>CAVSQI010000021.1:0-194559 GCA_963730085.1 uncultured Actinomycetota bacterium | reverse complement strand
TGGGCACGGCCCAGCTCGGTATTCCTTATGGTCGCGTCAATATCAGCGGCATGCCCGACGAGACGACGGCGCGCGCTATCGTGCTACAGGCGATCGAGCACGGGGTCACCGAGCTCGATACGGCGCGGGCCTACGGGAGCAGCGAGGATCAACTCGGCCAAATCCTGGCGGGCGGATGGATAGCGCGCGCGACCCCGCTGACCAAGCTCGATCCCCTTGCGCCGCTTTGCGACGACTGGCCAACTCCGGCGGTCGAGGCCCTGGTGGATGCGAGCGTCCTGGGCTCGTGCCTCCAGGCCGCTTCGCGTTCGCGGGAGTAAGAGGGGGCAAGGGCTGCGTTGTGGTCTCGAAGCCGCCGTTTGGCAACCGTACGCCTGTGCGCCCGTGCTCAGCAACGGCGCCAGGGCAAGCGACCCAAGGGCCGCGGTCATTAGCAAAGCTTTTCTCATGGTTAACCCCTTATAAGTTCGCCGCCATCCACATTTACGTATCGTTGATAGAGAAGTCAATAAACAATTTTTTGTTGGTTATCGGGCGGCGGCCTTTGGCGGAGCTCGAGCCAATTATTCAGTGTGTGCCGGAAAGTTCGCTGGCGATGAACGGCGCGCGCTGAGCGGTGGGGCTCACCAAGGGCGAACGTCACGCGAATAAGAGAAAAACAAATGGAAGCAAAATGGAGGGCTGGCCGAGGGCCCGTCCTCCATCTCGATCTGCGTTTGAAGCTAGGGATTTGCCCCCCGTCATTTGCGGAGCTTGTCGCGGACTATCCCTCGCAGTCATCGCGAGGAGCGAAGCGACGCGGCGATCGGCTGTGCATCGGGCGGGGCGGCAGCAGGAGTTGGGAGCTGTGTCGGGGCGACGGTGCCATCGGGCTGAGTCATCGCGATGCCTCTCGCTCTGCGTCCGGCTGGGACCGCGTCCGGCTGAGACCGCGGTTACCGGGCCTGCTAGCAATATGATATCAGAAAAATACTGCGCGACGACCCGTCAAAGCTAGAGCCAGTAGCGCGCCACTGATACCTTGACGTCGAGATAACGGCTCACTAGGCTGACGGCAGATAGCTTGATATCGAGATACTTGCCACAGCGTGGTCACGCGCGCGCGTCCGACAGCCGCGGGGGTGTCGCCTCAGCGGCGCTAGCCAGTGCCGGCCCAGCGGGCGCAACGGGGGCGCAAAGCGGCAAGATGCATGCAGGGGATAACGCAGGCAGGTCGGCGGGACCTGCAGGACCCAGGAGGCCAGGACATCATGACCGGGAACAGCTTCGGCAGCCGCGCTGATCTTGCCGTGGGCGGGTCGACCTACGAAATACACCGCCTGGACGCCGTCCGCGGTGCTGATGACCTCCCCTACAGCCTCAAGATCCTGCTGGAGAATCTGCTGCGGACCGAGGACGGGCTGAATGTCACGACCGACCACGTGACAGCGCTCGCCCGTTGGGATCCGCACGCCGAGCCGGATACCGAGATCCAGTTCAGTCCGGCCCGCGTCATCATGCAGGACCTCACCGGCGTCCCAGCCGTCGTCGACCTGGCCGCCATGCGTGAGGCCATGCGGGCGCTCGGCGGCGACGCCGGCAAGATCAACCCGCTGGTTCCGGCGGAGCTGGTCATCGATCACTCGGTCATCGCCGACGTCTTCGGGCGCCCGGATGCCTTCGACCGGAACGTCGAGCTTGAGTTCCAGCGCAACCGGGAGCGGTTCGCGTTCCTGCGCTGGGGTCAGGAGGCGTTGCGCCAGTTCAAGGTCGTGCCGCCAGGCACCGGGATCGTGCACCAGGTCAACATCGAGCACCTGGCCAGGGTCGTGATGACCGCGAGCGTCGCTGGCGGCCGCCGCGCCGCATATCCCGACACGTGCGTGGGCACCGACTCCCACACGACGATGCAGAACGGCCTGGGCATCCTTGGCTGGGGCGTGGGCGGCATTGAGGCCGAGGCCGCCATGCTGGGCCAACCCGTCTCGATGCTGATTCCGCGCGTGGTCGGCTTCCGGCTCATCGGCCAGTTGCCAGCCGGCGCGACCGCGACCGACCTCGTGCTGACCATCACCGAACTGCTGCGCAAGCACGGCGTGGTCGGCAAGTTCGTCGAGTTCCACGGCGAAGGCGTCGGCGCCGTTCCCGTGGCGAACCGGGCCACTATCGGCAACATGAGCCCAGAGTTCGGCTCCACGTGCGCCATCTTCCCGATCGACGAGGAGACGCTGGCCTACTTGCGGCTGACGGGCCGCTCGGCGGAACTCGTCGCGCTCGTCGAGGCCTACGCCAAGGAACAAGGGCTCTGGCACGACCCGGCCGCGCACGCCCGGTACTCCGAGAACGTCGAGCTCGACCTGTCCACGGTCGTGCCGTCCCTGGCGGGGCCCAAGCGACCGCAAGACCGGGTCGCGCTGTCCGACGCGAAGACGTCGTTCCGCCAGGCGCTCGGCACGTACGTCCAGCTAAACAAGCTGGACGACGACATCGCCGGCACGTTCCCGGCATCCGATCCATTCGAGGCCGATAGCGAGAATGGCGGCGGCACGTACCCGACCGCTGACCCAGCAGCGCACAAGGCTGGCGGGCGGCCGACGGCCGCCGCGGCTGTGACGCTCGACGACGGTACCCAGACGTCGGTGGATCACGGATCAGTCGTAATCGCTGCCATCACCTCCTGCACAAATACCTCCAACCCGTCCGTCATGATCGGCGCTGCCCTCGTCGCGAAGAAGGCCGTCGAGGCGGGTCTGGAGCGCAAGCCGTGGGTGAAGACCACGCTCGCGCCCGGCTCCAAGGTAGTCATGGACTACTACGAGCGAGCCGGCCTGACGCCGTACCTGGAGAAGCTTGGCTTCAGCCTGGTCGGCTACGGCTGCACCACGTGCATCGGCAACTCCGGTCCGCTGCCCGAGGCGATCAGCGCAGCAGTCGCCGACAACGACCTCGCTGTCGTCTCGGTACTGTCCGGCAACCGCAACTTTGAGGGCCGAATCAATCCCGACGTCAAGATGAACTACCTGGCGTCGCCGCCCCTCGTCGTCGCGTACGCGCTCGCCGGCACGATGGACATCGACCTGACGACCGAGCCGATCGGAACGGGGTCGGCGGGGCAGGACGTGTATCTGCGTGACTTGTGGCCCACGCCGAGCGAGATCCAGTCGATCGTGGATACCGCCGTCGCCGCCGAGATGTTTACCCGCGACTACGCGGACGTCTTCAGCGGCGACGAGCGCTGGCAGGAACTGGACGTACCGCCGGGGGAGACGTTCTCGTGGGACCCGGGGTCAACGTACGTCCGGCACCCGCCGTACTTCGATGGGATGCAGAGCGAGCCCAGCCCGGTGTCCGATGTCCGCGGCGCCCGGGTACTCGCCGTCCTCGGCGACTCGGTCACCACCGACCACATCTCTCCGGCCGGCGCCATCAAGACAGATAGCCCGGCAGGCAAGTACCTCACCGCCCACGGCGTGGAGCGGGCTGACTTCAACAGCTACGGATCCCGACGCGGTAACCACGAGGTGATGATCCGCGGCACGTTCGCGAACATCCGGCTGCGCAACCAGCTCGCGCCCGGGACCGAGGGCGGTGTGACGCTGAAGCTGCCCGAGAGCGAAGAGATGTGGATCTACGACGCTTCTCGCCAGTACATCGCCGAAGGCACGCCGCTGATTGTCCTTGGCGGCAAGGAGTACGGCTCCGGCTCGTCGCGGGACTGGGCGGCGAAGGGCACCGCGCTACTCGGCGTCCGCGCGGTGCTGGTCGAATCGTTCGAGCGGATTCACCGGTCCAACCTCATTGGGATGGGCGTCCTGCCGTTGCAGTTCAAGCCGGGGGACAGCGCCGAGTCGCTGCTTCTGACCGGGCACGAGGTGTTCGACATCATCGGCATCGAGGCGATGAACTCCGGTCCGACGCCACGCGAGGTGACGGTGAAAGCTGACAACAAGGAGTTCACGGCCATCGTCCGGATCGACACGCCCGGCGAGGCGGAGTACTTCCGGCACGGCGGCATCATGCAGTACGTCCTGCGGTCGCTCCTGGGCAAGGCGTAACTGGCCTGGGCTGCTCGACCCGGGTCTGACGCGGCCGGGAGGCGACATTTCACGCCTCCGTGCGTGCAAAAGCCGCAAGTCGGGCGGCAAGCTGCACCGCAGGCGTGAAACGTTGAATTAGCAAGATCAGCTGACTCGCGAGGATGGCAAAGATACCGGCATATCAGGCATAACTTCCCGCCATGTGCGCGTTGGCGCCGCTACCCTCGTGCCGGTGAGACCTTTGTTGGTAGACAGCAAGTACCTGGGCGCAGGCGCCCGTGCTTGGTGACGCTGCGGCGTCGGTGCCGCTGACCACGCCCGACCTCTGGCTCACGGGAGTCGAGCGCGGGCTGATGCTGGCTGGTCTCTCGCTAGCACTCGGCGGCCTAGCCGGCCGCGGACTGGCGCGGCACTACAAAGGCTTCCGGCCCGGCCCGCCGCCCGGGCCGTGGGCGGTGCGCGGCTCGCTTGCTGGTGCCGCGGCGAGCGGCGCCTTGCTGGTCACTGCCTTCATCGGCCCCGGCCTGGCCGCGCAGCTGGCGCGACCGAATCCCGAAGGCCTGACGTCAGGTGGGACGGCGGAGATCGCTGCCGTCGAGCTGGTGCTGTTCACGCTCGCGGCCATCCTGGCGCGGCTCAAGAGGTCGGGTGCGGCGGCGGCATTGCTGTGTGGCGTGGTCGTCGCTGAAGGGATCAGGTCACATCCGGAGGGTGTCGTCCCCGCGGCCGGCGCGTTCGTCACGTACTGTCACGTCTTCCCGGCGGTTCTGTGGGCAGGAATGTTGTGCTACGCGGTGCGGGCGGGGATCGCCTGGCGGGCCCACCCGGCCGCCGCCCAGGGCATTATCAGGCTGTATGCGACGGCCGCAGCGTGGCTGTTCGCACTCGTTTTGATCACCGGCGTCATCTCGGCCTTGATCCTGGTCCCGCTCGGCTCGCTGTTCACGACGGCGTACGGGCTCTTCCTCGTCGCCAAGGCCGTGGTCGTTGGCGTCGCCGCCGGAGCGGCTGTCGCCAGCCGGATGTGGCTGCGACGGCAGCCAGCTACCAGATCAGGCCCGGCGCGCGCGACGAGACTCGAGGTCGCGGCCCTTGCCGTGGTGATCGCGATCACCGGGATACTCACCGTCCTGACGCCGCCCGCCAAGTCCATCGGCGCCCAGTCGGCGCCGCCGGGCCAGGTGGCAGCGCCGCGATACCCTGCCGGGCCGCTGGCCCGAACGTTCACGAGCTGACTGTGAGCTCGCCTCGGCGGTTCCGGCGATCACGGCTACGCGTCCAGGCCGCCGGGGTGGGCCGGGACGTCGACCGCGTGCTCTCGCAGGACGGCGAGGGGCACGATGTCCAGCGCCCGCTCGTGCGTGGACGCAAGCACGACCGGTGCGGCAACTCCGTCGCGGTGAGCGCGCAGCCAGTTGACTGCCGTAACGCACCATCGATCGCCGGGCACTAGCCCGGGGAACTGATACTCAGGTACCGGCGTGCTGAGGTCGTTGCCGATGCCGCGCTGATGGGCCAGGAACTCAGCCGTCACCACAGCGCAGATAGTGTGGCTGCCGAGGTCTTCCGGACCGGTGCGACAGCAGCCGTCACGGAAGAAACCCGTTATCGGGTCGCTGCTGCACTGCTCCAGCTCGCCCCCGAGCACATTGCGATCGGCCATCCCAGCAGTATCCGCGCACCGCTTGCGGCCCGACAAGGACGGGTCCCGTGCGATCGCGCGCACGCCTAGATTGAAGACGTGATGTTTGACGTGGCGGCGGACTCGTATGCCCGATTCATGGGCCGCTTCTCCGAGCCGCTAGCGAGCAAGTTCGCAGATCTGGCCGGTGTCCGTACTGGCCAGCGAGCGCTCGATGTTGGCTGCGGTCCGGGGGCCTTGACCGCTGAGCTGGTCAAGCGCCTGGGCGCCGGCGCCGTGGAGGCGATCGATCCGTCACCATCTTTCGTGGCGGCAGCCCGCGCTCGCTGCCCTGGCGTCGACGTCCGGATTGGGTCCGCTGAGCAGCTCCCGTTCGCGGCTGAGGCGTTCGACGTCACACTGGCGCAGCTCGTCGTGCACTTCATGGCCGATCCGGTTGCAGGCCTGGCGGAGATGGCGAGGGTCACTCGGCCGGGCGGCGTGGCGGCCGCCTGCGTCTGGGATCACGCCGGTGGGACAGGACCGCTGGCTGTCTTCTGGCGAGCCGTTCACGACCTGGATCCGGGCGCTCCGAGAGAATCTGGCTTGCCCGGAGCACGCGCAGGTCACCTAGCGGAGCTCGGCGCGGCAGCCGGGCTTAGCCACATCGAGTCGTCGTCGTTGACGGTCACGGTCGTCTTCGAGACGTTCGCCGAGTGGTGGGACCCCTTCACACTCGGCGTCGGCCCGGCCGGCGAGTATGTGGCTGGGCTGGATCCAGACCGGCGCACGGCACTGCATGGCCGGTGCGAGGAGCTGCTGCCGACAGCCCCGTTCCCGGTGGACGGGACAGCCTGGTCCATCCGGGCGCATCCGTAGCACTCGATGCCATCGGAGGGCGGATTGTCGGCGCCGGTTTCTAGCATGTGGACCGACCGGAAGGTTGAGCGACGCGGGAGGAGCCTCGATGGCCGATGCTGACGACGTGCGCCGCCTGGCGATGGCTCTGCCCGAGGTCGAAGAGATCGACTGCGACGGCTTCGACTTCCGGATTGGCGGCCAGGGGTTCGTCTGGTCGTATCCCGAGCGCCTGCCTGGCAAGCCGCGGGTATTGCGCACCGACATCGCCGTCGTATTCGTCGGCGACGAGGCCGAAAAGCAGGCGCTGCTTCTCGGCGAGCCCGAGTTGTTCTTCACCGCTCCGGGCTACGACGGCTGGCCGCTTGTGATGCTGCGGCTGCCGCGCGTCGCCGTGGATCGGCTCGCCGAATTGCTCACCGACGCGTGGCGGATGCGCGCACCCGCCACCATGGCGAGCCTGCTCGATGAGTCGCCTGGTTAGCGGTCAGCTTGCGGCTACCGCGCCAGTCGGTCACGTCCCAGTCGGGCAGGGATAGAAGAGCTTGCCGTCAAGATTCACGTCGAGTTTGACCGCCGCGAAGCCCCACGAGGGGCTGTAGACGTCGCGGCAGAACGTGGCGAACAAGCGTTTTGCCGGGCAGCGCTGGCCGGGATTGCAGACGTAGTTATCGGCGGAGTACTCGGCTTCGCCGACCCACTTGCCGGTCGGCTGAGCGTTCGTCCGGTCGGAGGTGAAGACGTCCCAGCCGCAGGGCGTGCCGCCACCGAGGGCTGTACAGGTGATCCCGTACTGCTTGCTTCGGAGGAACGAGGCCGCTGTGCACTGGCTCGAGACGTAACACTCCTCGACGACCGCACCGTCGGAGTAGCTTCGGGCCCACCAGGTCAGGTACGGCGAGTTCTTCCAGAGGCCAGTCATGCCGAGGCGGTGGATCTCGTTGAAGGCGTAGGCCAGGAAGTTCTGCGCGTCGCCCGGCGTCAGGTGGAATCCGGTCGTCGAGGGTGGGTCGAAGCTGTCGATATCGTCAAGCTCCACCGCGTCGAAACCTTTCCTGGCGCACATCTCAAGCCGCTCGTCCAGCATCGGTTTCAGGGCGTCGAGCTGCCTGAAGTCGAGCCAGCGCTCCTCCGGGTACCCGTAGTAGACGTCGCCGAGAGTATCAGCGGGGAAGACCTGGCCCGGGCTGGCGTCGGGTCGGTAATCCTCCCAGGCCATGTCGATGTAGCAGATCAACTTGGGGCGCGGCAGCGTCGCCGCCCGCCAGGTGGCGTGGATGGCGTCCACCTGGCCAGCGGTTGTCAAAAACCCGTCCACGTCGTAGACATCGACCGCGCGTGCTCCCGTGCGCTCGAGGGGTGTGACGCGGCCGATCTGCCAGTCCCACCTCGTCGGCTTGCCGCGTGAGTTCAGATGAGGCGGATACCAGCAGGTTCCACCTGGCCGCGGGCTGCACGCCACCGGCGCGGCCATGGGTGTCACTTGCCAGCCGAACCCGACGATCGTCGATCCAGCCGAGTCGGAAGTCCGTATGTGCACCTGGTGGGCGCCGACGGCCAGCGTGCCGGTGTAAACAAGCCGACTGGCGGGCAGGCCGCGCCAGGTCCCGCCATCGAGGCGGTACTGCTCGCCGACGGGGCCATCGCCCGAGAAGTAGTGCGGCGGATCGACCTGGAAGTACTCCTGATCGGAGGCGGTCCGGTGTTCTGGGGTGCCGTTCACGAACTCCGTCGTCGGTGGCCGGTCCGCGAGATAGGGCTTGACGCTGGCGCTGGTGGTGTACGTGGCCGAAGCATGGACAACGCTAAAGGAGAACGTGGCCGGGTCCGTCTCGACAACCTCGGTCGCGATCTCCGTCAGGCGCAGCCGCGCACCAGTGTCCGCGTGGCCGACGACATATCTGTCGGCGGCAAAGGGCGTGGCCATCGTGTCCGCCGCCGTCACGCACTTCGCCCGGCAGGCGCGCCAGGTATAGCTGACCTCGAAGCTCAGCAGCTTGTCCGACCGGGGCAGCGAGCCGGGCCGCCAGCGCACCCCGGCCGCGTAGACCGTGCCGCCGTCGCGTAGCGGTCCGGCGATCTCCAGGCGGCCGCTGGCCTGCGGCTTGGGTATCGCCGCGGTCGACGCGGCTACAGCGGCGCGGGCCGGCACCGGCACCGGCCCTGGCAACCCCGTTCCTGTCCATGCGAACGCGGCGACGACCGTCAATGTCGAGATCACGAGGCGCTTAGCACGCATGGTCGCGTCCTTATCTGAGTCCGGGCGGCAGGAGAGGTGCGTGCGCCAGCAGCAGCTCGTCGACCATCGCGATGGTCTCGGAAACGGTCAGCGTCGCCGAGGTATTGGGGTCGAGCAAGGCCGCCTGGTAGACGCGGTCACGGCTGCCCTCCAGGGCGGCGTGCACGGTCAGCTCGACGACGTTCAGGAAGGTCCGGTTCAGCGCGGCGAGTTGCGGCGGAAGTGTGCCAGCCGGCTTCGGTACAGCGGCCGAAGCGGCCAGGTCGCACGGCACCTCGACGCAACAGTCCTCGGGCAGGTTCGCGATGAGACCGCCGTTGCGCACGTTCACGTAGATCTCGCGCTCGGTGCCGGTCTCGAGTGAGTGGATGAACTGGGAGGCGAGCTCGTCGGTCGGCTCCAAGTCGAGGTCGGCGCCGGCCTTGAGCTGCGCTTGCAGCGCCTCCAGTTCGCCCAGGTTCTCTTGCGATCTGCTGAGGTAATCCCCGACGAAGATCTGGTATCTGGCGATCTGATCTTGGTGCCGCATGAACCACGGCACGTACTCCGCGGAGTGCTCGCTGGACTCGGTAGGGAAGTAACCGAAGCGGCGGTACAGCTCCACTCGAACTCGGCGTTGCAGTTCCGCGGAGCCGTCGATGACGTCAGCGAGCCGCGGATACAGCGACTCGCCGTTCAGCTCGAACCGCAGGACGAAAGCCTGGTGGTTGAACCCTGCTGTCAGGAACGTCACGTCGGCGGGATCGACGCCGACAAGGCCGGCCAGGAAGGCATGGGTGTCCCGGACCGAGTGGCACAGCCCGTAGACGTTGCTGAAGCCCGTCCCGGCATAGACCGCCCAGGGCAACATGGCCATCGGGTTGGAGTAGTTGAGCAGGTACGCGTTTGGGCACATCCGCAGCATGTCCTCGGCCAGGGCGGTGACCAGCGGAATCGTCCGCAGGCCGCGGAAGATGCCGCCGATGCCGAGCGTGTCGCCGATGGTCTGCCGCACGCCATAGCGCGCCGGTATTTCGAAGTCGGTCAGCGTCGCCGCGTACCCGCCAACCTGCACCTCGTTGATGACGTAGTCGGCTCCGTCGAGCGCGGGCCGGCGTTCTGCCGAGGCGGTCACCTTCGCGTCGGTGCCGGTCTGCGCCACGATTCTGCGCGTCAGGGCTTCGGCGAACGCCAGCCGTTCAGGACTGATGTCGTGCAGCGCGAGGTGCAGGCCCGACCGGAACTCCGGGTAGCTGCACAAGTCGGTGACGACGTTGCGAGTGAATTCGATGCTTCCGGCGCCAATGAACGCGACCTTGACCACAGCTCGAAAGTGTTGCATCTGCGCGTGAATCGAGCAAGACCACGCAAGTACCGTGATGAGATCTTGACGGCTTCGATCCTGATTTAGTGTGGTTCAAGGGTTGACAGGGGGTGTTTATGACGCGCAATGATGTCTCAAACATGCCTGATTCACGCAAGATTGATCGTTTGTGTCGCCCGAGAATCGTTTACACGTCCTGAAGAGGTCGGCATGAGAGCTCACCGGGTTAGTTCTGTCATGGCATTGGTACTACTCGCATTCGGGCTGACCGCGTGCGGAACGGGGTCTGGGGGCTCATCGTCATCCGGCAACCTGCAGATCTGGGAGGGCTACACCGGCGCGGAGGCCAGCGCGTTCAAGCACGTGGTGGCCGAGTGGAACAAGGCTCACCCGAGCGAGAAGGTGACCAGTTTCTTCGTCAACAACGACAACTCGCTACCCAAGCTGCTGACGGCGGTGAAGGGCGGCAGCCAGCCGGACATCGCGTACGTGTACGGGTCCTGGGCGCCGAACATCGCGCAGATCCCGCAGGTAGTCAACCTCACCAAGGTGGTGCAGCAGCCAGGGGTCAACTGGTCCGACTTCTGGGTGGGCGAGCGCGACGTAGCCACGGTCAACGGCAAGGTCATCGGTGTCCCGGCGCTTGTCGACAACCTGGCCGTCGTCTACAACAAGAAGCTGTTCGCGGCGGCTGGTCTCCAGCCGCCAGGCCCGAACTGGACATGGAGCCAGTTCGTCGCTGACGCGCAGAAGCTCACGAACCCAGCCAAGAAGCAATTCGGCAGCGCCTATGTCACGCCCGGCAGCGAGGACACCGTCTGGCACTGGGAGGCCCTGCTGTGGGAAGCCGGCGGTCAGATCCTCAATGCCACCAACACCAAGGCGGCATTCGACTCCCCGGCCGGCCTGGCGTCGTTGAACACGCTGCGCGCCATGGCGGTCACGAACAAGTCGATGTACTTGGATCCGACCGATTCCGAGTACGCCAACCTGTTCAACTCCGGCCGGATCGGGATGCTCGTGACCGGCCCGTGGGATCTGTCGGGCTTCCCGAACGTGAAGTACGGCGTGCAGATCATGCCGTCCTTCCCGGGAACCAGCGGCGGCCACCAGACGATCTCCGGCCCCGACAACTGGGTCATCTTCAACAACGGCTCGGCCCGGGTCGCCGCGGCGGAGAAGTTCCTGCTCTGGATGACAGCAACAGCACAGGCGAAGGACTTCTCACTCGCGACCGGTGATCTCCCGATCCGCGCTTCCGTGGAAAATTCGCCCGGCTTCCTGCAGGACATGAACAAAGCACTGCCGGGCGTCGACACCTTTGTCACGAACCTGAACAACGTCAAGCAGGCCAGGCCGCAACTGGCCGCCTATCCGAAGATCTCCACGGTGCTCGGCAACATGATCGTCTCTGTCCTGCTCGGCAAGAGCCAGCCGCAGGCCGCCCTGGCCAGCGCCGCGCAGCAGGTGAACCAGGATCTCGCCAGTAGCTCGGGCTCCTGAAGTGGCGGTCAGAACAGCGTCCCGGCTGGCCGTCCGGCGCCGACCGGTGCCGGGGGGCCGCGTCGGCGCTCCCCGGCGTCCTCGGGCTGGTGAGCAGCTGGCCGGCTGGGGATTCGTGACCCCCGGCGCTGTGGTCATCGTGCTCTTCGGCGTGGTGCCTATCATCTGGTCGGCGATCATGTCGTTCCAGCGGAACAGCTTGACGAGCGCGGGCACTCCGTTCGCGGGCCTGGCCAACTACCGGCAGATGCTGCACGACCCGGTTGTCGCCCAGGCGCTGCAGAACACCGTCGTCTACACCGCGCTGTTCGTGCCCGGCACCATGATCGTCGGGCTGTTCCTCGCCGTCGCCATGAACAGGAAACTCCGGTTCATCTCGATCTACCGGACCGCGGCGTACGCCACTATGGCCATCTCCACCATCAGCGAGGCCCTGGTCTTCATCTGGCTGTTCGACCCGTCGTACGGCATCGTCAATTACCTGTTCAGCCTCGTCGGGCTGCATCAGCAGCCGTTCCTGAACTCCACGTCGCAGGCGCTGTTCGTCATCGTCATCATGACGATCTGGGGCTGGACCGGGTTCGCCGTCGTCATCTACCTCGCCGCGCTCCAGGGCATACCGCAGGTCCTGACCGAAGCCGCGGCCATCGACGGCGCTAGCCGGTGGACGATCTTCCGTCGCATCACGTGGCCGCTGCTCAGCCCGGCGTCGCTCTTCCTGCTGATCTGGCTGACGATCAACGCGCTCCAGCTATTCGACGAGGTCTACCTGAGCACTCAAGGCGGTCCGCTGAACTCGACGACCGTGCTGGTCTACTACCTCTACCAGCTGGCCTTCGGCGGGCAGGGCGGTTTCAACTACGGCTACGCCTCCGCGATCGCCTACTTCCTGTTCGTCATCATCCTGGCTGTCACGGGCCTGCAGTTCTGGGGCAGCCGCCGATTCGTGCACTACAGGTCCTGACATGAGCGCCTCCGCAGTCGCGCTGCCTGCTCGCCGCAAGCGCCGCCTTCCGTTCAGTCCATGGCACCTTGTGCTGATCCCGGCCACCATCGTGCTGATCTTCCCGTTCGTATGGCTGATCATCACCTCGATTGAGACGCCGGCGGAGGCGTTGCACTTTCCCCCGATCCTGACGCCGCATCAGCTCGACTTCTCGAACTATCCGCAGGCTCTGCAAGAGGAGCCGTTCGCGCGATTCTTCATTAACAGTGCTGTCGTCGCGGTGGCCACCGTGTCTAGCAACCTCGTGCTGTGCTCGCTCGCTGGCTACGCATTCGCGCGGTTCCGGTTCCTCGGCCGAGGCCTGCTGTTCGTGCTGATCATGACCACGCTCATGGTGCCGTTCCAGGTGACGATGATCCCCCAGTTCATCATCACCAAGTGGCTGGGCGTCCATCTGCTGGGAGCGGTTGGCATCAACCACATAGGCGCGCTGATCGTGCCGAACGCGGCGACTGCCTTCGGCATATTCTTCCTTCGCCAGTTCTTCCGCACGCTCCCGATCGAGTACGAAGAGGCGGCGAGGGTCGACGGCGCGAGCAGGCTCACTGTGCTCTGGCGGGTGGTGCTGCCGCTTTCGCTGCCCGCGCTGTCGACGCTCGCCGCGCTGACGTTCCTGGATTCCTGGAACAACTTCCTCTGGCCGCTGATAGCGGTCACGTCGACCAACCAGATGACGTTGCCGCTCGGCCTCGCGATGTTCCAGAGCGCTCACAGCATCGAGTGGACGCACCTGATGGCCGGCAACGTGATGAGCCTCATCCCGATGCTGATCATCTTCTTCGCGGCGCAGCGGTACTTCGTCCGGTCGGTGGCCGCTACCGGCATCACAGGCATGTGAGGCACCGTGTGCGCCAGATGGGAATCAGCGGCCGTGGATAGCTGGGCGAAGGGAGCGAGGGTGACGGTGCGGACGGAAGAGTTCGCGGGCAGCATCGAGGCTGAGATCGCGTCGCAGCCAGCCTGCTGGCTGCGAGCAGCGGAGCTTGCCGCCGGCCTGCGCGGCCAACTGCCTGAGCGCGGCGAGCGGGTCGCGGTGGCCGGCTGCGGAACTTCCTGGTTCATCGCGCAGTCCTACGCCGCTGCGCGTGAGGCGGGCGGCCACGGCGAGACGGACGCGTTCGCCGCATCGGAAATGCCGACCGGGCGCCGATATGACCGCGTGCTCGTGCTCTGCCGGTCGGGCACGACCACCGAGATCCTGGACTTGCTGGGCCGGCTGGCCGGAACTGTCCCGACCGTGGCGATCACCGCCGACCCCGCCACGCCGGTGGCGCGGGCGGCGGATGCGGTCATCGCGATCAGCTTTGCGGACGAGCAGTCCGTCGTGCAGACGAGGTTCGCGACCACCGAGCTCGCGCTCCTGCTCGCGCACCTCGGCGACGACATCACGCCGATGGCTGCTGCGGCCGAGGATGTCCTTGCCGCTCCGCTGCCGCCCGAGCTCACGAGCGCCGACCAGTTCACCTTCCTCGGAACCGGCTGGACCTGCGGGCTGGCAAGCGAGGCGGCGCTGAAACTTCGGGAAGCAGCGGGCTGCTGGACCGAGGCCTACCCGGCGATGGAATACCGGCACGGGCCGATTGCGGTCGCCGGGCCCGGCCGGGTCGTGTGGTTGCTTGGCCCATCGCCCGATGGGCTGATCGACGAGGTGGCCGCGGCGGGTGGCCTCGCCTGGCAGCCGCGCGAGGCTCGGGACGTCCCGCTCGCCGAGCTAGTTCGGGTGCACCGGCTCGCCGCCTCGATTGCCCGAGGTCGCGGCCTCGATCCAGACCAGCCCAGGAACCTGACCCGGTCAGTAATCCTGTTGTCGCGATAGCCAGGGGCCGGGCCGTGATACTCGTCGTCGCCCTCAATCCGGCGCTCGACATTACGCACGAGGTGGACGGCGTCGAGTGGGCGGGTGTCAACCGGCCGTCCGCCGTACGCGCGAGTCCCGGTGGCAAAGGGCTGAACGTCGCGAGGATCCTGCGCGCGCTTGGCGCCGACGTGTGCCTGGTCGGCCTGGCCGGGGGCCACACCGGCGACGTGCTAGCCGCGCAGCTCGGCGGCGCCGACGTGCACGCGGCTTTCGTCCGGATCGCGGGCGAGACTCGTCGGACGTTCGCGGTCGTAGACACCCGACGCGACGAAACAGCGATCTTCAACGAACCCGGCCCGGTCGTCAGCAGCGCCGAGTACGCGGCCTTCCTCGACAGCTACGCCGAGGCGCTGCCGATCAGCGCAGCCGTCGTACTGTCCGGCAGCCTGCCGCGCGGTCTGGCCGTCACGACCTACGCAGACCTGATTACGATGGCGGCCCAGGCGAACGTGCCAGCGCTGCTCGACACATCAGGCGATGCGCTGGTGGCCGGCGTCACGGCCCGCCCGGCCATCGTCAAGCCGAACGCGGCTGAGCTCTTCGCGGCCGTCGGCAGCCGTAACTACTGGCCTGCGGCGGCTGCGGATCCGCCCGTACAGGTAGTGGCCGATGGCGCGATGGAACTGCGCGATCGTGGGGCCGGCGCCGTCGTTGTGACGCTCGGGGCCGACGGCATGCTCGCGGTGACGGAGGAGGGCACCTGGCTGGCCGGGACGACGCCGGTGACCGGGAACCCGACTGGCGCGGGCGACGCCGTAGCCGCCGGGCTGGCGCACGGCATGGTGCACGACTGTCCGTGGCCCGACCGGCTGTCGCACGCAGCCGCACTCGGCACCGCCGCGGTCGCCGCGCCGGTAGCTGGCGAGATCGCGCTGTCCGACTACCAGCGCGCCCGCGCCGACGTCGTGGTCAAGAGCTGGCAGGGGTCGTCATGCCATTGACGTCAACAGCGGAGATCATCGCCGCGGCTCGCGCGGCCGGCCGCGGTGCGGGCGCCTTCAATGTGATCGGGATCGAACACGCCGAAGCCATCGTCGCCGGCGCCGAGAAGGCGGGGGCCGACGTGGTGCTGCAGGTTAGCGAGAACTGCGTCGCCTACCACGGGGCGCTCGCGCCCATCGGTCGGGCGGTTCTGGCCGCAGCCGGTGCGGCGACTGTACCCACGGCCGCTCACCTGGACCACGCGACCAGCGCGGATCTGATCTATGAGGCCGTCGAACTCGGCTTCGGCTCGGTCATGTACGACGGCTCCGCCCTGCCGTATTCGGACAACGTCCGCGAGACAGCACGCATCGTCGCGTGGTGCCATGATCGTGGGGTCTGCGTTGAGGCGGAACTTGGCGAGATCGGCGGGAAAAACGGCGTGCACGCTGCGGGTGCCCGGACTGATCCCGGCGAGGCTGCCGATTTCGTCTGCGCCACTGATGTCGACCTGCTCGCGGTCGCGGTTGGCAGCTCGCATGCCATGGCGACCAGAGACGCGGTACTCGACCTCGATCTTGTTCGTCGGATCCGCACAGCAGTGCCCGTTCCCCTGGTCTTGCATGGCTCGTCCGGTGTTCCCGACGTCGCGCTCGACGCCGCCGTGAGGGCCGGGCTCACGAAGATCAACATAGCCACACAGCTGAACAAGGCGTTCACGTCCGCGGTGCGTGACTACCTCACCGGCGATGACGCGGTGACCGATCCGCGTCGTTACCTGGCGGCTGGCCGGGAGGCCGTGGCCAGTGAGGTTGCAAGGTTGCTCGGCGTGCTCCGGGCTGACGCAGGGAGTCGCGAGTGAGCCGGTACAGCCGATGGAATCAGCTACTCGAGCTGCTTGCTGCCGAAGGTCAGCTCCAGGTGGAGCGCGCCGCGAAAGAGCTTGGCGTGTCCACGGCGACGATCCGCCGGGACTTCGACGAGCTGGCGAGTCAGCAGATGCTGGCGCGGATTCGCGGTGGTGCCGTAGCTCAGGGTGTGACGTACGATCTGCCGCTGCGGTATAAGTCCGAACGCCACCCATCGGAGAAGCAGCGGATCGCGGCAGTGGCGGCCCAGCTGGTGCAGCCCCGCCAGATAGTCGGCCTCAACGGCGGAACGACCACGACCGAGGTGGCCCGGGCGCTGGCCGTCCGCACCGACCTCACCACCGCCGCTGGCGCACCAGCACTGACCGTCGTCACGAACGCCCTCAATATCGCCACCGAACTGGCGGTGCGCCAGCACATCAAGATCGTGGTGACTGGCGGCGTGGCCCGGCCGCAGTCATACGAGCTGACCGGACCGCTCGCCACCGGTGTGCTCGAACGGGTGAGCATTGACATCGCGTTCCTCGGCGTCGACGCGATCGACCCAGTAGCCGGCGCGATGGCCCAGCACGAGGGCGAAGCGAGTATCAACCAGCTCATGGCGAGTCAGGCCGCGCAAGTCGTCGTGGTTGCGGACAGCTCGAAGATCGGCCGCCGGGCGTTCACCCGGATCTGCGCCGCGAGCGAGGTTGACGTCCTGGTCACCGACACCGGTGTGGCCGAGGACGCCATGGCGAGGTTCGCCGAGGCGGGCGTGCAGGTGATAACCGCGTGAGTCGCCGCGATAGCGCCGACGGCAAACTGGACCTGCTGGTAGTTGGCGACTGCAATCCGGACGTGCTCGCGCTCGGCGTCGACGTGACGCCCGACTTCGGCCAGCGAGAGAAGCTGGTCGACAGCATCTCGCTGGTGGTCGGCGGATCGGCCGCCATCACCGCGGTCGCCGCTGCCCGGCTCGGGTTGCGCGTAGCCCTGGCCGCGGCCATCGGGGCCGATCCGGCTGGCGATTTCATGCTCGGTCAGCTTGCCGCCGAACGTGTCGACACCGCCGCCATCGTGATCAGGCCGGGTGAGGCCACCGGCATGAGCATCGCCCTGTCGCGCGGCAGCGACCGTGCGATCCTCACCGCGACCGGCGCCATGACGTCGCTGACCGCTGACGACGTACCCCACGGCCTGCTCCGCCGGGTCCGCCATGTCCACGTCAGCTCGTACTTCCTGCTCGAGCAGTCGCTCGGACCTGGGCTTGCGGCGCTGTTCGCCGCCGCTCACGCTTATGGCGCGACCACATCGCTCGACACCAACTGGGATCCGGCCGGAGGGTGGGGCGGCGAGCAACTGCGTGCCGTGCTGGCCAACACCGACGTGCTGCTGCCCAATGAGGAAGAAGCCAAGCTGCTATCTGGCGCGCCCACGGTTCGCGACTCAATGTGCGTGCTCAGTGCCGTCGGCCCCAAGGTTGTGGTAAAACTCGGCCCCCGGGGCGCGACGTGCATGGACGGCCCGCAGCCGCAACGGATTCACCCACCGTCGGGACTAACCGGTGAGTTCGTTGACGCCACCGGCGCCGGCGACTGCTTCAACGCGGGCATGATCGCTGGGCTGCTGACCGGCATGTGCCTGCCGGCCGCCGTCGGCCTCGGCTGTGCGACGGGATCGGCGTCCACCCGGGGCCCGGGCGGGACGGCCACTGCGCCCACGCTGGCCGCCGCTCTGGCGCTTGCCCGGACCGTGAGTATTCAGTCCGCCTAATCCGCGTCACCGGGCGGGGTCAGCAGGATCGCTAGCCGTGACCCTGAAGCTTGGCGGCCGGGCTATCAGCCGGGTGGAACACCCCGAGTACCCGCAGCATCTCCGCCCCGGTGTTCTGCAGGCAGTGGAGGAGACCCGGGCGGCAAGTGCAGGCACGTTCCCGGCGCCAGCGCATGCTCGACCCCGCCGATGTGCGCCACCCCCGCGCCCGCCAGGATCAGCACGACCTCGTCATAGGGGTGACTGTGATCCGGCGCCCGGCCCGGCGGGATCTCGCCGACGAACTGGGTAGCCACCGAGCAGCCGCGCCCTGGACCGAACAAGACGCGGAACTTCCGGTCGCCGGTTGTCTCGACATCGCAATCGGCCAGGTCGCTGCTGCGAGGCGTACGCGAATCGGCGGCTGGGTCGGCCTCGCTTGCAGCCTCGGTGGTCGGCATCGGCAAGACCACGATGTCCAGGCGCAGGTCAGCTTCGGGTGCGCCGACCCGAAACGCAGCTCCGGCCGGGATCCACAGGCCCCGGTCCTGGCTCAGCGATGGTCCCGGCTCGCCGTCCAGGTCCAGGCTGGCCGTACCGGAGACGACGAACCACAACTCGCCGCCCGCACCTGCCGTACCAGCGAACGTGCAGCCCGCCGGTATCTCGACCAGCCTGCGGACCAGCCCAGGTTCGTTGCGACCGGTGTCGAGCAAGAGTTTCAGGCTGGCGCCGGTCTCGGTGCGCTCGGTCCGCACATCGGCTGCCCGGACGACCGCGCCGATCGCGTTCACTGCCGCCTCCCCGCGGTCGTCGAACTGGCCGCCACCAGGCCAGCGAGTGCCTCGTTAAACCGGTCGATCTCGTCCAGCGTGTTGTAGTGCGCGATACCGATGCGGAGTGCCTCGCCCCAGCCGATCCGGTCGTGCAGCCCAAGCGCGTAGTAGCTGCCATGACTCCAGACGCCGAAGCCAAGCCTCTGCCAGTTCCTCGCTCAGTAGCTGCGACGAGACACCGGGGAAGTTCACCAGGAACACCGCGACCCGGCCGGTCATCGTCGGCGGTCCCCACAATCTTGCTCCATCCGGCAGCCCGGCCAGCAGCCGCTCACCAAGCTGGTGCTCCCACGCGGCGAGCCTGGCCATCCCGCCGAGACTGTCCAGGTATTCGAACGTGGCGAGCAGGCCACCAAGCAACTCGTACGGCAGCGTGCCCGTCTCGAACCGGTGGCCGACCGGTTCCATCGCGACCGGCCTGGCCTTGTAAGGCCGCAGGGACTCGAGCAGTTCGCGGCGGCCGTAGGCGATGCCCAGGTGCGGCCCGCAGAACTTGTACGCCGAGCAGGCGACCACGTCGGCGCCGACGGCGCGGACGTCCATCGGCTCGTGCGCGGCGTACTGGACCGCGTCCACCCAGCTCAGGGCTCCGGCCGAACGCGCGAGATCGCAAACAGCGCGGGCGTCAACCAGGGTTCCTGTCGCGTTCGCGCACCAGGGGAACGCGACGACCTTGGTCCGCGGTCCCAGCTGGCGCTCCAGGTCGGCTAGATCCAGCGTGGTATCGGCGTGCACATCCGCGTGCCGGACCTCAAGCCCGAGGTCACTGGCCAGGTCCAAGCCACGGCGCGACGTTCCCGTCGTGGTCGAGCCGGGTGACGACGATCTCGTCGCCCGGCTTGAGGTCGCGCCCGAGCGTGCGGGTCAGCATGAAATTGAGCGACGTCATGTTCCCGCCGAAGATGATCTCCTCGGCTGCGCAGCCCATGAACCGGGCTGACTCCGTCCGCGCACGCTCGACAAGCTCTTCCAGTCGCCGGCTCGTGGCGTACGGGGCGCCGGTATTGCCGCTCGCCTCGAGGTAGACCCTGGCGGTCGCAGCTCCGACCTCGTCCGGCGTCTGAGTCCCGCCGGGAGCGTCGAGGTAGACGAAGCCATCGGTCAGCGAGCTGAAGCGAGCGCGGATCGCAGCGACTTCGGCGGGGGTAATCGGGTTGTCGTCGGCGGCTGGGACGCTTGGGGTGCTGGCCTGGTCGGCGGCAAAGGTGCTCATCAATCGGACGGTAAGTGCTGACGTCCCGGCAGGTCAATCCCGGCCAGGCCGGATCTTACCGGCCAAGGTAAGCCCGCTTCAGGTCCTCGCTGCGCAGCAGTTCAGCCGCCGGACCCTCCAGCACGATCTCGCCTGTCGACAGCACGTAGCCGCGGTCCGCGATCGACAGCGCCATCGCGGCGTTCTGCTCGACCATCAGCACGGCGACACCCGACTGGTGGATGTCCTTGATGATCTGAAAGTTCTGCTGTACCAGCGCGGGGGAGAGGCCCATCGAGGGCTCGTCCATCAGCAGGAGCCTGGGCCGGGACATCAGCGCTCGGCCTAGGGCCACCATCTGCTGCTCACCGCCCGAGAGCGTCCCCGCGAGCTGACTACGCCGCTCCAGCAGCCGCGGGAACAGGGCGTGGATGCGGTCAAGGTCATCGTCGAGCTTCTCGCCGCCCCGCAGGACAGCGCCTAGTTCGAGGTTCTCCCGGACCGTCATGTCCCCGAACAGCCGGCGGTTCTCCGGCACGATCGCGAGCCCGCGGGCGATCCGGTCAGGCACAGCCCAGCCGGTAACGTCCTCGCTGCCCAGCATGACCCGGCCAGAGCGCGGTCGGACAATGCCGAGGATCGTCTTCAGCGTGGTCGACTTGCCGGACGCATTCCCGCCCAGCAGGCTAACCAGTTCTCCGGCACCGACATGGAGCGAGATGCCCTCCAGGATCCGCATCTGCCCGTAGTAGGTCGTGACGTTGTGCAAGCTCAGCAACGGTGGTGCCGGGGCGGCAGCCTGAGCCGACAGGTCAAGATCCGTTTCGCTCATCCGGACTCTGCCAGTGCCTTGGGGTCACGGCCCAGGTATGCCTCGACTACTGCCGGGTGATTTGCCACCTCGTCGAATCCGCCTTCAGCGATCTTGACGCCGTGATCGAGCGCGATGACACGGTCCGAGCACCCGGCTACGACATGCATGTCGTGCTCGATGACCAGGATTGCCAGCCGCCGCTCATCGCGCAGGCGCCCTATCAGCTCGGTGATTTCATGGGTCTCGGCTGGGTTCATGCCTGCAGCCGGCTCGTCAAGGAGCAAGACCCTGGGCCTTGTCGCCAGTGCCCTGGCGATCTCGAGACGGCGGCGGTTCGCGTAGGACAGCGAGTATGCGGGCTGATCCCACCGGTACCCGGCCAGCCGTTGCCCGAAAAACGAGAGCACCTCTTCGGCCAGTGCGCGCGCCTCGCGCTCCTCGCGCCGAGCCCAGGGGAGCCGCAGAACCGACTCAACGGGTGTTGCCCTCGTGTGGCCGTACGTCGCCGCCATCACGTTCTCAAGCACTGACATGTTCATGAACAGGCGCAGGCTCTGGAACGTACGCGCGATCCCGAGCTGCGCGATCGCGTGCGGCGGACGGCCAGTTATCGCCTGGCCGGCGAACCGGACGTCGCCTGAGCTCGGCTGGTACACCCCGGTGATCACGTTGAAGACCGTGGTCTTGCCGGCCCCGTTCGGACCGATCATGCTGACGATCTCGCAGTCGCTGACTTCCAGGTCTAGCTCGGTCAGTGCACGCAGGCCGCCGAACGAGAGCGACAGCTGCGACAGGCTCAGCACAGGGCCGTCACCGTCAGGCGTCGGCTGGTCGTAGTCAGGTTGCTCCGCGGGAACCGGCTGCCCAGGTTCCGTCGTCATGTCGGCACCTCGACTCGTCGCGTGCCCAGCAAACCCTGCGGCCGGGCGTTCATCATCACGATCAGGATCGCCCCGATCATGAGCTGGCGGGTCACCGACGGGTTCGCGATAAGCACCGTCTCCCAGGTGAACGACGCCACGTACAACGTGGGCACCAGCAATATCGTCCGCCAGGTCCCGTTGAGCTGCACGAGTGCGATCAAAAGGCAGACCAGCAGGACGAAGCCAACCTTGCCCGGCGTCTGCGCGCTGGCCGGGACTATGACCCAGTCCCGCAGGGCAGTCCCGACAATACCGGCCGACTGCGGTGCGCCGGCCACCCAGGAGTGCGAGATCCCCTGCGCCACCGCGTGCGCCAGAAAGCCGAATGCCACGGTGCCGGCCAGGACCAGGCCGAGCCGGCGCCACGGCCGGACCCTGGCGAGCAGCGTCAGCAGGATCAGGCCGTAGAACATGTAGCCGGAGTACGCCGGGCTACGCAGCAGGCCGTCATAGATGACATAGACGACCAGCGCGCCCGTCGCCGCTCCGGCGATGCTGCCGGAGCCGCCGAGGACGAGGGCCGCGTAGATAACGATCAGGATCGGCGTGTCGAAGTCGGTCGGAAACACGCTGATCTGCTGTGCCGCGAATATCGTCCCGGCGAGCCCCGCGACCGCGGCGCCGAACGCGAACGCCATGAGCTTCACCCGGTCCACCGGGATCGTCATCGACGCCGCGGCGAGCGGATCCTCCCGCACGGCGCGCCACGCCCGGCCGGTTCGCGAAGTGTCCAGCAGCCGCAGCACCGCCATGGTGACCACCAGCAGGACGATAAGCAGGTAGTAGTAGCCCGCGTTGGTCGTGATCTGGTGCCCGAGCGCGTGGACGGCGTCGATCCCGACGATGCCGTTCGGCCCGCCGAGCACGCCCGGCGCCACGTTGTTGGTGAACTCGACGAACGCCTCGCCGAAGAAGAGGGTGACGATCGCCAGGTAGTCGCCGATGAGCCGGCGCGACGGCAGGCCAACCAGCAGCCCGAGGATGCCGGTGGCGATCATCACGATCGGGATCGACAGGAGCGAGGGCAGGTGGATCCCGTGCGAGCCCAGTTGCGCGGAGGACAGCAGCGCGAACCCGTAGGCGCCGAAGCCGAAGAAGGCGACGTAGCCGAGGTCGAGCATGCCGGTCCAGCCGACGACGATGTTGAGCCCGACAGCAAGAAGGGCGATGGTTAGCGAATCGATGCCCACTTGGAGCTGAAAGCCACCGAGGCCGAAGAGCGGCAGGACAGCACCCGCCAGACCCGCGACAGCCAGCCGAGGCCACCAGCCAACTCGCTCGGTCGCCCGTTGCGCAGACCCGAGCCACGACGGCAGGTACTCGCGCCGTTGCGCCCGCCTCGCCACCCATTCGTCGGCGCCGACCTGCGGCCCGCCTGCGTGGGTCCCATCGGCCTGTCGCGTCGCCGCCTCGGCCGCCGGGGCCTGGGGTGGTATCGCGGGAACCGGCAAGGTGACGTCAGGCCCGGTGGTTGGCGGCAGCGCTTCCTCGCTCACACCTGCTTCACACCTTCCGCAGCTGCGGGCGGCCGAACAGGCCGGTAGGTCGGCTCAGCATCACGGCAATGAGGAGGCCGAATATCAGCAGGTTGGTATAGGTCGAGGAGATGTAGCCGGTGATGAACGACTCGGCGATGCCGATGAGCAAGCCGCCCAGCATCGCGCCGGGCACGGATCCGATGCCGCCCACAACAGCGGCGGTAAACGCCTTGAGGCCGGCGACGAATCCGATCGTGTTCGTCACCTGGTTGAACAACAGCCCGGCCATCACCCCGGCGACGCCGGCCAGCGCGGAGCCCAGGAAAAATGTCGCAGCGATCGTGAAGTTCACGTTGATACCGAGCATCTCGGCCGCCTCGCGGTCCGATGCTACCGCTCGCATCTGCTTGCCGAGCTTGGTCCGGCTCACCAGCAGCCGCAGTCCGACCATCAGCACCAGGCCCATGGCCAGGACCATGATCTGCACCGCATCGATGCTGACCGAGCCGATCTGGATGCCGGAGGAGAACGAGATGAACTCTGAGGTGTTGTAGACGCGGTACTGCGCCCCGAACAGGAGCAGCGCCGCGTTCTCGAGGAAGAAGGAGATGCCGATCGCGGTGATCAGCGGCGCTATCCGGGGCGCGTCTCGCAGCGGCCGGTACGCGAAGCGCTCGATCGCCACGCCAAGGAGCCCGACCAGGACCGCCGCGAGCACGAACATGATGAGTAGCACCACCGGAACGGGGATGCTGAGCGCCGCCGGGCCGCCGAACCACTGAATGACGAAATAGCCGACGAACGCCCCGACCATGTACAGGTCGCCATGGGCGAAGTTGAGCAGCTTCAGCACCCCATAGACCATCGAGAAACCCAGGGCGACTAGCGCGTACAGCGCACCCGTGGTTACGCCGTTCACTAGTTCCTGGAAGAAGAAGGCCATGCGGTGCTAGTCCCGCCCATCAGTCATGCGAGCCCGGCGCGTGCTGCCGATCCAGCAGATCGGCGGCACGCGCCGGGCCAGCTCTCTTAGCTCAGCCGGTCAGGAGCTTGGAATCAGGTTGTACTTACCGGTCGAGTCGATCTTGAACAGGAAGAACTTGCCGTTGTTCAGGTCGCCACCCGAGGTGAAGCTGATCGGCTGACCGAGGATCGACTTCGGCTCGTTCGTGGCCTTGACGGCTGCGATCACATTGGCGCGGGTCGGCACGTGGCCGGCCTTGCAGACCGAGGCGATCGCCTCATCCAGCACGTGCGTCGCGGCGTACACCGGCGGGCCGAACGTGCCGAACTTGCCGTACTTCGCCGTCGCTGTCGCCACGATCGACGAGTCAGCGGGGATGCCGGTGATGTCAGGGCCGAACGACGAGACGTACGAGCCTGCGATCGTAAACGTGCCAGGCGAGAACAGTCCGTCAGTGCCGAAGATCACGGCGTTCTTGTGCTGCTGGGCCAGGTCGCGGCCGAACTGCTGTGCGTTCGAGGCCACCTGCCAGGGCAGGACGACGACGGTCGTGGCCGACGTCACCTTGGCCACGATCGAGGAGAAGTCAGTGACCTTCTGCGACACCGACTCGTGATCGACCTTGATGCCCGCTTGCTGGAAGATCGGCGCCATCGCTGACACCAGTCCGGTGGAGTAGGCCTCCTGGTCATCCACGATCATCAGCGCCTTCGGGTGGAAGGTACTGATGATGTAGTTGGCATCCTGCGGGCCCTGGACGCTGTCCTTGGAAACGACGCGGAAGAACGTGGGGTACTTGCCCTGTGTCAGCGTCGCGTTGGTCGCGGAGCCGGAGATGAACGCCATGTCGACCCTGGCGAACAGCGGTCCGACGGCCTCGACTTCCTGGCTGCCAGCAGGCCCGACAACCCCGACGATGGCGCTATTCGAGGTGAACTGCTGAGTCACCGTTGTGGCCTGGGCTGGATTCAGCTGCGTGTCGCCCTGTACCAGCGTGATGTGGGTCTTGTTAGCCGCGTTGTCTGTGGCCAGCGCCAGCTCAGCGAAGTGCAGTTGCTCCTGGCCCAATGTTGCGACCGGCCCGGTGAGCGGGCCTTCCATTCCAATCGACGTCGCGCATTTTGCCGCGGCCGCGCTTACGCCGTTGTTACTCGATGCGCTGCTGCCGCAGCCAGCGAGCACGAGTGCGCCGAGCGCAGTTGCGGCGATGATCCCGTAAGCCTTCATAGGACACGCCTCCCCTTCCCAGGATGGTTTGTTATCTAGAGCTCAGCCGCAGGCCAGAATGCGCGGGCCTGCACCGTGAGCCGAGCCCGCCGCCAGCCACCCGGGCCGGCGTGCGCGGGAAGCGCCAGGCAGATCACGCCACCTGGAAGACCGCTTCGCCTCAATCACGCCAGGGCGGGCCTGCGTGCCGAGGCCATCGTCGACGGGCCAGTGTCGGCCGGTCGGCGCCGCCGCTCCTAGGCAGCTCGCCGGGGCGCCGCAGGTATCCACCACGCCCTCCTAGCGTCAAGTAGGAGGATCAAACCATTGACACGCATTGAAGTGCAAGGGGTGTGAAAAGGGAGATCTCGTGTGGCTGGCGTGACTAGCCGGCCGGCAGTCCGTCGTCGAGTACGATCTGAGCCAGCTTGCTCAGGTTGATGTTGCCGCCGGACACCACGCACACGACCTTGCCGCGGCCGGCCTGTCCGCTCAGCGCAGCGGCTGGCGCCAGCGCGCCAGCCCCTTCGGCGATGACGCGAGCCCGCTCGGCTAGCACTCGTACGGCGGCGGCAACGTCCTTGATGCTCAGTTCCAGCGCCTGGTCGACCAGCGGGGCTACCTGTGGCCACATGGTGTCCAGCACTCGCCGGCTGCCCGCTCCGTCGACGAAGGAGGGCCTGAACTCGATGTCTACCGGCGCCGGCCCGCTTCGCCGCCGCCATCGCCGCCCCGCCCTCCGGCTCGGCCGTCACTATGAGCGTCTCGGGCCGCAGCGCCTTGATCGCGCTCGCGACGCCGCACGTGAGTCCGCCGCCCCCGTAAGGCAGCACCACGACGTGTGGATCAGGCAAGTCCTCAAGGATCTCCAGGCCGATGGTGCCGTTGCCGGCGATGACAGCCGGGTCCTGAACCGGATGGACGAAGAGCCCGCTGACGCCGTCGGCACGACCAGTGACGATCGTCTGCCACCAGTCGCCGTAGGGCAGCTTCCGTATCGTGCCGCCGAGACGCGTGATCGCTGCGAGCTTCGCCTCTGGGGCTGTGTCCGGTACGAGGATCGTGGCTGGCAGGCCGAGTTCCCTCGCCATGTACGCGACGCCTTGCGCCATGTTGCCGGCGCTGGCCGTGACCAGACCCTGCGCGCGCTCCTCCGGCGAGGCGAGCAGCACTGCGCTCGCCGCGCCACGGATCTTGAACGAGTTAACCGGCTGCAGGGTCTCCAGCTTCAGGTAGATCTCGGCCGGAGCGTCGTCGGCCTGCAGCCGGATCAGCGGCGTTCGCTGGGCCCTGCCTGCGATTCGCTCCCGCGCCGCTTCGATTGCGGCCAGTGTGGTCATGGCTGAGCGTTCCTCCACCTCGGGTCAGCGGGCGAGCAAGTCATGGATTTCTGCCCGCTCGTCCTCGCCGAGCGGATGCGCCTGAGCTTCGGAGACCGGCGCCAGCTGGGCCGGGTTCCCCGGCCCGACCACTACCTGGCTTACTCGCTCGTCGGCAAGCAACGACCCGAGCGCCAGGCCGGCCATCGAGGTCCCGCGTCGCGCGGCCATCGCCGCCAGGCCATCGAGCAAGTCAAACGTCTGGCTGGTGACCAGCCCCTGGTAGCCCTCGGGCCGCTGCGTCATCCGCGACCCGGGCGGGTACGGCTCGCCGCGGCGGTACTTGCCGGTGAGCCAGCCGCCCGCTAGCGGACTGTAGGCCACGTAAGCCACGCCGTGCCGCTGGCAGACCGTGAGCAGCTCCGGCTCGTCCGCCCGGTCTAGCAGCGAGTAGCTGTTCTGAATCGCGAGCGGGCGGCCGGCCGTAAGCGCCGCCCGGAAGCGCGTCGCGTCGAAGTTGCTGACGCCGTAGCTGGCGATGAGCCCGTCGGCGATCGCGTCCTCGAATGCGCCCATCGTCTCTGCCAGCGGCACGTCGGGATCGAAGTCGTGCGCGAGGTAGAGGTCGATCCGGTCCACGCCGAGCCGCTCGAGGCTGGAGCGCAGCTGGCGGGCGATGCGTTCCGGACGTAGCCCACGGTCAGCCCCGGCCGTCATCGGGTTGAACGTCTTGCTGGTGAGCACCGGGACCACTCCGCGCGCCGCGATCCAGCGTCCGATTGCCCGCTCGCTGCGTCCGCCGCCGTAAGCGTCCGCCGTGTCGAAGTGGCGGACGCCCTGCTCCCACGCGGCGTCCATCAGCACCATGGCCTGATCGTCGGTGAGGCCCGCGCCGAAGAACTCGGGCGCCGACCCGACGCCGCCGAAGTTCCCGCAGCCGAGCGCGATCGGCGCTATCTGCAACCTGATCATCGGACCGGTCGTCTCGCGCCTGCACGACGCCCAACTGCCACGCGCGTCATTAAACCGTGTGCCATCCGCGCACGCCACAGCGCCGACGACCAAAGACGATCCGGGCGCTGCGGTAACGCGGTCAGCGCCTAAGGATCAGCCCGAGCGACTCGGGGTCGTGACCATCACCGAGTACTGGCAGCAGGCGGTGCTGGATGCGCCGGTTCGACCGCTCGCCACCTGGTACGCCCAGAGGTGCTCGCCGGGGCCTTGATACAGCAGCCACGAGTCGTTCGCAGACCACGCGGTCCTGGCGTAGATGAGCGCCGTGGACATCGGGACCGGTGCCGGGCCCGCCGCGGGGCCGTTGAGTCGCATCACGTAGAGACGCACGTGGCCGGCGCCTTGCGGCAGGGTGGCCGCGTATGCGGCGATCCACTGGCTGTCGTGAGAGATCGCGCTGACCAGGTTGAACCCGTTCGGCACCCACCCGCCAGTGCCAGCAGGCGCCGGGAAGGTGGTCAGCTTGCCGGTCACCACGTCATATATGCGCAGCATTTCGCACGTGTCGTAGCCAGCGTTCGGCTCATATCGATTGTTGGGTGCGGTGGTTTGCGAGCTGCAGTTCGTGCCGTAGGCCACCAGGCGCGGCGAGGCATCAAAGCCAGCACCGCTGGACGGCGAATATGGCAACGCCCGGGGCGTACCGCCTGGATTCCACAGCGCCAGGGCCGAATGCCCCTGCCAGCCCTGCAAGAGCAGCCCGGCCTCCGTGCCCCGGACGACCGGCAGCCACGTTCCGGCGGGCAACATGATCGGCGGGCCCGGAGAACCCCCGGCAACCGGTACTAGCCGAGCCTGAATCGGACCTTGCATGTTGCCGCGCAGCCGGAACAGCCACACGTGGCCGGGGGCCGCGGCCGGGGCGAAGGACCACGTCGGCCCGAGCACGCGGGGATGTCCGCTCAGGTCGTCCCGGATAGCTGTGGCCCCGTTACCCGCGTAGACAAACCAGTCGTCGACGTGGGTGAGCAGCGGCTGGAAGTCGCCCTCAGAGATGTCTGGTTCCTGGCCTTGCGTGATCCGGCCCGTGCTCAGGTTGTCGACTGCCACAGCTCCGCAGCACTGGCCGAAGCCGGCCGGCCACCACAACACGGTGGTGTCAATGCTGCGCGGGATTGGCGGCGGCGAAGCGACGACCCGCGTCGCCGAGGTCGTCTTCCCCCGATGAGTGCGCGCACTGGCGCGACCGTACCGATGGCCGGCGAGGTCAGCAACCACGGCCGTCGCGCCGGCAATCACAACGACAGCGGCTATCCCGGCCGCGAGCCAGCGGCGGCGCTGGCGCCTGCGCGCTTCTTTGATCAGGTCGTCGGGTGTCACTGGCGCGTCGGGCCGCAGCCCAGGTGATGCGATCCCCATGCCAGCTCCTAGGACACTTGCTCGATGATCTTCGCCAGCTCTTCCGGCCGGTACCCGCACTGGCGTGCCAGGGTCACGAGCTCACGCGCCTTCGCTACCAGCAGACTGCGACCTGGGGCGGTTCCGGTTACCGACACCCCGCGGCCGCGGCGGAACTCCACCAGCCCCTCCTCGCGAAGCGTCCGCAGCGCCCGGAAGACCGTGTTGGCGTTGACGCCCAGGACGGCGGCCAAGTCACGGGCGGGCGGAAGCCGCTCACCCGGGCCCGCCTCGCCCTCGGCGATCGCCCTGCGAATGGCCGCGGCGACCTGCTCGTGCAACGGCACAGGGCTGGCATGATCGATGCTCGCAGTGGGTTTAGTGCTATGCACATTGGCATCATACGAGCCCGACCGCGTGACCGCCAGGCTCAAATCTCGGGCGCGGTTGGTGCGCCTCGTACCGGTCGCGCAGACCCTTCAGGATCTCGATGGTGTGCGAGATCGTCAGCTTGCCGCGGACGAGGAGCTCAGGGGGCGCGGCGGGCGCTCACAGGCTGATCGCGGCGGTGCGAAGGTCGGTCATGCCAAGCAAGGTGTGCTTGCCACCGATCCGACCCCACCCCGTGCCCCGCCCGCCTGCGCCTCCGAACGGCATGTTCACATCCCACCAGCACGTGCTGTCATTGACGACCACCTGGCCAACGGCGAGTTCCTCGATGAAGCGGAAGGCCCTGCCAATGTCTCTGGTAAAAACCGCTGCCTGCAGGCCAAGCCGATCGTGATTGGCGATCTGCAGCAGTTCGTCATCACCGTGGCCGGTAATGATCGGCACTATGGGACCGAACGACTCGTCGGTTGCGAGCAGGCTATCCACCGGGACCTGGTCGGCGACCGTGAATTCGTAGTAGAGATCAGTCGGATGGCCGGGCTGCCGGCGTCCGCCGCGCAGAATCGTCACGCCGCGCGTTTCGCCATCGCCCACGTGGCGGTCCATCTTGGCCGCGACCGATTCGTTGTTGAGCGGGCCGAGCGTCGTCTGGTCGTCAAAGGGGTCGCCGAGCCGAACTGCGTCGGCCTCGCTGAGCACGGCTTCGAGGAACGTGTCGTGTACTGCGCGGTCCACCAGCACCCGCTCGGTCGCGCAGCACACCTGACCAGAGCACAGGTAGGCCCCGTAGACCGCTGCCTTAGCTGCGGCCTCGACGTCAGCGTCACCGAGGACGACCAGCGGCCCGTTGCCGGAGCATTCCATGATGGAGCGCTTCAGTCCTGCTATCGACTGGATCTTCGCACCGGTCGCGGACGAGCCGATAAATCCGATCGCGTCCACGCCCGGGTGCTGGACCAGCGTCTGACCCGTCGGTCCGTCGCCGGGCAGCACGTTGACTAGGCCGTCGGGGAGCCCGGCCTCGCGGAGCACCTCGACGGCGCGTAGCACGGTAAATGCCGTGTGCGCGGGCGGCTTGACCACGTGCGAGTTCCCGGTAGCAAGGCCAGGCGCTACGAACTCCGCGAACATCAGCAGCGGGAAGTTCCACGGCGTGATGATCGCCCACGTGCCAACCGGCCGGTAGAACGTGAACATCCGCTTACTTGAGCTGGTCGACGAAATGGTCTCGCCCGTCAGCCGCACCGCGTCCTCGGCGTGCAGGTGAAACAGCGTGGCTGCCTCATCGACGTCATCGAGTGACTCTTGTAGTGGCTTGCCCTGCTCGAGGGTCTGCAAGCGGGCGAGCTCCTCGCGGCGAGCACTGAGCCCGGCGCCGATCGAGTGACATATCTCTGCTCTTTCCCACACATTCGTCCGCGCCCACTGTGCACCCGCTGCCCGGGCCGATTCGACCGCGGCATCGACATCACCCGGCCCGGGGACAGGGACTGATCCGATCAGGTCGCCGGTGACAGGGGATGTAACGTCCCGGCGTCCGGCAGTTCCGTCGCGGTACTCACCGTTGATGTAGAGCTTGACGTCGCCGACGGCCTCAGTCATGCGGCACCTCCGTGGTTCTGGTTCGGTTGCATAGGGACACGCGGATGCATTCACAGGCTCGGGGGGCTAATGATCCACAGCACAGAGGCTTGCGTCCCGCTGTCATTAACCACGCAATGAGTCAACGAGCTTCGGTACTCGATGCTGTCACCGCTGTCCAGCTCGTGCTCTTCGTCATCGAGCAGCAACCGCACTGAGCCTTTGAGCACGACCAGTAGCTCCTGGGAGTCACCATGGCTGTGCGTACTGCCGCCGACTCTCGCGCCGTCACGCAGGACGCCTTCGAACACCTCGAGGTGCTGCAACGGGCGTCTGGTCAGCATGAACTTCTCCACGCCGGCCGCGTGTATAACCGGACGCTGGGCGGCCCGCAGTACTCGGTGAGGCGGGGCCGGATCGACAGAGAACAGGTCCGCGAGGGTCAGCCCAAGCGCCTCGGCGATCAGGTGCAGCGTCGGGATGCTGGCCCCGGACGCGCCGCGCTCTAGCTGGCTAAGAAAGCTCACGCTCACTTCGGCCTGCTCAGCTACCTGCCGCAGGGTGATCTTGCGCATCTGGCGGTAGGCGCGAAGCCGCGGGCCAAGACTGCCGACACCGACATCGGTGTCTATTGCATCAGCCACGCTTAAGTCCCGTTTCATTGAGACATTGACCTTACTTCAGTCGAAGTGTAGCTTGGTCAAAATTAAAGTACAGCCCTAGCTCACTCGCCCGCGGAGAACGGCATTTGGGTCGCCCTCCGGCTATAGCCGTCATGAGGGGGTGGAAGTGGCCGAGATTTCTCCGAACGGCAACAGCGCTTACGACGTCGAGTTCCGCGCAGTGACGAAGCGATTTGGCTCGCTTACGGCTGTCAATGGCGTCAGCCTCAAGGTGCGTAAGGGCGAGTTTCTGTCGCTGCTGGGGCCGTCGGGATGCGGGAAGACGACGTCGCTGCGGATGATCGCCGGCTTCGAGCAGCCCGACGAGGGCGAGATCCTGATCGGTGGCCAGGCCGCGGTGGGCTTGCCGCCGTACAAGCGTGATGTCAACACGGTCTTCCAGCAATACGCCCTGTTCCCGCACATGTCTGTGCTCGACAACGTGGCCTACGGACTCAAGCAACGCGGTGTAGGCAAGGCAGATCGGTATGCCAAAGCAAATGAGGCACTCGAACTAGTGCGCATGACCGGCCGGGAGACGCACCGCCCAACGATGCTGTCCGGTGGTCAGCAGCAACGCGTCGCGCTCGCCCGGGCGCTGGTGATGAACCCACGGGTGCTGCTCCTGGATGAGCCGCTGGGCGCGCTCGATCTGAAGCTGCGCAAGGAAATGCAGATCGAGCTAAAGCGAATTCAGCGCGAGGTCGGCATCACGTTCATCTACGTCACGCACGACCAGGGCGAAGCGCTGTCCATGTCCGATCGGGTCGCGGTGATGTCGAACGGCGTCATCGAGCAGATCGACGAGCCCCGCGCGATCTACGACCGCCCGCTAACTCCGTTCGTGGCGGACTTCATCGGTGACATGAACTTCCTGGTCGGCGACGTAGTCGAGGCGGCCGACGACGGCTTCGCCGTTGACGCGGGCTCGGGCATCATCGTTCGCGGGCGCGGCTCAGCCGAGAAGGGCAGGCGGGTCCGCGTTGGCATCCGACCCGAGCGCATGACTGCCAAGGTCGGCATTTCGGCCGCAACCGCCAACTCGGTTGTCGCCGACGTGCTCACCAAGGTCTACCTCGGCGATCAAGTACAAGTCGTCGCCCGGCTCGCCAACGGAGCCAACGTCGTCGTGCGCGAGCAGCGCTCGCAGACACAGCAAACGCTGGACATCATCAATCCCGGAGATTCAGTCGTCCTCGGCTGGGACGAAGCAGCCCCGTTGCTCTTGGGTGAGGCATCGCCGGATCTCGTGGGCGGCCAGGAGGAATCATGAACGAAGATCAGGACCTCAACATCCTCGCCCCGCGCGAGATGAAGCCCAAGCTTGATTACCTGCATCGAGAAGTCCAGTACGCTGCGGGACGGCCGATCGGTAGGCGCCAGGCATTGGGCCTCGGCGGGATGGCGATCATGGCCGCAGCGGTCGCCGCCTGCGGCAAGGCCTCGACCGCGACCGGTGGCTCTACCGCAGGCACGACCGGCGGCTCCCTGACGGGCAAGCAGCTAGAGCACCACCTGGAGATCTACAACTGGTCCCAGTACGACGAGCCGTCAACCTTCACGAAGTTCACCAAGCTGCCGGCCGAGGCGAAGGCTGGAATGACGGTCCACGAGACCTTCTACTCCAGCAACGACGAGCTGCTGGCTAAGTTGCATGCGGGCGGCACTGGCTACGACATCATCGTGCCCAGCCAGAACGCTGTCGCCGAGCTCATCACGGAGAAGGGCCTGCTGGCGCTCGACAAGTCGCTGCTGCCCAACCTCAAGAACCTGGATCCGTCGTTCCTGACGCCCTCGTACGACCCGACGGGCGACTACCACGTGATCAAGGACTTCGGCATCACGATGTTCTTCTACAACAACAAGATCGTCAAAGAGCCGCTCGCCACGATGCACGAGTTCTATCAGGCGCTGCCCAAGTACGTGAGCAAGGGCCGAACCAACCTGCTGGATGGCGCTGAAGAAGTAGTACCCCTCGCACTGATGGCGCTGAAGCTCGATCCGAACACGGACAGCCAGACCGACTTCACCACGGTGAAGGACTACCTGCTTTCGGTGCGTAAGGGTGTGACCACGATCGACTCGTCCGCGTACATCAACGACGCCATCGCCGGCAAGATCATCCTCAGCCAGGGATGGAACGGTGACGTGCGGCGCATCGTGCAAGGGCGCGCGAAGCAGGGGGACATCACTGCCATCATCCCGCACGAGGCGTCCGAGATCTGGGCCGACAACTGGTGCATCCCCGTGAACGCGCCGCATCCGGTCGCCGCCCACGCGTGGATCAACTGGCTGCTCACCCCCAGCACGGCCGTCACCGAGATGAACTACCACAACTACAAGATCCCGATGCCAACTGCGCTCGCTCAGCTGCCGTCGGCGCTGCAGAACGACCCGCTGTTCAACGTGCCGCATTCGTACACCGACAACTACCACTACATCCTCAACGTGAGCCCGGCTGTCGTCGAGGCCCGCACCCAGATCTACTCGGAGTTCAAGGCGGCCTGATGACGGTCGTCGAGGAGCAGACGGCGGCGGTCCCGGCCGCCGTCGTCTCGAGCCGGAAGCGGTCGTTCCGACCGCGCTATCCCGGCTGGCTGACGGCAACCTCGCTGATCTACTACGCCATCTTCTTTCTCGGGCCGATGGCGATTCTCGTGGCGTTCTCCCTGGCAACCCAGCAAGGCTTCGGCAGCCTGACTTATGGGTTCAACACCTCTCAATACGGCCAGGTCGGCAATTCTCTCTACGTCACCATCTTCGAGCGCACGCTGGTCATGGCCTCGGTCGGATCGCTGCTGACCATCGCCGTGGGTTACCCGATCGCTTACTGGATGGCGCGCTACCTGACGACCTACAAGTTGCTGGCGCTGCTGATCATCGTCGTGCCGTTCTGGACGTCATTCCTGATCCGTACGTACGCGCTGAAGATCATTCTCGATCCGCACGGGTATCTAGCCAGCGATCTCGGCATCAACATTCTGTACACCAAGTACGCGGTGGCCGTCGGGCTGGTTTACAACTACCTGCCGCTGTTCATCCTGCCGGTGTTCGCCTCGCTGGAGCGCATGGACTGGACGCTGATCGAGGCGGCTACCGACCTGGGGGCCCGTCCCTTCACCGCGTTCCGGGAGATCACGCTGCGGCTAACCCTGCCTGGCGTCGTGACCGGGGCGCTCCTGGTGTTCATACCGATGACGGGCGAGTACATCATCCCCAACATCCTGAGCGGCGGGAACTATGAGTTCGTGGGGAACGTCATCGGTGACCAGTTCAACCAGGCCCAGAATCAGCCATTCGGCTCGGCGCTGTCGATCGCGCTGATGGTTGTGCTCTCGGTCTTCGTCGCCGTCTACATCTTCTTCGCCACCAAAGAGGAGCAGTTCGGTGCGTAGGCTGCCCAAAGCCAAGCTGGGATTCACCGTCTGGGCGGGACTGGTCTTCGCGTTCCTGTACCTGCCCATCCTCGTAATGGTGATCTTCGCCTTCAACAAGCCGGCCGCTACCTCGCTGGCCTCATACCACGGTTCGAACATCTGCAACATCCCGCCGACCCAGATCGGCAACATCACCGTCTGGAACGGGTTTGCCCCCTGCTGGTTCAGCGCCGGCCTGCACGACCCGACCTACATCCCGGCGATCCTCACGAGCCTCCAGATCGCTGCGGAGGCATCGGTCATCTCCACCGTCCTCGGACTCGCAGCGGCCCTGGCCTTGGCGAGGATGCGGCCGCGATTCCGCGCTCCGTTCGACTCCTTGGTGTACCTGACCCTCGTTGTACCGGAGATCGTCATCGCGGTGGCCTCGCTGATCTTCTTCGTGCAGCTGCATAACCATTTCGCCGCGTTCCCCGGCCTCGGCAAGGCCACCATCCTGCTCGGCCAGGTCGTGTTCAACGCCTCGCTGGCCATGCTAATCATCCGGGCCAGGTTCGTGGGCATGGGCGATGTGCTCGAGGAAGCCGCCTACGATCTCGGGTCCGGGCCGCTCGCCACCTTCCGCCAGGTCACGCTGCCCAGGCTCCTGCCCGGGATCGTGGCTGCGGCGCTGCTGTCGTTCACGTTCTCCTTCGATGACTACGTGCTGCCTGCGTTTACCAACGGCACGACCAACACCTGGCCGATTGTGCTGTATTCAGCAGTCCGCTTCGGTCTGACGCCTGCCATCAACGCGCTCGCCACGATCATGCTCGGTGTGACCGTGCTAGCGGTGGTGGTGACGGCCGTCATTCTTCGTCGCAGTCGCGCTCAGGCGGGGCCAGACAAAGTGCGGACCCGTGGTCTGGGCATCGGCGTCGGCTTCCGCTAGATCCTCGCCCGCCGACTTCATGATCGCGAAGACAAATGGATCGCCGGCGGAACATTATTTACACCCCGAGCGTCTAGCGGGCTGCGGGGCCAGCGCCCGCAGCGCACGCGAGGGCCGGGCGCACGCGAGGGCCCAGCGCACGCGAGGGCCAGGCGCACGCGGGGGCCTAGCGCACGATGACGTTCACGATCCGGTCCGCAACCACGATCATGCGCTCAACGCTCCCGCCAGCGGTCCAGCGTGCGTAGGCCTGGTCGGCCTGGACGGCCGCCTCGACCTCGCTAAGTTCCAGTCCCGGCGGCACCTCGATGCGGAACCGGGTGCGCCCGTTCACCTGAACCGGCAGCGTGATGGTCTGGGCCTGCGCCAGTGCGGGATCGGCCTGCGGGAAGGGTGCGTACGCCACCGACGGTGAGTGGCCCAGCTTGGCAAACAGCTCTTCGGCGATATGCGGGGCCAGCGGGGCGATCATCAGCACCAGCGGCTCGGCCAGGGCTCGGGGCAGGCCGGCGCCAGGAGCCCGGCCGCCGTCACCATCCGACCCGGCGGCGCCGGACGAGGCCGACAGCCTGGCCGCGACGCCGACCAGTTCCGTCAGCCGGGCGATGGCGGTGTTGAAGCGCAACTGCCCAAAGTCGCGCCGTACGGACGCGATGGTCGAGTGGAGAGCACGCGCAGTGTCGGCATCGAGCGGCGCGTCGGTGACGGTCAGTGAGCCGGTCTGCTCGTCGACCATGCACCGCCACAGCCGTTGCAGGAACCTGTGCACTCCGATCACGTCATCGGTACGCCAGGGCTTGTCGACTTCCAGCGGTCCCATCGCCATCTCGTATAGCCGCAAGGTGTCCGCCCCGTACCGGCGGTACATCTCCTCGGGGCTAACGCCGTTCTTCAGGCTCTTGCCCATCTTGCCGGACCGCCGGGCCACGGGTCGGCCTTGATAGCTCGAGGAGCCGTCGGCGGCCACGACGACGTCCGCGGCCGGGACGTAGATCCCCCTTTCGTCGGTGTACGCGTCGGCCTGGATCATGCCCTGGTTCACCAGTCGGGCGAACGGTTCGGGCGTCGACACCAGCCCTAGGTCGTAGAGCACCTTGTGCCAGAACCGCGCGTACAGCAGGTGCAGCACCGCGTGCTCAACGCCGCCGATATACAGGTCGACGCCGGCGGGCTCCATCCAGTACCGCTCGACATCCGGGTCCACGAACGCGGTGGCGTTGTCCGGATCCAGGTACCGCAGGTAGTACCAGCATGAGCCGGCCCACTGCGGCATGGTGTTCAGCTCGCGCCGGTACGTCGCGAGGCCGTCACCGAGGTCCAGTTCCACCGTCACCCAGTCGGTCGCCCGCGCCAGCGGCGGCACTGGCTCATCCGCGCCGGGTTCGGGCCGGAAGTCGCTCAGCTCGGGTAGCAGCACGGGCAGCGCTGACTCGGGTAGCGCCACCGGCTGCCCGTCGGCGCCGTAGACGATCGGGAACGGCTCGCCCCAGTACCGCTGCCGAGAGAACAGCCAGTCCCGGAGCCGGTACCGACGCGCTGCCCGGCCATGACCGCCCCGGTCTAGCCAACTAATAGAGGTGGCGACGGCAGCCGGCGTCTCCAGGCCGGCCAGCGCCACGCCCGGAACGTCGGCATACCGGCCGTCCGCATTGATGACCTGCCGTACCGGCAGGTCATGAGCGTGGGCGAAGTCGAGATCCCGTTCGTCGTGGGCGGGGACGCCCATGATGGCTCCGGTCCCGTAACCCATCAGCACGTAATTGGCGACGAATATGGGAACGGGGTCGCCCGTCATCGGGTTGATCGCGAGTGCGCCGGTAAAGACGCCCGACTTGTCCCCGCTGGCTGCGCGCTGCCGATCGCTCAGCCTGGCCGTCGCCTCCCGGTACGCCGATATGGCCGCGCGCGGGTCCGCTCCGGCCTGGCGCCACGCCGACGGCGTTGCGTCTGGCCACGTATCTGCGGCCATTCTGTCGACGATCGGGTGCTCGGGCGCCAATACCACGAACGTGGCGCCGTACAGCGTGTCCGGCCGGGTGGTGAACACGTCGATCGCGATGTCGGACCCGTCAGCGGAGCGCAGCGTGATGATGGCGCCGTCGCTTGCGCCGATCCAGTTGCGCTGAAGCTGCTTCACGCTCTCCGGCCACGCCAGCGCGTCCAGGTCGTCGATCAGACGCTGGGCCATCGCGGTGATGCGCAGCATCCACTGCCGCATCGGGCGGCGGTAGACAGGGAAATTTCCGATGTCGCTGCGCCCGTCGGCGGTGACTTCCTCGTTCGCCAGAACCGTGCCGAGGCCCGGGCACCAGTTGACCGGTTCCTCGGCGATGTACGCGAGCCGGCGGGCGTCGAGCAGCTGACGCCGCTCGGCGTCGGTCAGCTGTGCCCAGTCCCCGCTCCCTGGTACCGGGCGCTGCCCCGATTCGTACTCGGCGACGAGGTCAGAAATGGGACGAGCCTGCCCGGTTCGCTCGTCTACCCAGCTATCGAAGATTTTCAGGAAGATCCACTGCGTCCAGCGGTAGAAGCCGGGATCGGTCGTGTCGACGCTCCGCCGATCGTCGTGCCCTAGGCCAAGCCGCCGGAGCTGCTGGCGCATCTTGTCGGTGTTCTGCCGCGTCGTGACCTTCGGATGCTGGCCGGAGCTCAGCGCGAACTGCTCGGCTGGCAGGCCAAAGGAGTCGAAGCCCATGGTGTGCAGGACGTGCTGGCCGGTCATCCGCAGGTAGCGAGCGTAGACGTCGGTGGCGATGTAGCCCTCGGGGTGGCCGACGTGAATGCCCGCGCCGCTCGCGTACGGGAACATGTCCAGCACGTAGAACTTCGGCTGACCAGGCCGGAAGCCGTTGGCGAGCGGTCCGGTTGGGTTGGGCGTCTCGAACGTGCCCGACGCCTGCCCAGTACTCCTGCCAGCGCAGCTCGATCGTCTCGGCTAGCCGTGCGTCGTAGCGGTACGTCGGCAATGCGGCAGGTCCCACGGAACTCGCCACCGAGCCGGTGGCAGGATTCGCCGCCGTTGCAGGCGCCGGCGGTTCGTCTGTCGCTTCCTCACTCATCGCGTCGTTGCCTCTCAGGAGAAATAAAAAAGCCCCTCACGCATGAGGGGCGGCCGCACTGACTTAACGCGTCAATGCGGCCAGCGGAGGAGAAGACTGCTCGGCTGGGTCACACGGACACTGTACCGCGACGCACCCGCCGCTGGCGGTCTGGACTGCCGACGTCGCTGTGCGCACGTGAAAAAGCGGTCCGCGCGCTACCACCTAGCGTCTCTTGTCGCTTACGCTTGTGCCAATAGCGCGCAATGGCAATCTCGCATGGAAAAATTCTCATGTCGAACTGCTGCTTCTGCTGATGGAGGGGGATGCAGTGGTCGCAAGAACCGCCTCCCGCATGGGCCCGGGGCAGCATGAGGTCGCGCCCACGGCTGGTGGCAGCCCTATTGCGCTGCGCATTCTGCTAGGTGCGCAGCTGCGTCGGCTGCGTGAGGCAAAGCAGATCTCGCCCGAAGAGGCCGGGTACGTAATTCGCGCTTCGCATTCCAAGATCAGCCGGCTTGAGACCGGCCGAGTGGGCTTCAAAGACCGCGACATCGTCGACCTGTTAACGCTCTACGGCGTGACCAGCGAGGCGCAGCGGGAGGAAATCCGCCGACTCGCCGCCCACGCTAATTCTCCCGGGTGGTGGCATGGTTACGCTGACATGCTCGCCGGCTGGTTCGAGGAGTACCTCGGCCTTGAGGAGGCCGCTGTCCAGATCGGCACCTACGAGGCTCAATTCGTGCCCGGTCTCCTGCAAACCGAGGACTATGCCAGCGCCGTCATCCTGCTCGAGTACTCGCACCCCAAGGAAGTCAGCCGCCGGATTGACTTGCGGATGGCTCGCCAGGCAATCCTGTCGGGGCCCAATCCGACCAGTCTGCGGGCTGTGATTGACGAGGCCGCGTTGAGGCGCCCGCTGGGCGGGCCCCGTGCGATGCGCGCGCAGCTCCAGCATCTCATCGATATGTCGCAGCGGCCCAACGTGACTATCCAGGTGATGCCGTTCACGGCTGGTGGCCACGCTGCGGCTGGCGGCTCATTCAGCGTGCTGCAGTTTGCCGAGGAAGAACTGCCCGACCTGGTCTACATCGAGCAGCTGGCGAGCGCCCAGTACCTGGTCAAGCGGGACGTTGTCGACACCTACCTCGAGGTTATGGATCGCCTGCGCCGCCAGGCGGCTACACCCGCGGACAGCCTCAAGATTATCCAGACGAGGCTCGGCCAAGCCTGATCCCGGACTGTTGGCGGGCCAGGCCTGATCCAGCCCCGGTCGCGGCTGCCGAACGCGCGTCGCTGTACCAGGCGGCTTCGTCCGGGGGCGGCTCGTACGCTGGCGGCATGCAGGACGACGAGAGTCGACCCGCCGCGGTCGAGGACGTGCACGAACTTGCTCTGGCTATGCCGCACGTCACCGTTGAGCGCGGTACTGCCGACAATCCGGTCTACCAGGTGGGCGGGAAGTCGTTCATCTACTTCCGCAATCCGCGGCCCGATGCCGTCGACGCCGAGACCCGGGAGCGCTACGGCGACGTGATCGTTTTCTGGGTTGCGTCCGAAGCGGAGAAGCAGGCGCTGGTGCAAGACGATGCGTCGCCGTTCTTCACCACCCCGCATTTCGACGGCCATCTGTCGGTGCTGGTGCGCGCAAGCCGTCTGTCTGAGCTCGCCCGGCAGGAGCTGGCAGAGGTAGTGCAGGAAGCGTGGTTGTCACGCGCCTCAGCCCGCCGAGCAGCGGCCTGGCTCAACGATCACCCTCTGTCGTGAGCATCACGTCGCCCGCTAATGCGGGCCGGCCGGATCAGTGGCGGGCGGCCTGGCTAGCCTGGCAACCGTGTCCGATCACTATCGCGCGCCCGGCTGGTTCACGCGCAACGTGTTCAACCGGTCGGTGGCCTTCTTGACCCAGCAGGGCATCAGCGTGCTGGGATCGCGGGTTCTCGCGGTCAAGGGCCGGACGAGTGGGCAGTGGCGAACCACGCCGGTGAACCTGCTCGCCTATGACGGCCGCCGGTACCTCGTGTCGCCGCGCGGGCAGACTCAGTGGGTGCGCAACCTGCGAGCGGCTGGCACCGGCGAACTTCGCCTGGGCAGGGGCGCCGAGAGCTTTCGCGGCCGGGAGCTACGTGACGATGAGAAGGTTCCGGTGCTGCGCGCCTACCTCAAGAGGTGGAAGGCCGAGGTCGGGATCTTCTTCGAGGGCGTCGGGCCAGACTCCAGCGACGACCAGATCCGCGCCATAGCGGCCCAGCACCCGGCGTTCGAGGTGCTGCCCGTCAGTTAGCCATCAGCGCGTCGGGCATGTAGTGCGAGGAGCAGGTGATGGCGCGACAGCACGATCTTGACGGACTGAGCGCGCTGGTTACCGGCGGCACATCGGGGCTAGGCCGGGCCACCGCGGAGGAACTGGCGCGTCGGGGTGCCTCGGTGATCGTGCACGGCCGCGACGCCGCGCGCGGCCAGGCGGTCGTCGCGGCGATTACGTCCGCAGGCGGCCGGGCCCGGTTCGCGGCCGCCGACCTGGGCGACCCGGCCGGCCCGGATGAGCTGGCCGCGGCGGCGGGGACGGTGGACGTCCTGGTCAACAACGCCGGATTCTCCTGGTTCGGGCCAACGGCGGATCTGGAAGCTGACCGACTTCGACGCCCTGTTCGCCAGTGACGTTCGGGCTCCGTACTTCCTCGTGGCCGCCCTGGCGCCGGCGATGGCGGATCGGGGCAGCGGCAGCATCATCAACATCAGCAGCATGGCGGCCAGGGTGGGCCTGGCCGGCGGCGCCGTCTACGGCGCCGCGAAGGCCGCGCTGGAATCGCTGACCCGCGCGTGGGCGGCCGAGTTCAGCCCGCGCGGTGTGCGCGTGAATGCGATTGCCCCTGGTCCGGTTTACACCGGGGGAGCCGCCGCTGAACGCACCACTGCGCTGGGCCAGACCACCATCATGGGCCGGGCCGCGAAGCCGGAGGAGATTACCGGGCTGATCGCCTTCCTCGCCTCGCCCGAGGCCAGCTACGTCACCGGCGCCGTGTACGCGATTGACGGCGGCCGGACAGCCGTTTGAGCAGGTGGTGGCCGCCGCTCGCAGCCACAGGCACGGCTACCCGCTGTTTACGTCGTGGCCGACGATGGCCGACCACTCCGACAGCTCGGCGCTGAGCCGTGCATCGACCGGGCGCGGCCGGGTCGTCCGGCGCCTGCCCCTGGAGTGCCGGCGCACCGCGTCCTTCGGCGGCGCCGTCGGCCCGAGCGCTAGCGTGATCGCGGCACCTCCTCGCGGAGTCCGCCCGATCGTGAGTGATCCGCCTGATCCATCCGCGATGCGCCGTGCGATGTCAAGGCCGAGACCGGTGGAGCCACCGCCGGACGTCCCCCGCTCCGTGTGGTCGCTGGCGAAGCCGGGTCCGTCGTCGGCCACCGTGAGCCATGCGCCGCCGGTAGACCTGGCCGTCAACCGCACGCCGAACGCAGCGCCCTCCGGGGTGTGCGCGAACACGTTCTCCAGCAGGATGTCGACGCAGGCGGCCAGGTCCTGGGCGGGGACGCGCACCGGGAGCCAGTCCGCATCGATCTCCACGCTCATGTACCGGTCCTGGTCCTCGGCGAGTGCCTGCCAGAACGCCGTCCGCTCGCGGATGATCTCCGCGGCGTCACACGCGACTCGGCCACCATTGGCCGACGGCCGCCGAGCTTCCCTGATGATCTCGTTCACGGTTCGCGTTAGCTCGTCGACGTCGGCAATGAGCTGCATCCGCTCGCCCTCATCGTGGAGCGACTCCGCGTCGATGCGGAGCGCCGTCAGCGGCGTGCGCAGGCGATGGGAGAGGTCGGCCAGGGTCTCCCGCTCGTGCGTGAGCAGCTCGCCGATCCGCGCGGCGAGGCGGTTGAGGCCGCTGCTCACCTGGCGCACTTCCGGCGTTCCGTCAACTGGCGCACGGGCGGAGAGGTCACCATCGGCGAGCAGATCGGACGCGTCGGCCACGGCGGCCAGCGGAATCAGGAGCGAGCGTGCGAGCTGTGCGGATACGGCGACGCTAAGGGCGAGCAGGCCGACACCGATGAGGCCGAGCAGCAGCCACGCTTGCGAGACGCCCCGGTCCAAGACCGCATCCGGCACGAACGTCTCAATGACCGCCGTGCCCTTGGCGAGGCCCTGGACGGAAACCAGGATCTCCTTGCCGCCGGTCACTGGTTGCGTGAAGCTGCTCCCGCGCTGCGCGAGCCGAACGAGGGAGGTCCGGGCCGCGGGAGGCCCGAGTACCTGGCCGCCCGGCAGCAACACGGTCGTCCGCTCCATCGGATTCTGGGCATTGACCCGAACGATCGCCAGCCGCAGGTCCGCCGTGCTGAGGGTGGCGACGAGGGGCGCCACCCACTGCGCGCGGGCCGTGGCGGAACTGATCGCGCGGTCTGCGACGAAACTTCGCACGAGCAGCGCGAGCGGGACGAGGAACGACAACAAGATCAGCGTGCTGATCGAAAATACGAGCAGGATGATTCTTAGCCTCATGCGGGCGCGGCGAGCTTAATTCCAACCCCGCGGACGGTGTGCAGGTACTTCGGGTCCTGTGCCGTCTCGCCCATCTTCCGGCGTAGCCAGGACACGTGTACGTCGACCGTCTTGTCGGCTCCCCCGTAGGGCATCCGCCAGACGTGCGTCAGCAGATCGCGCTTGGGCACCACGTGCCCGGCGTGCCGGGCTAGGTAATACAGCAGGTCGAATTCACGTCTGCTGAGCTCCAGCCGCACGCCATCCAGGATGGCCTCGTATGCCTCGCCGTCCAGCCACAACCCGCCCACCTGGATCGGGGCTGACCGCGCCCGCTCGCCGTCTCCAGTGCGACGCAGGACGGCCCTTACGCGTGCATCGATCTGGCTAGGCCCGAAAGGCTTGATCAGGTAGTCATCGGCGCCGGCGTTGAGTGCCCGCACGATGTCGGCTTCGTCATCGCGCGCCGTGGCGACGACGACGGGAACCTGACTCACGGCACGCATCATGCGCAGGGCCTCGTACCCGTCCAGGCCGGGCAGTCCCAGGTCAAGAATGACGAGATCGGGTGGTGCGTTCACGACGTGCTGAAGCGCGTCCAGTGCCGTATAAGTGCTAGTGACAGCGTGACCACGCTCGGTTAGTGCACGCACGAGAGCATGGCGGATTGACGCGTCGTCCTCCACCAGCAGGAGCTGGGCCACATCGCAGACGGTAGTCCGTTCGAAGGCTCTTGGGAGTCGATTTCCTGGATCAATTCGACGGTTTGGGCGTTTCGCGACGCTGGGCTCTGCAGCTTGTCACCGCCTTTACCCGCGCTTAACCGTCTGGGCGCGAGTATGTGGCCGTGAGCTCGAGATTCCTGGTCGGCCTTGGGGCCTGGCTGCTCGGCACGGCGACGGCGACGACCGGCAGCATGGTCGCCGTCAACGTGCTTGCGCAGCACCTGCTGGATTCGCAGACGCTGCAGCTGGCCGGGACAACTGTTAGCGCAAACCCGGACCCAGAACCAAGCAGCGCCGACCCGAATCCAGCCGCCACCACTACGCCGACGTTGCGGACGACCAAGAAGATGGCCAAGGCCGCCACTTCGGCAGCGCCTAGCTCGTCGTCCAGCAGCCCTGCGGGCACGCTGCTGGTCTTCGCGGACGGCAGCGTTATGGCGACATGCGAGTCCGCCGGGGCTTACCTGCTCTACTGGAGTCCCGACCAGGGCTTTTGGGTGCCTGGCGACGATGTGCATCGCGGCCCGGCCGCTGTGGCGAGCGTTCTCTTCCGTGGCCAGGCTGGCAGTCTTGTCATGCGGGTGACCTGTTCGGGCGGCACTCCGATCGCGCACGTGTACCAGCCGACAGGCGGAGGCGACGGGTCTGGCGGCTCGCCTAGCCCGTCGCCTAGTAGCGGGCATACCGACGAGTAGCGCCAGCCAGGAAGGCCGCCGGAGGCGCCCAGCTAGTGTTCCGCTTTCTGCATCGACAGGGCGAGGACTGGGCAGGACGCCACCGCGCGGCGGGCGAGCGGGAGCATCTCGTCGTCCACGGCCGCCCGGGGCACGATCGGGAATCCCCACGGATCGAGCTCGATGAGTTCCGGCAAGAGTTCCGCGCAGACACCGTGGCCCGTGCACGCGATGGGGTTAACCCGCAGGCTCTCGCTCACCACTCAGCCAAGTCACCTGGAATGGGCAGGATGGGAGGTCGCCGGACCCCGTAACACGGCCCGCGTGCCTGGTGCCAGGCCGCATCAGCCCCGAAGGCCGTCAGGGCGCTGAGAACCAGCTGGGTGGCGCCGTCCGGGTGCTTGCAGGCACCGCGGCCAGCCACGAGGCCGGTCAGCAACTCGATCTGAGGCAGTGCCCGCTGCTCACCCTGGTACGCGAGATCGGCGACCGCGTCAGCGAGGGTGGGCAAGCCAAATACACACGGCCCGCACTGACCGGCGGTCTCCCCCGCCAGGTACCGCGCGATGCGGGCCGTCTCGGCCAGGCCGCATGAGGTGTCCGGCAGCGCTATCAGGATTCCGGCGCCGAGTGCGCCGCCGACCGATTTCAGATCGCGATGCGTGAGCGGGAGCTGCCAGGCGAGATCGATGGGCAGCCAGGTACCGAAATACCCGCCTGTCAAGATGGCCTGCGGCCGTTCGGTGAGGCCGCCAGCCATCATTAGCACCCCGCCGATTGGCGTACCCATCTCGATTTCGTAGACGCCAGGCCTCGCAACGGCGCCGCCGACAGTGACGAGCATCGTCCCGGGCGCCCCGGGAAGGCCAGCCGACCGGAACCACTGATCGCCATGACGAGCGATGAGCGCTAGGTGAGCGAGAGTTTCGGCGTTGTTCACCAGCGTCGGCCGACCATCAAATCCGCGCTCGTGCGTCCGTGGCGGCGAGAATGTTGGCAGGGCAGGACCGCCGTTCAGATACTGGACGATCGCCGACTGCTCGCTGGAGACATAGCGTCCGGGAATCCCGACGATCTCAATCGGCACCAGGTCGATCCCGGCGGCGGCCCGGGCGGCGGCAGCGGCTTCGAGGCTCGCGGCCAGGCGGCCCTCGTGCCTGTGCACCGCCAGGAAGGCACGGTCGGCACCGACAGCGTAAGCGGCGAGGCTGATGCCATCGAGGACCAGGTGCGGCGACCGGCTCAGCAGCAGCCTGTCCTTGGCGCTCGCGGGCTCGCCTTCCGAGCCGTTGGCGATGACCACGGGCCGGCCGCGCTGGTCAGCCACCGACCGGAGCTTACGGCCAGTCGGGAAGCCGGCGCCGCCACGGCCGGTTAGGCCGGATCGCTCAATCACGTCCATGAGGCGGCCAGCGCTGACGCGCTGCGCCCGGCCCCGGAGCCCGGGAAGCGGCAGCAGGCCATGGGTCTCCTCGTGCTCCAGCAGGCCGTTGTTCCGGGTTCCGGCTGGGCCAGCCAGCAGCCGGGGCAGCCTCGCCTGCCGCACGAGTGGTCTGCTCGTGAGCGCGACCGTCATGGCGCAAGCCGCCGGGAGGGGAGCAGGTCGACGACACGGATGATGCACGCGACGAGCACCGCACCGCCGCACCCGAACGCGAGGATGACGACCCAGGCCTGGCTACGATCCGTGCCGATCCCGAGTCCGTGGAACATCGCGATGGGCCAGCACAGGTACCCAAACCAGTGCACCACGCGCCAGAGCCGGTGCCCGATCCGCTGGCGCAGAGCGCTGGTTATCGACAGCGCTATCAGAACGTCAGACGCGATCGCGCCGAGCCCGAGCCAGAGCCGGTGATAGCCGGACAGGAACGGAATCACCGCGTCCTGGATCCCGATCGATGTGTAGCTGTCAAGGACCGTGGTGAGGATATGCAGGCCCAGGAATACGAGCGCGAGCAGCGAGATATTCCGGTGCAGGCCGATGACCAGAAACCGCGGCCAGCGGCGCGTCGAGACCCGGCCCGCGGTTAGCAAGCCGAGCGCCGTGGTCACGGTCAGCAGCACGAGCGTGATGACGCCTGCCGCACGCGTGGCGTACCACAGGCCAGGGCCGCTAAAGGTCATGGGGCCATTCTCCGACAGCGGTGACCGTGCCGTCCGCGCGAACGAGCCGGGCGGACAGACCGAACCCAGCGAGCCAGCGCGGTGCCGCTTCTGACCTGATGATGGCAGCGGTGCTGGCAGTGTTGGCGTCGACGCACGTGGCGGCCGCGACGGTAGCGGCGACCCAGCAGCTCTGAGCAGGCCGGCCGGTCCGCGGGTCGACGATGTGGTGCATGACCCTTCGGCCGCGACGCCATGTCCGTGACCCACTGCTCGAGGTAGCCAGCGCGCCATCGCGGATCGCAATCACCGGCTGGGGGGCGATGCCGTCTTCGTCCGCGACGATCTGGATGCGCCAGCCGCTCGCCGGCGGCGGTCCGGCTACGGCGATGTCGCCGCCGAGGTTCACCAGCACCCCGGCGCCAGTCGCCGCGAGGATAGCGCGGGCCGCCCGGTCGGCTGCCCATGCCTTCGCCGTCGCGCCGAGGTCAATGTGCACGCCGGCCGGAATATGCACGGTCAGCGTTTCCTCATCCAGGTCGACGCGTTGCCAGCCGCCGGCGGGCAGCGGGCGGGAAGGGGCAGCCGGGGCCCGGCGGCGGCCGGCAAGCTCAGCGAAGTCGCGGTCGTAACCGAGCCGGACCAAGGACTGGCCGCAGGTCGGATCGACGTCCCCGTCGGTGGCGGCGGCCGCGCGCAAAGCGACTGCGAGCGCCTCGGCCAGCAGCGGACTGACCGGCTGGCGGCGTCCGGCCACCTTGTTCAGTCCGGTCAGTTCGGAGTCTGGCCGGAACCGCGAGCAGGCCAGATCGATCGCCCGTAGTTCAGCGCCCAGGACGCGGCGAGCTGCCGCGACCGCTGACATGTTTGTCACCAGCAGCGTGCCGAAGGTACCGAAGACGGCGAAGCTCGTGCGGATCAGGTCGGGAGCCGATCGAATGGAAGTGATGGCGGAACCGATCGGCCTTGTCGCGGTGACTGAGGTCAACGACTACCCACCCGACGGGGTTGACCCGCTGGACTTCGACGGCGCAGGCGTCGGGCTCGGGGCTGGGGCTGGCGGCGTCGTGGACGGCGCTATCGTCGGGGACGGCTTGGGCGCCGACGACGTGGATTGACGGGCTGGCTGCGAGCTGCTAGTCCCGCTGCTCGGAGCGGTTGAGTGAGAGCCAGGGGATGCCGACCCTGCTGGGTGGGTCGAGCTGGTCGTCCCCGAGGGCGATGAGCTGCCACTGGGCGTACCACCCGAGCTCGCCGTGCTACTTGCGGCTGGACTGGTAGATGACGTCGTGCCCGATGTCGTACCCGCCGCGCTATTGGCTGCGGTCTTCGCGAACAGGGTCGTCATCCCGAATGCCGCGACCACGCTGAGCAGCGTTGCCCGCCAGGTGAGCCGGGACAATCGCCGCAATCCGGTGTCGCGGTAACCGCTCAGGTCTCGGTGCCTCATGAGCGCAACTCGACCAGAACTAAGGTTAAGAGCCCACCAAGACCGCACTAGCGGTTTACTTCCGTGCGCTCGCGGCTTAGGTCGCCGCCAGGACCAGCGGCAGGACGCCGGCGGCACCGGCCGTACGCAGACGCATCGCAGCCACCGTCAGCGTCCAGCCGGTGTCGGTCAGATCGTCGACCAAGAGCACGGGCCCAGGCAACTTGGCGGCAGCGGCGGCGAGAGCGGTGGGCACGACGACCGTGTCCCAGAGCGCCCGCAGTCGCTGCGCGCTGTTGGACTGCCGGGCCGACGCGACCTGTCCATTCCCGGCGTACTCGAGTGGGCCGAGATAAGGAATCCGCCCGATCTCGGCGATACGACCGCCCAGGCTGGCGATGAGCCGCGGCCGGGTGCGGGACGGGATGCTGACGACGGCAGTTGGCCGGACGTCCCACTGCCAGGACGCAAGAACCTTGACGACAGCGGCGACAAGGTCGTCAGGTACCGGCCCGTCATCGCCGGCCTGGCCCAGCACAGTTCGCAACCGCGGGCCCCAGCCGAGGTCGGTCAGCCTGCCCAGGGCACGGCCGGAAAGGGCCAGGTCAGCCGCCGCGATCTTGCCGCTTACGTCGACGCCGAGGTCGCGCATGCCCGTCGGCCACATCTTGCGCGGCTCGATCTCGTTGCCCGGAGTAAGGAGCCGGTCGCGGGCAGCCGTCACGACGGCGGTTGGCACGTCCGCAGTCCAGCGTCGCCCGGTGCAGTTGTCGCAGCGCCCGCACCGCGTGGCGGCTGGGTCGTCGAGCTCGCGGCGTAGGTAGTCCATCCGGCAGCTGCTGGTGGCGATGTAACCCAGCATGGCGCGCTGCTCGCGCGCGCGCTCGGCCGCCACGCGCGCGTAGCGATCGGCGTCGTAACGCCAGGGCTGGCCTGTCGCTGTCCAGCCGCCGGACACACGCTCAACCGCGCCATCGACGTCGAGGACCTTCAGCATCATCTCCAGCCTGCCGCGGGAAAGGTCCACCCTCGTCTCTAGCGCCGCCGTCGACATCGGGTGGTCGGCGTCGGCTAGGGCCGACAGCGTTCGCTGTACGACTGCCTCAGCCGGAAACGCGAGCGAGCCGAAGTAGGCCCAGATATCGGTGTCCTCCCGGCCGGGCAGGAGGATCACGTCGGCGTGGTCGACACCGCGGCCTGCGCGGCCGACCTGCTGGTAGTAGGCGATCGGGGACTGCGGCGCGCCGAGGTGGACGACAAACTCAAGGTCTGGCTTGTCGAATCCCATACCGAGCGCGCTGGTCGCGACCAGCGCCTTGACCTCGTTGGCCAGCAGCGCTTCCTCGGCCGCCTGGCGGTCGCCTGGATCATCCTTGCCGGTGTACGACAACACGTGATGGCCGCGCTCGCGCAAGAAGGCAGCTGTCTCCTGCGCGGCGGCGACCGTCAGCGTGTAGATGATGCCAGCGCCAGGAAGTTCGTGTAGGCGAGCGGCGAGCCAGCCGAGCCGCTGCTCGGCGGTCGGCAGCGACACGACGGCCAGGTGCAGGCTGTCCCGGTCGAGTGGGCCGCGCATGACCAGGGTCTCGCCGGCCGCGCCAACGCCGAGCTGCTCAGCGACATCATGGCTGACTCGGGCGTTGGCGGTCGCCGTGGTCGCGAGCACGGGCACGCCGGGCGGCAGCTCGGCCAGCAGAGTGCGCAGCCGACGGTAATCCGGTCGGAAGTCGTGGCCCCAGTCGGAGATGCAGTGCGCCTCGTCCACCACAAGCAGGCCCGCCGTGGTGATCAGCTTTGGCAGCACCTGGTCGCGGAACCCGGGGTTGTTCAGGCGCTCCGGGCTCACGAGCAGTACGTCAACGAGCCCGGCCTCGACCTCGGCGTAGACCACGTCCCACTCAGCGACATTGGCCGAGTTGACGGTGCGGGCCCGGATGCCTGCCCGCTGCGCTGCGTCGAGCTGGTTGCGCATGAGCGCGAGCAGCGGCGAGACGATGACCGACGGACCCGCACCGCGAGCTCGCAGCAACGCGGTCGCGGTGAAGTAGACGGCCGACTTGCCCCAGCCGGTCCGCTGCACTACGAGCGCGCGGACGTGGTCGGTGACCAGCGCGCGGATGGCCGTCCACTGATCGTCGCGGAGGCGGGCAGCTGGCCCAGCCAGCGCGCGGAGGTAGCTCTCGGCTTCTGTCCGGAGTGACTCCTCCATCTGTCGTCGGCCTGGCACGGTTCCTTCGTACCAGCAAGACCCGACAGTCGGGGCAACGTCTGTCCCACCGCTCGAAAGCCAGCAGCCGGCTATACAGGCCTCTGCACCGCGAGATCGGGAGGGCGGCCGGTGGAGATCAGGGACGTGTCGGCCGCGGAGCGGCGGCTGATCACGCCGGCCCGCGGCGCTGCACTGCTCGTGATCGGAATACTGATCCTTGCGGCCAACCTCCGGTCGGCGATCACGAGCCTGCCGCCGGTCTTTCCCGAACTGCAGTCTGCTCTGCACATATCGGCTTCGGACCTGGCGCTCCTGGCGGCTATCCCGGTGCTGTGCTTTGGCGTCTTCTCCGGTACGGCGGCGCCACTGAGCCGGAAGTTCGGTGAGGAACGGGTGCTCGGGGCCGCGCTGTTGCTCTTGGCCGCTGGCCTGCTACTGCGCGGGCTGAGCCCGACTTCGCTGCTTTTCCCGGGCACAGTGGTGGCAGGCGCAGCGATCGCCCTGATGAACGTGCTGCTCCCCAGCCTCGTCAAGCGCCGGACGCCCGACCGAGCCGGGATGCTCATCGGCCTTTACCTGCTGATGCTGGCAGCGGGGGCGATCATCGCGTCGGTACTCGCTATTCCGGTCTTCACGGCCGCCGGCGGGTCGGTACACGGCCCGGTGGCTCCAGGTAGCGCCGCGATCCGCCTCACACTCGGGCTCTGGGCTGGCCCGGCTCTCTTCGCGGCGCTGATCTGGCTGCCGCAGCTGCGGCACCGGACACTGCCGGAAGCCGCTACCACCACCGAGACGGATCGGCGCGGCGGCCGCCGCCGCGGGGCCTTCGCGATGGGACGTAGCGCCCTGGCCTGGCAGGTCACTCTGTTCATGGGCCTGCAGAGCCTGTCGTACTACGCCACGCTGTCGTGGTTCCCGACCATGTTCCGAGACCACGGAGTCAGCGCGCCACATGCTGGCGACCTGCTCGCGCTGATGAACCTCGGCAATGCTGTGACCGCGTTCGTGGTCCCCATGCTCGCCCAGCGCGCCGCCGACCAGCGCCGGCTGGCCGTGTGGTCGATGGTAGCTACGGGCGCGGGCCTGGCCGGCGCCGTATTCGGCCCGACGCACCTCGTCGCCGGATTCATTCTGGTGCTGGGCCTCGGCCAGGGCGCCACGCTGGGCCTCGGCATCTTCTACACGATGGCGCGCGCGCCAGACCCGGTGACCGCGGCCTCGCTCTCTGCGTTTGCCCAGGGGGTCGGTTACCTGATTGCCAGTCTCGGGCCGCTCGCCATCGGGTTCCTGCACGACGCCACCGGCGGCTGGTCTGTGCCGGGGTTCGTCCTCCTTACCGTCGCGGCCCTCCAGCTCGTCACCGGTTGGCTGGCCGGTCGGGCCAAGACCGTGCCGGCGCCCGGCTAGCTACCTTCGGCGCAGCAGCCACTGCCAGAAGCTGCGCCGTGGCGGCCGCGCGCGCAGTGTGCCGCTCGTCACGCTGCCCGACACCTGGATCCGGAGGATGACGGGGGTGTCAGTTGCACTCTGCGGCTGGACGCGGACGATCCCGCTCTGGACCGCCACGTCGTCGGTATCCACCTCGATGCCCGGCCTCGTGATCAGCAGGAGGTGGCCGCTGTTGACCTTGGCGTCAAGGGCCAGGACCGGGCTCGTGATGATGGCGTTCGTCAGGTCCAGCTTGACGCTTCCGGAGGTCACCCGGACCTCCAGCCGCTGCGGCACCACCCACTGGCCGTCGCGCGTGGCGGTGCTGGCGCCGCAGTCGATGCGGACGAGCTCCTTGGCCTCAGGCACAGCCACACTGGCCGGATGGCCGCCGACGGCGGGCAGGTCGGTGGTCAGCACCGCCAGCTCGCTATAGGTCCGGGCAGTGAGGGCCGCCTCCAAGCGCTCGTCGAGCTCCTCCGCTGTCAGCCGGCCGTCGCCAGCCGCCACCCGCAGAACCTCGACGACCCTGTCCCTATCCATGTGCGACGCCCTGAGCTCGCCCGGAGTGCCGGGATCGCCTGGGTCGCTCACGGGGGATACTTCACCAGCCATGGGACATACTGTAGGGGCCGGCGACGGCCGGGTGGGAAGACTGCACGTCTCCGGCGCCGTGTGCGCCGCGAGTGGCGCACCAGCTGGCGAGGCCTCGTTCGGCGGCCGGGCCCGGCGCAATAGACTCGGCGTGTATCGTCCCGCAGTACGTCCGGCAGACGCAGAGCCGGGTGCTGACCGCGCGCAGGGCGGTCTGCCATCTGGACGCGGCGATGACACGAGGAGCAGGTCAGTGAGCTTGCTGGCGCACATCCGCAGTCCGCGCGACGTCAAGGACCTGAGCGCTGAAGAACTGCCCCAGCTAGCCGCGGAGATCCGCGACACATTGATCAAGATCGTCTCCAGGAACGGCGGTCACCTCGGGCCGAACCTCGGCGTCGTCGAGCTGACGATCGCCTTGCACCGGGTATTCGATTCCCCGGTGGACCGGATCCTCTTCGATACCGGCCACCAGTCGTACGTGCACAAGCTGCTCACGGGCCGCTACCCCGAGTTCGACACACTGCGGCAGCGCGGCGGGATCACCGGTTACCCGAACCAGGCCGAGTCCGAGCACGATGTCATCGAGAACTCGCACGCCTCCACGAGCCTGTCGTACGCCGATGGGCTGGCGAAGGCCTACCAGCTCCGCGGCGAGCCGCACCGCTGCGTCGTCGCCGTCATCGGGGACGGCGCGCTGACCGGCGGGATGGCCTGGGAGGCGCTGAACAACATCGCCGCGGCGAAGGATCGGCGCCTTGTCATCGTCGTGAACGACAACGGCCGCTCATACCAGCCAACGATTGGCGGACTCGCCGACCACCTCGCGTCCGTCCGCGTGTCGCAGCGCTACGAGCAGGTCCTCGACTACATCAAGACGTCGCTGTCGCACACACCGCTCGTCGGAACCCCGCTGTTCGAGACGCTGCACGGGATCAAGAAGGGGCTGAAGGACGTGCTCCAGCCGCAGGTCCTCTTCGAGGACCTGGGCCTGAAGTACCTCGGCCCGGTGGATGGCCATGACGAGCACCTCGTGGAGCACGCGCTGCGCCGGGCGCGTGATTTCGGCGGCCCGGTGCTCGTGCACGTGATCACCCGCAAGGGCTTCGGTTACCCGCTTGCCGAGGAGAACGACGAGGATTGCCTGCACCAGGTGTCCCCGGCGAAATCGGCCCCGTCGTCGGCGCCGGCCCCGTGAAACTCGCCGCGAGCACGCCCGCAGCGCCGGCGGCTTCGGCCAGGCCGTGGACCCAGGTTTTCGGCGACGAGCTCGCCGCGATCGGCGCCAGCCGGCCCGATGTCGTCGCGATCACCGCCGCGATGCTGCATCCGACTGGCCTGGCAAAGTTTGCGGCAGCATTCCCAGACCGGGTGTTCGACGTCGGCATCGCCGAGCAGCACGCGGTTACGAGCGCGGCCGGGCTTGCCCTCGGCGGTATGCATCCCGTCGCCGCGATCTACGCGACGTTCTTGAATCGCGCATTCGACCAGGTGCTGATGGATGTGGCGCTGCACCGCCTCCCCGTTACCTTCGTGCTCGACCGGGCCGGGGTCACCGGGCCGGACGGCGCGAGCCACCACGGCATGTGGGATGGCTCGATCCTGCAGATCGTCCCCGGCCTGAGGATCGCCGTGCCGAGAGATGCCACCAGGGTGGCCGAGCTGCTACGCGAAGCGGTGGCGATCGACGACGGCCCGACGGCGCTGCGCTTCCCGGGTCGGCTCACGACTGCCGATCTGCCTGCTGTCGGCAAGCTCGGCGCGATGGACGTGCTTCGGACCCCGTTGGATCCGACTAGGCGCGATGTTCTGCTGCTCGGCGCCGGCCCGATGGCAGGAGTCAGCGCGGAGGCGGCAGATCGGCTGGCCGATCACGGCATCGGCGTCACAGTCGTCGATCCGCGCTGGGTTAAGCCGCTGGACCCGGCCCTGCTCGAGGGGGCCCGCCAGCACGGCCTGGTCGTCACCGTCGAGGACAACGGCCGGGTCGGCGGCTTCGGTGACGCCGTCGCCAGACTGCTGCGCGACAACGACATCGACACGCCGGTTCGCTGCTTCGGGCTCGAACAGCAGTTCCTCGACCACGGCGAGCGCGGGCAGGTGCTGGACGCACAAGGCCTGACGCCACAGCATCTGGCCCGGCAGATCACCGAGATCGTCGCGCAGCGGGCCCCGGACCTGGCCGACGAGAGCCAAAACGCCTGAGGGCACGCCTTGGCCGCTCGTCTGCGCGCCGCATGCTCGACCGACTAGCTCTAGCATGACCGGTATGACGCAAGCACATCCCGGACAAGCGGGATTCCCGGTTACCACCGCACTGGAGCTCCAGGGCATGACCATCGAGCGTGACCTCGGTGTGGCATTCGGGCTGGTGGTACGCAGCATGGGCGCGATCAAGTCGTTTGGTGCACAGTTCACGGCGATGCGCCAGGGCGAGGTAACCCAGTACACCGAGCTGCTTGAGGACAGCCGCCGGCACGCGGTCGACCGGATGATCGAGAACGCTCGGCTCCTTGGCGCCAACGCCATCGTGGCTATGCGGTTCGACTCCTCAGAGATTGGCACACAGCTGACCGAGATCGTGGCCTACGGCACGGCGGTCATCGCGCAGCCCGTCAGCTAGCCGCGGCGAAGGCTCCGCGCAGATGCCTCCGTCCGGGCCGCGGGCCGTGATGACTGACACGGACCGCGAGCGACTCCTCTACCTGCTGCGCGAGCACTACGCGCAGGGGCGGCTGGACCTAGACGACCTGAGCAACCGGGTCGGTATTGTGCTCGCGTCAACGTACGCCGACGAAGCCGCCGTGGCGCTCGGTGATCTTCCGCTGCTAGCCGGGCTAGCGGCGGAGTCCGGGCCCGCCAAGCGCGGCCGGGTCTGGCAGCGGCGCCGTCATGCGCAACGCATGGAGCCCGCACCGGGGTGGGTTCCGACACCCGAGCGGTTCCGCGACCCGTCAACGCGCGCGATCACGCGCGTCTGGGTCGATCCCGCCGACTTGAGCCGGCACTACATACCAGAGCCGGACGACTAGGTCGCTGTCGTCCTTGGGCAGCACACCGGCCGGCTCACAAGCGCATGAAGTCAAGACCTGGCCGAGGCAACCTTTCCGCGGCTTGCTCCGTACTTGGTGGGTGACTGGAGGGAGCTGGCGCGTGGAAGCGGATCGAGCTGTCGCGGATCTGGAGTTGTTCCTCGCCGAGCGCGGCGACCATCTGCTGCGCACGGCGGTCCTGCTGGCCGGCACCCGGGAAGCCGGTGAGGATTTGCTGCAGACTGCGCTGGAGCGGCTGCTCAAGCGCTGGGCGACGATCAAGGGCGATCCTGAGGGCTACCTGCGCCGGACTCTGTATCACCTGGCCGCCGATCGGTGGCGCCAGCAAGCCGCGGTGCGCAGGCAACTGCGGCTGCTGAGGGCTCTGGGCAGCGCCGTCGTCCCCGACCCGACGGCAGACGTGGACGTGCGTGACTCCCTGGTCCGGCTGTTGATCCAACTGCCGCCGCGCCAGCGAGCAGTCATCGTCGCGCGCTACTGGGAGCAGCTCAGCGAGGCCGAGTCGGCACAGGTGCTGGGCTGCTCGATCGGAACCGTCAAGTCCGCGACTGCGCGGGGTCTTCGCAGGCTGCGCGAGCTCAGCGGATCGTCAGGCCGCGCGCCAGCGGACGCGGCCAACCCAGAGCCAGCAAGGGAGCGAATGGCATGAACATGGATATCGAAGACCAGCTGCGCCTGGACATGGAGCAGGCGACCAGGGACGTTCGAGTTCCTCGGGGGCTGGCTCTTAAGGCATACCGCCACGGGCGGAAGCGGCAGACGACCCTGCGATTGGCGACAGCGGCGGCCACAGCAACCGTGCTGGTCGGCGGCGTTGCACTAGCCGGGGTCGCGGGGGCCTTCGACTCGGCGCCGAACGGTGTGTCCCCGCAGACCGCGCGGCTGACCGCGTTCGTAATCAGGCACGTGCGGAGCGCCCTAGCGCCGGCGGCAGTCAGCAACATCGTTGGGTCCGTGACCGAGACGTATCCGTCCGGAACGACTCTTGGGCCGGTGCCGGGAGGTGTCAACGGCGGAACCGGCGGTGGCGCTGCCTCGCAGTGGAGTGTCGGATATTCGGTGGTGTGGGCATATCAGGGCACGGCGAGCTACGCCGCGTACACCGCGAGCGGCCAGCGTGTCTTTGACGCGGAGCTCACGCACGCGAACGGCGGGGCGACCGAGACCGCCGTGATATACGCGAACGGCACGTGGTGGACGGCCCCGGTGCATCTGCGCAAGGCGGCGCCGCCCGCGTGCCTGCAAGGCGGCGGCTTCTATCTCCGGCCTGGTCCCGGTGGTGGCTGGCCGGGCTTCATCCGATCGCAGCTAGCTTGCGGCGCCTACACCGTCGTGGGCCGCCTGGTCGTCGGCGGAATCGACGCCATCAAGCTAACTAACGGCACGACCAACTCGCTGACCTCGACCACGCTGCTGGTCGACCCGGCGACCTACCGGCCGATCGAGGTGACCACCGGGCCGATGCACTTGACCTTCCAGTGGCTACCCGCGAGTCCGGCCAACCTGGCGCAGCTACAGGTCGCCGTGCCCGCCGGCTTCCGGCAGGTCCCGGCGCCCAGCCCGAGCTCGTAGGCTGCCCGCGCCCCGACCCCGCCGCTTGGGATAGCCAAATCGATCAGCGACGCCCGTGCCTGACCGGCGTGTGCTGCCCCGTTCCCGCCCGGAAGTAGCCGCTGTCACCCGGCACGGGCGGGAACGCACTGAAGGCGGCGCCGAGGTCGGCAGCTTCGAATGTGAGCTGCCAGATCTGCCCGGCGTTGGCTCCGAAGACTGAACCGGGACACTCTTCGTAGCCACCGCCGCTGCGATAGCACGAGGCGTAGCCGACCATGGGATGCGCTACGGGTCCCGACGGGTTGAACATCGAGACGTAACCGGCGAGGTGCGGGGTGTAGCCGCCGAACGCGGCGAAGTCGAAGCTGTTGGCGGTCCCTGTCTTGCCGGCCTGCGCCAGATACACGCCAGCGCGCACGACGCCGTCGCCGCGAGCCGTGCCGCTGGTCAGCACGCCGCGCAGGATGTAGGTCGCGGCGGCGGCCACGGCCGGCGAGAACGCCCGGTGGCATCCGACCGGCTCGACGGGCAGTTCCGCCTTTCCGGCGGTGATCTTCGCGATAGCTAGCGGTCGGCAGTAGAGGCCGCCGGCGGCCACCGTCGCGTACGCGGCGGCCATGGTCATCGGCGAGACGTTGACGGTCCCGAGCGTGAACGACGGCAGATCGTCGGCGGGCAGCTGATATCCAGGCCGACTCGGCTTTCCGTCGGCAGTCAGCATGGAAGTGCCATCCGCGCGGTGGTCGCCCATGCTGACCGCGGTCCGTACAACATTGCAGAGGCCGACGCGGCGCTCGAGCTCGGCGAAGAACACGTTGATGGATTGCGTGGTGCCCGTGTAGAGCGAATAGGTTCCCCGGCCGGCGCCTTCCGCGTTGGAGACCGGGAACGCGCCGACGTAGTGGCCCTTGCAGTCATAGAACGGGCCGACGTCATTCGGCGACTTCACCGACAGCTTGAAACCGAACGGGTAGTTCTGCTTGAGGGCGGTTATCAGCGTGAATAGCTTCGAGGACGAGCCTGTCTGCACGCCGAAGCCACCATCCTGCCCGGTGTCGACCGCATAGTCGATGCTGTCCTCGCCGGCCCCAGTCCCGTATCGGCGGTCCACGGCGATGGCCTGGACGTATCCGGTCCCTGGCTGCACGAGTACCTCGGCGGCCGCGTTGTGGCCTGGGTTAAAGCCCGACGGCGGTGGCGGCAGCATGAACGTGACTGCGTCCTGCGCCGCACGCTGGTCCTGCGGGTTCATCGTCGTGTGGATCTGCACGCCGCCAATGGTGTTCATCTTCCGCCAGGCCGCACTGTAGGCCGGGTTAGTCCGCAACTCGGCAACTACGTAGTCGCAGAACCAGGCGGCAGTGGCCGGGGCGCTGGAGCATCCCTGCTTGAGCGACTGCACGGAATAGTGGAGGCCGAGCGGCGCCTTCGCCGCTGTCGCGGCGGCGGCGTTGCTGACATAATGCAGCTGCGCCATGCGGGCGAGCACGACGTTCCGCCGGGCGGTAGCCGCTGCAGAGTAGACGAGCGGATCGAACGCCGACGGATTCTGCACCATGCCGGCCAGCAGCGCAGCTTCGGGCAAGCTCAGCTGGGCCGCCGTGGTGCCGAAGTAGCGTTGGGCGGCTACCGCGATGCCGTAAGCCTCGTTGTCGAAGTACGCCACGTTCAGATACGCGGCAAGCAATTGGTTCTTGCTGAGCTGACGCTCGACGGTGACGGCAATTCGCAGCTCGCGAATCTTACGCGCCAGACTGTCGGCCACCGCGGCTCGCTCTTCGGCGCTGTCGGCGGCCGTCAGCAGCAGCGCATTCTTGACGTACTGCTGCGCCAGCGTCGATCCGCCCTGGACCTGGCCACCCGTCACGTCGGCGGCGACGGCGCGGAGCGTGCCGCGGAAATCCAGCGCTCCGTGCTCGTAGTAGCGCGAATCCTCGATCGCGACGATCGCCTCACGCATGACGGGCGCGATCTGGCTGAAGGTCACCGGCACGCGGTAGATGTGATTTGGGTAGTAGTACGCGATCAGGCCGCCGCTGGCGTCCAGGATTTCCGACCTCGTGGGCAGCCTCGACAAGGCTGGCACGGGAAGGTCGTTGAACGTCTCGGCGGCATCACGAACCCCGACTCCGGCCATCCCCACCACGGGCAGCGTAATGGCCGCCACGATGACGCCAGTGGCGACGGACAGGGCTGCGAGCGCAGCCAGGATGCTGGTGACCTGGCGCCGTGGCGCGGAGTTGACCGGGCTGTTGGTATTGCTGTTGGTCGGACGAGCCCCGTTTCCCTTCGGCGTGGTCATTGAGGCATGTCGGCTCGCGTGCCGAGGCTGAAATGCGATCGCGCCGCTGTCCCGGCGCTGGCCGGCGCTTTGGCATGTCTTCGCAGCGGCCACGCCAGTACGCGGCGGGGGGCGCCGAGGATCGCCCGATTCACCGCTGCGGTGCGGGCGGCGCGCTCCATATCATCAGGCAGCGGCGCAAGGTCGGCGCTACCGTAGCGGCGCCGCAGAGCCGCCTTGATCAGGAAGTCAGCTAGGCCCGGGTTCGCCGGAAGACAAGGGCCGCGCAGGTTGGTTCCTACTGCCCCGCCAAGACGGACGCCCTCGCTTCCGTCCCCGTTGTTGCCACGGCCAGAAACGACGTGGCCAAGCGGGATCGCGCCAGCGCCGAGGTACGTACACCCGCCGGCGGAATCCTCGAAGCCGACGAGCACGCCACCGCCCCAGCGAACCACCAGATCTTGGCCTGCTGCGTCGGCGCGTGACGTGACTGTCGTGCCGTCGTCAGCCATGGCGGACAACCGCTCCGCGTCCCCTCGTCGGTGAATCGTCCACGAGTCGAATAGCTCGATTCCGCGCAGCTCGACACCCCTGGCTGGCTGGCTGAAGCGGCCGAACAGCTCGTAACCGCCGCCGACCGCGAGCGCGGCCGTCCCCGCCGCTACCGCGTCACGGATCGCGCCGCCGTTGACCTTGTAGAGGTCGGCCGCGATCTGGCGTTGTCGAGAATCACCGCCGCCGCCGATCACGATGAGATCGACCTTGTCCGGCACCACGCGGTCGCCGCGGCCTAGCTCGACCACGCTGACGTCGATGTCTCGCCATCGGCAGCGACGCATTATCGCCGCGACGTTCCCGCGGTCTCCGTGGGTCGACATCACGTCGGGGTAGAGATGGGCGACGGTTAGCTCCCTGGTTGTCACCGGGTCGCTCCGGTCTGCCGAGGCCGACGATGGCTCGTCCAGCGGCGCCGAGCGGCTCGGTCGGGCCGATGCCGCGACGGTGGCGCCGTCGGTCGTGGTCCGGTCGCTGCTGGCGTGGTCGAGCGAGGTCGGGCGAACTGGATCGCAGCCCGGACAACCGCCCGCCGGGTGGCGAGCGCCTGGCGGTTCTCCTGCGCATCAAGACCCGCGTCGCCGTCGTGGTGGTGCAGCCAGCGCCGGATCTCTGCCAGCGGGCGGGCCGTCGATACGATCCACAACGGCTGACCTGGCGGAGTCTCGGCGATAGCCCGGCGGACTGCGCGAACCGGGTCGGGTTCAACGCACGCGCCAGCCGAGTGGCCATCATCACGACCGTCGCCGAGCCAGCCGGCGTACTTCAGGCGGACTCCGATATCCACCGCGCGATTGCCGAAGAGGATCGGCGCGGGGACGAGGCCGGCAAGACCTTCGAAGTCGACATCCCAGATCCACGAGATGTCCTGCCGCGGTTGCGGCCGGGCGCTTAGCCCGAGCATCATTCGCCTGGGCTCGGCGTCGCCCAGGATGGCGCGCAGTACCTCTGTGTACCCGGTCGCGTTCGCGGCGACGGCCAGATGGACGTCATGACCGCCGACACGCGTTCGCTCCATCCGCATCGGGCCGCCGGAGACGTTGCCGATCGCGCGCAGCGACCAGGCCGGCAGGTTCAGGTGCGTCGCGACGGTCACGGCGGCGAGCGCGTTGTACACGTTGTAGATGCCCGGCAGCGGCACCTCGAGGACGGCGCTGGACGACTTGGCCGCGACGTGAATGCGGGTCGACGATGACCGGGCCATCACGATTTTCGTGACGCTGACATCGGGTTCCGGGCGGCTGAGGCCGCAGCCGCCACACGTCCAATCGCCCAGGTGTGCGTAGTACACGCGGGCATAGGACAGCCGGTCGCCGCATCGTGGGCAACAGCGGACCTCAGCCGTGGGATCTGGCCGGACCCGAGCGTGGACTTCATCGGATATGCCGAAGTACACGCGCGGATGCGGCGTGTCCGCCGCGACCTCGACGACCCTTGGGTCATCGGCGTTCAAGATGAGCGTGGTGCTGGCGGGCAGGCTGCGGATGGCGCGTGCGAGCATTGAGTCGCGTTTCGTGCCCGCGGTGTCGTCATCAGGCTGACCGCCGAGGATGTTCGTGCACACGAGCACGGCCGGCTTGCTGCCTCGCCGAACGAATTGGGGGACGGCGTCGGCGTCGACCTCGACCAGCCTCATCGAGCGCCGGTCCTTGGGCGAGCGGCCCGCCTCGGCGTGTTCGATCAGCGCGCTCGCGACACCGGACCAAGGGTGGGCGTCCGCAGCGACGAAGATCGGGTGGAGCCTCGCGGCGCGCAGCACCTCCGTCAGCATTCGGGAGGTAGTGCCTTTGCCGCTGGATCCGGTCACGAGTATCGAACCGGGCCGACCGTGGCCGCGCGCAGCGCCGCCCAGGTATCTGGCGAGAGCCTCCCGAGCCGATGCAGCCCAGGCTGACACGACCGCTCTACCTGACGACATGTGATTCCCCCGGATACGGCCGCGGCCGTTTCGCCCCGCCTGCGTCCGGGACTGTGTTCCCGAGAGAGACCCCCATGATGGGCAGCCATCGGAAATCTTTAGGAAAGCTTGCCCACTGCAAACGATTCAGACCCGACTAGCCTGCGTCGTACATCTGACTTGCAGGGAATCAAGACCGTCGTCGGTCGGGTCCAGGGCTCAGTGCGGGTATATGCCGCCGTCGACGGAGATGACCTGGTTAGTCACATACGGGTTGCGCAGAACTGCCAGCGCAAGGTCCGCGACCTCGGCCGGACGGCCGAGCCGCCCGACCGGGACCTGGCGGCGCAATTCCTGTTCCTCGTCCGGCACCATCCCGGTCTCCGTGATGAGAGCTGGCGCGACCGCGTTAACCGTGACCCCTGACCTCGCATACCGGGCGGCCAGCGAGTGCGTCAGGCCAATCAGGCCCGCCTTGGAGGCGGCGTAGTGCGGCCCCACGAATCCGCCCGTGAACGCCGCGACCGACGACATGAACAGGACGCGACCGAAGCCACGCTTGGCCATTCCCGGCACGAGCCGCTGCGCCAGCAGGAACGGCGCCCGCAAGTTGACGCTGATCGTCTCGTCGAAGTCCTCCACGGCGATGGTCTCCAGCAGCTGCCGCCTGGACATCCCGGCGTTGCTCACCAGTATGTCCACCGGGCCGAACGTGTCCTCGGTCTCCTCAGCCAGCCGCACCACCTCGGCGGCGTAGGCAAGGTCAGCGCTCAGCGCGGCTGCCCGCCTACCGGCCGCGGTGATTTGTCCCGCGAGCTGGTGGGCCGCCGCGTCGTTCGCGCCGTAGCCGATGGCGACGCTCGCGCCCGCAGCCGAGAGCGACAAGGCGATGGCGCGCCCGATGCCGCCGCTGCCGCCGGTGACGAGTGCCACCCGCCCGTCGAGGCTCAAGGGTGCCACCTGCCGAGGCTCCTCCTGCATGCGCCACACGGTAGCTGACGAGCGCGCCGCGTCGATGGTGCCGGGTCCCGATCATGCGTGTGCAGCGGGCGTGCCCCGAGCGGTGGTCCGGACAAGGCAGAATCTGAAGGTATGCAGACTCTCCAGGTAGCAGTGATCGGGTCCGGTCCCGCGGGCCTCTACACCGCCGAGGCCCTGATCAAGCAGTCGGCAGCGCTCGACGAGCCCCGGTCGATCCGGGTCGATGTGCTCGACCGGCTGCCGACCCCCTACGGGCTGGTTCGGTACGGAGTGGCTCCGGATCACAAGTCGATCAAGTCGATCGCTGAGTACCTCCGCAATGTTCTGGAGCACGAGGGAGTCCATTTCATCGGCGGAGTCCATCTGGGCGACGACATCAGCCGCGAGGATCTGCTTTCCGCCTACGACGCGGTGGTTTACGCCACCGGTGCGATGCGGGACCGGCACATGGGCATTCCGGGCGAGGACCTGCCCGGCAGCATCGCGGCTACTGACTTCGTGAACTGGTACTGCGGCCACCCTGACGTCGATCCGTCAGCGTTCACGCTGGATGCCGAGGCGGTCGCCGTCATCGGCGTCGGGAACGTGGCGGTGGACGTCGCTCGCATCCTGGCGCGCAATCCTGAGGAACTGCGCGAGACCGACGTTTCGCAGCCAGTGCTCGAGGCGCTGATGGCCAGCAAGGTGCGCGAGGTGTACATGATCGGCCGGAGGGGCCCGGCCCAGGCGAAGTTCACTACCAAAGAGCTGCGCGAGCTCGGCGAACTGCCGGGCGTCGACATCGCGGTCGACGCGAGCGAGGTGGACTTGACCGCGTTCGACGCCACCGGGGAGAGTGCCCGGTTGGCCGAAGCCGACAGGCACGTGCGCGGCAACTACGCCGTCATCAGCGACTGGGCCGGTCGGCCGCCAGCCGGGGGAGCCCGGCGCCTGACCGTCAGGTTCTGGCTCAAGCCCGTCGAGATCGTCGGACGCGGTGCGGTCGAAGGGCTCACGTTGGAGCGCACTCGGCTCGACGAGACGGGACGGCTCACCGGCACGGGCGAACGTGACACGTTGGACGTTCAGATGGTGCTCCGGTCCGTTGGATACCAGAGCGTTCCGCTGGCCGGCGTCCCGTTCGACGAGCAATCCGCGATCGTGCCGAACGAGGCCGGCCGGGTGCTGGGGCCGGACGGCCAGCCGCTACCCGGTGAGTACGTCGCTGGCTGGCTGAAGCGCGGGCCGACGGGCGTCATCGGCACCAACAAGTCGGATGCGGCGGAGACCGTGCGGTCCCTGCTCGCCGACCTCGCCGGCGGCCCCGGGCCCGGTCAGGTCCAGCTCCCGCGACCGGGACTGCTACGCATGCCCGCCGTGGCCGGAGATGCCCAGGCCTCGCCTCTCGCGCAGGTGCTAGCGGAGCGCGGGACCCGGCACATCAGCTACGCCGACTGGCTCCGGATCGAAACCGCCGAGAAGGAACTCGCAGCGCGTCTGGGCCGTGGGGCCCGGGTCAAGCTGGCCAGCAAGGAAGAAATACACCGGGTCTGCGGCCTGGACTAGGTCTTTCTTCAACTGCTGGTAGTTGTTTCCCCAAGAGCCGCTGGGGCGCTGGTTAAGAGTTGATCAGCAAGCTCTGAGGGAAATCCGTCCACTTGTAATGTCGCCGGTACTTGCTTGCGAATCGCCGGATTTACCAGCTTTTGGCGTTCGGCTGCCAGGGTCTGATGCGCTTCCGGCCTATCGAGGGGTAGCCGGGTGGTATCAGTGCGTGAGGATGGCGCCGATCTTGTCGACCTTGACCAGCTGCGCGGTGACCGCCGGACGCAACACGACGTCCTCGAGGCCCTCGCCGGCTGCACGAATCACCGGGCTTGGTTCGCCGCCTTTGCTCGGCCCTATCTCGGAGAGCATCCAATAGAGGTCGGCAGCGGGTTCGGCGACTACGCCAGGCAGTGGATACCGCTGGTCGACAAGTTCACCGCGACCGAGGCCGACCCGGCGCTTCTGCCACGCCTCAAAGCGGAGATGGCGGCGTACTCCAACGTCGCGGTCAGCCAGTTGCTCCTGCCGACGCAAGACCGCGCCGACCACTCGTCGCTGATCGCTTACAACGTCCTCGAGCACATTGACGATCACCTAGGCGCCCTCGAGAGCATGGCCGGGCTCGTGCGCCCGGACGGTTTTCTCATCCTGGTGTGCCCTGCTTTCCCGTTCGCGATGAGTCCCGTCGACGTCGCAACAGGCCACGTCCGCCGGTACACCCGGCGCTCGATGAGCAAGGCGCTCACGGATGCCGGTCTGGAAGTCGTCGATGTCCGCTACGCCAACTCGCTGGGTCTGATCTGCTATTACGCGTTCACCAGCGTGCTGAGGCGGCAGCCGAAGATCGGCGGCACGATCAGCTTCTACGACCGGCTGCTTGTGCCGGTCGTCCGGTTCGCCGAGCGGCTAGTGGGCCGACCGCCTTTCGGCCAGTCCGTTGTGGCGATCGCCCGGGTCCTGGAAGAAGCCGAGCAGGCAGCCGGGAAATGACCCAGCCAGGCGAGCGCACGGTTGTCGCCGCAGGTCCGCCGCCACCACGCGCGTCGGCCGCCATCACCAGGGCGCTGCGGATAGTCGACGCCGGACCTCGCTATTTCTACGCGGCGGCGGTCATCTCGCTGGCCGTTACGAGTTCGCTGACGATCGCGCTAGCCGCGGCTGTCCGGCCCGCGGGCCGCCTGCCGACGCCGCAGCGCGAGCTCATGGAGCTCGGGATCGCGGGACTGATCCTGGCCGCGGTGCTCATGGCCGCGGCGCTAGCCTGCCGGACCGCGCGACGCACCGCGGCAATCGGCCGAGTGGTGGCCCCTGAGCAGCGCGCCGCGATCTGGCTCTCGTTCGCTGTCTGGGTTCCGCTGCTGCTGATCCCGGCGTACTACCGCGCGAAATCGACGCTACCGACGTCGGTGGTGTGGATCGCCTTCGGTTTCCTGGACAAGCGCTGGATTACCGCGACCTACCTCGTCGGGGCGCTCGCGCCGATGCTGCTGCTTGTCGTCGCCGCGCGCGTCCTGGCCGCCGGACGCACACACCCCGACAGCTGGCGGTCATGGCTTCGTGGCCTTGCGCCGACCCTGAGCGCATCCACGATGTGCGACCGGAGCCCGGTCGATGACACTGGCGGCGGGAAGCGGACACGATCGGCCTGGTGGACGACGCGCGCCGTTCGCTCCGCCGTCGGAATCCTGACCGCCATCGGCGTCGCTTATTACTTCTACGGCCCGCCCTGGTACCTGAGCCGGTCGATCGCTTCCGGCCCGATCGGCGCCCAGCAGGATGTCTTTCTCGGCGGCTTCCAAGCCATGTCGAAGGGCGCAGTGCCCTATGTCGGACCGGCATCGGTGCAGTACGGGCCCGGTGCTCAGCTGCTGTCTTACTTGTACATGCGGCATATCGCCGGTTTCTCGGTGCTCGGCTTCCGCGAGTCCTGGGCAATGCTCCAGTGGGCTGGCGCGACGATCTTCTTCGTCGTGCTCTTCCTCGCCCTCGGATACGCCCGCGGGCTGGCTGGTTCGCTACTGTCTGCCCTGGTCTACCCGGCTCTGCAACTGATGGGTTTCAGCGCCTGGCCACGGCTACGCCGGGTTCTGGGGCTGGGCGGATCCGCTGCGGTACGTGGGCGCAGTGACGCTGATCCTGCTTCTGCCGGCGGTCATCAGGCGCTCGCCGTCCTGGCGCGGACTGACCGGGGCCGCGGTGCTCGGCCTCATCTGGGGAGCGCTGTCGTTCGTCGCCCAGGAGAACCTGATCGCCGGTGCCGTCGGGGCGCTCGTCGTCGGTGCGCTCGTGGCGTTCAGCGGCACGTCGCCGTGGCGATCGGTATGGACCGCTCTGCTCGCGGCTTTTGGCGGGTTTGTCGCCAGCTGGCTGCCCGCGCTGGTGTACTACGCGGTCCACGGTCTCTTGACGCGCTTCTTGTATCTGTACTTCCTCATCACCAGAGCCGTCGCCGAGGGCTACAGCAATACTCCGTACGGCGGCGTCGCTCCGTCGAAGGGCCAGATCGTCACCAGCGCACCGTGGCGGGCAGTCTTCTATGGCCTGCCATGGGTGCTGGCGATCCTCGCGCTGCTCGCGGTCATCGATGTCCGTCCGTTCCGCGTCGCGATGGACTGGTCGGTAGAGCGAATTACCGTCGTGGCGGTCGTGCTGACCACGATCCTGCTGTACCAAGGGGCGCTGCTCCGGTCGGACGCCTTCCACCTGACCGGCACGATGCTGGTCCTGCCTGCTTTGGTGGTCACCGTCGCTAGCCTGCTGCCGCGGCTGTTGGGTGGCCGACGGCGCGTCACGCTGCTCGTCGCGGGCGCCGTCGCCGTCGCGGCGTCATTTGCCCTGCTGCCGACCGCGTGCGTATGCGCCGTCCGCGGTTCGGGGTGAGGCCGTTGCGCCATACCAAGACCGTCAGCGGCTCGCAGCCCGGACGGCGGAGGTCGTGGCGCCCACGCTCGCGGCTGACCGGGTCGGTGCGGGCGCGCTGAGCAGCTTGGAGTGCTGTCAGCCCGACCCGGAGCCCATGCCTAGCTTCCTGCTGCTGATGAACAAGATCCACGCGATCGTGGGCGACCGCGTGACCTACGTGGCCGACTTTCCCGGCGGCTATCCCGGGGCGGTCTACTTCGTGGCTGACCTGTCGCCCGCGCCGGTTCCGATCGATCTGTACACGATGGTCTTCACGGCCCAGCAGCGGGCCGCCTACATCGCGACGTTTCGCAGCAGCTGTCCTGCCTCATGTCCGGGCGCTGATCACGACGAACCTCGGTGGCCCGGAGACGCGCTCTTTCCTGCAGAGGTATCCGTTGGCCAGGAAAGTCACACTGACCTACGGCGGCGCGCCGTATTACGTGCTGCTGGCAAGCTGACAGGAGCGACCCGCGGCGCGCTGACCATGCGATGGCGGCCCGCTGCCGCTCTGATGTCCCCGACGGGGTACTCGTGGCCGGCCACGGGGTAGTGCTCACGGCATGGCAAGTGGCGAACCACCAGGCCACTCGAGGGTCAATGGGGCTCGAGTGTGGGCCGGCGGAATCGCGACCGCGGTCGTGGCGGCCCTGGTCGTCATTCTCGGCGTCTATATCGCCAGGGACATTCTCAACATCGCGGTCCTTGCGCCCAAAACGGCTGGGAGCCTCGGCAACTCGACGACTGCCGTGTACGCGCTCGTCGCAGCGCTCGGCGCGCTGGTTGCGACCGCGCTGCTGCATGTCCTGTTGCTCGGGGCGCCGCGCCCGCTGCGGTTCTTCACCTGGATAGCCGGGCTAGCCGTCGTCCTGGCTGTGGTGGCCCCGTTCTCAGAAATGGCCGAATGGCAGAGCAAGGTCGCTACCGCTGTCATCAACCTGGCCGTGGGTGTGGCCGTGATCTCGCTGCTGACGGGTACCGCGCGCGGTGCCGTCCAGGGACCCCCGACCGAGAGCTCGGGCCCACCCCATAGCCCAGGTGAACGAGATTTCTATGGCTGAACCGGCTACGACGCGCCACCCGATGATTACTCGGAGTGAGCGATCGTTACGATATCGCCCATGTCGCTGAGATACGGGACGGCAAGAGCGTTGCGCGCAGTTGCCTGGCGCATCGAACGCCCTCGCCGAAGACGCCGACGGCCAGCCGACCATCTTCCAGGCGTGGGCGCGTTCATCGGCGCGAATTCACCGAGCGGGTCTCGCACAGCTTCGTGGTTCTTCGAACAGTTCCCTCGGTTCTACGTGACCAGCAGCACCGCTGCGACCACCGGGCGCCTGAACCTCCGCTATGAGGCGATAATCGCCGAGAACCGGGACATCTTTGACGGCGCCTCGGTTCTCGACATCGGCAGTCACGATGGTCGCTGGTCGCTCGCGGCGCTCGCGGCCGGTGCCCGGTCGGTGACTGGCATTGAGGCGAGGCCGGAACTGGTGCAGAGCGCGACGGAGAGCCTCGCCTTTTACGGGTACGGGCCGGACCGCGTCCGCTTTCTCGCCTGCGACGTGCACCAGGCACTCTCCACGCAGGACTTTGACGCTGACGTGGTGCTGTGCCTCGGGTTTCTTTATCACACGCTTCGTTACAACGAGCTTCTCGACGGGATCCGGCGGACCAATGCCCGACATCTGATCATCGACACCTTCAGCCCGTTCATGAAGGGCCCGGTTCCGAACGTGAACGTCATTACCGAGGACGCCGGCGACGAGGGGAAAGCGGCAGCCGACATGTTCAGCCACGACGGGTCGGTTCTCGTCGGCAGGCCGAATCTCGAAGCGATAAAGACGATGCTGGCGGCGTACGGCTACCGCGTCGAGCGGCTCGCGGACTGGGCCGGCCTGCTGTCCGACAACCCTGGAACGGGGAACTGCGGCGACTATGCGAACGGCAGGCGGATCACGATCCGCTGCGTCAAAGCGATGGCCGCGACCGCCAGGATTGACGCGCGCAGGCTCGATGACCGCGTCGCCTCTCCGCGCTCCTCGTTGCTGTAACCGAACGGTGACAGCTACGCGAACTCGGAGATCAGGTGGCGGAGGAAGGATCGAGTTCGCGGGCCGTCATCACCGCGCGCGTATTCGCCCGCGACGAAGTCAGTGACGCCGGCCGCCGCTAGGGCCCTGATCTGGTCGCCGACGCTGTCCTCGTGGCCGACGATGGCGACATCGCCGGGGCCGGCGGCGCCTTCCCGATCGAGCATGGCCCGGTACGAGGGCAGCTGACCGTAGATCGCGAATGCCTTGCCGGCGTTCACGCGCGCCTGCTCGGGCTCATCGGTCACACACACCGGAAGCACGCACACGATGCGAGGACCGGGGCGCCCGGCCTCGCTGGCCGCGGCAGTAATCGCCGGCGCGATGTAGTCGCGCACTGTGTTCGGTCCGGTCATCCACAGCACCGTCCCGTCGGCCAACGTCCCAGCCAGCTTGAGCATCTGGGGAGCGAGCGCGGCGAGCAGCAACGGCACCTTCGGCCGGGAACGGGGTACCGAGAGGCCGATGTGTGCCTGCACGCTGTCGCCGTCAAAGCTGACGGGTTCGCCCGCCAGCAGCGGCACAAGAACGGCGAGGTACTCACGCATGTGCCGGGCGGGCCTGTCGAAGCTGTAGCCGTACATGTCCTCGATCACGATCTGGTGCGACAGGCCGATCCCGAGCGCGAGACGCCCGCCGAGGGCGAGGTCGGTGGTGAGCGCCTGCTGCGCTAGCACGGCCGGGTGACGGGGATAGGTGGGCACTACGGCCGTGCCGAGCTCGATGCCAGGAACCCGCGAGCCGGCGACGGCCAGCGAGGTGAGCGCCTCCAGGCCGAAGATGTTCGACATCCAGGCGGACGCGAAGCCGTCGTCAACTGCCACTCGAATCTGGTCAGCGAGTGTGCTCAGCGCGTCTGGGCCGGCTGGTTCTGCCAGTGAGGTGCCGATCCGCATCCGGGGCTCCAATCAGCGCCAAGGACCCCGTTCCCTGACTAGTCCTGTTGTTTGCTTGTCGTGGCCAGAACCGATCTTGGCCGGGCCATCGGGCTTGCGCAAGCTGACAGAATGCACGATCGCCGGGACATTCGCCTGAACGCGCAGCCGAATCAGGCACCTTGGCTCTTTTGCTGGCGGCCTACGTGGGGACAATAGGGACATGGATTCGAGCGCCCGTCGCCCCTCGCCAGCAAACCGCGCGGCCAGCGCGGACCGAGATCGGCTGGCGGCTGCGGAGCGTACGAGGCGACACCAGCAGGCCGCAGCCCGCGCGCGGTCGCGGGCTGCGGAGCGCGAGCGGCAGGAAGCCGAGATACTCGCGCGGGCGACGCGCGCTGAAGAACTGCCGCCGGGCCGGTATCTGGACCGGGAGGAAAGCTGGCTCCGGTTCGGGCAGCGAGTGCTCGACCTGGCCGAGGACCCGAACGTTCCCCTGCTTGAACGATGCCGGTTCACGGCCATCTTCGCCAGTGCGCTCGACGAGTTCTTCGGCGTGCGGATCGCCGGGCGCATCAGGCGCATGGCGACAGGGCTGCCGGTCGAGGCGGCGTCCGGATTGTCGCCGAGCCAGATCCTGGACAACGCGCTCGAGCTGGCGCGCGACCTGTCGGCCCGGCATGCGCGCAACTTCACCGACCGGATCATGCCGGACCTGACGGCGGAAGGCATCGACATCCTGCGCTGGAAGGAACTGATCCCCGAGGAGCAGTCCCGGCTGGAGCGGCTCTTCAAGGAGCGCATCTACCCGGTGCTGACGCCGCTGGCGGTTGATCCGGCGCACCCGTTCCCGTTCATCTCGGGGTTGACCCTCAGCCTTGCGGTCACGATCGCCGACCCGGAAACCGGCCAGACCATATTCGCACGCGTCAAGGTACCGCCGCTGCTGCCGCGATTTCTGTCCGTCGGACCGAACAGGTTCGTTCCGTTGGAAGACGTCATCGCGGCGCACCTCGATCAGCTGTTCGTCGGGCTGGACATCCTCGAGCACCACGTGTTCCGGGTGACCAGGATCAGCGACCTGGAGATCGACGAGGACGTCACCGAGAACCTGCTGCAGTCGCTGGAGCGCGAGCTGATGAAGCGGCGGTTCGAGCCTGCCGTCCGCCTTGAGGTGGAGGAGTCGATCTCCGAGGACGTGCTCGAGCGCCTCATCACCGAGCTGGACGTGGACCGGCGCGCCGTCTACCGGGTGCCGGGCCTGCTGGATCTGTCCGGCCTGTCGGCCATCGCCGACCTGGACTTCAGAAACCTCAAGTACCCGACGTTCGTCCCGTCCGAGACTGCGCTGCCCGGGGACGTGAGCGTGTTCACCACTCTGAGTGACCACGACGTGCTGGTCCATCACCCTTATGACTCGTTCACCGCGAGTGTGCAGCGGCTGATCGTCTCGGCGGCGGCAGATTCGCGGGTCCTGGCCATCAAGCAGACGCTGTACCGCACGAGCGGCGACTCGGAGATCGTCGACGCGCTGATCGACGCCGCCGAGGCGGGCAAGCAGGTCGTGGTCGTGGTCGAGATCAAGGCCCGCGGTGACGAGCGCGCCAACATCGGCTGGGCCCGCAAGCTAGAAGAAGCCGGCTGCCACGTCGTCTATGGCTTCATCGGGCTGAAGACGCACTGCAAGATGGCGCTCGTCGTGCGGGAGGAATCGGACGGCTCGCTGCGCCGGTTCTGCCATATCGGCACGGGCAATTACCACCCGAAGACTGCCCGGCTGTACGAGGACTATGGCCTGCTCACCGCTGACCGGACCGTCGGGGAGGACATCACCGACCTGTTCAACTACCTGACCGGGTTTAGCCGGCACAGCGAGTACCGGCGGCTGCTGGTCGCGCCGGCCGGCGTGCGCAGCGGGCTGATCGAGCGCATCGACGACCAGGCGGCGCTCGCCATGGCCGGCGAGCCTGCGCGCATCCAGATGAAGTGCAACGCGCTGATCGACGAGGAGACCATCGATGCGCTCTACCGGGCCTCGATGGCGGGTGTGCCCATCGACTTGTGGGTCCGGGGGATCTGCGCGATCAGGCCGGGTGTGCCAGGCCTGTCGGAAACCGTCCGGGTACGCAGCATCGTCGGCCGATTCCTCGAGCACTCGCGCGTCTATGCGTTCGGTGCATCGTCCGATTCCGCCCCGGGCGAGGTCTGGATCGGCAGCGCCGACATGATGCACCGGAACCTGGATCGCCGGGTCGAGCTTCTGGTCCGCGTCACGGATGTAGGCCAGCGAGCAGCAGTTGCGACAGCTCATCGACACCGCGATGGATCCGCGGATCTCGTCGTGGTGGCTCGACACGGACGGCACGTGGACTCGTCATCACCTGGATGCCGACGGCAAGCCGCTGGCGGATTTGCAAGAACTGCTCGTCAAGGCCCGGCGTGGCCGAGGCGGCGATGGGTGATCCGGGGGCGGTCGAAGAGATAACCGCCGCCGGCGCAGTGGTGTGGCGGCCAGCAGGGAGCGCAGCGCAGGTTGCGCTCGTACACCGGCCCAAGTACGACGACTGGAGCTTCCCCAAGGGCAAGCGAGAACCGGGCGAGCACGTCCTGCTGACCGCGGTTCGCGAGGTATCCGAGGAAACGGCGCTCCGCGTGACCCTGGGCCTGCGGTTGCCCCCGGTGAAGTACGCGAACGGCGGCGTGCCAAAGCGGGTCGACTACTGGGCCGCGACGGTGGCGACGACCCTGTCCGCCTTCGAGCCTGGCGCCGAGGTCGACGAGCTCGCCTGGCTGACGGCGGAAACGGCCGCCAGCCGCCTCAGCTACGAGCGCGACGCCGAGACGCTCGAGGTCTTCAACGCCGGGCCGTGGGAGACGGTCCCGCTGATCGTGATCCGGCACGGGAGCGCCGGGCAGTAAGTCGGACTGGCGCAAGAGCGACGTGTCGAGGCCGCTGGACAGCCGCGGCGCCGGTGAGGCGGCCGCGGTGGCCGACCTGTTGCGGTGCTTCGGTGCGGGCCGGGTCGTGAGTGCGCCCGCCGAGCGCTGTGTCGCCACGGTTCGGCCCTATGCGGCGAGTGTTGGCGCGGCGGTCGAGATCGAGCCAGCATTCGAGGTGAGCGCGGGCCGCTCCGCGAGGCCGCTCCGCGAGCCGCGGCGCCGCTGCCGCTATGGCTCGGCTGGCGGCGGACAGCCGGCCCGTCGTCGTCTGCGCACACCGGGAGAACCTCCCAGCGCTGCTGGACGCCGCGTGCGCGGCGCTCGGCGCGCAGATGCCCGCGGTCAGCCCGCTGCGGAAGGCCGAGTTCGCGGTGCTGCACCGAGCCGGTGGGAAACTGGCAGCACTGGAGCGATACCACCCGGACGGTAACGCGTTAGTGCTGCCCGTCACGTCCTCCGAGCCGGAGCTCGTCAGTTCGCGGCAGCCATAGGCTGCCAGTCGAGAGTCGGCGGCAGCGAACCTTCGAGGATGAGCAGCCAGCGCTTCACTTCAATGCCAGCCCCGCCGCTGTAGCCGCCCAGGCCATCGCTGGCCAGGACGCGGTGACAGGGCACGATCACCGGGATCGGATTCGAGCCCATGATCTGTCCGACAGTCCGAGCAGGCACGCTATCGGCTGTCAGCGGCAGGCCCGCCCTGGTGGCCAGCTGGCCGTAGCTGATGGTCTCGCCGTAGGCGACGGACTCGGCGAGGATCCTGAGGACGTCGCGCTGCGCGCCGCGCGTCGAGGACCAGTCGAATGGCAGGTCAAAGACGCGCCGCTGGCTGCCGAAGTACGCAGTCAGCTGCCGCCGGCCTTCCTCGGCTAGCTCCCGGCCAGCGTCATCGCTGGCGCCGTCGGCCGGCTCCGGCGGCGGGCCGTAGCGGACTTTCGCGACGCCAGCCGCGCTCGCACCGACGCTGACCAGCCCTACCGGAGTTGTCACCGACGCCCAGGACAGTTCAGCCATACCTGCATTCTGCCGCGTACCACTGACATCCCTGGGTAGTAGCGACGCCCTGGAAGTGTCGGTGGCCGGCGATACAACTGTCATGTCGGGGGCTCCGACGGGGCGGCGCGAGGCGCCGCCGGCCCGGAAGCCGCTCGGCTCGCAGCGGCGCCCGATCGAGCGCACGGAGAGGCAGGGATTGCCATGATGGACGACATCGCGGAGGCGGTCGAGGCCGAGCTCATCGCGCTGTCGAGCGTGTTAACCGAGCCAGGCGACCGCGAGTGCCTGCGCTGCTTCCTGCTGAGGATGATCAGCGAGTTCGGCTGCGATAGCACGCACCGCTGGACCATCAGGTGGCGCGCTCAACGAGCGCCGCTGGCGACCAGCTTGCTCGACAAGCTCGAGGAGCTAGGCGGCTGCTGTGACTGCGAGGTCGTGCTGAACGTCTTCCCGCAGTATCCGCCGTCAGGTCGGCTGCTGCCGTGCGCCGGCCAGCCGCAGTCGGGCTCGGCGGTGCCGTGTGATCTGGGTACCCTGCGTCCGGCGGCGTGACGAACTCGCCTCGCCCACTGAAGCCTGGGCCTTGAGCGCTACTCGGTGCCTTTCTCCAGGATCCGCAGCATTGCGCGGGCCAGCGGCGTCGATGTCAGTTCGACCTGCCACGGCCGAGCGCCGTAGCTCATCAGGTCTACGCCGACTGCCTCGGGGCTGAGCGTCGTCGGCGGTTGCCAGGACAGCCGGCGCACGGCGTCCGGTGGCAGCAGGTTCTCGGCCGGCAGGCTGTGCGAGTCGGCCAGGGCGGCGACAACCGCGCGCGCCGCGGTCAGCCGCTGCGCCGCCTCCGGGTCGCGGTCCGGCCAGCGGTGCGCAGGCGGCGGTCCCTCGCCCGGTGGGGCCGAGGCAGCGGGCAGCGCCTTGTCCGGCAGACCCTGCGCCCGGCTGATGGCACGCAGCCACTCGGGCAGGTGTCGCCGGGCGCCGCGGGCCGTGAATCCCGCGATCGCGGTAAGTTCTTCCGGCCCTGAAGGCATGATCCTGGCGGCCTCGACGATGGCGCCATCGGAGAGCACCTTCGTCGGCGAGAGGTCGCGGCGCCTGGCGATCTTGTCGCGCTCCTGCCATAGCTCGCGGACGACGGCCAGTCCGCGACGGGTATGGACCCGATGGATACCTGACGTGCGGCGCCACGGGTCAATGCGCGGCGGCGGCGGCTCAGCCGCGGCCGCCAGCACCGCCTCGAACTCCTGCCGCGCCCACTCGAGCTTTCCTTGCTCGGAGAGCTGTTGAGCGAGAATGTCGCGAAGCTCCACGAGCACCTCGACATCGAGAGCCGCGTAGCGCAGCCACTCCACCGGGAGCGGCCTGGTCGACCAGTCCGCCGCCGAGTGCGTCTTTTCGAGGCCGAGTCCGAGCAGCGACTCGACCATGGTGGCGAGGCCAACCCGCGGGCAGCCGAGCAGCCGACCAGCCACCTCGGTGTCGAACAGGTGGCGCGGCCGATACCCAAGCTCGGCGAGGCAAGGCAAGTCCTGCGAGGCGGCGTGCAGGACCGCCTCAGTACCTGCGAGCGCCACGTCGAGGCCGGACAGGTCGGGACACGCTACGGGATCGATCAGGACTGTTCCGGCACCATGCCGACGCAACTGCACGAGAAAGGCACGGTGCCCATACCGGAAGCCCGAAGCCCGCTCAGCGTCGACGGCGACCGGCCCGGTGCCTGCACCGAGTGCACCCGTGGCCACCGCCAGGTCAGCCGCGCTGGCTATCAGTGGCGGCAAGCCATCGCGAGGCTCCAGCAAAAGCTCGACCTGGCGCGCACCGACCTCGGCAGTCTCCGGAGAGCCGCCGGACTCGGCCGTGGTCATGGCCGTGGCCGACGACGCGGCGGTCGCAAGGCGGCAACTCCGGGCGCTACGGGCGGCAGCCCGGCCGCGGCGCAGACGACGTCGGACCAGGCGGCCACGTGCCCGTCCAGGGCGGCCGAACTCTCCTCAGAGATCACCGGCGACCAGGAGGCGCGCAGTTCGAAGCCGGTCGAAATCGGTTCGTCCTGCTTGCCGCCGAAGCCTTGGGTTACGACCGTCGTCACCGTGCCGCTGATCATCCTGTATCCGATTGTGCGTGCGTCTAGCGCCTCGGTGAGCCAACTCCAGCCGACCTCGTTGACCAGCGGGTCAGCTGTCATCTCCGGCTCAAGCTCGGCGCGCACATAGCCAATGATCCGATACTTGCCATCCCAGCCGTCTTGGCCGGCCGGGTCAAATAGCAGCACGAATTTGCCCCAGCCGATCTCGGTATCACTTCCGGGCTCGGCTAGCGCCGTCGCGGCCACCGCGTAAGCATGGGGGGCGAGCCGCCGCGGTGGGGGCTCTTCCTCGAAGGTGAGCTCTGCCCGCAGCTGACGCTGTGCCGCCATGCCGGACTCGACCTCGGCGATCGAACGCTGGAACTCGCCTTCGCCGGCATGATTGGGCACGGGGTGTCCTGCTGGTCTGAGCGTCTGAGCGCGCGGCACGGGCCAGGAACCGTCAGGCCACGCGTTCGCCGCGGGTTGCCGCCGGCGAACGGGGCCGGATCAGGCGGAGAATCTCACCGGTCAGCACCGTCGCCCCGCACGCAAGGCAGTACCACTCCGGGCAGTCCCCGTCGACGGCGTCCGGGCACCACGCGGCCGCTTCGTGGTGCTGCGCGAAAGCGCGGTCCTGGCCGCAGTCCGGACAGTTCCGGATGATCTCAGTCATCGGTATCCCCTACCTCGCCCATGCAGCCCAGGAACGATGCTGACACGAGACCAGCCGCAAGCCCCGAACCCGGGGCGGCGTGTCATCAGCTTTTGCCGCGGCGGCGATCATCGGCAGGGCGCAGTGGCTCGCACCAAGCCGACCGGGTTGAGCTTGGCCTCACGCGGCTCCCAAGATGACCACGCCGCCGAGCGCGACCAGTGCCCCTATCGCCTGCAGAGGCCGAACGCGCTCACGCAAGAAGCCGGCGGCCAGCAAGACAGTCACCACCGGGTAGAGAGACGCCAGCACTGCGACGACCGCGAGCTGCCCATGCGCCGACGCGAACGCGAACGCCAGGTCGCCACCCGCGTCCAGCAGGCCGACACCGACTATCGCGGCGACTATGCGCGCTGGGTGCGGCACCAGGATCTGCCGTCGCACGGACGGGATCAGCATGAGCGTCGCCGCGCCGCCGAGGCCGCCGGCTCGGACACCAGCGGCCGCCCAGATTGGACTGGCGACGGCGGCCCGGTCGAACAGGATGAAAAGGCCGCCAATCGCAACTGCAGCGGCGGCCGCAAGCACAGCGCCTGAGCCGATGCGTCGCCTGCTGGCAACTGGTCCGTTACCTGGATCCCAGGCCGCGGCGCAGGCGCCGACCAGGGCGCACGCGATACCCAAGGCTGCGAGGAACCCGAGATGATTCCCGGTCAGCGCCCCGGTGATGACAGGCAGCACAGCCCCCGCCGCGGCCACCGGCGCCACCACGATTACCGGTCCCCGGCTGATCGCCAGGTAGAGCAGGCCGAGTTCAAGTGCGCCTAGCACGCCGGCCGCGCCAGCCAGCAAGAGCCGGTCCAGCGCCGGAGGCGGCTGTCCGCTCGCCACGACCACGCAGCCGAGCACGATGAGCCCGGCTAGCTGCGAGAAGACCAGCACTACAGGCATCGGTACTGCCCTAGTTTGAAGGCCGCCCGCGAAGTCCGAACCACCCCACGCGACACTGGCCAGCAGCGCAAGGGCGACGACGATCACGATGCCTCGGGCAGGTGCGACGATGGCGGAGCCGGTTGGGATGCCTCGACGGGCCTCGGGCGCTGGGAGCTTTCCGGGGGCACGGCGGCCGGCGGATTGCCGCGCGCTTGTCGGCGGCGCTCGGTCAGCCGACGAGACTTAGCCCGCGTCCCGCAATCCGCCATGCCGCACCAGCGTCGCGACCTGTTCTTGGTGGCATCGAAGAACACCCAGCCGCAGCCGTCTGTCCCATGCCGGCAGACACCCAGGCGGTTGGCATCGGCCGTGGTGAGGATCTCGACGGCCGACCTGGCGACCTCCCACAGCGGCCGCTCCAGATCGGTGGGCGAAGACCAGCGCCACCGGATCTCGCCAGCGTCGGCTGTCAGAACTGCGTGCTGCTGAGCACGAGCACATGCCCTGGTCAGGATTTCGAGATCCGCGGGCTGCGGAGGGCGGCTCTGAGCCGCCGCCAAGACGAGGCGATACAGCGCCTCGCGCATCATGATCGCTCGCCGCCAGACCGCGGTGCGCCGCTCGGCGTCTGCGAATGCCGCCAGCCGGAGCGCTGCAGCCTCGTCAGTGCTAACCGCGCCGCTGTGCGCCGACCAGGCCGCGAGCGCGCCGTAGTCGGGCAGGTAATCACGCTGCCCCGGCCCCATTCGCGGCTCAACGGTGTTCACGAAATCCAGCGCGAGGCGGCCACCGAGAAGGTCGTGCTCGCTGATCGCGGCTTCAGGCGCCATCAGCCAATGCTACCAGCTAACTACATTTAAGAGGTAGCAGCGCCCACTCGGCTTGGCCCATCCCCGGGGTGGTACGTGAGCACGTAAGAAATGTTCCGCGGGCGGCCCGTTTGTCTTCGCGATCATGATGTGATCCTCGCTTCCCGGTGCTCGTCGAGGACGATTCGGCGTTGTGGGATCATCCAGGGATGACAATGACAGCCCAGGAGTCCCCGTTCCTGCTGGCCTGCCGTCGGCAAGAGGTCCCGTACACCCCGGTCTGGTACATGCGCCAGGCGGGGAGGTCGCTGCCCGAGTACCGCGCCTTGCGGACCGGGCGGAAGATGCTGGATGCCTGCTCCTCGCCGGACTTGATCACGGAGATCACTCTCCAGCCGGTCCAGCGGTACAACGTTGATGCAGCGATCTTGTTCAGCGACATCGTCGTTCCGCTGCGGGCTATCGGCGTCGGCATCGACATCAAGCCCGGCGTCGGGCCGATCGTGGATCACCCGATCAGGTCTGCGGCCGACGTGACCCGGCTCAGGCCGCTATCACCCGGCGACATCCCGTATGTCTCGAAGGCGATCACGGCTCTGGTCGCCGAACTCAAAGGCAAGCCGCTGATCGGCTTCGCTGGCGGCCCATTCACGCTGGCTAGCTACCTCGTTGACGGCGGGCCTTCGAAGAACTTCGAGCACACCAAGGCCCTGATGTACGGGCAGCCCGAGCTGTGGGCTGACCTGATGGCCCGACTCGCCGACATCACGGCCGAGTTCCTGAAGGTCCAGGTCGCGGCTGGCGCGGACGCTGTCCAGCTGTTCGATTCCTGGGCTGGCTCGCTCAGCCTGGACGACTATCGAGCGAACGTGCTGCCCTACAGCAGGAGGATCTTCGACGCGCTCGGGCCGACCGGCGTGCCGCGGATCCACTTCGGCGTCAATACGGGAGAGCTGCTCGGCGCGATGGGAGCGGCGGGCGCTGACGTCGTGGGCGTGGACTGGCGGGTACCGCTCGACGAGGCCGTCAGCCGCGTCCCGCCGGGCAAGGCGCTGCAGGGCAACCTGGATCCGGCCATCCTGCTGGCGCCCTGGCCTGTGATCCAGCAGCGAGCGCAGCAGGTACTCGACCGCGGCCGGACCGCTGAGGGTCACGTCTTCAACCTCGGTCACGGCGTCCTGCCCGAGACTGACCCGGCCGTGCTGGCCAGGCTGACCGAGTTCGTGCATGAGGCGTCGGCCCGGCCAGCCTGACGGTGGACCAACTACCTAGCTGGACTCCGTGGGCCCGGCGGTCGCGGGGCCTGCCTCGGTGGGCGCCACCCGGCGCAGCAACCGCCGCCACCCCAGATAGCCGATGCCGCCCAGCACCAAGACGACGACCAGGAACGGCAGCGCCGCCCCGAACGCCGTGAGCAGTGCGGCGGTCGCTCGCCTCAGCGCCCGCCACCCCGCGGCCAGACCGCCGACGAACCCGTGCCGCGTTGGCTTCGCATGCACGACCGCGTGGACCGGCGGGCTCACCAGCGTCATGGTGACCGTGGCGTAGGTGGTCTCGTGGTCCAGGGCTCGCTGCTGCGCGAGCAGCGAGTTCAGCGTCGACTCATCGTCGCTGATCTGCTGCTGCACCTGGAGCAGGCCTGACACCGACGACGCCTTCCTCAGCAGTCCCTGGAGCGCTGAGATCGCGGCCTCCTGCGAGCTGACAAGACTGTTGACGTTGGCCACTTCCTCGGTTACGTCGGTCGCCTGCTGATGCATGGCGAGCTGCTTGCCGAGGGCTGGCGAGGAAAGCTGGGCCAGCACGCTCTGATAGGCGGGAACGGGGATCTTCAGCGTGAGGTTGACCGTCTCGCCAGTCTTGTGAGGCGTCCCGGAGGCCACTTGCTCGTCCGAGGTGTAGCCGCCCGCCGCAACGACGATGCTGGCGATCCGGCGAGCGACCGCAGCCACGTTGGCCGAGCGCACAGTCATGCTCGCCGTGTAGATGATGCTCTGGCCGGCGGGAGCAAGCCCGGCCGTCAGTTTCGCGCTACTTCCCCCGCCCGCACTGGCTCCGGCGAAGCTCGGGTTGCCGGCCGCACTGTTGGAACCACCGGAAGGAAGGGAGCGCGCCGCTGGTGCGGCAGCGCCCGCGGATGATGCCTCAGTGGAAGCGCCGTTGCTGCACGCCGCGAGCAGCAGGCAGCCTGCGATCAGAATGGCGCCGCTAAGCGCCCCTCGCCTGGCGAGGACTGCGTGTGTCATGTCCCTCGGACGCGCCGGCCGACAGCGTGGTTCCGGCGGCCGCGATAATCGGTTCCGTGACGTTTCCGAAGATCGAGCTCCACGTTCACCTGGAGGGGACGGTGCGGGCGCCCGCACTGCTAGAGATGGCCAGGCGCAATGACGTCGCGCTTCCGGCGGACAACGTGGCCGGGCTCGCCGCGCTCTATGAGTTCACCGACTTCGCGCACTTCATCAACGTGTGGATGCTGACCACAAGCGCGCTGCGCACCGCAACTGACTTCCGTCAGGTCGTGGTGGACTACGCGGCCGAAGCGGCCAGTCACGGCGCGGTCTATGTCGAGGGAATCTTCTCGCCCTCCGAGGCGGTGGCCAGGGGGACCGGCTGGGACGAAGTGTTCGCGGGCTATTGCGACGGCGCGGCCGAAGCGCGCGAACTGCACGGTGTTCTCGTGCGACTGACGCCGGACGTCACCAGGGGGATGCCGCTCGGCGTGGCGGAGGAGACGGCGACGTACGCCGTCAAGTACGCCGACCGGGGCATCGTCGGCCTCGGCCTTGGCGGCAGCGAGGCGGAATACGCGCCGGAGCCATACGAGCGCGCGTTTGCCATCGCGAGATCGGGCGGCCTCGGCTCGGTGCCGCACGCCGGTGAGGTGGCCGGGCCTGAATCTATTCGCGGCGCGCTCGACGTCCTGCACGCCGATCGGTTGCGACACGGGATCCGGGCCATCGAGGATCCCGGCCTGGTCCGCGAGCTAGCGGACCGCGACACCGTGCTCGACGTCTGCCCGATCTCGAACGTCCGCACCAGGGCCGTCGCGTCGCTCGCCGAGCACCCGCTGCCCGCGCTGGTCGCGGCCGGCGTAGCGTGCTCCGTCTCGACAGACGACCCGGCCATGTTCGGTACGGACCTGAGCGCCGACTACGCAGCCGCGCTCGCACTCGGCGTCTCCCCGGCTGACTGCTACCAGGCCGGCGTGCGCGGAGCGCTATGCGACGACGACACGCGCGCATGGCTGGTGCACGTCGGCGCCGACCACGACTGGCCGAGTGTCACCAGCGATCGCGGCGTACGGGCGGACGACCGTGACTCCTGACGGCCGGCCTGACCGACCGACGGTGGCCGTGGTTGGCGGCGGTGTGGCAGGCCTTGCGGCTGCGTTCCTCCTCAAGGACGCCGGCGTGGCGGTGACCGTACTGGAGGGATCACCGCGGCTGGGCGGCAAGCTCTCGGTTTCTGAGGTAGGCGGCGTCGCCGTCGACGCGGGCGCCGAGGCGCTGCTCGCCCGGCGACCGGAGGGCGTCGGGCTGATCACCGAGCTGGGCCTGGCGGGCGAGCTCCAGTCGCCGGGCACGACCGCAGCGGGGATCTGGACGCGGGGCCGGATCAGGTCGCTGCCGCGGCGGCAGTTCATGGGCGTGCCCGCCGACTTTGACGAGCTGGCAGCGACCGGCATCGTGTCAGGTGATGGTCTCGCCCGCGCGCGCCAGGATCTCAGCCTGGCTGATTCGGCGCCTGACGGTGATGCGTCGGTGACGAGCCGGGTGGGCGGCCGGTTCGGCGCTGAGGTAGTGGACCGGCTGGTGGAGCCGCTGCTGGGCGGCGTCTACGCCGGGCGATGCGAGGACCTGTCATTCGAGGCGACGCTGCCCGCGCTCGCACAGGCAGCGCGCGGTCGCCGTTCGCTGACGCAGGCAGCGGCGTCGTTGCTGCCACCGTCGCCTGCATCAGCTGAGGCCGCCCCGTCTGCGCCGCCGGTGTTCACAACGTTGACTGGTGGCCTCGGCGCGCTCCCGGCAGCGCTGGCCAAGGCGTCCGGGGCCGACGTACAGACCAGCGCGATGGTGCGGGAGCTGGCTCGGACCGCGACCGGCTGGCGGCTGACGGTCGGCTCGGCCCACGAGCCGCGGTTGTTTGACGCGGACGCGGTGATCATCGCCGTGCCCGGACGTCCGGGAAGCAGGCTGCTCGCCGCCGTTGCCGGTGCAGCGGCTGGGCCGCTCGGTGAGGTCCGGTATGCCAGCATGGCGATCGTCACGCTCGCGTATCCGGAAGGCGCGTTCGAGCCTCCGGTCACAGGTAGCGGCTTCCTGGTTCCGGCGATCGAGAGGCGCGCGATCAAGGCGGTCACCTTCAGCACCGTGAAGTGGCCGCACTTGCGACAACGTGGCGCCGGCTTGCACATCGTGCGGTGCTCGGTCGGACGGCTGGGGGAGGAGGCGGTTCTCCAGCGCGACGACGGCGAGCTCGCCGCGCTGGCTGCTGCTGACCTGCACGACGCGACGGGGGTGGCCGGCGAGCCGGTCGACGTCCGCGTTACCCGGTGGGGCGGTGGGTTGCCGCAATACAGCGTCGGACACCTGGACCGGGTGGCACGCATCAGGGCCGGCATCGCAGCCCAGCCTGGACTCGCGGTGTGCGGCGCTGCCTACGACGGCGTCGGCATCCCGGCGTGCATCTCGACGGCCAAGCTGGCGGTCGACCAGGTGCTCGCTTACCTTGGCAGCCAGGACATGTCGGTCTGACGTCGTTCGCTTAGGTGCGTTTGAGAGGAGCTGTCTTGATCGAGCTGGACCGTGAGGGCGATGTCTTCGTGCTGCGGATGCGGGACGGCGAGAACAGGTTCAACCTGAAGTGGCTCGACGCTGTCAACGTAGCTTTGAACCGGGTGCAAGCGACCGAGGGACCGATCGCCCTGGTGACCACCGGTGAGGGCAAGTTCTACAGCAATGGGATGGACCTGGACTGGCTGGCGACGGCTCCCGCGCGGGCGGGGGAGTATCTGCGAATGATCTACCGCGTGCTCGGCCGGGTCTTGAGCCTTCCGGCGGTCACGGTGGCGGCGGTCAACGGGCACGCCTTCGGCGGCGGCGCGCAGCTCGCGATCGCCCACGACTTCGCCATCATGCGGGCGGACCGGGGGTACTGGTGCATGCCCGAGGCCGACCTCGGGCTGGCGCTCACGCCCGAGTACATGAGCTTGCTGCGCGCGAAGCTGCCTGGCAAAACACTCCATGAGGCGGTAGTCACCGGGCGGCGCTATGGCGGGCCCGACGCGCTCGCCGCCGGCATTGTCAATCAGGTCACCAGCGAGGATGAGGTGCTGCCGCAGTCCATCAAGCTCGCCGCGGAGCTGGCCGGCAAGCACCGGCCGACCCTGGCCGAGCACAAGCGGCTGATGTACGGCGAGGCGATCAAGGCTCTGCTCCGATCCGAGACGGGCACGGGCAGCTCCGCGCCCTGACACCATGATCTGGTGACGACGACACGCGTGCTGGGGGTTGATGCCTGCCGGGCGGGCTGGGTCATCATTGCATGGTCGGGCGGCGCGATCCGCGCCTACGTGGCGGCGAACATCGATCAGGCCATGGCGCTGGCGACTGCTGACGGCCCTGTCGACGTCATTGCCATCGACATCCCGATCGGGTTGGCAGACAGCGCTGCCCGGCAGGCCGACCTGCTGGCCAGGAGCGCAGCTGGGCCGCGCTGGGCGTCGGTCTTCGTAACGCCGGTCCGGCCGGCGTTGCTCGTCGATAACTACGGGGAAGCTTCGGCGCTGAACCGGCGACTGACCGGCGCCGGGATCTCGCGCCAGGCCTACAACTTGCGGGACAAGATCGTGCAAGTGGACGACTGGCTGCGGCGCGCACCGGGACAGGTCGTGGAGGCGCATCCGGAGCTGACGTTCGCCGAGATGGCCGGGGGCCCGCTGGCCGACAGCAAGTCGACGTGGTCAGGAGCTGTCCGACGTCATCGGCTGCTGGCTGGCGCGGGCATTGACGTGTCGGGCGACCTCGGACTGGCCGGACATCCGGTTGGCGTCGATGACGTTCTCGACGCGGCCGCGGTGGCGTGGACGGCCGCCCGCGTCGCCGGCGGCGCGGCGAGGTGCGTACCGGATCCGCCCGAGAAGTTCAGCGATGGAATCGGCGCCGCGATCTGGACCTGAGGGAGGGTTCCGGCGCTACCCGGACCGAGGTCGAGTGTCGACGTCGCCTCCGCTGAATGTGCCGCGCGGTCGTCCGCTGCGCGTGCCGCGCGGTCGCTTGCGCAGCCATGCGCACGATTCTGCTAGAGGCTGTTGATGAACGCCGCGAGCTCATTTCCAGCGCCCTTCAGAAGGTCGAGCAAGTGGTGGATGAGGCCAGCCATGACGCTCGGATGAGTGCCCAGAATGACGATAAGGCCGACCAATCACCACCCAGCCGACTGCTCTGCCCATGGCTACCGGTCCTCTGATGCGGCCCGCATCCCGCCGCCACCTTCGATCAGGGCGGCCACGACCACCGCGAGGTGTTCGTCGTCGGCACCTGTCGCGGTCGCGCTGGAAACCAGATTTGTTCGGGCCACAGTGTCCTCAAAGCTCCTGGCGTTCATATGCCCGTCGCGAACCGCGGCCATGCAGTACGGGCTAGCCAATTGGTCGTGGGCCGTGCAGTCTCGGCATATCCGCTGGTCAGCGGCCTGTCGTCGGCATCGCCGTCAAGCCTCTGCCGTGGCCAAGGGTCAGCAGTCGCTGAGGTCACCGGAAAGCGCTCACCATGCCAGGAGCCGCTGCTCGCTATCACGAGCGCCACTTTTGCCTTCGGGCGCGTCCCGCCAGGATCACGTGCGCCGCATCCGCCGCCGTGTATCGAGCCGAGCGACGGCAAAACCCGGCCGAGCTAGTCAGCCGCCTTGCTACGCGGCCGGCCAGGTCCCCGCATCTGGCCAGCGTTGCGCGGCAGCCGCCCGACCTCGGCCAGGGCGCGCCGCAGCACGAATTCGATCTGGGCGTTCGTGCTGCGCAGCTCGTCGTTAGCCCACCTGGAGAGAGCCTCGTAGACTGCCGGGTCGAGCCGCAGCAGGATGCCTTTGCGCTCGGTCATGGCGCCGCTACTGGGATCGTCACTGGTAGAGGGACCCGGTGTTGACCACCTGCTGGGTCGCTTGCTCGCTGCACAGCACGACGAGCAGGTTGGACACCATAGCCGCCTTGCGCTCTTCGTCTAGCTCGACGACGCCCTCGTCCTGGAGCCGCTCCAGCGCCAGCTTGACCATGCCGACGGCGCCTTCGACAATGCGCTGCCTCGCTCCGACCACCGCGCTTGCTTGCTGCTGACGCAGCATCGCCTGGGCGATCTCCGGCGCATACGAGAGCCGGGTAAGGCGCGACTCGATGATATGCACCCCGGCGGACCGGACCCGGTCCTGCAGCTCAGCCGACAGGCGCTCGGTGATTTCCTCGGCGTTGTCACGCAGTGACAGCGCGCCGGATCCCCGGTTGTCGTATGGATAGCTCCCGGCGATGTGACGCACGGCTGTCTCGGTTTGGATGGCCACGAACTGCGTGAAGTTGTCCACCGAGTAGATCGCCTTCGCGGTGTCCTGAACCTGCCACACGATCACGGCCGCGATTTCGATCGGGTTGCCATCGGCATCGTTGACCTTCGCCTGTGCCGATTCCTGGTTCCTGATCCGTGTCGAGACCTTGATGCGCTCGGTGAACGGGTTGACCCACTGGAGACCTGACTCGCGAATGGTGCCGCGGTACTGCCCGAAGAGCTGGACGACGCGAGCCTGGCCCGGCACGACGGCCGTCAGGCCGCGCAGCGCGAGCACGCCCGCGAGGAAGACGAAGACGTCGATGATTATGACGGTGATCGCGAGCGGATGCTTCTGATGCCCGGCCAGCACGGCCAGCCCTATCACTACGAGCAGGAGAGCGATACCGAGCACGAGCATTCGAAGGCCGGACGTAAATCGGGCGGGTTGCTCGTTCACCGGTACACCGACGGGCTGCTTAGCTTCCGCCACGAGAACCTCGGTCGCCATCTGATCCACCTCCACTTGGTGTGGTTGATACCACCTTTCTAGCGTAATGATATCACTTTAAATCCGCAAGGTCTTCTTCATGCTCGCGATAATGCACCTAGGCGGGCTGGTCCGGCGGGAGCCGCGCCGCGACTCGCACCTGGTAGACATAGGGGTATGGCTGGGAACGAGGACGCCGGGTCGGCCGCCGCCCGCCCCAAGGCACGCGAACTGAACGAGCTCATCCGGTACGTGATGTGGTCGGTGTTCCGGGTCGACGGCCCGGAGGCGATCGACGCGGCCGCTGTGGGTCACGGGCGAGCCGGTCTTGCCGCCGAGGTGACCGATCTGTGCCAGCAGGCCGCCGGGAAGGGGATCCTGACTCGCGGTTGCTACGACATCCAGGGCATGCGTGCCGACGCCGATTACATGTTCTGGTGGGTCGCGCCCACAGCCGATGACCTGCAGGAGATGTACGCCAGGTTCCGCCGCACCGCCCTCGGCCGGGCCAGCGAGCCGGTCTGGAGCGCCATGGCCCTGCACCGGCCAGCCGAGTTCAACAAGAGTCATATCCCGGCCTTCCTCGCCGGTGAGGAGCCGAAGAACTACGTCAGCGTGTACCCGTTCGTCCGATCGTATGAGTGGTATCTGCTCGACGACGCGGAACGGCGCGAGCTCCTCGCGGAGCACGGCATGATGGCGCGTGAGTATCCGGACGTCCGAGCGAACACCGTGGCCTGCTTCGCCTTGAACGACTACGAGTGGATGCTCGCGTTCGAGGCCGACGAACTGCACCGCATAGTCGACCTGATGCGGCATCTGCGTGGCGCCCGGGCGCGCCTGCACACCCGCGTGGAGATCCCGTTCTTCACCGGGCGGCGCAAGCCCATCGATGAGCTGATCGCCTCACTTCCGTGAGTGACCGGCACGCGCTGGTGCTGGGAGGCGGCGGGGTAGCGGGCATCGCGTGGACGACCGGACTTCTCGCTGGCCTCGCCGAGGCCGGCGATCGTGTGACGGACGCCGACCGCATCATCGGCACCTCGGCCGGCGCCACCGTGGCCGCGCAGGTCGGCAGCGGGCTGCCGCTGCCCGACCTCTACGCGCGCCCAGGTCAACCCGGCTCTGCAGTCGGCTGAGCTCAACGCCGACATCGACCTGGAGCAGTTCGCCGCGGAGATGACCGTCTTCCTGGCAGATGCGACATCGCCTGCGGACACGTTGCGCCACATCGGCCAATACGCGCTCGAGGCGGCGACGGTGCCTGAGGCGGCCAGGCGCGCCGTCATCGAGTCGCGGCTGCCGAGTCACGACTGGCCCGCCAGGACCCTGCAACTGGTCGCTGTCGATGCGCAGACCGGGGTCATGCGGATCTTTGATGCCCGGTCGGGTGCATCGTTGGTCGACGCGGTCGCCGCAAGCTGCGCTGTGCCGGGCATCTGGCCTCCGGCGACCATCGGCGGCCGACGCTACATCGACGGCGGGGTGCGGTCGAGTGACAACGCCGACCTGGCCGCCGGCGCCGAGCGCGTCACTATCATCTCGCCGATCGGGTACGACTCCGCGCTTCCGTCGGCTCTTTCCCTGCGCGACGTCGTGGCCAGACTGCGCGACACGGGTTCGGTCGTGACGGTCGTCTGTCCCGACGCGTCCTCCCGCGCCGCCGTCGGCGCGAACCCGCTCAATCCGGCGACCCGAGCCCCGGCGGCCCGGCCCGGCCTCGCGCAGGGCCAGGCGGGCCTGGCCGCCAACGCAGTCGACTAACCGCTGTCTCTACGCGGCCCGTCACCCCACTGCTCGTGCGCGGCCCTGGAACCCGGCGCTCGTCAGCGACCCTTACGCAGGAACTCGGTGAGTCGCGCGAGCGGCCACGTGTTCACGACGTCGTCGGCCGTCAGCCAGCCGCGCTGTGCTGTCGCGACGCCGTACTGGAGATAGTCGAGATCGCGCACCGAGTGCGCGTCGCTGTCGATGGCGAACTTCACCCCGGCGTCACGGGCCGCCCTGATGTGCGCCGACGGTAGGTCGAGACGGGCCGGGTGCGAGTTGACTTCCAGCGCGGTGCCGGTCCTCGCGCACGCCCGGAAGAGCTCGTGCAAGTCCACCTCGACCGGCGGCCGCCGGCCGATCTTGCGGGTCAGCGGGTGCCCGATGACATTCACGAAGGGGTTCTCGCACGCGGCGACGAACCTCCTGGTCATCTCCCGGCGCGGCAGGTCGAAGTGTGAATGGACGGACGCTACGCAGATGTCGAAGCCGACCAGAAACGCCGTGGGCCAGTCGACGCTCCCGTCCGGCGCGATATTGAGCTCGGTGCCGTGCAGCAACGTCATGGGCCTTCCATCGCGCGACCCCGTAGCGAGCTGGCGGCCGAGGTCGCGGACCTCGTCGCGCTGGGCCAGCATCTTGTCGTCGGTCATTCGCTGCATTGCAAGGTTGGGCGCGTGATCCGTGATGGCGTAATACTCGTAGCCACGCGCGGCCGCGGCGGCCACCATCTCGGTCAGCGTTGCCACGCCGTCCGTGAGATTGGTGTGCGTGTGCAGGTCACCGCGCACGTCGGTCTCCTCGACGAGCACGGGCAGTTCGCCGCGCCGCGCCGCGGCTACCTCGCCGGTGTCCTCTCGCAGCACAGGAGGGATCCACGCGAGGCCGAGGCGCTCGTACACCTCTTCCTCGGTGCGGGAGACGATCAGGTCGCCTGACTCCACGTCGAACAGGCCGTATTCCGACAGCTTCAGCTTTCGGCGCACGGCCAGCGCGCGCACCGCGACGTTGTGCCGTTGCGAACCCGTGAAGTACTGAAGGGCCGCCCCCCAGCAATCCAGCGGCACGACGCGAAGGTCCACCTGAAGGCCGGAAGTGGTTCTGATAGAGGTCTTCGTCGGCCCCGACGCGATGACGTCGGCCGCTTCGGGCATCGCGGTCAGCGCTGACATGAGCGCCCCGCTGTCGGACCCGGCGGCGAGGACGTCGACGTCGCCTATCGATTCGGCGGCGCGACGAAGCGATCCCGCGGCCGCAATGCGCTCGCAACCGGGAACGGGCCCAACCGCGTCGATGACAGCGGCAGCCGTCTCGGCCGCCACATTGAGCAGCACCCTCGCCCCGGTCGTCGCGAGCATGTCCAGGCCGCGCAGCAGCTTCTCCGCGCTCTTGGGCCCGAAACCGCGGAGGTCGTTCAGCCGCCCGGCCTCGATAGCCGCGCGAAGCTCCGTTGGTGAGCTGATGGACAGTTCGCGGTAAAGCTGGAGCGCCCGGCGTGGCCCGAGCGCCGGAATGCGGGTGAGCTGCCGCACTCCGTCGGGGATGTCAGCTCGGAGCTCTTCCAGCTCTGCAAACGTGCCGGTGCTAGTGATCTCCACGACCTTGGCGGCGATCGACTTGCCGACGCCAGGTATCTGCAGCAGCGCCGCCAGCGGGAGGTCGGTCACGTCCTGCGTCTGAGCGGCGATCGCTCGAGCAGCCTTGGTGTACACCCTGGCCCGAAAGGGATCGCCGCCCGTCAGCACCACGAGATCGGCGTACTCGTCGAGCAAACCACCGGCCTGCTCGTTGGCCTGGGGCATGACAGCATTGTGCCTGCCCGGCGGTCATGTCAGCGGCCGGGCTCAGTTCCCTTGCTGCATTGCCTCCATGTTGGCCTGCATGGCAGTCAGCGTGATCGCGAGCTCGTCGGTCGGGCTGAACTGAACGAACTCCGTGCCGCTCGCCGCCGCCGGAACATGGCCTGGTGACATGTAATAGGCGTCCCCGGCCTGATAGACCTCCTCGCGATCGGCGTAGCTGACCGTGAGGCTGCCGGCGAATAGGTAACCCCAGTGCGGGCATTGACAGCTGTCGCCAGGAAGGCCTTTGAGCGCGCGCGCGAGCGAGTGTCCTTCGCGTATGGTGACGAACTCGGCAGTGTAGCCGTCGAGCTCGCCCTTGTGATCGGCTCCAGGTCCGAAGTCCTCGACCTTGGGTGCCGTGTCCTTGGAGAATGCGGGCATTGTGCGCTCCTTACTGGTGCTGACCAGCCATTTCCGCAACCGTAGCCAGTGGTTGCGGCGGCGCACATGAGGCAGTTGCCCCATCTTTACCGCCCGGCTAGTCCAGCTCAGGGAGCAGGCCGTGGCGCAGCGCGAACAGGCTGGCGGTAGCGCGGCTCGAAGCGTCGATCTTGATGTAGATGTGCTCGATGTGATTGCGCGCGGTCTTCGGCGCAATCACGAGCCGATCCGCGATCTGCCTGCTCGACATGCCCCTGGCCACCAGACGCAGGACGTCGATCTCGCGCGCGGTCAGGCCGGCCGGATGCTCGGCCCGCCGCCCGCTCTGGTGGCCAGCGGCCGCGAGCACGGACTCGACGGCGTCGACCGCCAGCCTGCCCGCCGCGGCGTCGCTCCTGAGCTCGGCGGCTGCCTGGTCACTTGACAGCGCGTCTCGGTACGGTCGTGGCTCGCGCATCGACTGGTAGGCGTCAGCGGCGCCGAGCACGCGGCCGGCAATCGTGATGGCGCTGCCAGATAGTCCGCGCGGATAGCCCGAGCCGTCGAGACGCTCCCGCAGCTGGACAGCGATCGCGCCGAGCGGCGCCAGCCACACGGACTGGTGGAGCATGCGCTCAGTGAGGTACGGGTGCATCCGGACCCGCTCGCGCTCGCCCGCCCCGAGCGGGCCGGGCTTGTCCCAGATCGAGTTGGAGATGCCGAGCCGGCCAAAGCCGCTGACCAGGCCAGCACGGCGGAGCTGCGCGACATCGTCCCCTGGCAGGCCGAGCTGACGCGCGGCCGCATCCGCGAGCCGCGCAACCGCGCTCGCGTGACCGAGCATGTAGGGCGATTTCAGGTCGACGAAGTTGGCCACGCCGAGGAGCGCGGCGTCGAGTTGCTCTTCGGTCAGGGTCCGGCTCAGCGCGGGCTCAGCGCCTATCACGGCGTCCCATGTCCGGGCCGTGCCGAGCGAGCCGAGGACCCCGTCCGGGTCGGCGACGATCAAGTCAGCGAGATCTGGATCGAACTGGGAACCACGGCGCTTTCGAGCCAGCGCCACGGCGGAGCTCTCACCACCGACCCTGTGCGCGACCTCGATGTACTCGGCTACCTGCGCGAGACGGGCCGCCAGCGGGATGTCGGCTGCGCGCAACTCACCCGGCCAGCCGCGGCCGTCCCATCGCTCGTAGGAGGCACCGATGGCCGCCTGCACGTCGGCAGGCAGGCCAATCTCGGCTGCCAGCGACCGGGCGAGCGCGGAATGCTGGTCAATCATGCCGTCTAGCTGACGGAAGCCGGAAACGGCGAACTCCAGGCCGACGCGGAATCGGTGCAGCGGAGCATGTCCCCTGCCCAGACGCCGCATCGACGCTGCGATCCCGGCGATGCTGCGCTGTTCATAGTCGTACTTGCCAGACTTAAGACCGATATCGTCACCGAACCATTTGGCCTGCTCGTGAGCATCCGTGTGGCAGCCAACGTTGATCAGCAGTGCCGTGTAGTAGACGGTGCTGCGTGCCTCCTCGTCGAGGCCCATTCGGTCGGCCAGCCGGAGTGAGATCAGGCACTGCCGCAAGACATGCTCCATCGGCTGACCGAAGCCGAGATCGATGCCGAGCGATAGTGACGCGACAAGCTCGGCAAGCCGGACTGTCGGCTCGGCTGCGCCAGTCGATGCTGATCGGCTCGGTTCTGAGCTGGTCGCCGACTCTGTCATGGTGCATCCGGTCGCGCCTGCGGCCACCCGACAGCCCGACCGCGGCGTGCTTCAGCTCGAACCGCCGTCTGTCGACGAGCGGCCTCCGGCTTAGATTTTGCCCCCGGCGGCCCGGCTCTGAGTGGCGCGACGTCATAGCCCAGTATCCCGCAGCCCAGGTGCCCGGCGGACTCCATCCGGTTTGGCGTGTAGGTTTCCCGTTGTGAGTCAGCCTTCTGCGTCCACTCCGGCGACCCGTCCGCTGGAGAGCTACCAGGACGAGATCTACCTGACCGGGCTGACCGGCACGGTACCGGACTTGCCAACAGACCTTGGCCGGCTCGAAGAAGCGGCTCGGTCTGTCATGACGCCGCGGGCGTTCGACTATGTGGCAGGCGCTGCTGGCTCGGAAGATACGGCGCGCGAGAACCTCGCCGCGTTCCGGCGCTGGCGCATCGTGCCGCGGATGCTGACGGACGTGAGCACGCCTTCGTACGGCACGACCGTGCTAGGCGCCGACCTTGCGGTCCCGGTCCTGCTAGCGCCAGTCGGCGTGCTCGGCATCGCTCATCCAGACGGCGAATCAGCGGTCGCGAGGGCGGCCGCGGCTGCTGGAGTACCGATGATTCTCAGCACGGCAGCGACGACCTCGATCGAGGACGTCGCCGCCGCGAGCGCGGACGGCCAGCGCTGGTACCAGCTCTACTGGCCCAAGGACAAGGCCGTGGCCGCCAGCTTCCTTGGCCGCGCGCAGGCGGCCGGATACAGCGTTCTGGTGGTCACGCTCGACACTCGCATCCTGGCCTGGCGGCCGCGCGACCTCGACAAGGCATACCTGCCGTTCATCCAGGGAGTCGGCATCCAGAACTACCTCTCCGACCCCGCATTCCAGGCCGGGCTCCTCAACCCGATCGATGTCGACCCCGACTCGGCCGTGTTGCGGTACGCGCAAATGTTCGGTGACCTGTCACTTACCTGGGACGACATCCCATTCCTGCGGCAGCACTGGAACGGCCCGATCGTTCTGAAGGGCATCCTGTCCGCAGCTGACGCCCTTCGTGCCGCCGATGCCGGCGTTGACGGCATCGTCGTGTCCAACCACGGGGGCCGGCAGGTCGACGGTGCAATCGCCGCACTCGACGCCCTACCCGAAGTGGCTGACGCCGTCGGTGCCCGGCTTACGGTTCTGTTCGACAGCGGCATTCGTGGTGGTGCCGACATGCTGAAGGCGCTCGCGCTCGGGGCGCAGGCTGTCCTGCTCGGCCGGCCTTACGTCTATGGGCTCGCGCTCGGCGGGGAGGCCGGGGTCCGGCACGTACTGCGGTCGCTGCGAACCGACTTCGAGCTGACGATGCGGCTCGCGGGCTTGGCTCGGCTCGGCGATCTCGGGTCCGACTGCCTGCAGCGACGGCTTTAGCTCGGGTACCTGGGACGCGCGGGTTAGCGCTGCCATGGAGCTTCAGCAGATCGGCCTGCGGCATCCGGTGGCTGACCTGATCCGGGACATCCAGAACAACAAGACCGGCATACCGCGCCGTACGTTCGTAGCGGAGGGCCTGTACGAGATCAACATGGTGCTCGAGACGGGCGTGCCGGTGGACGCGTTCCTCTGGAGCCCAGAGGCGGCGTACTCCGACGAGGCGCGCGTGCGCGCCGCCGAACTCGCCCAGCGGGCGAGGAGGGCGTACCAGGTGTCGGCCAAGACGCTTGAGCGCCTGGCTGAGCGGCCTAACCCAGATGGCCTGCTCTGCGTGGCTCAGCTACCGGACTGGCAGCCCGACGACGTCGCGCTGGCCAAGGACGGGCTGATCCTCGTCGCCGACGCCATGGAGATCCCCGGCAACCTCGGCACGCTGATCAGAACCCTTGATGCGTGCGCGGCAGACTGCCTGGTGCTCACCAGCAAGCGGACCAGGCTCACCCATCCCCGGGTGCTGCGCAGTAGTCAGGGCATGAGCATGAAGGTCCCATCCCTGGAGTTCGCTGAGATCGGCACGGCGGTCGACTGGCTCCGGGGCAACGACGTCACCATCTACCTGGCTGACACCGAAGACAGCATCAACTACCGAGAGGCCGACTACTCAGGCCGGACCGCGCTCGTGGTCGGCAGCGAGCGGTACGGCATCTCCCCGCCCTGGTACGAGCTACGGCTTTGGCCGGATCGGCATTCCTATGCTCGGTGCAGCCGACTCGCTCAACGTCTCGGTGTCGGCGTCGGTGCTGTTGTACGAGGCGCGTGCACGAAAGAACAACTGGTGAAGACGCCCTCGCCGGTCCTACAGATGGTCCACATTCACGACGATGGCCTCTTGCGTCGACCGGGCGATGACAAGCACAGCTGTCTCGTCGGGCGAGGGATTCTCCTCGCGGTGTGCCACGTGCGGCGGCACCCAGACGTAGTCGCCTGGCCGCGTCTGCAGGGTGACCACGTCGCCCGTGCCCAGGTCCCGGTAGACGAAAGCTGGGGTGCCGCGCACGACGTAGATGCCCGTCTCCGAGTGACCGTGATGGTGATCACCGGAGTTCACTCTCGGCGGCAGCTCGGTGCGACCCATCCATAGCGCTTGGGCGCCGGTCAGGTCCCCGGAGATCGCGGCCGACCTGACCATGCCGCTCGTCTGCGCAGTAGCGCTGGACAGCTCGCTGGAGCGGATGAGCTTCAGCGCCGATCGGCCGTCTGGCGCCGAGGCGCTCACTCCTCGTCGAGCGTCAGGGACACCGAGTTGATGCACCAGCGCTGGTCTGTCGGGACGTCGTAGCCCTCGCCCTCGAACACGTGGCCGAGGTGGCTGTTGCAGGAGGCGCACCGGACCTCGGTGCGGACGCGCCCGAGGGACCGATCCTGGATCAGGATCACGGCGTCACCCTCGGTGGGCTGGTAGAAGCTTGGCCAGCCGCAGCCGGAGTGGAATTTCGCGTTGGACCGGAAAAGCTCCGCTCCGCACGCCCGGCACTTGTACACGCCGGTGGTCTCGGTATCGGTGTATTCCCCGGTAAACGGTGCCTCAGTGCCCGCTTCGCGAAGAACGTGATACTCCTCGGGCGACAGTCGAGCGCGCCATTCTTCCTCTGACAGCTGTACCTTCTCCATGCTGGTGAGACTACCCGGCGGGTGGGCGGCAGGCCCACGCCAGTCCGCACACCTGCTAGTCGGCTGGGCCGAGCTCCACGCAGAACACGTTGCCTTCGGGATCGGCCATGATCGCGTGGTGGTCGTCCCGCTCCTGCACCGTCGCGCCGAGGGCGACGAGGCGCTGCACTTCCGCCTCCATCGTGTCCGGGGGGCGCAGGTCGAAATGCATCCGATTCTTTGCGGACGGCAGCTCGGGCACCCGGTTGAACCACATGTTCGGACCGCCCCAGCCCGGCGCCTCGACGTAGGCGCGATCGCCGTAGCGTCCTCGTCAACATCGGTGCCGAGCGCAGCGGCCCAGAACGCGGCGAGCGCGAGGGCGTCGACGCAGTCGAAACGTCACGGACTTGATCAGCGAAGCCATACGAGCACGCTACGGCGTTGTCACCGTTGAGGACACGTGATTTGGCGCCACTCGGCGCCAACGGCGTCAGTCCAGGACGACGTCGTGCGCTGGTTCGCCGCCTTCCGCCGCCGCAGCTCCGGCCGACCCGCCGCCTGCACATCGCCGTCGGCGCCCGGGCTGCTGGCAGCCCCTGACGACCGGCTGATGCGTGCGCGAGTCCGGCGTCGCCCGTCGCGGGCTGCGTGCCAGGCTGCCGGATCGAGCGTGCCGGCGACCGTCTGCTTCCGCAACGTCGGTAAGCCGACGGTTGTGATTGCGGGCGTAATGGCGCATGCGCGCGAACGCCTCGGCCAGGTCGACTCCAGCCCGCTCGGCAAGCACGCCTTTTGCCTGCTCTATTACGACGCGGCTGGTGAGGGCGGCGGAGAGCTGCTCGTTGAGCCGAATGGCTTCAACATTGGAGCGATGATGCACGATGCTGACGGCCGCCAGATCAGCGAAGGCTCTCGCGACGATGCGGTCTGCTTCAGCCATCGTGTCTGGCGTCGTACTGAGCAGATTCAGGGCACCGAGGATCACGTCGCGGTACCGAAGTGGCAGCGCTGTCGCCGACCGGAAGCCGACCTCAAGCGCTTCGGCCGTAAATGAGGGCCACTGTCCCGAGCCAGGGACGAGAACCTCCGGCCCGACCCCTTCGCCAGTGCGGATGGCGTCGAGGCAGGGACCCTCTTGAGCCTGCAGCTCGAAGAGCTCCAGCAATCGCATCGCCTCACTGGAGGAGGCCACCAGACCTGGTCGGCCCGACGGATGAGTCAGCATCACGCCGGCAGCTGACACACCGAGCAGATTGACGCATTTGCCGGTAAGTCCGGTCAGCAAGTCGACCACGTCGTAGTCGTCAACGAGCGTGTCCGCCATTTCGACGAGCGATCTGACGACGTCAGCTTCTCGGGTCATCGCTGCTCATTCCCCGAGCACCTGCGCCGCATTCGGGCCAGGCGCTCCTCCCATCGTAGTGTCTTCGATGCGGTCGGCCGGAGGCTGAGCATTCCGGACTCAGTCCAGCCGCAGCGTGCGGGCGATGACGGCATCAGCGACGTCTGCCAGCAGGCGATCGTGGACAAATGCGAATGCCCGCAGCCGGATTAGCGCTTCGGCGACGCTGATCCCAAGCTGGACCGAGACCATGCCCGCCGCGTTGTGAACTGCGAAATGAAAGTCCGCACCGGTCTCCAGGTCCGCTGCCAACCTCCCCGACGGTGCCCCAGCCTGGGTTTCGAGCACCCAGCGTGCGGCGACGTCGGCAACGACCAGCGCGTCCGCGTGCTGATCGGCGGTCAGCGGGCTGGGAGTGTCGCGGTATAGGTTCAGTGCTCCCAGTCGGACCGTGCCAACGCGCAGCGGGAAGCCGAAAACTGCCCGTGCGCCAGCCTCAAGAGCTGGCGGCGTGAACGCGAGCCACCGGCGCGTCGCCGGTTCAGCCAGATCTGGCTCCGCAATCACCTGATCCTGCAGATAGGCATCCACGCACGGACCCTCGCCGAGCGTGTATTGAAGGTCCTCGATCAGCTGACTCACCGAGTCCGTAGCGCATAGCGACCCGCGCGGTACGTCACCAGACATCAGCATGACGCCGGCGCCGCTCACCCCGACGAGCTCCGGGCATACCTCGCACAGGCGTCCTGGCGCCAGCGATTCCGACGCCGACTGCGGCGAGCGATCCAAGTATGCGGTGCAGCCTGTCGTCGGTAGCCACTCAAAGCCGCGATCCGCGCCGTTGCTAGCGGCGCGCGCGCCAGGGCGCCGGCCGCTGCGTTGCCACCTGGGTACAGACGGCATGCGGCACCTCATTATCGCAATCATCCCGGCTAACGAGACGTTCTCCCCTCAGCACTACGTCACGGCACGGCCGAGAACGTCGTGCTGGTCATCTGCCCTCGCCCTGGTCTTGTCTGGAGGACGCGATGCGCGAGCGGAGCTCGGGCAGTCGTGGCCGGTCAGCGGAGTCGGATGGCAGGCCGCTCAACGTGAAGCCAGGTGCAGCTCTCCGGCCGCCCAGAGATCGCCAGAACAAGCCCGGCGGCGCTGCATGACGCGGCTGATAGACCCGGTCGGTCAGAAACCGGTCCGTCGGTCCCCGGTCTCTCAGAAAGCTGACTCCCATCGCGCAAACCCCTCAGCCGGGCCGCGCACTGGACGCGGCTTTCCTCCCCAAAGCCCCGGCCGGTGCACAGCAGCGCTGCAACTCGCCATCAGCAAGTCCGCCGGGGTCCAGAGCGGAAAAAGTCCCATAAACCATAGCTACCGGATCGGGGCAGTCCTCTCCGGCGCTGGATCTATGCGACTCCGGGAGGCTATCACGTGACGGGGCTGGGATCGATGTCTGCGAGCGCCGTCGACATGCAGGCGCCATGGCCGCCCCCGGTGGCGTCGGGGCCGCGTGGGGCGCGGCCTCCTCACGTCGATTGAAGGCTCGATCTCGACCACTGCGCCAACACTCGCCGCCTACGGCCCCACCGAGCCAGGGCGTCGACGCAGTCGAAACTCACCGACGTGATCAGCGAAGGCATGCGCGCCCGATACGGCGTTGTCACCGCCGACGCCAAGTGATTTGCCCCTCAGGCCGACGAGATCAGTCCAGGACGACGTCGTGTGCTGGCTCGCCGCCTTCCACCGTTCGCAGCTCAATGCTGCCGACATGGCCCGCCGCCTGCACATCGCGACCGGCGGCCAGCAGCGCGTCCAAGGTCGCCTGGTCGGCTGTCAGGACGAGCAGCGGGATCGGGTTCTTCATCGGCACTCGTGCCTGTGACTTCGCCTTCCTGATCGCCGCGATGGCGGCTGCGGCGGCGTCGAGCACGCTGTCATCACCCGGACCCGCCGCCGCCCGGAGGGCCATTTCCTCCGGCCAGCTTGCTCGGTGCACCGAGCCTTCCTGCCACCAGGACCAGACTTCCTCGGTCACGAATGGCAGGAACGGCGCGAGCAGGCGCAGTGTCACCGACAGTCCGGTCCGCAACGCAGCCACGGCGGACGCAGCAGCCGCCTGCCCGTATTCCCCGTAGGCGCGTGCCTTCACGAGCTCCAGGTAGTCGTCGCAGAAGAACCAGAAGAACCGCTCGGCTTGCTCCAGCGCGCTGGCGTGGTCGTAAGCGTCAAGTGCCGCCGTGCAGCGGTCAACCACGGCCGAAAGCTTGCGCAGCAGAGCCCGGTCAATCGGTTCGGTGATCGTGGCACTGGTGGCGGACGCATCGCCGCTGACCATGTCGGCGATGGCGTGGCCAGTCGGCTCGAAGCCGAGTACGAACCGCGCCGCGTTCAGGATCTTGATGGCCAGTCGTCGTCCGATCCTGATCTGGGCAAGATCGAATGCGGTGTCCACGCCGAGCCGAGCGCTCGCTGCCCAGTACCGCACCGCGTCCGTTCCGTGCTCACGCAGCAGTTCCATCGGCGTCACCGCGTTGCCCTTGGACTTGGACATCTTCTTGCGATCTGGATCCAGGATCCAGCCGGAGATCGCAGCGTGCCGCCACGGAAGCACGCCGGCCTCGTCGTGCGAGCGGAGCACCGTGTAGAACAGCCAAGTCCTGATGATCTCGTGCGCCTGCGGCCGCAAGTCCATCGGGAACACGCGGCCCAGCAGATCCTCATCGGCCGGCCAGCCGGCCGCGATCTGCGGTGTCAGCGACGATGTCGCCCACGTGTCCATCACGTCGGGATCGGCGGCGAACCCGCCCGGCCGCCCGCGCTGCTCGAGCCGGAAGCCGTTAGGCGTGTCGGCCGCCGGGTCGACCGGCAGATCCGCCTCGGTCGGCAGGATCGGTTCGTCCTGTACAAGCTGGCCCGACGCATCGAGTCGGTACCAGACTGGGATCGGGACACCGCGATAACGCTGCCGACTGATCAGCCAGTCCCCGGTCAGGCCCGCTAGCCAGTGCTCATACCTGATGCGCATGTACTCGGGATGCCACTGGAGTTCCCGGCCGGCCGACAGCAGCTCGTCGGCCAGTTCCTTGGACCGGCTGCCGTTGCGGATGTACCACTGGCGAGTGGTGACGATCTCCAGCGGCGTCTGCCCGTACTCGTAGAACTTGACTGCGTGCCGGACGGGCTCGGGATCGCCGCGCAGGTATCCACCGGCGTGCGCCATGTCGGTCACCAACTGCCTGGCGGCCTTCGCAGACTGACCGGCGATGCGCTGATACGCGGTGAGGCCGACCGGACTGGAGATGCCGGGCGGCGGATCGGCTAGGAGACGGCCGTCCTTACCGATTACCGGCCGCGTCTCGAGTTGCAGGTCGCGCCACCATGTCACGTCTGTCATGTCGCCGAACGTGCACACCATGACCAATCCGGTGCCCTTGTCCGGGTCGGCGAGGCGGTGCGCCAGGATCGGCACCTGCACACCGAACAGCGGCGTGGTGGCCACCGAGCCGAAGAAGGCGGTGTACCGCTCGTCGTCGGGGTGCGCGACCAGTGCCACACAGGCGGGCAGCAGCTCGGGCCTGGTCGTCGCCACGACTAGCTCGGTCGGATGAGCGTCGGCTTCGATACGGGCAAATGCCAGCTGGATGAACGTACCGGGAACCTCACGGTCCTCGATCTCGGCCAGTGCGACGGCGGTACCGAATGTCACGTCCCACAGGGCCGGCGCATCCGCCTGGTAAGCCTCCTCTCGGGCGAGATTCCGCAAAAAGGCGCGCTGGGAGACGGCCTGCACGCGGTCGTCGATGGTCCGGTAGCTGTTGTCCCAGTCCACTGATAGCCCAAGGCGCTGCCAGGCCTGCGCGTAGGCGGCCTCGTCTAGCTCGGTGAGCTGACGGCAGAGCTCCACGAAGTTCCGCCGCGAGACCGGCACTTGATCGGCCGGGCTCAGCGCGCGGCCGTTGCCAAGCGCGGGCGGCGTGAATCCAGGCTGGTATGGCAGGGACGGATCGCACCGGACGCCGTAGTAGTTCTGGACGCGGCGCTCAGTGGCCAGGCCGTTGTCGTCCCAGCCGACAGGGTAGAAGACCTCTTTGCCGCGCATGCGCTGGAAACGCGCTATGACGTCGGTCTGGCTGTAGGAGAATGCGTGGCCCAGGTGCAGGGATCCGCTGGCCGTCAGCGGGGGAGTATCGATGGCGAAGACGTCATCGCGGCGCTTGGAGCGGTCAAACCTGTACTACATGCTCCTTAGCCCACCGCTGCGTCCACTTGTCCTCGAGGCCATCCAGCGTGGGCTTGGCCGGGATGCGGTGCGAATCGGTGCTCATGGCGCAAAGGATAGCGCCCAGCCCAGCCCGACGCACACGCGTATTACGCGCACCGCCCCCTTGCAGCGGATAGGTCGCGGCGACGATATTGCCGTCTTCCTCGCCCTCGCCCGCACCAAGATCATCCATCAATGGCGAATCACTGTCGTCATAGCGACAGCCAAGTGCCATTCATTCGCACCGAGCGCGGCGTTTTGTCGGCATTGGGTGCGACGCTGTCCGCCATGGAACCCAGCGACCGGGCGGTCCAGTGGTTACTGGCCTATCAGCGCGGTGTCATTTCTCGCGAGCAGGCCTTAGCCGGCGGTCTGAGCGAATCGGCGTTGCGTCACCGCATCCGTCTCGGCGGCCCTTGGCAGCGCCTGCTCCCTGGCGTCTACCTGGCAACCACCGGTGAGCCGACACGTGCGCAGCGGCAGATAGCCGCCATCTTGTTTGCGGGGCCGGTGAGTCTCATCACTGGCCCTGTTGCATTACAGAACTACCGCATTCGCGTATTCGAGACTGAGATCATCGACGTGCTAGTTCCGGCGGAACGGCGGCTAACGAGCAGGCGATTTGTCGCGGTTCACCGAACGTGGCGGATGCCGCGGGAGTGGACGTGTGATGGGCCGCTGCGTTTCGCGCTTGCAGCCAGGGCAGTCGCTGACGCGGTCCGCGACCTGGAAGCTCTCCCGGACGCTAGGGCCATCGTCGGCAGTGCGGTACAGAAGAATCGTTGCACCGTCAAGCAGCTCGTCGACGAATTGACAGCCGGCCCGATGAGACGATCGGCGCTGCTGCGGACTGTCCTCGCCGAGGTGGCCGACGGTGTTCGGTCGGCGGCCGAAGGCGACTTCCACGCTCTGGTGAAGCGATCAGCGTTGCCGTGGCCGTTGTTCAATGCTCGCCTGTTCGTCGATGGAGTGCTGCTGGCCGTCGTGGACGCGTGGTGGCCGCAGGCCAGCGTGGCGGTCGAGATCGACTCGCGTGAGTGGCATCTGCTCCCGGCGGACTGGGAGAACACGATGCGTCGTCACGACCGGCTGATCGCGGCCGGGATCTCGGTAATCCACGTCAGCCCGACGCAGATCCGGAACGAGCCCGACCTAGTTGTCGGCTTCATCGCGGAGGCACTTCGGCACGGCCGGCCTGCTGCAAACATCGTTACGCTGCAGGCCGCCGCGTGATGGCGCGAGTGATGGCGCAAGTGGTGGACCGGCGGCAAGTTCGCGACAGTTAGCGGTCGTAAGGTAAGCCGCATGAGCATGCGCACCCTTGGCTCCACCGGCGTCCAGGTCAGTCCGCTGTGCCTGGGCGCGATGATGTTCGGCTCCTGGGGCAATACCGACCACGAGGAGTCGATCCGGATCATCCACCGAGCGCTGGATTCGGGCATCAACTTCATCGACACGGCCGATGTGTATTCCGGCGGGGAGTCGGAGCTGATCGTCGGCAAGGCGCTCACCGGTGGTCGCCGCGCGAACGTCGTGCTCGCCACCAAGGCTCACGGCGCCATGGGGGAGGACGTGAACCAGCGCGGCAATTCACGGCGCTGGTTGATCCGGGAGTGTGAGGCCAGCCTGCGCAGGCTCGGCACCGACTACATCGACCTCTACCAGATTCATCGCCCCGACCCCGCCACCGACATCGGCGAGACGCTGGGCGCGCTGTCTGACCTGATCAGCGCCGGCAAGATCTGCTACGCAGGAAGCTCCACGTTCCCGGCTGACCAGATCGTGGAGGCGCAGTGGACCGCGCAGCGGCGTGGCCGGGAGCGGTTCATCTGCGAGCAGCCGCCGTACTCGATCCTGGTCCGCGCTGTGGAGGCCGATGTACTGCCCGCCTGCCTGCGTCACCGGATGGGCGTCATCACCTGGGGCCCGCTGGGGAGTGGCTGGCTGTCGGGTCGCTACCGGCTCGACGCGGACTTGCCGGTGAGCCGCCGGTCGCAGCGGCTACCGCACCGCTTCGACATGAGCTTGCCAGGGAACAGGGACAAGCTGACCGCGGCCGACAAGCTGGCCGGCCTGGCGACCGAGGCCGGCATGTCGCTCATACACCTCGCGCTTGGCTTCGTGCTGAGCCATCCCGCCGTAACGTCAGCCATCATCGGCCCACGGACCATGGAGCACCTCGAGAGCCAACTCGGGGCGCCGCCCGACGGACTGCCAGCCGAGTTGCTCGACCGGATCGACGAGATCGTACCGCCCGGAGTGAACCTGAACCAGGCCGACCGTGGTTACGAGCCACCCGCGCTGACAGACCCGGCAATGCGGCGCCGACAGAGGTCCTGACCCAGGGAATGTTCACAGCTTCCGCGCACGGAGCAGCCTGATAGCCGGCCGAGCGTCGCCGCTGCCCAGTCCTGACGGCTGAAACAGGCGAGGCTGTCAGCTCGCCGGCGCTAGGGCGTGCAGGATCTCCTCCGCTCGAGCGACTGCCGCCTCGGGCGACACGTCGGGCGATCCGATCTGCGGATCCCAGTTGAGGTCGTAGAACAGCTCAGTCACGCCGCGCGTACCGAGCCACTCGGCGTCGGCTCGGATCTCATCGAAGTCTCCCGACAGCAGCAGCCGCTCGCCGGTGTCATCGGTCAGCGTCGCTCCGGCACGTACGACGCCGCGGCAAACCACCCGTATGGTGTCGGGGTTGCGCCCAGCGGCTGCAGCGGACTCTTTCACGATGGCGATGAGCTCACCGATCTTCGCGAGATTCGTACGACTCGAGGTAACCCAGCCATCCCCGATGCGGCCGATCCGTTCCAGCGCGGGCCGAGCTAGCCCGCCGAGCAGGATCGGCGGGCCGCCCGACTGGACTGGCGCCGGCGCCTGCGTCCCGGCTGGTACGTGGTAGAACTCGCCGTCATAGGCGGTTGCTCTGCCCGACCAGAGGGTCCTGAGTACGTCGACGTACTCCGCGGTGCGCGCGCCGCGCCTCGCCATTTCGGCGCCGGTCAGCGCGAACTCCTCGGGCATCCAGCCGATGCCGAGGCCAAGATCGTGTCTGCCGCCGGACAGGATGTCGACGGTTGCAGCCTGCTTGGCCAGATAACCGGGCGACACGAACGGCAGGTTGACCACCGCCACGCCGAGCCTGATGCGGCTGGTGACAGCCGCCGCGAAGGCGAGCGACGCCAGCGGGTCGAGCACGCTCTGATACACCGGGTCCATGCTCGAGCCGACGGGAATCAGCAGACGCTGAAAGCTCCAGAGCGATGAGTACCCCTCGCTCTCGGCGGCGCTGGCGAACGCCGCTAGATTCTGCGGTGTGGCCCACGCGCCCGAGACTGGGGCGCCGAATCCGATCTCCATTCTGCTCAGCCTAACGGCGTCGTGCAGCGGCGGAGATAGTGAACGACCCCGTTCCGTAATGAGGAGGTTTTTGTGGCGTCCGACCCCCGTACCCGGATCGCAACCCTGCGGTAATCGCACGACAGACTCGACAAGCTAGTCACGTCCCTCACGCCCGAGCAGATCCGCGCGCAGTCAAACGACACCCAGTGGAGCATCGCGCAGGTACTAGCGGCGTAGACCGCTCAAGGGCTCTCCAGAACAGGAATGGAGCGTTCGACACAGTGCGACAAAGACGTCATCCATTTAACGCAGCGGAACGTCAATAGAAAGCAATCTCGTATCGGGGCGTCCGCGTAGCCGACCTGATGTCGTGTTCGTTCAAGATCAGGTGAAGTCTCCGGGGGCTCCCGTCCGCTGGGTGGGGGAGACGTTCCGTGCACATAAGGGGCTATTTTCGTAGTCGCAGCCGTTCTGCCAAGCGGTTGGTGCTGGTTTCGACCGGGCTTGCCCTCGTAGCGGGAATGTTGCCGGTCGTTGACGCGCTTGCGCCGATCGCGCACGCCGATGACGTCACCGCGTCGCAGAATGTGTTGCGCGATGGCTGGGACTCCAGCGAGCCGGGCCTTAACCCGACGACGGTCAGCACGTTCTCCGCCACGCCGACATGGAATGCGACAGTGGACGGCGATGTGTTTGCCCAGCCGCTCGTCCTTGGTTCCACGGTGATCGTCGCCACGGAAAACGACCACATCTACGGCTTGGACGCGGGAACGGGCGCCATTCTCTGGGAACTTCCCCTGGGCAGCCCGTACGCGATCTCGAGTGATCCGACGTTGAAGGCGTGCACCGACCTCGTGCCGAACATCGGTGTGACCGGTACCCCGGCGTACGACTCGGTCACCGGCGACATTTACATGTTCGCCGACATCATGAAGGGCAGCTCGCCCGAGTACTACATGGTGCAGGTAACGCCCAATGGCGGCTCTTGGGCGAATCCGACGCCCACTTTCACCAAGACTCCAATCACTGGCAGCCCGAGCAACGATTCGCACGTCACGTTCAGCGGCAGGTACAACATGGAGCGGCCTGGCGTCCTGGTAACGGGCGGTGCTGTCTACGGTGCGTTCGCGTCGCACTGCGACCACAAGCCCTACGACGGCTTCGTTGCGCGGGTCGACATCTCGACCTCGACTCCCAAGGTGACGCTGTGGAGCGATGAATCGGGAGTCACCTACAACCAGGCAGGCATCTGGCAGAGCGGCGGCGGCATCATGTCTGACGGGGCCGGCGGATCTTCGTCGCCTCCGGGAACGGGGTGTCCCCGGTCAAGCGCGCCGGCACGTCGCCAGGCGGACAGCTCGCCGAGTCCGTGATCCGGCTGGGGGTCAATAGCAACGGAACGTTGTCGGCCAAGGACTTCTTCAGTCCGGCCGTTGCGCCATCGTGGGACGCGTCAGACAAGGACTACGGGTCCGCCGGGCCTGCGGGAGTGCCCTTCCCGGTCGGCACCTACAGCGCCTTGGTCCAGCCCGGGAAGAGCGGCCAGATCTGGCTGCTGAACAGGGCCAGCCTCGGCGGCCGCGAGCAGGGGCCGAGCGGCACCGACAAGGACCTGTTCGTGACCAAGGCCTATGGAGGCGTCTGGGGCCACCCGGCGATCTTCGGCAATACCCCCGTGACCATTGCGAACTCGCACACCAACCCCGTGGACAACGATTTCCTGTTCACGGTGGGTAAGAACGACGTGATGCGGGTGTTCCGGTTCGCAGTCAACAGCACGGGCAAGCCGCTGCTCACGAACCTCGCCACAAGCTCGCTCACTTACCAAAGCGAAACTTCGGGATCACCCGTGGTGACCTCCAATGGCAGCGACCCGTCGTCGGCCGTCATCTGGGAGGTCTACACGCCGAGCACGACAACCAGGTCCGGCGCGGGCTCGGCGCTCGAGGCGTACGAGCTAGGGAACGTGGCCTCGAATGGCACCACGCCCAGTCCGTGCACCTCAGCCCACGTGTGCACGCTGACGAACATCTGGCACTCAGACCCGTTCACGTCGGCCAAGTTCTCCATCCCGGCGACGAGCCAGGGCTGGGTCTACGTCGGCACCCGTGACGGTCACGTGCTCGCCTGGGCCGCCCCCGGGGCGACGGCGCCCGCCGTGGCCACGACGGCCGCTTTCCCGCAGACGGCGGTCGGCACGACCAGCAGCCATTCGGTTTCCATCACCGCCAAGACGACCGTCATTATCAACGGCGCGACCGCCAACACTGGCGCCACCAACGCAGGAGTTACGGCCAGCGAGTTCGGGGTCAGCCAGGTCAGCGTGACCAAGAACGGTGCGAGCACGGCGTTCCCTGTCACGTTGCATAAGGGGGACAAGCTGACCGTCCAGACGACCTTCACTCCGACGGTTCCGGGCGGTAGCACAGGCACGCTGTCGCTGAGCACGAGCTCGTCCAGGTTCCCAATCGTGGCCGTGCCGCTGACCGCGGAGGGCACTCAAGACGGGCTGTACGCGCTGCCCAGCACGCAGACGTTCCCGCTTGCGCCGGATCAGGGAGTGATCCCCGTGCCGCTCGGGATCAAGATTCCCGAGACGGTGAACATCTCCAACTTCGGCCCGGTCACCCAAACCATAACCTCGATCACGCCGCCGCCGGCCCCGTTCACGGCCACGAACATGCCGACCGTTGGTACCAAGATCATCCCTGGTGAGACGATAACCGTGCAGGTGACCTATGCGCCGACGTCGATCGGCACCTCCACGGGCTCCTTCACGATCGCCGGCAGCAGCGGGACGCCGGCCGTCGTCAACCTGTCGGGACTTTCCACGTCAGCCCAAAGCCAGCTGACTGCCGCCGACCCGGTGATTAACTTCGGGAACATTAGGGCAGGCAAGAAGGCAGTCGCCTACGTCCAGGTCACCAACACCGGCAACACCGAGAGTCTCGTCCAACGGACCTCGGCCGTCGTGGCACCGTTCGGCACGCCGCTGAAGCCGGCGGTCGGTATGCCGTTCAATCCAGACTCGGACATGTTGCTGCCGGTGACCTTTGCCCCGACCAAGAAGGGAACGTTCACGACGCACTACAAGATCGTGTGGAGCGATGTGAATGGGAAGCACACCCTGACCGTGACCCTGACCGGGGTGGCCAGCTAGGCATGCCCCGGAACCGGCAGCGGCACGACAATGCTCTGGCCGTCTGTACTTCGACCGGTCGCTGGACGCCGCCTGCTAGCCTCGCGTACGCCAAGCAGGCCCTGTTCCGCTCAGATGGAGGGAAATCTTGAGTTCCAACCCCCGCACCTGGATCGCAAGCCTGCGGCAATCGCACGACAGGCTCGACAAGCTGGTCACGTCCCTCACACCCCAGCAGATCCGCGCGCAGTCATACGACACCGAGTGGAGCATCGCGCAAGTGCTATCGCACCTGGGAAGCGGTGCCGAGATTTCGCTGCTGACGTTGCCCGCCGCGCTGGGCGAGGCCGAGCCGGTGGGCCGCGAGGCGTTCCCGGCCGTGTGGGACGTGTGGAATGCCAAGAGCCCGGACGAGCAGGCCGCCGACGGGCTGGCGGCGGACGAGAAGCACGTTCAGACGCTGGAAGCGCTGACCGACGAGCAACTCGCGAACATCGACATGGACTTCTTCGGCATGATGCGCCTCGACGCGATCGGCCTCGTTCGCATGCGGCTCAGCGAGCACGCGATGCACACGTGGGATGTCGAGGTTGTCGGCGACCCCGACGCCAGCGTGCAGCAGCAAGCCGTCGAGCTGCTGATCGACGGTATGCCGCAGTTCATTGTGCGCCGGGCGGGCAAGCCGCAGGCCGGGCCGTTCAGCGTTCGGATCACGACCACGGAACCGACGCGAGATTATCTGCTCACTGCCGACGAATCGGTCACGATCACCGACTGGCCGGGCGACGCAGGCGCCGGCGACGTACCCCACGTCACGATGCCGGCCGAGGCGCTGCTGCGGCTCTTCTACGGTCGGCTCGACCCCGAGCACACGCCGTCCTCGGTGTCCGGCGACGCCGACGCGCTGAGCAACCTGCGCGCGACCTTCCCCGGCTTCTAGGCGGCACCCAGACACCTAGGGAACTAGGGGAAAGCGCCCAGCGCCTCGAGGGTCAGGGCCGCTGCGTCCTCCGCGCAGCCCCATGACAGCGTGACCCCCGCGCCGCCGTGGCCGTAGTTGTGCACGATCGTCACACCGTCGCCGGGCTCGGCCGCCAGCCGCACCCGCGGTCTCGCCGGCCGCAGCCCGACGCGGTGCTCGAGCACGGTCGCGCCGGCTAGCTCGGGCCGGACCACGACGCACGCGGCCACGATCCGCTCCGCGGTCGCCGGGTCCGGCTCCCGGCTCCAGTCGCCGGGCTGCTCGGTCCCACCGAGCACGACGACGTCGCCATGCGGGAACAGGTACGTCAGGTCGCCCGGGTCGGCTCCCGTGCCGACGAAAAACTCCGCGATGCCAGGGTTGCTGACCACCACAACCTGACCGCGAACAGCCGTGACCTCGCGGTCGGGAACGAGGTCGCGCGCGCCGCAGCCTGTGCAGTTGACAATCACCCTGGCCGAGGGGGCGAGAACCCTCGCCTCGCCGAGCGTTCCGATTCTTGCGGGGAACGGGGCCGACCCGCCTGCGCGGCCGTATCGTTCCGCGAGGTAGGCGAGGTATCCCGGCATCGCGATGATCGGCGCGCTCAGCCGCCAGGCTGACCCGTAGCCCGGCGGGATCTCGGCTGGCTGGCACGGGCCGACCACGGTGGAGGCCGCGAACTTCGGCGGAGGGAGCCCGGCCTTGCGGGTGGCGGCGATGCCAGCCGCGGTGCGGACAATGCCATCGAGCGCGTTCGCGCCGATACCCGGCGCGCTGTACTCGGCGAATCGCGCGAGCGCGACGTCCGCCCAGCGCGCCACCCGGTCGTCCATGCCGACGAGGTGCGGCCCCCAGACCGCGCCGGCCGCGACGGACGTGGTCTGCTGCGGCGGCTCAGCCGTTGCGATCGCAACACTGACTCCGGCTTCGGCCAGGCACGTCGCGGTCGTCAAGCCGATCACGCCCGCGCCGATGACGAGTACGTCAGTGTCTGCCGGTGTCACAGTCCGACCCTAACCAGCCCGGCAAGGCGCAAGTGCCAACGCCGGCGGCTTGCGCGCGCACGCCGAGCGCGAGAGCGTGGCTAGATGACCGATGTGACCGACCTTGACCTGCCAGAGATCGACCTGACTAGCGGCAGCCTCTCCGGCGACAGCTATCACCGACAGCTCGCGAACCTGCCCCGGGAGGGCGAGTTCAGCTGGCTGGCGTCGTCGCCGCTGGCGCTGGTCGTGCTTGACCGGGAATCGGCCGAGTTCTTCCTGCGGTCGCGGGCGACCGCGTTTCCGGGCCGGGAGATCGCCGACCTGTTCGGCGTGACGAGTGGCCGGCTCCGGGAGCAGATCGACGCGAACATACTGAACCAGCAGGGCGAGCGGCACCGTCGGCTGCGCGCGCTGGTGGGCGGCGCGTTCACGCCGCGCGCTGCGGACCGGTGGCGGCCGGCCATGCGGGCGTTTCTCGGGCGGCTGTGGTCCGCGCTCGGCGACGCCCGCAGCTGCGAGTTCGTCAGCGCGGTCGCCAAGCCTTATCCGGCGCTGACGATCGCCGCGGTTCTCGGCGCCCCGGAGGCCGACGCTGCCCGGCTCCAGGAGTGGTCGACCCTCATCCAGCGTCAATTCGACATCCAGGCCCTGTCGACGCAGGTACCACAGCTCGAGCAAGCAGCTGCGGAGGTCTACGACTACGTCGAGGACCTACTGAAGGGCCGGGCTGCGCAGCCGGGCGATGACCTGCTCACGGCGCTGCTGACCGCCGAGGAGGCCGGTGATCGGCTCTCGCACTCCGAGTGCGTCAACCTCGTGCTGAATGTCATCGCCGGGGGGATCGACACTACCCAGGCGCAGCTTTCACACGCGCTGCGGCTTTTTGCCGCGCACCCGCGGCAGTGGGAAGCCCTGCGCGGCGATCTCACACTGACCGCTCGCGCGGTCGAGGAGATACTGCGGGCCGAGCCGATCACACCGTTCACGGCGCGGATCTGCCTGGAGGCCATCGAGTATCGCGGGGTGCTGTTCCCGGCGGGCACCATCGTCGCCGTCTGCGCCGAGCGCGGCAATAGGGAGCAGCCCGGCGGCGAGGAGTTTGACATCACGGCCGCACGGGATGGACGACTGCTGACCTTCGGCGCTGGTGCGCACTTCTGCCTGGGCTCGAACCTGGCCCGGGCCGAGCTAGAAGAAGCCCTCGCCTTCCTGGTACCGCGGATGCCAGGGCTGGCGGCCGACGGCCCGGCCGTGCTCGGCGGTGTCGAGGGGATCTACGGCGTCGAATCGCTGCCCCTTCGCTGGGACTAGCCCATCGCGTTGAGCGCGACTTGCCTACTGGTGCTCATAGTCGAGCATCAGTAGGCAACTCGTGACTATCGGCTCGGGTTCCTCCCTCCCTAGCGCTAGCCGCCGGTGGCGCCGCCGAGCTTCCCGACGTCGGTAGCGAGCGAGCCGGCCATGTCCCGTAGCTCTCGGGTGAGCTGCGCATGGAGGCCGCCACCGAACGTGATCCTGGCGACCCCGAACGACGCCAGTGCCGCAAGGCTCGGCCCACCGGGCACGTACATGGCGTTCACCGGGCCGTCGATCCGACTGACGAGCTGTGGCAGCGCGGCCCGCGGCGCCAGGATCGGGTATACGCAGTCCGACCCGGCCGCAAGGTACGCGTCCGCGCGCTCGACTGCAGCGTCTAGCGCCTCGGCATCGACGTCCCCCGCGCCCAGCGCGCCCGCTCGGGCCCGGTCTGCCGCCGGCGGGCGCACGTAGACATCAATCCGAGCATTGATCACGAGCTCGGATCCTGACTCGGCGCGAACAGCCGCGATGAAGTCCGCTTGCCGCTCCGGATCGGTCAGCGCCCGCGTGCTCGGATCAGAGTCCTCGAGATTGCAGCCAACGGCGCCGACCTCGGCCAGCCTGAGCACGAGTTCGGCGGCCGACAGCCCGTAGCCGTTCTCGATGTCCGCGGTCACCGGCACGCTGACGCTGCGGGTGATCCGCGCGATCGCGCCGAACATTTCATCTGCCGGCGTGGCACCGTCCCGGTAGCCGAGGCTGGCGGCCACCGCCGAGCTCGACGTCGCGAGCGCGGCGAATCCCGCGTCGGCGAACGCCCGCGCACTCACTGGATCCCACACGTTTGGCAGCACCAACGGCTGCGGGCCGGAGTGCATGGCCCGCAGCCCGGCGGCGGCGGCGGTCGTCATGGCTGGTACGAGCCCGGCACCCAAGCGTGGGTGCTGACGCCGATCGCGTTCCACGCGTTAATTGTCACGATGAGGGCGACGAGCGCGCCGAGTTCGGCCGCGCTGAACTGCTCAGCCGCCTGCGCGAAGTCGGCGTCTGGCACGTGCGTCTGCGGCATCAGCGTCACGGACTCGGTGAGCGCGAGCGCGGCGCGTTCCCGGCTCGTGAAGAACGGCGTCTCGCGCCAGGCCGAGAGCGCGTAGATCCGCTGCTCGGTTTCACCGGCCGCCCGCGCGTCCTTGGTGTGCATGTCGATGCAGTAGGCGCACCCGTTGAGCTGCGACGCGCGAATCCGCACGAGTTCGCGCAGACGGACGTCGAAGTCGACCTTGTCGAGCTCCTTGGTCGCTGCCTGGTCCAGATGCGACATGGCGCGCAAGAATCCGGGCGCGTGCGCGTCAAAGTCGAGCCGGGCCGACACGGTCTGGGTGGTCATCGGTGGTCTCCCTCTTCGATTGGTGTAGCTCAACGCTACAAGTTCAAGAGGCGCACCTTTAAGATCCAATTCTATGCAGGAAACGTGGTCCACTTCCGCCGGTCTCGATTTCCACCTCGAGTTGTCGGCCACCAGGCCGCGGGCCGCCCTGGAGTCCGCTCTCCGGGAGGCGGTGCGCAGCGGTCGGCTGCAGCCCGGCGCTTCGTTGCCTTCGTCGCGGGCGCTCGCGCTGGATCTTGGCGTCGCGCGCAATACCGTTGCTGAGGCCTACGGCCAGCTAGTCGCCGAGGGCTGGCTGGCGGCGCGGCACGGATCGGGTACGTGGGTAGCCGAGCGCGCAGTGTTGTCGACTTCGGGCACCCGGCCGCAGGCCCAAACAGTCGGCCGCCGGGCGCGCTACGACTTGCGGCCGGGCTCGCCAGACCTGACCCTCTTTCCGCGCTCGGCCTGGCTCGCAGCGGCGCGGCGCGCCCTGACGGCCGCGTCGGCGCGCGACCTCGGGTACGCGGACGCGCGCGGCCTGGAGGTCCTGCGGGTCGCGATCGCGGAGTACCTGGGCCGCGCCCGGGGCGTCCTCACGACACCGAATCAGATCGTCGTGTGCGCTGGTTTCGCCCAGGGGCTTGAGCTGCTCTGCGAGACGCTGCATGCCAGCGGCATCAGATCGATGGGCGTCGAGGCTTACGGGCACTCCCTGCACCGACGAATTGCGGCCTCAGCTGGACTGCGGCTCGTGCCGCTACCAGTCGACGATCTCGGGGCTGATGTGACCCCGCTGCCGGGGCCGGTGGTCGCGAACGGGCGGCACGCTGGAGCCGGTGGTCGGAGTGCGCTGCTGCTGACGCCTGCTCATCAGTTCCCCTTGGGCGTGGCGCTTGCGTCCACGCGAAGACGGCAGATCGCTGGCTGGGCCGCGCGGATTGGCGCGGTGGTGATCGAGGATGACTACGACGGCGAGTTTCGCTATGACCGGCAAGCCGTCGGTGCGCTTCAGGCTCTCGCACCCGACCACGTCGTCTACGTCGGCACGGCGAGCAAGAGCCTCGTTCCCGGGCTGCGGCTTGGCTGGATGGCTCTGCCCGCGGACCTCGCCGCTGCGGTCACTGCGCGGAAGCTCGCCACGGGGCGCCTGAGCAGCGGCCTGGATCAGCTCGCGCTGGCGGAATTCATGGGCTCCGGCGGCTACGACCGACAGGTGCGCAGAGCCCGGCTCGTCTATCGGCAGCGTCGCGACCGCCTCGTGAGCACGCTCGCGCGCGAAGTGCCGGACGTCCAGGTCACCGGCATCGCGGCAGGCCTGCACGTGCTGGCGCGCCTCCCGGCGGGTCTGTCCGAGGACGACGTCGTCGCGCGCGCCGCTCATCGAGGGCTCGCACTCCAGGGACTGGCCGACTGCCGGGCGGGCGAACAGCTACTCGGTCCTGCACTGATCGTCGGCTACGCGACCCCGCCGGGACACGCGTTCAGCGCGGCGGTTGCTCGGCTGTGCGCCGTCCTGCGCGAAGCCGCGGCCGCGCCGTAACCGACCGGCCGCGACCTCGCGCAATCAACCGGGCAGCGACCTCGCGCAGCCAGTCGGGCCGCGACCTCGCGCAATCACCCGGGCAGCGACCTCGCGCAGCCAGTCGGGCCGCGACCTCGCGCAATCAACCGGGCAGCGATCTCGCGCAGCCAGTCGGGCCGCGACCTCGCGCAATCACCCGGGGCGCTCAGGGGCGCCTGTCGTCATGAGCACGGCGACGGTCACAGCCGCGCCGAGCAGTATCGCCGCAGCCCAGCCGGCTGCGGTCGCGTAGCCGTGCACCAGCGCCACGGGCAGTGGTGCGTGTAGGTGAGCTACCAGATACCTGGCCGTCGCGGCCGCCGCGATGGTGTTGAGCAGCGCCGTACCGACCGACGCGCCCACCTGCTGAGCGGTCCCGGCCAGAGCCGAGGCCACCCCTGCCTCGCGCGGCTGGACACCCAGGGTCGCTGTCGAGAAGGCCGGTACGAACACAGCGCCCATGCCGAGGCCGAGCAGGATTTCCGCCGGGAGTACGTGTGCCGCGAATCCGCCGCCCGCGTGCAGCGACGTGAGCGTCGCCATGCCAATGGCACCGACCGCCAGGCCGGGGGCCATCAGCCAGCGCGGCGCGAGCCGCGGTAGCAGTGCGCGTGAAATCAGCGTCGAGCTCGCTAGCACGGCGGCTGACAGCGGCAGGAACGCCAGTCCCGCCCGCAATGGCGAGTACCGCAGCACGACCTGGAAGTCGTAGGTGAGCAGCAAGAAAAGGCCGTACATGGCGATCACCGCGAGCCCGATCGCAAGATATGCGCCGGCCCGGTTCCGGTCGGCCACAATCCGCAAGGGCAGGAGCGGCGCTGCCTGCCTGGATTCGGTCAGTACGAACACGCCGATCACCGAAAGACCGAGCACGAGCGCGCCGATGGTGTCGGGCGCGCCCCAGCCTTTCGACGCCGCGTTGGACAGCCCGAAGACGACCAAGACCAGCCCCGCTGTGATCAGCACTGCTCCCGGGACGTCGACTCGATGGCCGCCCTGGCCGGGTACGGCTGGGAGCACCTGACGGGCCCCGATCAGCGCGAACACCGCGATCGGCACGTTCACGAACAGGCACCAGCGCCAGTCCAGGTACTGAGTGAGCGCCCCGCCAAGCAGCAGGCCGAGCGCTCCGCCGGTGCCCGCGATGGCGCCGAACACGGCGAACGCCTTGGCCCGTTCGCGCGCTTCGGTGAACGTGATCGCGAGCAGGGACAGCGCGGTCGGCGTGAGGAGCGCCGCACAGGCTCCCTGCAGAGCCCGAGACGCGATCAGCATGCCGAATGTTGGTGCAGCGCCGCCTGCAGCCGAGGCGACGGCGAATCCGGACAAGCCGATCAGGAATGCCCGGCGACGCCCGACAACGTCGGCCACCCGGCCGCCGAGTATCACCAGTCCAGCGAACGCGAGTGTGTAGGCGGTGACAACCCACTGGCGCTGCGGATCGGAGACGTGCAGCGCGTGCTGTGCCGAGGGCAGAGCGATATTCACGATCGTCGCGTCGAGGGCGACCATTAGCTGCGCGACGGCGATGCACGTCAGGGCGAGCCAGCGCCTAGCTTGCTGGGCTTCAGCAGAAACCGGCGAGCTTGTGCTGCCGGACCGAGTCTGAGCGGTCATGAGACTGAAGCATAGATAGCAAATGCTTAGAAGTCAAAGGATTAGATCTCAATCAATTATGCTATCCTGGTTGCATGCGACCAGCCGTGCTGCCCATCGGGCTGCGACTCACCCAGGTCTCGCGCGCCGTCAGCCGCGCATTCGACGACGCGCTGGTGGCCGCTAGCGGCTCTCTCCCGATGTGGCTCGTGCTTCTCAACCTGAAGACGCGCAGCCTGGCCAATCAACGAGAACTCGCGGAGGCGATGGGCATCAGGGAGGCGACCCTGACCCACCACCTGAACGCCATGGAAACAGGCGGGCTTGTGACCCGGCACCGCGACCCGGCTAACAGGCGCGTGCACGTCGTTGCGCTCACCGAGGACGGCGAGCAGGCGTTCCTCCGGCTGCGGGACGCAGCGATCGCCTTCGATGGCCAGCTGCGCCGCGGCATCTCCGACGCGGAGGCCGCGACGCTAAGCGACGTGCTTGGCCGACTCGCCGCAAACGTGGGCGTCGGCGGCGACGACCGGCCGCCCTGGGCCGGCTTCGCCGAGTAGACCCCCGCCGGTTGAATTCGCAGAGCGGTGCAGGTCGTGCCCGGCGTTACGCTGGCAGGAAGTCAATCAGCAGCCTGGACACCACGTCCGGTACCTCGAGTTGCATCCAATGCCCAGCACCGCTGAGCCGCTCGTACCGCCACGACTCCCGCACGAACTGTTCCGAGCCAGTCATCTGCTCCTCACTGAGGAAGCGGTCACCGTCGCTCCAGATGCCCATCGTCGGCGCTTGAGCGGGCGGGAACTCGAGCGGCGGCGCGACGAGCGATTCGGCCGGGACGTTCGCCCGGTACCAGTTCAGCGCTGGTGTGAGCGAGTCGTTCGCCTCGAGCTCGGCGATCGCCGCGTCCGCGTCCGGGTGCTGTGACCAGGCCCGGAAGTTGGCCCAGTCATCGTCGCTGAGCCACTTCTCGGCGATGCCCTGGAACTGGAACAGCAGCATGTACCACGACATCTCTCGCTGACGCAGCCCGGCAGAAGCAAACGCGGCCGGGTGGCCAACCGATAGCACCGCGAGATGATCGACCCGGTCTGGCTCAAGGATGGCCAGTACCCAGCTGAGCGCGGCGCCCCAGTCGTGGCCTACGACGTGCGCGCGCTCGATGCCGAGCTGGTCGAGGACTCCGATGACGTCCCGCGCGATCTGGAGAAGCCCGTAGGACTCGACGTCCGCCGGTTTGGCCGAATGCCCATAGCCGCGCAGGTCCGGCACGATGAGCTGGAAGCCAGCGACGGAGAGCTGAGGCACCTGGTGGCGCCACAGATTCCCGCTGTCGGGGAATCCGTGCAGCAGCAGCACGGGCCGGCCCGCGCCGGTCACCTCGAACTCGGTGGCACATCCATCGACTTCAGATCGCATGGCACGTCCTCGCGCTCGTGTGTTCTGGACCGCTGCGTTGCATCATCTCAGCCGCGATCGTGGCGAGCTCCGACTAGTCAGCGATAAGCGCGCCGCTCGCAGTGAGCGATGCGACGGTGCCCTCATCGAGGCCCAGCCAGTCGGCCAGGGCGTCGGCGTTATGCTCACCGCGTCGCGCGACGCCGCGGCGCACGGTCGCGGATGCCGAGAAGAACTCATACGGGAGCGCCAGGACGCGCCGGTCGCTGCCCGGCAGGCTGACCGAGTGGGCGCCGTCGGCAAAGACGTCCGAGCTGTCGGCCAAGTCGGCCCAGGCGATACCCGCATCCTCTAGCTTCGCGATGAGGCTCGCGCGATCTGGGAACGCCGTCATCCAGTCCTGAATCGCCTGCTGGCGCAGCGCCACTTTGGTATCGACGTCGCAGCCTGGCGGCGCGGGATCGTCGATCAGCCCGCGACGCGACAGCATGACCCACGCGTGCTTCGGGGGAGCAGCGATCAGCATCGGTCCGCCGGGAGCTTGCCAGATCGTGCCGCGCGAGCTGTACGGCTCCGGGCTTCCATCGATGGCGGCGTGCGCGTGGTCGTCGCTGGCGGCGACGGCAGCGAGCATGCTGAGGCCGATGTGCTGGCCGAGGCCGGTGACGGCGCGATTGTGCAGCGCAGCTAGCACGGCGATCGCAGCGTGCAGTCCCGTCACCGTGTCGGCGAGTGCGATTGGCAGGTCCGACGGCGCTCGGCCGTCCAGCTCGGCCTGCCGGGCGATTAGGCCGGACTCGGCGTGGATGACGGGCGCGAGCGCGCGTCGGCCTGCGTCGGGCCCGGTCGCACCGAAGCCAGAGACCGACAGCATGATCAGCCCGGGGTTACTCGCGGCTAGGCGGTCGTAACCAAGCCCTAGCCGGTCCATCACGCCGGGCCGGAAGTTCTCAATGAGGACGTCGGCGCGCGCGGCCAGCTCACGCACCAGGTCGGTCGCGTCGGCGGCGGTCAGATCGATTCCGATGTTGCGCTTGCCGGCGTTCATCTGCGCGAACATGCCGGCGCGGCCGTCGATGACGGCGCCGAACAAGTCCGTGACATCCGTGCGCGGACCCTCGACCCGCACGACGTCAGCGCCGAGATCACTCAGGATCCGGCCCGCATACGGCCCGGAGATCGCTTGCGACATGTCGAGCACCCGCCAGGCGGGCAACACGGCACCGATCGATGCCGCCGGGGGTTCGGCCGACGCGGGGCTCACTTGACTTGACTCGACCTCCGTCAGTCTGCGGTTGATCGCCCGCAGGTTGGACTGATCACGCCATTCTGACGCGCTGGCCGCGGAGAGGGGAACTGAGCGAGGACCGCCGTTGTGAACTCACGGTGCCCCGCCTGAAGACGGGCCAGGGCAGCCGGTGACAGTCCCCACTCAGCCATCCGGCCGGCGTGCCGTAGGGCGGCATACAGGTCCCAATGCGAGAGCGCCGTCAGGTCCACCGGCGGCATCAGCTCGGTGTAGTGCGTTGTGAATTCACTCGCTGCCGCGAGGCCGAAGGCCATGGTGAGCTCCATTCGCGCGTTCGCGACGTCGGCCAGCGGATCGCCGACGACGGCGTCCTCCCAGTCGATCACGCCGACGAGCATGTCATTTCGCCACAGGATGTTGCCGGGCCAGTAGTCCCCGTGCAGTAGGCCGGGCTCATTGACCTGCGGCGGCGGCCAGGCGTGCGCCAGCGCGGCGCGAACGGCTTCTTCGTCGAGAGCTGCATCCAGGGATGTCGGCCCCGTTCCTTGCCGTGCCGTGGCGATGCCGAGAACGTCATGGAGATACGGCATGTCACGTGGCGCCACGCCCGCCTGGTGGATGCTGGCGAGAGTGGCCGCCACCTGCCGTGTGAAGGCGCTACGCGAGCCCGTAACCTGCCCGGGCTCCGTGACAGTCGCGCCGTCGACAAAATCCGTAACTAGGTACGGAACAGGAATGATCTTGCGCGACTCGTCCGCGTGACGTGGGCGTGGCACTGGCACGCCCAGGGCGCGCAGGCGCGCGAGAAGCTCGTACTCGTGGGCCGCAGATCGCGGGTCACTGCGGAGGTTAGCGGCACCGTACTGGCGCAGCACCAGGGCGTCGGTGCTGCCGTCCGGGCGGACCGCCTCGATGCGGGTGACGCGCGCTGACACTCCGCCTGCCAGCGGCTGCGCACGAACGAGCGTTAGGCCGGGGTCGACGGCCTGGAGCAGGCGCCGCAGCGCAGCCTCGTCCGGCTGGTCACCCGAGGTCACCCGCTGATCATGCCAGGGCGGTCGCCAACCTCGTCCGTCCTAGACTGCGAAGTATGGGCAGCAGTGAGGCGTCGTGACGCCCGAGGACGGCGCCTTTGAACTCGGGACCGACGGGCCTTCGATCATCCTCGTGGGAGTGGATGACTCCACGACGTCGATCCGGGCGGGCTGGTACGCGGCGGGGCTGGCGCGACGGCAGCGAGCGCGAATCGTCGCGGTTTTCGTGTTGCCGATGGCGTCCTTTGGCGCCGTAGGCCCAGGCGGTGCTGCGCTGACGGTCGCCAAGGAAGAGGCGTTCCGGTCCAGCGTGGCAGACATGGAGCGACGGGCCGATGCTATGGGGAACGAGCTCGGTATCTCGGTCACGTTCCGGGCGACGCGCGGCGACCCGTACACCGAGATCGTGCGCATCGCTGACGAGGTTCGCGCGGACGCGATCGTAGTGGGCGCGTCTAAGCACGCTGGTCACCGGTTCGTGGGGTCGCTCGCGGTTCGGCTCGTCCGCGCTGGGAAGTGGCCGGTCACGGTCGTCCCTTAGCTGTTGCGACGTGTCGTGCCGGGCCATCATGAGGTCAACGTCGGCCGCCTGCTGGATAGCTGAAACAGATTCTCGCCAGTTCCAGACGGATTCAGCGGCTGGCCGGCCATGTAGCAGGCATGACCCCTCATAACAGGAGCACTGCATGATCGGCCCGCCCGCCAGTGCTGGGACCTCGGCCAGGTTTGAGGCGTTCTACCGCGGCAGGTACCAGGAGATCGCAGCCTACGTGCGGCGGAGAGTCCCCGATGACGCCGCCGACGACGTGATTGCCAACGTGTTCATTGTCGCCTGGCGCCGGTTTGGCGACGTGCCTGGTCCACCGCAGGATCGGCCATGGCTGTTTGCGGTGGCTCGCAACAGCATCTCCGACCACAACCGCGCGCGGCGACGCTGGTTTCGTCTCGGCACCCGGCTGACAGTAGACGCCGCGATCACCGCCGCGGCGGTCGGCCCACCGGGCTCCGGTTCCGAGTACTCCGTAGTCCTGGCAGCGATGGCAGCACTCCGGCCAGCTGAGCGCGAGGCGCTTCAGCTTGTGCACTGGGAGGAGCTCAGCCACGCCGAGGCGGCAGCCGTTGTCGGCTGCACCGTCAACGCATTCGAGCTCCGGTACCGGCGGGCGCGCAACGCCGTGCGCGCGGCGGTCGGCCGCGCGACATCCGCGCCGAGTTCGATCATCGCGCCGGGCTCGGGTTCCAGCATCCAGAACTCCGCGCGAGCAGGGAGGCACGCGTAATGAACATCGAGAGCCTAATCTCGCAGGCCAATCCGGTCCCGCTGGCACATGTCGCTGACGGAGACTCGCCGCACGCACAGCGGACGCTAACCCAGGTAATGGCGACGGAGCACAGCGAGGCGGTAGCTCGTCACGGTAAACCCGCGCGCGCAACCCACGCGGGGCGCGCCACCCACGGGGGACGGGCCGGCCGCGGCGCAGCGGGCACGCTGCTGCGCGTCGCGGCCGGGCTGACCGTGGCGGCCGCGGCGGCGGCGCTGGTGATCAACGCAGCTCGCGCCGCGTGGTCACGAAGGCCGCAGGAATGCAGCCGTTCCGCGGGCATCCGCGAGCACGCATCCAAGCACGGCGAAGGCCGCATGGGGCTCCTTGTCTCTTGTCGCGCATGCGCAGCCCCTCGAGCCCGCGCCAGGACCCGGCCAGTTCGAGTACACCGACTCGTCGTCGCTGAACTGGATCGACACCTACAACGGGCCGACCACGTCCTACAACGTCAGCTATACCGAACGGCGGCAGATCTGGATCGGGCCCGATGGCTCCGGGCGGATCGTGGAGACCTACAGCAACCCGCAGCTCGGCACCGCGAAGGATCGCGCAGGGTGGATCGCCGCCGGACGGCCGAGTCTCGTCGTCGCGCCCTCGGACTCCACTTTCGGGCCCGGTCAGCTGAGCGTCGGGCCGCCCAACCTGAACTCGCTGCCCGATGATCCAGCAAAGCTCGCGGCGCTGCTGGAGGCCCGCAAGATCGAAGGCGGGCCCAAGGGTCCGGCGGAGGACTTCGTCCAGATCGGCGACATGCTCCGGGAGGACTATGTACGTCCGGCTCTGCGGGCAGCTATCTTCGTCGTCGCCGAGCGGATCCCGGGAGTGCGCCTGCTGGGAACCATGACTGATCACGACGGCAGATCTGGCATCGGCCTCGCCTTCGTCCATGCCTGGCCGGCGCAGAGCGAGGTAGGGAAGTCTGTGCTCATATTCGATCCGCAGACGAGCAAGCTGATCGCCGAAGAGACCTTCGTGACCTATACCAAGACCGGCAAGACGGTGCTGATGTCCTGGACGGATTACCTGAAGTCCGGGGTGGTCGACTCGGAGACGTCGTCTGATCCGGTGAGCGGCGCCGGGGCGGCCTGAATGAACGGCGACACGACGCGGTGATGAGCGGGAGCGAGGGTCCGGGCGTGGACATGGCCGGGCCCTCGTTCTGCGCCGCAGCCGACTGTCCGGGTTACCGTCGCATCCGGTCACGCCTGCCCGGCGATCAGCAGGTCGACGATCGCCGGGACAGCTGTGCTGATCGGCTCTCTGATGAGGGCAGCCGCGAGCCCGTCGTAGGGCGTCGGATCGCGGTTCACGATCACCAAGGCGGCCCCAGCCCGGACCGCCACCGCGCACAGTGAGGCTGCTGGCTCGACGGTCAGCGTGCTGCCGATCGCAAGGAACACGTCGGCCGCCTGAGCCGCGGCGATCGCCTTGGCCAGGACGTTGGCGTCGAGGGCTTGACCGAACATCACCGTCGCCGACTTGAGTATGCCGCCGCACTCCGCGCACGCCGGGTCGGCCTCACCGGACCGGACGCGCACCAGCGAGTCGGCCATGGCGCTGCGGTCACCGCAGTCGACGCACACGACGGAGTACATGGTCCCGTGCAGTTCGAGCACGCGGCTATCCGGGAGTCCGGCCCGCTGGTGCAAGCCATCAATGTTCTGCGTGATCACCTGGGTGTCGATGCCGCTCGCGGTCAGCCTGGCCAGTGCGAGGTGCGCTGCATTGGGCTCGGCCGTCCAAGCCGGATGCGCGAGCCTGGCCTGCCACGAGCGCTGCCTGACCGCCGGGTCGGTGACGTAGACCTGGTACGTCGACATCTTCTCGGCCGCCGGATCACGCGTCCACAGACCGCCGGGGCCGCGGAAATCGGGGATGCCGGAGTCGGTCGAGATCCCCGCGCCGGTCAGCGCCGCCACGCTGCGGACGCCAACTGTCCAGCGGGCGATGGCTTGCAGCCAGTCCGCCGCGCCGGTCGCTGCGGGTTCAGTCAACTGCCTCAAACTCCTCGGCGGTTCCTTCCGGCTTGCTGTCCCTGACTGTATCTGGCACTCATCCGTCACCCGGAAAGCTTGCCGCAAAGTAGTTTGCCATGCAAAGCTGATGACAGTCCAAAGCTTGGAGGATCTGATGTCGGACGAGGCGCCGGGCACGGATGATTTTGCCGCGGGTTCGGGTGACGCGGAGTCTGGCGGCGCGGGGGAATCTGGCAGTGCACGGGAGTCTGGCAGTGCGGGGGAGTCTGGCGGCGCGGACGAGTCTGGCAGCGCGGAGGAGTCTGGCGGCGCGGGGGAGCCTGGCGGCGACCGGGAGTCCGGCGGCGACGGGGAGTCCGGCAGCGACGGGGAGTCCGGCAGCGCGGCCGTGGACGGCGGCGCGGCGGAGCAAGGTGACGCGGCCGAGTCCGGCGCCGAATCCATCGTGCACGGGGCTTATCTGGCGGAGACGCCTGAACAGCTGCTGCGCCAGGCGAGGGACGCGCGCCGGCGAGCGAGGCGTGCTCGGCACGCTTACTGGTTTCCCCTCGTGCTGTTCGGCGTCCTGACCTGCGCCTCAATCCCGTTCTATATCGCGCATTTCTCCGCCCGCCGCGGCGGCTTCCACGGCGTAGCTGGCTCCCCAACTGGCCCCTTGGGCTACCTCAACAGCGACTATCTCGGCGGCATCGGACTTACGGCCGACCGCTATCTCGGCTACTACTGGCTGGCAGTGATGCTGGTCGGCCTCGTTGCCACCGCCATCTGGTACCGGCTAAGGGGCGACCGCGTCGGGCTGCGGACCCCGTCGCGCAGCTTCCTCATCACCGGCCTCGTTTTGCTTGTCCTCGCGCTGCTGATCCCGATCCTGGCCGGACGCGGAGGAGTCGGCCCACTGTTTTTCCTGATGCCGGGCGATCTGCTCGTTCGGGGCACGTTCGCGTTCGTCCTGATCGGCGTCGGCCTGTGGGTACTCGCGTGGGCCGAGCGGAGCGTAGCGCTGACTGTTATCGCGGCCTTTTACCTCGCCTTGTCGCTGGTTGCCAGCCTGTACGACATCGAGAACGTCTTTTACAGGCTCGGCTGGAACCTCAGCCCCGAGGCCAGCCGCCTGCCCAACGTGGTGCTGCCCGCCCTGGTGCTCTTGCTCTCGGGGGCGGGCGCCTGGGTGGTGCAGCGCCGTCGGGGACCGCGCCCGACTGGGCCAGTTGCCGACGGTGGCATTGCCGCGACCGGGCAGGCCTAGTGATCGACCACCCGACCAGCGGGATCGACGAAACGGTGCACCAGCGGCACCGGCTCGGCATCCTGACGATCACTGCCGAGGCCGATCGGGCCGAGTTCGGCTACCTGCGCGAGGCGCTCGACCTGACGCCAGGAAATCTGTCGCGACATCTGACGGTGCTCGAAGACGCAGGCCTCGTCAACGTCGAGAAGGGTTACGAAGGACGCCGGCCGCGTACCTGGATCCGCATTACGCGCGAGGGCCGGACGGCGCTCTCGGCTGAGCTGGACGTGCTCGCCGCCCTCGTGCGGCAGCACGCCGTCGTGGCCCGCCGGACTCGGAGCCGACAGCATCGCGTCGGCGAGTCCGCTGCCAGCGACGTGGTACAGCAGACCGACGGCGAAGCGTCGACGGGAGAGGCCTGGACGGCCGTCGTATCCGCGGCGGGCGATGCAGCTAGGCCGACGAGCGCAGGGCAGGCCGCCGACACCGCGCGAGCAGCCGACTCCGCGTGGGCCGCAGAATCCGCGTGGACCGCAGAATCCGCGCCTGCCGCCGGCAGTGCGGCGGCCGATGAAGCGCCGCAGTCAGATCACGAGCCGGGATCCGACGAGGGTGCGCCGGACTCCAACCCGGGCTGAGTCAGGACCCCAAGTCATCCCGCCGCTGCCGCCCAACGAGTCGCCACGCAGCCGGCAGCAAGCCCGCGGCGATCGCCGCCTTGACAGCGTCGCCCGCGATGAACGGCGTGAATCCGTCCTTCAGCGTCGCTGCCGCGCCAAGGTGCAGGTCAAGCGCCAGCCACGTCAGTCCGAAGGCATAGATGACAATCTCGCCGACGACCATCGCGGGCACGGAACGCAGGACTGAGCGGTCGACGCCGCGCTCCCCGAGATACCCACACACGGTTGCGGCGAAGAAGAAGCCAACGATGTATCCGAATGACGCACTCGCGTAGCCGGACGCGCCCCCCGCGAACCAGGGGATCCCCGCGACACCGGCTACTGCGTAGAGCGCCATCGACGCGGCGGCACGACGCCAGCCGAGGGCAGTCCCCGCCAAGAGCACGCCGAGAGTCTGGCCGGTGATCGGGACCGGCGTGAACGACAATTGGATCGAGATCTGCGCCAGCGCGCCCACGAATCCGGCGGCGCCGACCACGAGGAGTACGTCGCGGACTGCGTGCGCTAGCCGACCGCGGTTCAGCGCGATCAGGTCGGCGAGAACTAGCGCGCGGGGGCGGCCAATCGCGACGGACGACATGAAGGCGGACCTCCTTGGGCGGGCCGCTGGGGGTACGGCCGGACGAGCAGGGACCCTACCACGGTGACTGTTCTGGTGAGAGCGGCTGTTGTGGCGAGGTGGCTGCCAAGCCGCTGCGGGATCCGTCGGTGGCAGCGTGCGCGACGATGGGCAGGTCCAGGCCGGTTAGGCGTACTGCGGCCAGGTATCGTGCGGGCGTGAGCTCCGACCGGCCAGACAGGGACCAGCCAGCAGAAGGTTGGCCGACCCAGGCTCCGGTGGACAGCACCGTGGATTTCCTGTCGGGCGACTGGAACGTCGAGCGGCGCATCTGCGACCGCCGCGGCGCTCAGGTCGGCTCGTTCCGGGGGACGGCCAGCTTCCGCACCTGCCCGGAATCCGCTGCGGGGCGCACCCTGGCGTACGTCGAGTCCGGCGAGCTGTCCCTCGGTAGCCATCGCGGTCCGGCCGGCCGCAGCCTGCTCGTCCTCGACGCGGGGGACGGATCCGCCGACGTCCGGTTCCCCGACGGGCGCGAGTTCTATCGGCTCGACTTGAGAACCGTGTCCTGCACGGCCACCCACCCGTGCAGAGCTGATCTCTACGACGTGACAGTGACGCGCCTGAGCGCGGACAGCTACGCCGAGAACTGGCGGGTAACGGGGCCCGAAAAGGACTACGAGCTCCGGACCACGTACACGAGGACGGGCTGCGCCAGTCCAGATTCCGCCGCCGGGATAGGTGGTCCGCGGTGACTGCGGAGCCATACGAGGGCACCATCCCGCGGCTGCTGGCGGCTGCGGCCGATCGAGACGCCGACGGCATTTGGATACGCAGCGATGCTGGGAACCTGACGTTCGGCGGAGCCGTCACGGCCGTCGGCCTGACCGCCGAGGCGCTGCGCGGCGCCGGCATCGGCATGGGCGACCTGGTCATGCTCACGGCCAGGACGACGCCGCCGTACCTATTGAGCTGGCTGGCCGTGACGACCCTCGGCGCCATCGCCGTGGCTGTCAACCCGCGGTCCTCGGCTGCCGAGTTGGCCGGTCTGGTGGGCCAGGTCGAGCCGAAGCTCCTGGTGACCGACGCCGAGCTAAGCGCTCTCGTTGACGCTGCCGCAGCCGACCGCGGCCGGGCTAGCGCAGGCGAGCCGCGGTCGGCCCCGTTCCCATCTGACGTTGATGTGCACGCTCTCGTGCCCGCGGAATGGAGCGATCCGGCAGCGATGGCAGGGGCGGTCCGGCGCGGGTGCGCGTTGCCAGCGGCCGGGATCGGCCCGGACGATGTCGCGGCGTTGATCCCCACGTCGGGCACGACCGGCCGCTCGAAGCTGGTCATGCAGACCCACCGGGCCTACGCCATGGCTGGCGAGGGCTTCCCGTTCTGGATGGAACTGACGGCGGCCGACCGGATGCTGACGACGCTGCCGCTGTTCCACGTGAACGCGCCCGCGTACTCGGTGATGGGCTCGCTGGCGTGCGGCGCCGGGCTTGTGCTGGCGGAGAGATTCTCGGCTAGCACGTTTCTTGACACAGCCCGGCGGCACGGTGCGACGGAGTTCAACGCCATCGGCGCGATGCTCGAAATCCTGATGCGGCAGCCCGAGCGCGCCGACGACGCGGATACACCGCTGCGGCTCTGTTACACCGGGCCTGCGCCCGAGCGTGACCGGCAGCTCGAGATCGAGCGGCGGTTCGGCCTGCGCATCGTCGTCGGCTACGCCATGTCCGAGTCGCCCTACGGGCTGATCTGGCCGCACGGCACCCGCCCGTACGGAACGCTGGGCAAGGTCCGGCAGCACCCGTATCTGGGCATCGTCAACGAAGCGCGCGTCATCGACGGCACGGGCACTGTTCTCGGTCCGGGCGGGACAGGCGAGCTGGAGCTGCGAAACCCGGTAGTCACGCCGGGCTACTGGGCGATGCCCGAGCAGACTGCGGCGGTGATGGACGGCGACTGGTTGCGGACCGGGGATCTCGTCACGGCGCACGAGGACGGCACGTACACCTTCATCTCGCGGGTCAAGGAGGTCATTCGGCGTCGCGGCGAGAACCTGTCGCCGCTGGAAGTCGAAGAGGTACTCGACAGCCATCCGGCGGTGCTGGAGTCAGCTGTCGTGGGCGTTCCATCCGAGCTATCCGAGGAAGAGGTCAAGGCGTTCATCGTCCTGACGGCTGGAGCCGATGTGGACTTCGAGACGCTGCGGGCGTTCGCCGCCGAGCGCCTCGCGGCGTTCAAGGTGCCGCGGTACTGGCAGCGGATCAGCGAGCTGCCGCGGACGCCCACCGCCCGCATCGCTAAGCACCGGCTGCCTGACGGCCACGGGCCCGCCGACTACGACGCCGCCGCCGATTAGCCGAAGCCGACCGCGCGCAAGCCCGAACAGGGAGAACAGTGACTGACTACCCAACGTCGATCGGAACTTCCGACGCCACCACGATCACCCTGCTCGGTCACAACCTGGCCGACGACCTGATGGGCAACGTCAGCTTCGGCGAGCTGGCGTTCTGGCTAGCAGCGCTGCGCCGCCCGACGGTCGGGGAACTGCGACTCTTCGAGTCCGTCCTCGTCGCCCTGGCTGACCACGGGTTCACCCCGTCGGCGATCGCGGCGCGCCTGACGCTGCTCGGCGCGCCCGAGTCCGTCCAGGGTGCGATGGCGGCCGGGCTGCTCGGCGGCGGTTCGCGGTATCTGGGAGTGACCGAAGACTGCGGACGGTTTCTGGGCGAAGCGCTGGCAGCTCACGATGGGGACCTGCCAGACACCGACGCCGGCTGGGACGAGCTGGCCGTCGCAGCCGTCACGGCACAGCGAGCAGCGGGTCGGCTCGTTCCGGGACTGGGGCACCCAGTGCACAAGGAGGGTGACCCCCGCACGCCGGCGATGTACCGGATCGCCGAGGAGTCGGGCGTACTTGGCCCGCACCTGAAGCTGTTCGCCGCGGTCGGCCGGGTGCATCCCGCCATCATTGGCCGAACGCTGCCGCTCAACGGCGCGGGCGTGTGCGGCGCTGCCCTCGCCGACCTCGGTTTCCCGCCCGACCTGCTGCGCGGCTTCGCGCTGCTAGCGAGGACGGCAGGGTTGCTCGGTCATCTGGCCGAGGAGATGCGCAATCCCGCCGCGCAGGCCATCTACCGCGAAGTCGACGAGAACCTGCGATACGTGCCGCCAGCGGAGTAGGCCGCGGCCATGCGACGGCGGGCAGCGAAGGCGGCCCCGTTCCCCTGCGTGGGATCGTGACCGCCCTCTCCGGCTGCCCAGCGGGCTAGATCCGGTAGAACAGGTTAAGGAATCGGTCGGCCAGCGCCGCGTCGCCGATGGCCGTGCCACCGTTGACGCGTCCGAAGGTGGTCAGCACCATGCTGCCGGGGTCGAACTCGAGGATGGCCGGCAGGTCGTCGATGTTGCCGGCCTCGTAGCTCATGCCCTGGTCGCTGATCGAGACCCTGGTGTCGCCGCCGTTCCGGCCGCTGACCCGGACGCCGATCGTGAACGGGCTGAGGTCGGCGTCAGGCCGGATGGTCGACTGCCAGATGATGAACATGAACGGAACCAGCAGGTCCGCGGTGTCGGCCGGGAGCGCGTGCGCGCGACCGCTGCCCTGGCGGATGTCCCACGTGTGCACGCCGTAGTCCATGAGCTGGCCGCCGGCGTACACGAACGCGGGCACGGGGCCCATGTACGCGTGCGGCACGATCAGCCCGCCCCACTCTTCCGCGCTGAGCGGCTGGAGTATGCCCATCATCTTGTCGAGGTCAGCGCGGGCCCGCGCCATCATCTCCGCTTGGCTCAGCTCGTCGGCCAGGGCACGCGCCGACGACCCCGCCATCTCGTGCATGACGAGCAGGCCGTGCGCGTCGGGCGCCTCGGCCCCGGCTCGCGCGGTGTCAAACGCCCTGAAGTACCCCTCGGTCGTGTCCACGACGTGGCCGATGACGTCCTTGACCTGCCAGCTTTCGCATGCCGTCGGCGCGTCCCACGCACCGGGCTGTTCGGCCAGCGCAAACATCTCTCCCGCCTCGCGGCGGACCACTCGCAAGATCGTGTCCTTGCCTTCATAGGTCATGGCGTTCCACTCGCTCATGTGCCACCTCTTTCGGCGTTCGGGTTCGGAATGTGAACCAGTGTGCGGTCACAGTTCGTAAGCCCAGCGCACCCGACAGGCTGATGTCAACGGATAGCTTCAAAGGGAACGGGGCCGCTTGGATTCGCCGCCGCCCAAAGTGCCGGGTGGCGTGTGAAGGAGCTGTCAGCCGGCCAGGCTGAGGCTCGCGAGCGCTGCGCCGTAGCGGATCGCGACGAGCTGTCCTACGGCCTCGTGCGCGCCGAGCGGCGCCGAGGCCGGTGCTCCTAGCGCTGCGCTCAGGTCTTCGAGCACCGGCAGCGATGTCTCGGGCCCGATCAGGCACGGCGCTAGGGCGGGATGCACGCCCGAGTCGGAGAGCCTTGTCACGGCGTCCGCGATGCTTGCGGGGTCCCCGAGGGAAGCGGGAACGACTGGCACGGACAGCCGCGACGCGAGCAGCACGGCGACGACGGCGGCCGCGCTAGCAGCCTGCTCGTCCTTGTCGGCCAGGACGATGATGCCGCGGCGGTCGGCGGAGATGCTGAGGCCAGTCGTTCGGGCATGCCGGGCGAGCCCGGCTTGGGCCAGCCGCGCGTGCAATGCCTCGGCAACGAGCGGGTGCGGACCCAGATGGCCCGCGACGACCGCTGGCACCGGGAGCTGCGCAGCGATGCTGCTCAGTGTCGCGTCGATGGCCGGGCTTGGGCCTAGCAGCAGCGGGACTATCACGCTTGGGAACTGGTCGTGGTCGGCCGAATCCTGGTCCGGCAGGAGAGAGTCAGCCAGTGACATGTCCGCGCCCTGGACGTAACCGACCCGAATGTCCACGCCTGGGCACGACAGCTCGGCGATGGAAGCGACCCTCGGGCCGATTTCGTCGGTGTCGGCCGCGGCAGATCCTGGCACCGCGAGGACCAGCGCGGGCGCATCCGAAGCGACGGAGAGCCGGTGCGGGCTGCGATGCCGGCCGGATGGCCTCGTCCTCGTCGTGCGCCGGGGCAGCGCTTCGGGGCCGTCTGGCTGACCGCCGCGCTGGGGGAGTGGTGAGCCGCGCTGCGGAAGTGCACCCGAGCCGCGCTGGGGAAGCTCGGAGCCGCGCGCGGAAGTTCGGAGCCGCGCTGCGGAAGTTCGGAGCCGCGCAGCGGAAGTTCGGAGCGGCGCTGGGGAAGTTCGGAGCCGCGCAGCGGAAGTGCACCCGAGCCGCGGGTCGGCAGCGAGCCTGGAACTTCAGGCTGCGAGCCTGGGCGTTGCGGGATAGGGGCGCCGCTCTCGGGCTGGGAGCTGCCGCGCTGTGGCAGGGACTCGCCGCGCCGGGGTAGCTGTCCATGCTCCTGCGGTCCGCCGGAGCCGTCCCTGCCCCGGTTGTCGCTCGCACCCGGGAGCGTGTCGTCGCTGTCGAGCAACGCGTCGCGAAGGCGCGCCAGCACATCGTTGGGGGGTGCCGCCGTCTCAGGACGGCTGAAGGCTTGGAATTGCGCGGCCAGGCTCGGCTGAATCGTCGGGGGAGGCAGCCGACCCTGCGTGCTCGAACAGCGATCCGCCTCGCTGAGGCAGCGACTCGCCGGACGGCTTACGCTGCGGCAGGCTGCCGTTGCTGCGGCTGGGACACGCCCCCGCCGGGCTGCGGTTCTGCCGGCTGCGGCTGCGCCGGCTGGCTCAGATCCGTCACGTTGTCGTATCGTAATCGGCTCGCGAAGCATTGGCGCGCGTTCTGGGATGATCACACCAAAACTACTGTTGTCACCGATTCGTGCTACTCGGTCGGCAGCATGCTCCGGAGGACGGCTATGAGCGCGTTCTTCTGGTCATCAGACAGCCGCTGCTCGGCCTTGATCGCTGCCTCGATGTCGGGCTGGCCACGCCTCCGGCTTCCCGGCCGCAGACGTGTCCCTGTGCAGCAGGCCGGCCTGGGCAAGCAGGGTCTCGGTCGAGACGTTCAGCGCATCGGAGATCAGCCGGATGACCCGGACCGACGGCTGATGAAGGCCCCGCTCGATCTGGCTCAGGTAAGGGTTCGAAAGCTTGGTGCGTTCGGCTAGCTGTCGCAGAGATAGATTGGCCAGCTTGCGCTTGCTACGGATGAAGGCGCCAAGCGCCTGCATCTGGGAGTCCCACGGCTCGTTCATCGGGATCTTCTCTGCCGGACTTGGAGGTTAAGGCGGGCAGCCCGCAGGCTGCCCGCCTCAACGACTTGGTTGCTCGTCAGGGTGAGCTGTTCGCTGCTCTGACGGCTCGCCACGGCCCGGCTGCTCGCCGGCGTGACGATCATCAGAACCCGGCTGCTGGCCGGCATGACGATCATCAGATCCCGGCTGCTCGCCGGCCTGACGGTTACTTCTTGGGGGTGCGCGCCCTGCTGGTGCTCGGGCCCGCGGACTTGCGAGCAGCGGTCTTGCCAGTGCTCGCGCCCTCGCGCGAGGCGGTCTTAGCCGTGCTGGTCTTGGCCGTGCTGGTCTTGGCCGTGCTGGTCTTGGCCGTGCTGGTCTTGGCAGGGCCTGCCTTCGCGGCGCTGGCCTTCGCAGTGCGAGGCTTGGCGGCGCGAGGCTTGGCCGGCGTCTCGGCGGCAGCTGTCGTGCCACTCTCGACGACGTCGCTTGCCGCGGCAGCACCGGTCTCGGCGGCAGCGCTGGCGTCGGTCCCGGCGGGCGTCACAGCCTCGGGCGTCGACACGTGCTTGCGTCCCGGCTTCCTGGCGTCCTGGATCGTGCCGACAACCTGGGTCAGCCTGGCGACGCCCTCGGCGACGAGCGGGCTGGCTGCCTCGAAGGCCTTGCCGGCCAGCTCACGCTGCCGGGCGACGAACTGCTCGGCTGCCGGTGTCGCGGCGTGGAAGGCCTTGCCGGCCAGCTCACGCTGCCGGGCGACGAACTGCTCGGCCACCGGCGTCGCGGCGTGGAAGGCCTTGCCGGCCAGCTCACGCTGCCGGGCGACAAACTGCTCGGCTACCGGCGTCGCGGCCTGGACGGCCTTGTCGGTCAGGCTCCGCTGGGTGGCAATCACGTGCTCGGACAGTTCCTGTGCGCTGGCCCGCAGCTTGGCCGCGTTCGGGAGCTTGCTCAGCTGCGGAACGTGGACCACTGGCTTCGGCAGCGTCGGGATGCTCGGGCGCACGGCCTTCGCCAGCTGGTTACCCGTCCGAATGACGTCGGCGACCGCCTCGCGGCTCTTGCGTATCTGCTCCTGGCTCTTGCGTATCTGCTCCTGGCTCTTGCGCATCTGGTCCTGACCGCGCTGCACAGCGGCGTGCAACTGGTCCTGAACCTCCTGCGCGACAGCGCGGGTGTCGATCATTGAGTCCTCCTCAGGTCTACAATGCAAACTATATCAAGCACACCGCGCAATATGTCAAGCGGAGGGGCAGCGAATCAGTGACGATTCGCGCCTGAGTCGTGGCGCACTGCAACAAGAGCGGACGCGGCCAGGCACGCAGAGGGCGTGAGCTGGGAGTGCGGCCCAGCTAGGGCCAGCACTTCCCACCTCACGCCCAGTTCACTCCGTCCTTGACATCACAGCCGCCAAGCGTGCCTACGACTCCGCTACTATCTCCAGGCCATTGCCGTCCTGGTCGCGGAAAGCGAACATCGGCGGAACGCCGGGCCAGCGCAAGACGTCGTCGGTGCTGGTGCCGTGGTCGAGTAGGTGCGCGTGCAGGGCGTCGACATCAGGCGTGCAGAGCCTGATCCCGGTCTCCACGGGTGCGGGCACACTCGGGCTGGCGTTGACCAGTGCAATCGTCGTGCCGCCGACCGCCGGAGCTACTTCGATCCAGCGCCTGCCGCCGCCCATGTCTGCGTTCATCGTCAGTCGCAGTCCGAGGACGCCGGTGTAGAACGCGAGGGCGCGGTCTTGGTCGCGCACCGGGACGCCCACCGTGCGCATGCTCGTAACGCGCGTCGTCGTGGTGTCGGTCATCGTCGCTCCTCCTCAGTGCTGGGCCGAGTTCCAGTCCTGGCTGTACATAAGCGATCCCGGCGTGGTCAGCAGCTCCCCTGATTCCAGCCACGTCTTCAGGCCGGACAGGATCATTGGCCAGCCGCCGTAGATCTGATCGTTTGCGCCGTCGCGGAGCTGGTCATGCGTTACGACCAACCGGCATGAGTCGGCTACTTGCTGTATCTCCCAGGTAACCCTGCTCGCTCCTTCGCGCTCGACCTCGTCACTCCACAGCGCCGTCATCGTGTGCACGAGTTTGCGAGGGGGATCGACCTCGAGTACTTCACCATCGGCGAGCAGGTTCGGCGCCGCCGGGTGGCCCATTTCGAGCCGCGCGCCCGGGGTCCAGTCCGATCGCACGCCAGCGCCGAAGTTGTACTTGCTCCTTATCTCCGGGTCCGTGATGGCTTCCCAGAGCAGCTCGGGAGTGGTGCGAATGTAGATCTCGAAGATCTTTTCCATCGGTCTCTCCAGCTTCTGCTTGATCTCGCTGAGCGCGGCGGCCCAGGGCTCGGCGTACTTGCTGACCCACCGGTCATGGATGAGCCGGATCGGCACCGGGTTGAGGAAGTGGAGCTTCTCGCGCCCGCGCTTCCTGGTCACGACGAGACCTGCCTCCTCTAGTTGGCGGAGGTGTTTCATCACGCCGAATCGGGTCATCGCGAACCGCTCTTCCAGCGCGCTGAGCGTCTGGCCGTCATTGCGATACAGCTCATCGAGCAGTGCGCGCCTCGTCGGATCGGCCAGCGCCTTGAACACCTCGTCCACGCTCTCGAGAATAGGTGACCAATTGGTCACATGTCAAGCTGGCGCCGGCCGGTGATAGTGCCTACTGCCGGGGCGGGCTACCGTGCACAACATGTCTGATGTCTGGCCCGCGGTGTCCTACGAGCTATGGCGCGACACCTGCGAAACGCTTCACGCGCACACTCAAGTTCTCGGCAAGCTGGCGGTCGAGCTCGCGCCGCCCGAGCCGCAGCTCCAGCACGCCGCGCTGCGGCTGACGGCCCGCGGCTGGGAGACGGCACCGTTGCCAGCTCCAGACGGCTCCGGGCGGCTGGTCGCGGTGCTGGACCTGCGGACGCACGAGGCAATAGCCGAGCACAGCGACGGTCGCTCTGAGCGGATCCCACTGACGCCGAACCGCTCCGTCGGCGCCGTGACGAAGGACGTTCTCGCAGCTGTGCGGCGGCTCGCCGGGGACGTCGAGATCGATCCGACGCCTCAGGAAGTGCCGTGGTCGACGCCTCTCGACGCGGATGACGAGCACGCCACATATGACGTCCAGCAGGTGTCGGACTACTTCGAGGCCGCTGGGCGGGCCGCGATGGTTCTCGGAGAGTTCCGGGCGCCTTACCGCGGCCGGTCGACACCAGTCAATGCGTGGTGGGGTTCATTCGACCTGGCGGTGAGCCTGTTCTCGGGTCTGCCGGCTGAACCGCCTGCGGAGAACTTCATCATGCGTAACGCCATGGATGCGGAAGAGGTAGCCGTCGGCTGGTGGCCGGGAGATCCCCGGCATCCCGTGGCCGCGTTTTATGCCTACGCTCATCCAGCGCCGGGCGGATACGCCGACCTGAAACTGAGTCCGCCGGCGGCGCACTTTGACGCCGGCCTCGGCGAGTACATCCTGAACTGGGATGACATCAGGACGGCTGGCGATCCGCACGCTGCCGCGCTGGAATTCGCCCGGTCGGCGTTCTTGCACTCCTGTGTGATGTGCGGGTGGGACCCGGCACTGGCGGCGAGCGCGAACGGCACGCCGCCGCCCGTGCACTAGCCGCCTAGCCGTGCGCTAGCCGGGTGCATTAGCCCGGGGCACGAGCCCGCGTGCACTAGTCCCGCGCACCAGCAGCCGTGTCTGGTACCTGACGTCTGCTTGGCCGACAATCGCAGGCTCGGTCGGCAATCGCCGGCCGCGACCGGGCCCCAAGCTGGCATGCTTGCCGGGTGAGTACCGAGTTGCCGCCCGCCCGGACGCGCCGGGCCAAGCTGTGGCGTGCCGCCGAATCGAGCAAGGTCCCGCTGCGCGCGATCCTCGTCACGGTCGCCGTTGTGGTGCTGGCGTTCCTGGCCGGCCGGATTATTGACCGGCTCCGGGGCGTGATCCTGCTGCTAGTGGTCGCCGGCTTCGTCGCGCTGCTACTGAATCCGCTGGTGGTGGTCCTCCAGCGGTGGCTCGGGCGCCGCGGCATCGCGGTCGCAGTCGTCACAGTGCTAGCTCTGTGCGCGTTTGCAGGCCTCGCCGCCGCCTTCGGGTATCCGCTGGTCAACGGCGTCGTTCATCTGTCAGACGCGCTTCCCGGTTACGTCAGTCAGGCTCAGCATGGCCACGGCTGGCTGGGCCGCCTGGTGACCAAGTACCACCTGCAGGCCTGGGTCGTGAAAAACGCGCCCAAGCTCGCGAGCTACGGTCGCGACCTCGCTCATCCCGCACTGAGCCTCGGCACGGCCGCGCTATCGCTGGTCTTCTCGTTGTTCACGATCTTCGTGCTCGTCGTGCTGATCCTGCTGGAAAGCCCCAAGCTCCGCGCCGGACTCGTCGGCCTCCTGACGCCGGATCGGGCGGCGAGGTACACCCAGGTGGCACGCGAGGTGAATCGGTCCGTCGTCGGATACATGCTGGGCAACTTCGCGACGTCGCTCATCGCGGGGGCGGTCGTGCTCGCGACGCTGCTGGTGCTGGGCGTGCCCTTCCCGTTCCTATGGGCCTTGTGGGTTGCGCTCATCGACTTCCTGCCGATGATCGGCGGTGCCCTGGCCGGGATCCCCGTGGTGCTCTTCGCGCTGACCCACGGCATCACGGCGGGGATCGTGACGCTCGTCGTCTTCCTCGTGTACACCCAGGTTGAGAACCACATCCTGAACCCCGTCATCATGAGTCGCACCGTGCGGATTAACCCGCTGCTCGTGCTCGTCGCGATCCTGGTCGGCGCGTCGATCGGCAGCTGGATCGGGGGCTTCTTCGGCGGCTTCGTCGCCGCGCTGCTGGCTATTCCGGCGGCCGGGGCGATCCAGGTGATCGTTAAGACGGTGTGGCACGCGACCGAGCCCGGATCTGACAGTCCCGGCGATGCTGAGTCCAGCAGCACGAGCCAGGTTAGCGGCGCCGGGCCGAGCGCATCTGGCACGGCGACGCCCGTGACACCGGTTACGGATTGACCTCGGCCGCGAGCGGCAGCCGCGATGGTGGCTTGATTTCCTCAAGTCGCAAATAGGTGACGAGTCGCTGACCGCCTCGCGCGGCTAGTCGCGCCAGCACCTGCTGAAGCTCGGCGACGTCCCTGGCCACAACGGTAAGCAAGTAATCCATCTCGCCGGTCACGTTGTCGGCGGCGATGATCTGGGGGAGCGACCGGACCAGGTCCTCGAACGAGCGGGTACCGCGCGGTTCGTGCCGCCCGAGCGTCGCGCCGACGTACATCTGCAGCGGGAATCCAACGGCCGCGGGATCGAGCCTCGCGCTGATGACCTTTATGACCCCGGACTGCTTGAGTCTACGAACGCGGTGGAGTGTTGCGGCGGGGGACAGGCCAACCAGCCGGGCGAGCTCAACGTTGGTGCGGTCGGCGTCTGCCTGTAGTTCGGCAAGCAGCAGAATGTCAATTTCATCAAGTGAAACAGCCATGTTGCCAAATAATATCTTGTTCTCGCGACGACTGGCCAAATCTGCTGCCGCTCGCAATAGACATGAGGCATGACCACCAACCGCCGCTTCGTCGTCCCCGCGCTCGTGGCCGCTGGGATCCTCTGGGGTACCACGGTGCCGCTGTCCAAGGTCGCCCTCGGCTGGCTCCCGCCTGCCTGGCTGGCATGCGTCAGGTTCGCCCTGGCTGCGGTGGTGCTGCTGGTGGCGAGCCGGTCGCAGCTGCGGGCCGCCTTCAGCCCGGCGATCATGATCACCGGGGCGATCGGCTACGGCGGGTCGGTCCTGCTGCAGAACTTCGGCATCGAGCGGACCAGCGTGACGCACGCCGCACTGCTGATCGGCGCGACGCCGGTCCTGGTCGCGATCTTCGCCGCGGTCCTCGGACACAGCGTGGCGCGACCGCTCGCCTGGACGGGTTTCGCGCTGTCGCTGGCCGGTGTCGGCTTCATCGCAGGCGGCCAGGGCTCTGGATCAAGCCTGGGCGGGGACGGCCTGGTCCTGTTGGCGCAGCTGATCTCGGCCGCCTTCACCGTCTCGCAGGCCAGAATGCTGCGCGGCCGGGACCCGATCGCGGTCACCGGACTCCAACTGCTGGGTGCAGGTGTCCTCGCGCTGCCGATTGCGCTGATCAGCGAGCACCACGCTGTCGGCTCAGGCAGCCTCGCGGCGATGCTTGCAACCCTGGGCCTCGTGGTCGCGGGCACCGTGCTGCCGACTTCGCTATTCGCCTTTGGCCAGAGCCGCGTCTCCGCGGACGTCGCCGGTGCGTTTCTTAACCTCGAGCCGCTGGTCGGCGCTGTCATGGGCATTGCGTTGTTCGCGGAGCCGGCCGGCGCAGTGCAGCTAGCCGGGGGCGCCGCTATCACCACCGGGATCGGCCTCAGCAGCTTCCAGGTTGTGCGCGCCGAGAGCCGGGCCCGGACCACGCGCCATGCTGACGCAGCCGACCCAGCCAACACCGCGGAGACGGCGCTCGCGCAGCGCCGCTCCGCGGCGCCGGAAGGAAGTACGACGGCACTTAGCGGCCAGGTCGCGACCGAGCCCGTCGGCGTCGCATCGCTGATGCCGCCCGGCGAGGCACCCAGCGTGGTCAAGCGGACAAAGCTCCCGACGTCGGCGCGCGCCGGGGCGAGGCGACTGCGGCGGAAAGCAACCAGCGCGCTGCGTCGTCCCGCCCCGCGGCCGCGTCGGGCTCGGAGCAGCCGTCGCCGGTCTCGAATGCGATAGCGGGCGACGCTAGCGGTTTGCGGGCCGCAGGTGAAGCGGCCTGACCGCGATCAAGCAATGGCTCTCTCCGGGTCTCGCCGCCGCCGCGGCGCAGGGTCAGTTGCGGATGGGCACCACCTTCGAGCAAGCTCGCGTCGTGGCATCACTGAAGTCGGTCGGCGTCGTCGGCGCTGGCATCGTCGGCCTGGCGGTCGCCAGAGAGCTAACGCTCCGCTTTCCCGGTGTCGCCGTTACCGTCTTCGAGAAGGAAGGCCGCGTGGCGGCGCACCAGAGCGGTCACAACAGCGGCGTGGTGCACGCGGGCATCTACTACCGGCCCGGCAGCCTTAAGGCGCTGCTGTGTCGGCGCGGCGCGGCGATGACACGGGAGTTCTGCCAGGAACACAACGTCGGGTATCGCCGATTCGGCAAGCTGATCGTGGCCACGTCCGCGCAGGAACTTGCTGGCCTAGCTCGGATCGAGGATCGCGCGACGCGCAACCAGGTTCCGGGCGTCAGGCGCGTACCACGTGCGGAGATCGCCGAGATCGAGCCCTACGTCCAGGGCGAGGCCGCGCTCTACTCCCCGCTCACGGCAGCGGTCGACTATGTCGGGATGTGCGCGGCGCTGGCGGGGACTGTCGGCGCCGCGGGCGGGAACGTGCTTCTCTCGACGCCGGTTACCGGCATCAGCGAGACGACGGCGGGCGTCCACGTCAGCTCCGCCGCCGGGCTTTTCGAGTTCGACCACGCCATCGTGTGCGCGGGCTTGAATGGCGACAGTTTCGCCAAGACCCTCGGCACGCTTGGCGATCTGCGGATCGTCCCCTTCCGCGGCGAGTACTACGAGCTGGCGCCGCAAGCCCGTGACCGCGTTCGAGGCATGGTGTATCCGGTACCCGACCCGCGCTACCCGTTCCTCGGCGTGCACCTGACGCGGCACATCGACGGCACTGTGCACGTAGGCCCCAACGCAGTGCTCGCGCTTGCGCTTCAGGGCTATCACTGGTCGGACGTCAGCCTCCGCGACATCGCCCAGATGGCGAGCTGGCCGGGTACCTGGCAACTCGCGCGGCGGCACTGGCGCAGTGGCGTCAATGAGCTGGCCGGCTCCCTGTCCAAACGCCGTTACCTGGCAAGTGTCCGTGCCTACGTGCCCGACCTGCAGATGCCCGACCTCTGCAGGGCCGAATCGGGCGTCAGGGCTCAGGCAGTGCGGCGAGATGGCAGCCTGGAGGACGACTTCGTACTGCAAGCTGACGGGCGGGTCCTGCTCGTCCGGAACGCGCCCTCACCGGCCGCGACCGCGAGCCTGGCGATCGCCGAGCACGTGGTGTCGACCCTGGGGTCATAACGCTGGCAGGCAGGCGTTGTGCCAGCTCGCGAACCTCGAGCGAGTCAGGCGACGTCGGCGGGCGCGCTGGCGGTGGCCATGTGCTCAGCCAGCCGCTCGACGGCGGTGCGGAGCCTGCGGAAGTACGCAGCGCGGCTGAGCAGCAGCTTGCTGGCCGCTTCCTCGTGACTTCGCAGCGGTTCGAGGTACCCAGCGATGAGCACGCTGCGCAGGAGCTTTTCGGTCTCGCTGTCACCGAACGCCTCGTCGGCGGCCTTCCAAACGAGGTGCTGCACGGACTCAGCCCGTTCCAGGACCGAAGAGCCGTGCGCAAGCGGGCTGCGTGCCAGCTCACGCGGCACTCGGAAGTTCTTCAGAATCTCGCGAACGGTCTCCAGATCGGCGACCGGTAGCGGCGTCGGTACGGGTGCCGACAAGCCGAGCTCGCTGTAGATCTGATCGCGCATGAACGTGAACAGGCCGCCGGGGCCATAATCGAGCCGGTGGCACTGGACGACTTCGTCGCCCAGGCGTGTATCAAGCTCGGCCAGGTGCGCCGCGCCCAGTGCGTGCGCGAATTCGACGGCGCCGGGCAGCCTCGGGTCTATTGGCAGGTAAGCGAACCGCGGACTCGGTGATCCGCAGCGCAGTACGCCAGCGATACCCAGCATCGCCTGAACTTTGCCCGCGCCAGTGAAGTCGACAGCTGCGTGCCACATCACCGAGTCGCCGAGCGCGGCGTTGTGGCGTGCGTGGGCTAGCCACGGCCCTGCGAGCGGCTCGTCATCGGCGAACGCCGGCGCAGTCGCCAGGCTCATGCTGACCAGGAAGCCGCAGACCCGGTCGGACAAGTCTCTGGCGACGGCAACGCGGTCCGGCGCCTCGGCGAAGTACCGCCGGGTCAGCTGCCACCACGCGCGGTCGTGTTCCTTAGTCAGTGACTCGATTCGGTCAGCGTCGCCAGGCCGCACCGAGTCGATACGGAAGCTGACGTTGCCGTCCCAGCTGAAGCCCCAGCGCAGCAGTGGATTCTCCACGAGGTGCGCCATCTCAATCATCATCATCTGGTCGCCGGCGATACCGCGCGAGTAGAGGTAGTCCACGACCCGGCGGCGCAGGTCACGCTCCAGCACCGGGTTGCGCTGCCGCAAGTCAGCCAGCAGAGCCTTGCGGGCGAGCTCGTGCATGGTGAGACCGCTTCCGAGCCGTTCGGTAACGGTCAGCTCGGACAGCTGGCGGTACGCCTCCTCTGGGTTCTCGCCGGGCAACACGGCCCGCAACAGGTCAGGAGTGACGTTCCTGGCAACGACGGCGATGCCAAGCGCCGACGGCCGGATGTCGTGCAGCTCGGTCTCGACTAGCCGGTGCAGCAGCGCGCGCAGGATCTCCGGCCGGTCGGGCGCGCTCGCGGCGTTCCAGTGGGCATCGGCGATCGCCGCGTCCGCGGCGAGAGCCAGCGCCAGTGGCGAACCAGCCGCCCAGTCGACGATCGCGGTGACTCGGTCGTCGGCAAGGCCTCGCGCGGCTAGCAGACGCCGGGCGTCCCGGGGCGGCAGGCCCGTCAGGTCGATCCTTGCTGTTAGAGCCTCCCACCCGCCGGTGAACCAGCCAGCGTCCGGCGCGCCGCGGCCAGCGATCAGGACGAGAACTCGGTCGGGCAGCTCGGGCAGCAGATCCTGTCGAATGTAGGAGTCGAGCGCGACCATGCGCTCGTAGGAGTCGAGCAGAACGAGGAGACGGTCAGCTTCTTCCTCCTTGCGCAGCGCGGCTTCGAGTGCGCCAGGCGCGGGACCGAGCTCTCGGCCGTCGACGGCAACCACGTGGATGCCGCGATCGCGGGCGTGGCGAGCTACCTCGCGCAGCAGGGTGCTCTTGCCCACGCCGCCTGCGCCGCAGATGTGAACGACGCTGGCTGGCGGGTCTTCTGAGTCGAGGCATCGATCGAGGAAGGCGATCTCATCGACTCGACCGGTGAAACGGGAGCGATCTCGGTCCTCAAGCCGGTCAGCTAGCGTCCGGCGCGGCGGCTCGTCCAGCATCGATCCCCATCCCTGCTCGCGACGGCGCTGCGTCCGCGCGGAGGGGCCGGCATCGCGGACTTGCGACACAGCCAGCGTACCAAAAAGAGACTCGGCTGATATTGCGGCTGATCATGCCGTACCCGACTCTGGAGCACGGTGTGCCTGGAAGGAAATCACCTGCCCGGGTGGGAATCACAAAGGAGTAAGCCCATGGGAATGATGAAGCGCATGAAGGACATGAAGGACATGGTCAATGCCGCGCCCGGCATGATTCAGCAGGCGCAGCAGCTGGGTGCGCAGGCACAGCAGATGGCACAGGCACAGCAAGCTGCGGCGCAGGCGCAGTACGCGCAGACGCAGCAGATGGGGCAGTTCGGCGGCCTGCCGGGCACCCAGCCTGGGGTCGCTCCCACAGGGGCGGACTTCGACCCCATTGCCGGTGTCTCGCTTGAGGACTTCGCAGCCGTTTCAAAGGGCGTCGCCGCGTATAACTACGACGGATCAAAACTGCCGGAAATCGCGGAGTCGCGCGGAATTCCGGCCGCCAACTGGGAAGAGGCGAGCAGGGGCTGGAATGGCCGGATGCAAGCCAACCCGGCCGTCACCCAGCGCTTCAACCAGCTGTACCGGGAGAGCTGACCCATGGGTGTCTTCAAGAACATGCGCGACCTGCAGAAGCAGGCCAAGGAGATTGAGAAGTCGATGCCGCCGGTCGGCGAGCGGATGGCGGCTGCACAGGACCGGATGGCCCGGGCCAACGAGATGATGGCGGCGCAGACGCAGGCCGCCAACGCCGCAGCCGCGGCCGCGGCTGGCCTGGCCAACGGGACCGCAGCGCGCAGGAATGTGATGATCTCGAACATGCGCCAGGTCGGGATGATCAACTTCGATCTGCTCGTCGAGTTCGAGGTGACCGTCATGGCGGACGGGATGCCGCCGTACCCGGCGACGATTCAGCAGCCGGTTAGCCAGATGCAGATCGGTCGGCTCCGGCCGGGGATGACGCTTCAGGGGGCCGTCGACCCGTCAAATCCGACCGCGGTCTGGCTTGACCTGACGAGCATCTGATGTCGCGGCGCCTCATAGGCGCCGCGTGCGTCATCGTCGGCGCAGCGGGCGTGATCGCGTGCGTGCTAGCCGCCTCGGCTGGCATGCGGGACGTGATGCGCACAGACGGTGGCTTCTGCGCCAGCGGAGGGCCCTACGTCGTCGCGAACCAGTGCACGAGTCCCGACTTCCGACTCCTGCTCGTCGGCATCCTCGGTGGCCTGGTCGCGACGACGATCACGGTTGCGGGTAGCGCCGTCTTCGGACGCGGATCGTCGGCGAGCCTCGTTGCCTGGGTCGCGCTGTTCGGCCTGCTCGGCTGGAACTTCATCGACGAAGTAGTTCACCCGACAGGCGGCCAAGGCAGCGTTGGCTGGCTCATCAGCGGCGTTGTCTTCTGGCTGTTGGCAGTCGGCGGTCTCGTCCCGATGGTGGCGGGTCTGGTCGCCGATCTTCGGACGGCTGGGCGGCCCGACCCGATCGCGGCGAGTTTCCAGCCGCTAGTCCGAGCCCAGTTCATGCCGGCTGGATGGGGTGCCCAGGCCGGGTCCGCGGCGGAGGGGATCGCGGACGCGGCTTCCATGCCCATCCAGGCCGGTGGACTGGGCCTGCCGACTGGCCCGGGAATGCCAACCGGGTACGCGGAACCCGTCGGCGGCGTGGCTCGGTTGGTGGGTCGGCCTCGTCGCCGTAGGCAGCGCGACGGGGGCGCTGGCGAGTTCCGCGCTGATCTCGGCGCTGCGGTAGTGGGGTCTGGGACACCCATACGGGGTACGCCTCGCCGGCCGGCTGACCTGGAGGAGGAGTCAGTCGGCCGGCGACGTTGTGGTCCCTACCGTTGAGGTCACCTTGTAGGGATTCCGCAGGCGAAATCGGACACTGTAGGGATTCCGCCGGGGCGAATTACCCATAACGGGCACAAAATCCTGCGCGATCCCTACAGGGTCCGCCCAGGCCACTGCCCGTGGCCCGAAATGTCGGTAGCCGGCGGGACGCTAGTGGCCGTGACAGCGGCAAAATGGCCCGAAAGGTTACCTTTGGCCACGACCCGTCGATTACTCGCCAGTGGTTACTCATCGCGAGTCACATCTCCACCCTGGTTCAAACGGGGGAACCTAGTCCGCATCGGCCGGGGCCTCTACGTCAGAGGGGAGACGGCCAAGGCCTTCGCCAGTTCGCCGGAAGGTCAACACGTGCTGAGATCGGCGGCCGCGGTGACTCAGGCCGGAAGGGGCGCGGTCGTCAGTCATCAGTCGGCCGCGTTGCTCCACGGCATCGACCTAATCGCCGGACCCACTGACGACGTCACTATTACCGGCCGGCCGGCCGGGGGCCGTAAGGGCACCGCAGGCGTGCACCTGTACACCACGCCGCTGCCGTTGGACCATGTCATGCGCAAGCTGGGACTGCCGGTCACGACGGCAGCGAGGACAGTGATCGACGTTGCCAGGACCATGACGTTCACAGACGGCGTCGTGGCGGCCGACGCGGCAATCAGCAAAGGCCTCACGTCCAAGTCGCAGCTTCGGGCCGTGCTGGCTACAGGTAGCCGAAGAACAGGGATGATCCAGGCGCGCCGCGTCGTGGAATTCGCCAGCGGCTTGGCGGAATCAGTCCTCGAGTCCATTGCGCGAGTGGCGTTCGACCAACTAGGCCTCCCGGCTCCACAGCTACAGGTATGGATCCAGGACGCGAAGGGCGAAATCATCGGCAGGGTCGACTTCTACTGGGAAGAGCACAGGACCATTGCCGAAGTGGATGGTGCGATGAAATACGACATTGACCCAGGCCGAGCGAGGGCCCAGCTGCGCCGGGACAAGCGCCTCCGCGATGCCGGCTTCGAGGTTGTCCACTTCACCTGGCGCGACATTACCGCGCGGCCGGCTGAGGCGGCCGCCTCCATCAGAGCTGCGTTCCGGGCCGCCGCGCGGAAGGCGAAGGAGCAGGCCGCGTAACCCGCTTACTGCTCGGCCAGGATTGCCTCGAGTTCGGCCAGCGGGTCACGAATCACTGGACCCGTGGTGCGGACAACGGCACGGCGAATGATTCCACGGAACGGGAACGGGGCCGTATATCCCCCGCCTACGGCGGGCCCCCATTCGTATCCGCAGGTGAGGCCAGCGCCCACGCCGTTAAACCCAGACGGGGTGAAACGCGGGATCGAGCCGCGTCCGACCTCGCGACCGTCACACCGCAGCACACCGGTACCGCCGAGACCGCCGTCCTTGCTAAACGTGTACTCGATCCGGTGGTCGCCGGGAGAAACCACGTCGGCCGAGTCGATGACGTGCAGCTCGGCCCCGTACAGGTTGTGCGCGTACCGGATCCGCGCGCCCAGGATGTGCAGGGACCAGCCGCCGAGGGCGGACCCCAGGGCGAGAAGTACGCCGTCCGTGTCGTCGGGGTCAGCGATGGTGACGTCGACGACAAGCTCATGCGAACGGTTGCGTACGTTCACCGCGACCGACTCGGGAACCTGAGCGCCGCCCTGAAAGTACTCGTATTCATCTCGCGGGACGCGCCGATCTGGTTTCGGATGGACGAGGGCCCACAGCACCCGATTGTCGAGCGGGAGCACCTGGTTGCGTCGCGCCTCGGCCCACCACAACTCGATGAGCTCGGCCAGCACCTGCGGCTCTTCGGCCGCCAGGTCGCGCGACTCGGACAGGTCATGCGCCACGTGGTAGAGCTCCCACACGTCGGTGTCGAAGGTCGCGTTCGGGTTCTGGTCGTCGTACAGCGGTCCGATTGGGTGGAACGTCACCGCCTTCCAGCCCCGGTGATAGATCGCGCGGGAGCCGAACATCTCGAAGTACTGCGTCGTATGGCGCTCAGCGGCGCCGGCGCCGTCGGGCGGCAGTAGGTAGGCCATGCTCACGCCGTCGAGCTTCGTCTGCTCGATGCCGTCGATCTCGGCCGGAATCGGCACGCCCGTTAGGTCGGTGAGCGTGGGCAGCACGTCGATCGCGTGCGCAAACTGGTGCCGGATGGCGCCGGCCTCAATGTCGCCGCGCGGCCAGGCGATGATGCACGGGTCCGCGACGCCGCCCTCGTGGACCTCGCGCTTCCAGCGCCGGAACGGCGTGTTGCCGGCCATCGTCCAGCCCCACGGGTAATTGTTGTGGGTCAACGGGCCACCGATCTCGTCGATCCGGGCGAACATCTCCGTTGGCTGGGCCGGGTCGATGTTCAGCAGACGGATGTCGTTGATCGAGCCCTCGGCGCCGCCTTCGGCGCTGGCGCCGTTGTCGGAGACCACGCAGACGATGGTGTTCTCGAGCTCACCTCGTTCCCGCAGGAAGGAGAGGATGCGGCCGACCTGCTCGTCGGCATGGGACAGAAAGCCAGCGAAACACTCCATGAACCTGGCGGCGACCGCTCGATCTCGCTCACCGAGCGAATCCCAGGCCGGTACCCAGGCCGGCCGCGGCGACAGCGCCGTGGACACGGGGAGCAGGCCGAGCGCGAGCTGGCGCTCGAAGACCTGCCGACGCCACGCATCCCAGCCGAGGTCGAAGGCACCGCGGTACCGGTCGAGCCAGCGGCGGGGCGGCTGATGCGGGGAGTGGCAGGCGCCGGTGGCGAAGTACAGGAAGAACGGCTTGGACGCGTCGGCCGCGCGTAGGTCGGCGACGAACTCGATCGCCCGATCGGCGAGATCGGTGCTGAGGTGGTAGCCGTCCTCGATGGACCGGGGCGGTCGGATGCTGTGATTGTCGTGATAGAGCGCGGGCACAAACTGGCTGGTCTCGCCGCCGTGGAAGCCGTACCAGCGGTCGAACCCGCGCGCGAGCGGCCAGGTCGATCGTGAGGCGGCCATGTTGGTCTCGTCCTCGGGGGATAGGTGCCACTTGCCGACGGCGTAGGTGGCATAGCCCGCGGCGCGCATGATCTCGGATAGGTAGCCGTTCTCGGGCGGCGGCTTGCCCCAGTAGCCAGGGAAGCCAGTGGCCAGGTCGGCCACCCTGCCCATGCTGCTGCGATGATGATTGCGGCCGGTCAGCAGGCAAGCGCGGGTCGGCGAGCACAACGAGGTCGTGTGGAAGTTGGCGAGCCGCACCCCGCTGGCGGCGAGGCCGTCGATCGCGGGCGTCTCGATGTCGGAGCCGTAACAGCCAAGCTGGGCGTATCCCACGTCGTCGAGCACGACGAGCAGCACGTTGGGGGAGCCGGGCGGCGGCGACGGCTCGGGCGGCCACCACGGCTGTGAGTCCCGCCAGTCGGTCCCGATCCGCCCGCCGAAGTACTGCGCCACCGCGTGCTGCCCCTTCCGTCGCGATCGCCGACCTGGAGCCCATGCTGCCAGGCGGGTGACCCTCCGGGGGCAACTCGGTACCGTGGTTGCGTGGCGGGCAACGGCGCTGACTTTGGTGCGGGCCGCGACGTGAAGGCCGTGGTTCGCTACCTGGTCGGCGTCGCGCTGGGATGCCTTGTCCTGGTGCTCCTGGTCGGCAAACGGGGCGAACTGGCCGCTGCCTGGCACCATCTCACCGGCGCCAGCGGCGGGTGGCTCGCCGCGGCGATATCAGCGGAGACGCTGTCGCTGGTCACGTTCGCCTGGCTCCAGCAGCGTGTGCTGCGCCTCAGCGGGACAGCGATCCCGCTGCGTGGCCTGTTCCTGCTGGCGCTCGCCAACGACGCGATCGCTTGCACCGTGCCGGGTGAGCCGGCCGTGTCCAGCGCCTACCGGTACCGCTACTACCGGCGCTACGGCGCCAGCGGCGCCAGCGCCGGGTGGACCATTTTCACGATTCTGATCGCGCAGGCCATCGGCATGTCGCTGCTCCTGCTGATCGGCGTCGTCGTCGCGCTGGCGGGCGGCGCCGGCCGCGTGAGCGCCGGGGTCACGGTCATCGGGCTGCTACTGGTGCTCGGCGCTGGTGCCATCCTCATCCGGCGAGACCTCGTGCTGCGGCTGGCGAGCTCGGTTGTCCGCGGCGTCGATCGGCTCACCCGGCCCCGGCAGAGGCCGCCCGAGGCCGGTCAGAAAACCATTGCCGCGCGGATCGAGCGCACGCTAACCCGAATGCGCGAGATACCGCTCAGCGCGGAATCCACCGTCGCCGTCGTGGCCCTGGCAACAGCTGTCTGGAGCTGCGACTTCCTGTGCCTGGTCTGCAGCTTCCGCGCCGTGCATGCGCCCGTGCCGTGGCACGCCGTCCTGCTGGCGTACGGCGTGGCCCAAGTCGTCGGATCGCTGCCGCTCGTGCCTGGCGGCTTCGGCATCGTGGAGGGGAGCCTGGCCGTCGTCCTCGTCGCGTATGGCGTCGGCCCGGTCACCGCTGTCTCGGCGGCGCTGTCGTTTCGTCTTGTGAGCTTCTGGCTCGCGATCGCCGTCGGCTGGTCCAGCGCTGGCGTCATCGCGCACCAGTTCCGCCGCCTTCGGGCGCCAGACGCGGCCCCGGCTGCGGAACCAGGAGTCCCAGCGATCACGGTGGCGCCCCCCGACTAGCCACAGACCGGCGTCGTCTCCTACGGGTGAGCGGTGTCCCCGGCATGGAGCGTTGCCGCGCGGGTAGTTAAGGCCGCCTGGCAGAGGCGGGCCGGGTTTGCTCGACTTGCCGCCGAGCTGCCCGCGTACCGGCTAGTTTCGGGGGCAGCAGCGCTCAACGGAGGTGCGCGCGATGTCGGAGTCCAGGTATTCCATCCAGGTGATTAGGGGAGTGCCGGTCATCGCCGCGCCTGCAGCCCTCGACTCGCGTAGCGCTCACGTACTGCGCACCACGCTGCTCCATCTGGCCGCCGCCGGGCACGCGACTGTGGTCGTCGATATGTCCGCGACCCGTTCGTGCGACGCGTCTGGACGCGCCGAGCTAGGACGCGCCTACGAGTACGCTGCCGCTGAAGGCGGAGATCTACGGCTCGTTGGCAGGCCGGCGCTCACGGACCTCCTCGGGGACGGCGGCCTCGGCCTCATCATCCCGCAGTACGCGACTGTGGCTGACGCGGTCGCCGAGACGCCCGCCGTCAGGATCATGCCCTTCCGCTTCCGCCCGGCCGACAAGGCGCGCATCGGCGCATCGCGGCCGCTCGCGGTGTCGATGCCGGCTGGCTGACCGGTACTCAGTGACGCTCCTGGCGCCGCAGTTCGACCGCGCGGCGTGGGCGATTGGTGACGAGAACATCGACGTCGCTGCGGCTAACCCAGCGCGCCAGGGCCGTGTCGTCGTCGACGGTCCACACCATGGTCGCCAGGCCGCGCCTGCGGCATTCCGCGAGCGCGCCAGCTTCGGCTAGGCGCTCGTGCACGACGGCCCAGTCGGCCTTCACCGCGGAGACCGCATCAACACGGCTGCGGACTCGGCCGCGCGCCCGTTCGGCCAGATAGCGCGCTGTCTGACCCAGATCGCCGCCGATGGTGAGGCCGCACGGCACTACCGGGAAGAGGCGGCGAAGCTCCATGATGGCGGCCGCGTCACCGGTGGTGACGATGATGCGCGCCGGCTCGAGCACGCTCAGCGCCTCCGCAGCGACGGCAGCGAGGCAGTCACGCTCCTTGATGTCGATGTGCGCGCTCCCGCGATCGGCCAGCAGCCGAATGACTCCAGCGACCGTGGGGACCTCATAACCGGCCAGACTGCAGAGGTCTGCATAGTTGAGCGCGCGCACCGGCCGGCCAGGTCCAGCGCGCTGGTCGTGGAACGCGACAAGCTGGCCGTCTGCGGTCCGGCGCACGTCGAATTCCAGCAAGTCGGCGCCGATGGCCAGTGCGCTGCGATACGCGTCGTATGTGCCCGGCGGCGCGTTCTCGGAGCCACCGCGATGCGCGGAGATGGCCGGTCGCGGCTGTCCGTCCGCGCTAGCGCTGGCCGGGGGAGTTGCCATGATCAGGATGCGCGCTGCCTGGACACGCAAGCCGACGATGCACTCGGGGCTCTGGCGCCGGGCGCTGCCGAGGGATGATCTGGCTTTGCGCAATCCAGGAGTGCCAGGCCTCGCCGTGCTCCAAAGGGCTGGGCGGTCCCGGGCTGGGGTGCAGACGGCTCTGCTGCAGGGGGCTGGGCTCCAAACGGCTGGGCGGTCCCGGGCTGGTCTGCAGACGGCTGGGCAGCGGACCGGTGGCCTGGCGCAGAACCTGGCGGCTGCGCAGCCGCCGGACGAGCGCGGGCGTCAGCGCGACCGCGTAGCCGAGCACCAGCAGCCCGGGCGCAGTGATGATGTCCAGCAGGTAGTGATTGCCGGTCGCGAGCACGTCGAGCGCGGTGACGAACGGGTACGTCCAGACGAGCACCCTGAGCGCCGGCTTGCGAATGACCGTGCAGAGCGCGATGGCAGCCCACAGAGCCCAGGCGATATGCAGGGACGGCAGCGAGGCGAACTGCGCCGCACCGTTGGTCTCTACCACGCTGGTGAACGCGGGGATCGTGACGGCGATGACGTCGTGATAACCCGGCAGCATTCGCGGCGGCGCGACGGGATATAGCCAGAACGCCACGAGGCCAAGCAGCGTGATGGCGACCAGCGCGTTGCGATGCAGGGGAAACGTGGGAACCTGCCGCCACAAGATCACCGCCCCCACGACCCCGGTGATGGCGCCTTGGAACAGAATGTAGTACCAGGAGGATGCCAGCGCCGCCGCGCTGTTCTCCACTGTCCAGTTGTTCATCACGTGGGTGGAGGCGCCGCCGATCGTCGTGCTGACCGAGTTGACGACCAGCGCGTTGTGTCGGCCGGCAGCCGCCGCGCCGGCCCGAAAGCGGGCCACATCGTCAAGACCCCAGAGCAGTAGCGCTATCGGGATAATCTGCACAAACCGCATCGCCGGGTGATGAGCGACGAGTGACCGCCAGGCCAGTGCTGGTCGCCTGAGTGCCGCATATCGAGCGGAGCGGCCGGGCCGAGTTTGCCGGGTTTGCAGGCGCATGCGCATCCCCCCGAGGCTCAGATCGAGCCAGACGCCCCTCCCGAACCGCAAGCTTGAGGCCGCGTCCGCTCAGCGTTATCTGGAGGTAGTCTCCGCATAATTGTACGTTAGGCGCTCCCGCCACCTTCGCGAGTGCCGTCAGCCGGGCTCGGTCGGCTACCGTCGCCATACCCCGCAGCGCGCGTCACTTCGCGGGCTCCGAGCGCCCTCACATGATCTCCATGACCACGCCAGCCAGCCCCCACGCAAACATGATCGACTCCGTGAACGGAGCGCGCCGGGTGAGGCGTGCGCACAGGAGGGGATGAACATGACGCAGCTAGCCGGGGACCGGATCGGGGAACTTCGCGCGGAGCTGGACGGCCCCGTCATCGTCGCCGGCGATGGTGACTTCGATGAAGCGCGCCGAGTGTGGAATGCCGGGATTGACCGGTATCCGGCGGCCATCGCCCGCTGCGAGTCGGCGGCGGATGTCGCTGCGGCCGTTACCTTCGCGCGCGCCGAGGGACTCGACGTATCCGTCCGTGGCGGCGCGCACAACACGGCCGGCACGGCGGTCTGCGACGACGGCATGATGATCGACCTGAGCCGCCTCAACGAGGTGCGGATCGATACGCAGGAGCGCCGCGCGAGCGTCGGAGGCGGGGCGCTGCTCGCTGACGTCGACGCCGCGGCCCAGGCCTTCAGCCTTGCCGTTCCGGCTGGGCTGGTCAGCCACACCGGCGTTGGCGGGCTAACGCTGGGCGGTGGCATGGGCTGGCTGACCCGCAAGTTCGGCCTGAGCATCGACAACCTCATCGAAGCCGAGGTTGTCACCGCGACCGCCGACATCGTGCGAGCGTCTGAGAACGAGCATCCCGATCTGTTCTGGGCGATCCGGGGCGGTGGCGGGAACTTCGGCATCGTCACCAGGTTCGTGTTCCAGCTCCACGAGGTGGATCCGATAGTGCAGTTCGGGATGTTCTTCTGGCCGCTGGAACAGGGCACCGAAGCCCTGCGTCTCGCGCGCGACGTCGTCGCCACCATGCCTGCTGACGTCAACGCCGTGATCGGCGCCATCAACGCGCCACCAGCCCCGTTCGTACCCGAGGAGCATCACTTCGCACCGGGCTACGTGCTGGTGCTGACCGGCTTTGACTCTGCAGCGCACCCGGAGATCGCGGCCGATATCCAGCGTCGGCTCCCGCCGCTGTTCGATCTGGTCACGCCCATGCCGTACGTCCAGCTCCAGCAGTTGCTCGACGAGGCCAACGCCTGGGGCTCGTACGCGTACGAGAAGGGAACGTACGTCGAGGACCTATCCGATGAGGTCATCGACATCCTGACTGCGCACATACTGGCCAAGACCTCGCCCATGTCGCTGCTGCTGATGTACCGGCTCGACGGAGCCTACAGCGACGTGAGCGACCACGCGACGGCGTTCAGCGGCGGGCGGTCGCCGCGCTATGCCGTCTTCATCGTTGGCGTCACCCCGGACGAGGCCGGGCTAGCCGACGAGCGACGCTGGGTCGGCGGCCTATGGGAGGCGTTGCGGCCGTATGCCGCCGGCAGCGGCGACGGATACGTCAACGGCACAAGCGACTATGAGGCCGACCGGGTCCGCGGCAGCTACGGCCCGCGCAAGTACGAGCGGCTCGCGCGCATCAAGGCCCGCTACGACCCGGACAACGTGTTCCACGTCAACGCGAACATCAGGCCGGCCGCCCGCTGAGGCGGGGAGTTGGTGGCGCGGCGGGTTGGTGGCGCGGCGGTTGGTGGCGCACCGGTTGGTGGCGCGGCGGGTCGCTGTCGCTAACCGCCCGCTGCTGCAGAGCCGGCTCAGTAGTCGAGTAGCCGTCGGAGCGCAGCGGTGACCTTGGCGGTCGTGGGGATCACCTCGTCTTCGAGCGCGTCGGCGAATGGGAGCGGCACGCATTCGGCGGCGACGCGGCGGATCGGGGCGTCGAGTGACTCGAATCCCTCGTCGGCGATTATCGAGGCAACCGTGCCGCCCCAGCCGCCCTGGTAGGGATTTTCCTCGACGATCAGTACGCGCGAGGTGCGGCCGACCGATTCGAGCACGGTGGCCATATCGAGGGGCACCAGGCAGCGCAGATCGATCACCTCGGCCGATACACCGCCGGCGGCTAGCTCATCGGCGGCGGCCAGCGCGAGCGGCACCGTCGCGGCGAGCGCCACGACGGTGACGTCAGTACCCGGGCGCACGATCGCGGCCTGACCGAGGGGAACGACGTGACCGGGCGGTGCCGCCTCTCCGCGACCAGCCATCAGGCCCTTGTGCTCGAAGAACACCACCGGATCGTCGCTGCGCACCGCGGCGGCGAGCAATCCGACGACGTCTGCTGGGGTGGACGGTGCGACAACCTTCAGGCCGGGAACGGCGAGCGCCCAGTTCTCCACCGCTTGTGAGTGCTGGGCGCCGAAACCGAGCCCGCCGCCGTTGGCGGTCCTAACCACCAGCGGGATGGTGACCTGGCCGCCGGTCATATAGCGCATCTTCGGGATCTCGTTGGCGAGGTAGTCCCAGCAGCAGGCGAGGAAGTCCGAGAACATGATCTCGGCTATCGGGCGCATGCCCGTCATGGCTGCGCCCATCGCCATGCCGACGATGGCCTGCTCGGAGATGGGAGTGTCGCGGACTCGACCGGCGCCGAACTCCGCCAGCAGTCCGACGGTCGTCTTGAAGACACCGCCAGCCGCGCCGATGTCCTCGCCGAGACAGACCACAGCCGGATCGCGTCGCATCTCCCTGGCCAGGCCCTCGGCAACCGCGTCGCGGTACGTGATCAGGTCCGCCACTGGTGTCCTCCGTCCGCCCAAACATCGGTGAATGCCTCAGCGGGATCCGCGCCATCGGCCGCTTTGGCCGCCGCGACCGCCGCACTCACATCGGCGGCGGCGCGCTCGGTGACGGCGTCAATGTCCGCGGCAGCGACTCCCATTGCGGCGAGCCGAGCGCGAGCCACGTCGAGGGGGTCGCGGCTCAGCCACTGCTGGACCTCCTCGGCGGGCCGGTACGTGGCCGGGTCCGTTCGGCTGTGGCCGAAGTGCCGGTAGGTCATCGCCTCCAGCACGGTCGGGCCGCCGTCACCGCGGGCGCGCTCGGCCGCCCGGGCGACCGCGTCTGCCACGATCACAACGTCATTGCCGTCGATGACTTCGGCGGGCAGCCGGTAGGAGGCGGCGCGGTCGGCCGCCGGGTGGTCGGCGGCTGTCACCGACCCGATCGGCGTGTACTCCATGTAGAGGTTGTTCTCGCAGATGAACAGCACGGGCAGCGACCAGACCGAGGCGAGGTTAAGCGCTTCGTGGAACGCGCCGATGTTGGTAGCGCCGTCGCCGAAGAACGCGACCGCGACCTGACCGGAACCTCGCAGCTGCGCCGACCAGGCCGCCCCGGCGGCCATCGGCAGGTGCGCCCCCACGATGGCGTAGGAGCCGAGCATGCCAACCGAGGCTTTCGTCAGGTGCATCGAGCCGCCCTTGGCCTTGCACACGCCGGTGGCCTTGCTCATGAGCTCGGCCAGGCATTCAACCGGGCTCGCGCCGCGGGCCATCGCGTGGTGGTGGCCGCGGTATGTGGCGAATACGTAGTCGTCGGGCCGCAAGCGCTGCGCTGGCGCCGACGGCGACCGCCTCGTGCCCGGCCGCCAGGTGCGTGGTGCCTTTCACCAGGCCGGCCAGGAAAAGGTCGTGCGCGGCCTTCTCGGTACCTCGGATGACGGCCATCCGCTCATACAGCCGCAGCAGCTCGCCCGCGTCCATGCTCGGCGCCGGTCGGCCGGCATCCATGCTCACCGTCACGTGCCGCCTCCTGCTCCGCCTTGGCCGGCAGTGCCAAGCCCGCTCGCCGCGCTGTTCGCGCTCAGCTCGCCGCGCCCGGCCGCGGTGTTCAGGTTCGACTGGCTCTCGCGAAGAGTGCTGAGCGCTCCGCCGGCGGTCCAGTACTTGCGGCCTGCTACCAGCAGTTCCTCGGCCGGGAACTTGGTGATCACCTCGCAGCCGTCGGCGGTGACGACGACCTCTTCCTCGATGCGGGCCGCTGACCAGCCATCGGCGGCCGGCCAGTACGTCTCAAGCGCGAACACCATGCCCTCTTCCAGCGGCTCGGGATGATCCAGGGACACGAGCCGACTGAAGATCGGCTTCTCCCAGATCGACAGGCCAACGCCGTGCCCGTACTGCAATGCGAACGCCGCCATCTCATCGGGAAACCCGAACTCCTCGGCCCGCGGCCACAGCGCGACGATATCGCCGGTCGTCACGCCGGGCCTCACCATCGCGATCGCCTGGTCCATGTACTCGCGGCAGCGGACGTAGGCGTCACGCTGGGCGCGGGATGCGCTGCCCACCGCGAACGTCCGGTAGTAGCACGTCCGGTAGCCGAGGTAGGAGTGCAGGATGTCGAAGAACGCCGGGTCGCCGGGCCGGATCAGCCGGTCGGAATATACATGCGGATGCGGCGAGCAGCGCTCGCCGGAGATCGCGTTGACTCCCTCCACGAACTCACTGCCGAGGTCGTACAGGACCTTCGACACGAGCCCGACGCACTCGTTCTCCCGCACGCCGGGGCGAAGGAACTCATAGAGCTGCTGGTAGGCCGCGTCGACCATCGAGCACGCCTGCGCCAAGAGCGAGATCTCATCCCTGGTCTTGGTGCGCCGCGCCTCCAGGAACACCTGCTGCCCATCGACGGTCTCGATCCCGGCCGCGCGCAGGGCCGCGAGTACCGGCATCTCGGCGACGTCTACGCCCACCGGCTCGCCCAGCAGACCGTGCTCGCGCAGCACGTCAGCGACCTTGGCTGCGACGTCAGCAGCTATGCCCGCGTCCGGGTGCAGGGCGCCGCGCAGCGTAGAGATGCCCGCCCGCGCGCCTGTCGCCCGGGCGCCTTCCGGCGTTGGTGGGCCGCCGGTGTGATCCAGCCACGGGTTATACAGCTGGTGATGGCGCGCCGCCGAGCCGAAGTCCCATTCCACCGGCTCTCCGCCGCGCGGCAGCACCGCGAACCTGACCAGTTTGTCAATGCCCCACGTGCCGATGTGCGTGGCCGTCATGTAGCGGATGTTGGCGAAGTCGAAACTCAGCAGCGCGCCCAGCGAGGAAGCTTCGAGGTGCGCCTTGAGCCTCGCCAGCCGCTCCGACCGGAGCCTGGCGAGGTCGACGCGCTGCTCCCAGTCCACAGCGTTCGTGCCGTAGGTATGAATCGTCACCGAATGTCCACCTCACTCGTCGTCATGCAGTCCGAGTAGCGTTCGCGCGGTGCCGGACAGCAGCAGCTGCTCGTCGGCGGGCCCTAGGCCGAGCGCCGCGATGTCATCGACGGGCTTGTCCGCGCCCATGTCGAACGGAGCATCAGAGCCGAGCACCACGTGCTCGGGCCCGGCAAACGCAACGAGATCGGCGAGGACCGCGCGGTCGTGCGTCAGGCTGTCGTAATACAGCCCACGCAGCAGCTCGGAAGGTGGCGCAGCGCTGGCCGCATGGGCCTCCACGCGAACCGCGAACGCGCGCTCCAGGCGGCCCCGCAGCGTGAGCAGCGCGCCGCCGCCATGCGCGAGCAGCACGCGCAGGCCGCGATGACGAGCGAGGACGCCATTCGTCACGAGCTGGGCCGCCGCGATGGCCGTCTCGACCGGGTTGCCGACGGAGTTCCACAGGTAGTGGCCGTCCAGGGCGGGCAGCCCGAGGCCTCTGGTGGTCGGGTGCACGAAAACGACCGCGCCGCACTCGGCTGCGGCCGCCCAGAAGGGCGCGAAGTCGTCCTCGCCGAGATAGCTGCCGGCGACACTCGCGGGAACTTCAACGCCGCGCATGCCTGGCAGCGACATCAGGTGCTCGAGCTCCTGGACGGCGCGGCGAGCGTCCTGGAGCGGCACGGCGCCCAGTGCCAGCACGCGACCATCGGCGCGACTCGCGGCCTCGGCAAGGCTCTCGTTCTGCACCCGGCAGATCCGCGCTGCGAGGGCGGGCTCCGCCAAGACCGGGATCAGCAAGATCCACGGCGACAGCAGGAGGTGACTGACGCCGGCTTCCGATGCCTGCGCCAGCATGAGATCCACGTCGCAGAACTCGCCCGTGATCGACGTCAGCGTGCGCCCCTGAAACGTCACCACCGGCCGGCCGGCGTCCTCGATGACGACCGGGCGCCAGTCCGCCGGCACACCGCCGCTGAACATCCCAGCGGGGATGATGTGACGGTGACAATCGAGGATCACGTACGCTCCGGCGCGGCCAGGCCGCCTTGCGCTGTCCCGGCCTGACCTGTGCCAGCCTCAACCGGACCAGCCTCTGCTCGCCCCGACTCGGCCGATTCGATCTGGCCGCCGAGGTAGAGCTGGCCGATTTCGGGATGCTCGAGCACCTCCTGGCCCGTGCCGGTCAGCCGGACTCGCCCGTTCTCCAGCACGACGCCGTAGCCGGCCATGCGGAGACCGGCTCGAGCGTTCTGCTCCACGAGCAGGACCGTTTTGCCCTGCGAGTTCATTTCCTGGACGGCGCCAAAGACGACACGCAAGATCTTCGGCGCCAGGCCCATGGACGGCTCGTCGAGTATCACCACGGCGGGATCCAGCATGAGGCAGCGCGCGAATTCCACCAGCCGCTGCTGCCCGCCGGACAGGCTGCCCGCCTTCTTCTTCGACCACGCGCTGATGTCGGGGAAGAGCGCTTCGACGCTGGCGCGCCTGTTGGCGACAAGCGACCGGCTGCCGAGCATGTAGCCGCCAAGCTCGATGTTCTCCTCAACCGTCATATCCGGGAACAGGCTGTGATTCTGCGGCACCTGCACGACGCCCGCGCGCAGGACGTCACGCGGGCTCTTGCCGGTGAGCGGCTTACCGCCATGCAGCACGCGACCCTGCCGCGGCCGCAGCACCCCGCTGATGACCGATAGCAGCGTCGACTTTCCAGCGCCGTTCGGCCCGACGATGCACGTGATGGCGCCGGCCGGAACCTCGAACGACACGTCGTGCAGTACGTCGCCGCCGCCGTACCCGGCGGTAACTCCCTCGACTTTCAGTGCGAATTCAGTCATCGGCGAGCTCGTCTTCGCCGGTGTCGCTGCCGAGGTAGGCGTCGAGCACGCGCGGGTTGGTGCGGATCTCCGCCGGCGATCCAGACGCTACGACAGTGCCTGAGTCCAGGACCGTGATCTGGTGGCAGAGACCCATAACGAAGTCCATGTTGTGTTCGACGATCAGGAATGTGCGGCCTTCGGAGTTCAGCTCGCGGATGCGGTCGGCGATGTGCAGTATGAGCGACGGGTTGACGCCGCCGGCTGGCTCATCGAGGAGCACGACCGCGGGGTCGGCCACGAGGACGTAGGCGAGCTCGAGGAGCTTGCGCTGGCCGTATGACAAGGTGCCGGCCAGCGCGCCCGCGTGATTGGCGATGCCGACGAACGCCAGCAGCTCGAGCGCACGCTGCCGGTGCTGGCGGCCAGTTCGGCCGCGCTGGGCGGGTACGAGCATGTTTTCCAGCACCGTCAGCCGCTGGAACACGCGGGTCAGCTGGAAGGTCCGGCCGACGCCGAGCCCGAAGACGCGCGCTGGCGGCTCACCGGTGATCTGCTGGTCGCCGAGGTACACGTGGCCCGTGTCGATCCGCTCGTACCCGGTCATCACGTTGAAGAGCGTCGTCTTGCCGGACCCGTTGGGCCCGATGAGCCCGGTGATCTGCCCAGCGCGCGCGGTCAGTGAGCAATCGGTCAGTGCCTGGACTCCACCGAACGACTTCGTCACGGCCTCGGTGCGCAGGTCCGCGGTCACTGTGGGTCCTCGCGCCGGCGACGCCATCGCGCCTGCCATTTCGTGGCGTACTCCCCGCCCGTCGGCAGGATCCCACGGGGCAGGAAGAGGATCACCACCAGGAACAAGGCGCCGAAGATGATCTCCGATTCGTAGCTGTTGGATTGCTGGAGGTTGAGCCAGAGCTGGGTCGGCTCCAGGATCAGCGCGCCGACCACTGGCCCGGCCACGGTGCCGAGGCCGCCGAGGAACGCCATCAGGACGACCGCAAGGTCAAACAGCGGGTCGAACACGAACTGCGGGAACGCCTCGCCGATGAAGAAGACCCAGAGCGCGCCGGCCATGCCTGTAATCAGGGCGGACACGACGAGGGCGGTCAGCTTCACGGGCATGGCTCGCACGCCTAGTCCCGCAGCCCGATCCTCATCGTCCCGAATCGCCCGGAGCTGCAACCCGAACCGAGAACGGCGCACCTGCCACGCCAGCGCTACGGTCGCCGCGGCCAGGATCAAGGCGACATAGTAGAACGGGTTGTTGTAGGTGGCCGGGTCCCAGTTTCCCGGGACTGGCACGAGGATCCCGCTCGATCCGCCCGTGACACCCAGGTTTGACGCGGACAACTGAGCGATAAAGAAAAACGCGATCGTAATGACGACGAACGTATGGCGGCGCACGCGCAGCGCGACGAGGCCGACCGGGACCGCGATCACCGCGGCTACGACTCCGCCGAGCGGCACCAGCCAGAAGACCGCGTCGCCGGTCAGATGCCAGTCCTTCGCGGCGACGCAGAGAAAATAGGCGCCAGAGCCGTAGAAGATCGCGTGCCCGAGTGAGAGATAGCCTGAGTACCCAGAGAACAAGTTCCACGCAGAGGTCACCGCGACAAAGATGAGCGTGATGACGCCGAAGTTCGTCGCTGTCGCGTTAGTGATGACGAGTGGATAGACAGCGACGATGGCTACGACCGCAGCCACGCCGCCAACCGAGAGCGTGCGGCGGCGGGTCTGTAGAACCGACCCCGTTCCCGGTTTGGTGATGTCGATCGCCGGCGGTACCTCTGTCCCGACCTGCTCTGTCATTGGGCCCGCACCGCCCGCCGCCCGAAGAGCCCGGCAGGCCGGACCGTCAGGATGATCACTAGCGCCAGGTAGAACACGGCAACCGACCAGTTCGGCTGCCAGATATCGACGATCGACTCGGCGGTTGTCATGAACACAGCGGCCACGAGCGCGCCGCCGATGCTGCCCATCCCCGCGAGGATGATGATCGCGAGCAGCCGGGAGATGAGGTCGTAGCCGCTGTTGGGGTTGAAGCCGCCACTGGTTGCGCCGAACACCATGCCGCCGACCGCGGTCATGGCCGTGCCGATGCCGAAAGTGACGGCCGCGACCCGGTTGACGTCGATGCCGATGAGCCGGGCGGCCGCCTGGTTCTGCGTAGTCGCACGGACCGCCCGGCCGAACTTGGTCCGATACAGGACCAGGTACAGCGCTGCGATCGCCACGACGGCGAGCCCGAACCCGATGAGGTAAATGTCGGCCAGGTAAAAGCCGAAAATGTGCACGCTCGATGACGTGTACGAGGCGGATAGCGAGACGTACTGCGAGCCAAACTCCCGGTACAGCACGCCCTCGATGATGAGCGCGACAGCGAAGCACGCGAGCAGCGTCATCGACGTGCGTTCCGCGCCGCGCAGTGGCCTGATGAACAGCCAGTAGATCAATACGCCGATGAGGAACATAGCGGGCATGGTGATGAGCAGGCCCAAGAGCAGGTCAATGTGCAGGTGCACAGACAGCACGTAGCTGAGATAGCCGCCGAGCACGACCAGGATGCCCTGGGCGACGTTGATGATGTCGAGTACGCCGAATATCAGCGTGAGCCCGGCCGCCATCAGCGCGTACACGCCGCCACCGAGTATTCCGGCAGCTATCGCGTGAGCGATCTCGGTTCCCATCTCAGCTCCGTGCCGTCTGCATGATTAGTCGGCCTACCAGTTCGGCTTGGGGTAGAGGATCGGCTTCGAACCAGTCGCGCCGGCCGGGAGAACCTGGACGAACTGGCCGTTCTGCCACTGGAAGACGAAGGCGATCGCCTTCACGTTCTCGCCGAGGTTGTTGAACTGGACTGGACCCTCGACGCTCGGGAACGTGCGGTTACCGTGCAGGTAGGGGATGATCTTCGAACCCTTCAGGCTGCCGGTCGCCGTGACTGCGTCGGCCGTGATCTGGCCGACCGAATACGCCTCCGCCACGTCAGCGTTGACGCCTGAGACGTTGCCGCCGTACTTGGCGACGTACTCGTTGACCATCGCCTGACTCGTCGGGTCGACGTAGCCGGGGTACCACAGGTTCGGCACCATGACGCCGTTGGCTACGGCGGCGCCGCCGACGGCGGACAGGAATGCCGCGCCCTGGTCAGGTCCGGCGGTCGCGAGCATGATCTTCGGATTGAAGTGCTGCTGCGCGAATGCCTTGACGAACGAGGCCACCGTAGGCACCGCCGTCGAGCCGAGGATTACCAACTGCGGCTTCTTCCCGGCCACAAGGTTGGCGTTGGGCAGGAAGTCAGGCACCTCTTCAGGGAAGATCTTCGAGTACGACGTGCTGATGCCCGCCTGCTGCAAGAAGCCCTGTGCGCGCTGTACCTGCAGGATCGTGAACGGGTCGTTCGCGATCGGGTAGGCGGCGCTGGTCGGACGCTGCCCGGCCGGTAGCGACTTCAGCCAGTTCACCAGCGGGTCAAGTGCGTTGGCCACTGGCAGCGCCACGTCGAAGACGTTGGGCAGCTTCTCGCCGAACACCAGCGGCGAACCGCCGGCGCCCTCGACGAATGCGAAGCCGTACCGGTGCGCCACCTCGGCGGCCGGGGCTGTCAGCAACGACGAGAACGGCCCGAACGTGAGGTCCACGTGCTTCACCGTGATGAGGTCGGTGTAGTTCGTGTCCACCTGGGTCGGGCTGCTGTTGTCGTTCAGGATGACGAGCTTGACCTGGCGGCCGAGTAGGCCGCCATGCTTGTTGACGTCATTCGCCCAGATCTCGTAGCCCTTCTGGAACGCCTGACCGTCAGTGGAGAAGTCCCCGGTCAACGACAGCGAGGTGCCGATCAGGATCGGTCCTGACGACGACGACGATTTTCCTCCGGAGCTGCCACAAGCAGCTATTAATGCGGTTGCCAGTATTGCGCTTGCGCCGGCAGCCAGATACCGGGCGCGATAGGTGTGCCTTCTCATCCCCGGTGCTCCTTCCAAGTCGGGATAGGCCCGATCATTAGCAGTGCGCCAGCCGTAGCGGCTGGCTGTGGTGGTGAGGCCAGTGGCTCACCGTGTGTTAGGCGGATTGCTCGTTCTCATCAATGCCGACGGGCTCGAGCCCGTCGGACACGTAGACGTCCTCGCTGAGGAGCTCCACGCCCGAGGCCTTGGCCTGGAGCTTGATCATGGTGGCGAAGTCCTCCTGCCCGAAGCCGTTTCCCACAAGACCCTGGACTATCTGGTGCACCAGAGCGGCTACGGGCATAGGTACCTCGTGCTCGCGCGCCGCCGCAAGCCCGAGGTCAAAATCCTTGCGCAAAAGCTCGGACGTGAACGTCGCGTGGAAGTCCAGATTCACGAGCGCGGGCGACTTGTAGCGCGTGAACATGGATCCCATCACGCTGTCGTTGATGCACGCGAGGAAGGCCTGGCGGCTCACGCCCGCCTTCTGTGCCAGGATCGTTACCTCCGTGAGCGATTGCATCACGACGCCGAGCAAGAGGTTGTGACACAGCTTGACGGTGCGCGCGACCTCGCCAGTTCCGACGTAACTGGCCCCCGCCCCGAGAATGTCCAGGTACAGCCGCGCCTCGGCGGCGGCGTCCGGCTCACCGGACACGGCGAACGTGAGTTTGCCCGCCGCGGCGACGCGCGGGTTGCCCATGACGGGCGCGGCCAGGAACTGGGTACCTCGCTCTGCGAGTCCGGCCCGGACCGCCGCCGACGCCTCGACGGAAACCGTCGACAGGTCGATGACGATTGCGGGCGAGACCTCGCCGGGCGCGGCCAGCAGTCCCTCGGGGCCCAGCACGGCGTCGATCAGGTTCTGGGACGTGCCGACCATGACGAAGACGACTCGCGACCGGGCCAATTCGGCCGCCCGGTCCACGACCTTCGCCCCGTCAGCCGCCAGCGGTTCGGCTTTTGCCTTCGTGCGGTTGTATACCGACACGTCAAGGCCCGCTCCGAGCAACCGGCGCACGAGCATAGAGCCCATTCGTCCGGTGCCGAGCCAGCCAACCTGGCTCTGCGGGTGATCGGTCATGAGCGCCCCAGTGGTGCCTTGTGAGCGCAGCCCGCTGCGATCACAATCGTTTGCCACAATCGTTTGCAATACAGAGAGATTGGCGGAACGCCAATGGGTTGTCAACGGTAAAAATCCGGAAAATGTAACAGTTGCAAAACGGTGGCGCTGCCCGCCGCCCCCGCGCGGCCAGGCCAAGCGACGTCAGGCAGCAGCCGAACCCGGGCGATCGTCAGGATGGGCGCGCCGTCGAGCCTCTGGTGATTAGCTCCGGCGCCAGATACAAGACCTTCACGGTGTCGTTGCCGTTGAGGCGCTCGATCAGCAGCTTTGCTGCCTCGGCGCCGACCTGGTAGTGCGAGAAGGAAACCGTCGTCAGCGGCGGGCGGAGCATGCTGATGAACGGCATGTCGTTGAACCCGACCACCGACATGTCAGCCGGGCAGCTGAGGCCGGCCTCATCCAGGGCGAGGTACACGCCGACGGCCAGCATGTCGTTACCGGCGGCCACGGCGGTTGAGCCGCCGCCCGCTTCCAGGATTTCCTTCGCGCACCGGTAGCCTTCCTCGATCGAGAACGCGCGAGCGAACGCCACCCGCCCTGGTGGTACCTCGAGACGCGCTCCGGCCATGGCGCTCAGAAAGCCGCGGTACCGGGACAAGCCTGTCGACACATCCTGCGGTCCGGCGACGCAGGCAATGGCTCGGTGGCCGAGTCCGGTCAGGTGCCCGACCGCCATCCGAACGCCGCGCTCGTTGTCGACGGTCACCGACGGGAAGCTGTAATCCTCGGCGATCCGGTTCATGAGGACGACGGGAACGCCGGCCCGGACGGCGTCGTCCAGGAGCGGGTTGCGCAGGTGCGCCGTTGCCAGCACGTAGCCGTCGACGTGCCGGGCCCGCATCTGCTCGAACACCCGGTGCTCACGGGCGTCATCGCCGTCGGTGTTGCCGATCAGCGCCACGTAGCCGTCGGTGTCGAGCCGGTCCGCCAGGCCGCGGATCATGGGCGGGAACAGCGGGTTGTTGAGGTCAGGGATCAGCACGCCGACCGTGTGCGAGCGCCGCGTGCGCAGGCTGCGGGCGACGGCATTGGGCCGATAACCGAGGTCGGCCGCAGCGGCCAGCACGCGGCTGGCGGTTTCCTCGCTGACCAGCAGCCTGGTCTCGGGATTGAGCGCCCTGGACGCCGTGGCCGGGTGAACGCCGGCCTGTCGGGCCACGTCCTTCAGCGTCACGGCTGGCTCTGGCATCTCCGCTCCCGCATCGCGGTTCCCACGTCACCAGCTGGCCTGGCTTGTCGCAAATCGTACTCCGCAGGGCAGACCTCGCCATCACGGCCGAGCCGCAAGGATCGGCAGCGAGGCTGACGCGTCATCCCGGCACGATGGAGACGCCGGAGCGGGCAACCATTTGCTGGAGCGCCTGCACGTGCTGCTCGAAGGCTACGCGTCCGGCAGGTGTCAGCCGCGCCGACGTTCGTGGTCGCTTGCCCACGAAGCCTCTGCGAATCTCGATGTAACCGGCCTCCTCCAGGGTGGCCAGCTGCTTGGACAGGGCCGAGTCAGACAAGCCAATGGTGTCGCGGATGAACTTGAAGTCCGCCCACTCGGAGGCGGCCAGCAGCGACACGATTGCCAGTCTCGTCGGTGCGTGAATCAGTTCGTCGAACCGCGCTTCGCTCATCGGGGCGAGCCAACGCGGTTGGCGAGCATGATGCGGCGCAGGGCTCGCATCAGGATCGGACCACCGAGCCCGAGCACCAGTCCGCCGATGAGGCATGCCAGGGTCGCCGGATAGGACACGCGGGCGGCGCGCAGGGCGAACGCCGTGCCGAGCGTAACGCCCACGATCAGCGCCACGAAGCCGAGGATCGCCAGCACCCCGCGGCCGTCCAGCAGGCCTTTGCGAAGCTGGGCATCGCGGAACTGCCCACGCACGACCAGGCCGGTTGCAGCGAGCAGGCCGATGACAAACACCGGCACTGTCACGCCGATGGCTACCGGCGTGCGGTTATCGACGCCGACGGCGAGGACGACCATCAGCGCGCCAACCGCCCACCAATACCAGGCGGGCACCGTCGCCACGTCGATGACCTGCCGCTGGCGGTTCTGTATCTCGGCCAGCGCCTCGTCTGCGTTCGCTGCCTGCAACTCGTCTGCCATGACCCGCTCCATGCCGATAGGGCTATTACTTGCCTACTAGGAAAGTACATGACAGCTTTCCAGATTGGCAAGTACTTTCTCTTGGGGCCGACGGTCAGAGGCGCGGGTCTACTGGCTCAGACTCCAGGGCGAGTACGCCAAACACACACTGGTGCACGCGCCACAGGGGCTCGCCGCGGGCCACCCGATCGAGCGCCTCCAAGCCCAGCGCGTACTCACGCAAGGCCAGCGAGCGCTTGTGCCCGAGGCCGCGCTGGCGGAGGCGGTCGAGATTCGCGGGGTCGGTGTAGTCGGGGCCGTAGATGATCCGGAGGTATTCGCGGCCGCGGACCTTCAGGCCAGGCTGGACTAGCCCCTTCCGCCCGCGGGTCAGGTTCGCCGCCGGCTTGACGACCATGCCCTCGCCACCAGCCGCCGTGAGCTCGGACCACCACTGCGTCGCGAGCGCCATCGAGTCCGGATCGGTGATGTCCGCATAGATCCGTCGTGTCGGCGCCACGAGCGCGGGGTCGGTTGCGGCCAGCAGATCCGCGATCTCGAGATGCCAGGCGTGCGGACGCTGGTGGTACGTAGCGCCCTCCGCTGCCAGCACCTGGAACGGCGCGATCCGCACGCCAGCGAGGCCGTCGGTTGGCCAGCAGTAGCGCTGGTACGCAGACGTGAACGCGGCCGCATTCGCCGCCCGCGCGCTGGTGCGCTCGCGTAGGTCAGCCACGTCCAGGCCGGCGGCGGACGCCTGGTCGAGGACGCTGACAGCGGCCGGCAGCGCCGTCCGGGCCGCCGCCCCGACCGCCGCGTACTGATCGCGCAGCAGCTGGCCGGCCTTGGCGCTCCACGGCATGATCTCGGTGTCGAGCAGCACCCAAGGGCTGCCCAGGGTGTCGAACAACCCGGCTGCATCGACGGCGGCACGGAGGCGATCGACGAGGGCCTCGGTCAGCTCACCGGCAAAAAACGACCGGCCAGTGCGCGTCCAGGCGGCGCCCGCGAGCCCGCCCGGCACGCCGAACCGGTCCCGCGCTGCCTCAGGCGTCCGGCACACGAGCACGACGCCGCGCGAGCCCATGTGTTTCTCTTCGCACACCACCTGGTCGACGCCGTCGGCCCGAAACCCGGCGTATGCCTGTTCGGGATGCTCAAGCAGGTCCGGGCGCGCGGCAGTAGCCACGGGGCTCATCGTCGGCGGCAGGTACACCAGCCACCGCGGGTCGATCGCGAAGCGGCTCATCACCTCTAGCGCCGCCGCGGCGTTCTCGGCCCGAACGGCGATGCGCCGCTGGTAGGCAGTGTCGATGACGCGACTCCCGACGACATCGGTGATATCGAGCACATCGGGTTCACGGCGTCCGGCCCGGATCGGACCGTCGCTCGTGACCGCCACTGACGGCTCGACCGCCGCCGCATCGTCGTTCGCGGGGAACGGTCGCGCTGGCTGGTAGTAGACCTCGGCCGCGGGGACACTGACCAGCTCTCGCTCCGGGTAGCGCAGCGCGGTCAGCCTCCCGCCGAATACGCACCCGGTGTCGAGGCACAGCGTGCTGTTGATCCATTCCGGGGTCGGCACGGGCGTATGACCGTAGAGCACAACCGCGCGGCCTCGGTACTCCTGCGCCCACGGATACCGCACGGGCAGCCCGTACTCATCGGTTTCTCCGGTCGTCTGCCCGTAGAGGCAGAAATCGCGGACTCGCCGCGAGGCGCGCCCCTGCAATCGCTCGGTCAGTCCGGCGTGACAGACCACGAGCCGGCCGCCGTCGAGCACGTAGTGCGAGATCAGCCCGTCCAGGAAACGCTCAACCTCGGCCCGGAACTCAGGGGTCTCCGCGTCTAGCTGGGCGAGCGACTCCGCGAGGCCGTGCGTGACCTGCACGTCGCGGCCGCGCAACGCGCGCAGCAGCTTGGCCTCGTGATTCCCGGCGACGCAGAGCGCGTCGCCCGCCGCGACCATCCCCATGACCAGGCGCAGCACCCCCGGCGTGTCCGGCCCGCGGTCCACGAGGTCGCCCACGAAGATCGTGCGCCGCCCGTCCTGGTGCGCCCCGGTGGCACGGCCGTCGGCGTCGCGGATCACGTCGTACCCGAGAACGGCTAGCAGCGATTCCAACTCGGTCCGGCAGCCGTGGACGTCGCCGACAACGTCAAACGGGCCCGTCTCGTGCAGGAGGTTGCTATAGAGCTTCGTCCGCGCGATCGTGACATCGCCGATCTCGGCCTCGCCGCGCAGAACGTGAACTGTGCGAAAACCTTCGCCGCGCAGGCCCTTCAGGCTGCGGCGGAGTTGATCGCGCTGGCGGCGGATGACGTGCGGGCCGAAGTCGCGATCCGGCCGGGTGGCGTTTCGCGCCGCGCATACCCCCTCGGGTACGTCGAGCACGATCGCGACAGGTAGCACGTCGTGCTCCCGCGCGAGCGCCACGAGTTGCTTGCGCGCCCTCCGGCTGGACGTTGGTCGCGTCCACCACGGTCAGTCGACCCGCCCGGAGGCGCTTGCCGACGATGTAGTGGAGCAGCTCGAACGCATCCGGCGTGGCTTCCTGATCGTTCTCGTCGTCGGCCACGAGGGCTCGGCAGAAGTCCGACGAGATGACCTCCGTCGGGCGGAAGTGCGCGCGGCCGAACGTTGACTTGCCGGAGCCGCTGACGCCGATCAGCGTTATCAGGCTCAGGTCTGGGACAGCTAGTTCACGGGTCACGCAGCTGCCACCTTGCTGAAGATCGCCATCTGCGTCGGGGAACCGACGTGCGGGTCCTCCGCTCCGACCGGCAGATGACGCACCTGGTAGCCATAGCCGGCGCAGATGGCGCTTGCCCAGGCCGCGAACTCCGAGCGAGTCCATTCGAAGCGATGGTCGCGGTGGCGCGTCGCGCCAGCGGGCAGGGTCTCGAACCGGACGTTGTACTCGGAATTCGGTGTCGTCACGATCACGGTTCGCGGTGCCGCGTACCCGAACACCGTGCGGCCGAGCGCGTCCAGGCGGGACGGATCGACGTGCTCGATCACCTCCATCAAGACCGCGGCGTCGAGGCCAGCCAGCCGGTCATCGCGGTAGGTGAGCGATGACTGGAAGATCTGCAGCCGGGCCCGCTGTCGCTCAGGCATCGTGTCGACGCGAAGCCTGCGCTCGGCCGCTGCGAGCGCACCGGCGGAAACGTCGGCTGCCACGATCCGCTCGACGGCGCGATCAGCCAGCAGGTCCCTGGTCAGAGCGCCCTCGCCGCAGCCAAAGTCGCCCACCGTCCGGGCACCGGCGGCGCGGACAGCGGCAAGGACCGCTCCCCGTCGTTCCTCGGCGAGGGGCACGGGCCGGTCCGGCGCGTCGACGACGATGGCGTCCTCCGTCGCGTTGTCGAGGTCATCGACGTCGGCTTCGTCGACGTCGGCGAGGCGTGCCATCGCCACTTCGGTCAGGCGGCGGCGGTGCGCGAGGTAGCGACTGGTGATCATCAGCCGGTCGGGATGCGCCGCAAGCCAGCCACCCCCGGCGCGAATCAGCTTGTCGACCTCATCGCTCGTGACCCAGTAGTGCTTCGCGTCGTCGAGGACTGGCAGCAAGACGTAGAGCTGGTTCAGGGCATCGGCTAGACGCATACGACCGGTCAGCCGCGTGTCGAGGTACCGCGAATCGCCCCACTCGGGGACGGCGAGGTCGAGCGGCACCGCGGCGGCCGTCACCTGCCAGCCCAGCGGCTCAAACATGCGGCGCAGCAGTTCGGCGCGCCCACGACAGGGCACGGCTGGCAGGTGCAGCTCCAGCGGGATCGCCGATGCTGCCAGTTCCGGACGCAGATTGCACCGACCCGCCAGCGCGGTCCGGAATACGTCCTTCAGGGCCATCGCGAGCATGCTCGATGCGGCATACGGCCGGTCATTGACGTACTGCCCAAGGGCGAAGCCGTCCCCGGCCGGGCCCTGTCGTCCGCGGACCAGCCCGATCGGATCCACCTCGAGAAGCAGGGCGGCGGTGCAGCGATCGCGCCCGGCCTGCGGATAGAAGACGTGGGCTATCCCCACCGATTCAGGGAACGACTGAAGCCGGCCGGGATGCTTGTGCAGCAAGTAACCCAGGTCGGTCGCAGGCTCGTGAGTCGTGGAGATCGTGAGCAGCACAGTCCTACAGTCTCCACGAAGTCGCGGTCGCGGTCGCCGGGATATTGCCCGGCCAGCGACGGCGGCCCGGTAGGCGCCTGGCAGAATGGCCCGGCAAAAGGGAGGAAGCTGTGCCTGGAATCGTGGTGGGCCTCGATGGCTCGCCGAACTCGGAACGGGCGCTCGACTGGGCGCTCAGGCACGCGGCGGCGCTCAATACGTCGCTGACCGCCATCGCTGTGCACCAGGTCGCGAAGAGCTACTGGGGCCACGAGCCGGTTATCGGTGCCGGAGACGTCTCGGTGATGGACCAGTTGCAGCGGTCGGCCGAGAAGATGACTCAGAGCGCCGCCGGCAAGCTCGCCGGGGCCAAGCCGTCCTCGGTGCAGGTACGCGCCGTCAACGGCTTTGTCGTTGAGGAGCTGGTCAAGGCCTCGCGCGACGCCGACGAGCTGGTCCTCGGCTCGCGTTCTACGACTGGCCTGACCCGACTTGTCATGGGATCGATCAGCAGCGAGATCGTGCAGCACGCCGCCTGCCCGATCGTGATCGTCCCGCGCGCCCGGTAAGCACGCCGCGGCGCTTATCGGCGCCGGCCCGAACTCGGCCAGGGGGAAACGCTGAGGTCAGGTCGCGATGTCGGGGTAAGGCACGCTCCAGTGGCTGAGGCGCGCGCCGAACTCTCGCTGAAACGCGAGCGGTTCGTCGTAGTCGCGCTCGAACAGGGCGATGAACAGGGTGAGCAGCAGGAAGTTGTGCGCACCGAGTTCGAAGAGCGTGACGTAGTCGTGCGTCGCCAGCGCCTCGCGCTCGGCGGGCGCGAACTCGAGCCAGGTGCTTCGCTCGGCCGCGGTGCAGTTGAGGATTACCCCCGCCTGCTCGGCTTCCCACCACTCGACGGTGCCGCGCGGATCTTCCCGGTAACGCTCCACCAGGTCGGGGTCGCGGTCGACGGTGAACAGGAACTTGTTGAGCAGGTACTTGCTCACTGTGTCCGCCTCATTGGGTTCCCTCCGGATACCAGGTGAAATACGCCTCCATGGTGTGGAACAGATCGAGGGAGTCCGCGTAGTCGGCGGCGATCTTGTCACCCGCTGCGCCCATCATCAGCATGAAGTCCATGAACCCGTGGGTCGCGTTGCCAGGCAGCCACAGGCTGTCCAGACTGACCTCGGCAAGCGCGGACTCAAGGTCCCCGGCTGCGATCCAGTCGACCGCCTTGCGGTCAAACTCTGGATCTGGCCCGTGCGGGCCGAACTGACGAGGGCCGCCCAGCTCGAGCGATAGGTGGCCGGTGCCGATGATCGCTACGCGCTTGTCGCTCGGCCAGGACTCCACGAGCCGCCGGATGGTCCGGCCGAGCTCCACAAACCGGCGAGGTTGCGGCAGGGGCGGCGCGAAGATATTCGTGTACACGGGCACGATCGGCAGGTCTGCCTCGGGCCGGAGCGTGATCAGCGGGCACGTGATGCTGTGGTCGATGCGCAGTTCGTTGCTGAAGGCCAGATCGAATCCTGCGTCGATGCCCTGACGCAGCAGGTACGCCGACAGCTCCTCGTCACCAGGCACGAGCATCCGCGGCAGGCCGAATTCGCGTTCCTCGTTGTACCAGTTGGCGTCGTAGTGCGGCGCCTTGCCAATCAGAAACTGCGGCATGTTGTCGAGCCAGAGCTGATGGAAGTGATCGCTGCCGACCATCACGAGCACGTCGGGGCGCGCGCGCGTCAGCGTCTCGCGGAACGCCGTTATCTTCGCGACCCACTCATCGGCGAACGGCGGGCGATCGGCCCCGATCGACGTGCTCGCCTTGTAAAAGAACGGGTGGTGCGTCGATGCGATGACCGCGGCGACGGTGGCCATGGTGCTCCTCTAGGACTATCCGAGCGGCGTGCACATGCTAACCCGCTGCCGTCTCGGAGCGGCGCGCCGACAGATTGACACCTGTCGCGAAACCGGGAACGCTTCTGCCCGGCGAGAATGATGGAGGTCTGCAATGACGGCTGGCCCTGCTCCGGCGGAATCCGACGTGACTTCGGGTCGCCCGCTGATCTTCCGGAACGCGACGATCCTCACCATGGACGACGCTCACACCGTCTTCCGCGACGCCGATCTTCTCGTCGTCGGCGAGCGAATCGCTGCCGTCGGCAACGGCCTGGCCGCCCCGGACGGAGCCATCGAGATAGACGCGAGTGGCGGCCTCCTGATGCCCGGCATGATCGATACCCATCGGCACATGTGGCAGACGGCCATGCGCGGGTACGGTGCCGACTGGACGCTGACCCAGTACTTCGTCTGGTACTACCTCAACTGGGGCAAAATCTTCCGGCCGCAGGATATCTACGCTGGCAATCTGCTGGCGGCTGCCGAAGCCATCGACGCTGGCGTGACCACCACCGTGGACTGGTCGCACGGACTCCAGACTGTCGACCACGCCGAGGCGGCGGTGGACGCGCTCACGGAGGTGCCCGGCCGGTTCGTGCTGGCCTACGGCAACATCCAGGCTGGTCCGTGGGAGTGGTCGGCGGCACCGGAGTTCCGTGACTTCGTCAGCCGGCGTTTCGGCACCGCAAACGACATGCTCGGATTCCAGCTGGCGTTCGACGTCACCGGCGACCCAGCTTTCCCTGAGCGGGCCGCCTTCGAGGTAGCGCGCGAGCTTGGCGTCCCAGTGACGACCCACGCCGGCGTCTGGGGCGCCACCAACGATGACGGCATCCGGCTGATGCACGAGAACGGCTTCATGACGCCTGCGACCATTTACGTCCACGCCGCGACGCTGACTAGGGACTCCTACAACAGGATCGCGGCAACGGGCGGGTCGGCGTCCGTCTCGACCGAAAGCGAGCAGAGCGCCGGGCAGGGCTATCCGCCGACCTGGCAGCTCCGCGAGCACGACATCCCCGTATCGCTGTCCATGGACACGAGTGTCTGGTGGAGCGGTGATCTGTTCTCGGCGATGCGGACCACCCTCGGCGCCGACAGGTCACGCGAGCACCTCGAGGCGCACGCCAGGCAGGAGACCGTGACCAACTGCCACCTGCGCGCGGAGGAAGTTGTCGACTGGGCGACCCGCGGCGGCGCGAAGGCACTGGGCCTTGACTCGGTCGTCGGTGCGCTCGAGCCGGGCAAGAAGGCCGACGTCATCCTCATCAAGAACGACGCGTCCCCGGTCATGTTCCCCGTGCTGAACCCTTATGGCCACGTGGCTTTCCAGGCCCAGCGCGGCGACGTGCATACGGTCGTGATCAATGGCCGCGTCGTGAAGCACAACCACAGCCTCACTGGCGTCGACCTTGCGAAGGCGCGGCAGGTTGTCGGCGAGACAGTCGACTACCTGCAGGGCCAGCTCGGGCCCGACGCGTGGAACGAGGGAATGTACCCGGAGATCCCCGCCACCACAGTGCTGGACAACCCGTACACCTACACCGAGTGGGATGCGGGCTCGGCGCAGTGGAAGGGCGGCCTCCGGGGTGACGACTCGGCCTGATCCGGCCGAGCTATTCCGGCACGCTGACCTCGACCGCTGCGTCCGTCTTTGGGTAATACGAAGCGATCTGTTGCTCGCCGTACTTGGTGCGGAACCTCTCGACGACCTGCTGCACCCGGGCGGGGTCGCCTATCGGTGTGGCGGTCGCGCTGACGGTCGCCCCGTCGGCGGTCAACCGCAGCCGCGGCGTCGCGACAACGTTCCGGTACCAGTCGCTGTCGGATCCATGCACGGGGACCAAGTAGACCTTGCCGGTCTCGGCGACGAACCAGACCGGCATGGAGAATTCGCGCCCGGTGGCGCGGCCGGTAACGGCGATCGTGAGCTCGTTCGTGCCGTTGAGTGCCTCGGTGAATGTGGCGGACATCTTGCCTCCCTGCTGGGGTGGCACCTGCGGTGCGGGTCGCGGCCTGCGCGACGCTTCGTTCATTCCCAGCGGTGCCGGGTACGAAGACGCTGGCGCGCGACGAGTCGAGCGCGCGGTGCTGGTCAACGATTCGGGAGAGATCATCATCATGGCGGAACGGACACACCACACCATTCCCGACCACGTGCCAGCGCACACGACGTCCGAACGTGATGCTGTCCTCGCGGGTGATGGACCCGTGCGCATCGACGCGTTCATCGACTTCCTGTGCCCGTACTGCAAGAAATTCGAGCTGTCGGCCGGGGATGCCCTCGCCAAGCTCGTGAGCGACGGGCAGGCCGCACTCGCTTATCACCCCATGAACTTCCTGGACGAGGCGTCGACGACGAACTATTCGACCCGGGCGGCGGCTGCTTCGGCGTGCGCCGCAGACCAGGGGCTCTTCCTGGAGTACGCGCACGTGCTGTTCGCTGCCCAGCCGCCCGAGGGCGGTCCTGGCCTGAGTGATACCGACCTGATCGAGCTCGGCCGTGAAGTCGGGCTCGACGACGAGTCGCTCGCGGCGTGTGTGGCCGCTGGCCGGTATCTCGACTGGCCGCCGTACGTTACCGCCCGCGCCATCGCCGCTGGCGTCAGCGCCACGCCGACCGTGCTGGTCGCGGGCGAGCCCGTGAACCCGACCGGGAAGGCAATAACCGCCGCGGTCATGCAGGCTGGCGGCGCGACCTGAGCGTCACGCCGCCTTCTCGCGCACCTGCCGCTTGATCCGTCCCAGCATCGCGGCCAGGCCGCGCAGCCGGAGCGGGCTCACCAGGTCCTGCAGCCCGAGCTGCGTGGAGAACTCGCCAGGGGTCTCCAGGACCTCCGTCACGTCAAGGCCGTCCAGCCCTGCGTGCAGTATGGCGGCGAACCCGCGCGTCGTCGGTGACTCCTGCGGTGCGTCGAAGAACAGGTGAACCTTGCCGTCCTCGTCCACCTCGACGGCTAGGAACAGGGGCGTCTGGCACTCGGGCACCGGCTCGAGTAGGTCGCGGTGCTCTGCGTATCGGGCCGGAAGAGGCGGCAAGTCCTGAGCGAACTCCAGCAGAAGCTGGAGCCGGTCACGGTCCGGAACCGCCACGAAGTCGTCCGCGATCTCCTGGAGGCGAGGGTGCAGCGTGCCAGCCGTCACGGGTTCTCCCCGCGCCGGATGGGCACACGTACGGAGTTGCCCCATTCTGTCCATGAACCGTCGTAGTTGCGCACGTGCGGATAGCCCAGCAGGTGATGCAGCACGAACCAGGTATGACTCGATCGCTCGCCGATCCGGCAATAGACCACGACGTCGTCGGCCGGCCGCAGCCCGGCCTCGCCGGCGTAGATCGCCTCGAGCTCGGCACGCGTGCGGAACGTGGCGTCCGGAGCGGCCGCGCGAGACCACGGAACGCTCTTGGCGCCCGGAATGTGCCCGCCGCGGACCGCACCCTCTTGCGGGTAGTCAGGCATATGAAGCAGTTCGCCGGTGTACTCGCCAGGGGAGCGAACGTCGATGAGCGGCTGCCCGAGGTGCGCCTCCACCTCGTCGCGGAAGGCGCGGAACGTGCTGTCGTCACGATCCACCACTGGGTAGTCGGTCGCCTCGCGCTTCGGTACTTCAGTCGACAGCTCCCTGCCCTCCGCGATCCACTTGGTCCGGCCGCCATCCAGCAAGCGCACGTCGGGATGGCCGAAGAGCGTGCACACCCACAGCGCATACGCTGCCCACCAGTTGTTTCGGTCGCCGTACAGGACGAGCGTGGTATCCCGGCTGATGCCCTTCGCCGACATCAGCCGGGCAAAGCCCGCCCCGTCGACGTAATCGCGCGTGACCGGATCGTTGAGCTCGGTGTGCCAATCGAGCTTCACCGCACCGGGGATGTGACCGGTCTCGTACAGCAGCACGTCCTCGTCGGACTCAGCGACGACGAGGCCGTCGTCGTGCACGTGCTCGGCCAGCCAGTCGGTCGTGACGAGCATCTCTGGTCGCGCGTAATCGCCGAACTTTGCGGCGGAATCATAGAGAACAGCCACGTTCTATCTCTCCTCCGGTCATTCCTCGCTCCCCGCTGGCGACGGGTGGCGTAGGCCAACAAGTCTTCAGACCAACGTAACGCGGTGACAGAAGTCAGCCTTCCCAGCCTTACGTGGTCCGGACCTCCGGCGATGGCTCGGCTGGCTGGTGCTCCGGTCACCGTGGGTGACCGGCGCTACTACAGTGATGCACGGGCTCGGTTGAGCCGACCTGACGACGGAAAGCGGGAACCGTGACCGATCACGAGCCGGACCTCGACGATCTGAGGCGAAGCCTGGACGAGGTCGATAGCGGGATCGTCGGGCTCATCGCCCAGCGTGGACGCTTGATCGCCGACATCGCCAGCCGCAAGGAAAAGTACTCATCGGCCATTCAGGACGCTGACCGCGAACGGCGAGTGCTGGCGGGCGTCGAGGCCGTAGCGACTGAGCTGGGCGTGTCGGCCAGCCTCGTCCGCCGGATCTTCCGTGAGCTGCTCAGCGACTCGGTGGCCCAGCAGGCCCGGCACCTGGGCGGGCAGGCTGGCGGACGGCTACGGGTGGCCTTTCAGGGGGCCGCGCACGCCTACAGCGACGCGGCGACGCGGAAGTACCTGGCAGGCCGCGGCGCGGACGGCGACCTCGTCGGCTTTGGCACGTTCCGGCAGGCCGTTGGCGCGCTGCTGGCCGGTGATGTCGATCTTGCTGTGCTGCCGATCGAGAACACCACAGCCGGCAGCATCAACGAGGTCTACGCGCTGTTGCGCGAGCACCCGGTGTTCATCATCGGCGAGGAAACCTGGAAGGTCGACCACTGCCTGGCCGCGGTCGAGGATGTGCCGCTCAGCTCGCTCAGCCGGATCCTCTCTCATCCGCAGGGACTGGAGCAGTGTGCCCAGTTCCTGCAGACCCTGCCCGATGCAATTCCGACGACGTACTTCGACACCGCTGGCGCGATGGCGGCCGTCGCCGCGGCCGGCGATCCCACCCTGGCCGCCATCGGCTCGGCGGAGGCCGCCGAGGCGAACGGTCTCGTGGTACTTCGTCACGGCATCGCCGACACTGAGGACAACTACACCCGCTTTGTTGTGCTGTCGACCGATGCGGCGCCCGTTGACGTCCGCATCGCGTGCAAGACGAGCCTGATTCTGGTCACGCGTCACGAAGAGGGAGCGCTCTTGCGCTGCCTGGAAATCCTCTCGGGCAGCGGTCACTCCATGACCAAGCTCGAATCCCGGCCACGCCCCGGCCGTCCATGGGAGTACCTGTTCTTCCTGGATTTCGAGGGGAACTCGGCCGACGCGCGGACTGCCGCTGCCTTGGATGAACTCCGGTCGGCAGCTCAGTACATCAAGGTCCTCGGGAGCTACCCGGCGAAGGCACTGCGGCACTCCGCCCAGCCGGGCAGCTTGCCGGACTCGCCGACGGCTGAGTCCCCAGCGGAGGCGCTGGAGGCTGTCGCGGCCGAGCAGCCTGCCGCGGTCCGGCGCTCTCGGCAGTACCGCTTGGTCGACCGGGCGGCCCGGCCAGCCGATACCGTGGTCCGTGTCGGCGACCTGCTGGTCGGCGGCGACGGATTCGCGGTGATGGCCGGACCGTGCTCGGTCGAGAGCATGGAGCAGATCACTGAGACGGCCAGGTTTGTCCGCGATCACGGCGCTCATGTCCTGCGCGGCGGCGTCTTCAAGCCGCGCACGTCGCCGTATGCGTTTCAGGGGCTCGGCTGGAAGGGCCTCGACCTGCTGGTCGCTGCTGGACGGGAGACCGGCCTGCCCGTCGTTACCGAAGTGATGGCTGTCGAGCAGGTACAGCGGATGGCCAAGGAAGCCGACATCCTGCAGATCGGCGCCCGAAACATGCAGAACTTCGATCTGCTCAGGGAAGTTGGCAAACTCGACCGCCCGGTCCTCCTCAAGCGAGGCCTGTCCAGCACCATCGAGGAGTGGCTCGCGGCTGCCGAGTACATCGTCGCGCAAGGAAACCAGCAGGTAATCCTCTGCGAGCGGGGCATCCGCACGTTTGAGAGCGCCACCCGGAACACGCTGGACCTGTCCGCCGTCGTCGTCGTGCGCGAGCGCTCGCACCTGCCGATCATCGTCGATCCGAGCCACGGCACCGGCCTGCGCGGCTACGTCGCGCCGATGGCCTGGGCAGCACGCGCAGCCGGAGCTCACGGCCTGCTCATCGAGGTGCACCCGACGCCCGACGAGGCGCTGTCCGATGCCGAGCAGAGCCTGTCCTTCGGCGAGTTCGCCGCGTTGATGCGGCAGCTATCGGCCGTCCCCGGGCCGCGCTAGGCACGCGAGGTCAGCCGAGAACTCAGTTCACGCACGGGATGCCGGTCGCCGAGCTGACCTGGCCGCCCTCCGGGCCGGTTGTGGGGATGGCGGCTACTGGTGACGGTGTCGCCGAAGGCGAGATCAGCCCGGCGATGCTCGCCGGGACCGAGGCCGTGGTTCCGAGCAAGATCTCGACATGTCCGGCCTGGACGGCAGCGCTTTGCTCGGCGGTCACACCGAAGAGCGCGGCGATCTTGCGCGCGCCGACCGCGGCGTCGGCACCGTAGCGGACGGCGGTCGTAGTGCGGTAGCTCGTGTCGCCAACCAGGCCGGCCCGGTAACCGGCGGCGACCAGTGCGGTCGACACGCGCCCGGCCAGACCGGTGGTGTTGCCGCCGTTGAGAACGTCGACGGCCACGTGCCTCGCCCCGGCGGCGACGCTCACTGCGGACTGAGAGACGTGCGGCGTTCGCGTCGGGTAGAACGTGGCGTGGACGATTGCCCTGATTCTCGACGGATCTACCGAGTTGGCATCCTGGCCGTCTATGGTCGCATAGGCCTGGATCGGCAGCGTGCGGAAGGCGAGCTTGCTGCTGGTCAGGCTCCGCAGCTGCGCGGCAAAGTCGAGCAAGTTCCAGCCCGCGTCGGTAATGACGTACTGCTTGCCGACGGTGACCAGGGCCCGCATCTTCGTCAGGTCGCTGAACACGCCGCCGGTGCGCAACTGATGCATGACCGAGTCCAGGAACGCCTGCTGGCGGTGCGTGCGGTCGAGGTCACCGTTGGGTAGCCCGTGGCGCTGGCGGACAAACGCCAGAGCCTGGCGAGGATTCAGGTGCTGGAAGCCTGCGTGGAAGTGCGCGCCGGAGTAGCTGTCGCTGGTCGCATGGTTGAGGCAGACCTCGACGCCGCCGAGCACCTTGGCTAGCTCGTAGAAGCCATCCAGGTTGACCTCGGCGAAGTGGTCGACATGTACCCCGGTCAGTCGCTCGACCGTTTCGACGGTCGCCTTGCGGCCAGCCTCGTTCCCGAGGAAAGCCAGCTGATTCTGGCTGATCGACGGGTCCTGGGCGCGGAGTCTTTGCTCCTCGTAGTACATGCTGACGCCGTACGCCTGGTCGATCTTGCCGGCGTTCTGCGGACCGACCATGCCGGCGAAGTCGACCCAGTCGTCGCGCGGAATCGAGAACCCGACCGCGCGTCTTCCGCCCGCGAATACGTGGATGAGGATCAGGGTATTTGTGTCGTTACCGCCAGTGCCGTTCTGCACTGCCTGCCGGCTGCCAGCGTGCAGGGCCCGCAGGATGTCGTTGGGCAGGATGTTGCCGTTCCAGTCGGTGCGGCTCTCGAGGCCCATCAGCAGGATGTTCTGGGGGCCGATCGAAGGACCGCTGACGATAGCGTGCGAGCCGCCGATGCTGGCGACGTCTTTGACGACGAAATAGGAGAAACCGCTGACCACCAGAGCCAGAGCGGCCGCGACGCAGCTCACGGCGTACACGAATGTCCCCGCTATGGAGCGCCGGGACACTCTCGGGCGGGCCATGCTCATCTCCGCTCTCGCGCGGCCGATTCGAAACCTGCGGGGAGACCATCTGCGAAGCTACCTCATCGCACAGCTAGCATCAGGGATCACATGAGTGAGCCACGGCGGAATGATGCGGGGACCCGCGAGCCACCGCGCCAGACTCCTCGCTCGGGGGCGGGCGCTCGGCCGACCCCGCCCGAACGTGCTGGCCGTTCGCGCGGAGAGCCGGGCCCGGGGCGATCAGCACGGGCTGGTGCGTCACCGCGCTGGGGACAGCTCCCGTGGGGACGGGGCGTCGTGTTCGTCGTCGCCGCCGCCGGGTTCGGCGCCCTGCTGACGATCTTCACGGGCAGTGATCCCGGCCTCCTTCTTGGACTTCTGGTCGTGGCCGGCACGGTGGCGGCTTCGCTGGCTGTTAGCCCGCGCCGCGCTTATCTCATCATTCCCGCGCCTGCGCTGGCCTATCTGGCCGCAGCGATCCTGGCCGGCCTAATCCACGACTGGACCGCCGATACGTCGCACACCCTCCTCGCCCTCAACGCGGCGCGCTGGAGCGCCAGCGGCTTTCTCGGGATGATTGCCGCTACCGTGCTGGCCGTGGTGATCACCGTTGCGCGCTGGCTGCGCTCCAGCCAGCCAGTCCGGCAGCCGCCATCGCGATGGAACCGGCCCGGCCCACCGTCAGGTCCGTCGGCGGGGGAGTTGGAGGCCAAAGGCCCACGCCGGCGGTTGCCTCGGTAGCGGCAAGCTGCGACTGACGCCTAAGACCGTGCGCCGATGCGGTGCCGGTCACCAGACCCACGAGCGCGGACCGCGCCGGGTTCGCAGAGAGGCAAGAGTTCGATGTCGAGCTCATCCCGATGGGGCGCGATGATTCGGCCATCTGGCAGCAGGTCACCGGTGTCCTCGAACACTACGACGCCGTTACAGAGCAAGCTCCAGCCTTGCTCCGGGTGAGCGGCCACAACGCAAGCGGCCTCGCAGTCCGGCGCGTCCGCTCGGGGGCACGGCGGCTGATGCGGACACTTCATGATCATCTCTCCCGGTCCACAGCCAAGCGCAATCTCTCTAACCATCCTGCTCAGGCGGCATAGATCTGGACAGTACCCAGCCCAGATCCATGCGACACGCTTGCGGGACCCTAAGGCCACGCAAAAGGGGCCCATGCCCCCAGCCGGCACGTCAAGTAGGTCCGGACCGGGTGCACGCATCGCTAGGGCGAGGGCGCTCGCAGGCCGGCCAGATGGACATCGAGGAACCGCTGCCAGCCCGTCGGGGCCGCCTCGCCGGCCGCCTGCACAAGGCCGCGCATTGCCAGGACCAGCGCGAGAACATCTTGCGTCGAGGTGTCCGGGCGCACCGTGCCAGCCTCGACGGCACGCCTGGTCAGCTCCTCGATCGCCATGGATATGCGGCGCGATGCGTAGGCGTCCCTCGGGCGCTCGAGCATCAAGCTGGCGTACCGCGCGTGGTCGGCGAACGACTGGCCAAGAGCGGTCAACAGTTCCCGGAGTCCGTCGCCGTCGCCCCGCGTCATCGCCTGGTCGGTGGCGATCATCAGCTGGTCAAGCGCGAGCCGAAGCAGTTCGTCGATCAGTGCAGCTTTACTCGCGAACCGGCGGTATACGGTGCCGACGCCGACTCCTGCCCGCGCCGCGATTTCTTCCATGCTGGCGTCGGCACCGACTTCGCTGAGGACCTCACGCGCAGCTTCTACGATGCGCTCGTAGTTGCGCACCGCGTCGCGACGCAAGGAGGGCTGGCGGTCGTCGGCAGGTGCGAGCGCGGGACCTCGACTGGAGGTCCGCCGTGGCGCTCGGCGCGGACTCACGCCTGATCGGCGACGATGAAGCCACCGGTGGCCACTGCTATCTCGCCCTCGTCACCACCGGGGGCCAGCTGGCGTGCGCGCCGCGCGGACGGGAGCAGCAAGCCGGCCAGTGCAGCCAGCACGAGACCGCCTGCCATCGCCGCGAATCCCGTCGTGTAGCCGGCCTCTTTCGGCAGACCGGAAGGCGCGAGCTGCGACGTAACGATGCTCGCCATCACGGCCGCGCCGATGCTGCCGCCGATGGTGCGGATGTTGGCGTTCATGCCGCTGGCGACGCCGGTCTGCGACGGCGGAACGGCCGCGACGATCAGCGCCGACATCGCCGAGAACACGAGCCCGAAACCAACGCCCATGATCGCGCCCGCGACATAGATCTCCCACTCGTGCTGCTGCGCGAACGCGAGCATGGACATGGCCGCGCAGCCGACCAGACAGCCGGCGATGACGAGCACTCTGCCGCCCAGCAGCCGGGTCAGCCGGCCAGCGAGGATCCCCACCGCGAACATCGTGAGCGAAGACGGCAGCAGCATGAGCCCCGACTGAGTGATGGTCGCGCCGAAGCCGTAGCCGGCGATGGTCGGAGTCTGCACGAACTCGGGCAGGAAGGCGAATGTTGCATACATCCCGAGGCCGATGAGGAGCGCGACGAGATTGTTCGTCCACACGGCGCGCTGCCGCATCATCTGCATGTCGATGAGCGGCGTTTTCGCACGGAGTTCGGCGGCGATCCAGGCGGCGGCTAGCGCAGTGCCCGCGGCGAGCAAGCCGCCGATGCGTCCGGACCGCCAGCCCCACTCGGGCGCCTCGCTGAGCGCGACGAGCAAAGCCACGAGCCACCCCGACAGCAGTACTGCCGGCAACCAGCTGATGTGCCCCGGGGTGCGGACGGGGGATTTCGGCACCAGCGCGATCGCACACGCGGCAGCCACGACGGTGAGGATTAGCGGCAGCCAGAACAGCCAGTGGTAGTTCAGGGCGGCGACCAGAGGTCCGGCCAGCACGATGCCGAGTCCGGCTCCGACAGCGGTCAGTGACGCGAGGGCGCCGACTGCGCCCGCCACCCTCGCGGCCGGGAACTCGTCGCGAATGATCCCGAACGCAACCGGCACCATGCCGCCGCCGATGCCCTGAATCACGCGCGCCGCGATGAGAACGCCGATTGACGAGGCGACGGCGGCCAGCAGCGAACCGAGAGCGAGTGCCGCAAGCGTGGCTACGAAGACGCGCTTCTTGCCCATCATGTCGCCGACCCGGCCAAGGATCGGCGTCATGATCGATGCCGACAGCAGATAGGCAGTCAGCACCCACGTGACAGTGGCCTGCGAGGTGTGCAGCTCATGCTGGACCGTGGTCAGCACGGGGATGACCAGCGACTGCAAGAGTGCGAAGGCCGCGACGCCAAGAGCCAGAACGCCAAACGTCGTGCTCGGGCGGGCGCGTCCACTCACGCTGACCATCAGGCCTCCTCGAGGCGGACTTCGGAGTTCCGTCCGTGGGGGAGCGTACCAAAAGCGGAATCCAGATTCCGAATCGCGGGCCGGCGACGCTGTCGGACCGGGGGGCGCCCGCCACCGCTCGGGCCGTGCGGGCCGGCTTTACTCTGCCGCGGCCAGCAGCCTGCGTCCGACGACTCGGACTGCGTCCTTGAGCTCCGGGCCGGCCGCGATCCGGTAAGACGCCGGCAGGGCGGCGAGCTGCTCGGCGTACCACATCGGGTTGCTGGTGCTCCCGGCGAGGCAGCTGGTCTTCGCATCGGTCGCCGTGAGCCGCCCCAGGGCGCGCGGCACGCAACGCGCTACCACGTCAGCGGGCGCGTCGATGATGACCTCGACGTTGTACTCCCAGCCGACCGCGAGATGCTCTTCGAGCATGGCCACCGGGTCGAGGTCGGCGGGTGGGCTGAACGTGCCGACGAGCACCTCAACGGCGTGGACGCGGTCGATCCGGTAGGCCCGCCGGGCGGCGGACGTGCGTGACTCGCAGAGCAAGTACCACCGCCCGTGGCGAACGACGACCGCCCACGGCTCGACGTCCATGACGAGTTCGGAACCGGCTTCGGTCCGGTAGCGCAGCCGCACGGGCCGATTGCTCGAGCACGCCTCCACCAACGCGGTGGTAGTCGCTGGATCGGGCCGGGCGGCGGCGCGGTCCGGGGCGGGCGCCGCGGTACGGCGGACGGCCTCGGCCTGAGCGGCAATAGGCGCGGGAAGCGCTCGCAGGATCTTGCCTAGCGCGCTGCCTACCGGATCAGCGGGGTCGCTCGCGTCGTGGTGACCGTCGAGCACGGCCATGACGAGGCGGAGGGCTTCGGTGCCGCTGAAGACAAGCGGGGGGAGCCGGATGCCGCGGCCGATGTGGTAGCCGCCATACGGGCCGCGAACAGAATCGACGGGGATGCCAGCCTCACGGAGAATGCCGACGTATCGCCGCACGGCCCGCTCCGAAACGCCGAGCTTGTCCGCGAGTCGGTCCGCCGTGATGCCCGGGCTGCCCTGCAGCAGCTCGAGCATGAGCAGCGCCCGCGCGGTCGGGCTGGCGTCGCGATTCATGGCGTCGCGATTCATGACATCACCAACAATGCGGAAGTAAAGCGTCCGGAATGGACGGTAGCACGTCGGAGCCCGTCAGGCAGTTGAGGAGACGAGGTTCACGAAGGTCAGTCGGCCAACCTCCGACGGGTTGTGACGCCGGTCGACTGCTCCCGGGAGCACCACCATGTAGTCCGGCCGGCGATCGTGCCGTGAACCATGGGCGCGCCGCATCTTGGGCAGTGTGCGCCCGGCTTACGGAACTCCACGATCTTCAGAGTGTGGACTCCGCCGTCCGTCACGGTCGACTGGACAACGCGTCGGACTGCCCGGTACAGCCGGTCAACATCGGCCTGGTCGAGGTCGCCGACTGGCTGCGCGGGGTGGATCTTCGCCTGCCAGAGAGCAGCGTCGGCGAGCAGGTTGCCGATCCCCGCGATCGCTTCCTGATCAAGCAACCGGGCCTTGACCGGCGCGGTGCCTTTCCCGAATGCAGCCCGGAACTGCGCCTTGGTGATCTCCCGCGCATCCGGACCGAGCACGTCGACCGGGGGATCGAGGCGAACTCGACCGAGCCGTCGCGGATCGATCAGGAGCAGCGACCCGCCATCCGCGAACGTCACGGCGAAACGGGTGAAACGGTGGTCGCCGGTAGCCCGGCCGCGTCGCCAGTAGTCGCCGCCCTCGATCTCGGCGCCGTGTCCGTCAGCGATGACGATCTTGCCGGACATGCCTAGGTGAATGCCCAGAGCCGGACCCGTGGCGGCGGACTCCTCCGTGCCCGAAGTGTCGAACCACATGCTCTTGCCCCGCCGGTGCGCGGCCGTAAGGCGTCGGCCAACGAGGGCCGCGCGGATCTCACCAGGCCGGTGCGGGCGGCTTACATAGCTGTCGCTGTCGTCCACGTCGACGATCTCGCGGCCGAGCGCCTCGCGCTCGATGACCGCGCGGGCGGACTCGACTTCAGGTAGCTCGGGCACCCAACAAAGCTACGGCTCCCCCGGATAGAGCGGCCTCCAGACGGGAAGGTTGCAGGCGCGACGTAGAGCAGGCGGCCCGTCGGCATCGGTCAGACGAAATCAGATGCATGGTACGGAAAACAACCGCCTTGCCCGACCCGACAAAGCGGGGAGCTGCCGGTGAGGAGTACTGGGTTATGCGTGTCCTGCTCGTGCATCCGAGCGCGCTGATGTACTCGGAGATCTTCTTGCGCCTGGAGCCCCTGGGGCTCGAGCGCGTGGCATCGGCGGCTCTCGCCGACGGGCATGACGTCCGCCTGATTGACCTGCAGGTGTACTCCCACTCAGACCTTGAGCGCGAGCTCATGCGCTTCCAGCCCGACGCGGTTGGCTTCAGCGTCAACTACCTGGCGAATGTGCCCGAAGTCGTGGACCTGGCCAGGTGGAGCAAGGCGCTGCAGCCCGGTTGCGTGGTTTTCGCGGGCGGTCACAGTGTGTCGTTCGTTGCCGAGCAGGTCCTAGAGCACGCACAAGGTGCCATCGACGTCATCCTGAAGGGCGAGGGCGAGACCGGTACGCCGGCGCTGCTGGCTGCCCTGCCTGATCGGGCCTGGGCGGAGGTGCCCGGCGCGGTGACAACGGCGGGCGCCGGACGCCCGCCGGTCATGCTGCACAACCTGGACGACCATCTGCCCGCCCGGCACCTAGCCGGGCGTCGGCGCAAGTACTTCCTCGGGGTGATGGATCCGGCTGCGTCCATCGAGTTCACCCGCGGGTGCCCGTGGGATTGCTCGTTCTGCAGTGCCTGGACGTTCTACGGGCGGAGCTACCGCAAGTTGTCCCCCGAAGCCGCCGTTGAGGACATGAGCCGCATCCGGGAACGGGGTGTGTTCATCGTCGACGACGTCGCATTCATCAAGGCAGAGCACGGAGACGAGATCGCGCGCCAGCTTGAGCGCCGCAAGATCCGCAAGGAGTACTACCTCGAAACCCGCTGCGATGTCCTGCTGCGAAACGAGGAGGTGTTCCGCCGCTGGAAGCGCCTCGGCCTCACCTATATGTTCCTCGGCCTGGAAGCACTGGACGAGGAAGGTCTTACGGCGTTCCGTAAGCGAACGACGCCACAGATCAACAACAAGGCCCTGGAGGTCGCCCGGTCCATCGGCCTGTCGGTTGCCATCAACATCATCGCGGATCCGGACTGGGACGAGGCGCGCTTTGCCTTCGTGCGCGAATGGGCCATGAGCGTACCGGAGATCGTCAACATCACCGTGCAGACGCCATATCCGGGCACTGAGACCTGGCTCACCGAGTCCCGCCGCCTGACGACTCTGGACTACCGGTTGTTCGACGTCCAGCACGCGGTGCTGCCGACGCGACTGCCGCTGCACAAGTTCTATGAGGAGCTGGTCAAGACCCAGGCCGTGCTGGCGCGCAAGCATCTCGGCGTGACGGCGCTGGCTCAGACTGCCGGTATCGTCGCCCGGCAGCTCGCCCGCGGGCAGACCAACTTCGTCCGGATGCTCTGGAAGTTCGACAAGGTCTACAACCCGGACCGGCAGTACGCCGAGCACCAGCGCGACGTCAAGTATCAGCTTCCGCCGCCGGCCGAGACGCCGGTGACGAAGCCGGATCACAAGGAGCTGTACGTGCACGCTCCGTTGCGATCGAGGGCATAGGCGCAGACAGCCCGTATGCGTGCCTGACAACGTCAGGCCGTGTTCCCCGGTGCGGGAAGTGCCGGCGCGAATTGGCATCTGGTCGCTATCCGGCTCATCCCGATCGCGAGCGGTCAGGGTGGGTTGTGCAGGCGGCGCCAAGCCCGTCCGCCAGCTAGCCCTTAGTGGTCTTGGCACGCGGGCCGGGCGCGGATCAGCCTAGCAACCACGTTCCCGACCTGGAAAGCTTGACGATCACCGGCACCGTATGCCGGTGGCGGATGCTGGCGCACAGGAAGGGTGTGCTCTCTTGAAGCTTGGCGCGGTCGTTGGCACGCGGGATGATCCGGAATCCTTCGCCCGGCACGTCCGACGGCTGGAGGACGCTGGCGTCGAGTACTTGTGGGCCGGCGAGGCGTACACGGCCGACGCGGTATCGACACTCGGTTTCGTGGCCGCGGTCACCAGCCGAGCGCAGATCGGTTCGGCCATCTTGCCGCTCTATACCCGGACGCCGTCGCTGCTGGCGATGACGGCCGTCGGGCTGGACAAGCTATCCGGCGGCCGGTTCATTCTGGGGATCGGGGCATCCGGGCCACAGGTCATCGAGGGCTTCCACGGGGTGCCCTACGACGCGCCGGTCGGCCGGACGCGCGAGATCATCGAGGTTTGCCGTTCGGTTTGGCGGCGCGACCGGGTTGAGCACCCGGGCGCGTACTACCAGATACCGCTCGCTGAGGGTCGCGGCACCGGCCTCGGCAAGCCGCTGAAGCTCATAGACCATCCGCTCCGGGACCGGATCCCGATTTACGTCGCGTCGCTCGGCCCGAAGAACGTGGAGATGACCGCGGCCATCGCCGAGGGATGGTTGCCCCTGTACTACTGGCCGGAGCGGGCCGGTCAGGTCTGGGGCGCCTCGCTCGCGGCCGGCCGGGCCCGGCGCGGGGAGGACCTGCTGCCATTGGAGATCGTCGCCGGCGCGCCGCTGGCGATCGGGGCTGACGTCGAGCACCTGCGCGAACGTGCGCGGCCGACGCTCGCGCTGTATTTCGGCGGCATGGGCGCACGCGGCCGGAACTTCTACAACGACGTGCTCAAGCGGTACGGCTACGAGCGGGAAGCCGAGCAGATCCAGGACGCCTACCTTTCGGGCGACAAGTCAGCGGCCGCCGCGATGGTCCCGGCCGAACTCGTATCCGGCATTTCTCTGGTTGGTGACGAAGGCTTCGTGCGAGACCGGATCCGCGCTTACCGGGAATCGGGCGTGACCGTCTTGAACGTGCAGCCCGTTGGGCCGAACGGCACCGCCGACATTGAGACGATCGCCGGCTGGCTGTAGCGGACCGCGAGCCGGTCAGTGAACGGTCCGTGAGCCGGGCCCGCCGGCGCACACGCGTGTGGACGGCCTAGCCTGGGTAGTGCGTGTGCTGCGATCAGCGCTTCACCCGCCAGTCCAGGAGGTGCTCGTGGCCGCCCCAACCGCCATCAAGACGGACATTGACCTCAAGCTTGCCGGTGAGCTCGCTCAGCAGCTGCGCGTCGACTCAGTGCGGTCGAGCACGTCGGCCGGGTCCGGGCATCCGACCTCCAGCATGTCGGCCGCCGATTTGCTCGCCGTCCTCGTCAGCCGGCACCTGCGTTACGACTGGGATGAGCCGGCCAACCGCGCCAACGATCATCTGATCTTCTCCAAGGGTCATGCTTCGCCGCTGCTCTACTCGATATACAAGGCGGTCGGGGTTGTCTCGGACGACGAGCTGATGACCGGCTACCGGCGGTTCGGCTCTCGACTGGAGGGTCATCCGACGCCGATACTGCCGTGGGTTGACGTAGCTACCGGCTCGCTTGGCCAGGGGCTGCCGGACGCGGTCGGCGTCGCGCTCGCCGGCAAGTACGTGGACGAGCTGCCGTTCCGCGTCTGGGTGCTCTGCGGTGACAGCGAGATGGCCGAGGGCTCGATCTGGGAGGCGTTCGACAAGGCCTCGCACTACAAGCTGTCCAACCTCACCGTCATCGTCGACGTAAACCGGCTTGGCCAGCGCGGGCCGACAGACCTGTCGTGGGACTTGGACGCCTATCGCCGCCGGGTCACAGCGTTCGGCGCCCGCGCGTTCGTCATCGATGGCCACAACCTCGGAGAGATCGATCGGGCGCTAGCCGCAGCTAGCGACAACTCCACCGAGCAGCCGACGGTCATCCTCGCCCGCACCTTGAAGGGCCGGGGATTCTCGGAGATCGAGGACCGCGAGGGCTGGCACGGCAAGCCGCTTCCGCCGGATATGGCCGAGCGCGCCATCGTGGAACTCGGCGGCGAGCGCCACCTCGTCGTTCGTGGGCCGATGCCCGAACCGGCCGCCGCCCGGTCTGCGCGCGCTGCGCATGACGGCGTTGAGGTGCAGCTCCCGACGTACGCGGTCGGCAACAAGGTCGCGACCCGCAAGGCGTATGGCGACGCGCTGGCGGCGATCGGCGTGTGGCCTGACGTCGTGGCGATGGACGGCGAGGTCAGCAACTCGACGTTCGCCGACGAGTTCGCGAGCAAGTATCCAGAGCGGTTCTTCGAGATGTACATCTCCGAGCAGCAGCTCGTCGCCGCGGCGGTGGGCTTCAGCGTGCGCGGATATCGGCCGTTCGCCTCGACGTTCGCGGCGTTCTTCACGCGCGCATACGACTTCATCCGGATGGCGTCCATCTCGCAAGCCAACATCCGGCTGTCCGGGTCACACGCGGGCGTCGAGATCGGGGCCGACGGCCCATCGCAGATGGCGCTCGAAGACCTGGCGATGATGCGCGCGGTGCAGGGTTCCACCGTCCTGTACCCGAGCGACGCCACCTGCGCAGCCGCGCTCGTGGCGGCGATGGCAGACACCGACGGCGTCGTCTACATGCGCACGACCCGTGGCGCTTATCCGGTCCTGTACGACGCGGCCGAGGCATTCCCGGTCGGCGGCGCGAAGGTGGTGCGCGCCAGCGACACCGACCAGGTCACGCTCATCGGGGCTGGCGTAACCCTGTATGCCTGCCTGGCGGCAGCGGACCAGCTCAAGTCCGACGGCATCAGCGCCCGCGTGATCGACCTGTACTCGGTCAAGCCGATTGATGTCGACGCGCTGACCGACGCGGCCGCGATCACGAACGGCAGGTTGGTCATCGTCGAGGACCACCACCCAGAGGGCGGTCTCGGCTCGGCCGTCGTCGACGCGCTAACCGGGGCGGGACGCGTCGACCTGACCGTTCGACATCTTGCCGTCCGCGAACTTCCGGGGTCTGGAACGAGTGAGGAACTACTCGACGCGGCCGGCATCAGCGCGGATCACGATCGCAGCCGCAGCCAGGAGTCTCGTCGGATAACTCGAGGCCTGCAGCCAGCAAACAACCGGGGCAAATTGGTTGCCCCGCATCCGGGCTGCAGCGTGTCGTCGACGGCCAGCTTTATGGTCGCGCCCGGCGCACGCGGGCGGGGAGTCGGCACGTCGCTGTGCCGGTTCGCGCTCTCGTGCGCGAGGGGATGCGGATACTGCGCGTTCCAGGGCTAATCGGGGTCAAAGACCTAGAAAAAAGGTCTTGGCCAGGGTGTCGATTGACGCGAGCGAGTTCGTGGAGAAGGTGAGTGGTGGCAGCCATCCGGGCTGCCCAGGAGCACACGGGAGCTTGGCATGGCGCTGTACTTGATTGCCTTCAACGACGAGTGGGTGCCCGACCTCACGGTGGATGAGGTGCGCGAAAGGGCCACGGCCGGAAGGGCTTTGATCGAGGAGATGACGGCCGCCGGCGTCTTCGTTTTCAGCGACGGCGGTCTGGACGCCTCGACCGCAGTGTTCAGCGTCGACCCAAGCAGCGGGTCGCCCATCTTCACCGACGGGCCGTTCGTCGAGACCAAGGAGCACCTCGGCGGCTTCGCGGTCGTCGATGTCCCCGACGACGCGGAGGCGCGGTTTTGGGCCGGCCGGATCGCGGTCGCGGTCGGCTGGCCACAGGAGGTGCACCGCTTCCCGCACCGCATAGCGCTGAGCCCTGACACGCAGCCCGAAAGCTCGTCTTAACCGTGATGGTCTGACGGGCATGGCCCAGCGGACGCAGGTGGCGCGATCGGCTGACCTCAGGCGGCGCAGCCCACGATGAATGTGTGTGGTTAAATGACCAAATGACCGAGATAGCCGATCTGAGAGGCGCGGCCAGTGCGTCTGTTACTGCCCTGGCTGGCTACACCGATCTGGACTGGCAGGCGCCGGCGGCCGACCTGGAGTGGAGCTGCTGGCATACGGCGCTGCACATGGTTGATTGCCTGTACTTCTACACGTGTCAGATCGTGTACGGGAACCCCGACGGGTACCTATGCACCGAACTTGCCCTCGACGACTCGGCCTCGCCGCCGCGGCTGCTGGCCGCCCTGAGCGCTCACGCCGAGCTGTTGCACCGCATCGCGCGGTCCGCGGACCCGGATCTGCGCGCTCATCACAATTACGGTGTCTCGGATGCGGCGGGGTTCGCCGCGATGGGCGTCGTGGAGACGTTGATCCACACCTTTGACGCGGTGCGCGGGCTGAACCCCGCGGATCAGTGGCGACCGCCGAATGAGCTTGCTGCGCCGGTGATCGCCCGGCTGTTTCCGCACGCTCCGAGCGGCGACCCCGCCGATGTGCTGCTGTACTGCTGTGGCCGCGCCGCCCTGGGTGAGCTGCCGCGCCAGACACTGTGGCAGTGGGACGGGACAGTCAGAACCTAGTCGGGACCGAGGCCTGCGCTAGGTCCGGTAACGAGGAGAACGATGTCGATCGCACTGACCGCGGACCAGAAGGCGCTGGCGGAAGCGGTGGCGGGGTTCACCGCTCATCACGCCGAGTCGGCGTCGATCCGAGCGGCGTTCGAGGACCTGGCCGCGGGAGTCCGACCGACGTCCTGGCGCGCGCTGGTTGACCAGAACCTGCTCGGGCTGCACTTGCCAGTCGAGTTCGGCGGGGACGGCGCTGGCCTGGTCGAACTCGCGATCGTGCTGGAAGAGACCGCGTTCGGGCTGCTGCCAGGACCGCTGCTGCCCACGGTATTGAGCAGCGTGGTCATCAGCCGCCACGGTGGCGCCAAGCTGCGGGAGAGACTGCTGCCGGGCTTCGTCGCTGGCGGGACTGGCGCGTGCGCGACGGATTCGCGCGGCCTCACTGCCACGAGATCGGGAGACGGCTGGACTGTCAGCGGCACGACTGTCCCCATCCTCGGCGCGCTGAGCGCGCAGACTTATGTCCTTGGCGCGCAGAGTGCTGAGGACCCGGACTCTACCGTCTGGTTTGTCGTCGGCGAGGCGCGGCGGCCTGACCTCGCAGTGACGCGGTTGCGCGGCGTCGACCTGACTCGGGACATCGGCCAGGTCCAGGTCTCGGGCCTGAAGGTCCCGGCTGATCACGTGCTTGACACGGACGACGAGCGGCTGCGGTCGACCGCGGCTGTGCTGTTCTGCGCCGAATCGGCGGGCGTCGCCCGGTGGTGCCAGGCAAGCGGGCTGGCCTACACGAAAACGCGGGAGCAGTTCGGGCGGCCTATCGCCGCGTTCCAGGCGATCAAGCACAAGTGCGCTCGGTTGTTCGTCCGGAGCGAGCTGATCGCGGCCGCAGCCTGGGACGCGGCCGCGGCGTTCGACCAGGACGCGGACCAGTTCGCGGTTGCAGCTGCGTCAGCCGCTGTCGTCTGCCTGCCGGGAGCCGTCGATATCGGCCTGGAGACGGTCACGTTGTTCGGCGGCATCGGTTACACGTGGGAGCACGACACGCATCTCTACTGGCGCCGTGCGATGAGCCTGCAGAACCTGCTGGGCCCGCGCGGTCACTGGGAGCTGCGGCTGGGTCAGCTCGCACGCAAGATCGAGCGCCGTCATGACCTCCAGCTCGACGACGAGCCGGCGGGCTTGCGGAGCTGGGTCGCAGGTCAGCTCGCCGAGGCGGCGAGCCTGCCGGCCGGCGACCAGCGCGGGTTCTTCGCGGACCAGGGCCTCGTAGCACCTCATTACCCGCGTCCGTACGGGATCGCCGCCAGCCCGGTGGCGCAGGCTGTGATATCGCAGGAGTTCGAGCGCGCAGGGATGATGCAGCCGTCCACGAACATCGGCGAATGGGCGTTGCCGACGATCCTCGCGCACGGCACGGATGAGCAGCGCGAGACGTTCGTCGGTCCGACGCTCCGCGGTGAGATCTTCTGGTGCCAGTTGTTCAGTGAACCCGGCGCCGGCTCGATCTGGCGTCGTTGCGTACGCGGGCCACTCGCGTCGACGGCGGCTGGCGGCTCAACGGCCAGAAGGTCTGGACGTCGCAGGCGAAGGAGGCTGACTGGGGCATCTGCCTCGCGCGGACAAACGCCGACGCGCCCAAGCACAACGGCCTGAGCTATTTCCTCGTCGATGTTCGCAGCCCGGGCGTCGACGTGCGGCCGCTCCGCGAAGCCAACGGCGGATATCTATTCAACGAGGTGTTCTTCAACGACGTGTTCGTGCCTGACTCGCGCCTCGTCGGCCAGCCTGGCGACGGCTGGCGGCTAGCGCGCACCACGCTCGGGAACGAGCGGGTGAGCATCGCCGTCGGCACGGGCCGTCGTCGCGACCTGCCTGCCGACTACCTGGGCACGTTTGCCGGAGACCCCCCGCCCGACGTGCTCCGGCAGGTAGGCGTGCTGACCGCCGACGTCAATGCGTTTGCGGCGCTGGGGCAGCGATCGCTGCGTCGACAGATATCGGGTCTGCAGCCCGGAGCTGAGGCCAGTGTGCTGAAGGTAGCTGCCGCCTGCAACCTGACCAATCTGCGCTGCGCCGTGATGGACTGGCGCGGCGCCGAGGCGGCCACGCTCGACGGCGAAGGCGGCGACGCAACGTTCCGGTACTTGTCCGTCCCACCTTCGCTCATCGGCGGCGGCACCCTCGAGATTCAGCTCAACGTCATCGGCGAGCACGTCCTCGGCATGCCCCGGACGTAACGGCAGCAACCCCTAGGACACTCGTGCTAGACCGCCGGGACGGCGTCGATATCAGCTGGCAATGGGAGGCGCCGATGGAGCAAGTAAGTACTCAGGCGGACGGTAGCGTGCTCCACCGTGGCGGCTGGGTGGAGCGGCCGGTGCACGTCTACCGCGACGAGTGGGGAATCCCCCACGTCCGCGCCTACTCGGTGCATGACGCGTTCGTCGGCCAGGGATACGCGCACGCCATGGACCGCTTCTGGCAGATGGATGCCAGCAGGAAGCAGATAGAGGGCCGGTGGGCCGAGTGGGTCGGCGAGGCTGGCCTGGAGACCGACCGGCTGGCCAGGCGGCTGCGCGCCGGTGCCGCGTCGATCAGGGACTACGAGGCACTTGGCGCCGACCCCCGGGCAATGGTCGATGCGTACACCCTCGGCGTCAACGCGTATCTCCAGGCGCATCCGCCGCCGCTTGAGTATCGGCTGCTGGAGCGCACACCGGAACCCTGGCAGAGCTGGCACTGCGTTGCAGCGATGCGGCAGCGCGGCTACCTGATGGGCTCGCTGTGGTTCAAGCTGTGGCGAGCGGCGGCGGTCGGTGTCGTCAGCGAAGCGGACGTGGCCAAGCTGCGATACGACGACGGCGGCTCTGACCGCCTGTGCATCCCGCCTGGCGCGGACTCCAGACGGTGGATCGCGACCCTGGAGGACCTGCGCGATCCGATCCAGGCGCTGCGCTTGCTGGGCGGGCTCGCGGATACCGACGGCGGGAGCAACAACTGGGCCGTCGCGGCAACCAGGACCGCCACGGGCAGGCCGATAGTCGCTGGTGACCCGCATCGCCCGTTCGAGCTGCCCGGCATGTACGCGCAGATGCATCTTCGCCGCCGGGATGCTTAAGCAGGACAGCAATCCGGCCGCGCGGGTGTACGAGAGCATCGGCCCCGACTTCTTTCTCGCGTTGGCGCCCGGATGGCTGAACCTGGGGTTGTGGGAGGGGTCCGGCTCGGAAGGTGACGCGGAAGACGCCTGCTGCCGGCTGGTGAGTACGCTCGCCGCTGCCCTGCCCACCGGGGGTGTGATCGCCGATGTCGGGAATGGGCTCGGCACCCAGGATCCGCTGATCGCCGAGGTGGCCCACCCGCGGCGCCTGGTCGCGGTGAACATCACCAGATGGCAGCTGGTAGCTGGCGGGGACCAGCTGAGGCAGGCCGCGGCGGTGCCGGTGGTGGGTGATGCGGCCCGGCTGCCGTTCGCCGACGCAAGCGTGGACGGGGTCATCAGCGTGGAGGCGGCCTTCCATTTCCGCTCACGGAAGGCGTTCTTTGCCGACTGCTACCGGGTGCTGCGGCCGGGCGGGGTACTGAGCATGTCCGATATCTCGGTCCAGCGCTGGCCGGTCAGCCCGGCCGAACTGCTGGCTGGCCTGACCCAGCTCCGGGTGTTTGGGCTCCGGCGCACCATGGCGATGACAGCTGCCCAGATCGCCGCGGCCGCCCGCGCGGCCGGTCTGGCTCAGGTACAGGTCACTGCCTGCGGTGACCGGGTGATCGCCCCCGCGCTCCAGCTCACCGCAGCCCGGCTGGCCCGCGCGACGGCGGCACCGGTGGGGCAGCACACCGCCGCCCGCTTGCTGCTGCGGCAACTGGACCTGCTCTGGCGGCGCCACATCATCGACTACCTGCTGATCCGTGCGATCCGCCCGTGACCGAGCAGGCGGCGGCCTCGATCACTGCTGCTGGGCGCGGCTGACGAACCGGTCCCGGTCTACGAGCACCCGCTCCAGCGTCCCGGCGCCGATGACTTCGTCCTGGTCATCCGGTGATCCAGGGAGCCGGTCGTGCCTGGCGATGAACCTGAAGACGAGCCGCCGCCCAGTCACCTCAGTTAGCTCGGTCTCGACCACGACCTCCGCCCCGACCGGGCTCGGCCGCTTGTGCTCCAGGAATGCTGACGTGCCGACCGAGGTCAGACCCGGTTCCAGGCTGGGCCTGATGGCTGCCGCCGCCGCCGCCTCGGCCAGCGCGAGCAGCCGAGGCGTGCCCAGTACGGGCACCTCACCGCTGCCCATCGCGATGGCCGTATCGGTGTCCGCGACAACGATCCGCACGAAGGACAGCAACCCAGGTGCCAGCGCCATCCCCGTACCTTAATAGCCCGAACGCGCTACGTTCAGGCGGCGATGGCTGCGCTACCGGCAGGAGGCGGGCAGCGATGGACTGCTGGTGCTCGGTGGAGGAATTGACGAAGTGGGGATTCACCTGCTCGTCAGTGGTGATGGCCAACGAGGCGCACAGCCGCCTGAGCCGCTGCATACGTATCCGGGAAATCGGAGTCCGTATCGTCCAGGCGGCCCACCAGGCCGGGGTCAGGCGGCTGGCGATGGAAGCGCTGCCCTGGCCGGCCACTGACTCACCTGGGCCTATCCGGGACATCCCGGCTGGTGCTCAGGGCTATCTCGCCCAGCTGGACATGCGCAGGCTGATGAGCGCAGCGCTGGAGCTGGGCTGGAGCCTGTGGGCTTACGAGGCCAGCGTCGAGCCCAGTAAAGACCCGGCGGTACACCTGACCCTCGAATTCACCAACTGGCGCGAACGTGAGCAGGCCAAGAACCTTGGCCAGCTGCTGGCCGCCGCACCCGAAGATCCGCTTCTAGTCTGGTGCGGAAACGGCCACGCCCGCAAGCGGGCAGTCGGTGAGTGGGTTCCGATGGGGTTCCACTTCGCCGCTACGTCCGGCGTCCAGCAGTTTG
>CAVSQI010000020.1:0-64905 GCA_963730085.1 uncultured Actinomycetota bacterium | reverse complement strand
CCGGCACCAGTGCTACTTGGTGACCGGGCTTCTCTGGCTTCCGGCGGCTGTACGCGGCAGGCTCGTCGTCGTTAAGCCCGGTCATCAACTTGCCCATGGCCTTCCCGCCTGCGCAACACCGGGCGAAGCTCTTTGCGATACACGGCCTGCGTGACGTGGGTTGTGCTGTGGCCGACCAGATGGGCGACCTGTTCGATGGACATGCCGGTCGAACTCAGTGCGGACACGAAGCTGTGCCGAAGCTCTCGCGGCACCCACCCGTCACCGATACCGGCCCGTTCGCATAGCCGGGTGAACATCGCGCCGACGTTGTGCCGGTCGAGCTGTCCGCCTGCGCCGGTCGTGAACACGTGGCCATCGGTAACCTTCTGCATCTCCTTCCATGTCCGCAGGGCGTCCACGGTTACCTCGGGCAACTCCAGTGTCCGCCGCGACCTCGTCCTGGTCCGACCACGCGACCGTGCGTCCTGACCATGCTGACCGTCCCATCCTCTAGGTCAACGTCGGACCAGAGCAGCGCCCGCGCCTCTTCGGTGCGGATGCCTGTTGTCCAACTGAGCACCGTGTACGCGGCGATCACTGGCGACCGCTGCCGCTGGTCAATGTCGCTGGCCGGATCAAGCTCTGCGTGTCGCCGGATCAACTGGAGCGCCACGTCCAGCGCCATGGCCTTGGAATCGCGCCCTTCGGCCTTACCCTCGGGCCGGTTGGTCAGCAGTGCGGACACGTTCTTGGCGACCCGGTTGTCCGCGACCGCCATGTCAATGGCCCGCGTCAGGATGTTGTGCATGAGCCGCACCGTCCGGTCGCTCCTGCATTCCGCCGCTGCCGCGAGCCCGCGCCTCACGTCCGGTACCGTCAGCTTGGCCAGCGGCTTGGTACCGATGTGCTCAAGCAGTCCCTTGATGGTGTCCCGGTAGCTCTCCCTGGTCTGCTGACTGCGACCGTTGAGGCCATGCGCCAGCCAGTCTGCGATGCAACGCTCGACCGTATAGGCCGCCCTGGTGACGACACCCCCGCGTAGCTCGTCCAGCTTCTCGCGCAACCTCTCGGAAGTGATCTGCTTGGTCGGCCCGGACACCTTGAACCACTTCCGCTGACCGGCGACCTGGACGGACGCAACCCCGCGCCAGCGACCCTCGCAGCCACGGTGGCCCTTGGCGTCGCCGCAGACGGTGCCTGCCTTGTGCTCGTAGGAAACCGCTCCGGTGCCGTACCCGCGTCGTGCTGCCATACGTTGATCCCGTTCCTAGTTCATCGCGTCCGGTTCAACACAACCGATGGCGGGACGCTAGCACACGGCTGGGTCACATGCTCTAAGAATCAGCAGGCCATATCTCAATGGGAATCAAGTTAACGAGGCGCGCCGAGGGCCAGGTTGGGGCAGGGAAGCTACGAAGCCCTGTAGACCGGGCCGAGCGCGGCCGGAAAGTATCGCGCTACGCCATTAGGAACCGGCCGAGCTAAGGACAATGAAGCGGACGAGCAATCCGGTTAGGCTCGCAGCCAGGCTCGACGTTAAGTGTGACCCAGATGGGTCACATATTGCCAGAGTGGCCAGTCACCAGGTCGCATTTCCCCTGGTCAAACAGTCGGGACGGCGGGATTTGAACCCGCGACCCCTGACCCCCAGTCAAGTGCGCTGCCAAACTGCGCTACGTCCCGGCATTACCGACCCGCCTGGTCAGAGGCGGGCCCCACCACCTTAGCGCAGAACGGGCGCCAGGCCCCTCGCCGATCCGGCTGACCCCAAACCCGCCTGAGCGAGGTCGTAGCGCTCCCGGCCAGCCTCAACGGCAACGTCGCTGCTAATGTTCGGCCGACAATCGACGCCAATCGGAACGACGGGGGCGCGTGCGCCGATGGACGACCGTCTGAGCAGCCTGATTCCGCAGCCGATATCGGTCCGCCAGCGATCAGGCTCGCTCGACCTGAGTTCCATGCCGGACGTGCACCCAGCAGGCAACGGTGCCACCGAGCGGCAACGGAACCAGCAGCCGCAACGATTCGGCACCTGCTGAGCCGGCTGCCGTGGCCACGCACCGGCGACACCGGTGACATCAGCGACACCGCGTACAGCCAGGCGAGCAGGACCACGAGCGAGCCCCGCGCGACGGTCGGCTGTTCAGTCAGCATCGACTCCGAATTCGGCCCGGAAGCCTTCCATCTTGCAATCGAGCCGTATGCGATTGTCATCCGAGCCGGAGACGAAGCGGGTGCTGCATACGCGGCGCAAACCATCCGCCAGCTCCTGCCTGACGAAGCCTGGCGCGCTGCCCCTCTGCCGGGAACGCGCGACTGGCGGCTTCCGTGCGCGGAGATCGATGACAGGCCCGCCCTGAAATGGCGCGGCGCGCACATCGACGTCGCCCGCCACTTCGTAACCAAGCGCGAGCTACTGGCGCTCATCGACGCGCTCGCCGCCCTGAAGCTGAATAGGCTGCATCTTCACCTCACCGACGACGAGGGCTGGCGAATCGAGAGCCGCCTGCATCCCCGTCTCCACGAGATTGGCTCGCACCGCCCGCGAACCAGGATCAGCCTCAACGACGAGATACCGAAGGTGTACGAGGACAACCCGCATGGTGGCTATTACACCCTCGATGACCTCGCGGAACTTGCGACCTACGCTGGGCAGCGGGCCATGGCGCTGGTCCCTGAGATCGATCTGCCCGGCCACTCCACTGCGCTGCTCGCGGCGCTGCCTGAGCTGGGTGCCGGGCCGCCCGCCGGATGGCGGCTATCAGGTCAGCTCCGGACTGGGGCATCTTCCCGAACCTGATTGCGCCGCTGCCGGAGACCATGCGCGTGCTGCGGGACGTCTTCGGTGAGTTGCTGGGAGCGACCGGTTCGCGCTTCGTTCACATCGGCGGCGACGAGTGCCTGCTGGGCCGCTGGCGTGACGACGACGGGATCGAGGCGCTGCGACGTGACCGCGGCCTTGCGACGGCGGAGGACCTGCACGCCATGTTCCTTCGGGACGTCGCCGACATGCTTGCGGCCGAATTTGCAGTCAGGGCCGTCGTCTGGGACGAGGGCTTCGCCAGCTCGAGCGGGCGGGCCGGAATGCTGCGGCCGGACACCGTAGTCATGGCCTGGCGCGGTATGCAGATTGCGCGCGACGCTGCCCTGGCCGGACACGAGGTCGTAGCGGCGCCAGTCCTGCCGACCTATTTCGATTATTACCAGGAACGGAGTCCGACTGAGCCGGTCGCCATCGGCGGCCCGGTGCGGCTTGCGGATGTCGCGGAGTTCGCGCCAGTCCCAGCGGACTGGCCGCAGCAGGCGCGCGACAACCTGATCGGAGCGCAGTTTCAGGTCTGGACCGAGTACATCCGTGACGGTCGGTCACTGGAGTACATGATCTTCCCGCGAGCGTGCGCTCTCGCGGATGTCGCCTGGTCCGGTGGACCGGTTGCGCTGGCTGACGGCGAGCCCGAGCGGCCTGGCCTTACGCGCCGAATCGCCGCGCATCTGCGCAGGCTGGACGCGGCCGGCCTGGAATACAGGCCGCTCGCTGGACCGCGGCCATGGCAGCAGGGCGGGAGCGGGCCTAGGCGTCATCGGCCCGGCTACCTCATCCAGGAGGTCGCAAGCCATCTCGACCGGCAGGCAACCGGCGAGTCGCAGTAGTGCACGCCCGTCGACGACCTAGTTGACCTACGCGAAGAGCTAGTTGACCTACGCGAACTCGCGTCCTAACTTAAGACCGACCGGCCGGTATGATACTGGGCGGACACGAGCGACCCGGAGTGTGCGGCATGGCGGTTCGGTCAAGGGAGTCCGCCGGTCGGGCTGGTGGCAAAGCGCCCCGGCCGCCGGTGAAGGAGCGGCTGCTTAAGGTCGCCACCAGGCTTTTCGCCCGACACGGCTTCGAGGGCACGTCGGTGCAGGACATCGTGGATGCGGCAGGCGTCACCAAGGGTGCGATGTACCACTACTACGGCTCCAAGGACGACCTTCTCTACGAGGTCTATCACCAGTTGCTGAGCATGCAGACAGCGCACCTCGAGGCAATCGCCGCCGGGCCAGGCACGGCGGAGGAACGCCTTCGCGCTGCAGCTAGCGACGTCGTGATCACGACCTGCGAAAACCTCGACCACATGATCGTTTTCTTCCGGTCGCTGCACATGCTGCCCGATGACAAGCAGACTCAGGTGCGCGCGGAACGGCGCCTTTACCAGGAAAAGTTCAGGGCCCTGGTCGACGAGGGCGTCGCCGCCGGTACGTTCCGGAGCGATATCTCTTCCGACATCGTCGTGCACTACTTCCTCAGCGTCGTGAACCAGCTTGGTTCCTGGTACAAGCCTGAGGGCTCGCTGTCGCCGACTCAGGTAGCGAACCTGTTCACCGATCTGCTGATCGGCGGCCTGGCGACCCGCTAGCGGGGACGGACGACCCGCTAGCGGGGACGGACGACACGCTAGGGAACAGTGGCGTCGCGGGTGGCATGGCCCGCGCGCTTCGTGCCGATTATCCTCGGCTGTATCAGGGGACATCACCGGCCAGGTCCAGGCACTTCGGGAGCCAGGCGCCGCTGGCCACGTCGATGGAGCGGGCTTCTTACATGCAGGGGACGGCGGGAAGCGACCAGACGGCTCCGCCGTTCGCCGCTCCTGACCCCCGTCCGCGCCGACGTGGCCGTCGGCAATTCGTGTTGGTCGCGCGCAGGCTGGCCCTTGCCTGCCTCACGTTGTTGCTCGCGTGTGCCCTGGCCTTCGGCCTGCTGCTGGTGGTCACGCCCGCTACGTCGAACGCCCCCCAGCTTTCACGGTCCTTCGATCAGAGGCACGGAGCGCCTTATCCCGGCGTCGCGGTGCCCTACATGTTCGCAGCCTCGCTGGAGGCGACGGAGGATCACAGGTTCGCCTCCGAACCCGGGATTGACCCGCTCGCCGTCGCCCGGGTCTTCTACAGCTACGTCAGCGGCCGCGGCGATCAGGGCGGCGCGACTCTGTACCAGCAGCTAGCGAAGATGCTGTACACGCCGGGGCGAACGGGCGTGGCCGCCGAGACCGAGCAGGTCGCCCTGGCCGTCAAGCTCAAGTACGGCTACAGCGGGGCCGAGATCCTGCGCCTCTATGCCGATGTCGCCTACTTTGGCCATGGCTTCTACGGGCTCGAGGACGCTAGCTGCGGATATTTCGGCGCGCGCCCAGATCAGCTGTCCTGGCCGCAGGCCGCCTTGCTGGCCGGCCTGGTGCAGGCGCCATCTACCGACGACCCCATCGATCACCCTGCGGCCGGGCTAGCCCGCGAACAGCACGTTATCGGACGGCTGGTGGCGGTCGGTGCTATCAGCCAGGCTGAGGCCAGGGCCTACCTGGCGGTGCCCCTCGGCAGCCTGCTACGCCACGCGGGAAGTTGCCACGGCTAGCTGCCGCTCGGGCTATCTGGGACGGCGGTGGCTCGGCGTGTGGTGCGAGGCGGGCGTGCGGTGCGCGACCGGGCCTCGATGCGCACCCGGCGCCGTGTGGTTGACGTCGCCGGGCAGTTCCTCGTGATGAGTAACCGGCGAGGCGCCGACCATGGCGGCGAGGTCCTCGGCGATTTCCTCGGGGGGCTCGGACCGCTCTAGGACCGAGTGGTCCTTGGCGACCCAGACCCACTTGCGGTACGACCAGAATCGGAACAGGGTCCCGAGGGCAGTTCCGAGGACGAGGGCGACGTTGTACCAGACCTTGCTCTTGCCCAGGCCAGCGACGTCGGTCAGCCCGATGCACGCGTAGTAGATCAGCAGCCCGATCCCGTTGAGGACGAAGAAGATCACGCTGTCGCGGACCTCGCCCTGGCCCTGGCGGTGCCTGAACGACCAGTACCGGTTACCCAGGTAGGTGAAGACCGTAGCCAGGATCGTGGCGATCGTGATGGCTTTGTACCTGCCGACGCCATGCAGGGCGTTAGCGACGCCGAAGGTGATAACCGCGCCGAGTGCCCCGATGACGAGGAACTTGGAGCCCTCATGTATCAGGTGACGGAATCGCTCGTAGAGCCCGCGTACCGTGCTCACCTCTGGATCCCGCCTCCTGTTTGACGTCGCCATGGGGATGACTTTGCGAGACTACCGCCCCGCCCGTTATGGCGTGCCCAACTGGGCAGGCAAATCACCCTCAGTGGCCGAGATATTCATTCGGAACTGACAGACCTGGCGGGTAGTGTCGCGGGCGTGCCCGATCCCGACATCCTTATCCGCGCTCACGATCTTACGAAACGGTTCGGCGATTTCGTCGCCGTGGATGGCATCGATTTTGAGCTGCGGCGCGGTGAGGCGTTCGGGTTCCTGGGCCCCAACGGGGCAGGTAAATCCTCGACCATGCGCATGATCGGGTGCGTCTCTCCGCCGAGTGGCGGCGAGCTCTCAGTGCTGGGGATGGACCCGGTTACCGACGGCTCGGCGATCCGGGCCCGGCTCGGGGTCGTACCCCAGGAGGACACCCTCGACGTGGAGTTGACGGTCCGGGAGAACCTTCTGGTCTACGGCCGGTACTTCGGCCTGCCGAGGCCGATGATCGCCGAGCGGACAGCCAGCCTGCTGGATTTCGTGCAGCTCGCCGAGCGAGCCGACGATAAGGTCGATCCCCTGTCGGGCGGCATGAAGCGACGCCTGACGATCGCGCGGTCGCTGATCAACGATCCCGAGATCCTGCTCCTTGATGAACCGACGACCGGGCTGGATCCGCAGGCCAGGCATGTCGTATGGGACCGCCTATTCCGGCTCAAGCAGCAGGGCGTCACCCTGATCCTGACCACGCACTACATGGACGAAGCCGAGCAGCTCTGCGACCGCCTGGTGATCATGGACGCCGGCCGGATCGTAGCGGAGGGCTCGCCCAGGGACCTGATCGACCGCTACTCCACCCGCGAGGTGCTCGAACTGCGATTCGGTGTCGCTGACCACGAGCAGGCGGCGGACAAGGTCGCCACCATCTCAGCCGACCGGATCGAGGTGCTCGCGGACCGGGTCCTGCTGTACGTGGACAACGGGGACGCCGCGATGGCCGCGGTGCGCGACATCGGGCTGGAGCCGATCACCTCTCTCGTTCGCCGCAGCACGCTCGAGGACGTCTTCCTGCGACTGACCGGCAGGCGCCTGGAGGACGGGTGAGCGCGTCCGTTGTTCCGGCTGGGCGTTCGCTGCGTGGCGCCGGCCTAGGCGGATCGTGGGGGATGACCGTACGGGCTTTCCAGTTCTGGCTCGTGAACTACCGGCGCACCTGGCGGGGAACGATCTACTCCAGCGTGCTCGGCCCGGTGCTGTACCTCGGAGCCATGGGCGTCGGCCTTGGCAAGCTGGTCGATCAGCACCCGTCGCATCTCGGCGTTAGCTACCTGGCCTTCCTGGCCCCAGGCCTGATGGCGGCGAATGCGATGCAGACCGCGGTCGACGAGTCGCTGTATCCGGTCTACGCGTCAGTGAAATGGCAGAAGACCTATCAGGCCGCGGCCGCGACGCCACTGCGGCCGGGTGACATCTACCGGGGGCACGTGCTGTTCACGCTGCTCCGGCTGACGATGAACATGACGATATTCCTCGCGATCATGGCGGCGTTCGGCGCGATCAGGTCAGCCTGGGCAGTGGGCTGCCTGCCCGTGGCGGTCCTGACCGGCCTGGCCTTTGCGACGCCACTGGATGCCTTCGCGGTGACGCGGGAGGAGACCGACCAGGCGTTCACGATGATCTTCCGGTTTGGCATGATTCCGCTGTTCCTGTTCAGCGGCACTTTCTTTCCGGTCACTCAGTTGCCGGCGTGGATCCGGCCGGTCGCGTACGCGACGCCGCTCTGGCACGGCGTGGCCCTCTGCCGGGCGCTGAGCCTCGGCACCGCCGACGTGGCCGGGGCGCTCGGCCATATCAGCTATCTCGTCGCGATCACAGTTCTCGGTCTCGCGCTGGGGCAGCGGACCTACCGGCGGCGGCTCCATGTCTGAGCAGACACTGTCTAAGCAGACACCGCCCGACCGGACGCTGCGACAGCTGCCACTGCGTATCTTGCCTGCATCGATGCTGCTAGCCCGCCAAGGCGGCTTCGGCGGCCGGGGGAGCGTGCACCTGATCGAGCGGCACGCTCGGGTGTACCGGCATACGTGGCTCGTCCTGGCTTCCGGATTCTTCGAGCCCCTGTTCTACCTGCTGTCGATTGGGGTCGGCATCGGCGGCCTCGTCGGCAAGGTGAGCTTCGCCGGGCACACAGTCGGCTACACGAGCTTCGTGGCGCCCGCGTTGCTCGCCACGTCGGCGATGAACGGGGCCATCTTCGACTCAACCTTGAATGTCTTCTTCCGGCTCAAGTACGCCAAGCTCTACGACGCCGCGCTGGCGACGCCGATGCGATCCGGGGATGTGGCGCTCGGGGAGATCGGCTGGGCGCTGCTCCGCGCTGGCCTGTATGCGTGCGCGTTCATCATCGTCATGCTCGCGCTCGGCCTGGTGCACTCGGTATGGGCCGTGCTAGCCGTTCCGGTCGCGCTCTTGATCGGCTTCGCTTTCGCGGCAGCCGGAATGGCCGCGACGACGTTCATGCGGAGCTGGCAGGACTTCGAGTACATCATGGTCGCCACGCTGCCGATGTTCTTGTTTTCGGCTACGTTCTACCCGCTTAGCGTCTACCCGCGGTCGATCCAGTTCGTCGTCGACTGCACGCCGCTCTACCAGGGGATCGCGGTGCTGCGCGGCCTGACCCTCGGCGACGTGTACCCCGGCCTGCTCTGGAACGTGCTCTACCTGGCCATCATGGGGCTGGCCGGGCTCGCGGTGGCGGGTCGCCGAATCAGCCGCCTGCTGCTGCGCTAGCCAGTCGCTCGATGCGGCCGTGCAGCCGCGGGACGTACGCTTCGTGCTCGGGTTTCATGAGGACGCTGCGCAGCACTCTCGCGCCGTCGGCATCCGCGGCAATCTGGGGATGACGGCGGGCGAAGGCGTCGGCGGTCACCCGGAGCGTGCTCACGAAGACGGGCTCGTCCGGATCGGTCATGCCGGCCTGGAGGATGCGCGCCGAGCGGCCGTCGACCGCGGACATGCTGTCAGCAGCCGGGAAGTAGCTCACGATGTCGAGCTCCGGGGCCTGATACAGCTCCAGGCTGTCGGACGCGGTAAGAAGTTCGGCCCAGTCGAGCGCGGCCCTCCGGCCCGCCGCGATGACCCGACCGAGGCCGTCAGGAGTCGGGGGCAGGAGCCGGAACGTCAGCCAGAGCGCGGCCGCCGCGGCTCCGGCGCGCGAGCACTCGAGGCTGATCTCACCGAGGTGAAGGTCACCGGACGTGAAGTACGTGTAGGGAGAGTCGTGCAGATAGAACCGGCCGACATCGGGATCAGCGAACAGGACGGCGCCGCAGCCGTACGGCTGCAGGCCGTGCTTGTGCGGATCGACGACCACCGAGTCGCACTCCGGGATCGCGCGCCACGGCGCCGGGTCTAGCCCGGCCGGACCGTCCTGACCGGCGAGCAGGGTATAGAAGCCGCCGTAAGCAGCGTCGACGTGGACCCGCACGCCGTTGCGCCGGGCCGCGGCGAGTACGTCGGCAACGGGGTCGATGGCGCCGAGACCGGTGGTTCCCGCGGTCGCGACGACGGTGCCGATCTGGCCGGACGCCAGCAGCGTCTCGAGCTCGGCCACATCAATGCGGCCCGCTGCGTCGACGCCTACCGGCGTCCCCTGGATGCCCAGTACCCCGCACATCCTTCCGTGCGTGTAATGAGCCTCCGTGCTGTAGGCGATGCCCCGGCCAGGATGCAGCTCCCTCGCTACGAAGAGGGCCTCGAGGTTGGCGATAGTGCCGCTCGTCGTCAGGTGCCCAAGGTGCGGGCCAAAGCCGAACATGGTGGCGAGCTCGCTGACTACTTCCTTCTCCATCGCGGCGGTAGCAGGGCCGCCGTCGAGCGCGTGGTTGTTCGGGTTGACGAGCATCGCAGTGAGGTAGCCGACGATGGCCGCCGGGTGCGGCGGCTTCATCATCTGTCCGGCGTAGGCAGGGTGGAAGAACGGGTAGTTGTCCCTTAGCCGCGCGGCGAACTCGCCAAACACGGCGCCGAACCGCTCGTCGCTGACCGCAACGGAGGGATGGGCGTCGTACCGGCCAAACGTGTCCTGCCAGTCGGCGATCGTGGCGGCGGCGCGGCGGAGCCAGTGGTCGAGATCCATGAGCTATGTCATCGCATTCGTGCGGGTGAGCCGCCAACAGTGCCGCTGGCAGCTCGCGTGGTCGATGGCCGGGAAGAGTTTGCCGCGAGGCGCACGTGCCTCGGAGCTCGCTACCCGGCCGTGGTAGACAGACAGTCGTGAATATAGGGGTGGTCTTTCCGCAGACCGAGATCGGACCCGATCGCGGCGCTGTACGCGCCTACGGCCAGCGGGTGGAGGAGCTCGGCTTCACCCACATTCTCGCCTACGACCACGTGCTCGGCGCGGACCCTGCCGTTCACCAGCCGTGGACCGGGCCTTATGACATCGACACGACTTTCCACGAGCCGCTCGTCACGTTCGGCTACCTTGCCGCGCTGATCTCGCTTGAGCTCGTCACCGGCATCATCATCCTGCCGCAACGCCAGACGGCGCTGGTCGCCAAGCAAGCCGCCGAGGTCGACCTGCTGACCGATGGCAACTTCCGCTTCGGGATCGGCCTGGGCTGGAACGCGGTGGAGTATGAGGCGCTCGGTAAGGACTTCACCGATCGCGGTCGGCGGATGACCGAGCAGGTTGCGCTGCTGCGCCGGCTGTGGACCGAGCGGTCGGTGACGTCCGAAGGCGAGTACGAGACCGTGACCGCCGCCGGGCTGGCGCCGCTGCCGGTGCAGCGGCCGATTCCGATCTGGATCGGCGGGCACTCTCGTCCGGCCTACGAACGGATCGGCCGGCTAGCCGATGGCTGGTTCCCGCAGGTGCCGCCCGGTGAGCGGCTGGACGAGGCCAAGGCCATCGATCGACCACGCGGCCCGGCAAGCCGGCCGGGACCCGGCCGCGATCGGCATGGAGGGCCGGGTGAGCTGGACGGACGCCGGCGCCGACAAGCTGATCGACCACGTCGGCCGCTGGCACGCGGCCGGTGCCTCGCACGTGACGGTCAACACGATGAACGCCGGACTCGGCGATGTGGGCGGTCACCTGGCCGCGCTCGCTCTGGCCGCCGAGGCCCTCGGCCTCGTCCGTCGCTAGCCGGGCTAGCCGCCGAAGTACCGGCGCGGATTATCGATCAGCATCGTGTCGATCTGTTCGTCCGGCACGCCCCGCTCTCGCAGGGCCGGCAGCACATCGTCAAACAGGTGCTCGTAGTGCCAGTTGGGCAGGAACAGCGACTTCAATTCCGGCGGGCCCCAGTCGAAGTAGCAGTTCGCGTCGTGGGACAGGACCATGCTGCGCGCATACCCGCGTTCGCACATCGCCACGACCGTGGCCACCCGGTCCTCGAACGGCGTGATGACGTCGATACCGAAGCGGTCCATCCCGAGCAAGCAGCCGGCGTCGGCCAGCTCGGACAGGTAGTCCAGGTCAGTGGTGTCGCCGCTGTGGCCGAGCACGACCTTGGTGAGGTCGGCTCCCTCCTCGCGGAGCACCCGGAGGACGTCCCGGCCGGTGCCGGAGCGCGGGTGCGTATGCACGGTGATCGGCGCCCCGGTTTCCCGGTGCGCACGGCTGACCGCGCGCATGACCCGTTCGACGCCGGGCGTCAAGCCTGGCTCGTCGATGGCGCACTTCAGGAACGCCGCCTTCACGCCGGTGCCCGCGATCCCGTCGGTCAGGTCGCCAACGAACATCGCGACCATCGGGTCTACGCCGTCCTCGCCGGGGAACCGGTAGCTGAAATAGAACGGCAACTCGTTGTAGGTGTATAGCCCGGTCGCCACGATGATGTTCAGGTCCGTGCCGTCGGCGACCCGGATGATCCGCTTGATGTCGCGACCGAGACCCACCACCGTCGGGTCCACGATCGTCTGGCCGCCGCGCGCCGCCAGGGCGTTGAGCTTGGCGATGGCGTCGTCCACACGGTCGTCCTCGGACCAGTCCGCCGGATAGTTCTGTCTGACTTCCTCGGTCACGATGAAGACGTGCTCGTGCATGAGAGTGCAGCCGAGCGAGCCGACGTCGACCAGGCCCCGAACAGTCTCGACCTCTGCCATGAGAGCACCGTAGCGTGGAGTGCGTACCGACCGGTAGGTAGCATTGTCCGGACTCGTCCGGAGTCGCAGGAGAGGCAGCAGATGGATTTCGGATATGACGCCCGCACCGAGGAGCTCCGCGGGCAGCTTCAGGCCTTTATCGACGAGCACATCCTTCCGGCCGAGGCGATCTTCGAGGAGCAGGCGGCCAAGCTGGCCAGCGAGGGCCGGAGGTGGGAGCGTCCGCCGGTCATGGACGACCTGAAGGCCAAGGCCAGGAGCCGCGGGCTGTGGAACCTGTTCCTGCCTCACCACCCTGAGGGCGCCGGCCTGACGAACCTCCAGTACGCGCCGCTGGCCGAGCTGAGCGGCCGGTCATTCCTGACCCCCGAGGTCCTGAACTGCGCTGCGCCTGACACGGGGAACATGGAGGTGCTCGCCGAGTTCGGCACGAAGGAGCAGCAGGAGCGCTGGCTGCGGCCCTTGCTCGACGGCGAGATCCGCTCGGCCTTCTGCATGACCGAGCCGGACGTGGCTTCCTCGGACGCCACGAACATCTCCACGAGCATCGTTCGCGACGGCGACGTCTATGTGATCAACGGCCGTAAATGGTGGTCATCGGGGGCGATGGACCCGCGCTGTCAGATCCTCATCGTGATGGGCAAGACCAACCCAGAGGCGGACCGGCACCGGCAGCAGTCGCAGATCCTCGTTCCGAGGGACACGCCGGGCGTCGACGTCCAGCGCGGCATGACCGTGTTCGGCTACACCGACGGGACCCACGGTGGCCACGCGGAGGTTGTCTTCACGGACGTCCGGGTGCCGGTCGAGAATGTCATCTCCGGTGAGGGAGAGGGCTTCGCAATCGCTCAGGCCAGGCTCGGGCCGGGTCGGATCCACCACTGCATGCGCCAGATCGGCGCGGCCGAGCGGGCTCTGGAGCTTATGTGCCGCCGCGTCAGTGCGCGAGTGGCCTGGGGCAAACCGCTCGCCGACCAGGGCGTCATCCAGGATTGGATAGCCGAGTCGCGCGTACGGATCGAGGCCGCGCGGCTGCTGGTCCTGAAGACCGCGTGGCTGATGGACACCGTCGGCAACAAGGGCGCGCACACCGAGATTCAGGCCATCAAGATCCTGGTACCGCAGACGACCGAATGGATCCTGGACAAAGCGATTCAGGCTCACGGGGCTGGCGGAGTGAGTCAGGACTTCCCGCTCGCCGCCTTGTGGGCGCACGCCCGCACCCTGCGGCTTGCCGACGGCCCCGATGAGGTGCACAAGCGCTCGATGGCACATCGTGAGCTCAAGAAGTACCGCCAGCACAGCACGAGCTAATAGCAGAGTTCGGCCCAGCTAAGCAGGAGGATTAGATGTCAGAGGCGAGCCAGCGAGTAGCCGTTGTCACTGGCGGCGCACGCGGTATCGGCGCGGGCACGGCCAAGCGCCTTGCCGCCGACGGCCTTGCCGTCGCAGTGCTCGACCTGAAGGAAGGTGACTGCGGCGCCACGGTCGACGCGATTACGTCGGCCGGTGGCAGGGCACTCGCCGTCGGTGCCGACGTCAGCGACGCCGAGCAGGTGCAGGCGGCTGTCGACAAGATCGCCGCTGAACTCGGGCCGCCCGCCGTCTTGATCAACAACGCTGGCGTCCTCCGGGACAATCTGCTGTTCAAGATGACGCTCGACGACTGGGACACGGTGCTCGGCATTCATCTGCGCGGCTCGTTCCTGATGAGCAAGGCCTGCCAGAAGTACATGGTGGACCACCGGTTCGGCCGCATCGTGAACCTCTCCTCCAGCTCGGCGCTCGGCAACCGAGGCCAGGCGAACTACTCCTCCGCCAAGGCGGGTCTTCAGGGGTTCACGAAGACCCTGGCCATCGAGCTTGGCCAGTTCGGCATCACGGCGAACGCGGTCGCCCCCGGCTTCATCGCCACCGACATGACCGCGGCGACCGCCGCCAGGATCGGTATCGGCTTCGAGGACTTCCAGAAGGCCGCAGCCGCCGGCATCCCGGTTCGGCGCGTCGGCACGCCTGACGACGTGGCGCACGTGATCTCGTTCCTGGTAAGCGACGGCGCCGGCTTCGTGTCGGGGCAGGTCATCTACGTGGCGGGTGGGCCGCTGTGCTAACAGACAAAGGGAACGGGGCCGTCATCGACGCCGCTGCTCTCAAGTCGCAGGTCGACGAGTTCCTCGCGACGCACGACCCCAGTACTAGCGATCCGCTCGAGTTCCTGCGTGCCAGGTTCGACGGAGGCTTCGCCTGGGTGCACTACCCGGCCGGCCTCGGCGGACAAGGCCTACCGCGATCACTGCAGTCGGTCGTAGATCGCGAGTTCCAGGCCGCCGGCGCGCCGACCAATCATCCAGAGCGCAACGGCATCGGCCTTGGCATGGCCGCCCCGACGATCCTGGCGCACGGGACGCCGGAGCAGAAGCAGCGCTGGCTGCGGCCGCTATTCACCGGTGAGGAAATCTGGTGCCAGCTGTTCAGCGAGCCGGGCGCGGGATCTGACCTGGCCGGCCTCGCAACGCGGGCGGTGCTCGACGGCGATGTATGGACAGTGAACGGCCAGAAGGTGTGGACGTCGGTCGCCCACATCGCCCAGCGCGCGCTGCTCGTGGCACGGACGAACCCCGATGTGCCCAAGCACGAGGGCTTGACGTACTTCGCCCTCGACATGACCCAGCCCGGCGTCGAGGTCAGGCCGTTGCGGCAGATCAGCGGCGAGGCTGAGTTCAACGAGGTGTTCATCACCGACGCCAAGATTCCCGACGCCGACCGGATTGGCGCCGTCGGGCAAGGGTGGACGGTGTCGATGGCGACCCTCATGAACGAGCGGGTCTCCATCGGGGGCAACGCCATGCCGCGCGAGGGCGGCATGATCGCCTCGGTCGCGCGTACCTGGCGGGACCGGGCGGACCTGAGGACTCCTGGCCTGCACGACCGCATGCTCCGGCTGTGGGCCGACGCAGAAGTGGCCAGGATCGCCGGGACCAGGCTCCGCCAGCAGCTCGCCGCTGGGCAGCCAGGTCCAGAGGGGTCGGCGGCCAAGCTCGTGTTCGCCCGGCTGAACCAGGAGATCTCCGAATTCGAGGTCGAGCTGGCAGGAGCCGAAGGGCTGCGTTACGACGACTGGACGATGCGGCGCCCGGAGGGCGCGAACTTCTTCGGGCGCAACCCGGGATTCAGGTTTCTGCGGGCCAAGGGCAACTCCATCGAGGGCGGGACCTCGGAGATCCTGCGCAACATCATCGCGGAGCGCGTGCTCGGGCTGCCCAAGGAAGCCAGGGCTGACGCTGGCCCGTGGAAGGACCTGCCCAGGTGAGCAGGCAGATGGCAAGCGAGCAGATGAGGCAGCCGTGACACACGTGCCGACGCGGGACCGCCAGCTGGACCTGCTCTACAGCGAGACCGAGACCGAGCTGCGCGCGGCAGTCAGAGAAGCCCTGGCCGACAAGGCTGGCTGGCACGACGTGCTGGCCAGGACCGAAACCGCGGAGACGTACGACACTGGGTTGTGGCGCACGCTAGCGGCCGAGGTCGGCGTCGCTGGGCTGCTGATTCCGGAGTCGCTGGGCGGTGCTGGGGCGAGCTACCGCGAGGCCGCGGTCGTCGCTGAGGAGGTCGGCCGGGCGATTGCACCCGTCCCGTTCCTCGGCAGTGCGGTCGTGGCGACGTCCGCGTTGCTCTCGGCGGGTGACGCTGAGCTGCTGGCCGAGCTCGCATCCGGGTCGGTGACTGCGGCCTTTGCCGTGCCGTTCGCGACTGCGCCGGGGAAAGTGCCGACCCCGACGGCCCGGATCGAAGGCGCGCAACGCGGCGACCCGTCGGAGACATACCGGGTTAGCGGCCAGGTACTCGGGGTGGCTGACGCGCTGCCAGCCGATGTGCTCCTCGTTCCCGCTGACGGCGTGCCATACGGGCTCTACGCGGTGCGTGTGGCAGGTGCCGGCGTGGGCTTGGCGCCGGTGGTGTCGCTGGACCAGACGCGCCAGCTCTGTGACATCACTCTGGACGGCGCAGAGGCCAGACGGGTCGCGTCTGGGCGGGCGGCGAACGCCGCCGTCGGCGCCGCGCTGCTGGCCGGCGCCGGGGTCCTGGCATCCGAGCAGTTCGGTCTCGCGGAGCGGGCGCTCGAGATAACTGTCGCCTACGTGCAGGAGCGGCGGCAGTTCGCCCGCCCGGTCGGCGGGTTCCAGGCAATCAAGCATCGCCTGGCCGAACTGTGGGTCGCCGTCACGCAGGCTCGCGCCGCGGCCAGGTTCGCCGCAAACGGCCTGGTGAATAACAACGGGACCGAGACCGAGCTGGCCGTCGCGCTCGCGAAGGCGGCGTGCTCGGACACGGCGCTGAAGGCGGCGCAGGAGATGATCCAGCTGCACGGGGGCATCGGGTTCACGTGGGAGCACCCCGCGCACCTCTTCCTGAAGCGCTCCAAGGCCGACTCGATCGGCTTCGGCACCGCCGACGCACACCGGGCGTCGCTGGCAGGGCTCGTGAACCTGCCCCCGCCGTCAGCCGGATAGCTTTGGTCGGCGAGCGCATTCCGACAGTTACCAGCGAAAATATGACTGAGATGGCGTAACGTGGTCGTTTCCGGGCTGCACCAAGCACGACGCGGCCCCAGATGGCGCGGGAGATCTTCCAGGACTCGGTTATGGCAGAGACGCAAGCACAGGCGGGCTGGCAGCAGGCCGGAAGCGGACCGGGCGACCCAGGATTCATCGCCGCCGAGCCGCCGATGTCGGCGCAGCCGTCCCAGCCCGCGCCCGGGCCGCCGCAGTCGGCCCAGCCCCTGCCCGAGGCACCGCCCTCAACCCCGAGCCCGAGTTACGCGAGTCAGTTCATGCAGGCTGCGCAGCCCGCCGCCCCGCCAGAGCCAGGCCACGGTGTGGCGAGCCGGCCGCCGACGGGCGCCATCCATCACATCGAGCTCTGGGTGCCGAATCTGGACCGGGCGATCGTGAGCTGGGGCTGGCTGCTCACCGCGCTCGGATACCGCATGTTCCAGGACTGGCCTGGCGGCCGGAGCTGGCAATCCGGCCACGCCTACATCGTGGTCGAGCAGTCGCCCGCCCGCACGGCCAGCCGGCACGACAGGTGCCGGCCCGGCCTCAACCACCTGGCCTTCCACGTGAACGGCCGCGAGCTTGTCGACGAGCTGACCGGCGAGGCGCTGCTGCACGGCTGGCGGCTGATGTTCCCCGATGAGCACCCATTCGCAGGAGGCCCGCAGCACTACGCGGCCTACCTCGAAAACGGGGACGGTTTCGAAGCCGAACTCGTCGCCGATTAGGGCAAGGGCTGCCCGCCGTCGTCAGTCATCGTGCGTCCGGCACTCAGCACGTAAACAAAGTGCCGCCGGCGGCCCGCTTGTCTTCGCGATCATGAAGTCGGCGCGCCAAAGCCAACGTGACTCACGCTCTTGACTCTGATTGGCCGCTTTGGGAGCTCTCAGTCAAGGCCTATGTCCGCTCGGCTCAACGTCACCTCGGCTCCTCTGTGGTGGCTGGCAGAAGCGCGGAGAGCGTCATCGCCAGAGTGTGGCTGACCTGGCAAGATGTCTGATCCGACCATTGACTAGTCCAATTTGTACCCTTAAGCTGCCATTATCGGCGGCTGCGCACCAGTAGCACGAGCTCCCGGCTCATGTACGCGCCCCCGCCGGAAGGGATGCGCTATGAAGGTCATCCGCACTCGCCTTGGCGTCCTGGTGGCCAGCTGCGGATTGCTGGCTGGCGCATTCGGCTTGACTGTGATCATCGTCGGCCCAGCGGCCACCGGGGCCTTGGGCGTCGCAAGCGTGGCGGCTGTCGCGTCGACCACGCCATGCCCCAATGCCACCGTGATCGAGGCCGGCCAGTGCGGGTTCTAGCGACATCCGCCGACCGCCGGCCGTAGCTAGTGCCGAGGGCAGACCCGATGGACCAGACGAGCGGGATGAGCTAATGCCTCGTGCGGGGACTGCACGTCCGGACAGCCGTCGTGCCGCTTCGGCTTATCTTCAGCAGTTGCTCCAGAAGCCGGGCTGCTATCGCCAGTCCTGGGAGCAGTACGTTTCCAGGGAGCGTCAGGGCACCATCAACCAGCTTGCCGTCGCCGAAGTGATCGCCCGCCATCTCTGGGCCTCGCCTCGGACACCGAGTGATGCTCATGTCACGTCGCACCAGCTGAAAGACACGGTCTCGCGTGCGCTCACCGGGCGGCTGCTGAGCCGTCCGGCCCTGGCGCTGTTCATCGAAGCCTTCGGCTTTTCCGAGCACGAAGCCGGTCGGTTGTGGCGGCTGTGGAACGGCTCGGTCAGCATCAGCGTGATGTCCGGGTCGCACGGCGTGCCTATTCGCGCCGAGGCAGATGTCGATCGCGCTCTCGGCCCGCGTCGGCACCACACGCTGTCGCTTCATGATCACATCTTGGTGGGAGCAGACAGGCGCATCGAGCGTGCCCGCACGCTGCAGGTCATCGAGGCGAACGGCCAGGGCGTCGACCGGATTCCGTTCCTCTGCGACACGAACGTGCTCACGCTTGAGGTCGGTCAGGGCTGCAAGCAACTCGGTGGCGCGATCCATCAGATAGGCCCGGACGTGTTTGCCACCGAGATCTTGCTAGCGCGCACGCTCGACCTTGGCGAGACGCTGACGCTCGAGTACTGGCTCTCTTATCGCTACCCAGGGAATCCAGCCGACCGCGCCGAACGGGAGTACAGGCGAGCGGTTATCCGTCAGGTGGACAACCTTGACATGCGCATCGAGTTTCATCCCGATCAAGTTCCCGCGCAGATCTGGTGGGCGCACTGGGACGGCACCGACGGGCCAGTTCTCGAACGCGAACCGGTGACGCTCGACTCTCAGCACTCCGTGCACCGCTATCTTCGTTCGCTTCAGAAGACGGTGGCGGGCTTCTATTGGCAATGGGACGCCGGGGAGAAACAAGCTAGCCAGTAGCCCGGTTGTGCGCCGACCGCGGCCCGCGCCCGCCGTGACCCTACGATTGCACTGCGGAATCCGGTAGCGCCTCGCGGAGAGAGCACGCCTGTGAGCGACGTGGCACAGACCGACGGTCAGCGCGCGGCGGGAGAGTATCTCCGGCAGTTGTTGCTCAAGCCTGGCCGGTATCGAGACGCCTGGCAGCATCGGGTCGAGCGGCCCCGGGACGACGTGATCAATCAGATGGCCGTGGCTGAAGTGGTCGCGGACCGGTTACGGTCGTTTCCAAACCATGCCGGAGACGCCCAGGTGATGCCTTATCAACTGGGGGAGACTGTCGCGGGCGCGCTAGCGGGCCAGCGGCTGAGTGAGCAGACCCTCGAACTGTTCGTCGTCGCCTTCGGCTTCGCCGAGCACGAGGCCGAGCGGCTGCGCCGGTTGCTCGCGGGCTCCGCACGAATCAGTGTCCTGTCGGGCAGCCACGCGATACCCAGTCAGGCGGAGCGCGACGTCGATCACGCGCTGGGGCCCCGTCGGCACCAGACGATCTCTCTCCACGACCACGTCTGGGTCGGCGCAGACCGCCGCATCGACCGGGTCAGGACCTTGCATGTCATCGAGGCAACCGGAGCAGGGCTCGACCGCATCCCGTTCCTCTGCGACACCAACGTGCTGACCGTCGACGTCGGACATGGCTGCGAACAGCTCACTGGCGAGGTGCGCCGAATCGGTGATGACGTCTTCGCCACCGGCATCGTTCTGAGCCGTTCGCTCGCCCTTGGCGAGACGTTGACGCTCGAGTACTGGACAACATTCCGTTACCCCGGCGATCCGTTTGATCCGGCCGAGCGCGAGTTCCGCCGAGCCGGCATGCGCCAGATCCAGAACTTCGATATCCGCGTCGCGTTTCACTCCGAGCAGCTGCCAGCTCAGGTCTGGTGGGCCCGGTGGGATGGTGTCGAAGGCGACGTCCTTGATGAGGAACCCGTGACGCTCGATAGCCAGCAGTCGGTGCACCGGTATCTGCGCTCGCTAGACAAGTCGGTGGCTGGTTTCTACTGGCGCTGGGAGTAGTCGTCACGCGCCTCTAGCGGATCGCCAGTCACCGTCGTCGGCGCCCGCATCGCTGTCAGCCGCTCGCTCCCGTCCGAAGGTCCGCACGAGCGGATGCATGCGGAACACCTGACCGGATGTCTCCACGTCCGCTGGCTGCAGCAACCCGACGCTGACGAGCTTGCCAGCGATGCGGTCGTCGCCCTCGGCGAGATCGGTCAGCGCCCATCCGGGGATCTCGTCGGCCGCGTAGCTGGCGGCGAGCGAAAATGCAGCCTGCGCGGCGGGCGGGAGAGCGCGATAGCTGCGGCCGATCGCCGCGCGGACCGAGCTGTCCTCGGCTCCTAGTGCGTCGAGTGCGCCAGCACCGCGGCAGTCGCGAGCGAGCGTGGCCAGCTTGAGTCCGGGCCGGGCCGCGAGGACGGCGCCGGCGAGCCGGATAGCCAGCGGCATTCCGGCGCATGCAGCGACGAGCTCGTCGGCTGCTTCCGGCTCTGCGCCGATTCTGGCCGCACCTGCCGCGAGCTCGAGGAGAGTCATCGCGTCATCCGGCGCGAGCTGCTGGAGTCGTACCTGCTTCGCGCCGATCAATCCGGTAAGCGGGCTTCGGCTGGTGACCAAGACGGCAGCTCCGCCCGCCGCCGGGAGAAGCGGCCGGATCTGAGCCGCGGACGCGGCGTCCTCAGCGATGACGAGAACTCTGCGATTGGCAAGCACGGAGCGATACATGGCAGCCCTGGCCGGACCCGCGACCGGGATCGTATCGGCCGGGATGCCGACGCTCTGGAGCACGTCAGCCACTACGTCCTGCGGATCTCGTGGCTGCTCCGGGCCGCCCAGCTCGGCGTAGATCTGGCCGTCGGTGAAGCGCCGCCGTAACTGGAGTGCGGCAACCGCGGCTGCCGCGCTCTTGCCCATGCCCGGACCACCTGTAACGACCACAACCGGCAGGCCGGGTCCGCTTAGATACTCCACCACACGCGCGACCTCGGCAGACCTGCCCACGAACTCAGCGGGCGGGGCCGGGGCCTGCGAACCCGGCATCGTCAGGCCGCGAGCAGCACGCTTGCTGGCCTGCGCCTGCTGCTCTGTGGCCAGTTCCTCGGTCAGGATCCGCTGATACAGCACGGCGAGAACCGGGCCTGGCTCAGCGCCCTGCTGCTCGAGGGTTACCTCACGCGCCTGCTGGTAGACGTCGAGCGCTTCGGTGTGCATGCCGAGTGCGTGGTACGCGCGCATGAGCTGTGCACACGTTCGCTCGCGCCCCGGCGTCGCGCTAACCGCGGCGCGCAGCGGCCCGAGCACTTGCTCATGCTCGCCAGCCGCCAGCCGTGCGTCGAACAACGCGTCGATTGCGACCTGCCGCTGATTCTTGAGCCGCGCCACCGGCGCGGCAATAGCCTCGCTGTCAGGCAGATCGGGCAGCGGTGGATCGCCCCATAAGGCCAGCGCCTGCACGAAAGACGCCGCGGCCGCGCTGGGTCGGCCCGTATCGAGTTCCGCCTGCCCCTGCGCGACGAGGTCGGTGAACTCGTCCACGTCCAGCTCGCCTGGACGCACGGTCATCATGTAGCCGCGCTGCTGACGGTGTCCTGGTGCGCGGCCGCCAGGTGGCCCCACGCTGTCGAGTCGTGGCGCGCAGTCGCCCAGGCAGCGGCGGAGCCGGCTGATGCACACGCGCAGCGCCGCCTCTGCCGCGTTTGGTGGCTCGGCACCCCATAACGCGTCGATCAGCAGGCTGCGCGGACATGGCCTGTTGGCCCGCAGCAGCAGTACAGCCAGCGCCGACTGGAGCAGCGGCTGGCTGATCACCGCCGGACCCGAGCCGGTGCCGGCATCGGCGTAGAGCGGGCCGAGGATCCTGAACTCCATTCGGTGCCTGCTTCCAGCGGAAAGGTGTAATAGAAGTCTCTCGTGCCGATATCTAATGGTTCGCGCGATAGTTCGTCAACCGCACCGGAGCGTTGCGGTTACGGCTAGGCAACACAGCGGTAATGGCGGCGTCGTTATGGTCATCACCGCACGTCGCTAATCCTCCGGCCGGTTACTCGCAACCCGCGATTCGCGCCTCATCGGAGCGTCGAAATGATCTTCTGCTTGCCCCTCGCGAGCTTGGTCGCTGATCGAGTGCCGGGATGACACATGACGACGCCTGCCGACGTGCGAGCGCCGATGCTGGCCGTGCTTCCGGGCACGCCACAATCGGTGAGCGCAGCGCGTCACCTCGCGCGCGAACTGCTTGGCGACGACCACCCGGCGATAGAGACCACGATGCTCCTCGTCAGCGAGCTGGTGACGAATGCGGTGCGGCACAGCAGGTCTGGTGAGCCCGATGGCCGGGTGACCGTCGTGCTGTGCACTGGGCCAGCTGGCGTCCTCATTCAGGTCAGCGATGGGGGCGGCCCGTCGGAGCCGCGTGTCTCCGCCGTTCCCAGCCGACGGCGCAGAGCACGGCTACGGCCTCGTGCTCGTCGATGCGCTGGCCGACCGGTGGGGCTCCATCTGCAGCCCCGAAGGCCGGGTCACCTGGTGCCGGATCAGCTGGAGCGAGGCCGCGGCGCCGTGCCCAGCGAACTGATCGAATTCTCGGCGGTTAATGCCAACCTTTTCGGCTCGTCGGAGCGGTTAATTGAGTATGCGGAACCGGAACGGTGACGTGACATTCGAGGACTTCGTGCGCGCGCGGTCGAGCAGCCTGCTGCGGACCGCCATGCTGCTCGTCGGGCAGAACCGGGCCGAAGCCGAGGATCTTCTTCAGGTTGCGCTCGAGCGTGCCTACCGGCACTGGCCGAGGGTCATCAAATCGGAGGAGCCCGAGCGCTACGTACGGCGCATACTCGCCAATGCATCCGCGGACCGCTGGCGCCGAATCAGCCGACGGGCGGAATGCGCAATGCCCGCGGCGCACCCGGAGGCCGTCATGCCAGACCGCACGGCCGAGATAGCGGAGCGCGATTACCTGCTCCGGGCGCTCGCGGCATTACCGCATGGCCAGCGCGCAGTCCTGGTGCTGCGCTATTTCGACGACCTATCCGAAGGCCAGACCGCGGAGATACTCGGATGCAGCGTCGGCACCGTGAAGAGCCAGACGGCGCGCGCGCTTGGCAGGTTGCGTGCGGCCGTCGGCACCGTGGAAGAGATCAACCCTTCAGACCCAGGCCACGAGCCGCGAGCCCGGTGCGTGCATTGGAGGTCGGAGCAGATGACTGACATCGAAAGGAGGCTGAGCATCGCCATGCACGGGGCTATCGACGGCGAGGAAGCTGCTCCGGAGGAGCTGATCGTCACCGTCAAAAGGCGGCATCGGCGACACCTCGCGCGACTATCCGGGGCGGCGGCGCTGGCCGTGGCAGTCGTTGTCGTGGCGGCGGTCGCGTTGACCGGGAAGATCACCGCATCAGACTCACACCCGCTCAACAACGCCGCAGCGAGCAGGCCCAAGCTCGCCAGCACGCTGAGCGGTCTGCCGATGCCGGCTGGCAAGAACTTCGAACTGCTGATCACGACCCCTAATGGAGCTGGCTGGTACTCGACGGCCACGCACAAGACGAAACCGATCGGGGGCTTGCCGACTGTGCTTGGCGGCTACCAGTTCGATCGCGTGAACGGCGGCTGGGCGGCCTTCCCGGTCAGCTACAGCGCACCTTGTGACGTCACAGTGTGCGCAGGCCCGCCGACCACGTTCTACTTCATTGCCGAGGGTTCGCTGACGCGCGACCACGGATCGGCGCCGGTACGAAGGAGACGGAGTCGGTCCAGGCACCCGGCCACGGACAATGTGGCTCGTCAACTATCCGAAGATCACGTCACGACTTCGCTCAAAGCGTCGTCGTACGCGCAGCTAGTCAGCGCAGCTGGTCGTCCGCTCGGGCCGCGTTACCGGCTGCCGGCGAATTACCTGATGCAAGCGCGGAATCGGCCGCTACCTGCTGCTCAACCTCGATCGCGAACGATTACGTTACGTCGAGCTCTGGGATCCGCGCACGAACCACGTACTTGGCCAGCTTCGACAACGTCATCGCGCAAGGTCCCGAGCAGATCGTCTGGAGCCGTGGCTGCCAGCGCTGTCAGCTCGAGATCACGAACGTGTCGACCGGGAAGACGCTGACAACCCCCATACCCGGCGCGCAACTCGAGACCACTTGAATGCCACCCTCAGCGACGACGGTCGATTGCTGGCCGTGCAGCTGCCGAGCGGCCAGATCGCCGTCTACAACACGGTCACCCGATCCCTGACTCGCATTCCGGGGACCTGCGCTCAGCCAGGCGGACTTCGAGTACTTCGACTGGCAGAACGGCGGTCACCGGCTCGTCATCCGCGGCGGGACCAAACAGCGGGGTGGGGCCTGCGCAGCTGGCCTACTGGCAGCCAGGCGACGCTCACCTCCACGTCACGACGATTCGGAGCCCAAGTGAGATGGAGGAAATCGAGACGGGAGCCGTCTGACCGAGCCTGCGGCGTCGCACGCGACCTCGACCGCGTGCGGCGCCGCAGCTATTCAACGGCGTCCGGAAACAAAGGTTTAACACGCCAGGCGGCCTGAGGACGCGTTGTGCGGTCGGCGTAACTGTCGCGAAACTTGCTAGAAACGAGCGCGTGGGAGACATGAACCGTACCTGACAGAACCGAAGCGGTCGGCTGGGACCGTGCTGGTCGCCGATGCCTGGCTACCCGGCAGCCCTTCGCTTCAGCCTCTGGAGGCGGAGAGTGAACCCCTATCTAAGCTGGCTCAGCTCGGGCGACAACGCCTGGCAGATGACAGCGGCCACGCTCGTCGGCTTGATGAGCATCCCCGCGCTTGCGGTCCTTTACGGCGGCATCGTCCAGCGCAAATGGGCTGTCAACACCATGATGATGGTGTTCTCCGCGTTTGCGCTGACGCTCATCGTCTGGGTCCTGTGGGCCTTCAAGATGGGCTTCGGCCAGCCGTGGATCTCGACTTTCATCGGCAAGCCGGCGACGGTCGTCGGCTCATCGGCCGAGCAAGGACAAGCGAGCATCCCGCTACTCAACGGGCTGATGCCGAAGTTCAGATTCCCCGAGGGATCGCTGGTCTACTTCCAGTTCGTCTTCGCCGCGATCACGCCCATCTTGTTCATCGGCAGCGTCGTTGGCCGGATCAAGTTCAAGGTCTGGCTGATATTCGTGCCGCTGTGGATCACGTTCGCCTATGCGGTCAACGCGTTCCTGCTGTGGGGTGGCGGCTTCTGGGCCGGCAAGGGTGCGCTCGACTTCTCCGGCGGTTACGTCATTCACCTCGCGGCCGGTGTCTCCGGCTTCGTGGCTGCGGCGATGGTCGGCCCGCGCCTCGCCCGCGACCGGGCGAAGGCGGTCCCGAACAACCTGCTCTTCATCGCCGTTGGGGCGGGCATTCTGTGGCTGGGGTGGAACGGCTTCAACGGCGGGGACCCATACTTCGCTGGCGCGGACGCGACCTCTGCCGTGGTGAACACGAACCTTGCCACGGCCGTCGCGATGATGACCTGGATCATCTTCGACATGGCGTTCGGCAAGGACAAGAAGCCGACGTTCCTAGGCGGCGTCAACGGCATGATCTGCGGCCTCGTCGGCATCACGCCGGCCGCCGGCTGATGTGAACGGGGTGGGTGCCATCGTCATCGGGGCCGTCACCTCCGGCCTAGTGTGGGCACTATTCGGCTACCTGCCGCGCAAGGTCTGGCCGTTCAACAAGGTGGACGACGCGCTGGGTGTGGTCTACACGCACGGTTTCGCCGGCCTGTTCGGCGGCCTGCTGGTCGGCTTGCTGGCCGACCCGAAGATGATCGTCTACCTCGGTCTCGGCAAGAATCCGGACGTCACGACGTCCGGGCTGTTCTACGGCCACCCAAGGCAGTTGCTGATCCAGGCCGGCGCGGCGCTGACCGTCATCGTCTGGGATGGCATCATCACCTACCTGATCCTGCGCGTCATCAAGTTTTTCACGCCGCTGCGCATGCCTGACGCCGAGCTGATGGTCGGCGACATGGCTGTGCACGGCGAGGAGGCGTACCCCGAGGAAGAAGCGGACCACGGCATCCCGGTGCTGGTGGGCGCCGGTCAGGAAGTAGCTAGCGACTGACGCAGGACTCCAGCAGGGGCAGCCCTGCGAGCGCGGATGAGGCAGCCGCGGAGCCAGCGCTCCGCGGCTGCCCGGCTAGTGGCCTCGGAACGCCTCCTCCAGCCACCACGAGGCGTGCTGCGACGTCACCTTGGCGTCGATGACCATCGGTCGGCCGGGTCGCGACTCCAGCCAGTCGCGGACTGGCTCCAGGTCCGCCATGGTCCGGACCGTGACCCCGTCGCAGCCGAAGCCGCGCGCGATGGCAGCGATGTCGGCGGCCGGGAAGCGCACCGTGTCGAGCGGAAACCCGTCAGGTCCGAAGTGGTGAACTTCCGCGCCATACGCCTCGTCGTCGTACACGACGACGAGCATCGGCAGCGACAGCCGCACGGCGGTCTCCAGCTCACTGATACCCATGAGCGCGCCGCCATCGCCGAGCGCAGCGATCGTGAGCCGGTCCGGCCTGGCGATGGCAGAGCCGATCGCCGACGCGAGCCCGAGCCCGATCGACTGATAGGCCTGGGTGAAGCAGAAGCCGTCCTGGTCGGGCACCGACAGGTACATGCTCGGGTAGCCCATGAAGTTCCCCGAGTCCACGGCCACGATCCGTTCCGCTGGCAGCATGTCATCAAGTGCAATGGTCAGGGAACGGGGATCGATCCGATCGCCGTCACTTTCATCCTCGAACTGGACTTGGCGCCAGTGCACTTGTGCCGCGAGCCGGTCGCGGAGTGCCGCCGAGCGATACCCCGTTCCGGGCAGGTCCGCAGGATCGGCGGAGTCGGCGAGCGGCTCGCGCGGCTCGGCGTCGAGCAGCGCGGCCACGGCCTCGGCGGTCAGGGTGACGTCGCCGACGACGCCGAGCTGCACGTGCCGGTGCCTGCCTATCGCGCTCGGGTCGCAGTCAACCTGGATCACGCGGGCGTCAGCTGCGATGAGGCTGCCATGGCGCGTCGTCCACATGTTCAGCGAGGAGCCCCACGCGACGATCAGGTCGGCGTTACCGATCAGCTCGGCCGCGAGCGGCGAGGCGAACCCGCCGCTGACGTCCAGGTCCCACGGACTGCCGCGGAACAGGCCCTTGGCGGCAGCTGACGTCGCCAGCAAGGCGCCGCAGGAGTCAGCCAGCCGCTCGAGGGCGGACCTGGCTCCGACGCTTCGCGCACCGCGCCCGGCGATGAAGACGGGGCGTGCGGCGGACGCGAGCGCGGCCGCCAGTTCGCTGGCATGCCGGGCCGACGGCTCGCGCGGAGCGACCCCGCCCGGCGCCGGCGGACCCGGCCAGGTACATTCGCCGGCCTGCACGTCCAGGGGCAGCGCAAGCACAACGGTCCGCCTGTCGTCGCGGGCCAGCCGGTAGGCCTGGACAGCGTCGTCCACGGCAAGACTGGCCGATGCGAGTCGGGCGGGTGTCGCCCCGGTGGCAGCCGCGATCGCACCGACATCGATCCTGAAGTTCGAGGTCAGTGCCGCCGAGCTCACGTCGGCGGCGAGCACCAGCAGCGGCGTCCGCGCTTTGGCCGCCTCGGTGATGCCAGTCAGCGCGTTCGTGAGGCCGGGACCCTGATGCACGCTCAGCACTCCCGGCCGATAGCTGAGCCTGGCCCACGCATCAGCCATGCTCGCGGCGCCGCATTCATGGCGCGCCGCGACGAACCTGGCCCCATGCGAAATCAGCGCGTTGGTGACGTGGAAATTGCCGCTGCCGACGACGCCGAACACCGTGTCGGCGCCGAGACTAGCGAGTGCCTCGCCGATGGCGTCCGTGACGAGCATCAAGACCGCTCGATGAGCGCGAGTACGCGCGCCGGGCTGCCGGAGCCGCCGACGATCGGTAGCGGCCCGGCGAACAGTACCGCGCCGGTCGGCGGCACCGACGCGAGATTCTGTAGCTGCGTCAGCCCGTACTTCCCAGCCCCGAGCAAGGCTGAATGGCAGGGGAACGGCGGGTCGAACGAGTGCGCCGTGCCTGCATCGGTACCGACGGTTTCTACGCCGATACCGACTATCGGTGCTTCTTCGGCCAGCCAGCGCGCGCATTCGACGGAGACTCCGGGAGTGTGCGGACCGGTCTCATTGGCGTTGAGAAACTCCTGCTGGCTGTGCGATCTGGTGTCCCAGCCGGTCCGGTACAGCAGCCAGCCGCCGTCCGGCAGCGGCCCGTGCTCGGCCTCCCAGGCCCTGATGTGGTCGGGCTTGAGCAGGAAGTCCGGGTCGGCGGCCGCTTCCTTGCTGAAGTCGAGCACCACCGCGGGCGCTACCAGGCTGGCCAGAGGCACCTGGGCGACATCCTCGCGGGCACGGCCGGTGATCCAGTGCACGGGAGCGTCGAAGTGGGTGCCGGTGTGCTCGCCTGTTGTGATGTCGTTCCAGTACCACGCAGGTCCGCGTTCGTCGTACCGGCTGACCTCGTGCAGCGCGAACGGCTTGGTATTGGCGAATGGCGGCGGCAGCTGGATCACCGGGGTAGTCGACTCCAGCCTCGCGGTCAGGTCGATGACCTCGATCGCGTCGGACCGGATTGCGGCTATGAGCTGGTCGAGCACTCCCATGATCATCTCCAGGGGCCGGGTTTTGGGCAGCACCAGCTTGCCGCAGCGGTGAGCAGCCAGGGAAGACCTGTCGTGAGGCCAGGCCAAATGATCACGCACAATAGGGGCATGACGAAGCCCGTTGCGAAGGCCGAGACGCTCATCACCGACGATGGCGTGCCGATTGAGGCAGTTCACCTCGCCGGTGACCGCAGCCTGGGCTTCGTCGTCGCACACGGATTCACTCTCAACTGGCGCTGGCCGCACGTCTGGCGGATCGCCAACCACCTCAACCTGCATGGCGGCGTCGTGGCCTTCGACTTTCGCGGGCACGGCCGGTCCGGCGGTGCCACGACGCTCGGGGACAAGGAGATCAACGATCTCGACGTTGCAGTCCGGCACATGCGCGACCTGGGCTACGAGCAGGTTGTCACCGTCGGTTTCTCGATGGGTGCATCCATCGTGCTCCGTCACGCGGGCCTGATCGGCGGCGTCGACGCGGTCGTGTCCGTCAGCGGGCCCGGCCGGTGGTACTACCGCGGCACGCCAAGCATGCGGCGGGTGCACTGGGCCGTCGAGCACAAGATCGGACGAATCATAGCGAAGTATGTCATGAACACTCGGGTCAGCCAGGGAAGGTGGGATCCGGTGCCGCTGCCGCCGGCGGAGGCGGCCGCCCGGATCGCGCCGATCCCCCTGCTCATTGTCCACGGCGACAGAGACGAGTACTTCCCGTCCGACCACGCCGAGCAGCTATTTGACGCGGCTAGCGAGCCGAAGGAGCTGTGGATCGTACCGGGCCTCGGGCACGCCGAGTCGGCCGCCAGCGCGGCGCTGCTTGATCGGATCGCGCGGTGGGCGATGATCGCGACCACGGTCGCGGCCAGCCCCAACGCTGTCGCCTAGGGCGCTACCAGCTGGTTGGCAGCGGCATGCCCTCTGCATAGCCGGCCGCGCCCTGGATGCCAACGACCGCGCGCTCGTGCAGATTGTCGACGTTGTCGGCGCCGGCATAAGCGCACGCGCTGCGCACGCCGGCCGTGATCGTGTCGAGCAGATCCTCGACACCAGGCCGCTGCTGGTCGAGGTACATGCGCGAGGACGAGATGCCTTCTTCGAATAGCTCTTTCCTCGCCCGGTCGAACGGCGAGTCCGCGGCGGCGCGCAGCCGGACCGCCCGCGCCGAGGCCATGCCGAAGCTCTCCTTGTACAGGCGGCCGTCGGCGTCGCGGAAGACATCGCCCGGCGACTCGCACGTCCCGGCGAACCAGGAGCCGATCATCACGCTGGCCGCGCCTGCGGCCAGCGCCAGCGCCACATCACGCGGGTACCGGACTCCGCCGTCGGCCCACACGTGCCGTCCAAGCCGGCGTGCCTCGGCGGCACACTCAAGCACGGCGCTGAACTGCGGCCGGCCTACGGCCGTCATCATGCGCGTCGTGCACATCGCGCCGGGTCCGACGCCTACCTTGACGATGTCCGCGCCAGCCTCGATCAGGTCGGCGACACCAGCCGCGGTAACCACGTTCCCGGCGACAATGGGTACCGACGGGGTCAGCTCCCGGACCGACCGGAGGGCCTGGATCATCTTGTCCTGATGACCGTGCGCGGTGTCGACGACGAGCAGGTCGGCACCCGCGTCCAGCAGGAGCTTGGCCTTGCCAGCGACGTCGCCGTTGATCCCGAGTGCTGTGCCAATGCGGAGCCGGCCACGGCTGTCGACGGCGGGCTGGTACAGGGTGGCGCGCAACGCGCCGGTGCGGGTCAGGATGCCGACGCACCGCCCGCCCGAGTCAACGACCGGCGCGACGCGGTGCCGGCCATCGTGGAGCAGCCCGAAGGCTCGCTCCGGGTCGGTGCCAGCGTGCAGCGTCAGCACCTCCGTCGACATCACATGGCTGAGCTGGGTGAACCGGTCGACACCAGTGCAGTCGGCTTCGGTGATGATGCCGAGAGGCCTGCTCTCGGCGTCGACCACGACGATGGCGCCGTGCGCGCGCTTGGGCAGCAGGCTGAGCGCGTGGCCGGTCGTCGCGGTCGGGCCGAGGGTCAGCGGCGTGTCATACACGAGATCGCGGGACTTGACCCAGGAAATTACATCTGCGACGACGTCGACGGGTATGTCCTGAGGCAGGACGGTGATGCCGCCTCGCCGGGCGACGGTCTCCGCCATCCGACGGCCGGCAACGGCCGTCATGTTGGCCACGACCACCGGGATCGTCGCGCCGCTGCCGTCCCGGGTGGCCAGGTCAACGTCGAGGCGAGATACGACGCCGGAACGGTTCGGGACGAGGAAAACGTCGCTGTAGGTAAGGTCGTGGGCTGGCTCGCTGAGGAATCGCACGTACTCCATTGTCGCGCACCCCGCGAGCTCCCTGCTCAGCCGCTGGCGCCGGCGTGCGCGAATCAGGCGCCGAGAACCTGACGCAGATAGGCGTTGCCGAAGCGGCGGTCGGGGTCGAGCTGGTCTCGCAGCGCGACGAAGTCGGCCATCCGCGGATAGGCGCCGCGGAGGTACGCCGCATCCCGGGTATGCATCTTGCCCCAGTGCGGTCGGCCGCCGACCGACGTCATGACGGCCTCAACGTCGTCGAAGTACTGGGCGTGCGGCGCGGAATGGAAGACGTGAATGGCGACGTAGGCGCTGTCACGGCCATAGGCCGTAGAGAGCCAGACGTCGTCGGCCGGCGTCACGCGCACCTCGATCGGGAAGCTGATCCGCCACTCGCGGCGCTGGAACAACGAGCGCACCTCGGCCAGCACGTCAGACAGCGCGGCCCGCGGGATGGCGTACTCCTCTTCCTTGAAGCGGACGCGGCGAGGGCTGGTGAACACCTTGTAGGCGGTGTCGACGTAGCTGCGAGAGCCGAGAGCCCTCGCCGATACCGAGTTGATCGCGGGGATAGCCGCGGGTATCCGCCGGCCCACGCGGTTAGCCAGGCCGAAAACCGAGTTGGACAAGAACTCGTCATCGAGCGCGTAACGCCATCGCGGCAACGGGCGGGCCGGCCCGTCGCTTCGGTTGTTGCGCTTGGTGAGACACCCCTCGCTGTGCGGGAACCAGTAAAACTCGAAGTGCTCGTTGTCGGCGGTCAGCTCGTCGAGCCGGCTTATCACCTGCGACCAGCTCATCGGCTCTTCGCGGGCCTCGAGCAGGAAGGAAGGAACAACGCGGAAGGTGAGAGCCGTGACGATCCCGAGCGCGCCTAGCCCGACGCGCGCCGCGTCGAGCAGGCCGGCGAAGTTGCCCTCCGCCAGAGGCAACCCGCCGTCAGGGGATTCGGCCGAGCAGGTCACGATGCGGCCGTCGGCCAGCACTAGCTCGAGACCACTTATCTGGGCGGCCATGCCGCCCACGTCGCGGCCGGTGCCGTGGGTGCCCGTCTGAGTGGCGCCCGCGACCGTCTGCACCTGGATGTCGCCCATGTTGGCGAGCGAAAGGGCGCGCGCGGCGAGTTCCGCGTTGAGCACGTGCAGCGGGCAGCCCGCCTCGACGGTTGCCGTCCCGGCGGCAGGGTCGATAGACCTGATGGCGGTCAGCCGGTCCGGGCGGAGCAATACGCCATCGACGACCGCCGTCGGCGTAAATGAGTGGCCACTGCCCGCCATCCGGATGGTCTGGCCGTCCGCTGCGGCCTGGCGCACTTCTGCGGCCACTTCGGCGGCCGACTCGGGGGAGACGACGCGGCGGGGGCTGGCGGCAACGTTGCCAGCCCAGTTATGCCATGCCGGTCCGCCAGATCCGCTGTCGCTAGGCATCGGCCCATTGTGCCGCTTCGCCATCAGGTGCCGCACGCAACCTCCTCAGCCCCACGAGGCATATGGTGACAGCGAACAATCCGCAGGTTGCGGCGAATCCATAACCCCAGCGTGGCCCGGCCACATCGATTATCCGTCCGGATGTGGCCGAACCGGCTGCAAGTCCTATCGAAATCGCTGACGACAGCCACGTCATGGCCTCCGTGCGGCGCGATGCGGGGGCTTGCCGCTCGATGAGGCTGTAGCCCGCGATGAGCGTAGGGGAGATCGTCAGACCCGCGACCAGCATGCCGGCGTCGAGCGTCAGCAGCGCGGGCTGGGCCCAGAACGTGGCTGACGCCGGCCACCGTCAGGATCAGCGTGAGCGCGAACCGGCGCTCGACCGACGCCCGCCATGTCCGCGACCCGTACCACAGGCCGCCGATGGCGCTGCCGAGCGCATACGTCCCGAGGATGAATCCAGCGAGCGGCTTATGCCCGTGGCGCTGAGCGAAGTCAACGGTGCTGATGTCGATCGACGCGAACATGGCGCCGAGGCACAGGTAGAGCGGCGCCATTGTCAAGAGACCTGGCGCGGACCGCCGGATGCCCTTCATGGCGCTCCTGGCCTGCCCGTCTGTCGGCTGGGTCGGCGGCTCGGTCTGGCGTTGCGCCGCGAAGAGCAGCGTCCCGGTCACCGACAGCACCACGCATAGCAAGACCCCGGCGGGTGGCAGCGCGGCCGCGAGCAAGGTCACCAGCGCGGGCCCGACCACGAAGATCATTTCGTCGACAACGGACTCGAGGGCAAAGGCGGACTGGAGCAGGGGCCCGCCCCGAAGCAGCGCGCTCCACCGGGCCCGAACCATCGACCCCAGCGACGGCACCGAGGAGCCAGCCGCGCAGCCGGTGATCATCAGGACCCAGACTGGCGCGCCCAGTTCCGTGCTCGCGACAAACACGATGCAGCTGGCGGCGAAGATGGCGACGAGCGGGCGGAGCACGCGTTGCTGGCCGAACCTGTCGGCGAGCCTGGCTACCTGAGGGGCCGCCACTGCATAGCCGATGGATCCGACGCCGGCCACCAGGCCGGCCAGGCCGTAGCGACCGGTCCTCGAGGCGACGAGCAACAAGGTCCCCAGCCCGAACATGGCCATCGGCGCGCGGCCGACCATGCCTGCCACGCAGAACCGCGCTGCGCCCGGCAGTCGCAGTAGCGCGAGGTAACCAGCCCCTGGCCGCTGCCTCCCGCCCACCGTCGGCTCGCTCGGCTCAACCTGTCCAGCGTCCAGGTCGGCAGGCATGTGGGTCACGCGGTCGGAACCTCCGTCTTGACCGTACACGGTGGCGCGGACAGGCAAGTCGGCGCCATCTCGGGCGGAACATCGGCAGCACGCACCGCATTTGTTCGCACGACGTTTGCCTGGTGGCCTGCTGTGCTCGAATAAGCCCGGAAGTTAGGGTGGTTGGCGTCATGAGACGCTTCCCGCGGCGAGTTCACCCGGCCTCGGCTGCCACTTTCAGCCTGCGCCGGGGGCAACTGACGGCGGCCGCTACAGCTATCGCCGTGGTCGGACTCGTGCTCTACGCCGGGGGCGCCGCCGAGGCGTTCGGGGCATCGAGCGGCAATCAGGCGCCCAGCCGGCATGATGCCGGGGTGCAGCCACCGTCGCCGGACGGGACGCCGACCTCGGGTGCCGGCCAGGCAAACCTGACTGGGTCAGCCAGCACGGCCGCAGCTAAGGGGAGCGCATTCGGCCAGATCATCCTGCCCGATCTGCTCATCGTGACGCCGGCTGGACTGACGGCGCAGCAGATCGCCAGCCTCCGCAAGATCAGCGGCGTGCGGAACATGATCACTTTCGACGGCGCCAAGATTAGCGTCGGCGGCCAGCCAGTGAATGTGATCGGTGTCAATCCGGCGACGTTCAGGTCGTGGGTGCCCCTGCAGACGGCCTCGGACCAGAAGTTCTGGACGGCACTATCGAGCGGCGAGTTCGTCGCCGCAGCGCCTGCCGCCTCAGCCCACGGGCTCATTCCGGGCGATGACTACCAGTTCGTCGGTGCGTCTTCGCAGATCATCAAGTTCGGCATGGCGGCAAAGCTCGGCCTTACCGGCGTGGATCTCCTGGTGAATCAGGCGACCTCGGCAAGCCTCGGGCTAGTCCGCCAGGTAGCCGGCCTCATCAGCGCGCCCGGCGTCAGCCTCGCCACGCTGCAGGCTCAGGTTACGGCCGTGCTCGGGTCCAGCGTTCAGATCGTCGTGCTGCGCAGCCAGGCGCCGGCTACAGCGGTTCCGACCGGAACGGTGCCGACCAACTACATCCAGCTGTTCAAGGCCTCAGCCGCGGACTACTGCCCCGGTTTGTCATGGACGGTACTCGCCGCCATCGGTCAGATCGAGAGCAACGACGGCCAGAACATGGGTCCCTCCAGCGCTGGTGCCCTCGGACCGATGCAGTTCTTGCCCGCGACATGGGCAGCCTGGGGCATCGACGGCTTCGGCCAGACGGGGCCGCCGAACGTCATGAACCCGTACGATGCAGTTCCCGCTGCCGCGAGGCTGCTGTGCGCGGACGGCGCCGCGGCCGGAGGTCAGTCGCTGTACAACGCGATCTTCGACTACAACCACGCGGACTGGTACGTCCGCGAGGTCCTTTCGCTGGCGGCCGAGTACGCGGCCAACTACCCGTAGCGATCTCGGGCTGACCGGCGGGCGCGGCAGCGCGCAGGGCTTGATTGGATAGAACCATGGCCCCCTACGACGCGTTCCTGCTCGTCTCCTTCGGTGGCCCGGAAGGTCGCGAAGACGTCATCCCGTTCCTGCAGAACGTCACCGCAGGGCGGAACGTCCCCGTCGAGCGCCTGGAGCAGGTCGCCGAGCACTATTACCAGTTCGGCGGCGTGAGCCCGATCAACCAGCAGTGCCGCGACCTGATCGCGGCCGTGGCGAAGAACTTCGCTGCGCGTGGCGTGGACCTGCCCGTCTACTGGGGTAACCGCAACTGGCGTCCCTACCTTTCGGACACACTGGCCACGATGGCGGCGGATGGCGTCACTCGAGCGCTGGCGTTCGTGACGTCGGGATACAGCTCCTTCTCCAGCTGCCGTCAGTACCGTGACGACATCGCAGCCGCCCAGCTGCAGGTCGGTGCCGGCGCGCCGACGGTGGACAAGATCCGCCAGTACTTCAACCACCCGGGCTATATCGCCTCGTTTGCGGCCGCGACCACGGACGCCATCACGTCGCTCCCGGCCGACACCGGCGACGCGTTCGACTTGATCTTCACGGCACACAGCATTCCCCTGACCATGGCTGAGTCCAGCGGTCCGGTTGGAGGCGCCTATCAGGCGCAGCTTTCGGAGGCGGCCAGGCTGGTCGCGGCCGAGATCGGGTGCGAGCGACCGTGGTTCCTCGCGTACTCGAGCCGCAGCGGGCCGCCCTCGCAGCCTTGGCTCGAGCCTGACATCAACGACCTGCTGGCCGCGCGCGCGCAGGCCGGCGCGAGGGCCGCCGTGGTCGTTCCCATCGGGTTCGTTAGTGACCACATGGAGGTCAAGTTCGACCTCGACGTGGAGGCCGCGCAGACGGCGGAGGAGCTAGGTCTCGTGCTCGCCCGGGCGGCGACACCAGGCACGGACCCGCGGTTCGTGTCGATGATCACGGATCTGGTTTGTGAGCGGCTCGATGACACGGCGCCACGGGCGCTGGGGGCCCTCGGCGTCGGACCGGAGCAATGCCTGGCCGGCTGCTGCGGTGCCGCACCTAGCCGGCCTCGCTCGTGACCGAATTCAGCGGCGGCGAGCTTGCGACGCCCGACACGCTCGTCGAGCTGGCCAGATCCGTCGCGCGCGAAGCCGCCGACCTGCTGGTAGCAGCACGCGGCCAGGCTTCGGTCGTGCAGGTCAAGTCGAGCCCGACCGACATCGTGACCCAGCTCGACCAGGCAGCCGAGCAGCTCATTCGAGACCGCCTGCTGGCAGCCAGACCAGCGGACGCCATCCTGGGCGAAGAGGGCGGCCAGACGGGTCACGGCAACGTTCGGTGGATCGTCGATCCCCTCGACGGGACCGTGAACTACCTCTACGGGCTCCCGGACTGGGCCGTGAGCATCGCCGCGGAGGTCGACGGTGAAGTCGTGGCCGGGGCGGTCTGCGTGCCGCTGCAGCGCAGCATGTTCACCGCGACGGCAGGCGGCGGCGCCTTCCTGGAATCTGCCTGGAGCGATGCACCGCAGCGGCTAGCGTGCAACGTCGGCGTGCCGCTGGCCAGCGCCCTCGTGGCAACCGGATTCGGTTACGCCGCTGCCCGTCGCGCGGCACAAGGCCAGGTAGCAGGGGCGGTACTGCCGCGGGTACGCGACATCCGGCGTGCCGGGTCAGCGGCGAGCGATCTGTGCTCGGTCGCGGCCGGGCGCGTTGACGCGTATTACGAGCAGGGCGTCCACGAGTGGGACATAGCCGCCGGTGCCCTGATCGCTCGAGAGGCGGGGGCCGTGGTTGGTGGCCTCGACGGCCAGCCTCCGGGAGCGGCTATGACGATCGCCGCGAGTCCTGAGCTATTTCACGAGCTGCATGACCTGCTAGCGGCCTTGGACGCGGGCCGCCCGCCTGGCTAGCCGGGCCGATCAGCCTGCCTGCCGGGTGAGCGTGCCCGAAGCCACCGGCCCGTTGCTGCGAAAGCTGAACATGATCTTTCCGGCGCCCGTCAGGGTGATGGTGACCTGGCCGTTCTCACAATTGGACTGGCCACGGATGATGCCCTGGTTGAGCTTGAGCTGCTGGGAGTTCACCTGCGTGAGGGTTAGCGCACCCGAGCAGCTAAAGCCGGTGCCGGCGTAGCTAACAGTGCCCGCTGAGGTCCCAGATGAGAGCGTCACGTTGACGTAGTACGTGTCGGTTGGCGGCTGTCTGACGACGCCGGACCAGGCACCCGCGAACTGCGCTGGCGTGATCGGGGTCTGCGTAGGAGATGCTGAGGCACCCGTCGACGCGGTCTTGCTGGTCGCGCCCGTGTCCGCCGACAACTTGCCGGTAGCTGCGCTGCCGTTGTTGGTCAGCAGCGCGTGGGTGGCGACAGCGCCGCCGGCGATCAGGGCGACGACGGCAGTGCCGATGAGCCAGCCGTGACGTCGGCGGCCCCGACGGCCGCCCGGCGGCGGATGGCGCCACGTCGGCCCGGTGTCACGAGCACTCGGCCAGCTATCGGCGTCGAATGCCGGGCGGTCAGCGGTCGGCCATGCTGGCCGTTCAGTCGCGCCGAAATGGTCGGCGCCGCCCTGGCCCACCCCAGGGGAGTTGGCCCCGTGTCCACTCTGGGCAGCTGACCCCTGACCGTGGGCGCCCCGAGCGGCCCGCACGGCGCGCCTGGAGCCCTCGGCGAGCAGCCCGGCTGGCAGGTCATCGGTGCCGAGGAGGCTCTGGACGACAGCTCGTGCGGCCGGCCGCGCGCCCGGCTCCGGGTCGAGACATTGCGTTACCGGGTCGCGCAGGTGCTCGGGTAGCACGTCAAGGTCATCCGGGCTGGCGGGCGGATGGCCGGTGGCCGCGAAGATGACCGTCTGGGCCCAGCTCAGCATGTCGGCCGACGGGGTCGCAGCACCGTAGGGCGGCGTAATGCCGAATTCCACGACGCGGGGCGCGCCGTCGGATGCCAAGATCACGAATTCCGGACCGAAATTGCCATGGACAAGGCCCGCCTGGTGAACCGAAGCGAGGCCGGTCGCCATGCCGATCGCCATGGCTTCGAGATCGTGTCCGCGCCGCACGCCGTCCGACGACACGAGTTCGAGCAGCGACTCGCCATGCACGAACTCGCTGATCAGGTATGCGCTGGCTCCATCGAGCCCAGCGTCCAGGACGCGAGCGGCGCAGAAGGGGGGCACTCTCTTGGCCACGGCCGCCTCTGCCGCGAATCTGTCCCTCGCCGCCCCGTCTAGCGCCCAGTCGCCGCCCAGGACGGTGATCGCCACATGCGTATCATCAGGGCCGATGCCGATATAGATCGGGTCGTCCGACGGAATCCCGTGGAGCCTCCCAGTCAGCCGATACCGGCCGATCCGCCGGGGATCGGCGGAGGTTAGCGGCACTGGGTGAGGCATTGACGGGGACTCCGCGAGAGCATGCAGCATGGCACCTGTGATGCGGTTCGTACCATACGCACGTTTGTGGGCGACAGTAGTTCGAATCGACTAAGTTACTGCGGAGTAAATGATGACGCAAGTGCTCAACCCAGGCATCTCGCCGCGCCGTTTGCCCGTTACCTGGTGAATTCGGCATGTCGACTATCCGACACGCGAAATTTAGCTGGGCATGGTAGGTGTAGCGGCCACCCGGACGTGGCAGAATTCCCGGCCGGATTCGGGCACAACCGAGCCGTCCCGAGCGTTACAAGCGCGCGACGAGGTTAGTAAAGATGGAGGGGTAAGGGCCGAGATGGCTACCGACTACGACAGCCCGAGGAAGACAGACGACGACGTTACCGAGGACAGCCTGCAGGAGTTGCAGGCTCGGCGGATGGACAAGTCGTCGACCGCGATAGACATCGATCCTGACGACATTGCTGAGTCGCTTGAACTCCCTGGTGCTGACCTTTCAAACGAGGAGCTCTCGTTCCGGGTGATCCCGCGGCAGGCGGATGAGTTCACCTGTTCGAGTTGCTTCCTCGTTCATCACCGCAGCCAGCTTGCCGACAACCGGAGCGGCCAGCCAGTCTGCCGGGAGTGCGCGGCGTAGTTGCCGCGTGGTGATCCGCAAGGAGGCCGGATCGTCAGCTGATGCCAGGGAATGAGGCGTGGGCCGTCCTCCGCTGTGCAGGGCGGGCTGGTTCCGACTGCCAGCGGTCGGCCCGGGCATGCTGGCAGCATCAGCTGCCAGGTGCCTCGTTCCCGGCCTGAGGCTTTGATGCAGTAGTTCGGCCGGGGATGAGCGCGGCCATGCCGCGCGTCGCGGCCGTCTGAATGCGGTGGCCAGCCTGGGCCGATCGGGCCCGGAACAGCCGGATGAGGTGGCGGCGCCCCTGCGGGGGTAGCCGGTGGATGTCGCGCGCAGTGCGCGCTACCAGGGGGATGAGCAGCAGCCCGAAGGCGATCGCGAGCGGGAGATTCCCTGCCGCCGCCGCCGCGATCAGGCAGGCCGCCGACAAGGCGATCAGGATCGCGCGCGCCGTCAGCCGAATCGCGAGCCGGCTGATTGCTAGCTCGGTATTTCGGCCGAAGACTCCCGCGCCAGGCGATGTCCTCGCGGCGTGCAGAAAATGCGCGGCGGCAGTCGCGGCGTCACGGGAGCCGAGGCTGATCCGGCCGAGTTCGTTGATCGCACCGCTGTGCGTCGGCTCGATCGCGAGTGCCGATTCCTGCCAGCGCCTCGCTTCGTCGAGCTGGCCACGAGCGAGCGCCGCCTTACCGGCAGTGACATGCACGTCGGCGACGTCTGGTGCGAGCGCGAGCGCTGCCGCGGCGGCCTGCGCGGCCAGTTCGTGCTCGCCATCAGCCGTGGCAGCCTGCGCGAGACACACATGCGATCGCCAGAGGTGCGGGGCACGCTTGCGGGCCTCCTGCGCCGCGCTGACGGCCTCGGCCGGCTGGCCCATCGACAGCAGCGACGTGCTGACGAGGCGGTATGGCCAGTCGTCGGCTGGATCGAGCGCGCTGGCCCGGGCGGCCGCGGCCGCGGCCGCTGGCGCGTTGCCGCTGCCGAGGTGTGCGCGGGACAGCAGGCACCAGCCGCGGCTGCTGCCGGGCGAAGCAGCGAGCGCCGAGCTGAGCAGGCTCGCGGCTTCGCCGTAGCGACCCAGATCGATCATCACGCTGGCCCGGCTGAGATCGCTGGCGAGAACGTTAGCCACTGCAGGGTCCGTGCGGTGAATGGCCCGCGGCGCCGTCCGTCACAGCAGCTTCCGGCTCTTCAGGTACGCCGCGAGGTCGTCATAGCTGCCGCCATCGTTCGCGAACAGGGCTACAGACCTGGCCGAGTCGAACCACGCACCCAGCGACGGCCGGATCTGACCGATAGCAGTGAGGAGATCGTCTTGGCCGATCATGCGGACGTGGCCAGTCCGGGCCGAGTCCAGTAGCGCCAGCTCGGCCGCGCTCTCGCAGATATGCGCGATGTCAGCTGCGGAAAATCCATCGGTCCGGGCTGCCAGGCTCGCGAGCTGGATGCCGGCCACCGGCCGATCCCGGAGGTGGAACCGGAAGACGGCCTCGCGAGCTTCCTCGTCGGGCGGCAGCACGAGCAGCGTCCGGTCTAGCCGTCCGGGTCGGCGCAGTGCGCTGTCAACATCCCAGGGATGGTTCGTCGCGGCCAGGACGAAGACGCCTTCGTTGCCGCCGGTGACGTCGTCTAGCTCGAGCAATAGCTGGTTCACGGTGCTGCGCATCGGCGTGCTACGCAGCTGACTGCGCTTCTGGCCGATAGCGTCGACCTCATCCAGGAACAGCACGCACGGTGCGTTCTGGCGGGCGGTCGCGAAGACTTCCCTGACGTTCCGCTCGCTGGCGCCGATGTACATGTCGACGACGTCAGCGAACGAGACGGCCATGAACCGGGCGCCAAGCTCCCCAGCGACGGCGCGGGCGATGAAAGTCTTGCCGCAGCCTGGCGGGCCGTAAAGCAGAAGGCCGCCGCGCAGGCTCTTGCCGTAGAGCTTGCGGAGGTCCGGGTTGCGCATCGGGGCCAGGAACGCAGCGTCCAGACGGGCCTTCACCTCGGCCATCCCGGCCACGTCGGCGAGCCGAAGGCCGGTCCGCTCGGCGTCGTGGGCCGCTGTCTCCGCCGTCTCCGCTGTCACGTCGTCCGGGCGGGCACGCTGCGGCTGCTCGGCGGCGCCCTCCGGCGTTACGAACATTGGCGGCAGTACATCGCGAAGCTCGGCCTCGGCTTGCGCCCAGTTGAACTCGGTCGGTGCCGGGCCTACCTGGGTCGGCGCCGGGTCTGGCTGGGTCGGTGCGGGGTCTGGCTGGGTGGGCGCCGGGTCTGGCTGGTTCGGCGCGGGGCTGGCGTCGGGCGGCGCTAGTTGGTCGTCTTCCGAGGCCGGCGACAGCTGGCCGGGTTCCGTGGGCGGCGGGGCGCTGCCGTCGGCTGCAGGCATCGAGACGAGGATGGCGAGCGCCTGAGCGTTGCCAGGATCTGCTTGCAGCACGGCGCCCAGATGCGCAATCGCCTCGTCGCGGAAGGCCGGCCCGAAGCAGCAGCGTGGCCAGATGCACGCGGAGCGCGAGATCGTCTGGAAGCGCGGCTACAGCGTTCCGCAGGCTCGCGATCACGGCATGCTGGTCGTCCATGCGCCCCCCGAGAGTGTTGGTCGGCTTAGCGCGATCTTGACGAGTTTATGCCCTTTTAACCCGCCGTGAGCAGGGAATCACCGCCGGGATCTGCGGAGCTACACGCGAGCGAGCCGGGTGATGCACTCGGGCTGGCCGCAGGTGCGACCCGAGCCACGGCACACGTGGCCGCACGAGCAGCGAACGGCCCGGCTGGCCAGCCACGCGACGTGATCACCGAGCGCGAGGGTCCCATCGGGCTGCTCAACGCTGTAGACGCGCTTGATCGCGCCGCCGGGCAGCGCCACGTATTCGCGCGGGATCAAGGCCATGCAGCTAGTGTCGCGCAGACTTGAGACCATCGCGGCCAGCCTCGGCACTAAAGCGCGCCTCCCAACGCCTCGCGCCGATTCGAGTTGCCGCGATCGTGGAGGTCAACTCAGCACCCTGACCAGGCGAAGGCACGGTCCGGCTGGCCGAGGCCAGCACAGCACGGATGCGGTCCTTGCCCAGCCGGAACGCGGAGTAGGGTGACGGCCGTGACAGAAGACAATCGTCAGGGGGCTGACATGGCCACGCCGACCGACGGGGTAACAACCGACGCCAACGACTGGCGAGTTTCCGTCCGCCTGCATGCCGGCCATCAGGTGGGCAACGCGGTCGAGCACGTTAGTTCCCACCGGGTCGAGGACGAGGTGCAGACGCGTCTCGGTGGGCGCGTTGTCGTAGGCACCGACGGCGGGAACGAGCTGTTCCTCTATACGCACGCGCAGGACGCCGCGGCGGCGGCGCAGCAATCGGTCCGGGATCTGCTGGCCAGTCATGGCTTGAGCGCGGACTACACGGTCGAGCGGTGGCACCCAATCGCCGAGGAATGGGAGTCCGCCGACGTACCGCTGCCTAGCACCCCAGCCGGAGTCCAGGCCGAGCACAAGGAGCTGGACGCCGAGGAAACCAGCGAGTCGTTGTCGAGCGGAGTGGCGCTGTTTGAGGTCCGGGTGCAGCTCCCGTCGCATCGGGAGGCGGTAGCGCTGGCGGCCCGCCTGGCGAGCGAGGGCTACTCGGTTGTCCGGCGCTGGCGGTTCCTGGTCGTAGGCGCGAACAACGAGGACCAGGCGGCCGAGTTTGCCGCGGCGATCCGGCAGGAGGCCCCGACTGGCGCGCTGATCACGACCGAGGAGGTCGGTCCCGGTCGGCCGTACACGGTCTTCGAGCTGGCGGCTGGCTCAGGGCTCTAGCTGGCTCTGAGGGTGGCAGCACCACCGGTGCCGACGCTGCGCCGGAGCTGATGGAGCACCCAACCGCGGCCGGCTTCGTCAAGCGGACGGCGGTCTACCGGATCGTTCGGCACGTACTGGACGACAGTGATGCAGCAGCGCGTTGCGGCAGAACTGCTCTCGCGTACAACCGCGTTCGCGCTAACCGGTTCGTACGCGATGGGTTCACTCGGGTATGCGGTGATCGGCTGGGTGGCCGGCCTTGTCAGCCCGGCCAGGCTGCTGGCTTTGGCAGCCGCATACGCCATCCTCAGCAGCGCCGTCGTCCTTGCCCTGCCAGCGATCCGCGCCGTCCGATGGCCAGCGGCCGAGCGGGCGTCTAGGTAAAGGCGGTATGCACGTCAGGCTGACGTTGCCTGCGTGAAAAGGTGGTGCCACGCAACTGAGAGGCGGACGGCCAATGGGGCAGCACGCGGAGGTGGTGTTCGCGGGCGGTGCGGTCTATACGGCCGACCCCAGCAGGCGGCGCGTGATCCCGGCAGCTGCTGCCGACGGCCGTCCCGTCAGCGCCGTCGCGGTGGTCGGCGGTCGGATCGAAGCTATCGGGACCGCCGCCGATCGCGACATCCAAGACCTCATCGGCCCGGCCACCGAGGTCATCGATCTGCGCGGGCGGGCGCTGCTGCCGGGATTTCAGGACGCTCACGTGCACCCGGCCTTCGCGGGCGTCACCATGATCGGCTGCAATCTCATCGGCGCGGAGAGCCTCGACGTGGCGCTGGCCAGGATCAGCGAGTTCGCTCGGCACCACCCGGACCGGGAGTGGATCGCCGGCTCGGGCTGGCGAATGGAGTGGTTCCCAGGCGGAACGCCGGACCGGCACGCGCTGGACGCGGTGACCGGCGGCCGACCGGCCTACCTGTCGAATCGCGACGGCCACGGCGCCTGGGTGAATAGCCGCGCGCTCGAGCTTGCCGGCGTCGACGCCCGGACGCCCGACCCGCCGGACGGCAGGATCGAGCGCGAGCCGGACGGCGGTCCGCAGGGCACGCTGCACGAGGGTGCCGCGACGCTGGTCGGCGCCCTGCTGCCGGAGCTGAGTATCGAAGAGCGACTCACCGGCCTGTTGCTCGCCCAGCAGCATCTGCACGCCCGAGGCATCACCGGGTGGCAAGACGCGATCGTGGGTGACTACCTGGGCAGCCCGGACCCGCTGCCGGTCTACTTGGCCGCAGCAGCCAGCGGGCAGCTGACGGCCAGAGTAGAGGGCGCCCTGTGGTGGGACCGGACGAGGGGCAGCGAGCAGCTGCCCGACATCCTCACCCGGCGCGAGCGCGGCCGCGCGCCGCGGTTCCGCGCGAACACGGTCAAGATCATGCAAGACGGCGTCGCCGAGAACTTCACGGCGGCGATGATCGAGCCCTACCTCGACCCAACGGGCTGCCACGAGCACGGCAGCGGCCTGTCTTACGTGGACCCGGTGGCGCTTCGCGAGTACGTGGCACAGCTCGACGCCCTCGGCTTCCAGGTGCACTTGCACGCCATCGGCGACCGGGCCGTCCGCGAGGCACTCGACGCCATCGAGGCGGCCCGCGCCGCGAACCTTGCGGCTGCGGGGAACGGGCACAACGACAACAGGCATCACATCGCGCACCTGCAGGTGGTGCACCCAGACGACGTGCGGCGCTTCGCGGCCCTCGACGTGACCGCGAACATCCAGGGCCTGTGGGCGGCGCACGAGCCGCAGATGGACGAGCTCACGATCCCGTTCATAGGCCCCGAGCGGACGGACCGGCAGTATGTGTTCGGTGACCTCCTGCGCGGCGGCGCGCGGCTAGCGGCCGGCAGCGACTGGGCGGTCAGCAGCGCGAACCCGCTCCGTGCGATCCACGTTGCGGTGAACCGCTCGCTGCAGGGAGCGACCGGACCCGACGCCGAGCCGTTCCTGCCTGGCCAGAGCCTGGACCTGGCCGAGGCGCTCGCGGCGTACACGATCGGGTCGGCTTACGTCAACCACCTCGACGACGAGACAGGCACGATCGAGCGCGGCAAGGCAGCGGACCTGGTCGTCCTGGATCGCGATCCGTTCGCGCACCCGGCAGCCGAGATCGGCAGTACCGGCGTCCTGGCGACATACGTCCAAGGTGAGCCGGTCTACCTAGCGACGAACGGAGTCCCTGATGGAGTTCACTGAGCTGGGTCGAGGCGGCCCGCAGGTATCGCGGGTCCGCACCCGGTGAGCTGGCCGCCATCGAAGCCGCTGTGCCCGCGTCAGCGGTGGCGGGCGACCGCTACGACACGGGCGGGATGGCGTCCCTGGACAGCGAAAGGCATTAAGACCGGAACGGGGCCGTCTGCGCCGCTGCCGCCTAGCCCGGTCCGGGGCTGCTAGAGGTATGGACGGCCAGCACCAACGCAGCCAGCAGGACAAGCACGACGAGTCCCACGGTGCCGATGTAACCCAAGATCAGCCCGGTCAGGGCCATGCCGTCGCCCTGCTCTCCGGTCTCCCTGATCCGCCGCCGCGCCGTATGGCCGAGGATGATGGCGGCTATGCCGGCGATTGGGCCGCCGACGACCTGGCCGATCCCGCAGACGAGTGATGCGATCGCCATGCCGTTCGTGGTCGGCTGCGCCGCAGTCGGCAGCGGGTACGCAGCGGGCCGGGGCTGCGCTGGCAGCGGGACGAGATCCCTGGTGAGCCCGGCAAGATCGGCGTGCGTCACCGGTCCGGCGAGTGCGGTCGACCGCTCCTCCCACTCCTGCTGCGTAATCCTGCCCTCGGCGTATGCGTCGTTGAGTACCGTCTGCACCTGCGACCGATCGTTGTCGGATGCCCGCATCCAGCCCGTGTTCCCAGCCGCCGTCATGATTCCGCCCGTCGCACTCAGAAGTGGAGCAGTTGCCCTCCGGTCCTCAGTGTAAGGCGGCGAACTCGCAAGGTCGGCGGATGTTCCACCTAGCCCGGTAGTCGGTCGCGAGGCGCGCCGACTTCAGCTTCCGCCGCCGGAGGCGAGGTACTTGCCGAGGTTATCCAGCAGCCAAACGGTGCCTTCCTCGCGCGCTTCGGGCTTGTCGATGCCGTCGAGGAATGCGCCCTGCTCGGTGTAGGTGAGCTGGGTGCCATCGCCGTCAGGCGTGAACTGCACGGTGGCCAGCGACACCGACATGCGGTCGTCTCCGGCGTACATCTCGTAGCTGTAGACGATGCGCTGGTCCGGCACGATGTCGTAGTAGGTCGCGTCGTAGCTGTAGCTCGAGCCTTCTGGCGTCAGTCCGCCGAAACGCTCGTGCCCGCCGACTCGAAAGTCCATATCGCTCGCAGACCCGTCGGACTTGAAATCTGGATCATCCATCCAGATGGCCTTCGCGTCCGCGCTCGCCCAAGCCGCGAATACACGGCTCGGTGCGGCCGGATAGCGGCGCTCGAGGACGAAGGTGGTGTGGTTCACGGAACGCTCGGGCACGGGAATCTCCTCGGGTTTGTTGGATGGATCTGCTGGTTGTCGCTCAGTCGGTCTGAGCCGAGTCGTCGTCGTTATCGGTGAGCAGGTCGCCCAGGCGGTCGAGACGGCGCTCCCAGAGGGAACGACGCTCGGCGATCCAGCCTTCGGCCGACCTGAGGGCGGCCGGATCAATGGAGCAGGTCCGGGTCCGGCCGACCTTTTGCGATCGAACGAGACCGCTAGCCTCCAGAACCTGAACGTGCTGGACCACCGCCGCGAGGGACATCGCCAGTGGCTTGCCGAGCTCGCTCACCGACGCCGGGCCTCGGCTCAGCCGCTCCACCATGAGTCGGCGGCCTGGGTCGGCAAGCGCCTGAAAGACCCGGTCCAGATCCGCCACTTGGTTAAGCATGTACTTGAGTATGGTGCACTATCTCCCCGATAGTCAAGTGACTTCTTCAGCATCGTCCGGCCGGTGCAGGCCAGGCCGGCGTGCTCGAGAGCGGTCCAGACGTCGGTAGTGCCTGGGATGATGAGCAGGTGAAGGCACGACACGACTGCGCAGATCATCGAGCCGTCGAGCACGTCCAGGCTCGCCGGTTCGCGGCGCAACTGCTGTCGGGTGCGCAGGCGCGGAGCCCGGTGGAGGTAGCTGAGCGCCTGCTGGCGATCCAGGGGCAGGATCCGCGCGGAGCGAGGCTGGCGGTCCGGTCTCGTAGCGCAGGGCTGACGGCCGCAGACGTCGACCGGGCACTGACCGAGGACAGGTCGCTGCTGATCACCTGGTTCAACCGTTGCACGCTGCATCTGGTCCGTAGCGAGGACTACTGGTGGCTGCACCCGCTGACCGCGAAGCCGCAGTTCCAGGTCGGCTGCCTGCGAGTCCTGGCCCGGCACGGTGTGTCCGCGCAACAGGCCGACAAAGGGGTCGCGATCGTCGAGCGCGCCCTACGGTCGGACGGCCCGCTGGTCCGGGCGCAGCTTGCGGAGCGGGTCACTGCCGCCGGGCTTCCGCCCGATCGCGGCGTTGCGCTGCACGTGCTGATGCTGGCCAGCTTGCGCGGCATCGCCGTCCGAGGGCCGATGATCGGCGTCCAGCACGCCTACGTGAGCACGCTTGACTGGCTCGGCTCGCCGCCACGTGCGTTCGATGGCGACGCCGCGCTGGCCGAGCTGGCCCGGCGCTACCTGGCCGGGCATGGTCCCGCCAGCGACCGCGACCTAGCAAAGTGGGCTGGCCTTCCCCTCGGGCCCGTGCGCCGAGGCCTGCAGGCAATCGGCGACGAGCTCCGTGACCGGCCGGATGGCCTGGCGGAGCTGATGGCGACGCCGACGGTGGAGCAAAGTCTGCCCTCGCCCCGATTGCTCGGCGCTTTCGACGAAGTACTACACGGCTGGGAGTCTCGCGAGCAGATTCTGGGCGGCCATCAGGGGGTCGTCACGGTCAACGGCCTGTTCCGTCCGTTTGCTCTTGTCGCTGGTCGCGCAGCCGGAATCTGGGCGTACACCGCCGGTCAGGTGACGATGGACCCCTTCGAGCCGTTGCCAAGCGATGTCGAAGCTGCGCTGGCCGCCGAGGCTCGTGACGTAGCGCGTTTCCTCGCCACCTCGCCAGCTGGTCGGGAGCGCGTTGAAGCCGCCTGACGTGCCGGATCTGGCTGACCTGCCCTACGCCAGCGCGCTGATTCGGCACGAGGGTCCGCTGGACGGGGAGAACGAGTATGACACTGTGCTGTTCGACGGCGCTGAGTTCGACGAGCCGCACTTGCCCAACGCGCACTTCGTGGAGTGCGCGTTCCGACATGTGTCCGTCACCGATGGCCGGCTGGCCAGGGCGAGGGTCCGCAGCACGTGGATGCGTGACGTTCGGCTGACCGGCACTTCGCTCGCCGAGGGCACGTGGACCGACGTGACAGTCATCGGGTCGGCTTTTGCTGGCGTAGAACTCTTCGGTACCGAATTCCGGCGCGTGCTCTTCAGCGGCTGCAAACTCGACTCGGTCAACTTCCGAGCCGGCAAGCTCACGGGTGTGACGTTCCAGAATTGCGTGCTGCGTGACGTGGATTTCGCCGGCGCGATGCTCACGAAGTGCTCATTCACTGGGTCCGCGCTTACCAGGGTGGATCTCAGCAAGGTGACGATGGACCGCACCGACCTGAGAGACGCCGAGCTTGGCCTGATCATCGACACCAGCTCGCTGCGGGGGGCCATCATCAGCTCTGGTCAGCTCGCGATCGTGGCCCCGGTCCTCGCGGCGGCGCTCGGCATCGTCATTGACGACGAGCGGCCATAGCCTCCTCGTCCGCCAGTTCCGGACGGACCTGCGCGGCTGGCGCTCGCTTCACGGCCAGCAGCCGTCTGACGAGCAACTGGACCGCGAGCACCAGGGCGAGGATGAGGGCCGCGACGACGCCATCCAGCCAGAAGTGATTGGCGGTCACGACCACGGCGAGCGTCGTCATGACCGGGTAGAGCAAGGCGAGCCAGCGCCACCGGCTACGTGCCGTCGCAATGATGGCGATCGCCACCAGGACTGCCCAGCCGACATGGACCGAAGGCATCGCCGATAGCTGGTCGGCGTTGAAGCCGGTCACGTCCGAGTAGACCGACTGGTGGTAGAGCACGCCGGTGTCGACCAGACCGGTGGCCGGGAGCATTCGTGGCGGCGCGACAGGAATGAGCTGCACGAGCAGGCTGAGGCCGGTGAACCCGACAAGAGTCGTTCGCCACCAGCCATAACTGCTGCGGTGCCAGACAAACAGCCAGATCAGGCACGCGATCAGCACCGGGAAGTGCAACACGTCGTAGTACAAGTTGAAGAACTGGATCAGCAGCGGATGCGGCCGGAACACACTCTGAACCGCGGTTTCGCTCGGCATCCTGAGCACGCGCTCGACGTGCCAAATCCACCGGCCCCGGCCGAGCGCGCCGCCAGGGCCCATGACGGCAAAAGAGCCTGCATACTGCCAGAGCGCGAACAAGCCGACAACCAGGCCGGTTTCCTGCGTGACGAGCGAGATCGAGGTCAGTCGCGGTTTGCGAGTTATCCGCAGCGCCGCGGTCGTGATCGCTAGGCACGCCGCGGCGCCTGCGGCCTGCTGCCAGGTAAGTTCAAAGTGGATCACCTGTGCCAGCCCGCGGGCTCGGGTCGCAATCGACGCGCAAGATCCTCACGCCGCCTAGATTACGGCCAGGTGGCGATCGGCGGTCCAGTGGACATTGGAAGCGTAAACGCGCTCACCTGGGCGTGCCGGAGCCGGCGAGTGCGGCCACCGCGCCGTCGGTCGATCGGGTGGTGCGGCACAATCGGGCGCATGCGGATACCTGACCGACCCTGGGCCGAGACGAACGCGGATGGCAGCGACAGGTCGGGCCGCTTAGCCGATCGGCTGACAAGGCTTCCCGCCGGGCACCCGTCGGCGGACCTTACGGCCGACGCGGAGTGGTACCCCGAATATCCCGACGCCACAGATCCTGGAGACGCCGGCTTCGAGGACGTGGATCCTGCGGCCCCGGATCCCGACCGCGCCGGGCCTGACGACCTTTTGCCCGACGAAATCGAGTCAGGCCCTGTTGATCCGGGCGACGGAGGTGACGGGGCGCCGACAGACACTCTTCGGCCGCGCCGCAGCGCCGGGCCGACCACCTGGGACGCTGCCCAGGGCAAGGAGGGCAACCCCTACCGGCCGTGGTTCGGCGCCGATGGTGCCAGTGACCCCTGGTTCTCGGAGCCGATCGAATGGACCAGCCCTTGACGAGCACCAAGCGGCGGCTGTGAAGCTCGGGCGCCTAGTCGCGGCTGAACGAAGCCGGGTCCGGTTGCTGGCGCGGCAGGTTGACTTCGGCCGAGACGTCTGCGGCAAGCCTAACGATGTCGCCGTCGGCGAGGCGGACGGCGATACCGGGCAGGACGCGGTCGCCGTTAACGAATGTGCCGTTGGTCGAGTTTTCGTCGCGGATACTGGCTCGCCCCGTGTCATCGACAATCACCGTCGCGTGCCGCCTCGATACGTTCTCGAAGCTGGCGAATGCGGCCGCTACCAGGGATTCCGCCGGATCACGGCCCAGCAGCAGGGTCGTCCCGGCTGGCACCTCGACGTTCCCGGTTGGGAACGAGAGCCGCAGAACTGCGGGTGAGATCGCGCTGGGCCTGCTGTCCGGGCGGAGGTATTCCTGCATGACCGTCGTCGGTGCCGGGAAGTCGTCCCCCTTCGGGGTGCGCGGCAGGTTGGCGCCGCAGGTGAAGCAGATCAGGTCGTCGGGCATGACCTCGGCCGCGCAGTTGGGACAGGTAAGCGTCGCCATCATGTCCTCCTGAACTCCTTCGCTAGCGGCTCGGGTCACCTTTCGCACCGCAACCTCCGCACGTGAGACTAACGTGCCTCCCCGCATCTTGGTGCCAGCGCCAACCAGGACGGTCGCGCGGGCTCCGCTGACCAGGCTTTCGTGCTGGCCAGCGGGCCGGCTGTACGATCCAGGGATGATCGGCTTCACGCTCAATGAAGAGCAGGAGGCGCTTCGGTCCACGGTCGCGGATTTCGCTCGCGAGGTGGTTGCGCCCGTCATCGGTGGCTACTACGAGCGAGCGGAGTTCCCGTACGACATAGTCGCGAGAATGGGCAAGCTGGGCTTGTTTGGCTTGCCATTCCCCGAGGAGTACGGCGGGATGGGCGGCGACTACTTCGCCTTCTGCCTGGCCCTGCACGAGCTCGCGAGGGTCGATTCGTCCGTCGCGATCACGCTCGAGGCCGCAGTCGGGCTCGGAGCGATGCCCATCTTCAGGTTCGGATCGGCTGACCAGAAGGGCCGTTGGCTGCCCGAATTGTGCCAGGGCGAGCGCCTGGCAGCGTTCGGCCTGACCGAGCCAGGGGGCGGCTCCGACATTCCCGGTGGCATGCGAACCAGGGCGCGCCTCGACGGCGACGAGTGGGTGATCGATGGTTCCAAGGCCTTCATTACCAACTCCGGGACGTCGATCACATCTGTGGTGACGGTGCTAGCGCTGACGGGGGAACCGCGGGCTGACGCGGCCGAGCCCGTCGGCGTCGAGGGGGCGGCGGCTTCGGGCCGTGCGCGGCCGGAGATCTCGGCCATCATGGTCCCGTCCGGAACCCCGGGGTTTACCGTCGGGCCGGAGTACTCGAAGGTGGGCTGGTGCGCGTCAGACACCCGAGAACTTGCGTTCTCAGGCTGCCGGGTGCCACGAGAGAACCTACTTGGCGCCGCTGGCCGCGGTTACGCCCAGTTCCTGCAGACGCTGGACGAGGGTCGGGTGGCGATCGCCGCGCTGGCGGCCGGTCTGGCGCAGGGCTGCGTCGACGAGTGCCTTCGGTACGCGGGGGAGCGGACCGCATTCGGCCACGAGCTCGGGCATTATCAGGCCATTCAATTCAAGATCGCGGACATGGCGGCCCGTGCCCACGTCGCGCGGTTGGCCTGGTACGACGCCGCTGCCCGACTAGTGGCCGGGGAGTCAATGAAATCGCAGGCCGCGCTGGCGAAACTGACCTGCTCGAACGCAGCGATGGAGAACGCCAGGGACGCAACCCAGATATTCGGTGGCTACGGCTTCATGAACGAATTCCCGGTCGCCCGTTTCTACCGGGACGCCAAGGTGCTCGAGATCGGCGAAGGAACCTCAGAAGTGCAGCGCATGGTTATCGCACGGCAGCTTGGACTGTCGTAGTCGCTCCCACCTCGGCGGTGGTCCGGCCGCCAGCGCGGAGCTTGGGAAGCCGGTTAGCCGTGGACGATCATCGCCGGCACGGCGGGGGGCGGGGCGTTGGGCGTGGTCTTGATGACGCTGAAAGGTGGGTTCGTAAGCAAGCGCACCACCCGGTCCAGGCTGACCACGCTGGTGGAGGTCGGGTAGCTGCCGATCGCGAGGAGGTCAGCATCCTGGACGGTCATGCCGGTCGTTGACGGCAGTAGCTGCTGAACGTGTCCCGTCATTGCGGCGTCGCCTTGGGCCTTGGCTAGCGCCTGCTGGAAGTCGGCGACGGCAGTTGGATTCTCCTTGACCCAGGCGTTCATGGCAACGTAGCCATCGAGTGGCAGGTTTGAGGTCGAGCCGCTGCACGCGTCGAGGACTTCGACAGCGCCGAGCTGGCTTTCGGCTTCGTAGATGTACGGCTCGCTGACCAAGATCGCCTTGAGGCGACCCTGCTGTAGGTCACTGACTTCCTGCGCCTGCGACATCGGCGCCCATTGCACCGTCTCGGCATTGTTGCCGAGATAGTTTTGCAGCACTTGGGTGGCGGCAGCCGCGTCCAGGCTGATCGGCCCGCTGGTGTGAGCGACGCTTGGAAGCACGCTGTCCGAGGGAAGCCCGATCGTCTGGTCCGCGAGGTTGAGCGGTGACTTGATCTGCGAACCGGGCAGGGTCAGGATCTCGAGGACGCCAGCTCCAGCGTCGTAGCCGTCGCCCAGGATCCGCAGATTGTGGGACTGCCACTGCTGGTAAAAGATGTTGCCGTAGTCACTAGCGGCGATGTCGGCTTGGGCGGTCTGGAGTGCGCTGAGCTCTGCGGCCTGGTTTGAGTACGTCTTTATAACCACATTCTTGAGCCCAGCGGCAGCGAACAGCCCTTCTTTCTTGGCAAGGTAGATGGGTGCGTTGTCTACCCCCGGAACCGCGGCGATCGTGATGGTGTTGCCGACGCTACCGCCGCCACCGGCGGCCGAGCCACAGCCTGCGGCGCCAAGAACGGCGAGCCCGGATGCAGCGGCCAGCACGGCCCGGGTCCGGGCAGTCCGGCGGCTCCGCTTCGGCAGCAGGCCTCCGGCCGGGCCAAGCCTCATGACTCTCCTCGAGCGGGTCAGGATTTATCGCACTTCGTCCACCCGTTCGGCGGGCGAACCGATCAGTTTCCTAAACACGGGCGATGCGGCAGAGAGTACCCTATTGCTGCCAGGAGGCCCGTCAAACGTCACGTTACATCGGTTTTTCCGATTAGTGCATGTATTGGCGCACGTTACCCGGTTAGCAGCTAGAGTTGCGCTGGCTGTGACTGACTGCACCCGATGAAGAGCCGCTGTCTGGGAGGTTTGCCATGTCGGTAGGGCCGTACGCCGCGGCGGCCGCCCAAAGTCCGGCCGCCAGGTGAGGGGTTCAGAGACTGTGCCGTCCCGAGACAAGAAGGCCCGCACCGCCGCTCAGGTAACCACCAGCCAGCCGGTGGGCCAGTCGGCCCTCCCCGCCAGTGCTGCGGTAGTGGGGCCTGATCACAACGGACAAGCAGCGGACGCGCGCGCGGACGCGAAGTCCTTGCGGTCGCTCAAGAACTGGCGCGTGCGGTCCCGACTGCTGCTTCTGATCATCATCCCCACGCTGACCGCCGTCATCTTGGGTGGCTCGCGCATCGTGACCTCAGTGCAGAGCGCACTTGCCTATCAGCGCGTCGAGCAACTGGCCAATATGAGCTATGACGTCACGGGCCTAGCTGCCCGGCTGGAAGACGAGCGGGACCAGACGCTGGAGTACATCGGCGAAGGCAAGACTGGCCGGGCCGGCATGCTCGCCCACGATACGGCGGATGGTGCGCCGGGGAACCTCGTACTCGTGCAGCAGGACCAGAGCCTTACCACTCCGTGGCTCAGAAAGGTACGTGCGGACGCCGCTAACATCGGCTCCGGCTACCCGGCCCAGGTCCAGACGGACGCGAGCAGCATCGCGAGCTTGCTGAATCTGCTGCCAGCGCTGCGGACCGCGGCCACGACGACACAGCTCCCGCAAGTGCAGGTGGTCAGTCAATACAGCACCATGATCGACCAGTTGCTCGCCATCGACGACAACGTCGCGCTCGGCAGTGGTGATCCGACGCTCAACAACGACGTTCGCGCGCTGAACCTCATCTCGCTTGTCGCCGAGGAGGCCTCGCAGCAGCGGGGTCTGCTGGCATACGCGTTCGCCCAGGACGGTGTCTTCGATCCGCATGTGCTGACCGCAGTTAACAATGCGCTCGAGGAACAGAACGCCAACGTCGCCGAGTACAACCGGGTCGCGACTCCTCTGCAGGTAGGCCTCTACAGCAGTTCCGTGAGCGGCAGCCTGGTGGACTTCGCCAGCAACTACGAGGCCCAGGCCATTCAGATTGGCGAGGACGGCAGGCCGCTCAATGTGTCGTCTACCACCTACAACGAGTGGTACGGCGCTATGTCTACGGGGACGATCGGCGGCATCGACGCTGTCCAGCAGAAGCTGGTCGCCACGACAATTGCCCGCGCATCGGCGCTGCGGCGGCAGGCCATCATCACGGCCAGCGTCGTCGGCGCCGCTGTCCTGATCGTCCTGCTGCTTGCCCTGCTGCTCACCACCGTCGTCGGCCGGTCGATGGTCCGGCCGCTACGCCGTCTGCGGTCAGGTGCCCTGGAAGTCGCTGGGGTTCGGCTACCGGAAACCGTTCGCAGAATGAGCGACTCTGACGGAGTCAGCGTTCCGCTCGACGTCGAGCCGATCGATGTCGACTCCATGGACGAGATCGGTGAAGTTGCGCGCGCCTTCGACCAGGTGCACAGGGAAGCGCTGCGGCTGGCCGCCAACGAGGCCGCCCTCCGCGGCAACGTCAACGCCATGTTCGTAAACCTGTCCCGTCGTAGCCAGTCGCTGGTCGAGCGGCAGATCCGCCTGATCGATGATCTTGAGCAGGGTGAACAGGATTCGGACCGGCTGGCCAGCCTGTTCCAGATGGACCACCTCGCTACCCGAATGCGGCGCAACTCAGAAAACCTGCTCGTGCTAGCAGGCCACGACGCGTCCCGGCGGTGGAACCAGCCGGTCGCTCTGGTGGACGTGCTCCGCGCCGCGGTCTCCGAAATTGAGCAGTACGAGCGCGTGACCCTCAACGTCCAGCCCGGCATCGCCGTGCGCGGACATGCTGTCAACGACGTCGTCCACCTGCTGGCCGAGCTCGCCGAGAACGCCACGTCATTCTCGTCAGCAGAGACGCCGGTAGCGGTGGCGGGGCACTTGCTGACCAGCGGAGGTGTCCTGCTGGACATCACGGACCAGGGCGTGGGCATGGGCGCCGAGGAGATGGCACACGCCAACTGGCGCCTGGACAACCCGCCGGTCGTGGACGTCGCGGTGTCTCGGCGGATGGGCCTGTTCGTGGTGGCGCGACTCGCTGCCCGGCACGGCATCCGGGTTCGGTTGCGGCCAGCGCAGGCTGGTGGCCTGACGGCGCTGGTGTGGCTTCCCGACGAAGTCGTCAGCCACGAGACCATCGCCGGTTCGCCGGGCCTACGGAGGTTCGAATTGCCGGCGGTTGGCGCCGACCCGACTGCCATCTCGCCCGACGGGCCGGGCGGCCGGCTGAATCTCGTCGCCAGCATCGGGGCAGACGGCTTCGCGTCGCCGGCCGAGCTGGAAATCAACGCTGCCCGCGCTCCCAAGTTCGCTTCGCAACCGGAGCTGGCTGGTGACGCTGGCGGCCTTGGACCGCGCCGGGTGCCGGGTGCCGGGCTGCACCCGGGCAACGTCGGCGGGGGCGGCACCGCGAGTACCAGTCCACTTCCGGCCGTCGGCTCGGACGCGGCCGAAGCCGACCTGGCTACGCAGGCGGAGCTGACGGAGGCGCTGTCGGCCCCGTTCCCGTCCCCTGACTCGTACTCATCCGGGCCGATGTCGGCAGTCGGCCTGGCCGAGCCTGCGGCTAATCAAGGCGCCCCGTCGGCGCCCTCGGTCGAGCTTGGCGAGCCGATCGTGGTCGGCCATGCCGACAACGGTGAGCGAGGCGACGCCGGCGGTGACAACGAGCGGAAGTTCAGCTGGGAACTTGGCGGCGGGAACGCGGTCCAGGTTGGCCACGGCAGCGATCCGCTCGGCGCTGCCGCGTCAACTCGCTCCGCGAGCGGCGTCGTGGTCCCGCCGACCGACCACGTCGCCACTGAAAACCGGCTCCCCATCTTCGAAGCCGTGGAATCCGACTGGTTCCGTCGGGGCCGAACCGGCGTCGCAACGGCCGGAATCACGGCCCTGGGCGGTCAGCCCCACGTGACCATTGGCAGCGCAGGGTTCGGAAATAACGGCGGCTCTGATGGCTGGCCGGCTCCCGCGGCCGCGGGCGGGCCTGAGCCGGAGGTGGCTTGGGCAGCCTCGGCAGCGGACCGGGGCTGGGAGGCGGCCGCAGCGGTTAGCTCGCCGGCGACAGGCGGCACGACCGAGGCCGGCTTGCCCAAGCGGGTACCTCAGGCCAACCTCGTGCCTGGAACCGCCTCGCCAGAGCCGATCGCACAGGGTCCGGCCCGCTCGGCGGCAGTAACCAGAGATCGGTTCTCGAGTTTCCAGCGGGGCGTTCGGGAAGGCCGCGCGGCGGGCGCTGGCGAAGATGCACAATCCGATGGGGATGACGGTTCGCGATGAGGCTGACACGATCTTGCTCTACTCGTCATGCTTAGCCTGGGAACGCGGATACGCCTGCAGCTAACTCCGCGACAAGCCGAGGCGGCACCTAGTCTGTTCGGACCTGATGCATGCCCCGAGAGGAAGGTGCACCTGTGAGTCCGCTTGTGCGTCCGGCTCAAGACCTGAACTGGCTGATCACGAACTTCGTCGAGCGAGTTCCTTCAGTCGCTCATGCGATCGTCGTCTCGGCCGACGGGCTGCCGATGGCGTTCTCGCATGGCTTCCCGGCTGACAGGGTCGATCAGCTCGCCGCCGTGACGTCGGGGCTGACGAGTCTGACCCAGGGCGCGGCTCGGGTGTTCGAGGGCGGTTTGGTCACTCAGACGGTGGTCGAGATGCAGCGAGGCCTGCTTGTCATCATGGCGATCAGCGATGGATCGAGCCTGGCGGTCCTGGCCGCAGCCGATTGCGATATGGGCCTCGTGGCGTACGAGATGGCCTTGCTTGTTGAGCGCGTAGGCAGCGCACTAACGCCCGAAGTGCGCGGCGGTCACTCTGGCTGGGCCGAGGGCGGCCGATAGTGACAGGAGGCTGCCGTGTTTGGCCGCGGCCGCGATGACTGGGATACCGGCGAGCGCCTGTATCCAGTTAATGGCGATGAACTCGGCGCTCCGGTCTTTAACTATGCGCCAGAGCACGCCACTCGCGAGCGCGATTCCTGGCCGAACGAGCCGGGCACGCGCGCAATCGAGGAGGAGACCAGCTCTCTGGTCCGCCCGTACGCGGTGACGGGTGGACGGACTAAGCCGCGTTACCAGCTCCAGATTGAAGCGATGGTCGCGGCGTCGCACTACGAGGCGCGAGACCTGTCCGTGCTGAGCCCCGAGTGTCAGGCCATTCTCGGGTTCTGCCGGGACTGGCGCTCGGTTGCGGAAGTCTCGGCTGTGCTGCGGATGCCGCTAGGCGTCGCCCGCGTCCTCATCGCGGACATGGCGATGGAAGGACTGGTACGGGTACACCAGATCGACCACGCACAGGGTCGCCCGGACATTAACCTGCTCGAAAGGGTGCTCAGTGGACTTCGGAAGCTCTAGGACCGTCCAGTCGACGGCCACGGAAACCGCGATGACATCGGTGAAGATTGTCGTCGCGGGTGGCTTCGGCGTTGGCAAAACCACGTTTGTGGGCTCGGTCTCCGAGATCACGCCGCTCACCACAGAGGCCGTCATGACCACCGCCAGCGATGGCCTGGATGACCTGAGCCACACGCCGGACAAGACGACGACCACCGTCGCCATGGACTTCGGGCGGGTGACACTCGACGCGGGTCTGATCCTCTACCTGTTCGGTACGCCGGGGCAGCACCGGTTCTGGTTCATGTGGGATGACCTGATCCAGGGCGCGATCGGCGCCGTCGTGCTGGTCGACACCCGCAGGCTTGCGGACTCGTTCCCGGCGGTGGACTACTTCGAATCGGCCGGCCTGCCGTTCATCGTGGCGGTCAACGGCTTCAATGGCTCGTTCCCGCATGCGGTAACCGACGTCCAGGAGGCGCTGTCCATCAGCCCGCGCGTGCCGATCATGCAGTGTGACGCCCGCAGCCGTAACTCCACCAAGGCAACGCTGATCGCCCTGGTCGAGCACGCCATGGAGATGCAGCTCAGCTCCAGGTGAGCGTGGCCGTGCTCGCTCTTGGCCCGGCTTCTGCTGTAATGGGGTCACGGGTCCTGGGGCGGTAGCTCAGCCGGTCAGAGCAGCGGACTCATAATCCGCCGGTCGTGGGTTCGAGCCCCACCCGCCCCACTGTTTGAAAGTCCTGGTCCGGCGCCTCTGACCTGCGGATATGCCGGGATGCTCGTGATCTTGCTCGGTCGCGCCCGTATGCAGCTGTGTGCGGCCGAGGGTGGCCAGATGCAGGTCGCTGTGCCCAATACGTGCCCAAGTTAGCTCTGGCGCAGGGCTTCGCTGATGCGGCGCTTGGCGAGCTCGTCCTGGCCGACGACGCACTTGGCGTAGATCCGCAGCAGCACGTCGACGCTGTGCCCGGCCCATTCGGCGACCTGGGTTGGGTAGACGCCGCCGTTCAGCCATGTGGACAGGCAGGCGTGCCGGAGGTCGTAGGGCCGCCGGGCCAGGGGAGAGGCTTGCTCTGATGGGGTGAGCGCCGCCTGGCGTGCCTTGATCCACGCGCGCCGGTAAGTGATGGTGGGCAGCTCGCCGCCTCGCACGCCGCTGAACAGGCGGCCATCTGGGGCCGTGCCGAACTGCGTGAGGTGATCGCGCAGGATCCTGGTCAGCTCCGGATGGACCGGCACGATCCGGCTGTCGCCCTCGGCGCGGTGCTTGAGCTGCCGTCGCTCGCGCTGCACTGCCGTCATCGGTCCAGTCGCTGCCGGCGTCGGGCGTCGCAGTGCGCAGGTGCAGCTCGCCCCACTCGTCATCGTCCTGCGTTCTTGCGTCCTGGCGCGTCCTCTGGGTCGGCAGGACGACGTCGTCCGCGCGCAGGTTGATCGCTTCCTCCGGGCGGAGCCCGGCGTAGTACATGACCGCGAAGAATGCGACCAGCCGTCGGCCCGCTTGGCTGCTGGGCTCGCACCGCCTCCAGGAGTGCCCGCGCCTGGCGCGGGTTCACGACGCTGCGCCGGTCCACCTGGCTGGAGACCTTCGGCGCGGTCCACTTGAGTGCCCGGATCGGGTTGCTGTCGAGCAGGCCTAGCTCGATGGCGTAGTCCATCGCGTTGGCCAGAATCGTGCGATGCCGTCGTGCCGTGCTCGCGGCCGCGTTCCTGCCATCGAGCCGGCCGGTCGCCTGCTCGAGCACTCGCCGCGCGACAGCGGCGTCCGCCAGCGCCGACACCGGGAGGCTGTTCCGGGCGATCCAGGCGAGGGCCTCGGCGACGTCGTCGGGCGGATCGGCGCGCTGCTTGGTGTTGAACCCGTACCGGAGCAGCGCCCGGCGGATGGCTGCGTCGTCGGGCCGCCCGCGTCCGTCGGCCAGCATCGCAGGCGTCGCGGCGGTCAGCGCTCGCGCGATGTCCTTGCGGTACTTGGCCGAGGCCTGCTTCCACTTCATGTCGACGTACCGGCAGGCGAACTCGTACCAGGTGGTCTCGGCCTTGCTGCGCTCCCACGCTGTCGGCCGTGCCGGTTGCGAGGCTGAATGCCTCGCCCTTGCGGGCGGCGGTTAACAGCGCGCTCCGGAAGCTGTCGGCCTGCGCGGCGGTCCGGAAGCCTTCCTTCCACAGCCTGCCGCCGACCTTCCACCGCACCTTGTAGGTGGTGACCTGGCTGCCCTTGTAGACCTCGGTCCGGTACACGCGGGCGTCGTAGCTGATCTCGTCCGGCATCAGGCGGCTTCCTCGTGGGCAGCCAGCCAGCGCTGGTACTCGGACCGGCGGATGCGCAGGCTGCCGTTCGGCAGCGTGATGCACTTCGGCGCCCGGTTCTTGGCCCGCCACTCGTAGAACGTGCGGCGGCTGATGCCGAGGTCGGCGCAGACCTCGGCGATCGTGAGCTTGTCGCGATGCCTGGTACTGCGAGCGTCGTCAACGGTGGTCACGGCGACTGACTCTCGACCTCGGTGCTGGGCCGGTCATCTGGCGTGGGAGAGCCGGATGACCGGCGCAGCTGCTTGTCCATGGTGGTGCTCCTTCCGGGCAGCAGACTGTGCGGCAACACCGGATTCCTCGCGCTCGCCCTCGTCTTGCTCCGAGCGCCTGAGCCGCGCCGGCATCGGCTCGCCGGGCATGCCTCTGGCTGGGCATAAGTGCGGGCACGCGGGCCTCAGGTATCAGCTGTTGATCACGGCAGATGGACGAGCGACTTGCGGATGGCGCGCCTGCTCTTGGCCCTGTGCCTACTCGCACGCAGCACGGCGTGCTCCGGATTGCCGGTGCCCTGGGCTCGAACTGCCCGGCACCTTCGGCGACGCCTCCTCGCCCCTATCACCAACTATGCGGCGAATGCCGGAACGATACAAACACCTGTCTCGTGGTGTCGAGCTGGCCCTTGTGTACGCAACGGTCCGCAGGGCTACAGTCCATCGTGGAGGCGCGCACGTAGCCACCGATTTGGTCGTCACGCGACCAGCCGCGCGGCCGTGGCTAGGCGTTCCGAACCGGATGATCGGTTCCGGATTGGCCAGACTCTGCTCGCGAGTAGCGCTGGCCAAGTCCACGCGGTTGCCGGTCAGCGCTCGCGCGATGTCGAGGCGGCCAGCGTGCACAATGCCTTCTGGCGGTTGCTGCGCGCAGGGCCGGTCATTAGTGTGAATGGAGCGTGCGAGGACGCTGCCAGTCCGCGGGCAGGGATTTTCCCACCTCGAGCAGCAACGTCAGCGCACCGGACACGACCAGCCTCTTTCCGGCCGGGCAAGCGGACCTCGGCGACGAAGGAGGTTGCGATGTCCGATCGTCATTTCGAGCTGCCGGCCCATCCGAACCTGGAGTACTACCGCAAGCAGGCCAAGCACCTGCAGCAGCACGTACGAAACGGGCGATGCGGCCGCCCAGGCGCGGGTCGCCGACGTGCTGGGCGACCGGGCGGCCGGGCGGTTCCTGCTCAGCGACGCCCACTTCGTACTCGCCCAGGAACACGGATTCCGGACCTGGGCCGAGTTCCGCGCGCACATCGAGAGCCGGAGCACCACCGGCGACCGGCCGGTCTCCCGCCTGTTGGGGATCGGGCCGGGCACCTACGCCTCGATGGCCGACGCCCTGCTCACCGACCTGCGCCGCAACGACCCCGGCGCGCTGCAACGGCTGCGGGCCTATGTGCCCAGGCACTCCGCCGCCACCGACGCCTCCACCGCCGAGCTTCGCGACGCGCGGCTGATCATCGCCCGGGAGCTCGGCTTCCCGACCTGGCGCGAGTTCGTGTCGGGCGCCGAGAAGTCCCGGCGCGATCTCGACGAACGCCAGGAGAAGTAGCCGGCGCCTGCGTCCGCAGGCCGAAGCCCTGCTGGCCGGCGACACCGGCCGGCTGGCCCAGCTGACCGCCGAGCAGGCCGACATCCTGCTGCAGATGCTCGCCTTCCCCGAGGCGATCCCCGGTGCCCGGCTCGGCGAGGAGCTAGGCGTGCCGCGCGCCGCAGTGGATGTGCTGATCGGCAAGGCCACCGATCTGGACCTCCCGCTTACCTGGGCCGCCAGTCTCCAACCGGGTGGAGTATGTGCGGCTGCTGATCGGCGACGGCGCCGACCCCGGCACCCGGACGCTGGGTGCCACCCCGCTGGAGAACGCCATCTACCACGGCGACACGCAGGTCGTCGACCTGCTCGCCGAACACGGCATCGTCCCGCAGGCGCTCTGGACCTACGCCGCGTGCGGCCGGCTGGATCTTGTCCGGGTCAGCTTCGATGCGGACGGCCGGCTGCGGCCCGACGCCGCGGCCTCGCGCCCCAACCCCGCCGACTTCGGCCCTTTCCCGCCCCGGATCCCGGCGATATCCGATCCGGAGGAGATCATCGCCGAGGCGTTTGTCCACGCCTGCCAGCACGGCCGGACCGAGGTCGTGCGCTGGTTCCTTGACCACGGCGTCAGCCCCGACGTCGCGCCCTACCTCGGGCGGACCGGCCTGCACTGGGCGATCATGCACCGTCAGCTCGAGGTGGTCCGCTTGCTCCTGGAGCGCGGCGCCGACCCGTCCATCCGCGACGAGCTCTTCCAGGCCGACGCCGACGGCTGGCTGCACGTCTACTTCGCCACTCGCTGGCACGATCCCGTGACCCAGCAACTCCACCAGCTGATCGAGTCCCGATCGCGCTGAGACACCGCTGCGGGTCCCTAGCAGGCGGAGTCCGTTCGCAGACCGAACGACCAGCGCAGTACCGCCCGGAGGCCGCCACCCGCAGCAAATGACGGGAAGCACGCACGCTGAAGAACCGAACCGGTGTCGGTGCGGCGCGCTGGTACTCCCTGACATCAGGGCCGGTCATCCGCTTCTGCCGTGGTGACGATCGCGAGCCAGCGCACACAGAACCGGCGGATCTGTCGATCGTCGGCCACCCTGGCATTGCGGTGCCTGCGCCCGCACTAAATCGGCGTTCTGGCAGGCTACCTGCGCGGATCCCAATGGCCGCCGACTACCGCCGCTCGTGCTCTCGCAGGCGTACTACTCGCCGCGATCTGAGGCTGCCGAGGCTGCGCACTGCGGGGGAGTACCGCATGCTTGATCGCATGGCGAAGCCAAAGCGGAAGGCGCGTCAGAGAACCCTGCAGGCGGCGAGGCCCATCCAGGCACAGTACGAGCCGTTGGATGTTGCCAGACCCCGGCAGTCGCCTTCCCGGCGGTCCGTGACGGAAATACTCTGGAGCGGCTCAAGCGCGGTCGATCCGCCCGGGACGAGGCGGAGGCCACACTTGATGCACTCGTTGACCGCGCTGTCGACCTCGGAATCGGATGGCCCGAGATCGCGGCACAACTCGGTGTCACCAGACAGGCCGCGAGGCAGCGATACCAGCGCCGCCATGGCTCCAGGTGAGGAAAGCAATCAGCGCGCCAACGCGCGCGAAGCACCTCGCGAAAAGCGGCTCGTAGCTTCCGACAACATACGTTGTCGCATCCTGGTCTTCCACGTCGTCGCGCTTTGCCCTCTGACCAGCGACGACGACACTTCCATCGTTGCCGACAACATCTGTTGTCATCTGATGTCAGATCGGTGAGAACTTCCTCTACTACTTTTAAAGGCGCGCGGAGCGCGCCGGGTCCAACGGACGGTCCGCGATAGCCAGGCGCACGCGCGCAGAAGCGCTGATCGATCACCGGCGCACGCACAGGTCCGGCACGCTGCCGCCAGACCGGGATGCTGTCTCGCGCCCGGCGCCTCGTGCCGCTCTTAGGCCCTCCGGCCACGGCGGCGTCGGCGTGCTAAGGCCCTAGTGACCGGCCGCGCCGGCCGGGGTCGCCAGCAAGTTCAGCGCCGCCACCTTTCAGGATCGCGGAGTCATCCTCCCGGCGTTCCAGTCTTGAACCGGGAAAGATCATCGTCAAGGGCGCTTCGCGCGTCACCTGTGATGTCCTCCGGACACCCTTGACGCTGACCTTGCCCGGATGAGTTCTGCGCCTATCGGGAGGATCAGCCAGGGCTGGGCAATGAATCACGGCCAGGCGGTCTAGGAGCGGTCAGCCGGGCGACTGGCCAGCTCGACCACGAGCGCAGTGACTCGTCGGTGCATCTCGTCGTGGATGGGCCGGATATCGGCTAGGTAGAGGCCGGCGGGGTCGGGCAGGTTCCAGTCGAGGTAGCGCTTGCCGGGGTAGACGGGGCAAGCGTCGCCGCAGCCCATGGTGATGACGATGTCGCCGGCGGCTTAGACCTGGTCGGTGGTCCAGCCGTTTGGGGAACTCGCAGGAGATGTCAAGGCCGACCTCGGCCATGGCCTGGACCACGGCGGGGTTCAGCTCGATGGCGGGCTGCGATTCGGCAGAGGTGCCGCGGCAGATGGGATATCGAGATAGCACGTCATTCGCGGCAGATAGCGAGCCGTCACAGCGTGCAACATGCCGTTCGGGCCGACGTCTCGGCCATCGTGGCCTACCGCATCGGGATGGGCTGCTCCACCGCCCAGCTCAGCTCCGTCTACAGCGGTGGTGACACACCCTCGACACGCCCAGCCTGTGAGCGTCTATTGAAGCCGAGTTCGCAAGGGTTCCGGCGAGGGATGTGTCCTCTACTACCTGGCCTGTCCGTCCATCAGACGAGTGGCGATGGCCATTCCGAGGAGAGAAACGAGGAGAGCAATGACCAACAACGCATCCGCAACGGCATCTGATGCCGATCGGCAGGCGGTTCTCGACGTCCTTAAGGGCGTGTACGAGGCGTGGGAGGCGAACGACGCCAAGGCGTTCGTGGCAGACTACCTCGACGACGCCAGCGTGGTCCAACCCGGTGTCTGCAAGAAGAACCGGCAAGAGATCCAGAGCACCATGGCCGGTGGGTTCTCGGGCCCCCTCAAGGGATCGCGCGTGATCGACGAACCCAAGAACGTACTGACCCAACGAGGACACGGCAATCGTGATCAGCGAGGGCGGGATCGCTTTCCCCCGGACAGAACGCCGTGGCGAGCGAGGGCACGGTCCGGGCCACGTGGGTGCTGGCCAAGCGCGACGGCCGCTGGTATGTCGCGGCCTACCACAACAGCCCGGCGAACTAGCGATCGGGGCACGAGTCGGCTTCCCCGTCTCTGCGAAGCCGACTCATACCCCGAGTGGGCTGTCCGGATCGAG
>CAVSQI010000019.1:0-207955 GCA_963730085.1 uncultured Actinomycetota bacterium | reverse complement strand
TTGAAGCCGGAAAATGTGCTTATGGATGCGGTGGGAAATTACAAAATCACGGACTTCTCACTGGCGACGGTGGTGGCATCGAATCGAACGCATGGCCTGGCGACCGTGCGTTACGCGGCACCTGAGTTATTGACGTCGGAATTCGGCAAAGTTGGGCCGGCAACGGACCTCTACGCCCTGGGCCATATCGCCTATGAATTGGCATCGGGGCTCGCCAGCACGTACGACAGTTTCCGGCGGTCTTTGAGGGCAATTCCACGAAAGAACCTCCCCCCAACAAATGGATGATGTGGCATGCCTCAATCAACGCGAAACCGGCCGGTGTACAGGAAATTCGCAAAGAATTTCCGCTCGCCCTGTCGGAGATCATCAGTTGATGAGTAAGCCTGTCCGCGAGCGTTACAGTTCAGCGAGGCCATGTTAGAGCAACTCGATCAGTTTGAAATGGTGGGCCAACCGATGCCCGCGGCGCCAAGCGGTCCCGTGACGGGTGGGCGGTCGGCGGCGATTCCTGTTTCCCCCTCCACGACGAGCCCATCCAGTCCAGTGGAATCGAAAGCGGCGGCTCCGGTTCCACCTGCAGTTCCTGCGGCAGCAAATGTTGAAGGACCCAATGATGCGGTATTGGGTACGGGCGCACAGGGAAAGTGACCGGCCCCTTCGATTTCGCCGGCTTGCAGAAACAGGCGAAACAGGGAGCCGTCTACAGGTTTCACCAGATCAGCACTGATCAGATCGACTGAAGGCTCTCGGAAGTGGAAGGACTCTATGGGCCGACGGTCGTTTAGCGTCATTTCTCGCTTTATTCTTGTTGGGAACGACGTGGAGTGGTGTAATGGAAGGATATACGATTGAGTGCGAGCGGGCGTGGCTGGTGAAGGTTGTGTGAGGCGCGGGCGTTTAGGAACAACGACGCGATGGAGGCAATGCGTGAGTAATACAGTAATGAGCCGATCTTCAAATTCTTTGGGTGATGGAAACATGGCCGGGAACGATCAAGGGTTCACCATGCAGGAGAGCGCGGCGGTTCCGCTGGTGAAGCGGGTGACCTGTCCGCACTGCTGGCATGAGTTTCGGCCGGAGCAGATTCTGTGGGTGGCGCAGCATGAAGACCTGATGGGGGATCCGATCCTGAAGGAAGAGCCGCTGCGGTTTCTGCCGACGCGGTTCACGCTGGACGGGCAGGCGACTCGATGCGGCGGGATGGTGTGCCATTCGCTGGCGTGTCCGGCGTGTCACCTGGTGTTGCCGCGGGTGCTGCTGGAAAACGAAGTGACGTTCATCAGCATCATCGGGTCGGCGGGATCGGGGAAGTCGAATTTCCTGGCGACGATGACGTGGGAACTGCGGCAGCGGCTGGCGAAGGATTTCGCGATCATCTTTGCCGATGGGGACAAGGAAGCGAACTGGATTCTGAACCGGTACGAAGAGACGCTGTTTCTGCCGGAGGATCCGGAACGGCCGGTGGTGCTCGACAAGACGCGGACGCAGGGCGATCTGTATCGGTCGGTGACCGATCAACGGGCAGGAGACGCAGCTGCCCAAGCCGTTTTCTGTTCGCTGCATCCGGGGCGAATCATCCGCGGGCGGCGCTGCGGGCGAAGCTGGGGCGGATCGTGTGCCTGTATGACAACGCGGGGGAGCATTACAACGTCGGGGCAGGATACGGCGCTGTCGCCGGTGACGCGGCATCTGTCGCGGTCGAAGGTGCTGATGTTCCTGCTGGATCCGACGCAGGATCCGCGATTCCGGGCGAAGTGCAAGGCGTTTCGCAGGATCCGCAGATCGTCGAGCCGCTGCAGACGGTGCGGCAGGAAACCATTCTGTCCGAGGCGGCGATCCGCTTCCGCAAGCACGCGGGCTGAGCGCCTATCAGAAGTGCGATCGGCCGCTGCTGGTGCTGGTGGGGAAGAGCGACATCTGGGCGCCGCTGATGCCGGATGAGGACCTGGTGAGCGAGCCGATTCTCAAGGATGCGGGCGAAGCGACCGAGCATCCGGCCTTGGCGGTGCTGGACATGGATCGGATCGAGCGGATCAGCGCGAAGTGCGGCAGGCTGCTGCTGGAGGTGACGCCGGAAGTCGTGAGCAAGGCGGAGGATTTTTCGGATGAAGTGGTGTACATGCCGGTGAGTGCGCTGGGCCATTCGCCGGAGAAGTATCCGGATCGCAACGGCCTGTTGATCAAACCGAAGGATGTGCATCCGCGTTGGGTGACGATTCCGCTGCTGTATAGTTACGCGCGCTGGGCGACGGGCCTCATCGCGGGAATCAGAGGGGGAGTGAAGGGAAATGAATGAAAAAAAATACACCGCACGTCTAATCCTCGACAGGCCTGAGTTTCATGTCTGGTTGGATGAGGTGATACGACCCGATGAATGGGAATCACCTTGCGCTACCCAGGAATTTGCTTTGCTAGTGTATGCGGAGCCCAATGTTCTTGGCGAAGAAGAAATGAATCATCTTTGTCGAAGATTCGTCGCGACCGGATGTCGATATGCCTTGTGCGTTGGTGATAACGCGAATATTTGGGAAAGGGCTTTCGATGATGCGTATCTCTTTCCGACAAGGATTTTTCGATCCTGACTATGTCCCACCTGAAAACAAATTTCTTATGACCACAGTCCATCAAGAGCCATTGTCGGATGTTGTAGAATTTCTATTTAACGCAGCTCGTATGAGTAACTGGGTACCGAAATGTTATCTCATTGTTATCGTTGGAAAGAATGAGCAGATTAGACGGCAGCTTATATCCGCGGTCTGGAGTCAACTTGGAGCGATGATCAATATCAGGTTAAAAAACTGCTCCGAGAAATATTGAACAAAGTTCAGAAATAAAATCATTGAGAAAGATTTAGCGTCAAAGTTTTTCCTAATTTATTCCATCATCACCGGCTGCAATCGCATGAGTCACGAAATTTATTACACATCGGCGCCGGAGGGGTTGAAGCGGGGGAGTAGCGGCTTTTTCGACCGTCGGTGCGACGGAGGAATTCCGAAGGCTTGATGGATCGACTGGAAGCGTCTGTCCGCCTATCGGCACCATTTCGGCGTGGCGGCGGCGGAGGGGGGCGGCGGGAGCGGGCAAAATCCGGTGAGTTATGCCCATTGGCTGCTCAGTGTCACCGGGACCACCTATCATGTTCTTTCCCGTGTCTGTGATTCCGGGGTCGATCATACGCAACGATCGAATGCGTTCGCGCATCATGCCGCCAGGCAGCCAGGCGACGTCGGAGTAGCGACACCTGTCGATGGGACCATCGACGTCCGCGCCGGTGCTCGCGTCCAGGACGCGCAGCACGGATTCTTCCCGGCCGCCCTCGGAGAGCTGATAAGCCACGAGCCGTCCGTCGTGATCGGGCTCCCACCGGTCCAGGGTTGTCGCGCCCGTGGGGTCGATCATCGTGGGGTCGATCAGCGCGCGTTCGCCGCCGGCGGGCGAGACGGTGTACAGAACGGCGAGTTCCTGGCCCGGCTCGCGTCGGAGGAAGAATTCCCGGCCGCCCCGCCAGGTCGGCGGCCCAATGTCGCCGGCGCCGAGGAGCTCGCCGAGCCGGTCAGTCAGCCTCGCCAGCCCCGGCAGGCTGGCCGCGTAGCTCGCGTACAGATCGGCCTGGGCCGCCAGCCAGGTTTTCGTCTCAGGACTGCCCGAGTCCTCAAGCCAGCGGTAGGGATCGGCGATCTCGTGGCCGTGGATGATCTCAACGAGATCCGCGCGAGGCGCGTCGGGATACGGAGGCAGCGTCATGTCTTGCACCTTAGTTGTGTCCGGCGAACGGGCTCGAGCGGCGCGTCGCCGCCGCGGCCGGGCTGCGGGTCGCTGGCGGGGCCGCTGACAGCAAGTCGATGAGATGCGAGACCATTTGGTGTTGGCGATCTGGGCGGCGGACAGTCACACTGGTCACGGGTGCCCCGGCGGCTCGAAGCCGGCGGGCCGGAGTGAGGGATCAAACCCGTCCTGACGGGAGGTGCGAGTGCGCCGGGTACTGCTGCTCAACATCACCTATGAGCCGCTGACCACGGTCGGCTTGCACCGGGCCGTCTGCCTCGTGCTGGGGGAGAAGGCCGACGTGGTCCATTCCGATGCTGGCGGGTTGCAGCTGCGCTCGACGTCCACGTGGCTGGATGCGCCATCGGTGATCAGGCTGCGGCGGTACGTGCGAATTCCGCATCGCAGCCGGGTGCCCCTCACCCGGGCGGCGCTCATGCGCAGGGACAACTATCTCTGCGCGTACTGCGGCACCAAGGCCGAGACGATCGATCATGTGATTCCGCGCAGCCGCGGCGGCATGCATACCTGGGAGAACTGCGTCGCATCCTGCACGCGATGCAACCACCGCAAGGCCGATCGGCTCATCGACGAACTCGGCTGGACACTGCCCCGCGACCCCGCGGCCCCGCGCGGCCCGCACTGGCGGCTCATCGGTGCCATCAACGACGGCGACCCCCAGTGGGTCGCTTATCTGTCTGAGCCGAGTGCCGCGTAGATACACCGGCTTAGCGGTCTGCAGATGTAACGGGCTCATCTCGGGATAGTGTCATGTTTGACACGATCACCTCGAGGAAGCTGTACCGGTCATGGCGGATATTCGCCTGCCGGACCCCCGCCGGTATGTCGAGGGCCTGCTGATGTGGCAGGGCGTAGCTTGGCTTGCCCTGGCGACGGCGGGACTGATCCTGTGGATCATGACGCTGCCTGGTGAGGTCACGTCGGCAAGCACCGGAGCCGGCGAGCTCTGGCGTGGTGGCGAGCTGGTGGCCATCGCGATCGGCGCCGGCCTCGGCATCACCGAGGTGACCATGGCCTGCCGGATGCGGGGCGCCCCCAGGCTGCTGCTAGCGCTGGGCCTCGGTGTTCAGGGCGAAACGCTCGGCGCCGGGCTGGTCGTGATCGGGATCTCGGTCCTCGTCGCGGTCAGCACCGTGACCCTCGTGGCGTGACCGGGGCGACCGCGTTCGCCGCGAGATCACCGCGATGTCGCCGGTGTCCGTCGTCAGCACCTGCACGCCCGCCCCGAAGTGGGATGCGAGCGCCGTCTCGGCGAGGACCTCGCGGGCGGAACCAGAAGCGGCGATCTGACCGCCGGCCAGCAACAGGAGCCGGTCTGCGAACTGCCCAGCGAGCGTCAGGTCATGGATCGCGGACAGGACCGTGAGCGACCGTTCGTGTCTCACCTCATCGATCAATTCGAGTGCGTCCATCCGGCGGCCGAGGTCAAGCGCGCTCGTCGGCTCGTCCAGCAGCAGGACCGGGGCCTCCTGCGCCAGGGCTCGAGCGAGCACGACTCGCTGCAGTTCGCCGCCAGACATGGCGCGCAGCACGCGGTCGGCCATCGCGCCGAGGTCCAGGCGGTCAATCGCCGCTGCGCAGACCCGCCGGTCAGCGGCTGTCTCGGTGCGGAAGTGGCCGATGTGCGGGGTCCGGCCTAGCAGCACGTAGTCCCGGACCGTCATGTCCGGCGGCAGCACTGGTCGCTGCGGCACGTACGCGATGAGCCTGGCGAGCTCCCGTCGGCTCAGCCGGCTCGCAGGCCGGTCGCATACGGTCACCGAACCCGTATAGGGCACCAGCGCGGCGATGGCATTCAGGAGCGTGGTCTTGCCCGCGCCGTTGGGGCCTATCACCCCGAGCCACTCACCGTCGGGAACCCGTTCACTGATCCCGGCGAGCGCGGTGGCGTCGCCGTACCGAACGGTGAGCTCCGCGAAGCTGATCACGACAGGTCCTGTCGCGCGCGCCTTGACCTGAGCACGAAGAGGAAGAACGGCGCTCCGGTCAGCGCCGTGATGACGCCGATCGGTACCTCCGATGGCGCCTGGGCCGTGCGGGCCACCACGTCCGCCAGCACGAGGAAGGCCGCCCCGCCGATCATCGACACGGGCAGCAGCACGCGGTAGCTCGGCCCGGCAGTGAGCCGGATCGCGTGCGGCACGATGATGCCGACGAAGCCGATGAGCCCGCTGACGGCGACGGCCGCCGCGACTCCGAGCGTCGCCGCGACGACGACGATCAGCCGCAGCCGGGCGACGTTCACGCCGAGGCTCGTCGCCTCCGTCTCGCCCACGCGCAGCACGTCAAGGAACCTGCGGTGGATCAGCAAGCCGATCGCCGCGACGGTCACGTACGGCAGGATCATCCAGATGTCGGACCAGGTCGCCGCCGATAGCCCGCCGAGGATCCACGAGTAGACGATCGACAGCGTCTGCGTGTGCTCCTGCTGGAGATAGGTCTGGAACGCGGTCAGCATGGCCGCGATCGCGATGCCGGCCAGCAGGATCGATCCGGTCCCGCTGCGCGTGGCCGGCGAATCGCCTGCGCGCCCGGCGCGCGCACCGAGGAGATACGTCAGCGTGACGGCGACGGCCGCGCCGGCGAACGCGGCTGGTGGCGTCAGCGCCAGGCTGCCGCCCGACACCGCGACGATCGTGGCGCCGAGACCCGCTCCGGCTGCCACGCCGAGCAGGTACGGGTCGGCGAGCGGGTTGCGGAAGATTCCCTGGTAGGCGGCGCCGCCTCCGGCCAGCATCGAGCCGACGAGCACACCAAGCAGCACCCTGGGCAGCCTGATCTGCCAGACGATGGCCGCGTCGAGGGGCGGGACTAGGACGCGGGGGTGCCACGGGAGCCGCGCTACGAGGGCGTCGACGATCTGATGCGGCGTCAGGCCGGCTGGCCCGACCGCGACGCCGATGACCATGGCGGCGACCAGCACGATGCTCGCGAGGACGATCGGCCGTCCTGCCCTGATCCGTCCGGGCGCGTCGGCCGCAGCGATCAGCGCTGTCGTACCAACCCGGGCCGCGGTCGGCTGTGCCCCGGTCGGCGCTGCGCTAGCAGGACCGGCGCTAGCCGATTCGGCCGCGGCCGGGCCACACCACACTGGCGGCCCGGCCCCGTTCCTTGCCGTTGTCATCAGGACTTGGTGCCCGCCGCGACCGTCTGGAGTAGATCGACGATCCGCGGACCCCAGCGCGACGCGATGTCGGCGTTGAGCATGATGACGCGCTTGTTCTTGATGGCGGTCAGGACGGACCAGCCGGGTCGCGCCGCGACGGTGGTGCCCGACTGGCCGCCGCCGGTGGCACCGGTGTCGGACAGGATGATGTAGTCCGGGTTCGCCTTCAGGATGAACTCGGCCGACAAGCTCGGGTAACCGCCTGCAGCCGCGGCCCCTGTAGCCGTGTCCGCGATGCTCTTCATGCCGAGCAGCGAGAGCAGGCTCCCGATGAACGTCGAGTCCGTCACCGAGTAATACGGGTCGACGCCGAGCTCGTAGTAATACGTCAGTGGTGCGGTGTGGTGCGGCTCGGACGCGACGATCTGACTGATGTCACCTCGCAGCGCCTGATCCTCGGCCTTGGCCTGGGCGACGTGCCCGGTCGCGACACCGAGCTGCGCGAACTCGTCGTACACGCCCGCCACGTTCGTGGCGGCCGGCAGCTGGAGCACCGGAATCGACAGCGCCGTCAGCTTGGCCGCTATGCCGCCGATGTCGTTGGAGATGATGACGAGATCAGGATGGTACGCGGCGATCGCCTCGGCGTTCGGCTGGTAAGCCGACAGCTTGGTGTGCGGCGCGTTCGCCGGGTAGTCGGAGTCACTGTCCACGGCCTTAACCTGGCCGCTGGCTCCGATCGCATAGAGCATCTCGGTCGCCGTTGGCGACAGCGAGACGATGGTGTTCGGCCGTGACGTCAGGTGTACCTTGCCGCCCGCTGTTGTGACCGTGATGGGAAAGCCCTTGGCCGAAGCGGATCCGGCCGAGCTTCCGGAAGAACTGCTTGCAGATGTGTTGCTGCACGCCGCCACTCCGGCGGCGAGCGCTGCAGCGGCCACGATGGCCGGCAGCTTACGGGTGAAAGCCCGCATGATCATCCTCCGTCATTGCAGGAGGACGAAGTGCGTTTCGCTGCGACGCCAGTTGCGCGTCGGACCGAGCCGCCCTTCCTCCGAGGACAGGTCGTTGGCGCAGACCAGGCGTCCGGGCTCGTCCACGGCTGCTACCAGCCGGGCATCACCGTTGCGGGACAGCGCCGGGATCTCACCGGCTTCGCTGTGCACAGCGCCCGCCCAGGGACGTAGAGCCCTGGGACGCGCGAAGCATATCGCAGCCGCGAGGTCTGCCCTCGGGTAACTAGCGCGGAACGTCGAGAAGCCGGCCGCACACGCGTGATCCGGCGTGCGGATCCAGACGCGTTGGCGGATCCAGACGCGGTTCCGGCCGCGGATGCATACGCGGAGGCATCGGCGGCGGTGGACGCCGCGACGTGAGCTCGGGGGTACCCACGCCGTCGGCGCCTCTTCCTCATTATCGGCCGACGGGGCACAGTGCGTTACAGGTTGATTGCAATTAGTGAAAACAGCTGACGCCTTTTCGCCGTGAGCGCCATTTCCCGTCGTCTGACCGCCGCGGTGCCGGCGTGTCGCTGCCGAGCTAGCCGCGCCTGGCGCCGGACAATAGTCGCAGGCCCCTCCAGGTATGAGCTGGAGGGGCCTAATGACGCGTGCACGGTCGTGATGACCCGTCCGTCGGTCATCCGGCGCACGGCCATCCGAGGGTCGTGCCTGTCGGGGTCATCCGCGGGCCGTTGCCGGTCGGGTCAGCTGTGCCAGGTCGGTCGGGTCTTCCGGGGGCGGTGCCGGTCGGGTCAGCCGGGCCAGGCCGGTCGGGATCATCCGTGGCCGTGCCGGCGATGCGCCGCTGTGTCCTCGCCCGGTAACGTTCAGGTGTATGAGCGAGACAGCGACTCCGGCCCGCGAGCCGGCCTCCGCGCCCTTCGGGCGCATGCTCACGGCGATGGTCACGCCCATGGACTCCGGCGGCGCCGTTGATTACGACGGCGCGGCCCAGCTAGCTGACTACCTCGTCACCGACATGCGTAACGACGGTCTGGTCATCAGCGGCACCACGGGCGAATCCCCGACGACCTCGGACGCAGAGAAGGCCAGACTGCTGGCCGCCGTCCTGGAGGCAGTTGGCGACCGAGCCACAGTGATCGCCGGCGTGGGCACGAACGACACCGCGCACTCCTGCGAGCTGGCCCGCGCTGCCGAGCAGGCAGGCGCGCACGGGCTGCTAGTCGTGACGCCGTATTACAACAAGCCACCGCAAAGCGGCCTCGTTGCGCACTTCAAGAAGGTTGCCGACGCTACTGGCCTGCCGAACATGCTGTACGACATTCCCGGCCGCACCGGCACGCCGATCGCGACCGAGACGTTGCTGCAGCTAGCTGAGCACCCGCAGATCATCGCTGTGAAGGACGCCAAGGCTGATTTCGGCGCCGCGTCTGTCGTGATGGCGAGCACGCCGCTGGTGTTCTACAGCGGCGACGACATGGTCAATCTCCCGTGGCTCTCGCTCGGTGCGGCCGGCTTCGTCAGCGTGTGCGGCCACGTCGTCGGCGACCGGCTGCACGAGATGATCGACGCCTACCACGCCGGCCGGGTGGCGGACGCGCTGGCCATCCATCAGGAACTGCTGCCGGTGTACACGGGGCTGTTCCGGTCTCAGGGCGTCATCATGACCAAGGCCGCGCTCGGCTTGCTGGGACGCCCGGGCGGACGAGTCCGGCTGCCGCTGACCGACGCGACCGAGAGCCAAGTCGACCAGCTACGGACCGACATGGCTGCGGGCGGTGTGAAACTCAAGTGAGTCACCCGCACCCCGAGCTGGGGCCGCCACCGCCCCTGGCCGCTGATGGCCTGCGCATGGTCGCGCTCGGTGGCCTCGGCGAGATCGGCCGGAACATGACGGTGTTCGAGCATGCCGGCCGGCTGCTCATCGTCGACTGCGGGGTCCTGTTCCCCGAAGACAATCAGCCAGGCGTTGACCTCATCCTCCCGGACTTCTCGGCCCTGGAGGGTCGGCTCGATCAGATCGAGGCTCTCGTCCTCACGCACGCGCACGAGGACCACATCGGCGGCGTGCCGTACCTGCTGCGTCAGCGCGCCGACATCCCGCTCGTCGGATCGCGGCTGACCCTGGGCCTCGTGCGGAGCAAGCTCACCGAGCACCGGATCACCCCGGTGGACATCGAGGTCGAAGCCGGCGCGACGCAGCGGTTCGGGCCCTGGGAGCTCGAATTCCTGGCGGTCAACCACTCCATCCCCGATGCCCTGGCCGTGGCGATCCGTACGTCGGCTGGACTGGTCCTGCACACCGGTGACTTCAAGATGGACCAGCTGCCGCTCGACGGGCGACTGACCGACCTCGGCGGGTTCGCCCGGCTCGGCGCCGCCGGGGTGGACCTTCTGCTCGCCGACTCGACCAACGCAGAAGTGCCCGGCATCGTGGAGTCGGAGCGCGCGATCGGCCCAGTGCTGTCCGAGGTCTTCGCCCCGCCGCGCAGCGCATCATCGTCTCCTGCTTTGCCAGCCACGTGCACCGCGTTCAGCAGGTCATGGACGCGGCGGCCGAGCACGGCCGCAAGGTCGCTCTGGTCGGCCGCTCGATGGTGCGGAACATGGGCGTGGCGCGCGACCTCGGTTACCTCAAGATCCCCTCGGTTCACGGCGGGCTGCTCGTGGACCTGAAGGAAGCCGAGGAGTTGCCGCCTGACCAGATCGTGCTGATCTCGACCGGCTCGCAGGGCGAGCCGATGTCGGCGCTGTCCCGGATGGCCGGCCGCGATCACCCGATCCGGATCGCAGAAGGCGACACGGTGATCCTGGCGTCCTCGCTGGTGCCAGGGAACGAGTCGGCCGTATCCCGGATCATCAATGACCTGACCCGGCTCGGAGCGCGCGTGGTGCACAAGGGCAACGCGCTAGTCCACGTGTCCGGACACGCCCCGGCCGGGGAACTGCTGTACGTGCTGAACCTCGTCCGGCCGAGCAACTTCGTCCCCGTCCATGGCGAGTGGCGACACCTCAAAGCGCACGCGGAACTGGCCGCGCTAACCGGCGTGCCGCCCAAGAACATCGTCATCGCCGAGGACGGCGTCGTGGTTGATCTCGTCGACGGTCAGATCGCGGTGAGCGGGATGGTGCCCTGCGGCTACGTCTACGTGGACGGCCTGTCGGTCGGCGAGATCACCGAGGCGTCGCTCAAGGACCGCCTGATCCTCGGCGAGGAAGGATTCATCTCGGTCGTCGTCGTGGTCGACTCCACGAGCGGCAAGCTGGTCGCAGGCCCGGAGATCCACGCGCGCGGGGCTGGCATCGACGACGCCGGGCTGGCTGAGGTCCGGCCGCTCATCGAGGAGGCGCTGGATGCCGCGGCCCGCGAGGGGATCACCGAGGTACATCAGCTTCGCCAGCTGATGCGCCGCACCGTTGGGCGCTGGGTCAGCGACACCTACCGACGTCGGCCGATGATCATTCCGGTGGTCGTCGAGGCCTAAACCCGGCCGATGTCCGCATCTGGCCGCCTGTCGCTGCCCAGGCGCTTATCCTGGCGCCTGCACGATGAGGCGCCACGAGGACGGATTCGGCAGTGCCACCGAGGAACACCTACCCACCGGACGCCGAGCCGCCATGGCCTCGGCGTGACGGGGCGGGTGCCCGGCCTGGCGCTGGCCACCGGTCCACCGGCTCGGCGAGGCGAAATGGCCAGCGCCAGTCGCCGTCGGCGACCGGCGCGGCACGGTCCCGTCGGTCTTCCGGACCCAGCCGACCTCGTGCCAGTCACGTGCTCGCATCGGTAGGCGTCATCGTTTTGGTGGCCGCGCTGGGCGCGTGGGCCTTGATGGCAACCCGGCCCAGGCCGCCAGCCAGCCCGTCCGCGGCGTCGACGAACCGGGTAGTGCCGGTCGTTCGCCAATCCTCGCCTGCCGCCAAGGCCGCGCCGGCGACCGTCAGCATCACGTGGGTCGGGGACATGACCTTCGGGACCCTGAACGCCTGGCCGTCCGCGGGCACCGGCTCGCTGCTCGACGCGGTCAAGCCGGACCTGCACAGCAACCTAACGGTGGGCAACCTTGAGAGCGCGCTCGGTGACCTGTCGATGTCGAAGTGCTCGCCTGGCGAGGCTGATTGTTATCAGTTCGAGGCGCCGGACTACACCGCCCAGGATCTGAAGCGCGACGGGTTCTCGGCCGTCAACGTGGCCAACAACCACACGCTCGACGCCGGTTCGGCGGGTGAAGCCAGCACCGACAGCGCGCTGCATGCGGCCGGCCTGGTCTGGACCGGGCGGCCCGGTCAGATCACCTATCTCGTGCGCAACGGGATCAAGATCGCGCTGCTGGGCTTCGCCCCGTGGTCCTACGACGCAGACGCGCTGGACATCCCGGCCGCCGAGGCGCTCGTCCGGCAGGCCAAACAGCACGCCCAGCTCGTGATCGTGATAGAGCACCTCGGCGGCGAGGGCGACAGCTACCGGCACGTGGTGCCCGGGGAGGAGTACTTCCTCGGCCAGGACCGAGGTAACTCCATCGCCTTCACGCACGGCGTCATCGATGCGGGCGCCGACCTGGTGATGGGCTCAGGGCCGCACGTACTGCGGGGGTTCCAGTGGTACCACGGTCACCTCATCGCCTACAGCCTCGGCAACTTCAGTGGCTTCAATACGCTCGGCCTCGACGCGTACACCTCGATTAGCGCCATGCTGCACGTCACCCTCAACGCGGATGGCCAGTTCGTCCGTGGCAGCATCACGCCGCTGCAGCTCGTCGCGCCGGGGGCCCCGCAGGTCGATCCGAACAAGACGGCCATCAGCTACATCAACACGCTGTCGAGTGCGGATTTTGCCGGTAACGGGGCAGTCCACATCTCCGCCGCCGGAGATCTGGACGCGCCCTAGGGGCTAAGTGCTGCCGCCAACGACGCCGTTGTGGTTCTGCTGCACCTGGAGCAACTGGGGATCCCCGGCCACGCTGCTTTGGGATCGGCGCGGTTTCCCGGCTAGTCGCCGGCGGCCTGCTGGCGCAGCCGGAATCGCTGGAGCTTGCCGGTGTTCGTTCGGGGCAGCGTCGTGACGAACTCCACCGCCCGCGGGTACTTGTACGGTGCGATGCGCTGCTTCACGAGATCCTGGAGTTCGCGCGCCTTGTCCTCATCGCCGACGGCGCCGGTCGCGAGGACGACGTACGCCGTCACGATCTGCCCGCGCGCCTCGTCCGGAGCGCCGACCACGCCGCACTCGGCCACGTCGGGGTGGCTGAGCAGGACCTCTTCTATCTCCGGCCCGGCGATGTTGTAGCCGCCAGAAATGATCATGTCGTCCGACCTGGCCTCGTACCAGAAATACCCGTCCTCGTCCCGGACGTAGGTGTCGCCCGTGATGTTCCAGCCATCCCGGACGTAGTCGCGCTGGCGCTCGTCGTTCAGGTACGTGCAGCCGGTCGGGCCCTTGACCGCGAGTCGTCCGGGCTCGCCGTCCGGTAGCGGCTTGCCGTCGTTGTCGAGCACAGCGGCCGTATAACCCGGCACCGCCAGGCCGGTCGAACCCGGTCGGATGTCGTCACCAGCCGCGGCGATGAAGATATGCAGCATTTCCGTGCTGCCGATGCCGTCGATGATCTTCACGCCGGTTGCGTCGTAGAAGGCCTGCCACGTCGACTTCGGCAGGTGCTCGCCGGCCGACACCGGCAGGCGGAGGCCGCGCAGCTGGGGTGCCTTCCCGGCGGCCAGCATGGCCCGGTAGGCGGTGGGCGCCGTCGACAGGACGGTGACGTCGTAAGCGGCGATCGCATCGGCTAGCTCGGCCGGAGTGGCCTTTTCCAGCAGCAGGCTCGCTGCACCCACGCGGAGTGGGAAGAGCAGCAGTGCGCCGAGACCGAACGTGAAGGCCAGCGGCGGCGTGCCGGCGAACACGTCGTCCGGTACGGGCCGCAAGACGTGACCCGAGAATGCGTCTGTCGCCGCGAGCAGGTCACGATGGAAGTGCATGGCGGCCTTGGGCTTGCCGGTGGTGCCCGACGTGAACGCGATCATCGCGACGTCATCCGCGGCCGTCTGCACAGACGCGAACTCGGCCGGCTTGCTGGCGACGAGCTTTGTCAGGTCGGCCGGATCGGTGCCACCGAACTCGACGATCCGCAGGTCAGGAATCGCCGCCTCGCGCAGGTCAGCGGTGAATCGGTGATCGCACAGAGCGAGCCGGACCGACGCGATCGCGCCGATGCTGCTGAGCTCCAGGGCGCGCAGCATCGGCATGGTCGCCACCGCGACACCGCCCGCCTTGAGGACCCCGAGCCAGCACGCGGCCAGCCATGGATTGTTCGGCCCGCGCAGCAGCACCCGGTTGCCGGGGATCAAGCCCAGGTCTTCGGTCAGCACGCTGGCGATCTGGGCGGCGCGCTCGGCCACGTCGCCGTAGGACCAGGTTTCGGCTGGTGACAGAAAGCAGCGGCGGTCGGCACCGCCCGCCGCGATCGTCGGGTGCAGCAGCTCGTCAGCGGCGTTAAGGCGGCTCGGATAGGAAAGCTCGGGCAGCGTGAACTCCAGGTCCGGCCAGAGTTCAGGAGCTGGGAGATTGTCCCGGCAGAAGGTGTCGGCGTGTGCGGACGGTGAGAGCTGCATTGCCCGGACCTCCTCGGATGCCACCAGGACGGTCTCAGTATTTCGCCTCGGTGACGATAGTCAATGAAGCGGGCGACTGTGCGCGCGCAATTGGTGCGCGGTCCCGCAACGCGGCGCTACGTTCTGATGGTGACCACCTCGATGCAGCCCGGCAACGACGTGCTCGTGGCCAAGCCGCGGGCACTGATCGTGACCATCTACGGACTGTACGCGCGCGACGCCGCCGGCTGGTTCAGCATCTCGGCGCTGATCAAGCTGATGGCCGAGCTTGGGGTGGACGAGCCAGCGGTGCGATCGGCGATCTCCCGGCTAAAGATCCGCGGTCTGCTCGAATCGCGCCGCGTCAACGGCGCGGCCGGCTACGGCCTCTCCGCCGGTGGTCAGAAGATCCTGGCCGACGGAGACCGCAGGATCTTCCGGCGTCCGTCGGCCAGCGCGGACGACGGCTGGCTGCTGGCGGTGTTCAGCGTCCCCGAGCACGAGCGTGCCCGCCGCCACGCCCTGCGGTCCCGGCTGGCCTGGCTCGGCTTCGGCACCGTCTCGGCTGGCGTGTGGATCGCGCCGGCGCAGCTGGCCGATGAGACGCGCGACGTGCTGGCGGCCGACGGCCTGATTGCTTATGTGAGCCTGTTCACAGCCGGAAACCTCGCCTACGGCGACGTCGGGGACAAGCTCGGGGAGTGGTGGGACCTCGACCGGCTCGAGCAGCTCTACCAGGCCTTCATCGACGCAGCGGAGCCGGTCCTGGCGCGATGGCACGACACCGGCTGCGCCGATCCGGGCCAGGCATTCGCGGATTACGTCCGGGTCCTGACCGCCTGGCGGCGGCTGCCATTCCTGGATCCAGGGCTGCCGGCGGAACTCCTGCCCGCGGACTGGCACGGGACGCGGGCCGCCGACCTCTTCGGCGGGCTCCGTGATTTGCTCAGTGGCCCGGCGCGGGCCCACGTCCTGGCCGTCACCGGAACGAACGTGATCTGACTCGATGAGTAGTGACCATCGCATCGGCGTGACTAGGCTGCTGTGTGCCGCAAGGCAACGTAACGAGGAGCCACAATGAGCTACCAGCCGTACCCGACGAGCGGATTTGACCAAACGCCGCAGCAGCGTCCTCCGGCTCCGCCGTCCATCCGGACGGCAGTACGGCTCATGTACGCCGGCGCGATATTGAGCGCGGTGAGCTTCATCGTCGGTCTGGCCACGGTCGGCAGCCTGCGCCAGGCGATCATCAAGGCGTCAAATAAGACGCTCACCTCAACCCAGATTCACACGGCCGAGGTCGCGGGCGTCGCCGTGATCGTGGTCCTGGGCCTCATCGGCGTGGGCCTCTGGCTGTGGATGGCCTGGGCGAACGGCCGCGGCCGGAGCTGGGCCCGAGTTGTCGCCGCCGTTCTGTTCGGGTTTAACACCCTTGGCCTGCTCTCCACGGTGATCCGTCCCGCCGCGATCGGCACCAAGATCTTCGATATCCTCGTCTGGCTTGTCGGCCTCGGCGCCATCGTCTACCTCTGGCGGCCGGACGCGTCGGAGTACTACGCGCGGTCGAAGTTTCTGTAGGCCATCCCGGCGGGTCCAGGCGCGCGGCTAGCCGATGACGGCGAAGCCCTGGACTTCCACCAGCGCCGCCTCGTCCCAGAGTCTCGACACGCCGACGGCGGCCATGGCCGGGTAGGTGCGCCCGGCGAGGCGCCGCCACACAGCGCCGATCTCCTTTCCGTGCGCCCGGTAGTCGGCCAGGTCGACCACATAGACGGTGAGGCTGGCCAGGTCGGTGGGCATTCCCCCGGCGGCCTCGAGGGCCGTTAGCAGGTTCGCGAGGGCCAGCTCGAACTGCTCGACGATGCTGTCGCCGACGATCGCCCCTGACGCGTCAAGTGCGGTCTGGCCCGCCAGGAAGACCAGCTGCCCGCCGGTCGCGATCACCGCGTGCGCGAACCCCGAGGGCGCCGGCAGCGACGCAGGATTGACTCGCTCGATGCTCATCTGGCGCTCCTATCACTCATGAATGTGGATCACTGGCGCCAGAGCGCCAGTGACTACTCATTCATCAAGCGGACGGCGGTCGCGGCGGCGCCATCCTGTCACGGCGTGCACCGCAGTCGCGGCAGCGGCCATCCGATCACGGACGCCAGCGGGCGTGCTTCGTTCCGGTGTCGCCGGACCGGATCAGCTCGAGTCGCGGCCGCGGCCCGTCGGTGCGGCCCGTCTGCGGCGGCCGACTGCCTGCTTGCCACTGCACCGGCCAGCTGACGCCTGGCCCGGAGTAGCCCTGGTCGGCCGCGGCGTGCAGGGTCCAGTTCGGGTCGTACAGGTGCGCCCGGCCGAGCGCGCAGAGGTCCGCCCGGCCGGCCAGGATGAGCGAGTTGACGTCGTCGTATGAGGAGATCACGCCGACGGCAATGGTGGCGATCCCGACCTGGTTCCTGATCGCGTCCGCGAACGGGGTCTGATACGACCGTCCGAAGGCGGGCTTCTCGTCCGAGGCGACCTGGCCCGTCGAAACGTCGACAGCATCTGCGCCCGCAGCCGCGAAGGCCGCGGAGATTTCCACGGCGTCGGCACCGGTGATGCCGCCTGGCACCCAGTCACACGCTGAGATCCGCACGGTCATCGGCTTGCGGGCCGGCCACGCGTCGCGTACGGCGGCGAAAACCTCCAGCGGGTACCGCAGCCGTCCCGAAAGCGACCCACCGTAGCAGTCGGTTCGCTTGTTCGACACGGGCGAGATGAACGAGGACAGCAGGTAGCCGTGGGCACAGTGCAGCTCGAGCAGATCGAACCCGGCCCGGTCGGCAGCCTCGGCCGACGCCACGAACTGGTCGCGAATCTGCCGCATCTCCGCCCCTGTCAGCTCGCGCGGCACCTGGTTCACCCCGGCCGCGTACGGCAGCGGCGATGGCCCGCAGACCGGCCAGTTGCCGTCGTCCAGCGGCTGGTCGATGCCCTCCCACATCAGCCGCGTCGAGCCTTTGCGCCCGGAGTGCCCGAGTTGAAGGCCGATCTTCGCGCCGGTCGACGAGTGCACAAACGACGTGATCCGTCGCCACGCGGCCTCATGCTCGGCCGTGTACAGCCCGGCGCATCCCGGCGTGATCCGGCCCTCCGGGCTGACGCAGACCATCTCGGTCATCACCAGGCCAGCCCCGCCGAGCGCCTTTCCGCCGAGGTGTACCAGATGGAAGTCCGACGGAGTCCCGTCCGCAGCCGAGTACATGTCCATGGCCGAGACCACGACGCGATTCGGCAGATCGAGCGACCGCAGACGGAACGGCTGGAACATCGGCGGTCCCGCGTGGCCAGCACCGAGCCCGCGTCGCTTGCAATCGCCAGCGAACCAGGCGTCCATTCGGTCGGTGAATTCCGGATCGCGCAGCCTGAGGTTGCCGTGGGTGACCCGGCGGCTTCGCGTCATGATGTTGAACGCGAACTGCTCGGGCTCCTGACCTGTGTACTGACCCAGGTTTTCGAACCACTCAAGGCTGGCCTGGGCCGCGCGCTGTGTCGAGGCCACGACCGGCCGCCGCTCGGCCTCGTACGCCATCAGCGCGGCCTCGATCGCGACATTGCGATCGCCGTCGGCCCCGTGCCCGCCAGCGCCGTGCTCGTACAGGCAAGCCGCGAGGGCGAGCGCGTCCTCCATCGCTAGCTTGGTCCCGGAACCGATGGAGAAGTGCGCGGTGTGCGCGGCGTCGCCCAGGAGCACGATGTTTCCGTCGCGCCAGCGATCGCAACGCAGCGTCGCAAAGCTCAGCCAGCGCGAGTTATTGGTCAGCAGCGCGTGGTCGCCAAGCACGCCACTGAGCAGCTCGGCCACCCGCTTTATCGACGCCTCGTCGGACTGGCCAGGTGCGAGTTCGGCCGCGTCCGCGGCTAGGTCGGCAAAGCCGGCCGCGCGCCAGACGGCGTCGTTCATCTCGATGATGAACGTGCTGCCGGTGGCGTCGTAGGGGTAGCCGTGCACCTGCATGACGCCGTAAGGGGTCGTCTCGACGTAGAACTTGAACGCATCGAAGATCAGGTCTGTCCCGAGCCACATGTACTTGCAGTTTCGAACTTCGAAATCAGGACGGAACGAGGCCGCCCGCGTGCTCCTGAGCGGCGAGTTGACGCCGTCGGCGGCGACCACCAGGTCGTAGTTCGCCGCGAGGTAATCAGCGTCCGGCGCTGGCGTTCGAAAGTGGACCGTTACGCCGAGGTCGGCACAGCGCTGCTGCAGGATCTCGAGCAGCCGGCGTCGTCCCATGGCGGCGAAGCCGTGCCCGCCACTGGTGATGACCTGACCCCGATAGTGGACGTCGATGTCGTCCCACCGCGCGAACTCGCGCTCCATCTGGCGGTAGATGCTGGGGTCGGCATTCTCGATGCCGCCGAGGGTTTCGTCGGAGAACACGACGCCGAAGCCGAACGTGTCGTCGGGCGCGTTGCGCTCCCAGACGGTGATATCGGCCCGGGGCAGCAGCTCCCGCGCGAGCGCCGCGAAATAGAGCCCGCCTGGCCCGCCACCTGCTACTGCGATGCGCACTGTGCCCCCTCGCCTGGGCCGGGCACGCACGGTGCCCGACACAGACGAGGGTATGCCGTATCTGCGACGATCGTCAATCGAGCGCTATATTGTCAGATGCGTCGGCGGCGGATGCGCCGACGCACAGCGAGCCGAGTAGCGCGGCCAGAACCAGGTAGATGCCGGTCTCGATCAGCTGCAGCGGCCAGAACCGGCTGGCGGGCTGGTAGCTGACCTCCTGCCGCAGGTGCAGCGTGTTCACCCAGGCGTTGCACGCGTTGGGCGGCGAGTTGCCGAGGCATGCTGGCCCAGCCGGGCCGGTGAAGACGTCCCCGGACGGCGTGACGGTCTTGTTCGACAGGATCCACGCGCCCGGACGGCTGAAGTTCCCGACGAGCGTCATGCGATTGTTCGAGGTGAGCGTCATTTCGTTGTTCTCGAAGGCGTTGAACGGGGCCGTCGCCTGCACCGGCGGGATCAAGTACGGCCGGACGTAGATCGGCATCAGGACCTGCACTGCGGCGAAGATCGCTAGCGTGACGGCCATCGCTGGCAGCGTCTTGCGGATGAGCACGCCCATCGTCACGCCGAGCGCGAAAGCGAAGGCGGCATAGCCGAGAGGCGCAACTCCGCGAGCGGCGAACACCAGCGGGCCGAGCCGGGGGAGGTATGCCCCCGAGAACGGCTGGCCGAAGTGCATGGCGCTGTCGATGGGGCTAGCCCACCAGCCGATCATGAGACTGAGCAAGCCCGCGGTAGCCACGGCGGCTAGGCCGACGAGTCCGAGCTTGATGACGGTCCAGCGGATGCGACTGATGCTCTGGTTCCAGGCCAGCCGGTGGGTGCCTGTCTCGAGTTCGCGTGCGACCAGTGGCGCACCCCAGAAGATGCCGATGAGCCCCGGCACGAGGTACATGACCGCGATGCAGGCCTCGAACGCTGTCTTGTACGTGCCGCCGACAGCGTTCAGGAAATTGCTCGCTGTCCGCTCGCAGCTTGCATGGCACACGTTGAGCCCGTACGAGCTATAGAGGGTCAGCAAATGTGGCGCTGTCGCGCCGAGCAAAATGGCCACGACCGCAAGGACTGCCGCGGCCGTGATGGCCTGCACGCGGAACTGTCGCCAGGTGAGCCACATCATCGCTTCTCCTCCAGGATCTTGGTGCCCCCGTTGTCGTTCAGGCCGGGGCCGCCTGTACGCGCCTGGCCCATGTAGGCGAGGACGAGGTCTTCCAGGTCGATCTGGTCAACCGACCAGCTCGGGTCGAGAATCGGTTCGTCGCAGCGGACCAGGATGGTGCTCTGCCGGTCGGTGTGACTGGCGGTGATGACGTGCTGGTTCGCGGGCATGGCCGCGGGGTCGCGACGCGCTCCAGTCAGCAGCTGATGAGAGGCGAGTAGCTCATCGATCTCGCCTGCCACCTGGACGCGCGAGTCGACGAGCACGACCAGGTACTCGCTGATCCGTTCCAGGTCGGCGACCAGGTGCGAGGACATGATGACGCTGACGTCGTGCTCGGCCGTGGTCTCCATCAGCACCTGGAGGAACTCACGGCGGGCGAGCGGGTCGAGGCTCGCGATGGGCTCGTCCAGGATCAGCAGTTCGGGACGCTTGGCGATAGCCAGGGTCAGCGCGAGCTGCGCGCGCTGGCCGCCGGACAGCGTGCCGGCCTTCTGCTTCACCACGAGCCCGAGCTGCCTGACGCGCCGGTCGGCCAGGTCGGCATCCCAGCCCGGATTCATGTGCGCCCCGAGCCGGAGGTGGTCGGCGACGCTGAGGCCGGCGTAAACGGGGGCGTCCTGGGCGACGTAACCAACCCTGGCGAGCTGGGCGGGCCCGCTGCCGGGTGCGCCCCCGAGCACCCGGATGCTGCCAGTTGTCGGCGCGAGCATCCCGGTGGCGAGATTCAGCAGTGTCGTCTTGCCGGCGCCGTTGGGCCCGACCAGCCCGACGACGCGCCCGACCGGGATGCTGAGCGTGCAGTCTGACAGTGCCCAGCGGCGCCCGTACTTCTTCCCGAGCCCGCTCGCGTTGATCGCTGCGGTCATATCACTTCCTCCTGAACGGCGGTCCGGACGGTCCGCTGAAAAATGGCGCCGATGCTCTCGTCGTCGAGACCGGCCGCGCGAGCCTTGCTGATCCAGCCCTCCAGATCGCGGCTCAGTTCGTTGTAGGCGGCGATCGAATCGCTGCTGAGTGTCGTGGTCACGAACGTGCCGACTCCCGGCCTGGCCGACGCCAGACCTTCGTACTCAAGCTCGCGGTAGGCCTTAAGCACGGTGTTCGGATTGATCGCCAGCGACCCCGAGACGTCTTTCACCGTGGGGAGCTGATCACCTTCTCGGAGCAGGCCGAGGCGCAGCGCCTGCCGTACCTGCTGAATCAGCTGCAAGTACGGCGCGACACCGGATCGGGTGTCCAAGTGGAACTCGATCACGTCGGCTGCCTCCTATTTATCTAGGTGACTAGCACAATAGCTATCTGACATGCGCTGCCGCAAGCGTTCACGCGAACACGGCTTCGGACTCCGCCGTGACCGCAGAACTCGGCGACACGCCGCGAGCGTTCCGATGCTGTCGGCTCGGCGCTCGTTACGGTGGAGATCATGGCGACTCGTGCGCCCAACGGCGCAGCGCGCCCTCGCGGCGGCACGACCAACCGGACGCGGCAAAAGGCCGCTCCGGCTCGCCGCGGCTCTGGTTCTTACTCGCGCAGCCGCCGCGCGAGTTCCAATACGCGCCGCTCGCGATCGACTGGCCGGCGCACGTCGAACGGCCGACGGATATCACGTCGGCCGCCACCGTCAAACCCGTTCGTGATCCTGGCCGGCTGGGTCGTCAGCGCAATCGCCGCGATCTGGATGGGGCTGGCGCACACGGTCGGCACTCTCTTCCGAGCTCTGGGCCGCAGCGCGCGGGACCTCGATCCGCTGCATCGCCGCGATGGTCTTGGCCTGACCGCCCTTATCGCCGCCATCGTCGCGGCAGTGGCGACGTGGTGGCACACGGCCGGTCCGCTCAAGCCGGTCGCGACGGGACTGGTGACGCTGTTCGGATCGGGAACATGGACGATTCCGATCCTGCTGGGCCTGTTGGCCTGGCGGTTCCTGCGCCATCCGGACAGCAACGCCGACACCGCCCGGATGGTCATCGGCTGGACCGCGCTCCTCGTCGGCGTGCTTGGTCTCCTGCACATCGCGTCGGGAACGCCGGAGCTGTCGGCGGGGCTGAAGGCCGTTCGGTCTGCTGGTGGCGTCGTCGGGTTCGCCGTGTCGGCGCCGCTCGTCGCCGTCATCACGAAGTGGGCCGCGATTCCGGTGTTGGCTCTCGTCTCTGGCTTCGGCTTGCTCGTCGTGACAGGAACGCCACTGCACCGCGTACCCGACCGAATTGCCGAGCTGCACGGGTTCATCATGCGCCGGCGGGCGCCCGGGGCGGAGGAGGCCGGGGCGGACGGAGCGACGCGCCCGGTCGCGAGGCTATCCCGGCGGCGGACCGAAGCGCTTGAGGTCGGGGCTCGCGACCGTGCGTACGACACGCCGCTGCTGGGCGGCCTGATAGGTCGGCGGGACGCGCACAAAGACCTGGAGGCGGCGAGCGAAGCGGGCCTCAGCGCGGCGGAAGCGGCCGCTGCCGTGGGCCTCCGATTCGGTGGCGCGGCCGACGACGCCAGCGCTGCTGCGGACGCGCCGGGCGCGGCCGACGCCCATGACTGGGGGGCCTCAGGCGGTAGCGCTGATCGCGACGGAGTGAGCACGCAGCCGAAGAAGGGTGAACAGCTCACGCTCGCCGCGGTCACAGACGGCAGCTACACGCTGCCACCGGTCGCGCTGCTGAAGCCCGGCACGATACACAGGGTTCGCACCAGGGCCAACGAGTCGATGGTCGAAGCGCTGTCTGCGGTGCTGGAGCAGTTTGAGGTCGACGCGCAAGTCACGGGCTTCACCCGAGGCCCGACGGTGACTAGATACGAGATCGAGCTGGCGCCCGCGGTGAAGGTGGAGCGCGTCACCCAGCTCTCCAAGAACATCGCCTACGCAGTGAAGAGCGCCGACGTCAGGATCCTGTCGCCGATCCCTGGCAAGTCGGCGATCGGGATCGAAATCCCCAACGCCGACCGAGACATCGTCAGCCTCGGCGACGTCCTTCGGTCGCCGGTGGCGTCCAATGACCACCATCCGATGGTGGTCGGGCTCGGGAAAGACGTCGAAGGCCGGACAGTCATCGCAAACCTCGCAAAGATGCCTCATATGCTCATAGCGGGCGCAACGGGCGCGGGAAAATCAACGTGTATAAATGGGCTTATAACGTCCATCTTGCTGCGCGCGACTCCGGATGAGGTCCGGATGGTGCTGGTCGACCCGAAGCGAGTAGAGCTCGCCGCCTACGCCGGGATCCCGCACCTGATCACTCAGATCATCACCAACCCCAAGAAGGCGTCGGACGCCCTGCAGTGGGTGGTGGGCGAGATGGACCGCCGCTACGACGACCTCGCAGCATCCGGATTCCGGCACATGGACGATTTCAACAAGGCAGTCCGCGCAGGTCGGGTCGCAGCTCCGCCCGGCTCCGAGCGTACATACGTGCCTTACCCATACCTGCTCGTGATCGTCGACGAGCTGGCTGACCTCATGATGGTCGCGCCCCGCGACGTGGAGGACGCGGTCGTCCGGATCACGCAGCTCGCGAGGGCCGCGGGCATTCACCTGGTGCTCGCGACGCAGCGGCCGAGCGTCGACGTCGTGACGGGCTTGATTAAGGCCAACGTGCCGTCCAGGCTCGCGTTCGCTACCTCCAGCTTGACCGACAGCAGGGTGATCCTGGACCAGCCTGGTGCCGAGAAGCTGGTTGGCCAGGGCGACGCGCTCTTCCTGCCGATGGGCACGAGCAAGCCGATCCGGTTGCAGAACGCCTTTGTCACCGAGAAAGAGATCCGCGAGGTAGTCGCCCATTGCAAGAAGCAGGCGACGCCCATTTACCGGGACGATGTAGTGACGGCCGAGGCCAGGCAGCGGGAGATCGATGCCGACATCGGCGACGATCTAGATGATCTGCTGCACGCCGCCGAGCTAATCGTCGGCACGCAGTTCGGCTCGACGTCGATGCTGCAGCGCAAGCTCCGAGTCGGCTTCGCGAAGGCGGGTCGGCTCATGGACCTGCTGGAAAGCCGCGGCGTGGTCGGCCCGAGCGAGGGCTCTAAGGCGCGCGATGTGCTGATAAGGCCAGACGATCTTCCGTCGCTCCTCGCTTCGTTGCGCGGCGAGGACTAGTCCACCCTCGAGCGCCATCCGGGACCCAGGAGTTACCGCAAAGCTGTCACGGGTGCGCAGAATCCGATCTGCTCCCACCGGAGCGTAATCGCGTGTCTACACTTGGTGACCGTCCGAATCTGGGGATCCGGGGGAAAGCCAACAACGGGCAATGGGCCGCGGGGCTCGTGCCCGGGGCAGGAAACACATGATTAACGGAGGCGTCGCGTGAGCATCGGTGACACCCTGGCGGCAGGGCGCCGCCAAGCGGGTCTCACCATTACGCAGGTCAGCCAGCGGACGTGCATCAGGGAGACGATTGTCCGCGGCATCGAGCGAGGGGACTACTCGGCCTGCGGTGGTGACTTCTACGCGCGCGGTCATATTCGCAGCATCGCCCGGGCTGTCGGGCTAGACCCGGAAGAACTCATCCGGGAGTACGACGCCACCCAGGCGCCGCCGCAGCCGATTACGGCGGCTGACGTATTCGAACCGTTCACACCCGTCAAGCTCAAGGAACGGCGCCGACCGAAGTGGGGCCTTGTTCTGCTGGCCGGGCTCGTCGTCGTCTTGGGCATTGTCGGGTTCCGATACTTCGGGCACCGACACCACAACAGCCCGAGTGCGCAGGGCTCGTCGCACCTCAGCCACTCGCCTTCGCCGACGCCGAAGACGACGGCGGTCGCGCAGACGACGCCGAAGCACGTCCAGCTCCTGCTCGTCGCCAGATCCGGCGGCCTCACCTGGGTGCGGCTGACCGCGCCGTCGGGGCACGTGATCTTCGAGGGCGACTTCGGTGCGTCCGTCGGGATCGGAAGGAAGACGTGGACCGAGGCCAACTCCCCGGTCACCGTCGAATTCGGCAACCCCGGGGGAGCGGTGTTGTACCTCAACGGCCACCGGCAGCACTACGAGACGACGAACCCGATCAAGCTCTTCTGCACTCCTACGGCCTGCGCGCCGTAGCTCGGGACACGGCCGGATGCGATCGGATGCTGTCGGCTGCAGTAGGCGGCTGCCGCTCCGCCGCAGGCCTTGGTGATGCGCTGGCACGTAGCCGGTTACCGTAGTCTGCCGGTGTGTCGTCAAGTCAGCCGAGACCCGCTGCCGCCCGGAGAGTAGTCCGGATGGTCACGCTTGGCTGCGCTCGGAACGAGGTCGACTCCGAGGAGCTCGCGGCCAGGCTCGAGGACGGCGGTTGGCAGATCGCTGACGAGGCTGGCGAGGCCGACGTGGTGCTGGTCAATACGTGCGGCTTCATTCAGGCCGCCAAGCAGGAATCCATCGATGAGCTGCTCGAGGCGGCAGGCGGTGGGGCGCACGTGGTGGCCGCTGGCTGCCTGGCTGAACGCTACGGTTCCGGGCTAGCTGAGGCGATGCCCGAGGCGCAGATCCTGAGTTTTGACGACTACGCAGACATCGCCGCCCGGCTCGACTCGATCGCCGCAGGTCAGCGGTGGGCTGCTCACGAGCCGCGAGATCGGCGCAAGCTGCTGCCGCTCTCGCCAGCTGACCGGCCGAGCAGCCCAGCTCATCAGCCGGGGCACGGCCAGCGGGGCCATCCCGCGGATAGCCAGCCAGGGTCCCATCAGATAGCCGATCTGCCGCCCGGCATTGCTCCAGCCTCCGGCCCGCGGGTCATCCGGCGCCGGCTGGGTGGCGGGGTCGTCGCTCCGCTCAAGATCGCGTCCGGCTGCGATCGCCGCTGCACGTTCTGCGCAATTCCCGCGTTCCGCGGCGCCTTCGTGTCCAGGCGACCAGACGACCTCTATGCCGAGGCTGGCTGGCTGGCTGACCATGGCGCCCGTGAGCTGATCTTGGTGAGCGAGAACTCGACGTCCTACGGCAAGGATCTCGGCGACCTGCGCCTGCTCGAGTCGGTCCTGCCGCAGCTCGCGGCCGTCCCCGGCATTCGCCGGGTGCGTGTCAGCTACCTCCAGCCCGCCGAGGTCCGGCCGGGCCTCGTCGAGGTGCTGGCGAGCACGCCTGGCGTCGCCCGGTACTTCGACCTGTCTTTCCAGCACGCCAGCAACCGGGTGCTGCGGTCGATGCGCAGGTTTGGCGACCGCGAGCGGTTTGGCCAGCTCATCGACCAGATCCGGGCGCTGGCGCCGGAGGCTGGGATCCGGTCCAACTTCATCGTGGGCTTCCCGGGCGAAACGGAGGCCGACCTGGCCGAGCTCGCCGCGTTCCTGACCGAGGCCCGGCTCGACGCCATTGGCGTCTTCGGATACTCCGATGAGGACGGTACGGAAGCGGCAGGCTTGCCGGGCCAGCTACCAGAGGACGAGATCGCCCGACGAGTCGAGGAGCTTGCCAGTCTGGCCGACGAGCTGATGGCCGAGCGCGCGGCGGACCGGATCGGGACCAGGATCGATGTGCTCATCGACGAGGCACTGCCGGATGGCCGCTACCTCGGGCGGGCCGAACACCAGGCACCCGAAGTCGACGGGGCAACAGAGGTACGCAGCGAGCGGCAGCTCGCGCCGGGAGACGTGGTGGCGGCGGTCGTGACCGGAAGCGACGGCGTCGACCTGCTCGCTGACGCGCTCGCGACCGTAGCGGCGGGAGACAGCGCCGCGGGCGTGCGGTGAGTCGCGGGAGTCCAGGAACTAGCGATGACGGCGACCGCGGGCCGGAGCTTCCCGCGGTAGCGGCGACGGCTCAGGCGAGGAACGTAGCGGGTGGCTCCGCGGCCAATCTGGGCCAACGAAGCCCGGATGTTTCTGCGGATAAACAATCCGCCCCAGAGACGCCCCTGGCCCCCAGCGTGTTCAATGTGGCCAACGGCCTGACGGTGCTGCGCCTGGCCCTCGTGCCGGTTTTTGTGTACTTCCTGCTGGCGGGTGGTACCAGCGGCCGTTCGATCGCCTTCGTCGCCTTCGCGGTGGCATCCGTTACTGACCTGCTGGACGGTGAGCTGGCCAGGCGGCGCAGTCTGATCACCGACTTTGGCAAGATCGCCGACCCGATCGCCGATAAAGCGCTGACCGGGTCAGCGCTGATCACACTGTCCTATCTGGGCGAGATTCCGTGGTGGATCACGGCTGTCATCGTGGTGCGGGAGGTGGCCATCACCGGACTGCGGTTCTGGGTGATCCGCCGTGGAGTCATCGCGGCCAGCCGAGGCGGTAAGGCCAAGACGATGCTCCAGATCATCGCCATCAGCCTCTACGTGCTGCCGTGGCACCTCGATCTCGCGCGTGAGGTGGTGCTCTGGGCGGCGCTGGTCGTGACCGTCGTGACCGGTGTCGACTACACAGCCAGGGCCATGCGGCTCCGCCGGGCCGTGCAGTGAGCCGCGAGTGTGCCGATCCGCAAGCTAGCAGCAGCGAGGCCGACCTGGTCGAGCTATCCAGGCGCATCGTTGAGGTGCTCACGGCCCGCGGCGAGAGCGTCGCCGTGGCTGAGTCCGTGACCGGCGGTCTCGTTGCCTCGGCGCTCACCAGCGTCCCTGGTGCCTCCGTCGTCGTCCGAGGCGGTGTCGTGGCATACGCCACCGACCTCAAGGCGGCGCTGCTAGGGGTCCCCGAGGACCTCCTTGGGCGGCGTGGCCCGGTCGATCCCGAGGTCGCGACCGCCATGGCGACGGGCGTCCGTGCCCGGCTCGGGGCGTCGTACGGGATCTCGACCACTGGCGTCGCCGGTCCCGGCCCGGCCGATGGCAGCGCGGCGGGGACGGTGTTCATCGCGGTCGACGGGCCGTCCGGGCCGGTCGCAAGGGGCCTGGAGCTGCCCGGAGACCGGGAAGCTGTGCGCAACGAGACGGTTCGGTCGGTGCTGTCCCTGCTGCTCGACGCCCTGCGGGAAGATGCAACCTGATTACAGTGTTACGTCCGTGTGAACACGCGCTTGTGCCCTCTCCCGCACTGTCCGGTGGGACAGGTACGGTAGAGGGAGCTAGTAGATCGACCTCAGGGAGGGAGCGCGACGATGGTCCTGCTTCGTCACTTGCTCGGTGACGCGCTTCGGCGACTGCGTCTTCGCCAGGGTCGCACCCTACGTGAGGTCTCGGCCACGGCCAGGGTCTCCCTGGGGTACCTGTCCGAAGTTGAGCGCGGCCGCAAGGAGGCGTCTTCGGAGCTGCTCGCTTCGATTTGTGACGCCCTAGGCGCACCGCTTTCGCAGGTTTTGCGTGAGGTTTCCGACGGCTTCGCGCTCGCCGAGCTCCAGAACGAGCCTGCCTTCGGTGTCCCGTTCGAGCCCGCACTCGCAGGCAGGCCAAAGTCGGAGCGAGTCGCTGGATCTCGAGCCAGCTGGCTCGCCGTCTTCGCTCCGCGGGATCCAGCTACCTCAGTCGTCGAAGGGCCAGGCTGGCCCGCAGCGGCTAGTGCTGCCGCAGGGCAACGTCTCCCAGGGCAAGCTCACGGTGCGCAGCGGCCAGCGCGTTTCGCAGGGAGAGCAGAGGCTGGAGCCGGTGACGCTGCCCGGTGCCGAGGGCACATTCGACAAGCTAGCTCGCGACCACACGGACATGGTGCCGGTCTAGGCCACGAGCCAGATCGTCGCAGCGGCCCGCGCCCACCGGTGCGGGCCGTTTGCGTTTGCCGGAGGTGCGCCGGAGAGGTCAGGCCGTCGAGGGCGATGCCCAGGCCGCCGGATCGTCGGCCAGCTTGCGCACGCTGGCCGGCAGGTTGCCCGACACGATGTGCTCAAGCGTGACTTCTTCGAGTATGGCCCGCTCGTTCGCTCGCAGGGCGATCCAGACTGCCTGCAGTGGTTCAGCGGCGCCGGTATAGCCGACGTTCTCGGGCCGCTCGCCGCGCACGCCGACCAGCGGCCCGTCGATGGCCCTGATGATGTCGGCCAGCGAGATTTCGCTGGCCGGTCGGGCCAGCCAGAATCCGCCGTCCGGACCGCGCTGGCTGCGGACGAGACCGGCCCGGCGCAGCTGCGTCAAGATCGCCTCGAGGAACTTTCCGGGAATCGCCTGCGTCCGGGCAAGCTGATCTGCCGTCACATGGCCGCCGCCGGAGGCGGCCAGCTCGATGACGGCGCGCAACGCGTAGTCGGAGCGGGCGGACAGACGCATATCCAGCATTATGCAGGGAACCGCGGCTGACCGGCCCATGGCGCTCCGGTGAAGACTTGCTTGCACGCCGGCGGGAGGCCGCCTGAGCGATCAGCTGGCGGCTACCAGCCCCAGAATCTCGGCGGTCGCCCGCGCGTTGCTGCGCCCGGCGCCGTAGCTGGCGACGTAGCTGACGTCGGCTGGCTGCCACACGGGAAGTCCCATCTCGACGACGACCGCGTCGGGCCGCCCGGCCAGCATTTGCTGGACTGCCTGCCTGGCGACGGGATGCCGGTGCGCGTCGCGGACAACAATGATCAGCGACCGGTGGTCGGCGGCGGCGAGCAGTCCGGTCACCAGGTAAGGCAGGTCCTCGTCGGGTGTTCCGGTGCTCACCTGGCGGTAGCTATCGGCCGCCGCGAATGCGCTCAATCCCCACGGCACCGCTCCGACTGCCAGGTTCGACGGAGGCACCAGCTGCACGATGAGTGGCTGGCGCAGCACCGGCGACGCACCGCGTACGGCGACGGCTCGCCGGGCAGCGGCGAGGCCCAGGGTCGCCGCTCCGTCTACGGCCGCCGGGCGCTCGGCGGCAGCGGTCGCGGTCCACTCCCGTAGCTCGGCCACCCGTGCGGCGGCTTCCTCAAGCCGCGCGCCGGGGAGCCGACCCGGACCGTACCGCCTCGATGAGCGCGGTCCTGACCGCAAGGAAGCTCAGGTGATCCTGGTCGCGGCCGAGGCATAGCAGGTCGGTGCCGGCGATGACGGCAAGCACGGCGGCTTCGGGAATCCCGTAGGGCTCGCTCACCGCCCGCATTTCCAGGCCGTCGGACACGATGACGCCCGTGAAGCCCAGTTCGCCACGCAGGAGGTCGGTCTGGGCTCGGTGGGAGAGCGAAGCCGGCAGATCGCCTGTCAGTTCGGGTACTCGCAGGTGGCTCGGCATGATGGCGCGCACGCCCGCGGCTATGGCGGCCTCGAACGGGGGCAAGTCCCGCTCGCGCAGCACGCTGAGCGGCGCGTCGACCGTGGGGACGACCAGGTGCGAGTCGAGCGTCGTGCTGCCGTGACCGGGGAAGTGCTTGGCACAGGCGGCGACGCCAGCCGCCTGGAGGCCGGCCACTGCGGCGGCGGCGTGCCTCGCCACCAGGGCCGGGTCGTCCCCGAACGACCGGATGCCGATCACCGGGTTGTCCGCTGCGGTGTTGACGTCAACCGCTGGAGCGAGGTCGAGGTTGATGCCCAGGGTAGCCAGGTCGGCGCCGAGGGCCGCGTACACCGACCGGGTGAGCTCGACGTCGTCGACAGCGCCGAGGGCCGCGTTCCCTGGATAGTCACTGCCGGTCTGGTGCGAGATGCGGGTGACGTCGCCGCCTTCCTCATCGATGGCGATGACGGGTTCGATCACCGCGCTCCGCAGGCTTGCCGTGAGCCTGCCAAGCTGCTGGCGATCGAGCACGTTGGGGCCGAACAGGGTGACGCCCGCCATCCCGTCGGCAAGCGCTCTGCGCACCCACTCAGGCTGCTCGCCGCCCGGGAATGGCGGAATGAGGATGGCCTCAGCTCAGCCGGCCCAGAGCTGGGTCGGCTGCGATCTCCTGCGTCATCCCTTCACCGCTCCCGCGGTGAGGCCGCCGACGAGCCTTCGCCGGACGAACAGGAAGAAGATGATCACCGGGATGGTGTACATCGTCGAGGCCGCCATGATCGGGCCCCACTGCGCGCCGCCGCGGCCAAAGAAGTACGTCACGTAGATCGGCAGCGTGTAGTCGCTGTGCGCCTGGCCGAGGAACGTGAGGGCGACGATGAACTCGTTGTACGCGGTGATGAACGCAAAAATGCTGGTGGCGACCAGTCCGGGCGCGACCAGAGGGAACAGGATCCGCCAGAAGATGCGGAAGCTGCTCGCGCCGTCGATCGCAGCCGCTTCCTCCAGTTCACGCGGGATCGTGGCTACGAAGTTGCGCAGCATCCAGATCGAGACCGGCAGGGCCTGGGCGGCGTACACGATGACGAGGCCCAGCAGGTTCTGCAGCAGGTTCAGCCGCTCGAAGTCAAGGAACAGCGCGATGATGAGCGCCTGGGCCGGGATCATCTGCACGATCAGGAGCATGACCAGGAAGGTCGCGCGCAGCCGGAACCGGAACCGGGCCACCGCAACGGATGCCAGCAGCGACACCAGCGAGGCCACGAGGACAGTCGCGAGCGTGACGGTCAGGCTGTTGCGGAAGAAGAGCCACACAGATCCGATGCCGGACACCTGGCCACTAATCACCTCGCGGAAGTTGCCGAACGTCGGATGCGTCGGCAGCAAGCTAGGCGTCAGCGAGTAGATCTCATGTGACGGCTTGAACGCGGTTGAGATCATCCAGAACAGCGGGAACAGCGTCACCAGCGCGATGATCACGCCAAAGCCGTTGAGGCCAGCCCGGCGGGCACGCCGCCTGGCCCTGGCCCGGCTCGCGCCGGGCGCGCTGACCTGGCCGGCCTTGGCGCGCGCGGCCGACCGCAGCGCGCCGAGGTCCGCGCTCTGGGCGCTCACGTCAGTGCCCCTTGCCGGACCGAGGTACGCACATATCCGATCGTGATCACGAGCAAGATCAGGGCAAATATCAGCGCGATAGCGCCGCCTAGGCCGTAACTCGGCGGCAGGCTTGCAAACGCCTTGTCGTAGAGGTACGTCGAGAGGTTGTATTCGTTCTGGTTACCGGGGAACCCGGTGACGATGTAGGTCTGGGCGAAGACGTTGAAGTCCCAGATCACCGACAGCAGCAGGAGCACTAGGAAGATCGGCTTCAGCAGCGGATAGGTGATCTTCCTGAACACGCGCCACGAGCTCGCACCGTCGACCCTGGCCGCTTCCAGCAGCTCGCCTGGGATCGTCTTCAAGCCGGCCAGCACCGTGACGGCGATGAACGGGAACGACTGCCAGACGACTAGCACGGCAATCACGACGTAAGCCTGGAACGCGCCCGTCGTTGTCCAGTTGTACTGGGCCCAGTTCGTGCTGCCAACCAGCCAGTGCGGCATCTTGGACAACGCCCAGTCCACGACGCCTCCATCGGGACTCACGAGCCAGTAGAACAGGACGGCCGCGGAGATCGGCGGCGTAGCCCAGGCCATCAGGGCCGCGGTGCTGACGAAGACAGCCATCTTCTTCCCGAGCCGGTTGAGGACGACGCCCACAACCGTGCCGACAACCAGCGTGGCTGGGACGACAACCACGGCCAGGAGCAGCGTGTTTCGCAGCGACAGCCAGAACTCGGTGTCGCGGAACGTGTTGGTGAAGTTCGCCAGGCCCACCCATTGCGTGGGCGCTACACCGGTGATCTGCATCAGGCTGTAGTTCTGGAACGAGAAGATCACGACCTGGACCAGCGGCCACAGCAGGACGAGCACGATGCCGACCAGGGCAGGCGTCAGCAGTAGGTAGGGCGCGAGCTTGTACCGGCGGATCAGGCCAGCGGCGCGACCTTGCCGGATGACCGGACCGGCGCCGCCAGGGGCGCGGCGCGGCTGCTCAGTCGGAAGTCCAGCTGGCAGAACTGCGTGTGGCTGCTGCAAACCGGCCATCTGGCTTGGTCACTCCCTTCGGTTGCCCGCGGCGCCCATAACTATGGTCGCGCCTATGGCCGCATTCGCACCCCGGGCGTCTGCAGTGTCGATGTGTCGTGTCCCACCAGCGACCTCACGGTGGGCGTCCGGCGGGCCAGATGGGGCCCAGCGAGTTGCCCGACTAGTCAGGCAGGGCCTGGCGTCCCGGCCGGCCCGCTCGTCGCGGGCCGGCCGGGAGGATCAGTAATTCGTCAGGACTCGCTGCCGGTGTTGAGCACGTTCTGCAGCTCGGTGTTCGCCTTGTTCACGGTGGCCGTGAAGTTGGCACCCTGCATCAGCGACTTCATCATGTCCGGGATGATCTGATCGGTGGCGTCGGCCGTACCCCAGTTCTTCGAGTTAAGCGGCGAGATCTGGGTGTAGCCAGCCGCCTTGGCGAAGCCGGACAGCACCGGGCTGTTCGCGTACGTCGGGTTCGCTAGCTGCGTGGTGAACTCCGGGAAGAAGCCCTGCGAGTTGGCGAACGTGGTGGCGTCGGTCGGGCTGTCCATCACGGACAGCAGGTCCCAGGCCGCGGTCTTGTTCTGGCTCTTGCCCCACACGCCGAGGTCCGAGCCACCGGCGAACGCCGGAGCCGGGTTCGGCCCGCTCTCGCTGGGGATCGGGAACGACGCCCACTGGGCCTTGTTCGCGGCGCTGACAGCTGACAGTGAAGACTCTGCCCAGGGGCCATCGATGTACATGTCGAGGGTGCCCTTGGCGAAGTCCTCGTCGCTACCACCGGACGTCGCGCCCGGGGCGCCAAGCTCGGTCTGGCCGATGTACTTGGCCGGCGAGACCTTGCTGGTCAGCAGGAGGTCTGCGTAGAACTTGATGCCCGCCTCGGACTGCGGGCTGTTCAGCTGCGCCGTCCACTTGCCGCCGGACTGCACCGCCACCTGGCCGCCAGCGCCCCAGATGAAGCTGACGATCGCGTTGGTGTAGTTGCTCGGTGCACCGAGGCCAAACGTGCCTGGGTACTTCGCCATGAGGGCCTTGGCGTCGCTGACCAGCTGAGTCCAGGTAGTGGGGGCTGCGGTGATTCCGGCCTTGGCGAACTGGTCCTTGTTGTACCAGATTCCGCGCACGCCGCCGAACCACGGCACCGCGTAGTTCTGACCGCTGACGGTGTCGTTGGCCAGGTTGCCCGCGATGATGCTCGAGCCGTTTGACCACGCCTTGACGTCGCTGCTGATGTTGGCCAGCGCGCCCTGCGTAGCGACGCCTGGTGTGTCGGTGTTGCCGAGCTCGGTGACGTCGGGGCCGCCCTTACCGCTGGTGAGGGCGTTCGTCCAGTCGGTGGTCCGGTTGCCCCACGGGATCCAGTCCACGACGACCTTGGTGCTCTTGTACTGGGGGAACTGCTTGTGGAACTGCGAGACGACGCCAGTCATCCAGGTGACCTGGGACGGGACGGACGCACCCATGCGCCACACGACGAGCTTGGTGGGGGCTGATGAGCCCGATGATGGGCTGCTGCTAGAGCCGCAGCCGGCGATGCCCGCGGCTGCTCCCGCGAGCGCGACGGCTGCACCCAACGCGGCCGCCGATCTGGTGAAAGTCACTGACCGATCTCCCTTCCCGGCTGTGTCAGCGGAAGTGACGTCCTCCGGGCGGACGTCTCCGGCCGGGCTTCGGCCTGGCGGCCGGCACCCAACGCTAGGCGGCGGACTTGAGTAGTTCGGCCCGTTCCGAGCGATTCGTACCTGCCAGGGGCCGTTGCCCCGATGATTGCTTGCGCAGAAACTAACAGGAAACTTTCCTATAAGATAGAGTCCGTTGCCAGATTGAGACACAGACCCGTGTGTGAGCTCGGTGCCAGGCGAATCCGCGGCCGTGACCGTACAGTCGGATTTGTCGGCGCCAGATAGGGGTGGGGGCATGCAGCGACGGCCGGGAACGCCGAGCCTGTTGCGCGAGCTGAACGACCGTTCTGCGTTGGAGCTACTGCTCACGGGCGGTCCAATGACGCGAGCGCAGCTCGGTGCGCACACCGGGCTGTCGAAAGTCACGGCGTCGCAGCTCCTGGCCAGGCTCGAAGAGCGCGGGATCGTCGCGGTCGCTGGTGAGCTCGCCAGCGGTCGCGGACCCAACGCCGCTCTGTACGCCGTCGTCCCGTCGACCGCATACGTTGCTGGCCTGCACGTCGAGCAAGACGAGATCAGCGCCGGCGTCGCGGACATTACCGGGAACGTGGTCACCCGCGTGTCGGTCAATCCGAGTGACGCGGCCGATCCGGTGGCCCTGGTGCGTAACGCCGTCCTAGCTGCCTGCTCCTCAGCCGGCGTGCCACCGGATTCCCTGCGCGCATTTGTCATCGGGACCCCTGGCGTGCTGGACCCGCGGACCGGCGATCCGCGGCTCGCGGTGAACCTGCCGGCCTGGCACGAGGGCGTGGTCGCCGCGCTGCGCTCGGACCTCGGTCGGCCGGTGACGCTGGAAAACGACGTGAACCTGGCTGCCATGGCCGAGCAAGCCGTCGGAGCCGCAGTCGGGGTTCCTGACTTTGTTCTCGTCTGGATCGGGGTCGGCCTCGGCCTCGCGACTGTCCTCGGCGGTCGGTTGCACCGCGGCGTCGGCGGGGCCGCTGGCGAGATCGGCTACCTGCCGGTGCCGGGGGTGCCGCTGCCGGAGGATGTGACACACCCGGCCACCGGCGCGTTCCAGCGCCTCGTCGGTGCGCAGGCTCTGGTGCCGCTCGCCGCACAGTACGGCTTCGCCGAGCCGACGGCGGAGGAGTCGGTCGCGGCCGCAGTGGCCGCCGCGGCGGCAGGGGAGCCGGCGGCGCAGAAGTTCCTCAGCGAGCTGGCCGGGCGCGTTGCGACCGGTGTCGCCGCTGTCTCGGTCGTCCTCGACCCGGGGCTGGTCGTCCTCGGTGGCGGCGTGGGCCTAGCGGGGGGAAGGGAACTGGCGGACAGGGTTGCGGCCGAGGTCGGCCGAATCTGTCCGGCCCGGCCAACCGTAGTCCCCACGGGGGTCAATGGCGGCCCGGTGCTGCGCGGTGCCATCCTGGCCGCCGTCGATCAGGCCCGCGCCGAGCTGCTCGAGTCGGTGGCCGAGCCCGCTTAGCCCACCGCCAGCGACACTTCCCGGTTTCGTCGACCACACAGCCGACAAAATAGGACCCAAGATCGCCTAAAACCGGGAAGTCTGGCGCAGCGCAGGGCCGAGAACGCCAGGCTGGCGGCGGCACCGCCCAGCTGAGGCTGGAATAGTGGCTGCGTGAGCCCGCGCGATCTTGCCGACGCCGTCGCTCGCGACTACGCCGATACCTTCGGCGAGGAGCCGGCCGGTGTCTGGTTCGCACCCGGCCGGGTGAACCTGATCGGCGACCACACCGACTACAACGACGGCTTCGTGCTGCCGTTCGCGCTGGCCAGCGGCGTGGCTGTCGCGGCGGGCCGATGCGGCGACGGCCTCACCGTCTGGTCCAGGCAATGGCCCGGCGATCTGGTGACGGCAGCCGTTGATGAGCTAGCTCCCGGTCGCCTGGACGGGTGGCCCGCCTACCCGCTCGGCATGGCGTGGTCTTTGGCTCGGGCGGGGTACCGGCCAGGTGGCACGTCCATCGCGATCGACGCGGATCTGCCCGCGGGCGCGGGCCTCTCATCGTCGGCGGCACTGGAGTGTGCTGTCGGCCTTGCGCTAGCCGACCTGCACGGGCTGAGGGTAGTGCGCCCCGAACTGGTGCGGCTCGCGAGCAAGGCGGAGAACGAGTTCGTGGGCGCCCCGACCGGGATCATGGATCAGTCGGCCGCGCTGCTCTGCCAGGCCGGCAACGCCCTCCTGCTGGATTGCCGGAGCGGCACATCTGACGACGTCTCGCTTGAGCCCGGTGCCGCCGGGCTCGCGATCTTGGTGATCGACACGCAGATCCGGCGTGCCCTCACAGACGGCCGCTACGCGCAGCGGCGCCGGTCGTGCGAAGCGGCCGCGGTCGCGCTCGGCGTTGCCTCGCTTCGCGACCTGCCCGACGGCCCGGACGACGTGGCGGGACTCGACGACCCCGAGCTGCGCCGTCGGGCCCGGCACGTCGTCAGCGAGAACCGCCGCGTGCTGGCCGTGGCCGATCTGCTCCGGCGCGGTGAACTCGCGGCTGTCGGCGGGCTGCTGACCGAGTCGCACGCGTCGCTGCGCGACGACTTCGAGGTGTCCTGGCCGGAGGCCGACGTCGCGGTCGAGACCGCAATTGCCGCTGGAGCTGTCGGTGCGCGGATGACGGGCGGCGGATTTGGCGGCGCCGTCATCGCGCTTGCGCCGCTCGCAGCTCTCGCCGATATCGGATCGGCGCTGTCCGCTGCCTACGGCAGGCGGGACTGGCCATCGCCTGCTATCGCCGCGGCGGTGCCGTCGCACGGCGCTCGCCGGCTCGCGCTAGCGCGACGCAGCGCTGAACCGCAGCGCTGAACCGCAGCGCTGAACCGGCGGATTGCCGCAGCGCTGAACCGCAGCGCTGAACCGCAGCGCTGAACCGCAGCGCTGAACCGCTGCGCTGAACCGCAGCGCTGAACCGCAGCGCTGAACCGCAGCGCTGAACCGCAGCGGATTGCCGTCATCGGGTGCTTGCCTGTGCGTCCTTGCTGGGCGGACAGTGGGCTCCGGTGGCAGCCGCACTCAGCCATGGGGAGCGCCTAGTGATCGTGCTCGACGGCACGTCGATGACCTGCGCCAACGTGGCGGCGATCGGCAGACGGCTAGCTCATGTCGAGATCGGCGCGCTCGGACGCGACCGAGCCGATGCGGCGGCGCTCGCCGCCAGGGCGGTCCACGCGCACGGCGTCTACGGACGCACGACTGGCGTCGGTGCCAACAAGAGCGTGCAGGTGCGGGCGGGCGACGCGTCGACCGGGCTTCGGCTTGCTCGAAGTCACGCCAGCGGGGCCGGGCCGCTGGTCGCGCCCGAGATCAGCCTGGGCATGCTGGCAATCCGCGCTAACCAGATCGCCGTCGGCGGCGCGGGCATCGATGCAGGCGTGCTCGAGGTGCTCGCCGAATGCGTCAATCGCGGCCTGCGACCGCCGGTCCGACGATACGGCGCGATCGGCACCGGAGACCTTCCAGCGCTGGCGGTAACGGTCCTTTGCTTGCTTGGCGAGCGCGACTGGCTCGACGCGGATATCGGTGCGCCACAGCCTCGGTTTGCGCTGGATCCAGGCGACATGCTGGCGTTCTTGTCTAGTAACGCGGCGACGTTGGCCGAGGCTGCAATCGCCTGCCACGACATGTCGGTACTGCTCGACGCCGGCATAGTGATCGCGGCGCTTGGTCACCTGGCGGCCGGCGCTTCGACCGAGTCCTACGCCGACGTCGTGCAGCGCGCGCGTCCTCACCCAGGCCAGGTGCGGGTCGCAGCCGATCTTCGCGTCCTGCTCGACGGCCATGCCGTCAGCGCTGTCAGGATCCAGGACTCCTACGGGTATCGCGCCCTGCCACACGTGCACGGGGCCGCCGTGGACGCGATCGAGCACGCGACGAACGTCGTGGCCCGTCGACCTCAACGCGGCGGCCGAAAACCCGCTGCTCGACGTCGAGGGGAAGCGGTTCTGGCACAACGGCAACTTTCACACGGCCTATGTCGCGCTTGGGTTGGACGCAGCGCGAGCCGCCGTGTTCCAGGCTGCGTCCTTGTCGGTGGCCCGACTCGGCGCGCTGCTCGACGACCGGACGACGGGGCTAACCCCGTTCCTCGCCCGGGACACCCCGCCGAGCTCGGGGCTGATGGTGGTCGAGTATTCCGCGCACTCGGCGCTGGCCGACATTCGCCGGCTCGCGGCACCCGTCGTACTGGGCGACGCCGTGCTCTCCATCGGCATGGAGGAGCACGCCGGTTTCGGCACGCAGGCCGCCTGGTCGGCAACGGGTGTCGTCCACGCATACCGGGTCGTCCTGGCGTGCGAGCTTATCGCCGCTGTCCGTGCGCTGCGGCTGCGAAGCTGCCGCCCGGCATCGGGAGCGCTTCGGCTGGCGTTGGAGCGCGCTGACACCGTGCTGCCCGTGGACCTGGCGGACCGGCCGCTTGACGGGGACATCGCGGCCGCCGAGCAGCTCGTCACCGCGATGGCAGCCGCGCTGCCGAGGTAGGCAAGCGGACCGCGGCCACGACATCGCCGACCCGCAGCCGGACCCTCCGGTAGGCTCCGCCCGGTAAGTACCATTCACGCGGCAGGCAGGGAGAGCTGATACCTGGTGCGGGTCGCCGACGTTCCAACCCCAGCCCTGCTCGTCGACGCCGACGTCCTCGACCGCAACATCGCCGCCATGGCTGGAGCGCTGCCAGGACCTCGGCTGCGCCCGCACGTCAAGGCGCATAAGTGCACCGGCATCGCGCGCCGCCAGGCACAAGCCGGCCACCGCGGCTTCACCTGCGCCACGATCAGAGAGTGCGAGGGCATGGTCGCGGCCGGCCTCGGAGATGACTTGCTACTGGCGAACGAGGTCCTCGACGCCTCGCGCCTCGGCGCCCTCGTGACCGCCGGTGCGCGCGTCACGCTCGCGGTCGACTCCGAGCAGACGATCGCAGCTGCCTCGGCCGGCGGCGTGCATGAGGTTCTCATCGACGTCAACGTCGGCTTGCCCCGCTGCGGCTGCGCACCCGAGGAAGCCGGCCGCCTCGCTGACAAGGCGCGCAAGGCCGGCCTTGACGTCCGCGGCGTCATGGGCTACGAGGGTCACGTGGTCGGGCTCGTCGACGCTGGCGAGCGCGCCAGGAAGTGCGCGACCGCGATGGAGCTTCTGACGCGGGCGCACGCTGACGTCGGCGGCGAGCTTATCTCCGCTGGCGGAACCGGCACGTACGCGCTGAACACGTGGGCGAACGAGATCCAGGCCGGGTCGTACGCGCTCATGGACACCGCGTACGGCCGGCTCGGCTTGCCGTTCGAGCAGGCCGCGTTCGTACTGGCCACGGTCATATCGACTCGCCTGGCTGGTCCGTCGGTAACGCCGGGCTGAAGGCGTTCGGGATGGACCACGGCAATCCCGGGCTGTCAGGAGGAACGGTCCAGTTCTGCTCGGACGAGCACGTCACGTTTACGCCACCTCGGCCGGTTGGCGACCTGGCCTGGCTCATCCCGGCCCATATCGATCCGACCATGGCCTGCCACGAGCGGGTGTACCTGTTCTCCGGCGAGACAGTTGTCGATGTCTGGCCGATTGACTTGCGGGGCTGGTGAGGACCGTGAACGACCTGCCGCGTTACCAGGATCTGCCGGCGGCACCGCGCGGCGGGCGCAGCGCCTGGGGGCTGTTCGGGCCCGAAGACAACCTCGGCCTCGTGAACCTGATGACGCCAGAGCGCGTCGCGGCCGCGGCCAGGCTGATCCGAACCGGTCGCATGTTCCCGCTGGACGTGCCGGTCGGGAGCATCGCGCCGACGCTGACGAGATCTCGGGGGGCCCCGCGGCACACGATCGTGCATCAGCCCGGCTCGGCCGGCTTTGACGATCTGTACGACAACTTCTACCCGCAGGCCGCCAGCCAGTGGGATTCGCTCGGCCACGTCGGATACGCGCCTGACGAGTTCTATAACGGCGCGACCGAGGCCGACGTGCTGTCGGGCGCCCGCAACACCATCGACCACTGGGCCCGCCACGGGATCGCTGGCCGGGCAATCCTGCTAGACATTCCGCTGGCCATGGCTGAGGCGGGCCGGGAGTACGCGGCGAGCGAGTCGACCTCGATCGGTGTCGAGGAACTCGAGCTGGCCCGGCGCCGTGCTGGCCTGGACTTTGCCGCGGGAGACGTCATCTTGCTGCACACGGGATTCGCGACCTGGTATCAGCAGCAGCCGGCCGCCGTCAGGGACCGCCTGCCCAGCCGCCTCAGCGCTCCGGGCCTCGCGCACACCGAGGCCGTCGCGGAGTACCTGTGGGACAGTCGCGCTGCGGCTATCGCCTCGGACACGTTCGCCGTCGAGGTCTGGCCGACCGACCCGAACCCGGATTCGCATCCCTTCGGCTTTCTGCATCACATGCTCATCGGGCAGTTCGGCATGGCCCTCGGCGAGCTGTGGTGGCTTCAGGATCTCGCCGATGCATGCGCCGATGACGGGGTATACGAGAGCTTCCTGGTGAGCGTGCCGATGAACGCGCCGGGCGGCATCGGCTCACCCGCCAACGCCATAGCCATCAAGTAAGGGCGAGGCGCCGTCAGCCACGCAGCCGGAGTCCCCGCGGAGTCGGGCGGAACCCAGCAGTCTCCAGTGCTCGCGCCAGCGGCGAGTCGTAGACGGCGCCGCCGTCGGCGCGCTCGACTGTGAGCCGACCTAGCGCGCCGTTGCGAACCGCGGCCGCCAGCGCCGATACGGCCGGGTCGAGCAAGGACGGTTCGCTGGTCCACGAGAGCAAGGTCTTGCCCCCGCGCTCGACGTAGAGGACGAGCTCACCGTCGGCGAGTACCACGAGGGCGCCTGCCTTCCGGCCCGGGCGGTGACCGCCTGGGGTCTCACCAGGTCGCTCCGGCCATGGCAGCGCTGCACCGTAAGCGTTGGCCGGGTCGGCGGCGGCCAAAACGACGACCCGGTGCTCGTCTGCGCGTCGTGCGCGCACACCGGTGTCCCATGGATCGATCGTCCCTGCCGCCCGGGCCGTGTCGGCCATCGCGCGCATGCGGTCGACCGCGCCCGGCAGCGCGAACTGAGCGGCGCCGAGGCCCTCCACGAAGTAACCGCGACGGCACTGCCCGCCGTCTTCCAGCGCCCGAAGCACCGGATAGAGCGCGCCGAATCCGCCGGGGACGCGCTCGGCCGCCGCGGCGCCGCGGATCAGGATGCCGTGGCGCTCGAGTAGCGCCAGCGCCTGCGCGTGCAAGCGGCGCGTCGGATCAACGACGGCTGGCGGTAGCGCGGACCACCGTCCGCTGACGGTTGGTGGTCCACTGCGCGACGGCATCGCGCCGCGACCGAATCCAGGCCGGCGGGCGATCGCGGCGCCCGGCCGGCCCGACGGTCGAGGCTCGCCCGACGCGGGGTCGGTCCCGACCGGTCGTCCCGTTCCGAGGACAGTGCGCAGCGGTGCGAGCGTGTCGTTAGTGAGCCGCCCCGCCCAGACCAGGTCCCACAGCGCACTGGCGACGCTCCTGTCGTTCGCGAGCAGCGCCTTGCCCGTCTGATCGGATAGCCCGGTAGCGACCCGGTCAGCGATGCCGCGGAAGAAGAGCGCGCCACCCCCGTCAAGGACGCGCAGGATGGCTTCGTGCACCGGTGTCACCGAGATCTCGGTGGGCCCAGGCAGCAGCAACGGTGCTGCCGGAGCGGGGGCAAGCACGATCCAGCCGTCGCTGCCTGGCAGCGCGCCGGCGCCAGCCCAGACGACCTCGCCGGCCGCGGTTAGCTCGTCGAGCAGCGCTGGCGAGTAGCCAGGGACCCGGCCCGGCAGGACCAGCGTCTCGAGCGCTGAGGCCGGAATCGCCACACCGGCGAGCTGGTCGACGACGTCGTACACGGCATCTGCGCGCGCCGGCCTGCTGCGAGCGCCCCCGGCCGGCCTGACCGCGGCAGCGTCCGCGCGCTGCCACGCTGGCAGGAACGCCGCGTACACCGACGGCGGCGCGGGCTCGACTTCCTTGCGCAGCTTGGCTAGGCAACGGCGGCGCAGCATCCGCAGCACGCCCACCTCGCACCACTGCGAGCCGCCGCTGGGCTCGAAGTCACCCTCGGAGACGACCCCTTCTGCGGCCAGCCGGTGGAGTGTCCCCGTCACAACGGCGACGCCGAGGCCATACCGTTCGGCCACGGCAAGCGAGCCGAACGGCCCGTGGGTGCGGGCGTACCGCAAGACCAGGTCCCGCAGCGGGTCGGTAACGGGCTCGGTGAAAGCGTCGGGCACGCCCGGCGGCAGCGCGACGCCGAGTCCGTCGCGCAGTCGGCCGGCATCCTCGATCGCGCTCCACCGTTCGCGCCCGGCGATGCGCAGCTCAAGCACGCGCCGCTGGGCGGCGAGCCCGGCGAGCCACGCCGGTGCCTGCGCTGGATCCGCAGACCGCTCGGCAACCTCGTCGGTCGTCAGCGGGCCTAGTGCTCGCAGCATGTCGGCCACGGCCTCGGCGTCTCGGCACGCGCGGCCAGGAGTCAGCCGCTGTATCTCCCGCTCTGATTCCTCGACGACTGCCGGATCGAGCAGCTCGCGCAGCTCGGTCTGGCCGAGCAGCTCGGCGAGCAGCGCCGAGTCCAGCGCGAGCGCCTGAGCGCGCCGCTCGGCAAGCGGCGTGTCGCCCTCGTACATGAAGGCGCCGACGTAGCGGAACAACAGCGACCTGCTGAACGGGGATGCCGTCGGCGTCTCGACCTCGACCAGGCGGACCTGACGCGCCGCGATACCGCGCATGAGCGCGGTCAGGCCGGGCACGTCGAAGACGTCCTGCAGGCACTCCCGCATGGTCTCCAGCGCAATCGGGAACTGGCTGTACTGACTCGCCACCGCCAGGAGCTGAGCAGACCGCTGCCGCTGTTGCCACAACGGTGTGCGCCGCCCCGGCTGCCGACGCGGCAGCAGCAGCGCCCTGGCAGCGCACTCGCGGAACCGGGACGCGAACAGCGCGGACGACCCCACCTCCGCGGTGACTATCTGCTCGACCTCATCGGGATCGAGGACGGCGATGCCTGCGGGCGGCGGGTCGTCAGCATCCGGCACCCTGATCACGATGCCGTCGTCGGTGTGCAGGGCCTGCACGTCCATGCCGCCGTAGCGCTCGCGGAGCCGGGCCGCGATCGCCAGCGCCCAGGGTGCGTGCAGCTGCGCGCCGTACGGGCTGTGCAGGACGAGGCGCCAGTCGCCCAGCTCGTCGCGGAATCGCTCGAGCACCAGGGTGCGGTCGTCGGGCAGGTAGCCAGTCGCCTCGCGCTGATCATGGAGATAGCGGACGAGGTTGGCCGCGGCCAGCTCGTCCAGGCCCTCGGCCCGCAAGCGAGCGGTCGCGTCCTGCTCGCTGACGGCGCCAAGCTCGCGGCAGTAGGCCCCGATGGCAGCGCCCAGTTCGGCTGGTCGCCCGGGCGCGTCTCCCTTCCAGAACGGCAGCCTGCCGGGCTGGCCCGGGGCGGGCGAGACGAGCACCTGGTCCGCGGTGATGTCTTCGATCCGCCAAGAGGTCGCGCCGAGCACGAACACGTCGCCGACGCGGGACTCGTAGACCATCTCCTCGTCGAGCTCGCCGACCCGGCGGGAATGGCGGCCTGAGCGGTCTGTCTGGCCGCCGGCGAGGAACACGCCGAACAGCCCGCGGTCCGGTATCGTCCCGCCGTTGCTCACCGCCAGGCGCTGGCTGCCAGGTCGGCCGGTCAGCTTTCCGGTGGTGCGGTCCCAGACCAGCCTGGCGCGCAGCCCGGCGAAGTCCTCGCTCGGATACCGGCCAGCCAGCATGTCGAGCACGGCGTCCAGCACAGGCCGCGTAATTCCGCTGAACGGCGCTGCCCGGCGAATGGTCTGCTCGAGCTCGCCCACATCCCAGTCCTCGAGCGCGGTCATGGCGACGATCTGCTGCGCGAGGACGTCGAGGGGGTTGCGTGGCATCCGCAGTTCCTCGATCTGGCCAGCCCTCATGCGCTGGGTGACGACCGTGGACTGAACGAGGTCGCCCTGGTACTTGGGGAAGAAGATGCCGCGGGAGACGTCGCCCACGTTGTGCCCGGCGCGCCCCGTTCGCTGTAGCCCGCTGGCGACAGAGGGCGGTGACTCGACCTGGATGACCAGGTCGACGGCTCCCATGTCGATGCCGAGCTCCAGGCTGGAGGTCGCGACCACCGCAGGCAGCGTCCCGGCCTTCAGCGCTTCCTCGATCTGGCTGCGCTCCTGCCTCGAGACCGAGCCGTGATGCGCGCGCGCGACGACCGCGGGCGCGCCGGCGCCCGCGCCGGCCTGCCCCATCAGCTCAGCGGGCGACGCCCCGCGCTCGCCGAGCGAGGACGCGGGCGCGTCGAGCGAGGACGCGGGCTCGTCCAGTTCGCCTGCGCTGTAGAGCGCCTCGGCGGCCCGCTCAGCGGCCAGGTCGTTCAGCCGCGCGCACAGCCGCTCGGCGAGCCGTCTGGAGTTGGCGAAGACGATCGTCGAGCGGTGGCCCTGGATCAGGTCCAGCACGCGCTCCTCGACGTGCGGCCAGATGGAGTGCTGGCGGACCGGATCGCCGTCCGGCTGACCTCGCCCGTTGCTCGGCGGCCGCTTCGCCCCCACGTGGTCTGGTTCGTCGCCGCCCTGCAGGTCGCTCATGTCCTCGACGGGGACGACGATCGTCACCTCAAGTCGCTTCTCGCTCGGCGGTGACACGATCGTGACCGGCAGCGCGCCGCCGAGGAACGTCGCGACTTCCTCGGGCGGCCGGACAGTCGCTGACAGGCCGATGCGCTGCGCCGCACCCGGCACCCTGCCCTGATCGTCGGCGGTCCGGATGGCGTCGAGGCGCTCCAGGGACAACGCGAGGTGGGCGCCGCGCTTGCCGCCGGCAAGCGCGTGCACCTCGTCGACGATGACTGTCTGTACGCTTCGCAGCGTCTCCCTCGCCTGCGAGGTCAGCATCAGGAACAGCGACTCGGGCGTGGTGATCAGGATGTCGGGCGGCCTCGTAACGAGCTTGCGCCGCTCGTCAGCGGCGGTGTCGCCGGTCCGCACCGCGACCCGGATGTCTGGCTCGGGCAGCCCGAGGCGACGGGCCGCGCGGGTGACGCCTGCCAGCGGCGAGCGCAGGTTGCGCTCCACGTCCACAGCCAGCGCCTTCAGCGGCGAGATGTAGAGCACCCGGCACCGGCGCTTGGGATCGGCGGGCAGCGGCTCACTGGCCAGCTTGTCGATGGCCCACAGGAACGCCGCCAGGGTCTTGCCGGATCCTGTCGGGGCGATGACCAGCGTGTGCTCGCCCTTGCCGATGGCCTGCCACGCCTGCTCTTGCGCGGGCGTGGGCTCGGCGAACGCCGATTCGAACCACGCCGTGGTCGCCTCGCTGAACTCGGCGGTGCCGAGTGCGCGGATCGCTGCCATGGCTCCATCTTGCCTGCGAACACCGACACTCCAGACAATCCCGGGGCTTACATGCTCTTTCAGCTAGGTTGTCCGAGTGCCTCCCGTCCGGCTGCGGCCGTCCGCGCGTGCTGTCATCCTCGATGAGGAGGACCGGATCTTGCTGTGCCGATTCGAGTTCGCGCGCGACGGGCGGCAGGTTGTGGTCTGGGCGACCCCGGGCGGCGGCGTGGAGCAGGGCGAATCCCTGCTGGCGGCGTTGCGCCGCGAGCTCAGGGAGGAGGTCGGCCTTGAGCTCGGCGCCGACGCGCCGCCGCACGTCTGGCACCAGGAGGCGGTGCGGCCTGGCCAGGTCGACGGTTATGACGGGGCGGTCAACGATTTCTTCCTCGTCAGGGTTCCGGCGTTCACGCCGCGCGGCTCGCTGAGCGATTCGGAGCTAGCCGCCGAGAACGTCACCGGCTTGCGCTGGTGGACGCCCGCCGAGATCGGCGCCTATCAGGGGACCGATCTTTTCGGTCCTCGCAACCTGGCCGAGCTGCTCGCAGCGTTGCTGCGGAACGGTCCGCCCGCCGAGCCACTCACGCTCGAGGCCTAGGTTCGGATTGCCTGGTTATGACCGCTCGGACAAGATCAGGGTAACGCCGCCAGGAAGCGAGGCCCGATGGACGCGAACGAGATCTTCGCGACTCTGCTAACGCCAGCGGGCCTGGCCGATCCCTATCCGTTGTACGCGGCGTTGCACCACATCGGCGACGCAATCGCGACCGACGGCGTGCTCCTAGTGCTGGCCTACGAAGCGGCCAGTACCGTCCTGCGGGATTCGCGATTCCGAGTACCCGATGCGGCGACGTATGACGAGATCTGGCCCGGCTGGCGGGATCACCCGTCGATGAGCACCGACTCCATCCTGAGCCTGAACCAGCCTGAGCACGCCCGGATCCGGAGCCTGATCTCACGCGCCTTCACCCAGCGCCGCGTCGGGGCGCTCGAGCCGGCCATCGCGGACATGACGGAGCGCCTGCTCGACGACATGGCCGAGCGTGGCGCCGGGGGCGGCGTCGTGGAATTCATGCACGACTTCGCCTTCCTCCTGCCGGTGACAGTGATCTGTGAGCTCATGGGCATTCCGGCAGCAGACCGAGAAGGTTTCAGGCCACTCGCTAGGGCGCTGGTCGCGACCCTGGAGCCGATGAGCACGAAGGAGCAGTGGCGGGCCGCAGACGCGGCCACGCTGCAGCTCAACGAGTACTTCACGGCGCTCGTAGCGGCCCGGCGCGCTGACCCCCGCGACGACTTCATCAGCGCCCTGACCAGCGTCAACGACGCGCGGGACGGCCGTCTGAGCGATAATGAACTGCTCGACAACCTGACGCTCCTCCTTGTCGCAGGGTTCGAGACCACCGCCAACCTGCTAGGCAACGGCCTGCGCATCGTCCTGGCGGATCCAGCCGCGGCGGCCCGGGTGCGCGATGGCGAAGTTCCGGTGGCCGCGTTCGTGGAGGAAGCACTGCGCTATGACTCGCCAGTGCAGCTGACGAGTCGTCGGCCAGCTGAGCCGACTGAGGTCGCGGGGCGTCGCGTCGCGCCGGGCGAGGAGATCATCCTCATGCTCGGCGCCGCCAACCGCGACCCGCACAGGTTTACGGAGCCGGACAGGTTCAACCCATCCCGCGCCGACGCCGGCGTGCTGAGTTTTGGCGCCGGTGCGCATTTCTGCATCGGATCCGCCCTGGCCAGGCTCGAAGCGGCCGTCGCGTTCCCGCGGATACTCGAACGGTTCCCGGAGCTAGCGGCCGCGGGTGAACCGGTACGGAAGAACGGGCTAGTCCTACGCGGCTACGAGTCGCTGCCTGTCGCAGTCTGCTAGGGCGGCACTAGTCCAGGTCGCTCATCATCTCGACGCTGCGGCCGTGCGGTACCGGTCGATAACGAGACCGGCAAGGGCCGGGTGGCCGCCTAGCGGCTGGGTGACCCAGTCTGCGCCGCTCTCGTGCAGTAGATCCTGGAAGTGACCGGGTGCCAGGAGGTAGCTAGCGACCGCTACCCGCTGCCCGGTTCGCTCGCGCAATTCGGCCACAGCCTCGGGAACCGTCGGCTGCGCTGCCGTCGCGAACGCAGCGATGACTGCCACGTGCAAGTGCTCGGCGAGCAGGTCGGCCTGTTCGCGCACAGCGACGGCGCCTGCTGGATCGCTGGAACCAGCCGCCGCCAGCACGACCGGCACCCCCGCCGGCACCCCGGCTTCTTCGAGCCGGGCCGCCAGCGCAGTCAGCAGCAGCTCGTCGGGCCCGAGGGGACCGGCGACCCGCGCCCCCGCAGACGCCGCCGCGCCGGTGATGTCGGCCGTCAGGTGATAGCCGGCCGACAGCAGCAGCGGCACGATCACGGAATTCGCCCCGGCGGCGCCCAGCCCGGCCGGCAGCGACGGCTCCGCATGGTCGATGAAGGCCACGTGTACGTCGATGACCGGGGCCAGGCGGCGCACCTGCCGGGCGAGCTTATTGATGACGTCGGTGGCGGCCGCGTTTCGGCTGCCGTGGGCGACCGCGAGCAGGGCGGGCTTGCTCACGAGGCGGCCTCCAGGGCCGGGTCCGTTAGCAGTTCGCGCAGGCGCACGACCTCGCCGATCACCACAACGGCCGGAGGCCGCACGCCCGCGCTGGCGCAGTCCGCACCGACTCGGTCCAGGGTTGACGTCAGGACCCGCTGGTCGGGCATCGTGGCGTCGCTGATGACGGCGACCGGCGTCGTCGCGTCGCGGCCGCGCTTGATCAGCTCAGCGGCCACCGCGTCCAGGTGCGCGACCGCCATCATCAGCACGAGCGTGCCGTTCGTCTCCGCCAGCGCGGCCCAGTCCACGGTCGCGCCTGGGTGCGAGGGATCGAGGTGCGCGGATACGACCGAGAAATCCTGGCTGACGCCGCGATGCGTCACCGGGATGCCAGCGTAGGCGGGCGCTGCGATCGCGCTCGTGACGCCGGGAACTACCTGGAACGGAACGCCAGCCTCCACGCAGGCCAGCGCTTCCTCCCCGCCGCGCCCGAACACGAACGGGTCGCCGCCCTTGAGCCGCACAACTCGCTGACCAGCCAGCGCCCGCGCGACGATCAACTCGTTGATCTGGGCCTGCGTCAGGTTGTGCGCGTGCGGCTGCTTGCCAGCATCGATCACCTCGACAGCCGGATCCAGCTCAGCAAGCAGGGACCGTGGCGCCAGCTTGTCCGTGACGACGACATCGGCTTCGGCCAGCAGCCGACGCCCGAGGACGGTGATCAGACCAGGGTCGCCTGGCCCCCCGCCGACCAGGGCCACGCTCCCGACGTCCGGTGCGAACCGACGTGGTTGCGCCTTCGCTGCTGCCCGAGCGACACCAGGTCCCCGACCACGCTGTTGGTGACGACTAGGCAGGCCGCCGTCGGCCAGGGCCAGCGAAATGGCCGCTCGCAGCGCCTGCGACCGAGTCGGATCTCCGCCCGCCGTCACGGCCACGGTGATCTCCCCGTGGCGGGTGACCGCTGGAGTCCACGCCGCGGACTGCGCCGCGTCGTCGGCGCGCACGCACCAGATACGGCGCCGGTCCGCCTCGGCTGCCACCAGCGCGTTCACTCCCGGATCGTCGGTGGCGGCGTGCGCGAGCCAGGCCGTCGCCAGATCTCCCTCGCGGTAGCGCCGCGGCAAGATGGCGACCGGCAGGTCGGCCAGCTCGGCGACGACCGACGGCGCTATCACCACGACGTTCGCGCCGGCCTCGAGCAACGCTCGAGTCCTGCGCAGGGCGACGTTCCCGCCGCCCACCACGACCGCGCGCCGGCCTGCCAGCGACAACATGATCGGATAGACGGGAACGGGGTCCGCTCGGTGCGCCTGGCCGGCGCTGCGAGGCTGGCTCGTGCGGGTCTCGGAGCCGATGGCGGTCACGGCGTCGTCCTGGCTGCGGCGAAGTCTGGACGCGGCCGGACGACTGCGACGAAGGCGAGGCGGAAGCTACGCGCGCAGGCGCCGCACTCCCACTCGCCAGCCTCGGCTCCCGCGGGGCGAAGGTCCTCCTCGCCGCAGTACGGGCAGAAGAACGGCACCTGGCGCTCGCCGCTCATGCCTGCCCGCCTGCCTGGGTGAGCAGCTCGGGATCGGCGCGGCGGACCCAGGCAGCGAACTCCTCATCGGCCGTTCGGTCCGCTTGATAGTTGCGCAGCAGCCGCTCGACGTAGTCAGTAAGCCCGGCCGCGGTCACCTTCAGCCCGCGGAGCTTGCGACCGAAGCCAGGGTCGGCGCCGAGGGAGCCGCCCAGGTGCACCTGGAAGCCTTCCTCGCCATCGACGATGGAGCCCTTCAGCCCGATGTCAGCGAGCTGGAAGCGGGCGCAGGAATTCGGGCAGCCGTTGACGTTGATGGTGATCGGGCTGTCGAAGTCCGGCAGCCGCTTATCTAGCTCGGTGTACAGCTCACGGGCCCGGCCCTTCGTCTCGACGATCGCGAGCTTGCAGAATTCGATGCCGGTGCAGGCCATCGTGCCGCGGCGGAACACGTTCGGGCTGGCTTCGAGGTCGATTACCGCGAGCTCAGTGACTAGCTCCGGAACGGCACGCTCGGGCACGTCGAGAATCAGCAACTTCTGCTCAATCGTGGTGCGGATCCGGCCCGAGCCGAAGGCCTCCGCAAGGTCGGCGACCTGCCAGAGCTGAGTGCCCGATGTGCGGCCAGTGTGTGGCGCGACACCTACGTAGTAGCGACCGTCTCGCTGCCGGTGGACGCCAATGTGATCGCGCGATCCCGGCGCAGGTGCGGGCGGCGGCGGACCGTCATCGAGCCCGTTCCCGCCGAGATATTCGCTTTCCAGAACTGACCGGAAGCGCTCGGGGCCCCAGTCAGCCACCAGAAACTTCAACCTCGCGCGACTGCGGAGGCGCCGGTAACCGTAGTCACGGAAGAGGCGGGCGACGCCGGCCCATACCTCGGGTACGCGCTCGCCAGGTACGAAGGCACCCAGGCGCTGCGCGAGCATCGGGTTGGTAGACAGGCCGCCGCCAACCCAGAGGTCAAAGCCCGGGCGGCCATCAGGGCCGATGACGCCGACGAAGGAAACGTCGTTGACTTCGTGCGCCGTGCACTGGTTCGCGCATCCCGAGATCGCCGTCTTGAATTTGCGCGGCAGGTTGGTCAGGTCCGGGCTGTTAGTAGCCACCGCTTCGGTCGCTCGCAGCACGACGCTGGCATCGATGATCTCGGCCGCGTCTAGGCCCGCGACCGGGCAGCCGAGGATGTTGCGCGGAACGTCCCCGCAGGCCTGCTGACTGGACAGGCCAACCTCCTCCAGCCTGCTCCAGATGGCCGGGATGTCTTCGATCCTGATCCAGTGGAACTGGACGTTCTGCCGGTCAGTGATGTCCGCCAGGTCGCGGCCGTACTCCTTGGCGATCTCCGCGATCGCCCGGGTCTGCTCGGCGCCGAGCTGCCCGCCCGGGATGCGCACCCGCATCATGAAGTACGGATCCTCGATCTCGGCGTCCTCGAGGGCGCCGGTCTTGCCGCCGCCGATGCCGGGCTTGCGCTGCGTGTACAGGCCCCACCAGCGGAACCGGCCCCGCAGGTCGCTCGGGTCGATGGAGTCAAAGCCCAGCTGGGCGTAGCGGTTCAGGATCCGATCCCGGACGTGCAGCCCGTCATCGTCCTTCTTGAATCTCTCGGCAGGGTTAAGCGGTTCGTGGAAGCCGAGGGCCCACTGGCCCTGACCGCGAAGCGGCTGGGATGGCATGTGCTGGATCCTTCTGCTGGCGTGATGCGGGCACTGACGGCCGCTGCCCGGCAACGCAGGCAAGCTGAGCGGTGCGGTGGAGCCTGATCAGCAGGAGGTACGACAGATCGCGCTGGATACGCGCAGGAAGTCAATATGACGCCGGCAGACGAGCCTGGTGCCGCGGCTTGCGGTCGGGCTGGTCACTACTGCCTCCGGATTTATAGGGCGCGTCATTGACCGTAACATCCGGCTCCAGCAAACGCGCAAGCAGAATTATTTCTGTTACGCCAAGGCTTCGTCCCGTAGGGTGACGCAGGACCCTATCCGGGTCCTAGTGCTGCTGACACCCCGGCGGAAAGGGGTGACGACGTGGAACCTACGTTCGCCGATCCCTCCGAGCACAGCGGACCTGGACCGACCCGAGCCGGCGTCGGGCGGCGGCCGCCGACGATCATGAAAAGCCCGGTGTGGTGGTTGGTCACGGTGCTGGCCGTGCTCGCGGCCCTGTTCGCTGGCGGCGCCATCCAGCGTGCGACTGATCACCGGGACGCTGCGCGCGATCTTTACCGCACGCAGCTGCTCACCACATTCTGGCGGATCCTCGACGAGGAACATCGCCAGCTCGCCCTGCCACCCGGGCAGCGGAGCGCGGTGGCCGTGGGCGACGTCGCTGACGGCATTGGCAGCGACACTGGTGTCAATGGTCAGGGCACGCTCCAGGTGAGCTTGGGCTCGGGGAGCGCCGCTCCGCCTCATCAGGCTGCCTTCTCCGTCACCGTGTCGTCGCCGTACGGATCGACCACGATTGCGGTCTGGTCCATTCTGGTATCGACCACGACCACCAGCGGGACTGACGACGGGGCATGCGTGCTGTCGAGCACGCTCTTGGGGTCGGGCCGCACCACGGCGAACCTAGATCTCGGCGGCGGCGAATTCGTCCAGGCCTGCCCGCCAAGCTGGTGGCAGGGGCCGATCACCATCGAGCACCCGAATTTGGGCGTGGCCGGCATCCGGCAGTCAGGCGAATAGCCTCGGGCGCCCGTTCACGGCGTTTCGTCCTTCGCCTAGGGCGCGGCGTCGCTGAGGTGCACGCGGACGAGAAACTCAGGTGCGTGTCAGCGGATCGGCTCGCGATGATGATGTATGGCCCCCGATCCGCAGCACGAGCTGATGCACCAGTACTACGAGCTGGGCAAGGAAGAGGCCCGGTTGTCGGGGTCCGGTGCTGGGCGGCTCGAGCTCGAGCGCACCCAGGAGATCTTGCTGCGGCATCTGCCCGAGCCGCCGGCCACCGTCGCGGACATCGGCGGCGGGCCGGGCCGTTATGCGCTATGGCTGGCCGGCCTTGGGTATCGCGTCGTGCACCGTGACCTCGTGCCGCTCCACGTCGAGCAGCTGCGTGACGCCGTCGTCTCCGGCACGGCCAAGGGTCCGGGGGGATTCGTGGAGTCCAGCCTCGGTGATGCGCGCAGTCTGGATCTCGGCGACGCGAGCGTCGACGCGGTGCTGCTGCTCGGGCCCTTGTATCACCTGACCCGGCGAGCCGATCGCGTGCAGGCGCTGCGCGAGGCCGGTCGGGTAGTGCGGGCCGGCGGGCCGGTATTCGCCGCGGCAATCTCCCGGTGGGCCGCGCGGCTGGACGGGATCCTGCGGCTGCGGATCTACGAGCAGAACCCGAAGGTCGCTGACGTGGTCGGAACGCTCGAGCGGACCGGGGTGATGCCGCCGCTGCTGCCTGGCGGGTTCAGCGGCTTCACGCACCGGCCGGGTCAGCTGCGGGCCGAATTCGCGTCGGCCGGCCTCGATGTCGCCGACTTGGTCTGCGTCGAGGGTGCCGCGTACCTGCTCAGTGACCTCGATGAGCGAGCAGCCGACGAGCGCGCGTGGCAGGTTGTCCTGGCTACCGCTCGGGCGCATGAGCGAGTGCCCGAGCTGATGGGCCTTGGGTCCCACCTGCTGGCGACGGGATTCCGCCGCTGACAACGGGTCAGCTTTTGTCGGGCTCGCCGGTGCGGCTAGCCTGACGCGGGTGCGGCTGACTGAGTTCTGGGCAAAGATGCGCGCGCAGTTCGGTGACACTTACGCCGAGAGCGTCGCCAAGGATTATGTCCTGGCCGCGCTGGGCAGCCGCACCGTGAACCAGGCGCTGGCCGACGGCGTGGACACGAAGGTCGTCTGGCGAGCGGTGTGTGAAGCGTTCCGTATTCCCGAACGCAGGCGCTAACGCCACGCTGCTTCACGCAGTCTCCATCGGGGCTACGCAGTGCTTTCACGACTACCGGGTTCTATAACAGCGAGTCGTCCGCTCCGGGAATCCCCGGGCAGAGTGGCCGGCTCCAGCGAGGGAAAGACTCCTTGCTGCCACCCCGGCCATGGACACGACGTGGCGCCGCACTTCGTGCGGACGGCCGCGTCAGCCGGGGTGGGCCCGGTAGTGGAGAGGAATACGCATGACTGCAGCTTTCGCCATCGCGGGCCCGCGCTCCGCCCTCATTCAGTGGGCAGGCTGGCTGTCCACCCACGCACCCATCAAGGTGGGCCGGCGGACGCGCACTCGGCCTGCCTCGCCCGTCACCGGCAGCCTGCCGTCAGCGCGCAGCATCCTGGTCGTTACGTCCCGGCCCGGTAAGGAGTCTGCTGATCTCGGCGGCCTGATACACGCATTTCGCACTGCGGGGGGGCCGGTCGCGCTGCTGTGCCTGACCCGAGGCGAGGCATCAGCGCTGAACTCCACGTCGCAGCGACTGGAAGTCTTGCGGCCGCGGGAGCTGCAACTGGCCGCCGGCCTTCTCGGCGTGTCATCGATCGCGGTGGCCGACTACCCCGACGGGAAACTGGGCCGGTGTTCGACGGTCGACCTCACCGAGCGCGTGCAGCGCGCGATTACCGAGCACGTGCCAGACCTGATCCTCGTCGTCGATCCGGCAGCAGGGGATGCCGACGATGCCGAGGTCGCGCGCGCGGCCTGCCTGGCCGCCGAGTCGGCTGGCGTACCAGTCGTCGCGCGCACCTGGCCTGGCGCCAGCGGTGGCTGGCGAGTTGGGCTGGGGTCGGAAGCGGCAGCCGCTCGCGCGGTCCAGCGATCTGCGGTGGCCGCGCATGCAAGCCAGGCGGACGGACTCGCTGAGATCCGGGGCCGCCTGGACCGCCTCGGCGACGAGGAACAGCTGCGCTGGCTGCGGGCTGCCGAACCGGATCCAGACGGTCGGGTACTCGTTCCGCGGCGCCGCGTGCCGGTTGCTGGCTAGCTCGCTAGGCCGCACCTCTAGACGGGGCGGCTAGCGAGGCGCACAATGAAGCGGGCCCGCCAAATGGACGGGCCCGCCAACGTTTCGGGGCAAGGATCTGAGCCCGCGATAGGGGCGTCCCGCCCTTGATCTGGCGCGGCTGCGAGCCGCACTACCGGCCCCGCCCTTGATCTGCGCCGCCGCTCCGCGCCCCTTGATCTGGCGCGGCTGCGAGCCGATTTCGACTGGGTCGGCGTGTCTGCTTCATGATCGAACAATTGTTCGTTAGAGTGAACTCGCTGGTGGTCGTCCGCGCCTCGCGGTGGCCCAGGGATAGGACGCGAATCCTTGACGGCGCGGACTGTCAGTGGGTGCGCGTAGCGTCTCCGCCAGCAGCTGCCAGACCGGTCAGCTAGCTCGGCAGGTAGGTCAAGCCCGCGCACGCGAGCGGCTCAGGCAGCCCTCGTTCTTCCCCGACAGGAGCTCAGATGGCACCGAACGACAAGGCGGGTAGCGGCAGGGGCGGCGGCGACAGGGACAAGTCCCTAGAGGTCGCGCTTGCGCAGATCGAACGACAGTTCGGCCGTGGGGCCATCATGCGGCTCGGCGACGAGACGCGCGCCCCGGTCGAGGTCATCCCGACTGGCTCGATCGCGCTCGACGTGGCGCTCGGTGTCGGCGGCTTCCCCAAGGGCCGGATCGTCGAGATCTACGGACCGGAGAGCAGCGGCAAGACAAGCCTGGCGCTGCACGCCATCGCCAACGCGCAGAAGGCTGGGGGGATCGCGGCCTTCATCGACGCCGAGCACGCGCTGGACCCGGACTACGCCAAGAAGCTCGGCGTCGACACCGACGCACTCCTGGTGTCCCAGCCGGATACCGGCGAGCAGGCGCTGGAGATCGCAGACATGCTGATCCGCTCTGGTGCCATCGACGTCATCGTCATCGACTCCGTCGCCGCCCTGGTGCCGCGCGCCGAGATCGAGGGCGAGATGGGGGACAGCCACGTCGGTCTCCAGGCTCGCCTGATGTCCCAGGCCCTTCGCAAGATCGCCGGTGCGCTTAATCAGACAAAGACCACAGCGATATTCATTAACCAGCTGAGGGAAAAAATCGGCGTCATGTTCGGATGTGCGTCCTGGTACACGTACATCACCTTGGCGGATGGCAGCAGGGAACGCATAGGAAAGATCGTCAACCAGAAGCTGCCGGTAGAGGTACTTTCATATGACCCGGAGCTCGGGAAGATCGTTCCGAAGAAAGTTACCAACTGGTTCAACAACGGCAAGACGGAGCAGTTCCTGCACTTCCGCGTCGAGCGGCCAGGCAGCGGGACCGGTCGCGGGCGAGCAGCCTTCGACCTGACACCGAACCATCTTGTACGGACGCCTGGCGGCTGGCGCGAGGCGGGTGAGATATGCGTCGGTGATCGCGTGATGCTTGCCCAGACGCACTTCCTCAGTAGTCAGCAGTGGCAAGTCATCCTCGGCTCGCTGATGGGCGACGGCAATCTCTCCAAGCCAGTGCGCCGCTCAGACCACAGCGCGCGATTCCGGATGGGGCATGGTGCCGGCCAATCCGCCTACCTTGACTGGAAGGTCTCACTGCTGGACAACATTCCGCACTCCATGTCGACTAACGCCAAGGCGGCTGTCTTCGCTGACTTCACTCCACTCGGTGAGTTGGGTGAGTTGCGGGATGTGGTTTATCAGGGAGATGGGAAGAAGCATCTGACCTGGGACTACCTCAAGAAGCTGACACCGCTGTCGCTGGCGGTCTGGTACATGGACGACGGTAGCTTCACGCTCCGCTCGAAGGGCCTTCAGGAGCGAACCCGGGGTGGCTCGGGCAGGATCGAGTTCTGTGTGGAGGCGATGAGCCCTGGTTCCCGTGATCGTCTAGTCCAGTATCTGCAGGACACGCACGGACTCGAAGTGAAGCTCTCCGCCCGTGGTGCGCGTCAGATGGCGGTGCTCTGCTTCTCGACCGCTGCGTCAGAGAAGTTCCAGAAGCTCGTGGCCCCGTATGTCCATCCGTCGATGGAGTACAAGCTGCTCCCGCGGTATCGCGGGAAGTGCAGGGTGGAGCCGGAGTTCATCGAGCCAGTCGTCGCCCCAGCTCCAGCCATAGTTCTCGAGATCAAGGACAGGCGCGGCTACAAGATCATGAGCAGGTACGACATCGAGGTAGATGGCTCGCACAACTACCTCGCCGACGGTGTCATAGTGCACAACAGTCCGGAGACCACGACGGGCGGTAAGGCGCTTAAGTTCTATGCGTCAATTCGGCTCGATATTCGGCGAATTGAAACGCTGAAAGATGGCACAGACGCGGTTGGTAATAGGACTCGTGTAAAGGTCGTGAAGAATAAAGTTAGTCCGCCTTTCAAAATTGCGGAATTCGATATTCTATACGGTCAAGGAATTAGCCGCGAAGGCAGCCTTATTGATCTGGGCGTGGAGCAGGGCATCGTGCGCAAGTCGGGCGCCTGGTACACCTACGACGGCGACCAGCTCGGCCAGGGCAAGGAGAACGCCAGGAACTTCCTGCGCGACAATCCCGACCTCGCCGAGGGCATCGAAAAGAAGATCAAGGAGAAGCTCGGGGTCGGCGCCAGGGTCGACGCCGAGGCTGCACCGGCGGGAGGCCTGGGCGAAGCCTCGGCTGGCTCGCCCGGCCTGGCCTCGGTGAGGAACCTGCGCGGCGAATAGGACAGGTACCTCGATGGCCGGGCGACGCCGCAAGCGCGACACCTCACAACCCGAAGCCGCCGAGGGACCCAGCGCCGGGCCGGAGGCTGATCCGGAGGCGGTCGCTCGCCAGATCTGCCTCCGGATGCTGACCGCCGCGCCCCGCACCCAGGCTCAGCTAGCGTCGGCATTGCGGCGGCGCGGTGTACCAGAGGACGCGGCGGCCGCGGTGCTGGCGCGCTTCGCGGAAGTGAAGCTCATCGACGACGCCATGTTCGCCCGAGCTTGGGTGGACTCCCGACACCACGGCCGCGGGCTCGCGGGCAGGGCCCTGGGGGCCGAGCTTCGTCAGCGAGGCGTGACTCGGGACGACATTCAGGCGGCGCTGAGCGAACTTAGCCCCGACATCGAACTGCAGACCGCTCGCGAGCTGATAGCGCGCCGACTACCGGGAACCGCCGGAATGCCCGCTCGGGCACGGATGCGGCGGCTTGTCGGAGTGCTGGCTCGGAAGGGCTACAGCGCGGGCCTGGCGTACCGAGTCGTCCGCGAGGCATTGGAGGCGGAGGCTGGGGATGACCCCGTTCCCAGCCTTGACTTGGAGGATCTCGGCGAGCCAAGTGACGAGGACGAGGCGATCGGGATGTGGCCGCGGACGTAACCCGCGTCGAAGAATGCCGTCTTAGTGCCGCTACCAGTGCAGCCCGAACTGCTGCCACACGCGCTTACACGATTGGTCGTCGAGGCTCGGCGTTGAGCACAGGATCGCGCCCAGTGGGAACGCCGTGCTCGCTGTCCGCCCGCCGATTCTGTATACGATCTCCCAGCCGGTGGTGCCCGCATTCGCGTGCGGCGGCACGGTCAGTTCCAGCCCGAGCTCGTAGCCGCGGCCGGAGTCGGACGAACCACATGAGGTGTCCACTGTCCGGTTGGCGGCGAAGCCGTATTTTCGCAAGGTTCCGCTTTCGGTACCCAGCATGTCGGCGCCTAGCAGCAGTGGGTTGGGCCGCACCGCAAAACCCACGACTTCGAGACTGCCGACGGGATGGATAGGCCTAACCGCCGTGATCACCGCACGGCCTGGTTTGGTGAGGCACAGCAGCATCTCGCCGACGAGCGCGTGATGGCCAGGACCTACTGCTGGGAGACCGTCCATGCTCGCGTTCGGGTTACCGGCGGCGCGCAGCCTTGGCCCCGACGATCCACCGCAGCCTTGGCAAGCTAGCGCGAGCATCAACATGGACCCCACGGCGGCGTGCCTCATGAAGCGTCGGTTCATCGTGGTGAGCTGGAACCCGCCGTGGCGGTGACGGAACCAGCGTTCGGCGTGACTGGTTGTTCTTCAGCACCACTTGGGGTGCTTGCCTCTGCCATGCCGTCATCGTGCCCGACGTGCCTAAGCCGCAGGCCCGTTTCTGCGGAACAGCGTGACGATGAGCGATCAGGCTTTGGCACCGGCGCGAACGGGCGAGCGACGGCGCCGACATTGACACCAGGCGCAACTCTGAAGGCGGATCCCGGCTGCTGGCGCGTCGACTCGGCGCCGGCCAGGATGGTGTCGTGGGCATCCGTTGTGCCAGGCAGACTGGTGCTGGATATTCACACCGCTCTTCAGCGAGAGGAAATAGCAGGTGGACAACGCGGAGAACAGCGGGAATACCGAGAACAGCGAGAACTCGGAGAACACAGACAACAAGCGTGAGTTCTGGGCAGACGTCTCCATGGTGGCCGTCTCGCCCGTCGCCATTGCCGCGGGACTGGCCAGGGGCGTGTTCGATGCGTCCACGGACCACGGTTCGTTCGCCAATGGGTTCACCGCGGCCGCCACGCCCATCATGCGGGCGGGCCGGAATTTCGGCGAGGAGCACGGGTCACTCATCACCCGGGGGGTGGTTACTGGCGCCGCCGGAGCCGCCGGCGCGCGCATCCTGCACGCGGGGCTGCGACATCTGAAGCTTTGACCAAGATCGGGCACATCCCGAGCATCCCGCGGAACCGACAAGCTCCCTGACGGGCGGGTCCATGACTCGCTCGGCTTGCCGCGCGGACTCGCGGTCCGGTACGCAGCGAACTGGATGAAGCGGCCTTGAGCATCCGGTCGCTCCCGCAGGTAGTTGGGGCACACCAGCTCAACGCGCGCGACGTGCGAGCCTGTCGCGATGTCCCGGCAACGGTCATTGTGAGGCGTAGCAGCGCGGATAGTAGGTTTCCCGCTAGCAGGTCGTCCCAGCGTACGGACGGTGTTGACCGTTTCGTTATCAGCGCTTAGCCTCACGGCAGCGAGGTTTTCTGCTCCAGGCAAGAATGTTCGGCGCGTGAAGGCGTCCACAAATAAAGACGGCACGACGGCGGCCGACGGATAACGGGATCCGGCCAGCCTGCCCGAGGCCTTGTTACTGACCGACGACCGACGGGCGATGGCGCGGCGGCTACACCGCAGAGTGGGGCCAGCGCCCGCAGAGGGGAGTGTGGGTACCAGGCTAGTGACGGTCACCTGCCCCAATCACGGGTGACGTCGGGAAGGGCCACACGTCCACGTTTCGGCCCTGCACGTTGCTAGCTTCTTGATTTCGTCGCTGCGCTGCTTCGAGAGCGCAGAACAGCGATGTTCGCGGCTTGTGCCATTCAGCGGCACATAGCGCGCGACGCCGGGTTCCCGCTGCCCGGGCAGCACCCCTCGCTTCGGGTTTACACGCCTGATGACGGCTAGCGACGTAGGCGCCAGGGTGGGAGAGGGGCGGTCTTGAACATCAGCGGGGCTGTACTTGCAGTAGTGGTAATTGGTTGCCTGGCTGCCATCGGTGCGCTCGCGGTTTTGATCGTCCTCCTTCGTCGCACCGGCGCGGTTGCCGCTCCACTTCCACAGCGCGATGTACCACAGCACGAAGCGGAGACGCACCAAGACGTAGCCGTCCCGCACGACACGGCGCTGGGCCCCGTCGCGCAGCCGCTGTCGAAGGCGGAGGCTGCCGAAATCGAGGCCGCTGCCAGCAAGCTCGCCGCGGACCTGAAGGCCGACGCCGAGCGCACCGCGGCGGAGATCATCAGCAAGGCTGAGGCCGCTGCGGCGACGGCGACCGAGCTCCGGCTCGAGGCGGAAGACGAAACCAAGGCGGCCAAGGAGGAAGCCCGGCGGCTGCGCGCCGACATCGAGCGGCGCGAGGACCGGCTGAGCGAGCGCGAGCAGCGCATCGACGAGCTTGCGCGCAAGGCCGACGAGCGGTCAGCCGAGCTCGAGGCTCAGCGGGCCGAATTGGATCGCCTGGAAGCCGACCGCCAGGCCGAGCTGGAGCGCGTGTCGGCCCTGACGGCCGATCAGGCCAGGGCCGAGCTTGTCGCCGGGATCGAGGGCCAGGCGAAGCGGGATGCAGCGCGCATCGTCCGCGACATCGAAGCCGAGGCGCAGAAGGAAGGAAACAAGCGTGCCCGCAAGATCGTGACCCTGGCCATCCAGAGAATCGCCAGCGAGCAAACGAGCGAGTCCGTCGTCTCCGTCTTGCACCTGCCAGGCGACGAGATGAAGGGCCGGATCATTGGCCGGGAAGGCCGCAACATCCGCGCGTTCGAGTCGGTGACCGGCGTCAACCTGATCATCGACGACACGCCGGAGGCCGTGCTGCTCTCGTGTTTCGACCCAGTGCGCCGCGAGGTCGGCAGGCTGACGCTGGAGCGCCTGGTGCTGGACGGACGGATCCACCCGCAGCGCATCGAAGAGGCCTACGACCGCAGCAAGAACGAGATAGAGGCTCTCTGCATCCGCGCGGGCGAGGATGCCCTCATCGACGTCGGTCTGACGGACATGCACCCTGAGCTGACCAACTTGCTCGGTCGCTTGAAGTACCGGACCTCATACGGCCAGAACGTGCTCAAGCACCTCATCGAGTCGGCCCACATCGCAGGCATCATGGCGAGCGAACTCGGCCTGGACCCGGTGCTGATGAAGCGCGGCACCCTCCTGCACGACATCGGCAAGGCCCTGACCCACGAGGTTCAGGGCAGTCATGCGCTCATCGGCGCCGAGATTGCCCGTAAGTACGGCGAGCCAGAGGATGTCGTCCACGCCATCGAGGCGCATCACAACGAAGTCGAGGTCAGGACCGTCGAAGCGGTTCTGACCCAGGCGGCCGACGCGATCAGTGGCGGGCGGCCGGGGGCTCGACGCGAGTCGCTGGAGGCCTACGTGAAACGCCTGGAGCGTCTCGAGAGCATCGCGATGGCTCAAGAAGGTGTTGAGAAGGTGTTCGCCATGCAGGCGGGCCGGGAGATCCGCGTGATGGTCAAGCCGGGCGACGTCGACGACATTCAGGCCCAGGTCATCGCCCGGGACGTCGCGAAGCGAGTCGAGGACGAGCTGACCTATCCGGGCCAGATCCGCGTGACGGTGATCCGCGAGTCGCGAGCCATCGAGTTCGCCCGGTAACCGTCGAGCCGCCCTTACGCAGGAGCGAGCTAGCTGGCGTTGGGCGTCGTGATCTCGATCTGCGCGACGTCCGGAGGGTTAAAGCCGAGAATCTGACCGTAGAAGGAGAGCTCGGCCGCCAGCGCAGTTGCAACGGTCTCGGCCTTGCGGAATCCGTGTGACTCGCCCTCGAAGGCTATGTAGGCGTACCTGATGCCGTGCGCAGCGAGGTCGGCCGCGATGCTCTCCGACTGGGCGGGCGGCACCACTGGGTCATCAAGTCCCTGGAGCAGCAGGATCGGGCAGGTCGCGGTCGCGACGTGCCCGACCGGGGCTCGCTCCTCGTAGAGCGTCTCAAATCCGGGCAGCGGCCCGATCAGGCCGTCTAGATAGTGGGACTCAAAGTCGTGTGTCGTGGCGGCGAAATCGCGCAGGTCGGCGACACCGAAGCGGGACACGGCCGCGTTGAACACCCGCGCTCGCCTAGTCCCCGTGGTCACCGCGGCAAGCGTGGTCCAGCCACCGGCCGAACCCCCACGAATCGCTAGTCGCTCCGGGTCAGCGCCAGCCGATCCTGACACCCAGACCGCTGCCGCGATCGCATCCTGCACATCGACAACGCCCCACTCGCGGAGCAGCCGTTCCCGATAGCGGCGGCCGTATCCGCTCGAGCCGCCGTAGTTCACGTCGATGATTCCAATACCGCGGCTGGTGAAGAACGCCTTGGCCAGGTCGAGCACCGGCGTGACGCGACTCGTCGGGCCACCGTGCACCCAGACCACGTACGGCGGCCGCTCACCGGCTGGCCCGGTAACGTCCGGGTTCGTCGGCGGATAGAGCAGCCCGTGCACCGCCTGGCCCCACGGACCCTCGAAGTCGACATGCTGTGGTACTGGGAGATAGGCCTCGTCGGGCAGATAGCCGCGGTCCCGTTGGAGCACATCGGTCTTGCCGGTGGCAGCATCGACCCTGATGACCGTCGAGCGCGTCGCCGGGCCACCGGCGACGGCCGCGATGGAGTCCCCGTCCGCCGACAGCGCGGGTCCGAACTCGTCGAACGCGGTGTCGATGGCCTTCAGCTCGAACGACTCCGGATCCAGGATCGCCAGCCGGGAAGCCCCCGCCCCGTGGGTGACCACCAGTCGGCCATCGCCCAGGACTGCGAACGGACGGGCTCCGAGCTGCCAGAGCGGACCGGCGAATTCCTCGTCGGCCGGGAACAGCGCCAGTGGCGGCTCACCGCTGAGTCCAAGCTGGTAGATGTTCCACCAGCCCGGCCAGTCGGTCGCAACGTAGAGGTTGGCGTTATCCCGCCACAGCGGTGCCAGCACGGACTCCCGCTGACTCCCCTTGAGCAGCCTGCCTCGCCCCGGCATTCCGTTCTCGACGGGCGCCACGCGCAACTCGGTTCCGTCCCACGGCATGTGCGGGTGGTTCCAGCAGATCCACGCCAGCCATTTCCCGTTCGGCGACGGAGTGGGGTAGGCGAAGAAGTCCGACCCGTCGACAAGGGTCCGGATCGCCTCGCCGTTGTCGGCCGCGGACCCATCCAGCGGAACGGCAACAATCGCGCGGCTGACCTTGCCGCCATCGTGCCGTTCCTGGACACACCAGACCTCCCGGCCGTCCGGCGACAGCACGAAATCCGCGTACCGAAGGCCACCCGGGATCAAAGTGCCCGAGCCGACACCTGACGTGACTGACGCTGGATCCGGCGTAATAGGCGTGGGGGCTTCGCTGCCATCGGTCACGCCCGGCCCGGCCAGGTAGAGCCGCTGATCGGCAAAGTTCGCGAACATGAGCACATAGCCCCGCTGGCCTCGGCCAGTATGCCCGGGCAGCCCGGAGCGCGGAACGGGCAAATAAGACAGTCCGCCGTACTCGTGGACCCTGGTCCTGGCACTCCAGGGAGCCGGTAGCAACATCGCCTGCTTCGTGCCCGAACTGTGCATGACCGTCGTGCGACCGCCTTCATCGGGCAGCCCGACTTGCCACCAAATGTCGCGTCCCCGAATCGTCGGAAAATCACCTGCGGGCTGGGCGCTCGCGACGGCAGCAGCGGTAATGGGCGACGGCCACTCGCCAAACGGGACAGCGGGAACAGCGGCGTCCGCGGCGTCTGCGGTTACCTGCGTATCGGATGGACCTGCCTGTCCTGTCGGGTCGTTGTTGGCGTGGCTCCCGCTGTCTGTCATAGGCCTATCGTGCCCTACCCAACGACCCCGCCAAGCGGCGAATCGGGACGATTGCTCAATCGGCCTGGGGTGGCGGCGCGGCCGCCGCAGGGCCGATGCCCGCCAGCGCCCGGCCAGTGCCCGTCTGATGGCGGTCCTGGCCTCGTCGGCCGTCTAATCTTGACCACATGGCAGGCGCCGCGGCCCAGCGAAGCTTCGAGATCCGCACCTACGGGTGCCAGATGAACATGCACGACTCCGAGCGCCTTGCAGGCCTGCTCGAGGCGGCCGGTTACGAACGGGTCGCCGTCGACGCCGACCCCGACGTGGTCGTTTTCAATACGTGCGCCGTCCGGGAGAACGCGGACAATCGCCTCTACGGCAACCTCGGCCACCTGCTCCCGGTTAAGAATGCCCATCCCGGCATGCAGATCGCGGTCGGCGGGTGCCTGGCCCAGAAGGACAGGGCGACGATCACGCAGCGGGCGCCGTGGGTGGACGTGGTTTTCGGCACTAACAACATCGGGTCGCTGCCCACCCTCCTCGAGCGGGCGAGGGTGCAGCAGCAGGCTCAGGTCGAGATCTTGGAATCGCTTGAGCGGTTCCCCTCGGTACTCCCGGCCAGCCGAGAGTCGCCGTACTCGGCCTGGGTGGCTATCTCGGTGGGCTGCAACAACACGTGCACGTTCTGCATCGTGCCGAGCTTGCGTGGCCGCGAAGAGGACCGTCGGCCGGGTGACGTGCTCGCTGAGATCGAGGCCCTGGCATCCGACGGTGTGCTGGAGATCACCTTGCTGGGCCAGAACGTCAATTCCTACGGCGTGGGGTTCGGTGATCGGCTCGCGTTCGGGAAGCTACTTCGTTCTTGCGGGAACGTGGCCGGTCTCGAGCGGGTCAGGTTTACATCGCCGCACCCGCGTGACTTCACCGACGACGTCATTGGCGCGATGGCCGAGACACCGAACGTCATGCCTGCGCTACACATGCCGCTCCAGTCCGGATCGGACGCGATCCTGCGGGCGATGCGGCGCGCCTACCGCCGAGACAAGTACCTCGCGATCCTGGATCGCGTCCGGTCGGCGATGCCCGACGCCGCGATCACCACCGACATCATCGTCGGCTTCCCCGGTGAGACGGAGCAGGACTTCGCTGACACGCTGGACTTGGTCCGCCGGGCTCGGTTCGCGGGAGCATTCACGTTCCAGTACTCGCTGAGACCCGGCACGCCTGCCGCCGACATGCCCGACCAAGTCCCGCCCCCGGTCGTCGCTGAGCGGTATGAGCGACTCGCAGCGCTCGTTGCCGAGGTGTCCTGGCAAGAGAATCAGAAGCTGGTCGGCCGCGAAGTCGAAGTGCTGGTCGCCGACGGCGAAGGCCGCAAGGACAACGCGACCCACCGAATGTCAGGCCGCGCCCGTGATAACAGGCTCATCCACTTCGCCCCGGCCGATACCGCGCCGCGCCCCGGCGATGTGATCACGACGACCGTGACGGATGCCGCCCCGCACTACCTGCTGGCCGACGGCGCGCCTGCCACCGTCCGGCGCACTCGTGCGGGTGACGCGTGGGCGGCGCGGCAGAGCGCGTCGGCGGGCGCAGCGGAACTCGCGACGGGAACGGGGTCTGCTGCCACCGCCAGGGGCAATAGCTCGGTACTGCTGGGGATGCCGTCGAGGCGCCCTGCGGGCTAATCGAAGACTGCTCCGTCAGATCTGCCGGGAATCCCAGCCCGCAGTCTGTGTCTCGAACTCGTCTTCGTCTTCGTCTTCGCTGTCGTCCGGATCGTCGTCGTCGCCGAAGTCGTATTCGTCGTCGTCGTCCTCGTACTCATCATCGAGGTCGAACTCGTCGTCCTCGTCCTCGTCCTCGCCACCGTCCTCGAATTCGTCGTCGAACTCGTCGTCCTCGTTCGGCGTGTCGAGGTCATCGGCGTGCGTCATAGCTCCCCCCACGAGTTGGGCGGTTTATCTGCTTATCTGGCCACGTCACGTGTGCAGGGCCATACCCTCCGCTGCCACACTGATGCAATGCTACGGCCAGTAATAACGGTCGTGGGGCCTACAGCGGCAGGTAAGTCTGAACTCTCGGTGGCCCTCGCGCACGTGCTCGGCGGCGAGATAGTGAACGCCGACTCCATGCAGCTCTACCAGGGCATGGACATCGGAACCGCCAAGCTGACCGTCGCCGAGCGAGCGCGAGTGCCGCATCGCCTGCTCGACATCTGGCCCGTCACGCAGACGGCCAGCGTCTCGGAGTACCAGCGCCTCGCGCGGGAAGCGATCGACGACATCCGGGCCCGAGACAAGACGCCGATCGTGGTCGGCGGCTCTGGCCTGTACATCCGCGGGGCGATCGACAACCTTGACTTCCCGGGCACCGATCCGGCCGTGCGCGCCCGCCTGGAATCCGAGCTGAACCGGATCGGTTCGGGCCCGATGCACGCGCGGCTCGCAGCGGCTGACGCCGTCGCGGCAGCTGCGATCTTGCCGAGCAACGGCCGCCGGATCATCCGAGCGCTGGAGGTTATCGAGCTGTCCGGCCGGCCATTTAGCGCGACCCTGCCCGAGTACCAGTCGATCTATCCAGTCGTCCAGATTGGCATCGAGATACCCAGGTCCGAGCTTGACGAGCGGATAGCCGCGCGGGTTCGTCGGATGTGGGAGCTCGGATTCGTCGACGAAGTCCGCCGCCTCGAGGCAGCAGGCCTGCGTGACGGACGCACCGCAAGCCGAGCGCTCGGCTATGCCCAAGTCCTGAAGTTCCTGGCTGGCGACTGGTCAGAGCAAGAGGCCGCTGATCAGACGATCTTGGCGACGCGACGGTTCGTGCGCAGGCAGGAAAGCTGGTTCCGCCGGGATCCCCGGGTCATCTGGCTGCGCGCCGGGCCGGACTTGTTGAATCGAGCGCTCACAGCCATCTCCGAGCAGTGGTAGACCCGCAGTGTTCAGCGGTCGGCGGCGGGATTCACCTCGTGCCACACGAAACGGCCCGAGGTCAACCCCGCCGTCGGCCGCTCACGGAACTCCGCGGAGATTCGCCCGGATAACATCGATCCATGCGGTTCGTCAAAGGTCATGGCACAGGGAACGACTTTGTGATCTTGCCTGATCCGGATGGCGAACTGGACCTGACTCGTCGGCTAGTAGCTAGCTTGTGTGACCGGCATTTCGGGATCGGGGCCGACGGGGTACTGCGCGTGGTGCGGAGCGCCGCGGCCGGAGCTGACGCCCACGGACAGGCCGCGGAGTGGTTTATGGACTACCGCAATTCGGATGGCAGCGTCGCCGAGATGTGCGGCAACGGCATCCGGGTACTCGCGAAGTATCTGCTCGACGAGGGCTGGGCGACAGGGCCAGAGATCGCGATCGCAACAAGGGCCGGGATTCGGACCGTGCGCGCGGAGCCGGACGGACAGTTCACCGTGGACATGGGTCCCGCGGTGGTTCTCGGCGACGGAGCCGTCCAGGCGGGCGATCAGCGACTCGACGGCCTGGCGATCACGGTCGGCAATCCGCACGTGGCCAGCATGATCGATCAACCGGTGGCAGCCGTGGACCTGAGCCGGCCGCTCGTACTGAGCCCCGCTGAGCTAGCCAGCGGAGCCAACATCGAGGTGATCAGGCCACTCGGCGATCGTGAGATCGAGATGCGGGTTCACGAGCGCGGGTCGGGCCTGACGCTGTCCTGTGGTACCGGCGCGGTAGCAGCGGCCGTCGCGGCGGCGAGCGCAGCGGGGGAGTGGCCCGCCGACCGCGGTATGCCTTGGATCGTGCACGTTCCGGGCGGGACGCTGACCGTCACCCCGAGCGTCACCGCCAGCCTGCTCACCGGCCCGGCCGAGATCGTCGCTGCTGGCGAGCTGACGCAGAGCTGGCTGGCTCCTCTCATGCGCGCGCTAGCTCGCTCGGCGCCACCTCAGACTTGGTGATCTTGATGTCCCCGCTTGTAGTGCGGCACGTCACGCGCAGCGCGGCCTCCGGCACCGAGCCCTGGCCCTCGGAGTCTGGCGCGTCATCGGCGTCGAGCTCGCTGCGGACATCGCCTGAATGGCTTACCAGGTCCAGGTAGACGCCAAGGCCAGGCCTGACGCCGACGCAGAGATCGCCCGATGTGCTGGCAAGCTCCACCCGGCCTGCGCCGACGGCGCTCAGTTTCACGTCCCCGCTTGCCGTGTGCACGGCGACCGGACCCCCGCTGTAGCCGATGGCAACGTCGCCGCTGGCGCTGTTGATCCTGACCTCGCCGTCGGTCTGGGTGGCCGAGACGTCGCCGCTGGCAGTATGGACGAACAAGGTCCCCGTCACCCGATTCAGGAGCGCGTCGCCGCTCGCTGATCGCATCGCCACCTCACCGACCGAGGCGGCCGTGAGGTCGCCACTAGCCGTATGCAGCGAAACGGCGCTGATGTCGCCGACACACGATAGATCGGCCGAGACTGTCCTGGCCGCGCACGTCGAGCCGGGAGGCGCCTTGATCGTCAGGTCGAGGCCCTGCCAGCGCCGGAATGTGGGCACCCTCGGCCCCTGGACGTACAGCTGCCCGTCCTCGAACGCGACCTGGACCTGGTCGACAAGCTCGGCGTTCCGGTGGCTCGCAACCACCTCAACGACAACTGAGCTCGTCGGCTCGCCGGAGACGACGATGCTGCCAGCGATCCAGTTGCTGACGCTGATGTCGATGGGGTCCGAGAATGCGAAATCCCACGTGGTCATCGCGGTGTCCTCCTAGCTGCGGGCGAAGCCCGTCATTCGGTTGCCTCGACCCGGCTTGGCGGGAGGCGGCGGCGGGAACGGCGGAAGAGGTTTCGGGGCGCCAGATGCTCGACTTATCGCGCGGACGAGCCAGGCGTTCACGGACAGGCCGCTGTCCGTGGCGGCCGCCTCGACCCTCGTCTTGAGACCTTCTGACATGCGCAGCGTGATCCTGGCGGTCCCAGCCTCCTCCAGGACGCTGGCGTCGGCGAGCGAGTCCTCAGCGGCGTGGGCCATGTTGACGACGAACTCCGGGTTGGTACCGCTGAGGCGCACGTCGATGGTCGCGCCGTCCAGGCTCGCGGTGATCTCGTCGGCGGCGGCCGACAAAACGTCGAGCAGCGTCAGGCGGACGGACGAGTCCAGCGTCTCTGCCAGCATTTCGGCAGCTCTGGCGATGTCTTCCCCGGCGAACCTCGTGACGGACGTCAGTTCCCGACGAAGCGACTCGGCGTACTGGCTGAGGTCCATGACGTCATTGTGACGTCACTTATGACGTCTGTCAACGTCACGGTGACGTCATCTCAGGGTTCGTTCGGGCCTCACATGGCCGCGACCGCTTAGAGTGATGCAGTTCCGCACGAGTGGAATCGAAGCTCTCGGGAGCGCCTCGCCATGAGCCTGCCTTCGCCTCCGCCAAGATCGGCTCGGGAGGCATTCAGCCGACCGATGGGTACTCTCATCGGCTCGTCGAATGCGCCCGGCACGGACGGCAGCCGCGGTCCGCGTCGCCGTCTGCCGCTCAAGCTGATCGTCGGTGTCGTGTCTGCGTTCCTGCTGGTGTCGACCGGACTCGATGTAGTGCCGGCCGTGCGCGCTGGCTTGCACGACGGCACGCACGGGACATGGGTCGCGACGACCAGAACGTGTCACCGGACTGCGTGCGTCTGGACTGGCAAGTTCGTGACGCCAGGCGGGCATGTCGTGGTCGCGACCGCGCACTACGCCGGCCGGATTCCCGTCGGGACCCGGGCCGGTACCAGCGTGCCGGCGCTGTTTACCGGCGACTCGAATCTCGTATATCCGACTGCGGGGTCCGACCTCTGGATCGAGCTTGTGATCGCCTTGCTGGCGTCGATACTCGGTCTGTACTGGGCCAGCCACGTCTGGGTGGTCGAACGGCTGAACGGCGCTAGCCGACGAGGAGTTCTTGCGCGGGGCGACCGCGGATAGAGGCGTCGAGGACCTGAGCGATGTGCGCCACGGGAATCGCTGTCCCCGCGGTCGCGAGCGCCTGGGCGATCTGCAGCGAGCAGCCAGGGTTGGCCGAAACCACAAGGTCGGCCCCGGTCGCGCCGACGTTGCCGGCCTTGCGAGCGCCGAGCTCCGCCGCGGCCACGGGCTGAACCAGGTTGTAGATGCCGGCGGAGCCGCAGCACGTGGTGCCGTCCCGGATCTCGGCTATCTCGAGGCCGGGGATGCCGCGAAGCAGGCTGCGTGGCTGAGCTGTGATCCGCTGAGCGTGCGCGAGATGGCAAGCGTCGTGATACGCGACGGTGATCCGCATCTCAGCGCGCGGCCCAACGGGGCCAAGCTCCGCTAGAAACTCGCTGAAGTCGCGCACCTTGGCGCTGAAGGCAGCCGCCCGCTCACCCCATCCCGAGCCGTCGAGCACGAGGCCGTACTCCTTCATGGCGGAGCCGCAGCCCGCTGCGTTCACGACGACGGCGTCCACGCCGGCCCGCTCGAACACCTCGATCGTCGCCCTCGCGAACGCGGCCGCCTCGTCGTGCCGCCCGCCGTGCAGCGACAGGGCGCCGCAGCAACCCTGACCCCGAGGCACGATGACGTCACACCCCTCCGCCGCCAGCACCCTCGCCGTCGCGGCGTTGACCTCGGGGAACAGGACCTGCTGGACACACCCCGTCAGCATGCCGACGACCGCCCGGCGGTCGCCCCTGGCTGGGATCCTCGCCGGCAAAGCGGACGGCCGCCGACGCCCGCCACGGCGTGCCGGCGCTACCGCGATGGCAGCGGCCGCCTCAGGCACCAGGCGCGCCAGCACCTTGCTGCGGGTTGCCAGCCTGTCCAGTCGCGTGAGCTGAGCGACTCGCAGCGGCGCCAGCGCCGCTCGCAACCGGGCCGGATACGGGAACGTCGCGAAGATGGCCGCTCGCACCGCGCGTTCCCGCCGCGACCTTGGCGGGAACGGGGCCGCCCCCGGTTCCCCGCCGTCGTCCCCGCGCAGCGCCGAACCCTCTTCAGCCCACGACCTGGCGGCCTCGATCAGCTGGTTGTACTGCACGCCAGAAGGGCACGCGGTCACGCACGCCATGCATCCGAGGCACCGGTCAAAGTGCTCAGCCGCAGCCGTGGTGCCCTCGCCGCTGTCGAGGATCTGCGTGAGCAGGTGGATCCGCCCCCGCGGCGAATCCATCTCCTCGCCCCATAGTTGATACGTCGGGCACGCGGGCAGGCAGAAGCCGCAGTGGACGCAGTCCCCGGCCAGATCTCGCAGCGATCCATCGGGATCAAGGGCGCTGGCAGCCGGAGCGTCATGCGCGATCGGCTCGATGGCGCCAGTGTCGTCCGTCATGATCAGATTCCTCCTGCGAACCGGCCGGGAGCCAGCCGATGCTCGGGATCGAACTGGTCCTTCACGGCTTGCATCAGCCGTAGCGATGGCACCGGCCCCCACAGATCGACCGAGTCACGCACCTCCGCCGGCGCACAAACGACAACCGCGCTCGCCACGCTCGGCACAACCCCACCCGCCGCGCTCATCCCATCGAGACCCGCCCGAAGAGCGTTGACGAACCCGACAACCGCGTCCGGCGCAGCATCGTGATCTACACAGACCTCGAGGACGCCCGCTCCTGCCGAGCCGCTGATCGCCGGATCGACCCCATGCTCGGCGGCCGACTCCCTGAATCATCCGCGAGCACCGTCGTTCGAGCTGCCCAGCCCAGAAGGCGACTCTGATCGTCGTTGCCGTGCGCCCTCGGTCGTCGACCGGCACTCGATCCAAACGAAACGGATCGACTGCCGGCTCGACACCCGCGTGCGCGAGCTCGTGGGGACGATCAGATGACGATTCATCGGGTGCATCCGGCCCGAGCGGGGGATGGGCGGAGCTGCCGTCGGACCGTTTCGTTTGGTCCGAGGGCAATCCGACCGTCCCGCGCGTCAGCGAGCGAGGTCATCCGATCAGCCCGGTCGTCAACGCTCTCTCGATCGCCCTCGAGAAGAACAGAGACCGAGATCGACGCGGCTGCGGACGGCCAGGAGAGCTCGATCGCTGATGGGGCCAGCGGCGCGTCGGCCATCACGCGGACGACGTCTGCCGCCTGCTCTGCGCTCGAGCACGCGAGGGTGATCCAGGTTGATGTCTCGGGCTTGGGGTGCAGGCGGAACGTTGCCTCGGTGATGAGACCCAGCGTGCCGTACGAGCCCGCGAAGAGCTTGCCGAGGTCGTAGCCGGCGACGTTCTTGACGACCTTGCCGCCAGACTTCGCGACAGCTCCGTCGGCCCGGACGACGGTGATCCCGATCAGCAGGTCCCGGGGGCTGCCGTAGCGGTACCGCAGCGGACCGGCCGCACCCGTGGCGATCAGGCCACCGACGGTGCCTGCCGCGTTGTCGGCCGGAGTGTGCTGGCCGATTCCGGTGGGGTCGAGCGCGAGCCGCTGACCCGCCGCAGCGAGTACTCGAGCCAGGTCATCTATGCCGACGCCGGCCTGCACAGTGACGACCAGATCGCCAGCGGCGTGCTCGAGTATGCGGTCCAGGCGGCGGGTGTCGACGATCAGGTCGCAGCTTGTCGGCGGCGCGCCCCAGTGCAGGCGGCTGCCCGAACCGCGGGAGACGACGGTCAGCCCGAGGTCAGCTGCAGCGCGAAGCAGCGCCCCGGCCTCGGCCGTTGATGCAGGCGCGGCCACAAAGCGGGCCTGGCGCCCGCCGACGGCGTCGAGGTCCCGGGCGACGGCGACGTCGGCACAGGCGTTCGCGAGGTCGGCCTGGATGGTCTCGACGGGGTCGGACCCAGACGTCCCCGTTCCCATCAGAACTGATCGATCTGGCCGGAGGCGACGAGCGGATGCGGGGTGCGCCGCACCCCGGGCACTTCTCCGCAGAGGCGGGGCGTCGGGAAGACCTTGCCGGGATTGCAAATCCCGGCGGGGTCGAACGCGCAGCGCAGTAGTTGCATCGTGTCGAGGTCGTCGGCGCCGAACATGCGCGGCATATACCGGGACTTGTCGACCCCGACGCCGTGTTCTCCCGTGATCGAGCCGCCGTGCTCGATGCAGAGGTCCAGGATCATGCCGGACACTTTCTCGGCTGCCTCCTGCTCGCCTGGCACCCGGTCGTCGAACAGCACAAGCGGATGCAGGTTGCCGTCACCGGCGTGGAAGACGTTCGCGACCCGGATGCCTGTCTCGGCCGACAGCGCGCTGATTCGATCGAGTACCGAGGGGAGGGCCGTGCGTGGCACGACCCCGTCCTGGACGATGTAGGCGGGGCTGATGCGACCGACGGCGGCGAAGGCCGATTTCCGACCCGTCCAGATTGCAGCGCGCTCGGCGGCATCTTGGGCGGCCCTGATCTCATAGGCGCCGTTGGCCGTGCAGATGTCGCGGACGGCGTCGGTCTGCGCCACGACGTCAGACGCAGGTCCGTCGAGTTCGACGATGAGCACGGCACCCGCGCCCTCTGGGTAGTGACAGTGCACCGCGGCCTCGGCGGCCTCGATCGCGAGGGCGTCCATCATCTCGATCGCCGCGGGCAGGATGCCGGAACCGATGATCGATGACACGGCCGCGCCGCCCGCGCCCATAGTCGTGAACGCGGCTAGCAGCGTCGTCACGGCTTCCGGGATGGGAGTCAGCCGCACGACGATTTTCGTCGCAATGCCGAGCGTGCCCTCCGAGCCAGTGAACGCCCCAACGAGGTCATAACCGGGTGTCGCGCCGGTCCCGTCGCCGAGCCAGGTGATTTCTCCGTCCGGCGTCACGATCTCAAGCGCGGTGACGTGATGCACAGTGAAGCCGTGTTTCAGGCAGTGCGCGCCGCCGGAGTTCTCGGCGACGTTACCGCCGACCGAACAGACGACCTGGCTCGACGGGTCCGGCGCGTAAAACAGCCCGTAGGGCTCCGCGGCCTTGCTGACGGCCAGGTTCGTGACGCCTGGCTCGACGATGGCGCGGCGGCTGGCGGTGTCGATTGCGATGATGCTGCGCATCTTGGACGTCACGATGAGGACGCCGTCCGCGCGAGGGAGTGCGCCACCCGACAGGCCGGTGCCGCTGCCTCGGGCCACGAACGGCAGGTGGCGCGCCGCACAGTCCCGCACGATGGCGGCGACCTGTTCGGCGGTCTCGGGCAGCACGACTAGTCCTGGACTGCACCGATGGGCAGTCAGCCCGTCGCATTCATAGGTACGCAACTGCTGCGGATCGGTGATGACGTTGTCGGCACCGCAGATCTGCGCCAGGCTGGCCGCAACCGCGCTATCCATGCTCACCAGCATCTCTCGCCGCCGCGCCGAACGCCACCTGGCCTGCCAGGGGGGTCCCGGCGCCCGCGGATGAGTCAAGGTCATCTCATTATTCGGACATGTAGTATCAATATATGGCCAACGTGCGCTCCGGCCGGCGCTGGCTCATCCTGCTCATCGGGCTGATCGCGATGACGGCCGGATGCACGTTCCAGTACGGCCTCGCCTACCTGATTCCAGCGCTCCGCCACGCCGGGTTCTCGCTGGAGCTGGCGAGCATCCTGGTCGCCTGCCCGACCGCAGGGCTGCTGCTGACCCTCATCGGCTGGGGCGCCGTCGCCGACCGGCGGGGTGAGCGGGTGGTGCTGGCGAGCGGGCTCGGGCTAGCCGGCCTCGTCCTGGCCGTCGGCACCGTCGTGCACGGCGCGGTCGGGCTCGGGCTTGTGCCTGGCGCTGGCCGGCGCGGCCGGAGGCTCGGTGTTCGCGGCGAGCGGCCGACTCATTCTCGGCTGGTTTGCCCGCCACGAGCGCGGGCTGGCCATGGGCATCCGGCAGAGCGCACAGCCGCTCGGTGTCGCGCTGGCCGCTGCAACGCTGCCCGCCCTCGGTGCGGGCGGCACTGGCAGGCCGCTGGCATTCCTCGCCGGATTCTGCCTGGTCGCCGCCATCCTCGTGGTGCTGCTCGTGCGAGATCCGGACCGAGCACCAGCAGCAGCCCCGACGGCGCAAGGCAGCGGTACTCCGGGTGTAGGGCCAGCGAGTCCGGGAGGCGTATCCGGTTCGGGGGTCGCGGGGGCCCGGGGCGCAGGATGTGCCGGTGCCAGGTCCCCGTACCGGCAGCCGGTGCTGTGGCGGATACACGCGGCGAGCGCGCTGCTGGTCGTGCCTCAGTTCACCGTCGCGACGTTCGCCCTCGTGTTCCTCGTCGACGCTCGCGGCTGGACCGCGCTAGCGGCGGGCCGGCTCCTCGCTGCCGCGCAACTATGCGGGGCGGCGTCCCGGCTCGGGGCCGGTTACTGGTCGGACCGCGTCGACAGCCGGATGCGTCCCATGCGCATCCTCGCGATCAGCACCGGCGTCGGCATGCTCGCTCTGGCCGCTGCGGCCGCCGTCGGCTCGTCGGTCGCGGTGCCCATCTTGCTAGCGTGCGGCGTGGTGGCAGTCAGCACAAACGGCCTGGCCTTCACCGCGGTAGCCGAGTACGCCGGCTCCGCCTGGGCCGGACGGGCTCTCGGCATCCAGAACACCGGCCAGAACGCTTTGGCGGCGGCGACACCGCCCGTTCTGGCGCTGGCCATCGGCGCCGTCGGGTTTGGCCCTTCGTTCGCGGTCGTCGCGGCGTTCCCGCTCGTGGCGGCCGCGTTCGTACCGGTGTCGTCGGAGGTCAGGAACGCTCGCCCGACGACAGGGGGCGCGGTTGCGCCGGCCCGCTGACGGTCGAACCACGTGATTGTGCCGCCGCTGTACCTCTTAGCTGCAGCAGAGCCCCGAGGACGCGGTAAATCGAATTGTCGGTGGCTCGAAATAGCATCGTCTCGTGACCGACCACGAGTTCTGGGCCGAGCAGAGCTCCATCACCGATCCCGGCGAGTTCACCAGCTTGACCCGCGACGTCCCGGCCACGCTGTCGGTCATCCGGGCGGCGGCGCGGGGGCTGGTGTTTCACTATCGGGACGGTGGCGCCTTCGCCGATAACGGCATCAGCTCCGACCGGATCGCGGAGATCGACACGCGCTACGCGGCGGACATGCTCGCGCGGCTTGCCGGCCTTGCGCCGCAACCGCTAGGCGACGTCCGCTTGCCCAGTCAGCGCTTGGTTGGGTGCTGCCGCGACTTCACGGTCCTGTTCCTGACGATTGCCCGTGCGCACGGCATCGCGGCGCGCGCTCGCGTCGGGTTCGCCACTTACTTTGATCCCGGCTGGTACATCGATCACGTGGTCGCCGAGGTCTGGGATCCGAGCAGCGGCCGCTGGCGGCTCGCTGATGCGGAGCTTGGCGACGATCACATCAGCCCCGCCGACGGTGCGCCCGTCGATCCCGAAGACCTGACGAGCAGCCAGTTCCTGACCGGTCCGGCCGCCTGGCGTGCGTGCCGCTCGGGGGCTGGCGGATCCCTCGCGCTTTGTCGTCGACCCAGCGCTGCACATCCCAGTGACCAGAGGCTGGCCTTACGTCCGGCACAACCTCATCCACGATCTGGCCGCCCTGGCCAAGCACGAGATGCTCCTGTGGGACAACTGGGGCTGGACCGAGATCGATGGTGAGCTGTCGCCACGGCAGCTGAGCGTGCTCGATGACCTCGCAGCCGCGACCATCGACAGCAACGTACCGGTGCCCGCGGTCATGTCGTTCTACGAGCGCGAGGGCCTGACGGTCCCGGCCCAGGTCATCAGCTACAGCCCGGCGGCCGACAAGCCGCGCCAGGTCGCGTTACACCCAGGCCGTCGCTAGGGCCAGGGTCTACGGCATTCGCTCGTACGCCGGCAGCGTCAGGAAGTCGACATATTCGTCGGCGAGCGCGACGTCGGTGAACAGCGACCTCGCCTGCTCGTACTCAGTCCCGTCATATGCGGCGCCGAGCTGCTCCTGGATCTTGCCGAGCTCCTCGGCGATGATCTGCTCGACGAGTGCCCTCGTGACCGTCGGACCGTCGGCGAGCACGACGCCGTTGTGCACCCACTGCCAGATCTGCGAGCGGGAGATCTCCGCGGTCGCGGCGTCTTCCATCAGGTTGAAGATCGCGACAGCGCCGTTGCCAGCCAGCCAGTTCGCCAGATACTGCAACCCGACGCTCACGTCGTTGCGCAGGCCTGCTTCGGTGATCCCGCCTGGCGTCTTGTCGATGGCAAGCAGTTCGGCCGCTGTTACGTGCACATCATCACGGAGCTTGCCGAGCTGGTTCGGCTTGTCGCCGAGTACGCCGTCGAAGACCTCGCGACAGAGCGGCACGAGATCTGGGTGCGCTACCCAGGAACCATCGAAGCCGTCCCGGGACTCGCGAGTCTTGTCGTCCCGGACCTTGTCCAAGGCAATTCGAGTCACCTCGGGATCGCGCCGGTTCGGTATGAACGCGGCCATCCCGCCCATCGCGTGAGCGCCCCTGGCGTGGCAGGTCTTCACCAGCAGCTCGGTGTAGGCGCGCATGAACGGCGCAGTCATCGTCACCGCGTTCCGGTCGGGCAGCACGAACTCGCGGCCCCTCGTCCGGAACTTCTTGATGATGCTGAACTGGTAGTCCCACCGTCCGGCGTTTAGCCCGGCGCTGTGGTCGCGGAGCTCGTAAAGGATCTCGTCCATCTCGAACGCCGCCGGGATGGTCTCGATGAGCACCGTGGCGCGAACAGTGCCCTGGGGAATCGCAAGCGCGTCCTGGGCCAGCACGAAGACATCGTTCCAGAGCCGGGCCTCACGATGGCTTTCCATCTTGGCCAGGTAGAAGTAGGGTCCCTTGCCCTTTTCGAGCTGCCGACGCGCGCAGTGCGTGAAGTACAACGCAAAGTCGACGAGACTCCCGGACGCCCGCTCACCGTCGATCAGCAGGTGCTTTTCCTCCAGGTGCCAGCCGCGCGGCCGAACGACGATGGTGGCCAGCTCGTCGTCGGGCCTGAGCTGATACGCCTTGCCCTCGTCACTCGTGAAGTCGATCTTCCGGTCGAGCGCGTCTTTCAGGTTGAGCTGGCCCGCGATCATGTTGTCCCACAACGGCGTGTTCGCGTCCTCGAAGTCCGCGAGCCACACCTTGGCGCCGGAGTTGAGCGCGTTGATCGTCATTTTCTTCTCGGTCGGACCGGTGATCTCGACGCGCCGGTCGATGAGGCCAGGTGCTGGCGCCGCAACTCGCCACGAGCTATCGCCGCGGATGCCCTCTGTGCTCGTCAGGAAGTCCAGGTTGGCGCCGGCTGACAGCTCATCCTGGCGGACGGCACGTGCCTGGAGCAGCTCGCGTCGGCGCTGGCCGAGTTCCCTGTGCAAAACGCCGACCAAGTCGAGCGCTTCGGGAGTCAGGATTTCCTCATAGCGGGCACCCGATGGGCCGGCAATCTCGACGCCGTTCGACACTGCGCGCTCCTAACCGCCGGGGGCTGGCCGGCCGCCGTCTTGACTACCAGAAGGTAACCCATGCGCTCCGACCGCGCAGGCTCGCGGGCGGCTCGGCTTAAGGCACGGCGGCTAAGTGCCCCCCGCGGGGCACATCTTGCGGGTTGAGAGTGTTAATGAGATGAGGATGTATAAGCGCCATGGCACTATCGGGGTCAGCGCTCGCTGCCAGCGGCGTTCCCGATGTCTTGGTGCAGTTACCAGTATTTACCGGCATTGAGGGCTTTTCTCAGCCCAGTAGAGGTGGCATGACAGCGCAATCGCACGACGATTCCTCTGACCAGATCTGGGATGTCCGCACTGAGCCCGAGGACGGGCAGCTTGATCTTGAAGATCGGCACGCGCTGCGGCGCGTCGCCGGACTCTCGACCGAGCTCGAGGACATCAGTGAGGTCGAGTACCGGGCTCTGCGGCTCGAGCGAGTCGTCCTCATGGGCGTCTGGACCGAGGGCACGCAGGCCATGGCCGAGAACTCGCTTCGCGAGCTCTCTCGCCTCGCCGAGACCGCCGGCTCGGAGGTCCTGGACGCGCTCGTCCAACGGCGAGGCCGCCCGGATGCCTCGACGTACGTCGGCGCAGGCAAGGCCAGGGAACTTGCCGAGATCGTGGCGGCGCTCGGGGCAGACACCGTCATCTGCGACGGCGAGCTGACCCCCGGCCAGCTACGGAGCCTTGAAGGCACGGTCAAGGTCAAGGTCGTCGACCGGACCGCGCTGATCCTCGATATCTTCGCGCAGCACGCGCGCAGCAAGGAAGGTAAGGCGCAGGTCGAACTTGCCCAGCTTCAGTACTTGCTCCCACGGCTTCGGGGCTGGGGCGAGTCGCTGTCGCGCCAGGCTGGCGGCCGAGCCGGCGGGACAGGCGGCATTGGCACGCGCGGACCAGGCGAGACCAAGATCGAGACAGACCGCCGCCGGATCCGGTCGCGGATCTCCCGGCTGCGCCGCCTGATCGCGGAGATGTCCGTCGGCCGAGACGTGCAGCGCGGCCAGCGTCGGCGCCATTCGGTGCCGTCCGTGGCGATCGCGGGTTACACCAATGCCGGGAAGTCAAGCTTGCTGAACCGCCTCACCGGGGCTCAGGTGCTGGTTGACGATTCACTGTTCGCGACGCTGGACCCAGCCGTGCGCCGGGCCAGGGCGCCAGCCGGCTGGCCATACACGCTGACTGACACCGTTGGATTCGTGCGGCACCTTCCGCATCAGCTCGTCGATGCCTTCCGCTCCACGCTGGAGGAGGTCGCGGACGCCGACCTCATCCTCCACGTAGTCGACGGCTCCGATCCCGACCCGCGGTCGCAGCTCGCTGCGGTACGCGAGGTGCTCGCCGAGATCGGGGCTGGCGGCGTGCCTGAGCTGGTCGTCATCAACAAGGCGGACAGCGCCGATCCCATCGAGATCGAAGGCCTGCGACTAGCGGAACGTCAATCGGTTGTCGTGTCGGCCCTGACTGGCGACGGGGTGGACAAGCTCGAGGCAGAGATCGAGCGGCTGGTGCCGCGGCAGTTCCGAGAGGTCAGCGTCCTCGTCCCCTATGACCGTGGTGACCTGCTATCACGCGCGCACGACGAGGGCGAGGTAGTCACCGTTGAGCACAGTGGTAACGGCACCGAGCTGACCGCCAAGGTGCCTCTCGATCTCGCGGCCGAGCTCGACAGGTTGGTCCAGACGAATAACGCGCGATAGATCGCACCCGCAGTCGTGGATCGCGGCCGCGCGTTAGATCGCGCCCTGCTGGCCAGGTTGCGGTGCGGCGTGCACAATATTGCGCAATTTACTCTGCAATTGCGCCACGCACTGCAATGAGTCGGCCTGCTTTGTCCGCGGATAACGTCTGAGGCGACACCGAACCCTATTCTGTGAACCTCAGGAATCCATGTGTTTTCGCACAGGTCCGGCTGTGAGGATCCAACGCTGATTGCCTGCGTGGGCAGCGCGAACGATTGCAGCTGACGATTGCAGGCCTTCTACCTGCGGCGACGTACTTGCGGCGAACGCCAGCGGCGGCCCAAGCAGCGACCTGGGGCGCCGGTCGTCGCTCCGCCGCGTCGCTCTGGCACGTGTGCATTAACCGACCAGTGAGCACGCGGTCTCGGCGCGTCGGGGCAATGCACGGCGTCTGGCTGCCATTAAGATGACAGGTCTCGCGGCAAAAACTATCTGCCGTCGTCAATGCCGAAACAGCCCTTTACAGGCTCCGGCCTGTGCAATACCGTGACTAAACCGATATGGTGGTGTGTCGCGATAACGCCAGTCTTTTGACGTGGCGTCGCGCGCAACCTGGTTCGCCTTGCTCGTCCCAGGTTTCACGCTGATCTCGACGCTCGGTGAGAGAGGCCGCATGGTTGCCCGGATGCCCGCGCACTCCTGCTGTCCTCGGCTGGGCGGCGCGACATGACGGTACGGCTACTGACGAATATCGGCCGGCTCTGGACGGGCTCTGAGATCTGGAGCAACGCCGCGATCTTGTCCCAGGACGACCGCATCGCCTGGGTTGGCCCCGCATCCGAGCTGCCGACGTCGATTCCGGGCGTCGTCCATAACATCGTCGACGTCGATCACGTGGAGAACCTCGGCGGTGCCCTGGTCACACCGGGCCTCATCGATGCCCACACCCATCCCGTCTACGCCGGCAACCGCTGGGCTGAGCTGGCCATGCGCTCAGGCGGATCGTCGTCGAGCGAGATCCTGTCGGCCGGCGGCGGCGACTCCTCGACCGTCACGATTACCCGTGGCACCGACCCCTGGACCTTGTGCAGCGGGGTGCGGGAGCGGCTGCGCAGGTGGGCGCTCAGCGGCACCACGACGGTCGAAGCGAAGACCGGCTACCACCTGACCAGGGACGGCGAGCTGGCCGACGTGCGCTTGCTGCGGTCGCTGGAGAACGAGCCTGGCATGCCGCGCGTGCACGTCACGTTCCTGGCCGCGAACGCTGTGCCGCCCGAGTTCTTCGGTCGGCGGAACGACTACGTGGACGCCGTCGGTAGTTGGTGTGCTGACGCGGTCGCCGCGGGCGCGGACAGCATCGACGCCTACTGCGACGAGGGCAGGTTCAGTACCCGTGAGGCCAGATGGATCCTGAACGCCGGTCGCGCCGCCGGCCTCTTGCCGCGGCTGCACGCAGGCGGCAACGGACGGAGCGCAGGCGCCCTGCTGGCCGCCGAGCTTGGCTGCGCAGCAGCTGACCTGCTCGGCGGTGCCGACGACGCGGCCGTCGCCGCGCTGGCCCGGGCTGGCGTCGTGGCGGTGCTGTGCCCGGCGAACCTGTCAGAGTCCCGTGGCCTGCCACCGGTCCGGGCCCTGCTGGACAAGGGCGTCCCACTCGCGCTTGGATCTGGCCACTCGCCCGGCGAGAACGGCATTACGTCCATGCCGCTGGTCATCGGCCTCGCGATCTCGGCACTCGGGATGAGCGTGACGGAGGCGCTGCGCGCCGCGACGCTCGGCGGGGCGCAGGCCCTGCGCGCGCCCGACCGGGGCGCGATGACCCGTGGCAAACTCGTCGACATCGTTGCCTGGGACGCTGACCACGAGGGCGCATTCGCGTGGTCGTACGGCATGAAGCCGGTGCGGGTCTGGCGCGGCGGAGAATCGTTGCTCGGCTAGCAGTCCGCGCGGACGCGCATGGCGTCCCGTCTGCTCCCCAGCTCGTGGCATGCTGCGTTCATGGCTTCTGCTCCCGGCGCCGACGGCGCCGCGGCCGCCGCTCCGCCGGTGACCGTCATCGTCGGCGAAGAAGAACTGCTCGTTGACCGGGCGGTGGCCGCGGCCGTCGCGATCGCGGCGGGACGGGACGAGGCCGCCAAGCCCAGTCCCGGCGACGAGGCCGCAGCGAGCACGGACGGCTCCGTGGACATCCACCAGGTTGCGGCCGCGGAGCTTGCCCCCGGCGAGCTGACGAACTTGACCGCGCCGTCGCTGTTCGGCGCTGGCAGCGTGGTGGTCATCAGGTCCGGGCAGGACGCCGGCAAGGATCTGGCCGGCGAGCTGACGCGACTGGCGAGGTCTCCAGGCCCAGACGTATTCCTCGTGATCACTCACGCCGGCGGGGCAAAAAACAAGGCGCTGCTCGCCGACCTCATCAGTGTCGGCGCGCGCCGAGTGGACTGCCCGAGCGTCAAGCGCTTCGGCGAGCGGATGGACTTCCTACGCGGCGAGTTCCGCCAGGCCGGGCGCAAGGCCGACGACGGGGGATTGCGTGCGCTGCTCGATGCCGTCGGCAACGACCTGCGTGAGCTGGCCGCCGCCTGCAGCCAGCTCGCCGCGGACACCACGGGCGTAATCAACCAGGCCGCCGTCGCGCGGTACTACCACGGCCGCGCCGAGGCGACCGGATTCTCGGTGGCCGACAAGGCCTGCGAGGGCAATCTCGCCGATGCACTAGAGCAGCTTCGCTGGGCCCTCGCGACCGGGACGTCACCGGTCTTGATCACCAGTGCACTGGCATCCGGCCTGCGAACCCTCGGCCTGGTTGGCTCCGTCGGCCGCGGCCTCAGCCCGAACAAATTGGCCGCGGACCTTGGAATGCCGCCGTGGAAGATCGACAAAGCGCGCCAGCAGCTCCGCGGGTGGACATCATCGGGTCTCGCGAAGGCGCACGCCGCCGTCGCCGAAGCCGACGCACAAGTCAAAGGCGAAGGAGCGAGCGCCGGTTACGCGCTCGAGCGAGCAATCACGACGATCGTCGCTTGCCGCAGCGCGGAGTAGGCAGCATTCACAAGCTGCTCAGCGCGTCCGTCCGCACTTTTCACGCCTGAGGTGCACCTGAAACGGACAACTCGGGCGCGAAACTGCACCTCCGACGTGAAATGTCAAAGTTGATCATGAACATCGCGCGCGGCTCGGCCGGGAATGTCCAGAACATCCGGGTTGCCGGCCGGGACGAGCGGACGGTACTGCCGTCCGGCCACATAGAACGGCCCGACGGCAGCCGTCCGCGCGCGAGCCCTTAGGGCCGGGCGTGTAGGGATCGCACGTCGATCGTCTGCGTAACGTCGACGGCTGCGGCGAGGCGGCGGTCGTGCGTGACGAGGATCAGCGTGCAGGAGTAGGCGGCGAGTGCTTGCTCGAGCTGTTCGATGGCCTCGATGTCGAGATGGTTTGTCGGCTCGTCGAGTACGAGCAAGTTGACGCCGCGGGCCTGAAGCAGCGCCAGGCCTGCGCGCGTCCGCTCGCCGGGAGACAGCGCGCTCGCCGGCCGCAGAGCCGCGTCGCCTCGCAACCGGAACTTGGCCAGTAGCGTACGTGTCTCTTCCCCGCTGAGGCCTGTCGCCGACGTGACGACGTCGACGACAGGCTCGGATGTGGCGAACTCCCGGCGCGTCTGGTCCAGCTCGCCGACCACCACGCTCGGCCCGGCGTACCGCCGGCCCGCCGACAGTGGCGCGCGCCCGACCAGGGCGTCAACCAGCGTCGTCTTCCCAGACCCGTTGGGTCCGGTGATGCGGATCCGGTCGGTTGGCCCGATGGTCAGGGTGATCGGCCCCAGCGTGACGTCCCCGCGGCGGACGACCGCGCCAGTCAGCGCGACCGCGACGTCGCCGGCCCGCTTCGCCTGAGCGATCTCGAGCCGCAACTGCCAAGGCTCCCGCACTTCGTCTGGCGCGTCCTTGTCCAGTCTCGAGATCGCCTTGTCGATTTTGGCAGCGCCGCTGCCCGTTTGCTGGGCTCTGGCGATCTTGAATGACTTGATGTGCCTGTCGGGATCGGCCTGGTAGCGCGGGTTAGCCGCGCGCTGAGCGCCCGATCTGGCCCACTGCCGCTGCTGGCGGGCCGACTCAGTGAGCTGGCTGCGTTCTGACTCGTAGGCGGCGTACGCATCGACTTCGCGCCGCCGGGCGAGATCCCGTTCGGCCATGTAGGCATCCCAGCCGCCAGAGAACAGATTGGCGTGCCGGGTGAACTCGTCCAGTTCCAGGATCTGGCTCGTGACGGCCGCCAGCAGGGCCCGATCGTGGCTGACGAGGGCGACGCCGGCCCTGCTCGTCTTCAGGCGCATCTCAAGCAAGGCCAGGCCTGCGTCGTCCAGGTCGTTGGTCGGCTCATCGAGGAGCAGAACGTCGGGCTGGGCCAGGAGCACAGCGGCGAGCCCGAGCCGTGCTTTCTGGCCACCGGATAGTTCGGCCACGTTCCGGTCCAGAAGTGAGTCGCCAAGCCCAAGCTGGGCGGTCACCTGAGCCATGCGCTCCGGCAGGTCGGCGCCGCCCAGGGCGAGCCATCGCTGCAGCGCTGCGTCGTAGGCATCGTCGGCGCCGGCTTCAGCGCGCTCCAGGGCCGCGATCGTCGCATCCAGGTCGGCCTGCGCAGCGGCCACGTGCGTCCGCCGGGCCAGGTTCGCGGCGAGGGACTCGCCAGGGCGGATGTCCGGCTCCTGGGCGAGCCTGAGCACGGTCGTATTTGCCGGCGCCCTGGTCACGGTGCCAGCGTCCGGCTCGAGGTCACCAGCTAGGACCTTGAGCAGCGTCGACTTGCCGATGCCGTTCGCAGCGAGGATTCCGGTGCGATCGCCGGCGCCGATGCTGAGGCTGACGCCGTCCAGCACGACGAGGCCGCCGAAGGAAATGCTGACGTTCGAGGCAGTGAGCCTGGACATCCAAAACTCCCAAGATCACGGCCTGTCATTGCCGGCCGTGCGCAGTGCCCAGGTTCAGCCGCGGCGGGCGAGGGCGCTAGCCCTCAATCCCTGCTGGCGCCTAGGCGCTCTTGAGCTGCTCAGCCCGCTTGGCGATCGCCGACTTGCGGTTCGCAGCCTGGTTCTTGTGGATGACGCCCTTGCTCGCGGCCTTGTCTAGCTTGATGGACGCGGCCCGCATCGCGGTCTGCGCAGCCTCGGCATCTCCGGTGTCGGCAGCCTCGCGGAACTTGCGCACGGACGTCTTCAGCTCGGACTTGACCGCCTTGTTGCGGAGCCGAGCCTTCTCGTTCTGCTTGTTGCGCTTGATCTGGGACTTGATGTTTGCCACGCGAATGCCTCGCTACGGTTGGTCTAGGTGGTCTGGTGCCGGCACGAGCCGCGATCTCAGCGGTCCGCAGCATCGCGCCCCGTTCCACGGATTCACAGCGGCAAACGCGGGCATGCAGGCAGCCAGTAGCCAAGGATAGCCGAGATCGGTCCGGCTGCTCAAACTCATACCCGCTGATCAGCGGCTCAGGTGCCTGGTGGCCGGTGCACCTGGCCCGGCGTGCAACGATAGACGCGCCTGCCTAAGCGAACCCAACAACCTCTCGGATGCCCCGTGTCGACAACGCCCGAACAGCAGATGCGCCAGCTGTCCGCGCCCCAGCCTGCCCGAACGCCGCAGGCGGTCATCCGGAATTTCTGCATTATTGCCCACATTGACCACGGCAAGTCAACGCTCGCCGACCGGATGCTGCAGCTCACTGGCGTCGTCGACGACCGGCAGATGCGCGCCCAGTACCTCGACCGAATGGACATCGAGCGGGAGCGCGGCATCACCATCAAGAGCCAGGCCGTCCGGCTGCCATGGCGCGGCGAGGATGGCACCCAGTACGTGCTCAACCTGATCGACACACCTGGGCACGTTGACTTCACGTACGAGGTGTCACGGTCGCTGGCCGCCTGCGAAGGCGCCGTCCTCCTGGTCGACGCCGCCCAGGGCATCGAGGCACAGACGCTGGCGAACCTGTACCTGGCCTTGGACGCCGACCTGCACCTCATCCCGGTGCTCAACAAGATCGACTTGCCGGCGGCCCAGCCCGAGAAGTACGCGGCCGAGCTGGCGAACATCATCGGCTGCGAGCCGTCCGACGTCCTCCGGGTCTCGGCGAAGACAGGCGAGGGCGTCGAGGAGCTGGTGAACGCCATCGTGGCCCAGGTCCCGCCCCCCTCCGGCGACCTGGACGCGCCCGCCCGCGCCCTGATCTTCGACTCGGTCTACGACACGTACCGCGGCGTTGTCACATACGTCAGGGTCGTCGACGGCCGGCTGTCCCGCCGCGAGCGCACGCTCATGATGTCGACGAAGTCGGTGCACGAGACGCTGGAGATAGGCGTTATCTCGCCCGAACCGGTGCCGTCGGACGGCCTGGCTGCCGGCGAGGTCGGGTACCTGATCACCGGCGTCAAAGACGTGCGCCAGGCCCGGGTCGGCGACACGCTGACCTCCGTGGCCAGTCCGGCAAAGCAGCCGCTAGCGGGCTACGACAACCCCAGGCCGATGGTCTTCTCCGGTCTTTATCCGGTGGACGGCGACGACTACCCCGAACTGCGCGACGCCCTGGACAAGCTACGGCTCAACGACGCCTCTTTGGTCTACGAACCGGAGACGTCGACCGCGCTTGGCTTCGGCTTCCGCTGCGGCTTCCTCGGCCTGCTGCACATGGAGATCGTCAGGGAGCGGCTAGAGCGCGAATTCGATCTGGAGCTGATCTCGACAGCGCCGAACGTCGTGTACCGCGTCGTGCTGGAGTCCGGCCCGGAGATGATCGTCACCAACCCGAGCGAGTTCCCGGAGGGCAAGCTGGGCCAGATCTTCGAGCCCGTGGTTAGGGCTACGATCCTGGCGCCGTCGGATTATGTGGGCGCGATCATGGAGCTGTGCCAGAGCCGCCGCGGCGTGCTGCTCGGCATGGACTACCTGTCCACCGAGCGGGTCGAGATCCGGTACACGATGCCGCTCAGCGAGATCATCTTCGACTTCTTCGACCAGCTCAAATCCCGTACCCGCGGCTACGCCTCGCTCGACTACGAGCCTGCCGGCGAGCAGGAATCCGACCTGGTGAAGGTCGACATCCTGCTTCAGGGCGTACCCGTCGACGCTTTCAGCCAGATCGTGCACACCGACAAGGCACGCGAATACGGCCTGAGCATGACCGCCAAGCTCAAAGAGCTGATCCCGCGTCAGCAGTTCGAAGTGCCGATCCAGGCTGCCATCGGCTCCAGGATCATCGCTCGTGAGAACATCCGTGCCATCCGCAAGGACGTGCTCGCCAAGTGCTACGGCGGGGACATCACGCGGAAGCGGAAGCTGCTCGAGAAGCAGAAGGAAGGCAAGCGCCGAATGAAGGTCATCGGACGTGTCGAGGTTCCGCAGGAAGCCTTCGTCGCGGCGCTTTCGACCGAGCAGGGACCTGACAAGAAGCGGTCCTAGCGGTCGCCGTGGCTAGGACGTCCCTGAGCTGCTGGCGTTTCCGAAGACGATCACGATGATGATGAGCGCGAAGTAGAGGACGCCCAGGATGCCGAGCACCAGGCCGGCGATCGCCAGACCGCGGCCGCGCTCCCCGCGAAGCTTGATCTGTTTCAGCGCGATGGAGCCGAAGACGATGGCCGGGATCGCCCCGAGGATGTTCCCGACGACCAACAGGCCGAGCAGGAACTGAACGATGCCGCACACCAGGGCCGTAATGGCGAACGGGTTGTTCCGGGGCATGACGGGCGCGTAGAACTGCGGCGGATAGCCAACCGGGCCCGGCGGGTACTGGCCCGGGCTCGGTGGGTACTGGCCCGGGCTCGTGGGGTACTGGCGGGGCGGGTACTGGCCGGGCGGGTACTGGCCAGCCTGAGACGGCCCAGGTTGGGGCTGGGGCTGGTCCCGATCGGTCGGATCCTGGCCGAACTGATCCGGAGGCTGGCCTTCAGACCCTGAGCTCACCGAATACCCCCTTGGCACGGGCCGTCGCTCTCAGTATCTCCCCGCCGACTCCGAACAGCGGCCGGTTAACCCGATATGTACCAAATTGACCCGCGCGTCAGCGGCTGATGGCGTCGGCCACGCCGCCGGCGCATTTACTGGTTCGACGGTCGCCTCGACGTCAGCTAGCGTCATGAGCATGCCAAGCGCCCGCGTCATCTCGCTCAACCGCGGCCAGATCTCCGACCTCGTGGTCGGCGGCAAGCCAGACCGGAGCGCTATCGACAAGCGTCCTCTGGTCGGCCCTGTTGATGTCGGCCCGCTCGGCCTCGATGGCGACGAGCAAGCCGACAAGAGGCACCATGGGGGTGCCGACCAGGCCCTCTACGCCTATTCCAGGGAAGACATGGACTGGTGGACCGAGCAGCTCGGCCGTGAGCTACCGAACGGGATCTTCGGCGAGAACGTCACGACCGCGGGGATCGACATCAACGCCGCCCTGATCGGCGAGACGTGGCAGCTAGGCGCCGTGGTCGTCCAGGTGACCGCGCCGCGCATCCCGTGCGTCACGTTCAGGTCCTGGATGGACGTGCCGGGCTGGGTAAAGCGCTTCGCCGCCGCGGGCCGACCAGGCGCCTACTTGCGCGTGCTGACGTCCGGTCGGGTCCAGGCGGGCGACGAGCTGACGGTGATCGATACCCGTCGCAGGCCGTCACCGTAGCGGAGTCGATGCGGGCCTACTACGGTGACCGCGACCTTATGCGGCGGCTGCTACGCGTCGAGGGTCGCGGATCGAAGTGGGACGAGATCGGCGCCGACGTGCTGGGCAGCGTTGTGACGGCCGAGGCCTACTGAGCATGGCTGGTCAGCCGCCTGACGGGGAACCGATGCCCGCTGACGGCGGTCTCCCGGATGGGTCTGCAGGGCGGCTCGGCGAGGCGCCCTTCGGGGTCTACGTGCATGTGCCGTTCTGCCAGACCAGGTGCGGTTACTGCGACTTCAACACCTACACGGCCACCGAACTTGGGAGCGGTGCCTCGCGTGAGTCATACGCGGCGCTGGCAATAGCAGAGATACGGCAGGCCGGGCGCGTGCTAGCAGGCCGCGCGGGGCCCGTGGAGACGGTGTTCGTTGGCGGCGGAACGCCGACGCTGCTGCCCCCAACCGACCTGAGCGCCATCCTGCAAGCGATCGATGCCGAATTTGGCCTGGCCCCGCTCGCCGAGGTGACGACCGAGGCCAACCCCGAGACCGTCGACGAGCGGACGCTGGCGGACTTGCGAGCCGGGGGCTTCACGCGGATCTCACTCGGCATGCAGAGCGCAGTGCCGCACGTTCTGGCCGTCCTGGACCGCGTGCACAGTCCGGGGCGGCCGGAGCAATGCGTGGGGTGGGCGCGGGCGGCCGGCTTCGAGCACGTCAGCTTGGACTTGATCTATGGCACGCCGGGCGAGAGCGACGCCGACTGGGAGGTGTCGCTGGACAACGCTCTGGCCGCAGGCCCCGATCACATCTCGGCCTATTCGCTCATCGTGGAAGAGGGCACGAGGCTGGCGGCCAGAATCCGGCGGGGCGAGCTGCCCCTCCCCGACGACGACGTGCTGGCCGATCGGTATCTGATTGCCGACGACCGGCTCGGTGCGGCGGGCCTGCACTGGTACGAGGTCTCCAACTGGGCGGCCAACCAGCAGGCGGAGTGCCGGCACAATCAGCTCTACTGGACCGGCGGCGACTGGTGGGGGATTGGCCCGGGCGCGCACAGCCACATCGCGGGTGCCCGGTGGTGGAACGTCCGCCACCCGGCCGCGTACGCGGAGCGCCTCAGCGCCGGCGTGAGCCCCGGCCAGGCCAGGGAGATCCTCACCGACGCGGAGCGAGCGACCGAGCGGATCATGCTGCTCACGCGGCTGGCGTCGGGATGCCCGGTGGCCGAGCTCAGCCCAGCCGGGCGCGCTGCCGCTGACCAGGCGGCCTTCGACGGGCTGGTCGGCAAGGATGCGCTCGAGGCCGGATATGTCCGGCTGACCACGCAGGGCAGGCTCCTGGCGGACGCTGTCATCAGGGGAATCTCGGCCTGACGCCGGCCCGACGCCGTCTCGCCGGGAAAGTCGCTTGATTGCCGCTATATATGGCAAACCAGGACACATTTCTAGCCGACCGGCAGATTGGCCGGTCTGTGCCGCTCACCGATTCCGGCCATAGACTTGGCACTCAGGACTCAGGAGTGCCAGGGAGGTGAGCGCGTGCTCGACGACAGGAAGCTGGCGGTCTTGCGCGCGATCGTGGAGGACTTTGTCTCCACGAACGAGCCTGTCGGCTCGAAGTCCCTGGTGGACCGCCACAGCCTCGATGTCTCGCCGGCCACTATCCGCAATGACATGGCTGTCCTTGAGGATCAGGGCTTCATCGTCCAGCCGCATACCAGCGCCGGGCGGATCCCTACCGAGAAGGGTTACCGCCTGTTCGTGGACAAGCTGTCCGAGGTCAAGCCGCTGTCCCTGGCGGAGCGCCGCGCTATCGAAACATTCCTCGGCGGGGCCTACGATCTGGACGATGTGGTCACGCGGACGGTTCGCCTGCTGGCGCAGCTAACCAGGCAGGTCGCCGTCGTCCAGTACCCGTCGCTGACGAGGTCGGCTGTCCGTCACATCGAACTCGTCCCGCTGGCCGACCGACGGCTGCTACTCGTCCTGATCACCGACACCGGCCGCGTCGAGCAGCGAACGGTGGAGCTGCCAGGTCCGATCGGCGACGATTCGATCACCCAGCTAAGGGCCGTGCTCAATGCCTGCCTCGACGGCCGCAAGCTCGCCGACGTGGCTACGGTGGTTGCGGAGTTGCCGGACCGCGTGACCCCGATGGAACGGCCCAATGCTGCTGCGGTGTTCTCCGTCATCGTGGAGACTCTGGTCGACCGGCACGAGGAGCGCGTCGTCGTCGGTGGTGCTGCGAATCTCACCCCAACTGACTTCTCCCGGGGATTGCGTGAGGTGCTCGAAGCGTTGGAAGAACAGGTAGTCCTCATGCACCTGCTCGGCGAGTCGAGCGACCATGCGACGGTGACCGTGCGTATCGGGTCCGAGAATGACGTGCAGGGCCTGCGGAGCACGTCGCTGGTAGCGACCGGCTACGGCAGTGGCGACCAGTCGCTGGCCAGGCTTGGGGTGCTAGGCCCGACGAGGATGGACTACCCAACGGCGATGGGAGCAGTACGCGCAGTGGCACGTTATGTCGGCCAGATCCTGGCGGAGTCCTAGGAATGCCTGTGGCGAACGACTATTACGGGATCCTCGGGGTCAGCCGAGATGCTGGCCCCGAAGAGATCAAGAAGGCCTACCGCAGGCTTGCCCGCGAACTGCACCCTGACGTGAATCCTGATCCGCACCTTCAGGAGCGCTTCAAGGAAGTCACGCAGGCGTACGAGGTCCTCTCCGACCCCGAGAAGCGCCAGATGTATGACCTCGGCGGCGATCCGTTTGCCCGGGCCGGCGCGACCGCCGGCGGCTTCGGCGCGGCCGGGTTCCCGTTCAGCGACCTGATGGATGCCTTCTTCGGCGGTGGAGCTGCTCCGCGAGGTCCTCGAAGCCGGGCCCGGCGCGGCCGCAACGCGACGATCCGCGTCGACCTCGACCTTTCCGAGTGCGCCTTCGGCACCACGCGGGAGCTGGTCGTAGATACGGCTGTCGTGTGCCCAACGTGCTCCGGCGAAGGCACGGCGCCCGGCACGCACCCGGTCACCTGCGACGTCTGTAATGGGCGTGGCGAGGTGAGCCAGGTCACGAGGTCATTTATCGGCCAGATGATGACCTCGAGGCCGTGCCCCGGGTGCGGCGGCTTCGGCACCGTCATCCGCAAGCCGTGCCCCGAGTGCGACGCCGACGGCCGGGTCAGGACTCGCCGCACTATCAAGGTGCGCATCCCGGCCGGCGTCGAGGACGGCACCCACATTCAGCTTGCTGGTGAAGGCGAGACCGGACCCGGCGGTGGTGCGGCCGGCGACCTGTTCCTGGAGATCGTCCAGCGGCCACATGCGATATTCGAGCGCCGCGGCGACGACCTGCACTGCACGGTCACGATCCCGATGGTCGCCGCCGCCCTCGGCGCCACGCTGACTGTTGACACGCTGGACGGCCCGTCGGACCTGGATATCAGGCCGGGAACGCAGTCCGGGCAGGCAATCCCCATGGTCGGCCTCGGGACCGAGCGGCTCAACAACTCGGGCCGCGGCGACCTCATCATCCACGTCACGGTCGAGACGCCAGCCAAGCTGGAGCCTGAGCAGGAAGAACTGCTCCGTCAGCTGGCCAAGCTGCGTGGTGAGGAAGCGCCGCCTGGCAAGTTCGCGCCCGGGCAGCAGCGCTTGTTCTCTCGCCTGCGCGATGCTTTCAACTCTCGCTGAGCCCGGGCCGGGCCGCTCCTGAGACCGCCGGTCTTCGTCGCAGCTGCGGCTGACCTGGCCGCAGAGCGCCTCGTGCTGCGCGGCCAGGAGGGCAGGCACGCGAGCACGGTGCGGCGTCTCGTCCCAGGCGAACGGGTCGACATCACCGACGGCCGCGGGCTGGTCGCGGAGTGCGTCGTGGCGGCCGCCAGGCCGGGCGAGCTCGAGCTGACGGTGCTCGATAGGCGCACGGAGCCCCGCCCAGAACCGACGGTGACGGTCATTCAGGCGATACCGAAGGGTGACCGCGGCGAGCTCGCTGTCGAGTTGCTCACGGAAGTCGGGACGGACGTCATCGTCCCATGGGCCGCCGAGCGATGCGTCGCGGTATGGCGCGGGGAGCGAGCGGCTAAGTCTCGCGCGCGGTGGAGTTCGGCCGCTGAGCAGGCGGCAAAGCAGTCCAGGCGGGCGTGGTTTCCCGAGGTGGCGGCTGCGGTTGACCTCGCTGGCGCGGTCCAGCGTGTACAGGCGGCGGCCGTGGCGATCTTGCTGGAGCCCGAGGCGGGGGAATCTGTCGCCACGGTGCACGTGCCCGACAGCGGCGAGATAGTCATCATCGTCGGCCCAGAGGGCGGCATCACGCCGGCGGAAAGCGATGCCCTGGCCGGCGCGGGAGCCGTCGCCGCGGGGCTGGGGCCGACCGTGCTGCGCGCGTCGTCGGCCGGCGTCGTGGCGGCGGGGATCGTGCTCAGCCGAACCCGCCGCTGGGCCTGAGACCCGCGAAGCTGCTAACAGGAAGGTACAAAACAGGCCGGCGAAGATCCGGCCGATCGGCTTTGTTCACACGCCAGCGGTCTTGGACCGGAGGCTGTCAATAGGCAGGGGGCCGTCAGCGGCCGTCGTCGAGCTTGCCGAAACTGAAAACCGCTGGGTGCGCGTTGGGCGTCGGTCCCGGCGAATTGTGCTTGACGGGCCTCTTGCCGCACAGCGGCAGGCTTGACGATGCCACCAAGTGGCGGGCCTGGACGGACTGGCTTGTCAGGGCGGCCACGGCTGGGGAGGAGCTCCCGACTGCCGGGACGTCCGTTCCGGCAGTCGACAGGCTGGCCTGGCCGGTATCCGTCGCGCCGGGGGTCGGTGTCGAGCTGTCGGTAGTCGTCGGCGAGGGCGAGACACCTCCCGAGGAATCGGATGGTGAGGCGCTCGGGCTAGTGCTCTGGATCTGCCCGGGCTGCGAAGCCGACGGCTTGGCGCCAGCGGGCTTGGCAGTCCTGCATGTCGGACTCGCCTTGGGTCCTGTTGAGCTGCCCGAGCCGAGGGTCGACTGGCCCTGCGCGTTAGTGCCGCCGCCGTTGCCCTGGGAGCCGCCGCCTGCGCCACCCCCACCGCCGGTGGAGCGGACAGCATTCGACGCGCTCGGAGAGATTCCTTGCTGCGTGTCGATCGCGATATACGTGCCAGCCGCGACGATGAAGACTGTCACGCCGAGCGCGGCGGCTGGCCGAAGCCAGCCGAGTGTGCGCGCCGCCCGGCCCCCCGATGTGCTGCGGCGCGGCCCGAAGCGCTCCCACGCCAGGCTGGCCACGCTGCGGAGTACCTCGACGAACGCCTCGAACGCGGCGGGAACGCGCGTACGTAGGTAGGTCCACGATCCTTCCGCCCACGCCACTGCCAGCGGACGCGGGGGCCGCAACTTGGCCTGGATCCGCTGCAGGCCATCACCTCGGGGCTCGATGCCATCGGCCAGCTGCAGCGCCCGGCGAAGCATGTCGCGCTCGTTCCCGGTGCTCACGCGTCACGCTCCAGAACGACGCGGAGCGCTTGCATTGCCCGGGCTGTATGGCTCTTGACGGCCCCACGGCTGATGCACATGGCGTCGGCGATCTGCGCCTCAGACATGTCGGCGTAGAACCGGAGCACCAGGGCCTCACGCTGCCGCGGCGGCAGCTTCCGCAACGCGGCGATCACCGCCGATCGATCGAGCAGGGCGAACGCACCATGCTCAGCGCTGGGCTCGTCCGGTGCGGGTTTCGGGGCGTTACGGTCGACGACGATCCGGTGCCTGAGGACGGACCGTGAGCGATTTACTACCGACTGTCGCAAATAGGACAGGGCCTTCTCGCTGTCCCGAAGGCGGCGCCACGCGCCGTGCATCGCGACGAACGAGTCCTGCACAACTTCCTCCGCGGTTCCAATATCACGAACCAGCAGCGCTGCGAGCCGCACCAACGAGCGGTAGTGAGTGCTGTAGAGCTCCGTGACTGCCCGGTCAGCATCCGAAGCGACCGAAACGGACCCTAGAGCAACATCTGCCACCAGGGTCTCGGTCACGTGTATTGGACGCGCAGCCACGTCCGAAGGTTCACTCGCTGTCATTACGGGTCTTTGCGGTGTCCGGCTGGCAGCCCGGCTCGCCTGGCCACTTCCATTACCCCCCACGCCCATCTCTGACTCAGATCAGCGCCCGCGCATGACTGATCCCTGAGCGACGGAAAGCCAGAAACTGGCGGGCCCGCTGCACCTAGGGGGCGGTGCACCGTGGGTTCGCAGAGCAACCATATATGTCAGCGGCCCCGTAAGCCCGGTACACGTTAAGATCTCCTAGTGCCTGACTGCCTGTTCTGCGGTATTGCGGCCGCCGAGATACCGGCAACGATCGTGTCGAGCAATCCCCGAACGATCGCGTTCCGTGACATTAATCCGCAGGCCCCCGTCCACATCCTCGTGATCCCGCGTGACCACCACGCCAACCTGGCCGAGCTGGCGGCCGCTGGCGACGACCTGCTGACCGACCTCGTCGCGCACGCCCATGAGGTCGCAGTCGGCGAGGGCATCGCGGACACCGGCTACCGTGTCGTCTTCAACACTGGCGCCGAGGCCGGCCAGACGGTCGCCCACGTCCACGCCCACGTCCTGGGCGGCCGTCCGATGCGCTGGCCGCCGGGCTGACCAGGGGAGCCAGCCGGATATTATGAGCTACGCACCGGTCAAGGGAGTGGGCCGCGGCAGGGAAGGGCCATTGACCAACAATTCGGCTGATTCGCGCAGGGGCGGGACGCCCGGCAGCAACGGTACTGAGAGCACGACGACCAGAGCGAGCGATGCCCGTACTGACGGCTCGAGGGAGACCGACGCGCAGGTCCGGATCGTGATCCCGGATGAGCAGTCGATGGTTAGCCTCCTCGGCTCAGGCGACGAGCTGCTGCGCGTCATCGAGAACGCGGTGAGTGCTGACTTTCACGTCCGCGGGAATGAGATCACCATCACCGGACCCGCCGCGGAGACAGCCGTGGCATCCCGGCTATTTGACGAGCTGATCCAGCTCACGCGCAGCGGCACCCAGCTCAGCGCCGACGCGGTCGAGCACAGCCTGTCTATGCTGCGCCGCAGGCCGGGTGCCCGCCCGGCGGAGGTGCTCAACCTCGACATCCTGTCCAGCCGGGGCCGGACCATCAGGCCCAAGACGCTGAACCAGAAGCGGTACGTCGACGCGATCGACTCGCACACAATTGTGTTCTCGATCGGCCCCGCTGGGACCGGCAAGACATACCTCGCCATGGCCAAGGCCGTCAAGGCCCTGCAGGCCAAGGACTTCAACCGCATCATCCTCACCCGGCCGGCCGTTGAAGCAGGTGAGCGCCTGGGCTTCCTGCCGGGCACCCTGTACGAGAAGATCGACCCCTACCTACGCCCGCTGTACGACGCACTACACGACATGGTCGATCCCGAGTCGATTCCACGGCTCCTCGCGGCCGGCACGATCGAGATCGCACCGCTGGCCTACATGCGAGGGCGGACACTCAACGACTCCTTCATCATCCTCGATGAGGCGCAGAACACCTCGGCCGAGCAGATGAAGATGTTCCTCACCAGGCTGGGATTCGGGTCAAGGATCGTAGTGACCGGGGACATCACTCAGGTGGACTTGCCCGCGGGGCAGACCAGCGGCCTCCGACTGGTGCAGGACATCCTGGATGGCGTGGAAGACGTGTACTTCTCGCGCCTGACGAGTCACGACGTCGTCCGGCACAAGCTGGTGGCTGACATCGTTGATGCCTATGAGAAATATGACGCCAGGCAAGCCGCGGCGGAGCCCGGCCGCCTGCCCGCTGGCCGACAGCGGCGCGACGGGTACCGCGGCCGGTAACTGCCTGCTGACGGGGGTCAGATGAGCATCGAGATCGCCAACGAGTCGGGCGTCGACGTCGACGAGTCGCACCTAGCCGGGCTCGCCCGGCACGTGCTCGACGATATGCGCGTGCACCCGCTCGCGGAGCTTTCCGTGCTGCTTGTCGACGAGCCAGCGATGACCGAGCTGCACGTGCGCTGGATGGGCGAGGAAGGCCCTACCGACGTGCTGGCCTTCCCGATGGACGAGCTGAGGCTGCCCCAGCCGGGCGGCACCCATGCTGATCACGCGGCACCGGACCCGGACGCGGCCGAGGTGCTGCTCGGCGACGTGGTGATCTGCCCCCAGGTGGCCGCCGCGCAGGCTGAACAGGCAGGGCACGCGGCCGAGGCCGAGATCGACCTGCTCTGCACGCATGGGATCTTGCACCTGCTCGGCTACGATCACGGTGAGCCGGAGGAGCACGCGAAGATGTTTGGCCTGCAGGACCGCCTCCTGGCGTCGTGGCGGGCTGGCGCCGACGGCGACAGCCCCGAAGGCGACAGCCCCGAAGGCGACAGCCCCGAAGGCGACAGCACCCGAAGGGCCCGGGTGAGCTCAGTGGGGTGGCTGCTTGTCGCCGCGGTCGCGCTCATGCTGGTAGCTGGCTGGTGCACCAGCGCCGAGACGGCGCTAGTGCGGGTATCCAGGGCTGGGGCGAAGGAACTCGGCCGGTCGGCAGGCGAGAGCGCCGAGCCTCTGCAAGCGGTCCTCACCGACGCGCCCCGTTACCTGTCGGTCGTTCTGCTTGTCAGAACCGCCGCGGAGATCAGCGCGGCCGTGCTGGTCACCGCCGTCCTCGTGTCCTGGCTGGGTGTGACGTGGAAGGCCTTCCTCATCACGGCCGTGGCGATGACGGTGGCCAGCTACGCGCTGGCCGGGCTGATCCCGCGCAGCATCGGACGACGCTATCCGGTCAAGGTAGCCATCGCCGCGGCGAGCGTGCTGACGCCCGTCATCCGGCTCCTAGGCCCGCTGCCCCGGCTGCTGGCCGCGGCTGGGGCGGCCCTGACTCCCGGCCAGGACCGCCGCGACAGGGACAACCGCTCCGGCTCTGAGGAAGACCTCCGCGGTCTGGTTGACCTGCTAGAGCAGCGGCAGATCATCGAGCCAGGCGAGCGGGCGATGATCCACTCGGTGTTTGAGCTCGGGGACACGATCGTCCGTGAGGTGATGGTGCCGCGCACGGACATGGTGTTCGTGGAGCGGCACAAGACCTTGCGCCAGGGGCTCTCGCTGGCGCTGCGCAGCGGCTTCTCGCGAATCCCCGTGATCGGCGAGAACCTCGACGACGTCGTGGGCATCGCTTACCTCAAAGACGTGATGACCCGCATCCACGAGCACCCCGAGGGTGAGTCGGTCGAGACCGTCGAGTCGATCATGCGGCCCGCCACGTTCGCGCCGGAGAGCAAGCCGGTCGACGACTTGCTGCGGGAGATGCAGGCCAGGCACGTCCACATGGCGATCGTGATAGATGAGTACGGCGGCACGGCAGGCCTGGTGACTATCGAGGACATCCTCGAGGAGATCGTCGGCGAGATCGCCGATGAGTACGACCGGGAACGGCCGCCAGTGGAGTGGCTCAGCGGCGACGAAGCGCGCGTCAGCGCTCGGCTCTCGGTGGAGGAACTCGAGGAGCTGTTCGGGGTCAGCATCGACGCCGAAGACGTCGAGACGGTGGGTGGCTTGCTCGCGCACCGACTCGGCAAGGTGCCGATCGCCGGCTCGGTCGCGACTGTGTCCGGCCTGCGGCTGACCGCGGAGAGCCTGGCCGGACGCCGCAACCGGATCGGCACCGTGACCGTGCAGCGGGAGGGCGCACAGCCGGACCAAGACACCAAGGCGTCGGGCGGCGCCATGGACAGGCACCGGGAGCAAGGCGGCGGAGGCCGCAGGCTGCCAGAAAACGGCGCAGGCGCAACTGGTCTAGCGGAACAGAATGGCGAAGCCGCCGGACGGTAATGCCCGCCGGGTACTCGTTGGCGCACTTCACCGCGCGTTCACTGTGCGTTTACCTACCGCATTTTACGTAGGCATATTCGTGCCGGTGGGCGATGTGCTGCCGGTTCGCCTCTCCTAACCTTTGCTCCACCCGGTCGGGGACGGCCTCGCCGGGGTTCGGGGAGGTCAGGTGGAGATCGACGAAATTGCCGCCCGTTTGGTGCGGCAATATTGGGCGTTGCTCGTCGTTTGCGTGCTTGCGCCGCTCGCGATTATCGGCCTGATCGTGCATAACCAGCCGACCATGTACGCGGCAGTTGCGCGCGTCATGACTTCGAGCGAAGTGCCGGTTACCGCGTCGCAAGCCGACGCGATCGTCAGCCAGGTCCAAGGCATCGCAACCGGTTCAACCGCTGCCAACCAGGCGCTAGCGAACGCTGGCATTCGAGGTGACACCGCGCAGTTCGTCATGAGTCACGTCTCTGTCGCCGGGCTCGGTACATCGCAGGTCGTCGACGTCACTGTGGCCGACCCGATCCCGCAAGTTGCTCAGAAGGCGGCGCGGATAGTCGCCGAGGAGGTCGTTGCCTCGCTGAACAAGGTCGGTCTGAGCGGCCTGTCAGGGGCGTTGACGGTGATCGACTCTGACATCGTCAGACTGACGGAACAGCGTGCCGCTCTCTCGGCCGCGGTTACTGCGGAGCCGCACAACCAGCAGTTGCAGGCGAAGTTGGCTGGCCTCGATCAAGTGATCGCGAACTTCACGGGAGACCGCGGCCGGTTGCTCATCCAGGCCAGCACACAAGGGCTCGCGACCCTAATTGACCAGCCGGGGCTGCCACAGGCGCCGGAATCAAAAGCCCTGCCACAGAAGCTTGGCCTCGCCGGCCTGCTCGGCCTCGTAGTCGGCATTCTGGTGGCGGCCGTCGCCGAGATGATCCGGCCCACAGTGCCAGGCGCGCGGAGAGTCAGCCGTCGCCTGAGCTCGCCGATGCTTGGCAGCCTGACCGAAGACGACATCCAAGGAGGGCGCACACCCGGCTTTGACAACGTAGTTCTGCAGGTTCGGCTCGCCGCCGCGCACGCGGGCGTGGCCAACGTGGCAATTGTCGATATCGACAAAGAGCGCCAGTTCGATGGGCTGGCAAGCATGCTGAACAGCGCGATGCCGCTGGGATCGGCCTCGATCACTGGGGGATCCGGGTCAACCGTTGCTGATGACGTTGCGAGGCTCGATGGCGCCGCCGCCGGTGACGCCGCTACGAGGACGCTCGTGATGGATCGGACGCCGCCAGCAGGCATGTCGGGGATCTGCGTCTACTCTCTGCAGCAGCTGCAAAGGCAGGCAGGGATCGGGCAGGCGGGAATTGTCGTGCTGTCCGGGCCCGTCGCCCGGGTATCGCGCGTTGCGGCTCTTGACGATCTGTCAGTAGCCGCCGGATGGCCGATTATCGGAGTCGTCGGTGTGCCCCGCCATCGGAAGAAGTCGCATAGCATCCGCTGGCCACATCGCACCAAGGCGGGCGGCGCGGTCGCCGGCGGCGTCACCGAAGCTTATCCGGGGACGCGGCCTGAATGACGTCGCCGGGGCGGGGAGCGGCACCAATGGTGCCGTTCGCCAACGCAGAAATCGTGCCGGAGGCACAGCAGGCCGCACTGAGGACGTTGCAGTCCGGCTGGATCACCATGGGTCCGCAGACTGCCGAGTTCGAGCAGGCGCTGGCAACCCATCTCGGCGCGCGCCATGTGGTGGCAGTCGCGACGTGCACGGCGGCCATCGACATCGCCATTCGCGCCTTGCGCCTGCCCGCGGGCAGCGCTGTCTTGACGCCGAGCCTCACGTTCTGCGGTGCGGTCGCACCGATAGTGCAGGCCGGGCTCCGGCCAGTCCTGGTTGACATCTGCCGGGAGACGCTGCTGCCGACGCCGGAATCCGTAGCTGCAGCGGCGTCCCGAGCGCGGGGCGCCGACGCCATGATCGTGCAGCACATGGGCGGCCACCCGGCCGACGTCGAACAGCTAGCGGCCGCTGCCGGGCTGCCGCTCAGCCGCGTTGTGGAGGACGCAGCGCACGGGCTCGGCGCCGTCCTGCACGGAACCTTCGTGGGCGGTAGGTCGCACGCAGCGTGCTTCAGCTTCTACGCCACCAAGAACCTACCCATAGGGGAAGGTGGCGCGATCACGACAGATGACGACGAGCTGGCGGACTACGCCAGGACGATGCGGCTGCACGGCATGAGTCGCGATGCGTGGCGGCGATATCAGCCTGGTGGCAGCTGGCGATATGACGTCGGCGAACCGGGACTGAAAGCCAACATGACCGACGTCCAGGCTGCCATTGGCCGTGCCCAGCTGAGCTATCTGCCAGGCTGGCAGCAGCGCAGGGAATGGCTGGCTGCGCGCTACGACGAGGCGCTAGCAGGCGTGCCGGGGCTGATGCTGCCGGCGCGGCCCACCGCGGGACGACACGCGTGGCATCTCTATCAGGTTCGCATAACGGAAGGCTTCGGTCGCACGCGCGAGGCGGTCATCGACGCCCTCGCGGCCGACGGCGTCGGCACCTCCGTGCACTTCATTCCCGTGCATCACCTGTCGGGCTACCGGGACCTGCTGGGCCCAGAGGAATGCCGATCGGTACCAGTTACGGACGAAGTTGCGGATGAACTTCTGTCTCTGCCCATGTACCCAGCTCTCAGCGACGTGGATGTCGAGTACGTCGCCGCGGCCCTGCTGGCGGTAGCTGGCCGTCCTTCCCCGATGCAGCTGGGTCGCGAGATTAGAGGAGGGGAACGTGCTCAGCTTGAGCGGCACACGGTCTAGTCGGGGTTCTGGTTCGGGCGGGCTCAACACGCTCGTCGTCGGCGCGGGGGAGGCCGGACGGACGCTGGCTCGCTCACTGCGCCGCAGCCCGAACTACGGACTGCGGCCCATCGGATTTATCGACGACGCCGCCAGCCTGGTTCGGGTTGCGGGGCTGCCAGTGCACCGGCCAATCTCCGCGCTGGCGGAGATAGCGCTCGCGCACAACGCTGAGGCCTGCATAGTGGCAATCCCGTCGCTGCCGGCCCCTCGCCTGGCGGCGATCATCGAATCCGCCCGGGCGGCTGGACTACATGTCAGGTACTTGCCGTCGTTCCTCGCTGCGCTGGAACGAGAGGCACGACTGTCGGACTTGCGCCAGCTTCGCGTCGAGGACCTCCTTGGCCGGCGAGAGCTGCACGTCGTCAGCCGAAATGCCGCGAACCTGATCTCGGGCCGCAAAGTACTCGTCACGGGAGCGGGCGGGTCAATCGGGAGTGAGCTGTCCCGCCAGATTCGCAGCTTCGGACCCCAGTCCCTGCACCTGCTTGACCACGATGAGTCGAACTTGCATGGCCTGCAGCTCGCCATCATGGGCAACGGGTTGCTTGATAGCGACGAGATCGTCATCGCGGACATCCGTGACCAGCGACGGATCGACCAGGTCTTCGAAGATGTCAAACCAGAACTCGTCTTCCACGCCGCGGCTCATAAGCACTTGCCGCTGTTGGAGCGCCATCCATGTGAAGCGGTCAAGTCGAACGTTCTAGGCACGCAGAACTTGGTCGAAGCGGCTGTCCGACACGGCGTGAGCCGCTTCATTCTGATCTCTACTGATAAGGCGGCTGACCCGGCGTCCGTACTCGGCGCGAGCAAGCGGCTCGCCGAGCTGGTCGTGCAGCACGCGGCAGGTGGTCCCGTCATCCTCGCGTCTGTGCGCTTCGGCAATGTACTCGGAAGCCGCGGTTCTTTCCTTTCTGTGCTTGCTGACCAGATTGCCAGGGGCGAGCCGATCACCGTCACCCACCCGGACGTCACTCGATTCTTCATGACGGTTGAGGAGGCCGTCGGACTCGTACTCGAAGCGGCCGCGATGGCCGAATACGCAGAGACGTTTGTGCTCGACATGGGCGAGCCGGTCGGGATCGTCAAGCTAGTGAAGAGATACGCCGAGCAGATGAATTTGCCGGACATTGAGATACGGTTCACCGGGCTGCGGCCGGGCGAGAAACTCTCGGAAAAGGTCTTCTCCGATGCTGAGCAGCGCGTGCGCAGCGCTCACCCGAAGATCTGGGCGACCCGGCGGAGGGAGCCGTCGAGCGAATTCGAGATGCTCCTGAAGAGCCTGTACGCAGCGGCCGACGATGGAGATGCCACCGCTGTTAGGCAGCTATTCCGCGAGCTCATGCCGGAATACGAGCCGTCTCTCCGCCCCGAGACTCCTGTCAGCGCGGGCGCTCCCTACCCGGACGGATTCTGATGCGCGCAATCACGACGGCCGGGGAACGTGTGGTCGTCGATTGCGGCGTGCCCTGGCTGACCGGCCTGCTCGGCGGCAGCACTGGCGGAGAGCTCGCTGAGGCCAGCCCGGCGGGCGAGACCGTTCGGCTGACCGTCGAGCGCAGCAGACAGCCGTTTAGTCGGGATGGCTGGACGCTGATCGGGCGCGGTGTCTGGGCGTCGCGCTCCGCCGCGCTGCTGATCGACGCCTGCTCGTCCGGCTTCGATCTTCAAGTTGAACCGCGTGGCGATCGACTCAGTGTTGTGGCACGCTACCGGCCGTCGCAGCGGACACGCGCCGCGAACCGGGTGCTGTCCCGCCGCTTCAGGCTCCTGGCGGCGCAAACCTTGTTGCACTACCCGGCGCTTTGGTGGGCGTCGGTGCGCGGCCGGGTGCCGCTGCACGTGTCGGTGACGTCGACTGGCGGGACGGCGACGATGATCGCGGGACCCGGCGGCGTGGGCAAGTCGACACTCTTGGCCGCCGGACTCCGGCGCGGGGACGTCGCGACAGCAGACAACATCTGTGCGTGTGACGGAGTTGACGCTCACGGCTTGGCGGAGCCGCTGCGAGTTGCCGGCGGTTCGGGCCGGGCCACAACCACACACGGGCGCAGCGAACATCCGCTGCCATCACGAGTTCCCGCCTTGTGCCCGGACAGGATCGTGGTTTTGCGTCGCGGGACGCGAGCTGCTGCGCCGTACCTGGGGGAGCTGTCGCCGGCCGAGGCAGTCAGGACGATCGTCGCCGGCACCTACATGGCCGGTGAGCTTCGCCGGTTCTGGCCATTCGCCGCCGCGCTCGCGCTCGCAACCGGGATCGGGCCGGCTCATCCTGATGTTCTGGGAGTCGCCTCAGCACTCGCCGCCCGCCTGCCCTGCTTTGACGTGTGCGTCGCGGCTGGCTCGCCCCTGCCGATTGGCGACCTGCTGCGTCCCGCGGGCGCACGATGACGCGGCTATCGGTGGCGGTGATCGTTACTCGACTGCAAGCAGGCGCTGGTGGCGTCGCGCTGCGCGGCGCGTTGGCCCTCGACCCGGAGCGGTATGAGGTCACGATCATCGCAGGCGACTCGAGCAACGCGGCCGACGCCGATGGGAGTGGTGACGGCATGCTCGTGCGCGCCGGCCAGGCTGGACTGCGCGTGGTCTGCATGCCACAGCTCGTATCCCAGGTCTCGCCGCGTCGTGACACTCGTGTCCTGCGGATGCTGACCGAGCACCTGGCCGCTAACCGCTACGACATCGTGCACACCCACAGCGCTAAGGCTGGCGCGCTCGGCCGGCTGGCCGCTCAGCGAGCCGAAACCAGGATGGTTGTGCACACGTTTCATGGGTTTCCCTTCCACGAGTTCCAGTCCAAGGCCCGTCGCGGCGTCTATGTCAGCATCGAGCGCTACCTGAGCCGCCGTACTGACGCCTTCCTGGCCGTTGGCGGCGCGGTGGCGGCGGAAGCCATTCGACGGGGTATCGCCGTGCCGGAGCGGGTTCGCGTAATCCACCCTGCGATCGAGAGTGGCGGCTCACTAGCCAGCCCTGCGGTGCGCGCCGCGGCCCGCAGCGCCCTGGGCGTGCCAGTCGGAGCCAGAGTCGTCGGCACGGTAGGAAGGGTCGATTACCAGAAGGACCCGGGCGCCTTCGTCGACGCCATCGCCGCACTCGATCGGCCCGATGTGTATGCGGTATGGATCGGCGACGGGCCGATGCGCCGCGCCATGGAGAATCGGGCGGCCCGCCGCGGCTTGACCGGTCGGTTCATCTGCACTGGCCATCGTGACGATGTTCCGGCATTGCTGCCGGGACTAGACGTATTCGCCATGGCGTCCAGGTACGAAGGACTGCCGTGCGCCGTAGCTGAGGCCATGACGGTCGGGCTGCCCGTCGTGGCTACAGCCGTCAATTCTGTTCCTGATGTGGTCCTGCCAGGGGAAACTGGCCTGCTGGCCAGCCCGGAACATCCCGAGCAGCTTGCGGCGGCCATCCGTTACATGCTCGACAAGCCAGCGGAGGCGGCGCGAATGGTTTCCGCTGGCCGGCGGCTGATTGCTGACAAGTTCTCACCGCAGGCTCTCGGCGAGGTCCTGGAGGCCACGTACGAAGGGGACAACCGTTTCCAGCAGTCGCGCCGGGATTCTGTGCGCCTCGAATTCGCATGACGATCCCGGAGGACTACATGGATGTCACGATCATTTCCCGGGAGACCCAGGGCGTCGGCCTGGCTCCGCAGATTTTTGACAGCGAGCGGATGCCTGCGGCCGGGGCGGCGCTGGCGGAGTTGCGTACGGCTATTAGCGGCGCTGACCTGGCGGCACCGCCTGTTGTGTTGCCGGACTTTCACCACAAGTCCAATATGGAGCTTCCTTCGTCCGTCGCGGTGGCCACGCGCGCCTCCATCAGGCCAACCCTCACGAGCGCATCAGTCAACTGCGGCATGGCACTGATGGCATTTGATTCCGACTGCCCGACCAGGCCCGGCATTGACGAGTTCTACCGCCGCGTGCGCGACCGCTTCCCCTACCCGCCCGGCAGGAACGCGGAGCTATCGCCGCATGACGTGCTTCGGTGCGCGGTAGACGGCGGCACATTCGCCGCAGATCGATTCGGAGTCGACGCCGCGAATCTCGAGCGAGTTGAAGAATTCGGCACGCTCGATCTCGAGCGCTGGGGCGGCGCAGACCGGCTCCGGCGTGAATTGCCATCCTTGGTCCTGCAGCTGGCTCGGCTGCGCTTCGGGATGATCGGCCCGACGAACCACTTCATCGAACTGCAGCAGGTCGAGGACGTGTTCGACGCTGAGACTGCCGCGAAGCTTGGCATAGTGCCCGGCCAGTTGACTCTGCAGTATCACGCGGGTGGCGGGGTACTGCCCGGGGCAGTCGGTGCGATGTTCGGTCGCCGGAAGCACTATCCCCGGCAGATCCGGGCTGCAATGGCGGTCATCAAGCCTCTCTACCACGGCGCCACAGCCCGCTCACTGGAACAGCTGAGGCAGCGGTACCGGTTGTACTTTGCCGGAGGTTGTCCGCCGGTCGCGCTGGCAGGCGACGAAGGCCAGCGCTTGATGCTGGCGAACGCGGCAGCGATGAATTATGGCTTCGCGTTCCGCCTGGCTGTCTACGCGGGATTGCGCCAGCTGGCTGCCGAGGTGTTCGGCGGATCGGGCGGTGCTCTGATTGTCGACTCTCCGCACAACTCGATTTACGAAGAGGAAGTCAACGGCGAGATCGCGGTGGTGCACCGGCACAACTCCTGTCGGGCGTACCCAGCCGAGTTGATGCCGTCCGGCACCACCTTTGCTGACACCGGCCAGGCTGTCCTGGTTCCCGGCACCCACCGGACATCCTCCTATCTGTGCGTAGGCGCAGGCTCGCCAACCGCGCTCCATTCGGCATGTCATGGCGCGGGCACCGTTGTCACGGACTTTGCCCAACGTGGGATCTCTCAGGCTGATCCGCAACGGCGAAGCACGCTCCGGTTCCGCTATGACGACAAGGCTCCTACCAGCGCCGGGCAGCTCGATGACGCAGGCGTGAACGAAGTCCTATCCGTCCTTGTCCGTGGTCATCTCGTCCGTCCAGTGGCGAGGATGCGGCCGCTGGCAGTCCTGCACTAAGGAGCCCAGTGACTGCGCAATGGGTGAACCCCGGTCAGCGGTGGCGATTGCTGGCTCCGGCTGACGCGGCCGTCGTTGACGTGCCATCGCGTCCGTTTGCCGTCCGCCGCACCGCTGCCCGTGTTCGGGCGATGCCTGGGAACTCGGCGGTCATCTTGCTCGACCACCGTCCTGCGTCCCTGAGGACACGGCGGATCGCGAATGCAAGCGCGCTGAGAGTCGACCGTGAATACGTCGCGCTGCCATCGCTGCGCGCCGCGGTCGTCGTGGTCGAGGACTCGGGGGGCTCGCTGACGTGGACCTGCCGGTCGCTCATCGCGCCGCCGCCAGGCCTTACGTGGGCACATGGACTCGTGCACGCGGCTGTCGCATTGTTGCGCCGCTACCCGGGCCTGGCCTCGAGGCTCGCGGCGGGCCGGATTGTTATCGGGCGGACAGCATGACGTCCCCTGTGCTGACGCATGCTGAGTCGGATCCGCGGAATGCGGTCGAGCAAGCCGCAGATGACCTGCGTGCCCTCGTGAATCTGCCGGGGAGCCTGGCCATCCTGCTGGACAGCTCCCGCGACCCGAACTCGGGTGTGACCTTCCTGCTCATCCCGCCCGGGCGGGATCAGCCTGAGCTGGCAGTGAAGCTGGCGACAACACCGGCCGCAGCTGACGTGATCGATGGTGAAGCCAAAGTCCTGATAGCCCTCGAGCAACTTTCATTGCGCCGGGTCGAGGCGACGCTGCCCCGGCTCGCCGGAAAGTTCCATGCCGACGGCCTGCTCGCGATCGCCACCTCGATCGTGCCGGGAACACCGATGCGGACCAGATATCACGGATTCCGCCACCTGCGCCGGCCTGAAGCAGTTCGCGAGGACTTCGCTGCTGCTAGTGCCTGGCTGGCTGATCTGCAGTCGGACAGCGCGTCCGAGATTCGGTCAATTTCCCTGCTGGACGGCGTGCCGGCGCTGATGAGAGTGCGCTGGCCGAATGATGACCAGGTAACTGCGGTCGCCGAGAAGCTCGCACCGGTTGCCGCCCGCCTTGCGGGTGAAGGCACGCAGCGCACCGTCGTCCATGGTGACTTCTGGGCAGGCAACATCCTGCTGACCCGCCAAGCCGTCACCGGTGTCGTTGACTGGTCGGGCGGCACGCTGTCAGGCGAGCCGCTGGCCGACGTCGCACGGTTCGCGCTGAGCTACGCGCTGTACCTCGACCGGCACACTCGCCCCGGGCGACAGGTAGCTGGGCATCCGGGCCTGCGAGCAGACGGTTGGGGGACCGGCATCCGGTACGCGATCGCCGGCGAGCATTGGTTCGGCCAGGTAGTGACCGAGTTTGTCACCGGAGCGCTGCGGCGTCTCGGCGTGCCAGCCGAGCTGTGGCGCGATGTGCTGCTGGCGGGGGTGGCGGAGGCGGCCGTAACTGCCGACCATCCTGGATTCGCGGCTTGCCACCGCGATCTTCTGGTGCAGCTCATGAGCGAGGGGGCCCGGTGACGCTCGTCGCGGACGTCGAGGCTGTCGCAGACCTCGAGTCGGCGTCGCGGCAAGATCAGGCGCTGGCTGCTTCCGGCCGGCGCCGAATTGGTCGTCGAGCCAACGTAGTCAAAGTAGCGATCGTAGGCGGCATAGCCGCGATGCCGTTGCTGGTTCCTGCGGGTCCCGGCAACACCGCGCCCGCCGACCTGTTCCTCGCGATTGCTGTCGTCATCTCGGCGATCTGGCTAACCAGCCAGCGTCACGTGATGCGCTTTCCCTACGTGCTCCCTGTCGGGCTGTCAGTCCTGGCTGGGGCGCTGGCCAGTACCGTCTTCTACGCGCGCGCCTACCACAGTGTCGGCGGTGGCTTGATTTCGCTGCTCCAGGACCTGTTCGTGCTGATCTGGGGCCTTGTCATCGCAAACCTCGGCAGTGACGCCGGACTTCTGCGGTCTATCACCCGCGCCTGGGTCGTCAGTGCTGTCTGCTGCGCGGCTCTGATGATCATCGGGGTTGTTGGCCACATATCGCTGTTGTCCGGCGAGACGGCCAGGAACGGTGTCAGGGCCGCATTCACCCTGGGCGACCCTAACCTGGCCGCCAACTACTTCATCTGCGGCCTGCTGATGCTGCGTGCGACCCGATTCCCGAGGCGCCGTGTCAGTCGCTGGGTATGCGGCGCGGTTCTGCTGACCGCGATCATTCTCACCGGCTCGAACGGCGGCGCCCTGGTGCTGATCGTTACTACCATTCTCGGCGCGCTGTTCAGACTGGCCCAGCGCCGGGGCGCGGTACCAGCAGTCATCGTTGCGTCTGCTCTCATCCTCGTGGCGCTGGCGATCGTGCCGAACGTGCACGTCTCGTCAATCGCGCAGAAGGCTCAGCAAAGCTCGCAGCTGCTCCGCGATTCGATTGGCCGTCAGGCTGAGAGCAGTGGATCGCGCACCACCATTCTCTCCGAGTCGATGCACTTGTACTTCACGCAAGATTCCTGGCTAGGGATTGGACCAGGTGGCACAAAGGCAGCTTTTCAGTCCCATTTGTACGCCTATGTCAAGATGGCCCACGATGATTACACCGCGGCGATAATCGAGCGCGGCTGGCTCGGCGGCTTTGCGCTGATCTGCCTGCTGACAATCGTCGCCGCTCGATGCCGCCGGATTGCTTCCAGGCCACTGCGCAGCGAGTACGCGGCGATCTTCCCGCGCCCCGAGCTGCTCGCGGCAGCTGCTGTGGCCATGGCCATGTCCGCGACCCTTTACCAGGTCCTGCATTTCCGCCACCTGTGGGCGTTGCTCGGAGTGATCGCCGCCGTCGACTTGTGGGGCCGGCGCGATGGCAGTCGCGGACAATTGCGAGACCACGAGTCTGTGGTGACAGTGCCATGAAACGCTTCACGGAACGTTTCTCGAAACTCGTGCCAGCCGTCCTGACCGCCAACGTTGTTGCCCGGATTGTCGCGCTCGCCTCCCTCACGGTGGCGTCCATCTTGGTGGCGCACGCCGGCGGTCCCAAGCTGCTGGGCGAACTGACCCTGCTGCGAGTGCTGCCAGGCCTGGTGGGCGTGCTGGTCGGCTGCGGGTTGCCGAGCGCCGTGCCGTTCTTTATGGCCGCTGGTCGACCGGATGAAGCGCCTCGATTGCGCACCACGATCGTCGTAATGACGCTGGTTGGCTCGCTAGGCGCCGCAGCGTGCTGGATCGTGATGGAACCGGTCTTGCACCGGCTGTTTTTCCACCCTTGGCACGATGGCGTCGTGCTGGCTGCCGCGGTGCCAGTCTTCTCGCAACTCTGGGTCGCTACCGGCAAGTCATTCCTGCAGGGCGAGAACGACATGCGGGGCGCCAACTGGGCGATCGCTGCCGAAGAGGCAGCGTTCCTGCCGGTGTACGTCGCATTGCTCCCCCTCCTGCATGGGACGGGCCTGCTCCTGACCGCGCTCGTCGTAGCTGACGTGCTCGTTACCGCTGGCATCGCAATCCGGCTGTTCAGCAGGGGCTACTCGCACGGCTGGGGCGCACCCGATACGCGGCTCGCCTGGAGGATCTGCCGTTATGGCCTCAGGGGACAGGTGGGCGGAATGCTTTCGCTCGTCAACCTCCGTCTAGACGTAGCGATCTTGGGGGCACTGGTGGGGCCCGGCACCCTCGGGGTCTACGCGGTCGCTTCGAAATACGCCGAACTACTCCGGCTGCCAGGGCTGGCGATCACGTACGTGCTGTATCCGCGCCTGGCCGCTCGTGACCGGAGGGAAGCAGGCGAGGACGTAGCGGCCTTGCTGCCGCGGTCCTTCGTTCTGACCGCGCTTGCCGCGATTCCACTTGCCGCAGCGGTTCCGCTCCTGCCAGTGATCTACGGGAGCTCTTTCAGGGGAGCTATGATCCCCGCTTACATTCTCCTGTTCGGCCTCGTCGGCGAGGGGGTCGCCGGCCTGATAAGCGCCTACCTGTACGGGGTTGGGCGGCCCGGCGCTAACTCCCTGGCGCTCGGTGTTTCGGTCGTCGTCACGATCGTTCTCGACATACTGCTGATCCCGCGCTACAACGCTGTCGGCGCCGCGATCGCGTCGGCAGCCGCCTACCTCACCAGCAGCGCTGCACTCCTGTGCTGCTACTTCGCTGTGCGTAAGGTAGTCCGCGTTCCGAGGCAGCGGGCAACTGCGGCGGGTGCGTCATGACCGGCCGCCGACCTGGACGCAGATTCCGCTCGCTGGCTGCAGTGGCGTGTGCTGCCGTCGCGATCGTAACGGCGAGCTGCGGCACGAGCGGGCAGACGGGACGTAACGCGCTTGCCGCTGGCCGGCCGGGGATCTCTCCACCGGTGCCGAGCTCATTGCAGCCCATCACGGACTACCGCAGCGCCGTGACCATCGCGATCGCCGATCACCTTCGGGTGTGGATTGAGGCGGACCTGGTCAAGCGCTGGCGAGAGGGGCGCACCTCGTTTGACGCGGGCGTCAGGCGGGTGGCAGCACTGGCTAACCGGCCGGGCGTGGCTGGCATAAAGATCGCAGATGAGCTTGGCTACCACGACGGGATGGATAGTGCTGCGCGCATCCGCACGTTTCTGTCCGACGCCGCCACTGCTCTGCATTCGGCCGCTCCGGGCAAGCTGATTCTCGTCGACATGGTGGTGCCAGCACTCGGTTGCATGCCAGGTCACCAGCCTCTCGGATCACCTGCCGCCGACTGCGCCGCACGCGCTCAGGCGGAGTTTCCGCAGCTATCGCTGGCTCGTGTTGATGGTTACCTGCGCATGCGGGCCATCAACGTGCTCGACCTGAGCACGTATCTGCAAGCCGGCAGTGCCTATGCAGCTTGGGGAACGACGGCTGATGTTGCTCAGGCCGATGCCTGGCAGCAGGTGCAAAGGCGCGGCTGGTCGGCCCTTGTTTACCTGCAGGCGCGCAAGGCCCTTGCCCAGCCTGCTGGTTTCCAATGGACGCAACCGCAGGCTGCCGCCGATGCGAACGAGTTCATCAGCATCCCGCTCGGACATGGCGCCCACGCCGTCGACATCTGGACGTGGCATCAGGAGTACGACGGCCAGATGTATCAGTTGATGAGCGCTGGCATGCGGCAGAACGCGCTGTGGTCTCAGCTTGAGCGGATGCGCACCGACGGTGCGGTGCTGTTCACCCACATGAGCCCTCACTCGGTGGAGGACGGGGTGCGCATCGACCTCGCCCAGATCGCCACGGTCTTCACCGACGTATTCCTCCCGGCAGGTACCGGATGATCACCGGAGACTCGATGCGCATCAAGTACCTCGGCCACGCTGGCCTGCGGGTAGACGGCGCGGACGTCAGGCTGCTCATGGATCCCTGGTTGTCCGAGCGTGGCGCCTTTCAGGCCTCCTGGTACCAGTTCCCGGCCAACGCCCATCTCGACCGGTCAGCGTTGCTCGACTGCGACTTTGTCACTGTGTCGCATGAGCACCTCGACCACATGGACCTATCCGTTCTGGCGAACCTGCCCCCGGCGACAACCGTGCTCATACCGCGGTACCCGTCGCCCGCCTTCCGCGACCGGCTCGCGGCAGCCGGCGTCCGCACCGTCCATGAGGTGCCAGGCTGGCAAAAGTTCCGGCTCAACGACGAAGGCGACTGGCTGACTTTCATCCCCGAGCAATCGCCGATGTGCCATGACTCGGCGGTGCTGGTCTTCGTGGGCGGAGCTTCGCTGCTCCACTGCAATGACGCGCGCCTGACCGCTGGCCAGGCGCGCCGCGCCGCCATTGAGTGCGGCGGCAAGCTAGACGTCCTCGCAGTCCAGATGTCCAGCGCGACATGGCATCCCATCTGCTACGACTACCCGGCCGAGCAGATCGCGGAGATCGGTGCGATCAAGCGGACCGGAAAGTTCCGGGCGGTCAGCCGGCTGGTCCGGCTGGTTAAGCCGGAGGTTGCTGTCCCCTTTGCAGGTCCGATGTGCTTCCTCGATCCAGAAGTCGCCATGCATAACCAATGGCTCAGGGCGCCTGGGCTGTTCCCCGACCAGAGGCAGGCGGCGGATTACCTGGCCGACCGGTTGCCCGGCCAGGAAGTCAGCGTGTGGATGCCTGGCGATGAGTATCACCCGCTGTCGGCCCGGCACGTGGCGGACAGCCTCTGGCGGGACTTTGACTTCAGTAAGACGGATGAGTACCTGGCCGCCTACGCCAGTGCTCGGCGCGAGGAGATAGCGGCGGTGAAGGCGGCCTTCCCGGAGCCAGGGCCAGAGCTGAGAGACGCGTTCGCCGAGCACTTCCGGCGGCTTGGTGAGATGAGTCCCTACTTCCTCGAGCGAGTCGACATGACGGTTCGCTTCGAGGTGAGCGGAGCCGTCGACGGGCGCTGGGATGTCGATCTCCGGCCGGAGGGAGTCCGAGTGGACCTGAACGGCCGCGCCAGTCGCCCCGAATACTGCTTCCGGCTGGACTCCCGATGGCTTGCGCCTGTGATCTTCGGCCAGATCTCCTGGGAGGACCTGTTCCTGTCGCTTCGATTCTCGGTCTCGCGTGACCCGGATATATACAACGACTACCTGATTGGCCTGCTCAAGCACGCCGAGCCGCAGGCCCTAGCGTGCGTCGAGGCTTACGAGCGGGGCCGATCGACTGACGAGAAGATCATTGTCCAGAGCGCGGGCGGGCGTTACGAGATAAGTCGTTACTGCCCCCACGCAGGCGAAGACCTTGCCATCGGCAGCATCGTCGCGGACGGGATCATCCGGTGTCTCGGACACAACCTAGAGTTCGACCTCGCGAGCGGCGCCTGTATCAATGCCCGCTGCGATCCCTTGGTTACGCGGCGGCTGGCGCGAGCCCCCAGTGAGGCAGTCGATTCACCCGAACTGGAGGTGTTCTGAGCGTGAGAGCGGAAGTAGATTCGAGGCCGACGGTAGGAGTCGCGCCTAGCCGCGGCAGACGGCTACTCGACATTGCGGTGGCGGTTCTGATCCTCGGACTCACCGTGCCACTGCTGCTAGTTCTTGCGATAGGCACTCGGATGAGTACGGGCGGCTCGGCGGTCTTCCGTCAGCGTCGAGTTGGACAGGGTGGCGTGCCGTTTACGCTTTACAAGTTCCGCACCATGCGACCAGGAGTCGCGGGTCCCGAAGTAACCGCACCTGGCGACAACCGTGTGACGCGGCTCGGCGCCATCTTGCGGAAGACGAGCATGGATGAGATCCCGCAGATGCTGAACGTCCTGCTCGGTCACATGACGCTGGTCGGACCCCGACCCGAATCGCTCGCGCTGGCACGCCGGTATCCGGATGCGTGCAAGTCCGTCTTCTTGTACCGCCCGGGAGTTACTGGCCCTAGTCAGATCCTTGTGCGTGACGAGAAGGCTCTGCGCAACGCCACCGAGGTCGAGGAGTTCTATCTGTGTGACCTCGTGCCACATCGAGTAGCTACCGATATGTCCTTTCTGCAAGATCCATCGGTGGCGAGCACGATCCGATGGCTGTTCGCTACGGCGCTCTACCTTGTTGGCGTGATCAAGCCGTGGCAGACCGCCCAGCCACCGGGCGTGCCGTCGCAGTCGGCGCTCCCCGCGTCTGCCGACGAATAGTCGGCTCGGTCTGACCAGAGAACCACCTGCTGTGGCTACTGGAACGTCACTACCTCGGCGAGCCAGCCACCTGTGGTGGTTCCGGTGGCGGCAAATGTGCCGGTGGCGCTCGGGATCTGATAGGCACGGCCAATGGCATCAGAACCGGCGGTGTAGGTAGGCGTGGCGGTCCAGCCCGAGTTCCAGCTGATTGACGTCCCGCCGAAGGTCGCGATTGCTCCGTAGACAAACTCACCAGCTCGCGCGGTCGTTCCCGTCGCGCCTGAAGAGAACGTGCTGCTCGTGCCGTCGTTTGACGCCTGCTGGTCGACGGCGGCGACGCCGGACACCTCGTCGGCAGTTATCCGGTAAGTCGACGACTGTGGGAACTTGATAATGACTTGGTCACTTACGGGTAGCCCGTTCTTAGCGATTCCCGCAACGGTGACCAGTCGGTCACCGTTGCCATCGGACGCGTCGCTGACTACATCCAGAGTGTCACCCAGCGTGTCAGTGCCCGTGACGGGACCGGCCGTTGTACCCGTCAACTGGGCAGTCGCGATGATCATGTCACCTGCGGCCACGCCACCGGTCCGCCAGACCGTCACGGTGCCGGACGAATGCGGTGCCGTCGAATAGTTGGTCGCAATCTGGTTCACGTACTTGGCCGAGGTAGTTGATGACGGGCTGACGGTCACTTTCTGGGTTGCCTGTGAGGTCAGGCCGCTGACGTCGGTTGCCGTGACGGTGACGGTGTAGCTTCCGGTGGTTTGGTAGGTGTGGGTAGCCGTGGCGCCGGGCTGCGGGGCGACGGTGGTTCCGTCGCCGAAGTCGAAGGTGTAAGTGCTGATCGGCGAGCTGCCGGCGGTCGAGGCGGAGGCGTCCGCGGTCACTGCCAGCGGCGCCGTGCCTGACGTCGGCGTGATGCTGAGCGCCGCGGTCGGGCCGGTCGTTGACGGGCTGGCGGTCACATTCTGGGTTGCCTGTGAGGTGAGGCCGCTGACGTCGGTTGCCGTGACGGTGACGGTGTAGCTTCCGGTGGTTTGGTAGGTGTGGGTAGCGGTGGCGCCGGGCTGCGGGCCGACGGATGTTCCGTCGCCGAAGTCGAAGGTGTAAGTGCCGATCGGCGAGCCGCTGGCGGTCGAGGCGGAGGCGTCCGCGGTCACTGCCAGCGGCGCCGTACCTGACGTCGGCGTGACGCTGAGCGCCGCGGTCGGGCCGGCCGGTACACCATCCGGAACGTACTCGTAGGCGCCCATGTCGTCATACGGCGAGACGCCGAGGATGTCTGTCGGCTGATGGCCCGAGACGCTGGTGTTCGCTGCGTCGATGGCCGGCGATCCTGCTTTCACGTGGAAGTTGGCGGCAGCAGCGTTCACGAACTCCGGATCACCGAAGATGCCGTGCGGCTCCTGTCCGGTGGCGGTGAACAGGGCAGCCTGCGTTGCATAGGCCGTTCCAGCCCAGGTGTATAGGGCGCCTGCGCCGCTTTGCCAGACGAGGTTGTAATCGGCCGTCGTGGTAGCTGGCGCTGAGTCGTAGACACCTATATTCCCGATCCGCCGGTTACACAGATTGGTATAGTCCGGTTTGCCATTCGTTTGCATGATAGGTGTCGGGTTGATTACGGCACCGGTCGCATTGTTCATCGAGACGTTGTCCTCGATGGTGTAGTTACCGCTGGTCCCTTCGACATTGATGCCATCGGTGCAGTTGCCGTAAACGGTATTTCCTATTATGCGTCCACCCGTAACGTTGTAGTCATCGATACCGTGGTCGCCATTGCCGTATGTGACGTTATCTGCTATCAGCGCGTTGTTGCCACCCGTGTAGATATTGATGCCGGTGTCCTCGTTGGCATACGTTACGTTGCCGACGATCGAGTTGCCTGGCGCGACATCATCGATGCCGTTGGCATTACGCTCGTACTGGTACGCGTTGTGATAGGAAGTATTGCCCTCAACCAGAACGCCTGTCGTTGACCCGGTCAGATAGATCCCGTGCGCGGAGTTGTCGTGGGTGACGTTGGCCGCGACGAGACCGCCGCTGAGGCCGCTCAGATAGATGCCGGCCGCCGGGCTCGTCTGCGGGGTTCCGGCCTGGGACTCGGTATTGCCGGAGACAGTATCGCTGGTCCCGCCGGAGATGGAAATTCCGTAGGAACCAGTGCCCGTCATAACATTGCTGGATACCGTGTCGCTCGTTCCACCGGAAATCGAGATACCAGCTGACGAGGTCGACGATATATTGAAGCCGGTTATTGCAATGTAGCTGCGGCTCGACAGCGCGAACGCTTTCGTCCCGCCGCTAATCGTCACTCCCTGATTCGCGGCAAACGTGATCGGGCTGCCCGCCACTCCGGAGTGCGCCGGGTTCACAGCCGTCCCGGCGTATGTACCAGCGCTGACCAGCACGGTATCCCCGGCCTGTGCGATCTTGGCGCCAGCCGCGATGGTGCAAAACGGCTGCGCAGCAGTTCCTGGACCGGTATCAGAGCAGGCTGATGACGTGCCGTTCACGATGTAGCTAGTCGCCGCGTCCGCCGGCGTGCCGATCAGGGCTGAGGCGGCGAATACGAAGGCAAGCGCGACGCCACCGGTGACGCTTCTGCGAAGGAAGGCAGCTTGCACGTCGACTCCTGTCATGCCATACATGGCCTCAATGTCAGCTCGTGACTATTCGTGGCGTAGAGCGAGAATTGGGCAGCGGCGTCATCGGTCCCTGCACGCCAGCACGGCGTGCGGCAGCTACTGCGGCGACCGACGAATGGACGCCTAGCTTGGCTGTTAGATGTTGGATGTGGGTTCTGATCGTGTTTCTTGACAGGAACAGCTGGCTCGCGATGGTGTCCACGCTCATGCCGGTGACGAGGAAACCCAGGACGTCGCGCTCACGGCGGGTGAGCTTCCCCAGCAGCAAATCGGCCTCGGGAAGCTCGCCTTTTCCCGCCTTGAGATGCGCGATCACACTTGTCAGCAGCCTCGGCGGTATCCAGGTCTCTCCCCTCAGGGCGCCGTGGATCACGGCAAGCAGATGCTCGATGGGCGCATCCTTGGGTACCCAGCCGACGATCCCTATCTGCACCGCATCAATGACCTGCCGCTCATCGTCGCCACCGGCCACGGCGACTATCCGCAGGTCTGGTTGAGCAGCTAGAAGCTCTTCAGCGAAGCGAAGTCCGTCACGTCCGCCCAAATCGACGTCGAGCAGTAGCCCGTCAAAGGTCCGCCCGCTCATTACCCAGCGCGCTTGCTCGATCGTCGTGGCGGCGAAGGCCCGAACACCCGGTTCAGCATCGAGCCGGCTGGCTAGCGCATCAGCGAAGGTGACATAGTCGTCGAGGACGAGGAGGTACGTAGCTGACGGGCTACGAATCCTGCGAGTTGCAAGGCCAGATTGGTGCCGGGCTCGCGACGTGGTCATCCGCTCGCCCCGGCGTTTCCGGTCGCTGAGCCAACCATGACGTGACCGCGGGCATTCAGCGGGCCACTTCGTGCAACCTTCGCGCAGGCTTCTAGGCGAGAGTGCACTCCGAGCTTCGCCAGCACACTCCGGACATGAGTCCGAGCAGTATGCAGCGTAATAGCTAGTGCCTTAGCTATTTCCTTGGTCGTCTGACCATCCGTCACCAGCATCAAGACTTCCTGTTCGCGCACCGTGAGCGCGTCCAGCAGGCAGCGGTTGCTGGCACTGAACCGCGGCCCGATGTTGCTGATTGCCGGAATAGCAGAGACAGCGTCGATGGGCCGTTCGCCAGCTCGAACTCGGTGCAATACCTCGACTACATCAGCGACACGCTGATGCTGGCTCACGACTGCCTCGGCGCCGAACTGGGCCGCTTCCGCCGCAGGATTTGTGGCAGAGTCAGACAGAACCACTACCTTGATTGCCGGATGTAGCGCATGTAGTAGCCGAACGCTGCCGATTTCTTCGCTGAGCCACCGAATTGCTACCAGGCATATATCAGGCTGGTGCTGCGCTACTGCCACAGACAGTTCGTCCAACGTGCGCACCCGCGCTGCCACGACAACGCCATGTCGGGAGAGCGCACCCGCCAGCGCATCAGCGAACAACTGATGGTCGTTGCCGACTACGACTCTCATTGGGGACCAGCCCAGGAAAGCTTTCGAGCAATCGGCAGAATGACCTTGGCAAGCGTCTGGGAGGCCGTGCTTCGTTCCATCCCCATCCGCACCCCGCTAGAACGCACGCTAATCTCCGCCTGGTGAACGTCGATACCCATTGTGGCGACGCGAAGGTCAAGGGCTGCGGGGCCACCACTACTCTCCGTCGTCACTCACTACGGACCGTGTACCCACTTGCTCTCTCGGCAAAGCACTAGTTATCAAAGCAAAAGTAAACCGAGGACAAAGGTCGCGCATTTCGCTTGCTGATCCGCCTCGCAACGACCGCCGTGACGCGGAATCGACGAAGGATTGGCGATCTCCGCCGATTAGGCGCCCGTGATCAGGCCGCCGTCCTGGCCGCGTTGGCAGCGCGTCCCAAGAGGCGCATGTCCGGGCGCGATGCAGAACCCCATCTGCTGTCATGCGGTGCGGTCGGCGTGGGCGGAGGCGGTTTAGTATCAGCCGTGTGAGCGAGCTTGGGCCAGACGATCCTGACCCAGAAGACATCAAGATCATCACGCTGGCCCGCTCGGCCCGCGCTCGCGTAGCCGCGGCCGAGGGCGCCGCTGTCCGCGATGAAACCGGCCGGACCTACGCCGCGGCGGCCATTGCCCTGCCGTCCTTGCGCCTGTCGGCGCTGCAGCTGGCCGTCGCAATGGCCGTGTCCAGCGGCGCGTCGAGCCTCGAGGCGGCTGCGCTGGTGAGCGACGGAAACGAGCCAGATCCGGCGGACATCGCCGCGGTACGAGAGGTTGGGCCCAATGCGACAGTGTTCCACGCCGCGCCGGATGGGACGGTGCTAGCCGCGCTGCGGCCCTAGCAGGGTCGCCGCGAGAGGTCGCCACGCTAGATCGCATCCGGGGCATTTCGGTCTGAGCGGACCGGATGGAACACTGAGTCGGTGCCTGCAGAACTGCCGTCGGTTGAGCGCCGCCAGCCCGCCGGCTGGGCTGGCGGAGCCGTCGCGGTATTGCTCGGCGCGGGCGCGTGGGGGAGTACCGGGACGGCAGCGCATTTCGCTCCGGCGGCTGCGAGCAGTGCGTCGATCGGCGCCGCCCGGATCGCGCTGGGCGGCGTGCTGCTGCTCGGTATCGCCGTCTGCACGGCTCCGCGACGCCAAGCAGTCCTGCACCTCTTGCGCGGCCGGGGCGCTGCGCGCGCGGCGCTCCTCGTGGCGGCCGTTGCGGTGGCTGGCTATCAGGTGTGCTTCTTCGCTGCCGTCAAGACGACTGGAGTCGCGATCGGTACGGTCGTCGCGATCGGCAGCGCGCCGGTGCTGACCGGAGCGCTCAGCAGGCTAACTGGTGGGCCACCGCTGGACGGGCGGTGGATGGCCGCCACGGTCGGCGCGGTCGCCGGCTGCGCCGTGCTGGTGACTGGCGGGCAGACCGCTGGCGTCAGCGCCGCCGGCGTGGGCCTCGCCGTCGCGGCTGGACTGTGCTACGCGATCTACGCGGTCACGGCGTCGCGGCTGATCAGCGCGGGCAATCCGGAGTCTGCGGTGATGGGCTTGTTCTTCGGCGGGGCGGCTGTGGTGCTCGCTCCCGTCCTCGCCGCAGGATCGCCCGGCTGGGTGCTGACAGGGCGCGGGCTGGCCGTGACGGCCTACCTCGGGATCGTGACTACCGCACTGGCGTACTTGTCCTACGGGCGCGGCCTGCGCACGGTGTCGGCCCCGGTTGCGGTCACCTTGGGCCTGGCCGAGCCGGTTGTGGCCGCCGTCCTCGGGCTCGTCGTGCTGGGCGAACGGCTAACCAGGACGGACCTCGTCGGGCTGGGCCTCGTGGGTCTCGCGCTCGCGAGCCTCGTCGGCGCACGGGCGCCCGTCTCGCCGCCGTCAAGTCTGCCTGGCTAGCTTCGCAAGCAGCCCGGACGCAGCACGGAGCTGAGTAGGGCAGAATCACCACGTGGGAACGGCCGGCGAGTTCAGATCCGGTTTCGCCTGCTTTGCCGGGCGGCCGAACGTTGGCAAATCCACGCTCATGAATGCTCTGGTGGGCGCCAAGGTCGCCATCACCAGCAGCAGGCCGCAGACGACGCGCCGTGCGATCCGCGGCATAGTCCATCGCCCGGATGCGCAGCTCGTCATCATCGACACCCCTGGGCTGCACCGGCCGCGGACCCTGCTCGGTGAGCGGCTAGACAGCCTGGCGCGCTCTACTCTGACCGAAGTGGACGTGATCGGCTTCTGCATCCCGGCGAACGAGCGGATCGGGCCTGGCGACAAGTACCTGGCGGCGGAGCTCGCCGGGATCGGCAAGACTCCGATCGTCGCGATCGTCACGAAGACCGACGAGGCCACGCGCGAGCAGGTCGCGGCTCAGCTCGCCGCCGTTGCCGAGCTCGGCGACTTCGCCGACATCGTCCCGGTCTCGGCTGTCGCGGGATTCCAGCTCGACGAACTGGCCGACGTGCTGGTGTCGCACCTACCGCCTGGCCGGCCGTTGTACCCAGACGGCGACCTGACCGACGAGCCGGAGCAGCAGCTCGTCGCTGAGCTGATCCGGGAGTCGATCCTCGAGGGAGTGCGCGACGAACTGCCGCACTCGATCGCGGTCGTGGTCGAGGAGATGGGACCACGCGAAGGCCGCGACGACCTCATTGACGTGCACGCCGTCATGTACGTCGAGCGGCCTAGCCAGAAGGCGATCGTGCTCGGCGCCAAGGGTGCCAGGCTCAAGGAGGTAGGCACCACTGCCCGCCAGCAGATCGAAGCTTTGCTCGGTCACCGCGTCTACCTCGATCTGCGCGTCAAGGTAGCCAAGGACTGGCAGCGCGACCCGCGCCAGCTCCGCCGGCTGGGCTTCTACGACTGACCAGCCAAGTCGAGCTCCCAGCTTCGGTGGATAGCCAGCACGGTGAAGCCAAGCTGCTCGTTGATCGCAATCATGTGCGCGTTCGCGCCGGCGTTGCCGGTCTGGATGTGGCGTACCTTCGGGTCGTGCGCGGCCAGCAGGTCGAGCATGGCGATCTTGATGCGCAAGCCGAGCCGGTGTCCCCGGTGCTCGGCCAGCACGGCGGTGAGCTGCTGGAAGGCCCAGTCCGGTGTGTCGGCCTCGGTGATGACCTCGGTGAACGCGGCGAGCCTGCCGGTCGCGTCGTGCTGGGCCGCGACGGCATAGCTCGTGATGCCGTACTCCAGGGCCGTTTGCTCGGCGTGCCGCAGCCGGTCGGCGTCCCACGCGTTGGGCTCCATGCCCTCGTCCCGCGGCGCGTCCGCCATCGCCTCGTTCACCCGGACGACGTCGTCGACGTACTCGTCGGGCGTCGGTCCGGTCCAGGACACCAGCGAATACCCGGCCGCGCGGCGCTCCGCGATCGCCCGCAGGTCTGGGATCCGGGCCTTGAGCGCGGCGTCGAGCTCTAGCACCCTGTCCACTTCCTCGATGCCGGGCCGCGCGCCGAGAGCCGCCGCGAACGCAGCCCCCGGCGTGCCCTCCCTGGCATAGCTGATCAGTCGCGACCTGCCCGCGCGCCGAGCCTCCTCGCCACAATGCGCGATGATCTCCGTTCCGACACCCTCCCGACGCCGAGCCGGGTCGACGACCACGATGCAGTTCGCGGTCGTCTGATTCTCCCGATCTGGCAGCTGAAGCAGGTAACAGCCGACCGGGGTGCCCGACTTGTCAGTGGCGAGCCAAGCCTGCTGCGGTGCGGGATCAAAGCCGCGGACCCACTTGCCGGCGAAGGAGTCATACGCCCAGCCCGGCTCGCCTGGACGGTCGACCGGCCAGCCCGCCCTGGTCATGTCGAAACACGCGCGGAGCCCGCCTTCATCGCTCTCGGGGTCGAATCTGTTGATGATCACTGCGCCATCCAATCTGCCGTTATGGCGAACATGAGCGCGGCTCACTGGTTCGCCAGATCGAGTTCCCAGTTCCTAAACCGGCTGGCGACGGTGAACCCAAGCGCCTCATTGATGGCGACCATGTGGTCGTTGCTGGCTGCGTTCCCGGTCAGGATGTGGCGGACCGTCGGCGCGCGCGCGGCCAGCAAGTCCAGCATCTCGGCCTTGACCAGCAGGCCGAGCCGGTGCCCGCGGTGCGCCGGCAGGACGGCCGTGATCATCTGGAAGCCCCATTCGGGTGTTTCCGATTCAACAGACATCTGCGTGATGGCCACGAGCCTGCCGGTCGCTTCGTGGCGCGCCGCGACGGAGTAAAACTGCTGACCCGTGGCAAGACAGACGCGCTCCAGCTCCGTGATGCGCTCGGCATCCCAGGCCTCGTGGTCGGTGCCGTCATCCCGGGGCGCGTCGGCCATGGCTTCGCTCAGCAGGACCTGGTCCTCGAGCGTGTCATCCCGGCTGGCGCCGATCCACGTGATGAGCGAATAGCCGTCCGCAAGCGGGCTGGCTGCGGTCCGGAGAGTGGCGAGCCTGCCAGGCAGCTCAGCGTCGATGTCGAGCCGCCTGAGCACCTCGGTAAGGCCGCCCGTCGCCCCGACCGCGGCTGCGAACGCGCTACCCGGCGAGCCTTCGATCGCCTCGCCGACGAGTCGCGCTCGGTCGTCTAGCCGGGCCTGGCTGGCGCAGTGCTCGAGCAGCGCCCGTCCCGCGCCCGAGCCCCGCCAGGCGGGCGCGACAACCAGTTCGCACCAGCCCATGGTGGGGTTCTCCAGGTCCGGCAGGACCAGGAGGTAGTAGCCCACGGGCTGCCCCGAGTCATCCTTACCGAGCCATGTCTGCCGCCGAAAGCCGCTGAATCCGGTGGTCCATCGGTTGCGATAGACCGGCAGAGCCCGCACCGGAAGCCCCGGACCGTCGGCCAGGGAAGCCGCCGCGACGATTTCGTAGCTGCTCTGCACGCGCGCGGCATCGGTGGCCGCGTCGAACCGCTCCATACGCACGGCCGCAGCTAATACCTGCCTGCGGGCGTACTGCAACCGAATTAGGCCGCTCGGTGAGCGGGAGCGATCAGGGGTATCCATTGGTCCGGCTTTCACCAGATTGCGTGACCGGGTGGCCTGGACGTGTGATGATCTGCTCACCTTGGACGATGTCCAAGCAGCAGGCAGCTGGCCTAGAGGCGGGAGGAGCTGCGGTTGAGTCTGATCGGCGTTCGCTTCTGCTTCAAGACGACCGGACACGGCACCCTGCACTGCCACCGCTGCGGCGGTGACCGGCCGTACTGGCGGCTGACCGGCAGGCGCTGGATTCACGTCCTGCGTGTCCCGCTCATCCCGCTAGACCGCGTCGTCGAGCACGTGCAGTGCCGGATGTGCCGGACGCGCTACCGGGTCGGGGTACTCGGCTTGCCCACGCTCGCCGCCATGGAGGCGGCGCTGCCCGCTGGATCGCTGGCAGCCGTCACGACGATGCTGCGGGCGGGTGACCCGCAGAGCGGCGTGGCCCGCCGCCGGGCCATCGGCATGGTCCGCGAGGCCGGCCTGCCTAGCTACGACGACGCCGAGCTGACTTCCGACCTGGCCGGCGGCGGATGACGCGGCCGGTGACATCGCGGCGCCGCTCCGCGTGCTGGCGCGACAGCTCGTCGACCCCGCTCCGCAATGGTTCCTTGCTGACCTGGTCCGGGTCGGGCTGGCTGACGGGCCGTTGTCCGACGATGAGCGCGGCGCTGCCCGGCTGATCGCCACGCACCTGGGCATGACGTCGGCCCAGGCGCAAGGAGTGATCTCGCTCACCGAGGAGGCGGCTTCGGCGGGTTAGCGTAGGCGAGAATGGGCTGGTGGCCATCTACCGTGACGACGGCGTCGTGCTGCGCACCCACAAGCTGGGTGAGGCCGATCGCATCGTCACGGTGCTCGCCCGCAAATCGGGCCGGATCCGCGCCGTAGCCAAGGGCGTGCGGCGCACTAAGTCGCGGTTCGGGGCGCGGCTCGAGCCCTTCACCCACGTCGACCTGCTGCTTTATACCGGCCGGTCGCTGGACGTCATCACGCAGGCCGAGACGCTGCGCTCGTACGGGGAGCCCCTAGTGGCCGACTACCCCCGGTACACCAGCGGAACGGCGATGCTCGAGACAGCCGAGAAGCTCACGCCGGTGGAGAAAGAGCCCGCGATGCGGCAGTTCCTGCTGCTGGTGGGCGGGCTCCGGGCGCTGAACGACGCCGAGCATGACTCACGCCTCGTCCTGGACGCGTTCTTGCTGCGATCGCTGGCGGTGGCCGGCTATCCCCCGGCGCTGACTGAGTGCGCGGTGTGCGGAACGTCCGCGCGGGACGCGCAGGCATCCGGCGGGCTCCGCGCGTTCGGCCTGGCGTCAGGGGGGCTGACCTGCCAGAACTGCCGGACGCCTGGTTCGGCTACGCCATCGGCGGCGACGGTGGCGCTGATGGACGCGCTGCTGCGCGGTGACTGGGCAGTCGCCGACGCCAGCGAGCGCAAACACCAGGTAGAGTGCAGCGGCCTGACCGCGGCCTACCTCCAGTGGCACCTGGAGCACTCAATCCGGTCGCTGAAGCACGTGGAACACGCTTGAGGTTCCTGCCGATATCGAGGACCGCCAGCCGATGAATCGCCAGCCTGCTCCGCCGTATCCGCACCCGGGCGGCGCTCAGCCACCCAAGATTCCCGGCGAGCTTGTGCCGAGGCATGTGGCGCTTGTGATGGACGGGAACGGACGGTGGGCGAAAAGGCAGGGCCTGCCGCGGACCGAAGGGCACAAGGCGGGCGAGTACGCCCTCTTCGATGTCATCATGGGCGCCATCGAGCTCGGCATACCGTACCTCTCGGCCTACGCCTTCTCCACCGAGAACTGGCGACGGTCTCCAGACGAGGTCCGGTTCCTCATGGGTTTCAATCGCGATGTCATCCGCCGTCGCCGTGATCAGCTCAACGAGATGGGTGTCCGCATCCGGTGGGCCGGGCGCCGCCAGCGGCTATGGCGCAGCGTCATCTCCGAACTGGAAGACGCCGAGCGGATGACCGTCCGCAATTCGGTCCTGACCCTCCAGTTCTGCGTGAACTACGGAGGCCGGGCCGAGATCGCAGACGCGGCGAAGGCCATCGCGCTCGAGGTCGCCGCGGGCAGGCTGAATCCGGACAAGATTGACGAGCGCACGGTCGGCCGGTACCTGGACGAGCCCGAGATCCCTGACGTTGACCTGTTCGTGCGCTCGTCGGGGGAGCAGCGGACATCGAACTTCCTGCTGTGGCAGTCGGCCTACGCCGAGATGGTGTTCCTCGACACCCTGTTCCCTGATTTCGACCGGCGCCACCTATGGCACGCGTGCGAGATCTATGCCAGCCGCGACCGGCGCTATGGCGGTGCCGAGCCGAATCCGGTGGCGCCCGGCCCGTCGGTGACACCTCGGCAGGACGAAGGGCTCTAGCCGGTCACTAGGCGACCGCGACGAAGCCCTTCCAGGCTGGGTGCGGCGGCCAGACCATCCTGAATGGCACAATGACCGCCATGTCCGCCGATGATCACCCGCTAACGGCTCCCGGAATCGCGGCGCCTGAGGCGAGCGCGCCGGCATCGCCCTCCCGCCTCCAGGCGTCCGCGGCCGTCCAGCGGTCAATCTGGTTCCTGGAGCACATGCAGGATGTGGTGGCCATCACCGTCGGGCTCATCCTGATAGCGCTAGCGGCGGTGCTGCTGGTTTCGGGGATCGTCGACTTCGCCGATGGCGCTGACGGAAAGATTGCCGCGGCCGCCCCGCTGCTGCTCGACCGCGTCTTGCTGGTGCTCATCCTGGTCGAGATCGTGCACACCGTGGTGCTGTCGCTGCGCGCGCACCGGCTAGTGGCTCAGCCATTCATCGTGGTCGGGCTCATCGCCGTCATCCGGCGAATCCTGGTGGTGCTGACACCGGGCAGCCGCACCAGCCTGAGCGCGCCCGAGCTTGCCCTGCTGATCGGGATGGTGGCGGTGTTTGTGGCCGGCTTGATCGCCGTCAGCGCGTTCGAACAAGGTGAGCGTTAGCCCCGTCAGCTAGCGCGTCGCTTGCAGGCCCGCCAGGACGAGAACGGCGGCGACGCCCAGGATCCGGCCGAGCTTGCTATTCGCGGACAGGCGAGGCCACGAGATCGCCGCCAGCCAGCCGAGCACGACGGCGAGGCCGCCGAGGGCAACCGCCCCGCCTGGCCCCTTCACGGCGAGCCCCGCGATCAAAAGCGCTACCGCCACTAGCGGCAAGACCCAGGTGGGCAGCTGATGGAGGAAGATCAGGCTCTTGGCGCTGCGGCGTTCGGCCGTCTGGCGGGCTTGGGAAGCGCCGGGCGTATACAGGCTGGTGCCCTTCGGCAACGGCCGCACCCGCTGCCTCGTCGGCCGGTTGCTCACGCTAGTAGTCCCTTCAGGGGTATCTGCCAGGGCTCGCCGATCGCTGCTACCAGCGGCTCCCCGTCCAGGTTACCGCCGGTTAGCGCGAGGTTGTTCCCCTGACGGTCACAGAAAGTCATGCGACGGACCTGTCGAGCTACCGCTAAGCTGGCACCACCGCCGCCCCCTTTACTGGGCTTCGCGCACGTCAACCGCAGACCGCCGACCGCCAGCCGGATGGAGATAGAGATGGCACGACGCAGCGATCGCATGGAAACCATCGTGAGCCTGTCCAAGCGGCGGGGGATCGTGTACCCCTCGAGCGAGATCTACGGCGGGCTGCGCGCCGCCTGGGACTACGGACCGCTGGGTGTAGAGATCAAGAACAACATCAAGCGGCAATGGTGGCGCTCGATGGTGCAGGTGCGCGACGACATCGTCGGCCTTGACTCGAGCGTCATCCTGGCGCCGGAGGTCTGGCAGGCAAGCGGCCACGTGACCCAGTTCACCGACCCGCTGACCGAGTGCCAGTCCTGTCACTACCGGTTCCGGGCCGACCAGCTGATCGAGTCCTACGCGGAAAAGCACGGACACGAGCCCGAGAATGGCCTCGCCGATCTCGCTTGCCCGCACTGCGGCACAAAGGGCGCGTTCACCGAGCCCCGCAACTTCAACGGCATGCTGCGGACCTACCTGGGCGCAACGGAAGACGAGTCGGGCCTGGCCTACCTGCGGCCGGAGACCGCCCAGGGGATCTTCATCAACTATAAGAACGTGCTCCAGACGTCGCGCAAGAAGCTGCCCTTCGGCATCGGCCAGATCGGCAAGTCGTTCCGGAACGAAATAACACCCGGCAACTTCATCTTCCGCACTCGCGAGTTCGAGCAGATGGAGATGGAGTTCTTCGTCAAGCCGGGAACGGACGAGGAGTGGCACGAGTACTGGATCAACACTCGGGAAGCCTGGTTCCGCGACCTCGGCCTCAGCAGCGACAACCTGCGCCGCTATGAGCATCCGGCCGAGAAGCGCTCGTTCTACTCCAAGCGCACGGTCGACCTGGAGTACAGGTTCGACTTCCCGGGCACCGAGTGGGGAGAGCTTGAAGGGCTGGCCAACCGCACCGACTACGACCTAGGCGTTCACGCCAAGGCGTCGGGCCAGGACATGACCTACCTCGACCCCGAGACGAACGAGCGCTTCACCCCGTACGTGATCGAGCCCGCGGTCGGCGTCGACCGCTCCATGCTCGCGTTCTTGCTCGACGCCTACACCGAGGACGAAGCGCCAGACGCCAAGGGCAACATGGAGAAGCGGACGGTGCTGCGGCTGGACTACCGGCTCGCGCCGGTTAAGGTCGCCGTCCTGCCGTTGTCGCGCAACGCCGACCTGTCGCCCAAGGCCAGGGACATCGCGGCCGTCGTGCGGCAGCACTGGAACTGCGAGTTTGACGACGCGAGCGCGATCGGCCGGCGTTATCGCCGTCAGGACGAGATCGGCACCCCGTTCTGCGTCACCGTGGACTTCGAATCGCTGGAAGACCAGCAAGTGACGGTCCGGGAGCGCGATTCCATGAAGCAGGAGCGCATCGGCATCGCTGGCTTGGCCGCATACCTGAGCGAGCGGCTTTCCGGCTGCTGAGAGCCCTAACCCGCCGAGGAGGGCTGGCGGGCGTGCGTCCCGCACGCCCACACGAAGCCCTCCGGCACCGTGGCCGTGTATTGCCTGATGCCGACGTGATAGCGCACCACGATTGCGGTGAGCGCAACGCAGCCTGCGGAGGGCGGCCCGGCAATCTCGATAACTAGTGCCGGCCCACCGCGACGTCCCGGCGCAGTGTTGACGCCCGGCGCGACGGCAAAGCCCGCCGCTGTCACCAGTGGTGGCCGAGCACATCCAGTGAAGTTGCTCATGAGGGAGTAGACGCAGCCGTAACTGCTGTTCCGGGCGACGCGCACCGTCAGAACGCGGGCCTGCGGATAGCCGGCCGCTGAGGTGACCGCGACTCCGTCGATCACCGCTGCGGATCCGCCGGTGTTGACGAGAGTCGCTACGAAGGCCGTCGGCTGCGACGTGGAGAGTCCGATTCGCCCGTCCATCGACGGAACACCAAGCGGGCCGTTCCCCAGGCCGACGGGCCCGAAGAGCAGGAACGCACCGGCAGCCAGCAGGACCACTATGGCCGGAACGAAGATGCGGGGTCGAACCCGCCAGCCGTCGCGCGCTGAGACCTCTGTTGATTCGGCCACCTGGGCGACGAGCATAGAGAGCGCTCCTCGAGCTCGAGTCGACCGCTTGCGGCGAGCGTAATGCAACCAGTGGCGCCAGAGCTATCCCGTGACGGCCGCGCTATCCCGTGATTGCAGCAAGGATCGTCGTGACGAGATCCTCGCCAGTCAAGCCGCGAGGTAGCTGCGGGCATCGACGGTAGATCTCGGCCGCCGCCTGATGGAACCCGTCCGGCAGGCCGGCCTCTGCCATGCAGTGGGCGATCTCGTCCATCTCGCCTATCCAGCGCCAGCCCTTGGCGGCAGCGGACGCCGCGGCCCGCTCGGATTGCGTGGCGAGGCCTTGCTGGGACAGTGCCCACTCGGCAAGCAGCGCCTCTTCGACGCCCTCGGCCCGAGCGAGCGCTCGGGCCGCGAGCAGCAGCGCGGCCGTTCCCTTGGTCCAGGCGGCGTACGCCATCTTGATCGCCGACGCGGCCGTGGCCGGTCCGACGGCGATCAGGGGATCGAGCTCCGTTCCCGTAAAGAGGTCGGCGATCGCGTCAGCGCGCTCGCCGGACAGGTACAACCGGGTGGTGCCGGGTGCGATCGGGGGCGGCCCGATGATGCCGCCGTCAACGTAGCTGCCGCCGTTGCTGGTGATCAGCTCCGCTACCGCACGAGCCGTGCCCGGCGCGATCGCGTTGGCGTCCAGATAGAGGCCCGTGAAGCCGTGCACGGCCCAGGCGACGTCCAGGGCCGCGTGCGGCGGGCAGATCGACATGATCACGTGCGACGTGGCCGCCAGCTGCCGGGCGGTACCCACGTCAGTCAGGCCAGCTGCGGCCGCCCGCCGAGCCGTGTCCGGGCTGCGTCCGGCAGCGGCCCAGAGCACTGTGTATCCGGCGTCGGTCAGGCAGCGGCCGACGGCCGCGCCCATCTCGCCGGGATTGAGGAGGCCGATGATCACCTGATCCGTCATGGCTGCCATTGTCGCGGACGGTCAAGATGTTCATCTCGCCTCGGCCGACCGACGTACCAGCACTAGCAGCGGGTCGATAGGCTCGGAATTGAGGGCCGCCAGGCCAGAGGAATACCTAGCCGCGCGACGCCAGGGCCGCTGTGCCGGGCGAGTGGCAATCTCGAGGAGTGCATCGCAGTGCCGAAGCTCGTCTACGACTTCACCGAGGGCAACAAGGACCTGAAGGACCTGCTGGGCGGCAAGGGCGCCAACCTGGCCGAGATGACCAACCTGGGTCTCCCCGTCCCCCCCGGTTTCATCATCACCACGGACGCCTGCCGGTTCTACCTGCAGCACGGCGAGGTGCCAGGCAGCCTCGAGGCTGAGGTCACCGAGCACCTCAGCGAGCTCGAGCAGAAGATGGGCCGGAAGCTCGGCGATCACGCGGATCCACTGCTGGTCAGCGTCAGGTCAGGGGCAAAGTTCTCCATGCCGGGCATGATGGAGACGGTCCTGAACATCGGGCTGTCGGATGAGTCCGTGCACGGCCTCGCCAAGCAGGCGGGCAGCGAGCGGTTCGCCTGGGACTCCTACCGGCGACTGATCCAGATGTTCGGCAAGACCGTGCTCGGCATCGAAGGCTACGAGTTCGAGCACGCCATCGACGCGGCCAAGCTGGCCAAGGGCACGAAGAACGACCTCGACCTCGACGCCGAGGACCTGCAGGGTCTGGTCGAGAGCTTCAAGGCAATCGTCAGGCACAAGACGGACCGAGACTTCCCGCAGGACCCGCGTGAACAGATGGACCTGGCCGTTCAGGCCGTCTTCAATTCCTGGAACGCCGACCGTGCCATCCTCTACCGGCGCCAGGAGCGAATCCCGGCCGACCTTGGCACCGCGGTCAACATCGTGGCCATGGTCTTCGGCAACCTCGGCATGGACTCCGGCACCGGCGTCGCCTTCACTCGCGACCCCGGCAGCGGCCAGCAGGGCGTGTACGGCGACTACCTGCAGAACGCTCAGGGCGAAGACGTGGTGGCTGGCATCCGCAACACGGTCCCCCTGCAGAACCTCGAGCAGATCGACCCCAAGTCGTACGCCGAGCTCATGGACATCATGTCGACGCTCGAGAACCACTACAAAGACCTCTGCGACATCGAGTTCACGATCGAGCGCGGCAAGCTGTGGATGCTGCAGACTCGGGTGGGCAAGCGGACCGCAGCGGCCGCGTTCCGGATCGCCACGCAGCTCGTAGACCAGGGCCTGATCGACATGGACGAGGCGCTGACGCGGGTGACGGGCGGCCAGCTCGCCCAGCTGATGTTTCCGCGGTTCGACGCCGGGTCGGACGTCACGAAGATCACCAAGGCGGTCAGCGCGTCGCCGGGTGCGGCCGTCGGCAAGGCAGTGTTCGACTCGGCCACGGCCGTTGAGTGGGCCGACCGCGGGGAGCACGTCATCCTGGTCCGGCGCGAGACCAACCCGGACGACCTGCACGGCATGATCGCCGCCCAGGGCATCCTCACCAGCCGCGGCGGCAAGACGAGCCACGCGGCCGTCGTGGCGCGTGGCATGGGCAAGACGTGCGTCTGCGGCGCGGACGAGCTCGAGGTCGACGTCAACGGCAAGAAGTTCACGTCCGCGGGCGGCATCACTGTCACCGAGGGCGACGTGATCTCGATCGACGGCACGTCTGGCCAGGTCTACCTCGGCGAGGTGGCGGTCGTCCCGTCGCCCGTCGTGGAGTATTTCGAGGGATCGCTGGGCCTGCAGTCCGACGAATTGGTCGCCGCCGTGGACCGGCTGATGAGGCACGCAGACGCGCGCCGTCGTCTTGGCGTCCGCACGAACGCCGACAACGGCGAGGACTCCGCCCGGGCAGTGCGGTTCGGCGCGCAGGGGATCGGATTGTGCCGCACCGAGCACATGTTCCTCGGCGAGCGACGCCAGCTCGTGGAGCGTCTGATCCTGGCCGACGACGAAGCTACCCGGCAGTCGGCGCTCAACGCGCTCGAGCCGCTGCAGCGCGGCGACTTCGTGGAGATCTTCGAGGCGATGGATGGGCTGCCGACCACCATCCGGCTCCTCGACCCGCCCCTGCACGAGTTCCTGCCCGACCTGACCGAGCTGTCGGTCAAGATCGCCCTCGCCGGCGACAACGCGACGGCGCAGGATCACAAGCTGCTCGAGGCGGTTCGCCGCCTGCACGAGCAGAACCCGATGCTCGGCCTGCGTGGCGTTCGGCTAGGCCTCGTCATTCCTGGCCTGTACCAGATGCAGGTGCGGGCGATCGCGCACGCGGCCGCGGACCGGGTCAAGGTCGGGGGTAACCCCAAGCCAGAGATCATGATCCCGCTGGTTGGCGCCGTCCAGGAGCTTGAGGCAGCGCGCGAGGAGACCGAAGAGGTCCTCGCAGACGTCGCCGCCGAGACCGGGACGTCGGTGCACACCCTCATCGGCACCATGATCGAGGTGCCGCGGGCGGCGCTGACGGCCGGGCAGATCGCGCAGGCGGCCGAGTTCTTCTCGTTCGGCACGAACGACCTGACGCAGATGGGCTGGGGCTTCTCGCGCGACGACGTGGAGGGCTCGTTCTTCGGCCGGTATATCGACCTCGGCGTGTTCGGGGTCTCGCCGTTCGAGACGATCGACGTCGACGGCATCGGACGCCTCGTGCAGATCGCGGTCGAGGAGGGCCGCGCGACGCGTCCCGATCTGAAGATCGGTGTCTGCGGTGAGCACGGCGGCGACCCCGACTCGGTGCGCTTCTTCCACTCGGCCGGGCTTGACTACGTGTCGTGCTCGCCGTTCCGGGTGCCCGTCGCCCGGCTAGAGGCAGGCCGCGCCGCCGTCATGGAGACCACCGGGGGCAGCGACAGCAGGTGAGCTGGGTCATGAACGCCGATGACCGGTTATGACCGCCCCGCCACCGCCCGGTGGGCTGACGAGCCGCCCAAGCGCGCTGGTGGTGGCGGAACTGGGCGCGGCCCGTTTGTCCGGGACCGCGCCCGGGTGCTGCATAGTTCGGCCCTGCGTCGGCTGGCGGCGAAGACACAGGTCGTCGCCGTCGGCTCGGGCGACTTCCCGCGCACGCGGCTGACCCACTCGCTGGAGTGCGCCCAGATCGGCCGTGAGATGGGCGCCGCGATCGGCTGCGACCCGGACCTGGTCGACGCCGCCTGCCTCGCGCACGATCTGGGCCATCCGCCGTTTGGCCACAACGGTGAGTCGGCGCTCGCCGAGCTCGCGGTCGGCTGCGGCGGCTTTGAAGGGAACGCGCAAAGTCTTCGGCTGATCACCCGTCTTGAGGCCAAGGTGCCAGGCGCTGGTCTGAACCTGACTCGGGCGACGCTCGACGCCACGCTGAAGTACCCATGGGTTGGTCCGCCGGTCTCGTCGGCTTCGTCGATCTCGTCGGACGTGCCGACCACCCAGCCTCCTCCGTCCTCCGCCTCCGCCTCCTCCTCCTCCTCCTCCTCCTCCTCCGCCGCCTCCGCCGCCGCCGCCGCCGCCCGTCCGCCGCCTCCGCCGCTCCGCCGCCGCCGCTGAGGCGCTCGACGAGGCCGCCGTCGCCCGGCCACCCGGCAAGTACGGCGCCTACGCCGACGACGTCTCGATCTTTTCGTGGATCCGGGCCGACGCGCCGCCCGGCCGACCGTCCCTGGAAGCGCAAGTGATGGACTGGGCCGACGACGTCGCGTACTCCGTGCACGACCTGGAGGACGGCCTGCACGCCGGGCTCGTTACCCTCGATCAGCTGCGGGACCCGGCCGAGCAGCTGGCTGTCGCCAGCTTGACGCTGACGTCGTACTGCAAGCCAGGATCGGCCAGCCTCGACGAGCTGACTTCTGTGTTCGTTGGCCTGCTGGCGCTCGACTGCTGGCCGTCACACTTTGATGGCAGCCTCGTGTCATCCGCCGCCGTCAAGCACCTCACGAGCGAGCTGATCGGCCGGCTCTGCGGCGCCGCCGAGCAGGCGACGCGACCGACGGGGCATCAGCCGCTCAGCAGGTACGACGCAGATCTCGTTGTTCCGCAGCAGCAGCGCCTGGAGTGCGCGCTGCTCAAGGGCGTCACCGCGTACTACGTGATGAGCCGCTCCGGCATCGCGGCCGCCCAGGCCCGTGAGCGCGAGCTGATCAGCGAGCTCGCCAGCGCGATCCTGGCGGGCGCGCCGGGAACGCTCGACCCGGCCTTCCGGCCCGACTTCGAATCCGCCTCCGATGAGGCGGCGCGGCTTCGCGTCGTGGTCGACCAGGTCGCCTCGCTGACCGACACGTCGGCGACGGCCTGGCATCACCGTCTGTGCTCGCAGGCCACGTCGTCCGCCTCGGCACCGGAGCGCTGACCTCTCGGCTCGCGTTCGAGACGGGCTAAACGCGGCGCCCTCGATCGAGCGAACGGCCTGTAGCTCGCGGGTCACGCTGCTTCGCTCGACTTCCAGCTCGCGGTGACACAACACACGTGGCCGCCGTTCGCTCGTTGCGGCGCACGCTCGCGGGCTGGGTACGGGCTTCCTGACGCCCGACGAGACAGTCGGCCGAACACGGCCGCGCTCCTTCGTAGCCCCTGCTGAGAAGTACCTTCGCGATCTCTGCCGCGACCAGACACGGAGTTGTCGTCACCTCCGCCCAGCCGTAACGCAGCGTCGTGACCCCGATGGCTGCAGCTGCGTTGTCGCGGCGAATGTCGTCCCACCGTGCGTCGCCCGGATGCGCGAGCCGGCCGTCCAGCTCGATCGCGATGCCGTGCTCGGCGTACAACTGGTCGCGGTACTCGTTCCGCCCATCTCGCCGCGCACGCGCCTGCCTCTCGGCACCCACTAGTCCGTGCGGGCGCTCGACGTCGCGGACGAATCGGTACTCCAGCACGGAATGAATACCAGCTGAGTCAGGGCTGAGCAGCTCAGTGAGTTGCTTGCGGCGGCGGACTCGACTTCGACCCTGCATTGCCTCGCGCAACCTGCCCTGCGTGGTTAGGCGGCGCCCCAACGCGCTGGTGACCCAGCCAACAGCGTCGTCGAGGCTGGGCGTCGTCACCCAGAGGTCGATGATAGTTTCCTCGAGCCGCGTGCGCGGAGGATTCCGAGCCGGGTGGATCGCTGCACTCGCCCGGCCCGATAGATGTATGACGATCCCAGGGCGTCGCCTGACTCGTCGGTTGCTCGGCACCGTCACGTGAATGAGCGAACTGGGTGCGTCAATAAGCTTCCACAGCTCGGCCGCGGTCTGGTGGCTCAGCATGGCTCCAGGTCCCGCGTATAAAACCGCAGCCCACAGCGTGGCTGCGCGGTTCGGCTCACCAGAGAACGTCGCGTAAATCCCGGGGTGCAATCGCTGCCAGCTGCCCCGCCTTAACCGCGACCTCACGATGCTCCTGGTCAGGCCTGCCTGCACGATCTGCGACGTGGAGAGGATTCCGTACTGAGTTTCAGCGATAGCTCGGAGCCGGGCCGGCAGGTCGGTACCCACGGCGGCCAGATTGCCCGTCGGGACCGACAAAACGAGCAGTAAGTCATGATCGCGAAGACAAACGGGCCGCCGGCGGACCTGGGCTCAGGGGATTGTCGCAACGCCTGACTTGATCGGGAGGCGTTGTGCCCACTCCACCGTTACCGCGAGAGCGGGTTCGGGTCCTGCTGGATCATCTGGCAGCGGGGCTGCCGCCATACAAGGCGGCGGTAGCCGCCGGCGTGTCGCAGGGCTTTGCTTATGCACTGCATCACACGATGGGCGGGGTGTACCGGCCGCCTGGAGTGACTTACTGTGACCGTTACCTGGATCGCGAGGAGCGGTATGAGCTGGCCCGGCTGCGCGAGTGCGGGCTGTCGATGCGGCAGATCGCGGCGCGGCTGGGCCGCAGCCCGTCGACGGTCAGCCGGGAGCTGGCCCGCAACGCCGACCCGCGGGCTGGCGGCTATCAGCCGGAGCGGGCGCACCGGCTGGCGTGGGAGCGGCAGCGCCGGCCCAAGCGCTCGAAGCTGTCCCGGCACCCGGTGTTACGCGCCCGGGTGCAGCAGATGCTGGACCGGCGGTACTCGCCCGAGCAGATCGCCGGGCGGCTGACGGTGGCCTGCCCCGGCGACCCGGCGATGCGGGTCAGCCACGAGACCATCTACCAGTCCATCTACGTCTACCCCCGCGGCCAGCTGCGCCGGGAGCTGAAGGCCTGCCTGCGGACCGGACGGGCGGTCCGCCGCCGCCGCGGCGTGCGCCAGGCCCGCGGCCAGATCGTCGGCGCGGTGCCGATCGGCCAGCGGCCCCCCGAGGTCGAGGGCCGGCTGGTGCCCGGCCACCACGAGGGCGACCTGATCATGGGGTCGACGGCCTCCAACTCCGCGGTCGGCACCATCGTCGAGCGCGTCACCGGGTACCTCACCCTGCTGCCGCTGCACGCCGGGCGCGACGCCGCCAGCGTCGCCGACGCCATCATCGAGCAGATGAGCGCCCTGCCGCCCTGGTTCGCCAGGACCCTCACCTGGGACCGCGGCCACGAACTCGCCCGCCACCAGCGGATCACCGCCGCCACCGGCATCCAGGTGTACTTCGCCGACCCCTACGCACCCTGGCAGCGCGGCTCCAACGAGAACATGAACGGCCTGCTCCGCGAGTACCTGCCCAAGAGCACCGACCTCAGCGCCTGCACACCGCCGCCGACCTCCAGGCCATCGCCGACGAACTCAACGACCGGCCCCGCAAGCGCCTCGGCTACTACACCCCAAACGAGGCCTTCGCTAAGCTCCTCGCCGACGACCAACGCGTTGCGACGACCCCCTGAATCTGCCGGACCATTGTTTACATGATCATGGTCTCGGCCTTCGCGTGACCGCGGAGCTAGTACCTTAGCTGTGTGAATGGGCCGTCGGTGACCAGCCAAGCCGTCGCGCTGACGCGAGCGCAGCTGGATCGTCCCCACAGCGTCGATGGTGATCCGCAAGCGCAAAATGCGTTGTGCGTTGGCATGCAGTTCAACCCGCCGAAGTGGCTAGAGCTGAGCATCGCGGCGCGGACGCGATTCGTCGACACGCAGGTTGTGCGCGCGATCGCGGACGGTATACGGCAGGTAGTGATCTGCGGTGCCGGCTACGACGACCGTGCGCTGCGGTTTCGCACTGAAGGCGTACGGTTCATCGAGCTCGACCATCCGGCGACTCAGGCGGACAAGGCGCGGCTCTTGGGCGAGATGGGCGCCGCCGCGGGTGATGTGACGCTGGCGAGCGTGGACTTCCGCGACGATGACGTTGGCGCGGCGCTCGACCGGGCAGGCCACAGCGCGAGCGAAGCGAGCCTGTTTATCGCCGAGGGTCTCCTCGTGTATCTGGACCGGCGCGTCTGCGAACGGCTGATCGCAGCGCTCGCGGAGCGCGCTGCTCCCGGCAGCGTCCTCGCCGTTAGCCTGGCTACGCACGCTGACGGTCATGACTCGGCAGAGGTTGTGACGTCGGCCAATAATCGTCGCCGGACGGCCGCGGCCGAGCCGTGGCTGACCATCTTGCCGGTGGCGGAGCACGTGACTCTGCTGACAAGCGCAGGCTGGCTGGTGACAAGAACGGAGTGGGCGCCCGCCGCGGCCGCCGACGTGAGCCACGGTCGGCGATCACTCTTGGTGGCGGCCCGCATCTGACATCCGGCTGGGCATGGCGACGCGCAAACGTCGACACGCTCACGCGCTGCGAGCATTGCTGCTACGTAGCGTGAGAAGGTGTCACGCATGGATATGAGCGCCATTGATTTCGTTCCCATGGGACTGGACGCCGACTGGCCGACGCGGCGCTGGATAGAGCCCATCGCGGGCCGGGGCGGTGTGGTTCGGGGTATCCGGCTTGGCCACGCCAGCCCCACCGCCATGGTCTTGAGCTGTACCTACCCGCGGGCTCGCTTCGACGATGACGTGGATCCAGCGTGCTCAGACCCGGTACGCGAGGTCGCGTTCGAGACGACGTATACCCAGATCAACCTTGCGCTCCATCAGATCAGGACGCCTGGCTCGCGGCCCGACGGGCTGATCGGCTCGCTCGTTCGGTACGCCAGTCAGCAAGCAGACCAGTACCGCGACTGGCCGATCGCGAAGTGGGGCGCCGACATGGCGAGGACGACGAGCCTGGCAAGCTGGCAGTCTGGGTTTAGCCTCGACAACCCCGACGCCTACGTGATCGTCCATGCATGCGGTATCGGTATCGACGGGCTGCGGCTCACGTCTCTGGACGCGGACATGCCGGGATACGGGCTCGACCTCGATCCGTTGGACGTCGGTGCCATGCACTGGGAGCTGTGGCCGAGCGGGCCTGAGCTGGGCTACGACGATCTGGCTTGCTCGCTAGCGTCCGTCTAGGGCGCTACCGACGATGCCGCGGACTGCCGCCGCGGTGTCGGTGAGATCGGCGAGGACAACGTCTGCGCCGGCGCTGGTCAGTTGCTCGGCTGAGAAACTGCCGGTCGCGACCGCTACGGACCTGGCTCCGGTGCTGGCCGCGGCCTCGACGTCGCTAGGCGTATCGCCCACCAGGACGGTCGCAGGCCCAGCGAAGTCTGCGCCGTAGCGATCGGCCGCGTTCCGCCTCGCGACCGGTACCAGGTCCGCCCGGACCTCGCTCACGTCGCCGTACGCCCCGATGCCCAGGTCCAGGTATTCGGTGAGGCCAAGGCCCCCCAGCTTGACCCTGGCGAGCGCCGGAATATTGCCGGTCAGCACGGACTGGACAACTCGCCCCGCGTACGCCTGTCCGCCCAGGGCCGCTAGCGCCTGTACGGCGCCGGGCAGCGCCTTGCCACGCTCGCGCACCAACGCGTCCAGATCAGGCGCCCGCGCGGCGAGGACCTGCTGAAACCTAGCAACCTCGCTGGCCGGGTTGGGGATCCCGGCTGCTGTCAGCACTTCCAGCGCGATGGAGCTGTCAGTACGTCCTGCCATCGACCGGATCAGGCGCGGCATCTCGAGCCCGTACAACTCGGCGAGTGCGATTTGGTAGAGGCGCCTGCCGACCCCGTCGGTATCGGCGAGGGTGTAGTCGACGTCCCAGAGCACGAGTAGCGGCTGCACGCCCGTGACGGTATCAGCACAGCCACGCCGCACCCGCGTGCGCTTCCAGCGTCGGCGACATGGTCGGCCGCACGGCGGGCAGGCCGGGACTAGACTCGGCGAGCAGCAGGGCGACCGGGCGGAGGGGCGTTAGTGGCGGGCCGGATTCGCGATGAGGACCTCGCGCTGGTGCGCGAGCGCTCAGCGATTGGCGAGGTCGTAGGTGAGTACCTGCAGCTTCGCAACGCCGGCAGCGGCTCGCTGAAAGGCCTGTGCCCGTTCCACGAGGAGAAAACGCCGTCGTTCCACGTCACGCCCGCGCGCGGGCTCTGGTATTGCTTCTCCTGCACCGAGGGCGGCGACGTCATCAAGTTCGTGCGGAAGATCGACAACCTGAGCTTCACCGAGGCTGTGGAGCACCTCGCTGGCCGGGCCGGTATCGAGCTGCGCTACGAGCAAGGTGGCCACATCCCCGGTCAGGAGCAGTCACAACGCCGTCGGCTGATCGAGGCACACAAGGTGGCGGCCGACTTCTACGCCGAGCAGCTTGACAGCGCGGCCGCCCAAGGCGGACGCGATTTCCTGACCTCACGAGGGTTCGAGCTCGCCGACGCGCGACGGTTCGGAGTCGGCTACGCCCCCGCCGAGTGGGAGACCCTGACGAGGCACTTGCGGGGGCGCGGATTCACCGAAACAGAGCTACTGGCTGGCGGCCTGGCGAGCCAGGGCCGCCGCGGTCTGATCGACAAGTTTCGTGGCCGGCTGATCTGGCCGATAGCCGACTTGACCGGTGACGTCATCGCCTTCGGCGCGCGCAAGCTCGCCCCGGACGACGATGGGCCCAAATACCTGAACACGCCCGAGACGCCGCTGTTCAAGAAGAGCTCAGTCCTGTACGGGGCGGACTTCGCCAAGCGCGACATCGCGCAGCGGCGCCAAGCTGTCCTCGTTGAGGGCTATACCGACGTGATGGCTTGTCACCTCGCCGGCATCACGACGGCGGTGGCGACGAGCGGTACCTCCTTCGGCGAGGGCCACATCACGATATTGCGGCGGCTGCTGATGGACGAAAGCCAGTTCCGCGGCGAGGTCATCTTCACGTTCGACGGCGACGCGGCCGGCCGCCGGGCGGCGCTGCGGGCGTTCAGCATGGAAGAACGGTTCGTCACGCAGACGTTCGTCGCCGTGCAGGCCGACGGTCTTGACCCATGCGACCTGCGGGTCGCGCGCGGAGACGCCGCAGTTCGAGATCTCATCGCGCAGCGTGTCCCGCTCTTTGAATTCGCGATACGCAGCTCGCTCAACGACTACGACCTCGAAACGACCGAGGGCAAGCTCGCAGCGCTTGATGCGGCGGCTCCCATTGTTGGCCGGATCAAGGACAAGGGGCTGCGGCAGCGGTACGCGGTCAATCTTGATCGCTGGCTCGGCATGATGGACGAGGCCTTCGTGCTCGACCGCGTCCAGGCTCATGGCGGGCAACCGGAGAGGCTGGCTGCGCGCAACGGCCACGGATCGCAGCCCAGCGCGGGTAACGGGTGGGCAGGCGCCAGGAGCGCGGCCGGCGGCCGACAGCCAGCGTCAGCGCCGATCGGCCAGCCGGGCCAGAGCAGCCCGCGCGACGCGCGCGCGTCCGGTTTCACCGAGCCGGCATCGCCTCGGGCCAGGCAGGCGCAGCAACCGCGCAGCCCGTTCGACCGGCACGACCCGATCGTCAATGTGGAGCGCCTGGCGCTGAAGCTCGCAATCCAGCGACCCGCACTGTGCGGACCCGCATTCGACGAGCTGCCGTCGACGGTGTTCACCGTTCCCACGCACGCGGCGGTCAGCGAGCTGATCGCCGGCAGCGGCGGCGTAGCTAGCGCGAGCTCGGCGCGCGAATGGTCCGAGCGGCTGCGCGCCGCCGCTCCGAACGATGACGCTCGCGGGTTCGTCACCGGTCTTGCCGTCGAGCCGCTGGAAGTCGCTGGCGACGCCGCCGAGCCAGACGCTAGGTTTGCCGAGGCCGTGCTCGCGCGCGTGGAAGAACTGTGGGTGAGCAGGCAGATAGCGAGCATCAAGTCGCGACTGCAGCGACTGAGCCCGGTGGCGGAGCAGGTCGATTACAACCGTATGTTTGGCGACCTCGTCGCGCTCGAGCAGCGTCGCAAGGTTCTGTCCGAACGTGCGGCCGGTGCACTCTAGGCACATGATCGCGCCTTCGCGCTACTAACGCTTTGGTGACAATATTGAGTCCGCTCGACAGTTGAATCGTGACGCAGACTGGTCTGCATGAGTCCTACGGCTGCACCCCCCGTCGATCAAGTAGCCGATCTTATCGCCGCGGCGAGAGAGCGCGGATCGGTGTCGATGACCGAGCTCACGGCCGCGTTCGAGCAATGCGACATGTCTGCCGATGCGGTCGACAACGTGCTGAAGCTGCTGGCTGACGAAGGCGTCGAGGTGATCGAGGCGCCGCCGGAGAGCGACGAATTCACCCCGCGACAGTCCCAGACGGAAACGCGAAGGGCCGCTACCGGTGACCTCGTCCGGATCTACCTACGGGAGATCGGGCGAGTACCGCTGCTCACGGCGCACGATGAAGTTGAGCTCGCCAAGGCCATCGAGGCTGGCTTGTTCGCGGAAGAGAAACTGCAAAGGGGAGTCCAGGCTGGCTGCGCCGGCGCCGAGATGGCCGAGCTCATGCTCGTTGCCGCCGATGGCATTGCGGCCAAGCAACGGCTGATCGAGGCCAACCTTCGACTGGTGGTGTCAATAGCTAAGCGCTACATCGGCCGAGGCCTTGTGTTCCTCGACCTGATCCAGGAAGGCAATCTCGGCCTTATCCGCGCGGTGGAGAAGTTCGACTACACCAAGGGCTACAAGTTCTCGACGTACGCGACGTGGTGGATCCGGCAAGCCATCACCCGTGCGATCGCCGATCAGGCGCGGACCATCCGCATCCCCGTGCACATGGTCGAGACGATTAACAAGATGGCGCGGATCCAGCGCCAGCTTCACCAGGATCTGGGTCGCGAAGCCACGCCCGATGAGGTCGCCGCCGAGATGGGTTTGCACCCGGACCGCGTTGCGGAAATCCAGCGGATCGCCCAGGAGCCGGTGTCACTTCAGTCGCCGATCGGCGAGGAGGACTCCGATCTCGGCGACTTCATTGAGGATGCCGATGCTGTGGTCCCGATGGAAGCAGCCGCGTTCATCATGCTGCAGGACCAGTTGGAGCGGGTGCTCGACAACCTCAGCTCGCGCGAGCAGCGGATCATCCAGCTCCGCTTCGGCCTGACCGACGGGCATCCGCGAACGCTCGAGGAAGTCGGGCACGAATTCGGGGTCACCAGAGAGCGCATACGGCAGATCGAATCCAAGACCCTGGCCAAGCTTCGGCACCCGAGCCGCGCCCAGATGCTGCGGGAGTATCTCGCCTAGCCTTCCTCCTGCAACCCATCTACCGCCGCTGGCTAGCTGCTGCCCTTCCCTGGGCGGAATCCGCTATTGCCCGTTGTCGCGAAAGGGCTGCCGTCGCTGGCCCCCTTCCCGCCGTCCGAGGCGGAGCTTCCATGGCCGTTCTTATGCCGTATGCCACCGATATGGCCACCGACGGAGTGGGCGGCGTTATGCGCCATCTGCGGGACCTTCTCCTGGATCTGGCCGCCTACCTTCTGAGCGAGACCGGTCGCCTGCGCCTGCACGACGCCGGCGGCCTGCTGGACCGCCGGGTGCTCTGCTGTCTGGCGGGCGAACTTGACGATCTGGTCGTACTTCTCCCGGCCAGCTCGCGTGCCGACGACGTAGCCGGCGGCGAACCCGGCAACGAACGCCATTCGATTCATACCCATCTGGACCTCTCCCGCGCCGCTTGAGCGTTGCTACGCTAGCTGCCCCGTGAATTCTCCGTGATGCATGCATAGACCACTGACCTTGGCGTCATGCCCCGGGCGGTGCCCGGATATGCCAGGCTGCCTCGTCGAGGCCGGGGTCGGTTGGTGCTGCACAGGTCACCGCTGCCGTGCGCTACCCTTATGCCCGCGGCGCTGATCACCCGAGCCAGGACGGACCGGGCATCGGCGCCTGGCAGTCCCGCGTAGCTCAATCGGCAGAGCGTCCGGCTGTTAACCGGCAGGTTATAGGTTCGAGTCCTATCGCGGGAGCCCATCTGACCTGCGGAAACGCCCGGTCGGCGAGATACGGGCCAGATACGGGCCAGTTATCCAGCCCAGTCGGCCAGACTGATGCTGACGACCGTTTGTGATTTGCTCGTCTTAGCCCTGCGTTCAGCTGCCTTAGCGATCGCGCCGAAATCGAGGACGGACGCCCCGCACCGGCAGGTTGCGGTCTTCTCCAGCCAGTCAGGCGGCAACTTCAGCCTGGTCACCTCCTTGATGGGTGTCGGCGCGGTGCAGTTGGTGCACCGTGGCGGACTTTCGGCCGCGCTCGGCCCGTGCATCTACAGCCATGTAGATGCAAACTAGCGGTGTGACGTTGCGGTGCCCATAAGGAGGGGGATCATGAAGAAGGTCCTCAGGGCAGCGGTGGCTCTCGCCGGCGCGGTCATCATGTCCGGCCTGGCCGCGGTGACGGCTTCAGCGAGTGCCTACGACTACACGGTGCCGGCGGGCACGCAGTACGTGCAGGTGACCAGCCCGGCGTCGTACGGCTACCTGAAGGAGTTCGCGGTCGGCTACACCGACGGATACGTGCATCAGGACCCGATCCCGGTGAGCAGCAAGGTTATCGAGATCACGAACTTCACCGGGCAGGCACCGGACGTTCAGGGCTGGGACGGCTGCACCAACCGCAACGTCGCTAAGCAGCACCAGCCCGACGAACTGTTCCTGACCGATTCCGCGCAGTCAGAGAGCAACGGCCTGGGTGGCGGCGACACCCAGGCGACGGGCCTGCACCACAACGTGACTATTACGATCACGCCTGTCGGCAGCGGGCCGTACTTCCTGTGGTGCCACTACGAGCACGGGCCGGAGACGTGGGTGAAGCTGACGTTCGCTGATGGCCGGACCGACGAGGTGTACTGGTCCCAGCCGACGTACTTCCTGCAGTTGTTCGTCTCCTACTCGGGCACGGCGACGAGCGTCGCCGCGACGAGCGCGGACGAGTGAAGTCCTACAGTCGTTGAGCCGCTCTGTGTTTGCCCCCGTGAACCGGAGTGCCTGAACCGTGACGCACGCCTTGGGGCAGGTCGCCGAGGGTCGGTGGCCCTCTGCGCGGCGGTGCGTGGCCCGCCGATTCGCGTTCGGTTGGGCGATTCGGCGGCAGCGGCGGCTGGGAAGACAGTAAAGGACATCGCCGGGACAGCGCTGGCAGCAACCGTGAGGACGAGCGCCCGGCCGGGCGCGGCTCACCATGAGCTCGGAACACCGGGCGGTGACAAGGGGCGGGGATGCATACGACGCGTGGACGGGGTGGGGGATCACCTGCTGGTCCGGCACGATCCGATGGCGGTGGCATCCAGGACATATGCCACCGCGAGGAACACGGGCTGGGCGCGGCCCAGTCCGGTGGCCACCGGTGAGCGCCGTCGTCGAGTGGGGAGTGGTGTGGGCCTGGCTAGCCGGTGCGTTCTTGATCTGCCTGGTCCTGTTCGCCGCTGTGTTGTGCGAGCGCAAGGCGATTATCCGGGCGACATTCCGACTGTGGATCAGGCCATGGATTGCGTTGCACGAGCGGCAATTCCGCCGCTCGGCTGTTAGGAGCATCCGGTCACGCCAGGTTCGCTAAGCCGAGATCGTTGCCAGTGCAGTCGGCGACGCTGGTCCTGATGCGTTGCAGTAAGCGCCGTGACACCCACGGCACAGATCAACGTGTGACAATCGCTGCACAAGCGGCCAGGTCGGGCCGCCCGTGAATCACGATGAGGCATGCCACTGCGGAGGCGAAGTCATGGAGCTCACTGCTGGGAAGGTTGCGGTTGTCACTGGCGCCGCCAGCGGAATCGGTCGGGCGATCGCCGAGCGCTTCGCCGGGGCTGGGCTGAACATTGTGCTGGCCGATGTCGAGGAGACCGCCCTGGCGGCCGCGGAGCAGACGGTCGCCGGTCTGGGCGTCAAGACGCTGGCGGTTCGGACCGACGTCAGTGACGAGGCGTCGGTGCAGGCGCTCGCGGCGGCGGCGGTTGACCGGTTTGGCGCCGTGCACGTGGTGTGCAACAACGCTGGCGTCGCGAGCGCGTCCGACCCGTGGTTCGGCCCGGTGTCGGCGTGGCAGTGGGTGCTGGGCGTGAACTTGTGGGGAGTCATCCACGGGATTCGGGCCTTCTTGCCGGTCCTGGCAATGCAGGGAGAAGGCCACATCGTTAACACCGCGAGCGTCGCGGGGCTGGTGCCAGGGCTGCACCCTTCCTACGACGCATCCAAGCACGCCGTCGTCGCAATTTCCGAAGACCTCTACATGCAGATGACGGTAGCCGGTCTGCCCGTCTGCGTCAGCGTGCTGTGCCCGGGCTGGGTTCGCACCGCCATTTTCGACGCCGAGCGAAACTGGCCAGAAGCCATGGGGGACATCCCGCCGCAAGCGCTGACCGCCGAGGTGACGATGCCGCACCTTCGCCGCGCCGTTGACGCAGGCCTAGACCCCGCCGCGGTGGCCGACCTGGTATTCGACGCGGTCGCGGCGGGCCGGTTCTGGGTTCTCACCTCTCCCGAGTTCACCCCGATAGCAGTGCGTCGGTGGGAGGGCATAGCCAGGGGGGACAACCCAGCGCTCGACGTAGAGCTGCCGGGCCTGCCGCCGCGAGCCCAGCTGCTCGCTGAGGTCCAGCAGTTGCTTGCCGGGCCAGGCGGTGGCGGGTAAACCGACGAGCGGCCTGGCCCGGAGGGTTCCTCCCGGCCAGGCCACTGCCTGCGTGCGAGGGCGTTCAGCCGAAGCCGAGCCCGTTCCCGTCTGTTAGCCCATCATTGGCGACTGCACGCCGGCGAGGTCCTCCTTCGTGACCCGGATCATCACCAGGGTGATGATCAGCGCGAGCAGCGCTACGCCGGCTGACACTTCAAAGCCACGGGAGAACCCGACAGCCAGCGAGTGGTCGAGGACGGCCTTCTTGGCCACCGCCAACTGGGCCGCGGACAGCTTGACTGCATGGCCGGTGGCCGCCGCCTTCGCTGCGGCCGCGTGTGCCGCGGCAGCCGAGTTCCGGGCGGTGTCAGCCACGACGGTCCAGGCAACAGTGCCCAGGATGGCGAGGCCGATTGAACCGCCTACCTGCTGGCCGGTGTTGACCAGGCTGGAAGCCACGCCGGCGTCGCGTTCCTGGACCCTATTCAGGGCGACCAGCGTCAGCGGCATGAACAGCATGCCCAAGCCTGCCGCTGTCACGATCATGGGTCCGAGCAGGCCGCCTGCGTAGGTGCTGTGCTCGGTGATCCGCGATAGCCAGAACATGCCACCAGCGGCGAAGGACGAGCCGGCGATTAGCAATGGCCTGGCACCGATCCGGCCGACCAACTGGGCGCTGACGCCCGCCATGAGCATGATCGTGCCGACCATCGGCAGGTAGGCGACGCCGGTCTTCACGGGGCTGTATCCCCAGACCGTCTGCACGAAGATCGTCAGGAAGAAGAACATCCCGAACAACGCGGTCCCGACGCACAGCAGGATGAGGTTTGCGCCAGACCTGTTGCGGTCGCTGAAGATTCGCAGCGGTAGGAGCGCGTGCTTGCTGCGTGACTCGATGAAGACGAACGAGACCAGCAGAACCACTGCGGCTCCGAGCGAGACAAGGACCTTGGTGTCGCCCCAGTGCGAGACGCCGTTCGCCGTGGTGGCAGCGCTCGACAGGCCATAGACGAGGGAGGCTAGACCGAGGGTGCCGGTGATCGCGCCGGGCAGATCGAACCGGCCGGTGTGACGCTCGGACTCGGTGAGCACTCGCGGCGCCATGAGGGCGACCACGATGGCGATCGGCACGTTCACGAAGAACACCCAGCGCCAGGAGACGTACGAGGTGAGCACGCCGCCCAGCAGCAGCCCGATGGCGGCGCCGCCGATGCTCATGGCGGCGTAGACGCCCATGGCCCGATTGCGCGGGGGGCCCTCCGGGAACGTGGTCGTGACCAGCGAGAGCGCCGTAGGCGCAACGATCGCGGCGCCAACGCCCTGGATGGCCCGTGCGCCGAGCAGCCACGCTTCGCTCGTCGCCAGGCCGCCAAGCAGCGATGCAACCGCGAACAGGATGATGCCGGCGATGAACACCCGGCGCCGGCCGAGGATGTCGCCAGCCCTGCCGCCCAGCAGCAGGAGGCCGCCGAACGTCAGCGCGTAGGCGTTTACCACCCACTCGAGCCCAGAGCCGGAGAACCCGAGAGCTGCCTGGATGTGGGGAAGCGCGACGTTCACGATGGTGGCGTCCAGCACCACCATCAGCTGGGCCGCGGCAATGACCACGAGGGCCAGGCCGAGATGACGCTGGGCCCGGGCGTAGCCAGAAGCAGCGCCGGTTGCGACCGCTTCGCTACCTGGTTGCGCCAGGTCCGCTGACTTGGCAGACATTGTGAAAGTGACTCCTTAGTTACGGTTCGTGTCCGTTATGGGCGCAGTGTTCCCACTGGCATGGCATTGCAAGGTGTTGGGCCCGCGGCCCGGCGGGCCGCATGCTTTCCTCTCGTAACTAAGACGAAACAGCGTCGCTCAAATAGACATCCACGACGTATTCGCTTCGAGGTCCGGGGCCGATGCGGATCGTAAGGGTGAGCTGCCCACTGGCAGACCTACGGGATCGCCCGTGTCAGCCGGCGACCGCAGGCTGGCTCACGTCGTTACTCACCTCCCCCCGCAGGTGCCGGGGGGGCTTCCGCGCTCACCTGGGTGACGTGTTCTTGCAGAGCGCCCACGAGGAGACTGGCCAGCTGGCCTTGCATCGGGTCGTCGGAGGCCGGCCTTGAGCCGGTGGCATCGGTTGCCGGTGCCGGCGTCGGTGCGGCGGCGAGCATCTTGCGGATCAGGGCAAGAAGCTGGCCGCGTTCGTCTTCAGAGAGGCCTGAGTTCCACGGCATTCGCTCGGTGATCTCGGCCTCGACCTTGTGCTTGAGGGCTAGGCCGTCCTCGGTCAGCACGATGTTCTTGATTCGCCGGTCGGTCAGGCCCGGCTCGCGGTTGGCGAGGCCGCGCTTCTCCAGCATGTCGGTAACCAGCGTGACGAAGGACGGGTCGCAGTGCATCCGCTTCCCGAGCTCCTTCATGGCCATCGGGCATTCCAGGGTATGGAGCGCCTTGATGAACGACGACGGGATACCGAGTGTCTGCGCGACCTGCTCGGCCTGCCCAACGATGCGGCCGATCAGCTCGAAGAAGCAGCCCGCGATCTCGGCCGTCTGCTGCTCCACGGCCTCCTGCTCGGCGGTCACCTGCTCGGGCACTTCGGGCGCTCCCTCGGCTGGGTTACTCGTGCTGGGCTACTGGTTCAGTATCTCAATAGTTGAGCAACTCAAACGTTACTTCGCTCAGTTGAGTCTGTCAATCTTTGTGAAACTCAAGTATTCCGCACACAGTTGGGTTGGCGGACGTGGATGAAGAGCTTGAAGGCTGGCGTCGTCCGGGCGAGTTGCCGGGAGTAGCGGAAGCAGGATGCCGGCTCGCGCACTAGGCCGCCGGCGGGACCCGGGCCCTTGGACGGACGGTCAGGCCTGGCGTTCGATGAGGCCGCGGACGAAGGCGGCTTGCCCCACGTGCTCGAGATCATCAACCAGCACGCTGACCAAGCGCACGCCCATCGTGACCGGCGGATCCCAGCCCTCGTCGACGACCCTGTCCAGGTCGGCGTCCGTGAGATCGCGAAGGACCTCGATGGTCTGACGGTACGTCGCGTCGTGGTAGTCGGCGAGCAGACTCCCGGGCGCGCGGACGACAGCTACCTGGTCGGTCCGGTGCCCGTAGCCGATGTCGGCGGTCTCGAGCGGCAAGGCGAAGCGCTCGTTCCAGCCACCGGTTACCCACACTTGCGTGGTACCCGCGGCGTCCGCGACGTGATCGTCCTGCACGCGGGTCAGGTGCCAGATCAGCCAGCAGATCGAGTTCGCGTCCGCGTCGACGCGGTACCCGAGCGCAGCATCGTCGAGCCCGTCCAGGACGTCCAGCACGATGCTGCGGATGCGGCCGAAACCGTCTGCCAGGAGGTCCGGACCGTTCACCGCGCTGCCTCCTACTTCTTCCGCACGAAGTCAGCGAATGCGAGGACTATCCCGATGCCGATGAGGACCGCGTAAATGCCGCTGCGCAGCCTGGTCTTCCTACCCCCGCGCAGCCTAGTCTTCGCTACCTTCACGTCACCGTGGGCGGCATAAGACTTCTGCCAGTGCCAGCCAAACCCAGTGCCGATGACCAGGAAGATAGCGACCACGCCGATCGCTGCCGCAGTCATTCCCCCGAATCTTTCTGCGAGCCGCTCCTGCCTGCATTAATGATCCCTCAATGCCCTAGTCGACTCCAGCGGAAACGCCGGGCAGCCGTCGCTGGCAGGATGGACATCGCTCGGATAACCGCCCAAGTGCCATCTCCCCAAGTGCCATCTCGAAGGAGCGCGCAATCGCGATGAGCGAAGAACTGACCGCGACCACTATTACGATCGCCGGCGCAGACGGTGATGAGATCGAGGCGTACCTTGCCGTGCCTGACGGCTCCGGCGCGCGGCGGGGCGGCGTCGTGGTAATACACCACATGCCTGGCTACGACTCATCGACGAAGGAGATCGTGCGGAAGTTCGCGGCGCACGGTTACGCCGCACTGATGCCAAACCTCTACCATCGCGAGGCGCCGGGCGCGAGCCCGGACGACGCCGCAGCGGTAGCGCGCGCCAACGGCGGCGTACCCGATGCTCAAGTTGCGGGTGACGTGGACGGCGCCGCCAAATACCTGCGGGCGCTGCCCGGCTCGAACGAGAAAGTTGGCGTCATCGGCTACTGCTCGGGCGGTCGGCAGTCATTCCTCGTTGCGTGCAGCCTCCAGCTCGACGCAGCGGTCGACTGCTACGGTGCGTGCATCGTGAACCCGCCGCCAGCGGGCATGCCACTGAAGGTCAGTCCCATCGTCGGACTGGCACCGGACCTGTCCTGCCCGCTGCTCGGCCTGTTCGGCGCCGACGACAAGTACCCGACGCCCGAGGAGACGGCCGAGCTGTCGAAGGTTCTCGACGACCTCGGCAAGCCACACGAGTTCCACACGTACGACGACGCAGGTCACGCATTCTTCGCGGTGGACCGGCCCGCGTACCGGCCCGCCGCCGCGAACGACGGCTGGCAGCAGGTATTTGATTTCTACGGCCGCCACCTGGCTAGCTGAGGAGCTGAACATGTGCACGTACAACACCGAGAACGTAGACATCAACGGGAGCGGCAAGGGTGCACCGGGGTGGTTCACGTTGACAGACGCGACCGTGTACTTCGATCACCCGGTGCACGCTATGGCCGAGCACACGCTGAACATCGACTTCCGCAACGCGGCCAAGGGCCCGGCCGCGCGGGTAGCGGTTGAGCTCACTGCCGAGTCCGCGCGGGCGCTGGTGGCTGCCATCGAAGCGGCGCTGGCAGCAGTGCCGCCGGCACTGGTGTCCTAACCCGCTGCGCTTGTGTACTAACCCACGGCGCACATGTCGCAACCCCACGGCGCTCGTGTCGCAACCCCACGGCGCTCGTGTCACAACCCCGCGGCATGCGCGTGTGCTGACCGGAGGCCGATGTCAGCAGGGCATGCCACGATCGGGGAAACGTACCGCGGGTCGGCGGGAGGAATGTAGTGAAGTTCAGGGTCGAGCGTGACGTGCTGGGTGAAGCCGTGTCGTTCGTGGCACGCGCACTGCCGACGAGACCGGTGATTCCGGTCCTGTCTGGCATGCTGGTGGAGGCTGACGACGATCGGCTGACGTTGTCGTGCTTCGACTACGAGATATCGGCCAGGGTTACGGTCGCCGCCGATGTTGGCGAGACCGGCACAGCGCTGGTACCGGGTCGCTTGCTGGCAGAGATCATCAAGAGCCTGCCGCACGCGGAAGTCGACGTGTCGACCTCCGCGGAAATGGTGATGCTGAACTGCGGCAGTGCCGAGTTCGGCCTCGTCGGGCTACCGCTCGACGAGTATCCGGTGCTGCCCGCGCCACCCGCGGTCGCCGGCATAGCGGACGGTCCCGCGCTCGCCACGGCCGCGGGTCAGGTGGCGCCGTCCGCTAGCCGCGACGACACGCTGCCGATGCTGACGGGCGTCTGCCTTGATTTCGACGGGAACGAGCTCACCCTCGCCGCCACTGACAGGTACCGACTGGCCGCGACCACCATTTCCTGGAAGCCGACCGACCAGGACGTCCGCGCGTCGGCCCTGGTGCCGGCCAGAACGCTAGCCGACGTCGCCAGGTCGATGGGACCTGCCGGGCCGGTGACGATCTCGGTCAGCCCACCCGCGCAGGACGGCGGCGGGCCTGCCGACGGAATGATCAGCTTCGAGGGCGGCGCCCGTCGACTCACCGCGCGCCTGATCGGCTCCGAGTTCATCCGGTACAAGTCGCGCTTCCCGGCGAGCTTCGAGGCGGCTGCCGACGTAGCGGCCGCCCCGTTCATGGAGGCGGTGCGCCGGGTCTCGCTGGTGGCCGATCGCCTCACGCCGGTCCAGCTGCAGTTCCGCCGCGGCGTCGTCCGGATCGCGGCCGGGTCCAGTGGCCGAGCCCGAGCGCTCGAATCCCTCCCGGCCAGGTTCGACGGCCCCGAGCACACGATCGCCTTCAATCCGCAATACCTGCTGGATGGCATCACGGCGGCCATGCTGAGCGGTAACGGCCGACCGTCGGCTGCCGACGACCCCGACGCCGCGGTGGGCGCTGGGGCAGGCCGGATCAGGCTCCAGTTCTCGAGTCCTGCGAAGCCGGCATTGATCAGCTGGGTCGACGGTGATGCGACAGCTGGCGCGGGCGCGCCGGCGTTCCGGTACCTGGTCGTGCCGCTGCGGGTGCCGGTGGCAGCGTGAGACCTACCAGGGCCGGCGCGCGCCCCGGATAATCCGGCGGAGCACGCCTCGCATCAGCGTGAAGACCGCGACCAGCAGGCCGAGCCGGCCAGGCAGCGGCCACCGGAAGCCGACGAGGATCACGTCGTAGACAAGCAGCCACGTCGTAAGCGCGACCAGCAACGTCGCGAACACGCCAATGCCGCGCTTGTACTGGTACCGGGAGCGGTCTCGGCCGGCCCAGTCGCTGCCCGCCCAGCCGGCGACGGCGCTGGACGCCACCGGGCCGCTCGTCTGGAGCGGGCCCGGGCGGGTCCTGGCGCTCGGCAGCGGTGCGCCGCCCGACCTGACGTGCGGCAGGTCGCGCGTAATGCGGGTGAGGTCGGCCTGGGTCTTAGCGCCGAAGACGGCGTCGAGGCGCTGATTGAACTCCTCGAGCGTCAGCCGCCCAGCCGCGTAATGCTCTCGCAGTTCGGCTGCGACGGCCTCGCGCTCGGTGTCCCCGATGCGCAAACTCGGTTGCGTTGCCATCTGACCCTCCGTGCCCCTCGCAGCCTGATCCCAAAACGATATATCGCGACTAGCACCTGCGCAACCAGCCTGAGCACACGAGCGCACACGGATCCGTCGCGGTCCGCGGCCATCGCGTGTGCAAGGGTCGGGCCGGCAGCTAGCGGCTGGCGGGTGTGATCGGCTCAGTCCACGAAGTAACCGCCGCCGCCGGTCTCCGGGTTCGTCACGAGCGCTGGAATCGAGATCGCGCCCGCGTGTGCGAACAAGAGCGTCAGCGTGATCAGCGTGCCAGCCTTCATGCGACCCGAGCCCGTGACAAGCAGATGCGAGCCGTTGGGATCGAGCCCGACAAAGCTCTTAGCCGGGATGGCGATGGCGTGGACCGAATGCATCTGGGCGACTCCCGATCCGCGCGGGGAACGCAGCGTAACCGTGCCGCCCACGCTGAGTCGCGCCCCGACGATCTGGTCAGCCGTACCGTTGTTCTGCACGTCGACGTAGACGTCCGTCACGCCGCCAGCGCTTGGCTCGGTGACCTGCGCGGAACTGAGCTTGATCGCCGGACCCGCCGAGGCTGGCGCGGCACAGCCGGCGGCCAGGCTCGCGCCGAGCACGGCGACCGCGCACGCTGCGCACCGTCGCGCCCGGCCGCGGCCGACGACAGCCAGCCGCGGCCACCTCAATGTGCGCGTGCTGAGCATGAAGCTGACCTTACCTGGGCCGATAGCGCTCACCCATCGGCCCGTCAGGTACCCGTGCCCGAGCGCGAGCCTGGAGTTGCCCCGAGGCTAGGCAATGGGGCTCGGCGGCGATGCGGCTAGAAGGACGGGTTGCTCCCAGCCCGGACAGGGCTGACGGTCATGATCGAAAGATTCGCGTTGGCGCACGACTGGGTCTTGTCCTGCACGGTGATGCTGCCGAAGTCGCCCGGCGGGTAGATCCGGAGCCAGTCGACACTGGTTACCTTGCAAGACGGAATAGCGCCTACATCGTGTACCCCGAGCAAGAACGCGGCCTCCGTGCCTGATGCCAGCGTGACAAGTGTCTTGGCTACCACGGGATTCTTGGTCGCGGGCAAGCCGACCTGCGCGCCGCCAACGCCTGTGACAAATGAAACACCGGGATAGCCATACAGCGTGCACGTGGTGTTCGAAGTGTTGGTCAAGACGATCACCTGGTAGATCGTGCCCGCCGCCCCCTGTGAGACGCCGACCTTTGCGTGCATTCCGGAGGCCAGGCAGCCGGATGGCCCGGCCGGCGCGGCTGAGGATGACACGGCAACCGCCTCGGGGCTCGTGGTGTCGCTGGTCGATCCCTGGACGGTCACCGTCCTGGTTGGTGCCGCGCCCGGGGCCGGTGTGCTTCCACACGCCGTCAGCAATCCACATGCACAGGTAAGTGTCGCCGCGGCACCAAACCGCGCGGCGAGTGTCAACGAGTGGGTCATGAGTTCAAGTTCCTTAGTACGAGGCCTGGTCCGGCGCCAGGCACCAGTTCGATTTCCGACTAAGACGCCGGGCCGGCTGCGTCGGTTGGCCGGTCATGTCACAGCTGCGTCACGTTTGCCAGCTAGCGGGAGTGCTCAGCCGTCGTGCCGGAGAATCAGCACCACATCGATAGGAAGTTGTGACATATCGCGCATACCATCGACACGCTGCCCGACGTACGTTGCTTCGGACCGTCGCCGGAACGGCAACGGGCCCTGCTGGCGGGGGAGACCCTAGCCAGCGGACCTAGACGTGCTTGATGCTGTCGATGGGGCTCCAGTACCTGACGCTCGGCTACTGCAGCGCCGGTAGGAAGGGTGACCTAGTGGCGCCGCTACTTGAGATCAGCGACCTGCGTACTGAGATCCGGCTCCGTCATGGGGTCGTGCACGCCGTTGACGGGGTCACGCTCCATGTGCAGCCGGGCGAGACGCTTGGCATTGTCGGTGAGTCTGGCTGCGGCAAGACGATGACCGCCTTGTCCATCATGAATCTGCTGCCGCCCGGCGGCACGATTGCCGCTGGCAGCATCAAGCTGGAGGGCCAGGAACTGACGACGCTTTCCGATGAGAGCATGCGCAGCATCCGTGGCAATGAGATCGGCATGATCTTCCAGGACCCGCTGACCTCACTGAACCCGACGATGACGATCGGCAAGCAGATCGCCGAGGCCGTCAGCCTGCACCGCGATGTGTCCAGGGAGCAGGCGATGGACCGGGCGGCGGAGGTCCTGGACCTGGTCGGCATCCCGCGTGCGCGGGAGCGTATTAAGGAGTACCCGCACCAGTTCTCCGGCGGCATGCGGCAGCGGGTGATGATCGCGATCGCGCTGGCGTGCGAGCCGAAGCTGCTCATCGCTGATGAGCCGACCACTGCGCTTGACGTGACGATCCAGAAGCAGATCCTCGAGCTCATCGACGATCTGCGGCTGCGCCTCGGCATGTCGGTCATCCTTGTCACGCATGACCTCGGCGTGATCGCTGGCCGGGCCGACCGGGTCGCCGTTATGTACGCGGGCAGGATCGCGGAGCTGACGGACACCGAGACGCTGTTCGCCCGGCCGCGTCATCCCTACACCGAGGCGCTGTTCCACGCGCTGCCGGACAAGGCCGCCGAGGGCGGTGAGCGGCTGTATTCGATTCCCGGACTGCCGCCGGACCTGGTCAACCCGCCGAAGGCCTGCCGGTTCGCGCCACGGTGCCGGTACGTCACCGATCAGGTGCCGCGAGGAGGAGCCGGAGCTGACCGGCGAGGTCGCCGGCCACGAGTTCAGGTGCTTCTACCCAGTCGGCCCGTCCGAGCGCAAGGGGTTCGCCAGCGGCGCTGACCGCGAGGCGGTTGCTGTGCCCGCGGTACCGGGAGCGGGTATCGGCGCGGAGCTCCTGAGCGTCGACCACCTGGTCAAGGACTACGCGGTCACCAAGGGCGCCGTGCTGCAACGGCGGATCGGCTGGCTCAGCGCCGTCGCCGACGTCAACTTCACGATCAGCAGCGGCGAGACGTTCGGACTGGTCGGGGAGTCTGGCTGCGGCAAGAGCACCATCGGCAAGCTCGTCGTCGGCCTGGAGAAGCCAACCAGCGGCGCGATCAGCTTCGCCGGCAAGGACCTGGCCAAGAGCAGTACCGCGGAGTACCGGCGGGAGCGGCGGAACATCCAGCTCATGTTCCAGGACTCCTATGCGTCGCTCGACCCGAGGATGCGCGCAGGCGCGCTGCTGCGCGAGCCGCTGCTGATCCAGGGCATCGGCACCCGGCAGGAGCAGACGGACATGGTCGGCGAGATGCTCGACAAGGTGGGCCTGCCGCGGTCGGCTGTCGATCGCTACTCGCACGAATTCTCCGGCGGCCAGCGGCAGCGCCTCGGGTTCGCCCGCGCGCTCATGCTCAACCCGAAGCTGATCGTCGCCGACGAGCCAGTCTCGGCCCTGGACGTCTCGATCCAGGCGCAGGTGCTCAACATGATGAAGGAGCTGCAGCGCGACTTCGGGCTGACCTACCTGTTCATCTCGCACGACCTCGGCGTGGTGCGGTATCTGTCGGACAAGATCGGCGTCATGTACCTGGGCAAGCTCGTGGAGATCGGGCCCGCCGAAGAGGTGTACCTGCGCCCGGCGCACCCCTACACGCGCGGCCTGCTGGACTCCGCGCCGGTCGCCGACCCGGCCACGGAGCGAGCCAAGGTCAACGAAGGCGTCACCGGCGAGCTGCCCAGCGCCATCCACCCGCCGTCCGGCTGCCGGTTCCGGACCCGTTGCCCGCGCGCGCAAGCCGTCTGTGCTGAGGTGGAGCCACCGATGACGCCGTTCGCAGGCGAGGGCCACCTCGCTGCGTGCCATTTCCCGATGGAAATCCCGGTAGGAGCACCAGTCAGCGCCCCGGCGGCGTAGCGCGCGAGGCCGATCGGAGGCGGCGTTGACGGAGAGCCCGCAGTTCACCACCCGGCCAGAGCTGGCCGGCACGTTCGGCATGGTGGCGTCGACGCACTGGCTCGCCTCGGCGGCCGGCATGGCGGTGCTGGAACTCGGCGGCAACGCATTCGACGCCGCCGTGGCGGCTGGCCTCGTGCTTCAGGTGGTCGAGCCGCACCTCAACGGTCCGGCCGGGGAAGTCCCGGTTATCGGCTTCGACGCGCGCGAAGGTCACCCGTTCGTGCTCGACGGGCAGGGGCCGGCGCCGGCCGCGGCGACGCTCGCGGCCTTCAGCGCGCTCGGCCTCAACCTCGTGCCGGGCACCGGCCTCCTGGCCGCCTGCGTACCGGCGGCATTCGGCACCTGGATGCTGCTGCTCGAGCGGTACGGCACCCTGCCACTGCGGTCGGTGCTCGAGTATGCGATCGGCTACGCCGAGCACGGCTATCCGATGCTGCCGACCGCGAGCGCGGCGATCGCCGCGGTCGCCGACACGTTCAGCGAGCACTGGCCGACCTCCGCTGAGATCTACCTTGCCGGGGGAGTGCCCGCGCCAGGCAGCCGGTTCACCAACAAGCCGCTGGCCGCTGTCTACAGGCGCATTCTGGCCGAGGCCGAGCAAGCCGGGCCCAGCCGCGAACGTCAGATCGAGGCCGCCCGGCACGCCTTCTACGAGGGCTTCGTCGCCGAAGGCATCGCCGCGTACTGTGCCACGGCCGAGGTCTTCGACATCACCGGACAGCGCCACCACGCAATGCTGTCCGGCGCCGACCTCGCGCGGTGGCGAGCCAGCGTTGAGCCGCCCGCAACCTTGGACTTCCGCGGACTGACCGTCTGCAAGACGGGCCCGTGGGGACAGGGGCCCGTCTTCCTCCAGCAGCTCGCCTTGCTCGACGGTCTCTGCATCGACGACGCCGCGCCGGGCAGCGAGACGCTCGTGCACACGATCACCGAGGCCGCGAAGCTGGCGTTCGCCGATCGCGAAGCCTGGTACGGCGACCCAAGACAGTCCGAGGTGCCAGTTGCTGCGCTCCTGTCGGCGGATTACGCGGCGGCGCGCCGCGCGCTCGTGGGCGACACTGCGTCGGCCGAGCTGCGGCCAGGTGCGCCGGCGGGCACGGCCCCACGCCTGCCGGACTACGCCCGAGCAGCCTTCGATCCGAGCGGCCCTGGCCGGTCGGGGCTCGGCGAGCCGACGGCGGCTGGTATGTCAGCACCGGAGCTCGGGCCAGGCGATACGTGCCACCTCGATGTCGCCGACAGGTTCGGCAATCTCGTCGCGGCCACGCCCAGCGGGGGGTGGCTGCAGAGCTCACCGGTCATCCCGGGTCTCGGCTTCTGCCTGGGCACCCGGGCGCAGATGTTCACGCTCACGCCGGGCTTCGCCAGCACCCTGGCGCCTGGTCGCAGGCCGCGCACGACGCTCTCGCCTGGCCTCGCGCTCCGCGATGGCGAGCCGTACCTGGCGTTCGGCACGCCCGGCGGCGACCAGCAGGACCAGTGGTCGCTGGCGTTCTTCCTGAACCACGTCGTGTACGGGATGAACCTCCAGGCGGCGATCGACGCGCCGGCATTCCACACTGACCACTTCCCGTCCTCGTTCTATCCGCGCTCGTCGGAGCCAGCGTCCCTGGCGATCGAGTCCAGGGCAGGGAACGAGGTCGTCGCCGCTCTCCGGGCCCGTGGTCATCGCGTCAGCGTCCGGCCGCCCTGGTCTCTCGGGCGCTTGAGCGCCGTCGCCAGATCTGGCGGCTTCTTGTACGCCGCCGCCAATCCTCGTGGCATGCAGGGCTACGCGGTCGGCCGTTAACCGCTCACGGCCTCGTCCCGCGGTAGCGCTCTGCGTCGGTTCGCGTCACCGTAACGGGCAATGTCGAATCAGCCTGGCGGCTGATGACGCGGCCATGTCAAACCTGGAATGGTGTTGCTCGCACACCGGGGCGCTACCGAGCGCTGGCCGAGGCCAACAGCGGAGGGACCGTGATTACACAACCAGTGCGGCAAGCCGGGGGGCACGTGCCGCCGGATCCTGGCGCCGTCATTGAGGCGCGCGGCCTGACGAAGCGGTACGGCGCGACCATCGTCGCGCTCGATGACCTCACCGTCAGCGTCGAGCCGGGCATCACCGGGTTGATCGGAGCCAACGGCGCCGGCAAGTCGACGCTGATCAAGATCCTGCTCGGCCTGCTCGATCCGACCACAGGTAAGGCCGCGGTGTTTGGCCATGACTGCGTCACCGAAGGGTTCGCGATCAGGACCCTGACCGGATACATGCCTGAGCACGACTGCCTGCCGCCGGATGTGTCCGCGACCGAACTCGTCACGCACCTCGGCCGGATGTCCGGACTGCCGGCGACGGCGGCCAGGGAGCGCGCCGCCGACTCGCTGCGGCACGTCGGCCTGTACGAAGAGCGGTATCGGCAGATCGGCACGTACTCCACCGGAATGAAGCAGCGCGTCAAGCTCGCCCAGGCACTGGTCGGCGATCCGCGATTGCTGCTGCTTGACGAACCGACCAACGGGCTCGATCCGGCTGGCCGCGCGGCGATGCTGGAACTGATCGCCCGCATCGGCGCCGAGTTCGGCATCTCCATCCTCGTGGCCTCGCACCTGCTGGGCGAGATCGAGCAGATCTGCGATCAGCTTGTGGCCATCGAAGCTGGCCGGCTGCTGCGGGCCGACTCCATCCGGTCGATGACGCAAGCGAGCTCGGTGCTCGTTATCGAAGTCGACGAGGGCATGGAGCTGCTGCAGGCCGACCTCTCGAGGCGTGGCCTGAACCCGCTGCCCTATCAGCGCGGGCTACTCGTCCAGCTGGCGAGTGACGCGACCTACGACGCGGTGCGCGACGCCGTCGCCGACCTCGGGCTGCCCCTCAGCCGGATGGAGCAGCGCAGGCACCGCATCGAAGAACTGTTCCGCGCCGACCCTGCCGAGCAGCTAGGCCAGACGACAGGAGCTGCCAGTGTCAGCTGACGCCAGCGCTGCCGCGGGGCGGCTCGCTCCGCCGCCCGCTGAAAGCGGCGTGATCCACAACATCGGCTACCGCCGCTACGACGCTGTGCGGCTCGGCCGCGCAGCCATCGTTCGAGCGCTGATCTGGCATAGCTTCCGGGCCGCGTTCGGCATCGGCCGCGGGGCGAAGGCCAAGATCTTCCCGATCCTGCTGTTCATTTTCATGTGCCTGCCCGCCGCCGTGAACGCGATCGGGCTGGCGCTCAACCCAGGCAACCCGCCAGCCGTGACCTACGACGGCTACACGCCCCAGCTTCGCGTGGTAGCGATGCTGATCTTCGTGGCGCTCGAGGCACCGAACCTGGTATCCAACGACCTACGCAACCACACGCTGCCGCTGTACTTCGCCCGGCCGATCAGCCGGCTCGATTACCCGCTCGCCAAGCTCGTCGCGTTCGTGCTGGCTTGCCTCGCGATGATCGAGATCCCGCTGCTGCTGCTCTACCTGGGGAACGTCACCCAGGTGCACAGTGCCAGCCAGGTCTGGGAGCAGACCTTGCAGCTCGGGCCCGGGCTGCTCTACGGCGCGGCCTGGGCGGTGCTCTTGGCTAGCATCGGCCTGCTCCTCGCATCCACAACCGGCAAGCGCGTGTTTGCGATCTGCGCCATCGGGATCCCGCTGTTCTTCTCCTACGTCCTGGCCAACGTGCTCGCGCACATCGGCGAGCAGGCGTTCGGGCCAGCCAGCTTTGGTCAGCCGTCGGCGCTGACTAGCCTGGCCGGCCTGATCAGCCCGTTCACGCTGCTAGGCGGCGTGCTGCGCTGGCTCGAGAAGACACCAGCGCAAGGTAGCCCGCCCGTCCGGGAGTTCATGCAGACGACCGTCGGCACGTACGGCCCGCTGTACGGCGCCGTGTTCCTGATTCTTACCATCGCGGCGATCGCGGGCCTGATCGCCCGGTACCGGAAGGTCGGTGTGGCATGACTGGTGCTGACACGAGCGCTGGTATCGAGCTGCGCGGAGTCTCGCGCTGGTACGGCAACGTGGTGGCCGTCAACGACATCACGATGACCATCGGCCCAGGTGTCACCGGGTTGCTCGGGCCGAACGGCGCGGGCAAGACGACGATCATGCACATGATCGCGGGATTCCTGCCGCCGTCGCGCGGTGAGGTGACGGTGGGAGGGCACAGCAGCTGGCGCCATCCGGAGATGTTCCGCAAGGTCGCGCTCGTACCGGAGCGCGACTCGGTGTACGCGTTCTTGACCGGCCGGGAATTCGTCGTCGCGACGGCCAGGCTGCATAGCCTGCCCGATCCGGACGGGGCAGCCAAGCGCGCGATTGAGCTGCTCGAGATGACCGAACCGCAGGACCGGCGCATCTCCACGTACTCCAAGGGCATGCGACAGCGCATCAAGGTGGCGGCGGCCATCGTGCACGACCCCGAGTACGTCCTCCTGGACGAGCCGTTCAACGGCATGGACCCGCGCCAGCGGCTGCACATGATGGACTTGTTGCACGCCCAGGGCGAGCAGGGCAGGGTCATCGTCTTCAGCTCGCACATCCTGGAGGAAGTCGAGCGCCTCTCCGGCATCATCCAGGTGATCGTCGGCGGTCGGCTGGCGGCTTCCGGCGACTTCCGCGCGATCAGGCGCCTGATGACGAACCGGCCGCACGTCTTCCTCGTCAGCTCCTCCGACAACCGGGCACTCGGCTCGGCCCTCATCGGCCGGCCGGCCGTCAGCGCGGTCGAGCTGACCCAGCACGGCCTTCAGGTCCGGGCGTCCGATTACGGCACGTTCACCAGAGAGATAGCCGGGATCAGCCGCGATCACGGCATCCGGCTTACCCAGGTCCGGCCGGCCGACGAATCGCTCGAGAGCGTGTTCACCTACCTGCTGGCGTCTTAGATGACTGTCGCGAACGAAAGAACGGTGCACCCGATGTCCGGCGTGTTGAACCCCGTCATCATGCGGCTGACGCTGCGTGCCACCCTGGGCCGGAAGCGCGCCCTGCTGTTCGCCGCCCCGGCGATCATCCTGATCGGCATCTCGGCGCTGCTGAAGGCGACGGCGCACAGTTCCGTCTGGCCACCGGAGGTCCTCGGTGTGGTCGGTTTCCTGATCCTGGCGCTGACCGCCCTGATCGTGGGCGGCAGCGTGATCGGCGCCGAGGTCGAGGACGGCAGCATCCTTCATCTGCTGGCCACGCCCGTCAGCCGCCGGTCCGTCGTGCTCAGCAAGTACGTGGTGGCTGTAGCGCTCACGGTCGCGTTTGCTGCGGTGCCCGAGTATCTCGCCGGGGCCATCGCCACCGGGCCGTCGAGCAAGCTCGCGGTCGGCTTGCTCATCGGCGCCCTCGCGGGCGCCGTGGTCTACAACGCGCTCTTCGTCATGCTCACGGCCGTGTTCAGTCCGACCCGCGCCCTGGCATTCGGCCTGCTGTACATCCTGCTGTGGGAGGGCCTCCTGGCTAGCCTCATCCCCGGCGTAGGGCTGCTGTCGGTCGAGCACTACTCGCTGGCGATCGCGAACTCCATCGCCCACAACAGCGCGCTGGACGCGCATCTGACGCTTGGCACCGGGATCGGCATGGGCGTGGCGGTCAGCATCATCACGCTTGTGGTCGCCGTGGTCAGGATGTCGGCCTTCTCGATCAAGGGGGACGTGGCCTGACGCGTCAGCCGCAGAGCACTACAGGGGCGTGCTCGCGTCCGGCTCGAACGCAGGACCATGGCCCGGGACGATGACTTTGGCCACGGCGAGGATCCGCGCCCTGCTCGCGGCGAGGACAGCCGGGTCGGGCGCGAACGGGTCATCGGCCGGCCCGTCGGCCGCCCACCAGGCGTGCGTGCAGGCGTAGACGCCGTTTGGGGTCGCCGCCACTGTCGTGATGTCCTGCGGAGTATGGCCGGGAGTCGCGAGCAGCCGGACTGACGGGCTCAGGGCATAGCCGTCGGCTTCCCTGCTGATCCACAGGTCGCCGTCGTAGATGGCCCAGTGATCATGGATCCGGGCGGCCGGAAACAGCGCTGCGTTCACCGTGTGGTCCGGATGGTGGTGGCTGAACACCACGTCCGTGACGTCGTCGGGTGCCACCCCGTGCACCGCTAGCTCGGCGAGCAGCCCTGGCCGCGAGGCCACGAGCCCAGGATCGACGATGATGACCCCGTTCCCATCCTGGATGAGCGTAACGGTGCTGCCCACGTGCTCGCCGTCGGTTTCCTCGCGAGCGTAGCCTGCGACAAGGACGTGCACGGTGGCGGATCCGGTGAGCGGAAGCTCTGCATCCTGCATGAGCGCTGACCCTATCTCGCTGGCGGTCAGTGCGCGCCCTTGGCCTTCGCGGCGGCCTTCATGTCCTTCTTGTGCGCCCGCACGGCGGCCAGCGAGTCGTCGTCGACGATGTCGGCGACGGAGTAGTGCGAGCCCTCTTCGCCGAAATGACCCGCCGCTTCTCGCCAGCCCTCGGGTCGCACGCCGAGCTGCTTGCCGAGCAGGGCCGCGAAGATCTGCGCCTTATAGCCGCCGAAGCCCGGCAGCTCGGCGACGCGGGCGACCAGGTCCTTGCCGTTGACCGCGCCAGTCCAGATGGCCGCCGGATCGCCGTCGTAGCGCTCCACGATGAGTCGGGCGAGATCCTGAGTACGAGCCGCCATCGCCTTCGGGAACCGATGGAGGGCAGGCCGGTCGGCGAAGATCGCCGCCAGAGCCTCCGGATCGTAGTCGGCCAGCTCGGCCGCCGTCGGCTCATGGCCAAGCCGTTTGACCAGCTCGTAGGGCGAGCTGAACGCCTTTTCGAACGGCACCTGCTGGTCCAGCAGCATGCCGATCAGCAGCGCCAGCGGGTCGCGGCACAGCAGTTCGTTGGCACCGGGATCAACCGGCAGGGACAGCGTCATAGGTGCAATCATCTACCATCGGGCGATACCGAGGAGGCTGGTCACTGGCAGCCACCACGATCGGGAACTAGCGCCCGCACGGGATAGTTGTTACAGGAAGGGGACGCAGTTCCCCGAAGGGAGCCCGACATGACGCCTCATATCAGGTACGGCCTTATCGGGGTCGCGATCGGGCTGATCCTGTTCATCATCAACCCGTGGCTGGCCATCGGCGTGATCGCCCTCGCGATCGGCATTCCGATCATCGCTTACCGCATGCTGTCCCCAGAGCAGCGGCGGCGCGTGCGCCGCGCCCGCGACCGCGGGCAGCTCGGCCCCTAGGGCCGCCCAGGCTGCCACGACGCGGGGAATTCGCGCGGCGCCGCTGGACCGTCGTAGTGGGCAAGCGGCCGGAATATGCGGTTGTCCTCGATCTGCTCCAGCACGTTGGCCATCCAGCCGATGATCCGGCTGCACGCGAACGTGGCGGTGAACATCTCCCGCGGTAGGCCCGCGGCCTCCAGTACGACACCGGCGTAGAACTCGACGTTTGCGTACAGGTCGCGACCCGGCTTGAGCTCTGCCAGCAGCTCGACGGCGGTCTTCTCGACGAACTCGGAGAACTCAACCCGCTCGCTGTGCAGTTCCCTGGCGACCTCGTGCAGCAGCTCCGAGCGCGGGTCGACTGTCTTGTAGATCCGATGGCCGAAGCCCATCAGCTTGTCGCCGTGCTCGATCGCGTGCCTCAGCCACGGCTCGGCGTTCTCCGGCGAGCCGATCGCGTCGAGCATGTCGAAGACCCTGGCCGGCGCCCCGCCGTGGAACGGCCCGGAGAGCGCGCCGAGGGCCCCGGTGACGACGGCGCCGAGGTCAGCGCCGGACGAGGAGATGACACGCGAGGTAAACGTGGAGTTGTTGAAGCCGTGGTCGATCGTGAGCATCAGATAGCGCTCGACCGCGTAACGGCTCCGGTCGTCCGGGACTTCGCCAGTGATCATGTACAGGTAGTTGTCGCTGTAGCCGAGGTCAGCGCGTGGCGCGATCATGTCGAGCCCGCTCGCCAGCCGGAACAGAGCCGCCGCCAGTACCGGCATCAGCGCTGAGAGCCGTGCTGCCTGTTCGGCGGTCTCGGTTGCGCTCTGATCGGTCCACGGCTTGCAGCCCAGGGCCTGAGCGCACAGGGAGATGGCCGTTCGCGAGGCAGCGAGGGAGCCGGGCGGACTCTGCCGGGCAATCGCCGGCAGCAGATCGGCGACGCCGTCCGGCAGCTCGCGCCAGGCCGCTGAGTGCCCGGCGAACACCGCTAGGTCGGCAGGCGTCGGCAGCTCACCCCGCAGGAACAGGTACCAGGCGTCCTCGACGCGGCCGCGCCTGGCGATGTCAACGGCGTTGTAGCCGCGGTAGTGGTAGAAGCCCTGACGACCGAGCACATCGGAGACTCGCGTGTGGGCGACGGATACCCCCGCCAGGCCTGCGGGGGCCTCGTAGGGCGGAGTTACAGCGTCTGGTGCGGCGCTCATGGGGGTCTCCCTCAGCAATGTTAATCGGGGTTCGCTTCCATTATTGATCGCAGCCGAGCTAGGCTGTCAACGTTGATTATAATCAACTGCTTGGCACCTTGGGGCGTTGCTCGGCGGCGAGGGAGCGTGATGACCGACTGGATCAGCGCGGCGGAAGCCGCGCAGCGGCTGGGCATCAAGCAGGCGAGTCTGTACGCCTACGTCAGCCGCGGAGTGCTGAGCCGACGGCGCGAGGCAGACGGACGAGCGAGCATGTTCGACGCGGACGAGGTAGCGGAGCTGGCCCGTAAGGGACGGCCGCGCCGCGCCGGCGGCCCCGCCGAGCTCGTCATCGAGACGGAGATCACGGAGCTCACCAGCCGGACTCAGCGGTACCGCGGCTATGGCGCCACCGACCTGGCGATGCGCTGCAGCTTCGAAGACGTCGCGATGCTGCTCTGGACCGGGAGTCTGCCGGAACCCGGCCCGACCGGGCCGATCGAGGCCGCTCCAGATCCGCTCGGCTGGCAGGCGACCCCGGTTGGTCCGGGTCCGCTCGGCTGGCAGGCGACCCCGGCGGCGCTTGCCGCGGGGAGCGCGGCGCAGGCGGCCTTGCCGGCCGAGACGCTACCGCTGGAGCGGCTCCAAGTGATCGTGCCCGCGCTGGCGGCAACCGATCAGTTCCGGCTGCACCTGGACCAGCCTGCCGTCGTGGCTGCCGGCCAGGCACTCATCGCCGGCATGATCGGGGCGCTGCCCGAGAGCTCGGTCAGCGTCGCTGGCTCGCGCCCGCCGGACGACCGCCCCGACGTCGCAGGTCAGGAGGGGGCGATCGCGGCCCGGCTGGCGACGCGGCTTTGCACGGGGCCGGTACCTCCTGGCCTGGTTCCGGTGCTCAACGCTGGGCTGGTGCTTGTGGCCGATCACGAGCTGGCGGCGTCGACGCTGGCGGCGAGGGTCGCGGCCTCGATGCGCGCCGATCCCTATGCCGTCGTCGCCACGGGTCTCGGCGCGATGGGTGGCGCGTTGCACGGCGGCGCCGCCCTCGGCGCCGAACTCATGCTCAGTTCGGCCGGCTCCCCTGCGGACGCCCCGCGCGTCGTTGGCGATCTGCTGCGCCGGGGCGAGCGGCTGCCCGGATTCGGGCATTTCGTGTATAAGAATGGCGATCCGCGGGCAAATCTGCTGCTCGAGCTCATCGCGACGTACGCGCCTGAGTCACCGCACCTGGCGATCGCCCTGGCGGTGACCGACGAGGCTCGCCGGCGTGCGCTGCCCGAGCCGAATATCGAGTTTGCCCTGGCCGTGCTCGCGGGCGTCGCCGGGATGATCCGCGGCGCTGGCGAGGCCGTCTTCGCTACCGGGCGGGCAGCCGGGTGGATTGCGCACGCGCTGGAGGAATACGAGCGCAGTACGCCCATCCGCCCTCGCGGGATCTACACTGGCCGCTCGGCGGGCACCTGATGACTTGCAGGTGTGCCACCTCTCCAGCGCGGGCAGGGGTGAGCAGCGATGATTGAGATAGTCGCGATCGATACGCCTGAGCTAGGCGACCGCGCCTACCTCGCGACGGACGGCGTGGCCGCCATCGTGGTCGACCCGCAGCGGGACTTCGACCGGGTGGAGCGGGTAGCGGCCGAGCGCGGCACTCCGATCACGCACGTCTTCGAGACGCACATCCACAACGACTACGTCACAGGCGGGCTGGCTCTGGCGAGATCAGCCGGGGCCGTGTACCACGTCAACGGCGCGGACCGCGTCTCGTTCGAGCGCACACCAGTCGCCGACGGCGACACAGTCGACGTGGGTGCCATGCGCATTCAGGTCATCGCGACGCCGGGGCATACCTTTACGCATCTGGCTTACGCGCTCAGCGACCAAGAACAGGTGCTGGCCGTCTTCACCGGCGGGTCACTGCTCAACGGGTCGACGGGCCGGACCGACTTGCTGGGAGCCGAGCACAAGCTCGCGCTCACCAAGGCCCAGTTTGGCTCCGCGCGCCGGCTTGCTGCCGTGCTCCCGCGCACCGCGGCGGTCTATCCGACGCATGGATTCGGGAGCTTCTGCTCGGCGACGCCCACGACCGGGGGTACCTCGACCATCGCCGACGAGATACGCATCAACCCGGCGCTGACTAGGAACGAATCCGACTACGTCGCCGAGCTGCTGGCAGGCCTAGACGCCTACCCGGCGTATTACGCGCACATGGGCGCGACGAACATGGCGGGACCGCTCGCGCCCGACCTAACGCCGCCACAGATCGCCGACGCGGCCGAGCTGCGCCGGCGGATCGCGGCGGGCGAATGGGTTGTGGACCTTCGATCGCGGACGGCGTTCGCGGCCGGACATCTCGTCGGCTCACTCAACTTCGAGCTCGATACCAGTCTCGCCACGTACCTGGGCTGGCTCATTCCGTGGTCGATGCCGCTCACCTTGATCGGAGACAGCCCACAGTCCATCACGGCCGCGCAGCGTGACCTGTGTCGCATCGGCATCGATCGAATCGAGGCGGCTGCCGCTGGCCAGCCGTCCGCGTGGGCGGTCGGCGCCGATCTTGAGCAGTTTCCGACCGCCGATTTCGCCGCGCTCGCCGCGCACGCCGACCGCGGCTCTGTGCTCGTGCTGGATGTACGCCTCCTGGGGGAATGGAACGAGGGACACATCGAAGGGGCCCTTCATATTCCGCTGCACGCCTTGTCGGCGAGGTTGGCCGAGATTCCAGCCGGCGAGATATGGGTGCACTGCGGGGCCGGTTACCGCGCGGCGATTGCGGCTTCCCTGCTGGCCGCGCGTGGCCGGCAGGTCGTGTCGATCAACGATAGGTTCAGTGCGGCGACGACGGTCGGGTTGCCGGTCACGACCGGCTGAGGCCCGACCGAGGCTCGCCTGACTCCCGCCGCAGCATCGCCGGGCCGCGCCGCCGCGATCGCGCGGGAATTAGCCGACCTGCCGCGGCATTATGGCCACCAGCATCGAATGGGAGAACCTCAATGGCAGTACGCCGGCTGAACCACGCCGTCCTGTACGTCCGAGACCTCGCGTCAAGCGTGGACTTCTACACCCACGCGCTCGGCTTCGAGGTCAGGATGGAGATACCGGGCCGGGCCGCCTTCCTGCGCGCCAGCGGCACGGCGAATGATCACGATCTCGGGCTGTTCGCGGTGCCGGACGGGCAGCTGCCGCAGGGCAGCTATCTGGGCTTGTATCACCTGGCCTGGGAGGTGGGCACGCTAGCCGAGCTCGCCGACGTGCGTGAGCGGCTCGTCGCTCGGAACGCCCTCGTCGGCGCCAGCGATCATCGCGTGTCCAAGTCGCTGTACGCCAAGGACCCGAGCGGCATCGAGTTCGAGGTGATGTGGCGCGTCCCCGCGGAAGCCTGGGCGGAGGAGATGGGCTCGGGTGCGATGATCCAGCCCCTGAATCTGGAGGACGAGATCGCCCGCTGGGGCGACCGCGTCACCGGTGCCGCCGCCGGCTCCGTTACCTGACCAGAACTCGTCCATGACTGGCGCCTGGCTGTCGTTATAGCGACAGCCAGGCGCCATCGATCATGGCCTTGGCAGCTGGGGCTGATCGTGATGCTGCGGCTTCGTGCTCACCTCGATGGTTCCTTTGTAGCCGATGCCGCGCACGTGGACGACCGGCGCGTCGGCGGGCAGCCTGCTCTCCAGATCCTCCTCCGCTGACCAGCCCTTGCTGACGCCAAAGCCGTCTAGCTCCACCCGGACGCCGAGCGGCACCACCACGTCAATGCGCGATTTATACGCGATGGCGAACAGCGTGGTCACATTGGATGTCAGCTCGGCGGCACGCAGGTCGATCTGGCCGCTGCCCTTGTAGACGACGGTCCGGAATTGCTCCGGGACGCGCCAGCGCCCCCCGCGTCGGATCGAGCTCTTGTACGCGACAGCGAACCGGCCTGGCTTGCTACCAGCCGTGGCGGGGCTGACCGGACGCGGTGCCTCCGCGCTCACCGGAAGGTCTCGGGTCAGCACGTCGAGATCGGAGGTCAGCCGGGCCGTCAGAGCAGCGCGGGTCCGCTGGTCGAACTCCTCATCGTCTAGCCGCCCGTCGGCGAAGGCCTCCTGCAACCTGTGCACGACCGCGTCCCGCTCCCGGTCGCCGGCCCGCATTGTTGCTCCAGATGATGCTGGCGACGGGACGGGCACGGCCGACCGGCCGGCCATCGGCTCGGGTTCTTCAGTTGGCCGCATAGCCAGGCCTCCTCCAAAGTCAAGATGTATCTCAATACAGTATCGAATGGTCTCGGACTGGGCCAGGGCCGACGCCCAGGTTGCAAGAATGCGGACCCGTGCAACCACCCGAGCAACCGGGTCTGCACGCGTGCAGACCCGGTTGCACGCGCCCGGCAGCATCAGACCGCCAGTTTTAGACTCAGCCCGGCCGATGGAGCGCTTGCGTTGTGGCGCGCCGAGCCGCGCCACAAGCATCGGCAGCGCGAATGAGCACTAACAGGACTAAGCATCCGCGGGCACCAAAACCGGTTACAGTAAGCTCGCCAATTTCGCTCCCTTTATTTAAAGGAGCTTCAAATGCGACGGTGCCGGGTTGCGATTTCCACCATGGCGTGCGGAGCCGCGGTTTTGGTGGCGGCGTGCAGTTCGCCGTCCTCGTCCTCGCCACCTGCCTCGGATTCGTCATCGACTGCACCAACAAGCAGCCCGGCGACGCCATCGCAGTCGGCGTCCGCCGTAGCTGCGGGTGGCAAGTTCGACTCTTGCTCGGTGGTCACGCAGGCCGAGGCGGCGACCGCGCTCGGCCAGTCCGTCACCCCCGGAGTGCTGGGGAAAGCCACCGTCGAGGGGGGCCTGGCCTGCGTCTTCTACGGGCCAGCCGCGCCCACGCCGAGAGACCCAGACGTTGGCCAGCCCGACTCGGTGCGAGTAGTGGTGGTCTACGGCCCGGACGCCCTGACCTGGTACCAGAACTACAAGTCCAAGGTAAAGGCCCAGCCGGTGACGGGCTACGGCGATCAGGCATATTACGACGGCTACGCCTCACTCAGCGTCCTGAAGGGTCAGTATTACCTGCGGGTCGCCGTCGACGCAGCGGGTGCCCCGCCGTCTCTGGCTGCTGAAAAGCAACTGGCGGCGGCGATTCTGCCGAAACTGTAGGCGGCGAGAAGCATTGAGCGGAGCCATGAACGCCAATTGTCCTTGGCATCGGCGCGCCGACAGCTAGCGACGCGCCAGCTCCGCGTAAAGGTCGGCCGTCTGGGCGGCGATCTGATCCCAGCTGAACTCGGCCACCGCTCGCTGCCGTCCCCGCGCGCCGAGTTCAGACGCTCGCGCAGGATCGCGGATCAGCGCGTTGATCGCGGTCGCGAACGCGGTTTCGTCGCCTGCCCGGACGAGTAGGCCGGTTTCGCCGTCGGCCACAACCTCGGGGATCCCGCCGACGTCCGACGCCACGACTGCGGTGCCGCAAGCCATCGCCTCAAGGTTGACGATGCCGAGCGGCTCATACTCGGACGGGCATACGAACACCGTGGCATGACTGAGGATCTGGATTACCTCTGGCTTGGCTAGCATTCCGGGCAGCCAGATGACGCCGGATCTGCCGGCCCGCAGCCGGTCGACCAGGCCCGTGACCTCCGCCTGGAGCTCGGCCGTGTCCGCTTTGCCCGCGCACAGTACAAGCTGAGCCGCCGGATCCATTCGTTCGGCCGCCCGCAGCAGCACTGGCAGGCCTTTCTGCCGGGTGACGCGTCCGATGAACACGACCGTCGGCCGACCCGGATCGATGCCGTACCGGTCGAGCACGTCATGGCCCGGGTCGGGCCGGTACTGCTGGGCGTCGATGCCGTTGTGAATCACGTGGACACGGTCGCTAGGGACCGCGGGATAACAAGCCAGGATGTCAGCGGCCATGCCACGAGACACCGCGATGACGGCCGAAGCTGACATCATCGCCGTTCGCTCACACCAGCTCGACAGCTCATAGCCTCCGCCGAGCTGCTCCGCCTTCCACGGCCGCCGCGGCTCGAGCGAGTGGGCGGTCAGCACGTGCGGGACGCCATACAGCAGCGAGCTCAGGTGGCCGGCCAGGTTGGCGTACCAGGTGTGCGAGTGCACGAGGTCGGCGCCCCCCACGGCCTCAGTCATGGACAGGTCGGTGGAAACAACCTGGAGAGCGGAACTCGCTCCGGCCAGCCGATCCCACGGCCGGTGCGCGATCGCATCGGGCCTGTCGGCGCCCTGGCAGTGCACGCTCAGATCGACCAGGCCGGTCAGCGATCGAGCCAGGTACTCCACGTGCACGCCGGCGCCGCCGTAGACCTCGGGCGGGTACTCCCTGGTCAGCATCGCAACCCGCAGTCGCCGGCCGTCCGCAGCAGGATCGATCACAGCGGCACCGGCTGTCCCTTGCCGACGACGGTGATGCCGCCCTCAGATACCACGAATCCGCGCGCTCGGTCGTGCTCCTTGTCCACGCCGATGACGGCGTGCTCGGGAACCTCGACGTTCTTGTCGATGATCGCGTTCTCGATGACGGCGTGCCGGCCGATACGCGAGTTGTGCAAGATGACCGCCCGCTCCACCCTGGCCCAGCTGTTGACCCGGACACCTGGCGACAGCACCGCGTCGCGCACGAGACCGCCGGACACGATTACCCCGTTGCTGACGACACTGTTGATCGCGCGGCCGACGCGGTCGCCGCTGTCGTGCACGAACTTGGCCGGCGGCTGTGACGGCACGTGCGTCAGGATCGGCCAGCGGTCGTTGTACAGGTTGAAGATGGGGTGGACGGCGCACAGGTCCATGTGCGCGTCGAAGTACGAGTCCAGGGTCCCGACGTCGCGCCAGTAGCCGATGTCACGCGGCTCGCTGCCCGGAACCCTGTTGTCCAGGAAGTCGTACACCTGGGCCGCGCCGCGCCGCACGAGCATGGGCACGATGTCCCCGCCCATGTCATGACGGCTGCCGTCGTCTGCGGCGTCCTCACGCAGCGCATCGACAAGAACGTCGGTAGTGAAGACGTAGATGCCCATCGAGGCGAATGCCATGTCGGATTGCCCGGGCATCGCGGGCGGATCGGCGGGCTTCTCCAGGAACGCTTCGATCGTCTGCCCGTCCGCCGCGACCCTGATAACGCCGAAGGCCGTCGCGTCCTCGCGCGGCACTGGCATCGCCGCAACGGTTACGCCCGCGCCGCTGTCGATGTGCTGATCAATCATCTGCTGCGGGTCCATGCGGAACACGTGGTCCGCTCCGAACACAGCGACGATGTCCGGCTGGTCGTCGAAGATCAGGTTCAGCGACTGGTAGATAGCGTCGGCCGACCCGGTGTACCAGTGCGGCCCGAGTCGCTGCTGCGCTGGCACTGGCGTCACGTAGTTGCCGAGCAGGCTAGACAGGCGCCACGTCGTGGTGATGTGCCTGTCCAGGCTGTGGCTCTTGTACTGCGTCAGCACGCAGATACGGCGCATCCCAGCATTGACCAGATTTGACAGCGCGAAATCAACGAGACGGTAGAGCCCGCCGAACGGGACGGCCGGCTTGGCTCGGTCGGCGGTCAGCGGCGCGAGACGCTTCCCGGCCCCGCCCGCGAGTACCATCCCGAGCACTCTGGGCTCTACCGCCATCTCCCCACCTCCAGGACCAGCGTTCCCGGCAGCCTCCCTGCCACCAGTGTGGTCCGCGAACGCGGAGAAAAGTATCCCTGACTACTGAGCCTGTCCGGGGACCCGGACCCCGACGGTGCTCGCGTGGATGTTCAGGCCGATGACTCGTCCGAGCTCACCTGATGGCGGTTGGTTGCCCGGGTGGCGAGCATGCGCGCTGTGTGCACGCCGGCCCGAGGATGATGCCCCAGATCAACGCCTCGCTGAGGCGAACCTGTGGGTCTTCAGGATGCTCGGGCGGCTCCTTGCCGGTGATCTTGGTCCAGGCGAAGGAGAGCAGCTTGCGCGCGACGAAGGCGGCGCCCGCGCCGACGAGCCCGGTCACTATCCGGCTGCTCGCGCTAGCCTTCTTGTCCGACATCTGCTGGTCCTCCTTGGTCCGTGCCGCTCACCCGCGCGTGATCCGACGGCCCCGGTTCTGCCCGCGATGACACTTGATCATGTCACGGGTACGCCATCCGTACTGACCACGGGGCGTGCACTCTCGATTGCAGCGGCCAGCTCGGCGGGCTTCCGGGTAGCGAGCAGCCAGTACGGCGACGCCGGCGGACGCCTGCAGACCTCGACGTAGACTGCGCGGCGCAGATACGGCCTGATCAGGGTGTACGCCCGCGGATCGGCCCACTGCCCGCGCAAGGCGCGCGCCTGCGTCTCGTCGAGTACCCGCACATCGCCGACCTCCGCGAGCGGCAGGACATCCTGTCCTGCTCGGAGCTCGCCGTCGGTCACCTCGATCGTCGTGCGGCCCCAGTTCACCAGGAATGCAGCCGTGATCAGGATGAGCGCCGCGAACACCGCGACGGTCAGCCCGAGGTCGAAACCGGTCCAGACGATGGCGCCAAACATCAGCGAGCAGGTCATTCCGATCAGCCACCATGACAGTGGCGAGTACAGGCGCTCGCGGTAGAAATGCATGCCACAAAGCTACTGGGTTAGATGTACTGCATGATGGGGCGATCACGGGCAAGCGCTGGCGGCGACATGGCCGCTACTGATGACGGCACCCGGATCGAGCAACCGACTGGGCTCGCCGGGCTCGGTGCCCGCGTGCGCAGGCTGTGGCGCGGCATGCCCGTCCGGACAGGCGAGCCGTCCGGCGCGGAGGTCCAGCCCGGCGCGAGCACTACTTCCGGGCGATCGGCAGAGTCCGACCGCGGGGCACACCTGACCGCGAGTGATGAAGCTCCGGATCGGGTCGAGCAGCCGAATCCAGCCACCCGTGTGCCCGGCCTGCTGCAGGTGGCGGCGGCCTGGTCCTGGCGCCTGCTCATCACCGGCCTGCTCATCTACGTTGCCTTCCGGTTCGCCGTCTTCCTGCGGCTGGTAACCCTGCCCTTCATCGCGGCGATGCTCGGCACAGCGTTGCTGCAGCCGCTGGCGGCCTGGCTGCGCCGGCGCGGTTTCTCGCGGCTGCTATCGACCTGGTGCGTGTTCTTCCTCGGGCTGGTGGTGATCGCCGGGGCGATCACCCTGCTGGCCAATCAGATCAGCAGCCAGTACCCGGTGTTGTTCAGCGAGGTGACAAAGACCGCGAATCATATCCAGAGCTCGCTCGCCGGCCCGCCGTTCCATCTCAGCAAAGCCCGCCTGGCGAAGTACACCTCGGACTTCCTGAATTACATCTCCCAGCACAAGTCCGTCGTCGCCGGGACGGTTCTGACCACCGGCAAGTACGCGGCCGAGTTCCTGACCGGCATCATCGTGACGCTGTTCATCTCGTTCTTCCTCCTCAAGGACGGATCCTCTATCTGGCACTGGCTGATCCACCGGATGGCGCCCGAGCCGAAGCGCCGAATGAAAGCCGCCGGCGATCAGGCCTGGCGGGCCCTCGTGAACTACATGCGGGGGACGACCGTGGTGGCTGTCATTCACTCCCTGCTACTCGGGCTCGCGTTGTGGATTCTTGGCGTGCCGCTGGTGGTTCCGCTGATGGTCCTCGTCTTCATCGCGGCGTTCATCCCGCTCATCGGCATCCTGATCGTGGGCGCGCTGGCAATCCTGATCGCGCTCGCTACTAAGGGATGGGTTGCGGCCGTCATACTGCTCGCCGTGCTCCTCGTCGAGAACCAGATCGAAGGGCATCTGCTCCAGCCGCTCGTGGTCGGGCGGATCATCAAGCTGCACCCGCTGGCGATCATCCTGGTGCTGGCCGTCGGCGGGGTCATCGCCGGGATCCCCGGCGCTATCATCGCGGTGCCGATTGCAGCTGTCATTACGTATGCCTGGCCCGCACTGCGGGACGGCCCGCCGAGCCCCTAGCCGGTCGCGCCTACCGCCGTTGCGCGCGTTCGGACGCGTCCGCTGGCACTACTGCGCGAAGGATGGTGACATGACCTGCGCTTGCACCGAGCCTGGAACCGTTGAGGTGCTCATTACGCGGCTCGACTCAGAACTGCCGTTGCCGCAGCGCGCCCACCCTGGCGACGCGGGTAGCGACCTGTTCGCCGCCGCGGACGTGGAGCTCCGGCCGGGTCAGCGGACCATGGTCGGCACCGGCGTGTGCATCGCCCTGCCAGATGGGTACGCCGCGTTCGTGCACCCTCGCTCAGGCCTGGCGGCCCGGTACGGCGTGACGATCGTCAATGCGCCGGGCACCGTGGACGCGGGGTACCGTGGCGAGATCAAGGTGATTCTGCTGAACACCGACGCCGAGCATCCGGTGCAGTTTCGACGAGGTGACCGGATTGCCCAGCTTGTTATTCAAAAGGTGGAACGGCCGGTATTCCGGGAAGTGGCAAAGCTGCCGGGATCGCAGCGTGGCGAACAGGGTCACGGCTCATCCGGCGGCCACGCGTTGACCGGCGATCCGCCTGGCGACAACGAGTTTCCGCTCGGCCACGAGCCGAACCGGAAGTAAGGAGCGTGCGGGGTGTTCCGACGGCGCCGCCGCGATGGCGACAACGCGGCAAGGCCCGACTCCGGCGAGGTCGGCTACCCGGCAGCTGAGGACGAGCTGACCGACGGGGAGTACGACGACGCGGACGCGGACCTGGCCGATGAGTACGGCAATGACGACGACCTGGACGTAGACGGTCACGCTGACTTCGATGGCGGGCCGGCCGGCGCTGGGTCGTATCTACAGGACGATCAGGCATCCGAAGATCAGCCCGGCGCGGCTCGTGCCCGGGCCGAGCGCGCTGACCTCGGCGATCCGGAGACCTGGACTCGGCTGCGCGACAGCTCGCCGACGACGCCAGCCATGCTGCGCTCGGCCGGGCCGTGGGACGGCGCAAGCGATTACCCCACCACTGAGCGCATCGATTTCGGCAGTCTGCTCGTTCCGGTGCGCGAGGGCTACGACGTGCAGGTCTTCCTATCCGAAGAGGACGGCATCTCGATCGCAGTGGTCCGCGGCGACAGCGGGCTGCAGCTCCAGCCCTTCGCCGCGCCGCGCAGCTCCGGGCTCTGGCACGAGGTACTGCCGGAGATCGCCGAGGAGGTCGCGAAGGCGGGCGGTCAGAGCCTCGAGCGGGCAGGGCCATTTGGGCCGGAGCTCTTCGCGCGCGTCGTGCCCCAGGGCGCAGGCGACTTCAAGATCCCGCCTCAGGCGCTGCGGTTCCTGGGCGCAGATGGTCCCCGGTGGTTCCTGCGCGGCCTCATCAGCGGGCCAGCCGCGACCGACGATGACATCGCCCGTCCGTTTGAGGACATCTTCGCCGACGTTGTGGTTGTTCGCGGTGACCAGCCCCAGCCGCAGCGCCAGGCGCTCGAGATCCGGCTCCCGGACGAGGCCCGCCAGGTGCTCGAGGGCGAGGTAGAGGGCCAGCAGGGCGAGGTAGAGGGTCAGCAGGGCGACCAGGGCCGGGGTCCGTTCGATCCGTTCGAGCGCGGGCCGGAAATCACCGAGACCCGCTAGCGCCAGGATCGGCTAGCTGCACCCGAGCAGCCTGCCCAGTTCCTGCTCGACGTTCTGGCTCGTCACGAACAGCAGCTCGTCGCCGCCTTCGAGCGGATCGTCAGCGCTCGGAACGATGACGCGCCCGTCGCGCAGGATTGCGACCAGGGCGGTGTCGCTCGGCCACTCGATGCCGCCGACGCGGCGGCCGGCCAGCGGCGCGTCGGCCGGCATCGTGATCTCCACGAGGTTCGCCTCGCTCTGTCGGAACGTCATGAGCCGAACCAGGTCGCCAACGCTGACGGCCTCTTCGACTAGCGCCGACAGCAGGCGCGGAGTGGACACGGCGACGTCGATACCCCACGACTCGTTGAACAGCCACTCGTTGTTGGGATGGTTGATCCGCGCGACGACACGCGGGACGCCGTACTCGGTCTTGGCCAGCAGCGACACCACGAGGTTCGCCTTGTCGTCGCCGGTGGCCGCGATCACGACGTTGCACCGTTCAAGCCCGGCGTCGTCCAGCGACGTGATCTCGCACGCGTCAGCGAGCAGCCACTCGGCGCGGGGGACGCTGTGGACCTTGATCGAGGCCGGGTCCTTGTCGATGAGCAGGACCTCGTGCCCGTTGTCCAGCAATTCCTTCGCGATCGAGCGGCCGACGGCCCCGGCGCCGGCGATGGCGACGCGCATCAGTGGCCTGCCTTTCCTGGCTCCGGAGCGGCGAACACCCGAGCGATCTCAGCAAGATTGCCATCATCGGCGATCACGTGAACGACGTCGCCTTCCTGCAAGACGAGGCTCGGCCCTGGCAGCACGGGCTCGCCGAGCCGGGAAATGAACGCGATTCGGGTACGGGCTGCTAGCTCGAGCTCGCCGACCTTCTGGCCGAGCCAGGCGTCGGAATACGCCACTTCGGCCAGTACGACGGCACCTGTCGGGTCACGCCAGAGCGACTCCGCGCCCTCGGGTATCAGCTTGCGCAGCATCTGGTCGGCCGTCCAGGCCACGGTCGCGACGGTCGGGATACCGAGTCGCTGGTAGACGGACGCGCGCCGCGGGTCGTAGATACGCGCGACCACCCGCTTCACGCCGAACGACTCCCTGGCGACCCGGGCGGCGATCACATTGGAGTTGTCGCCGCTGCTGACCGCCGCGAACGCGCCCGCCCGCTCGATTCCCGCCTCGGTCAGCACGTCTCGGTCGAAGCCCACGCCAGTAACCCGGGTGCCCTTGAATCCGGATCGCAGCTTGCGGAAGGCCTCGGGGTCCTGGTCGATGACGGCGACCGAATGACCCCTGTCCTCAAGCGTGTGGGCGATGCTAGACCCGACCCGTCCGCATCCCATGATCACGATATGCACGTGCGTCCTTCCACCCGGAGCGGTGCAGCCACCGTATTCTCTCCGGCACCGAAGCTGTCAGCCAGCCAGCCGGGACCGATAGCGAGCGCCCCTAGCCAGACAGGTACCCGGCCCAGGTACGGCTCGCACCGCAAGGGCACCATGGACGCCGTGACCACCGAGGCTGCCTCCGCTCCGCGGGCCGGGGACGTGCTCGAGCTCACCGTCGGTGAGGTCGTCCATGGCGGTTGGTGTGTTTCCAGGCAGGATGATACGGGCTGGGTGGTCTTTGTCCGTCACGCCTTGCCTGGCGAGCGGGTGCGAGCGACCGTCACCCAGGTCACGACCCGGTTCGCCAGGGCCGAGGCGGTCGAGATCCTGAACCCCGCACCCGACCGGGTGCCAGCGCCGTGCCCCTATGCCCGGCCCGGCGGCTGCGGCGGCTGCGACTGGCAGCACGCCAGCCTGGCCGCGCAGCGGCGGATGAAGGCGGCAGTCATCCGGCAGCAGCTCAGCCGCATCGCGGGCCTCGATCTGGAGGTAGAGGTTCAGGCGATCGACGGTGACGAGGACGGCCTCGCGTGGCGGACCGTCGTCTCCTTCGCGATTGACGGGAACGGGCACGCCGGACTACGTCGCCATAGATCGCACGAGGTAGTCGAGATCGACCGGTGCCTCATAGCCCACCCGCTCGTTACCGACGTGGGCGTCACAACCGTGGCGTGGCCGCGCGGTGCAGAGGCCGTCGAGGTCGACGTCGCGCCCGCCGCGAACCAGCGGGGCGTCCTGGTCACCGCTAGGGGGGCGGGGGCAGGCGGCCCGCCGCCGGTGACAGCTGACGTCGTCCAGCTAACCGGCCGATCCGGCCGCCGGATCCCGGTGCGGGGGAGCGGTTACCTGACGCAGCGCGCGGCCGGCCGCGACTGGAGGGTGAGCCTCGGCGGGTTCTGGCAGGTACATCCGGGCGCGGCCGATCTGCTCGCCGCCGATGTCCTGGCAGCGCTCGCGCCAAAGCCCGGCGAGGTCGCGCTGGACCTTTACTGCGGCGCCGGCCTGTTCGCCGGCGTGCTGGCGGAGGCGGTCGGGCCGGAAGGCTTCGTGATCGCGATCGAGCATGATCCGATTGCCGTCCGCGACGCTCGCCACAACCTGCGCGACTGGCCGTGGGCGCGCGCTCATCGCGGTGACGTTGCCCACGTGCTAGGCCGGATAGCGCTGGGCGGCGCGTCGAAGGCGGTACTTGACCCGCCCCGCACGGGAGTGGCCGCGGCTGTCATCGACGTCCTGTGCGGTCGTGATCAAGTGGCGGCGGATTCCGGCGGCCTTCGACTGGCTCGGCTCGCGTACGTCTCGTGTGATCCCGCGACGCTGGCCAGGGATCTGCGGCTGCTGCTCGACGGCGGCTGGCGGCTTGTCGGGGTTCGCGGCTATGACGCGTTCCCGATGACGCATCACGTCGAGTGCCTGGCCACCCTCGTGAGGGATTAGCCAGCCAACGACCAGAGCGACGGCTCGGCACGCAAGGATGGACGCATGCAACTGCGAATCTTCACCGAGCCCCAGCAGGGCGCCAGCTACAACACACTCCTGCGTGTCGCTAAAGCCGCCGAGGACGTTGGCTTCGACGCGTTCTTCCGGTCCGACCACTACCTGAAGATGGGCAATGTGAGCGGCCTGCCAGGCCCGACCGATGCCTGGATCACGCTCGCCGGGCTCGCGCGTGATACGTCGCGAATCCGGCTGGGCACGCTCGTGAGCCCAGCTACCTTCCGCTTCCCTGGGCCACTCGCGGTGTCTGTGGCACAGGTCGATGACATGAGCGGCGGCCGGGTCGAGTTCGGATTCGGCGCTGGCTGGTTCGGTGCGGAGCACGCGGCGTACGCCATCCCGTACCCGGACACCCGCGAGCGCTTCGACCGCCTTGAAGAACAGCTCGAAATCATCACGCGCATGTGGGAGACGCCGGTCGGCGACGTGTTCAGTTACACCGGGACGTACTACTCGGTGACCGATTCGCCTGCGCTGCCAAAGTCGGCTCAGCAGCCACGGCCGCCCGTCATCATCGGCGGCGGCGGCCCCACGCGGACGCCGAAGCTGGCCGCGCGCTACGCCGACGAGTTCAACCTGGCGTTCCGCAGCCTCGATGACACCGTGGCCGCGTACGACCGGGTGCGGCACGCGTGTGAGGCGGTCGGCCGCGACGAGACCACCATGCGGCTTTCCGCGGCGCAGGTGGTGTGCTGCGGGCGCACGGCCGCCGAACTAACACAGCGGGCCGCCGCGATCGGCCGCGACGTTGACGAGCTCAGGAAGAACGGGCTCGCCGGAACCCTCAGCGAAATCGGCGCGAAGATCGCGGAGTTCGCCGGCGTCGGTGCGACGCGGATGTACCTCCAGGTTCTCGACCTGAACGACATCGATCACCTGGAATTGCTGGCGGAGCTTATCCCGGCGGTCGCCTAGCCCTGATCACGTCGTCAGAGCGTTCTCAGCGCAATCCGCGAGCAGTCGCTGAGGCGGTCCTGCGAAAGTTAACCCGACGCCGGGCCAGATCGCCGGTCCGGCCCGGCTGAGGGGACTTCAGTGGCTCGATTCCGTCCGCGCCGCCTCGGCGTCTGGCTGATCGCAGGCCTGGCTGCCCTCGCGGCCTTGGTCTTCGGTGGCACCTGGATCTACATTCACGCGATCGAGGGCCCCGCGCCGGCCCCGCTGAGCCTGAAGTCGTCACCGTCGAGCTCGGTGGGTCCGACGCTCGCCGGACCTAGCTCGTCGGCCAGCGCGTCCGCAGGCACCGCCGCCACAACTGGCATCGCGGGTACGTGGCGCGTTGCGGCCGGCTCGATCGTCGGTTACCGGGTTAAGGAAGTGCTCGCCGGCCAGAACAACGTTGCCGTCGGGCGAACCGGCAGCATCAGCGGCGACATGACGATCAGCGGCACGACGGTGACGACGGCCTCATTCACCGTGCAGATGGCCACGATTCACAGCGATCAGAGCACGCGCGACGCGCAGTTCAACGGCCGGATCATGGATACCGCCGCGTATCCGACAGGCACGCTGACGCTGACCTCGCCGATCGCAATCGGGGCCAGGCCGGCCAACGGAGTGATCAAGACTTACGACGCCACCGGCAACCTCACCCTGCACGGCCACACGAGGTCAGTGACATTCACGCTCCAGGCTGAGCGAACCGCAGCCGGAATCAATGTGTCCGGGTCGATCCCTGTCCTATTCGCGAACTGGAGCATCGCCAATCCGAGCTTCGGCAGCTTCGTGACGACGCAGGACCACGGTCAGCTCGAGTTCCTCGTCAAGTTTGCCCGGTGAACCCCTGCCATGGGTCGTAGTCGATTTCAAGCGGTTCCTGCTGCGGCCGGTCCGCCGCCGGGATGTGGCGGAGGTTAAGCCGAATTCTCGTCCACGTCGATGAGCGGCCCCGCATCGAATCCACGAGGATGTCGGCACGGCTCGAGCAGGGCGGCCGCGGCCGGATGCCGCTGCTTCCACCGCTCGAGTCCCGCCAGCGCATCGGCCTTGCTCGCGGCGCGGGCGATCTCAATCAGCGGCATTGACGACCGACGTCGCCCCGTTGGCCCGCTGGATGTCGCCGGCGCAGGCGTCGGCGCGGTATCGGCAGCGCCGTCGCTCACTCCGCCGTCGACGCCGCGGCTGGTGCGACGCTTAGACGGCTGCACCCGCGGTTCCTCGCCCGCCTGCTTCTCGAAGTGTGGCGGCCAGGGCGCATCTGGCAGGCCGGCCTTGGCGTCCGCGTTCGCTAGCTCGAGCAGCTTGTCCAGCGACCCGACAGCTGCGTCGATGCCCGCACCAGGGTCGCCGATCTCGGCGTATCGCCGTGGCATCGTGTCGATCGTGAACGCGGCCGGATCGCAGCCGCGCACTTCGTCCCACAGCAGCGGCGCCGACACCCTGGCGTCCGCGGTCGGCCGCACCGAATACGCCGAGGCAACGGTCCGGTCCTTGGCGTTCTGGTTGTAGTCGACGAAGACACCGTGCCGCTCTTCCTTCCACCAGCGCGAGGTGGCCAGCATCGGTGCCCGGCGCTCGATCTCGCGAGCCAGCGCGACGGCGGCCGTCCGAACCTGCGGGAACGTCCACCGCGGCTCGATCCGCGCGTAAACGTGCATTCCCCGCGATCCAGACGTCTTCGGCCAGCCGGTCAGCCCGACGTCGGCAAGGACCTCTCGCGCTACCAGCGCGACGTCGACGATTTGCGACCATTCGATACCGGGAACGGGGTCGAGATCAACGCGCAGCTCATCGGGATGATCGGGGTCGTCGGCGCGGATGGGGTGCGGGTTCAAGTCGATGCAGCCGAGGTTGACGACCCAGGCCAGACCGGCGGCATCGTCGACCACGATTTCGTCCGCGGTACGCCCGGAGGGGAAGCTCAGCACGACTGTGTCCAGCCAGTCGGGCCGGTTGGCCGGTGCCCGCTTCTGGAAGAACGCCTCGCCTTCGGCGCCGTGGACGAACCGCTTCAGCACCATGGGCCGTCGGCGGACGCCGGTCAGTGCGCCCTCGGCAACGGCGAGGTAGTAGCGGACTAGGTCCAGCTTCGTGTGCCCGGAGCGCGGAAAGTAAACCTTGTCCGGGTTGGAGATCGATACCGCGCGATCGGCGACCTCGATGATCTCCTTGCGGTCAGCCATGGTGTCACCATAACCGCGAGCGAGCGGTCGGACAGCTCGGCGTGAGCTGGCGACGGCGGGTAACGGTTACCGAGTCTTCCGGGCCGCCTCGGGAAGTGCTTCCATTGACTGTCATGGGTGACGGTAGCGGTAACACCTCGGCGCTGGCGAGCCTCGAGGGCATGATCGGCTCGCTGCCGCCGGACAGCAAGCTGCCGTCCTATCGCGAGCTACAGCAGCGCTACCGACTGAGCCCGGCCACGGTGCAGCGCCTGCTGGCCGACCTAGCCCGCCGTGGGCTGCTCGTCACCAAGCCGGGGAGCGGGACCTTCACGGCGCCGCGGCGTCCGGCGCGTCCGGCGGCCGACCTGTCCTGGCAGACGCTCGTGCTCGGCAGCCGCGCCGGGCTCGGATCTGACCTTGAGCGCCTCGTCGACCCGCTGCCGCCGGACGCGATCGGACTTGCGAGTGGGTTCCCTGACCAACGGCTTCAGCCGCTCAGCCTGCTCGCGGCGGCCGCGTCGCGCGCGGCCCGGCGACCGCAGGCCTGGACCAGGCTGCCTCCGCAAGGCCTGCCGGAACTGCGCAGCTACCTCGCCGCCGAGGCTGGCCCGGGACTGACGGATGCGAACGTGCTCATTGCCTCGGGCGGGCAGGCGTCGCTGTCGGCCGTGTGCCGGCACTCTGTGCGCGCCGGGCGATCCGCTGATCGTCGAGTCGCCGACCTACGTCGGGGCGCTCGCAGCCGCCCGTGCAGCCGGCCTGGCGCTGGTCCCCGTGCCAGGCGATGCCGACGGGGTCCTGCCGGATGCGCTCGCCGACGCATTCGCGCGGACCGGGGCCAGGCTCGCCTACCTCCAGCCGCGCTACGCGAATCCGGTTGGGTCAGTCCTGGCAATGGACCGGCGCGAGGCGGTGCTGGCGGCGGCGGCGCGGGCGGGTGCGTTCCTGCTTGAGGACGACTGGATGCTGGATTTCGATCTTGGCGCGCCGTCGCCGCCGCCGCTGGTCAGCCACGATGACGACGGCCACGTCATCTACCTGCGCTCGGTGTCCAAGCCGATCGCGGCGGGCTTGCGCGTGTCCGGGCTGGTCGCGCGCGGACCGATACTGGCGCGGTTGCGGCGCGGGCGGATCAGCGACGACCTGTTCGTCGCGCCGATACTCCAGCAGATCGCGCTTGACGTGCTCACGGCGCCTGGCTGGCCACGGCACCTTGCGACGGTCAGGCGGCTTCTGCGCGAGCGGCGAGACGCCCTGGTCACGGCCGTCCTGGAGATGCTGCCGACGTGCCGTCTCGAGCTCATCCCGTCAGGCGGAATGCATCTGTGGCTTCGGCTGCCCGACAGCGCCTCCGACGCGGACGTGAGCGAGGCGGCTACGGCGCACGGCCTCGCGGTGACACCCGGGCGGGGCAGCTTCCCTGGCGAGCCGCCGGCGCCGTACCTGCGGCTGAGCTATGCCGGCGAGGACGCGCCCGCGCTCCGCCGCGCCGTCGCCGTGCTGGCTGACGTGCTGGCCGCGGCCGCGCCAGCGACGGTGCCGCTCACCACGGGGCCCGCAGGCACCGGCTGAGTCCAGCGAGGTTTCCGAAGCCGTCAAAGTGGGCAAGGCGAGTGCCTACCGTGGAGCAGCCACGACGAGGGTCGGAGGCGTCAGCCGAAGCGAGGCATGCCCATGAGCGAACAGTTCAGCGGGACGCACGGGCCAGCAGAAGACGATCACATCAAGCGTCAGGATCGCAACGAGATCCTCGGTCACGGCGATGAGTGGCCTGATCGGGAGGAATCAGACGTATGGCCGGATCAGGGCGTCTGGGCTCCAGAAGCAAGATTCGCGGGTACGCCGGAAGGGCCGAACTTCCAGGCCATCGAACTGCGCAGCGAGCTAGCTCGGCACCTGGACCGGACGACGTTCCCGGTGGCGCGGGAGCAGCTACTGCGGACGCTGGCGGACCGTCAGGCTGAACAGCCGGTGCTTGACCTCGTGTCTTCGCTGTCGCCCCGCGCCACGGTCGACAGCGTTGGCGAGCTGATCCGCGCGGTCGGCCTCCCAGTCGAGGAACGGAGCCCCTAGCGCACAATAACGGGCGCCGCTCCCGACCGCGGCGCTGGCGACATGTCAGCTTCAGGCCGCGGGTCTACGCCGTGATCAGGTGCGGGAACCGAAGCGTGGCACCGATCCCGTCGAGGGGACGAGCGACGCCGCCGCGGGCCGCCGGGTCTCCGGTCACCACGAGGTCTTCAGGCAGGAAGTGCAGCTCGGCCTCGGTGGTCGCGATGGCGCGGACAATGGCCGCGTCGGCTCGGTCAGAGACCGGCTCGGTCACCCCGCGGATTTCCAGTTCCTCCGCAGTGGAGGCGACGTCCGTACCGCCGGGGCCGATCCACGCGGTCGCTGTTGAGTGCGGGTTGTCGGCCACGAACACGTCCGAGACCTGACCGTTGCGCAGTGCGGTCAGCGTGTCCGTGATGCCCTGAACGGCCTGGTCGTGTGCTAGGTACCCGCCCCAGTCCTCGAAACGAGCCCGACGGTCGCTGTCGGCCCAGGCCGCCAGCGCCTGATCGGCGGCATCAGCCATGGCCGAGCTGTCGGCGCTGACTTCCTTGTCGAGCAGCGCAGCAGACGCTCGGAGCGGCTCGCTCAAGTGATCCAACAGCATGGTCCGCATGCGCACGTCGCCGCTGACGATGACGTGCCGGGCGCCGACTCGGCCTGCTGCGGCGATGACCTCAGCGGCGAGTTCCTTGGCGTTCTCCTCCCACGTTTCCTCGGCGCGGCGCTGGAGCTTGTCCTGTGACCAGCCGCCAACCTTGACCTTGTGCACGGGCCACTGCCGGCCCGACATCCAGTCTCGCCACGCATCCCCGCTGCCCCCGATGGCCACGACCTCGCCGCCGGTCCGGGTCGCGCTGACGCGGACGTGCGGGATCGGCGGACGGTGCTGCGCCAAGAGCGGCATGAGGTGCGGTAGCGGCGCGAGCCTGGCGATCTCGCGCCGGGGCGGCGCATCCAGCGCGCCGGTGAAGACGATCGCGCCGCCCCGGGCGAACATCGCCCGGCCAGGCGCTACCTCGTCACGGTCGCCGACAAACTCAGCGACGGCGTCGAGCGACAATTCATCGGCCCCGGCCTCCGCCAGCTCACGCCTGGCGTCATGCCAGCGGATCTGCGTGGCCTCTGAGTTGTTGCCCTCATGGACGCGGTCGGTGTCCAGGTACACGGACACGTAGTCGCCGATCTCGTCGTAAAGCCGCCGCAAGAAGCCCAGATCCACCCGGCGTCGCCCTCCTCCCGTGCAGCCCGGCCGGCTGGCCCGGCGGGCATGCGGCCGACCGCCTTTGATCAAGCCTGCCATAGCGCGGGCGAGCCACTCGGGTGCGGCCGGCTCGGATCGTAGGGCGAGCAGCTCGTCGGCTGCGGCCGCGAACGACCGAGGTGTGGGCGTCGGTAGCGGCGGACTACGGGCGCGTTGGCCTCGGCCTCGGCTTAGCTTTCGGCTTGGCCTTCTTAGGCGGCATCGCGGCGACGTAGGAGAGCGCGCGGCCGACCCAGTCAGTCGACCTGTGGGGGTCCTCGCGCCACGATGCCGGCAGGCTCAGGTAACCACCCATTGGTCGTTCGGCCGGTCCAAACGGTCCGGCGCCGTCGAAGGCCGCCAGTTCGTCCCGGTCGCCGTCGGCCAGACGTACGCCAACCGCAGGGCCGAACAGGCCGGCGAACATGTTCCCGTTCACGAACGCGCCGAGGTTGCCAAACATCGGCTTTATCTCGACGTCTGGATGGTCAGGCAGCACTGCTCTGAAGTACTCCTTGTCAGCCTCGGTGGGCTTGGGGATCTCCATCGCTGCTCTCCTCCTATCGCAGGTGCCGCCAGCAGGCTGGGCCGCGTAACCAGCCCGCCTGTCACTGCCTAGCCTGACATCGGCGGGATCATGTTGCCGTGCTAGACACAGATCTGGCCACGAACCCCCATGCTGGCCGCACCCCGGGCCGGACAGAGAGGCACTCATGTCGGATGACGCACTGACCCTGGATCGGATCCGCGCCGCGGGTGGGCGGCTGGCGGCCGTCGCACATCGCACGCCGCTGCTCAGCTCCACGATTCTGGACGAGCGTTGCGGCGGCAAGGTGCTGCTGAAGGCCGAGCCGTTCCAGCGCAGTGGCTCGTTCAAATTCCGAGGTGCCTACAACCGGCTTAGCCTGCTCGACTCAACGGCCAGGGCGGCCGGCGTCGTCGCGTTCTCCTCGGGAAACCACGGCGGCGCCGTGGCGCTCGCAGCCAGGCTGCTCGGCATCGCCGCCGTCATCGTGGTGCCAGCCGACGGGTCAGCCGCGAAGCTTGCCGCTATCGACGGCTACGGCGCTCAGCTTCGGCGGTATGACCCGCTGACAGAAAGCCGCGAGCAGGTCGCCGCCCAGATCGCGGCCGAGCGGTCGATGACGCTGGTGCGACCGTTTGACGACTACGACGTCATGGCCGGCCAGGGCACGATCGGCCTCGAGCTGGCCGATCAGGCCTCGGACCTCGATCAGGTGCTGCTGCCGGTGGGTGGTGGCGGTCTCGCGGCGGGCGTGTCCACCGCCGTCACGGCGCTGCTGCCGGGCGCATCGATAATCGGCGTTGAGCCGCGGATCGCGAGCGACACACATCGGTCGATGCGCGCTGGCCACCGGGTGAGCATCGACGAGCCCGCGACGATCGCCGACGGGTTGCGGGCCAGAGAGCCAGGCGAGCTGACGTTCGCGGTGAACTCGCGCTTGCTTGCAGACGTTGCCACCGTGTCCGAGGACGACATCATCGACGCGATGCAGTTCTGCTTCACTCGGCTGAAGGTCGTAGTAGAGCCCAGCGGGGCAGTGGCGCTCGCGGCGCTCCTGTCCAGCGCGGTAAGGCCCACGAGGTGCACGGTGGTCGTGCTTTCCGGCGGCAACATCGATCCCGCCACCTTCAGCGCGCTGATAAATGCCCGGCAGGCCGTGTCATGAGGATCGCGAGATACCGGTGGCGACCCCGCTCATCGTGTGCCGGCTAGTCGCAGTGCCATCGCGTTGTAGCGATCCTGAAGGTCAGCGATTCCCTGCGGATAATGCTCGAGCGTCCACTCGCTGATATGCACGCACATGTTGAGTATGGTGCCGGAGCACAGCGCGGCCGACGGCTGGTCGTTACCGCCGGTGAGGCTGAACGCGCCTTGTTGCGCGCCGTCGAGCAGGACGCCTGCTAGCCGGTCGCGCAGCCGCCGGCGGATCGCCCTGACCTCCTGCATTCGGGCGCCGGTCAGGACTGTGAACTCCCGGTTCGCGAACCGGGACTGCTTCTTGTAGCCGGCGGTGTGCCCCACGAGGAAGCGGACCATGGCCGACAACTGATCGACAGGACTTTGGCCAGCATTGGCAAGCGTCACCGCCAGCGCGCCATCTACCTGTCTGTGGATGTCGCGAACGAGCACGTAGACCAGGTCTTCCTTGGACGCGAAATGGTTGTAGAGCGCGCCAGGCGTCAAGCCGCACGCGCCAGTGATCTCGCGGACCGAGGTCGCCGTGGCGCCCCGAGCGTAGAACAGCTCGATGGCCGCTTCGGCGAGTCGCCGCTGGAGGACCGAACCGCCAATGGGCAGGCTGGTACCGAGCAACGTCTCATAGTCGGTGGTCGTCTGCTGGTCAGCGGTCATCGGCGCCGTCACTGTCAACGATCAGAGTCACGTATGTCTGTCTTGGACGCCTATTCCGGTTCGTTGGTTGTCATCAGAGGCTTGACAAATTATGTCGAACCAGCGTAGGACTGTATCGCTGTGTGAACGTGCGTTCATGTCATGACAGCACCGCGCGCGTCCGCTGTGACGGCCGCGGATGCGTGCCAGAAGGCCCGGGCCGTCTCCCCCTCCTCCCGGCCCGGGTCCGGCACGCGGGTCTCGTTCCGGCAGAGGCCTCAGGCCGGCACCGGAAGCCCCGCTAGCGCCTCCTCGATTGCCTTGTCGCTCAGCTGCAGGTCGCGCAGCTCGCCTGATAGGTAGTCGCCGTAAGCGGACAGGTCCAGCAGTCCGTGACCGCACAACGCGGTCAGGATGACTTTCTCCTCCCCGGTTTCCTTGCAGCGCAGCGCCTCCTCGATGCACGCGGCGACGGCGTGGGTCGGCTCGGGCGCTGGCACGATGCCCTCGGTCCGGGCAAACCGCAGTCCAGCCGCGAAGCACTCCGACTGCGGCTTGGCCACCGCCTCGATGAGGCCGAGCTCGTAGATATGCGACAGCAGCGGCGACATGCCGTGGTACCGGAGTCCGCCTGCATGGATCGGGTCGGGAATGAACTCGTGGCCGAGCGTGTGCATCTTCAACAGCGGCGTGAATCCGGCCGTGTCGCCGAAGTCGTAGGCGTAGATGCCGCGCGTAAAGGAGGGGCACGCGGCGGGTTCCACCGCCCGGATCACCGGACTCATGCGACCGGCCAGCTTCTCCCGCAGGAACGGGAACGCCAGGCCGCCGAAGTTGGATCCGCCGCCCGTGCAACCGACGATGACGTCCGGGGTATCGCCTGCCATCGCGAGCTGCTTGAGTGCCTCCTCGCCGATGACCGTCTGGTGCATCAGCACGTGGTTCAGCACGCTGCCGAGGGCGTACCGGGTGTCAGGATCGCCGCCGGCCACCTCCACTGCCTCGCTGATGGCGATCCCGAGGCTGCCCGTCGAGTCCGGGTGCTCAGCCAGCACCGCGCGGCCAGCATTGGTGAGATCGGATGGACTGGGATGCACGGTGGCGCCGTAGGTCTCCATCAGCATCTTGCGGTACGGCTTCTGGTCGTAGGAAGCGCGGACCATCCACACCTCGCACTGAAGGCCGAACAGCGCGGAGGCGAACGCGAGGGCGCTGCCCCACTGGCCCGCGCCGGTCTCGGTTGTCAGCTTGGTCACACCTTCGGCCGCGTTGTAGTAGGCCTGAGGCACTGCTGTGTTCGGCTTATGCGATCCGGCCGGGCTGCCGCCCTCGTACTTGTAATAAATGCGCGCCGGCGTGCCCAGGTCGCGCTCCAGCCTGCGCGCCCGGAAAAGCGGAGTCGGCCGCCAGAGCCGGTACACGTCAATCACTTCATCCGGAATGGCGATGTGCCGCTCCGCCGATACTTCCTGAGCGATAAGAGCACTCGGGAACAACGGGGCTAGATCTTCCGGGCCAACCGGCTGACCAGTACCGGGATGCAGCGGCGGCGGCGGGGGTGACGGCAGGTCAGCGACCACGTTGTACCAGTGCCGCGGCATCTCAGATTCGGACAAGAGGTATTTAACCTGGCGGTCGGTATCAGTCATGCAGCCGACTGTACTCCGGCGCATCTGACCTGCACATATACCGGAATGGTCAAGATCGGCAAACCGGACTGGTGAACCGGTTCGTGAAAAGGACGTGAGGCGAAGCCCACTCGCCCGAGCCATCGGGTGCCGCCGCGCCGCATCCGGCCCCGCGGATCGTCGCTGTGGTCCGGCGATAGCCACCGCTGCCGGGCTCGGTCTGAAGGTAGGCAGTAGCCGATGCTAGGCGCAATAGAGCACAACAACTAGCCAGGTACCGCTCGCGCTCATACGCTCCAGTGGCACTGGCGAGCCGAATTTGACGAATCCTGCAGTAGATCTAAGGTGCCGAGGTGTCCAGCGTTCGCAGCGAATGCGCAGGCCAAGGCTCTGATAGCCGAGCGGCAAGCTGCCGGTGACAGGTTGCGGCACCCTGCGCCGCATGCCATCGTTGAGCGGTAGGCCGGAGCTTTGGGCGCGGACCCGGTGAACCAGTCGCCATGCACGCGATCCCGGGTAGGTGGTGTGGAGGTAGCGGTGCGCTGGAGGCGGGATGATCGCCAGCAGCCGGACGACCGCACCGATGTCCCGGCTGAGGAGTGGCTCAGCCAGTTCCGGCCGGTCCGGCCAGAGGCTTTGACGTCCGCCGACCCCGACGCGGGAGCTCGGCAGCCCACGCAGTCCGTGGCCAGCTCAAGCGGTCCGGACTGGCCAGCCGCCAATGCACCGGAGACGGCCCGCGAAGGCCGAGGCCTCCGACGCTCGCGGCCGGACGCAGAGCGGCGTGACGGTTCGCGAGGTGATGGGCCACGAGGTGATGGATCGCGGCGCGACGGATCCCGCGGTGACGGTTCGCGCCGTAGGGGTCGCTGGACCGATGGCGACTGGGCCGAGGGTGACTGGTCGGGCGGTGACTGGTCGGGCGGTGACAGGGCTGACGGTGACAGGGCTGACGGTGACAAGGCTGACGGTGACAAGGCCGGTCGCGGCCGGCCCGCTGGCGAGAGGGCTAATGCCTGGCCTGACGGGGGCCGCGATGACGGCTGGTCCCATAGCGGCCGCGTCGGCTCCGGGCGAGCCAACGACAGCTGGACCCAGCTCGCCGCGCGACCGACGCCGGTCGGCCGTCCGGCAGACCCACTTGAGCGCCCGACGCGGCAATCAGACGGCTACCCGCCCGACAGAGCGACCAGCGCCTATGACCACCCAAGCAGCCAGCTTCCAAGCGCCGATGCGGGAAGCGGTGCGAGTGATCGTCGACTTGGTAATCCAGGCCCGACCGCGCCTGGCTTGCCAGCTGATCCCGGGTCATGGCCGCACGTCGGTCCGGACCGTCGGCTACGGCCAGAGCGGCCGGCCGACGAGCAGCTCGGCGACGTGCTTGAGCGTCGTCCGAATCCATGGCGTGCCGCACCCGCTGAGGTAGCTCAAGATCACCTGGGCGGAATGCTGCGGCGGGATGACGCGAACACCAGGCTTGAACCGGGACGGGACCCACGCGGCCGCGGCGAAGACCGCGATGACTGGCGAGAGCCGGAGCGGAACCGGGGCGGCTTCGGGACGCAGCGTAACGCCCTTCGAGACGACGGGCATGGACCGGAGCGGCATCATGGCCTCGGCCTCGAGCCAGATGGTCCGCTGCGTGACGAGCGCGGCCGGCGGCGGAGCGGGAGCGTGGCCGCGCCGGCCTCGAACTGGACGGTCCCCTGTTTGACCAGGGCCAGTCGGCGCCGGAGCGGGCCAGCAGGGCCGGGTTTGCGCTGGGAGCAGATGCCTACCGAGACGACGGACGGGGTTCGCCCGGGGATCAGCCCAGATTCCAGCCCGGCCCGGCTGGAGTTGAGCCGCCCAGGCCGAGGATCGATCTCGGTCGCAGCGACGATCACCTAGATCGGCCCGAACGACCGTGGTCGCTGCCCGGTGGCGGCTGGCCGCGCGGTTCCGACACCCCGGGTGTGCGCGACGACGACATCGCGACGAGCCCGTTGCCCGTCATCCTGCCCGGCGCGACGTCGCTGCCACGGCCTGCACCCGTGGAGGCGCCGCGCGGCCCGTTCGAGCCAGCGCGGCCGAGCCAGCCGTCGGTCCGGCCGGCCAGCATCACCGGATCCGTCGAGCCGCCGACGGCGACATTCGCCGCGCCCGTCGTCCCGCCGTCGGGCCCCGCGCCGGAGCCACTAGGACCGCGGCCCATGCCGGAGGCCGCTGCCGCCAAGCTCGACCAGATAAAGGATCTCTACCTGACGGCCGAAGCGATCGGCGAAGACGCGCTCGACAAGCACTTCGACCAGGTCAGCCAGCGACAGCGCGAACTGATCCGCGAGTTCTTCGACCGATCGAAGCAGAACGGCGCGCAGGGCTGACCCTGCGCGGCGACAACGCTCACGACTGCTGGCCGACCGCGCGCTGCATGAGCAGCGTGCTGATCCACTTGCCGTGCTTGTAGCCGACGTCGACCAAGTGGCCGGCTCGAGTGAACCCGCACGACTCGTGCAAGGCGATCGACGCGTCCGCCCCGGAGTCGGCGATGACCGCGATCACTTGACGGGCTCCGGCAGCGACGCAGGCCGTGAGGAGCTCGGTCAGCAGGAGCTTGCCGACGCCGCGCCCTGTCTCCGCCGGCGCGATAAAGATCGAGTTTTCGACGGTGGCCCGGTAGGCGGGCTTACGGCGCCAAGGACCCGCGTAGGCGTATCCGACGACGGCGCCGTCAGCTTCTGCCTCTGCTACTAGGAACGGCAGGCCGAGGGCGGCAAGGTCGGTTGCCAGCTCCGACCAGTCGGCGTGGCTGCGCGGAGCCACTTCGAACGTCGCGTCCGAGTTGACCGCGTACCAGCCGAAGATTTCCGCAACTGGCCGAAGATCGCCAGTGGCAAACCGGCGCACGATGACGCCCAGCTCAGCGCCTCCGCTCGCGCCTAGCCCTGAATGCCTCCGTCAGGGTCTCGGCCTCCTGCTCGCCGATCTTGACCAGCTCGGCACCAAGGTCACCGTACTCCCACTCGACGATCGCGGAATCAAGCCGCCAGCTCAGGTCCGGACTCAGCGATTCATCCATGGGGCCAGCTTCGGCGTAGGTCCTGCGCGCCAGGCCGCTCGCGGCGCGACTGCCCAGGCTCGGCACGAGGACGTAGTACTGGACTTCGCTCACCGCGCCTCCAGCCGGAAATCGCCGAGCTCCGCCGCGCCCGCCGGTGCTTTCGCAGCGGCTGCCTCCGCCACCTGACGGGCCCTGAGCATGGCGCGCTCAGCGGAAGGCGTGGCCGGGTCAGTGATCTGGACGTGGGCGTCGTGGGTTCGCTGCAGGACTGCCCAGCTCGCAGTCGTGTGGAATTGCACCTCGAATGCGATCTGGTGCGCCGGGTCACGCCACTGCGTGAAGATGCCCTTGTACTCAGGGCTTTCCCAGCGGTTGCGCCTGAGCTCGAGCTCGAATCCGTGCGACTTGAGCCGACGGTGCACCAGCCACGTGCCTTCGACATAGTCGGCGGTCTCGAACGCGAACGCATATCTCACCACGTCGCCGACCGTGCCTGCCAGCTCCTCGGCCGTCCGGCCGGGGTTCCGAGAGACCAGCCGGGCGAGCTTGGCCGTCAGACGATCGGTCGACTTCAGGCTGTTGGCTTCGCTGCCCGGCGCCAGCCCGCCGAAGGGGAGATGCGCCGCGATGCGCTGCATCATCGGGGTCAGGCCGCTGCTGCCATAGCTCCCGAAGACGTTCCGCCCCTCAGCAGTCCGGCTGGCCGCGAGCGTCCGCTCGACGAGTTCCCTCAGATCGACGGCTGACGACGCGACGGTCCGGTACTCCGCAGTATCCCGTCGATCCGCGTCTGCCTGCCTTCGGTCCGGTCGGTCAGGCTCGAGCAGGCTGTCCCGCCGGCGGGAACCGTTGCCTCGTCCGTTAGCAGGGCCATGACCATTACCAGCGCGAGGGCTGAGGCCTTCCAGACCACTCACGCGACGTGACGGCGCGGCCCGCCAGGGCCCGAGCGTGAGATCAGATCCCGGGCCCGATGGCCCGGCGCTGGTGCGCGCCAGGTGTCCGTTGTCCGGCGTGGCGTAGGGGTCGGCCCACTCGGGCTGCGCTGGGCTGGATCCAGACTGCCCAGTCGGCTCGGAGTCGACGTCCGCGGCGGGTTCAGCGGTGGCCGGGGGATCCGATGGCTTCGGCCCCGAGCCTTCTGTCGCGAAGTGCTCGGCATTGGCAGCGGGGTCAGCCTTGCTGGCCCGCGGCCGGGCTGGCTGGCGAGAACCGTCTGGGCGCTTGCGCGGTCCAGCGTCGAGCGCATTTTGCGCACGGTCGACGTGATTGTCATCTGCGTCGGATTCAGGCCCGGAACCGGCGGCGACCTCGCGGCTCGCCGTCGGAAGCCCGAGCTCGAGTTGCTTCAGCCGGATCGGCAGCGCCCGCGCGTGGCCGTCGTCTTCATACGGCGACGACGGATGGCCGTCGGGTAGTCGGGCCAGTCGGGATCGGAGATCCGCGAGTGAGCCGACCGGCGCGCGGTCGGCCAAACCGGTGATGTGTGATCGGTCCCGTGCGCCTGCCCTGACGGCAGGTCCGCCGCGCTTGGCGGGCACGGCTTGCGGAGCCGGTTCGGAAGAGGCACCGGACTGGGCGGCGGCCGTCGGTGCCGCCGCATCGCCGTCGGCCGCCCCGCGATTGGAAGCAAGCCTCGTCAGCGCGCTGTGGTTCGCGGCAACCAATGCTGCAGAGACCGGGTTCTCGTCGGGCTCGGCTCCGCGCCGCGTACTCGAGACCGACGTCGGCTCTCCATCAACAGCACCTGTCGGCTCTCCATCGACAGCGGGCTTCTGCTCTGCCCGGACAGCGCTCGGTGGCTCTCCATCGACGGCCGGCGTTGGCTTTCCGGCGACGGCCGGTGTTGGCTCTCCGGCGACCGCTGGCGTCGGCTCCCCGGCGACCGCTGGCGTCGGCTGTCCGGCGACCGCGGGTATTGGCTCCCCGGCGACCGCTGGCGTCGGCTGTCCGGCGACCGCGGGTGTTGACTCTCCGACAACCGCTGGCGTCGGCTTTCCATCGACGGCACGCCAGGCTGCTGGGGGCCGAGGCTCATCCTCCTCCGCGTAGGGATGGCGCAGACCCCCCGGCGGTGCGCTGCCGGGCGTGAGGTAACTCCGCGACTCCGGCGCGTAAGGCGATGCTGGCGCCGACCCTGAATCCTGCTCGGGCAGCGGCTCCAGCAGCCCGCCTGGTTCCGGTTCAAGCATCGGCGCGGCCCTCCGAAAGTAATCCGTTAGCCCATCGACGTCGATGCGCGGCAGGTCGACCGTGTTATCGCGCGGATCCTCGTGCTGGTCCCACCGCGAATTCGACCCCGGCATAGCTGCATTCTCCCGCCTCGTGGCGATTCGCACATCGTAGTCCCGGTTCGGACCGGTCGCCGCCTGCCTCATCCCGACGTGGATGGCAGCGGTAGTAGAGTCCCGCCACATGCGAGCCAGCCGCCGCGCCGATCACCCACACCGGGTCCCGCCCGGGGAGGTGCACGTGTGGCTGATCGACCTCGACCGACCTCCCGACGGCGCTGCTATGACGCTGGGTGCGGCCGACGTAGCGCGTGCTCGCGATTACGTTTCCCGGACCGACGGGGCCAGATTTGCCGCTGGCCGCGCCTGGTTGCGCGTCATACTCGGTCGCTACCTGGACGCGGACCCGAGCCGTCTGGAATTCGAGACGTCCTTGGCCGGGCGCCCGGGTCTGGCGGGCAAAGACGCCGGCACGTTCCATTTCAGCCTGAGCCGCAGTGCCGATCGCGGCCTTATCGCGGTGTCGTGCTCGCCGGTCGGGGCTGACATCGAGCTAGTGCGTGCTCGCACCGGACTGGCAGACCTCATCACGAGCCGGTTCGGCGCCGCCGAGGCGCGCTGCATCGCACAGGGTTGCGGCGGCTCACCGCTGCGAGGTTTCTACCGGCACTGGACGGCCAAGGAGGCCTACCTGAAGGCCACCGGTCGCGGCCTCGCGGGCCTGCGGAGGACGGAGCTCAGCTGCGGCGCGCCCCCGGTCATGAACGTTGGCGGATACACGGCAGCCTCGACTGTCTCGCTACCGGACGCGGGCCGCGACTGCGCCGCCGCGATCTTCGGCGGCCCGGTTACGAGGTTCCAGGCTGCACCTCAGTAGCGCGCCTCCGGCGGTGTGGGCACGGCCGGGAGGATGCAGCCGGTCACTCCGCCAAGCCCGATGCGCGCGCCATCCGGGCCCGGCGCGGTCGCCGAGATGGTGATCTCGTCGCCATCCTCAAGCCACGACCGGATCGAGCCGTCCAGGAGAGTGATCGGCCGTTTGCCGTTCCAGCCGAGCTCGATCAGCGAGCCGCGCTCGCCTCGGTCGGCGCCGCTGACCGTGCCCGATGCATACAGATCACCGGTGCGCAAGGCGGCCCCGTTCCCGGTCAGATGAGCCAGCATCTGGGCCGGGCTCCAGTACATGGTCGCGTACGGGGGCCGAGCGATCAGCTGTCCGTTCAGCCGGACTTCGAAGTCGATGTCGAGGCCCCAGTCGGATGTCTCGACCAAGTAGGAGACCTGCTTCTCGTCCCGCGACGGCGGCCGGACGCGCGCGTGCTCGAGCGCGGCCAGCGGCACTATCCACGGCGAGATCGACGTGGCGAACGACTTGCCGAGGAACGGCCCGAGCGGCACCGACTCCCACCGCTGGATGTCGCGTGCGGACCAGTCGTTGACCAGACACACGCCGAACACGTGCTCGGCGAACCTTTCAACGGGAACGGGCTCGCCAAGGTGACTGCGCGTTCCGACCACGAAGCCGAGTTCGGCTTCGAAATCAAGCTGTTCCGTAGCTCCGTAGACCGGCAGGTCAGCGCCAGGCGGCCGGGATTGGCCGGTGGGGCGGCGGACCGGCGTCCCGGACACGACCACGCTCCCGGCCCGGCCGTGATAGGCGACCGGCAGGTGCTTCCAGTTCAGTGCCAGTGGCTCGCCGTCGGGTCGGAAGATGCGGCCTACGTTGGTGGCGTGGTTTTCCGAGGCGTAGAAGTCCACGTAATCGGCGACGGCGAACGGCATCTGGAGCCCGACCGCGGGGGCGGGCACGATGAGGTCTTCGATAGCCGGACGGAAGTGATCCTCCGTCAGCCACCGCGTCAGCTCCGCTCGCACCTGAGCCCAGCAGCCATCACCGGCAGCCATGAAGTCATCCAGGCTGCCCGAGCTGAACAGGTGCGCTCGGCCTGGCAGCAGCCGGTCGGCGGCTGTCGTCAGGTCGAGCACGCCGTCGCCGATCGCGACCCCGACCCGGAACTCCTCGGCGTGGTGCGCCGCCGTATAGGAGCCGTAGGGGAGCGTCGCGAGCCCGAACGGGTGATCAGGCGCGATTTCGAGCCACCCTGCTGCCTGCGCCATGATGCTCCTTCAGCTCGTCCGCTCCGCCTGGCCTGTATCGAGCGCAGGCCACGCCCAGCGTAACGAGGCCACCTCCCCGTCCGAGTTGGCCGGGCGGTGACGCCGGGCACGCTGGCGCTAGCCGTGCTTGCCGCAGCCGCACGGGCGCGGTGCCGGCGGATGAGCCCGTCGATGACGAACGACAGGATCGTCGTCGATATCTGCTCGTCGTCGACCTCGGTCAGCTCCGTCCTGATCTGCCAGATGCTCGGGTGCTGCGCGCGATGCACCGCGAGGTAGGCCCGCGTCCATGCCAGGCGGTCGTTCTGCTGGAGCCGCTCGTCTAGGGCCAGGAACGACGCGGAGAAGCCCGCCCAGGACAGCGCGAAATCGCCGACCGCCCGGTACATCAGGGCCGCCTCGGCGCCCTCGAATCCGGCGCTGAGCATGGCACCGATGATGATGTCGACCGTCCGGATCTCCGCCGGGCCCTGGGTGGTCCGGTACGGCGGAGATTGACGCTGCGGCCGGATGCGCCAGGTACGTGCGCCGCAGCCGCAAGGCCATCTCGATCAGCGTGTCGACCCAGCACTCCTGCGGCTCGAACCCGGTCATGGCTTCCTCAATGAGCCGGTCGGCGAGTGCCAGGACGATGTCGTCCTTGCTGGCGAAGTGTCGATAGACGGCCGTCTGATCTGCCCCGAGAGCACGGCCCAGCCTAGGCAGGCTGAAGCCGTCGATCCCGTCCTCGTCCAACAGCCGCAGGCTCTCGGCCAGGATCATGTCGCTGGTCAGCGTTCCGCGCCGCAACCGCGGCGGGCCGAACCGATGCTGCGGTCCGTCGCCTCTGCTGCCATCCCCGTCCTTTCTGCTTCACACGCCCCGAACTCCACGTCGGGACGGTATCAGTTCCGGTCTAAGATTTAGTCCAAGGCATTGACAACGTATTTGTCAACTGCTTGAGTACCGGCAAGTTTGCGGTGGTACGGCACGCCCTGGGAGGACAGATGAGCCGGAGACGGCGGATATCGGGGGCCGCAGCCCTCATGGCTGCAAGCGCGCTCCTGGCGTCGGCCTGCGGGCGCTCAATCAGCACGAACACGGCCGCTGGCACTGTCTCGCCGACCAAAGGCTTGGTCACGACCACGGCAGCAGGCACGAAGCCCATTCCGTCGGTCACGTGGGCGGTCTACCGGGACGTGAACTCGCTCGACCCGATCTTCGCCTTCGATTACCCGGAGAACACCGCGATCTCGCTCATGTGCGAGTCGCTGCTGCGTCAGGCACCCGATGGCGCGATCGGCCCGGGCCTCGCGACCGTCGCGGACCCGTCGCCGACAAAGCTGGTGTTCACGCTGCGGCCGGGCGCGGCGTTCTGGGACGGCAGTCCCGTTACCGCTGCAGACGTCGTGTACAGCCTGGACAGGCAGCTGAGTCCGGCCTACGGCGGCTTCTATGGCGCGGTGTTCAGCCGGGTCCAGTCGATCCTTGCGACCAGCCCGAGCCAGGTGACGATCACGCTGAAGCAGCCCGACTACTGGCTAGAAGGCGAGCTGTCCTCGATGGCTGGCATCGTCATCCAGAAGAGCTACGCAGAGAAGGAAGGCAAGAACTACGGAACGCCCGCCGGCGGCATCATGTGCACCGGCGCGTACGAGTTCAAGTCCTGGACAGCTGGCGCCGGCGTGACAGCGGTCGCCAATCCGCACTACTGGAACTCGGCTGTCAAGCCGCTGGTCCAGGAGATCGTCGTCAAGGGCGTCCCCGACGCCGCTTCCTTCAACTCCGGCATGCTGACCGGCGCGATCCAGGGCTCGTATTACGCCGGGGACCCGGCTCTGAGCCAGCTCGAGCACAGCAGCGCCGTGAAGGTTTACCAGGGACCAGGGCAGGCCACCGACGCGTTCATCGTGTCCGCGACCACCGGACCGCTGGCCAGCGTCAAGGTTCGGCAGGCACTGTCACTCGCGCTCGACCGGAAGGCGCTCGTGAGCGACGTCTACCAGGGCGCCGCACTGATGCCGCGGTGGCTGGCTAACCCTGGCACGTTCGGGTACGGCGCTGGCGCCTTCGATGCGGCCTACGACAAGTCGCCGGTGCTAGCGCAGGATGTCGCGAAGGCGCGCCAGCTCGTCCGGGCCGCGGGCATGGCCGGCCAGAGCATCACCATCGGCACCTCGAGCCAGATCGCCAACATCGCCACCGAGACGGGCGCGTATCAGCAGGCAGCCGAAGCCATCGGGCTGAAGGTGGCGCTGAAGTCGGTGTCGGCCCAGAACTACATCAACTTCTTCACCAGCGCGCAGGCACGCCAGGGTGTCGACGGATTCGCCACCGTGAACTACGGCGACTACGCCGACCCGGCCGCGCTGCTAGCCACCATCGTGCTTCCTGACGGCTCGCAGAATTACGACCACTTCAACAACCCGCAACTCACGGCCCTGCTCGAGCAGGCGCGTGGCACGGCAGATCCGGACAAGCGCGCCACGCTTGTCGCGAAGGCCGAGCAGATGTCGGCGTCGCTACTGCCGTGGATCCCGAATGTGCAGCCGACGAGCATCCTCATGCTGAACAAGAACCTGACCGGAGCCGTCGCGTCCTTCTCCTACATGTTCGCGCCCTGGGCCGACACGCTAGGCGGGAAGGGTTAGGCGGATGCGGTGGCGATTCCTCGCCCGCAGGCTGGCCATGCTGCTGGCCAGCCTGCTGATCGCCAGCTTCGTAATATTCGGCGCGCTGTACCTCGCACCGGGCAACCCGCTGTCTGCGCTGACTGGCGGGCGTGCCCTGCCCGCCGCCAGCATGCGCGTGCTGGAACAGCGCTATCACCTGAACCAGCCCTTCCTGGCGCAGTACTGGTACTGGCTGGACAACGCGCTGCACGGCAACCTTGGCCTGTCCATCACACTGCAAGAAAACGTGTCCTCGGTAATCGGTGCGCGTATCTGGACGACCGGCGGGCTCGTCCTCTACGCCGCCCTGGTCATCCTGGTCATCGGCATCAGCTGTGGAGTCGTCGCCGCACTGCGGCCAGGCTTCGCCGATACCAGCGTGCTGGTGTCGACCGCGATCTCGGCCGCACTGCCGTCCTTTGTCGCAGCGATCGTGCTCGTACTGGTCTTCTCCGTCAAGCTCGGCTGGTTCCCGGCGCTCGGCAACGGAGTCGGCTTCTGGTCGAGCGTCTGGCACCTCACGCTTCCGGCGGTCGCGCTGGCGGTATCTTCCATCGCGATCGTGGCGCGCGTGACGCGCGCGGCCGTGCGCGAGGAAGCCGCTCGCGAGCACGTTCAGACTGCGATCAGTCGCGGCATTCCATCCCGTCAGCTCGTCTGGCGGCACATCCTGCGGAACGCGGCAATACCGATCACGACCGTCTCCGGGATCACGATCGCCTCGCTCATCGCCGTGGCCGCCGTGGTCGAGACGGCGTTCAGTCTCAACGGCCTGGGCGCGTATCTGGTGCAGGCGGCCGCGTCAAAGGACCTGGCGGTAGTGCAGGGCATCTCGCTCGTCCTGGTCGCAGCATTCGTCGTCATCAACGCGGTCGTCGATGTGCTGTATGCGGTGCTGGATCCTCGCGTTGCGCTGGGAAGCAGGGCCCAATGAGGACGGCGCAGTGAGCGCGGCGGTCGGCGTGGCCGCCAGCGGCGGCCGTCTCCGCGACGCCCGCGTCGGCGTGGTTGGTCTTGTGCGTTCGACAGGCGTGGCCGGGATGGTCTCCGCCGCCGTCATCGCGGTCGCGACCGTCATCGCGGCCATCGGCCCGCTCGTGGCGCCTTACAACCCTGTCCTGCCGAACGTGGGACTGGCGTGGGTCGGGCCTCTTGGCGGCCACGTGCTCGGCTTCGACTTCGAGGGACGCGACGTGCTGTCCCGGCTGATCGCGGGCGCCCAGTCGTCGATGATCGGGCCGTTGGCGGTCGTCGTCGGCGCGCATGGCGCTCGGCACCATCCTCGCAGTCGTCGCGGCCTGGCGGCAGGGACTGGCCGACACCCTGATCTCCTCGGGTCTCGACATCCTGTTCGCGTTTCCGGGCATCCTGCTCGCCGTGCTCGCTGCGGCGGTGTTCGGTGCCGGCCTGACCGCGGCGGCCATCGCCTTGTCGATTGCGTACATGCCCTACGTTGCCCGCAGTCCTGCGCGGCGCCGCTCTGAAAGAGCGCGGCCAGCCATACGTCGCGGCGCTGGAGGTACAAGGTTCGTCGGCAGCGACCATCTGCCTGCGGCACATCGTGCCGAACATGCTCCCGCTGATCGTGGCCCAGGCCACCATCATGTTCGGCTGGGCGATGGTGGACCTGGCGGCGATCTCGTTCTTGGCCTCGGCGTCCAGCCGCCGGCGCCCAACTGGGGCGTGATGATTTCGGAGAATCAGCCGGGGATTCTGCAGGGTTATCCGCTGCCGGCGCTAGCGGCCGGGCTCTGCATCGTCGGCGTCGTCATCGCGTTCAACCTCCTCGGCGAACGCCTGTTCCAGCAAGCACAGGCCCGCAGGCGCAGGCGGTCCGGCGATGACGGCCTCGAGCTCAGGGCACGACAGTGCTGGCCCGCGAAGGGAGCCATCGAAGTGGGCGCAGCCGAGGCACCGCTGCTCGACGTCGACGGCCTCACCGTGCGGCTACCGCTCGACGGACCGCGCGGCCGGTGCTACGCGACGTGTCCTTGACGATCAGGGCGGGCGAAGCCGTCGGCCTTGTCGGCGAGTCCGGCTCGGGCAAGTCGATGACGGCCAGGGCGATCGACCGGCTGCTGCCGACCGGCGCGCAGGTCGACGGCCAGGTGCCGGTTCCGCGGCCAGGGGGTCAGCGAACTGGACGGCGCGGAGTTGCGCGCGTTCCGGGCCAAGGTCGCGATGATCTTCCAGGACCCGCGCGCCCATATAAACCCGGTCCGGCGGATCGGGGACTTCATGACCGAGGCGCTGCGGACAAACCTCCGCGTGCCAGGCCCGGTATGCCGAACGACGCGCCGCCAACATGCTCGCCCAGGTTGGGATCGAAGATGGCGATCGGCGACTGCGGCAGTACCCGCACGAGTTGTCGGGCGGGATGCTGCAGCGCGTCATGATCGCGTCTGCGCTGCTCACCGATCCGCGGCTCCTGCTCGCAGACGAGCCGACAACAGCCGCTCGACGTGACCACGCAGGCCGAGGTCATGGCCATCCTGGACGACCTTGCGGCGCGAGTACGGCCTGGCGATGCTGTTCATCACCCATGACCTGGAGCTGGCTGCGGCCATCTGCGACCGGACGATCGTCATGTACGCGGGCCAGGTCGTCGAGGTGCGCAGCTCCGCGTTGCTGCACGACGATCCGCTACATCCCGTACACGGCGGCCCTGACCGCGGCGCGGCCTGACATCGAGCGGACAGCCGACCCGTCTGCGGGCCATCCCCGGCCGGCCGCTTTCGGCGTTCGAGGCGCCAGCGGTCGAGTGCGCGTTCGCGCCGCGCTGCCCGCATGCGCGCGACAGCGTGCCGCGACGGCGTACCGGAGTTGATCTGCGCTCGACGGCGGCCAGTCGCGGTGCGTCCGGGCCGGCGAGCTGCGCGGCCAGCTGGCGGTGATGCATGACTGACCTCGGCGCGCCAGTGCTGGCCGTCACTGGACTCGCAAGGAATTCGGCAGCCTCGTCGCGGTCGACGACGTCAGCTTCACCGTCCAGCCAGGCCAGTCGATGGCCATCGTCGGCGAGTCCGGCTCCGGCAAGACGACGAGTCGCGCGCATGATCGTCGGCCTCGAGCGGCCAACGAGCGGAACGATCTCCGCCTGCGACGCCGACCGGTCGCGACCAGCCGCTCCGGGCGCGACCGGCGCAGTCGCGGCCGCGAAGTACAGATCGTGCTTCCAGGACCCGTACACGAGCCTCGATCCGCGACAGAGCGCGGCGGACGTCGATCGACGAGACGCTGCGCCTGCATCACGACTGGCCGGCCGACCGTCGTCGCACCGGGTATCCGAGCTCGATTGACCTGGTCGGCCTCGACTCCCGGCAAGCGCGGGCACGGCCGCAGGCGCTCTCCGGCGGCCAGCGGCAACGGGTCGCGATCGCCCGCGCCCTGGCGGCTGAGCCGCGCGTCCTGATCCTGGACGAGTCAGTCGCGGCGCTCGACGTGTCGATCCAGGCACAAGTGCTGAACCTGCTCGCCGACATCCGCGACGAGACCGCGGTCTCTTACGTCCTCATCAGCCATGACCTGGCCGTCGTTCGGCAGCTCACAGACGACGCGATCGTCATGTACCGCGGCCGCATCGTTGAGCAGGGCCGACCGGCCAGCTGCTCGATGATCCGCAACACCCCTACACCAAGCGGCTGCGCGCGAGCGTGCCGCGGCCGGGCTGGAAGCCAACCCGGGCCAGCAGCCGATTCGAGCAGGAAGCGAGCTCACGTGACTGACCTGTGCTACCTGTCCGCCGACCGAAGCCCTGCGGCTGTTCCGTGCCCGCGAGCTGTCGCCCGTCGAACTGACCGAAGCCGATCATCGCCAGGGCTGAGACCGTCGAGCCGACGGTGAACGCGTTCGCCGAGACGTTCTATGAGCAGGCGCTGGCGCTCGCTCGAGCGGCCGAGACTCGCTACGCGGGCTATGGGTCGGAGGCGCCGCGGCCACTGGACGGGCCTGCTCGTCGCCGTCAAGGAGGAAGCGCCGATCGCCGGGACTGCACAACACCCTGGGCTCGCTGGCCGCTGCGCGACGTCGTCGCCGACCAGACGGCGGTGTTCGTGCAGCGCATCATCGACGCCGGCGGCATCGTGCACGCGCGGACGACGACGCCAGAGTTCAGCTGCGCGCCCGTCACGTGGACAAAGCTGTGGGGCGTGACCCGCAATCCGTGGCACACCGCCTACTCGCCTGGTGGCTCGAGCGGAGGGTCCGGAGCCGCCGCTCGCGGCCGGGACCGCGACGCTGGCGACGGGCTCCGACATCGGCGGCTCGATTCGCATTCCGGCGTCCTTCTGTGGCGTCGTCGGCTTCAAGCCGCCGTACGGCCGTGTGCCCGAGGTCGAGGTCTTCAACCTCGATCACTACTGCCACGAAGGGCCGATGGCCCGTGACGTGGCCGACTGCGCCCTGCTGGAGAACGTCATCGCGGGTCCGCATCCGAGCGACGTCGCGTCCCTCCGGCCGAAGCTGGAGATCCCCGGGCAGCTCGACTCGGCCCGAGGACTGCGGATCGCGCTCTGCCCGGATCTCGGCTGCTACGAGGTCGACGCCGATGTTGCTGCGAACACCCGCGCCGCCGCGGACCGGCTCCGCGACGCGGGCGCCACCGTGGCGGAAGTCAGCTTGCCGTGGCAGCTCGACATGATCGAGCAGGCCGCGCGCATCCACTTCGGCATGATCTTCGGCCCGTCGATCCGCGAGCTATACGAGCAGCGCGGCGAAGAGCTGACGTCGTACGCTCGCCGCTTCGCGGCCGAGGCTGCGGATGTTGACAAGGAGCAGTTCCTAGTCGGCCTGGAGCTCGAATCGCGGATCTATGCCCCGCTCGGCGCCCTGCTCGAGGAGTTCGACGCGCTGATCTGCCCGACCATGGCCGTCCCGGCGCTTCCTGCCGAGTACGACGTCGGCGACGAGATCGCGGTCAACGGGCAGGCGATAGCAAACTGGATGGACATCATGATGACGCTGCCGTTCAACATCGCGAGCCGGTGCCCCGTCCTCAGCGTGCCGTCCGGCCTGTCGCGTGACGGCGTTCCCACCGGCCTGTCGATTGTGGGCAAGACCTATGACGACGTCATGGCGTTCCGCGTAGCGGCCGCCCACGAGGAAAGCTTCCCCTCGTTCGACCTGGAGAGCCATCGCCCCGGGTTGTGACGCGAATGGCCTGTCCTAATGAGGCCAGATTGCCTACGATCACCTCATGACTGAACCGTCAGACAGGCCGGGATACGCGGTGCCCGAGAAGACTGCTCTCCCGGAACGAGCCCAGGTCGTGATCGTCGGCGGCGGCGTGATCGGCTGCAGCGTGGCCTATCACCTTGCCCGCCTGGGCTGGACGGACGTCGTGCTTCTCGAGCAGCACGCCCTGACGGCGGGAACTACCTGGCACGCGGCCGGGCTCATCACCTCGGCCGGGATGACCGACGAGACATCGCTGTTCTTCAGCAGGTACTCGCGCGACCTGTACACCCGGCTGGAAGCCGAGACCGGGCACTCGACCGGCTTCCGCGCCGTCGGGCACATCTCCCTCGCGACGACACCTGCGCGGCAGGAAGCCCTGCGGCGCGAAGCCGCCTGGATGCACGGATTCGGCGTCGAAGACACGGAGGTGTCGGCCGCCGAGATCGCGGCCATGTGGCCGCTCGCGCGCACCGACGACGTGCTTTCCGGCTTCTATGTGGCCGACGAGGGCCGCGCGGATCCGGTCGGCGTGGCGACGTCGCTGGCCAAAGGCGCCCGGCAACGTGGCGTGCGAATCATCGAGGGCGTCGCCGCCACGGGCGTCGCAACCCGCGGCCGACGGGTCACGGCCGTTCTCACCGAAGCCGGACCTATCGAGACCGACGTCATCGTTAACGCGGCTGGGATGTGGGCGCGCCAGTTCGGGGCGCTCGCGGGCGTCGCCGTGCCATTGCAGGCCGCCGAGCACTACTACCTGCTGACGGACACGGTCACCGGCATGGATCCAGACCTGCCGGTGATCGAGGACCCGGATAACTACGGCTACTACCGGCCCGAGGGCGACGGCATGCTAGTCGGACTGTTTGAGCCGGTCGGCGCGCCGTGGTCGCTGGACGGCGTCGCCCGGAACTTCTCATTCGGCAAGCTGCCGCCGGACTGGGATCGCCTCGAGCCGTTCCTCGGTCCCGCCCTCGCGCGCGTCCCTTGCCTGGCGGACACTGGCGTGCGCACGTTCTTCTGCGGGCCCGAGTCGTTCACGGCCGACGTCAGGCCCCTGATCGGACCCGCGCCCGAGCTCGATGGCTACTTCGTAGCCGCCGGGCTCAACTCCCTCGGGATCTTGTCGGGCGGCGGCGTGGGCAGCGTGGTGGCACAGTGGATCGTCGATGGTGTCCCGCCGGTCGACACCGCTCACATCGCTGTCGACCGCACCGCCGCATACGAAACGTCGCGGCGGTTCCGCCGGGAGCGCACGGTGGAGCAGCTTGGCGTTCTTTTCGGTGACGCGGTGTGGCCCACGTGGAAGCCGGCCACCGCGCGCAACATCCGGCGCTCCGTCCTCCACGACCGGCTCGCGGCGCAGGGCGCGCATTTCGGCCAGTCGGCAGGGTGGGAGTTCGCTGAGTGGTTCGTCGAGCCGGGCGAGGACACGAAGAGCACTCTCGACTTCAGCCGCCAGCGATCGCACGACGTCGTCGCTCGCGAGCACAAGGCAGTCCGCGAGGCAGTCGGCGTGCTGGACATGACGCTCATGGCGAAGCTGATTGTGCAGGGCCCGGACGCCGCGGCAGTGCTCAGCAGGCTGTCGGCCAACGACGTGACAGCCGGCACCGGCCGCATCGTGTACACGCAGTGGCTCAACGAGGCGGGCGGCATCGAGGCGGATCTCACCGTCACCTGGCTGGAAACGGAGAAGTTCCTCGTCATCGCCAGCGACGTCATTCACCGTCGCATAGAGCCGATGATCCGGCGCGAGACCAGGCCAGGCGAGTTCGTCACCGTGACGGACGTGACCTCGGGCACGACGCTGCTGTCTGTCCAGGGTCCGGCGTCACGCCAGCTGCTGAGCAGGCTGACTGACTGCGACTTGTCGAATGCCTCGTTCCCTTATCTTTCGGCGCGGCAGCTGCACGTTGGCTATGCGCCGGCGCTCGCGGTCCGCGTCACGTACGTGGGCGAGCTCGGGTTTGAGCTGCACGTTCCGGCGGAGTACGGCGCGGGCGTCTACGACGACCTCATGACCGCGGGCGCCGACCTGGGCATCCGGCCGGTCGGGCTGGCCGCGATGACGAGTCTGCGCCTCGAGAAGGGCTACCGCGACTTCGGCGTCGACATCGACATCACCGACACGCCGATCACGGCCGGGCTTGGTTTCGCCGTCGCCTGGGACAAGCCGGGCGGCTTCGTCGGGCACGACGCGCTGGTCAAGGTGCGGGCCGACGGCCCGCCCCGGACTCGCGTCGTCAGCCTCGTCGCGCTCGATTCGGAGCTCGATCTTTTCGGGAACGAGCCAGTTCGGCGCGACGGCCAGTGGGTCGGCTACGTCCGCGCAGCCGGTTATGGCCACACGCTGGGGGCCGCGGTCGGCCTGGCGCAGGTGAGCTGTGCGGACGGAGTCACCGGGGAGTGGCTCGAGCAGGGCGGATTCAGCGTGCAGACGGGCACCGGCGCAGACGTACCGCTGCGGCTGCAGATCGCGCCGCTCTACGACCCGAAGCGGCTGCGCATCCTGGCGTGACCGTAGTTGCTGGTCAGCCGTAGAGCTTCAGGTGCGGCCACAGCGCAGGCCCAGCCGGCCTTGGGACCTGTGCAGACGCCGATCTGAATGTTGGTCCAGTCGCTGCTGTACCTGGTACGGCGGATTGTGGGTGGTCAGCAGGCGGCAGCTAGCGAAGTACGGCCGCAGCCGGCCGAGTGCGTCGACCACGAGCACCGTGCGGTCTGAGGCCTGCCCAGGTCCCCACATCCAGTAAGCGTTGTGGCCGGAAAGTACGGGCGGCAGGCGGTCAGCATCGCCGTACACGGCGAGCGCGGCGGCTTCCGGGTAATACCCCGTGAAGATCGAGGTCGGCGCCTCGCCTGCCCGTACCAGGGCCGCATCCTGCGCGGCTACGGCGCGCGTCAGTTGGGGCCAGCCGATGGAGTCTCCGACGTTGCTCTGCTGCGACGAAGCGGGTAGGGAGTGCACGGCGCTGGCCGGCAGGACGGGCAGGACGAGCGGAAGGGTGACGGCCACGCCGACGAGGGACGCGACCACGACGGGCCGCAGCCGACGTCCCGGTTGCCGAGCGCGAGCGATCCAGCGCTCAGTCGCGCCGGCGCCTGCTGCCAGTACCACCAGCGCCACTCCGTCCGCGTAGTACACCTTGCCCGGTACCCAGGCCGCCACGTACAGGAGGACGAGTGTGGCGGCAATGGCCAGGAATCGCAGCTCAGCGGTGCGCCAGAGGACGACGAAGCCGGCCACGACCAGCGGTGCCATCACCAGGCCCAGGTAGACGATCTCGGCTGGCACGGCGGCGGCGTAGTCGGCCGCCGAGGTATTTTCCCGGTGGAGGGCTGCCGACATCGCGAGTTGTGGCCACCCGTGCGTTGCCTGCCAGATGACGTTGGGTGCCCAGATGACCGCGGCGATGCCTGCGCCGAGCCACGGCCACCTCGTGCGCAGCACGGGGCGCTGCGCCGAAAACAGCAGGCCAGCCGCGAGGGCGATCAGCAGCAGGATCACAAGGTTGTCTGCCTCGAGCCCAACGCCGGCCGCGGCGCCTGCAACCAGCCACCAGCGCGGCCGGTGCCGGAGAAGCGCCGCAGCGACGCAGACCAGTACCGCTGCCCACGCGAGCAGATCGAGCGGCGTGGTGTTGCCGACATGCACGGAGCCGAGCAGTACCGGAGCACACGCCGTAACGAGGGCGGTCAGCACACGGCCCAGCCTGCCCGCGCCGAACAACGCAGCCAGCCTGGCGGCCATGACCACGATGGCTCCGCCGCAGAGCGCCGGGACGATCCTGATAGCGGTCGGCGTGACCCCGAGTACGTCCGTGATCCGGGTTAGGAGCGGGCCTAGGGGCGGCTGGTCGACGTATCCGATTGCGAGATGGTGCCCGGCCACCAGGAAGTAGAGCTCATCCTGCTGGAAGCCGTAGCGGCCGCTGACGGCCAGCTCAACGGCAACGAAGGCCGCGGCGATCACCCACACGAGCGCGGGCAGCCGGTCGGAGCTTAATGCTGGCG
>CAVSQI010000018.1:0-176621 GCA_963730085.1 uncultured Actinomycetota bacterium | reverse complement strand
AATCAGGCATTCCGCCGCCTCCGCGTGGCGTGCCGCCGTGACACCGATTGCCCGCCTGTGACCTGCGACGAAAGCCTGCTGTGCGCGGCTGTCCGGCGCCTGACTCGCTCGAAAAATGGGCGCCGCGCGGTTCACGATAGGCCGATCATCGCCGACTGGAAACAGTGATGAATGCCACTATTGGCTCCTGAGTCCGGTCAGCACCGACATCGGGTCGCGCCGCAGGGTGTCACGACGGACACGACGGCGAGCTTCAAGGCTCCTCCGCGACCGGGTCAGGGCCTGCGTATGCGCACGACGCCCACTGTCCGCTTTCCGCGCCGTAGTACCAGGTACTCGCCGTGCAGCAGGTCCGCATCGGCCGGAGCAGCGTCCTGTTCGGTGACCTTCTCGTTGTCGAGATACGCACCGCCCTCGGCGATCACCCGCCGCGCCTCGGACTTGCTCTTGACGATGCCGGTCGCGGCCATGAGGTCGACTACGGCTGGCAGCCCGCCGGCTGGCAGCCGGTCAACCTCAGCGTGCGGCACTTCAGCCACCGCGGCTGCGAGCGTCCTAGCGTCCAGCGCCCGCAAATCGCCCTGACCAAACAAGGCCTCGCTAGCAGCCTGGACTCTCGCCAGCTCATCCGCGCCATGCACCAGGGTCGTCAGCTCCTCGGCCAGCAGCCGCTGCGCGCGCCTGCCCTTCGGATCCTCGGCGACCACCCGTTCCAGCTCCTCGATCTCGGCCCTGGAGCGGAACGAAAACACCCGGAGCATGCCGGGCATCTCGGCATCGGCTCGGTTGAGCCAGAACTGGTAGAACGCGTACGAGCTCATCAGGTCCTGGCTCAGCCAGACCGCCTCGCCCTCCGTCTTGCCGTACTTAGTGCCATCCGGCTTGGTGATCAGCGGAGTAGCGAGTGCGTGCACGGTGTGCGTCGTCACCCGCCGGATCAGGTCCACGCCCGACACCAGGTTGCCCCACTGGTCGCTGCCGCCGAGCTGGAGCGTGCAGCCGTACCGGTTGTGCAGCTCCAGGTAGTCGTTGGCCTGCAGGATCTGGTAGCTGAACTCGGTGTAGCTGATCCCGGCACCCTCCAGCCGAGCCTTGACCACCTCGCGCGACAGCATCTGATTCAGCGGGAAATGCTTCCCGATTTCGCGCAGGAAGTCGATCGCCGACAACGGCTCGGTCCAGTCAAGGTTGCTGACCACCATCGCTGCCGCCGGGCTAGGCGTGAAGTCCAGGAACCGGCCCACTTCTTCGCGGATCCGCTCGACCCACTGGGCCACGAGCTCACGCGGGTTGAGCAAACGCTCGGCCGACTTGCCGCCCGGGTCACCGATCAGCCCGGTCGCGCCGCCGACGATGGCGATAGGCCGGTGCCCCGCCAGCTGCAGGCGCCGCATGGTCAGCAGCTGGACCAGGTTGCCGATATGCAAGCCAGGCGCCGTCGGATCGAACCCGCAGTAAAACGTGACAATCCCGGTATCAAGCTCCTTGCGGAGGTCATCCAGGTCGGTGTTCACGGCGATGAGTTCGCGCCAGCTCAGGTCGTCGATGATGTCGCTCACCGGTGCATCGTCCCATCTTTGGCGGCGGAGCCTGAAACCGGTTTCGATCGCGCCGCTCGAGGCTTGAACGGGCGGAACACGGAAACGTACCTATCGCCCGCAACCCAGTACCGCCATGGCCGGTCGGCCGCCTGGCTGATGCCGACGCGCGGGCCGCTGCAGATCAACGCGCGGTCGACCGCTGCCTCGGGAGGTCCGATGCCGAGGCGGGAATCCCGTCCGCACACATCGGCGCCGTCCAGTGCCCTGTCGATGGCGAGTGCCTGGCACAGCCGGCCCGGCCCGCGGGCCAGGTCGACCTCCCGGATCTTGCGGCTGCCGTCGACGCCGCCAGCCGCGAGGTCGGACGCGAGGTCAGCGGTCCGGCCGCGGCGTCGAAGGGCCGCCAGCGCCGTCCCCTGCGTTACCTCCCCCGCGCGCAGGAGCACCGCTTCGGGGCGACCGGCGGGCTGGCAGACGAGATTCACGCAGAAATGCATGCCGTAGGTGAAGTACACGTACGCATAGCCGGGCGGCCCGAACATCACCGCGTTCCTGGCGGTCTGGCCCCGGAACGCGTGCGATGCAGGATCGGACAGGCCTTGGTAAGCCTCGACCTCGACTAGCCGCACAGCCACCAGGCCGGCGGGACTGTCATGCCAGAGGACGCAGCCGAGCAGATCTGGCGCGACGTTGGTCGCTGGCCGGTCAAAGAACTCGCGCGGGAGCCGATCCACCGTCCAGAGAGTACCGGCAGGCCCGGCCTGCGGCCGGCTACCTCGGCCGCGGCGCAGATACGTCATGGCCCGGCACTACGGGCTGCTGTTCCAGCAGCACAGCGGCAACCATGACATTGCCGTAACGGACTCGGAGGGCGATGCCACGAATCGAGTGGCTAGGCCGGAGATCTCGTCAGCGCGTGGCCCAGGCAGCCTGCTTGTCGACGTCAGCTCGGAGCCTCTCGAGCTGCTCGGCGACGCGTGCGGGCGCGGTGCCGCCCCGGCTGGCCCTGGCCGCGATGGCGCCCTCAACGGTGAGCACATCGCGCACGTCAGGCGTCAGGAGCGGCGAGATCTTGTCCAAGTCGGCGTCGCTGACGTCGCCAAGCTCGCAGTCGTGCACCTGGCACCACACAACTAGATGGCCAACCACTTCGTGCGCTTCCCGGAACGGGGTGCCCCGGCGCACGAGAAGCTCCGCCAGGTCAGTAGCCAGGGCGTGCCCGGCGGCCGCCGTGACAGCGAGTCGCTCGGTGTGGAACCGCAGGGTGCCGATCAGGCCTGCCATGGCGGGCAGGACCGCCAGCAGCGTGTCTACCGCGTCGAAGACTGGCTCCTTGTCCTCCTGCAGGTCGCGGTTGTATGTCAGCGGCAGGCCCTTGAGCGTCGTGAGCAAGCCGGTGAGGCCCCCGATGAGCCGGCCTGATTTGCCGCGGGCCAGCTCGGCTACGTCCGGGTTCTTCTTCTGCGGCATGATCGACGAGCCGGTTGCGTACGCGTCGTCGATCTCCGCCCACGCGAATTCGTGCGTCGACCAGAGGACCACCTCCTCTCCCAGCCTCGACAGGTGCACGCCGAGAAGCGCCGCGATGAAGCAGAACTCGGCGGCGAAGTCCCTATCGCTGACAGCGTCCATCGAGTTGTCTGCGGCTGAGGCGAAACCAAGCTCGGCCGCCACGGCTTCCGGATCGAGAGGCAGCGACGAGCCGGCCAGCGCGCCGGAACCAAGCGGGCTCACCGCGGCCCGAACATCCCAGTCGCGGAGCCGGCTGGCATCCCGCGCGAACGCCTGAACGTGCGCGAGCAGCTGATGCGCGAGCAGAACGGGCTGGGCGTGCTGCATGTGGGTCATGCCAGGGGCTGGCGTCGCGACGTGCCGCTCAGCCTGATCGATCAGCGCCAGTTCGAGCTCGGTCAGCCGGGCCGTGATGACCCGGACATGATCGCGCAGGTACAGCCGCAGGTCGGTGGCGATCTGATCGTTGCGGCTGCGGCCCGCCCGTAGCTTGCCGCCAAGCTGGCCGACGCGCTCGAGCAAACCGCGTTCCAGCGCAGTGTGGACATCTTCGTCGTGAGCGGATGGCCGGAACGTGCCCGCCCGGCAGGCTCGGCCGAGGTCATCGAGCGCCGCCAGCATTCGGCTGAGTTCGATGTCGGCAAGCAGTCCAGCTCGGTGGAGTACGCGTGCGTGCGCGGCCGAGGCCAGCAGGTCGTAGGGTGCTAGCCGCCAGTCGAATTGGACGCTGACCGACAGCCTCGTTAGTGCCTCGGCCGGGCCTGACTCGAACCGGCCGCCCCAGAGCCGGAGCGGCTGGCCCGGTGCGTCAGATGTCACGATCGGTCTCCTTTGAGCTGGTCGCAGCAGGCTACCGGCTCACGCCCCCGTGGCTCGCGACCTTGCGGTCACGATCGGCGGCGATCTTGGAGGGCAAGCCGTACAGCTCGATGAAGCCCTTCGCCAGCTCCTGGTCGAACAGGTCGCCGGTGTCATACGTGGCGAGCGCGTAGTCGTAAAGGGCGGCGGGGCTGCGCCGTCCCGTCACTACCGCCCGCCCGCCCTGCAGAGTCAGCCGGATGTCACCTGTCACGTGCTTCGACGCCTCAGTCATGAACGCATCCAAGGCCTGCTTCAGCGGCGAGAACCACAAGCCGTCGTAGACGACCTCGCTCCACCGCTGCTCCGCCTGGCGCTTGTACCTGGACAGTTCGCGCTCGACGCAGACGCTCTCCAGTTCGGAGTGCGCGGTAATTAGCGTCATCGCGCCGGGTGCCTCATAGATTTCCCGGCTCTTGATGCCGACGAGCCGGTCCTCGACCATGTCGATCCGCCCGATCCCGTGCGCGCCAGCGAGCTTGTTGAGCTCGGTGATCACCGCCAGCGGTGACAAGCCACGGCCATTCAGCGCCACCGGCAGCCCCCGCTCGAACGCGAGAACTATCTCCTCGGCCGCCAGGCCGCCGGCCGGGTCGCTGGTGTACCCGTACACCTCGGGCTCGGGCGCGTGCCAGATGTCCTCCAGGTGGCCGGTCTCGCAGCTGCGGCCCCAGACGTTCTGGTCGATCGAGTACGGCGACCGTGACGTGACGTTGATCGGCAGACCCTTCTCGGCCGCGAACGCGATTGCCTTGTCGCGGGTCATGCCTGAGTCGCGGACGGGCGCGAACACCCGAACATCGGGCGCCAGCGCGGCCAGGCCCGCTTCGAACCGCACCTGATCGTTGCCCTTTCCGGTGCAGCCATGGGCAACCAGCGTGGCACCGGTCTCGTGCGCGACCCTGGCGAGGTGCTTCACGATCAAGGGCCTGGACAGCGCCGATACCAGCGGGTATCGGTCCATGTAGAGCGCGTTGGCTAGCAGCGCCGGCATGCAGTACTCGGTCGCGAATTCGTCGCGCGCGTCCACCACCTCGGCCGCGACGGCGCCGCAGGCCAACGCGCGCTCCCTGATCGTCTCCAGGTCTTCGCCGCCCTGGCCGACGTCGACGGCGAGCGCCACAACCTCGGCCCCGGTCTGCTCAGCGATCCAGCCGATCGCCACCGACGTGTCCAGGCCGCCGGAGTACGCGAGTACGACTTTCTCTGTCACCGAGGCACCTCCTCGCTAGTTGATATCTGTCGATTCCAGTAAGCGTTTCTGCTGTGCGGGTTCTTGGGACGGCCGCGCCCGGCCGTCTACTTGCGCAGGGCCGCCCTGTTTCGCTCGGCCAGCCGCAGCAGCGCCTGAGCCAGGTCGGCTCCCCCGGCCGGGTCGCGGGCAATTACGAGCACGGTGTCGTCGCCGCCCACAGTGCCGAGCACTGCAGGCCAGCCGGCGTGGTCGATAGCCGAGGCCAGCAGCTGCGCCGCTCCGGCCGGCGTCCGAAGCACAACAAGGTTGGCGCTGGCCTCCGCGCTGACCAGAAGCTCCGCTGCGACGCGCGTCAGCCTGGCCGCTGGGTCGGCGGCCGACGGCGCGAACGGGCCGCCCGCCAGTATCGCGCCGAGGCTGCCCGTCAGGCCGCCAGGTCCGGGCTCGCCTGGCAGCGCGTAGACGAGCACGCCGTCGGCGCCTCGGAGCCGGACCGCACCGAGCTCTTCCAGGTCGCGAGACAAGGTGGCCTGCGTGACGTGCACGCCTCGGTGGCTGAGCAGCTCGGCGAGTTCTTCCTGGGACCGGACGGGCACAGACTTCTGGCTGAGGATCGACGCGATCTGCGCGTGCCTAGCAGCTTTGGTGAGAGGGCTGGTGTTCATCGCGGCCCACCGAATGCAGGGTCGAGCAGGAAACACAGCAGCGCCTTCTGGGCGTGCAACCGGTTCTCCGCCTGCTCGAAGACCAGGCTGGCCGGGCCGTCGATCACCTCGGCCGTGATCTCCTCGCCGCGGTGCGCTGGCAGACAGTGCAGAACCTTGCCCGCCGGGCTGGCAACCGCGAGCTTGGCAGCGTCCAGGCGGTAGGCGGCCATCGCGCTGGCCCGGGCGTGCACCTCAGCTTCCTGTCCCATCGACGTCCAGACGTCGGTGGCGAGAACGTCAGCGCCCTTGCAGGCGTCCTGCGGATTTGCGCTGACGGTGATCGACCCGCCCGTGCCGTCGGCGATAGCAGCGGCAGCCGCGACAACCGACGCCGCAGGCCAGTACGGCTCGGGCGCGCAGATCCGCACGTGCAGCCCCGCCGTCGCGCCGCCGAGAAGATACGAGTGCGCCATGTTGGAGGAGCCGTCGCCAAGGAACGCCAGCGTGCGCCCAGACAGGCGCCCGAACGCACCCTGGACCGTTAGCAAGTCCGCCAGAACCTGGCACGGGTGGAACTGGTCGGTCAGCGCGTTGACAACCGGCACGGTGCTCGCCGTGGCCATCTCCTCGATCCGCTCCTGGCCGAAAGTGCGCCATACGATCGCGGCGACCTGTCTTGCCAGCACCTTGGTCATGTCCTCGATGGACTCACCGCGGCCGGCGTGCGTGCCCTGCGCATCGATGACTAGCGGGTATCCGCCGAGCTCGGCGATCCCGACGGCGAACGAGACTCGCGTGCGCAGCGACGGCTTGTCGAACAACACGGCGACCGCGCGCGGCCCGGCCAGCGTCTGGCTCGCGAGCCGATTCGCTTTGAGCTCGGCGGCGAGGGCCAGAACTCGCGCCTGTTCGGTGGGCGACAGGTCGTCGTCGCGCAGGAAATGCCGGACGGAAGTCGTCATGTCGTCTCCTGACCGCCCAAGATGACGCTGGCCGCATCGAGGATTCCGGGTAGGGCGGCAACGAACGAGTCCGCCTCCGCCACCGACAAGATCAGCGGCGGGGCGAGCCGCACTGCGTCCGACTGCACCGCGTTGACCAGGAATCCCTGGCGCTGTGCGGTGGCCGCGACCGCGGTCGCGGCCGGGCCGGTCAACGCCATCGCGAGCCAAAGCCCGCTACCTCGAACACCCCGTACCAGCGGGTGCTTGATGCCCTCGATCCCCGATGCCAGGTGCGTGCCGACGGATGACACATGCGCGAGCAGGCCGTCCCGCTCGATCGTGTCGATAACCGCGAGCGCGGCGGCGCATGTCACTGGGTTGCCGCCGAACGTGCTGCCGTGATCGCCCTTGCCCAGCACCGAGCCGAACCGCCCGATTCCGATGCACGCCCCGATCGGCAGCCCGCCACCCAGCCCCTTGGCGAGGGTCAGCACGTCGGGCACCACGCCGTCGCCCTGATGCGCGAACCACGCCCCGGTGCGGCCAATGCCGCTCTGGATCTCGTCCAGCACCAGCATCGCGCCGGTCGCATCGCACGCTTCGCGAGCAGCTTGCAGGTAACCATCAGGAGCGGGAACGACGCCGCCTTCCCCCAGTGTCGGCTCAAGGAACGCGGCCGCGCAGTCTGACCGGACTGCGTCAGCCAGTGCGGCTGAGTCACCATAGGGAACCCACCTGACCTCCACCCCGAACGGCGCGAACGGTTCCCGGATAGAGCTCTTCCCGGTGATGCTGAGCGCGCCCATCGTCCGGCCGTGAAAGCTGTTCTCAGCCGCCACGATGACCGGCCGCGCCGGCCCTTGCGCCATGCGCACTAGCTTGAGCGCGGCTTCGTTTGCCTCCGCACCGGAGTTCGCCAGAAAGACGCGACCATCGATGCCGAGCAATCCGATCAGTCGCTCAGCGAGCTCTACCTGCCGCTCGTGGAGGAACAGGTTAGAGGTGTGCGCCAGCGTCGCGACCTGCTTGGTGATCGCATCGATGAGCGCCGGGTGCGCGTGGCCGAGCGAGCTGACCGCGATGCCGCCGATCAGGTCGAGATAGGCGTTTCCATCGACGTCGTAGACGACGCAGCCGGTGCCACTGGCCAGGGCGACCGGTGGCATGCCATACGTAAGCATCATTACGGCGCCGTACCGATCTTGCAGCAGCTCAGTGGCCGACATCAGAAACCTTCCTCGGACCCGTGCGGGGAGTTGGGAACAACCATCGTGCCGATGCCGGAGTCGGTGAAGATTTCCAGCAAGATCGAGTGCGGCAGCCGCCCGTCGAGTATGTGGGCTTGCGGGACACCGCCGCGTACGGCGGCGAGGCAGGCGCCCATCTTGGGGATCATCCCGTCGGATAGCCCGGGCATGAGGGCGGCCAGCTCGTTCTCGGTCAGCTGACTGATCGGCCTTGCCGTGAGCGCGCTCGCTGCGTCGTTACCCGACCAGCGCGGGTACAGGCCAGCCACGTCGGTCAGGAAGACTAGTTTTGCCGCGGCAAGCTCGATGGCCACTGCGGCGGCCGCCGTGTCGGCGTTGACGTTGAGGATCTCGCCGTTCTCGCTGCGTGCGACGCTGGAAATCACCGGGATCCGGCCGTCGGCGAGCAGCGCCAGGACCGCCCCTGGATTGACGGCCACGACCTCGCCGACGTGCCCGAGATCGACGGACTCGCCGTCGACGTTGGCGTGCATCCGCCGAGCAGTCAGCAGGTGGGCGTCCTCTCCCGACATCCCGACAGCGAACGGGCCGTGAGAGTTGATGAGTCCGACGATTTCCCGGTTTACCTGTCCGGTGAGCACCATCCGGACGACGTCCATCGTCTCCTTGGACGTCACGCGGAGGCCGGCTGCGAACGTCGAGGAGATGCCGAGCCGGTCCAGATGGGTGTTGATCTGCGGGCCGCCGCCGTGCACAACGATGGGCCGTAGCCCGGCGTAGCGGAGGAATACGATGTCCTCGGCGAAGGTGCGCCGCAGGTCGTCCTCGATCATGGCGTTACCGCCATACTTGACGACGACGATCTTGCCGTAGAAGCGCTCCAGCCACGGCAGCGCCTCGATGAGCGTGGCGGCCTTCGAAACGGCCCCGGCTTCAATCTCTGTCTTCGTCATGTCGAGTACGCCGAGTTCTCGTAGACGTACTGGGCGGTGAGATCCGTCGTCTTGATCGCCGCCGAATGCTCGCCTGCGGCGAGTTCGACGGTGATGGTGACGTCGCGTGGCCGCAGATCAACGGCGGATCTGTCGTCGCCAGGCGCACCGGCCTTGCACACCCAGACACCATTGATCGCGACGCCGAGGCGGTCAGGCTCGAATGCGGCCTGGGTGGTGCCGACAGCAGCGAGGACTCGGCCCCAGTTCGGGTCTTCGCCATGGATCGCGCACTTGAGCAGGTTGCAGCGAGCAATAGCGCGCCCGACGGCCACCGCGTCAGTCTCACTCGCCGCGCCAGTGACCTCGATGGTGATCGCCTTACTAGCCCCTTCGGCGTCGGCCTGCATCTGTGCGGCGAGGTCCGCGCAGGCAGCAGTAAGGTCCGCGGTGAACTTGGCTGCGTCTGGCGTGACGCCGCTCGCGCCGCTCGCGAGGATCAGCACCGTGTCGTTGGTCGACATGCAGCCGTCGGTGTCCAGGCGGTCGAACGTAGTTCGCACGGCCTCTCGCAACGCGGCGTCCAGGACGCCGACGGACAGGTCCGCATCGGTTGTCAGTACGGCCAGCATGGTTGCCAGCGCCGGTGCCAGCATCGCCGCGCCCTTGGCCATGCCGCCGATCTGGTATCCGCGGCCAGTGATCGCGGCTGTCTTCGGCACAGTGTCGGTAGTGCGGATGGCGTCAGCGGCGGACCGTCCGCCCGCAGCGGTCGCCTGTGCTGTCGCCGCGGTCACACCCGCCAGTAGCTTGTCCAGCGGCAGCCGCTCCCCGATCAGGCCGGTCGAGCAGACGGCCACCTCGCCGGCGCCGACGCCGAGCAGCGCCGCTAGGTGCTCCGCCGTCTGGTGCGTGTCCTGAAAGCCAGCCGGTCCAGTGCAGGCGTTGGCGCCGCCTGAGTTCAGCACGACGGCCCGAAGCGTGCCGCCAGCCAGGACCTGCTTGCTCCAGAGCACGGGCGCGGCCTTGACGCGGTTAGCCGTGAAGACGCCGGCCGCCGCCGCGGACGGTCCGTCATTGACGACGACGGCCACGTCCGCGCCGCCCGATGCCTTGATCCCGGCGGCGACACCGGCGGCGCGGAACCCGCGCGGGCTGGTGACGGTCACGGCGCGACCCCAATCGCGGTCAGGCCTGCGCTCTCGGGCAGGCCAAGCATCAGGTTGGCATTCTGGATCGCCTGGCCGGCCGCGCCCTTGCCGAGGTTGTCGATCGCAGCGACGACGACGGCCCGACCCGCCCTGGCATCGACGGCCGCCTGGAGATGCACCCCGTTCGACCCAGCGACGGACGCTGTCGCTGGCCACACCCCAGCTGGCAGGACGGTGATGAACGGCTCGCCGGCGTAGGAGGCGGCGATAGCGTCGCGCACCTCGGCCGTCGTGGTATTCGGCGTGATCAGCGTGGCCGTGCAGGTGGCGAGGATGCCACGCGACATCGGTGCAAGTACCGGGGTGAAGCTGACCCGGACTGGTGTCGCCGGACGCGCCTCGGCCAGCGCCTGTTCGATCTCGGGCGTATGACGGTGCGCGCCCGCCACCGCGTACGCCGATGCCGAGCCCATCACCTCGCTGGCCAGCAGGTCGGTCCGCAACGACCGGCCGGCCCCGACGTGCCGGACGCGGCTACAACCACGACGTCGGCGGGATCGGCGAGGCCAGCCGCGACGAGCGGCGTCAGGGCGAGAATGGCCGCGGTTGCGTAGCAGCCGGGCGCGGCTACCCGCCTCGCCGCCTGAATCTTGACGCGCGCGCCGGGAAGCTCCGGTGTGCCCGTCACCCACCGGCCCGGATGCGGCCCGCTGTAATGCCGCGCCCAGGCAGCGCCGTCGTTCAGCCGGAAGTCCGGGCCGAGGTCGACTACCTTCACGCTGCCCGGAAGCTGCGCCGCGACGATCGCGGACTGCCCGGCCGGAAGCGCGAGGAACGCGAGATCGCAATCGGCTAGCGCGTCGGCGCCGTGCGGCTCGAGAACGCAGTCAGCCAGACCAGGCGCGCCAGCCAGCTGCGGATGGAGCTGCGCGATCGTCTGGCCTGCGCTGCTGTCTGCCGTGGCGACTGCGACATTGAGGTCCGGGTGTGCCGCCAGCAGACGCAGCAGCTCGCCGCCCGCATACCCGCTCCCGCCGGCCACCGCCACCCGCGCGCCCATATATCTGACCCCTCAAGCCCTCGACTGTGGCTGGCCCCTCTGAATGATTATGCAGATATGCGACTGATTATGCAAATGCAGGTGGGCTGCGTAACTGGCATGCGTCAGATGTGCCATTAGCACCGTGCCAAAGCGCCGAAAGACGGCATGATGAGGTAGTTCCGGTCGGCCTGACCGCTTGCGCGCACCCGATGCCGGCCCTGGGAGGCGCTGGCCTGGAAGGGAGACGGCCTTGATGCAGGTCCGGTGGGCTCGTTACACCAGGCCGCTGACACCTAACCCGTCACGGCTGGCTACCATCGCCGCCGCCGCCGGGGCGCTCGCGCTGACGCTGCCTCTCGCAGGCTGCAGTGGCGCGTCCAATGCCGCCGTGAAGCCGCAGTCCTGCGGCACGGGCCGAACCTCTGCCAACGTCCCGGTCGAGATCGAGGTCAACCGTGGACAAGTGTCATGCGGCGTTGCGCGCACCGTGCAAAAGGACTACGCCGCCGCGATCGTGTCCGGGCGGGCCCCCGGCAATGGCGGCGGCGGGCCCGTCGTCGTCGACGGCTGGAAGTGCAGCGGCTTCGCTACGCCCGACCTGCTGAAGACCGGCGACGTGTCGAAGTGCGTCAAGGGCAGCGCGGAGTTCGTCGCCATCCTGAAATCTACGTCGTAACAGCCGTCGTGAGGCGCTAGCTGGCGCCCCGCAATATCGCCCCAGTCTGCCTGGCCGCCGCAGCGACCGCCGCGTCCCTGGCGGCGTTGGCCTCATCCGCCGTTAGCGTCCGGTCGGGCGCACGGAAGCGCAGCGTGTAGGCCAGTGACTTGTGGCCCGCGCCCGCCTGCGCGCCGGTGTAGACGTCAAACAGTCGCAGCGACTCCAGCACGACGTCCCCGGCTGCCGCGACTCCATCGGCCAGAGCGCGCTCGACGTCGGCCTCGGGCACGGCCTCCGGCACGACGAGCGCCACGTCCTGCACCGCCAGCGGGTACGCCGACAGCGTCGGGGCCTCCACCGGCGGCAGCTCATCTGCGGCAGCCTCGATCACGGACATTTCCAGCTCCATGGCTGTGGTCCGGGGCGGCAAGCCAAACGCCGCGATGACGCGCGGGTGCAACTCGCCCGCGTGACCGGCCAGCCACTCGTGGCCTTCCTCGGTCTGCACGAAGAGCGCGGCGCAGCGCCCCGGGTGCCAGGGCTCATGCTCGTCCGCGCGAACGTTGAACCGGAGCCGGCTTGCCTGCAGCACGTCGCGCGCGGCCTCGATCGCGTCCTGCCAGCCCGCTGCCCGGCCCGGACCCCAGTAGCCAGGCGCATCGACATTGCCGGTAAGGACCGCGCCGACCCGGAGCGGCTGGTCGGGCAGCGCCGCCCCCAGCTGCGCTAGCTCGTGAACCGCCGGGGCGCGGTCGACCCGAAGAATGGGCGCCGCGAGCGCCTGATCCGGTCGGGGCCGGAAGACCAGGCCGAACTCGTAGAGCGAAACGTCGCTGAAGCCGCGGCCGAGGTTGCGCGCCAGCGTCCTGAACATGCCGGGCAGCAGCGTTGTGCGCATCAGCGGCTCGTCGTCGCTGAGCGGATTCGCCAGCCGGACGGCCCGCCGGCGCGGGTCGTCGGCTGCGAGCTGGAGCCGGTCGAAGTCCGCCGTCGACGTGAACGGCGAACTCATCACCTCAACGAAGCCGTGATAGGCGAGCGTGCGGCCGACGGTGCGCCGCAGCCGCTGCCGTCCGGTCAGCCCGCGACCACCTACCGCGCGGACGGCCCGCACCGGGATGTTCTGGTAACCCTCCAGCCTCATGACCTCTTCTGCCAGGTCGGCCGGATCGGTCAGGTCGGGTCGCCACGACGGCGGCGTCACCACGAGCGCCAGCCCCGACCTGTCGTGCTTCCCATGGTCGGCCACGACATTCCCGCTCATGTACTGGCCGCCGGCCAACACGGCGGGCGGGTCGATCGCGGTGGGCGCGCCGGGCGTCGCTCGCGCCGTCGGCACGGCCGGCTCGCTCGCCTGGCCGATGATGCAGCCGACTTCGCGCAGCCGCGCGAGGACGGTGTCCAGACCGTAGATGACGCCCGCAACCTTGTCGGGGTAGTCGGCCGCCATGGTTATGGCGGCCGGCTGGATGTTCACGCCGGCCATCGAATAGCCGGGAATCACGGTGCCGCCGCTCAAGGCCGCCAGCATCGTAGCCGCGCGCGCCGAGGCCCGGATCGGCAGATCCGGATCGACGCCCCGCTCGAACCGCGCCGAGGCCTCCGACGCGAGCTTGTGCCGTCGGCTCATCCTCGCCACACCGCGCGGGGAGAAGTGCGCCGCCTCGATCACGAGGTCGCGCGACGTCTCCGACACCTCCGTCGCGACTCCGCCCATCGTTCCGGCGAGTGAGATCGGGCCGGTGGCGTCGGTGATGAGGATGTCCTCTGGATCCAGCGCCCGGACGACGTGGTCAAGGGTCTCGAGCTGCTCGCCGGCCCGGGCGCGTCGGACGACAATGGGACCGGTGAGCCGACCCCGGTCGAACGCGTGCAGCGGCTGGCCTAGCTCAAGCATCAGGTAGTTGGTGACATCGACCGCCAGCGCCACCGACCGCTGACCGGCCCGCGCAAGCCTGATCTTCATGCCCAGTGGTGTCGGGGTCGCCGGGTCGGCGCCGCGCACTTCGCGCACCACGAACCGGTCGCAGGCGGTCGTGTCCTCGATACCGACGTGATAGACGTCCGGCGACACGACATCGTAGCCAGGCGGGAGTCCCACATCGGCCGGATCGGTGAACGGCACCTGATAGGAGATCGCCAGTTCCCTCGCCACGCCGCGCACAGACAGTGCATAGCCCTTGTCCGGCGTCACGTTGATGTCGAACACAACATCACGCAGGCCGGCGTAGCTGACGAAGTCGGTGCCGAGCGGCGCATCGGCAGGTAGCACCATGATGCCGGAGTGGTCTTCGCCGATGGCCAGCTCAGATGCGGAGCAGATCATGCCCTCCGAGACCCGGCCGTACGTCTTGCGGGCGCCGATCTCGAAGCCGCCCGGCAGAACCGCTCCGGGCAGCGCCAAGGCGACGCGGTCGCCGACGACGAAGTTGGCCGCGCCACAGATGACGTGCCGTTCCTGACCGTCGCCAGTCGAGACCTGGCAGTACCTGATTGGCTTGTTGAAGCCGGTCAGCTCCTCGATGTCGAGCACCTCGGCCACGACCACGCCGGTGATGTCGTGGCCAACGTGCTCGACGGACTCGACCTCAAGGCCGCAGGCCGTCAGGCGCTGCGACATTTCCTTGACGCCGACCTCGTCGTCTGGGGACAGCTCGATGGCTGCGTATTCAAGCAGCCAGGACAGCGGCAGCCGCATCACGCCTCCATTCCGAAGGCGCGGCTGAACCGCACGTCGCCCTCGAGGGTGTCCCGGATGTCCGACACCCCGTCCCGGATCATCACTGAGCGGTCGATACCCAGCCCAAAGGCGAAGCCGCTGTAGCGATCGGGGTCGATGCCGCACGCGACGAGTACCCGCGGATTGACCATCCCGCAGCCGGCGATCTCGATCCAGCCCTGCGACCTGCAGACCCGGCATGGCTCGCCGCCGGGCTTTGTCGACGCACCGCGGCACACGTGGCATTCCATCGAGACATCGGCAGAAGGCTCGGTGAAGGGGAAGTAGTCAGGCCGGAGCCTGGTCTGCAAGCCCTCCCCGAACATGGCGTCCACGAACGCAGTGATCGCGCCCCTGAGGTCGGCCATCGTCAGGCCCTCGTCGACCGCGAGGCACTCGATCTGATGGAAGACCGGGCTATGCGTCGCGTCAAGTGCGTCGCTGCGGTAGCACCGGCCGGGGCTAACAACGTAGAGCGGCACCGGCCTGGTGAGCATCGCCCTGATCTGCACCGGCGAAGTATGAGTCCGCAGCACGACACCCGAGCGCTGCGACGGGTCAGGACTCGCGACGAAGATCGTGTCTTGCATCTCCCTGGCCGGGTGATCGGGCGGGAAGTTCAGCGCGTCGAAGTTGTACCACTCGGCTTCGACCTCTGGCCCTTCGGCGACCTCGTACCCCATGTTGACGAAGACGTCGACGAGGCGCTCGCCGACGGTCGTGACGGGGTGTCGCGCGCCGGCGATGTGCCGGTCCCAGGGCAGTGTGACGTCAACGGCCTCCTCGACGAGGACGCGCCGGTCGCGGTCGGCCTCGAGCTCAGCCTGCCGTTCGCTGAGCGCTTGCCTGATGGCAGCGCGGACAGCGCCGATGCGTTTGCCGGCGTCCGCCCTCGCGGCCGGCGGCAGCGCGCCGATCTCTGAATTGGCCAGAGTGAGCGGAGCTCGGTCGCCGGAGTGCGCGATCCGGGCCGTCTTGAGCTCAGCGAGGTCTCCTGCGGCCGCGATAGCAGCCAGCGCATCGGCCTGCATGCGCTGCAGTTCCTCGGGAGACAGCACGGCCACCTCCACGGGGTCGTACGTGTTATTTGGTGCGGGCATCGTTCCTGATCTCCTGCGGTCAACGGCGATGAAGCGGGAAAACAGACAGGGCCGACCGGGCGGTGAGCCGCTGCGCTGCCTACGTGCGCTGCGCGGCGCAGTGCAGAAGAAACGGACTCTCGCCGCCCGTATCCTCGAGGCGCCGGCAGCTAGATCCTGGCACCGAGCACACGGGCCAGCATGCAGGCAATCCCGAAGGCCCGCCGGCTAGCCGAACTCAGGCGTCCCGGCGGGCATGGTAAATCGGAACTCAGCGCCGCCGCCAGGCGCCTGCTGCACGACGATTTCCCCGCCGTGGGCCTCCACCAAGCCTTTGACGATGAACAGGCCGAGGCCTGCGCCGCCGCGGCGCTTCGCACGCCAGAACCGGGCGAAGACGCGGGGCGCTACCTCGGGCGCGATGCCAGGGCCCTGGTCGCGTACCGCAACGGCCACGCCAGGAGCCCCCGCTACCATCGCTGGCTCCACCACAGTGGTAACGGTACCAGCCCCGTGTCTGACGGCGTTCTCGATAAGGTTCGCGAGGACCTGATCGACCTTGTCGACGTCGAGCCAGGTCTCCGGCACGCTAGGCGCCACCTCGACCCGATACCGGTCCGCCGAGTCACCAGCCGCGATGCGGCCGCTGATGATCTTCAGGGCGCGGCTCGGAATGTCGACGAGCTCGCGATGGACCTCGATGCGGCCCGACTCGATGCGCGACACATCAAGCAGCTCGGTTATCAGCCGGGTAACCCGATCAGCGTCCGCATTGACCGTCTCCAGCATGACCTTCTTCTGGTCATCGGTGAACCGCGGCCACTTGGCCAGCAGCGTGGCAGTGAAGCCCTTGACACTGGTCAGCGGCGACCGAAGTTCGTGGGCCACGGTGGAGACGAGGTCAGCACGACTGCGCTCCAGTCGCATCCGTTGCTCCGCGCCGCGCAAGGTAATCGCTATCCGCTGCACCGCGCCCGGTTCCCGCGACCAGCCTTCACGCGGCCCACGTCCGCGGGGAGTGCGGACATAGCCGACGCTCACCAGCAGCTCGGTGCCGTCGGGCAGGTACAGCGGCCGCTCGGGATGCCGCGTCCGTGTCGATAGTCCGGTGTACGGCTGGCACAGCGTCCACCAGCAACGGTCATCACTATCGCGGAGCGGCAGCACCTGGCGGACGTCCTGGCCGATGGCCGAGGCCGAGCTGATCCCGGTCAGCCGGGCGGCCGCGCGGTTGAAGACGGCGACCAGGCCCGCCCGGTCTGCCACGACGAGCCCATCCGGAAGGTCGTCGGCCAGCACCAGCTCGTTGGCGAAGTCGTGCGGATCGGCGCTCCTTGACGGGTCGGCGCCTGGCCGAGCTGTCCCGGCTGATGCTGGCACGGACGCCGGAACGCCCGCCACCCTAGCCGCTGCCTGACCTGTCACGATCCCGTCCACTTACCGCGCCGCCTCCGCGAGGCTGGGAGCACCCTCTCCCCCAACTACTACGCGCGTCGGCGCCGGTCGCTAGCGGCCATAGGGGCCACCGCGCGCCGACCACGACCATGAGCGGAGTGGGGGTTCCGCCTTTTCCGCGACCGATTCCAGATACTTCATGACGCTACGTGACCAGACTCTAGCCGATTCGGGTCATCGCCAGGAATCTGGCCTGCCTGCAGACGCCCAGATGCACGGCCAGTTACTGCTCTTCTGATTGGAGCACACGGTACTCGTGGATGAGCGGAGTGACATCCCGGAGGCTGAACTCGATGAACTCCACGTGGCCGTCGCTGCCCCGGATTGGCTGCGCCACGGACGACCAGTAGCGCTCCACAAAGACCCCGGGTTGCTGCGGGTCCTCGATGTCATACCTGAAGAGCAGATTGTGCTCGCGCCGACCTGATGTCATGGCGGCCTCCATCGCGGACCACGCGGGCTGCCCGCTCGGGCGCTCAGGCATCATGGGGAACTCTTCGAAGATGTTGTGACCGAGCAGGTCGTCGAGCTCACGGCCCGCTTCGGCGAGGAACTCCTCGTTCGCGTCGACGATCTCCAGGTCCGCACTCAGCAGGACCATGCTCGTCGGGTGGATCTTGAAAACCTGATGGAAGTCGATCTCTTGTGCCAGCATGTGCCCTCCATCCCGATCGTGACCTGGGCAAATCACGTTCGCATTGCATGCGGGGACACTGCTTCAGTTCCCACGCTGGCATCGTTGACCTGGGAAATCTAGAGGACATAGCCGGGCAAGCCGCGATCAGGACACCTCAGGCGCGGGATACAGCCAGCTGGCGGGCGGAGGCGTACAGGCAGACCGCGGCGGCAGCGGCCAGGTTGAGGCTCTCGGCGTGACCGTAAATCGGCACCGCCACCGGGCAATCGGCGAGTGCTAGCAGGTCATCAGGCAGACCCCAGGCCTCGTTGCCGAACAGCCAGGCAGTCGGCCGGGAAAGATCTGGACCGCTGGCAGCGTCCAGGATGCGCTCCGCGCGGCCGTCGGCGGCGAGAACCTGAAGGCCGGCTGCCCGCAGGCCCGCGATGGCCGCAGGCAGCGGCGCTCCCACGACAACCGGCAGGTGGAACACGCTGCCAGCCGACGACCGCACGCACTTGCTGTTGTAGGGGTCGACCGAGGCGGCCCCGAAGATAACGCCGTCGGCGCCCGCGGCGTCGGCGGTCCGCAGCACGGTCCCGGCGTTGCCGGGGTCGCGCACGTTAGCCAGCACGGCGATGAGGCGCGGCGAGCCGCTGAGCAGCGACTCCAAGGGCACATCGACAAAGCGGCAGACGCCGAGCAGGCCCTGCGGCGTGATCGTCTGGGCCAGCTCGGCCATGACCTCGCCGCTCACCTCGTATACCGGCACGCCCTGGCTGACGGCGTGCGCGACGAGGTCCGGATGGCGCCCGCCACCGGTGCCGGTGGTGAACAGCTCGGTCAGTACACCCGGCTGCCGAAGCGCCTCGCGGACGGCCTGCGGACCCTCGGCCAGGAACGAGCGGCCCCGTTCCCTGAAGGCCTTCTTGGCAAGCTGGCGGGCAGCCTTCACCCGGGGCGAGCGGATGCCCAGGGCACCGCCCGCCTGCGGGGAGGGTGGCCGCGACGGCCTAGTCATCGGCGCCGGAGCGCCGCCCGGACCTCAGCTCAGGCCGCGGGGGCGTTGACGTCAGCGGGCAGCGCGGTCTTGGCGACAACCACGAGTGCGGCGAAAGCCTGTGGGTCGGCCACGGCCATGTCGGCGAGCATGCGGCGGTCGACGTCAACGTCGGCCAGCTTCAGGCCCTGGATAAACCTGTTGTACGTCAGCCCCTCGGCCCGCACAGCCGCGTTGATCCGCTGAATCCAGAGCCGCCGGAACGCCCCTTTGCGGTCTTTGCGGTCGCGGTAGGCGTACGTCATCGAGTGGAGCTGCTGCTCCTTCGCCTTGCGGTACAGCCGTGACCGCTGGCCCCGGTAACCGCTGGCGCGCTCGAGTACAACCCGGCGCTTCTTGTGGGCATTGACCGCCCGCTTCACGCGTGCCATGAAGGAACTCTCTCTCTAGCCTCTAGCAGCGGGCCGGGTCACTTTCCCAGCAGTTTCTTGATCTTCTTCGCGTCACCGGGCGCGAGCTCGACGTAGCCAGCCAGGCGACGCGTCTTCGTGCTCGGCTTGTGCTCCAGGTAGTGCGCACGATTGGCACGGCGGCGCACGATCTTGCCGGTGCCGGTCAGCCGGAACCGCTTGCTGGAACCGGTGTGCGTCTTCATCTTCGGCATGTCGCCGCGTCTCCCATCCTGCGTGCCAGTGGCACGGCTCCCTTGTCCTCCGGCGTGGCCGGCGGCATGTCAACCTGGCGTGCCGTTAGGCACGGTCTGCTGTGCCCGACAGCGTGTGCTGCCGGGCTGGCAGGGCCCAGTACGGCGGCCCTGATATCACCAGGCGGGCTGGCATCCCAGCCCGCCTGGAAAAGCCTCTTGGTCTACCTCTCGGCCTCGCCGGTTGAGGTGCTGCGACGGGCCGGGCCGGGCTTGGGCGCTGCGGCGGCCGTCGGCCTCGGCGCTGCCGTCGTGCCACGGGGCGCTGTCGGCTTCGGGGCACCGTTGCTGGCCGGGCTGGGCCGCGGGCTGGCCGCGGGCGTGGCCCGCGGGGCCGCAGGCTTCGGCGTCGCGGCAGTCTTGGCGGCCGCCGATGACCGGGCCGGCGTGGCGCCGGGTGCACTCTTTGGCTCGGCAGGCGTAGCCGGTGCCGGAGCGGGCTCAGGCGAAGCCGCCGCCTCAGCGGCCGGAGCCGGTGCCGGAGCGGGCTCAGGCGAAGCCGCCGCCTCAGCGGCCGGAGCCGGTGCCGGAGCGGGCTCAGGCGAAGCCGCCGCCTCAGCGGCCGGAGCCGGTGCCGGAGCGGGCTCAGGCGAAGCCGCCGCCTCAGCGGCCGGAGCCTGCGCCGCGGCTGGAACCTGCGCCGCGGCTGGAGCCTGCGTCGCGGTCTCCGCTGCGTCGCGCTGCTCAGCGTTCCGTGCGCTCGACCGGGTCGCCCGGTCGGCCTTCGCCGCGGCCATGGCCTCGGTCTTGCGCTTGTGCGGACCCAGGACCATGATCATGTTCCGGCCGTCCTGCTTGGGTGCCGACTCGACGAAGCCGAGCTCCTCGATGTCGCCAGCCAGGCGCTGCAGCAGCTTGAACCCGAGCTCGGGCCTCGACTGCTCACGTCCCCTGAACATGATCGTTACCTTGACCTTGTCGCCTTGCTTCAGGAACCGCTCGACGTGGCCCTTCTTGGTGCCGTAGTCGTGCGGGTCGATCTTCGGCCGCAGCTTGATCTCCTTGATGACCGTCTGGGCCTGGTTCTTGCGCGACTCCCTAGCCTTCAAGGCTGACTCGTACTTGAACTTTCCGTAGTCCATCAGCTTGGCGACAGGGGGCCGGGCCATGGGCGCAACCTCGACGAGGTCGAGATCTGCCTCCTGGGCCAGCCGGAGCGCATCGTTGATGGCGACGATCCCGACTTGCTCGCCGGCTGGGCCGACAAGACGCACTTCGGGTACCCGGATGCGCTCGTTGATACGAGGTTCGGTGCTGATGTGACCTCCTTGTGTCACTGCGCTTGTGCGCAGGGACCATCCCTGTGCACAACAGCGGAGTCTTTGACATCGGCCGGGTTCGCAACCGACCGCAGATGCCAGAAAGGCCCCGCGTATGGTGCTCGCGGGGCCACCAGTGCGAGCTGCCGCTGAGCCCAGGAATCACCTGGGCGGGCATACCCGCGACGCCCCCGCCGTCCCAGAAGCTCCGGCAGTGGGGCGTCCGGCCAGATCAGCGAGGCCGGAGCCTGCTGAACCGCTGGGCGACCTCAACCGAGGGCCCGGCGCTAATACCCGCCAGCTAGTAACCGGCTAGGTGGGAGGCGGCCGAGGTGGTCCTCCGCTTGCACGCCCGGCGAGGCACCGTTAGGCGCGATCACCGTGCATTGTCCTGCGAGTAAGCCTAGCCCATGCCGGCACCCGCTGGAATTCCCGGAGTTACAAAGCGCCTGAGCGCTACCCAATATTCCGCCGTCGCCCAAGCTCGGCCAGGCCTGCCGTCCGCATCGCCGCGACCGGGGCGGCTCTGCCGGTCATCAGCTCGAACTGGCCGGCGGCCTGGCTGACAAGCAGTTCATACCCGGATATTACGACCAGTCCGGCGGACTGGGCCGCGGTGGCGAGCGCGGTAGGCCAAGGGTCATAGCCGACGTCAAAGACCGCGTCGGCGCGGATCACGCCGCTCTCAATCTGCTTGGCTACGGCTGTGGCGCCGACTGCTGGAATCGTGGAGATCAGCAGCCGCCAGGGCGCCGACCCCAGGCCAGTCTCATCAGCGCGTGCGGTTCCCGCGCGGGCCACACCTTCCTCGGCGTCCAGCTCGACGAGCTGCACGGCCAGGCCAAGGCGTGCGGCGACCGCGAGTAGCGGCTCTGCCCGCGGCCGCGACCGCGCCGCGACCGCGACATCGGTAGCGCCCAGTTCGCGGATAGCGGCCAGCGCCGAGCACGCGGTGGCACCGCTGCCCAAGATCAGCGCGTCCCGCCCGGAGTTAAGGCCGGCCTCGCGCAATGCCGTCACCATGCCGGGGACGTCGGTGTTGTAGCCCATCCGCCTGCCGTCGCGCAGCAGCACCGTGTTCGCGGCGCCGACGACGGCCGCGAGTTGCTCCGTCTCGTCGAGCAGCGGGAGCACGGCCCGCTTCAGCGGCATCGTCAGCGAGAGTCCGGCCCAGTCCGGGCCGACCGACTCAAGAAACGGGACCAGGCCCTGCTCGTCGCACGTGATCGCCTCGTAAGTCCAGCCGGTCAGGCCGAGCTCGCGGTAGGCCGCCGTGTGCATCACCGGCGAGAGCGAGTGCAGGACGGGCGAGCCGAGCACGGCAGCACGCGCTGGTCCGGCGACAACAAGGGGCGCGCGGGGCGCCACGAGGTCAGACCCCGTTTCTCTTCGCCTCGGCGGACCAGGTCGCGAACTGGCTGGGATCCGACGTGAATTCGGTCAGCCCCTGCTTGTTCACCGTGATGAAATACAAGTCGCTGATCGATGCCGGATGCAGAACAGCCTCGATCGCCGCCGCGTCGGGCGAGTCGATCGGACCAGGCGGCAAGTCGCCGTGGATGAAGGTGTTGTAGGGCGAGTTGTGGTTCAGGTCACTCTGGGTCAGGTTGTACACGTACTTGTTGACCGCGTAGGCCACGGTGCTGTCGAGCTGGAGTTTCCAGGCCGGAACCTGGTTCAGCCGGTTGTCGATGACCTTGGCGACCTTCGTGTAGTACTGCGGCGGCACTTCGCCTTCCAGCAGGCTCGCCTCGATGATCAGCTGGTACTCGCTGAAACCCGTCGCCTTCGCCTTGGCCGCCAGGTCAAGACTGGCGAACTCCGTATTGGCCTGCTTCACCAGCGTCTGCAGGATGGACAGCGCTGACGTGCCCGGGTCGAACTTGTACGTGGCAGGCCACAAGAAGCCTTCTGCATTGCCTTTAGCCCAGGACGGCAGCCCGAGCGCCGAGGTGTCCTTCAGCGCCGACTCGAACTGGCTGTACGGAATGCCGGTCTTTTGGGCCAGTATCGCGATCACCTTGCTGACGCGCAGGCCGTCCGGGACGGGCGCCGTCCACTGCACCCGCGACTTCGGGCTGATGATGAGAGCCCACGCCAGCGCCGCGCCCATGTGCTTGTGCAGCTTGAAGTAGCCGGGTTCGAGCGCGGCTCCGCTGCTGTCGGCCTTGGCGGCGTTACAGAACGCCGACGCCGACGCGACGATGCCGTCGCTGACCATCAGGTTTTCCATCGCCGAGCCGCACGCGACCTCGCCGGGCAGCACATGCACGACCACCGAGCCCTGGCCCTGCGATCCGGTCCAATCCGCGTGCCGCTTGGTGTACCACCGATACGCGTACGCACCGCCGCCGACGAGGGCGCCGACGAAGATGATGAGGACTAGCAGCGCCGCCATGCCCGCGCGGCTGCGCCGCTTGCGTGGCGGGCGGTGTCCCACCTCGTCATTGGCGGCGCCGAAGCCACGGAAGAAGCCATTGTGCCGGGCGCTATCGGGATCGAAGTCGTCGTCTGGGTCCCGCTGCCGACGCCGGCTCGCGCCGGTGTCGTCCACCGCGCCCTGCCAGCCGAACTGGCCACTTCGGTCGGCACCGGGGCCGTAGTCGGCTCCTCGCTCCACGTACTGGCCCCGCGGGTCAGGGCCCGCGGCTGGGCCGAAGTCTTGTTCGCCATATCCCCCGCCGTACTGCGGTCCAGCCGGAGCATCGTGTCCGGCCTGGCTTGCGCCGCGCCTGACCCGTGAGTCGTCGCTCGCGTACGGGTCACGGCTCGCATACGGGTCGCCAGAGTCGTACCCAGCGTGTCCCCCGTACGGATCCTGCGCGCCGTAACCGGCTCGGCCGGCATAGCTCTCGGGTCCGGCCCCGTATGGGTCCGGCGCACCGAAGCCCTCGTCGCGGTAGCCACCGGGCGGGTTAGTGGCCTCGTGATAAGCGTCTTGCTGACCCGTGCCGTAGCCAGGGGCGTGGTGCTCGCCCGAGCGTCCGTAGCCAGCGGCCGGATATCCGCCACCGGGATAACCGCTATCCGGGTAACCGCCATCTGGGTAACCGGCGGGACGCCCGTAGCCGCCTGACTGTCCGTAGCCGTCGGACTGACCTGGGTATCCGGGACCGGCATAACCAGGGTCTGAGTAGCCTGCGTCGCGGTAGCCCGGGTATCCAGCACCGTGGCCGGCCTCCGGATACTCCGCTCCGGTATACCCGGGATCTCTGTCGCCGCCCGCTGGGTAGCCGCGGTCGCGATAGCGAGGGTCGCCGTAGCCGGGATCGGAGTAGTCACGATCGGGGTAGCCCCCACCGGCGGCCCCTGGCTCGGAATGCGGGCCGGACCGGCGGTGCGAGCCCGGCCCCGGATTCGAATCACGCGGGTCCGGGTCGCCAGGTACCCACTGCTCATCGGCGCGCACGCCCCGGCGCCCTCTGCGGCCGCCATGGGTGTCGTGGCCGCCGGGCCCGTCGCCACGCTGGTCGTCCCAGCCCTCGTATCCGTCGCGCCTCATGTCGTCGCGCCTCCTGCGACCAGCTGCCCAGTCGGCTCGCCGGTCGAACGCTCGGCGTCGAGCGCGCCCTGCAGCAGCAGTGCCGCCGCGGCCTTGTCCACCGTGTGTCGCCGGTCCCTGGACGAAAGACCCTTCTCCTGCAGCGCCGCGTGCGCCAGCACCGTCGTAAAGCGTTCATCCACCAGTCGGACGGGTACCGGCGTCAGCCGAGCCGCAAGCGCTGACGCGAAAGCCCGGCCGTCGGCAGCCGACTTGCCCTCTCGGCCGGCCAAGCCGACGGGAAGGCCCACTACGACCTCGATAGCGTCGTTCTCGGCTGCGAGCCTGGCCAGTTCGTCGACGTCACCTGCACCCCGGCGCACGGTGTCAACGGGCGAGGCGAGCAGGCCACCGGGGTCGGACTTCGCGACCCCGATCCGGACGGTCCCGACGTCGACGCCGAGCCGGACACCGTGCCTCACATCCGGGTCCAGACGACCGCCACCCGCGCCCGGATGGCGATCACCAAAGCTCCGGAAACGACTGTCCGGAGTCGGTGCCGGGGCACGGCAGGTCTCAGCCTGGACACGAACGGGTTGAGGCACGGACTCACCCTACGGCACCTCCGACCAGTATGTCGGCAATAAGTACACGAACTGCGCCAAACGCCCCAGTGAGCGCTTCGTCCGCCCGATCGCCCAGCGGCGCCCCGCCGCCCTGAGCGACATCGTCCCGGCCGCCGCCGCGGCCGCCCAAGGCGCCCGCCGCGGCCAGCACCAGCGCGCCAGCTCGCAACCCGGCTGCGCGGCCCGCTTCGTTGACCGCGACGACAACCGTGGGCCGTCCGTCAGCCACGCCGATCGCGGCCACGGCTCCCGGCCTGTCGGCCGGGAGCCGTCCTCGGACGTCGAGCGCCACTTTGCGAATGTCGTCGGCCGCGACGCCGTCTGGCACCCGGTGCGCCACGAAGGCGGCGCCGTTCACGTCCTCAGCACCGCCTGCCAGGTCAGCCGCGCCGCCAAGCAGTTGAGCGGACCGGAGCCGGTCAAGCTCCCGCTCCGCTTCGCGAAGCCGCGTGACCACTCCCGAGATCCGCTCGGGCAGCTCCTCGCGCCGCGCCTTGAGCTGCTCGGACAACTGGCTCACCAGCACACTCTCGCGGGCCAGGAATCTGAACGCGTCGATCCCGACGAGCGCCTCGACCCGGCGCACGCCCGATCCGATCGACGATTCGCCGAGGATCTTGACCAGACCGAGATTGCCAGACCTGGCCACGTGCGTCCCGCCGCACAGCTCGCGGGAGTAGTCGCCCACCTCGACGACGCGAACCTGATCGCCATACTTCTCGCCGAACAGCGCCAGCGCGCCCATCGCCCTGGCCTCGTCGAGCGAGGTGTGATACGCACGCACCTCGAGGTCGTTGATCAGGACCTGGTTGACCTCTTGCTCGGCGTCGGTCAGTACCGAGGCCGGCACGGCACCGAGGGCAGTGAAGTCGAACCGGAACCGGCCGGGTGCGTTCTCGGAACCCGCCTGCGCGGCCGACTCGCCGAGCGCGCCGCGAAATGCCCGGTGCACGAGGTGCGTCGCGGTGTGCGACCGAGAAATGGCACGCCGTCGTTCCACGTCGATCTCGGCGTGCACGGGCGCGCCGACGACGACCTCGCCTGCTGTCACGGTGCCGCGCTGCACGATCAGGCCCGGCACCGGCGACTGCACGTCGGTAACGGCGATCTGCGCCTCATCCCCGGCTCCGCTGCCGATCGTGATGATGACGCCGTTGTCAGCCAGCTGACCGCCGCCCTCGGCGTAGAAGGGCGTACGGTCCAGCACTACCTCCACCGCCGTACCGGCGCCGGCCGACGGCACGGACGCGCCGCCGACGAGCAGGCCGACGACTGTCGCGTCGGTTGCGATCTCGTCATACCCGGTGAAGGTGACGCTGCCAGCCTGCTCGAGCACGCGCGCGAACACGGAAATGTCGGCGTTGCCAGTCTTCTTGACCGCCGCGTCCGTCTTGGCCCGCTGCCGCTGCTCGGCCATCAGCCGGCGGAATTCGCCCTCATCGACCGCAAGCCCTTGCTCGCTGGCCATCTCCAGCGTCAGGTCGATCGGGAAGCCGTACGTGTCGTGAAGCTGGAACGCCTGCTCGCCGCGAATTGTCTCGGCGCCGCGCCGTCGCGTCTCCTCGACGGCGGCGTCGAATATCGCGCTGCCGGTGCGCAGCGTCGCCAGGAACGCGGCCTCCTCGGCGTCGATGACTGTATGGATGTGCGGCGCATCTCTGATCAGCTCCGCGTACTGCTGGCCGAGCGCCTCGATCGCCACCGAGCTCAGCTCGTGCATGAACCGCTCGTCTTCACCCCCACGGCTGTGCCCCGAGCCGCCGCGCTGCGCGCCCGACAGCAGCCGCAGCTTTTGCATGCTGCGGCGAAGGATCCGCCGCAGAACGTAGCCACGGCCCTCGTTCGACGGGATCACGCCGTCAGCCACGAGCATGACGGCCGTCCGCACGTGGTCGGTCACCACGCGCAGCGCGACGTCGGTGCGCTCGTCGGTGCCGTAACGGCTCTCGGTCAGTTCGGCCGCGCGCTCGAGCACCTTCCACATCGTGTCGATCTCGTAGATGTTGTCGACGCCCTGCAAGAGCGCGGCCATCCGCTCCATGCCCATGCCCGTGTCGATATTGCGCGACGGCAGATCCCCGGCGACGTCAAAGTCGACTTTGGACCGGACGGCGCCGAGCTGGTACTGCATGAAGACGAGGTTCCAGACTTCCAGGTACCGGTCCTCGTCTACCTCTGGGCCACCTGCACGGCCGTACTCTGGCCCGCGGTCGTAGTAGATCTCTGAGCACGGCCCGCCTGGCCCGGGCACGCCCATGTGCCAGTAGTTGTCGGCGAGGCCGCGACGCTGGATCCGGCCCTCTGGCACGCCGACGACGTCGTGCCAGATCTTCGCCGCCTCATCGTCTTCGTGTAGCACCGTGACCCAGAGGCGGCTCTCGGCGAACCCGAAGCCGCCGTCGGCCTCCGGCCTTGTCAGCAGGTCCCAGGCGAACGGGATGGCCTGCTCTTTGAAGTAGTCGCCGAAGGAGAAGTTGCCGAGCATCTGGAAGAACGTGCCATGCCGTGTGGTCTTGCCGACCTCCTCGATGTCCGGCGTCCGCACGCACTTCTGACAGCTCGTGGCCCGCAGGAACGGCGGCGTCCGCTGACCGAGGAAATACGGCTTGAACGGCTGCATGCCGGCGTTCACCAGCAGCAGCGTCGGGTCGTCGGCCACCAGGCTGGCCGAGGGCACGATCGTGTGCCCGCGCTGCTGGAAGTAAGTAAGGAAACGGCGGACGATCTCTGCCGACTCCATCACGGCCATCCTTCACATCGACGAACCCGCCGGTGCTAACCGGGGGAAGCTAACAAGATCAGGGCTCGCGCGGGCCCTGCTGGCTCGCACTCAGGGCCGGGTGACCCTGACTTTCGAGCGTACGGCTTTGCCGGCCGAGTTCGGCTCGTCGCGATGTAGATCCCGGTACTCTGCCATCCCGTCCCGGACATCCTGCACGAACCTGGCAGCCGCGACCACACGCGCTGCAGTCGACCGCCGCGGCGCGGCGTCGACCGGCCCGGGCGCCAGCATCTGCGGTCCGGCGGTCGGCCCCGTTCCCGGCAGCGATCGAATCCCTGGCGCACGCGGGACCGCCAGTGCGCTCGCCAGCCGGGTGACGCGCCGGTAGCCGGTTATCCCGAGGACTGCGCCCGCCGTCAGCCAGAATCCGCGGCGGATCATCGGCCACGCACCGCCCGCCTGTTCTGCGTCGGACTCATGATGGCGCGGCGCTCGGGCGCGTCCGGCGCCGCCGCCAAGGCTCCTGGCTCGGCGACGGCGACCTGAAGCGTGCGGCGGACCAGCAGCGCGCGCCGCAGCCCGAAGGTCAAGGCCGACATCCCGGTCAGTGGCGCGGTTGCGGCCGACGAGATGACTCTGGCCATCCCCGCCAGCGCCGACACGTGGCCGGACAACTCGGCCATGTTGGCCGTCACCTGATCCATGCTCGCCGTGATCACGTCGGTCCTCGCCAGCTGCGCGTTCGTCCGGTCCACGGCTTCCTGAGCCTGCTCGATCAGCACGTCGGCGCGATCCCGGTACTCGGTCACCATGCGCGTCACGGCCGAGACGAGTCGCCCGAACCGCAGCAGCACCACCATCGCCACGCACGCGAGCACGGCGAAGAATCCCGCGGCGATCAGCGCCGCCACCTGCCCGCCGCTCATCTGAGCTCGCCCCTCATGTGCGACTGCTCCTTTTGGGTTGTGCGAGTCCGCGAATGCGCGTTCAGCCCGCGCATGACCTTATCGCGTAACCCGGCGCCTCAGCCGGCCGGCGATCGAACCGTGCCCGTCATGTCCCCTCTTAGGCAGGGAACGGGGCCGACCGTACGACGGGAACGGGGCCGACCGTACGCGCCCCGGCTCAGTCCTCCGCGCTTCCATTCGACGGGGCCGCGTCGCCGGCGCCCGGCTCGGCCTGGTCCGCGCCGGCGGAGCCAGCATCGAGTTCGTCGCCGCCGCGCAGGATCGCCCGGATGCGCTCGGATCGCTCGGCCACCCGCGCCTCGGCTCCGTGCGTCGTCGGCTCGAAGTATCGCCTGCCGACGAGCGTGTCCGGAGCGTACTGCTGCTCCAGCACTCCCGCCGGATCATCGTGCGGGTAGCGGTAGCCCTTGCCGTGACCAAGGCGTGCCGCACCGGCGTAGCTCGCGTCGCGCAGGTGCTTCGGCACCGGACCGGCGAGTCCGTTCCGCACGTCCTCGGCCGCCGCCAAGATAGCCCGGGCTACTGCGTTCGACTTGGGTGCCAGCGCGATGTGGATGACTGCCTGCGCGAGGTTCAGCCGCGCCTCTGGCAGGCCCACGAACTCGACGGCCTGGGCGGCAGCGACCGCGGTCTGCAGCGCTGTCGGGTCCGCCATGCCGACGTCCTCGCTAGCGTGCACGATGAGCCGCCGCGCGATGAAGCGCGGGATCCTCCCCGGCCTCGATCATCCGCGCTAGGTAGTGCAAGGCGGCGTCGGCGTCGCTGCCCCGCATGCTCTTGATGAACGCGCTGATCACGTCGTAGTGCTGGTCGCCGGCCCGGTCGTAGCGCACCATCGCGCGGTCGACGGCCCGTTCGAGCATCTCGATGGAGACCTCGCCGCCCGTAGGCACGCCGAGAGCGGCGGCTTCCAGGTACGTCAGGGCGCGCCTGGCGTCGCCGCCGGCCAGCCGGACGAGGTGGTCGTCGACGCCGGGCGTCAGCGTGATCGTGCGCGCCAGCCCGCGGTCGTCCGCCAGCGCGCGGTCGATGACGACGCGGATGTCCTCATCGGTCAGGGGCCGGAGGGTCAGCAGCAGCGACCGCGAAAGCAGCGGCCCGATCACCGAGAACGAGGGGTTCTCCGTGGTCGCCCCGATGAACGACACCCACCGGTTCTCGACCGCCGGCAGCAGCGCATCCTGCTGTGCCTTGTTAAACCGATGCACCTCGTCGATGAACAGCACCGTCTGCTCGCCGGTCAGGCCCAGCTGTCCGCGCGCCGTTTCGACCGCGGCCCGGACGTCCTTCACGCCGGCCGACACGGCCGACAGTTCGACGAACCTGCGTTTCGTCACGTTCGCCACGACGTAGGCGAGGGTTGTCTTGCCGGTACCGGGCGGTCCCCACAGCAGCACCGACATCGGCGCGTCAGTGTCGGCGAGCTTGCGCAGCGGCGAGCCGTCCCTGGTCAGGTGGCCCTGACCGACGACCTCGGCCAGCGTGCGCGGCCGCATGCGGACAGCCAGCGGCGCGGTCGCCTGCTCGGCCGCCTCGGCCGAGGCGTCGAACAGGCTCCGGGTCGAGCCGTCATCCACACGTGGCACGATGTGACAGTACCCGCTGGACTCAGGAAGGCCTGTGACATCTTCTGTGGCCAGCTTGCTCGCCGTCAGCGATCTGCACGTGGGGTTCCCGGCGAATCGGGCCATCGCCGAGCGCATCCAGCCGGTCTTGCCGTCTGACTGGCTGATCGTCGCGGGTGACGTCGGTGAGCGGGCCGCGGACGTCGAGTGGGTGCTCGGGCTGCTGAGCGAGCGGTTCGCCCGCGTGGTCTGGGTGCCGGGCAATCACGAGCTGTGGACGCACAGCCGCGACCCAGTGCGCCTGCGCGGCGAGGAGCGGTACCTGCACCTCGTGGACGTCTGCCGCCGTCTGGGCGTCGTCACGCCCGAGGATCCGTATCCGATCTGGACGGGTGCCGACGGACCTGTCGTCGTGGCGCCGCTCTTTGTGCTGTACGACTACTCGTTCCGCTCGGCCGGCGCTGCTTCACCGGCCGCTGGACCGGTGCGCCCGCACGGGGACGGCGTCGTGAGCACGGACGAGCGGTGGCTGCACCCCGATCCGTACCCGAGTACCGCCGCTTGGTGCGACGATCGCGTGGCCAAGACCGAGCGGCGGCTCGCTGAGCTACCGCCTGACCTGCCGACCGTGCTGGTCAACCACTTCCCGCTGGTGCGCGAGCCCACGACGGTCATGCGGTACCCGGCATTCGCGCAGTGGTGCGGCACGGTGCGGACGGCGAACTGGCCGACTCGGTACCGGGCGAAGGTGGTGGTCTACGGGCACCTGCACATTCCGCGGACGACGTGGCACGACGGAATCCGCCACGAGGAGGTGTCCCTTGGCTACCCCAGAGAGTGGCAGCGCCGGGCCGCCGCGCCAGTGATCCCGCGCCAGATCCTGCCCGCTCTTCCGGCCACCCGCAGCGGCTAACCCGGAGCCGCCCGTCGAGTTCGTTTTCACGGCACCCGGATCTCCAGGCGGTCGCCGAGCGCGGCCGCGAGGGCTTCCTGCACCCGGTCAGCCGACAGGTCGCCCAGGAACACCGAGAGCGCCGGGCGCGCTGGATCCGCCGTCTGCTCGTAGACGGCCAGCTCGCTCACCTGCCGCGGTCGAGTCAGGACAATCCGCTCTATCAAGGCGAACGGATACAGATGCGCTCTCGGCCATGTCGGCGCGAACGTGAGGCACGAGCCAGCGGCCCGCGCTGTAGCGCGGATGCGATCCTCGCCGCTCGGCGACGCCGAACCGGCGGGTCGCGGCCGCCGCAGGCCGCCGAGCAAGCCGCGTGGCGGCGGCCCATCCCCGCGGACGCTGACGTCGCAGACGACCAGGCCGTCATCGAACACGACGATCGTGCGCGTGCTCCTGATCGCCCGGCCGCGCTCGTCCGCCCGGATCAGGTGATCGAACTGATCGACGTAAGCCACGCACGGAGGGTATGTCAGCCCACTCGGGCAGATCGTTCCCGGCCAGCTCGAGCAGAGGCCCCCGTGAGCCGATCAAACCGGGTCATGCTAGGCGCATGAGCAAGGCCATAACCCCGTTCCGTATCGAAGTTCCGGAAGCTGAAATCGCCGACCTGCGCCTGCGCCTCGCCCAGACGCGCTGGCCGGAGCCGGAAACTGTCGACGACTGGTCACAGGGCACCCCGCTCCAGTACACGCGTGAGTTGTGCGAGTACTGGCTGAACGGCTACGACTGGCGAGCGTGCCAAGCAAGCCTCAACGCGTTCCCGCAATTCCGCACCGAGATCGACGGCCTGGACATCCACTTCCTGCATGTCCGGTCGCCGCGCGAGGACGCCCTGCCGCTCGTGCTGACACACGGCTGGCCCGGCTCAGTCGTCGAGTTCCGCAAGGTCATCGGGCCGCTGACGGACCCGGCCCGCCACGGCGGGGATCCAGCGGACGCGTTCCATGTCGTCTGCCCGTCACTCCCCGGCTTCGGCTTCAGCGGCAAACCGGAGCGCCCGGGCTGGGGCGTGGAGCGCATCGCGGACGCCTGGGATGAGCTGATGACACGGTTGGGTTACGCACGTTACGGCGCGCAGGGTGGTGACTGGGGGGCAGGCGTCACCACCGGCCTCGGGATTCGTCATCCCGACCGCGTAGTCGGCATTCACCTGAACATGGTCACCGCACCGCCGGATCCCGCGACGATGGCCGACCTCACGCCGCAAGAGCAGGCGTCGCTCGACTCGATGCAGTACTACCGGCGATGGGACTCCGGCTATTCGAAGGAGCAGTCGACGCGGCCGCAGAGCATCGGCTACGGCCTGGTCGACTCGCCGGCGGCCCTGTGCGCGTGGATCGTGGAGAAGTACTGGTCGTGGACCGACTGCGACGGCGACCCGGCCAACGCCCTCTCGCGACACGAGATGCTCGACAACATCATGATGTACTGGCTCCCCGCGGCCGGCGCGTCGTCGGCGCGGTTGTACTGGGAGAGCTTCGGCAAGCAGCTGCCCGGCTCGGTGCCAGTGCCGGTCGGCTGCTCGATCTTCCCGAAGGAGATCTTCCGGCCGTCGCGGCGCTGGGCCGAGCGGTACTTCCCGAACGTCCGGTACTGGAACGAGCTCGACAGGGGCGGCCACTTCGCGGCGTTCGAGCAGCCTGAGTCGTTCGTGACCGAGGTCCGAGCGGCTTTCCACGCGTTCGGCTAACCCTCGGCTGGCCGTCCCAAATAGCGTCGTCGCGCATCTGCTGCATTCAGCTGCAGCGCGCGTCCAACCACGTCGTTGACGGTGCACGCCGCACCGATGCGAAGCCAGTCAATCTGCACGAAGTGCGCAGCTCGCTCGACGTGAGTGTACAACCCGCGCATAGTCGGCCAGGTTGACGATCAGGACCAGAACGTCTGCAGCGCGCCACGGGCTCCGGCCGTGTCGGCCAGCACCTCCGAGAAGCTGGGCAGGTCGCTCTGGCTCAGCGTGACCAGTGCCGCCCTCGTCCTCGGCCAGCTCGAACTGCACCGTGGTCTCGACTCCGTCGACGGTCCAGCCGAACCGGATGGTGCGCTCGTCCAGGTACAGCAAGCGCTGGTGCGGCTCGGCGCCGTCCGGCGTGTAGCGGCCCCAGAACTCGTACTTGCCGGGCAGGTCGACGTCGGCGTGCTCGGCCAGCCAGACACGCAGCGCTGCCGGGTCGGTCAGCGCCTCGTACACGACCTTCGGCGGGGCCGGAACGACCGCGCGCAGGCGCAGGTCAGGCTCGATCATCGGGATCTCCCTTCGGATAGCAGGCGACGGCCAGACGGAACGCGTCGCCCTCGGCACCGCCGTAGCGGGTAAACAGGTCCTGCAGCGTCCGCTGCAATTCGTCGAGGAACGCCGTTCGCTGCTCCGGGCGCACCCGGATGTCCCCGGACACGCCGATCGAGGGCAGGTCCGGCCTGGTGATGTCGAGCGCGGCGACGTCCGCCTGCACGTTCTCCATCAGGTCGACCAGGTAGCCCAGGCTGAGCCGGTCGCGGGTCTGGCGCAGCCCGATGCGGCCCACCAAGCCCGGGGACAGCCAGTAGGACCGGCCTGCCGCCTGGTAGATCCCCTCGTGGATCCCGCGCACCCGGCGCTCGGCCACCTGACGGACCAGGTCGGCCTCGAGCAGGCGCTTGACGTGGTAGTAGACGCGCTGCGGGGTCTGGTCGAGCTCGACCGCCACCTCGGTGCACGACCGGGGCTCGGCGAGCTGCCGCAGCACTTCGATCCGCTGCGGCTTGAGCAGCGCCTCAGCCTGCTCGATCTCGTCGAGGTAGACGACGTCTCTCATGACGAAAATTAGTCTTTATGTAAAAGAATATTTTGTCAATGACGTGGCGAGACTGGGCTCTCGCAGCGTGGTCGAGAAGCGGTCATGATTCGCCGGGCCAGTGCCAGCGTTGTTGCCGTGTGCCGGGTTCGCCTCGCCGACCAAGACCCAAAGACTTCGTAAACGCCCTCTAAGGGCCGTTAGCGGCAGAACCGGGCTGAGGCGGGCCCGGAATCACGTCGATGCCGGCTTCCTTGCGCTGCTGGGGCGTAATCGGCGTCGGAGCACCCGTCAGCGGGTCGTGGCCAGAAGCCGCTTTCGGGAACGCGATGACGTCGCGGATCGACTCGCGATCGGTCAGCAGCATCAGCAGCCGGTCCCAGCCGAACGCGATCCCGCCGTGCGGGGGCGGCCCGTACCGGAGCGCATCGAGCAGGAAGCCGAACTGCGACGTCGCTTCCTCCCGCGACAGTCCGATCACGTCGAATACCTGCTGCTGCACGTCCGGCCGGTGAATTCGGATGGATCCGCCGCCGATCTCAGTGCCGTTGCAGACGATGTCGTAGGCGTCAGCCAGCGCGCCTCCGGGCTCGGCTGCGAACTTCGCAGTCCACTCTGGCAGCGGCGCGGTGAATGGATGGTGCACCGCGGTCCAGCCGCCTTCGTCGTCCTCTTCGAACATTGGCGCGTCCACGACCCAGGTGAATGCCCAGGCCGCCTGGTCGATGAGGTCGCACCGGTAGCCGATCTCGAGCCGCGACGCCCCTAGCAGCGTGCGGGCCTGCGACGCGGTCCCGGCGGCGAAGAACACCGCATCTCCGGCCGCCGCCTGGACGACGCCGGGCAACCCAGAGCGCTCACTGTCCGACAGGTGCTTGGCCACCGGCCCCGCGTCCGTAACCTGGCCGTCCGGCCCGATCAGCACGTATGCGAGGCCGCGAGCGCCCCGCGACCTGGCCCACTCCTGCCAGCCATCAAGTTCCTTGCGCGTCTGCCCGGCACCACCGGGCATGACCACCGCGCCCACGTATGGCGCCTGGAACACCCGGAACTCGGACTGGCTGAAGTAGTCCGTCAGGTCCACCAGTTCTTGCCCGAACCGCAGGTCAGGCTTATCCGAGCCGTACTTAGCCATCGCGTCGGCGTACGTCATCCGCGGGATCGGCCGCTGGAGCTGATAGCCGGCGATGTCCGACCACAGCCGCTCGATGAGGTCCTCGGCGACCTCGATGACATCCTCCCGGGTCACGAACGACATCTCGAGGTCGACCTGGGTGAACTCGGGCTGCCGATCGGCGCGGAAGTCCTCGTCGCGGAAGCACCTGACGAGCTGGAAATACCGCTCCATGCCGCCGACCATCAGGAGCTGCTTGAAGAGCTGCGGCGACTGCGGCAGTGCGTACCAATGGCCCGGCCGCAGCCGCACCGGGACCAGGAAGTCGCGCGCGCCTTCCGGTGTCGACCGGGTCAGGAACGGGGTCTCGACGGTCACGAACCTGTGCGCCTCCATGACGTCGTTGAGCAGGTACACGGCCTTCGACCTGGCTTTCAGCGCGGAAGCCATCTCGGCGCGGCGGATGTCGAGGTAGCGGTACCTCAGCCGGACTTCCTCGTTCAGCTCACCGCTGCCCTCGATCGGAAACGGCAGCGGATCGGCCTCCGAAAGTATCTCGATCGACGTCGCCGTGACCTCGACCTCGCCGGTGGCCAGTTCCGGATTCTCGTTCCCGGCGGGGCGCAGCTGCACGGTGCCATCGATCACCACGCAGTACTCCGCCCGCAGGTCGTGCGCGACGTCCTCCGCGCGCACGACGACCTGGACGATCCCGCTGCCATCGCGCAGGTCGATGAAGACGACGCCGCCGTGATCGCGCCGCCGCGCGACCCAGCCCGCCAGGCGTACCTGCTCCCCCGCCGCGGCGGCTCGCAGGGTGCCTGCCTCATGGCTGCGGATCATTGCCGGTCCAGCCTCTCTATCCGTTCGTCGTCGCGATAGCCGTCGCGATCGGTGCTAGCGCGACAGTTGAAGCCCACTCGCAGGCGCCCTGCTCACAGTCCCGTAACTGGTCCGCTCACCGGCGTCAGGCTCGCGAGGAACGGGTTGTGCGCCCGCTCGGCACCTATCGTCGTTGATGGCCCGTGCCCGGCCAGGACAGCGGTCTCGTCCGGAAGCGGCAGGCACACTCGGGACAGGCTAGCGAGGATCGTCTCGTAGCTTCCGCCGGGCAGGTCCGTCCGTCCGATCGATCCGGCGAAGAGCAGGTCACCAGTGAAGAGCGTGTCAGGGTCGGCCGGGTCCGGGAGCCGGAACGTCACCGAGCCGGGAGTGTGGCCGGGGGCGTGGTCGACGATCAGGCTGACGCCTGCTAGCTCCAGGGTCATCGCGTCGCCCAGCTCAAGCACGTCGTCAGGCTCGCTGAACGTCAAACCGCCGAATAGCTGCTGACCAGCGCCAAGCGAAAACCCGCGGGCGGGATCCGACAATAGTGCCCGGTCAGCGGGGTGGATGTAGGCAGGGATCCCCCGCGCCCCGCAGACCGGTGCCACCGACCAGATGTGATCGAGATGCCCGTGGGTTGCGAGCACGGCCGCAGGCCGCAGGCGGTAGCGCTCGACGATCTCATTGATGCCCTGCTCAGCGTCCTGCCCAGGGTCGATGATCAGGCATTCCTCGCCAGGTCCGGCGGCCAGGACGTAGCAGTTGGCTGCGAATGTGCCAGCCGGGAAACCGGCTATCAGCATGCATGCCTCCTCGTGGATTGTGCGGCCGCGACCGCGTAGCAAATCCCGGTCGGGGCGCTCCGCCCTGGGGTGGTCCCAGGTTATCGAGAACAGCCGTCTGGACAGCCGCTGGCCAGGGGTTTCTAGGTCTTCAGGACACGAGTTGGGCGCGGTTGGGTGTCGAAAGGTAACGGCGGCGTTACCAGTGCCCCCACAACGGTACGATTCGCGAAGTTTCGCATTGCGCTGCCCTGGGACCTGCTATCGCCCGTGGGCAGAGTTGCCAGGCCGGGGAGACCGCAGGACACTGCGGATGAGCAGGAGGAACGCACGGGTGGCCACGAAGAAGGAACGCCAGCGCAAGCTCGCTAAAGAGGCGTACGAGCGACGCCTTGAGCGCCAGGCGAACCGAGCCAGGCGCACGCGCCAGTGGTCGGTTGTTTCCATCGTGGTCGTAGTCGTCGCAGCTGTAGGTGTTGGCATCGCGGCCGTCCTGAACGCCTTTTCCGGGAGCAGCGCTCCGGCCAAGGCGGCCAGCGCCACGACACCAACCGCCTCCGCTACGCCCTCGGCCACCCCGTCGCCGACGAATACCGCGGCCATGGTGGACGGCAAGTGCGTCTATACCGCCAGCGGCACCGCTTCCCGCAAGGTTTCGCTGCCCCCCGCCACGCCTGACCTGGCAGCGAAGTACACCGCGACAATCACGACAAACCGCGGCACCATCGTCCTGGACTTGTTCGGCAAGCAGGCGCCGTGCACAGTCGGGTCGTTTGTGTCCCTGGCCAGTCAGAAGTACTTCAACAACACCCCGTGTCACCGGCTGACCACAAAGGGCATCTACGTGTTGCAGTGCGGCGACCCGACGGGCACCGGGTCCGGCGGCCCTGGCTACGGCTTCAACAGCGAGAACCTGGCCTCGCTCAAGCAAGTCCCGATAACCGGCAGCACGACGAAGCTGGCTGTCTATCCGGCCGGAGTCATCGCGATGGCGAATACCGGTGCGCCCGGCAGCAATGGCAGCCAGTTCTTCATCGTTTACAAGAGCACCGAACTCGGCGACAGCTACACGCCCTTCGGGCAGATCACCAGCGGGCTCAACATCGTCCAGGCAGTGGCCAAGGCAGGCAGTGATAACTCCATCGGCACCGGGGACGGTCATCCGAAGGAGAAGGTTCAGATCGAGAGTGTGACGATCAGTAAAGCCTGAGTGGCAGCTGCTGCTAGTCAGGCACCGAGCAGGAGGTACGCGGTGGGTACCGCAAGCGATCCGTGGGGCCGGGTGGCCGACGACGGGACGGTGTATGTCCGCACTGCCGACGGTGAGCGAGTCATTGGCTCATGGCAGGCGGGCAGTCCCGACGAGGCGCTGGCCTTCTTCAAGCGCAAGTTCGACGCGCTGGAGACCGAGATCAGCCTGCTCGAGCAGCGCATGGCCAGCACCGACCTTGCCCCTGGTCAGGCTAGGGCCACCATCACGAGGCTGACGGCCGCGGTCAGCGACGCGAACGTCATCGGCGATCTGGCCAGCCTTCGGGTCCGCCTCACGGTGTTGACCGAGTCCATCGAGCAGCGCAGGGAAGAGCACAAGGCCGCGCGCGAGCATGCGAAGAACGCCGCGCACGAGGCCAAGGAGCGGATCGTCGCCGAGGCCGAGCGGCTCGCCGTCGAAGCCACCCACTGGAAGGCAAGCGGCGAGCGCATGCGCCAGCTGCTTGACGAGTGGAAGGTCGCCCCGCGTGGCGACCGCACCGCGGAAGCGGCCCTGTGGAAGCGGCTATCCGCCGCGAGGAACGCCTTCGCGAAGCGTCGAAAGGCGTACTTCGCCACCTTGGAAGAGGAGCGCGAGTCCATCAGGATTCGCAAGGAGGAGCTGGTCACCCGGGCGGAAGAGCTGTCGGGGTCGACCGACTGGGCGGCCACGGCGACGGCTTATCGCGAGCTCATGCGTGCGTGGAAACAGGCTGGCCGCGCCGACAGAGCGGCCGAGGACGAGCTCTGGAACAGGTTCAAGGCCGCTCAGGACGCGTTCTTCAAGGCCAGGTCCGAAGTCCTGGATGCCAAGGACCGCGAGCTCCGTGACCACGTCGTGGCGAAGGAACACCTGCTCGCCGAGGCCGAGAAGCTGGTCCCGGCAACGGACGCGCGATCTGCGAGGGCTTCTCTGCGCGGCATCCTCGAGCGGTGGGAACGCGTCGGCGCGGTGCCCAGGGACGCGCAAGAGCGGCTGGAGGGCGGGCTGCGAAGGATCGAGGAGACCCTCCGCAAGGCCGAGGACTCGCACTGGCGGCGGACCAACCCCGAGGCTCTATCTCGCGCGCGCGGCACGGTGGAGCAGATCAGGTCCGCAATTTCGCAGCTGGAGGGCCAGCTCGCCAAGGCAGAGGCCAGCGGCGATGAGAAGGCTCAGCAGCAAGCCCAGGAAGCCATCGCGGCCCGTCGGTCCTGGCTTGCCGAAGCCGAGCGCACCCTCGCCGAGCTCTCCAGCTAGGCATTCGCCCGGGCCAGACCCAGTGATGAATCAGACCCGGTCTGGGGTGTCATCAGCCCGTGTGGCGCAGCGCGGGGGTCGGGCGCTGCGGCAGCGGGCGTCAGCGTCGCCCGCGGAAGTCGCGACTAGCGCGTCTCGGGCCAGATAGCGCCAGCCGCGCGATAACGTCTGCCAGCCCGCCGAGCAGCGCTCGATGTCCGCGCGCGGACAACTGCGAACTAGTTGGTGACGCGGTAGACGTCGTACACCCCGTCGATGGCGCGGACGGCCCGCAGGACAGCGCCAAGGTGCTTGGGATCGCCCATCTCGAACGTGAACCGGCTGAACGCGACCCGGTCACGCGTGGTGGTGACGGTCGCCGACAAGATGTTCACGTGCTGGTCGGACATCGATCTCGTGACGTCGGACAGCAGGCCGGTTCGATCTAGTGCCTCGACCTGGATCGCGACGAGGAACTGTGATCCTTCCTTCGGCGACCACCGCACGTTGACGAGGCGCTCGGGCTGCGACTGGAGCAGGTGCCCGAGGTTGACACAGTCGGCGCGGTGTACAGAGACGCCGTTCCCACGGGTCACGAACCCGGTGATCGGGTCACCAGGCACCGGTGTGCAGCACTTGGACAAGCGCGCCCAGACGTCGTTCGCGCCCTCGACCACCACGCCGGAGTCACCCACCGGCGCAGCCGTGCGCGGCGCCCTGGTGACCATGGTGGCCTCGGCGAGGTCTTCCTGGGCGCCGTCGACCCCGCCAGCCGACTTGACGAGCTTTGCGACCACGGACTGGGCGCTGACGTGTCCTTCGCCGACGGCCGCGTAGAGCGCGGACAGGTCGGTGTAGTGCAGCTCCGTGGCGATCGAGTTGAGCGCGTCCGCTGTGGCCAGCCGCTGCAACGGCAGGTTCTGCTTCCGCATCATGCGTGCGATCGCGGTCTTGCCGGTCTCGGCCGCGGCCTCGCGGCGCTCCTTAGAGAACCAGTGCCGGATCTTGTTACGGGCCCGGGCGCTCTTGACGAACCCCAGCCAGTCCTGGCTCGGCCCGGCGTCTGGCGCCTTCGAGGTGAAGATCTCGACGGTGTCGCCGTTGCTCAGGGCGCTTTCAAGCGCGACGAGGCGTCCGTTGACACGCGCGCCAATCGTCCGGTGGCCAACCTCGGTATGGATCGCGTACGCGAAGTCAACCGGGGTCGAGCCCTGCGGCAGGGCGATGACCTCGCCGCGGGGCGTGAACACGTAGACCTCGGCGCCGCCTAGGTCGAAGCGGAGCGAGTCCAGGAACTCGGCCGGGTCCTCGGTCTCCCGCTGCCAGTCGACGAGCTGGCGCAGCCACGTCATGTCCGTGGCGTTGCCGCCGCCGGCCATCTCCTCCTTGTACTTCCAGTGCGCCGCGACGCCGTACTCAGCGCGCTTGTGCATGCCCCAGGTGCGGATCTGGAGCTCCACCGGCTTGCCCTCGGGGCCAATCACGGTGGTGTGCAGCGACTGGTACATGTTGAACTTCGGCATCGCGATGTAGTCCTTGAACCGGCCGGGGACCGGATTCCACCGCGCGTGCGCCGTGCCGAGCACCGCGTAGCAGTCGCGCAGCGAGTCGACAAGGATTCGGATGCCTACCAGGTCGTATATGTCGTCGAAACTGACATTTCGGGCGATCATCTTCTGGTAAACGGAGTAGAAGTGCTTCGGCCGCCCGGTGACCGTCGCCTTGATCTTTGCGTCCTTCAGGTCTTCCTGAACGTCCTCGATCACTTCCTGCAGGAACATCTCGCGCCGGGGCGCGCGCTCGGAGACCAGTCGCGCGATCTCGTCATACCGCTTCGGGAACAGGGTCGCGAATGCGAGGTCCTCAAGCTCCCACTTCACCGTGTTCATCCCGAGCCGGTGCGCAAGCGGCGCGAAGATCTCCAGTGTTTCGCGCGACTTCTGCTCTTGCTTTGCCCGCGGGATATATCGCAGCGTGCGCATGTTGTGCAGCCTGTCGGCCAGCTTGATGACGAGCACCCTGATGTCGCGCGACATGGCGACGACCATCTTGCGCACGGTCTCGGCCTGGGCGGCGTCGCCGTACTTGACGTTGTCTAGCTTTGTCACGCCGTCGACAAGGGCGGCTATGTCCTCGCCGAAGTCCTCGCGGAGCTGGTCGATCGTGTACTGCGTGTCCTCGACGGTGTCGTGCAGCAGCGCGGCGCAGATCGTGTCGTGCGGCATGCCAAGCTCGGCCAGGATTGTCGCGACCGCGAGCGGATGCGTGATATACGGGTCGCCGCTTCGCCGGGACTGACCGGCGTGCAGCCTGGCCGCCACTTCGTAAGCGCGCTCGATCAGCCGGATATCAGCCTTCGGGTGCGTGGTTCGTACGCTTTTGACCAGCGGTTCGAGCACCGGGTTGACGCCACCTGTGCGCGTTGCCCCAAGCCGCGCCAGCCGGCGGCGGACCGCGGCCGCACCCGATGCGCCGTCACCTTGCGCCTGGCCAGCTGCGGCGGCGTCGGAAGGCTGGGAGGACCGGCGAGTCACGCGATTGGCCGCGGATCGCGCCGCGGACTTCTTGTTACCGCCGGTCCGGCCGGCGCCCTTCCAGCCGGGCGGTGCGGTGGTATCGGCGTCCGCTGGGGGCGGCTCCTCGGCTGTCGCCGGTTCTTCGGCAGTCGCCGGTTCTTCGGCAGTCGCCTGTCGCGCCCCTGAAGGTGCGTGCTCTTGATCGGCAACGTCCTCGGGCATGGGTGCGGCCGGTGTCACCCCAACATCCGCCGCGGGCAGGTCCTGGGTGACATCGGGCTCGGCCGTACCGGCCGTCACAACGTCACCGGCCACATGCGCTCCTCACGTCCGCCGTAGCATCAAGTCTATCGGCGGACGATTCAGGAAGTGCCGGGCTCCGTACGTTGCGTCACACGGCCAGCAGCGAGCGGACGTCCAGGCCGGGAAGTTTCGCTCGCCCGGCCAGGAATCCGATCTCCAGCAGCACGGTGATTCCAGCCACCGTCGCTCCGGCCCGCCTGACCAGCTCAGCCGTCGCGGCGGCGGTCCCGCCCGTGGCGAGGACATCGTCCACGATCAGCACCCGGTCACCTGGACCAAATGCATCGGTATGTACCTCGATCGTGGCCTCGCCGTACTCAAGCGCGTATGACTGCGCATGCGTCTGCGCCGGCAGCTTGCCCTGCTTGCGCACGGGCACGAAGCCGGTCCCGAGCACGTACGCTACCGGAGCGGCCAGGATGAAGCCGCGCGCCTCGATCCCGGCCACCTTGGTCACGTCGAGGCTGCGGTCGGCGAGCGCTTCAACCGTCGCCGCGAATGCCGGGCCGTCGGCCAGCAGCGGCGAGATGTCCTTGAAGACGATCCCTGGCTGCGGATAGTCCGGGACGTCGCGAATCAGCTCCAGCAGCATCGCTGCGACGTCGGCAGATCTGCCGTGCGTGGCCGACTCGGCAGCATCGGACCCGACCTGGTGATCGCCCGGCACGGGCGACTACCTGCGCTTCTTCTTACCGCTCGGCCGCCGTTTCGCGGCCGGCCTGCGCACTGGCTGCTGCCGCGCCCCGGGCGGTCGAGGGCTAGATGTCCGCGACTGCGCCGCCGTGGCTGGCTCCGAGGCGGGCACGGACTCGTCATCGAGCACCTCAGGGCGGCTGAGGTCTTCGTCGGTATCCGGTGGGCTGTCGCTGATGAGGTCGACAGCGGTAGCGCTGCCATTGCCAGCCTGCCCGCTGACGGTGACCGCCGTGGCGGCGTTCGCCGTGGCAGCCGCGGCCTTCCGCTGCGCGGCCCGCCCGCCGGCCGCCCGCAGGGCCACCTGCTTCGCCAGCTGCTTGTACTGCGGTTCGCGCTCCTTCAGGTCCGCGAGCACCGGGGTGGCGATGAAGATCGAGGAGTACGTGCCCGACAGCATGCCGACGAATAGCACGAGTGACAGGTCTTTCAGCTCGCCGTTGCCGAGCAACAGCGTGCCGACAACCAGGATCGCCGCGACTGGCAGCAGCGCGGTCAGCGACGTATTAATGGAGCGGACCAGCGTCTGGTTGAGAGCGAGGTTGGCGGCCTCGCTGTAGGTGCTCTTGCGGGTCCCGAGTATCGGCGCCGTATTCTCCCTGACCTTGTCGAAGACGACCACGGTGTCGTACAGCGAGTAGCCGAGGATCGTCAGGAGGCCGATGACCGTCGCCGGGCTGACCTGGAAGCCGGTCAATGCGTAGACGCCAATGGTGATCACGATGTCGTGCGCCAGGGCCACGAGGGCCGACGCCGCCATCCGCCACTCGAACGCGATCGTCAGGTAGATCACGATCACGATGAGGAAGGCGATCAGTGCTTCGATCGCCTTCTGCGAGACCTGTGACCCCCAGCTCGACCCGACATCCTGGATCGAGATGTTGCCGACGTTGATGTCGAACTTCTGCGCGATTGCGCGCTCGACCTGCAGTGACTTCGTCGTTGACAGCTGGGTCGTCTGTACCTGCCAGTACGGGGCCTTGCCGTTGAACGGCTTGACCTCGGTGGCGGTCGGGTTCGACCCGCCGTTGGCCTGCACGACCTGGGTCAGCCCGGCCTGCGTCACTTGCGAGGTGGCAGGCACGGTGAACAGCGACCCGCCTTTGAACTCGACGCTGTAGTTCAATCCGCGGAAGATCAGCGCCAGCAGGCTGATGACCAGGATGGCACCGGAGATCATGTACCACAGCTTCTGCCGGCTGACGAAGTCGAAGGAGATCTCGCCGCGGTACAGCCTGCCGCCGAGGTTGCGCCGCGACATCACGCCTCCTTGATGCTGGTCGAGGTGCGCGCCGCAGTACCTGCACCACCGGCGCCTGCCGGGCTGACGCTTGACCCGCCAGCGCTAGGTGCTGGCCGACGGCTCCCTCGCCACGGGGCGCGGGCGCCGAGTCGGGCCGGATCGAGGCCTGACAGCGGGTGGCCCTGGCCGTAGAACTTCGTCCGGGCCAGCAGCGTGATCATCGGCTTGGTGAAAAGGAACACGACGATCACGTCGATCAGCGTGGTCATGCCGAGCGTGAACGCGAAGCCGCGGACGTCGCCGATCGACAGGATGTACAGCAGCAGCGCGGCCAGGAACGACACGGTGTCGGAGACCAGAATGGTGCGGCGGGCTCGAACCCAGCCGCGTTCGACGGCGGCCCGCAGCGATCTGCCCTCGCGTACCTCGTCGCGCAATCGCTCGAAGTACACGATGAACGAGTCGGCCGTGATGCCGATGGCGACGATCAGACCCGCGATGCCGGCCAGCGTCAGCGTGAAACCCTCGTACTTCGACAGCAGGACCACCGCCAGGTAGGTCAGCGACGCGGCGATCGTGAGGCTCGACACCGAGACGATGCCGAGGCCTCGGTAGTAGATGAAGGAGTAGATGACCACGAGCAGCAGCCCGACCAACGCAGCGAACAGACCCGCCGACAGCTGATCCGACCCGAGCGAAGGCGACACCGACGACGTGTTGAGGTTCTTGAACGACAGCGGCAGGCTGCCGTACTTCAGCACATCGGCTAGCTGCGTAGCCGACGCCTGACTGAAGCCGTTGCCCGTACCGCCGGTAACCTGGACCGAGGTAGAGATCGGGCTGGTGACCTGCGGCGGCGAACCCTGCAGATCACCGTCGAGCACCACGCCAAGCAGGTCGAGCACCTGCTGGTTGGCGTTGGTCGACTTGTAATCCTGGTTGTACATCCCGGTCGTCAGGCTGCCGAGGGCGCCGGCCGCCGGGTTCTTGACGTTGAACGTAACGACCCAGCCGCCGACCTGGTCAACAGCCTGGGCCCCGCTGATGTCCTTGCCCTGCACAACGGCCTTATTGAGCACGTACTTGTTGCTGCCGAAGCAGCTCACCACCTGGATGTTCGGGTTGTCCCAAGCGCTCGGAATGGCGCCGTAGATCTGCGTCTTCCAGTTCTTGTTCGAGCAATCAAGCTTGTCGAACAGCCGGACCGTGGCGGGGGTGAGCGCGGTGAGGTCGCCAGATCCGTTCGCCGTTGTGGACAACGACGTTGATGAGGTCGAGCTCGCGTTGGCCGACGGTGACGCTGACGGCGAAGCCGACGTACCACTGGCGTTCGAGGAAGTTGACGGCGTCGCCGACGGCGTCGTACCCGTCGTGGTATTCGGCGCCACGAACAGGACCTGGCGGAGCCGCAGCAAGGCCGTCTCGCCGACCAGGGTGGCGACCTTCTGCGCCCCAGCACCCGGCACTGAAACGACGATCTCGTCCTTGCCCTGCGGGACGACCGTCGCACCGGTGAGGCCTGTCGCCTCAACGCGGTTGGTAATGATCTGGACGGCCTTGGTCATGGACGCTTGGCTCGGCGCTTGTCCGGCCTTGCCGGTCTGCGCCTGCAGCGTCACCGAGGTCCCGCTCGACAGGTCCAGTCCGCGGCCGACCACGAAGCTCTTGTGCCAGTCGCCGGGCGAGATGATGCGCGACCCGAGAACGCCCGCCAGCATCACCACGATCAGCACCACTAGTGCTGTGAGGTACCGCCCTGGCCGCGAGTTGGGTGTGCTTGGTGGAGCCACGAATGCCCTGTCTTTCGCTCGGTCAGTAGCGGGCGCTAGCGGCTTAGGTCGCTGTGATCTTCAGCGCTGGCCGACGACGTGCTCGAGTCCGACCCGGTCTTATCTGATTCGGTGAAGGTCGGGTTGACGCCGTCCGGCTCGTCATCCGGGACAACAACGCCGATGGCCTGACGAAGCATCTTGATCCGTACACCGGGCGCGATCTCCACGATGACGTTGCGGTCATCGCCGTCGACGACCGTGCCGTAGATGCCGTGCACGGTGCGGATCCGGCTGCCGTTCATCACCTGGCGCTGGGTGTTCTGTGCCGCCCGCTGGCGCTTACGCTGCGACCGGAACATGAAGATCATCAGCACGGCGAAGACGAGAATGATGAGCAGCAGCGAGCTTGAGCTGGAGCTGGTGGTCTTGGCCGCTACGGCGGCGAGAGCTTGATTCCCCATCGGAGGGGCATCCTTCCAATTAGTTCTGCCCCGGCAGCCAGCTAGCTGGCGAGCACCTGGCGGGTGCGGACCCCGAAGCAGTGCCGAAGTGGCGCGTCTTGGACCAACTGCCGCAGTGTAGCGGCGCGCGCTTTGCGCACCAACAGGCTACGGCGTCTGGAGAGTAATCGTGACCAGCCCGCGACCCGGCGTGACAATTCAGCCCAGGTTGGTACTCAGTAATCAGTCGAAAAGGGTCACCTCGTTGCTGCCATCGCTGAGACTTGCGTCACCGCCCGACGCAGGATCGGATGAGCCGAAGCTGGCAAGTGTCGCCCACGCTGCCTTGGCAGGAAGGGGCAAGCCAAGCTGGCGCCACGCGGCCGGGGTTGCCACCCGGCCGCGCGGAGTACGCGCGATCAAGCCCGCCCGGACCAGGAATGGCTCGGCGACGACCTCGACGGTCTCGGCCTCCTCCCCCACCGCGACGGCCAGCGTGGCCAGGCCAACCGGGCCGCCGCCGAAGCGGCTGACCAGCGCGCCGAGCACCGCTCGGTCAAGCCGGTCAAGCCCGCTGGCATCTACTTCATAGAGGTCGAGGGCCGCGCGCGCACAGTCCCTGTTCACGACGCCGTCGCCTCGTACTTCGGCGAAATCGCGGACGCGGCGCAGCAGGCGGTTGGCGATCCTGGGCGTCCCCCGAGATCGGCCCGCGATCTCGTCCGCGCCGTCGTCGCGCAGCGCAACTCCGAGCAGGCCTGCCGACCTTCGGACGATCACGCCCAGCTCGGCAGGCTCGTAGAAATCGAGGTGCGCGGTGAACCCGAACCTGTCCCGTAGCGCCGCAGGCAGCAGGCCGGCTCTGGTCGTCGCGCCGACAAGCGTGAACGGCGCTATGTCGAGCGGGATCGCGGTGGCACCAGGGCCCTTGCCGATCACCACGTCTACCCTGAAGTCCTCCATGGCCAGGTACAGCAGCTCCTCCGCCGGCCTAGCCACGCGGTGAATCTCGTCGATGAAGAGGACTTCGCCTTCGGCCAGCGTCGACAAGATCGCGGCCAGATCGCCCGCGCGCTCGATCGCAGGCCCACTCGTGATGCGCAGCGGCGCGCCCAGCTCGGCGGCGATGATCATGGCGAGGGTCGTCTTGCCCAGACCCGGTGGTCCCGACAGCAGGACGTGATCGGGAGGGCGGCCGCGGCGCGTCGCGCCTTCGAGCACGAGCGAGAGCTGCTCGCGAACGCGATTCTGGCCCACCAGCTCGCTGAGCCGCTTGGGCCTCAGCGCCCCTTCGACCACCCGGTCGTCGGCATCAGCCAGCGCAGACACGACCCGGTCCGGATCGTGGTCTTGAGCGGCCGGGGCGGTTGCCCCGGCCGATCTGGTCTCCGGTGGCCCGGTCACGGGCGCCCCAGCACCCGAAGCGCGGCCCGTAGCGCGACGGCCACGTCGACGTCGCCAGGCTCTTCCGCCTGCGCGGCCACGTCAGGCTCCACCGCCGCGATCGCCTGATCGGCCTCTCTGCCCTGCCAGCCCAAGCTCAGCAGCCCCGCCCTGACCTGCTCCTGCCACTGCCGTCCGGCGAGCACCGCCGTCCCGGCTGCCGCGGGCGTGCCGACGTCGGTCGGCGAGCCAAGCCGCCGGCTAGCTCAAGCACGATCCGTTGCGCGCCCTTACGCCCGATGCCTGGCACCGAGGTGAGCGTGGCCAGGTCCTCAGCGGCCACCGCGCGGCGGAGGGCGTCCGGGGGCAGCACCGCTAGCATCGCCTGCGCTAGCCGCGGCCCGACGCCGCTCGCGGTCTGAAGCAACTCGAAGGTGTTGCGCTCGTCCTCGGTGGCGAACCCGTAGAGGATGAGCGCGTCCTCCCTGACAACCAGAGACGTCGCGAGACGCGCGCGCTCCCCGAGACGCAGCCCAGCGAGCGTGCCAGGGGTGCACTGGACCAGTAGGCCGACGCCGCCGACCTCGATGACAGCGCCGTCGGGCGCGACGGCGGCGACGCAGCCGCTCAGATGCGCGATCACCGGTTACCTCCGGAAGAGAGCTTGGCGGCGGCGGCTCGCTCGATGGCGCCGCTCGACCGCGGCCCGCTCGAGGGAACTGCTTGCCGCGCCAGGCTCGACGGAGGAGAGCCTGGCGGCGGCAAGCCGCTGCTGCGCCGTGCCGCGCCACAGATGGCAGATGGCCAGCGCAAGCGCGTCGGCGCTGTCGGCCGGGCGCGGCGGGTCGGCCAGCCGAAGCAGCCTGGTCACCATGTGGGTCACCTGCCGCTTGTCAGCCCGCCCGCTGCCGGTCACAGCGGCCTTGACCTCACTCGGCGTATGCAAGGCGACCGGCACACCGCGGCGCGCGGCGCAGGCGATCGCGATGGCGCCGGCCTGGGCCGTGCCCATGACCGTGCGCACATTGTGCTGGCTGAAGACGCGCTCCACAGCGACCGAGTCTGGCTGATACCGGGCCAGCCAGCGGTCGATCTCCGCCTCCAGCGTTAGCAGGCGGGCGCCGATCTCGTCTCCGGCTGGCGTCCTGATTACGTCCGTGCCGACCAGCCGAAGCGCCCGGCCGGGCTCACCCTCGATAACGCCGATCCCGCAGCGAGTAAGGCCCGGATCCACGCCGAGCACGCGCATCCGTCACCGTCCGTTCGCTGCGAACACCTGTTCGGTCGCTCACACTACAGCGCGAGTGCCCGGTCGACGCGGCGGCGCGCCGACCGCAGTCGCATCAGCCAGCTTGCGGCCGCGGTCATGACGGCGAGGTAGGCAACGGGCCCCGTTCCCTGGTTAGTAGTGATCGATGGTGAACGCAGGGCCGTGGAACGCCGAGCTGAGCGCGTCGTCAGCGGCGGGATCACCGCCGGCTGCCAAGCCGGCCAGCCGAAGCGTCGGGACGGGGACGCCGGCGTAGAGCGCGGCGAAACCGCGGGCGCCGACGCTGAGCGCAGCCGGACTCTGGGCAACCGGGGCGTCGCCCAGCCGCTTGAAGCTGGCGGTGCCGCCGGACACATCGAGCGCCCAGCGGCCCGTGTTCCGCAGGCCGGCCGCGATCGGTGACATCCAGTGCGACCGAGACGCTGGCGCCGGCGGGGTAGCCGCGCCCGGCGATTGCCGCCGGGCGTCCACGACGCGGAGCATCCAGGCGTCTGCCTGGTGCAGCTCCGCGTCCGCATCCCTGATCTGCCACGTGACGGGATCGTTGGGGGCGAGGCAGGCGCGCACACGGGTGACCATGTGCGCGTTCGAGGCCAGGATCCGCCAGAACGCTCGTGCAGTCGCCGCCGAGGTGGCGATCAACTCCTCGACGTGCAGTTCCTCCATGTCGCCAGACCATCGGTAGCTGAGGAAGCCATCGTCGGCGAGGTAGGCGAAGTGATCCTCGTCGTCGAGCCAGTCGCGAAGCACCCAGGGCTCGCGCGTGTTCGGCCCGCAGTGCCGCAGGCGCTCGTGCACGAGGCCCTTGACCTCGACGATCGCCGCCGCGTCAGCCGGGCTTGCCCGACGCACCTTCGGCCCATCCTGGTCGGCTAGGTCTGGCTGGTCGTTGGCTCGGAAACGTGGTCAGGGCGCTGGCTGGCAGCACCGTCTCGTATCGGCGGCCACCGATCTCCCAGCCCAGCGCGCGGTAGATCGACGCGGTGTACGGGAACAGCACCGACAGCGGGTAGCCGCGGCCCGCGATGTCGTCGAGCAGCGCGGCAGTCATCGCGGTGCCGACGCCGCGGCCCCGTTCTTCGGGGGCGACCTTGACGCCCGCGATGCCCGCCATCGGAAGCGAACGGCCGTGCCACCACTGGCGCATGATGTGGTAACGGGCACTGCCGATGAGCCGTCCGCCGTCGAACGCTCCGAACAGGGCGCCCGCGTCGATGCTGCCCTGGCGACTCGCCACCGCGGCTTGCCGTCGGCCCGGGCCAATCGGGCCGAACGCGCGTCGGCTCAGGTCGAGCTCCGCCTCGAGGTCGTCGTCCGGGCGGAACGGCCTGACCTCCACGCCGTTCAGGGCGTCACCCGAGCTTTTCCATGATTTCGTCGGACACCGAGTAGTTGGCGTACACGTCCTGCACGTCGTCGGAGTCCTCAAGGGCCTCGACAAGGCGGAACACCTTGCGGGCGTTGTCCTCGTCGACCTCGACCTCGACGGACGGCAGGAACGGTCGCTCGGCGGATTCGTAGTCGAGTCCTGCGTCCTGGAGCGCAGTGCGCACCGCGACCAGGTCGCCGGGCTCGCTGATCACCTCCAGCGACTCGCCGAGATCGTTTACTTCCTCCGCGCCCGCGTCCAGGACAGCTGTCAGCACGTCGTCCTCGGTCACGCCGCCGGTCTTCGGGACGATCACGACGCCGCGACGGCTGAACAGGTAGGAGACCGAGCCAGGATCGGCCATCGAGCCGCCGTTCCGCGTGAAGGCGACGCGGACGTCTGATGCGGCCCGGTTCCGGTTGTCGGTGAGGCACTCGACCAGCACGGCCACGCCGCCGGGCGCGTAGCCCTCGTACGTGATCGACTCGTAGTTCGCGCCGCCGGCCTCCAGGCCGCCGCCGCGCCGGATGGCGCGGTCGATATTGTCGTTCGGGACCGAGTTCTTCTTGGCCTTCTGGACGGCGTCGTACAGCGTCGGGTTGCCGGCCGGGTCGGGACCGCCGCTTCGAGCGGCGACCTCGACGTTCTTGATCAGCTTCGCGAATAGCTTGCCGCGCCGGGCGTCAACCACCGCCTTCTTGTGCTTGGTGGTCGCCCACTTTGAGTGGCCGCTCATGCCGGTTCCCTCACCATGTCAACGAACATTCGGTGGATGCGCCAGTCGCGGGTCAGCTCAGGATGAAACGACGTGGCCAGCGCCCGACCCTGGCGAACGGCGACGATCCTACTCGTGCCGGGGTCGGTCGCGAGTATCTCGACGCTCGGCCCGACCTCCTCCACCCAGGGAGCCCGGATGAACACCGCGCGGAATGGCGGCCCTTCGACGCCGCTGATGTCCAGGTCCCGCTCGAATGAGTCCACCTGGCGGCCGAACGCGTTCCGCCGGACGCTCATGTCGATGCCCCCGAGGGTCTCCTGGCCGGACGCGGGATCAGGCAGCCGGTCAGCCAGCATGATCATGCCTGCGCAGGACCCGAAGACGGGCAGGCCGTCCGCGATGCGCTTACGTAGCTGCTCGGCGAGACCGAAGATGTCGATCAGTTTCCAGATCGTCGTGGACTCACCGCCGGGGATGATCAGCCCTTCGACCCGGTCGAGCTCTTCGGGCAGGCGCACGGTGAGCGGCTCGGCACCCGACTCCCCCAGCGCCCGCATGTGCTCGGCGACGTCGCCTTGCAGCGACAGGACGCCGACAGCCGGGGCGGCCGAGCGCCCCGCCGGTGCTCCCCCCGCCGGTGCTCCGGGCGCGCCTGGTGCCGTCACCAGCCGCGGCCGGCGTATCGCTGCTCCGGCGCCAGGGTGTCCAGGTTGATGCCGACCATCGGCTCACCCAGCCCGCGCGAGACCTTGGCGATGACGTCCGGGTCGTCGTAGAACGTGGTGGCCCGCACGATCGCCGCTGCTCTGGCGGCCGGATCGCCGGATTTGAAGATGCCCGAGCCGACAAAGACGCCCTCGGCCCCTAGCTGCATCATCATGGCCGCGTCGGCCGGCGTGGCCAGGCCGCCGGCGGTGAACAGGACCACGGGCAGCTTGCCAGCCGCCGCGACGTCGGCGACGAGCTCGTACGGTGCCGCCAGGTCCTTCGCGGCCGTGAACAGCTCCTCCGCCGAGAGCGTGGACAGCGTGCGGATCTCGGCCCGGATCGCCCGCATGTGCCGGGTCGCCTCGACCACATTCCCGGTACCAGCCTCGCCCTTAGACCTGATCATCGCCGCGCCTTCGGCGATCCGTCGCAGTGCCTCGCCCAGGTTGGTCGCCCCGCAGACGAACGGCACGGTGAACTGCCACTTGTCGACGTGGTACGCCTCGTCGGCCGGCGTCAGCACCTCGGACTCGTCGATGTAATCGACCCCGATGGCCTGCAGGACCTGGGCCTCCACGAAGTGGCCGATGCGGCACTTGGCCATCACCGGGATCGAGACGGCGGAGATGATCCCGTCGATCATGTCGGGGTCGCTCATCCTCGCGACCCCACCCTGGGTGCGGATGTCAGCGGGCACCCGCTCCAGCGCCATGACGGCGACGGCGCCAGCATCCTCGGCGATCTTCGCCTGCTCGGGCGTGACGACATCCATGATGACGCCGCCCTTGAGCATGTCGGCCATGCCGCGCTTGACCCGGCTGGTGCCCTTCTGGGCCGCCTGGCTGATCGCTAGTGCTAGCCGCCTCAGGCGCATTATCTGCGGACACGACAAACCTCACTCAGTAGCTGGGGACGATGCTTCCATGGTAGGTGGCCGCCGTCGGCGGGCCGCCGGTGCACAACACCGGTCAGCAGCCGGCGCGGGAGCGCCGGTGAGCGGCCGGTGCGCGGCGCGGCGCGCAGGTAGCGCTTCCCTCAAAGGCCGAGAAGTGCTTCTCAGATCACCCACAAAATACGATAGCAGTTGCTCCGCTACGTCGTCAGGTGCGGGATGTCAGCCGTCGGCCCGGTACCCGCGTCGCCGGCGGGCACGAGTGAGTCATCGATCTCGAAGAACTCTGGATTTGGCGCCCGGCCTGCCAGCCTTAGCACTCGCGCCAGCCACCGCTGGCGGGCCGCCAGCGTGGCCGCCACGGCGTCGTTGTAGAACTTCCGGGCCAGGAACACCTGATGGGACGCGCTCTCCAGCTCGGTGAGGAGCTCCTCGGCGCCCTCCCGGCCGGCCAGCAGCGTGCGGAAGTCCGGCTGGCTGAAGACAGCGCGCAGCGCCCTGGTCAGGTCGCTCTCGGGCATTTCCCTGGCTTGCTCGGCCGATCTAGCGTCGTGGGCCGCGCCCGCGAGCAGAACGCTGGTCGCCGGGTCGAGCAAACCCGAGGAGGCCAGCTCGAGCGCTATCGAACTGCGTCGCACGAGGGCCGCGTCCAGCGCGAACTTGGCCCCCTCCAGTCGTGCGTGCAGCCGGTCGAGGCGGCCTGCACGCCAGGAGATATAGACCCCCAGTATTGCCAGGATGGCGATGACGATGATGCTGGTCATCGGCGTCATAGCGCAACTGCAACCCGCCCGGTCGCCGGCGCGACCGCCTCGTAGACCCGGACGATATCGCGCGCGATGACCGCCCAGTCGAACTCACGAACGGCCGTTGACGCGGCCGCCGCCAGCTTTGCCCGGTGCGCCGGGTCGTCGAGCATCCGCCCGGCCGCCTCGGCGAGCCCGGCCGCGCTACCGACGCTGAATAGCTCCCCAGCCTCGCCGCCGCGCAGTACCTGCCGGAACGCGTCGATGTCGCTGGCCGCGATCGGAGCGCCCGAGGCCATCGCCTCGACAAGCACGTAGCCGAAGCTCTCGCCACCGGTGTTCGGGGCGCAAAAGACGTCAACCGAGTGCAGCATCCGGACCCGGTCGACGTCGCTGACCTGACCCAGCAGCACGACCCGGTCTCGATAGGCGGGGGGCACCTGCTCCAGCACCTCGTCCGGGTCGCCGCGGCCGGCGATCAGCAACCGCAGCTGCGGCCGCTCGGCGGCCATCACCGCGAACGCAGCCAGCAGGATGTCCAGGCCCTTGCGGGGTTCGTCCATCCGGCCGAGGAAGCCAAGAGTGCCGCCCGTTCCGGGAAAGCCGGGCAGCGGCTCGGCCTTCTCGTACCGGCTCACGTTGACCCCGTTGGGGATCAGGACCGCGTCGCCGCCCAGGTGCTCGACCAGGGTGTTCCTCGCAGCCTCGGCAACCGCGATCCGGCCGCTGATCTTCTCCAGCGCCGACGCCAGGATCGGCTGCGCTGCGTGCAGGGCCCGCGAGCGCGGCATCGCCGCGTGCATGGTCGCGACGATCGGACCGTCGGCAACCCAGCAGGCCAGCAGCGACAGGCTGGGAGCGGCCGGCTCGTGCACGTGCAGCACGTCGAAGTCGCCATCTTTCAGCCAGCGCCGGACCCTGCTGGCCGACAGAAATCCGAACGCGAGGCGAGCAACTGACCCGTTATACGGAACGGGGACGGCCCGGCCAGCCGGCACGACATAGGGCGGCAAGATGGCGTCATCATCCGCCGGTGCGATCACCGACACCTCGTGGCCGAGGTCCATCAACGTTTCCGCCAGGCCACTGACGTGCTCGCGGACGCCGCCAGGCACCTCCCACGTGTACGGGCAGACCAGGCCGACCCTCATTGCAGGTCCTGCCCGGCGAGGTCATGTTCGGCCAGCTGGCCGTTGGCGGCCGCGCGCGCTGCCGCGAGCGCCTGCCGCTCCGGATCAAGGTCGGCGACGAAGACCTTCTGGAGCATCAGCCAGTCGTACGGGTGCGCCCTGATGCCGGTCTCGAAGAACCGGGCCATCTCCTGAGTCATCGCGGCGACCTTCTGCGCCCTCGTGCCGTCCGCGGGCTGCTGGATCTCATCGCCGATGTTCGCGCCCCAGCCGTCCTCGGTGAACCAGAGCACGACAGGAATCAGGGCGGCGCCCGTCTGCACGGCAAGCGCCGCTGGGCCGGCCATCATCTTGGCCTTCTCGCCAAAGAACTCCACCTCGATACCGCTGCCGGTCACATCCCGGTCGCTGGGCAGGCACACGAATCTCCCAGCCCTTAGCCTCTGAGCCAGTATCCCGAACGGCCGGGCTCCGCCACTGGCGGGTAGCACCTCCATGCCCAGCCCTTCCCGGAATGTAACGAAGCGTTTGTAGACGCTCTCGGGCTTGAGGCGCTCCATAACCGTTGTGAAGGAGCCTGCTCCCAAGTTGATGATCCATGCCCCGGCCTGGTCCCAGTTGCCCATGTGCGGCAAACCGATGACGGCGCCGCGCCCCGACGCGATCGAGTCGAAGATCAGCTGCTTGTTCCCGTGGTCGTCCATGCCGTCCACCAGCAGCTGGACCGGCATCACCGGCAGCCGGAAGATCTCCAGCCAGTAGCGGGCGTACCGACGCATGACCTCGCGCGACGCGGCGCGCACCGCCGCGCCGTCGGCATCCGGCCCGAGCACGCGCACCAGGTTGGCCTCGAGGACCTGGATCCGCGGACCCTGCCGACGCCAGGCGATATCGGCGGCGAACCTGAAGGCCGCCTGCATCCAGGACTCGGGCAGCCGGCAGCCGACGCTCCACCCGGCGGCGTAGCCGACGTCGGCGAGCTTGTCCTTCAATCCCGGCATGTCCCTATCCTCCTGGCCCCGCCTGGGACTGGTCCACGTCGGGGGCGCCGCCGGCCGCGGCGGCGAGGGCGGCTGCTGACTGACGGGCCGCCCACACCCGCTGGCCGAACGTGAACAGGCTGACGGCAGCGAGGATCCACAGCCCGATGGAAAGCACATACGGTACGCCAAGGCCGGACAGACCGGTGGCAACAAGCCCAATCAGCAGTCGCTCGGTGCGCTCGGCGAAACCGACATCACACTTCAGGCCCAGACTCTCGGCCCTGGCCTTCGCGTACGACACCAGCGAGCCAGCCACCAGGCAGAAGATGGAAACGCCAGCTAGCAGCTTGGAATGCCCGCCCAGCACGAACCAGGCCGCGAGCCCGGCGAATACGGCGGCGTCCGCGACCCGGTCCATCGTGGAGTCAAGGAACGCGCCGAACTTCCCAGTTGTGCCCTTGATCCGCGCCAGCGTGCCGTCGAGCATGTCGGTGAGCACAAACCCGGTGCAGACCAAGACTCCCGCGAAGAGATGACCGGTTGGGAAGAGCCACAGCGCACCCGTCGACATGCCGATCGTACCGATGATGGTAAGCGCGTTCGGAGTCACCGGCGTGCGGGCAAGGACCTCTCCAACCGGAGTCAGTACGCGGGCGATCACTGGCCGCAGAACTTTGAGCATGGCGGCTTGATCCTACTGGCGAGGGAAGTCACCTGGTGTCCGTCCCGACGGGCAGGCGTGCCGGTCCATGGCAATGCCTCAGTCGGCACCTGACGGAACACTCGTAATGATTCCGGTCAGGGACTTGTGGTCGTCGACGTGCAGGTAAAGGCTGGGCGTGCAGCAGTGGACCGCGCGGCAACCATCACGTGCGGCTACCGACTACAGCCAAGGGTGGATTGGGGTAGGAACCTAACTCAGCGTCTCAGGAGGCGATGCGGATGGCGGACAAGTCTCACGCAGCGGGAGCCGCCGGCCGGACATCAGCGGCCGGCCAGCCCGAGAGCGTACGCAATGTGGTGCTGGTCGGCCACTCGGGAGCAGGGAAGACGACGCTGGCCGAGGCCCTTCTGGTCACGACCGGCACGATCCAGCGAGAAGGCAGAGTCGAGGACGGAAGCACTGTCAGCGACTTCGATGAGGTCGAGGTGCGACAGCAGCGTTCGGTGAACCTGACGCTCGTTCCGCTCATTCACGATGGCGTCAAGGTGAACCTGCTCGACGCCCCCGGCTACGCCGACTTCACCGGCGACCTGCGCGCCGGTCTGCGAGCCGCCGATGCCGCGCTGTTTACAGTCTCCGCGGCCGAGGGGGTAGACGGCCTGACCCAGATGCTCTGGGACGAGTGCGCGGCCGTCGGCACTCCGCGAGCCGTCGTGATCACCAAGATCGACCACCAGCGCGGCGACTTCGAGGAAGCGCTGGCCGCCTGCCGGGCCGCGTTCGGCGATTCGGTCGCGCCACTGTACCTGCCGGTTAGCGACGGCCAAGGCGGCGTCCAGGGCCTGATCGGTCTCCTGTCGCAGCGGTTCTACGACTACGGCAGCGGCAACCGAGCCGACACCGACATTCCTGGTGATCAGCTGGAGCGCGTCGAGGAAGCTCGCGGGTCACTCATCGAGGCGATCATCCAGGAGAGCGAGGACGAGACCTTGATGGACTCCTACCTCGCCGGCGAGCAGATCGAGGTCAAGGGCCTCATCGAGGACCTCGAGAAGGCAGTCGCCCGCGGCAGCTTCTATCCGGTGCTCGCATCCTCCGCGCCGCACCACATTGGCTTGGAGGAACTGCTCGAGGTCATCACGCAGGCATTTCCGTCACCGGCGGAGCACCCCCTGCCCACCGTGACGACCCCGGACGGCAAGCCCGCTGGGGACCTGTCTTCGGATCCCGCCGGGCCGCTGCTGGCTGAGGTTGTCAAGACGACGTCCGACCCCTACGTCGGCCGGGTCAGTCTTGTCCGGGTCTTCTCCGGGACGCTGCGGCCGGACGCCGTCGTGCACGTCTCGGGCCACGGCCGCGCTGACCGCGGTCACGCCGACCACGACGCAGACGAGCGCGTGGGCGCGATCACATCGCCGCTCGGCAAGCAGCAGCGCCCCATGGCCAGCTGTGCGGCGGGCGACATCTGCGCGGTCGCCAAGCTGAGCACCGCCGAGACCGGCGACACCCTGTCCGACAAGGACAATCCGCTGCTCATGGAGTCCTGGACGATGCCCGAGCCGCTGCTGCCGGTGGCGATCCAGGCCAAGTCCAAGGCGGACGAAGACAAGATGTCGCAGACTCTTGCCCGGCTGGTGGCCGAGGACCCGACCCTTCGGCTCGAGAACAACGCCGAGACGCACCAGCTCGTCCTCTGGTGCATGGGTGAGGCCCACGTCGACCTGCTGCTCGACCGGCTATCAAGCCGGTACGGCGTCGCGGTCGAGACGACCGAGCTGCGCGTTCCGCTGCGCGAGACCGTCGCGAGCAAGGCCGCGGGTCTCGGCCGCAACGTCAAGCAGTCCGGCGGCCACGGTGAGTACGGAATCTGCAGCGTCGAGGTCGAGCCGCTCGGTTCCGGCGGAGGGTTTGAGTTCGTCGACAAGATCGTTGGCGGCGTGGTCCCGCGACAGTTCATCCCGTCGGTGGAGAAGGGTGTCCGCGCCCAGATGGAGCAGGGTGTCCTGACCGGATATCCGATGGTCGACGTCAAGGTCACGCTCTTCGACGGCAAGGCGCACTCGGTCGACTCGTCGGACATGGCGTTCCAGAAGGCCGGCCGGGCGGCGCTGCGCGATGCCGCCGCGAAGGCCCAGGTCCTGCTGCTGGAGCCGGTCGACGAGGTCTCGGTGCTGATCCCCGACGACTACGTCGGCGCCGTCATGTCGGACCTGTCGTCGCGGCGCGGTCGCGTGCTCGGAACCGAATCAGTGGCCGGCGGCCGCACCTTGGTCAAGGCGGAGATACCGGAACTCGAGGTCACGCGTTACGCCATCGACCTGCGCTCGATGTCGCACGGCACTGGCTCGTTCACGCGGTCCTATCTGCGCTACGAACCGCTGCCATCCCACCTAGCCGAGAAGGTAGCCTCCGCGAAGTCCTAACCGTCTCCGTTGTTCCTGCCATCTGGGTCGTGTGGGCCGAGGCCGGGGTGACCTGGAGCTCTAGGTCACCCCGGCCCTAGCCCCTCACGAAGGCCAAGCCGAAGCGAGCAGCTTGCGCGTGTCGGCCAGGAGCTGCGGGAGCACCTTCGTGTGGCCGACGATCGGCATGAAGTTCGCGTCGCCGCCCCATCGCGGAACGACGTGCAGATGTAGGTGCCCGGCGATTCCGGCGCCGGCCACGCTGCCCATGTTCATGCCGATATTGAAGCCCTGAGCCTGCGAGGCCTGCCGGAGCGCCGTCATCGCGTGCTTCGTGAAGTCGGCTAGCTCCGCGGTCTCGGCCTCGGTGAGATCGGTGTAGTCCGCGACGTGCCGATACGGCACGACCATGAGGTGACCGCTGTTGTACGGGTACAGGTTCAGCACCGCGTACACCTGGACGCCGCGCTTCACGATGAGGCCGTCTTCGTCGCTCATCTTCGGGATCTCGCAGAAGACGCACGTCGTATCGGCGCCTTCGGGCGGCTTGTTCTCGCCCTTGATGTAGGCAAGCCGGTGCGGCATCCACAGGCGCATGAGCCCGTCTGGCGCGATCTCGGCCTGGACCGCCTCGACCTCGGTATCGCCCTCGACCGCTGGCGCCACGGGACCCCGGCCGAGGTCGACGGCACCAGGCGTAAGGCGATCCGGCACAGGCTCAGACCTGAACCCGGCTCGCGATGGCCCCGGTGATCTCGGCGATGGCGTCAACGACGGGCACGCCGTTCTTCTGCTCGCCGCTTCGATAGCGGAACGAGACAGCGCCCGCCGCCACGTCGTCGTCTCCGGCCAGCAGCATGTAGGGCACCTTCTGGCGCTGCGCGTTCCGGATTTTCTTCTGCATCCGGTCGTCACTGGTATCGACCTCAACCCGGACGCCGTGCTCGCGCAGTCGGGTCGCCACCGTCTCGAGGTACTGCCCATGCGCGTCGGAGATCGGGATGCCGACTACCTGCACTGGAGCGAGCCACGGCGGGAACGCGCCGGCGTAGTGCTCGGTGAGGATGCCGAAGAACCGCTCGATCGAGCCGAACAACGCCCGGTGGATCATGTAAGGCCGCTGTCTGCTGCCATCCGGCGCCTGGTACTCGATACCGAACCGGCCTGGCTCCTGGAAGTCGACTTGAAGCGTGGACAGCTGCCAGCGCCGGCCTATCGCGTCCTTCACGTGCACGTCGATCTTGGGAGCGTAGAATGCACCCTCGCCCTCGGCGATGACATACGGCAGCCCGGACTTGTCGATCGCGTACTTGAGCGCGGCCTCCGCCTTGTCCCAGTCCGCGATGTCGCCGACGAACTTGTCCGGCCTGGTGGACAGTTCGGCCTCGAACTCGGTCAGGCCGTAGTCGCGGAGCAGTCCGACGACGAAGTCGAGCAGGCCGGCCAGTTCATCCTGGAGCTGATCGGGCGCGCAGAAGATGTGCGCGTCGTCCTGGGTGAAGCCCCGTGCCCTGGTCAGTCCGTGCACGACACCCGACTTCTCGTACCGATAGACGGTGCCGAACTCGAACAGCCGCATCGGCAGCTCACGGTAGGACCGGCCGCGCGATGCGTAGATCAGGATGTGCATCGGGCAGTTCATGGGCTTGAGGTAGTACTTCGCGCCCTCGAGCTCCATGGGCGGGTACATCCCCTCCGCGTACCACCCCAGGTGGCCGGAGGTCTCGAACAGGTTCGACTTCGTGATGTGCGGCGTGTTCACGAACTGGTATCCGGCCTGCTCGTGGCGCGCGCGTGAGTAGTCCTCGAGGGCCTTGCGGATCACGCCGCCCTTCGGGTGGAAGACGACCAGCCCGCTCCCGATCTCGCCCGGGAAGGAGAACAGGTCGAGCTCTGCGCCCAGCTTGCGGTGGTCACGCTTCTCGGCTTCCTCCAGGAGGTGCAGGTGAGCGTCTTGCTCAGCACGCGATGGCCAGGCGGTGCCGTAGATGCGCTGCAGCTGAGGGTTGTTTTCGTTGCCGCGCCAGTAGGCACCGCCGCTTCGCATCAGCTTGAACGCCGGGATATCCCTCGTCGTCGGCACGTGCGGGCCGCGGCAGAGATCCTTCCACCGCCGCTCGCCAGTGGCTGCGTCGAGGTTGTCGTAGATCGTCAGCTCGGCGCCGCCGACCTCGACGGACTCACCAGAATCGCCCGGTACGGCGTGGCCCGATGAGCCGACATTGCCCTTGAGGCCGACCAGCTCGAGCTTGTACGGCTCGTCGGCCAGCTCACGGCTCGCGTCGTCGTCGGTGACAACGCGGCGGCTGAAGAGCTGGCCCTGCTTGACGATCTGTCGCATCTGCTGCTCGATCTTCTTCAGGTCCTCCGGCGTGAACGCCTCAGGCACGTCGAAGTCGTAGTAGAAGCCGTTCTCGATCGGCGGCCCGATGCCGAGCTTCGCCTGCGGGAAGAGGTCTTGCACGGCTTGCGCCATGACGTGTGCGGTCGAGTGTCGCAGGATGGTGAGGCCGTCCGATGAGTCGATGGATACGGCCTCGACCCGGTCTCCGTCGGCGAGCGGGCAGGCGACGTCGCGGAGCTCCCCGTTGACTCGCGCGGCAATCGGCTTGCTGTCTGGGTCCCGGTCGGCCAGTGCCCGGCCGGCCGTCGTGCCCTCTTCCACCACATGCTCGCTTCCGGCGAGTGTGATGTGAAGCTTGTCGGCAGGCACGGCTGGCTCCTCTTTGTCTGGATGAAGGTGCAGGCTCAAGGGCGTGGCCGCCCCCGGTGCCTTGATGCTATCGACGGCGAGGTTCGGGCGTTGGACAGCCGGCCCCTAGAGCGCGGCCGCGAGGCAGTCCCGGCGAGGGGCGACGTTCCTAGTTGGAGACAGGGCTGCTGGCCGGCGTCAGGCTGCCGCGAGCCACCGTGACCAGGCTGCCGTACGTCAGGTACGGGTAAGCGGCCTTAGCGTCCGAGAAAGGCAGCTCGACGCATCCGAGGCTCTGCGGGTAGCCATAGGAGCCGCGATTGAAGAAGTGCACGGCCTCGCCAGAACGGAAGTACGACACGTAGTACACCGGGTCCGCGTACTTGCTCCCGTCCGGGTTCTTGCCCTTCATGATCTGGAAGTAGTACCGCAGGTACACCGGAGCGGTGCCGAGCGTCGTCGGCGCTGCCGGGATGCCGGTGTTGGCCAGCGTGTGGAGCACGATCTGGCCGTCATGCCAGATCGTCAGCGTCTCGGGGTTGCTTTCACTGGCGATGGCGTACGTGTATCCGTGGGTGTTGTCCTGCCCATGGCCGACGGCCTTCAGGACCGAGGCCCACACCTGCGGGCCAACCACACCATCGAGCCCGAGCCCGTGATCGGCCTCGAACGCCATGACGGCGCCCTTCATGATCAGTCCGCTCATCGACCCGCTGTCCCAGAAGTTCGGCAGCTCGCTCGGATAGCCCGACTTCCAGGTGAACGACCCAGCCGGCGGGCTGTAAGCGGCGGCAAGCTGGCCAGTCGCGTCCGTAGCGGCCGGCACGGTCGCGCCCGCTGACGCGGTCCACGTCAACGGCAGGTAGCCGAGCTGGGCCAGCAGCTGGCCGAGCCGAGCATCCTGGTAGCCGCCGACCCTGAACCGGACCGTGGCGGAGCTGGCGAGCAGGCCTCCTTGCGCTGACTTCACGCCGGTCGCGCCGCCTGGAATCGTCACCATCACGTGCGTGTACTGCGAGAACGCGGCCGTTGGCACGAACTCGAGCGTGCTCGTTCCGGCGCCTTGCCAGTTGCCCGCGAGGCTTGGCGTGATCGTTGGCATGGGTGAGGTCGCGGCGACTGGAGCGGAGAACTGGATCTTGACGGTGGTAGCGCCGTTCACGCCCCGAGTACCGGCGGCCGGGGTCTCGGACACCAGCTGAAGCGGGGCGGCGATCGCCGACGCCGACGGACGGGCTGTGCCCGCGGGGTTGGACTTCTGGCCCGCATCAGACGACTGCGCCGATGCGTGGGTGAGCGTGACCCAGATGCCGGCGACCAGCAAGACGACGATGGCGGCACCGATGGCGACGACCCGCCTGGGCAGGCTCGTCAGAAAGGACAACGAAGACTCCCTCGCTCGCCGTCATTGCCCGGCTGATACCTACCGGCGGGCATACCAGAACGCTGGATGCATACCAGGACATCCTTTGCAGTGACTCTAGATGCCATCACCGGCATCTCGCCTGAGTACCAGGTAAAGAATCGGAAACAGGCTCTGACCCGCTCCGATGGGCTCATTAGGGGCGCGCTCACCGCAACGCCCGGCCTCGAGGGAACCAGGTCGGCGGCGGTTAACGGCACGATCGCGAGGCTACCCGAGGACGGGCATTGCGTGACCCCGACAGCAACGTGGCAACCGCCCGGCACAGCCACCTTGCTGTGCCGGGCGGCAGCTTGCACCCGCGCGGTGGGGCCGACTACCCCCGAACGCTCACCAGGCTGCCGTAGGTCAGGAAGGGGTAGGCCTGCTGGGCGGCGTTATAGGGCAGCTCGACGCAGCCAAGGCTCTGCTGGTAGCCGTAGCCCCCGCGCGGGAAGTAGTGCACGGCGTCGCCGCCGTTGAAGTACGAGACGAACGACACCGGGTCGGAATAGTGGCTGCCGTCCGGGTTGGTGCCGCTCATGATCGTGTTGCGGAACCGCAGATATACCGGGAACGTGCCGTCAACCGTCGGTGCTACCGGGATCCCGGTGTTGGTCAGGCTGTGCAGCACGACCTGGCCGTCATGCCAGATCGTGAGCGTCTCCGGCGACCCCTTGTTCGCGATCGCGTACGTATAGCCGTTGTGATTCTGAGCACCGCTGGCCTCAGCCTGGAACAGGGCCCGCCATAGCTTCGGCGTGAGGCCGCCGTCGATCGTCATGTTGTGCTCTGACTTGAATGCCATGACGGCGCCCCGCAGCAAGACGTTGGCCTGGTCTGGTGACCACATCTGCATGAGGCTCGACGGGTACCCAGATTCCCAGCGGAACGTACCTACGGGCGGGTCGAAGGCCTGGCCCTGTGGCGTCGTGCTCGCTGCGTCTCCGGATTCCTCAGTCGCGGCTTTCATAGCTGGGTCTTCAGGCGACCACGTCATCGGCAGGTAGCCCAGCCTGACCAAGATCTGGGCGAGGGCTGCCTGGGAGTACGTGCCAGTTGTGAACTTGTCAGTGACCGACGCCGCGAGCACCTCGCCGGAGACCGACCGGACACCCGCCGGGATCTGCACGGCCACATGCTCGGACGGACCGAAAACCTGTGAAGGCGTGAAGATCATCGAGTTGCCGCTGGTGCTCCACGAGCCTGCCACGGAAGGCGTGAGCACCGGGTAGGGCGACGTGGCCGTGACGGGCGCGGAGAAAGTCACGATAATCGGATCGGCGCCGCCTACGCCGGTTGCATTGCTCGCCGGAGAAGTCCATCGGACGAGCAACGGGGCCTTGGGTCTGGATGTCGCCTTGATGGCCGAGGCGGACGCGCGCTGTGATGTCCCGAATTGCTGCGTCAGGGCATAGGCCGTGCCGGCCACCGCCACCGCAGCCGCCGTGACTGCGACGGCGATCACGCGCCTGGCGTTGCTGCCCTTCGGCAGGGCGCGGTTGCCGGCGCCTGCCCGATCGGATCTACTCGCTGAGCTGTCGGGCTCCGCTGAGCCCTTGCCGTCAGACTGATCACCAGGCTGTCCCGGTCCGAACACGCCGACCCCCGTCTCGTGCCACGCCAAAGTCGCCGCAGGCTCACCCTGTGGCTCAGCGTTTCCTACCAGTCACTCAGCGTGACAGATGACTACCCGGCGTAGCAGCTTGTGAAGCCATGGGCCTCGTAAACGATGAGTAAGAAGAAACCCTTGTGCGGCAGGAGAAGCAATCGCGGCTACTTGAGCTTGCTGGCCACGAGTAGGAACCGCCGCTGCCGCAGGGTTACCGGCCACGCGCCAGGCCGTTCGTGTGCGTCCCGAAGCCGTGCCATGCAACTGTCGAGGCTGAACGCTGGAATGGCCCAACTCACCAGCCGCAGGTAATAGATAACCGCGGCCACATCGTTGAGTTGGTGCCGCTCCTCCCCGCGCACAGCAAGCTGGATCTTCAGCCCGGCGTCGATCAGCTGCCGCCTGGCGAACGGAAGCCAGCTCTCCGCCTGCAACGCAACGTCCAGGCCGAGCAACCCATAGAGGTCGTCGTAGCTGTGGAAGTCGACCTGCTGGGTGACGAACGTACCGCCGGGAGATAGGGCTCGGCTTACCTCGGTCGCCCGGAACGCTTCGTGCCGGTTGATGATCAGCGGGAACGCGCCGGTTCGGAAGGGCATCCGGCCAGCGTCTTCACTGACTTGGTCGGTGTTATCCGGCGCTCCTTCGTCCCACACAACCGGGATGCCGAGCGGGCGCAGTAGCGCGGCCGCAAGCGGGACGTTGGGCGGCCAGGCCTCCGTGGCGACAGTGCGCCGCGGCCGCGGGGAGATGTCCGATAGTCGCTCGCCGCCGCCGGTGCCCATGTCCAGCATCGCGTCGACGGTTTTCGCGCAGCCCGAGACCAGACGGTTGTAACTCCAGGGCAGCCTCCCAGCGGTCGACCTGGCCGACAGCCATGAGAAGTCCCAGCCCGCGATGGGAGCGCTGGTCGCCTGCGCGACTAGCTCGTCAAACGCCTGCACGTCACAGCCTCCCGCATGAGGTCCTCATCAACTGAGTTGTTCCGGACCGCGGGGGGCGCTCACCCGATTGGTGGCTGACTGCGACCTGACTGGGTGGGCGATACTGGGATCGAACCAGTGACCTCCTCGGTGTGAACGAGGCGCTCTCCCGCTGAGCCAATCGCCCGCGCAGCTGCGGCCGCTTGCCCGCCGCAGAGCGCTCTTAGAGTAGCGCATGCCCACCTACGCTGGCGCTCCTGTGATCTCCCGCACCGCCCGTCGTCGGCCTTGCCGTCAGTCGACTGCACATACAGATAAAAAGCCCCAAAATACAGATATAACAACTATCAATTCCATGTGGTGTTTTGCGCATTGCTGCGCGCGGGTGAGAGTTTCCCTCTTTTTAGTAAAATTCGGGAAAGACCGACGTGAGTTCCCTGGCGGGTCGAGACTAGGTTCCGTAACGGGCTTTCCCAGGGCCTGGTGAGACGAAGGTCACAATGAGTCCTTGTTACCCACCGGGAAGCTCCCGCGTCTAAAACAGTGTTTTACATCAAGAAGCGTTTGACCAGGTCGTAGCCGGTTTGTTGATCGGTGACCGAGGTTACGAGCGCCTTCTTTCGCGGAATCAAGCTCCCGGCGATAACAATTCCGCGGAACCAGCGATGTCATAAGTGATAGGCAACCGCGCACCGATATGTGAAGCCCGGCAATCCGGGACACGACAAGGCAAAGGTCTGACCCGATGATGAACAGCAGTGCGACCGTGTCCGCCGAACTCGGCCTGAGTCTGGTGGTCCCCGAACACGGATCCGTCCCCCTGGTGGCCAGCCTCTTCTACAGTGCCGACGACCCCTATGCGATCCGTATGGCGTTCCACGTTGGCGCCGACGAGCCCGTCGAGTGGATTTTCGCCCGTGACCTGCTGGCTGTCGGCCTGGAAGGCCCAGCTGGCGAGGGTGACGTGCAGGTCTGGCCAGCCGACGAGGATGGCCACGAGCTGCTGAACATTGCGCTGTCTTCTCCGTTTGGTGAGGCGCACTTCGAGGCCCCCCGTTCCTCGACAGCCGCGTTCCTCGCCCGCACCTACGAGGTCATCGCCCCGGGCCACGAGAGCGACTACATTGACGTCGACACCGAGCTCGACGAACTGCTCTGGCGCGCATAGGTCAAAACGTCGTGATTATGGCCATGCCTAATGAGGCATGGCCATTTCATGGATCGGGCGATTCAGCCGCCCGCATCGCGAATACTTCAGCGGCTTTTCGGGTGATGGGTCCAGGACTTTGTGGCAACTTCAAGCCATTAACATTCCGGATCGACTGCACGTCCCTGGTTGTCCCGGTTAGGAATGCTTCCTCAGCATTTGATAGGTCAGTCAGCTGTATGTTTTCTTCCGCTGCCCCGAACCACTCGATGACGAGGCCGCGGGTAACGCCGGCGAGGCAGCCCGCAGATAGCGGCGGCGTGATTAGCCGCCCGCCGAGGACCACGAAGATATTCGTGCCTGTCCCCTCGCACAGGTCACCAGCCGTGTTGCCGAAGATTGCCTCGCTGCCGCCGTGCTCGGCGGCATAGGCGAGGGCCCGGACATTCTCGCCATATGACGTGGTCTTGAGGCCGGACAGAGCGCCACGCTCGTTCCGCGGCCACGGCACGACGGCGACGTCGACGAAGGCCGCTGGTGACGCCTGCTCGGCTAGCGCGACGATGGCGGTGAGCGCGGAGCTACCCCGTTCCGAGCCAAGAGGGCCGACGCCTGCCGTGACAGTGATGCGCATCCGCGCGAGTGGCACGCTGGGTGAGGCGGCGACGACCGCGAGCGCCCCGGCCCGGATCTGATCTAGGTCAGGCGGGGTCATTCCGAGGCCGGCCGCCGACCTGGCGAGCCGGGTCAAGTGCCGGGTCAGTGCGAACGGCTGGCCGCCCGCGACCTTGATCGTCTCGAAGACCCCGTCGCCCACCACCAGCCCGTGGTCGAAGATCGAGATGCGGGCCTCGTCATCGGGGTACAGCTCCCCGTTCATCCACACAGCCACGCCGTTGACGCTAGCGCACAAGCGCGGCGTGGCAAGGCCTTCTGGGCCGCGTGGCGCCTCGTTCCGCCAGTCTGGGCGCGCGGCCCATCCGGGTATGCGAGTTTGCCCGGCGAGCGGGATCGGCTACAGTTCTGAAACGCACACCGGTATCGGCCGCCCTAGCGGCGCGGGCCCGGAGCAAGCGGACGTAGCGCAGCTGGTAGCGCATCACCTTGCCAAGGTGAGGGTCGCGGGTTCGAATCCCGTCGTCCGCTCGGAGGTGCCGGAAGCCGTCTCGCGTGCCGACGGTCCGCTCGGCTCTTCGGTACCGGCCCGGCTCCCAGGGGGTCGGCCTGTGGCGGAATGGCCGAGTGGCTTAGGCAAGGGCCTGCAAAGCCCTGTACGCGGGTTCGATTCCCGCTTCCGCCTCGGGGGCGGTTAGCTCAGCGGGAGAGCGCTTCCCTGACACGGAAGAGGTCACTGGTTCAATCCCAGTACCGCCCACCAGGTTTTACCAGGTCAGCATTCCTCTGGCGGCCAGCGATCACTCGCCGCCAGAGGGCTACTGAGCACTTCTTTAGCGTTCCTTCAGCTATTCCGCAACACGTCCTGCCCGGCGAGACTGCTTCGAGACGGCCGACCAAGCCCCGCCAAACGGCGCGCGGCACTTCTCCACGGCGGAAGAGGTCACCAAGGCCGGGTCCGGCTCCCGCATCGTGACACGGGTGAGCCGTACAAACATGTCTGGGGCGGCATAACCCGCCGGTGAGGCTAAGCATGACTTGGCTCGTCGCGACTATTGAACCGCAGCTCTGCGTATGGGCGACCACCCATGAGGACGGAAACCCGGTCTGCGTGGTTGCGCAGGATTGAGCCCAGCTCCTCTACCTTCGCCGCGGGCAGGTCAGCCTTCAGCCCGGTCAGGCTGAGCGCCCCGGCGCATTCGTCCTGGTGGTTGAAGAAGGCAGCGCCGACGCAGGTGACGCCTTGTACGTCTTCTTCGTCGTCAACGGCGAACCCGCGCCGCCGGACCGACTTGAGTTGCTCGAGGAGGAGGTCAAGGCTGGTGATCGTGTTGCTCGTGTGGGCGACCAGATCAGAATCTGAGAACTTCGCGCGGATCTCGGCCCCAGGCAGCGTGGACAAGATCGCTTTTCCCGCGGCCGTCGCATGCGCTGGCTCTCGGCGGCCGAGCGGAGTATGGAAGCGCACCATGCCCGGCCCGTCGACCCGGTCCACAAAAAGCGGGTACCCGTCATCCGAGACCGCTGCGCGTGCGGTCAGGTGCGTCTGCGCCATGATCTCGCGCAGGATCGGTGTGCAGATTTCGGCGATCGGGAACTGGCGTGCGGACAGGTCACCGAGCCTTATCAGGCTCAGGCCGAGCCGGTAGCGCGGACCTGGCTCGATCGGCTGCAGGTAACCGTGTGCGACGAGTGTTCGTACCGTGGCTAGGGCACTGCTTTTCGCCAGGCCGAGCATCTTGCTGATCTCGCCCACCGAGAGGCCATCGGACGGGCTGTCGGCGACGAAACTTACGATGTCCAGCGCTCGCCCCACGCTTTGCACTTCGTAGCGCAGATCGCGGATCCCGCCGGTCGGCCCAGGCGGCGCTGCGTCTCCGTCGAGGGCCGCAGACTTATCCTCGTCCACAGCTTCGCCTGTGCGCGGGTTGGGCTGGATACGGACCCTGGCTCTCATCCGCGAAATGGGCCCATGCGTTGTTGCGCCTTTCTTCCAACCGTTCTGCAGTCCCTTGACATGCTTCAAGACCGGACCATATCGTTACGCCACAACGGTATCAACTAATGCCATTCGGTAATAGCTAACGCTTGGCCAGGAACGGGCCACATTTCGGCGGGCTGGAGGCTGTATGGCGCCGGTCGTTGGTGTGATGCCTGCGTGCATCACCTGCTTCGACGCTGCGGGCGACGTCGATTACGGACGCACCCGCGAGCAGATGGACTGGATCCTCAATGCAGGCGTCCATGCCCTGATCGCCACGGGCACGTGCGGGGAGTTCTCGGCTCTCGACATCGAGGAGCGGAAGCGGCTGACAACCTCGTTCGTTGACTGGGTTGGCGGGCGGGTGCCGCTCTACGTGGGGGTCATGCACACTTCGACCCGGACGGCTATAGACCTGGCGAGGCATGCCGAGGCGGCGGGGGCGACGGCGGTCATGAGCGTCTCGCCCTATTACTCCGGCCCGCCCGAGCGCGAGCTGCTGGGGTATTTCAGGGACATCGCGGCTTCGGTCAGCATTCCGCTGTTGGTGTACAACAATCCCGGAGCATCTGGCGTGTCGATCAGCCTCGATGGCCTGGCCACGCTGGCTCACGAGGGAACCGCGGCAGCGATCAAGGACTCACACGGGGATCCATCCAGGATCCACGACCTGCGCCTGCTGGTTCCCGAGCAGACCTCGCTGATCTACGGCGAGGATTACGGGAGCTTTGAAGCCATCATTGCTGGCGCCGACGGCTGGGTGTCCGGAGTCGCGAACTTCATGCCGCGCCATTCGGTGACGCTCTGGAACCTGGCCCGCTCAGGTGACGTCGAGAAGGCTCGCGAGCATTTCTTCGAGGTCCTCCCGCTCATCAACATGACCTCGCACAAGCCCATGTTCGGGCGGCCGGCCGAGCGGCCTGACTTCATCCAGATCTACAAGGCCGCCCGCGAGTACCTGGGCTTCCCGGCCGGCGCCTGCCGTAAGCCGTTGCTGCCACTCCCGCCCGAGGACCTTTCTTACCTTCACGGGCTCATTGACGACCTCGGACTCACCCAGGACACCGCATGAGCCGAACAGGCACGATCCGGGCTGCTGTGTTCGGAACCGGGCGCATCGGCCGCGAGATAATCAGGGGCTGCGCCGCAGATCCCGGCATCGATATCGTCGCGGCCGTCGTCACCGACCCGACCAAGGCCGGTCGCGACATTAGCGATCTGGCGGGCCTGCCGCCATGCGGTATCGCCGCGACGCTCGACCTGGACGCAGTCCTGGGCCGATCTGATGTAGATCTCATTTTCTACTGCGGGCTGGGCGATCCTTCGGCCGTAGCCGACCGGATTGGTTCAATGGCCGAGCGCGGTAAGGACGTCATCACCCTGACTGGCCTGGTCCACCCGGTGTCCGCCCTCGGTACCGACGGCGCGGCCCGGCTTGCCGGCAGCGCGCGTAAGGGGTCCAGCCGGATCGTTGGCGCGGGCTGGAATCCCGGCTTCCTGCTGGACGTGCTTCCGGTGGTCTGGGGCGCGAGCGCGGTGCGCATCGACCGCATCTATGCACTGCGGGTCGCCGAGATGCGGGACTGGGGATCGGGCGTGCACGACGAGTGCGGTATCGGGCTGCAACCCGACGAGGTCGAGGACACCGACAGCAATCCGCTGCATGAGTCGGTCGCCCTCATCGCCGATGCCCTTGGCATCACGCTGGACGCTATCGACAACATGCACGAGCCCTACGTCTCGTCGGTCCGGCGAGAGCACGCAGGGCGGATCGTTGAGCCTGGCCGCAACGCCGGCTTCCACAAGAGATCAGTGGGCATGTCCGGCGGGCATGCCCGGATCGAGATCGAAATGTACGGGGTGTTTTGCATCGACCCGGATGTGGATTCCGTTCAGGAAACCGCACGCGTCGCCGTTGACGGTGATGTGACGGTCGAAACCGAGGCCCGCGGAAACTGGTTCGGCGACTCATACCCAGTCACCGCAGCAAAGGCGATTCGCGCGGTCCGCCCGCTGAGATCTATGCCCCCGGGCCTTTACCGGCCTGATCAGCTCCCGCTGAGCGGCTCCGACCAGTACGCAGGCTAGACCGGGCGCCAACAACCTGGTTCATAGGAGATCGCGGTCTCCCGGCGCAGAGCGAAGGATTGCTATGAATAGAAAGTCCGTGCTCGCCAAGATGAGCATTGCGTGTGCCCTGGGAATCGCGGCCACTGCATGCGCATCCTCCGGCCCGTCGTCAAGCGGTCACGGCGGAGGGGGCTCATTGGTCTTCGGTGAGTTCAATCCGTTCTCTGGTCCGGACGCCGCATTCGGGCCGGAGATGCTAGTCGGATGTGATGCGGCATCGAACTTGATCAATGCGAGTGGCGGGGTGCTCGGCCACAAGACGACGTGCAAGGGCTTCGATACGCACGGCGACCCCGCCGATGCCGTGGCCGCAGCGAACCAGATGATCGCGACGACGCCCAACCTGGCTGGCGTCATCGGCCCCAGCTCGGACGAGGCGCTCGCGACAGTTCCGATTCTCGACAGGGCGCACATTCCGATGTTCGCAGATACCGGCCAGGCGGCATTCGATCACGCGACGCAGCCGTACTTCTGGCGGATCTCTCCGGCCGACGATGTCAAGGGCTTCGCGATGGCAATCTGGGCGCACAGCCGGGGTTACACCCGCGGTGCGGCGGTATACGGAAACGACGTCGGATCGCAGTCAAATGTGCCGACGCTCGTGCATGCCTTTACCGCGCTCGGCGGCACGATCGTGTCGAATCAGTCCATCGCGCTTGACCAGCCCTCGTATCGCACCGAGGTTGCGTCCATGCTCGCGGCGCATCCGCAGGTGATCTTCACCGAGGAGGACCCGGCGACAGCGGCGACCTATCTCTCCGAGGTCGCCCAGCTCAACGGCGGCCAGCTGATCCCGGTTGTCGGTACCGAGACGACGCTGGAGGCGAACTGGGTGCAGGCGGTGGTTCGCGCCATCGGCGGGCCGCTGCTCAGGAAGTATCAGGTCGGCGTGCAGCCTTACGCACCGCCGTCGGGGCCGGCCTACGGGCCCTTCCGCAGCGCCCTGTACGCAAGCAAGGCTGCATCGCAATCCAACTTGGCGGTGTACAGCACCGATCCGTACGCGATGGGCTATTACGACTCGGTCAACCTCATGGCGTTGGCGATGCTAGCCGCCAAGTCGACTGATCCGGGTAAGTACAACAGCTTCATCACCGCGGTCAGCAATCCGGGACCGGGCAAGGTCGTGGTCAGCACCTTCGCCGAAGGAGCGCACGCGCTGGCAGCGGGCAAGCAGATCCAGTACGTCGGCGCAAGCGGACCGGCAGTGTTTAACAAGTGGCATAACTCGACGGGAGCCTTCGAAGTAGCGGCATTCGTGTCTGCGGGCAATATCCATCTGGACGGGTTGGTCACGGCTGCGCAGGTCGCCGCGATCAGCGGTAGGTGAAACAAGAGCGCCGGCGCGGCGAGGCTTGCTGACGTGAGCGTCTTCTGGTCTTCCCTGGGCTTCGGCGTCGTCACGGCATCGATCCTGGCTATCGCCGCAGTGGGGTTCACGCTTCAGTTCGGCGCGACCAACATCTTCAACCTCGCCTACGGCGACACGATGACGGCCGCTGCGTTCGTCGGATACTTGGCTACCGAAGCCCACTTCGGCCTCTGGGGGGCCATGCTCGCCGCCGGCGCGTTCGGCGGGATTTTCTCGGTCGTGCTCAACCGCGCTATCTATGCGCGATTCATCCGGCGCGGCACGAGGCTGTTTGGCATGATCATCGTGTCGATTGCCGTGAGCCTCATACTGTCGAACGGCCTGCAGGCGATCTATGGCGCCAACTTCTACAGCCTGGCGATTACTCCAGGCCGGTCCCTGCGATTCGGTCCGTTCATCGTGAGCACCGTGCAGATCGCCATCATCGCGATCGCCGTCGCCACCATGCTCGCCGTTCACCTGCTGTTGCGGCACACTCGGCTGGGTCGTGCCATGCGCGCCACGGCCAACAATGCAACGCTGGCGCGCAACTGCGGCATCCGCACTGATCTCGTGATCGACATGGTTTGGCTGCTCTCCGGCATATTGTGCGGGATCGGCGGCGTCGCGCTGGTTGCCAACATCACGAGCTTCGACTTCGGGACCGGCGGCCAGTTCATCGTGCTGATCCTCACCGCGGCCGTGCTCGGCGGTGTTGGCCAGCCGTACGGCGCCATGATAGGGGCGCTCGTGATAGGTCTCGCCACCGAGGTATCAGCAGCAATCTTCAGCCCTGAATACAAGCAACTGACGGCATTCGTGATCCTCGTCGTGATCCTGCTGATCCGTCCGCAGGGAATTCTTTCCGAAGTAGCCCAGCAGAAGGAGGTGGTGGTGGCGTGAGCCTCGCTTGGCAGTTCTACATCACCACTGTCCTCATCTATATCGGCATCGACATCATCGCGTGCTGGGCGCTCAACCTGCAGTTCGGTGTCGCGGGCGTGCTCAACTTCGCGTTCATAGTCTTCCAGGCGGCCGGTGCCTACACGGCCGCGGTGCTCACGCTCGGACCCGCCACGAAGGGCGGCTACCAGCAGTATGTGGGTGGAGCCTTTTGGCCCTTCCCTGTACCCATTTTGGTCGCAGCCGCGGTCGGCGGCATGCTGGCCCTGCTCATCGGCATCTTCAGCCTGCGTCGGCTGCGCAGCGATTACCAGGCCATCGTCATGCTCGCCGTGTCCCTGGCCGCGACGCTGCTGGCGACGAACAAAATCGGGCTGGTGAACGGGCCGAACGGCCTGTCGAACGTCCCCAAGCCGCTTGCGACTGTCACCGGCATGTCCCCGTACGGCATTCAGTATCAGTGGCTGTTCGTTGGCGTCACTGCTGGAACGTGCCTCATCGTCTACTGGTTTGTGCACCGCGTGACATCCGCACCGCTGGGCCGAACGTTGCGCGCGATGCGCGACAACGAGGAGCTCGCGGCCGCCTTGGGAAAGAACGTGCCCTGGCTACGGCTGCTGGTCTTCATGCTCGGCGGAGCCATCGCCGCGGTGAGCGGCGCCATCCTTGTCATTCTGATCACGGCCTGGTCGCCATCGAGCTGGCTCTTCCCAGAGACGTTCTCCTACTTCGCGGCCGTGATCATCGGCGGATCTGGCAACAACCTGGGCGCTCTCCTCGGAGCGATCCTCGTCCCTGTGGGGTTCCTCGAAATCGCACGATTCGTGCCATTCGGGAGCGCCGGGTTTGTCGGCGCCGTCCAGTGGATCGCCGTCGGCCTGCTGCTACTCATCTTCCTGTGGTTCTGGCCTAGCGGCGTCATACCGGAGCGACGAAGGCGCTTCCCCGCCACCGCCACGACAGGGAGTATGGCCGGCGGCGCCTTCCGGGGATTCCGCAGATCAGTCAGAGTCCCGGCGCCTCGCGCTGCCAACGCAGGCGATGACGGCGGTGGGGCGGGGGCCGATTGAGTCCTGCCACGGACACGGACGACGTGCTTGCAGTGCGCGGCTTGCGCCGCGACTTCGGCGGCGTGCATGCGGTCGTCGACGCGTCGTTCGTCGTGCCTACCGCCAAGATCACCGGTCTGATCGGCCCCAACGGGGCTGGCAAGTCGACGGTCCTTGGCATGATCGCCGGCGCCATCAGGCCGACGTCAGGGTCGATAACATTCGCTGGCAAGCAAGTCGATGAGCTGCCGCCTTACCGGATCGCCAGGCTAGGCGTGATTCGCACATTCCAGATCGCAGGCGTATTCGACCGGCTCACCGTGCTGGAAAACCTGCTCGTCGGGCGCAGCATGCGAGGCGAATCGCTGCGCGGCGCGCTGCTCGGCAAGCGCTACTGGAGGGCGGACCAGACCGCGGCGGTCGACCGCGGACGCGACTTGCTGGCCCGCTTCGACCTGACGGCCAAGGAGAACGAGTACGCCGGGAGCCTCAGCGGAGGGCAGAAACGGCTGCTGGAAATAGCCCGCGCCCTCATGGCCAGGCCGAAGCTGCTGCTGCTGGATGAACCGATGGCCGGAGTGACTCCGAGCCTCGTTCACCGGATCGAGGAGTATCTCAGCGCGCTGGCGCGCGATGGGCTGACGATGCTCTTGGTGGAGCACTCACTGCCCGTTGTCGAGCGGCTGTGCGACCAGGTGGTTGTAATGGCGCAGGGCAGCACTATTTCCACCGGCACGATGGCTGAACTCAGATCGCGCCGGGAGGTGCTCGATGCTTACCTCATCGGCTGAGTCCCAGTCGCGGCCCGCTGCTGTCCTGGTCATCGATGACCTCGCAGCCGGTTACGGCGGTGTCCCGGTGGTCCAAGGGGTCAGCATCCAGGTCGGCGCCGGCGAGGTGGTCGCCATCGTCGGTCCCAACGGCGCGGGCAAGAGCACGCTGCTGAAGGCCCTGACCGGTGAGATTCCGGTACTGGCCGGCCGGGTCTCACTTGCCGGAACTGACCTGGGGAGGCTCCGGGCAGACCGCAGGACACGTCGCGGCATCGGCTACGTACCTCAGGTCCGAGACGTGTTCGACGCACTCTCAGTGGCGGACAACCTGAGGATTGGCGGTTACCTGCTCGGCAAGAAAGCGGTCAGCGCGAAGATGTCCGAGGCGCTGGAGACGTTTCCCGCGCTAGCTGGCATGCAGGATCGGATCGCCGGGAAGCTCAGCGGCGGCGAGCGCAAGATGCTGGCCATAGCCAGGACATTGATGCTGGAGCCAACCATGCTCATCCTCGACGAGCCGAGCGCGAACCTCGCTCCAGAGATGGCGAAGAAGGTTCTGACCGAGCAGGTCAGGCGTCTCGCGGACATCGGCATCGGGATCCTCCTCGTCGAGCAGAAGGTCTTCGAAGCGCTGGCTATCGCCGACTGGGCGCACGTGCTTGTGGCTGGCCAACAGAAGATGGCTGGCGCGCCTGCCGACCTGCTCGACCGCCCTGACCTGCGTGACGTGTTCCTCGGCGCCAACACCGGCGCCGCCTCGTCTGCCGCGCCCGCCGACCAGTCAGCAGGCGATACCTGACAGGCGCCACCACCGCGCGACCATACTGGCTCGCGCCGCGAGCCACCTGGGAGGCAGGGTGCAGCTCACCCGGTATGCAAGCGGCTCACAGTGGAGCCTGGGCGTGGTTGTCGATGCGAGCGGCTCCGTCATGTCACTGGCTGCTGGGCTTACACAACTGCGCGAGCGCGGCAGGCTGAACGGCCTGACCCAGCCTTTCATCGACCTGATCACGTCCGATGGCCGCGCGCTGCTGTCGAGCTGGCCAGGTGTGCGCGCGGCCGTCGAGCTCGCCATCGAGCTCGACGACGGATCCGCACTGATCGCGGGGAAGCTCGACTCGCTAACCGTGGGTCCTTTCGTTCCTGGTCCGGAAAAGGTCCTCGGGGTCAGCTACAACTATCGGAAGTTCGCTGCTGAAGAGGGCATCGAACGCGCCCCCGATCCAGTGATCTTCGCCAAGGCCCCCAGCAGTATCACCGGCGCGTTCGATGACATCCATGTACCGGACCGAGTCAGCAATGTCGACTTCGAGGCGGAGCTCGGCGTCGTCATTGGCGCCGTGACCAGGAATGTCGACTCGCCAGCAGCCAGGTCCTGCATCGGTGGATACACAGTCATCAATGACATGACGGCTAAAATTTTGCCCCGGCCCGCCATCGACATGGCCACGATCACCATCAACCTCAAGGCCATCGACAATTTCGCTCCTGTCGGAGCAGTCGTCGTAACACCAGATGAGCTCGGCGATCTGTCAGATATCTCGGTGCGGTGCCGGGTCAACGGGGAGCAGCGTCAGGACTTCCCCGCCACCGATTGGATCCACACGCCCGCCGAGGTCGTTTCCTTCCTGTCCGGCTTCGTGACGCTGCAGCCCGGAGACATCATCAGCATGGGCACCTCGAGCGGTATCGGAATCGCTGAGGTACCGCCGCGCCTGCTCGGCAGCGGAGACCTCGTCGAGGTTGAACTGTCCGGCTTCCGCGGCACCAGGAACAAGGTCTTGTTCTAGCCGCCCTCCTAAGGCGCTTGAGTACCTGCGGTAGCACCTGCGGTCGGCCTGCCAGCCCGATGTCAGGAGTGGAACGAGTACGGGCTGAATCGGCCTCGCTGGCGGCCGCGGTCGAATTTAGACGAGAGTCGGGTCGCGCGACCCGTCGTAGATCCATCGATCGGGCGGAGCGGCCAGCGAGTCGGCAAACATCACCATAACCCTGTGCACCTCTGGAGCCGACTCCTGTCGTTCGAGAGCGGCACCGTCCTCGTAGACTCCGGTCGCGATGAAGCAGTCAGGGTCGAGTAGGTCGCGGGCGGTGTCCAACTTGATGACGCCCTCTGTGGCTCGCGCCCCCGGGATGATCGAGGCGAGCGCGGCCATCACCTCGTCGCCGTTCTCGGGCTTGGCACGCATTTCTTGATGCAAAATGATCATTGCTCCTCCAGTGGATTGAGACACCGGGTTTTAGCGTCGCGCTCGGGGATGTTCGTCGCGCCCGTGAAATCCCCTGGCCGGTACGCTGGTCTGTGCTCTGGGTCGCCCCGGTGATGCCTCGCCAAACCGCGCTCAGCAGGGCTCCGCGCGATTATTCAGTCCGCCAGCGTGCCCAGACTCGGCGGCCCGGACGCGATGATCCGTGATAACGAAGCGGTCCCTGGAAGCCAGCAGGGTAGCCATCCGGGCGAACGACTTCCTGCGCCAGGCGGACGAATCCGGACGGGCGGGTGGCGATCATGCCAGATTGCGGACCGATCCGGACGACGCTGAACGCGAAGCAGGAATCTACGGATCAGTTGCTCGCCATCCCTAGGGATGGCCCTACAGCAGCCCACCGCACTGAGGACGACGCGGGTGAATGCACGGCAATGCACGACGGGCTACACGACCATGCAACGCCAAAGTGCCAGGCCACAAGCCTGGGAGCGCTTCCCCGGGCCCCTCACCGACACTCTGACACGGAGGAGGTCACTGGTTCAATCCCAGTACCGCCCACCAGATCTACCAGCGAGAACTCCCACCTCACGCCGGCGATCCGCGGTCGCTGGGGGACTGGCGGCCGCGATGCCGGCTTACATTTGAACGTCGGGTCCGTGGCATCGCAACGGCTGCTCGCGACTTCGCTTGGTACAACGGCCGACGGGGCGGCCCATTCGGGGAGCCCGGTAGCCTCCAGAGTCCCGGGCATCGCGGTTGAGCGCGGCGGGCGCCAGCTCCGACCAAGGAGGCGCACGTGTCGATAGAGCCTCGGGTAGGCGAAGCCGGTGTGGTCGCATTTCGCGACGCCGCAGAGTTCGAGGCCTGGCTAGACGCGCATGCGGACCTGCAGGTCGGAGTCTGGCTAAAGATCGCGAAGAAAGGCTCCGGCGTCCAGTCGCTGACCGATGGCGAGGCAGTGGACGTTGGCCTGTGCTACGGCTGGATCTCCGGCCAGCGGAAGTCTCATGACGAGACCTACTATCTGCAGAAGTATGTGCCCCGCTGCCGACGCAGCCGCTGGTCGCAAGTCAACGTGGCCAGGGCCGAGGAGCTAATCACGACCGGGAGGATGCGGCCGCGCGGCCTAGCCGAGGTTCAGGCCGCGCAAGCTGACGGCAGGTGGACCGCCGCCTACCAGTCGCAGCGCAACGCCACCGTCCCACCCGATCTAGCAGCCGCCCTGGCATCAAGCCCACAGGCAGCTCAGGCGTTCGACGCCTATACCAAGACCCTGCGGTACGGCGTGATCCTGAACCTCATAACTGCCCGTACCCCCGCTGTGCGCGCCGCCCACCTGCGTACCACGATGGCCGCGCTCGAAGGACGCCATACGTCCTGAGCTGCAGCCGCTCGGGATGTCGCAAATCCTGGACGGCAGGCCATGGTCGAGCCCGACGTAACCGAGGACAAACCTGAGCTGCTGTCCACACAGCTGCTCGAACCCCTTGTCGAGAAGCGGGCCGACGGGCTGAGCTTCGCCAGCGCGACACGCATCGTTTGGCGGTCTTGGGTGTTAATCCTCCCCGCGCTAGGCCTCAGCGCCTCCCCCGCCCGTCGGGCTTTGCTCCTACGCGCCTGTATGCGCCGAGGCGGCCAGCCCGTAGTAGTTCTGGTACACCCGTTCCGATCTGTGCCGAGCGGTCTCCCATGCCCAGGTCTGCGGCATGAAGCGGGCCGGGCTGAGCGAGCGCACATAAGGCGGCGGGTCAGGCCGCAGGCTCTCCAGCACATGCTCGGCAAGCCCTGCGGATCCGGACACGCCGTGCGCATTGCATGCTGCTGCCATCACCAGGCCGCGCATGCCCGGGACGGGGCCCGGACCTGTCCCACCAGCCCAGCCGCCTGGCTGGACGTAGCACCGGCCAGCTCGCCGGATTCCACAACCTGGATGTCCCGGTAGCCCTCCCGGGAAAGAACGTAAGCAACGGCGCATCCAACAGCGCCGCCGCCAACGATCGTGACCTCCGCATCCCTGAGCTCAGCCACTTCTTCACCTGCCCGACTCGGGCGGCCAACGGGTAACTTCTTCCGCAGCGCGAGCGGGCGGCGGAATGGCCCGCAGCGTACGTTCGCTGTACGCAACTGTCCACCTTCGAAACCAGCGCGGTTGGCGGCGACGACCATGAGACCCGCGATCACCTGGCGCGGCTCGCCGCCGACGGCCGTCCATGACATTGAGCCCGGCCAGGCACCAGCATTCTGCCGTTCGTGGGCCAATCATGGACCGCTGAGTCCGGATCAAGTTGCCACGATGGGGCCGGGCTAGTGTCAGCCGGCCGGTATGGTCGGCTTGCAAAATGGATGGCGGCGCCAGGCGGCCCTAGCCCTGGATCAGCAGTGGGGAGTGATCATTGCGCCTGCTGGTAGTCGAGGACGCCCGGAAGATGTCCGGCCTGCTAGAGCGAGCCTTTCGCGAGGACGGATACGCCGTCGACGTTCTGGCCAGCGGCCGTGACGCCGTATGGATGGCCAGCGAATGTGAATTTGATGCCATCATCCTGGATGTCGGTCTGCCGGACATCGACGGTTTCGATGTGTGCCGCCAGCTCAGGGCACGCGAGCGATGGATGCCGATTCTCATGCTCACAGCGCGCGACGCGGTCCCGGACCGTGTCCGGGGCCTTGACGTCGGCGCTGATGACTACCTGACCAAGCCGTTCCACATCGAAGAACTGCAGGCCCGGATGCGCGCACTGATCCGCCGGGGACCAGCCGAGCGGCCGACGGTCCTGGCCGTTGGCGACCTCCTGCTGGATCCGGCAGCCAAGACCGTGCACCGGAACGACGCCCTCGTCAGCCTGACAACCAAGGAATTCGCGGTACTCGAGTACTTCATGCGCCACCCTGGGCAGGTCATCTCGCGCGCGCGATTCCTCGAGCACGTGTGGGATTTCGCCCACGACGGCGATTCGAACATCGTGGACGTCTACATTCGGTTCCTGCGGGACAAGATCGACCGGCCATTTGGCCGCCGGTCAATCGAGACAATTCGCGGCGCGGGATATCGGCTCACCTCATGAGCCGGCTCACGCTACGCCTTCGGATTACCCTCGCTTCGGCTGCCAGCACCGCGCTCATCCTCGGCACCCTGAGCCTGTTCGTCTACGCTCGCCTGCACGCAGAGCTGCTTCGGGCCACCGACATCGGGCTGGCCGCCCGGGCGCAGGCGGTCGCGAGCGGCCTCGGTCAGCCAGGCTTCAACCTCTCGGATACGCCGGACGCGCAGCCCGCCGGCGTGACGCAGATTCTGGCACCGAACGGCAAGGTACGGGCGTCGATGGGATCTTCGACCCCACTGCTGGCCCCGGCGCTCGCGTCGAAGGTCCAAGGCGAGCGGTTCCTTGAGATTCGTGGTCCAGCAGGGCAGCCAGCCACGAGGATCTTCGTCCTGTCCGTCAATGAAGGGCAGCGGCTCTACGTCGTCGTAGGCACCCCCCTCACCGGCATCGACCGGACCATGTCCAGCCTCCGGCTCTTGCTCGCCGCCGGCGGCCCAGCGGCGTTGTTGCTTGCCTGTCTTGCGGCGTGGTTGCTGGCCGGGGCTGCACTATGGCCGGTGGAGCAAATGAGGCGGGAGGCGGCGGCCATCTCGATATCGGAACCTGGCCGCCGTCTGGCCGGTTCCCGAGCGAACGACGAGGTCGCCAGGCTCGGCGAGACACTCAACTTCCTGCTCGACCGGCTTGAGAGCGCGCTGGACTTCGAGCGGCGCCTGCTGGACAACGCCAGTCACGAGCTTCGTACGCCGCTGAGCATCCTCAAGGCCGAGCTGGATCTTGCCTTGTCCAGGAAGCGGACGCCAGCCGAGCTGGAATCCGCCCTACGCAGCGCGTCGGAGGAGACTGACCGCCTCGCCAGCCTGGCAGAGGACTTGCTTGTCTTGTCGAGAGCGCGCGACGAGGGCATCCGCATATACCGGACGAAGATACCGCTGCGCACGCTCGTGGAAGAAAGTTGCGATGCGCACCGGGCGTGGGCTGCCCAGCGCGATGGCCGGATCGAGTGCCGGGCCGATGCGATCGATGTTGTGGTCGATCCGATGCGGCTGCGGCAGGCGATCAGCAACTTGTTGGCTAATGCCATCCGCCACGGCGCTGGCGGCGTGATTCTCGTCGAGGCGGCCGCCTCCGGCGGCCTGGTCACGGTCACGGTCGAGAATGCCGGGCCGGGTTTCCCTGACGACGTCCTGCCGCGTGCGTTCGAGCCTTTCATCCGGGGCCCGCAAGAGGCAGGCAGTCAGGACGGGGCAGGCCTGGGTCTGCCCATCGTGCTCGCCGTCGCGGAGGCGCATGGCGGGTACGCTGCCGCCGAGAACGTGCCCGGCGGTGCGAGAGTCACGCTGACGCTGGGCCTCAGCCGGGATGAGGACCGAGATCCTGGGCGCCTTCCCGGCGCTGCGGCCTCAGGAGACTAGCGGGCGCGCCACCGCCTTCATCTGCGGTTCATCTGCGGGCGGCTATAACCGATCGCATGCCTATCCGCACCGACCTTACTGTCAGGCAGTACCCGAGCCGTGGCGTCACCCGGACGGGGGTCGCCACCGTGACTGGAGTCGCTGCCCTCACCGTACTCACGCTGGTCAGCGCCTGCGGGACCGCCGCGCCGTCCGCGCCGCCGACGGCATCCACCGCCGCCATCTCGGCCGCCAGCGGCCCGTCCGGCACCCAGGCGCCTGTGCCGGCCGAACGCAACCCGCCGGGAGATATCCCTGACACCACCGTCTACGTTGGTTACCGGCCCGTGAACAGCCACGTCCAGCTGAGGGTTCCCGAGGGCTGGTCGCGACGGGATGCCGCCGCAAGCTCCACATTCACGAGCAACCTGAATTCGATCTCGGTTGCCTGGATGCCCGGAGCCTCGGCGCCCACTGTCAGCTCCGTGCACGCGAGCACCGTTCCGGCCCTGCAGCACAGCAACCTGGCATTCACCCTAGTGTCCGTGCGGGCGGTGATGCTGAAGGCCGGCGCGGCCGTCGAGACCATCTATCAGGTCAACAGCCCCCCAAACCAGGTGACCGGGCGACAGTACCGGCTGGTGATCGAGCGGTTCGACCTGTCTAAGGGCGGCCACGGGGTCGTACTCACCCTGTCGTCCGCCGTCGGATCGGACAATGTCGATCCGTGGCGGATCGTCTCGCAGAGCCTGACGTGGTCGTAGCCGACGACGCGCCACCGCTGGTGGCTGCCTGCGAGCTGTACCGCTTCTTCCACGCGGGGGATGACGAGACCTTCGCCCTGCGCGGCGTCTCCCTGTCGGTCCGTGCGGGCGAGATGGTCGCCGTCGTCGGCCCCTCGGGGAGCGGCAAGTCGACCTTGCTGGCATGCCTGGCCGGGCTGGACGAGCCAGACGGCGGCCATGTGGTGATCGCCGGCCAGCGGATCAGCCGACAGCCTGAGGCCGCGCGTGCGGCACTGCGCGCTCGAGTGATCGGGATACTGCTGCAATCGGGCAACTTCCTGAATCATCTGAGCGTCGCCCAGAACATCGAGTCTGTGCAGGCCCTTGTCCCGGGATCGCCAAAGCGCAACGCGCGCCGCCTGCTCATGGACGTGGGCCTGGCTGACCGCGCATCGGCCAAGCCGAGCACGCTGTCAGGGGGCGAGGCGGCCCGGGCGGCACTCGCCGTCGCGATGGCCAACGATCCGCCAGTTCTGCTGGCCGACGAGCCCACCGGCGAGGTCGATCAGGAGGCCGCGGGCCGCGTGCTCGACCAGCTGCGTCGCCGTGCCGAAGAAGGCAAGTCGGTCGTGGTGGTCACTCATAGTCATGAAGTAGCGGCAGCCGCCGACCGCGTCGTGCACATCATCGACGGAAGGGTCACCGATGAGTGATGCTCTGGTTCGGGCAAGCGGTCTGTCACGCGTTTTCGGCAACGGCCAGGGCGCTGTCACCGCTCTCGCCGAGGCAACCTTTGAAATCTTCAGGGGTGACAGGATCGGCCTTGTCGGTCCATCAGGGAGCGGCAAGACGTCGCTATTGCATATCATCGCTGCCCTTGACCAGCCGTCGGCTGGCAAGATCGAATGGCCCGCACTCGGCCCACCCGAGGATCTGCGGCCCGGTCCCGTAGCGATCGCCTTCCAGGGGCCGAGCCTGCTATCGCCGCTGACCGTCGAGGAGAACGTGGCCCTGCCCGTGCTGCTGGCTGGAGGCTCACAGAAGTCCGCCAGCGCGGCGGCCCGGGAGCTGCTCGCGGCGCTTGACCTGAGCGAGATCGCGGAGAAGCTCCCGGAGGAGATCTCGGGCGGTCAGGCGCAGCGCGCCGGGCTCGCGCGTGCGCTAGCAGGCGAGCCGAGCCTGGTGCTAGCGGACGAGCCGACCGGTCAGCTGGACCGTAAGACTGCGGCTGCACTGATGGGCCTGATGCTGGACCACGTCCGCAGGACCGGTGCTGCGCTGATCGTGGCAACTCACGACATGACAGTCGCCGACGCGCTGCCGCTGCGGTGGACCATGAGCCAGCGTCGGCTCGAGACCGGAGCGGAGCAGCCATGTTCGCTCTGACATGGGTGTCCGGCCTGGTTGTGCGCAGAACGATGCGCATCGCCGGAACCGCCGCCGCGGTTGGCATGGCGGTAGCGATGTTCGCCTCGCTCGGCGCGTTCTTCGCAGCCAGCAAGGCCCATATGACCAGGCAGGCCGCCTCGGGCGTGGCGGTGGACTGGCAAGTGCAGCTCGCACCCGGCGCCAGCCCGGCGAACGCCGGCCAGGTTATCGCGCGCACGCCGGGCGTCGCCGCCAGCCTTCCGGTCAGCTACGCCAGCACGACCGGGCTTACCGCTTCGACGGCGGGCACGATTCAGTCAACAGGGCCTGGCAAGGTGCTCGGGGTGCCGGGCGCCTATGCTGCCACATTCCCCGGCGAGATCCGCTTCCTGGTCGGGGCGCACAGCGGCGTCCTGATCGCTCAGCAGACCGCGGCCAACTTGCATGCCGCGGTCGGCACCGTAGTCAGCATCGGACGCCAGGGACACCGGCCCTTCCGGGCCCGGGTCGCCGGAATCGTCGACCTGCCCGCAGCGGACTCGTTGTTCCAGGCCGTGGGTGCGGCCCCTGGCACCTCGCTCCAGGCTCCTCCGGACAACGTGCTGCTACTGCCGCAAACCATGTGGCAGACCGCGTTCGGGACGGCGGGCAGCGGCCAGGCCCCGGTGGCTGCCACCTCCACCCAGTACCACGTCAAGCTCTCCCCCGGGCTGCCGCCCGACCCCGCGGCCGCTTTCACCGATGTGACAGCCCGTGCCAAGAACCTGGAGGCCAAGCTGGCGGGCGCGGGGCTTGTCGGCAACAACATTGCCGCCCAGCTTGACGCGGCCCGCAAGGACGCGCTGTACGCACAACTGCTCTTCCTCTTCCTGGGCTTGCCGGGCATCGTGCTGGCCGCCCTGCTCACCGGTGTAATCGGGGCCACAGGCGGCGACCGGCGGCGGCGGGAGCAGGCGCTCCTGCGGGTCCGCGGCGCGTCGCCGCGCCGCATCCTGTGGCTGGCCGGCGCGGAGGCCTTGCTGATCGGCGTGCTCGGCGTCGGCCTTGGCCTCGCCGGCGCCGAGGTCGCGGGGCGCCTAGCATTCGGTGCCACCCGATTCGGCGCGACGACGGGACAGGCCCTGCTGTGGGGAGCGCTGGCGGTCATCGCTGGCCTCGCCCTTGCGGGGGTCACCATCCTGGCGCCCGCCGTGCGGGATAGCCGGACGACCTCGGTCCGAGTTGCCAGGGAGGTTGTCGGTCCGGCCCGGCGGCCGCTGTGGGCGCGGCTGTATCTCGACGTCTGGCTGCTGGCCGGCGCCGGCGTGGTCTTCTGGCGCTCTGTGCAGTCTGGCTATCAGGTGGTGGTGGCTCCGGAAGGTGTCGCGACGATCTCCGTCAGCTATTCGACGTTCCTGGCGCCGATGCTGTTCTGGGTGGGCGCCGCTTTGCTGTGCTGGCGCGTTTCCCGCGCGGCCCTAGGCCGCGGCCGGCCATTGCCCGGGCAACGCGGCCCCTGGCCGGCGGGCTCTCGTCGGTGGTGGCCGCGTCGATGTCCCGGCAGCGGCGCGTCCTTTCCCGGGGCTTGATGATCATGGCTCTGACAGCCTCGTTCGCGGTCTCGACTGCGGTGTTCAACGCGACCTACGCGGCGCAGTCACGTGTCGATGCCCAGCTCACCAATGGAGCCGATGTCACGGTGTCGACCACCGCGACAACCGGCCTCCCGCCGGGTGCGTTCGCCGCGACGAGGCGGCTGTCCGGCGTGGCAGCGGTGCAGCCGATGATGCACAGATTCGCTTACGTGGGCAATGACCTGCAGGATCTCTACGGGATCAGCCCGCAAACCATCGCCACTGCGACGGCGATGTCGGACGCGTTCTTCCAAGGCGGCCACGCAAGCGCAGTGCTAGCCGCCCTGGCCTCGCGGCCGGACGCTGTTCTGGTCTCGGACGAGACAGTCAAGGACTACCAGCTAAGGCCTGGCGACATGATCCGGCTCCGTCTGCAGTCGGCGTCCGACCATGCCTACCACCTCGTGCCGTTCCACTACGTCGGGGTCGTCAGGGAGTTCCCGACCGCGCCACGAGACTCGTTCTTTGTCGCCAACGCGTCCTACGTTGCCGGCGCGAGCCGATCCGCGGCCTACCAGGTCATGCTGGTCCGCGCCAGCGGATCGCCACCTGCAGTCGCCGCGGCAATTCGCGGCCTCCTTGGCCCGGCCTCCGGTGCTGTCGTGCACGACATCGACACCGAGCTGAGAGCCACTCTGTCGGGCCTGACAGCACTCGATCTGTCCGGGCTCACGAGCCTCGAGCTGGCGTTCGCATTCATTCTCGCGGCCGCAGCCTCGGGCCTGGTACTCGGACTCGGCCTGATCGAGCGGCGGCGCACGTTCGCGATTGCGTCGGCCCTCGGGGCGCGCAGTCGCCAGCTGGCGTCTTTTGTCTGGGCCGAGACCATCTTCGTCACGCTCGGCGGAGTAATCCTCGGCGTACTGTCTGGATGGGCTCTGTCGTTCATCATCGTTAAGATCCTGACCGGGGTGTTTGACCCGCCGCCAGAACACCTGTCCATCCCGTGGGCTTACCTGCTGGCCCTCGCCGCCGTGACTGGCGGCGCAATCGCCGCGGCCGGATCCAGTGTGATACGCGTAACGCGCCGGCCCGCCATCGACATCGTCCGGGATCTTTGACGAATGACGCTGGCCCGACCGGCTTGTCGACGTCGGCGACGTCCAGGTCCCGCAGCCGCACGCTGCCGATCACCGCCAGCACCGGCTGCAGGACGTACAGATTCTTCGCCACCGTCTTCACAGCCCGGCCGGGCAGCCCGGCCGGTCAGCACCGCCGGACCGTGTAGGTCCCGGAGCCGGCCTTGGTACTACGCCCGAGGGTGATCTCGCTGCGCCATCTTCCCGGTCACGGCCGGTGCGCTTACTGCCTTTGCATGGGTCGTCGTACTCGAAGTAAATGGCGTCATCGCCCTTGTTGCGCCGTTCCGTTATGCCATTACGATCACCCCCCATGGGGGGACGCCCAGTGACATACACCGTCGCGCCCAGTTCCCCCAAGCCAACCGCCATCCCCTTGCCCAGGCCCCGGCTCGCGCCGGTCACCACGGCAACCACGTCCCGCAACTCGTCCACCGAACCCCCAGTTGCCTCCGCTTAACCTGTGCTCCTCCGGACAGTACGACATTCGAGACGAGCGATGCGTGTGCTATTCGCGCGCGGATCGCAGCAAGAGATCATGTCTCGGCGGCGCCTTCAGCCGTGCAGCAAACGTGGACAGACGCCGGTTGGCCACTGGCCCCATGATGTGTTCCCCGCAATGATCACGTCATGGACTGGCGTACCCCCGCAGACGGCATCCGGCTTCATAGCCGGGTGATCGCGGCACTGTCAGATGACGAGCGCGAGAAATGACCTCCGGACCCCTGCCGACAGAAGCTGGGACGAGCACGCCGCCCGCAGCGTCTACAGGCGCTGTGACTTCGCCCGGACGCGCACCGGCCCGTACGTTGGCTGGGGAAACGCCTTGTTCGAAGACTGCCTGTTCGCTGATACGGCGTTCTCGAACTATGCAGGCGGCCCTCAGTTCTTCCGCGCGTTGTTCACAGCCTGTGTCTTTACCGGCAGCTATGAGAGCTTGGAGTTCGGCTATCGTCGCGAGCCGGTTGGTCTGCCAGAACCACTCAGACCGGCTGTACGCAACGTCGAATTCCGCCGCGCAGCCATCGAGTACCTCACGTTCCACGCAGAACCCGAGGACTGCGATTCGTCCGTAATCGGACATCGCTGCGGCATCCGCACGAGAACCGCTTATCGGCACGAGCGGACGTCCTCTAGGGACTGGCGCGCGTTGCCGTTCAGAGGCGACGGACTCGGTCGGCGCGTCTGATTCAGGTGTCGGGGCGGGCGTCTGCAAACGCCGGCGACCGGTGCCGAACCTCGCTGCGCTCCCAGGCGTCTTGCCGCACGGTTGGGCTCTAGTCACACCAGGACCGGCCCGAGTGGTCGCAGGAAAGGCGGTCAGGCTGCCAGCGCGAGCTGCGCCGGACCATCGCGCTGACCGATCACGGCAGAGCGCGGCTTGAGGACGTACTTGTTCTTCGCCACCGCCTTCGGATGAATGCCCGGCGCCTCGCAGAGCAGATCCTCGATCTCCTTCGAGCAGATGTTCTCTACGCTGCGGATGATGATGGGCTTGAGCCCAGCTGGCCGATCAATCTCGCAACAACTACGGCCGGTCACGTCAACCTGTTCCCGGCCCGATGGACAACTATCCGAGAACGTCGCTGCGGAGCTGCGGGAAGACTTTTGACACCTTGCCGAGGAGGTAGTCGCCGTAGCTACCGCTGAACGCTCGCAGGTCCTGCCCCGTCCCACCGCCTCCTACCGTCGTGTCCGGCGGCAGCGCGGTCAGGAAGTGGCGGCACTTCGTCAGCGAATCCCGGATCCAGGAAGAACGGGAAGGAAAGCCGACCATGGCCGCTCAGGTTGCGGACTCGGTGCGGCGTCGAGTGGAAGAAGCCGCCGGTCAGGCGTTCGAGCATGTCGCCGATGTTGCAGACGAGGGTGCCGGGGATGGGCGGGGCTTCGATCCAGCCTTCGGGCGCGGCGATCTGCAGGCCGCCGCTGTGGTCTTGGGCGAGCAAGGTCAGCAATCCGTAGTCGGTGTGCTCCCCCACGCCCCAGCCGCCGGCATGCGGCGGCGACGGCGGGTAATGGAAGATCCTGAACAAGATAGTCGGGTCCGCGGTATAGCCAGTGGCGAAGTACTCGGCGTCGAGTCCCAGGCTCAGCGCCACGCCCGCGAGTACTGCCTGGCCCAGGCTGGTTAGCGCATCAATGTAGGCAAGCACCAGCGGTCGCAGCCGGGGGACTTGCCGTGGGAACAGGTTGCATCCGTGCAGCGGGAGCGCGGCCAAAACCCGTGGGTCATTGCTCGACAGCTCAGCGCCGAAGTACAACCCTTCTTTCAGGTCTGGCTGCCCGGAGGTAAGCTCCGCGCCGACCGGAAAGAAACCCCTCCAGGCACGGCCGCCGCGTTCCATCGCGATTTCCAGCTTGTCCGCGGCAGGCAGTGCGAAAAACTCGGCGCTCGCGTCGGCAAGCTCGCCCAGCAGTCGGGTCGGCACGCCATGGCCCGTCACGTAGAAGAAACCGCGCTCGCGGCAGGCCAGCCCGATCTGACGTGCCACCTCGGATCTAGCCGCCGCCGACGCGCTGCCGACCAGTGGGCTCACGTCAATGACCGGCAAGGCTGCTGAACTTCCTGCGCCTCCGGCCATGAACCAATCCTCCCCGCTCCGCGATGTCATCATCCTCGCTTCCGCTGGCCCGCGGCAGTGGGTGCTCGGACCGGCGCGCAATCGCGGAAAGGTCGCCGACCCAGCCAACCCGCGTCGCGACCATCGGCGGGTCGAGCCAAGAAGGGTGAAGGATATTCCCATAATGTTGGTCGGAAATATTGACTTATGCTCTGCTGGCTGACAGGCTCCAGACATGAGGAACCTGCACGGAACCCGCCGCCGGTTCGTGGACCAGCTGCTGGTGGCCAGCTCACTCTGTCGCAGTTCCCGCAGCGCGTAGCAGATCGCAGCGCTTAGCCAGCCGCCCGCTCCCCAGTGCAGGCGGCCGAAATCCAAGCCAGCGTCGGCCTACCACGGCTGACACGTCGCAGCTGATTTGTGCTTACACACCCTTACAGCTTCGTCGTACTGGCACGTCCCGATCAGGAAGGCAGCACAATGACCGAAACCCTCACCAAGACCGGCATCGGCATTCGGCGCCTGGCCGGAAACATCGGCGCCGAGATCACCGGCGTCGACACCGGCGGGCCGCTGAGCGACGACGCGGTCGCCCAGATACGACAGGCACTGCTGGAGCAGAAGGTGGTCTTCCTACGCGGCCAGCGCCTGAACTATGGCCGGCAGGTAGCGTTTGCCCAGCGCCTAGGCCCGCTCACACTTGGTCATCCGACACTGGAGTCGCCGCCAGGGCAGCCGCTGCTGGAGGAGATCGACTCGCAGAAGGGCGGGCGCGCCAACCACTGGCACACGGATGTAACGTTCGTGGACCGCCCGCCAGCGTTCACGCTCCTGCACGCGGTGGTCATTCCGCCAGTCGGCGGCGACACGATCTGGGCCAACACAGCGACGGCGTACGCGTCCCTGCCTGCCGAACTGCGCGAGCTGGCGGACCGGCTGCGCATCGTGCACACCAACGCCCACGACTACGCCGCCGTCTACGGGCGCGGCGAGCGCGTCGACGCCGCCCTGGCAAAGGCCCAAGAACAGTTCACTTCGACGGTCTACGAGACAGAGCACCCGGCTGTCCGGGTCCATCCAGAAAACAGCGAGCGATCTCTTGTACTAGGCGGCTTCGCCCGGACTGTGCTCGGCTACTCCCCGCAAGCCTCGCGCGACCTGATCAGAATCCTGCAGGACTACATCACCCGGCCCGAGCAGACCGTCCGCTGGCAGTGGCGCGAGGGAGACCTGGCCATCTGGGACAACCGGGCAACGCAGCACTACGCGATCTTCGACTACGGCAGCACGCACCGCCGCGGTGAGCGCGTCACGGTCGCTGGCCCGGTGCCAGTCGGCGTCGACGGCAGGCCCAGCGTCCTGCTCAAGGGCGACGCATCCGACTACTACGCCGGGGCAGCGAGCTAGCGCCCGCTCCCGCCGACCCCGTATCCCGATCAGAAAGCTGAGGTTCCATGACCAGCCCGGCTGATATCAATGTCAGCGACCGCACAACACTGCCCGTCTACAAGCGAAAGCGCCGACGCATCTACGGCACCGTCGCCGCCGCGGCCATCGTCGTCATCGCGCTGATCGTCTGGGCAACAGTTCGGCCTGGATCATCCGGCCCGGCCACGCTCCCCGGATTCACCATCGCAGTCAGCCAGGGAACTGTTGCCAGCCCTGACAGCATCATCGAAAGCCAACCCGCGCTCGCCAAGCTCATCCCCGCCCACCTGCATTACGTCCCCTTCGACGCCGGCGTCACCGCTATCGCCGAGATGGAATCGGGCTCGATCCAGGCCATCAGCGGCGTCGGGAACCCGCCCGCCACCGAGGCCATCGGCAACAACGCAGGCGTCACCGTCGTCATGGGATGGGGTTTCGACGATGACCAGCTGCTCGTCCCCTCGTCGATCACGTCCGCCAGCCAGCTAGCAGGAAAATCTGTCGGCGTCCTGGTGGGCTCGTCGGAGGACTACGAGCTGCTCGGCTACCTCGCGCTGGAACACCTGACAGGCAAGGTCAAGATCGTTCCCTTCGCAAGCGAGCCAGCAGCGGGCGCCGCGGCGCTGTCCGGCGCGATCGACGCCGCGTACGTATACGGCGCGCCCGCCAGCGACCTGGTCGCGCAGAAGGGCTATCACGTCGCTCGTCAGCGCCGAGCAGATCGCCAAGCTCGGAATCCCCGGTCTCGACGTGATTGCCGTGGCCACCAGCGTCATCAAGTCCGACCCCGCCCTCATCCAGGCCTACGTATGCGCCGAACTCCAGGGCAGCCGCGACATGACCGGGCCCGGTGCAGCCACTTATCTGGCCGCTACCGCGAAGGTGCAAGGCGCCGCCGGCAGCCAGATCGTGGCGGCCACCAAGGGATACCCGTTCATACCGGCCAGCCAGCAGCTGTACTGGCTCGGCTCCACGCCGGACGACGTGCACAGCCGCATCGTCTCGGCATACGTGCAGACCGGCAAATTCCTCGTCGCACAGGGCCGGCTCATCTCCGCCCCCACAGCGGCGCAGATCGCGCCGCACATCGATCCCACCTTCGTCGTAAAGGCGCTCACCGGTGGCTGCTCGAGCTAACGCCGACGGGGTCGCTGGCCTTCGGGCTGGCGACCCCGTCGCCCTACACTCTCGCACTCCGGCGGCGACCACCAGCGCGGCAGCCCCCGCGGGAGCGACGGTCATCATCGAGTCTGTCGGCAAGACGTTCCGCCGCGGCCGCCGCCGGACCGTGGCACTGGCGGGCATCGACCTGACTGTCAATGCGGGCGAGCTGCTGTGCCTGCTGGGAGCTTCTGGCTGTGGAAAGTCGACACTGCTGCGGATCGTCGCCGGAGCGCTCCCCGCCGACGACGGCTCGGTCACCGTCGACGGCAAACTGGTCGACGGGCCGTCCGCCGACCGCGGCATGCTTTTCCAGACTCCGATGCTGTTCCCATGGCTCACCACACGGAAGAACGTCCTCTTCGGCCCTAAAGCGCAGCGCGCTGCCGGGCTCAGCCAGCGAGATGACCCAGAGCTTGACGCCGACGCTGATGCGATCCTCGACACCGTCGGGCTGAGCCGGTTCGGTGCTGCCTTCCCGCACGAGCTTTCCGGCGGCATGCAGCACCGGGCAGCATTTGCCAGGGCGATCATCACTCGGCCTTCGCTGCTGCTTATGGATGAGCCGTTCGGGGCCCTGGACGCCATCACCCGGATCCGGTTGCACGACTTCCTGCTGCTGATGCGCGAGCAGTACCAGACGACCATCATCTTTGTCACACACGACATAGAGGAAGCGATTCTCCTCGGCGACAGGGTGGCCGTGATGGGCGGTAGCCCACCCGGCATCCGGGAGATCATCGAGATCCCGCTGGGCCGTCCGCGGCACGCCGCCGACACCGACACGACGGAATTCCTGGCGGCCAAACGCGAGATACGGGCTGCCCTCGACCGGCCGGGCTCGGTAAGCGCACTGCCAGCACAAACCCAGACGCGCGGCCAGGCCCCCGGATGCAGGCGGGCAGCTGGCCCGCCTGCACTCATAGGAGCATCACGATGACCGCATGGCGCAGCCTGCCCCCGCTTGGCGGGTCCGTGCTCACCGACGATCCCCCGCCAGAGGAACTGAAGCCGGAGTACGAGGACGCGCTCGGCGACCACGACGACCTCGCCGCCTACCGCCGGGCCCGACGCGGCGCCCGCGCGCAGCGGCTGGCAACCGGCGCAGCAGGCCTGCTCGGGCTCGCCGTCATCTGGCAGCTCGCCGGGACGCTGGCACACTCAGTGTTCCTGCCCTCAGTCACCCAGACGATCCAGACCTTCGCGCACTACCTTGACCGGCCGTACCCGAGCCAGGGATCGCCGCTGTGGCTGGATGCAGCCGTCAGCCTCCGGCGCATCCTGGCCGGGTTCGCGTTGGGCACCGCCGGCGGCATCGTCGTCGGCACCGGCATGTCCGCAAGCCGCGTCATCCGCCACATCATCGATCCACTCATCGAAGTGCTGCGGCCGCTCCCTCCGCTTGCCTTCATCCCGCTGTTCATTATCTGGTTCGGCATCGGCGAACTGCCCAAGGAGGTGCTGATCATCATCGGCGTCGCCCCCATCATGGCCGTCAGCACGGTCGCCGCCCTCGACCAGGTACCAGACGACTTCCGCCTCTGCGCGCGCACTCTGGGCGCCAACTCGCTTTACACCCTCATGCACGTCCAGATCCGCTCCGCCCTGCCCGGCATCGTCACCGGCATGCGCATCTCCATGGCGAGCGCGTGGACCAGCATCGTCGCGGTCGAACTCATCGCGGCCACCAACGGCGTCGGCTACCTGATCATGCAGGCAGGCGACTACCTCAACGTGGCCCTCGTCTTCTCCGGCATCTTCGCGATCGCCCTCATGGGCCTCACGCTAGACGCCTGCCTGCGCGGCCTGGCCTACTTCGTCGACCCCAGCAAGCGCGGATGACTCGGGCGCCCCGAGCCCGCGAGCTCATAACCGCCGCGGAGGGTAGGCGGGTCGGCACCGCGACGATGCCGAGCAGACCAAGGTGCCCGAGCCGGTCCGCGCGGCCTCCTTACTAGCTGATAAAGCTGTCAGCGAGGACGGATAACTTCGAGCCGAGCAAACCCCGAGCATTGTGGCGTCGGCCCGGTACCTCTGCTCCGTCTGGCTGGCGTCCATGAGCTAAGTCTGGCTAAAAGAGCACCGCCAGGCGGTCAGCGCCGCCCGATGGTGGCCTGCCGGCTAAATAAACTTGCAGCTTCGGTGCAACTCCCCGCGAGCGAGCTGAATCATCTTGGTGAACGGCCTCCCGGCCGAGGTGGAGGAACGCGTACCGGATGGCAGCCAGCGAGGACGAATTTACTCAGTTCGCCGAGGCCGCAGTTGGTCAGCTCCTCGGCACTGCCTACTTGCTCTGCGGGGACTGGCACACGGCTGAAGACCTGGTTCAGACGACGCTGGCCAAGGTATTCGCGTCCTGGCATCGCATCAGAGCCCGGGCGTCTGCGCCCGCTTACGCTCGGCGCACGCTGGTGAACACTTATTTCGTCGATTACCGCAGGAGACGGCGGCGCGAGGTGCTCAGCGGTGATGCCCGTGAGCTGCCGTGTCGCGCGGTCGAACCGCCAGCCCTGGAACTGCGGCTGGAACTGACCCAGGCGCTGGCCACGCTGCCGCCTAAGGCGCGGGCGATCGTGGTGCTGCGCTACTGGGAGGACATGAGCATCGAGCAGGTCGCCGCCCACCTCGGCTGCTCGCCGGGCAACGTAAAGAGCCAGAGCGCTCGCTCGCTGGACAAGCTCAGGCGGCTGCTGAACGCGCCGCTACCTGACGTCGGCAGCCCGGCCGGCGATCACGACAACAACCGGGAGGGACGCGATGGACGAGACGCCACTACGAGCACTGTTTGAGCGCGCCGTGGCTGAGCGGCCGCCGACCCCGCGCCTGATCCCCAACGCTGTGCGCGCCGGAATCAGGCTCCGGCGGCGCCGTAAGATCGAGGCCGCATTCGGCTCGTTTGCCGCGATGGCGTTGATCGCTGGCCTCGTCGCGACCGCAGCCGGGGATTTCGGCGGAGCCAGGCCACAGGCCTCGTCCGCGAACCGCGCTAGCTTGCAGACCGCCTTTGTCTGGACGGGCACCGACACCGTGACCCCGGTCCGCCTGAGCACGAGCAGAGTACTCAGCCCGGTGAAAGTTCCTGGCTCGATCGCGGACATTCTCGCCGCACCGGACGGCAAAGCCGTCTACGTCTTCAGCGACCCCCAGAGCAGCGGGAAGTCGGCCGCGGGCAGTTACATCACCAAGATCAGCAACGCGACTGGGAAGGCCAGCCAACCGGTCCGGCTGACCGGCAACAGGATTTCGATCATCTTCAGTCTCCAGATCGCCCCCGACGGCAAGCTGGCGTACGCGGGCGAATGGGCGACCTGGCCGACGGCCGACGGCACAGGCGACGGCTTGTGGCTGGTGGCGATCAACCTCACGACCGGTGCCCAGCGGAAGATCGCGGCTGCCGACAACAGCTTCGGCTGGGCGATCTCTTCCTCCGGCCAGACCGCCTACAACGGCCTCGCCACCGGAGCAGTGGCCCGCGTCGACCTCACCAACGGGACTGTCCTCCCGGCCATCAAGCTCCGGGCGCCCGGTATGGCCTACGGTGTTTCCTTCGCGCGTGACGGGAGAACCCTCTACGCGGTCAGCGCCAGTAACCGGGTATCGGGTTCGAAGCGGGAAACCATGTGGGTCACGCCGATCGATGCCGCCACGGATATCGCAGCCGAGCCGATCGAGACTCCGCAGACGGGTTACATACCGCAGATCACTATCGCACCCGACGGCCGCACCGCCTATGTCTCCGGCGGACAGTCTCTGTGCCCGGTCAACCTGGCCACCGGCACGGCGTTGAAACCCATCAAGCTGCCGAGCGAGAGCGCGAACTATTACACGCAGTTCGGGATATCCCCGAACAGCGAGTTTGGCTACGCGTACCAGACGAGATCCTCGGTACAGCTGATCAACCTCAAGACCGGAACCTTGCTTCGACCGCTAGCGCTGCCAGGGGGCTACCTGCAGTCGACGCCCGGATTTTCTCCGGACGGATCGACCCTCTACGTTCCTGGCTCCATCCGCAGGGGCGCCCTCCCCGCGCTGGGCGCAATCTTCCCAGTTCATGCGGCAACCGGCAGGATCGGAAAGCCGATCTCGTTCTCAGGCGCTCCTAGCGGGATCGTGATCGTGCCGTAGCCGCGTTCAGTCCCGGGGCTCCGCCGCGGCCGCCGCCGCCGCGGTAGATGGCGTCATGCCCTTGCTGCGCCTTTCCGGCGCATGTTGTGCCAGTCGGTGGTAACTGCTCGCCTGCGAGGACCCGGTACAAGGCCGGGCCGACCGCAAACCTCGATTGCATCGGCGCCGCGACTCGGAACCTTGTCACCGGCGACGAGATACACGCGTGGCCGGTGATCGCCAACAGGAACGATGGGAATACTCAGACGGCAAGACATACCGAAGGTGAGCGAGAGCGGCGCGTCTCGCGCCTGCCTTCCGAAAAACCTCGCAACCTGAATGTTGACGAATGCCGCGCCGGCGCGCTGGTCGAAGGCAGGTGCCGGTAGCCCCGGTTAGCCATACCGCTAGGACTCGGGCGAGTACTGAACTCAATCCGGCACGAAAGCCCGCCAAGGGATAACGGGCCCAGGGAGTCTGCAATGCGCATCGTGGGACGATCAGTACTGAATGTGCTGAATCTGCGGCTTAGGGTTGCTGCACCGCGTCCGGTACGGTTCATGAGCGCGCTCACGGTCGCCGTCCTCGGGCTGACGTTTCTCTTCATACCGCTGGCCGGCCCGGTTTCAGCGGCGTCCCCACTAAACGTCTTCGTCGGGTACTTCGACACGCACTCGGTCCCCTCCAGTGCGAATCAACCGAACCCATGGCCCTATAAGGATCCCACTAGCTTCGTCGGCACGCCCTGCCCGAATTTTCCGAATGACACGACCTGCTGGGATGCCAGTGCCATCCGCCTAGACAATCCGACCAGCACGGACATCACCGGCGTCAAGGTTGTTGTAACTATTGGCAGTCGGACCTACGCACTCTGGGGTTCCGGCCAGACCGTCAAGGCGCACGGAATGCTCGTGCTGACCGAGACGGGCAGTTCGAAGAACTCCACGAACTTCGACGGATCTGATTTTCCACCCAACTCATATAACGGCGGCAACACCACCTCATGCGCAAATTCCGGGGCAATCCCGAACGTGCAGGTCACCGTTGGCGGAGTCACGACTAGCTACCTCGATACCGGCCAGGTGCTCAACACCGCCGGCGTCGACATCAGTCATTGCCTGAATGGCAAGTTCGTCTCCGGGCGCATGGATGAGTCGCATCCCTGGGCCCAGATCGGCTCTGCAGCAGTCGTCGCGCCATCCGCGCCGCAGTCGCTCGCCGCTACGGCTGGCAGTGGCTCAGTGAGCCTGACCTGGAGTCCGCCAATATCGAATGGCGGAGCGGCTATCACTGGCTACAACGTCTACCGCGGGACAAGTCCGGGCGGCGAGTCCGCCTCGCCAGTGGCGACAAACGTAACGACGACGAGTTTTACCAACACCGGACTGACCAACGGCACCACGTACTACTACACGGTGGCGGCTGTGAACTCGGCTGGGACTTCGGCAAACTCGAACGAGGCGAACGCAACGCCAATGCAAGTGCAGGCCACTGCGCCTTCGGCACCGCAATCGCTTTCCGCGACAGGCGGCAACGCGTCCGCCAGGTTGTCGTGGACCGCTCCCGCGTCGAACGGCGGCTCCGCGATAACGGGTTATAACGTGTACCGCGGCACAAGTCCGGGCGGCGAATCGGCCACTCCGCTAGCCACGAACGTCGCCGCGACGAGCTTCACTGACGCGACCGCGAACAACGGCTCGACGTATTACTACAAGGTGGCGGCGGTCAATGTCGTCGGCGTTTCCCCGCAGTCCAACGAGGCATCGGCCACCCCGCAAGCGACAGTTCCGTCGGCACCCGCGAGCCTGGTTGCCTCGGGAGCCAACGGGCGGGTCGCGCTGTCCTGGGCAGTACCCGCCAGTGACGGCGGCTCGCCGATCACGGGTTACAACGTGTACCGCGGCACAAGTCCGGGCGGCGAATCGGCCACCCCAGTTGCGACCAACGTGCCCAGCAATAGCTTCACCGACACGAGCGTGACTAATGGGACTACCTACTACTACACCGTGGCGGCAGTCAACGCGGTCGGCGTGTCGCTGAAGTCCTCTGAGGCATCGGCAACGCCGAATCAGCCCGCCACGGCACCCTCGGCGCCGACCGGGCTCATCGCGACGGGCGGAAACGGCAACGTCATCCTGACCTGGAGCCCGCCTGCATCGAATGGCGGGGCGGCGGTAACCAGCTACAACCTGTACCGGGGGACGACCCCCGGTGGTGAATCGTCGACGCCGGTAGCCAGCAACATCACCGGGACTAGCTTCACCGACACCGCACGGACGAACGGAACCACCTACTACTACACGGTGGCGGCGGTGAACGCGGTCGGCACGTCGCCGCAGTCCAGCGAGGCATCAGCAACCCCGCTGGCAACCGCTCCGTCTGCGCCGCTCAATGTGGTGGCAAGTTCCGGGAACGCGGTGGCGACCGTGGCGTGGACTGCTCCTGCCTCCACTGGCGGCTCAGCGATCACGGGTTACAACGTGTACCGCGGGACAAGTCCAGGCGCCGAATCGTCGACTCCGGTGGCCACTAACGTCAGCGGGACCAGCTTCGCAGACACCGGACTGACGAACGGGACGACCTACTACTACAAGGTGGCAGCCGTCAACGCGGTCGGCGTCTCTCCGCAATCTAGTGAGGTAGCGGCCACGCCCCACGTGCTTTCGGCCGCCGCTTTCGTGCGCAGAGTGGTCTCGGCGACCGCCTCGTCTGCGCGGGCGACCACGACTGCGACGGTTGGCTCGCCCGGGGTTCCCGCTGGCGACACGCTGGTGGTGAGCCTGCTGCTGTCCACCACTAACTCCCTCACTGGCCCGGTCACGGCTACCGATTCGGCGGGCGACACCTACGTCGTGGCCCGGGATAATAATGACGGGTCAGCAGGCGACCGGACAGTCGCGCTGGTCAGCGTTGGCGTGAAAGCGCTGGCACCAGGGGGGACAGTCACGCTCACGTACCCGTCGTCTGCCGAGACGCACCTCAGCGTCGATGAGTTCTCCGGAGTCACCGGGATTGACACCTCGGCCGGCGCAACCGGAACGACCGCCGCGTTCTCCTCCGGTTCGGCTCCGACTACCGCCCAGCCCGCCGACATTCTCATTGGTACGGTTGGCATCGAGTCGGGAAAGGCGCCGACCTGGGCCTCCGGCTGGACAGCACTGCCCGTCCTGTCGGTCTCGTCCGACTTCCTTGGTACTGCCTACCAGATGGCCACCACCACTGGCGCTTTCGCCGCTACCGGTACGACCGGCGGTCAGTGGATGGCCAGCATCGTCGCTCTCAAAACCAGCTGACAACAGCCCTAGCGCGATCACTGACAGCGTGCTGCTCTGCGATCTCGTGCAGCGCTGCCACCTGACGGAGCCCGGCCGGCCCAGGGCGATGCGGAGATGCGCCCCGGGCCTCGATCAGCAGATCGTCCGCGGTAATCCTTATCGCGCCTTGCCCAGCCTATCGGCGTGATCGCGGCGGTGACCGGCGCCGAGGACGATGTCAGGGTCAGGCCCTGGCCACCAGATACCGGAACACGTTCTCCTGCCGGTAGCTGCCGTCTGGCTTCCGGCTGCCAGCGAATGCTCTGGTCAGCGCACCGCGGACGGCCGGGAGCCCGGATTGCTGGATGGCTGCGCGCGCCGGGCCCGAGCTGAGCTGCGTGCGGACCGCCGTGGCAAGGTCCGGGTAGATCAGCGGGTTGGCCACGTCCTTGACGGCCAGTGGCGTGAGGCCAGCAGTCGCGGCGAGGTGCTCGAGCTGGCCGTCTTCACTCCAGGCGATGGCACCTGGTGCGCCGGGGGGCACAGGCGGCAGCAGCGGGCCTAGCTCGGTGAACAACACACCGCTCTCGCACTGTGCGGGCGGCGCCCCAGACCACCACGCTGATGAACCCGCCGGGCTTGGCCACGTGGCTCATGTTCTTGAGGGCAGCGACCGGGTCGGCTGCGTACTGCACCGAGTTGAACGCCGTAACCACATCGAAGACTGCCGCGTCGAAGGGCAGCGGGTCTTCTAGGTCTGCTATGGCGAGGGAGGCACCGGGGACGCGCTCGGCGACGATATCGAGCAGCGCCGGGGTCGTGTCGATTCCCGAGACCGTGGCACCGCGCCTGGCGGCGAGCAGCATCGCGAATCCGCCCCCGCAGCCGACGTCGAGCAGCCTGGTGCCGGGGCCAACTTCGGTCGCGTCCAGGACCGCCTCATAGAACGGCGTGCACATCGGCTCGTTGTAGTCCGACCAATCACGCGCTCCTGGGCCCCAGAGCTCGGCCTGTTCTTTGCCTGTTCCCATGACCATTTCCTTTCTTGTCCGTGGCAGGACCGGCTCGGGCGGGTGCTGCTTCCTGTCCGATCCTGCGGCCTTGGCCAATCGTTGGCTGACCAGCCGACCAGGCGCATCGGTAGCAACGCGTAGCCGGCCACGCATTTGGCGGGGCTCGGAGGTACCAGGGTCCGGCGCGTGCAGGCCGGCCCATGGGTGAAAACACGTACCCGCGCTCGCATCCCGGCGGCAGGCCTCCTGTGCTGAGGCCCGGGCTTTTACCGCCGCGGGTTCGACGGCTACGGCCGCCCCACCCTGCCGCGCCGCATAATGATCTAGTGACGGACCTGCTGTGTCCCGTACTCATCGGCCGCGATGAGGAGATCGCGCGGCTGAGGTCCGCGCTTGCGGCAGCTCGCGGCGGCGCGGGCGGGCTGATCTTCCTCACCGGTGAGGCTGGGATCGGCAAGTCCCGGCTGGCTAGGGAACTGGCCGCCGAGGCGCGCGCGCATGGCACGACGGTGCTAGCAGGCCGTGCTGTACCGACCAGCGCCAGTATCCCGTACCGGCCGCTGACCGAGGCACTGCTGCAAGCGCTGCGCCAGCGCGCGCTTCCCGATGATCCCGGCCTGACGCCGTGGCTGCCCGCGCTGTGGGCCGTGATTCCCACGATCGGCACCCCTGAGGGTGGCGGTCGCGGTGACCGCGCGGCACCGGTGCGCGGCGAGGCCGTGCTGCAATTGCTGCGGCGTTTCTCCGGAGGCGCCGGCTTGCTGTTGGTGCTCGAAGACCTGCACTGGGCCGACCCGGACACGCTGGCGGTCGTGGAGTACCTGAGCGACAACCTGTCCACCGAGTCCGTGCTCTGCGTGGCCACCTGCCGGGCCGAAACCCCGTCGGCGGGAGCCGAGATGGTGGCCCGGGTGTCCGGTCGCCGCGCCGCCCAGCACCTGGCTCTCGGCCGGCTGACCGCGGGCCAGGTCGCCGCCATGGTGCGCGCCTGCCTGCCATCGGCCCCAGGTGAGGTCATCGCCCGGGTCCAGCGCGCTGCCGACGGGATTCCGTTCCTCGTCGAGGAGTCGCTCGCTGCCCCCGGCGTGCCGCGGTCATTCGCCGATGGAGTCCGCTCACGGCTGGCCGCGCTCAGCGATGACGAGCGCCTGGTGCTGTATACCGCCGCGCTGCTCGGCCGGCAGTTCGATTGGCGGCTGTTGCCGGCCGCCACCGGGCTGGATGCCGGCCTCGTCGCTGGCGCGCTCGAACACGGTGTCGGAACACAACTGCTCGCCGTCGACGCCGATGTCTTCCAGTTCCGGCACACGCTGACCAGGGAGGCCGTGGCCGCCGAGCTACTGCCGCCCCACCGGGTCACCCTGGCCGCCCGCGCGCTCGCGGCCCTGCAGGCGGCCCACCCGGGGCTGCCCGGGGAAGCAGGTGATCTGGCCGCCAATCTAGCCCTCCAGGCCGCCGACCAGGACCAGGCCGGCGGCCTGCTGTTGGCGTCTGGCCGGTCTGCGCTGGACCGGGGCGCGCTCGCCACCTCTGTCGATACGCTGCGCCGCGCCGTGGAGCTCCTCAGTGACCGTGAGCGGCGCGCCGAAGCAGAAATGCTCCTAGTGGAGGGCCTGGCGCTAGCTGGCCGGGTAGACGAGGCGATGGTCGTCGGCGACCGCCTCATCACCCAGATGCCGCCAGGTGCCGGCTCAGCCACCGCCCGCGCGGCGGTGCACCTGAAGCTGGCCCACGCGGCCGTGGATGCAACCCGGTGGGCCGCCGCGATGCGCCAACTCGCCATCGCAGGCGACCTGCTCACGGCTGTCCCGCAAGCCAGCCTCACCGCCGAGTCGGCCACCCTGAGCGCTGAGGTCGCATTCGCCGGCAACGACATCGACCAGGCTCGCGCCCTTGCCGAGAGCGCCCTGGCCTCGCCGGAGGCAAGTCCCCAGGTCCGCTGTCACGCGCTCGAACTGCTCGGCCGCATCCTGCGTGGAAAGGATCTGGATGCCGCCAGGGGCGCCTTCGAGCAGGCCCTGGCGACCGCGGACGGGGCAGGGCTGGAAGTGTGGCGGCTGCGTGCGCTGCATCAGCTCGGCACCATCGATATGTTTGATAGCGCCCGCACCGACCGCCTCTCCCAGGCTCGGCGTATCGCCGATGAGCTGGGAGCCGCCAGCACCGGCGCGGTGATTGACCTGCAACTCACCGCCGTTGCGATGTTCCGTTACGAGCTCGGCGAGGCCGAACGTCACGCCCAGTCCGCAACGGCCATCAGCACCCGGCTTGGGCTGGCCAAGAACCATGCCATCGGGCTGCTCTTCCTCGCCGAGGTCCAGGCGTTGCGCCGGGACCGCGTGGGCATGAATCGCTTTCTCGCACTCGCGCATGCCGCCGAACCCGACGATCCCGAAATCGAAGGCAGCGCGCTAGCGGGCGCCCGCGGGATGCTGGCGCTGCTCGACGACGACAGGGCGGGCGCCATGGAGGGCCTCGGCCGCGGCGTCGCCATCCTCGACACGCTGCCCCAGCAAGGCCCGGCCCCCTACCGTGCGATATGGCCGTTGCTGCTGGCCGCGAACGGCCACGCGGATGCGGCGGCCGCGATTGGCAATGCGCGGCGGACTGGCCTGACAGTCAACCGGGTCAACCGGGGAATCCTCGGTTACGCTGACGCGATCCTCGCCGGCCGCTCCGGGGACCAGCACCAGGCCACCGAACTAGCTGTCGCCGCCGATCGTGAGCTGCGGAGCTACCCGGTCTGGGCGGACCTGGCCCGGCTCTGCGCCGCCGAGCCGGCGCTGGCGGACGGCTGGGGCCAGCCGCGGCAATGGCTAGAGATGGCGGCCGGCACGTTCCTGAGGCATGGGATCGAGCCGCTGGCGCTGCGGTGCCGCCGGCTGCTGGAACAGCCGCAACCGAGCCGCTGGACCATGCTAGGAATCACCGACCGGGAGGCCGACGTACTCCGGCTCGTGGCCGAGGGCATCTCCAACAAAGAGATCGCCGCACGGCTGCATCTCTCTCCCCGCACCGTGGAGAAACACATCGAAAGCCTGTTCCGCAAGACCGCTGCCCGGTCCCGAACCCAGCTAGTGGCAATCGCCGGCCCGGAATCACCCATAGACGTCCGCCAGTGGCGGACGCCTGCGTGGCCATAGGTCAAGAGCCTGCCGAAGCCTGCGCCGAAGCCGATCGCGTATCACTTCCGATCGGTTTCAGATGCCGAGTTGAGCAGCTCGTCGCGTGAGCTCGAGCCTGGAGTTGACGTCGAGCTTCGTGTAAGCATTGCGCAGGTGTGTCTCGATGGTGCGCTCGCTAAGGAACAGATGCCGCGCGATGTCGGCCGTTGACTGGCCAGCGACGGCGAGCCGGACAATCTCGTGCTCGCGCTGGCTGAGGGCGTGCACCCCGACCGAAGAGCTGGCGTGGCGAGGCCGCGGGATCGGGCCGCGGACGGCGGCTTGCACCCGATCGAGTACGGAGTCGGCGTCTTCGAGCCAAGGGCGGTGATCAGCGCCGGCGAGTTCGACGAGCTTCGCGCCGGCGATGTGGCTGGCAAGGTAGCGGCCGTTGCCGACCTCGACCCAACGGTCATGGCAGCGGTGCAGCACAAGTGTCGGTGAGTGGATGTCGGGCAACAGACTCCGGACATCGATCTGCGCGTTCATCAGCATCAGGTCGCGGGCCATACTAGGGCTGGCTCCCACCCGAAGATAGCGCGCCCACCAGCGCTGGGTGTCTGCGTCAAGGGGCAGGTCCGGGTTGACGATGTCCCACCACGCCCCGCTGGCCCACGCCTCGTCGAACCGCTCGAGGAACTGGGTGACTGTCTGATGCGAAACCCCCCAGGGGTAATCGGCGGTCGCGACCTTGCGCGGGTAGGAGCCGTAGAGGATCAGCGACTCGACCCGGTGGGGATATTGGGCGGCGAACGCGATGCTCAATCCGCCGCCCTCGGAGACGCCGAACAGGTGCGCCCGCTCGACGCCGACGGCGTCCATTACCGCCCGGATGTCGTCGACTCGCTCGGACAAGGTGGGCGGGCGTTTCATCGGGTCCGACAGTCCGGTGCCGCGCTTGTCGAACAAGATCAGCCGGGCGAACGAGCCACCGGTAGAGTCCGGGCCGGTCCGGCCGAACCCAGAACCTGGTGGGCGACATGGACCTGTGCCGCTGCGCGCGTACTTAGTGGCCGACCCCACGCTGGTCAGCCTAACAGCGCAAACGCCAGGGACGGCGGCCGCGGATTCCGATCAGAACCCGCGGCCGCCCATCGCCCGGTCACGGTTCAGCCGGCCGCGACCCCGGCCGTTGCGTCGGCCGTGGCGCCAGCGCCGGCGGCGAGGGCCTGCACGTCCTGGGTGGTCAACGCATGCCCGCCGATCGCCCAATCGCCGCTGTGCACCTCCTCCAGCACGCACCAGGTAACCCCGCGCATGTTCTCGCCCTCGATCGACACCATCGCATCGGTGAGCTTCTGCACGATCTCCCGGCGCTGCGGGCTGGAGAACACTCCCTCAATGACCTTCACGTTTATTAATGGCATGTGTGGGCCCCTCTCCGTTTGGTTCCTGCGTTTGGCCCGCGCCCACGCGCCAGTCGGACTCTTACGTTCACGGTAGGAACACACTTGAGCCACTACATCCGTACCACTACTGATTCCAGGCCTATCAGAGTGGCGCCAGGGCCGACGACCGGCAGGCCGAGCCGAGGCCGTGCTACCCAAGCATGATGAGGTCACCCGCGCGGCCGAGCCCGTCGATCACACCGCTGCGCGTCACGCAGAATGCGCCGGCTCGACAGCCGTAATCAATCGCCGACTCCATGGGCTCGCCCCGCACCAGGGCGGCAGCTAGGGCCGCGTTGAACGCATCGCCGGCTCCGGTCGTGTCGACCGCCTGTACTGGGTAGGCGTCGAAGTACCGGAGTCCCGCCGCCGATGCCCACAGCGCCCCGTCTTTCCCCAGCGTGACCACCACGTCTCGGATTCCATAGTCGAGCAGTCGCTGAGCCAGCACGTTCGTCGCACCGTCGCCGAGGCCCAGCGATGCGGCAAGCGTCTGAAGCTCGCCCTCATTGGGCGTGATGATGTCGAACACCGCGAGTGCATCAGGCGAAAGCGGTCGCGCCGGTGCGGGGTTCAGGATCGAGACGGTGCCCGATTCGCGTGCCAGCGACGCGAGGCCGATGGCGAGCTCGGCAGTGCACTCCAGCTGCATCAGCAGGTACCGAGCGCTGCTGAGGTCGGGACCGAAGCTGGCCAGTACCTCGGGCGCGCTGAGCTCCGTGTTGGCGCCTGGTGCTACAGAGATGGCGTTCTGGCCGGAGTCGTCGACGAGGATGAGGGCTATGCCTGTCGGGCTGTGGTCGTCCGTCGTGATTCCACGGTCCGGCAGTTCTTCCGCGAGCAGGATGGAACGCGCCTCGTCGCCGAATACGTCGGCTCCGAGCCTGGTGACGAACAGTACGTCGGTGCCGAGCCGCCGTGCACCGATAGCCTGGTTCGCGCCTTTCCCGCCGGGCCCCCGGTCGAAGCGGCTGCCGACGACTGTCTCGCCGGGTGCCGGCAGCTTGGCGCTGTACACGCTCATGCTCGCGTTGTACGACCCGACCACCATCAGATCAGCCATGTCGACTCTTCTCGCTCGCCGTGTCCCAGACTGAGGCCGAGACTGAGGCCGATCACCATATGCGGGCGGCGCATCAGACAGCCCCAGATTTGCGCTGCGAGCTGGCCCGCTCGATGAGCTCGGCCTGAAGTACTACGCGCCGCGGCGGGAATGCCTCCCCGTCGACGCGGCGAAGAAGGAGCTTCGCCGCCGTCTGTCCGATCTCGTAGGTCGGCTGCGCCACCACAGTCAGCGGCGGCTGGAGCGCGGTGGCCCAGATTACGTCGTCGAAGCCCACGACCGCGATGTCATGAGGGATGGCGAGGCCAGCCTCGGCGATGGCCCGCAGGCCCCCGACGGTCATGAGGTTGTTGGCGAACAGCAAACCGTCTGGCGGCCGACGCTGTCGCAACAGTTGCCGGGTCGCTACGTAGCCCCCTTCGGTCCGGAAGTCGGCGTAGGCAGTGAGCGAAGGATCAAGCGGGCGCCCGGCAGCGCGCAGCGCTGCCCGGTACCCAGCCAGCCGGGCTGGCGCCGGTAGTGGTCTGGACCGGCCCGGCGATGAACCCGACTCGTCGGCAGCCCTGGCCGATCAGGTGCTGTCCCGCTGTGCGTGCTGCCTGGTAGTTGTTCACAGTGACGCTGTCCACCGGCGCTCCGGCCAGCCGCCGGTCTATGGTCACCACCGGGATGCCTCGCTCGAGCAGCACGTCGACGCTGGTCCGCGTCAGCGAGGCTGGGGAGAGCAGCACCCCGGCCATCTGCTCGGCCGCCGCGACCTCAAGGTAACGTGCTTCTTTGTCCACGTCTTCATCGGCGTTGGCAAGTACGAGGGAGTACCCCGCGAGCTGGGCCTGGTCTTCGGCGCCGCGCACGACTGCAGTGAAGAACGGGTTGCTGATGTCAGAGATGATCAGGCCGAGCACCATGGCCGCTCGGGTGCGCAGGCTGCGCGCCGGACCATTGCGGCGGTAGCCGAGATCGGTCACCGCGCCAAGAACACGCTGCCGCAGATCAGCGGCGACATCCTGCTTGCCGTTTAAGACCCGCGACACGGTCGCCGGCGATACGCCAGCCACGGCGGCCACGTCGCGAATGGTCGTCGGCACTTCACCTCCCGTTCCGGCCGCAGGCCGTCCGGCGGCCCAGCCTGCCACCGACCGCCCGACGGGCCCCTTGGCGAGCACCCGGCGCTCGCCGCGTCAAGGGTTGACTGCCTTCAACCACGGTCCCTACAGTAGTAGAAATCGTTTCATGAAACGATTTCTCGCTGGCTGACTGAGCTCTCTGCCGAGGTGCTCGTATGGCGCGTGTGGCGTTGCTGACCATGTCTGACGGGCGGGATGTCGTCGCCCGTGATCTGACCGGATTCTGCCGAGAGGCGGAGGACGCAGTGGCGGCGAGTGCGACCTCGGGGCCGTTACTCCTCCTCGGCAGCATCGACGCGGCGTACCCAGGGATGGTCGGCATTCTCGCCGCGGGAGGCGCCCTCGACCACACCGGCCGGAGTCGACGTTCGAGTGGCCGCATACATTCGCCGGACCGTATGCCGACAGCGCCGAGTTCGTGCCCCGCTTCGGCGCTAACTACTTCCACGCAGTGCCGGACGACTGGATCGCGCAGCTGCAAGCCGCATGCACGTTCCTGGGCATCAGCTTCGACTCGCTCGGATTGCCGCCCGGTTAGTCAGGAAGGATCTCATTCGTCGTGAGCCCACAGCCGCCAGCCGGTGACCGCAGCCTGCTGCTCGTTGGCGAGTCCTGGTTCAGCCACAGCATCCATCAGAAGGGCTTCGACAGCTTCACGACGTCCACCTACGAGGAAGGCTGCGCCGACTTCATCGCGAGCCTCCAGTCGCGCCGGTGGACGGTCGAGCATGTCCCAAGTCACCTCGTGGACTCAAGAATGCCAGCAACGGCCCAAGCCCTCGCGCAGTACTCCGTCGTAGTCCTGTCCGACGTCGGGAGCAACACGTTCCTGCTCGGTCGGCAGACCTTTCTGCACGGACAGGTCGCGCCGGACCTGCTGGAACTGATCGCCGCCTATACAGCTGGCGGCGGCGGTCTGGTCATGATCGGCGGCTACATGTCGTTCAGCGGAATCGACGGCAAGGCCGGATACGGCAATACGTGCCTGCAGGATGTGCTGCCCGTAACGGTATCGGCGAGCGACGACCGAGTGGAAAAGCCGGCCGGTGTTGTGCCGTGTCTGCAAAAGCCTGACCATCCCACCGTGGCCGGGATCAACGGTCCGTGGCCCAGGCTCCTCGGGTACAACCGGCTAACTCCGCGGCCACCCGGCCAGGTCGTCGCCACCTGCGGGGACGACCCCCTGCTGGTCGCGGGCACCTACGGCCACGGGCGGTGCGTCGCGTTCGCCTCGGACATGGGGCCGCACTGGGCGCCCGAAGGATTCATTCACTGGGATGGCTATCCCGAGCTCTGGGACGGGATAGCGTCCTGGGCCGCTGGCTTTACCGATAGCGCTGCAACATCTCAACAGGAGGAAGCGTGACAACTGACCAGGGCGGCCACGAGCACGGGCTCCGGGCCAATGCCATCGGGCTAGGCGGCGACATCATCGTCGCGGTGGCCAATGTAGCCCCGTCGAGCGCAGTTGCCTTCACCCTTGCGCTGCTGCTGACGTTGACCGGCCTTGCGTCGCCATTAGTCGTCGTGATCGTCGGTGCGCTGATGCTCTGCGTCACCCTGGGGTATGGCGCGATGAACCGCTGGCGGCCCAGCGCCGGGGCGCCGTACGTGTGGGTAGGCGAGGCGACCTCGCCCGTGGCAGGGATCGGGACCGGGCTGCTGCAAGCGCTCGGAGCCACGCTCTTCAACATCGGGAACATCACCCTGGCTGGCGCGTACCTGCTGTTCGTCGTATCGCCGAGCTCGACCTTCCCGAAGGCGGTCACCTGGCTCATCGCGGCCGCCATCATGGCGGTGCTGCTCTGGCTTTCGATCCGTGGCCTGCGTCCATCGGTGTGGGTGCAGACCGGGTTGATCGTGATCGAGTACGCGTCGGTGATCTCGTTCATCATCCTGGCCCTCATTCACGAGGCTAGCGGTGCGGGCGGGGCCAGTCTTCCGTCGATTCATGACTTCTCCTTCGCCAGCAACATCGGCGGCATTCACGGCCTGGCCAACGCCGGCGTCACCTGCGCGGTCCTCTACGCGGGCTGGGAGGCTGTGTCCGTAGTCGGCGAGGAATCGAAAAAGCCGCGGCAGAACCCAGGCCGCGCGATGACCGGCTCGGTCGCGTTCCTGCTCGTCTGGTTCACCTTCCTCATCATGGTTTTCCAGGGCATCTCCAGCCAGAAGACGCTCCTTGCGCACGGCGGCGACGTGATGGCCTATGCCGGCAGCCTGCTCGCCCCCGGCCTGGCCGGCCGGATTCTGCCACTGGCCGTGCTTATCGCAGTCATCGGCACGACCCAGCTCCAGATGACCGAGGCGAGCCGCATCCTCTACTCGTTCGCTCGTGACCGCCTGCTGCCGCGCTTCCTCAGCAAGATCAGCACCAAGCACGACACGCCGTGGGCGGCCCTGACCGTCCTCGGGCTGATTCCGCCGATCTTCCTCATCCCTTACCTGGCGAGTTCGTCCTTCTTCAAGGTGATCACGGACATCATCAGCTCGGGCGGCGAGCTGTACCTTTTCATCTACTTTCTGGTCGCCGTCAGCAGCGTGTGGTTCTTCCGCAGCCAGCTCGCCAAGGGCGGGCGGACACTGGTCTTGGGCGGCATCCTGCCGCTACTCGGCGGCCTGCTGATGCTGACCCTGTGCATCTACGGAATGACGACGGAGGCGGGGGTCGTGACCGGAGTGGCCCTCGGCATCATCGCGCTGTGCTTCGTTGTCTCCTTCATCATCGTGCGCACCGTCAAGGATTCGCCGTTCCTGGACGAGCTGAAGCGCCGTCGCGCCGCCGGCGTCAGCGGGCCCGAGGAGGAGCCCGGCCGAGTGACCGACGTAGCCGAGGCGCCGGATGCGTGACCGTCCAGTGACGTCATCGAGGCAGCGCGCAGATGGCTGAGGTACGGTTCCTGGGCTGCGACAACGACGTATTCTGCGAACGCGTCCAGGCGCACGCAGCCGAGTTCGAGCAGGCATCCGGGCACAAGCTGACGGTGCGAATGCTGGGCAACGACTTCTACTACGCCAACAAGCTGACTGATTACCTCGGCGGCGAAAGCCCCGCGGACGTCTACATGTCAGGTCCCGTTCTCGAGTGGGAGCAGCTCGCCCTGGGGTTCGTGCGCCCGCTGGATGAGTTCGTCGGACGGGCGGCTGGAATCTTCGGCCTGAGCGACTTCTTCGAGCGGCTGATCCGGGGTAGCCGATGGACCGGCCGTTTCGGCGACAAGCTCGGCACTGGCCCGCTGCTCGCCATCCCGGTGAACTGGGAGTCCTACAACCTCGCCTACATGCCGGAGATCCTCGGCAAGGCCGGGGTAGACGTGCCGCGGACCTGGCCGGACTACTTTGCCGCCGCGAAGGCAATCGCGGCGCGCGTGCCGGGCGCCCGAGGCTTCGGCCAGCGCGGCGCAGAGGCCTGGCACACCGTGTATACCGGCTTCGCCACGCAATTGTGGTCCTGCGGCGGGCATGACTTTGACCCGGACGGGTCATGTGCTATCGCATCCGAGGTTGGCGTCGAAGTGGCACAGACGCTGTCGGACGCGATCCGCGCGGCCGGCCCGCCCGACTGGACCCGGCAAGGCTGGTACGAGCTGGCCTTGGACTTCGCCCATGGCGAGTACGGCCTGCTGGTCGACTCTGACCACTACGTGGCGTACTTCGAGAATCCCAACCTCTCGAGCGTGGCGGGGAAGGTCCGCTACGCCCTGCCACCGGCCGGCCCAGGCGGCATCAGGCGCTCGAACATGTGGATGTGGTCGCTGGTCATGAACGCGAGGACGGCCGTGCCAGATGCAGCCTGGGAGTTCATGGAGTGGGCGACCAGCTCACTGTTCCTGACCGCCGCGGCACTGGAGGGCAACATGAACCCGACCCGCCGCAGCTCCTGGGCGGACCCCGAGTTCGCCGCGCGCGCGAGTCAGTGGCACGAGTTTCCCGAGGTTGCCATGCAGCTCGTCGACAGCGCCGAAGTGCTGGTCACTCCGGCGCTGAACTACATCGAAGTCGCCCGGCGGTGGACTCGAGCGTTGCGCGAGGCATACCAGGGCGCAGGATCGGTTGAGCAGTGTCTCGCTTCGGCGGCGAGCGACATCGATCGGCTGGTCATCCGGACGTGACTGCGGTCGTCGGGCCGCTGGACCGCAGATCGCTCGGCCGGACCGGACTAGCGGTCTCGCCGGTCTGCATCGGCACGAGCCCATTGGCGAGCATGCCGGAACACTACGGTTACGAGGTCAGCGAACAGGCCGCGATGGCGACCATCGGCGCTACTCTCCAGGGCCCGTTCAACTTCATCGACACATCGAACAACTACGGCGCCGGTGCCGCCGAGCGCTATATCGGCCGCGTCCTGGCGGACGTCGGCGGCCTGCCCCCGGGGTTTGTGCTGGCGACTAAGGCCGACGCAGACCCAGTCAGCGGTGACTTTTCCGGCGATCGGGTGAGACGCTCGATCGAGGAAAGCCTGGAGCGGCTCGGGCTGGACCGAGTCCAGCTGATGTACCTGCACGATCCGGAGTTCCACCTCACCTTCGCCGAGGCGATGGCGCCCGGCGGCCCGATCGCGGGGCTGGTACAGCTGCGCGACGAGGGCGTGCTCGGCCACATCGGCGTGGCGGGCGGCGAGGTCCAGCTGCTGGCCGACTTCATCGCGACCGGATTGATCGATGTCGTTCTTAGCCACAACAGGTTCACACTCATCGATCGCAGCGCCGAACCATTGATGGAGGATGCGCGACGGCGCGGCGTCGGTCTGATCAACGCAGCGCCCTACGGCGGCGGCATCCTGGCACAAGGCCCCGACGCTCAGCCTCGATACGCCTACGAGCCGGCCGACACGGCCATCCACGACGCGGTGCGGGCGATGCAGGCTGCTTGCGCCGCACACGACGTGCCGCTGGCCGCTGCCGCGCTGCAGTTCTCCGTCCGCGATCCCCGGGTCGCCTCGACCGTGGTGGGCGTCTCGGCGCCCGCCCGCATTGACGAGACGGCAAGGCTGTTGTCACACCACGTTCCGGATGAGCTGTGGGCTGAGCTGGACTTGCTGACTCCCCCGCCCGAGCACAGGCTGAATTAATCCTGGGAACGGGGCCGATTGGCGCCGCCGCCGAGGACTGGCTAGGCCGCTGGGAGATGATCTGAGTGCCTGATACGACATCCACGAAGAATGCGCTCCGCGCACAGCGGATCGAGACTCCCTCATGGGCATTCGGCAACACCGGGACGAGATTCAAGGTGTTCGCCCAGCCAGGGGTACCGCGCACGCCACAGGAAAAGATCGACGACGCCGCGCAGGTGCACGCCTTCACGCGCGTCGCGCCCAGCGTCGCCGTCCACATCCCGTGGGACAAGGTCGACGATTACGGTGCGCTCGCCTCGCACGCCAAGAGCGCGGGCATCGCGATCGGGACGGTCAACGCGAACGTCTTTCAGGACGACGACTATCGGCTCGGCAGCGTCGCCAACCCGGACCCGCGAGTGCGCCGCAAAGCCCTGGACCACCTGCTGGAGTGCGTCGACATCATGGACGCCACCGGATCGGCCGATCTGAAGCTCTGGTTCGCCGACGGCACCAACTATCCGGGCCAGGACGACATCGCCGCCCGCCAGGACCGGCTCGCCGAGGCCTTGCAGGCCGTGTACGAGCGACTCGGATCACACCAGCGGATGCTGCTCGAGTACAAGCTGTTCGAGCCGTCTTTTTACACCACCGACGTCCCGGACTGGGGCACCTCGCTGTTGCACTGCGTCACGCTCGGGTCGCGCGCCGCCGTAGTCGTCGACACCGGGCACCACGCGCCGGGCGTGAACATCGAGTTCATCGTGGCCATCCTGCTGCGCGCCGGGCGGCTGGGCGGTTTCGACTTCAACAGCCGGTTCTACGCCGACGATGACCTTATGGTGGGCGCAGCAGATCCCTTCCAGCTGTTCCGTATCCTGCGCGAGGTTGTGGCGGCAGACGCGCTGCGCCCGGCCGCAGGGATCGCGTTCATGCTCGACCAGTGCCACAACATCGAGCCGAAGATCCCGGCCCAGATCCGGTCGGTGATGAACGTCCAGGAGGCCACGGCCAAGGCCCTGCTGGTCGACGCCGCGGCGCTCGCCGCAGCCCAGCAGGCCGGCGATGTCCTCGGCGCCCATGCTGTGCTGATGGACGCATTCAACACCGACGTCCGGCCGCTGCTCGCCGAGTTGCGCGAGGAGATCGGCATCGATCCCGACCCCGTCAGCGCCTACTTGCGGTCCGGTTATCCGGAGAAGATCGTCGCGGACCGTGTCGGCGGCACGCCCGCCAGCTGGGGCAGCTGACCTGGTCACCCATCCTCATCAAGGAGACGTGGCATGGTAACGGCCGACCAGGATCCGCAGATCGCTGCCCTACTGGCGCGCAGTCACCGGCTCGGCTCTGACCGGCGCAACACCAACTACGCCGGCGGCAACGTCTCCGCAAAGGCAGCCGGCCTCGATCCAGTGACGGGGAAGCGCGTTGAGCTGCTGTGGGTGAAGGGATCGGGCGGCGACCTCGGCACGCTCACGGCTGATGGCCTTGCTGTACTCCGGCTGGACCGATTCCGCATGCTCGCCGATGTGTACCCGGGCCCAGAGCGCGAAGACGAGATGGTGTCGGCGTTCGACTATTGCCTGCACGGCAAGGGCGGGAGCGCCCCGTCCATCGACACAGCCATGCACGGGCTGGTGACCGCGGCGCACGTGGATCACCTGCATCCCGACGCCGCCATCGCGATCGCCGCCTCGGCCGACGGCGAGGAGCTGACACGCCAGTGTTTCGGGGACCGCGTCATCTGGGTGCCATGGCGACGGCCGGGCTTCCAGCTTGGCCTGGACATCGCCCAGATCCAGCGCGACCATCCCGGCGCCATCGGGGTAATACTCGGTGGTCATGGCATCACTGCCTGGGGTGGCACCAGCGATGAGTGCGAGGCGCGATCGCTGGAGATCATCTCCGGCGCGCAGCGGTACCTGGACGAGAGGGGACGGGACCAGCCGTTCGGCCCGGTTCTTCCCGGCTACGATCCGCTGGACCCCCGTGCCGACCGTCGGGCCCGTGCCGCAGCTATCGCGCCCGTTCTCCGCGGACTTGTCTCCTCCGATCAGCGACAGGTCGGCCACTTCACTGACAGCCCGGCAGTACTCGACTTCCTGGCCCGCCGCGAGCATCCCAGGCTCGCCGCGCTGGGTACCTCCTGCCCCGACCATTTCCTGCGCACCAAGGTCCGGCCGATGCTCCTCGACCTGTCGCCAGCTGAGCCGTTGGACTCGGTGCTGGAACGCCTCGGCGAGCTCCATGCCGCCTACCGCGAGGATTACCGTGCTTACTACGAACTGCACGCCGTCGCCTCGTCACCGCCGATGCGAAGCGCCGACCCGGCTATCGTCCTGGTGCCCGGCATCGGGATGTTCAGTTTCGGCCTGGACAAGCAGACCGCGAGAGTCGCGGGCGAGTTCTATCTGAACGCGATCAACGCGATGCGAGGTGCCGAGTCTGTCTCGGCCTACTCGCCGATCAGCGAGGCAGAGAAATTCCGGATCGAGTACTGGCCGCTCGAGGAAGCCAAGCTCGAGCGCCGCCCGCGTGCCAGGGCGCTGGCCGGCAGGATCGCCCTGGTGACCGGCGGCGGGTCCGGGATCGGCAGAGCTACGGCAGGGCGGCTCGCTGCCGAGGGCGCCTGCGTGGTGATCGCCGACCGCGACGGCGAGGCCGCCGAAACCGCGGCCAGGACGATCGGCTCGCCCGACCAGGCTACTGCCGTCACGGCCAACGTGATCGATCAGGACGACATCGCCGCTGCGTTCCGGGACGCAGTACTTGCCTTCGGCGGCGTGGATCTGGTGGTCAACAACGCTGGATTGTCGTTGTCGAGGCAGCTCACCGAGACGACTATCGAGGATTGGGACCTGCAGCACGATGTCATGGCCCGCGGGTCTTTCCTGACCGCCCGCGAAGCTGCGCGGGTGATGCACGCGCAGGGTATGGGCGGCGACATCGTGTACATCGTCAGCAAGAACTCCGTGGTCGCCGGCCCAGACAACGTGGCCTACGGCAGCGCCAAGGCGAGCCAAGCGCACCAGGTCCGGCTACTCGCGGCGGAGCTCGGCAAGCTCGGCATCCGGGTCAATGGCATCAACCCCGATGGCGTGGTGCGTGGCTCCGGCATCTTCGCAGGCGGCTGGGGCGCGCGGCGGGCCGCCGTGTACGGCATCCCAGAAGAACAACTCGGCGAGTTCTACACCCGCCGGACCTTGCTGAGACGGGAGGTCCTCCCTGAACATGTGGCCGCGGCGGTGGTCGCGCTGACCGCCGGGGACCTGTCTCAGACGACGGGCGCGCACATTCCCGTGGACGGCGGCGTTGCGGCCGCGTTCCTCCGCTGACCATGCCCGGCAACCGAGCCGCTTATCCCGTGGCGGTCGCGGCTGTGGACCTCGGCGCCTCGTCCGGGCGGCTCATCGTCGGCCAGGTCGCGGCAAGGAGCGAGACGTCTCAGTTGCGCCTGCGCCAAGTGCGCAGGTTCCCCAACAGCCCGGTCACGGCGGGCGGGACGCTGTACTGGGACATCCTGCGACTGCACGCGGAAACGCTGGCAGGGCTCGGCGCCGCCGACCGCGAGTTCGGACTGGCCAGCGCGGGGATCGACTCCTGGGGAGTGGATTTCGGCTTGCTCGACTCAGCCGGCACGCTCCTTGGCAACCCGGTGCACTACCGCGACGCCCGAACAGTCGGAGCCGTGGACCGGCTGCTAGCCCGGATCCCGGCTGCTGAGCTCTACACCACCACTGGCATCCAGCAGCTTCCGATTAACACGATCTACCAGCTCGTGGCGGCCGAGGGGACGCCCCAGCTGGCGGCGGCACGCACGCTGCTGCTGATCCCAGATCTGCTCGCCTACTGGCTCACCGGGAGCGCGGGAGCCGAGATCACCAACGCGTCCACTACACAGCTGTTTGACGTGCGAAAGCGTTCCTGGGCCACCTCGCTGATGGACCGGGCCGGGATTCCGCGGCGACTGTTCCCACCGCTGCGCCAGCCCGGCGACACGATCGGCGTGCTACTGCCTGACGCCGCCGCCGCCGCCCGCATGCCGGACCGAGCCAAGCCCCTGCCTCTCGTCGCCGTAGGCTCACATGACACCGCGTCCGCCGTGGCGGGCGTCCCAGCGGTGGGCAGCGACTTCGCCTATATCTCCTGCGGCACGTGGTCCCTGGTCGGTGTCGAGCTTGACCATCCGGTTCTGACCGAAGCCAGCCGACGGGCCAACTTCACCAACGAGGCTGGCATCGATGGAACGATCCGCTACCTGCGGAATGTGATGGGCCTCTGGCTGCTGCAAGAGTCGGTCCGTACCTGGTCGGCGGCGGGAATTCCGGCCGACCAGGCCACTTTGCTCGGCCTGGCGAGAATGGTGCCGCCGCTGCGTGCAGTTCTTGACCCCAACGACCCGGCTTTCCTGTCACCTGGTGACATGCCGTCTCGGATCGCGCAGGCATGTGAGCAGACCGGTCAGCGACCACCACAGAACCCCGCGGAGACAGTCCGATGCATCCTGGACAGCCTTGCGCTCGCCTACCGGCGGACGATCCGTGAGCTGCAGTCCCTATCCGGCCGCGAAGTGCACGCTGTGCATGTCGTTGGCGGTGGGGCGCGCAACGCCCTGCTCTGCCAGCTCACGGCTGACGCCTGCGAGCTGCCCGTAATCGCCGGGCCCGTCGAGGCGACCGCGGTCGGCAACATCCTGGTCCAGGCGCGCGCCCTCGGCGCTGCGCCGACGGGCCTCGACGGAATGCGCTCGCTGGTGCGCGCCACGCACCGGCTGCGGCATTTCAAGCCGGCAGCCGGTGAGGCACAGGCATGGGAGCGCGCGACCCGGCAAGTGGCAGCCACGGTGTGAGGAGTGCACCTGGCCGGATCGATTCGTCATGGGCAGCGCGCGCCGATCGTGATAACCCGGTTCTCCAGTGTGCCGAGCGCGGCTGCGCTCACGGTGACGACGTCACCGGCGCGCAGGGTGAAGTCATCCGGCGGGACCAGGCTTGTCCCGGTGAGCAGGGCGACTCCGTGCGGGAAAGACTGGGCAGCGAATAGCCACCGCAGCAGCTCGCCGGGCGTGCGCTGCATGGTGGCCAGCGACATCCCGTCCTCGTAGAGCATCCGGCCGGCGCGGGCGATTCGCAGCTCGATGCGGATCTGCTGCCACGGCGGCGCCAGGCTGACCGGCACAAGGCACGGGCCGATGCCGCAGCTGCGGTCATACACCTTGGCCTGCGGCAGGTAGAGCGGGTTCGCGCCTTCGATGCTGCGCGAGGACATGTCGTTGCCGAGGACGAGGGCTTCCAGCTCTCCGTCCGGCCCGGCGACCACGCCGAGCTCCGGCTCAGGCACGTCCCAGTCGGAGTCAGCCCGGATGCCGAGCTGATCCCCGGGCCCGATCGCGGCGCCAGCGGCGGCCTTGGCGAACAGCTCGGGCCGGCTGGCGCTGAAGACCCGGTCGTACACGTCGCCGCCGTCGATCGCCTCTTCCCGCCTCGCCTCGCGGCTGCGAGGGAAGGTCACGCCAGCGGCCCATACGGGCTGCAGATCCAGAGGCGCCAGGATGACGGCCGCGCCGGGCACTGGCCCTGATGCCGGCAGCGACGCCAGGTCCTGCAGGGGACGGCCCGGATCTGCCAAAAGCGAGGCGACCGTCACGGCCGGGAGGAGCAGATCCTGCGGACCCTGCTCGGTGTCGCCCCGTGCGAGGCGGATCTCGCCGGCCGCCTGCACCCGCCACAGGCCGGTCGTCATGGCTGCTTCCCTTCGGTCAGGACCGCTTCCGCGGCCCAGCCAGGTCCGTCCGGGTAGCTGTACTGGCGGATCGAGTCGGCGCGCATTTCCATCGAGTTCCCGGGCGCGGTCGGCGCGAGGTACCGGCCGCCGCGCACGACCGCCGGGCTGACGAAGTGTTCGTGGAGATCATCGATCCACTCGATGACCCGGTCGTCCATCGTGCCCGACACGCACGCGTAGTCGAAGAACGACAGATGCTGCACCGCCTCGCAGAGCCCGACCCCGCCCGCATGCGGGCAGACCCGGATCCCGGCCTTAGCCGCGAGCAGCAGGTTGGCCACGTTCTCGCTGACCCCCGCCACGCGGGTCGCGTCGATCTGCATGATGTCAAGGGCCCCGGCTTGCAGCAGCTGCTTAAGGACCACCCGGTTGGCAATGTGCTCGCCGGCCGCGATCGGGACCGGGGCGACCGCACGGCGGATCTGCGCCATGGCCAGGACGTCATCGGGAAACGTGGGCTCTTCCATCCACGCGAGATTGAACCCTGAGAGCTGGCTGATCCGCGTGATCGCCTCGGCGGTGCCCCAGACCTGATTCGCGTCGATCGCGATGCGGTAGTCAGGACCGCAGATCTCCCTGGCCAACGTGAGGCGCCGCACGTCATCCTCGAGACTGCCGCCCACCTTGAGCTTGACCTGCCCGAATCCCTCAGCCATGGCCTGGCGGAGCAGTCCGGCCAGGTGAGCGTCGGCGTACCCGAGCCAGCCCGGCGCGGTCGAATAAGCGGGGTAGCCGGCGGTCTCGAGTTCCCGAATCCGCGCGGCCTTGCCGTCCGCGGCGCGCTCCAGCAGATCTAGCGCCTCGGTCGGCGTTATTGCGTCCGTCAGGTACCGGAAGTCGACCAGCGCGACGAGCTCGGCGGGCGTCAGCTCGCAAAGCAGCCGCCATAACGGCAGCCCAGCGCGCCTGGCCTTCAGGTCCCAGCAGGCGTTGACGATCGCGCCCACCGCCATGTGGGCGATGCCCGTCTCGGGTCCGAGCCAGCGCAGCGGGCTGTTACGGACCAGCCGCCGGGAAAAGTCACCGAGATCGGCGACAAGCTCGTCCACGTCGGTGCCGACGACCGCCGGGGCGAGCGCGGCGATGGCCGCGACCTGGACGTCGTTGAACCGCCCGATCGTGAAGGTGAAGCCATGGCCGGCCAGATCGTCCGGCCCATCGGTGCGCAGGACCGCATACGCTGCCGCGTAGTCAGGGGCCGGGTTCATCGCGTCCGAGCCCGCGAGCGTCCGGGACGTCGGGAACCGGACATCGTACGTATCCAGGGCCAGGATGCGAGGCACCAGGCTCCCTTCCGCAGCCGCGAGCAGTGAGCAAAACGTGCGGCGTGAGCCGCGCTCGCGCCCCTCTTTGTAGACGCTTGTCAGCTTTCAATTGCCATTATTGGGCCTGAGTACATCTGCTGCTGGCTGCTGACCGGCTGGAGTTCTGGCGGAGGCGTCGAGCGTCGCTGTGCGGCCTGCGCGCATCAACGCCGCCATGGAGATCCCGCCGTCGATCTCCTTCCGCAGGTCCTTGAGCGCATCCTGCACCGCGGCCTTCGACTGGCCAGACATCCGCTGTCGCAGCCGCCGGCCCTCCGGGCGGTGCCCGGTAGTGATCTCGCCGCGCCACCTTCGCGAGCACCGGCAGGGCTGGCTTACGCGCGGCTGCGACAGGGATTGCGGTTCCTTGTGCTCGTCGCGTGCCCGGCCCGCCTGGCCGGTGTCGGCCGGGCGGACCCGTTCTTTGTCACCGGTGCGCGTAACGCCGGCGGGACCGGGATCCGGATTGGCGGGTGATCAGGTGGTAGGCGAGCAGCAGGATGGCTGCGCCGGCGATGGCGGTGAGCCAGGTGGAGGCGTTGAAGAATCCGTGCAGCGTGTGGATGTGGAAGATCTTGGTGGCGGCCCAGCCGCCGCCGAGGGCGCCGGCGATGCCGATGAGGCAGGTGAGGATGAGGCCCTGCTGTCTTTTGCCGGGGATCAGCATGTTGGCGAGCAGGCCTGCGCCGAGTCCGAGAACGATCCAGGCGATGATGCCCATGACAGGCTCCTTAGTCAGTGATGTGGGTTGGGTTGGGGGTGCGCGTGAGTTGGTAGGGCGGTGGCGGGCGGACACGGGCGGGAGGTGGGGCTCCAGCCCGACGCCGCTGATGGTCCCGGGCGGTTTGCCCGGCCTGATCGGCGGGCTGGTGTCAGCTGGCCGGCGGGGTGCGCCGGTCGCGGCGCATGATCCGCCGCAGCTGGGTGATCCGGGCGGTGCCGGCGGCGGCCATGATCAGGGCGCCGGCGATGGCGGCGAGGAACAGCGCGACAGCCAGCGACAGGCGCAGGTGAGCGCCGAGGAAGCTGATGCTGACGGCGTGCGCGTTCTGGATGATGAAGATCATCACCACGATGAGGCCGGCGGCGGCGGCGATGAGGCTGGTCCGCATGCCGCTGATCCGGGTGTGCATCCTCGCGGCCTTGAGCGTTTGCCCGGGTGCGGCAGGGGGCGGCGAGCTGGAGCCGTTGGACGAGGGGGGCGGCAACGGGAGCGTGGTGGTGGTGCCCAGAGGTGATACCGGTGGTTCGGTCATGGCGGTGTTTCCTTCGCCAGCGAGAGCGGGCCGCGGTGATTCGGGCCGGGCGTCTCGCTGAGTGACCCGGTCTGGTTGCTGCCGACGGCCGCTGACTGTCCGGGTCTGATCACAGCGTACGCATGAAACCAGAAACGCGCAATCTATTTCTAGAAACCTGTGGTAGGTTTCTGAGAGTGAAGAGCTTGAAGAGTCTAGATCGCGGTTACGGTGTGGCCGTTCTTGCCGCCGGCTGTGACCACGTAACCCAGCTCGGCCAGGGCTGAGGTGAGTCTGGCGTCCGGGAGCGTGTAGGCCATCACTGTCAGGCTGCACGGGGACGGAGCGTTCGCCGCTGCTGCGTCAGCGAAGGTGAAGGTCGGGCGCGCGGCGATCCACTTCGCCAGTTCGGGTATTCGGGTTGCCATGCTAACCGCGGCGAACCTGGTTCGAGACCTGGCGGCGTTAGCGGCAGCTGGGTTGCGTGGGACTGCTAGCTTGCCGTTCGTGACTGCGTGGTCGGCGTCGATCGCGGCTGCCGACTGGCCGGGCGGCTCGCGACTGGTGGTCGGTGATCCGCCGGACGCCGCGACCGTAGTGTGCGCGGTCGACGTGGTGAGCTGAGTGGCCGTGGCACTGGCGGTCTGGTCAGCGGCTCGGGCTGCGGTGGCGGTCATCGGATACTCCTCGGCTAACGGGTCCGGGTGTCTCCGCGTACCCACTAGGTACAACGCTACCTTCGCGGAATGGCATAACAAAGACAAACTACTCATACCGCATGGGCGATTTGAAAAGCGGAAATTAACATCACATTTGTCCTGGAACAGCGGTTGCTAGCTCGATCCCCAGCTCCCGCCGTACTGATACCCGAACCCGTCCCACGTGCCGTGACCCTGAACACATCGACGGCCTGGACGCCCAGGCCAACGGCCTGAGCGTCGGGTACGCTGCGCTGCCGCATTTACTCAATCCGACAGGGTTCATTGCCAAGTGGAGAGAAACGGTCGGGATCGGTAGCCTCTTGATGACACTAGATGAGACTGACGGTGCTTCTGCATGGCCAGCTAACCCGGGACGTCCCCACTTTCAGGGCGCAGCACCTTTCAGGTGGGAGGCATCGAGATGACAGACATAGATCCCAACATGGCTCAAGACCGGCTGCGGGATATCCAGTCGATCACCGATACCGCTCTGTCCCAACTTGACGATGAGGATCTGCTGGCCGAACTGCTCAGCCGCATGAGACACATCCTGCAAGCCGATACCGCCGCGGTCCTGCTGCTCGACAATGCCTCCGGCCAGCTGATAGCGACCGCGGCCGCTGGCTTGGAGGAAGAGGTCCGGCAGGGCGTGCGCATCCCGGTCGGCCAGGGATTCGCCGGGCGGATCGCTGCGGAGAAAATTCCTGTGATCCTCGACCGCGTGGATCAGACCACGGTGGTGAACCCGATCCTGCTGACGAAGGGGATCCGGTCCATGATGGGTGTTCCGCTGATCGTGGGCAGCGAGGTGATCGGCGTGCTGCACGTGGGATCGCTCACGCCGCGGGAGTTCACCAGCGACGACGTCGAGCTACTCCAGCTCGCGGCGGACCGGGCAGCCAAGGCTGTTCACTCCATGACGGCCCGTACCGACCGTGCCGCGGTGAGCGCATTGCAACGGGGTTTGCTTCCGTCCGCGCTCCCTGCCGTTCCGAGGGCAGAGCTTGCCGCCCGGTACATCGCGGGCCAGGGTTCGGTGGGCGGTGACTGGTACGACGTCTTCTTCCTCCCGAGCGGGGAGCTGGGCCTGGTGATCGGTGACGTAGCTGGCTCGGGGCTTCACGCAGCCGTCATCATGGGCCGGATGCGCAGCGCGCTTCGCGCGTATGCGCTCACAACCTCCGATCCTGCCGAGGTCCTCGACCGGCTCGATCGCAAGATGCAGCACTTCGAACCCGGAGCGCTGGCCACCGTGCTCTACGCGGTCGCCGACCCGGCGCTGGACCGAGTGCACATAGCGACGGCGGGACATCTGCCCCCCATCCTCGCCCTTCCGGGCCAGCCTGCGGAGCTGACCGACATTTCGGGGGATCTGATGATCGGCGTCGCCCCCGGCGTGCATCGGCACGTAACCACTATGAAGATCCCGCCGGGCGCCCTGCTCTGTCTCTATACAGACGGGCTCGTCGAGCGTCCAGGCGAGGCGATTGACGTCGGCCTGGCCCGGCTCTGCCAGGTCGTCAAAGCTGAGCCAGCGTACGCCTCCTGTGCAACTGTGATGGCCGCTCTGGTCGGCAGCGAGCCAGCCCGTGACGACATCGCGTTGCTTACCCTCAGGCGGCAACTCCCGCGCTCTGACGGCGGCAGCTAGCCGCCACCCCCGTCCGCGACAGCTTGGTTGTTGCCATGCCCACTCGATGCATTCGCCTGACGAGGCTGAGGCAGCGCCGCACATGTTTGGGGACCGCCACGAGGGAAGGGGGCCATCGGATGGCCTTTCACGAATCGATGGCTCGCATTCCGGCATGGCCTACAACGTGTGGCGCGGTTGTGTTCGGCGCTGGCTGGTGACGTCCGGGCAGTCCGCGGCAATCGTCGTTTCATCCGATTGAGCGAGCGTACCGGCACGTGTGCGGCGCGTCCGAGCGCTCGCGCTGGAGGGCGGCATCGTAGTCTGATCTGGGGCAAACGGTGGCCTGAGCGCTTACGAGATCGGGGCCATTGGGAAGGCGGTTGGCGCATGGCGACCTGGCAGACGGCGCATGGCTACCCGACCCCAGATACCACTCGTAATCGCGGCGCTTTTAGCCACCTGGCCTTCTTCTACCGTGAGGAGCATGCTTACGCGTCGCAACTCGCCGCGTTCGCAGATGATGGCCTTGCGAGCGGCGAGCCCGTATTCATTTGCGGTCCCTTGCCACAAAGGCGGATCGCTGCGGCAGCACATCACCAAGCTGGAGACCTAACGCTTCGCGGACATGGCGGATCTCGGCCGCAACCCAGCCCGGATCATCTCCGAAGTACACGACTTCATCGAAGGCCACCCCCGGCAACGGGTCCGGTATATCGGAGAGCCGATCTGGCCGGGCCGCTCCGCTGCAGAAATCTGCGAAGCGACTAGGCACGAGGCGCTTATCAATCTCGCGTTCGCGGAGGCTTCGGCGACCATCGTCTGCCCCTACGACGTTGCGGGCCTCGCGCCCTCGGTCGTCGGAAGAGGCCGGGTGCACGCATCCCGGCATTCTCGCGAATGGCCGCGCTGCGGCTGTTACACGCTACGTCGGCCGCGGGAACTTCCCGCCCGAATGTGACCGACCGCTGCCGACTCCGCCTGCCACCGCCGAGACCCTCGACTACGAGACCGACCTCCGACAGATGCGCAGCTTGGTGGCGGACCACGCATACCGCGCAGACCTGCCTGACGAGCGTGCGCGCGACCTCGTGCTCGCAGCCAGCGAAATCGCCGCGAACACCGTCCGCCATACCGGCGCCGCCGGCACGGTGCATATCTGGCACACCGACGCGGAGGTCCTCTGCCAGATCCAGGACCAGGGCTGGATCACCGATCCGCTCGCCGGCCGCACCCGCCATGCCCCCGACGAGCGCGGCCACGGCCTGTGGTTCGTCAACCAGATATGCGACCTTGCCGAGCTGAGAACCGGCCGAAACGGCACCACCATCCGCCTGCATATGCGAATCCGAGACAGATGACCCTCGGCGAGCCAGGTCCCGCGAGGCGCGCCAGATCCGGCGAGGCGCACGCACACTAGCAGCCGGTCAACACGCTGTAGCTCAGACCGCCAACCGGAGCCCACGCCCGGTAAATCCGTGCCGATTGTATTCTTGATCCGAGATGGGAACGGGGCCGTCCGAGTCCGGCTGGAATTCTTGGACCGCGGCTTGCGGGCGTGGCAGAAAGCGTGCGGCCTCGCGTGGACATACATCTGCGCGCGGCGGGTAGCGGCGCCTGCATGCCCCAGCCAGAACCGTCTGTCGATCGTGAGCCATCGCCGTTGAGGCGGCTGCTGTCGTGGGTCGATCGGTGGGCATCACGTCCGCTGATCGCGCTGTTCGTGATCGCCGCGGATGCAGCGTGGATTCTGGCCAGCATCGCCTTGGGGTTCCCCGGGCTGGGTGAACGTGTGTTTCAGACATTGGTAGCTGCCCTCACCCTGGCCATGGTCTTTGTCATCCAACACACCCAGGCACGCGAGCAGGCGGCCACTCAGCGCAAGCTCGATGAGATCCTGCAAGCTCTGCCCGGTGCCGACAACGCCCTGCTGATGCTTGAACACGCGTCCCACGATGAACTGCGGGCGACGCGCGACTCGCACCGGGAAATCCTTCAAGCCGCTCTCGATGAGCAATCGGACGCCGCGACGCCGAGGGTGTAGTTCACGAACGAGACGCCGTGGCTCCCGGCGTCCAAGTGCGTTCTCAGCCTCAGACCGCGGAGCCGCCTATCCGCCCCTGCTCAACGTCCGGGTAGATGGACAGGCGGCGATTAAGACCGAGGAGCTCCATGACCCGCCAGACACGGCCAGGCTGAACGACAACGCGCAACTGAACGCCGCGGGTTCCGGCGTCATCACGAGCAAACGACGTCTTGCGACGACCCGTCGTTGTCGGGCGCTATTTCGCATCGAGAACCTACGACGTCCCGGATGCTGTGGTGCCAACGAATACCCAGCAACTCGAGACGCCATCGGTCGCGCTGGCACTAGCCGTGGTTTAGCAAGGCGAGTGAGAGGTAGAGAGGGAGGCCATGCGATCAGTGACTACCGCTCGTGCGTCCGGCACAGCGAGGCGTGCTTCCAATAGCCCCGCAGCGCGAGCGCTGGCCAGGGCAGGTCTCACAGCGCGCGGGGTCCTGTACATTCTCATCGGCTGGGTCGCAATCCTAGTTGCGCTGGGCCAGACTTCCCAAGAAGCAGACCAGCAAGGCGCCTTGCAGTTGCTGGCCAGCCAGCCTTATGGCCGGGTCTCCTTGTGGCTGCTGGGCATCGGGTTCACTGGCTACGCGCTGTGGCGATTGAGTGAGGCCGCCTTCGGCGTCACCGGCGACGGGAACGGTGCTGGCCCCCGCCTGAAGTCTCTGGTTCGGGCGGTGATCTACGCCTTCTTCGCCTACCTGACCTTCAAGATCATCTCCGGCGCCGGCGGCGGCAGCCAGGCGACCAAGCAGCAAGACCTCACCGCGACGGTCATGCATCACACCGGCGGGCGGTGGCTGGTCGGCCTCGTCGGCCTCGTCATCGTTGTGGCTGGCCTGGTGCTAGTGGGCGAGGGCTTGCGCCGCAGATTCTTGAAGTACCTGCGGCTTGGACAGACGAGCCCGCGGACGCGCCGCATCGTTGAGTGGCTCGGCGTGAGTCGGGACCGCTGCCCGGGGCGCGGTGTTCGCGCTCGCCGGGATCCTGGTGATCGACGCGGCCGTCACGTATCAGCCGGCCAAGGCGGGCGGCATCGACAAGGCCCTGCTGACGCTTCGCAACCAGCCGTTTGGCGAGTTTCTGCTGATCCTCGCGGCGCTTGGCCTGATCATCTTCGGTGTCTACGGGCTGTGCGAAGCGCGTTGGCGGAAGGTCTAGAGTCTGGCCGCCCAGCGCATCGACGACACAACCGAGAAGCCCGATGACTTCGTCGAATCGAAGGCGATGAAATGACGACGGTGGCGGTCGTGGCGCACTCGCGGAAGAGCTTCGGCGGTGGCCTGCCCGAGCTGCGGGAGGTGCTGGCGCGGGAAGGGTTCACAGACCCCCTGTGGTACGAAGTCAACAAGAGCCGGAAGGCGCCGAAGCGCGCGCGGCAAGCGCTTTCGGAAGGAGCCGAGCTCATCTTCGTCTGGGGCGGCGACGGCATGGTACAGCGTTGTGTGGACGCGCTGACCGGGACGGACGCTGCGCTGGCAATCCTCCCGGCTGGCACAGCGAATCTGCTTGCGACCAACTTGACCATTCCCGCTGATCTCACCGACGCGGTGCAGGTCGGCCTGCACGGCGAACGGCGCATGATCGATACAGGCACGGTGAACGGCGAGCATTTCGCCGTCATGGCCGGCGCCGGATTCGACGCGCTCATGATCTCGGACGCAAGCCGCCAGCTGAAGAAGCGCCTGGGGCGGCTTGCCTATCTATACACCGGAGCGCGAAACCTCAACGTGGGAGCCAGGAAGGCCGCCATCAAGGTTGACGGCCGCCCATTCTTCTCCGGTCGACTCTCATGTGTGCTGGTAGGTAACGTCAGCAAGGTTTTCGGCGGAATCGAGGTCTTCGGCGATGCGCGGCCGGACGACGGGATACTCGAGGTCGGCCTGGTCACCGCGAAGAATCCGGCGGAATGGATACGCACCCTCGGACGGGTCGCCGCGGGAAGACCGCGCAAGTCGCCGTTCATCCGGGCCACTCGCGGCCGCCGGATCACGGTTCGGTTCGATCGCGCGTTCCCTTACGAGCTCGATGGCGGTGCGCGCAAGGCAGTGAGAAAGTTGCGGATCAAAGTGCGCCCAGGGTCGGTCAGGATCTGCGTTCCGGCCGATGCAGACGGCCGCTGAGGTTAGAAAAGCCGACTGTTAGTCCGCGCTCTGGGCGCCTGTCACATTAGCTCGACGAGCCGCCGTCCGATCTGATCAACGTTCTCAGATAGCGTCCTGTATTCGCGTAGGGCAGCCCGCAGCTGCTCGGTGTCCGGCTCGCTAGATTCGCTACGGCCGGTCGTCAGCGCGTACTGGCGCCTGCGCAGTCTGTCGATAAGCGTGCTCAGCGCCGCACTGGTGGCGTCCGCGGCGAGCTGGACGGCCCCGGCCGGATCATCTACGAAGGCCGCCTGGATGTCGCGCCACTCTTGGCTGAGGTGGGTGTTACCAGTGCGGTCATCGGTGGCAGCGACGGTCGTCGCGTCCTGTGCCGACCCGGCTCCGACGAGCTCGTTAGCCCCGCTGGAGACAGGCTGGCCCGGCGATTCGCCGAGGACCCCCGCAACGATGATGTCGCCGGGGATCGCGCCGGATTCCGCTAGCCCGTCTTGGCTAACTGACTCCGGTGAGTCTTCTATGTATTTGGACTCTGTCAGTTCGTCATCGCCGGGCTCGTAAGTGCGCTGCGACTCCGCGGCGTGCGAGTCAATGCTTGGGCTGGCATCGCTGCCGGCGCCCTCGGGGGCATCAGCGGTGTCCTCCGAAGACCGGAGTTCATACGCATCATCGTGTTGAGATGTCATTGGCTGCTTACCTTTCGTCGTGCCATGACGCTCCTCCCGGCTCCAGGTCCGGTGTAGTCACCGGCCTGCCATCGGGATTGTCGTCGACCGCTGCGGGCTCGGATGCGGCTATCGTTTCGCTGCCCACCGCGGGACGCCGACTAGTCATGCGGGCGGTAGCGACGTCCGCGGGATCGCCGAGGAGATCCGCGAACAACTCTCGGTAATGGATCAGTGCCTGCCGTAGGTCCTCGGTGCTGACACTGCCGTGCGCGACGTTGCCAGTGATCTCCTGCGCAGACCTGAAGTTGCCGACGGTGCTGGCATGGTCAACGGACAGGTCCGCCATTGCCTGGTCGTCGTCGGTTGCCGGGTAACCGCGTTCCTTCATGACGGTCGTCACCAGGGCATAGGCACCGGTGACGGCGGCATCCGGGGCATCGACGAACTGCTCCTGAAGCACCTGCCAACGGGCCAGGTAACCGGCTCTTGCGGCCTCGGTCAAAGGCTGAATATCGAACTTCCGGACGCGCCGCTGCCGCTCGGTCAGTTCGGCTTCCGCGCGCAGCCGACTGTCCTGCTCGCTGACGACGCGGTCATATTCAGGACCGAACCGCTGCCGCAGCCGCCGACGGCGGCTGCTAAGTGCGACAGCAATGATCAGCGCGATTGCGATTACCGCCGCCACAATAACCACTGCCACGGTACCGGTAGACATGGGAGCCTCCTGACTTCGAGTCCCATCCGCTGCCCTTGGCGGCCGATTTCAAACACGCAGCCGTCTCCGCGCGGCTCGTGCTGTCGTGCAGTTGCTGGGCCGGTTCGGAACATTGGCGGTGACGGTTCCTGCCAAGACCTGAGTCATCCACTGGGTCGGCCGATCTCGCTTCGGTGATCGCGACGCAGCAACATCCGGCGCTCGTCCTCGCTCGTGCCGCCCCACACGCCGTGCACCTCGTCTGTCGCGAGAGCGAATTCAAGGCACTTCTGTCGAACGCCGCACCTAGCGCACACGGCCTTGGCCCGCGCCACCTGCGTCCGCACAGGCCCGATGGCAGACATTGGGAAGAACAATTCCGGATCCACCGGTCGGCATTCGGCCAGATCCCACCAGCTGTGAGAATCCGTCACCTTGATCACTGCAGCCTTCCCGGTGCCTGGACGAGCGGTTTCGCCGCCGTGAGACGACGCGTGAGCTGCCCGCAGCCTGCTGGTTTACCCGCCATAAGCAGGGACTCTGCGCTCGCGACGCAAACGGCCGGCGCGGCGGGACTGGACCTCAAGCCACGCGTGAACGCTTCGATCCCGGGCAAGTGACGCCGGTGCTACTTCGAAGATTGGATTGGCGGCGTCTTGCGCCGCTCACGGCAGTTACCGTCGCAGCGACCGTATTCACGCTATTGCTGATCGTCGTCCGGTTGCGCTGGGCTCCGCTCGAATCGGCTGACCACGCCTCCGCTGTTGATATGAACAACCTGGTTGCGCGTCACCGGGCGCTGGTCTCGGCGCTGAACGCCGTTACTGCGCTGGGCGGCACGGCTGCGCTGTGCATTCTGGTCGGCTTGGCCGTGATCTTGCTGGCCATCCGCCAGCGATGGAAGGCTGCTCTATACCTGATGACGGCTGGCGCGGGTGCGCTGGTGCTCAATCCGGTACTGAAGTCTCTGGTCGGCCGCCTTCGACCGGTTCTGGCGCACCCGATCGCACATGGCATCGGCAGCAGCTTCCCGAGCGGGCACGCGCTCGGGTCGATGGTTTGCTACGGAGCGATTCTTCTGGTCTTCCTGCCTGCCACTCGCGGCCGGTGGCGGACCGTCCTGAAGTTGGCCGTTGCCGCGATAATTGCAATCGTCGGGATCAGCCGGATCTTGCTCGGCGTGCATTACGTTTCCGACGTCATCGGTGGCTGGGCGATCGGGGTCATCTGGCTCGGCATTAGCGCGTTCGCGTTCGAGCTGACAAGGTCAGCGGCTGGTCAGCAGGTAACGGATCCGATTACCGCCGGGCTCGAGCCTGAGGACAAGCAAGACCTTGTGCTCGCTGAGCCAGAGGGCACTGGGTCCGGTCAGGCTCGGGGCTGGCGCAGCCACGCCCGCGTCGCCGCCGGAATCGCGATCATCTGGGTGCTGATCCTCGGTGTAATCGTCGGGCTCGGTGAACTCATCACTAAGTACGGAAACGGCAATGAGCTGGGCGACAGCACTGTCCCGCGCTGGTTCGCGGCGCATCGCACGTCGGCCGAGACGCGTTGGAGCCTGATCTTCACCACTTTGGGCGGGGCGGCGGGGATTATCGTCGCATCCTTGCTGGCGAGCGTCGTGTTCCTAGCGATCACGCGTCGGTGGCGTCCCGTCGTATACATATGGGCGCTGATGGCCGGGGAGATAACCGCATTCCTAGCGGCTGCCGCTATTGTCAAGCGTCCCAGGCCACCCGTCCCGCATCTCGACCAGCATCTGGCGACCTCCGCCTACCCGTCTGGTCACACGGCGGCCGCGACCTGCCTGTACGTGGGCATCGCCATATTGGTCATCGGCCTCTACCGGGGCTGGTGGCGCTGGCTGATGCTCATCCCCGCGGTCGCGATGCCTGTCCTCGTCGCGATGTCGCGGATCTACCGAGGCGAACATCACCCAACCGACGTCCTCGGCGGCATGCTGTTCGCAGCACTCTGGCTGATCGCTGCCACATTGCTACTTAAGCCCTCCGTGGTAGCGCTGGATCGACCAACATCCGGCCGATCGCCGGCGATATCACGGGCATCGCTGCGGCATGCGACACAGCATGCGACCACTAACCCGAACTAACGGGCAATGGGCTAGCGGGCAATGGATTGGCTGCCTGAGCGGATACCTGCCCAGTCAACGGGTAGCTGCGGCCGAGCACCCTGCGACTGCTTTTACCTGCCGGTTGACCGAAAGTCGGCGTCGGCACGGGAGGAGATGACATGCGCCAAGCCGCCCAGGCGAATGCGAGCCAGGTAACGGACGAAGACACTGCGGTGCACGCTTGGCGAGTGACCCAACTGACCCGGCTCGGACTCTCTGCATGCATCGCCGACACGGTAGCCGACAATGTCGACTGGCACGATGTAGCCCGCTTGGTCCGACTCGGCTGTCCGGCTTCTCTGGCCGTCGCGATCCTCAAATGACTGGTGCCAGGTCGGATCGGGCGCAGTCGGTTTCCCGCATGGACCTGCTGATTGGAAATCCGAGACGATGTCATCGCACGCTGCGCGTATGCGCAGCAGGGTTCGCGCGTCCACCTGCGCGGGCGCGCTGACTACTGAAGCCCGTGTCGCGACGTTGATTAGAACCTGCCGCGGTGTTGACAGCCGCCAGCGCAGCCGTGGCGCCTCGCCCATAGGCTTTGCTCCTACGCGCCTGTATGCGCCGAGGCGGCCAGCCCGTAGTAGTTCTGGTACACCCGTTCCGATCTCTGCCGAGCGGTCTCCCATGCCCAGGTCTGCGGCATGAAGCGGGCCGGGCTGAGCGAGCGCACATAAGGCGGCGGGTCAGGCCGCAGGCTCTCCAGCACATGCTCGGCAAGCCCTGCGGATCCGGACACGCCGTGCGCATTGCATGCTGCTGCCATCACCAGGCCGCGCATGCCCGGGACGGGGCCGACGATGAAGCGCCCGTCAGGCGAGAACCCCGGGAATCCGCGGAATACGTCCCGGATCCCGGTGGATGTGACTGCGGGAACGAACTGAGCGAAGTCCCGGGCAAACCCGAGGAGGACGTCCCAGTCGGGGCTGACCGCCAGCTGCTGGCCCAGGCCTACCTCCCGCGGGTCGAGGCTCAGGCTGTCGGCTTCCCATCCTCCGCACAGGATGCCGCGTACCTCCGCCCGCGCGTAAACGCGAATGTCGGGAATGCGGAGCACGGGCAAATCACCATGCCATCCCGCTACCGGCATCGTGACGAAGTACTCGTGCCGCACCGGCACAATCGGAAGTTCGACGCCAGCGAGCGACCCCACCGCACTGGCCCAAGGTCCCGCTGCGTTGATCACGATGTCGGTCTGGGCCCCCCCTCTGTCGGTCCGGACGGCGCTGACTGAGCCGCGGGTCACGTTGATGTGCGTCACGGTGGTGTGCGTCGCGAACGTGACCCCCCGATCGCGCGCGGCGGCCGCGTACGCCGTGACCAGGCTGTGCGGCTGCAGGTAGCCATCGGTGGGGCACCAGAGCGCGGCCTTGACGTGTGCGGCGTCGAGAGGCGGAACGAGGTCACCGAGCCGCGCGCGGGTGAGGAACTCGACGTGCAGGCCGACCGAATCGGCGATTGCAGCCATAGCGCGGAACTCATCGACACGCGCCTCGGTCATGGCGATGCGGATGCTGCCGGTCTGCCGCCAGTCGGCCGGATGTCCGGTCTCCTGTTCGATCCTCGAATACGTGGCCACCGACGCCATGGCGAGCCGGGTACGCTCCGGGCTGGTCCGGACCTGTCCCACCAGCCCAGCCGCCTGGCTGGACGTAGCACCGGCCAGCTCGCCGGATTCCACAACCTGGATGTCCCGGTAGCCCTCCCGGGAAAGAACGTAAGCAACGGCGCATCCAACAGCGCCGCCGCCAACGATCGTGACCTCCGCATCCCTGAGCTCAGCCACTTCTCACCTGCCCGACTCGGGCGGTCAACGGGTAACTTCTTCCGCAGTGCGAGTGGGCGGCGGAATGGCCCGCAGCGTACGTTCGCTGTACGCAACTGTCCACCTTCGAATGCAGTCGGACGCCGCCCCCGGCCCCGCCTGACAAAAAAACGGCCACGCTGAGGGGTCATCCGCGTTACGGCCCGGATCCGCCGTTTTCGTGGACGGCGTGATCCAGTTCTCAGCCGACGATGAGGTCGAACTCGTTGCCCTCGGGGTCGGCGAACGTGGTCCAGCTGGCGAAGCCTTTTGTGAATTCGCGGATCGGAGATGCGCCCAGCGCGATCAGCCGCTGCGACTCGGCCTCGAAGGCGTTGCTGGTGAGGTCGATGTGCAACCGGTTCTTCACAGTCTTCGGCTCGGGAACCTGATGAAACAGCAGCCGCGGGCCGGTAGGGCCAGAGTCGTCCGGCGCAATGGCGGCCGATTCGGGCGTGGCGCCCGGTTCGACTGCGCGGCCGAGAGCGGCGGCCCAGAACGCCGCGAGCTTGCCGGCGTCGCCGCAGTCGACGCTGAGAGCGAATAGTGCGAGAGTCATGGTGTCTCCAGTGGTTAATCAAGACCGGATGGTGCCAGGCGTCGGAAGCCGCGCCTACGTCACTCGCGGCAAGAAGCTACCCCCCTGTTATGTAGCGACGCTGCAGCGCTACGGATGCTTGCCCTGCTCGCGCCGGGGTAGGGCTATAAGACTAGGCGTCGAGGGAGGCACGCGAACGTGTTCGAAGCTGGCGATATCCGCGAGTGGCGCGGCCACGACGTGGTTGACGCAGAGGGTCACAAGATCGGCGAGCTTGAGGCCGTGTATGTCGATACCACCAGCGACATGCCATCGTTTGGCACGGTCAAGGTTGGTATGCCGACGCGGCATCGGCTCGCCTTCGTGCCCCTCGACCGGGCGACCGTCGGACCGGGTTATCTGCAAGTTCGGTATGACAGGAAACAGGTCAAAGCTGCCCCCTCAATCGGTACCGACGGCGAGTTGCCGGCCACGGCCGAGGAGGCGATCTTCCGGCACTACGGCCTGGCATACCAGGCAGGCAGCAGCGGAGAGCGCTGTCTAGCCCGCCGCTGAGCAGCCGATCGGAGGATCTGATGATTGCCCTATTCCTACTGCTAGTCATCGCGGCAATCGCGCTGGGCATCGTCGGCGTTGTCGCCAAGGGGCTGCTGTATCTGCTGATCATCGGCATTGTCGTGTTCGTCGGTGCCCTCACTCTGGCTGCCTGGCGGATGCGACGACGACCAGCGAACCGCCAGCACCGGTTATCTCCTCTGACGGCAGCCTGTCATGCTGGGCCGGCCCTGGGGTCGCGCTCTGGCCTCCGGGCAGCCAGGCCAGCCATCCCGGCAGCTGCCAACTGCGGTCGCCTAGCAGCGCCAGCGCCGACGGCACCAGGACGCCTCGGACCACAGTCGCGTCGATGAGAACCGCGGCTGCCAGCCCGACGCCGAGCATCTTCAGGTCGATGATCGACAGCGTGGCCAGAATCGCGAAGACGGCTACCATGATCACCGCGGCGCTGGTTACTACGCCGGCGCTGCTGGCGATGCCGCCTACCACAGCGTCCTTGGTGTCGGCGCCGCCCGCGCGCAGTTCCCGGATCCGGCTCAGGATGAACACGTGATAGTCCATGCTCAGGCCGAACAGGAACACGAACATGAATAGCGGGATCCACGGGACGATCGCGCCGTAGGCCGTGAAGCCGAGCAGGCCCTGCAGTCTGCCGTCCTGGAAGATGAAGGTGACGATGCCGTAGGCCGCGCCCACCGATAGCAGGTTCAGCCCCACGGACACTAGCGGGATAGCGAGGGACCTGAAGGCCACTAGGAGCAGCAGGAACGCCAGCACCGCCACTACTGCGAGAACCAGCGGGGTTCGCGAGTGCAGCGACACGATGTCGTCATAGTTGTTGGCAGTCTGGCCGGTCACCGCGTAAGAAACCCCGGGCACCCTACCCACGGTTGCTGGCAGCAGGTTGTTCCGGAGCGTCAGCAGCGCGCGGTCTGAAACGGCGTCGGTTCCGTTGCCGGCGAGCGGCACGTTCACAACCAGTGCCCGGCCCGCACCGATCGCCACGGACGTAACGGGCGGCCGGATCGCACTGCGGCCAGACGCCGAGCCCGCCAGGTCCGTTAGCGCCTGCCGCATCGCCGGGCTGGCCAGGCCGCGGCCTGTGATCACTACCTCCGCCGGAGAAGGTGTCCCAGGAAACGCTCGCTCGATCTTGTCCATGGTCTGCACCACCGGTATTCGGGCGGAGAACCCGCCGTCGGGCGGGTAGCCGAGCCGCATTCCCAGGGCAGGCGCGGCGAGCGCCAGCATCCCAGCCCCCGCCACCGCTCCCCAGACAGCAGGACGGCGGACGACACGGTGCACCAGCGCCGCCCACAGCCTCGACGGACCGGACGCAGTGCGCCGGCGGCCCAAGAACGGTATCCGGCCCCGGTCGGCCCAGCTTCCGAGCCAGGACAGCATCGCGGGCAGGAAGGTTAGCGATCCTGCCACGGCGACGCCTACCACGACCATGGACCCGATGCCGATCCCGGTAAACACCGAGTACCCGGTCAGGAACAACCCGGCCAGCGCGATCATGACTGTGACGCCGGAGACCACGATCGCCCGGCCGGACGTGCCAGCCGCGATCCGGAGCGCCTCGCTGGTGTTGCGTCCCCTGGACCGCTCTTCGCGCTCGCGGCGAAGGTAGAACAGGGAGTAGTCGACCCCGACAGCCATGCCGATGATCAGCACCACCTCCGAGGTGCTCTGCCCCGTGGGCAGCCATTGCCCGATGACGGATGTCAGCGAGATCGCGCTGATCACCGCCGTGCCGGCCAGGAGCAGCGGGATTCCGGCCGCAATCAGGGCGCCGAAGACCGCGAGCAGCAGGACCAGCGTCACGGGAAGTGACGTCGTCTCCGCCTTCCGGAAGTCACGGCTGAGCTGGGCATTGACGACCCTGTCAATACTGGCGTCGCCGGCCTCCTGGATCAGTAGGTCGGGATGGCTGGCCTGCACCGCGGCGACTGCCCGCTGGGCAGGCAGCACCGCCTGGTCCTCGTTGCCTCCGGTGACATCGAACGTGACCAGGGCTGCCCGGCCGCTCGCAGAAATCAGGTTGCCGTTACCCGTGCCGAACGGGGACCGAATGTCGCTTGCGGTGGACCTGGGCAGCTTGCGCAACGCTGCGACTACCTGACTCACGGCCTGGCGCATCTGCGGGCTCTGCGGGAGGCTGGCAGAGCTGGGATTGCGGGCCTCGATCAGCACGCGCTCGGCAGGCGGCGGGCCGCTGACATCCAGCTTCTGCAGTACCCTCTCGGCTGCTCCGGACTGACCGGGGTCGTATGACGGCACGTTCTTAGAACTGATCGCCTGGCCAGCGACGAAGACGATGGCAACCAGCCCGAGCCAGCCAAGCACCGCGGTCTTGCGATGCCGGGAACTCCATGAAGCGATCCGCTCAACGAGCGGCGGACGGCCCGGGCCACGCCTCGGGCGGGGACTCGGGCGCTCACTGCCCGCCTCGGGCAATACTGAACTCTGCGACTGGCGCATGGTGACCTCTCCTGGGAGTCGTGCGGCGTGTCGTGTAGTGCCGCCCTCGCCCGCGAGCGGGAACTCGCGGGTGAGGGCTTTCCGCTATGCGGCCTAGCGGACCGGCCGGCCCCGTTCCGCCCATGGCGCTCAGCGGTCCTGGGCTGGTCAGGACCGTACGGACCTCAGCCAGCGGATCCGCCGGCGGCCGTAGCAAAGCCCTGGCCACCCGCCCGTGCATCCGCGCGGTGGCGATCAGCACGTAGTTGAAGAGCAGGAACAAGATCGCGAAGCCGGCAGCTGCGAGCAGCGCCTTCGGCAGGGTGTCGATGTACAGGCCGTGGCCGCCAGCGCCGTTCGGGCCGTTTGGGAAGTAGCCGAGCTGGACGCCATGTACGCGCTGGCCGTTGCCGAATTCATTCCAGGGCGCCCAGTACCAGAGCGGCAGGGTGACGCCAGCGAGGAAGGTTGCCCAGAAGCTGATCACGATCGTGTCCAGCGCATACAGCGGCGTCCAGAGACCGGTCAGGTAGGCCAGCTCGCGCCAGGTAGCGCGATCTCGCCAGCTGGCGCTTGCGCGTGCCAGTGGACCGGACGTGGCGGGCGGCTGATACCTGGCCTGCACTGGCCGGTTGAACACCTGCCGCAGCAGCATGCGCTCGGCGTTGGCACACCAGTGGATAACGCTCGCTGCGCTGGCGAGCAGCGGGAACGCGATCAGGGTGAACCCGAAGGAGGCTGCCGCGACCGCCGCGCTGACGGCCAGGCTGAATAGCACCCAGCTCACCGTCAGGTAGCTGATCAGGTATCCCGCTGATCGCCAGGGGCTGACGGAGAATGCGAGCCGCAACGGGTTGCCGTGAAAGAACACCCGATACTCAGCGGTGCCCGGCGACTCTGCCCGGGCGGCTGTCACGGTGGTCATCCGACGTCCCTCATCAGCTTCTCGACGGCCTCGACCTTGAGGGTCAGCTTGGTCAGCTCGGTCCGGAGCTCCTGCTGATTGGCCACCGCGTCCTCGGCGAGCTTGCGGAAATGCGCCATCGCCACCGCATCGGCCCGGTGCGCCTGCAGCTGGAAGTACGCCCGGACGATGACTGCGATCACGCCGAGCACCACCAGCGGGATCCCGACGCTGATGACGATCGCCGTGTAGTTCGTGCCGTGGGTGGCGGCGGTCTGGGCAGACGCCAGGATGCCGGTCATCTGTCGCTCTCTTTCATCTCAGTTTCCTGCTCGTCGGTCGCCAGGCTCGCGTCCTGGCCGGAAGCTCCGTCCGCAAGTACGGCCGCGGATATCTCCTCCGCTGTCAGCCGCACCTCGAAAGGGGCAAGCGCGAAGTACTTCATTGCCTTCCCGTCCTCGGATAGCTCCAGCTGGCCGGTGATGAGCTCCGCCTTCTCCAGCCGATCCAGGTGCATATACAGCAGCGGCCTGGAGATCCCGAGCCTGCGGGCGAGCTCGCTGACGTGCACCCGGCCGCCCGACAGCTCGGCCACTATCCGCAGTCGCAGCGGATTGGCCAGGGCGGTGAGCACGCCAAGCAGATCAGCCTCAGTGGTCAGAGTCGGCTCCGAAGGTTGGACTATCACCTGTCAGATGGAACTTACATATGTTTCACCTGGCTGTCAACGCGGCTCGTGTACAACTACCGCGAGCTGGGTGGGCCGTCGTGCTGAAACCAATGGCGTAGTCGCCTTTGTCGCGCCGTTCCGGCACGCCTTTGAGGTAGGTCCTGATGATTTGCGGGTTAAGGTCCGCTCGTGAGTGACGCCCGTTCCGACATCATTGAGCTGTCCGACTACGTGTATGAGCGGACCCGGAGCAGGCTCGCCGGGCTCACCGACGAGGAGTACTTCTGGGAGCCAGTGCCCGGCTGCTGCACGATCCGCCGCGCAGGCCCCGGCGGGTATCGCGCCGATATCCCTGGCCGGCTCGATACGCCACCCTTCACCACGATCGCATGGCGGCTGTGGCACCTCATCGAAAACTACGGAGGCAAACGGAATCCGAAGTGGCTGGGAAGCGAGCGAGAGCCTCACGGATTCGACAGGTATGACCCGGCGCCAGCAACCGCTGCGGAGGCTATTGCGGTCTTGGACCGTGCGCACGATTTCTGGCGCGACCTACTCCAACAGGTGCCCAATGCTTCCTGGTGGGAGCCGCTAGGTCCCGTGGCTGGCGAATATGCCGAGGCTGACAAAGCCTCGCTCGTGCTCCACCAGCTTGACGAACAGATTCACCACGGAGCGGAACTCGGTGTCCTGCGTGACCTCTATCTGCATGACCGTGCCAAGTCGACGCCCGGCGCGGGGCAATAGGGGCTCATGATCGCGGCCCTGTCGGCTCGACCAGAGCGCGGGTCAGCCGCGCATGCCATCTGGTCGTCGGCTGCGGTTCGGCGAAGCCCACCGCTGACAGCATTAGATCGTGCGGAATGTGGGAATGACCGAGATCCGCCACCTGCAATCTCAGACCAGGGCGAGTCACAGCACTCTGCGCGTTGGGGGAGCGTAATGCAACGAGTCGATGTACAGCTCGAGGATGACCTAACTGGGGGCCCTGCCGACGAGACAGTCGAGTTCGGCATCGACGGCCGTTCTTACGAGATTGACCTCAACGCACGGCATGCCGCCGATTTCCGCCGCCAGCTCGCGCGTTTTCTCGAGCACGCAAGCCTGGTCCGGCCGGCGCATCGACGCTCGCCAGTCCGGACACTGGCAAACCGGGAACGGAGTCGCCAGATCCGCGCCTGGGCTGAGGAGCAGGGGCTCGACATATCTGAACGCGGCCGACTGCCCCGCGAAGTCATCCAGCAGTACGACAGCGGGCACAGCGCTTCGCAGCAGTCCGAGCGGACCGCGCATCACCGGGGCGTTCGGCGCTTGGCCGGATCTACTCGATCTCTCAAACGCGCGCCGAGCAAGGCTGACCAGTCAGGGAGAGGGCAACGGCGAGGGCGCTAGCCGTGCCGTCAAGCTCACGGGTTCTCGACGACATGCCGGTCCGCTAGCCGACGTCCGTGTTCTGTGCCGGCGCCCCGCCGAGACCTGGACACACCTCGTGTACCCACCGGCCGTCTCCTCGCAGTCGCACGTCCTGACCTGCGGTGATGACCTGCCCGCACCGCGCGCACACCTGCCCGGGCGCACGTGCCTCGTTATCTTCTGGATCGAGATACGCAAGCTCCCGATCCTCGCGATCACGCTCTCCTATCTCGCGCTCAGGCGAGTCTTCGCGATCTTGCGGCAGCCCGCCCTCAGACTGGTGCCTGAGATCCTCGGACTGCTGTCTCATGAGCTCTTCCTCGCCGTACTCGGGCGTCAACGTCATCGGGGTCTCCGGCTTTGTCCGCGGTCGCAAGTGTTTCCTGACGTCCCAGTCTGACACCGCCGCGCTCACGCGGGAGGGCTCACGCAGGAGCAGGCTGGCTGAGCAGGATGCGGATGGCGTTCTCGACGTGGCGGGCGCGTTCTTCGGGCGCGGGGACGTCGATGGCGGTCTCGAATTCGGGGCTGACCGAGACCCAGCCGGTGGCCAGGTGCAGGACGAGGCCGAGCAGGAATCCCGGGTGGAAGTGTGCGGGCAGGTCGCCGGCCTTCTGTGCTTGGGCAATCGCGTCGATCTGGGCGCGGGCGTACGCGACACCTGCGGGGCTGGGCTCGCCCTCGGTACGCTCCAGACGCTGCCAGGTGCATAGGCGCATGATCTCGGGGCGCCGTTCGTGGAGGCGTACCAGGCGGGCGGCGTACCCGGGAAGGTCGTTGGGGTCGAAGGGCACCTCGGCTTCCATCTGCTGGATCGCCTGCTCGCAGACCGCGTCGAACAGCTCAGCCTTGCCGCCGAAGTAATGGTAGATCTGCGCCTTATTCGAATCCGCCGCCTCTCCTATTCGGTCGACGCGCGCTCCGGCGATTCCGTACTGGGCGAACTCGGCGTAGGCCGAGTCCAGCAGGCGACGGCGGGTGGCTTCGGAGTCGTAGGGGCGCATGCACCCAGCATATTTCCTAAACGGTTAGTTGACAACGCCCGGATGCGCACTTTAGAGTCCCAACTAACCGTTTAGAAAAATATCTCCCGGCTGCTGACCGTCCGTGAGAGTCCCGCTTACACGACCGGGCCGGTACGGCTGCTCAACTATCTCGATGGGGTGTCCATGGCACAGGTTTCGGTAGTCGGCCCGGACGGGGGCGAGTCGATCCACCTCGGCCCGACCCGGATGCGGATTCTGGAGGACGGCTCGACCACCGGGCACCGCCTGGGCGTCGGAGAGATCACCCTGGCCCCGCATACGGACGGGCCCACGCAGCACCGGCACGCCCGCCACGACGAGGGCTTCTACGTCGTGTCCGGCACAGCCAGGTTCACCGTCGGCGAGACCACCTATCGACGCGCCCGCCGGGACGCTGGTCATGGTCCCGCCGGGCGCGCCGCATACCTTCGCCAACCCGACCGGCGCCACCACGGTCCTGCTTAACACCTTCACCCCGGATCTGTACGTCGAGTACTTCCGGGACCTGCGCGACATGATCGCGGCCGGCCGACCGCTGACCGCCGAGACCACGGTCGAGGCCATGCGCCGTTATGCCACCGAGCCGGCCAGCGATTTCGCCTAGCCCTGGCAGCTGCACGGCCCCTGTCGGCGTGGCCATCGGCCTGCCGGAAACAAGAATCGATGAAGGAGAGTCCTCATGAGTACAACCGCTGTCCGCACACTGCTCGTCGATGGAATCGGCCCGGTCGAGGTGACCGTTGCCGACTACGGCTCCGGACAGCCGTTCCTGCTCCTGCACGGTGGAGCGGGCCCGGCATCGGTGACCGGGTTCGCCGACAAGTTCGTCGCGGCTCACGACGTGCGGGTGCTTGTCCCCACGCACCCAGGCTTCGGCGGCACGCCACGGCCCGAGGCCCTGGGTTCCGTCGCCGGCCTGGCAGCGTTGTACAGCAGGCTGCTGGACGTGCTCGATCTTCAGGACGTCACCGTCATCGGGAACTCCATCGGAGGCTGGATCACCGCGGAGATCGCACTGCTGAAGTCGCCTCGGGTCAGCGGCATCGTCCTGATCGACGCGGTCGGGCTCGAGGTGCCCGGCCACCCGGTGGCGGACTTCTTCTCCCTGACCATGGACCAGGTCTTTGCTCGCAGCTTTCACAATCCCGAGCCCTTCCGCGTCGACCCGGCCACTCTGCCGCCGACGGCTCAGGCGATCGCCGCGGGCAACCGGGCAGCGATCAACGTGTACGCAGGCGCCGCCATGGCAGATCCGACACTCCAATACCGTCTCGGGTCGCTGGAGATCCCCACCCTGGTCCTGTGGGGCGACAGCGACCGGATCGTCGATATCGACTACGGGCGCGCCTACGCCGCCGCGATTCCCATGGCCCGGTTCCAGCTGCTACCCGAGACTGGCCACTCCCCGCAGCTCGAAACGCCCGACCAGGTCATCCATGCGATCTCGGACAGCGACCCGGAGTGAACGGCCACGCCCGCGTAGAGCACCGAACACGCAGCGCGGATGATGCCGTAGGCCTCCGGTGATCACGGTGACCGCTAACCGGCTCGGCCCTATAGCAACGGTCCGGTCCTGGCTGTCGCCGGGTCGCTAGGATGCGGCGTGAGCGGCGTGGTCTGCACGGTCATCCAGGCATCCAGCGGGAGCGATTTCAGGATGGTCTGCATCTCGGCCGTGTCCTGCGCTCGCCAGAGGCCTAGCGAGTGTCCGTCGCCCGCCAGCTCCCACAGCCGCAGGAGGTGCCCCTCCCCGGCCAGTTCGTATGCGCGTTCTGCCTCGCGCGCCTTGGTGTCCTCCACCGCCTGGGCGGGCGTGCCGTCCGGGATGGCGAGGGCGAACGTGGTCAGAAACTCGGTGCCTCCCGCACCGGCCGCCAGTACCGGGTCGTTGGGGTGGCGGAAGAGCGGGGTGACCTCGTCCGTACGCCAGATGCGTAGCGGCATTGAGGCGAGAATTCTCTCGAGTTCATCGCCGTCGTCGGCAGCGAACAGTCCGAGGCTTCGCCATTCGCCTGGCTCTAGTGGCGGGCGCCACAGGCGAAGTAGGTAGCCCTGGGACGCGAGTTCACGCGAGCGTGCCGCCTCGCGGGTGCGGACCTCGTCGATCGCTTCCTCTGAGGTCCCGTCCGGAACGCGGGTGGTCATGACGACGAGGTATTCCATGGTGACCGCCTCCTGAGTCACAGCAGTAACTGTGCTGTGCGTATTTCTGTTTCACCCGTTTTGCGGATATAGCCGGTGCGCGCGTCGGCTGGGCACTTGTGGATTCATGTCCCCGGCGGCCAGTAGCTCGCACGGACGAGACCTACCCCCGGGGCGGCTAGGAGTTCGGGCGCCCGAGGTAAGGGAACTCGTTCAGCAGATCGTCGTGCGGCTTGAGGCCTGTCGGCGGGACCTTGCCGTGGCTCAGCCACGCGAAGCGCATGCTGTAGACGTCGTCCGTGGGGACGCGGCCGTTGGGATAATGGGCGGGCTGGGTGCGGTCGTAGCGAAGGATGTCGGGCAGCACCATCATGGCCGCCACCCTGGCTTCATCCGGCGGGTAGCCGCCGTTTTCCAGGATCTTGGACCACGGTCCCAGGTAGTTGGCGACGTCGTCGGCGGGCTGCCGGGAGTTGAAGAGGTCCTTCTCGCCGTCGGGGTTGATGAACGGGTTGATGGTGGGATTCCCGCCCCGGTCCATCTGCTCAAGCATCCCGTCGCGGCGCAGGCTGATCGAAGCCCAGATCCCTATTTGCGAGCTAGCGCCGAGCATGTCGTCGGGCACCTCCAGCGCGATCGATAGCACGTTGTTGCCAGCGAAGTCGTCGTGGCCGGTCCACTGGAATCCGTGCAAGGCTCCCTCGACATCGGCAAAGAACGGCTCGCTGCGCGCCCCCGCGAACAGGCGGACCTGGCCGGCCTGAACAGGCTGCGCCATAGCGCCGAAGTTGACCGGAATGGACGAGGCGAGCACCTGCCCGGTCGGCCCTGGCTCGCGGGCGTCGGTACCGGTGGCGTAGTAGGCGGTCGCGGTTTGCGCGCCGTTCGCCGGCTCGGAGAAGGTGAACGTAAAGGCGACGTCAGCGTGCGCGTCGGCGTCAGTGTCCACGTTGATCCGGTAGACCGCGCCGGGGTGAAACTCCCGGCGGGTGATGACCGTCGGCGACAATTCGATCGGAGGCCTGACCGTCGGGTTCGAGTCGATGATCAGGACCGTCTTGCCGGGGTCGTCGGTTGACCTGAATGCGAACACGTCGGTGAGGTCCAGACGCGTGTCGTCGCCGGGAAACTTGAGCATGTCGGCGCTGAAATGGTTAGACATTGTCGCTCCTTCGGTGGTGTTTGCGGAATCGGCGGTTGTGCACCGCGCTTTGACGGCGAGTTTCAGGCGCGCAGGAAATCGAGCAGGGCGGTGTTGACCTGCTCGGCATGCGTCCAGGGGATGGCGTGCGGGCCTCCCCCGATGACGACGAGGTCCATGTCCTTGATGAGGCCGGGCAGGCGCGCGCCGGTCTTGTCCAGCGGCAGGACCTGGTCCGCGTCGCCCTGCACCACCAGGACCGGCACGTCGATCTTGGGCAAGTCGTCGCGGAAGTCGCTGGTCCAGGTGGAGATACAGGCCACCGCGGCGGTGGCCGAAGCGGTGACCGCGAGGTTCCAGCTGGCCTGGTAGGCCTGGTCGCTGACCAGCGTGCCGCGCAGGGTGTCGATGTTGTAGAAGTTGTCCAGGAAGCCCTTCATCCAGGCCGGCGTATCGGCCAACGCCGCCTGCGCGAACCCGTCGAAAAGGCCGCGTGGCACCCCCTCAGGGTTGTCGCCGGCTTGCAGCAGGTACGGCGGGATCGGGGCGATCAGTACGGCTTTGGCCACCCGCTCTGATCCATAGCTGCCCAGGTAGCGGGTGACCTCACCGGTTCCCATCGAGTGCCCGGCCAGCACGGTGTCGCGCAAGTCGAGTTCTTCCAGCAGGATCTGCAGGTCCGCGGCAAAGGTGTCGTAGCCATAGCCGGACGCTGGCTGGCTGGACTTGCCGAAGCCGCGCCGGTCGTAGGTGATGACCCGGTATCCGGCTTTCAGCAGGACCGGGACCTGCTTGTCCCAGGCGCGGCCGCTGAGCGGGTAGCCGTGGATCAGCACGACGGGCTGGCCGGTGCCGTGGTCCTCGTAGTAGATCTCGATGTCGGCGCTGTTCTCAGTTCCGACTTTGACAAATGGCATTGAAGCTCTCCATTCACTGATGAAGCTGCTTGCCGTGCGAATCCGGCGACCGCGACAGCCTTCGGTTGCCTCGATCAGTCCGGTCAGTTGTCATGAACCGGCCGGATTAGCGGACCCGCACGGGCGGGGCCCACAGCCGCGGCGCTGGTAGAACTCCTGGGATCGGTCGACATCGGACACATGACCTCGAGGTGCATGTCGACCTGCCCGACGGCCCTGTCGCTGTCGGCGTCATGTACTTCGGTGGCGCTCATGGCTGCCTCCTGGATTGCGTTGCCTGCATGCGCTCTGTTTCGAAGGAAGACCCCAAGGGGTCGTCGTAGTCGTGATGCCATCAAGGCTGCTCTCAGTGGCCGTCCGTCGCGCCCGGTAAAGTCCCTGGTGCGGACCCCCGGGGTGCTCGATACCGGGGGGTCACGGGTCCACAGCCCCTGGATGCCAGCGTGGGGCGCTGTTGCTGGGCTCGGTTCGATGAGGCTCGATGGGTGGCAAATGTCGGCTCCTGTTTCAGTGCGGCGGCTGCTCGGCCGGCGCAGCGAGTGCGCGGCGCTGGATGAGCTGATAGCGAGTGTCCGCGCGGGTCCGAGCCGGGCGCTGGTGCTGCGCGGGGAGGCCGGGGTCGGCAAGAGCGCTTTGCTGGAATATCTGGTGCAGCACGCGTCCGGGTTCGGCATAGCCCGTGCGGCCGGCGTCGAGTCGGAGATGGAGCTCGCGTACGCGGGTTTGCAGCAGCTGTGCGCGCCGTTCCTGGATCGCTTGGAGCGACTTCCCGGCCCGCAGCGCAGTGCGCTTGGCATTGCGTTCGGTTTGCGCGACGGCGACGCGCCAGACCGGTTCCTGGTCGGCCTTGCCGTGCTGAGCCTGCTGTCCGACATTGCAGAAAAGCGGCCGCTCGTCTGCATCGTCGACGACGCGCAGTGGCTCGACGCGGCCTCCGCGCAGGCGCTGGCCTTCGTCGCGCGCCGACTCGGCGCGGAGTCGGTCGGGCTGGTCTTCGCCGTGCGCGACGCGGGCGGTGACCGGAATCTTGAGGCCCTGCCGCAGCTCGCCGTCGGCGGGCTAGACGACCTGGCGGCGCGGGAACTGCTCGCCACAGCGGTGACCGGTCCGCTCGATGAGCGGGTCCGTGATCGGATCGTGGCCGAGACGCGCGGCAACCCGCTGGCGCTGCTTGAGCTGCCGCGTGGCCGGACGCTCGCCGAGCTCGCCGGCGGGTTCGGGCTGCCAGGCGGCCCGCCGGTCCCAGGGCGGATCGAACAGAGCTTCCGGGAGCGGCTGGCGCAGCTCCCGCCGTCCACGCGGCTCCTGCTACTAATCGCGGCGGCTGAGCCGACAGGGGACGCGGTGCTGGTGTGGCGCGCGGCCGCGGACCTTGACATCGGGCCAGACGCCGCCGCCCCGGCCATCGGCGTGGGCCTAGTCGAGTTCGGCACGCAGGTGCGTTTCGGTCATCCGCTGGTGCGTTCGGCGGTCTACGGCGCTGGTGCGCCGGAGGAGCGTCGGCGCGTGCACCATGCGCTCGCCGAAGCGACCGATGCAGGTGTCGATCCCGATCGCCGGGCCTGGCACCGTGCGCAAGCCACAGCTGGGCTCGACGAGGACATCGCCGCCGAGCTGGAACGCTCGGCCGGCCGAGCGCGGGCGCGTGGGGGCCTGGCGGCAGGGGCGGCATTTCACGAACGCGCCGTCGAGCTGACGCCCGATCTGAGGCGCCGGGCGCAGCGCGCGCTCCTCGCCGCGCACTTTAAGCATCAGGCTGGCGCGCCAGACGCGGCGCTCCGCCTGCTGGCCGTGGCGCAGGCCGGGCCCCTGAACGAGCTCGAGCGTGCCCGCGCACAACTGTTGTACGCGCAGATCACGTTCGCGACGACACGGGGCCGCGACGCCCCTCCCCTGCTGCTCGAGGCGGCCAGGCGGCTAGAACCGCTGGATACGGCACTCGCCCGCGAGACCTACCTCGAGGCGTTCGCAGCGGCACTCTCCGCAGACCGCTTGGCGCGGGGAGGCGATGCACGGGAGATCGCGGCGGCCGTTCTCGCGGCCGACTGGGAGCCCGCGACGCGCGCCAGCGATCTACTGCTGGAGGGGCTCGCGCTTTTCACCCGCGAGGGCTACGGCGCGGGGACGCAGGCGCTGAAGGACGCGCTACGCGCGTTCCGGGACGAACAGCTTCCCGAGGAGGACGAGCTGCGCTGGCTGTGGCTAGCCTGCCGCATTGCCCGGGCGCTAGCCGATGATGAAGCCTGGGACGAACTCACCGCCCGCCATCTCAACCTCGCGCGCCGCGCTGGCGCGTTCTCCGCGCTGCCCGTCGCACTCACCGACCGCGTTCTCGTCGAGCTGTTCTCCGGAAGGATCGGGTTGGCGATGTCGCTGGCCGCCGAATCGGATGCCGTTGTCGAGGCCACCGGCAGTCATCTGTCACTGCGCACCTCCATCGTGCTAGCGAACTGGCGGGGACGGGACGCCGAGGCAGTGGCGCTCATCGAGGCGCGTCGGCAGGATGTGCTGCAGCGCGGCGAGGGGCTGTGGCTCGCGGCCAACGACTGGGGAGACGCGATCCGCTATAACGGTCTCGGCCGCTACGAGGACGCTCTAGCTGCCGCCGAGCGGGCCGCCGAGGCCGCGCGCGGGCTGGGGCCCTCTATCCTGCTGCTGGCGGAGCTAGTCGAGGCCGCCGCGCGCAGCGGCAAAGCGGAGCGCGGGACCGGCCCGCTCGCCCAACTCGCTGAGATCGCGTACGCCGCCGGCACGGACTGGGCGCTCGGAACCCATGCGCGCGCGGCGGCGATGCTGGCGAAGGGGGCCACGGCCGAGCGACTCTACCGAGACGCGATCGAGCGGCTGTCGCGCGTCAAGACCTGCGCGACGCTGGCCCGCGCGCGCCTTCTCTACGGCGAATGGCTGCGGCGCGAGCACCGTCGCGTCGACGCTCGCGAGCAGCTGCGGGACGCGTACACGATGCTCTCGGACATGGGCATGGAGGCATTCGCCGAGCGCGCCCACCGCGAGCTGGTTGCCACAGGTGAGACGGTGCGCAAGCGCACCGTCGCGACACTCGATGAGCTGACCCCGCAAGAGGTGCAGGTCGCGCGCCTGGCTGCCGGCGGACAAACGAACCCGGAGATCGCGGCTCAGCTGTTCCTCAGTCCGCGCACGGTGGAGTGGCACCTGAGCAAGGTGTTCGGGAAGCTCGGGATCGGCTCGCGCAAAGAGCTCCGGGTCGCGCTGTCGACCTCGGTGCAGCAGAGCTCAGCCGCGGGCTGAGTCGAGCAGCGCGCGACAGACGTCGCCGATGTCGACAATCCCGATGAGACCGACTTCGCTTACCACTGGTAGGTGGCGGAAATGTCCGGTCACCATGGCTTCGGCCGCCTCATCAATGCTGGTCGTGGCCGCGATGACCGTCGGGTCAGTGGTCATGAGGTCGTGTACCCGGACGTCGTTGACGTCCTTCCCGTCCGCCACCGCCTGGGCAATGTCAGCATCGGTAATGAGGCCTATCGGCCGCATTGTCTGCTCGTTATCGATAACCACCAGGGCCGACTCGCCCGCATGCCGCATGAGATACGCTGCCGCGGCCAGATGACCGCCAGCTTCCACCGTTGTCAGCGCCGGCCGCATGACGTCCGCCACCGTGGTTGGAACACGCGACGACCGCGAAGAAGGCACCCCCGCCGACTCATCCGGCATGATCCGCTCCAGTCCCCCGGGCTCCGGCGATCAATGGACGATCCACCGCACCCCTCGATGAAACAGATCTGCGAGCCAGTAAATCCTGGTAGACAGCTACCGGCCCGGGCCGCCTCATCGGGCCGGCTTCGCCGAGGCCCTGCGCATTTGCTCACTGGTCCTACCGCCATCAGCCCGGCGTGAAACTGCGGAGTCGTCGCCGGGTGAGGGGGGCCGGATTGGTCGCACCCGCGCGAAATCGACCAGCACGAACTGCAGACGATGCGGCGCCTGAGCGTTAGCCGGGCAGTATGCGCCCCAATTGCCCGCATCCGCGGATTGTCGCCCCTGCCGAATACGGCGCCGAAGCGCTCGGACGTCTGCCAGACCGCGTCGAGGGAAGGGTTGACGAGCAGAACCGTCGCTCGAAGCGCTGTCGCCTTTCATGCCGCCGGAGTGGAGCAACCATGACAGATCCCGCGCCCCGCATCGACTACGCCAATCTTCCCGCGCCCGACGAGGGCATCGTGGTGACGCTGTTCATCACGGTCCGGAATGTTGCGCGGTCCCGGGACTTTTACTCGCGTGTCCTTGGCGGCACGGTCGTCCTGGACGAGAATCCATGCATCGTCAGGCTGTCCAATTCGTGGATACTCATGAACCCTGGCGGGCCGCCCACTCCCGACAAACCTGCCATCTCAGTGGTCGACTACCAGCCTGGCGACACGACCTCGATCTTCCTGAACTTGCGGGTCGCCGATATCCAGGCCTGTTACCAGGCTTGGAAGGAGAAGGGGGCCGAATTCGTTACCCCGCCCATCGACCGGCAGGCCGAGATCCGCTGCTACATGCGCGACCCGGACGGTTATCTCATCGAAGTCGGCCAGGCCACCGGCCTGCTTCACGGGAAGCTTGCCGCCAAACGCCCGGATGACCTCCCCGGCTGAGCCCTGTCACGCGTGCAACCTCCTGGGCACCGCGAGATACCGCCGAATCGCCATCGCAACGGCAGCGCCGCGCAGGGGCTCAGCTTGTGCCAGGACGGAGGCCGTCGAGTGCGGTCTGGAGGATGGGTTCCATGTAACTGCTGTCGCGGTGGATCGCGGCGACGGCGTGAATTAGGTCAAGGACCTGCTCGAGAGCGAGGTCGCTGCGAATCTCGCGAGCGTCCTGCGCAGCGGCGAGCAGCGGCTGGCCGGCGGCGATCACACGGGCGCGGCCGCCGCCGAATACGGTGTCCCCGCTGTCGGTGTGCTTGAGCAGCTCCGAGGCGATGAGACGCTTGCCTGCGAAGAAGACGAATAGCTGGCGCAGCCAGGAGTCAAGGCGGGCGCCGGGGGTCTGCCCGCGGGCAGTCTCGGCGGCCTTGCAGATAGCGTCGACGTCCGCCGAGTACAGAGCCTCCAGGAGCTCACGCCGGCCAGGGAAGTTGCGGTAGAGCGTCGCCATCCCGACGCCGGCCCGTCGCGAGATTTCAGCCATCGACACCTCGGCCTCGGGATCGGCGAACGCAGACCGCGCGACCATGATGATCTTGTCGCGGTTGCGCTCGGCGTCCGAGCGCCTGTTCGGCGGTTGGGGCTGGCTTGTAGGCATCGCGTCGCGTTCCAAGTCGGCAGGCCCAAGTGGACAGGCTATCCGGTTGTTGTTACGGTGAAATGGACAGGCTATCCGCTTGCTGATGCGTCCGAGCCTATCGCAGCCGCGTCGGCGGGCCTGCGACTCCGGAACAAAGGAGCTTCCCATGGAATATCGGCCTCTGGGACGGACCGGAATCTCGGTCAGTCAGTTGTGCCTCGGCGCGATGATGTTCGGCGCGTTCGGCAACCCAGATCATGACGACTCGATCAAGATCATCCACCGTGCGTTGGACGCCGGGATCAACTTCATCGATACCGCCGACGGCTACTCTGCCGGCGAGTCAGAGGAAATCCTGGGCAAGGCCCTGGCGGGCGAGCGCCGCGACAACGTGGTGCTCGCCGTCAAGTTCGGCGTTCCTTTTGGCGACGATGACCCCAATCATGGCGGCGCGTCGCGGCGGTGGATCACCGAAGCGGTCGAGGGCTCGCTGCGCCGGGCTACAGACCGACTGGATCGACGTTTACCAGGTGGGTGTTCCCGATCGGACCACTGACATCGATGAGAGCCTCGGCGCCCTGTCGGATCTGGTCCGTGCCGGAAAGATTCGATCTTTCGGCGCGTCGAAGGTTCCCGCCTCTGAGATCGTCGAGGCACAGTGGACCTCCGATCGCCGCGGCCACGAGCGATTTCGTACCGAACAGCCTCCGTACTCCATGCTCACCCGCGGAATCGAATACGACGTGCTGCCGACGTGCCTGCGGCACGGGATGGGCGTGCTTGCCTACAGCCCGCTGGCCGGGGGCTGGCTGTCGGGCAGGTACCGCAAAGGCCAGGAGGTCAGCGGTCCGGGTTCCACCGCTCGTGCCCAGCGCTTTGCCGCGGCCTATGACGCAGCCAACCCAGCCAATGCGGCGAAGCTCGACGCCGCTGACGCCCTAGGCAGGCTCGCCGACGAGGCCGGGATCTCCCTCATCCAGATGGCGATCGCCTTCGCCGTCCACCACCCGGCAGTGACGTCCGCGATCATCGGGCCCCGCACCATGGAACACCTCGACGGCTACCTGGCCGCCGACGGGATCACGCTGCCCCTTGACGTGCTCGACCACATTGACCAGATCGTTCCTCCCGGAGTCACGATCAACGTCGCCGACAATATGTGGAACACCGGCCGCGGAACGGCGGCGCTCAGTGCGGCCTTTCGCCGCCGGTAGGCGCTGACCGCGAATGTCGTCGTTACCCCGGCGCATTGGTCGTTTCCCTGCGTACGCCGTCAGGGCAGATGCGCCTTGTTGAGCTGACGCGACTATGCGGAGCCTGCTCCGCCGAATGCGGGGGCGTAGTCGCGTGCGAACTGCTCGATGCTGCGCGGCGCCGTGCCGGTGATCTCGGCGACCGTGGCGGAGACTTTTGCTGCTTCGCCGCGCCGGGTGTGCGCGACCGCGCGACCGGCTTTGGCGGCCAAGTCGGCGAACTGCTTTTGCTGCCCTTCCGCTTGCGCCTGCACGGGTGCCGGCTCAGCCTCCGGTGGTTGCGCGAGCTGAGACGGTCAGTTCGGTACAGACTGAGGCCAGCGAGGACCGCCGGGAAAGGTGCAGTTGGTGGGGAATGTGGGCGAGGGGCCTGGCTCGGTGCGGCTCGCTTCGGCTGCCGGCCGGTGGGTTCTTGCGGTCGCGGTGCTGGGCGAGGTGATGGTGCTGCTGGAAGCGACGGTTGTCAACGTGGCGTTGCCGGCGATCGGCCGTGATCTCGGCGCGGGCGTCGCCGGGCTGCAGTGGACCCTGAACGGTTACGTGCTTACCCTCGCGGCGCTTGTGCTGCCGGCCGGTTCGCTCAGCGACCTTTATGGACGGCGTCGGATGTTCATCGTGGGGGTGGCGGCTTTCGTAGCCGCCTCCGCGCTATGTGCGGCCGCCCCGACAATTCAGCTACTTGTCGCCGCCCGGTTCGTTCAAGGTGTCGGCGGGGCGCTGCTCACCCCCGGCAGCCTCGCCATCATCGACGCGGTCTTTCATCCCGATGACCGGACGCGGGCGATCGGCGCGTGGGCAGGCCTGACCGCGGTCGCCGCCGCGGTCGGCCCGCCTGTCGGCGGCTACCTGACTGATGCCCTGTCATGGCGTGCGATCTTCCTCATCAACCTGCCGCTGGGGGCATTCGTCATCGCTGCCGCAGTTGCCCGGGTGCCAGAATCCCGGGACCCCACGCGTGCGGGCGGACTTGATCTGCCCGGTGCGGCGCTTGCCACGCTGGCCATCGCCGGTTTGTGCTTCGCGCTGATCCAGGCCTCTGCAGGCCTGACACCCGCAGTGATTATCGCTGCGGCGCTCAGCCTGACAGCCGCTGGCGCCTTTACCGCCGTCGAGCGGCGCAGCGGCCACCCGATGCTCCCGCTGGAATTGTTTCGCTCCCGACAGTTCGCCAGCGCCACCGCGCTCGCGCTGGTGACCTACGCGGCCCTCGGCGGCGTGATCTTCCTGTTCGTTGCGTTCCTGCAGATCAGCCTTGGCTACACCGCCCTTCAGGCGGGGGCCGCGACGCTGCCGATCACTCTGCTGCTGCTGCTCCTGTCCGGCCCATCGGGGGCAATAGCCCAGCGCATCGGTCCGAGGATCCCGTTGACCGCCGGGGCCGTGCTGACCGGCGCGGGACTGCTGCTGATGGCACGGATTCACCCCGGCGACAGTTACGTTGCCGCGGTGGTGCCTTCGCTGGCAGTCTTCGGAGCCGGTCTCGCGGCGCTGATCACCCCCATCACCGCGACCGTGCTGGCGAGCGTCGATACACGGCACTCCGGGATAGCTTCGGCCGTCAACAACGCCCTCTCCCGCCTCGGCCAGATGATCGCGGTCGCGGCTCTGCCCCTTGCCGCCGGGCTCTCCGGTACCGACTTCCAGGACCCCGTCAAGCTGGCGGCCGGCTTCCCGGTGGCCATGACCGTCGCCGCCGGGGCGTCGTTCGCGGCCGCACTGCTCGCCTGGACCATGATCCGCGACGACGCACTGAGCCGGCCTGCAGCGGACACCAAATCAGTAGGGACGGCCCTCCCACCGTCTGTGCAGCGACACTGCGCGGTGGCCGGGACACCGCTGGCCACGTCCACCCATCCGCGGCCTTCCCACTCGCCGACGGCCAAGGAGCCGTGACCTCATAGCGGCGCAACGCATCCGCGCCTGAGTAGCACCGCCCTTGATCGGCGCTCCAGAGCTGCCGGTCCGAGCACTTAAGCGAGTTCGACACCATCCGCGGCCATCCCCGCCTTGCGCGCAGTATCGGCGCCGTCGGCGTAGTCGCAGGTGCCCTCGGCCTGGAACTGACGGGCCGCGCGGACCACCTCGGCGCCGAGCTTGCGCAGCTGGCTTGCGACAGCCTCGTCCTTAAGATGGCCGTCCGGGTCGAAGGACTGCCACGACTGGGCTACCGGCAGGACGAGCGGTACGCTCCAGCCACGCAGGGACCGGGCGATGAAGTCCATCGTGTTGATCGCCTGCAGGCCCTGCACGCCTCCTGCGGTGGTGACCAGGCCGATCGGTTTGTTGGCCAAGTACGGCGGATCGTTCTCGGCCAGCAGGATCAGCCAGTCCAGCGCATTCTTGAACGCGCCGCTCACCGAGCCGTGGTAGGTCGGGCTGGACCAGATCAGCGCGTCAGCCTGGTACACGGTCGCGGCCAGCTGATGAGCCGCCGGCGGTGCCGCGTGCTCGTCGGTATACAGCGGCAGGCTGAGGTCGCGGACCCAGATCAGCTCGACATCGGCACTACTCGCGGCAGCTCCCTCGAGGGCGACCTCCAGGGCAGTCCGGCTGCTGGACATCTGCCGGAGCGAGCCGCCCAGTCCTACCACGCGTATGGATCTCATGCCTTTCGTCCCCTCCGTAGGCGCGCTGCCCATCCAACGCCACCATGCCGCCACTCGTCACTGGCCATCGACGTCACCGTATTCGTGCAAGAAGTCGCATCGACCAACTCTGGGCGCTAGCCAAGTGAGTGGCAATCACCTACTTCTGGTGATTCACGCACGACACCGGCGACCACTGCATGGCCGTCAAGAGCGGCAGCGCGCGGACGGCAGCGCCACCCTGTGCCAGCCCGCCCCTCCCACCCAGTTCGCCATCCCGCGCCGCGGCCTCCGCAGCGTCAGCGCAGCACGCGGACGGCCGGCCACCCAGTCGGACAGCAGAGCCACCAGGTTGGCCATGCCCAGCGCGCTGCGCGGGCTACCTCCCCCCTTGCCGCGGCCTGGCCGGCCGCTGAAATGCTGACCATGGCGCCGGTCTGGTTTGCGCCGCGCCGGGATGCAGATGGGAGCAGTAGCACGTGCGTTATATCAAGACACAACACCGCGGCCGTGCCCTGTGGATCACCTTCGACCGGCCCGAGAAGCTCAACATCTTGCATCCGGAGGATCTGAGCGAGCTTCGCGACGTCGTCGCCGACGTCGCTGCTGGTGTGCAGGCGATTGTCTTCACCGGCGCAGGCGCGGTGGCCTTCAGCGCTGGAATGAACATCGAGGCGTTCGTCGGCCTGACACCTGCCCGAGCGCATGCCCTGATCACCGATCTCGCGAAGGTTATGCAGGCTATCCGGCGTTCGCCGGTCGTGACTGTTGCCGCGGTCAACGGGTACTGCCTCGGGGCAGCTTTCGAACTGGCCCTGGCGTGCGATCTTCGCGTTGCCGCCCCGACTGCATCGTTCGGCTTGCCGGAGATCAAGGTCGGCGTGCCGTCGGTCATCGACGCGGCTCTGCTGCCAGGCTTCCTCGGGCTCAGCAAGGCGCGTGAAATGGTCCTTACCGGCGATATCTACGAGCTTGATCAGCTGCCGCCGGGCAGCATCGCCAACGTGGTCGCCGAGCCCGGGGAGCTCGAGGCGGCAACGGAATCGCTGCTAGACCGGATTGCGACACACCCGCGGACTGTGACCGCTGCCCAGCGTCGGCTGTTCGACGTGTGGCTCAATAATCCGCTCGATGCCTCCGTGAACGCCAGCATGACCGAGTTTGCCAAGGTGTTCGAAAGCCCAGAGACGCATGAGCAGATCGCACGTCACCGCAAGAGGATCACCGGATAGCGCGGTCCGGGAGACGCATCCTTTGTTAGACAGCCGGTGCGGTGTCATCTGCGCTTGGATCGGCGCGGTTTCCCTTCTGCCGTCTGCTGCGCATCACACGAGCCAGTGTTCCCTTAGCGGCATCGACGCTCTGCCGGAGTTGCACTATGGCCCGGCCCTTGACAAACCAGGCAATGCCGAACGCTGCAAATGCGATTAGCTCCGCGTAGAACAACCACGGCGCTTGGGCCTTGAGACGGTCGTTGAAAAGCTCCTGAGCGAGGGCGAAGACTGCGGCGACAAGCATTCCCGCGACGCAGCCGTAGTAGAACTTCTTGTTGCGGCTCTTTAGCCGCGCATCCCGCTCAATCTCTTGGTCCTCAGCGACCATCTTGTTCTTCTCATCTTCGCTGTACTCCCGCGTATACCGGAGCGCCATGAACGCGCTCGCCGCCATCAGCCCGACCAGGCACCCGGTGTGCACCCAGGCGATGTAGGTCGCATGCGGTGACGGCTGCGGCAGGATCGCGGTAACCGGACCGCAAACACTGGTTGTGCTGATGTTCGGCTGCGTGGTCGGGAAGAACGCGATGCCTACGGCGAACAGGCCAGCAAAGTTCGTGGTCAGCGTCTCCCAGCGGTCGTCACCGCGGTAGAAGAACAGGAACAGGCCAGCCGCGCACATGCCACCCACGAACAGGTTCCTCATGTGCGAGTAGTAGTAGCCGCTCAGAGAGTCAGGCAGGTCGTTGCCGATGGGCAGCAGGCAGCCAAACCGATGATGCGAGAAGATAATCCAGTTGCCGAGATAAACAGCGAACGGTAAGCCGACTGCAATAAGCCCGATGACGTTGCGCAGCACCATATAGCTGCGCATAACCTGGTTCGTTGAAGAAACCTGGTTCGTCGCAGGCGGCTGGGCCTTCTCCATGGCCACTCCACTCCCCCAGCCCCAGACCGGCCGTCATGACACCTGCGCTGTTGTGGCACAAGATTGCCGTGATGATAGATGCACAACGCTCTTGCTGTCACTAGCCAGCGATATTGCGCGCAGCCGACGACGGTATAACCGTGAGTTCATGTTGCCGTTGAACAGGGCCGCTGGGATCGTCTATGCGCGGCCTCGTTACCGGCTTGCGTAGGAGGCGATCAGGGGCACGAGCACCTGTGCGTTCGGGCTCCCCCACCCGGTGACGGGATCCCAGCCCGGCCCCGCCTGGTAGCCAGTGATCACGGTGGGCGGGAACTGCACGGTGTTGCTTCCTGTGGTGATGTCGTGGAACGCCTGGTGGTAGTGGGGACCGCGGGCGATCTGGTAGATCGCCGGGTTGATGAAACCCAGGTGGTGCCCCGCGTCCTGGTCGGCGAGTGCAATCAGCGCAGCCCAGATGGGTGCGGCGGCGCTAGTCCCGCCGTGGCTCTGCACGGTGTTTTGGGTTCCGTTGCTAAAGACGACGGCGACGCCGGTTCGGTCACTCGCATCGGCTGACACATCCGGCACCCCTCGGCTAGCTCCGATGCCCGGAACGTCGGCCTGGTAGGCGGGCCGCGGGAACAACTGGCTGAGTCCACCGCCGGAGGCCTGGAATGACCCGCCCTGGTTTCCGCGGTTTCCGGATGCCAGGCCCCATGCCGTTTCGCCGATCCAGGCGCCAGTGGCGTGGCTGGTCCTCAGGCTGGTGCCCCCGGCGCTCAGGACGAACGGATCGGAGGCCAGCAGGAGCACCCCTTTGGCTGGGGTAGCAGGCGCGGTGCCGGTCAGGGCCGCGTAGAGATCGCACTGATAGGACGCCGCTCCTATGTCGCCCGAGGCGGCTACTACCGTCATGCCCCGGTCGACGGCCGCTTGGGACGCCGCGTTGACGGTGTCGGCCTGCGCCCGGCTTACGCAGTGCTCGCCGCCGATCTGTCCGGCGGCGCTGATGGACATCACGCTCCCGAGGCTGGGCCCGAGCCGGAGCTCGGCGATGGCGGCGGCGACAGCGTTCGGAGTGTTGTCCAGGGATGTCGACGGGAGCAGCAGGATGACGAGGTTGGCGTCCGGCGCGAGGGCGTGCACCAGCTCCACGTCCAGCACTTCCTCCCCGAAGGCAAGCCAGGGAGAGCTAGCGCCGGCGAGGGTTGTCACCACCCGCATCCGCGCAGCCGGAAGATGGAACAGGTCGTCGAAGCCCGCCATGTCCTTGCGCAGGTCAGTGACCAACGGTGGGTCCAGTTGCGCTTCGGCGAGCTCGGGCAGCACCACGGTCTCGCCGCGGCCGTCGATGCCACGCTGCAGGAGTGGCCTGACGCCGTAGGCGACCTCGAGCTGCTGGGGGGTGTAGCAGATCGCTGCAGATCCACAGTCGGGCGTGCCGGCCGCAGTCGCGCCAGTCCCTGCCGTGGTCGCGCCGGTGCTGCTCGGAGGCCGCGACTGCGGCGTGCTGGCGCTCGGAGAGCAGGCCGCGAGCGTCATGGTCGCGACCACGCAGAGTGCCGCGGTCCCGACGACAATGTAGTTTCGCCACGTCATAGTCGCACCGTAGGCATTACGGCGGCACGAGCACATCGCGCAAGGGAGTGAATGCTCCCTACATCGCGCAGGTGATCGCGTCCCTCCTGGGTCCACAGCAGCGTCATCGCGGGGCGAGACGCTCGCAGCACGCCGCGTGTCCTGAAAGTGGGTCGTCGAGCTATTGCGACACCCTTTGGACGGGAACGGGGCCCAAGATGGTGCGCCAGGCCCGTCCGCGATCAGCAGCCTGGACTTTCACCGTCATGGACCTGCCTGCCAACCAGAGGAGATGCCGCCCGATGAGTGAGGGTTCGGGCGGCATCTCCCGCAAGGGGCCAGCCGGTGTCATCCGGTGGGGGTGCTCAGCCAGACGTTGGTCGGGTCGAAGTTCTGGATAGACGGCACGTACACGGCGTTGTGCACGAAGCTGGAGTGATAGTCAGGCTGCAGGCCCTGGGTGACCTGGTAGGTGATCGCAGCGTTGGTGATGTTCTCATCGAGCTGCGCCCAGATCCTGGCCGCAGCCGCTTCCGACGGCGCCGCCAGCGCCTGCCTGATCAGGGTGTCGTCGGCCTTGTTGCAGTAATAGGTGTAGTTACTGCCGGCCGGCACCACGGCGGCGCACGAGTACAGCGGGTTGAAGAACGTCAGCGCGCCGTCGCCGTACCAGTCCGGACCCCAGCCGAACATGCCGATGTCCCAGGTGCCGTTCTTGGCCGTGCTCGCGGCGTATGCGTACTTGACGTACAGGTCCTGCGGCGGCACCGCGAGGGCTTTCAGCTTGATGCCCGCGGGCGCCATGTCGGCCTGCATGGACTGGAACATCCTCGGCTCGGTCGTCGACTGCGCGCTGTAGACGACGGTCAGCGTCAGGCCGTTGGGGTAACCGGCGGCGGCCAGCTCCGACTTGGCCTTCGCCGGGTCGTAGCTGTAGGGGTTGAAGCCAGCCGGCACGTCCTGCGCGCCGTTGATGCCGTTCGGCAGAATGTGCGTCAGCGGCGGGTAAATCTGCGGTCCGCCCAGGTCCTGGATCAGGTGCGCCCGGTTGATCGCGTCGAAGATCGTCCGGCGGACCGCCACCTTGCCCAGCGCGCCGTTTTGTTCGGCGAGATGGTGTTGAAGTTCAGGTACGGGTTGCTGCCATCGGTCGGGCCGAGGTTGAAGTTCTTGCTCCCCGCCTCCATCTGGGCGGCCAGGCTGTTCAGCGCCGGCCCGGGCGGGAAGGCGTTGAACTCCATGCCGCCCGACCCCCGCCGGCCTCCAGCACGCTCTGCGCAGTAATCGCAGTGCTGGTCTCCGTCACGTCGATCTGGTTGACGTAGGCCTTGCGGATCGGGTCGGTCGAGGCGTTCCACGCCGGGTTGCGGGTGAACGTGATCGACTTGGTCGGCACGTACGACGAGATCTGGTACGGGCCGTCAGCGATCATGTGCTGCGCCGACTCGGTGCTGCCCGGCAGGTACTTCTCGCTCTCGACCGGCGCCGGCGCGAACGAGTCCAGCGTCAGCGCGTCCGGGAAGTAGGACGACGGCTGCGTCAAGTCGATGGTGACCGTCTCCCCGCTCGCCGTCACGCCCGAGATCTGGTGGGTGTTCATGTAGGCGTTGATCGCCGTCAGCGGCGTCGGCGACACCGCGGCGAACCCCCCGTACCTCGGATGGCAACTTGAGCGGGCGTGGCGTCAGGCGCGACACTATCCAGCACAGCAGATGGGGAATGACGAACGGGCGGTGCACCGCCGGGGGGGAAATTGCAGTGCGACGTCAGGTAGCGAGGATCTGATGCGCGTCGAGGAGCTGCGCGCTCTGAGCCTCTTCGATGGCCTCACCGACGAACAGCTAAGGGAGTTGATCGACGGCGGCGCCGAGGTCGCCGTCGAGCCGGGCGTCGAGCTTTTCCGTGAGGGCGAGCACTCGGATTTCTGGTGGGTGCTCCTTGATGGCTCCATCGAGTTGACGCGACACATCGGCCAGGAGCGAACGGTCGTCGGCAGGATGGCGCCGGGCCTCTGGGCTGGCGGCTTCCGCGCCTGGGATGAGCACGGCGTCTATCTGGCTACGGGCACGGGCGCGGCCGCGGGCCGAATCCTCCGAGTGCCAGCGGACTTTCTCGCGGACCGGTTCAACGCCTGGTTCCCATTCGGCCGACACCTCATCGAGGGCCTGTACGGAACCGCGCGGACCATCGAGTCGATGGCTCGCCAGCGTCAGTCGCTCGTCACGCTCGGCCAGCTCGCCGCCGGCCTCGCGCACGAGATCAACAACCCGGCGGCGGCGGCCATCCGGGCCGTGGACGCGCTCGAAACCGCGAGTCAGACGCTCGTGTCGTCGCTCCGCAGGCTCGCGGATGACCAGATCTCGGCCCACCAGTTCAGCGCGCTCGATGAGTTGCGTCGCGAGCTAGACCCGAACACCCCGGTCGATGACCCGCTGGTTCTGAGCGACCGCGAGGAGGACCTGACGTCCTGGCTGATGCGGCGCCAGGTCGAGCGTGAGTGGCTCATCGCGCCGCCGCTGGCCGCTGCCGGGGCCGACTTGGCCTGGTGTGAGCGGGCGGCGGCCGTGTTGCCGGGCCCGGCGCTCGAGCCCGGTCTGGATTGGGTGGCGGGCACGCTGTCCGCCGCCACGCTGCTTGCTGACATCAAGCAGTCGACCCGCCGCATCTCCGAACTCGTCAGCGCCGTGCGGTCCTACTCCCAGATGGACCGCTCGTCGATGCAGCGCATCGATGTCACCAGCGGCATCGAGAGCACGCTCACGATGCTCGCGCACAAGCTCGGCGACGGCGTGACCGTCGTACGCGACTACGGCGCTGACGTACCGGAGGTTGAGGCTCACGCAGGCGAACTCAACCAGGTCTGGACCGTTCTGATCGACAACGCGATCGACGCGATGGACGGCGCTGGGACGTTGACGATCACTACACGAGCGGGGGGCGATGGCGTCCAGGTTGAGATCGCCGACACCGGAGCCGGAATGCCGGCCGAAGTCGCGGCCCGTGCGTTCGAGGCCTTCTTCACCACCAAAGACGTCGGCAAAGGCTCCGGCCTTGGACTCGACACTGCCCGCCGGATCGTGGAGGAGCACCACGGCGGCACGATCACGATCGAATCGCGGCTGGGCGCTACCGTGCTGCGGGTACGTATCCCCGCGCGCCCACGAACCACAGCGCGGAAGTCCGGTTGACGGACTGCTAGAAGAGGGCCAGTAGCCGGTTAGACGGGCCCTTATAGTGCGTTCATCGGTCAACAATGTCGGACTGGCACTGTTGCTTGTCCAGTTCGGTCAAGGCCCGGTCCAGCGACGCAAGCGCGAGGTCAAGCTCGTCGCGACGTAGCGCGAGAGGTGGCGCCAGCGTGACCGTGTTCGGCAGGAAGTTGAACAGCAGGATGCCGTCCTTCTCGCACTCGTCAGCGACGAACTGACCTGGTCGGAAGTCCATTTCTGGGTCCACGCCAGGGGTGTACCAGCGATCGCGCGGGACCCAAAGCTCACCGGTCACGGCGTCCTTGACTAGCTCCACGGCCCAGGCGAAGCCGCGCCCGGAGACCGATGCCACGCTCGGGTGGCGCTCGGCCATCTCGACGAGCCGCAGCTCCAAGTACTGGCCAAGCTCGGCGACGTGCTCCACGAGCTTCTCGTCCCGGATTAGCTCGATGTTCGCCGCGACCGCGGCCACGGCAAGCGGATGTCCTGAGTTGGTGCTGGCGGCAGCCCAGCGGCCTCTTCCGAGGTAGTCAGCGATGTCCTTGCTGACGATCACGGCGCCGACCGGCACCGCGGAGCTGGCAATGCCCTTAGCCGTGGCGACGATGTCAGGCTCAACACCGCAATGCTGGAAGGCCCACCACCGCCCCGTTCGCCCAGCACCCGCTATGACCTCGTCATCGATCCACAAGATTCCCAGTCGCTGGGTAATCTCCCGGACCAGCCGCACGTAGAGGTCGGGAACCAGGAATCCGCCTGCGCCCTTGTAGATCTCGAGCATGAACGCGGCAACGTTCTGCACTCCAACCGCTCGGATAGTGCGTTCGGTGTCGTCCGCGCAGGCCCGTATCTCTTCTTCGGTTGTGAGGCCGATCGGCGCACGGGCTGCATGAAACTCGTCATGCGACGTCGGTATAGCCCGCACTTCTCCGGTCTCCACGTCCAGGAAAATGTTGCGCAGGTACGGCAGCGTCGTGGCGGCGGCGGCGCCGCTAGTCCAACCGTGGTAGGAGGCCTGGCTGACCACCACGGCTGGCCTGTTCATGTACGTGCGAGCTATGAGCAGCGCCATCTCGACGGCCTCTGAGCCCGAGCTGACGAACCGGCAGCCTCCCCACCACGGGGATCGTTCCATGGTTTCCTCGACGAGGAGCTTTGCAGCACGCCTCTTGCCGTCATGGTCGAGCAGCTCGCATACGAAGTCGAGTCCGTCCACCGCCTGGTGCAGTGCTTCGCGCATCTTCGCGTGGCCATGTCCGACGCCGACGCACATGTACTGGCCGTGCATGTCCAGAAGCTTCCGGCCGTCGCCCATCACGACCCAGCAACCCTCGGCGTCGACAACCGTGCGGTCGAGATGCTCTTCCCGACTGCTCTCGACGAGGAGCACGTACTCCGCACTTGAGTCGCGGGAACCATCGGGGATTTGACGGTTCGGATCGGACGCCATGAGGGGCCTCCCTGTGCCGGACCCCTCTAACGATCCCAGCCCGATCGACGGTGTCCAATAGCTCACGGCGAGCTCTTCGACTGGCGATATTCGGCCGCTCGCGTTATGCGGCGAGTCGCCACGATGACCCTTGCGCACGCGAAACCGACCCGATAGAAGATCAGTGGTGCCTACAGAGCCAGTTCGAAGCCCCACAGAGCCAGTTCCCGACCTGACAGTGGCGGGCGCAAGCCGCTATGCATTCGCGCGGCCGCGGCCGCCAGAAGGCGCGCCGAATGTCGTAGCCATCGTCCTGGACGACGTTGGCTTCGCCCAGCTCGGGAGCTTCGGTTCCGATATCCGAACTCCGCACATGGACCGATTGGCCGCACGCGGTCTCCGCTATAACCGGTTCCACGTGACGGCGCTGTGCTCGCCGAGTAGGGCCTGCTTCCTCACCGGCCGCAACCATCACGCGGTAGGAATGGGCTTCCTGGCCGACATCCCGCTGGCCTACCCCGGCTACACGGCGCGGCTGCCGCGATCGGCTGCGCCCCTCCCCCGAATCCTGCGGGACGCCGGGTACTCAACCATGGCGGTGGGGAAATGGCATCTCACTCCGCGCTTCGAGCGCTCGTCCGCCGGGCCCGTTTAGCCAGTGGCCCCTGGGGCTGGGGTTCGAGCGCTACTACGGGTTCCTGCAGGGCGACACGAATCACTGGGCGCCGAACCTCGTTGCCGACAACCACTACATCGAGCCTCCAGCCGGACCGTGGGACGGATATCACCTGTCGGAGGACCTCGCCAGCACGGCGATTCGGCTCCTGACCGACCAGCAGTACGCGGCCCCGGGCAAGCCCTTCTTCCTGTACTTCGCGCTAGGCGCCGCCCACGCTCCGCACCACGTCGCGCCTGAGTGGAGCGATCCGTACCGCGGGCAGTTCGACCACGGCTGGGATGCCTGGCGCCAGGACGTCTTCCGTCGGCAGCAGGCGGCCGGAATCGTGCCGGGCGACGCAACACTGACGCTACGGCCAGAGTGGGTATCCGCCTGGGATCAGCTCGGCCCGGACGAGCGACGAATGTACGCGCGGCAGATGGAGGTCTTCGCAGGCTTCCTCACTCACGCCGACGCGCAGATCGGCCGGGTCATCGCGCACCTCGAGACCAGCGGCCTGCTCGACAACACCCTGATTCTTGTCTTCTCCGACAACGGCGCCAGTGCCGAGGGAGGCGTGCTGGGCAGCGTGAACGAGCATCGCTTCACCGCAGGCATTCGCGAACGCGCCGCGGACAACCTGACCAGCTACGACGACTGGGGCGGACCGCGCACCTATAACCACTACTCGTGGGGCTGGGCCTGGGCGGGAAACACCCCGTTCCGGTTGTGGAAGCGCTACACGTGGCTTGGCGGCACACGCACGCCCCTCATCGCGGCTTGGCCAGCGGCCATCCGACGCCGCGGGCGAGATCCGCTCCGCCTTCGTGCACGTCAACGATCTGTTCCCGACGGTTCTCGAGGTCAGCCGGCATCGAGTTGCCGGGCGAGGTGGACGGGATCGAGCAGCAGCCTGTTGACGGCGCGACCATCCAGCCCACGTTCGCGGATCCGGCGGCGGCTGGCCGGGACACTCAGTACTTCGAGATGCTTGGTTCCCGGTCGATCATCCACGGACGATGGAAGGCGACGACCAATCACATCTCGGCAGGCGTGCTCGACGAGGAAGAGCTAGCTGTTGGCAGCCGGCGCTTCGCCGAGGACCAGTGGGAGCTGTTCGACCTAGACAGCGACTACTCCGAGTCGACCGATGTGGCCAGCTCGCATCCCGAGGTGGTCAGCGACCTGGAGCGACGGTGGCTCGCGGAAGCGCAGCGCAATCAGGTGCTGCCCATCGATGACACGCTGACGCACCGCCTCGGCGCCATCATCGGCCCCGACTATCCGGCAGGCAGCGACCGGACCTTCCGTCCCGGCGCGAGCCCGGTCTGCGACGAGTCCCTTCCGCTGCTCTTCGCTGGATTCCGGTTCACGGCACACGTGACCGCCGCCGATGACCCGGCCGGCGTGCTGTTCGCGCTCGGCGACTGGAATGGCGGACTCGCGCTCTTCGCGACCGACGGCCTGTTGTCGTTCGCCTACTCGCGGGCCGGCGAAATGCTGGAGGTCACGGCCGACCAGCGAATACCGCCAGGACCACAGGATCTCGGCGTGGCGTACGACATCAGCGGAAAGACCGGCACGTTCCACCTGCTGCACGGCGACGTGGAGGTCGGCCGGCTGACGTTCACCGGCGGCCTGCCCATCGTCTTTCAGCACGGCGGTGCTGGCCTGCGGCTAGGCATGGACAGCGGGTTGCCCGTCTCCGGCCGATATCTCCCGCCGGCACCATGGAACGGCGAGCTCGCCAGCGTGCGGCTGCAGACGCCGGGGCCGTCGCTGCCCGACCCGATTGACCAATTGCCTGCCGCCCTCCACGCGGACTGACCCGTCCGATCAGCGCTCCGCAACTCGTGACCAAGATCAACGCTCCGTCTCCGCAAGCCGCGCGAGAGTACGCAACTGCTTGCGCGCCATCACGAGATCGCCGAGGCACAGCAGCGGCGCCGGCATCCGACCGCGCGACGCCCCAGCGGTCGGCGATCATCGTCAACCGCGCGCCGACTCGGCGGTCCGCCGGAATCCCTCCAGCTCCATGGCCAGGTTCCGGCGACTCAAGCTCCCCAGCAGGGTGTGTACGAGCCACGCCAACGGCCCGCTCTGACGCAGGGTGAGCGTTATGACGACCCCGTTCCCTTCTGGTTCCACGAAGTGACCACCTGAGGTAGTCACGCCGGGGGAGGTGGTCTCCCACACGAAAGATCGGAACGGAACGAGCTCCGTCACAGTCCACCGGATCCGAGGCAGTCGCGGTTGCTTGACCATAGCCTCGCTGCCTATCCGCAGCGGGCCGCTGTCCGTTCGCTTGAGCTCCTGGATGCTGTTGGTCATCTGAGGCCAGCGTTCGACGTCTGTGAACAGGTCCCACACATCTTCGGCGGAGGCGTGAACAGTGGTCGCGATGCGATAGTCCATACTCTCGGTCTACCAGTCGGCAGCAGATGCTGTCCGCTCACCTGTCTGGGCCGCTGGAGCGTCGCCCTGCTTGTTTGCGGGTATAGGCAGGTCCGGCACCGAACCAGGCCTTAGTGCGCCGCCGGTCGCGCCCGCGACGCCACGGAACCCACGTGAAAGGCGGTCGTCCCATGCGCTCCGACATCGTGCCAGGCGGCACCTTCCCTGACTACGCCCTGCCCGATCACACGAATACCGTGCGCTCGCTCAGTGAGCTGCAAGGCCGCGATCCCCTGATCCTCACGCTGGCTCGTGGCCACTACTGCCCGAAAGAGCACCAGCAGCACCTGGAGCTAGCAGCCAATTACCCGAAGATCGCGGTCGCTTATACGCAAGTGGCCACGATCGCGACCGATGACCATCACACGATCCAGGAGTTCCGCGCTTCAGTCGGCGCGCAGTGGACCTTCCTGTCCGACCCCGGCCGGACGGTTCAGCGTGACCTCGACATCCAGGAGTACACCGATCCCGAGCACGATCCGATGGTCCCGCACACTCTGGTGCTGAAGCCCGGGCTGATCATCCACAGCATTTACAACGGCTACTGGTTCTGGGGCCGACCGTCATTCGGCGACCTGTGGCACGATCTGCGGGCCGCGACGGCCGAGATCCGGCCTGACTGGGACCTGAGTACGCCGGGCCTGCGCCAGGCCTGGGACGCGGGCGACTACTCACGCTTCCACGGATGGGACCGCCACGCATCCGACTCGATGCCGACCTCGTACACGTAACGGGGCAAATAGAGCGTGCCGCCCGGAGTCGTCAGGTCCGTTTCGCGGTCGCTGCGGGACGGCCCTGATGCTCGTGTTGCGGCTGGGGAAAGGGGGTAGATCCGGCTCGTGCGCACGCCCGTCTGCGAGTTGCTCGGAGTCGAGCAGCCGATCGTCCAGGCACCAATCGCTGAAGTTCCCCGGCTAGCCGCGGCTGTTTCCAATGCTGGCGCGCTCGGCACGGTGGCGCTCACGTGGGCCGCCGACGTCGGCGCCGTGGTGCGGGAGACGGCGGCGCTGACCAATCGCCCGTTCGGCGGCAACTTCATTCTTGCCCAGGATCAGCACCGGCGGCTGGACGATGCGCTGGAGGCCGGCCTGCGGATCGTGTCGCTCATCTGGGGTGACCCCGCCGGTTACGTCGAGCGCGTCCATGACGCGGGCGGTGTCGTGATGCACACGGTTGGCAGCGCGGAGGAGGCGCGGCGGGCTGTCGGCGAGGGCGTTGACGTGGTTGTTGCGCAGGGCTGGGAGGCCGGCGGCCACGTCTGGAGCGCCGTCGCGACGTTGCCTCTGGTGCCCGCCGTGGTGGACGCCGTGGCGCCGGTTCCCGTCATGGCAGCAGGCGGGATCGGTGACGCCCGCGGAGTCGCGGCCGTGCTCGCGCTCGGTGCCCAGGCGGCCTGGCTCGGCACGCGATTCCTCATGGCTGACGAGATGCCCATCCACGACGAGTATCGGCACCGGCTGCAGGCGGCGGCCGAGACCGACGCGGAGTGGTACGCCGACCTCTACGACGTCGGGTGGCCGGACGCCCCGCATCGCGCGATCCACAACTCGACGGCTGCAGCGTGGGAGGCAGCAGGCCGGCCGCCTACTGGAGAGCGGCCGGGAGAAGGCGAGGTGATCGGGCACTTCGCCGCCGGCGACCCCATCGTTCGCTACGAGACGGCAGCGCCCCTCGCCGGGACCACGGGTGACATCGAAGCGCTCTCGATGTGGGCAGGACAAAGCGTCGCACTCGCGCGGCGGACACAGCCGGCGGCGGACATCGTCGCCGAACTGACATCGGGCTTGTAGGCACAGTCGGCTCGTTCTTCAAGTGCTCACCGAGCGTACGTGGAGAGTTTGAGGTCAACGACGTAGCGTGGGCAACTATGCCGGTACCGAATGACGCGCACGGTCACGCCAGCGACGAGAAAGCCAGCAGGCGAACCGGAATCCGGCGGCTCGCGGTGGCCTCCGCGGCGGTCGGCATGATCGCTGGGACCGGACTACTGACAGCCGGGTTCGCCATGGCAGCCAATCACTCTGGAGTCAGGCAACCTGACGCTCACTCCGGATAACGGCCCCGTCTCCACGCAGCCCACCTGGGCGACGACGGACGCCTGCCCAACCGGCTTCCAGGGGTCAGCGGTGGTGTCCGAGTTCAATACCGACGGGTCCTTTGCCGGCAACATATCGGCGGTCGTCAACAGCCCGACGGCGGCGTTTAGCGGGACCCTCCAGGGCACCATCAGCACGGAGTTCAGCGCGACCAACGTCACGAACGGCGGTACCGTCGCGTTCGCGGTCGGCTGCTTCAGCCAATCCGGCGGGACGGGCAACGTCGAGTACGTTCAGCTCACGTTCGTCCAGCTGGCCAGCGACGGCACTACATACTCGACCACCAACGTTGGGCCAACCCCAACTGCCGCGCAGTCGCAGCCGGCAACGAGCACGCCGAGCGTTCTCAACACCGCCGCAGCCGATCCCGCCGCAGCTGTGACAACCTCCCCCACGTCAACGCCCACCGCCACGGCTACGGCAACGGCATCGCCGACGGCCACGGCGACCGTGTCAGCATCGCCGACCAGCACGCTTCCTTCGGGTGGTGCGCAGACGGGTTACGGCGGAGCCGCACTTCCTGGCGGCCCGAGTAACCTGTTGATTGCCCTCGGTGCAATTGCGCTCGCAGGGTCGGCCGCAGCCATGGGACTAGCCGTCCGACGCTCGCGCAAGCCAACCGAGGAGAACGGAAACGGTGACGGCACGCCGGGAGCGAACTAGTGAGCTGGGCAGCTCCGCCAGGTGAGATTGAGCAAGGCGCGTGGCCTTCGGGCGCGAGCACCCGCCGCCGATCGGGCGGGTGGTGGCTGACGGCGATCGTCTTGCTCCTCGCCGCCGCGGCAACGTTCGGTCTTGGTCTCCGCAGCGGACAGCGGTCGCTGCCTGGCCCGCTGTTCGCCGGGCCCGCCCCCCGCAACTCGCCGCCAGTGGTGAGCCCAGCAGCACGGTCGGCACCGGTGACGTTGAGCATTCCTTCGATCGGCCTCACCGTGCCGGTCGTCGACGTCGGGCTCAATTCGAACGACACCATCCAGGTGCCGGCCAACTATCAGATCCCTGGCTGGTACCGGCTAGGGCCATCACCGGGCCAGCGCGGATCCGCGGTCATCCTCGGACACGTCGACACCTACAAGGGCCCCGCGGTCTTCTTCAAGTTGCGGCTCCTGCGGCCAGGGGATCAGGTCAACGTCACGCTCGCGGATCGAGTCGTCACGCACTTCGAAGTTCGCCAGATAGCGACGTACTTGAAGTCGGACTTCCCCACGGACTTGGTCTACGAGTCGCACGGCTACAGCGGCCTGCAGCTCATCACCTGCGGCGGATCCTTCGACCCCCAGACCGGCCACTACCTGTCCAACGTGGTTGTCTACACCGCCCTGGTCTCCACCACCCCGGCCCGCTCCAGTACGTAGGCCTTCGCGTTCGTTTTCTAAGTTCTCACCGCACGGACAGCCAGAGTTTGCGGTCCACGCCGTAGCGTGATCAGCTATGCCAGCCTCCAAGGACGCCCTGAGCCGTTTCCGCGACGAGAAGTTCAGATGGCGAACCGCGACAAGAATCCGGCGCGTGGTTGTGCTCTCCGGAGCTGTTGGCATGATCGCCGGAGTAGGGCTGGTCACCGCAGGGTTTGCGCTAGCTTCCGGCGTCGGATCGGAGCCAGGCAACCTGGTGCTAACTCCTGCCAGCGGCGCGACGACGCTGACGCCCACAGTGAAGACAACCGACGCGTGCCCGGCTAATAACCAGGGATCGGCCCAGCTGGCGGAGTTCAACACCGACGGCAGCTTCGCTAGCTCCATCTCGAAGGTCAACAACGCCGTGACGGCGTCGACCGGTTTCAGCGTGACCCTCCTCGGCAACCTCGGCGCCCTCCTCGATTCGACCAATGTCACCCATGGGGGGACGGTGGAGTGGGCGGTCGGTTGCTATAGCGGGATCGATACGTCGGGCAACGTGAAGTACGTCCAGTCGACGATGGTCACGCTGAACTCCGATGGCAGCCTGTACACGACCAACGGGCAGTTCACGTCTGCGAGCCCGACTTCGACGCCAACCAGCACGCCGACGTCAACGCCAACGAGCACGCCGACGTCAACGCCAACCAGCACGCCGACGTCAACGCCGACATCATCGCCGAGCACGACATCCTCGCCGGAACCTAGTCCGACTGCGACCGGCACTGGCTTTCCTTCCGGCGGCGCTGAAACAGGTGCCGGCGGAGCGTCGCTTCCCGGTGGCGGCAGTACCGTGCTGATTGCCCTTGGCGCGGTGGCGCTTTGCGGGTCAGCCGCCGCGGTTGGAATGGCAGTGCGCCGCCCCCGTAGGCTGGCTCTCGAGAGCGATCACGGCGGCGACTCGGCCGAAGCGGGCGGGTGAGCTCGGCAGCTGGGCTTACTGGTGGCTGCGGCGACGGTACCAAGCGATTCCAATGATGGCGACCACGAGGCCACATGCGCCGGCGATCAAGGCGGCTTCAACTTGAGTGCTCAAGCCGCTCGCATTGGCCACCGAAACACCCGCTGCATTGCTGCCAGACTGCCCGCCGGAGGAACTGGATGCCGACTGTCTGCCGCTGGAGCTGGTCGAGTACGAGCCGCCGGATGAGGACAGTGTCAGGAACGTGGACTGGACGTACGTGACCTTGCCCGACGTAGAAACCCCGCTGTAGCACCCGATCGCAAATTCGACAGTTCCGCCTTTCCTGGTGTTGGTCACACCGAGGAGGGCGCCGACATTACCGAGGAGCGTTCCGTGGAACGCCGTTACAGGGCCGGGGACCACTGACGAGATGGCGCTGGCGTATGTTCCGTTGGTGTTGAACTCGGACAGTTGGGCCGACCCCCGGTAACCGGTCGGACATCCGTCTTTGGTCGACCAGGCGGGCCTGAGCGAGCTGGCACCACTAGCCGGCGTGAGGACGAGATTGCCGGGCTGCGACCCGGTCAAGGCCAGTGCCGACTCTGCCGTCACCAGTCCTGCTCCGGCGGTCAGCCCGGCCGCCGCCGCGACCACCACAATGCGGCGCGGCGCCCATCGTGCTCGCCATCCGATCTTGGTATCAAGGTCGGCGGCTGGAACCGCCTGTTTTCTCGGCATGGCGGGAAACATACTCAGCCAACGGAAACGGTAGACGTACTAGCGGTGAGAACTTAAAGAATCACGTCAAACCCCAGGTAAGACGACGTGCCAGGGCGCGGGACCGTTTTACCAGAGCAGGAGTTACCCAAGTGCCAGTCAGCCAGGAAGCGCGCGAGCGAGAACTCACTGAGTTGGTCGTCGACTCGTTCGCCAGCGCGAGCGATCCTCGGCTGAAGCTGCTGATGCAGTCGCTGACCCGCCATCTGCACGCCTTCTTGCGCGATGTCCGCCTGACCGAGGCCGAGTGGCAGCAAGCCATCGCGTTCCTCACCGACGTCGGGCGCATGACCGACGGTCAGCGCCAGGAGTTCATCCTGCTGTCTGACGTGCTCGGCGCGTCGATGCAGACGATCTCAATCAACAACGAGGCCTACGCGAACGCGACCGAAGCGACCGTGCTAGGGCCGTTTTTCGTCGAGGGATCGCCCGAGGTCCCGCTCGGCGGGGACATCGCTGCCGGAGCCGACGGCGAGCCGTGCTGGGTCGAGGGCACGGTGACGGGCACAGACGGGGAGCCACTTCGAGGCGCCCGGATCGAGGTATGGGAAGCCGACGCGACGGGTCACTACGACGTCCAGTACGGACACAGCCGGACTGCGGCCCGCGGGCGGTTGTTCGCCGACAACGAGGGACGCTACCGGTTCTGGGGCCTGTTTCCGACGCCGTACCCCATCCCTCACGACGGGCCCGTCGGCAAGCTTCTCGCCGCGGCCGGCCGCTCCCCCATGCGCGCATCGCACCTGCACTTCAAGGTCAGCGCCGATGGCAAGCGAACACTGGTGACGCACATCTTTGTCCGCGGCGACGAGTTGCTGAGCCACGATGCCGTGTTCGGGGTCCGAGAGTCCCTGGTCGTGGATTTCCAGCGCCACGGCGCGGGCAGCCCGACACCCGACGGCCGTGAGCTTGGCGAGGCGACGTGGTCCAGCGTCCGGTTCGACATCGTGCTCGCGCCGGACCCGGGGCTGATCCGCTAGTCGGCTGGCTCGAGGGTCACGTGCGGGCCGACCGCAGTGATCGCGTCCCAGCCGTATTGCATCGGGACCAACTCGCATCGCGACCAGGCGTCGTGCTGATCGAGATAATGCGGGCTGGCTGAATCTCCCGACGCGCCGCCCACGACGATCCACGCGCAGTTATCCCAGTTGCCCACGTCAAAGACGTAACGGGCGACGGCACCGTACACGGCGGCGGTCCCGAATTCCGCGCGACATCCTGTCGACCAGACAGTCTCATTGTCGCCGCCGACCCCCGCGCCAGCCGGGCTGAGATTTACCGCTGCAGACGGGAAGGCCGACGTCAGGGGGTGCGTGAGCCTGGCCGTGTGGATATGCCGCCACGGCACGTCGGGAGACTCGGGCCAGGTCGCGACCACCTCCAGTGCTTCGGCGAGCAGTTCCGGCCAGGTGCTGCCGCCGGTCAGTGAAAGATCGTCTGAACGCAGCAAGGCTGGCAGCACCCACCAGAGGTGACTCACGGCAGAGACGCCGCCTGGCAGCTGCATCAGCTCCTTCAGACCGGCGCCCGCGGCCGTGGACTCGCCAGCCTCGGCGTCGGCAGCCCTGGAGCCGCCAGCAAGTCCCGACCGGTTGCCCACGATTCGGGCGAGCGCCCAGCGCAGCCGGGAGTAGCAGGCTGCGGCCGCGGAGTCGGGCGACATGCGGCCATCCCAGGCAAGCACGGTGTCCCGGATCCCGCGGGCGGCCGCGCTCGCCGGCTCGACGTTCGCCAGCGCGGCCCTGAACTGCAGCGCCGGGACGCTGAGGTCGTCCCTATGGATCGCCGCCATGTCTGCCGGCGACGCGGCCTGAAGGCCGGCGAGGAGTTCTTCGATGCGCCTCGCTCGGTACGGCGGATGAGCATCGGTGCAGAAGTAGTCGCCCGTTCCCGGGATGGTCTCCACAACCCGGTTGTTGGCCGTCACGAGATAGCCGCGATCCGGGTCATCGGCGCGCGGCATCTGCTCGGGCGGAACGATGCCGTCCCACTCGTACTCCCCCGTCCAGCCGGGTACTGGCAGCCACCCATTGAGGGCTCGCCGGCGGGGCAACACCGCGCGCACCAGGTGGCCGATGTGTCCCCTAGTATCGGCGGCCACGAGATTGTGATCGATGATCCCGAAACCGCGGACGGAGTGGAACAGCGAATCGACCGAGTCCGACATGAGCATCGGGAGAAGGCAGTCAACCGACCTGTCGACGTCGAAGAACTGAACCGACTTGAGCGTCACCGCGGCGCCGCGCGCCGGGTCTCCAGCGACGACTGGGCCGTGGATTGTCTCGACGATCTGCACCGAAGCTCTGGACCCGCCGCGGATCTCGATGTCCTCGCTCCTGGTTGACGCAGGGAGCCACTCTCCTCGGTACAGGTACCGGGACGGGTCGGTTCGGTCGAACTGCTCGACGTAGAGGTCGTGAATGTCGACGTTCGCATGCGTTACGCACCAGGCCACGCGCGCGTTGTGGGCGAAATGAGGGAACGCGGGCACGCCCGGAATCGTCAGCCCGATGACGTCGAACTGATCGCACGCGAGATGCATCTGCGCGTACATGCCGGGCAGCTCGAACGGGCGATGCGGGTCACCAGCGACTATGGGCCTGCCCGTGGCGGTCCTGGCTGCTGCGACGGCCCAGTTGTTGCTCCCGCCGTCGGTGTCCGCGGGCCCGGCCAGCAAGCGCAGCGCCTGGATCGGATCGCGCAGTTCCTCCAGGGTCGCGATCCACCGTCTGGAATCTGCGCCAGGCGGGATGCACAGGCGGTCGGAGCCGCCATCGTCGTATCGCAGCGTGGCTACGTCCGCTTCGCTGACGACGCCGACCGCCGCGGCTCGCCACAGCTTGAACCACAGCGAGCCCATCAGGTAGCCGCGCTGCCGCATTGCCGCGACGCAGTGCCAGCTCTGCCAGGGTTCCGGTGTGCGCTCCAGCAGCCGATACTCAAGCGGCGGCGGATGCGCCTGGAGATACGCGTTGACACCGTCGGTGTACGCATCGACCATTGCCCGGGCGTCGGCACCAAGTGCCTCGTAATCCCTGATCGACGCGGCACCGGCGCGCAGCCGCCTGGCCAGCCGGTCGGCCTCCAGGCCAGCCTTGCCGACCCACTCGGCCCAACGGCCCTCTATCTGCTTCCTGCTGGCATCCATCTGCCAGAAACGGTCCATGGCGTGCGCGTACCCCTGGCCGACGAACGCGTCATGCACCGAGTACGCGCGGACGTGGGGGATTCCCCACTCGTCGCGGTAGACGTGCACCGGCCGCTCCACCCAGCCGCCACGGTGAAGCACGCTCCCGTCCGACTGGGTACTTACTTGCTCCATCGGCGCCTCCTATTGCCAGCTGATATCGACGCCGCCCCGGCGGTCTAGCACGAGTGTCCTAGGGTGCTGCGCCATTACGTCCGGGGCATGCCGAGGACGTGCTCACCGATGACGTTGAGCTGAATCTCGAGCGTGCCGCCGCCGATGAGCGATGGTGGGACGGACAAGTACCGGAATGTCGCGTCGCCGCCTTCGCCGTCGAGCGTGGCAGCCTCGGCGCCGTGCCAGTCCATGACGGCGCAGCGCAGATTGGTCAGGTTGCTGGCGGCGGCTACTTTCAGCACACTGGCCTCGGCTCCGGGCTGCAGACCCGATATCTGCCGACGCAGCGATCGCTGCCCCAGCGCGGCAAACGCATTGAGGTCGGCGGTCAGCACGCCTACCTGCCGCAGCACGTCCGGCGGCGGGTCTCCGGCAAACGTGCCCAGATAGTCGGCCGGCAGGTCGCGGCGGCGGCCCGTACCGACGGCGATGTTCACCCGCTCGTTCCCGAGCGTGGTGCGCGCTAGCCGCCAGCCGTCGCCAGGCTCGCCGACGAGGCGCGAGTCCGGCACGAACACGTCGTTGAAGAACACCTCGTTGAATAGATATCCGCCGTTGGCTTCGCGGAGCGGCCGCACGTCGACGCCAGGGCTACGAACATCGACGAGGAAATAGCTCAGGCCCTTGTGCTTGGGCGCGTCGGCGTTTGTCCGTGCGAGGCAGATGCCCCAGTCAGCCTGCGTCGCCTGCGACGTCCAGACCTTCTGGCCGTTGAGTCGCCAGCCGCCGTCGACGCGAGTGGCCCGCGTACGCAACGACGCCAGATCGGATCCAGCGCCGGGTTCACTGAAGAACTGGCACCAGAAGATCTCGCCGCGGAGCGTCGGACCGACGAACGCCTCGCGCTGCTCATCCGTGCCGTGCGCGAGGATCGTCGGCAACGCCCATTCACCGATGTTCGTGGACGGCTGCATCATCCCCGCGCGCTCGAACTCCTGCGATATCACCGCCTGCGCCACCGGGCTGGCCGCGATCCCGTACGGATGCGGGTAATGAGGTGCTACGAGGCCCTGGTCCGCGAAGAACCCGCGCCGGTCGTCGGCCGACAGGCTCGCCGCCGCGGCGAGCTGACCTGCGACCCAGCTCCGCAGGCCCGCCGGCTCGTCGTCGAGCTGGAGGTCATGATGGCGCTCGATCGTGCGTGCGAGCTGACCAAGCCGCAGCTCCCAGTGACTGCGCGGGCCCAGCAGGTTCTGCAGGCTCATCGCACGGCGCCAGTAGAGATGCGTGTCGTGCTCCCACGTGTAACCGATGCCGCCGAACAGCGTGACCGTCTCCAGGCCGATATCGACGGCTCCCGGCAGGCAGACCACAGCGGCTGACGCAGCGGCAATCGCGAACTGGTCCGCGTCCTGGTCGAACGCGGCGGCCGCGTCCCAGGCTGCGGCCGCAATCAGCTCGCTCCGGACGAACAACAGAGCGCACTTGTGCTTGATCGCCTGGAACGCCGCGATAGGCCGCCCGAACTGCTCTCGCGTTTTCGTGTAGGCCAGCCCGGCTGCCTGGCACCACCGGGCGGCACCCGCCGATTCGGCGGAGAACAGCACAGCCGCTGTCGAACGCAGCCGCTGGTCGTCCATGTCAAGCACGTGATCAGCCGGGACCTTCAGGTTCGAGACCTGGACCTGGCCGATGTCTCGAGTGAGGTCGACGCCGCGCAGCCGCGTCACCGCGAGGTCAGCTCGCTGTGGCTCGTCGACGACAAACCAGACGGTGGCGCCCGGGTCCTCAGCACTCTGCGCGCCAAGGACATAAATCTCCGCACTCAGCGCGCCGAGGACGGGGACAGTCGTACCGCTGACCGCCCAGCCGTCCCCTGATCTCGAGGCGGTGAGGCCGCGCGAATCCGTCGCGCAGGCGCCAGTCCCGCCAGCGACGAAGCCCGGCAGCAGTGTCTCCCGCAGCGTGGCGCCACCGTGGCAGCTGATGATCAGGCTGCTCAAGACCGTGGGAAGCAGCGGCCCTGGCAGCAGCCCGAAGGCGGTCTCTTCCAGCACGATCGCGAGTTCGACGAGGCCAGCACCGTCCCCGCCGAACTCGACTGGCAAGTGCAGCCCGAGCAGGTTCTGGTCAACCAGCGCTCGCCAGCACGTCGGTCGGACGCCCGCGGCCAAGTCCTCGAAGGCCGCTCGGATCGATGCCGACTCGGCGTGATGAGCGGTGAACCCCGCCACCGCTTCCGCCAGCGCCTTCTGGTCCTCGGTCAGCGCGATCGACATCGTTCTCCTCGTTACCGGACCTAGCGCGGGCCCCGGCCCCGATTAGGTTCTGACTGTCCCGTCCCACTGCCACAGTGTCTGGCGCGGCAGCTCACCCAGGGCGGCGCGGCCGCAGCAGTACAGCAGCACATCGGCGGGATCGCTGCTGGGAGCGTGCGGAAACAGCCGGGCGATCACTGGCGCAGAAAGCTCACTCGGCGGTCGCCACTGATCAGCGGGGTTCAGCCCGCGCACCACGTCAAAGGTGTGGATCAACGTCTCCACGACGCCCATCGCGGCGAACCCCGCCGCATCCGAGACACCGTAATTGTGATGCGCGCGCAGATCCGGGTCCGCGGACTGCGCGATGCGGTACAAGAGCTCGGCGTGGGCGCCCAGAGCAGCCAGCAGCCGCGGCGGCGAGGCCGAGTCGTCGAGGGCAAGCTCGGTGCACAGGTACCCGTCGGGGTTCCCGTACACAATCTGACACGTGTAGAAGTACAGACAATCAACCATGTGCAGCGCCGTATTCCAGCAGCTCCACTCCAGGTCGGCAGCCGGCACCTGCCAGTCCAGATCGGTATAGCCAGCCAGGGCGGTAGCAGATGCGCTGGCCGCGCCTCTCAGATCGGCTATCTCCGTCATTTGGTCATTTAACCACACACATTCGCGGCGGCCTGCGCTGCCCGAGGTCAGCCGATCGCGCCACCTGCGTCCGCTGGGCCATGCCCGTCAGAACATCACAGTTAAGACGAGGTTTCCGACTGCGTGTCAGGGCTCAGTGCTACGCGGTGCGGGAAGCGGTGCACCTCCTGCGGCCAGCCGACCGCGACCGCGATCCGGCCGGCCCAATACCGCGCCTCCGCGTCATCGGGGACATCGACGACCGCGAAGCCGCCGAGGTGCTCCTTGGTCTCGACGAACGGCCCGTCGGTGAAGACGGGCGACCCGCTGCTCGGGTCGACGCTGCACACTGCGGTCGAGGCGTCCAGGCCGCCGTCGCTGAAGACGAAGACGCTGGCGGCCGTCATCTCCTCGATCAAGGCCCTTCCGGACGTGGCCCTTTCGCGCAGCTCCTCCGCCGTGAGGTCGGGCACCCACTCGTCGTTGAAGGCAATCAAGTACAGCGCCATGCCAAGCTCCAGTGTGCTCACGGGCAGCCCGGACGGCTGCCACCACTCACCTTCTCCACGAACCCGCTCGCGTCAATCGACACCAAGGCCAAGACTTTTTTTCTAAGCCTTCACTTCGGGCCAGTCAGCGCGGTGAACTGCCGGATGAGCACCCGTGGAGGCTAGGTGCTACCCGCAGGCGGGGCGACCAATTTGCCCCGGTTGTCTGCTGGCTGCGGACTCGCGCTATCCGAGGAGACTCCTGGCTGCGGCTGCGACGTGATCCGCGCTGATGCCGGCCGCGTCGAGTAGTTCCTCACTCGTTCCAGACCCCGGAAGTTCGCGGACGGCAAGATGTCGAACGGTCAGGTCGACGCGTCCCGCCCCGGTTAGCGCGTCGACGACGGCCGAGCCGAGACCGCCCTCTGGGTGGTGGTCCTCGACGATGACCAACCTGCCGTTCGTGATCGCGGCCGCGTCGGTTAGCGCGTCGACATCAATCGGCTTGATCGAGTACAGGTCGATCACGCGGGCGCTGATGCCGTCGGACTTGAGCTGGTCCGCTGCCGCCAGGCAGGCATACAGGGTTACGCCAGCCCCGATGAGCGTGACCTGGTCGGTGTCGCTGGCGCGCACCACCTTCGCGCCGCCGACCGGGAATACCTCGGCCGCGTCGTACAGGACCGGATAAGCACCACGGGTCGTGCGCATGTAGACGACGCCGTCGGTGTCTGCCATCGCCGCCACGAGCGCGGCTGCGCAGGTGGCGTCGCTCGGGTACAGGACGGTGGAACCCTGCACCGCGCGCATCATCGCGAGGTCCTCGAGCGCCATCTGCGATGGCCCGTCGGCCCCGATCTCGACGCCCGCGTGTGACCCGGACAGCCGGATGTTGGCTTGCGAGATGGACGCCATCCGGATGAAGTCGTATGCGCGCGTGAAGAACGCCGCGAACGTCGAGGCGAACGGCCGTGC
>CAVSQI010000017.1:0-674476 GCA_963730085.1 uncultured Actinomycetota bacterium | reverse complement strand
TTCCAAGATCGAGCCCGTCGAGCGCGCGCACGCTGCCATATCGCTTGGTCAGCCCCACCGCGCGTATTGCCACGTCGCTCATACCGTCGTTATATCGCGGTCCGGCCGGTCGCATCAGAGCTGATCGCTGACATTAGGTACTGGTCATCCGCAAGCGCCGTGCGGGACCACGATTTCGCATCGTCCGCCGTCCTGAGCTGGCGGATCGCGAGCTGGAGGTATAGCCAGGCCGTTTCGACTGTCCGCTTGCCAGCCGGAAAATGGCCTGGATGCTCGGCTCCTCGGCGCCGCCGAACGGTGTGCGGCGCACGTTGTTGTGCACTTCCCGGCGCTGTTGCCGTCTGCCTCTGCGGGACCGGGTGCCCAAGCGTCTCGACAGTGAGAGCCGGTCCGGCTGGGCGGCTACTTCGGCCGCTGGTCCGCAGGCACGACGAAGGTCCTGCGGCCCGGCCTGGACCGCACCCACCCCTGTTTCGGCGAGCAGCCGCACCGCGCGCCGGACCGTCATCGGCGACAGGCCCGACTCAGCCTCCAGCGCAAGCAGCGTCGGCAGGCGCGACCCCGGCGGGTAGGTCGCGTCCTCGATGCGCTCCCGCAGGACGCGAGCGAGCTGCTCGAACGGCCACTCTTCCGCGTCGCGATCGATTTGCACGAAGATCAGTGTTGCCTGCGTTAGCAGGACAACGCGAGATCGGTCACGCTCTGCCGGTATACGGCAGTCTCGCCTACGCTAGCGGTGAGCCTGCAACGTGCAGGCGGGCCGGGCGGGTGCGCCCCCGGCACCACCACCGACTCCCGCCAGCGGCTACATGCAAGAGGCAGAAGCGCAGGATCAGATCTTGCGCGACCGGCTGACGGTCATCCGCCGCCAGCAGGAAGCCGGTGACATCACCGTCCGCGAGGCCGCCGACGAGAGGGTCTCGGCCATGGAACACCACCTCGCCGCGACCCGGGCACTGCGGGTCGAGTACCTCGGCGACAGCCAGTAACTCCGCGGTTAATCACGCCACTTGTCATGAAAGATGCGCGCCGGAAACAACGGGCCGCCGGAGATCATTCCGGCGGCCCGTTCTACTCCATTGCTGACTCGAAACGGCTGCCACTGCCTTTCCGCGCCTTGCGGCGCCGTTCCTGCTCCACCGCGCTGACCTGCGCGGACTCGCTTAGATTGGTGCGGCTTTCACTTGGTTAGACGCCCGGAACGGTCTTCAAAACCGGTGGACGGCGCGCCGCGTCGTCGGCGGGTTCGATTCCCGTCCGCCTCCGCCACTCGAGCTGGCAGACCCTTCAAACCATGGACTTGGTCTCAGCCCGGCTGTGGCGGGCTTCGCGGGCGCGAGTTACGTCCAGAGACGTGGTGTGCGATCTGTCCGCTGACAGGCGTGGCGTCGTGATGTGAGACGGCCACCGCGTGATCCTCAGAGAACCGACCAAGGATCTCGAGATGAGGAGCCACGCGATGGCCGCACGTTCCAGTATCGATGTGTCGGGGTGGCTGCACGAGCAGCTGGCCCAGGCGAGCCCGGATCTGCTCCGGGAGATGGTGAAGACATTCGCTGAGGCGCTGATGAGCGCGGAGGCGGACGCGGTCTGCGGTGCCGGGTATGGCGAGCGCAGCAGCGAGCGGGCGAATACCCGCAATGGTTACCGGCGGCGGGAGTGGGATACCCGGGCAGGCAGCATCGATCTGTCGATCCCGAAGCTGCGGCAGGGCAGCTACTTCCCGGGCTGGCTGCTGGAACGCCGCCGCCGCGCGGAAGCGGCGCTGGTCACCGTGGTCGCCACCTCCTACCTGCTGGGAGTCTCGACCCGGCGGATGGAGAAGCTGGTCGGCGCGCTGGGTATCGACCGGCTGTCCAAGTCTCAGGTCAGCGAGATGGCTAAGGACCTGGATGAGCAGGTGGAGGCGTTCCGGACCCGCCCGCTGGACGCCGGCCCGTACACGTTCGTCGCCGCGGACGCGCTGGTGCTGAAGGTCCGCGAGGCCGGCCGCACAGTGAACGTGCACGCCTTGCTGGCCACCGGCGTGAACGCCGAGGGGTACCGGGAGATCCTGGGCCTGCAGGTCACCTCGGCCGAGGATGGCGCGGGCTGGCTGGGCTTCTTCCGCGACCTGACCGCCCGCGGGCTGTCCGGCGTGGCGCTGGTCACCTCCGATGCGCACCGTGGCCTGACCGAGGCGATCGGCGCGACGCTGCCGGGCGCCAGCTGGCAGCGATGCCGCACGCATTACGCGGCGAACCTGATGGCCGTCACGCCCAAGAGCGCCTGGGGCTGGGTCCGGGCGCTCCTGCACTCGGTCTATGACCAGCCCGACGCCGCGTCCGTCCACGCCCAGTTCAGCCGGATCCTCGACGCCCTGGCCGAGAAACTGCCGGCCGTCGCCGCGCACCTCGACGGAGCCCGCGCCGACGTACTGGCCTTCACCAGCTTCCCCAGGGCGATCTGGCGGCAGATCTGGTCCAACAACCCCCAGGAACGGCTCAACCGCGAGATCCGCCGGCGCACCGACGTCGTCGGCATCTTCCCCGACCGCACCGCGCTCATCCGCCTCGTCGGCGCGGTCCTGGCCGAGCAGCACGACGAGTGGACCGAAATGCGCCGCTACATCGGCCTGGACATCCTGGCCAAAAGCCAGCCGGGCCACGGCCCGGATCAGCCCGAGGAGGTAACCCTGACCGCCATCACCGCATAAAGTCCAGAACAAAGATCACGCGGAGGCCGGCCCTTCAAACACCACCACCGCGGACGTGACCCGGGCCGCTCGACGATAGTCCGGACTTCACTCCAATCGGATGATGCGCAACTTGGCAGCTGGGCATTTGGTAATGGGTACCAGCAGTGGTCCTCACGGCTGGGTGTGCGGGGCTGGCTGGTTCTCGGAACGGAATCTCGGCCGGCGAGCACCAGATCGGTGGACAGCAGCAGTACCGCGGCAAGCTTTGGCGCCCCGGAAAGCGGATGGCGGATGGCGGCGGGCGGCGGGCAATCGCCCGCGTTTGTGGACGGACTTTGCCCGGGCAGCGCGCGGCCGAAGGTTGGGCCCATGGAAGGTAGGAACCCTGATGAGCGATATTGACCGCACGAGGCTTCCGATTCGGAGACCGCCGTTCCAGGGCGTGAGCAACAGAACCCTCGACGGCTCGCAGCCCGACTGGGAGCTAATCGGTCATCCGGAGCCCCCGGCGGGGGCGCCAAATGTCCTGCTGGTCCTCATCGACGACGCCGGGTTCGGCAATCCGAGCACGTTCGGTGGTCCCATCAGCACCCCGCGCTATACGCAGATGGCCGAGGCGGGGCTGCGCTACAACAGGTTCCACGTCACCCCGCTGTGCTCGCCGACGCGGGCGGCCCTGCTCACCGGGCGCAACAGTCATGCGGTTGGCTTCGGGTCCGTGGGTGAGTTCTCCAGCGGTTTCCCCGGCTACACGGCGATGCTGCCGCGTGATCGCGCGCCGCTGCCGAGGATCCTGGCGGAGAACGGGTACTGCACCGCCGCGTTCGGCAAATGGCACCTGACCCCGGACGGGCAGCAGGGACCGGCCGGGCCTTTCGAACGGTGGCCGACCGGCTGGGGCTTCGATTACTTCTACGGGTTCCTGGGCGGTGACGCGGGACAGTGGGACCCGTGCCTGGCCGAGAACCAGAAGATCATCGGCACGCCAGCGGGCTTCTACGACAAGGAGAACCCGTACTACCTGCCGGACGCGATGGCCGACAAAACGATCGAGTGGCTGCACGGGATCCGCGGACAGGACGCCCGCAGGCCGTTCTTCGCCTATTTCTCCACCGGGTGCAGCCACGCTCCGCATCATGTCGCGCAGGCGTGGGCGGACAAATACAAGGGCAAGTTCGACCAGGGCTGGGACCGGTTGCGTGAGGAGACCTTCGCCCGGCAGAAGAAACTGGGCGTGATCCCCGCTGAGGCGGAGCTGACGCCGCGCGACGACGCCTTCCCCGCTTGGGACGACGTCCCCGACAAGCTGAAGGCCTACTATGCCCGCCAGATGGGGTCTACGCCGGGTACTCCGAGAACGCCGACTACAACGCCGGCCGGGTCATCGACGCGATCGACGAGCTGGGCGAGCTGGACAACACGGTCATCATCTGGATCTGGGGTGACAACGGTGCCAGCATGGAAGGCACGGTCACCGGGTCGTTCAACGAGATGACGATGCAGAACGGCATCCCGCTCACCGACGAGATGCAGCTGCAGCTCGCCGAGCGCTACGGCGGCATCGCGGCGTGGGGCCGCCAGATCATGGACCCGCACTACTCGGCCGCCTGGGCATGGGCCGGGAACGCGCCGTTCCAGTGGGGAAAGCAGGTCGGCTCGCATCTGGGCGGTACCCGCAACCCGATGGTCGTGCACTGGCCGGCCCGCATTAGCGACGCGGGCGCACTACGCCCTCACTTCACTCACGTGATCGACGTCGCGCCCACGATCCTGGACCTCGCCGGCATCCCGGCCGCGGCGCATGTTGACGGCATCGATCAGGAGCCGCTGCATGGCGTGAGTTTCGCGGACTCGCTAACCGACGCGGCCGCGCCGGAACGTCACACCCAGCAGTACTTCGAGACCATCGGCAACCGGGCCATGTACCAGGACGGCTGGTGGCTGGCCGTGAAGACGCCGAGGGTCCCCTGGGTGATCACACCCGCGGCTCTGCAGCCATACGCGCCCGGCACCTGGGACCCCGACGCCGACCCCGCCGAACTGTACTACCTGCCCGACGACTTCACCCAGGCCAAGGACCTCGCCGCGCAGCACCCACAGAAAGTGGCCGAGCTGAAAGAGCTGTTCTGGGCCGAAGCGGAGAAGTACAAGGTGCTGCCGTTGCTGGCAACCTTGTCCGCCTTCTTCGGCATCACCCCGCCCAAGCCGGATGTACCAGTGACCGAGTACCGGGGCGACGTCCAGAACATCATGTCCGGGATGATCCCGCGCATCTACAACCACAGCTACACCATCAGCGCCGATCTGGTCGTCCCGGCAGAGGGGGCAGACGGCGTGATCGTGGCCGAGGCTGACCACCTCGGCGGTTTCTCGCTCTGGGTCGACGACGGCAAGCTCACCCACACCTACTCGATGATGGGCGTGTTCATCTACCGGCAGCAGGCCCAAGACCGACTGCCCGTCGGCGAGGTAAACGTGTCCGTGGAATTCGCGGCCGACGCGGCCAAGCCAGCCACCAGCGGACAGATGACGTTGCTGGTCGACGGAAAGCCGGTCGCCGACGGCAGGATGGACCACACGGTCCCGATCCGTTTCTCCGCCTATGCGGGCATGGACATCGGCCGCGACAACGGCGGGGTTGTCGACCTCAGCTACGACGACAGGAAGCCGTTCCCGTTCAACGGCACCGTTAAGAAAGTCGCCTTCGACATCAAGCCACACCTGTCCGCCGACGGGGAAGAGGCACTGCACACGGCGTCCCGGCACGGAGAAGCCGCGCACGGACTGTCGCAGTAGATCAGGCCCGCCGGCCGGAATGAGGACCGATGAAATTCGATGACGAGACCACCGACGTACTGATCGGCGGGTACCTGTCCAAGGAGGCCGCCCACGACGACTACGAGGCGGCCCTGGCCTGCGGCGGATACCTGCACGGCGCCGTAGTCGTCAGCAAAGACCTTGAGGGCAATGTGTCAGTAGAGCAGACCGACCACATGGTGCGAGAGGGCGCCGCAGGCCTGGGCGCCGTCGGGTTCGCGGTCGGGCTGTTCGCCCCGCCGCTGCTGGCCGCGACAGCCGTCGGCGCGGCGATGGGCGCCGGGCCGGCAAAGTGCTGCACCGCAGGACCACCAGCAAACTGGAGGAGGAGGCGGGTGCCACCATCCCGGTCGGCGGCGCCGGGCTGATCCTCGCCTACCCGCACTCGGCTGCCGGCAAGGTCGAGCCGTCGGCGACCCGAGCCGTCAAGAAAGTCGTCGGTGAAGCCGAAGGGCATCACGTGCACGCGCTTAAGGGCGCGCTCGCCGACGCCCAAAAGCAGATGGCCGAAAAAGGATCCTGAAGCCTGCTGGCGGCTGAGGTGTACGTTCCAGTTCGAAGGAGGCAGCCATGACTGTGGCAGCTGATCGTGCAGCTAGGAGCCGCGTGACGGCCAAGCGGCCTGCTGCGCGGGCTCCTCGTCCGCGCGCGGCGCGGGCGAGGAAGGCCAGCACGGCGGAGCAGCTGAGCCGCGCGGACCGGGTGGCGCGGGGCAAGGACGCCCGAAAGGCGGCGCCGCTGGAATCGCACGCCGAGTTCCGGCCGGGCGGGTCCCGGGATCCGGTCGGGCTGCTGGCGGCCCAGGCGGAGTCGCGGGTGCCCGAGCTGGTTCCGGTCCGGCACGGGCGGATGCTGGTGTCGCCGTTCACCTTCTACCGTGGCGCGGCGCTGCCGATGGCGGCGGACCTGGCGAAAACCCCCGCATCAGGCTTGAGGGTGCAGCTGTGCGGGGACGCGCACCTGTCCAACTTCGGCGCGTTCGCCTCGCCGGAGCGGAACCTGGTGTTCGACGTCAACGACTTCGACGAGACCCTGCCCGGCCCGTTCGAGTGGGATGTCAAGCGGCTCGCCGCGAGCCTGGCCGTGGCGGGCAGGGACAACGGGTTCCCCGCCAAGGACCGCCGCAAAGCCGTCCTCGCAGCAGCTGAGAGCTACCGCACCGCCATGCGCGGGTTCGCGGAGCAGCCCCTGATGAATGTCTGGTACGCCCACCTGGACATCGAGCAGGCGATCGGCGCGTTCAAGGCTCAGATCAAGAAGAAGACGCTCAAGGCCACCAGGGGGCTGCTGGCCAAGGCCCACACCGCCGACAGCACCAAAGCGGCGAGCAAGCTCACCACCGTGGCCGACGGGCGGCGGCAGATCATCAGCGACCCGCCGATGATCGTCCCTATCGAGGAGGTGTTCGCCGATGTGCAGGCTGACGCGATCTACGAGCAGATCCGTGTCGTGCTGGACAAGTACGGGCGCAGCCTGCAGTCCGACCGGCGGCACCTGCTCGAGCAGTTCAGCCTGCTCCAGGTGGCCCGCAAGGTCGTCGGGGTGGGCAGTGTCGGCACTCGAGCCTGGATCGTGCTGATGGACGCCGGGGAAGGGGTCGAGCCGCTGTTCCTGCAGGCCAAGGAGGCCCAGCCGTCCGTCTTGGCGGAGTTCTGCGGCCGCAGCCAGTACCGCAATGAGGGCGAGCGCGTCGTCGCCGGCCAGCACCTGATGCAGGCCGAGAGCGACATCTTCCTCGGCTGGACCCGCGCCACCGGCCCGGACGGCATCGACCGCGACTTCTACGTCCGGCAGCTGAAGGACTGGAAATTCTCCGTCCCGATCGAGCAGATGGTTCCCGCGGGCATGGCGGTCTACGCTGGCCTGTGCGGCTGGACCCTCGCCCGCGCGCACGCCCGCTCCGGGGATCGCATCGCCCTGGCCGCCTACCTCGGCGGCTCCGTCGCCTTCGATCAGGCCATCGCCGACTTCGCCGAGACCTACGCCGACCAGAACGAGCACGACTACGCAGCTTTCCAGGCGGCCGCGAAAGACGGCAGAGTTGAGTTCACCACCCAGATATAGGACACCGACCAGCGCCGCGCTTCTGCTGCGCGGTGGTTTCCTGCCCGACACTCCGAACTGCCCCGGCAGACGGTAATGCCGGTCCAGGCGATTCCGTTGGCTTTCATCGCGAGCCTGTATCCGTTCGGCCTGGCGGTGCTGCTCCTGCTCGCCGAGTTGGAGCGGTACAAAGGCCGCGTGAGCGTGTTCCTGGCGGGGGCCGCCTTCTGCACGCTTGCTATCGGGTTCGCGGTCGTGTTCGCCCTGCACGGTGCCGGGCTTGGCCAGCAAAACCAGCAATCCCCACGCTATGGGCTCAGGCTCGGCATAGGCGTCGCGTTCGTCGTCGGGGCGGTCATTCTTGCCCGCAGGCCGCCCAAGCCAAAGAAGGAAAAAGAATCCCGGGTGACCAGGGCCGCTCGGAGGGGCGGCCTGATCGCGGCGCTCATTGCGGGCATCGTGCTGTATCTGCCGTCACCGAGCTACCTGTCGGCGCTGCAAGTCGTCGGCTCGACGAAGATGAGCACCGCGGCAACCGCCGCCTGGGTCGTGATCGTGGTCGCCATCGTACTGATCACGATCTGGGTACCCACGCTCGTTATCGTGTTCGCGCCTGGCTGGTGTAAGCCCAAGCTCGCAGCGCTGAACTCGTGGCTGTCCCGGAATTCGCGGATGCTGATGGTGGTCGTGCTGGCGGTGCTCGGGGTATGGGAGATCATCGACGGAATCGTCGGCCTGGCGTGAACGGCACTGCCACGTGGGCAGCCATCTCCGGGGAGCCGACGATCATGGGATCCGCCAGTCCGACGACTTCATCACGCCTACCGGGGTAGTCAAAGAGCGACAGGACGTAGCGCATGGCCTTCCGCCGGAGTAGCTGCCGGTACGGATAGCTCTCCCGCCACGGCTGGATGTCCTTCTCGTCAGGACCTGCGAGCACTGCTCGGCCGCTCTTGCGCTGCCGGACCTTTAGGCCGGGCCGGGCGGCGAGCCGTTCAAGGCTGGCCAAGTAATCCGCTTCGAGCTTATGGTGCTCTCCCCGCCGCGTCATGAGCGCCGGATCGAGGTTTGCCGCGTCCCGCCGAACCGCCCCAGAGGACCTCGTCATCCTAACCTCGGCGCCCCTTCCTGCCACGATGTGGCAGATGCCTCACCACATGCCACGGACCTGGCACGCGGGAAACAAACACCCCAATGCTGGCGCCCCGTCCGCAGGCCGTGGCATGTGGAATTCCCATACAGGTTCGGCAGAATCCTGCCGTCAGCTACTCGCATGAGACCGTCAAGTAATTGCTCCGGATGCTGCGCAAGATCGCGACCTTGGCAGGGACGCGTGGGACCGCTGGGATAGCCACTCCGGATAGGTGGAGCTGGCCAAGCAGACGGCGAGGTCACCGGCAGCTGGCAAATGCGGATCAGTTCTGACGGCGAGGTGATATGACGTGCCCGCCAGCAACCTGAGTCCACCGGTCGGATCCTGAGCCGGGCTCTCTTAGCTAACTGCCTTTCATCCTGCCGGGGTGATGCGGCCAGCCGCGCTGGCGGCCGACCATGGACAGGTGCGCGCTTAGTGCGGCTGCGTATCGCCGGATGCCGTGATGAACCTGCTCGTCAGTGAGACGCGAACCCTCTGCGGAATCGAAAGGGACCTGATTGGCAGAAATCCGCGGCTCGCGAGTGGCCCTAGCGCGTGCGATGGCGTGGTCGAATCGGGCGCGGCACGGGCAGGTCCGGCCCGCAGCCGTTCGCGCAGCACACCGTGCAGTGAGGCCAGCCTGGTGCGCTAAGGAATCGCCCGGGCCTGGAGGAACGTGAATGGGGCCTCGGACATTCTGTAGGCGCGTGCAGCTGACTGACTTCTCGCATGGTGATGCGTCTTCGGTGGTCGCAAGGGAAAGGATCCGGGGATGACCGAGGAGAACATGCCTGCGAAGCGGAAGGACAGCCCAGGGGGGGCTAGGAGCGCACAGGCGACAGGTCCGGCAAGCGAGGTCGCGGGCCAGAAGATCGAGCCGGCGTCGATTGGAACCGCGTTCCCGCGGACGCACCACGTGCTGTGGCTGGAGTTCGGGAACCGTAACGACTTCGACGACCCGCGCCAGGAGTGGCGGCGGCTTTTCTCGGAGCTGCTGGGCACCTTCGCCCTGGTCCTCGTTGCCGCCGGCGGCGGACTTCTCCACGCGAAGGGGCAGATCAGCCTCGCCGCGGCGGTCGTCGCCCCAGGCCTGATGGTGACGGCCATTATCTTGTTCATGGGGGCGGTCTCCGGTGCCCACCTCAACCCGGCCGTCTCACTGGCGTTCGCCTTGCGCGGCGACTTCCCCTGGAAGCGCGTCCCCGGCTACATCATCATCCAGCTCATCGGCGCGACCCTGGCCGCCTTGTTCCTGCGCTGGATCTTCGGGAACGTCGAGCATCTCGGCGCGACCCTGCCGGGCCCTGGCTACAAGAACTGGCAGGCCCTCCTCATGGAGATCGTGCTGACCGCGCTCCTGGTCAGCGTCATCCTCGGCACCGCATCCGCCGCGCAGAACGTCGGCGCGGTCGCCGCGCTCGGCGTCGGCGGCTACATCGCGCTAGCCGGGCTATGGGCAGCACCGGTCAGCGGAGCGTCGATGAACCCGGCCCGATCCTTCGGCCCCGCCCTGGCCAGCGGCGACTGGACGAGCTATTGGGTGTACATCGCAGGGCCGCTCGCGGGCGCGCTGATCGCCGTCGGGTGCGCAATGGTGCTGCGCGGCCGCGGCGGCGGTGCTATCGGCCGGGCGGCGGGCTCCGGCGTGCTAGACGAAGGGGCGCTCGCCGCCAAGGCCAGACTGTCCCAGGAAATCGAGCAAGGCAAGGTCGTCCCCGACGGCATCGCTCAGAGCGGTGAGCAGCCGGGCGGGCTCTGACCGGCGCCGCTTTCACCAGATCTAGGGACGGCCTGGCGGTGACATGCGGCAGGGCAACCACAGGCCACCTGCCGCTTATACCGGGCCACAGCGGGCTACGGCCAGCGATTGTCACGGCAGGCTGGCGCATGTGCCCGGAAGCATGGCGTAACGGCCCGTACCCGCCTAATCAGCGCGATGCGGTCTGAGCGGCCGTGACCGCCCAGTTCTTCGCGCTAGCGTTCACCGCCGCGCTGAACCCCAAGCTGCTGGCCCTTGACCTGCTTCTGATCGAGAACCGCCCGGCCGCGTGCCATGTTCGCATGCATCCTCGCCGGCGGCCTCGGGGTGGCCATAGCGATCGGCCTCGTGGATGTGCTTTTCGTGCATGCCGATGCCGTGAAGTCTCAGGGCAAGATCAGCGCCGGGGTGGATCTAGCTATCGGCCTGGTCCTACTGGCCCTTGGCGCCCTGCTGCTGACCGGCGGGCTGTTCAGGCGGCGCAAGGCGGCGGCACTCGTAGCTGACCGACCACCGGGCAAAACAAAGGCGGAGAAGGGGGACGGCTGGGCGCAACGGGCACTACGCGAGCCCCGGCTCGGGCTCGCGGTGTTCATCGGCGGGCTTGTCGGCCTGCCTGGCGCCTCGTACATAGCCGCGCTGCACAACCTGATCGCCGGGAAATACTCGACCACGACGCAGGTCGCGGCAGTCGTGGTCTTCGCGATCATCGAGTTCTTGCTGATCATCATTCCGTGGGTGCTGCTAGAACTTCGGCCCGAGGGCACTACCGCGATGCTCAGGAAATCGCAGGCCTGGCTCAGCCGCCACGCCAAGCAGGTCATCGCATGCATTGCGGTGATACTCGGCGCCTACCTGGTCATCAGCGCCCTGGTTCGCCTGCTGTGATGCAATCATCCGGCCGTGCTTCCCGTGTCCAACTCGCAACGGCCTGGTTCAGCTCACGATAAGCACAAAGCTGCCTTGCTGGGTGTAGAGCAGGCGGCCCTTGACGCCTTGGCACATGAAGGAGGCGCACCAAGAGCTAACAGCCGCCGCTGCCCAAGCAGGCCATGCCCGGCGACATCTGGCCGCCGAAAGAACCATCTCACAACCGCGGGGTCACAAATTCGAACCCAGTTGAGCCCACCAAGTTCGCGGTTGGCCTACATAGCGCGCGTGGCGCATCGCCGGATTGCGCGGCGAATGGCGGATCAGGGTACAGCCAGCCACAACCCGCCGCTGTTGCCGCTGCCGATGCGGAGCCGGGCGCTGTCTGGCGCCATCAGGCACGTGGCTTACTCGCCCTATGGGCGAGGGTGAGTGCTGAGGGAATGGCGGGTTCGGCCGTTCCGCGAGTGGGTAGGGCAAGCCCCGTTGTCCAGCCCGGTAGGGAGGAACTGGCCATGCTCACGATCACCGACAGCGCCGCCTCTGCGATCCGCAGTCTGACGTCGCAGCCGGACCTACCCGATGAGACAGGTATGCGCATCATGAAGCGGCGTGACGCAGCACCGTCGTTCCAGATGGCCCTGACCGAAGGCCCGGCGGCTGGTGATCAGGTGGTCGAAGAGGGCGGAGCGCGCGTTTTCCTCGAAGCCGGCGTTGCTGACGCACTTGAGGACAAGGCACTCGACGCAGAGATGAACGAGCAAGGCGACCTTGCCTTCCGCATCTCGGACCAGGGTCGGCCCGCATAGAGCCCGATGATCATCCGGCGGCTTCAGACACAGACCACGTAGCCGTAGCCGACTGGCTTCGCTCCCCGAGCGTTGGGCCGAGTGCTGAGCTCAGGTACGGGCGAGTATTTTCCGCAAGCTAGGCGCGGTGGGGCAGCGCGCCGCCTAGAGGCCTTTCGGTGTTCTTCGCAGCTTGGCCAGGCGCCATGGATTAGTTGCGCATCCCGCACCTCGACGAACGCTTCATGTTGGCAGTGACTCGTCCTTGGTCGAGTCCGGTGATTGAACTCGTCGCCCAACGGGAGCGCGACGGACCGCTCCTCGTCACCCAAACCCGGGCGAGTACCCAGGAGATTCTCGACACAAGCTCGCGCTCCGGGGCTTCGGGACGGTTCTTTCGCGGCTGACAGCGCGAACCCGACCGTCCTGCCCCACAGAACTGCTGATCTGTCTCACGGGTGAACAGTGGGTGAACTAAAGCAGAATGTGCGCATGATGGTCGCCAGCAGGACCAGCGCGGGAGGAGGTGCCGGGACGTGACCGCGGGCGACCATTTCGAGCGGATAGCCGCGATCTATGAGTCGCTGCGGACCACCGACGAGGCACCGGTGCGCAGGATCGGCCAGCTCCTGCCTGACCGCCCCCTCACGGGCCTGGATGTTGGCTGCGGGACGGGACGGTACTCGCGGCTCCTGCGCGGGCTGTTGCCGGGCGGCTCACGGCTGGTCGGCAGCGACGTCTCCGCGGCCATGCTGGCGCAGCTCAAGGCCTGCAGCAGCGGCCACGGCCGTGGGGTTGTGCCGCTGGTATCAGCCGCCGAAGAGCTGCCGTTGCGGACCGCCAGCCTCGATCTGGTCACGGCGTTCAACTGCGTCCACCACTTCGACCTCGGCCGCTTCCTGACGCGCCGTCGCCCGGGTACTGCAGCCCGACGGGCAGCTGTTCATCTACACCCGCACCCCACAGCAGAACGCGCGGACGATCTGGGGCCGCTACTTTCCGGGCTTCACCGAGCACGAGCAGCGCCTGCACAGCCAGGCCGCATTCCGGGACGCCATCCGGCGGACCGACGGTCTCAGGATCGTCGCAACGCAGATCTTCACGCATCCGCGCTCGAGCACGGCAGAGCGGCTCAGGGCCCAGGCCGAAGGCCACCACTACTCGACGTTCTCCCTCTACCCGCCGGAGGAGCTGCGCGCATCTATAGCGGCGTTCCTGGCCCGCCTGCCTACCCCCGAGGTCTCCTGGACTGACGAGCACCTCCTGATCGTCGTCGGGAACCGCCGCAGCCAGCCGAACCTGAGCGTCCGGGCAGCCGGGCGATCAAGGATCAGGCCCTCCAGATCAGCGCCGGGCATCCCGGCGAGGCTCCCAACAGGCGCCTTGCCGGCCGCGCGACCACCTCGTCACCCGCGGCCCGTTCCTGGTAATCCGCCTGGGCACTAGCCGCCGGCCCTGGGCCGTGGCCAGGACTCTCCATCTGCATCCGGGGCAACGCCGGCGGCTGGGCGCACACGGTCGGCATGATCGGCCGCCACGAGGGCATCGGCCATCCGTTCGCCCACCGGGCCGGCTCGTACGCGGCGGTGGCGCTGGCCCGGTCCTTGTTCCGCAAGGGCGCCAGCCTCACCGCGGTAATGGTGTTCGAGATCGCCGGCACCAACCTGGTTATCGAGTTGGGCGTCATCCTGGCGCTGCTGATCTCCTGGCAGTTCACCCAGTCCGACTTCATCGGCGGGCCGATCATGATCGGGCTCGTAGCGATCGCGTTCCGGCTGTTCGTCCGCCAGCGGGTCATCAAGGCGGCCCGCGAGCAGGCTGACGAGGGCCTGGCGGGCCTAAATGCGGTCGCCCTCCTGCCTGCAACGCACCCAAATCGGCAAGATCCCTGGTCTGGGGCAGCGCACTGGCAGCGGCATAGTAGCCGTCCTTGGGCTCCGTGCCGCGCCGGCCGGCAAACGGCTGTCGCCTGACTAGCCTGCGGTCGTCACTGAGTTAGCTCTGCGCCGTTTCCTACCCGTCTCGTCATGCGCCGTGGTGCCGGCGGCGGTACCCGAGCCCGACCTGGATGGCCGTCCACAGCACAACGATGATGACCGGGGTGACCCACAGCGTCTGGACCGCCGATCCGGTTGCCCACAGGACCACCATCAGCAATGCCACCGCCGCCGCAAGCTTGACGTGCGAGCTTCTGCTGGCCATGACCTTCTCGATCGGATTCACGACGTACTCCATCCAGTTCTGCGCAATGATGATTGCGTCTATCAACTAATGTAACATGGTCGGCATGAAAGCGAGCCGGGACGACGTCCGCGCCATGGTGACCGCGCTGTTCGTGACGAACGCGGCGCTGGACCGGGCCAGACGCCAGAAGAAGGGTGCGAGCACCCTGAGCCTCTTGCAGCTCGTGGCGGCGGCCCCGGGCATCCGCCCCTCGGAGATCGCCACCGCGCAAGGCGTCCATCCCTCCCAGGTCACCCGGCAGGTCCGGGAGCTTGACAGCCTGGGGCTCGTGGACGTCACCGCTGATACGGCCGACAAGCGCTCCTGCCGGGTCACGCTCACCACCGCCGGGTCCGATGAGCTGCACTCCCTCACCGAAGAAGGCCTGGACCGGTTCGCCTCATTCGTGGCGGACTGGGAGCCCGAGGAGATTCGGACGCTGACCTCGCTGCTCCAGAAGCTGGAAGAGTCCAAGGCGGCAGCCGCGGCCCGGCAGCGCCCTCCGCCAGGTCGCCACTGGGCCGGCCGGACCGCCTGACCCGGCATCTCCGCATCAGGCGGTCCGGCCGCGATGAGAGTGCACGCTCATCGGCTGGTGCGTGTGAATAGCGTGCCGGGGCGATGTGACTCCGCGCATGGTGGTCTAAGGCGGTTCGGGTGGGAGGGCATCCAGGGGTTGCCGGATCTTCACCGCTCGGCTGCAGTTCCCAGTTGTCGCAGACCCGTTCACGCCACGACTGAAGTTCATCGGGCCGACGCTAAACCTCACCGTGGAGTTTCACACCTTCCACCCGGAGGCGGAATGGATGCCACCGATACCTACGCCGGCGACGGTATCCTCGGTGCAGAGACGAGGATGTGCACGCGGGACGGCGACCTGCTCGCCTCGGCCCACTCCGAGATGACCTACGACAACTTCTCGGAGCCCAAGGTCACGAAGGGCCTGCAGCAGTCGAGGTTCGAACCGCAAGAGGACTGACAACGTACGTCGCTGGGTCCTCGAAAGGACCTTCCCGCGAGTCACGAGCGAAGGAACGGTCATGGGCGAGCCGGGCGGCAGGAACCGGCATCCAGCGGCCGGGAAACCCACCGAGGCCCAAGCGCATGTCACCACCTTCTGGAGCACGGTGGCACCTAGCTATGAGGCATACGACGGCAACGTTGCCGAGTACGGCTCGGAACAGTACGAGAGGTGGGTTGACGCCGTCGCTTCGGTCCTTCCCGACCCCCCATCCGATGTCCTCGATGTGGCGACTGGCACCGGTTACGTTGCTCTGGCCGCGGCATCACTCGGCCACCGTGTGACAGCCACCGATCTGGCGCCTGCCATGCTCGATGAGCTGGTCGCGAGAGGCACCGCACGCGGCCTCACGGTCGACGCCCGTCTCGGTGACGCAGTGGCGCCCGACTTCTCTCCAGCCAGTTTCGATGCCGTGACCAGTCGGCACCTTCTTTGGACGCTCCGCGAGCCAGCCAGGGCGATGGCTAACTGGAGACAGCTGCTGCGGCCTGGCGGCCGGCTCGTGGCGGTGGACGGCTTCTGGTTCACCGACTGGGACGACGGCGACCTACCGCCTCTCTTTGCTGAGCACTACACAGCGGATACCAGGGGAGAACTCCCGTTCATGCACCTCGACGGGCCCGAGTCAATCCTCGGCGCGCTGGCGGCGGCCGGTTTCACGGACCCGGCTGCCGAGCCCCGGCCCGATCTCAGCCTCGGGGTCGGTGTGCCGTACCTCATCACCGCCACCAGACCCTGACGGATCGCCCGGCCGCGGGCAGCGAGTGGTGCACTGAGCATCGGTCGCTGCGCGTCGCCTAACGAATCGCTTGTTAACTGGCGCGCTCTTGAGTTGCGCGGAGTCACCTGACGTCACATTCCGCTCCTGCCGCGCTACGAGCCGCAGCGTCGCTTGGCCTTTGCGACGGCGAGAGCTTGCTGGAACGTCCGGCCGAAGTAGATCCACCCGTCGGACGGGTCGTACCACCACTGGCTGGCGCCGCCGTAGGTAAAGGCGATCTGCCCGCTGTTGGCGACTCGCGGTGATACCGCGAACACCATCACCATGAAGGGCGCGCCTCGGCGGCTGACCGTGTACGTCGTCCCGGCCGGCTGGTTCGTGCAGGCTTCGTGGACGCCGACCCACGCCGCCTCGGTTATGCGCTTCCGCAGGCCCGGATCGATCAGCTTCCACGTCGCCGCGTACTGCCCGGCCGCGTAAAGGCCGAGAAACTTCGTCGCCGCCTTCTGCGCCGTCCCGACCATCGTCGCGAAGTCCAGGGGTGCCGGGGTCAGCGACGCCGACGTCGGCTTCATCGACGGGCTTGCAGGCTGCGTCGCCGTCGACGCCGGCCGCGAGCTGCCGCTGCACGCGGCGAGCAGCAGCCCGGCGGCGACCGCCGCGACAGCCCTGACCGCGCTTTTCGTGATCAAGGGATCTCCCTCTACTGAGCCGAATTACGGTCCGAACACTACGGGCTCTTTGCCCGGATCGGCACCAGGTTCGGGAGAGCAGAGAATCCCAGCCAGCGCCGGACGCTCAGCCCCGATCGGTGTAACAGAAACAGTTGCAACGCCAGCTCAGAAGCGCCATCGACCGACCACTGACCTGTTCCTGTTACACGCTAAACGGGCATTCCGGCTCGCGGCGCCGCGAGCGACCGGCCTGCGACCAGGCGAGATGGGCTGAACCAGCTGTTATGGAGAGGTAATAGCCACACACGGGCGGGACAGGTCCCCGTTTCATTTCCTGACGTTCGTCTTCCGGCTCGTCGGTCACCGACGGAGCGCGTCGCGACGTGGTCTAGCTCGCCTAGTCCGGACGGTGGTTAGCGTCCGCTCCCAGGCTGGCGCGCGAACGGCCAGCGCAGGCCGATGCCCACGTGCAAGATGATGCCGGCGCCGATAAAGCTGAGCGCGGCGGTGGCGACCCAGTCGTCCGGGGTGCCCTTGACCCAGTGCGCGCCGTCAGCGTAGGCAGCCAGGGCACGGTTGAGCCCGACGGCCACGGCCGCGGTGAGTAGGACCGTGAGGGCCCGGCCGCGGCCGGGCGACAGCCCGGCGACCGGCCAGCCCTCGAAGTTCATCCCGACGATGATCGCGGCGCTGATAATGCAGCCGCACACGGCGCTGATGGTGCCTGGCTGGAGGTCGGCCCCCTCGCGCAGCATCAGGTAGGTAGCCGCGCCGAGGCCGATGACCAGGGCGTTGCCAGCGATCAGGCGCCGGGCCCGCTGTCTGATGGTGTTGACCGGCCAGCCTCGCAGGGCGAGGAAGAACACTGCCTGCCAGACGCCGACGGCGACCAGGGCCGAGGCGAAGTCCGGCGCCGGGATGGGCCCGCCGGGATTGCGGAGCCCGGCGGCGGCGCGTTCGGCGACGGGTACCGCGTCCAGGTTCACGAACAGGAAGTAGGCACCGATGCCGATGCCCCAGGACAGCGCCAGGGCGGCGATGCCGGAAGGCAGCCGCCCGAAGCCGGCCAGTGGCCACCGCTCGCAGACCAGGGACAGCTGAAGCATCGCGGTGAACGCGGCCCCGGCCAGGGCGAGTGTGGCCGGGAACGTGGTCGGGATGCCGGGGGCGGGGCTTGCCTCAAACACGCCGCGCAGGTCGGAGCGCTCGACGATGGCCTGGCCGGCGATAGTGAGTACGAGCGCCGCCACGACTACGAGCACGGTGTCGATCAGCCCGGCCCAGGGGGTGGTGAGACGCGAGCCCGGCCAGTCGTTCCACCAGAACGCGATCATGGCGACGGCCGGCAGGGCGAACGTAGACAGCGGGCCGAGGACGAGCAGCGACGCCTCGGTGCTGCCCAGGCCGAGGGCGAGCGCGAAGAAAACAACGGCACCGAGCAGCAGGCCGCCGACGCCGAGCCACGGCTGCGCGGCCAGGTCCTCGCGCCGCAGGTCGGCGAAGCCCTTGCGGTGCAGGCGCGGCGGGGTGGTCAGGTCGCGGGCTCCGCCGGCTGATAGGCCAGCAGGTGCTCGACGGCGATGGGCAGCTCGCGGGCCCGGTAGCCGGTCGCGTGCCAGACGGCGTTGGCGATCGCGGCGGCGACCCCGACCTGCCCGATCTCGCCGACGCCCTTGACCCCCAGCGGGCCAGCGACCTGGTCGTTCACCTCGATCAGTTCGATGTCCACGTCGGGCGCGTCGGCGTTGACGGGCACGAGGTAGTCGCCCAGGCTGGCGTTGGCCCAGCGGCCCAGGTTCGTGTCCATGCGGGTTCCCTCGAGCAGCGCCTGGCTCATTCCCCAGAGCATGCCGCCCATGAGCTGGCTGCGCGCGGTCCTGGGGTTGAGCACGCGGCCGGGCGCGAACGCCCCCACCAGGTGCCGGACCCGGATGATGCCCAGATCGGCGTCCACGGCGACCCGGGCGAACTGGGCGCCAAACGTCAGCAGCCCGTAGGGAACGTCCAATGGCGGCGGGTCCCAGCTACCGACGGCCTCGGCGTCGCTCATGACGTGCCGCTGCATGAGCGCGCTGTAGGTCTCGCCGGTGCCGCCGTCGCCAGGCAGCGCCATCCGCCCGCTGCTGACGATGACTCGGGCCGGGTCGGCGCCGTGCAGCGGGGACTCGGCGTCGCTAACGGCCAGCGCGATGAGCTGATCACGCAGGGCGGTGGCGGCATTGTGCACGGCTGAGCTGATCATCATGGCGCCGTTGGAGCCGACTGGCGAGCCGGCGTTGGGCAGGTCGGTGTCGCCGAACTCGAACCGCATGCTGGCTAGGTCGACCCCGAGCCCGTCCGCGGCCACCTGCGTCATCACGGTGGCCGTCCCGGTGCCGAACTCCTGGGTCGCAGTCTGCATGATCGCGCTGCCGTCGGCGTACAAGTGCGCACGGGCGCGCTGGGTGTGCATGAAGAACGCGATGGGGTAGCCGGCGCACGCCATCCCGGTGCCGATCAGCCAGTTGCCGTCGCGCTCGGAGCGCGGCCGCGGGTCGCGCCCGGCCCAGCCAACCCGGGCGGCGCCGCGCTCCAGGCACTCGCGCAGGCCGAAGCTGGACCATGGATGGCCGGTGTTGGGATCCACCTCGGTGAGGTTGCGCTCGCGCAGCTCGATGGGGTCGAGGCCGAGTTTGGCGGCCAGCTCGTCCATCGCGCACTCGAGGGTGAAGACGCCCAGCGCCTCGCCGGGCGCGCGGGTGAAGGTGGGTGTCATGGTGTTGCCGCGGACCAGCCGGTGGATGCCCTCGAAGCTGGGACAGGCGTACAGCTGGGAGGCAGCGCCGAAGGCGGGCTCGGCCCAGTCGTCGAACGGCGAGGTGACCGAGATCTTGTGATGCCGGATCGCCGTGAGCTTCCCGTCGCGCGTCGCACCAAGCTGGATGTGCTGCTCCTGCTCCTCGCGGTGGCCGCAGGAGGTGAACATCTGGCCCCGGGTCACTGTCAGCCGAACGGGTCGGCGAACGTGCTGGGCCGCCAGGGCGGTGAGGGTGACGTGCGGCCAGACCATGGCCTTGGAGCCGAACGCGCCGCCGACAAAGTGAGTCAGCACCCGGACCTTGGATGGGGACATGCCGAGTAGGGCGGCGACGGTGAGCTGCACGGCCTTGATGCCCTGGCACGAGTCGTACAGGGTGAGCTGGTCGTCGTCCCAGGCTGCCGTGGTGGTCAGCATCTCGATCGCGTTGTGGTGGTTGGCCGCGAACCGGAACCGAGCGTCGACCTGCAGGTCCGCGGCGGCGAGCCCGTCGGCGGCGTTACCGCGCTGGTTCCGTCCCGGCATCAAGCCGCCGAAGAGCTTCTCGGGCTCGTAGGCGTCGTCCCGGCCCTGGTCGATCGTCGTCACCGAGGGCGTCTCCGCGTAGCTGACGTCGACCAGGTTGGCGGCGTACTGCGCCTGTTCCAGGGTGTCGGCGACCACGACCGCGACCGGCTGCCCGGCGTAGTGCACGACGTCGTCCTGCATCGGGAAGAAGGTCTCGCCGGGAGCCGGTCCGCCGACCAGCGAGGGCAGCAGCGGGACCGGGTTCAGCTTCGGCACGTTGCGGTGGGTGAGGATGCCGGCGACGCCCCCGGCCCGCTCAGCCTGCCTGGTGTCGATAGCGGTGATCCGGCCGCTAGCGATCCGCGCGCCGACGATCGCCGCGTAGGCCAGGTCCGGCAGGGTGATCTCACCGGAGTAATGCGCGGTTCCGGTCACCTTGGCCGGCCCGTCGACCCGGCGAATGTCCTGGCCGATGGCCTGCGTCATGACATGCCCTCCGTCTCGTCAGCTTGGTTAGCTGGTCAGCGTGGTCAGCGCCCGCACGATGGCGCGCCGGGCGAGCTCGACCTTGAACGCGTTGAGCGCCCGCGGCACGGCCTGCGCGAGCTCGGCGGCTGCTGCGTCCGCGAACGCGGCCGGGGTGGCCGGCTGGCCGAGCAGGCTCGCCTCGGCGCGACGAGCCCGCCACGGCTTGGTGGCCACGCCGCCGAGCGCCAGCCGGACCTCGGCAACCATGCCGTCCTGGACCCGCACCGCGGCCGCGACCGAGGCCAGCGCGAACTCGTAGGACTCGCGGTCCCGGAACTTCAGGTAGACCGAATGACTGGCCACCGGGGTAGCCGGGACCTCGATCGCGGTGATCAGCTCGCCGTGCTCCAGCGGGTGCTCCCGCTCCGGCGTGTCGCCGGGGAGCAGGAAGAAGTCGTCGATGGCGATAGTCCGCTCGCCGGCCGGGCCGCGGGTGTGGATGACCGCGTCCAGGGCCATGAGGGCCACGGCCACGTCGGACGGGTGCGTAGCGATGCAGTGGTTGCTGGTGCCCAGGACCGCGTGCCCGCGGTTGAACCCGTTCAGCGCGGCGCACCCGCTGCCCGGGTTCCGCTTGTTGCACGGCGACGTGGCATCGCGGAAGTAGCTGCAGCGGACCCGCTGGCACATGTTCCCGCCCATCGAGGCCATGTTCCGCAGCTGCGCCGACGCGCCGAGCACCAGCGCCTCCGCGATCATGGGGTACCGCTGCCGGACCGCAGGGACCTCGGCGACGTCGCTCATCCGGGCTAGCGCCCCGATGCGCAGGGCGCCGCCCGGCAGGTCCTCGACGCGGTTCAGGGGCAGGTCGTTGATGTCGACCAGCAGGGCGGGCCGGAGCACGTCCTGGCGTACCAGGTCGACCTCGGTCGTGCCGCCGGCCAGGAAGGCGCTGTCCCGGCTCTGCGTGACGGTCGCGATGGCCGAGTCGACATCCCCGACCCTGGCATAGCTAAGCGGCCGCATGCTCAACCACCGTCCGCGTCGCGGACCTCGCGGATCGCGGCCCGGATGTTGGGATAGGCCGCGCAGCGGCAGATGTTGCCGCTCATCCACTCGCCGATCTCGCTGTCATCCCCGGCGTGGCCCTCGCGCAGCAGGGCCACGGCGGACATGATCTGACCCGGCGTGCAGTAGCCGCACTGGAACGCGTCCTGCTCGACGAATGCCGTCTGCATAGGGTGCAGGTTGCCCTCGGTCGCCAGCCCCTCGATCGTGGTCACCTCTCGGCCTTCGCAGGTGACCGCGAGCGTGAGGCAGGCCAGCACGCGCCGGCCGTCTACCCAGACGGTGCAGGCGCCGCAGGTGCCCTGGTCGCAGCCCTTCTTCGAGCCGGTCAGCCCCAGATGCTCGCGCAGCGCGTCGAGCAGGCTGACCCTGGGCTCCAGCTCCACCTCATGCGTGCGGCCGTTCACTGTCAGCCGGACCTCACCGGCCCCTGGCCCTCGCTGCACCGGCCGTGACACAGTCTCCACGCCCATGGCCTGCCCCCCAAGGTCATACGACCCGCCTCCTGATCCGCTTTCCCTTACCCTGCTCCTGCGGAGCCGAATCGGGTGCGGACGGGGTCACGCCGCGGGCTGGTGGGCGTAACGATGCGCCGGCGCCTGCGAACAGCGACACGGCATCCGCCGCTGCGACGGACGCGCGCCTCAGTTACTCCGTCTGCGGGATCTGCGCGGTGTCCGGGAACGGGGCCGGCTCGAACGGGGGCGTGCTGGATGACGGGCTGACGATGGTCGGATACTGGCTCAGGTCGGGTCGGGTCACGGGTGGCGTGGTCGGGAAGCCCCCGTAGCTATCGGCGGTAATGTCCTTGGCCGCCACCAGCGAGAACCGGCCCATGACGATGGCACCGAGCACCACTATGAGGACACCAAGGCCGCTGAACAGTGCGACCAGCTCCAGGTAGGACCGCAGATCGACGCCATTGGTGCCGGAGACGCCGACCAGCAGGGGCACGCCGTGGCTGATGGATCGGTGCAGCACGTCGGTGACGAAGCCGTTGCCGACCACGAACCACGCACCGCCGAGCGTCGCCAGCACCCCGGCGGTGATGGCCAGAACGCGATTGCGCGTCAGGGTGATCAGGACGCCCGCAAGCAGCGCGACCGCGCCAGGGATAATCGAGAAGTACAGCCGTCCGGAGTTGTAAGCCCAGGCCTTGTCCGGTGTATAGCCGAAGTGGAAGTACGGGCCGACGAATGGCGCCAGCCCACCCCACAGTCCGAGCAGGATCAGCAGCACCCCGCAGATGCTGCCGCGGCTACGCGGGATCAGTTCCTCACCGTTCATGCGCACTCTCCCGTTATCGGATACTTAAAGACTTGCACATCGACTGCGGTCTCTGGCGAGTTCATTTGGCAAAGTGCAGGTAAATCGGTCAGGAAGAGCTGGGCAGGTTAGTTCTACAGGCGTGTCGCTGCAGGTATGGTCGCGCTCGTGGACGTCCGCAGGCTCACTCCACGCACGGACACCGTTCTCGCCGACCCGCGGCTGGTTGCAGCCGAGCAGCGGCTGGGACGAGCCATCGTGCTCTCCGCCGTACGCCGTGCCCAGGAGCAGGCCCGGGCGGGCGAGATCGACCCGGCGGCCGTGGCTGACACGGCCGCGGATGCCTTGCCTTCGTTCGCAGCGACGCTGACCTCTGTTATCAACGCCACCGGGGTCCTGCTGCACACGAACCTCGGCCGCGCGCCGTTGTCGGCCGCCGCGCGGAGTGCGATCCAGGCGGCAGCGGGCAGCACCGACGTGGAGTTCGACCTGGCCGCAGGGCTGCGGGGGCGCCGCGGCCGAGGCATGCTGGCCGCGCTGGCGGCGGCCGTGCCGGCTGCTGAGGCTGTCTACGTCGTCAACAACAACGCCGCCGCCCTCGTGCTCGCCGCGACGGCCCTGGCCGCTGGCCGGGAGATCATCGTTAGCCGCGGCGAACTCATCGAGATCGGCGACGGGTTCCGGCTGCCTGAGTTGCTGGAGTCCACGGGTGCGCGCATTCGTGAAGTCGGTACGACCAACCGGACGACGGCCGCCGATTACGCGGCTGCCATCGGCCCGCAGACAGCATTCGCGCTGAAGGTCCACCCATCCAACTTCCGGGTGGACGGCTTTACCGCCGCCGCCTCCGTTGCCGAACTCGCCGCGCTGAGCGTACCGGTCGTCGGCGACATTGGCTCCGGCCTGCTGGTGCCCCATCCGCTGCTGCCCGCCGAGCCTGACGCCGCTTCCTGGCTGAGCGCCGGCGCGGATCTCGTCACCGCGAGCGGGGACAAGCTGCTGGGCGGCCCGCAAGCGGGCCTGCTGCTCGGCCGAGCTGACCTGATCGCCACTCTGGCGCGGCATCCCCTGGCCAGGGCGCTGCGGATCGACAAGCTGACGGTGGCGGCGCTCGAGGCGACGCTGGCGGGCCCGCCGCCGCCGGTGGCCGAGCAGCTGGCAGCCGATCCGGCAAACCTTATTCGGCGTGCCGAGCGGATCTGTGCGGCCCTGGCCGAGGTACAGATCGAGGCCGTTGTCGAGACCACCGAGGCGGCGGTCGGCGGCGGCGGCGCGCCCGGCGTCATACTGCCGAGCGCTGCCGTGAGCCTGGCGACGACATTGGCGGACGCGCTGCGGGCTGGCACAGCGGTGCGCCGCGGTTTCGTTCCGGCGGTAGTCGGCCGTATTGAGGACGGGCGGCTGCTCCTCGACCTGCGCGCCGTCGCGCCGGCCGACGATGAGCTGCTGGTGGCGGCCGTCGTGGCCGCCGCGGGTTGATGGCGGACCAGGGATGGCTGCGATGCATGTCGTTGTGACGGCGGGGCACGTGGACCACGGCAAGTCGGCGCTCATCCGCGCCCTGACGGGCATGGAGCCCGACCGCTGGGCCGAGGAGCGTCGCCGGGGCATGACCATCGACCTCGGTTTCGCCTGGCTCACCCTGCCATCCGGCCAGCAGCTCGCGTTCGTCGATGTTCCCGGCCACGAGCGCTTCGTTACCAACATGCTGGCTGGCGCCGGTCCGGTGCCGGCCGTGCTGTTCGTGGTCGCCGCTGACGAAGGCTGGATGCCCCAATCGGCCGAGCACCTCGCGGTGGTCAGCGCGCTCGGTATCAAGCATGGCCTGCTGGCAGTGACCAAGAGCGATGTCGCGGATCCGGCTGCCGCCACTGCCGACGCGCTCGCGCGTATTGAGCGCAGCAGCCTGGGCGAAGTCCCGGCTGTTTCGGTCAGCGCGGTCACCGGAGCGGGCTTGCCGGCCGTCGCCAGCGCGCTCGATGAGCTGGTCGCGGCCCTGCCGAGGCCCGATCCGGGCGCGCCGGTTCGCATCTGGGTCGACCGGTCGTTCAGCATGACGGGCAGCGGTACCGTCGCCACCGGCACGCTCCCGGCCGGGACCGTGCACCGTGACGACGAGCTAGTCATTACTCCGGCCATGCGCCCGGTCCGGATCAAAGACCTGCAATCGTTGGGCGAGCCGGCCGGTGCGGTGTCGGGCACGGCGCGCGTGGCCCTGAACCTACGCGGTATCGGCCGAGACGTACTCCACCGCGGGATGGCGCTCGTCCAGGCCGGCCGGTGGACGCTGACGGACGTGGTCGATGTGCGGATCATCGCGGATTCCGATCAGCCCAGCGATGTCGCCGCGCTTGGTCAGTCGACCAGCGCGATCACGCTCCACATCGGCTCGGCGCGTGTCGTCGCCCGGGTGCGTCCGCTCGGTGAAGGCTTCGCGAGGCTGAGTCTCGCCGACCCGCTGCCGCTGCATGTTGGTGATCGCGTGCTGCTGCGGGACCCGGGCAGCCGGCTTCCCGGTGGATGGCCTTCACTTGCCGGAGCCATCGTCCTCGACGTTTCCCCGCCCCCGCTGGTTCGCCGGGGGGCTGCGGCGGCAACGGCGCGCCAGCTGAGCGGCTGGCCCGACCGCCCGGCGGCCGCCGACCTGCTCGCCAGGCACGGCCTCATGCGGGCCAGCGTGCTGCTGGCCATGGGCGTCAGCGACCACCCTCGGCCGGTTGCTGGGGAGTGGCTCGCCGATCCCGACCACTGGCGTTCCCTCGGCCATCAGCTTGGCGAGGTGCTGACGAATCACGCCGCAACCGAGCCGCTGTCGGCCGGCCTGCCAATCGAGGCAGCGAGGGCGGCGCTCGGACTGCCCGACCGACGGCTGGTAACGGCTCTCGCCACATCGCCGTTCCAGGTCTGGTGCGGAGTTCTCCAGATCATGAAGCCGGCTGGGGCGCGAGGCGGCGGACCGGATCTGCCAGAGCCCGTGCTGGCCGCCATCCGTGTCTTGCGCGCGGACCTCGCGACGGCCCCGTTCGCCTCGCCGGATGCCGACCGGCTGCGCAAGCTGGGACTGGACGCGCGGAGCATCGCCGCGGCGGTACGGGCCGGCGAACTGATGCGTATCAGCGACCAGATAGTGCTCGCTCCGGGAGCCGATGTGGCCGCCGCCGCTGTGCTCGCCGGGCTCGAGATGCCCTTTACGGCCGCGCAGGCACGAGAGGCGCTCGGGACTACAAGGCGGACGGCCATCCCGCTGCTTGAGTATCTCGACTCAGCGGGAGTGACTGACCGCCTCGCCGACGACCGCCGGGTGCTGCGCCAGGCACCCGTTCCCGCCGTGCCGTCGCAGCCGCCCGCGTCATCGGAGTTGCCGTCGCCTTCGGCTGCGCAGCCACCGGTGCCAACTGGATCGGTCCTGACGGCCGAGCCGCTAGTGCGCGGTGAATCGGGTAGCTGACCAGGAGCGCGCTTCGACCGGCGGCACGCCGGCCGCGATCCAGCGCGACAACACCTCGGCGGTCACGGGTGCGTTAAGAATGCCGGTGCGGAAGTGGCCCGATGTGAGCCACGCATTGGCGAGTCCGGGGACCATATCGATGACGGGTCGGCGGTCGGGATGTCGCGGCCGGAAGCAGCACCACTGGTACGCCACGCCGACGCTGCGGAGGCTCGGCAGGACGGCGCCTAGCCCGGCCACGATCCCCTCGATCACCTCGGGCTGGACCGCCGGACTCTCGTCGCCGAGGTCGAATGTGCCGCCTGCGAGTAGCTGGCCGTCCTCGATCTGGGTCGCTAGCGGCGCAACGATCCCGGGCAGCTTGATGTCGGTCGGCTCGGTCACCAGGAGGTGCCCCTTGACGCGATCAGACGGGATGTGCAGCGGCAGGCCGTCGAGTACCGGCGGCCGGCCGGTCGCGAACACAACGGCACCGGGGCTGATGTCGCCCGCCGACGTGCCGACGCTGACGATTCGGTCGCCGTCAATCTGCACCGACGTCGCGGCGACGCCAGTGGCCACGGCCGGCAGACCCGAGGCGAGCCGGGCGACGGCACGCAGCGGGTTCACCCGCGCCTGCCGGTGGATAAGGGCGCCTTCCATCGGGCGCGCCAGGCCGGGTACCAGCTCCGCTACCTGCCCCGGGTTCAGCCACTGGACAGCGCGAGGCTGATGAGCGGCAAAGCCGCCCTCGTGCGGCGCCAGCCCAAGCCAGTCAACGTCGATGAGCCCGACACCGCCAGGGACGGACTGCTCGAGGTCGTGCCACCGTTCGAGGCCTGCACGCTCCAGGTCGACGAAGGGCTCGGGGTCGCTCCACTGGTGCGGCTCGGGGATCAGCAAACCGGTCGCGCCTCCGGTCGCGCCCGCGCCCAGGCGGCCGGTCTCGATCAGCAACACGTTGCCGAGGCCGGCTCTGGCGCACGCCCAGGCGATGTTCACGCCCAGGATGCCACCGCCGACGACGAGTACGTCGGGTCGGCTCGACAGGACACCGTCGTCGGCCCGGCCGAGCACGGCGCGCTCACTGGCAGTGAGCTGATCGCGCCAGATGGCGCGGTTGACGGTCATGTCAGCATCCTGGTGATCGGCCCCTGGGCTTGCCTGCTGTGTGGATCGGCGCGCAGCCCAACCGTAGCGCGGAACGCTGGCCGAGCCGAAACGTCAAGGCACGCACGGCGGCGGTCTACCTGATCTCCTCGGCGTTGTTAGTGCGGCGTTATGGCCAGATTCAGACCGATTTTGCTGACCTACGCGAACCAGAGGCCGGGCGTGGCTGGCAGGATCGGCCGACCAGGTCGCCTGAAGCGGGACCCGATCGGGAAGCACCGGCTCGTCGCTCGTTGCTGCTACTAACGGCCGGTCTCCGCCTGCGCGCCTTGCCGGGTGTGGCCATAGGGTGGGGACAGACCGCTGTGAACAGCGTGAAAATGGCGATCGGCGTTGCTAGTCCGAAGGAGGTGGTGTCGTGCTCACCGATTCCTACGGGCGCACAGCCACCGACCTGCGGGTCTCGGTCACCGACAGGTGCAACCTGCGGTGCTCGTACTGCATGCCTGCCGAAGGGCTGGACTGGCTGCCCAAGCCTGAGCTGCTGACCGATGACGAAATCGTCCGGCTCGTCGGCCTCGCCGTTACCAGGCTGGGGATTACCGAGGTGCGGTTCACCGGCGGGGAGCCGCTGCTGCGTCGCGGCCTTCCTGCCATCGTCGAGCGCGTAGCGGCACTTGCGCCGCGGCCGGAGATCTCGGTGACGACGAACGGCATCGGACTGGACCGACTGGCCGCGCCGCTCAGAGCGGCCGGCCTCGACCGCGTCAACGTGTCGCTCGACACCCTGTCGCCAGCCACGTTCGTGCAGCTCGCGAACCGCGACCGCCTCGCTGACGTGCTGGCCGGCCTCGCGGCCGCGGCCGCCATCGGGATGACGCCGGTTAAGGTGAACGCCGTTCTCATGCGCGGCGTCAACGACGGCGAGGCGCCCGCGCTGCTGCGGTTCTGCCTCGACCGTGGCTATGAGCTGCGCTTCATCGAGCAGATGCCGCTGGACGCGCAGCACGGCTGGCGACGAGATGAGATGGTGACGGCCGACGAGATCCTCGCGATGCTCGACGGGGAGTTCAGCCTTGTTCCCATTGACGCCGAGCTGCGCGGCTCCGCGCCGGCCGAGACGTTCCTCGTGGACGGCGGTCCGCAGACCGTCGGGATCATCGGCTCGGTGACCAGACCGTTCTGCGGTTCGTGCGACAGAATCAGGCTGACCGCGGACGGCCAGCTGCGAAACTGCCTGTTCGCTCGATCAGAGAACGACTTGCGCACGCCGCTGCGCGCAGGAGCCTCCGATGCGGAGCTGATCGCGCAGTGGGAGCGCTGCATTCAGGCCAAGCTGCCTGGTCACGGGATCAACGATCCCGGATTTCTCCAGCCCGCCCGGCCTATGTCGGCCATCGGCGGCTGATACCAGGCCGCCAGCGGTGACCGCCGTGGCTTCGGCTCCGGACTTCGACACCCTCATCCTGGCTGGCGGCAGGGCGTCCCGGATGGGCGGAGTGGACAAGGCAGGCCTGGCCGTTGGCGCCACGCCGATGCTGGTGTCGGTCGCGCAGGCCGCGGCGGCCGCTGGCACCAGTCGGCTGATCATCGTCGGTCCCACCCGCGCGGGAGCGGTCCACGACGGCGTTTCCACGCTCGCGGCCGGGCGGACCGGATGGCTGGGCTGGGTGCAAGAGGAGCCGCCAGGCTCCGGGCCAGTGGCCGGCCTGCGGCGCGGGCTGGCCGCGGCGGCCGCGCCGTGGCTCGTGCTGCTCGCGGCTGATCTGCCGTTCCTCACCTCGGCGCACATCCGTGAGCTGCTGGCGGCAGGCCTGCGCACTGCGCGCGACCCGGAGCTCCGGCCCGGCGTCGCCTGCACGGATGCGACGGGCCAGCCGCAGTGGCTGACAAGCTGCTGGCAGACCAGTTCGCTGCGGGCCGCGCTGGCTGCCTACTCAGGCGACTCACTCCGCGGGGTGCTCGCCTCGCTGAATCCGGCGGCGATTCGACTAGAGGTGCCAGCCGGAGATCCGCCGCCGTGGCTCGACTGTGATACTCCGGATGACCTGGCGACCGCGCGGCGTGCCTGGACGGAGCGTGCGGAAGATCCCGGAGGCTGACTCAATGACGACCCTCGATAACTGGACGGCAGCTGCCTGCGCCGACCTCGGCATCGACCTGGCCGCGGTTGATATACGGCAGATCCTTGACCTCGCGCGTGACGCGGCGCACCAGGTCGACCGCCCCGCGGCACCGGTAACCGCATACCTGCTTGGCGTCGCCGTCGGCGCCGGGATGCCGGCCGATCAGGCCGCGGCGCGACTTCGGGCCCTCGCCGCCGGCTGGCCACCGCCGTGAGCAGAGCCACCAATCGCTGCAGATCCGCGTCTTGCCACGTCGGAGTTAACGATATATCTTTGACGTATCGACGAGCTACGGTGACAGTCCGAGAAGACGGATAGAACAACCGAGGCTCACATCCGCATAAGGAGCAAGATCAATGCGATACGACGAAGAGCGCGGCAGGCGCCGCGCACCGGGCAGGTGGGAGCCGGCCGAGGACGGCGAACCACGACGCTGGCACGGCGAAGGAGAAGAGCGGCACCGCCATGGCCGTCGAGGCCACGTGCACTTCGGCGGTCCGTTTGGCCCGCCGGACTTCCCCGGCAAGCCGTTTCCTGGTGGGCCGGAGATGCATGGATTCCCGCCGTGGGAGCGCAAGTTCATGATGCGCGGCCCACGAGCGCGGCGCGGCAATGTCCGGGCCGCCGCACTCGCACTGCTCGCTGAGCAGCCCATGAACGGCTACCAGATCATCCAGGAGATCGGTGAGCGAAGCGGCGGCGTCTGGCGCCCCAGCCCGGGTTCCATCTACCCCGCGCTTCAGCAGCTCGAGGACGAAGGCCTCATCAGGGTTGACGCCGGCGAAGGCGGTCGGCGCGCATTTCAGCTGACCGACGATGGCCGCTCCTACGTGGAGGCCCATCCCGACGAGCTGAACGCCCCGTGGGACCTGGTGGCGGGCGGCGCGGGCGGCGCCGCGATCGAGATGCGCCACCTGATCGGCCAGGTCGCGATGGCGGCCTTCCAGGTCATCAGCGCTGGCAGCGACGCGCAGGCGGCGCAGGCGCGCAAGATCCTGACCGACACGCGCAAGGCGCTGTACCGGATCCTCGCCGCCGACGAGGACGAGCCGTCCGGCGATGGACAGTAACGTCGCACCGGTACCGGCGGGCGACACGTTTACGCTCGTAGGTGGTCATGGCAGACGGCCCGATCCAGGGAGGCAGTAGGCATGGCAGCGCAGACCGGCCCGCTACAGGCTGACACTGTGCAAACGGGCCGGGCGCCGGAGATGAGGCAGTTCGGCGACAGCACCGGGCCGGAGACCGTCATCGCGGTCTCCGGCCTGGTCAAGCGCTATGGCGACATCGAGGCCGTGCGCGGCATCGACTTCACGGTCGGCAAGGGGGAAACCTTCGGCTTCCTCGGCCCGAACGGGGCGGGCAAGTCGACGACGATCAAGATCCTGTGCACGCTCGCGAACGCGACGGCAGGGACAGCGATGGTCGCTGGCCATAACGCCGCGACCGAACGCGACGCCGTCCGGCGCAACATCGGCCTGGTGTTCCAGGACACGACGCTGGACACGTACCTGACCGCGGAGCAGAACCTGCGGTTCCACGCGGAGCTGTACGGCGTGCCGAAGGCAGCTGTCATGCCGCGAATGCGCCAGGTCATGGACATGGTCGGCCTGTGGGACCGCAAGGACAGCCTCGTGAGCACGTACTCCGGCGGTATGCAGCGCCGGCTGGAGATCGCCCGCGGGCTGCTCCACGCGCCGCACGTGCTCTTTCTTGACGAGCCGACGGTCGGCCTCGATCCGCAGACGCGGTCGTCGATCTGGGCTTATATCAACGACCTGAAGTCGCGTGAGGACATCACTATCTTCCTCACCACGCACTACATGGACGAGGCCGAGCATTGCGACCGCATCGCGATCATCGACCACGGGAAGATCGTGGCGATCGACACCCCGGAGGCACTCAAGGCCAGCGTCGGCAAGGATCGCGTGCAGATCCATACCGCCGACGACCAGCGCGCCATCGCCGAGCTCGGCACGACGTTCGGGATTCAGGCCGCTGTCCACGACGGCGCCGTCACCTTCTCGGTCGCCGCTGGCGAGCAGTTCGTGCCGCGGCTCTTTACCGAGTTCAGCATCCCCATCAGGTCGGTCAGCGTGGCCAGGCCGTCGCTCGACGACGTGTTCATGTCCTATACCGGCACCACCATCCGCGACGCCGAGGGCGCCGCAGGGAACGAGTTCATGCGCAACATGCACAAGCTGCGGTCGGGGAGGCGTTGAGGATGGCGACCCAGACAAGCTCAGTGGTGACGGCTGGCGAGGCCGGCGCCGTCGTCGAGCGGATTCGGGTGTCGGTACCCGAACGCGGCCTTCGCCACGACCTGCGCGCCGTCGGCATCGTCTGGCGACGCGAGCTGATCAGGTTCCGCACCGACCGGCTCCGCGCCATCACGGCGCTGGTGCAGCCGTTCCTGTTCCTGTTCATCCTCGGCACCGGACTGTCCAACCTGGCCGGCGGCAGCCTGCCGCACACCGGCAGCTTCGACTTCAAGACGTTCATCTATCCCGGCGTGCTGGCGATGTCGGTGCTGTTCACGGCCATCTTCTCGGCCGGTTCCATCGTCTGGGATCGCGAGTTCGGCTTCCTGCGCGAGATCCTCGTCGCGCCCGTGAGCCGCGGGGCCATCGTGGTCGGCAAGTGCCTCGGCGGTGCCACCATCGCGACGTTCCAGGGCGTGATCTTCCTGTGCCTCGCGTGGTTCGCGCACGTCCCGTATAACCCGGTTCTGATCCTGAGCCTCATCGGGCTGTTGTTGCTGCTCTCGTTCACGCTGACCGCCTTCGGAGTGATGATGGCGGCCCGGATCAAGCAATTCCAGGCCTTCATGGCGCTGACCCAGATGCTGGTGCTGCCGCTGTTCTTCCTGTCCGGTGCCCTGTACCCGCTGACCGGGCTGCCGGCCTGGCTGACGGTGCTGACGAGGCTCGACCCGCTGACCTACATCGTGGGCCCCATGCGGCATCTGGTCTTCAGCCATCTGAACGTGCCGGCGAACGTCGCCAGCCTCATCAACACCCACCTCGCACCGAGCATTACCTGGGGCGGGTGGATCGTGCCGCTCTGGCTGTCGCTCGGACTCGTCGCACTCATGGGACTTGGGATGACCGGGGTGGCGATCGCGGAGTTCAGCAAGACCGAGTAAACGGGAACGGGGCCGCCCCCACTCACCGCCAGCCGGATGCTCGGGCCGACGCGGTTCTCCGCCCTGGACAGAGGCTGGCCTAGCCGACCGAGCCGACCGGGCCGCCGATGCGCCAGTACACGCCGTCGGCCCGGTCCATGAACTCCTCGTCGACCAGGAACCTGCGCATCGTCGCGCAGTCCATGTAGAGGGCCAGGAGCAAGTCGTTGACCTGCGGCTCCGGGTATCGGACGCCGGGCTCGAAGAGCTGCGCCACCTCGGCGAGCAGTTGCCGGCGCCGTTCTCGTTTGGCCGGCATTCTCTCGATCTCACCGCCCCGAACGAAGCCGCGCAGCTTAGGGTTGCTCGCGAGGCTGGCGAGCACAGCGGCAGGATCTTCAGTCATTGCCGCATCTTGCCCACGCAAGACGGTCACGCTCAAGACATTTCCGTCTTCCCGTTCCGAAGCTGGACTGAGGGAGCGCTGACGGCTTGCGGGATGGCCCGAAGACATAAAGCGACGCCGGGTGGCTACGGGGGCAAACCACCCGGCGTCGCATTCATCGGCGCTCCGACGGGGGCCCGGAACGCCGGCAATTGGTGCCCCAGCGGGGGACCAGAGCACCGTTATGCATGTTACACCGAACATCCCTCTAGTACGTCAAGACCGGATTACGAGCTAATCTCGCCATCCCGAGGGACTAGTCCGCCGTTTTTGCGCCTTTTGGGACATACCTGACTGACTAATCAGGCAAAAGCCGCCGACCTAGACCGGAAGTGTGACGCGAAAGAACTCCGCGTGGCTAGTTGCCCGTGGGCGGCGGCGCGTCCGGTCCGCCCGGGCGCGTAGGCGGCCGGTAGATGGCCGGCGAGTTCGGCTCGTACTGGCGGAATGTCCGATTGGCCGTCGGTTCCCGGCCGCCGTTAGCGAAGACGACCGCGAAGTACGGGATCACGATGGCGCCCACCGCCGGGATGGCCGTGAGCCAGCCCAGATGGTTGATGAACATGAGCACCGCCGTAATGAAGCAGACGGTCCTGATGCCCATCATGATCAGGTACCTGCGCTCCCGGTAGGCGATGTCCTGCGACAGCCCGGGCCGGGCCTCGGTCACGAGATGGGCCTGGTCACGCCGGGGTCGCTGAACTGCCTTCACACTCACCACGTTATGCCGCCGGGAGGCCGCCCGCCAGCGAGGCTCGCACCTGACCGCGTGTGTTCGCTCGGAGCAGGCGCGCCTTCGTGGCGGCGGCGCCGGCTTGGGTTACTGTGCGCCCCATGAGTGACGTGCCACTGAGCGCCCAAGACGTCCGTGCTGCCGCTGAGGTGCACAATGAGCTCGGCCCCGACTACAGCGACGCGGTCGTCGAGTCGTTCCTGATGAAGATCGACGAGCACATCGAGTCCCGAGTCGACGAGCGCCTCGCGAACCGGACACACAGCCGGAAGCCGATGGACCCAGTCCGGCTGCGGACCTGGCGCGTCGCCCTGGCCGGTGCCGCTGCCGGATCGGTCGTTGTTGGCCTGCCACTGACGCTGATTGCGGCCATCGCGCTGAGCAGGTCGACTGGTCATGGCGACAGGCTCGCCGTGATCTGGGTAGTACTAGCGGCGATCTACGGGCTGGCCGCCTACCGGCTGCGTCGGCGCTAGCTGGATCGCCATCAGCAGACACCGCAGGTACCGGGAGGACACATGACCGATCGCACCTACCGCGTGACCGAGATCGTGGGAACCTCGCCCGACGGCATCGAGCCTGCCATCAGAAGCGGCATACACCGGGCCGCGCAGACGCTGCGCCACCTCGACTGGTTCGAGGTAACGGAAGTGCGCGGCCAGATCGTAGACGGCCAGGTCGCGCACTACCAGGTTGGACTCAAGGTCGGCTTCCGGCTGGAAGACGCCTGAGCCGGGCGCCGGGCTAGCTCGCCTGGCTGACCGAGGACATGTTGAATCCCTCGACGCGGACCGGCGGCATGGCTGCCCTGGTGAAGTAGTCGGCCCACTCGCGCGGCAACGTCGGCACCGTGCCGCCGACCTCGGTGATCCGGCTGAGCATCCCGACCGGGCTCTCGTTGAACCGGAAGTTGTTCACCGCGCCCGTTACCTCGCCGTTCTCGACGAGGTAGACACCGTCTCGAGTGAGCCCGGTCAGCAGCAGCGTCTGCGGATCGACTTCGCGGATGTACCACAGGCAGGTGAGCAGGAGGCCACGGCTTGTCCGGCCGACGAGCTCGGCTACTGAGCCGGTGGCGCCCGGCGCGGTCAGCATCAGGTTGTCGATTGCCGGCGTCGCGGGATGGCCGCTGAGCTTCGCCGTATGCCGCGTCTGAGTCAGCGCGGTGAGCACTCCGTTGGCGATCCAGTCGGTGGCGGCTTTCGGCAGGCCGTTGTCAAATACCGAAGAGTCGCGGCTGGACGCGTGCGCGATGACGAACGGCGCGCACTCCAGCCCGCGTGCGGCCGGGTCGCTGCGCAGCGACACTGGCAGGCTCGCGAGCTGCTCGCCGATCCGCGTCCCGCCGCCCGGCTTACTGAATACTGTGCGACCGTCCAGCGCGTCCTTCGCGCCTGCTGACCAGTACATGTAGATCATGAGGTCAGCGAGCGCAGTTGGCGGCAGCAGCGTCTCGTAACGGCCGGCCGGCAGTTCCACCGACCGCTCGGCCCAGCCGAGCCGGCGGCCGAGATCTGCCTCCAGCCCGGCGACGTCGACGTCGCTGAAGTCCCTCGTCCCCGTTCCGGTCCAGGCCGACTTTGTCATGTCCGCTGATTTCGCGTTGAGCTCGAGCCGCCCGGTCGGCTGGTCGTGGCGCAGCCGGATGCCGGTCGAGGTGCCGACATAGGTCGACGTCAGCTGGTGTTCAGCGAATCCGTACAGCTTGCGACGGGCGCTGGCAGCCGTGGTGAATGCGTGTCCGAGCTCCTCGGCGAATCCAGCGAACACGCCGATCTGGGTGGCGCCCGGCGAGGCATCCCACTTGGTCGCGTCGGACCGGATGTCGGACGGGATGACGAGTGGCTGTGCGTCTTCAGACGGCGTGGCCTCGGTTGCGGCGTGCTCAGCCTCGGCGACCAGGTCGGGGACCTGGCCTGGGTGGACGCCCGCCCTGGACACAACGCCAACGCGGGCCTCGTCACCCTGCCGGCTGATTGCGATGATCGTCAGCTGTCGTGACCTCGACACGCCGTTGGTGGTCAGTGAGTTACCGGCCCAGCGAAGATTCGCCGTCGAGCCCTCGTCGGCGATGGCGATGCACTCGCCGCTCTGTGCGGCCGCCAGTGCCCGCTCGACGAGTTCCTGTGGCGCTGGTCCCAGCTCGGCTGACTGCGCGCTCATGCCCCGGCCTCTTCCACTGTGTTGAGGATCCTGATTCCCCGCATGACTACCGATGGGCAGCCGTGACTGACCGGAGCCACCTGCCCTGGCTGGCCCTTGCCGCAGTTGAACGCGCCGCCGAGTACGTAGGTCTGCGGGCCGCCGATCGCCTCCATCGAGTTCCAGAAGTCCGTGGTCGTCGCTTGGTAGGCCACATCGCGGAGCTGCCCGGCGAGCTGACCGTTCTTGATCCGGAAGAACCGCTGCCCCGTGAACTGGAAGTTGTAGCGCTGCATGTCAATGGACCAGCTCTTGTCGCCGACGATGTAGATCCCGTCGGTGACGCCGGCGATCAGCTGCTCAGTGGCGGGTCCGTCGGCGGCGGGCCGGAGCGAGACGTTTGCCATCCGCTGGATCGGCATGTGCCCGGGTGAGTCGGCGAACGCGCAGCCGTTGGACCGGCCGAGGCCGGTCAGCCGGGCGATCCTGCGGTCGAGCTGATAGCCGGTCAGCACGCCTCCGGCGATGAGGTCCCAGGACTGTCCGAGGACGCCCTCGTCGTCATACCCGATGGTGGCCAGGCCGTGCTCGGCGGTGCGGTCGCCGGTGACGTGCATGATCGGCGAGCCGTACTGGAGCGTGCCGAGCTTGTCGAACGTCGCGAACGACGTCCCTGCGTACGCGGCCTCGTACCCGAGCGCCCGATCCAGCTCCGTGGCGTGCCCGATGGACTCGTGAATGGTCAGGAACAGGTTGGACGGATCGATCACCAGGTCGTACCGCCCCGCCTCGACTGACGGCGCGGCTAGCTTGGCCGCGAGCAGGTCGGGAATCTCGGCCAGCTCGGCCCCGAAGTCGCAGCCGGTGCCCGTGAGGTACTCATATCCGCGGCCGGCCGGCGGCGCCAGCGTTCGCATCGTCTCGAACCGGCCGTCAGCGCCGACCGAGACGGCAGTTAGCGACGGGTGTACCCGGACCCGTTGCTGGAGTGCCGTCGTCGCGCCGTCGGTGTAGAACTTGCACTCCTTGACCTGGTACAGCGACGCGTCCACGTGGTCGACGCCGTGGGCGGCCAGCAGCGTCCTGCTCCAGCCGGCCAGCAGCGCGATCTTGTCGGCGACGCTGACCTCGAACGGGTCGATCTCGTAGGCCGATACCCAGGTCACGTCCCCGTGGGCGGGCTCGTCGGCCAGCTCGATCGGCTCGGTGTTCATGGCGGCCGCGACCCTGGCGACGTCGACGGCCTCAGCGGCGGCGTGGGCCGCGGCATCGGCGGTCAGGTCGACGGCGGACGCGAAGCCCCACGTGCCGTCCACGACGACGCGGACGGCGAGCCCGAGGTCGTCGCTGTCGAACTGAGTCTCCAGGTTTCCATCGGAAAGGCCGATCTGCTGGCCCCTGATCCGCTCGGCGCGGAAGTCGGCGTGCGAGGCGCCCAGTTGCGCGGCGCGCCCGAGGGCCGCGTCGGCCAGTTCCCGCAGTGGGTAGGCCGTGAATTCCGGATCGATCAGGCCGGACGTCTGGTTCTCCACAACTGGCCAACCTATCCCAGGCTGCGCCGCCGCAGCCGGACCGGTACGCTCGCTCGCGACTGGCGAAGCACCGTGCATTTAAGACCGGAGGCAGTGAGCGCAGATGGGCCGATCCGCACTCGTGACCGGCGGCAACCGTGGCATTGGCCTGGCGATCGCGCGCCGGCTGGCCGACGGCGGCGACAGCGTGACCGTGACATCGAGGTCTGGCTCCCCGGTCGACGGGTTCACGGTCGCTGCCTGCGACATCAGGGACACCGCGCAAGTCGACGCCGCCTTCAAGATCGCCGAGGAGGCGCACGGACCGGTCGAGGTGCTCGTCGCGAACGCCGGCGTCACCAAGGATCAGCTGCTGGCCCTGATGAGCGAGGACGACTTCGCCGATGTCGTCAACACGAACCTCACTGGCGCCTACCGGGTCGCTAAGCGGGCCGTGCGCGGCATGATCCGGCTACGGCGCGGCCGGATCATCCTGATCTCCTCCGTGGTCGGCCTGCTGGGTTCGGGCGGCCAGGCCAACTATGCGGCGTCGAAGGCGGGCCTGGTGGGCTTCGGCCGCTCGCTTGCGCGCGAGCTGGCCAGCCGCGCGATTACCGTCAACGTGGTCGCGCCCGGCTTCGTCGACACGGATATGACCGCCGCGCTGACCGACGATCAGCGCCAGGCGATCCTCGCGAACGTGCCGCTCGGCCGGTATGCGGAGCCGGACGAGGTGGCGGCGGCCGTTGCCTTCCTGGCGAGCCCCGAGGCCGGTTACATCACCGGCGCGGTGCTGCCAGTTGATGGCGGACTCGGCATGGGCCACTGAGGCCCGATCCGGAGCGAAGCGGAGGCAGCAGCATGGGCATCCTGGACGGCAAGCGGATCCTCGTCACCGGTGTTCTCACGGACGCGTCGATCGCGTTCCACGTGGCGCGCATCGCGCAGCAGGAAGGCGCGACCGTCGTGCTCACCGCGTTCCCGCGCCTGAGCCTCGTAGAGCGGATCGCGAAGCGGCTGCCCGAGCCGGCCCCGGTGCTAGAGCTCGATGTCACCAGCGAAGAGCACCTCGGCTCGCTCGCCGAGCGGGTCTCGGCGCACGTTGACGGGCTCGACGGAGTGGTGCACGGCATCGCCTTCGGACCGCCCTCCGCGCTCGGCGGCAACTTCCTGCAGACGCCGTGGGCCGACGCCGGGACCGCGTTGCACGTGTCGGCGTTCTCGCTGAAGTCACTCGCGATGGCGGCGCTGCCGCTCATGCAGCCGGGCGGCTCGATCGTCGGCATGGACTTCGATGCCAGCGTGGCGTGGCCGGCGTACGACTGGATGGGCGTGGCCAAGGCGGCGCTGGAGTCCACCGCCCGGTACCTCGCCCGCGACCTCGGGCCCAAGGGCATCCGGGTCAACCTGATGTCGGCCGGGCCGGTTAAGACGATGGCGGCAAAGAGCATTCCTGGCTTCGACCAGTTCGAAGGCGTGTGGAACGGCCGCGCACCGCTGGGCTGGGATCTGACCAACGCCGAGCCGCCCGCGCGCGGATGCGTCGCGCTGCTCTCGGACTGGTTCCCGGCCACGACGGGCGAGATCGTGCACGTCGACGGCGGCGCGCACGCGATGGGTGCCTGATCAGCGAATTTTACCGGCGATTTGCCATCGCACGGCGCCGCTAGTTGCAGTCAGATAAGCGCCAGGTCACCGTCGCATCACGATTCGCACTCTGCTGGCCGCGAGAGGTCCTGAGCAGGGACGTTCCGGACGTAAGATCACGCCACGGCCGCCCATGGGCACGCCGCTGTGCCGGGGCGCCTTGCCCCCGCAGTTAGGGCCGTGATGGTCGGTTTCAGATCACTAACCAAAGGAGGAGAGAGCATCGATGCGGACACGCACACGAGCTTCTCTGGCCGTCGCGGGCATTGGAGCGCTTGCGATGACCGCCGCCGCTTGCGGCAGCTCATCGACGTCGAATAGCGGCAGCAAAGTCTCGCTCGACAGCGGACTCCAGGCGCTCAACCCTGGCACCGGCGCCCCGCAGCGGGCGGCACGCTCAACATGATCGGCAATGGCGACGTCGACTACATGGACTACAACGCCAGCTACTACACCATCGGCGCCCTGGCCCAGCGGCTCTGGCATCGCGACCTGTACTCCAACCCCGCCATCCCGGGCCAGACCCTGTCCATTGCCCCCGACCTGGCCACCGCCCTGCCCGTGCGCTCAGCAACGGCGGCAAGACGCTACACGCTCACGATCAGGACCGGCGCGATGTGGGACACCACCCCGGCCCGGCAGATCACCGCTGCTGACGTCATCCTGGGCATGAAGCGGTCCTGCAACCCGACCACGACGCACTTCGGCGGCATGTCTGACTTCGAGGGCGTGATCGTGGGGTACACGCAATTCTGCACCGGGTTCGCGAAGGTGTCGCCGACGTCGCTGACCGCGATCAACGCGTACATGAACAAGAACCAGATCTCCGGGGTGACGGCAAGCGGGGAGACGCTTACCATCAACCTGACCCAGCCATCGGCGTACCTGCCGGGCGCGATGACGCTCGACGCGTTCTCGCCGGCCCCGATCGAGAGCGAGCTGTACCTGCCGGGCAGCACCGGGTCGGCGCAGCACATGATTGCCGACGGCCCGTACAAGATCACCTCGTACGTGCCGGCCAAGTCGATCACCTTCGCCCGGAACCCGGCCTGGAACGCCTCGAGTGACCCGCTCCGCAAGGCCTACGTCGACGCGGTCAACGTCACCGAGACCAGCACGCCGCAGACGGCTCAGAGCGTGCTCGCAGACCGGCGGCGCGTCCGGCGGCATGGAGTTCGACGACTTCCCGCCGGTGGCATCGCTGCCGGGCCTTAAGGCTCAGATGCTGGCTGGCGGCAAGAACTTCAGCATCGGCCCGGCCCTCGACACCAACCCGTACCTGGACTTCAACACGATCTCGCCGAACAACGGCGGTGCCCTGAGCAAGCTGGCCGTCCGCCGGGCGATCTTCGACGCGATCAACCGCGCTCACCTGATCCAGGATGCTGGCGGCCCGGATATCAACCCGCCGCTGACGCACATCCTGCCGAACGGCATCAACGGTTCGCAGGACGTGCCGGCCAACTTCAACCCGTTCACCTTCGACCCGGCGAAGGCCAAGTCGGAGCTGGCCGCCGCCGGCTACCCCAACGGCCTGACGCTGACCGTCGTCTACAACGCTGCGTCGACGGTCGAGCCGAAGATGTTCCAGACGCTGCAGGCCGATATGGCGCCGGCTGGGATCAAGCTGAAGGCGCTGCCGGTGCCGTCGGCTGACCTGTTCACTAAGTACGCCTACGGTGACAGCACGGCCAAGAACGGCACCTGGGACATCGGCATGTACGGCTGGCTCCCGGACTGGTACGCCTACGGTAACGCGCTGTCGTTCTTCAACCCGCTGTACTCGTGCGCCTCGATCGTCCCGGCCGGCAGTAACTACACCTACTACTGCAACAAGGCGAACGACGCCCTCATCAGCCAGGCACTGGCGGCCCCGACCGCAGCGGCTGCGGACAAGATCTGGGCGCAGCTGGATGAGAACATCACCAACGCTGCCGTGACCTACCAGATCACCCAGAGCCTGCAGCCGAACTATCACTCCAGCTTCGTGCACAACGCGGTCTACGTGCCGGAACTGCAGAACTTCGACCCGACCAACGTCTGGCTGAGCAGTCACTAGGCGTTAGCCGCGGAGTGAGGTTCTAACCACAATCCGCCCAGTTCCCCTGAGTCATGACTTGCTCAGGGGAACTGGGCGGATACAATCTGTTAGCGATGCTACGCCCGCCTTCTGCGGATCTGATGGGCATCGCCCGGGATCTCCCAACAGAATCTTCCACGAAGGGCATGAGCAGCGTGGCGCTACTCGAGGTCAAGGACCTGCATGTCTCCTTCCGGACCGACGACGGAATCGTCAAGGCGGTCCGGGGAGTCTCGTTCGCCATAGAGCCCGGGCAGACCCTCGGCATCGTGGGTGAATCCGGGTCGGGGAAGAGCGTGTCCACCCAGACGATCATGGGCCTGACCCGCGGCGCCGATGTCGAGGGCCAGGCGCTGTTCAACGGCCGGGACCTGCTCACGATGACCAGGCAGGAACTGGCGAAGGTCCGCGGCGCACAGATCGGGATGATCTTCCAGGATCCGCTGTCCAGCCTGCATCCGTTCTACAAGGTCGGCTGGCAGATCGTCGAGATGCTGCAGGCTGCACGACAAAGAGTTGTCGAAGGCGGCGGCGCGCAAGCGGGCGATCGAGCTGCTCGGGCTGGTCGGGATCCCGCAGCCGGACCGGCGGATCGACGACTACCCGCACCAGTTCTCCGGCGGGATGCGGCAGCGAGCGATGATCGCGATGGCGATGGCGAACAACCCGGCGCTGCTGATCGCCGACGAGCCGACGACGGCGCTGGACGTGACGGTGCAGGCCCAGGTGCTGCAGATGATCAACAGCCTGCAGCAAGAGTTCGGCACCGCGGTGATCCTGATCACCCACGACCTCGGCGTCATCGCTGACGTCGCGGACGACGTGGTGGTCATGTACGGCGGCATGGTCATGGAGCAGGCCGACCGGATGACCACATTCAAGAGCTTCCATCACCCCTACACCGAGGGGCTGCTGCAGTCGCTGCCGGCCTACGGCGGCGAGCGGGAGCGGCTGCGCGCGATTCCGGGCACGCCGCCGAGCCCGATCAACGTGCCGCCCGGCTGCCCGTTCGCGGCCCGGTGTCCCTACGTGATGGACCGGTGCCGGACCGAGCTGCCGCCGCTGGAGGTCGGTGGCGGAAGCGGACTATCACCTGTCGCGGTGCTGGCTGCCGCATAACGCCGCGGCCCGGCTGGCGCTGCGGGTCCGGCTGGATCAGTCGCTGCCGGTCAGCGCCGAAGCGTAAGGGATTAACGTCATGTCACAGCAACCGATGGACGGCCAGGCTTCGCGCGGCGACCTGCTGCTCCGGGTGGAGAACCTGGTCAAGCACTTCCCGGTGAAGTCCGGCAAGCTGGTTCCGGCGCGAGCGGGAGTACGTGCACGCGGTCGAGGACGTCAGCCTGGAGGTCCGCACGGGGCGAGACGCTCGGCCTGGTCGGCGAGACCGGCTGCGGCAAGTCGACGCTGGCGCGCTGCGTGGCCCGGCTGTACCCGGTGACCTCCGGCAAGATCGACTTCGACGGCCAGGACATCACCAAGCTGCTCGCCGCGGCGGATGCGCCCGCTGCGCCGCGACATCCAGATGATCTTCCAGGACCCGTACGGATCGCTCAACCCGCGCCGCCGGGTCGGCTCGATCATCGGGGACCCGTTCGCGATCCACCGCACCGCCACGCGGCGCCGACCGCAAGCGGCAGGTCCAGCACCTGATGGAGCTGGTCGGTCTTAACCCCGAGCACTACAACCGGTTCCCAGCCGAGTTCTCCGGCGGGCAGCGGCAGCGGATCGGGGTGGCCCGCGCGCTGGCGTTCCAGCCCGAAGCTGATCATCTGCGACGAGCCGGTGTCGGCGCTGGACGTGTCGATCCAGGCCCAGATCCTCAACTTGCTGTCCGACCTGCAGCGCGACCTCGGCCTGACCTACATCTTCATCGCGCACGACCTGTCGGTCGTGCGCCACGTCAGCAACCGGGTCGCCGTCATGTACCTCGGCAAGATCGTCGAGGAGTCGCCGGTCGACAAGATGTGGGCGCACCCGCGGCACCCCTACACCGACGCGCTGCTGTCGGCGGTGCCACTGCCCGACCCCGAGCACGCCGACGCAGCGGGAGCGGATCATCCTGGCCGGCGACGTGCCGTCGCCGATCCACCCGCCGTCGGGCTGCCGGTTCCACCCGCGCTGCCCGAAGGCCCGGCCGACCTGCGTCAGCACCGAGCCCGAACTCATCGCCCAGGCTCGGCGACGACGCGGAGCACCGTCGCCGCGTGTCACTTCCCGGTTGAAGACGGCGAGGACATCTCGCTGTCCACGCCGGCTATCGCCGAGGACCAGCGCGTGATCGAGTCCGGGCTCATCGCCGGCGCATGAGCCTGGAAGCAGGAGGGAAATCGTCATGAGCTAGTGACGTCACTGCGGTAGGGGAGCCCGCGTTCCCCGTCGAGCCCGCTGGAGTCAAAGCGGTCGACGCGCAGAAGGAATCGAGGGCAAGAGCCCGTGGGTGCTTGCCTGGCGGCGGCTGCGCCGCGACCGGGCCGCGATGATCACCCTCGGCGTGATCGTGTTCATCGTCGCCTGCGCCATCGGCGCGCCGGTCTTCGCGGCGATCACCGGGCACGGCAACATGCAGCAGTTCTCCACCATCGGCCGCACCGCCCGACGGGCAGCCGGTCGGCCCGAACGGCACGTTCTGGTTCGGCACCGATGACCTGGGCCGCGACCTGCTGGTCCGGATCGCCTACGGGGCCCGGATCTCGCTGTTCGTCGGCGTGGTCGCGACTGCGGTGACCGTTGTCGGCGGCACCGTGATCGGCCTCGCGGCCGGCTACTTCGGCGGCATCATCGACTCCGTCCTAGCGCGGTTCATGGACTGGCTGCTGGCCGTCCCGTTCCTGCTGTTCGCGATCGCACTGTTCTCGGTCGCGGTGCAAAAGCCCATCTTCGGGTTCATCGGCCCCGGCCTGCCGATCGTCATCATCGTGCTGGGCTTCTTCGGCTGGGCAACGGTCGGCCGGCTTGTCCGCGGGCAGGTGCTGTCGATCAAGGAGAAGGAATACATCGAGGCCGCCCGGGCGCTCGGCGCCGGGCCGTGGCGGATCATGTTCATTGACATCCTGCCGAACCTGCTCGCGCCGCTGATCGTCTACACCACGCTGCTAATCCCGGCCACGATCGTCGGCGAGGCGTCGCTGTCGTTCCTCGGCGTCGGCATACAGCCACCGACAGCGGACTGGGGCCAGATGATCTCCACCGCGTCCGAAATGTTCTTGTACGGGCCGTGGTGGTACCTGGTCTTCCCGAGCCTGGCGCTGCTGATCACCACGCTGTCCTTCAACATCTTCGGCGACGGGGTCAGGGATGCCTTCGACCCGCGCGGCGACCTTTCCCTCTAGGAGCTAGCTGTGGCCCGATTCCTGATCCGCCGCATTCTGCAGGGCCTGCTGGTCCTGGTGCTGATAACGTTCACGGTCTACATCATCTTCTTCCTCGGCCCAGGCCCCCAGTTCGTGGCCAGGGTGCTGGCCGGCAAGTCAGGCACCCCCGCCCAGATCGCCGCCATCTCCAAGCAGCTATACCTGAACAAGCCGTGGTACGACGCTTACTGGCACTTCGTCACGCAGCTTGCGCACGGCAACCTGGGCTACGACTACTACAACAGCGTCCCGGTGACCACTTCCATCAAGCAGGCGTTCCCGATCACGATCTCGCTGGTCATCGGCGCGTCCATCATCTGGCTCGCTGATAGGGCTCGCAACCGGCATCCTGTCCGCGGTCCGGACCAGGTCGGTGCTGGACCGGTTCTTCACCACGCAGGCGCTGCTCTTCTACTCGATGCCGACGTTCGTCCTCGGCCTGCTGTTCATCCTCTACCTGTACCAGGTACCGACCAGCCACGGCATCGGCGATCTTCCCGGCGCCTAATGGGACACCCCCGGGTTTCACGTCGAACCCGCTGGCGTGGGCACACGCCTACATCCTGCCGTGGTTCACGCTCGCCCTGGTCTCGGCGGCGACCTATACCAGGCTCACCCGCGGGTCGATGCTGGACGTGTTCGGTGAGGACTACATCCGCACCGCTCGCAGTCCAAGGGCATGTCCGAGGGCAGGCTTATCCTCCGGCACAACCTGCGCGCCTCGCTCACCCCCGTCGTAACTCAGTTCGGCCTCGACGTCGGCGGGCTCATCGGCGGCGCGTTCATCACGGAGCAGGTGTTCGGCCTGCCCGGCCTCGGCTGGACCGCCATCCACGCCATCCAGAGCCAGGACCTGCCGGTGATCATGGGCATCACGATCATCGTGGCCGCCGGAGTCGTCGTCGCCAATCTCCTGGTCGACATCTTCTATGCCGTCCTCGACCCGCGCGTCCGGCTGCACTAGGCCAGCAGCGTCGGGCTTGTCGCTGGGGCTGTCCGGCGCCGATAATCCTGGTGTGGTGGCACCGGACAATCTCGGCGCCGGCAGTATGGACCACATCCGGGTGTCCGATGCCGAGCGGGAGCAAGCACTCGCCGAACTCCGGGATGGCTACGCCCAGGGTCGGCTGACCCATGAGACGTTCGCGCATCGGGTTGAGGTAGCGCTGCGCGCGCGGGCGAACCGCGAACTTCGCAGCGTGGTCGCGGATCTGCCCAGACCACGCGGCATCTGGATACGGGCGGCGGCGATCTGGCGGCAGGCGTCGCATGCGACTGACAGGTGGCTGCGCGGCTGGCCACCCGTGCTCACGCTGCCGCGCGGTTCGCAGGTCCGCTTCACCATCGGGCGCGAGGTCGGCTGCGACATGACTCTCGGCGACGAGACCGTGTCACGCTGGCACGCCAGTCTGGAACGCGGGGCCAGCGGCTGGCTGCTCGCCGATCTCGGCTCGACGAACGGAACACGGCTGAACGGCTGGCGCGTCACCGGCCCGGTACCGGTGCGGGCAGGTGACATGGTGTCGTTCGGCGCGGCGACTTACGTAGCTGCTGGACCGTCCCCGCTGACGTTCGGCCGGCGCCGATCCAGCCGTGGTGACGCTGGGAGCGGCCAGGCCCGCCGCTAGAGTCGAGAGATGACCCCGGTGCTGCCATGACACTCGTGCTGATCGTCCGGCACGGCCTCACCTCGTCAACGGGCAAGGCGCTGACCGGCTGGCTGCCGGGCATCGCCCTCGACGATAGGGGTGATGCACAGGCCGCGGCCCTGGGCGAGAGGCTCGCCCAGGTTCCGCTCGCGACGATCGTGAGCAGCCCGCTTGAGCGCTGTGTCCAGACCGCCTCGGCTATCGCGGTCCGGCAGGCTGGCAGCGATCACGCAGCCGCGCCAGCGGTCACGATTGATCATCGCGTCGGAGAATGCCGGTACGGCGACTGGACCGGCCAGCCGCTGCGCAAGCTCGCGCGCGATCCGCTGTGGCGCGTCGTGCAGGCGCATCCGAGTGCTGTCCGGTTCCCCGGGCCGGATGGTGAGTCGATGCTGGGGATGCAGCAGCGCGCGGTCGCCGCCGTTCGCGACTGGAACGCCAGGCTGGGCCAGGCGCCGTGTACCTCATCTGCTCGCACGGCGACGTGATCAAGGCAATCCTGGCTGACGCGCTCGGCATGCACCTGGACATGTCGCAGCGGATTCAGGTAGATCCCTGCTCGCTGAGCATCGTCAGGTACACCACGCTCCGCCCCTTCGTGCTCCGCATGAACGATTCCGGGCCAGACGCCGCGGCGCTCGCCGAGCTGACGGCTCGCAAGGCCAGGCGGAGGGCGGACGCGGACGCCGCCGTCGGCGGGGGAGCAGGCACCGGCGGCTAGCCGACCCGGGCGCCGGTAGCCTGACTGTTTACGACCGGGCTGGCAGCAGGCCGTTTCGCGAGAGGATGGGGGTCATGCCGGTCTACTCGTACGACCCGCCGGAGCGTTTCGTCGCGGGCACTGTCGGCCAGCCTGGGGAGCGGACGTTCTATCTGCAGGCAACCGTGGGCACCAGGATCACCAGCGTCGCGCTTGGAGAAGGGCCAGGTGAGCCAGCTCGCCGAGCGGCTTGACGAGTTGCTCGACGAGGTGGCGCGCCGGACTGGTGCGGTGTCAGAGGCTGCGCGCGGAGGTCGACGACGGCCCGCTCGACCTGCCGCTAACGGAGGACTTCCGGGTTGGCGCGATCGCGCTGGCCTGGGATCACGACGGTGACCGCGTCATCATCGAGGCGCAGGAGGAGAGCGAGGAACCGCTGGAACCGCTGGCGGACGACATCCCCGAAGACGGTCCGGCCGTCCTCCGTGTGCGCATCACCGCGGAAGCAGCTCGCTCGTTCTCAAAGCGCGCCATCCAGGTCGTGCAGCAGGGACGGCCGCCCTGCGCGCTGTGCGGACTGCCGCTCGACCCGGCAGGCCACGTGTGCCCGCGCCAGAACGGCCATCGGGTCGGGCATGGCTGATGCGGCGGCCAGCAGGAAGGCGTGGCGTGAACAGCGGGCCAGGGCGGCCGGTCAGCGAGGACCGGCGGCGAGCCGGCTAGCGGGCCGCAACCAGGTACCGCAACCAGCAGTACCGCACATAGACGGGGTGGCGCGGCATCCCACGAGCGCCGCTGACGAAGCGGCGTTGCTAGAGCTGCTCGCCACCGGCGCGCTCGACGTGCAGGGCCGCCTGGTCGACGCGTCCAACGCGACGATGTACTGCACCATCAGCGATTCGAAGATCCAGGCCGCCTGCGTCTACAAGCCGGTGGCTGGCGAGCGGCCGCTGTGGGACTTCCCCGACGGCACGCTGGCCGGGCGTGAGATAGCTGCGTATCTGGTGTCACGTGCGGCCGGGTTCGACGTCGTTCCGCCGACCGTCTACCGCGACGGCCCGTTCGGACCGGGCATGTGCCAGCTCTGGATTGACGCCGACGAAACCGTCGACCTGGTCGAGCTCGCTCGCAGCAACGACGCGAGGCTGCGCCAGATGGCCGTGTTCGACGCGGTCGTCAACAACGCCGACCGGAAGATCGGTCATCTGCTGCCGGTCACGGGCGGACCGCTGTACGGATGTGATCACGGGGTGTGCTTCGGCTCCGAGTACAAGCTGCGCACCGTGCTGTGGCAGTGGCGGGGCAAGCCACTGACCAGCGCGGCGCTGACGGCGCTGGCGAGCCTGAAGGACATGATTACCGGTGGCGAGCTGGGCGATGAGCTCGGCAACTGGCTGACGGCGGCGGAGGTCGCCGCCACGAGAAGGCGAGTCGAGATGCTGCTCGCGCGCAAGGTGCATCCGCTCCCGCCGGTCGACTGGCCCGCGGTGCCCTGGCCGCCCATCTGACCGCGGCTTGGCCGCCTATGCTAGGCGCCCCGGTCACCGCGTCGGCGCAGATAGCGCTCGAACTCCCTGGCGATGGCGTCGCCGCTGGCCTCCGGCAGGTCGGTGGCGTCCTTCGCTTCCTCGAGGCTGCGAACGTACTCGGCCACGTCGCTGTCCTGCTCGGCCAGCTCGTCGACACCCCGTTCCCACGCCCTGGCCTCGGCTGGCAGGTCGGCCAGCGGCAGGGAGATGTCCAGGATGTCCTCAACGCTGCGCAGCAGCGCGAGGGTGGCCTTCGGGCTCGGCGGCTGGGCCACGTAGTGCGGCACCGCGGCCCAGAGCGATACCGACGGCATCCCGGCCGTGGCGCAGGCCTGCTGGAGCACGCCGACGATGCCGGTTGGGCCTTTATAGTCGACGGGCTCAACGTGCAGCTGAGCCGCCAACTCGGCGCCGGAGGTAGCGGCGGTCACCTGAAGCGGCCGGGTGTGCGGCGAGTCGGCAAGCAGCGCGCCGAGCAGAATGACAAGCTCGATGCCGAGGTCGGTGAAGGCGCTGACCAGCTCGGCCGTGAAAGCACGCCAGCGCATGTTCGGCTCGATGCCGTGCAGCAGGAGCAGGTCGCGGCCGACGTCAGGCGGCCGGGCGACGGTGAGCCGGGTGGTCGGCCAGACCAGTTGCTCCGCGCGGCCGTCGGACACTTCCATGACCGGCCGGGTGACCTGGAAGTCGTAATAGTCCTCGGGGTCGATCTCGCCGATGGCCTTGGCGTCCCAGGCCGAGATCAGCTGCGTGATCGCGCTGCTGGCGGCTTCGCCAGCGTCGTTCCAGCCCTCGAAGGCAGCGATGAGCGCAGGCGAGGTGAGTTTGCCTACAGCGTCGAGCTCGATCGTCAGCCACCTCCCTTGGTCGGTGCACGCGCCGTGCCCGTTCGGGTCAAGCCTAGTTCCATGACCGACAGTCGCCGAACGGCTGCCTTCCCGAGTCACTCGGCGGCGATCCATAAGATGGGGTCATCATGCCGCGATCTGGACACCTAGCTACGGCCCCGACACTCGGGGCCGTCACCTTCGATATGGACGGCCTGCTGGTCGACTCCGAGCCCTTGTGGTTCCAGGCCGAGAGCGCCGTCATGGAGCGCCTGCACGGGACGTGGGCGCACGGCGACCAGGATGCGCTCGTGGGCGGCTCGATGGCCACGACCGTCGGCGTACCTCCTGAGCAAGGGAACGCGAGCCGCCGAGCCCGCCGCCGTCGCCCGCTGGCTGCGCGCTGAAATGGTCGACCTGCTCGGGACGGTTCCGTTGCCGGTGCTGCCCGGTGCGCTCGAGCTCGTCGCGCGAGGTGCAGTCGGCAGGCCTGCCGTACGCGCTGGTGACCTCCTCGGAGCCGGAGGTCGTCGACGCCGTGCTGGCGAAGCTGGACGTCCGGTTCCCGGTCATCGTCTGCGCGGCCGACGTATCGCAGGCCAAGCCCGACCCGGAAGGCTATCTGCTCGCCGCGGCCAAGCTCGGAGTTGAACCGCAGCGGGCGATCGCGCTGGAGGACTCGGTGAACGGCGTGCTCGCGGCCGAGGCGGCCGGCTACCGGACGGTGGCCGTGCCGAGCGTCGTGCCGGTGCCGCAGCGGCCGGGCCGGATCGTGCTCGACACCCTCGCGGGCGTCACGCTGGGGCAGCTAGCGACGAGGGCTGGGGTTGCGCCTCTGATGTGCGACAATCAAAGGAACCAAGCTAAGGCCGCAGCAAGACGTAGACAGCTTGCGTCATCGAGTGAGCAGCACTCGGGCGGCCGCGAGGGGAGGCGGCAGTGCATAGCTGGCTTAGTTTCGCCACCAGTGGCTTGCCGGACCTGTGTTCATAGCTGTCACGGTCGCCGGACTCATCCTGAGCGGGATCGCGTGGCGCAAGAAGGGCGCCCGCAGCGGCATCCGCGGCATCGCCTGGTCGCTGCTGCCCATAGCAGCGTGGCTGACCCACGCGCTTCCCCTCATCGGCCGTATCGTCTCCGCGATCGTGCAGTTCGCCGGCGCCGTCGCGCTCTCGCCGAGAGTCTGGCTAGGCGTGATCCTCGTCGGCGTCTCGGCCGTGCTCTTCCTGGTGTCGGGCGGCATCCCGCTCGTCGGCTGGCGCAAGCGCCACAAGGCCGTTAAGGACCAGCCGCGCGAGGGCGGTCAGCCGACCGCGTCACTGGAGCGAGCCCGCGGCAAGTCAGCGATCAAGGCAGAGGCCGAGGACGAGCTGGCCGACGTCCGCGACATACTCAAGAAGCACGGCATCAGCTAGCCGCCCAGCGGGCCGAGTATCTCCGGCAGAATCACCGAGACCGGCCTCGGCGGCATGACCCTAGGCACTCGCTCCTGGGGCGTGTTCCGCTTCGGCCGCAGCGGCGACGCCCGCCGGTATCGCGAGATCTACTTGGTCACCGAGGTTGAGGCGATGGTGGCACGCGGCCAGGTGGCCCAGGCTGCCGTGTCGCGTTAGCGGGGGCTCGTCGGTCTCGCAGATGTCGGTGGCGTACCGGCAGCGCGGGTGGAAGCGGCAGCCAGATGGCGGCGCGATCGGGCTTGGCACGTCGCTTTCCAGCACGATCTGCTGCCTGCTGGCCGACAGGTCCGGGTCCGGGATCGGCGCGTCTGGGATGGGGTGCAGATGATGTAGTGGCGGGCGCGGGTGCTGAGGTGTGCCCGGCCTCGGTGAGCAGGTGCCAGGCGCGGGCAGGCAGCTTGCGGGCGATCGCGGTGGTGGCGATCTTCTTGCCCCGGCGGCGGGCGATCACCTGGAAGCCGTCCGCTGCGGGTGCCGCTTGGCGGTCTGCGCTGTCTCGGACAGGGCCCACCGCAGCCACGCTGAGCCCTGTTTGGAGATGTGGCCGTGCCAGACGGTGCGGTCCGAGCCGCGCACGGTGGGGGTGAGCCCGGCCCAGGACGCCAGCTTGCGCGCCGAGCCGAACCTGGTGACATCCCCGACCTCGGCGAGGATGACCAGCGCGGTGAACGGCCCGACGCCCGGGAGCTGGGTGAGCACCTTGACCCGCGGGTCGGCCTTCGCCCGCTGGTGAACCTCCCAGTCGAGCCGGTCGATCGGGACCTGCAGGGCGTCGATCAGGGCCAGGTCGTCCTCGACCACCTCGCGGGACGCGGCGGGCAGGTCGAGCGCGGCGAGCCAGCCGCGGCCCGGCCCGCTCCAGCAGCCGGCGGCGGTGACTAGGTCTCCCAGGCCCCGTGGTGGCGGGGGCAGCGGGACCATAGCGGGCAGCCGTGGCGGTCCTGCCGGGGCCGCGGTCTTCCTGCTCGCCGTCTTCCGGTTCCGGCGGGAAGAGCATGGTGCACGGGGCCTGACCGGGGCGCAGCGGCTGGTCGGCCTCCAGGCCGCGCAGCGCGTCCGCCGGGCAGGCGCTGCTGAGGTACCGGAAGCCGGGATGGTCGTGGGCGAGCAGCGAGGGTGCCCCGGCGGTCGCAAGGCGGCGGTGCAGCCGGGCGCTGTTCCGCTGGCGGGTGGCCGAGGACTGGAGCGGCGGGGACCCCGAGGCGGGTGAAGAGGCTGGTGACCGCGAGGGCCTCGGCGACGTCCCCGACCACGATGGTCACCCGCCGCTTCCGCTTCGCCGGGCTGGTCACGTACCAGTAGGTGAGGATGTCGCGCACCGTGCTCTTGTCGGCGCCGACCATGCCGACAAGGTGCAGCAGGTGTTACTACCGCGTATAGCGGTGCAGCTCGGATCGCATGGGGCGCCCCCAGGGCAGCGAGAAGATGGCAGTGGGGCAGGTAGAGGTGTCCGCCGCGGACTACCCAGGTGCGTCGGCGTTGATCGATCCGATGGGCGTGACCGTGTTCGGAGGCGGTGATCGCGCCGCAGTGCTCAGCGGCGAGGTGGATCCAGGTGCAGTGCGAGCGACGAGGCAAAATGCCCCCGTTTCCGCCGGATCACGAAAATACAACAGTTCGAGACGACACCTTGACCTCGCGCGACTCAAGTCTACGGTTATAGACGCGGATACGGCTGGCAACCCCTGGGGCTCACGCAGGCATGTCGTAGCCGTGCCCCACAGATGCACCCGCTGCCCATGAAGGAGGCTTTCTCTCGTGTCGTTGTCTGGCGGAGAACTCTGAGGTCTGGCGGAGACTCGGGGTCGTCAGCAGCTCACCAGGCCCGACCGAACTTCTCGGCGAAGGCAAGGCGATCGAGGGTCGCTCCCTGTGGCAGATCGCGTGGCGGCGCCTCAAGAAGGACAAGGTCGCGATGGCGGGCGGCGTCGTCGCCATCCTGCTCGCCCTCGTCGCGGTGTTCGCCGGGCAGCTGAGCGCGCTGTACGGCCATGACTGGAAGACTCAGAACCCGAACCTGCTCGACTCCTCGACGACGATGCCCATCGGCTCGTTCGGCGGAGTCAGCGGTAATCACTGGCTCGGCGTCACGCCGGTGCTCGGTCAGGACGTCTTCGCGGGGCTCCTCTACGGCGCCCGGACCTCGCTGATCATCGCGTCGCTGGCGACGCTGCTGTCGCTGGTGCTCGGCGTCTCGCTGGGCCTCGTCGCGGGCTACTCCCGCGGCTGGCGCGACTCGCTGATCGCCCGGACGATGGACATGCTGCTGGCGTTCCCGACGCTGCTGTTCTCGATCGCGCTGCTGAGCGTGTTCTCGATCGTGCCGTCGTTCGCCGGGCTGTCCGGTGTCCCGCTGCGCTTCGGCGTGATCATCTTCGTCCTCGGATTCTTCGGCTTCCCCTACATCGGCCGCATCGTGCGTGGCCAGGTGCTCTCGCTGCGCGAGAAGGAGTTCGTCGACGCCGCGCGAAGTCTCGGTGCGTCGAACTTCCGCATCATGACGCGCGAGATCATGCCCAACCTCGTCGGCCCGATCCTCGTGTACACCACCCTGACGATTCCCACCTACATCCTCGGTGAGGCCGGGCTGTCGTTCCTGGGTGTCGGCGTGACGTACCCGACCGCGTCATGGGGTCAGATGCTCAGCGACGCCGGCAACTACTTCGAGATCGACCCGACCTACCTCATCGCTCCGGGCGTCACGATCTTCATCGCGGTCATGGCGTTCAACCTCTTCGGCGACGGATTGCGCGACGCCCTCGATCCCAAGTCCACCCGATGAGCCCGGCGATCTGGTCCGACTCGTCCACGAACCTCGGCCGCGGCGCAAGCCCCGGCAGCAGTCCGGCAGCCCGCCGGGATGGCCGTCGCCGTTCAGCTCGGCCAGGAACCAGACAACAGGAGAAGAGTGGAATGCAGCTGATGAATCGGCACCGGAGGGTGTCCGCCGCGATCGGCATCGCCGCCGTCGCAGCCATCGTGATCAGTGGCTGTGGCAGCAGCAAGTCATCAAGCAACGGCGGCTCCCCAGCAGCAGCAGTAGGGGGCGGCGGCAACACCACCACTGCTGCGTTCAACGCCGCGTACGACAAGATCGTGAACCCATCGACGAAGACCGGTGGCACGCTCAACCTGCTCACGTCTTCGGACTGTGACTCGTGGGACCCGCAGCGCACGTACTACGGCTGGTGCTGGAACATGCAGCGCCTGTTCACCCGTTCGCTCATCGGTTACCAGGTGCTCAACGGTACGAAGTTCACTCTCGCACCCGACCTGGCCACCGACATGGGCACCCACAACGCCAACTTCACCCAGTGGACCTACACGCTGAAGCCGGGCATCAAGTGGAGCAACGGCACGGCGGTCACGCCGATGGACATCAAGTACGGCGTCGAGCGCCTGTTCGCGACCGACGTCATCAACGGTGGCCCGTCGTCGTACTTCATTTCGGGCATCGCGCACCCGAAGAGCTACGCGGGTCCGTACAAGAGCGGTGACCTGAGCACGATCACCACGACCGCGAACACCATCACCTTCAACCTGTCGGGCCCGAACGCCGACTTCAACTACCTGATGGCGATGGCTGCGTCGGCACCGGTGCCGTACAAGGTCGAGGGTGGCCCGGGCTTCATGGGCGCGACCTACACCAAGCACCCGCTGTCGACCGGCCCGTTCATGATCCAGTCGTATACGCCGAACAAGAGCATCATCTTCGTGCGCAACCCCAACTGGTCGCAGGCCACCGACACGATCCGGCACCCGCTGGTGAACGAGATCGACCTCACGGTTGACACGGACCCGGTCGACATCGACAAGAAGCTCCAGGCGGGCACCGCCGACGCCAACGCTTCGGACACCGTGCAGGCCGAGTTCCAGGCGACAGATCCTCACCAACCCGACGCTCAAGGCCAACGCTGACGACCCGGTCACGCCGTTCGACAGGTACGCCGCGGTGATGCCGTCCGTGATCCCGAACGTGCACTGCCGCCGCGCGGTGTTCTACGCATGGGATAAGGCCGGCTTCATCCGGGCTTACGGTGGTGCGGTTGCCGGTGTTCCGGCCGGCGGCATGGCGCCTCCCGGCATCCCGGGCTACACCGCCAGCTTCAACCCGTACCCGTCGGGCGCCGGCAACACGGGTGACGACGTCAAGGCCAAGCAGGAGCTCGCCGCGTGTGGCAAGCCGAACGGCTTCAGCACCAAGCTCGCCTACGCAACTCCGAGCACGCATGCTGCCGCGGCGTTCGCAGTCGAGGAAGCGGCTCTGGCCAAGGTCGGCATTCAGGTGACCGCTGCTCCCCAGGACAGCTCGTCGTACTACAGCACCTGGATCGGCTCGCCGCAGAACATCAAGAACCAGGGCATCGGCATTGCCTTTGCCGGCTGGGGTGCTGACTTCCCGACGGGCGTCGGCTTCTTCCAGTCGATCACCAACGGCAACGCGATCCTGCCGACGGGTAACTCGAACTACACGAGCCTGAACGACCCGACGGTGAACGCGGTTCTCGACAAGGCCCCGGCGGGCAACGCCACCGAGGCCGACTGGGAGAGCCTGAACAACGCGATTGCGCAGAGTGCGACGTACCTGCCGATCCTGTACGGCAAGGACCTGTACTACCGCAACCCGCGGATGACGAACGTGACCAGCGACACCGCTCTCGCGTTCGGCATCTATGACTTCGTCAACGTGGGCGTCAGCTGATCAGCAGACGTCCTGCGACGAAAGGAAGGTAAGGCGCTTCGTGGTGGGCCCGGTGCTCCGGGTCCACCACGAACGTCCACCAGCATATGATTCGGTTCATCATCCGTAGAAGTCTCGGCGCCTTCGTGGTGCTGATCGTCGTGAGCTTCGTGACGTTCGTGATCTTCCAGCTCGCGCCGTTGCTGTCGCACAGCTCGCCGGTCTACTACTACGTCGGCAAGATCCCGTTCCCGCCGGGCTCGTTGCAGCTCAAGTTGCTCGAGCACCGCTTCGGCTTCGACCTGCCGTGGTACCGCCAGTACTGGCACTGGCTGCACGGCATCCTCTTCGGTCAGAGCGCTGACCGACGGCACCAGTCCGCCCGTGCACTGCGCCGCGCCGTGCCTCGGCTACTCGTTCCAGCAGAACACGGCAGTCGGCACGCTGATAGCGCAGGCATTTCCAGTGAGCCTGAGCCTGGCTGTCGGCGCCGCGACGCTGTGGCTGCTCGGTGGTGTGCTCATCGGCACCTTGTCAGGCCTGCGCCCCGGATCGATCATCGACCGCGTCGGCATGACGTTGGCGCTCGGCGGCGTGTCGCTGCCGATCTTCTTCACCGGCCCGGTGCTGCTGCTGATCTTCGAGTACCAGCTGAAATGGTTGACCAACCCCTCGTACGCGAGCATCACCGACAATCCGGTGCAGTGGCTCGAGAGCATGATCCTGCCCTGGATCGCGCTCGCGTTCCTCTTCGCAGCCCTCTACGCCCGGCTCACCCGCGCGAGCATGCTCGAGACGATGGGTGAGGACTTCATCCGCACCGCTCGTGCGAAGGGCCTGCCGTGGCACACCGTCGTCGTGAAGCACGGTCTGCGCGCCGCGCTGACGCCGATCGTCACTATCTTCGGCATCGACCTCGGCCAGTTGATCGGCACCACCGTCATCACCGAGACGGTCTTCAACCTGCGTGGTCTCGGCTGGCTGTCGGTGACGTCGATCCGGCAGCACGACCTGCCGGTGATCATGGGTGTCACGCTGGTTGCTGCAATCGCCCTCGTCATCGCCAACCTGATCGTCGACATCCTCTACGCGTTCGTCGACCCGCGCGTGCGCCTGACCTGACGACCGACCGACGAGGAGAACTAGTTATGCAACCGGCCATCGACGTGCACCTCGAGACTGAGGCTCCGTCGGCGTTCCTGTCCGTGCGCGATCTGCGTGTGCACTTCCCCACCGCGGACGGTCTGGTCAAGTCGGTCGACGGCCTGTCGTTCGACCTCGCTCGTGGCCAGATCCTTGGCATCGTCGGCGAGTCGGGCTCGGGCAAGTCGGTGACGAGCCAGGCCATCCTGGGCCTGCACAAGGGCTCGTCGGCGGATGTCTCCGGCGAGATCTGGCTCGAAGGCAAGGATCTCGTCAGCATGCGCGAAGACGACATGCGGGCGTTGCGCGGCAACGAGATGGCGATGATCTTCCAGGATCCGCTGTCGTCGCTGCACCCGTTCTACACAGTCGGCTGGCAGATCGTCGAGGCGTACCGGGAGCACAATAAGGTGAGCAAGGCCGTCGCGCGTCGGCGCGCGGTCGAGATGCTGGAACTGGTCGGCATCCCGCAACCCCGACAAGCGTTTCGACGACTACCCGCACCAGTTCTCGGGCGGTATGCGTCAGCGCGCGATGATCGCGATGGCACTCGTGTGCAACCCGAAGCTGCTCATCGCCGACGAGCCCACGACCGCGCTCGACGTGACGGTCCAGGCGCAGATCCTCGAGCTGATGAAGGACCTACAGCGCGAGTTCAACTCGGCGATCATCGTCATCACTCACGACCTGGGCGTCGTGGCCGAGACGTGCGAGACCGTCGTCGTCATGTACGGCGGGCAGTGCGTCGAGCAGGGCTCGGTGAAGGACATCTTCTACAACCCGCAGATGCCCTACACCTGGGGCCTGCTCGGCTCGATGCCGCGCATGGACCGCACCCGGCAATCGCGGCTCACCCCGATCCCGGGCACGCCGCCGTCGCTGATCCAGGTGCCGCGCGGCTGTGTGTTCCACCCGCGCTGCCGCTTCCGCGATCGGGTCGGGGAGGCGTGCACGACGGTGCACCCCGACCTCGAGTACGTCGACGCCACCAGCCATCGCGCGCGCTGCCACATCCCAGAGCACCAGCGCAGCCGGATCTTCTCCAACGAGATCGCGCCTACCCTCTAGCTAGGAGAACCCGACGAATGAGCAAGACTGCGCGAACGGAAGCCGAAGCGGACGGTGTGCACCACGCTGCGGCCCGTCCCGACGCCCTGCTCGACGGTCAACGACCTCAAGAAGCACTTCCCGATCCGCCGGGGCATCTTGATCCAGCGGCAGATCGGCGCGGTGCGGGCCGTCGACGGCATCTCGTTCTCAGTCGCCCCCGGTGAGACGCTGGGCCTCGTCGGCGAATCGGGGTGCGGCAAGTCGACGACGGCCCGCGTCGTGGCGAAGCTGCTCGAGCCCACGGCCGGCTCGGTCATGTTCGAGGGCCACGACATCGCCCGGTACTCGCGCTCGCGCCTGCGCGCGCTGCGCACCGACATCCAGATGATCTTCCAGGACCCTTACTCGTCGCTGAACCCGCGGCATACGATCGGCACGATCGTCGGCGCTCCGTTCCGTATCCAGAAGGCCAAGACCGAGAACGGCATCAAGGCCGAGGTGCAGGGCCTCATGGAACGCGTCGGCCTCAACCCCGAGCACTACAACCGCTATCCGCACGAGTTCTCCGGCGGCCAGCGGCAGCGGATCGGCATCGCCCGCGCCATCGCGCTCAAGCCGAAACTGATCGTCTGCGACGAGCCGGTGTCAGCGCTCGACGTGTCGGTGCAGGCCCAGGTCGTCAACCTGCTCGAAGACCTGCAGAACGAATACAACCTCACCTACATCTTCGTGGCGCACGACCTGTCGGTGGTGCGCCACATCTCCGACCGCGTCGCCGTGATGTACCTCGGCAAGATCATGGAACTCACCGACCGTGACGTCCTCTACTCGGCACCGATGCACCCCTACACGCACGCGCTCATGTCGGCCGTGCCGGTGCCCGATCCCGAGAAGGAGTCGCGCCGCCAGCGCATCCTGCTCGTCGGTGACCTACCGAGCCCGATCGACCCGCCCACCGGGTGCGTGTTCCATACGCGCTGCCCGAAGTACCGCGAGATTCTCAGCGACACGGACAAGCAGCAGTGCCGTGACGTCGTGCCGCTGCTTGAGCTCAAGCGAGACGACCACTTCGTCGCGTGCCACTTCCCGCAGGTGCGTGCCGACATCGCGGCAGCGGTCGACATCGGCGTCACGGCCCGAAGAGGTCACGGCCGAAGAGGTCGCGGTCGAGCAAGCCGAGAGGTCGTGGCCGCCTTCGAGGAGGTCGTGGCCGAGGCGGCCCCGGCACCGGAGGATCACCCCGAACACTAGGGTCGGTCTGTGCCGTCTGAAGCTGATCGTCGCCAGCTGCTCGTTCATGCCCCGACTCCTGGCTGGACGAGGTCCAGGCACACAAGATCACCGAGTTCGCCCGGCAGGGCCGCCTGCAGACTGTCGGCGCAGGAGGTCGACAACTGGGCGAGCGCCGAGCACCGCTATGGCAGTGCCCGCGCCGAGGGCGACAGTGCCCTGTCCAAGCGGATCGAGGACAACCTGCTGGTAGCCATCCACCCGGTGGTCCGGGTCTACCCCATTACCAAGAAGAAAGGCCTATTCGTGAACCCGGGCTTCACCAGCCATATCGCGGATCTGTCCCACCGGGAGAGCAAAGGCCATCCTCGACCTGCACGCCAAGCTGATCGGCGTCATCTCAGGCACCCGGGGCTGGCTGGTGCCCGGCTTGCCGCCGTAGACACCCTGAAACGCCTGCCGCATGGCGTCGATGATGTACCGGAACCGTGTCATCGCCGAGCGATGTCAAGTTATATCTCGTCTTCGCAGCGGGATGGCGCATGCCTTCTAAAGAGCGCGGACAGGATGTCGCCTGAACAAGCCGTCGCACGAACCCGACGTCGCTCGAACCCGACGTCGCTCGAACCCGACGTCGCTCGAACCCGACGTCGCTCGAACCCGACGTCGCTCGAACCCGACGTCGCTCGAACCCGACGTCGTCCGGACTAAATGACAGTGTGCGGCGCGGGCACGCACGTCGCGGGCGCATCGGGAGCGGAGACGCGCTGGTCCGGGCCCGCGCTCGGCCGCGCGAGGTCGCCAGCAGGACAGGTCTGGCAGCGGCAGGTCGGCCTGCTCGGATCGGGTAGCGGCGGTGGCGTGCCGCCGTAGACCGGGCAGAGCGCCTGGAACGCGCACCACTCGCATAGCCTGCTCTGGCGTGGCCGCCAGTCGCCGGACGTCCTGGCCCGATCGATGGCCTGCCACAGCGCGTTGATCTTCCGCTCGGTGGCCAGCAGGTCCGCCTCGTCCGGCGCGTACCGCATGATCTCGCCGTTGCCGAGGTAGATGAGCTGGAGCACGCGAGGGATCGTGCCTCGGGTGCGCCATAGCACGAGCGCGTAGAACTTCATCTGGAACAGGGCCCTGGCCTCGTATTCCTCCCGCGGAGCCGCGCCGGTCTTGTAGTCGACGATGCGCAATTCGCCGGTCCGCGCGACATCGAGGCGATCGATGTAACCGCGTAGCGTGAGCCCGGAGTCGAGCAACGCTGTCACCGACATCTCGCGGTAGCTTGGCTCGATCCTGGTCGGATCCTCGAGGGTGAAGTACCGGTCGAGCATGAGCGCAGCTTCGTCGAGCCAGGCCTGGCGCTCGGCCTCGTCATCGAACATCTCAGCCAGCTCAGGCACGTCGGCTACCAGCCGGTCCCACTGCGGCGTGAGCAACGTGCGGGCAGCAGCGGGGGTGCGGGCCGCGGCCGGCTCGTCGAATAGCCGCTCCAGTACTGCATGGACGAGCGTGCCGCGGGCCGCGGCTGGGCTTGGCGGCTCGGGCAGCCGGTCAACGACGCGGAATCGGTACAGCAGCGGGCACGCCATGAAGTCCGCCGCCCGCGACGGCGACAGACTTGGTCCGGGCGGCGCGGCGTCGGTCTCGATGCCCACCTGTGGCTCCACTGCCTGATCGGCCAGTACGTCGCTCATGGTCGCAGAGTAGGGGAAACCTCTGACAACCGCGGCCGGCCACGCCGAACGCGCCAAGCGGCCCCGTTCCCTTATGGGCCGATCCAGCGCTTCTCCGCGTAGCATCGTTGCGTGGCAGGAGGAACGCAGCCGGACGGCAAGCCGGGCCGCCCTGGTCAAGGGCGCGGCGCGCAGGCGGATCCCAGGCTGGGCATCATCATCGCGCGGCCATTCGGCATCCCCGTCTATATCTCGCCCTGGTGGTTCCTGGTCGCGGGTGTGCTCGTGGTGCTGTACTCCAACTCCGGCGCGCTGCCGGGCACGGTCCACGGCTCGGTCGCGCGGTATCTGGTCGGGGTCGCGTTCGTGGTCCTGCTGTATCTGTCGGTTCTCGTCCACGAGCTGAGCCACAGCGTCGTGGCCATCAGGTTCGGGTTGCCGGTGCGCCGGATCCTCCTGTATCCGCTCGGCGGATTCTCCGAAATCGAGCAGGAGCCGCCGACGCCCGGGAAGGAATTCCTCGTCTCAGCCGCCGGGCCGGCGATGTCGCTCGCCATCGCGGGCATCGGCATCGGCATCAACGCGCTGTTCGCCAGCCATGGGATCGCCAGGGTGCTCATCGACCGCGTCATCCTCGCGAATGTGGTGGTGGGTGTCTTCAACCTGCTGCCGGGCCTGCCATTGGATGGCGGCCGGGTATTGCGCGCTGGCCTGTGGAAGCTGACGGGCAAGGCCGGGTACTCGACTGTCCTCGCCGCCTGGGCGGGCCGGATCATCGCCATCGCGATCGCGGCCGTCGTTCTTGAGTCGTACAGCGTCAGGTCTAGCGGACAGTTGTCGCTCGCGAGCGGGTACGGGATCTGGCTGATAGCCATCGCGGCGTTCATGTGGATCAGCGCGGGGCAGGCGCTGCGGTCGGCCCGGGTGCGCGAACGGCTGCCGGCACTGCAGGCGCGCGCGCTGGCGCGCCGGGCGATCCCGATCCCGCCGAATCTGCCGCTCGCCGAGGCGATCAGGCGCGCCGACCTGGCCCAGGCGAGGGCCCTGGTGGTCGTCGATCACGACTCCAAGCCGATCGCGATCGTCAATGAGGGCGCGGTCATCGCGACCCCGGAGCAGCGTCGGCCGTGGATCGACGCTGGTTCGCTGGCACGCACGCTGGACCCCGATATGATCTTGTCCGCCGACCTGTCCGGCATGGACCTGATCGAGGCGGTCCGCCGGGCGCCGGCGTCGGAGTACCTGCTCATCGAGCCCTCTGGGCAGGTCTACGGTGTGCTGTCGACGGCTGACCTGGACCACGCATTCGCCGGCACCCGGACCTGATTTGATCACCCATCCCCGGGGTCCGTTCGCCGCTGGCGATCAGGTACAGCTCACCGACCCCAAAGGCAGGCAGCACCGGCTGATGCTGACGCCCGGCAAGACGTTCCATACGCACCGTGGCGCGCTCCGGCACGACGACCTGATCGGCAAGCCAGAGGGCAGCCTGGTGACCTCGGCCGGCGGCACGCCGTACGTCGCATTCCGGCCGCTGCTGGCCGACTACGCGCTCGCAATGGACCGGGGCGCCGCCGTTGTGTACCCGAAGGACGCGGCGCAGATCATCGGGCTGGCCGATGTCTTCCCCGGTGCTCGCGTAGTGGAGGCGGGGGCCGGCTCGGGCGCCCTGTCGTGCTGGCTGCTGCGGGCGATCGGTGCGGCTGGCAGCCTGACGTCGTTCGAGCGGCGGCCCGATTTCGCATCGGTCGCCGCGGCCAACGTGGAGCGGTATTTCGGCGGCCCGCATCCAGCCTGGCGGCTCGTGGTCGGCGACCTGGATCCTGGCGGCCTGACAAATTGCGATCGGGTCGTGCTCGACATGCTCGCGCCGTGGGAGCACATATCGGCCGCCGCGGCCATGCTCATTCCCGGCGGCCTGCTGTGCTGCTACGTCGCTACCACCACGCAGCTGGCCCGCACGGTCGACGCCATGCGGACGCAGGGGAACTTCGCCGAGCCCGCCGCGTGGGAGACGCTGCAGCGCGGATGGCATGTCGATGGTCTAGCCGTGCGGCCCGAGCACCGTATGGTGGGCCACACCGGGTTCCTCATCACGACAAGGCGGCTAGCCGACGGTGTCGTCGCACCGCCGCGGCGGCGGCGGCCGTCCAAGGGTGCTGAAGCGGCGCTGGCTGAGGCGGCATTGGCCGAGCCGGGACTAGGCGGCGAAGTTTCCGCTGGCGAGGTGCATGATGGCGACGGGTCGGGAAAGACGCCGACCGAGGGGAGCTAACCCGCGTGCGAGTTTTCCGGATCGTAACGCAGAATGCCGACTCGAGGCCTGCTGCCTGGTTACGTATTGACCTTGGATAGGTAGGGTCTAGGTAACTCGGCTCTCAGGAGGGGGTGAGGGGCATGGCCTCTCGTGACGACAGCGTTCACTCGGGGCGGCACGATGACGAGGTCAAGGTCCTGACCACGCAGGTCTCCTTCCTTGAAGAGGAGGTCGCCGCCCTGCGCAGCAGGCTCGCGGACTCACCGCGCCAGACTCACCTGCTGGAGCAGCGGCTGCGCGAGGCCGAGGCGACCCTGTCATCCGTCACCGGCCAGAACGAGCGCCTCGCCGGGACCCTGCGCGAGGCACGCGATCAGATCATTGCCCTTAAAGAAGAGGTCGACCGGCTGGCTCAGCCGCCGAGCGGCTTCGGCATCTTCTTGCAGGCCGCCGACGAGGGCACGGCCGACGTATTCACCGGCGGCCGGAAGATGCGCGTGAGCGTCAGCCCGAGCGTCTCGCTGGATGAGTTGCGGCCTGGCCAGGAAGTTGTCCTGAATGAGGCGCTGAACGTCGTCATAGCCCAGGGCTACGAGACGGTCGGCGAGGTCGTCATGCTCAAGGAGGTCATGGAAGACGGCGTACGCGCGCTCGTCATCTCGCACGCAGACGAGGAGCGCATCGCCCGGCTGGCCGAGCCGCTGCTCGGCCACACGCTGCGTGCCGGTGACTCGCTGCTGCTGGAGCCCCGGTCGGGATACGTGTACGAGCGGATACCCAAGGCCGAAGTCGAAGAGCTGATACTTGAGGAAGTCCCGGATATCTCCTACTCCGAGATCGGTGGTCTCGGGCCGCAGATCGAGCAGATCCGGGACGCGATCGAGCTGCCGTACCTGCACGCCGACCTGTTCCGCGAGCACAAGCTGCGGCCGCCGAAGGGCGTACTGCTGTACGGCCCGCCGGGGTGCGGCAAGACTCTCATCGCCAAGGCGGTCGCGAACTCGCTGGCCAAGCAGGTCGCGGAGCGCGAGGTGGTGAGTGCGGACCAGGCCGGTCAGGTCGAGCCAGCCGAGTCGGGGACTCCCGGCCGGGAGCGGCGCAGCTTCTTCCTGAACATCAAGGGCCCGGAGCTACTGAACAAGTACGTCGGTGAGACCGAGCGGCACATCCGGCTGGTGTTCCAGCGGGCCAGGGAGAAGGCCAGCGAGGGCATGCCGGTGATCGTGTTCTTCGACGAGATGGACTCGATCTTCCGCACGCGTGGGTCAGGCGTCTCGAGCGACGTCGAGAACACCATCGTCCCGCAGCTGCTCAGCGAGATCGACGGTGTCGAGGGGCTGGAAAACGTCATCGTGATCGGCGCGTCCAACCGCGAGGACATGATCGACCCGGCCATCCTGCGGCCGGGTCGGCTGGACGTGAAGATCAAGATTGAGCGCCCGGACGCCGAGGCGGCCCGTGACATCTTCTCCAAGTACGTTCAGGCCGACCTGCCGCTGCATCCAGACGACATGGCCGAGCACGGCGGCAACGCCGACGCCACGGTCGCGGAGATGATCCAGCGAGTAGTCGAGCGCATGTACTCCGAGACCGAGGAGAACAGGTTCCTCGAGGTGACGTACGCCAACGGCGACAAGGAAGTGCTGTACTTCAGGGACTTCAACTCCGGCGCGATGATCCAGAACATCGTGGACCGGGCCAAGAAGATGGCCATCAAGGAGTTCCTCGAGACCAGGCAGAAGGGGCTACGCGTCTCCCACTTGCTCACGGCGTGCATCGACGAGTTCAAGGAAAACGAGGATCTGCCGAACACGACCAACCCCGACGACTGGGCGCGCATCTCCGGCAAGAAGGGCGAGCGGATCGTCTACATCCGAACGCTCATCTCCGGCAAGAGCGGTACCGAGGCGGGCCGGTCGATCGATACGGTGTCCAACACCGGGCAGTACCTGTAGCCGTGGCGGCCTGAGCAGTGACGTCTTGACCCGGCCGCGTGTGCGGTCGTCGGCATACGCGGCATTAGGCTCTTAGGCATGAGCGCGCGCCGGGTGATGGGCATCGAGACCGAGTACGGCATATCCGTGCCCGGCCAGCCAGGCGTGAACGCCATGGTCAGCTCCTCGCAGGTCGTGAACGCCTACCAGGCGGCGACCACCGCGCGAGCCCGCCGGGCTCGGTGGGACTTCGAGGAGGAGAACCCGCTGCGGGACGCCCGCGGCTTTGACCTGGCTGCTGAGACCGCGGATGCCTCCCAACTCACCGACGAGGATCTCGGTCTGGCGAACGTGATCCTGACCAACGGCGCCCGGCTGTATGTGGACCACGCGCACCCGGAGTACTCGGCGCCTGAGTGCACGAACCCGCTGGACGCAGTGATCTGGGACAAGGCCGGCGAGCGGGTCATGGCTGAGGCCGCCGCGCGTGCCGCCGCGACGCCTGGCGGGCAGGCCATTCAGCTGTACAAGAACAACACGGACAACAAAGGCGCTTCCTACGGCTGCCACGAGAACTACCTCATGGCGCGGTCCACCCCGTTCGCGGACATCGTCAGGCACCTCACGCCGTTCTTCGTCTCGCGCCAGGTGGTGTGCGGGGCAGGCCGGGTCGGCCGCGGCGCCGACGGTCGTGAGGACGGCTTCCAGATCAGCCAGCGCGCCGACTTTTTCGAGGTCGAGGTCGGCCTGGAGACGACGCTGAAGCGGCCGATCATCAACACGCGTGACGAGCCGCACGCCGATCCTGACAAATACCGCCGGTTGCACGTCATCATCGGTGACGCGAACATGAGCGAGATCTCCACGTACCTCAAGCTCGGTAGCACGGCGCTCGTTCTCGCGATGATCGAGGACCGCTTCCTCGCCGCTGACCTGGCTATCGAGTCCCCGGTCGCAGAGCTACGCGCCATCTCGCACGATCCCTCGCTGCGGCATCTGGTCACCCTGCGCGATGGCCGAAAGATGACGGCCGTCCAGCTCCAGATGGAGTACCTGGAGCTCGCTCGCAAGTACAGCGAAGACAAGTACGGCACCGACGTCGACGACATCACCGGTGACGTCCTGGCGCGCTGGGAGAGTGTGCTGACTCGCCTGGCTGACGACGTCATGCAGCTGTCGCGAGAGCTCGACTGGGTGGCCAAGCTGGAGATCCTGGAGGGCTACCGGGCCAGGGACGGCCTCTCCTGGGGTCATCCGAGGCTGGAGCTCGTGGATCTGCAGTACGCCGATGTGCGCCTCGATCGCGGGCTCTACAACCGCCTGAGCAGCCGCGGCCGAGTGGAACGGCTGGTAGCCGAGGCCGACGTCGTCAAGGCGATGGATGAGCCGCCAGCGGACACGAGGGCCTACTTCCGCGGGCGGTGCCTGCGACAGTACCCCGACGCTGTTGCCGCTGCGTCCTGGGATTCGGTCATTTTCGACATTCCCGGCCGCGAGTCGCTGCAGCGGGTCCCGACACTGGAGCCGCTGCGCGGCACGCGCGCGCATGTCGGTCGCCTGCTTGATAGCTGCGCGACCGCCGCGGAGCTCGTCTCGGCGCTAACGGGGCAATAATCGACCAATCTGGTATCTAAGCCATAAACCGGCCTGCACCAATGTCGTTCCCGTGTGTCTATTCTGGCGATGAGTCGTCTCATCGTGATAGCGATGCAATGCGTCAGGGTTGGATCGCGGCGGGCAGGCGAGGATAGCGTTGAAATCGCGGTCGGCACCGCAGAGCACGGAGGTTGGCATGGCGACGAAAGACACCGGCGGTCAGCGGCAGGCGCCCCGGCGGGCGGAGGACGAGCAGGACACCGATGTCAATGACGCCGATGAGGTCAGGGAGCGGCAAGACAAACTGACCGACGACGTCGACGCGATCCTGGACGAGATCGATGAGGTCCTCGAGGAGAACGCTGAGGAGTTCGTCCGCTCGTACGTCCAGAAGGGTGGCGAGTAAGCGTCCGCGGCATGCCGACGCGGGCCGCACCGCGGGCAGGCTTAGGGTCGATAGCGCAGGTTACCGGGAATGAGGACGGCAGCCCCGGCCGAATCCTCCCGGCAGTAGTGGCAGATGACCGGAAGGATTCGCGGTGAGCGGCTTTGAACCTCAGGCACGACGGCAGGCTTTCCTCGCCCCCGGATCTTCGTCGTTCGCCGACTTCCTCGCCATGGCTGCGCCCGAGCTACTGCCGACAGCGGTCCACATGACTGGTGCACCGGCAGGCGCGCCGTCGGACGTCCCGCACGGCACCACGATCGCCGCCGCTGTCTGCGCCGGCGGTGTGGTGATGGCTGGCGACCGCCGGGCGACGGCCGGAAACATGATTTCGCAGCGGGACATCGAGAAGGTGTTCCGTGGCGACGAGTTCTCCTGCGTCGGCATCGCCGGCGTGGCGGGCATAGGTGTCGACCTCGTGCGGCTCTTCGGTGTAGAACTCGAGCACTACGAGAAGATCGAAGGCCGCTCGCTGTCGCTGGAAGGCAAGGCGAACCGGCTGGCCGGCCTCGTCAAGTCCAACCTCGGCGCCGCGATGCAGGGTCTCGTCGCCGTGCCGCTGCTCGCCGGGTACGACGAGGAGACCAGCCACGGTCGTATCTTCAGCTTCGACGTGGCTGGCGGCAAGTACGAGGAACAGCGGTTCGCGACGATCGGCTCCGGCTCCGTGTTCGCTCGCGGGGCACTGAAGAAGCTCTATCGCGACGGCATGAGCATCGAGGATGTCGTGCTGGTGCTCATGCAGGCGCTCTACGACGCGGCTGACGACGACTCGGCGACCGGCGGGCCAGACATGGCGCGGCGGATCTACCCGGTCGTCGCGAGTGTCACGGCTGATGGCTTCGACAGGCTGACGGCCGAGCAGGCCGGCCGCTACGCCGAGGCGGTGGTGGCCGAGCGGATGCGGCTTCCGGACGGGCCGTCCGCGCCGCTGCAAAGCACCGAGTCCTGATGTCCTGCTAACCCCACTCACGTAAGGAAGCGCCCCCGGTGTCGATGCCGTTCTACGTATCACCTGAACAGGTGATGAAGGACAAGGCGGACTACGCGCGCAAGCGCATCTCCCAGATCCGCAGCGGCGTCGTGATGACGTGCGAAGCCGGAATCCTGTTTGTCGCGCCGAACCCGTCCAGAGCACTGCGCAAGTTCAGCGAGATGTATGACCGCATCGCCTTCGCGGCGGTCGGCCGGTATAACGAGTTCGAGACGCTTCGCAAAGCCGGCGTCAGGTACGCGGACATGACCGGATTCACCTATGACCGGCGCGACGTGACCGCTCGCGGCCTGGCTGACTGGTACGGGCAGCTGCTCGGCTCGCTGTTCACCGACAGTCCGAAGCCGTACGAGGTAGAGATCGTCGTCGCCGAGGTCGGCAAGACTGCCGCCGACGACGAGATCTACCGGATCACGTTCGAAGGCTCGGTTGCCGACGAGCACGATTTCGTCGTCGTGGGTGGCCAGGCCGACAAGGTCGCGGCCGTACTCAAGGAGCGATACTCGGCGACGATGTCGCTGACCGAGGCGATGCGGCTCGCCATCGCGTCGCTCGCGGGCCAGGGTGACGGGAACTCTGAGCCGGTGACGAGCGGGCAGCTGGAAGTCGCCCTGCTCGAGCGCAGCCGGCCGCACCGCGCTTTCCGGCGGCTGACCGGCGCGCGCCTGGACGCGCTGCTGGCCGAGGCCACGCCGTCTGGCGCAGGCGCGGCGGCGGCCAACGGCGCCGCGGGCGCCAGCGGATCCGCTGCTGGCGAGGGCCCGGAGGTCGGCTCGGCCAACGGCGAATCGGCAGCCGACGGGGGTCCCGCGGGCGGGTCGCCAGAGGGTGGGGACGGGTCCGCGCCGGGCGGCGGCGATGGATCCGGCGCGTAGTCTCGTTACTAGGGCCGCGGGTGGCGTACCTGGGTCGCTACAGCTATGCAGGAGGACACCGTGACAGCCGACCTGGCGACCATCACCGGAATCGACACGCCCACCGGGCTGCTCATCGGCGGCCAGTGGGCATCCGGGCGCGCCGGGACCCTGGAAGTGATCAACCCGGCGACCGAGGACGCGATCACTGAGGTCGCTGACGCCAGTCCGGAGGATGGCCTCGAAGCCGTCGGCGCGGCCGCCTCGGCCCTGCCGGCCTGGGCCGCGAAGCCGCCGCGCGAGCGAGGCGAGTGCCTGCGGCGCGCCTTCGAGCTGATGACGCAGCGATCTGAGTCGCTGGCCAGGCTGATGGTGCTCGAGAACGGAAAGGCCCTGCGGGACGCGCGCGGCGAAATCCTGTACGCGGCCGAGTTCTTCCGCTGGTACTCCGAGGAGGCAGTCAGGCTCGACGGGCACCTGTCGGTCGCGCCATCCGGCGCCAATCGGATCATGGTGCGGCGCCAGCCCGTGGGCGTCAGCTTCCTGATCACGCCCTGGAACTTTCCGGCCGCGATGGCAACTCGCAAGATCGGCCCGGCGCTCGCCGCCGGCTGCACCGTCGTGCTCAAGCCGGCCAAGGAGACGCCCCTGACCGCGCTCGCGGTCGCGGGAATCCTGGCCGAGGCGGGTGTCCCGGACGGGGTCGTCAACGTCCTGCCGACGCGCAAGCCCGGACCGCTGACGGATGCTGTGCTGGCCGACCCGCGCGTGCGCAAGCTCTCCTTCACCGGGTCGACCGAGGTCGGCCGGATGCTGCTCAAGCAGGCCGCTGACTACGTCATCAACTGTTCTATGGAACTCGGTGGCAACGCCCCGTTCCTGGTCTTCGATGACGCGGACGTGGACGCGGCCGTCGACGGCGCGTTCCTGGCCAAGATGCGCAACGGTGGCGAGGCGTGCACCGCGGCTAACCGCTTCTACGTGCACGAGGCGGTCGCGACCGAGTTCTCGCAGAAGCTGGCGGCGAGGCTCGGCGGTCTGCGCGTCGGGCCCGGCCTCGACGACGGCGTCGACCTCGGGCCGCTGGTGAACGCCGACACCCGGACGAAGGTCGCCGAGCTGGTCGAATCCGCGACCGGTGACGGGGCCAAGGTGCTGACTGGCGGGCAAGCCCCAGACCGGGTCGGGTACTACTACGAGCCGACCGTGCTCGACAGCGTGCCCGCCAACGCCGGCATCCTTAGCGAGGAGATCTTCGGGCCAGTCGCGCCCATCGTGCGATTCTCCGACCCGGCCGAGGCGATCGCGCTGGCGAACGACACCGAGTACGGCCTGGTGTCGTACGTGTACAGCGGTGACCTGCGCCGCGCGCTGCGGGCGGCGGAGGCGCTCGAGGCCGGCATGGTCGGCATCAACCGGGGAGTCGTCTCCGACCCGGCTGCGCCGTTCGGCGGCGTGAAGCAGTCGGGCCTCGGCCGCGAGGGCGCGCACGAGGGGCTGCTCGAGTTCACCGAGACCAAGTACATCGCCGTCGACTGGTAGCAGCGATGGACCGGCGGATATTCGGCTTGGAGAACGAGTACGGCGTCACGTGCACGTTCCGCGGACAGCGCCGCCTGTCGCCGGACGAGGTGGCCAGGTACCTGTTCCGTCGGGTTGTCTCGTGGGGCCGCAGCAGCAACGTGTTCCTGCGTAACGGCGCCCGGCTGTACCTGGATGTCGGCAGTCACCCCGAGTACGCGACGCCGGAGTGCGACAGCCTGATTGACCTCGTCACGCACGACAAGGCCGGCGAGCGCATCCTCGAGGGCCTGCTCGTCGACGCCGACACCCGGCTGCGCGAGGAAGGCATCGCCGGCGACATCTACCTGTTCAAGAACAACACAGACTCAGCGGGCAACTCCTACGGCTGCCACGAGAACTACCTCGTCGGGCGCCACGGCGAGTTCGGCCGGCTGGCCGACGTCCTCATTCCGTTCCTGGTCACGAGGCAGATCATCTGCGGGGCCGGCAAGGTCCTGCAGACGCCGCGCGGCGCTGTCTACTGCGTCAGCCAGCGAGCCGAGCACATCTGGGAAGGCGTCTCGTCGGCCACAACACGGTCGCGGCCGATCATCAACACTCGCGACGAGCCGCACGCCGACGCCGAGCGGTTCCGCCGCCTGCACGTGATCGTCGGCGACTCGAACATGAGCGAGACCACGATGCTGCTCAAGGTCGGCGCCACCGACCTGGTGCTGCGGATGGTGGAGGCCGGCATCGTGATGCGCGACCTGACGCTCGAGAACCCGATCCGGGCGATCCGGGACGTCAGCCACGACATGACCGGACGCCGCCGGGTCCGGCTGGCCAACGGGCGCGAGGTCAGCGCCCTCGACATCCAGCAGGAGTACCTGACCAAGGCGATGGACTTCACGGCTCGCAAGGGCGCCGACGAGATCACGACCCGGGTGCTCGAGCTGTGGGAGCGCACCCTGCGCGCCGTTGAGACCGGTGACCTGGGCCTCGTCTCGCGGGAGATCGACTGGGTCACCAAGCTCCAGCTGATCGAGCGGTACCGGGCCAAGCACGACCTGCCGCTGGCCTCGCCGCGTGTCGCCCAGCTCGACCTCGCCTATCACGACGTGCACCGCGGCCGCGGCCTGTACTACCTGCTGCAAAAGCGCGGCGCGGTCGAGCGGGCGTGCCGGGATCTGGACATCTTCACGGCCAAGTCGGTGCCGCCCCAGACCACGCGAGCCCGGCTGCGCGGTGAGTTCATCCGACGCGCCCAGGAGCGGCGGCGGGACTTCACCGTCGACTGGGTGCACCTGAAGCTGAACGACCAGGCCCAGCGGACCGTACTGTGCAAGGACCCGTTCCGGTCTGTTGACGAGCGAGTTGAGAAGCTCATCGCCGGAATGTAGGCCGAACGCTACCTGAACGCTACCTGTAGGTATGGCCCGCTGACGCATTGCACTCAGTCGGTAGCGATAGGCTGACTCGTCTTGACAAACAAAACCCTGAGGGAATATATGCGTCGTCTTGCTGCCGCGATTCTGGTTCCGGCCGCTGCTTGTGCCGTCCTGGCCGGCTGCGGGTCGTCGGGATCGTCCAATGCCAACTCCAGCGTCACGGTGTCTGGGACCTTTGACAAGGCGCCCACCATCACGATCCCGAAGGCGAAGGCCAGCACGAATCTCGCGGTCACCAAGCCCATCAAGGGCTCTGGGCCAGCGGTGCAGAGCGGGAACGCGGTGCTGGCCAACGTCGCGCTGTACAAGTGGCGGGGGACGACGCACACCCTGGTCGACTCGACGTTCAGCAGCGGGCCGCAGATACTCCCCGCCCAGATGGGTCTGACGGGCCTGACCACGGCCTTCAAGGGCGCTCACATCGGCGACCGGATCGTCGCCGTGCTGCCGCCTAAGTTCGGCTACGGCAGCAGCGGCTATTCGCAGCTGCAGATCAACGGAACCGACACCGTGGTCTGGGTGATCGACGTGCTCCAGCAGTACGCGCCGACAGCTTCGGCCAGCGGCACGCACGTCAGCGACGGCGGCGGGGCGCTGCCCAAGGTGTCCGCACCGCCGACGGGCCAAGCCCCGGTGGTCACCGTCCCGAAGAGCACGCCGCCGACGAAGCTGAGTGTGACCACGCTGATCAAGGGCACCGGGCCCAAGCTGGCGACCGGCGATACCGTTGTGGCGCAGTACGTTGGGTCCATCTGGCGGACCGGCAAGGTCTTCAGCTCCACGTGGCCGTCCGCGCAGTCGCCCACCGGGCTGCCGTTCAGCTTTACGCTCGGCGGCGGTGTGATCGCGGGCTGGAACCAGGGCCTGACTGGCGTGCCTGTCGGCAGCCGCGTCATGCTCGTGATCCCACCGGCGCTCGGCTACGGCCCGGCGGGCGGCCAGGCGAGCGCGGGCATCACGAAGACCGACAGCCTGGTGTTCGTCATCGACGTGGTCGGTTCTCACCCGGCGGGCGGCTAACAGCGACGGGCCGTCAGTTCCAGCGTTCGAACGGCTCGGTGAGTTCGGCGCCGGCCAGGAACGCCGGCAGGAGTTCTGGCAGGCGGCCGGGGTAGAAGCGCTCGCTGCTGGTGAGGATGTCCGCGACCGCCCACCAGCGGGCGGCGACATACTCCTCGGCCTCCTCCTCGGTCCGCCCGCCGTCGGTGACCAGGGGCGCGTCGGCGTCGAGGTCGACTGCCACGACGACCTCGTGCTGCAGCCGGCGGATGCCGCGGGCCGTCCACGTCGACGTCCGCCGCCACCGTGGCAGACCGACCTGCTGCGCCCCGACCTCAAGGCCCGTCTCCTCGCGGATCTCCCGGACCGCTGCGTCCTGATAGCTCTCGCCGGGCTCGATGCCGCCGCCAGGCAGCTCCCACCAGTGCGTGTCGGCGCGGGACGCCAGCTCGGCGCGGAACAGCAGGATCCGACTGGACCGATCGCGCAGGACGACGCGCACGCACGAGCGCTCCAGGTCGTACTCGGTCGGCGCGTTGGTCAGCGCGGCCGCGTGCCGTCCGGCTGCGGCGGCGGCAAGGAAGTAGGCAAGCTCCTGGTCAAGGCCGCGGCCCATGGTCGATAGCGGCACCGGACACTCCCGCAGCGCGTCAGCCAGGCCATCGATGCTGACCCGGACCAGATTGTGCCGGGCCGCTAGCGGCGCCGCCGCAGCGACGACCTGGGCGCCGAAGTCGCCAGGCAGCTCGGGTATCACGATGTCGGCCCGGGCGAGCGCCACCCGGCCGTAGCGAGGTCAGGCTGTGGTGGGAGATGCCGCGGTGGCGCGGCCGCGGATCCACGTCGCTGATCCGCACCGATCCAATCGGCCGGCCGCCGAGCACGGCCGCGGCGTTGATGGCATCGCCCACGGCGACGCCAGAGAAGCCCCAGCGAGTGCCCGTGCCGAGGTTGCCTGGTCCCTGGGCTACCACGACCAGCTCCGCGTCGAGGACGTGCCGCGCCGCCAGCAGGCCGCTGTGCAGGCTGACGGCCTCGACGTCGCCGCCGAAGGCCTGGCCGACCGTCACGGTACCGGTGAGCCAGCCGGCCTGAGTGAGGGCGGCGGTCGCGCGCGAGAACCAGGCAGGCAGCGCGCCGCCGTCGAGCATCACGTACACGATCCGCGGCTGCGTTCCCGGTTCCATGTCGGCCAGATAGCCGGCCACGATCGCTGGTACGGCTGAGTGCAGATCCGCCACGACGACCGGCAATCCGGCCAGGTCGTCGGCGTCGCGCAGTATCTCGTGGAACTCAGAGCCCTGCTCGTCGGCCCCGAGTACGCGCGCCTGGAGCGGGGTGTACCTGGCCTTGATCAGGTGCCCTGGCTCGGCGATCACGTCGGGCAGCCGATCGGGGATGGCCACGACCAGCGCATACCCGCCGGTGCCCAGCCCGAGGTCCAGCGCCGTGGTGTTCAGCAGCACCCGGTCGCCGACCTGTGGCGTGCCCGTAAGCTGCGGGTACGCCAGCGCGAGTACCGTGTCCTCGCCGAGCCGGACCCGGACTTCCAGCGCGCCATTCCACGACCTGCCGAGCGCCGATACTTCGCCACTGCGCCACCTGATCACTCCGGCAGGGTAGCGTCGTCGGTGGCGGGAAGGGGTGGCGATGTCCAGGCGAAAGACTGAGCGGCTGCTGAGCCTTGTGGTCTGCCTGCTGTCCGCGCGCAGATATCTCACCGCCACTCAGATCCGGGCGGCCGTGCCCGGCTACCCGGACTCCTTCGACGCGTTCAAGCGAATGTTCGAGCGAGACAAGGACGAGCTGCGCGAGCTTGGCATCCCGCTCGAGACGGGCGCGAGCGGTGAAGAGGAGATCGGCTACCGGATCTCGCGGCAGGCCTACGAGCTGCCTGACATCCGGCTGGAGCCCGACGAGGCCGCCGTGCTCGGGCTCGCGGCCCGGGTCTGGCGTCGCGCCGAGCTGGCCGGCGCCGCCGAGGGGGCACTGCTCAAGCTCCGCGCCGCGGGTATCGACGCCGAGGATCTGACGCAGCCCGGGATTGAGCCGCGCGTTCAGACACCCGAGCCCGCCTTCGGACCGTTGTGGCAGGCCGTGCGAGACCGGCGCCCCGTGACGTTCGGCTACCGGGCCGCCGGCCGAAGCGCGGCCCAGTCCCGCAACCTCGAGCCGTGGGGGGTAGTGAACCGGCGCGGCAAGTGGTATGTCGTCGGCCAGGACACCGACCGGCAGGCCGAGCGCGTCTTTCGGCTGAGCCGCATCGATGGCGCCGTGACCTTCACCGGTCCGCCGGGATCGGTCACCGTGCCGCCCGGCACCGACGTTCGCGCGGCGGTGCGTGACTGGGATAGCGAGGCCTCGGCCCCGCGCACGTGTCTGCTGCGCGTGCGATCGGGGGCAGGTTACGGCCTGCGCCGGCACGCCGCGGCTGTCGAGCCGGACGACGAGCCAGGCTGGGATCGCGTGGAGCTCACGTACTCCGACGCTTCCTGGTGGAGCGAGCACGTCGCGTCGTTCGGCGCCGACGTGGTGGTGCTCGAGCCGACCGACCTGCGCGACGCGGTAATCGGGCGGCTGAAGGGGGTGCTGGCATGACGACCGGGCCCGCCACCGCGACCGAGCGGCTGCAGCGGCTGCTGGCTCTCGTCCCGTACGTCGTCAGCCGGAACGTGGTCGGGATGGAAGACACGGCCGCCGCGTTCGGGATCACCGAGCGCGAGCTCGTGGACGACCTGAACCTGCTGTGGTGCGTTGAGCTGCGGTCGCCGGATCCCTACTGCCCGATCGACCTGTCGTATGAGGGCGGCGAGATCGTCGTCAGCGAGGCGGAGGCGATCGACCGGCCGCTGCGCCTCGGCGTCGATGAGGCCTGCGCCCTGCTGATCGCGCTCCGGATGCTCGCCGAGCTCCCGACGATGGGGGCCGGATCGGCCCTGAGCCGGACGATCGCCAAGCTGGAGCAGGCCGCCGGGGCCGCGGCCGGGCCGAGCGCCCAGGTGGCCGTCCAGGTCGACCACATCGCGGCCGAGTCGACGGCCGCTCAGGTGGCTGACGCGCTGAGCCGGGGCAGGCGGCTGCACCTCGCCTACTACGTGCACGGCCGCGACGAGGCGACCGAGCGGGACGTGGACCCGATGCGGCTGCTGGTCGTCGAGGGCCGCAGCTATCTCGAGGGCTGGTGCCGGCGCGCCCAGGACGTGCGACTGTTCCGGCTGGACCGGGTCCTCGCGATCGAGGTCCTCGATGTAGCCAGCGACGTCCCGGCCAGCGCCGAGCACGTCGACGTCGACCGCGGGCTGTTCCGGCCGTCACCGCAGGACGTCCACGTAGTGTTCGAGCTGGCCGCCGCCGGGCGCTGGGTCGCCGAGTACTGGCCGACCGAGCAGGTTGAGGAGCTGCCGGAGGGCAGGCTCAGGGTCGAGCTCAGGACGCCCGATACCCAGTGGGTCCGCCGGCTGGCGCTGCGCCTGGGGGAGGACGCCAAGCTGGTGTCACCGCCCGAGCTCGCCGAGCAGGTCATCGCCGACGCGACGGCCGCGCTCAGTCAGTACGCGTAGCACCGGTCGGCTTGCCGGGCGGACATATCGCGTTAAGCTCCAGGTCACCGGTCTGCAGTCGGCCCGGCACAATCAGGTGCTTGGCTCAAGGCCGCGTGTAGACTCGATGCTCAAGGAGCGCGGGCTCCGCTGAATGGGGACTGGTATGGGCGATGGACTATTTGCACCGTGGCACATCATCATCCTGGTGGTCGTGCTCGTGTTGCTCTTCGGTGCGGCGCGGCTCCCGCGCGCGGCCCAGTCGCTCGGCGACTCCATGCGCATCTTCCGCAGGTCGGTCCAGGCTTTGCACCCAGACGAGAGCGACTCGGCTGCCAACCCCGCGGGTGCCAGTACGTTCCCGGCGACCCCGCCGCCCGCAGTCACCGCCGCACCGCCGCCCGCCGACGCGACCCAGCAGCAGCTGGCCGACCTCCAGCGGCAGGTAGCGGACCTCCAGCGGCAGACGGCCACGGGTAACGGGCAGTCATCCGAAGCGCAGACCACGCGGCCGATCTAGCCGCCAGCTGACGTGGCCGTGGCAGACGACGGGCTGAGCCCCGAGCCCCCGGCGAATCTCGGGCTCCCGAGGCGAGACAACCCGGAAGCGCGGATGTCGCTGCTGGAGCATCTGCGCGAGCTGCGCAACCGCGTCATCAAGATCTCGGTCGCGGTCACGGTCGGCTCGATCATCGGGTGGCTTGTGTACTCGCCCGTCTGGAACTTCATCAGCGCCCCCTACTGCAAGATCCCGCAGCCCAAGGCGCTCGGGACGCTCGTAGCTGCACCAGAGCTGTCAGCTCTACGTCAACGGGCTGTTCGACTCGCTGTTCCTGCGCCTGCAGATCTCGATCGCGACCGGCGTGATCCTGGCGTTGCCGATCTGGCTGTATCAGGTGTGGGCGTTCATCGCGCCTGGGCTGTACAAGCGCGAGCGCCGCTGGGCCTACTACTTCGTCGGGGCCGCGGTCCCGCTGTTCGCGATCGGCGCGACGATCGCGTACTTCGCCATGACGAAGGGTCTGCAGTTCCTGCTCCACCTGGTCCCGGCCACACGACCGCGCTGATCACGATCAACACCTACCTCAGCTACGCCGGCGCGATGCTGCTGATATTCGGCCTCGCGTTCGAGCTCCCGCTGGTGTTCGTGCTGCTGAACATGGCAGGCGTGCTGACGCACGAGCGGTTCCGCAAGTGGCGCCGGATGATCATCTTCCTGGTGTTCGCGTTCGCGGCCGTCTTCACGCCCAGTCCGGACCCCATCAGCATGCTGCTGCTCGCCGTGCCGTGCGTCGTGCTCGTGGAGGCGTCGGAGGTCTTCGCGTGGGCCAACGATCGGCGTCGCGCCAAGCGCGCTAACAGCCTGGGCTACGTCGGCCTGACGGAGGCTGAGGTCACGGCGTACGGACTCGGCGACCCAATCGAGGAGCCCGCCGAGGCGGGCACGGGCACATCCACGCGAACTAGCCCTGGTGTCCCTCCGATCGACGGCTGTGTCAGCTTAGTCTTGGGTCATGAGCCCGGAGCAAGATCCAGCTGATCGCGGTGACCGGCCCGGGCTCGCCTCGTTCCGGTCCCTTTATGACTTTGAATTTGACGGGTTCCAGGTAGCGGCGTGTGACGCCCTCGAGGGCGGCCACGGCGTCCTGGTCGCGGCGCCCACCGGATCCGGCAAGACGGTGATCGGTGAGTTCGCCGTGCACCTGGCCCTGGCTGAGGGCCGCAAGTGCTTCTACACCACGCCGATCAAGGCGCTGTCGAACCAGAAGTACGTCGACCTCTCCAGCCGCTACGGGCCGGCCAAGGTCGGACTCCTGACCGGTGACAACAGCATCAACGGCGAAGCGCCGATCGTCGTCATGACGACGGAGGTCCTGCGCAACATGCTCTACGCCGGGTCGCTCACGCTCGGCGGCCTCGGCTACGTCGTCCTCGACGAGGTGCACTACCTGGCCGACCGGCTGCGCGGCGCGGTCTGGGAAGAAGTCATCATTCAGCTCCCCGAGGCAGTACAGGTCGTCGCGCTATCCGCCACCGTGAGCAACGCCGAAGAATTCGGCGACTGGATCGAGCAGGTACGCGGCGGAACCACCGTGATCGTGGACGAGACCAGGCCGATCCCGCTCTGGCAGCACATGCTGGCTGGCAGGCAGCTGTATGACCTGTTCGCCAGGAACGGGGCCGTCAGTCCCGAACTCCGCCGTCTCGCCCAGCGCGAGGTGGTTGCCGACCGGCCAGGACGGCAGCGGCCCGGCCGTGGCGGTGGCCGCGCCAGCGCCGGGCGCGCCGGTGGCTACGGTCGCGCGCGGTACCGGCCACCGAGCCGGCCGGAGGTGATCGAGCGTCTGGACGCCGAGGGCCTGCTGCCGGCCATCACATTCATCTTCAGCCGGGCTGGGTGCGACGCGGCGGTCCAGCAGTGCCTGGCCGCCGGCCTCCGGCTGACCACGCCCGAGGAGTCGGCCGAGATCGCGCGGATCGTGGCCGAGCGCACGGCCGGGCTTGCCGACGCCGACCTGGCCGTACTCGGCTACGCCGACTGGCTGAGCGGGCTGCGGCGGGGCATCGCGGCGCACCACGCTGGCCTGCTGCCGACGTTCAAGGAAGTCGTGGAGGAGCTGTTCGCCGCCGGCCTTATCCGCGCGGTGTTCGCCACCGAGACGCTCGCGCTCGGCATTAACATGCCGGCCAGAACCGTGGTCATCGAGAAGCTCGACAAATGGAACGGTGAGCACCACGCGGATCTGACCGCTGCGGAGTACACGCAGCTCACCGGCCGGGCCGGGCGCCGCGGCATCGACGTCGAGGGCCACGCGGTCGTACTGTGGCAGCCTGGCATGGACCCGCTGGCCGTCGCGGGCCTGGCCGGCACCCGCACGTACCCGCTGATCTCCAGTTTTCGCCCCACGTACAACATGGCGGTCAACCTTGTCGGCCAGGTCGGGATGGTGCGCGCCGCCAAGCTGCTTGAGTCGTCGTTCGCGCAGTTCCAGGCCGACCGTAGCGTGGTCGGGCTGGCGCGGCAGGCGGCCAGGCTGCGCGAGCAGATCGGCGGGCTGAGCGTTACGTGTGAGCGCGGCGACATCGCGAGCTACGACGAGATCCGCCGCGAACTCGGTGAGCTGGAGCGCGAAGAGTCCCGGCAGCTCTCGGCCGCGCGGCAGGCCGAGGCCATTGCGTCGGTGGAGAAGCTGCGGCCGGGGGACATCATCGAGGTCCCTGGCGGTCGGCAGGCCGGCGTCGCCGTCGTGCTGCAGCCCGGCGGTCGCGGCAACGGCGACGGGCGGCCGCTGCCGCTCGTGCTGACGGCGAACCGACAGGTGAAGCGCCTGTCGATGGCCGACTTTCCGGTACCAGTCAGCCCGATCGAGCGAATCAGGATTCCGCCGTCGTTCAGTCCGCGCTCGCCGGCAGCCCGCCGCGACCTCGTGTCAACCGTGCGCAACCGGCTGGCGGGCCGGGACTTGTCGGGTACCGCCCGCGAGCGTGGTGGGCGGGGAACGCGAGCGCGCGGCACTGGCCGAGCCGCGCAGTCGGCCGCCGCTATCGATTCGCTGCGCGCCCGGCTACGACGGCACTCGTGTCACGGCTGCCCGGATATGCAGCTGCACTTGCGCGACCTGGCGCGGCGCGGGCGGCTCGAGCGGGAAGCCGAAGCACTGGAGCAGCGCGTCTCCGGCCGGTCGCACGTGCTCGCGCGCACGTTCGGTCGCGTCTGCGCGGTCCTCGCCGAGCTCGGCTACATCGAGGGCGACGAGGTCACCCCCGAAGGCCGTCGTCTCGCCGATTTGTATACCGAGCTGGACCTGCTCGCCGCTGAGTGCGTGCGGCGCGGTACGTGGGCTGGGCTGGCTCCAGCCGACCTGGCCGCGTGCGTGTCAGCGCTGACGTTCGAGGCGCGGCGGGCCGATGACGCGGGCCGGGCTCGGCTGCCGCACGGCCAGTCCCGCGAGGTCCTCGAGGAGATGAAAACCCTGTGGGCCGAGTTGTCGGTGATCGAGGACAGCCACCATCTGTCCTTCTTGCGCGAGCCCGACCTCGGGTTCGCGTGGACCGCCCATTCCTGGGCCCGCGGTGCGTCGCTGGAGAAGCTCGTCGGTCCGGATCTGACGGCCGGCGACTTCGTCCGGGCCGTGAAGCAGCTCATCGACCTGCTGAGCCAGATCGCCGTCGTGGCGGGCAGCGCGAAGCCCGCCCGCGGGGCACGGTCCGACGGCGCTGCGCGGTCGGCCGATGGTGCGCGGTCGGCCGATGGTGCGCGGTCGGCCGATGGTGCGCGGTCGGCGGGCTCTGACCTGGCGGCTACGGCGCGCGCCGCGATCGACCTCGTACGTCGCGGCGTGGTCGCGTACTCGTCCGTCGGCTAGAGCGCTCGACGGCGCTGCCGATCCAACGACGTGGTTGCGGCTCTACCGTCGGTAGAGCAGCAGCGGAGCCCCGACGACGCAGGTGGATTCACCTGAGCCGCGCTGAAATGCTGTTGCGGCCCAGTGGTTGCCTACAAGAGGCTCGTTGGCATGAACGAGCAGCGCTCAGGCCGGCCAGACATCGTGGTCCGGTCGCTGGCGGCAGACGACTGGCAGCAGGCGCGGGCTGCGCGGCTGGCGGCGCTCGCCGACGCCCCGTACGCGTTCTCATCGACGCTCGCAAAAGAGCAGGCTTACGGCGAAGAGCTCTGGCGACGAAGGGCGGGTTCCGGCCGGACGTTCGGCGCCTTCGACGGAGCGAGGATCATCGGCCTCGCGACGGGCATTCCCGCCGACGAGCTGGATGGACCCGGTACTCCCGGCTCGCGACTCCGCGCCGCGCTCCAGGCGCCGCGACTCCAGGCGCCGCCACGTCGGGTGTCTTCCACTTCGAGTGCGGCCACGCGAGGTGCCGCTACGCCCGGCGTTGACGTGGATGGCGATCGGCCGCGAACCGGCCCGCCGGAGTGGCACCTGGTTGGCATGTGGGTCGCGCCGGATTATCGCGGCCAGGGTGTGGCCGACAGGCTCGTCGAGGCGGTGTGCAACCGGGCGCGCCAGGCGGGCGCCGCCGCCGTGATGCTCTGGGTCACGGAGATCAACGACCGGGCGATCGCGTTGTACCGTCGGCACGGGTTCAGCCCAACGGGAGTGCGGGAACTGGTCCGGCCGGAGGAGCCTGACCATTGGGAAATGCAGCTGGAATGCCGGCTGCAGCTAGCGCGCGGCTCAGGTAGCGTGCGGTTCCGCTAACCTGCGCAATTCCGCTAACCTGCGCCGCGCAGCTCCGCTAGCGCACGCCCGCGAGGGCCCGAATGGGCAGCTCGTACGTGCGCCGGACGCTGCTGCCGAGGCGAGTGATGTCGGCGCCGTAGACGTGAATCGAAATGGCCACGTCATCGCCGATGTTGCGAACCCGGTGAATGTCACCAGGCGGCGCGAACCCGCTGACCTCGCCTGGCCGGTTCCGATTGCAGCCGACTTCGGTCAGGTACGTGCCCTCGGCATTGAGCGCGTAGAGCTCCTCGTACTCGATGCCCGCCACGACGCCGAAGACGCACCAGGTCACGTGGTCATGGATGGGCGTTACCTGGCTGGGCCGCCAGACCAACGCAGTGATGGAAAACGACCCGTCAGGCTCGGCGTGCAGGACATGGCAGCGGTATCCGGCTGCGTCGCCACGCCGCTCAGCCGCGGTCAGAACGTCGGCTGCGGGCAGATGCGTCCGCAGCTCGGTGGCAACGAGCTCGGCGGTCTGCTGCCAGTCGGCGCGCCGCCGCGTCGTCGCCCGGATGGCGCGAACTAGGTTGGCCGGACATCGGGTACGAACCGGGCTTATAGCCGTCATACTGCCGCCTCCTTGCCTACTAGATCAGTCGGCAATAGCGTACGGCGGGGTCCTGCCTGACCTCCAATGCCAACTATCCATGGGTTGATAGAGCGGGCCTATGCGGGAGAGGTTTTTCGATCCGCCCGACAAAGTGCTCATCTCGGGGCGCATACGTCGCCGCGGTCCACATCGTCGGCAACGACGTTGTAGGAGTTGCACGACGTTGTAGGAGTTCGGCGGGGTTTTGTGTCCGGTCTATGGTGAACTGTCCCCGCGCAACTCCTACAACGTGACGATCCGCCCGCCGAAGTCCTACAACGTGCGCGGCCACGGCTGTGGCCCGACCGGGCTAGACGGTCGCCGAACGCGCCAATACCTGAATGGACCACTACGGGGTGCCGACGGCGGACGAGTTATCCCACCGGTACTGGCTCCGGCGACACGGTCGACTCGGCTTCGTCCTCGGCGTCCTCGGCCTATCCCACCGGTACTGGCTCCGGCGACACGGTCGACTCGGCTTCGTCCTCGGCGTCCTCGGCGTCCTTCGCGTCCTCGGCGGCGCCTCCACCAGCTGGCCGCGCCGATACGGTTCCAGCCGCGCCGACACCAGTTGCCAGCTGCTGAGGGCCTCGATGGCGGCCAGCTCGGCGCAGGCAAGATCCTCGGTCATGCAGACGATCTCCATCAGCTCACCCCGACGGGTGAAGACGAGGCGGGCTTGGGTCTCTCCGGTGACGAACCCGCTGATCTGCGAGCCCGTCGGCGTCTGTGTCACGACAAGCTTGTCAAATGTCGAAGTAGTCACGAACGGTAATCTAACGATTACTAAGAGGCTTCGCAGGTTTTTCGGATCATCGACACAGTTGCGCTGAGCCACCGCACGCCGGGCTGGCAGGATGCCGCCATGGGGACGACCATGCTGCTGGACGCGGCCTCGATGTACTTCCGGGCGTTCTACGGGGTGCCCGAGACGACCACGGCGCCTGATGGCACGCCTGTGAACGCGGTCAGGGGCCTGCTCGACATGATCACGAGGCTGCTTCGCGCCCGCCATCCGACCCGGCTGATCGCGTGCATGGACGCTAGCTGGCGCCCGGCTTTCCGGGTCGCCGCGCTCCCGTCCTACAAGGCGCACCGCGCCAACCCAGACGGGTCCGAGCGGGTGCCCGCCGCGCTCGACGCACAGCTGCCGATCATCGTCGACGTGCTGTCCGCGACTGGAATCGCGATGGCCTGGGCCGATGGCTACGAGGCCGACGACATCATCGGCTCGCTCGCCGGGCAAGCCAGCGGGCCGGTCGAGGCCGTCACCGGCGACCGTGACCTGTTCCAGCTCGTCGACGACGAGCGGCACATCGTGGTCGATTACATCGGCAAGGGCGTTGCCAACCTGGAGCTGATGGACGAGGCGGCCGTCACCGCGAAGTACCACATCCCGGGCCGGTCGTATGCTGCGTTCGCGGCGCTTCGCGGCGACCCGAGCGACGGCCTGCCCGGCGTGCCCGGCGTGGGGGAGAAGACGGCGGCCGCGCTGGTGCGCGTCTTCGGCTCCGTCGAGGCGATGCTGGCGGCGATCGACGCCGGCCACGGCGGTTTTCCCGCAGGCAGCCGCGCGAAGCTCGTCGCCGCGCGTCCGTATCTGGACGCGTGCATGCCGGTCGTTCGCGTCGCGACCGACGCGCCAGTCAAGCTCACCGGCGGCGACCTGCCGTCCACTCCGGCCGATCCGGCCAGGGTCGCTGTCCTCGACGAGCGCTTCGGGCTCGGCTCGTCGCTTGGCCGCGTGCTGGCGGCGCTCGCGTCGGCGCCATGACCGCCGACCTGAGATGATTTGGAGTGCGGTGGCGGGCGGTGTAGCAAACAGCGGGGAAGCAAGCTCTGGAGGCAGCAGTGGGACACCATCAGGAGGGAACGGGGCTCTTTCCGGACACCCGCCTTCGCGAGGTCGCGGCTGCAACAGCTAAGGCAGGACTGGACACGCTGCTCCTGACGCCGGGGCCAGACCTGCGGTACGTGATCGGTTACGATGCGCACGCGCTCGAGCGGCTCACGTGCCTCGCCGTGCCCGCTCACAGTGAACCGTTCCTCGTCGTGCCCCGGCTCGAAGTTCCAGCTGCGCACGCCTCGCCGGCCGGACGCCTCGACCTAGAGATCGTCGGCTGGGATGAGACTGACGATCCTTACGCGCTGGTGGCCGGGCGGCTTGGCGATGTCGGCGCCGTCGGGCTGGCTGACCGAATGTGGGCCCTGATGGTGCTCCGGTTGCGCGCGGCGCTCCCCGGTGCGCGCCAGGAACTGGCTAGCGTCGCGCTGCGGGATCTGCGTGCGCGCAAGAGCCCGGCCGAGGTTGCCGCGCTGCTCGAGGCCGGGGAGGCGATCGACCGGGTGCATGCTCAAGTGCCCGGCTGGCTGCGGCCGGGCCGGACCGAGCGAGCCGTCGCCGCGGACATCAGCGACGCCATCCTGGCGGCGGGGCACGCCACCGTCGATTTCACGATCGTCGCGTCTGGGCCGAACGCGGCCAGCCCGCACCATACGGCCGCCGATCGGGTCCTCCAGCCTGGTGACGCCGTGGTTGTCGACATCGGCGGCACGATGCCGAGCGGCTACTGCTCGGACTGCACGCGGACGTATGCGATCGGGACACCGCCTGCCGACTTTGCCGCGTACTACCAGGTGCTGAAGGACGCGCAGGACGCTGCCTGCGCAGCGGTGCGGCCGGGCGTCACAGCTGAGGCAGTGGACGCGGCCGCCCGCGAGCCCATCGCCGCCGCTGGCTATGGTGACTACTTCATGCACCGGACGGGTCATGGCATCGGCCTGGAGACGCACGAGGACCCCTACATCGTTTCCGGCAACACCGATGTGCTGCAGCCGGGCAACGCGTTCTCCGTCGAGCCGGGCATCTACCTCGGCCCGCACGGTGCCCGGATCGAGGACATCGTCGTGTGCACCGTCACGGGATGCCAGCGGCTGAACAACGTGACCCGGGAGCTGGTAGTGGTGAGCGGCTGATGCCCGTCGACAGGGACGCGCGGGACGAAACGACGGCTGCGCTCTTCGGGCTCGCTCGTGACATCGCCGACGCCGAACTGAGGCCGCGTGTCGCCGACGCGGAGCGCGCGGGCCGGTTCCCGCGGGCTGAGTTCAGGACGCTTGGCCGGTCAGGCCTGCTCGGTCTGCCGTACCCGGAAGAGCAGGGTGGTGGCGGTCAGCCGTACGAGACCTATCTCCAGGTCGTCGAGGAACTGGCGACCGCATGGCTCGCGGTTGGCCTGGGAGTCAGCGTGCACACCCTGACCTGCTATCCGATCGCAACAAGCGGGACTGCGGCGCAGCGGGAGCAGTGGCTGCCCGGCATGCTCGGCGGCGACCAGCTCGGAGCGTATTGCCTGTCTGAGCCCGGCAGCGGTTCCGATGCGGCCGCTCTTGCGACAAGGGCCGTGGCCGACGGCGACGAGTTCGTGATCGACGGCGTGAAGGCGTGGATCACGCACGGCGGCGAGGCGGACTTCTATACCCTCTTCGCCCGCACCTCGGGCGACAGCGCTGGTGCGGAGCGGTCTCGCGGCATCAGCTGCTTCCACATTCCGGCCGCGACGCCGGGGGTGTCGGCCGCGCCGCCCGAGCACAAGATGGGCATGCGCAGCTCGACGACCGCGCAAATGCGCTTCGAGTCGGCGCGGGTGCCGGCCGGCCATCTGATCGGCGAGCCAGGGACGGGCTTTCGCACCGCGCTTGGCGCGCTTGACGCTGGTCGTCTCGGCATCGCCGCGTGCGCTACTGGCGTGGCGCAGGCTGCCCTGGACTGTGCCGTCAGCCACGCCCGCAGCCGCGTCCAATTCGGACGGCCGATCATCGAATTTGAGGGGCTTCAGTTCATGCTCGCCGATATGGCGACGGGTGTCGCGGCGGCACGCGCGCTGTACCTGGCGGCCGCCCGGCGCAAGGACGCCGACCTGCCCTACGGCCAGCAGGCAGCGATGGCCAAGCTGCTCGCCACCGACACCGCGATGCGCGTCACTACCGATGCGGTCCAGGTGCTCGGCGGCTACGGATACGTCGAGGATTTCCCGGCCGAGCGGCTGATGCGCGAGGCCAAGGTGCTGCAGATCGTGGAAGGCACGAACCAGATACAGCGGCTCGTGATCGGCCGGGAGCTGGCCCGAACGGTTCCCTAGTCCGCCCGGCGCCGGGCGATCACGCCTTCGACGGGACCAAGGCCGGGCCCGCCGCTGCCGGTCCGCAGCAAGATCTCCCCGGCCTGCGCGGGCAGCGCTGCCGGGGTCGGGGTGAAGTTGGCGGCGACTACCAGAGATCGCGTGGCGTATGCCCAGACCCCGGGCGCGGCCGGCAGCCGCTCATAGTTGGCGAGACCGCCGCCTAGCTCAGCGCGACGCACGTCGATCAGCCGCCGGCACAGCGACAGCACCGACCGCGGGTCGTCGCGCTGATCGGCGACGTTCACCTCTGCCGGACCGATCGGCAGCCACGGCGATACCGCCGGATCGCAGAAGCCGCCGCCAGCAGAAGCGTTCCAGCGCATCGGCGTGCGCGCCCGGTCCCGCTGGCGCTGCGGGCTCGCGTCGCGCGTCATCGCGTCGCGCCGAAGCTCGGCCGGGACGGCGACGTCGGTCATGCCGATCTCGTCGCCGTAGTACAGCACGGTGGTGCCCGGCAGCGTAAGGAGCACGAGCAGCGCGAGCCTGATACTGGCCGTGTCGCCGCGGCACCACCGGCTGGGGAAGCGGCCAACGTCGTGGTTCGAGGCGGTCCAGACTGGGCACGCGCCGGCCGGCAACGCCGCCAGCGACCGACCGACGAGATCGGGCAGTTCATCGGGGAAGCGGGCGAAGACCAGCGGGAAGTTGAAGCCGAGTTGCAGCTCGTCGTCGCGGCCGTAGTAGGACGCGAGGGCCGCCAGGTCGCCGGTCCACGTCTCGCCGAGCAGCAGCCGCGATGGCACGTAGCTTTCAGCGATCTTCCGCCAGTCGCGGTAGACGCCGTGCGTCTCGGGCCGGTTCTCGTTGTAGACCGGGCGCTGACCGAAGCGGCCGCCGAGCGGATCGTCGACGATGGCGGCCGACGGGTTGTCGCGCAGCGCCGCGTCCTTGTACAAGCCGTGCGCCACGTCGATGCGAAAGCCCGCCACGCCGCGGTCGAACCAGAACGCCAGAATCCGGCGGAACTCGTCGTGCACGGCCAGGTCCCACCAGTTCAGGTCGGGCTGGCCGGGCAGGAAGTTGTGCAGGTAGAACTGGCCGGTGCCGTCGTGCCACTGCCAGGCTGGCTGGCCGGTGGAGTCGAGCCAGTTGTTCGGCGGTCCGCCCTCGGGTGCGGGATCGGCCCACACGTAGTAGTCACGGTGGGCGGCAGCGCGCCCGGACGCGGCGTCGACGAACCACGGGTGGGCCGAGCTCGTGTGGTTCGGTACGAGGTCGAGCAGGATACGGATGTCCCGCCGGCCGGCCTCGGCGATCAGCGCGTCGAGATCTTCCATGGTGCCGAGGTCCGGGTGCACGCCGGTGTAGTCGCTGACGTCGTAGCCCCAGTCGGCATCGGGCGATGGCATCGTCGGCGACAGCCACAAGCCGTCGACCCCGAGCCAGGACAGATGGTCGAGCCGATCGATGATGCCGGGGATGTCGCCGTAGCCGTCACCATTGCTGTCACGCCAGGATCGGACGTATAGCTGGTACAGCACAGCGCCGTGCCACCATGGGCCAGGGGTCATTCGTAATCCTCTCTCGCCGGAGCTAGCTCCAGTTTGCCCTGGCCACGTTTTCGTCGGACGGTTCCTAACCTCCCGGGTGGCCGATCGCGAGGCCGGTCGCGGGGTCGAAGAACTGAAGGTTGGCGGTATCCACCGCGAGCGTGGCGGGCGAACTGGGCTTGATCTCGCTGCGGGCGGCGACCCGCGCGGTCCACAGCGTCTTGTTGTCGGCCAGCGGGATCGCCTCATCGTCTCCGTCGTCCGAGCGGGCCTCGGCAATGCTGGCGTGCTGCACGGGCGGAGCGTCGATGGCGAAGATCACGTGAATCTCGCTGCCGAGTTCCTCGGTGACGCTTACCTGCACCGGCATCCGACCCCAGGTCTGGCTCTGCAAGCCCGGCATCCTCGAAATCTGACGGCCGGACCCCGAGGATGAGCTCCCTGCCAAAGTAACCGTCCAGGCCCTGGCGCGACGCGAGCAGCTTGTCGGGCACCGGCAGCTTGTGTCCGGCGAACGTAACCGCCGGACCGTCGTCTCGGACGAGCTGGGCGGCGGCGAAGTTCATCGCTGGTGAGCCGATAAAGCCGGCCACGAAGAGGTTGACTGGCGAGTTGTACAGCGTCTGAGGCGTGTCGACTTGCTGAAGCTTGCCGTCGCGAAGCACACAGACGCGCTGGCCGAGCGTCATGGCTTCAACCTGATCGTGCGTGACGTAGACGGTTGTCACGCCGAGGCGCTCGTGTAGCTGGGAGAGCGAGGCCCGCATCGAGACGCGCAGCTTCGCGTCCAGGTTGGACAGCGGCTCGTCCATCAGGAAGGCCTGCGGTTCGCGAACGATGGCACGGCCCATCGCGACGCGCTGCCGCTGGCCACCGGACAGGGCCGCCGGCTTGCGCTTGAGGTACTCATCGAGGCCCAGCATCTTGGCTACATCGGCGACACGCCGCTTGATCTCGTCCTTCGGCGTCTTGCGCTGCTGGAGGCCAAACGCCAGGTTCTGCTCGACCGTCATGTGGGGGTAGAGCGCGTAGTTCTGGAACACCATCGCGATGTCGCGGTCCTTGGGAGGCAGATCGTTGACCACGCGGCCGCCGATGCTGATCGTGCCCGCGGTGATGTCCTCCAGGCCGGCAATGGACCGCAGGGCGGTTGACTTTCCGCAGCCTGACGGCCCGACGAGCACCATGAACTCGCCGTCGGTGATGCTCAGACTCAGGTCGTCGATGGCTTTGACGCCACCCGGATAGACCTTGTCGACCTGATCCAGCATGATCTGTGCCATGACGACCTCGCTCGCGTCTGCTTTCGGCCTGCTCAGCCGCCCTGGCCGGAGCGTACCCGCGCTATCAGGACTAGAGCTATGTGGCGGATCAGCATGTTACGGGAGCGTAAGCCCGTTATCGTTCTGTTATCGACCGACCCGGCGCGCCGACCTCGACGGGCACGTTAACGTTGCCGGGTGGAGGAGATCAACGCGGCGATCATCTCGTTGCTCGCCAGTGACGGGCGGATGAGCTTTACCGAGCTCGCACGCCGGACCGGTCTGTCGGTATCGGCCGCCCAGCAGCGCGTCCGCAGGCTCGAGGAACGCGGCGTGATCAAGGGTTACGCGGCCGTCATCAGCGCCGAGAAGATAGGCCTGCCGCTGACAGCCTTCGTGTCCATCAAGGCATTCGACCCGTCGGCGCCCGATGACGCCCCCGACCGGCTCGCGCACCTAACGGCTATCGAGGCCTGTCACAGCGTGGCCGGCGACGCTAGCTACATCCTCAAGGTCAGGGTGGGGTCTCCGGGTGACCTGGAGGATCTGCTTCAGGAGATCCGAGCGGCCGCCAACGTCTCGACCCACACCACGATCGTGCTCAGCACGCCGTTCGAGAGCCTGGCCGCCCAGCGTTTAGCGTGCGCCTACGACGCGACGGCGAACAGGCGCAACGAGTCTGCGGCTTGCACATCCACACCTAGCGGCACGATTGCCGCGGTACCGCGATGCACCGCCGCAGCGGCCGACAACTCGTCGGTGCCGACCGCGACCACTGTGGCGCCGTGCACCAGTGCATGGTCGATGAAGGCGCTGTACGACCGGCCGTCGCCGGCGGGTGGCGCCGCGAGCACGACATCGTCGTCGCTGATATCCGCGCTGACCGTCAGCGCTTCGAGCTCTTCGGCCATCTCGAGGTGGCTCAGCGGGGCCGCGTGCAGCGCGCCATCGGCGTGCCGGACATACGGGAGAAGCGCGAGTTCGTGCGGGCGGGATGCAGGCGGCGCCAGGGAGCCCACCGCGAGCAGGGAGCCGAACTGCGTCGCGGCCGGTGCCTCGCCGAAGGAGATGACCTGACGTACCCACGATCTGTCCGCGGCGGCGACGCCAGCGGCAGCCAGCGGCGGTGCGGTCAGCAGCATCCGGGCTCCGCAGTCAGCGAGCTGGCCCGCCGTCTCGGCCACGGAGAGCTTGGCGTTGACCGGGCACGGAATGCCGCCCGCCGCGCTGATTGAGTGACAGGCCAGGACGTAGGACACGGCATCGGGGACGTACACGCCGACGACGTCGTGCGGCCGCAGGCCGCGCCAGGCGAGGCCCGCTGCGGCGCGCTGGATAATGGTGGCGAGGTCAGCGAAGGAGTACGGCTGCTCGTAACCGATCAGGGCCGGACGGCACCCGAACGCGGCCGCGCGCTCGACGAGTCGCTGCGTTACCGTCTCTTCCCCGCTCAGGCTCGTGCTGGGCAACCTGGTCCGCCTCCCTGCCGCCCGTTAGCTCATCGTACGGTCTGACGCTATGCAGCGAGCGCCGCACGCGCATCGTCAAGATTGTGTAGCTGGCTATGTAGCTAGCCACTCAGGGACCCGGCCGGAACGCCGGAGGCCAGTGCGCAAGCGGCGGGCGCCCGGAACGCGCCCGCCGCCTGGGCCCAGGTCGGCCGCTGGTCAACGGGCCATCGGCCATCCCCCTCCGATGGCCGTGACGCCGGTGACCTAGCTTCCCAGGGGACAAAGTTACGGAGTTACCGACGAGGCGGCATCGGCTGAATTACGCATTCGCATATGCATATGCGGAGCCGCCTGATGTGTAGATCGGTCGGCAGCGTGAAGCTGCTCAGTATGCAGAACGATGCTGGGTGATCCACGCGGCGACCTGCGCGCGGGAGTTGAGCCCGAGCTTCGCCAGGATGTTTGCCACGTGGCGGGCCGCCGTCGCCGGACTGATGACCAGTTCCTCGGCGATGGCCCGGTTCGACAGCCCGCGGGCGATGAGGTGGGCGATCTGCATTTCTCGCGCCGTCAGCACCGAAGGAAGCTCGCGCCGGTCGGTCCGACCAGGCGTCGCCGCCGCGGACGGCGCGGATGCGGGCGCGGCGGCGGAGTCGAGCGACGCCAGCGCGTATCGGACCGCCTCGTGGGCGCTGAGCTGCCGCCCCTCGGCGACGAGGCCAGCCCACCTCGGCCCGAGCCTGCTGCGCGCTGGCGCGAGCATGACGTCGAGCCGCTGCTGCCTGGCTGGCGGCCTCGGCTCGCCGACGACCTCACGCAGCGCAGCGCTCGCACCGTCCAGCGTGAGAGCCGTGTCGTCCTCGCCTCGCGCCATGGCCAGCGCCGACAAGGCCTCCAGCCCGCGCGCGATGCCAAGGCGCTGGCCGGTAGCCATGCTGAGCTCCAGGCTTTCGCCCAGGCTCGCGGCCGCGGTCGGCAGGTCGAGGCTCGCGAGTGCGACCGCGCCGATGCCGGCAAGGCACCTCGCCATTTCGGTGCTGGCGCCGATCTGGCCGAAAAGCTCCAGCGCGCTGCGGAAGTGGCGCACGGCTGCGGCGTCGTCGCCGCGCGCGCGGGCGAGGTTGCCCAGGCCGTAGCGCGCGTGCGCGACACCCCAGCCGTTGTTGCCGGTCAGCCGCTCAAGCGCCGTCTCGAACGCCGACTGGGCGGTGGCCAGGTCGCCGTTTCGCGCCAGGATGGCCGCCCTGGCGGCTCGTGCCAGCCCTTCTTCCCATACATCGTCGTGCTGGATCGCGGCCGCGATCGCCGCATCTGCCAGCGCCATGGCCTCATCGCCGCGTCCGGCGCGCAGGCTGATCAGGGCCAAGATGCGCAAGCCGCCGGCCGGGCAGGCCGCCGCGCACGCTGTGCACATGGCTACCGCGGCCTGCGCTGTCCGCGCCGCGGCCGGATAGTCCTGGTGCTCAAACGCCAGCTCAGCCCCGAGCATCAGGGCGCGGGCGCGCACTATGGCCGGCGCCCACTCATCCAGCGCCAGGAACCTGGCGAACCACTGGAGCCCCTCCGCCACGTCGCCGCGCACTACCCACGGTGCCCGCAGCGCCGAGCACAGGCGGAGTCCTTTCTCGGCGTCGCGGACGTCCAGGCAGTAGCCGAGCGCGGCGCGGTAGTTGGCCTGCTCGGCGGCGACGCGGTTGTACATGGCGACCTGCTCAGCCCACGGCGGCGCGGTCCGCAGGAAAGCCTGGCCCACGACCTCCTCGGCCAGGCCGAGCATGTACCGCACGTGCCGCTGCCGGAACACGTCGTATTCACCCGAGGCAGCCAGCCGCTCTGCGGCGTAATCCCGGATGGTGTCGAGCAGCCGGTACCGGGCGTCGCCGCCGAGCTCGTCCTCGAGCGCGACGAGCGACTTGTCGATCAGGGTCGCCAAAAGGTCGAGCACCCGCGCCTTCGGGATCCGCTCGTCGGCACACACCTGCTCGGCCATCTCCAGGCTCCAGCCCGCGAACACGGCCAGGCGCCGCAGCAGCACCTGCTCGTCCGACGTCAGGAGGTCGAAGCTCCAGTCGACTGCCGCCTGAAGTGTCCGCTGGCGTGGTGGCGCCGTCCGATCGCCGGATGCCAGCAGGCGGAATCTGTCGGTGAGCCGGCCGGCGATCTGCTCGACCGACAACGCGCGGACCCGCGCGGCTGCCAGCTCGATCGCCAGCGGTACGCCGTCGAGCGTCCGGCAGATCTGCACCACCTGCGCAAGATTCTCGCCGGTCAGCGCGAAGCCGGGCCGGACCGCCGCGGCTCGGTCGACGAACAGCCTGACCGCTTCGTGCTCGGTCTCGTCGCCAGCTGATGGGGCAAATGACCGCGCTGGCAGCGACCGCGTTGTCAGCAAGCGGGCTGGCCCTGACTGCGCCGGCACGGACAGGGGCGGCACCCGCCAGACTGTCTCGCCGCGGACGCGCAGCGGCTCTCGGCTGGTCGCGACCAGCCGCAACAGCGGGCACGCGGCGACGAGGTCACGGACGAGATCCGCGATCGCGTCGACGACGTGCTCGCAGGTGTCGAGGATGAGGAGCAGCTGGCGGTTCCGAAGCGCGTCAACGAGTGTCGCCGCGACCGGGCGGTCCGGCTCGTCCCCAATGCCGAGGACGGTAGCGACCTGGCGAGCGGTCAGGGCGGGGTCGGCGTTGTCGGCGAACTCGACGAGCCAGACGCCGTCTGGGAACTCGTCGGCCAGCTCCCATCCGAGCCGGATGGCGAGCCTCGTCTTTCCGATCCCACCGGGTCCGCAGAGGGTCAGGGCCCGGATGGTGCGCAGGAGCAGCCGCAGATCGCCCAGGTCACGCTCCCGGCCCACGAAGCTGTTGGGCTCCGCGGGCAGGTTACCCAGGCGAGGCAGTATCTCTGCGGTCATTACCGATTCGGTAGTGGTTGTCGAAGGTCTGGTCAAGTGTCTCACCCGACCCGACTTTTGTGCTGATCTACACGATCGTGACCTCTGCAGGTTCGGAGTACTGCAGTCGGCCGAAGTACATCACCTTCACGATCGCCCACCACTGCTCGCCAACTCGCGCGGTGTCCGGGATCTGCACGGTGAACCGGAGGGTGCGTTCTTCGCCCACGGCCAGCGCAAAGCCCGTCGTCCACGGCGCCGTCTGGCGCCAGCTGCCGAACGGCGACAAAAGCTGTGCTTCGCCGCGGATGGCGGCCGCCGTCTGGTTGCGCACGAGCACCTCGACGGCGTCGGTCGCCCCGGGCCGGATAGCCAGCGTGGGGGTGAGCAGGCTGACGTCAGCCTCGCCAGCCTGCGCCGTCTCTACCGCTTCCTGCATGGCATTGACCTCCTCCCAGGGCAGGTCGAGCCGTGGTGGCGGCGGTTGTCCGATGCACAGGAGCGCGCTGTCCTCGATGACCTGACCCGACTGTTCGTCGATCGCCGCGGTCGCGAACCACCGGCCCGGCCCGGCTCCGGCCCGTGCTCGCACGGTGAGGTCGAATGCCTGATAGCCAAGCGGCTCCAGATCGTAGGGGATCGGTCCGGCTGGGGTGATGCTGAAGTCCGGCGGCACATCAAGGCGAACGGAACCTGCGGCGGCCGCCGGGCCGCAGGCCACCGTCAAGCGCAACGCAGCCGGGTCGCCGCCATCGAAGGCCACCGTTGTCGGCGACAGGTGCACGGCGACCGGCAGGTTACCCGCGGGTGCCGGGCCCTTGCCGTGCAGCCAGTATCTGGCATACACGGGCTGAGCAGGCTCTACGGTATCCGCGGCCGCGCCACGCCGAGTCGGCGAGACCGCAGGTGTCACCACCAGCGTCGTCAGGCCGGCCCGCGGGACAGTGACCGCGGCGGTCGACTCGACGATGGGAACGGGCTCGCCCGGACCGTCCTCGCACAGCCCGGTCGCGGCCGCCGACGCGAGTCCGGTGAACAGGCCGACCCGCGCCGGAACCGGCCCGGCGCCGCTCGCGTCGCGCAACCGCACGGTCACGCCGTCGGCCACCTCGGGCTGTACGCCCGGGGCCAGCGGGTTCCCGTGCGGCTTCAAGGCAGACAGCAGCGCGCCCGGCGGGTCGACGCTAGCTAGCCGCGTGCTCGCGGGTAGGGGCCCGGCGTGCACGCCGGTCGAGGCGGTGAGCAGGTCGTGGTTGTAGTCCTGGCCCGCCGCGGCGAATCCGGCGGTTCGCCATGTCCCGGTGCCTGCCGCCAGCGCGTACTCGAACGTGTGGCTCCAGTGCTGCCAGGCAAAGCTCGTGCCGTCCGGGGAGGTGCGCTTCTTGCCGTCGATCCAGATGCCGCACGGCCACGTGCTGCAGGCCCGCATCAGCGCCATGGTTAGCTCGCCGTCTGGAGTCACCAGCCCGCTGGGGGTCCCGCGGTTCAGCAGCGCCACGGTGTGCGGCGCGAGCGCGGTGCTCGCCCCGCCGGCGCCCGCCGCGGTCGGCTCGCCGGTCTGGATAGCGGCGTCTGCTTCGATGACAGCGTCGGCAAGGTCGGCAGCGAGCCGCCGCGTCTCGGCGCCGAGGTCTGCTCCGACGACGAGGAGGACGGGCAGGTCCAGCACCCCGCGAACGTCGGCGCCAGGTCCGAAGGCGTCGGCGCGGCTGCGAGTTGCGGGCACCCAGATCCTCGCCGCGCCGGTGGCAGCTAGCTGGGCGTCGACGGCAGCGGCTGCGGTCGGCCCGGCCGCAGCCAGCACCAGCGCGGTCAGCTCGTTGTCGACCGGGCCGCCGAGGCAGATCCGGAAGTCGGGAAGATTCGAGTCGAGTTCCTGGTAGCCGTAGCGTGGCCCGCCAGGAAGCGTGCAGGTGGCTGTCACGCCCTGACCGGCCAGCGCCGCCATCAGCGTCCTGACCGGCTCCCGCAGTGAGGCCGGCGCAACGAGCTCGGCGACCCCGATGGCCTGACGCTGCCGACTGCCGTCGGACGCGGTGAAGGCCACGGCGGCCGTGGCGCCAACGGCCAGCCATTCGTTCGCCGGGCTGTCGAGCGTGTAAGAGTGCTCAGCCACGTCGGTGTCGATCGGCCCGGGAGGCCGGCCGACGACGGACACAGCCGTCTGATAAATCGGCAGGCCGCCGGGCACGTCCACTGGGAATATCACGCGCAGTAGGTGATCCTGGCCGATCGAGCCGTCAACGTGGGTGCGGAACTCTATTCGGTCCGATCCGTCCCACAGCAGCGTCTCCTGCGTGATCACAAGCCCGGCTAGCTCCAGCTCGGCGACGATCCGACCGCCGATCGGGCATCGCTCGACGCGGACGGCCGCGGCCTTGGTCCTCGTCCCTGTGCCCGGACCGGCGGGGCATAGCAGCCACGGACCCTCCGCCCAGCGCGGGTGCGCCGGATGCTCGGGCTGCAGCATCAGCTCGTTGCCGCCGCCGGCGGCCCGCAGCAGCTCAGTGCCCGTTCTCCGGTCGAGTACCCGTGCCAGTGTCCCGCCGCGAGCGGCGTCGGCCTCAACCACGAACACGTCATTCTCCAGCCGCGATGGCTCCGAGGAATCGACGCGCTGCCAGCCGAAGCCGTCCGCGTTAGCGGCGGTGACCGGCCGGACGAGGTAGCTGCGGTACCCCACGCCAGGCACGTCGGCAGCGCGGAACGTAATGGTCACCGCCACGAGGGTGCCGCTCGGGTCATGGGTCGAACCAGTGGCCAGGAACGGCACAGTGACGTCGGCGTCGTCGTGCACGCTCAGCCAGGACGACCACTCAGCGGGCAGCGTGAGCGTGACCGTCGCCAGCGCCGTGCGAGCGAACGACAGAGTGTTGATCACCACGACGGCGATCCCGCGGTCGGCCGGTCCGGTCAGGCTGGCCGTATCGGCAAGCCCGGTCAGGAACCCGATGGCGGCGGTTCGGGCCTGGTCGCCTCGCTCCCAGGCTTCGCGCCACCCGCCGAGCAGGTCGAGGTAGACCTGGTCGCCTTCGCTCCCGGTGATGGCGTCGTGATGAGCGCCGAAGACGAGCTGACGCCAGGCCTTGTCGAGGCTAGCGACTGGATAGTCAGCGCCGGCCAGCCAGGCCAGCGTGGCCAGACGCTCGCCATCGAGTACCGCAGCTTCGGCTGCGCGCTGCGCTTGCTTGGTGTCGATGTAGGTGACGTCCTTGCCCGTGTAGACCGGATTCATGTCCCTGGTCTGGGGCGTGATCCACGTGCCGCGCTCGGCCGCTTCTGTGCGCACGGCGGCGAAGAATTCGCTCGGCACCGCGGTGACGAAGCGCGGCCACGTGTAGCGAGCGTTCCAGTCCCGGTGAATGGCCGTCGCCCAGCGGGCCGGCACCACATGATCGCCGCCGACGGGTAGCAGCACGTTGCGCGTCGCCGCGACGGGCGCGAGCTGGCTGAACTGTGTGTAGGCGTCGGCTTCGGCGGTGGCGAGGTCCTTGGCGTGGTAGGCCGCCAGCCAACCGGCGGAGTAGTGGTTCGCCATATAGCTGGTGAGCAGCCCGGTGCCGTCCGGCGAAAGCCACTCGAACTCGGACGCGAACTGCATGAGCTCGTTGTCGCCAGCTGATCGGTTCGGCCCCCACTGGTGGAACGGTCCGCGTGCCCACGCAGAATCAGTGAGGCCCGCGGCGGCCATGATTCCTGGATAGCCGGGATCGAAGCCGAACGCGTCCAGCATCCACGAGGTGCGCGGGTTACCGCCGAGCACGTCGCGTTGGTAGGCGATGCCGTAGACGGCGTTGCGAATCGTCGACTCCGCGCACGTCAGATTCGTGTTGGGCTCGTTGTAGCTGCCGCCGACAAGCTCGATACGGCCCGCCGCGATCAGCTCGAGTAGCTGCTCTCGATCCTCGGGGTGCGCGTCGAAGTGTGGCTTCAGGTAGTCAAGCTCGGCCAGAACGAACTTGTAGTCGGGGTCGCGGACGGCGGCATCGAGGTGCAGCCGCACGAGCTCGAATGCGGTCCGCACCTCCGGCAGTTCGCCGTGCTCATCGGGCAGCAGCAGCCGCGACTCGGTGAACTGGCCTTGCGTGTTCCACCACACCGGGTCGTAGTGGAAGTGGCTGATCATCCACATCACCCAGCCAGGCTCGGCGACCGTGATGACCGACGAGAGCTCCGCGCTGGTTCGAAGGGCGGTCGCGCGCGCGAGCACCGGCCGAGACGAGCCTGGCTGTGCCGGGGCCGCGATCTCGACGCCGACCTCGACGGTGACCTCGGCCCCTTGCTCGAGGCCGGTAACCCGGGCCGGCTCAGGCGTGCTGACCGCGGGTCCGTCGATCGTGACCATGGCGGCGTCGGTCGCGGTGACCGCGTTCGGGCCGTCATTGACGAGGCGGACCCTGATGAGCTGCAGCGGCCGAGCCACGGTCCCACCGAAAAGGTCAGTCGAGTCGACGCCACTGATCCGCATGTCCTCATGCTCGCATGCGGAAGTAGGCAGCCGACTGTGCGGCTAGCAGCCGGCGGGCGCCGTTGTGCTAGGGACACGCGGCGGCCCGAGCCCAGCTACTCGCTGCCTTCCTCGAGGAGCAAGTGATAGCCATTGGGAGTCCGCGCATGTAGCACGCGGTACTGCCAGTCCGGGCTCGGCGTCATCAGTTCCTCGCGGTAGCGGACGCCAGCCTCGGCCAGCCGCTTCTTTGCCAGCTCGAGATCACTCACGCCGAACTGCCAGGTCAGAACCTTGTCGGGCCCGGCGGGCGAGAAGTCTTGCCGCCACTCGATACCGAATTCGACCTTGCCGTGACCCAGCGCGAGGAAGTACGGGTACTCCGGGCCTTCGTAGGTGACGTGGAAACCGAGGCCGACGTAGAAGTCGCGCTCGGCTTGCAGGTCGCCGACGAACAAGATCGGAATTATCCGGCTGAACAATGCCGCCATAGCGGGACATCGTACCGACCATGGGCTGCACAGGTGACTTTCTGGCGTCAGCTTGTCCCGCCTCCGTGACGTGGATGGGGCGGGAGCGCCGGAAGGTGAGACCTTGAAACGGGCAGTAGTGGGTAGATTACACTTGGTAGCGAGTCTAGGCCGCTCCTGTGGCCTACGGCCGTACGGTGATAGCGACTCGGGGGGAGATGTCACCATGACGACTCAGGCCGAAGACCTGCTCGGTGCTCGGGTTACCGGCACCGATGGCAAGGTCGTAGGGACCGTCGAACAGGTCTTCAGGGACGACGTAGACGGGACGCCCGCGTGGGCTCGCGTTCGCTCCGGCAAGACCGGCCGCTTCGTCCCACTTGGCAGCGCCAAGGTCACCCCGGAGGGCCTCCAGGTCCCCTTCGACGCACAGAAGATCATGGGCGGCCCGAATATCGACGCCGGCCAGCACATGTCTGCGGCGCAGGCCGAAGAGCTCAGCAAGTACTACGGCCTGACCGTCCCGACTCAGCAGCCCCGCGGCCCGATGGCCGAGGAGCAGATGGCCGCCGAGGACCAGATGGCCGAGGACCAGATGCCGCAGGGCAGCCAGATGTCGGAGGACACCCTCGCTCAGGACACGACGCCGCAGGCGCAGGCTCAGGCTCAGGACCAGGTTCAAGGCCAGATGGCACCGGGGGAGTGGCTCATCCGCCAGGAAGAGCGCATCCAGGTGGGCAAGGAGACGCTCGAGACAGGCCGGGTCAAGCTCCACAAGTACGTCGACGTCGAGCCGATCGACCAAGCCATCCACGTCTTCCACGAGGAATACGACATCGAGCGCATTCCGATCACTGCCGACGAGCGGATCAGCGGCAACATTCAGGAGGGCGAGCAGGAGATCATCCTGCACGAGGAGCGCGCCGTGCTGCGCAAGGAGGTCGTACCTGTCGAGCGGGTTCGGCTTCGGGCCAAGCGGGTCGAGGAGGACAGCACGATCCACGACCAGCTCCGCCGCGAGCGGATCGAGATCGAGCCCGACCAGGCGTTCGTGAGCAGCAGCCAGCAGCGATAAGGCGCACGGCTGAGCCAGGAACGCACGCGAAACAGGCCCCGGCCATCGGCCGGGGCCCTTTTGCGTCCTGGTGGCGACCTACTTTTTGCGCGCCATCGTCAACCCGTCGCCGATCGGCAGCAGCACGAGCACGACCCGGTCGTCGGCGGCAGCGTGGTCGTTGAAGGCACGGATCCCCGCCACGTCCTTGTCGGTCGAGGCCGAGTCGACGACGCGGCCGTGCGACAGCGTGTTGTCGACCAGGATGATGCCGCCCGGCCGGATCCTGGGGACGACCTCATCCCAGTAGCTGACGTAGCCGGTCTTGTCAGCATCGATGAAGGCAACGTCGAAGCGCTCGCTGGCCGGCATTGCATGCAGCGTTTCGAGCGCAGGCCGCAGCTCAAGCCGGATCCGGTCGGCCAAGCCCGCGAGCTCCCAGTACTTGCGGGCCACGGATGTCCACTCCTCGCTGACGTCGCAGCAGGTCAGCGTTCCGCCAGTGGCCAGGCCACGAGCGAGGCAGATAGCGGAGTATCCGGTGAAGGTACCGATCTCGAGAGCCTGGCTAGCGCCGGTGAGCTGGGTCAGCAGCGTCATGAACGTGCCCTGCTCGGGCCCGATCTGCATGCCAGCGGCGGCCGGGAACCTGGCGGCTGTCTCGTCAGCAAGCTGGGAAAGCACCTCGTCAGGTGCAGCGCTGTGAGCGACAAGGTAGTTATGCAGCTCCTCGCTGAGCTGCTCGCTGCGGCGGGTCATAGCCGCATGTTAGCGGAGCGGCCGGCGCGCCCCCACGGGGCCGATAGTCTCGATTCATGCCGATCCATTCGCGCCTGCCGCTCGGGTTCATTCCCAGCCCGTCGGTCAACGGGTTCCATCTCGGGCCGCTGTTCATCCACGTCTACGGGCTCATGTACGTGGTCGGCATCGCGCTTGCCATCTACATCACAAGGCGCCGGTGGGCCGCGGCTGGCGGCAACCCAGACCTGGTCTGGGAAGTGGCCCTGTGGGCCGTGCCGGCCGGGATCATCGCCGCGCGCATCTACTTCGACATCACCACGCCAAGCGACATCCCGCACCACTGGTGGGGAGTCCTCGCGGTCTGGTCGGGCGGCCTTGGCATCTGGGGGGGAATCGCAGGGGGCGCAGCAGCCGGGATCTGGCGGGTTAAACGCGCCGGCGCGAACGCCGGTATGTTCGCCAACGCGATAGCGCCGGCGCTGCTAGTCGCCCAGGCCGTCGGCAGGATCGGCAATTACTTCAATCAGGAGCTCTTCGGCAAGCCGACCAGCCTGCCGTGGGCTCTGGAGATCTCGCCGGCGCACCGGCCTGGCGGTTATCTCGCCTACTCAACCTTCCAGCCGTCGTTCCTCTACGAGCTGATCTTCGATCTCGCCCTGGCGGCTGCGCTTGTCTGGATCGGCCATCATCGCAAGATCCGCCCGTGGGGGCTGTTCGCGCTGTACGTGGCTGGTTACTCCGCCTACCGGATCTTCGAGGAGACCATCCGGATCGACTCGTCCGAGCACTTCCTCAGCCTGCGGCTGAACTTCTACGTCGCGACGATCGTGGCCCTCATCGGCGTCGCCTGGTTCATCCGGGCCCAGCGCGCGCCCGACGTTCCCGCCGCCGATGGCGGCGAGCCCGCGGTGGACGGACCAACCGCTGCCGAGGCGGACTCCGGCGCCGACGGCGCTGGTAGTGCCGCTCAGGAAGCGTCATCCTCTGGCCATGACCGGGGATAACACGCTTCCGGTCTTCATCGAAGCCGGCGCGAGGCGGGTGTTCGCGTCAGCGCTGGACTGGCCCGGCTGGGCCCGGAGCGGCAAGACCGAAGAACTGGCTCTCGCCGCGCTGGCTGACTACCTGCCCCGGTACGTGCCCATCGTCGCGATGGCCGGCGTTCCGGGTCCCGAAGGCGTCCTGGCGATCACCGAGCGCGCCGAGGGCGTGGCGAAGAATGCGGACTTCGGATCGCTCGGCGAAATCGCACCGAGCGAGACCCGGCCGTTCGGGGCGGCGGAAGCCGCGAGGCTCGTAGCCCTGCTAGCAGCAGCGTGGACAGCCTTCGACGCCACGGCCGCCACCGCGCCGGCCGAACTGCGCAAGGGCCCGCGCGGCGGCGGCCGCGATACCGCGCGGATCATCGACCACGTGCTGGGCGCCGAGGTCATGTACGCGCGGAAGATGGGCTTGCCGCGCGGTGCTGGCGCCGGCGACGAAGGCCCCGACGCGAGCGCCGTGCTCCGCCAGCGCATAGTCGCCGCGCTTCGTGATCCGGCGAGCCTGCCCACGGCGCCAAAGAGCTGGCCACCGCGGACGGCGATTCGGCGGATGGCCTGGCACGCCCTCGACCACTTGTGGGAGATCGAGGACAAGAGCGGCGACGCGTGACGGCGCACCGCGTCGACCCCGTTCCCTGGTAACAAATCGGCACTATCGGCTGCGCCATCTCGGCGCCGGCGGCCACAATGCAAAGCCTGCGTATGCGCTGCGTATGCGCCTAGCAAATGGGGAGCCGCCATGACCACCAGCACCGAGCCCGCGTCGCCCACCGGGGTGGCGCAGGAAGGCCTGCGGGCTAACGTCCTCGGCCTGTTCGACTCGGTCGTCATGGCGGTCGCGGGTAGCGCGCCGGCGTACACCATCGCTGGCAGCACCGCCGCGCTGATCGGGGCCGTCGGCCTGGCCGGCCCGGCGGCGCTGCTGTACTGCGGGATCCCGATGCTCGGCATCGCGTGGGCGTTCAGCTACCTCAACCGCATCGAGGCCAACGCGGGCGCCAGCTACGCCTGGGTTGGGCGCGTGCTGCACCCTGGCCTAGGGTTCATCGCCGGCTGGTCGCTGGTGATCTCGGCCACCATCTTCATGGTGGCCGGGTCGCTGCCTGCCGGGTCGGTGACGCTCGGCCTGTTCAGCGCCTCGGCGGCGAACCATCCCGGCTACGTGCTGCTGGTCGGGTCGGTCTGGTTCCTGGTGATGGTGGCGCTGGTCATCGCCGGCGTGCGGGTCACCGCGCGGGCTCAGTGGGTCATGTCGGGCGTCGAGGTCGCGATCCTCGTGGTGTTCGCTGTTCTCGCGATCGTGCACGCGGCGTCGCACCACGTCGTCTCGTTCTCCTGGTCGTGGTTCGGCTTCAGCCACTTCAACGGCCTGGCGGGCTTCGCCGCCGGTGGCCTGGTCGCCGCGTTCTACTACTGGGGCTGGGACGTCGCCTCGAACCTCAACGAGGAAATGAAGGACAGCAAGCGCAGCGCCGGCATCGGCGGGATCATCGGCGTGATCATCGTTTTCGCCCTTTACGAGATCTTCACCATCGCGACCAACCTGGCCCTGCCCGCGAAGACCATCTCGGCCAACGCGGGCGACGTGCTCGCTGTGCTCGGCCAGCTGGTCTGGCCCGGCGTCGGCGGCAAGCTCATGGTGATCGCCGTCATGCTGTCCACCATCGCCACCCTGGAGACCACGCTCATCCAGGTGACCAGGACGCTGTTCGCGATGTCGCGGGAGCGGACGCTGCCGCAGTTCCTCGGCCGCATCCTGCCGGGGCGGCAGACGCCAGCGGTGGCGACCATCGCCGTCGCCATCGTCTCGCTCGGCCTGTTCATCGGCTCGAACTACATCGGGTCGCTCAGCACGATCCTGACCGACGCCATCTCGGCTATCGGGCTCCAGATCTGCGTCTACTACGGCCTGGCCGGCCTGACGGTCGTGGTCGCGTTCCGCAAGGTCCTGTTCAAGTCGGCGAAGAACCTGCTGCTGATCGGGATCTGGCCGCTCGTGGGCGCCGCGTTCATGTTCTGGATCCTGGGCGAGTTCGTGTCGTCCAATTCCGGCAACGCCGTGATCATCTGGGTCGGCCTTGGTGGCCTCGGCATCGGCCTGATCCCGCTGGTCATCTACTGGGCGATGGGCAGCCCGTACTTCAAGCAGCGGCCCACGCTCGGTGCCGAAGTGCCCGAGGACGCGGGCGTCTGACCGCGTCGCCCAACCACGTAGGTTGCTACCATCAAGAGCATGCAGCGCGCTGACCTGACGACGACGCCGGAACACGTCCCGGCGCGCTGACGACTGCAACGAAGCCCCGGGGCGAGTGCCCCGGGGCTTCGTCGTTTGCCGCGGTCACTCGCTCCGCCATAGCTGAGGAGACCGCATGCTGACCACCGACAAGCTTCATGACCACCGCCGGCTCGGCCGCGAGCTCGGAATCTTTGACACCGACCCGCTGATCGGCGCGGGCCTGCCCTATTGGCTGCCGGCGGGCGCCGCGATCCGGCACGCACTGGAGGAGTACGTCCGAGAGCTCGAACGCAGGGCCGGCTACCAGCACGTCTATTCACCCGTGCTCGCCAAGCGCGAGCTCTACGAGCGCTCCGGCCACTGGGCGCACTACCGGGACGGCATGTTCGCACCCATGACCAGCGGCCCCGGCGGTGGCGGTGACGAGCAGCTCGTGCTGCGACCGAGCCTGTGCCCGCACCACGCGGTGATGTTCGCGTCCCGCGGGCGCAGCTATCGCGACTTGCCGCTGCGCTTGGCCGAGCTCGGCGGCCAGTATCGCGCTGAGCTATCCGGCGTGCTTGGCGGCCTGAACAGGGTTCGGGGCATGCAGCTCAACGACGCCCACATCTTCTGCGCCCTGGACCAGGTTCCCGCCGAAGCCGCGGCGGCCCTCAGTATGATCCGGCAGGCCCACGCCGCCATGGGCATCTCTCCTGCGCGCTATCGCCTATCGCTGGCAGGCGAGTCGGCGAAGTACGTCGGCACCGCCCAGATGTGGGCCGACGCCACCGAGATGCTGCGGGCGGTCCTCGCCGACTGCGGCATCGACTACGACACCGAAGCCGGCGAGGCAGCCTTCTACGGTCCGAAGATCGACGTCCAGGTTGCCGACGCCGCCGAACGCGAAGCCAGCATCGCCACCGTCCAGATCGACTTCTACCAGCCCGAGCGCTTCGACCTGCACTACGTCGGGCCCGGCGGCGACCGCCATCGCCCGGTCATGGTTCACCGCAGCGTCATCGGTAGCGCCGAGCGCGCCGTGGCGCACCTGATCGACGTCCACGGCGGCGCGTTTCCGCCCTGGCTGGCCCCCATCCAGCTCGTCGTCCTGCCGGTATCCGACGACCAGCGCGGCACCGCCGCCGCGGTTGTGCAGCGGGCGATAGAGCTGGGCCTCCGGGCCGAGCTGGCAAGCGACGGCACCCTCGGTGCCCGCATCCGCGACCACAAGCTGGTCCCGTACGTAGCCGTGATCGGCCCAGCCGAGGCGGCGTCGAGCGAGACCTCGATCCGCCTGCGGGGAGGCCAGAGGTTGCCATCGATGTCTGTTGGGGATGCACTAGCGAGGATCAGTTGGCAGGTTTCCAGGTACAGCCCTGAACTGTGGCCCCACTGAGCTGGCGGAGGCCACCTCAGTATCGCGGGCCTGAGAGGGTGAGGAAAGCTACATGGCATTCGATACTCGGGCAGGCACCCGCGGCGGCCGGCAGCCCCGCGCTGGCTTGATGATGCGATGGATCAACAACACGGCCGCCGGCCGGATCCGGCGCTCGGGGAAGATGATGGGGTTCAACGCCCTGATCCTGACCACGGTCGGGGCCAAGAGCGGGTCGCAGCGCACTAACCCGGTCGGGTGGTTTCCCGGCACGGACGATAGCTGGCTGATCGTGGCGTCAGCGGCCGGGGCGGCGGGGAACCCGGCCTGGTATCACAACATCGCCGCGCATCCCGACAAAGTGCGCATCGAGGTGAACGGCCAGGCGATCCCCGTCACGGCCGAGCAGTTGCACGGGTCGGAGCGGGGTCAGGCCTGGCAGCAGATCACGGCGTCAGCCCCCCGGTTCGCCAAGTACCAGGAAAAGACCGACCGCGAGCTCCCGGTCATCCGCCTGGTACGCCAGTAGAGCCCGGGTCAGTGGCAGCAACCGGCGGTGGGGACAGCAACCCACAACCACGTTGTTGGGCTCAGGCTAGGGTCCAGCGCCGGGCAGGCTAGGCGACCGCGACCGGCGCGCCGACCCGCGTGCGCCAGTGCTCCTGACCCGCCTCGGGCAGCAGGTAGATCGGGTCGTAGTACTCGTGCTCCCGCTGCAGGGCCAGTTCGTCGTCGGCCTCTACCCCAGTGCGGTAGTTCTTGGTCCAGTACGAGATGCCGAGCTCACGGTCGTAGCGCGCGACCTGGTGCACCCAGCGCTTACCGACGTACGGCACGTCGCAGATAAACCGCGGCGTGGCGAACCCGGGCAGGTAGCCCATGATGTCGTGCTGAAGCTGCTGCGCTTCGGCGAGCGACAGCCGCCAGTGCTCGCTGTTGGGGATCATGTCGCACATGTAGAAGTAGTACGGCATGATCTTCGCGTCATCGAGCAGAGCGAAGCACAGGTCCAGGAGCTGCTCGGTCTTGTCGTTGGTGCCGCGCAGCAGCACACCCTGGTTGCGGACGTCACGGATGCCCGTCTCGAGCATCGCCTTCGCCGCGGCCGCCACGAGGGGCGTCACCGACTGGGCGGAGTTCACGTGCGTGTGGATGGCGATGCTCACGTCGCGGGCGCGCGCGGTCGTCGCTAGCCGCTCCATGCCGGCCCTGACCTCATCGGTCAGCCAGAACTGAGGCAGGCCCATCAGGGCTTTCGTGGCGAGGCGGATGTCGCGGATGTTCTCGATCTCCAGCAGGCCTGCGACGAACGATTCCAGCCGCGGCCAGGGCAGGTTGGCCACGTCGCCGCCGGAGACCACGACATCCCGGACGCCGGGGCTGCGGCGCAGGTAGTCCATCATCGCGGCCAGCCGGTCGTCCCGGCTGAGCTCGAACTTGTGCTTGTCGATCACGGCAGTCGGATTGCCGACGAGGTCCATCCGGGTGCAGTGGCCGCAGTACTGGGGACAGGTGGGCAGCAGCTCGGCGAGAACCTTGGTCGGGTACCGGTGGGTCAGTCCCTCGACGGCCCACATCTCGGCCTCGTGCAGGGAGTCACGGGACGCCTCTGGGTGCGACGGCCAGTCCGCGCGCCGGTCGCTGAAGACCGGGATCATGTAGCGCCGGACCGGGTCGGCGTAGAACGCGTCGGTGAAGCTCTGGTCGGCGGGAGACAGACCGGGCACCATCGTGTTGATCATCTGCGGCGGGATGAGCATCGACATGGTGGCCCGTTCGGCCTGATCGCGCTCTAGGTCGGCGTAGAACCGCTCGTCCAGGCCGTCGCCCATGACGTGGCGGAGCTGGCGGATGTTTTTGATGCAGTGGGCCCGCTGCCACTGTGCCGAGGCCCAGTCCTGTGGCGAGACCTCCGCCCAGCCGGGGAGCCGCTGCCAGTCCGGCTCTACCAGCTCCTTGTGCCGATAGGCGTATGGCTGGTCGATCATCGAAGTACCTACCCCTCGTGAGGCCGGGATGATGGCTCGCGGTTCCGGAACGCTACGCAAGAACATCCTGTCTGTATAGTGACAGACGACAAATTCTATTGAAAGCTCACACTCCACTTACGCCATGTTATAAACGTCGCATTGCGTACTAGTCCGGCATAAGTCGGCACTGGCGGGTGCTGACCGCGCGGTCGGCGCGCTAGCAGGAAGGACAACCGTGACCCCACGGCCGCTTGGCCCCAGTGCAGGGCAGGTATCCGGCGCCGCGCTGAATGGCCAGGCGGGCGCGCCGAGCTCGCCCCTGGGACTCCACCGGGTCACCGAGCCGGCCGGCGTATTGCCGCAGGCAGCGTGGCGGCTCGATGCCCGCGCGGCGATCTGGCCCGACGAGGTGCGGATCGCCGTCCACCGGCTGAACCTGGACGCCGCCTCGTTCCGCCAGCTCCACGACGCGAACGACGGGCAACCGGACAAGATCAGGGCCTCGGTCCTGGAGATCGTCAAGACACGCGGGAAGATGCAGAACCCGGTCACCGGCTCCGGCGGAATGCTCACTGGCGTGGTGGACGAAGTCGGTCCGGACTCGCCGCTTGGCCTGCGGGTCGGCGACAAGGTCGCCACCCTGGTGTCGCTCAGCCTGACTCCGCTGGTGATCACCGACGCGCTGGCCCGCTGGGATGGCCGATCCGAGCAGGTGCCGTGCGACGGCCACGCGATCTTGTTCGGCCGCTCGATAGCGGCCAGGCTTCCCGATGACATGGCGGCCGAGCTGGCGCTGGCGGTGATGGACGTGTGCGGCGCGCCGGCGCTGACGCACCGCGTGGTCAGCGCGCAGCGAAGTGAGCGGCCAACCGTGGCGATCATCGGCGCGGCTGGCAAGAGCGGTTCGCTGTCGGCCGCGGCCGCCCGCCGGGCGGGCGCCGCGACGATCGTCGGTGTTGTCCCGCACGAAGCCGAGGCGCGCACGCTGCGCGCCGCGCGCGGGGGGCACGGCGAGCACGGGCTGGTTGACCACGTGGTCATCGCGGACGCTCGCGATCCCGTCGGTGTCTCACGCGCCATCCAGCAGGCCGCGGGCGGGCCAGCGGACGTCACGGTCGTGTGCGTGGACGTGCCCGGTTGCGAGGGTGGCGCGATCCTGGCGACAGCCCAGGGCGGCACGGTGATCTTCTTCTCGATGGCAACGTCGTTCACGGCCGCTGCGCTTGGCGCCGAGGGCGTGGCCGCGGATGTCACCATGTTGGTAGGCAATGGATATGTTCCGGGTCACGCTGAGCTGGCCATCGACCTGATCCGTACCGAGCCGGGCGTCCGGGCCTTGTTCCAGCGTCGCATCGACGCCCACGACGGCGTCCCTGACCACGGGGAGTAGAGACAATGCCAACCCGACTCAACCTCGACCCCACGGTGATCCGCCAGGCGCGCGAACTGGCCGCCAAGGCTGGCGAGCCGATCGTGTCGATGGCGAAGACGCATACGACCGTCTCGGTCGAGCGCGCCGTACTGCGCTTGGCGGGTCTGCAAGGCGCAGACCCCGATGGCATGCCGTGGGTGAACCGGCTGGTCGACGCCGTCCGGGAGAGCACGGGCCTCGAGCATGGCGTGGCGCTGCCCGGCTGGGACGCGCTGCTGACGGGCGGCTACGACAGCCTGGCTACGCTGGCCGAGGCGGCTTCGCAGGGCAAGGTCGCGTTCCGGATACCCGTCGGCGCGGATGCCAAGGCCGCCCGTGCGGCCGCACGGGCAGCCCTCGAGACGGGCATCGCCAGGATCGACGCGAACCGGGCCCGGCGGCAACAGCTCATCGAGCAGACGGCCGAGCCACGCAAGCCGTGGATCTACCTGATCGTCGCCACCGGCGACATCTACGAAGACATCCCGCAGGCGCAGGCCGCCGCCCGCGAAGGGGCCGACGTCATCGCGGTGATCCGCTCCACGGGCCAGTCGCTGCTTGACTACGTGCCCGAGGGTGCGACGAGGGAGGGCTTCGCCGGCACGTACGCGACGCAGGAGAACTTCCGGCTGATGCGGGCGGCCCTCGACGAGACGAGCCGCGAGCTGGGCCGGTACGTCCGACTTACCAACTACGCCTCCGGCCTCTGCATGCCGGAGATCGCCTCGCTCGCGGGCCTCGAACGGCTCGACATGATGCTGAACGACTGCATGTACGGCATCATCTTCCGCGACATCAACCCCCGCCGGACATTCATCGACCAGCGCTTCTCGCGGCAGATTCACGCCCGCGCCGGGATCATCATCAATACCGGCGAGGACAACTACCTGACGACGGCCGACGCGGTCGACGCCGCGCACACGGTGGTGGTCAGTCAGCTGATGAACGAGTACTTCGGGAAGGAAGCTGGCCTCGCCGACGGCCAGCTCGGGCTGGGCCACGCGTTCGAGATCAACCCGGCCGTGCCCGACTCGTTCTTGCTCGAGCTCGCCCACGCGCAGCTTGTCCGGGAGCTGTTCCCCGATGCGCCCCTCAAGTACATGCCGCCGACCAAGCACATGACGGGCAACGTGTTCGCCGGCTACCTGCTTGACGCGTTCTTCAACTTGTGCGGGGTCATGACCGACCAGTCGATTCTGCTCATCGGCATGATGACCGAGGGTATTCACACCCCGTTCCTGTCCGATCGTGATCTTGCCATCGAGAACGTGCGCTATGTGCGCGACGCCGCCGGGCGGCTGGGGGAGAGCTTCGTGCCAGCTCCCGGCGGGTTCATCGAGCAGCGCGCCAGCCAGGTGCTCGGAGAGTCGGTCGGCCTGCTGCGGCGGATCGCCGACGAGGGGCTGCTGACGGCGATCGCGGACGGGACGTTCGGGATCACGAAGCGGCCTGCCGACGGCGGCCGCGGCCTGGACGGGGTGATCGGCCGCGCGGACGGTTACTTCAATCCGGCGTCCGAGATTCTCGAGAACGGGAACGCGGGCCGACCGCGCCGAGCCGGCTCGGACGCTGAGCGAGATCGGAGCGAGCGAGTGAGCAGCAACGTCATTCGGCCGTACGGCGACACCACCGGGGACGGGCGCATCCAGGTCTCGTTCACGCTGCCGGTCCCGTTCGGCACCGCGACCGAGAGGGCGCGCGCCGAGGGCGCGGCGATGCAGCTCGCGGGCAAGATGGGCCTGGAGCCGGCGATGGTCGTGCACGCCAAGGGCATGGGGCCGGACTACACCTTCTTCATCGTCTACGGCCGCGTGTCGCACCTGGTCGACCTGTCCGAGGTGACGGTCACCGAGCGGGAGTTCCCGCTGCTGTCACCGGCCGAGGTCAACCTGCGCATCCGCACCGGGCTTGGCCGCAAGCTCGTCGTCGTCGGCGCGTGCATCGGCACCGACGCGCACACGGTCGGCATCGACGCCATCCTCAACGTCAAGGGCCACTCAGGGGAGAAGGGCCTGGAGTACTACCGGGAGATCCGGGTCGTGAACCTGGGCTCACAGGTGGCGGTGCCAGACCTTGTCGCGAGGGCGAAGGCCGAGGGTGCCGACGCCGTGCTGGTGAGTCAGGTAGTCACCCAGCGGGACGCCCACATCTCGAACGCGACAGAGATGTCGGCTGCGTTCGACGCGGCCGCCCGTGATTGGGCGCAGAGTCGGCCGCTGCTCGTCGTCGGCGGACCGCGATTCGATCCCTCGACGGCCGCTGAACTAGGCGTTGACAAGATCTTCGGCAAGGCCACGACACCGGGCGAAGTGGCTAGCTACCTGGCACACGCGCTGGCGCCGACGATGGCCGGCGTGTCCGAGGAGGCGCCGGCGCACGCAGTGGGAGCTGACGCATGAGCGACGATCCGCGCCTCGGCCTCACCGTCACGCACCGCCGGTACGTGCCGTACAGCCACGCGCACTATGGCGGCAACCTGGTCGATGGCGCGTACATGCTGGGGCTATTTGGTGACGTCGCGACCGAGGCGTGCATCCGGACCGACGGCGACGAAGGGCTGTTCGCGTCGTACTCGGACGTGCAGTTCCGGGCGCCCGTGATCGCTGGCGACGTGCTGGAGGTCACCGCCGTCATTACGCGCGTTGGCACGCGCAGTCGTCAGGTGGCGTTCGAGGCGCGGGTAATCTGCCGCGCCCAGCCCGAGCGCGGCCCGTCGGCCGCCGCCGTGCTGGCCGAGCCCATCGTCGCCGTGACGGCGACCGGTACGGTCGTCGTTCCGGCTGGCTAGCGCGCTACCACAGTTCGGCGAAGCGAGCCTCGCCGTCAGCGAAGCTATAGATCTCCGCGCCGTTGATCAGCGCGCGTTCCACTCGGCTCAGCACGTCCAGCGGATCGCCCGACCACACGACGAGATCGGCGTCCTTGCCCGGCTCGATAGAACCGAGTCTGTCGTCGACTCCCACGATGCGCGCTGGGTTGATGGTGAGCGCGCGCAACGCGGTTTCGGCGTCCAGCCCGTGCTTGACCGAGAGCGCGGCCTGGTGGGCGAGGAAATTTATGGGCACGACCGGGTGGTCCGTCGTGATCGCGATCGTCACGCCCGCGACGGCGAGCTTGCCAGGATTCGCCAGCGACCTGTTCCGCAGCTCGACCTTGGAACGGCTGGTAAACAGCGGGCCGATGATGACGGGGATGTCTTTCGCCGCGAGAATGTCGGCGAGCAAGTGGGCCTCGGTTCCGTGGTCGATGACCAGGTTGTAACCGAACTCCTCGGCCAGGCGCAGCGCGGTGGCGATGTCGTCGGCGCGGTGACAGTGCTGGCGCCAGGGAATCTCGCGCCGAAGCACCAGGCCGAGCGCTTCGAGCTTGAGGTCGCGATCGACGGGCTTGCGGTCGGCGTCAGACTTGCGTTGCTCGGCGTCTATGCGTGCCAGGTAGTTCGCCGGCGTCGACAAGTGCTCCGCGGATCACCGCGGCAGTTCCGAGGCGGGTGCTCGGTGCCTGCTTGCGCTCGCTGTAGACGCGCTTGGGATTCTCGCCGAGCGCCGACTTCATTCCCGACGGAGCGCGGAGCAGCATCTCGTCGACGGTCCGGCCCCAGCACTTCAGCGCTGCCGTCTGACCGCCGATGGGGTTACCCGAGCCCGGATTGACGTTGACCGAGAGCACGCCGCCCGAGACCGCGTCGCGGAACCCCAGGTCGGCCGGGTTGATCGCGTCTAGGGCGCGTACGTGTGCCGTGACCGGGTCGGTGAGCTCGTTCGAGTCTGCGCCGGCCCAGCCCTCACCTTCCTCGTGTACGCCCACGTGACCGTGCGCTTCGATGAATCCCGGCAGGACCCACTTGCCCGCCGCGTCGATGACGGTCGCGTCCGGAGGGATGTCCAGGCTCACGCCGACAGCTGCGATCTTCCCGTCCACGATCAAGACGGTGGCCCCGTCGATGGGCTCGGCGGTGACGGGCACCACGTACCCGCCGACGATCGCTGCCGCGTTAGCCGTCATATGCGCTCCCGGAGTTTGTAGCGTGTGACCTATGCGCTTCGCCTTCAAGACTGCACCGCAGAACACGACGTGGGCCGGAATGCTCGACGTGTGGCGCGCCGCCGACGACATCGAGTTGTTCGAATCCGGCTGGACGTTCGACCACTTCTATCCGATCTTCAGCGACTCGACCGGGCCGTGCCTGGAAGGCTGGATCACCCTGACCGCACTCGCGCAGGCGACCCGGCGCGTCCGGCTCGGCACGCTGGTGACTGGCATCCACTACCGGCATCCGGCGGTCCTGGCCAATATGGCAGCGACTCTGGACATCGTCTCAGGCGGCCGGCTCGAGCTCGGTATCGGCGCTGGCTGGAACCAGGAGGAGTCGGGTGCGTACGGCATCGAACTCGGTAATCCACGCGAGCGGAGCGACCGGTTCGAAGAGGCCTGTGAGGTCCTCGTCGGGCTGCTGACGCAGGAGGTCACCACGTTCGCGGGCAACTACTACCAGCTGACGGAGGCTCGCTGCGAGCCCAAGCCCGTCCAGCGGCCGCATCCGCCGATTTGCATCGGCGGCAGCGGTGAGAAGCGCACCCTGCGCACGGCGGCGCGGTTCGCGCAGCACTGGAACTTCGTCGGCGGGACCGTCGAGCAGTTCAAGCGCGCGCGGGACGTCCTGCATCAGCACTGCGCCGACATCGGCCGCGACCCGAACGAGATCCTGCTGTCGAGTCACGTTACGTACGCAGGCGACGCAGGGGAGACCGCGGCCAGCGCGGCTGCGCTCGGCGACGCGGGCGTCGAGCTGGCGATCGTGACCATGCGGCCGCCGCACACGGCGGCGATACTCGAATCCATCGCCAGCGCCCTTGCCGAGATAGCGTGATGCGCTCGGCGTAGGCACGCTGGTGGCGGTCGCCAGGTCGTGTCGCTCGCCGGCGCCGACTCGGGCAGTTCAGCCCTGGAGCTGAGCGACCAGGGTATCGGCCTGCTGCGTAGTGATCGTGCCGAGATTGGGCATCGGTAGCACCCGGCTGCCGCCTGCCAGGAAGATCACGCTGTCAGTCATGCAGGCGCGGATGTCGGGATGCTGCTGAGCGATGGCGATCTGCTGGCGCAGCAGGTCTTGACGCTGCGTCATCGCCTGGTTCACGGCCGGCATGACCCGGTCCTGCACCTTCTTGGCGACCGCCCGTCCGATGAACCGCGCGGCCGCTCCCATCGCTACGTTCCCGATGGCCTGGTCGATGGAATCGCCGACGGGGAGGTTGTCGAAGAAGCCTCCGCGCGGACTCGACCAGCCGCGACTGCCGGGCGGTGGCCCCGCTTGCGGTTCGGCCGCCCAGCCCGGCACTGGCCCGGATTGCGGCTCAGCATTCAAGCCCTGCTGCGGCCCGCCCTGCGGCGAAGCGCCACCGGGAATCCTGTCGAGTTGTTGCTGTGCTAGCGCAGCTAGCTCGCTGATTGAATGCACGTTAGCGGCGCTGCCGCATTGTGGGCAGAGGTCAGTCGCTTGCCCGCCAGTGAACTGCCCGCCCATGAACTGCTGTCCATCTGTCACGGCACCATTGTGCGCGCGCAGCTGGCACCCGGGAAAGGACCAGCGAAAACAACTGCCGCCGATATAGGCGGGAGCAATCAGAATCGGCAGCGCTTAGCTGCGCTGAGGCGTCGGCCTCCCCATCGACCGCAGCGGTCGCTAACCGAGCCGGTACCGGAGCACCTCACTGACTGCCTGATATCCGAGCCGCTGGTAAACGGAGTTGGCGACTACGTTGTTCACGTTGGCGTTGAGCACGCAACGCAAGCCCTGCGCGAGGACCCTGGCGGACAGCGCCGCGACTCCCGCGCTCGCATAGCCGCGCCGTTGTTGTTCCGGCGGAGTGTTGACGGCCTGGATCCGCGACACCCCGGCCACCACCTCGGTCCGCGCGGCCATCGACACCGGACCGTCGTCATCCCAGATCCAGACGTCGCCGGCCGCTAGTCGACGGGTGACGAAGACCGCCGCCGGATCGGACCCGGCCCAGCCGGCGCCGACCTCGAACCCCGGCAGCCATGAAAGCAACAGCTCCCGGTCGGCCCAGGCCGCCCGGCGCAGCCTGCCAGCTACGCCCGTCGGGAACCGCAGCTCCCGAACCTCGTAGAGCCGCTCCGCCGACGTCGGCATCGCGGCAACCTTGCGCAGTCCGGCCCACACCTCGGCGAAGCGCGAAGCGGTCGCCGCCGGGCCGAACACGCCAGGCAGCGCGACGCCGTCAGTATCGATGGCATCGGCGATGGCCGCGACAAGCGTTGCTGGCATCGGCGCCACCGCCAGCGGCGTGCCCGCCGGCTGGAGCACAGCAACGCCGGCCGGGAGGCCGTCGAGCAGCCCGACCCAGTACCGGCCGGGTTCGCCGTAACGGATCGCGTCGGCCAGCTTGGTGCCGACCACGTTATGTCCCACCGGATCTCCGGCCAGCAGGTCACCGGCTTGGCTGATCGCCAGCCCCGGATCAGCGCTGGCAAGGACCGCAATGCTCATCGGACGCCGGACCTCTGCTCCCTAGCCGAACGGCGAACGCACCCAGCGGACCGGATGCCGCGCTCCTTGTCCAGACCGGTCTAGGACGATACAGCGCTGGCCCTCAGCCAGCACCGCAGGCCCGGCGCGCTTCGATTGGGCTGCCGCACATTTCACGCCGGAGGTGCAAGTTCGGGTCCGAATTGCACCTTCTGCCGGCACCTGAGGCGTGAAATATCGAGGAGGGGATTCGATTTGCCCGCTTTCGGGGCTTAGAAAGCTCTTGGTTACTCGCGAGTAGTGATCTGCGTCTCATTGCGGAACCGGCCCGCGTCACCGCCCGTCGAACTCCCGTCACTCACCGTGACACCGGCTTCACCCCCCGTGCTAGCCGGCCCGGCTGGACCCCCGTGCCAGCCGAAACCCCCGGCTCGGACCCCCATTCCGAGCCGGACCGGCTGGACCCCGTGCCAGCCGAACCCCCAAGACGTACGGAAGGACGCCTAAACATGCCCCGCACCCCCCGACTGACGAAAGCCCTGGCCGGCCGCAACGCCGTTGCCGCAGCAGCCGCTGTCGCTGGCGTGCTGGCCGGAGCGGGAACTGCCAGCGCCGCTGTGGTTGCCGGCGGTGCCCCCGCTCACGAGGCTGCCCACCATGTTGCGACTCACGCAAAGGCCGATCGGGCCGAGCGCGCTGCCGCCAAGACTGTAACTGCCGCGCCGACAAGCGCGCCTGCCAAGAGTGCGGCGCCCGCGGCTCCCGCCTCCGCGCCTACTAAGCCGTCCGCTCCGGCTGCCAAGCCGTCTGCTCCGGCTGCCAAGCCGTCTGCTCCGGCTGCTCCGGCTGCTCAGGCGGCTCCGGCGCCGGCGCCGGCTCCGGCGCAGCCGTATCAGGTGTATGACTCGGTGACGCCGTCGCAGATCCCGGCGGGGCAGCCGGTCGCGACGTACGCTGACGGCGGGTATGCGGTGAACCCGGCGAATGTGGCCAGCCGCGGTCATGTGACGTGGATCGACACCAACGGCAGTGACCCGAAGGCGGCGGCGCTGGATGTCGAGCCGGGTGATGCGACGCCGTCGCAGGCGGCGGCGTGGACGTGGAACAAGCTGCACGGCGCGGCCGGGCAGATCGCGGTCATCTACACGATGCGGTCGGAGTGGCCGGCGACGCAGGCGGCGATCGCGACGCTGCCGCAGGCGATGCAGCATCAGGTCCGCTGGTGGATCGCTGACCCGACCGGGGTGGCGCACGTGGTGCCCGGCGCGCAGGCCACCCAGTGGTACTGGGGCCAGAACTACGACATCAGCACCGCGCTGCCCGGCTCGGGCCTGTAACCCCCCCGGCTGGCCTGCCCGCACCCCCCGCGGGCAGCCGCCGGCCACCCCGGCCCGCACCCCCCGGCGGGCCGCGGCCCGCACCCCCCGGCGGGCCGAACCCCGGGCCCCGCCCCCGACGGGACCCGGAACCCCCCGCCAGTGCCCCGCCCACCCCCCGTAGGGCGGGGCACTGTCACGTCCTGAGGAACGGGCGGCGCACCTGGTGTATCCGCACAGCCATATCGACAGGCGCGTTCCGGGTGCTTGAATTCCTGACAAGTTCGTGCCCGGAGTTCGTCCATGGAGGGGGATAACGATGGCGTTGATGTACGGTCGGCGGCCGCCGAAGAATGCGCCCGCGCTCCGGTTGGCCAGCTTCTTAAGCCCAACCGTGCCGCCGCACCCGGCTGAAGAGGATTATCTTGCGACGCTGACCAACTGGCAGATGCTCGGCAACGATGTAGTCGGCGACTGCAACGCGGTTACCTGGGCGAATCTGCGCCGCCTCGTCACGGCCACGCTCGCTACCGAGAATTACCCGACGCAGGCGCAAGTCTGGCAGTTCTACGAGACGCAGAACCCCGGTTTCGACCCGACTGGAACGAAGGAAACGAACGGGCCCGGCAGCAGCCACGACCAGGGCATGGACGTGCAGACCGGTCTGGAGTACCTGCACAGCACCGGCGGTCCGGACGGCGTCAAGGCGGTCGCGTTCGCCAAGGTCGATCACACAAACATGGACGAGGTGCGGGCTGCCCTCGCCATCTTCGGCGGCCTGTGGCTCGGCGTCCAGGTGCTGGTGGCGAATCAGCAGGAGTTCGCCGAAGGCAAGCCGTGGACGGATGTGCCCGGCTCGCCGATCGACGGCGGACACGCCATCCTCGGAGGCGGTTACGGGTCGGACATCAAGTTCATCACCTGGGGGAAAGAGACCGAATTCGACCCGTCCTTCTGGAACGGCGCCGAGCAGGGGAATCCCTTGGTCGAAGAGGCCTGGGTCGTCATCTGGCCCGAACACCTCGGCAGCAAGAGCTTCGAGGAAGGAGTCGACCCGGTCCAGCTGGCGGCCGATTACCAGGCCCTGACCGGGAGTGCGCTCGTTCTGCCACCCAGCTGACGAGGCCCATTGTCACGGCGGCGCGGAGCAGGCACGATGTGCGAGTGATGGGCGATCGCGGAGGATCACGTGCCAGCTGAGCGACCTGCCGACGCTGGGCAGGTCACGCTCCGCGTGGCCGATCCCGACCACGCGCTGGCTGACGTGAGGCTGCAGCCGGACCTGCACTTGCCGGTCGACCTGCTCGAGTTCGAGCGGCGGGGCGACGCCTTCGAGCTAGCCTTCGAGCCGCCGCCACTCACCCGCCTGGAGTATCTGCTCGAGCTGCGGTACGCCGACGGTGGCTCGAAGGTCAGCCTCGACCCGACTAACCCGCGCCGGGTTGCCAGCGCGTTCGGACCCAAGAGCGTGCTGGAGTTCCCCGGTTACCAACCGCCTGCGTGGCTCACTGCGCGCGCCGATCGAGGTCTCACGCGCCCGCTCGACACCGGGACCCTGATCGAGGCGCGGATCTGGGAGCCCTCCGGCGTCAGCACCGACGAGCCTCTCCCGCTGCTGGTCGTGCATGACGGGCCCGAGTATGACGCGCTGGCAAGCTTGACCCGATACCTCGGCGCTGGCGTGGTCGCGGGCTGGCTACCGCGGCTGCGGGCCGCGCTGCTCGGTCCCGGCCTGCGCAACAGCTGGTATTCCGCTAGTTCGAGGTACTCGCGGATGTTCGCGAGGCACGCCATCCCGGCGATCAAAACCAGCGTGCCCAGCTCATCGGTGATCGGCATGGGCACGAGCCTCGGCGCCCTGGCGATGGTGAACGCGTACTGCGGCTATCCGGATTCGCTGGATGCGATGTTCCTCCAATCGGGGAGCTTCTTCGTCCCCAGCCTGGATAGCCAGGAGCGTCGGTTTCCCTACTTCCGCCGGATAACGGACTTCACCGCGGCCCTCCAGGCTGGCGGGCTGCCGGCTGACCCCGTTCCTGTCGTAATGACGTGCGGAGCCATGGAGGAGAACCTGGCAAATAACCGCCTCACGCTGGCGGCGTTCCGGTCGGCTGGCTACCCGGCCCAGCTGCATGAGGTGCCCGACCTGCACAACTACACAGCCTGGCGAGATGCGTTCGACCCGTACCTGACCGGGCTGCTCAGGCAGGTGGCGGGGTGAATCGTGAAATGGCCCAGCTGTGGTCGGACGCCGTCGGCGCGGCCGGGACCATCGTGCGCTACGGGCACTGGGGGCGCGCCGTTCTTGTCTTCCCGAGTGAGCAGGGCAAGGCGTGGGACTTCGAGAGTAACGGGATGGTGGCCGCCGTCGCGGGACTGCTGGAAGCCGGGCGGCTGAAGCTCTACTGCGTCGACAGCTACGACGCTGCCTCGTGGTCAGACCAGTCCATTCCAGTGGAGGAACGAGCCCGTCGGCACGGCCGCTACGAGTCGTGGATCGTTGATCAGGCGCTGCCCTGGATCTACGCCGACTGCGGCGGCCCACTCGAGGTAGCGACCCTTGGCTGCAGCCTTGGCGCCTTCCACGCAGCAAATTTCGCGTTGCGGCGAGCGGACCTGTTCCCGCTGGCCCTGTGTTTCTCCGGCAACTACGACCCTGGATCCTGGAATGCGTGGGGCGAGCGCGGCGACGCGGCGTACTTCAACAACCCCATGGATTACGTCGGTCACCTGCAGGGCGCTCACCTCGACTGGCTTCGCGGTCGCGTGAGCCTGCTGCTGGTCTGCGGGCGGGGTCAGTGGGAGGACACGACAGGCTCACTGGAGAGCACGATGCGGTTCGCCACGGTCCTGGCCGACAAGGGCATCAAGCACGAGCTTGATCTGTGGGACACGGCGCACGACTGGCCAGCCTGGCGCGACCAGCTGGCGCACCACCTGCCGAGGTTCTGCTGATGCCGGTCGTTTCGGGCCGCTGGCCCCGCTGCGAAGGGAGGCCTGAATGCAACGGCACCTGATCGGGCTGCTGCTCGGCACGGAGGAGGACTGGCCGCGGGCGTTTGAAGAGATCGTCCGCCGGGTCGGCGTCCTGACCGGGCCAGACGGAACGCGCCACGCATTCGACACCGAGCGCCTCACAATCGAGCCGTTTGGGCTGCGCGACCGGCCGCGACACGACCTTGTGATCGACAGGCTCGCCTACTGGTATTACCACCCGCGCGAGTGGCTGAAGAAGGTAGCGCTCTTGGACAGCGTCTACCTGCTGAACAGTCCCTTCACGTTCCAGTCGATGGAGAAGCACGCAGCGTACTGCGCGATGCTGCGCCTTGGCCTCAAGGTGCCCGAGACGGTTCTGGTGCCGTACAAGAACCCGGTCGACAACGCGCGGTACGCCTTCACGGCGGCCAAGTACAACCAGCCGTTCGACCTCGACGCGATCGCCGAGCGGATCGGCTACCCGCTGTTCATGAAGCCCTACGACGGCGGCGCATGGCGCGGAGTATCCCGGATCACGAGCCCGGCTGAGCTGCACGCGGCCTACGACGCCAGCGGCGAGATGCTCATGCACCTGCAGAAGGCTGTCGACTACGACGTGTTCGCCCGGTCCCTGTCAATCGGCGCGGAGACCATGGTGATGAAGTTCCAGCCCGACCAGCCCATGCATCTGCGGTACGCGGTCGACCACTCATTCCTGTCAGCGCAGGAAGGCGCTGAGGTCGTGACCATCGGGCGGCTGGTCAACGCGTTCTTCCGGTGGGAGTTCAACTCGTGCGAGACGCTGGTGAAGGCTGGCGAGGTCTACCCGATCGACTACGCCAATGCTTGCCCGGACGTGGCGCTGACAAGCCTGCACTACTACTTCCCGTGGGCCATCAAGGCGCTGGTGAAGTGGTGCACTTTCGCGCTCGTGACAGGTCGGCGGCCGCGGCTTGACCTGAATACCCGGCTGTACTTCGAGATCGCCGACACGGCCGGGCTGTCGTATGCCGACAAACTGGTCGGCTACCGCCAGCTCGCCGACAGCTACTTTGAGACCGACCGCTACGAGGAATTCTGCGCGACGAGCCTGGGCCATCTCGATGCCGTCGTCCTGGACTGGGTCGCGAGCCCAGACTTTGACGGCCTGATCGTCGACACGGTCCGCTCGGTCTATCCGGTGCATGAGCACGAGCAGTTCATCGAGCACCTGCGCGGCCTGCTCGGCATGTGGGTCAAGGACGAGGGCAGTCGCATCGCGGCGTGAGGAGGGGACATGGGTCGAGACATCCAGGCCGTCAGGATCACGGGAGAGGACCGGCGGACGTACCGGGCCAAGCTGGCGCGTTCGCTCGACGTTTTCGCGCGGATGCTGAAAGAGCAGCTATTCGAGACCGACCCGACCCTTGTGGGGCAGGAGATCGAGCTGAACCTCGTCGACGACCGCGGTGAGCCGTCGATGCGAAACGCCGATGTGCTCGCCGCGATCGCGGATCCGGCGTGGGCGACCGAGGTCGGTCAGTTCAACCTCGAGATCAACGTCCCGCCGCGCGAACTGAGCGGTGACGCCGTGGCTGGCCTGGAGGAAGAGCTTCGCGGCAGCCTCAACGCAGGCGACGAGAAGGCCCGCGGTGAGGATTGCCGCCTCGTGATGATCGGGATCCTGCCGACGTTGGGCAAGTCGCACGTCAACTACGGCAGCATGTCGTCGAACGAGCGCTATCGCGTCCTGAACGAGCAGATATTCGCGGCTCGCGGCGAGGACATGAGAATCGAGATCGACGGCGCCGAGCAGATCCTGACGCACGCCGATAGCATTACGCCCGAGGCCGCGTGCACGAGCGTCCAGCTGCACGTCCAGGTCAGCCCGGATGCGTTCGCGCATTACTGGAACGCGGCCCAGTCCATCGCCGGCGTGCAGGTGGCGCTCGCGGCCAATTCACCTTTCCTGTTCGGCAAGCAGCTCTGGCACGAGACCCGGATCACGCTGTTCGAGCAGGCCACCGACACCAGGCCGGACGAGCTGAAGCGGCAGGGGGTCCGGCCGCGCGTCTGGTTTGGCGAGCGGTGGATCACGTCGGTCTTCGATCTGTTCGAGGAGAACATTCAGTTCTTCCCGGCGTTGCTGCCGATCTGCGAGGACGAAGATCCGGTTGCCGTGCTGGACGTGGGCGACACGCCGCAGCTGGCCGAGATGAGCCTGCACAACGGGACCATCTACCGCTGGAACCGGCCTGTCTACGGAGTCGTCGACGGCAAGCCGCACCTGCGGGTGGAGAACCGGGTGCTGCCCGCGGGCCCGTCAGTAGCGGACGTGATGGCGAACGCCGCGTTCTACTACGGGCTCGTGCGCGTGCTGGCGGAGTCCGAGCGGCCGGTGTGGACGCAGATGTCCTTCACGACGGCGGCCGAGAACCTGCACGAGGCCGCCAAGCACGGCATGGACGCGCAGCTGTACTGGCCGGGTCTCGGCGATGCCAGCGTGGCCGAGCTGGTCCTGCGTCGGCTGCTGCCCATGGCTCGTGACGGCCTCAGCCGCTGGGGCGTCGGGTCTGCGCACGCCGATCGTCTCATGGGCATCATCGAGCAGCGCTGCCTCAGCGGCCAGACCGGCGCCGCCTGGCAGATCAGGTCCGTCGCCGGACTGAGCGAGCGGCGTGGACTTGATCGGGCCGAGGCGCTTCGGCAGATGACGCAGTCCTACATCGAGCACATGCACACGAACGCGCCCGTGCACACGTGGCCGGAGTGCGCGTAGCGAGCAAGACTAGGGATCAGGTCGTGGTAAAGAGAGACTGGCCGCGCGTCCGGACTGGCGCGTCGCGAGCCCGCCGCGGATATAGGAGGACTGCTGTGCGCTGGTTCAAGGTGGCCGCCATCGCGGTCGGCGTAATGATCGCGTTCCTCGTCGTCTCCTCGGTAATCGGATTCCTCATAGAGGCCGTGATCGCGGTGCTCGCCGTTGCGGTGATCGTCCTCGCCATCAAGGTGGCGTTCAACCGGAGGCGCGCTGTGGGGAGGAGGTACAACGCGGAGGTCCGCAGGCCCAGGGATGGCAGGTCGTTGCGCCGCCCCAAAGCGCCGGATGTTGACGACGACCTAGCCCGGCTGAAGCGCGAGACGGGCGGCTAGCCGTAGCGTCGACCGCACGCTTGCACCCAGCATTGTGGAGCGCGTGATTCTTTTAGGTCGTCGCGAGGAGCTGCTGGTAGAGCTGGCGTGTGGCTGGGCTGGGTGCGACGCCGAGCTGGTCGCGCAGGCGGTCGCTGAGCTCGGCGTAGACGCCGAGGGCCTCGGCTAGGTTGTCCTGCGCGGCGAGGGCCTGCATGAGGTAGCGGTAGCCGCTTTCCCGCAGCGGGGCCAGGCGGGTGAGCTGTCGGCCGGCCCGGACGGCGGCGGCGAGCTCGGTTCGGCCGAGGCCCAGCCCCGCTGCCGCATAGCATTCCAGGGCGCGCAAGCGTATTTCGGTCAGCTGGTGGCGGACCTCATCGATCCAGGGTGTGTCCTCGCCAGGGAGGAAGTCACGCTCGGCCACGAAGAGTGCGGTGAGCGCCGGCCCCCACGCTCGCGCCCAGTCCTGCTGGGCGACCGAGGATTCCGCCCGGTGAATGGCCTCGGCGGCGGCTTCGAGGTCAACCCAGGCAACTGGTATAGACAGCCTGACCGCGGAGCGCCCGTCCACGCTGTCGGCACCGAAGACGCGGCGCAGCTTGGACAACAGCGGGTTCAGCCGCGCATCGATTGCGGCGGGGTCTGGCTCGCGCCACAAGGCCTCGGCCAACTCGTCGCGCGGCACGTGCCGGTGGCGGTTGACGACGAGATAGGTGAACAGCAGCCGACCCTGACGGCCAGGCAACACCGCGTCCAGACGCTGCCCGTCGCGCTCGACGGCCAGCGCCCCGCATAGCTGGATCCGCACCGGGCGGGCGGATGGCGAGGTCACGCCAACATGATGGCAATATGCTGCGATTGGAGCTAGGTGGGGGAGGCACGGTGGCGAAGCTGATCCGGTGCGAGTGCGGGTTTGTCGCCCGCGGCGACAATGATGACCAGGTGGTCGCGGTGATCCGCGACCACATGGCGAGTGACCATCCGGCCGTCCTGGCCACGGTCAGCCAGGACGACCTGCTCAGCTGGGTTCAGGCCGAATAGCCTTATGGGCGCTCGACGGAGGTATCGGCTGCGCGGCCCCATTCGGCCCATGACCCGTCGTATACCCGGACCTGGCTACGTCCGAGCAGGTGGGTGAGCACAAACCAGGCGGTGGACGCACGCCCCCCGATGGTGCAGTAGGTGATCAGCTCACCATCGCCGTCGACGATGGCCGGTGAGAAGAGGCTGCGCAATTCCGCCGCCGAGCGGAACGACCCGTCGGAGTTGTAGAGACCGTCGACGGGCTGGTGGACAGCCGATGGCACGTGGCCGGTCCGGCCGCCTGGCTCCATCCCGCCCGAAGGCCAGAAGCAGTCGCCCCGGTATTCGGCTGATGATCGCACATCGACAATCGTCGTGCTTGGCTGGTTGATGGCATCTCGCACCGCCGCCTGATCCGCGCGGAGGTGGAAGTCCTCGTCGCCCAAGCGGTAGCCGCTGGCAGGCGGCTCGCTCCGGCGGATTGTCCACGGGTAGCCTCCGGCGCGCCAGGCGTCTTTGGAGCAGTCGAGAATGCGCACATCGGAATGCCCGTAGAGCTTCATCAGCCACAGGCCCAGCGCGGGCGCGTACCCGTAGAACACCACCGTGGAGTCAGGACCGATCGCCGAACGCGCGACCAACCGCTCCAGCGCGACAGCGTCGGCCGTGTGGTAGTCGGCATCCTTCAAGTCGGCGTATACATTCCACAAGACGGCACCGTCGATGTGCCAGCTGTCGTAGGCAGCCGGGCTGACGTCGACCTCGACGACACGCAGATCAGGGTCGCTGAGGTGCTCGGCCAGCCAGCCCGGGTCGACGAGCACTCCATTGCCGAGACGTCGCTCTGGTCCGGATCCGGCTTTCTGCGTCGCTGTTGTCATCTGAACCTCCCCATGTCGATGTCTTGGGCACAGTTCTACGACGACACCGTTGCTGCATCCTTGCTCCAGCATTGGCGAAACCTTGGCGTGCTGGCGCATGGCTCTCGGCAAGATCGCAAGCCGGACACACCGCGTACCGTTCGCGCCAGAGAGGATCTTCTCGGCGCGCGCTGAGCAGCAGTCGATCCGCGACCGACGCTTAGCTCACGTCGTTCCGCCACATCTGGGTGAGCTCCTGGGCCCTGCTTCGTCGGCTCATGGGGCCGGTGCGGTGCTCATACGGCGACCCGGCGACGGGTGACCCGGTGTTGCCGTCCACGATCTGGACAGCGGGCCCATAGCGGGCCACTGCTGACATCAGCCGCTGTTGGTCCAAGGCCTTGGCTTTGATGGTCACGTAGTTCTTCGGCTCGGGCATCAACCGGGGCATCCGCATCGGCTGCGCGGTTCCGCCGTGCGGTTGCACGCTAAGGCTTGTGGTCTTCTCGTCATGCCAGATCACCAGGTACTCGATATCGTTCCAGGGCAAAGTCGCCGTCGACTTCTTCTCCCGCTCGCGGACGCGAACTGTTACGCCGGCCGAATTGACGCGGAGCGCGGCGATGCGCCCGAACTTCGCTCCGCCGGCCCAGAACAAGAGCAAGACGGCTCCAACGATTGCGGCCACGATCAGGCGCTCCCGGAACGGGGCGCTGCCCAGATAGAAAATGACAAGAATCAAGAAGGCCACCCCGGGTATCGCCTCCGACCAGTACCTGAACGGGTAATAGGCCTTGTAGGCGGCCGGATCACGCGCCATGTGAGCAGCGTATTCCTGGATATGACCAGCTTGGAAGTGCGGCCATCCCGTCGCTCCACGGTCTTGTAGAGCCACCAGCGAGGCGAGCGCGTGGTGGTTAGCGTGGCGATGTGCCGCGTGTATTACTGACAGGTTCGTCCGGTGGCGTTGGCCGCGTCGTCGGGCCGGTCCTCGCCGATGCCGGCTGGGACGTCCAGCAGTTCGATCTCGCCCAGGGATCCGACCTTCGCGACCCGCGGTCTGTTGTGGCTGCGATGCGCGGCTGCGCTGCTGTGGTTCATGCCGGTGCTCTGGCTCATGACAGCGCGGGCAGTCCGGCGGACATCGTCGCCACTAACGTGCTGGGCACCTGGCATGTGCTGGCCGCTGCCGAGCAGTGCGCGCTGTCTCGCGTGGTCTACTTCTCCTCGGCCCAAGTATTCGGTTTTGCCGAGGGGGAAGGAACCCCGGCCTACCTGCCGGTAGACGACGATCATCCGCTCAGGGCGTCACGTCCGTACGGGATGTCCAAGCGGCTCGCGGAAGAGATGTGCGAGGCGTGGACCCGCCGGACACGCATACCGACCATCGTATTGCGGCCAGTCCTGATCCTCACCGATCAGAACCTGCCCGCGCATTCGCCGGACACGGCCGAGCTCGGCGCCTTCGTGCACGTCGATGACGTAGCCGCCGCCACGCTTCGTGCCCTCACCGCCGATGTTCACGGTCATCACCGGCTGCTGCTGTGCGGGCCCGGATCCTTCGACACCACCCGCGCCCGAACTACCTTGGGCTGGTCCGCCGCCCGCACGTGGAACACGCCGGCGCCCGGCCGTGACCAGACCCGCTAGCGCCCCGATCGCTTACGTCCACGGTCGAACGCTCGCCGCTGTCATTGGCGGCGGCGTGAGCGGATGATCTGCGCTGTCCGGGCCTTAGAACCGGAACCGAGTCAGGCCGCCTGGCTCCGCCGACAAGGTCACGATCGCCGAGCGTGGCTCAATGCGATACACGTTCCACGGTGGTGGTCCTTGCGATGGTGCGTTGAACGGGGCAGTGAGGCCCGACCCGCTGTCGTCGGGTTCGGCCGGCCAGCCGTTGTCAGCCCATGCCTTCGCGACACGCGCTACCGCGCCCGGCTCGGTCACTCGCGCGGCGTCACCTTCGAGTACGACGTCCGCGTCGCGGATCGACACCGCGATCGAACACCGGGGATCCCGCGCCACATTGCGTGCCTTCCGCGTGCCCGTGCCCGTCTGGAACCAGAACGTGTCGTCGAGCCAGAGGGCACCGACCGCGGTTACATGCGGGCTACCGTCATCGTTGACGGTGGACAGCCAGGTCGTGCGCGAGTTCACCGCGTCCGGAGCTGGCGCCGAGCGCGCGGCGAGCTTCTCAATGACTGCTGCCCAATCCACTGGCGGTAGCCCATCCGCCTTGCCCAGATTGATGATCTCCATCACACTTCCCTTCGTTGGCCAGGGAACATCTGCCGCCCTCCTGCCGCCGCGGTCCTACTCATGCCGCGACGGCGAGCACGATGACCGCGGGCACCTGGTGACGGTGCGAGGCAGCCGTCGTGCGCATCTGAGGGCTTTCGTAGTGTCGGCTGGTTACCGGCTGGCCGTGCCGATGAGCCCGTTCCTGGTGATCAGTGATGCCAGCTCGCTCTCGTCCATCTTGTCGGTGCCCTCTGCCCGCAGCGGCAGCACCATGTAGCGAGTCTCGGAGTTGGCGTCCCAGACCCGGACCTCGGTACTGTCGGGCAGCTCGAGCCCGAACTCGGCCAGCACGGCGCGCGGCTCGCGCACCGCACGCGACCGGTAGGCGAAGCTTTTGTACCAGCTCGGCGACGGCCCGAGCAGCGCGGTCGGGTAGCACGAGCAGAGCGTGCACACGATCATGTTGTGCACGGCCGGCGTGTTCTCGACCGCCTTCAGCAGGTACCCCTGGGTGCCGGCGCCGAAGCCGAGTTCGGCGGCCGCCGCGTTGCCGTCGGCCAGCAGGCGATCGCGATAGGCCGGATCCGTCCAGGCACGAGCGACCATCCGGGCGCCGTTGACCGGCGAGGCTGAGGTGAACACCCGCTCAAGGATGGCGTCGAGTTCCGCGTCGCTCGCCAGCCCGGCGGCGATCAGGCGCTCTTCGAGCCTGCGGACCCTGGCTGCTACGGGGAGTTCGGCGTGCTCGCCGCTCACGGCGCCTCCTCCAAGTAGGACTCCCAGAGATCGAGGATGACTGCGTGCGACCCAGAACCCCACAGCTCAGCCGCATCGAAGCGGACAGCATAGACCGGCTCGGCCCGGACCACGCCACGCACTGCCTCGTCCGGCAGTTGCCAGGTCGCCCGAACCTCGACGACCTCGCCTACATGGCCGCGGGCATACCGCGGCAGCCTCGTGTGACCGTCAGGATCTGCCACCCGCGCCCGCACCCTGGTCCCGGCGGCGAACCTAGTCATCGGCCAGCAGCTTCCGCTCGGCCAGCAGCATCTCTGCCGCTCGCAGCCAGCGCTCGTAGTAGGACATGGTCAGGTACTCCGCAGGCGGGATGCGCTCGATAGCGTCGCGGAGATCATCGAACGCGGCATTGATCACCCCTCGCCGCTGCAGCACCCGCACGATCGCATACACCCGGGCTTCCCAGTCGGCGTGGAAAAACTGCCCGTCATCCTCGACGGGGACCGGCCCGAACCCGGTCTGCCCGCCCATGTCGTGCACCCTGCTCACCTGGCCTACGCTATCGCGTCGCCAGTCGGCCCAGGTGAGCGAGCGCGTCGCGAGCCGCAATTAGCGCGCCTGTAGGGTGAGCCAATGCCATCGGTCAAGCAGTTCCAAGTCACCTTCGACTGCGCAGAACCTGAGCGCGTCGCTCGTTTCTGGTGTGACGTGCTGGGGTACGTCGTACCGCCGCCACCGGAGGGGTTTGCTACTTGGGACGATTTTGATCGCGCGCTGCCGCCTGAGCATCAGGGTTCAGCGTTCGCGTGCGTGGATCCCTCAGGTGTGAGCCCGCGGCTGTTTTTCCAGCGCGTTCCCGAAGGCAAGGTCGTCAAGAATCGGGTGCATCTTGACGTGCGGGCCGGCATCGGGCTGGTGGGTGAAGAGCGCCTGGCCGCACTTGAGGCCGAATGCGCACGACTGGTCGCGCTCGGCGCGGTGCGCGTGCGGCTGCTGCCTGCCGATGGCGTTGAGGAGTCGTGCATTGTGATGCAAGACATCGAGGGCAACGAATTCTGCCTCGACTGAGTGGCCGCGAACGTTCGGCTCCACCACGGGCGGCACAGATCGTCAGTTGTGGACGAAGTCCTCAGGACGCAGTATTGCGGAAGAGGTAGACGCCAACTGTCACGCCACTAACAGCCGTTGCCTGACCGGTGAGAAACACGCGGTCGCTGCTCGTCTCGCTAGTGACCATGTAGAAGTAGCCGGCATGCTCAAGGCGCCAGCCGACGTTTTCTATTTCGCCGAGAATGGCCGCTGAACTCGACGCCGTGCGGCGCCCGTCGGTGCTGCCGAAACCCGCCGTGCCGATGTGACCGCCCACCTCGAGCTGGGCCTCGAAAAACTGCTGCCCGGCTTCTTTGGCAGCGGTCGCCGCCCCCACTGGAGTGGCCAGGAAGGCGGCGTGCTTGCGCTGTTCCTCAGCTGCCTGCTCCTGCTCGGCGCGAGCGGCCTGCTCGCGGGCCTGCTGGGCGTCACGCTCGCGGTGCTCGGCTTCTCGCTCCTGTGAACTTTTGAACACGTCATCTCCTATTCGACGCCGTCCATCGCGAAGGTACGCCCGAGATGCGTGAGCCGCCAGCCGATCGTGCCACGGAGTCCACCCCACGAAAAGTGAGGCGGCCGGCAGCCCTGAGGGCTGCCGGCCGCCGCACTGCTCGACTTGTGCGGTTACTCGTTGCCGAAGGACTGGATCTCGGCGAGCTCGATCTCGGTGAGCTCGCGCGGCGTGTCGCCCTTGGCGACCTTGGCGGCCTGCACGTGATGCCGGATGCCGTCGACTACCTCGGGGTTGGCCAGCGTGGTCACGTCGCCGACGTCGGCGAAGTTCGACACCGACGCGATGACCCGCCGCATGATCTTGCCGGACCTGGTCTTGGGCATGTCCGGCACGATCCACACGTTCTTCGGCCGCGCGATCTTGCCGATCTCGGTCTCGATCGCGGTGACGACCTTGGCCTCCATGCCCGCCGGGTCGACGCCGGGCTTGAGGGAGACGTACATCTCCACCATCCGGCCGCGCAGGTCGTCGATGACCGGAACGGCGGCGGCCTCGGCCACCTCCGGCACCGTCAGCGAGGCTGACTCCAGCTCCTTGGTGCCGAGGCGGTGACCGGCGACGTTGATGACGTCGTCGATACGGCCCAGGATGCGGAAGTAGCCGTCCTCGGCCTGCAGCGCGCCGTCACCGGCGAAGTACGGCCAGTCGTGCCAGTCCTTGCTGTTCGGGTCGGCGTTGTACTTGCGGTAGTACACGTCGAGGAACCGCTCGGGCTGACCCCACACCGTCTGCATGATGCCGGGCCACGGGTTGCGGATGCAGATGTTGCCTGCCCGGCCGCTGCCCCTGGGGATCTCGTTGCGGTCCTCGTCGTAGATGACGGGGAAAATGCCGAGCGCGCCGGGCCCGCAGCTGCCGGGCTTCATCGGCTGGAGACCGGGCAGCGTGCTGCCCAGGAATCCGCCGGTCTCGGTCTGCCACCACGTGTCCACGATGGCGGCCTCGCCCTTGCCGACGGAGTTGTAATACCACCGCCACACCTCGGGCTCGATCGGCTCGCCGACCGTGGTCATGTGCTTGAAGTGGTAGTCATACTTCGCGGGCTCGTCCGGCCCGACCTTACGCAGCATCCGGATGGATGTCGGCGAGGTGTGGAAGATGTTGACGCCCAGCCTCTCGGCGATCCGCCAGGGGCGGCCGCCGTCGGGGTAGTTGGGCACGCCCTCGTAGATCACGGTGGTCGTGCCGAGCGCCAGCGGCCCGTAGACGATGTAGGAGTGCCCGGTGATCCAGCCGATGTCGGCCAGGCACCAGTACACGTCGTCGGGGTGGATGTCCTGGTAGTACTTCGAGGTCCCGGTGACGTACGCCATGTACCCGCCGACGCTGTGCTGCGCGCCCTTGGGCCGGCCCGTGGTGCCGCTGGTGTACATGAGGAAGAGTGAATCGGTCGCGTCCAGGGAGACCGGCGCGACCTCCTGGCCTTCGTACTTTCCGATGACGTCATTGACGAAGAAGTCGCGGCCATCGACCATCGGCGTCTTGGACTGATACTCGCCCTCCCTGCGCCGCCACACCAGCACTTGGTCGACGTCCTGGTCCTGCCGCTTGGCCTCGGCGACGGCCTCGTCGGCCTTGACCTTGTGGTCTTGCATGTTGCCGGCCCGGTAGTAGCCGTCCATCGTGATCAGCACCCGGCTGCCGGAGTCGGCGATGCGGGTGCCGGCCGCGTTGCCGGAGAATCCGCCGAAGACCTGAGAGTGAATGACGCCGAGCCGGGCACACGCGAGCATCGTCACGATGGCCTCGGGGACCATCGGCATGTGCAGCGTGACGCGGTCACCCTTCTTCAGGCCGGCGAAGTCGCTCAGCAGCGCCGCGAACTCGTTAACCTGCCGCAGCAGCTCGCCGTAGCTGATGTGCACGGTCTCGTCGTCTTCGAGCTCGGGCACCCAGATCACGGCCGTCTTGTCGGGGTTAGCGGCCGCGTGGCGGTCTACGCAGTTGTACGACGCGTTCAGCTTGCCGCCGACAAACCACTTCCAGAACGGGGCGTTGCTCGTGTCCAGCACGGTGTCCCACGGCTTGTCCCAGACCAGCAGGTCAGCGTATTCGGTGAAGCAGTCCGGGAACTTATCCTCGGTGAACCGCTCGAATATCGCAGGGTCGTTGGCGTTGGCCTGCGCTACGAACTTCTCTGGTGGCGGGTAATACTCTTCCTCCCGCCAGTGCACAGCGATCTGTGACTCAGAGACTGCCGGCGTCTCCGGAACTTTCTGTCATTCCTGTCCTCCAGGCCGATGGGAAGTCCGCGCGCGGCGATGCGCGGGTTGTCGACTGGGCACACCGTGTAGCCAGTTCTCGCGTGGCGCGCGGCGCGCGCTGAAATGGGCGCGGTCCATGTGCCGGCGGTCTACCACCACGTCATGGGGCGCCCTCACACGTTACGGGAGTCTCAATCGTAACGCCGCAGGACAACAGGGAACAGGCCCGTCACAGCGCGGCCCCGTTAGATCGCTAACAGGTATCAGTCCTGGCAGGACAGGTTGACATCGGCGCGATCAACGGTATGTTGCTGCGCAGTCCAGCACCGGGCTAGCAGGTCAGGGAGATTAGCCGGACAGCTGGCCGCACCGTGACGCGGCCACCGACGTCGGTTCCGTGTAACCGAGCGAAGTCCGAGCCCTGGCCGGGCGGGGGGTTGGACCCGGGAGGGGCCTGGGCACCCAGTAGACAACGGAAGGCAAGCCCGTTGCCGACGGGACGCGTTCCGGTCCGAAGAGTTCCCAGGCCCTCTTCCCAATCGATTGCTAATCGACGCCGCTAAGACGCGGCTCGAGCGCGATCGAGCACGCGGGAGGGCGTCGAGCGCACCGTAGGAATAAAAATGAGCGCCCTGGAATTCCCAGGGCGCTCACGAACGTGTGGATCAAGCGCTCTTGCGATGACGGCTACGGGGCTCGGGCGCGGCCTCGGGCTCGCGCTGGCCCCTGATGACGGCCAGCCGCTCGGCTAGGACCTCCTCGAGGTCAGCCATGGTCCGCCGCTCCATGAGCATGTCCCAGTGGCTGCGCGGTGGCTTGATCTTCTTAGGCGTGGGACTGTCGCCGGACGCGGTCACCGCGAGGGCCCCGCATACCCGACATTCCCAGTTCATGGGCAACTCGGCCTCGGCCGAGAACGGCACCGTGAACCGATGCCCTTTCGGGCAGTCGAAAGCCACCTCCTGGCGGGGCGCCAGGTCGGTGTTACGGTCGTTCTCGTAGCTCGTCGCTCCGAGTCGCGTACCGCGAAGTGCTCGCTCGGCCATGTGTTAGTGCCTCCCAGACGCTCAGCCGTCCTACTTCACCAACGGTGAGTTCCCGGTCAAGATTCCCGGTCAGGGGCACTTCCAATCGCGTCCGCGATGCCGGATCTGAGGAATATGCGGCTAACCGACGATTCGGGGGTGCCATTGCCCTCGTGAGATGAGGACGTCGCGGAGCTTCGCGGTCTGATCGGTCATGATTCCGTCAACGCCGAGGTCGAGCAGGCTGCCCATCACGGCTGGGTCGTTGACAGTCCAGGCGTGCACCTGGAGACCCGCTGCATGGGCGCGGGCGAGGAAGCGACTGGTCGCCATCGAGTACGGAATCTGGGCGCAGCGCACAGATCTCGACGCGAACCGCGCGGTCAGCGTCTTGACCGGCAGTCCAGCCCGGATGGCGCCGATTCCGGCGGGTGACGTCGCCGAGCAGACCGGCCGAGGCAGCAGTCGCCGGGTAGCCTCCAGCCTGCTGCCGGAGAACGAGGTCAGGCACACGCGGTCCCAGGAGTTGGTCGCCTGAAGCACGTCGACGAGGGGCCGGATAACCGGCTCGTCCTTGACGTCGATGTTGAACCGGACGTCGGGCCAGGCCATGATCAGGTCGGCGAGCACCGGGATGGGCTCCGTTCCGCCTATCCTCGCGGCTGCCACCTGCGCGGCCGTCAGGTCCGCGATCCGGCCGGTTGCGTCCGTCACGCGGTCGAGCGTCCGGTCGTGGAAGGCGATGACGCAGCCATCGGCCGTCGCGTGGGCGTCGGTTTCCAGGTAGGTGTACCCGAGGCGGACCGCGTGCTCGAATGCCGTCCAGGAGTTCTCCGGGAAGTCGTCGGCGCCGCCGCGGTGGGCGAAGGCCAGCGGCCGCGGATGATCAAGGTAGCCCGACGACACGGGCCCAGTAAATCAGCACTGCAAATCAAGACCAGATATCGGCCGGGAACGGAGCCGATCTAGCTGGACGTCCATTCGCGGCGGCGGACCTCGGCCAGGGCGATAGCCGCGGCGGCCGCTACGTTCAGGGAACCGACCTTGCCCGGCTGCGGGATGTAGGCGACGAGGTCGGCGGCGGCCAGGAGAGCGGCGGAGCAGCCGTGGTCCTCGTTTCCGACAGCAATGCAGATGTCGCCATTGAGCGGTGCGTCGTGCAGCGGGACCGCATCGCCGGCCAGTTCGATGGCGAGTACCCGGTAGCCGTCCGTTCGCGCCGCCTCGGCGGCTGCGGCGGCGGTCGGCGCGCGCTCGAACGTGAGCAAGCGGTCGGTGCCGAGAGCTGTCTTGCGCGCTGAGGGGTGGCCAGGCTCCGCCGTGTCGCCGCAGAGCCACACGTGGTCGACGTCGAATGCGGCGGCCGTGCGGATGATGGATCCGACGTTGAACGGCTGGCCGACGTTGTCGAGGAGCAGTCCGAGCCGCGCTTCCGTGCGCCGCCGCCAGTCCCGGTTGAGGCGCTTGACCTCCGTCATCCCGAGTTGCCGCGGTGTCATCTGCGCACCTCCAGCACTCGGTATCCGGCCCGGGCGCCGATTCGATCCGCCTGCCAGCCCGCCTCAGCCAGCCAGCGCTGGAGCGAGTCCGAGCCGAGGTTGCGCTGGACCACCAGGTAGGCCGCCGCGCCGGGCGCAAGGCGCCCGAGCCACGTCGCCAGCAGCTGGTGGAGCGCCGCTTTCCCGATCCGGATGGGCGGGTTGGACCAGATCACCTGGTAGGTGTCCGGCAGGTCGGCGTCGGCGAGGCGGCAGAAGACGTTGGTGAGCCGGGCCTTGGCGGCGTTTCGCTCGCACAACTGCAGGGCGCGCTGGTTGACGTCGACCGCCCAGACGCGAGCCGCCGGGGCTCGGCTGGCCATGACGAGCGCCAGCGGCCCATACCCGGTGCCGAGATCGAGCAGGTCGCCTTCAGCCGGCGGCGTCGGCGCGGTCTCCAGCAAGAGCCTCGTGCCGGGATCGAGCCGTCCGGGGGAGAACACGCCTGAGTCGGTCGCGAGAACCAGATGGGTATCGGGCAGCACCACGTGCACGGTTGCCGGCCGGTGCGCCGCGGTCGGCTGCTCAGCGAAGTACTGGCTGCTCACTGGCGCTGATGCCGCCGGCCATGGCCGGCTCGATGTAGGTACGGCTGACCCAGCGCTCGACGACGAAGGTCAGCACCGGAATCGTCCCGGCCAGCAGCACGATGAAGGTCCCGAAGCTGGCTACCTTCATCCGGACCAGCCGCGTCATGACGAACGCGACGATGATGTAGATCATGTACAGCACGCCGTGAATCGCACCGACGACCTCGGCGGGACCCGCGTCGTGCCCGAAGTAACGCAGCGGCACGCAGACGAAGCAGAGAATGACCAGCATCGTGCCGGTCACGTACGCCATGATCCGGTAGGCACGCACGGCGAGCCGGAGCGCGTCAGGACGCACTGCCCGCCTCCTCTCGCCGGTTAAGCCGAGCCAGGTAGGCATTGTAGGCGGCGAGCTCGGGGTCATCGTCCGCTTCGGCGGCGTGGTCGATCACCGGGGCGACATGCGCCGCGCCCGGCAAGTCGAGATGGTCCTGCACAACCCGCGTCAGCTGCTGCCTCGCCGAGGGCCCACCTTCCTCGCGCCACCTGTCGACGATCGTCTTGGCCCAGAAGACCACGCCGAAGATCACAAAAATCGGCCACTCAAAGGTGTAGGCCCAGCTAAGCGCGTTCCCGCTCTCCGCTCGGTGGAACTGCCAGTCGCCTAGCCACAACATGCCCCAGGCGGCGACCACGGCGAATGCGTGCCAGGCCAGCCACCTCGGGCTGACCAGGAAGAGCCACCGCGGCCGCGGTCCAGACATGCTACGAGGGTAGCGGTACTACAGCCCGTAGCGGTCCGCCGGGGTAATGCGCCATATCAAGGTCACGCCAGAGTCGCTCTGGGCCGGCTCGAACCTGCCGCGGCGTGTCTCGATGGCCTGGTAGCCGAGCTTGGCTGGTATCCGGCCGCTCGCCAGGTTGAGCTCGTCGTGATGAATCTCCACGTGATCGATGCCCGGCAGCGCGAGCGCAGCGTCGGTCAGCGCCGCCGCCGCCGCGGTAGCGACACCGCGGGCGGTCAGGTCCGGGTGTACCCAATAGCCGATCTCCAGGCCATCAGGCGCGACTCGGGCGTGGAGACCCGCGCTGCCCGCGGGCGTACCGTCGGCAATGATCAGGTAGTGGAACCCGGTGCCGGCCGCCCAGTCTTCGTCGCAGCGCTCGAGGTAGTCGGCAGCGTCAACCCGGCTGTAGTCGGGTGTTGCCCACGGCATCCAGGGGCGCAGATGCTCCAGTGACTCACTGACTAGGCGGAAGCACAGGTCGGCGTCGCTCGGGCGCCACCGGCGGAGCTCCACCTTGCCGTGAGTGAGGTGTTCGAGCGGCGATTCCATCGGCAGATCATCGTCGCCTTCGGACAGGCGCGCAAATGAGTTGTTCGTCCGAGCCCTCCGTACGGCGGCGAGTCACCAAGCGTGATTCTCCGGGCACGGAGATAATCGGTCCATGTCTTTCGCTGACTGGCTGCTCGGCCGTAAATCCACCGTCCAGTTGCCTAACCGGATAGAGGACCTGCGCGGCCCAGCGCAGGGCACGATCGTGCTGCCGCGGTACATGTCGTTTCCCGGCCTGCGTGAGTGCGACGTTACAGACGACGCGATCCGGCGAACCACGTACGGCATCGTCTTGACGCAGGGCCAGGGCAACGACGTGGCCCGGTACGTCAACGCGGACCTGCTGCGGGCGGACTGGCCGCATATCAAGGACGCTCTCGACCCTAAGTTGCGGCGGGCATGCAAGAGGCGATTCGGGCTGGGCGGCGACGTAGGGGTCGAGGAGCCTGCCGAGGCTTGATAGGCGCCTACGCAGCGGCGTGGCTGTGCAGTGCGCGGTCACCGAGGGTGGCCGTCGTCGTGCCGTCCGGATTGAGGACGAGCTGCCAGCCCCACCGGTGCACGGCAATCTTGTGATGGAACACGCACAGCAGGCAACAGCCATCCAGACTGGTCGGCCCGCCGTGGGAGCGGGGGATGAGGTGGTGGACCTCGCACGCTGCGGGTGGTTGATGACAGCCAGGGAAGGCGCAGTGCTTGTCCCTCGTAGTGACCCCGCGCCGCAGGTAGGCCGGAACCGTCTCGGTCGACTTGCCGAGGTCGAGCGGAAGGCTGATGCTCGCCGCTGGCTGCGGCGTCAGCACGCCGCGCAGGTAGGCCGCAAGGCCGCCCGGGCCAGAAAGCAGCCGGACCGCCCGCCCGATGAGCAGCTCGCGAGCGGCGCTGTGCGCCATCTCGGCGGTAGCGGTCCGCGGCGCTGAGCCGTCGCCAGGTGCGCGACGCCGGTCGTCGCTAGGTGCGCGACGCCGGTCGTCGCTAGATGCGCGACGCCGGTCGTCACTAGGTGCGCGACGCCGGTCGTCGCCGGGGCCGCCGTGCAGGAGGTCGCGGATCTGGCGCGATAGTTCGATCGGGTCGAGATGGCCACTCACGATCGGCGTAATGGCGGCGTCGCAGTCGGCTCCGGGCGGCGCGGCGGCACCGTGACCGGCCCACTCCGCGACTGCCTGGTCGGCACCGGAGAAGCCGAGCAGCTGGTCGAGGCTCATATGCAGGTGGATCTGCGTGGGCTGGCCCGCACGGTTGGGCAGGCCGCCTGCGATGAGCCGACGGCAGGCTTCGGCGAGCGCGTCGTGCTGTCGCTGCGCGGCGCTGCGGGTGTCCTCGGGCCCAGTCTTGGCGGACAGCGAGTCAAGTACCGCGCGCAGCGACTCGGCGCACTCGGGGGTCAGCTCGCCATCGAGGGTGCCTGCACCGCGGAAGTGAGTCAGCAGCCTGACCCGGCGATCTGCGAAGCCGTCGTGCGCAGGGTCGGTATCCGGGCTAGCGGTCGCGCGATGCATTTCTTCCGCCAGGCCGCTCAGATCGGCTAGGCGGGCGCCACCGGCAGCCGCGTCCAGCAGGATCTGGTCGGCAACGCCTCGGGTGTCGTCGGGAAGGCGGTCGGTCCAGCTGCATACCTGCCGCGCCCAAGACGAAGACATGTCTCCGGCGGCCAGTGCAGCGGCGATGGCGGGATGCGCCGCCAGGTGGCGCATCCAGCCCGCGGCGGCTGACGCGGCGGCACTCGTGATGCGGGTCTGCCAGCGCAACCAGGCGACGGGGCTGCCAGCTGCATCGCCCTCAAATACCCGCCCAGCCGTGAAGGCGGTCAGCACCGCCGACCGGGCGGCGATGAGCTGTCCCTGGAGCCGCTCAAGGGCGCGAAGCGCTTCGGCCTGCTCGGAACCGGTCAGATCGGTGGCGTCCGCAGCGGCCAGCCATCCAAGCGCGGCCGCCGCGGACGCTACAGCGTCGGCGGCGCCGACCGGCTGATGAGCCTGACACACGAGAACCTCCTGGATGACGACGGTGCGGCATGACGTCGGTGCGGCATGGCGACGGTGCGGCATGGCGACGGTGCGGCATGGCGACGGCAGTTTCGCGCACAGGGCACTCATCAACGCCGGGCGTTGGAGGCGACTAAATGCAGTACAGGTTCAGTTCACTCGGTTCAGCGCAGTCGATGTAGTGTACGAACTACATCTCACGATTAACTATGTGCTCGAATCTATAGACGATTCTAGCGCTTCCCTCTGACAATTTCCCGGCCTGACACGCCCTGGTGCAGACAACGCAACCTGGACCCGGCAGGATGAAGAGATCACGGGTGACCGATCAGGGGGATCGGCGCCCATCTCTATTGGCCCACCCGGAGGCCTGTGTGTCTGATGTGAACGCCGTCTCCGCTGCGCAACAGCAGCAAGCGAGCACAGTCTCCGGTCCGGCCGCCAACAAGTGGTGGACGCTCGTCGCAGTATGCCTCGGCACGTTCATGCTGCTGCTCGACATCACGATCGTGAACGTGGCGCTGCCTGACATCCAGAAGGCACTGCACTCCTCCTTCTCCGACCTTCAGTGGATCGTCGACGCGTACGCGCTGACGCTGGCCGCCTTTCTGCTGACAGCCGGCAGCCTGGCTGACATGTATGGCCGCCGACTGTTGTACCTGATCGGCCTCGTGATCTTTACCTGCGCGTCTGTGCTGTGCGGCTTCTCGGTGAGCACGCTGATGATTCAGCTGTCCCGTGGCCTTCAGGGTGTCGGCGGCGCGATCATGTTCGCGGTCTCATTGGCGCTGCTGGCCGATGCATTCCGCGGTAAGGACCGGGGAGTCGCGTTCGGCGTCTGGGGTGCGGTCACCGGGCTGGCCGTGGCCATCGGGCCGCTCCTCGGCGGCATCCTGACGTCAGGCATCTCCTGGCGCTGGATCTTCTTCGTGAACGCGCCGATCGGCGTCCTCGCCCTCGTCATCACCGCGATACGAGTGGCCGAATCGCGCGCTCCGCAAGCCACGCGGCCGGACTGGGCGGGCTTCGGCTTGTTCACTATCGCGCTGGCCAGCCTCGTCTACGGCCTGATCGAGTCCAACCAGAAGGGCTTCACCGACAGCCTCGTGCTCGGCTGCTTCGCGGTCGCGGCGGTCCTGCTGCTCGCCTTCGTCATCGTCGAACTGCGGATGAGAAGTCCCATGTTCGACCTGAAGCTGTTCCGGCTCCCGACGTTCACCGGCGGGCTGGTCGCCGCGTTCGGGCTGAGCGCGTCGATCTTCTCGATGCTCCTGTACCTGGTCCTGTACCTGCAGGACATCCTGGGTTACTCCGCCCTCGGCACCGGTGTCCGGCTCACGGTCATCTCGGGCGGGATCCTGGTCACGGCGACGCTGTCCGGCCGGCTGACGTCCCGCGTTCCGATCCGGTTCCTCATCGGCCCCGGCCTCCTGCTAGTGGGCGTGGGACTGCTGCTCATGCGCGGGCTCGACGCGAGTTCCACGTGGACACACCTCATTCCCGGCATGATCATCGGTGGCCTCGCCGTCGGCCTGGTCAACCCGCCGCTGGCCTCAACTGCCGTCGGAGTGGTGCAGCCGCAGCGCGCGGGCATGGCGTCGGGCATCAACTCGACCTTCCGCCAGGTCGGGATCGCAACCGGCATCGCGTTGCTCGGGTCGTTGTTCTCCAACCAGGTCCGCACGAACGTGACGTCGATGGTGAACGCGGTGCCTGGGCTGTCTGGGAAGGGGCCGCAGATTGCTGGCGCGGTTCAGTCTGGCCAGATCGGCAACCTGATCGGCAGGCTGCCAGGACCCGTGCGGGCGCAGGTAGGCGGGATCACCCGAGCCGCGTTCACCGGTGGCCTCGACCACATCTTGCTGGTGGCGGCCATCATCGCGTTCGTGTCGGGCGTTATCACGCTGTTCGCCATCCGGCAGAAGGACTTCGCCGTGCAGGGCACCGTCGCGCCCGCGGGTGGCTAGCCCGCCTACAGTTACCGCATGCGCAAGTACGTCATCATGGGCGTCCAGGGCAGTGGCAAGGGAACCCAAAGCGCGCTGCTCGCCGAGGACTTTGATCTCGTGCACATCGCCGTGGGGGACATCTTCCGGTGGAACGTGCAGCATCACACCAAGCTCGGCGCTCAGGTGCGACGCACGATGGCGGCCGGCGAGCTCGTCAGCGACGACCTCGCCGAGGGCGTGGTCAGGGACAGGCTCACTCAGCACGACTGGAACTACGGATTCATCATCGACGGCTTCCCGCGCAACGAGCGGCAAGCGGAGTTCTTCCTCGAGAGCTACGACATCGACAGCGTGATCTACCTGGACCTGCCCGACTCGGAAGTCCGGCGCCGTGTGCTGGCGCGCCGGCTGTGCGCCGGCTGCGGGATGGACTACAACCTCATTGACAGCAGCCCGCGGGAAGACGGCAAGTGCGACGTCTGCGGCGGCAGGCTGGTACAGCGCGAGGACGATACCGAGACGGCGCTCGCCGTCCGGCTTCGGGAGTACCACTCAAAGACCAACCCCGTGCTCGACATCTTCCGCCGGAAGGAATATGTGGTCACGATCGACGCACGCGCCGACAAGGAAGACGTTCAGCGGACCATCCGGAAGGCGCTGAGCCTCCCGCCTTATGGCAATTAGCGCCGCATGCGGGTTGTCGTCGCTCCTGACTCATTCAAAGGCAGCATCGGTGCGGCCGCGGCGGCCGCGGCGATCGCGGTCGGCTGGCGACAGATCAGGCCGGCCGACGAGGTCACGGAGCTGCCGCTCGCCGATGGCGGCGAAGGCACCGCAGCGGTGGTGGTGGCGGCCGTTCCAGCGAGCCGATGGCATGCGGCTGAGGTATCCGGACCCGCTGCCGCTCACGTGACTGCCGGATGGCTCGAACTGCCAGGGAACGGGGCCCTCGTCGAGCTCGCCACCGCCGCCGGGCTGCCGCTGCTGGACGAGCTCAGCCCGCTGACTGCGCATAGCTGCGGCGTAGGGGAGCTCATTGGCCTGGCGCTCGATGGGGGCGCCCGGCATATCGACGTGGCGCTCGGCGGCTCGGCGTGCACCGACGGCGGCACGGGCGCGCTGGCCGCGCTCGGCGCGCGGTTCCTCGACGCCGACGGCTGCGAGCTGCCGTGGGGCGGTGGCGCCCTGGTGCGGCTCGCGGCAGTCGACCTGTCCGGGCTCCGGCGGCCACCGGCGGAGGGGACCAGCTGCCTCACGGATGTGCGAGCCCCGCTACTCGGCCCGGGCGGCGCGGCCGCCGTGTTCGGGCCGCAGAAGGGCGCTGGACCTGCCGACATCGAGGTGCTGGAAGCGGGCCTGGCGCGGCTGACGGACCTGCTCGGCGGTGATCCGGACGCGCCGGGCGCAGGCGCCGCCGGCGGCTGCGCGTACGGGCTCGCGGCCGCATGGCAGGCAAGACTGCAGCCCGGCGCGCAGCGCATTGCCGCGATCGCGGGCCTTGCTGCGGCCCTAGCCAGAGCCGACGTGGTGATCACCGGCGAAGGCCGCTACGACGAAACGTCGCTGGGTGGGAAGGTTGTGGGAGCCGTGTTGGCCGCCGCCGAGGCGGCCGGTGTCGTCGCGGCGGTGGTGGCAGGCCAGCTTGGACTTCCGGCTCACGTTGTCTCCGTCGAGCTGTCGGCGCTGGCGGGTGGCCGAGATGCCGCCGTCGGCGAGCCCGGGCGGTGGCTGACAGCGGCTGGGCGGCTGCTGGCGACCCGCCTTAGCCCGGCGAGCGCCGGCTGAACTGGATCACCGCCTCCTGCTGATTGGACCGGCCTCAGTAGCCTGACCTTGTGCGGGAGATCGTCGTCTTCAGTGGCAGCGCCCATCCGGCGCTGTCGGCAGAGATCTGTTCAAATCTGGGCGTGCCGCTGTATCCCGTGCGCCTGACCCGGTTCGCCAACGATTGCCTCGAAGTGCAGCTCCAGGCAAACTGCCGCGAGCGCGACGTGTTCGTGATCCAGCCGCTCGGACCGCCGACGCAGGAAAACCTCGTGGAGCTGCTGTTGATGCTGGATGCAGCGCGAGGTGCGTCGGCCTCGCGCGTGACGGCGGTCATCCCGCACTTCTCCTACGCGCGGTCGGATAAGAAGTCCATGCCACGCGTGTCCATTGGCGGCCGCCTCGTAGCGGACCTACTCGTGACCGCCGGTGCGAGCCGAGTACTGACGATGACCCTGCACTCACCGCAGGTGCACGGCTTCTTTTCCTGCCCGGTCGACCACCTGCACGCCCTGCGCGAGTTCGCCAGTCACTTCGCGAGTCTCGACTTGACCAACGCCGTTGTCGTGTCGCCCGACCTGGGCAACGCGAAGAACGCGGCGGCGCTCGCGCGGTTGCTCCAGCTGCCGGTAGCGGCCGGAGCGAAGGAGCGATACAGCGACGAGCGGGTGACGATCAGCTCGATCATCGGCGACGTCGAGGGCCGAGACGTCATCGTGCTCGACGACGAGATCGCCCGCGGGACCACGATCATGGAGCTGCTAGAACGGCTACGCGAACGGGATGCCCGCTCGGTGCGGATCGCCTGCACCCATGGACTGTTCAGCGATGGCGCGCTGAAGCGCATCGCGGTGCAGCCGCTCGTGCGGGAGATCGTCACGACCAATACGCTGCCGACCGCCGAGTCGGGGCCGGAGTTGCACGTCATCTCCATCGCGCCGGCGCTGGCCGAGGCCATCCGGCGCATTCACGAAGGCGAGTCGGTCAGCGCTCTGTTCGGTGCGACCTAGTTAGGAGAGATGGTCCCGTCGGTTTGCCCAGACAGCGACCTGGCTGCGCGAGCTGAAGCCCAGCTTGGCCAGGATGTTGGCGACGTGGCGCGCGGCAGTCGCCGGGCTGATATAGAGCTTCGCGGCGATGTCGCGGTTGCTCAGGCCTGCGCCGAGTAGCGCGACGACCTCTCGCTCGCGTGGTGTCAGGCCCCCCGCCGAGGTGTCCTGGCTGGCGGCCCCCGGCGGTAGCGCGGGCGCCGGACCGTCAGCGGCCGGTTCGTTGAGCGCGAGCCTGACGGCGGCCGGCGGGGTCATCTCCGCGCCTGCCCGCCACAACCGGGCAACGGCGTGCTCGCCGAGGCCGGCAGCGGCGTCGAGAAAGCGCTGCGATCTCGCTCCGGGCATGGGCGGTAGGTGCGCCTCGGCGCGCAACGCCGAGATCGCGCCGCCGAGTTGAACGGCGAGGCGCGGATTCTGCTCCAGCAGGGCGAGCCGCGCGACGGCCTCCAGCCCGCGCGCAATCGCGATACGGCTGCCCGAGGCGAAGCTCAGCCGCAAGCTCTCGGTGAGATACGGGCGGGCCGTCGTCGCGTCCGACTGTTCGAGGGCGATCCGGCCAAGGCCGACGAGGCAGCGCGCGATCTCCGGCCGGGCGTTGAGCTCCCGCAGGATCGCGAGCGAGGCCATGTAGTGGTCTCTCGCGACGTCGTACTCCGCACGCAGCCTGGCGAGGTGGCCGAGGCCAAGCAGCACGCGGGCGGCTCCCCATTGCTGGTCAATGGCGCGCGTCACCGCGAGGGCTTCCTCACCGAGCCGCTGCGCTTCGCGCAGGTTGCCGCGCCCTGCTGCAGCCGAGGCCATGGTCGCGAGCGCGTAGCCCTCGTTCCATCGGTCGCCTGCCGACCTGGCTACCAGAAGCGCCTGCGCTACCCAGGTCGCCGCGTCGTCGGGCTGGCCGGCATGCAGCGCCGTCTCGGTGAGCAGGTTGAGGGCGGCTGCCACCCAGAAGTTCTCGCCAGCCTGCCGGCAGAGATCGAGTCCCGTCGCGGCGAGCCCCGTGCGCTCGGATCCCATGGCGAGCGCCAGCTGCGAGCGTGCGACGAGGGCAGGCCCGCGAACGGCCGCGGGGACCGTGGCGGCGTTGGGCAGCTCGAGCAGCCCGTCGAGCCATCCGGCGCCCTCGGCGAACGTCCCGCGCACGAGCCACACTGGCGAGACGCCGTGCAGAGGCGGAGGCCAGTAACGGCGTCGCCTTCGGCCAGGCAGCCGCCAAGGACTTCGCGCACGTTGGCGGCTTCCAGGTCGATCCGGCGGAAGGTGTCGACGGTCGCTGACCACGGCGCCGGCACGATGGCCATTCCGAAAGCGGCGGCGCGCTCGCACTCCGACAGCGTGTAGTCGCGCCTCCGGCGCTCGATCAGCGCCGTCTCGCCGGCCTCCGCGAGCCAGTCGCGTGCATACTCACGCACCGTCTCCAGCAGCCGGTACCTGACCTGGCCGAGCGTTTCGGGCTCAACCTCGAGCAGTGACTTGTCGGCCAGCGCCGTCAGCAGGTCCACGATGTCCGCGTTCGGCAGTAGCTCGTCGGCGCACACCCGTTCGGCCATGTCGAGCGACCAGGTCGCGAAGCCCGACACACGGCGCAGCAATATCCGCTCGCGCTCGGGCAGAAGGTCGTAGCTCCAGTCGAAGGTGGCGCGCAGCGTCTGCTGCCGTGCCGGGACTGCCCGGTCGGAACTCGTGAGCAGCGCGAGCCGACGGTCGAGGCGCGCGCGAATCTGGTCAATCGACAGCACGCGGACCCAGGCGGCGGCCAGTTCGATCGCAAGCGGCAGACCGTCGAGGGCCCGGCAGATTGCCGTGACGCTGGCGATATTGCCAGGCCCGAGCGCGAAGTCCGGCTTGGCGCCTGCTGCTCGCTCGGCGAACAGCCGGATCGCGTCATAGCCGCGGAGCCCGTCGACGTCGTGCACATCCTCGGCCGGCAATCCGAGCGGCGGTACGGGCCACACGGTCTCGGCCGCCACCCGGAGCGGCTCACGGCTGGTCGCCACCACCCGGAGTCCGGGCGAGCTGGCCAGCAATCGCTGGCAGATACTCGCGCACGCCTCGATGAGGTGCTCGCAGTTGTCGAGCACAAGCAGAACCCGGCGGTAGCGAAAGGACTCGGCGAGCGTGTCCAGCAGCGGGCGGCCCGGCTCCTCGTCGACGCCGGCGACAGCCGCCACCCGGGTCACGACGTGCTCGGGCTGGCGCAGATCAGCCAGCTCGACGAACCAGGCCCCGTCGGGGAACTCGGGAGCGACGACGTCCAGTAGCCGCATCGCCAGCCGTGACTTCCCGATGCCTCCGGCGCCGCACAGCGTCACCGCGCGCAGCGTCTGCAGCAGCGCGCGCAGCTCGTCGACCTCGCTCCTGCGGCCAACGAAGCTGCTGAACACTTCCGGCTGGCGGGCCGGGTCGCGCATGGGCATCTGGCATCCGGGTTGTCCTTGGCGCGTCGGTCGCACGCAAGCGCCAGTTACCACGGTAACGCCGGTCGCAGAGTAAAGATGTACCAAAGTCACCAATTGCCCAGAGTTTCAGCGCCATCGGCCAACCCATCTCACCGCAGGTGCCGCGGTGAGATGGGTCTTAGCCATTCGAGATTGCTACGAGGACAGGCTCGCGTCGGCCTTGCTCTCCAGCTCAAGCAGATAACGCTTGCGGTCGAGTCCGCCGCCGTAGCCGGTCAGGCTGCCATCTGAGCCGATGACCCGGTGGCACGGGATGATCAGCGCAATCGGGTTCTTGCCGTTGGCCAAACCGACAGCCCGGCTCGCCGATCCGACCTGCCGGGCCAGCTCAGCGTAGGACCACGTCCGGCCGTATGGGATGGTCCGCAGCGCCGACCAGACCCGCAGCTGGAACGGCGTGCCCGCGGGTGCCAGGGGTAGATCGAAGTCCGTCAGCTCCCCGGCGAAGTAGGCCTCCAGCTGGCTGGCCGCAGACGCGAAGGGCTCGTCGGCCGGATCGCCAGCCAGCCCGAGGCTGACCGGGCGGTGCCGCTGCGTGTCCATGTACAAGCCGGTGAGCTGTCCGTCGACGGCGACTAGTGTCAGCGGACCGATCGGGCTTGGCAGCGTCACTTGCGTCGCAGTCATTGGCGTAGTGAGGTCAGTCATCGTGTGCACAGGATGCTCCTTCATTTGTCGATTCGGTCGAGTTCGGTCAGCTCGGGAGGCGATTGATGTCGTGATCACCTGTTGACCACAGGTACTGGACCGCGTAGGAACGCCAAGGCCGCCAAGCCGCGGCGCGGTTTGTCAGCTCGCCGGGAGTCGTGGGCAGGCCGGCCGTGCCCGCCGCTGCGCGCACGCCGAGGTCGGTGGCGGGGAACGCATCTGGGTCGCCGAGCCCCCGCATTGCTATGGTCTCGACGGTCCATTGGCCCAGGCCGGGCACCGTGGCAAGGCGTGCGCGGGTCTCGTGCCAGTCGCTGCCGACGCTGAGGTCGATCCGGCCGTCGGCGAGCGCCGTTGCGAGTGCGGCGAACGACGCCCGGCGCGATCGCGGCAGCGCAAGCTCGGACACCGCCGCCAGTGCGGCAGGTTCGGGGAAGAGCCTGTCGAGGCCGCCGTCCGGATCGACCACCGGCTCGCCATACGCAGCGGCGAGTCGGCCTGCGTGCGTTCGAGCAGCGGCCGTCGAGATCTGCTGACCGAGCACGGCCCGCAGCGCGAACTCGCGCGCGTCCACCGTTCGCGGTACCCGTCGGCCCGGTGCCTTGCGGACGAGGGGAGCGAGGATCTCGTCCTGTCCAAGGAGGTCGGTGATCGCTACCGGATCGGCATCCAGGTCCAGCAGCCGGCGGCACCGGCTGATCGCGCTGGCGAGATCCCGCAGATCGGTGAGGCGGAGCTGGCAGCTCACATGATCCGGCTCGGGCCGCAGGGCCACGATGCCGTGGCCGTGTGGTAGCCGCAAGGTTCGCCGGTACGCGCCGTCGCGCCATTCTTCGACGCCGGGCACGGCTGTCGCAGCGAGATGGCCGAAGAGGTTGTCCGGCTGCAACGGCGCCCGGAACGGCAGCCGCAGCGACATCGTGCCCGCCACGGCGACCGCCTGGCCTCGACTAGCCCGGTCGCGCAGCTCACTGGGGGAGAGCGCGAACACCTCTTTGACTGTGTCGTTGAACGTCCGGACGCTCGCGAATCCGGCCGCGAACGCGACGTCGCCCATCGGCAGCGCGGTGGTCTCGATCAGCATCCGCGCTGTCTGGGCGCGCTGGGCCCTGGCCAGGGCTAGCGGCCCCGCGCCGAGCTCGGCTAGGAGCTGACGCTCGACCTGCCGGACGCTGTACCCGAGGCGGCCGGCCAGGGCGGGCACGCCGCCCTCGTCCATGACGCCGTCGGCGATGAGCCGCATCGCCCTGGCGACGACGTCGGCGCGGACGTCCCACTCCGGCGAGCCGGGGCTCGCGTCTGGGCGGCACCGCTTACAGGCGCGAAATCCCGCCTGCTGGGCCGCGGCGGCACTCGGGTAGAAGCGCATGTGCTCCGGCTTCGGCGGCACGACCGGGCAGCTCGGCCGGCAATAGATGCCGGTGGTCACCACCGCGGTGAAGAACCAGCCGTCGAACCTCGCGTCCTTCGACTGCACCGCCCGGACGCAGCGCCCGGTGTCAAGATGAATGGGGTCGCGATGGATCGGGTCGGCTCGGATCGCATCGCGGCGCATCGGTGTCATGTCTTCAGTCTCGGTGGTCAGGACCGTCTGAGCTAGCGAAAATGCGACACTGAGATGGCCTAGGGCCAGTTGACAACCATGATGTCGCAAACTCGCTAGCATCGGACGATCGAATGAAAGCTACATCGCCTGCTACGTCTGCTGACAAGAATGGAACCGCGCACGGCTTGGACCCGTCCAAGGCGAGAGGACTTGACCGGGCGCTCTGGGTGAGATCTGAATCGGCCGGCGGCCTAGCACAGGCGTTCCACCCCATAGTTGGAGGTGAGGGTGAGGTGCGACGGATACAGCAGCTCGGCGCGGCTGGCCGAGGGGCATTAGTAACGGTCGGAGCCGGCGCGATCATTGTGGTTGCCGCCTGCGGGCAGGTTCCGGCTGGCCAGTCTGCGTCGGCTGGCGCCTCTGCGCCTACTGGCCAGTCTGCATCTACGAACCTCCCGGCGGCGGCGAGCCGGGCGGTGGCTTCGGCAGATCCTGGGGGTCCGGCGGTCAGGCTGAGCGGCACGAGTGCAGCCGCTGCGTTGTGCACGGACATACCACGCCTGACCAGCGTCGTGGTCAGCCGCACAGGTGGCTTCCGCGATTTCCAGGTGGGTTCGATCTTGCCCCGCGGCAGCACCGTCCGGGATCCAGGGCTGGTGCGCGGGCTGGCGACTGCGCTCTGTGGACTGCCGGAGATGCCGCGCAGCGCGTTGACATGCCCGGCCCAGCTTGGTGGCGGCTCGTTGCGGTTCGCCTTTGCCGCCAATGCGCGGCCGTTCCCGCCCGTGGTCGTCCAGGTAAGCGGCTGTCGTGCGGTAATTGGGCTCGGCCCTGTACGCACGGCGAGCTCCGCCGCATTCTGGCAGATAGTTGACCAGGATCTGGGTGGTCTTGGCTCTTCGCCGAGCCCGAACACCTCTGGCAACATCCCCTGAGGTCATTGGCAAACCAAGCGGCCGCCGGGAGGCCCGGCGGCCGCTTGGGCAAATCGGTCAACCGCTGACTACGTGTCGCAGGTGTTCTTCATAACGGGTCCGAACATCTGCGGGTACCCGACCTTGACCTTGATCGAGCCGTATTGGGCGTCCTTGCCGAACGTGTTGCCGTTCGTGTTATTGCCGAACTCCCAGTGGCAGGACTTGGTGAGGGTCCAGTACGGGTAGAACTTGCCCGGCGCGCCTGGTGGCGGAACCTTGCAGCCCGTCCCGTTCGGGAAGGCGCAGCTTGCCTCGGACAGCGCCGCGTCGGTCTGGAACTGGAACTGCGGGTAGCCTACGCCGTTCGAGGTCGGCTGGGCCTGGAGGAACGTCGACGGGAACGTGTTGGGTTTCGTCGAGTTCGGCCAGTCCGGCCAGTACGGGTTGCCGTCGAAGTCCAGGTCGCCGTTCTGGAGGATGTTGTCCTCACAGCCGCTGACCACATTCGGTGGCACCGAGGTGCCCACACCCTCATAGCCCGTATGCGTGTCCCCAGCCGGGTAGCAGAACGCGTCGCCCGTCTCCGGGGTCGTGTTATCGGGCGGGCCCGCGTTCTCGTACGGGCCGGTGCAGCCGTTCCAGAACGTGTCGTTGATGCCGGGGATGACGTCGCTGACGGGGAACGCGTTGGTGACGGTGCTGCACGCCTCGAAGTGGCCGATCTCGAACTGCGTGGCGATGTCGATCTGGTCGGCCGCCCACGGCACGATGTTCCTCGGACCAGCGGTGTTGTACTCGGGCTGGTAGTTGAACGGGGTGCCGCTGCAGTCGTTGATGTTGGTAGCCATGAAGCCGTTCTTAGCCGATGCCTGCATGAAGCCAGACTGACCCGTGGTCAGGTCATCGATGCTCAGCTTCAGGGCCTTTTGGCCGGTCTCCCCGGGTACCGCCGTGTCCGACATATGGATCACCAGGTGGTCGCCTGAGTTCATCAGCAGCGTGTTGGAGTCGGGCGTGCTGGTGGCGATGTCGGAAAGCTGCGGGCTCGGCGGCCCGGTAGGCACGCCGTTGGTCTGGATGAACGCGAAGTTCGTCGGCTCCTCGCAGTGCGGGTTGCAGCTGGCGAAGTTCGTCGTGCACTCGAGGTCGTTGATGTGCAGCGACGCACACCAGTGCGTGTTGTCACAGCTGATGTTGTCGACGAACGGCGCCATCCCTGGCGGGTAGAACTGCATCTCCAGGAAGGAGCTGCCGCCGCCTGGGTACGCACCCGCCGGGACCGGTGCGTTGACCGACGCCGGGGCGTTGACGTCGCTGTCCGGCTTGCAGGGCAGCAACGGGTAGGAGAACTGGTTGCACAATGCCATCCCGAACCACGGCGCGACCGTCAGCTCGACGTTGTGCGTCACGTCTTTACCGGGCGTATTCACGGTTGGTAGAGCCGCCGGGTCCTTGCCGAGCGTCTCATGCCACACGACGTTGTTTCCCGAGCCGGTGTGGCCGGAGAAGTAGCGAACGATCGGCTCGTCGTGGCCGATGTACCGCCCGTTGTCGTAGAAGCGGCCGTCATAGGTGAACTTGTTGTTGATCCCTCTGATGCCCTTGATATCAGTGCAGACCTTGTTGTTGATGGTCTTCTGGATCGGGCTCATGCCGTTGCAATCGAGACCGCCAACCGCATGCGGCTTGGTCCACGCCTTGGCCGTCTGTGGCGAGCCACCCGCTTCCGACTTATAGGCCGGCGCCGGCTTAGCGACGTGTGCCGCCGAAGCGACGGCGACACCCGACAGCGCGAGCCCGCATGCCGCGACTACGGCGAACAAGACCCGCATTAACCGCCAGCGTTGCACGGCACGTGATGGGTTGATCATCCAGTCCTCCCTTTATCGCCGTTGATCCGAAGACAAATCATTACTGCAGACCAGCACCCATGGATGAACGGGGCGAATCTACTCGTTACGGCTGGGCCGCGCAGGGAAGTCCGCAGGTTGGAACATCACGAAATGGCGACGGTGCTCCGGCGAAGCCATCATGCGCTCCGCTGCCCGCCATTGACGGTGCTCGCTGGCGCGTCTGATAATTGGTATATAGATCAGTCCTTTAACCCTCTTTGCGCGGGGAGTCATGGCTGAGCTTGTCAGTGAGTCCGTCGGCACGCTGCTCACCCCCATCGCTCAGCGCACCGCAGGCGAGCGGATCGCGGAGCGCATCGTGACGGCAATCGCGCTCGGCGAGTTCGTTCCCGATCAACGACTACCGACCGAGCGAGAGCTGGCCACGATGCTCGAAGTTAGCCGCACTACCGTTCGGGAGGCGCTGCAGCGCCTGCAGGTAACTGGGTTCGTCACGACGCGGCGAGGCCGGGGCGGCGGCACGTTCGTCCGTACCGGCCGGGGCCCGGATGCGGACGGCATGATTGCCCGGACATTGATGCCGGCCTGGGCCGACCTGACCGACCTACTTGACTTCCGCGCGCCTCGTCGAGCAGCTAATCGCCCGCACTGCGGCCGAGCGACGCGACGACCGCGATATCGCGCTGATCCGGGCTGCCGTCGGCGAGTACGACAAGGCCACCGACCGTTACTCGTCCAGCCTGGCCGACCACGCGCTGCATCAGGCGATCGCCAAGGCTACGCACAATGCGCGTCTTGTCGAGCTGAGCGGGCGGGCGCGGCGCGACGTCAGCCTCGGGTTCGACGCCGAGCCGTACACACCCCGGGTCCGGCATCGCGCGCTGCACCAGCACCCGCTGCTCGCCGAGGCCATCGTCGCCGGGGAGGCCGAGACGGCGGCGCGAATCGCCGCCGAGCACTTCTCGCTGACCGAAGAGATGCTCCGCGACCTGCACGCCCGAATCGGGATAGATCGGAAGGAGGGCTAGATGGCCTTAGCCACAGTTAACGGGATCCAGCTGAATTACCGGCTGGAGGGCGATGGGGAGGAGACCATCGTCCTCATCAACGGCCTCGCCGATGACCTGGAGACGTGGGTGCTGCAGGTAGATGACTTCCTGGCGGCGGGATACCGGGTGCTCCGCTTCGACAACCGGGGCGTCGGGGAGAGCTCAGCCCCGCCTGGCCCCTACTCCAGCGCCATGCTCGCGGCTGACGCCAAGGCGCTGGTAGACGCGCTGGCTTTAACCGACTTTCACCTGATGGGCGTCTCGATGGGCGGGATGATCGCCCAGGAATACGCCCTGCACTACGGTGGCGACCTTCGCTCTGTGACGTTCGGCTGCACGTACGCAGCACCGGGCCCGTTCTGCTCGCGGATGTTCGCCATGTGGGCGGACATGGCGCCCGTCCTCGGAGTGCCCTTCGTCATGCGCGACGTGACGCTCTGGGCCTTCACCGTCCCGTTCTTCGAACAGCGCGGCGGCGAACTCGCTGAGTTCGAGACCGCGATGCGCTACATGACCCAGCCGGTGCACGCTTACCTGGCGCAGCTCGCCGTGATCCAGGACCACGACACGACGAGCCGGCTCGGCCAGATCGCGGTGCCGACGCTGGTGCTCGCCGGGGCGGAGGACATCCTCATCCCGGTATCGCTATCCCGCCGCCTCCACGACGCGATTCCCGGCTCGGAGTGGGCCACCACCAAGGGCGGTCACGCTTGCCTGTGGGAGCACCCTGCCGAGTTCAACCAGACGTTCCTTGACTTTGTGCGACGGCACGGAAAGGGCTAGCGATGGCCACAGCAATTCAGCCGAGCCAGACGCTGGAGCGCGGTCAGCTCGGCTTGTTCGGCGTCATCATGCCTGGGGTCGCGCAGGTGGCTCCGGCATTCAACCTGTTCTTCACCACGGGCGTGATGGTGGCCCTGGCCGGCGCGTCGGCACCGCTGATCTTCCTGATCAGCATGGTCGGCATGGTGGCGACCGCCAGCAGCCTGGCTCAGTTCGCTGGGGTGTATCCGAGCGCGGGGTCGTTCATCACGTACATCACCCGCTCGATCGGTACCAAGGTCGCGGTGGCGATCGGGGTGATCACGATCCTTGGCTACATCATCGCGTTCGGCGGCATCTATATCTTCGTCGGCAGTTACATCGTGCAGAACGTGTTCGGTAATCCGCACATCTGGGGCATCACGCAGCTGACCACCATCGTGTATGGCGCCCTCGTGGTGGCGCCGGTCATCGTCGGCCTCAAGTTCGGCGTGCGCATCACCGTGGTGCTGTACGTGTTCGAGGTGCTGCTCCTGCTGACCATGAGCGTGACGATCCTGGTGCGCGGCGGTGCCAGCGGGCTGTCTGGAACGCCGTTCAGCTGGCCGACGGGACACAGCAGTGACGTGCTGCTGGCCTTCAGCCTGGCGGTCCTCGCGTTCGGCGGCTTCGAGGCGGCGGCTCCGCTGGCCGAGGAGACGCGCAATCCGCGCCGCACCGTGCCGCTCGCGGTGATCGGCGCCGTGGTCATCAGCGGCATCATCTACGTGCTCGGCTCGTACGCGCTGGTGACAGCGTTCGGCGTGGGACACGCGAGTACCCTCGCTGCCGACGCGAACCCGTTCCACACCGCAGCCAAGGCCTTCATCCCGTTCGTCGCCCCGCTCGTCACGTGGATATTCCTGTCCAGCGTCACCAGCTCCTACGTGGCCGCCAACACACAGACGTCGCGGGTGATCTTCGCTGGCGCGCGCGGCGGGCTCTGGACGCACGCGCTGGCGGCGATCGCCCCACGGTTCCGCACACCCGCCGTCGCGGCGGTGGCCTTCGTAGCGCCGAGCATCGTCATCGGCGTCGTGGCGACGGCCGTCACCACACCCGCCTCCGCATCCGGCTTCCTCGGCACGTACGGCATCCTCGGCCTCATCATCATGTACCTGATGGCCAACGTGGCGCTGGTTGTCGAGTGGGCCAAGTTCCGCGCCCGCGGCATCCGCAAGAACGTCTGGCTCTGGGTGGTGGTGCCGATCATCGGTGTGGCGGTGCTCGCCGTTCCGATCTGGGGTGACCTCCGGCCAGGTCAGCCCAGCCCGTACAACATCCTGCCCTGGCTCACGCTCGGACTGATCGCGGTCGGCGTCGTCTACGCGCTCGCGCTGGGCGCGCTGCGGCCTGGCGCGCTGGAGCGCGCGCCTGCGCTGCTGGAAGGCGACGAGAGCCTCGCTACCGATCCGCTGGTGATTGCCGACGGCGCGGGCTAGCGGGCTGAGGTCCGATCCAGGGCGCCCCGAGGCTGGCGGTGGTGGACGCGGCGATGCTACGTTGCGCCCGGGGATCACCTGCTGTACAGCACGAGGAGCTCGACCGGCCGCGGGCGGCGGCGGTCCAGAGTGAGCGGGATTTGGGGTGTATGCGGTGGCTGATCGATGGACCATCTGGGGCAGGGAGTACGGGAACTGCAATTGTTCCTGGGGCTGCCCGTGTCAGTTCGGCGCGAAGACTACGCACGGGCACTGCGAGGCCGTCGTGTGCGGGCGGATCGACGAAGGACACTTCAACGAAACCAGCCTCGACGGCCTGAACTGGGCGCTGTTACTGTACTGGCCCGGCGAGATCGCCGACGGCAATGGCACTGAGCAGGTCATCATCGACCAGCGGGCGGACCCGGCGCAGCGAGAAGCCCTGCGGAAGATTCTGCACGGCGAGTCGACGACGCCGGGGGCAACGCACTTCTTCGTGTACAACAGCACGATGTCGACCGTGCTGGACACCCTGTACGCACCGATCGAGTTGTCCATCGAGGTGGACCAGCGGATGGCCAGCCTCAAGATCGACGGGCTGGTCGAGTCCAGCGGTACTCCGATCATCAGCCGCCACAGTGGTGAGCCGGTGCGGTCACGGATCGACCTGCCGAATGGATTCGAGTACACCGTCGCCGAGATGGGTAACGGGAATTCCACCGTCCGGGCTGGCATCGAGCTTGACCTGAAAGACAGCTACGGGCAGTTCAACCTTCTGCACCTGAACCAGGACGGAGTAATCCGCTGACAACGCCTCCGGCGGCCGGCATTTCGGGCGCGGGGTTGTCATTGTGGGCCCGGCGCCACCGGGATCGCCTCGCGGTCCTGACGGGTCTCGGTGGCATCATCGCCGCAGCCTGGGTTTACCTCATCGTGGTAGCGCGCGGCATGGCGAACGGGTCGGTCGGCATGCAGGGTCATTCGATGGCACCTGTGATGCACGCCATGGCCGGGATCCAGCCGTGGACGGCAACCGAGTTCGGCCTTCGGCTAGGAATGTGGACCGTGATGATGGTCGCCATGATGGTCCCGACCGCGATACCGATGACTCTGCTCTACGCCGCGGTCGCCCGGAAGGCCGCCGCGGAGGACAACCCGGTGGCTCCGACGTTTATCTTCGTCGCCGGCTATGTCGCGATGTGGTCGATCTTCGCCGTGGTGGCCACGGTCGCCCAGCGTGCCCTTGATCAGGCCGCGCTGCTGTCGCCCATGATGGTGTCCAGGAGCGCCTGGCTCGGGGGCACGCTGCTGATCGCGGCTGGCGTCTACCAGCTCACGCCCCTCAAGAACGCGTGCCTGAGGAACTGCCGCGCGCCCGCGCACTTCCTGTCCCACCACTGGCGCAGCGGCCACCTCGGCGCCCTTCGGATGGGCCTTAGGCTCGGCGCCTATTGCCTCGGCTGCTGCTGGGTCCTCATGGGGTTGCTGTTCGTCGGCGGCGTCATGAATCTGCTGTGGATAGCGGCGATCGCCGCCTTCATTCTGGCGGAGAAGACCATCCCGTTCGGCGCACTCGGAGCCAGGATCGCGGGCGTCGCGATGATTCTGGCTGGCGCCTTGAGCATGGCCCTGTGAGACACGTCGTACCCCAATAATTTCGCTATCGGCAAAGTTGCGTGGTGCGAAAGTTCGGCTATCCTGAACGCGTGCTTCCCGCCCGCGCCGCCGCCCCCGGCTCAGTCGTTGACACCGGCAACGAGCCGGCCGGCCTGCGCGAGCGCAAGAAGGTGGCGACCCGACACGCGCTTGGGGTGGCGGCCATGCGGCTGGCCATGGAACGCGGCCTCGACAACGTGCTTGTCGAAGACATCGCCGAGGCGGCCGGGGTATCGACGCGAACGTTCAATAACTATTTCGCGGGCAAGCACGAGGCGATCTGCGCCCTTGCCTTCGACCGGGCTGTGGCGATCGGCGCAGCGCTGCGGGAACGCCCGGCTAGCGAGCCGATCTGGGAGGCCATCACGAGCGCGGTGATGTCCGAGTACGGTGCCGCCGACCGCGCTCTCGACGAGGAGCGGATGGCCGGGATACGCCTGGTCACGAGCACGCCCGCGCTGATGGGGGAGTACCTGAAGGTGCAGGCGATGACGCAGTACTCGCTGGCCGAGGCGATCGCGCTGCGCCTGGGCTTTCAGCCGGCGGCAAATATGTTCCCCCGCATCTTGGCTGCCGCGGTCACGGCCGCGATCCAGGCTGCCATGGAGCGCTGGCTGCACGCCGATCCGCCCGTGCCGTTGGCGCCGCTGGTCCGGCGAGCCTTGCGGCAGTTCGCTGACGGGATGCATGAGGTTCTGCCGCCGACCCCGACGGCTGACTCGGGTTAAACCGTGGCGGACCGATTGCGAGCCCGTTCCCATATTTTTCGGAGAGATGTGTGCTGATCAGACTCTTGCGCGGTTACCTGAAGCCGTACCGCAAGGAGCTTTGGCTCGTCCTGCTGCTCCAGCTGGCGCAGACTCTAGCGACGCTGTACCTGCCGACACTCAACGCCGACATCATCGACAAGGGCGTGATCTTTCATAACACGCACTACATCCTGTCTGTCGGCGGGCTGATGCTGGCGATCACGCTGGTCCAGATTGTTTGCGCGGTGGGCGCGGTGTACTTCGGCGCACGGGCCGCGATGGCGCTCGGCCGTGACGTAAGGCGCGGCATTTTCAGCCGGGTGCAGCGGTTCTCGGATCGAGAGGTAAGCCATTTCGGCACGCCATCGCTGATCACCCGGACGACCAACGACGTGCAGCAAGTGCAGATGCTGGCCATCATGACCTTCACGCTGCTGCTGTCGGCGCCCATTATGTGCATCGGCGGCATCATCCTGGCGCTCAACCAGGACGTGCGGCTGTCGTCGCTGCTGGTGGTCTCGGTGCCGCTGCTGGGCGTCATCGTCACCCTGATCATCTCGAGGATGCGGCCGCTGTTCCGGCAGATGCAGGAGCGCCTCGACAACATCAACCAGGTTCTGCGCGAGCAGATCGCCGGCGTGCGGGTGATCCGGGCCTTTGTCCGCGAGCCGCAGGAGCGCGAGCGGTTCGCGGGCGCCAGCACCCGGCTGTTCGACGTCTCGGTCGGCGCCGGCAAGCTGATGGCCCTGATGTTCCCGTCGGTGATGCTGGTGCTGAACCTGTCCACCACGGCCGTCGTGTGGTTCGGCGGTCACCTGATCGCCGACGGCAGCATGCAGATCGGCTCGCTGACGGCGTTCATCACGTACCTGGCGCAGATCCTGATGTCCGTGATGATGGCCACGTTCATGTTCATGCTCGTGCCGCGGGCGGAGGTGAGCGCCGAGCGGATCATGGAGGTTATCGACACCGAGCCTGCGCTCGGCGCGCCGGAACACCCGCGGGCCATCGGCACAGAGCGCGGTCGGCTCGAGCTACGCAACGTCGAGTTCCGGTATCCGGGTGCCGAGCAGCCAGTGCTGCAGGGCATCAGCCTCACCGCGCTGCCGGGCCAGACCACGGCCGTCATCGGCGGCACTGGTAGTGGCAAGACGACGCTGGTCAACCTCATCCCTCGGCTGATCGACGTGACGGCGGGGTCGCTCCTGATCGCCGGCGTCGAGGTCAGTGAGCTCGACCCGGCCGCGCTGTCGGCCGCGATCGGGCTAGTGCCGCAGAAGCCGTACCTGTTCTCCGGCACGGTGGCCAGCAACCTTCGGTACGGCAACCAGTCAGCCAGTGATGATGACCTGTGGCAGGCCCTGGATATCGCCCAGGCGCGTGACTTCGTGGAACGGATGCCGGAAGGGCTCGACTCGCGCATCGCGCAGGGCGGGACCAACGTGTCCGGAGGCCAGCGGCAGCGCCTGGCGATCGCGCGCGCCCTCGTGCACAAGCCGGATATCTACGTGTTCGATGACTCGTTCTCGGCCCTCGACTACGCGACCGATGCGCGATTGCGCGCCGCACTGGCGACCGAAGTTACGGGCGCGACGATGATCATCGTGGCCCAGCGCGTCAGCACCATCCGGCACGCCGACCAGATCCTGGTGCTCGACGGCGGCCGGCTGGTGGCGTCGGGCACCCACGCCGAGCTGATGGCGACATCGGCAACCTACCGGGAGATCGTCCTGTCCCAGCTGACCGAGCAGGAGGCCGCGGCGTGAGCGCGGAGTCGAACGCAGACCAGACGCCGGCCGCGAGCTTCAGCGGCGGGACGGCCACACCCGGGACGGGGGAGCGGGCTACGCCGAAGCGCGGTCCCGGACCAACCGCGACGATGGGGCCGGGCCGCTTCATGGGCGGCATGTCGACCGAGAAGGCGCTGGACTTCAAGAACTCGGGCCGCCGGCTGCTAGGCACACTGCGGCCATACCGAATCCTGGTGGTGCTCGCGCTCACGCTCGCGGTCGGCAGCGTCACGCTGGCCGTGCTGGGACCGCGGCTGCTGGGCGAGGCGATCAACGTCGTGTTCTACGGCGCACGGTCGCGGCGCGTCAACTTCGGGCACGTCGCGCAGATCCTCGAGGTCGTCGTGGCCCTGAACGTGGGCAGCGCGATCTGCGCGCTGTTCCAGGGCAGGATCACCGCGACACTCGTGCAGAGGTCAGTGTTCCGGCTGCGCGAGGACGTGCAGGCCAAGCTCTCCCGGCTGCCGCTCAGCTACTTCGACCGGCAGCCGCGCGGCGAGATTCTCAGCCGGGTCACCAACGACATCGACAACCTGCAGCAGTCCCTGCAGCAGACGCTGAGCCAGCTCGTGACATCACTGCTGACGATCGTCGGCGTGCTGACCCTCATGTTCGTGACATCGTGGGAGCTGGCTTTGATCGCGCTGGTGACGGTTCCCGCCTCGGCGGTCGCCATGCGCAAGATCGCCAAGCGGGCCCAGCCTCAGTTCATCAACCAGTGGAAGTACACCGGTCGCCTGAATGCCCACGTGGAAGAGATGTACACCGGTCACGCGCTGGTCACCGCCTTCGGCCAGCGCGACGAGGCGATGGCTACGTTTACCGAGCAAAACGAGGCGCTGTTTAACGCCAGCTACCGGGCGCAGTTCATATCCGGCACCATTCAGCCGGTCATGATGTTCATGTCGAACCTCAACTATGTGCTAGTAGCCGTCGTAGGCGGGCTGCTCATCGCCGCAGGCGCCCTCACCCTTGGCGCCGTGACGGCGTTCATCCAGTACTCGCGGCAGTTCAGCCAGCCGCTCACCCAGGTCGCCAGCATGGCGAACCTGCTGCAGTCCAGCGTGGCGTCAGCCGAGCGGGTGTTCGCGCTGCTCGACGCCACCGAAGAAGCGCCTGATTCCGATGAGCCAGCCCGGCCGGCCGAGGTGCGTGGCCGGGTTGAGTTCGACGATGTGTCGTTCCGGTATGTGCCGGACCGGCCGCTGATCGAGCACGTGTCGCTGACGGTCCAGCCGGGACAGACGGCCGCCATCGTCGGCCCGACCGGCGCTGGGAAGACGACACTCGTGAACCTGCTCATGCGGTTCTACGAGATCGACTCGGGCGCGATCCGGCTCGATGGCGTGGACACTCAGACCATGAGCCGCGAGGAACTGCGCGGTCTCACTGGCATGGTGCTCCAGGACGCCTGGCTTTTCGGCGGCACGATCGAGGAGAACATCGCCTACGGCGCGGCCGGGGCGACCCGGGAGCAGGTCATCGAGGCGGCCAAGGCCACCTACGTCGATCGATTCGTACGGACGCTGCCCGATGGTTACGACACGGTACTGGACGATGACGGCACGAACGTCAGCATGGGCGAGCGGCAGCTCATCACCATCGCGCGCGCGTTCCTCGCCCGACCGGCCGTGCTGATCCTGGACGAGGCGACGAGCTCGGTCGACACGCGAACTGAGGTGCTCATCCAGCGGGCCATGGCGTCCTTGCGCGAGGGCAGAACCAGCTTCGTGATCGCGCACCGGCTGTCGACGATCCGCGACGCCGACCTCATCCTGGTGATGGAGGACGGTCAGATCGTCGAGCAGGGCACGCACACCGAACTGCTCGCGGCCGACGGGGCCTACGCCCGGCTCTACCAGGCCCAGTTTGCTCAGGCCATGGCGGAGGTTGCCTGAGCGAATTCTGGTGGCGCTCGGAACCGCGCCGGGTCCGCTGTCGTCTAAGGGACATGCGGCGGCAACTTCTCTTGAGCGCTTGCGGTGGGCTCGTCTGCGCGCTGGGCGTATCCGCGTGCGGCGTTCGGACGGTGGACGCGAACCGAGCGCAAACGAATGTGTCTCCGGGTGTGGCGACGTCTCGTTCGGCGACGCCCGCTCCGGCCGGCTCGTGCCGGAGTGGATCGGGCTTCTCCCTTTCGCTGGTGTCCAACCGCGGTGGCCAGGCAACGCCGGTTGCCGCCGCGTACTGGTTCGCCGGCAACGGCGGCGTGCCCGCGATCCCTCGGACTGGATGGCGGCAGGTGAGCCGCAGCGGTAAGTCGGCGATCGCGGCGTCGGGTAGCGTGACGCTCCACGTGATTCAAGGGCCTGACCGGACATGGCAAGTCGATAGCGGCGAAACCTGTGACTAAGGCGGGTCTACTATCGCCCTCTCCTTAGCGCCGTTAAGACCCGGTGAAGAAGTCGCTCATGACGGTTGCCTTGGCATCGTTGCTGGTCAGCGGTGCAAGCCCCCACGCCACCTCGATGGTCCGAAGCAGGGAGTAGTGGTCGTAGCGGACGGCAGACTTGAACCCGGCTGGGACCTGGTCGGCGATGACAATGGTGGCTACCTGGTTGCCAGGTGCGTTGTCGTCCTCGTCCCACGTGATCACCAGCAGGGACTGTTGCTCAGTCCAGCCAGGTGCGGCCCGCAGCGCGGGGATCTGCTGAGATAGCCATGTGTCGCCCTGCGCGACAGTTCCGTCGTGCATGTCGTGCAGCATGTTCGGCGTGATCCAGCCGAAGGCCGGCGTCGTCGGTGGCGTGGCGAGATCGGCCGCGAGCTGGCTGAGCGGCACGACGTTTGCCAGCTGCGCAGGATCGGTGCGCAGATCGTCGAAGTAGACGAACGGATCGTGCTTCTGCATGTAGGGATACGCGTCACCCACGAATCCAGGCGATGGCATCGACTCCATGTAGCCCCGCCAGGTGCGTCCGGAGGCGGCCACCCGGTCGACTACCAGGTTGGGAGCCGACTGAAAGCAGTCCGTGCAGTCGGTGCTGATCCCGAACGTGTCGCCGCCGGTCAGCGCGAGGTAGTTCGGCAGACTTGGGTGCGCCACAGAGACGTAGTTGGTCGCCACGCCGTGAGCATCAGCGAGTTGATTGAGGAACGGAGCATCAGGGTTGCCGATTATCTCGTCGTAGCCGTGGTTCTCCATGATCACAATGAAGATGTGCTCGAATGGCGGCACGGTTAACTGATCCACTGCGCCACCCTAGCCGGAGCATGACCCGCCAACGTCATTGAAGGCAGGCGGATAGTTCTCCGCTTAGATCGGAGATATCTCCGGATAGTGCGGTGGGTTCTCGGTGGCCTGGACGGAAGGAGCAGACAGATGGACATCGCGGAAGTTAACCGCCGGGTGATCGAGCAATTCCGGGCGGGCGGCGAGGTTGAGGGCATGCACCGGGAGGGTCTGGTGCTGCTCACCACCACGGGAGCGAAGACTGGTCAGCGGCGGACGACGCCGATGATGCATCACCGAGACGGGGATCGGATCCTGGTGATCGCCTCGAATGCCGGCGCGCCAAAGGACCCGGACTGGTACCGCAACCTGGTGCGCGACCCGCACGTCACCGTCGAGGTCGGGCACGAGGCCTATCCGGCGCTCGCGACAGTGCTGACCGGCGTCGATCGAGACCGCCAGTGGGCAATGCTGAAGGAGACGTATCCGTTCTTCGCGGAGCACGAGCAGACGGCGGGCCGAATCATCCCGGTGGTAGCGCTCACCCGGGAGTGACGTCCGTACCCGGGAGCCGGATGTCAGGGCCTCGGGGGTTTGTGCGCGAGGACCAGCCGGTACCGCGGGCTGCCGTCCTCGCGCAGGCCTAGAGCCGTCAGCGGCACCGTGGTCACGGTGAATCCGGATGTAGTCAGATCGTTGCGAACCGCGTGCAGCGGCCAGGTCAGGTAGTACATGACGAACGGGGGACGCCACACGGCGTTCCGGATCCGCATGGCCACGTCGAACCCAAGTAGTGCCCAGTACCGGCGTGACGTGACGGGCAGTGGCGCACCGATCGGGAAGGCGAAAACCCCGCCAGGCCGCAGCGCGCGGTACACACCGGCGAACAGCGCAGGCCGTTCGGACGGCAGGAAATGCCCGAGCGCTCCGAAACTGACCGCCAGATCGAAGATCGCGGCGAACGGCATGGCCCGGACGTCCGCCCGTACCAACGTGCCGTCCGGGTTCGCGCTGGCTGCCTGCGTGAGCATGCCCGCGCTGAAGTCGACGCCCGTTACCGCTCCATGGCATACCGACTGGAGGACACGGATGCCTGCGCCGGTGCCGCAGCACACGTCCAGTCCCCGTTCGAACGGGCCGAGCGGATGCAACGCGTCGGCGGTGGCGTCAAGCAGGTCATCGGGGGAGCGGAAAGGCGTGTAGTCGAACTTCGGCGCGAGCATGTCGTAGCCGCGCTCCACCGAGGACAGCGCCTGCGTCGCCAGCTCGCGCGCGGAGGGGCCCCGAGGCGAGAACATCGGCCCAGGGTACTGGCCGATGCCAGGCCGCATCGAGCCGCCGACCTCGGTCGTCTCCCGAGCGTCCCGAGTGGAGAGGAATATAGCTATTACTGGGGATTTAAGACACGCTACGCGGGACAGCGTCAGGCCTTGCGGCCGGTCAGCAGCAGCGTGACACCGAGGCCGATGATGGCTAGCCCACCAGCCCCGCCGACGAGTCCGAGACGGCGGGGAGACTTAGCGAACCACGAGCGCACGGTGCTGGAGACCAGCGCCCAGCAGCTGTCCGAGGTCACGCCGATCATGATCGCGATCGCGCTGAGGATCAGCATCTGGGCCGGGACGTACCCGGTAGCCCGGTCGACGAACTCCGGCAGCACCGCAGCGAACAAGATCACGGCTTTCGGATTCGTGACGCCGACGAGGAGCCCTTCGCGGGCAGCGCGCACGGTGCCGCGCGGTTCAGCCGCGCTGGCCAGCACGGCCGCGAGCGTGTCTCGTCGGCGGAACGCCTGAATGCCGAGCCAGATCAGATAGACCGCCCCCACTAGCCTGATCGCCGTGAAGACGGTGGCCGAGCGCTCCACTATCGTGCCTACGCCCAGAGCCACGCACACCGCCACAACCGCATTCCCCGCGGCGTGTCCAGCAGCCGAGGCCAGAGCAGTGCCGCGGCCGTGCGCCAGAGCGCGGCCGATGACAAAGAGCACGCCCGGGCCGGGGATAACGATGAGCACGAGCGAAGCCAGCGCGAACGCAGCGACTTGATCGCCGGACACCACGCCCGCCAAGTTAACACCTGGGAGCCAGTCGGGGCGGCGCGCCTTTCTCTGGCCGGCGCCACCGCAAGCCGGGTTCCTCGCCGCCGTACATGTGGACGATCACTGGCCGCAGGCTGGGCAGCCCGCCAGTTTCCGCGACGGCCACTCCTGCGCCAGCATCGCGAAGTCGAGTTCGTCGGTCCATTCGCCCTTGAACCACTCGTTCTCCCGGAGAAGCCCTTCCTGGCGCATCCCGAGGCGGGTGGCGAGGCGCGCCGACGCCGAATTTCTGGCGTCGACGCGGGCAATGACGCGGTGCAGTTCGAAATCATCGAAGGCCATGTGCAGGCCGGCGTGCGCCGCCTCAGCTGCGTAACCCAGTCCCGAATAGGCAGGGCTGAATACGTAGCCAATCTCGCCACAGCTGTGTTCGGCGCTGACCCATCGCACCATCAGATCGCCGATCACCTTGCCGGAGTCCAGGAGCTCGGCGCCGAGCGTGATCGAGTCGTCCTCCTGGTCGAGTGTCTCCTGACGCCAGACGCCGTTGATGCGGGCGATCACGTCCTCGGCACTCTGCGGCCCGAACGGAACGTACCGGCACACCTCGGGGATCGATCGATACTCGACCAGATCATCGACGTCAGCCGCGGTGAGCGGCCGCAGCAGCAGGCGCGCCGAGCGTATTGGATAAACCGGGGCAAGCTTCACCCGGCCAGTCTGGCATGCCCGTCGCCGTCACGAATCAGTTCCCGCCCGCAGCGGGGGAGCGGGACCGTCGTGGGCAGCCACGTCGCGTCAGTCCGGCGCCATCATGATCGTTTCCGTGGGGGAGCGGGGAGCGGGAATGTCTTACCGGGAACGGGGCGCGCTGGGCGAAATGAGCGATAGCCTGCGCGGCCGCCGAAGCGCACGGCGGCCCAGGCGCCTGCGAAACGGGCTCGTAATGCGCGGGGCACCCGCCTGCAATGCTGACATGACCAGGTCCAGGAGGCGTGCCGCTCGAAGAGGTGCATTGGGTCCTGGCTCAATCCGCCATAGGAAGCTGAGCAGCAGCCAGATGTCGTCGGGCTCAATGTTCGCGCCGACGCTGCCATCTTGCTGACATGCCGACAGAAGGCACGCGGCGGCTCCGGTGATCGGCGCGCACGTCGCGTCGGCCGCTGCGGCGGTCGTAGCGGACTGCAGTGCGCCGGCCAAGCTGGGGTTAGTCATTCCGCATGTAGCTAGGCGGTCAAACCACAGCCGCAACGCCTGCACCGGCTCATGCTGCGCGAGCAGGTGAGTGGCCAAGTCGGCCAGCGTCCGCACGTCCTCCTGATACACCGCGAGCACAAGCGCGTCCCGGCTCGGGAAGTGCCGGTATAGCGTGCCAGGACCGACGCCGGCGTTCTTCGCGATCGAGTTCAGCGACGCGTCACGAGAGGTACTCAGTGCGACGCGCGCCACGTCGACAATGCGCTCGCGATTGTGCTGGGCATCTGAGCGCAGCGGATCATGCTCGCGATCGGCGGAGTCGGTCGGCATGGCGCGGGTCTCGGCCTGTGTCATTCGCTATTCCAGGTGCAGTTGTTCCTCTTTGTTGGCTCTGGTCTACCGGCTGCCGCTCCGTCCGGCGACGCGACACGCCGCAGACAATTCGGAGAACTCTCCGATTAGACCGGAGAGATCTCCGGTTCAGCCGAGGATCACAGTGCGGAACGGCCACCCGAGAACTCCCGGCATGAGGCATCGCACCTGGGGGAGTTGCGCACCGTCGACCTGCGAGCGCGGGTTACTCGCTGTCGTATTCGTCATGGCGGCGGATCCACAATTGGAATCCGTCGTCCTCGTCGCGGCCTTTAGCTGTCCGGTCGAGGATCGCGTAGTAGCCCATGAGGAACTCGACTCCGCGGGCCGCAGCTGAGTAGGTCTGGTAGACGGCTCCGTCGTCCAGAGCGAAGGCGCTGAAGCCGAAGCCTTCGGTCAGATAACCCAGGACGTCGGTGCCGGTCTCCGTCGCGTTACGGGCGGCGATCGGCGGCAGCTGATCCAGCATCGGCGCGGCCCACTCGCGCGTCTGCTCCTGGCTGCTGGAGAAACCGAGATCGACGTTGAATTCGCTGTTGGCTGACGACACCCAAGGGAAACCCCAGCCCATCCGCCGCTTGAATGCCTGCAGCGTCTCGAGCGAGGCCTGAGAGACGAACAGCATGGTCACATCGCGGGCGTTCAGGTGCGAGATGACGCCGTTCACGCTGTCGGCAATCGACGAGCAGGTCGGGCAGCCAGATACGTAGCTCGGACCGAACATGAAGTGGTAGACGAGGAGCTGGCCACGGTCATCGAACAGTTCCACCAGCGTGCGGGTGCCGTCGTCAGTATCGAAGCGGTACTCCTTCTCGACCCTGACCCAGGGCAGCTCACGTCGCTGCTGTGCCAGTTCGTCGCCTAGTCGGGTGTGCTCCTTCTCGCGGGCGAGCAGTTCCTCTCGGGCAGCCGCCCACTCTTTCCGCGTTCCAATCTTGTGAGTGGTCATTGCCTTTTCTCCCTGTCTTGTCGTGACGGCAGCCTGGCCGGGCTTGAGCGGCGTGAGCTCGTACGCCCGGTGCCGATCGTCATCGCGCGGGCTGAGCCTGCAGAAGCGCGGCGTTCTGGCGTTCAAGCGCCTTGGCTGGCCCGGCGTGCCAGCCGTCGGCGAGCGCCGCGGATTGGGGGTCGGGGAAGATGTCCTCCTCGCCCCTTTCGACCGCGTCGAAGATGCCTTGGGCGACGGACTGCGGAGACGCCTTCGGTATGTCGAGCGCGCGGACCATGTCGGTGTCGACCGGCCCGGTCAGGACGGCATGGACTCGCACGCCCTGTCGGGCTAGCAGCATCCGCAGCGACTGGGTCATGCTGAATACCGCCGCCTTGGACAGAGAGTAGGCGGGGGTCACCGGAATCGGCGCGAGGGACGCGATCGAGACGTTGTTGACGATGTCCCCGCCGGAAGTAATCAGCGATGGCAGGAAGGCCTGGATCACCCGGTAGGTGCCGAAGAGGTTGACCGACAAGTGCCGCTCGAGTGCCTCGCGATTGCTGAGGTCGTCGAACAGAAAGACGCCTGCGTTGTTCACGAGTATGTCGAGAGAGTCGACCTGAGCGGCGGCTTCTCGCACCTGGGCCTCGTCGGTGATGTCCATCGTCAGTGCGGTAACCCGCGGGTCGGGGTGGGCATAAGGCCGTCGCGTTCCGGCGTATACCCGCGCCGCGCCACGGCGCAGGGCCTCGCTGACAAGCGCTTGCCCGATGCCACGGTTGGCCCCGGTCACCAGGATGGCCTTACCTTCGGTTGTCGCGCTCATTTCGTGTCCTCCTTGAGTTGAGCGCTGCTGCCTTGATCAGGCTGACGCGCTGGGTTTTTTCGACCTGCCAGCATCCTGCGATGCCCGGCGCGCGCGGCCATCGGTGGCGCGCTACGGCATTTGCGCTTCCGACTACGTACTTAGCCTGGCTGCGGCCAGCCCGCAGGTCTGTCCGCAGGTCTGTCCGCGCCTCAGACGGCGGGCCTGACTCCGGCGTCCGCGGCGAACTGGGCCAGCTCAGACCGGCGGTGACCGGTCTTCATGAGAAGCCGTTCCACGTGCTTCTCGATAGTGCGCACTGACAGGTGCAGCGCTCCGGCTATCTCGCGGTTGGAGCGCCCGGCGGCGATCTGGGCCAGCACCTCAGTCTCGCGAGCAGTGACGCCCTGAGCGGCCAGCGGGCCGGTCACTCGAGCCCCCTCGCCCCGGGGCCGGCGCGGCACCGGCTCGCCCATCGCACGCAGCGCTGCCCGGCATCGGCCGGCGAAGTTCGGCAGACCAAGATCCTCGAAGTTCGCAAGGGACTCCCGCAGCCATACGGTCGGCTGCCCCCACCTGTCGCGGTACGCGCAGGGGGCGGCCAGCAGCCGCGCCAGGCTTCGGGTGAATCCGCTCTCGATGCGCCCGAGGTCACGATCTGCCTCGGCGAAGATCGATGCTGCAGGCCCGCCCTCCCGTCCGGCCGCCACGGCATCAGCCACCCGGAGGGTTGCGCGGCTCATGGCGGTGTCGAAGTGAAGCCGACGGCATTCGTCGCGAGCTTCCTCGCCGCCCGCGTCCGTGACAGTTCGCAGCAGCGCCCACCGCCCGGGAAAGTCACGCGCGCCACCGCCGACCCTGAGCACGTCCATGGCGTGGTCCATGGCGTCCACAGCTTCGGGAAGCTGTCCTTCGCCGAGGTGGTACAGGCCGACGCCATTCGCCAGGGTGTGCATTCTTACGGTGTAGTCATCGCCTTCCGTCGCGCGCGCCTGCTCGGCTGCGGCCTCCATCGCCGCGCTGTTGCCGGAGAATCCGTGCGCTACGGCCTGGAGCGCGAGGCTCATCGGGAGCGAAGCGAGGCCGAACCGGCGGGAGGCCTCCTCACAGCGAGCCGCGGCGGCCAGGGCCAGACCGGCCTGACCCCGGGCGCAATAGATCGCCGCCAGCTGGAGATCGATCATGGCGACCATCGATATGGCTCCAGCGGCCAGCGCTTCCCGGCGGGCCACCTCTAGCCGGTTGGTGCCGAGCGTCTCGAACATGTCGATCGTGCCGAGTTCCTGCAGTGACTTCACGCGGAAGACTTGCAGGCCATTCCGCGAGGCGCCCTCATATGCCTGCTGGAACGCGGTACGGGCCACGTCCGTGTCGCTCCCGCGCTCGACCCGACCGATGACCCACAAGGCTCGACATGCGACCTCCGCAAGCTTGTCGTCCTGGGCGTCAGCGAGCGCGGCCTGGGCCAACGCGACGGCAGCCGCGTCGTCATTCCGGGCCAGTGCAACCTCCGCCTCCCCGACAGTCCGGCGGGCGGCACCCGGCCGATCCAGCGTGCCTTCGGCACGCAAGGTCTCCAGGTAGCTCTCTGCGTCGTCCCAGCGCCCGGCGGTGATCATGGCGTCCACCAGCTCGAAGAGCACGTCGGTGCGAACCGCCGGGTCGCAGTCGCCGCTCGAAAGGATCCGGCGCCCGGCCTCGAGCGCGCGCCATGGCTGGCCGGCGAGGGCCCAGATGGACAGCAACACGCGATCCGCCGGAAGGGGCCGAATGTCTTGGGCTCGAAGCGCTAGCGCCTCAGCAGAGCCGAGCGACCCTTCTCGCAACGCCCTGCGGGCCGCTTCCAGCCACAGGTCGGCCGCGCGTACCCGGTCGCCGGCCTCGGCCGCGAGACTGGCCGCGAGCTGGCACGTCTCGCCCTCAAGGCTCGGGTGCAGCAGCTGCAGCGTCGCCAGGAGGCTCGCGCACATGTACTGCCGTTCCGCACGGAGCAGCGACGCCTGCACTGCCTCCGCTGTCAGCGCGTGGCGGAACCGAAATCCCGCTCCGTCCACGTCGATGAGCTGCACCCGCGCTGCCTCGCGGAGCCGGTCGATCGCCTCTTGCGGCGGGCAGCCCGTCGCCGCCGCGACGACGTGCCAGTCGAAGCTGCGCCCGAGCAGCGCCGCGAACCCGAGGAAACGCGCCGTAGATTCCGGCAGCAACCCGAGGCGGGCATCGACGGCTGCGGCGATCGAGCCGGGAACGAGCTGTCCTGAGTCCGCCCCTTCTAGCTGCCGTCGCCAGTAGCTCCTCGATGAAGAACGGGACGCCATCGCTCCTCGCCATTACGGCATCGGCAAATTCCGGCAGCGCAGACGCGGCGCTCAGGCACTCCCGCAGCATGGCCTCCGACTGGGCCCGATCGAGCGGAGACAATGAGATCAGCTGCACTGCCCGGCGAGCCCACAGCCCCGACACCAGCTCGCCGCCCGATCCGGGCTCATCATCGCGCAAGGTGGCGACGACGAGCACAGCGTGTCCGGACAGATGATCGGCGAGGTATTCGATCACCGCAAGCGTCTCCAGGTCCGCCCACTGAAGGTCCTCGACAATCAAGATCGCCGGAGCCTGCGGTGCCGACCATTCGACCATGAGCCGCAGCACACCCTCGGCAAGGACCATCAACCCGCCGTCCAAGCCCGCGGCATGCTCGCCCGTCCACTCCGGAACCAGTGACCCCAGGATCGGCCGGAAGGCATCGAGCTGCGGCGACGGCGCCAGCCCAACCCGGGCGGCAGCGAGCAGGGCCTCCCGCAGCGGGCGGAACGGCACGTCGGATGCAGTCGGGCTGCACCGACCAGCCAGGACAGTTCCGCCCGCGCCCCGGACGAAGTCCGCAACTTCTCGGACTAGGCGGCTCTTCCCGATCCCGGCCCGTCCGCGCACGACGAGCATCTGGCCGCCCGCCCGCCACGCCTGCTGGAGCTGGGCGAGCTCGCTGTCGCGGCCGACCATAACCGGGCAAAACGTGCCAGCGGCTCTCGAGGTCCGCACCTCGTGTACCACAATCAGCCATGCTACGTATCCGCCAGATGATCAGGTCCTGGCTGGTAAGGCTGCGCGGAGTGCCGCTCCCGAGATTTGCCGGCTCGCCATTACGCTCAGAGCTGTTGGCGGCCCCACTCAGAGCGCGCCGATAATGCACATTATGTAAAATTGACGTTTGCGCTTGCCGGTCCAGTGCGTAACTGCCTGCTGCGAGGATGTCCTAGTCTTGACGGGCTGCCCTGGTAAACGGCGCTGCGTCCCACGGATTTCTCGCCGGTTCGATTGCCTCGATTACCTCAGTTGCGGAAACCCGGATTTGGCTCTCGGGCACCCAAGACCGCTACGCCGGCATCGAGATGCACAACTGGCAGTTCGCCTGACGGCCGCCATTTTTCTTCAGCTTCTCGTTCTCGCGGCGCATCGCCATTTTCTGGCGCTCGGTGGCGGCGTACTTCGGCTTACGCCCGGCAGGGCCGACTGAGCGCGGCACTGCGTACGTGACCTTTGACTTCGTTCACAAAGCAGGAAGCGGTTTAGGCGAGTATAACGAGACGTGTCCGGACTGTCATATGCGAAAGACCCGACCGGGGAGGAAGGGAGAAACTCGGCGTGAGACTCGTCTTTCCCCGGTGCTCAGCTAGCAAATTCGCCTGGAGCGCCGTTGCGGTGCTCGGAGCGAGCGTTCTCGCTGCCTGCAGTACCGCCAGCTCGCCTGGCGGCCACACCTCCCCGGGCAGACTCACGAGCCCGATCACCATCGGCGCCTCGCTCTCCCTTACCGGCCTGTTCTCGGCTGACGGCGTGGCGTTCGAGAGGGGGTACGAGCTATGGGCCAGCGACGTAAACTCCCGCGGCGGGATCGGTGGCCGACGGGTCAAGCTGACCATCCTCAATGACCAAAGCTCGCCGAACCTGGTGGTTACCAACTACCAGAAGCTACTCGGTGTGGACCATGTGGACCTGGCCTTCGGGCCGTTCTCGTCGCTGCTGACCGCTCCGGCGTCATCGGTGGCATCGCGATACGGCATGGCGTTCGTGGAGGGGGCCGGCGGCGCGCCGTCTGTCTTCGATACCCCGTCCAACCAGGCTGACCACAATGTGTTCGACGTGAGCCTGCCGGTCGCGGACGAGATGGTCCCGTTCGTTGACTGGATCGCCTCGATGCCGCCCAGCGAGCGGCCGAAGACGGCCGCCTACCCGATGGCCCAGGACCCGTTCGCTGACCCGCCAGTGCAGCTCGCCCAGACGCTCCTGCAGAACCTCGGGCTCCACACCGTGTACTCGAACATCTTTCCTTCGGTGGTATCGGATTACCTGCACGCTGCCGACCAGGTGGCTGTGACCGGCGCGCAAGTCGTGGTGCTCGGATCCACTGACGTACCGACCGTCAGCGCCTTCATGCAGCGGTTCGAGCAGCAGCACTACACGCCTAAGGTGTTCGTTGCGGCCGCTGGGCCGGACCAGGGCGGCGCGTTCATCGGCGCCGTCGGCATGGGCAACGCCAACGGGATGATGGTGCCCAACGGCTGGTTTCCGGGTTATCGCAATTCGGCAAGCCAGCAGATGGTGCGGGAGTACGTCGCTCGCTATCACGGCTCACCTGACGCCGTCAACGCCGACGTGGCCGAGGCCTACTCCGTAGGCCAGGTAATGGAGCAGGCGGTCACCGCCACCGGCGGCACCGACAATTCCAAGATCATCACCTTTCTGCACAGCGGCGTCACGCTAACCAGCGTGCAGGGTCCGGTCAAGTTCGACGCGCTGGGTGAGAACGGGGCTGCAGCGGCCTTTATCTTCCAGTGGCAGCAGGGCTCGTTCAAACAGGTACTGCCGAGCGGCACCGCTGGCTCGGTGCACATCGTCTCCACCAAGCCGCCGTGGGCGAAGTGAGTGCCGGTCGGCGGGTCAATACGGGCCCATTTACACCATTAAAATTTCCCAGACGTGCAGCCGGGTGCTGTCGGTTCGGAGGTCAGTTGCGCCAGTACGTACGGCTGCGCTATCCGAGGCGTGGCAAGCAGCGACATCAGCAGTGGGCCGCCACATGGCTGCGAGCGCCAGTAGGGCCGGCCGGGGGCCCAAGACGCGGCGAGCTTACGCATGCTGAATAAGCGCCGGCTAGGGCTGCGGGACTGGCCAGTGTCCCGGCGGCTGATCGCGGTGATCGTACTGGCGCTCGTCATGGGCCTGGTCTTCGGCGGGCTGCGGGTGGCGTCGGCGGCCGAGAGCGCGGCTCAGTTCGGACGCGTGGCGCAACTCGCCAATCTCGGAGAGCAGGTCACCGGCCTGGTGCAGGCCCTGCAGGATGAACGCGACCAGACGACTGGGCTGCTCCCCGTCACCAGTCCTAAAGACCTTCAGCACTGGTACAAGGCCACGGACACCGCTGCCGTCAAGGTCCGGGCGCTCGCCACCAGGATCACCGGTTCCTTCCCGACAAACATCCAGGCCCGAGTGGCCGCCGTGCTGTCGGTGATCAGCCACCTCAGAGCGCTGCGCAGCACGGCCCAGGCCAGCCAGTCCGCGCTTGCGGTGATCGCTGACTACGCAGCTCCCATCAGTGACATGGTTTTTCTGAACGACCAGATCGCGCAGGGCACGTCTGACTCCAGACTCGTCAATGATGTCCAGGCGCTCAACTCGCTGGCCCTGGCGAAGGACCAGGCCGCTCAGCAGCGCGCGCTCTTGTTCAACGCGCTCAACCAGCAGCTTTTCGCCGATGGCGTGCAGCAGGCGGTGACCACCGCGCAGTCTGAGGAGCTCACCGACCTGACGGCATTCGACACGACCGCTACGCCCGCTGAGCAGAGTTCTTTCCGCAACACTGTGGCGGGTCCGCTCGTGAACAACTCACAGGGCATAGAGACCTACATCTTGTCCGTCGACAGCCTGGATATCGGTGCGGGCGCCCTGGGTATCAGCGCGAAGGCGGCGCCTGCGCAGTGGTACTCGGCGATGTCGGGAACGGTCGGCGACATGCAGCTGGTCGAGCGCGGGATCGCCGGATCCATCGTCGCGCGCGCTCGGTCGCTGGAGCGGGGGGCGGCACTATCCGCGCTGATCAACTCAGTCGTGACCGCGGCGATCCTGCTCCTTGTGCTGATCGCCACGATCGCGGTCGCCAGGTCCCTTGTCCGGCCGCTGCGCAGGCTAAAGGAAGGCGCGCTCAACATCGCTACGGTGGAACTGCCGGAGCGGGTCCGGGAACTGGCTGAGGCCACCGATTCGGCACCCAGCCTGAGAGTGGCGCCGATCGACGTGGTGTCCGCCGATGAGATCGGCCAGGTCGCCCGCGCGTTCGACCAGGTGCATTCGGAGGCGGTCCGGCTGGCCGGCAACGAGGCCGTACTGCGCAACAGCTTTAACGCGATGTTTGTCAGCCTGTCCCGGCGCAGCCAGTCGCTGATCGAGCGGCTGGCCTCCATAATCGACTCGCTCGAGCAGGACGAGGGCGATCCCGACCGGCTGTCCAATTTGTTCGCCATGGACCACCTGGTCACAAGGATGCGCAGGAACTCGGAGAACCTGCTCCTGCTCGCCGGGCACGAAGGCGCGCGCAAGCGGCGCGAACAGGTATCCCTCGTGGACGTAGCCCGCGCCGCGACGTCGGAGATAGAGCAATACAGCAGGGTGGCGCTCAGTATCCAGCCTGGAATCGCCATCACCGGGTCGGCTGTAGCCGACATCGTGCACCTGCTAGCCGAGATCACAGAGAATGCCACGATGTTCTCCGCCAGGCACACCTCGGTGCAGGTCTCAGCTCGGCAGCTGGCAGCCGGTGGCGTGCTGATAGAGGTCAGTGACAGCGGGGTCGGTATCCCCGAGGACCGGCTGGTCGAGATCAACTCGCGGCTGGAAAGCCTGCCCGTCATCGACGTTACGGTGTCGCGGCATATGGGCCTGTTTGCCGCGGGGCGCCTGGCCGAAAGACACGGCGTACGGATCCGGCTGCAGGCCCGGTCCCCGCACGGCCTGAACGCGATGATCTGGCTGCCGGACAGCGTCACCGAGCGGCAAGCACGCCCGGCTGAGTGGCGGCCAGCGGGCCTGCCCGGGCCGCGAGTGGCCGCCATCACCGGGCCCGGGTCCGGCGACCAGGGCACCATCGTGCGCTCCGCCGTCGCAGGCTCGTCGCCGCGCGATGCCGTGGTGCCCGCGTACAGCGCCGTTGCCGCGTCCGAGAACCGGCCCGCCGCTGCGTCAGCGACGTCGGACTGGTTCCACCGCGCGCCAGCTGCCACTCATAGGGGCAGCAACCTGCCCGCCGCGGCGGCTTCACAGGACAGCAAGGGCTGGCAGTCCGAGACAGATGCATCGTGGGCCGACAGCAGGCGCGCCGCGCAGATCATTACCGAACCGGTTCGCGGCGACAACACCTCCGCTGGACTGCCCAGGCGCGTCCCGCTGGCGAATCTCCTGCCCGGATCCGCGGGCGGCCGTCACGCAGCCGGCCGGGTAACCAGCCAGCTAGCGGACCTTCCGGACGGGCAGGCAACCGCGGCTCCACGGCCGCGCCGATCACCTGAGACGGCTCGCAAGCGCCTGAGCGGGTTCCAGAGCGGACCTCGCCGTGCGAACAGCCAGGCTCCCGGCGAGCAAGGGGGATCCGGTCGTTGAATTACGCGTACCGCCATGACCTGAACTGGCTCGTCACCGACTTCACCACGCGAGTGGTTCATGTCACACACGCGATCGTGGTGTCCTCGGACGGCGTGCCGCTCGCGCTATCGGACGGAATCCCCGGTCGCTCCGCTGAGCAGCTTGCGGCGATCACCTGTGGATTGGTCGGCCTCATACGCGGCGCCGCGCCAATCCTCGACGCAGGCCTGCCCACTCGGGCTCTGGTGGAAATGGAGGGCGGGCTTATGTTGGTCATGGCGATTAGCGGTGGCTCAAGCCTGGCTGTAATGGCCACTCCGGAGTGCGACACCGACCTGGTTTCCTACGAGATGACGCTGCTGGTCGAGGCGGTTGGTGACGTGCTGACGCCGACCGTCCACGGCCATTGACCATCGAGGTCTGCAGGCGCGCCGCATGAACATCGCTCAGCTCGTCGCGGACACCATCGAGCTGACCGAGCACCTGACGCAGCGTTTCGGCAGACGGAAGCTGATCGTCGTCGGCCACTCTTGGGGCAGCGTGCTCGGGCTCATGGCGATCGCTCAGCGGCCAGACCTCTTCAGCGCGTTCGTCAGCACCGGCCTGATTGCGAACTTCGCCGAGGGGCAGCAGGTTGCCTACCGCTTCGCCCTCGCCGAGTCACGGCGGCGCCGGTTGGCCAAAGCAGTCGCTGAGCTTGAGTCCCTCGGCAGCCCGCCCTACGCGGGCGCCGAGGGCATCGAGAAGTGGAGCCGGTGCGCACGCTGGCTCGGCGAGTTCGGCGCTGTGTGGCACAGCTCTGAGAAGTTCGACCGGGTCGGCTGGATGCTCACATCTATCGAGTACTCATGGCCTGAGAAGCTCAGATTCAACCGGGCAGCCGAACGTTCTTTCAAGCTCCTCTATCCAGAGCTCCTGTCGGTGAACCTGAGCGAGACGGTTCCGCAGGTCGAGGTTCCGGTCTTCTTCGCCGAGGGTCGCCATGACCGGATGGCGCCGGTCGAGGTGGCCGAGCGGTACTTCACGAGCCTCATCGCGTCCAAGAAGGAATTGGTGTGGTTCGATAACTCGGCGCATTTCCCGCAGTGGGAAGAGAAGGCGCTGTTCTACCAGTTCCTCGTCAAAACGGTCCTCCCCGCAACTGCCGTTTGACGGCGCTCCTGTGTTCACCCGGGGCGCCAGCGCTTTGCTGACGCGGGCTGTCAGTGGTCCGGATTACGGTGCTTGTCATGACTACAGACAGCGCGCTATCGCGGCCGGACGGCCGGCACGATTTCGACTTCCTGCACGGCCGCTGGCATTCCCGCCAGCGCAAGCTCCGCAAACGGCTGGCCAACTGCCAGGACTGGGACGAGTTCACCGCCGACCTGCACTGTCAGCCGGTGCTCGGCGGCCTGGGCAACTTCGACGAGCTCGCGTCACCGGCGATGACCTACACGGGCCTGGCCCTCCGGCTATACGATCAGGCCACGCGCGCCTGGTCCATCTACTGGATCGCGGGCGGCCTCGCCGCGGTCGACCCTCCTGTCGTAGGTCACTTCGCCGACGGCGTGGGTGACTTCCTCAGCCCGGACACCCACGAGGGCACGCCGGTCCTGGTGCGGTACCGCTGGTCGGACATCACCCCGACGACGGCCCGCTGGGCCCAGGCGTTCTCAGTCGACAACGGGGTGACCTGGGAGACGAACTGGACGGCGGACTTCACCCGCGCAGTACCGCCGGCCGCCTAACCAGCACTCATTCAACGGCATGAGACAAGCGCGCCAAGACGCTTTACCAAGCAGATCGGATGAGATAGTGCCAGAGTCCTGTCTCATCCGATCTGCCATCTGCGCAGGACCAAGCAGAACGCATCGGCATCACGGAGCTGCAAGGCTAGCCAGGCCTGTCCCCCAAACCGAATTCTCGTCGTCGATGGGCGAGAAATCCCCCGCAGCTGCATCCGCGTCCCTCGCCAGATGCACAATCCCCTGGGCCAGGCGGCCGCCGAGTGCTCGTTAGGCAAAATAGTTGGCAGAGAAACTAGTGTCAAAGCTACTATGAGCGCATGACCTACAACGAGAACTTTGCTACGTCAGCCGATGGCACGAAGATCGGCTACCGGACCCTAGGCAGCGGCCCTGGTGTGGTCCTGATGCATGGCGCGATGGAGTCGGCGCACAGCCACATGGGCATGGCAACAGCCCTAGCCGAGTGCTTCACGCGCGAATGTCACGGCCGACGTACTCCTGCTCAGCGGCGGCAAAGGCCTCTCATGGCTCCGGCCGGGCTTCGATGCGCTAGCGGAGGTTCTGCCGGAGGTCACCCGCCAGGAGCTCGCCAACCTGGACCACGGCGGCTCCAGCGACCCCGGCAAAACTAACCCAGGCGGCAAACCTGACGTCGTCGCAGCAGCAGCCAGAGCGTTCTTCGAGGAGGCCTGACCGCCGCCCGGCCGAGCGATAGGTTCCGCGGTACTAACCTGCCGCTGCGCCAGGGCAGCAAGTTCACGGTTTCCGCTGCCGTTGCCGTTCCAAGATCGCGGGCCAGATTGAGTGAGACACCAAGCGCTTGACTGTCTCGCTCAATCTGTTCTGCTCAGGTCGCACAGACCAGATTTACAAAGACGGGACAGCGAGTTGCTCGCGGAGACTGGTCGGGCACACGCCTGTGCCCTGAAGGTCGTCAGGGCCGTCTACCTTGGTAACCCAGGGCACGAGGCCCGAGAGCCGTTACGCAGTACCCGAGACCGAGGAGGCACACGTGAGTGACTTGCCGCTTCCGCCCGTCGTGGACGCACAGACCTGGAAGCGCCAGTTGGATGAGCTGCGCGTCCGGGAGAAGGCCGCGACCCGCGAGCTTGACGCGATCGCCGCGCAGCGGCGTCGGCTGCCGATGGTGAAGATGCCCGAGTACACGCTGGAGGGCGAGGAGGGGCCGGTCCGGCTGGCCGACGTCTTCGGCGGCATGTCGCAGCTGATCGTGTACAGCCATATGTGGTTCGAAGGCGAGGAATGGCAGTGCCCCGGCTGCACCGGGTTCACCTCCGAGTTCACCCGGCTGGAGTTCCTTGAGGACTACGACGCCCGGTTCGTCATCGTCACCCAGGGGCCGATCGACGAGGCGCTTGCTTACAAACGCAAGGTCGGCAACACCATGACCTGGTACTCCACCGCCAACAGCCCGTTCGGTACCGAAGTCGGCGCACCGCCAGACAGCGGGTACGCGGTCAACGTGTTCCTGCGCGATGGCGACACGGTGTACCGCACCTGGCACACCGACGGCCGGGGCACAGAGCAGCTCTCCTACTCTTTCGGCCTCATCGACCTGCTCCCCTACGGCCGGCGCGAGGACTGGCAGGACTCCCCCGACGGATGGCCGAGGGAGCCCGCCGGCAACCGCTGGGCCACGTCTCAGGCCATCGCCGCGGTCTACGGTCCGCAAGCCTGACCACCGGATCCCGGCGATCCCGGACCCGCGAAGTGCCACAGGCCGTCGCGAGCCCTCGAGAAATCCGATGGCGATTACGCAATCGGCAGCCCTAGCTTGTGGGACGTGACGGACGAGATAAATCTGGTGGCCTTCGACGAAGACTCCTACTACCAGGACCCGATGGGTTTCTTCGCGTGGCTGCGGGAGTCCCGGCCTGTCGCTCCGGTGCGCATGCCGGGCTACGGGCGGGCATGGATAGTCACCCGCTACGCGGACGTCCGGACGGTCCTGACCGACCCCCGGCTGGCGAAGGACGTCCACCGGTGGCCCGGCGGCGGCCGGACCCGGCCGAGCGAGATGACGGGTGTCTACGCGCACATGCTCCACGTCGACCCGCCTGACCACACCCGGCTGCGCCGACTGGCGCAGAAGGCGTTCACGGCGCGCCGCGCGGCACTGCGACCGCGGGCTGAGGAGATCGCCGCAGGCCTGCTGGACCAGATGGCGACGGCACGCGGCGACGTCATCGACCTGCTCGACGCATACGCCCGCCCCCTCCCGATCGCGGTGCTCTGCGAACTGCTGGGCATCCCGGTGGTGGATCGCGCGTGGATCGCTGTCACAGTGGCCGCTTACGACGAGCGCACGGAGCACGACCGCGTGGAGCGGGAGCTGGCCGCCTACTTGACGGGGCTGATCGACGCCAAGCGCGCTGAGCCCGGTGACGACCTCGTGTCGGCGCTCCTTGTCGCCGACGGCGGGGCGGACAGACTGACCGGCAGCGAGCTCCTTGCCACGGTCTTCCTGCTGGTCATGGCCGGCTTCGATACCACCGTCAACCTGATCGCCTCCGGCGCCCTGGCGCTGCTGACGCACCCGCAGGAGAAGACGAGACTGTGTCAGGACCCGTCGCTGCTCATGGCGGCCATCGAGGAGCTGCTCCGGTTCACGAACCCGGTGAACCATGCGAACGACCGGTTCACCATCGAGGATGTCCCCGTCGGAGACGTGGTGATCCCGGCGGGCGAGTGGGTTCTCGCTGCGACCAGTTCCGCCAACCGGGATCCCGCCCAGTTCGCCGACCCGGATCGTCTCGACCTCGGCCGCGACACCAGCGGTCACGTCGCTTTCGGCCATGGCGTTCACTACTGCCTGGGTGCTCCTCTGGCCCGCATGGAGGCTGAAGTCGCCCTCGGCGCCCTGCTCGCCCGCTTCCCGCGAATCTCGCTCGCGGTCTCCCCGTCGAAGCTCCGGTGGCGTCCCATCAGCCTGATGAACGGCCTGGTATCCCTCCCTGTTCGCCTGGCCTGACCGGGACATGGATCAGCCCGCGGACTGGTGGCCGAGGCACGACCTGGACAAGCGCGGTGGCCAACCGCCAGACCGGCTTCGAGCCTGGCGCACATTTCTGGCATCGTGGCAGGCGCGTGTCGATTAGGCGGGGGCGACTTCGTAGCGGGAGTGAGGGCGGGCCAGAGACCGGCCCCGGATGGCAAACGGGAGTGATCGTCATGACGCAGTACCTGCTGGCGCTCTACCGCGACTATGCGGTTCCCCTCCCCCCGGAAAGGACCCAGCAGGTGTGGGCCGGGGTAAACGAGCTCGGCGACAAGCTGGAGGGCGCCGGCGCGTTCGTGTTCAAGGGCGGCATGGACGGTGGGCCGGAGGCCGCGACCGTGGTGCGCCAGTCTGGCGGCGATTTCCTGATCACCGACGGGCCGTACACCGAGACCAAGGAACACCTCGCCGGCTTCTGGATCATCAACGCCAACGACCTGGACGAGGCTCTAGAGTGGGCCAAGCTCGCCACGGCCGCGGAACAGCGGCCGATCGAGGTCCGCCCGCTCTTCGGCGGCGACCTCGACGACGCGATACGAGCTTCCGACGCGCAGTGACCACATCCGACCAGCGGCCATCGACTCTCGCGCAGTGACCGTCGAGGCTGTCTTCCGCCGCGAGTACGGTCGCTGCGTCGCCACCCTGATCCGCTTTCTCGGCGATATCGACGCCGCCGAGGAAGCGGTCCAGGACGCGTTCGCCGTGGCGGTCGCGAGGTGGCCGTCGGACGGCCAGCCGCCCAATCCCGGCGCGTGGATCGTCACGACAGCCCGCAACCGGGCCATTGACAGGCTGCGCCGCGAGTCGGTCCGTGACGAGCGGCACGCACAAGCGCACCACCTGTACGGTGCCGCCGATCAGGCAGCCGATGAGAACGCATTCTCCCCGGAGGAGGGCACCGTGCCCGATGACCGGCTGCGCCTGATCTTCACCTGCTGCCATCCGGCGCTGAACCAGCCCGCCCAGGTCGCGCTGACCCTGCGGCTGCTCGGCGGGCTCGAGACGCCGGAGATCGCGCGGGCGTTCTTCGTTCCGGAAGCAACCATGGCCCAGCGGATCGTTCGAGCCAAGCGCAAGATCAGGGAAGCCCGGCTCCCCTATCGCATTCCCGCGGAAGCCGAACTGCCTGCCCGCATCAAACCCGTTCTGGCCGTCATCTACCTGATCTTCAACGAAGGCTACGCATCGACGGCCGACTCTCTGATGAGGCTTGATCTGTGCGCCGAGGGAATCCGGCTCGCCCGCGTGCTCGCTGAGCTGATGCCCGACGAGCCGGAGGCGCAGGGGCTGTTGGCGCTCCTCTTGCTGCTGCACTCCCGCAGCGCCGCCCGCCTCACTGCCGACGGCTCGCTGGTCCGCCTGGCCGACCAGGACCGGCGGCTCTGGGACCATGGCCTGATCGCCGACGGCCAGGCCATCGTGCGTGCGTGCGTCCTGCGTGGCCGCCCCGGCCCGTACCAGATCCAGGCCGCCATCAATGCTGTTCATTCCGTCGCGCCCAGCTTTGCCAGCACCGACTGGAACGCCATCCTGACGCTCTACGACCAGCTCTACGCGCTCACGCCGACTCCGGTGGTCGCGCTCAACCGGGCGGTCGCGCTCGCCGAGGTCCGCGGCCCCGCCGTCGGCCTGGCCGCAGTGGACGACCTGAGCTCTTCGGGCCTGGACAGTTACTACTTGTTCCACGCGTCCCGCGCCGCCCTGCTGCGCCGCCTCGGACGCACCAGCGAAGCCGCGGCGGCTTACGCTGCCGCCCGCGCCCTCACCGCGAACCCGGTCGAACAGGCGTTCCTAGACACCCAAACCGCCACGCTCAGCCCGCCAAATCCCGCATGAGAACTCCCTGCTGTCGGACCGGCCGCGCCCGCCGTCGCGAGTGAGTTGTCTGTGCCGTTCTACCCGGTCGACGCGTGCGCTCGTGGCTGCCGGATGGCGAGCTGCGGCGGGCAGGCGGAATGATGGCGGGCATGCACGAGGATCTGAAGGCGGAACTGGCTGGGGCAGTCGGGGGCGAGCATGTGCTGGCGGGCACCGAGGCGCCCGACTATCGCAAGGACGAGGCGCTCGGGGCCCGGCCCGGCGAGCCGGCGTTCGTCGTGTTGCCGGCGAGCACCGCTGAGGTAGCGGCGGTGCTGCGGATCGCGGCCAGCCACGGCGTTCCGGTAACGGCACGCGGCAGCGGCACCGGCATGTCTGGCGGGGCGATCCCGAGCGATGGCGCGATCGTCATCGCGTTCGGGCGAATGAACTCGATCGTCGAGATCGACGCGGAGAACCACGCCGCCGTCCTGCAGCCCGGGGTCACGCTCGCCGAACTCGACGCGGCGGCGGCGCACGAGCGGTCTGTTCTACCCGGTGTACCCCGGCGAGATGAGCGCGAGCGTGGGCGGGACTATAGCGACGAACGCGGGGGGCATGCGCGCAGTCAGGTACGGCGTGACCCGCCAGCACGTACTCGGCCTGGAGGTGGTGCTGGCGTCCGGCGAGGTGATCCGGACCGGCGGAAAGTTCGTGAAATGCAGCACGGGCTACGACCTGACCCAGCTCATCATCGGCTCCGAAGGCACGCTCGCGCTGGTGACCGAGGTCACCGTACGGCTGTACCCGCGGCTGACCAGCCAAGCCACTGTGCTCGCGCCATTCGGGTCGCTCGAGCAGGTCACGGCCGCGGTGCCGGCGATCATCGCGGCTGGACTGCAGCCGCTGGTGCTCGAGTACGTGGACATGTTCACGATGGCGGCGATCACGGAGCGCGACAACCTCGACCTGGGTGTGCCCGCCGCCATCCGCGAGCGCGCGCTCGCCTACCTGGTAGTGATGCTCGAAGGCCGGACCGACGAGCGGGTCGCCGACGAACTGGCGGCGCTCAGCGGTTTGCTCGAAGTATCCGGCGCCGACGAGGTCTACGTGCTGCCCGACGGCGCCGCGCGGCGGCTGCTCGAGGCGAGGGAGAAGGCGTTCTGGGTAGCGAAGGCGGCCGGGGCGAACGACATCGTGGACGCGGTTGTGCCGCGCGCGGCGATGGCCGCCTTCCTGGCCGAGGTGACAGCGGTCGCCGGCCGGCGCGGCGGACTGGTGTTCGGATGCGGCCATGCCGGCGACGGCAACGTGCACCTGGCCGTGTTCGAGGCTGATCCCACAGCCCGCACCGCGCTGATGCGCGACATTTTTGCGGCCGCGGCCGCCCAGGGCGGCGCGGTCAGCGGCGAGCACGGCATCGGGAGCGCCAAGAAGCAGTACTTCCACGAGCTGGCCGATCCGGGCGCCATGGAGCTCATGCGCCGGGTGAAGCAGGCTTTCGATCCGCTCGGCATACTGAACCCGGGAGTGCTGCTCGACGGGCCGCCCCGAGATTTGCTCCCCTCACGCTAGGTCCTTCCCAGGTCGTCCACCGTCCGGCTCTCGGCGAGGACTGTGACGCCTAGCTGGGCTAGGCGCTCAGCGTCGCCGATCATTTCGATGGCGACAATTCGCCCATTCAAGACTGTGAAATCGAAGGCCCCGGCCAGATTTCCGCGCAGAACCCAGACGAGACCGACGGCGCCGTCTATCAGGCCGAGGCGGGCTCCGCGGGCTCGTCCGCTGAACTGGCGGGCGATCGTGGCGCCGCCATCGAGGTCTGCTGGAGCGCCTGCTCGCCTAGCCTCCGAGTCGGCGCGGAATACGGCATCCGGATCGAGCAGGGCGAGCAGCGCCTCGAAGTCGCCGTCGCGGGAGGCGGCGAGAAATGCTTGCACTAGCACTCGCTGGCTAGGCGTGTCGCCGCCGGTGGCAAGGTCACCTCGCTGAACCCGGCGACGGGCGCGGCTTGCCAGCATTTTCGTCGCCGCCGTCGTGCGATCGACGAGCGGGGCGATCTCCGCGTAGGGCACGGCGAATATGTCATGCAGGACGAACGCCAGCCGTTCGGCCGGTGCCAGCGTGTCGAGCACCACGAGCAACGCCTGGCCGACCGACTCGGTCAGCAAGGATTCCTGCGCGGGATCTTGCCCGGTCGCCGTCGAAGCGAGATCCTCGAGCGCTGAATCTGCCAGGGGTTCCTCGCGCCGTGCTCCCCGCGAGCGCAGCGCGTCCAGGCAGACTCGGGCGACCACGGTCGTCAGCCAGCGGCCGAGATCCTGCACGGCGGTGACGTCTGACCGGCTCAACCGCAGCCACGCCTCCTGAACCGCGTCGTCGGCCTCGCTGCTGGAGCCCAGCATTCGCCAGGCGACCGCGCGCAGATGAGTTCGGTGGTCCTCGAACTTCTCGGCAAGCCAGGCGCGCTCGTCCACTGTCGTTACCTTTCCCGGCTGTCATCCGTCACTGGAGGGACGAATCAAATCGAGTGGGCGTAACTGGTCCCTGCTGAGGGCCGTGCTGAAGGTGAGGGAAGATCATGCCATCGCCCGTGCCCGTCCTCGTGGCGGGCGGCACCGGTCGCCTGGGACGACGTGTCGTCGCCCGGCTGGCCGATGTCGGCTGCGAGGTTCGCGTGCTGGCCCGCAACCAGCGCGAGACTCCGGCCCACGTGACGTTCTTCACCGGAGATCTGCGCCGGGGCGAGGGCGTTGACCAGGCCGTGCGTGGTGTGCAAACGATCATCCACTGCGCGACCAGCACAAAAGGCGATGCGGATGCGACCAGGAATCTGGTCGCCGCGGCTGGCCGGACAGGTTCCCCGCATTTGGTGCTCCCGTCGATCGTCGGCATCGACCACATTGCGTCATGGGGATACCCGAAGGCCAAGCTGGAAATCGAGCGAATCGTGGAGGCCAGCGGCCTGCCGTGGACGATCCTTCGCGTCACGCAGTTCTACGACTACATCTTCGAGAATTCCCGGAAACTGTCGAGATTCCCGGTGGCACCCGTCCCGGCGGGTTTCCGCGTTCAGCCGGTTGATCCGGACGAGGTCGCGTATCGTCTCGTCGAGCTTGCCCTGGGCGAGCCCGTCGGCCGGGCACCGGACATGGCCGGGCCGCAGGTGTCGAGTTGGGCCGAGCTGTTCCACGGCTACCTGGCCGCCACCAACCGTCACCGCGTCGTCGTTCCGATACGAATGCCCGGCAGCAAGGCCGTGCGCAACGGCGCTCTGTTGCCGCCGCCGCGGCACGTCGTGGGAAGCAAGACCTGGGATCAGTTCCTCGCTGCGCGGGGGCTTGGCGGAATGCCGCGCGGCTAAGCCGACCGCAGCAGGCCGCGGTCGACCACGACGGGCACATAGAGCTCGCGGTAACCGTGCTCGTCGAACAGCACAGTCACGTGATCGCCGTCGTAGCGCTGCACCGAGCCCGCGCCCCATCGGTCGCTGACGACGCGCGCGCCCACGGGGAACGGTACCGAGGCCGGGAGCGGCTCGGCGTGCGCAAGGTCGTTGTCGCAGTTCCCGCACGGGCCTGGATAGTCCTGCCCGAAGTAGCTGAGCAAAAACGATCGCCGGCACCCAGTGTGGTCCGCATAACGACGCATCATTGCCAGCCGCGTGCGCTCGATCTCATTTTCGCGTTCTGTCTCCGCGTTCGACGCGGTGAGCACCGCCTCGACGCTCATCGCGCCCGACCAGCTCACCTCGCCGTCCACCTGCCAGGTCGCCGCGCCGAGATCAGCCAGCCGGGTTAGGGCGGAGGTCTGTAGTCGTGTCGTGTGCTCGACGCGTTCACCAGCGGCCAGCGCGGCCGCAGCGCGCGCGACGGGTCCGCCGGGTACGCCCCGCGCGATCAGGTGCTGCGCCCTGTCGAAGTCTTCGTACCGGTAGAGCAGCCGGACCTCCGATGGCTTGTCGTCCCGGCCAGCCCGTCCTATCTCCTGGTAGTAGGCGTCGAGTGAAGGCGGCGGGTCGTAATGCACCAGCCAGCGGACGTCTGGCTTGTCGATCCCCATGCCGAATGCGACCGTCGCGGCGATGATTCGGGCAGATCCATCGAGGAACGCTGCCATCGCCTCGCGCCGCTCTCGCCCGCCCAGGCCGGCGTGATACAGCCGCACCTGCTCCCCTGCTGACGCGAGAACGTCGTGTGCCGCCTGCGCGTCGGCGTGCGTCGCTGCGTACACGATCCCCGGGCCGTCCAGCTCGGCTGCCGCGCGCACTAGCTCTCGGTCCTTGTCATCGACGGTGCGAACGTGCTGGGCCGACAGGTGCAGGTGCGGCCGGTCGAAGTCACCGATCACCACGGCGGGATCACGCAAGCCGAGCCGGCGGATGATCTCCGCTCGGACTGGCGGCGCGGCAGTTGCCGTCAGCGCAAGGCGCACCCGTGCGCCGACGGCCTCACTCTGTGCGCCGAGCATCATGTAGTCGGGCCGGAAATCCTGACCCCACTGGCTGATCAGGTGCGCTTCGTCCACGGCGAAAAGCCCCGGCCGAGCGCGAGCCAGCGTCTCGCGGGCCTCCCGGATGGCCAACTGCTCAGGGGACAGGAAGACGAACGTACTCGAGTCGCACGACGCGAGCAGCGCGGCCGTATGTTGTCCGGCCGACTGCTGAGAGTTGAGGACGAGCGCCGACAGGCCGCTCGCGCGCAGATGGGCTACTTGATCGTCCTGCAACGCGATCAGCGGCGAGACGACGATCGTCGGTCCATCCTGCAGGAGCCCGGCCAGCTCGTAGATCGCCGATTTGCCCCCACCGGTCGGCAGCACGGCGAGCACATCGCGGTCACCAGCCAGCGCTTCGACCGCACGAAGCTGACCGGGGCGAAGCTGCTTGAATCCCAGCCGATCGCGGGCCAGTTCCTCGATCACCGCCACAGGCACCACCGTACGATCCGAAGCCCTTCCGGGTGATGGTGGCCCTTACTCCTACCTCTCTGGATGGAGGTCAAGTTCGGTCTGGCGGGTGATGCTGGCCCGGTGGCCGCGAAGCTAGCATCCGCGGTATGAGCACTGATGTCGGGGGAACGGAAGTAGAACCACGGCCGGCCACCGTCCGGCCGTTTCTGCTGGGTGGCCTGGCGGCGCTATCCATCGGCGCCGCTGCCATCCATTTCGCGGTCGTGTTTGAACACTTTGTGGAGTACGCCCTGTACGGGGCCTTCTTCCTGGTGATCTCGTGGGCGCAGATGGTATGGCCCGCCGTGCTGCTCTGGCGGCCGTCGCGGCTCTGGCTCTGGCTCGGCCTGACCGGGAACGCGGTCGTCATCGTCGTGTACGTGGCGTCCCGCACCGTCGGCCTCCCGTTCGGTCCTGATGTGCATCACGCGGAATCGGTCGGCGCGCTTGATGTCGTCAGCTGTGTCCTGGAGTTCGGGCTGGTCGTCGGATCCGCGGCACTCCTGTGGCGACCGTCCCTGATGGACCGGCCCGTGGCGCGCCACGGTGCCGTCGCTCGTGTCGCGGCACTCGTCGCGATTCCGGCCGCGGTTATCGCGACGACCGCCGCCGTCATGACGCCCGGCTGGGCAGGATCCGAGGGCCCGGCAGGCATGGCATCCGGGTCGGGTATGTCCTCACACTCGTCGTCCAGTACTGCGATCTCGTCCGCGGCGCTGAACTCGGCCAGCACGCTGAGCTCAGGCATGGGAGACATGGGCAGTACCAACGGTCGGCCGGATATGCAGATGTACGGCTCGACAGAGCCGCCGACCTCAGCGCAAGTCCTGGCGGCCGCGCAGCTGATCAATGAGACCGACACGAGCCTGAAGCGCTACGCGAATGTCCAGGCGGCGTTCGCGGCGGGGTACACGTATGTGCTCAAGACCAACGGTGAGGAGCACCTGCTATACAACGGCATGAACCCCGCCTACCAGGGCCTGAACCCGCAGGATCCGTCGTCACTGGTGTATGCAATCAATGTGCCTAACCACGCCCCGATTCTGCTCGGGGCGATGTACATCATGGGTGGTGACCACCAGAACGGCCCGCAAATCGGTGGCGGTCTTACCCGATGGCACTCGCACCTCGTTACCTGCGTCGACGGTTATCAGACCATCGCCGGCTTTGGCATCCGCCTTCGGGATCCCTGCGACCCGACCAATTGGCGGGACAAGTACACCGCGCAGATGCTCCACGTGTGGGTCGTCCCCTATCCCGGTGGTGTCTTCTCCGATGACCTGAGCGCGGCCGCGACCAACGCCGCCGTCCGGGCTGTTCTGGCTCAGCAGGGCTGACCTTTCGCGACTTCGCACGTGTCCTTCTGTGCTGTACTCGTTCGTCGCGTGGTTGGAAGTAGGGCACGGGAAACGAGGCAGAGATGAAGTACCTGCTTATGGTCGTCGGCAACACCGAGCACAGCAGTGACGGCGCGGCGGCACCGGAGCACCTGGCCGTCATGCAGCGCGAGATCCCGCGATGGATCGAGGAGATGGATGGCCGCGGCGTGCGGCTATTCGGCCGGGAGCTGGATCTGCCAGCGACGGCGGCGACCGTGCGCGTCCGCAACGGCGAGACACTGGTGAGCGACGGCCCGTTCGCGGAGACGAAGGAGTTCATGGCCGGCTTCGACGTGCTCGAATGCGCCGACCTCGACGAGGCGATCGAGGTTGCCGCCAAGTCCCCGGTGTCCTGGTTCCATACAGTCGAGATCCGCCAGTTCATGGACGGGCTGCTGCTGGGCGAGAAGGCGTTCGCGTTCGGGCGCGGCGAGGACGGCGCCGCCCGGCCCTACTTGCTGATCATGTGGATGGGCGGAACGCCGGCGGAGCCGTTCGACGACCAGGCAGTAATGGACGAGGGTGAAGCCTGGCGGCTAGACCTGGAGGCACGCGGGCTCCAGATCTTGGGAAACGCGCTGCAGGGCATCGACACCGCGAGGACACTCCGCGTCCGCGGCGGAGAGACGCTGATCAGCGACGGGCCATTCACCGAGAGCAAGGAGTTCATCGCTGGCCTTGACGTTGTCAGCTGCACTGATCGGCAGCAGGCGATCCAGCTCGCCGCCGCGCATCCGATCGCCCGGTACCACGCGATTGAGGTGCGGCCGTTCTACGTCGGATGAGGCGGTGGTGCGGCTCAGGCACGTGACGCTGGAGACCTAGCCCTGGGTTGTCCCGCCCGGAGGCAGGATCGGCTTCGGCGTCGCGCTGTGACCGGGCCGGACGATGCCATGCTCGTAGGCGTACACGGCTACCTGGACACGGTCACGCAGATCGAGCTTGGCCAGTATTCGGGCGATGTGACTCTTCACCGTCGCCTCGCTGAGGTACAGCGCCGCGGCGATCTCTGCGTTCGACAGGCCTTGCGCAACTAGCCGGACAACCCCGAGCTCGCGCTCGGTCAGTAGCCCGCCCGCGCTGCCAGCCGCGCCGGCCGGGGCCGGGCCGTGGCAGAAGTCCTCGATCAGCCGCTTGGTGATGGCCGGCGCCAGCAGTGTGTCGCCCGCCGAGACCGCCCGAACGGCCCCGGTCAGCTGCTCGCGGCTAGCGTCCTTGAGCAGGAAGCCGCTCGCTCCCGCCTTCAGCGCGTGGTACACGTACTCGTCCAGGTTGAAGGTCGTCAGCATCAGGACGCGTGCCCTGCATCCGTCAAGGACGAGCCGCCTGGTGGCCTCGATACCGTTCATCTCGGGCATGCGGACGTCCATCAAGATCACATCGGGGTCCAGCAAACGCGCTTGGCCCAGGGCTTCGCGGCCGTCGCCCGCCTCCCCCGACACACTGAGGTCGGGTTCGGCGTCGAGCAGCATCCGCAGGCCCTCGCGGACAAGGTCCTGGTCGTCGACGATCAGAACGCTGATCATGGGAGCGCTTCACCGACGGGCAAGCGGGCGCGCACCGCGAACCCGCCACCAGGCTGCGGACCCGCCTGGAGTTCGCCACCGATTACGGCGACTCGCTCGCGCATCCCGGCCAGCCCGTGTCCATCGCACTGGTTCACGTCGCGCTTCTTCCCCGTGCCGTTGTCGGTGACCTCGATCGTGACTGCTCCATCCGCACATCCGACGGTCACCTCCGCACGAGCGGGACCAGCGTGCTTGACAACGTTGGTCAGCGCTTCCTGCACGATCCGGTACACCGATACGTCCAACAACGCGGGTAGCTCTGTTTCGTCGCCACGGATGACGAGGCTGACCGGCAGGCCTGCCGCGCGCACGCTATCCGTGAGCGACGTCAGCTCACCCATGCCCGGCTGCGGGGCGAGGTCGCCGTCCTCGCCCGTGTCACGCAGGACGCCCAGCAGGCGACGGGTCTCGCTCAGTGCCTGCCGCCCGCTCTGCTCGATCTTCTCCAGGGCCGCCGGGGCGTGCTTCCCTGATGCCCTGGCACCGGCCGCCTGGAGCACGATCACGCTCAGGTGATGGGCGACGATGTCGTGTAGTTCCCTGGCGATCCGCGTCCGTTCGTTGGCGGCCGCTTGCTCCGCCTGGCGCTTCAGCGCCGCGTTCCGTCCGGCCAGCGACGCTGCCTGCCGGCGGGCGCGGACCAGCACGCCCGCCAGCCAGAATGCCAGCACCTGAACGAACGACAAACCTAGGCTGGCGCCCCCCGGATACTGCTGGAAAGCCAGCAGCCCGCCCTGCCGCATCGTCAGTGCCATGACCGGGGCGGCGATGGCGAGGCCGACTGCCGCGCGGCGCGGGCTGGCGTGGGCTCCTAGTGAGTAGCTGCCGACGAAGAGCACGAACATGACCTCGAGGCCCTCGGGCGGGCGTCCGGTGATGAGGTCCAGCAGCGCTATGGCCGCCCAGATGGCTATCCACATCGCCAGCGGGGCGCGGCGGCGCAGGACCAGCGGGGTGCCGAAGAGGAAGGGCCACAAAGCCAGCAGCCACGCTCGCCCGGCGATCGGCGCACCCACCAGGCCGGCCGGGCCCCAGGCGGCGACGGCCGCCAGGCCAACCCCGGTGATCGCTAGCCCGGCATCGACGACCAGACCCGGGTCACGGCCGACGATGCGGCGCGCGGCTTCCATGGACTGACGGTAATGCCTGAGCAGTCCATCTTCATCAGCCATGCGGCGACGTGGATTCATCCTTGCGGCTGAATCGGGTTCGCTCCGTTGGCCGCAGACAGGGAAGCAGCCCGCACCTAGATTCAGGGACCGAATCCCGGTGGACAGGAGGAACCAGTGGCCGTCGTTTCCGCGGGCGGTGAGAATCCGCTCCCAAGCGTCGCCGATGCCGACCCGCGCCCCGCGGCCGGGTGGGCTGTCGAAGTGCGTGGCCTTACGAAGCGCTTCGGCACGCAGGTTGCCGTCGACAACGTGGATCTTCGCGTCCCGCGAGGATGCGCGTTCGGCTGCCTCGGACCGAATGGTGCAGGCAAGACGACGCTGATCAGGGCGTTGCTCGGTTTGACCCGGGCCGACCGCGGAACGATGGCGCTGCTCGGCGTCCCCGTTCCCAGCCAGCGCGGTCGCGCTCTGGCCGGCGTGGGTGCCATCGTCGATGAACCACGGTTCCACGGTCACCTGACCGGGCGACAGAACCTCCGGATTCTCGCCGCGGCCCGGGGCGGAGACGCCGCGAACATGATCAACCCGGCGCTGGACCGGACCGGGCTGCACGGCCGCGCCGATGACAAGGTCTCCGCATACTCCATGGGCATGCGCCAGCGGCTCGGGCTGGCCGCCTGCCTGCTGGGTGACCCGCAGCTGCTCATCCTCGATGAGCCGATGAACGGGCTGGACCCAGCCGGGATGCACGAGATCCGGGACATGATCCGCGGCCTCGTTGACGAGGGGCGCACCGTCATGCTGTCCTCGCACCTGCTCGATGAGGTCGAGCGGACCTGCGATGAGGTGGCCATCGTCGATCATGGCAAGGTCATCCGCCAGGGCCCGCTCCGGCAGCTGACCGGCACCGTGGGCGTCGCGGTCGAGGTCCAGTGCTCCGATCCACCTGCGGCAGCACGCGCGCTGGCCGACGGCAACGCCGCCGGCATTGACGTCGGCGTGGACGGCCTCACGGTTCCGCTGGCCGCCGGGCCGCCGCGCGATGCTGATAGCGCAGATCAACCGTCGCCTAGTTGCAGCGGGTATCTCCGTCTACGGCCTGCGGCAGACCCAGCCCAGGCTGGAGGACTGGTTCCTGTCCGTGACGAGCCGCCTTGGGGAGGACCAGTGACCGCCCACGCCTCTTGCCGGGCGCAGCCGCGCCGGGTGGCTCCCGTCGGTGCCGATGATCAGCGCCAAGCTTCTCGAGCTGCGGCGTCGGCGCGTGCTCATCACTGTCATCGTGCTGTTCACAATCGGCCTGCCGCTCATCATCTTCGGCTTCCGGCTGGCGTTCCATCTTGCCGACCCGAAGACGTACGGCCCAGCCGGCAGCCCCGCGCTCTTCCCGAGCGTCAGCGACCTGATGAACGAGTTCGGCTTCATCGTCGCCGTTGCCCTCGGCGCAACGGCAGGGACCACCGACCTGACCGACGGCATGTTCCGCCACCTGGTCATCACCGGGCGGTCCCGGCTTGCGCTGTACCTGAGCCGCATCCCCGCGGGCCTGGCCATCATCCTGCCGCTGGCCGGTCTGGGCTTCGCCGTCGTGTGCCTCGTCACGAGCTTCCTCGGGGTGCCGTCGTCAGGCGTGCTCCATGTCAACGGGGCGGTCATACCGGCCTACCTCGACCAGGCCCAGTTGCACAGTTGGCTCCTGAGTCACCAGCACCAGGCGCAGATTCTGTTGTTTGGCGGCGGACCGAACTCCCCGGCCGCAACCGCGTCCGTGATCAGCCATCAGCTCGGTTCCGTCTACGGCAACTACACCGTCGCCGAGGCGGCTCAGGTCAACCCATCGGTCACCGGCATGATCGAGGCTGGCCTGTGGATTGAGCTCGACCTGCTCATCGGTTCCACCGTGGGGCTCGGCCTTGGCTCGCTGATGGGCCAGCGGACGGTGCCGATCATCCTGCTCATCTTTCTTCAGGTCTTTATCGCGCCCGCGTTCGCCACGCACGTGCTCCCCTACTTCATCAACGGTGAGCGACTGCTCGTCGGTGTTGCCATGGATCAGCTCCAGCCGGCCACGCTGACCGGGGGCGCGACATTCCGCCCCGGCGCCGGCGGCGGCGGTGGACCTCATCCGGCGCTGACGATCCCGCCGATGCCGACGTGGGCGATGTGGACCGTCATCGTCGGCTGGGTGATCGGCTGGTCGGCCATCGGCGCCTGGCGCATGGCGACCCGAGACGCCTGATATTCCGAACGTGTCTGTCCAGGCTGGGCGGTCAGGATGACTGCAGGGCCGCTAGCCGCACGCGACTGCGCCGCGTGCTCTGCCTGACTGAGAGCCCGAGCCACAGCAGCACCGCCACAGCCAGGATGGCGCCAGGCCAGAATCCGTACGCGAGCAGGACGATCGAGCCGGCCGCGGCGATCACTTGACCTAGGTCATCGGCGACCACCGGACCTTGGTCATCGGTGATCAGCAGCCTGCGGTTTGCCCGCGTCCGCGAGCCAACCCTGCGGTGAATACGGAGCCGCACGACCAGCAGCAGCAACGCGAGGCTCACGGCGAGGAATACCACGGGGATCGTGTCGCCTGGTGGATCACCTTCGGCCCAGTGCCAGCTACCGCCAAGCTGCGCGCCCACGATCGAACGGCGCCAGACTCTTATCGCGAGCGGGGTCTGGGCGTTCTTGTCCGCCTCGGCGAGGTGCGCGAGAACGCCGGAATCCCCATCGAAGGTCGCCCACGTATTGATGACGCCATCCGCGGTGACGTACGAGACGTTGGCCGAGTTCCGCCCGTTCGCTGGCGTGCGCACGCCATTGATCACGGCGGTGAAGTCTCCTGCGCAGGTGGCGAGGTTCGTCTCGCCTACGCACGCTGGCGCGTGCCGGTAGGCGCGCGCTGTCGGACCGTCGTGGCTGGTGAGGAAGACGCCGAACAAGACAGCCACAATCAGCCCGGGCATTACCCAGCCAACAGCGAGGGCGCCGAGCGCGCGCACCCGGCCGGCCTGACGCTGGCCGCTGACTCCGGCCGGTGGTGGCGCTTGCGCTAGTGAGACGGCAGGGCCGAACGGCGGCTGCGTCGCAGGAACTGTCCGCGCGACGCCTCCCACTCTCCCTGTGCCATCGAGCTCCGCGTCAAAGCGGCGGGCTCTGGCTCGGGACCACGCCCAGACTGACAGCCCAACGGCGAGGACCAGGGCAGCGCCGGTCACGGCAAGGTCCGGGCCCAGTCTTGACGGCTTCCCGCCGAGAGCCCAGCCGCTGATCATGATCACCAGACTGCCCATCAGCAGCGCGAGGAACGAGGCGGCCACGGCCGGGCGAGTCTTCAGTCGGCTGCCGCCCGCCCGACGGTTCTCGCGAATCGCGAGAGCGGCGGGCACGAAGAACAGGCCAACGCCTCCCGCCTCCTCGCTGTTGCCGACGTCGTCGGCGAGCGCCGTCTCGGGAACAGACGTCGTGACCGCGGAGAAGCCGTCGGTCACGACTGAGACGGGAACACCGCGCCACATGGTGACGACGGCTGTGTTGCCGTCGACCGCGTAGCCGAGCACCGGGTTGTCGGAGCCGAACGTCAGGTGCAGCGTCGTCGACAAGGTCCGGACGTCGAGCTCATACTCGGCGGGGATGCGGCCGGCGCCCGCAGATTCGGTAACGGCCGCGACGGAGCCGTCGACAGTTCGCAGGCATTCGGCGTCGATCGCGGCACCTGCCGGGCAGGGGCGTGCGTCGTGGTAGGCCGATACCTCCGTTGCCTGCTGGATGGCGCGAATGCCGATCACTCCGGCGCCGATCAGGAACGGCACCCCGAGCACCAGGCAGATCCAGCCCGCCAACCGCAATCCCGACGCCCCCCTGCCTGAGGTAACCCGCCTGGACTGTACTGCCATCGTGGCCGGGATGGAAGATTTGTCCGACTAAAGACGCATGCGGCGGCCTGCCTGCGCTGGAAGAACTGGCCGAGACGATGTGCCGCTCGCTACCGCACAGTGATCGTGACGCAGATGTTCCCGGACACAGGTGCGGCGCTCGCGGGATGGTAGCCGTACTCGAACTGGATCAAGTAGCGACCGGGCTGCACCTGCAGCACCCGGATCTTGAACTGCTGATTATTGATGCCGACGCCCGCGACCGGATTGCCGACAGGCCAGTTGCGGCTAGGTTGACCCGGTCTGATGGCCCCCAGGTTTCGAGCGCGCTCCCAGCCGCCGGCTCGTCGGCGAGCATCTGTCCCGACCATCGCTGCCTCCGCCACCACGACAGCAAGCAGGAGTCCATTCCGGCAAGCACGCTGCAGTAACGATGCGCAAACGAGTACTCCTGGACACTGCGATCGGACTGGACATGGCGCGGCCGGGTGCGGTTGCACTGCAAACGGGCAATGATCAGCTACCCGTTGCGAGGGTGACCAGCCCCCTCAACGTCGAAGAACCGCGTAAGCGGCGGCAACCCGCGCGTTAGGCGACGGCGCGCTCGGCGATCAGATAACCGCCAAGAGCGATGAGTGCGATGCTAGCGAGCTGCTCGGCGTGCTCGCGGAACCGCGCGCTGACGACCTGGCCGAGTGCAAGCCCAAGCTGGCTTACGACGACGGCAAGTATCGCGATGGCGACGATGACGGGCGCTACCGGTAGCCGGGCCAGGCCGAGGCTGAAGCCGATGGCCAGCTCATCGAGGCTGATGCTCAGGCCGAGCGCGATGGCTGTCCAGCCGCTAGCGTCGGCCAGCCGCGCGGCCGGCGCGTCCTCGTTGTCGCGGGAAGCCTCGAACAGCATCCAGGCACCCAGCCCGATGACAGCCGCGGCGGCCAGGTAGTCCGCGGCCGGACCGATGACGCGCGCCAGGCCACGGCCGGCGGCCAGGCCGATCAAGGGCATCCCGGCTTCGAAGATCATGAAGATGAGTGAGATGCGCAGCCGTACCCGCCACCGAGCAGCGACTCCGGCGGCCCCGATGGCAGCCGCTACGGCGAACGAATCCAATCCGAGCGGCAAGACAAACGCGAGCAGCCTGGCCACGCTCCCACCATCTCATCCGGGTAGCCGCGGCCTCGCCGGGGTTGGCGCCCGTCGCTGCGGATCAGCGTCCGGCCAGGTCAGCGGCTGAACTCAAGGCCAGCGAAGTCTCCCGAGTTCCGCCACTCCTCGATGTACCTGAAGTAGGCGGGCGCGCCGTGCTGGTACGCGCCAAACAGCGGGCTCGATCCTGATCCCTCGTTGTTGTAGTAACCGGGGGTGCAGTTCGCGAGGAACGCGGTAAAGATCGCGTTCGGCGGCAGCTGCTCAAGCCACGCGTCCTCGGTCGCCCGGCTCACGTCGACTTCGCGGTAGCCGTGCTCGGCGATGTGCCTGACTACGGCGGCGACCGACTTCGCGGTGTCGTTGAGGTTGTGCGGGACATTGGCGACGAAGGTGCCGCCCTGCCAGAGCTGGACGTGGAACGCGTTCGGGAAGCCGTGCACGTGAACGCCGTGCATGGTGCGCATCCCAGCTGACCAGTACTCCGACAGCCGCACGCCGCCACGACCGGTCAGGTCGAATCCATACCGCCGGATCGGCGCTGTGCCTACCTCGAAACCCGAGGCATAGATGATGCAGTCCACAGGGTGCTCGACGCCCGCGACGACCACACCGGCCGGCGTGATGCGCTCCACTCCCCTGCCTCCTGTGTCGACCAGATGGACCGAGGGCAAGTTGAAGGCGCTGAGGAACTCGTCGTGGAAGCACGGGCGCTTGCACAACTGGCGGTACCAGGCCTTCAGCTTCCCCGCGGTGGCCGGATCCTGAACTATCTCGTCGACCCTGGCCCTGATGTCGGTCATCTTCTCGTGGTCGGCGACCTCCCAGTCGAGCAGCAGGTCCTGGAAGCTCGCGGGCTCGGAGCGGGGCGCTGTCAGCTTGCGGCGGATCCGCTTGTTCAGGTCGGTCCAGCCGTCGTTGACCAGATCCTCGGCTGGCAGCTCATCCGCCGACAGGTTGACGCAGAAGTTATCCAGCCACCGCTGCTGCCATCCCGGCGTGGCAACCTCGGCGAACCACTCCGGGTCCATCGGACGGTTGCCGCGCACGTCCACCGACGATGGCGTCCGCTGGAATACGAACAGTTCGCCGCACGCATGCGCGAGATGCGGGACGCACTGCACCGCCGTCGCACCGGTGCCAATGATGGCCACGCGCTTATCGCCGAGACGGTCCATGGGCGCGCCGGACGGGTCACCCCCGGTGTAGGCGTAGTCCCAGCGGCTCGTGTGGAACGAATGGCCTCCGAAGGATTCAACGCCAGGGATGCCAGGAAGCTTGGGTACGTGCAGCGGCCCCGTTCCCATCCCGATGAATTGGGCGGTGAACTCATCGCCCCGGTTGGTCCGCACGATCCACCGGCTCCGGTCGTCGTCCCACTCGAGATCGGTGACCTCGGTGTGGAACAGAGCACTGTCGTGCAGGCCGTACATCTTGCCGATTCGGTCGCAGTGCTCGAGGATCTCGGGCGCGTGCGCGTAGAGCTCGGTCGGCATGTACCCGGTCTCCTCCAGCAGCGGCATGTAGATCATCGCCGCCGTGTCGCACTGGGCGCCGGGATAGCGGTTCCAGTACCACGTACCGCCGAAGCCACCGCCCTTCTCGACGATGCGGACGTCGTCGACGCCTGCGTCCTTGAGGCGGGCAGCAGTGACCAGGCCCGCGAAGCCCCCGCCGATGAACGCGAACGTCACGTGATCCCGGCGTGGCTCTCGTTCGACCCGTTCGGTGTAAGGGTCGTCGAGGTAGTGACCGAGCTGGCCCGTTAGCTCCAGGTACTGCTCAATGCCATCTGGTCGAAGCCTCTTGTCTCGTTCCTGCGCGTACCGTGCCCGCACAGCCTCGAGGTCGACGGTAGTCACCGAATTACCCCTAGTTGCCGCAATTCCACCTAGCCCTGCGACAAGTGAGTCACACAGCTGCGCAGATCGTCAAGCACGGGTCCAGGCCCTCGATCGGGACTCGCGCTAGGCGCGGAAGGCCGCTACCGCGGAGTAGATGCCCAGCGCCAGCAAGATCGTGCCGGCGATCCGGCTGACCCAGGCCATCGGGATGAGGCTGAGGCTTTTGGCGCCGATGCTGACGGCGACCGCGGCGACTGCCCACAAGCCGAGCGTCGCGCCGATGAAGACGAGCACCGGGTTGTACCTGGCGGCCAGGTTCGCGGCGGTGAGCTGGGTGATGTCACCCCACTCGGCGAGGAATACGACGGCGAAGCTGGTTCCGGCGACGCGCCAGAACGAGGCGGGCCGGTTGCCCTGGCGGGCTGCGTCAACGCCGTCCACCCCGTGCGATCCGTGCGGTCGTTTGCTGGTCACCCACAAGTACGTCCCGCCGGCGACAAACAAGGCCGCGACGACGGCACCGACCACTCGGTGCGGCAGCAAGGTCAGCAGCTGGCCTGCCGAGACGGCGATCGCCATGTGGACGGTGAACGCGGCCGACGCACCGGCCCACACCCAGGCACCGCGATGCCGGGTGCCGAGAACGAGGGACGCGAACATCGACTTGTCGGGCAGCTCAGCCAGGAACGTGACGGCAAACGCGATGCCGACGACGCCTAGTGCGATCACGCTGGGCCTCCGGGCCATTCGGTGGGCCCGGCCTCGGATGCGGGGAGCATCTTCGGCCGGAATAACTCAACAGCCGAAGGTCTCGGCCACCACTGTCAGGTCCGAATGCGAACGTTGAGTCCGCTCACGAACAGTGGCCTGGCGGCCGGGCGAATTCGCCGGTATGTCGGCCAGCCAGCGAGGGCCTACTCCCCTTCGGGCCTGATAATACCCGGTGGGCTTGCCTCTTCGCTGGTTGCTGGGGGTCTGACGCCCTGCCGACGGGGGGTAGCTGGACGTTGTAGGGGTTCGGCGGGGACAAAAGTCATAAACAGGACGCAAAAGGCCTCCGAACTCCTACAACGTCGCCGAACTCCTACAACGTCGCCGCCTGCCACATCCTGGGCTCGCTGGAATGCTGGGCGCATCGCGCGATTCCACCGAGCCACGTCAAGCCTCGGTTACTGATCTCGGCATTAATAATGTTCTCGATTGTGAGAACGATCGTGCTACGCTCGCGACATGACCGACTCGGCGGACCTGCTGCTGCATCCCGTGCGGCTGCGGATCCTCCAGGCTTTCCTGGGCGACCGAGCGCTGACGACCTCGCAGCTCAGCGCCGAGCTAGCCGATATCCCGCCCGCGAGCTTGTACCGGCACGTGTCGCGCCTCGTCGCGGCCGGCGTGCTCCAGGTTGTCGCCGAGCGGCGAGTGCGCGGGGCCATCGAGCGTACGTACGTGTTGAGGCTCGCGGCGGCCCGGGTCAATCTCGAGGAAGTCGAGGCCATGAGCGCCGATGACCACCGGCAGATGTTCCGGGCGTTCGCCGCTGGTCTTCTGGCTGACTTCGATCGGTATCTGGCCAGGGGAAATGTCGACCTGATCCACGACGGCGTCAGCTTCGGGATTGAGGGTCTGTGGCTCGATGACGCCGAGCTGCGCGAGCTGATGATCGACCTCTACCGGGTGCTCCAGCCACGGCGCGTCAACGGTCCGGAGAAGGGCCGACGGCGGCGCCTGCTGGCATCGGTGTGGATGCCAGCCGACGAAGCCCAAGTCACCACTCACGACAGCGCAGTCAACGATAAGAAGCCGGGGCCTTGAGTGAACGAGCAAGACGTCACGTTCGATAGCAGCGGGACCATCCTCGCCGGAACGTACTCGGAGGCCGAACGGCCGGTCGCCGCGGCGCTGCTGATCGTCGGCTCGGGCCGGGTTGACCGCAACTCCGATGCACGGCTGCCACTTGGCCGGATGCTGCGCCTCGACGTGACCAGGTCCCTGGCGCGCGCGCTCGCAACCGTGCACGTGTCCGCACTCCGCTACGACAAGAGAGGCGTCGGCGCGAGCGGTGGAGACTACCTGACTACCGGCATGCCAATCCAGCTCGACGATGCACGGGCTGCGCTCGGGTGGCTGGCCGCCCGGACGGCGGGCCTGCCGCTCCTCGTCGTCGGCCACAGCGAAGGGACGTTCTACGCGGCGCAACTGGGTGCCGACGGCGGCGTCGCGGGGGTCGTCCTGCTCTCCGGATCCGTGCACACCGGCGGAGAGATCCTGGCCTGGCAGACCGATCAACTCGCCTCCCGGCTGCCGCGTTCGGCCCGGCTGATCCTCCGGCTGATGCGCACCGACCTCGTGCGCGCGCAGCGGAAGAACCAGGACCGGATCATGGCATCGGACGACGACGTCATCCGCCTCCAGGGCACCCGGGTGAACGCCCGATGGTTCCGCGACTTCATCCGCTACGACCCGAAGCCGGCACTTCAGCGCCTGACGGTGCCCGTCCTCGCGATCACCGGCGGTCACGATCTTCAGGTACCGCCCGACGACGTGGCCGCGATGGGTCGGGCGGTCAGCGGGCCCTTCGAAGGTCACGTGGTCGGCGACGTCAGCCACATCCTTCGGCCGGACCCTGATTCGATCGGCCCGCGCAACTACCGGCGCGCGGTCCGGTCCCCGGTGAGCCCGGACGTCATGAGCATGGTGACGACGTGGGTGACGCGCCTGTGGGGCACGCCGTGAGCATCAGTTCGGCTGGCGTCGGCTCGCGCGGGGCTCGGGCCGCTGGCGCCCGCGCTGATACCCGTCCTTGTCCTGATCGTGGGCCTGGATGCCTTCTGCCTCATCAACCTCGCGCGCTCGAAATCCGTGCGGAACGCGCCGAAGCTCGCCTGGGTCATCGTCATCATCGCAGTCAGCGCTCCACTCGGTGCGCTGCTGTACCTGTTCTTCGGCATGGACCGGAGCGGGCGGCGAGCCGGAGCCACGCCGACCGCGTCGGCCGTCAGAACGCAGGCGCCCTGGGCGGTGTCACCGACAGCGACCATCGAGTCCGCCGCTCGTGGCCGTCTCGTCGTCACCACAACAGGCCTGACGAAGGATTACGACGGGAACGGGCTCTTCGGCGTCGATCTCGCCGTCCCGCTCGGGTGTGTCTACGGTCTGGTAGGCCTGAATGGCGCGGGCAAGACGACGCTCCTTTCCATCCTGTCGGCGACGCGGCGGCCGAGCTGCGGGCAGCGCTTCCGTGACGGTCGATCGTCGTCGGGTCGCTGTATGCCCGGACGTCCCGGACTTCGAGCCGTGGCTGACGGCGCGGGAAATCGTGGACCTGGCGCGGGCGCTGGTCGCTCCCGAACGCGGTCCAGCCGCCGTGACTGCGGCGCTGCAGGCAGCCGGGCTCACCGACGCCGCGGACCGGCGGGTCGGCGGATTCTCTCGCGGCATGATCCAGCGGCTCGGACTCGCGTGCGCACTAGTCAGCGATCCCGAGTTGCTGATTCTCGACGAGCCGACGTCGGCGCTTGACCCGGCCGGTCGGGCGGACATGCTCGACCTCGTCGCAGGTATGCGCGGCCAGCGGACAGTTATCTTCTCCAGCCACATACTGGCGGATGTGCAGCGAGTCGCCGATCACGTCGGCATCCTGCGCGATGGTCGGCTGATCTATCAGGGCACCGCCCGGGAGCTCATCGACACCTACCTCAGCCCGCGATGGCTGATTCGCATCGCCGGCGACGTCGAGCCGGTCGCCGCTGCCCTGGCAGCCACCGGGTGGGCGATCAGCGTCGAGGCGCTCCGATCGGATGTCATCCAGGTAGACGCCACCAGCATGGAGGCGGGCGAACGGGGCATCCCGGCGGTGATCGCCGCCTGCGGTGCCAGGCAGGTCTCGTGCGAGCCGGCCGCCGCGGATCTGGAGTCGGCTTTCCTGGCGCTCACCGGCGCCGGACAGGAGCGGTCATGACGACCACGGTCATCCGTCGGGTGCGGGCGGGCGGGCAGACCGAGCCCTCCATGAGCCTCTGGCGGCTGGAGTGGCTGCGGCTCATCCGGACCCCGCGTGCTATCTCGCTCGCAGTCCTGTTCATCGCTATCGGACTGATCGAACCGGTCCTGACCAAGTACGAGAGCAAGATCTTCGCCCACGTTGGCAACGGCGTTCGGATCAGCGCTCCCCCGCCGACCGCGGCCGACGGCCTGAACTCCTACGTCAGCGAGGTGCTGCTCGTCGGCTTGATCCTCGTCGTCGTGCTCGCCGCCGGGGCGCTGACGTTCGACTCCAGCCAGGGCCGCGCGATCTTCCTGCGCACGCGGGTCCGAAGCACTTGGCAGCTGGTGGCTCCGCGCGTCGCCGTCAACGCCGTGGCCGCGGCGACGGCGTACCTGCTCGGCACGCTCGCAGCCTGGTATGAGACGAGCCTGCTGCTCGGCTCGCTGCCTGCTGCACGCGTGCTAGCGGGCGCACTGTGCGGAGCGGTCTACCTGGCCTTCGCGGTGGCCGTGACCGCGTTGGCTGCCGCGCTCGCGCGCAGCACGATAGCGACGGCCGGCATCGCATTCATGATCCTGCTCGTGCTCCCGATCCTCGGCACCGTACGCGTCATCGCGCGCTGGCTGCCGAGCGCGCTGGTGAACGCACCCGTCGACGTCGTGACCGGGACGCACCAGTTCGGTTACTTCTGGCCGTCGTTCGCCGTCACCGCGGCGGCGAGTGTCGGGGCGCTCGCGGCCGCGGTGAGCCGGCTCAACGCCAGAGAGGTCTGACATCGGACGACCGCTGCGGCGGCCGGGCCGGCGGGCGGATAGTCTGCCACCCGTGCGCGAGCAGACGATCGACGCATTCCTAGCCGCCCTCGCGGCCCGGAGCGCTGCTCCTGGCGGCGGGGCCGCAGCCGCGCTGCAAGTCGCCGCGGCGGCGGCGCTGCTCGCCATGGTCGCCCGGTACTCCGACGGCCCCAAATACTCCGCCGACGCCGACGAGATCGGCTGGGTGCTCGAGCAGGCGGAGCGGGTTCGGGAGTCATGCACCGATCTGATCGACGCCGACACCGCAGCGTTCGGTGCGGTCGCCGACGCCTACAAGCTCCCGAAGGACACCGCCGAGCTGGCGGAAGCCAGGACCGCGGCCATCGCGGCTGCGCTAACCGAAGCGGCCGAGCCCCCCGCAGCCGTCATCAAGGCCGGCGGCAGGCTGATCGAACTGGCGGAGATCCTCCGGCCGATCGGGAATCGCAACGTGATCGCCGATGTCGCGGCAGCCGCCGAAACCATCCGGGCCGGGGTCGCGATCGCCAATATCAACGTGCACGTGAACCTGCGCGGCATCACCGACGCTGCCGCACGAGCGCGGTTCACCGAGGCCACCGAGCACGCGCATCACGTTGCTGCGAAGGCAGCCGAGGTCTCCGCCGCCGTGCTCGCGGACCTCCGCAGTGCCCGCTGAGTCGCTCGGCGGCCGGGAGGTCGCCGCGCGGCTGCGCGCCCTGGCGACCGAGGCTGTCGCTAGCTCCGCCGCGGCTGGCATCACGGCGCACCTCGCCATCGTCGTAGCGACGCGCGAGGAGTCGGCGGCCTGGTACGTGCGTACGCTCAGCGCAGCCGCGGCCCGCCTCAGCATCGAATGTGAGGTCCTCGATCTGCGGCCGGATGCGACGGCGGCCGAGATCACGGCGGTTCTCCGCGCCCAGTCTGCGGATACGGCAGTGCACGGCATTGTTGCTCCAGGCGCCGGTGCCAGCCGGGCCTTGCCCTAGCCGAGCTCGCGAGCGCCATCGAGCCGGCCAAGGATGTCGACGGCGCGAGCCCGATATCCCTCGGCAGGCTCATGGCCGGGCTGCCGACCTTCGCTCCGGCGACTGCGCAGGCGGTGCTCGAGCTGCTGGACTACCACGGCATAGAGCTGGACGGTCGTCGCGCGGTCGTCGTTGGCCGGTCGCTTGTCGTCGGCAAGCCGGTGGCGCAGCTGCTGCTGGCGAGGAACGCCACGGTGACCGTATGCCATTCGCACACGGCTGATCTGGCCAGTATCACTCGGTCGGCTGACGTGCTCGTGGTGGCCGTCGGGCGACCGCGGTTTATCACGGCAGAGCACGTCCGCCCCGGCGCTGTCGTCGTGGACGTCGGTACGAACACAAGCGCAGATGGCAGCCTCGTCGGCGACGTCGACGACGCCTCCGTCGCGAGCGTCGCTGGCGGCCTGTCGCCGGTACCTGGCGGCGTCGGCCCGGTGACGACCGCTCGGCTGCTGCTCAACACCGCGACGGCGGCTGCGGGCGGCCCCGATCTCGGCTAGCCCTGACGCGGCCAGTTGGGCGTCACGTTGTTCGCTCGGCGTGGGCCCGAAGAGCCTTCTTATCCGGCTTGCCGACCGAGGCGATGGGCGTCGGGCGAGTACGAGCGATGGCTCGCCGATGTTCTGGTGTGCTCGCTGCTCAGCCCGACGCAGCTGGCCCGCGGCTAGGCGGAGGCAAGACCCGCTAGGAACTCGACCAGGCCACTGAAGTAGGTGCGCTGGTCGTCGTACATGGCCATGTGACTGCCGGCCGGGCAGTACAGATACTTCCCGGCGGGCAGCCGACCGGCCATCATTTCCATGAACGCCGGGTCCATGGTGTCGTACTGAGCGCCGATGACCAGCGTCGGCACGGCGATGGCGGCGAGATCCTCGGTTCTGTCCCAGCCGGCGAGGCTCGCGTCGCTGCTGATGCCGAGTTCGCTCGGGCCCTGCATAGACACGTAGATCGCCGGATTGATGTGAGCGAAGCCGCGGTTAGCCGGGTCTGGCCAGTCCTCGTGTGGCATACGCAGCACGTGATGAACGTAGTGCTGCTCGATCAGCAGTTCCATGTAGCGCGGGTCCTCGATCTCGCCCGCAGCTTCCAGCGCCTTGATCTCCGCGAGCGCGCCGGGGTCCATCGCTGGCATCAAGACCTGCTCGGCGTACGCGTTGTAGGCAGGCACGCTGGACATCATGTTGGAGATCACCAGGCCGCGCAGGTGGTGCTGGTACTTCAGCGCGTACTCGATCGCCAGGATGCCGCCCCACGAGTGGCCGTAGAGCACGAAATTGTCGGGTCCAAGATCGAGCGCGCGCCTGACCTGCTCGACTTCGTCGACGAACCTGTCGGTGTCCCACAGCGAGGGTGCGTCTGGCTGGTCGCTGTTGCCGGATCCGAGCTGGTCGTAGTAGTAGTACTCGATGCCGGCGGCGGGCAGGAAGCTGTCGCATGCCTCGAGGTACTCGTGGGTCGCGCCGGGCCCGCCATGCAGAAGCAGGACCTTCAGCCTGGGGTTATTCCCGACCCGTTTCACCCACACCCGGAACGTTCCGGCTGGCGTGTCGATCGGGATCAGCCGTGATCCCCCGCTCAGCTCATCGTCGCGGCCCGAGTAGTCCAGGTACTCACTGGCTGGCGTCACGTCGCGCTCCCTTGCGTGGCCTAGAACGTTTTCTCGCTGAAGACGCGGCGGACCGCCCTGGCCGTGAAGACCGAGGCCACCCAGATCGCAAACGCCCACTGGGTGTTCGTCACCACCGCGACCGGGATGGACACCGCGAACGTGGCGGCGACGGCCAGGTACGCCGCGTCGTCGACTCGGGAGGTCGGCGGCGGCGCGCCGGGTCGAAGCAGGTGGCCGCTGCGGATGTGCCGGCCCATCGCGAGGAACGCCAGGATGGTCAGGACCTGGATCACCGCATAGATCGTGAAGCGCGCCCCGAACCCGCCGTTCCCCGCTATCAACCTCGTCGCCCATGGCGTGATGACGATCAGCAGCAGCCAGAACATGTTGATCGAGATGATGCGGTGGTCGAGCCGGGCTACGTCTCGGTACAGCCGGTGGTGGGAGCGCCAGTGATTGGCGATGACGGCAAAGCTGATCAGGAACGCTAGGTAGGCGTCACGGTATGCCCAGATGTCCTTGAAGGTCTGACCGTTGAGCGTCTTGCTAGTCAGGTGCGGCGGGATTGGCAGCGCGAGGGCGAGCAGCGTTATCGCGATGGCGACCACGGCGTCCGAGAAGAAGACGAGCCGCTCGGCCGAGACGAGGTCCACGCCTGGGCGTTCCTCGGCCGCGGCAACGTCGTCGTTGGTCTGATCGGTCATGGATTGCCGAGGCCTTCCCGGTTTGTGCTTGGACTTGGCACGTTACTGCTTTGCAGCAGGCTGAGGAACTCCGCGGCATCCTTGACCCGGGCGACGCACGCGCGTGTCGCTGGCGGCACGAACCCCGCCTCGGTCAGCGCGTCCAGCATCTCGGCGAGCGGATCCCAGAAGCCGCCGACGTCGACGAGCGCCACCGGCTTGGCGTGCAGCCCGATCTGCTGCCAGGTCAGGATCTCGAACAGTTCGTCGAGCGTGCCGAGGCCGCCGGGCAGGGCGGCGAAGCCGTCGGCCAGCGCTGACATCAGCGCCTTGCGCTCGTGCATGGTGCCGACGACTTCCATCCGGCTCAGGCCAGGGTGCGGTATCTCGGCCGCGAACAGGCCGCCCGGGATGACGCCGATGACCTCACCGCCTGCGGCGAGCGCGGCGTCGGCGAGCGCGCCCATCATGCCGACGCTCGCGCCGCCGTAGACGATGCCGACGCCCGCTCGCGCTAGCGCGCGCCCGAAGTCGGCCGCTGCGGCTGCGTACTCGGGTCGGCGCCCGATCGAGCTGCCGAGGAAGACGGCGACGCGCATTACCAGAGATCCGGCGCCGATGCCCTGGCTGCGAAGTCCCGCAGCGCCCGGAGGAAGTCGATCTCGCCGAAAGCCGGCCAGTAGGCGTCGCAGAAATGCAGGTACGCCCCGGTGCTCTGCCAGAGCAGGAAGTTGGACATGCGCTGTTCGCCGCTGGTCCTGATGATCAGATCCGGCTCAGGCTGACCGTCGCCGCTGAGGTGTCTGGCGATGTCGTCCTCGGTTACCGCGCCGACCAGGTCGGCCAGCGCCGTCCCGGCGGCGGCCTGCTCGAGCAGCAGCGAGCGGACGGCCTCGGCGATCTCCTGCCGCCCGCCGTAGCCGACGCAGAGGGTGACGTGCGAACCGGTCGCGCACGTCTCGCTGGCCTCGGCCGCGTCCTTCAGCGAGCGTGCCGTCCTGGCCGGCAGCATGTCCACCAGCCCGGCGATGTGTACCTGCCACGGCGGGGTCCGCGGTGGCGATCCTCGTCACGACGATCTGCTCGATGATGTCCATGAGCGCCGCGACCTCGGCGTCGCCTCGCCTGGCCAGGTTCTCCGCCGAGCAGACAAAGATCGTCACGTGCCGGATTCCAGCGGCCCGGCACCATGACAGCGCGTCCCAGATGTGCTCCGCGCCGTGCCGGTGGCCATCGCTCGGATTCGCGAGACCGGCCTGCTTGGCCCACCGCCGGTTGCCGTCGATGATCAGCCCGATATGTCGCGGCAGAGGTCGGCCGGCCAGCTGGCGGCGCAGCCGCCACCGGTACAGGCGGACGGCGAGTCTGCGGAGCGGCACGCCGCCGAATCTAGCCGGTGGCGGCGAGGACGGTCCACCGCACCCAGGCCAAACGGGTCATCCGGCCGCAGTCACCGACCCATGCCCGCTCGCCTGACACTGGTCGCCGGTGCGCCGGCCGCAGGCTAGCCCAGGGTGTGGCTACGGCCGCGGAACTCTGCGACGACGTCGTCGCCTCGCCGCACGGTTACGTCGTAGATGCCATTACGCCCGTAGCGGGTCCGTTCGATGGCTGTCGCAGTGAGGATGTCGCCCTCGCGGACCGGTGCGATGAAGCTGATGTCGGCTCCCGCGGCGACTGTGGCCGGACCTTCGCTGTTGCAGGCGCACGCGAAAGCAGTGTCCGCCAGCATGAAAACGTATCCGCCGTGGCCGATGGAGTGACCGTTCAGCATCTGGAGCGCCACTCGCATCTGCACGACCGCCGTGCCGGGGCCAAGGTGCAGTAGTTCCATGCCCAGTCCGCGTGACGCCTGGTCGGCGGCGAACATGGCGGCTGCAGGCCCACGCGGCATCTCGCGGCCCTGCTCGTCGGCAGGCGGCAGTCCCAGCATTCAGTGCTCCAGGTCCGAGGGGTTAGAGCTGGACGTTCACTGTTGGCCATCGTATGGCCCAGCCTCGCGCCTCGGGCGCTACTGTGCTGATCATGGTCTCGTACCGGCATCCCGGCACCCTGCTCACGGAGCGCACGTTCACTGTCCCTCTCGACCATTCTCGACCGGGCGGCGAACAGATCACGGTCTTTGGGCGCGAGGTCGTAGCCGCAGGCAGCGAGTCGGCAAACCTGCCCTGGCTGGTGTACCTGCAGGGCGGACCCGGCTTCGGCTCCCCAAGGCCGACTGGCCGGGACGGCTGGCTCGACCGCGCGCTGCAGGACTACCGGGTTCTGCTGCTCGATCAGCGTGGTACCGGCCGCTCCACACCCGCGACCCGACAGACGCTCGCCAGGTTCCCTGACGCGGCAGCACAGGCGCGTTATCTCGGGTACTTCAGAGCCGACTCGATCGTCGCCGACGCCGAGTCGATCCGTCCGCAAGTGACGGGCGGCGAGCCATGGACCGTGCTCGGGCAGAGCTTCGGCGGCTTCTGCACAGTGTCTTACCTGTCGGCGGCTCCCGGCGGGCTGCGGGAGGCGTTCATCACCGGCGGTCTGCCAGGCCTGACCACCACTGCCGACGATGTCTACCGGCTGACGTACCGGGTAGTGGCCGGGAAGAACAGAGCGCACTACCAGCGGTACCCGCAGGACGTCGACGCCGCGCGCGCGGTCGCGCGGGCCCTGGCTGCCCGGCCGGCGGCGCTGCCCGGCGGCGGGACGCTAACTGTCGAGCGTTTCCAGGCGCTCGGCCACGTACTCGGCTCGAGCACCGGCTCGGCCACGCTGCACTACCTGCTGGAAGCCCCGTTCGCGGGCGGGGAGCTGAGCGACGCGTTCCTTGTCGCCGCCGAGGGAGAGCTGTCGTACGCTTCGGCGCCCCTGTACGCAGTCGTTCACGAAGCCTGCTACGCCCAGGGCGCGGCGACGCGGTGGTCGGCCCAGCGGATACGAGCCGAGTTCCCCGAGTTCGCGCCCGCGTCGGCAGTCGACGGGGACGCGCCGCTGCTATTCACCGGCGAGATGGTCTTCCCGTGGGTGTTCGATGTCGACCCGGCCCTGCGGCCGCTGGCCGAGGCCGCTCAGGTGCTGGCTCAGCGAGACGACTGGCCACCGCTCTACGATTCCGGCCAGCTAGCCCGGACAGCCATACCCGTAGCCGCGGCGATCTACTTCGACGACATGTATGTGCCCACGGAGCTGTCGCTCGAGACCGCCACCCAGATACGCGGCTTGCAGTACTGGATTACCAACGAGTTCGAGCATGACGGGCTCAGAACGAGCGATGGCCGCGTCCTCGGCCGGCTGATCGGGATGGCCAGGCATACGGTGAGCGGAATGACTGAACCGGTGCCGGACGCCGTTAGGCTGACCCGATGATGACGCGGACCTGCCTGTGCCTGATCAGACGGCGATCCGCCGGCGGCCCGGAAGTCCTGCTCGGACTCAAGAAGGCCGGCTTCGGCGCTGGCAAGTGGGTCGGGCTTGGCGGTCACGTTGAGCTGGGCGAGAAGCCGGTGATGGCCGCTGTTCGCGAGGTCGCCGAGGAATCGGGCCTGCTCGTGTCCGCGGACTCCATTCAGCACTGCGCGAGCATCGAGTTCAGGTTCCCCTCACGGCCGTCCTGGGATCAGACTGCCGACGTCTTCGTGACATCCGTCTTCCAGGGCGAGGCCTCCGAGTCCGACGAGATCGCGCCCTGCTGGTTCGCCGAAGACGCGCTGCCGCTGGACCTGATGTGGGATGACGCCAGGTACTGGGTCCCCCGCGTCCTGGCCGGTGAGCACGTCGACGTCGTCATCACGTTCGCCGAAGACTGCGCGACGGTGGCTCATATCGAGCCCGAGCTTCCGCTGTTATAGGGCGTCGGGCTCGAGGATAAAGAGCCCGGCAACCTTGCCGCCTGCGTCGTAGACGACGCGGCCTTTCATCTCGCCGGCCTCGAACTTCAGCGGGATTTCGACGATGGTCAGGTCGCCGGCCTGGCGGCTCAATGCCTCGCCCATTCCTTCATACCTACCGACCATGCCGATGATCTGCGCCCACGCGGCAGTGAGTTTGCTGACTGGCAGCACCTCGATCATCTTGTCGGTGAAGTCGGCGGTGACCTGGTCGTAGCGCTCGTCGAGCCAGTCGATCATCAGCTGGGTCGCCTTCGCCGCAGCCCCGGGCAGCATGGCGTCCCTCATCGGCGCGCCAGTCCTCGGATCGATCGGGTGACCAAATCGCTGGAACGCGGCCTGACGGCTTACGCCGAGTACGTCGCCGAGCTCCTGCCACGTGCGTCCGGCGGCCCTGGCCAGCTCGACGCTCAGGCGCAGCGCCGCCCCTGCCGCCACCAACAGCTCATTGGCTACCCGGACGGTCGTGAGGCCGTCCGGGCCGGGAGAGCCCGCTCCCGTGGAGCTCTCCCGGTCGTCGACGTCCTGCGTGACGTCGTCCGAGCCGAGGCGCCTGGCCAGATCGCCGAGGCGCTCGGCCAGCGCGGTCAGCTCGGCACGGTTATCGCTCACGTTCGTCCATGGTGGTCGAGTCGTGGCGAACCGTCAAGTTTATGTTTACAGCTGCCCTACTGGTAGGAGATCAGCACCGGCTGCGGCCGATGCCCGATGGTCCGCACCGGACCCAGCATCGGGGTGTCCTTTGTGTAGAAGTCCTTCCAGCCGAAGTACACGCCCCGAGGCGCGTTGGCCACGACGGCCTGCCACGTGGCCAGCTTGGTCCCCGGCGCGCCTTGCCCGTCCATGTTGATGACGATGGCAAGGTCGTCGGGACGAGTATCGAGCTGGCCGATGTCCTGAATCATGCTCAGCCGGAATTCGTGCAGTTCCAGCAGCTTCTGCGGCAGGTGATACCTCGCGGTGAGGGAAGCCAGCCAGCTCACGACGCTATTCACCTCGGTGATGCTGACGCTGCCGATCTGGTGCAGCGGCAGCTGGCCTGGCTGAAGCTTCCATTCCGGATCAAGCGCCAATCCGACGCCCGGGAGCCTGAGCAGCGACTGGTACCGCTTCGCCTGCGCGAGCAGGTTGGCCCGGCCTGGCTGAAGGTCGAGCGTCACGTACATGCCCGCCTTGGTCGCCGCGGTGACCCACGGGCGCAGCGAGCTGACGCTCGACTCGAAGGAGTACGTCCGCTGCCCGCCTGGCGAGGCCTGCGCGACGGTCGCGATGATCTCAAAAGCAGGGATCACCGGCGCCTTCACCAGGCGCGAGTACTGCGCAGCCGTCGCCTTCGCCCGCACGATACTCGCGCCCAGCCCCTGGTGGCCGAGCACACCGAGCGCGGGCGTGCCGGGGGTCCCGTAGAGGGCGACGATACGCCGCGCCGGGAACAGGACCTGGCCGCCGCCGGGGAGTTGTACGCCGGTCTCGGCCACGGTGAGCCGCGCCGCGAGCAGGTCTGCGGAGCCGAAGCCAGCGCCGACGGCTACCACGCGCAGCGGTCGCGACGCGGCCAGCAGCCGGATGACGGCGGGGTCTGCCCTCGGGTCGTAGCCGGGCAGATCAATAACTCGCGCGCCGGCCGCCCGGGCGGTAGCCGTTGCCGCGATGGCGAGCGCCGCGGCAGCTGCCGACGTCCCAGTGTGCACAAGCACGGCGACGCTGCGCATAGGCGCGGCCGCCGTGATCGACGGCAGCCCGCTGGCAGCGGTGACAAGGTGCACGCGCGGCAGATCGGCGGCGAGCACGCGCCGGGCCACGCCGATAGCTAGCACGGCAGATGGCGCGAGCGCCCTGACGGTGCTTCGCAGGGCGGACACGTCCGCGGCGGCGGCGGCGGGGGGAATCAGCAGGAGCGGCACGTGCGCGCGGAGCGCGATCGCGTCGGCCGCCACGAGATCGGCCCGGCTGGCCGTGCTCGCGAGGACGACCCCCGGAGCCGTCGCGATGAGGGCTCGCGCCGCACTGGCGCTAGCGACGGCAGGCGACCCGGCCACCACTGACGTCACCGCCTGCGGCTCCTGGGGGCGAAGCGAGGCGCTGGCCGCTGACTGGCCGGACCTTGTCACGGTGACGACGCCCGCGATGGTGACGGCGGTCGCCAGCACGACTATCCCGACAGCCAGCCATCCTGCTTCGGTCAGCCGGAGCCTGCCGGGCCGGGCGTCGAGCACATTTAGACCTTGCGCCATCAATGCCCCTCATCGTCAAGACGCCCCATGACACTCAGACGAGAGCGCGTGGCGCTTTCGCGATAATCGCAGACCCATAAGAGCCGCGCGCTTCGTCTGCCGTTATATTCCTGGTAATAACCATAATCCGAGTCATCGCATTTTCGACCTATCGACACGCGGGCATTCTCGCAGTTCATGACCTGTTGTATGGCCCGACGCACCTATTTGGACAGATTCGAGTGAGGGGCTTTTCTAATGGTCATTTCAAGACTGGGGAACGAGGTATTGCCGGCTATTCACGGCATTGTCCGGGGCCCACTGGCAAGCTACTCCCGCCCGGTCGCACGATAGGTAGTTGCCAACAAGCAACCTTCTCGCTGTAGGCTGGTGAAGGTGGGCGTGATATCGCGGCGGGAGCTGACTCAGCGGGCGGCCGGCGGCAGGCCGCAGGACAGGTACAAGTGGATAGCCCTGTCCAATACGACGCTGAGCATGACGATGGCCACCATAGATGGCTCCATCGTGATCATCGCGATGCCCGCGATCTTCCGCGGCATCCACCTGAGCCCGCTCGCCCCCGGCAACATCTCGTACGTGCTGTGGATGATCATGGGCTACCTGCTCGTGCAGGCCGTGCTCGTGGTCACGCTCGGCCGGCTCGGCGACATGTTCGGCCGGGTCAAGATCTATAACCTCGGCTTCGTCGTTTTTACGCTCGCGTCGATTGCGTTGTCTCTTGATCCCCTGACAGGCAGCCACGGCGCTCTGTGGCTGATCATCTGGCGCATGGTCCAGGCGTTCGGCGGGGCAATGCTGATGGCCAATTCGGCCGCCATCCTCACCGACGCGTTCCCGGCCAATCAGCGCGGGATGGCGCTCGGCATCAACCAGATCGCCGGCATTTCCGGCCAGTTCGTCGGCCTCCTGCTCGGCGGCCTGCTCGCGGCGTGGGACTGGCGCGCGGTGTTCTGGGTCAACGTGCCGATCGGCGTCTGGGGCACCGTCTGGGCCTACCGCAGCCTGCGCGAGATCGCGACGACAAGGCGCGCCCGGATCGACTGGGCGGGCAATGTGCTGTTCGCGATCGGCGCCACTAGCCTGCTCGCGGCCATCACGTACGGGATCCAGCCCTACAGCGGGCACGCCACCGGCTGGACCAATCCGAAGGTGGTCGGCGGCCTGGCCGCTGGCGTGTTCTTCCTGATCGTGTTCTGCGTCGTCGAGACCAAGATCGCAGAGCCGATGTTCCAGATGAGCCTGTTCAAGATACGAGCGTTTGCAGCCGGGAACGCGGCCAGCCTCATGAGTTCCATGGCTCGAGGCGGGCTGCAGTTCATGCTCGTCATCTGGCTGGCCGGCATCTGGCTGCCGCTGCACGGCTACGACTACACGGTGACGCCGCTATGGGCCGGCATCTACATGCTCCCCCTGACCGCTGGGTTCCTGATCGCGGGTCCGGTGTCTGGCTATCTGTCCGACCGCTACGGCTCGCGCCTGTTCGCAACCGCTGGCCTGCTGGTCGCCGCCTGCGGCTTTACCGGCCTGATGCTGCTGCCGATCGACTTCCCCTACCCGGTGTTCGCCGCGATCATCTTCTGCAACGGGCTCGGGTCCGGGCTGTTCGCGTCGCCAAACACGTCCTCGATCATGAGCAGTGTGCCCGCCCGGCACCGCGGCGCCGCGTCCGGCATGCGGTCGGTCTTCCAGAACTCGGGCATGTCGCTGTCGATCGGATTCTTCTTCTCCCTGATGATCGCCGGGCTGGCCGCTACGCTCCCGCGCACCCTCAGCGCTGGCCTTCGAGCGCAGGGAGTGCCTGCAGCGGTGGCCACGCACATCGCTAATCTGCCGCCGGTGAGCACGCTGTTCTCGGCGCTACTGGGCTACAACCCGGTGAAGAGTCTGCTTGCGCCCTCCGGGACGCTCGCCAAGCTCCCACCGCACAACGTGGCGGTGCTGACCGGCAAGGAGTTCTTCCCGCACCTGATCTCCGGGCCGTTCCACCACGGGCTGATCATCGTGTTCAGCGCCGCGATCGCCCTGTCGGTCACCGGCGCGGTCATCTCGCTGTTCCGCGGCCGGCAGTTCTACTACGCCGAACCCGAAGCCGCCGAGCGCCGCGTCGGCGATGCTCGGACCGGCTGCGGCGCACTCGGCTGCCCCGCCTGGCACTGACCAGCGACGGCCTGCTGCCGACCCGGCAGCCGGGTAGACTCCAGGCGTGCCCCGATATGAGTACCGCTGCCGTGCCTGCGGCGCCACGTTCGAACAGACCCGGCCGATGAGCGAATCGTCCGCCCCGGCCGCCTGCCCGCAGGGCCACGACGACACCGTCAAGCTGCTGTCTACGGTCGCTGTCGGCGGCCGGGCGAGCGCTGGCGGCGCACCGGCGGCCGGCGGAGGCTGCTGCGGAGGCGCCTGCGGCTGCGGGTGATGCGCTTCAGGTAGAGAAGCGCTCGACCTGACGCATCTTGTTGGTCGCGTCGAGGGCCGCAACCTTGTAGGACTCGGCTAGCGTCGGGTAATTGAACACGGCGTCGACGAGGTAGTCGACGGTGCCGCCGCAGCCCATGACCGCCTGCCCGATGTGGACGAGCTCGGTCGCGCCAGTACCGAACACGTGCACGCCGAGCAGCCTGCGGTCGACGGGCGAGACGAGCAGTTTGAGCACGCCGTAGGAGTCCCCGATGATCTGGCCGCGGGCGAGCTCGCGATAGCGGGACACGCCCACCTCGAACGGGACGCAGTCGCTGGTGAGCTGATCTTCGGTCTGGCCGATGAAACTGATCTCCGGCAGGGAGTAGATGCCGATCGGCTGGAGGGTGCTGACCACGTGAATCGGCTCCCCGCAGGCGTGGTGCGCGGCGAGCCGGCCTTGTTCCATGGACGTCGCCGCCAGCGCCGGGAAGCCGATGACGTCGCCCACCGCGTAGATGGACGGCACGCAGGTCTGGTAGAACTCGTCCACCTTGATCCGACCGCGGTCGTCCGCCGAAAGGCCAGCGGCGTCCAGGCGGAGGTAATCGGTCATGCCCTGGCGCCCGGCCGAGTACATGACGGTGTCAGCCGGGATGCGCTTCCCGCTCGCGAGCGCGGCGATGGCGCCTTCAGGCCGACGCTCCACCGCCGCTACCGACTCGCCGAACCGGAACGTCACCGCCAGGTCCCGCAGGTGATACTTCAGCGCCTCGACGACCTCAAGATCGCAGAACTCGAGCATGCGATCCCGCTGCTCGACGACCGTCACCTTTGTGCCGAGCGCCGCGAACATCGACGCGTACTCGATGCCGATGACCCCGGCGCCCGCGACGATCATGGACCGCGGCACGCGATCGAGGTGCAGAATGCCGTCGGAGTCAATGATCGTCCGGTCGTCGAACTCGACGCTAGCTGGCCGGGCGGGCTTCGTGCCGGTCGCGATGACGATCTTCTCCGCGCTGACCTCCCGGCTGCGGCCCTGACCGTCGCCTATCTCGACCAGGGTCGGCCCGGCGAAATTGGCGGTGCCGGTCAGGATCGTCACGCGGTTGCGGTGCAGCTGGCTCCGGACGACGTCGTTCTCACGGCTGACCACGTGGTGAGTGCGGGCAGTCAGGTCACCGATCGTTATGTCTTCCTTGACCCGGTAGCTCTGGCCGTACATCTCGCGCTGGTCGAGCCCGGTCAGGTACAGCACGGCCTCACGCAGCGTCTTGGACGGGATGGTGCCGGTATTGAGGCACACGCCGCCGAGCATGTCCGGCCGCTCTACGATCGCGACACGCCGCTCGAGCTTCGCCGCCGCGATGGCTGCCTTCTGGCCGCCAGGACCCGAGCCGATCACCAGAACGTCAAAGTCGTACACATCGTCAAGTCTGACGACGGTTGGCCCGCTGCGGAAGGTCCCAGGGCGTCAACCTCGCGCGGTTACTGGGCGGGCGGCGGCCAGCAGACGCGGTTACTAAGCTGAGCGCACTGGCCAGCCGGAGGACTCGCAATGCTTCAGCCCAGCACGGACGACTATTTCGCTGAGATACGAGCCAGCGCCGCGCAGCTCGCCGACATCGCGACTGCGCACGATCCGGACCTGCCGGTGCCGACGTGTCCGGACTGGACGCTCGGTCAGCTCGCCACGCACGTGGGCCGCGTGCACCGCTGGGCAGCGGAGATAGTTACGAGCCGAGCCGCCGAGCGCATCCCGTTCGACTCCGTGCCGGACTGCGTGTATCCCGCGACGGCGACTGACCGCGCCGACTGGATAAACGCGGGCGCGAGCCGCGTCATCGCAGCGGTCATCGCGGCTAATGACGAGCCGGTATGGGCATTCGGTCGGCAGGCACCCGCGAGCTTCTGGGCGCGACGACAGGCGCACGAGACGGCGATGCACAGAGTGGACGCCGAGCTCGCCGTCGGCCGGACGGCAGTCCTCGACGCCGGATTGGCGGCCGACGGCATCGACGAATGGCTCGGCATCGTGACTAGCCCTCGGTACCGCGGGCGTGACGGCGTGATCGGAGCACTGCCCGTGGGCGCGACGCTGCACCTGCGGGCCGCGATCGGCGGGCCGCCCGGCAAAGACGCGGCGGCAGAGTGGGTGATTCGGGGCACCGCCGACGGCCTGGGCCTGGAGCGCGGACCTGGCCGTGGGGACGTCAGCGTCTCTGGTCCTGCTGACCGGCTGCTGCTCGCGCTGGTGCGCAGGACCCGGGCTGATGACGCTGCCCTGGCCGTGACCGGTGACGCTGCGCTCTTCTCCGGCTGGCTCGCCAGCACCCCATTCTGACCAGGACGATTCTGACCGGGACGGACTTGACGATGATCGATCCGATCGGGCTGACCGATCCTGCCCGCGCGGCGGTCGCTACCTGCGACCGGATCGAAGCCGACGACGCCGAATTGCACGCGTTCCTTCCGGAGACCGGTCGGCGTGCACGGCTGACGGCTGAGGCGCGGGAGCTATCGACGCAGTCGCTGGCGGCGGCTGACCGGCCGCCGCTGTACGGGGTGCCCGTTGGCGTGAAGGACGTGTTCCATGTAGCCGGTCTGCCGACAGCAGCAGGCTCGGCACTGCCGCCGCGCGTCCTCACCGGGCCGGAGGCGAGCGCGGTCCGCAGGTTGCGAGCTGCCGGCGCGCTGGTCGCCGGCAAGACCGTCACGACCGAGTTCGCGATGTTCGCGCCCGGTCCTACCCGCAATCCCCGCGATCTCGCCCGCACGCCTGGCGGCTCGAGCAGCGGCTCGGCCGCGGCTGTGGCAGCTGGCCTAGTGCCGCTCGCGCTCGGCACGCAGACGATCGCGTCGGTGATCAGGCCGGCCGCGTATTGCGGCGTGGCCGGCGACCGGCCGACGCACGGCCGCATCCCGTCCGACGGCGTCATCCCGTTCGCGCCAAGCCTGGACGTTGTCGGCTGCCTGGCTGCCAGGGCGACCGAGCTGATGTTGGCCGCCGCCATCCTGTGTGACGACTGGCTGCCAGCCGCAGGAGCGCCGTCACCCGTACTCGGCATCCCGGTCGGTCCCTACCTGGAGCGGGCAACGCCGGAGGCGCTGACTGCATTTGCCCGGCATGTCGCCGGGCTGTCAGCCGCCGGGTACGTCATCCACGAGGTGCCTGAGCTAGCCGACATGGACGAGGTGGAACAGCACCTGATCTCGATCAGCCGTTACGAGGCCGCGCAGGTGCACGCGCGGTGGTTCGCCCAGTACGCAGACCTGTACCGCCCCGCGACCGCGGCACTGATCAGGCAGGGCCAGGCCGTCACGGCCGACGAGTATGCGCACGCTAAGACGGCGGCGGCGATCGTCGCCCGTCGGCTGGCCGACTCTGCAGCTCGCGCCGGAATTGATGGCTGGCTCGCGCCGGCCGCGACCGGGGTAGCGCCGCCGGCCTGGCCAGCACGGGTGATCCGGTCATGTCCATCCCGTGGAGCCTCGCCGGTCTGCCCGCGATTGCACTGCCTGCCGGTGCCGTGGCCGGATTGCCTATCGGCGTGCAGGTCGTCGCCGCTGCGGGTGCCGACGAGGTGCTCCTGCACTGGGCCGCGGGACTTGAGGACGCGCTGACTGATCCGCGCTAGCTTGACCCACCTGCGCACGACGCTAATGCTGGAGTGCGACGGAAGCGGGCACAGCCATGTTTCAGCGGTTTACTGACAAGGCCAGACGGACCGTCGTGCTGGCACAGGAAGAGGCCCGTTCACTCGGCCATGACCACATCGGTACCGAGCACCTTCTGCTCGGCTTGCTGCGGGAGAGCGCTGGCGTCGCGGCCACGGCGCTGACCTCACTCGGCGTCAGCTTGGCAGCGGCGCGCGAGCGCGTCAGTGATAGCCGCCCGGCTGAGGAACGTGCGTCAGGTCGGACCTTAGCGGGGGGGCACATCCCGTTCACGCCGCGCGCCAAGCGGACGCTTGAGCTGGCGCTGCGGGAGTCGCTGCAACTCGGTCATGACTGCATCGGGACCGAGCACATCCTGCTCGGTCTCGTCCGCGAGCCTGGCTGCCGAGCTGCGGTGATCTTGTCCGCACTCGGCGCTGATCAGGCGGCTATCACGCAGCGGGTTCTGGAGCTGCGGCCAGCGGCCCCCGTGCGGCCGGGCCGGGCTACGACCGAACGTCTCGTCCTTTCGGAGATCAGACGGAAGCTCGAGTCCATGTCATCGCGCCTGACAGCTATGGAGCGCTTCACCGGCTTGACCCCCGACTCGGCGAACGTGGATACCGAACTCGCCCGGCTACGGCGAGAGAAGGAAGAGGCGATCGACGCCCAGGACTTCCGTCTGGCCGAGGCGCTGAGCGAAGCCGAGACGGACTTGCTTGTGGACCGCGACCGGCAGATCACCGCGTGGCTGGAGCGGCCATCTCTCGCGGTCGAGGTAACCGGGTTGCGGGCGGAGGTCGAACGGCTGCGCACGTTGTTGCGTATGCATGGCCTCGACGTGGACGAGGCGAGCTAACGACCGACCAGAAGCCAGCGCCGCGAGTTGCGCTAAAGCCAGCTAACCCTCGCGTTCGTCAGTTCGCCGTCATCCGGCGCCGTACCGAGTTCGCCGGCCTTCACCTCGTCGAGCATGCGGGTGACCACGCGCTGCAGCTCCGGCACGGCCTTTCGGAGGCTGCGGGCGTCGGCGGCGAGCGCGTCATCGACATCGATGCCCGCGCGCGTGAGGAGACCTTCCAGGTCGGAGAGCATGGTGGCGACGAAGCCGACGGGGTCACTGGACAGCTGACGGTCAAACACGCGCTTGTTGGGCTCCCAGTCGCGCATGTTCGGGTGATGGTGCGCCCGGTTGAGGCTGCCGGGCGGGCCGTCGGCGCTCTCCAGCAGATCCAGCCGCCAGACCGGCTCGGCGATCCTGATCGGGCGAGCTGAGTAGATCGAGCCTGTCAGCTCGCCGGGTTCGAGCATCCGGATCTCAAGCCGGACGCCGTGCTCAGGACCTTCCTGTCCCTTGCCGGGTGCAGGGTCGATGAAGTAGATGTCGCCGACAACGACGCCAATCCGGTCGAACCCGAATACCTGGAGCATGTCACCATCATCTCGTGGCAGCGGCTCGCCGGACAGAGCTGGCTGGGCACCGCCGTCGGTGCTGCGCCCACCGCGGGTCAGCGCGGATCCGGCCGGTCGACGTTCCAGTGCCGGGTGACAGACGCTAGCCAGGGCGGGTCCTGGTCTTGCCGCTGCGACATCTCCGGTCGCCGCAGCATGAATCTGCTGACCGCGCGCTGGCCACCCTCATGATCGCCGTAGAGCACGTCGACGGTGAGGGCCGCTCCCGTCCTGATGGCGTCGGCGGCCTCGTCGTATTGCCGGTCGGCCGGGTCGCGGAAAGCTGCCTGCCAGAAGCCGACGTCGTTCGGGGCTATGAAGATGTCGCGACTGTGCGGCCGGAAGGACTCCAGCGGTGGCCTCGACTGGTCGGTCACCAGGCCGGCGGTGAATCGCCAGCCGTGCAGCACGGCGATGCCGCGGCCAGCGTTGCGTAGCGAGATGCCCAGATAGACGTTGCCGTGGTCGAGATCGGCGGCGCCGCGCCCGCCGTCCAGTCGCTCAACGTGGCCGTCGCCGTAGAACACCTTCTGCGTCACGTCGTCAAGCCGAGACGGCACGAGCAGCGGTCGGAGGCCGACCGACAGCGCTTCCTCCGCGACGCGGGCCGCGCGATTGGCCGAGCGCACGGCGGAGAAGGTGGCGATGGCCAGGACCAGCGTGCCCACGCCCGTGGTTAGCGAGGCGATGGTCGTCGTCCAGTCGGTCACCTTATGCTCGCTCCTTCCGCCGCGATCTTGCCCACGCTATCGGATTGGTCACACCTGGAGCCGCCAGCCGAGCTCGTGACCGCATCGTTATACCGCTGGTAAACTTGGTAAACGCTGTCTTAACGCAGGATGTCTGTTTATTCTTAATCGCCACAAAGACGGCATCACGCTTGTGAATGAGGTTGTGCTGTGCCCGTTGTCTCACGCGAGTTCGTCCTCCTCGACGGCGTGGGCAGCGGGCCCGATCTCAGCCGCGTCGTGGCAGGCGCGGCCAGCGACAGCATCGCGTGGGCCAACGGTGGTCCGGTCAGTACCTATCGCCGCGTCTGGCTCGACACCTTCGACTGGCGGCTCTACCGAGCTGGGCTCACGCTCGAGCAGGTGACCGCGCCGGCCGGGGTGGAGCTCACGCTGAGCGGACGTGACGGCGAGGTGCTGGCCTCCGAGCGGCTCGAGCGCGGCTCCCTGGCCTGGCCGCGCCTGCTGACGCAACTGCCACCCGGTCCGCTGCGCGAGCTGCTGGAGCCTGTCGCCGGCGTTCGCGCGTTGTCGCCGGTGGCCAAGGCCGCCAGCAGGGTCGCTGAGTTGCGCGCGGTGAATGCCGACGCCAAGACCATCGCGCGGCTCGCCATTGACCGGATGTCGGTGACGTTCCCGGCTCGCGCGGTCGCCCCCACGCGCCTCAGTCTGTCGCCAGTTCGCGGGTATCAGGGCCAGACCGAGAAGGCTGCCCGCGCCCTCGCTGGCGTACCCGGCATGGCGGCTGGCCGCGGATCGGCCCTGGAGACGGCCCTGGCCGCGACCGGCCACCGACCGGGCGAGACGGCAGGCAAGGCGGCCGCCATCGCGCTCAGCCCGGCCATGCCCGCCCGAACTGCTCTGGCGGCAATCCTGACCGAGTTGCTGGACACCCTCGAGGCAAACGTGCCAGGGACGGTGAAAGACGTCGACACTGAGTTCCTGCACGACTTGCGCATCGGCGTTCGGCGGACGAGGTCGGCGCTGAAGCTGTGCGGCAGCGAGCTGCCCGACGGGCTCGCGGCGCGGTTCGCACCCGAATTTCGCTGGCTTGGCGACGTGTCAACGCCGACCCGTGACCTCGATGTGTACCTGCTGGGCTTCGATGGCATGGCGGCCGGGCTGGTGGGGGCGACCGAAATCGAGCTGGCCCCGTTCCGGGACTACCTGGTGAAGTCGCGCGCCGTCGCCTATCGCCAGCTGGTCAGGGGCCTGCGGTCCGCTCGTTTCCGGCGTCTTTCGGCCGACTGGCGGGCGGCGCTGGAGTCCGTAGGGCCCTCGCGCAAGCGCACAACCGTCGCACAGCTGGCCGAGACGCGGATCGCGACGGCACATCGCCGGGCGCTGCGCGCCGGTCAGCACCTGACGGCCTCATCGCCATCCGAGAGCCTCCACGACTTGCGCAAGCGCTGCAAGGAACTGCGCTACGTTGTGGAGATGTTCGGGTCTCTGTATGACCCGGCGCAGCGGTGGCAGGCCGTCCGGGAGCTCAAAGCGCTGCAGGACTGTCTCGGCGAGTTCCAAGACGCCGAGGTGCAGCGCGACGAGATCCGCGCCTTCGCTGCGCACATGCTGGCTGAGCGCAGCGCCCCAGCCGAGACCCTCCTGGCGATGGGGGAGATCGCGGCCGGGCTGGCGGTCCGGCAACGGGCGGCGCTGGCCAGGCTCGACCGGGCGTTCTCCGACTTCGCCAGCCCGACCAGTAGGGCTCGCCTCGAAGCGCTCGCCCGGACGTCGGCGGCATGAAGATCTTCGCCACGTACAACATCAAGGGCGGCGTGGGCAAGACAGCCGCGGCTGTCAACCTCAGCCACCTGGCCGCCACGGAAGGCTTCCGTGTCCTGCTGTGGGACCTGGACCCCCAGGCCGCCGCCAGCTACCTGTTCCGGATCAAGCCACGGGTCAAGGGCGGCGGCAAGGCGCTGATTCAAGGGCGGCGTCCGATCGATCAGGCCATCAAGGGCACGGATTTCGATGGCCTGGACCTGCTTCCGGCCGACTTCACGTACCGGAATCTGGACCTGATGCTCGACTCCGCCAAGCAGCCAGCCCGACGCCTGGCCGGGCTGCTGGCGCCGCTGAAGAAGGAGTACGACCTCGTCTTCCTCGACTGCCCGCCGAGCATATCGCTGCTCTCGGAGAGCGTCCTGCACGCGGCCGACCTGCTGCTCGTACCGCTGATCCCCACGACGCTCTCGGTCCGGACGCTGGGCCAGCTGACGGACTTCATCAGCGGGTTCAATGGGCATCAGCCGGAGATCCTGGCCTTCTTCTCGATGATCGACCGCCGCAAGCGGCTGCACACGCAGATCGCCGCGGACCTGCCCGCGGAGCGCAAAGACTTCGCCACGGCCGTCATTCCGGCCGCGTCCGTCATCGAGCAGATGTCGGTGCACCGGGCTCCGGTGACCGCGTTCGCGCCGCGCACGCTGGCGGCGCGCCAATACCGAGACCTCTGGGCCGAGGCGCGCGACAGGGCCGGACTGCCTACGGGATGAGGACGATCTTGCCGCGCACGTGCCCCGGCGCGAGCAGCCGGTAGGCGTCGCGCACGTCAGCGAGCGGGAACGTCGCGGCGATCGGAACCTCGAGCTGGCTGATTTCAATAAGACCCGCGAGCTTGGCGAGCGTACCCGCGCCCGCTCCGACCGCGCTGCCCTCCGCCTTCACGCCGTACTGCCGCACCGCGTCGAAGTTCGCGATGGTATCGATGCGCTCCGGGTTAACACCGAGCTCGATCGCAAGCTGTACATAATCGCCGCCGTAGGTGTCGATGAACGCGTCCACCTTGGGGGCAGTCTGCCGAATCCGGTCTGCGACCCCGTCGCCGTACGCGACCGGGACGACGCCGTGAGCCGCGAGCCAGTCGTGGTTATGCTGGCTGGCCAGCCCGATGACTGTCGCTTCCGTCAGCCGGGCGAGCTGTACGGCGATCGACCCAACTCCGCCGGCGGCGCCTGCTACGACGACGGTGTCGCCGGGGCCAGGTGCCACCGCCCGCACGGCCGCGTATGCCGTCACGCCAGCGACGTTGAGCCCGCCTGCGACCTCCCACGGCACCGCGTCCGGCTTGGGCGTGAGGTGCTCGGCCTCGACTAGCACGTACTCGGCCTGGCTGGCCCGGTTGTCGGTGTAGCCGATCACGTTCTCGCCCATCGCGATGCCCACGGCACCCGGTCCGAGCCCTGCTACGACTCCGGCAAGGTCGCTGCCTTGGCCGGATGGGAACGTCGCAGGGAAGCGCTCATGGAACAGGCCATCGCGGATCTTGGCCTCACCGGGGTTGATGCCCGCGGCCCTGACCTGCACGAGCACCTGTCCTAGCGCTGGTGCCGGTTCCGGTACTTCCGCCACCGTCAGGACGTCGACCCCGCCATACTCCTCGAACCGCACCGCTCGCATCCCGAACCTCGCTTCCTGGCGGCGAACTCCCAGCACGCGTCAACCGCTCCGCTGCGTGGGTTATGCCGCAGACTGGTGCCATGCATGTAGTCGGCATGGTCCTCCATCCGCGGCGCGACTCAGCCGAGGCTGTGAACGCCGTGCTGAACTGGGCCACCCGCCGCGGCATCGAAGTCATCGGCATCGCATCCGAGATACAGCGGCTCAACTGCGCGGCAGTCGCGGTGTCCGACGCCGAGATTGGCAGCCGCTCGGATCTGCTCGTGAGTCTCGGCGGCGACGGCACGATGCTACGGGCCATGCGGCTCGCTGACGGGCACACGAGCCCGGTCCTCGGGGTCAACCTCGGCAAGCTCGGATTCCTGGCCGAAGTCGACGTGCCAGAGCTACCCGACGCCCTCTCGGCCGTGGACGCGCGCAACTACACCGTGGAGCCGCGGCTGGCCGTCGACGCCATTGTCGGCGATCGTCTGCTCACCGCGTTCAACGACGTGGCGCTCGTTCGCTTTCCTGGTCAGGCCACTGCTCGCGTCGCCGTACGGGCCAGTGGCCATCCGTTCGTCAGCTACGCGGCTGACGCCATCGTCGTTGCCACACCAGCCGGCTCCACCGCGTACAGCTTCTCCGCGGGCGGGCCGATCGTCAGCCCGGCCGTCGATGCGCTCCTGGTCACCCCCGCCGCGCCGCACTCGGCGTACAACCGCGGGCTCGTACTGTCCGTGCGCGACAGCCTTGCGCTAGAGATCCTGCCGGACAGCGGAACGCTGGCCGTCGAGGTTGACGGCCAGCTGGCCATGGAGGTCGGTCCTGGCGACGTGATCGAGCTGCGGCCGCGCCCGGGAGCCGCGCATGTCGTCAGGTTCGGGCGCACGACGTTCTACGAGCGCGCCCGGCGCAAGCTCCGGCTCTCCGATTCGGCCGAGATTCCCGTTGACTGATGCCGGGAGCCGTCGGCGAGACGACGATAGCCCCGCGGTCCGCAGGCTTGGCGACAAGGACGCCGTCGAGCTGCTGGCCGATCCCGACCGGCCGAGAGCATGGATGCTCCTGGTGGACAGCACGCCGCAGTCCTATGTCGACCTGGCCGACCCGCTGTATCTCGACTTCGAGTACATGCGGCGGATCGGCCACGTCCTCGATGTGGCTGCGCCGGAAGGCGCACCGCTGCGCGCGCTGCACCTCGGGGGCGGAGCGCTGAGCCTCGCCCGATATGTCGCCGCCAGCCGACCCGGCTCGCGGCAGCTCGCCGTCGACGCGGACGCGGCGGTAGTCGAGCTCGTGCGCGATCGGCTGCCGTTGCGCCAGCCGACGCGGCGCGCGGCGAGCCGAGCGGGCGCCCGGGCAGGCCGGATCACTGTGCGAGTCGGCGACGCACGCGCCATCCTGTCGGAGGTGCGGGCCAATTCCTTCGACGTCGTGATCGCCGACGTGTTCGCAGGTGCGCGCACGCCCGCGCACTTGACGTCGATTGAGTTCGTCGCCGCGGCGCGCGGCGTGCTCACACCGGACGGGATCTTCGCCGCGAATATCGGCGACGGCCCGCCGCTCGCGCACGCTCGAGCAAGAACGGCGGCGGCCTTGGCCGTGTTCGCCGATGTCTGCCTGATGGCCGACGCGCAGGTGCTGCGCGGCCGCCGCTTCGGCAACCTCGTGCTCGCGGCGTCCGACGCTGGCCTGCCGGTGGCGGCCCTCATCAGGCGCGTCGCGGGCGACCCGTTCCCGGCGCGCGTGCTGCACGGAGCGGATCTCGACCGCTTTGTCGGCGGCGCGAAACCGATAACCGACGCGACCGCCGAGCCGTCGCCGCAACCGCCACCGGAGGCGTTTGCGCCCGGCTAGGGCAGCGCGCGGAGGAACTCGATGATGGCGTCGCTGACCTCGGCGGGCCGCTCCTGCTGCGTCCAGTGCCCGCACCCGGGCAGGACGACCGACCTCGTCAGCTTCGGCACCACGGCGGCCATTCCGTCGGCCTTGACGAAGCTGAGCACTGGGTCGCGGTCACCGGCGATGAATAGGGCGGGGACGAGCACGGGTGCGTGCTGCCACGCACCCGTGAGCTCCCAGTTGCGGTCCATGTTGCGATACCAGTTCAGGGGCCCGGTGAAGCCCGACGACGCGTACTCGGTGACGTACGTGTCGAGGTCCTCCTGGGAAAGCCACGGCGGCAGTTCCGCTGGCTCCTGCGCGGCATCGAGGAAACCACCGCCCGGCGGGATGAGCGTCATCGGCGGCCCCTCCCCCGCCAGACTGGTCAGGATCTTCCGGAACGTGGTCTGCGGATCCCGGCTTAGCTCGTCATCGGCGACACCCGGTCGCTGGAAGTAGACCATGTAGAAGCTGTCGCCGAGCGCCTCCCGCAGGGTCGCGATCGGTGCGGCACTCCCCCGCGGCCGGTACGGCACGCTCAGCCCGACAACGCCACGGATCCTGTCGGGCCGAAACAGGGCCGTGTGCCAGGCGACGGGCGCTCCCCAGTCGTGGCCGGCGACTACAGCCTGCTCGACGCCGAGCGCGTCCATCAGGCCGATGACGTCACCGGTCAAGTGCATGATCGTGTACTGATCGACGTCGGCTGCCTGGCCCGGGCCGCCCGGCGGCCCGGTAGCGCAGTAGCCACGCTGATCGGGTGCCACGGCGTGAAAGCCCGCGGCCGCGAGCGCGATCAGCTGATGCCGCCACGAGTACCAGCTCTCCGGGAAGCCATGGAGCAGCAGCACCAGTGGCCCCCGGCCAGCTTCGGCGATGTGCATGGTCAGACCGCCGATCTGGACGTGGCGGTGAGTGACTCCGGGAACACGGGCGGCCGGCAAGCTCATGGCCGGAGGATAACTCGGACACGGCGGCACCGCTAACATCCCCGCCATACCAGGCTTTCTGGCCGATTGGGTACGCAAGTGTCCCCGGTTCGGAGCATTCTTGAGGGCAGTAAAGCTGTCCGCCGGCGATGTCTGCCGGACAGATCGCGATGGACCTGAGGGGGGCCAGTGAGCCGCAGGCTGCTTCGGCTGGAGATTCCGGTCTTCCCCGAGCGACTGATGTTTCGGGTCCACGACCCCGTGGCCCCGCTCGACGCGCCGAACGCTCCGGTCGCTCCGGTGGACTCCCTCATCAGCACGAGCCGCGATCAGCTCATCATCTCCACGGCGCAAGAGCACCTTGGTGTCCAGCTGACCGTCGAGGAGTGGGACGACGCGCCGCCGCCGTTCAGCGATGGCTACGAAGACGAGGCCAAGTGCGTGCTGTACCTGCGCGGTCAGCTGAGCGTAGACATGGGGCTTGCCGGGCGGGCCGTGGACGCCCTGCGGCTGTCCGGCGGCGTTGGCGACTACGGAGTGCGCATCTACACCAGGAACCGGGCCGCGGCGCTTCGCAGTTATGACGAGCTGTATCAGCAGTTTGCCGACCCGCTGAGCGACGAGTTCCAGCAGGCGCGCAAGCAGCTCGAAGGCATGGAGCAGTACCTGCTCCAGCTGTGGCGTGAGTCCTGAGGCAGACCGCTCAGCGCTACCCGTGCGTGGTTGAATTCGCGCCTGTCGACTTCGTCGCGGCCGACGACGTACCCCGAGTTGGGGTCGTGTTGGCGTGATGGCGGGCATAGGGGCTAAACACAAACATCATGACCGTGACCGCCGCGATGAGCGCGAGCGCAAGCAGGCCACTAATCGTCTTAGCCCGCGGCGAGGAGAACAAGCCGGGTAGGTGCTGCTGGCCGAATGCGTTCAACCGCGCGGCGAGCCGCGGATCCTCGGCGGCTAGTGCCCGCTCCATCTCGTCAAGCATGCGCTGCTCTTCCATCGAGAGGGCCACAGCGCCACCTCCGGCCGGACACGAGTGCTGCACGGGCGGCTACTGCCAGCCACCCCTTGGCATCGATTCTTTACCAGCACTTTGCGGCCGGCAAGAGGAAGTCACGAAGCTGCCTGCCCGTCCTCGACGCGCAGACGGACTACGGAGTCGGCGTGTTCGTCATACCTGGCATGATCGGATCATGATCGGACGGATGCATCATGTGGTTCTGGACTGCGGAGACCCCGCCGCCGTGGCCGCGTTCTACTCCGAGCTCCTGGGGCTGCCGGTGACATACCGCGACGACGACTGGGTTGTGGTCGCGGCCAACGACGAGTCTTCTGGACTGGCATTCCAGCGCGCTCCCGGGAACCAGGCCCCGACCTGGCCCGATCCCGCGGTGCCCCAGCAATTCCACCTCGACATCATGGTCGAGGACGTCGCAGCCGCAGGCCCGCGAGTGCTCGCGCTGGGCGCGACAAAGCTGCACGGCGAGAGCGTCTTTGCCGATCCGGCGGGCCATCCCTTCTGCCTTATCCAGCGACCCCGATGGGCGCCGCCCATTCCCGACGTCGCCTGAGCATCTCGAACGCACGTTTGAACAAATCGAATATGTATTCTATAATCAGTCACCATGCGCTGGGATTCACTGCGGCTGTCGAGTGACGGCGATCGACCGGACGAGGCGGGTCAGCAGGCGCTGTTTGGCCGCGCTGCGGTCGTCACGCGGACATTCGACACTCCGGGCTTCCGCGGGATCACGTTCCATGAGATCCACGCCCGGACCATCATCAGCAAGGTTCCGGAGGCATCCAGGGTCCCGTTCCGCTGGACGATCAACCCGTACCGCGGCTGCAGCCACGCGTGCGTGTACTGCTTCGCGCGCAATACGCACACCTACCTCGACCTAGATTCGGGTCATGACTTTGACACCCAGATCGTGGTCAAGGTCAACGCGCCCGAATTGCTGCGACGCGAGCTGACGGCGCCGCGCTGGACCGGCGAGCACATCGCCATGGGCACGAATGTCGACTGCTATCAGCGGGCCGAGGGCAAGTACAAGCTCATGCCGGGGATCATCAGCGCGCTGACTGAGGCGGCGAATCCGTTCTCGATCCTCACCAAGGGCACGCTGGTGCTGCGGGATCTGGACCTGCTCGTCAAGGCCGCGACCGTTACTGACGTCGGCCTGAATGTATCGGTCGGAATTATCGATAAAGCGCTATCTCGATCTATCGAGCCTGGAGCGCCGGGTCCGGACCGGCGGCTGGGTGTTTGCGCCACGCTGAGCGACCACGGCCTGCGGTGCGGTGTCCTCATGGGACCGGTGGTTCCGTTCCTGTCAGACTCCCCAGAGCAACTCGACGCAGCGGTTCGCAAGATCGCCATGGCGGGTGCAGCTCACGTGAGCCCGATCGTGCTACACCTGCGGCCCGGCGCGCGCGAGTGGTTCCTCAAGTGGCTCGCTCGCGAGCACCCACACCTGATCGATGCCTATCGCGGCCTCTACGGCAGCCGCGCGTACGCGCCGGCGAGCTATCAGCATCGGATCACCGAGCAAGTCTCGGCCCTCGCACGCGCGCATGGCGTGGGTCGGACGACGCCGGGCGGGGCGCGCCGTGTACCGCCGGCGGCACCGGACGGTCAGCCGCTCGCCGACGGAACGACAAACGAGCAGGCAACAGACGTTGCTCTTGAACATCCGGCATCGGCTGACGCCGACGCGGTGCAACTTTCCCTGCTCTAGGCGCTGAGCGACCCGGTCACCGGCAGCCCCGACGCCTGCCAGGCCCGGAAGCCGCCCGACAGGTCGGCTGCCCGCCGGATGCCCAGGTCCAACAGCGCGGCTGCCGCCAGGCTTGAGGTGTACCCCTCCGAGCAGAAGACGATGACCTGCAGGTCGTAGCCGGGCGATCGGCAGCCGGGTTGCCGACTCCGGATCCAGGCGCCACTCGAGGACGTTGCGCTCCACGATCGCCGCACCGGGGATCTGGCCCTCGGCCTGGCGCTGCGCCTGCGGCCTGATGTCGACCAGCACGGCGCCCGCCGCGACCGCTTGGTGCGCCTGCGCGGGGGTGAGCCGCGTAATGCGAGCGCGGGCCGCGGCGAGTACCTCGTCGATGGTGACGTGCTCCGGCCGGCCGGCTCACCAGTCGACCTCGGCGCGGTCGGTCCGCACGAGCGTCAGGCCAGAGCCGCTGAGTTCGTATCGCCGCATCGCTGTCAGCGGAGGTGAGTAGGCATGCACGCTGACGGCGGGCACGTGGCTGATGTTGCCCACCTCGTGCACGTGCTGGCCGCCGAAACTCGTGACGGCACCGTCTTCGCGTCGTTCGGTGCCGAAGCCGGCTGCTGCCTGGCGATGCGAGCGTCTCGCGCAGGTCGCCCTGCGCGACCGCAAAGGCGCCCGAGGCGCCACCATGATCATGAAAGCCGGTGCGCTGTCCTGGCAACCAGGTCAGCAGCCACGTCTCGTAGTCGTCGGTGAGCCCGAGCCGGTGAAACCAGCGGCGCCTCGGCGTGAATCGAACGACCGGCCGCCACTGGTCCCTGGCTGCCGCCGTCGCACGCACGAGCGTGGCGAGCTGCGTCGGGCTTACCATCCTATGAATCCCATCGACTTAATCGAGTTTTGGCCACGATACCACTTGGGCCGTCAGCGCGCCGGACCTCGTCATCTAGGCTTGAGCGCCCAGAGGCGGGCACACGCCTGCCCATGAGATCGCCGAAGAGAGTACGTGTCGAGCGCGGACACGCGGGTCGGAAGCCGGTCGCCTATGCGGCAGCACCAGCGCTCCGGACCCGGTGCGGCGGATCTTGCCGCCGTAGCCGTCGGCGGCGGGGTCGGCAGCGTGGCGAGATACCTACTCGCGGCCGCGTTCCCAGCCGGTAACGGATTCCCGTGGGCGATCTTCGCCGTGAACGTGTCCGGCTGCTTCTGCCTCGGCTTGCTCATGGTGTACCTGCTCGAGGTGTGGCCCCCGCGCCGCTTTCTCCGGCCGTTCCTGGCGGTCGGGCTGATCGGCGGATTTACGACGTTCTCCACGTTCGCGGGGGGCGTGCTGACACTGCTGAACGGGCGCGCGTTCGCGCTTGCCGACGCCTACGCGCTCAGCAGCGTCGTCGCCGCGCTGGTCGCCGTATGGTCGGGGATGAAAGCGGGCCGGATGGCGGCGGGCTGGCCAGCACGCGCGCGAGCTCGTCGAGGCGGAGGTGGCCAGTGAGGCTCCAGGGTGCGGCCAGGCGGATCACGATCTTCATCGGCGAGTCCGACCGGTACCATCACAAGCCGCTGTATGCCGAGATCGTGCATCGCGCTCATCAGCGCGGCCTCGCGGGCGCGAGCGTGTTCCGCGGCATCGAGGGCTTCGGCGCCGCGTCCCGCATCCACACCAGCAGGCTGCTGTCTCTCAGCGAGGACCTGCCTCTCGCCATCATCATCGTCGACACGGCCGAGCGGACCGACGCGTTCCTGGACGAGGTGGCCGACCTGATCGGCGGCGGCCTGATCATCGTCGAAGACGTGCACGTCCACACCTACTCGGGCGGCAGCGCGGTCGGCGGCAGCTCAGCGTGATCGTCCTTGCAGTGCTCGCCGGGGGCATGCTCGGCGCGCCGGCTCGCTATCTAGCCGACCGGCTTATTCAGGCCCGCCGCGACACGGTGCTCCCGTGGGGCACGTTCACCGTCAACGTGGCCGGCTTCGCCGTCGTCGGATTCTTGCTGGGCGCGCAGCTACACCTCGGGGTGCCGCGCGTTGTGTTCGCGCTGGTCGCCACCGGCTTCTGCGGCGGGCTTACGACGTTCTCGACGTTCGGCTACGAGACGTTGCGCCTGCTGGAAGACGGCGCGCTCGCAGATGCTGGCCTCAATGTGCTCGGCAGCCTCGTGGCCGCTGTCCTCGTGGCGTGGCTCAGTTTCCGCTTCGCGCTCGCGCTGTTACCAAGCGCCGCCTGGAGGCGGCGGTCTCTCGCTTAACGCCAGGTGCTGAAGGCCAGAATGAGCCGGTCCCTCGGTCGGTCTCCGTTGGGCCGCACGTAGAGTGGACTGCCGTGGAGGCACCCCATATCGGCCGCGAACGGCGTCTGCAGGATGGCTTGACCGTCAGGACAGTTGGCGTGGCCGATCCAGGTGACCTGCTGTCGGGACTGCCCAGTTCCTTGGCCTCAGCCTGGATTCACCAGGGTGACGGCCTGGTGGGCTGGGGCGAGGCGGCCAGGCTGACGATTCCAGCCGGTGAAGATAGATTCGCGACCGGCGAGAAGTGGCTGGCCGAGGTCTTCGACGCAGCGCGAGTCAGCGACGAGGTCAAGGTGCCGGGTACCGGTCCGGTAGCGTTCGGAAGCTTCACGTTCGATCCGGCCTCAGACGGCTCAGTCGTGATCGTGCCTGCGGTGATCACCGGCCGTCGAGGTGGCGTGTCGTGGCGGACCACCATCTCCCCCAATGGCGACGTGCCCGAAGTCGCCTACACCAGGCCTGGTGGCAGCCCGGGCGAGCTGCGCTGGAGCGATGGCAGCCTGACCGCGCCGGAGTGGGAGCAGGTCGTCGCGGCGGCTGTGGCGCGGATCAAGGCCGGTGAGCTGCGCAAGGTGGTGCTCGCCCGGGATCTGCAGGCGTACGCGTCAGCCGACATCGACATCCGCGTTCTGCTCACCCGGCTGGGATCCCGGCTGCCCGGCTGCTACACGTTCGCGTGCGCGGGACTCGTCGGCGCCACGCCAGAGCTGCTGATTCAGCGCGAAGGCCGGGACGTCAGGTCTCTCGTGCTGGCGGGCACGATGGCGCGAGGCGGCAGCAAAGCCGATGACGAGGCGCTCGCCGCAGCGCTGCTGGCGTCGGCCAAGAACGCCGAGGAACACAGGTACTCCGTTGAGTCCGTCCGCGACCTGCTGGCGCCCCTGTGCACGGAACTGGCAGTGGATCCCCAGCCATTCCTGCTCCAGACCGCCGACTACCGGCATCTGGCAACCTCCGTCTCAGGCGTGCTCTCCCGCGATGCGTCGGCTCTGGCGCTTGGCGGCCTCGCTGCATCCCACCGCGGCCATCTGCGGGACGCCGACAGACGTCGCCCTGGAGCTGATCAGGGAGCTCGAGCGCATGGACCGCGGTCGCTACTCTGGGCCGGTTGGCTGGGTCGACGCCCGCGGGAACGGCGAATGGGGCATCGCGTTGCGCTGTGGCGAGATCGACGGCAGGCGCGCCCGGCTCTTTGCTGGCTGCGGCATCGTGGCCGGCTCACAGCCCGACGCCGAGCTCGCCGAGACGGAGACCAAGTTCCGGCCGATGCGGCGCGCGCTGGAGGGCTGACTCAAGTGCAGCGCGAGTACGGTCAGGGCTCAGAACGGCCGCGACTTGCGGCCTCACGGTTCACGTCGTTCGCGGAAGTAGGCATGGGCGACCGGTACGACGACGCGGATCGGTACGCAGGCGCGGGCCGACGGTGGGCCACTGGTGCCACGCTCGTCTACGGCCCGATCGCGGCCGAACTGGTGGCCATGAGCCCGCGGCCGTTGGCAGGCCGCACCGTCCTCGACGTCGGCGCGGGCACTGGTGCCGTCAGCGCTGCGCTCGTCGCGGTCGGGGCCCGAGCTGCGGCTATCGACCGCGCCCTCGACATGCTCGGCCTGGGACGCTGGGACCAGGCCGCCGTGCGCGGTCGCCGACGTGCGCGCGCTCCCGCTGCCGGACGACAGTGTCGACGCCGCCATTGCCGCGTTTGTGCTGAACCACCTAGCTGAGCCAGCCGACGGGCTAGCCGAGCTGATCCGCGTCACCAAGCCGGGCCGTCCCGTGCTCGCGACGGTGTTCAGCAACGCCAGCAGGAGCCAGGCCCGCGACCAGATCGACGTGCTCGCGCAGCAAGCAGGCTGGCAGGTTCCGGGCTGGTACACCGACCTCAAGACCAATGCCGTGCCAGCTCTCGGCTCGGCCGAGGCCATGCGCGCTGCCGCGGACGCCGCTGGCCTCGCTCATGTCGCGGTCGATGAACGTCCTGTCGACGTCGGCGTCACGACACCGCAACAGCTGGTCGGCTACCGGCTTGGCCAGCCTGCGTTCGCGAACTGGCTCGACAGCATCGGACCGCGCGCGGTGGAGCGCTTCGCGGCAGCGGCGGCCGACGCGATCCGTCCGGTGATGCAGCCGTACCGGCCGATAGTGGTGTTCCTGGCCGGCTACCTCGCGACGCTAGCGATTGGCAACCCCTGGAGGCCTTTGTGGAGTGGATCAATGAGCCGGCGAACTGGTCGGCGGCGAACGGCGTGCTGACCGTGATGGCGGATGGAGGCACCGACTTCTGGCGTACGACGCACTACGGGTTCGTCCGCGACAGCGGACACGTGTATGGCGAGCCGGTTGGTGGCGACTTCGACCTGACGATGCGGGTTCGCGGCGCCTACACCGATCAGTTCGACCAGGCTGGCGCGATGGTGCGCGTCGATGAGCAGCACTGGCTCAAGACCGGAATCGAGTATGTGGACGGCCGGATCCGGTTCAGCACCGTGACCACGCTGGTGTACTCAAGCTGGACGGTCGCGGACCTGCCCGGTGGAAGCGCTGACCTCGGCCTGCGGCTAGCCAGGCGGGGCGATGCAGTCGAGATCCGATACGGCCTGGGCGGCGACGCCGATGAGCTCGCCGGGGTCGTGTACCTGCCGCCGAACAGGTCCGCCTTTGCAGGCGCGATGTGCGCGGCTCCCGCTGGCAACGGCTTCGAAGTGTCGTTCCGAGACTTGGCGATCACCCCGGTTGGCTGACCGCCCGCGTTAGCGTCGCCAGCGCGACCGCTACGCGCTAGCCAGCCGTCCGCACAACAGGAACCAGCCGATCCCAACTGGGATGATCGCCCACGCGGCCAGGACGGCCGCCCGCCGCCGCGCGGAGTTCGCGAAACCGAGGCCGAAGAGAACGGCGCTGGCCACGGCCAGCGTGCCATGTCCGGCGGCGGCGACGCCAAGCCAGGTTCCCGCTGAGGGAGGGCCGCCACCCAGGTTGTTGATAACCCCGGCCAGACCGTCACCCACCAGCAGCAGAAGTGAGACGAGAAGGGCCAGGAACGCGGCGACGCCGATAGTCCAGCGGCGCCACGGGGGTGCCGGCTGGTCCTTCGCCCCTGCTTGGCCGCCATCAGCCGCGGCCGTCTTGTCCTGCCCGTCGTCGTCGTCCGTCACGCAGCTCAGTGTGCTCGTTATGAATGCCCCACGGAAAGGCCAACAGGTCGCCCAGGCCCGGCCATGTGACCGCGAAGGCGTGGGCGCGGAATGATCAAAAGGGGTTTGCCGGCGTCGGGCAGGGGCATGCCGCCAGTCGATCGCCGCGAGGCCGCTCGCCGCTCGGTCGCCCGCCCGCCGGCAAGCCGACGGGCGGTCCGATTTCCGACAGGCTGGCACTAACGGCGCAGCCTGCTCAACTTAAGTTACCTTCCGTCGCTTAACTGTTACTCTCAGTGCTCATTGCAGCGAGCGGACTTGCTCGCGCCGCTTGGGGAGCGTGCTCGTGACGAACTGGGTGGTTAGCCGGGAAGCGGGCGCCGACGATCTCTCGCCAGGTGCGGCGCGGCGTCAGTCGGACGTCGAGGCCTACCGGGCGGCGGTGACCGACGTCTACACCGAGCTGGCCAGCCTGGGCGAATCTCCCGGCACTGCCATGGCCGAGCGCATCCTGACGAGGCGGCTGACCGAGGCCGAGTTCGCGATCGTGTTCTCCGCGATGCCGTCCGGGCCAGAGGCGGCGACCCAGCGCGTACTGCGCGAGATCAGGATCTACACCAAGAGCGCGCGCAGCTCCGCGGCCAACCTGGCCAGGATGATCAGGATCGCGCTCCTCTCTCAGATCGACGTCCTGTGGTGGGGCAACGTGGCTCCGTACCATTCGGACGCAGACGTGCACAACGCACCGGACCTCCTCGACCTGGACGCGCTGAGGCGTGATGGCCTGCTGCTATTCCAGTACCGGCGCCAGCCCGCCTCCCTGCTGGCCCGCGCCGCGCGATCGGCCGAGCGGCTCGCCGTGCCGGACCGGACGCCGCTAACTGCCGGATTGCGCTTCGCGTGCGCTCGCGCTGAGCTGATCGTCCTGCTCAACCAGATCGCCGCCGACTTCGCGCGGCTGGCGCCGACCGGAACCCCCCGGCTGTGGGTCACGAGCCTGACGAGAAGCGTGACGCATCAGCGGCACCTGCGCTCGCTCGGCTACGCCGCACTGCTGCCGAGTGCGCACTGCATCGGCTACGCGGCCGATATCGAGATGTACTGGTTCCGCCGGTTCCAGGCGGACGGCATGCTGAAGCGCCTGCTGCTCGACCGCCAGCAGGCCGGCGAGATCAACGTGATCGACGAGGGCCAGGCCTGGCATCTGTGCGTATGCCCGGGCGCCGGCCGCGCGCTGCGGCTGGTACCCGATCACCAGACCGCGGGCTGACCATCCGTGTGCGGCATCGCCCTGATCGCGGGCCGCGGGGCGGACAGCGAGCTGTTCAGCCAGATGCTCTCCAGCCTCGCGGCGCGCGGCGAGGTCGAAGAGACGCATCGGGAGAGCCGGCTGCTGGCGGGCACGAGGCGGCTTCGCATCGTTGACCGGGAACGGGCTGTCCAGCCGTGGCTGTCGCCCGACGGTCGCTGGCTCTTGTGTTACAACGGCGAGATCTTCAACTACCGCCAGCTACGCGCGGAGCTGATCGCCTCGGGCCGCAAGTTCCGGAGCGAGAGCGACACCGAGGTCGCGCTGGAGGCGTTCTTGCACTGGGGCGAGAGCGCGGTTGCGCGCCTGCGGGGCGAGTTCGCGTTTGTGATTCGCGATCGGCTCACCGACAGCACGTACCTCGCCCGCGACCCGGTCGGGGTGAAACCGCTGTACTGGTCTTCCCGGGGGGAGCGCTTGCACGTGGCGTCGGAGATCAAGGCGCTCGTGCCGGTCGGGGCGACGGTCTCGGAGGTGCCTCCGGGCCACCACGGCTGGGCTGGTCCGCGGGCTGCGCCTGTGCTTTCCTCGTATGTCGACGTGATGCGGGCTGGCGACGAACGGCCGCAGCTCGACGATCCAGCCGAGGCGGCCAAGGCGCTGCGCCTTGCGGTCGAGGACAGCATCCGGGTGCGGGTCGATACCGACCTGACCGTCGGCGTCGTGCTGTCGGGCGGCCTGGACAGCTCGATCATCCTCACGCACGTTCGTGAGATGCACCCGGACTGCGTCGCACTGACCATCGGCGCCCCCGGCAGCGACGATGTGGCGTTCGCGGGCCGGCTCTGCGCCGACCTCGGCGTCCCGCACGAGGTCGTGACCGTGCGGCCCGGCGAGATACGTGCGGCGGACGTGCGCGAGGCGATCCGGATGTCGGAGCTGTCCGAGTACGGCGACATCATCAACGCGATCGTGTCGGCACCGCTGTTCGCCCGCGCCAGGGCCCTCGGCCTCAAGGTGGTGCTGACCGGGGATGGATCCGACGAGCTATTTGGCGGATACGCCATGTACGACCTGATCGGCGCCGCCGCATCACACCGGTTGTTCGAGCACATGATCGCGAACCTGCACCGCACCGAGCTGCAGCGCGTTGACCGCGTCAGCATGGGGCACGGCGTGGAGGCGCGCGTGCCGTATCTCGACCCCGCGCTGGTCGAGCTCGCACTCCGCATCCCGCTGGAATTCAAGGTGCGCGGAGGCCAGGACAAGTGGATCATGCGGCAGGCGTTCGCGGACATGCTGCCGGACTACATCACCAGCCGGCCGAAGAACCCGATGTCCCACTCCTCCGGCCTGCATGAGCGGGCCCGGATGTACCGGCCGATGTTCGCCCGGATGCAGCGGTCATTCGGTTACGGCCTGCGTGCGCCGGTGCGCCGTGACTTCTCCGTCGTGCTCGGTCGAAGCGGCGCAGACCTCGACCTGGCGCTCGCGCAGCTCAGGCTCCGACCGGATTACACGGCGCTCGAGCACGCGCGTGATCTGGTCGGTGCGCTGCGCTGGAACGCGGCCGCCGCTCTGCGGTCGCGCGCGGGGCGCTAAGACTCGCCACGGCGATCGGCGCCCGCGACCCCGTTCCTGTTTCTTATGGTTCTTGACCTTGAGTCATGATCAGTTACAGTCATGTGCAGCACATGGCGAGATGTCCACACACGCGGGAGTACCTGGACCAGGTCATGCATCAGCGGTTAGCGCTGTCGGCCGCGCTCGGCGTGCTTTTCCTCGCGGCCGCTCCGGCCGCGGCGTACGCCAGCGTGGGTGTGGGCGTGCAGGCGGGGCCAGTACAACTGGCCGGGAGCGCGCATCCGGGCGGAACGTACTCCCTGCCGCCCGTGTACGTCGTCAACACGGGTACGGAGCCTGAGTCAGTCGCGATCCGGATCGAGCGCATCTCCCCCGGCACTGGGCGCACGGTCCCGCGAGCGTGGATCCGCGTGTCGGGGCTGCCGTCATCGCTCGGGCACGGTCAGTCCGCACGCATCCCGCTCAGCCTCGTCGTACCGGCGAGCGCGCGGCCAGGACAGTACTTCAGTGACGTCGTCGTGACGGGCTCGGCGGCGCTGGCCGCGGGCAGTGCCCACCTCGGCGTCGCGGCGGCAACTGACCTGGAATTCCGGGTAGTCCCCGGAGTGGTGTCGTCGGCCTGGTTCAGGGTGCCGTCATGGGTACTGCTGGCCGTCGCCGTCGTGGTCGCGCTCGCGCTGGCGGTCTTCCTCATGACGAGGGCAGGGATCAGCATCCGGGTCGAACGGGCGGCGGCCGGCGCCGCGGCCGGGAACGGAGGCGGCCGTGGGGCGTAAGGCGCGGTCGCTAGTGCTGGCCGCCGGCCTCGTGCTCGTCGGGTCTGGACTCGCCGGCTGCGGGATCAGGGGTGCGGCACCGCAGAACGCCGGCCAGGCCGCCAGCGTCAACCTGTCGCTGACTACGGTGCCGACCATTCGCTCGGTCACGGTGTCCCCCGCGAGCGCCACGTTCGGGAATTGCACAGGCGGGCTGGCGAGCAGGAATACCCAGTCGACGGCTGGCAAGCTCGGGTTTCCGAACGGGCAGTGCCTCGTCGGGCTCCTCAGCCCCGGCTTCTTCCCGATCACCATCACCAACACGGGCATCGCTTCGGCCATCTATGTAAACGGGACGAGTGCCATCCCGTCTGACAGCGGCGACCAGTGGAACCTGTGCATCAGACGTGGCGACGGCGCCCCGAAGTGCACCCGGGACGACGGCCGGATGCCTGGATCCGACCAGTACCTGGTCGAGAACTTCAGCGCTGTCGGGGCACAGACGGCAGGGATCAGCGAGACGCCCGCGTGCGACCGTGAGTTCGATGCGTCCGGGCAGTGCTGGGCCGTGCAGGGCGCCTCGCAGAGCGAAGGCATCGAGCTGATCGGGCCGTCTTTCAGCACCGATACGTCCACGAAGTGGACACTGACGATCACGTGGACGCCCGTGCCGAGTCACGGCTAGATCCTGTGAGCCAGGTCATACGGCATTCTCGAACCCTTGGAATGTCGGCACAGCTGCTCGGCGTTAACTCTCAGTAACCGATTGCATCCAGAAGCGTGATTCAGGCTGCCCCCGAAGCAGCGTGTCGCCCTGACCCGCGGCACATCGCGTACCCCCAGCCGTAGCCCGGCGTAGACGCCGTCGCCCGGCCGAGCCCTGGGTGCCCGCAGTGCGTGCCCCCCACGCCCGCCGAAAGGCTCACGTTGCTTCCGCATGTCAAAATCCCCCCATTTCGTGCTGTCCAGACACATCTACGAGAATCCGTCGCGTCGGCGAGCAGGACAACCCGGCTCGCGACCGTAACCGCGGGCGCCGCGCTGGCGGCCGTGGCCGCAGGCGTTTCAGCGAGTCCAGCGATGGCGGCTACCGGTTCGCTCGCGAGCCCCGGTACCACGACCCTGGCCGCTGACGTCAGGCCAGCGAGCCCGAGCACAGCGACGGCCCGCCACGGCGCGCCGTTCGCCCTCGATGCCACGAAAGCGTCGCCGCTCGGCCAGGTGAGCACGCCGGCCCATCTGTCCGGCGCGCCGATCGCCAAGGCCGCGCCAGGCGGCCCGCTGTCGCCACCGGCACACTCAGCGGCGCCGAGCCAGCTACCGGCAGACCAGCGGTCGGTGGCGCGGATCGGCGTCGCTAACAAGGCCGCAGTTGCGTCGCCTGCGGCATCGTCGCAGCCGACTGCGGCCCCGGCGCCGGCTCCGCCCCCGCAGCCGTACCAGATCTACGACTCGGTGACCCCGCAGCTGATTCCCGCGGGCCAGAATGTCGCGACGTACGCGACGGGCGGCTACGCGGTGCCTGCGTCGCAGGTGGCGGGCCGCGGCAACGTGCTGTGGATCGACACCCGCGGCACCGACCCAGGCGCTCAGGCGCTGGACGTCGAACCGGGTGACGCGACCCCGTCGGTCGCCGCCTCGTGGGCCCAGGCCAAGCTCAGCGCCGCGCCCGGCGCTGTCGCCCGCATCTACACGATGCTGTCGGAGTGGCCTGCCGTGAAGGCAGCTATCGCCACGCTGCCGCAGCAGATGCAGTCGCACGTGCATTACTGGATCGCCGACCCGACCGGTTACGCCCACGTGGTGCCTGGCTCGGATGCCACCCAGTGGTACTGGGGCAAGAGCTGGGACATCTCGACCGCGCTGCCCGGCTTCTGACAATAGGCGGTGACGCCGGCCGGTAACTCGGCCTGACGTACTCCCGGCCCGGCGTGGTGGCTTCGGCTACCGCGCCGGGCCTGAGTACGTCAGCGCGGGAATCGAGCCGGACCGGGCTGCGCCGGACCGCCGCCAAGGAGCGTTTGCGGTCAGCGCGCCCCGCACGTCGAGTAGCTGATCAAGCGCGGCGGCGAGATGCTCATCCGTGACCCGGATCGGCTCGCCTTCGGTACCGGGACCGTCGTCCGCTTCGGCGGCGTTGAGCGCCGCCCGGCGCAGCAGCTCCTTGATGAAGGAGGCCGTCACTCCGTCGGTTCGGGCGATGACGGTGTCGAGGTCGGTCACGTCGAGCGTCAGCCGCCCTTGGTACAAGCGAAGCAGCGTGGCTCTGGCGGCCGCGTCCGGCACCGGCAGCTCTGCGGCGTGATCGACCCGGCCGGGGCGCGCGGCCAGCGCTTTCTCCAGCAAGTCGGCACGGTTGGTGGTGAGCAGGAAGGTGACGTCGGCATCGCCGGCGAGACCGTCCATCTCGTTGAGCAGCTCGAACAGCAGCGGGTTCTCGCCCACGTGATACTCGCGCTCCTCCGCGATGAGGTCCACGTCCTCGACGACAACGAGCGACGGCTGGAGACTCCGGGCAACCGAGCACGCATCCGCGATCATCCCGAGTGCGCGCCCCGACAGGATGACGACGGTCACCCCGGGCAGCCTGCCGAGCAGGTACCGCACCGTGTGCGTCTTCCCCGTGCCAGGCACGCCGTACAGCAGCACGCCACGGCGCAAGTGCTGGCCGCTGGCTAGCAGGCGCGGCGCGTGCCGCGCGACGCCAAGCACCTGCCGTTCGATGCCGTCGAGTACGTGCGGCGGCAGCACGACCTGATCGCGGACGACATCCGGGCGCTCGAGGAAGCTGAGCAGCCCGCTTCCGCTCCCACCGAATACCTCCCCGCTGAACTCGACGACGTGACCGCGGAAGACGTTGTGCTCGATGCTGAGCTGACGGATCTCCGAGACGATCTGCGTCGCTCGCTCCGCGGGCGTAGCGACGACCTCGACGCTGACGCCTTCCTGCATGCCATGCCGCTCGGGACCGCGGACGAGCACGGCGGCCTGGCCGTCGGCGTCCGACGTCAGGTAGACGCCGCACTGGACGCACGGTCGGGTGAGCCCGCCCGGCCCGGCCGGGAGCGACTCCGTCTCGACGCTGCCGAGCGGAGGGGCCCAGCGGTTGCCGCGATGCAGCAAGTCAGGCAGGCCGAAGTCGCGGTGGCGGTACTGCGTCAGGCCGACGAGGCGGTGGTCGCGCCCTGGTGCGGCGAGCCATGCTTCCACCGCCGTCTGAACGTTCACCCGGTCATAGGCCGGCCACGAACCCTTGGCGACAGGCAGGGCCGCAGCCTGCCCGGCGATACGGAGGTGATCGCTCAGGAGGCGGCTCGCTGATTCGTCCTCGGCCCGCGCCGCCGCGACAGTGCGGGCGATCAGTCGCCTCGCCAGCCGCCCGACGTCGGCAAGCTCTGGCTTGTCGGCCTGGCTGGTATCTGCGCCTGGTGGCCTGTGCTCCGGGCCGACGCTGCCGACATGTACCCTCACGGAACTCCGGTGGCCGTGGCCCGCGTTCACGCTCGCAGCATAGAACGCAGTCGGCCAGCGTCGCGAACGCGCGCCCCGACGACGGCTAGAAAGCGGCGGCGGCGGCGACCGTGCAAGCCTGCGTGATGGCTGCGCGGAGCTTGGCGCCGTCCGCCCGGTCCGTGCATACCTCGACGAGGCGAAGCCCTGACCCGGACAAGGCTGCGCGCAGTTCGGTGGCGGCGGCAAGCCGCGTGTACGGCAGGCCAGCCGCGGCGGCGAGCGCGCTGAGATCGGCGCCGTGCGGCGTGCCGAAGACGCGCTCGAATGAATCGGCGAACGAGGCCTGTTCGAGCGTGGAAAAGATGCCGCCGCCGTCGTTGTTGACCACGACGATGCACAGATCCGGGCGCGGCTCCAGCGGGCCGAGCATCAGGCCGGGGGCGTCGTGCACGAGCGCCAGGTCGCCCAGCAGCGCGACGGCGGGCCCCCCGCCGACAGCCTGATGGGCGAGTGCAGCGCCGATGGCAGCCGATACCAGTCCGTCGATGCCGCTTGCTCCCCTGCTCGCGAGCACGCGCACGTCACCGCGGGGAAGCATGTGCCGATCCAGGTCTCTGGCCGGCATGCTCGACGCCACCCAGAGCAAGGCGTCCGGCGGCAGCGCCGCGCCGATGTCGCGTGCGAGCAACGGCTCGGTCAGCGTGCCGGCGGCGGAGAGCACCGCGTCTGCTGCCGCGCGCGCTGCGGCGTCGGCCGTCAGCCAGGACCGCAGCCAGTCAGATTCGGCACCGTCTGCTTGCGCGGCCGGCACCCGGCGCAGGACGAGACGGCTGGCGACGTCGGTGGCGGTTCGCGCCGGGTCTAGCCAGCGATCCGGAGCCTGGGCCAGTACCACATGGCGAGCCGCGCCGCGCCGGAGCAAGCCGAGCTGACCGCGCGTGAGGCCAGGCCGGCCCGCGGAGACGATCACGTCAGGCTCGCGCGCGCTGGTGAACTCGGGGGTGTCGAGCAGGAATTCGTACGAGCTCAGCGCCACCGGGCCGTGTCGCGCGCGCGAGGATGGCTCGGCTAGCAGCGGCCAGCCCGCCTCGGCCGCGAGCCGGACGGCACTCGCAGGGTCGGCGGCGCCGTCGCCGACCACGACGAGGCCGCGCTCGGTCCAGTCAAGCTCCAGGTCGGCCTCGACGCCGGTCGGCTCTGTCAGCGCCGCGACGCGCGTCCACGGCTGTCCGCCCGGGCGACCATCGAGCGGCTCGGGCCAGTCGGGCGAACCGCCATCTGGCACGAGGGGTTCCCGCAACGGCAGATTCAGATGAACGGGACCCGGGAAGGCGGCCGCGTGCCCCGCGGCCCGTGACCAAGCGCGGCACGCCAGCGAACGCCAGTACGCGACCTGTCCCGGCAGGCGCTCGGGCACGCCCGTCTCGCAGAACCAGCGAACAGCGTCGCCGTACAGCTTGATCTGGTCGATGGTCTGATTGGCGCCCGTGCCGCGTAGCTCCGGTGGACGATCCGCGGTCAGCACGATGAGCGGCACGCCCGACTCGTCGGCCTCGATCACGGCCGCGTGGAAATGCGCGGCCGCAGTTCCCGACGTGCACGCGACGGCAACCGGATTGCCGCTGGCCTTGGCGAGGCCGAGCGCGACGAACGACGCTGATCGCTCGTCGATGCGAACGTGCAGACGCAACCTGGATCCGGGTGCGGAGGCAGCAGCGTGCAGCGCCATCGCCAGCGGCGCACTGCGGGACCCGGGCGCGATGACTGCTTCCCGCAGTCCGCACCGGATCAGCTCGTCGACGAGCACCGTTGCGAACGCGGTCGACGGGTTCACCGCAGCGGCCTAGCAACGTCAGGCAGGAACTCGGCGGCTGCCAGCAGGCGTACGCGCCAGTCAGCAGCATCAACCTCCCACCGGGCCAGCTCCGCCGGATCGACGACAGCGGCCCGGACTGGCAGCTGCCCCCCGGTCTCAGCGAGTGGCTGCGCCGTCACGTCGCCGGCGAGCAGGCTCATCGTCGCGAGGCCGCACGCATAGGGCAGCCGCGGCAGCGCAGCCGCGAGCGCAACCCCTGCGGCGAGGCCGACCGACGTGTCCACCGCGCTCGACACGACGACCGGGAGGCCGCACTCCGCTGCGATCTCCAGCCCGGCCCGCACGCCGCCGAGCGGTTGCGCCTTGAGAACGACGATGTCGGCCGCCCCGGCCGCCCGCACGCGCAGCGGGTCCTCAGCTCGGCGGATTGACTCGTCGGCGGCCAGCGGAACGTCGACGCGCCGCCGCAGCGCGGCGAGTTCCGGCAGGCCGGGGCACGGCTGCTCGGCGTACTCGAGGTCGAATCTGGCCAGTGCGGTCAGCATCCGCTCGGCCGTGTCGACGTCCCACCCGCCGTTGGCGTCGATGCGGACGTTGCCGCTCGGCCCGATGGCGTCCCGCACTGCCTCAACGCGGTCGACGTCGGCGGACTCCGGCTGGCCCGGCTCGGCGACCTTGACCTTGGCGGTCCGGCAGCCCGACCGGGAGACGATCGCGTGTGCCTGCTCCGGGCCGACGGCGGGCACCGTCACATTTACCGGCACGCTGCTGCGCACCGGCGCTGGCCAGCCGAACGCCGCCGACTCAAGCGCGCACGCGAGCCACCGCGCGCACTCGCGCGGACCGTACTCCGGGAACGGCGAGAACTCTCCCCACCCAGCCGGCCCGTGCAGCAGCGCGCCTTCGCGAAGCGTCGTGCCGCGGAAGCGCACGGGCATCGGAATCGCGAACGCCCGCAGCGTCGGTAGGAGGTCGGCGACCACGTCGGCGGCCGCCGCGGTCGGTCGCGTCACAGCCGCGGTATCACGGGCGACGGGGGAACTTCGAAAAGTCGGGGGGCCGCCTGCCGACGTAAGCGTCGCGCCCTTCCTGAGCTTCCTCGCTCATGTAGTACAGCATCGTCGCGTCGCCGGCGAACTGCTGCATTCCGGCTGCGCCATCCGTGACGGCGTTGAGAGCGCCTTTGAGCATCCGCAGTGCGAGGGGCGACTTCGCGAGCATCTCGCGCGCCCAGCTGACGGTCTCATCCTCAAGCTGCTCGAGCGGAACGACGGCGTTGACGAGGCCCATCTGCAGCGCTTCTTCGGCGCTGTACTGCCGGCACAGGTACCAGATCTCGCGCGCCTTCTTGAGACCGACGGTCGCGGCCAGCAACCACGAGCCGTAGCCGCCGTCGAACGAGCCGACCTTCGGTCCCGTCTGGCCGAAGATCGCGTTGTCAGCCGCGATCGTGAGGTCACAGCAGACGTGCAGCACATGACCCCCGCCGACGGCATACCCGGCGACCATGGCGATCACCGGTTTAGGAGTGCGGCGGATCTGGACCTGGAGGTCGAGCACGTTGAGCCGGCCAACGCCCTTGGTGTCCCTGTAGCCATCGTCGCCGCGAACCCGCTGGTCGCCGCCGGAGCAGAAGGCCTTATCGCCCTCCCCCGTCAAGATGATGACGCCGATCTCCGCGTCGTCGCGCGCGACGTTGAATGCGTGCGACAGCTCGTACAGCGTCGTCGGCCGGAATGCGTTCCGCACTTCGGGCCGGTTGATCGTGATCTTGGCGATTCCCTCGGCGGTCTCGTACCGGATGTCGGTGTACTCCTGCCCCTCCGCCGGGCCCGTTGACTTCCAGTCGACCACTCGTCGCCCTCCTGATGTCTTCCTGATCTGCCCGATTAACCTTACGACCGTGACATCTCGGCCATTGCACGCGGTCCAGTTCACGCCCGCGGCCGGAGAGCGAATGCTGTCGGCGCTCGCGGCGGCACTCGACGGTACCGGCCCGGCCATCATGCCGCTCGACCCAGCCCTGCCTGGGCGCGCCATGGCCCGCATGCTTACCGCGTTCGCGCCGACGGTGCTGCACACAATGACCGGAACGACGGCCCTCAAACCTGCCTCGGCCCGCGCGGCCGGGAACGGTGCTGGCATCAAGGACGACACCGCCGTCGTCCTCGCCACGTCCGGCTCGACCGGCGAGCCCAAGGCAGTCGAGCTGACCTCCGCGGCGCTGACCGCCTCGGCAGCCGCGTCGCTGCGACGCATCGGCGCCGGACCCGGCGAGCGGTGGCTGTGCTGCCTGCCGACGTTCCACATCGCGGGCATCGGCGTCCTCGTCCGGTCACTCATCGCTGGCCTCGAGCCGGTCATCGTGCCTGCCGTCAGCCCGCAGGTCCTGGCCGCGAGCGGATGTTCACACGTGTCGCTGGTGCCAACCCAACTGCGCCGGCTGCTCGATGCGGGCACCGGGCCCGGCCCTGTGAAGTCAGTCTTGCTGGGCGGGGGCGCGCCAGGCGATGGCCTGCTGACCGAGGCGCGCAAGGCAGGCTGGCGGATCGTCACGACCTATGGCATGAGCGAGACGTGCGGCGGCTGCGTGTATGACGGGGTTCCGCTAGACGACGTGGCCGTCCGCCTCAGCCTGGAGGGGCAGATAGAGATCTCGGGGCCAGTGCTGTTCGCTGGCTATCTCGGCGACCCGGAGCTGACGGCATCGGTGCTTCGGGACGGCTGGTTCCACAGCGCCGATCTTGGCTGGTGGCGGCCCGACGGCAGCCTCGGCGTGCGGGGCCGCGCAGACGACGTGATCAATACGGGCGGCGAGAAGGTCGTGCCGGGCGACGTCGAGGCCGCGCTGGGAACCTGCCAGGGCGTCGCCGACGTTGTAGTCCTGGGCCTGCCGGACCCCGAGTGGGGCGAGGCAGTCACCGCGTTTGTGGTGGCAGCGGACCCGGCCGAGCCACCCGACGCGGCCCGGCTCCGATCTCGTGTCCGGGAGGCAGTTTCGGTGTATGCGGCGCCCAAGAGGGTAGTTCTTGTGCCAGAATTTCCCCTATTGCCGTCCGGAAAGCCGGACAGGGCGGCCTTGCGGCGCATGGGAGTCGAGGGAGCTTCGGGGCGCGTTCAGGCCGCTGAACAGGCGTAGCGCAACCAGGCGGGAACATTTCGCCGCCTCGTGCGTTACAAGATAGTGCCAGTGGCGCGCACTGCCAAGTCCGCCAACGGTCCCCGCCCGAATGTAAGCGCGCCTGCGGAGGCGCGGTGTCTAGCGCATGCCTGTTATGCGCCCACGAAGGGAGGTGTCTCATGCCGAGGACGGCAACAGTGCTTGCTGCCCAGGATGAGGAGACCACGACCCACGTGGACGAGCTGATCCAGCGCGGCCGCGGCCAGGGCTACCTGTCCCTGCCTGAACTTCGCGATGCCTTTGACCAGGCGCGAGTTTCTCCGTCGGAGGCCCGTTCCATCATTCGCGAGCTCACCGAAGCCGGTGTGGAGCTGGGCAATGAGCCGTCCGATGGCGTCGAGGCTGGCGCCGTCGGGTCTGCCGCCGCGCCGCCGGCGGTGGCTGACGAGGGCGATCCCGGGGTTGAGCTGGCCGATGTTGCACGTCCAGCCGGGCGAGCTGTCAGCTCAGTCGGCCGCGGCGGAGGCGGCCGCGGCGGCAGTAAGCGCGCCTGAGACGGACCTGGACGATCAGACCTCGGTAATGGGTGACTCCGTTCACACGTACTTGAAGTCGATCGGCCGCCGCCAGCTCCTGACCGCCGAGGAAGAGGTTGACCTCGCCAAGCGCATCGAGGCCGGCCTGTTCGCGGAGTACAAGCTGGAGACCGAGAAGCGACTGTCTAAGCAGTCACGCGCCGACCTGGAGGCGGTCGCCGAGGACGGCAGGCGGGCCAAGGCCCACATGCTCGAGGCCAACCTGCGCCTGGTCGTGTCCGTGGCGAAGAAGTACTCTGACCGCGGTCTGTCCCTGCTCGACGTCGTCCAGGAGGGCAACCTCGGCCTGATTCGAGCCGTAGAGAAGTTCGACTACACCAAGGGCTACAAGTTCTCGACGTACGCCATGTGGTGGATCCGGCAGGCGATCCAGCGAGGGTTCGCCGACTCGGCCCGGACGATCCGCCTCCCCGTGCACGTGCTAGAGATGCTGAGCAAGCTGAGCCGGGTTGAGCGCGACATGCACCAGCGCCTCGGCCGGGAGCCCACCCCAGAGGAACTGGCCGTTGAACTCGACCGGACGCCAGATCAGATCGAGGAGCTCCTGCGCACCAGTCGGCAGCCGATCAGCCTGGACTCGACGATCGGCGAGGACGGCGAGACCAGCATCGGAGACCTGATCGAGGACATAGACGCGCCCGAGGCCGGTGAGCTCGTCGACCGTCAGCTGATGGCCGACCAGCTCCGGAACGCGCTCAGCGGGCTGACGCCGCGGGAAGCGACGATCATGTCCATGCGCTTTGGCCTGTATGACGGCAACCCGCACACGCTGGACGAGATCGGCAAGGCGCTGGGCCTGACTCGGGAGCGAATCCGCCAGCTCGAGAAGCAGTCGCTCTCCAAGCTGCGGCACCCGAGCCGTGCTCAGCCGCTGCTGGACTACGCGAGCTGACCACGTAGCCGCTCAACCTGCTGCTCGCAAGCGAACAGTAAACCGGCCAGTGCCGCCGGGCCCGACCCCCCGCCGGGCCTGGCGGCACTGCATGTGCCGGGGTCCGGTAGCGATTGCCCGTGATTGCGGGCGCGCCTCCGCCGCGCCCCGCGGGAGATGAGGCAAGATTCGATGTCGTGGAGCCAACCACGAAGCGATTGGCACCGCGGTTAGCGTCTTGATCGCCGGGTAAACCAGGCCGGACCAGACATCATCCAATTCGAACGCACCCGCTAGGCGCTGCGATGACTGACGAGCAAACCGGGCTTGTGGTAACGACAACCTCCCTTCGCGATAAGTGCAAGGGGAGGGAATACGCGATGGATTCCGCAGTGTCGCGCCGGTTCACGGTCACGAGGTACCGGGCTGGCTACGCGACGGCGGACGTCGACGCGTTCATCGACAAGATCGAGGCGACCCTCGGCCTCCGGCCGCGCTATGGGCCGGCGGTGACACCAGCCAATGTGGCTGCTGCTCAGTTCCGGATCGTCCGGTTGCGGAGAGGCTACGAGATGCGCGAGGTCGATGAGGCCCTTGACCGCTATGAGGAACAGCTGCGCGAGGCGGGCTGGCACTAGCCTGCTCAGGTCAGCCGCGATCTGCCCCACGTTCGGCTGCCGTTAGGGCCACGAGGCGAGTCGCTGGCGCAGCCAGCGCAGGGCAACGGCGGCGTGGGCTCGCTGAAACGCCCGCACGGTTGGCAGTCCGGGCGGGTCGGGCTGGCGGCCGAGGAAGGTCCACGTCCCAGCCAGCGCGGCGACCACCGTCGTGATGGCGGCCGGGTCGGCGGCTGCGGCCGCCGGCTGCGCGGCGAGTACGTCCTCGGGTGCCGGACCGCCGTTCAAGGCCACGTTCGGCAGCATCGCGACCAGGTCGAACCACGCCGGAGCCAGGCACGCCCAGGGCCAGTCGACGAAGATCACTCGATCGCCGGTGAGCAGGATGTTGTCGGCTCGGACGTCGCCATGCGCCAGCGTCGCTCCGTCGACCGCGCGGTCCCAGCTTCGCTCGAGGTCGGCGAGATCAGGCAGGTGCGCGCGGACCCAGGGATCGGCTCCGGCTAGATCGTCTGCGCCAGCGGCGGCGCCGTCGGCCAGCCGCTGCCAGCCGCGCCCGAGCGCGTGGTAACGAGTGGCGGCGGGTGGCGCATCGATCGGAGCCGGTGTCAGCGCGTCGGCCAGGTCGGCGGTCGCGGTGAGTACCCGGGTTAGCTCGTCATCGCGCCACGGCTGCACGGGCTGCCGTCCGTCGACGTCGTCGAAGGCCAGGATGACCCAGCCGGCTGAGTCGATGACGCCAAGCAGCCGCGGCGCCGGGGCGCTCGGCGGTAGCGCCGCCGCGATGCGAGCCTCGGCCCGGTGCAGGCCGGGCGCGTCCGAGTTGATTTCGCCCACTGCCTTGACGAAGGCCCGCTTGCCATCGGCCAGCACCAGCCGCGCAGCGATGCCCGGCGAAAAGCCGCCGGGCTGCGTCACGGCAGCCACCACAGGACTGCCGAGCAAGTTCTCGACCTGCGCTCGGAGGTGACCGGGCAGCTCAGTCCACGGCAGCCGTCGCCCCTCGGCCGGCGGTGGGGCGGTAGCGGCCGGAATCACGGGGCCGTGAGGATAACCGGCCCAGCCGCGGTGATCGCGACCGTGTGCTCGACGTGCGCCGCCCGGCTTCCGTCGCCGCTGCGCAGTGTCCAGCCGTCCGGGTCGACCCGGTAGGAGTCCTTCCCGCCGGCCATGAACCACGGCTCGATCGCGAGCACGAGCCCGGCCTGGAGCTTGAGGCCGCGGCCGGCCTTACCGTCGTTCGGCACTGACGGCGACTCGTGCATCGTCCGGCCGACCCCGTGGCCGCCGAAGTCGGTGTGCAGGCCGTATCCCGCAGCCCTGGCGACGGCCCCGATCGCCGCGGAGATGTCGCCGAGCCTGCCGCCCGGCACGGCCTTGGCGATCCCGGCGGCCAGCGCCCGCTCCGCCGCGTCGATCAGTCGCAAATCCGCCGCGTGCGGAGTGCCGACGGTGAAGGAGACGGCGGCGTCTCCGGTCCAGCCGTCGAGCGTGGCACCGAAGTCGATGCTGACCAGGTCACCGTCGCTCAGCTTGTACGGACCAGGGATCCCGTGCAGCGCAGCGTCGTTGACCGACGCGCAGATGACAGCGGGAAACGGGCTGCGGCTGAAGCTCGGTTGGTAGTGCAGGAACGGGGATGTCGCGCCAGCGTCGGCTAGCACCGTCCGCGCGACGTCGTCGAGCTCGGACAGCCGGACCCCGACGCCCGCCTGCTCGCGCATCGCGTCGAGCGCTGTCGCGACGACCCGGCCGGCCGCGCGCATCGCGTCGATCTCGGCCGAGGACTTGATCTCTACCACGTGCCCATGGTGTCAGCCGGCCCGACCGTCGGCCAGGCAGACGCCGTGCCGAGAATCGCGGGGCGCGGCGTGAACGTGTAAGGAATCGTGGTCGCGACCGGATGGAAACCCAGGCGCTCCAGGATCGGCTGACTGGTCGGCAGGGCGTCGACCTGGAGATATCGGTAGCCGCGGGCTGCCGCCAAGCCCGCCCGGTAGGCCACGAGAGCCCGGAAGATGCCCTTGCGGCGCCAGGCCGGGATCGTCCCGCCGCCCCATAGCCCGGCGAACTCAGTGCCGGAGACAAACTCGATCCTGGCCGCGCTGATCGGTTCGTCGCCGGCCATGGCGACCACGATCTGGAGTGATTCCGGCGCCGCCCGCAGCTGCTCGGCCAGCCGTGGGCCGAGGTCAGGACTGGGGTCGTCGAAAGCGAGCGCGCGCACGGCCAGCAGCGCGTCGACCCCGGCCTCGTCGGTGACCGGCTCGAGCCGGACGCCGTCGGGTAGCACGACTTCATGGCTGATCGACGCCGTCTCGGCGACGAGCATCAGTTCTTTCGCACCCGCCTCGAAACCGGCGGCAAGCAGCCGTTGCCGTAGGTCAGCCGGGCTGTCGTAGTCGTAGTACTTCCACTCGGCCGGTGTCCCGCGGGCGGTGAAGTAGGCGCGCTGCGCGGCGATCGCGGCGTCCGCCGTGTCCGCGGTTAGCTGCGACCACACGATGCAGGAGACCTGCGTGCCTGGCGCGACCCAGCGCAAGACGTCGCCGTCGTGCTCGACGACACCGCCCGCCTCTTGGTCGTCAGCGCGGCGGCGGACCTGCGCGTCGAACGCGGCCCGCACGGCGCCGACATCCATCGGACTCAATTCCACAAGCCGCAGCCCACCATGCTGGCCGTACCTCCGCAACTGGATACTCGCCGGTCCCAGCGCCTGTCGATGTCCACCTACGCTGGGCGTATCAAGAATCAAGCCTTGCATTCGGCCAGGAGAACTGATGCCAGCTACCAGCCCGCTTGAGGCCGCGCCACGAGAGGTTAGCTTTCTGATCATCGGCGCTGGCTTTGGGGGCCTGGGCGCAGCCATCAAGCTGAAGCAGGCGGGATACACCGATTTCGTCATCGTTGAGCGCGCCGACGACGTCGGCGGGACCTGGCGCGACAACACCTACCCAGGCTGTCGCTGCGACGTCCAATCGAACCTGTACTCCTATTCCTTCGAGCCAAAGCCGGACTGGAGCGAGACCTTCCCGTCCCAGCCCGAGCTGTGGGCGTACCTCCAGCGGATCGTCCGCAAGAACGGCCTCGAGGAGTTCCTTTGCCTCGGCCACGAGGTCGTCGAGGCCCGCTGGGTTGACGCCGCCCGGCGGTGGCGCGTCCGGACGACCCGCGGCGAGTTCGCGGCCCGTTACCTTATCGCTGGGGCCGGCTCGCTAGCCGAGCCGTCGCTGCCAGACATTCCCGGCATCGCCGGATTCGCCGGAACGATCATGCACTCGGCGCGCTGGGACCACGGCTGGCAGCCGGCCGGCCGCCGGGTCGCCGTGGTCGGCACGGGCGCATCTGCGATCCAGATTGTGCCGTCGATCCAGCCGCAGGTCGATCACCTCACGGTGTTCCAGCGGACCGCCCCGTTCGTCGTTCCGCACACAAATCACCCGGTCAGGCCCGCCATCAAGGCGATGTACCGGCTCGTACCCGCCACCCAGCGCATCTCCCGGACGCTCGTCTACTCGATACGCGAGGTCCTCGCGATCGGCTTCACCAGGAATCCGAAGATCCTCAAGCGTGCTGAGGCGGCCTGGCGGAGGCACATGGAGAGGTCCGTCCCCGATCCCGTCATGCGCGCGCAACTCACGCCGAGCTATGACCTTGGCTGCAAGCGAGTCCTGCCGTCCAACGACTTTTACCCGGCGATCGCGAAGCCGAATGTCAGCCTGGTCACCGAGAAGATCATCGAGATGCGCTCGGATGCGCTGGTGACCGCCGACGGGTCAGTCCATCCGGTAGACACCGTGATCCTGGCGACCGGCTTCCACGTTACGGACAATCCGATGTTCGCCAGGATTTACGGCAAGACCGGCCAGAAACTCGCGGCTGAGTTCGGCTCGACGTACCTCGGCACGGTCGTGCCGGGCTTTCCTAACTACTTCCAGCTGACCGGCGCGAACACGGGCCTCGGGCATTCGTCAATGCTGTTGATGATCGAGAGCCAGCTTGCGTACATCGTTGACGGCATCGCCAAGGCGCAGGCGGCCGGCGGCAAGTTTGAGGTGCGCCCCGAAGTCGCCGCGGCCTACAACGCCGAGATTCAGCGCAAGCTGTCGAAGACGGTCTGGGCTTCCGGCTGCTCAAGCTGGTATCTGGATAGTGAGGGCCGCAACCTCACGCTCTGGCCGGGCTTTACGTTCGAGTTCCGCCGTCGCACCCGTGAGTTCCGCAGCTCCGATTTCGTCCTGGGCTAGCCCGTGGAAGGCGAGAACTAGCGGAAGGTGGAGGGGAAGAGTGGGCGACGTTTCGGATGTAGTGATCGTCGGCGGTGGCATCGCTGGTTCGTCCCTGGCGTATGGCCTGGCATCTCAGGGGCTCGGGGTGACCGTGCTGGAGTCGAGCACGGAATTCGTAGATCGTGTCCGAGGCGAGGCAATGCTGCCGTGGGGCGTGAAGGAAGCGCGCCAGCTGGGCGTCGAGCAGGTTCTGCTCGACGCGGGCGCGCGCGTGGCTCCCCTGTGGAAGCAGTACAACGAGGGTTTCGATGAGCCCGTGATCATCCCGATGTCGATGATGATCGAGGGTGTCGCCGGGTCACTCAACATCCGCCACCCGGACGCCTGTCAGGCTTTCATGGACGCCGCGCGGGCCGCAGGCGCGACCGTGGTGCGAGACGTGCACGACGTCAAGCTCAGCACGGCGCCGACTGTGTCGGTCTCCTACTCAGCGGGCGGAGATCATGAAGTGAGCGCCCGGCTGGTGGTGGGCGCAGATGGGCGTTCGTCCACTGTGCGGCGGCAGGCCGGCATTCACCTGCAACGCGAGGATCCGGTCAGCTACATTTCCGGGCTCCTCGTAGACGGACTCGACGGGATCCCTGACGACCACGACGTCATCGTCAGCGAAGGTGACCTGTTCTTGCTCATGTTCCACCAAGGCCTCAGTCGGTCCCGGCTCTACGTGTGCGTGGGCCGGTCCGGTCAGCGACGCTTCGCCGGGCCAGACGGCGCCGAGCGGTTCCTGGCGGCATGGAATCCGCGTCGTTACCCGTGGTCGAGCTTGATGACGGCCGCGGCTCCCGCCGGACCCTGTGCCACCTATCCGGGCGACGACACCTGGACCGAGACACCCTTTGCCGATGGGGTTGTCCTCATCGGCGACGCCGCCGGGCACAACGATCCGATCATCGGTGCGGGGCTGTCGATCGCCATGCGGGACGCTCGGACGGTTCGAGACCTGATTCTCGAGGGTGCCCGCCAGCCAGCGGACTTCGCCTCCTACGGCCGGGAGCGGGCCGATCGGATGCGAACCCTCCGGCTGATCGCCGATATATTCGCGACGACCTACGCCGAGGACGCCGATAATCGCACGGCCCGGCGTAGTTTCCTCGGCGAGAAGATTGCCGTCATGGACCCAGAGGTGTTCCCGCTCATGATGGGAATGATGACCGGCCCCGAGACGGTTCCCGTTCACCTAGTCGATGCGGGAATCCTGGACCGGATCAGAACCGCCTAGCGACCGGCTGTCGCGGAACCTTACAACGGCAAGAGGGTGGGCCGCTTTGGCTCGATGCCGTCGCCGGAGGAGACGCCACGAAGGCGCCGCCCGACCCAGGGCGCGGCGTACGTCCTCACCCAGCGGATGTCCTGGAGTCGCGCGCTGGCCCACCGCGGCCTCCCGGCCGGATCGGGCGGCAGGGGTTCACGCCAGTCCTCGGTAACACCGATCCCGGCCACCTCGCACGCGCGCAGCGCGACCCGCCGGTGACCGTCGGGCGCAAGGTGCAGCCTGTCGTCGCACCACTCGCGCGGATCGGCGAGTACACGCATCGACCACAGATCGACGTGCAGGCAGCCGTGTTTGCGGGCCACTTCGCGAAGCTGCGCGTTAAACGCGGCGGCCTTGCCCCGGATCAGCCGGATCACTGGGAAGCCGCCGGGATCGAAGCCGCTCAACAGCATGACCTCACTGCCGGCCCCGCGCAGCGCGATGACAGCCTCCTCGAAGACCTGCGCGAGCGCGTCGGGATCGACGCCGGGCCGGAGGAGATCGTTGCCGCCCGCCGCGATGCTCGCCAGATCGGGCGCCAGGGAGGCCGCGACTGGCACCTGCTCAGCTATCACCTGGCCGAGCAGCTTGCCACGGATAGCGAGGTTTGCATACGTCAACGGGGGCGCAGCTGCTGCGAGGTGAGCGGCAAATCTGTCGGCCCAGCCGCGGTACGTTCCGTCCGGGTATGGGTCACCGACTCCCTCGGTGAAGCTATCGCCGAGCGCGACGAAAGACCGGATTGCCAGCACCGCTCTGCACGCCTCCCCCGTCGGGTCTACCTGCGCTCGCTGCGCATAGCCTGAGCGTCAGTCCGACTCGGGCAGGGTAGCAGCCGACTCATGAGGAGCCACTGTGCCGAACGTCGTGGTCCGACCCGCCAGCGAAGCTGACATGGTGGCCATCGCGAAGATTACGACGGCGACCGGCCAGCATGACGAGTGGGGCGGCGCCAATCCGGCGTACGTCAGCCACCTGCTGAACCACGGTCGGGTGGTTGTCGCCGAGTTCAGTGGCGACGTGGTTGGGTTCGGAGCCGTCCAGGAAATTGGATCGCCGCCGGTCAGCATGCTGTGCGACCTGTATGTCGATCCGGTGGTGCATGGCCGCGGCTACGGGCGGGCCATGCTGTCGAACTTGTGGTCGACCTCGACGCGGCGCATGACGTTCAGCAGCCTGCACAGTCACGCGATGCCGCTCTACGCCAGCTTCGGGCTTGATCCGTGGTGGCCGCTCATGTACCTGAAGGGGTACACAGCGCGGCTTCCCGTCGTCAGCGAGTGGGTGGTGGAGTCCGCGACGCCGGAGGCGGTGGCGGCGTGCGAGCTAGCCTGGACGGGCGCTGACCGAGTGGCCGAGTACCGCGCCTGGGCGACCCGGCCTGGGGGCGAGTCCATCCTGGTCCGCGCTGGCGCGGGTGACGAGATCATGGCGGCGGGCGCGGTTATCCATCGAGGTCCGGACCGGGGCATTGTCCATCTAGCCACGACACCCGAGGCAGGGGACGAAGTCGCGGCGGGAGTGGTGCTTCAGTCGCTGGCTCGGCTGGCCGACGAGTCGAGCCAACTCGCGCACGTGTGCCTGCCCGCGCCGCACCCAGCCGTCCGCGCGCTTCTGCATGCCGGGTGGCGCTTCGACGAGTTCGACCTGTTCATGGCCTCCGAGCCGGAGTTGCTTGACCCACGGCGGGCGGTGCCCTCCCCGAGCCAGGCCTAGTAATAGCTCCCCCGCGTTCGGCTACTCAGGTCGCGCGCTTACGTCCGACGGCGAAATAGGACAGCGGGCCGACCAAGTTGACGACCATTGCCGCACGCCACAGCGCCTTGGGACCGCGGATCTGGCTTGGCGGCCGACGCTGGATGTCGATCAAGGCGGCGATCTTGAGTGCTGCTTCGCACGCAGCCGCCGTCACCAGGAGCCTGCGCTGCGTGGTGCTCAGGTCCGACCAGCGCCACTGCTTACCGGCGTGTCCGGCCATGGCCGTTCCTCCCTGTACTCTCTACCTGCGCGAATGACAGATAGTAATGATCTGATCACTCTTGTAATATCTGGGCGATGGAGTCGATGCTGTGCCCTGTACTCATCGGCCGGGGCGCTGAACTGCGGACTCTGACCCGCGAGCTGGATGCGGCAGGCCGGAGCCACGGTAGCGCCGTGCTCGTGATTGGCGACGCTGGCATCGGAAAATCGAGGCTTGTGCGCGAGGCCATCGCCGTCGCGGCCGAACGTAACTATCTGATCTTGACCGGCCGGGCGACGGAGTCTGCGGTCCCCGTCCCCTTCCGGCCCATCATCGAGGCGCTCATGGGTGCCGCGCGCTCCGGGGTGGTCCCGGACGCGCCCAGCACGTGCGATTACCGCGCAGCGCTCGGCACTCTCGTGCCGGAATGGAGCCGACCGGGCGACAGCGACGCCGAGGTGTCTCCCGTCATCATCGGCGAGGCGCTGTTGCGCGTACTGTCCCTGCCCGGCTGGCCAGCCGGCCTGCTGGTGCTCGAGGACCTCCACTGGGCTGACCCGGAGACGCTCGCGATCGTGGAGTACCTGGCCGACAATATCGCGGACAGCAGGATCCTGTGCGTCGCCACGCTGCGCGACACCGTGCCGTCGGCGGGCCTTGACCTAGTGCGATCGCTGACCGCGCGGCGGGCCGCGACACAGGTCCACGTACGGCGGCTGTCGTCTCGTGCTGTGTCGCAGATGGCCGCGGCGTGCCTAGCTGTCCCAGAGCTTCCGCGCGCCGTCAGCAGGCTGCTTGCCGACTGCGACGGGCTGCCGTTCGCCGTCGAGGAGATCCTCGCCGCCGCGGTTTCATCCGGGGAGCTGGTGCACGGAGCCGGCGGCTGGCAGGTCAACAACGACGTCGTCACTGGCGTGCCGTCTTCGATCGTGGGGTCGGTCCGAAACCGTATCGCCGGGCTGGGCCAGCAAGCGCGGAACGTGGTCGTATCCGCCGCGGTGCTCGGCCGGCAGTTCGACTGGACGCTGCTGCCGAGCGTGGCCGACGTTGGTGAGTCGGAGGCCCTGGCGGCGCTGCACGAAGCGCACGACGTGCAGCTGATCGAGCCGCTAAACGGCGGCACGTTCCGGTTCCGCCACAGCCTCACGCGCGCGGCAATCGTCTCCGATCTGCTTCCACCTGAGCTCACCAGCCGGTCCGCGCGCGCCGCAGCTGCCATCGAGGAGGCGCATCCCGGCTTGCCCGGTATCTGGTGCGAACTTGTGGCCGAGCTGCGGGCCGCATCGGGGCAACGGGTCGGCGCCGCCCGGCTGCTGCTCACCGCTGGCCGCCGCGCGCTTCGCCAGGGAGCGCTGACCAGCGCGATTGCCGTCCTGCGCGACGCGCGCAGGCTCCTGGCCGAAGCCGCCGATGAGGACCGTGCGCTCGACGTAGAGGTGGACGAGGTGCTGGCCGAGGCGCTGGCGCTTTCAGGCGACTATCGGCAGCTCGGCTTGCTGGCCGAGGACCTCATTGCCCGACTGAATGCGATCGGCTCTGATCCGCGGCGGCGGCAGGCGCTGATTCGCATCAGGGCGGCGGGCGCGAGGCCTGAGGACAACACCGCCGGAGCGGCCGCGCACCTGTCGGCCGCCGGCACCCTCGCCAAGCAGCTCCAGGATCCGGAGCTGGCGAGCCGCATCGACGCCGCTGGGGCGCGTTACGCGCTCGTCGCCGGTGACCTGGAGAAGGCGGGGGGACTCGCGAACCAGTCGCTTGCATCGGCGGAGGCCGCCGGCCTGCGTGGCTGGGCTGCCGAGGTCGCTGTCGAGTCGCTTGATGTCATTGGTCGCCGGGAGCGCGTGCGGGATCTCGATGCCGCCAGGGCCGCCTTCGACCGTGCGCGCAAGATCGCCGACTCCCGCGGGCTTGGCGTATGGCGGATCCGGATGCTCCATGAGCTTGCCACGCTTGACATGCTGTCCGAAGGCGCGACGAGCGCTCTGCTCGATGTCCGCGAGCTCGCGCACGAAGCGGGCATCTTGTCGATCGCGACGGTCATCGACCTTCAGCTTGCCAACAGATGGAGCCTCGGCTCTGACCTAGCCGGCGCGCTCGCGACGGCTCAGGAATGCGAGCGACGCGCGGCCCAGCTCGGCTCGCACCGGATTGAGGTCATGGCCATCTGCTTGCAGGCTTTGGTCGCCGCGATCCGTGGCGATAGTCACGCAGCCGATGGCCACGCCAAGCGGGCCGAGGCGATCATGCCGGACAACCCCGAGGTACTGGCGACGACTATCGGTCAGATCCGGGTCCTTGCGGCGCTTTTCCGAGACGACGTCGACCGCGCCGTCAGCCTGAGCGCCGCAGCGCGGGCATATCTCGATAAGGCCCTGCGCTCGCCAGGCCGCGGGCGCGGCTTCTATTCGCCAGCGCAGGCCCCGCTCATCGCGAGGGGCCGGTCGTATGGTCTGCATGCGCTCCTGACGGCCTTCTCCGACGGCGACATCAGCGGTGCGGTCGCGCTAGCGGAGGCGGCGGGTGCGGCCGTGAGCTGGAATCGCGGTTGCCCGGCCTACGCCGAGGCGGTCCTTCAGGGGCAAAGCGGGAGACACCGAGCGTGCTACAGCCCTCGCCGACGAGGGCCGCGTCTGGTTCGCGCCGTTTGCACCGTGGTGGAATCACCTCGCTCGGCGGCTGGTCGCCTCGGCGGCGCTCCGGGACGGCTGGGGTGAGCCAGTTGCGTGGCTGCGCGACGCCGCGGCCGGGTTTGAGCTGACCGGCCACGACCGGCTTGCCGCCGCGTGTCGCGGCCAGCTCCGCAAAGCCGGGGAACGGGTGCCACGATCTGGCCGCGGCCAGGCGCACGTGCCTGCCCAGATGCGCCCGATGGGCGTGACCAGTCGCGAGATGGACGTGTACCTGCTGGTCGCGCGCGGTTACTCCAACGCCGACATCTGGGCGCGGCTGTTCATCTCGCCGAAGACAGTCGAGACGCACGTGGCCAGCCTCGTAGCGAAGACCGGCCAGCCGGGGCGTCGTGAACTGGTAGCACATGCTGCGCGGTTCGCCGGGTCCCGAAAGCCGGATTCCCGAAGTGGCTTAACTCAGGTGTCCGGCAGGCGCTAGCTCAGGTTGCACCTGATGTGCCGATCGGTCCGAATGGGCGAGGCTAGCTGGCTAGTAGATCGGCACCCCCTGATGCGACTACCGACGGCTCCCCCGCCAGCCTTTGCCAGGCCCCCGAGCCCTGATGCCTGCCCCCGGCGGCGGGCTGACCTCACGAGGAGCCACCCAAGGAGGACTCGTGACGTTCACCGCCGCCCCCGCGGCTGCTGGCGACCCCATTCTCACCGCAGAGCTGCGAGTCCGCTTCGAAACGGACGCAATCCCCCATATGCGTCAGATGTTCGCTGGGGCATACCGGCTGACACAGGACAAGTGCGACGCTGAAGATCTGATTCAGGAGACCTTCGCGCGCGCGTACGTGAAGTTCTCCACGTTCGAGCAGGGAACGAACCTGCGCGCGTGGCTGTATTGCATCATGTTCCGCACCTTCTGTAGCACCCGGCGCAAGCACGCCCGTCAGCCCGCCGAAGTGCTCGCCGACGATCTCGCCAGCCGCGAGGCCTCGGATGACCGGGCGAGCGTCGTCCCGCCGTCCAGGTCTCCAGAGGCCGAGGCGTTCGACGGCCTCGGCGATTCCTCCGTCATGCGCGCCCTCGCCGACCTGCCGCCGCAGTTCAAGACCGCGCTCTACCTGGCTGACATTCACGGCTACCAGCAAGGCGACATCGCGGACATCATGGGCACGCCAGTCGGGACGGTGATGTCGCGCCTGCACCGGGGGCGCGCGATGCTGCGGGCGAAGCTGCGCCCGCCGGCCGGCATGGGCTGTTGTGGTGCCGCTGTTGCGTAACAATGGTTCATGAGTAAAACCTCCGCGGCGCCGCCGTCTGGCGGCAAGCCCGTATCGACGGCGCCGCCTCCCCCACCAGCCTGGCGCCACTGGCTCTGGCTGCTGGCCCTGGTCATCGCGCTGCTGTACATCCTGCCAAGCTTCGTACACACGACCTCGCCGCTCAGCCTCAGCTACTCGCAGCTCCAGAGCGACGTCGCCGCGCACAAGGTCAAGAGCGTCGACATTCCGAGCCCGTCCTCAGCGAACGCTAACGTCACCGTGACCGGCACGCTGACCAGCGGCAAAACCTTCAACGCCGTCACGCCGCCGATCTCGCCGGGCTCACCGCTCGCGAACAGCCTGAACGCGGCGCACGTGAACGTCTCGTATCAGTCGCCCGGCAGCTCGACGGGCGGCCTGCTGCTGAGCATCTTCCTCTTTGTAGTGCTGCCGTTCGCGCTCATCTTCTTCGTCTTCCGGCGGATGGCGCGCAGCGCCGGCAGTTCGCTGCAGGGCGTCATGGGCGTCGGCCGGTCCCGCGCGAAGGTCTTCGACGCCGAGCGGCCGCAGACGCGGTTCAGTGACGTTGCCGGGTACGAGGGCGTGAAGTCCGAGATCAGCGAGGTCGTCGACTTCCTGAAGAACCCGGACCGGTACCGGCGCGCGGGCGCGATGGCGCCCCGCGGGGTACTCATGGTCGGTCCGCCCGGAACGGGCAAGACGCTGCTGGCGCGGGCCGTCGCCGGCGAGGCTTCGGTGCCGTTCTTCTCCGTCACCGGATCCAGCTTCGTCGAGATGTTCGTCGGCGTGGGCGCCGCGCGTGTGCGCGACCTGTTCCAGGAGGCACGCAAGCAGTCGCCGGCCATCATCTTCATCGATGAGATCGACGCCATCGGCCAGCGCCGGGCGGGCACAGGCGCGCTTGTCGCCAACGACGAGCGCGAACAGACCCTGAACCAGCTGCTCGCGGAGATGGACGGCTTCGACGTCGGCACCGGGATCGTCGTACTGGGCGCCACCAACCGGCCAGAAGTGCTGGACCCGGCGCTGCTTCGCCCTGGCCGGTTCGACCGTCAGGTAGTCATCCCGCTCCCCGCGCTCGCCGAGCGTAAGGCGATCCTGGAGGTCCACAGCCGCGATAAGAAGCTCGGTCCCGACGTCGACTTTGAGGTCGTAGCCCGCGGCACGCCGGGATTCTCGGGCGCCGACCTGGCCAACCTCACGAACGAGGCTGCGTTTTTCGCAGTTCGCGCCGGACGCGAGACCTTGACGGCCGCCGACTTCGAGAACGCCAGGGACCGGATCCTGCTCGGCCGGCGGGAGAGCTCCAACGTCCTGCTGCCCGAGGAGAAGCACGCTGTTGCGATCCACGAGGCCGGTCACGCGATCGTGGCCGCCCTGTCGGATCACTCCGACCCGGTCTCGAAGGTGACCATCCTGCCGGCCGGCCAGGCGCTCGGCGTGACGCAGCAGCTGCCGCTAGTCGAGCGGCACCTGTACGGCGAGAGCTACCTGCACCGAGTCGCTCGCGGTGCGCCTTGGGGGCCGCGCGGCGGAGCTTGTCGAGCTCGGCCAGGGATCCACCGGCGCCGCGAACGACCTGGCGTCGGCCACGGACCTCGCGACGAAGATGGTGCGCGAGTTCGGATTGTCGCCGGAGCTGGGACCGATCGGCTATCCCGAGGGCGGTTCGGTCTTCCTCGGCGGGGGCGGATCCGGATTCTCCAGCCGTCCGTTCGCCGAGGCGACGCAGGCAAAGATCGACGGTGAGGTGGCCAGGCTGCTCCGTGAGGCCGAGGAGTCGGCGGTCTCGACGATCCGTGCGCACCGCTACGAGCTAGACCAGCTTGTCGCGCTGTTGCTGGAAGAGGAGACCGTGGACGGCCCTGAGGTCTACCGGATCGTCGGCAGACCGGTGCCCGAGCGGAGGTCGGAAGAGCTGACTGTCGCGCCGCACGCCGCCACCGCGGTGACCGGAGTGCCCGGGCCAGCCGCCGCCGATCGCAAACCGGACGTCTAACGCCACCATGGCCGGCGGCGCAAGCTCGCGAGCTGCGCCGCTGGCCCGGTGACCGCGGCCGCGTGCCCTGCCAGGTGGTCGAGATGGTGACCGACCCACAGCGCGTCCGGCTGGTACGCGGTCCCGTCGGCACAGGCCGCGATCGGGGCGTCCGCACTATGACTGGCTGGCGGCCTGATGGCCGGTGGTGGCGGACCGTTCCGGTTCGGCCCGGCGACCTCCGTGGCCAAGCCGTCGTAGAAGCTCGTGACCTCGGCTGCCTGACGTTCGACCGCCGCGTGCAGTCCGCTGCTGTCGGAATGCGGATGGGCGCGACTCGGCAAGCTCGCGATGGACTGCGCGGTGAGCCGAAGCCGCATCGCGGCCATGACCAGGGCCCACAGGTCCCGCTTTGCGCAGCCGCTTGGACCCTTGTTCCGTCAGGTAGCCGCGAACCGCGTCGTCAAGCCTCCGGCCCGCCGTGATCGCGGCGACCGCGCGCGGAGGCCGCTGCCCGGTATCGCCCAGCGCCCAGCTGGTCGCGTCGCGTAGGTAGCTGGCGCCGCTGCGGAAGGCGTCGGCGAGATTGTCACCGACCACCCCGGACACGCCGCGGGGCCAGAACAGGTAGCCCACCACGACGCTGACCGCGCAGCCGATCGCGACGTCTTCGACGCGCAGCAGTCCCACCTGCCACCCGGTCGGGACCAGCAGGTTGAACAGCACAACGATCGTTACCGTGAACGCAGCCTGCCCGATCAGGAAGGGAGCTGTCCCTGGGGTATAGGCAGCCACGAGCACCGCCAGCGGAAAGGCAATCCACAGCACCGTCGGATTAGTCCCGATCCCGACGAGGAGCGCGCCGCCGACCACGAAGCCCGCGACGGTGCCGACGACGGCGCGCAGCGCGATCGCTCCGGTTGCCGTGGCGCTTGTCCGCAGCACGGACAAGGTGCCGAGGACTACCCAGAACGCGTGCTGAAGATCGATGAGTTTTGCTGCCGCTACGGCAGCTGCGAGGGCTACCGCCCCGCGGGCGCTGTTCCGGAACCACACGGACCGCAGGCTGGCGTCGATGGCGATCAAGCCTGCGGTCCGCCAGATTCCCTGGTATGCCGGGGCGGACTCGGGCAGCGATTCGATCCACTGCGCGGGCAGACTTGCGCTCTGCGGCTGGCCCGCTCGCCCGGTGGCCACGGCTGTGTCGCTCATCGCGGCCGCGACCGCGATGCCGATGGTCAGTGAGTGGTAGGCCTGGTCAGCGCGCCGGACGGCCATCGACGGATCCACGGACTGCTCATTGAGCTGCCTGGCACTCGCCAGCCGGGCCTCGTGCAGGGAGTCAAGGTCCAGGCTGGCTCGCTGGCCCGACAGCGCAGCGGCGACCTGGCGCAGCCCAAGCACTGACGCGCTCAGCAGCTCCCGGTCAGCCGGGCTAGCGTCGCGCAGGTCGACGTGACTGTCGGCCGCATCGCCAATCAGCGACGTGCACCACTCCAGCAAGTGGATCAGCTTCGACAATGCCTGGTCGGCAGCGGCCAGCCCGACAGGCCGGTACGGCGTTGCGGCGAACGTATCCATCAGTTCGAGCTTCGCCGCCACCGACGCGGCCCTTTCGGCTGCCGTCTGCTCGCCTTTGATAGTCGCCGCGAGCTGATCGGAAAGCAGGGCGGCGAGCTTCCCCGCCCGCGAACGGAGGCGATCGCCAGCGGGCCGCACGGACAGCACCAGGACTGCGAGCGTGCTCGCCGCCGCGGCCAGCAGCCAGCCTTCGAGTCGCGACGGGAGCAGGCTCAGGGTCCCAGTCGAGGCCACCGGGAGCACGTAAGCGAACAGGCACGGCACGACCCCCGCGGCGGCGTACGGCCCGGCTGAGCCCGCGAAGTAGATCGCGAACGCGGCCGGGAGCGTCACTAGCGCCGCGAGCCAGGCCGACCCGCTGGCCAGTGTCCCGACGGTCACCGCTGCCGCGCCTGCGAGCGTCAGCCCGAGGTGGGCGATTGCCTTGTCGCGTCGCGTGCCGTCGAACGTGACGGTCACGAGCTGTGCAAAGCTGCCGAAGACCGCGAACAATGTCATCTGCGCGTCGCCGATGACCTTGAAGGTGAGCGCGAACAGGCACGGGATGACGATCGTCGCGCGCACAGCCCGAAGCGCGGCCGGCACCGACAAGGAGATTCGCCACCACTGGCTGGCCCGCTGCATTGGCACGCCGCCGGAACGGCCCGGGACTGGGGGAACGCTTTGCGACATGGTCCACTCTGTCACCATCGCCGCTACCGGCGCAGCACGCCGGATCCTCCCGAGATCAGCTCAGGCGCACCCGCGGGCCCTGGCTAGGCTGGCCGGGTGGCTAGGTACACCGACAGCAGGGCTGCCGACTCCCGCACGGTGCCTGCCGCGATGCGGCGCGACGTCCGGCTGCTGGGCGAGATACTCGGTCAGGTCATCGCCGAGTCAGGCGGGAAGGATCTGCTTGACGATGTCGAGGACCTGCGTCATCGCGTGATCGCCGCCCGCCGGCACGGCTACGGCGCGGCGGCCGACCAGGAGATAGCGGCGCTCGTCGCTAGCTGGCCACTAGCTCGCGCCGAAACCGTAGCCCGCGCGTTCACTGTGTACTTTCATCTCGCCAACCTCGCCGAAGAACACCAGCGGATCCGGACGTTGCGCGAGCGCGACTCCGGCGCCGAGCCGGTGCGCGAATCGCTGGCAGCGGCCATCGCCAGCCTCGGCGAGTCGCTCGATCCTCGCAGAATCCGGGAGCTGCTCGGGATCCTCGAGGTGCATCCGGTGCTCACCGCCCATCCGACCGAGGCCCGGCGGCGCGCCGTCACCGAGGCCCTGCGCCGCATCGGCACGCAACTGGATGCGCTCGACGACAACCGCCGGGGCGCAGCGGCCAGGGCCGAATCGCGGCGGCGTCTTCGCGAAGAGATCGATCTCTTGTGGCGCACATCGGCGCTGCGCAGTCAGGCGATGCAGCCGCTCGACGAAGTACGGACGGGCGCCGGGGTCTTTGACGAGACGCTGTTCAGGCTCGCGCCGACTGTGTACCGCGCACTCGACGTGGCACTGCAAGGCGACGAATCCGGGTTGGCTCCTCCCCTAGCGCCGGCGTTCCTGCGCTTCGGCAGCTGGATCGGCGCCGACCGTGACGGTAACCCGTTCGTCACGGCTGCCGTCACCGAGCAGGCCGCGAACATCCAGGCCGAGCACGCGCTGCTGGCGCTGGAGAACGCGACGACCCGGATCGGGCGCTCGCTGACCATCGACGCGGCTCTGCTCGCGGAGTCCGGCTCGGGCCCGGGCCAGCCGGAGACACTCGCGACCGCGCTCGCCGCGGCGGCGCAGCGCCATCCGGTGACCGTCGCCGAGCTCATGTCGCGTTCGCCGGGCGAGCCGTTCCGCGCTTACCTGCTGCTGGCCGCGCACCGGCTCCAGGCGACCCGGCTGGCCCTGCTGGCCGGGCGTGCCTGCGACGATGGCTTGGCCTATGCGTCGGCGGCCGATTTCACCGCTGATCTACGGATCGTCCAGCGTGCGCTCGCGGCCGCCGGTGCCGTCCGGCAGGCGTTCGGCGAGCTTCAGCACCTCGTCTGGCAGGCCGAGACGTTCGGCTTTCACTGGGCCGAGCTCGAGGTCCGCCAGCACAGCAGCGTGCACGCGTCGGCCCTGCGGGAGCTGCGCGAGGCAGGCGACGATCAGGAACTCTCCGCGATGACCCGCGAGGTACTCGACACGCTGGCAGCGATGGCGACGATCCAGCGCCGATACGGCGTCGACGCGTGCCGTCGCTACGTTGTCAGCTTCACTACGTCGGCGGCGGACGTCGCGGCCGTGCACGAACTCGCGGCTGTGGCCTGTCCGGATGATCGTCCCGTGCTCGACGTTGTTCCGCTCTTCGAGAGCGGCGACGACCTGGAGCGCGCCGTCGCGATCCTGGACGACATGATCAGCGCTGCCGCCTGTCGCTGAGCGCCTCGCCGAGACCGAGCGTCGGCTCGAGGTCATGCTCGGCTACTCCGACTCCGCCAAGGAACTCGGCATGGTGAGCGCGACGCTGCGGCTGTTTGACGTGCAGCTGCGGCTGGCGCGCTGGGCCCGTGAGCGGGATGTGTCGTTGGTGCTGTTCCACGGCCGGGGTGGCGCCCTGGGCCGTGGCGGCGGTCCAGCTGGCCGCGCCGTGCTGGCGCAGGCGCCCGGATCTGTCGCCGGCCGGTTCAAGGTGACCGAGCAGGGCGAGGTCATCTTCGCCCGGTACGGGGACCCGATCATTGGCCAGCGGCATCTCGAGCAAGTGACGTCCGCCGTCCTGCTCGCGACGGTGGCGCCCCTGGCCGCGCCCGGCAATCTAGTTGGCTCATCGGAGAAGTTTGGCCCCGTCGTGCGTGCACTCGAGGCGGGCGCCCTGGCCGCGTACCGGTCGCTGGTGATGGCCGACGGATTCGCCGAGTGGTTCGCCCGGCTCAGTCCCCTGGCCGAGATCGGAGGCATGCGGCTCGGCTCGCGCCCGGCCCGCCGCGGTCTGGCGCCACCTGTCGGCCTCGCCGACCTGCGCGCGATCCCGTGGGTCTTTGCCTGGGCCCAGACCAGGGTCAACTTGCCTGGCTGGTACGGCCTTGGCAGCGGTCTCGCCGCGGCCATCGAATGCGCCGGGGGGCTGCCCGCAGTCCAGGCCGCCTATCGCAACTGGCCGCTGCTAGCCGTTCTGCTCGACAACGCGGAGATGAGCCTGGCCAAGACGAACCGCCGCATCGCCGTGCGCTACCTGGCCCTCGGCGGCGACGAAGACCTGGCCGCGAGCGTGCTGGCGGAGTACGACCTGACCAGGCAGCTCGTACTGGACGTCACCGGCCACGACCGGCTGCTCGCCGCCCGGCCAGTCCTATCTCGCGCGGTTGCGCTGCGCGATCCTTATGTCGACGCGCTGTCGCACCTGCAGCTGCGCGCGCTAGCCGAGCTGCGCGCGAGCGAGGACCCGGTCGAGCGGACCGACCTAGAGCGGTTGCTGCTGCTGACCGTCAACGGCGTGGCGGCTGGCCTGCAGAACACGGGCTGACTTGCTGCGCTAGCTGCTGTCGGTGGCGGCTGCGAGCGCGGCTGCTGTCATGACTCGGGCGGCGCGTACAGCGCTGGCGATCGCCTCGTCCGGCGACAGGCCGCACAGATCGGTGAGGGTGAAGAGCGCCTCCGCGCTCACCGGGATGGCGAGATCCTGCTTGAGCTGCGCTAGAGCCTCGGGCCGAAGCGTGCCGCTCACGGCGATCGGGGCGAGCGCCTGATCGATGAGACCGAAGCGAAGGCCGGGCCGCATCGCCTCCGAGCCGGGCCTGACGATTGACGCTGCGATCGTGGCCCTGACCGCGCCCTGGTACCGCTGAACGTGACGCAGCAGGTGCTCGGTCGCGAATCCGATCCGCTCGACCGGATCGTCGCAATCCTGAACGGGTGCGAGCGCTGCTGCCGGGCTCAGCCAGGTCCCGTCCACAGCTTCGCGCAGGAGTGAAACTAGATCCGGAAAATACCGGTAAGCGGTCGCCTCTGAGACCAGCGCCGCCCTTGCCACGGCGGGCATGGTCACCTCGGCGCTGGTGCTGATCAGTTCGCGCGCCGCGTCGACTATGGCCGTCCTGGTGCGCTGCTTCTGGTTCGCCCGCCCCGCCGGGCCCTGAATGGTCATCTTCCAACTGTGTAGGGCACGGCATCATTAGTCAAGTCAACTATCGTTATGAGAGTTCACTTGCACAACTGCCGCCGATTCTCTAGGGTCCTGTTTATGAGAGTGAACTCTTACAACCACGTGAACCCGAGGAGACCTTCATGACCACAACAACCCAGACCGTCAGCGTAGGGGCGCTCGGCTCGGTGGCGGTCACCTTCGCCGCGAGCGGCAGCGGCAGGCCAGTGCTGCTGCTTCATGGCGGCGCGGGTCCCAGCTCCGTCGCCGGGTTCGGCCAGCTGCTCTCTGCCACAAAGACCGCCCGCGTCATCGTCCCGGTGCATCCTGGCTTTGACGGCACGCCGCGCCCGGATCGGCTGTCCAGCGTCGCGTCGCTCGCCGCCGTCTACGCGCAGCTGCTGCGCGACCTCAGCCTGAGCGACGTGTGCGTGATCGGTAACTCCGTCGGCGGCTGGATCGCCGCGGAGCTCGCTCTCGCCGAGAGCGCAGCGCCGGACTGCCGCGTCAGCTCGCTCGTGATCGTCGACGCCGCCGGGCTCCAAATCGACACGGCGCCCATCCCGGACTTCTTCTCGCTGACCTTGGACCAGGTGTTCGATCTCAGCTACTTCAATCCGGACGCGTTCCGGATCGACCCGTCGACGCTGCCGGACGAGCGCAAGGCGGCGCAGGCGGCCAACCGCGCAGCACTGCTGGTATACGGGGGCCACGCGATGGGAGACCCGACACTGGCCGGGCGGCTGCCAGGCATCCGCGTTCCGACCCTTGTTGTCTGGGGCACCGCCGACCGCATGATCCCGATCGAGCACGGCTATGCATACGCCGATGCCATCCCGGGCGCGGAATTGCAGCTTGGTGCCCGAGGCGGGCCATCTACCTCAGCTCGAAGCGCCGGCCGAGTTGCTGGCGACGGTCTCCGATTTCGCCCGCAGCCACACAGCTGAGACAACCACCGAAGCCGGACCGGCGTCGGCATGAAGGCCATCTCGATCGTCGGTCCGGGCGGGGGCGAGGTCGCGCTCACGGGGCCGACGGCGCTGCGCATTCTCGAGGATGGCACCACGACCTCGCATCGCCTCGGCGTCGCGGAGATCACGATCGCGCCGCACACCGCCGGGCCGCCTCAGCATCGGCACGCTCGCCATGACGAGGGCTTCTACGTCGTATCGGGCACCGCTGCGTTCACCGTGGGTGAGACGACGTATGCGGCTGGTCCGCGGACGCTGTTGATGGTGCCGCCGGGTGCGCCGCACACGTTTGCCAACCCTGGCGACGAGCCGCTGATCCTGCTCAACACGTTCACGCCGGATGAGTACGTGCAGTACTTCCGCGACCTGCGCGACATGATCGCCGCAGGCCAGCCGATGACAGGGGACGCAATCCAGGCCGTCATGGCGCGGTATGGCACCGAAGCGGCCACTACGTACGCGACCTAGACGCAGACGCGCCGGGAACGGTTAGCTTTGTACACAGACTCCGGTCGGCGCTAGGGAGGATAGTCATGGCGGGACAGGTGCCGTACGTCGCCTATCTCAGCCTCGGCAGCGACCCGCACCTGGTCGCCAACGAGTGCACCTCCTGCGGAGCGCTCTTCTTCGACCGCCGCAACGCGTGCGCGAACTGCGGAGCTCGTGACTTCGGCACCCGGCGGCTCGCCAACAACGGTGTCTTGCGCGCGTTCACGATCGTGCACCGCGCCAGCCCGGACGTGCAGGTGCCGTACATCTCGGGGATTGTCGACCTCGAGGGCGGCGGCGTGGTGAAGGCCAACATCGTCGGCATCGATCCGGAGCCGGGCAAGCTGTCGCTCGGCATGAAGGTCAGGCTGACCACGTTCCCGATCGGCACGGACACGACGGGAACAGAGGCGGTCGCGTTCGCGTACGCAGCCGGCGTAGTACCTACAGGCGCGGCTGGCCGAGGCTGAAAGGCACGTCGGCCAGGCGCGCGGCCTGATCTTGTAGCTCCGCGACCGTCCACCGGCCATCCTTGCTGATGCGGTCGATGATGGCGAACGGCTGGAACAGGTGGATGTCGCCGCCGGCCACGAAGAAGACGCGTCCGGAGATCGGGCAGTCGGCGGTCGCGAGGTAAGCGACGAACGGCGCCACGTTCGCCGGGTCCATCGCGTCGAATCCCTCCTCGGGCACGTGCAGGATCGAGTCCGCGATGCCGGGCGTGGCGAGCGTCAGCCTGGTCCGCGCAGCCGGAGCGATGGCGTTGACCCTGACGCCGTACCGCTGGAGCTCGCGCTGGGCGATGATCGTCAGCGTCGCGATGCCCGTCTTGGCCGCGCCGTAGTTGGCCTGGCCGGGATTGTTGTAGAGGCCGGATGTCGAGGTCGTGTTGATGACTGCCGGCTGGAGCGCGTGGCCGGCCTTGGACTGCTCGCGCCAGTAGCGAGCCGCCGCCCGCAGCGGCATGAAATGTCCGCGCAGGTGGACGCGGATGACGTCGTCCCACTCGCCGTCGGTCATGTTGATGATCGTGCGGTCGCGCAGGATGCCGGCGTTGTTGACGAGCACGTGCAGGGCGCCGAACTCATCGATGGCCTGCTGGATAAGCCCGTTCGCGCCTTCGGCAGACGTGACATCGTCGCTGTTGGCGATCGCCTCGCCACCAGCCGCCGTGATCTCGGCGACCACCTGCTGCGCGGGCGTCGCGTCGCTCCCGGAGCCGTCTGGTCCGCCGCCGACGTCGTTGACGACGACCTTGCCGCCTTCGGCGGCGAACAGCAGCGCATGCTCGCGGCCAAGGCCACGGCCAGCCCCGGTGATGATGGCAACGCGGTCGTCCAGCGCGCCCATATGCGGTCCTTTCGTCGCAGCCTGACCGCAGCGTACCGACAAATCCGGCGCCACAGCGGCCCGGCGACCTTGTGATATCAATGGCCCATGCCGAGCCTGACTGACCCCGTGATCGGGACCGCCGAGACCGGCCTGCCCGAGTTGCTCTCCCTTGAGCGCATCGAGGACAACTTGTTCAGGACCGTCGTGGTGAGCGCCGAGCCGGCCGGGCTGTTCGGCGGACAGGTCGCTGCGCAGGCGCTCAGGGCGGCGGCGGAGACCGTGGGCGACGGTCGGCATCCGCACTCGCTGCATGGCTACTTTCTCAGCCGGGGTGACGCGTCGCGACGGGTGCTGCTGACCGTCCACCGTGATCGCGACGGCGGGTCCTACTCAAACCGCCGGGTGATCGCCGTACAGAACGGCACCGTCATCTTCAACATGGCCGCGTCGTTTCATGTGAGCGAGGATGGCTCGGACTACCAGGCGCACAGTATTCCGGACGTCCAGGCGCCCGAGGAGCTGCCGGATCAGCCGCGCTGGCACCGGATGCATGGCGTCGAGATCCGGTTGCCGCGCCAGCCGCAGCCAGGTCAGGAGTGGCCCTCCCGCATGTGGATCAGGTCCCGGCACAAACTGGACGGCGACATGGCGCACGCGTGCGCGCTGGCTTACGTCTCGGACATGTTCACTGGACTCGCGGCCGCGCCGGGCATCGCCATAGCCGGACCACTCACCAGCATCGATCACTCCGTCTGGTTCTTCCGCAAGGCGGCGGCAGATGACTGGGTGCTGATGGACCTGCAACCCGAGTCCACAGCGGGCGGCCGCGGCATGTACACCGGCCGGATCTTCAGCCGAGACGGCACCCTCGCAGCTGGGATCGCGCAGGAGACTCTCTTCCGTCCTGCCCGCGCGCGCACCTGACACGCTCGCGGCCGTGACCGCGAGCCGCGCGGAGCTAGGAGCGCAGCGGCCGAGCTAGTAGCCTGCTTTCAAGTACTTTGCGCCGCTTCGCAGGAGGACCTGTCATGTCCGACTCGCTCTGGGTCATCGGCGTCGCGATGACCAAGTTCATGCGCTACAAGGACAAGGACCTCATCGATCTCGGCAGCGAGGCGGTGACAGCGGCCCTCGCCGACGCTGGCCTGACGATCTTTGATGCGGACATCCTGGCGGCCGGGTGCCTGTACGACACGAACGGCATCGGCCAGCGATTGCAGAAGCAGATCGGGCAGACCGGGATCCCGGTCTACAACGTCACCAACGCATGCGCGACAGGGGCGACGGCCTTCCGCGTCGCGGCGATGGCGATCAAGGCCGGTGAGGCGAGCATCGGGCTCGCGGTCGGGCTGGAGCAGATGGGCAAGGTCGGCCTGCTGGGTGCCCGGCCGGCCCAGAAGGACAAGGCGTACGAGCCCGCCGGGCGGTACGGGGCCGTGGGTCCGGTCGAGGGAGTGCTCGGCACCAGCCTGATGCCGGGCACGTTCGCGCAGTCCGGCATGGAGTACGCCTACCTCCACGATGGCGTCGGGTTCGAGCAGTTCGCCAGCGTCGCGGAGAAGAACCACGCCCACTCGACGCTCAATCCGCTGGCCCAGTACCAGAAGGCGTTCTCCCTCGAGGAGATCATGGCCGCCGAGATGATCGCCTACCCGAACACGCTCCTCATGTGCTGTCCCACCGGCGACGGCGCGGCCGCCGCCGTGCTGTGCAGCGGCGAGCGGCTGAAGTCGCTGCCCGCCGACGTCCAGAAGCGCGCTGTCAAGGTGTCGGCGTCGGTCATGACCAGCGACCCGTACGTGGACGGCGGTTCGGTCCAGTTCGACGTGAACACCCTGACCCGCCAGGCTGCTGACAAGGCGTACGAGCAGGCCGGGGTCAGCCCGCAGGACCTGGATCTGGTCGAACTGCATGACTGCTTCGCCACCGCCGAGCTCCGGCACTACGACAACCTGCGGCTGTGCCCCGACGGCGGCGCCGGCGAATGGATCGACAAGCGCGGCCCGTGGCGCGACGGGCAGATCCCGGTGAACGTGTCCGGCGGCCTGCTGTCGAAGGGGCATCCGCTCGGCGCCACGGGCATCGCCAACATCTACGAGGTAGCCACGCACCTACGCGGCGAGGCGGGCGACCGGCAGATCGAAGGCGCCAAAGTCGGCCTCACGCACGTCATCGGCCTCGGCAGCGCCTGCGCCGTGCACATCCTGGAGAAGGCGGCCGCGTGACCGCGGGACCCGCGACACTAAGGCCGATACCTGGCCGGATCCCGGACCCGGCGGGCGCGTACGACCTGGCCGCGCTGGGCTACACCGAGCAAGAGTTCCTGCTCGAAGGCACCGCCAACCGCTACCGCCTGACCAGTGAGCGCACCCGCGACGGGCGCTGGTCGGTGGAGCCGATCGATCCCGCGGCGTTCGCGACCCGGGTTCTGCTGCGCCGCCCGGCCGATGACGCTCACTACAGCGGCACCGTGGTGGTCGAGTGGCTGAACGTCTCGGGCGGACTTGACGCCGCGCCCGACTGGATGCTGGCGCACACGCACCTCGCTGCGCCGGGGTCACGCCTGGGCTGGAGTTTCGGCGCAGCGGGCCGGGATCGAAGGCGGCGGCCTCGTGCCCGGCATGCATCTGAAGGCCGCCCATCCAGACCGATACGAGGCGCTGTCGCATCCCGGCGATGCGTGGTCGTTCGACATCTTCAGCCAGGCAGGCTCGCGCGCTCGCCGGGCTACCCGAGTTGTCGTCGGCCCGGACCGGCCTAGCGTCCCCGCGCCTGCTGGCCGGTGGCCATTCCCAGTCGGGCACGTTCCTGGTCACCTACGTGAATGCGGTCGATCCGCTTGCTGCCGTGTTCGACGGCTTCCTCGTGCACGGCCGAATGGGTGTCGGTGCTGCGCTCGATACTGGCTTTAATCCCGCGGCCCGGACGCCGGCCGAGCGGATCCGCGACGATCTGCGCGTCCCGGTGATCGTCCTTCAGACCGAGACGGACGTGACGCTCCTCGGCAGCGGGCGTGCCGAGCAGCCCGATTACGACCTGCTACGGAACTGGGAGATCGCCGGCGCGGCGCACGCCGACACGTATCTGCTGTTCGCGAGCGGCCAGGACGACGGCGCGCTCGCGCCGACCAGGCTCGCCGAGCTCATGCGGCCAACGACCGACGTCCTGATGGGCCACACGGACTCCCCGGTCAACAGCGGCCCGCAGCATCACTACGTGGAGTGCGCTGCTATCGAGCAGCTGAACGGCTGGGTGGCCGGGCACACCAAGCCCCCCGCCGCGCCGCGCCTGGCCATCACCGCCGACGGCCGCGACCTGCGCCGAGATGACCTCGGCGTCGCGATCGGCGGCATCCGCACGCCCTGGACCGACGTGCCGCTCGCCATCTTGTCGGGAACGGGGCAGGGCGGCGAGATGTTCGCGTTCCTGTTCGGGACGACGAGGCCGATCACCGACGCCGACCTCGCGCGCCTGTATCCGGGCGGCGAAGCCGACTACCTGGCTAAGTTCGAGGCCTCGCTCGAATCGGCCATCGCGGCCGGCTTCCTGCTGCCTGATGACCGGGCCGAGATCCTCGCGGTCGCGGTCGCCTCGTGGGCTCAGTGATCGGCGACTGCTTTCTATGCTTATCATGATTAGTCGGGTATAAGCAGTTCGTCGGCTCCGAAGGTCAGCAGATTCTCACCCTCCGTAGTGCTGACATTCCAGCTTTAGCCCGTATTCTGGTCTGGACGGAGTAAAAAGCCCAGGTTAAAGGCACGGCCTTACGCCAGGCGGACACGGAGCGGAGGTCGGATGCGCCTGGGCAGGTTCAGGCTCTTGGCCTCGATTCTGGCCGTTATCACCGTGATTGGCGGGATCACCGCAGGTTTCAGCCTGGGCTCCGCCGCTGGCCGCGCAGCGGATACGACGGCCACCAAGACATCGACGGTCGGCGCCCTCTTCGTCCGGACGACTTCCGGTCGGCTCACGACCCACTTCTGCACCGGGAGCGTTGTCAACAGTCCGGCGGGCGACCTGGTCATTACGGCCGCTCACTGTCTCATCGGGCGGACCGCTGGCCAGGTGGCCTTCGTCCCGGGCTACGCCCACGGTAAGCACCCCGATGGCGTGTGGGTGGCTAGCAAGATCATCGAAGACCCCAAGTGGACGTCGTCCGGTGATCCCGATGACGACTTCGCCTTCCTGATCGTCCACCGGCCAGGCTCGAGCGTCGCCATCCAGACACTCACCGGTGGTGAGGTTCTCGGCGTCGGCGCCTCGGCGTGGCAGACGGTGCAAGTCTCCGGCTACCCTGACGACCTGGACGGCCCGATCACCTGCCAGAACGCGGCGCGAGACTACAACGCGACGCAGTTCGAGTTCGACTGCGGCGGCTTCACCGATGGCACGAGCGGCAGCCCGCTGCTGGCCGCGGCCGGCCCGCTCGGGGAGACCGTGATCGGCGTCATCGGCGGCTACGAGCAGGGCGGGAACACGCCCTCGGTGTCGTACGCCGCCAGGTTCAGCACCAGCATGGCGACGCTCTATCAGACTGCCCTGACGGCCGCGGGCGGCTAGAACTCTCCGGCCGCGTGCGCGCGGTAGTGTCGGCCGCAGCGGTTCATGCACGTGACTGACCGGGGGCATGCGGCTCGTGAGTCCCGTTGACGACATCCGCGCTCAGGCGCTCGAGGTCGCAGCTGGCTGGTCGCCGCCCGATCAGCCCGAATCCTGGCGCCTGACGGCAGCGTTGTTCACCGTGATCGCCGGGCACGACGAGCTACTCGGCGCGCTGTCCGGGCTCCCGCCCGAGCGGATGCCTGCGCTGCTCGCGAGTGCCGCGGTGACGTACCTGGTGCGGGCTGAACCAACGCCGTTGTCCCGCTATTTCCCGGTCGCGGGCCGACCGCAGCCGACGCTCGACGAGGACTTCGGCCCGGCGGCGGTCGCCTTCGTGTCGGCCCGGCTGCCCGACATCATGGCCCTGTGCGCTAGCCATAGCTACCAGATGAACGAGGTGGCGCGCACCGCGCAGATCGCGCTCGGCATAGCTGCTGTTCACGGACAGGGGCCGATCGGGCTCATCGACTTGGGCACCGGCGCAGGCCTAGGCCTCCAGCTCGATCGATACCGGTACGAGATCGACGGGCAGGAAACGGGCCCGCCTACTGCCGACCTCACTTTGAAGTGCGAGGCGCGTGGCGACCGCAAGCCGCCGCGGCCCGAGCTGCCGCCGATCGCAAAACGAGCCGGGATTGAGCTCAATCCTGTCGACCTGCGCGATCCCGCCGCGCGGGCCTGGCTGGAAGCCTGCTCGCCGCCAGAAGCGTCAGCACTGACCAGGCTGGATCTGGCTATCGAGGTGAGCCGCGAGGCATCGGTCCAGATCGTCGTCGGGGACGCGGTCGAAGCGCTGCCCGGCGTCCTTGGCAGCATGCCGTCGGACCTACCAGTGCTCGTGACTGATGCATACCTGGCGGTGTTCCTGCCAGCTGCCGGTCGCGCGAAGCTGTTCTCGATCCTGTCCGAAGCGAGCCGGCGGAGGCCGGTGACGTGGCTGTCCCTGAATCCACTCGTCCCGCTCGGGCCGTCCGGCCGCGACAGCGTCCAGGGCCTCGCGGTGCCAGCTTCCCTGGTAGCCGACTATCAGACGGACGGTGTCTTCGCGGTGCTAGGCGCCCGAACCTTCGACCGTGCAACCGAAGGCGGGACGTTGCTCGCTCGCGCTCACCCCTCGGGGCTGTGGGTCGAGTGGCTCGCCTAGGCGGAGTACGGCGGCTCGGGGCGCCACGGGAACCAGTCCGGCAGGTCGGTGCTGGGCGTGGCGGACCAGTTCGCCGGGCGCTTGGCTAGGAACGCCGCAACTCCTTCGGCCGAGTCGGCCATCCGGCCGGTGTCGTAGATCGCGCGAGAGTCAATCCGGTGCGCCACCATCGGATGATCGGCACCGAGCATCTGCCACAGCAGGTGCCGGGTAATGACAGCGGATACCGGTGCGGCGTTGGCGGCGATCTCGCGTGCGAGCTGCGTAGCAAGCGGGAGGACGTCCGCGATCGGGCACACAGTGCGGACGAGGCCGCCCGCGAGCGCCTCATCAGCGTCGAACACCCGGCCAGACAGGCACCACTCGAGCGCCTGACTGATCCCGACGACCCGCGGCAGGAACCAGCTTGAAGCGCCATCCGGGACGATCCCGCGCGCAGCGAACACAAAGCCGGCCCGGGCGCTGTTCGCCATGATCCGGATATCCATGGGCAGCGTCATCGAGATGCCCACGCCAACCGCCGGACCGTTGATCGCTGCGATGATCGGCTTGAGCGACCTGTAGATGCGCAGGACCAGCATTCCGCCACGGTCTCGGTGCCGTTCCGGGGCCGCGTTGGCCTGGCCGTAGTCGAACGTACCGGCGCCACCGCTGAGGTCGGCTCCGGCGCAGAACGCGCGGCCAGCGCCGGTCACGATCACAGCCCGGACGGAGTCGTCACCATCGGTATGGTCAAGAGCCGCCATGATGCTCTCATACATCGGGGTGTTCAGCGCATTGAGCTTGTCTGGCCGGTTCAGCGTGATGGTGGCCACGCCTGCGTCGACTGAGTACTGCACTGCCTCGGTCATACGCGCACTCTTTCATTTCCTGGTCGGATCGGGCGTGATGTACTGGCCGAGATGACCGAGCCCTACCCTCGGGTGCGGCGTGCCGCCGCCAAACCATGAGTACCGTCGTCGCGTGCTGCCAGCTCGCGCCGCAGTTCGGCGATCCGCCGGCCAACCGCGAGCTCGCCGCTGCGGCGGTCGTTGACGCAGCTGGCCAGGGCGCCAGGGTTATCGTGCTGCCCGAGCTAATGTCGACTGGCTACGTGTTCGAGACCAAAGGCGAGGCGTGTGCACTTGCGGAGCCGCCAGACGGCCCGACGGTCTCTGCGTGGGTGCGCCTCGCGGCCGACCACGATGTTGTCATCGTCGGCGGCTTCTGTGAGACGGCCGGCCCGCACGTGTTCAACAGCGCCGCGCTCGTCGACGCGAGCGGACTGCGCTGCGTCTACCGCAAGACGCACCTGTGGGACGCTGAGCCGCAGTGGTTCGACGCTGGCGCCGCGCCGCCGCCGGTCGTATCGACGAAGCACGGACTGATCGGGGTCATGGTCTGCTACGACCTGGAGTTCCCCGAATGGGTCCGACTGCCGGCGCTCGACGGCGCTCAGCTGCTGTGCGCTCCGGTGAACTGGCCAGCGTATCCGCGCCCCGATGGCGAGCGGCCGTCCGAGGTGGTCAGGGTCCAGGCCAGTGCGGCTGTCAACCGGATGTTCATCGCGGCGTGCGACCGGGTCGGCGCTGAGCGCGGTGTGGCCTGGGTCGGCGGCTCGGTCATCGTCGACGCTGACGGCTGGCCGCTGGGTGGAGGCTCGGCATCGGCGCAGCCTTCCACGCTCCTGGCCGAGTGCGACCTGGCCGCAGCGCTCGACAAGGCGGTCAGCCCGAACAACGACGTCCTTCGCGACCGGCGTCCCGGGCTCTACGAACGAGTAGCCCGCACCTGACGCCCGCGCTCATACGCCTTGCTGCGCCGCTAGATCCTCGTCGACGATCAGCAGCAGCTTGCCCCGCGTGTGACCCTGCTCGACTGTGCTATGCGCGGCCGGCGCGTCAGCGATGTAATAGCGACGTACGACGTGAACCTGCAACGTCCCGTCGTCGAACCACGGAGCCATCTTGATCAGGCGCGTCCCGCTTGGGTCTCCGTCGTACTTCTCCCAGTGCACCCGGTCGGCCTCGGGATAGTCATCGGCGTAAACCGGTGTTGCGATGATCGCGCCGTCGCTCGACGCCCGCGCGGCCCCGACGAACGCTGCCGCCGCGGATGCAAGCACGAGGTCAACGCCGCCGTCTGTCTCGTTGCGCACCTGCTCTGGCCAATTCGCCTGCATGTGGTCCACGACGACTTCCGCGCCGAGCTGGTGCACGAAGTCGTGATGCTGTGGGCTCGCAGTGCCGATAACCCGCGCGCCGAGCGCCCGAGCGATCTGGACCGCGAAGTGACCGAGGCCACCGGCCGCGCCCGTGATCAGGACGGTGTCTCCGTCGCTGAGCTGCAGAACATCGGTCAGGCCCTGATGGGCAGTCAGCGCGTCGACGGGCACCGCGCCAGCGTCGCCGACGTCGAGGCCGCTCGGCACGGGGGCAAGCTGCTCGAGTGGACACGTCACATACTCGGCATAACAGCCCGTCAGGCCGGGATAGCCGTAAACCGGCTCACCGTCTTCGAAGGCAGCTTCGTCGCCGGTATCGCCTACTATCAGGCCGGCGAACTCGCCGCCAGGTGTGAAAGGCAGGCTCGGGGCCGGCAGCCTGCCGCTCCTCATCGCCGCGTCCCATGGTCCGACGCCTGCTGAGAGGACCCTGACGAGGGCTTCCCCGGGGCCGGGCTTGGGGATCTCCGTCTCAGTCATCCGGAGCACCTCGGGCCCGCCTAGCTCGCTGACCATGATCGCCTTCATCGTCGCTCCTGCTGAGTTGGCCGTCGATTGCGGTGAGCCTTCCCTGAGCTTGCCCAGGCCGGCTGCCGCTGAACGCAAGGGCCGTCTACCGTGTCGTCCATGACTAGCAGGGCCGAGTATGCAGAGCCGCCCATTCCGGCATTTTTGTTTGACCTTGACGGAACGCTCATCGACAGCGTGTACCAGAACGTGATCGCGTGGCGGCTCGCGCTGGCGAAGCTCGACATCGACCTGTCGGTCTGGCGGATCCACCGGCGGATCGGGATGAGCGGTGGCCTATTCGTCTCCGCGCTGCTGCGGGAGACCGGCCGGTCGCTGTCCGAGGACGACATCGAGGCGCTCCAGCGAGACCACACGGCTCAGTACCTCGCCCAGGTCGATTCCGTTCGACCGCTCCCGGGGGCGCGCGAGCTGCTCGCGGCGCTCACTGACCACGGCGTGCCGTGGGCGATCGCCACCAGCGGCCGCTGGGTCATGGCCCGTGAAGCGCTCGGGATGCTCGGGCTTGGCCAGGACGCGCCGATGGTCACGCGCGATATGGTCCAGCACGCCAAGCCCGACCCTGATCTATTTCTGGCCGCGGCGGCGCGAATCGGCGCGGATCCGCGCTATGCCTGGGTCGTCGGCGACAGCGTGTGGGACCTGCTCGCCGCTCGGCGCGCTGGTGCTCTCGGGATCGGTCTGCTGTCGGGCGGTTACGGTCGCGAGGAGCTGGAGCGGGCCGGCGCGTATCGCGTGTATGCCGATCCCAGCGAGCTGCTCGCCAGGGCGGACGAGGTGGGCGTGCGCGAACTGCTGTCCGGGCCCGCCGACGCGTAGCTTCACTCCCAGAACGGCCGCAACTCGAGCGTTCCGGCTCGCACCGACGGATGACGATAAGCCAACTCGATCGCCTCGGCGAGACTCTCGCATTCCAGCACGTCAAAGCCCGCGATCTGCTCCTTGGTCTCGGCGAACGGACCGTCGGTCAGCAGCCGCTCGCCGGCCCGGATGCGGAGGGTAACCGCTTCCCGCACCGGGCGCAGGTGCCCGCCGTGCAGCTTGACACCGGTCGACTCCATCTCGGACACCCAGTCCCTGAGCTCGCGATCAGCCGGGTCGCTGTCGTCGGGCTCCTTCCCGAAGTCGAGCTCGTTCTCGTCGAAGTAGTGAAGCATCAGAAACTTCATCGGACCTCCATCGTCGTGGTCATCCTGCCGGGGACCGTGCAAGCGCCCGGTCCATGCTGCCGTCGCCGCCCAGTTGCGGTCAGTCGACGTAGCATCGCGGCGACGGCCGCGGCGGTCCGCCCGGCGCGCTCGTCTGCCCATCGGATCTCGAATGCGCTCTTGGGTCGCTCGATTTGATAGAGCTGGTAGCTCTGGTACGGCATCATGCCGCCCTCCTATCGCGTGATCTTTCATCACCACGACGAACAGCGAGCCGGCCGATGGACTGAGCTCCATCTCCATCGCGCGCACACGTGCATGACACGGCGAGGGCGTGTTCGGGCTGTGTGCTGGGCAACGTGCTGCCGCGGCGTTCGCTGGCCGAAATGATCAGATTTGAGGGGATGGTTCCCATGGCGAGGAAGATGGTCGATTGCCGCAAGGTGCCGAGCGAGATCAACTGCACGCTCACAATCGCCGGGAACGAAGATGAGCTGCTAGACGCGGCCGTCATCCACGCGGTGACCAGGCACGGTCACGAGGACACCCCAGAGCTTCGGCAGATGATCGCCTCGAGCATGCAGGATGTCGAACCCGCGTTGGCCTAGCGTGCGCCGTCGCGAGCCGGGAACGATGAGGCTTAAGTCGATCAGCCCGCGGCGGGAGGCCAGCGATGAAGGTTGGCGAATCAGTGGCGCTGGTCACCGGCGCCAACCGCGGCCTTGGGCGGGCGTTCGCGCGGGAGCTTGTGAGCCGAGGAGCGACGAAGGTCTACGGGGCGGCGTGTTGCTCGACCTGAGGTCCCGTCGCCTGACGGCGCGCTGGCACACTTGGTCCGGTGGCGCCCTGGCGCATCCGCGACTTTCACGATGATGACCTGGACGCGGCGGTCCGGCTATGGGACGACCCCGCGGCCGGGACGGCTGCGCCCGTCTTCGGCGTATCGGACCTGATCTCGGCTGTCCGTGCCGGGTCTCCCGCTGTGGTCGCCGTCGCCGGGAAAGAGTTGGTCGGCACCGTCGTCGCGACGCTCAGCGGCGACCGGGCTCTCCTGCTCCGCATCAGTCTGGCGCCAGGCTGGCGGCGCCAGGGCATCGGCACCGCGATGGTCACTGAACTGGAGCGCCGACTGGTGGCAGCTGGCATCCACCGGGTGAGCTGCCTGCTTGGCGACGATACCGAGATGGGCGCGGCGGCACTCGAGCACTCTGGGTACACCGGCCGGAGCGGCATGTTCCTCTACGAGAAGCTCGAGCCAGTCGGGCCTGCCGACGTCGGCATCCTGGGTCAGCTCGGTGGTCGCATGATCCGCGTGAGCACCTGGAACCAGCTCGGCGGGATGGCCAGGGAGAAAGAGCTCATCGAACGCCGCGTCATCTTGCCGCTGGCTAACGCGCAGCTGTCCGGTCGGCTCGGGCTTGTGCCGCCGCAAGCCGTCATCCTGTTCGGGCCGCCCGGCACCGGCAAGACCACATTTGCCAAAGGCGTGGCGTCTCGCTTGGGCTGGCCGTTCGTGGAGCTCTTCCCATCCCGGCTGGCCGCGGATTCGCCGGCGGGACTGGCCTCTGCCCTACGGGAAGCGTTCGCCATGATCGCCGAGCTTGACAAGGTTGTGGTGTTCATCGACGAGGTGGAAGAAATCGCTGGGCTACGGCAGCCGGGAACGATCTCGGTCGCGCAGGGTGTCACCAACGAGATGCTGAAGCTGATCCCGCCGTTCCGTGAGCGAGACGAGCGGCTGCTCATCTGCGCGACGAACTCGGTGCGCGATCTGGACACTGCCTTCCTGCGCCACGGCCGCTTCGACTACGTCATTCCCGTCGGACCGCCCGACGAGCAGGCGCGGCAGGCAATCTGGGACCGGTACATCGCGGCAATGCCGCACGCGGACATCGACATGGCGACCGTCGTCGATCGGTCGCGGCTGTTCACCCCGGCTGACATCGAGTTCGCCGCGCGCAGGACCGCCCAGCTCGTGTTCGAACGCGTCCTGTTCGAGCGGGGCGAGGAGCTGACTACAACGACCGACATCCTGCGCGGAATCGCCGAGACACGGCGCACTCTGACCGAGCAGATGGTCCTCCAGTTCGAGCAGGACATCGTGGACTACGCCCGGCTGTAGATGCTGGCTCGCTGACGGCGTGAACCCGACAGACTCGGCGTATCGGGCGGCGGCCGACGCGGCGTGAGCGGCAGGCGTGGCAGCTGGCGGGTGGGCAGCTTGGGTGGCTTGCCCGGTTCTGGTTACTGGCGGGTAGTGACCTGGGTCTCAATGGTTACTGACCGGTAGTGATCTGGGTCTCATCGCGGAACCGCAGCGTGTCACCGCTCGTCTCACTCCCGTCACTCACCGTGACACCGGCTGGCCCCCCGTGCTAGCCGACACCGGCTGCCCCCCCGGCTAGCCGAACCCCCGGCTGGACCCCCAAGACCAGCCGGGCCCCCGAGACGTACGGAAGGGACACCGCCATGCCCCGCACCCCCCGATTCACCAGCACTCTGGCTCGCGCTCTGGCCGGCCGCGGCAAGTTCGCCGCCGCAGGCGTCGGCGTCGCAGCCGTGCTGGCTGGCGCGGGTAGTGCCAGCGCTGCCACCCTCACCACGGCCCCCCACGCTCCCGCCGCGGCCCGGCCGGCCGCCCTGGCTGGTACCCGAAGCGGCGCCCTGGCCTCCCCCGCCAGCGGCGTCCTCGCGCTCGGTCACAGCACCCCAGTCCCCGCGGCCGCCGCGTCGCAGCCTGCCCCCGCGCCTGCCAAGCCGTCCGCTCCGGCTGCTCCGGCTGCTCAGCCGGCGGCTCCGGCGCCGGCGCCGGCTCCGGCGCAGCCGTATCAGGTGTATGACTCGGTGACGCCGTCGCAGATCCCGGCGGGGCAGCCGGTCGCGACGTACGCTGACGGCGGGTATGCGGTGAACCCGGCGAATGTGGCCAGCCGCGGTCATGTGACGTGGATCGACACCAACGGCAGTGACCCGAAGGCGGCGGCGCTGGATGTCGAGCCGGGTGATGCGACGCCGTCGCAGGCGGCGGCGTGGACGTGGAACAAGCTGCACGGCGCGGCCGGGCAGATCGCGGTCATCTACACGATGCGGTCGGAGTGGCCGGCGACGCAGGCGGCGATCGCGACGCTGCCGCAGGCGATGCAGCATCAGGTCCGCTGGTGGATCGCTGACCCGACCGGGGTGGCGCACGTGGTGCCCGGCGCGCAGGCCACCCAGTGGTACTGGGGCCAGAACTACGACATCAGCACCGCGCTGCCCGGCTCGGGCCTGTAACCCCCCCGGCTGGCCTGCCCGCACCCCCCGCGGGCAGCCGCCGGCCACCCCGGCCCGCACCCCCCGGCGGGCCGCGGCCCGCACCCCCCGGCGGGCCGAACCCCGGGCCCCCGCCCCCGACGGGACCCGGAACCCCCCGCCAGTGCCCCGCCCACCCCCCGTAGGGCGGGGCACTGCCACGTTTAACGGGCCGGCGAGTTCTACATAGGAACGGCTTCATAGATCTCGACCGTCCCGCCGCCGGCCACGACCGGGCAGTCCTTCGCGAGCGCCGTGGCTTCATCGAGAGATCCCGCCGTGACGATCGAGTAGCCGCTGGCAGCGGCGGCGGCGCCGTCGCTGACCCCGCCGGCGCTGACGGTGGCTGAGCCCGCGAACGGGTTGCCCATGTCGGTGACGGTCTCGCCGAGCGTCCCGAACCACGCTCCCCAGGCCTGCATCGCCTCTTCCTGCGCTGCTGGCGTGTCTGCCATCTGACCACCGGTGTAGATGTAAACGAACTTTGCCATCGAGTTCTCCTCGGACTGGAAATGGGCCTGACACCCAGTACTACGGACGGTGCGACCGCTTTTTCGACACGCGCCAGCCGCAACATGGCCGAAGTGCCGATTGGGCTACAGGTTGGACGCGATGATGCCGCCGTCGACCTGGTAGACAGCACCGGTGATGTAGGAGGCCCGCTCGGATGCGAGGAAGGCGACGAGATTCCCAAGCTCGGCCGGATAGCCGAGGCGGCCCAGCGGAATATCAGCAGCCAGTGGCGCGAGCCGGGCTTGCAGCGCCTCATCCTGCTCCGGGCTGCGTCCGGCGTCGGGGCTGATCCGGGCCGTAAGGAATCTGCCGGGAAGGACCAGGTTGATGGTGATCCCGTCGCCCGCTAGCTCCGGCATGATGCCCTTCATCAAGCCAGCGATGCCCGGACGTAGCCCATTCGAGAGATCGATACCGTTGACGGGCTGCTTGACCGAGCTCGACTGGATCCCGACGATGCGCCCCCAGTGGCGAGCCCGCATGTGCGGCAGCGCGGCGCGGACGAACCGCACGAAGTTCAGCGTCACCATCTCAAAGGCCTGGCGCCAGTCATCGTCTGTGAAGTCAAGGAACTTGCCGAGGGTCGGACCACCAGAGTTCGCGACGAGGACGTCGACAGCGCCGAACCGCGCGACGGTGGCTGCGACCACGCTGTCAATTCCCGCCGCGGTCGCGAGGTCAGCCTGACATGGGAGCACATCAGTGCCGGTCTCCCGGCTGATTTCGTCGGCGGCCGCCTGCAGGTCCGCCTCAGTCCGCGCGCATATGGTGACCCGTGCACCCTCGCGGGCCAGCGCGAGCGCTGACGCCTTGCCGAGTCCTTTACTGGACGCGCCGACGATGGCGACCTTGCCGTGCAGCCCGAGATCCACGCGGGCCAGGCTAACGGCTTGGCAGCGAACGCGGCAGCCCGAACGACGGGAGCACGTCGTTCTCGAAGCGGTACATCGCGCGGATCCGGTTCCCTGTGAGGGTCAGCACGTACAAGCCGACCCCATGGCTGAAGCCAGCCGGGTCGCGCAGGTAGGCGCCGAACGCTGGCTGGCCGTTGGCCCGCGTGGGCACGAGGTCGAACCTCCGGCCCGCGCCGAACAGGCCAGCGCAGAAGCGGCCTACGACGTCTCTGCCCTCGTACTCAAGCGGCATCGGTGGCATGGACATGAAGACGTCGTCGGTCAGCAAGGCCAGGAGCCCGTCGATATCGGCGGACTCCCACGCGCTGACGAATTTCGCCGCGATTGCGTCCTCGGAGATAGTGGCGGCCGGTGCATCTGCGACCGACCGGCGCTGTTGAATCGTGGCGCGCGCCCGTTTCAGGGCACCGTTGACCGATTCGATAGTGGAGTCCAGCATCTCCGCCACCTCGCTGGCGTGGAATCCAAGGACGTCGCGCAAGACCAGCGCGGCAAGCTGACGTGGCGGGAGAATCTGCAGGGCCGTCACGAATGCCAGCGAAATGGACTCGGTCTGTTCATAGCGAGCCTCCGGGCCGAGCGGGACGTCGAACGCGCCCTCGAGGAGGGCGTCGGGATATGGCTGGAGCCATACGACCTCGGTTCGCCGAGTCGGCTCTGGCGGCTCGACGCCGGGGATATCCCACTCCTTGGCCTGGCGCCGCCGGGCCGAACGACGCGCGTTCAGGCATCGGTTCGTAGCGATTCTGTAGAGCCACGTCCGGATCGAGGAGCGCCCCTCAAATCTTTCGAGGCCCTGCCACGCGGCCAGCAGCGTGTCCTGGAGGACGTCCTCGGCGTCATGGAAGGATCCGAGCATCCGGTAGCAATGAACCTGCAGTTCTCGGCGATGCGGCTCGGTGAGCGCCCGGAACGCGTCGCCATCACCGGCGCACGCCCTTGAGATCAAGTCGGCTGTCATGGTGATACGGACACCGGGCCAGCAGCGAACTGGGCGGCCCTTGCGCGTCTGCTCCTCTCGCCATCTGCAGCCACAATTGCATCCACGCTAGCCAGCCAGACGCAGCGCGCCGTCGGCGAGGCGGCATAATCGCACCAGCCCTGTGCGCTTGAGTTCCCTCGGCGCCATCCCGGATAGGTGAGGGTGCGGATGACGGCGGCTTTCGAGCGCACGGTACCGGTGCGATGGCGCGACACCGACGCGCTCGGGCATGTCAATCATGCTGTGTTCCTGACCTACCTGGAGGAGGCCAGGGACGCCTTCTACGCCGAGGTGCTCGGCGCCGATCCCATTTACGTCGTGGCGCGCCTGGAGATCGACATGCGCGCGGAAGTGCGCCATGAGGATCGCCAGGTGATCGTCGACGTAAGGGTCGAGCGCCTAGGCACGACGAGCCTCACGACAACCGAGACCATCCGGACAGCGTCGGGTGAGGTGGTGGCCGAGGCGCGCGTCGTCACGGTCCGCTGGGACCAGGTGAACCGGCAGCCGGTTGCCTTCAGCGCGGCCGAACGCGAGCGGCTGACCGCTGCCGGGAACTAGCGCGCGAACGGACCTACAGGAGTTCGAGTATGGTCGCGTTGGCCTGCCCGCCGCCTTCGCACATGGTCTGCAACCCGTACCGGGCGCCGGTGGCGCGCATGTGGTGGACAAGGGTGGTCATGATCCGGGCACCGCTGCCGCCGAGCGGGTGGCCCAGGGCGATCGCGCCGCCATTCGGATTCAGCCGCTGTGGGTCTGCACCCGTCTCAGCCAGCCACGCGAGCGGCACCGGCGCGAAAGCCTCGTTAACCTCGAAGACGCCGATGTCGTCGATGGACAGGCCGCTGCGCTGTAGCGCCTTGGCGGTGGCCGGGATTGGTCCGGTCAGCATGATGATCGGGTCGTCACCGGTGACGACGGCGGTGTGGATCCGGACGATCGGCGTCAGGCCGAGCTCGGCTGCGTTCTCGCTGGTGGTGATCAGCAGCGCGGCTGCGCCGTCAGAGATCTGCGAACTGTTGCCGGCCGTGATTGTGCCACCCGCGGGCCGGAACGCGGGCTTCAGCGCGCCAACGTTTCCAGGGTGCTGCCTCGGCGGACGCCCTCGTCAGCCTCGACCTTGTGCCTGCCGGGTTCGTTACCGAGGTGATCTCGGCGGTGAGCCGCCCCTCATCCTGGGCTACCGTCGCCTTGGCGTGCGAACAGAGGCTGTACTCGTCGAGCTGCGTCCGGCTGAAGCCCCACCGGTCAACGATCATCTCTGCGCCGAGCCCTTGATTCGGCGCGATCCCCTTGTACCTCGCGCGGAAGCCATCGCCGAACGGCCACTTTCCCGCGACCGACATGCCCATGGGGACGCGGCTCATCGACTCGACGCCGCCCGCAACTACCACGTCGTAGTGGCCGGCGAGCACGCTCGCGGCGGCGAAGCTGACGGCCTGCTGAGACGACCCGCACTGGCGGTCGACCGTTACGCCGGGCACCGACTCCGGCCAGCCCGCCCCGAGGACGGCCGTCCGGGCGATGTCCAGCGACTGCTCGCCTACCTGGCCTACGCAGCCCCACACGACGTCGTCGATCACCGCCGGGTCGATGCCAGAACGCTCCGCCAGGGCCTTGAGCACGTGGGCGGACAGGTCAGCCGGCTGGACTTCGGACAGCCCGCCATTCCGCTTGCCAACCGGCGTCCGGACCGCCTGAACGATGACAGCGTCGCGCATATGACCCTCCTGGAGATGCCCGGCTCGCGCGGACAAAGTTAGGCAATACGGTATCCGACCGGAGACCCGTTAGACCGGGATCGCGGCGCCGTTCACCAGTGCGGCATCGGGACTGGCGAGGTAGAGGTACGTGCGCGCGACATGGGAGACCTTCGGCCAGGCGTCGAAGTCGGCCGATGGCTGGGCCGCGCGGTTGGCCGGGGTATCAATAATGCTCGGCACCACGCAGTTCACCGTCACGCCCGAGCCGCGAACTTCAGCAGCCGCCATCGAGACCAGGTGCACCACACCTGCTTTGCTCGCCGAGTACGCGAACCCGGACCCGGCGGACACGACCCCGGCACGGCTCGCGGTATGAACGATGCGGCCTCGGCCGGCGTCTTGCAGGGCGCGAAGCGCGTACTTGGTGATGAGAGCCGCGGATACCAGGTTCAATTCGAGCTGGGCCCGCAGCTCGGCCAGGTTCAGGTCGGCCAGCGGCCGCGTCGGCGCGTAGCCGCCGACCGTGTTGATCACAGCCCACGGCGCCTGGCGAGAGCCAAACAGGGCCGCGATGGCCTCGTCGTCGAGGACGTCAGCGGCCTGGTAGTCGATGCCAGCTAGCTGGCGGTCGGGCGGCTGGACGGACCTATCCACGCCCGTCACGGATGCCCCGGCGTTGGCGAAGGCCATGGCCACGCCGGTACCCAGCGCGCCCGCCGCCCCGAACACCAGCACGTCCCGTCCGGTGTAGCCGGTGTCTGCCATGCCGTCTCCGCCCATGTCTGTTCGCCGCCGACCGACAGTCCAGCAGCCTCAGCCGCGGGGTCGCAAGGTCGCGACTAGATACGCCACGCCGAATGGATCACCCGAGTAGCCGATCTCGGTGGTTGGCCGATGGCCGTTCATGGCACCCGCGAGGACCTGCCAGCCTGCGCGGCCGGTGGCCATCAGATCCTGGGCCAGCTCCGGATCCAGCGCAAGCAGGGCGGGCAGGTCTCCCGCCCGCACAGCCCGCTCGACGGTCGCGTCGAAGGGCACGCTGCGCTCGTCCAGATAACCGGGCGCCTTGAGTCCTCGCCGAGCGCTCCCGTCAGCCATCACGAGCAGTGCTACCCGCGCCGCGACGCCAGCTAGCCGCTCGCCGAGCGCTGCGCACGCCGTGGCAGGCTCCCGCTCGCCGACAGACTGTAGCTCGCGACGGCCCGAGTAGCCGACCTGGTCGAGCAGCCGCGACCCCAGCCCAAGGGATAGCGGCACGAGCGGTCCGGAGGTCGTCGTTTCGAGCCCTGGCCCGTATGCGGCCAGGTCGAACTGGCCGTCCGGTGGCCACGCTCGGGTTTCCGCGGCGACGCCGACGATAGCGACCAGCTCGGGCTCGTCGGACAGCAAGGCGCCGGCCGCCTCAAGGCAAGCCTGCCGCAGCCGCGGCGCAACGGGATCAGCGCCGGTGAGCTCGCGGGCGAGCAGCGGAGGCGCCGGGCACAGCGCGGCTGAGGTGATCACCGCTTACGCCAGGCCCCTGACCGCCCTGGCTGGCGGCCGGTCACCGCGGACGGCCGACACCATGTCCACCACCTGGCGAGACTCGGCGACCTGGTGCACGCGGAAGATCCGCGCGCCGAGCCAGGCGCAGACGGACGTGGCTGCGAGGGTGCCTGGCAGTCGCTGCTCCGGGGGCAAGTTCAAGGTCTCGCCGACGAAGTCCTTGTTCGATAGTGACACCAGCACCGGCCAGCCCGTCGCGGTCATCTCCGCCAGCCGCCGCGTCACCTCCAGTGAGTGCCACGTGTTCTTGCCGAAGTCATGCGCGGCGTCGATGACGATCCGCTCGGGCCGGACGCCTGCCGCGACGGCCCGGGCGGCAAGCTTCGTGGTCTTGTCGAGCACGTCCGCCATCACGTCGGCGTAGGCGACTCGGAACGGCCTAGTTCGCGGCTGCTGTATGCCGGCGTGCGCGCACACCAACCCGGCGCCGTACTCGGCGGCGACATCCGCTAGCCGCTCGTCGTAACCGCCCCAGCTGTCGTTCAGCAGGTCCGCGCCTGCCGCACAGGCGGCGCGGCCCGTCTCGTGCCGCCAGGTGTCCACACTGATCAGGACGTCGGGGTAACGAGCCCTGATCGCGCCGATGAACTCGGCCGTCCGCCGGATCTCTTCCGCGACGTCAACCTCGGAGCCTGGGGCGGCGGGTATCCCGCCGACGTCCACGATGTCCGCGCCCTCGGCGATGACCTCGTCCACGCGCGCCAGTGCCGCAGGCTCGTCCCAGGTCAGTCCTGGCCGGAAGAAAGAGTCAGGCGTCCTGTTGACGATCCCCATGATCAACGGCTGCGTTGGCGGGAACGAGCACCGCCCGAGCAGCAGTGGTCGTTGCGCGCGCGGAGCTGCGCTGTCAGTCATGGCGTTCGTGGCGACCTGAGGCCGCCGGCGGCCGCTCATGGACCGGTATCGACCGCTGCACCTGGTGCACCTGGCCTGCTTCGTCGCGCACGAACTGCCGGAGTTCGGCCGTGGTGCTCCCGCGCGCTCGTCGCCGCTCGGCGACCATCAGCAGCTCGGCCGCCATCAGCGCGAGGTCGTGATTCGCCTGGTGGCTGTGAGCGCGCGAGCCGAGGTCGACCTGAGCCACGGCGTCGAGTCCGTGCGCGGCCACGGTGTCCATCAGCGTCGCAAGTTCCACGCCGTAGCCAACCGGGACCGATAGCGATTCCATCAGGCTCCGCCGGGCAGCCCACTCCCCGGCGAGCGGCTGCACCACTCCAGCAAGTTCGGGCCACCACAGGCTGATCAGCGGCCGCGCGACCAGCTCGGTGACGCGCCCACCCTCGGTCGACGTCGAGCCGTCCGTCTCGGTGCGCACTCGCGTGTAGAAGCCCTTGACGAGCTGTACTTCGGGCTCCGCCAGGAGCGGCCCGATGAGGCCGGACACGAAGTGCGGGCCCCAGCTCGTCAGGTCGGCGTCCACGAAAACCAGCAGGTCACCGTCGGTAACTGCCAGGGACTTCCACAGCGCTTCGCCTTTTCCGGCGAAACTCCCGGCCGCCGGGAGTACCTCAGCCGTCCGGTGCACAACCGCTCCGGCACTGGCCGCCACCGAGGCCGTCGCGTCGGTCGAGTCGGAGTCCATCACGACCAGCTCGTCGACGAGTGGATGCAACGACTGCGCGATCGCGCCGACGACGCCGGCGACCGTGCGCTCCTCGTTTCTGGCCGGTATCACGACGCTGATGGTGGCGTTCTGCTGTCGCTTGGCTGCCAGCAGATCATCGAGCGGCCAGTCCCGCCAACTCGACGTGCGGCGGCCGAACCAGTCTTGCGTGCGGTCGTCCATGACCCTGCCAGCCTACCGAGATGGTGACTTAGCGGACCGAGCGGACGCCGACCACGGCGATTGATCCGACGATGCCGCAGCACCCGCCGATGATAAAGAGCGTTCGGTATCCGCCCAGGTGGCTGATGATGAGCGCCGCGAACAACGGCGCAATCACCTGAGGCCCGGCGTTGGCGATGTTGAGCACCCCTAGGTCGCGGGCCGCGTCCTCGCTGCGTGGCAGCACGAGCGTGACGAGCGCGGCGTCGACTGACAGGTAACACCCAAATGCGAGGCCGGCGAACGCGGCGAAGATCTCGATGGTCGTGAACGTCGGCGACAGGACCGGGAGAATGCACGCGCCCCCGGCGATCGCCGACGACACGATCACGAACGGCTTACGCCGGTTCAGGCGGTCAGAAATCGGTCCGGCGATCGCGGCCGCGACAATCGCGCCGACGGCGCTGATGGCTGCTAGCACGGTTACTCCCTGCGCCGGCTTCATGGCGCCGGGCAGCGAGATGTAGTCGGTGAGGATGTACAGCTCGTAGCTGACGACCAGGAAGTAGCCCAGAATCGCGGCAGCCCGGCTCGCAAAGACCAGCGCGAAGTCACGGTGGCGCAGCGCAGACACGAACTCGCCAAGCCGGAAGCCGTCGCGCGCCGCCGCCGCCAGCTCGCCAGTTGGCGCGTCCACGGTCGTCAGCACGAAGTACCACGCCGTCCCCACCAGCAGGACGCCGAGCACGACGTATGCCGCGCTGAGGTGCCCGGAGAACAGACTGGCGATCCCGACGCCGGCGACGCCACCGAGGACTGACGCGACGCCCGCTACCGACGACGCCGCGCCACGCCGAGCAGGGGCGACCCGGTCCGGAACGACGGCGGTGAGCGGTGCCTGGTACAAGTTGGCTACGGCCTGGGTGAAACACCAGGCAATGAGGATGAGCAGCAGGGTGCCGGCCTGACCAACCAGGGCCAGCGTGCCGACCAGCACGGCCGAGGCCGTGACGAGCCAGGGGGCGCGGCGGCCGAACCTGGACCTGGTCCGATCCGACAGCGCACCGCCGATCGGGTTGAAGACCAGCGCGAAGACAGCGCTCACGCCGGCCACGACGCCGAGCGCGGCTACCTTGTGCGCACGGTCGATGTGCTCGATCTGGAGCGGCAGCAGCACCGTGCCGACCCCTGCGTACATCGCAGACAGCGCGCCTCCGGCGATGCCGAGGCCGAGGAGCAGGCGCCTGAAGCCGGCTCGACCGCGCACGCCGGCGGCGGCGGGCGCCACGTTCGCTTGGGTCATCGACGGTGCAGGTCAGCCGACGGCGATGATGGTCTTGAGACGGACGTCATCGATGCTGTGCGCTGCCTCGATCATGTAGTCACCGGGGACGGCGGACCAGCCGTCGGACCAGACCTGCCACGTCCGCTCAGGCAGGTCGATGGTGACGGTCGCGACGTCGCCGGGACCTGCGGTCACGCCAGCGAAACCGGCGAGCCAGCGCCGCGGACGGGTCGCGTCGGCCCGCCCGATCGGTCCGACGTAGACCTGCACCACCTCGCGGCCGACACGATCCCCCGTGTTTCGCACGGTGACTGTCACGTGGGTGGGGTCGCCGGCTTCGATCCCCTCGTAGCTCCATGTCGTATAGCCGAGCCCGTGACCGAACGCGTATCGGGGCTTGACATCGATGCGGTCCCACGCGCGGTAGCCGATGAAGACTCCCTCGTCGTAAGCGAGCGCGCCATCTCGTGGAGTGGTAGTCAAGACCGGGCAGTCGGCCGCCACGACAGGCCACGTTGTCGGCAGGCGTCCGCCGGGCTCGGTGATGCCGAGCAGGACGTCTGCCAGAGCGCCGCCGGCTTCCTGGCCGGGGAACCAGGTCAGGAGCACGGCCGCCACTTCGTCCGCCCACGGCAGCTCAACCGGCGAGCCGGCGTTGACGATCACCACGGTCCGCGGGTTAACGGCTGCGACGCGCCGGACAAGGTCGTCCTGCTGGCCAGGCAGCGCGAGAGTCGCGCGGTCGAACCCCTCGGACTCCACTTCCTCGGTGGTCCCCACGACGACTATCGCGACGTCGCTGGCGCGGGCCGCGGCCTCGGCCTCTGCGAGCAGTTCCGCCGCGGTTCTGACCGGCGCGCCGTAGCCGAGCGAGAGGGAAACAATGGCGAGGCCAGGATCGAGCCGGACTCGCTGCGTCAGGGATACCTCCGCCTGCGCGCCGGCCGGCAGCTCGAGGCCGAACCGACGCTCTGGCGGAGCGAGGAACGTGGTCGCGATGTCATCGGACTCGGCTGCCACCTCCCCGTCGAAGACCACCTCGCCGGCTGCCGCCAGGCGGAACTGGCCGATGCCGCGGATGCCGAGTTCGTGAGTGCCGCCGACCTCAGCCGTCAGCGTGCCCGAGATCTCGACGGAGGCTACGACCATCGGATCGACCCCTGGCGGCATCTCCATCCAACGTCCGGCGCCGGTAGCCAGCGGCGTCTGGTAGATGTCGGCGCCTGCCTCGTCACGGAAAGTCGCCTGCAGGCCCTGCCACCACGGCGCCGCGGCGGGCGCGAGCTTGCCGGTTCGCGGGTCGGCCCCGAGTGCGAACGTCAGCCGCACCGACTCGGGCAGGGCGGATCTGAGCCCTTCGAGTGGCGAGACGACATGCGCGGGGAACACTGTTGCGCTGCCGCCACCGAGCACCCTGGCATCGCGGGCGAGGGCGCCAATCAGGGCAACGCTGGACAGCCCCGCCGGGTTCAGCGGCAGCACGCTCGCGTGGTTCTCGGCCAGCACGAACGAGCGTGCGGCCACGTCGCGCGCGAGGATCACGCCGTCGATCTGATCAGGGCGGGTCTGCGCTGAGGCCGGGACGCCGGCCAGCGCGCCGACCCGCGCCGCGAGCCGAAGCAGGCGCCGCACCTGCTCGTCGACGACCTCGTGTGGGACCTGACTGTCGCGCACAGCGGCGACCAGCTTGCCCCCCCACGGGCTGCCCATGGCGGGCATCGCGATGTCCAGGCCGCCCAGGGCGGCGCCGACGGTGTCGCGCGCAGCGAGCCAGTCCGACACGATCGCGCCGTCGAAGCCCCACTCGTCCTTCAGGACACCACGCTGAAGCAGAGCGTTATTGGTCATCGACGCTCCGTTAACTGCGTTGTACGCGGACATGACGCCCCAGGCCCCGGCGTCCCGCACGATCGTCTCGAATGGCGCCAGGTACAGCTCGCGCAGCGCGCGATCGCTGACTACGACGTTGACAGTGAAACGCTCTGTCTCGAAGTCGTTGGCGACGAAGTGCTTGACCGTCGTGGCGACGCCCTGGTCCTGGACGCCGAGCACGTAGCCGGTGCCGATCGCGCCAGTGAGCAGCGGATCCTCGGAATAGCACTCGAAGTGCCAGGCCGCCGAGCGGGCTCCGGTGCAAGTTGACGGTTGGCGCGAGGAGCACGTGGACGCCCTTGCGCCGGGCTTCCTGGCCCAGGAGCCGACCCGCCTCGCGGGCGAGGGCCGGGTCCCAGGTCGCGGCCAGCGCCGTCGGGCTCGGTAGCGCGATCGACGGGTCGGAGGCGCTCCACGTCGTGCCGCGCACGCCAACGGGGCCGTCCGACATCACGATAGACGCCAGCCCGATCTCGGGCATGGCGGGCAGCGTCCAGACGTCCTGACCCGACAGCAGGCGCACTTTCGCCTCAAGGCTTAGCCGGGCGAGCGCAGCCTCGACGGCCGCTTCCTGGGCAATTGCCACGGACATCGACATCTCCTTCGGAGCGCAGCTGGCGTATCGGGTCATTCTGCCAGTCAATGACGTCCTGACAATCGACCATGTACGCGGGGACTGATTGCCCTGCGCGATAGCTGCGGGTGCGAGATAGTCACACATAACACACGTAGGGAGAACGCGATGGTCATCGCTACTCGGGTTCGTGTCGCCGTCGGTTTCGCGGTCGCGGTCGTGATCGCTGGATGCGGCTCGAGCGGGCGGTCTGCCGGTCCGTCCGTCAGCGCGCCGACTCATCCGGCGTCGTCGCCCGCCTCGTCATCGGCCCAGCCGGTCAGTCCGGCGGGAGCCGCCGGCTGCGACAACACTCCGTGGCATTCAGGGCCTATAACGGTGACGCACCAGGTCAATGCCTTGCCGGTGCCGGTGATCGCGTCGGTGCGAGTCGGCCAGCACCCCGAGTGCCGCTACGACCGGATCGTCCTGGATATCCGCGGTCCGATACCCAGCTACTCAGTGCAGTACGTCAGTAGCGTGATCGCCGATGCCTCCGGTCAGGTCATCACGATGCCCGGTGCGCGGCACCTAGTGATCACCCTGCGACCGGCGCAGGCCCACACAGGCGTGCCGACGGTAGCGACGGGTGTCCACGCACTCGGGTACCCGGCGCTCGCGAGCTGGGCGCTGGCGGGCGATTTCGAGGGCGTCGTCAAGATCGCGCTCGGCCTCGCCGCGCCGACCAGCATCCGAACGGGCGAGCTGGCCGGACGGATCTACGTCGACGTACGGGAATAGCCAGTCACTTCCAGAGAAACGCTGGCGCCTCGAAGTGGGCGACGCGCTGCGGCACGCCGTGCAGGCCCACCTGGCAGAACTGGTAGATGATCGCCGCGGTCGGCGCGTGGACGAACCGATCAAGCAGCGGGAGCCTGATGACCGGTCCTTCGGTCTCGGGAACGCTCAGCAGCTCGGGCTCGACGTCCAGGTCCGCCAGCGGAATCTCGTAGACGTGGGTGACCTCGCTGGCGGCGCCAGCCAGGTCGGCTGAGGGCGTGCCACCCCACGCCACGACGGGCGTGATCACGTAACCCGATCGGGTCTGGTAGTCGTCCAGCAGGCCGAGCACGGCATCCGCGTCCAGCCGCAGGCCAGTCTCCTCGTGCAGTTCGCGCACCGCGGCAGCCTCGATTGACTCACCCGGATCACGCCGGCCGCCGGGAAGGGCCCACTGCCCAGCGTGACTGCGTAGCCCGCGAGCTCGCCGGGTGATCAGCAAGGTCTCCCCCGCTGGCCGCGACATGACGCACACGGCAACCGACGCCTGCCTGAGATCTGGACGGGCCACCGCGATGCGCTCGAACTCCGCCAGGTGCGCGGTGATGCTCGCGCGCAGCCCAGAACCCATCGTCGCCTTTCTCCTCCGGACACCGACACTAGCGATCTTCTCTGCTGTCCGCAGATTGCCTTGGCTGGCCGGGTCCGCGCTGGCCATTCTGGAAGCTGGCACACAGAAAGGATGATCATGTATACGGCAGTCGCGGAGCCGGCCTCGCTCACTGGCACACTCGACGATCAGTTGATCACCAGGCTCCTTTACCAGCGCATCATCGTGCTCGGAAGCGAAGTCGACGACCGCGTGGCCAATCGGCTGTGCGCGCAGCTGCTCCTGCTGTCGGCCGAGGACCCGCGCAGCGATATCAGCCTGTACATCAACTCGCCAGGCGGCTCGGTCAGCGCCGGTCTCGCTATCTACGACACCATGCGCCTGATCCCGAACGACGTCAGCACGCTGGCGATGGGCCTGGCTGGCAGCATGGCGCAGTTCCTGCTGTGCGCGGGCACGCCCGGCAAGCGGTTCAGCCTGCCGCATGCGCAGGTGCTCATGCACCAGGGCTCGGCCGGCTTCGGCGGTACCGCGGCGGACGTGGAGATCTACTCGGCGCAGCTTGAGCGCGTCAGCGCCCTCATGACGAGGCTGACAGCCGAGCACACGGGCCAGCCGCCCGGACGGGTCGAGCAGGACAGCAGGCGCGATCGCTGGTTCAGCGCGGAAGAGGCGCTGGCGTACGGGATGATCGATCACATCCTGGAGCGCGTCGAAGACATCCGTCCTGCGGTGGTCGGCCGGATGGCGAGGCTGTGACCATGGGCCAGTACACGATCCCGACCGTGATCGAGCGCACCGCGCTCGGCGAGCGCGCCTACGACATCTACTCCCGACTGCTGTCCGAACGGATCATCTTCCTCGGCACCGAGATCGACGACGGCGTGGCGAACGTCGTGATGGCGCAGCTCCTGCACCTCGAGGCGGCGAGTCCGGACCTGGAGATCAGCCTGTACATCAACTCGCCGGGAGGCTCGTTCAGCGCCCTGACGGCGATCTACGACACGATGCAATACATCCGCCCCGACGTCGCCACCATCTGCATGGGCCAGGCGGCTTCGGCCGCCGCGGTCCTGCTGGCCGCCGGTGCGCCCGGCAAGCGGCGGGTGCTGAGCCACGCCAAGGTGCTGCTGCACCAGCCCTCGAGTCAGTCCCAGGGGGCGCTGCCCGACCTGGCCATCCAGGCGAAGGAGCTGCTCCAGGTTCGCGACGAGGTGGACGGCATCCTCAGCCAGCACACCGGCCATCCGGTAGAGAAGATCCGGAGGGACACCGATCGCAACAAGACCTTCGGCGCACAGGAGGCAGTCAGCTATGGCCTCGCCGACGAGGTCATCGTGAGCCGGAAGGCTGTCGTGTCGAGGTAGCTACGCCGCTAGCAGCCCGACGACGTCACCGCGGCGGACGCCGCCAACACGCTGATCGGGGCCGGTGCCGATCCGCAGCACGAGAGCCTGCTGCTCGGTGCCGGCGCCGGCCAGGTCCCGGCCGACCTCGGCCAGCACATCTGGCAGGTCGACTTCGAGCGCGTCGCAGATCGCGGCCAGGATCTCAGACGACGCCTCCTTGCGGCCGCGCTCCAGCTCCGACAGGTACTGCATGGAGATCCGCCCGGCGGCCGCGACGTCGGCGAGCGTCCGGCCCTGATCGAGGCGGATCCGGCGCAGCACATCGCCAAGCGTTGTCCGCAGTAGTGGCCTCGGCCCTGGCATGTCGTTAAGGTACCGACGGCTGCCGCCGCCACGGAACCTGTTTCGCACCGGGCGTAACGGCTCATGCGTCGCGCAGCCGGAGCACCATCCAGCCGACCGCGAGCGCCCCGGCGGTCCACAGGCCCAGCACGCCGAGGCCAGGCCACGGCCCGATGGGGAGCTGCGCTATGTTCCTGGTGGCCTCGATCGCGAGGCCCGCGTTAACCGGAGCCCAGCGGGCGAGCCGGTGCTGCCAGGCCGCGCTGAGCATGACGTCGCTGACGAGCGGGATGACGTACAGCACGCACAGCACGATCGCGGTGGCGAGACCCGAATCCCGTAGCGCCGTCGACAGGCCGAGCGTGAACAGGCCGATGAGGATCAGGTACAGCACCGAGCCAGCCGCGGCGCGCAGTGTCGGGCCGTGAAGTATCGACAGCGCGGTAAAGCCGTTAGCGGCGCTGAAGCCGTTGCCTGGCAGTAGCAGCCGGCCAGCGAGCACCGAGCCGAGCACCGACACGGTACCGGCGGCCAGCACGACGGCGGTGACGACCACGGCCTTGGCTGCCAGCAGCACGGACCGGCGCGGCACGGCGGCCAGGCTGACATGGATCATGCCGGTGCCGTACTCGCCCGTGACGACCACCACAGCGAGGGCGGCGACTGCCGCCTGACCGAGCATGATCCCGGTCAGGCTCAGCTTCGTGGTGTCCGCGTCGCACGTGGCCGGGCACTTGACGATCGCCGTCGCCATCGCGCTGGCCCCCACAGTCAGCGCGATGACGGCGATCAGCAACCAGCCCGTGCTGGGAACGGTGCGCAGCTTCGTCCACTCCGCGTGGATTGCGTGTCTCATACATCCCGCCTGCGTAGCGCGTAGATGGCCACTCCCAGGGCGACCGCGGCCCAGACGCAGAGCACCGCAAACCCGTGCCACGGTGACAGCGGGAAGCAGGAGTGATACGGCGCGCACACGTTGCTCACCTGGGGGTAGCGCTGGACACTGCTCTGCACGCTGAAGGCGGCAGCCGGGCTCAGCCGTAGCAGCCACGTGGCCAGCGTCAGCGGCAGGACGAACGAAAGGATGAGCGGGACGATGACGACGCCGGTTGTTGCGACGATGGCGCCCGTTCCGCGCCGGAAGATCGCGCCCGCGGCGAGGCCGAGCACCGTCGCTACGGCCGCGATGGCGGCCGTGCCGAGCACGATCCGAAGGCCGGCACCACTGGTGAGGGACAGTTCGGGCCAAACCGGTGCCCGCCAGTCGTTGGCGTAGAGCTTGTGCGAGACGATCGGCAGGGCAATGGCGCCGCCGATGAGGCCGGCCAGGAACGCGACGACCCCGATCACCATGGACTTGGCCACGAGGATGCGGCCGCGCCGCGGGCTCGCCGTGACGGTCGTGCGGATCAGGCCGCGGCGATACTCCGCGGTGACGAACAGGGCGCCGAGGGCGATCAGTGCGATGAGGCCGAAGAGCGTGCCGAAGAAGGTGACGTGCAGCGGATCGACAATGGGCTCGAACGGCGCGATGTCACCTGACCCGGAGACAGTGACAGCACCAGCGGACGTCTGAACGGACCCCGCCCGCGGCACCGGTATCTTGACCGGGCTGTTGCCGTTCACCGAAACGCTGATCTCTTCCAGGGCTAGCGAGGGGCGGTCCGACCTGTGTCCCGGTCCAGCGGGCGCCGGGCTGCGCGCCCGTGAGCATGATCCGGCCAAACGACGCGGACGCCCGCGTTCCGAGGCCGATGCTGTTGTCCCCGGACCCGGTCGCCGACTGGAACGGCGGCGACGCGACGAACGCCCCGGCCTGTGCGGTTCCGGTCAGCCCGGGCACCACTGCCTTACCGATCTCGGTCCAGTGGCGACCGTCGGCGGACTCGTACCCGGTGACCGAGTCTCCGGACCGCGTGAGCCGCAGCCACTGCGCCGAGGCGGCCGACGTCCCGGCTACGTCGTGCGTGAAGTCGTACTGCATCTGGACGCCATGACCGCCGGTCAGCATGACGGCGGCGTAGGGCGCCCCCGGCCTGGTACTGGCCTTGATGATGAGGCCTGCCTTGGCCCATGGCATGGTCGACGGCGGGCTCGGGAAGCCGGGCGGGACCAGCAGTCGCGGACTGGAGCCGTGCATCCCGCTGACGCGGGCCGTGATACTGCCGTCCGTCGCCAGGGACTGGTGCGCGAAATAGAAGTTGTCGACCACGGCGGTGTCGCCGGGCCCGACGGCGATGGTCTGGCCCTCGGCCTGGCAGATGCCGTGCGCGCACGTCACGGGGTCGTTGGATTTCGCGGTGCTGCCGAGGAAGATCGGGACCGCAGCAGTCAGCGCTGCCGCGAGGAAGATCGTGAAGACCCAGCCGCGGACGCTTCGGAGCTTGGTCCACTCCGAGCGCAGCAACTGGCCAAAGCCGTCATGCCCGGTCGGCTGGACCGAGCGGTAGGAGGTCGTCGTCGTCATCTCGTCTCCTCCAGCGCGGCTGGAACGCCACGAAACTCAACCGAGTCCCTGGTCAGGTCCATGTACGCCTCTTCGAGGGTGGCCCGGTGCGGCGCCAGTCCGGAAAAGGGCACGCCGGCGCTACCGAGCAGCTCGGCGATCCGGCCGGGCGGGAGGCCGGATACGGCCAGCAGATCGTGGTCTGAGACCGCGACCGTGCCGCCTGCCTGGGCCAGCACGGTAGTTGCGGCACCACGGTCAGTGGTGCGCACCATGACGCGGTCCTTCGACGCCGCCGCGAGCAGATCCGCGACGCTGACGTCGGCGATCATCCGGCCGCGACCGATGACTAGGAGATGATCGGCGTTGTCCTGCAGCTCGCTCATGAGGTGGCTCGACACCAGCACGGTGCGCCCCTCGGCGGCCAGGGAGCGCAGGAACGCGCGCATCCACGCCATTCCCTCGGGGTCCAGGCCGTTGAACGGCTCGTCGAACATCAGTACCGGCGGATCACCGAGCATCGCGGCCGCGATCCCGAGCCGCTGCCGCATGCCGAGTGAGTAGCCGCCAGCCTTGCGCCGGGCGGCCGGGCCGAGCCCGGTCAGCTCGATCACCTCGTCGACGCGCCGGGGTCCGAAACCCTGGGAATGGGCCAGCCAGAGCAGGTGGTTGCGAGCCCGGCGGCTTGGCTGGACGGCGCCTGCATCCAGTAGCGCGCCGACGTGGCTGAGCGGGTGCCGAAGCGTCGCGTAGGGCCGGCCGCCGATGAGTGCGCTGCCCTCGTCTGCGCTGTCGAGGCCGAGGACAACCCGCATGGTGGTGGACTTGCCGGCCCCGTTCGGGCCGACGAATCCAGTGATCTGGCCGGGCTCCACCCGGAACGTGAGGCCGTCAACGGCCACGGTCGGACCGAATCGCTTCCGCAGGCCCGTTACCTCGATAGTCGCGTCCATGGCCCACAGGCTACGAACCCGGCGACAGCGCGGTCGTCACGCTGCCGGACCGTCTTTCCCGTGGCCGCCACGAGGGATCACGGCTCGCCACATCCCCCGTACGAGTGACGCAGGACTCCTTGGCCAGGGGACGCGGCAGCCGCCGCTGGCAGCGACAATGGCAGCATGAACGGTGCCGGAACTGTAGCGCCCCCTCGCGATGGCGCCCGCTACCTCCGTGCTCGCGACATCGGGCGCTGGGCCGAACCCCGAGCGGCGCACCTGACAGTGCCGGTCCTCGCCTTCGCTGCCGTGCTCCAGGTTGCGCTCCAGCCGCCGCCGCCTGCGCTACCGTCGAAGTTCTTCCTCGTGCTGATCGCGCTTGCTACCACGCTGCCGCTCCTGCCGTGGGCGCAGCCGCGCACGACAGCAGTCATCGTCTCGGTCGCCAGCCTGGTGTCGCTTGGGCTTGTGCATTCGTGGACGGCGGGCGGCGTCATCGCGCTCGTGGCAGCCACAGCCCGGCTCGGCTACCAGGGTGCGCAGGCCCTGGCAGCGTGCATCGCGCTAGCCGCCCTGGCCCTTGCGATGGGCGGGAGCCAGCCGCGAATGGTAGCCATCCTGCTGACCGGCGCGCTGCCCCTCGCCGCTTGGGCCGGCTACGCGCGGCGCGTCAAGCGAGAGGCGGCGGCCCGCAGCGCGCAGGACGAGATCGTGGCGGGCTCGCTGTTGGCACACACGGTGCGAGGCGAGCGGGCGCGCATCTCGCGCGAACTGCACGACGTCGTGGCGCACCATATCTCGATGATCGCCGTGCAAGCGGAGGCTGCGCGGCTGACCACGCAGGGCATGCCACCGGCTGGCGCGCAGCGGCTGCTGGCCATCGGCGACACTGCTCGGTCAGCGCTGACTGAGATGCGGCGGCTGCTCGGGGTGCTCCGCGAGGACGCTGCCACCGAGCAGCTACGACGCCCCCAGCCGGGCCTGGCTCAGCTCAACGACCTGCTGGATGAGGCCAGGGACGCCTCGGGCGCAGCGGCGAGGCTCATCGTGAGCGGCTGGCTTAGCCCGCTCGATCCCGGCGTCGAGCTCGCTGCGTACCGGATCGTGCAGGAGGCGCTGACCAATGCGCGGCGGCACGCCCCGGGCGCCGCGATCGACGTCGAGCTCCGGTACCAGGGCAACGACCTCTACGTGCGCATCCGCGACAACGGCCCAGGGCCCCCGCCGGCCAGCGGGAACGGTGGCCACGGCCTGCTCGGCATGCAGGAGCGCGCCGCGGCGGTAGGCGGCAACCTGCGGGCCGGCCTTGCGCCTGGCGGCGGTTTCCTGGTCGAGGCGACGCTGCCGGCGAAGGCCGCGGAGGATGCCGCGTGACGACCAGCGAGCCCGCCATCCGGATCGTCGTAGCCGACGATCACCAGGTGGTGCGCGCCGGGTTCGCCGCCCTGCTCGACACGCAGCCGGACTTCACCGTCGTCGGCACTGCGTGCGACGGCGCGGAGGCGGTCGCCCTCGGCCGCAAACTGCATCCTGACGTCATGCTGATGGACGTCCGGATGCCGGGCACCGACGGCATCGAAGCGACCAGGCAGCTCGAGGCTGGCGAGCCGGGCAACCCGCGCGTGCTGATCCTGACCACCTTCGACCTCGACGACTACGTGTTCGAGGCGCTGCGCGCCGGGGCGAGCGGATTCCTGCTCAAGGATGTCACGGCCGAGCGGCTCTTCGACGCGGTCCGGGTGGTGGCCGGCGGCGAGGCGCTCCTGGCGCCTGCCGTGACCCGCCGGCTGATCAGCGAGTTCGCGCGGACCCGGCGGTCAGCGCCGATAGCCGCGGAACCGGCCATGGCGTCGCTCACGCCGCGCGAGACTGAGGTACTGCGGCTCGTGGCCGAGGGGTTGTCGAACCACCAGATCGCGGTCCGCCTGGTCGTCACCGAGGAAACAGTTAAGACGCATGTCAGCCGGGTGCTGCACAAGCTCGGGCTGCGCGACCGGACGCAGGCCGTCATCGCGGCGTACGAGTCAGGCCTTGTGGTTCCGGGCGAGCGCTAGCCAGCAGGTCGGCCACCGCGATCTCGGCTTCCACGCTCGCCGGCAGCTCGGGCGGCAGCGCGGGGATGCTGGCTAGCTTGCCGTCCTCCTCATACTGGCTGATCAGTCGGGGGTCGATATACGACGCGCGGGCCACGGCCGGCGTGTCACCGAGCCAGGCCGCGACCTCGCGGACGCTCGTGACGATCACGCGACGGGCGGCCCGGGTCGTCGTCGGCGGCGCGGTGTTGGCCAGCACTAGGGCCATCAGGACTGTGGCGTTCCACGTCCGGAACTCCTTCGCCGTGAAATGGGCGCCCGCGTTGTCGGCGATATAGGCGCTGATGTCGTGGGAGTGCAGCGGATGCCAGGCGGCGCCGTCTGACCTGCCGTCCTGCCAGCTGAACAGCGAGTCCAGGCCGGTATCGCTGTGAACGAGCGCACGCACAGTGGACAGCACCGCGCGGTCGGTCACAGTGATGGCGCGGCGCTTGCCCTCCTTCCCGAGGTAGTCGAACTCGATGCCGTCACGATGGATTCTGACGTGCCGCTTCTCCAGGGTGGCGGCGCCGTAGTGGTGATCGAGCTCGGCGTATCGCTCGCTCCCGAGGCGGAACAGGCCGAGGTCGATCAGCCGCACCGCACTCGCGGCTACGCGGCCTCGGTCCAGGTCGTGATGAGCGAGATCGTGCTCGGTGGCGGTGCGCAGCGTCGGCAGCGCGCCCGCAAACAGGAGCATGTGCTCGAACTTCTGGGCATCGCGCTGTTCTCGCCACAGCTGGTGGTAGCGATATTGTGTCCGGCCCCGGCTGTCGACGCCCGTGGCCTGGATGTGGCCGAGTGGATCTGGCGAGATCCAGACGCTCTGCCAGCCGGGCGGGATGACGAGCGCGTTGATGCGCGCCAGCGTCTGGGCGTCGGTGATCTCCGCGCCCGCGGGGCTGACGTAGTGGTAGGCGCCTTCGCGTCGGTCAGCGCTGTCGCGTGGTATCCGGCTGATGCCGGGGCCGCGGGGATCACTGCGCGCTAGCCCAGCGACGGCAGAAGACCCGGTCATAGGTTTCGAGACTACGCCCGCCCGGTGCGCGCGCTGGCCCGACTGCGACAACCACCTGATGGGCCAGATATGTGGAGTGATCGGCTGCGATTGCCGGCTTTTTCGGCTACTGTCAGGTACTGCGACATAGCTGTGCGCAACATTGCTGCCCGGCGGGTGGGAGAATCGCAGCCAGTGTCGCTGGGGAGGGGCCGTGTGGGCGGACGTCTCACACGCTGAACGGGACCGTTTCAGCGCAGCCTTCGAGGCGCACGCTGCGCATTTGCATGACTACTGCGGGTCGCTCCTGGCGAGCCGTCAGGACGTCGCTGACGCCGCCCAGGCGACGCTCGTGATCGCGTATTCCCTGTTGGACCGGCTGCAAGATGTGGGCCAGATGCGGGCGTGGCTGCTGACATTAGCTCGTCGGGTGTGCCTGAGCGAGAAGCCCGTTTGGTCGCGGCACTCCGGAAATCCGGCCGAGGACGAGCCGGAGACGGAGAGGCTCGGACAACTCTTCTCGACGGGACGGCGCTCGGCTGCCATGACGTTGAGCGGCATGCCAGCCGCCGAGCGCGAGGTACTTGACCTCGTGTACCGGCACTATCTCAGCTCGGCGGACGTCGCGGCTGTCCTCGGCGTGCCGCCCGACGGCGCGAGTGCGCTCCTCGGCGAGGCGGTGCGGAGCTTCGAGCGCGCGCATGCCGACCTGGTCATCGACGGCACGTCGAACGCACTCGTTGCCGGCGTCCGGGCTATCTCCGCGATCACCCTCGTCGAGCTCCCGCCGTCGATTCTGCCGGGCGCGATCAGCATGGCGCTCGATCCCACCTTCGGGATCCACAGCGCTGCCCTCGCGTCCGCCGTGGGAGACCTCGGCCCGGATGGCTTTCCGGCGCCGCCATCCCAACCAGTCACGCGACAGGTCGCGTGCGCAGTTCGCGTGCCGCACCCGCGGCTCGCGCTCCTGAGCATCCTGGTGCTTGCGCTCGGGGCGGCGGTTGCTCTGATGGCGAGCAGCTCGTCGGGCGTGCCGAACCCGGGCAGGCACGTCATCGGGCAGTCGCTAGGCCAGGTCTCCGTCGGCGGGCTGATCCGCCGCCCTGGATCGCTGCCCATTACGGCGCTGCTTCCCAAGAAGCAGCATCACGAGATCGTCTTGCCGATGCTGCCGGTGATGTTCGCGGCACCGCGCCCGACCTCGTCGCCTAAGCCGCACCCGGCATCGTCGCCATCAGCGAAGACGCCGACACCCACGCCAACCCCCACACCCACGCCATCGCCCACGCCGACGAGTCCATCGCCCACGCCGACGAGTCCGTCGCCGGCGCCGACCAGCCCGTCACCCACGCCCGCGACGACTCCCTGAGGGCTAGCGGGCCGCTTCGAAGACGGCGGCCACGCCCTGGCCGCCGCCGACGCACATGGTCTCCAGCAGGTAGCGGCCGTCGCGCCGTCGCAGTTCGCGTAGCCCGGTCGCGAGCATGCGCGCGCCTGTCGCGCCGATCGGGTGGCCCAGCGAGATCCCGGAGCCGTTGACGTTGAGCTTGTCAGGGTCGTTCCAGCTCCAGCCGGCGAGCACGGCCAGCACCTGAACGGCGAAGGCCTCGTTGAGCTCGACGAGGTCCATGTCGTCGAAGTCGAGGCCAGTGCGCGCGAAGAGCCGCGCCACCGCAGGCACAGGTCCGATGCCCATGGTCGCTGGCTCGCACCCGGCGGCGGACCAGCCGATGAGGTAGCCGAGCGGTTCAAGGCCGAGCGACTCGAGCCTGTCCTCGGCGACGACGAGACATGCCGCGGCCGCGTCATTCTGCTGGCTGGCGTTGCCGGCTGTCACGGTCCCCCCGGGCATGATGGTCCGAAGCTTGCCAAGCGACTCCGGGCTGGAGTCCGGACGGATCCCCTCGTCCGTGCCGACCGTCACCGGATCGCCGCGGCGCTGCGGCACCTCGACAGGCACTACCTCATCATCGAAGAAACCCGCCGCCCAGGCGGCCGCCGCTCGCTGGTGGCTGCGCGCCGCGTAGATGTCAGCTTCGTCTCTGGTGATGCCGAACTGCTCGGCCAGATTCTCGGCGGTTTCGATCATGCCGGTGATCTTCCCGAACCGCCATTCGGGCTGCGATCGCTCCCGGCCACGGTCGAGCCGGTCATACAGGTACTGGTTGCCGGACCTGGCACCCCACCGCATCGACGTCGTGTAGTGCTCGACATTGCTCATGCTCTCGACGCCGCCGGCCAGCACGACATCGGCCGCCCCGCTCTGCACCATCATCGCGGCCGTGATGACCGCCTGGAGGCCGCCGCCGCACCGCCTATCGATCTGGAATCCAGGCACGCTCACCGGCAGTCCCGCCTGAAGCGCGGCCCACCGGCCGATGCACGGGGTCTCGCCGCTCGCGTAGGACTGTGCGAACGACACATCCTCGATGAGCTCAGGGTCGATCGAGGTGCGAGCCAGCACGGCCGATATGACGGTCGCGGCGAGTACCTCGACGGGAACATCACGCAAACTGCCGCCGAACGTGCCGACGGGCGTGCGCAGCGGCGCGACAATGGCGGCCCGGCGCGTAGTCATGGATAGGCTCCTTCCTTGGCGGCAGCCGCGGCGAGTGCGCTCCTGTGGTCAGGGTGCGCAACTGCGAGCATCCGCTCGCGCCGCTGCGCCAGCGTCAGTCCGCGCAGGTCTGCAACTCCATACTCGGTCACGATCACGCCGGTGTCAGCACGGGCCAGCGTTGCGGGCCCGCTGAGCCGGGCGACGATCCGGCTCGCAGACCCTGCCGTCGATGGCAGCGCGATGATCGGAACACCACCAGAAGAGCGAGCCGCGCCGCGGGCGAAGTCAACGGCTCCGCCAACTGCGCCGATGTAGTGCCCGGCAGCCGTCTCGGTGTTGGCCTGGCCGGTCAGATCCACCTCGGTCGCTGAGTTGATGGCGATGAGCTGGGTCTGCGCAGCCAGCACCGCTGGGTCATGGGTGTACCTGGTGTCGCGCAGAGTTATGGCGGGCTCGCCGGCGGCGAGCTTGATCAGGCGCTGCGTGCCCATGATGAAACCGGTCACTACCTGGCCACGATCCACGGCCTTGCGAACGCCGGTGACGACTCCGCCCTCGATCAGGTCGGCGACGGCGTCCGTGATCATCCCCGAGTGCACGCCGAGATCGCGGTGATCGCGGAGGCGGCGGGCCACGGCCGACGGCATGCTGCCGATACCTAGCTGGATCGTCGCGCCGTCCGGGACAAGGTCGGCGACGTGGCGGGCGACTGCGTCCTCGACGTCGCGCGTCGCGGGCGCCGGATACTCAGCCGGAGGCCTGGAGACGTTGACGACCACGTCCAGCTCGTCCGCGCGGAGCAGCGGGTCGCAGCTCAGGTCTGGCACTTGGTCGTTGATCTCGGCGATCACGACCCTGGCCGCCCGCAGGAAGCTGGCGATGTAATCGGCTCCGAGGCCGAGCCCGAAGGTGCCATCTGGCCGTTGCGGCGGCAGCGACAGGAAGATGACGTCTACCTTCAGCTGCGGCAGCGCGGAGTAGTGAACGGGCACGATGTCCAGCGCGCCTGCCCGAGCCAGCCCGCGGTTTGCACCCGCCGCGGTGTAGGAGGTGAACGACAGATAATCGCAGTGCTCCGGGCGCAGGGCGGACGAGCTCGATATGCCGGTGAAGCACCGGATCCCGCCAAGACGGCGGCGCTGTTCGGCGAGCGCTTCGGTGAGGGTCAGGGGCTCAGCGCAGGCCTGTCCCCAGGCCACCGTGTCGCCCGGCTGAAGGTAGCGGGCGAGGTCAAGCTCGCCGACGTCATCAAGGTACGTCGTCACAAGATGCCCGGTGCCACGGCCACGAATCGCAGCTTAACCGGCCAAAGTGCAGCTGGCGACCCGCTGAAAACCTGACTCGCCGAGCCGGTAGCTACGCTTGGGAATCGACGCATTGCTTCGTGTCCGATCTGCGGAATCGGGAGCATCACATGCATACGGCGCAGTCATGAGGCCCGCCGAGGCCGTGCTGCCGGTCGAAGGGCAGCTGCCCCCGCTCACCGGCGCTACCGGCTGGCTCAACTCGACCCCGCTCACAACGGACGATTTGCGCGATCACGTGGTAATGGTCGACTTCTGCACGTACTCGTGCATCAACTGGATACGCACGCTGCCGCACGTCCGGGCCTGGGCCGCGAAGTACGGGGACGCTGGCCTGGCTGTGGTCGGCGTGCACACGCCAGAGTTCGACTTCGAGCACAACACCGACAACGTCCGGCTTGCGACGGCGGACATGCACGTGGACTACCCACTGGCGATCGACAACGACTACTCGATCTGGCGTGCATTCGGAAACATGTACTGGCCCGCGCTGTACTTCGCGGACGCGCGCGGCCGCATCCGCTACCACCAGTTCGGCGAAGGTGACTACGCGAACTCCGAGATCGCGATCCAGCAGCTGCTGGCCGAGGCTGGCCGACTCGGCGCCGGCCCGGAGCTCGTAGCGGCCGACGGCGATGGCGTCGAAGCACCAGCCGACTGGGCCAGTCTGCAGTCGCCAGAGACCTACCTCGGCTACGAGCGGGCCGAGCGCTTGGCCGCCCCGCGCGACGCGGTTCTCGATGCACGCCACGTATACGCCGCGCCGGCGCAGCTACGTCTGAACGAGTGGGCGCTGTCCGGTGCGTGGACGCTGGGGAGGCAGGCCGCGACGCTGGACGACGGAGGCGGGAAGATCTTCTATCGATTCCACGCCAGGGACGTCCACGTGGTCATGGGTGCCGGGAACGCCGTGCGATTCCGGGTGCTCATCGACGGGCGCATGCCTGGGAAGGACAGTGGCCTCGACGTCGACGACGAAGGTCGCGGGGTGGCCACCCAGCAACGCCTGTATCAGCTGATCCGCCAGTCTGGCCGCGTCGCGGAGCACTTGTTCGAGATCACGTTCCTCGATCCGGGCGTCGAGGCTTACGTATTCACGTTCGGCTAAGCTCGCTCCGGTTTGGCGGGCGCTGTCAGGCGACGACCGCCACGTATCGCCAGTCCAGGACGTCGCGCGCATCCGGCCCGTCGGCGCGCACGAGCGACCGCAGGTGCACGAGGCCGCCGCCGTCGGGCAAGTAGTCCACCTCGCTCGATCGTGATCGCGCTGCGGAGCGTGTCTCCCTCGCGCACCGGAGCCAAGTGCTCGCAGGCGTGCCAGCCGGTGACGGTGACGATCGAGGGCAGCGCCCTGGTCGCCTGCGACAGCGCTAGTCCGATCGCGTGGCCGCCGTAGACGAGTCGCTCGCCACCGGCTGCGTTCCGGTCGTGATGTACCGCTGCAATGTTCGCCGTCAGCCGCGCCAGCTCGGGGCGCGCTGGACACCACGTCGCCGCCTGCAACCTCGAACGACTGGCCGGCGAACTAGGTCGGCCGGCCGTGGCCCGGCGGCGCGGAATTGGTCGAGCCGCCAGCCGATGACTGGCGCCTCGAAATCCGGCGGCGGCGCGTCCCGGCCGACCTCGCTCAGGTCGTCTGCGTTCCCGGTCTGGGCCGCCTGGTCGCGAAGTGGCAGCATCGCGCAGCGCCAGAAGTCGAGGACCGGCCGGCGCTCCTGATCAGCGGTCATGATGCGCAGGGCCGCGAGCCCAGTCGAAGCCCGCCCGTCGCGCGGAGCGTTCTGGCGGAGCGCGACGACCTGGGTCATGGTCGTCAGCGTGTCACCGATCTGCGGAGCGCGTCGGAACGCCAGCCCGCGGTAGAACAGGTTGGCCTTGACGTGCTGGGTCACGACGGTGGACTGGCCGATCGCCACGTCCCAGACCAGGCTCGGGGTGGCCAGCGGCCCGACGCCAGTGACCTGCCGGCACAGCTCGTGATCAAGCATGAGGGCTAGCCGGTCCCCCGTGATGGCCTGATGCGCCGCGGCCAGCCCGGACGTCAGCGTGATCGCAGGCGCGCGGAATTCCTGGCCCACGACCAGGTCGTCGAAGAACGGCCCCTGGACGGCCGGAGACGCCATCGATCACACTCCTTCGGCCGCGGCCTGCTCGGTGCGGCGTTCACTAACATCGGAGGGGAACGTGGTGGTCGGCCCTGAGGGAGCATGACGTTGAGCGGTCTTTCGGCGGAAGAGCGGACGGTCGTCAAGACAGTCGCGGACTTCGTAGATCGCGAGGTCCGGCCCGTGGCACGTGAGCTCGAGCACGCTAACGAGTATCCCGAGAAGCTCATCGGCCAGATGAAGGACCTCGGCATATTCGGACTCGCGATACCCGAGCCATACGGGGGCGCACCCGTCTCGACCGTTTGCTACGCCGAGGTGACGGCGGAGCTGGCCAGGGGCTGGATGAGTCTCGCTGGCGCGATGGGCGGTCACACCGTCGTCGCCAAGCTCCTGCTCAGGTTCGGTACCAACGAGCAGAAGGCGCGCTACCTGCCGCGGATGGCGACCGGCGAGGTACGAGCGACGATGGCGCTGACGGAGCCGGGCGGCGGCTCGGATCTGCAGGCAATGACCACCGTCGCTCGACGGGACGAGAACGGCTACCTCATCAACGGCGCGAAGACGTGGATCACGAACGCGCGTCGCTCCCACCTAATCGCGCTGCTATGCAAGACCGATCCAGCCGCGACGCCCCGCCACAAGGGCGTCAGCATCCTGCTCGTCGAGCACGGGCCCGGGCTCATCGTCTCCCGCGACCTGCCCAAGCTCGGCTACAAGGGAGTGGAGAGCTGCGAGCTGTCGTTCGCGAACTTCCGGGCACCCGCCGACGCGGTACTCGGCGGCGCGCCGGGTAGCGGATTCGCCCAGATGATGAACGGACTTGAGATCGGGCGCATCCAGGTCGCGTCGAGGGCCGTCGGCGTCGCCCAGGCCGCGTTCGACGACGCGCTGCGGTACGCCCGTGAGCGGGAGAGCTTCGGACAGCCGATCTGGAGGCACCAGCAGGTCGGTGCGTACCTGGCTGACATGGCGACGAAGCTGACTGCATCCCGTCAGCTAGTGCGGTTCGCCGCCGAACGGTACGACGCCGGCGAGCGGTGCGACCTGGAAGCCGGGATGGCCAAGCTGTTCGCCTCGGAGGCGGCGATGGAAATCGCGCTGAACGCGATACGCATCCACGGCGGCTACGGCTACTCGACCGAATTCGACGTCGAGCGGTACTTCAGGGACGCGCCGCTGATGATCGTGGGTGAAGGCACCAACGAGATCCAGCGCAACGTCATCGCCCAGCAGCTAATCTCCCGTGGCGGTCTCTAGAAGCAGGTACGCGTTCTGGTGGCGCCGGAGCCCGAGGTGCCTGGGCAACAGGATCCCATTCAGGCCAGCTCAACACGGTCAGTAGCCGGCTCAGGACGGCCGTCGAGCTGGCGCCCACCGCCGGGACGCGGCGGCCTGGGCTTGGGCGGCTTCGTCCCGCCGCCGCCACCGCCGCCTGGCCGCAGTCCCCTGTTACCCGCCGCGAACAGGCCGCCCCACGCGCCGATGCCGGCGCCAAGGAAGGGGAAGATGATCAGGATGAGCAGGTAACCAGCGACCGCGTGGCTGGCGTTGACCTCGAATCGGTAGATCGAGTTGGCTGGCAGGTCGCCGCCGGGAATCGTCCACTGGATGCTGCTCGCGGCGTGCGGTGCCACCGCGATCGTGGCGATACCGAGCACCGAGACCAACAGCGCGCACGTGACGCCCACGCACAATCCGGTAGCCACGCCTTGCCGCGCCCGGATGTGCGTCAGCGGGAGGGATCCGTCACGCTCGCGTCGCGAGGTCCGCCTCGCGGCCATGACGACCGCGGCGATCGCCGCCGCGAACACCGCGGGTATCGCGGCGACCCTCGCGAGCTCCACCATCACGCTGAGCCAGCCGTTGGTGGTGTGCACGGGGTTGTCGAGCGGGCGCAGCACATAGACGGCCAGGCCAAGCAGCACACCTGCGGTAGTGCCGATCAGCGTCGCCGCCGGGCTCGCTGGCGGCCGTCGCGCCGTGATCGCGAGCAGGCCGCCGACGTAGGCGGTGATCACGACGAGGAAAGCGATTTCTCCCGCCCAGATACCCGCAAGCGCCGACCGGCCGGCGAGGTCAGCGAACTCATGACGCTCCACGGCTGCTTTCACCGGAATCAGCGCTGCCACCAGGGCGAACCCGGCAATGCGCACAATCCGCGCGGTCCACGACCGACCGAGCGGGCCATACTTGCGATGCACCGGCCAGTGCACGACAGCGATCAGCACGACGATGGCGAGAGCACCGAGACGGCTGATGAGCGTCGCAGGATCGGCCGGCGCACCCGGCCAGCTGGCGGACACGACGAAGGCCGCTACGACGCCGAGCGCGAGCCAGTACCCGATCTTGCGTGGCATCAGGGCCTCCCCTACCGTCTGCCACATCGTTGCTGGTTACAGGCTAACTGCCCAGTCTTCGTCTGGCGTGCGAGGGGAGGTCAGTACTACGCCAAAGTAGCCAAGGCAAACGCTGTTTCGGTCAGCCGGGAATGGGGTATCGAATGGGTGTTCGATTGGTAGGAGACCGTTATGAAGGGTGATCGCGTCGAGATCGTCGTCGATGTCGGCGACGGCACCCGGACGTTCGAGGTCGCCGCGACGCGCGCGGGCCGGAAGGTCGAAGTCGAGAACCGGCGCGGGATGGTCGAGGTATCGGAAGTGACGCGCACAGGCACGCCGGTCCGGACCGCCCGGTTCATGGCGAGCCGAATCGTCTCGCTCGTCGAATTCCCCGCAGCTGACGAGTCGCGGCCGCGCGGAGACTAGCGGCGAAGTCGGCCTCTACCGTTTTGAGATGGTACAGGCTAGCTTGAGACGCATGGTCGCGTCGGAGTGCCCCGTCGAGCCTCACGCGCAGCGGTAGCTAGAGTCGTCATGGCGCTGGTTTATCGATGAGTTCGGCGCCACAGTGCTGCGTCGTGATCCCGTTCTGCCCAGCGCCCCGTTCCTTTCGGTAAAGGGCTATTCCGCGCCTGCCGAGCAGGTTGAGGCACTTATCGGGCGGCTGTGCGAGCTCATGCTGGTGGACCGGCGCCTGATCACGCTGGAACTGTTTGACGGCTCGGACGAGAAGAAGCAAGCGGCCCTGACCGGCCGCACTCGCGCTGTCGGCCATTTTCGCGTTGAGGACGGGCGCGCGGTGATTTCACTCGATCAGAGCGAGTCCGCCGATCAGGAGCTGCTGACCGCTATTGCCGTACATGAACTGTGCCATCTGCGGCTTCTTGGGGAACGTCGCATCCGTCGAGACCGCCAGGATGGCGAGCGTCTCACTGACCTGCTGACTGTCTATTTCGGATTCGGCATTCTCGCGACGAACGCCGCGATGCGCTTTGCTCGCGCCGACCGCGGCTGGTCGGCTGTTCCGCTTGGCGAACTCGATGACATCACGCTCAACGCCGCCCGTCGTGCTGGATATCACCGGCTTGGTTACCTGAGCTCGGCCGAATTTGGGTACGCGCTCGCGTGTTACTGCTGGTTGCGCGGCGAGAAAGACCCAAGCTGGGCCAGGTACGTCAACCCCGGCCCGCTGCTCCACCTCAAGCAGGGCCTCGCGTTCCTCGCGGGGACGAGTGCCGCCGGGGAGCTTCCCACGCAGCGCTTGCTGGGTCAGGCGGTGAAGATCGGCAATGCGACGGTCCGCGTCACACGCGGGCAGCGAATCGGGCCGGCGTCCCTCGGTCTGATGGTCGCCGACCCTGCTGCAGATAGCAGCGCAGCAAAACCGCACACGGAGCGACGTCCGAAACGTTGACGATCCCCAGACGTGTCGCCGCAGTTATTACCGCAAGACCAGGTAGTCGCGGCTGCCGCCAGTCTCTAGGGCGCTGCGCTGTACGTATACACCGGGGTCGACGTGGAGCCCTGGTCCGACACGGCGAGTGCCACGCACGCGTTGACTTCGGCACACTGAATGTCGCCGACCTGCATGAACGTGTCGATCTGAATCCCGCGCGGTACACGGAAGGGAACGGCGAACCTGATCCGGTTCCAGTGCAATCCCGCGTCACTCGTGACCAGGATCATCGCCGAGCCCCCGTTGCTGGATCCGCCCGCGAACCGCTGCGCTATGGCCTCGCCACCTGACACGTAGCACGTCGAGTACGTCGGGCAGGACATCTGCGACAGGGCCGGCTGCGGGATGTCTGCGGGCAGCGGAAGCTTCGTCCATGTGTGGCCACCATCGGCGGACGTGGCGACGTCGCCGGCGCCGGTTGCCGGGTTCGAGGTTCCGAGCATGAAACAGTGTCTGGTGTCGGGACACACAACCTGGGGAAACGGGCCGGGACCAAAGCCAGCTGGCATCATGCCCCGGGTCCAGCTCGCACCCGCGTTCCAGCTGGCGGCGACGAAGGTCTTGGAGGAAACCAGACCCACATTCGCCGATAGATCCGCGCTGCCGACGCCGACAGCCACGCAGCCGCTTGTCGTGGGACAGCTCAGCGACTGCATCTGCTCGAAGGATGGGAACGCCGACGTCACAAAGTGCCGACCGCCATCGGTTGTACGCAAGAACGTGACGCCGCCGTAAAACTGCTGGCCGAGCGGCAGCTGAGCCGCCGACGTCGTCAGCAGGCCATAGCAGGTCGTTGTCGTCGGGCAGCTGAGCTGGAAGATCAGCCCGTCAGCACCAGCGGGCAGCGGCTCGAGCGTCCAGGAATGCCCGCCATCAACGGTCTGGACGAAGACTGGCTGGCCGTTATAGAGGCCGCCGGCGGCGCAGCCGACCTCTGAACCACAGGACAAGGCTGAGGTGAAGACCAGGCCTGGTGGCAACGGCAGGACGTTCCAGCTAAGGCCCGCGTCATACGAGGCATAGAAGGAGTCCATGTCCGCGGGCCCGCTGGCGGAGGTTGAGTTGTCGCCCTCGACATAACAGGTCTGCGCGGTCGGGCACGTGAGATTCCCGGGCTCAGGCCCAGTGGTATCCCGCTGCCACCCGGCGCTGACCAGGTAACTGGCCAGTCGCCAGCCTGCAGAGGAGCCACTCGCGCCGTTGACGCGAGACTGCGGCAGCGCGCGGGCTGCGGCCCACGCGGTGTGAAGGGGCCTTGTCAGCCTGCTATGTCCGGGGAGCAGCACCACGAGGAGGCCCGCGACTACGGCGGCCGCGGCGGTGACCACAACAAGCTCTCGTCGGCCGAACCGCGACCGGCGGCGATGGTCGTCGGCCGGTGGCTCCAGGCTCGCCCCTGTCGGAACCCGGATGCCTTCGGCCAGATGCCGCACACCCGCGGCGACGGCGGCCCAGCTGCTCACGTCAGCCTGGCAGTCTGCGCACGCGGCTACGTGCGCGCGAATATGGGCGTCGACCGAGTCGCCGTTGACCGCGGCGAGCATGTCGGTCAATTCGAGGCACCACGGCGACCGCACGGTCATAGGTTCTCCCCCTTGTCGGTCAGCAGCCGGACGAGCGCGGCGCGTGCCGCCGTCAGCCGGCTCTTCACCGTTCCTACTGGGACTCCGAGCACCTCGGCCGCTTCCGCGACACTCAAGTCCGCGACGAACACCAAGCCGAGCACCTCGCGGTGCGACCGCCCGAGCCTCGTGATGGCCTCAGCCACCTCGGTCACCGCCGCGCGCCCCAGCGCCACAGCCTCCGGCCCCGGCCCTGCGCTCGGCCGCTCGGCAAGCTCGCCGTCACTCACTAGCTGGAACTGGCGGCGTCGCAGCCGGTCTCGCGCCTGGCGACGGGCGATGGCGATCACCCAGGTCCTGACCCTTGAGTCGCCGCGGAACGTGTGGGCGCTACGCCAGATGGCGAGCATGGTGTCCTGGAAGATCTCCTCGGCCAGGGCACGCTCCCCCACGATCAGCGAGATGTGGGTGAGCACCGCATGGCTATGCAGCCGGTAGAACTCAGCCATCGCGGCCTGATCACGTTGCGCGATACTGCGCAGTAGCGCAGTCTCATCGGCTATCGGTCACAGGTCGCGCCGATGAGCGCGGGTCAGCCCCGGCATCCGCTTGGACAAGCGGCGGCCCGCTCGCCGCGGACTCTGCTGAGAGGTTTCCCACGTTTCGTAAGTAGCAGCAGATCGCGATCTGGTTCGGCGTCCTAGAAACGAACCGGCATGTGCTTGATGCCGTTGATGAAGTTTGACCGGAGCCGGCTGGGCTGGCCGTCGAGCCTGATCCCGGGCATTCGCTCGGTGAGAGCCTTGAGCAGCACCCGCAGTTCTAGCGCGGCCAGATGACGGCCGAGGCAGAAGTGCGGCCCGCCGCCACCAAAGCCCACATGCGGGTTGGGATCGCGGCCGACGTCGAATTTCTCCGCTGCGGTGAACACCGACTCGTCTCGATTCGCCGACGAGTAGAACACCACAACCTTGTCGCCCGCGGCAATCGCCTGGCCACCCAGTTCGGTGTCGCACATCGCCGTCCGGCGGAACAGGTTCACCGGGCTCACCCAGCGGACGATCTCTTCGGCCGCCGTGGGAATGAGCGACGGGTCGTCCAGTAGTCGCTGCCACTGCTCAGGGTGCTCGAACAAGGCGAGCATGCCGCCAGCGGCCGCGTTCCGTGTCGTCTCGTTGCCGGCGACGGTCAGCAGCAGGAAGAACAGGTCGAACTCGGTGCTCGTGAGGGCCTCGCCAGCGTCGTCCGGCTGCAACAGCTTGGTGATGATGTCGTCGGCGGGCTGCTCGCGCCGACGATCTGCGAGCGCCTCGGCGTAGGCGTAGATCTCGGCGGCAGCGTTCTGCGAAGCCTGCGGGCGCGATCTGGAACTCCGGATCGCCCGCGCCGATCATCAGGTTGGACAGCTCGAAGATCCGGCCGCGGTCCTCGACCGGAGCGCCGACCAGTTCGCAGATCACCCACAACGGCAGCGGCGCGGCGATCTCCGTGACGAAGTCTGCCCGCCCGCGCTGTGTACGTCGTCGAGCAGGCTGTGGCAGATCTGCGCGATGTGCTCCTCAAGCCGGTCGATCATCCGCGGCGTGAAGCCGCGATTCACGAACGCGCGCTGCCGAGTGTGCTGCGGCGGATCCATGTTGAGCATCATCAGCCGCTGGAGCTGGATCTGCTCCTCGGGGATCTCGCCGAACAGCGCCAGCCGCTCAGTCGACGAGAAGATCTCCGGGTGCCTGGACACGTGCTCGATGTCATGGTGCCGCGTCACGGCCCAGAAACCGGGCCAGCCCGGCTCACCGCCGTCGGCGTGCCAGCAGACCGGAGCGTGCTCGCGTAGCCAGGCGAACTGGTCGTACGGCGGGCCTCCGCGCTGATACATGTCGGGATCGACGAGATTGACCTCCGGCGCCGTCATAGTGGCAACCATAGGTCGATTCCATGCCAATCAGGAAGCGGTGCCAGCTCCGCTACGTTGACAGCGGCCGAGATCAGGCTCGCGGCGAAGCTCGCTCACTGCAGCGAGGCTAGATCACACAGCACTGAGCAGAACACCAATCATGACGGCGCGCTCGCCGGAGCGATTCTGCCAGTCGTGCGGAACGCCCGGCTGCTGTACGACGGAGTCACCGGCCTTGAGCAGCACCTCGGTGTAGCCCGCGGCGTCATCGCCGACGATGAGCGTCACCTCGCCGCGCAAGATCATGACGTAATCCAGGGTGCTAGTCGCGTGGGTCCCCTGGAATTCGGAATATCCGTCGCTGTCCAGGGTGTCGGCCTCGTCCGGCGCGATCTCGACAATCCGGAAGCATGCGCCGCCGGGCGGCGGTTCCAGTGCCCACGCACGTGTCGAGGCGTCAGACACGGTCGCGGTGATCGGTGCCCGGTCCGACACCCATAGCTCCGTGGTTGTGTAGCGGCCCGCGTGGATGACTGTCGGCGGCTCGCCCTGAGACAAAATTGCCGGAGCGCCGTTGCCGTCGTATCCGGTCACAACCCTGATGTTCATTTTGCGCATTGTAGAACCGCCCGGACGTGCATACACCTACGTGCTCGGCTACATATCCGGATACATGATCTAAGCGATGTGCGCCTCGGTATCGAAGTCGTAACGTGCTGTTATCACCGGAGCTTGACCAGTGGGGGAAAAGCCGGTGGCGAGGGACGGGCGGCCGATGTCAGAGACCAGTACATCCATCACCACATCAGCAGGACCCAGGCGGATACTTCGCCGGAACCGGGCCGGATGGAGGTGTCCCGATTGTGGCTTAGTCACCCGTGACCAGGTCGCGATCCGCCTTGGATTCTGTGGCCGGTGCAGCGACTTTACCGGTATGTGCGCGGCCGGCCGGAAGATCATCTGCCCGGACATGATGACCGTCACTGCGTGGCACACGCCCTGTACAAGCCGCGGCACAGTGCTCTGGCAGATCACGCAGGGGGCGCGCCAGCAACTCGCGTTACTGTGCCTAGCGCATGACGAGCAGCTCAGGGTCGGGCGCGCGTCGTGGATCAGCAAGGCAATGCCAGTTCAGAACGCGGAACGAGGTTGATGGAGTCCGACCCGTTTAATCTTGCGCGGTTCACCGACGCCCAGAATGGCGTCTACGAACATGCCGTCGCCGAACTGCGCCGAGGCAGGAAAACGGGCCACTGGATGTGGTTCGTATTCCCGCAGATTGCGGGCCTCGGGCAGAGCGCTACGTCCCGGCATTACGCCATCACGTCGCTTGCGGAGGCGCAGGCTTACCTCGATCACCCCGTGCTCGGACCGAGGCTGCGCGAGTGCGCATCGGTCCTGGTGGAGACGCCTGGCGGGGCGGAGCAGATCTTCGGTGGGATCGACGCGCTGAAGCTGCGGTCGTCGATGACGCTGTTCCAGCACGCCGATCCCGGCGAGCCGCTGTTCCGGCAAGTGCTCGACCTGTACTTCGACGGCGCCGCCGATCCCGCGACTGAGCAACGCCTCTGACAGCTAGCGTTACTTATCCGCAAAGTTCGCCCGGTTGGAGGCTCGCCAGATGAATCCGCTCGGGTGGCTAGTTGACAAAGCAATGGGCTTGCCCGGTCCGGGAGTCGAGGTGGCAGTTCGGCGCGACGTCGGCGTTCGCATGCCGGATGGCGTCATCCTCCTCGGTGACCACTACCGGCCAGTGAGCGAATCTGGGCCACTTCCCGTCGTGCTGATCCGCACGCCGTACGGTCGGGCTGGCCTGGGCGGTGCAGTGTTTGGCGCGCCCGTCGCGCGCCAGGGCTTCCAGCTCTTCATTCAGAGCACGCGCGGCACGTTCGGTTCGGGCGGCGAGTTCCGGCCGTTCCTGCATGAACAGACCGACGGTCTGGCGACCGTGGCATGGCTACGCGAGCAGGAGTGGTGCGACGGCCGCGTCGCCATGACTGGCGGGAGCTATCTCGGGCACACGGAGTGGGCGATAGCGCCCTACGTTGACCCGCCGCTGGAGTCGGTCTCGCTGAACGTCACGGCAGCCCGCATCACGTCCGCGTTTTACGAGCACGGCGCGCCCGGGCTCAGGAACGCGCTCAACTGGACCGGCCAGATTGGCCGCCAGGAACGCGGTCTGCTGCCGTTGCCCGTGCCAAGCCCACTACGCCTGGCCGCAATGCGCAGAGCGCTGCGACAAACGCCTCTCCAAGCCGCCGACGTGGCGGTGGCTGGTGCGCCGGTGCCGTTCTGGCGCGACTTTGTCGGCCACGCGAGCCCCGGCGATGAATTCTGGGCGCCGGCCGACCACCACGGCGCCGACCTGTCCCGGCTTCCCCCGGTCAGCATGGTGACCGGGTGGTGGGACTTGTTCATCGCCGAGCAGCTGCGCGACTTCTCGGCGATTCGCCAGGCGGGCGTCGAGGCACGGCTGATCGTCGGCCCGTGGCAGCACGCTGAGCCCGGTGAGCTCCGGTTCGTCACTCAGCAGGACGTGGCCTGGCTGAAGCACCACTTGCTTGGCGGCCCCGCGCCCGCTGGTCCGCCAGTTCGCCTCTACCTCCAGCAGGCTAATATCTGGCTGGACTTCGAGGACTGGCCACCGCCGGCGTCGGCGACGACGTTCTATTTGCGCCAGGGCGGGGATCTGGCGCCTGATCCTGAGGCCGCCGACGCGCCGCCCGCGTCGTTCGTGTACGACCCGGCCGACCCCACGCCGACGGTCGGCGGACCCCTCCTGCAGCCGCCTGGCAAGCAGGCGAACAACGCCGCGATCGAAGCACGCCCGGACGTGCTCACCTACACCAGCGAGTCGCTCGCCACCGACCACGATGTCGTTGGCCCGATCAGCGCCCGGATCTACGTCCGCCCCTCGCTGCCCTACGCCGACGTCTTCGTCCGCATGTGTGACGTCAACGAGAAAGGCGTCTCGCGAAACGTTGTCGACGGGATCCGGCGGCTGAGCCCGGAGACAGTGCCGGCGCCAGACGTCGCGGTCGGCGACGACGGCGTGCTCGCGGTCGACGTGGCCTTGTATCCCACGGCCTACCGGCTGCGCGCTGGCCACCGGATTCGTATTCAGCTCAGCGGTGGAGCGTTCCCGAGATATGCGCGGAATCACGGCACGGGCGAGCCGTTCGGTGCGGCGACGACCATGCATAGCTGTCGATTCGAGATATTTGCCGATGCGCAGCACCAGGGACACATCGTGCTCCCGCTCCTGATGGGGCGTCATGACTGAGAGTTTTGACTGCTTTCCTGACGCCCTTGACTGACTGGCAGCAGCGGCGAAGGATCGTGATGGACCGGTCGGTCGAGGTCCGCTTGCGCTCCTTGCAAGAGTGCCTCGGGTTCGGAGATCACTCTCGTAGCTCGATGGCGCAACCAAGGAGGCAGGTCATCATGCGTCAATCCAGCATGCCTGGATTCCCCCGCCGACGGAGGTACCTCGCTGCATTAGCCGCGGCGTTGCTCGCTGCTGCGGGCGCATGCGTCGCCCTGGCGCCGGCCACCGCCGTCGCCGACACATCGCCGTGCCCTGACGCGAACGTCGCTGCATTCGGTCCCGACGTGTGCGTATTCACCCCAGCATGAGCCAGACGGCCGTCCAGGCCGACCTCGACAACATCTCCACCCAGCAGGTGCCGGTCGCCAGCCAGTTCGACAACGCGCGGTACACGATCTTCTTCGAGCCGGGCACGTACGGCTCGAGCACCACTCCGCTCGTCTTCCAGGTCGGCTACTACACCGAGGTCGCGGGCCTTGGTTACCTGCCCCAGGACACTGTGATCAACGGCGCGATCGAGGTGTTCAACAACCTGTGCACGGCCGGGACCAACGACTGCAACTCCGACGACAACTTCTGGCGGTCGCTGTCGAACCTGACGCTGAACGTTGACTTGCCGTCGTCGCCGCCGAACTACGCTCCGCCCGTCGTCGACCCGTTCACGAAGTTCTGCACGAACACGGCTGAGATGTGGTCGGCGTCGCAGGCCGCGCCCGTCCGGCGGACCATCGTGAACGGCAGCATGCTCTTCCAGGACTACTGCGCGAACCACAACTTCGCGAGCGGTGGCTTCATCGCCGACAGCCAGATCAGCGGTGACCTGAACTTCTTCGGCAACCAGCAGTTCATGGTCCGCAACGCCAACGATCGGTGGTGCCAACGGCTGCGGCGCTGCTAACGGCGGGCTGTGGAACATGGTTTACTCCGGCGTCCAGGGCGCGCCCCCGTCAGAATTCGGCGGTCTGTGCGACCAAAACACCGTGCTGCCGACGACGGCAGTCAGTGAGGAGGCCCCGTTCCTGTATCAAGACGGCAGTGGGAACTATCAGGTATTCGTTCCGGCCGTCCAGCACAACACATCGGGTCCGTCGTGGGCTGGCGGGAGCGAGGCCGGGTCGTCGATCCCGCTGTCGAGCTTCTTCGTCGCGAACCCCAGCACGTCGACGGTGCGGATCAACGCGGCGCTGGCCTCCGGGAAAGACCTGATCCTGACGCCCGGCATCTACAACCTTGATCACCCGATCCGGGTCGTCCGCCGTGACACCGTCGTCCTCGGGCTCGGGTTCGCGACCCTGGTGCCTCAGGACGGCAACGCCGCCCTGATTGCCGTGCCGAGCGACGGTGTCAAGGTGTCGGGCCTCATCATCGACGCCGGGCCGGTGAACTCGCCAGTGCTGATGTCGGTCGGCGTTCCCGGCCTAGGTTCGGCGAGCGACCCCGACGCGATCCAGGACGTTTTCTTCCGAATCGGCGGGGCCGAGACAACGAACGTGTCGGCGAACGTCAGCCTGCTGGATAACGCGGACAACTCGATCATCGACGACGTCTGGGCCTGGCGCGCGGACCACGGCAACGCCGTTGGCTGGACGCGGAACGTCGGCGATACCGGCCTGGTGGTCACCGGCGGCAACGTCAGTGCGGATGGACTCGCCGTCGAGCACTACCAGAAGAACGAGGTGATCTGGAGCGGCCAGGGTGGCTCCGAGGTCTTCTTGCAGAACGAGCTGCCGTACGACCCGCCAAGCCAGGCGGACTGGATGGCATCGCCGACGCAGGACGGCTATCCGGCCTTCCTGGTGACGCCGAACGTCAGGACGTTCAACGGAGTCGGCATGGGCAGCTACAGCGTGTTCATCAACACGCCCGCGACGCTGACCGATGCCGAGGCGTTCCAGTCTCCGAACACGCCCGGCGTGCAGTTCCAGAACGTCTTCGCGCTCTGGATAACGGGGGCGGGCGGCTTCGCCTCCGTGATCAACGGTGTCGGCGGTCCGGTGAATTCGACGACGGACGGCGGAAATTCGCCGATCGACGTGACTAGTTACCCGTAACGACTGAGGTCGGACGCGGCGGCGGGACGCTCTCGTCCCGCCGCCGTTGTTCCAGATATCCCGGCCCGCGCGGTCGGGATTGATGGCTCAGTGCCGAGCGGACAGAATGACGTTCGTGGCCTTCGTAATCGCAGGCGGCGTCCTCGTTGGAGCAATCGGCCTGGCCGCTCTGTACGACTATCGGGTTCGGCGGCGCGGCAGTAGCGTCAGCGTCTCGACCCCGGAGAACTCTGATAACGCGCGAACCGTACAGGCAGCTTTCGACCCGACGCGCCAAGACAGACTGGGCGGCGGCCTCTAAAGCGCCTCGGCCGGCATTTCCCTGAGGGGCGCGCGCGCTGAGTTAGTCCAGGCAGAGGCAGAACGGGTGTCCCGCCGGATCCAGAAACACGCGGAAGGACGTACTGGGCTGACGCTCGTGCTTAATCGCGCCGAGTTCGAGCACTGCCGCCTCGGCGGCCTCTAGGTCATCGACGATCACGTCGAGATGCATCTGCTGCGGTATCTCCTGGGCGGGCCATTCGGGCGCCGTGTAGCCCTCCACCTGCTGGAAGGAGATGCAGTCTCCGTAGTCCGCCCGGATCTCGGCGCGGCTTGGGGAGACTTCCACCTTCCAGCCCAGCATCGTGCCGTAGAACGTGGCGAGTGCGCATGGGTCAGGGCAGTCGATGACGACGCTTGGGTAGCGAGCTATAGCCATCCGCGCAGCGTACCTACCTTTGCGGACGATACACGTCCGGATTCAATCCTTGCCAGATGGGGACGTCAGGGAGCTTCCTGTGGCGGCGCGTGGCGTGGAGGGGTTTGCTGCCGTGAGAACTGACGGCGCTGGTGGTGCTAACTGTTGGTCATTCAGTCCGGCGCACCTTGAGGTGCGTCTTGGCCACCTCTGCGAAACGGAGACATTGATGGTTTGCGCGACTGGCAGACTCGGAGCATGCCGAAGAATCCGCGCTGGGAGCAGTCCAGTTGGGATCGACCATACCCCGGCTACCTCGGTGGGCTAGTAGCGGAGCAACCGGTCATGATCCGCGAGCCGGACGTTGTCGCGTACATCAGCCAGATCATCGCGTATCCAAACGGTTTCTTGTTTACCGCATTCATCTTCATCGAGCAGGCCGGCGAGGAAGGCTCGGCCAGGAACGCCGAACCCCAGATCGCGGTTCGCTTCTCGGACAACCGCACGTGGGCGGAGTACCCGTACACGCCAGGCGAACGCTTGGTATCGTGCGGGGGCGAGTCGTCGAGCGGCCCCGGAAGCATCTGGTGGCGTAGGGAGTATTGGATTCCGGCCTTGCCTCCTCGCGAAAAATTGGCTTTCACGGTCACCGTCGGTTCAGTTGAGGGATCGGCAACGCTCGACGGCGCTGCCATCATCGATGCATCCAGGAAGGCAACCGACCTGTGGGAGACGCCGCCAGATCACGCGTGACCCAGATCACGCGTGACCGCAGTCGCTGCTAACCGCGAACGCGCCGCTCTCGGTAAGGCCCGCATCAATATGACTTGGCGCCAGAGGCGTAACTAATCTCGCCGGCCGGCTGTTTTGCACGGCTGGGCGCGGAATCCGGTCGTGCCTATTCCGGCTCAGGCCTGAAACTCCCACCACTGAACGTCAGACAGCGATCCCTGATAGCGGGTGGCTGTGCAGGGTTTTGCTGCGGTCGGGCTGACGGCTGTTGTTGCGCCGACTCTCGATCATTTAGTCCCGCTTCCGTGTCGGGATACGTCGGATCCACTCCTCGCGGATGACCGCGCCTGGGACCGTTAGTACTCCAGCACCCAACGAGGCAGGAAGGCCCAGAAGGCCAGGCGCTTAGGCCCCCGCATGAGTGCGCGACCGAGCGAGAGTACGCCGACGATGGCGCAGTAGAAAGCCAGGAAGCCGAGCGTGACCGAGATGGCGGCGTTACCCGAGGCGTGGGATTCCGCGTACGACAGCCGGGCCAAGGCGACGGTCAGCGCGAAGAAGCAGAGGCCGGACAGCCCGTAGGCCAACCGGGGCACCGGGCGTGTTGAGGCGGCAGCCGCCTTCTTCGCCGCGATTCGCAGGCAGAACCCCAAGGCCAGCGTGGCGGCGAATATCGGCAGGCTCAGTGCGTATGCCGCGAGGGGATAGTCGAGCATCAACAGCTTCATGAGCGACGCTACCCAGGCCCCAGGAAGGACAAAGGCAGCGTGATTTGCGCGAACTGGCGGCCCGGACTTACGGGAGGCTGCTTCCTGCTGGTCTGCTTACTCCGGGAAGGCACGAAACATCGTATCTAGGACGTAGCTGATCCACGTACAGTCCAGTCGCCGCGGGTTACGACTGGTATGCAGCGGCGGCCTGGACCGGTGGCGGGTGGCTGTGCAGGGTTTTGCTGCGGTCGGGGCTGACGGCTGTGGTTGTGCCGTCGGGGTGCAGGGTGATCTGCCAGCCCCAGCGGTGGATGGCGACGAGATGGTGGAACCGGCAGAGCAGGGCCAGGTTGGCGAGGGCATGCCGGCCGCCGTCTTTGCGGTGGGTGAGGTGGTGGACGTCGCAGGCGGCGGGCGGCGCGTCGCAGCCGGGGAACCGGCAGTGCTGGTCGCGGTGGCGGACGGCGCGGCGCAGGTGGACCGGGATGGTGTCGGTGGTGCCGGCGATGTCGAGCGGCAGGCTGATCGCGGCGGCCGGGCCGGTGAGGCCGCGGCGCAGCAGGGCGGCGGTCCCGGCGGGGCCGGACAGCAGGGCGATGGCCTGCTCGCAGGATGACCTGGTCCCGGTCCCCGGCGGCTTCCGTCGTCGGCCTCCCCGCCGCGGGTCCGCCGTGGACGTCGGGCTCGTCGCGACCGGCGCGGTGAGCTGGCCGAGCTGGTCGTAGTCGACGGCGCCGGTGACGACGGGCTGGATGGCGGCGTCGCACGCGACGCCGGGGCCGGCCGGGCTGCCGGCGCCGTTGCGGGTGAGCTGGTCGAGGGTGATGTTGAGCTCGAGGCGGACGGGCTGGCCGGCCCGGTCGGGCAGGCAGCCGGCGGCCAGCAGCCGGGTGCAGGCTTCCTCGAGGGCGTCGTGCTGCCGCTGCGCCGCGGGTCCGGGTATCCTCAGGTCCGCGCCGGGCGACAGGGAGCCGAGGACGGCGTCGACGGCGGCGGCGCACCGGGGGGTCAGGTCGCCCTCGATCCGGCCGGCGCCGCCGAAGGTGGTGGCGAACCGGACGCCGCGGCCGGCGAACCCGTCGCCGGGGTCGGTGTCGGGGGTGGCGTGCTGGCGGCGCAGCTCGTCGAAGATTCCGAACAGGTCGGCCAGGGCGGCGCCGCGGTCCGCGGCGGCCAGCACTGAGCTTGTCGGCGTCGTGCTGGCAGCCGGCCGGGAGTTGGTCGGACCAACCGGTGAGGTGGCGGGCCCACGACAGCGGTAACGTGCCGGCGGCTAGCGCGGCGGCGATCAACGGGTGGGCCTGCAGGTCCTTCATCCGGGCGGCGTGGACGGTGGCGGCGCGGCGGGTGGCGCGGGTCTGCCAGGTCAGCCACGTCCGCGGGGACCGGTGCCCGTCGCTGGCCAGGCCGCCGCCGGGGACGGCTGAACGCTGCCAGCACCCTGGCGTGCGCGGCGGCGTGCCGGGCCTCGGCGACGGCCAGGGCGCGCAGGCAGTCGGCCTGCATCCCGGCGGGCCAGTCGGCGGGGTCGGCGTGGGCCAGGTAGTCCAGCCCGGCCCGCAGGAACGCCAGCGCCTCCGCCGCCGCCAGCCGTCAAGCCAGCGGCGGCCGGGCCGGCGCGGTCCGGCGGCGGCGGAAGCGGGCAGGCCGGGGTCCGCGTCGGCGAATGCGGGCAAGCCGGAGCCCGCCACACCTGATCCGTCTTCAGCGCGCGGAGGCGGTGCCGGGCGAGTGACACCGGGAATGGCCCAGCCGGGATCCGTCATGACTGGCCTCCCTCCCGCACATCGCCGTCGGCACCGATAGCAATCGACTCATCGTCAATCGCTAACATGTTCGATTCTATCGGTCAGTACTGACATTTTCGCGGCTGCGAGTCCCGCAGCACCAGGCGAGGCGAGTGACCGGCTGAGCGTGTCTGAAGGACTTAGGTGCGTGCTCAAGTGTGATCATGAACTCGTCTACCTCGCCGCGTCGAGCCAACCGCTGGTCTGTGACGCACAATGGCGTCATGCCGACGCAGAGCTCCGTCCGCGCAAGACGATGACCATCAATCCTGCGCTCGCGAACTTGCTGATCCTCGCCGGTGCGTGGGACATGGGGCTGTCTGGCGCGTCATTCCTGCCGGATTCGGACGCGAAGGTGCGCGCACGGGTGACCTTCGAGTGGATCGAACAAGCGCCGCCCTCGTGATGCGAATGGGCGATTCGGCGACCCCGACAGCGACGTGGATTTTCGGGCGGGATGAGTCGGAGGCGGGCTACCACGTCTTCTACGCAGATGACCGCGGAGTCTCGCGCGTCTACCGGATGAACCTCGACGGGCTGACCTGGCGGATGTGGCGAGACACGCCTGAGTTCTCGCAGCGGTTCGACGCGGAGATCAGCGCCGACCAGACGCAGATCAGCGGCTCGTGGCAAAGGTCGTCCGATGGCGGCGCCACCTGGGAGCACGACTTCAACGTCAGGTACGAACGCCTTAGCCCGCCGTGACTTCAGAGCCGCCAGGTCCCGCGCTCGCCGCCGACCCAGCGGGGCCCGCGTCAGCCTGCTGACGGCCGTCAGCGTGGCCGGGCGGACCCGTCTCGGCAACTGGGTCCGTCCACGCGCGGGTGCGCAGGCGCGGCAAGGCCAGCGCGGTCAGCAGCCCGACCAGGCAGAGCGCGACGATGACCACGCCGATCGTGTGCAGGGCCGCGACCGGACCGTGAAGGCGGGCCTGTGTCGCGTACAGACTGGCGACCAGGCCAATGCCAAATGAGCCCGCCACCCGCTGCCAGGCATTGAAGAGTGTGTTCGCATCGGCGAGCTGCTCTGGTCGCAGCGGGTCGGTCAGCGCCTGCAGGAGCGGGCTGATGATCAGTCCGATCGAGACCGAGCGGCAGGCGAGGATCGCGGCGATTACCCATAGCGGGGTGAGCGCACCGATGATGAGCAGGCCAAGGCTGGCGACCGCGAGCACCGCGAAACCGGTTAGGACAGTGACCCGTACCGTGAATCCGGCGAGCAGCCTGGGAGCGAGCGCCGTGGACAGGCCGGTGATCAGCCCCTGCGGAGCCATCGCGAGGCCCGCCGCGAGTGCGGTGCGACCCTGCACGGATTGCACGAACACGGGCAGCAGGAACACCGCCGCCCAGGTCACTACCGATGCCAGCGCGCAGAGGCCCATCGCCAGCGCGGGGACGCGTCGACGCGCCAGCGACAAGTCGAGGGCCGGCTGGTCGACGCGCGTCGCCCAGCCGGCGTAGCCAGCGAGCAAAACCGCGCCGGCCACGAGCGGCGCCCAGGCGGCGGCCGTCCAGCCTTCGGAAGCGCCCTGGCTAGCTCCCAGCAGCAGTCCCGTCAGGCCAGCCGTGAGCAGGACCAGGCCGGGCAAGTCGAATCTGACCCCCGGGACGCGAGCTGGCGCCAGTTGTGCCGGGACGAATCGAACGGCGATGGCGGCGAGGGCACCCAGCGGGACATTGATCAGGAAGATCGTCCGCCAGCCGCCCGCTCCGATCAGCGCGCCGCCGACTGTCGGCCCGAGCGCCGGACCAAGGAACAGCATGATGCCCGCGAGTGGCGAGAAGGATCGGGCGCTGCCGCTGCCGCCCAGAAGCATGCTCATGGCCAGCGGGACCAGAGGCGCCGCCACAAGGCCCTGCACGACGCGAGCGCCGATGAGGAACCCAGCGTCCGGGGCCAGGGCGCACATGGCCGAGGCGATCGTGAACGCGATGACGCTAGTGCGGTAAACCGGCAGCGTGCCAAACCGGCGGGCCAAGTACGCGGTGCCAGCCAAGCCCGCTCCGAGCGCAAGCAGATAGCCGCTGACGGCCCATTGCACTGTGGTCAGGCTGGCATGCAGCTCCCGGGCGATCGGCTCAACGGCCACCGTGACGATGCTGGAGTCCAGCATGGACAGCAGCGGGCCGGCCAGAAGCGCGTACTGCACCAGTGGCCCAAGCCGGTTCGGAAGCTTCGAGGGCTGTCTGCGGGGCCACCACGGACGCCCCGCCACGGGAGTCCCGGCGGCGCCGTGCCCCGACGTCATGATGGGTGCACCGTGTGGGCGGCGAGCTCATCGAGCGCGGGCAGCTCGCCGAGACGGGCCAGCTCGCCGACACGGACCAGCCAGTCCAGTTCCTGTTCGTCCCTGCGGATCAGCTCGGCGGTGACCAGCGCGCCCCAGTGTTCTCCGTGCCCAACGGCCCTGTCCCGCATGGTTCGGAGATGGGCCAGCCGGGTGTGCAGCGCATCGGTTCGCGCGGCCAGCACCGCGGCGCGCTCGACCAGATTGATCAGTGAGAACTGGCCGAGGCGGGCCATGAACTCGCCATCATCGGCAGCTGCTTCAGCGGACAGGTCGGCGATCATGTCGTGCAGCAGGTCGCGGCCGACATCGGTCAGGGTGTACACCAGCCGCGGCGGGCGGCCTTCCTGATGCTCGGTCGTCTTCGTGACCGCCCCGGCATCCTCGAACCGCTTCAGCGCTGGGTAGAGCGAGTTGTTGTGCAGCACGAATCCGGTCGTCTCCTCGACACGCTTGCGCAGCTCGTAGCCGTGGGCCGGCCCGCCGCGCAGGCGCCGGAGTATGAGGATCTCGACGTAGGACATAGTCCAGTATTACCTATGTAACAGTGGACGGACAAGACAAGGCCGGCTGGCGTCGCGATGGACAAGGCAGGCTGGCGTCGCGATGGACAGGCCGGGTTGGCGTCGCGACGGAGGAGCCAGGTTGGCGTCGCGACGGACAAGCCGCGTTGGCGTCGCGACGGACGAGACCGGCTAGCGTCCCGGTCGTTCCATCCAGCGCTCGCTGCTGAGGAGGTCGCCGAAGCCGAACCGCCGGTACAGAGATCGACCCGGCTCGGCCATCAGGACCTGACGGATGTCGGCCACTGCCGGATGGCCGACTGTGCGGCTGACCAGGAAGCTGCCGAGGCCGTGCCCGCGGTGCGCGTCGTCGACGAAAACGTCGCAGAGCCAGGCGAACGTCGCCCGATCAGTGACGAGACGCGCGTAGCCAGCCATCGCACCGTCGGGTGCGTACAGGCCGACGGAGAGCGAGTGCTCGATCGCCCGCGCCATCGTGTCGTATGAGCGGCCACGCGCCCAGTAGGACTCGTTGCTCATCCAGGCGTGGATCCGCGCGATGTCGAGCAACGCGGGATCGTCGCTCACCCAGTAGCCGTCAGGTCCGTCGACCCGCATCGCGCTCTCCTCCACGAAGGCACACGGTAAAGCCATGCGCCGCCAACCGGCGCAATGCTAGCGAGACCCGGCAAGGTGCAGTACGGGCCAACCGTCCGACCGCCCGGCGACCGCCCGGCCTACCATGACGTCGTGTGCACCGATGACAGCACAACGGCGAACAGGCCGACCGGCCACACGGTTCGCCTGCCGGACATTGAGCCACAGCTGACCATCCCGCTGGAGCCTGTCGATTCCGTCGTCATCACGACGCTGATGGACAACGTCACGGACATCTTCATGCCAGACCAGGGTCCAGCTCGGCGCGCCGTCGTTGGCCGCGGTCCAACCACGCCGACCGCACTGATGGAACGGGGCGAGGTGCCGGATGCACTCGTGGCCGAGCACGGATTCTCCGTCCTCGTGACGATCACCAAGGGCGAGCGCGAGCACACGTTCTTGTTCGACGCTGGTACCAGCCCGGACGGCGTCGTCGAGAACATGCGCCGCCTGGAGCTCGACCCCAGGCAGATCGAGTGCATCGTGTGCAGCCACGGTCATTTCGACCACACCACCGGCATCGATGGCCTTATTCGCGCTCTCGGTCGTGCGAACATGCCGGTCCTCATCCATCCGCACTTCTGGCGGCGGCGTCGGGTCGTCCTGCCTGGTCGCGATCCGATCGAACTGCCGACGACCAGTGAGCGCGCCCTGGCCGAAGCGGGCTTCGAGGTCATCGAGGAACGCCAGCCGAGCTTCCTGTTCGATGACTCGGTGCTCATCACCGGCGAGGTGCCGCGGGTCAGCGGGTACGAACCCGGATTCCCGCCGCAGGAAGCGTGGCTTGGCGGCGGCTGGCAGCCCGATCCGCTTGTGCTCGATGACCAGGCCCTGATCGTGAACGTCGCCGACCAGGGCCTGGTCGTGCTCACGGGTTGCGGGCACGCCGGGGTGGTGAACATATCTCGGTACGCGCTTGCGTTGACCGGCAGCGCACAGATGCACGCGATCATCGGCGGCTTCCACCTGAACGGGCCCATCTTTGAACCGCTCATCCCCCGCGTGCTGGATGACCTCGCCGAGCTGCGCCCGGACTACCTCATACCGGCACACTGCACGGGCTGGCGGGCGCAGCACGCCATGTCGGCGCGGTTCGGCGACGCCTTCGTGCCAAATTCCGTCGGCACCAGCTTCCACTTCTAGACCGGCCGACTTAGACAGGGCGGAACTCGCCCAGCGGATCCGTCACCGCAGACCGCCAGCGGGCGCGATGGCCATGCGCGTGCAGCCGGTAGTACACCACCTGGCGCATCGGCTCGCCCGGTAGCCCGTCGTGCCCGCCGATGTTGTGCGCGAGCAGATAGTGCGCGAACAGCACGCTCCCAGCGGGCCCGGTGACCTGAAGCGGCGCGCCGAGCGCGATCGGCGGGTAAGGGTCGGGATGCAGTTGCGCAAGTGCGTCGGCGCCGCGCTCGGCAAGATACGCGCCGAATCGCAGATGCGTGCCCGGCCACACCCACAGGTTCCCGCGATCGACGTCGCTGTGGTCCGTCAGCCACGCGCCGGCTAGCAGCGAGAAGGTCCCTGGACGGCCGTCAGCCTCGGGCGGGGTGATGCCGTCCACGTGCGGCCCGCCGGGTCGGTGTGGCCACGGCGGGATCGTGGCGGCCAGCTGCGCAAACGCGGGCTCGTCCGGCGGCGTATCGGGATTCAGCAATGCAGCGGCAAGCTCGGCGATGCCGCTCGATCGGTAGAACCGGAGCAGGCCGTGATCGTGGCCGCACTCCCCCGCCGGCGCCAGGCGCGGCCACAGAAAGTACGGCCCCGTGTGCCCCACTGGCGGCGGCTCCGCCGTCAGCATCGCGGCGACGACGCGCCGTCCGAGCGCGAGCTGCCTCTCATCGAGCACGCCCGGAACGACGAGATAACCCTGCTCGCGGAACTCCGCCAGCGCCGCCTTGTCGATCCCGGTCACCAAGCCACTCCAACAGCGCCAGAGCTGCGAAAGCAACCGGTTTTAGATCAAGGTAGCTACAGCGCGCCCTTGGTGACATCTCCGGCCGGGACCTGGTCGAGGACGATAATCTCGGGCCGCGCGGCGACCTTGCCGGCCAGCCTCGGGTTCATGGCGGTGAGCGCCGGACTTGTGCTGTGCGCGCGAAGCGCCTCGCGGCTCGCCCATTTCTCGATCATGACGAGCCGATCCGGCGCCTCATGCAGCGCGTACAGCTCGCACCCATCCTCGTCGTGTACCTGCTCGATCGTCTCCTTGAACGCGGCAATGACCTCGTCCCGGTGCTCAGCCAGCGGGACGATCGTGGCGACAACGACGACGGACATGCGTCCTCCCCTACGTTCCGGTCGCGACCATTATGCGTAATTGAGAACGGGAACGGGGCCGACTCTGTCCGCCACAATCAGCGTGCGCCGACCGACTCGGTGGCCCCCAGCGGCAACCCGGTTGGCACTGGCGCCTCCGGGTTGACGATGAATACGTCGCTACGGGTGAGCCGCAGTAGCTCGCGGCTCGAGCTGCCATCGACGACCGCTGACAGTCCGCCATGGGACGGCGCGCCGATCACGACCGTGCTGGCGGCGACCCCGTTCCCGTATTCAGCGATCATCCGGCCTGCGGCCCCGTGATCGGTCGCGTGCAGCAAGATCTGGCCGTCAGCCGGAATCCGGTGCGCGGTGAGCTGATCGAGGTGCCGGCGAACCAACGCGATGGCGTCGTCCAGGGCCTCGCCGTCGACGGCAACGTCGCCGCCAACCGCGGCCTCCGTGGCGTGCACGACATGAACGGCCTGGCCGCTCTCGGCTGCGATGCGAGCCGCAGCCTCGGTGACCATCGCGGCGACCGGCGAGTCGTCAACAGCCGCCACGATGACACCTGATGCTTCGGCAGGGTTCGGCCCAGGCACCGGGACGATGCGCTCGGCTGACGTGGCGCCGGTCCCGGTCACCTGCTGTGCCTGCACCCGCTCAGCCTCGGCGAGCATGCGGTGCATGGTCGTCAGTATCACGATGCCGACCGCGACGGCACCGGCGGCGATGAAGAACGGGACGTGGATGTTGAGGGCGAGCACCAGCCGGCCGGCCGCGTAGGGGGCGAGGCCGCCGCCGATGAACCGGACGAAACTGTAGGCCGCCGACGCGACGGGACGCTCGACCGGCGCGATCGTCATGACCGCCTGCGTCGTGATCGTGTTGTTGACGCCGATGAAGACCCCCGACGCGATGACCGCGGGAATCAGTACTGCCCGGTCGGTCGTCCAGATCGCGATGACGAGGATGACGACCGCGAACGCGGCGAGGTTGGCGTACATGGTCTTGGCGATGCCGAACCTGCGACTGGAGCCGTGGCGCGCCGAAGACGGCGAAGATGGCGACGAGGATGCCCCAGCCGAAGAAGACGAAGCCGAGCTTGATCGGGCTCAGGTTCATCGGGAACGGCGCGTAGCCGAGCACGGTGAAGAAGCCCCAGTTGTAGCACAGCGCGGTCAGCGACATGGTCAGCAGGCCGCGATGGCGCAGGGCCCGCAGTGGCGCTGATAGGGCGGTCTTCTTCGCCGGCAGTGGCGTCCGCTGGACAAGCGTGACGGTGGCGAGCAGCGCGATGGCCATGAGCACCGACACCCCGAAGAACGGCCCGCGCCAGCTGACCTCGCCCAGCAACCCGCCAAGCAGCGGGCCGACCGCGATGCCAAGTCCGAGTGCGGTCTCGTACAGCACGATCGCGCCCGCGAAGCCGCCGCTGGCCGATGCCACGATCACCGCGAGCGAGGTAGCGATGAACAATGCGTTCCCGACGCCCCAGCCGGCCCGATAGCCGATGATCCCGCCGATCGTCGGCGACGTTCCGGCGAGCGCGCTGAACACCACGATGATGACCAGGCCGGCGATCAGAGTCCGCTTGGCGCCGATGCGACTCGACACCCAGTTCGTGATCAGCATCGCCAGGGCGGTGATGACCAGATAGCTCGTGAACAGCAGCGTGACTTCGCTCGGCGAGGCGTGCAGCTGGTGCGAGATGGCCGGCAGGATGGGGTCAACCAGCCCGATGCCCATGAACGACACCACGCACGCGAACGCCACCGCGAAGACGGCCTTCGGCTGCCGGAACGGGCTGACTGCGGTCGTGGTCATCAATGCACCTATCTCCGGGTCGAGCCCGGCGTGTCGTTCGGAGTACTTATCAGGTGGCTACGGCGCGTCGCGGTCGAGGCTCGTCAGCGCGTCGATGGCTGGCAGCGCAGCGGCCAGGGCGTCCTGATCGGCCTGACTGAGACGGCTCAGCAGCGCCGACAGGCGCTGTGCCCTGGCCGCTCGGCGCTCGGCGATGAGCTCGCGCCCTGCGTCGGTGATCTCTACGTTCACCACGCGGCCGTCGTCTGGGTCGGCCCGCCTGACGGCCAGACCGCCATCCTCGAGCCGGCCGACGAGCTGAGTCATGGCCGGCTGCGTGACGCCTTCGCTGGCCGCCAGGGCGGTTAGCCGGATTGGCCCGGACTGCTCGAGGGTGGACAGCGTGGCCGCTGTCGTCAGCGACAGGCCTGGCGGGCTCAGCCAGCGAATCAGCACAAGCAGCCGCGCAAGGCCAGCCGCCACGTCCGCGGCCTGCGGATGGGTCGTGCCGGCGGCGCGCTCTGCCATCGCGATTTCCATAATGAAAGTTATATTAGTTCCTTATGTTAATGCCGTCAAACCAGGTAGCCGTGGCTCAGCGTCGTGGGTTAGCCGAGGCTCAGCTCGGCCACATGGGCTGCGCGCCCGGCGGCAGTGGCACGGCGAACGCGTTCAGCAGGTACGAGATCAGGGTGTAGTAGCCGCAGAGCGATATGAGCTCGACCATGCCTTGGTCCCCGAGCAGTTCGCGAGCGGCGGCATAGGTGGCCTGGCTGACTTGTCCGGCGTCGGCGAGTTCGCGCGCGACGGCGTAGACCGTTCGCTCGTCGTCGGCCGTAAATGGCGGCTCCTCGCGTCGGCCGATCGCGTCGATGACGGCGTCGGGAACGCCGTGCTCGCGCGCCATCTGAGCGTGCGCCCACCACTCGAATTCCGCCTTCCAGCGAGCGCCCACGGTGATGATCGCTACTTCGCTGAGCCTGCGCTCGATCGACGTGCCGAAGCGCAGCACCGTGCCGAGCGAGGCGAGCCGCCGCCCGACGTCCGGCGCGTGCACGAACGCGTTGAACGGGCCGGCGAGGGCGCCGTCAGCGCCGACGAGCTGATCGCTCCTGGTGCCGACGATCTTGTCCCAGAGGTCCTGGCCAGCGGGATCGAGTTGATCACGTCGCACGTTATGCAGGCGGCTCACGCCAGGACTGTAGCGGGGTGGCGCCCGCCGGACCAGAGCCGCCAGGCTGCGCGGCTGCGCATAGTAGCCTGCTACTGCGCAGATAGGTGCCCGGCTAGCGGCCGCATGACCAGCCATCCCGTGAGCCGCCTCGACGACGTGGTTCACCAGCGCGTCCGACTTGGCATCCTCGCGATAGCCCAGGAGGCCCGGCGGGTGGAGTTCGGCTTTCTGCGCGCCAACCTGGAGCTGACCGCGGGCAATCTCTCACAGCACCTCGGCGTGCTGGAAAATGCTGGCCTGATCACTATCGAGAAGGGCTACGAAGGCAAGCGAGCGCGCACGTGGATCACCCTCACGAAGGCGGGTCAGGCGGCTCTTGCTGAGGAAATCGCGCAGCTCAGGCGCCTCATCAGTCAGGTCGACCGGGCCAACAGCGCCGGACTGACGTGGCTCTGCATGCTCGGCTTAGTCCGCGCGGACGGCGCGCCTGAGTCACGCGCGCTCGGGGCCGTGACCCCGGAACACTGGCTGCTGCCTTGGCGTTTTACCAAATGACGGCGTCTAGGTAAGCGAGAGAAGGCTAGTGGCTCAGTGCATTACGTGCGGGACTGAACTGCATCCCGAGCGGGCCAAGAAATACAATTACTGCATGGCACCGACGTGCCAGGAGATAAACGCAAAGGGCCTGACCATGGTGGCCATCGGTCAGAATAAGGCGGCCGAGGAATTCCTTATTCTGGATGACCAGGCCCGCGAGGAACTCGCGAACGGGAAATACCGTGATCAGCGGCGCGGCACCTTTGGCCCGACGCCGCCCAGGCCCGATAGCGGCGCCGCTCGGGTGCCCGGTCGCCCCGCACGGCCGCGACAGCGAACGCACTGGACGCCGCCGCCGACGCGGGCACCGTGGACGAAGTCGCAGGAGCGGCTCGCGCTCCTCTATAACGGGCAGGGCCTTCGCCCGGCCGAGATCGCCGGCAAGCTCGGCGTGAGCGAGCGGCTGGTGGTTCAGATGATCCTCGCTGCCAAGAGCCGGGGTAAGGCGTAAGCAGCGGCTAGCGCCGGACACACTTGGTACGTAGCGCGGCGCCGATTCGGCCGCGCGTGAGGCAAGCGGCAGGCCTGCTAGCTGGGGGTGATCGTGTCAGGCTGGTTCCATGCAGCAGATCGTGCATACGGGCCGATTGCCGCTGTTCTGCTTCTTCGTAGCGTTCGTAGCGAGCTTCATCTGCATCCGGCTGTCGGTGCGTCTCATCCGGGCGCAGGTTCGCTGGTGGCCTGGCGACCTCCGGGCCGGGAACGTCCACGTGCACCATATGGTCTTCGGCGTCGTGCTCATGGGTGTCGGCGGCATCGCGCAGCTGGCCGTGCCGGAGCACTCGCTGACGTGGCGGGCGATACCAGCGGGCGTCTTCGGAGTCGGCACGGCACTCGTGCTCGACGAGTTCGCGCTGATCTTGCACTTGCGGGACGTCTACTGGAGCAACGAGGGACGGCTCTCGATCGACGCGGTCTTTGTGGCGGTGGGCGTGACGGCGCTGCTGCTGATCGGTGTCAGTCCGGTCGGCGTTACCCGTGTCGACGAGTACCACCTGCTGCCCGTCGGCCCTGGCGCCATCGTGACGCTGATTATCGGGGTGGTTGTGCTGTTCGTGCTTGCCGGGATCACCCTGCTCAAGGGGAAGATCTGGACCGGGCTCATCGGCCTGTTCGTACCGCCGATCTTCATCATCGGTGCGATCCGGCTGGGTCGCCCGGACTCGCCGTGGGCGCGGTGGCGCTACCGGGACCGGCCAGCGAAGATCACCAGGGCTCGGCGCCGCGAGGAGCGATTGCGGCAGCCCGTCATTCAGGCGAAATCGTGGGTCCAGGATCTCCTCGCCGGTCGGCCGAACCCATAAGCTCCGCTGCGGTCAGCCTTCGACGGTGAAGTCGCGCTCTTCGATGACAAGGCCATCAGCCCCGAAGCGCAGCAACGACACCCCGATAAGGTCCTCGGTGCCGCCATCGACCAGCCTGGTCTTCGCGCTCCAGGACACAGCGGCCCTGTAGCCGTCCACTATCGGCGTGCCGAATCGGCACTGTGACGACTCTTCTTCTGCAAACACTCGCGCCAGGTAACCGGGCTCGGGTTCGCGGAACGGATGCTGCTGCCAGAACGCTCCCTCGGCGTACAGGGCAGATATGCCAGCCGTGTCGTGAGCCGGCCAGCCGCGTTCCCACACATCTGCCCAGCGTTGGGCTGCGTCTCGCACGTCCATGGGCTAAGAGTAGGCAGGACCGGCCCAGCCCGCTGGTCAGCTCGCGACGTGGTCCAGGACGATCTTGCCGAACGCATCGCCAGACGCCAGCCGCGCGAATGCGGCGGCGGCTTCGTCGAACGGGTAGACGGAGTCGATCACGGGCCTGATGCCGCGGTCAGCCATGAGTCCGGCCAGGGCGGCAAGCTCGTCCCTGGTCCCCATCGTCGCGCCCAGCAGCTCGAGCTGGAGGAAGAAGACCCGGCGCAGGTCGATCTCCGCGAGATGACCGCCCGTGCTGCCGCAAACGACGATGCGACCGCCGGGTGCCGTGCTCTTGAGCGAGTGATCGATGGTCGGGGTGCCGACAGTCTCGATGACGACGTCGACGCGTTCGGGCAGCCTCGCGCCCGGCTCCAGCGGCGTCGCCCCGAGCGCCGCGATCTGCTCTCGCTTGACCTCGCTGCGACTCGTGGCGTAGACGCGGGCGCCCAGCGCCTGCGCGAGCACGACAGCTGCGGTAGCCACCCCGCCACCGGCGCCCTGAACGAGCACCGCGGTCCCGCTCTGCACCCGGCCCTTGTGCACCAGCATCTTGTAGGCCGTCAGCCACGCTGTGGGCAGGCACGCCGCCTCGACGAAGCTCATCGACGCTGGCTTGATCACCAGGTTGCGGGCGGGCACCCAGACCGTGTCTGCGAGCGTGCCCGGGTAGACCTCGGACAGGAGACTGCGTTTGGGGTCCAGTGTTTCGTCGCCACCCGACGGATCGCCGACAACCGCATGCACGATGACCTCGGTGCCGTCGGGAGCGATGCCCGCGGCGTCGCATCCGAGAATCATGGGCAGCTGGCTCTCGGCGAGGCCGACGCCGCGCAGCGACCACAGGTCGTGGTGGTTCAGCGCGCTCGCCCGGACGTCGACGCGAACCCATTCCTGGCCTGGCCGGGCTGGTTCGTCGATGGTGCCGACGGTTAGCCCGCGGAGCGGGTCGGTTGCATCGATCGCGGCGGCGTAGGCGGCCCGGATGGTGCTCACGTGCTCTCCCTTGGTGTGCTGTGGCTGTCTGCGTCCAGCTTGGTCGCGGCGCCGAACTGGCCGGGCGCGCGCCCGGCTCCCGGCGGCCCGGCGAAGGCCTGCGCGATCGTCAGCCACTGCTCCGCGACACGTCCCTGCGCTGTGACCGCGGTGTCGGCCCGATGGCGCCGCTGGGTGACCAGCAAGCAGAAGTCGAGCGCAGCACCAGTGACGCGATCACTCGCGTCGGCCGGCCCCCAGGTCCACAGCTCGCCGGATGGGGCTAGGAGCTCCACCCGGACCGGGTCGGCCGGAACCGGCAGTCCGCGGGCCACATAGCTAAACGCGCGGGCGCCGACGCCGATATGGGCGACGTGCCGCAGGCGATGCGTCGGCTCCCGCTCCGCCCCGACCGTGTCGGCGATGTCCTGACCGTGCGCCCACGTCTCCATAAGCCGGGCGGTCACGGCCGACGCGACGCTCATCGGCGGCCCGAACCAGGGCACGCGTGCGGTCGGATCAAGCCCGGCGAAGACGGACAGCACCTGCCCGCGGGCGCGGCCGAACCACTCACGCAGTTGTGCCGGGGTCAGGTGACGATGTTGCGCCGCGATCGCGTCCGGGTCAACGACGCCGTGCGCCGTGAGCTCAGCGACGTCGGCCGCGAACGCGTCCGGATCGGTCGCCGACGTGACGGCCATCTGGTCGAAGTACGCGAGATGGCTGATCTGGTCGGCGATGGTCCAGCCGGGCGCCGGGGTCGGCAGCAGCCAGTCCGCGTCCGCCAGCCGATCAACGATCGCTCGCAGCGCAGCAGTCTCGGCCGCGAGATCCTCGATCAGGGCCCCAAGATCGGCTGGCATCAATCGGCTCCTCTCGCCTCGCAGCCGTACACCTGCCGCCACCGTATCGCCCGTCGTTCGACCAGGCGATCACGGCCGTGCCGCTGCTCTCGCCGTCTTCTCCGCTTCGGATGTCAGGCGTATCATCCGGTACCACGACCGAAAAAGCTGAATGGTCGCGGCAATTCTCCAAAGGGGCCAGAAATGGCGCAGCAGGGAAGCCTGGAATTACTCGATGATCCCCTCAGCTGCCAGGACGCATGACCTGCGGTAAGTCGGGGCTCATCCGTGGAGATGAATGCTATAGATCGCCTGGCCGGGGAGCTGACCGGCGTGCGCCGGTCCGCACGGGACGGACTGACCGAGTGGCGGTACCACGGGAGGCTGGTCGCACGCCAACTTGACGACGCGCATCTGGTTATCCGGGCCGATTTCGACTACCGAGACTCGATCGTGCGGCAGTTTCCTGGAACCTTCAGCGTCCCGACTCGCTTCATGAAGCACATGATGGTCGTCGCCGACCTCGCTCGGGCCGACGCTGGTGCTATTGAGGACGCGCTGGAAGCGGCCTGGCAACTGCAGCGGAATGCCGATTGACCCTGCAGGTTGGGGTTTCGCGGTAGCGCGTGCCTACGTTCGGGGGCGTTCCTTGATTCCGTCCGCCAGTAGCTGCACTACCTCGGCGATGCGCGCGGCCCGCACCTCGGGCCTGCGGGTGGTGGAGTCAATCCAGCGCAGATACGCCTTGCGGTAAAACTGGGCCAGGGTGTCGAAGAACGCCGCGGCTGCCGGGTTGGCCGCCAGGGCCGAGGCGATGTCGTCGGCCAGATCGGCGCGCTGCGGGCCTTCTGGCTCCAGTTCAACGATCACTTCATCGCCTACCGCGACGCCGGTATCTCGCATCCACATCGGGTTGATGGTGAAGACCCACTGGCTGCCATCTTGCGTGATCCTTCCGCGAAGACGCCTGCCGCAGTTGCTCCCTGCCACTGGCTCGATCGTCCCGCCTACCGGATGGAAAGCCTTGGCACCCCACTGCTGATCCGGGTCGAACGGCAGCGCGATCACTGCCCGGCCCTCCGTGTCCGAGGTGATGTGAGTACCGAATCGCTGAACGCGCATGAGTCTCATGGTGGCACCTCGAAAGGCAGGCCGGCCCGCCTGCGACGTTGATGATGGATCTGGCGGCACCGGAACGATGACCCTAAGCTCCTCGTATGGCCAGGTACTTTGACGTTCACCCGGCCAGCCCGCAACATCGCACCATCCTCCAGATCGTCGATGTCGTTCGCGCCGGCGGCGTCATCGCCTACCCGACAGACTCCTGCTACGCACTCGGCTGTCGCGTCGGTAACGTGGACGGGATCGCGCGGATCCGAGCGATCCGCCGTCTCGATGATCGGCATCACTTCACGCTCGTCTGTCGGGACTTCGCTCAGCTAGGCCAGTACGTGTACGTCGCCAACTCGGTCTTCCGTGCGATCAAAGCGGCGACACCAGGCGGTTATACGTTCATCCTGCCCGCGACCAAGGAGGTGCCGCGCAGGCTGCAGCACCGGGGAAAGAAGACCATAGGGGTGCGGATCCCCCGGCACGTGGTGACCCATGAACTGCTCGCCGAACTTGGTGAGCCTCTCGTTTCGAGCACGCTTCTGCTGCCTGGGCAGGACGAGCCCATGACCCAGGGATGGGAAATCGCCGATCAGCTCGGCCATGCCGTCGACGCGATCGTCGATTCCGGTGACTGCGGCACGGAGCCGACAACCGTCATCGATTTCACACAGAACAAGCCCGAAATCGTGCGACGTGGGGCGGGCGACACGTCCGCCTTTGAATGACCGACGCCGAAGCTTCGATCCCCTTCCACTACCGGCTAGGTGGGCACGGCACGCCCTTGAACTCTGGGTGCGCACCGGGCGTCGGATCGGTGAACCGGCAACCGAAGTGCGGCGACGCTACCGTCTGCGGGTCGAGGACGTTGTCGCCTGCCGGGCGCTTTCCGGTGTTGATCCACGACATGAGCGCAGCGAATCCGGCCGACAGCTCGTTGGTCGTGTAGCCGCAGTGGGTTACCTCGCGGATCGCCCGGTCGACGAACAGGTTGCCCTCGCCGTTTGCCACCATCATCTGGTCGTAGTGCTGGTCCATCGACAGCGGCACAAACAGGTCGCCTATGCCGTGGATCGACAGCACCGGGATCCCGGGGTCACCGTGGATTATCGGCAGCTCGGCCGGCGACAGGCCGTCGGCCGACGATGTCGCCGTGACGGGCACCCGCAGGGCCGCACGGTTCATGGCGATCTCCTGGGCCAGATGGGCGAGCGGATTGTCGCTGAAGGTGTAGAAGGTGTGCTCGTTGCCGGCCACGCTGCCATTGGCGAAACCGAGGGTCCCGCCGTTCGTCCCGGGATACAGGCCGAACAGGAACGGGATCCGGGTGAGCGGTGCGAACCCGAACCCATCCCAGTAGTCGATGGCGCTCTGGAAGCCCGGCCGGTCACCGCCGGATAGCTGCTCGACAGTGTCAGCCCACAACGACCCGGTCTTAGTGAAGTTGTTGGTGAAGGTCTGGCCGCCGGTCGCCGGGTTCGGGGTGATCCCGAGAGCCGGCAACTCGGACTGCACCGTGGTCTGGTAAGTCGGCGCGTAGGCCGTGCCGGCCGCCAGGGTCGTCGGGTAGTTGATTGTGGTCCCGGTGAGGGCCGCGGCCGTGACGTTAGCGCCTAGGTAGTAGTTGAACAGGTCGTTGCCGGCCAGCACGCCGCAGTAAGGCATAGCGCCCGCGAACTGGCCCTTGTACGCCTCGATCTCGGCCGTCGTGATCTCGCCACCCATGGACAGGCCGCTCATGATCACTTGCTGGGCGTGCATCCCGGTGACGGATGGGAACGCCTCGAGGAGGTCGTGGGTGTCAACGACACCGTCGCCCGGGTCGTAACCGTTGATCGCATAGCTGGACGCCGCCCAGGCGAAGCCATGGTCGACGAAGTACTGGCGCAGCTGCGGGTCGTCGACCCACACCACGTTGCCGGTGCCGCGGAAACCGTGCGCGAACATCACCAGGGTGCCATTCCAGTCGGGTGGCACCTCGATCCGGTACGCGCCGCCGTCTTTGGCGATCCCGGTCCAGACCTGAGAAAGCTGGCCGCCGCCGTTGGGGATCGGGGCGAACGGCCCGGTGTACGTGGCCCCGTTGAACTCGCATGCGGGGTCGGCGATCTGCACGCCGGGGACGGCGGCGCTCGGTGTGGTCATGCAATTCGCCGGGTCGAATGCGGCGGTTGAGGCGTCGGCCGCCACCGAGCCGACGGCAACAGTCCCGAGCAGCAGAGCCGCCCCGCAAGCGAGCGTAATGACTGGGTGGCGTGCGTGGCGGCGAGCCAGCATTTGGCATCCTCCCGGCGAAATCGGGTAAAGCGAGACTATCCCGCCATCCCGCGCCTCCTCAAGGTTCCAACGGCAGTTGTCGGGGCGTGCGCCTACTCGGGTGGGGCCGTAACTAGGCGTTGTTCCGCGGCGAGTCTCGCTGTTCCTTCGGGATCGACTTTGAATGCCTCAGAAAACAAACGGGATGAGCATCTTGGACGCGTGCTTGTAAGCGGGATAGGCGTCCGGGAAGGCACCGGACATGTAGCGCTCCTCCCTCGTCGCGCTGTAGATGAAGTAGGTCCCGGTCAGGGCAACGGCGATCAGCCAGTACCAGGTAACCGCGACAGCGGTGCCCACCATGGCCAGGATGATGCCCGAGTAGATGGGATGGCGAACTCTGTGGTAGGGGCCGGTGGTCACGAGCTCAGGATCGGCCTTCTCCGACATGGGCATCCCCCAGTCCTGACCGAGGTAGACGCGAGCCCAGACAGCGAGAGCCAAGCCGAGTATGAAGATGGCGAGGCCGATGCCTTCGAGCCATGGGTTGTTCGTGACCGTGTGCGCCTTGAAGACCTTGAGCCGGACAAGGAGGAGAACGATGATGATGACCGCGACCCGAAACCCGGCGAAGGGCCCCCATCTTGTCCGTCCCGGCTTGACTCCGGCCGACGCGGCGAGCCAGTAAATCCAGAAAGCGATCCAGGCGGCGAAGATGACAAGCGCCACTACCTCCATGGAACTATCTCCTCGCTAGCCGTTGCGCGCTGGGTGTCGCTAGTAGGACCGTGGCAGTCCGAGCACGTGCTCGGCCAGATAGTTCAGCACCATTTCCTGCGGGACCGGCGCTATTCGCATGAGCCGTGCCTCGCGCCAGTACCGCTCGACGTGGTACTCGCTGGCGTAGCCGAAACCGCCGTGGGTTTGTACCGCGGCGTCGGCGGCGCCGTAGGCTGCGTCAGCCGCCAGGAATTTGGCGAGGTTTGCCTGCTCACCGCACGGCAGGTCGTTGTCGATCCGCCATGCTGCGTGGCGGACGGCGAGTTCCGCGGCCGCCAGCCGGGCGTGTGCTTCGGCTAGGGGAAACGAGATGCCCTGGTTGGCGCCGATAGGCCGGCCGAACACCACCCGGCTCCTGGCGTAGTCGGCGGCGCGGCGCAGGGCAGCCTTGCCGACGCCGAGGGCCTCGGCTGCGATCAGCACGCGTTCGGCATTGAGGCCGTCGAGCAAGTAGCCGAAGCCTTTGCCTTCATCGCCAACACGGTCAGCAGCTTTCACGTAGAGTCCGTCGTACGTGACCTCGCACGAGGCAACGGCGTTCCGGCCCACCTTGGGGATGGGCCGGATGCCGACGGCAGGGTCGTTGAGGCTCGCCATGAACAGCGTCAGCCCGTCGGTGCGTCGGGCGCACTGTTCCGCGGGTGTGGTGCGTGTCAGCAGCAGGACGCGCTCGGATTCCAGCGCCTTGGATGTCCAGACCTTGCGGCCGGTGATGCGATAGCCGTCGCCGTCGCGCTCCGCTCGCGTGCTGATGGCGGTCGTGTCGAGGCCGGCGTCTGGCTCAGTCACGCCGAAGGCCACGTGCAGTTCGCCGCTGGCGACGCGCGGCAGGTACCGTCGCTTCAGCTCCGCGCTGCCGTGCCTGACGACCGGGTGCATGCCGAAGATCGACAGGTGGATGGCGCTGGCGCCGTTCATGCACGCGCCGGACGCGGCCACTTCTTCTAGGATGATCGAAGCCTCGGTGATGCCGGCCCCGCCGCCGCCGTACTCGGCCGGGATGGCGATCCCAATCCAGCCAGCCGCCGCCATCGCGTCATAGAACGCCCACGGGAACGTGTGCGTCGCGTCTGCCTCAGCCCAGTACTCATCTGCGAACCGGGTGCAGATCGCCCTGATCGCCTCGCGGATCGCGCTGTGCTCGGCGCTCTCGCTGAATTCCACAGCTGATCCCTCACTCATCGGCCCGCGACGACGTCGGCTCCGGTTGCCGCGAGCCAAGCTCCACATGAGGAGGCTAGATGAGCGGCAGCAAGGATCGCCCGCGCTGGCACGAACTGCCCATGCGCGTGCGCGAGCAGATCGAGCACCTTGTGGGCGACCGCGTCGTCGACGCGCAGAACTGCCCGGGCGGCTACTCTCCCGGTTTCGCCTCCCGGCTTATTCTCGCCGGTGGCCGCACGGCGTTCGCCAAAGCGGTCGACGCGAAGATGTGGCCGGAGCAGGCGCCGATGTATCGGGATGAGGCGCACATCGCTATCGGCTTGACCGCGGCCGGACTTGCGGACGTACTGCCGACGCCGCGGTTGCTCGGATCATGTGACGATGGCTCGTACGTGGTGCTCGCGTTCGAATGCGTCGAGGGCAGTGAGCCAGTCTCGCCGTGGCGGTTGGATCAGCTTGCGGAGGTTGCGGCCGCCGTCGGCCGGATGTCAGGGCTGCTCACCCCGTCCCCGATCGCCGTACCCGGTGTTCACCCGCGGCTGGGCGGGTGGGCCAGCATTTCTACCGAGCACCTGGAGAGCCCATGTGCAGGTGCGGCGGCGCCCCACGTTGACGATCTGGTCGCGCTGGAGTGTCGAGGCCTTGTCGCCGCGCACGGGACGGCGCTCGTGCACTTCGATGCGCTGCCGCACAACATCCTGCATTCTCCCGCCGGCGTCATGCTGGTGGACTGGCCGCATGCGCGGCTCGGCGCGCCCATCATCGATCTGCTGACGGTGCTCGCCAGCGGGGCCGCCGACGGGATCGATCCCGAACCGATACTGGCTGCGCAGCCCGTCTCGGCAACCGCCGAGGCCGCCGACATCGACGCGATTCTCGCCGCGCTGAGCGGGTTCTCGCTGGCCGGAGCCGCTGGCCAAAACCTGCCCAGCACAGATCGCCGCGGCCAAGATGAAGTTTGGCCGCGGCGCACTCGGCTGGCTCCTGCGTCGGCTCGGGATTACCAGTACTGCGTCGTAGCACCGGAGCTATTGGTGATGCTCCCGACCGTCTCCGGCCGTTCGAACACCGACTGGACAGCCACCCGACCGGGTCCCTGCAGGACCAGCCAGATCGACTTGGCCTGCCACCGAGCCGAACTGAACCAGTAGTTGCCGCGCGGGTACTCCAGGTGCAGGAACATCCGCACCGACCGGTCTTTCCAGATCAGACTGCTCGGCTGGATCAAGATCCGCTCGCCATGCTGAAGATCACGGATGAAGGTGTTGCCTGGGGCGTGCAGCAGCAGCAAGCCTGGCCCGCCCGAGGCGCTGAACCTGTCCATCGCGGGACCGAGCGGATAGTGGTATTCGGTGTCGTCGCCGTTCTGCGTGGTGTACCAGACGCCAGCTCGTTCCCATTGGTAGCCGACGTTGCCAGTCGCGACCAGGAAGCGGTGCTCGACGACGTCGACGGCGTGGCCCTGGGGCAGCGGGACCGCGAGCGTCTCGCCAGCATGGTCTGCGCTGATCGCGATGTGACCGGGGCCGCGCGCCGTCATCATGAGCAGCGGCATCCCGGCCAGCATCCGGTTCCATCCGCCCGCCATCTTCATCATGTCAAGCCGGACGCTGGGCTCGGAGTGCAGCAGCACGTGATGAGAGAAGTAGACGGAGTCCTCGGGATCGAGCTTCATCTCCGCGACCGGCACGTACGTGCCGCTGATCTGGCACGTTGACCGGTTGAAGCGGATCCTGGCCATGTCCCGGATCGGCGGCTGCTCGGCCCAGCCGGACTTGGTGACGCGCGCCCGGACGTCCGTCGGCGCGCCGCAGTGCGGGCAGGTCGTGCCGGCGGCCTCGCTCTGAAGGCGGCAGTACGGACACGTGTAGGTCGATGTGGGCGTAGACATATCGCTGGCCTACTCGCTGCCGTGGTGCACGTACATGGACTGGACGCCGACCCGGCCAGGGCCGGTCATCTCGGCCAGGTACATGTTGTGGCTGCCGAGCATGCCGGTCTTGAAGCTCTGCTTGACCGTGTTCATCGTGACTGACGAGTCCTTGTAGAGGAAGCCGCCAGGCTCGACCAGGATCTTCTCACCGGGCTGAAGCGTCTTCTGGAAGACGTTCCCGTAGCCGTGCAGGAGCAGCAGGCCCTGCTCGCCGCCGGTGACGAACCTGTCCATGTACATGCCGCTGCCGCCATGCAGGACGTTCGCCAGGCCCTTGATCCGCACGAACGAGTAGTTCAGCGAGTGCGTGCCGGCGAGGAACGCGTGCTCGCGCACGTCGATCTCGTGCGACGGGTGAATCGGCAGCACGACGACCTCGCCGGTAGCGTCCTTGGACAACGCGATGCGGCCGGGGCCGTGCGCGATGCTCATGATGTGCGGCATGCCGCCGATCATCCGCCGCGTACCGCCGGCCACGTTCATGGCCGAGAGCGGGACGCCAGGCTCCTTCCAGAGCATGACGTGGTGCTCGAAGAACACCGAGTCGCCGGGCGCTAGCGCCAGCTCGGCGACCGGCACGATCTCGCCTTCGATCTGGCAGGTGGAACTGGAGAACCGGAACTCCGTCATGTCCCGCAGGCGCGGGGCCTCGGCCCAGCCCGAGTCAGAGACGAGGTTCTTCTTGTCGAGCGGGGCGCCACAGGTCGTGCAGCTCGTCCGCTCCGGCTCGTTCTGAGCCTTGCACCACTGACATTCGATCCTGTCCATCCGGGCAGGCCTTTCTGTTTGGAGGGTTGATCAGTCGATACCGGCGGGGTTCTGCGGGCACGACGAAACACGGAGTGCCGCGGCCCGTTGCTGCGGACACAACGGCTGATAATGGCTGTGAGCGTAGCGGACTACAGATCCGCTGCTCCGGCTTATGCCGAGGGCGGGGTCGTTGACGTGCCGCACTCGGCGCAGAACTTCGCCGTCGGGCTCAGGCTCGCGTTGCAGTTGGTGCAGTGCTTCGACGTCGCCGTCCCGCACTCGGCGCAGAACTTCGCGCCCACCTGCACCGGGCTCTCGCAGTTGCTGCACGGCATGGTGGCGACCGCGGCGGGGGCTGCCTCCGCCGGAGCCGCAGCCGGCGCTGGAGCGGGCGGCGGCGCCTGCTGAGCCCCGGCGGCTGCCTGCTGCGCGTAGCCCTGACCGCCGCCGGCGAAGCCCGGGCCTGGCGGCGGCGGGTTGTACGGCGCCTGCGTCGGTGCCTGCGTCGTCTGGCCAGCCGCGCCCAGGCCCAGGCCCAGGAACATCGGCGCGACCGCGCCGCCGCCCTGCGCCATGCCCTGGCCGGCACCCTGCAGCATCTCGGCCTGCGCGGCCTGCAGGTACCCGCCTGCCAGTCGGCTGTAGGCCGTGTCGCCGGCCAGCTTCTTGAGCCGCGCGTTGTCGTCGTCGTCGAGGTTGACGTCGACGTTGCCGAGCCGGGTCAGGGTGATGCCGTAGTCGGCGAGCTCGCGGTTGGCGGCCTCGAGTGACTGCGACTCGATCTCGGGGCTGTGCATGGACAGGCCGAGGATCGGCCAGGCGCCCGACATCAGCTGCGTGGTCACCGTGGTGCGCGTGACCTTCAGCAGCTGCTGGGTGACCCAGCCGGTGACCGCCTGATTGTTGGTGACGTCGACGGTGCCGACGAGGTTGAGGATGAGCTTGGTCGGATCGTTCACGCGCAGCGCGTACTCGCCGAACGTGCGCAGCGTCACGATCAGGCCCGTCTGCGGGTCCTGCACCTCATCGAGACGGCCGCCGAACCGGTTGTTCGGGAACTCGCGCGTGCCGACGAAGTAGATCTCCGCCTTGAACGCGTTCCCGCCCGACGCCCAGTCCACGAACATGCCGAGGAACGGCAGTTCCTTGGCGTCCAGCGTGTGCTGACCCGGCACCAGCACGCCCATGACCTGGCCCTGGCTCATGAAGACCGCCACGGCGTCCGGCTCGACGATGGCCCGGGTGAACTTCCGGATGTTCTGGTCCGGCCACTTGTAGACGATCTGGCCCTTGGCAGTGTCAGGCGCTGCGATGAACTCGCGGCGAGCCTCGTTCAGAAGTCCCATTGAAAGCTCTCCCCTATGCCTGGAATGTGACGCTCGCTGCCGCCGCGGTCACCTCTAAGCGGATCATACTTCTGCGCATGGCCGATTCGGCTAGATCTGACCCAGGCGGACTCTCGTCTTAGTCGCGGCGGAGTCTCATCTCGTTACGGCGCAGCGCCGACCCCACCAGCACCGTATGACCCGTGGGCTACCAGAGGCCAAGCAGCGTGCCGAGCACTCGCGCCGCCTGGCCGCCTGACTCCTCAGCGATGGCCATGGCGGACGGGACATCGAGATCGTCGGCGAGCGCGGCCCGGACCGCGTCGACCGCCGCGGCACTGCTGTCGGGTCGGCCGGCGGCGGCCTGGAGCACCTCGAGGCGGCCCGCGGCTGCGGCCAGGTCGGCGGGCAGGTAATCCCATGTTTCGGCCCACGCGCGGTCCAAGATCAGCAAGCGCACAGCGGCCGCGGGGTAGCGCGTTAGCAGGTCGCTGACGAGCACGAGGTTGCCCGTCGACTTGGCCATCTTCGCGCCGTCCAACGTCACGATGCCGACCTCGAGTCGCGCCCGGGCGAAGGGCGTGACACCAGAGAACCGCTCAGACAACGCGGCCTGGTACGCGTGGTGCGGGAAACTCAGGTCAGCGCCCCCAGCGTGGACGTCGATCGCGGGCCCGAACGCGTGCAACGCCATGGCCGCACACTCGGCATGCCAGCCGGGCCGACCGGGCCCCCAAGGGCTCGGCCAGGCTACGACGTCGGCCGAGGTATCCCTGACCGCCTGCCACATCACCACGTCAAAGGGGTTCTCCTTCGCGGGATCGTCTGGGCGGTCGCCGTACTCTGCCGACGACCGCAGCGCGGTCTCGGGATCGAGCCCGGACTGCCCGGCCGTCGCGGCGCCGGAAAAGTAGACGCTGCCGTCGCGCTGGTATGCGTCGCCTCGAGCGAGCAGGCCGGTGGCGAGCGCGATCACCTGGCCGATGAACGTGTGCGCGCGCGGTTGCAGCGTCGGCTCGGCGACGCCGAGCGCGGCCATATCGCGGTCGAAGTAGAACTGCTGTATGGCGGCGAACCGGTCATAGGGCGAGCCGGCCCGGCTGGCAGCCTCGAGCAAGACGTCGTCAACATCGGTGACGTTCCGGCAAAGGACGACCTCCGTGCCCGCGGAACGGAGGATCCTGGCCAGTGTGTCTACCCACACGAACGTGGCGGCATGGCCAAGGTGGGTCACGTCGTAGGGGGTGATGCCGCACGCGTAGATCCGGGCCCGGCCAGGCAGCGGCAGCAGGCTCCCGTCCAGGGTCACCGTCAGGGTGCCTGGCGTGAAGCCCGTCGGCGCACGGGCGCCCGGGAACGGGTGCATGGCGGGCCCAGCGAGGCCTGCGTCTTCGCCGGTGACTGGCTCGATCACCTGCTCGACAATACCGATCCACTCGCCCATACGCCCAGCAGGGGCGGGCCAGCGCGAGCCCTAAACGTCTCGCCGCGCGGCACTCATGATCCGGGGGAATACCGGCTAAATTGGACTTCACAACAGATCGCTCGGAGGTGACGGGTGAACATCGGCGGGGCGCTCGCAGAGGCGCGCAGCGAAGTCGGCCTGACCATCACGGAAGTGAGCAAGCGAACCCGCATCAGAGAAACGATCATCCGCGACATCGAACGCGATGACTACTCAGCGTGTGGCGGCGACTTCTATGCGCGAGGCCACATTCGCGCTATCGCCCGCGTTGTCGGCGCAGACCCCGTTCCGCTCATAGAACAGTACGACGCCGCACGCCAGCCACCCCCTGAGACGGCAACTGGAAACCACGCAGGGGCCGATCGCGCGGGGCACCGGATCGGTCCGGGTCCGGCGGCTCCGGACGCGGATACCGATCCAGAACTTGATGCCGTGACGTCCGAGCCGCCCGACACCGTGTTGGAATCGGCCCGACGGTGGGCCGCCGCGAGAAAGGACGCGAACGGCCGTCCGGCGTACTCGCCGCCAGGCATCACCGCTGCCGAGGCGTTCCGGCCCGGACTGCCGATGGACTTCGAGCGGCGGCGACCACGTGTCGTCTGGCTGCTGGGGCTTGTCGTCCTGGCGCTCATCGGCGCAGTGATCTACCTCCTCGTGTCGAGAGGATCGTCGTCGCCAGGTAAGACGGCGACGCCGCCACGTACGCACCACAGCGCCGCGGCCGCGGCCCATCGGACAGGTGGCCCTTCGCCCGGGACCACCAAGCCCGCTGGATCCGCCACGCCTGCGACGCCGCTCGCGATCGCGAGCGCGACCGCGTTCGGCCCGGCCGGGCCCAGCCATGGCGACGACCCGCAGGATGCCCCGCTGACCATCGATGGCAACTCGACCACCTCCTGGCTCAGTGACTGGTATGCGACGCCGCATCTCGGGGGTCTTCAGTCGGGCACGGGGCTGCTGTTCAGCCTCGGCAAGGCGGTCACGATCACGAGCGCTACCGTCGTTCTCGGCTCCACCCCGGGTGGCACGGTCGAACTGCGTGCTGGCGACACGGCCACACTCGCGGACCTGACTGTGGTGGCTAGCACTGCCAGCCCTGGCGGAACGCTGACTATGCGGCTTGGCACGCCCGTGCATGCGCGGTACGTGCTGCTCTGGTTCACCAGCCTGCCGCCCGACGGAACCGGCACGTACCAGGTGCGCGTCTACGACATTCGGCTGATGGGTTATCCCGGCTAGGGACCTGTCAGCGCGGCAATGGCGCTCGCGACCTGACTCGGCAACGGCTCGGCAGCGCTCAGCCGGTTGTCGACCGTGGCGTGTGGCGCGGCGGGCGGGTCATCGAGCTGCATGCTGGCCGTGAACCGGATGAACTGCTCGAGCTTCCCGGCATCCCGGTCCAGCCCGCGGATCGCAAGCCGCTGCTGGATCGTGTCCGCATCGGATCGTACCCAGACCAGGTAGACCGGCGGCCCGCCGAGCTCGGCCACCCAGGACCACCACGTGTCGGCCTCGTGGATCTGGTGAGTAAACGGCCCGGACAGCAGCACTGGGCAGCCCGCCGACCGGATCTCCCGTGCCGTCGCCGTCATGCCGCTGTACTCGTGCGCCTTGATGTGCTCGTCGTACCATGAGCCCTCGCGCTCCCCTGGCGGCCGGCCAGCTGCGGCCAGGACCGCGGCGACGAACGAGCCGTACATCGTGTCCTTGTCCAGCAGCGCTGGCGCTGGCGAAAGGGCTGCGAGGAGCAGCCTTGCGACCGTGGTCTTGCCGGCGCCAGGCGCGCCAGCGACCACCCAGACCCGGGCGAGCGTGGTCACCGCGTGAGCGTATCGAACCGGGAACGGGGCCGAATCCGCACCACTAGCCCCGAGCATGCGGGCCGTGGTAGTCAATCGATATGGCACGCAAGCGACTGAAGCGCCAGAGTATCGGCCTATTCGATGGGCCCCACCGCTGCGACCAGGACGACGAAGTCGCCGTGCTCGGCGGCCCAAGCGGTGACAGCGAGTTGTTCGGCGGTCCCAGCCATAGCAGCGGCCTGTTCGACGCGCCCGACCGCGCTCCCGCCGAGATGCCAGGTCTGTTCGACAGACCCGATCGACCTGGTACTGGCGGTCCGGGCTTGTTTGACAAGTCGGCTCGGGCGGCCGGACGCGGCTTGTTCGACAAGCCCGCGCCGCGGCACAAGTGACAGCCCGGCGACCTGAGCTGCACGAGGTGTCGCCGGGTGTCTACGCCTACATCCAGCCTGATGGGTCATGGTGGATTAACAACACCGGCTTTGTCGTCGGCGATCGCTCCGTGGTCAGCATCGACGCGTGCTCAACGCAGCGCCGGACTCGCGCGTACCTGGACCGGATCGCAGCGGTGACAACTGCGCCGGTCACGACGCTGATCAACACGCATCATCACGGCGACCATACGTACGGCAATTGCGTGTTCGGCCCCGTTACCATCATTGGTCACGAGCTGTGCCGTGCGGAGGTCGTCAACACCGGGCTGCTCGGCAACCTCGGCATCTGGGAACCAGTCGACTGGGGCGAGCTACGGGTGGCGCCGCCGACCGTCACGTTCACCGACCGGCTGCGAGTCTGGTCCGACGACACGCCGCTCGAGGTCAGCTACGTCGGGCAGCCCGCGCATACGAGCAACGACAGCGTGATCTGGCTGCCCGACGCCCGCGTGCTGTTCTGCGGCGACCTGCTGTTTAACGGGGGCACGCCGTTCCTCCTGATGGGTTCCGTGACGGGCGCAATCGAGGTGCTCAGCGAGGTAATCATGCCGATCCCCGCGCGCACGATCGTGCCCGGTCACGGCGAGCTGTGCGGACCAGATCTGATCGACACCACTGTCGGTTACCTGCGATTCGTGCTCGACGTAGCGCGCACGGGCCTCGACGCGGGACTCTCCCCGCTAGCGGCCGCCCGTACGGCGGATCTCGGCGAGTACGCGGACTGGCTGGACCCGGAGCGGATCGTCGGCAACCTCCACCGGGCGTATCGGGACCTTGAGCCGCAGCGCCCGGACGTCGACATTGTCGCGGCGCTGACCGACATGATCGCCTATAACGGCGGTCAGCCGCTCTCCTGTCACGCGTGACCGGTCGCGACGCGGGTTATTGGTCCTGCCGAGCATGAGCCGAGGCCTGCCTTGCCTTGGCGGCCGGGCTACCATGCGGCGTATGCGCTTCGCTATCTCGATTCCGCAGTTCTATGCCGACGGTGAATTCGATCCGGCAACGTTCCGTAATTACTGCGCCGCAGTCGAGCAACTTGGCTTCGAGAGCGCCTGGACGCAGGAAAACACGCTCAGCGGTTCGCCGCAGCTCAGCCCCCTGGAGGCAATGACATTCGCGGCCGCATGCACGCAGCGGATTCGGCTCGGTTGTGTGGTGTTCGTATCGACGCTGCACCTGCCTGTGCAGCTCGCCAAGAGCCTGGCCAGCCTGGACCAGCTCAGCTGCGGCCGTGTCGACGTCGGCGTGGGCACCGGCGGCAAGCATCGGCCGTTCGCCGCGTTCGGCATGACGCCGGAGCGATACGTTGCCCGTTTCACCGAAGGCGTGCAGCTCATGAAAGCGCTGTGGACGGAGCCGCGGGTCACGTTCGACGGCGAGTTCTACAGGCTGACGGACGCCGCGATGGAGCCGAAGCCCGCACAGAAGCCGCATCCGCCGCTGTGGTTCGGCGCGAACGGCGAGCCCGCGCTGCGCCGCGCGGTCAGGCTCGCCGACGGCTTCTTCGGCGCGGGGTCGACACCTACGCACAGGTTCGCCGAGCAGGTCCCGATCGTCCGCGCGGCGATGGCTGAGTACGGCCGCGACGACTTCCCCATCGCCAAGCGCATATACGTCGCGGTAGACGACAACGCTGACCGCGCGCGGACCCGCATGAACGCGGCGATGGAGCAGATCTACGGACGGCGGGTCCCCGACATCGAGGCGGCGGCCGTAGCCGGAACACCGGCGGATTGCGTCGCCGAGGTCGCCAACGTGGTTGCCGCGGGCGCCGAGCTCATCTTGTTCACCACGATGTTCGATCAGGACGAGCAGGCCGCCCGGCTGGCCGCCGAGGTAATCCCTCAGTTCGCCTAGCTAGAGCGTGGCGATGGCCGCCAGCGTTGCCAGCAAGAACGTCAGGATCGCGAGCACACCGTGACCGGCAGGGATGAGCGGCCGCAAACTCCAGCCGACCTTCCTGGCTGACGGCTGGCCGAGGTTACGTTTCAGCAACTCGTCCACGAGCCGCTGGCCTAGGGCATCATTCTCGAGCGCCTGCTTGACCACGTGGTCGGGAATCACCGGCGGTGGTTCCTCGGGTTTCGGACGGCCACCCGGATACGGCGTCCAGATCGTGACCGTCGAGATACCCAGGCCGATCGCGGGCGCCATGAACGCGAGCGCGATCCACGGTAGGCCTTTGGCACCAGACAGCAGAAAGGAAATCCAGAGCAGCAGGCCGGTCAGATTGAGTCCTGCGTGGCTGGCCAGCACCGGCAGTGACATGCCTTCGTCCCGGCGCGGCTGGCGCCGGGCCCTGGCCGCTCCCCCGCTGACTATCCAGCCGCGCAGCATGATGGCACCCAGCGCCTCGGTGAGCAGCCAGCACAACAACACGACGAGGTCGAGACCTCGGTGCGCAGGCACGGATTACACCTCGGCCCTCGGCGCACACAATGAGAACGAAGTGCGGTCGGGGTTAAATGCCGTAAAGATCCGGAATGCCCGGTCGAGCACCGGCTCTCCGCGCGCGGGGCGGCCGCCGCGGGCGGCAAGCGGCGCGAGCGCCTGGACCTGCATCGGACCAACCTTCCAGGTGGGTTTCAGTCAATGAAACTACCCTGGTTGTGCTCACCGGGCTCCGGCCCGAGATCAGGCCCCGTCGGTGTCCCGCGAGGTTTCTCAGCCTGATCCAGCGGCGTACCTCGGTGCGCGGTTCGGCGAGCGCTATCGCCGCGGCAGGCAGCGTCGGTCGTGGCCGACGTGGCTCGCGGACGCCTGCCTCCGGTGGTCGAGACGGGCGCCCGCGGCGCAGCCGGTCTCTTACCCACTGCATCGCGGTGGTCAGGGCTCTACCCATATACATCATTGTCCGCCCGGGAGCAGTGGCAGTCACGTCGGCCGGCGGGTTTTCGCGCTCAGCGGACAGGTGCCCGATTGGTTGCGCGACGTCGATGCCTCGGGTTGTGCGCCGTCGGCGGTCAGGTGCAGCTCCTAGCTATGCTTTCCGCCGTGGCCGACCTCTTCCATATCACGGAGCGTGATACCTGGCTTGCGGCCGCTCGGGTCGGTGAGTACCGGATGTCCACGCGTGGGACCACGCTCGAGAAGGCAGGGTTCATCCACTGCTCGCTCCGTCATCAGCTGCATGCCGTCGCGGAGTTCGTATACGGCGACGCGCCAGACGAGGAACTAGTCGTTCTTGTCATCGACAGCGACCGCGTTGGGGCGCTGATCCGCTTCGAAGCAGCCGAACCCGATGGCCCGGAGTATCCGCACATCTATGGCGCCCTTCCGGTGAGTGCCGTCATCGAGACGATCACCGTCAGCCGAGACGCTGAAGGTCACCTGCTGTTGCCCGCCTGACCCGGTCCTGACGCCCGCCGTTCTGAGCGGTATGCCGGGCTAGAATCTGCTGGCCGGACCTTCTCGTTGGGGACACTGACGTGGCGCACGAAACGGATTCCAAAGCGATCAGCCAGGTGGCGCGGAGCTACCCATTCAGCCGCATCCGGCTGGAACCTGACGCGCAGTACGCGGAACTGCGGCGCAGCGAGCCGGTATGCCGGGTGCAGTTGCCGTACGGGCCTCCGGCCTGGCTCGTCACCGACTACCACCTGACGAAGGGCGTTCTTGGCGATGCCCGGTTCAGCCGGGCCGCGGCGGTTGGCCGAGACAACCCACGCGAGTCCGCGGTCGACATTAGCCAGGTCGCAGAGAGCGTGCTCAGCATGGATCCACCCGAGCACACCCGGATCCGCAAGCTTGTCGGCAAGGCATTCACACCGCGCCGGGTGGAGGAGCTGCGGCCGCGCGCGACTGAGATCGCCGTCGCCTTGCTGGACGAAATGATCGCGGGCGGACCGCCGGCGGATCTAGTAGACGACTTCTCGTTTCCCCTTCCCGCCATGATGATCTGCGAACTGCTGGGCGTCCCGGAGGGCGACCGTCAGGTCTTCGGCGGCTGGGCGAACGCGATTGTCGCGACAACAGCGACCACGTCGGTGCAGGAGCAGGACGCCTTCCTGCACCTAGTCGCCTATATCGCTGACCTCATCGCGGAGCGCCGCGCACATCCAGGCGACGACATGCTGACCGGGCTCGTCCAGGCCCGCGACAATGACGACCGCCTGTCCGAACCAGAACTGCTCATCCTGGCCATGGCGCTACTGGTCGCCGGTCACGAGACGACGGCACACCAGATCACGAACATGACGTACACGGTCCTGACCCATCCGCGACACCTGCAGCAGGTCATGCAGCAACCCGAGATCATTCCGGCAGCCGTCGAGGAGATGCTGCGGTTCAACGTGTTCGGCAGTGCCATCAACGCGCGGATAGCAACCACCGACGTTGAGCTCGGGGACGTCGTAATCCGCGCAGGCGACCCAGTGCTCTGCTCCCGGAGCTCGGCTAACCGCGACGAGAACGTCTTCAGTCGCGCCGATGAGCTCGAGTTCGCCCGCGACCCCAACCCGCATGTCGCTTTCGGCTACGGACCGCACTTCTGCCTGGGCGCAAACCTCGCCCGAATGGAACTGCAGGTGGCACTCGCCACGATCTTCTCCCGACTGCCAGGAGTTCGCATCGCGGTGGCTGAGGACAGCCTCACTCTGGCATAGCGAGACCATCATGCGCGGCCTGGTCGCGCTGCCCATCACCTGGTGAGAGGCGCTCTACGCGTCGCGGGGCCCAGCCGGTGTCCGCGGTCCAGGTGATCTACCCGCCGGGGCTGACGCGTGGTCTCCAGGTTGCGCTCGGACTGCTCGTCGTGCTCGATTGCGGTGGTCGGATACGCGGGTTACGTACGGCGCCACAGGCCGACCCGCGCCTGGCCGCTCGGTCGCTGATCAGGTAGTGCACCATTAGCCAGGTGGGCGGTCGAGGTTCCGAGCGGGCTCGCCCAGCCGGCGGCATGCTGGAGCGGTTCCTCCCCGGTTATCGCGCCGTGCTGCTGGCCGTCGACGGTCTTGTTCCCGGCCCGAGCGACGAGGCGAGTGACGCCCTTCTCGAGGAGGCGGAAGCGGCTGCTCGCGAGGCGCTAGCCGACCTGCCGGTCGAGAAGCTTCCGCACGTGGCGGCCTGGCGAGACGCTTACCGCGCGTTCGGAGCCAAGCCGCAACGCACCCGCAATAGCCTGGAAGCGCTGCTTCGTCGTACGGCATCTGGGCTGCCCCGGGTCAACCGGCTCACCGACCTCTACAACGCGGTGTCGGTGCTGCATCAGGTCCCGGTTGGCGGGGAGGATCAGAGGCGCTACGTCGGTGCGCCGCGGCTGGTCCGCGCCATCGGCAACGTGAGCCCTTCGACACCACGGCCGACGGCGACTCCGTGATCGAGCATCCCGAACCTGGCGAGGTCGTGTGGTGTGACGACGCGGGCGTCACGTGCCGACGCTGGAACTGGCGTCAGGCGAGCCGCACGCAGCTCACGGAGGACACCACTGCGGCGCTGTTCATTCTCGACGCGCTCGAGCCGATGACGAACGACGCGCTCTACGCGGCCGCCGACGAACTGGTCACTCGGCTTGCCGAAGCTTGGACCCGAGGTGACAGCCGTCCGCTTCGTGTTGGCCCCGAGCGCGACGCCCGACCAGCGGGCGTGACGTGCCATGCGAGTCGGCGCGCGCGTTCGCCCTACGCCGGGCGATAGCCGGCGTTGGTCAGGATCCGGCGCAAGTCGACGACCATCTGCTGCGTCGATGTCCTTGCCTCGCGGCGGCACCAGGAATTCAAGCTCGGGCCCAATCTTGACGGCGACCTTGCCGTCGTGATGCACGGTGACCGTGCCGGCGGCTTCGAGTAGCGACATCACCGCCCGCCATTCAATGTTGTGGCTGGACGGATGTTCGAAGATCTGGCGCAGCGTATCGCGATGGCGACTGTCAAGGTGCTCCGGTCCAGGCGAAGTCACACCGGAACCCTATCCGAGCGCAAGGACGGCGGCCGACGGGCCGGGCACCGAAGCGCACCGGCGCGACGTTAGCGCGCGAGATGGCCCTCAGGAGGAGTGTGCTGAACTTCGAGCGCTAGCTGGACCTAAGCGTGCCCGCGACGGGACTCGAACCCGTATCCGCGGCGTTTAAAGCCGATGTCTCTGCCGTTGGACTACGCGGGCGGCGTCATGAATCGCACACGATTGCCTGCGTAATGTCGGCGCGGCGGCGGGAAGCGGCCGTAGCTGCGCGGGCCAGATTTCGCGGTCAATGGCTGCCACCGGTCCCATGAATGGAAGCTACATCGTGCCGGTTCATTCTGAGCCGAAATCCGAGGAATGCGGCTCACGTCCCGGGCTTCCGGGGGCGGACATGCAGCGGGCGGCCGGTGCACGCCCGCAGGCGGCCGGTGGACGCCCGCGGCCGAGCCCGGTTTACTTGCTTGTGCGGCGCTCAGAGCGCTCGCGGCCGGCGTTGGCGACGCGGCAGGCGCGATGAGCGTCCGCTCAACGGCGGGTCGCGCGGCCCTTATCGGATGGCAGGTGAGCCATGATTATCCGGCGGATACTGAGGTTCGGACTCCCGGTCGGCAGCGGGCTGCAACTGCTTCTCGCGGGCGGCGCTGCGTACGTCGCCTGGGAGCATGAGCAGGGCAGACATGCTCAGCCGAACCTGCTATGCCCGATCTGCTGGCTGAACAGGATCGCTCCGGCACCCGAGCCACCGCAGGGGACTACGGCGGAGTCACAAGAATAGATAGTGAACCAGCGCACCCTCAGTAGTAGCCGGTGCTGCCGTCGACGCACTCGCGCAGCAGGTCGGCGTGGCCGTTGTGGCGGGCGTACTCCTCGATCATGTGGGTGACGATCCAGCGTAGCGACCGAGGCTGGCCGGTGCGGTCAGACGTCTGCTTGCTGGGAACATCCAGGCTCGGCGATTCCGCCAGTATCTGCCTCGAGGTAGCGCACTCGCGCTCGAACGATCGGAACGCCTCCGCCGGGTCGGCGTGTTCGACGTCGTTGAAGTCTGCGTCCTCGTCGGCGGACCGGTCGTACAGATCGGGCACGTCCGCACCGAGGAACACCTGCTGGAACCAGCCGCGCTCTACGTCCGACATGTGCCTGACCAGCCCCAGCAAAGACAAGGTGGAAGGCGGGACGGCGCGCCGACGGAGTTGCTCCGGGGCCAGGTCCTCGCACTTCCAGATCAAGATCCCCCGGTGATGCTCTAGCCAGCCGATGAGCATCTCTCGCTCGGCCGCGTTCTGCTCCGGTCGCGCCCGGTCCGTCGCCATGCCGCGACCCTCTCACGGTCGACCCGGCCGCGCCACCCGGTTTTTCCAGCACCTATCGTGCCGTCGAGGTAGGCCGCGGAGCAGATTGACCTGCAGTGCGCGGCCCTCATAAACGCTTCAAGAATCGCAAACCGAAGGCCAAGAAAACCAGAACTATTCCGACGTTCACGATCAGGCGCTCCCCGAACTGGTGCCGGAAGAACAGCACATCTACCCCGACCACGACGGCGATGAGCGCGAACACGTAAAGCACGGTGACTATCTGTCGTCCCACCGTTTCGTTCTACTCTGCGCCCGGCTTCGGGAGCAAGAGCGGAAGGTGATCTTCGAGTCGGATGCTCGTCAGCGCCAGGCGCGGCAGGCACCGGACGCGGCGTGATCGCACGATGTATTAAGTGCCGTTCCCTGGGCAGCTTGGGCGCGCTGGCGAACGTCGGCGAACGCCATCGAGAGGGAACCCAATGATCGTCATCGGCATCCTATTGCTGCTGATCGGCTTGCTGGCCAAGATCGCAATCTTGTGGACGCTGGGCATCATCGCGCTCGTCGTCGGCCTGATTCTGCTACTTCTCGGCTCGACCGGCCGGGCAGTACGCGGCCGCAGGCACTACTGGTAGCCCAAGCACAGCGAACGACATGTTCCTCGATCAGGCGGGACCTTTGTCCACCGCGACCTGAGCGCTCAGCGCGTCGATGACGCGCTCGTGATCAACCGCAAGCCCACGCGCACGGTGACCGATCAGGCCTGGGCTGCGGTGACTGCTGACAGCTAGCCGACGGAGGTTAGTTAGCCGAGCCCAACGCGGGCCGGCAGCGCACTAGCCGCCACGGGCGGTTACCCAGTCCGCGATCAGGTCGGCTGCCTGCGTGCGGGCGCCGTCTGGCTCCAGCAGGTAGTGGTCGGCCTTGATGAACTCGAGGCGTTTGTCGGGCGCGGCCAGCGCGTCATGCAGCGCCCGGGCGTCGCTGTCATAGACGCACGCGTCGGCGCTCGCGTGGATGACCAGCGACGGCAGTGTGATCCGCGCAAGGTGAGGCGCGGCGGTGCACTGCGACGTGCGCAGACTCCACATCGACAGCCAGCTGCGCAGCGTGCTGACCGTGCCCACGCCGAAGACGCCGTAGTTGGCCTTGAGCGGGTCGCCGAGGTAGCACCAGTTGGCGCGGCGATCGGACGGCTCAATGGCCGGGTCGATCATGCGCAGGTCCGCCCAGCTGCGCGAGATGGTAAACAGCCGGTCCCGGGCCCGCGTCCAGGCCAGGGCGGCTAGCTGGGCTAGCGTCCAGTCGGTGATGCGCTCGTTTCTAGCTCGCTGGGCGGCTCGGTAGCGGCTCTGGAACGCGGCCGAATAGGGCGGTCCATTGTCAGGATTGAACGGATCCAGAGCCGGATCGACCGACAACGGGTCGCTTTCGTCGACGACCGACGGGTCGAGCCAGTTGGTCAGCACCTCGGGTCGGCCCGAATGAGCGGCCAGCGCGACGAACAGATCGCCAGGCAGCAGGTCATAGATTGCGGGCAGCGGTCGCATACCGATCACCGGCGTCACGTTGGGCTCGACTGCCTGCGACTGGTAGGCCGCCATGAGCGAGCCGCCGCCGGAGTTGCCGAGCAGCACGATCTGGTCGGCGCCCGCCCGCTCACGCAGCCATCGGACGCCGACGCCGACCTCGGCGAGGGCGTGGTCGAGCAGGAAGTGCGCCTCGCTGCCGCGGAACCGTGTGTTCCAGCCGAGGAAGCCGAAGCCGCGCTCGGCCAGGTAACTGGCCAGGTAGTGCTCCGAGAAGTCCACGTTGTAGTGCGTGGCGATGAAGGCCGTCGTAGGCCGGAGTCCGGCGGGCCGGTGGTAGACGCCCTGGCACGGATGGCCACCTGCGCCGGCCCGGCCCACCACCGGCGAGGGCAGGCCGACAAACTCCCTGACGATCTCGGGCACGAGCGGCTCCAGGTTTTCTGGCGCGGAAAGTGAACCTGAGTTTAGATTTAGTTCTGCGGACAACACCAGGCCTCAGGAGGTCGGCATGGAGTGGCGGAACGAGGAGTTTGACCTGGGCGGCGTCAATCACCTTGCGCTTGTCTGCTCGGACATGAAGCGGACAGTGGAGTTCTACACCCAAGTGCTCGGCATGCGGCTGATCAAGACGATCGACCTGCCAGGCCGGCTCCGGGCAGCACTTCTTCTTCAACATGGGCGGGAGCAACGCCTTGGCCTTCTTCTGGTTCCCGGACGCTCCGGACGCGGTGCCCGGAGTCTCTGCGCCGGTGACGGTGCCCGGCCTCGGCGAGTGGACGAGCGCTGTTGGTTCGATGAACCACGTCGCGTTCAACGTGCCGGAAGAGCGGTTCCTGGAGTACCGAGCCAAGCTCAAGGCCAAGGGGGTGCGCGTCAGCCCGATCCTCGACCACGACGACAGTGAGCTGGGCGTCGCCCGTGAGCTGCATCCCGGCGTGTTTGTCCGCTCGTTCTACTTCCAGGACCCGGACGGGATCCTGCTGGAGTTCGCGTGCTGGCGGCGGGCGATGGGACAACCGGGTGATGTCCGGCACGAGCCCAAGACGGCCGCCGACCGCGCCGGCGTGCGGGTCTGACGCGTGACAGCCGGGCCCGGCGCACCGAGCCGGACTGAGAAGGCAACCCGGAAGGGCAGGGAGACCGACGGGGCCTTCCGCGATGCGGCTCGGACCGTGTTCGCCAGAGATGGATACCTGAACGCCAGGATCACTGACATCGCCGAGGCCGCCGGCAGATCGGTCGCCTCATTCTACAACTACTACGACACGAAGGCCGATCTGCTGATCGCGCTCGCCGAGGAGTTCCACGCCGAGGCCACCGCGATGGCAGTGCTCCCGTACCGCGCGGGCCTGTCCGAGGAGGAGGCGCTTCGCGAGGCTGTTGCCGGCTTCTGGCGCACGTACGCTAAGCGGCGCGGCGAGCTGATCGGCATCTTCCAGGCGGCGATGGTGGAGGGCCAGTTCCGGGACCGGTGGCTCGAGATGCGCGCCGAGGCCGTCAGCCGCGTAGCCGCGGAGATCAGCCGGGCGCAGTCGAACGGCTACTGCCCGGGCGTGGATCCGCTGCTCACCGCCTCGGCGTTGTCGGCAATGCTGGAGCACTTCTGCTACATCTGGCTCGGACAGGGTGGCGAGAAGGGCGTGCCGTTCGACGCCGAGCGCGCCCTCGACGCCATCGCGACCATCTGGGTCAAGTCCGTCTACTGGCGGCCCTGACGTCTCACGCCGCCGGCCAAGAGCGGTGAGCTGGGCCGGGCTGATATTTCCGCCGCTGCAGATGATCACGACGTTGCGGTCGGCGAACCTCGCGGGGTCGGCCAGCACCGCCGCGAGGGCGGCCGCCCCCGCCGGCTCCACGAGGTTGCGCGTCTTCTCGATCATCAGCCGGGTGGCTTGCGCCAGGTCGGCGTCGGACACGAGGACGAAGTCGTCGAGCAAGTCCCGTAGGATCCGCTGCGGCAGCTCGAACGCGGTCCTGGTCGCGAGGCCTTCGGCGAACGTGCTGTTGCTCTCTGCCACGAGCGCGCCGGCCTGCCAGGACTTGTAGGCGGCGGGTGCGGCGGCCGACTGTACTCCGATGACCTCGATCGACGGGCGAACCGCCTTTGCGGCGACGCACGCGCCGGCCGCGCCGCTGCCGCCGCCGATCGGCACCACGATGACGTCGGTATCGGGCCGCTCGGCCACGATCTCGAGCGTGTACGTGCCGACGCCGGCGATGAGATGCGGCTCGTTCCCCGAGTGGATGTAGCGGTATCCGTGCTCGGCCGCCTGCTTCTCGCACAGCTCGCGAGCGTCGTCGAAGTCGCGACCGTGGAATACGATCTCGGCGCCGAGCGCGCGCATCGACTCGACTTTGACGGGATTAGCGTTCTCGGGCACGAAGATGATGGCTCGCACCCCGAACAGGCCAGCCGCGTACGCAATCGACTGACCGTGATTCCCCGTGGACGCGGAGACGACGCCACGTTCTCGCTCCGTGGGACCGAGCTGACTGATCAGGTTCACTCCGCCGCGTACCTTGAACGCCCCGATCGGCAGGTGGTTCTCGTGTTTCACCCGCAGCCGCGAGCCCGTCAGCGCGTCCAGCGCTGGGTACCGGTACAGCGGCGTCGGGTGCAGGTACGGTGCGATCCGCTCGCGTGCGGCTAGAACGTCGGCCAGGTCCGGGATGTCCGTTGCGGTCATGTTCCGGTTCTACCACGGCCGCAGCCGGGACCGACCGGCCCCGCCGCCGCGGCTTCCGCGTCGAGGCGCCAGTCAGGTCCCGTGGCGCAGCATCGAGGCCGCGGCCTCGACAAACGCGATGGCGGCCGCGGCCGGAGGCTGATCTGGCTGGGCGCCGCGCTGCTGCGCTAGCGCGCGGGTGATCACGTCCGTCGGCCCGATACCTCGCTGTAGAGCAGCTTCGCCACCGGCAATCTTCGAGACGAAGGCTCCGTCGGTCAGGTACAACATGGCCCGACACGCGTTGAGCACGGCGTAGCGCTCCGGTGCGTTGGCCAGCCCCCAGCTCAGCTCGTCGGCGTGGTAGGCGAGGATGTCGGCGCGTGCGATCGGCCCGATGAGGTCGTCCGGTGGCGGCCCGAACACGGAATGCCCGGCCGTGCGGCATGCGACGTAGTGCATGAGGAGATCCCGGTCACCGCCTACCTCGGGGCCAACAACTTTCGCTGCACCGCCGGTGTCAGTAGCCACATGGCGCAGGAAAGGCCACGGTGGCCGTGGCTCCCGTGCGGCCGCGGTCGTCACGATGCTGCTCTCGACTCTCGGCACGCACTCGTCGGGCAGACGCTCTCGCGACACCCGGACCATTGCGTGCGTCATCGCGGCCGTGGTCCGGTCGTCGGTGTCGTCCGCTGCCACTACGAGCACGTCGATATCGCTCCGGCGTGGCACCCAGCCGCCGAGCACCGCCGAGCCATGCAGGTAAACGCCGATCAGCCGGCCATCGGCTACAGCGGCGAGGTTGACCGCGATGCGCTGCGCGACAGCGGCTGGCCACGGGTGAACATCGGTCACTGTCTCAGCATCCCGCAGACTCGCACGCGGGGCGTGGGTGGGCGCTGAGATTTCCCGCCCGAGGTGCGCGGTTCCGATTCGTGCCTCGTTAAGCTGCGGCAGCATGACGAACTGGTCGACCTGGGCCTCGCTCGCGACCGCGGCCTGGCACGCTGGTCCTCGCCGCGGCGACATTCGCATCGATCCGGTCGGCGAATCGGTCGGCCCGCGTGTCGGAGTACGCGGCCCGGACAGCGGAACGCTCCCTGCTAGGCGCGCAGCGGCCGTTGCTTCTCAACTCGCGGTTCCAGGACCCGCAGCAGAAGATCGATTTCTACGAGGGCACGACGCAAGTCGTCGACGGCGGGGGCGCCGACATCGATATCCGGGAGGACGTCATCTACATGTCCGCCTCGTCGCGGAACGTCGGCACCGGGCTTGCCGTCCTGCACGGCTGGTTCGTGGCCCCCGGCCGACAGATCGAGCGCCTACAACCGCCGCTCGAGGACTTCACCGCTCATGTCCGCGACATTTATATTGCGTCCGGTGACATCGGCTTTTGGCTAGCGGCACTACGTGATTCTCAGGCCGAGCATTTTGCCGTCATGTCCGGGGCGATTACGAACCGCCAAGATTTGACCCTGTACTTGCTGTACGGCGACTTCGAGGGCGGACAGCGCGTCATTACTCAGTTCGCTATTCGGCCCGGCGATGAGAAGTGGCGGATCGAGGCCGGTCGGCACTTCAACGTGGATCGTTCCGACCCCCGTCACCTCGACGGCAGCGCCGGCCAGCCGAGGCTTCTGCTTCAGGCCAGGTGCACGTAGTCGTAGTCGAACGGCTTGCCGTTGATGCCGTTTCGTGGCGGCGCGATCCAGGCGGCGATCTTGCCGCGCTCGTGGACTGGCTGCATCAGCGAGCGAACGTGGGTCTTGTCCACGTCCGTGGGCAGCCACGCGCCGCTGCGCTGCTGCCACTCGTCCGCGCCAAGTATCTCGCCGTCCGGCGACGCCTCGATCCCGGCGAACGCCCCGACCTTCCGATTGAACGCGACGTGCGGCAGCTTCAGCCGCTGCGGCAGGCCCGCGGACTCGAGGATCTTGTTCCACCGGTTGACGCCGCTCTGGCAGTCGGCGATGTACTCACGCCTTAGGTCAGTGTTGAGGCCCACGAGCGCGGAGACCTCATTCTGGCCGACCTCCCCGTCAATGAGGGCGTCGACCATGATGGCGTCGCTCGTCAGCTTGTGGTCGTCTTTGCGCCGGTCCTCGGACCAGCGACCCTTGAGGCCAGCGGTGTAGTAGTTGGCCACGTTCGTGGACGTGTCGCCGCCGAACAGGTCAAGCGACACCGAGTAGTGGAAGTTCAGGTACTTCTGGATCACGGTCAGCGGGACAGCTCCATGCGGCCCGGCATCGTCGGTGTCGTGCTCCACCATGAGCTGCGCGGTCCGTTCCACGACTCTGTCGACACCGGTGGTGCCGACCATCATGTGGTGCGCTTCCTCCTTCAGCATGAACTCGCACGTTCGCGACAGCGGGTCGAACGCCGACTCCTTGAGGGTGCCGAGCTGGTATTTCCCGTCGCGATCGGTGAAGTACGTGAACATGAAGAACGACAGCCAGTCCGGCGTCTCCTCGTTGAACGCGCCCAGGATTCGGGGCGATTCCGCGCTCCCGGAGTTGCGGTGCAGCAGCTCTTCGGCTTCTTCCCGCCCGTCGCGCCCGAAGTACGCGTGCAGCAGGTACACCATGGCCCATAGGTGCCTGCCTTCCTCGACGTTCACCTGGAACAGGTTCCGCAGGTCGTACACGCTCGGGGCAGTCGCGCCGAGATTGCGCTGCTGCTCGACGGACGCTGGCTCGGTGTCGCCCTGGATCACGATCAGGCGCCGCAGCTCGGCCCGGTACTCCCCCGGCACCTGCTGCCAGGCCGGCTCGCCCATGTGCTGGCCAAAGCCGATAAGCCGGCCGGGGTCGCGCTCAGCGAGGAAAATGCCCCACCGGTAGTCGCGCATCGGCACGAAATCAAAGTGCGCCCAGCCCTCGCGGCCGACGTTGACGGCCGTGCGGAGGTACACATCCCGCGTCGCCAGCGTCGGCCCCATCGACTCCCACCAGGAGAGAAAATTTGGCTGCCAGGACTCGAGCGCCCGCTGCAGCCGCCGGTCCTCGCGCAGGTCGACGTTGTTGGGGATCTTCTCGCTGTAGTCGGCCGCAGACGTCATGACCCTAGACTCGCTTCCTGTCGAAAACCGCCCGCTGACCGGTGCCGTACCTGCGCAGCGCCCCGTCCGGGCCCGCGGCGTTCGGGCGATTGAAGATCCAGTTCTGCCACGCGGTCAGCCGGCCGAAGATCTTCGTCTCCATTGTCTCCGGCCCGGTGAACCGGTAGTTGGCCTCTAGCCCAGTGAGTGCGTCCGGGCTGAAACTCGCGCGCTCTTCCATCGCTACCCGGACCTCGTCGGCCCAGTCGATGTCGTCCGGCGCGAACGTGACGAGTCCGAGCTCGGCCGCCTCTTCAGCCGCGAGCGCGTCGCCGGCCCGCGCCGTCACCGCGGCCAGGCGGTCAGCATCGCCGTAGTACCGGGTCCCTAGTCGGCTCAGGCCGTTCCCCATCGGCAGCGCACCGAGGTTCGCGTTCCCAACGACAACCACGGCGGGAACGGGGCCAGCTGGCCCGCTCCGGTCAGGAGCTGCGGGGTCGTCGGTGCTCCTCTCATCCTCCAACACGCCGGACAGCATGAACGAGCGGTCGGCGGCGAGGGCCAGCTCGAGCAGCGAGCCGGCGAAGCAGCTTCCCGGCTCGATCAGCGCGATCAGGCTGCGGCTGGTGACGTCGAGCCGCTTCAGCGTCCGCTTGTAGTAGTGCACGATCTCGTTGGCCAGCCAGTCGGCGGCGTTGCCGAGGAGCAGATCGTCCCAGCCGAGCACGAGGTCGGGGTCGCCGGTAGTGCGTAGCACCCACGTCCCGAGTTCCGGCTCGTTCGTGCGCAGGTCGAGGATGAGGTCGTCGAGCTCCCGCGTCATCGCGAGCGGCCAGCTGTCCGCCCCGAGCTTGTGTACACCCGCGAGGCTGGCGGGCGCGGCCGCATCCGGGCCGACGACCGTGATGTCGACCGCGCCAGCGCCGCGGTCGAGCCGCGCGGCGACGTAGCGATACGTAATCGAGCTCGGTCTCGACGGCCTTGTCCAGCGGCGGCAGCGCGCGCCGTCGGCGAAGTCCCCGCCCGGCCGGCTGGACCGCTCCGCCAGCTCGGCCGTGCGCGCCGCCACCGCTTCATCCCACGACGGCCGTGGCACTGCTTCATCGACGAGCCGCCAGGCCGCGGCCTTGCGGCCGCCGACTCCCTCGGCTCTCGTCGCGAAGTAGTCGGCGACGTCGCGCCGCACGTGCCGCTTGTCGGTGATCCTCGTGAGGCCGCCGGTGCCCGGCAGGACACCGAGCAGTGGCAGCTCGGGCAGCGAGACGACGGACGATCGGTCGTCGACCAGCATGATGTGATCGCAGGCGAGCGCCAGCTCGTAGCCGCCGCCGGACGCAGTCCCGTTGACCGCCGCGAGCCAGAGCTGGCCCGAGTTCGCCGTCGCGTCCTCGATCGAGTTGCGCGTCTCGTTCGTGAACTTGCAGAAGTTCACCTTCCATGAGTGGGACGCGCCCGCGAGCATCTTGATATTTGCCCCGGCGCAGAAGATCTTGTCCCGCCCGCTGGTGAGCACCACGACGCGCACCTCCGGGTGCTCAAACCGTAGCCGCTGCACCGCGTCGTACAGCTCGATGTCGACGCCGAGGTCGTAGGAGTTGAGCTTCAGGTCGTACCCCGGCAGCAGGCCGCCATCTTCGTCGACAGCCATCGCCAGCGTGGCGACCTGGCCGTCGGTCGTCAGCCGCCAGTGCCGGTACCGAGCCGGGTTCACCTGGAAATCGACGCGTGACTGCACGCTCATCACACCCACGTAGCCAGCTTAAGCTCTACACTTGGATTCGTCTACGTCAGATGGACGTAGAATGACGAACCGATCCGAGAGAGCGATGTCCGTTCTTGTTGAGCCTAACGACGGCGGTCCCGCGACCTTGTCGCGGCGCGACACCGCGGCCTCGTCGAGCGCGCGCGGCCTCATCTTCACGATCCTGGGCGAGTACGTCCTGCCCGCGGGCGGCACCGTCTGGACGTCGGCGATGATCGACGCGATGAGCCGCCTCGACGTCGAGGAAAAAGCGACACGGCAGGCGCTCATGCGTACCGCTGCCGACGGCTGGCTGATAGCTGAGCGGATCGGGCGACGGACCAGGTGGCGCCTCACGGCCAGCGCGGACCGCTTGCTGACCGAGGGGTCGGAGCGGATCTACGGCTTCGGCGCCCGGCGCGGCGGCTGGGACGGGGATTGGCTGCTGGTGCTGGCCCGAACTCCCGAAACCGAGCGGCCGTCCAGGCACGTGCTGCGCACTCGCCTGACCTGGGCCGGTTTCGGCGCTGCGGCCCCGGGTGTCTGGGTCAGCACGCACGCTGAGCGGCTTGCGGAGGTCGAGCGCGCGCTGGCCGAGGCCGGTCTGGCTGGGGAAGCGCAGATCTTCCGGGGTCGGCATGCCGATGGTCAGCTGCCCGTCCTCATTGGTCAGGCCTGGGACCTGGCCACGGTGGCCCGCTTGTATGAAGACTTCGTCGCGGCGTTCGGCGCGGCGAGCCCCGACGATCCGCTCGCAGCGATGATCAGCCTGGTGCACGCGTGGCGCCGATTCCCGTGGACGGACCCGGATCTGCCGAGCGACCTGCTTCCGCCGTCCTGGCCACGTCCTCGCGCCGCGGTCCTGTTTCGGCGCCGGCACGCTCAGTGGGCCGCGGCTGCGACGCAGTCCTGGTTGCACATCTGCGCTCGTTAGGCCCGAAACGGCGCCCGCGGCAATGCCGCCACCGCTAGGTCGCGGCTGCCTCGAGGGCGGCCAGACCAGACAGGTCAACGCAGTTCATATCCGCGTGTTGGACGAACACCATCAGCACGGCGGTGCATGTGCGGCAGCGCACGACGGTGCCTGGCGCCTGCAGGTAGACCACGGTCTCGGCGACGGGCGCGATCCGGCCGCAGTTGGCGCACCTCCCCATGGCGTCCGTCATCTCGGTGCCGAAGATCTCGTGCAGCAAGCCACCGATGGCGTTCCCGTCGAGTGCGTCCATCAGGGTCCTCCCACTCCGCCGAATCGCTCCGTCTTGACCCGGTCTGCCGGGTACCCAATGCCCACAAGTGCCGATGCGACGCTCTCGACGAAGGCTGTCGGACCGCAGACGTATGCGATGGGATGTTGGCCAGACGGCCACGCGATCTCCCGCAGCATCGCGTCGTTGACCCGGCCGGAATGTCCGGTCCACCCCGGCGGCTGCTGCCGCGTGAGCGTGTAGATCACCTCGACGCCATCGTGCATCGCGTCAAGCTCGGCGCGGTAGATCACGTCCGGCAGCGACTTTGCGGAGTACAGCAGCCGCGTCGGCGTCGTGGTCCCGGTCTCGGCCCGGTGTCGCAGTATGGAGCGGAACGGCACGACGCCTGAGCCGCCGGCGACCAGCAGGAGCGGGCTCACGGCATCGTCTTGCCAGGGCCAGACGAAGTACCCGCCGATCGGGCCGCGGATCTCGAGCTCGTCGCCGGCCCGGAGGTCCTCGGTGAGGTACGGCGAGACCTCGCCGTCTTCCAGTCGCTCGACTGTGATCGCGACCGCCTCGCCGGGCGCGGACGCCAGCGAGTACGACCGCTCGGCTACGTAGCCGTCATCGGCGGTCAGCCGCACGTCCAGGTGCTGGCCGGCCCGGTGACCTGCCCAGTCCGGCACGTCAAGCTCGATGGTCCGGACCGACGGAGTTTCCTCAGTCAGCGATCCGGCGCTGGCGACTTGCCAGGTCAGTCGCCCGCGTACCGCTGTTCTCGCCATGGGTCCCCGTAGTTGTTGTAGCCATAGCGCTCCCAGAAGCCGGGCTCGTCCGCCTCGAGCAGCTCCAGGCCGCGCACCCACTTAGCGCTCTTCCAGAAGTACAGGTGCGGTACCAGCAGCCGCGCCGGGCCGCCATGCTCGGACTGCAGCGGCTGGCCGTCGTAACCGAACGCGACCCATGCCTGGTGGCCCGTGACATCGGCGATCGGCAGGTTGGTGGTGTAGCCGCCGTCGCAGAAGGCCAGGACAAAGCGGGCGTTGTGATCGACCTGGGCCAGTAGCGTATCGATCGACACCGCCTGCCATCGGGTGTCCAGCTTCGACCAGCGCGTAACGCAGTGAATGTCGACAGTGACGTCCTCGACCGGCTGAGCCTGCAGCTCTGACCAGTTCCAGGATTTGAGCGTATCCCCGGCCCGCCTGATCGAGAAGGACCAGCTTTCCAGCGGAGTGTGCGGCGTAGGCCCGGCGGACAAAACCGGGAAATCGGTCGTGAGGTACTGGCCAGGTGGTACCCGCTTGGTGTCTGCCGTCGTGTCTTGGTGGCGGCGGTGGAATCCGCGAGATATCGGGCTACTCATGTGAACCATCATCTCCCGGCCACTGACGGCTACTCCCCGAGCATCGCCATGAGCTTGGTGACGGTCGCCCAGTTGCGAGCCGTGCCCGCGTTCTGAACTCTCGAGCGAGCGAGCTGGGCCGCAAGGTCGCTGCGGCCCATCCCGTCAGGCGTGCGCAGGTACAGCGTGCGCCCGACGACCACGGCCTCGTCGCGACTGCCCGCGTCCCTCGCTCGCTGTACGGCAGCGGCGACGTGAACGACGTCGCTGGAGTCGATGTCGTCCCGGCAGAACACGGCGTGCAGGGCCTTGTTGTTCATTTCGTCAGGGAAGGGGTTATCGGCCATGATCCGGGCCAGTTCTGCCTTCGACACGACAACGACGGCGGAGCGCACGCCAAGCCGGTCAGCGATGTGTCGTTCCAGCGCGTCAGCCATGCTCGCCGCGTCGGTTTCGGCGCTGGTGAAGACGACGTTGCCACTCTGGATATACGTAGCAACATCGGTGTGGCCGAGCGCGGCAGCTATGTCACGAAGGTCCGCCATCGCGACCTTGTTGTGGCCGCCGACGTTGATACCGCGCAGCAACGCAACGTAACGGGGCATCTGCCGAGTCTTGCACCGCCCGGCGAGGCCAGACTAGGGCCTGCGCGCATGTCCGGGAATGAGGCTCTGACTCCTCCACATCGTCCACACGCCGACGCGCTTCGGATTTCACTTCAGGGGTGTTGTCTTTTCTAAGTCCAACGGTGACCGCGAGAGGACAGAACTGGTGCACACTGCTTATTCCCGTCGTCGGGCATCAAAGGCGACGGCCGAACGCTCCACGTCGACCCGTACTGACGTGCGAGACCGGCTTGCCGTTCTGGACGCCCCGCAGATGCCGACACACCTCGCGGCAAAGATAACGGACGCCATCGCGGCTGAGTCGGCGCGCCGAGGGTTCGACACGAAGTCAGCGCGGCGTCGGCTCGTTACCACTCGCTAAGCCTTCTGCGGTGGTGGCCGCGGCCAGCAGCGGCCCGGTCAGCGCGTGGCAGCCGCAAAGTCATGACCGTGCCCACTCCGACCTCGCTCTCGGCGGTCAGGCTGCCTCCATGTGCGCGAACCAGTTCGGCGGCGATCGCCAGGCCAATGCCCGTTCCCGATGTCTGCGCCGCCTGCTGTCCGCGCCAGAATCGATCGAAAATGTGCGGGATCTCATCAGGCGGGATGCCGATGCCGGTGTCGGAAACGTGCAAGAAAGCCTCGCTATCCGCGCCGCCCGTGTCGATGGTGACCGTGCCGCCCGCCTTCGAGAACTTGAGCGCGTTGGTGAGCAGGTTTGTTACCACCTGATGTAGCCAGCGTGGATCGGCCAGGACCTCAGCCGACTCGAGCCGTCGCGCGAGCGGTATGCCTGCCGCGCTGTACCGTCCAGCGAGACTGTCGGCCGCAGTAGCGGCGACGTTGGCGAGGTCGGATGGGCGCCGGTCGAGGTACATCGACGCAGCGTCTGCGGCGGCGAGAGTTTGGAGATCCTCGACCATCCGGGCCAGTCTGAGCACTTCATCACGCAACGAGGAAAGCTGATCTGGAGTCGGCTCGGCGAATCCGTCCACCAGGGCCTCGTGGCCTGCTTGGAGCACTGCAATCGGCGTGCGCAGTTCGTGCGCGATATCGGCGACGAGGTCGCGCCGGACCTGCTCGTTTCGGTCAAGCAGGTCAGCCATCTCATCCAGGACCTGCCCCATCTCGCGCAGCTCGCTTGGCGCGTGTACGTCACCGATCCTGGCCGATCGCTGGCCGCGGCCTCTGGCTCTGGTCACCGAAATGATCTTCGCGACGGGCCGGGTCAGACGGCCCGCGACGACGAGCGCCGCCAGCAGCGAGAGGAGCGCGGCCAGGCCGGCCGAGGCCGCGGCGGCTCGGATCAGCGCCGCCCGCAGGGTCGGGTCGGCGCTGCCGAGGCCGGCGCCGCTGAACCTGACGATCGCGGTCCCGACATGCTGCCCATCTCCGATCACGGGAGCAGTGAACTCGGGTTTGCCCGCGAGGGCATCGAAGCCCTTCGACGCGCTGACGCGGGACCCTTGCTCGTCGAGCAGCTCGGCCTGGGCGCCGGTGCGGCCCGCGAGGTCGAGTGTTGGTGCAAGGTCGGCGCCATACCAGCTCGCCTGGTGGGCCCAGCTCGCGCCCGCTGCTCCCGCAATCGCCTTAGTGAGGTCTGATCGCTGCTGCGTGACGAGGTCGCTAATGTCCACCGCGGCGAATGCCACGGTGAGACCCGTCACCAGGGCGATCGCCGCCAGGGCGACGCCGAGAAAGCCCACGGCGAGGTGCACGCTTAGCGAATCCCCGCGCGGCCCGGACGGCCCCTGGAGACGATGCCGGTCCGTGGCGCTGCGACCGGGCGCGGCATACCCTGAGGCGCTGTATCCGGTCTTACCGGATTCGTCAGTCATCGCGGGTCAGGCCCAGCCGATACCCCCCGCCCAGGACAGTCTTGACGATCTCGGGATTGCCCTGGTCCCGTTCGGTCTTCCGCCGCAGGTTCTTGATGTGGGAATCGACGATGCGCTCGTAGCCCTCGAACTCGTAGCCACGGACGCGATTGATGAGCTCAAATCGCGAGTACACCCGCCCCGGGACGCTGGCGAGTGCCAGCAGAATGCCCCACTCTGTGGGTGTTAGCTCAACGATCGAACCGTGCACCTTGACGATTCGCCGCGGCTCGTCGATGACGAGCGTGCCGTCGCCGTAGCTGGTCGTGCCCTGATCCAGGCCGCCGGACGAACCGCCCCGCCGCAAGATCGCCTGCACGCGCAGGACCAATTCGCGCGGGCTGAACGGCTTAGTGACGTAATCGTCGGCGCCCAGTTCGAGGCCGGCGACCCGGTCTTCTTCGGAGCTCTTGGCGGTCAGCATCAAGATCGGGGTGGGTCCGGCCGCGCGCACCTCCCTGGCGACCGTTTCGCCGGAAACGTCCGGTAGGCCGAGGTCCAGGACGAGCAGGTCCGGTGCGGCCGAGGTGGTCAGACTCAGGGCTTCGGCGCCTGACGACGTCGACAGCACGGTGAAGCCTGCCCGTTCCAGGTAGGACCGGACCAGGTCACGCAGTTTGCGTTCGTCCTCGACGAGCAGGATTGTCGGTGCCATGCCAGCTGTCCCTTCCCGCCTCGCGACTCGCCTGGCGCGCGTTTAACGGCCAGACCGCCGACAACCGGTCCATACCCCATGGCCGCCTCCACATCTCGCACACATCTTCGGCAACTGTCCTGCACAGCGATGAAGTTGTATTGACGTCAGATGGCGGAAGGCGCATCGGGGGGTGCGCGCCGCTTTCGGGGAGAAAGTAGCTGGGCGGGGCCCGCCTCGGCGCGCGAGTTTCCTGTGTGGTGCGGGGGCATGAACACAGGGAGCGATCCGGGGGGACGCAGCAGCCCGCGGGCACCGCCAGCTCTCCACCTGCACCCGATAGCCGCGTGTCGCGGGCACAGGTGTGGGCAAATGCATTGCATGACTCCTAGCAGCAGTACGTCGGTGGCGGTGCTCGGGACGGGCATCATGGGCGCGGCCATGGCGCGGAATCTGCTGAAGGCCGGCCTGCGCACCACCGTCTGGGACAGGTCTCCGTCGGCTACTGCTCCACTCGTCCAGGCCGGTGCCGACGCCAGGACCTCGCCAACGGAGGCGGTACGCGACGCGGACGTCGTCATCACCATGCTGCCGACCGCCGAAGTGGTGAACTCGGTGATGATCGACGGCGGTGTAGTGCTCGGCTTCGCGCACGGCACCGCCTGGGCGCAGATGGGCACCATTGGCCTTGCCGCCACCGATGAACTGGCCCAGCGGGTACGCCAGCTCAGGCCAGACGTGATGCTCGTCGACGCCCCGGTGTCCGGGACCAAGGGACCTGCCGAGGCCGGCAAGCTCCTGATCCTGGCCTCAGGTCCGGCCGCCGCCGAACCGATAATCCGCCCGGTCTTCGCCGCGCTGGGCCGCACGCCCGCGTGGCTCGGCGAAGCCGGGCAGGGCAGTCGCATGAAACTCGTGATCAACGCCTATCTGGCTGAGCTGATCCAGGGCGTGGCGGAGGCGCTGACGCTGGCGGGCCGCCTCGGCGTGGAGCCGGCCAAGCTGGAGGCGATGATCAAGGATGGTCCGCTCGACGCACCACTCGCCGATGCCAAGCTGCACAAGATGGAGCGCGGTGACTTCTCGCCGGAGTTTCCGCTGGAGTGGGCGCTCAAGGACGTCGATCTCGCGCTGGACGCGGTCGGGCGAGAAGCGCTGCCGGTGCTGGCTGCGTTGTCAGCGGCGTGGCGCACCGCCGTGCAGGCCGGTCATGGCCGGGAGGACATCGCCGCCGCGGTGCTCGCCCTGGGTCGCTGACGCCCAGCGCTGCTAGGTGCTGGCCGAGATGACGGTCAGCACCGTCAGGGCGACCGCCAGCGTGACGACCAGCCCGTGCACTGCGACGAGTCTTGGCGGGAACTTCCACGTCGCGTCCGAGCCGCTGTTCGCAGCGCGCCGGCCGACCGCCAGCCAGCTGAGCCCGACGGTCATCGTCACGAGGAGAATTCCGAAGGCGATCCACGCGAACGGCCGATAGTGGACCAGGACGAACATGAGCCAGCAGGCGATTCCGGTAATCCCGAGGGCCGGATGGCAGAACTCGAGGAAGGGATGCTCGCCAGCTTGGCTCGTCACCCGCACGTGCGGCCCGCGCGGCGGCTTACCGTCCGCGGTCATGGGCAGAGCGCCAATCCGCACGACCGCGGCCTCGGCCGGCACTGATGAAGCCGCTCGGCGCCGCGCGGCCCCGCCGGCCCGCAGCAGCGTCACTCCGGCCACGGCGGCCGCGATCCACAGGGCCAGGACGACGATAGCCACCTGTGTTCCCTTCTACGCGGCTCCGGCCGACTCAGGCTAGCCGACCCACCCGGCTGCCGCTTTCCGGTACCTGCGTCGGCGCGCCTGGCCGCCGGGCTCGGACCGAAACGCAGCCAGCTGCCGCTCTCTGCCGGTCCTACATCAGCGCTTGGCCACCAGGTTCAAACTATGTAATGTTGTAATTACTATGAACGACAGAACGACATCGAACTCCCCGCTGGACGCGTACTCGGAGGTCGTGACCAGCGTCGCGGCGGCGCTGACACCGCGCGTCGCGTGCCTGCGCGTACCGCATCACGGTGGTGGCCGCTACCGCGGCGAGGGCCTCGGCTCGGCGGTCAGCTACACCCCCGATGGCTTCCTGCTCACCAATGCTCACGTTGTCGGTCACGCGGAGCACGGCACAGCGCTGTTCTCGGACGGGACCAGCGCGCCGTTCCGGGTCGTCGGTTCGGATCCGCTCTCTGATCTAGCTGTTGTGCGCGCTGACGGTCCGACCCTTGATCCGGCGGTTCTCGGCGAGGCCGACGAGCTCCTGGTAGGCCAGCTGGTCGTCGCCGTGGGCAGCCCGCTCGGGCTGACTGGCTCGGTCACCGCCGGCGTCGTCAGCGCACTCGGCCGTTCGCTGCCGACGAGCGCGGGCGCGCGAGCGAGCCTCGTGGAAGACGTGATCCAGACGGACGCGGCGCTCAACCCAGGCAACTCCGGTGGTGCGCTAGCGGACGCCCAGGCACGGATCGTCGGTATCAACACCGCCGTCGCAGGCGTCGGGCTCGGCCTGGCCGTGCCCATCAACGCGACGACCCGCAAGATCATCGCTGCGCTGATGCGCGACGGCCACGTCCGCCGCGCGTACCTGGGAATCGTTAGCGTGCCTGCCCCGCTCCCGGCGAAGCTCCAGGCCAGGTTCGGGCGGGCAAGTGGTCTGCGGGTGGCCGAAGTAGTTCCAGGCGGTCCTGCCGCGCGGGCGGGACTGCGCACTGGGGACCTGCTGATCACGGCGGGCGGGCATCCCGTCACCCGGGCCCAGGACCTGCAGAAGCTGATGTTCAGCGATGCGATCGGCAGGCCGCTGTCCATCACGGTCATGCGCAACGGCGCTCTGGTCGATGTGATCGCCGAGCCGTCGGAGCTCGTCGCAGCCTGACCGCGGCGCTAATGGTCGGTTAGCATCGCGGCATCTGCGACGAGAGGGATCCCATGGCTGACGTTCCTGCCACGGCGCTGCAACTGCAATCGCTCGTGACCGCCGAGCAGACCGTCCGGTTGTCGCTGGAAGACGTCCACGTGCCAGAGCCGGGTCCGTCGGAGGTGCTCGTCCAGGTGGACGCTGCCCCGATTAATCCTTCTGACCTCGGCTTGCTCCTCGCCGGCGCCGATGTATCGGCGGCAACGGTCACCGGGCCAGCCGACCGGCCGGTGGTAACGGCGCCCCTCCCCGATCCAGCGATGCGGGCCATGGCTAGCCGGATCGGAATCCCGATGCCGGTCGGCAACGAAGGCGCGGGCACAGTCGTCGCCGCTGGGTCGGCTCCGGCCGCACAAGCGCTCCTCGGCAAGACTGTCGCGGCGGCCGGGGGCGCCATGTATGCGCAGTACCGCTGCGTCGATGTGATGTTCTGCCTGGAGTTGCCCGCTGGGATGTCGGCGGTCGACGGCGCCTCATCGTTCGTGAATCCGATGACGGCGCTGGGGATGGTCGAGACTATGCGACGGGAGAATCACGTCGCCCTCGTGCACACGGCGGCGGCCTCGAATCTTGGCCAGATGCTGAATCGCCTCTGCCTCTCCGAGCAAATCCCGCTCGTGAACATCGTGCGCCGGCCAGAGCAGGCGGATCTGCTGAGGTCCATGGGCGCCGCCTACGTCTGCAACTCGACCGAACCGAATTTCATGGCCAGTCTGACGGCCGCGCTGAAGGAAACGTCCGCGACGCTAGCCTTCGACGCCGTCGGCGGCGGGCGGCTCGCGAGCCAGATCCTGACCTGCATGGAGGCGGCCGCCAGCGCCGGCGGCGGCTACAGCCGGTATGGCTCAGCGGTGCACAAGCAGCTCTACATCTATGGCTCGCTGGACCGAGGGCCGACGGAGCTCACGAGGAGCTTCGGCATGGCCTGGGCTATCGGCGGCTGGCTGCTCACGCCGTTCCTGCTTCAGATTGGCCTCGAGGGCGTCGCTCGACTGCGCGGCCGGGTGGCCGCGGAGTTGACGACGACGTTCGCCTGCCAGTACACCGAAGAAGTGTCGCTCGCCGGCGCGCTTGCGCTCGATGCGGTGACCGCATATGCCCGGCAAGCGACTGGGCAGAAGTACCTGATCCGTCCCGGACTGTAGGCATTCACTCCTTGCCAGGCATGGTCAGCCGCCGGACCGGGCTGCGGCCCGCTGGCTGGCTCGGCCGCGGTCGCGACGGCAACCTGGAGATGCGTCGCTCCTGCGCGTGCCCCCGGTCAAGCGTCAGCTTCTCGCCATGATGGGTGATGTCGAGCGGGTCCCCGTCGAGGAGCTGGTAGCGAGCCGAGTCATGCGTCACCCGGACGCGTAGCCGCCGCCCGCGAACCAGGAGGCTGAACTCGAGCCGGTTGATGCCCTCCGGGAGCCGGGGCGCGAACGTCACCATGGCGCCGGCCCGCCGCAAGCCGCCGAACCCGCCGACCAGGGCCATCCACGTCCCCGCGAGCGACGCGATGTGGACGCCGTCACGGGTGTTGTGCTCAAGGTCATCCAGGTCCATGAGCGCCGCCTCGCCCAGGTAGTCAAATGCCAGGTCAAGGTGGCCGACCTCACCAGCCATGACCGCCTGGACAGACGCGGACAGCGACGAGTCGCGGACGGTAAGCGCCTCGTAGTAGTCGAAGTTCCGCGCCTTCTCATCCGCTGTGAACGCATCGCTGCGCATCAGCATGGCGAGCACCAGGTCAGCCTGCTTGACGACTTGCTTGCGGTACAGGTCAAAGTACGGGTAGTGCAGGAGGAGTGGATAGCTGTCCGGCGGTGTCGCGCCGAAGTCCCACAGCTGATGCTCGGTGAATCGCGCGGACTGCGGGTGCACGCCAACGACCTCATCGAACGGGATGAACATCGCGGCGGCCGCGTCACGCCAGCTTGCTGACTCCTCGACCGACACGTCGAGCTCGCTGGCTCGGTCCATGTACTTAGCTGCGACCGCGGCCGCGGCGGCCAGGTTCTGCTGGGCCATCAGGTTCGTGTACACGTTGTCGTCAGCGATGGCGCTGTACTCATCGGGCCCGGTCACGCCGTCGATGTGGAACCGCCCCGCGCCGTCGTGATGGCCCAGCGAGCGGAAGAGCCGGGCGGTCTCCACGAGCAGTTCCATCCCGGGCCCGCGCTCGAACTCCTCATCGCCGGTCGCGTCGACGTAGCGAGCTACCGCGTCCGCGATGTCGGCGTTAATGTGGAACGCGGCGGTGCCGGCGGGCCAATAGCCAGAACACTCCTGACCCGCGATCGTGCGCCACGGAAACGCAGCGCCGCGCAATCCAAGCTGCGCGGCGCGCTCGCGCGCCGTAGGCAGGATGCTGTGCCGCCACCGCAGCGCGCTCGCGACTGCGTCGGGTGCCGTGAACGTCAGCACCGGCAGTACGAACGACTCGGTGTCCCAGAACACGTGCCCGTCGTAGCCAGGCCCGGTCAGCCCCTTCGCTGGGATGGCGCGGTCCTCGCCCCGCGCTCCGGCTTGTAGCACGTGGAACAGCCCGAATCGCACCGCCTGCTGGATCTCGATGTCACCCTCGACCTCGACATCGGCGCGGTCCCAGAAGGCGTCGAGATAAGCCTGTTGCCCGGTGACGAGGCCATCCCAGCCCGCGAGCTTCGCGCCGCTCAGCGCCGCGAATGCCTGGTCTCGCACCGCCGGCAGCGACCTCGCGCTCGACCAGCCGTAGGCCACGAACTTGATGATGTGCAGCTTCTGACCAGGCTTGCAGCACCGTCGAGGCGGTCACGAGGCCGCCGTCCTCATACGACCGCGCCTCGGTCTGCACCTCGCCAGGCGCGTCGATGTGGTGGTCCATCGCGGTGCCGATTCGCAGCCCGCTGGTCCCAGTCCGGTGTACAAGGATGACCGCTAGGTCGCGCGCGGCGTCGAATTCGTGGTTCAGCGGATGCTCGAGCACAGCGGCCGCCCGAGGATCGCCGTCGGAGTCGGGCAGCTGCTCGTTGGCGAGCAGCGAGGACTGGACCGAGATCTGCAGGCGCTGGTCGATCGGCTCGACCTCATAGCTGATAGCGCCGACCGCGCGATTGGTGAACGACACCAGCCTCGTCGACGTGACGCGGACCGACCCGCCAGCCGGCGACGTCCACTCGGCCCGGCGCGTCAGCAGCCCGGACCTGAAGTCCAGCACCCGCTCGTGCGAGAGCAGTCGGCCGTACCGGACGTCGAATGGCTCGTCGTCGACGAACAGCCGCATCACCTTGCCGTTCACCACGTTGATGACCGTCTGGCCTGTTGTGGGACGGCCGTAGACCTGCTCGGCAAACGGCAGCGGCCTGACCTCGTAGACCCCGTTGAGATAGCTGCCGGGCATCCCGTGCGGCTCGCCCTCGTCGAGGTTGCCGCGCCAGCCGATATGACCATTCGAGAGCGCGAAAACCGACTCGGTCTGCGGTAGCCGATCAAGGATGAGCTCCGACTCGCGCAGCGACCACGGTTCCAGGTTGAATTCAGGCTGCTTGATCATTGCTCCAGCCTACGAACATGGCGCGGACGAGGTGCCCCCGGTTCCGGCTAGCCGGTAGGGGAAGAATTGCAATCCACGGGGGCAACGGACGGTTTGGAGGCGCGCAGTGAACGCCACGTTCTTCGCGCTGGCGTTCATCGCGGCGGCGAACCCCAAGCTGCTCGCCATCGACCTGCTGCTGATCGAGAACCGCCGGCCCCAGCCCATGTTCGCGTCCTTGGTCGCCGCCGGCATCGCCACCGGGGTGGCGGTCGGCATCATCATCTTGCTCGTCATCCCGGCGCACCAATACCACAGCGAGAAGAAGGCGAGCGCCGGCCTGGACCTCGCGCTTGGCGTGCTCCTCCTGCTGGTCGGCGGGCTCGTGATGACGGGCGTGCTCGCGCACGTGTGGGCGCGCAGGCCGCGATCAGCAAAGCCAGCCGGGAAGAAGCGCAGGTTCGGAGCCGACTGGGCGCAGCGAGCGTTGCGCGAGTCTCACCTTGGTGTGGCGTTCCTGGTCGGCTTCGTCTGCGGCCTGCCGGGCGCCGCCTATCTCGCAGCCCTTCACAACCTAACCGTGGGCAAGTTCTCCACCGGCTACGAGGTCGTGGCCGTCATCCTGTTCATGATCATCGCGTTCTTGCTGATCATCGTCCCCTGGGTGCTCCTCCTGGTCTGGCCGACGGGGACGGCGAGCCTGCTCCGGCGGGCCATGGCGTGGGTAACCGGCCACGCGATGGCGCTCATCGCGTGGGTCTGCTTGCTCCTTGGGGTTTTCCTCACGATTAGCGGTCTCGTCCGGTTGATCACTGCCTGAGCTGACGTGCCTGGCCGGTTCACCCGCGCCGGATGATGCCACCGGCGCCGGCACTTCCTAGCGTGCGCTAACAGGAGGATCAGGAGGCTCGACGAGGGGGGCACATTAGTGAGCAATACACGCGGGCAGCCGACCGTCGGCCAGGAGTACGGCACGGGTGCGTACCAGCAGCCAGTCGGTTACGGCGAACCGCGGTACGCCGAGCCCGCGCCGAGCGGCGGCGCTGCCGCGGGAACGGTCCTGGCAGGCGTGCTGATGATGCTGGGCGGCGCCTGGGACTTCCTGACCGGCCTCGCCGTCGTCCTGAAGCACGGCTTCTTCGCCCCGGTGAGCAACACGTACGCCTACCACTGGAACATTCAGAGCTGGGGCTGGACTCAACTAGCGATCGGCGCCGTTGTGTTCGCGGCCGGTGTCTGCGTGCTGTTGCGCATGACGTGGGCGCGCGTCGTCGGCGTGATCCTCGCGACGCTCAGCGCGATCGCTGCCTTCTTGTTCATTCCGTACTACCCGGTGTGGGGAATCATCCTGGTCGCCGTCAACGTCTTCATCATCTGGGCGCTGGTCTCGGTCGGGCGCCGACGCACCGCGCGGATGTAACTCGCCGCATCGTCACGCCGCGAACGCCGGCCGGCTGCGTTGCAGCCGGCCGGCGTTTCGCCCTGCCGCGATCCATCCTGGACGCCATAGCCGGCGTGTGCCATCCTGCCGCTAATGCCGCAAATCGCTTCACGAAGGGCCGGTTGTGCAGATCATCGAACACGGGACCTGGCACCTTGCGGCGACAGACGAGGACCTGCATCCGGTCGGCTCGGAATTGCTGTGGAACGAGTCGTACTACTTCGACTTCGCCGCGCCGGACGGGTCGGTGGGCGGATACGTACGGCTCGGCCTGTACCCGAACTGGGATCGCGCCTGGTACTGGGCGTGTGTCGTCCGGCCAGGCCAGCCCACCGTGCTCGTCGCCGACAATGCGGCCCTGTTGCCGCCGCCCGGCGATACCACTGTGCAGACCCCTGAACTGACCGCCGTCCAGGAGATCATCGAGCCGCTTCGGACCGCTAGGGTCACCCTCGACGCGACAGGCGCCGTCCTGCCTGAACCCGCGGCCAGCTGCGGCTCTCGCGCCGCCCCCGAGCGGGTCAGGCTCGGCATAGACCTCGAGTGGCGCACGCTGGCCGGCGTCTATCCGTACAAGGACCTCCCTCGTTATGAGATCCCGTGCCAGGTCTCAGGGACGATCAGGTTGGGAGATCAGATCCTGACGGTGTCCGGCTGGGGCGAGCGCGACCATAGCTGGGGCGAGCGCGACTGGTGGCAGATCTCCTGGCTATGGTCCGCCGGTCGGCTTGGCGACGGGACAGCATTTCACGGCATGCAAGCGAATATCGGCTTCCCGATCCCGTGGCCGTCTTTCGCCGTCACCCCGGACGGAAGGCTCCGCCACCTGAGTGGATTCGCCGCGGAGACGACCTTTGGCCCAGACGACCTTCCGCGGCAGTCCAGGCTGCACGTACCGGGGGCGCCGATGCTGGCCCTCCCGATGGCGTTCGCGCCGGTGGCCATGACCTCGCCCGACGGCCGCGTCGCCCAGTTCCCCCGTGCGCTCTGCCGGTTCATCGCTGACGATGGCCGGACCGGATATGGCTGGACCGAGTGGAATCAGCCGCCTGGCTGGGAGGGTCACGGCTGGTCCTACCTCGCGGCCCCGGAGAACCAGTGACCGGGGCCGTTGGCGGCGGCGCGGAGTTGACCGTTGAGTTCTTGGGCCGCGCTCTGGCTGCCCACCTTGACGGGGCGGCGGTTGACGGCGGTCGAAGCCGAGCGCGTCGGGACCGGGCAGGTCTCTGATACCTACAGGTTGCGGCTTACCTATACCGGCGGCCACAGTCTGCCGGCAACGCTCATCGCGAAGGTTCCAGCCGCCGATCCGGTGAGCCGAGGGGCAGCGCGCGCGTTCCGGACGTACGAGATCGAGGCGAACTTCTACGCGCAGCTGGCGTCCGAGCTGCCGGTAGCGCTGCCCGCATGCTTCTACGCCGCCTACGACCCCGAGCCCGACGAATACGTCGTGCTCCTCGCGGATCTCGCGCCTGCGCAGCCCGGCGACCAGCTCATCGGGCTGAGCGCCGACGAGGCAGCGGCGGCTATCGGCGAGCTGGCCGCGCTGCACGCGGCCGGGTGGGACAGCTCGGAGCTGGCAGCCCTCCCGTGGCTGAACAGGTCGAGCCCGGCGGCTTCGGCCCTGATGACTGCGGTGGTCACTGACCTGTTCCCTGGCTTCCGGGACCGATACGCCGGACTGCTTGAGCCCGGCACACTCGAGCTCATCGAGGATTTCGTCCCGCGCTCAGACCGGTACCTCAGCGATCGCAACGAGCCGCGCACCATCGTGCACGGCGATTTCCGGGCCGACAACCTGCTGTTCGGGGGCGGCCGGCCGGTCGTGCTGGACTGGCAGACCACGAGCTTCGGGTCAGCTACCAGCGACCTGTCCTACTTCCTCGGCTCCAGTCTGCCCGTTTCCGTGCGGCAGCAGCATGAGCACGACCTCGTCCGCCTGTATCACTCGATGGTGGTCGGTCGCGGGGCGCCGCTGGAGTGGACCGACTGCTGGGAAGGCTATCGGCGGAATGCCTTCGCGGGCCTCGTCATGGACATCATCGCCGCGATGGTCGTACAGCAGACGGCGCGCGGCGACGAGATGTTCGCGGCGATGGCCAGCCGGCACGCCCAGCACGCAATCGATCTCGACGCGCTCGCGCTCGTCGCCGAGTCAGGCTGACTGTTCCCCGGACGCGCTGCCTGCAGCTTGAACGGCGGCATGGCGGCCGGCCCGGCGGCCGAAGAACGAGCCTTCGCCGAGCTGGGTGCCGCTGCTGTAGCCCTTGCTGTCCTGCGCGATATTCGACGCGCACGCGCCCGCCGCGTACAACCCGGTGACCACCGACCCGTCGGCACGCTGTACCTGGCCGTTGACGGTGCAGCGCAGCCCGCCGAGGGTGAAGCCCGCGTACATGGCCTTCCCGAGTGTCAGGTCGAAGGCGCCCCACGGACCCTGATCCTGCGGCGCCAGCCAGTCGGGATGCTTGTGGAACTCCGTGGTCGACGCCCGCGGCGGCGCCGGCGTTGTAGCGAGCGAGCGTGTCCGCAAGGTGAGCAGGCCGGGATGCCAAGCCCCATCGCCATCTCATCGACGGTCTCCCAGCCGTCGATGAAGGGGACGAGCGGGAACTCGGGGTACTCGAGGTGCGCGCTGTCGACGATCAGGAACGCCGCGCTACCGGGCTGCTCGAGCACGAAGCCGGACGTGCGTGAGTGGTAGCTGTCCTCGGCGACGAAGCGCCTGCCCTCGCGGTTGACGATGATCCCGGTCAGCAGCTTGGCGGGCGGATAGCACGGCGCGGTGATGAACGCCTGATCCATGTGGACCGCCGCACCGCCGGCTGACACGCCGAGGTCGATGCCGAGCCCGTCGTCGTAGGTGGTTCCGAGCACGAACGGCTTCGCGGCCAGCTTGGGGGTGTGCCTGGCCACCATGTTCGCGTTCATGACGAAACCGCCCGTCGCCAGGATGACGCTGTCGGCGCGAATGACGCCGCTGTCGGCGAATGAGCGCCAAGCCGCGCCCGTCACCCGGCCGTCTTCCGTGATCAGGTCGGTGACGCCGGTCTCGTACCGGACGCCGACGCCGAGCTCGGCAGCGCGGCGCACGAGGAGGTCCATGACGAGCTTGGCGCCGCGAGTATCGCCGGGAACGGGGACCTTGTGCCCTCGGGGAGCCGGGATCGCGAGCTCGCGAAACGGCCAGACATTCTCGTTGCCGCTGTACATCAAGCCCTGCGTGCCGGGCTGTATGACAGCCTTCTCGGGGTAGTAGCTGCGCTCGAACTGGAACCCCAGACCCTCAAGCCACTCGCAGTGCGCTGGGCTGCCGTCGGCGTAGGCGCGGATCTTGTCTGGCTCCGGCTCGGGCGTGACGGCCATGAGGTAGGCGTACATCTCGTCCGGAGTGTCGTCGTGACCGGTCGCGCGCTGGACGACCGTGCCGCCACCCAGGTAAAAGTGCCCGCCCGCCAGCGCGGTCGTGCCGCCCGCGACGGCTGCCCGCTCCAGAACCAGGACCGATGCGCCAGCGGCAGCGGCCTCGACCGCGGCGCAGCCGCCGGCAATGCCGAACCCGGCCACGAGGACGTCGACGTGATCAGCCACCACGACCCCGTTCCCGCTGAAGTTGCGTGGGAACGTCCACCGTAGTGCGGCGACCGCCGGACATGCCAGGGTCTGGCGCCCTAGGGGCGCCAGACCCGACAGATGGTGCTATGCGGCAGTGTGATGATTTCCCGTGCGAGCTAGCCTCAGGCTGCCTGGCCGACGAGTCTGCCAGTGGCGGCGGCCGGCCCGGTCGGGGGCGGGTCGCCCAGGACCTGCCGGGCCCACCGCATCCGCTCGGCGGCGGCCTCGGGGTGGTCGCCGAATTCCTGAGCCATGCGGTCGGCGCAGCCGCCGGAACCGTAGGTCCGAACGGTCTCGCTGATGGCCGCGGCGACGACGTCCGCGGTCAGTACGTCGGATCGCTGCAAGGCAGACGCGAACAGCGCCTCGCAGCGCTCGTCCTTCTTGTTCAGCCTGGTCATCGCGATCCTCCTTTTTGCGGCAAATGTCGTACCGCTCGCCGCCGGGGGGGAGAGGGGCATTTGCTGGTTTAAACGTCGTGGCGGGGGTCGCAGCATCCCCGCCCGCTCCGCAGTTGCCAGAAAGTTACGCACGGGTAGGACGCGGTGATCTGGAGTCACGTTGCGTGATCTGGGTCACTCCGGCCCGCCATGCCGGATGGCGGCAGATCCGGTGGCCGAAATCTGCCGTCAGACGGCGCCGAGGCCGAGCAGGAGGCCGTCGTCCCCGACCGCCGGCGAGCTGGTCAAGAAGATCACGACTGCGTCAGCTGGGGCTTGAATCGTCTCGAGCACATTGGCGCCGTCCAAGGTGCTCACGGTGCCGACCAGCTGTCCGGCCCGGACCGACTCGCCCGCCTGCCACGGTCGGCTCCCACCAGCCCGCATGCTGGCACCGCAGCCAGAGGAACCGGCCGAGATAGCTCGGCGAGCGCCGGGCCGCCGCGGCCGGAGCACGGTCGACCATCCCCAGGACTTCGAGAACGCCGTTGAGGCCGTCCACGTGCAGCTGAACCGCGTGCTCCTCGACGAGGCCGCAGCCGCCCGCCTCGGCCGTGATGGCCGAGATGCCGGCCTCGGCGGCGGCACTGCTGGTGGTTCCGGCGACGGCGCGGTCTGGCCCCGGCTCCTGCCGGATCACGTACGGCAGGCCATACGCCGTCGCCATTTCGCGGGCCCGGCTCTCGGCCGGCCCGGCTTCATACAGCGTGAACGGCTGGAGCGCCTCCACCATGTCGCCGCAGTGCGCGTCGATGACCGCGTCTGATCCGATGATCAGCTTCGTGAACGCGTCGTAGGCAAGCCGGTCGGCCAGTGTGCCGGCCGGGTCGCCGGGGAAACACCGGTTCAGGTTCTTGCCGTCCTCGGGCACGACGAACGGCGTGCGGGCGGCGAACGCCGTCACGTTGAGCACCGGAACAGCGCGAACTCGACCCCGAAGTTCGCGCGTGGCCAGGTCACGCGTCCACCGGCGGACGCCAGCCATCGATGCGTATTCGCACCCGTGCACGCCCGACACGACTGTGAGCAGCGGGCCGTCAGCCGACCCGGTCACTTCGACCAGCGGTACCGAAAGGCCAGCGAGCTCGATCGTGCTGCGCTCAACAGTTGGCGACATCGGCTGCTCCTTGCTCCTTGGTCTGCGCTATCGCGATTGAGCGGCTAACGGGGCCAGCACCTGCTCGGCGGCCGCGGCGAGCTCAAGGAGCCCCATATCCGCGCCGCGCCGACCGGCGAGCTGTAGTCCCACGGGCAGGCCGCTGACCGGAACGGGCAGCGACAACGCCGGGTGCCCGGTCAGGTTGTATGGGCCGGTGAACCGTCCCTCTCCGTTGTCGTCGCCGACCCCGAAGGGCGGATCCTGCTCCGGCGCACAGAAGCCGACAGTCGGTCCGGCCAGCGCGCCAACGCCGTCAAGGCTGGCGTCAACCGCCGAGGCTAGGCCCGCCCGGGCTGTCTGGGCGGTCGCGTACTGCTCCGGCGTCACGGACCGGCCGAAGTCCAGCACGGCGCGCGTACCGTCTGCGTACCTGCTGATATCCCGCGACCTGTGCACCTGCCACGCTTCGCTGGCCACGATGACCGCGAGCGCGTGCTCCCAGCGCGGCAGATCGTCCAGCCACGTCGCCGTGACCTCCTGAACCTGCCAGCCGGCCCTGGTGAGAGCGTCCAGCGCGCCCAATACGGCGGCGCGCACCTCCGCGGTCACTGACGGGTCGTCGAGCTGGGCGGCAAGTACGCCAACCACCCGCGGGCCCGCCAGTTTGGCGGCTGGTGCACGCTGACCGATGACGGACAAGAGCGCCGCGCTTCCCGCCACCGTTGCCGTGAGCGTCCCGGCGTGATCACAGCTTGGCGACAGCGGGAACACGCCATCGAGGGGAACGAGGCCATAGGTCGGCTTCACCCCGACGATGCCGCAGTAGGCAGCGGGAATGCGAATGGAGCCGCCAGTATCGCTGCCGATGGCGAGGTCGCAGACGCCGGCGGCGACTAGTGCCGCTGACCCCCCGGACGAGCCGCCCGAGGTCTTCGACGGGTCGCGTGGGTTGCGCGTATCGCCAATGGCGGGATGCGCGAAGCCGGCCGCGAACTCCAGGCACTGCGAGGTGGCGAACACCTCGGCGCCGGCTGTCCGAAGCCGCTTGACGAGCAGCGCGTCGCCGGCGGCCGGGACGATCTCGGTGGCCGGAGGGACAGGCTCGGTGGCCGGGCTGCCGCACCGCGTTGGCAGACCCGCCACGGCGATGATGTCCTTGACGGCTACGGGCTGGCCCGCGAGCGGACCCGCCGGTGCGCGCGACGGGGCGCCCGCGATGCTGACTACGGCGTTCAGCGGGCGGCCGAGGCGGTCCAGTCGCTCGTAGGCGGCGAGCAGGTCGAGATTCGCCCGGGTGCACGTCCGCTCGCCGCGCTCGATGGCCTCGACCAGCTCTTCGATCCGGCGCAGCAGGAATCCGTGCAGCGGCCCCAGTATCGCCCGGACTTCGGTGGGCCGGTGGCGAACGGCCAGGTCGCGATAGATCCCCGAATGTGTCTTGGCGGACTGCCGGTTGAAACTGGCGAGCCCGGTTAGCGAGCCGGGCACGTCGGCCGGGTCGAAGCCGTCCAGCGGCCGCGGCTGAACCGGCGACTGAGCCAGGACCTCGCCTGCGACGGCCGTCAGGAGCGGGTGGTAGGCGGGATCGTCGAATACTTCGTGGATTGGCAGGTCGCTGACGGCCGTGGCGAACAGCATCGCGCCGTACGCCTCCTTGGTCCAGGCGTAACCCAGGATGTCGGCCGTGGCCTCCGCGTCGGCGATGTCGTTGGCAAGCGCAGTAACGCGGCTGCTCAGCTGGCCATCGAGCTCACCGACCAGGAACGTCGCCCGGTTGCCGCGCAGGACCACGCCTGGTTCCAGGACATCAGCACCGAAGTTCACGACGGCCTCGACGACGCGATCCGCGCCGACGACCGAACTCAGCACCGCGCACGTGAGCCCGTTCTGAAGCGAAACCACGAACCCGTCTCCGTGCAGCCGCCCGGCGAGGGCAGCCGCCGCTGCCTCGGTATGGTGCGCCTTGACCGCCACCAGCACGGGACCGTCGATGCGTACGGGCAGGTCAGGAGGCGCAACGGCGCGCGGGTGGACGGTGAACGCTTCCACCGGTCCGTCGATCCGCAGCCCCGCGGTGTTGACGGCGCTGACCACGGCCGGGTCCGCGTCGCACACGAGCGCGTCGTGGCCGTCGCGGATGAGGCCCGCCGCGACGGTGCCGCCGATCGCACCGCAGCCCAGAACCACATATCGCACGGCGTGAACGTTACAACACTGTAAAGGTGTGTAAACAGCGCCAGAGCGCTATTTACAACCGGCTCACCGGTCGCGCACATTTGGTTAGGCAAAGGTTTGCGTAATGGCACGGCGGCGTGCCCCCTCGACCGGAACTCCCCTAACCCGGTCAATTCAGGACAGCACCTATGCGGCGGCGGAGTCGCCGCCCGGACGTAACCCGGGAGCTGCATGTGAGACACAGAACCACCCTCACGAAAACCCTGATCGCCGGCAGCGCCCTCGCTGTGCTCGCCGGATGCGGATCAGGCACCCCATCGTCTAGCACATCCTCCGGATCCGGCGGGCCGGTCCATGGCGGCAACCTGGTTTTCAACAACCCGCAGGACGCCCAGTCGATGGATGAGTCGACCATCTTCGACAACAACTCGATCTGGATCCTCGAGCAGATCATGCAGCCGCTCTACACCGTGACCAACGACGGCAAGGGCGTCAAGCCGTGGCTCGCGACCGGCTACACCGTGTCGGCGGACCACAAGACCTACACGTTCACCCTGCGGCCCGGCGTCAAGTTCTCCACCGGTCAGCCGATGACGTCGGCGGACGTGAAGTTCTCGATCGACCAGACGCGTGCTGCGGCGGCCGGCTGGGGCTACATCGACAGCGCGATCTCGTCGGTCGGCGACCCAACGCCCTCGACGGTCGTCATCCACCTGAAGTTCCCGTGGGCGCCGCTGCTGGCCGACCTCTCGCTGTTCGCCAACGGCATCGTCCCGAACAACTACGGCGGCAAGACCGCCACGCAGTTCTACCAGGCCCCGATCGGCACCGGCCCCTTCAAGTGGGACTACTGGCACAAGGGCCAGGCGCTCAAGCTGGTCAAGAACCCGTTCTACTGGGAGAAAGGCCTGCCGTATCTCGACAGCGTGACGTGGACCGACGTCCCGAGCGACAACACCCGGCAGTTGCAGATCAAGGGCGGTCAGGCGCAGATCGACCAGTTCCCGTCGTGGTCGACGGTAGGCGCGCTCAAGACCACGCCGGGCGTATCGATGGACCTATTCAACTCGACCCAGACCAACTACCTGACCTTCAACGAGAACGCCAAGCCGTTCCAGGATGTGCACGTGCGCCGCGCGATCTCGCTCGCCATCAACCGCGCCTCCATCATCAAGGCGGTGCTGTTCGGCTACGGGAAGCCGGCCAACTCCCTGTTCCCGCCGCAGGTGCCGTACTACGACCCGTCGACGCCGGGTTACCAGTACAACCTGGCGGCGGCCAAGCAAGAAATGGCTCAGTCGAGCGTGCCGCACGGGTTCACCACGACGATGCTGCTCCCGTCGGGCAACTCCGACTACGCGACCATCACCACCATCGTGCAGGCGGAACTCAAGCCGCTCGGCATCACGGTGAAGGTCCAGACACTCGACCCGAACACCGCCAACGGCGACTTCCAGAGCCAGAAGTACGACATGTTCCTCTCGCTCTGGACGATGGACATCCCGGACCCGGATGAGCTGGCGACCTTCGCCGTCGATCCCACGTCGGGCGCCAAGTCGTTCTTCACCAGCTACGACAACCCCACGGTGGTGAAGGACACGCACGCCGCCGAGCAGATCACCACACCGTCGGCCCGGCAGGCTCTCTACAACATCATCCAGACGGACGCAGCGCAGGACGCGTTCATGGCGTTCCTGTACTACTCGAATTATCCGTACGTCACGACGTCGAACGTGCACGACTTCTTTGTCACGCCGCTCGGCAACTACCACATGGAAAACGTCTGGCTCAGCAAGTAGCCCGGCAACGTGGTCGCACGGCGGCCATGCCGGGTCGCCTCACTACCCGGCATGGCCGCCCAGCCAACGTGAAGCGAGGTACTGATGGGCCGGATGACCTTCCTCGGCCGGCGGTTGCTCCTCCTGGTGCCAACCGCAGTGGGCGTGACGATCATCGCGTTCTTCATGATCCACCTGATCCCCGGGGATCCGGCTCAGACCATCCTCGGCATCCACGCGACGCCGCGCGCCATCGCGATCTTGCATCACGAGTGGGGCCTCGACCGGCCGCTCGCAAGCCAGTACTGGCTGTACATGGACAGGCTGGTGCACGGCAACCTCGGCACCAGCCTCAACTACGGCGTGCCCGTCGCCGGACTCATCACCAGCCATCTGCCGGCCACGCTGTGGCTGATCTGCTACGCCGCCGTGCTGGCCGTAGCGATCAGCGTGCCGCTGGCCATGATCGCGGCTAGCCGCAAGGACGCTGCGCGCGACCACATAGTCCGGGCCGTGCCGTTGCTCGGCCTCGGCATGCCCGCCTTCTGGCTGGGCCTGATCCTGCAGATCTGGCTGGCCATCAAGCTCCGGCTGTTCCCCGTCAGCGGCTACGGCAATGGCGTGCTCGGCCACGTGCACTCGATGTTCCTGCCAAGCCTCACCGTGGCGATCGCGCTGTGCCCCGTGGTCATCCGCAGCCTGCGGGCCAGCATGCTGAACGTGCTCGGCGCCGACTTCGTCACGACGGCGCGGGCCAAAGGGGTCCCAGCCCGGCGGCTGTTCGTCCGGCACGTCCTGCGGAACGCCGTCATCCCGGCCGTCACCGTGCTCGGCATCAACGTCGGGTTCCTCGTCAGCGGCACGGTGATCGTCGAGCAGGTGTTCCAGATACCAGGCATCGGCCAGCTGATGATCAACTCAATCTTCCAGCGTGACTTTGACGTCGTGCAGGCTGTGGCCCTCGTGTTCGGATTTATGGTCGTCATCGTCAACCTCATGACCGACGTCGCCTATGCGTCGCTCGACCCGAGAGTGAGGTTCGACAGGTGAGCGCGATCTCGATCACGGGCGCCGCGGGCCCTCCCGAATCCGCGCCGCAGGCGGGCGCCACCGGTCGAGCGCAGCCGCGGCGCAGGCGCTGGTATCGCCAGCCAGCCCTCGTCGCTGGCGTCGGGATCGTCGGAGTGATCCTGATCCTGGTCATCGCGGCGCCGCTGATCACCTCGTACAACCCCAACGGGCAGAACCTGAACGACACGCTGGCGGGCTTCAGTGCTCACCATTGGCTCGGCACCGACCAGGAGGGCCGCGACACGTTCACCCGGCTCTTGTACGGCGGCCGGATCGATCTCCAGGTCGCCTTCATCGCCGTGCTCTTTCCGTTTGTGCTCGGCACGATCCTCGGCAGCGTGGCTGGCTATTTCGGCGGCTGGATCGACATCATCATCATGCGGCTGGTCGACATCGTCGTCGCGTTCCCGTTCTTCGTGCTGATCATCGCTCTGGTCTTCGTCCTCGGTCCCGGCGAACGCAGCATCTACATCGCCATCACGCTGGTTAGCTGGGTGTCGTATGCGCGCATCATCCGTGGCGAGATCCTTGTCGCGAAGCGCCAGGAGTACGTGCTCGCCGCGCAGTCGGGCGGACTGTCGAACCTGCGGATCATGGGCAGGCACCTGCTGCCCAACGTCATCACCCAGGCCATCATCTACGCGATGTCCGACATCGTTCAGGACATCCTCGCGATCGTGACGCTGAGCTATTTCGGCCTGGGCATCCAGCCGCCGACAGCTGACTGGGGGACGATGATCTCCGACGGGCAGAACTTCCTCACCACGCACTGGCAACTCACTACCATCCCCGGGCTGGCCGTCGTGGTCACCGGGCTCGGGCTTTCCCTCATCGGCGACGGGCTCGCCGACCTGCTCCGGCCCGGCCAGTCATGAGCCAGCCGCTGCTGCAGGTCAGCGACCTGCGAGTGCAGATAGCCAGCCGCAACGGCGTCGTCAAAGCGGTGGACGGAGTGTCGCTGGAGGTGCCGTCTGGCGAAGCTGTCGGGCTGGTCGGCGAGTCCGGATCCGGCAAGAGCATGACGCTGCGGGCCATCATCGGCGTGCTGCCGCCCGAGGCGCGGGTCACGGCTGGCCAGATCCTCCTCGACGGCATCGATCTCACGGAGCTGGACAACGCGCAGCTCAACAAGGTCCGAGGGCCGAGGATCGCGATGATCTTCCAGGAGCCGATGAGCGCGCTGAACCCGGTCATGCGCGTCGGGCTCCAGATCGCCGAGGGGCCGCAGGTTCATCTCGGCATGAATAGAGCTCAGTCCGCGGAGCGCGCGCTTGACCTGATGCGGCGGGTCGGCATTCCTGACCCGGAGCGCAGGTTCCGCTCTTTCCCCCACGAGTTCTCCGGCGGAATGCGCCAGCGCGTCATGATCGCGATCGCGCTGTCGTGCGATCCGGCGCTGATCCTGTGCGACGAGCCGACTACGGCGCTCGACGTGACGATCCAGGACCAGATCCTGCGGCTGCTGGCGAAGCTGTGCCGGGAGTCCGGCACGAGCCTGGTCTTCGTCACGCACGACTTGCCAGTGGTCGCGCAAGTTTGTCACAAGCTCGCCGTCATGTACGCAGGTCAGATCGTCGAGCACGGCACCGTGCAGGAAGTCCTCACTGAGCCGTGCCACCCGTACACGCTCGGCCTAGTGCGGTCGGCTCCCGATGTCGATCACCCCCGGTCGTCGCTGGTCGCGATCCCCGGCTCGCCACCGAGCCTGATCAGCCCGCCGGCCGGCTGCCGGTTCCACCCGCGCTGCAAGTTCGCCGAGGAGGACTGCACCGTGACCGAGCCGCCGTTGCGCATCCTCGATGGCGGCCGCGCGACTGCCTGCCTGCACTACGAGCGCTGTCTGGAAGCCGTGCGAGCCGAGGGAGCCGACAGATGAGCGCCCAGCCGGCCACTGCGTCGCAGGTCCAGCCGCCGGGTGCAGACGGTCCCTTGCTGTCGGCGACTGGCCTGTCGGTGAGCTTCGCGCTCGGTTCGGCCATTGTTGCCCGGCTCCGGCACGAGGCGCACGTCCTGCACGCCGTCGATGGCGTTGACCTGCACATCGACCGCGGTGAGGCGCTCGCGCTCGTCGGCGAGTCGGGGTCGGGCAAGTCGACGCTGGCCCGGGCGCTAACAGGCCTGCAGCGGCCGGATCTGGGCCAGGTCAGGCTGGACGGCCGGTTGCTGCCCGCTCGCCGGTCCCGCGCAGATCAGCGCAAGATCCAGATGGTATTCCAGGACCCCTACTCGTCGCTCAACCCCCGGATGACGGTTGGCGGCATGCTCCATGAGTTGCTGCGGGTGCACCACGTCGTGCCGGGGAACCAGGTCGAGTCGTATACCCGCGAGTTGCTCGGTCTCGTCGGTCTGAGCGAGGAGGCGATCCACGCCTACCCGAGGCAGTTCTCCGGTGGCCAGCGCCAGCGCGTCGCCATCGCGAGGGCCCTCGCGTTGCGGCCCCAGCTGCTGGTTGCCGACGAACCAGTGTCGGCGCTGGATGTCAGCGTGCAGGCCACGATCTTGAACCTGCTCCAGGATTTGCGCGCCGAACTCGGCCTCACACTGCTGCTCATCTCGCACAATCTCGCCGTTGTGCGGCACCTGTGCGACCGGATCGCCGTTATGTACCTGGGTCGCATCATCGAGGTCGCGCCTACCGAGACGCTGTTTTCCCGGCCCCGGCATCCCTACACCGCCGGATTGCTCGCCGCGATCCCCCGGATGACATTCGCGGCGCAGGGCGACACCCCAGCCGTGAAAGGCGATCCGCCGAGCCCGCTGCGCATACCGACGGGCTGCCGATTCCGGACTAGATGCCCGCTTGTTCAGGACATCTGCGAGCGGGAAGACCCGGCGCTGACCAACTCGACGACGGATCCTGCGCACAGCGCGGCCTGTCATTTCGCGTTCTCGACCGTGCCGCAACCGCGCGCTCCCGCTGCTGACGAGAGGGCCGCGTCATGAAGGTCTTCCTCTCGACGGACATGGAGGGCACCGCAGGCGTCGTCGACTGGGAGCAGTGCGTGGGCGACGGCCCGCAGGCAGCGGCCGGCCGGCAGCTGCTCCTGGCGGAAGTGAACGCCGCCATCGACGGCGCGATAGCAGGCGGCGCAACCGAGATCGTGGTCAACGACTCGCACGCGACCATGCGTAACCTGCCGCCTGATGAGTTGTCCGGCCAGGCGTCCTACATCTCCGGCAGTCACAAGCCCCTGTACATGATGCAAGGGCTAGACGACAGCTTCGACGCCGTCATGTTCATCTCGTATCACGGCTCGGTTGGCGCGCCGGCCGGGCTCTCGCACACCTACAACCCGCGTGCCGTCGTAGAGGCGCGTATCGACGGCCGCGTCACCGGCGAGGCGGGCATCAATGCGCTCGTCGCCGCCCACTTCGGCGTGCCCGTCGTGCTGGTGACTGGCGATCGGTGCGCTTGCGAGGAGACCGCCGTCCTGATCCCGGGCGTGCATCAAGCCATCGTGAAGGAGCACGTGAGCCGCCTCGCCGCGCACAGCCTGCATCCGCGGATCGCGTGCGCCCTGATCCACGAGCGCGCCGAGGCGGCTACGCGTGCAGCCGCCGCCACGCCGCCACCGTCGCTGGACCCGGGTGTCCTGGACGTTAGCGTCCGCACGACCGACATCGCGGAGGCAGCGAGCTGGGTGCGTGGGGTCGACCAGACCGGACCGCGGGAGCTGCGCATCGAGGGCCCGGACAGGCTGGCCACCTACCGCGCGTTCTGCGCGGCGATTCTGCTAACGCGATCGGTCGCGGAGGTCGTGTGAGTGCGCCTCCTGGGGATAGGGTCGCGGTCGTCACCGGGGCGGCGGGCGGCATCGGCAGCGCGGTCTGCGAGCGTCTTGCCGCCGACGGCTTCGCGGTCGCCTGCCTGGACGCCTGCGATGTTGACGTCAGCCAGCATGCCGGCTCCCGGCAGGCCGCCATCGGCGTAACTGTCGACGTCCGCGATGCGGCGAGCGTCCGCGCGGCCGGTGACCGGATCCGAGCTGAGCTCGGCGCGCCGTGGCTGCTGGTCAACGTGGCTGGAGTTTTCAGCATCCAGCTGATCACCGAGCTAGCGGAGACGGAGTGGGACAGGATTCTCGATACCAACCTTAAGGGGCCCTTCCTGACATGTCGGGAGTTCCTGCCTGGCATGATCGACCGCGGGACGGGGTGCATCGTGAACGTCGCATCGACGGCCGGCGTGCGCGGCGGCCATCGGCGGGCGGCGTACTGCGCATCGAAAGGCGGACTGGTGCAGCTAACCCGCAGCCTGGCCATCGACCACGGCCCGGATGGCGTGCGCGTCAACTGCGTGTGTCCTGGCCTGATCGATACACCCATGGCGGACTGGATCCGGCAGGACGAGGAGGCGCTGACCCGGTGGGCAGGCACACTCCCGGCGGGGCGCATCGGGACCGCTGCCGAGGTAGCCGACACAATCTCCTTCCTGGCCTCCCCGGGCGGCAGCTATATCCACGGCGCCGTGCTAGCGGTCGATGGCGGAGTGACGGCCTGATCATGTGTCACGCAGCGGGATGACGAACAGCGCCTCCAGCGACAAGGCCGCCGGGCCGACCAGCGAGCGAGCCGTCGGCGACGATCGCGTACCCAGGCAGCGATCGGCCGCCGGCGCCGGCTCGCGGCGCGCGGCGCGGCTGGTGGATATCGCCGGAGCCGCCGGCGTCCACGTGTCGACGGTCTCGCGCGTGCTGAACGGCGATCCGGGCCTCTCGATACGGCCGGAGACGATCGAGCGAATCCTGACGATCGCGCGCACCCAGGGCTACCGACCGAACGCGCTAGCCCGAGCGTTGAAGCAAGACCGCACCGGCGCGTTCGCCTTTGTGGTCCCGCTGCTCCGGAACCCGATCTGGGTGCGGCTCCAGCGCGGCGCGCTGCAGCGCGCCGGTGAGCGCGGCTATGTGGTCATGATGATGGAGGAGCCGACCGACGAACCGAAGCCGCCGGACGCTTACCGATACCTCGTCGAGGAGAGCCGCGCCGACGGCCTCCTGCTGGCCACCGCGCTCCGGCTGACCGGCCAGGCCGCGGGGGTGCGCGACGTTCCGCACGTCTTCGTCAACCGGCGCGGTCCGCACCGCGGTAACGACGTCGTCATGGACGAGACCGGCGCGATCCGCCTGTTCATCGACCACGTCGCTGGTCTTGGGCACCGCAGTCTCGTGCTCATCGACGGGCCGCGCGACGTCGACACCGTGCACCGCCGGGTCAGCGCGGCCCGCAGGCACGGCGCAGCCGCTGGCCTCCGTGTCACCATCCGGCACGCACCGGCCACGGAGGAAGGGGGCTGGGACACGACCAGGGACATGCTGCGCGCCGGGCCGCTGCCGACAGCGTGCGGCGTCGGCAGCATCAACCAGCTGTTCGGCGTTCTGGCTGCCCTCCGGGACGCGGGCGCATCGGTGCCCGGGGACGTATCGGTGGTCAGCTTCGACGAGGACGAGTGCCTCGCCTTCCTCGATGTACCCGTCACCAGTGTCTGCATGCCTCTCGCCGAGCTCGGCGCCGCGGCGGTCGACGCCCTGATTACCCGGATCGAAGGAAGCCCGGTAGGCAATCGAGGCGCGGACGTGCTCGTCCGCGAGCCGATGTTCCTCGTGCCGCGTTCGTCCGTGGGTCCGCCCCCCGACCTCGCCAGAAAGACAGCCCCATGACGGCAGTATTAGCCGGGAAAACCGCGGTCGTAACCGGCGCCGCGCATGGTATCGGCACTGCCATCGCGAAGGCATTGCGCAGCGATGGCGCGGATGTGTACGAGGTCGACAAGGACGTCGCCGACCTGACCGACTCAGCGGCCGTGCGCCGCTTTTTCGACGGGATCGGCGTTGTCGATGTCCTGGTGAACAACGCCGGCGGTGTCTGCGGCCAGGTCGGCCGCCCGCTAGAAGACGTGCCTGACGCCGACTGGCACGCCGTTGTCGCGGCGAACCTGACCACTGCGTTTCATTGCACGCGCGCTGTCGTGCCCGGCATGAAGGCGCGTCACTGGGGCCGGATCATTAACATCTCGTCCGCGGCCGGCCTGACCGTCAGCAAGACGGGAATCCAGGCGTACGCCAGCGCGAAGGCGGGCATGATCGGGTTCACCCGGCAGATGGCGCACGAGCTAGGCCCGGCCGGGATCACGGTGAACTGCATCGCCCCCGGTTTCATCCTGTCGAACCCGACCACTGAGGTTCAGTGGCGCAGCTACGGCCCGGACGGACAGCGCGAGCTGATCAGCAACATCGCGACGAGGCGACTCGGCGATCCCGACGACATCGCTAACGGGGTCCAGTTCTTCGCGTCGCCGCGGTCAGCGTGGGTTACCGGCCAGGTCATCGCCATCGACGGCGGCAGCGCCCTGCTGTCATGAGCGCTCCGGTGACCGCATTGTCCTTCGCGACACATGACGACGGCTACATTCGCGAACTCGCGCAGTTCGTGGCCGTGCCCAGCGTCAGTCGTGACGCGGACGCCGCGACCATGACGTCGGCAGCCCGGTGGCTGGCCGGCCAGCTGGCCTTTGCCAACGGTCGGGTGGAGCACACCGGCGGCCATCCGGTCGTGCGCGCGGAGTGGCTCGGCGCGGCCGGCGCTCCGACCGTACTGGTCTACGGCCACTACGACGTTCAGCCGACTGGCGTCCTCGGTGAATGGCGCACTCCCCCGTTCGAGCTCACCGTGGACGCCGACGTCGTGCGCGGCCGGGGCGCCAGCGACGACAAGGGCCCTGTCTACATCGTGCTCAAGACCGCCCAGGCATTCGTTGACCAGGAAGGCTGCCTGCCGCTCAACGTGAAATTCCTGTTCGAGGGCGAGGAGGAGATCGGCAGCCCGCACCTGCCGGACTATGTCGTCGAGCACGCCGGCGAATTGGCCGCTGACCTTGTCATCTCCGCCGACGGCGCGATGTGGCGGCCCGGCGAGCCGTCCCTGTCGCTGGCGTCCAAAGGGCTGGTCTCGATGGACATCGTCGTCGACGGCGCCAGCACGGACCTGCACTCGGGCCGGTACGGTGGCACGATCGCGAACCCGCTGCACGCGCTGAGCCAGATTTTGGCCAGCCTGCACGATGCCAGTGGGCGGGTCGCGGTAGCAGGCTTCTATGACGACGTCCCGCCGCTGGCCGTCGAGCGACGTCGCGAGCTAGCGCGAGTTCGGTTTGACGACGCCGAGTACCTGACGGCGCTCGGCCTTGCGGCCGCGCACGGCGAGCCCGGATACACCACCCTCGAACGGCTGTGGGAGCGGCCGACGCTAGACGTCAACGGTGTTGAGGGCGGCGGCAAGTACACAGTCATACCGCGCCGGGCCGTTGGCCACGTGTCGTGCCGCCTCGTTGCCGGCCAACGCCCCGATGCCGTCGTGGCACGCATCGCCGACCACATTCGCCGACAGGACACGCCGGGGGTACGGGTACGCGTCGTGGCCGACGAGGCGCGCGTGCCCGCTTACACCATCCCGGCCGACCACCCGGCAATCCTGGCTGCGACGGCCGCCCTGACAACCGTTTACCCAGGCCAGGACGTGCTACTGGCGTGCATTGGCGGCACGCTGCCCGCGACCCATCTCTTTGAGCAGGCGCTGGGCTGCAAGACGCTGTTTTTCTCGTTCTCGACGGCCGACGAGAAGCTGCACGCCCCCAATGAGTTCCTACGGATTCGCAGGCTGCGCGAAGGCATGCGGGCCTGGGAGGTCCTGCTGCGCCTGCTTGCAGCTGGCCCGCACCGGCTGTCTCCGAGCCGCCGGGCGCACCGTTACCTGACTCCGCACTTCCGGCTGACTGAGGGAGCAACGATGGCAGAACTGCCGACCACCAGGACGCCGGCCACCGGGACGCCGATCGCTGGGACGCCGATCGCTGGGACGCCGTACCGGGCGTACGGGTACCTACCTGCCGCATCATTCCCCGAGTTCGAGCTGGCGCCTGAATTTGGCCGGGTGCCGCCTTACGCCGGCGCTCGTCTGACGCCGGAGCAGGACGCGCGGTCCCGTGCGCTGCTGCGCGACTGCCTCGTGATCAGCCTGCACGATCATCCCGTCCGGTTCCCGCGTGACATGGCGCTGACGCCGCAGTACAACCGCACCGGGCGGCAGCACGCCGCGTACGAAGGACTGCTGGCGTCCGGCATGAATGTTGTATTCGACAACATGATGGACGGCACCGCGTGCGTGACGGGCAACGCTCCCTGGCGCTGGAACGACATCATCACCGACCTCGGCATGCGCCAGGCGGATCTGGCGCACGCGCCAGGCTTTGCGGTGGTGCGCAGCGTCGCCGACATCGACGACGTGGTCAGGTCGGGCCGGGTGGGCGTGGTGTTCGGGCTTGAGGCGGCCACCCCGATCGAAAATGAACTGGACCGGCTCGACGTGCTGTATGGCCTCGGGATCCGGCAGATCGGGATCGCGTACTCCGATGCCAACGCCCTCGGCGGCGGGCTCAGCGAGCCGAGCGATGGCGGTCTGACCTCGTTCGGCCGCCGGGCGGTGGCCAGGATGAACCAGCTAGGCCTGGCCATCGACCTATCTCACTCATCAGATCGCACCGCGCTTGACACGTGCGAGCACAGCGCCAGGCCAGTTCTCATCACCCACGCCGGAGCTCGCACGGTGTGGAACACCGCCCGGATGAAGCCCGACCCAGTCCTCCGCGCGGTAGCGGACACAGGCGGCGTCATCGGGATGTCAGCGGCGCCGCACACCACACTTTCGGCCGACCACCCACGGCACAGCATCGAGTCGGTGATGGATCACTTCACGTACTGCGTCGACCTCGTGGGCATCGATCACGTCGCGTTCGGGCCCGACACCCTGTATGGGGATCACGTGGCCCTGCACCGGACCTTTGCCCACTTGCTGAGCCTCGCCGCTATGCGCGGACCCAGCTTCGAGCCGGTGGACTACGTCGACGGCCTGGAGAACCCGACGGAGAACTTCCCGAACATCTGCGCCTGGCTGGTGCAGCACGGGTACGGCGACGACGAGATACGCGCCGTGCTCGGCGGCAACATCTACCGGGTACTGCAGCAGATCTGGGTCAACGATCACCGAGGCGGCTAGCGCGCCGCTGAGCTGGCCAGTCCCTGCTCCAGCCACGCCCGCAGTGCGGGCGCAGTCAGCGCGCCGATCTGCGTCGCGCTGACCTTGCCGCGCTCGAGGAGGAGAAGGGTGGGGATCGACTGGACGCCGAACCGGCTTTGCAGCCGCGGCGAAATGTCGACGTTGACCTTGACGAGCTTGATCCGGCCCGCGAACTCCTTCGCGAGCTCCGCTAGCGCCGGGCTCACCATGCGGCACGGTCCGCACCACGGCGCCCAGAGGTCTACCACGACCGGAACCGAGGCCCGGTCCGCGACCTCGGTGAACGTGTCATCGCCGGCGTCAACGACCCACGGCAGCGCCTGATGGCAGTTGCCGCATCGCGGCGTGCCGGCGGCCACTGTCGGGACGCGGTTCTTGCGGCCGCAATTCGGACATGTCATCAGAGTGCTGTCAGGCATCGGGTGTCGCCTTACGTCGGGTTCTGATAGCTCACCGTCAGCTCTGAGTCTGTCAAATCGACGCGGATGACGGCACCATCGCGCACGTCGCCGGCGATGAGGGCGCGGCCGATCCGGGTCTCGACTTCGCGCGCGATGAACCGCCGCAGCGGACGCGCGCCGTACACCGGGTCGAATCCCTGCTCGGCGATGAATCGGCGAGCAGGCTCGGAGATCTCCAGCGTCATCTGCCGCTCGGCGAGCCGGCCGCGCAGATCGTCGAACATCAGGTCGACAATCTGCTCGATCTCCAGTCTCCGTCAGCGGCTTGAACAAGACGATGTCGTCGAGACGGTTCAGGAACTCCGGACGGAAGGAGGCGCGCATTGTGGCCATGACTCGGTCGCGCGCTTCCGGCGTCATCTGCCCGTCGGCCGTGACGCCGTCGATCAGGTACTCGGATCCGATGTTGGACGTCATGACGATGACTGTGTTGCGGAAGTCGACGGTGCGACCTTGTCCGTCGGTGAGCCGACCGTCGTCGAGCACCTGCAGGAGCGTGTTGAAGACATCCGGGTGCGCCTTCTCGACCTCGTCAAAGAGTACGACCGAGTACGGCTTGCGCCGGATCGCCTCGGTCAGCTGGCCACCTTCCTCGTAGCCGATGTAGCCAGGTGGCGCGCCGACCAGCCGGCTGACGGTATGCCGCTCCTGATACTCGCTCATGTCGATGCGTACCAGATTCTCTTCGCTGTCGAAGAGCGCGGCCGCGAGCGACTTGGCTAGCTCGGTCTTGCCGACTCCGGTCGGGCCCAGGAAGATGAATGACCCGATCGGCCGACCGGGATCCTTGATGCCCGATCGCGCCCGGATGATCGCGTCGGTGACCGTCTGGACCGCCTCGTCCTGGCCGATGACGCGTTCGTGCAGGATCTCGTCGAGGCGCAGCAGCTTCGCCCGCTCCCCTTCCTGCAGCCGGCTGACCGGGATGCCCGTCCAGCGGGCCACGATCGACGCGATCTCGTCGTCGGTCACCACCTCGCGCAGTAGTCGGTGACCATTCTGTCGCTGGCTGAGGCGCTCCTCCTCGGCCCGGAGCCGACGCTCGAGCTCCGGCAGCCTGCCGAGACGAAGTTCGGCCGTCCTGGTCAGGTCATATTCGCGCTCGGCCTGGTCAGCTTCCTGGCGGACCTGCTCCATCTCTTCGCGCAGGCCCTGGACCCGACGCAGCGACTGGCGCTCGGCCTCCCACTCCGCACGCAGCGCGTCGGCCTCTGCGCGCAAGTCCGCGAGCTCGCGGCGCAGGTCGTTCACGCGAGCCTGGCTAGCGGGGTCGCCTTCCTTCGCGAGGGCGGTTTCCTCGATCTCCAGGCGCATCACGCGGCGGGTCAGCTCGTCGAGCTCGGCGGGCATGGAATCGATCTCGGTCCTGATCACTGCGCAAGCCTCGTCGACGAGGTCGATGGCCTTGTCCGGCAGGAACCTGTCGGATATGTAGCGGTGGCTCAGCGTGGCCGCTGCCACCAGCGCGCTGTCGGCGATCCGGACACCATGGAACACCTCGAGGCGCTCGCGCAGGCCGCGCAGGATCGAGACGGTGTCCGGGACCGTCGGCTCGTCGACGTTCACCGGCTGGAACCGCCGTTCGAGCGCGGCGTCCTTCTCGATGTGCTTGCGGTACTCCTCGGCCGTCGTGGCGCCGATCATGTGCAGCTCGCCGCGCGCCAGCATCGGCTTGAGCATGTTCCCGGCATCCATCGAGCCCTCGGCCGCGCCCGCACCGACGACGTTGTGCAGTTCATCGACGAACATCAGGACCCGACCGTCGGAGGCCTTGACGTCGGCGAGCACTGCCTTGAGCCGCTCCTCGAACTCACCCCGGTACTTGGCGCCGGCGAGCAGCGCACCCAGGTCCAGGCTGAAGATCACCTTGTCGCGCAGACCCTCAGGGACGTCGCCCCGGTTGATGCGCTGAGCCAGGCCCTCGACAATAGCGGTCTTGCCGACGCCGGGATCGCCGACGAGCACCGGGTTGTTCTTGGACTTCCGCGACAAGATCTGGATGACCCGGCGGATCTCGCCGTCCCGGCCGATGACCGGGTCGAGCCGACCCGCAGTAGCGTCGGCGACCAGGTCGCGGCCGTACTTCTCTAGCGCTTCGTACGCGGCTTCCGGCATCGCGGATGTCACGCGCTGATTGCCGCGGATTCGGGCGAGGGCCTCCAGGAACCCCGCCCTGGTCACGCCTTGCTGCTGAAGCAGCCGACCAGCCGCGGTGCCGGACCCGAGCGCGAGCATGGCCAGTACCAGATGCTCCACAGAGACGTACTCGTCCTTGAGCCGGCCGGCCTCCTGCTCAGCGTCGTCGAGCAGGCGGGATAGCCGCTGCGTCACGGCCACCTGACCGGGCGCGACGCCGGGTCCGCTGACGCGCGGACGCCGCTCAAGGTCAACCTCGAGTTCCTTTCGCAGCTGGCCGGCGTCGGCGTTGACCTGAGTCAGCAAGCGCGGAACGATCCCGTCAGACTGGTCGAGCAGCGCCAGCAGCAGGTGCTCGGTATCGGTGTCGGGATGCCCGAAGCGGATCGCCTTGGTCTGCGCATCGTGCAGTGCTTCCGACGACTTCTGCGTGAGCCGGTTCGGGTCCATAAGTTTCCTCCCAGGCGCCGGCGGCGCACTGCCGCCTCGAGCACGGCGATCCGGTCGAGAAGGTCGATGACAAGCCCGGTAGCCGCGTAGTTGAGCGCGAAGCCTGCCCGTAGCCGCTGGACTCGCGCGACAGCGGCGACCTGGCTCCGGGCGAACCACAGCTGGCCGGCCGAGTCCCGGCCCGCCTCGAGCACGCCAAGGGCGACGAGCCTGCGCACGAAGTCGGGGTGCAGGCCGACCGTAGCGGCGAACTCCTCGAGGTCAAGCCGTGGGGCACGAATGAGCGCGTACGTCAATGGCCTCTCCTCGGATCGAAGTCGGACGTCGCTGCGAGCTGCTCGAAAAGCTCCCGCTCCGCCTCGGTGGGACGACCCGGCACCATGATCCGGGTGTCCGCGTACAGGTCCCCGGGCTGGCCGCGTGGATTGGGCATCCCGCGCCCGCGCAGGCGCAGCCGCCTGCCGCTGGAAGTGCCCGCCGGAACCGTGACCTTGGCCTCGCCCTCGGGCGTCGGAACGGCCACCGACGTTCCGAGTGCGGCTTCCCACGGCGCGAGCTGCAGCTCCACGTGGATGTCGCGGCCGTCGAGACGGAACGTCCGGTCCGGCCTGATGCTCACGACCAGGAACAGGTCGCCCGCCGGGGCCCCGTCGCTGCCCCGGCCACCCTGACCCGCGAGCCGGATGCGCTGTCCCTCGATGACGCCCCGCGGGATCGTGACGTCTAGCCTGCGCTGGCTGCTGCCGCTGCCGATCGTCACCGACCGATGACCGCCGTGGTAGGCATCTCCAACGGTCAGCTCGATCTCGGCGGTCTGGTCGGCGCCGGGGACTGGTCCCCGCCCGCGGGCGGATCGACCGCCGAACAACCCGCCGAATAGGTCGTCGAGGTCGATGTCCTCACCAGCCCCGCCGTACCCAAAGCGGGTACCGCCGGCCGGCCCGGCGCCGCGCCCGGCTCCGGGCGCCAGCGCCCGCACCCGCGCGCGTCCGTCGCCAGGTCTCGGGATCCATGTCCTCTGGCACTTGCCGGAAATCGGGGCCGAATGCGTCGTAGCGGCGCCTGCTCTGCGGATCGGACAGCACGTTGTAGGCCTCGGAGATGTTCTTGAATCGATCCTCAGCGGCAGGGTCGGCGTTTACGTCCGGATGATTCTCGCGCGCGAGCTTGCGGTAGGCCCGCTGGATCTCGTCCTGGCTGGCGGTTCTCGGCACGCCCAGGATCCGATAGAAATCCCGGTCCGCCATCAGTCCGCCTTGGCGACGACTACCTGGGCTGGCCGCAGCTGGCGGACGTCCTCTCCGTACGCGGGACGGATGACCTCGACCACCGAGCCCTCGGGCGCCGCTGCGTCAGACCGCGTGGCGATGGCCTCGTGGCGCGCCGGATCGAATGGGGTGCCGACGTCTTCACGGCGGGGATAGCCGAGTTGCGCGAGAACGCCAACGGCCTGATCCCGGACCGCCCTGACCCCTTCGATGATGGAACCGGGGTCTGCTTGCGCGTGGGCGAGCGCGCGATCGAGGTTGTCGACGACCGGCAACCACTGCGCAGCGACTCGCGCAGCCGCTTCGGCCTCTGCGTTCCGTACCTGAGCCGCGCATCGCTTGCGCAGGTTGTCCAGATCGGCGAGTGCGCGCAGCCGCAGATCCTCGAGCTCGGCGATCCTCGCCGTCAGCTCGCCGACCCGCTCGTCCGTACCGGACGGGTTCGACGCCTGGTAGTCGGGCGCCGGTTCGTTGTTGCTGTGCAGGTCACTCATTGGTCGTGAACTCGGCGTCGATAACGTCGTCATCGCCGCTGCCCCGGCTCTGTTCGCCGCTTCCCTGTGCAGCACCCTGCCCGGCTGGCTGGCCCTGGCCGTATGCGCCGAGGCTCTGATAGGCCTGCTGGAGCTCGGCGGTCATGGGCTGGAGCCGGTCGATCGGGGCTTCGTCCTTGAGTGCCTGCCGCGCCTCCGTGATCAGGTTGTCGGCCCGGGCCCGCTCGTGCACGGGGATAGCATCGCCGCGCTCGGCCAGCAGGTTCTGTACCTGGTATGCCGCCGCGTCGAGAGCATTGCGCGCATCGGTCTGCTCGCGAAGTCGGCGATCTTGGTCGCGATGCTGCTCGGCATCCGCCACCATCCGCTCGACCTCGGCCTGACCCAGATTGGAGGACTCGCTGATGGTGATGCGCTGTTCGGCGCCGGTGTCCTTGTCTCGCGCAGACACGTTCAGGATTCCGTTGGCATCGATGTCGTACGTGACCTCGATCTGGGGCATCCCTCGCGGCGCAGGCCTGATGTTCTCCAGGCGGAACCGGCCGAGCACGCGGTTGTCGGCGGCGCGCTCGCGCTCACCCTGCAGCACGACGACGTCCACCGCCGACTGGTTGTCCTCAGCCGTGCTGAAGACCTCGGTGCGGCGCGCCGGGATCGTGGTGTTCCGCTCGATGACCCTCGTCATCAGGCCGCCAAGGGTCTCGATGCCGAGCGACAGCGGTGTGACGTCGAGCAGCAGCACATCCTTGACCTCGCCCTTCAGCACCGCTGCCTGCACCGCGGCGCCGAGAGCAACGACCTCGTCTGGGTTGACCGTCATATTCGGGTCCTTGCCGCCCGTCAGACGTCGGACCTGGCTCTGCACGGCCGGCATGCGGGTCGCACCGCCGACGAGGATGACCTCGTCGATATCGTTCTCGGTCAGCTTGGCGTCGCCTAGTGCCTGCTTGACCGGCCCCACCGTCCGTTCCACGAGGTCGGCGGTGATCTGCTCGAACGTTGAGCGCATGACGGTCGTGTTGAGGTGTTTCGGGCCGGACGCGTCCGCGGTGATGAATGGCAGGCTGACCGTGGTCTGCGTCACCGACGAGAGCTCCACCTTGGCCTTCTCCGCCGCCTCGAAGAGCCGTTGCAGCGCCTGCGGGTCGTGCCGCAGGTCGATTCCGTTGTCACGCTGGAACTCGTCAGCGAGGTAGTCAACGAGCCGACGGTCGAAGTCATCACCACCGAGGTGGGTGTCGCCAGCCGTCGCGCGCACCTCGACGACCCCGTCGCCAATGTCGAGGATGCTGACGTCAAATGTGCCGCCGCCGAGATCGAAGACCAGAACGGTCTCGCTCTGCTTCTTGTCGAGACCGTATGCCAGCGCCGCGGCCGTCGGCTCGTTGATGATTCGCAGCACTTCGAGGCCGGCGATGCGGCCGGCGTCCTTCGTCGCCTGGCGTTGTGCATCGTTAAAGTACGCTGGGACCGTAATGACAGCCTCTGTCACTTTCTCCCCCAGGAACTTCGCCGCGTCCTCGGCGAGCTTCCGCATAACGAGAGCCGAGATCTCCTCGGGCGCGTACAGGCGCCCGCTCACGCTGAACCGGGCGGTGCCGTCGGGACCAGGGACGACGTCGTAGGAGACGGCGTGGATTTCGCTCTCGACTTCATCGAACTTCCGGCCGATGAACCGCTTCGCTGAGTAGATCGTCCCCTTCGGGTTCAAGATGGCCTGGCGCCTTGCGAGCTGGCCGACGAGGCGCTCGCCCTGCGGGGTGAAGGCCACGACGGACGGGGTAGTCCTGGATCCCTCGGCGTTGGGTATGACGGTCGGCTTTCCGTCCTCGGTCACGGCGATCACCGAGTTGGTGGTGCCAAGATCGATGCCTACTGCCCTTGCCATGGCGTTTCCCCCCGCGTAGCGGCCGCTCACCGGTCACCACCACACTGCCACCGCTCGCAGGTACCCACATCCTCCAGTTAGCTAGTAGGCGCGTTGCCGCGCGGGCGCTGCGCCGCCGCGGCGCGAGACTAGTCACCCTGGTGAAGTACGCGGGTTCCTTCGTGGCGAGGCTGGGACCATGCCTCGCGCGAAGGGGAGAACCATGGCGACACCTGTGCAGGTGGTTGGTCTCGGCGGCTCCATGCGGGACGAGTCGACCAGCTTGACCGCATTGCGGACGGCGCTCGACGGCGTGCAGGCGGCGGGAGCGCAGCCACGCATGATCCCAATCCGGGATCTGGGCCTGCCGATGTACTCGCCGGAGCAGGTGGTGCCGCCCCCCGCTCGCGAGCTTGCTAAGACTGTCTATTCCTGCGATGCGCTGATCTGGAGTTCTCCCACCTACCACGGCTCGGTGAGCGGGTCCTTCAAGAACGCGCTGGACTGGCTCATCCTGCTGGCTGAGCGTGACCCCCCGTACCTCACGAACAAGCCAGTCGGGCTCGTCGCGACCGCAGGCGGCGTGCAGGGCTTGCAGTCGGTCAACTCGATGGATTTCATCGTGCGAGCTCTGCGCGGCTGGAGCGTGCCGATGGTGCTGCCGGTGGCACAGTCGTGGCAGACCTTTGATCCTGACGGCCGCCTGGTGGACGAGATGGTGGCCGTACAGCTACGCGAGCTGGGCGGCGAGGTCGTGCGAGCCGCACGCCAGTTCCAGGCGGACGGCACGTGTGACTATGCGGACGGCGCCCAGTTCTCTCCGGATGGCCGCGAGCAGCCCGCGAGCGCAGGCGCCGTGTGAAGCCCATAGCGCGGCGGGGCAGGACTGCTACCCGGTATTGGCGGCGTGGTGGGCCGCTTGCCGCGCCAGCTCGACACGTGACGTCACGCCGAGCTTCCAGAAGATGTGGCGCAGGTGAAATGCGACAGTATGCGTGCTCAGGAAGACCTGGCCCGCTACCTGGCGATTGCTCAGGCCTGACGAGACAAGGTCGGCGATACGCCGCTCGGTGTCGGTCAGGCTGTCCCAGCCATAGGCCGGCCGGGCGACGCGCCGCCAGTGATGCAGCCTGACTCCGGCAGCACGCAGCTCGGCGCGGGCACGATCCATACCAGGGCGGTCGCGGATGCGCTCATACAGGTCGTACGCCTGCCGCAGCCGGGTTACGGCGTCGTCGTGCTGGCCGCGGCCGGCCCAGGCTGCCAGGCCGGCGTCCTCGATGGCGCCCGCACGGGCAAGCGAGATCTGATAGCGGTCGGCTACCACGTCCAGCAAGGCCGGATCGTGGTCGACAAGTCCCCGGACATGCAGGGCCGCAATGCCGACTGCCTGATCGGCTGGACGGGTGTGGGCGAGGCGCCGCGTCGACTCCGCCAGCTGCGCCGCTTTGGCCCGATCACCGCGTGCGAGCGCGCCGCGTACCAGCAGCACGGCAGCCTTCGCGTCAGCCGCCGCCTCCGCTTCGAACACGATCACGCGCAAGTGCTCTTCGAGGTCGTGTACATAGGTGGCGTCGGCAAGGCTGACGGACATCGTGCTGGCCTCCTGATCTGCGGCGCGATCGCGATTCCAGCCTCGGTCATCGGAGCCCTCATGGCACCGTCCCCACCGGGCCAACCCGCTGTCCCGCCAGGACAGGTAGCGCGCGCTTCAGGCCTCGCGCAGCGCCTGCAGCGTGCGCCAGGCGCGCGTTGCCAGCTGGAGGTTGAACTGCGTGTCGGGCACGCTGAGGTCGTAGCCGGACACCTCACGAATACGCCTTAGCCGGTATTTGAGTGTGCTTCGGTGCACGGAGAGGGCAGTAGCTGACGTGTCGTAGCTTCCGCCGCACTCGAGGTACTCGCTCAGCGTCGTGACGAGCTGCGCGCCATGCACGGTGTCGTAGTCCAGCAGCGCCCCGAGCCAGTCGCGAGCGAACGTCTCCATCGCGGACATGTCGGTCTCTGCGGCGAGGACCTGATAGACGCCGAGGTCGTCGTATACGGTCACCTGATCCGCTCCGCCCACTGCCTTCTGGATCCGCAGGGCGAGCTGGGATTCACGGTAAGAGCGGGGAAACTCGGCCGCGCCCTCGCAGCGTCCGCCGACCCCCATCGAGCAGTGCGCCCCGTGTAGCTCCTCGACCAATCCGGCATGGAAACGCTGCCACGGAGCATCGGTGTGCGCCAGGACGATGACGTCCGTGGGCCGGGCAGCGAGCAGCGATCCGGCCCGCGTCGCAGCCGCTGCCCTGGTGACGGCGTCCAGGAAGATATCGCTTTCGCGCACGCCGCCCACGTCGGCCTCGACGGCCACAACGCGATGGGGGCGGCTGAGATCGTAACTGAGCGCTTGAGCCCGGCCAAGGACGTCCGGGCCGTCACGGCCCGCGACGAGGTCGAGAACCAGGTTGCTGCGCGCCCGTGCCTGCGACTCCTCCAGATTCTGGACGCGCGCCGCCTGCATGGACAAGACAGCAGCGGCGTACTCGACCGCCATGCGTTCGACGTCGCCTGCACTGTCGTGGGGATCGGCCAGCCGGACGATGCCGACCGGAGTCCCGGCTAGCACAGCGACCGAGACCAGGCAGCCGTTCAGGCGGATCGGCCCTCCCCGAGCCGCGGCTAGCCGTAGGACGTCGATGCGATGCTCGGGCCGGACTACCGGCAGCTGGCCGGGACCTGCTCGCGCCAGCACGTTGCCGCCGCGATCTTCAACCGCGGCTGCCCGCCCCGTGAGCGCGTACACGGCGGTCGCCAGGCCCTCGTGCCCCTCGCCGCGCAACGCGACCTGCGTCAGCCTGTCGTGAATCTCCGTCTTGCGGCGCAGGCCGCGGTTTGCCGCTTGCAGCTCAGCCGCTGTCGCTCGATCCCAAGCGGGCTCGGCCGCGGTCGTGAGCGCCACACCCGCGGCGCGTGCCAGCCGCCGGATCTCGTCATGATCAGCTTCGGTCAGCTCCGCGGCCGCCCCGACGACGAGGCACCCGGCCAATTGGCCGGGAATCGCGAATGCCCAGGCCCAGGGTAGGTCCGCGACAGTTACCGGCTTGCCCTCATCGGAGCCAAGAGCGCCTTCGACCTCACTGCGATCGGCCCCCCGGCCCCGGCGCCCGACGTCCTGCCAGTCGCCGTCCAGCATGATGCCGATCGTTACGCACGGAGCAAGCGCCTCCGCCGCGTCTGCCACCAGCGCCAGGACGTTTGCCTTGCGATCTAGGTGCGCCGGCAGCAAGGACCCGGCGACCAGCCTTCGCAACGCTGAGAACTGTTCGCCGCCGGACCCGGTCGTGTCAGTCATGGCTTGCCTCGGCCAATGCCCGGCGCGAGTGGACTTAAATCAGGAGCGCGCTGGCTTACGGTTAGAACCGCGGCGTTGCGGTTGAGATGTCGTAGCTAGATCCCCAGTACCACTGTGTGGCATCCGATCCCGGAACTATGTGCGGATGGCCGGTCGGGTCCGCGATCCACCACCGGACCTGCGCGCGCATGGCGGCCGGCAGGCCTGCCGCCTCGGACCGCGCGAGCGCCCACTCATCGATGGACGTGTAGATGATCGCGAGCGCGGCCGGATGGGCGGTCAGGCGTTGTGTGATCCAGCCCGGCACCGCTGATGGCGCAGCGCAGCCCGGCTCGACATCGAGGACATTTGCCCCCGGGTCGGTCCCTTCGACGTCGATCCACACCACGGGCCCGCGACCCGCGAGTTCCGAGGGCTGGGCAGGCCGTCCGCCGGTCGCGTACACCGCGACCATGTGACCGGTCGGGAGGGCGCTGGGCACGACCGAGTCGTAGACCAGGAACGGCTGGGTCGCGGGCGAGCTGGCCGCGGCCGAAGAGCTCGTGCCGCCGGTGGGCCTCGGTGACGGCTGCGCTCGCGGCGTCGCGGCCACGGAAGGCCTAGCGGCGTCCGGCTGGTCAGCCGGGCGCGCACTCTGATCCGTGGCCCGACCTGACGGCTGGCTGCTAGCTGCCCGCCCGATCCCTGGGCGCGCTCCGCGGCCGAGGACGAGATGGTGCGCACCGGTCGTACTAGCAGCGGGTCCTGCCGCTAGAGCGATCCCGGCCGTCGCTGCGCCGACCACTGTGGTCGCCGCGGCGACGGCCAGCGTTAGGCGAGCTGGCCCCGGCCGACGTTGACCGCCAGTGCGGCGATGCTGCGGTCGGCGGTGTTTCGCGGAGTGGCGGTGAGTGGGCACGAGTGGCGGTGGTCGGGCGCCAGAGAGCGCGGAGCTGCGACCCAGGGAGCCCGCCCGCGGCGGGAGCAACCGCCGACGAGGCGGGCACGCGGATTGCGACGCGGATCAGGGCGACGCGTCGCCTAGGGGGCGACAATCACACGCCTAGGTCTTGTCGGTTACTGACAGTTGACGCCTAAAACCGGTCAGCCGTACCCAAAACACGTGAATAACTCCATGTGACCTCCGTCACAGCTGTCGCCGGCCATGCGCCTGAAGGTCCCCGAGCCCGCGTTGGGGCGGAGACAGGCCGGCACTAGGCTGGAACGATGTCTGAGCACCAGCACGAGTCAGCTGACCTCGAGGACTATGAGGTCGAGGACGCCACCGACACGCTGGACGGGGATCCTGGGGACGACCCGCTCGACCGGGGCGTCATTCCGCCACAGCACTGGTCGACGGCAAGTCGCTTTGGTACGACCGCGGCCGAGGAGGAGCAGGGCGAGAGCCTTGATCAGCTGCTGGCCGAGGAAGAGCCGGACCTCGAGGAGGCGCCAGATGCCGAGCGGCTGGAAGACATCGCCGACGATCCTGACGCGGCCGACGAGGATGTCGACGGTCTGTTGCTGGATGATGGTCGCGACCCGCGCGCGGGCCGTCTCGTAGCCGAAGACGAGGGCTCGGAGCCGGTGGCGGAGCCTGACTTGGTCGCGCGTGACGCGGGCGTCGATGGCGGTGCCGCCACGGCCGAGGAAGCCGCAATCCACGTGGTGGACTCTGACGACTACGACATCCGGTCGGAGTGACCGGTAGCTGCGGCAACGCCTGACCGGATCCGGAGCGAGAGCGAGATCTCCATCGTCCCGAAGACGATGAGCCACACGCTCACCAGGACGACGAGGGTGATGAGTGAGATGCCGGGAATCGCAAGAAGCACGACGCCGGCGACGACGCTCAGGGTTCCCATCACCACCCGCCACCCGCGGCCGGCCATGTTCCGGTGCGAGATCGCGGTGAATAGCTCGATGACGCCGTTAGCGACCCAGAAAATGCCAAGCAGCAGCCCGAGCGCGATGATCGTGAGCAATACGTGCCGGACCGCGTACAGGCCGACGATGAGCGACAGCACCCCAAGCAACGCCAGCAGTACCCGGGTCGCAACGGTCACGTCGGTGGAAGCGAAGGCCGCGACCAATCGGTAAATTCCGGCCACGATCAGCTGCACGCCGAAGACGATGGCGGCAGCTAAGAGCGTGATGCCAGGCCAGACCACGGTGGCGATCCCGGCGGCCGCTGTCATGATGCCGAACGCCAGCGACCATCCCCAGTGCCCACCTAGCTTGCCGAGAGCCGCTGCGGCGTCCGACGGCGTGTAGGCCTGCATGTGCTGTTCCCTTCCGACCGTTGAGCCTGCCAGTTACCGTGCCGCGGCGCTACGCGCAGTGCCCGACCGTGTACCGCGCGCATACCGGCACCTTTCACACTGCGGCCCGAGCACGTGGATGTCCAGATCTAAGCCAAGGATCGCGGCGCGAATGCGGAGCGTTACCGAGGCAGCAGGAACGCGCTTCGCCAGCCATTTGGGGCACGTCGTCGCAGTTCTCCTGGCGACCTGGCCGATGGGTATCTACGAGGGCTAACTACAGTCCGTGGCGGCACCGTGGCGGCAGGAGCGAACCCCGGGCGTGCCACCCTTGACGAATGTCCGCTCAGCCGCTGCCGGGAATACTGGCCAGCCTGGCGCCGGTGCTCAATCAGTACGGCTACCTGGCGGTTGGCGGATTCGTCCTGATCGAGGACTTCGGTATCCCGGTACCAGGCGAGACGATCCTGATCGCCGCCGCCGTCTACGCGGGCTCCGGTCGGCTCAGCATTATCGGCGTCGCGCTCGTCGCTGTCCTTGCGGCGATCATCGGTGACAACATCGGGTATGCCATCGGCTACTTCGGTGGCCGGACACTGGTTCTGCGGTTTGGCAAGTACGTGCACCTGACCAGCGAGCGCCTGGATAAGGCGGAGCGGTTCTTCGACCGCTATGGCGGCTTGGTGGTGGCCGGGGCCCGGTTTGTCGAAGGCCTGCGCCAGGCGAATGGCATCGTCGCGGGCACGATCCGCATGCCCTGGCTGAAGTTCCTGGCCTTCAATGCGCTTGGAGCGGCGCTCTGGGTAGGGCTCTGGGCTTCGATCGGCTACCTGGCGGGCGGCCACATCACGGTGATCTACAACACGATCACCCGCTACTCCCTGTACTTCCTGATAGCACTCGTCGTCGTGGTGGCAGCGCTGGTAGTCCGCGCGGTCGTGCGGCGCCGTCGTCGCGCGGCTGCGGGCAAGACGCCCGGCTCTCGCCGGTTATAGCCGGCTCGACCTGCTCGCGAATCTTGTTAGCATTGCATACATTTGCAGGCAGAACCGAACAGGCGGTCGTGGCGCGTCGCCTAGCGGCTGCCCCGGTAATGGACGTGAAGCTCCGGGCACGATTCACTCAATGTGGCGTGCAGCCGTCGCGGGTCGCCCTACGCTGTGGCAAGACGCGCAAGCCGGGCATGGCGAGGGGCAGCCAGGGGCTCCGAGACCGAGCGGCGCGGCGATACCTGCCAGGATATTAGGACCGCATGTCCGCTGATGGAGGTATGGCCGAGGTGACACGGGCATCCATCGACTCGGCCGAGCCGCCAGGCGCGGCCGGGTCGGTGCAGCCGACCGAGCCGAACGCCGCGACCATCACATCCGCTCCGGTCGCGGGAGCCGGGGCTACCGGTCCCGTCGAGCGGGTCATGAGCACCGTGATCCGCAAGCTCGCCTGGAGTCGGCTGGCCAAGCCTCGGGTTGCGGTCACTGTCGCCGGGCTCGGGCTGTTCCTCGGCGTGATCGTCGGCGCCACCGCGCCGAACAACGCCACGCTGAAGATCAGGCTGCCGCTGACGGTCCTTCCGTCGCTGCATCACTACACCGTCATCACGATGGCAATTCTTTACCTCGGCGACGTACTGGCGTGCCTGGGCCTCGCTGGCATGCTGTGGGCACACAGCCAGGGATGGCGTCCCAATCCGTGGCATCTGCTCGCGGCGAGCTCGGCCGTCGTCGCGGTCATGGTGAGCCTCACGCCGGTTGGCTCGTCAGATACGGCGAGTTATGCGGCGTTTGGTCGTATCGCGGCGCTTGGCGGCAACCCCTACGAGACCACCCCGGCGAAATTCCTCGGCCCCCACTCCGCCTATTACCAGGTCGTCGGCGCGGTGTGGAAGAAGCAGCCGTCCGTCTATGGCCCGATCGCCACGGCGGTTCAGCACTTTGCCGCCGCGATCGGCGGTCCCAGCGTCGTTACGACCATCTGGATCTTGATGATCCTTAACGGGATGGTCTTCATCGGCACCGGCTGGCTGCTGCTCAAGACATCCGACGACCCCGTGCGGGCGACCCTGCTCTGGACGGCCAACCCGGTCATCATCCAGCAGCTGGTCAGCGGCGGGCACCTGGATACCTTCGTCGCGGCCGGGTGCATCTGTGCCATCCAGGTCGCCCGCCGGATGTCCGGACGATGGGGCGACGTCCTGACGGGCGTGCTGATCGGCCTGGCGTGCGGAGTGAAGGCTAACGCCGCCCTGGTGGCCGTCGGCCTCGCGTATCCCATGCTCAGGCGGCACGAGTGGCTGCGTATCACCCGGATCGCGGTCGTATCGCTAGGAACGCTCGCCGTCTTGTATGCCTCGTACGGCCTCAGGGCGCTGACCCCTCTCTACGGCGGCTCGAAATGGGTGATCCTGCCGTCCCCGTGGCGATTCGCCCAGATGCTGGGATTGTCGATCACCGCCATCGACGTGCTCTGGCCGATCGCCATGATCGTGGTCGCGTGGCTGGTTTACCAGCGGATCTCCTCTGATCAGCCGGGCGAGGTCGTGGCTCCCTTCGCGCTGACGTACGCCTGGATCGTCGTGGCGCCCTGGGTATTCCCGTGGTATACCGCGATCACGTGGGCCGCGCTGACCCAGGTGCCTCGCAATCGCATGACCAGATGGCTCACCATCGTGACCGTCGTGCTCGCGCTATGGCATTCCAGCGGCGGAACAGCACCTACGGGCCAAGTGTGAGATCCGTCGGCCCGTCGAACCCATTGCCGACCGAGGGCGGACCTGTTCGGTCGGCCGTGGGTGTCGGTGACCTGCATGAGCCGGGCCGCGTGGACGGCCTCGCCCGTCGGACGCCCAGTCCGCCGGCTGGTCGCCTTCAGGGCGCCCGCGACCTGGTGCGACGCCACTGGCTGCTCGCCACGTTCCTGGCCGCCGGATTGGTGCTGCGCGTGCTGGCGCAGCTCGCCTATCGGCCGGCCCTGTTTTACATCGACTCGGTGAAGTACCTGTACAACTCCGATGGCAACGACCCAGAGGGCTACAAGCTCCCGCTGCGCGGGATCTTGCTGGTTGGCAACTTCAACGCCGTTGTCGCCGTCCAGCACCTGCTCGGCCTCGGCATCGCCGTCGTGCTGTACGCACTGCTACTGCGGCGCGGCGTGCCGAGGTGGCTTGCGGCGCTGGCGGCCGCGGCCATCTTGCTGGATGCCTACCAGCTTCAGAGCGAGCAGACGATCATGCCTGGGCCATGGTTCGAGGCCCTGATCGTGGCCGGTGTTGCCGTTCTGCTCTGGCAGCCGACCATCAGCTGGCGCCGTGTCATCGCCGGCGGATTGGTGCTCGGGACCTCGGCCACGGTCGCCCAGGTGGGCGAGGCCCTGGTTCCGGCAGCTGCGCTGTTCGTCCTGGCGGCCGCCGGCGACTGGCGCCGTGCCATCGGAAAGGCTGCAGCGCTGTGCGCGGCCTGTGCCGTGCCTATCCTGGCGTACTCCGCTGGCTCCTACGTGGCCACCGGGAGCTTTTTCTTGTCGCACTCCGGCGTCACGTCTTTCTACGGGCGCACTGCGGCCGCCGCCGACTGCGCCACTTTGCGGCTGCCCCAAGCCGAGCGGGCCTTGTGCCCGACGAAGGCTCAGCAGGCCAGAGGGAACGACTGGCTGGAATTCGGCACGTACGCCCCCGTGCAGGCCTCCTACTACAACAACCACGACCTATCGAGGGGCGAGGTCAACTCGCTGGTCACGAACTTCAGCCGCAGCGTGGTGGCCCAGCAGCCCCTCCGGGTCCTCGCCGCGTACGGGCGTGACGTGCTCAAGCTCTACGCGGTCGACCGAGTCACAGCCCCCGGCGACCCACCGATCGGCCGCTGGCAATTCCAGGCCTCGTTCCCTTATTTTTCATCGCATGCCACGCCCGCGATCGTCGACGCTGCCACCGAGCGCTTCGGGGGCGGCACGCCCGCCGTCTGGCGGCCGGTGGCAGCGTTCCTGCGCTCGTATCAGCTCGACGGTGGATATACGCCTGGACCCGCGCTCGTGCTCTGCACGGTGGCCGGCCTAGTCGGCTCCGCTTTGGTGCTGCGCAGGCGGATGCCGGGGCCGACGCGTCAGCTCGTGCTAGCCTGCCTGCTGTTCTTCGGCGCCGGGGTGTCGCTGACGCTGTTCTCGGATCTCTTCGTCTTCTCGTGGCGCTATCAGCTGCCCGCCCTTGTCACGCTCGTACCGGCGGGCGCGCTTGGGATCAGCGCCATCTTCAGCTCGATCCGGACACGGCGCAGTATCGACTCATCGCGGTCCCCCGATCGCGGTCAGAGCTGAGGAAGGCCAGAGCAAGATGACGGTGGACACCGGCGGCCCCGCCGCGGCCGCCGCTGACCGGCCGCCGGCACGGGTGCGAAGGCACGAGGTGGCCCTGGCCACCGTGCTATTCGTCAGCTCGCTGACGCTGATCGTGGCCATCTTCCAGACCTTTAGCTCACGGCCGTGGTCGATGCTGGACCTGCGCGTCTACTTGTGGGGCGGCGCGCTCATCCGCCAGTCACACGACCCGTACCTGTACTCCTATGCGGGTTCCCTGCATTTCACGTACACGCCGGAGGCGGCCGGCTTCTTCGCGCTGGTCTCGCTCCTCAGCGCGCCGGTGGTCATCGGACTCGTCACAGTCGCCAACATCGTGTCGCTGCTGGCGGTGCTGTGGATCACGGCCGGGACGCTACCGCGCTGGCAGGCCCATGGCCGGCTGGCCGCGACGCTCACCATCGGCGCGGTGGCTCTGTGGCTCGAACCCGTCCGCCAGACACTTTCGTTCGGCCAGGTCAACGTGCTCCTGATGCTCCTCATCGTGGCCGACCTCTGTCTGCCGGACAGCCGCTGGTGGAAAGGCGCGGGCGTGGGCCTGGCGGCGGGCTTCAAGCTGACACCGCTGATTTTCATCCCGTACTTGCTGGTGACGCGGCGGTTCCGGGCCGCGGCGGTCGCGACAGGCACGTTCAGCCTGACGGTCGCACTGTCCTTCGCGTTTCTGCCCACCGCCTCAGAGCACTTTTGGCTCGACGGCGTGTTTATCGACCCCCAGCGTCTCGGGAACGTGGCCTTCGTCGGTAATCAGTCGCTCTACGGCGCGCTGGTCCGGCTGGTTGGCAGCCCCGCGGCCGCACGGCCATACCAGCTCGCGGCCGTGACGGTCGTGACTGTCGGTGGGCTACTGCTCGCTGCGTGGGCGTCGCGGCGGGGCGAGGAGATGGTCGGCATCCTGGTGTGCGCGGTGACCGGCCTGCTCGTCTCGCCCGTCTCGTGGTCGCACCACTGGGTCTGGGTGGCGCCCGTGGTTGTCGTGCTGGCCGACCTGGCGATGAGGCCAGTGCCCGTTGCGCAGGCAAGGCGCTCGCGCCTAGTTTGCTGGCTCGCCATCGCAGCGCTGGCCGGGCTGTTTTCCGGCGTGCTGTGGACCGTACCGTCCGGCGGATCCGAGTTCCCCGTCCCGGGCCACGTGACCGGCTGGGATCAGTTCGTCGGCGACCTGTACGTGCTGACTGGACTCCTCGGGCTTGGCGTCGTCGCGTACGCGCTCGTGCGCGCGCGCCGGGAGCAGCGGGCCCTCATCACCGGGAGCGCTTACGAGGGCGCCTCGGCCCTGCAGCGCTGAGCTAGCAGCTCAGCCTGCTGGAAGCCGCAGCACAGCGGTTGCAGCCGTCGGCGACGGCTGAAATCCTCCTACTTATGTCGCTAAACCTGATAATCAGTTGATCAGGTCGGATTATCCGGCTGCGGCCAGCCTGATTTCGGCGTGCCGTGAACGCGCGCTTCGCCTTTGGTAAACGGGGTCAACTGCACCGGTAAACGCACGGGAGGCGCCGACTGCCGGCCTGGTCACGTCAGATACGGTCGAGCGATCAGGACACGGGGATCGCGTCGACGGGGGATGGCGGCGCATGGGCATGCGCGAGTCTTCGCAGGCTCGGAGGGCTGACGCGGGGCTCGGCGCGGCGACCACGAAGCTTCCAGGCGCGGGCGGCGCGGTGGCCAACGTGAGCAACGTGAGCGTTGCCCGGTCCAGCGCGGTGATGGCGGCGGGAACGCTCGCCTCGCGAGTGACTGGGCTGGTCCGCACTCTCATCCAGGCTTATGCGCTCGGCGCCGTGGCGCTGGCTGACGCCTATAACGTGGCGAACTCGCTGCCTAACGCCGTCTATAACCTCATGCTTGGCGGCATCTTGACCAGCGTGATCGTGCCGCTGCTCGTCCGCGCTGCGCGACGCGACGCCGACGACGGCGCTGCCTATACGCAGCGGACGTTTACGCTGCTCACCTTCGCTCTACTGGCGATTACGATCGTCGCGACTGCGGCCGCCGCGCCATTGATCTATCTGTACAAGGGCAGCGTCACCGGTCCTGAGCTCCACCTGATGGTGATCTTTGCGTACTTCTTTATCCCTCAGATCTTCTTTTACGGCGTGAGCTCGCTAGCGGGTGCGGTGCTCAACGCCAGGGGCAGCTTCGCGGCACCGATGTGGACGCCCGTCGTCAACAACGTGGTGGTCATCGGCATCCTCCTGGCGTTCATCTTTACCGCCGGATTCGGCGCTAACCCGGCCTCGATCACATCCGGCCAGGTCGGACTCCTGGGCCTCGGGACGACGCTCGGCGTCGTGGCGCAGACAACGGCGCTAGTGCCCGCCCTCAGGGCGGCCGGATTCAGGTGGCGGCCACGGTACGACTTCAGGCGCGCCGAGCTCGGCGGCATCTGGCACATGGCTAGCTGGGTCTTCGCTTATGTCGCGACCACTCAGGTCGCGATGCTCTTCACCACCCGGGTGGCCAACCAGGCGAGCGTGCTCGCGGTCAAGACTCACGTGCACTACGGGGCCGGGTACACGCCGTTCGCCTATGCCTGGCAGCTATTCCAGATGCCGTACGCGGTCGTCGGAATCTCGGTGATCACCGCTCTCCTGCCGCGGATGAGCGCTCACGCTGACGCGCACCGGCCAGATCTCATCAGAGGCGACTTTTCGGTCGGCTTGCGGCTTGCCGGCGCGATCGTCGTGCCCGCGGCACTGATACTGGCAGTTCTCGGTCCACCACTAGCTGAGGTCTTTCTTGCCCACGGCTCCACCAGTCTCGCCAGCGCGCACTACATGGGTGAGGTGTTCGCGGTGTTCTGCCTTGGCCTGCTGCCGTACACCATCTTCCAGTTGCAGCTTCGGGTCTTCTACGCGCTGCACGACAGTCGCACGCCCGCGTTCATCGGCGCGGCGTGCATGATCCTGAACATCGGGGTCAACTATGCCGCGCTCGCGCTCCTGCCACCCGGCCAGGTTGTGGCTGGGCTAGGGGCCGGTTTCGGTGCCGCGAACGCGCTCGGAGCGAGCATCGCGTGGCGGATCCTGAGCCGCAGACTCGGTGGGCTTGGCGGCCATGAGATCCGCCGCAGCCTGCTGCGCATGCACGCAGCAGCGCTGCCCGCCGCCGGCCTCGCCATCGCCTTGTCGCTGGCGACCAGGGCCACGCTGCCAGCTGACGTGCTCGGTGCGGTGGCCACCGTGATCCTCGCTGGCGGCTGCGCCGTCGGGCTCTACCTGCTGCTCGCCCGGCTGTTCGACGTTCGCGAACTCATGGCGCTGATAGCGGTGATGGCCTCGCGGATTCGGCGCCGAGCTGCACCGCATTAACGATGTCCGGCGCCGCGGCCGACAGACCCGTAGGCGGCGCTGCGGCTGGCTCCGCCTCGTTGCTGATCCACTTGTCGATCACGTCATCGCTTTCCCACGACGTGATTAGTGCATAGCGCGGCCGTGGCCCTGGATGCCAGACGACGTGGTACAGCCGCTCGGTGTCAATGACGATTTGCATGCCAGGATGCAGGCGAATCCTAGTCTCGGTCGCCGGATCGTCCTTCTGCTCGCGCAGGATGAACACCGACTGCCCGGCTGCGTCGTCGAGTTCGAGCCACGACCGGACTACCCAGCCGGTGCCGTCAGGATTAAGCCGATTGTTGTCATCCAGGTGCAGTTGGCGCAGCGCGGTTGCCTCGTCACTGGGATTCAGCTTGATGACTCGTACCCGACCGAATTCGCCGCCGATACCCTCGACGTAGCGGCACAGACCAGGGGCGCGGTTGCGGTTCTCCGTCCAGATGCCGCCCTTGTCAGGTTTGCCGTGATCCCAGAAGCCGCGGCAATCCAGCTCGCCGGTCGCCGAGGTCAGCGGTGCGAAGTTGGTGTCGCCACCGCTCTTCCAGTCCATATAGGTAAGCGACTCCCACTCGGACGGGGCAATGGGCGCCCCTTGCCAGTCCCGCAGGATCGCGTATCCCGTTTCGGCAAGAATATCGAGCTTGCGATGCACTTAATTCTCCTCCTTTGTGCACTCGCCTGCGCACTAGATACGGCGCGCGCCATGCCCGATGAATAGTCGCGCTAATCTCCCCCGTTAGACTTGTCATGTCGGCGTGGCGATAACTTGATCGCAGCGTTACGCACCGTCGAGCTAATTCCCAGGCCTTACTTTTGGGCACGCAAAAGAACTCCAAAGGAAAACAGGCAACGCGCCGGAGAACAGTTTTGCGGGGCTTCGATTGCTCAGATCGCGGTGCGCATCTTGGCTACCAGCCGCTCGAACATCGGGTAAGCAGCACCCGTGCCAATGGCCTGGATCGTCGGCTGCCACATCTCCCATCTGTCAATGAGGCGGCGGCCGAGCAGGCTCCTGATCAGCTCGAAATCGAAGCCGCCATGCTCCTCGAGCGCGCCGAGTTGCTCGAAGTAGTCGAGCTCGCGGTACATCACGTACGCCTCAGCTGAGTTCTGCGCGACGAACCGCGTCATGGCTTCACGGAGTGCTTCGGGCGTCTCGAACTCCGCGACCAGGCGGCGCGTCTCGACCATCGGTTCTTCGTTCCACCGGCGGAAAAAGTCCACCGCCATTTCGGCCTGACGGCCGATTCTGGCTTCCCGCGCTTGCTGGCCCGCGAAGATCACCGCACCGATCGCGCTGACCAGCCCGAGCGCACCCACCGCCGTGGCGATTGCCGTGACAACTTCAGCCCAGTTCGGCACCGTGACCTAAGCCTCCTCCAGAGCCACAGGTACCCAACAACCATCTAGCCTGACCCTCGTGAAGAAGACCAGCGCACTGCTGGCCGATGGCCGGGAGATCATCTACTTCGACGAGTCCGACGCGGCCGCCCGCACCTTGATTGACGGGCGCGACCTCCCGCCATTCCGGCTTCAGCCCACCGTGCGTTACGACGCAGTCCTGGATGAGTGGGTCGGACTGGCTGACTTCCGGCAGGACAGGACGTACTTGCCGCCTGAGGATCAGTGCCCGCTCTGTCCGTCATCCGACTCCCGACTGACCGAGATCCCAGCGTCGTCCTATGACGTCGTCGTCTTCGAGAACCGGTTCCCGTCGTTCGCCCAGGGGACCGACGGCGCGGTGCTCCCGGAGGCGCCGAGGGAACAGTTCTTCCGTCAGCGGGCGGCCGTCGGGCGCTGCGAGGTGGTCTGCTTCACGGCCGATCATGACTCCTCTTTTTCAGCGCTGTCGGCCAGCAGGGTCCGCACCGTGATCGAGGCCTGGGTGGACCGGACGAGGACGCTGTCCGCGCTCCCGAACGTGGCGGACGTCTTCTGCTTCGAGAACCGCGGCAAGGAAATTGGGATCACCTTGTCCCATCCGCACGGACAGATCTACGCCTACCCCTTCCCGGCACCGCGGACGCGGCAGATGCTGGATGCCGCCCGCGCGTACCAGCACCGGATGCGACGCAGCCTGTTCGCGGATGTCCTCGCTGCCGAGCAACGTAGCGGCGACAGGATTGTGGCCCGCGGCGAGTCGTGGACTGCGTTCGTCCCATTCGCCGCCCGGTGGCCGCTGGAAGTGCACCTCTACCCGCATGATCACGTCCCTGACCTGCCGGCGCTCGGCGATGCGGAGCGCACCGAGTTGTCGTCGATCTACCTCGATGTATTGCGCCGGATGGAGGCGGTGTTCGACGACACACTCCCCTACATCGCTGCATGGCACCAGGCGCCTGTGCGCATTGATCGCGACCTGGCCCGTTTGCACCTGCAAATCTTCTCGACGCGGCGAGGGCCTGGGAAGCTGAAATACCTGGCCGGGTCGGAGTCCGCGATGGGGGCGTTCGTCAACGACATCAGTCCGGAGACTGCGGCGCGACTGCTGCGCGAAGCGCGTCCGTGAGGCTAGCGTTACTCCGTTGGAAAACCGACCACTGCGTCGACTACCTGTCCAACGGGCAGACCGCTACGGAGACCGCGGTGATTTCCTCGAACGGCGATAGCTACGTGACGCGCTAGCACGCTGGTCGTCGGGTGATGGTCTACCGGCGGATCCAGAGGGTCACGACCATGCCACGGAAGTGCTTACTGGCGGCCAGCGAGAAGTCAGCGTGCAGCAGCGCGCTCTCCTGCTTGAAGAGGCTTGACCCGGTCAATCCAGACGGCCGCGCACCGATCACCCAGATGCGCCGGAGGCTGAGCATCGCCGGGCGGGTGAGACTGAACGGTTTATCGGTGCCGCGGAAGGTGCCGGCCTGCATCGGCGTGAGGGCAACGCCAAAATCGGTGATCTTCCGGAAGTCGGCCGGATAGCCGAGTTCCGCCTTCCGGAACAGCGTGTCTGAGTAGAGGACCCCGTCGCCTTGCTGTGCCCGCGCCGCCACGTACCGCGACGGGCCGCCAAAGTCGAACTGCCGGCTCTGGGGCGTGCGGATGACGTGCTGTGGCGTTAGCTGGAGTACGAGTCCCAGCACGCAGACCACAACGCCCGGCACGAGCGTGAGGTAAGGACGTCGATCATGGCCGGCGAGCCACTGACCCAGGCGATAGGCGCCGGCGCCGGCCAGCAACGCCGCTCCGGCCTCGCCGTACAGCACGTACCGGTCGACGTAGAGCGGGGGCAGGATCACCGACTCAAGAAGGAGCAACGCGGCAGGCACGACGAGCAGCGGGCCGGCCACCGACGGCAGTGACACCGCACCGCTACCGGGCGCCGGCCTTCGCCATCCCCCCGCCGGTGGCAGCACGGCCACGACGGCGCAGGCCAGGACGATCAGGCTGGCTGCCGTGCCCACCCCGAAGTAGTCGCGGAAGAGCGTCCGCAGCGACGCCAGGTCAGGCCGGGCGATCCAGGAGACGGCCGCGTGCTGCCGGACGCTGAGCGCCAGGAGCGGGAGCATAACGACAACCCCGCACGCCGCGGCGACGGCCCAGCGTTTGAGGATCTGCAGATCGCATCGCCCGAGAAGCAGTGTGGCTGCGTGCGCAGCGAGCACCAGCAGGGCCATCTCGTTGAGGTAGCCAGACAGGGCGACGAGGACGCCGTAACCAAGCCACCAGCGGGCAGCCAGGCGGCGTCCGCCAGCCTTCTCGGCGTCCAGCGCGTGCAGCAGCACCAGCGTCGCAGCCAGCACCGCGGCGAGAACCATGGCGTAGGAGCGGGCCGTCTGTGCGTAATAGCTGATGCTCGGGGTCACCGCCATGATGAGGCCGGCGAACAGGCCCGCCCAGCCCGAGCCGGTCAGCTTCCGGCCGATGAGGGCGGCTAGGCCGGCGCCGATGGCCATGGCGATGATGGAGGGAACGCGCAGCAGCGTGGGGCTGCTGCCGAAAACTACCCAGCAGTGCATCACCAGGTAGTAGAGCCCGTGCACGGCGTCGATGTGGCGGAGGAGGTGCGCTAGCTCGCGGAGGCTGAGCAGAGCGGCCCAGCGGGTCGCGACCTCGTCGTTCCCCATCGAGCCCGAGCGGGCCAGTCCCCAGCTCCCGACGACGCCGACGGCGGCGACCGGGACGACCACCGGACCGTACCTGGCGGCGTATGAGGTCCACCGGCCGGCCGGTGGACGAGCCGCACCCGCCGCCGGCGCCGCGGGCTTCGTGCCAGCCGGCCGCGCTGTCACGGAGTCCCGGCTCCCGCGACGCGCCTGTCACGGCCTGTCCGGCGGCGGGTTCAGCGACGCGGCGAAGGTCTCCCGCCACCGCTCTGGCGAGTTGAAGTCGGCGGCCGCCGCGCGGTACTGGGCGGCAAGTCGGGGCCACCGTCGGCGGAGCCGGCGATGCAGCACCAGGCTGCGCCGCGCGAGCGAGCGGAACAGGCGCGGGTCGCGCCGGTACCAGGCGGCGCTCGTGCCCTCGGCGTTGGACACCAGGGCGCTGTCCAGCTTGGCCAGCACCCACCAGGACGCGTCCTGATACGGCAGCGCCATCTGCGGGCGCTTCATGGCCCCGTCCCGCGGCCGCCTGAACTGCCGCAACGTCCCGGATCCGGCCTTGGTGGCCAGGTTCAGCCTGTTGGTCGGCGTAGTCGAGCTCTTCACCGCCTCCGGCGGCTTGCGGCGGGGCGGCGGGAAATCGTCGAGGTTCGCGGCCTGCTCCGCGTCGCGGAAGCCGGCCTGCAGTGCGCGCAGCACGGGCAGCTTCGTACCCATCTCGCGGTGCATGTGATCCGGCCCGGTCAGTACATCCTCGATGGCCAGCAGCCTGATCGCAGCCGTCGAGTACTGCATGGACAGCAGGCTCTGGAGCTGGCGCTCCAAGCTCTCGGAGATGAGCGCGCCACCCTTGGGCGCCGGCGAGTGCACCAGGGCCGACACAAGCCGGTTGCGCAGGTGATAGTAGGCCTGCCAGTCCCTCGCGTCATCCTTGTCGTCCCACGGCACTTGCCAGCTGGCGACGCCGGGTAGCGACACCGTCGGGACGCCGTTATTGCGGGCCCGCACGCCGTATTCCGCGTCGTCCCACTTGATGAAGACCGGCAGCGACAGGCCGAGCCGCTCGATGACGCTGACCGGGATCAGGCACATCCACCAGCCGTTGTAGTCGGAGTCCGCGCGGCGATGCAGCCAGGGCGTGTTGCGCAGGTTCCGGCGGCCGAAGTCGTGCCGGGCCTTGGTGTTCGGGGCCGGCCCCACCACCACTTGTGCGGCTCGACGGCCTCGGCATAGGCATGCAGCAGCGACCGGTCGTGCATGCTGAACATGTGGCCGCCGACGATCGTCGGTTTCTTGGCCAGATCGGCGAACGTAATCGCGCGCAGGATGCTCTCGGGATCGATCTTGACGTCGTCGTCGGATAGCAGGACGTACTCGCTCTGCCCGGCCCGTACCGTCTCATCCATGGAGCGGGCGAACCCGCCCGAGCCGCCGATGTTGCCCTGGTGAATGATCTGCAGGCGGTCACCCAGCTTCTTCGACGCGTCGGGGAAGCCCGGCTGATCCCTTACCTGGTCGGTGCCCTGGTCGATGACATAGACGCGGTCGATCACCTCGAGGATCTCGGTGGCCTCGCCGAGGGTGCGCAGCTTGTCCAGCATGTCGTCGGGCTTGTTGAACGTGGTGATGCCCAGGCTGACCGTGCCGGAGGCGGTGGACGTGGGAGCGGCCTGCCCGAGCCAGTCAGCTTCGATCAGCGTCGACCCGTTTGGTCCGGCGATGATGTCGAACCAGTACCAGCCGCCGTCAATGAAGGGCGCCAGCGGCAGCGTGCGCTGGATCGTCTCAGGCACGTCAGATTCCACGCTGATCGTCTCGATCGGGTGACTGAAGCCCTTGGCGGTTGACCTGTAGACGACGATCTTGGATTCTCCGGCGAGCCTGATCCGCAGCGTGACCGACTCGACGGCCGTCCACCGCCGCCAGTACGCGGCCGGGAACGCGTTGAAGTACGTCGCGAACGACACCCGGCGGCCCTTGCTGATCAGGGCGCTGCGGCGCGGCCCGGCGTCTTCGGTCAGGTAGGCGGGCACGTCAGGGCCAAACCGAATGCTCGACTGGGTCTCACCGACCGCAGCGTTGGCGACCGGAACGCTGACAGTGGCTTTGCGGCCGGTCAGCGCCTCGTTGGCCAGTTCGGCTGCCAGCTCACCGGCACCCCGTTCCAGGTCGGTTTCGACGTAAAGGGGAACGACGTCCAGGTCCTCGCCAGGGAGGATCACGCGCTGCAGGACGCGCAGCTCGGTACCGGCCGTCACTTGTTACCTCCTGGCCGGTTCAGCGGCTCTCCGTCGGCGAAGTGCGGCCGCACCCGGTTGTCATACATACTCAGCGCGGCTCCTATCGCCATATGCATATCAAGGTACTGGTAGGTCCCGAGACGGCCGCCGAACAACACGCCCTGCTCGGCGTCGGCCAGCTCGCGGTAGGTCAGCAGCCTGGCTCGGTCCTCGGCCGTGTTGATCGGGTAGTAGGGCTCGTCGCCACGACCGGCGAACCGCGAGTACTCGCGCATGATGACCGTCTTGTCGTCCGGGTACCAGTCGCGCTCGGGATGGAAGTGCCGGAACTCGTGGATCCTCGTGTAGGGCACGTCCTCGTCGGCGTAGTTCATGACTGACGTGCCCTGGAAGTCGCCGGTCGGCAGCACTTCCTGCTCGAAGTCCAGCGTCCGCCAGCCCAGGTCGCCGGCAGCGAAGCCGAAGTAGGCGTCCAGCGGCCCGGTGTACACGACCGGAACCTGTCCGACCGCGCTGGCTCGCAGGTCAGCGAACTCCGTGCTCAGCCGCACCTCGATGTTCGGATGGTCGGCCATCCGGGTTAGCCACGCCGTGTAGCCGTCGACCGGCAGGCCCTCGAAGGTGTCGCTGAAATACCGGTTATCGAAGGTGTAGCGCACGGGGAGCCGCGCGATGATCTCGGCGGGCAGCTCCGCGGGATCGGTCTGCCACTGCTTATAGGTATAGCCCCGGATGAAGGCCTCATAGAGCGGACGGCCGATCAGGGATACAGCCTTCTGCTCTAGGTTCGCCGCTGTGCCGGGCGCAACTTCCGCTGACTGCTCCGCGACGAGCGCCCGCGCCTCGTCCGGGGACATCAACCGGCCGAAATACTCGCAGATCGTGCCCAGGTTGATCGGCATCGGGTAGACGCGGCCCTTGTAGGCCGAGAACACGCGGTGCTGATAGCCGGTAAAGGCGGTGAACCTGGTGGCGTACTCCCAGACCCGCGTGTTCGAGGTATGGAAGAGGTGCGCGCCGTAGCGGTGCACCTCGATGCCGGTCTCCGCCTCGGGCTCGGAGTAAGCGTTGCCGCCGATGTGGCCCCGGCGCTCAATCACGAGGACACGGATGCCAAGGTCGGTCGCGCACCGTTCTGCGATCGTCAGCCCGAAGAACCCGGAGCCGACGACGACGAGGTCGGCATTCACTGGTTCACCGACGCCGGCGCCGACGCCGGCGGCGCTGCGGGCGCCGCTGGCTCATCTCGCAGCCCAGCCGCGAGCATGTCCGGGTACCGCCAGTCGTCGGCGAACTCCCAGTCCGGCGGCGCTGGCTGTGCCCGCACTGCGGACCCGTGGTCGGCAGGTTTCGGCAAGAGCCCTACGAGCGGGCGGTAGACCGCTCGGCGAAGCCACCACGGGATCAGCCGGTAGCCGCCGCGAACTAGCACGTTACGCACGTACTCGGCCGGCGAGGTGAACCCGCTGCGCCGGAATTCGCGCTGCAGGCGCAGCTCGGAGCGGAGCAGGGCCGTGCCGCCCCGGCGCTTGAAGGCGGTCTCGCCGACCCGGTAGAAGACGAGCGGCTCGGCGACGTTCGCGGTGCGCGCGCCGTCCTGGATCATGCGCACGAACAGCGCGTAGTCCTCCATGAGCGGATGGTCGCCGTAGCCACCCGCCGAAAGAACAGCCTCGCGCCGGTACACCACGGTTGGGTGATTGAAGGGATCGTGGACCCTGGCGTAGCGAGCGATGTGGGCGGAGTCGATCGGCGGCACCCGCTGCCCCACGATCTGGTCGGTGTCTTCGACGAACTCGAGCAGGCCCGATCCGACGATGTCAGCCTCGGCGATCAGCGGGAGCTGGACCTCGAACCGATGGGCCATGGCGATATCGTCCGCGTCCATTCGTGCGATTACGTCATACCAGCTGGCGGCCAGGCCGCTGTCCAAGGCGGGACCCAGGCCGCTGTTGTGCTCCAGCGGCACGAAGGTCACTGGGCTCACGCAGCTCGCCGCGATCTCGTCGAGGCACTGAGCGAGATCCGAGCCGACGGGGCCGTCACGGACGATGATCACCTGGTCGGGACGCACCGTCTGATCTGCAACAGCGCTCCGCAGCGCACGTCGGACGTAGTCGGGCCGGTCGCCGTCGTACACCGAGACCAACAACGCGAAGGGCTCATGCACCGGGGAAGGCTACCTCCAAGGGGGGTTACCGTCGAATCCGGCGATGGAGCCAGATCGGGCAGGGTGCCGACTCCCGCGCAGTGCTCTCGAGCACCCAGAAGACCACTCTATTCGGCTGTTAGTCTATCGGCTGACGATCCGTGAGGCGGGCCTGGCCGGGGTGACCAGGCACCCCAACCGACAGCCCGTGAGGTGCCCGGATGGCGCACGCCATCTCTGAAAGCAATCTGGCCGAGCCCGTACCCGGCACCGCCGACAGCGTCCGCCACGGTGGGCGGCAGCCCCCTCGGGTGGTCTTGCACGTCGGCGAGCCGAAGACGGGCACCACCTTCCTGCAGCAGGTCATGTGGCGTAACCGGGCCGCACTGGCCGGTCAGGGCGTGGTCCTGCCTGGTCACCATCCCCAGGATCACTTCCGCGCCAGCCAGGATCTGCGCGAGATACAGAAACTGCCGAGTGATCCGGCTGGCTCGTGGACCGGGGAATGGGACATCCTCGCCACCGAGGCCCGGCAGGCGCAGCAGGTTGCCGTCATCTCGCACGAGCTATTCTCAGCCGCTGACGAGGCGCAGGCCAAGCGCGCAGTGCAGTCGCTTCAGCCAGCCGAGGTGCACCTGGTGATCACCGTCCGCGACATCGCCAGCCTGCTGCCCGCCGAGTGGCAGGAGACGGTGAAGCACCGCAACGCCCGCGGCTGGGACGACTGGCTCGCGGATGTGATCGATCGCGAGGCGGTGTCGGCCGACCGCCGACAGTGGTGGTTCTGGCGCGTCCACGACACCCTTGCGATTCTCGACCTCTGGTCCCACCACCTGCCTGCGGAAAACGTGCACGTGATCACCGCTCCCCCGGCGACGGCGGGAACGGGGTTGCTCTGGCAGCGGTTTGCCGGGGTGCTCGGTGTCGATGCGGACAGCGTGGACCTGAGCCGGGCACGGGCGAACACATCGCTCGGCCTGCCGGAGATCGAGTTCCTCCGGCGGCTGAACGAGCAGCTTCCAGACGAGGTGCCTGACTGGTTCTACATGTGGAACGTCAAGGAAGCGCTGGCCCATCAGACTCTCGCGGCCCGGCAAGCCGACGGTCGCCTCGTCCTGCCGGCGGACCGGTATAGCTGGGCTGATGCGCACGCCGACGCGCTGATCTCCGGACTCCGCAAGTCCAGCTACGACGTCGTCGGGGACCTCGATGAACTGCTGCCGCGCGTCGCGACTAAGCCTGGCGCCCGGCCCGACGAGCAGAGCGCCGACGAATGTGCTCGACGTGGCCGTGGAATCGGCCGCCGCCCTCATCGTCAATCAGTACCGGAGGGAGTACCCGGCAGCTCAGCCGCAGGCCGGTCACGGGCGCGCCGGACTCGCGGCTCGGGTGGAGTCGACGGTAGCGGCCTCGCCACGGCTCAAGCGCACTGTGCGCGAGCTGAGCAGTCGGCATGCGTCGGTGCGACAGCTTCGGATCCTGGCCTGGCGCGCCCTCGAGCGATCAAGGGCCCGGAAACATTCGTAGCATGCCGCACGTCACCGATCGCGCAGAGGAGATCCATCCGCCGCGCGCGGTGGCGGTCATCGTCACCTGGAACCGGCGTGACCTGCTGCTCGAAGCGATAGCCGCAGTATCCGCCCAGAGCCGCCCGCCGGACGCGGTGATCGTGGTCGATAACGCCTCGACCGACGGGACACCCGCGGCCGTCCAGAGCGCCTTCCCGGACGTCCGGCTGGTCACCCTGGATGTCAACTACGGCGGCGCTGGCGGCTTCGCATACGGAATGGCGCTGGCGCTGGCCAATGGCGCCGATGTGCTCTGGCTCATGGACGACGACACGGTGCCGGCCCCAGGGGCTCTCGAAGCCCTGCTCGCGGCCCGCGACCGGCATCCCGGCGGCCCGCCGGCGCTCATCGCCAGCAAGGTGCTCTGGACGGACGGGCGAGCGCACCCCATGAACACGCCGCGGACGAAGCCGTTCGCCACTTCCGCCGAGCGGCACGCCGCGGCCGCTACCGGATGCATCCCGATTCGGTCGGCATCATTCGTCTCGATCCTCGTTGAGGCTGACGACTGCCGTCGGCGCGGCCTGCCGCAGGCTGACTTCTTCCTCTGGAACGACGACTTCGAGTTCACCACGAGGCTGCTGCGGGGCCGGATGGGCTTGCTGTGCCCGGCCAGCGCCGTGACGCACAAGACGGCGACCTTCGGCGCCACTGACGTCGACCCTGGGGACCGGTTCTTCTACGAGGTCCGGAACAAGGTCTGGACGCTGCGGACGACTTCGCTGGCGCTGCCAGAGCGGCTGCTATACGGAGGGTCGACGCTCCGGCGCTGGGTACGCACGTATGCGAGATCGCGCCAGCGCAGCGCCCTGCGGTCCGCCCTTGGCCGGGGTCTGGCGGCTGGCCTTCGGACAACGCCGCGGCCTAACGATCAAGTGCTGTCGGCCGAAGATCCTGACGTTCGCGCGCTGTTGGCGGGAAAGTCGAGAGCATGAGCAGTGGACCTGCGGAGCCGCAGATGCCGCAGAATGTGCCTACCAGCCAGGGCAATGGGCCGTCCAGACGGCACATGATCGCGCTGGCCGCTGCCGCCGTCGCCGCGCCGGCGGCGGTCGCGGCTTGCACTCAGTCGAGCTCCGGCACCGACGCTGCCCACTCATCAGGGCGTACGCCCTCGCCGCACCCGTCACCGAAGAGCGAGAACTCGCTGCCTGGCGACCCGAACTGGCAGATCAGGCACCAGGGCGCCGCAGACGCGATGATGGGCTACCTGAACGCCGCCAGCGTGCTTCCTGGCCAGGCCATCACGCTGTTCGCGTCCACGCCCGCGCGCTCATTCCAGGTGAGCGCATTCCGGATGGGCTGGTATAACGGCGACCAAGCCCGACTGGTGTGGAAGTCCGCGACCGTTCCCGGCCACGTCCAGTCGCCGGCCACCATCACGCCGGACACCAGGACGGTCGAGACGAACTGGGGTCCGTCGCTCACCATCCCGACCGACGGCTGGCCGGAGGGCTCCTACCTGCTGCGCATGGACTCTGAGGCCGGGGCCCAGCGGTACGTTCCCGTGACCATCAGGTCCGCCAGCGCGTCGGGCAAGACGGTCATCAAGAACTGTGTCGGCACCTGGCAGGCCTACAACACATGGGGCGGCCACAACCTGTACAACGGCCCTGGCGGGGCCGCGGACTACAACAACCGGTCCCTGGCCGTCAGCATGGATCGCCCGTACGACGCCAGCGGCGCGTACATGTTCCTCTGGCACGAGCGGAAGTTCATCGCGCTGGCCGAGCGGAGCGGCCTGCCGCTCGCGTACGTAACCGGCATGGATCTCGCCGCCGACCCGCACCTGCTGGACGGCGCCAGCTCGCTGTTCTCGCTCGGCCATGACGAGTACTGGCCGCCGCCCGAGCGGGCGAACATCACCTCGGCCAGGGACGCCGGGGTCAACATCGCGTTCCTGGGCGCCAACTGCTGCTTCCGGCGCACCCGGCTGGCACCAACCAGGCTGGGCCCGGACCGGCTGATCATTTGCTACAAGACCAGCTATCTCCAGGATCCGATGTACGGCAAGGACAACGCCCTTGTCACGAGCGACTGGCGCGAACCGCCGAACCCCGACCCGGAGTCGTCGCTCACTGGAACGAAGTATGAGTCGAATCCCGTCGACGCCCCCTACGTCATCGCCTCGCCGGATGCCTGGATGTTCCGCGGTACCGGGGTTTCGAAGGGAACGACGTTCGTAGGGCTCGTCGGCATCGAATACGACCGGGTCAATCCAGACTCGACCGTGCAGCGGCCGGTCCAGGTGCTCTCCCACTCACCACTGACCTGTCGAGGTGTTAACAGCTACTCCGACTCCGCCTACTACACGCACGGCGGCGGCGCCGGAGTCTTCAGCACGGGCACGATGCGGTGGGTGGCCTCGATGAACGACCTGCGGGCGTTCGGCCTGACGCCACGCACGGCCGCGTTCACCCGGCACGTGACCAGCAACGTACTGCACGCGTTTGCCGACGGCCCGGCGGCCTCGAAGTACCCGGCGGAAGACAACCTGAACGCGATGCAGGAGTGGGCGGGCGATCCGATCGCTGCGCAGCACAACCTCTGGCCGCCCGTCCTGCTGTGAGCGGGCCACCCGCGACAAACTAGCCGTGCGGCGGCACGGTGCAGCCGTCGCACGCGCCCTGGCCGGAGAAGGACTTGGGGATCGACGGGGAGTCGGTTGGCGGGTTGGTAGGCAGGAGCACCGGCGCCCGCGGCTGCTGGTTGAAGTTGAAGTCCGACACGACGTTGCCGAGTATCGGCCCATCCTCCCGGACGTCGAGGCGGGGATCTGGCCGGCCGTCGGTCGCGGGGTTCAGCCGGGCGCCGGCGAGGAAGTCGTCCTCGATGAACTTGAGGTAGGCGTCGCTGCTGAGCGTCTGGTGATCGATGTAACCGCGCCTTGCGTACGGCGAGATGACCATAGCTGGCACGCGCATGCCGTAGCCGTTGGCGTCCACCTTCGGTGGCACGACGTTGTCGTAGAAGCCGCCCCAGTCGTCCCAGCTCAGGAAGATCGCGGTCGAGTTCCAGTCGGGGCCCTTCATGGCCGCGTTGATCAGGGCCGTGACATAGGCCTGACCCATGTGCACGCTCGCTGGCGGATGGTCGCTATCGTCACCCGACGGCACGATCCAGCTTACGGCTGGCAACGTCCCGTTCTTGGCGGCCTGCAGGTAGTTGCCGAGCGGCTGTACGTTGTGCAGCTGATTGTCCTGCTGGACGTCGCCAAACAGCGGCAGCGGATTCCAGATTCCTGGCGTCTGCCAGTTCTGCGGCTCTGGCGCGCAGGTCATAGCTGAATCCACGCTGCAGTCAGGCTGGGTGCCGGTCTGGACGTAATACGCCCAGCTCACGTGGTGGGCATACAGGAGCCACGTGATGTCCGTCCAGGCAAGATCGATGGACGTCTTGCCGGTAGCAAGCTCCTGATCCACCGCCTGCTGGAACTGGTTCACGCCGTACGGCCCGACGACGTCGTTGACGCAGCTCATCGGTGAGCGGGTTTTGCACTTAGCCGACCAGTCAGAAACCATGTACAGGTGCTCGGGCAGCGACCACGAATCGACCGGCTCGAACATGTGGTCCTGGAGGACGAAGTCGCTGGCGTAGGCCCAGTAGTTAGGTATCTCGGCGGCCGTGTGGTAGCCCATGACGTCCGGTGTTCCCGAGAGCGCGCAGGCAGGGTCGTCGGGACTCTTGCAGCCCTTGTGGGCCTCGTCGCGCTGGATGACGAAGCCGTTCATCTTGCCGCCGTTGACGTCCGCTACCGAATTGCCCAGGCCATGCGGACCTCCGCCATTGACGTCGGCGGTGTCGTGATAGGGCTTGGTGCACAAGTTGCGAGGGTCCGGCACGCAGACGGTCGGCACGCCGTTGCTCATGGGTATCCCGACGGCCCCGGGATAGGTACCGAAGTAACTGTCGAAGGACCGGTTCTCCTGCATGATGACGATCACGTGCTTGATCTTGTGAATGCCGGGAGGCACGATGTATGTGCCGTTCGGGCCGCCCGCGACGGTGCCCGCCGGCGGCTTGTAGGTCGGCTGGTCCGGCACGATCGACTGCACTGACCCTGTACACGCCGCGAGTACCGCCGAAGTGACGAGGCCAAGCACCACCGCACGGAACCGGCGGCCAGCTCGCGCGGGCCTCACGTGCCTGTCACCACTACATCGGATACGTAGACGCCAGCGCACGACTGTCCGGGCCGCACGCCCCCGTGGGCACGCATTGGTAGCAGGTACTCCAGCCTCTTCGCCAGTACGGGCAAAACGTACAGATCAGACGTTATCGCGAGCCTACAGTGGCGCCGAGGCTGGCTCAGTCACCGGTTCCGCCGGCTCGCCGCTACGCCGCCGGAACGCCTCCACGGCGGCGGCCGCACCCAGTACGCCCGCTGGCGGCAGCGTAGTGAGCGCCTGGATCTCGTACCGCCAGGAGAACACGTAGATGTCGGAAATGAGCAGTAGCCCGACAGCGCCCACGAAGAATACCAGGCAAGCTAGCGCGAGCTTGCGGCCCCCGTCACTGCTACGGCGCCTGACCAGCGCCAGGAGCGACCCGATGAGGCCGGTCAGCGTGAAGATGAGCAGCAGCGGGCCTGGCGCATACCCCCCGTGCAGCTGATAGCTGCGCAAGAACCTAGCCAGCGGACGATCCACCTGGGCTTTGCCGCCGTAGGCGGGCGTGAGGACCTGGTAGTTGATGGGACCGGGCAGGCGGAACTGCAGGCCCACAATGATGTCGCCGTTCGACCGGACATAGACGTTCGGCAGCACCGTCGGATAGTACGTCTGGAACTGCCACCGCGAGATGGGCGTGATCTCCGGGCTGCCCTGACGGTCGACCTGGTAGAGCTTGCTGGCGTCGCCGAGGATTCCGGCCACGACTCGCACCGGCTGCTGGCGCTCGACGGCGCTGTTGAACTCGCGGTAGAGCTGACGTCGTGCCGCGCCCTTCTGCGGGATGGTCAGCAGGGGTGACTGCGCGTTGTGCTGGAACCAGTCGGAGCTCTGGCGCTGCTCGGCCGGCGTCGGGCACAACGGCTTTGCGGCGGCCGGGAGTCGAAGAGTCGCGCAGTCGGCGAGCTGCGCGAGCCGCGGCGTCAGCGCCCGGCCGGCTGACAGCCGGAAGTGCCCGGTCGCCACGTCCATGGCGCTGCAATAGACGAAGATGGGCAGGACGAACGCGCCGATGACGGCTCCGGATCGAAGGATCGCCCGCGCCCAGCGGTCGCCGCCCTCGAAGCCAGGCTCCTTGTTGACCAGCAGGTAGAGGACGACTGGCGCAATCAGGACGACGCCGAACTCGTGGACGGTGACGCCGATGCCGAGGAGCAGGCCCGAGGCGATGACGGCGCGCCACGACGCGATGGGCTTCCAGAGCAAGATCACGAGCGCCAGCACGGCCAGCGCCTCGAAGAAGACGTCCGGCATGATCATTTCTTCGGCCTGCAGCTGGTATGCGTCGAGCAGCACGGGCGCGATCGCCAGGGCCGCGAGCCACCGGTTCACGCCCCGGCGCAACAGCAGGACGTAGAGCGCGACGGCCATCGCGAGGCCGAGCACGTGCTGCACTGCGACGACCGTGCCCAGGTCGCCAACGAACAGGACGCCGTTGAGCAGCACTTTGTACCCGAGTGGGTCGGATCCCAGCCACGCGTCGTAGAGGTATTTCAGCGAGTCCACGTACAAGATGGCCGGGTGATAGGCGATCTGGGTAATCACGCGCAGTGCAGCGCCGGCTGCCAGCAGCAGGACGGCTAGCCAGTGGCGACGCAGGACCGACAAGGCCGAGGCGCGCCAGGACCGGTCGCGATGGCCTTCTTCTGAACCGTCAAGCCGGACCGGCGCAGGCACGCGGCCGATGATCTTGAAGCGCGGAGTGGGTCGCTCACCGTCCGGCGGCGGCGGCTGTTGCGGCAACGGCGTGATGACGCTGCTGACAGTGGCCGCTGGTCGGCCTAGCCGGGCGGAGGACAACAGCCGCGAACGCCTGCTACGGCCGTCATCGGCGCCCGCACTGGTCACACGGGGACGCCGCTCGTTACGTTGCCCGGCCGCCACAGGCTCGCTCCTCAACAACGCGGGGACACATGGTATAGGCTGAATACCCGATTCATACCAGTTAGTACCAACTGTACTACTAAGTCGCGGCGTGACCGGGATAATAGAGCCTACTGGACTTCCGACGTCGGTTTGTGGTCTCGTCCGGACTGGTGCGGCCGCGCCGCGCTCAGTCTTCCAGGTACTGAGCAGACCGTGGCGCGGACCCTCGTTTGACCGATCAGTAAGCGCGCGCGAAGATCACCCGCTTGCCATAGGCGGACGGCTTGCCGCAGCGAACGCACGGACCCTGGTCGGCGTCGCCGTCCAACGGGATACAGCGCGGAGTCGCCGTAGTTTCGGCCTTGATCTCGTCTTCGCACGCCTCGTCGCCACAGTGCAGCGCGAGCGCCCAGCCCACAGCGACGGCAGCGACGAACTCGGGCCAGGAATCGACAATGGCCGTGTGATCATCGCGGAAGTCCGCGGCCCGAATTGCGAGCATCGACTGGCACCTGGGCGAGCTCAGCCAGCAGCAGGTCGGGCGCGCCGGCCAGCGGGATGGCCTGCTTCGCCGCGTCGGGTTGGCGGTAGTTCAGCCGGCGGGACATCAAGGCCGTACCCTCAGCCAGGTCCCGCGGGCCAAGCTCGAGCCGAATCGGCACGCCCCGCATCTCCCAGTCATTGAACTTGAAGCCGGGCGACAACTGCGGCCGGTCGTCGACGTGCGTCCGGATACCCGCCCGCTCGAGCGTTCGGGCCAGATCAGCAGCAGCGGAGAGCGTTGTCTCGGTTAGGTCCCCGCGACCGATCGGAACGATCACCACCTGGTAGGGAGCCAGTGCCGGCGGTAGCACGAGGCCCTTGTCATCACCGTGGGTCATGATGAGGCCGCCGATCATCCTGGTGCTCATGCCCCACGAGGTCGTGTGGCACAGCTCAGCCGTGCCGCTCTCGTTCGTATAGGTAATGCCGAACGCGGCCGCGAAGTTCGTCCCCATGAAGTGCGAGGTGCCCGACTGCAGGGCGCGCCCGTCCCGCATCATGCCCTCGATCGTGAATGTGCGCTCGGCGCCGGCGAATCGCTCGCGCGGCGTCTTTTCACCCGCGACGGTGGCCATCGCCGCGGTCTGCACGGCCACATCCTGGTAAAAGTCGAGCGCCAGCATGGTCTCCGCGGTCGCCTCAGCCGCTGTGGCGTGCGCGGTGTGACCTTCCTGCCACAAAAACTCGCTGGTGCGCAGAAACATCCGCGGCCGCATCTCCCAGCGGAGCACGTTGGCCCACTGGTTCAGCAGCAGCGGCAGGTCGCGATGTGAGGCAATCCACTTGGCCATCATCTCCCCGATGATCGTTTCCGACGTCGGCCGGATGACTAGTGGCTCCTCTAGTTCCTTCCCGCCGGCGTGGGTGACCGTGAAAAACTCGGGCGCGAAACCTTCGACGTGCTCGGCCTCGCGCTCCATGTAGCTCTGAGGGATGAGCAGCGGGAAGTATGCGTTCTGGTGCCCGGTGGCCTTGATGCGCCCGTCCAGGTCCGCTTGCAGCAATTCCCAGATCCGGTACCCGTACGGCCTGATCACCATGCTGCCGCGCACCGGTCCCCGGTCTACCAGTTCGGCCCGGAAGACAACGTCGTTGTACCAGGCGGAGAAGTCCTCGCTCTGCGGGGTAACGCTGCGCTCGTCACGGGCCACGATCTTCAGGTTACCGAGTCGGTGACGGTTCGCGTCTCGTCGACCGGCCGCAGGAACCTGGCCGAGTCCTCACGTCTGCTTGAGGCCGTACCTGAGGTAGATGACGCCGCTCGCGAACCGGTGGGTGTCCAGGAGTTCCAGGTTCGCCCTGAGACCGTCGGGAAGCGCGCGCTTGCCGCTGCCGACGGTGACGGGCACGAGGAACAGGTGCACCTCGTCCACCAGTCCGGCCTTGAGCGCCTGCCCCGCCAGATCCGCGCCGCCCACCGTCATGTCGTGTGCGGCGACAGACTTCAACTGCCGAATCGCACCAGGATCAAAGGTGCGCTCGATACGCGTCCTCGCGCTAGGCGTCGCAGTGAGCGTCGTCGAGAACACGATCTTTTCGGCTGCCTGCCAGATGCTGGTGAACTCCAGTGCGACGGCAGGCTGGTCCGGCACCCGGTGCGCGGTCTCCCAGTACACCATCGTCTGGTACATCCGGCGCCCGTACAGGTAGGTGCCGACGGGCCGCTCGAGATCGTTAACGAAGCGGAGCACCTCTTCGTCGGGGGCCGCCCAGTCGAAGCTGCCGGTGCCATCTTCCACGTAGCCGTCGGCGGACGCGATCGCCGAGTAGATCAACTTGGTCATGGGGCGCCTATGCCTGCACCGGCGGACGCCGCTGCGCCCACGGCGCCGCCTCCTCGAGCTGGCTGGCGACCCTGATCAGCACGTCCTCCCGGCCGTAGGCGGCCACCAGCTGTACGCCGACCGGAAGGCCGCCCGGCGTCCAGTGCAGCGGCAGGCTCACCGCCGGCTGACCGGTCAGGTTGAACTGCGCCGTGTACGGGATGAAGCTGATGATGCGCCGCCCCTCGACTTCAGGTCCTTCCGCGGTGAACCAGCCGAGCTCAGGCGGGGGCGCGCCGACGGTCGGCGTCAGCAGCAGGTCGTACTCGGCCCACCAGGACGCCATGCGCCGGGCCCACATTCCGATCCACGCTCGGCTGCTCAGATAGGTGACTGCGTCCAACGATGGCACCTGTCCGCCGGTAGGACGCGTTGCGTGGCTCGATCTCGTCTTCGAGGATCGGGCGGCCGAGCAGGGACTCGAAGTACCGGAAGCTCGCCTCGGTGTCGGCCGCGATGATGTTGGTGAAGTGCTGGACCAATTCCTCGTCGAACATGGCGTCGGGCGAGGATTCATCGACGTGGTGACCGAGCGACTCCATCAGCTGCGCCGCGCCGGAGACCGCGGCGCGACACTCTGGATCGTCCAGGTAGTCCTGCCCGGCGGGTCGATCCAGAATCCCGATCCGCAACCGGCCCGGGTCGGCGCCCACCTCGGCCCGGAGTGGCCGGGCCCACGGCGGGGCGTAGTACGGCTCGCCCGCCTGGCGGGCGCTGATCACGTCCAGGATGCCGGCCGTGTCGCGCACGGTTCGGGTCACGACGCCGTCGATCGTGCCGCCTGCCCAGGCCTCACCGATCGCGGGACCCTGGCTAACCCTGCCGCGGTTCGGCTTGAGCCCGACGAGCCCGCACTCGCTCGCGGGGATCCGGATCGACCCGCCGCCATCATTGGCGTGCGCTGCCGGAAGCATCCCACTCGCCACCGCCGCCGCCGACCCTCCGGACGATCCGCCGGTCGACCGGCCGGGATCCCACGGGTTCCGGGCAGCCGGGAAGCTGCGCGGCTCGGTGGTTACCGTGGTGCCCATCTCGGGTGTGTTCGTGCGGCCGAGCAGGACGAATCCGGCGGCGCGGAACTCTTCAGCGAGGTACGACGTGACCGGCCACGGCTGATCGCGCATGGGTCCGACACCAAAGGCCGTCACCTCGCCGGCGATGGTGCAACCGAGGTCCTTGAACAGGATAGGAACTCCGGTGAACGGCCCTTCCGGTAGTTCGCCGGCAGCCTCGGCGCGGGCACGGTCAAACCGGGTCCGTATCACGGCATCCAGTCTCGGGTTGACCGCCTCGATGCGATCGATGGCTGCCTCGACCAGTTCTGCGGCGCTGACCTCACCGTCGCGGACAAGTTCAGCCTGCGCGGTGGCATCCAGCCACGTCGTCTCGGCCATAGTTAGACGCCACCCTCCCGTTGCCCGAACCCTTCGTAACCGGCACGGTACCCCGGCGCGCGCTACTTGAGGGTGGGCACATCTGCACTCCCCAACAAGGAAAAGGCCAACGCTTGCGGGCTACTAGTCCGGGCCGCCCTCGGCCCGAAAGACGGAAATGTTGGATGGCAGCTCCAGCCCATCGATCCACGGGCCGACGACCCCACGCTTGATCGCCCGCATCAGCAACCGCCCGTTGGCCGCTCGGCGCCGATAGCCATGCTCGTGCACTACCCCCGATACGTGCTCGCCCGGCTCGACGCGCCCACCGGAGTGCCGGCGCCGGTTGATCTCTGCCTGCAAGCCGTCCATGCAGGTTCGAAACTCCGGCTCGTTATCAAACGCCCCGACCACCACGTGCCGCCGCTCTCGCCGCTGCGGGTCGTAACGGTAATGCCTGACTATGAAGCGCCTGACGTCATCGTCTTCAGGGTCAACTCGCGCCACAGGATGAGGGTAAGCGCTGATCCGCCTGACCGGAGGGGCCAGGCGTCAGCGGAGGGGAAACTCGGGCCGTGCTCGGCCTCGGGCCGCGATCCGAAGATGCGTCGGCCTGACTCTGATATGGCGACGTCGTTGATGCTGGCATCGCCCTTTCCCGGGAATCTTCATCGTGACCGCCGACTGGAGTGTGGGAGCGATGGCCGGACAGGCATCGACGGGAAGCGGGAAGAGTAAGACCGCCCTGGACGTTAATACCCCCGAGGGTATATCCAGTCTTGGGAGGAAGCTCATGACTACGAAGACGCTGACCGCTGCCAGCTTCGAGCAGACAGTGCGGGAGAACGACATCGTCCTGGTCGACTTCTGGGCGGCCTGGTGTGGGCCGTGCCGGATGTTCGCCCCCGTCTTCGAGCAGGCATCGGAGGCCCACCCCGACGTCGTGTTTGGCAAGGTCGACACTGAGGCCGAGCAAGCCCTCGCCGCGGCCGCTGGCATAACTTCGATCCCGACCCTGATGGCGTTCCGTGACGGAATCCTTGTGTTCAGCCAGCCGGGCGCTTTGCCCGCGGCCGCGCTAGAGCAGGTCATCGCGGGCGTGAGTGCCCTGGACATGGACGCGGTCCGCGCGCAGATGACCGCCGACAGCGTCGCCTGAGGACGATCCGATGATCGAACTCAACCAGGATCAGATGACCCCGGTGCTTAACCGGCTGCGTCGGGCTCAGGGCCAGCTCGCGGCCGTGGTGCGCATGATCGAGGAAGGCCGCGACTGCACGGACGTGGTTACCCAGCTCGCGGCTGTCAGCCACGCGCTGGGCCGGGCCGGGTTCGTGATTATCGCCGCCGGACTCAAGCAATGTCTGGCAGATTCTGGCGGCGCCGATTCGGTCGACGTCCAGGCCCTCGAGAAGCTCTTCCTGGCGCTTTCCTGACCGGTCCCGATCTATGGCGCCGGTATCTCACCGCCCGGCTCGAGCAGTGGCGCGGCCATGTTCAGCGTCTCCGGGTACTTGATGCCGGCACCGGTATTGAGCGCGACGACGACCTCGCCGTCGCCGATTTCGCCGCGCTCGGCGAGAGCCCGGATGGCAGCGACGGTCGCCGCGCCCTCTGGGCAGACCAGCGCCCCCTCGGTGCTGGCGATCTCGTGCTGTGCCGCCATCAACTCGGCATCGGTGACAGCGAGCGCGCACCCGTTGGTGCTGTAGATCGCGTCGAGAATAAGGAAGTCGCCAAGCGCCTTCGGCACGTTAAGGCCGAAGGCGACCGTATGCGGATCCGGCCACGGTGAGCTCTCGCGTGCGCCGGCCTCGAACGCCGTGACGATCGGGGCACAGCCACTGGCTTGCACCGCGACCAGCCGTGGCAACGGGCCGCTCAGCCAGCCGAGGTCGACAAGCTCGTTCAGGGCCTTGTGGATGCCGATGATGCCGACGCCGCCGCCGGTCGGGTAGACGATCACGTCTGGCATGGACCAGTCAAGCTGTTCGACTATCTCCAGGCCCATCGTCTTCTTGCCCTCAAGCCGATACGGCTCTTTCAGCGTCGAAACTTCCTGATAGCCCTCGCGGCGGGCCACCGCGGCATTGATGAGGCGGCCACAGTCGCCGATGTGCCCCCGCACGAGGTAGAGCTCGGCCCCCGCGGAGGCCACCTCGCCCCTGCAGATGGCGGGCGCCCGTTCCGGCATGGCAATCAGCGCGCGGAGGCCAGCTCGAGCCGCGTACTGCGCCCAGGCCGCGCCAGCGTTTCCGTTCGTAGGCATGGCAATGCCGCGCACGCCGAGTTCAGCGGCCCTCGAGACGCCGACCGCGGCACCGCGCGCCTTAAAGGAGCCGGTTGGGATCGTCCCTTCGTCCTTCAGTCAGCAGCCTTGATACGCCGAGCCGATCGCCCAGCCGCGGCAGCGGCAGCAGGGGCGTCATGCCCTCGCCGAGGGTCACGACGTGCTCCTCGCCCGATACCGGCAGCAGCTCGTGGTAGCGCCACAGTGAGGCCGCCCGGCCGGCGAACGCAGCCAGCGACGACTCGGCGGCCAGCCGGGCCAAGTCGTACCGCGCGAGCAGCGGCGAGCCACAAGCGCACAAGCCCTGGACGACATCGGCCGCGTAGTGGGTGTCGCAGCGGGGACAGCTCAGGTCGGTCAGGTACGAGAACACCTGGCGGAGCCTAACGGCAGTTTCCGGATGGGACCGACGAGCGGGCGGGTCATTCGGGCCTTGGGTCCCACCGGAAGCGCCGAACGGCCACAACCGACGCAAGCACACCCCAGGCCGCGAGCACAGCGAGGTGGGCCCAGTCGACGCCGTCATGCATGACGAGCGGCCCGGTCAAGGCCTCGTTGAACGGCCGCACCGGCAGCCAGCCGGTGATCCGGTTGAGCAGCGCCGAGTGAATCGGCAGGTATGTGCCCGAGAGGAAAAGCAGCGGGAACAGCACCAGTTGCGCGACAGCCGGGGCAGCCTCGGCGTTAGCGATGATCGAAGCGACAGCCACGCCGAGAGCGCAGAAGCTGGCCGCCCCGAGCACCAGCGTTGCAACCAGTGCCAGCCAGTGTGACGGTAGTGGCACACCGTACAGGCGTCCAATGCCGACAATCAGCGCGACGTCGACGACGCTGACGAGCACGCAGTGCGCGAGCAGCCCCGCGAAGTAGGCCCACGCTGGCAGCGGTGTTGCCCGGACGCGCTTGAGTATTCCGTTCTGTCTCCGGATGGCGAGCGCGACCGCCAGCTGTCCGTAGCAGGACCCGAGGACCGACAGCGCCGCGATCGTCGGCACGTAGTATTGCAGCGCCGACAACCCGTTGAAGTACGAGTTCTTGCTGACGCCGCCGAACAGCGCGCCCATGATGACGACGAACACGACTGGGAAGACGAAGGTGAACACGGCGCTCTGCGGGTTGCGCCAGAACGACAGTTGCTCGTACTTGACCTGATGCACGAGCAGCCGCATGGTGTTCTGCCGCTGCGCAGGCGGACGTGCGATTACCGCGGCCGTAGTCATCGGGTGCTCCTCTCGAGTTCTGCCTTGGTTGTCAGCTCCAGGTAGACGTCCTCCAGGCTGGGCCGGTCCACCCGCAGGTCCGCCAGCGGCACACGGCGCTGGATCGCCCACCCGGTCAGCTGGTGGAGCGTCCGCGTCAGGTCGTCGGCATCGACGCTGATGAGCCCGTTCCCAGCAAAAGCGGGCACCGGGAGATCGGCGATCGCACAACCGGGCGGCAGCGTGAAAGTGATCCGTGGTCGCTGCCCGTCGCGGCCGCGCAGCGCAGCGGGCGAGCCCTGCGCCACGACCACTCCGTCGGACAGGAGCGCCACCTGGTCGGCCAGCGCCTCTGCCTCTTCCATGTCGTGCGTGGTCAGCAGGATGCTCATCCCGGCGGCTCGGAGCGAGCGGACCAAGTCCCAGGCGTCCCGACGCGCGGCCGGATCGAACCCGATGGTCGGTTCATCCAGGAAGAGCAGTTCGGGGTTGCCGATCAGGCCAAGAGCCAGGTCCAGGCGACGCTTCTGCCCGCCAGACAATGACCTGACCTTGCGACGGTCAAGCCCGTCAAGGCCGACCATGCTAATGACCTCGGCCACGCCCCGCGGCGCTTGGTAGTAGCCCGCGTCGCGGGCGAGCGTTTCCCGTACTGTCAAGTACGGCTCGACGGCGATGTCCTGCAAGACCAGTCCAGTTCGGTCGCGCAGTTCCCGGCCGCTGGATCGCTCGCCGGGGTCCAGGCCGAGGACTTCGGCGACGCCCGCATCGCGGCGACGGAAGCCCTCGAGGATCTCGAGCGTGGTGGTCTTACCTGCGCCGTTCGGGCCCAGCAGGGCGAAGATCTCGCCCGGCTGGACCATCAGGCTTACGTCGCGCACGGCGTGAACCTGGCCGTAACTCTTGCGCAACCCGGAAACGCTGATCACATTCGAACGCATCGGAGTATGCATGCCATCCATTCCATGGCGCGGGGCCCGATTGGCGGCAGGGCCAGCGGTAGGGTCCACGCCGACGGCGGTATGTGCCGGCAGCGACCAACGGATGGTCGCCCAGAGCGGCGTGCAACTTTCGTAGGTTCTGCCTCGGCCGAAGGTTTGGCAGATCGGGCTGGTAGGCCAGGCATGACATAGCGTGAGCGACATGGACCTCGCAGCGTGGTCAAGGCAGCACTGGCTCGCCCTCGACGTGGTCATCGCGGTCGGATTTGTCCTGATCGACACCGGCGCGACGCTTGGCGGAGCCTCCTGGTGGCCGAGCCATCCCGGCACGCTGGCCTGGTCCATGCTCGGCGTGCAGATTCTGGTCGACCTTTCGCTGATCGCCCGCAGGCGCGCGCCACTGCTCGTGATCGGGATCATGGCCGCGTTCACGCTGGCGATATCGCTTCTCGTTTCGCCAGCCGGTGCGATCGTTCCGGCCCATGCCGGGAACGTGTGGGCGCCATTCGCGGCGGTGCTCGCAGCCTACGGTCCGTTCTATTACCCGAAGCACCGGCGCGTGGCTATCGCGGCGGTCCTCATCCTGACGGCGATCACCGCGCAAGTCTGGAACCCGTCGGCCACACTGATTGCCATAGCCATCGTCAGGACCGCCTTTGGCCCGCTGCTCGGCCTCTACCTGAACGCCCGCCACTGCATGATTCAGGCGCTCAGAGACCGGGCCGAGCGGGCTGAACGGGAACGGTACCTGCTGGCCGAGCAGGCCCGGGCCGAGGAGCGGGCCCGGCTGGCAGGTGAGATGCACGATGTCGTAACCCACCGAGTGAGCCTGATGGTGCTGCAGGCCGGCGCCCTCGGCATCACCGCTGCCGACGAAGCCACCCGGCAGGCGGCGGAGGACCTGCGCGCGGCGGGCTGTCAGGCCCTCGATGAGCTGCGGGATCTCGTCGGCATCTTGCGCACGTCGCCAGACGGCGACGAGTCGCCGTCCACCGAAGGCTTCGCGACGCTGATCGCTGAGTCCACCGCGGTCGGTAACCCGGCCGAGCTTACGGAGGACGGAAACCCGGCACTCGCCTCCCCTGTTGTCGGGCGAACCGCATACAAGATCATCCGCGAGGCGCTGACCAACGTGCGTAAGCACGCGCCCGGCGCCAGCGTGAACGTTTTCGTGAGCTACGACGAGTCGCGGGTCCGGCTCACAGTCCGCAACACCCGACCGACCATTCAGCCGGGTAACGACCTCGCCTCGACTGGATCTGGGCTCGGCATCGCGAGCCTCCGTCAGCGCGTCGAACTCGTGCACGGCACGCTCCGGGCCGGTAGCACGCCGGACGGCGGATTCTGCCTAGAGGCGACCCTGCCCGCGTACGTACCGACGGCTGACTCGGCCCCGGTCACCGCCGACTCGGCGGCCTAGTCGATGATCCGAGTAGTCGTCGTCGACGACGAGCCGATGGTCTGCGCACACCTGCGTACAATCCTTGGCTCGGCCGATGACATTGACGTGGTGGACGAGGCCCACGACGGCGCCGCGGGCGTCGAGGCGGTCGTGCGAAGCCGACCTGACGTCGTCCTGATGGACCTGCGCATGCCCAACGTGGACGGCATCACGGCCATCGAGCGGATCGCGAAGTTGTCCGACCCGCCGGTTGTCGTGGTGCTCACCACGTTTGACGCCGACCAGTACGTGCTGCGGGCTCTGCGCGCGGGAGCTGCCGGCTTCCTGGTGAAATCGACCCCGCCGGCAGACCTGATCGACCTGGTGCGGGTGGCCGCCGAGGGTCACACCGTGCTGTCTCCGGCCGCGGCCCGTCGCCTGATCGCGGCCTCTGCAGCCACCCAGCAGACGCGTGACCGGGCCAAGTCGCTCGTCGCGTCGCTGACCGAGCGCGAGGCGGAGGTGCTGGCCTGCCTCGGTGAGGGGTTGTCCAACGCCCAGATCGCGGCGCGGCTCTACCTGTCGGAGGCGACCGTCAAGGGCTACGTGTCCCGGATGCTGGTGAAGCTCGAGTGCGCTAACCGAACCCAGGCCGGGCTGCTTGCGCACGACGCCGGCCTGGTGAGCTAAACCGGCTCTGGCGCCGACCGCCAGCCGGCGGCGGCGTGATCAGCGCGGGGATCCGGTTCCGTAGAATGCTCGGGAGATGACCTCGAACACGCCGTGGATATTCGTCGACTGTGAGGCACGCGGCATCAGCCCGGTGCACGGAGTACTGACCGAGTTCGGCGCGGTTCATTACGACACCCGTGACGCGTTTTACGGGCGGCTGTTCGAAGCGACCCCGGACCCGGCTAACCCCGCCATCAGTCTCGTCGGCGACCGGATCGCGTCCGATGCCGAGGTTGCGGAGAGCTTCAGGGCGTGGCTCAAGGAGCATCTCGGCGACAAGCAGCCTGTCTTTGTCAGTGACAACCCTGCCTACGACTGGCAGTGGATAGCTGGCATGTTCGATCGCGCGGGCATGGACAATCCGTTCGGCCACTCTGGCCGGCGCATCAGCGACTTCTGGGCCGGCCTCAACCGGAACTGGAGCGACACGCAGGGCTGGAAGCGGTTCAGGAAGACAGCCCACGACCACAATCCCGTCAACGACGCCATGGGGAATGTCGAGGCCTTCGAGGAGATCCTGCGCATAGCGAGCAGCGGCGGCTAGCCGATCGCGGCACGCAAGATCAGTAGTTGTTGAGAAACGCCCGGACCTCGGGCCCAGCCACCTGGGCGCCGTACCCTGCCTTGAGCACGAGGCAGGCGACGGCGACGTCTCTGGACGGTGCGAAGGCGAGGAGCCAGCTGTTCGGCTGCCCTTGGCCGTGGATGTCCGCGGTGCCGGTTTTGGCGTAGACATCGGGGCCGAAGCCAACCGACGCCGCCGTGCCGCTGGTGACGACGGCCCGCATCATCTCCTTGAGCCCGCTATCGGTCGCGGCTGGCAGGGGCTTGGCGGTGACTAGGGGGCCACCCGTTGCCAGGTAAGGCTGCCGGAACTGGCCACTTTCGATGGTGGCAGCGATCGACGCCATCGCCAGCGGCGAAGCTGTCAGCGCCCCCTGGCCGAAGGCCTCTTGCGCGAGTTCGGATCCCGAGGCCGACGCCGGGGCATTGAAGTAGGTGGCCGAGTCGCTGCCGATCCCGATGTTCCAGTTCTGATCCAGGCCGTAGTACTCCTTGGCCGTCGCGGCCAGGCGGCCTCCGGTGAGATGCGCCCACTGCGTACTGAACGCGTTGTTGCACGACTGGGCGAAGTCGGTGATGAACGGCGTCCCCGGCGGCTCGGTCTCGCCCTTGTCGTTGTGGTACGTGATCCCCTGAATGGTGAAAGCCGACGGGCACGCCACTGGGCTGTTCGGGGTGAGCACCCCCTCGTTGAACAACGCCGTCGACGTGATGGTCTTCATCGTCGAGCCGGGCGCCACCTGAGCGGTGAGCGCGAAGTCGTTGAACCCAGCGTTGTTGGCGACCGCCAGAATCTTCCCGGTCGACGGCTGGATGACCACCATCGAGCTGTTCTTGTGCCGGGCGACGGCAGACTGGGCGGCCTGCTCCGCTGTCGCGTCGATCGTCGTGGCGAGTCCGGAGATGTTCTTGGGCGCGACCACGACCGCCGGGGTGCCCGCGACGGGGGTGCCCGTCTTGGTCTGAATCTCGATGTTCAGGCCCGGGGATCCGCCGTGCCCAGGCGGCGCGCCTTGCTCCAAATCGGAAGCGATGTGGTTCAGCCCAGCGTCACCGTAACTCGTGAGATTGTTGCCGCTGGCGTCAGAGACCGAGGTCACGCGCGGCGCGACGAGGACGGTGGCAAGGTGCGTGATGGCGGTGAGGTTAGGAGCCAGGTTGTCGGGCGCCCAGGCCACGTACCAGTACTGGGACTGCTTCGCCCGGTAGGTGACCAGCGATGCGTGATAGTTCCAGGTTCCGCTGACTGCCGTTGTCCCGTACGGCGCGGCGACGCTGGCGGTGGCCGCGTAGCTGACCTTTTCCCGAGGCTTGCCGAGCTCGACGAGATCGCCGTCGCCGAGCCCGCGGTACTGGTGAGCTTGGTGAGGTGGAGATCAGTTCGGAACGGCGGTCAGGGCGGCCCTGGCGGCCTTCGGATGATCGGTGTAGTTCGCGGCCTGCTCAAGGTGACCCGTGTCCCAGGCGCGCAGGAAGGCGCGGGCTGTCTGCTGCGCATCCTGCGCCGGCGATGATGCCCGTCGGCAGAAACCCCGTAATCTGCGTCGGCCGGTGTTTGGGCAGCACCAGGACCGCGGTAACCCCCGCCGCAGCCAGGACAACGGCCGCGACCAGCACATACGGAAGCTTCCGGCGCCGCCGTCCGTCCCGGCCCCGCCCCGCCGCCCGCCCTGTTTTCCGTGCCTGCCGCCCGATGTCTGCTGCTCGAGGACCGGCGGAGGTGCGGCGGCCGAGGGCTCCGCGCGGTACAGCGAATCCCACCAGGTGTTGTCTTCCGAAGAGCCGCTCACCCCAGCGACCGTACCTACTGCCCTGATAGCTGACCAAATCTTCCGGAAAACTCAACCCGATGGTGACCCTTGGTTCGGCGGCATCCCGGCGAGGAGGCTGCACTCGGGAAGTTGGCCAGCGGGTCAGGATTCTGCCGCGAGCGTCTCGCCCACTGCAAGTGCCCGGATGCGATCGAGTTCGGAGCGCTGCCCAAGACTTCCACCGGCAAGATCCAGAAGTTCGTCCTGCGCGACCGCGAATGGGCGGGCCACGACAATCGGATCGGGGCTACGTAGCGGCTGGGGCTGGCCATGGCACTCGCGCTCTAGCGTCTAGTGCGGCTCTAGCGCCTAGATCCGCTCCAGCGCCGCGCCATCGAACAGCGGCTCGATCTCGTGCCGCTCGACGTCGGCGGCCATCTCCTCGTCGGTCGGTGGAGGCCCGCCGACGGCGGCGGCCTCGAGGGTTGGCCGCAGGAGGCGGGCGTCGCTCGATGAGTTGAGGAACAGGCCAGGGCGGCCCAGCACGTATCGCACTGCCCGAACCAGCGCGTCGCCGTCGGCGAGGGGTTCATACCAACTGAACCGCGGCCCTGCTCCGTCCGGCCAGCGCCGACGCGCGATCGACTTGATCGTCTGCACCGCCACACCGCGCTGCTGGCACAGCTCTCGGAGCGCGTCCATGTCAGCCCGGTACCCGTTATCGGACAGCACCGTGTAGTTGTACGGCAACAGGACCGAATCGAAGTCGAACCGCTCGAGGCTCCGCAGGTGCATCCCAGCGATCCGCAGCCCGTGCCCGGTCACGCCGATGAACCTGGTCAGTCCTTCGTCCCGGGCCCGGGACAGGGCCTCGACCGCGCCACCCGGGCCGTGGGCGGTGTCCCATTCATCTGGCTCCACGAGGTTGTGCAGCTGGATCAGGTCGACCGAGTCCACGCCGAGACGGGTCAGCGAGCGCTCGAGGCCAGCGCGTGCGCCATCGCCCGACCGCTCGCCCGTCTTCGTGGCAAGGAAAAACCGTTCCCGGTGCGCTGCCATCCACGGCGCGACCCGAAGCTCTGAGTCGCCATACGACGCGGCCGTGTCGATGTGGTTGACGCCGAATTCGAGCAGGGTCTCAAGAACCTCGTCGGCGCGTTCCTGCCGCATTGATCCGAGCGCCGCCGCGCCGAAGATGACGCGGCTGCTCTCATGCCCCGTCCGGCCGAAGGCCGCGCTCTCAATCACAGCCGAAGCCTACTCACTCGGCTGGTACGTGGGCGTCGCTCAGCCCCGGTCAGCACGGGGTGAACCGAACGGGGAGGCTGCGCATCGAGTAGATGCCGGTCGGCGTCCCGAAGACTGCCTCGCCTTCGGGCCTCAGGTCACGCATGCGAGGGGCCAGAAACGCCAGCGCTTCAGTCATCTCAGCCCTGGCGAGGTGCGCCCCAGCGCAGAAGTGTTCGCCGAAGCCGAAGCTAAGGATCTGGGCGCCGCCCCGATCGGCCAGGATGTCGAACCGACCAGGATCTGCGTATGTCTGCGGGTCCCGGTTCGCCGTCGCCGCGCATACAAACAGGACCGTTCCCACTGGGAAGACGATCCCCGATAGCTCCAGTTCCTCTCGCACCAGTCTCGCGGTGAACGGCACGATCGGCTCGAATCGCAGCACCTCCTGAGTAGCTTGCTCAGCTAGGGCCGGGTCGCGCCCTAGCATCTCCCACTGCTCGGGATGGTCGGCAAACAGCCGCAGGCCATGAGCGAGCTGGGACTCAGTGGTATCGGTGCCGCCAGCGATGACCGACGCAGCCAGGGTGACGATCTCGTCATCGCTAAGCCGGTCACCATCCTGCTCGTGATGCACCAGCGCCGACAGCAGGTCCTCGCCTGGCTGCAGCCGCCGCTTGTCGACGAGCTCGAGTACGTAGTCCCGGACCTCCTCGTAGGCAGCCTCAATCTCGGCGCGCCGGGCCGTCATATCCATGTCGAACACTGCTTGCAGGCTCGCCGACCACCGGGCCAGCAGGGCGTCATCCCCAGGGACACCCAGGAGCTCGGCGATCGCCATGGAGGGCAGCGGACGGGCCAGGGCCGTGACGACCTCGCATCCGCCCGCGGCAGCGATACCCTCCCAGAGGTCGGCCAGGTACCCACGCAGTCGGGGGCGCAGCCGCTCGACCTGGCGGGGCGTGAAGGCCGCGCTCACCAGCCGGCGCAGCCGGGCATGATCCGGGCCGGACTGCGCCATCAGGCCTTTAGTCGTCCGGTCGTAGATGATCCCGTCGTTGAGCCCCTGAAGCTCCAGGAGCTCGACCGCAGGAAACGAAAGTCGCCGATCCTTCAGCAAAGCCATCCCCGGCTCCCGGCCGAGCACCAGGTAGCCGAGGTCGGAGCGCACCAGCCAGCTGCGGCTGGCCAGGTCGTCCAAGACCTCGTGGAATCGGTCGCCTGCCAGCGCAGGGTCGTCGTGGGCCAGTAGCGGCAGGTCCGCATTCTCAGCGAGCATCGGACGCACTCCTCCTCAGCCCAGTCCGTCCACAGGTGCCTCCCGGGGACGTGCGCTGAACCATTATGCAGGCGTCCTGGGTCTGCACAAGACCCCGCGACAACTGGCGCCGAGGCACGTTGACTGCCGTCAGCTGAGCTGCTCGGCCAGGGCGACGATGATGCCCGCCGGCCCGCGGACGTAACAGAGCCGATAGCTGTCCTCAAACTGCGCCACCTCGCCAACAAGCTCGCCGCCGTGTGCTCGCAGGCGCGCGACGACATCCTCAATGTCGTCGATGGCGAACATGATGTTGCGAATGCCCAGCGTGTTCGGCGGTGCGGGTTCGGGTTCAGCGCTGATCGCCGTCGGCGTGTGGAACTTCGTTAGCTCAACCCGGCCGTGGCCGTCCGGAGTCCGCAGCACGAATCGTCATAGCCCGAGCATAGGGGCAGCCTGATCAGACCTCGGGCCACCGGCGACGGGCCGCTGCCTTTGGCCAGTCCGTGAGTTCGCGAGCGGCCGATTGATGACTGAAGGTCTGCTTGCGCCAGGATAATCATCGTGGCTGGAACAGATGCCCGAGAAGTCCGGGCCTGAGCATGGAGCCGCTTCCGTTTCTGGCACCGGTCGTCATTGTCGGCGGTGTCTGTCTCATGATGCGGAGGTACCGCCTGGAGCGTGCAGGTAACGCCCCGCTACGTGCGGAGATCGCGGCGCAGGTGCGCTTGGCCACCCCACTCGACCGTGTCAGCAAGCTTGGCACCGGCGGATTCGGTGGAACCCGTGGCTACTGGATCCCCGTGCGAGGGCCGAAGCGACTGGTAGTCGGCGCCGATTCCTTCATGATCTCGGCGCCCCAAGCCCTCCGCGAGTATGTCTTTACCGGTCGCGACTCAGCTATCGCCCTCAGCCGGATGCGGTACGGCCTGGCTGACCGCGACTGGATCATCGTTACCGGCACAGTGGGCGGTCGCGAGGTCCAGCTCGCGATCACGAAAAAGGACGGGCTGTCGGATATCTGGCAGGCGCTTGCTGCCGCTGGAGTGGCGCTGGCCTCAGCGCCGTAGCCGTCGGCTCGCGCCCGACGAGGAATCGGGATCGGTCGTGTACTAGGTATGAACGGCGGCCAGTGGAACTCGGCTGACATGGTGGATAGGCCTTAATGTTGGCTCATGCCTGGTCCCAGCCAACCTCGCCTCTCGCTGGCGGAGTGGCTCGTGCTGTGGCTCGTGAGCGAGGCGCCAACGCACGGGTTCGCGATCGCTCGCATTCTGGCGGGAGACGGCGAGCTGGGACATGTCTGGCGAGTGCCGAAGCCCGTGATCTACCGCGCGCTACAGCGACTAGAGACGCTTGAGCTCGTGACTACCGTCGAAGTGCAGCCATCCAGCGCCGGACCCGCCAGATCGCTTGTCGCGGTTACCGACACGGGACAGCGGACTGTGGCGGCCTGGCTCGCAAGGCCGGTGAGTCATACTCGCGACATTCGCTCCGAGCTCCTCATCAAGCTCGCGCTGCTGCAGCGGACAGGAGCCGACCCAGGCCCGCTGCTCGCCGCCCAGCGAGGCCAGCTGCAGCCGGTAGCGGAAGGCCTGCGACAGCAGCTAGAGACTGCTGACGGGTTCGATCGCACGGTCATTCTGTGGCGATATGAGACGGTGACTGCAACCCTGCGATTCCTGGATGCGCTGCCAGCCCTGTCGATGGCAGGTCCAGACCGCAAGTGAGTGCTATCGGCGACTGGCGTACCTTCTACCTCCTTAGTAGTCTCAGTGTGACTACGTCCAGAAGGAGCGGTCGCTTGTGTCGTCAGACATCGTTGGCTCGCCGCCAGTCACTAGTGCGCCGCCGGTCAGTGACAGGCTGCGGCGAGTAGGCGCGCCAGCCGGGCATCTTGACGACGGAACGCCATACTTTTGCCCTATCGGGCACGTAGTCGCCGACGACTCGCGCGTGATCTGCCATCTGTGCGGCGGAGCGTACAGGTCCGTGACCGCGCATCTGACGGCTCACGGCTGGACGAAAGCTCAGTACTGCCAGGCATTTGGACTCGAGCGGAGTCAGTCTCTGGAGGGAGAAGAGACACGCAAACTGCGCGCCGCCGCCTTTGCTGCCCGGCTTGTCTTCGAGCCAGCCGTGCGCGAGGGCAGCGCTCTCGGCCACCAACGGGCACGTACAGGCGAGCTGACCCGCGACGCCGCTCGCGCGGCACGCGGGAGGCCTTTTCCAGAGCAACGGCGTCTGCGATCGAGGCGACCGATGACCGCCGCCGCGCTATCGCACGTGGCTCGTGCGAATCGAGACCGCGCTGACAACCACCTTGCCGCGCTAGCGAACGAGATCGCGCGCGAGCATGGCTATTCCAGCGTTGCTCGCCTGGTGGAGGAGAAGCTTGCGGCTGGCGAGACCATGGCGGCCATAAGCCGGGAATGCGGCCTCAACAAGGACTGGATGTCACGGCACCTGGGCCGCCTCGATCCGACCGCAGCTGAGCTCGCGCGTGCAAGCCGACCGCAACTACTTGACGCGCGGTGGCTCCCCGCAGTGCAGCGCCTCGGATTCCGAGACGTGGCCAGTTACCTGCGGCAGCGGCATCTCGTCGACCGAGCAACCGTCAATGCGATCGCAACCGAGGTTGGTCTGTCATTTCACACGGTCAAGGCCGCGCTCCGACGACATCACGTCATTGCGACGCCGCACGCGGAGAAGCGATACGAAGCGGATCGCCGCGAGCACGAGGTCGCCGCCGCGCTAGGTGTCCCGTCGATCCGCGACTATGTCGCGAGATGCCGGGCACTGGGCTGGACCTGGGGCCAGATCGCAGCCGAATCAGGTCAACCAGAGACGTGGCTTCGAAGGCACGCGACCCGATAGCCTGCCCCACCACGCGAAGCCAATGGTTCTGCGGTGGGGCGGAGACATGCTGCCGAATACCATTCGCCGATGAGCGATACCCAGTTCGAGGTGAGCGGTCGACGGTTCGAGGTCACCGTGCCTGGCGGGATTCTCGCGGGCATCCGGGCTGGTCGAAGCGAGCCGCTACTCGTCTTGCATGGCGGGCCTGGCCTAAGCGACTACAGCGCCATGTTCGCCGACGAGCTGACCGGGTGGGAGACGCTCCGGTATAACCAGCGCGGTGTCGATCCGTCGACAACAGCCGGGCCTTTCACCGTGAGCCAGCATGTCAGCGACGCTTTGGCCGTTCTGGATCAGCACGGCATAGATACCGCGGTGGTGCTCGGCCATAGTTGGGGCGGCTACCTTGCCATGCACGTCGCCGCGCCGCGTCACACCGCGTCCGGGCTCGTCTCGTGGACACTCGTCGCCGAGGGTGACGGCGGGTTCGCCGAGACACTGACCGCGCGAACCAGCCCGCTAGGCCTGGCCCGGGTGGCCGAGCTCGACGAACTGATGAGCGCACGTGCGGATCGCGGGCTACTGGACACCGGTCAGGCCGATGCGGCCGCGCTTGAGTCGCTGCAACTCACCTGGCCTAGCTACTTCGCCGAACCGTCGGCCGCGCCTGCCTGGCCGGACGGCCTGCAGTTTGGCGAAGCCTGCTACTCGGCCACGTTCGAGTCGATCTCTGCCGCTCAGTCGGACGGTCAGCTGCCAGACGAGCTCGCCCAGTTCTCTGGGCCGGTGGACGTCGTGGCCGGTAGTGCCAGCCCGTTCCCCGCTGACGTGGCGGAGTCGACCGCGGCGCTCTTCCGCGACAGCCAGGTCTCCTTCGTCGAAGGTGCTGGCCACTTCCCGTGGTTCGAGCGGCCTGGCTGCGTCGCGGCAGCACTGCGCCCGATCGCGACGCGCCTGGCGGCTTCCTGACGACGCCGCGCCGACATGAGGCCGACATTCACATAGAACGGCCGCTATGTCACTTCTCAGTCATCGAACTGCCACATCACACGGTGCGCCCGCCGCCTCAGGCGGTGCCGCCTCGCAATCACCCGGATCCGGTGACGGCCGCTCACCTCGCTGGCGGCGAGGCTGGGGCTGTGGGGAAAGCTCGCACGGCCGCCAGGTGCAATCCAGATACGGGGGTGGAGAGATGATCTCGTCTGCCGCGCAAGACCGCCGGGCAGCGCCGGCTGACCGGCGCTGGTTGATCCTGGTGGTAGTCGCTGTCGCGCAGCTCATGGTGGTGCTGGACGCCACCGTGGTCAACATCGCGCTGCCCTCAGCCCAGCATGCGCTGGGGTTCTCTAACAACGACCGCCAGTGGGTAGTGACGTGCTACGCGCTGGCCTTCGGCAGCCTGCTGCTGCTCGGGGGCCGGATCGGGGACATGTTCAGCCGTAAATGGGTCCTCGTCACTGGCCTGGCTGGGTTCGCCGTCGCCTCGGCCATCGGTGGCGCTGCGGTCTCATTCCCGATGCTGGCCGCGGCGCGCACGTTGCAAGGCGCGTTCGGCGCCCTCCTCGCGCCGGCCGCCCTGGGCCTCCTGACCAGCACCTTCACCGATCAGCGCGAACGGGGAAGGGCGTTCGCCGTCTACGGCGCGGTGTCCTCCGGCGGCGCCGGAGTGGGCCTGATCCTCGGCGGGGTGCTCACCGAGTACCTGTCCTGGCGTTACACCTTGTACGTCAACCTGATCTTCGCCGCGTTCGCTGTCGCCGGCGCCCTGGCCTACATCAGCGCCAGCCGACCGGTCACCCGGCCACGGCTGGACTGGCCCGGCACGGTCCTGGCCTCCGCCGGGCTGTTCCTGATCGTGTTCGGCTTCTCCAGGGCCGAGATCGCGGGTTGGACGGCCCCGCTGACCATCCTCTGCCTGGTCGCTGGCCCGCTGCTGCTGGTCGCCTTCGTGTTGGCCGAGCGGCGATCCGCCGCACCCGCTGCTGCCGCTGCGGGTGATCCTTGACCGGACCCGCGGCGGGTCCTTTGCGGTGCTCGGTCTGACCGGGATCGCGCTCTTCGGCGTCTTCCTGTTCCTGGCCTACTACCTCCAGCAAGTCAAGGGATACAGCCCAGTGACCTCCGGCCTGCTGTTCCTGCCGTTCGTGGGTGCCATCCTGGTCAGCTCTACCGTGTCCAGCACCGTGGCGCTGCCCCGAGTCGGTCCGCGGGACCTGATCGCCTCCGGCATGCTGCTGGGCACCGGCGCCATGGCTTACCTGACCCAGCTCACCGCGACATCCAGCTACGTCGCCGTCATCCTGCCCGCCATCATCATCATGGGCCTGGGTTTCGGCGTCATCTTCGCCGTTACCATCAACACCGCTACCGCCGGTGTCCGCCGCCAGGACGCAGGCGTGGCCTCGGCGCTGGTCAACACGATGCAGCAAGTCGGCGGGTCAATTGGATTGTCGGCGCTGAGCACCGTCGCGCTGACCGCCACGGCAAGCTACTTGGCCGCCCACCACACCGGCCCACTGGCGCCGGCGATCGCGGCTACCCACGGCTACACCACGGCTTTCACCGTCGCCGCCGTCGTACTGGGTGTGGGCGTGATCGTCGCCATCGTCCTGCTGCCTTCGCGGCGCCGGATCGCCGAGCTTGGGACCGCCGGTGCCGAGCCAACCCCGGCCCCGCAGGTCAGCACCGCGTCGGCCGAGCCGGCCCCGGTCACCGAGCCCGTGACCGCCGCCGCCGACCTGGCATCGGCCCGCGAGCCGCAGCCCCAGCCCACAGGCGGCGCCCGACGCGATTCCCGGAGCCCTCTGCAGCTGCTCGCCAGTGATACACCACGTCTCCGGCGACACGGCTGCGGCGAACCGCGGGTCAGACCTGGTGAGGAGCCCCTGAGTACCAGTCGCGGGAAGTACAGGAACTGACGTGGACAACGACGCTGCCGCGATGGCGTGGCGTTTCGGGCCGCCCGGCAAGCCAGTCGCCCGCGGGGTCGATTTCCTCACGATCCGTGACGGCCACGTCAGCCGTGTACGTACCTTGATCGCACCGGCGTCGGACGCGTAATGAGCTTCCGCCCTTGAGGCCCGTCCACCCTGGGTGATCGTGTCGTCCCAGCACCAAGACATTTTTGCCTGTGGGCGCGGCTGGGATCGAACCAGCGACCCCCTCGTTGTAAGCGAGGTGCTCCACCACTGAGCTACGCGCCCGCGCTCGCGATCTGCGGCGACCGCGCCTAAGCGTACCGGTCAGAGGGCGTTTCGGGTCCGCCAGCCTGGCGGCCGCCACTCATGCGGATACCGTCAGGCAGCTTCCGGGCCGCAGTCAGCCGACACTCATCAAGGGAACAGGGCACGACCTATCCCGGCATCGCTGGACCGCACGAGCTGCATCGATAAATCGATAAATCTAGGTATCGACGCGCTGGCTGGATGCACCGGGGCCTAGCTTGGCGTCAGGCGCAATCCGCAGGAAGTTCGCTGGGGATCGAGCAGGTGCGAGGCCGCGCCAGGTTGGCACATCCCCCCGATTGTGCCAACCGGCGCTGGCCTCTCGCACCGCATCAGGAGCGGCTCGGCATGCGCACCGTGCACGGCGAGCCTGCTCCTATCCCCCAAGACGCACTCGCGACCCCCCGACCGCAAGTGCGTACATGACTAAGACAACAAGATGGCCATGGCGGGCGAGTGCGGTCCGTTTGGCGTTGATGTGGAGGTGGTCACCCCACGCCGAGAGGCCCCGTGACCTGGCTGAATGACCATGCCCAGCTCCAGCCGAGCGGCGGCTCTCCACCGTGGGGTCCGAAATAGACGTCATCGGCGACATGAGCAACGATCAGAGGTATGGCACCGCCAGGGCGGCGACCTCGTCGGCGATAGCCAGCCTGTTCTCGAGCCTGGTCAGTCGTGCGTCCATGGTCGGCCCGCTGACACCCTCGGCGAGCGCAAGCTCGACGTGAATCGCGCCCGCCACCGCTGTGTTGAACCTGACGGCGTCGGGCAGCAGCGCCAGCTCCGCGGACGACAGCGGCCGGGCGCTTGCATAGCCGCGAGCCGTCGCGGCGATCCTGTCCTCATCGGGTGCGATCAGCCAGGCGTCCGGATCCAGGTTGGACGCAGTCGAGTTCAGGTGACACTCCATGAGGCAGTTGCCAAGGTCAACCACTGACAATCCGAGGCCGCTCATCTCCCAGTCGATCAGCGTGGCTGGGCCGTCAGGCGACGCAACCGCGTTCCTGGCCCAGACATCGCCGTGCACGACACCCTCCGGCACCGATGACGCAGCCGACTCAACGGCGAGCACCGTCCGGCGGAACGTCTCGCACATGCCGGCCCACTCCCCCGGCACCTTGTCAGCGACCGCATCGAGCCGGGCGAGAGTCATCGGCACCGCGACCGCCGGATGCCGCGGTGAAAGGCTCGGACCGCGGCCGCCGGCCACCACCCGGTGCAGCCGACCGAGCGCCTCGCCAAGCGTCCGCAACTGCGTGAGCGTCGGCGTGAGCACGGAGCCGGCAACGTAGGTCGTAGCCCACGCCAGCCACGGACCGGCGACGGCGATCAACTCGCCGGTGCGAGTCAGCACTGGGCGCGGCGCCTCGTACCCGGCCTCGGCCAGCACGGCTAGCGTCCGCGAGCGTCCGACGAGCCAGTCGAGGACGGTCTCGGTGAACGGCCCGCGCATCTCCACGGGCACCGCTGCATCGGCCCGGAACGCGCGCAGAAGCTGAGCGGACCGGTCAGCAAGCGTGAGCTTGTAGCTAATCCGGGACTCATGCTCGGAGCCGGCCAGGATCTCAATGGACGCCGGCGGCACCGAGCGCTCGTGGTATTCATCCAGGAGCCGCCCGATCACCGCGACATCGGTCATCGGCGGACCGCCTCGCTGGCGAACGAGCTCACGACATCGCGTGCCGGCGTCTGCTCGGGCCGAGCACCTTTGCCAGCGCGCGCTCCACCTCTTCGGCCAGATCAGCCATGGTCGCGTCCATCGCGGCTCCGTGGGTCAGGCCGTCATGAGCGGGCTGGCCGACAGCGCCGCAGTCGCGGCACTCGACCTCGCCGAGCCGCCGGACGAGGTGCACGCTTGCGCACACCTGGCACCTGTCGAGCTCGTTCACCCAGTCGACCGCGACCTGGCAGTCCGGACAGATCAGAACTTGCCGGTCTTCGCGCACGCCGCGCCGCCAGGGACTCTCGCCCCGGTCAGGGTCTACCTGTCGGGTACCGCACCGATAACAGGGCATCCAGCCTGTCCTGATTCTGCCGTCGCCACCAGTGTGCGCCGACGTGGTCGACGCAGCCCGCGAGCTAGCTCAGCTCGGCGAGTGCCTTCTGGTAGTCGGCGATCTCTCGTGCCTGTGGGATGGGGTTAACGACCTTCCAGCGCACGATGCCGTCTTTGTCGATGATGAACGTGCCACGGGTAGCGACGCCCACCTTGTCATCGAAGACACCGTAGGCCCTCGCCACCTCGCCGTGCGGCCAGAAGTCAGCGAGCAATGCGAAATCGAAATGATCCCGGTCCGCCCATGTCCGCAGGACGTACGTCGAGTCGACCGAAATGGCCAGCAGTTCGACGTCGTCCCGAGTGACCTCCGGGAACTGGTCACGGATCGCGCAGAGCTCGCCAGTGCAGACGCCGCTGAAGGCCAGCGGATAGAACACGATCACGACGTTCTTCTTGCCCCGGAAGCTGGACAGGCGCACCGGCTTGCCGTGCTGGTCTTTGAGCTCGAAGTCAGGGGCCTCGTCGCCGACTTCAACCGCCATGTACCGATCCTCTCAGCGCGGGGGAATGGGGGCCGCGAGTGGGCGCAGACTGACCATGCAGCGGCCGCGACTTACCTGACGCACAGTCTGCCACCTGGCCACCGCCAGGCAGGAGGGCGGGCTACAACGGACACGTACCTCACGAGCACGCAGCACAGCGCCGCGAGCGCGGGTAAGTCAGCGCGCGTCACCTAAGGCAGATGACCTAGACGTAGGCGGGCGACGTGCAGACTCAGCGGCGAGCCTTCGGTGCGACCAGCCGAGTGGCCGACCAGTTGCGTCCCGCACTGACCGTCGAGGTCTGGGAAAGCCCGGCAGTCGGGGCAGCCTCGCCTATCTCACTGGGCTCGACATGACCGTCACGGCCCGTCTTCGGGGTGAGTAGGACGATATAGCCGCCATCGGCCAGCGGGGTGAGCGCATCTACCAGGGCGTCGACGAGGTCGCCGTCACCGTCCCGCCACCACAGCAGGACGCCGTCCACGACATCGTCGTAGTCCTCATCGACGAGCTCCGCGCCTTCTAGCGCCACGACAGAGTCCCGCAGCGCCTCGTCGACGTCGTCGTCGTATCCGATTTCCTGCACCACGTGGCCTGGCTTGACGCCAAGCCGCTCAGCCAGGTCACGCTGGTCCTGTGCCTGGCCCGCGGTCGCGCTCACTGAAGTCCTCCTGATCCTTTCCGCGTCGGCTGACCAACAGGTCCCTAGATCTCGGCACATGCCCAGGTCTGGTTCCGGCTACACAGCCGCAGCGCTGTCGCTGTCCTTTGATCGCACAGTTCACACTGGCCCGGCGCGGTGCGCAAGTCACAATTAAGGCGCACCACGAATTACCTGCCCGAGTAATCCATCCGGACGGCCCTAACCGGGTCCGGTGACGCCCTTATAGGTGATAAGCGGCCTATGTGACCTCCACCACCCACCGCTCTACCGGGCCGGTTACCCCTGGGTAGAGTCGCGTTTGGTCTCGCCAGGTACGAGGATTAGAGGAGGACAACAAACTGGGCGTGGCCATTGCGGCCGCGCCCGCTATGCGGGGCGAGCAGTCCACAGGCAGCCGCCCGGCGGAATGCGAGGAATCACCCGTGGCCTCCGGACGCCAGCGCTTCTCCATCATCAGCGACGGCCTGCCCACCCAGCTGCCGGACATCGACCCGGACGAGACCAGGGAATGGGTGGAGTCCTTCGATGACGTCGTCCGCACCCACGGTCGGGCCCGTGCCCGCTACGTAATGCTCCGGCTCCTGGAACGCGCGCGTGAGCAGCAAGTCGGCGTCCCCGGCCTGCGCAGCACCGACTACATCAATACGATCCCGCCGGAGCGCGAGCCCTGGTTCCCCGGGGACGAGTACGTCGAGCGCCGGATCCGCGCCTACATCCGGTGGAACGCGGCGATCATGGTCAGCCGGGCCAACCGGCCCGGTCTCGGCGTGGGCGGCCACATCGCGACGTATGCCTCGGCCGCGAGCCTCTACGAGGTCGGGTTCAACCACTTCTTCCGCGGCAAGGACCACGGTGAGTCGGGCGACCAGGTCTTCTTCCAGGGTCACGCGGCGCCCGGCATCTACGCGCGCGCATTCCTGGAAGGCAGGCTCACCGAGGACCAGCTGAACGGCTTCCGGCAGGAGCTCTCGCATCCAGGCGGCGGCCTGCCCTCGTACCCGCACCCGCGGCTGATGCCCGATTTCTGGGAGTTCCCGACGGTCTCGATGGGCCTCGGCGCGATCAACGCAGTCCACCAGGCCCGGTTCAACCGGTATCTGCTGGCCCGGGAGCTGAAGGACACCAGCAGGTCCCACGTCTGGGGGTTCCTGGGCGATGGGGAGACCGACGAGCCCGAAGTGCGCGGCGCCATCAGCCTGGCCTCCCGGGAAGAGCTCGACAATCTGACCTTCGTCATCAACTGCAACCTGCAGCGCCTCGACGGCCCCGTCCGCGGCAACGGCAAGATCATCCAGGAGCTTGAGGCCTCCTTCCGCGGCGCCGGATGGAACGTGATCAAGGTGATCTGGGGCCGGGACTGGGATCCGCTGCTAGCCAAGGACACCGACGGCGTGCTGGTCAACAAGATGAACACCACGCCGGATGGCCAGTTCCAGACGTACGCCGTCGAATCTGGCGCCTACACCAGGGAGAACTTCTTCGGCGGCGACCCCCGCCTGCGCGCGATGGTGGAGCACCTGAGCGACGACGAGATCCGCAACCTGTCCCGCGGCGGGCACGACTACCGCAAGGTCTACGCCGCGTTCAAGGCGGCGACCGAGCACGTCGGCCAGCCGACGGTGATCCTGGCCCACACGATCAAGGGCTGGACGCTCGGACCCGACTTCGAGGCCCGCAACGCCACGCACCAGATGAAGAAGCTGACAGTCGCGGAGCTGAAGGAGTTCCGCGACCGCCTGTACCTGGAGATCCCCGACGCGGCGCTCGAGGCCGAACTCCCGCCGTACTACCACCCCGGCGAGAAGTCCGAAGAGATCCAGTACATGCGCGAGCGCCGGGCCGCCCTCGGCGGCTACCTACCGAGGCGCGTAGTACGCGCCAGGCCGCTCGCTCTGCCGCCGGACTCGGTCTATGACGAGCTGCGTCGCGGCTCCGGCAGGCAGCCAGTCGCGACCACGATGGCGTTTGTCCGGCTGCTGAAGGACCTCATGAAGGACCCGGAGATCGGCGACCGCTTCGCTCCGATCATTCCCGATGAGGCCCGTACGTTCGGCATGGACTCGCTGTTCCCGACCGCCAAGATCTATGACCCGCAGGGCCAGACGTATGAAGCCGTGGACCGCAATCTGCTCCTCTCGTACAAGGAGTCAAACCGCGGGCAGATCCTGCACGAGGGCATCAGCGAGGCCGGCGCGATGGCTTCGACGACGGCAGCGGGCACGGCGTACGCCACGCACGGCACGCACATGATTCCCGTCTACATCTTCTACTCGATGTTCGGCTTCCAGCGGACCGGCGATCAGATGTGGGCCCTAGGCGACCAGCTCGGCCGCGGTTTCCTGCTTGGCGCGACGGCCGGCCGGACGACCCTGACCGGCGAGGGCCTCCAGCACAACGACGGTCATTCGGTCCTGCTCGCATCCGTCAGCCCGGCCTGCGTCAGCTACGACGCGGCGTGGGCTTACGAGCTGGCCGTCATCGTCAAGGACGCGCTGCGCCGGATGTACGGCTCGAGTCCTGAGCACCCGGACGGCGAGGACATCTTCTACTACCTGACCGTCTACAACGAGCCGTACGTCCAGCCCCCGGCACCAGCTGATTTCGACGGCGGGGCGGCGGCGCTGGATCGGGCGATCCTGAGCGGGCTCTACCAATACTCCGCCCCACCGGAGCTGCCAGCTGACGTCTCTGGCGACCATCCGCAGGCGCAGATCATCGCTTCGGGGGTAGCGCTCCGGTGGGCGCTGGACGCACAACGCCTGCTTGCTGACGACTGGGGCGTCAGGGCGGGAACGTGGTCGGCGACGAGCTGGACCGAGCTTCGGCGCGAGGCCCTTGGCTGCGAGGAGTGGAACATGCTCCAGCCGGAGGCCGAGCAGAAGGTTCCCTACGTGACCCGAGCGCTCGACGGACACCGCCGGACCGGTCGTCGCGGTGAGCGACTGGATCCGGGCGGTGCCAGACCAGATTGCCCGCTGGGTGCCGGCGCCGTTCACCTCGCTCGGCACCGACGGCTGGGGATTCTCCGACACCAGGCCGGCTGCACGCCGGTTCTTCCACGTCGATGCCCAGTCGATCGCGGTCGCGGTGCTCGCCGAGCTGGCGCGCCTCGGCGAAGTGAAGCCGGACGTTGTCACGCAGGCCATCGCCAAGTACGGGCTCGACCTCGCAGTGAGCGACGCTCTCTAGCGATGTCCCGGCAGCTGCGGATGAGCGCAGAGCTCGGTGACTGGCTCGCCGAGCTCTGCACTTCCGAGCCCGCCAGCGCCGCCGAAGTTGGGGCGGCGGTCACGGCGATCATGGATGCCGACGAACCGACGTCAATCCCCCTGCTCGGCGTGCCGGCTCCTGACCCGGTCGATCGGCGGGAAGAACTCGACCACCTCTATCAGGGCATGCTGGAAGCACTCCAGCACGTGCGTAGGGAGGTCGCCGACGCAGCCGCGGCCAGGGCGGGCGCCGAGCGACTGCTCGCCGATCTGGACGGGGCCGAGCAGCCGGATCCCGCCGTGCGAACGTGGCTGGGTCAGGCGCGGGACAAGGCCAGGCGACAGGAGGCCGCGGTCACCAAGAGGAGTCAGCGCCTCCAGACCGAGGTTGACCGGTTCCGGACCGCCAAGGAGAGCGCCAAGGCCATGTATACGGCCGCCGAGGCAGCTGTGCGGATCCACGATGCCGTTCTGGCCGCGCGAGACGACAGCCCCGTCGGCGCGGAACGCGTCGTCGCTTACCGGCCCGGGCAGCCTCCGGAAGTGGTCGATGACGAGCTTTCGGAGCTGAACCGAGCGCTAGCAGCGGCCGAGGAGCAACTCCAGGCCGTCGCCACCGAGGCCTACCAGACACTGCGCAGCGTGATGGATGTCGCGGGGGTGAAAGCCGGTCACCTGCGGACCGGCCCGGCCAGGCCGGTCGCCGGGCTGCTCGAACTTCGCGCCGATCCGCTCGGACGCGACGTGCGCTTGCTGCTGGCGCTCGAACCTGCGCGACACCGTGACGATGCTCGCGGTGCTCGACGGCGAGGACGCGATCGCCGAGCATCGATCGCGGGCGATCCGACTGGCCGGGGATCTGCTGACCGACATCCGGGCCGGGGACTGGCCGCCGGATGACGCGGGCGACCCCGCGGACACGGAAGTGGCATTCGCCGATTCGGCCACGTTCCTGGCCCGGTTCTTTTCATCACAGGCCAGCGCCGTCGAAGCGCGGGCCGCCGAACTCGCCGTGGCCCGGTCGCTGGGAGAACTCCGCGGCAGCCTGAGCCTTGCGGACTTGTCGCAACAAGACCGGGATCAGCGAGCAGCGTCTGCGCCAGATCGAGGAAAGCGGCCTGCGGGTGGCCGAGGTGCATGAGGCCGTCGGCTACGTTCGCGGACTCGGCGGCCGGCTGACGCTCACCGCTGAACTGCAAGAGCCGGTGCAGCTGACCTGAACCGGCGCGTTCAGCATCGCCTAGGGTTGGGGCCGTGGCCACCGTCGCTTGCGCAGTTTTCTGATGAGCGTGAGCGCGGCGGCAGCACTTCGACCGCTGCGGCACCGGCAGTTCGCCGTGCTGTGGACCGCGAGCCTCATCTCCAACGTCGGCTCGTGGATGCAGACCGTGGCCGTCGGCGCGCTCGTCATCTCCAGAACCGGAGAGGCGAGCTGGGCTGTGCTCGTCGCGGCGGGCGCATTCCTCCCGATCGGACTGCTCTCGCCGATCGGCGGCGCCCTGGCGGACAGGCTGCCACGGCGCCCGGTGATCGCGGCCGGCAATCTGGCCGCCGGTCTCGTCGCAGCGGCCATCGCGGTCCTGGTTGCCCGGGGCCAGGCCAGCCCATCGACGCTCCTAGCACTCGTCACGCTGCAGGGCTCGGCTTCGGCGCTGATCGGGCCGTTCAGCCAGGCAATCTTGCCGGACCTGGTGCCGCGGTCGGAGTTCCTGGCCGCCAGTTCGCTGAACTCGGCCCAGTGGAACGCTGGCCGGATCGTCGGTCCGGCGCTAGCCGGTGCCACCGTTGCGGCGTCCGGCTTCGCGGCCACCTTCGTAGCGAACGCCGCCTCGTTCCTCGCGGTCGTCATCGCGCTGCTGTTTGTCCGGCTCGGGCCGCCGCCCGGCGCACACGGCGGCATCGTCAGTTCCATGCGCGAAGGGCTTACCGCGGCGTGGGCCCAGCCGTCGTGCCGGGCGGCGACGATCGCGATCGGAACTGTTGCCTTTCTAGCCGCTCCGTTCATCGCGCTGGTGCCGGCCGTCGCGCTGAGCGTGACCCGCGGCGGTGCGTCCGCACCTGCGTCGGTTGCGGCCGCCACCGCGGCGCTCACGACCGCTCAGGGCGCCGGCGCGATCGCCGGAGCGCTCATCTTGCCGCCGCTCGCGGGCCGGATCGGCCGGAGCCGCGCCCTCGCCTGGAGCCTTGCGCTGCTGCCCGCCGCGCTCATCGGCTACGGCATCGCCCGGTCACTCTTGGTCGCAGTGCTCGCGCTGTTCGTGGTCGGATTGATCTACATGGGCGTGCTGTCCGGCCTCCAGACAGTGGCCCAGCTGCACGCGCCGGCTGCGTACCGCGGCCGCGTGCTCAGCTTCTTCCTGGTAGCGCTCGGCGTCGCGTACCCGATCGGCGCGCTCGCGCAGGGACCGGTCGCGAATCACCTCGGCGTGGCGTGGACGACGGTGACGACCGCGCTGGCCCTGGCCGCTGATCTACGTGCTGGTCGCCTGGCGGTCGCCGAGGTTCGTCCGGGACCTGCTTGCTCGCGAGCCGAGCGAGGAACCGCGCCACGAGGAGCCCGCGTACCCGGCGGGCCAGACGGCAGAGTGCTAACGACCCGCGACGACGTGGCAGGCTGTGGGCATGGCCGGGCACGCCGAGGCAAGCAACGCCACCAGCAACGGGAAGTCGCCGGCCCCTCGCGGCCGCGTTCGCGATGAGACCATCAGCCGGCTCGAGTCCTCCACGGGAGCGCTCGGTACGGCGGCGATGCTATCGATGGACCGGCGGCTCCCCTGGTTCCGCGGCATGTCAGCCGAGCACAGATCCTGGCTCGGCCTCGTCGCGCAAGCAGGCGTGGCCGCCTTCGTCGACTGGGTTAAGCATCCCGAGCGCACCAGACCGGCCGTAGTCGGCGAGATCTTCGGGACGGCGCCACGGGAACTGGCGCGAGCGGTCTCGCTCCAGCAGGCGGTGGAGATGGTCCGCGTCATCGTCGACGTGGTCGAATCACAGGTTGACGAGCTGGCGGCGTCGGGCGGCGAAGCCGAGCTGCGCGAGGCAGTACTGCGCTACACCAGGGAGATCGCGTTCGGCACGGCCCAGTTCTACGCGCGGACGGCCGAGGCTCGCGGCGCCTGGGACGCCCGGCTGGAGGCGCTGGTCGTCGAGTCGCTGGTCCGCGGGGAGGTGGACGAGGGGCTGCAATCATGGGCGTCAGCGCTCAACTGGTCGTTCAGCCCGGTCACCGTGATCGTCGGGACCGCAGACGAAAGCGCAGCGGCGGCGACGGGCGCCGAGGCGCTGATCGATGAGTTCCGGATCGTCGCCCGACGCGCGCGGCTGGATCTGCTGGCCGGCGTGCACGGCAGCCGGCTGGTCCTCGTCGTCGGCGGCAGCGCGGGGCCGCTGGAAGCGGCCCGCCACTTCACCGGCCGATTCGGTCCTGGTCCGGTCGTGGTCGGTCCGCCCGCCGCCGACTTGCAGTCGGCCGTCAGCTCGGCGTCGGCCGCGCTCGCCGGACTGCGAGCAGCTGACGGCTGGCCGGACGCGCCCCGGCCTGTGCTGGCCTCCGATCTGCTGCCAGAGCGCGCGCTCGACGGCGACGAGTCGGCGCGCGCGGCCCTGATCGAGGAGGTGTACGAGCCGCTACTGCGCGGCGGCAGCGCCCTGCTCGACACCGTGATGACATACCTGGAGCAAGGAAACTCCCTCGAGGCAACCGCGCGGCTGCTGTTCGTGCACCCCAATACGGTCCGCTACCGCCTGCGTCGCATCACCGAGCTGACCGGGATCACACCCGGTGATGGCCGTGGCGGGTTTGCGCTATGGACCGCCGTCGTGCTGGGCCGCTTGGCGCACAAGCGAACATGACTTGTAGACTTCCCACATAGCTTCTCGACGAAAGTTCGTTCAGTTCGGCATAGGCATGGCGGACTCCTACAATGCAGGCTAGGGGAATGCTCGTAATCGCAGCCCCCGGTCAGGGTGCCCAGACACCGGGATTCCTCTCTCCCTGGCTCGAGCTGCCGGGTTTTGCTGACCGCCTGCGGGCCTGGTCCGACCTCGGCGGCTGTGATCTAATCCGCTGCGGTACCACGGCAGACGCCGACGAGATCCGGGACACCGCGGTTGCCCAGCCGCTCCTCGTCGCCGCCGCGATGGCGGCGGCCCTCGATCAGGTCGTCACCGGGATTCACCCCGTCAGCCGTCAGTCGGTCGCGGTCGCCGGCCACAGCGTGGGCGAGCTCGCCGCAGGCGCGCTCGCGGGCGTCGTCACGCCCGAGGACGCGATGACGCTGGTCCGGGTCCGCGCTCAGGGCATGGCGGCCGCCGCGGCGGCCGAGGAGACAGGGATGACGGCGGTTCTCGGTGGCGACGAGGACACCGTCCTCGCGGCGATCGAGGCGTGCGGACTGACGCCCGCCAACGTCAACGGCGCCGGCCAGATCGTGGCGGCCGGGACGATGGCGCAGCTCGCCGCCTTCGCGGCGCAGCCACCAGCCGGAGCGAGGCTGCGGCCGCTATCGGTCGCGGGCGCTTTTCATACCCACCACATGGCCCCGGCTGTCGAAGCTCTCGCCGCCGCCGCGGAAGCAGTACACACGGCTGACCCCGTCCGCCCGCTGCTCTCCAACCGTGACGGCGCCGTCGTGAAGTCCGGCAAGGACTGGCTGGACCGCATCATCAACCAGGTCAGCGCGCCCGTCCGGTGGGACACGTGCATGCAGACCATGGCGACGCTCGGCGTCACCGCGCTGATCGAGCTGCCGCCGGCGGGGACACTAACCGGCCTGGCCAAACGCGCCCTCCGCGGAATTGAGCTGGTCAGCCTCAAGACACCCGACGACCTCGGCGCTGCGCACGCGCTCCTTTCGGAGCACGCCGATAGCCACGTGGACCACCATGCTCCCGAGTGGCGGCTGCTGGTGGCGTCGTCCGGCGGGACGTTCCGCGCTCCCGACGGTCACCCGGACGTCGATGGACCAGGCACCCCGGTCACCGATGCCACCGACCTCGGGCGCGTCGAGATGCGCGGCGGCAGCCACGCAGTATCGGCCGCCTTCCCGGCCACAGTCATCGAGTGGCTAGTCGAGGACGGCGACCCCGTCAGCGCCGGGCAGCCGCTGGTGCGGCTGCAGCCGGCTGAATAAGTGAAGCAACCCGCAGAGAGGCATGACATGCGACTCCCCGATGGTCAACCTGCCGCGCGAGTGCTGGCCTTCGGCGGGTACCAGCCTGCCAAGGTCGTCACTAACGACGATCTGGCCGCGACCGTCGACACCAACGACGAGTGGATTCGCAGCCGGGTCGGGATCGCCAGCCGCCGAATCGCCGGTCCGGATGAGACCGTGGCCGACATGGCGGTACAGGCAGGCGGCAAGGCACTCGCCGGCAGCGGCCTGTCCCCCGCCGACGTGGACCTGGTGATCGTAGCGACGTGTACGCCCGAGGTTCAGATCCCGAATGTGTCAGCCTCGGTCGCCAAGCGCCTCGGCATCGTCGCTCCGGGCGCGTATGACCTGAACGCCGCCTGCGCTGGGTTCTGTTACGCCCTGGCCAACGCGGCCGACGCGGTCCGCACCGGCACCGCGCGGAACGTGCTCGTGATCGGCGCGGAGAAGCTGTCCCAGTGGGTCGACTGGACCGACAGGTCGACGTGCATCATCTTCGCCGACGGCGCCGGAGCCGCCGTCGTTGGCGCGGTCGCCGAGCCTACCGACGCGCCTGGCATCGGCCCGGTGCACTGGGGCAGCGACGGAGATCTGGCTGACAAGATCTACATCAAAGATCGCGACGCGTTCATCATCCAGGAAGGTCAGGCGGTATTCCGGTGGGCGACGAGCGCCCTGGCGCCGATCGCGCTCAAGGCGTGCGAGAAGGCCGGCGTCGAACCCACGCAGATCGCGGCGTTCGTCCCGCACCAGGCCAATCTCCGCATCATCGAGGCAATCGCGCGAAGGCTCGGCGCGCCGCAGGCGATCGTCGCGAATGACATCGTCACGGCCGGGAACACGTCATCGGCGTCGATCCCGCTGGCCTTGTCCCGGATGATCGAACGGGGCGAGATCGCCTCCGGCTCGCACGCGCTGCTACTCGGGTTCGGCGCAGGCATGTGCTATGCGGCGCAGGTGATCACGGTACCCTGACCCCCGCAATCGCCCGATAGGCACCCCGATAAACGGTGGACACCCAAGAAGGAGAACAAAGACCAATGGCCATGACGGATCAGGAAATCCTGGAGGGTCTCGGCGAGATCGTCGACGAGGTCGCTGGCGTACCCGCCGACCAGGTCACGCCGGAGAAGACGTTCGTTGACGACCTCGACATCGACTCGCTGTCGATGGTGGAGATCGCGGTGGCGGCCCAGGACAAGTTCGGCGTTGAGATCCCCGACGACCAGCTCAAGGACCTGAAGACAGTGCAGGACGTCATCGACTACGTCCGCCGCGCTGACGTCTCTGCCTGACGCCACGCTTCTGGCCGAGACCGTCAGGATTCTCGGGGCCCACGGGGGAACGTCCCCCGTGGGTACGCCGGGATAGCAACTCGAGGAGTGCGAGATCGTGGGAACAGACCGGACGCGCGTCGTCGTAACGGGGCTCGGCGCGATTACCCCGGTAGGAGTCGACGTGCCGAGCACGTGGGAGGCGCTGCTTGCGGGTCGAAGTGGCGTGCGTGCGCTCACCGACGACTGGGCCGCTGAGCTGCCGGCCCGGATCGCCGCCTGGGCGGCAGCGGATCCGGCGACCCTGATCGACCGCGTGCAGGCACGTCGGCTGGATCGCTGCGAGCAGCTCGCGCTCGTCGCGGCCCGCGAGGCGTGGGCGCACGCGGGCTCGCCCGAGGTGGACCCGGAGCGCCTCGGCGTCGTGGTGTCGAGTGGCATCGGCGGCGTGGCCTCCACGCTGTCGGCCTATGACACGCTCAAGGAAAAGGGCTGGCAGCGACTGTCACCATTCACCGTGCCGATGCTGATGCCCAACGGATCAGCGGGCTGGATCGCGATCGAGCTGGGTGCCCGGGCCGGTGTGCACACCACGGTGTCGGCCTGCGCATCGGGTGCGGAGGCGATCGGCTACGGAATGGAAATGATCCGGTCTGGCCGCGCGGATGTGGTCCTGGCTGGCGGGACCGAAGCCGCGATCATGCAGCTGAACATCGCCGCGTTCGCCGCGATGCGCGCGCTGTCGACTCGCAACGATGAGCCCGAGCGAGCGTCACGCCCGTTTGACAAGGGCCGCGACGGCTTCGTGCTCGGCGAGGGCGCGGGCATGGTCGTGCTGGAGTCCGAAGAGCACGCCGCAGCGCGTGGGGCCACCGTGCACGCCGTGGCAGCCGGCGTTGGCTACTCCTCCGACGCACATCACATCGCCCAGCCGGAGCCGGAGGGCATCGGGCTGAAGCTCGTGCTCGCGCGCGTCCTGGCCGACGCGGGCGTGCAGCCCGAGCAGGTCGTGCACGTGAATGCGCACGCGACGTCGACGCCGGCCGGTGACGTGGTTGAGGCGCAGGCCATCGCGGCCGCGCTCGGCGAGGCCTCGGCCGGCGTGGTCGTTTCGGCCACGAAGTCGATGACCGGTCACCTGCTCGGCGGCGCAGGCGCCGTCGAGTCGGTCGCAGCGATCCTGGCGCTGCGGGAGCGGGTAGCGCCGCCGACCATCAACCTGGAAGACCCGGACGACGACGCCGGCCTGACGATCTCGATGCAGCCACAGAAGCTGATGTCGCGCGGCGACGGCCCGATGGCCGTCGTCAACAACTCGTTCGGCTTCGGCGGCGCCAACGTCGCCTTGGTCTTCACCGGAGCCTGAGCCGTTGTCTTCCCCTACGAGTGTGCCGAGCGTACCGCCCGAGCAGGACGCCCCCGTTCCCCCCGAGGAGATCGACGTGACCATAGTGGACTCAAGAACTCCGACGCGCGTGCGTCCCCAATCTGGCAACGGCGCGCGCGTCGCCGTCGCTACCGCACCCACCGTCGCGCCGTCCGCACCGGCGCACACGGGTCTGCGACGCGACCCCGAGTCGCGCCTGGCAGCGCTCTTTGACGCCGGGACGCTCGAGTTCCTGCTGCCCCCGGACGAGAGCGGCATGCTGGCGGGAACGGGGACCATCGGCGGCGTCGCCACCGTCGCGTTCGCCAGCGACCCGCGCTTCCAGGGCGGTGCCATGGGCATCGACGGCTGCCGGGTAGTGGTCGCGGCCTACGAGCACGCGGTTGAGATCGGCGCGCCGATCGTCGGGCTGTGGCACTCGGGCGGCGCCCGGATCCTCGAGGGTGTCGAGAGCCTGCACGCGGTCGGCCTGGTGTTCGCGGCCATGACGAAGGCGTCCGGCAAGGTGCCGCAGATCTCCGTCGTGCTCGGCGCGGCTGCTGGCGGGGCGGCGTACGGGCCCGCCCTGACCGACCTGGTCATCCTGTCCGATCAGGGCCGCATCTTCGTGACCGGCCCGGACGTCGTGCGCAGCGTTACGGGCGAGGACGTCGACATGGAACGTCTCGGTGGCCCGGAGCCCCACAGCCGCCGCTCTGGCGTCGTGCACATCGTCACCCCAACCGACGGCGACGCTATCGACAACGCCCGCCAGCTCGTGCTGCTGCTCTGCGAGCAGGTGACCACTCCGGTCGAGAGCCTGCCGGACACCGACCTCGGCAGCCTGCTGCCGGACTCGCGGAAGCGCGCCTACGACGTGCACCCGCTGATCGGCGGCCTGCTCGACGCGCCCGGCATCGAACTGCACCCGCGCTGGGCCCCGAACGTCGTCACCATGCTCGGCCGGCTCGGCGGCCGGACCGTCGGTGTCATCGCCAACAACCCGCTGCGGCTCGGTGGGTGCCTGGACGCGACGTCCGCGGAGAAGGCAGCCAGGTTCGTGCGGATGTGCGACGCGTTCGGCGTGCCGCTGGTCGTCCTCGTCGACGTGCCGGGATACCTGCCTGGCGTCGGCCAGGAATGGGACGGTGTCGTGCGCCGGGGCGCCAAGCTTCTGCACGCGTTCGCCGAGGCAGTCGTGCCGCGCGTGACGCTGGTGACTCGCAAGGCCTTTGGCGGCGCCTACATCGCGATGAACTCGCGCGCGCTCGGGGCGACGAAGGTCTTCGCGTGGCCCGGCGCTGAGATTGCGGTCATGGGCTCCGTCGCCGCCGTGCGCATCCTGCATCGCCGCACACTCGCCGCCGCCTCGCCAGAGGAGCGGCACGAGGTCGAAGCGCGCCTGGCCGCTGAGCACGAGGAGATCGTTGGCGGTCTGCCGCGCGCGGTATCTGTCGGTGTCATCGACGAGGTGATCGAGCCGGATAAGACCCGGCAGGCGATACTGGACGCGATCGTGCACGCCCCGTACGAGCGCGGGCAGCACGGCAACATCCCGCTTTAACGACCGACACTGAGGCCGCCAGAGCGGACGGCCTCAGCCCTCACCCAGGACCGTCCGGATCACGTGCCGTGCGTTCCGCGCCATCGCCGGGTTCGTCTGCCGGTAGTACGGCAGCGCGATCAGCGCCTGTGAGAGTGTTCGGGCCCGGCCGCGGGTCCAGGTCGCGTCGTCCACGCTCAGCGCCTCGCGGAAGACTTCCCTCGCAATGGACGGCAGGAGATTCCAAGCCGGGAACAGATCGCAGGCCGGATCGCCGACCCCCAGGCAGCCGAAGTCGATCACTGCGGTGAGCCTGCCACCGTACACGAGCAGGTTGCCTGGCATGAGATCAGCGTGCAGCCACACCGGCGGACTGTCCCGGCCCGGGGCCCGCAGTGCCTCCTCCCATACGGCCGTGGCGCCATCACAGTCGACGCCCTCCTGCGCGATGCCGCGCAGTTCCTCGATCGCCGCCCGGGTCTCCGCGTCTTGCGAGGCCAGCGGCCCGCCGCGATGGGCCTGCGGCGCGCCCGGCAGAGTTATGCTCCGCATCGCCGCCACGAACTCGGCCAGGTCCTCAGCTAGCAGCACGGGCTCGGTCAGGGCTCCGGCTTCGGGGTTCTCCCCGGGCAGCCACCGGTACACCGACCACGGCCACGGATACCCCTCGGCTGGCTCACCGTCCCCGAGCACCTCGGGGACAGGCGTGGGCAGATGGGGCGCGAGTCGGGGCAGCCACTCGTGCTCCAGCAACACGTCGTCGGCCCCGCTCTTCCGTAGCGGCAGCCGTACGACCATGTCGTCGCCCAGCCGGAACATGGCGTTGACCGTGCCTCCGGACGCAAACCTTTCCACCGCCAGCCCCGCCCACTCCGGGAACTGCCCAGCGATCAGCCGGCCGACAAGGTCGTCGTCGATGGAGTGCCTGCCGGGATGCATCTGCGCGGTGGTCATGGCAGGTCATCCGAACACCAGACGCCGACGGGGGTCAACCGCCTTTCCGTCCGGCACCGTTGTGGCAACACGCGCTAGTTCGCAGTCTTGGCGGCGGCCCGCAGGTGTGCGCGCTCGCCCTGTCGCCCGAAGAGGCTCAGTACTTCGACGCCACCGGGACCTGTGCTGCCGAACCAGTGCGGCACCTGGGTGCCGAACTCAGCAGCCTCGCCTGGCCGTAGGACGATGTCCTGGTCCCCGAGCAAGAGCCTGAGCTGCCCGTCCAGCACGTAGAGCCACTCATGACCCTCGTGCACCTGCAGCACCGGGGTGGCCCGACGCGCGGGGATGATCAGCTTGTAGGCCTGCACGCCGCCCGGCCGTCGGCTGAGCGGGATCATCGTCATGTCGTCGCGCGCAACCGGGCGCATGTGAACGCGCGGATCACCGGTCACCGGGGCGCCGACCAGGTCGTCGAGCTGCACGCCGTGGGCGCGGGCCAGCGGCAGCAGCAGCTCCAGCGTGGGCCGCCGCTGGCCGCTCTCCAGCCGGGACAGGGTGCTGACGGATATCCCGGTAGCTGCGGCGAGCGCGGCTAGCGTGGTCTCGCGCTGGCGCCTGAGTGCCCGCAGGCGCGGGCCGACGCCGGCGAGCGCCGCGGTCAGATCCTCGTCCACGGCGCCAGCCTCCCGAGCCGACCACAATCCTTTGCCATAGCGGCAAGTGTAGTTGCGGAAATCGGGTCGGCTTGACATCGTGGTCGCGGAGGCAATGAATGCAGCACGAGCACCACGCCGAGCACGGCGAGACCGAGTACACCCAGGAATTCTGGGATGACCGGTACGGATCAGCCGACAGGATCTGGAGCGGTCGGCCCAACGCCCAGCTCGTCGCGCACGTGGCCGACCTGCTACCTGGCGAGGCCCTCGATGTCGGCAGCGGCGAGGGGGCCGACGCCATCTGGCTGGCATCGAAGGGCTGGCGGGTGACCGCAGTCGACGTCTCGGCCGTGGCGCTTGAGCGCGCCGCTCGCGAGGCGACTTCCGTTGGCGAGCAGGTCGCCTCCAGGATCACGTGGCAGCAGCGAGACATGCTGTCGTGGGATCCGGGGCAAGCAAGGTTCGATCTCGTCTCTGCGCAGTTCATGCACCTGCCACGGCCGGCCCAGGACGAGATGCACGTTCGCCTCGCGGCCGCGGTCCGGCCAGGCGGCACGCTACTGATCGTCGGCCACCTTCACGACGAGCTGCACGCCCATATCGCGCCCAGGTTCAGGCCCGCCGAGGAGATTGCGGCGGAGCTGGATCCGGCCGCCTGGGACGTCGTCGTCGCCATTGCCGTCGAGCGGTCGGGAACTGGCCCAGATGGCGCGCCGGTCGAGTTGAGCGACAGCGTCCTGCGAGCCGTGCGCCGGCCCGCATAGGGCTACCGGTTGACGGTACGCATATCGGCGTAACGATCGCCGAGCGGCTCGCCGACGTGCTCGTCCAGCCAGGCGATGTCCTCGAGCGTGAGCTGCACGTCGAGAGCGCCGAGGTTCTCCTCCAGGTACGCGCGTCGTTTCGTGCCGGGAATCGGCACGATGTCGCGGCCGCGCGCGAGTACCCACGCGAGCGCCACCTGACCCGGCGTGCAGCCCTTCGCGGCGGCGACCCGCTCTACGTCGCGGACGAGGAGCACGTTCTTCTCGAGGTTTTCCGCGGCGAAGCGCGGAAAGCGGCCTGCCCGCGAGTCGCTCTCGGGTAGATCGGCGGCGGTCTTGATCGCGCCCGTCAAGATGCCCCGGCCCAGGGGGCTGTAGGCGACAAAGCCGATACCCAGTTCACGGACGGTGGGCAAGATCTCGCGCCTCGACGTCGCGCGTGAACAGGCTGTACTCCGTCTGCAACGCGCTGATGGGGTGAACCGCCTGCGCTCGCCTGATCGTCTGCGCGCCGGCTTCGGACAAGCCCAGGTGACGGACCTTGCCTGCCTGCACCAGCTCGGCCATGGCGCCGACCGTGTCCTCGATCGGCACTGTCGTGTCGACGCGGTGCTGGTAGTAGAGGTCGATGCGGTCAGTGCCCAGCCGGGCGAGCGACGCATCACACGCCGCCCGGACGTACTCAGGCCGCCCGTTGATACCGACCCAGGAGCCATCCGCGCGCCGTTCGTTCCCAAATTTGGTGGCGAGCACTACCTCGTCACGCCGACCAGCAATGGCCTTCCCGACGAGCGCCTCATTCGTGAACGGCCCGTACATGTCCGCGGTGTCGAGGAAGTTGCAGCCGAGATCGAGGGCACGGCGGATGGTCGCGATGGACTGAACCTCGTCGCGGGGGCCGTAGAACTCCGACATGCCCATGCAACCGAGGCCGATGGCGGAGACTGTCAGCGATCCGAGGTGTCGTGTCTGCATGGCTGGCATCATACCGGAGGAGCCTCCGGATGCTTCATCCGCCTGTCGGGAATGCGGACCGCCGACTGCGCGCTGACCCTGGCCATGGAGAATGCTGGGTCGCTGTCGCTCGCGGTGCTGGACTTCGTCGGCATCGAGCACGGCGAGAGCGCCGCGTCCGCGCTGGCGGGCGCCGTTAGCATCGCGCAGGCTGTCGAGGCGGCTGGCTACCGCCGGTACTGGGTGTCTGAGCACCACAACATGCGAAGTCTGGCTTGTAGCGCGCCCGAGCTGCTGATCGCCCACGTGGGCGCGTTCACGTCCCGGATCCGGGTCGGGGCCGCTGGGATCATGCTGCCGAACCACTCCTCGCTGAAGGTTGCCGAGACGTTCCGGACGCTGCTGGCGATGTACCCGGGGCGGATCGACCTCGCGCTCGGCCGCGCGCCTGGCACCGACCCGCTCACCGCGCACGTGCTGCGCCGGGGCATGGTCGCCGACGCGGCCGCCGAATTCCCGGCTCAGGTCGGCGAGCTGCTCGCCTTCCTCGGTGACGGGTTCCCCGACGGCCATCCCTACCAGCCGCTGATAGCCGCTCCGGTGCTCGACGAGCGTCCGGAGTTGTTCGTGCTCGGCTCGAGCCCATACGGGCCGCGGTTCGCGGCCGTGAACGGATTCGCCGCGGTGTTTGCGCATCACATGAGCCCAGAGCTCGCCTTTGAGGCGCTCCGCGACTACCGGCGCCGGTTCCAGCCGCGTTTCGAGGGTGCAGCACCTTACTCGGCCATGTCTGTGCTGGCGTTCGGCTCAGCGGACCCCGAGGCTGTGATCGACTTCGAGGCCGCCTGGACCCTGACCATTCAGAACATCAGGCGTGGTGTCCGCGAACCGCTTGCGCCTGAGAAGGTCAAGGAGCTGGCGGGCTCCTCCGACTTCAGGTCTAGCCGAAACGACGACGGCCGCATGGTGACCGGTGAGCCAAAGGCGGTCGCCGAGCGGTTGCTCGAGATGAAGCAGCAGGCGCAGGTCGACGAGATAGTCATCGTCACACCGAGCCTGGATCGAGAGCGTCGCAAGGCCAGCTACACCGCCATCGCCGACGCCTGGCGGCAGGCGAGCTGAGGCGATCGCGCGCTAGGTCCGACGCCGTTGAGCGCCAGTTAGCTACTGGCGCTGATCTATGGGCAGCAATTGACCACTGGTGCTCAACCGACCGTCAGCGGTGGCTTCGATGGCAGACGCGCGCGACGAAGGCCGCGGCAGCTAGCTCCACTGCATGGATGCAGCGCGCGACGGCTCACCCGGCGGTCGCCGACGCCTTAGCCGCGGCGCGTATGTCGCCGTCCTGGGCTCGCGCGATCTGCGACTGGTCAGACACGCTGCCAGCCGAGCACCGAGCCGCTGCTGACGAGATTCTTGTCGAGGCGGCGGCGGCTTTGCTCCGGACTATCCGACGTCAGGCTCGCGTTCGAACGGATCCGAGCCCTGGTGCCGAGCCAGAAGCAGATGACGATGACGACAGGTTCGCACAGCGCCGCCTACGCTTGGAGCCGCACTTTCAGAGCAACGCTCGACTTGACGCCGACCTCGCGCCGCAAGCCGCAGCCGCGCTGCAGGCAGTGCTCGACAGCCTCGGCAAGCGGACCGGACCCGAGGACATTCGCACGCGTGCGCAGTGCAATCACGATGCGCTGGAGGAAGCGTGCCGCCGTCTGATCGCATCTGACGGCCTTCCGGACCGGGCCGGGCAGCCGGTCCAGATCCAGCTCAACATGACGCTGAGCCAGCTCGCGGGCGAGCCGGAAGCGGACCAAGAGGTCGCAGCGTGGATCGCCGCGCACGGTACACCCGCACCGCCCGGCGCCGACTGCGACGCAAAGGTCGTGCCGGTGGTCACCGGGTCAATCGACGCAGAGGTGCTGGATCGGCTCGCGGCTGCGCTGCCATCACCGCGCGGGCAGCTCGCCGCGCGCGCAGCCCGACAGATGACTGTTGCGCAGGCGGTACGGGGGGCTGGTCGTGCACCGCCCTGTGACGGGCGTCCGTGATCGCCGGTCGATCGACGGCGCGGTCCCGGCCAAGTGGCCGGCACTGGTGGAGCGCGAGACGTGGCACCAGGTGAACGCGATGCTTACGCAGCCCGGCGCGGCGCACCAGCCGTCCAGGTCGCGCTGTCCACCGCACTGCAGTACCCGTCAGCCCGCCGGGGGCGGTTAATGAATGGGCGAGTCCTCTCAGCGCGTGCTGACGGCTAGCCCGCTTCCATCCTCTGCTTGAGCGCGGCCAGGTTGCCTGGCATCTCCTTGCGCGCCTCGGGCCGGACCATCAGCGGGACCAGGATCTTGCCGATGCCGTGGCCGGTGAAGTCGACGCTAATGGTCAGCCGGGAGCGGGAACCGGTGACGGGCTCGACCCGGACGTCGACAGCCGCCCGGATCGGGCCGTCTGTGCCACGCACGCCCCAGCTGCGGGGCGGGTCGATGTGCACCAACTCGGACGTGGACGCGCGGTTGGCGCCGCCGATCCGCCGTGTAGTCACGCATTTCGCGCCGACAGCAAGCGCTTGGCTTCCGTTGCCCGGGTCTTCCATGTGCCCGTTTACAACGCCGTGCTGCCACTCGCTGAACCGGGCCGGATCGGTGGCGTAGGCGAAGACCTCGGCGGCCGGGCGCTCGATCTCAGCGCTGGTGATGATCGGCGGCATGTCAGCGACCTTCCTTCACGACCGCGGCGTAACGGTCCAGGTACAGGGGCCAGCCCTCGGGCCCGGCCACGCCGTCAGTGATCGCTTGCCATCCGGGTCCGTGCCGGTCCAGATGCCGGTGCTCCAGCTCCAGCCGCGTGCGGGTCGGCGACTCGGCGTAGAACCGCACCTCAACCTCGCTGGTATGAGCCTGGTCAGTCTCGATCGTCCACCGCGGGCTGATATCCCAGCTGAAGACCACCCGTTCCGGCGGCTCGAAAGCCAGGATCCGCGCCCACCGGCACTCGCTGCCATCCGCCGCCCGGTCCACGATGCTGCCGCCCACCCGGGGCTCGAACACAGTCTCAGCGATCGGCGTCCCGAGCATGTTGTGCTCGGGCGGCTTGAAGTCCCCGAACCGGTTGGTAAAGACGGTGAAAGCATGCTCGATCGGCGCGTCAACCACGATGAGCTTGCGAACTGTCGCCGCATCGGTCTGAGCCATCAGGCCTCCCTGGTATCCATGACCGGAGCTTCAGCCGCCTCGGCGTACCCGGCCAGCGCCCGCTGCCAGTACGTGTCAAGCTGATCCCGCAACGCCGCCAGCGCGACCGGGTTGAGCCGGTAGATCCGCCGCGTGCCCTCGGCGACGTCCTCCACAAGCCCGGCGTCCTTAAGAATCCTCAGATGCTGCGACACCGCTGACCGGCTCACCGGAAGCCCAGCCGCCAGTCTCCCCACGGCGCTGGGTCCCTCTGCCAAGCGGGCCACGATAGCCAGGCGCGTGCCGTCAGCTAGCGCACCCCACCGCCCAGCATCTCTGTTAGCATCCACTAACCGTTAGGATTCTCTAACCGGCACGTGCTTGTCAAGGCAGTCAGCAAGGACCCCGGCCAAGTCATAAACGGCAGCGCGTTGGCACATGCGACCTGAGCTTGGCTGACGGACACGTGTACACGTGTCCAGATCTGCATGTAGTTCGGCACGAACAGGCATGGCGGGAAAGCGCTGACAGCAGCAGTGACGGCAACGCCTGCACGCATAGCTCGCCACCTGGTCCGCTACTACGATGCCATTTACTTAGGCAGCGGCTGGGCCGACGCTCGCCTCAAATATTCTTCCGCGGCGCACGCCTCGGCCACATCGGCAAAGGACCACCACCACCCATGGCAACTGTCGAAGAAGGCCTCCAGGCCCAGATCCGCAACATCGAAGCCACCTACGGCAAGCTCATGTCCGAATGGCTTGCCACCATCGCCGCCAGCGGCCTGACGAAGCACACCGACATCGTGAACATGCTCAAGAACGACTACGGCATGACCCACGGCTCTGCCCACCGCGTATCGATACTCGCCCGGCAGGATCCGGCCCAGGAGACCGGCGCAGACCGGGACAGCGATCCCGTCAGCGCCCTCTACACGGGCAAGAAGGCCAGCCTCCGCCCCATCCATGACGCCCTCATGAGCGCCGTTCATTCGTTCGGGAATGACGTTGACGTCGCCCCCAAGAAGGGCTATGTAAGCTTGCGCCGCCGTAAGCAGTTCGCGATGATCCAGCCCAGCGGGGCAGGCCGGGTCGACCTCGGGCTTATCCTCGCAGACGTACCTGCGGACGCGCGCCTCGAATCTGCCGCCGGATTCAACGCACTGTTCACCCACCGAGTCCGTCTGTTCAGCACAGCCGATATCAACACCGAATTGACCGGCTGGCTCAAACACGCCTACGACCGCGCACAATGAGCAACGCCAGCGGGCCGCATCCACGGTGGCGATGCCCTGCCAGGCCAGGAATGCTCGGCATCCACGCATCGCGCCTAGCGAGTAGCGGTCCTAGGCAGCCTGGCGGCAAGGAACACGCCGATCAGCGGCGCGAAGCCGCACGCCACCCGTACCACGGGTGGCCGCGCCGCGGGCCGATCCGGGAGCGAGATGAACGGCCAGACTGCCCACCAGGCGACCAGCGGCCAGCGGCCAGCGCCCCGACGATCACCTCGACGACGACCGTCACGGGTTGCTCCTTCCCGGTGGTGCTCGGCGCGGCGACCGTCGGGATTGTCTGCGCCGCGTAGCCCGCGTCCGGGTCGCAGTAGTAGAAACCGGCGACGTCATGGCAGCGGCCAAGCTCGGCCAGCACGCTCGCCTGGCCGCAGTCGATGCACGCGGCGCGGGTCGCGGGTGTCATTCCGGGTCGCCGAAGTGCTCGCGGCGCAGTGCGCGGACGGCGTCGAGATGGTCTTGTAGCGCGCTGATCCTCATGTCGGCGGCTTCGCGGGTCGTGACATCGCCGCCGTCCTGCGCGGCGCGGATCTCGCCGAGCCGGATGTCGAGCGCGATGTCGAGCGCCGACACTTCCGCTGCGTAGCCGTTGCCGTTGGTGGGATGGTTTGACATAGCCGGACTCCATTTCCGGTCAGGGCCGGGAATCCGGGTGCTGTTATCACCCGCCCGGCCCGCTCTATGCGCGTTGGTCTCGCAACCAATTAAAAAGCGAGCCAATTGTGCTCTGCTGTGTCCGTTCCATCATCTGGTGGCGATCGACCACTGGGGCTGGACCCTCGTCCTGAATCCCGACGGCACAACAACCGCGGTCAGTCCTGACGGGAAGCGGACATTTCACAGCCACGCACCACCGACCGCCGCCTGACCGCGCGACGCCGCTAGCGCGGTCGTCGACCGAGCGCTATCCCAACTGGTCCGGGTGTGGGGCGCTGTTACGAAGCCGGGAGCCGCTGAACTCCACCGTTGAGTTCGCCACCCGTCGCCAGAACGGCCAGATGGACGGCGTTATCCGGAGCTCAATTCCGGCCTCGGCGTGCCTGGCCACTAAATCGTCGATGACGACCTGCCCGACAGCGTCCACCGGCTCGTCGGCGATCCAATAACCGCCGACCTCGTGCGGCCGGAACGCCTCGTGTGGCAGACGGTAGGCGTACAAGCGGCACTCGCGCATACGCTTGAGCCAGCCGCCTTCCATGACATGGACGCGGTCTGCAGCGCTTTGGCCGAAGAACGCTTCACGATCCTCGGGCGTGGTGGCCGACACCGGCCAGATGCACCCCCGCGGGCAATCCCTCGGGAACCAGAACATCGGCGCATGGCGCGTGTCAACCGCCCACACCAGCGGCGCCGTCGAGTTCGCAGCACGTCGACGTGGCAGGAACCGACCAAGAGATGGGTCCTCGCTTAAGTGCCAGACAGCGAATGGGCCTTCCCCGTCGTACGGCGGCGCGGGCTCGCGAGCGAGCAGATGCGCCGGATAGTCGGTTTCCATCACTCGAGTCTGCCCCGCCCATACTTTGGCTGCGGTGAGCCGGCGTGCGCCGGGGTCAGCCGGCGGGTCGGCCCGGAGCAGTTGAGGTCCGGGTGGTGGCAGGGCTGGCCATGGGCCCCGCCGGCCGCCGGCCCGGAAACGAACTCGTGGCCGTACTTCGCTGCCGCGGCCAGCAGCGCGGGCACGTCCGGCGGTTGCGGGTCGGGCAGCGTCAGCCGCCCGGCCGGCCGGCCCGCCTCGGCGACGAAGCGCTCGAACCCGGCCGGGGTGTTGATCGTCAGCACCCGGCACGGCCCGGTCGCGGCCACCGTGAAGGCGTGCGGGATGCCGCGGGGCAGCAGGACGAACGAGCCCGGCGTCGCGGTCCACGTCTGCTCGCCGCAGCTCACCGTCATCTGGCCCTCCAGTACGTAGAGCGCCTCATCCTCGCGGCGGTGCAGATGGGGCGGCGGGCCGAAGCCGGCCGGGCAGAACACCTCCACCACGCTGAGCGCGTCGTTCGTGTCGCGCCCGCTGGCCTTGACGGTCATCAGCGTGTCCAGGAACCAGATCGCCTCGCCCTGCCCGGCGGCAAGATGGTGGCCGCTGCCAGCGTGGATGGTCATGGCAACTCCCTTCTAGGGCGTCACCATATAGTGACACTATAGAGTGATAGCATAGCCGCATGAGCGAGCCCGTCAACCCCCCCGGCCCGCCGGTCCCGCCTCCGCCCGCGGCCACCTCGACCCGGACGCCCCGGCGGCCCAGGGCGCAGGCGACCCGGCGCCGCATCCGGGATGCCGCCCGCCGTCTGTTCGTCGAGCGCGGCTACGTGGCTACCACCATCGAGGCGATCGCCGGCGAGGCCGGCGTCGCCGTCCCCACGGTGTACCTCGCGTTCGGCACCAAACGCGCCCTGCTGGCAGAACTGCTGGACATCGCTTGCGTCGGCGACGAGGAGCCCGTGGCGGTGCTGGAGCGACCCTGGGTCGACGACGTTCGCCACGACCCCGACCCAGAGGGCCAGCTCCGCCGCTGGGTCCGCGCGGTCGGCGACATCGACGCTCGCGTGGCGCCACTGTGGGAGGTCGCCCGAAACGCCGCCGCCGCCGACCCGGACATCGCGGCCCAGGTGCACCACTACGAGACCCTGACCTTGCAAGCCGACCGCTACTTCGTCACCGTGCTCGCCGCCAGCGGCGGCCTGCGCGACGGGCTCGACCCCCAGCGCGCCGCCGACATTGTCTTCGGCCTGCTCAGCCATGAGCTCTACCGGCTGCTCGTCATCGAGCAGGGCTGGGCTCCCGCAGACTGGGAGCGGTGGGTCGCCGACACGCTGGCCGCGCAACTCCTGCCCGCAGGCTGAACCGCAACCCCAGCTCGCCCCCCTCGCCCCGCCGGAGCGAACGCGGCTGCCGGTGCCCATCACCGGTCGCGGAGCCGACCGCCTAGCGGCGCGGCCTCGTTAATCGCGCACCAACTCGTAAGGCAGTAACCTCAAACCCGCCCGGGGGACATGCCGCGGACGCTCGGGAATCACGCGCTCACGGATGCTCGATAGCGTTAGCTTGTGAGCTTTGTCGTTGAGCAGATCTGGCGCTATCCCATCAAGTCGATCGGCGGGGAGCGGCTTCAACTGAGCTACGCCGACGAGAGCGGCTTGCGTGGTGACCGGGTGTGGGCTGTGCAAGACGACGCGGGAAAGCTTGGCTCCGGCAAGGACAGCCGCCGGTTTACGAGGATCCTTGGCCTGCTCGACCTGAGCGCTTCTTATGTTGACGACATGCCTGTCATCATCGCGCCGGACGGCCAGTACCCAGTTCCAGGCGCCGCGGACGCCTACTTGCAGGCGATGACAGGTCGCTCACTTCATGTTCGGCGCGATACCGGCATCATGCATTTCGACGAGGTGCCTTTCAGTCTCGTGGGCACCGCAACACTGGACTGGCTCGCGAATCGCGTCACCGTGCCTGTTGACGCGAGACGGCTGCGGCCGAACATCGTAGTGCGGACAGAGGAGCCCTTCGCCGAGGAAGCATGGGTCGGTCGCACGGTGCGGATCGGCGAGGTAGAAGCGATCTTTGACCGTGTCTTCATGCGATGCGTCATGGTGAACATGGCCCAGCCCGGTCTGCCCCTGGGCAACGTGCTCAACAAAATCGGCCAGCGCGCCGATCCGTGCATGGCGATCGGCGGGACTGTGTGCAAGCCCGGCACGATCCGGCTTGGCGACATCGTGTGTTAGCGGGCCATTGCTGGACCTGGCATGATTCGCTACTCCCATGATCGCAAAGGACGCGGGACCGAAGGACGCGGGCGAGGTCCTTTCCGCATTACGCCTCGGCTGGGCCGTAGCGGAACTGCGCGGGCGCAACAGGCCCGGCGGACCGACGGGCGACATCGCGCCGATGCCCGATCGCGTCGACCACCCGCTGCCACTGCGGATCGAGCGTGGACCGACTGAACTGCGGATCGAATCTCAAGGTGTGGTAGCAACGCTCGCGCTGGAGCTGCGCGTCGATGCCAGCGACGATCGCCCGAGCTTCGGGAAGGCACTGGACGAACTCGCGAAGCTGCTCGACTACACCCGCGCGCGCACGGCCACGACGGCGCTTCAGAATGCCCTCACACGGCTGGAGGCGAACGATCTCGTCGAAGCCCTGTCCGTGCTGCGGGTCGGGCAGACCGAGCAGCGCGCCGTCGTGAAGAGCCGGATGGAGGCCTTGGAGGCGGCCAGAAACGCGGGCGCTAGCGGAACTGCGCATCGATAAGGGATGCCTGGCGGGCGAAGCGCGGGGCCTGGCTGCACTCGACGAAGTCATCGTCACGCTGAAGGAACGCGGTCCTACCGTCGGCATCGAGGCCATCCGGCAACGCCAGCACGCGATCGGCACGGATGCGGCCAAGCTGTGGGCGAGCCTCGCGGAGCTGATCTGGGAATTTGACGCGCACGCGCAGGACGCCCTCAGCGCGGCGTCCGAGACGCAAGCCATCGCTTACCAGCTCGGCCGAGGTCTGGCGGAGACTTACTGGGCCCTTGACCCGGAAGCCGCGGACGGCACGAGGAGCTGGGGTTTCCTGCTCGGCCCAGAGCGCTGCAGCGAGCTGGGGCGGCTGATCGGCCGTCTGTCCGCCTACCTCGATGAGTACACCGGGCCGGCCATCGTGGGCTCGCTCGAGGTCTGGAAGGACGTCGTCCGCACGCCGGCCTGGCTCGGTGACCGCAGTGAGACCGCGAAGGCCCTGTACAAGCAGATCCGGCGGTGGTTCGAGCTGCTCGTGCTACGGCAGGACCCGACGACGCTGGTCCCGCCCGCCGCGGTCACAAAGGACTACCGCGCGCTTCGACGAGCGACTGCGGCCGTTCTTGCCACAACTCATCGGCGTTGGCATCGGAGTTGGATTCCTGATCGCGCTGCTGATCCTCGTCAGCCTCGGCGCCGGCACAGCATGGCTGAAAACCGTGTCCGGCATCGTTGGCGTCGCCGGGATCTCGATTGCCGGTCTCACGGCCGCACTGAAGAACTCCGCCCAGGCCATGCTGAAGCGCTGGCGGCAGGATTCGTATACCGACCTCGTCGCCACCGCTGTGCTGACCGCGCCACCTGCCCCGAAGAAATCGGACGTCCAGACCGCGCTCAGGCGTCGCAGGCTGACGCCCGCCACACCGAACTAGCGCCGCACGCCGTTGTCGTGCGCGATCGCGGCTGCCTCGGTCCGGCTGGAGGCTCCGAGCTTGGCCAGGATGTTCGAGACGTGCACGCTCACTGTCTTGCCGGAGATGAACAGCTCTGCGGCGATCTCCCTGTTGCTGCGGCCACTGGCTAGCTCCTGAAGCACTTCGAGCTCGCGGCTGGTCAGGACGCTCAACGGGCCAGCAGCGGTGCGCGAGCTCGGTCCAAGACGCGCCCGCCGTCCTAGGTCAGCCAGCGCGGCGCGGAGCCGTGTCGCGCCGAGCCGGTCGGCCGTGGTCGCCGCCAGCTGCCACTGCTGCTGTGCCTCATCCCGATCGCCAGCCTCGGCCAGCGCCTCGGCCAGGCGCCACTGAGACCGGGCCTCCTCGTACGCGAAAGCCGGACCGAAAGCCTTGACCACGGCGCGCCAGTTGTCCGGCGCGTTGTCGTCCGCTGCCCGCCGCAGCTCGGCCTCCGCTCGCGCAAGCCAGCCGCGACCATCGACGCCGATGGAGGCAGCCGCCCGCCGCGGACTGTGCAAACTCTGGCGGGCGCCCTCGGCGAGCGCGACAGCCTCCTCGACGATTCCGTCCGCGGACTGCCCGGCGGCGCGGGCCAACCGAGCCTGATCGGCGAGAGCTGCGATCCCGACCGCCGCTGGCCGGATCACTTGCGGGCCGTAGTCATCGCCTCCCCAGGCTGTGGCGGCCCCGATCGTCGCCTTCACGGCGGTGAGCGCGCCCGCCAGGTCGCCAGACCAGTACGCGTCCTCGGCAAACAAGCCTTCACCGATGTACTCGGCCAGCGAGTCCACCGCCATATACGGCTCGAGCCAGGCCCGGCGCTCGGCTACCCGCGCACTGCCCCGGGCGACGTCGATGAACAGCGCCATGGCCGACAGGCGTGCCTCCGAGATGTTTGTCACTCGGATCGGGAAGCCGTCGGAGATCTCCTGGGCGTGGTCCCAGTTGCCGTCGTTGTAGTGCGCTAGGTAGTGCAGGTACTGCAGGTCAGTGCCGTACGGGGCCATGCTCAGACCGGTCTGGATGGCCCGCTCGACACCCAGATGCGCGGTCTTGCCCGCCGCCGAGAGGTCGCCGGACTCCAGCTCGATCCGCGCGAGCAGCGTCCTGACCCGTAGCTCTACGCCCGCCATGTCGGACGAGCTGGCTAGCTCCAGCGCCCGCGCGGCCGTCGCTTTGGCGTCGGCGATGTCACCGGCCCGCTCGCTCAGCGTGCTGAGCGTCGCTAGTGCGTCGGCTTCTAGCCATGGCGCTCTGGCGGCCTGCGCGGCGGCCTCCGCCTCGATGGCGCGCGCTCGAGCTGGCTCGGTATTGGTGCAGCTCAGGAGCGTCTTCGCGTGGGTCGCCAACGCCTGCGCCCGCTCCCAGGTCGGCACGTCGGCGGGCAGCACGTCGACCGCGGCGCTCGCGCTGGCGATCGCCTCGGCGTCTTCGTCGATGTCCAGCAGGAAGTAAGCGAGCCGCTCCTGCACCCGGCACAGCAGGGCGAGGTCCTGTGCAGGCTGGTCGCGGAGGAAGTCCGCGAGTCGGCGCAGCTGCTTGACGGCCGACGAGACCTGTCCGCTGTCGGCGGCGCTGAGGGCCGACTTGAACGCCAGCTTGCCCCGGCTCATGCCGCCGAGCTGCTCCGGTTCAGGCACGCGGTCCCACAATGACAGCGCCTGGTCAAAGAGCCGGTGCGCATCTGCGGGGGCCGCTAGGCGCCACGCGTCCTCCGCGGCCGCAACGGACGCCGAGAACGCGCCCGGGATGTCGTGGCTCGCCAGCGAGTGGACCGCAAGCTCGGCGGCCGAGTCAGCGCGGCCTGCCAGCAGCTCGGCGAACCGGGCGTGGAGCCTGCTCCGCTCCCCTGGCAGCAGGTCGTTGTAGATCGCTTCGCGCAGGAGCGCGTGCCGGAAGGCCAGGCCCTTGCCGTCGGGAACGAGCAGCTGATGGGCGACAGCCTCCCGGACGGCCTCTTCGTAGTCGGCCGTCGGCAATCCGGTGGCGCTCATGACCAGGTCGTCATCGATCCGGCGCCCGGTGACGGCGGCGACGCGCAGCACCTGCTGCGCTGCCGGAGACAAGTCCACGGTTCGCGCGACAAGCAGGTCCGCCAGGCCGGTCGGCAAATCGTTTCCGGCCGAGGACGAGACGAGCAGTTCCTCGGCGAAGTACGGGTTACCCTCAGCGCGCTCGATAACCCGATGGATGGCGGCCGGGTCCTGCACGCCCCTCGCCAGGCTGGCCAGATGCAGCGCCATCGCCTCCGGCTCGAGCGGCCCGACATCGATGGCGCTGACGCTCGGCAGCCGCAAGAGTTCGCCGACGACCGGCCGCAGGGGGTGCGCCCTGTGCATGTCGTCGGTGCGGTAGCTCAGAGCGAGCGCGATCCGCTCATGCCGCAGGACCCGGCTCAGGAACGTAACGAGGTCGCGAGTCGAACGGTCGGCCCAGTGCAGATCCTCCAGCATCATCAGCACGGGCTGCGCCTCGGCCAGCTCGGTCAGCATGCCGACGACCGCGCCGAATAGCTGCTGCTGCGCAAGGCCGGGCAGATCTCCCGGCTGACGGGTGATCTCGCGGTCTGGCAGGAGCCGGGTCAGTACCGGTCGAGTGGCGAGCGCGTCGGCCAGCCGGCTGCCAGACGCAGACCGCAGGGCGTCGGCCAGCGGCAGATACGGGACGGTCTCGGCGAGCTCAGCGCAGCGCCCGGACAGGATGGTGAATCCCCGCTGCACCGCTTCCGCGGCTAGCTCGGTCAGCAGTCTCGTCTTGCCAACGCCCGCGTCGCCGCTGACGAGTAGCACGACAGGCTGGCCGGCCTCGGCGTCGCTCAGCAGCTCCCGCATCCGCCCGAGCTCGGCGGCCCTGCCAACGAGCGCAGTGCCGGTCGGCTCAGGGCGTCCTGAGTCTAGGCGCGCGGTATCAAGCACTCTGCCATTATCCCAGCTAGGTCGGACAGTCCGACCGAATAAAACGGCGCGCGATCGGTCGGGACTAGCGCGGGTGGGCCTCGTTCCCTGCCCTGGACAGGATGTGGGCGGGCGGCGGGAGCCCATCTGGAGCGGCCGCGTCGCCGATCGGGGTTCCCCAGCGCGTGTCGAGCGGCAGCTCGCCCGCCCAGAGGCCAAGCTGCACGTCCGGGCTGTCGAGTGTCGTCCGGCGGTCCGGTGCGGATCTTGACCGACGCCTCCGCCAGCGAGAGCGCGAGCAGCCGGGTCGCGGCCAGCTCCTTGCGGCTGGGCTGGCGGACGTAGTCCCACTGGCCAGGAGCAAGGTGCTCGGCCACGATTCGGAGCCCGGCCAGCTTCTCGGCCGGATCGTCGACGATGCGCGGTCTCCCGTAGATCGTCGCGCTGCGGTAGTTCACGCCGTGCTCGAAGACTGAACGGGCGAGAACAAGCCCGTCGACGATCGTCACGGTCATCGTGATCTCGGCGTCTGCGGCGAGGCTGTGACTCGCCACCGATCCGTGTACGTACGCGTGCTGCTCATCGAAGCCGTAGACGGTCGGGACAACCATGACCCCGTGGCTGGTGGGAACGCCGATGTGCGCGATGAAACCCGCCCGCAAGATCGCCATCAGCTCAGCTCGCTCGGTACGCCCCTGCTCGCGTAGCCGCCGGTGCTGGGTCCTGGGCGTCGCGGACAGGTCGTTGCCGTGATCGGACACGAATCACGTCCTTGAATGCGAAATCAGTTGTGCACAGTCTATCCGGCGACGGATTTGGCAGCCAAGTCGCTATTGCGCCACAGCATCGGCCGGGCGTGCGTTCACGACGCGCTCGGGCGTAATGCCAGCCTCCTCGGCCCGGATGCAGCCGCTGTCGAGCCAGTCGAGCTGGCCTGGCGCGTGGGCGTCGGTGTCAATCGCGAACTGGCAGTCAAGCTCGGCGGCCAGCCGCAGCAGGCGATCTGGCGGGTCCTGCCGCTCCGGACGGCAGTTGATCTCGACGGCCACGCCGTAGTCACGGCACGCGGTGAATACGGCTTCGGCGTCGAATTCGGACTCTGGCCGGTCCCGGCGCCCGGTCACCATGCGACCGGTGCAGTGGCCGAGAACGTCTACGTGCGGATTGGCCACCGCGGTCAGCATGCGCCTAGTCATTGGCTCGGATGGCATCCGGAGCAGGGAATGCACGCTAGCGACCACGACGTCGAGCCGCTCGAGCAGATCCTCGCGCTGGTCAAGCGCGCCGTCCTCGAGGATGTCCACCTCGATCCCGGTGAGAATACGGAACGGGGCCAACTCGGAATTCAGCCGTCCGATGAGCTCGAGTTGGCGCTCGAGCCGGTCGGCCGACAGCCCGTTCGCCACCGTCAGCCGCGGCGAGTGATCCGTCAGCGCGATCCACTCGTGGCCGAGAGCACGGGCGGCGGCGGCCATCTCTTCGGGTGGGCTGCCGCCATCGGACCAGTCGGAGTGCGTATGGCAGTCGCCCCGCAGCGCTGACCGCATGGTGGTCGGGAGCGCCTGTGAGCGCTCGCTGAGGAGCCTGGCTAGGTACTCGGGCTCCTGGCCCGCTGCGGCCTGCGACATCGCGGACGCGGTGGCGGGGCCGATGCCTGGCAGTTCTTGGAGCGTGCCCGCCGATAGCCGGTGGGCGAGTTCGGCCGGCGGCAAGCCAGCGGCGACGCGAGCCGCGCGGCGAAACGCCTGAACCCGAAACGTCGGTGCACCCGCGCGCTCCAGTTCGAACGCGATCTGGTGCAGCGCCTGAATGGGATCCACGATCCGCGAGCGTAGCCGCCACGCTTGACGGTCAGGCTAGATGCACGTGCCCTGCCGCGCGAGTGGCGTATTCAAGCCGGCGCTCGGCCCGGATAGCCCCCAGCCAAAACCCAAGGCGATGACGTCGGTCCTGGTGAACCAGCCGATGCGCACCCGAAGGTAGAGGTTGTCGATGGTGAAGCCGCTGCCCTTGCCTTCCAGGCACATGGTCGAGAGCCACGTGATGCGAAGCAATCGGTAACCGTGCGGCGGGATCGATTCCGGCAGCGTGAAGGCGACGTTGCGCGTGGTGCCACCCCCGGCGATTGCGCGGTCTGGCACTGAGACCCCCACCTTGGTCTGGTCGAACCCACCCGCGCCAAATATCGCGTTCGTTCCATAGATCGTGACAGGCCCGAGGACCGTCTCGGTGAAGTTGCTCGGGTTGTAGATCCCGAAGAGCATTCCCTGCCGCTGGCCCGAGCGAATAGGAAACGTGACCTGCTGTCTTCCGTCAGCACTGGCGAAGGTCTGGTGACTGGCATCCTGTGAGTACCACGGGACGGAGTCGCTACCGAATTCGATCAGCGGTGCGGACAGGATTACACCGAGGTACGTCCCGCCGGTCACGAGGAGGAGCGTTATTACCGCGGCCAAGAGCTTGGTCCGGATGCGCGCGCCGGCGACCCGAGCCCACTTCCTGCGCGCGCTCGCGGCGAGTGCTGCCCGGATCGTCGGGCCGACGTCAGCTTTCGCCTCTGCGGCGAGGTCGGCCGGAGTCCCCAGTTGGCTCAGCGCTGCGGCAACTTGCGCGTCGTCGGCGTCGGCCGGCAGCGCGTCTTCGAGATGCGCGGTGATCTGATCTCTTAGCTCCCGGTACTGGGCGGCCGGTACGCCGCGCATGGCGTAGTCGAGCCGATACAGGTAGATCCGGATGAGCTCATGATCGAGCGCTGTGCGGCTCATCCGCCGTCTCCCTTGGTCGCTGCTTCCACCGCCGTGCCGCCTGGAGTTTTATGGTTCAGCACACCGCCGACGGTCCGCGCGAACTGCGCCCAGTCATTGCGGAAAGCCTTCACGCTCTGCCTGCCAGCTTCGGTGATGGAGTAGTACCGGCGCGCCCGCTCCCCTTCGTCGTCGCGCCACTCGCTCGTGACCAGGCCCGCATCGCGCAGCCGGTTCAGCAGCGGATAGACGGTTCCATCACTGGTCAGGAGACCATCGGCAGCCGCCAGGTCCCGGACGAGCTCTAGTCCGAATCGCGGTCGCAGCTCAAGCAGCGCGAGGACGCACGGACCGAGGACACCGCGTCGGAGCTCGGTCAGGGCGCCGCTTTCCCCTGCCATGCGTCACATGATGTCTTGTCACGCAAGATTTGTACAGCAGCCACTGCACTTATCCCGGGCCTAGTCGGCCACAGATCTCCGGCCGCGACCTGCGCCCACGAGACTGCACACTTTTGTGTGATCTAGAGTCTAATTTGCCGGGTTTGTGGTCGCGAAAATGTGCAGTGTGGCGACCGTGTGGCCGATGCGGCCCAGGGATCGCGCGGCCGCAGCGGCCATGCCGGTCGCGGGACCGACGGCCGGATGCTCACAAGAAAGAGCCACGGATCCGGTTGACTCGGGGGTGAAACTCGACCGGATCCGTGGCCCAAGGCGACCGCGGATGCTCGCCTACGCGTAGGCAGCCAGCCTCTTGCGCAGCATGGCGCGCGCCCGGTGCAGGCGGGACATCACGGTCCCGATCGGCACGCCCAGCATCTCTGCGATGTCGCGGTAGGGATATCCCTCCACGTCAGCGAGGTACACCGCGGCGCGGAAGCACTCGGGCAGCTCCGTCAGGGCCTCCCGCACCTCGGAGTTAGCAAACTGGCCCAGGACCGCGTCTTCAGCCGATGGCGCCGCGCCCGAGAAACCCGCGTCCGCGACGGAGAACGTCTCAAGCTCGGCGCCCAGCACCTGGACTGGCTCACGCTGACGCTTGCGGTACCCGCTCACAAACGTGTTCGACAAGATCCGGAACAGCCAGGCTCTCGAGTTCGTGCCAGGCGTGAAGTGCCGAATCCCGGCATACGCCCTCGCCATGCTCTCCTGGACCAGGTCCTCGGCGTCGCTGGGATTCCGCGTCATGCGGAGTGCAGCAGGGTACAGATCACGCCGGTGACCTGCTATTTCTTTCTCGTAGACAAGATCTTGATCAGATGCGTGCGCGCTCACTGACATGAGAGCAATCGCCTCCTCATGAGGAGGCGGACAGCGCCAACCCAGCACTCAACGAGCCGCGCTAGGGTCAATGGCGCGGGACGGGGGGTGCCCCACACGTGTCGTAACAAGCTAAGGCGTCGCGGTTCGGGGGTCAGCGCGCCGCCACCACTTACGATGTGAACTCGAAGTATTAAATTCGCTACTCAGAGTTATGTCAACAGGCGTCACTCCAGCAACACCTATTTACGCAACGGAATCCGCAGTCGCCAAGCGTAACCGCAGGTCAGCGCCCTATGATCTGCAGCTTGAACAGGTTGATTCCCTGGACAAGCCGCCAGTCACGGGTCAAATCGCCAGTTAACCGGTCGCGTTCAGCCACCGTACCGGCGCACCGTCCCCCGCCCGTCGGAACGGCTCGAGCTCGGCATCCCATGGCTCGCCGAGCAGAAGTGCGAGCTCGTCCGCGAGAGAGCCGCCGAGGGCAGGGTGCCGAGGCCCATGTAGGTCCCGAAGACTGCCAACCTTGCTGTTCCCGGTGTTCGCGGCGTCGGCGAGCGCCATGGCGGCGCGCAGCCGGTTCTCGGGGACCACGATGTCGCCGTTCGCCGCCACAACAGCGGAGAACGTGCCAAGCGCCGGGGTGTAGCTATACCTCACCGCGTCGCAGCCGGGGCTGGCGTCCTCGGTGAGCTCGAACCGGATCAGGTTCCAGCTCCCTAGCGCCGAAGTGATCGCCCCGGCGGCACCCGGCTTGCCTTGCCAGAGCAGCTCGGCCCGCATAGAACCGGGCGACGCCGGCTGATCCACCCACGTCATGCTGACGGGCACGCCAAGTACCCCCGCCACCGCCCACTCGATATGCGGGCACAGCGCCGGGGGCGTGCAGTGAACCTGCAGCACGCCACGTACGGACACCCAGACCTCCCTGCGACAGACGAGGATGCGTCTTCCCCAACGACCTCGCGTGCCAGCAGTGCCGAGTGCCCTAGCGATCTTCCGCGACTCATTGTGCACTACCTGCCTGCTCGGGCACCAGCACCTGCCGAGCGCGCCGCGCCGACCTCGCCCGCAGTAGGCGGAAATGCCGTGACTGTCCTCGCCGCTCGTTGCGTGCTGTGATGAAAGAGTGCGGGGAACGGCGGATCACACCCTCGCCGCCCGGGACGTCGCGGGACTCACGTTCATGGCCGAGATGTACGGGCTGCAGGTCGACCAGATCGCTGCGTTACTGGGCCTGACGGGGCCGCAGTCGCGCGCCCTCGTCGGCCGCTGGCGCAGTCGCGGGCTGGCTGAGTCCGCGACGCTCGGTCCAGGCCCCGCATGGGTGTGGCTGACCAGGACCGGGCTGGGCGCGTGCGGCGTCCGGTACGCATCGTCGCCGCCCGCGCTCGCTCGACTCGCCCACATCCGCGCGGTGACCGCTGTCCGTCTCGCGCTAGAGGCGCTGCCTGCATACCAGCAGGCTGGCGCGCACTGGCGGAGCGAACGGCACTTACGCGCTCGGGTTGCCGCGCACGCGCGCGACCATCTCCCCGACGGCGAAGTGCACTGGCCTGATAGCGCAGACGTGGGCTGGGCCGGCGAGTGCTGGGCGATCGAGGCAGAGCGCACCGCAAAAACGGTTGCCCGCACTGCGGCAATCATGCGCGAACTGCTCACTCGGACCGGCGACTACGGCTGCGTGGCCGCCGAAGCGCGGCTACCCGGCTCTCCCGCCAGGCACGCCAGAGCCGTGTACCTGTGCTCCTCTGCCGCTCTCGCAACCGTGACGCGCGCTCGCGATGCGCTCGGCAGCCTCAGTGCTCGGATCGAGATCCGCGACTTACCGGCCAGCGCGGAGATACCGCGGTGAAACGCATACCGAGCAGGGCGGCCCGCGCTGTCGGCGTTGTCTTGCTGAGCGTTGCACTGGCACCGATCACGGTGGTCGCCGCGATCGGCGTCGCCCTGGCCTGGCGGCGCGGCTGGCAGCCTGGTCGGCTGTACCGAGCCGCCAGCTGGTGCATTCCCATGCTGGTGGTCTGGCTGACCGCAACGCTCATCGCGAGCCACCCGCTCGCAGCCAGCTGGCACGAACCGCTGACCGCCGTCCAGCACCGCAACTATCTGGCGGCGGCGGTCCTCGTGATCCCGGCCGCGGTACCAGTCGGGCTACTCGCGGGCGGCTGGGCTTGGTCGATGCGGCTCGCATCGATGGCCGCGCGAGCCGGCGGCCGGTCGCCCGCGGCAGCGGTCAGCTTCGACCTCCGCCAGTGGCGTCACCAGGTCCGCAGCGCGCGGGCCAGGATCGCGGGCCCGGTTCCCCTGCTGATGGCGAACGGCGACGTGGTAACCGGCGGCGTGATCCGGGCCGTCGGCCACCCTGACCACGCGCTCGCTCGGCTGCCAGCTAGCCGCCTCCGGGCGCATCAGATAGTCCTCGGCGGAACCGGTACGGGCAAGACGACGTTGCTGCTCAGGCTCTGGGCCGGATTCATGGCGACCGGTCTTCGACGGCACGCCGCCGGCGAGGCCGGCGCGCCGCTGATCGTGATACTCGACTGCAAGGGCGGTGCCGACGCTCGGCGCATAGCTCAGCGTTGCCGGCGCGTCCTGCGGGAATCAGGGGCCAGGAACGTGGCCGTCTGGCCCGATGACGCCCGACTGTCGCTGTGGTCTCTGCCGACCAGGCAACTCGTCACGACGCTGGTCGATCTCATCGAGCACGGGACCGGAGGCGCCGCTTACTACGCCGACGTGATGGAGGCCGTCGTCGCTCTCGCCGTCGAAGCGCCAGGCGGAGGGCCCGTGAGCGCCGCTGATTTCCTGGCCCGACTGGATCCGGCCTGGCTCGCTCAGGCGTGGCTCGGCGACGAAGACCGGGTAGCGCTGATCCGGTCTTCAGCCAGGCTGGTGCCGGACGTCGCGCTCCGGTTCCGCACGCTCTTTCGCCGGCTGGGTGCCGGCCTCGACGGGCCCGGCACGTTCGCAGACGCGGATGCCTGGTACTGCATCCTCGAAGGAACCGCCGAGGTTGCCGTGGCCGAGGCACAGGCCAGAGCCCTGGTCGACCTGCTCACGAGCTACGTGAGGGATGCACAACGTCAGGTGCTGCTGGCCGTCGACGAGTTCAGCGCCGTGTCGCGCCGGCTGCCGATCTGGCAGCTCTATGAACGCGCCAGATCCCTCGGGCTCGCCGTCCAGGTGTCGGCCCAGTCGTGGCACGGACTGGCCGGTCGCGAGGATGACAGGTATCGGCTGGCCGCGACCGCCGAGGGCGGTATCTGGTTGCTGCGGACGCCACACCCGGACCCGGTAACAGCCCTCGCCGGACAGCGCTCGCGCCTGGACAGCACTCGCCAGCTGACCGGCTGGCTGCGCTGGAGCCGCACCGGAACGACGCGGATCGCAGTCGTAGCGGTCGCCGACCCTGATCGCATCCGCGGTCTGGATGTCGGCCAGGCTGCCTACCTGCATCGCGGCGGGGTCACCTATGTCCAGGTCAAACGACTCGTCGCGGGGCCAGCTGCGCTGACACCCGTGCCGCCCGCGGCCGAGTCGGTGCGGTCAGCGCCGCACATACAGGCGGAGCGAGCAGAGTCGATCCAAACACAGCCGATGCAACCAGGGCCGATGCCAACAGAGCCGATGGACCGAGCGGCGGCGGACGCAGGCGTAGCGGCGTTCCTGGACGAGGCGTTCGGACCGGCGAGGGCCCGATGACGGACCCGTTCAAGGCGCTCGGCCTGGCCCCGAGCCCCGACCTGACCGATGACGACGTCCGGATGGCGTGGCGGCGGGTCGCCGCGGCTACCCACCCGGACCGCGATGACGGCGGAGATCCGGCCGCCTTCGCCGACGCGGCCGCGGCCTACACGGTGCTGCGGACGCACGCAGCCCGCAGTGAGGCGCTCGCGGACGGGCGCGATCGTGCTTTCGGCCGTGATGCACGCGGCCCCGTTCCGCGATTGACCGGTCGGCCGATGCGGCTGGCGCTCCGCACTCTTGCCGCCGCGGCGGCGTGCTGGCTCGCCGTCGCGGCTGTGGGCTGGCAACCGGCCAGCGCCGCCGTCATAACGGGAGCACTGACCTGGCTGCTGCGAACGGGCCGAAGCGACCTGGCGTGATCAGTGGCGATCTTTTCGCCGGCCTCTCCCGGTACGCTGAATCCGCCGCCGCCGTTGTTCGCGAGCGCGCTCAGAAGCGCGCCCACCACTAGTGCGAGAACTCCGAGCACCAGCATCCCGGCAACCGCCGCTATGGGGACTGCTATCAGCAGCGTCGTCGGCCGCGAGACATAGGGTCGGGCCATCACCACGCTGCCGATGGCGAAGTCGCGGCGACACGCCAGCACGACGAATCCCACGCGGTTGTGCTAGCCGGTCATCCTATGGCGGTGCGGTCATCACCGAGGCAGGCACGCACGACAAGGTAGCTGCCCTGGCATATATCTCCGCTTTCGCGCCGGATGCCGGGGAGTCGGTGAACACGCTCATCGCCGGATTCCCGCAAGACGGGCCGCAGCCGCCGATCCTCCCGCCCAAGGACGCTTCTTGTTCGCTGCGCCAGGCAAACGCGACCATCTCGGCCGTGACGTGGCCGCCGACGATTCTGGTCGCGCATGTGCCTGGGGAGCGGACGCGCTCGGCGGGACAATCAGCGAACCGGCGTGGCGGGCGAAGCCGAGCTGGTACCTCGTCACGACAGAAGACAAGATGATCCCGCCGGCCGCGCAGCGGGCCATGTGCCAGCGGGCTGGCGCGGCGGTTACCGAGGTGGCGGCCAGCCACTCTTCTTACGTTGTGCCACATGACCACGGCGACGCTGCCGAATCCCAGCGCCTGAATGAGGAGGCCCCATACCACCCATGGCCATTGTGACCGGAGCGGTGCCAGAACTCTCCTCAGCTCAGTGCTCACCGATCGCGCTCACTCTCGCCGACTACTGACTGAAGTCCGAAAGCAGTTTCCTGAGGTCGCGGCCCAGTTCGGCGAGCACGCGAGCCGAGTAGGCCAACGTGAACTTGTCGCGGTTCCGGGCGATAGCATCCGCGGTCGCGTCGAGTACAAGGTCTGATGGCACGGTGAGGCCGCGGGCTTGCAGCTCGGAAACGTAAATCTCGCGGATCTGCACACGGGTCTTGCCGGTGCTCGTGGCGCGGGCGGCCTCGAACGCTTCCTGCTTTGCTGCCCGGCGCTGCCACGGGTCCCCCCGCGGATACTTCTCGCGGCGCTCATGCCACTGGCGCGCGAAGTCGCCGTAATCCGGGCCGTCCCGATGAGTCCGCGTCAAGCCTGTCTGCGGCCAGATCGGCTCCGGGGCAGGTGCATAGTCCGTCCCAGATCGTGCGTGACACGAACGGCCCCCGGCCGGTCAGCAGGCACGTCGAATGGCAGTCGCACCGGCATACTCCCAGCAACAGGCGCCTGCGATCCCGAGGGTCGTAACCGATCGCCGGAAAAATGACCACACTCTGCGTGCGTCCCGGTCAAGCACTGCCTAGACCAGAGCGGCCCTCCCGGACGGCCCCCGGACGACTTGTACTCGGCCATGCCTGTCAGGATGCCGGGATTCCGCCATGGCCACAACGCACCATGGCGGAATCCGCGCCGCGGCTTGGCTTAAGAGCTCGTTGTCCTTGTTCTTGAGCTGAGCGCCGAGCCCTGCCATGCCAGATCCCGTCGGCCAGCCTGACCGCACGTACGGCGCGTCGCTGGCGCGCCCGCCCTTGTGCGCAGGCGGCGGCGAGACCGACTGAACACTCGTGGCGCTGCACACCGCGGCGGCGTCGTTCGCCGGGCCTCCGACATCGCTGCTTCGCGGGATCGCTCCGGAGGGGACCGACGGTCGCGCGAACCTGTCGAGCACATGGCCTAGGTTCAGTGCGTTGGCGTCTCTGGCGGTCATTGACTGGAGGCCGAACGTCGACTCGATCAGCGCGAGCGTGGACGTGTGCTCGAACGGGCCGGCCTTGATCACGCCAGGCCGGGCGCGGTTGGAAACCACGATGGCTGGAACCCGGAATCCGAGCTGCGTGTAGTCCGGGATCAGCTGGCCGTCCGTCGGCGTCGTGCTGTCGCCGGCGTGGTTGACGTTGGCCGGGTTGGTGTCGTCGATGACGTGCGGCGGGCGGACGTGGTCGAAGAAGCCGCCCCACTCGTCGAACGTCACGATGAACACGGTGCTGTCCAGGTATCCAGCGTCCGCGAGCGCGTGATACGCATCGGCGATGAACCGCTCGCCGAGCCGGATGTCGGCGAGGGGATGGTCGTCGGCCGACGTCCCGTTCCCCTCCGTGTCGAACGCCGGGTCGATGTAGCTGACGTTGGGCAGATTGCCCGCGGCGACAGTGTCGATGAACGACGGCGTCTGGATCGGGATCCCGAGCACGTCGGCGTCGGTGTCGGCGAACATGTGCCAGAACGGGAAGTACTTGGTCCCCCACAGGGCCAGGAACGGCAGGTCGCGGAAGAAATAGCCACCGGTAGGAACACCATTGGTGTTCGGCACTGGTGACAGCTGATCCCAGATGCTCGGCAAGCTCGAGAGCGTCGAGCTGTTGTGATCGCGGTCTGTCTGCGCCGCATGCTGGTAGAAGCGATTCGGGAAGGTCTCGCCGGCGAACGAGCAGAAGTAATGGTCCAGCACCGTGTAGTGCTCGGCGAGCGCCCCGATGACCGGGAGGTCGGGCACCGCCTTGCGGCTACCGTCGGGGTTGCGGTTGGTGTAGTAGCCGATCGGGAACGTGTTCGCCTTCGCCAGCGTCACGCCTGGGTTGTTCGCGGGGGCCGTCGGCCGCTGCAGGAAGCCGTCCATCCGGCCGAAGTTGTGCTCGACGAGGAAGCCTTCCCAGCTGTGGTCCGGGTCCGAGTAGCCGCATCCCTGGAAGTCCGGGGCCAGCGGGTAGTTCGGGTAGTAGTTGCCGTCGGTCGCCGGGTAGACCATGTCGTGGCGCCCGTCCGCACCGGGTAGCCAGCTGAGGAAGTGGTCAAAAGACCTGTTCTCCATCATGAGCACGACCACGTGCTCGATCCCATTGGAACCGTGTGGAGAAAGGGCGGGGGCCGCGCGAGCCGCGGTCTGGCTGAGTACCTCAGTCCCGGTTATTGCCAATCCGGTGGAGGCCGCCATGAGCTGCAAAACGGTGCGTCGAGTCAGCATGAGGTCCAGTCTTAACAAATACTGACATCGCCGCCAGCTATTCATTACGGCTACCCGATTACGGGCCGGGAAACTGTCGGCTAACGCCGCGGCGGCCCGATATCCGCACGCTGCCTTCTGCCACAATCAAGCAGGTGGCAGGCCAGATCGCATTCGTGCTGGCCATGCTGGCGGTCGTCATGCTCGCGCGGCTGATATCCGACCGGCTTGGCGTGCCGTACACGATCGTCCTGGTCATCTGCGGCTTGATCTACGCGGGTCTGCCTGGCCCCAACGTCCACCTCGAGCCCGACATCGTGTTGTTCCTGGTGATCCCGCCGCTGCTGTACGCCGCCGCGTTGCGTTCGAGCCTGCTGGCGATCAGAGCCGATTGGCGGCCGATCACCAGTCTGTCCGTTGTCCTCGTGCTCCTGACTGCGTTCGCGGTCGGCGCCCTGGTCGCGTGGGTCGTGCCGCAGCTCACGCTCGCCGCCGGCGTGGTTCTCGGCTCTGCTGTTGCGCCGCCGGACCCGGTCGCCTCGCTGTCCATCGGCCGCCGGGTCGGACTTCCGCCGAGACTGCTCACGTTGATCGGCGGCGAAGGCCTGCTGAACGACGGCACCGCGCTGACGACGTACCAGGTCGCGGTCGCCGCGACGGTGGGCGGCGGATTCTCGCTCGCCGTGGCCGCCGGGAAGTTCGTCCTCGAGGTCGCGGGCGGCTTGGCGATCGGCGCTGCGATCGGCTACCTGCAGCGATTGATCCGCCCGGCGCTCCGCGACCCGCTGCTGATCAACGCGGTGTCACTCGGGACGCCATTCGCTGCGTACGTGGCGGGGCAGGCCGCACACTCATCGGGCGTGCTCGCGGTCGTCATCGCTGGCCTGCTCGCGGGTCACGACCCGCCGCGGGGCGAATCGGGGGCCAGCAGGCTCCAAACCGACGCGGTCTGGCAGTTCGTCGAGTTCCTGCTCGAGGGCCTGGTCTTCCTGCTGATCGGACAGCAGCTTCCAACCGTGCTGGCCGGCCTGCGCGACGAACCGCCAGGGGTCACCGCTGCCGCGATCGTGGTGACCCTCGCGGCCGTGTTGCTCGTTCGGCCGCTGTGGCTGTTCCTAACACAGGTCGTGCCGCATCACTTCGGCTGGCGGCTTGGCGACCGCAGCCCGCCGCTCAACTGGCGTGAGGCGCTGGCGCTGACCTGGGCGGGTACGCGCGGCGTGATCACGCTCGCAGCCGTGTTCGCGATCCCGTTCACGACCAACGACCATCGCCCCTTCCCCGATCGGGACTTGCTGTTGTTGTGCGCGTATCTGGTCGTGCTCGTCACGCTCGTCGGCCAGGGCCTGACGTTCGGCCCGCTGCTTCGCGTGCTCGGCCTGCGCGCTAACGAAGCCGAAGACGCCCAGGTCCGCCACGAGGCACGGCTGGCGGCGATCGGCGCCGCACTCTCCGCGGTCGACGAGATGCAGGCGAGGCGCGATATTCCCGTGTCGACCGCCGATGCGATGCGCGCTGCGCTGCGGCGCCGGGCCGACCGGCATCAGGCCAGCTTCAGCATGCTGACGTCTTCCGATGGCGAGATCGGCTGGACGCCAGAACTGGAGGCCGCGATCCGCGCTCAGCACGCTGTCATCGGTGCCCAGCGGGACGAGCTGCTGCGCTGGCGCGACAGCGGCCGAATGTCCGACGGCTGCTTCCGCAGCCTTCAACACGAACTCGACCTCGAGGAGCGAACGCTGCCTGGCGGTTAGCCGACGGGTCAGCCGCGCCAGAGCTCGGTGATGGTAACGCCGACATCGGCCAGCAGGCGGCGCAGCAGCGGCAGCGATAGTCCGATGACGTTGCTCGGGTCGCCGTTGATGCCGTCGACAAACGGTGCCGCGAGCCCGTCGATGCTGAATGCGCCCGCTAGCGAGAGCGGCTCATCGGTAGCCGCGTACGCGCCGATCTCGTCGTCGGTCGGCCTGCCGAACCTGATCTCGGTGGCTGCCACGCCGCCCACGCTTCGCCCGCCGGCAATGAGCCGGTGGCCCGTGTACAGCGTTCCGGTCCGCCCCGCGAGCCGCCGCCAGATCGCCGTCACGTCGGCCGCCACGGCCGGCTTGCCGACGGCCGTGCCGTCCAGGTCCAGGAGCGAATCGCAGCCCAGTACTAGTGCGTCCGGCCGCAGGCGCGCCACGGCCGCGGCCTTGCGGTCCGCTAGGACGGCGACCAGTTCTGCAGTTGGCAGCCGATCGACGTTCGTCTCGTCGACGCGGCTGACGACGACCTCGGGATCGATCCCGGCACCGCGCAGGATGCGCAGGCGCCCGGTCGATCCGGACGCCAGAACCAGCGGTGGGCAGTTCCGGGCCGTCACGGGTGCACTTCGCTCATCCGGCGCGAACCCGCTGCTGGTCAGGCGCGCTGACCTGCCGCATTGTCTCGGCGAGGTTCTCCAGCGCGGGCAGCGCGGCAGCGAGCGCCGCGACCTCGTCGGCTGGCAGCAGCTCCAGGCACTGAGAGACGGCGGCCGCCCGACGCGCTTTGATCTGCTTGTCGACATGCCGGCCGTCCGTGGTGGCCACGACGGACACGCTGCGCAAGTCGGCGGGATCGGGGATGCGGTCGATCAGGCGCAACTCAACCAGCCTGCCGATCACGCGGGAGAGCATCGTCGGGTTGATCCCTTCGAGCTCGCCGACGTCGGGCAGGCTCATCGGTCCGCGCGCCACGATGAGACCGAGCACGGATGCCTGCGACGGCGTCAGGCCCGCCCCGGTCGACGACGCGTTGAGCTGGCGCGCCACCTTGACGATCACCCGCCGGAGGCGAATGGCGCCCTCGTCATCCATGCGCGCGATCCTACCGCCGGTCAGCTAATTGCCTGCCGGCAAGCAGTGCTTCGCTGGCGTCAAGCACCGGCCATCAGGGCCGCGGCCCGGTGGCCACCGGCCGGTTGGCATCGGCAATCCAGTTGGACCACGATCCGATGTAGAGCGCCGCCCGGATGCCAGCAAGTTCCAGCGCCAGCACCTCGTGCGCCGCAGTCACGCCCGAACCGCAGTAGGCCGCCACCTCGCCATCTCCCGCGTGCACGCCGAGGTCCCCGAACCGCGCCCGCAGCTCAGCCGCGGGTCGAAAGAAGCCCTCCGCGGTCACGTTCTCGGCCGTCGGCGCGCTCAGCGCTCCCGGAATGTGGCCGGCAACAGCATCGACAGGCTCGGTTTCGCCGCGATACCTGGCGGGCGCCCGCGCATCCAGCAGGACTCCCGAACGCGCGACGCCCGCGGCCCCGTCCGCGTCGAGCAGCGGCATGTGACCGGGCTCGGCTCGGAAGCCGCCAGCGAGCGGTGTGACGTCCTGCGTGCTGACCGGCTGGCTGGCTTGCCAAGCGCGGAACCCGCCGTCCAGTACGCGGACCGCGTCGTAACCGAAGTACCGAAGTAGCCACCAAGCCCGCGCTGCGATCGTCGAATCGCCGTCGTCGTACACCACCACGGACCCTTCGGCGCTGACGCCCGCCGCGCGCATCGCAGCCGCAAAATCCGCGGCCGCGGGCAGCGGATGCCGACCGCCCGAACCGGGCTGGCCGGCCAGGTGGGTGTCGAGGTCCACGTAGACCGCGCCCGGTATGTGCCCGGCGCGATACGTGTCGATGCCGGGCGGGCCGCCCAGGCGCCAGCGGACGTCGAGGAGCGTCGGCGGAGCGCCGACCGCGAAGGCGTCAGCCAGCGCGGCGACGGTTACGAGCGGATTATCGGCAACCAAACCGCTGCCGTCGGCCGGGACATCAGCTGGCACGCCGATCCTCCATGCTTCTGCCTGTGGATAACTTGCTAGTTCCTGTGCACAACTGGCCGCGGGCGGGTGCGATTCCCCGGCGGACCTGTGGATAAACGCATACCGCGATCACGCTACGTGAGTGAGCAGCGGCACCCGCTGTTCGCTTGGCGTTAGTGATCCGTGCATCCCGATGAGCCTCGACTCGCGTGGCTCGGCGACGGTCGCGACCACAGCGGACGGGCCGCGCGAGGCGGCCACGACATCCCCGATACGGTCGGCCGCGTCGCCATCAACCGGGCCGAACCAGCCCGCGTCGATCGCCTCGTCTCGGCTGACCGCCCACGCGCTGTCACCGAGCGTAGCCTGCCAGGCCGCAAGCACGTCTGCGGCTGCGCCTGGCGCGGCGTAGACGTGCCGGGCGCGCGGCTCACCGCCCAGTACCGCTACTCCCTCCCGCAGCGCCGGAAGCGCATCCGCGTCGGAGCGCCGCGACGGCGGCACGTCGACCATCCCGTGATCCGCGGTGATGTGCAGCGCGGTTCCGGCGGGCAGCGCGCCTGCAAGCTGTTCGGCCAGCTTGTCCACATGCCCTAGCTGGTGTCGCCATGCTGGCGACGTGCAACCCCAGGCGTGCCCGGTGGAGTCGAGATCCCCCGTATAGACCATCACGAGCCCCCGTGGTACCGATGCGAGCGCCGCCGCGCTGGACGCGACCAGCGCGCCTGGAGTATCGGCTGCGTGATAGTCCGCGCCGCGCATCGCCGCCGTCGAAAGCCCGCTCTGCCGGAAGGCGCCGGCCGCAACCCGGAATGCCCCGATCCCAGCGGCAGCGGCCCGCTCGAAGATCGTCGACCCCGGCTGCCACCTGATCGGATCGACTGCCTTATCCCAGCGCAGCGCGTTGAGCAGCTGGCCGGACGCCGGCACGCGGACCTGGTAGCCCAAGAGCCCGTGCTGGCCCGGCGCGCGGCCGGTGCCGAGCGATCCCAGGCTCGTGACCGTTGTCGACGGGAATCCCGCCGTCAGCCAGCAGCCCGTCTCCAGCAGCCCGGCCAGGAACGGCGCGGCCGAGCGGTGCGTGCGCAGGAGATCCCAGCCGAGTCCATCGACGACCAGCAGGCACACGCGCCGAAGCGGCGGCAAGCCCAGCGGATTGTCTTCGCCGGGTACGCCGAGCGACGCCAGCACCGAGCGGCTGAGGTCGGCGAGTGTGCTGGTCCCGTAGCCGGGCAGCAACGGCTGACCGTCGTCCTCCGCGTCCATCATGAACGGCTGGTCGCGTCCGTCAGAGCGCGCGCGAACGACACCACCTGCCCGACAGCCTCCGGTCCGTCGGCCGCTTCACTCACCCGCACGGTCAGATCGTCGGCGGTCATGGTGCCGGTGAACCCGTGATCGGCCTCGCAGTTCTCGTCTCCGCAGTGGGCCGGCTCGATCTCGATATGCGACAGCACATTCCAGCCGATCGTGAGCACGACCTCGCTCGGGGCGGTCACGCCAGGCACGTAGGAGGCCGGATCCGGGATCACGCGGGTCAGCGCCACGGAGGAGATCCGGGAGTGCCGGACGGCCTCGGTACTGGTCTCGGCTTGCGGCCGCGACTCGGGATCGGATTCGTCGGCGGGGTACTCATCGGTGTGCGAGTAGACAAGCCGGGTCGGCGTCAGCGCCATCACGGTGACGTGGCGGCGGACCTCCATGCCGGGGTCGAAGTGAGCGTCATGGACAACGACGTAGGACACGACGGTTTCCGGTCCGACCGCCGATGACACCGCGTCGTAGACGAGGCCGGGATAGTAGCCGCTTCGCTCGATCGCGGCTTGCATGCCGCTCGAAGCCGCCTTCGTATCGCTCATCCCTCCATCCTGCACCGTCCGCGGCCGTTACTTCACCACACGGGCCGACTTCACCCCGTTCCCGGCAGGTACCTGAGCACCGACATGCGCCCAACCTCGGTGATCCCGGTCAGGCGCAGCCGCCCAGCCGGAAGGCGCAGTCGCGGCGCGGCCGGGTCGGCCACGAACACCGGAGCGATCGCCAAGCGCAGCTCATCGGCGAGGCCCGCGGCCAGAAATTGCTCGAGTACCCGCGCCCCGCCTTCGACCATCAGGCGCCGGATGCCCCGGCTGGCCAGGTCCGCCACAACCCAGCGGAGGTCTTCACCATCCGGATCGGGAACGGGGACGATTTCGGCCAGTGCCCGAAGCACGTTGAGCCTGTGGGCTGCAACTGGACCCGCATAGACAAGTGGAGGCCGGTCGGCCTCGGCGAAAAACCGGCGCCTGGGGTCGAGGTCGCCACTGCGGGTGATCGTGACCTTCAGCGGGTTCGCCGGCTGGCCGCGCGCCATCCGCTCCTGCCGTCGAGCCGGAGACTTCACCGTCAGCCCGGGATCGTCGGCGCGGATCGTCTGCGCGCCGACCATGATGGCGTCACTGCTGGCCCGGATCTCGTCGACCTGATCCAGGTCGGCCTCGTCCGACAGCAGCAGCCGAGCCGCCGCCGCGTCGTCGAGGTAGCCGTCTGCGGACACCGCCGCCGACAGCAGCACGTGCACGTCGTTCCCTCCTCGCCGCCGTCGAGCCGAACTTACACACCGTAAGCTCGGCTGCCATGTGGGCGGGACTACGGCTGGCGATCACGCTGCTCACGGCTGTGCCGCTGCCCGGCCCCCCCGGCACTCCCGATCGGCGCACCGCGGCAGCGGCGATGTACTGGGCCCCGTTCGTCGGCCTCGGGCTGGGCGGTGCGGCCGCGGGCGTGCTGGTTACCTGCCGGGCCGGGCACGCAGGTCCGCTTCTCGGCGCTGTGCTCGCGATAGCCCTGCTCGCGATCCTGACCCGCGGCCTGCATCTGGACGGCCTTGCCGATCTGGCCGACGGCCTCGGCAGCCGCCAGCCGGCGGAGCAGGCGCTGCAAATCATGAAGCGCTCCGACATCGGTCCCTTCGGCGTGGTGACGCTCGTGCTCGTGCTACTCATCCAAGTAACGGCGCTAGCGAGGGCTGACCAGGTGGGCCGCGGTCCGCTCGCTATCGTCGCGGCGACCGTGGCGGCCCGGCTCGCCATCATGCTCGCTTGCCGGTCGGGCGTTCCCGCCGCGCAGCCCGGGCTCGGAGCCATGGTCGCCGGCACCGTGAATCCGCTGGCCGGCACCGTGCTGGCGCAGGCGGCCGTCCTAGGCGCCGTGGCCGTTGGCCAGATCTACGCGCTCGCGATCGTGGCCGGTCTTCTCGTCTCGTTCGCGCTGACTGCCGTCGCGACGCGCAGGCTCGGCGGCATCACCGGCGATGTGCTCGGCGCCGTCGCCGAGACGACGGCCGCCGTCTGCCTGCTGGTCACTGCGTTCAGCTAGGCGATGCGGCGAGCGCCGATCGCAGCTGGTCGGCGTACTGCGCGGCCTCTTCGTCCGACTCATAGCGAACACGTGGCCAGAAGAATCCCCGTAGCCCGTCGCCCTTCGTCCGCGGCACGACGTGAAAGTGCAGGTGCGGCACGCTCTGGCTCACGACGTTGTTCGCGGCCACGAACGTGCCCTGACTGCCCAGCGCCGTCGGCATGACCGCGCTGATCCGCTGAACCCGCAGGAAGAATGGGCCGACCGCGCTGGCAGGCAGGTCTGGCAGCGTGGCGACGTGCAGGCGCGGCGCAACCAGGACGTGGCCCTTGAACACCGGCCTGGCGTCGAGGAACGCGATGACCTCCGCGTCGTCGAGCACCACGTGCGCTGGCAACCGGCCGGCCGCGATGTCGCAGAACACGCAGTCGCTGATCGCAATCACCTTCCCGCAAGCCGTTCTTGCCCGGACGATAACCTGCCGGAATGGCAGCGGACGGACGACGGCACATTCTGGCGATCGGTGGCATCTCGGCGCCACCTGACGGACCGCTGCCGCCGGTCATCGCCCACGCGCTCGCACTGTCAGGCGCGCCGACGCCACGCGTCTGCGTACTCAACACGGCGTCTGGTGACGATACCGCCGGCTACGTGCGGATGTACTTCAGGCTCGCGCAGTACGGCGCCCGGCCCAGCCACCTCCAGCTATTCACCATGCCGAACGTGCGCGATCCGGCCGATCTGCTGCTGTCCCAGGACGTGATCTTCGTCGGCGGCGGCAGCGTGGCCAACATGGTCGCCGTGTGGCGGGTGCACGGCCTCGACGCCGTGCTGCGCCAGGCGTGGGAGGCCGGCATCGTCCTCGCTGGCGTCAGTGCAGGCGCCATCTGCTGGTTCCAGGGCGGCACTACCGACTCCTTCGGCCCGGAGCTGCGGCCGTTCACCGACGGCCTGCGTTTCCTCGGCGGCAGCTACTGCCCCCACTACAGCGGCGAGCCGGCGCGTCGGCCTGCCTATCACGCGCTGGTCGCCGACGGCACCCTGCCCGCCGGAATCGCCTGTGACGACGGCGCCGGCGCGCACTTCGCGGACGGCGATCTCGAGGCGATCGTGGCTGAACGGCCTGGCGCGACGGGCTACCGCGTCGAGTCCGATGGGGTCGGCGGCTGCCACGAGAACGCGCTGCCCGCCCGTTTGCTCGTCGAGCCGTGACCGTCGTCAGTCAGTCCCGGGGCTGACGCCGACTAGCCGACAGGCTGACGTGGGGCGGCCGGATCGCGCATAACCTTGATGCGTGTCCGCTGTGTATGCCTGGCTGCGCCGGCACCCGCTGCTGGTAGACAGCGTGCTGGCGGGTGCGCTCCTCGTGCTCAGCATCGCCCAGATCGCGCGCGGCGGCTGGCTCGAGAGCACGTCGACGTTCCTCCTGGTGGTGCCCGTCGCCTTCCGGCGGCGCGCCGCGATCACGGCTTTCGTGATCGCGACGGCCGGCGGTGCGCTTCAGGTCTTGACGGGCGTGCCGAGCGCGGCCGATCTGGCCGTCCTCATCCTGCTGTACACCGTGGCCGCCTACCGGCCCCGCAGGGCCTCGATCATGGCGCTGCTCGTGTGCCTGGCTGGCTCGACCGTCGCGGTGATGGAATGGGGGCCGGTACCCGGCGTCCGGTTCGTCTGGCGGCTCGTCTTCGCCGCCTTCGTGTTCGGCGGCCTCGAGCTGACGGTCTGGATCCTCGGCGACTCGATGCGATACCGCCGGGGCTACTACGCGGCATTGGAAGACAAGGCGGCTCGCCTCGAAGCTGAGCGCAATGCCCAGGCCAAAGTCGCGGCCGCCGCCGAGCGGGCCAGGATCGCCCGCGAGCTCCACGACGTGGTCGCTCATCACGTCAGTGTCATGGTGGTCCAGGCCGACGGTGCGGGCTACGCGCTGCGGACCGATCCCGACCGGGCTGGGGCCGCGCTCGAGGCCATCGCGGACACCGGCAGGCAGGCGCTCGATGAGATGCGCCGACTGCTCGGTGTCCTGCGCTCGGCGGATGACCAGGCGACACTGGCTCCCGTTCCCGGCCTCGGTGAGCTGCGCGAGCTGCTCGACCAGGCGCGCGCAGCTGGTCTCGAGGTGTCCTACACCCTGAGCGGTACGCCGCGGGAGCTGCCGGAGGGTGCCGAGCTTGCCGCCTACCGCGTAGTCCAGGAATCCCTCACCAACACCCGCAAGCACGCCGGGCTGGCCGCGACGGCCGCGGTCGCGCTGAGATACAGGGCCGAAAGCCTGACCGTGGAGGTGACGGATGACGGGCTCGGCGTTGTCAGCGCCGAGGACACCGGTGGCCATGGCCTAGCCGGGATGCGGGAGCGGATCGCCATGTACGGCGGCACCGTGACCGCCGGGCCGCTGCCCGGCGGCGGGTTCGGCGTCACCGCAAGCCTGCCATGTCCCCCGGCCCGTGCGGCCCGCATGGCCGCGGCTAAGCCGAATTCGACCGCCGCCGACCCCGGCGATCCGGTGTCGGCCGGCCCGGTGTCGGTCGACGCCGCGATGCCGGTCGACTGGGCACCGGACCCGAGCCTGTCGGGTGGTGCCCGATGACGGAGGCCGGCGCCGCGATCATCAGGATCGTGCTCGTCGACGACCAGGAGCTCGTCCGGGCAGGATTCCGGATGGTCCTCGACGCCCAGCCGGACATGCAGGTCGTCGGCGAGGCGGGCGACGGTCTCGGCGCCGTTGACCTGGCGCGCCGCCTGCACGCTGATGTTATGGTCATGGACGCCCGGATGCCACGCCTCGACGGCGTGGAGGCCACCAGGCGGATCAGGCAGGCCGGCGACCTGCCGCGCGTGCTCATGCTGACGACGTTCGATCTCGATGAGTACGCCTTCGCCGCCCTGAAGGCCGGTGCCAGCGGATTCCTGCTCAAGGATGTGCCGCCCGACGAACTGCTCTTCGCGATCCGGGCTGTCCACTCCGGCGATTCGGTAGTCGCGCCGTCGACCACCCGCCGGCTTATTGACCAGTTCGCCGCCCTGCTGCCGGGCACTGCGGAAGCCCCCGACGATCTCGGGGAGCTGACCGATCGCGAACGAGAGGTGCTCACCCTCGTTGCCCAGGGACTCTCGAACGGAGAGATCGCGCGGCGGCTCTTTGTCTCCGAAGCGACGGTGAAGACGCACGTGGGCCGCGTGCTGGCCAAGCTCGGCCTCCGCGACCGGGTACAGGCAGTCGTGTACGCCTACGAACACGGCCTGGTTCGAGCTGGCCACCGATCGGTCTAGCCTGCGCCCGCGAGAATGGCGGCCGCGCGGATGTCCGGCTGTCACAGAATGACCAAAATTAACGCCTGACCTGCCTTTCGGCCTGTAATCTCCGGATGGCGGCGACAAGGGCGGATCTCACCATGCTGACAGCGCATAACTTTTCCTACGGGCTCCTGACGCCCGCACTCGGTTACCTCATGTCCTGCCTGGGCGCGTTCCTCGGCTTGCGCTGCACCACGCGAGCGATGGCGTACACAGGTCGCGAGAGATTGCGCTGGCTGCTGCTCGCTGCGCTGTCGATCGGCACTACCGGCATCTGGGTCATGCACTTCATCGCGATGCTGGGGTACACGGTCCCAGGCGCGGTCATTCACTACAACGTGCTCGTCACGATCGCCAGCATGCTGATCGCGGTGGTCGTGGTCGGTATCGGCCTGCTGATTGTCGGGTTCGCCGCCAGGAACTGGCGCAACCTGCTGCTGGCGGGAATTTTCACCGGTGTCGGCGTCGCGGCCATGCACTACACCGGCATGGCCGCGATCCGACTGCCCGCCCGGATGACATACAGCCCTGAGCTATTCGCGCTCTCTGTTGTCATCGCTATCGTCGCCGCCACGGCGGCCCTGTGGGCTGCGCTGAACCTCAAGGGCGCCGGTGCAGCTCTCGGTGCGGCCCTCATCATGGGCGTCGCGGTCAGCGGCATGCACTACACCGGCATGGCCGCGATGCACCTGTTCTCGCCGGGCGGAGGCGCGGGTATGGAGATGGCGGGCGGGGGCGCGACCGCCGAGACCTTCCTGCTCCCGCTCCTCATTGGCATCAGCATCCTGGCCTTCATCATGACCGCGACGCTCGCCCTGTCGCCAACCGACGAGGAAATCCGGGCCGACGCCGCTCTGCTGCAGCGGATCGAGGCGACGCAGGTCGGCCCCGTCGGCGCCGTCGGTGTCCCGGCGGCGCCATCGGTGCGGCCGCCAGGCTCGGTCATCAGCCGCGCCGCGCAGGCGCGTCGGCAGGCGGAGCGCGGGGAGCCGTACCAGTAATCGGCTGGCACAATGACGAGCGTGCCAGCCAGCGACCCTGCCAGCGACGACTCTGTTACCCTCGGGCCGGCCGAGCAGCTACCGCCCGGTCGGTGGCTGCTGCTGATCTACCGGGTGCCGTCGGAACCGAGCAGGCTCCGCGCCACGGTCTGGCGGCGCATCAAGAGCCTTGGCGCGATCTACCTACAGAGTTCGGCGGCCGCGTTGCCGGCCAGCACGGCGGCGGAGCGCTCACTGCGGAAGCTACGCAGCGAGATCGTCGACATGACCGGCACGGCGATGCTGCTGTCCTGCGAGGTTCTGGCCGGGGAGTCTGACATCCGGGCACAGTTCCAGCACGCCCGCGACGACGAGTACGCGGAGATCGTCGATAAGTGCGAGGACTTCATCGCCGGGATCGACAAGGAGTACCGGGAGAGCCACTTCAGCTACGCCGAGCTCGAAGAGAACGAGGTAGATCTCGTTAAGCTGCGCACCTGGCTCCAGCGGGTCCGGGAGCGCGACGTGTTCGGCGCGGAGGGACTGCAGCCGGCCGTCAGCGCGCTGGCGGAGTGCGAGGAGAAGCTGGAGGCGTACGCCGCGCGCGTGTACGCCGAGGAAGCAGAGGGCCGCTGACCGCACGCGAGAGGCTCAGCGGCAACAGCACGACGAGCATCAGCGGCAGCAGCCACCACGCGGTCACCCCGGCGCGATGCAGACCATACGTGCCGGCCAGGCCGAGCACGATTCCCGCGGCAACAAGCCAGTCGTCGCCGATGACGAAGTCGTACCAGAACGCTCCGAACGCCCGCAGCTTGGACATATCTAGCCTCCTCAGCCCGCGACCTGGCGGGCGGGCTGCGGCAGCTGAGCAGCACCGCCTCCGTCCTCGCGGGATCGCCGCAGTAGGGCGGTCAGCCCGATTCCGAAGAGCGCGATCGCCGGGATGATCACCAACAGGGCGGCATCGGAGCCGGGCCAGTGCGCGCCTGCGCCCTCGCCGCCCCAGAACACGCCGAAGCTGGTCAGCATGATCCCGACCACGAACTTCATCGTGTTCTCCGGGACCCTCGCCAGCGGCGCCTTGACGGCGAACCCGGCGGCCACGACAAGCACCGTCGCGCAGCCGGCTGCGATGGCGGCGAGTCCGACGTTCTTGGCGTTGGCCCCGAACGTCAAGACGATGAATACGACCTCGAGGCCCTCCAGCAGCACGCCCTTAAAGGCAAGAGTGAAGCCATACCAGTCCGGGGCCAGGAAGGTCCGCCTGGCCTGCTGCCCCTTGGCCTCCGCCAGGTGCTCGGCGTACAGCTTCTCCTCGTCATGAAGTGCCTTATGACCGCTCGCGCGCAGGATCGCCTTGCGCAGCCACTGGAGCCCGAAGACCAGGAGCAGAGCGCCGACGACGACGCGCAGCGCGGTCAGCGGTATGTGCGAGACCGCCGGTCCGAGCGCCGCCACGATGATCCCGAGCACCAGGAGGGCCGCGACCGAGCCGGTCCCGGCAGAGCGCCAGTCCCTGGCCGTCCCGGCGGCGAGCACGATGGTGGTCGCCTCGACCGCTTCGACCGCGCAGGCCAGGAAAACAGCAATGAAGAGCGCGCTCCCGGCGGCACCCATGACGACCTCCAACTGGCCTTCAGCGGGGATGACCTAGTCATTATAACAGTCGTCACTTCTACCAGATCACCGTCGTTATCGCCACTGACCGCGGATCCTCGACGGCAGCGCGAGGCACTAGGCTGAGGACCCGTGACCACGAACCCTCTCACAGTAAGCACAGCCGATGCACCCAACACCGTCGCCGATGCGCTCGTCATCGGAGTGACGGAGGACCCGGCCGGCCCCGTTCCCGCTCACGGCTCGGAGGACACCGACGCCGCGCTCGGCGGCACACTCGCCGCCACGCTGGCGGCTCTCGGCGCGACTGGCAAGCAGGACGAGCTGACCAGGATCGCATCAGCCGGTGCGGTCGCGGCGCCGCTGATCGTGGCGGTCGGGCTCGGCCCGGTCGATCAGGGCGGGGAGCGCGGTCGGCTTGAGTCGCTGCGCCGCGCGGCGGGCTCGGCTGTCCGGGCCCTGGCCGGCACAGCGCGCTCGATCGCGCTCTCGCTTCCGGCCCGGGACGAGGCCGAGACCGAGGCCGTCGCCCTCGGTGCCCTGCTCGGCCGCTACAGCTTCACTAGGTACCGCAATGGCGCGAACGGCGCCGGGCAGCCTGACCTGACGGTGCTGTCCTCGGTGGGTGCCGCCGCCGGACGAGCCCAGGAGCTGGCCGACGCGATGACCCTCGTCCGCGACCTCGTCAACACGAGCCCGGCCGACCTGTATCCCGAGACGTTTGCGGCCGAGGCCCAGCGCGTAGCCGTGGCTGCGGGCCTGGAGATCGAGGTCCTCGATCACGTCGCCCTGGCGGGCGGCGGCTACGGTGGCATCACCGCCGTCGGCCAGGGTTCGGTGCACCCGCCGCGGCTCGTCCGGCTCGCGTACCGGCATCCGGAAGCAACCAAGACGGTGGTCTTCGCGGGCAAGGGCATTACCTTCGACTCCGGCGGGCTGTCCCTGAAGCCGCCGAAGTCGATGGAGACGATGAAGTCCGACATGGCCGGGGCCGCCGCGGTACTCGGCGCGTTCCAGGCGATCGCCGCGCTGCGCCCGGCCGTCAACGTGGTCGGCTACCTGGCCATGGCGGAGAACATGCCCGGTAGCACAGCGCAGCGTCCATCCGACGTGATCACGATCTTCGGCGGCAAGACCGTCGAGGTGCTGAATACCGATGCCGAAGGCAGGCTTGTCCTGGCCGATACGCTCGCGCGATCCGCAGAGGACGCTCCTGATGTGCTGATTGACGTTGCGACGCTCACCGGTGCACAGCTCGTGGCTCTCGGCCCGCGGATCAGCGGCGTCATGGGCAGCGACGAGGACTTCGCCGCCTCGATCGCCGCGGCAGCGCGCGACGCCGGCGAGCAGGCGTGGCCGATGCCGTTGCCGCCTGAGCTGCGCAAGGGCCTGGACTCCGCGGTGGCCGACCTCGCTAACGTGACGGCCGAGCGGCACGGCGGCATGCTGGTGGGAGGCCTGTTCCTGCGGGAATTTGTGCCCGACGGCGTGCGCTGGGCACATGTGGACATTGCGGGCCCCGCCTTCCATGAGGGCGAGCCCTATGGATACACCCCCAAGGGCGGCACAGGGGCCGCGGTGCGGATGCTCGTCCAGGTCGCGACGGACGTCGCGGACGGACGGCTCTGACACCGGAGGTAAGCAACGACGCTTGCCTCCTAGTAGATCCTGACAAGGAGTACACGTACGTGACCGACAGCGCCGACTTCAGTAGCGCCGGCCCGAACAACGGCGCCTACGACATCGTCATACTCGGCGGGGGCAGCGGCGGTTACGCCTGCGCGCTGCGGGCGGCCGAGCTGGGCAAGCGCGTCGCGCTCATCGAAGAGGACAAGGTCGGCGGGACCTGCCTGCACCGCGGGTGCATACCGACCAAGGCGCTGCTGCACGCAGCCGAAGTCGCCGACCTGGCGCACGACGGTCCGAGCATCGGCGTGCGCACCACTCTCGACGGCATCGACATGACTGGCGTCAACGCCTACAAGGACAAGGTCGTGACCCGGCTCTGGAAGGGCCTGACCGGGCTCGTCGCCAGTCGGCAGATCGAGGTCATCGAGGGCCACGGCAGGCTCATCTCGCCGACGTCGGTGCAAGTCGGCGACCGCGTTGTCAGTGGCGCGCACGTTGTGCTCGCAACCGGTTCGCAGACGCGCAGCCTGCCCGGCCTGGTCCCCGACGGCAACCGGATCATCACGAGCGATCACGCCCTGCTCCTCGATCACGTGCCCTCCTCCGTCGTCATCCTGGGCGGCGGCGTGATCGGCGTCGAGTTCGCCAGTGTCTGGCGGTCGTTCGGCGCCGAGGTCACGATCATCGAGATGCTGCCGCACCTGGTGCCGACTGAGGAAGAGTCGAGCTCCAAGCTGCTCGAGCGCGCGTTCCGCCGTCGCGGCATTGGCTTCAAGCTCGGCACCAGATTCGAAAGCGTCAAGGACACCGGCACCGGCGTGACGGTCACGGTCGAAGGCGGCGCGACCATCGACGCCGAGCTTCTGCTCGTCGCCGTCGGTCGCGGGCCGGTGTCAGCGGGCCTTGGTTACGACGAGGTCGGCGTGGCCATGGACCGCGGCTTCGTGCTGGTCGACGAGCTGTGCCGTACGAACATTCCAACGATCTCGGCGGTCGGTGACCTGCGACCGGGTCTGCAGCTCGCGCACGTCGGCTTCGCCGAGGGGATCATGGTCGCCGAGCGGCTGGCCGATCTGCCCGTCGTCCCGATCGACTACGACGGTGTGCCCCGCGTGACGTATTCGCATCCGGAGGTCGCGTCCGTCGGGATCACGTCAGCGACGGCCGCCGCGCGTGGCATCGAGTTCACCGAGTTCACCTACGACCTCGCCGGGAACGGTAAGAGCCAGATCGTGCAGACCAGCGGCGCCGCGAAGGTCATCGTGACGGCCGGGGGCGGTCCGACGCTCGGCGTGCACCTGGTCGGCGACCGCGTGGGCGACCTCATCGCGGAGGCCCAGCTGATCGTCAACTGGGAAGCCGTGCCGAACGATGTAGCCCAGCTGATCCATCCGCACCCAACGCAGTCCGAGGCTATTGGTGAGGCGTTCCTCGCCCTGGCCGGCAAGCCGCTGCACAACCACGGCTGATTCGCTGGCGCTCTTGTTGTCGCGGTGCGAGCGCTAGAGTCACATTTAAGCGAAGAAGGAGTTACGGGAAGCGATGTCGGTCTCCGTATCGATGCCACAACTCGGCGAGAGCGTCACCGAGGGCACTGTCACCCGCTGGCTGAAGCAGGAGGGCGAGCACGTCCAGGCTGACGAGCCGCTGCTCGAAGTCTCGACCGACAAGGTCGACACGGAGATCCCGTCTCCGGTCTCGGGCATCCTGCGCGGCATCACCGTGGCCGAGGACGAGACGGTGGCCGTGGGTGCTCAGCTCGCCATCATCGATGAGGACGGCGCGCAGGGCGTGCAGGCAGCCGCGCCGCAGCCGGCCGCCGCTGCTCCCCTGCGCCCGCGCCAGCGCAGCAAGCCCCGACGCCCGTGCAACCACCGCCAGCGGAGCCGCCGGCAGTGCAGCCACCACCAGTGCAGCCCGAACCGGTGGCAGCCCAGGTGGAACCCGCCCCGCCGCCGCCGACCTATGCGCCGCCGCCGGAGCCTGAGGTAATAACTCCCGATACGCCGACGACGCCCGCGTACGAGGCCGCCGTTGCGTCGTTCCCGGACTACGAGGGCGGTAACGGCCAGGCGCCTCCGGCCCAGTTCGCCGACGCCGCCGACGGGCCCTACGTGACGCCGCTCGTGCGCAAGCTCGCGGTCGAGCACGGCATCGACCTTGCGTCGGTGACGGGTACCGGCGTTGGTGGCCGGATCCGTAAGCAGGACATCCTGGATGCGGCGGCGTTCCAACGCGGCCCGCTCGCTGTGCAGCCTCCGGCAGCGGAGCCGCCACAGCCCGTCGCAGCGGCACCAGCGACGGCCCAGGCCCCGCCGAGCGCGCCTGCGCCCGCTGCACCAGCCGAGGCCAGCCGGCCGCGGCCTGTCATCGTGCCGTCCAGCCTGCGGGGGACGACCGAGCGGATGTCGCGCGCCCGGCAAGTCATCGCGCAGCGCATGGTGGAGTCGCTGCAGACGTCAGCGCAGCTGACCACCGTCGTTGAGGCTGACGTGACGGCGATCGCACGGCTTCGGGACCGCGCCAAGGCCGCGTTCGAGGCTCGGGAGGGCGTCAAACTCTCCTTCCTCCCGTTCTTCGCGCTGGCCACCGTCGAGGCGCTCAAGATCCACCCCAAGCTCAATGCTGTCATCGACACCGCATCCGGCCAGGTTACGTACCACGACGCCGAGCACCTCGGCATCGCCGTGGACACCGAACGCGGCCTGATGGTGCCAGTCATCAAGAACGCGGGCGACCTCAACATCGGCGGCCTGGCCCGAAAGATCGCCGACCTGGCGAACCGGACCAGGGCAAGCCAGGTCAGCCCGGACGACTTGTCTGGCGGCACGTTCACCATCACCAATACCGGTAGCCGGGGCGCGCTCTTCGACACCCCGATCATCAACCAGCCGCAGGTCGGCATCCTCGGAACGGGCACAGTCGTGAAGCGGGCAGTCGTCGTCGAGGACGCGACCCTAGGTGAGGTCATAACGGTCCGGTCGATGGTCTATCTCGCGCTCACGTACGATCACCGGCTCGTCGACGGCGCCGACGCGGCCAGGTTCCTGGTCACGATCAAGGAGCGGCTCGAGGAAGGCGCGTTCGAGACCGAGCTTGGCCTGTAGAGCCGAGTCCGGGGCAGGCGCCACCATGCGAATAGCCGTGACGGCTTCGTCAGGGCTCATCGGCCGCGCCCTGAGCGAACAACTCGCCGGCGACGGTGTCGACGTGCTTCGGCTGGTTCGTCGGGCCGCCGGCGCCCGGGAGTTGCAATGGGATCCGGCTAGACCCGATGGCGGCCTTCACGCCACATCGCTCGACGGTGTCGACGCCGTCGTGCACTTGTCGGGCGCGCCCATAGCCTCGGGCCGTTGGACGACCAAACGCAAGCGGGAGTTGCGCGACAGCCGGATTGACAGCACGAGCGCGATCGTCCGAGCCATGCTGGCTGCTCCGACGCCGCCGCGCGTGCTGATCGCGGGATCGGCCATCGGCTACTACGGCGATACCGGAACGACTGCGGTGAACGAGACCGCGCCGAACGGAAGCGGCTTCCTGGCGACGCTCGTCCGCGACTGGGAACAGGCCGCCGTGCCTGCCAAGGCGGCCGGCATCCGCGTCGTGAACCTGCGCTCCGGTGTCGTGCTCTCAAGCCGCGGCGGCATGCTGAAGCCGCTGCTACTCCCGTTCCGCCTCGGCCTCGGTGCCCGGATCGGCGCAGGCACGCAGTACCTGAGCTGGATCACGCTAGCCGACCACGTCGCGGCGACGCGGTTCCTCCTCGACCACGACGTCGATGGGCCGGTCAACCTGACTGCCCCCGTGCCAGCAACCAACGCGGAACTGACCAGGGCGCTGGCCAAGGCGCTGCACCGGCCCGCCGCGCTGCAGATACCAGCCGGCCTGCTGCGGCTCGCGCTCGGCGACCTGTCGATGGAACTGCTTGGCAGCATCCGGGCAGTGCCGAGCGTGCTTGAGGCGGCCGGATTCTCCTTCCAGCACCCGACGATCGGGCAAGCCATGGCGTCAGCCGTCGCCGATGGAGCAAGCCCGCTTCGCTAGACCCTCAGCTGGCTGTCGTGGGCGGCCGGCAAGTGAGCTTCGGGCTCGACAAGCAGATCGCTCAGCGGTCGGCCGAGCTCCACGCCGGCCAGCGGAATGTCGCGCAGGCGCGGCACTGGCCCGTTCACGCCGCGGTACCGAAGCATCACCGCGCTGGTCGTCCGGATGAGCCGACGGGCGCCGAGGACCGCAACCGCCGCTAGCGGGAGCTCGATCAAGAGTGCGGACAGCAAGCTAAGCCAGAATCCGCTCGTACGCGCATCAAGCACGACGTCGAACCAGGCATCGCAGCACAGCAGCGTCGCCAAGACCACGAGGCAGACGATGAGGATCTGGCGCCGCCGCCACGAGGCCCAGCCGGTGGCGGCAAAGGCGGCCAGCAGCCCGATGTCGAAGCCCACCCACGCTCCGCGCCAGCCGCCGGACCGGTAGTACCGCGGCAGCGTCGCAGCGAGCAGACCCGTCCACGCGGCCAGGGCGATGCAACAGACGATGACGACCCCGAGGATCAGCGCGCGTCGCCGCCGGTCCCTGGCCCGTCCGGCGAGATCCTGGGCGTCGATGTCGGCCAGAATGAGTCGCAGCCGTTGCCGCTCCAGCGGGGTCATGCGCCGCACTTCTTCTTCGTCATACACGGCTCGCACCTCCTGCAGACGGTAGCCGCGATGCGGCTGAGTGCATTCCCGCTGGGCGTTCGGAGGATTTGTGCCCCGTTTGCGCTATTGCCATTCCACTGTCGTGATCACCGTTTTACGTCCGCCTTGCGGCTATGCAACTGTGACGGGCAGCTCATCGAAACCGCGCAGCAGGAAGGTTTCCCTGCGGACCGGCTCTCCGGCCGACTTCAGTTTCGGGAACCTGCGAACGAGCTTCGGGAACGCGATTCCGCCTTCGAGCCTGGCGAGTGCCGCGCCGATGCAGAAGTGCGCGCCGCCGCCGAAGCTCAGCGGTCCGCCATCAGTGCGTGTTGGCCGAAAGACATCGGGGTCGGCGAATCGGCGTGGATCCCTGTTACCGGCGCCGAGGACGGTGGTAACGGCGTCACCGTCGCTTACTCTCACGCCGCCGATCTTGGTCTCGTAGCCGACCCTGCTCGTGAGCTGGACTGGCGAGTCATAGCGCAGGACCTCCTCCACGAAGGCGGCCGCTGGCACGCAGCCACCAGCGATCTCAGCCGCGACCTGCGGCTGCTGGAGGATGACCTGGAGACCATTGCCTAGCAGGTTCGTCGTGGTTTCGAAGCCGGCGACCAGCAACAGCGTGAGGTTATGCAGCAGCTCGCCGTCGCTGAGCCGACCGTCCGCCGCCGCACTGACCGCCAGCAGGTCGCTGATCAGGTCATCATGCGGATCCGACCGACGGCGAGCGGCGAGCCCGGTGAAATACGCAAGCAGCTCCACAGCCGCGGCGTTGATAGCGGGCAGACTAGACACGTCGGTGAACTCAAAGACCTGGGCGAGATCGCGGGCGACGGGGCGGAAGCCTTCCCTATCCGCCTCCGGAATCCCGATGAGCTCGCAGATCACGGTGACCGGCAGCAAGTACGCGAAGTCATTCATGAACTCGACTGGGGAGCCGTCAGCTCCGCGATCGGCCATGGCGTCCAGCAAGTCGTCGGCCATCTTGGCGATGGCCGGCGCGAGATCGGCTACCCGCCGCGCCGTAAAGGTCCGCGCCATGAGGCTGCGAATCCTGGCGTGCTTAGGCCCGTTGAGGTTGAGGATCCAGTCCATGCCCTGGACGAAGACCGGGTTATCGCGCCAGCCGGGGAAGTCCTGATCGAAGCTGTCCTCATCGCCGACGCGGAAACCAGGATCGCGCAAGACCGCGCTGATGGCGTCGTAGCCGATAACCACGACCGCGCCGGGCGCAAGGATCATTGCCTCGCCGATCTCGTGCAGCGCCGCGTAGAGCGGATACGGGTTGGCGCGCCCGGCCGGCGTCGCCAGCTCGGTGAAGATCTCCACGGCGTCCATGCGTTCCCTCGCTTATCCGGTGGTCTGACGATAAGTACTATCGCGTTAGTCAGTCAAGCTATATCGCGTTAGTGGAGCGGCGGACGCGACCCGCTGGGTCGCCAATGTCGCGAGGCTAAGCTGATGCTGTGCATGGTGAGCTGGTATTCGCCCGACTGGGCATGGGTGCAGATGCAGTCGACTACGCGGCGGCCTGGGACATTCAGCGGCAGCTGCACGAGCGCCGGGTCGCAGGCGACATCCCCGACACATGCCTGCTGCTCGAGCATCAGCCCGTGTACACGGCGGGCAAGCGCACCAGTCCACTCGACCGGCCAGTCGGCGATCCGGGCGCGCCGGTGATCGACGTCGACCGCGGCGGCAAGATCACCTGGCATGGGCCGGGCCAGCTCGTCGGCTATCCGATCGTCGCTCTCGACGAACCGCTCGACGTCGTGAACTACGTGCGCCTCGTCGAGGACGCGCTGATCGGCGCGTGCGCAGCGTTCGACGTGATGGCCAACCGAGTCGACGGGCGCAGCGGCGCCTGGCTGGTCGGCGATGGGCACGGCAAGCCGGACCGCAAGATCGCGGCCATCGGGATCCGCGTCGCTCGAGGCGTGACGATGCACGGCTTCGCGCTCAACTGTGACTGCGACCTCACGTGGTACGACCGGATCGTGCCGTGCGGCATCTCCGACGCCGCCGTCACGTCGCTATCGGCCGAAACTGGCCGACACATCACCGTGGCTGATGTAGTGCCGGTCGTCGAGCAGGAACTCGCGAGGGTGCTCGGCGCGACGAGCGTCGAACTATCGCATGGGCTGCCAGCGATCGGTGCGGTGGCCGTCGACCGCAGGCTGATCCCCGGCCGAACCGGGCTAGACCGGCTCCAGGCCTGGTCCGGTCCGGACGCATCCGTTCGAGAGCGCGGCGAGCGCAGCGGCGACGCGCGGCAGCGACACCGAAGGCAGGAGAGCTTCGAGGTCGCCGGCTGGGGCAAACCGGCAGTCGTCGAGTTCCTCTGGCTGAAGGCGGATGCCGGACAGACTCTGCCGGGTGCCACCGTCGAAGATGAAGAAGACGGCGGGGCGCGCCGTTGGGCCGTATATCTCCTGGGCTGGCTGCCAGTCGATGGCGAGCAACGCGCCGATGTCTGGATCGATGCCGAGTTCTTCCGTCACCTCCCGGGCACAGCCATCCCTTGGCGCCTCGCCGAACTCGCATATTCCGCCCGGCAGGGACCAGTGGTCACGATAGTTAGGCTTCACGAGCAGTACTCCCCCGGCGCCGTCGCCTATCAGCGCAGCGGCGCTGACGATCACGCCGGGCAGGCTGGCGTGCCAGGCCGTCGGCTCCATGAAGTCCTCAGATTGCACGACGCTGGTCGTCCTCAGCCGTCGGCGCGCGCGGTCTGAGCGAAGAACTCGCCGAGTTCGGCGACCGGGACCTGGAGTTGCTCGCCGCTCCGCATATCGCGCACGGTCGCGACGCCGGCTTCGTGTTCTTGGTCACCGTAGATGACAGCCCAGCGCGCGCCGCTGTCGCTGGCCCACTTGAGCTGCCTGCCGAGCTTGCTCGACGAACCCAGGTACACGCTGGCGCGAAGACCTGCGCGCCGGGTTGCCGCGGCAAACGCGAATGAAGGCCCGGCCAGATCGGGCCGCATTACGGTGACAGCCACATCCAGCCGGGCTGGCTCAGCCGCCCCCCCGCCCGGCACCAGCGGCAAGATCCGGTCCAGGCCGAGCGTCGCCCCGGTGGCCGGCACGTCGGGTCCGCCGAGCTGCTCGATCAGGTGGTCATAACGGCCGCCGCCCGCGATCGAGCCGGCCACGCCTGGAGCGACGGCTTCCCAGATCGGCCCGGTGTAGTAGCTCAGGCCTCGCGCCATCCGCGGCATGAAAACGACGCGCCCCTCCGGGACCTGACCAGCCAGCAGCGACAAAACCGTGTCGACTTCGTCGAGCCCGTCCGTGCCTTCGCTGCTCTTCCTCAGGGCGTCCCGAACCCGGTCGATGGAGTCCGGCGCGGTCAGCGCACCGACAAGCTCGCTTGCCTGCTGCGCTGCCAGGCCGCGCTCGACCAGCTCGGCGATCACGTCGCCAGCCGGTAGCTTGTCCAGCTTGTCGAGCGACGTCAGCACGCCGGCGCCGATGTCCGGCCGGACGCCGAAGGCTTCGAGCAGACCGGCCAGGACGCGCCGGGAGTTCAGCTGAATGGTGAAATCGGCTATCCCAAGCTCGGCCAGCACATCGTGCTGCGCGCCGAGTGCCTCGGCGTCCGCGATCAGCGAAGGTGAGCCGAGCGTGTCCAGGTCACACTGGACGAACTCGCGGTAGCGGTCCTTGCCGGGCCGATCGGCTCGCCAGACCGGTCCGATGGCGTAGCGCTTATAGGGGGTCGGCAGCTGGCTGCCGTAGGCGGCCGCGACGCGAGCCAGCGGTACCGTCATGTCGTAGCGCAGCCCGAGATCGGCCTCGCCAGACGCCTCGTGCTCGCCGCGGCGCAGGATCTTGAAGATCAGCTTGTCGCCCTCGTCGCCGTACTTGCCGAGGAGCACATCCAGCCGCTCAAAGGCCGGGGTCTCGAGTGGCTCGAAACCGTAGCGCGCGAAGACCGACCGCATGACAGCGAGCACATGCTCCCGCCGCTCGACATCGGCGGCGAGGAAATCTCGTGTCCCGGACGGAGGGTCAAACTGGCTCGGCATGGACCCTATGGTCCCCGATAACCCCCAGGTTCGTCACATCGGCCCGCCGACGCGGGGCCTAGCGACGGGTGCCCACCAGCAGCGAGTTCGCCAGGTCGGACAGCACTACCTCGGTCCAGGTCAGGTTGTCTTGCCCGGCGAATAGCTCGCGCTTAACGTCGGACGCTCGGTGCGGCGAGTCGGCCGGCAGCACCCGGACGGGGGTCAGGTCGTCCATCACGATGTGGCCGCCTGCCCGAAGCATCGCGCAGAGCGCAGCGAACGCGGCGGCGTCGCGGATACCGCAGTCGGCGAAAATCAGGTCGAAGGGACCGTGCGGGGGCAGAACATCACGCGCGTCGCCCGGCAGCACGCGGACGCGGCCGTCGTCGGCGAACAGCCACGAGGCAGCGGCCGCCAGTCCGCCGTCCAGCTCGGCTGTGACCAACGCGCAGTCGGCAGGCATCGCGCTCGCTATCCACGCGGCGCCGATGCCGGCGCCGGTGCCATACTCGGCGATCACGCCGCCATGGCAGCCGGCCGCCAGCATTGCCAGGAACCGGCCGACGCCGGGCAGGCAAGCCGACGGAGCGCCTGCCGGGGCTTCGTTCCTGGTAAGCGGGAAGCCCTGCTGCCGGGCGACAGAATAGGCCCGCTCGACCAGGGCTGGAACCATGGCGTCGATCGACGGCCTCCTCAGGTTCGGCGCCGGTGCGCCGGGATGGCTAGCGGGGCGAAACTACCAGGATGCCGAGCGCCCGCAGACGCACGTGTGCGCATCTGGGCCGGAATCCCAGATGCGCACACGCTGGATGGCGCGCTGCCCCTAGCCGATCGGGCCCTCGGTCAGGGTGACAGTCGCCGTGTGGGTCTGGCCGACGGCGTCCGACCAGGTGAGCGACAGCTTGTCGCCTGGGTGATGGTGCTGCATGACCGTCTGCAGGTCGGAGCCGGAGACGACCTGCTGTCCACCGACCGACTGGACAGTGTCACCGGCGCTCAGCCCTGCGGCGGCCGCCGCGGTGCCCGACACGACGCCAGCGACTGGTACGCCGGAGCCAGTCTGGCCGAACTGACCGTCGCTGGACGCGACCTGCACCCCGAGGAAGGCCGTGGCCCCGATGTGCACGGTGGCCGACGCGTGGCCTGCCGTGATCTGGCTGGCGATCGCGATGGCCCGGTTGATCGGGATCGAGAACGCGGTCGTCGTGGTCGCAGCCGTGGTTCCGAAGCCACCCGAGTTGCCCGAGGACGCGGCCGTGTCCATGCCGATGACTGCGCCCTTGTCGTTGACGAGCGGACCACCCGAGTCGCCAGGCTGGATGTTGGCGTCGGTTCGGATCATGCCGGTCAGGTGCTCGACTGTCCCGGCCCCCTGATCCTGCGCGGCCACCGAGTCGCCAAGGCCGGTGATCTTGCCGGTCGCCACGGACGGCGTCGAATCTCGGCCGTCGGCGTTCCCGAGGGCCACCACGTTCTGGCCGACGGCGGCGCTGCCGGAATTGCCGATCTTTACGGTGGCCAGTCCGCTTGCGCCAACGAGCCGAAGCACGGCCACGTCGTTGCTGTCGCTGTACCCGGCCACCCTCGCGGTGTACGTCCGGCCATTGCCGATGTCCCGCACTGTGATCGACGTCGCGCCCGCGACGACGTGATTGTTGGTTAGTACCTCGCCGTTCGACGTCAGCACCATGCCGGTCCCCTCGGCCGTCCCGTGCTGATATCCCAGCGTCGAGATCACGTCGACCAGGCCGGGGTTGGTCTGGCTGGCAATCTGCGCGGTCGTCAGCGTGCTCGATCCGGCCGTGGCCCACGCAGTGCCACCGGCGGCCAATCCCGCAGCCGCCAGGCCGACAGCCGCCGTAAGACCTAGGCGCCGGCGGCGGCGGCGAGGGTCGCCCGCGGCGTGGGCGGGTCCGGCGTGGCTTCCGTATCCGCCCGGCCAGAAGGCGGGCGGAGGCGGCGGTGGCGGAGGCATGGCGCCGTAGGTCGCCCGATCGCCGTGGGCGGAGTGTCCCGCGTACGCGGGCTCTCCCGCGTACGCGGGCTGGCCGGCATAAACGGCGTGCGCGCCGTACTCGGAGTCCTGTGCCCGGGTCCGCTCGTCGGTTGGTAGCTGCTCGTCGTCGTGATGGCGCGGGCCGTGCTCAGTGGTCATCAGAACCTGTCCCCTCAACAGCTCTAGTACGTCGCCTCGCGGTGCGTACAGTTAGATAGTCGGCTGGGCCGCTGAGGGCATCCCTAGCGTCTTCCTGACCGTTAGCTGTCTATCGGCTGAGGCCAACTTGAGTATTTCCTCTCGATAGCCTCAGGTACCGGATGCGTACGCGCCTGGCCAGGCGTAATAGGCTGGAATCGTGGTACTAGCCCCCGATGGTCGCCGGCTGCTTCGCCTTGAGGCCCGCAATAGCCAGACGCCGATCGAGCGCAAGCCACCGTGGATCAAGACAAGGCTCCGGACCGGGCCGGAGTACACCGAGACTCAAGCAGCTCGTCCGCCGTGAGGGCCTGCATACGGTCTGCGAGGAGGCCGGCTGCCCCAACATCTTCGAGTGCTGGGAGGACCGCGAGGCCACGTTCCTCATCGGTGGCGACCAGTGCACGAGGCGATGCGACTTCTGCCAGATCGCCACCGGCAAGCCCGAGCCTCTCGACACCGATGAGCCGCGACGCGTCGCCGAGTCGGTCGCGGCCATGGGCCTCCGCTACGCGACAGTCACGGGCGTGGCCAGGGACGACCTGCCGGACGGCGGCGCTTGGCTATACGCCCAGACATGCCGGGAGATCCACCAGGCCGTGCCTGGCTGCGGCGTGGAGCTGCTGATTCCTGACTTCAACGCCAGTCCTGATCAGCTTGCGGAGGTGTTCTCGGCCCGGCCCGAGGTCCTCGCGCACAATCTGGAGACGGTCCCGAGAATCTTCCGCCGTATCCGGCCTGGGTTTCGCTATGAGCGATCGCTCGAGGTCCTGAGGGCGGCGAAGGAAGCCGGCCTCGTTACCAAATCAAATCTCATCCTCGGCATGGGCGAGGAGCCGGAAGAGATCAGCCAGGCGATGGCCGATCTGCGCTCCGTCGGCTGCGAGCTCCTGACGATCACCCAGTACCTGCGGCCCTCGGTACGCCACCACCCGATCTCCCGCTGGGTCCCGCCCGCGGAATTCGAGGAGCTGGCGGAGGAGGCGACCGAACTCGGCTTCGCCGGGGTTCAGTCCGGGCCGCTTGTCCGATCGTCATATCGGGCAGGTCGGCTGTATCGCCAGGCGATGGAAAGGCGCGCCGGCCCGGTATCCTCGCCAGCATGGTGAAAAAGTCCGACGCTGAAAACGTCGACCCCGCGTCGATGGGGCGGATCAAGCAGATCCGTATGGTTGCGGGCATCGTGCGGAAGGGCAACCCGCGAGCGCTCCCCATCGTGGCGCTCGCCGGCGTCGGCACGGCAGCCGTCCTCATCCTCATCGGCTACTTCGCGCACCTGATCTATGGCTTCATCCCGCTCGGGATCCTGGCGGGAGCAGCAGTGGCCATGGTGGTGTTTGGCCGGTTCGCCACGGCGGCTCAGTACGCCGCTGTCGAGGGACAGCCCGGCGCGGCTGCGGCAATCCTTCAGGGCCTGCGCGGCGGGTTCACCACCACGCCCGCCATCGCCGCGAACCGCAACATGGACGTCGTGCACCGGACTGTCGGCAAGCCTGGGGTGATTCTCGTCGGCGAGGGATCGCCGAACCGCCTACCGAGCCTGCTGGCGGCGGAGAAGAAGCGGATCTCGCGGATTGCCAGCCAGGTACCAATCTACGACTTTCAGGTTGGCGACGGCGAAGGCCAGATTCCGATCAGGCAGCTCAACAAGAAGATCATGAAGCTGCCGCGCAACATGCGCGGCCAGGAAGTGGCGGATCTGAACTTCCGGCTCAGCATGCTCCCGCAGCAGCTGCAGATGCCTAAGGGCCCGGTACCCCGCTCGGCCCGGATGCCGAAGCCGCCGCGGCCACGCCTGCGCTAGAACTGTGCTCGCCGCCTGAGCCGCACCGACGAAGATCATCGTGGGCAGGCACGTGTGCCGGTTAGATGCGGACGACCGCGGTTCCTGCCGCTTTGTCGTGGAATCCCCGCAGGTCGCGGTCCATCATGATGGCCGGGACCACGAGCATCAGCAGCACAGTGCGCGGCAGGGCCCACAGGCCCACCGGGCGGCCATCAAGCCGGACGACACGGACGCCCAGCAGGCGCTTGCCAATCGTGAAGCCGGTCAGGGCCGTCAGGAGGAAGTCCTCCACGCCAAACACCGCAGGCGTCCAGAGCCGCGGCTGACTCAGCACGGTCGCGGTATGCCCAGCCTGCGGATGATACAAGAACGCGATCGTGACGATGCTGCAAAGGAGCCAGTCGATAACGAGGGCGCCGAGTCGCCTGCTCCAGCCCGCGATCGAGCCAGGCCCGAACTCCGGCAGCCCGAGATGCCGACCCGGAAAGAACTCGTCGCCGGCGGCTGCCTGCTGGTTACTCACAGGCCAACGGTATCTGCTGCTGCGGGCCAGTTGCCCGCCGATGTGCTCGGTTTGGCATCGTAGAGGTAAGGAAGCAAGAGACCCGGTCGGCTGGTCTCTGGCCCCCGGGCGTAACAACGGCGAAACATCCGGGACACGGCCAGGAAACTGTCCGGCGATAACGTCACAACCGCCCCAGACTGCGGCGCGATCCGGCGTGCGGTGCCGACCGAGCTTCCTATACGTCGCGCGCAACGGTCCGGGTGGCAGTTAACTGGGTGGCGGCTAGCACTGCACCCGCGGCGACCACCGCGGCTGCGCCTAAAGGAGAGCTGATGTTCACAAGCGGCGACGAGGTACTGCGGTTCATAAAGTCCGAGGGGGTTCAGTTCGTCGACGTACGGTTCTGCGACCTGCCGGGCACCGTCCAGCACTTCACCGTGCCCGCCGAGTCCTTCGATGAGAGTGTGTTCACCGAGGGCCGGATGTTCGACGGCTCGTCGATCCGCGGTTTCCAGCAGATTCACGAGTCGGACATGCTGCTGCTGCCGGATGCGACCACGGCGGTGCTGGACCCGTTCCGGACGCACAAGACGCTGAACCTGAACTTCTTCGTCCACGACCCGCTCACCGGCGAGCCCTACACCAGGGATCCCCGCAACATCGCCCGCAAGGCCGAGGACTATCTGCGAGGCAGCGGGATCGCGGACACCGTCTACTTCGGGCCGGAAGCCGAGTTCTACATCTTCGACTCGGCCCGCTACGAGACTGGGCCGAACCAGGGCTACTACCACATCGACTCGATCGAGGGCGCCTGGAACACCGGCCGTGACGAGCCTGGCGGCAACCTCGGCGCCAAGCCTGCCTACAAGGGCGGTTACTTCCCAGTGCCGCCGATGGACCACTACACCGACTTGCGCTCGGAGATGGTCCGCAAGCTCATCGACGTGGGCATCACGGTGGAGATGCAGCACCACGAAGTCGGCACGGCTGGTCAGGCCGAGATCGACATCAAGTTCGACACGCTGCTGCGCATGGCCGACAACCTCATGCTGTACAAGTACGTGGTCAAGAGCGTCGCCAGGGCGGCCGGCAAGACCGTCACCTTCATGCCGAAGCCGCTGTTCGGGGACAACGGCTCAGGCATGCACTGCCACCAGAGCCTGTGGAAGGACGGCGCGCCCCTGTTCTACGACGAGGTCGGCTACGCCGGACTCTCGGACACTGGTCGTCACTACGTCGGCGGCCTGCTCAGGCACGCCCCTTCGCTGCTGGCCTTCACGAACCCGACGATGAACTCTTACCACCGGCTGGTGCCGGGCTTCGAGGCCCCGGTGAACCTGGTCTACAGCCAGCGCAACCGCTCCGCGTGCATTCGGGTTCCGATCACTGGCCCGAACCCGAAGGCCAAGCGGCTGGAGTTCCGGGTCCCAGACCCGTCGTGCAACCCATACCTGGCGTTTGCCGCGATGATGATGGCTGGGCTGGACGGCGTGAAGAACAAGATCGAGCCGCCCGAGCCGGTCGACAAGGACCTGTACGAGCTGCCGCCGGACGAGGCCAAGGCCATTCCGCAGGTGCCAGGTTCGCTCGAGGCCGTGCTCGACAACCTGGAAGCCGACAACGACTACCTCCTCGAGGGCGGCGTGTTCACCTCGGACCTGATCGAGACCTGGCTGGACTACAAGCGGTCCAACGAGATCAACGCGATCCGGCTGCGCCCGCACCCGCACGAGTTCGAGCTGTACTACGACGTGTGACGGTCACACCGTCTGACCTGCAACCGGCCGCGGACGATTAACGAGATCCTGCAGGACGCGCGGCGGGAAATGGAACTGGAAGACGCTTACGTCGCGTGCCTGGAAGGCAAGCCGGTGCCGCAGCTGCGCCATCCGCGGCGCACCTTGCGGCAGTGGCTGATGAACAGGCGTCCTGATCCGTTGCCGATACCGCCGCCGGTCACCGAGATAGTGCCGGTGTGGAGTAGCTCCGGCTGAGAAAGCTTCCCCGGCTTGTCAGCCTTCGGGGAACGGAACGGGCTGCCTTCCTGGTGGGCGGCCAGTTTCCATTGAGCTCGGTCCGAGCCGCTAGTTACTCGGCAACTGGGGCGCCTGGCGCGTGGTAGACCCCCTCCGCACTCCTGGCCAGTGCTACTACCTCGCCCAGCTGGTCCTGGGTGAGTAGCTGAGATACTTGGGCATCCTTGAAGCCACCCGTCCTGGTAGCCGCGACGATTGCGGCGGCCGCGCTAGAAGAGTCTGGAAGGTAGCCCATGACGTACGCCGCGGCATCCTCGACTTCCCAGTGCATGGACTCTAGTTTTCCGCCGAGGTGTTCCAGCAGAGCGGCTACTGCTGAGGTTCGGTCGTCAGTGACACCGAGCATGCGTGCCCACGACGCGTTCGAATAGTTGAACTTCATCAGGAACTTGATCATTCGCCGTCCCCTCCCCCAAGGGTCACGACTTCCTTCTCAAAGGCTAAGTGAGACAGCCGGGAGCCCGTCCTTCAAGGTGCGCTAGCCTCGGGGCACTTGCAGGGCATCTGGAGCTGCCGTCTGGGTCGCGATGAGAGGCGCCGGTTACTAATGTTCGCTCACGCGTTCTAATCAGCTAATGGACGTGCGGCGACCCGACTGGTGGTGCTTCCCGCTCCACTGCTCCCGCGGCCACGAGTGGGGGCCGGGCCGGGTGATTGTGTCGTGGACGCCGTGCGAGTGCCCGGCCGCGCAGGCAGCGCACATGGGGCACTTGATGGCGAGTTGCCAGGCCCCGGCGTGCTCGCAGACGAGGGCCTGGTCGAGGTCGTGCCCGGCCGCGGCGCCTACGTCACCGAGCCCGGGTGAGTTCCTGTTCCGTTTCTGTTCCGCCAGACGGTGAGTTCAGCCGGGAAACGGCGGGAACTGCTGGATTGAGTCTGAGCAGGTCAGAGTCGGTCTGGCGGAACTATCCGCAGGTGGCAAAGGTGCAGGTATGAGTTCGAGCTGTACTACGACGTGTAGCGATCGCCGCCGGGCCAGGGCACGGCCGCACGCGCTCGGCGAGCTCGAGCGTCGATTTCGGCGGCCACGCGGGCAAGGTGGCGGTCATCGGCGGTCTCGCCGCCCAGCAAAACGCCAACGAACCGGGCGGAGATCGCTGCGTCCGTCTGCTGGACGAGATAACGGACATGTACCTGGCGCAGTACCAGCCAGCCAGCCAAGGGTAGGGAAGCAATGAACGCATCACCGACGCCTGTAGAAGCAATTTCCATGATCGGACACGACGAGGCGATGCAACTTGCCGCGGCCGAGTACGACCGGCTGCTCGCGCTTGCCGACGATCTGCAGGGCGATGACTGGTCGCGCCAGACGGATTGCACCGACTGGGATGTCCGGGGCCATGCTCGGTCACATGCTCGGCATGCTCGAGCTGCAGGCCGACGCAGACGAGCGGATGCGGCAGGTCAAGACGGCGGCCGCGACCGCAGTGCGAACCGGGCGCCTGCGCCTGGACGAGATGACCGCGCTGCAGGTAGACGAACACGCCGCACTCACCCCGGACGAATTGAGGAAGGCCCTATCCGCAGCCACGCCCCGCGGACTGGCCGCCCGCAAGGCCATGCCCGCCGAGCAGCGGGCCGCCGCATATGACCCGCAACTGCCGGGAGAGCGACCGTGGAATTTCGGCTACCTATTCGACATCATCCACACTCGCGACCCGTGGATGCATCGCATCGACATCTGCCGGGCCATCGGGCGCGATGTGGTCATGTCCCCGGCCCATGACGGGCGAATCGTCGCTGACGTGGTCGCGGACTGGGCCCGGCGACATAATCAGCCGTTCACGCTCACGCTGACTGGACCCGCGGGAGGCGTGTTCGGCACGTCCAATGGCGGCCCTGAACTCGATGTCGATGCCGTGCAGTTCTGCCGCATCTTGTGCGGGCGCGAGCGCGGGAGCGGACTGCTCGCAACCGGGGTGCCTTTCTGACGGCTCGTCTGACCTGTCGGCCGCGGCTGCGAAGAGGACGACACCCTGGTACGAAGCCACCGAATGTCGGTTCCGGCTAGGGGCGCTACCGGAAGCGGCGGTCAGCAGCTGCGTCCTAGGTTCAGGGCACACCCGGAGCCTTGGAGGATTCGATGGCAATGATCGAAGAACGTGATGTCACGCACGCGACGCAGACCGGCCCGGCCGGACTGGTGTTCGACTCCGCGAGGCGGGGGCGATCGGCACATGTTGTTCCTGCATGGGTGGTGCGGAGATCGCAGCTTCTTTGCTCCTCAGTTCGACCACTTCGCCAGCTCGCATCGGGTCATCGAGGTTGACCTGCCAGGGCACGGTGCGAGCCGGCCGCCGGCCACCTACACCATCGATGGCATGGCTGCCGACGTGGCGGCGCTGGGGCGCGAACTCGGCCTCGGTCGCGGTGTCCTAGTAGGTCACAGCATGGGCGCGATGGTCGCGCTCGCGCTGAGCCAGCATGCACCTGAGCTTGTGAGCGCGGTGATCATGGTCGATCCGCCGCCGCTCAGCAAGGACGTGTGGAAGGGCTTCGCCAGCAGCCTGCTGCCTGGGTTCGAAGGTCCGGAGCCTGCGACAGCCCGCCGCAACTTCGTCGAGCAGATGTTCCTGCCGACCGATGACAGTACCCGGCGGGCGCAGATCGTGGCGACCATGTGCGCGACCCCTGACGAGGTTGCGATCGCCACGACGAAGGCCATGGCTGCTTTCGACGCGGAAGTGATATTGCGCGACTGCGACATCCCCGTCGTCGTCATCTCATCCGCGGTGCCGACGAATGGCTCTGAGTACCTACTCGCAGTCAATCCGGCCATCACCCTCGGCCAGACCGTGGGCGCAGGTCACTTCCTCCAGCTCGAGATCCCCGAGCAAGTCAACGCCATGATCGAGCGCTTCCTTTCGGTCAATCGAGTCGCTGCATCGCAGTAGTGAGCTCGCTCCGTGAGCTGACCGCGAGCTTCCGGTAGATGTTCCGCAAGTGGTACTCGATCGTCTTCGGGCTCAGGAACAGTGCGGTTGCAGCCTCTCGGGTGGTGCGGCCTGCTGCGAGGCGCAGGGCGATCTGTAGCTCCTGCGGCGTCAGGTCGCTGAGACCCGACTGATCCCGGCGGCGCACGCTCTCGCCGGTGGCCGCCAGCTCGGCTCGCGCCATCTCCGACCAGGGATCGGCGCCGAGCCGGTCAAAGACATCGACCGCGGCGCGTAGGTGCTCGCGTGCCCGGATCCGTTGCCGCTCTCGTCGCAGCCGGGAGCCGAGTGCCAGGTGCGTACGTCCGGTCTCGAAGGAATCTGACGTCTGGCCGTGCAGGATCAGCGCCGCCTCGAAATGGGGCTCGGAGCTGTCCTGGGCTGCCAGCAGCCCGCGGCATCGAGCGGCCCTGGCGAGCGCCCACGGCTGGGCTTTCGCGGTCGCCGCACGTTCATACTCGGCCGCGGCTTCGGCGGCATCCTGGTTGCGGCCGAGCCGGAGGTAAATCTCGACGAGCTCCGGCGCGGGCGAGATGTCGACATCTCCAATGCCAAGCGAGCGGAGCAAGGCTTGCTGCTGTTCGAAGTGCGCGAGCGCAGCCTCAGGCTGACCCAGGCCAACCTCCAGGTCGCCGAGGGCGGCAATCGCCCACACCTCGCAGACGCCGAGACCAAGATCGCGCGACAAGCGGAGTGCCTCGGTGGCGTGCAGCCGACTCTGCTCTGACTTGCCTTGCCTGGCCTCGAGCCAGGCGAGACGGGCCAGCGACGAGGCGAGCTCCGTGTGCTGGCCGGTCTCCCTGGCCAGGCCGACCGCCTCATGGAGCCCGGCCTGGGCCACGGCCCAGCGGTCGGTCGCTGCTTGCAGAAGCGCCACGTGGGTCAGCACGAAGGGCAGGACGCCGACGGCAGACTGCTGGCGAGCCAAGGCGAGCGCGCGGTCGGCCAGCGCCAGCCCGATGTCCGCCTCGCGCAGCCACAGCGGCCCCATGGCGGCCCAGGCCAGCAGGCGCGGGTCGTCGCGGAGTTCATCGGAATGTTCCAGCACCTCGACGGCGGCGCGGATAGCTGGCGCGCCGCGCTCGCCCTGACCCGAGAAGATCAAGGCCATCCCTTGGGCGATCAGCGCGAAGAACGCCACCCGGCCGTCGGCTTCCGGCGGCGTCAGGGTAGCGGTGCGCTCGGCGGCGAGGCGCATAGTGGCGGCATCGCCGGCATAAAAAGATGCGTTCAGCGCCTCGGCGAGGATGACGACGGCGCGCTCGGGATCGATCTGGGCGGCGTCTTCGGCTGCGGTCAGGAGGATTTCCTGGGCCTCGGCGATCGGCCCCCGCCGGGTAGCGATGTGGCCACGGAGGTGCTCGACGGCAATGGCGAGATCCGGTGTCAGAGCGCGCTGACGTGCCCCGGTCAGGAGTGCTGCAGCCCGGCGAGTCTGGCCGCCGAGCCAGGCCGTGTCGGCTGCTGCATAGAGCAGCCGGCCCTGGCGGCCCGCCTCGGGGGCCAGCAGCGCTGCGCGCTCGAATGCGTGTGAGGACACCTCGTAGGCGCTGCGCGCGCGAGCCCGGTGCCCGGCCTGCTCAAGCGCCGACGACGTGGCGTCGTCCGGGCCGAACGAGGCGAGCGCCAGATGCCAGGCACGACGATCGGCCTCGGCATCGGGGAAGGCGGCCGCCAGCGCGCGGTGCACCTCACGCCGCCGGTCGGCCGGCGCGTCACCGTATATGGCTGAGCGGGCGAGCGGGTGCCGGAACTGGACGTGAGAGTTGTGGACGGCGATTAGGCCAGCGGCTTCAGCGGGCGCGAGGTCGGAAAGATCCAGCCCGAGGATCGAGGCGGACCGGGCAAGCACCGACACCTCGCCGCTGTCGATGGCGGCTGCCAGGACCAGGACGTCCCTGGTGCGCTGCGGAAGGGACCGGAAGCGAATCAGATACACGCCGGCGACGCTGGTCCCGGTGGCCAGCGGCGCGTCGGGCGGCAATCCCGTGAGCCGGGTGCGTTCCTCGCCGAGCTCCAGGAGCGCTAGCGGATTCCCGCCAGTGTCATGGTGCAGGCGGTCCGCGAGGTCCTGGCTTAGCGGTTCATCCCCGAGGCGCCGCAGCAGTTCGCCAGCCGACGTCCGGTCCAGCCCCTGGAGCCGCATGGTCGGCAGGTCGGCGCCATCCAGCAGCGACGGTTCTCCTTCGCGCACCGCAAGGACGACGGCGATCGGGTCGGCGAGCAGGCGGCGGAAAGCGAACAGGCACGCGTTGGCGCTGGATTCGTCGAGCCAGTGAGCGTCGTCGATGAGCACCGCTACCGGGGCGGCATCCGCATAGCTGGCGAGCAGGCTGAGCGTCGCTGCGCCGACCGCAAAGCGGTCCTGCGCCTGCGCGGGCCGGAGGGCGAGGGCGCTCTCGAGCGCGGCCGCCTGCGGACTAGGGATCTGGTCAATACATGGCAGTGCCGGACGCAGTAACTCAAACAGGCCAGCGAACGGGATGTGAGCCTCGGACTGGACGCCACGCGCGCGGAGCACCTGCATGTCCTGCGCCTGCTCCTCGGCGTAGGCAAGGAGCGCGGACTTGCCGATCCCGGCCTCGCCCACGATGGCCAGCACCTTGCTGCTGCCGGCGCGACCGTCGTCGAGCACTCGACCGAGCGTCAGCTGCTCCCGCTCACGGCCGAGCAACATGCCAGTCAGTGTACGAGGACCTGGTACGAAAGCCAGGCTCCGCACGTCCGGACTAGGGGGTCGCCCGGAAGCGGTGCCGCCTGACCCCGCCTTACGTTGGCGGAAAGCTGCCAAGAACCGGGAGGACACGATGACCACGATCGACCAGCCGGTCGTCATCGACACTGACAAGCTGATGGCGTTTGTATTCCGGGCTGTCGACGAAGTCGGCGCCACACTCAACAGTGCGCTCGTCGTCATGGGCGACCGACTTGGCCTGTATCGGGCCCTCGCCGGTGCCGGACCTCTGACGCCCGGCGAGCTCGCTGCGCGCACCGGCACTGCGGAGCGGTATATACGCGAGTGGCTCAACGCTCAGGCCGCAGGCTCTTACCTCGACTACGACCCGGACAGCGGCCGCTACACCCTGTGCCCCGAGTACGCGATCGCGCTGACGGACGAGTCAAGCCCGGCTTACCTGCCAGGCTTCTTCCAGATCGCCCTCGGCTCCGTGACCGACTCGCCGAGAATCACCGACGCCGCCAAGACGGGGATCGGAGTCGGCTGGCACGACCACGGCCAGGACGTGTTCGAGGGATGTGAGCGATTCTTCCGGCCGAGCTACAACGCGAGCCTCGTCTCGACGTGGCTGCCGGCGCTCGATGGCGTCGTCGCCAAGCTCGAGAAAGGCGCGACGGTAGCCGATGTTGGCTGTGGCCACGGCGCGTCGACGATCCTGATGGCGCAGGCGTACCCGGCGTCGACGTTCGTCGGCTCTGACTATCACGAGGGCTCGATCGCGACGGCGCGCCGCAAGGCGACAGAGGCAGGCGTGAGCGACCGGGTCCGGTTCGAGGTCGCGGCGGCCTCGTCCTACTCCGGCGGCGGCTACGACCTGGTCACGATGTTCGACTGCCTGCACGACATGGGTGACCCCGTGGGCGCGGCCCGTCATGTGCGCCAGTCGCTGTCAGCCGACGGTACCTGGATGATCGTCGAGCCGGCGGCCGGCGACCGCGTTGAGGAGAACTTCAACCCGGTCGGACGCGCTTACTACGGCTTCTCGACGCTGCTCTGCACCCCGGCGTCGCTGTCGCAGGAGGTTGGGCTCGCGCTCGGCGCTCAGGCCGGAGAGTCACGGATCCGCGATGTGGTCACGACGGCGGGCCTGAACCGCTTCCGCCGGGTGAGCGAGACTCCGTTCAACCTCGTGTACGAGGCGCGGCCGTAGTCAGCACGAGATCACCAGCGTCGCGTCCGGCAGCCGCTTCTGCCGGACGCGACGCCGCCTGCCGAGAGATAGCGTGGATCGCGGCACGACTTCCACGATGACGGCGCATGCCGGCGTGGGAGGGGAGCTATGAGAGCGTGTCAGCCAGAGCGCGAAGGCTTCGTGGAGCGCGACGGCGTCAAGATCTTCTACGAGATATTCGGCCACGGCGATCCCACCATCGTGCTCCTGCCGGCCTGGTCCATCGTCCACTCGCGCATCTGGAAGATGCAGGTGCCGTTCCTCGCCCGACACCACCGGGTGATCACCTTCGACGGCCGCGGGAACGGGCGGTCTGACCGGCCGCGCGGCGCGCGGAAAGCTACCATGCCGCCGAGTACGCAGCCGACGCGCTGGCGGTCATGGACGCCACCGGCACGGACCGGGCTGCGCTCGTCTCGTTTTCCCGCGGGGCGCCCTATGCGCTGCATCTAGGCGCTGTCAGCCCTGAGCGCGTCCTTGGCCAGGTCTTCATCTGCCCGACAACACTGCTGTCGCCCTTCGCCGCAGCGCGCCGGCCGTACGGACTGCGCTTCGAGGAGACGCTCGACAGCGACGACGGCTGGGCGAAGGACAACGCCCGGTACTGGGCGCGAGACTACCGCGGCTTCCTGGACTTCTTCTTCGCGCAGGTATTCAGCGAGCCCCACTCGACCAAGCAGGTGGAAGACTGCGTCAGCTGGGCACTGGAGACGTCACCAGAGACGCTCACCGACACCAGACGCGGCGCAGTCCTCGAAGCGCGCGACGGCATATCCGACACTGCTGGCGGCCGTGCAGTGCCCGTGCCTGGTCATCCAGGGAACTGACGACGCCATCGTCGGGCCCGACGCTGGCCGCAAGCTCGCCGAGGCGCTGGGTGGCCGGGCCCGGCTGGTCGAGCTGGCCGGATCGGGTCATGCCCCGCATGCCCGCGACCCCGTCAAGGTCAACCTGCTGATCCGTGAGTTCGTTGCGGCGCTCACACCTGACGCCCCGGTGACGCCCAGGCGCTGGAGCCGTGGCCGCAGCCGCCCGAAGCGCGCTCTGTACATCTCGTCGCCGATCGGGCTGGGCCACGCCCGCCGGGACCAGGCCATCGCAGACGAGCTGCGCCGGCTGCGGCCGGGCCTGCAGATCGACTGGCTGGCTCAGCACCCGGTGACGGCGTTCCTGCGCGCCAACGGCGAACGCATCCATCCCGCATCCGGCGAACTGGCGAGCGAGTCGGGCCACATCGAGGGGGAGTGCGCAGACCACGACCTGCACTGCTTCCAGGCGTGGCGGCGGATGGACGAGATCCTCCTGGCTAACTTCATGGTCTTCCGCGACATCGTGGACGAAGATCCGTACGACCTGTGGATCGGCGACGAGGCCTGGGAAGTCGACTACTACCTGCACGAAAACCCGGAGCAGAAGCGAGCCGCCTATGCATGGATGACGGATTTCGTCGGCTGGCTGCCCATGCCCGACGGCGGCCAGCGCGAGGCCGCGCTGACCGCGGACTACAACGCCGAGATGATCGAGCACATCGCCCGCTACCCGCGGATCAGGGACCGGGCGATCTTCATCGGCGCGCCGGACGACATCGTCCCTGACCTCTTCGGCCCGGACCTGCCGGGGATCCGCGCCTGGACCGAGGCGCACTACGACTTCTCTGGGGACTACATCACGGGCTTCGACCCCGCGGACCTAGCCGACCGCGAGGCGATCCGGGCCCAGCTGGGCTACCAGCCGGACGACAAGGTGTGCATCGTCACCGTCGGCGGATCGAGCGTGGGCCTGCAGCTGTTGCGGCGGGTCATCGACTCGTTCCCCGCGGCCCGGCGAGCGGTCCCCGGGCTGCGAATGATCGTCGTCGCCGGGCCTCGCATCGACCCGCGACTACTGCCGGCCTGCGATGGCGTCGAGCTGCACGCGTACGTCCACGACCTGCACCGCCACCTGGCTGTCTGCGATCTGGCCGTAGTCCAGGGCGGTCTGACGACGACCATGGAACTGGTCGCCAGCAACCGGCCCGTTCCTCTACTTCCCGCTCGGCCATCACTTCGAGCAGACCTTCCACGTGCCCCATCGCCTCGCCCGCTACCACGCCGGGCGGCGGATGGACTATGCAACCGCCACCCCCGAGGTGATCTGCTCAGCGATAGCGGCGGAGATCGGCAGGCCGGTGGCCTACAGGCCGGTTGACCCCGCGGCCGTCAGCAAGGTCGCGAACCAGATCGCCGAAATCCTGTAGGGAATCGTGCCGGGCCTGCGTCCAGGGCGCTCAGGAGGCACGGACTACGGACTCCGCCCGCTGACCCCACGAAACCCGCCCGGCCCGTTTGGACCAGATACTGATAAGTGGTTATTAGCCGTAAATTGTCGGTATTAACGTTTGATCACGGGCAATCCATGATGTCGCATACGGCAGGGGAGGGACCTGGGGAGGCGCCGTGCTGTTGACATGTCGGGGAACTTGACGCAGCCCGGGTACTTCTGGAGTCCAGCGCGCGCGCAGCCGAGCAAGCTGCGGCGCTCGACAAGTCATAGCTTGGCGGCCTGATCATCGACATTGACGGATGCTTGCCGGATAAGGCTGCTGCCTTGATCGGCCGCAGGGCCGCCTGGCTAAGCCTAGAGGGAAGTTGGCCGTGACAAAGTCCGGCGGAGCGCATCACAGGCGGTCAAGTCCCGTGGCTTGGTGTATGGCAGCTGACGCGTGATCCTTCTTCCGATCAGGCGGTGAGTGCTGGCTGGTTCACCTGCGGGACCGGGCGAGGACGTCGACGCCGAGGTAGCGGCGGCCTTCGGCCCATCGTCGTGTTGCTCGCCCGGGACGGTGCCGACGAGGCGGATGAGGGAGTTGCGGTCGGGGAAGATGCCGACGAGCTCGACCGCGGCAGCGCGTCAACTTCCGACGCAACAGGGAAATACTCCATTCCGGCTAGGTCGGCGCGAACCGGGCAGCCTAGAGGCGGCAAGCGCACACTGTCCGCCATGTCGCACATGGCAGATTAGGTGCCGGTCTTCGCTCTGACCTCCGCAGTAGTAGCGCCTGGGCATCGGAGGTGCTCTCACTAGTGGGACTGCGGGCCGGCGCCGGACGAGTCAACGTCGGCGCGGCGGAACTTCTGGCCTGCGCTAGAAGCCTGTAGACCCCTGACGACGCTCAGGGCCACAAATAGGAACGCGGCGGCAAGCAGGTACAGGCTAATTCGGCTCGTCCTGGTCGGATCGGCAAAGACCGTTACAAAGCCGGCCACAGAAGGGATCACGACAAGCAGGTCATTGGCCAGAGACGCATTCAGCCAGATCATTCCCACCTGGCCATAGCGCTGCTCCATGGCCACTACCGCGGAGGTCTGGTGTGTTCGCTAACGCTCAAGGAACCAGCGGACAAGCCAGCGCTCGTGCGGCAGGAGAAATCGCATCACTCCCTGGGTCATGAGCCATCCGGCGCCGCGAAATCGGGAGTCCTCTCGGGCACCGCAGCGGCTAGTCCGGTGCCCAGGCCGAGCCCGATCAGAAGTCCGAGAAGCAAGACGACGGCCACGCTCCCCCCGATGCTGTAGCCGGGACAGCCAGTTCCCACGCAAGCGGGGTAGCCCCCGTTGGGCGATGCCTGCTGGATGACGTGCATCACAACTGCCAGCGCGATGGCGATGGCTACGCCGGCCAGCATGCCGCCCCAAAATGCCTGGGACTTGCGGTTCGGCGGCAAGGGTGGTTTCGGAGTCGGCCCACTTGGCGCGGGCCCGCCCGATGCGGCCGGTGCCTGGTCGCCCGGAGAGGGTTGCTGCTCGTTCATCGCGCAATCGTGCCATTCCGGATGCCGTTCGTACAGAGTTTGCGACCGAGACCACTTCATTGAGCGGATGCCTCTATATCGGACAGATCGGTTCGACGGTCCGGATGGCTAGACCTTCAGCTGGCTGTCGTGCGCATTGTCCATCTGGCCACTCTCCAGTCGTCGTTTTGATGAACCAGCCACACGGCTGGTCCGGCAAGGGCCGTCAGAGCCCAGCGACCAAGGAGAGAGTGCAATGCATCCGGACCTCACCCACATGATCAGCGCCGAGCGGAGCAGGGAGATGCGGCAGCAGGCTGCGGACTGGAGGCGTGCGCGAGAAGCGCGCACTGCGCGGCTACGGCCCACCCGCATCCCGTTCGCCGCTCGTCTCGCACGGGTTGCATCGTTCCTGCCTGGACGCAAGCGGCTACAGGACCCTGCGACCGCCTGAGAACGCCGCCATGATTGCAATGCAGCGGGCAGCCAGACAGCACGCACAATTCCAGAGGAGCGAGGGGCAGGCGGCTCCGCCGGCCGGGGGGGTTGGCAGGCGCAGCCGTTGCGATGTCGACGCTCTTAAGACGTTTTTGGTTTACCTGAGTCATAAAGGCCGACTTCGGCGCCTAGCGCACATCCCCGCGCCATCGGCGGGTTGAGGCATCCCACTCCCGGGCACGGTCATGGGACCGCAGCAGCAAGCAAGGTAGCTACGGGGGGCGACCATGGCTGACGAACTGCGCGAACTTCGTGAAGGCTACGCCGACGTCGGGGACCAGCGGTTGCACTACGTCGAGACAGGCGACGGACCGCTGATCGTCCTGCTGCACGGCTTCCCTGAGTTCTGGTACGGCTGGCGGCAGCAGATCAGGCCGCTTGCGGATGCGGGATTCCGCGTCGTGGCGCCCGACATGCGCGGCTACAACCTGTCGTCAAAGCCGGATGGCGTCGCGGCGTATGACACCGACCAACTCACCGCCGACGTCCGCGGTCTCATCCATGAGCGCGGTGCCGAATCCGCGCTGCTGGTCGGCCACGACTGGGGCGGAAGTGCCGCCTGGGCCACCGCCATGAAGTACCCGGAGGTCGTGGACCGGCTCGCCATCCTCAACGCCGCGCACCCGCGCAAGCTATCGCAAGGGCTGCACCACCCGGGCCAGCTGAGGAAGTCCTGGTACTTCTTCTTCTTCGACCTCCCGGAGTTGCCCGAGAGCATCGTCCGTGCCGACAACTGGCGGTTCTTCCGGCACTTCCTGCGGGACGCCCGGCCTGGCGCGTTTACACCGCAGGACATGGAACGGTACATCGAGGCTTGGTCGCAGTCAGGCGCAGCCACCGGAATGATCAACTATTACCGGAATGCGGTGAGACAGCCGCCGAAGCGCGCTGAAGCGCAGCTGCGCCCGATCCAGGCGCCGACACTAGTGATCTGGGGCGAAGACGACCGCTACCTCGGCCCGGAGCTAGCTGAGCCCGATCACGATGACGTGCCCAACCTGGACCACGTCGAGCGCCTGCCCGACGCATCGCACTGGGTCCATCACGACGAACCCGAGCGCGTCACGCAACTGCTCACCGGCTTCTTCGCTGTCGCCGCGCCGAGGAGGATCCGCTAGACATCGCGGCGACGAGTGCCGATTGAGGTAGTCAGCGATGGAAGGGACCTCGATGACCGAAGCCAGCCTTGAACAGAACATGGCAGCGGCCCGCCACGAACACCTGGTTCCTGGCCGGGAGATCCACATGCAGGACATGCGCGGCTACCCCTTCTGCGAAGTTGGCCTGATCACGGGCACTACACCGGACAACGCCATCGCGAACATCTGGAACACGACCGGTGCGTGCGAGCCCACCCCGGAGCAGTTCGACGCGCTTGATGCCGACGAGATCGCACGCCAAAACGGAGCCCTGCGGGCGTGGCTGAACCCGGTAAGGCACTGGATGTTCGACCGGATCGATGTCGAGGAAGCCGGAGACGACAGGGCCTTCGGGGGCATCATCGGCACCTGGATGGGCGTCGCAGCCGCGCCCAGGACCGAGGATGTCATTCACGAGAGCTACGATCCGACGTACATCCACCGCGACGACGCCTTCACTTTCACCTTTAACAATGGCAGCGAGGTGTACGTGCTTGACGCACCGGACGGTGAGATGTTCGTGATGCAGTCCTTCACTCAGCACTGGGACCCGACGCTCAGTGAAGGAGACCTCGCTCATCTCCACCGCCGGCTCGGCCTGCCCGACGCCTGGGGTTTTCGCGCCCTGCGGCTGGACCAGGACTTGAAGGTCTCAGCCAACCCTGACAACCTCGCCCACGTCATCCACGACGACCTGCATAACGCCTATCAGGGATCAGATGTAGGCAGGGCATTCAGCGACATCTGGCCAGCGAATCCACCGGGCTATGCCCTTTAGCGCAACCAGTGGACGGCAGGCTAGTGGGGGGACAGCCATGAAACTCGTAGTCATTGGCGGTACCGGACTGATTGGCTCGCAAGTGGTGCAGAAGCTGACCGCAGCCGGCGACCAGGCCGTCCCCGCGGCACTGAATACTGGCGTCGACGTGATCACAGGCCACGGCCTGGACCAGGCGCTCGAGGGTGCCGAGGTGGTAGTCAACGTGGCCAACTCGCCGACATTCGACGAAGCTTCGCTCGGATTCTTTGCCACCTCCATGAACAATCTGCTGGCAGCCGGAGAGCGCGCTGGTGTCCGTCATCAGGTCGTCCTGTCCATCGTCGGCGCGGACCAGCTTCCTGACCTTGTCTACTACCGGGCCAAGGTGCTCCAGGAAGACCTGCTCCGGCAGGGACCCACGCCATATTCGATCGTGCGCGCGACCCAGTTCTTCGAATTCATGAACGCGCTCTTGTCCGAGTCGTCCGATGACGCCACCGTACGGTTGCCCGATACTCGCCTCCAGCCGATCGCTTCTGCCGAGGTCGCCGACGCCGTTGTCGAGGTGTCCACTGACCCACCGCTGCGCGGTACCCGGAACATTGCCGGACCGGATGTCTTCCCGCTTGACGAACTCGGCAGGCTCACATTGGCAGCCCGAGGCGACAGTCGGACCGTCATTACCGACGACAGGGCGGGCACATTCGCGGGCGTCACCGGCGACGTGCTCACCGCGGGTCCTGACGCGCACCTGGCAGGCACTCACTACCGGGACTGGGTACTGACGGCCGCGTAACCGGGTGCTCCAGCAGCGACCGTATCTATTCCGAAGCCAATACGTGACATTGCCGTGACACGTCGGCTAAGCTAATACCGATCCTTTCCTTCCTGTCGGATCTGGCCCCGCCGGGTTTGCGCGCCTGACGGGGCCACCGCTTTCCCAGGGCCGGCTGATGACGGCCCCGTTACCCGTAAAAAATGCGTTCTACGACGCCCCGGGCATGCCGGGCGGAGCGGCGCCAGTCCTGCACGAGATCCTGTGATCCGTCCGGCGGGTAACCGAGGACTCTGGCGACCACGGCGAGATCGACCGGCGACGTCGGCAGCGTGTCGGATGGGCGCCCGCGCACGAGCATTACCGCGTCCCTGATTCGGCTCGCGAGCAGCCACGCCTCGATCAGCGTCCGGCTATCAGCTGCGGAGATGAACCCGGCAGCGCACGCCGCTGTTAGCGCGGCCAAGGTCCGAGTGGTGCGCAGCTCCGGCACCGCAGCCGCGTGCCGCAGCTGGAGAAGCTGTGCGACCCACTCGACGTCTGACAGGCCCCCGGGTCCGAGCTTCAGGTGCAGGGCCGCGTCGACGCCCCGCGGCATCCGCTCGGCCTCCATGCGCGCCTTGATCCGGCGGATCTCCCTGGTCGCCGACTGGTCGATGCCGCCCTCGGGATAGCGGATCTCATCGGCCATCGCCATGAACGCGGCGCCGACGTCGCGGTCACCGGCCGCGAACTCGGCGCGCAGCAGCGCCTGCGCTTCCCACGCCGCCGACCGGCGGTCGTAATACGCCTGGTAGGAGGCGAGGCTACGGACGAGCGGCCCCTGCCTGCCTTCCGGCCGCAGTCCCGCGTCGACGAGCAGCGCTGGATCGGGGCCGGGTCTGCTCAGCAGCGCGCGAACGCGTTCGGCCACCGCGTGCGCGGCCCGGGTCGCCGCCTCGTCGGTGGCACCGGGCAACGGGTCGTGGACGAACACGACGTCCGCGTCGCTCGCGTAGCCCATCTCGTGGCCGCCGAACCGGCCCATCGCAATCACAGCGAGCCGCGTCGGCAGCGGCCCCGTCGCACCTTCTGTTTCGGCAACGGCAGCAGCCAGCGTCGACGCGAACGTCACCCGCGCGACCGTCGTGAGTGCCTCGCCGGTCTCCTCGATGCCGGCGAGGCCGAGCACGTCGGCGGCCGCCGCGCGGAGGAGCTCGCGGCGCCTGATCGCGAGCACAGCCCGGGTCGCGTCATCCGCCCGATCGTGCCGCCCGATCGCCGCCGTGGTCTCGGCTGTCAGGTCTGCCGTCGGCCGCGCCGTCAGCTGTGCGTCGTCGCCGAGCATCCCGACGGCTTCGGGCGCGCGCAACAAGAGCCCCGTCGCATACCGGCTCGACGCCAGCAGCCGGGCCATCCGCTGGGCAACGACCGCGTTATCGCGAAGCAGCCGCAGGTACCACGGTGATCCGCCGAGCGCCTCGCTGACCTGGCGGAAAGCCAGCAAGCCAGCGTCTGGCTCCGGTGCGTCGGCGAGCCAGCCGAGCAAGACGGGCAGCAGCGTTCGCTGCATCGCCGCCTTGCGCGAAACGCCAGCCGTGAGGGCCTCGATGTGCCGCAGCGCACCGGCGGGACCGGCGAAGCCGAGCGCTTCCAGCCGATCGCGCGCAGCTTCCGGGGTGAGCCGCGTCGCCTCGCCCGGCAGGCGCGCGACGGCGTCGAGCAACGGGCGGTAGAAGAGCTTCTCGTGAAGTTGGCGCGCCTGGCTCGCGTGCAAGCGCCAGCGCTCGGCGAGGGCGGCGGCGGGATCACCGGCGCGAGCCAGCGCAGGGGCCGTCACCGCTCGCGACGCCGTGATTGTTGCCGTCGGTCTCGGCTGGGTCAAGCCGCATCCGGCTCAGCGCCCGGCCGACTTCGCGCAGGACAGCCGCGTCTTCCGGGAGGAGGTGCGTGCGGCGAAGTCGGCGCAGCTGAAGCAGGTGCTCGACGCCGCGCAGGAAGCGGTACGCCGAAGACATCGCGGCCGCGTCCGCGCGGCCGACGTATCCGCCCGCGGCCAAGGCGGCGAGTGCTGGCAGCGTCGCGGGCTCGCGCAGCGAATCATCGGCCCGGCCGTGGACCAGCTGAAGAAGCTGCACGGCAAACTCGATGTCCCGCAGTCCGCCGGGCCCGAGCTTCAGCTCGCGGCCTGCCTCGTCGGCAGGCAGGCTGGCGACCACCCGCCGCCGCATGGCCTGCACATCGGCGACGAAGCCATCCCGCTGAGCTGCCTGCCAGATCATCGGCGTGACGGCTTCGAGGTACTCGGCGCCAAGCTCGGCATCGCCGACGGCGAACCTGGCTTTCAGCAGCGCCTGAAACTCCCAGGTCTTTGCCCACCGCTCGTAGTACGCCTTGTGGCTGGCGACGGTGCGAACAAGCGGGCCATCGCGGCCTTCTGGTCGCAGGTTGGCGTCGACGGGGAACAACTGTCCTTCGGGCGTGCTCCGGGTGCACACCCGGATCAGGCCGCTGGCCAGCGCCGTCGCAGCGCGCAGAGCGTCGTCGTCGCCGCGTCCGCCGCCGACAAAGATGACGTCGACGTCGCTCGCGTAGTTCAGCTCGCGCGCCCCCGTCTTGCCCATGGCGACGACGGCCAGGCGCGCTGGCCCTGATCCCGCGGGCAGCTCGGCGCGCGCGATGGCGAGGGCCGCACCGAGCGCCGCCGTCGTGAGATCGGCCAGGCCAGCCATGACCTCGTCGAGCGACGCGGCACCGGTCAAGTCGACGGCCGCCAGTTGCAGCAGCCGCCGCCGGTATGCGATCCGCAGCCTGGTCGCCGGATCGCGGCCCTCGACAGGTGCCAGGTCCGCGACCGGCTCCGCGCCCCCGCGCGCTCCGACCGCCGTCAGAAATTCCGCGCGCAGCCTCCCAGATCCGTCCTTGGCAGGGAACGGGGTATCTGCGACTAGCAGTCGCCAGTCAGCTGGATGCCGAGCTAGGTGATCACCGAGGGCCGTGCTCGCGCCGAGGACGCTGACGAGGCGATCCCGGAAATCGGCATCCGAGTGCAGCACCTCGAGCAGCTCAGCGTCAGGCGTCATCCGGGCCAGGGCCGCGAGCGCGAGATCCGGGTCGGCGGCGACCGCGAGCGCCTGCAGCAGCGCCCGGTCAGCAGTCGCGCCGGCGTCGCCGCGGGCCGCGTCGATGCCTAGCTCGGCGAGTAGCTGCCGAGCACGCGCTGTATCGGCGAATCCCATCGCCGCCAGCTGACCAGCCAGCGTCCCGCGTGGCGTGCTCACCCCAGCACGTTAGCCAATCGCGGCTCGTTCGTCGCGAGCGAGCGGCGCCTTATTCGTCGGCCCGGGCGTCAGGGCACGCCGATGTAGCGCTCGAGCTCGAACTCGCTCACGTGCCGCCGGTACTCCTGCCATTCCTCGCGCTTGTTGCGCAGGAAGAAGTCGAAGACGTGCTCGCCCAGGGTGCTCGCGACGAGCTCGCTGTCCTGCATGGCGGTGATCGCATCGGACAGGTTCTGCGGCAGCGGCGCGATGCCAAGGGCACGCCGCTCGGTCTCGGTCAGTGCCCAGACGTCGTCCTCGGCGCCGGCCGGCAGTTCGTAGTCAGCCTCGATGCCTTGCAGCCCCGCGGCCAGGATCACGGCGAAGGCCAGGTACGGGTTGCACGCCGGATCGATCGAGCGGAACTCGATCCTGGTCGCATTTCCTTTACTGGGCTTGTACATCGGCACCCGGATCAGCGCGGACCGGTTGTTGTGGCCCCAGCAGATGTAGGCAGGGGCCTCACCACCCGCGCCGGCGATCCGCTCGGTTCCGCCCCACAGCCGCTTGTAGGAGTTCACCCACTGGTTGCAGACGGCGGTGATCTCGGCTGCATGCCGGAGGAGTCCCGCGATGAACGCGCGCCCGACCTTCGACAGCTGATACTCACCGCCCGGCTCGTAGAAGACGTTGCGGTCGCCCTCGAACAGCGACATGTGCGTGTGCATGCCCGAGCCCGGGTACTCGGTGAAGGGCTTCGGCATGAACGAGGCGTAGACCCCCTGCTGGAGCGCGACCTCCTTCATGGCCAGGCGGAAGGTCATGATGTTGTCGGCGGTCGTCAGTGCGTCGGCGTAGCGCAGGTCGATCTCCTGCTGGCCGGGCGCACCCTCGTGATGGCTGAACTCGACCGAGATACCGAGGCCTTCCAGCATTGCGATCGCCTCGCGGCGGAAGTCGTGCGCGATGCCGTGCGGCGTGTGATCGAAGTATCCGCCGGTGTCGATGGGCCGCGGCTTGCCGCCCGGCTCGGGCTTCTCCCGGAGGAGGAAGAACTCGATCTCCGGGTGCGTGTAAAAGGTGAAGCCCAGCCGGGCTGCCCTGGCCAGCGCGCGCTTGAGCACGTGGCGTGGGTCGGCATACGACGGAGTACCGTCGGGCAGCTGGATGTCGCAGAACATCCGGCCAGTCCCGGCGGTGTCGCTGCCAGTAGGCATGAGCTGGAACGTCGACGGATCCGGCTTGGCGAGCATGTCCGCCTCGTAGACTCGGGCGAACCCCTCCACCGCGGAACCGTCGAAGCCGATGCCCTCGGCGAAGGCGCCCTCAAGCTCGGCTGGCGCCACGGCCACCGACTTCAGGTAGCCGAGCACGTCGGTGAACCACAACCGGACGAACCGGATATCACGCTCTTCGAGCGTGCGGAGTACGAACTCTTCCTGCCTGTCCACCGACACAGTGTGCCCGGCGTATGTTTCCTGCTTGTTACCGGCCCCGCGGCCACCGGGCTTTGCGGCGTATCCGCCGCGTGGAAGTCTGAAGCCATGATCGGCTCGGCTAGCGCGGCCGACGCCCTGTTTGTGGCCGTCGATGTCCACTACCTCGCTGACTCCAGCGCGCGGGCGGCCGTGGTCGCGGCTGGTAACGAACGCTTTTCACCGATCACCTTCACCAACACGGCGATGGTGTCAGCGTCGGCGCCGTATCACTCCGGCGCCTTCTACCGCCGCGAGTTGCCAGCGCTCATGGCCGTCATCCCGGCGTCTGCGAGGCTCGCGCTCGTGGTGATCGATGGCTACGTGGACCTGGATGCTGCTGGCCGACCTGGTTTGGGGGCATATGTTCAGGCCGAGTTCGGCGTCCCCGTCATCGGCGTGGCCAAGACTGCGTTCAGGACGGCGATGCACGCCGCGCAGGTATGTCGCGGACGATCATCACGCCCGCTGTACGTAACCGCGGCCGGGATGCCAATCCTCGAGGCAGCCAGTCTGGTGGCCGAGATGGCCGGACAGTTCCGCCTCCCAGACGCGATCAAGCTGGCGGACCGGCTGGCTCGCGGCCTCGAGGAGCCAATCCCCCGCGGAGGATGAACGACCAGCCCACGCGAACCTCGTTGCTAGAAACGAGCGCGAAACCGGGATGCCCGTTAGCAGTGACGTCGTCGCCGACGAACGCTTCGAAGATTTGTGCGCCCGGCGTCGCCTGCGCCACGGTCGCCGTGCAGGTTGTGCCGAAGCCGCAGGTCGCGACCCTCGCGCCGGTCGTCTCGCTATAGATGGTGAGGTAATACGGGGTCGGTCCGACGTCGGTGTTTGTCGTGGCCGTCAGCGTGACCGGCTGCCGGAGGGCAGCGTAGGAGGAACTTGCGGCCAGCGAGACTTCGAAGCCGTCGCCCGCGGCCGGAGTCTGCCCGGTCCCGGGCGCGGCAACCGCGTTTCCGCCCAGGCACCATGCGCCCAAAGCGGCGGCTGACAATGTCGCCGCCAGCCTGGCGAGCGAGGATTGTGCGAGAGACTTCATGGTCTGATCCTTTCGGTTGCTCTGCGCTGTCTCTGCTAAGAGCCGCGAGCGACCGGATCACCAACACAAAGTGCTGTCCCTTTCTTGCGCAGCCGGTCCGAGGCAGTGGCCTGAGGCGCCCTTATTGCCGAACGAGACAGGCGTCTGATGGAGTGTGCGTTTGGGATGTCTGGCGGCATTCGGATGGCAGGAGTGACGTGACAGCGGCGATGCTCAAACGCGAGTTTCCCTGGCGCTCCGCCCTGCGCCGGTGCGTGGCCATCGCCGCCGTTGGCGCGCTCGGCTCTGCCGCGGTTGCCTGCTCGGGCCAGGCGGCCGCAGCCAGGCAACATGGGTCGCGCTCCGCGCTCGTGGTCAGCGTCACCGACGGGCAGCTGCGCGGCAAGCAAGTCGGCAAGACCGATGAATATCTGGGCCTCCCGTACGCTGCGCCGCCGGTCGGTCCGCTGCGCTGGCGTGCGCCGCAGCCTGCCGCGCGCTGGCACGGCATCCGGGAGGCCACGCAGTTCGCTCCGCATTGCCCGCAGGCTGCCGGGGTATTCGGACGGCCAAGTATGTCTGAGGACTGCCTCTACCTCAACGTCTTCGCTCCCGTTGATGCGCGTCGAGGCGGGCTGCCGGTCATGGTGTGGATCCATGGTGGCGCCTTCGTCGGCGGTGAAAGCGATGACTACAACCCGAGCGGGCTGGTCGGCGACGGCGTCATAGTGGTCACGATCAACTACCGCCTCGGGGCGCTGGGTTTCCTGGCTCATCCCGCGCCTAGCCGATCATCGCGGCGGCCCGACGGGCGATTACGGGCTGATGGACCAGCAGGCAGCGCTGCGGTGGGTGCAGTCCAACATTCGCGCGTTCGGCGGTAACCCGGCCAACGTCACACTCTTCGGCGAGTCCGCAGGCGGCCAGAGCGTGCTGATGCAGCTCACCTCACCAGGCGCGCGCGGTCTGTTCGCGAAGGCCATCGCCGAGAGCGGCGGCTACGCGCTCGGCCCGGTCTCGCTAGCGAGCGCCGAGGCGGCGGGCCGAGCGTTCGCCGCGAAGGCTGGCTGCGCGAGTCAGACCGCCACGTGCCTGCGCAACCTGCCGGTCGCGAAGATCCTTGCCGACCAGGACCCAACGGGGGCGTCGGCCGACATCGACGGGCTGGTACTGCCAGAGTCCTTGAAGGCAGCACTCAGCAGCGGGAAGTTCAGTCACGTGCCGGTGATCGACGGCTCCAACCACGATGAGTGGCGCCTGTTCGTCGCGCTGGCCACCTTCGAAGGTCATCCGGTCACCGCCGCTAACTACCAGTCGACGATCGCTTCGACGTTGCATATCTCGGCCCAGATTGCGGCCGTCATCGCGACCCAGTATCCGCTGCGCGGCTATCAGAGCCCCGCGATCGCCATGGGTGCCCTCGGCACAGATGGCATCTTCTCGTGCCCGACTCTCCTGGTGGATCAGGCGATGGCTCGATACGTGCCGACCTACGCCTACGAGTTCAGCGACGAGAACGCGCCATCTCCGTACCCGAGTCCTGGCTTCGCTTATGGCGCGACGCACGCGTCCGAGCTTCAGTACCTGTTCGGGCTGCCGGCCGGCGTCCACGGCACCTTGTCATCGAGCCAGCAGCGCCTCGCGGCGGCGATGCGACAAGAGTGGACGAGCTTCGCCACGTCCGGGGTGCCGTCGGCCTCCAGCGCGCCGGCCTGGCCGCGCTTCACGCAGCGCCACCCAGGCCATGCTTTCCCTGGTCCCGCCGAGGCCCGTTGTCCAGACCAACTTCGCGGCCGAACATCACTGTTCATTCTGGGCGCTCGGCGGTGACTAGGGCAGCCTGAGGCTCGCTCGCGCAGGCGCGTCACTCGCTCCCGTATTCGTCGTGGCGGCGCCACCAGAAGCCATTCTCGTTTCGTCCGAGGGGCGCGCGGTCGAGCCACTGGTACATGCCCCAGAGACCGTCCAGGCCACGCTCGTACGCGGAGTAGGTGTGGTAGACGACGCCATCGTCGAGCGCGAACGCGCTAATCCCGGGTCCTTCACGCCGGAAGTTCTCCCAGTCCGTTCCGACTATCGACTCGCTCCAGGCGTCCATGCCGCTAGCCTCGTCGGCCGACGGTCGCAAGTCCACTGCGCGGAAGTTGTATTCGACTGAACCGGCGTCCCAGGCTTCCTTGGCGTGACCGACCTGGAAGTCGTAGTTGAAGTCGCTGTCGAACGAAGACGCCCACGGGAAGCTCCAGCCCATCCGGCGCTTGTACGCCTGCAGTTTCTCCAGCGGTGCTCGCGACACGGCGCAGAGCGTGACGTCGTGGTTCGCCAGGTGCACAGTCGAGCCATCGAATCCGTCGGCTATCGCCGAGCACGACGGGCACCCGGCTGCGTACTCGGGCCCGAACATGAAGTGATAGATGAGGAGCTGCGAGCGTCCGTCGAAGAGGTCGGCGAGCGAAGCAGTGCCCGTCGTCGGTCTCGAACTGGTACTGCTTGTCGATCCGGACCCACGGCAGGTCCTGCCGCCGCTGGGCGAGTTCGTCGCCGCGTCGAGTGACTTCCTTCTCGTCCTTGAGTAGCTCGAGCCGCGCGGCTAGCCACTCAGCGCGTGTCCCGGTCTTGTGGTCGGTCATAACGTAATTCCCTTCTGTTTGCTGGTACTGCCTGTTGCTGAGCCCGCTGCCGATGGCGTGTCACATCGAGGGCATGAGCCCTGGGATCGACGAGGGGGCAACGATTATCAGGACTCCGAAGCTCACGATCGCCAGGGCCAGCGGCACGTCGATCGCCGCCTTCGGAGGCAGGAGCTTCTGCGCGACGGCGATCGCGGTGATCACGGCCATCCAGATGACGCTCATGAGGCCGAAAGCGAGCAGCACGAGCATCAGGCCGACGCTCGAGCCGACACAGCACAGCCCGAACGCGAAGCCAGATCTACCGCTCTCGCCACAGCGCCGTCGGCAGGCTTGCTTCAGCGGCGTCAGCTCGTACAGCCCGGCCGCGACGACGATCACCCCGGCGGCGACCGAGCCATGCGGGCGATACAGCGCGTACACCGCGACGCCGACGACGGCCCACACGCCGATGTAGGCGATCACGAATGTCGGCACCGTGCGCAGACGATCGCCGACGCGAACACGTCGAACCACGACCGGGACGGCACCCGGCAGCATCATCGCGGCCATCATGGGCACCCAGACGGCGATAAAGAAGGCGAACGAGCCGAGCCGCGTCGCCACGCCCATGTCCATGCCACTCATCTGGCCGACCGACAGGATCCAGCATCCAGCGGCGAGCGCGAGCGTCAGTGCTAGCGCCGCCGCCGCTGCGGCGGTCTGCGCTCCCGTCCAATCGCCCGCTCGGCGAGACAACGTCTTGTCAGCCACGGATTCCTCCAGGTTTATTCAGCGCGAGCTCACCGGTCGAGGTGATCCCGCAACGCTTCGAGCGGTCCGTCCCAGTCCCGGGCGAGTGCGGCCAGGAACTGCTGCGCCAGCTGCATTGGCGCGGATCGTAGGCGATACCGGACCCGGCGCCGCTCGCCTTGTTCTGCTGTCACCAGGCCCGCCTCGGCCAGCAGCGCCGAGGTGCTTGGCGATGCCTTGCCTGGTGATCGGGAGTTGCCCGGCCAGGTCGGTAGCGGTGGCCGGGCCACCCGACGCCAAGGCCGCGAGGATGGTGCGCCGCGTGGGATCTGCTAGCGCGACGAATACCTGCTCGGCTACCGCCTCAATGTCACGCGGCATCGAGGTAGTCGACCAACTCGCCCAGCTCGCTCCCCCAGCCCTGGGTGTTCCCGTCGTAGGCCGTGCGGTACGCGTCGTCGGCAAGCTGAGCGAATCCGCTCTCGACCACGGTGAGCCGGGTGCCACCACCCACCGGTTCGAGCGTGAACTCGACATAGGTACGGCGCGGATCGTCGTCGGGCAGCCCATAGATGTGCCAGGTGAAGCCGAACACCGTCGGCTCCTGCACGCGCTCGACTCGCATGTCCGCGGTGTGGCCACTGCCGAACTTCATCTGGGCAGACCCGCCGGGGCGCAGGTCGATGGTCGCCTCGTTCCCGAACCAGCCGGCCAGGCCGTCGGCCGTGGTAAGCGCGGCCCAGACCTTGGCTGGGGGGTGCGCGATCTCGACGACCCGCTCGATGCGATCGGGGAAAGCCATGCGTGCCTCCAACGTTGTAGCAACTGATTGATTGCTATATTATTGCAACCGACAGGTTGCGTCAACCCGACGAATCGGACATGCGCCGACTAGGCTGAGTGCGTGGCGCAGCTTCGGATCGGCCTGGCACAGGTCAACGCGACAGTTGGCGAACTGGCAGGCAACAGCGACAAGGTGATCGAGTGGACGATGCGCGCCGCCGAGCAAGGCGCGCGCATCGTGGTCTTCCCCGAGATGATGCTCACCGGTTACCCGGTCGAAGACCTCGCGCTCCGCAAGTCGTTCGTCGACGCGTCGGTTGGCGCGCTCCGAAAGCTGGCGCGTGACCTGGCCAGCGAGGGTCTCGACGGAGTCGCCGTTGTGGTCGGCTACCTGGATCGAAGGCCTGGCCAGCAGCCGCGCGTTGGCCTGCCGGCCGGTGCGCCACAGGACGCGGCGGCCGTCCTGCACGGCGGGACCGTCGCGATCACGTCGGCCAAGCATCACCTGCCGAACTACGGTGTCTTCGACGAGTTCCGGTACTTCGTGCCTGGCGACACGCTGCCTGTGTTCCGACTGACGACCGTCAGCGGCGACCAGGTCGACATCGCGGTCGCGATCTGCGAGGACCTCTGGCAGGACGGCGGTCCCGTCGCCGTGACCCGCCAGGCCGGCGCGAGCCTGCTCGTCGTGCCGAACGCTTCGCCGTACGAACGGAACAAGGACGACGTCCGGCTCGAGCTGTGCCAGCGCCGCGCCCGCGAGGCCGGAACCGTGCTCGCGTACGCCAACATGGTCGGCGGTCAGGACGAGCTCGTGTTCGACGGCGACTCGATCATCGTCGCTCCCGATGGTGCGGTGCTGGCGCGCGGACCGCAGTTCGACGAGGCGCTTGTGCTCGCAGACCTCGACCTGGCCGCAGCCGATCCGACCTTGCCCGCCGGCCGTCAGCGCGCCAACGCCGCCGACGGCACATCGATGACCATCGAGCGCATCGAGCTCGCGCCTCTTCAGGGGCCCGAACCGGACGCGCCACTCGGCGCGCCAATGGTGTGGCCGCGGCTGCCGGATCTGGCCGAGATCTACGGCGCTCTCGAGCTAGGCGTTCGGGACTACGTCCGTAAGAACGGTTTCAGCTCGGTCATCCAGGGCCTGTCCGGCGGCATCGACTCGGCGCTCGTCGCGACGATCGCCGCGGACGCGCTCGGTCCCGACCGCGTGCACGTCGTTCTGAACCCCAGCCCTTACTCATCGCAGCATTCGGTCTCCGACGCCGAGGACCTCGCGAGGCGGCAGGGTATCCACGCGCGCGTGATCCCGATCAAGCCGATGATGGACGGCTACGAGCCCAACCTCGACCTGCACGGTCTCGCCGACGAGAACCTGCAAGCCCGGATCCGCGGCACTATCTGGATGGCGCTGTCGAACGAAGAAGGCCACTTGGTCCTCGCCTGCGGTAACAAGAGCGAGCTGGCGACCGGGTACACGACGCTGTACGGGGACTCGGTGGGCGGCTTCGCGCCGATCAAGGACGTGCCCAAGACACTGGTCTGGGAGCTTGCCCGGTGGCGGAACGAACAGGCGGCCGAGCGCGGTCAGCAGCCGCCGATCCCGGAAAATTCGATCAGCAAGCCGCCGAGCGCTGAATTGCGCCCCGGTCAGCTGGACTCCGACTCGTTGCCGGACTATTACGTGCTCGACAAGCTGCTCGACGACTACGTGGAGAAAGACATGGGCTCGGCCGAGCTCGTGGCGGCTGGTCATGATCCGGCGTTGGTCGAGCGCGTCATCCAGCTCGTGGACCGCGCCGAGTACAAGCGCCGCCAGTACCCGCCGGGACCGAAGATCAGCGCGAAGAACTTCGGCCGCGATCGCCGGCTGCCTATCACCAGCCGCTGGCGGGAGCCGCGCGCCGGCTAGGCGGCGATTGCCGCGCCATCAGTCCTTGATGCTGATGCCGGCTCGCCGCAAAGCGTCCAGGAGAGGCTGAATCCGCTCGAACGCCGCCTCGTCAAGTGGCATCGATGCAATTCGCTGAGCCTGTCTCAGCTCCACGTTACGGGTTCCGCGCTTATCTGGGGCCGGCACCACGACCGTCAGGAGCCGAACATGGAAGCGCCTGACCTCACCGCCGAATACCTCGAGCACGCGGCCGTCAAAGGACGCGACGCGGTTCTCGTCGACGTAGATGTCGAGCGGATCCATGCCGCGAAACGTACCAGGACCTAATGTGTCATGAGGAACGAGTCGGGTGGAGCCATGTCGACGCCGTCTGGATTAGCCAGGTAACCCGGTGCGCTGCCAGCGATGCCGCGATGACCGTATTGCCAAACGATCTTGCTCGTCGTCGGGTCGATCACGATGACGCGGTCGTTATAGTCGTCGTTCACCAGAATGTTCCCGTTAGGCAGCGCGAGTGCGAGCGATGGATGGTTCAGCGCGTTCGGCCCGGTCGGCCGGAACCGCCAGAGGGCGCGGCCGGAGCGATCGAAGATCACTATCTGACCGGGCGACGAGTAGTCGGTCACCACGTACCGGCCCGGGCTGATCTCGTTCGCGTCCGACGGATACGCCACCCCAGACGGCTGCGCTGACCAGTACACATGCCCGTTCAGGTTCATCTCGTCGACCCAATCCCCGTTGATCTCGGTGATCAGGGCATGCCCATCGGCCATCGGGAATGCCCCGTTGGGGCTGCCGAAGTACGCGGGCGGATTGTGGCCGGATGCTGAGGTGGTGCCGAACTGCCGGAGCACGTGCCACCGGCCCGGCGCAAGGATGAGAATCCGGCAGTTGATGATGTCCGCCAGCAGAAGATCGCCGTTAGGTAGCAGCATCGCGTCGTCAGGGTGGCTGAAGTACCCCGCAGCGGCTCCTGGCACGCCCAGGTGGCCGTACGACTGGACGATGCGGCCAGTTGCGATGTTGATCACCGAGACGCTGTCATCCTCCTCCTGGGTCGCCACGATCATCCGGCCGTCAGGTGAGACGAACGCGTCGTCCGGGTGGCCAAAGCGGCTTTTGTCGCGTGGGTCTGAGGGGCCAGGGAACACCCACCTGATTCGGCCTTGGGGATCAACCAGCACCAGGCGCCGATTGTTTTCGTCGGCTATGAGCACGTCGCCTGGCAGCGCGCGCGGGCTGGAGCCTGGCGCCAAGTAGCCTGACCCGGTCGCGGGAAGCAGCCTGAATGCGTCGAGGCCAGCGGGCGCCCTGTTCGACGCCGGCGTCGGCTCAGCGGATCCGGCGCCACGCGCATGCGCGACCGGCGACGCATGAAGATGTAGACCACCATTCGAGGTCGCGGGCTGCCAGCCAAGAAGTCCGGCTGCGAACGCAAGCGCAACCGTAGCCGCACCCAAGACCGCGACCGCGGCTCGGCGGCGTTGGCCGGCCGTCACCGGCTCATTGCTCGAGCCGACGCGGCGGCCGCCGGCCTGATCCGCACGTACATGGCATGCCGTCTGCCCGGCATGATCGAAGTCCAAACAGCATCGGGGGCGCCGGCTTATCGATCGCGCTGCGGTTTGACGCGACCCGGTATAGCGCGATGTTCTATGTCCATCCGATGGGCGCGCGCCCTGCACCCCTGTGCGGGTCGTCACGCGCGCCGCTGATGCGTGGGCGGTGCGCCAGATGACTGTGTTGAGCCGGTTCCTTGGGCGGGCCATGAGCTTGCCGCCGGTGCACAGTCGGGCCGTGCACGTCGATCGCGACGTGCCTGTGCCCATGCCCGACGGTGCAACTCTGCTCGCCGACCGCTATGTCCCGGCCGGAACCGGCGACGCGCCTCTCATTCTGGTGCGCTGCCCCTACGGCCGTCGCGGAGTGTTCGGCGTGATGGCAGGGAGGCTGTTCGCCGAGCGCGGGTTCCAGAGCTTCGTGCAGAGCTGCCGAGGAACGTTCGGGTCAGCCGGAGAGCTCGACCCCTTCGGCGACATCGAGCAGTCCGACGGCCTGGCCACCGTCGAATGGCTGCGGCGCCAGCCGTGGTATCCGGGCTCGTTCGGCACCTGGGGGCCGAGCTATCTCGGGATGACGCAGTGGGCGCTCGCCGCCCTCGCGCTACCCGACCACAAGGCCATGGCTGTCCAGGTCAGCACCGCTCGGCCGCGTGAGATGGTCCGGTTCGGCGGCTCGTTCGCGCTCGAGACGATGCTCGAGTGGATAGATCAAGTCGCTCATCAGGAACGGCCAGTCGCGATGCTCCGCCAGCAGCTGCGGGTACGTGCTCTCCGGAAGCTCGACGGGCACGTCCCCCTCGGAGATCTGGACCGGCTCGCTACCGGCACGCGAAAGCCCTACTGGCAGGCGTGGCTCGCCGACGACGACGAGTTCTGGACACGACACAGCTTCGCGGCGGGGCCCGAACGCGTCACCGCCAGCGTCGACATGGTCGCCGGCTGGTACGACATCTTCCTGCCAGCCCAGCTACGCGACTATGCGGCGCTGCGCGCGGCTGGTCACGAGCCGCGGCTGACGATCGGGCCGTGGCGGCATACCGACAACGACGCGGGGGCGCATTGGGTTCGGCACGGGCTTGAGTTCCTCGGGGCCCACCTCGATGGCTCGGCCGCCGAGCCGCCGTCGGATCCGGTGCGGATCTTCGTGACCGGTGCGGAGGAATGGCGCGACCTGCCCGCCTGGCCGCCGGCGAGTACAGGGCAGGCGTGGTACCTCCAGCCGAACGGCCGTCTTGGCGGCGAGCTACCAGCAGAGAGTGCTCCTGCTGCCTACACCTACGACCCCGCCGACCCAACGCCGAACCTGGCTGGTCCGGTCGGCGCTCAGGGGTCGGCCAGAGTCGACAATCGGATGCTCGAAGCCCGCCCGGACGTCCTCACGTTCACGGGCCCGGCCCTCGCCGCGGATCTCGAGATGATCGGGGTGCCGGCCATAGAACTGCACGTGGCGTCCGACCGCGAGCACACCGATTTTTTCGCCCGACTCTGCGAAGTTGAGCCGACGGGCCGTTCGGTCAATGTCTGCGACGGCCTGCTCCGCCTGTCCCCCGGCGCGCCACCCAACGAGGCCGACGGCAGCCGCCGGGCTGCATTCGAGCTCTATCCGGTCGCGCACAGGTTCAAGGCCGGGAACAGGGTCCGGCTCCAGGTCTCCAGCGGCGCCCACCCGCGGTACGCGCGCAACTCCGGGACCGGTGAGCTGCTGGCGACTGCGACCGGGCTATTGCCTGCGCACCAGCGGGTCTACCACGATCCAGCCCACCCGTCAGCGATCATCTTGCCGGTGACCGGCTAAGCGACGCTGCTCGGTGACCCCCGGCCCGGCGGGCGCCTGTGGCTGGACCATCCTCCTGCGGCACGTTCTGGGCGTCATGACGCAGATCGCAGCGGACGGAGCGGGCGCCGGGACTCGACGAGCTCGTCAGCCAGTCAGCCACGCGGCGGCATAGAAGCGATGCGGCCTTTTCTGCCAGCACCTGTGCGGGCTCCGCGCGAACCGCGGGCCAGCACCGCGTCGAAGTGGCGGCACCGGGAGCTGAATCAGGTCGACTGCCCGATGCGGCGGCTGGACCGTTGTTCGGGTGCTGCCAGGGGGGCCAGAAGGATCGCAACGGCCAACTCCGTCAGGTCGGCCGCGAACGCGGGCATCGATGCCTGGGCCGGACTGCAAGCTCGACGTCTTGTTCCCAGGAGGCGGCGCGGTGATACAAGCGGTCATCAGCGACACCCGCAGCTCGCGGGCATGGGGCGGCAGGTCGACGAGGGCGGAGGCGACCATGGCGAAGACGTGCTGGAGGGTACGCAGCGGCACGTCGGCGGGGCGGGCCGTCAGGTCATCGGCGAAGGCGCTCAGGAAGTCGGTGGGCATCGCCGAGAGCCACTGCTGGTCGAAGCGGGCCCAGTAGCTTGGCAGCCGGGCGGCCACCTCGTCGGTCAAGGGGACCACGTGGATCCGGTCGACGGCGCACGTCGCGCCGCTGGTCGTCGTCTAGTTCGTCGACGATGCGTGCCGGCGTTCGTTGACGGCCGCCGACGCCGCTCCATACCGCGTCGAGCAGGCCCTGGCGCGAGCCGAAGTGGTAGGCGATCGCCGAGTTGTTGCGATGCGCGGCGGCGAGCGCTATCTCCCGGTTGGGCATGGCCAGCCCGCGCAGCGCGACGAGCCGTTCCGCCGCGTCGAGCAGGCGCTCACGGCACGGCAGGCGATCCTGCATTTCCCCCGTGAACTTCGGCCAGAACCTCGCCGAGCATCCTGACGGCATCACCGTCCCAGATTACCGTGACCGACATATTAAGAAGCATCTCTTAGATTGCGATGGGAGGAGCCCGTGAGGCTGTTCTTGAGGCAAGCCACGGCCGCGGTGCTGGCAGCCGGGATACGGATCGGCCTGGCTGCTCCGGCTGGCGCGGAAGCTCTGAGGGGCCGCGCAATCCACAGGGCGGCGCATCCGGGCGAGTTGGTGTGGGCTCGCCCCCCAGGGTGTGGCCAAGCCCGTCCGCGACCCGTATGACCGGCAGGTGGCGGGGCCTGCTGACCGTCGTCACTGCGCCCTCAGAAGTCGACGCCAGGAACGTGCAGGATTTCTGGGAGACCCTGGCATTGGCTTGCGCCCACCACACGACGGTCATCGTTGACATGACTGGCACGAAGATCTGCGGCGCCGACGCGGTCGTCGCATTGCTAATGGCCCTGCGTTATACCGACGCGGCTGGCACCGACATCCGGATCGCCGCTAGTTCCGCGGCAGCCGAGGCCATCACCTCCTCGAGGCTGCCGCGCCGGGCCCTAGCTGTCTTCGACACCGTAGCCCAGGCCAAAGAAGCCCCGCGCCGGTCCGCACCGGCGACCCCGCGGCTTAGCCAACTGCCGCCGGTCGCAGGCTCGAGATGCCGTCGTGCGCGGCGGTCGGGCACTGCGATACCTGACAGCACCAAACTGATGAGCACGTTCTTAGGGAAGGCCTTTGACCGGATCGCCTGAGTAAAGCCGCCCGGCGGCGGCGCGCTACAACTCGATCGTCGTGCCGGGAACCAGGAACGTTGCGGGACCGGACGCCGTCGGGGCCAGGCTCAGCAGGTTCGTCATCAGGTTCGAGCCCTTGCTGTTCAGCAGCGCGTCGTGGATCCAGTAAGCGCGCTCCGGCTCGAACGTCCGGATGTAGCCGGCCACATCGCTGAACTTCAGCCAGGGTCCGCTGACCGGCACGAGCAATGTCGGGATCTTGTCCATCCGGCACGGTGAACGAGTCGCCCGGATGAAAGACCTCTCCGTCGACGGCGAATCCGGTGTTCGGCACGACTGGGACCGCCGTATCCAGGAACGCGTGGTCGGAGCCGTGGACACGTACGTCGAACCCCACAGCTTCGAATGCGTCACCGTCATGCACCGCGCGGACCCGGTCACCAAACTCAGCAAACTGGCGCGCCACCGATTCGCTCGCCCACAGGCGCAGGCGAGGGTCGGCCGCCAGTGCGGCTTTGACCGCCTCGTCGTCCGCGTGATCGACGTGCTCGTGCGTGATCAGCACCGCGTTCGCCTGGTCGAGCACATCTGGGCCCAGCCCAGATGCCAGGATCGATGACGATCCTCGCGCCATCTTTCTCCAGTCGGACGCACGAATGGCCGAACTTGGTGAGCAGCATGAGGCGAGCGTACCCAGTCAGCGCGCGCCGAGACCGCGCAGCAACTCCTCCACCACCCGTTTGGCTGCCGCAGGTCGACCGGCTCTGGGCCGTACATGCCGGCCAGAACGGCACCGTTCAGCAGGAACGTGGCCGCGTCGATATCGGTATCCTCGCGCAGCTCGCCGGTCGCCACGCCACGGCGCAGGACGGACCTGACGACGTCTCGCTGCGGCTGGACCACGGTCTCCACGTACTTCGCCATCAGCCGGGGGTAGCGCAGGCCTTCTCCCTGGAGCAGCGCGAACAGCCGCGCCCGTCGCGGGTCAGCTGCCTCCCGCGAGATCGCGGCCAGGAGCGCGACAAGGTCGGCCCGGACGGACCTTCCCTGGGGAACCGGGAGGTTTGTGCCCAAGCGTCCGAGCGCATCGACGAGCATGTCCTCCTTGCCCGGCCAGCGGCGATAGATGGTCGCCTTACCAACTCCGGCCCTGGCCGCGACCTGCTCGATGCACAACGCGTCCGGCCCGGACTCGGCGAAGAGATCGAGCGCGGCCGACAAGATCGCCTGGTCGGCCTGCTCGCTGCGAGGACGGCCGGGACGCCGAGGCTCGGGCGCCGCGTCGGCCGGGTGGCTGTCCCCGGATCCCGCGAGCGCGGTCGCCGCCGCGGTTCGCGTCGGCTGGCGGCTAGGCATCAACGGCCCCCGTCGCGATCGCAGCGTCGGCTCCGGCGGTCCCGGGACAGGTCCTGCGTGGCCGGGCCGGAGCCGCAGCCGTCCGGCCGGGCATCCAGACCCACACCGTGACGGCGCCGACCACAGCAATGAGCACCGAGATCAGGGACGTCACGTGCATGGCCCCGACGAATGAGGTGCTCGCGGCGGCCAGCAAGCGGTGCGCCAGCCGGCCCGAGGTGCGCGGCGACCACCTGCGTCTGCGCGATGGACACGGTTGCCCCGTGCCGCGCGCCGGCCGGCAGGACGGTCAGGTACGGCTGCAGCCGCGCGCGGTATGCCTGCGCGAGCACCGAGCCGAGCACTGCGACGCCGAGCGCCACGGCCACCTGCCGCGAGGTATTGGTGATCGCCGATCCGGCTCCGCCCCGCTCTCGCGGCACGACCGACATCACGCCCTCGGTCGCGGCCGGCATGACGAGCCCCATACCGCAGCCCTGAACCAGGAACGTCAAGAGCAGCACCCACGGCGCCGTGCTCGTCCCGAGGAAGTGATAGCCAATCAGCGCGCCGGACATGACAACGAGTCCGGTCGTGCAGACGGCCTTGGCGCCGAATCTGCGCACGAGCCGGGCGCTACGGGTGGCGAACAGCAGCTGGCCGACTGCAAGCGGGATCGTGAGCAGGCCAGCATGCAGCGGGCTGTAGCCGCGGACGTTCTGGGTGTAGAAGCTGATGAAGAAGTACACGTCGCCCATGGCGAAGAAGACCAGGCTGATCGCGGCCGCGGCGGACGACAGCCGCGGATCGCGGAACAGCCGCACGTCCAGCGCCGGGTGGTCTGTCCTAGCCTCGTGCCAGCCGAAGACTGCGAGCGCTACGAGGCCGGCCGCTACGGTTCCAAGGACGTCGATACGCAGCCAGGACCCCGTGTCGCCGCCCTGGATGATCCCGTAGACGACGAGCACAAGTCCGGCGATGGACAGCGCGACGCCGAGAAGATCGACTCGGCCGGGATTCGGGCTCTTCGACTCCGGCACGACCGCGATGATCGCGGCGATGCCGATGGCCGTCAGCGGGACGTTGATCAGAAAGACCGAGCCCCACCAGAAGTGGTCGAGCAACAGACCGCCGGCGATCGGCCCGACGGCAATGGCCACGCCGACAGCCGAGGCCCAGATCCCGATGGCCCGCGGGCGCTCCTTGGGGTCGAAGACGTTGGTGATGATCGACAGCGTCTGCGGCATGACCGCGGCACCGCCGAGACCCATGGCGGCCCGGGCCCAGATCAGCTGATCGGGCGTCTGCGCGTACGACGACACCAGCGACGAGAGGCCGAACAGCGCCATTCCGATGATCAGCATCCGGCGCCTGCCGATCGCGGTCGCCGACCACACCGAAGGTAAAGAGCAGCCCGGCGAAGACGAGCGTGTAAGAGTTGATCGCCCATTCCAGCTGGCTCTGGCTGGCGCCGAGCCCGCTTCGTGGCTCGGCGATCGTCTTGAGGGCAATGTTCAGGACGGTGTTGTCCAGCACGATCGCCGTGAGGCTGATGATGAGGACGCTGAGAATGAGCCAGCGACGCCGGAGAATAGCCGTGCTGTCCATGCCTGCCCTCGGGAAGCGCGACCCTTGCCGGAAGAGTTGTGCGTAGTGGCGCCGCAAAAACGATACGAGACAGCATCGTATCGCAAATGCGGTGCGTCGCCGCTAGTCGCGCCGGGCCGCCGCGCGCCGCCGCTAGTTGCCATGACTCGGCTGGTCAGTGGCCGGGTGGCCGTGCGATCATCAGATGGTCCGGGGACGCCACAAGGGCGCAACGAGACGCGGAGGACGCAATGACTGCTGACCAGGCCGAGCTCACGCCTGCCGCGACAGGCACCGTCGTACCAAACAATGGCACGCCAGCCACCGCCAGCAGATTGCCAGAGCCGCTCTACGGCGGCCAGGCGACCCGGCGCCTCACTATCCGGGACATCGCCGCGGCCAAGGCCCGCGGCGAGAAGTGGCCCATGCTCACCGCCTACGACGCGCTGACCGCCTCGGTGTTCGACGCGGCGGGCATTCCGGTGCTTCTGGTGGGCGACTCAGCGGCCATGGTCGTCTACGGCCACGATTCGACCATTCCGGTCACCGTGGACGAACTCATCCCGCTCACCGCGGCCGTGGTCCGCGGCACGAGCCGCGCCCTCATCGTCGCCGACCTGCCCTTCGGCTCCTACCAGGCCTCGCCTTCGGCAGCGCTGGAGACGGGGACCAGGTTCCTCAAGGAGACCGGCGCCCAGGCGGTCAAGCTCGAGGGCGGCTACCGGGTCATCCGCCAGGTCGAGGAGCTGGTGGCGGCCGGTATCCCGGTCATGGCCCACCTCGGCCTCACGCCGCAGTCGGTGAACGCGTTCGGCGGTTACAAGGTGCAGGGCCGCGGCGAGGACGGCGAGCGCCTGCTGCACGACGCCAAGGCGCTGCAGTCGGCCGGCGCGTTCGCCGTCGTCCTCGAGTGCGTGCCGACGGAACTGGCCGAGCGCGTCACCGCGAGCCTGGAGATCCCCACCATCGGGATCGGCGCCGGGCCGCATTGCGATGCCCAGGTCCTGGTCTGGCAGGACATGGCGGGTCTATCGCCGCGGACGGCCAAGTTCGTCAAGCGGTACGCCGACATCGCCAGCGTGCTGCGCGGCGCCGCCCAAGCGTTCGCTGCCGACGTGGTCGGTGGCACTTTCCCGACGCCGGAGTACTCCTACCGCTGACGAAGGTTCACCGGCACGGCAGACAGCAGGACGAGCCGGTCACCCTCGTCGAGCGCACTCGCGGCTGGATCGGTCAGCGACATCAGCCGGTCCCGGCGGTGCAGGGCGATGACGCCAGCGCGGGCGTCCCGGGCCGGGCGCAGCCTGACCGACGAGCGACTTAGGTCCCGGGCACTCGCGTATTCGCCCGGATGCCCTCGGTCGGTCACAATCAGTGACCTTACCTGCGCGCCAGGCGAGTCACAGTGCCACCCTTGTCCAGCAACGTCACGCGGTCAGACGTCGGTGATGCGGATCCCGGCGTGCGCCTTGTACCGGCGGTTGATCGACACCAGGTTCGCCGTGAACGCCTCGACCTGGCCGCAGTTGCGCAGCCGTCCGCCGTACACGCCGCGCATGCCGGGGATCTCGCCGGCGAGCGCGATGACAAGGTCAGTGCCAGCGCGATCGTCGCCCAGCACGAGGACATCGAGGTCCATGGTGTCGACCTCGGGATCGAGCAGGAGCTGGGCGGACACGTGATGAAACGCGCCGACGACGGTACTGGCAGGCAATACGGACGCCGCCTGCTCGGCGGCGCTGCCCTCCGGCACGCCAATCGAGTACGCGCCGCGGGAGTCGAACCCGATGGGGTTGACGCAGTCGATGACGATCTTCCCGGCCAGCGGACCGGCGAGTTCGCTGAGCAGATCCGCGTGGCCTTCCCACGGAATCGCCGCGATGACGACATCCGCCTCGGCAGCCGCCTCATGATTCAAGCCGCCCTCGATCAGCGGGCCGCCACCGAGGTCAGCCGCCGCCGACTTCGCCCGGCCCGCGTCACGAGAGCCGATGATGACCCGGTGCCCGGCCATGGACAAGCGGCGCGCTAGCCCGCGACCCTGATCGCCGGTGCCGCCGAGAATGCCGAGGACCAGATCGGGCAGCTCCGATGGGCTGGCAGCTTGCGTGCCAGTGGCGTCAGCCGTCATGCGCTGATCCTGCCAGACCGATGCCGAATGCGCGGGGCGGGTCCCGCGCGGTTAACCCACGCCGCGGCCGGCTGGTCGGGCACGATGTGGGCTATGAACGCCGACCAGGTCGCCGCGCTGCGCGCGCTGCTCGCCCCGACCGGGTGGCTCGACCGGACCGCGACGTTCGCGCAGGCGCTGCGGCGCTCCGCCCGGACGCCGAACGGACTTCTCGTCGTCGGCGCCGCGGACGACGAGCCGTGGCACATGACCGCCCACCTGGCGGACGAGAGCCGCTACGCCGGCCTTCCCGAGCTCGCGCCGACGCTGGTGCGATGGGCGCCCGAGCCCGGCGCGCCAGCGCACCTGGCGGTGGGAATCGACCGGTTGCGCGCCGCGACCCGCACCGAGACCCTGCTGGTCGTCAGCCAGCACGCAGCCCCGGCCGAACTCCTGGAGCGCGTCCAGGACGTGCGGCGAGCCGGAGCCACCGTGTTCGCGCTCGACCAAGACGACCCGGAGCTTGACCAGCTCGCCCACGAGGCGCTGCCGGTCAGCCCGACGACCGCGCCCGTCTCGTTCGACGGTGCTCAGCACCTCGTAACGTCGTCGATCACGGCGCGGGACGGCCAACCCGGTTCGCCGGCGCTGACCGACAAGCGACTGCGATCTCGGCTGGCCAGGCTGCTTGACGCGGTGAGCGGCACGCCGACCGACTAGCCTGACTCCCCCGGCTCGCCCCCAGGCTCCGGCGGAGTAGGCACAAGATCTTGGCCCCGGCCGCTCTCAGCCGCTCCGCTCAGGCTCACCGATAGCTGCTGGACCGGGGCCGGCGCGGACCTGCGTTCATCCAGCTTCCGGATCCCATAAATCGGCGGCGGGGCGATGCTGGCGAACTGCACGATGGCCGTGCCCACGATCGTGGTCTGCACCACGTGATCCTTGCCGAACGGCACAATCGGGCATCTGCGCTCGGAGATCTGCGTGTCCATCTCGCGTACGACGACGCCTTCCGCGCCCATCCGCACCAGATCGAGCTCAAGCTCGTTTCTCGCGTCCGTGCGCATCTGCCGGACGAGGTAGGCGTAACCCTCGACCTCCACGTTCCCGGCCGTCAAGCGGGTTTGACCTTTCGTGAGCCAGTCATCGTGCCGGTAGCCGACGGCCACGCCTAGGGCGAGACCAACCGGCACCCACCCATGCGCGACCAGCTTCGTGAAGTCCTGACCGGACAGGTCGGAGGCGAACGGCCGGGCGCGGCTGGTCACGCCCCGCGCGCGCACGGCAGTGCCGAACGCCCGGAATTCCAGTATGTCCTCGTCGTCGCCGAACGCACCGACGGTCAGCTGCACGCCGATAACCCCGAGGGCGCCGAGCGCTGCGCACTCGGCCGTCATTCGGCTGATCGCGGCCCGCCTGGCCTGATACAGCGTGGCGACGAGCGGCCTGGCTGCGCCGATCGCCGCAGCACCGACCGGCGCCACCCCGGTGAATCGCGGTCCGCTGCCGGGCGCACGGTACGCCGGGGTCCCTTCACCGCGGAAGACGGCCAGGCCGTACGGGCACGCCTCGTCTCCAGCGTCGCCGACGTTGTAAACGGCGGCGCCGAGCACCTGGCCCGCCGGCTCGAACCCGACCCGCGATATGGCCGCGAACTCGTCGACCCCGAGCGTCGAGCCCCACGTGCGGGTGTCCCGCATCTCGGTCAGCCTGGCCGCGGCAGCAGCCGACAGTCCTGGCCCAGAGGGCGCGCGGCCCGGCTCGCCCGCTGTCTCCATCTTCGTCAGGAGTCCAGGCTGAGCACCATCGTCGGAGTCTGGATGATGTGATCGTCGCGCAGCGGTCGCACCGCAGTCCCGATCGCGAAGAACTCGGTAGTGTGCGAGCCCCACGTATGGCTGTGCTGCCGTAGCTGCACCCCGACGATGCCCTCGGCGGCTAGCTCTTCCGCCTCAGATTGCATTCGGGTCATGGCCAGTTCGCGCGCGTCATACAGCGCCTGCGTGAACTGCTCGAGCTCGACGTTGCGGCCGATGTTGCCCATCTTGCTGCCGAGCTTCTGGTGCGCGATGTGGTACACGCACGAGCCCATGACCATGCCGAGCGGGGCGTAGCCGGCGCGTATCAGCGTCCAGAAGTCCTGACCGGACAGATCGGACGTGAACGGCATGCCCTTGTTGTTGCGCCAGTTCGTGACCCCGCCGCCGCCCGCGCCGGGCTCGGCCACGACCGCCGTACCGACGGCGATGAACTCGGCGATGTCGGCGCCGAACTCCTTCATCTCCACGTCCAGGCGTACGCCGACAATGCCGTCGGCGCCGAGCGCCTGTGCCTCGGCTTCCATGCGGGTCATCGCCAGCTCGCGCGCGTGGTACATCGCCGTGGACAGAACGTCTAGCTCCTGGCTCTGCCCCCAACGGCCGAACTGGAGCCCGACGTGGTAGATCGAGGTGCCGAGCACCAGGCCAACGGGCCGGAAGCCGACTTCGCGGACCAGCAGGAACTCGTTGACCGACAGGTCAGAGGTGAAGATCGAGCCCGGCTGCCCTGGCCGCAGCTCGGCCAGCCTGCGCATCGCGTCCTGCGGTACTCCCTGCACCTCAAGATCGGTGCCCTGCTGGTCACTCATTGTGCTCCCTCAAGTTGAGTACTGCCGTCTCGCTTGCCATCTCACGGGCCCAGCCGGACGCGCGCGGCCTGGCGCCGCTGCGGATCCAGTGACATGATCGCCAGTGGTGGCGGCGGTGCCGTGCGCCGCCCGAAGCGGGCGATCGCCGTGCCGATGATCGTCGCCTCCAGCACGTGGTCGCGGCGCCCCTCCTGGACCGGGCACTCGTGCTCGCCGACCCGGATGTCCATCTCCTGCAGCACGACGCCGTCGGCGCCGTGCCGGGCGACGTCAAGCTCGAGTTGATGGCGTGCGTCGTGGCGGGTGGCGTTCACCAGGTCGGTGTAGCCCTGCACCTCGGTGTTGCCGGCACCCCAGCGGGTCTGGCTCACGGTGACCCAGTCATCGTGGCGGGCGCCAACCGCGATGCCGAGCACGAGCGCGGCCGGAACCCAGCCCGCCATGATCAGCTTGGCGAAGTCCTGCCCGGACAGATCCGAGGTGAACGGCTGGGGCAGCCGCGCGCCGCCGGGCGCTCGCACGGCCGTACCGATGGCCTTGAACTCAAGCCCCCCGGCCGGGAAGCCGCCGATCGTGAGCCGGACGCCGACCACGCCGTGACCGCCGAGAGCCTGGCATTCTTCCATCATGCGCCCGAGCGCTTGCCGGCGTGCCTGGTACATGGTGCGTACGAGGGGCGCGTACGACCCGAGCGTGCCGCTACCGGAGGTGGCGGTCACGCTGACGTAAGGCGCACCTCCCCCGAAGACCCCGATGCGCCCCATGCCGTAGCCGCCGCCATAGGCCGGGCAGGCGTAGCCGCCGGTGAACCCGACGTTGTAGACGGCGGCGCCCAGCACCTGCCCGACGGGCTCGAATCCCGTGCTCTTGATCGCGGTGAACTCATCGGCTGTGAGCGCTGAGCCCCAGGTACCGCTCGCGCGTATCTCCGCCAGCCGTGCCTTCGCGGCAGGCGGCAGGTCGTTGCCAGGCTTGTCCACGGTCAAATCTGCGCCCCCTTGTCGCGCAATGCCGCTGGCCTCACCCTACAAGACAAACCGGTCTTGCTAGCTCAGCCTTGGTCCGGGCCCTCGCCAGGCCACCGGTCCTGTGCCTCCCACTCCTCATTGCGCCGCTGCACCGTCTCCTGCCAGTGTTCGGCTGCTTCGCGTGTCGGGTACGGACCGAGCCGGTCCTTGCCGGCGCAGCCAGGTCCCTGCTCCACGGTGTGGTGCTTCAGGCAGAACCACCAGCTCTTGTCGTCGTCCATGGCCACTAGAATTCCAGATCATGCCTGCTACCCTCCAGCCCGGCCGGGTTTCCGCGCTCCGCGACGTCCCTGCCCACATTGCCCAGCCTGAATACGTCGGCCGCCGTGCCCCTCGCGTTGGCGAGAGCGACATAAAGGACGCCGAGACCATAGAGCGGATGCGCGTGGCGGGGCGCATCGCCGCCCAGGCCCTGGCCGAAGTCGGTCAGCACGTCGCGCCGGGGGTCACGACCGACGAGCTGGACCGGATCGGACACGAATTCCTGCTCGATCACGGAGCGTACCCAAGCACCCTCGGCTACCGGGGCTTCCCCAAGTCGCTGTGCACCTCGCTCAACGAAGTGATCTGCCACGGCATCCCGGACGACACCGTCATCGCGGACGGGGACATCGTCAACGTCGACATCACCGCGTTCATCGGTGGCGTCCACGGCGATACCAACGCGACCTTCCTCGCCGGGAACGTCGATGAGGAGTCACGCCTGCTCGTCGACCGCACGCGCGAGGCGATGATGCGAGGGATCAGGGCGGTGGCCCCGGGCAGGCCACTCAACGCAATCGGGCGGGTTATCGAGTCCTACGCCCGCCGATTCGGATACGGCGTCGTCCGGGACTTCACCGGCCACGGGATCGGCACAACGTTCCACTCCGGGCTCGTCGTTCCGCACTTCGACGACCCGTCGGTCGGCGTGATCATGGAACCGGGCATGACGTTCACCATCGAGCCGATGCTGACGCTCGGCACCGTCGAGTACGACATCTGGCCGGACGGCTGGACCGTCGTGACAGCTGACCGCAAGCGCACTGCCCAGTTCGAGCACACGCTCGTCGTGACCCGCGATGGCTACGAGATCTTGACCCTGCCCTGATCGCACCTACATCCCGTGTGGTCCGTGCATCCCGGCCATCCCGGCCGCGTGCAGGCCAGGCAGGAGCCACGGATACCAGATCGCGAGCACGCCGACTGCCACCAGAACAACCCCGACGGCGCGGCCGAAAGGCTTGCCGTGGCGCCAGAGCTTTTCCGTGAAGACGACGACGGCAACTGCGGCCATAGCCACGACGTTCATGACGCCGACGGCAACTAGCAGAATCATCAGGCCCCAGCAGCACCCGGTGCACGTCGCGCCGTGATGCGCGCCTACCCGCAGATCGCGGCCCCTGCCCTTGAAGCCCAGGTAGTACATCATCGCGCCGATCGGCGAACGACACCGGCGCAGGCACCAGTCCTTCCAGGGCGTCACCTGATAGCAGCCTGCGACGACGAAGATCACCACGCCGAGCCACTTCGCATCCGTCGCCGACGCCCTGACCAGCCGCTCGGTGCCCGTCAGAACGGCGAAAGCAATGGCACCTACCGCCGTCCAGACCAGGAGGTAGCCAGCCAGGAACAGGCTCATCCGCACGACACGTCTCGGCCAAGCCGATGCACCGGCGAGTAGGCGGGCCCAGAGCACCGCGACGGGCGCGACGGATGGCAGCATCATCGCGGCCATCATGACGAGCCACAGCCCGAGGAACGGCGCTAGCGACAGGCCCATCGTGCCCGTTCCGTTGCCCATGCTTCGGGCCACGATCAGCGTCACGGCCCAGGCGATCGCTGCCAGCGCGCCGACCGCTAGCCACGCCAGAACTAGCTCGCGCGGCGGGACCGCCTGCGTGGGCCTGGTGATCGACGCGGACGGGGCCCGATCAGCCATTTGCCGGGGCCGATTAGCCCGCGTACCGGAAGTCTGTGATGAAGCTGTTCGTCCCGGAAAAGTCGGCCGACCAGAATCCGTCGTAGCTCACGTCTCTGGCGGTTCCCTGCCGAACCGGCTGGGTCACGGCACCGAACGGCGCGTTCGAGATCACTGCCGGCCCATGCCCGTCCATCCCGACCAGCTGATCGCTGCTCATGGACAACGCGCCTGCCACCTCAGCGTGCAGCGACCCGTCCGACTTCTCGAACGTGATGGTCGCCGGTCCGACCCCTGCGACCTCACCGATCAGCGGCCCGAGCCCCGCGAGATAACCACCGGCCGCACCGGAGAAGACGGCGCCGAGCGCCTCTGCCTGCTCGGCCGAAGCCCGGTCGTCAGTGTAGAGCGCCACTTTCCAGCCGCCGTCGGTCATCCGCTTCGGCGAGTGGACGACCATCACGGCGTTGAGACCCGAGAGGTCGACGCCGTCCTTATCACCGGTAATGACGTGCCAGGCGAGATAGACATCGCAGTTGTCCTGCGTCGCCTCCCCCAGCCACACGCAGTTGCAGCTGACATCGCAGTTGCAGACCTCGAAGTAGTCCCCTTCGACCGAGAAGCTCATGGCGTCTCCCTCGCCCCGAACTCGCTGCTGCGTCAAGCGCAGATGCCAAGGGATGTATCACCGGCAGCGCCATGATGCAAGTCGCCGGCGGCTACGTCTTGGATCCGCCCGCCGCGGCAAGGACCGGAACCGGGACCGGGGCCGGTCTAGCTGGCGCCCGGGGCGGTACCGGTATCGGCGAGCTCTCGCAGGCCAGACTGCGGCCTGGCAGCCAGCTCAGCTTCCGCGGCAGGTACCACGCGTGCTCACCGAGCAGCGCCAGCGCGGCTGGAAGGACGACGCCGCGCACGAGGGTGGCGTCGATGAAGACGGCGGCCGCGAGGCCGACGCCGAGCATCTTCACGTCGATCATGTCCAGCGTCGCGAAGATCGAGAACACCGCGACCATGATCACGGCGGCGCTCGTCACGACGCCGGCCGACTTGCCGACGCCGTCTATGATCGCGTCTTTCGCGGTCGCGCCGCCCGACCACAGCTCCCGGATCCGGCTCAAGATGAACACGTGGTAGTCCATGCTGAGCCCGAACAGCATGACGAACGTGAATAGCGGCACCCAGGGGATGAGCGCGCCGAAGGACGTAAAGCCCAGCAAGGACTGCAGATGCCCGTCCTGGAAAATGAGGGTGACCAGGCCGTATGCCGCGCCTACCGACATGAAGTTGAGAGCGATAGACACCAGCGGGATGGTCAGGCTTCGGAACGCGAGCATCAGCAGCACGAACGCCAACAGGGCCACGGTGGCGAAGACGATCGGAGTACGCGAGTGCAGCGTGGACCGCAGGTCGTGATTCGAGGCAGTGTCACCGGTGACCGCAAAGCTCGCGCCCGGCACCTTGCCGATCGTCGAGGGCAAGATCTCGTTCTCAAGCGTCACCACCGCCTTGGTGGACACCGCGTTCGTGCCGTTGCCAGCCAGCGGCACTTGAATAACCAGCGCCCTGCCCTCGGCTACGGGCGTGACGCTCACCGGGCCGTGAATCGGGCCGCCGGCCGCGGCCCGCGCTTCCAGCGCCGCGATCTCCCGGTGCATCGCCGGGCTCGCCAGGTTCGAGCCGCTGACTACCACGTCAGCTGGCGCCGGCTTCGCCGGGAACTTGTGCTGGATCTGGTCGAGCACCTGCACGACCCCGAGGTTGCTCGGCAAGTCGACCGACGGATTTCCCAGCCGCATGCCGAGCGCTGGCGCGCTGAGCGCAAGCAGTGCGGCGGCAGCGACGCCGCCATATAGCAGGGGCCTGCGTACGACGCGCTTGGCCAGGCCCGCCCAGAGCGTGGATGCCTTCGGATGCGTCAGCCGGCGGCCGAGGTAGGGAAGCTGGAGGCGGTCGGCCCACGGCCCGAGCCAGGACAGCAACGCCGGCAGGAAGAAGAGCGATCCGAGGACAGCGACTCCGACGACCATGATCGTGCCAAACGCGATCCCGGTGAAGATGTCGATGCCGGTGAGGAACAACCCTGCCAGCGACACCATGACCGTCAGGCCAGAGATCAGGATCGCCCGTCCCGACGTAGCCGCAGCGAGTCCGACTGCGGTCTTGTCGTCATGGCCGTTCATGCGTTCCTCGCGCTCCCGGCGCAGATAGAACAGCGAGTAATCGACCCCGACAGCCATCCCGATGACCAGGACTAGCTCCGAGGTGCCGGAGCCAACCGGGAACCACCGGCCCGCCACGCTGAGCAAGGACACAGCCGTCACGACGGCCGTCCCGGCGAGCACAACCGGAATCCCGGCCGCGATGAGCGCTCCGAACACCGCGAGCAGCAAGATCAGCGTCAGCGGTATCGATGTCCATTCGGACTTCCGGAAGTCGTTGCCGAGCAGCGCGTTGGCCACCCGGTTGGTGCTGGCCTGTCCGGCTTCGCGCACGAGCAGGTGCGGGTTGTGCGCCTGCACATTGTGAACCGCTGCCAGGTCAGAAAGGACGGTCGTCTGCGTCGCCGAACTCGGTCCGGCCACCGTGAATGTGACCAGCGCCACGGTGCCGTCGCTCGTCAGCATTCCGCTCATGCCGGGCTGGTACGGGGTGCGGATGTTCGCCGCCGCCTGCGGCCGGGCAGCGAGCGCGGCCTCGACTTCGAGCGTGGCCTTGCGCACCTCAGCCGCCGCATCGACGGCCAGGCGGTGTTCACCGGACCGGACCTGGATCAGGACGTTCTCATTCGGCGGCGTCACCACGCCGAGCTTGGTCAGTACTTGTTCACCCCGGCCGGACTGGCCTGGATCGTACTGCTGAACACCGGACCCGGCCGCGAACTGGCCGCCGATGAAGGCGGCGACCACGAAGGCAAGCCAGAGGGCCACAGCCGTCTTGCGACGTCGTGCGCTCCAGCAGGCAAGTCGCTCGACAACGGGGCGGCGAGCACGCCGGGACGGACCGTCAGCAGGGCGTGGAGGGCTAGGGAGCAGGCGCACTGTAGCTCTCGGGCTCGGGTAGCTGTGACCAGAAAATCAGCTAGTCCCGGGCCCAGGGCAAGGAGCCCCGGTCAGCTAATTGCCCGTAACTGTAACCCGGCGGGCGCAATGCGTGAGCCCGTATCGACCTGTCCGGCCCGATCCTTTACCGACCTCATGGCGTTCACGTAGGGCGCTCTCAGCCAGCGCTCAGGCTGTGCCCTCGCAGACCCTGCGCGATCGTGATCGGGCCCGCGGCGAGCGCGAGCGCAGTGACATGATGCTGGGCATGGGCGAGCTGATCTTGATTAGGCACGGGGAGACCGAGTGGAGCCGGTCTGGCCAGCACACCGGGCGCACGGACGTGCCGCTGACACCGGCCGGCCGGGCCGCCGCGGCCCGGCTCGGTCGAGCACTCGCAGGCCGCCCCATCCTGGCCACGTTCAGCAGCCCGGCCAGCCGCGCTACTGAGACCGCCGAGCTCGCTGGCCTGCCCGCCCCGCGACTCGATCCGAACCTCCAGGAGTGGGACTACGGCGGTTATGAAGGCCTGACCACTACGGACATCGGTCGCCGGCAGATGGGCTGGTACCTCTGGCGCGACGGCGTGATCGCCGGGGACGCCGAGCATCCGGGCGAGACCATCGAGCAGGTGGGGGCCCGCGCCGACGCCGTACTCGCTGAGGTCACGCCGCTCCTAGAGCAAGGCGATGTAGCGCTGGTCTCGCACGGTCACCTGCTGCGCGTGCTCGGCGCGCGCTGGCTGGGCCTGGAGCCAGGCGCGGGCCGCTTCTTCAAGCTCGATACCGGCACGGTGAGCCTTCTTGGCTTCGAGCACGAGGAGCCCGTGCTCAGCATGTGGAACGTGCCACCCGAAACCGTGGCCTGACGCGATGACCGTGCCGTTCCCGGAGCCCACGACGCCGGCGGCGTCGCAGGCCGAAGTCTTCCTCAGGTACCTGGAGTACTTCCGCTCCCGGCTTGTCAGCAAGCTCGAGTCGCTGCCTGCCGGAGAGCTGCGAGCCAGCCGCCTTCCGTCCGGCTGGACGCCTCTCGAGCTCATCAAGCATCTGCGTTACGTAGAACTGCGGTGGCTCGACTGGCGGTTCGAGGGCACCACGGTCGCGAATCCGTGGGGCGATGACCGCCAGGGCCGCTGGTACGTGGCGGACGACGAAACCCTGGCCGGCCTTGCCGCCGCCCTTGCCGAACAGGCTGGGCGCACCAGGCAGATTGTCCTGTCACACGACCTGCCCGACATCGGACGCTCAGGCGACCGCTGGAACGGCGCCAGCCCTGCTTCCCTCGAGCGCGTGCTCTTCCACCTCGTGCAGGAATACGCGCGACACGTCGGCCAGCTCGACATCGTCAGCGAGATGGCTGGCGGCGAGCTCGGCGAATAGCCAACCGCGGAGCAGGACCGTCTGGTGACATAAACCGCAAAGCGGGCAGCAGGGAATGCCGTCAGGCAGCTGTCTGAGACTGCTGCGACCGATTCGGGCCGGTTAGCTGGAAGACGTGCGGCGGCAGCCGGGTCGAGGACTCGAACGCTGCCCGGAGCGCCAGCGTCACGGCCGCGTCGGTCAAGCCGATGGCCGGCGTGCCGTACATGCGGCGAGCCCACTTCGGCAGGCTCGCGTAGCCGAGCACGTTCAGCGGCGGTACGAGCAGCCGAAGCGGCAGCAGCGCGGGCGGCAGCTTCGGCGTAAACGACAGCAGCAGTGCCCGCCTGGCTTCGGCGCAGGCACCGAGCTTCGGGCGCATCATCGCGTAGTACTCATCCAGCTCGGCCATGCTCGCCGGGACGCCGGCCGGGTCAAGGCCGACGACGGCGGCGCTGCGCCGCTGCTCGTCGATGAACGCGTCGAGTTCCGCAGGCGTCACATGCACGCCGCTTCGGCGCGCGATCTCGGCATAGGAGCCGACTTCGCCGCAGTGCACCCAGAGCAGAAGCTCCGGCTCATCAAGGCGGAATAGATGGCCTTCGCCGTCGACGCCGCGCAGGGAGGCATGGACCTTGCGCAGCCGGGCGCCGGCACGTTCCACTTCGGCAGCAGTCCCATATGTACGAACCCGGACGAATTCCACGGTCCGGGTGAACCGGCCCCACGCTTCATCTGGCTTCGCGAGCGCCGTGTTCTGCCACGTGCCTTTCATAACCCGCGGATGCAGGGCCTGCATGTACATCGCCCGCAGCCCGGCTATCCACATCACAGGCTCGCTGAGCACGCGCCAGGTGACCGAGCCGGGCCCGAAGAGCCCGCTGTCGTGCCGATCCGCTTGATCGATCCGATCTGTCATTGCGGCCTCGTCTCCTCCGCCAGCCAGTCCAGGTAGGACTGGGAGCCGGTGACAATCGGGGTGGCAATGATCTCCGGGTCATCGTAACTGTGGCGCTCGGCCAGGAAGTCGGCCAGGGCGTCGAACCGATCGGCCGGGAGCTTCAGCATGATCATCCACTCCTCGGCCTTCTCGAGGCCGTCTTCCCACCAGTAGGTGCTGGCGATCGGGCCGGCGACTTGGGCACACGCAGCCAGCCGTCCCTCCACCGCGGCCTGGGCGAGTTCCATTGCCTCGGCTCGCGAGTCGGTGGTGGTCTGCACCTGAAGGAACTGCGGCTCCGCGCCCGTGGCACGCCGCTGCGCTGGCATGGCCTGATCGTACGCCCGGCGGCGCCGCCCCGGCGCGGGTAACCTGTGGCGATCGCCAGCGGGCGCTTTGCCGCCGGACACGACGGAGGGCACATGCACCGCTTCTCGCTCATCGTGAATCCGGCCGCCGGTCGCGGTCGTGCTACCCGCGCTGTCACGCCAGCCACCAAGGCGCTGGCAGCGGCCGGTGCAAGCTACGAGGTCCGCGTCTCCGCCAGCCTCGCGCACGCGGCCGAGCTGGCCGCCCAGGCCGCCGCTGCGGGAGAGGTGATCGTCGCCGTCGGCGGCGACGGCATGGCGGGCGCGCTCGCCGGCGCGGCCGCGCGGTCGGGCGGGACATTCGGCATCATCCCGGCTGGCCGCGGCAACGACCTGGCCCGGGTGCTCGGCATCCCGTTCGAGCCGGCCGCCGCGGCCACGGCGCTCATCGCAGGCACCACCAGGCAGATCGATCTCATCGGCGTCACCGGGCCAGATGGAGCGGAGATGATCGTGGCCGGCAGCGTCTACGTCGGCGTGCCCTCCGTGGCCGGCGAGATCGCCAACGCGTCCCGATGGTTGCGGGGTCCGCTGGTCTATCCCGTCGCGGCCCTCCGCGCCGTCGCCGCCTGGCGCCCGGTCAGGTTCGAGATCACCGGCGCCGGCGGGCGCCACGACTTCGCCGGTTACGCGGTGGTCATCGCCAACTCGGCCTACTTCGGTGCGGGCATGATGGTCGCGCCGCCGGCGCGCATCGACGACGGCGTCCTGGACCTCGTGCTGATGCGGCATGGTCCGAAGCTCGCGTTCGTGCGCGCGCTGTCGAAGATCAAGAAGGGCGCGCACACGTCGCTGCGCGAGGTGAGCCTCGAGCGCGACCACGAGGTGACGCTGACAGTTGACCGGCCGATGCCGGTTGCGGCAGACGGCGAGACGCTGCGCATGCGCGAGACCGCTGCCAGCCGCCGTGCCGCTTCGCGTCCGCGTGCTGCCGGGCGTTCTCACCGTCATTGCGCCCGCGTCGGCCTGAGGGCCGCCAGCAGGATGGCGAGTAACGAGAAGAGCCTCGCGCGCATCGGCGCCGAGGCTCTTCTCGCTGTTAGGACCGCTGCCTAGTAGCCGTACCCGCCGCCACCGCTGCCGGAACTTGACGACGACGAGCCGCTTGACGCGGCCGCCGCAGTCAGCTTGGCGCCGGATGGCGTCATGGCCCACCACAGCCCGCCAGAGATGTTGAGGCCGTTGCCCATGATCGTGCCGGGCCCGGTGTCACCGGCGTACGTGTACAGCGGATGACCGTTGTACGTCGCCTGGGTCTTGCCGTCGGAGCCGGTGATCGTGCCAAACCCGTGCGGAAGCGAGGCGCCTGCCGCGGCGACCGCCGGGCCGGAGACGGGCGGCCAGTACGTCAGGCACGAGCCGGTGCAGTTCGACTTCGTGGGGGTGTCGATCGCGAACCAGTAGAGCGTCTTGCCCTGGGCGTTCGTCAGCACGGTGCCCTTGCTAGTGCTGTGCGTCATAACGGTCGTCCCCGAGCCGTTGCCCTGGGGCGTGGTCGCCGCGCTTGCCGCGCCGCCGAAGGGGAAGACGCGCTCGTCGAAGGAGAACCTGAACTGCCGCACGCCGCTAGCAAGGCTGCTCCGCCTGCCACGATCGGCGCCGCCCACCATCGGTTGCGCATAGCTATGTCTCCGTTCCTGTGATGTGCCTGAAAACCTTCCTACCTCCACCACGTAGGCACGGCGCGGAACGTTCACTCGATCTTCGCGGGAGCATCCGCGCCAGCGGCCATGCGCTGGCATAGCCACGCGAGCGACAGCGGATACCGGTAGTCGATGCCAGCATGAGAAGCGTCGAAAAGCTCGAACCGGATGATGTCGTCGTCGACTTCGATCGCTCGCAGTTGATTCCGGAACGCCTCGGCTCCGACATCCAGGAAATAGTCGTCCCTGGTCCCGGCGTCGATCCAGATCGACCGCATCGAGCGGAGCGCCTCGGCGTACGTCGGCGCCATCCGGACCGGGTCCCAGTCCAGCCACCGCTGCCACACTTCTGGTAGCAGCACGCCAGTGCGCGGATCAAACGGCAGCTCCACGGTGCCGTCCTGGCGCGCCGAGAATGCCGCCGCGACGCCGAGGACACCGAGCAAGGGTCCATCGGCCGGATTCGTGAACGCCACCCGCGACCGGAAGTCGGCCCACCACGACCAGATGTCGCCGTCATAACCCCGGAGCGCGCGCACGGCCTCGCCGAACTCGCGGATGTAGCACAGCTCGTACAGCGCGTCCCCGGCGTGGGTGGCCAGGCCGCTGAACAGATCGGGACGCAGCATGGGCGTGATCATGGCGCCGAAGCCACCACTGGACTTGCCCATGATCGCCCGGTGTTCCCGGTCGGCGGCAGTGCGGTACCGCGCATCCACCCAGGGCACCACCTCGTCGCAGAGGTAGGAGTGGTACCGCCCCGTGCCAGGCGAGTCGACGAACTGGCTGCCGCCGTAGCTGGTCCAGGCGTCGACATAGACCACGATCGCGGGCGGCGCCTGCCCGGAGGCGAAGACCTCATCGGCGGTCTCCACGAACGGCTGGCGAAACGGCGACCTGTTCTGCCACGTCGATACGAAACCGGTGAATCCCTGGATGACGTACACCGACGGGTACCGGCGGTTCGAGTCAGCCGCGTATCCCGGCGGCGTGTAGACCCACAGTGGACGCTCGTACGGATCGCCGAGCGGGTTGCCGCGCAGCAGCTCGCTGCTGATCACGTCTTCGTTGAGAGTCCCGGCTAGCGGGGCCGACCATGGCAGCACGGCGCCTCCTCCGCCCCATCACACCACGGTGCCTGGCGGGCCTCCAGCTGACCCCGAACCGCCGAGCCGGGTTGGTGGTGTTCGTAACCGCGGTTTCACTTGCGCGCTACTCGTCCCGCCGTGCGAACCAGGCTCGGGTGGCATACCGTCGGAAGATGAGCGCCGCGGCCGCAGGACCCGAGCCGCGCCCCCTTTCGACCGAAGGCAGACCGGACAGCCCAGACCACGAAGACCTTGCCGAACAGCGGCTGGTTCGGGCCATCCGGGAGCTGAGCACCGTCCAGCCCACGGTCCGCCCAGCGGCATACGACGCGATCCGGCCCGGCAGCGGCCTATCCATCGCCCGGTCCCTCGAGCTGTTCGAGGCGCAGATGGCGAGCAGGCACCTGGATTTCGCGGCCCGGTGGCTTCGGGCGCGCGGCGCTGGTTACTACACGATCGGCTCGGCCGGGCACGAGGGCAACGCAGCCGTGGCCGCCGCGCTTCGGCTGACCGACCCCGCGCTGCTGCACTACCGGTCCGGCGCGTTCTACCTCGTGCGGGCGGCGCAGGCGAGCCCTCGCCGGGATGGCGTACCGGACGTGCTGCTCGGCCTCGTCGCCGCAGCCGCCGAACCGATAGCCGGCGGGCGGCACAAGGTCTTCGGCCACCCAGAACTGCACGTGATCCCGCAGACATCCACGATCGCGTCGCATCTGCCGCGCGCGGTCGGCCTCGCCTTCTCCGTCGAGCGGGCAGCGAAGCTCGAACTGGACACGCCGTGGCCGCGCGACTGCCTCGTGGTGGCCAGCTTCGGCGACGCGTCGGTGAACCACTCGACCGCCGCCGGCGCGCTCAACACCGCATCCTGGTGCGCCTATCAGGGCCTGCCACTGCCATTGCTGCTGGTGTGCGAGGACAACGGCATCGGCATCAGTGTCCGGACGCCGGCCGGGTGGATCGAGTCGGTGAGCTCGAGCCGGCCCCGGATCAAGTACTTCGCCGCTGACGGGTCCGACTTGGCCCAGACGTATGACGTCGCCGCCGCTGCCGCAGACTGGGTTCGCGACCGGCGCGCTCCGGCTTTCCTGCACGTGCGCACAGTGCGGCTGGGCGGGCACGCGGGCACGGACGTCGAGTCCGCCTATCGCACGCCGGCCGAGATCGCGGCCGACACCGCCCGCGATCCGCTGCTCGGGACGGCCCGCCTGCTCGTGACCGCCGGCGCGCTCACGCCGGCCGAGGTGCTCGACCGGTACGAGGCGGTCAAGGAGCGGGTACTCGCGCTAGCGGGCGAGCGTCGCCGACGCGCCGCGGCTGGCTACCGCCGAGCAGGTAATGGCGCCGATCGCGCCCCGGCGGCCGGCCATCGTAGCGGCGAACCTGGCCGCCCGCGCGCGGCAGGCCATGCCGGGGCAGGCGCGCGGCTGGCAGCGCGGTCCACGGCCGGCCACGACCGAATCGGCGCAGCCGTCCGGGCCGGTCACCCTCGCCCAGGCCATCAACCGCACGCTCGCCGACGAGATGGCCGACAGGCCCGGCATGCTTGTCTTCGGCGAGGACGTGGCGCGCAAGGGCGGTGTGTACGGCGTTACCCGGGGCCTGCTGCGGACGTTCGGGCCTGGCCGCGTCTTCGATTCACCCCTCGACGAGCAGTCCATCCTCGGCATGGCCCTGGGTGCTGCCCTCGCGGGCCTGCTCCCCGTCCCGGAGATCCAGTACCTGGCCTACCTCCACAACGCGGCCGATCAGATCCGCGGTGAAGCCGCCACGCTGTCGTTCTTCTCGCGTGCGCAGTACCGCAACCCGCTCGTCCTGCGCGTCCCTGGCCTGGCCTACCAGCAGGGCTTCGGTGGTCATTTCCACAACGACAACGGCCTCGCGGCGCTGCGCGACATTCCCGGCCTGGTGGTGGCCTGCCCGGCCCGTTCCGATGACGCACAAGCGATGCTGCGCACGTGCCTCGCCGCCGCCGAGCTCGACGGCAGCGTCTGCATCTTCCTTGAACCAATCGCCCTGTATCACGAGCGCGACCTGTACGAGGCGGGCGACGGCGGCTGGCTCGCCCGCTACGAGCCGCCCGAGCGGTGGGCCGTGACGCACGTTCCGCTCGGCCGCGGCCGGCTGTATGGCGCCGGGCAGGACCTGACGATCATTACGTTCGGGAACGGGGTTCGACTGAGCCTTCGCGCCGCCCGTACGCTCGCGGCCGAGGGGATTTCCTGCCGCGTGCTCGACCTGCGCTGGCTAGCTCCGCTGCCGTACGAGGACCTGCTCCGCGCGGCGGCGGCCACCGGCCGGGTCCTGGTCGCAGACGAGACGCGGCGCACCGGCGGCGTGTCCGAGACGGTGGTCACCACGCTCGTCGATGCCGGGTTCACCGGCCGGATCGCGCGAGTAGCCAGCCAAGACAGCTTCCTGCCGCTTGGCGACGCCACGTCCGTTGTCCTGCTGTCGGAAGGAGCGATCGAGGACGCGGCGCGCGACATCGTGCGTGGCTGAGTAGCGAGGCGGCATCAGGCCAGGACGAAGACGGGCACGGCCTCGTGCTCGGTGTCGGCTCGCCGGAACTCGATACGCAGCCGTCGACCGGGCGCCAGCTCCGCGGCTTCCGGGACCCGGTCGTCTGCGAGCTGCGTCCACCACCATGGTCCCTCGTCCAGCTCGCCGATCACCAATAGCGTCCTGCTTGGTTCGGCGCCGTCCAAAGCCCGACTCCAGCTGACGGCCCAGCTCACTAGCGATGCACCACCGCCGGCCTCGACCCAGTCCAGCTCCGTCGCCGGGCAGGCGGTGCACTGCGCGGCGGCCGGCTCGCTGACGTGCCCGGCCGGGCAGCGGCGGAGCAGAAATCGCCCCGTCGCCGCCCCGTCGAAGAACGCGGCGGTCGCGTCGTCCCGCTGCACCGGACCTACGCTCATCCGGCACCAGCCTCGCTCGCCAGGACGAGCGTGCTGTGATGGTCCAGGACGCCGCCGTTGCCCGAGACCAGCACGATGTCGTGCGCGGCCGACTGCCGTGCGCCGCCGCCACCGCGGGCCTGGATGATCGCCTCCGACAGCGGCGTCATCCCCCACATGTAGTAGCCGGAGAGCTGGCCGCCGCCGGTGTTGAGCGGGAGTTTGCCGGCCGGCCCGAGCACGCCGCTGGCCACGAACGGACCACCCTCGCCCTTCGGGCAGAAGCCGTAATCCTCGAGCGTCAGCAGCACCGTGAACGTGTAGCAGTCGTACAACTCGACCACGTCGACGTCGGACACGTCCCGCCCGGCCATGGCGAGCGCGGCCGGACCGGCAGTCGCCGCGCCTGATACGAGTCCGAAGTCGGGATTGCGCCGCAAGTAGTGGCCCGGATGCGACTGCGCCCAGCCCAGGACGTGCACCGGCGGCTGCGCAAGTGACTTCGCCCGCTCAGCTGTGGTGACGATCACGGCGACGCCACCGTTCGAGACCAGGCAGCAGTCGAGCAGGTGGAAAGGCTCGACGATCCATCGGGACGCCTGATGGTCAGCCACGGTGATCGGGTCGCGCAGCTGTGCCGCTGGGTTCAGTCCCGCCCACTGGCGCTGAGCGACGGCGACGTGGCCGAGCTGTTCGCTCGTGGTGCCGAACCGATCCATGTGCCGACGAGCGGCCAGCGCGTACATCGGATTCGCGCCGATGACGCCGCTCGCGCCCAGCAGGCCCCACCATCCGGCCGGCGCGCGCCGGGAACCGTAGACCGAGCCCGCGCTGCGCTCCGGCTGCAGCGGGCTGTCGGCGAACACGCACGCGACCACGCTCGCCATGCCGGACCGCACGGCCATGGATGCGAACTGCACCATCGCGCCGGCCGTCGAGCCGTATGCCTGCAGATGCGACAAGAGCTTGAGATCGGTGAGCGCGAGGTCTCGCTGAAGGTCGATCGAGATGCCGCCGGTCACCCCCGATGATGTGAGCAACCCGTCCACGTCGGAGAGCGCGAGCCCGGCGTCGGCCACCGCCAGGCGGACGGCGTCGGCTGCGAACTGCGCCGAGGTTGACCCGTAGACCTTGCCGAGCGCGGTCATGCCGAGACCGGCGATCACCGGCCGCTGGGCTACCGGCCACGACCGCGGCCCTGTGCCTTCAGTCACCAGGGCATCATCGCAGCACGGGTCGCGCTGGTACCAGCCTGGCCAGACCGCCCGAGGGCGCCGTCGGCCCGTGTGCCGACGACGCCGGGCGTTATTGTCACTCGTATGAGCACGCAACCGGCCCTGCACGGGGGCCCGTCCCTGCCGCAACACCGCAACCTCGTCACCGAGATCCCCGGCCCGATTTCCCGCGAGCTGTTCGAGCGGCGGCAGCGCAGCGTCGCCAAGGGCCTGAGCCACGTGCTGCCGGTCTTCGTGACCGCGGCGGGCGGGGGCGTCGTCGTAGATGTCGACGGCAACTCGCTCATCGACTTCGGCTCCGGCATCGCGGTCACGTCGGTAGGCAACAGCGCCGACCTCGTGGTGAGCCGCGTTACCGAGCAGGTCGCGCAGTTCACCCACACGTGCTTCATGGTGGCGCCCTACGAGGGCTACGTGGAGGTGTGCGAGCAGCTCAACCGGCTGACGCCGGGCACGTACGACAAGCGGTCAGCGCTGTTCAACTCGGGCGCCGAGGCGGTCGAGAACGCGGTCAAGGTCGCCAGGCACGCGACCGGCCGAGACGCTGTTGTGGTCTTCGACCACGCTTACCACGGCCGGACGAACCTGACCATGGCCATGACCGCCAAGAACATGCCGTACAAGGAGGGCTTCGGGCCGTTCGCCGGCGAGGTCTACCGGATGCCGATGGCCTACCCGTTCCGCTGGCCTGGCGGCCCCGCCAGGTGCGCCGAAGAGGCCCTCGGCGTCGTGACCAGCCTGATCCACGCCCAGGTCGGCGAGGAGAACGTAGCGGCCCTGGTGATCGAGCCTGTCCAGGGCGAGGGCGGCTTCATCGTGCCACCCGACGGCTTCCTGCCCGGTCTGGCCGAGTACTGCCGAGCTAACGGCATCGTCTTCATAGCGGACGAGATCCAGTCCGGCTTCTGCCGCACCGGCGAGTGGTTCGCCTGCGACCACGAGGGCGTCGTGCCGGATCTCGTCACAACCGCCAAGGGCATCGCCGGCGGCCTGCCGCTGGCCGGCGTCACCGGCCGGGCTGAGCTGATGGACGCCGTCCACCCCGGCGGCCTTGGGGGCACCTACGGCGGCAATCCCGTGGCGTGTGCCGCCGCGCTCGGTGCGATCGACACGATGGAAAAGGAAGATCTGCCAGCTGCGGCGCGGTCGATCGAGGCGATCATGCTGCCGCGGCTGCGCCAGCTGGCCGAGGCCAACCCTCTCATCGGCGACGTGCGCGGCCGTGGCGCGATGCTCGCCATCGAACTCGTGCGGCCGGGGACGCTGGAGCCCGACGCCGCGGCGGCCAGCAAGGTGGCCAAGACCTGCCACAGCAACGGCATGATCGTGCTGACATGCGGGACCTATGGCAACGTGCTGCGGTTCCTGCCGCCGCTGGTCATCAACGAGAGCCTGCTCACCGAGGGCTTGTCCATTCTGGAGGACGCCTTCGCCGCGCTCTGATTGCGCGGGCCTACGAGTTACGTCCGGGTCCCTTTGATTGAAGCGCTCAGCGGAACGCCCGGATCGTAGGCCACGCAGATTACCTGTCGGTCACCCAATTCCCAGTTGCTGCCGCCAACGGGAGTCCAATAGTCGTACGACAAGATCGACTGCGAGATGTCGATCCGGACATACGCAGCGAACGCCGCACGGCAGTGAGCGTCCGCCGTGTTCGAAACCGCGCTATCGCCGGGGTACCTCGCCGACGTGGGCCAGAGATTACCGGAGAAATAGATCTCCGCCACGTGCCGCTGGGTGCACGGCACCTGCGTTACCACGTCGGGCCAGGCGCTGGTGCTGTCGGTTCCCAGGCGCAGGTTCGAGCTATTCACGCAGTCGCCGGCCGCGAGGTTGTACCACATCAACGGCCACGACTCCGCCGGCAGCGGCTGGATCTTTTTCGCCAAGTGCCGCGACGGTGTCGAATGCGGCACGGCGAGGACGACTATCGCGGCCGCGGCTGCCAGCGCCGCCAGTCCCGCACCCGCAACGGCCAGGGCGCGTCGCCGGGAGATACCGGCCGCTCCGCCCTGACCGACTGCATCGGCTGGCAGAGCTGTCGACAATGCGGAAGATCCGACTCCGTCGGCGGGTAATCCCGTCGGCCCGTCAGCTGCCACGGAATCCTGCGGCATTTGCGCCCGCGAGCGCATCACATCAGTCATCGCGCGTGCGCGCGCCTGCGCCCGAGCCAGGCTAGTGACAGGGGCCCCGCAAACCGGGCAGGACTGCGACGCCTCGGGAATTTCCCGCCTGCACTCCGCACAAATCACCCTGGATCCCCCTTTCCTGCACTTGGGTGCAGTGGATCACAGGATGACGGGCGCTCATCACGCCGTCAACGATCTTTCAAGGTCCGCTACTAGGAGTGGATGACCTCGGTGTCGTGACAGAAATGCACTCGGTCGGGCGCGGTGGAACGGATCCTGCCGACCGACGCCCGCCACGCCGCCAGGTCGCTGGCCTGTCCCTCCGGGAGGTCTTCGGTGGCCGGGTCGAGATACACGCGCGGCTTGTAGGCGGCGTCGCCCACGAGCGCGTCCGAGAGCCCGTCGCCCGACTGGACGAGCACCGACTGATGGCCGACCGTGTGCCCCGGTGTTGCGATCACGCGGAGCCCTGGCAGTACCTCGGTGTCGCCGTCGAGTAGCTCGAACCTGGCATTCATGAAGTCGAACCAGTCGGTGAGCTGAGGCGACTCGAGGCGCGCGCGCTCCAGCTCGGCCCGCTGGACGTAGAACGCGGCGTGCTTGAACACGGCGTTCTGTCCGCAGTGGTCGAAGTGCAGATGCGTGTTGATGACCAGGCCGATATCACCGGGCGTCAGATCGAGGTCGTCGAGCGCGTCGGCCACCGACCGGTTGACGACGCGCCAGTCATCTAGCCACCCCTGCGGACCGCCAACACCGGTGTCGACGAGGGCAGCGCCGCCAGGGAAGAGCACGACGAACCCGTGCACCGGCCACGTGTCGCCGTCTACGCCGCGCAGGTGCGCCAGCGTCAGCCGCTTGATCTCCAGTGCCACTGGTGGCCGGTCCCTTCGGTCCTCTTAGTGACCTCGGCCGCCAATGTTACTTACTCCGGCAGATTGGGAGCGGTGCCTATTGGCCGACAGCGACCGCGGGCCGACGTTGGCACGCACACCCCACTGGCCGGTTATCGCGAGGACCAACACGGCCGTCGCACAGGCCAGGAGGACAGCGGGCACCAGCCCGTGGACCAGGAAGACGTCGGCCGAGCGCAGCGTCCGGCCGGGAACGCCATTCGGATTGCCGGGCATCGTCCCGATGGTGGCCGCGCCGAGCCGGGCGAGCAGCACCCAGTCGAGCGCCGTCGCAGGATAGAGCGCGAGTACGCAGAAGATCATCGCGTCATACGACGGCAGCTGATACGGCCAGATGATCAGCCAGGCCACGCTCATGGCGAGCGTTGGCCGGATGGCGGGGCGAAGCGCGTCTCCCGCCGGCAGACGGCGCAGCAGCAGGATCGCGATGCCGAGAAAGAGCACGAGTGCGAAGACGATCAGGAACCGCCAGTTCGTCAGGTCCGCGAACCGGTAGAAGCTGTCCTGTGAGGTCTTATCCCGCCGCGCAAACAGGGCAGCAACGGCTGGCCTACCGAGCCACGCATACGTCGGCGCGAGCACCACGAGCGCCCCGCCGGCGGCGACCAGCAGGGCGGGCACCGACCGACGCAGTGCCCAGGCGAGGCCAAGCCCGAACAGCACGAAATCGATCTTGATATCGGCGGCGATCCCGACCAGCACGCCAGCCGTCGCCGCGCGCCAGAGGCGGGGGTGGACGCCCGCGGGCTGCCTGCCGATGGCGAGCAGGCCCATGAGGCCGGCCGCGGCCGCTACGACGTCGACGTGCCCGGCCGCGACGAGAACCCACAGCAGCAAGGGGTTGACGGTCCACAGCAAGTGCGCGCGCAACCGGGCGGTCGGCCTGCCGCGCAGCACTCGGTCCGCTGCGAATGCCACCGCCCCGAAGGCCAGCGCATTCCACATCTTGAGCCAGAACACGACCCGTGCTATCGAGTCGCCGCCGAGCCTGGCGGCGAGGTACTGCTCGATGGTCGCGGCCGGACCGTAGAGGCTGACCTGCTGCTGCCAGCGGACCGGTATCGACTGGGCGAACGCCGGGTCGGTGATCCGGATATACAGCGGCGTCGCCACGTAGGGATTGTGGCCAAATAGCGCCAATCGGCCGTACGCGGCGTAGTCGAGCACATCTGTCGAGCCTGCCGGAGGCAGCAGCATCAGGGCCACGGTGGCCAGCGCAGCGCCGATGAGCATGAGTCGGATGGGCCCGTGCGCACCTCGCCTTGCCGCCAGCAGGCCGGCGCCGAGGCCCACCACAGCCAGCAGGGCCGCGGCCCATAGACCGACGGTCACCAGCGTGCTCGACACGCGTGCGTGCAGCTCGAAGGGCGGCCCGACGGCCGGCGCCCTGAAGCGGCGGGTACATCCAGTCTTGGCGGACAAACGACGCGCCGATCATCGCCACGATCGCGCCGCCGATCCCTATCGCGGCTACCCAGCCGAGCCAGGCGAACCGACGGAGTGCCCGGCGGGTCCGCGGCGCTCGTGACCGGCCGCTGAACCCGCACTGACTCAGCCATGGTTCCTTCGGGTCGGTGGCGGCTAGGGCAAGTCAGACCCTTACCCAGCTATCCGTTACGGCGAACGCCTGCACGCGGCGCGGGTCAGCTCAGGGGAAACCCCGACGTTCCTCGGCACTAGCTGCGGAGCGAATCCAGGGATCTGCCGGAGGTGCTGGCCCACCCGCCAAGGCCATGATGGGGCGCGAGCCGCGCCACGGCCGCGCCCGCGATTGGCCTCACAGTGATCGCCACTACTTACACCACGGGAGTTTCCGTTGACCGCTCTGTTGTACGGCAGCGACCTCTACCGGTCGTTCGGTCAGACGCCCGCCCTCCAGGGCGCAAGCCTTTCTCTTCAAGCCGGCGAAATCGTCGCCGTGATGGGCCCGAGCGGCTCCGGCAAGTCGACGCTGCTGCACTGTCTGGCCGGCATCTACTCGCCCGATAAGGGTGAGGTCTGGTTCGACGGCCAGCGGCTAGACCAGCTCAGCCGACGCGCACCGGACGCGGCTGCGCCGCACCTCGTTCGGATTCGTCTTCCAGTTCGGCCAGCTCGTGCCTGAGCTGACCGTGACCGACAACGTGGCGATCCCACTGCTCCTGGGCCGGGTCGGCCGGAAGGATGCCTACGCGAAGGCCGAAGCCTGGCTGGACCGCGTCGGCCTCGGCTGGGCTCGGCGGCCGACGCACTGGTGAGCTGTCAGGCGGCCAGGCCCAGCGCGTCGCGGTGGCTAGGGCGCTCATCAGCCAGCCAGCTGTCTTGTTCGCCGACGAGCCGACTGGGGCGCTGGACTCCACCACTGGCGCGAAGGTGATGGACCTGCTGGTCAGCGCCGCTCGGCAGGAGCACACCGCGGTGCTGCTCGTCACGCACGACGCCGGGATCGCGCAGTACGCCGATCGAATCGTCACTGTCCACGACGGCCGCGTGACTGAACCGGCCGTAGTCAGGTCCGTCAGGCAGATGCCCGGGCCCGCGAGTCTGACCGAGCCGGAAGGAGCGCTCTGATGTTGCGGCTCAGCACGCGACTGGCCATCAGCGGTAGCCGGGAAAGCCGCACCAGGCTCGTCGTCACCGCGGTCGCCGTCGCTATCGGTGTTGCCATTCTGCTGGCCGTGCTGGCGGACTTCCACGCCTTCCGGGTGACCAATAACCGGCCCACATGGGAAAACACGACCGCCAGCCGGACCGCGGCCAGCTCCGATCGGACCGAGCTGTGGAACTACAGCAACGACATCTACCAAGGGACTACGATCGAGCGGCTCGACGTGGCCGCGCTCGGGGCGCGCGCTCCGGTGCTGCCGGGACTGTCCCGGATGCCTGGCCCTGGTCAGTACTACGCCTCGCCGGCGATGGCCGCGCTCCTGCGCACGGTGCCGGCCGACGAACTGGGCGACAGATTCCCCGGCAAGCTCGTCGGTACGATCGGCCAAGCGGCGCTGACCGGACCGAACGAACTAGTCATCGTCATCGGCTACCGGCCGGGCACCCTCGCGGCGCTGCCAGCGACCATCCGAGTCGACTCGATCGCCACCACCGCTGGTAAGCAGATCTGGTCGCCTTACTTCCGAGACGCGTTCATCGGCGGCGCGATCGCCTTCGTGTTCCCGATCCTCATCCTCATCGGGACGGCGACCCGTCTGGCCGCGGCCAGGCGGGAGGAGCGCTACGCGGCGCTGCGACTCTGCGGTGCCACGTCCCGTCAGATCAGCGTCATCGCGGCTCTCGACTCGCTCATCAGCGCGCTCCTCGGCAGCATCGCAGGCATCGGCATCTTCCTGCTGCTTCGGCCGACGCTGGCGAACACGGCCATCACCAGCGAGCGCTACTTCGCCAATGAAGTGACCCCGACGCTGGTCGGCTACCTCGCGGTCCTCGTCATCGTGCCGATCGCTGCGGCGGTCACCGGCCTGCTGTCGCTGCGGCGGGTGCGGATCTCGCCGCTCGGCGTCAGTCGGAAGGTCACGCCGCCACCGCCGAGTGTCTGGCGCACGCTGCCGCTCGTCTTGGGGCTTGTGCTGTTCGCGTTCGGCCTGGCCGTGAGCAACCACAAATCCATCGGCGGCCCGGCAGTTCCAGGCTTGCTCATCGTCCTCGTCGGCCTCGTGATTGCCGGACCGTGGCTGACCGGACAAGCGGCGCGGGTCGTGCCCAAGGTGCTGTCGGGCGCCTCGCCCGTACTGGCAGGGCGCCGCCTCGGCGATAACCCGAAGGCAGCATTCCGCTCGGTCAGCGGCCTGGTGCTCGCGGTATTCCTCGGCACGATGGTGGCTGCGCTCTTGCCCGCCATCCAGGCGACCACGGCTACCCCCACAGCCAAGGCCCTATCCAACGTGCTGCTGGACGGCTTCACGTTGTCTCCGATCTGCGGTAACAGCGTGAACTGCACGGGCAGCACGCAGCCCGGCTACGGCTTCGGGGCCGGCTCCAAGGCGCAGCAGCGTATCGCCGCCCAGGGCCTGCCACCGGCGGCCGGTGCTTCGGTTCTCGCCGGACTTCACCAGATCGCCGGTGCGCAGACCGTCCCCATCTACTCGCTGCCCGGAACCGGCACAACGGCCGGGCCGCCGCAGTTCAACAGCGTCGTGCCGTGCTCGGGCCTGCACGCGATCTCCGCGTTCGGCACGTGCGCCCCAGGCCTGACCGCCGTGCAGGCGAACACCTTCAGCCTGTACGGCGACAACCCGTCGTATACCACGCAAGCGTTCGTGAACAACCGGAATCCGGCCGCGCACGGCACCTATGCCGGCTTGTACCTCCAGGCGGTTCTCGTCAAAGTCACGAACCAGGCGACGCTGGAGCGTGTCCGCACGTACCTGGTGACGCATACGCCGCTCTCGGCGTCGGGGTCCGCGCCGCGCACGTTCGGCGAGGCTGTGCAGGTGCGCGAGGGCGTCGCGACGACCGTCCAGCGCCTGATCGACATCGCGGTCGCGCTGACGCTGATCGTCGCCGGGTGCAGCCTGGCCGTCGCCGCGGGCGGCGGAGTCGTCGAGCGCAAGCGCCCGTTCACGCTGCTACGCCTGTCCGGTACGCCACTTGGGACGCTATCCCGGGTCGTCCTGCTCGAGGCGGTCGCGCCGCTGGCCGCCGCCGTGATCATCGCTGGCGGCATCGCGTACGGCATGAGCGCACTGACGGTAGCCAGGCTCGGGCCGGCCGGCTCGCCGACACCGGTGCTCGACCACACCTACTACCTGATCATGGGCCTCGGCCTCGTCGGCGCGCTGGCCGTGCTTGCGTCCACGATCCCGGTGCTGAGCCGCGTCAGCAGTCCTGACAACGTGCGGTTCGAGTAAGCAGGCGGGCGGGCCCAGATCGCGGTGGCGGCATGGGCCCGCCTGTCATCAGCCCGTGTAGAAGTGACCGATCGCGGCGAGAGCCTCGTCGAGAATCGCCAGGCCCTCCTTGGCCTCGGCCTCGGAGACAGTGCACGGCGGCACGACATGCAGCCGGTTGTAGTTCGTGAACGGCATGAGGCCGCGCGCCTTGCACTCGGCCATCAGCGAGGTCATGGCCTCGGATGCGCCGCCGTAAGGCGCGAGCATCTCGCGCGTCTCCCGGTTTGACACCAGATCGAGCGCCCAGAAAACCGCGGTCCCGCGGACCTCCCCGATGACAGAGTGGCGCTCGGCGAGCGCACGCAACCCGGGGCCTAGGACGTGCTCGCCGATGCGTACCCCGTTCCCGATAATGTCTTCTTCCTTCATGACGTCGATCGTGGCGACGATCGACGCACACGCAAGTGGGTGGCCCGAGTACGTGAGGCCGCCGGGGAAGACGCGATCGTCGAACGTAGCGGCGATCGGATCGGAGATGATGACGCCGCCGGCTGGCACGTAGCCCGAGTTGGACCCCTTTGCGAAGACGATCAGGTCCGGCGCGACGCCGTGGTCCTCGAACGCGAACCAGCGCCCGGCCCGGCCGAAGCCGCACATGACCTCGTCCGCAATGTAGACGATGCCGTACCTATCGCAGAGGGCTCGCACGCCGGCGAGGTAGCCGGGCGGTGGGATCAGCACCCCGGCGGTGCCGACGATCGACTCCAGCAGCACCGCCGCGATGGTCTGCGGTCCCTCCATCTGGATGACAGCCTCGAGGTGCGCCAGCGCCCGCTCGCACTCCTCCTGTTCCGTGGTAGCCCAGAACGCGGACCGATAAAGATACGGCCCGAAGAAGTGGACGTGCCCGGTCGCGAACTCGTTCGGCCACCGACGCGGGTCGCCGGTCGAGTTGATCGCCGCGCCAGTGTTGCCGTGGTAGGAGCGGTAGAAACTCAGCACCTTCGGCCTGCCAGTGTGCAGCCGCGCCATCCGGATCGCGTTCTCGTTCGCGTCGGCGCCGCCGTTCGTGAAAAACACCTTCTCGAAGCCGGCCGGTGCGAGGTCGGCGAGGCGGGCGGCCGCCTCGCCCCGCGCCTCATTCGCGTGCTGCGGGGCGATGGTCGTGAGCCTGGCCGCCTGCGCGGCGATGGCGGCGGTGACCTTCGGATGCTGATGGCCGATGTTGGTGTTCACGAGCTGGCTGGAAAAGTCGAGGTACCTCTTGCCGTCGTAGTCCCAGAAGTACGAGCCCTCGGCGCCAGCTATCGCTATCGGCGTGAGCGCGCGCTGCGCGGACCAGGAGTGGAAGACGTGCGCCCGGTCTAGCGCATAAACCTCAGCGCCGCGGCCGGGATCTGGCTGGTAGCTGCTCATCGGCGTGCGATTCTCCTAGCTCGCTTAGTGGTTCACCGGGAAGCCGAGGTTCACGCCGCCGTGACTCGGGTCCAGCCAGCGGGACGTGACAGCCTTCCCGCGGGTGTAGAAGTGCACGCCTTCGGTGCCGTGCACGTGCGTGTCGCCGAACAGCGACGACTTCCAGCCACCGAACGAGTAGAACGCCATCGGCACCGGGATGGGGACGTTGACACCGACCATTCCGACTTCTACCTCGTGCGTGAATCGGCGGGCCGCACCTCCGTCGTTGGTGAAGATCGCGGTGCCGTTCCCGTACGGGTTCCCGTTGATGATCGCTAGCGCCGCGTCGTAGCTGTCCGCTCGCACGACGGAGAGCACCGGCCCGAAGATCTCATCCTGGTACGCGCGCATGCTCGGCGTAACGTGGTCCAGTACCGTCGGGCCGAGCCAGAATCCGTCTGCCGCCTCACCGCTGATCGGGTGGTCGCGCCCGTCGACGGCCAGCGTCGCGCCGTCCTGGACGCCGCTGTCCAGGTAGCTGGCAACCTTGTCACGATGCTCTCTGGTCACGAGCGGCCCCATCTCGGACCCGTCGGCATCACCAGGCCCGACCTTCAGACCCGCGATCCTGTCCTTGATCTTCGCGATGAGCTCGTCGCCTATCGGGTCGACCGCGACGAGGACCGAGATTGCCATGCAGCGCTCGCCCGCCGACCCGAAGCCCGCGTTGACGGCGGCATCCGCGGCGAGGTCAAGGTCGGCATCGGGGAGAACGACCATGTGATTCTTCGCGCCACCGAGGGCCTGGACGCGCTTGCCGTGATTCGTCGCGGTCTCAGCGACGTACCTGGCGATCGGGGTCGAACCCACGAAGCTGACAGCACGAACATCCGGGTGAGTCAATAGGGCGTCCACCGCCGGCTTGGCGCCGTGCACGACGTTGAACGCGCCATCCGGCAGCCCGGCCTCGGCCAGTAGCTCGGCGAGCAGGAGCGACGCCGACGGGTCCTTCTCCGACGGCTTCAGAACAAATGTGTTGCCGCAGGCAAGCGCGATCGGGAACATCCACATCGGCACCATGGCCGGGAAGTTGAACGGGGTGATCCCGGCAACGACGCCCACGGGCTGGCGGATCGAGTACGCGTCGACGCCTGTCGAGACGTTCTCGGAGAAGCCGCCCTTCAACAGGTGCGGAATACCACAGGCGAAGTCGACGACCTCAAGGCCCCTCGCGACCTCGCCGAGCGCGTCCGAGGCCACCTTGCCGTGTTCGGCGGTGATCAACGCCGCCAGGTCCGACTGGCGCTTGCGGGCGAGCTCGCGGAAGGCGAACATCACGCTGGCGCGCTTCACGAGGGAGGTCTCCCGCCAACCCGGAAGCGCAGCCTTCGCCGCCTCGACGGCGGCGTCTACCTCGGCCGCGGAGGCGTAGTCCACCGTGCCGCTCACCTTGCCGGTCGCCGGGTTGTAGATGTCGCCGCGGACCGCGGCCTCGCCTGTCCACGGCTTGCCGTTGATCCAGTGCGTCCGGTGTGTCCGCGCGTCGTCCATGACGGGCCTGCCTTCCTGGCTCAGGTTTGTTCCATGGTCTCCCCTGGTCTCAGTCTGTCGCCAAGCGGCTGACGTGCCAAGTTACGCTGTGTCAGGGAACTGGGCTCCTGACGTACAGTGTGTAGTCCTGCTCAGTCGTGGCGAACGCGCCGGAGGCCAACTCGATGCGGTCAGTCAGCGTCCAGCCCACCGTTGGCGAGGTACTCGCCCTCGACCCGGTCCGTAGTGGCGCGCCACGAGTGCTGGTAGGTGCCGACCGGCTCGACGCTCCGGTCCGCTGGGTGCACGTGATCGAGCTTGCCCAGGCCGCGCACCTGCTCCGCGGCGGCGAGCTGGTGCTGTCGACCGGTATCGCGCTGCCCGGGGACGCGACCGGGCTGAGCGAGTTCGTGGCGGAGCTCGCTTCGGTCGGTGTCAGCGCCCTCGCCGTCGAGCTGGGCTCCCGCTACGCCCGGAACCTGCCGCGGGCCCTCGTAGCAGCGGCCACCGAGCACCAGCTTCCGCTGATCGCGTTCGAGCGCGAGACCCGGTTCATCGAGATAACTGAGGCCGTGCACGCTCGCATCATCGACAGGCAGCTAGCCGAGCTGCGCGCGGCCGAACGGCTGCACCAGGTGTTTACCGAACTCGCGGTCTCGGGCGCATCGGCCGACGAGGTCGTCGCGCAGACGGCGACGCTCGCGGGCTGCCCGGTGATCTTGGCGAATCTCGGGCATCAGGTACTCGCGTGCGCCCCATTCGGGCGCGACGCCGCGGGCCTGCTCGCGGGCTTCACCGGCCGGTCACGAGCTCTCGGTATATCGGCCCGGACCGGGTTCGACCCGAGCGCGGGCTGGCTGGTCACGAGCGTCGGCGCGCGCGGCCAGGACTGGGGACGGCTGATTCTGGTCCGCGGGGGCAAGCCTGCGCCGGGTGACGAGGCCCTGATCGAGCGCGCAGCTACCACGCTCGCGCTCGGGCGCCTGCTGGATCATCAGCGCGAGAGCCTCGAGCGCCAGGCGCACCGGACAATCCTGGCAACATTCCTCGGACCGGGATACGGCGATCACGCCGAGGCCGAGGCGCGAGCCCGGGCGCTCGGCGTGCCTGTGGCCGGGCGGCTGCTGGTGGCCGTAGTAGTTCGGATCGGCGGTCGTCGGACGGCTAACCCGGCGCTCCCGTGGCCAACGGGACGGGCCGAGCCAGCAGCCGCGCCGGTGCCCACGGTGCGCGCGGCCGCTTCGGCCGCCATCGCCGACGCGTTCGCCGAAGTCTGCCGTCTGCACCGGGTCCCGGCCCTCGTCAGCTCGCTCGACGACGACAGGGTGGCCGCGCTGCTGGCCCTGCCGCCGAATGCCGAGCCGGACGCCATCCTGACGCGCCTAGCGACCGACCTGCGGCCGCGGCTGCATGAAGAGGACGTGATCGGCGCGGGCTCGGCCGTCGATTCTGTAAGCGGCGTCCAGCGCTCACTCCTGGAGGCTGACCACGTCGCCGCGGCCGTGCCATCCGGCGGCCCGCGACAGGCCTATTACCGTCTGCCTGATCTACGGCTGCGCGGACTCCTGCATCTGCTGCGCGACGATCCGCGCGTGCAGGCCTTCGCTGAACGGGAGCTAGGCGCTCTCCTCGCCCACGACGAGTCGGCCGGACCTCAGCTCATGCCTGCGTTGATCGCCTACCTCGAGGCCGGCGGTAACAAGGCCGAAGCGGCAAAGAAGGCCCACCTGGCCCGGCCGACGATGTACGAGCGGATCCGGCAGATCGAAGACGTCCTCGGTGTCGGTCTCGACTCGGCCGAGTCGCGATTGTCACTACACGTTGCATTGCTCGCATTGGGCGCCGAGAGTGAGTCCTGACCACTGGCCTTATTCGCGCTCGCCGCTGGGGGCTGAACCACCTTGACGCCCAGTCAGGAGGAGGTGCCAGGCTGAATCATGCCTGCTGAAGACGAGAGCCACGATCGCTGGCGTCGATACTGGGACAAAGAATCGGCGACCTACGACAAGCAGATGCAGTTCTTTTTGCGACTTCTCGGGCCTGACAGCCGGGAATGGGTGTGTGGCCGGGCCGCAGGCGACACCCTTGAAGTAGCAATCGGCACCGGTCTGAATCTGCCGCACTACGCCGCTGACGTTCGGCTGACTGGGGTCGACTTCAGCCCGGCGATGCTCGACCTCGCCCGTCGAAGGGCCGAGCAGCTCGGCCGGCCGGTGGATCTTCGCGAAGCGGATGCGAGTGCGCTGCCGTTTACGCCCGCGTCCTTCGACACAGTCGTCTGCACCTATGGGCTCTGCGCCATACCGGATGACAGCCGGGCGGTGAGCGAGATGAACCGTGTGCTTCGGCCGGGCGGGCTCTTGCTGCTGGCAGACCACGTTGCCGGTACCGCTTGGCCGACCCGCTCAGTCCAACGCGTCTTTGAGCTCTTCACCGTGCCGCTTCAGGGCGAGCACTTCCTGCGTCGGCCCCTCCGCCTCGTCGAGGCTGAGGGACTCGACATCGAGCACAGCGAGCGCTCCAAGCTCGGGATGATGGAGCGCCTTGCGGCGCGCAAATCCGGCGCCGCGTAGCGGCGGGTCACTCAGAGCTCCTCGCGGATTATTCGCGCAGGCTCACGGGTACCCACTTGCCGTCGCTTCGTGGATGACAGGGGGAACCATGAGCTACGCAATGCGACTGCTAGACAGCTATCCAGGGACATTTACCCTCGACGCCAGCTTGCTAGCGTCAACCATCGACGCGCTAAACGACTGTGCCCAGGCCTGCACGGCCGACGCCGACGACGACCTGAGCGAGCCCGATGTCACCTCGATGGTGAAGTGCATCCGGCTATGCCTGGACTGCGCCGACATCTGCACGACGACCAGCGCGGTCACGAGTCGTCGGACGGATTACGACCCCAATGTCACAAGGCCACTCCTGGAGGCGTGCATAGCGGCGTGCAAGTCCTGCGCAGCCGAGTGCGAGATGCACGCCATGATGCACGCCCACTGCGCCGTGTGCGCCGAAGCTTGCCGACGCTGCCAGCGAGCCTGCCAGGATCTGCTGGCGATTGTCGTCTAGCTGTTTCGACGTCTAGGCGACACCTGGCGACAGACTGGGGCATGGATGCGGCGTACAACCCGGAGGCGGGCCGCTGACGACGTCGACGTACCAGCGTCCATGCAGCCGCACACAGTCGGTTGCATAGTTGAAGTTCGCCAGGTTTTGCCGGAACGCAGTACTGAAGGAGGTTCCTGAGCCTGGCAGCCCGGCGTTCGGGTCGTTGTTGGTCACGCAGTCACTGCCGAGGCAGGCGTCGTATTCCACGTCGACGATGGCCCTGTTGCCGTCCGTGACGACATGCCCCACTGTCCAGGATCCTGTGACCTTATTGCCCAGGAGAAACATGCCCTCGACGGCCATCCCGCAGATGCCGCGGTAGCCCGGCAGACTGTAGCTGCAGGCAGCGTCGACGTGATGGCGCATCATGTTGCCGATGTATCCCGCGACCGTGCTGGTCGGCGATTGGTACCCGCCGGAGGCGGTGGCTTTAGCGGCGCGGACGAACCGAACCCGCCGGACTCGCGGATGGAAAACCAGCCAAGCGCAACTATTGCCAGGCAGACTAAGGCGATCCTCGTAGAACGCATCGTCACGGTCAGCGAGGGTAACGCGGCTGGCTTCCGACGTCGAGGAGTCACCGGTCCGATTCCAATTCGTGGACTCATTGCCGCGGTACGGCGGGCTGATTGTCTGCGACTGGGTGTCCGCCAGGTCGTCTCACCCGGCTCGCGTTGCTCCAGCAGCCAGCCAAGGACTCGGCGCAGGCGGCAGACTCACGCTCATGCAGCGTCGGGTCTGCCACTACATGCCGGGCACGTAGAAGAGGCCGATGCACGGCTGGCTGTCCGGCTAGCTATTAACGCTGGTCAGTAGGGGTCGCCGGTGGTCTGGTAGACGCGGCCGCTGGGTGTTCGCCAGGTCATCTCGCCGGGCTCGGACTGGTCGAGGTGCCAGCCGGGTGCCTGCTTGGCCTGATGGTGCCGTCGGCAGAGCGGGGCGAGGTTGCATTCGCAGGTCCGGCCGCCCTGGTCGTAGGGCACGGTGTGGTCCAGGTCGCAGCGGGCGGCGGGGCGGCGGCAGCCGGGGAAGGCGCAGGTCCGCTGCCGGACCTCGACCAGGTGCCGCAGCGACCGCGGCGGCACGTAGCCGGGGGCCTGGCGGGCGTGGCGGCAGGTCCCGGTCTCCAGCAGCTGCAGCCTGGCGCGCAGCCCGGCGGCCCAGGTGATGACCGGCTCCCCGGCCTGCGGGCCGCGGCGGGCGCAGGCGTGCCCGGCGGCGCGGCCGTCCGGCGCCGGTGACCGTCAGGCACCACCGGGTCGCCGCGCTGGCCGCGAGCATCGCCGCGACCTGGCGGCTGGTGGCGGCGTCGACCGGGCCGTGGCCGGCGACCTCGCCCGGCTCGCCGCCGCCGAGCGAACGCCGACAGCGGCATGGTCAGGTGAATCGTGCCCGACACCGGCGGGCAGTCCGCCCATGGCCGCGTCGGCCCCGCGGGCGGCGTCGCGCCGGCGTCCGCGCACCGGAGGCAGCGTCCGTGTCGCCGGCGCGCCGAGCGTGCGTCCGGGCGGCGGCGTCGCTCGCGCGCTGCCGCGTCGTCCGAGATCTCGGCCTCGCCTGGCACCGGCGAGTCATGCGCCGGCAGCGTCGCCGGAAGCGGGCGGTCGTCGAGGAGGGAGGTGAGGGGCGGCCGTTGAGCAGGGCGGTGTAGACGGCGGCGCGCAGCTGGCTGACCGTGCCCGGCGGCGCCGCGGGCCTGCAGCCACTTCGCGAGGGCGGTGAGCCGGGCGTCGGCGGCTAACACGTCGGCGGGCGGCAGTTCCCGGCCGGCCAGGCCGGCGTTGCCCGACGCCTCGCCGAACGCCTGCACGCGGCGTCCTGGCGGGCGTCTTCCTGGCGGCGGCGCGCGGCGCCGGGGTCGGCGGCCAGCACCGCGCGGCGCAGCGCGGCCCGCAGCTGCCCGGTCGTCCACCCGCCCGCCCCGGCCCGGCCCAGGAACCGGGCCGCGATGCCCGCCGCCAGCGCCGTCATCGGCCAGCGGCGGCGAGCTCGTCGGCGAACACGCACGCCTTCGCCCAGTCAATCCCGCCCGGCCTTCAGCGCGGCGTGGACGGCGGGCATGCGGGCCAGGCCGGCGGCGACGTCCAGCAGCCGGGCCGCCGACCGGCCCGTCAGCGTCAGCGCGGCCGCGATCTCGTCAGTCACGTGCTCGGCCAGCCGCGAGCTGCCCGGCGCGGCCGACTGCGGCGGCGCGGCGGCGGGCGAGGGTCACCACCGCGGCGGCCTCCCCGGCCGCGGCCCACGACGCCATCCGCCGCCAGCCGCACAGCACGCCGATCAGCTCCGACTCCCCCAGCCCGGCGTACCCGCCGGCGGTGGCGCGGTCCAGCGCCCGCGGCCAGCCACCGGTCCGGCTCCGCCGTATCCAGCACGCCGCCGGACGCGAAGCCGACCCCGGACGGGCCGGTCCGCTCGTGGTGCAGGAACCCGGCCGGGACCGGCCCGCCCTCCCCGGTAAACGGCCCGGCCAGGAAGTCCTCCCGCACCTCGGCGGGCAGGCCCGCCAGCCACGCCTCGAAGTCATCGGGATCGGTTTCCGGGTCGCCGTCATCACCGGGGTCCCAGCCCCGGTCAACCAGCTCCTCGTACACGGGGTCAAGAACAGGCACGTCGTCCCGCCACGGGTCGCCGGCGGGCCCGGGCACCGGCAGCGAGCGCCGGCGGCGGCGGCGAGGTCGTCCAGGCCCAGGTCCAGCTCACCCTCCCCGGTCACCCCGAACTCCCCGGTCACCCCGCACCTGCCTCACGGCCTCTCGCTGACTCCACCACCCGCCTCACCGCCTTCGTTAATAATATCGATCCCTACCACATACTCGATGACTTTCGCTCATATTATCGAGTGCCTACTGACATTTCTTTGCTAGCGTGTACAGGCTTTCGCCGGCCTGCGGAAGAGCAGGCCGGCGAACGGGCGCGCAGCGATCTGCCTTAATCTGCGGCGCGTGGGATCGCTGCTGATCGCGGGGACTTCGTCGGATGCAGGCAAGTCCGTCGTCACCGCTGGGATATGCCGATGGCTCGCGCGGCAGGGCTACTCGGTGGCGCCGTTCAAAGCGCAGAACATGTCGCTCAACTCATACGTCACTCGCACCGGCGAGGAAATCGGCCGAGCGCAGGCAGCGCAAGCGCGCGCCTGCGGCATCGAGCCCACCGCCGCGATGAACCCTGTCCTCCTCAAGCCCGGCGCGAACGACCGCAGCCAGTTGATTGTCTTGGGTGCGGCTGTCACCGAGACCGACGCCGCCGGCTATTGGAGCGGCGGTCATCAGGCCAGGCTCCTCGACGTCGTCGTCGGGGCGTACAAGGACCTCGCCGCGCGCTTTGAGATGGTCATCTGCGAGGGCGCCGGCAGCCCCGCCGAGATCAATCTGCGGGACAGCGACATCGTCAACATGGGATTCGCCCGCGCGGCACGCGTGCCCACGCTGCTGGTCGGCGACGTAGACCGCGGCGGCGTATTCGCCTCCTTCGTCGGCACGCTCGCCGTCCTCGAACCCGCCGACCAGGCGCTCATCGCCGGGTTCCTGGTGAACAAGTTCCGCGGTGACGTTGGCCTGCTGAAGCCGGGGCTGGACATGCTCGAGCGCCTGACCGGCCGGCCAACCCTGGGCGTGCTTCCGTTCGCGGAGGATGTTGGGGTGGACGCCGAGGACGCGATCGACTGGGCGCTGCTGCGCTCGGGCGGGCCCCCGCTCGGCACCGACGTGTTGCGTGTCACCGTCGTCGCGCTACCGAGGATGAGCAACCACACCGACGTGGACGCGCTGGCCTGCGAACCCGGTGTCGTCGTTCGGTTCGCGCGGCATGCGGCTGAGCTCGCCGATGCCGATCTCGTCGTTCTGCCCGGAACGCGCGCGACAGTCGCCGACCTAGCCTGGCTGCGCGAGCGCGGGATCGACGAAGCCATCGCGCGCCACGTGAGCCGCGGGATGCCGGTGCTCGGCATCTGCGGCGGGTACCAGATGCTCGGCATCGCGATAGATGACGACGTCGAGAGCCGCGCAGGCCAGGTTCGGGGACTCGGGCTGCTCCCGGTGCAGACCACGTTCGGCCGCGAGAAGGTGCTCGCCCGGCCGTCACGCACGCTGGCCGACGGCGTCGAGGTGCACGGCTACGAGATCCATCTCGGTGTGGCACTCCGCGACGGTGGAGAGCCTTTCTTTGCCGACGAGGGGTGCCGGGTCGACGCAGTCGCCGGCACCGTCTGGCACGGCTTGCTAGAAAATGACAGCTTCCGGCGGGAGTACCTCGGATACGTAGCGCGGGTCGCCGGGCGCAGCTTCACCGGCGCGCAGGACGTCTGCTTCGAGGGCATTCGAGACGCACAGTTCGAGCGGCTGGCCGACCTGATAGCCGAGCACGCCGATAAGGACAGGTTGCTCACCCTGCTGACTGGCGGCCACCGGGCTGGCCCCACGCTGCGGCTGTCCCTCGAGCCGGCCTAGCCCGCTCGTCAGCGGATGAGTTCCGGCGGGACGCGGAGCTCATCTCGCCCGCAGAGGCTGGCGACGGCGGCTGGCGCCGCCTCCAGGCAGACAGCCGCCACCTCGTCAATGAGTTCGTCGTAGTCGGGGCCGGTCAGGCCCCGATAGGAATCCCCCATCCGGCCCCATTCATCCCACGGCAGCGTCTCGACCTTGCTGAGCGCGGCGAGGTCACGGATCGCGTTGCCGCGAATCTCGGCCGGTCCGAAGTTCTCGGTCCCGTGCACGCCGAACGTGGCCGCGTCGATACGCCCAGCTCGATACTCCGACCACGCCTCCCCGCCAGTCAGGAATGCGCCGGCCGGCACGTCCTCGGGGTGATCGAGGACCGAGAGACCGAGCACCTCGGTATCCACGCGGACCCAGCCGCGAGCAAGGTCATCGCGGTACTCGATGATCCAGTGGTCCAGTCCTAGGCCCGGCTTGAAGTACGTAGCGAAACCGCATCGCGCCCTGGCGGCGATGCCGCGATACCGCAGCAGCGCGCAGCTCAGCACTGCGAAGTGGCGGCACGTGCCGACGACGCGCGTGTTGGCGGGCCGCGGCAAATGCAACGGCGCGGGATCGAGCGCCATCAGGATCTCGACGAGCATCGCTGCGGGCCGGATGTCCTTCTCCGCGAGCCGGTCAGCGTGAACACCAGCGGCCGCTGCGTCATGCGGCTGGATGACCAGGCTGTGCACGTGCTCGCAGATGGTCACCGGATCGGCCGCGACGCGGGAGAGGCCAGCGAGGACAGCCGGGCTGATGCTATTGAGTTCGGTGAGCGGTCCAGCCGCCGTGTAGTCGATATCGGCAGCAGAGCCACCTCGAGCGGCGTATTCGAGACCTGCTTGCATGCTGCCGATGTTAGTGACGAGCACTGACAGCGCATCGACCGCGCGATGCCGCACACGCGCTGTCGTCGACGCGGCGACGGGCATTAACACCATCGTCCTCGGCGGGTTCCTCCAACTGCCGCGGTCGACGTCATCGCCGAGTGCAGTTAGCTTGCCGCTTACAGGGCTATGGCGAGCCCGCGCGGCGGGCTCGCCATAGCGAGGGTTGGTGTCAGATTCTCAGTTGATGCCAGCTAGTTGCTACTGGGTCTGTTAGCAGCCGTCGTAGGGGGCCCACGGCGACGTGCCCAGCTCGGCGTATAGCCGCTGGAACGCTACCTTCTGCTGGGCGACGGAGGCCTGACCCGCCGTCCCTGAGTAGCCGAGCTGTGCCCAGGTGGCGGGCAGAATGCCGAACAGACCCGCCGATGACGCGGTCGGGTTGTCGCCACTCTCGTGCCAGGCCACGCACGCCTCGAACGACGACATTCCGGCGGTCAGAGGCTGGCTGGTCGTGGCCGGCTGGGTCTGCGCGGCGCGGCGCGGGAGTCTGCGCCGGGGTCTGCGCTGCCGTCTGCCCGGTGTTAGCGGCAGGCTTGCTCGCGGCGGGCTTCGCCGCAGCGTGCGTCTTGGCGGTCGCGGCCGCCTTGGCGGGCTTCACCGCCTGATGCGCCGGCGCGGCGTGATGCACAGCGTGGTGTGCGACGCCGTGCGCCGGGGCGGGAGCTGCTTCAGCAAAAGGCATGGCCGTGAAGACGACACCGGCCACGGTGGCGGGGACGAGTGTGGCAGCGGCAAGCCGCGAGATCTTCATGGGGGGTTCGCTCCTGCGTCCGCCCTCAGCGCTTCGCGGCTGGCCGCGACTAACAGTCTTGGGCGTGACTCGGTCGGACTTTTCCGGGGGGTGAGCTCTACCGCAGGTACAACCGACCGGGCGCCGTCGGGCCATCCATCCGCGCGCCGGTATGGGACTTGTCACTATCCGCCCAACCGGGAATAGCGTCGCTGACCTGCGGATTCGCGCCAGGCATCGACGAGCGGCCGTGGTCGCATGCCCGCGCGGCGATCAGGGTAGGAAGCCGCGGGGGGTAACCGGGTGTCCGTTCAGTTCGGGGGGCTGCTCGCGCTCGCCGCGGCGGCGTTTGCCGCGCCGCTCGCCGCCAGGGCCATCCCGCGTCGCTTGGTACCGCCAGTAGTCATCGAAGTACTAGTCGGCATCGCAATCGGCCCGCAGGGCCTCGGGCTGGTCCACCCGACTGGTGGCGTCTACACGTTGTATCTGCTCGGGTTCGGGTTCCTGCTATTCCTGGCCGGCCAGGAAATCGAGGTCAAGCGATTCCGCGGCCCCACGTTCAGGGTCACTGGGGCGAGCTTCGTGGTCAGCCTCGTGCTCTCCATACCGGTCGCATTGATCCTGCGCCTGATAGCCCCGAGCACGGACGTCCGCTTGATGGCACTCGCCATGACCGCAAGCTCCCTGGGCGTGATGGTTCCCGTGCTGCGCGACGCTAACGAAGTCAACACCGACTTCGGGCAGCTCGCGATCATGGCGGGTTCGGTCGGCGAGTTCGGCGCGTTGCTGCTGCTGACCGTGTTGTTCTCGGCTGATCCCGAGCCCACCTGGACGCAGGTGGCTTACGTCGCCGCACTCGGCGCCGCCGCGCTCGTGGGAGCTGTCGGGCTGCGGCGGGCGTGGCGGTCGCCCTGGCTGCGCCAGAACCTGCTGGCAACCGATCAGACCACGTCGCAGCTGCGAGTCCGAGGTGCCTTCGTAGTCCTGCTGACCTTTGCCGCCATCGCGCACTCGTTCGGAGTCGATGCGCTCCTCGGTGCGTTCGTCGGCGGAGTGGTGCTCAACGTCGCCGACAGCGACGATCGGCCGACTCAAGAGCGTTACCACGGCAAGCTGAATGCCATCGGGTACGGCTTCCTGGTCCCGGTCTTCTTCATAGCTACTGGCGTGCAGTTCGATGTGAAGTCACTGTTCGCCGGTGGGGCGTCGCTCGCTCTGCTGCCAGCGCTCGTGGTCGGCATACTCATCGTGCGCGCTGCGCCAGCGGTCCTCTACCGGCGGCAACTCGGTGCGAGACCCGCCGCCGCGGCCGGCTTCCTGCAAGCCACGACGCTCACGTTCCCGGTGGTCGTCGCCGAGGTCGGCCGCAGCCTGAGCCTGCTGAGCTCCGCGACCGCAGCCGCGTTGGTCGGCGCCGCATTGTTGTCGGTGCTGATCTTCCCGGCGGTTGCGCTAGCGCTGCAGCCGTGGTCGCCCGGCGGGACCGAAACCGCCACGACTGCCGCTTCCGCCGCGCCTACTTAGGACGTTTCACGAGTCGAAGCCGAGACCAGCCCGGTCTAGCCCGCGCAGCCAGACGTTCCGGCGGCCGCCGTTGCGATCAGCCCGGGCCAGTGACCATCGCGTGAGCTGCACGCCGGCTGACCGGAGCGGCTCCGGCGGGAACGGAACGGGCTTCGTCCGCACCATTTCCAGCTCCGTGAGTTCGGTCGGCTCCCCGCCGAGCAGGTCAAGCAGCACCCGGCCGCCGAAGCGGCTAGCGCCGACGCCGAGTCCGGTGTATCCGGCCGCGTACGCCAGGCTGCCTGCGTGGGCCGTGCCAAAGAAAGCGCAAAACCGCGAGCACGTATCGATGACACCGCCCCACTTATGGCTGAATCGCACGCCTTCCAACTGCGGGAACGTCTCGAAGAAGTGCTCGGCCAACGTGCTAAAGGTCGCCGGCCGCTGGTCATTCGCCGCGGCTACCTTGCCGCCGTAGTAATAGATCGCGTCGTACCCGCCCCACAAGATCCGGTTGTCCTTGGTCAGGCGGTAGTAGTGGAACTGGTTTGCACTATCACCGACGCCTTGTCGATTCGACCAGCCGATGCTAGCTACCTGTGCCGCTGATAGCGGCTCTGTCATCAGTACGTAGTCATACACCGGAATCAGGTAATAGCGCAGCCTCCGTAGCAGCGGTGCGAACGCTCCTGTCGCCAGTGCGACGCGGCGCGCGGTGACCCGGCCACTGCGTGTCACAAGCGTGAGACCGCCACTGGCGGCCTGGTCGCGGGCCACTGACCGCACCGGCGCGTGCTCGAAGATGCGGACGCCCGCGTCCAGGCAGGCCTGCCGAAGACCCCAGGCCAACCTCGCCGGGTCAACTGTCGCGCAGCCGCCGGCGTCCCAGAGCCCGCCAAGATAGGTCGGCGAGTTCAGCTCCGCTCGCACCGCCGGGCCGTCTAGGAGGCGAGCATTGGTGCCTAGCCGCGCGGCCAGTTCCGCCGTCTCCCGCAAGCCGGAGACCTGCCACGGCTGCGTCGCCACCGACAGCTCCCCCGTCCGGGCGAAGTCGCAGTCGATGCCGTAACGGGCCACTGCCTTCTCGATGTCGTCCAGGTTCCGCCGACCGAGCCGCTCGAGGGCTGCCAGCTCACCGGGAAACCTGTCGTGGCCGTTGCTCAGGCCGTGGGTGAGGCTCGCAGCGCAAAATCCGCCGTTGCGGCCGGTGCCGGCCCAGCCGACGGTGCGCGCCTCGAGCAGGACAACGTCGCGGCCAGCGTCGGCCTCCTTAGCCTGGAGCGCCGTCCACAACCCGGTAAATCCGCCGCCGACGACCGCCAGGTCGGTGGTCACGCCGCCCGTCAGCGTGGGCTGCGGCGGCGGTGCGTCCGGCTGGTCCAGCCAGTACGAGATGGGCCTGGCCGCCGCCAGCGCGCTGGCCACCTGCGAGCTGATCGCGTGTGCCAGCCCGATCACCCGCTGGCCGCGATCGGCACGAACAGTCTGTTCCAAGCCGCGAGCTGCTCGGCGTTCTCGAACTGGAAGTAGTTCCTCGACCTGGCCTGATACTGCGGCGTTGGGAAGACGAGCGGCGAGTCGGCAGTGTAGGACGGCGGCTCGCCGATCTCGGACTTCATGGCCGCAAGCGTCGTCGCCGCCCAGCCAGTCGGGCTCAGCAGCTCCTGGCGGGCGCCGGGAACCGGGCAGACGTAGTCGTTGTAGTACTCCACGACGGCCTCGACCTGCGGCTGATAGAAGTAGTCCATCAGCACCATGGCGTCCTTCGGGTTCTGCGCGTGCAGCGGGATGCACATGTTGTCGGTCCAGAACATGCCACCCTCGACCGGCATCAGCAGTCGTAGATTCCGGAACTGCGACTGCAGGTTGGCCTGGAAGATGTCGCCGGAGTAGGCCTGCGATACGACGATCTCTCCGCCCTTGAGCTTGTCGATGTAGCTCTGGTCGTAGTAGCCGCGCACGATCCCCGCGCTCTTCTGCTTTTGCAGGTACGCGGCCGCCCGCTGCCATTCGGCCTCAGTCGACGTCGCTGGCTCCACGCCGATGCCCAGCAGCCCGACGCTGCCGAGCTCCTCGGGGTCGCTCATCATCCCGACTCGCCCGGCATACTTCTTATCGAACAGAAGGCCGACGCTAGCGCCAGGGTTCGTGACGACAGCGGAGTTGTACCCGATGGCTGTCCAGCCTGACTGCCAAGCCATCGTGTAGACGTTGCCGGGGTCCCAGGGCGGGTTCTCCGCGAGCCGACTTGCGTACCTGCGGAAGTTGGTCATCACGCTCTGATCGAGGGGGGTCAGCCAGCCGTTTGCGATCAGCTCGCCGAGCGCCGGGCTGTTGGTGGTCGTCACGATGATGTCGTAACCGGTGTTCTGCCCGCGCTTGAGCGCGGGCTTGATCGTGTTGTAGAACGTCACGTTGTCGCTGACCGGCTCGCTGTAGTTCACCGTGATGCCGGTCAGCGCCGTGAATTGCTCGAGCGTCGGGTGCTTGCCGCCCAGCACATCGATGTAGTCCGGCCAGTTGGCAAAGTTGACGGTGCGGTGTAGCCGCTGCTTGCTCCACCAGGCCGGGCTGCCGATCGTGTCGGTCTGCGCGGCGGCCGGCGCACCGTTGCCGCAGCCGGCCAGGAGGCTGGCGAGGCCCGCGCCGCCCGCCACGGCGGCTGCGCCCGCGGCCAGGCCGCCGGTCCGGAGCAGCCCGCGGCGCGAGAAGCGCTGGCTCGTCAGCCCGCGCCAGAGCGCCGGATCGGTGGTCGCCTTGTCGGGCGCACGATCGGGGACGGAGTCACGCTGCCCTCGCTGCGTCATGGCGAGCCTCCTGTTCGGCGCCGACCTCGTTTCCGCAGGTCGGCTACCCGATCGTCGCAGAAGTCAGCGTCGGCGGACTCGGACTTTGCGACTAAATTCCACCGATCGGGCCCTCAAGCCTCGATATTGCTCATGACGTGCTTGACACGCGTGTAGTCATCAAACCCGTAGCCCGACAGGTCCTTGCCGTAGCCCGAGTGCTTGAACCCGCCGTGTGGCATCTCGGAAACGAAGGGGATGTGGGTGTTGATCCAAACAGCCCCGAAGTCCAGCCGCCGCGCGGCGCGCATAGCCCGGCCGTGATCGCGTGTCCACACGCTCGCCGCCAGCCCGTACTTGACCCCATTCGCCCAGTGGAGCGCCTCGTCCTCGGAACTGAATCGCTGCACGGTGATCACCGGCCCGAAGACTTCCTCCTGGATCATCTCGTCGTCCTGCCGCAAGCCGGTCACGACGGTCGGTGCGAAGCAGTAGCCGCGCTCGCCCACCCGGTACCCGCCGGTCGCGATCGTGGCGTGACCCGGACTGCGCTCGAGGAAGCCTTCCACGCGGGCTAGCTGGACGGGATTGTTCAGCGGGCCAAAGTAGGCTTCGGTGTCCTCGCGGCCGCCCGTCCTGACGGTGGCGGCGCGCTCGACCAACGCGTCGGTGAGGTCGGCGCACACCCTGGGTCCGGCCAGCACTCTGGTGGCGGCGGTGCAGTCCTGACCCGCGTTGTAGTAACCGGCGTCGGTAATGCCTTGCACCGCTAGGTCGATGTCCGCGTCGTCGAAGACGACAACCGGGGCCTTGCCGCCGAGCTCGAGGTGCACGCGCTTCAGCCCGGCGGCTGCCGCCTGGGCCACCTCCAGGCCGGCCCGGACCGAACCCGTGATCGAGACCATCTGCGGTATCTCGTGCCCGACCAGCGCTCGCCCGGTGCCGCGGTCGCCACAGATCACGTTCAGCACACCAGGCGGGAAGAACTCGGATGCGATCTCAGCCAGCAACAACGTCGAGACGGGCGTGGTATCCGATGGCTTGAGCACGACCGTGTTACCGGCGGCGAGCGCGGGGGCGAACTTCCAGACCGCCATCATCATGGGATAGTTCCAGGGCGCCACCTGGGCGCAGACACCCACCGGTTCGCGCCTGATCATCGACGTGTGGCCACGCAGGTACTCACCCGCCGATTTGCCTTCCAGCAGGCGGGCAGCGCCGGCGAAGAACCGCAGCTCGTCGGCCAGCGGCGGCACCTCATCGGTCCTCGTCATTGCCACCGGCTTCCCGGTGTTGCGGGACTCGGCCTCGACCAGATCCTCGGACCTGGCCTCGATAGCGTCGGCGAACCTCAGCAGCGCGAGGCCGCGCTCGGCCGGCGTAGTGTCACGCCACGTATCAAACGCCGCAGCTGCGACTCGGAGCGCAGCGTCCACGTCCGCCGGACCCGACACCGGCGCTCGCAGATACGTCTCGCCGGTGCTCGGATCGACGACATCGCTCGTCCGACCGTCGTGCGCCGGCACGTACTCGCCGCCGACGAAGTTCGCGAGCACCTGACCCCTGCCAGCGTGCTCTGTGCGGGCCTGCCCGGGGATGGCCGCAGCTGCCTCTGACACGATCCCTCCCGTTGATCTGGTGGTAAGTCGGGTACGACCCTGGCAGAAATGGGGCAGCTGTACAAGCGAATCAGCAACTAATCCGCCTAGGAGCTACGGAATCAGTTGACAGGGAGATAGGATGACGACATGGGTGTCGCGAAGGGGGCTGACGCATGGTGCATACGCCGGTGACTCCGATCACCGCGGGATCCCGCAGCCGCGGCGCTGCAGCCGGCCGGGAGCCAGACAACCGGATCGTCCTTGACGGTCTGTCGAAGCAGATAATCGAGCAGCTCCAGCAGGACGGGAGGCGCTCGTACGCGGCGATCGGGAAGGCCGTCGGCCTCTCCGAGGCAGCCGTGCGGCAGCGCGTGCAACGGCTGATCGACGCCGGTGCGATGCAGATCGTGGCCGTAACCGATCCCATGACGCTCGGCTTCCCGCGCCAGACCATGGTCGGCATCCGCTGCGGCGGCGACCTAGAGCGGGTTGCCGGACATCTGGCGGGTATGGAGGAAATCGACTACGTAGTCATCACCGCTGGCTCGTTCGACATGCTGATCGAGGTCGTGTGCGAGGACGACGACCACCTCCTGGACATCCTCGGCCGGATTCGTGCCATCCCGAGTGTCACGACGACTGAGACATTTGTTTACCTGAAACTCTGCAAGCAGACCTACAGCTGGGGGACCAGATGAGCACGGCATACGGCAAGGACGAGATCGCGGCCCTCCAGGAGAAGGCCAAGCGCCATCTGTGGCTGCACTTCACCAGGATGTCCTCCTACGCCGACAGCGAAGTCCCCGTCATCGTCCGCGGCGAGGGTCAGTACGTCTATGACCAGCACGGCAAGCGATACCTCGACGGCCTCGCCGGGCTGTTCGTCAGCCAGATTGGCCACGGCCGGAGGGAGGTCGCCGAGGCCGCCAGCCGCCAGGCGAGCGAGCTGGCGTACTTCCCGCTCTGGTCCTACGCCCACCCGCAGGCCATCGAGCTCGCGGACCGGCTGGCCTCGATGGCCCCTGGCGACCTGAACCGGGTCTTCTTCACCACGAGCGGATCGGAGGCCGTGGAGTCTGCCTGGAAGCTCGCCAAGCAGTACTTCAAGTCCATCGGGCAACCGTCCCGCTACAAGGTGCTCAGCCGGAGCATCGCCTATCACGGCACGTCGATGGGCGCCCTGGCGATCACCGGGCTGCCAGCTATCAAGGAGCCGTTCGAGCCGCTTCCGGCGGGCGGCGTCCGGGTGCCCAACACCAACTTCTACCGCGCGCCGTCGTTCGTCGACGACGACGTGACGGCTTTCGGCGTGTGGGCCGCGGATGAGATCGAGCGGGCTATCCAGCGTGAGGGCGAGGATTCGGTAGCGGCCGTCTTCCTCGAGCCTGTGCAGAATTCCGGCGGCTGCTTCCCGCCGCCGCCCGGCTACTTCCAGCGGGTGCGCGAGATCTGCGACAGGTACGGCGTCCTGCTGGTGTCTGACGAGGTGATCTGCGCGTTTGGCAGGCTTGGCTACTACTTCGGCTCCGAGCGCTACGGCTACCAGCCCGACATCATCACGTTCGCCAAGGGCGTCACGTCTGGCTATGCCCCGCTCGGCGGCATGATGGTCACCGACCGGCTGATGGAGCCGTTCACCCACGGCGGGCACAGCGAGCACCAGGGCCACCACGTCACGGAGCCTGGCGTGGGTGAGCGCCTTGGGCCGAACACCTTCCTGCACGGCGTCACGTTCGCAGGCCACCCGGTGTCCTGCGCCGTCGCGATGGCCAACCTGGACGTGTTCGAAAAGGAGGACTTGCTCGGCAACGTCCGGGCCAACGAGGGCGTGTTCCGCGCGACCCTCGAGAAGCTCAATGACCTGCCGATCGTCGGCGAGGTGCGCGGCGACGGCTACTTCTATGGCATCGAGCTCGTCAAGAACAAGGCGACGAAGGAAACGTTCGACGACGACGAGTCGGAGCGGTTGCTGCGCGGGTTCCTGTCGCACGCGCTGTTCGATGCCGGCCTGATCTGCCGGGCCGACGACCGCGGGGACCCCGTCATCCAGCTCTCGCCGCCGCTGACGTGCACCAAGGAACACTTCGACGAGATGGAGCAGATTCTGCGCAGCGTCCTCACCGAAGCCTGGACCAAGGTCTAGGATTCGGCGTCTGCCAGGTGTTATGCACTTGTAACCCCCAAGTGGCTAACCAAATGGCCGCTCAGACGTGTCTAACAAGTGAGTGGTCAGGCGGTGTCGCAGGGGCGATCGCCAGGCGCGGGCAGACGGGAGGACGCATGTCGAGCAGCGGCGGTAGGTGGGCCGAGCTGTCCAGCCAGAATGAGCGCGTCATTCAGGCCGGGTTTGGCTCGACAGACGATGTGAGCACGGCTGTCCGTACTCAGTGGGGCGAGCTGGCCAGCCAGAGCGAACGGCTCGTAGGCGCTGGTGATCCGTTGTTCGGGCTGGCCAGCTCACGCCGGGACGCTACGGGCATGCGGCTGGTGGCGAGCGCCGCATAACGGCGGCGAGAACCGCGGCAGTCCGGCTAGCGACCCAGCGGGGGCAGCAGGTCCTGCACGTACTTGACCACCTGGTCTACTGACACGCGCTCGCGCTCGCCGCTCTCGCGGCTCACGACCTCGACCATTCCGTCGGCTAGATCGCGACTGCCGACGCTGACCCGGTACGGGATCCCGATGAGCTCGGCATCCTTGAATTTCACACCTGGCCGCTCATCCCTGTCGTCGAGCAAGACGCCGTGCCCGGCCGCCTGCAGCGCGGCGTAGATGGTCTCAGCGGCAGCTCGAACTGCCTCGTCCTTGGCGGTGACCATGATCACGTCTACCTCGGCGGGCGCGACCTGGACCGGCCACTTCAAGCCCGCATCGTCGTGATGCACCTCGGCGATCGCGGCCACCGCGCGCTCGATCCCGATGCCGTAGCTGCCCATGATCGGGGTGATGGCCGATCCGTCGGGGCCGAGGACCGAGGCGCCAAGCGCCGTGGTGAACTTGCGGCCGAGCTTGAAGATGTGGCCGACCTCAATGCCCTGGACCAGCTCAAGCGGCGTTCCGCACCGCGGGCATGGCTCACCCGCCGACACCTCGCGCAAATCCGCCCACTGCCCCACCGTTATGTCGCGGTCGACGTCCACGCCTACGAGGTGGACATCGTCAGTGTTCGCGCCCGTGGCCATGTTCCGGCGGCCGCGCAGCGCCAGGTCCGCGATCACGGGCAGCGTGGTGATCCCCACCGCGCCAAGGCTCCCCGGCAGAGCGCCGAGCGCGGCCTGTATCTCGTCGGGCTGCGCCGGCCGGATGTCGGGCTTCCCGGTCGCGTCCACCAGCTTCTGATCGGCGAGCGGGTGGTCTCCACGCAGCAGCACGAGCGTCAGCTCACCGTCGATGACCTGCACGAGCGTCTTGATCTGCCGATCGGCGGCAAGGCCGTACCTGACCGCCAGGTCCTCAATCGTGCGAACACCCGGCGTGTCCAGCCGCTCGGGGGCCGGCGGACCGGACTCGTCCTCGATAACGGCCAGCTCGGAGGTCGCCCGTTCGAGGTTCGCCGCGTAGTCGCACTGCGGGCACGTCGCGATCAGGTCCTCGCCCGCGTCCGACGGGCACATGAACTCGATCGAGTCGCTACCGCCCATCGTGCCGTTCGACGCCTCGGCGGCGATGGCCGGAATGCCCAGCCTGGCAAAGATCCGCTCATAAGCACCGCGGTGTGCATCGAAGGACTTATCCAGGCCCGCCTCGTCTACGTCAAAGCTGTATGAGTCCTTCATCGTGAACTCACGCACCCGGATGAGGCCGCTCTTCGGTCGCGGTTCGTCCCGAAACTTCGTCTGGATCTGGTACCAGTACTGCGGGAGCTGGCGGTACGACGAGAGTTCTTGCGCGAGCGTGGTGAAGATCTCCTCGTGCGTCATGCCGAGGACTACCTCGGCACCCTTGCGGTCCTTCAGCCGGAACATCTCTTCGCCCATGATCGACAGCCTGCCGCTCCGTTCCCAGATCTGCGCCGGGTGCATGGTCGGCAGCAGGAACTCCTGGGCTCCGATCGCGTTCATCTCCTCGCGGATGATGGCCATGACCTTGGCCCTGACCCGGATCCCCAGCGGAAGCAATGAGTAGTGACCCGCCATGAGCTGCCGGATGAACCCGGCTCGGACCAGTAGCCGGTGACTCGCCGCGTCGGCGTCCGCGGGGTCCTCTCGCAAGGTCGGGATGTGCAGCTGTGACCAGCGCATGGGTAGAAGCCTCTTCGTCGCGTGCAGGAATCTGGCGTGGCTGGACGCGCCACGACCGGCACTCCAGCGGAGGACGTCAGTCTAGAGCCCCCGGTCACGGCGGCGATCTCGGTACGGCGGCGACGACCGCAGGCGGAGTCTCTCCGGGCGTTCGGCGACTGAGAAGGTGCACTACGCGGGGTTAGCCGCCTTGACGCAGTATGTGCGCGCTGAGTGTTTGTCTGGTAACGCTGCGGGCACGAATCTCACATGCTCAGGGTCAGGTCAGCTCGCCGGGTCCTGTCGATTGCCATGGGAATTGGGGCGATTTTCGACCTGACCGGCATGACTGTCTACCGCACGATGCGTCCAGTTCTTCCGCCCAGTCCGCCGCGCCCGGAGGATCACGATGATCCGTTCGTGTCGGCGATGAGCACGATCGTGGCCGCGCACCGTGAGGCGGCTGGTCGTGCGCGTCATGAGAGCGGTGAGACGTTACTCGCATGCCCAACACCGACCCCTCGCCCACGCCGTCACCGGCTGGCCCGCAGGATCAGAGTGGTCAGCTGGGACAGGCACCAACCCCCAGGCAGCCCGAGGCCGGCGCCGCCGAGATAGCCGAGGCGGTAATCGACCGGATCGGTGACAAAGTGGCCGACAGCCGCGCGGCTGACAACCGGGCGGCCGACAGCCGGGCCGCTGACAACCGGGCCGCTGACAACCCGGCGGCCGACAGCCGGGTGGCTGACGGCCTCGCCCAGCAGACCGACATCCCGGCGGTCTCGCAAGCCATCGCGCTCCGCGAGCAAGCCCCGGAGATGTACGACCTGTGGCTGAAGATCGCCAAGGACAAGGCGGCGACGGCCAACTACGTCGATCGGGCCCCGTATGAGGTTCCCGAGCGGCTGGCGCAGTCGGGCCGCCCGCGAGCGCTGGGTGCGCTGATAATCGTGCTCTCGTTCTGCGGATACCTGGCCTGGCTCGGCGGTCCGGGGCCGTACATCGGCGGCCTGATCGCGATACTGGACCTCGGAGTCATGTTCGGCATGTTCTTCGGGCTGCGGCCCGAGCGCCTGCCGGATCCCAGTCATACCGAGCTGCACCCGCCGGGGCGCCCGCGTCGACGCTGACACCGGCTGCCCTCCGTGTCATCCTGAGGCCTGGCCCGGCCACCCGGCCGGGCTACGCGCCCTTGGCACGCGGAGGTGGCAGCGGTGCTCGACGGTCGGCTCCTGGTGGACGCTCACGCGCACGTCGCGAGGCTGCCGACGCTGTCGCAGGACTGGCACGAGTGGTTCCAGGCATTCGGGAACGGGATCCCCCGCGACGAGCTCTACGACGCTGACGGCGTGCCAGTTCCGGCCGCACTCGATGCCTATTTCGCTGCCGAAGGCGCTGATCACGTCCTGCTGTTCACCGAGTACAGCCCCAAGGCGACGGGCATCCAGCCCATCGAGGACGTGCTGCCGCTCGTCGCGCAGAACCCCGTCCGGTTCCGTCCCGTCGCCAACATCAACCCGCACCTGCACTACCCGGTGACGGTGGAGCTGGCCAGGCAGGCGAGCCTCGGCGCGGTGGCCTGCAAGATCCATCCGGTGCACGGCGGCTTCGAGCCCGCAGATCGCATGCTCTATCCGGCGTACTCATGGTGTGAGGAACGGGGTATGCCCGTCATCGTCCACTGCGGTACCTCGACATTCTCGGGGTCGGTCAACTCCTACGGCGCCCCGATTCTGCTCGACGCGGTGTTCCGCGACTTCCCCGACCTCACCGTGGTGTTGGCCCACGGCGGCCGGGGCTGGTGGTACGACCAGGCGGCGTTCCTGGCGCTGATGCGCCCCAATGTCTGGCTCGAGGTATCTGGCCTGCCACCCTCGCGGCTACCCGACTACTACGGGAAGTCGCTAGCGCGCCTGACGGCCAAGATGGTGTTCGGCACCGATTGGCCCGGTGTGCCTGGCGTGCAGCGCAACGCCCGGACCCTGGAGAAGGTCCTGCTTGAGGCCGGCGCCACGAACGACCAGGTCTCGCTCGCGCTCGGCGGCAGCGCAGCGCGAATCTTCCGGTTGCCGATATGACCCCGTTCCGGTCCCAAGCAAGCGATTGCTTGCTCTAGCCGCGCGGTGTTCGGCAGCCCTAGTGTTACGACAAAAGGTGGTTCGGCAACTCCCCGGGAGATCGGATGAAGACCAGGGCAGCAATCATGCGTGCAATCGGCCAGGACTGGGAGGTGACCGAGCTCGAACTCGATCCCCCGAAGGCCGGCGAGGTGCTGATCCGGTTCGTGGCCTCCGGCCTGTGCTACTCCGACGAGCACGTCCGTAACGGCGGACTGCTCCCCCGGTTCCCGATCGTGGGCGGCCACGAGGGCGCCGGCGTCGTCGAGCAGGTCGGTCCCGGCGTGACCCGAGTCAGCGCCGGCGATCACATCATCTGCTCGTTCCTGCCGGTGTGCGGTCACTGCCGGTGGTGCTCGACCGGCAGGTCCAACCTGTGTGATCTCGGTGCCGCGATCCTGGACGGCCACCTTCTCGACGGTACCTACCGCTTCCACACCGCGGATGGCGAGGACGTCGGTGGCTTCTGCATGCTCGGATCGTTCTCCGAGCGCGCCGTCGTATCCGAGCTCTCCTGTGTGAAGATCGATGACGACGTGCCACTCGACAAGGTCGCCCTCATCGGCTGCGGCGTGCCGACGGGCTGGGGGTCCGCGGTGCACGCGGCGGCCGTCGAGCCCGGCGACACCATCGCGATCTATGGTGTTGGCGGCGTCGGCATCAACGCCGTGCAGGGTGCGGCGCTGGCCGGGGCGCGCAACGTTGTCGCCATCGATCCAGCCCCGATGAAGCGCGAGGTCGCCGAGCAGCTTGGCGCCACCCATAGCTGCGCGACCGCCGGCGAAGCGGCGCTCTTGATCAACGAACTGACCCGGGGCGTGATGGCCGACAAGGCGATCGTGACGGCGAACGTGGTCACCACCGAGGTTGTGACGGACGCGGTCAACACCATCCGCAAGGGCGGAACTGTGGTGGTGACTGGCCTGGGCGAAAACATGATGGAGAACAACATCCAGATCAATAGCTCGCTGCTGACGCTGATGGAAAAGCGGATTCAGGGCAGCATCTTCGGCTCGGGCGACCCGTACAACGACATCCCGATGATGGTGCAGCTGTACCGATCCGGCGATCTGAAGCTCGACGAGCTCATCACCACGACGTACACCCTGGACCAGATCAACGAGGGTTATCAGGACATGCTCGCCGGCAAGAACATCCGGGGCGTCATCCTGTATGACACCTGAGTCACGCGCTGAGACGTCCCGGCCGGGGCTGGTGAGCGGCACAACGCCGGTCATCGGCCTTCGGCGGGAGCGGGAGGTGCTGACGGTGGCCCTGCAGGCGGCTAGGCACGTCGTTCTCGAGGGCCCGCCGGGTACCGGGAAGTCGACACTCCTGCGCGCCATCGCGGGCGACCTCGAGCAGGCCGTGGTGTTCGTCGAAGGGAACGCGGAACTAACACCCGCCCGGCTGATCGGGCAGTACGATCCGGCGCAGGTGCTCGCCGAGGGCTACCTGGCCGCCAGCTTCGTCGACGGACCGCTGCTGCAGGCGATGCGCTCGGGTGCGCTGCTCTACCTCGAGGAGTTCAACCGGGTCCCGGAAGAGACGCTCAACGTCCTCATCACGGTGCTGACCGAGGGCGAGATCGCGGTGCCGAGGCTCGGGCTCGTTCGAGCCGATCCGCAGTTCCGGCTCATCGCCGCCATGAACCCGTTCGACGCGATCGGGACCGCACGGGTAAGCCAGGCCATCGCGGACCGCATTTGCCGGGTCGTGCTCGGGTATCAGGACGCAGCGGCCGAGCGGGAAATCACGATGGCCGTGACCGAGCGAAGTGGCCAGCCTGTCGAGTTCGCCGTGGCGTATACGCGCGCCACCCGAGCCCATCGGGACGTTCGGATGGGCTCGTCCGTGCGGGGGGCCATCGACCTCGTGCTGCTGCTCGACGGGCTGACCCGGCTGCGCCACGAACCCACGATGACGCGCGAGACAGCACGCGATGCGGCGCACGCCGCGCTGTCGGGCCGGATCCGCGTCGCCGACGGGTGCGACCGCAGCCCGGAGTCGATTCTGGACGAGCTGCTGACCGACCTCTGGCCAGCCGACGAGCCGGCCCCGCGCCCGCCGGCCGACTCCCCCGGCGCCGACCAGGCCACCTGGGACGGCTGGGGAAAAGCTGACGGCCCGCCCGCTGCGGCGAGCGGGCCTCCGCCAGGTTCACGCTCGGCCCTGCGCCGCGAGCGGCGCGAGGGGCCGTCGCGGCGCACCGTCAGCCGGGCCGAGCTGGCCAGCAGGCACGCGGCCTTCGACGACGTCTCGCCCGAGGTCGGGGAGCTTGATGCGGATGCACTCGCCGCCCTGCTGGCGGCCGATCCCGAAGCCGCCGCCGCCCTGCTGGCTGACCTGAGCCAAGCCACGGACGCCGCGCTCGCAGCTGTTGCCCGCCGTCTCGCGGCGAGGGTTTTCATCCAGCTCGGCGCAATCGGCCGACGGTCGGCTCGCGGGCCGAAACGAATGCGCTCCGTCGTGCGCGGCGACGGTGATATCGACCTGGACCGCACAGTTGACCGCCTCGCGGGCGCGTGGCCACCGCCAGCCGATGACGTTGTCACGCGCAGCTGGCAAGCCCACCGCAGGTCGGTGTGCCTGCTCGTCGACTCCAGCGGCTCCATGTCCGGAGTGGCGCTGGCCATGGCGGCGGTCGCGACTGCCAGCGTCCTGCTCGCCGCCGATGCTCGCCTAGATACCGGTGCGCTCGCATTTTCCGGCTCGGTGACGGTATTGCAGCCGCCCGGCCGACAACAGCCGCCGGAACTGACTGTCCGCCGGCTGCTTGCACTGCGCGGCCATGGCCTGACCGACCTGGCCGCCGCGCTGCGGGCAGCGGCCGCCGAAATGGCCGCCGTGACGTCGGCCGAGCGGTGCGTCGTGCTGCTGTCTGACTGCCTGAGCACGACGGGCGGCGACCCGGCGACGGCGCTGGCAGGTATCGACCGGCTGGACGTTCTCTGGCCACAGCTGGCCGGGCGCGAGCCGAACCTCGAGACGCTGCAGGCGGCCGAGCGGCTTGCCCGCCTCGGCTTGGGCGTGAGTCAGCCGGTGCGCACTCTGGCCGAGATCCCGGCGGCCCTGACCAGGCTGCTCGCCGGGCGCTAGCGACGAATCGAACCGCACGGCGCGACATGCCGTTGCCACAGGTATGGGGCCTCGACCGATCATCGGCCTCGGAGCCTGCGCGGCGGTTCTGGTCGCCGCCTGCGGCAGCGCTGCCAGCGTTACCCGGGCGTCGTCCGCGGACCACGTCGGGGTGTCTCGCCAGTACCTGGCGATCGCAACCGCTGGCAATCGCCATCTCGAGCACGACTTCGACGGCCTGCGCGCCGACCACGGCGATCTCGGTCTCGCGCGGGCCTACTTGCACGACGCGGCCGCGACCGAGCGGTTGTTCGATCGGCGGCTCCTACGGCTGCGCTTGCCGACGGCCGCGACGCCGGTCGCCCGCGCGCTGGTTGCCGCGAACGAAGAGCGCGCTCGGCTCGCCGACCAGGCGGCCGCATCGCCTTCGCTCGCACAACTGCGCGCCTACGAACCGTCGCTGGCCGCGGCCAACGCGCGCGTCGAGGACGGTGTGCGCGTCATCCGCAGCATGCTGGGCCTGCCACCGCCCGAAACGAGCTAGTCCAGGTGGGCGGTGTCGTTGAAGCCGCGAACAATCCACCGATCGCCGACGATGACCAGGCGCGAAATCGAGGCGTTCTCCGCGCCCAGAAACGCGAACGGCCGGGAACCTGTTGCGAAGGCCAGCGCCTGCCCGATCACGCCGCCGTGGCTGAATGCGGCAACACGCTGGCCCGGATGCGCCGCCGCGATACGTCCGATCGCCGCCCGCACCCGGTTCGCCAGCGCGTCGCTCGACTCGGCGCCGGGGATCACGTCCCACCGCTCCTCGGCCTGCATCGCCGCGGCGATGGGGTGGCCGTCGGCGACGTTCTTGCGGAAGACGCCGCCTTCCCACTCGCCCAGGTGGACCTCGCGGAGATCGGCTTCGACGCGAACGGTCAGGCCGAGTCGCGCAGCGAGCGGAGCCGCGGTCTCGGCAGTACGGCGCAGCGTGCTGACGTAGATGGCGTCCACTCCGTGTGCAGCCAGCCGGGCGCATACCAGGTCCGCCTGGACGAGGCCATCGGCGGACAGCGGCGGGTCACCATGCCCATCGACGAGGTCGAAGGGGTTCCCGTCGACGTACGGAGCTGACGCGCCGTGCCGCACCAGTAGCAGGTCAGTCGCCCCGGGCGGTACCTCGTACCGCCGCTGCACGAACGCAGTCGGCTGGGCCTGAACTGGTGCATCCGTCACGATGCGAACGGTACCGTGACGAGTCTGGATTACTCGCCGCGGGACTGCGGGAGCTTGAACGACGCCTTGCGGGTTCCTGTCGACGACGGCGGCGGCACCACCGGGCCGATGTCGCCATCCGGCGCGACGTCCAGGTCGACGATCACCGGCGCATGATCGCTCGGTGCCGTGCCCTTGCGCGCGTGCCGGTCCACCCACGCCGCCTTTACCCGACCGGCCACGCGATCCGTCGCGAGCACCAGATCTATCCGCATGCCCAGGTCCTGATGGAACATGCCAGCGCGGTAATCCCAGTACGTGAACACGCGCCGATCCGGCCAACGATCCCGCACGACATCATGCAGGCCGACCGACTTGAGGCTGGCGAGGGCAGCCCGCTCCGGGGCGGTCACGTGGGTCTGCCCCACGTAGGCCGCCGGGTCAAACACGTCGCTGTCAGTCGGTGCGATGTTCATGTCGCCGCAGACCACGGCCGAATCGGGCCCGGACCCGACAAGGTGTTCGAGCGAAGCGAGCCAGGCGAGCTTGTACTTGTAGTGGTCCGAGTCGGGCTCGCGGCCGTTAGGTACGTAAACCGAGTGCACCCGGATCTGATCGCAGGTAGCGGCGATCGCGCGGGCCTCGGGCTCGGGGAATCCTGGGCCGTCGGGCAGTCCAGGCACCACATCCTCGAGCCCGACCTTCGACAGGATCGCCACGCCGTTCCATCGCGGTTCCCCGTGCACGGCAACCTCGTAGCCGCGGCTCGCCAGATCAGCGCCGAGCAGGTCCATGAAGGCATCGTCGGCGAGCTTGGTTTCCTGTAGGCAGAGGATGTCGGGTTTGCGCTGATCCAGCCAGGGCAGCAACCGCGGCACTCGCTGCTTCACCGAATTCACGTTCCAGGTAGCGATCCGCACCGCGCCTACACTAGCCGCGATCGGCGCAGCCGGCAGTTTCCGGTTGTCCATATCGATCGCTCCCGAGCGTCGATCTATGCCGACGGCAACGACAGAAGTGAGGCTGACCGATGAAGTACCTGCTGCTTGTCTGCCTGGAAGAGCCCCCCGAGCATGCGCTGGAGACCCCGGAGGAGATCGCGAGCTGGGACGTCGAGGGCGAGGACATCAAGCCGTGGCTCGCCGACACCGCCGAGCACGGCACGCGGATCTTCGGGAGCCAGGTGAGCAAGCCAGCCAACGCGTCCACGGTTCGAGTCCGGGCGGGAGAGGTCGTGGTGAGCGATGGTCCTTACGCCGAGACGAAGGAGTGGATGGCGGGCTTCGACGTGATCGAGTGCGCCGACATGGACGAGGCCATCGAGATCGCCGCCAAGCACCCGGTCGCGCAGTTCGGGATGATCGAGGTGCGTCCGTTCCGCCCGGGCACCGGCCGGAGGTCGCGCACCGCGACCTGATCCGCTCGGTCAGCTAGCCGCGAAGGCGAAAGCCAGCAGCGAGTTCGCCACGTAGTCGTCAGCGGGTTCGACGGACGGCCACGAAACTACGTTGTCCTCGTAAGCCGCGGACTTGGTGTTGAACGGCGCGAAGCCACCAACTCCGCACGTCCGCATGCCAGCGACGGTGCCGAGGCCGACGAACGACGACGGACTGTTCGGGCCGTCGGTGACGGCGCCGAGCTGGATGTCGCCGGTTCCCGTCAGCGACCCGGCCAGATTGGCGATCTCGCTCTGCATGCACCGCGGATACGTCGTTCCCGCACCGACCACGAACGAGCTGCCCCAGCCGTTAGCGCCCAGCGCGAAGTTCAGCTGCTGCTGGGCGAACGCGGTGAACTGCGAACCGCCGCCATACTCCCGGTACAGGGCGTTGGTGATGTACAGGCCGAACGCGTGTGGCGAGGCGTCGGTGCTGCCTAGCTGCCCGCCGAGCTCGAACGGGTCGCCCTTGGCATTACGCTCGGCCAGAAGCGCAGCTGGGCGGCCAAGTCCGTCAGCAGTGGGCGAGCCCCGACGACCCCGTTCCATTCCGAAGACGCTGTATGCGTGTCGCTATGCGCCTGCTGGATGGCCCGCAGCAGCTCACCTTCGCCGACCGCGCCGTTGTCATACAGGTTCAGCGTGTCGCCGCCTGGGTGATGCCCCTGGGCGATGTAAGCGCGCGCCCACTTGCTCGCAACCAGCAGGTCGGCGCGAACCTGGCTGGCGGGTGCGCCGAGCGCCTCGTCGGCCAGCGCGATCTCCGCGGCACCCCACAGCATGTCGCTCTTCCATTCGGTGCCGCCGTAGTAGTCGTTCGGGAACGTCGTGACGATCGAGGTCACGTGCGTGGTCTGCGCCATGGCGTAGACGCTCACGAGCCAGCGACAGAAGCTGGCGGGCGGCGGGCAGGCTGTGCCGCGCCGTGAGCTGCGCGCCGAGGCCGAAGTCGGCCGCGAACCGGCCCGCTAGTTCGGGGCTGACGAGCTGGCCCGGCGCCGCCGCCGCGAAGACCGGCCGGTACTTGACGTAGTACGCCGTCGGCCCCGGGTTGCCGCCCTTGGCCACATTCATCTTGTCCTCGGCCTGCGGCAGGAACCAGAAGTTGTAGTCGCCCTGGATGGTGTTGCTCGCGTTGCCGTTGCCGATTCCGACCTGGATGTACAGGACCTTCTGCGCCGGGTTCCACAGCTGCTGCAGCCAGCGCAGGCCGTAGCTGGCTTCCGGGCCAAGAGAGGGGTACGTGCGGGGGAAGTCACGCTGTGCGATCTCCATCAGGCCGTCCGCGTACGTAGCGGTATAGGCGAACTTCTCGTAGCCGCCGCCGGCGTCGAACCAGCCGCCAGCGACGTTCACCGGTCCGCTGATGCGGCGGAACGCGCCGAGCAGGTTGTCGTTGCTGTCGTACTTCGGCGTCGCGTACACCTGCGCGCTCTCGTCGGTCAGGTTGGCCGGCTCACGACCAAGCACGGCGTGCTCGACCTGCGGACCATCACGCTCGGAGGTGAAATAGCGCACGGCGTTCGTGACCAGGCGGCCGTAGACAGTGCCCGCGTCGCCGACCACCAAAGGCGGTGACTGCGCCGTCTGGCCACCAGCGGATATGTGGATCCGGTACTGCGTCCCTGGCTCCGTGAGGCCGGAGAAGTTGAGCGCGTAGACCGCGTGGTAGCGCGCGTTCCAGCCGCCGACATCGGCGGTCGACGTGCCGCGGAAGACGACAGCCGTGGGGCTGGACACGGTGAAGGCGACGCTGGCGACCCGAGCCGGGAGCATCGCGTAGGCGACCTTCGGGCCGGCCGCGGGGTAAGCGACCTGGTTAACGCGGACCTCGGCCGGCGTCGTGCCGGTTGCGCCCTCCGCGCCAGCGCCAGAGGCGGCACTGGCCGTGGCGCCGGTCGAGTGCTCGCTGGCCGCGGCGCACGCCGCCAGGAGTTGTGCAGCCGCGACCAGCGCCGCGGCGCTCAGCAGGAATCGTCGGACTCGCACGAGACAGGCCTCCCCGACTCGCTTCGCCGCGCCGGCGCACGTGAACCGGCGCGGCCAACGACTTGTTCCGAATTTGTTAGGAAACTTACCCAACAAACCCGGCAAGCCGCAAGATGTCGACGAGGGTGTTCAGGAAGTGAGCGGTTCTTCGGTCTGAGGGACGACCTGTCGGCCTGTGGTCGCTCGCCCGGGCGGCGTGGAGTACGCCCATGGCGATCGCCGAGGCGACGCCGAGCAGTCCGGCCATGGCGTAGATCGCCCGCGGGCTGAGCACCGCGGCTACCGCGCCGCCAGCCAGCAGCGAGACGCCCTGGCCACCGCCGAGGAGAGCCATGGCCGCAGCCGATACCCGGCCCCGCTCGGCGTCGGGCGTGCGGCTGACGAGCAGCGTCGACGCGCACACGTTCGCGTAACCGTTCCCGATCCCGCCGAGGACCGACAGCGGCAGGAGCATCCAGACCGCCGGGACGACCGCGAACGGGGCGAGAGCGGCGCAGGCGACGCCGGCACCCGCGATCGTGGCCCAGATCTGGGCGCGCTCGGTTCTGAGCCGGCCAGCGCCGAGCGACCCCGCGACCATCCCGGCCAGCCACGTGGCCTCGGCGACCCCGTACCAGGCGCCCCCGGCGTGCAGCGTGTCCCGGATCAGGAAGACGAGAACCACATCGACCATGCCGACGAGCAGGACCAGCAGCACCAGGCCGGCGACGAGCGGGCCGAGCACGGGGTCGTTGCGCAGGATCTCGAAGCCACCGCGGGCCCGGGCTCGGCCGCCGTCCGAACCGGCCGGCGCCGGCGTCCGCCGGGTGCGGACCAGCGCGGCCGCCACGGTGACCACGACGAAGGTGGCTGCGTCAACGGCCAGGGGCAGCCCGGTGCCGAACGCACCGGCCAGCAGGCCGCCGACGGCCGGCGCGCCCACCATGACAAGCGCGTTCAGTGACTGCTGCGCCGACACAGCCTTGGCCACGTGGTCCTCGCCGGCGATGCGGGGAACGAGCGCCGACCAGGTGGCCCCGGTTACCGACGCGGCCGCGCCGAGGACGGCGACGAGCACCACCATGACGACGACCGAGTGCACGAACACGAGCGGAACCGTGCACGCCACCTCCAGCACTCCGGCAGCAACGAGGAGATGCCGGGAGTCGCGCGAGTCGACCAGTCGGCCGACCGGGCGGGCGAGGAGCAGCAGGGGGATAATCCCAGCGCCAAGCAGCAGGCCGACCTCGTACGGACGCGCGCCGTCGGCCTGCAGCCGAAGGGTGAGGGCGACCAGCGCGGCCTCGTCGCCGAACGTCGACACCGCGCGCCCGCCCAGGGCGATGAGCAGGTCCTCGCGACCAGAGCCGATGTTAAGCATTTGCTGAACAGTATTTGCTTAACATCTCACTCGTCAAGCGGTAGTCTCTGAGATCGATGTCTGAGAGTCATGACCAGGAGCGATCACCGGAGGGCACGGCCCCCCCTCGCTTCGACAATCCCCGCAGCATCCGGGCCCTGGCGCACCCGGCCCGGCTGGCGATCATCGACGCCCTGGCGACGGGCGAAGAACTGACCGCCACCCAGTGCGCGGAGCTGACCGGGCTCAGCCCGAGCGCGACGGCGTACCACCTGAAGCTCCTGGAACGGTACGGCTTCGCGGAAGCGGCACCGCCCAGACCAGACGGCCGAGAGCGGCCGTGGCGCGCGAGCGACCGCCGCACCCGGGTCGACGTCGACGTCTCGACGCCCGCCGGGGCGTCGGCAGCCGCGGCCGTCGCAGCGGCTTACATCGACTCCACCCGAGCCATCGCTGTCGAGTTCACCGAGAGCGCGTCAACGGAGCCAGCGGAGTGGCGGGATGCCGCCGTTTTGAACACCTCAAACGTCTGGCTGACGCCCGAGGAGCTTCACCAGGTAGGGGAGGAACTTGCAGCGGTGCTCGGGCCCTACCGGGGGCGCAAGCGCCGGGCGGGCAGCAGGCGGGTCAGGGTGATGAACGTCGTCGTGCCGCACCGGCCCGGCCACAAGGAATCGGGTTCGCGAGAGGCATGAATCCCCGGCTGCGCACCCGCACAACATCGCCAGCGTCCCGGAAAGGATCTGATGTCTGACTCAATCAAGTTCGGCGGAGTTACCCTCGACTGCCCGCATGCCGGGGCACTGGCCGCGTTCTACGCCGAGATAACCGGCGGCGAGGTCGCGATCCCAGGTGATTCATGGGCGATGACGACCTGCCCCGACGGCAGGGACATCTGTTTCCAGGCCGCCCCCGGCTACGCACCGCCCAGCTGGCCGGACGCAACCTCGTCGATGCAGATGCACCTGGACTTCGACGTCGATGACCTCGATGCAACCGAGGTGCGAGTCCTGGCCGCCGGTGCCACGAAGTATGACGTCCAGCCCAACGACCACTGCCGGGTCTACGCTGACCCGGCCGGGCATCCGTTCTGCCTCTCGACGGCTCAAGCCCTTCAGGAGCAGGCGTGACTCGGAGCGCTGACTCGGCCGCCGGGCGATCCTAGCGAGATTCGTCGTCGCGTCGCGATTGACGCCGCTCGCCATACCCGATGCGCCTGGACTCAGCGGACACCTCGTCGAGCTCGGCCTGGGTCAGGATCCGTGGCTGACCGTAGCTGCGGGCCAGGCGGAATACCTTCGCGAGCCACTCCAGGAGCAGCGCGCGCTCGTAAGCCACCGTCAGCGTCCGCCCGTAGCAGATCGCACCGTGATTCTGCAGGATCGCGGCCGACCGGCCTGCCAGCGCTTCGACAGCCGCCGCCGCCAGGCCGGCCGATCCGAACCTGGTGTACCGCGCGACCCGGACCGGCCCGCCGAGGTCGGCGATCGCGTAGTGCACCGCGGGCAGCTGATCCTGGGTCGCCGACAGCGCGATTACTTCGGCGGAGTGCGTGTGGACGACGGCGGCCGCGCCTGTCGATGCATAGACCGCGAGGTGCATCGGCAACTCGGTAGACGGTCTCTCGCGCGCCGCGACCTCCTCGCCGCTGAGAGTGACAACACACACGTCTGGGGGGATCAGGTCGTTGTAGCTCACACCAGACGGCGTGATGGCGACCAGGTCGCCAACGCGCACGCTCATGTTGCCTGCCGCCCCGACGGCAAGCCCGTCGGCGATCAGGCGCCCGCAGTAGCTGACTAGCTCCTCGCGCGCAGTTTGCAGCTCGTCGTCAGAATGCATCACAACGGATGTTAGACGCACGCTCCGGTTTGGCAGCGGCGAACACGGGCGGGCACACGTCGCGGCGAGTTAGCCTAGCGCCGTGACGACCCGCGCTGAGCGTTCGATGTCGTTCGGCGGCATCGCCGACGACTATGACAGGCTTCGCCCCGGCCCGGCCCTCGCAGCCCTGGACTGGCTGCTGCCGGCCAGTCCCGACGTCGTCGTCGACGTGGGCGCAGGTACTGGCCTGCTAAGTCGCGCGCTCGCGGGCAGAGCCGATCGCGTCATCGCGGTCGAGCCAGACGCGCGAATGCGCGCCGTCCTGGCCGCTCGCTCCCCGGGCGTCGAGGTGCTCGCTGGCCGCGGCGAGTCGATCCCGCTGCCCGACGCCACCGCCGACGCCGTTCTGGTGTCGTCCGCCTGGCACTGGATGGACCCCGGCCGCGCAGCGCAGGAAGTCGCCCGCATCCTCCGAGATGGCGGGCGGTTCGGGATCCTGTGGACCGGACGCGACCGAACTACCCCGTGGCTTCGTCCCGACGAATGGTTCCTCGGTCCAGATCCCACCCATCAGGCCCGGAACGGTGCCGAGCGCCTCAGCGTGGAACATGACGGCAGCCACGTGGCTCTGCCGGACCCGGAGCTCTTCGTCAATATCGAGTCGGCCGCGTTCCGTTTTTGCCGACGCATGTCCGTCCCCGACCTGGTCGACTGGCTCATGACCTACAGTCGCGTCATCACCGCAAGCGACGAAGTAAAGGCCGCCGGCCGGGCGCGCGCCGAGGCAGCGCTCGCCCAGCAGTTCCCCGGCGCCGATCTGGTCGAGGTGCCGATGCGGTCGCGGTGCTGGCGCGCGGATCGGGTACCCCGCTGACGACGCTGCGCACCTGGGCAGCGGAGCAGCGTCGCTGTTAATCGATAGGTCGCCCGCGTCCGCCTCACTATCGTGGCTACCGTGATCCCCGCCGCACCGCCTGCTCGAGTTCGCGCTGCTCTCCTACGCGCTGATCCTTGTTCCTGGACCAAACGTCCTGTTCGTCGTCAGCCGGTCGCTCCAGCTTGGTCGCCTGCCTGGCGTCGCGGCGGTAGTTGGCGGCCAGTCCGGCGTCTACGTCCAGGTGATCGCCGTCGCACTCGGGGTCGGCGCGCTGGTCGGGCGCTCGGTGACCATATTCACCGTCGTGCGCCTCGTCGGCGCGGCATACCTGATCTTCCTGGGCGTCCAGGCGATCAGGCACCGGCGGTCACTCGCCGCGATCCTGGCGGGCACGGCTCCGCCTGCCAGCACGAGCCGGATGCTGCGGGACGGGTTCGTTGTCGGGCTCACCAACCCGAAGGCGATTGTGTTCTTCGCCGCGGTACTACCTCAGTTCGCCGATCGCGCCGCCGGGCACGTACCGGTGCAGCTGCTTGTGCTCGGTGCGATCTTCGTGGCCATCGCCCTGGTCTCCGACAGCATGTGGGCACTCCTGGCTGGCACAGCGCGGTCCTGGTTCAGCCGATCGCCGCGACGGCTCGCGCTGATCGGCGGCACGAGCGGTCTGGTGATGATCGGCATCGGCGCGAGCCTGGCTCTGACGGGCGGCAAGGACTAGCGCCGATCCATAACTGGCTGCATTCAGGTCTGAAGGGGCATCAACTCGGCAGCGAACTCATCGACGAACCGCTCCAATCCGCCGTGCACGCGAGAAGTGGGCCGGACGACGAATTTGCTCAGACCGGCCTCGATGTAGGCCTCGATCATTCGCCTGGCGTCGCTCCACGTGGCCGCCGAGAGCGTGGCCGGGTCGACGCCCGGCCGACGCCGTTCGACGGCCCGGACGATCTCCGGTGTCAGCTCGCCGACCGCCAGGCTGACGCCGAAGTGCTCGGGATCTACTTCCCGGCCGGCCGCCGCGGCTGCCGCCTGGATCTGCTCGCGAGCCGCAGCCGCGTCAGCCGGGGTCAGGAAGCTGCCGAGCCACCCGTCACCGAACCGGCCGACGCGACGAAGTCCTTCGGGTGCGCTGCCGCCAAGCCAGATATCCAGCGGCTTGACCGGTAGCGGACCGACGCTCGCTGCATCGACCTTGAAGAACTCACCGGCGAATGAGACTTCCGGCTGCGCGAGGAGGAGCCGCAGCAGCTCCAGCGATTCGTCGAACACCGCCGCCCGTCGGCCGTCGACCGGGAACGCTGCCGCCTCACCAGGGCGCGCTGGGCGCAGGCCGAAGACCGGCAGTACGCGGCCGGGCGCCAGCGCGGCCAGCGATGCCAGCTGCTTGGCGACGAGCACGGGATGCCGGCCCGGCAGGACCGCAACGCCGGTGCCGACCTTTAGGTGACTGCTCCTGGCGAGTGCGAACGTCATCCCGATGAAGGGCTCCACGAGATCGCCGTAGACGACCTCGCTCAGCCATAGCGAGTCGACACCCGCCTTCTCGAGCAAGAGCACGCAGTCGGTGAGACCTTGCGGAGTCGCGGCAGCCCCCGCGCTGATTCCGATCCGTACCTTCATGGCCTCCATCCGATCACATCCGCTGCGAGGAGCCGAAGCTAGAGTTCCGGCTCCTCCGCATCAGGAGAGCGGCTTAAGGCCGTCGGCCGTCAGCAAATAGCTCAGCTGATTCAGCTCTGGCTCTGCAGCGAGCCGAGCGATTGACGCACCAGCCTGCTCTGCCGTGAGCACAGCTCCACGGCTCGCGGTGAAGTCAGCGACGGACATACCTTCACGAGCGGCGTAGGCAGCGACGGCTGCCGCGCCGAGCTCCGTAGCGGGCGTGAGCTGCGGCAGCACCGAAACGAACCGGATGCCAAGGTCGCCGCGCTGCGATTCGGCCATCGCGTAACCGGCGATGAATCGGATCGTGGCTTTGGCGCCCGCGTATCCGCCGCTCAGCGGCGAGCCAGCCAGCGCCGCGCCGCTCGACATCTCGATCACGACGCTCCCGGGCCGCAGGGGCCGCAGCAGCGCCTCACGGGTCCAGTAGAACGCCTGCTTGACATCGACGTCCCAGACCCGGCTGAACGACTCCCAGGTCTGCTGGTGCAGCGGCCGTGACAGTGGCGCGACGCCGGCGTTGAGCACGAGAATGTCGGGGTCGTGCTGATCAATGAGCAGGCCCGCGCTCACTGGGTCGGCGACGTCAGCCGCAACGGCCGTGAACGAATCGCCGAGCTTGCCGCCAAGCTCGGTCAGGCGTGCTTCGTCACGAGCGACGCCGACGACCGATGCGCCGGCCTCCGCTAGCGCGGTCGCGATGCTGCGGCCGAATCCCCTGCTGGCTCCCGTGACGACTGCCGTACGGCCAGCAAGCTGCTTCGCGTTCATCTGGCTCTCCCTTGCGTGATGGACTGAGACCGGACGGACCGGCCATTCGGAGGTACTGATCCGTGCGGGCCGCAAGAGTCATCGGCGCGGACTGGGCGATGATTCTGGCCGCTCGGGCGGATCTACACGACGGGGAGGGGCTGTGGCAGCAGGGAGCAGCACGACAGCTGACGACGAGTTCGTCCAGCTCGCCGGTCCGTACCGAAGCGAGCTGCTGGCGCACTGCTATCGAATGCTCGGATCGGTGCACGACGCCGAGGACCTGCTGCAGGAGACGCTGCTTCGGGCATGGCGGTCGTATGGCAACTTCGAGGGCCGATCATCGATACGGACCTGGCTATACCGGATCGCGACGAATGCGTGCCTGCGCGCGCTCGAGAACCGGTCGCGGCGCCCACTGCCGTCCGGGCTGGGCGAGCCGACCGAGAACCCGGACGGCCCCGTTCCCGTTCCTCATCTGGACGTGCCGTGGCTACAGCCCTTTCCGGATGCGCTCGCCGGGGGCGCTGATGATCCCGCCTCCGTGGTGGCGGGCCGCGCCAGCATGCGGCTCGCGCTGATCGCCGCGCTACAGTACCTGCCGCCGCGACAGCGCGCCGTGCTGATCTTGCGGGATGTGCTCGGCTGGCACGCCGCCGAGACCGCTGAGCTGCTGGGCGTTTCGACCGCGGCCGCCAACAGCGTGCTCCAGCGCGCGCGGACGCAGATCGCGAGCTTGGAACCGGCCGAGGAGGACATCGCCGAGCCCGCGGACCCGAAGCTGAAAGAGCTGCTGACGGGGTACGCGGCCGCGTTCGAGACGGCCGACGTGGGCCGGCTCGTCGAACTGCTGCGCGCGGACGCGGTCCTGGAGATGCCCCCGATGGCTATCTGGTTCGCCGGCCGTGACCGGGTCATCCGGTTCCTGCAACGACGGGTGCTCGTCCGGCCTGGCGAGTTCGCGCTGACGCCGGTGCGGGCTAATGGGCAGCCAGCGTTCGCGGCCTACATGCGCGGTCCCGCGGGCCAGTTGGAGGCCCACGCGATCCAGGTGCTGACAGTAACCGGCGGCGGCATCGGCCGGATCGTGTCGTTCAATGATGGCGGCTTGTTCCGAGCCTTCGGGTTGCCCGATTCCCTGCCCATCGGGCGGCAGGCGGACTCCCTGCTGGCCCGGCCGCGGAATGATTGACTGGTGCCATGGCCGAACAGCCGCCTGCCCTGCGTTCCTGGCACGCCGTCGCGGAGTCGGGCGACCCCGCGCTCCTGACCGACCTGCTGGCCGAGGATGTCGAGTTCCGCTCGCCTGCCGTCTTCCGGCCGCAACAGGGCAAGGAGCTAGCCACGTGGTACCTGACCGCCGCGATCATCGTCCTCGGCCCGTCGCTCCGGTACGTGCATGAATGGCACGATGAGTCGAGCGCGGTCCTGGAGTTCGAGGCCGAGCTCGACGGCGTCTACCTCCAAGGCGTCGACATGCTGCGCTGGAACTCCGCCGACAAGCTGATCACCTTCACCGTGATGGTGCGGCCGATTCGCGGCCTGGAGAAGCTCGTCGAGCTCATGAGTCGCCAGCTCGCCGCGACGCAAGCCTGACGCCCCCTCCCCTGCTGTCAGCGGGCTTCGATGCCGATCGGAGCGTCGGCGGCTAGGCCGCATGCGCGCATCGCCTTGCGGTAGGCCACCGCCACGGCGTCGAACTTGAGGTGAAGCTCAGCTGCCAGGTCAAACGGCACTCGTTCCGGGCGCTGCGACTCAACGACAACCTGGTCCTGGCCAAAGATCGTGTCCTCGAAGTCCTGAATCACTTCGGCGCTCTGATCGAAGTTGTAATTGCGCCCGATCACGACGTACCCGGCGCACCTGTCGGCCGTGACGGGCTGGGACGCGAAGAAATAGACCATGCCGCGTTCGCCGCCCCAGCCGAGTCGGAGTGCGATCGTGTACGGCAGATGCAGCTCGTACCGGCTGCGCCGCTCGGGCGGCCCGGCCTGCTCGTTGCCGAAAACGGGGAAGTCGTCTGAGTTTGGCGCCTCCGGCCGCACGATCGTGTAGTGCAGCACGTGATCATCGGTGCTGTACCTCGTGCCGGGGCACCACCGGCCGGTCCGGATCGCCAAGCAGACCCGGATGCACCCACGGGAAGTGGCCGAAGTCGGTGAAGTTCTCCACCTGCCGGGCGGCGTCACACTGCCAGCGGTAAGGCCCGGCTTTGACCATGGCCCACGAGCTGTCCTCAAGCTCGGGTACCTCCGGCAGCGGCCAGCGCGGCTCGGCCAGCGCGACCCAGATGAGCCCGTAGCGCTCGCAGACCCGGAATGCACTGATGCGCGCCTTGGCCGGGACGCGAGTCGGATCCGCTAGCTGCGGTATAGCCGTGCAGCGTCCACTGGGCCCGTAGCGCCACGCGTGGTACGGACACACGATCTCATCGCCGATCACTTTGCCGAGCGACAACGCCGTGCCCCGGTGAATGCAGACGTCCGACATCGCGCGCGGGGTCCCGTCGCGGCCGCGCCACAAGACCAGCGGCTCGCCCAAAAGGTCACGCGCGCGCGGGCTCATCCGTCACGGCTGCCGAGAACGCAACCGGATGCCAGCACGCGCGCAGCGCCTCCAGGTCAGCGAAGACACCTGGCGACGTCATCTGCGACCACCTCCGCGTCGGCGAAACATGCCGCCATCCTGCCGCAGGAACGGGGTTGCTACCAGCGCCCCACCGTCGGGAATACGCGGTTGGTGGTGGCTGTTCGCGGGGTCGGGACTACTCACCTGGAGGCATCCGTGACAGCTCAGCAGGAGAGATCAAGCGGGGCCGAGGAAGTCGTGCAGTTCTGGTTCGACCCCGTGTGCCCGTGGGCCTGGATAACGTCCCGGTGGATGCTCGAAGTGGAGAAGGTCAGGCCCGTCCGCGTCGACTGGCGGCCTATGTCGCTGGCGTACCTCAATCTCACCCAGCACGAGGGCAAAGGGCTCAACGAGGACTACCTGGAGCGGATGGCCAAGGCGTGGGGCCCGATCCGGGTCGTTGCCGCTGCTGCGCACGAGCGCGGACCTGAGGTGCTACTTCCGCTCTACACCGCTATGGGCACGCGGTTCCACGTGCAGGGACGCCGGGCTGACCCGGCGGTGCTGCCGGAATCGCTCGCCGACGTCGGCCTGCCGGAGACGCTGGTCTCCGCGGCCGACAGCGCGGAGTTCGACGACGTCATCAAGGCATCGCATCACGAGGCCTTCGACGACGTCGGTATTGATGTGGGCACCCCGGTGATCCGCGTTCGGGGCCACGCGATCTTCGGCCCGGTGGTCACGCCTGCGCCCAAGGGCGAGGCGGCGGGCCGACTCTTTGACGGCGTGGCGCTCGTCATGGAGACCGACGGGTTCTTCGAGCTGAAGCGCTCGCGGGACCGCAAGCCGGAGTTTGACTGAGCGAGGCGCTGGCGGTCGCCGGATGCGGGTCCGCCACGAGGCATTCTCCGTCAGGAGTTGCTCGCACTCTTCAGCGCTCCATGTTCTACGCCTGGTCTGCGGTCTGCTCCAGCTTGCCCGCCAAAGCAGCGCGAGCGCGAGCGGCCCGGCTTTTGAGCGTTCCCTCGGGCACGCCGAGGATCCGCGGCCTCGGCGAACGTGCGTAGCCCATCATGTCCACGAGCAGGAGGGCAGCCTGCTGGTCCTTCGAGATGCTGGACCACTGTTTCCGAAGGTCGATCCGGGTGTCTGCCTGGCCTGTCTCCGAACCGACTCGAGGATTCGCCGGCTGGCTCGGCCACGAGCGGATTGCGCCTGCGGATGTCGAGCGCGGCATTGGTCACGATCCGGTGCAGCCAGGTCGTCACGGCCGAATCGCCCCGAACACGTGTCAGCGCGGCGGAAAGCCTTGAGGCACCCGTCTTGGACGGCGTCGTCGGCGTCTTGCGCCACGCGATCCGGCGCCGCAGCAGCCTTCAGCCTTGCACCGTGACGGTCGCATAGGACTCCGAGTGCCTCGTTGTTCCCGTCTGCGTGCAGCCGCACCAAGTCCGCATCGGACATCACGGCCGAGTGATCGATCAGTTACCCCCGAGTCAACAACCATGCCGGGCTAACGAGGCGACAGCCGACGGTGTTCCTGCCGGCAATGTGATCGCCGTAACTCCGAGCTTTCGCCGAACGGCGAGACGGCCGGTTGCGGCCGAAACTTCATGTGCCGCCCTATGGTGTTAAAGCCGGTTCGGGTGAGACGGTTGGAATCAGCTGTTGCGAGGGGATACGGACATGAGCATGCGCTTGCAGTCGCTGGTGGGCTCCGGCCCTCGTAGCAGAGTCGAGACGGTACTGGACCAGCTGGCCGGGCCGTGGTGGATGTTCCTCTTTACCGGGATAGCGTGGCTGGTCATCTCCGTGATCGTCTTGCGCTTCCGGATAACCTCAGTGGTCGCCGTAGGCGTGCTCATGGGCGTGGTCTTCCTGGGCGGTTGGCTCAGCGAGCTCCTTATCGCCTCGATGCGAGTGCGGTGGCGCTGGGCGCATGTGCTGATGGCGATCTTGTTCCTGTTCGCGGCACTGTGGTCGTTCGCTAGCCCGTTCGGCGCGTTCTGGGCACTGGCCGCGATCTTCGGGCTCCTGCTCATCTTCCGAGGCAGCCTCGACTTGGTCACCTCGATCTCGTCGCGCGAGATCAACCCGGCATGGTGGCTCGGCATGATTGCGGGCGTCCTAGAGATCCTGCTTGGTTTCTGGGTCTCCCAGCAGGAGTTCCCCGCACGCGCGCTCCTGTTGATCCTCTGGATCGGGTTCTTCGCGCTGTTCCGCGGCTTCTCCGACATCCTTCTGGCGTTCGAGGTGCGCGGCCTGCACAACAAGTAGGCCGCAGCCGGCATCGTTGATCACGAACTCAGATGCCAGGCCAAGGGCCCGATATGTCGCCGGGCACTGACGCAGCCAACACTGCGCAGCCCGTTTTGTCCGCGGATTCGCAGCGACAGTCTTGCCGAAAGGCGGACGACGGCTTGTCCGTGTCCCCTGGCATACTCGCGAAATGCGCCTGCACCCCGAGGAGGCAGAGGCACCGTCGTTGGTTGCTGTGGACGATGTCGAGCTGGGCACCCGAGTACGGCAACTCCTTCCCGCCGACGGCCGCGGCCTCATCCTCGTCGACGGTAGGTCAGGTAGCGGTAAGTCGATGTTTGCTACGCGGCTGGCGCGGCTCCTCGACTCCAGCGTCGTACACACCGACGACATATCTTGGCGTCATGATCCGATCGACTGGGCGGACATCCTTCTTGCCGGGGTGATCGCCCCGTGGAAGCGTGGCGACACCGTTGCCTTCCGGCCGCCAGCCTGGATCGCGCATAACAGGCCGGGCGCGGTCGAGGCGTGGCCCCGGCCGGTCCTGATCGTTGAGGGCGTGGGCGCGGGGCGGGCGTATCTCGCCGAACGTTCCGAGCTGGTCGTGTGGGTTCAGTCCGACCGCGACCAAGCCCGCCGTCGAGGCCTAGCGCGTGACGTCGAACTCGGCCGGACGCCTGAAGAAGCGGCAGACTTCTGGGACATCTGGATGCGGCATGAAGAACCGTTCCTCGCTGCTGACCGCCCGTGGACCCGCGCCTCGCTCGTCGTCAACGGGACAGATCCGGGGCCGAAGAACGCCCGAACACTTCTGGCTCCTGGTCCCCTCAACGATTGACTGACGCTGCCGTCTGATACTTGGCGACCGCGGCGACGGCACGGCCCGCCCGTCCACCCGCGCTGACGGTTGGCTTCGGCTAGCCGATCAAAGCCGCAGCGCGTAGCGCTGTTCTGGCTTGCCTGTCCTTTGATGCGGCGTCGGCTGTCCGAAGGCCCGCCAGCCCACGCGCTCATACAGCGCCGTGGCTCGGTAGTTGTCCACGTACACGGATAGTTCTACGGCGGCATATTCGGCCGCCTTGAGCCGTCTGCGTGTCTCCAACAGCAAGGTCTCGCCGACGCCCAGGCCCCAGCATCGGGGCCTCACGCCGAAATAGGCCACCTCGCCGGTGGGCTCGCTCCTGTTGGCCACCGGCTCGATGGCCACAAACCCTGCGGCAGTCCCGTCGGCAGAGCGCGCGATCAGCAGGAGCGACTGTTCGGAGCGATCGAGAACGCTCTGGATAACCGGGCGCGAATCCTCGAGTCCTGGTACCTCGTCACGCCCGTCACGAGCGGCGGTGGCTTCCGCCCAGATCTGGGCGGCATCATCGATGAGCGGAGCGCGGCCCGCAGCGTCGATCACTTCCACGGTCTGATCCTGCGGATACCTAACCGCGCCATCGGATCGTCGCGAGCCGGTCCGCCGAGACGTAGCCATTGTCGGTGAACCAGCGCGCCGAGTCCTCGATCGCTAGGCGTGCCGGGCGTGACTTATGCCCGATCTCAGCCCGCGCCCGGTCGTCGTTGAAGATCATCTTCGTAGACGCCATTCGCGCACCTTCGAGGGGTACCCGCGGCTCGCGTCGCAGCAGTCTGCCCTCGATAAGACTGGACGCGACGCCCGCCGTGACGACGAGCGGCCGTGGCACCTCAAAGCGTGGCATGGGTAGCCCGCAGCAGTCGGCCAGCGCCTGAAGGATTTCACGCATCGACAGGTTCTCGCCGCCGAGGATGTAGCTGCGGCCAGTGCGGCCGTGCTCGAGGGCAGCGACGTGCCCGCGCGCCAGGTCGTCGACGTGACAAACATTCATCGCCGTGTCGACGAAGGCCGGCATCCTGCCGTTGAGGAAGTCAAGGACGAACTTGCCCGTCGGGGTCGGCGCCACGTCACCAGGTCCGAGCGGGAACGTGGGCATCGCGATGGTGACGTTGAGGCCTTCGGCCGCGGCCCGGAGGATTTCGTGCTCGGCGGCGAACTTCGTCCGCTTGTAGAGCCCGTACAGGTGGGCGATATCGGCGTAGCTGGTCTCGTCGGCCGGCTGGCCCGAGCGGGTCTTGCTCAGCCCGAGCACACCGACAGTCGAGGTATAGACGAGCCGCTCACAGCCCGCCGCCAGCACCGCGTCGATTACGTTGAGCGTCCCACCGACGTTCACGTCGTGGAAGACGCGTGCGTCACGAGCCCAGAACCGGTACACGGCGGCCAGGTGGAACCCATACCTGGCGCCCTCGAAGGCAGCTCGTACCGCTCGGGCATCCCGGATGTCGACGCTGACGCGCTCGATTTCAGGGACGCTGCGGAGGTTGCGGGCGTCGGCGCCGGGTTCGACGAGCGCGACGATCTGGGCGCCCTTCGCCTGCACGGCGCGGACCACGGCGGAGCCGATGAAGCCAGCGGCGCCGGTGATGACCACGCGGTCGCCGGGTTCGATGGAGGCGACGGCCGTGCTGTAACCGGAATCGGGAGTGGACCCGACTGCGTGCGGATGGTCCTCGGCCGGTGGCACTGACCGTGCTGGCCGCCCCGGCGAGGCCTCCGCGGCCTCGTCGCTCGGCGGCCTCGAGCTCGCCACGCTGCGGAGGGACTTGCGCCGGAGAGCGCCGCGAGCCATGGTCCGGCCGAACTCGTAAGTGAGCCCCGACCCGCGATGCGCGTCGGCCATGACGTCATCGAGCGCGTCAATGAAGTAATCGACCTCCTCCGCGCCCGAAATCAGCGGCGGAAGCAGCTTGATGATATTGACGTTGTCGGCGGCCACCTGCGTGATGATCCGATGCCGGTGGAATAGCGGGACCACTACAGTCTGCGAGAACATGCCGTCGCGAAGCCGCTCGAGGGTGCGGAAGCGGCGGGCGGCCGAGCGTGCTTCCGGCTCACCGAACTCGATGCCGACCATGAGGCCGAGGCCGCGGATGTCCTGGATCAGCGCGTAGCGGTCGGCGAGGCGGCGAAGCTTCTCTTGCAGGTAATCGCCGGTACGCTCGGCCCGGCCGATGATGTCCTCGTCGTCAAACGCCGCGAGCGTAGCCAGGCCCGCCACCATGGCCAGCTGATTGCGTCCGAACGTGGTCGAGTGCTTGAGGGCATCCTCCATGGAGTCGTACACGCTCGCGAAGATCTTGTCGGTGGTGAGCATCGCGCCGATCGGCATGAAGCCGCCGGAGAGCGCCTTTGAGATCGTGATGATGTCCGGCTCAAGGCCCCAGTGCTCGTGGCAGAAGAACCGGCCGGTCCGGCCGAGGCCGGTCTGTACCTCGTCGGTGACCAGCAGCGTGCCGTACTGCCGGCAGAGCTGCTGCGCCGCTCGCCAGTACTGCGGTGTGGCACAGTAGACGCCTTTGCCCTGAATCGGCTCGACGATGAACGCCGCAACGTCGTGGCCGCGCAGCCGCTGCTCGAGAGCGTCAAGATCGCCGAATGGAACCGAGACTGATTCCAGCAGGTCACCGAAGCCCTTGCGGAACTCCTTGCCGCCGTTGAGCGCGAGGGCGCCGGTTGTCAGCCCGTGGAATGCGTGCTCGGCGTAAAGGATCTTCGGGCGCTGCGTTGAGTGACGGGCGAACTTAATCGCCGCCTCGATCGACTCGGCACCGGAATTGCAGAAGAAGACTCGGCTAATGCCGTCGTGCGCACGGGCGACGAGCTGCTCGGCCAGCAGGCCGGGTAGGAGGGCGCAGTCCATCTGGACCATGTTGGGGAGGTCTAGGTCGAGTGCCTCGTGCAGCGCAGCTTTTACCGCAGGGTGAGCGCGGCCGAGGGCGTACACGCCGAAGCCGGAGAGGAAGTCCAGGTAACGGGCGCCGGCGTCATCGTAGAGGTAACAGCCCTCGCCGCGAACGTAGTTGCGGTCGAAGCCGAGGGTCCTGAGCGTCCTCGCCAGCTGCTGATTCATGTAGCGCTCGTGCAGGGCGAAGTTCTCCCCGGATCGTTCCGCAAATGTGCGGGCTACATCAAAGGGCATGCTGCTCCTTGCACTGCGCTCCTGCTCTGCATCGCTTCCGCTCTGCGTCGCCTTACTGCTGGTTGCCGCGCCCCCGGCAGGTGTATCGGGCTGACATATCATGATCGTACAAACGAACCCGTGTCCAGGTGAACGCAGTCTGGATTGACGCTACTGAATGAACGCGGCTCACCTCGCGGTGATCCGTGTCCAGACGCGTGATGTTGGTGCCCGCGGGCTAGCGGAAGTCCCGGCTTCGGGCCGCGGCGACGACCCGCAGCCTCTCCAGCCGAGTAGCCAGCAGGCTGACCGCTCCGTCCAGCCGTTCAATCCGTCCGTGCACGAGTAGCGCGTTCGCATCGACGCCGATCTTGCGGAAGCGCTGCCACACATTCGGCGGGCAGATGATGTTGGTCATCCCTGTCTCGTCCTCGAGGCTGAGGAACACCACCCCGCGCGCGGTCCCTGGCTGCTGGCGATGCGTGACCAGGCCGCCGACGACGACGTTCCGGCCATTCTGCGCGGTCGTCAGGCTCGCTGCGGGCAGCACGCCGCGCTCGGTGAGCATCGCCCGGATGTGCTCGATCGGGTGCGTGCCATAAGTCCCTGTCGCCCACAGGTCGGCGAACGTCTCTTCGGCCGCAGTCATCGCCGGCAGCGGCGGCGCGGTCATGCCCAGTGTGGTGCCTGGCAGCTGACCAGGCCGGATGGTCGCCACGGCCCCAGCCGCCCACAGCGCCTCTCGCCTGCTCACGCCGAAGCAGCCGAACGCGCCGCCCATCGCCAGGGCCTCCAGTGCGGCGGCCGGCACGGTTGTCCGCCGGGCAAAGTCCTCCAGGTCTGCGTACGGCTGGCCAGCCACGATCTCCTCGGCCACGCTCCGGCCAAGGTTGCGGACCTCGGAAAGCCCGAGCCGGATCACGGGCTGGCCCGGTACCGGCGCGCCTCCGGCCGGCGAATCGGGCTGGACGGCCCCGTTCCCTGGATCTTCGGTCTTTTCCAGGGTCGCCAGCACGCCGCTCGCGTTCACGTCCACGCCACGCACCGTGACGCCGTGCCGGCGCACGTCACTGATCAGGCTCGCTGGCGAGTAGAAACCCATCGGCTGGGCGCGCAGCAGCGCGGCGGTGAAGGCAGCCGGGTAGTAGCACTTCAGCCACGCGCTGGCGTAGACCAGGTAGGCAAAGCTGATCGCGTGCGACTCGGGGAAGCCGTAGCTGGAGAACGCCAGGATCTTGACGTAGATGTCCTCAGCCACCTCGGCCGGGATGTCTCGCTCGGCCATCCCGGACAGCAGCCGCTCGCGCAGTTCCTGGATGCGCTCCGGCGCCCGTTTGGAGCTCATCGCCTGGCGCAGCCGGTCGGCTTCGGTCGGGCTGAACCCGGCGCAGTCGATGGCGATCTGCATCATCTGCTCCTGGAACAGCGGAACCCCAAGGGTTTTGCCGAGCGCGTGCTCCATCAGCGGATGCGGTAGGTCGGGCTCTTCATCGCCGTGGCGGCGCCGCATGTACGGATGCACCGAGCCGCCCTGGATCGGGCCGGGCCGGATCAGCGCAACCTCCACCACGAGGTCGTAGAACTTCTCCGGTCGCAGTCGCGGCAGCGTCGCCATCTGCGCCCGCGACTCGACTTGGAACACCCCGACGGTGTCGGCGACCTGAAGCATCGCGTAAACGCCAGGGTCCTCTTGCGGGATGGAATGCAAGCTCCAGCGGGCACCGTGTGCTTGCTCCACCAGCTCGAAGCAGTCCCGGAGTGCGGTCAGCATGCCCAGGCCGAGCAAGTCGAACTTGACCAGCCCCGCGTAGGCGCAGTCGTCCTTATCCCACTGGAGCACGCTGCGGTTCGGCATCCGGGCCCACTCCACCGGGCACACCTCGCCCACCGGCCGGTCGCAGATCACCATCCCGCCGGAGTGGATGCCGAGGTGCCGCGGTAGTCGCTGCATGCGCTCGGCCAGATCGACAACCGCGTCAGGCACGCCGGCGTCCGGCGGGACCGGCTGACCTGGCCCGTACTGCCTCGGACCTACCTGGCGCGACCACTCGTTCTGCTGCTCGGGCTCGTAGCCGAACGCGCGGCCGGCATCGCGTATCGCCATCCGCGGCCGGTAGCTGATCACGTTGGCTACCTGGGCGGCATTCCCTCGGCCGTACTCGCCGTAGACGTGCTGGATGACCTCTTCACGGCGCTTGTGCTCGATATCAAGGTCGATGTCCGGCGGCCCGTCCCGGCCCGCAGACAGGAACCGCTCGAACAGCAAGCCATGCTGCACCGGATCCACGCTGGTGATCCCGAGCGCGTAGCAGACCGCCGAGTTGGCTGCCGAACCCCGGCCCTGACACAAGATGCCTTCCTTCTCGCAGAACTCCACGATCTCGTGCACGATCAGGAAGTAGCCGGGGAAGCCCAGCTGCTCGATAACGCTCAGCTCGCGTGTGATCTGTGCGTAGGCACCGGGGATGCGCTCACTATCCGGGCTGCCGTACCGGCCCCGCGCCTTCTGCGCGACCAGCTCGCGCAGCCAGCTGTCTTCGCTGTGACCAGCCGGAACCGGGAAGTCGGGCAGCCGGGGCGCGATGACGTTGAAGTCGAATGCGCAGTCGGCCGCGAGTTCTGCCGTCTGCTCCAGCACGCCGGGGTAGCGGCGCAGCCGGGCCGCCATCTCCGCGCCGGAGCGCACATACCCGCTGCCGGATGCGGCCAGCCAGCCATCCATCTCAGCCAGGCTGAGCCGAGCCCTGATGGCAGCCAGCGCCTGCGCCAGCCTGGCGTCCTGCGGAGCGGCAAAGTGCACATTGCTGGCAGCGATCACGCCGATACCCTCAGCTGCGGCCAGCGCCGCTAGCGCGTCGTTACGCTCGTCATCGGCCGGATCGTTGCCAATCGTCAGCTCCACTTTCACGTTGTCAGCGCCGAATGCCTCGGTCAGACTCGCGAGCTCTCGCGCGGCCGCCGCCTCGCCGTGGGCTGCCAGCGCCGACGGGACCGCGCCCTTACGGCAGCCGGTGAGAACCACCCAGTGCCCATCGTGTGCGTCAGCGAGCGCGGGTTCGTCGTAGATGGGCAGGCCCTTCTCGCCGCCGGCTAGCTGTGCGGTGCTGATGACACGGCAGAGCCGCCGGTACCCGTCCGGGTCACGGGCGAGCACGAGCAAGTGCCGCCCGGACGGATCGGGGACGCCTGTCCTTGGTGTCCCCACTGGCCACCGGAGCGCGTCGTCGGGTCGGGCCCGGCCGACCCGCACTCCCACCTTGCGCGCTAGATCAAGGCTGAGCTCGGCGCCGAACGCGGTCCCCAGGCTCACGCCAGTGTCCCGCAGCCGCGCCGCCGACTGCGCGAACTGCGGTACTCCGTACATGCCGTCGTGATCGGTTATCGCCAGCACCGACAGCCCGCGCACCGCAGCCTCGAGCACCAAGTCGGACGGGCTCGATGCTCCGTCCAGGAAGCTATAGGAAGAGTGGCAGTGCAGCTCGGCCCAGGCCGGTGAGGCAGGCCCAGCCGGCAGCGGGATCACCGGCCGGGGGGCGCCCTCCGGACCAGGCTGGTGGCCCGCGCCGACATCGGGACCCCCTGGTGCCTGGCCAGCCCCCTTGCCCCAGGACAGGCGGCGCTCGAACTCGCGCCAGGGCAGTGGCGGGTTGTCCCATCCCATGCCTGCCCCCTGCTGTGCTCGGACTTCTAGTTCACCCGATAATCATAACGACCAGGTCCGACAATCCAGCCGTAGACTCGAATGTATCTTCGAATGTCGGCGGCCGGTGAGCCCGATCAGCAGCGTGATTGGGCGCCCGCTGTGTCTAGACCGACAGCGGAGCCACGACCATGGTGTATGCGATCAGCACACCGCCCGGCATGCGATCAGCGCACCGCCCGGCTCTGCGCGGTCGTCGTCATTTCGCCAGCTCGTAGAGGGCGTTGGCCTCGTCCTTCGTCAGCTGAACCGACGCAGCAGCGACGTTCTCCGCAACGTGCTGAGGCGAGCCCGAACCAGGAATCGGCAGCATCTGCGACGATCTATCCAGTAGCCACGCGAGCGCTACCTGGCGGGTGCTGACGTTGAGCCGACTAGCCGCAGTTAGCACCGGTACCAGCTCGTCAGACTCCTGGATCGGCGCCCACGGCAAGAACACGATGGACTCCTGCTCGCAGAGATCGACCATCGACTCCGACGATCTGTCCCCCAGGTTGTACCTGTTCTGCACCGATACCACCGGCGTGATCGCCTGCATCTCGCGGAGCTGCGCCTCGGAGACGTTGGAGACGCCGATATGCCGGATCTTGCCTTCCTCCCGGAGTTCGACCAGAGCCCCCATGGACTCCGCGATCGGCACCCTCGGGTCGGGGCGGTGGAACTGGTAGAGCGGGATCTGCTCCAGCTTCAGCCGGCGCAGGCTGCCCTCGCAGGCCTCGCGCAGGTGCTCGGGACGCCCGTTCGCATGCCACTGCCCCGGACCTGGCCGGTCCAGTCCGCCCTTGGTCGCGATCACCAGATCGTCGGGGTAAGGGTGCAACGCCTCGGCGATGAGTTCCTCGCTGACGTGGGGACCGTAGGAATCAGCCGTGTCAATAAAGTTCACGCCGAGGTCGACCGCCTGCCGGACGGCCGCTTTGGCTACATCCCGGTCCGGCGGTGGTCCCCAGATGCCCTGACCGGTGATCCGCATCGCCCCGAAGCCCATTCGGTTGACCGTAAGGTCGCCGCCGATGCCGATGGTTCCCGCCGCCGCTGCGCTGGGTGTCGCGCTCATGAGGAATCCTCTCTACCTGCCGGCCGGGGCGAGCCCAAGCGCGCCCGGCACGTGGCCGATGTTTGCGGGCCAGTCACGCATGTCGGCCCGGCCTCCTCGAGGCCACCTCCAACCCTAGGACAGCAAGCTTCCCGGCAGCCGGGCTACTACCTGTGGCCGGCCGCGGCCCCATCTGCGCACTACCGACGGGAACGGGGCCGTCAATCCGGCTGCACAACGTGCACGTGCGGCCACCTGACCTGCACGCGCTGCCGCGCCAGCCGCGCCCGGGAAACCGCAGGCGTCACCCGGATCGGGTTGACACGCCAGACCCCGGTGAGAAGATCGGCGGCGCCGTGCGGGGCGCAGACTTCGATGCCGTCGCTTCCACGCCGGACAGCGACGCAGGTAGCGGTCTCCGGCCACGTCGCGACCGCGTCGTGCACGCTCGCGAACGACTCCACCGGCGGACCGCCGAAGTAGTGGTGATACCAGAGGTGAACGGCGGCCTGGTTGGTCGCCTCCCACGGCATGCCAGGCGCGATCCCGCGCAGAACCTTCTCGGCCGCCAGGTCACGCTCCAGCGTGATGTCCTCTGCATCGAAATACGCGACATCGACGTCCTTGACCGTGGCCGGATCGAACCCGCCGTGGTACCCGCCCCATACCAGGTCGCGGATCGCGCCCGCGCCGATCCAGGCACAGGGCAAGCCGCTCGCCGCGACGGCCTCAAGAGCGTGCGCCATCCATGGCTCGGCCGCGAGTAGCTGGGCGAGTCGCTCGCCAGCGCCGGGTTCCAAGCCCGGGCACGAGTGAACCAGCCGCTCGCGTGCGTCGGCTGCCTGATTCATCCCGGCTTCCGCATAATCAGGTGACTCATCCGGCAATCGCCACTACCGTCGTGACCATGCAGACCATGCTGCCGGTCGGTGCTGACAAAATCTGGGCCGAGGACTCCGGCGGATCCGGGCCGGTGCTGGTCCTATTGCACGAAGGGGTCGGCGATTCCCGGATGTGGGATCCGGTCTGGTCGCGCTTGACGTCCGCGCACCGGGTGATCCGCTACGACGTTCGCGGCTTCGGCCGGTCGCCGGCAGCGACTGAGGATTTCACGTTGCTCGACGACCTCACGGCGGTTCTCGATCACTTCGACGTCGTGGGCCCGCACCTGGTCGGGTGCAGTATGGGCGGCGGCACGGCGCTGGAATTCGCGCTCGGCAGCGGCAACCAGGTGAAGTCCCTGGTGCTCCTCTGCCCTGGCATCGGCGGCTACCCGTATCCGGAGACGCCCGAGCTCGATGAGGCATGCGAAGCGCTCGCTGCGGTCGGCGACGACGAGGGAATCGTTCAGCTACTGCTTGACGTGTGGGGCCGGTCAGGAGACGACCCGCTGGTCGCCGACCTGATGCGCTCGGCGATGGCGGCCTGGGATGGCGAGGAGGAGTTCGAGCGCGAAGGCGAGCCCACCTATGACCGCCTCACTGACATGTCGGTGCCGACTGTCCTGATGGTCGGAGATATGGATGACGCCGCGCTCATCGCCAGCAACGAAGAGGCGGCCGACCGCATCCCCGATTGCACCATGATCCGGATGCCCGGAGTTGACCACTACCCGACAGTGCGCGCGCCGCAGCTAGTCGCGGACACGATCATCGGCCACGTCGCCGCGCACAGTTGACGTAACAAGATGACGTCGGTGGCACTCGTGCGTAACACAGACGCCTTCGCGCTGCGCCCGGCCACCCTCGCCGACAGCGACTTCTGCTATCAGCTGCACAAGGCCGCCATGGGTGAGTACGTCACCGCGATTCGACGAGGCCAGGCAGAAGGGTCAGGCCTTGACCCTGGACGTGCTCACCGTGAACCGCCGCGCCTACGCCCTTTACCGGCGACTGGGCATGACCGAGGTGGCTAGGCACGGCGACGGCGACATCAAGATCACCATGCGGATCAGCCCCTAGACCATCGTCAGGCGTCGATTTCCGAGTACGACGGGACCGCGTTCGCGCGGACGACCTCGGAGTAGAACTTCGCGCTCGACTTCGGGATGCGGCGCTGGGTCTCGAAGTCGATGAACACGATCCCGAAGCGGCGCTGGTATCCCCAGCCCCACTCGAAGTTGTCCAGCAGCGACCAGACGTAGTAGCCAGCGAGGTTCACGCCGGCCTTGATCGCGCGGGCCGCCGCGTCCAGGTGCTGGTGCAGATAGCTGACGCGCTCGACGTCCTTGACGTCGCCGTCGGGGTCGACGTAGTCCTCGGCGGCACAGCCGTTCTCGGTGATGTAGAGCGGCAGGCCCGGAGCCGCGTCCGACAGCTGGACCAGAAGGTCGTAGAGGCCGTCCGCGTCGACAAGCCAGCCCATCGGCGTGCGCTCGAGCTCAGCCGGCTGGTACTCCACGACGCCCGGCAGCTCGCAGCGCGCTGGCTCCTCGTTCTGCCGGAGGTCGTCAGGATTCCCGGCGCGCAGGAAGACGGGCGAGTAGTAGTTGACGCCGAGGAAGTCGAGTGGCTGCCGGATGATGTCGAGGTCGCCGTCGGCGACGAGGTCTGGCGTGGGCAGCAGCGCAGCTCTCGCGTGCGACGGGTACCGGCCATACAGCACCGGCTCGAGGAACAGCCCGTTGAGCTCGGCGTCCGTTGCGAGCCGCGCAGCCTCCACGGCTTCGGGCTGTGTGCCCTCCGCGATCAGAACCGTGTGCATGTCCAGCGTTATGCCGACCGGAGTCTCGGGTCGCACGCTGCGTAGCGCCTGAGCGCCGAGTCCGTGCGCGAGAAGCAAGTGGTGCGTGGCCGCGACCGCGGCCGCATTGTCGGTCACACCAGGAGCGTGCACTCCGGTCCGGTAGCCGTGATCCGCGGAAACCTGCGGCTCGTTCAGCGTGATCCAGCGCGACACGCGATCGCCGAGCTGCTCGGCAACGAGCGCTCGCGTACTCGGCGAACCTGTCGGCCGTGCTGCGCACGTCCAGCCACCGCGGTCCTGCAGTTCCTGCGGCAGGTCCCAGTGATACAGCGTGACGGCCGATTCGATGCCCTTGGCCGCCAGTTCGTCAAGCAGTGCCCGGTAGTAGTCAAGGCCCTTCTGGTTCACCGGTCCGGACCCGCCAGGCTGGATGCGCGGCCACGAGATCGAGAACCGGTACGCCCCCAGTCCGAGCGACGACATGATCGCCACGTCCTCGGGATACCGGTGGTAGGAGTCGCACGCTACGTCGCCGGTGTCGCCCCTGCGGATCTTGCCCGGCACCCGGCTGAACGTGTCCCAGATGGACGGTCCTCGTCCGTCAGCGTTGACCGCTCCTTCTATCTGGTACGCAGCCGTCGCCGCGCCCCACGTGAAGTCTGGCGGAAAAGAAAGGGCACCGTTGGCGGTGGTCCCCGCTTGGGTCATCTGACACTCCCTCGTGTTACCAGAACGTTGCGTGCGTCTTAATTCTCAGACCTTGACGCCCCTTAAGGCGAGTCTTAGTGTAAGCGCTTAGATCAAGCAATGTAAGCGGTTAGATAAGACGATGTAAGTACTTTTACCCCCAAGTCACAAGGGTCCAGGGATTGATGGATGGCTTCAGGCACCGCTAGTCAACGCCGCTCGGGCCTTGGATGAGCACCCCAGAGGTACACATTCCAAGCGCGCCCGACGCGCGTGATGCCGCGGTCGCAGGGGCGCGCGGCACCACGCCCTCTTCGCCTGATGTCACCGTGCCAAGGTTTGCCGCCGATGCGGTCGCGGCTGACATGACCGAGCCCGCAGCCGATCTCGCGGTGATGTCCAGCCCGGCTCCCGCCAAGTTCGACTCAGCGGCCCAGGCGGCGACGCCAGATATCGCCATCGATGTCACACCGGACACGCAGACGATCGACACGAGCCGCGGTGGGGGCAATCCGGTGACGTTGTACGACGTCGCGCGACTGGCCGGCGTATCGACCGCGACCGTGTCCCGCGTCGTCCACGGGCTAGACCGGGTGCGCGACAGCACGCGAGCGCGGGTACTCGATGTCATCAATCAGCTCGGGTACGTGCCTGATGGCGCGGCACAGAGCCTGTCGCGCCGTCAGAAGAACGTGATCGGGCTCGTCGGTGTCGAGCGTCTCGCGCCGCACCAGTACGACATCGAGAGCATGAGCCTGCTGTTCTACGACGAGATTCTCCGCGGCGTCGAGCAGCGCATCCGCTATCACAACTGGTCGCTCATGATCACCTATCTGCGCGAGGAGAGCGACGACGATCTCCGCCGACTGCAGACGCTGTCCGGCAAGGTTGACGGGCTGCTGATCGGCGAGGGCATCGTGCCGTCGGACGAGCTTGCCCGTCTGGCCGAGCGGCTGCCGGTCGTCGTCGTTGCAGGCGACCCGGCCGAGCACGCAGCGGACGTCGTGACCGCGGACAACCGGTCGGGCTCGGCGGCACTCGTACGGCACCTCGTCGAGGATCACGGCCGACGCCGCATCTTCCACGTCGACGGGCCACCGAGCGCGCCGGACGCCAAGGAGCGCAGGCTCGCGATGCACGAGGTCCTCCAGTCACACCCGGAGACCGAGCTCGTGGGCTCCTACTGCGGACGATTTAGCGTGCAAAGCGGCGAGCAGGCCGGCGAGATGCTGCTTGCTAACCGCGCCGAGATGCCAGACGCCGTCGTGTGCGCAAACGATCAGATGGCCATCGGCATCCTGCAGGCGCTGAGCCGTGGTGGGGTGCGCGTCCCTGAGGACCTCTCCGTGACCGGGTTTGACGACATCTTCCCCGGCAGCTTGTTCGAGCCGTCGCTGACGACCGTACATCAGCCAATGCGGATGCTCGGCGAACGAGCGTGTGCCCGGCTGCTCGACCGGATCGCCCGGCCGGACCTGCCGACCCAGGTCGAGCGCCTGCCGACCGAGCTCGTCCTGCGCAAGAGCTGCGGCTGCCCGCCAGGAACCGTGGCGCGTACGACCGCAGCACCCTTCCTGGTGAGCACCGCACCAACGACCGCAGTGACCGCGGCGCGCGCACCGGGGACTGCGACGCGAGCCACGGCAACCCGGCCGTCGATGGCACCGGCCAGCACCGGCGTGACGACCCTCGCCTCCGATTTCCCCGCACCGTCACGGGGCCGCCGCCGCGCGCGGCCGGCCGCCGAGAGTTAGGAGCCTGGCGATGCCGTTCATCTTGCGTCGGTTGGGCTTCTACCTCGTCGCGGCGTGGGTAGCGCTCACCGTGAACTTCTTCCTCCCTCGGGCCATGCCAGGCAACGCCGTCGAGGCGATCATGTCCAAGTTCCCGAACCTGACGCCTGCGACCTACCACGCGCTCGAGGCCATGCTGGGCGTCGGTCATCCCGGTTCGCTCTGGGGCCAGTACGTGAGCTACCTGAACGATGTCGTGCACTTCAACTTCGGCACGTCGGTCTCCAACTATCCGGCGTCGGTGTCGTCACTGCTGGGCCAGACCATCCCGTGGACGCTCGCCCTCGTCGGGAGCGCGACGGTCATCGCCTTCTTCCTCGGCACGTTGCTCGGGATCTTCGCAGGATGGCGGAATGGCGGCTGGCTGGACCGGCTCCTGCCGGGCCTGATGTTCGTGCAGGCACTCCCCGTACTTCTTCCTCGCCCTAGTGCTGCTGTGGCTCCTAGCGGTCAAGGTCTGGCACGTCTTCCCCATCGGCCAGGGCTACGCGCGGGGGCCTCGTACCCGGCTGGGACTGGTCGTTCATCAGCAGCGCGATCCTGCACTCCCTGCTGCCAGCGTTCACCATCGTCATCACGTCGCTCGCGGGCTGGATGCTGCAGATGCGGAACGTGATGATCACGACGATCGGCGAGGACTACGTGCTCGCCGCCCAGGCCAAGGGTCTGTCGAACCGCCGCGTCATCTTCACCTACGCCGCGCGCAACGCGTTCTTGCCCCAGCTGCAGGGATTCGGCCTGGCACTCGGTTTCGTCGTATCTGGTGCCATCGTCATGGAGATCGTCTTCTCCTATCCGGGCATCGGGCTACTGCTGCTGAGCGCCGTGCAGTCGAACGACTTCCCGCTCATGCAGGCAATCTTCCTGGTCATCACGTTCGCCGTCCTGCTGGCGAACTTGCTCGTCGATCTCGTGATCGTCGCCTTTGATCCACGGGTCAGGACGAGAGAGGCAGCCTAATGAGCGCAGTAACTCAGCTTGTCACGCAGCCGACGGCGCTGGCGGCGGGCCCGGCCCGCCAACTCGGCCGGTGGCGCCGCCTCCCACTGAAGGCCAAGGTCGGCGCCATCATGCTCGGGCTCTTCGCACTCATCGCGATCATCGGGCCTTTCGTGGCGCCATACAACCCCAGCTTCCAGAACCCGAACCCAGCCTTGTCGCTGGCCGCGCCGTCCGCAGCGCACTGGCTCGGCACCACGCAGGCCGGCGAGGACGTGCTCTCGCAGCTGCTCACCGGCATCCGGCTGACGCTCGAGCTTGGCCTTCTGGTCGGCGTCATCGCCACCGCCTTGTCCGTGCTCGTCGGAGTGACGGCCGCGTTACCTCGGCGGGTTCTGGGACGAGCTGCTGATGCTGATCAGCAACGTATTCCTGGTCATTCCCGCGCTGCCGCTGCTCATCGTCTTGCTCGGCTATCTGCCGCGCACTGGGCAGACCGCGACGATCCTGGTGCTAGCCGGACTCGGCTGGCCCTGGGGCGCACGGGTCATCCGAGCGCAGACGCTGTCGATCCGGGGCCGTGACTTCGTTGCCGCGGCCCGTGAGACCGGCGAGAGCGGCTGGCGAATCATCACGTTCGAGATCGTCCCGAACGAGGTCAGCCTCATCGCGGCCAACTTCGTCAACACGGTGCTCTACGCAATCGGCGCGTCGGTCGCGCTGGCGTTCATCGGCCTGACGGACACGTCCACCTGGAGCCTCGGCACCATCTTCTACTGGGCCCAGAGCCAGGAGGCCCTGCAGCTCGGGGGGCTGGTGGTGGTTCCTTGCGCCGGGCCTGGCCGTCGCGCTTATGGGCACCTCGCTGGTCTTGCTCAACACCGGCATCGACGAGCTCGGCAATCCGCGGCTGCGAGACGCCAACCAGCGCGCCAAGGTCGATGGACGCCGGCTGCAGCCCAACGCCCCGACACCCGTCCTGCGCCCAGCGGCCGAGCTTCCGATGCGTCGCAGCCCGGTGACCGCTTTCATTCGGTCGTTCTCCCGGAGCGCCTATCTAGCCGATCGAGCAGGTCGAGTCGGTGCCACCCAGCCGAGCGAGGGCAATCGATGACGACCGGCCTAGGCAACCCCGTTCCCGCCCCGGCCGAACCTGGGGGCCGCGGAAGGCTCTCCGGTGAGCCGGTGCTGTCGATACGCGATCTCTCTGTCGCGTACCGTACGGTCGCCGGTGATGTGCGCGCGGTCGACCACGTCTCGCTCGACCTGCACGCGGGCGAGGTTGTCGGCCTGGTCGGCGAGAGCGGCTCCGGCAAGTCGACGCTCGCCTACGGAGCTACCCGGCTGCTGCGGGCCCCGGCCGTGATCACCAGCGGCAGCGTCCACTACCAGGGCGCCCAGATGGAATCCCCGGTCGACATCCTGGCCCTCAGCGCTGACCAGCTCACCAGCATGCGCTGGCGCGAGATCTCCATCGTCTTCCAGAGCGCCATGAACGCGCTCAACCCGGTCCTGAGCATCCGCGACCAGCTCACCGACGTGATTCGCGCGCACCTGCAGGTGACTCACAGCCGAGGCCACGGACAAGGCGGCCGGGCTCATGGAACTGGTCGGCATCCCGCGCACCCGACTGCGCAGCTACCCGCATGAGCTGTCCGGTGGCATGCGTCAGCGAGTCATGATCGCGATGGCGCTGGCCACCGACCCCGAAGTCGTCATCATGGACGAGCCGACGACCGCGCTCGACGTCGTCGTGCAGCGCGAGATCCTGGGCCAGATCCTCGATCTGAAAGAGCGGCTGGACTTCGCGATCGTCTTCATCACGCACGACCTGTCGCTGCTGCTCGAGCTCGCGGACCGGATCGCGGTCATGTACGCGGGGCAGCTGATGGAAGTCGCCACCGCCGCCGAGATCCACCACGAGCCAGCGCACCCGTACACGAAGCGGCTGCTGCGCTCGTTCCCCTCGCTGCGCGGCCCGCGCAAGGACCTGACCGGCATCCCCGGCACCCCGCCCGACCTGCTTGATCCGCCACCGGGCTGCCCGTTCCTGCCGCGCTGCACGGAGGGCACGGAAGCCTGCGCCGAGATCGAAGTCGCAGCTCGCCCACGTTCGGACGTCGGCGGATCCCGCGCACGTGACCGCCTGCCCGTTCGTGCTCCCCGATCCCGTCGACGGATCCGGCGAGCGCCCCGCCGTCACCGCCGCGACGGCAGTCACCACAGCCGTCGGCCAGCAGCAGACCGAGGAGGTGACGCCGTGAGCAGCCAGGCACGACAGGACAGTCAGCTGCCCGAAGCCACCGGGCTGGTCTCGGTCGCGGCCGCGCGCGGACCGCTCGCGCTGTCGGCCACGGGCCTGGGCAAGGACTTCCGGCTTGGCCGCGGCCACGTCCTGCACGCGGTCCGGAACGTGTCCCTCGGCCTGTACCGCGGCGCGGTGGTCGCCCTCGTCGGTGAAAGTGGTTCCGGCAAGTCCACCGTTGCCAGGCTCCTGGCCGGACAAGAGCAGCCGACGGCGGGAACGATCGGGCTGGACGGGAAGCCGGTGCACCTGTCGGGTCAGCGCGCTTTCCGGCGGTACAAGAGCGAGGTCCAGCTCGTCTTCCAGGACCCGTTCGCGTCGCTCAACCCGGCCCACACGGTGCGCTACCACCTCGAGCGCCCGCTGCACCTGCACCGCCGCGCGCTGTCCAAAAAGCAGGTCGGCGAGGAGGCGGTGTCGCTCATCGAGCAGGTGCGCCTCAGCCCGGCCGACAAGTACCTGGCGAAGTACCCGCACGAGTTGTCCGGCGGCCAGCGGCAGCGCGTCGCGTTCGCCCGGGCGCTGGCCGCCGAGCCGCGCGTGCTGCTCGCCGACGAGCCGGTGTCCATGCTGGACGTGTCGATTCGGCTCGAGATGCTGGCGCTGCTCGACGACCTCCGCACCCGGTTCCACCTGGCGATGCTGTACATCACCCACGACATTGCATCCGCCCGGTACTTCGCCGACGAGGTGCTGGTCATGTACGCGGGGCAGATCGTGGAGCGCGGCCCGGCCGAGGACGTGACGCAGCAGCCCGCGCATCCGTACACGCAACTGCTGGTGCAGTTCCGCGCCCGACCCCGACAACCTCGGCGGCGCGCTGCGGAACCGGCCAAAGCGCGAAATTCTGAATGGGAACGGGGCCGCCGGCGCCAGTGCCGGCTCGGCACCCGAGGTCGGCTGCCCGTTCGCCCCCCGGTGCCCCTTCGCGGTCGACCGGTGCCGGGAAGAGACGCCGCCGCTGCTGCAGATCTCGTCGTCCAGGGCCGCCGCGTGCTGGCGGCTGGACGTCGCAGCTCCTTCCGTCTTCGCCGGGCGAGAAGGGGGTGGGGACCTTACGAGCTAAGTCAGACGACCCCATACCAGGCCGGATATTAGGCACCAGCACAGGAAAGGTAAAAATGAGTATCAACTACCTGAGCCCTAAAAAGCTCATCGCCGTCGCGGCTGTCGGCCTGCTTACGGCCGGAGTGGCTGCGTGCGGCTCCTCCAAGTCGAGCGGCGGCGGTTCGTCGCGCCACGTCGACGGCGTCGAACACGCTGACCATGGAGAGCTCCCCCGAGACGACCATCACCCAGGACTTCAACCCGTTCGTCCCGACCGGTGCGCCGTGGGGAATGGGCGCGACGGGCCTCGATCTACGAGCCGCTGCTGCAGTTCGACATTGCCCAGCCGCCGAAGTACTACCCGTGGCTGGCAACCGGCTACACCTGGTCCAACGGCGGCAAGTCCGTGACCTTCGCGATCCGGCAGGGCGTGAAGTTCAACAACGGCACCGCGATGACCCCCGCCGACGTGGTCTTCACGTACCAGCTGGTGGCGAAGACCGCCGCCATCAACCTGGCCGGTCTGCCGATCACCAGCGTCACGTCGTCCGGAAACAACGTCACGGTCAACTTCAGCTCGGCGGAGTACCTGAACCTCCAGGAGGTCGCCGGCGTGCCGATCGTGCCGAAGTCGATCTGGGCCAGCCAAAGCAACCCGTCAACCTTCACCGACTCGACGCCCGTCGGCACCGGCCCGTACATGCTGAAGACCTTCACACCGCAGGGCTTCACGCTGACGAAGAACGCGTCGTACTGGCAGGCCTCGATGGCCAAGGTGCAGAACGTCTACTTCCCGGTCTATACGTCCAACACCGGCGCGCTGTCGGCGCTGTACTCCGGGAAGATCGACTGGACCGGCAACTTCATTCCTGGCCTGCAGAAGAATTTCGTCAGCACCGCACCGCAGTTCCACCACTTCTGGGAGGCACCGGGCAGCACCAACGCCCTGATGCCGAACCTGAACAAGTGGCCGACTAACCAGCTTGCGGTCCGGAAGGCCATCAGCCTGGCGGTCAACCGCAACCTGCTCGCCTCAGAGGGCGAGGCCGGCCTGGAGAACCCGATCACCAACACCAGCGGCATCACGCTCCCGACGTTCGCCGCGTGGGCTGGTCCGGCTGCCGTCGTACACCGTCTCGCCGACCGGCAGCGCATCGGCGGCCGCGGCGGTGCTCGCCAAGGCCGGCTACAAGAAGGACTCCGCTGGCTTCTACGCGCTCGAACGGCAAGGAGGTCGCGGTTACGCTCATCAGCCCGGCCGCTTACACCGACTACGCCGCGGTCGGCACCATGGTCGCCAACGAGCTCAAGGCAGCCGGCATCAACGCCAGCTTCCAGGGCATCAGCGTCGACGCGTGGAACGCCGACATGGCCAGCGGCAACTTCTCGGTCAGCGAGCACTGGTCGAACAACGGCCTGACGCCGTACAACCTGTATTCGACAACTGGCTGGACAGCTCGCTTAACAACGGCAAGTCCAACCGGGCGACTACGAGGGCCTGAAGAACTCGGCGATCGACGCCGACGCTGGCCAAGCTGGCTGGAGACTCGACGGTGACTCAGCAGACCGCTGACCTCGCCCCCATCGAGTACGTTCGTCGCGCAGAACCTGCCGGTCATCCCGATCACGACGGCGTCGGAGTGGTTCGAGTACAACTCGCAGAACTTCGTCGGCTGGCCAACCCAGCAGAACCCGTACGAGACCGGGCAGCCGACGGGGACCAACACCGGCGCTGGCGCCGGCACCGACGAGGTCGTGATCCTGCACCTCAGCCCCCGCAAGTAAGGCTGAACAAGTAACGCTGCGCAGCTAGCGCTGCCGTAGCAAAGCGGGCCCGCCCCCGGGAACTCCGGGGGCGGGTCACGCCCACCGTTATCCGTTCACTGTGAAGTGTTGCTTGGACGGGCTGGCTGACTGATGGTCGGCCCGTGCCAGCGGGCATGCCGCGCGGCTCACCGACCGGTCGCGCGGCATGCCCGCTGGCGCTTGCGGTGCTGCGGAGGGATTCCGCACATTGCTGGATTCGGGTTGCGGATCAGTCGTAGCTGGCCTCGATCAGCCATCGCCCGTCCTGGAGTGCGGCCAGCCACGCATTCCCGTCGTCGGTGATGAGCTGGAGCCTGGCCTGGCGGCGCGCGTGGCGCGGATCCCACCACTGCTCGGTGACCGGCCACGGCCCGGCCCAGGATGTGACTGCCCGGGCCGGCCCGCCAGCGGCGGCCAGCCAGGCCGGGGGCGCGGACAACTCGGCCCGGCCGCTGACCGACACCGTCTCGCCTGCACCATCGGTCACGCTGGCGGCGAGCGGCGCCGGATACACGGTCGCCGGCGCGGGCGCAGGCAGCCGCCCAGGCCAGGGGAGGTTAGGAGGCCGTTGCGGCTCCCCGGCGTCCCCGAAGGGCACGAACAGCGCCTGGTCGGCTGGCCGCCGACCGCCGGCCAGCACCGGTCGTACCACGCGGTCATGGCCGAGCATGGCCTGCACTCGCATGGCCGCACGGGCTACTCGGTCGCTGATCACGCTGTCGCCCCAGAGCGCCAGCTGACGGCCGTTAGCGCGCACGAGCTGGTCCGGTGTCAGTCGCAGCAGCGCGATCCCGGCCGTACCTGGCCAGCCGTCGAGCTGCCAGCGAACGCGCTCGGCTACGGCCAGCGCCGATAGCAGCCCGTCGTGCCGCCATAGCCGGCTGAACTCGTGGCCGTCCGAGCAGCACACCGTCACCTGGACCCGCACGCACGCAAGTCCGCCAGCCGTCAGCCGATCGTGCATCGCTGTCGGCCAGCGCCTTGGCCGCAAAGATCACCGGTTCCGACTGCTCGGCGGGCGGATCAAACTCCATCTGAACGGAAAGGTCAGCCGCAGGCACCCGCGGGATCAGCGGGCGAGGGTCAAGCCCTCGGGCAAGCCGGCAGGCGAGCTTGCCGTCTGCCCCGAACCGGCTGCCGGCTTCGGCAGGCGGCAGGCTGGCAAGCTGGCCCAGCGTTTCAATGCCGAGCCTGGGCAGCAGCTCGCATAGCTCGGGCAGGCCAAGCACCCCGACCGGGAATCCGGCCAGGAATTCCCGCGCCTCCCCCGACGGGACGAGCATCCCCGTCGGTCCGGTACGAGCCGCCAGCCCGGCGGCGAACAGGCCGTCAGCGACGCCAACCTGACAGGCGAAGCCAGCCCGGCAGACCGCCTCGGCGAGCTTGGCGGCCAGCTTGGCCTCACCACCGAAGTAGCGAGCCGGGCCGCGTACCGGGATCGCGCACACACCCGGCCGCAGGACCTCGACCTGCGGGCAGAGCTCTGCCACGAGGGCAACGACGGGTTCAAAGGCTCGCGCGGCCGCACTGCTATCCGGCTCCAGGCTGCCCGCCGGCGTGTCCAGCCACTGCGGGCAGCGCAGCACGAGCACCCGCCGCGGCGCCGCGGCGTGGCTGGTCATCCGCTGCTCACCAGCCGTTCCGTCGCACCCGGGTACGCGTCATCTAGGCACGCGTTACCGAGGAAGCCGCTATCTGGGTAAGCGCGCGAGCTCGCATCGACCAGGCCCGCTGTCGTGATCGTGCCGTCTGGACCCGGCAGCCACAGCCACGCGGACCGCGGCCGCTCTCCGGCGCCCCGCCCGGACGCGATGACCTGTGCCTTGCGGGCCCGCAACCGTCCGTGGCCTGCGCCGATCCCGATCCATTGCGCGTCTGTCACCAGTAGCCGAGATTGTGCGCCCGGCCACTCCCCCGCGACCACGAGCGCGCTGCCGAACCGGCGCGCTACCGCCTCTAGCTTGCGCCGCAACTGCGCCGACGGCTGATCCGGCGGGCGCAGCAGCACGATGTCGAAACCGTCCAGCAGGGATGCCACCACTTGCGGCCAGCCCGGACCGGGCTCGCTGACTAGCAGCACGCGGTCCAGATCCAATCCAGCCTCGGCTGCCGCCCGCACGCCCATGGCCGGGACCCCGACGACCGCGCACCACGCTCCGTCAGCGACAGCACCAGCCGTCAGCGCTAGCGCCAGCAGTCCCCAGTCGCCCGCTGTCACCACTGACCCGCGCTGGAGGCCGCCGCCTGGCAGTAGATCCAGCAGCGCGGGGAGAACAGGCAGCAGGCTTTCGCCGGTCAGCACGTCGTCCCGGTGTCGCACCGGGGATAGCGAGATGAGCTGCGCTCGTGCTTCCCGCCGCGCGCCAGGCTCTTCCCGCTGCGCTTCCCACGTCGCTTCCCCCGCTGCCATCTCTCAACTATCGAACAGGTATTCGATAGCTGTCAAGCAGGGTTGGCTGCGACTCCACGGTCACCGGCAAATCGTGATGATCTCCGGGCTGGCTGGGCCAAGGGGCGACCGGTCCCAGTCGCCGTACTGCTCCTCGATCTCCAAGCCAGCGCCGGCTACGAATCCCGAGATCGCATCGGCATCCAGGAATCGCAGCGTGCTACGGCTGACCCGCGGCCAATCCCAGCTCGGACTCGAGTACGTGGCCGTGAACGAGACAAGATCACCTTGGACTGGCAGCTCGACCTGAAGCGACATCGCCACGACGACCCCGGCGGAGTCGGTGATCTCCTGTCCATACTCCGGAACCCAGCGCTCCCACCCGCGCACTACCGGATTGCGCGTCTCGAACGCGAACCGGCCGCCTGGCGCCAGCGCTGCGCGCACCGCCGCCAGTGCCGCGCGGAGTTCCTCATCTCCGGTCAGCGCCTGGAACGCGTGACCGGTCATCGTGATCAGCTCGAACTCTCGTTGCCACCCCATGCTGGACAGATCACCGAGCAGCCAGTCGACGCCGTCTCCTGCCCGCCCTGGCCACGTCCAGCATCGCCGCGGCCGGGTCAAGCCCGCACAGCCGTCCGGAGTGACCCTCGGCCCTGGCCCGTCGCAACAGCATCCCCGTACCGCAGCCGACATCGAGCACGCTATCCGCAGCCATCACCAGCGGCAGGTAGAAGCCGGAGTCGCCCCGTGGATCCCACGGGCAGAAGAGGTCATACAACGTGGCCAGCGACGGCTCGGCAAACTGGTAGTCCACCACGCCGTTAGCCTGCCAGCCACACCACGCCGCGGCGACCGATTAACGGGCCGGTGGTGCTGCTCCCAGCTACGGGAGCACATAGTGCTCGACCTGCGTTGCCGATCGCGCCGCAGAACTAGCCGAATAAGCACGAATAGCCGGTGCCGTCACTGCGGCTGTAGTAGACCTTCCTGACATGGGTCGTGGCCGCTGGAACCGCGCACGCTGGATTGCGACGATCACACCGCTCGTACTGAGCGCCTGCGCCTCAGTGTCCGGACCGGGATCCGCCCCGCCAGCGTCGGCCCAGGCCACCGCAGTAGCACCAGCGCGGACCGCTGTAGCCGCATCATTCGCAGCCGCGTCCGCCGCCGGCTCATCAGCACCAGCAGCGGCGACAACGCAGGCCGCGCCAGCGGCATCAGGCCACACGGCCGTCTACTTCCATACACTGCCGCCAGGCGCGAAGCTGCCCAGCGACGCACAGTGCGCGAGGCTCGTCAACGCGGCACCGAGGCGCGAGAACAAGGCCGCCAACAAGCCGTTCAACAGGCGCAAGGGCACGCACGTCGGCGCGAAGTTCTTCCCGACCGCGCCAGGGTCGGATAACCCGCTGGCGGAACAGACCCTGGCGCCGCGCATCGACGGCGACTTCACCGGCACGACGATAGACATACTTCGCTGGACTGCCTGCAAGTGGGGAGTCGACCAGGACATCGTGTTCGCTCAGGCTGCGGTGGAGAGCTGGTGGCAGCAGGACACACTCGGTGATTTCGGTACCAGCGCGGCCGCCTGCCTGCCGGGTCACCAGATCGGACAGGACGGCAAGCCAGGCCTTTGTCCGCAGAGCTACGGCATCCTCCAGAACCGCTATCCCTACGAGAACGGCGGCTGGCCCGCCATCGCGACGTCCACGGCGATGAACGCCGACGCCGCATACGCCATCTGGCGTGCCTGCTACGACGGATATGAGATATGGCTCAACTCTGTCCAGCGCGGTACCCAGTACAAGCGCGGCGACGCCTGGGGTTGCGTCGGGCGCTGGTTCGCGGGGCGCTGGCGCACCGCGCCCGCCCTCGGTTACATCGCCAGGGTCCAGCAGTACGAGCGGGAGAAGATCTGGCTGACACCGAATTTCACCCAGCTCGGCTGACGATTCGAATCGCACGTCGACCAGACCGTTTAAAGTTCCTGATTTGCCTATTACTGCTGGCAAAAGTCTTCGTGCCGGGATTTATACCGGCTGATGAATCATGGGCAGCCCGGGTAAAAGAGCTCCCACTCAGGTCCATATTTCGTGCGCTCCCCTAGTCTGAGCGGCATGCCACGCACAGCTGTTGGCCAGGTCTTCAGACCATATGCCGTGGCGTGGCTGTACCTCGCGGCTTTCAGCGCCGTCGAGATCACCTACGAACTATTGGCGGCGGGCGATCAGGCCGCGTTGCTTCGCTGGGCCAGCACCAGTGTTCACAACCTGGAGCACCATCCGGTCGGTTGCCTCGTCGTCTCCGCGTTCGTACCGTCAGGATCCGAGCCGGCGTGGCCGTTCCTCATCGCGCTAGCGCTCTTCGGCGCCAATCACGTGCTTGGGAACTGGCGCACGCTCGTGACCTGCGCCGCAGCCCACATCATCGGAACCCTGGTGAGTGAGGGCATCGTGGCGTACCGCGTCGCGGCCGGAACGCTTCCGGCGGCTGATCGCTACCTTGTCGACGTCGGACCGTCCTACGTTGTCGTCGCCGCCATCGCTGTCGGCCTGCTGTGGGGCAACTGGCTCATCAGGTCCGCTGCGGCCGTGGACTTCGCGCTGCTGATATTCGTCGGCCAGATCTTCGAAGGTCTGAGCCATCTCGAGCTGAGTGCGGTCGGCCACCTGACAGCCCTGATCACCGGCGCCTCCCTTGGCGGCCTGCTCCGCCGGCAGCGGCTGCGCAGGCAACGGCCGACAAAAGCGCGCGCATTATCCAGTCATGTATCGGCAACCTGCGACATGAATCGCAGCAACCCGCTGCTAAATTCGCGATCGGCAGGCGCGACAGCCTGCATCTCGGGACATTGCGCAGGGTAGAGGGCAACTACCCGTCCTTGAGTCTCAGGGGCTTTGCAGATCTCAGCAGCGCGGTGCGTTTTCACACGCTTGTCTTTTCAGCAGACACAGGCAGGTTGAGCTTCCTACATGAGTTCTGACGTTCATCGGCGCGCTCGGATTCGGCCGAGCTGGGCGAACCTGAGGATGCCCGCACCCACGTTGACCCGTGTCTATGCCGGAGTCGCCTGGGCCGCGATCGGCGCTGCGCTGGCCGTTATGATCGCCGCGTCGTTGACCAGGGCGTCTTGGATGGGGCCCCCGCTTTCTATGCCGAGGACCGGTCCGCCGGTAGAGCTCAGCATCTGGCGAATTCCCCTGGACAGCATCGCTGTCGCGCTGTGGTTGTCGGCCGTCGCTGGTGGCATCGGCGTGGCGGCTGCGCTCATCGCCGTGCGTCGCGGTGCGCGGCCGCGGATTGGGCTCATTGTCGGGACCGCAGCGGTCGTCGTCGCGATCCTGACAGTACTGCCGCCTGTCGGCTCGACTGATTCGCTGGATTACATGGCCTTTGGCCGGATGGTAGTGCTCGGCCATAGCCCGTACGTGATGGTTCCGTGGGACCTCAAGCACATCCACGACGCCGTAGGCGTGTCGATCCCCTGGGAGTGGGGCCGAATCCCGACGCTGTACGGGCCGGCCGCCACCGTGGAGCAGTACGTCGCCGCTGTGCTCGGGGGTTCTTCGGCGGCGCGGATCGTATTCTGGCTCAAGCTCGCTAACGCGCTGGCGTTCGGCACGGTCGCGTACACCGCCGACCGGCTGCTGCGCTCAGATCCCGCCGCGCGCCTCCGGGCGCATCTGCTGTGGACCATCAACCCCCTGCTCATCTGGCAGCTCATCGCGGCAGCCCATCTCGACGTGCTCGCAGCAGCTGCTGGCATGCTCGGCCTCATCGTCGCGGGCGGCTGGCCAGCTCATCCTTCAAGCGGGCGGCCAGCGCTTGGCCGCGTTTTGGCTGGCGGCGCACTCATCGGGCTTGCCACGGACGTCAAGATCACGTTCGCGCTGTTCGGTCTTGGCCTCGCGTGGGCCCTCCGTCGTTCGCTCGCCGATTGTGTTGCCAGCGCCGGTGCGATGCTGGCCGTCATCCTGCCCGGCTACGCCTGGTTCGGCCAACCGGCCATCAAGGCGATAGTGGCCCGCGGCAATCGCACAACAGCTGACAACTTCTATCAGCTCTTCGGCCGCGCGCAGCACGGATTCCTGGCGAAGCACATCGCCGTCATCGCGGCCGTCATCGTCATCGGAGCCGCGATCGTGGCCCTCAAGCACCTGCCGGTGCGTGATTCGGCGCCGCCTGCCATCTACGCGGCGCTGGCATTCACCGCTGCCTGGCTATTTACCTGGCAGTATCAGCTTCCCTCATACGAGGCCATGGTCATCTGCCTGCTGATCGTCGTGCCCGCATTCTGGCTGGACTGGCTCGTCATCGCGCGTCTCGTCGCCGGCACCGTCGCGCTCATGCCCGGCAATCCCACCCCGCTGCCGTCACATCTGCTATCCAGGATCTCAAACGACGTCCTGACGCTGGCCGCCCCCGTCGTGCTGTTGGCGGCGCTCGCCACGATGATCTGCCTCTGCCTGGCCGAGCGGCGCCTGTCGCGGCCACCCCCAGCCGGAACTCCTGGTGGTATCCCTACAGCCGGCGCTGCTGCGCTCACCGCACCGTCTCAGGCCGCTACCGGCTGACGACCGGAACCGGCTGATCTGCGCGAGCCCCACCTGCCGACACGGGGTGGCGGGCCTTGCGGCTGAGGACGGTCAGCACGACGATCAGCATGAGCGCCGCGATACCGGTGAGGACGTACAGGTTGCCGGCCACAAGTTGCCATCCTGCCCAGTGGTACTCCGCGTAGGAAGGCCGGTCACCAAGCCGGGCGAAGGTCCCCGGCGGCGTGTTAGGCGGTGCCCAGATGAATCCTTCGGAGAAGGCGCCGAGGTCGACGGGCTGACCCCAGAGCAGTCCCGGCCACGCGCCGAACAGCCCGGTGACCAGCGCCGCACCTGTTAGGCAGGCCCAGCGGACTCGACCGCGCGCCCGCAAACCGAGAGAAGCCAGGATGGTGACGCCCGGCACGATCCACACCCAGTGGTGATCCCAGCTGATGGGCGACACCAGCAGACCTGTCAGCGCGCACGTCACGATGCCGGCTGCGCCGTACCCGGCCCGGCTCAGCGCCGCGGCGGCCAGCAGTCCTGCCACGAGGGTGACAGCCGCGACCGCGAGCCAGATCGGCTGGCCTGCTGCGATACTGCCGGCGAGCCTGGTAATGAGGCCCTGGAGCGACTGGTTGCCCTCCCAGCCGACAAAGCCTGTCCGGCTGCCGTTGATGAACAATCCGTGCAGCCACCAAGCGCGCGAATCGGACGGCAGAACCACGAGCCCGACGAGGCCCGTACCAGCGAAGGTTCCGGCCGCCACGCCGGCCTGCCGGTACCGGCGTGTTAGCAGCAGGTACGGGATGAAGATGAGCGGCACGAGCTTGATGCCCGCCGCGATCCCGATCCCTACTCCCTTCCACCAGCGCCGGTCCGGCTGGCACATGTCCCACATGACCAGCGCCATCAGCAAGAGCTCGATCTGTCCCAGATAGAGGGTGCGCTGGACCGGCTCAGTCCAGAACAACACTGCCGCCAGCAGGAGCATGCCGCCTACCCTGGCGCGGCCGACCCGATAGCCAAGCGCGCCCAGCGTCACCCAGATCGTGGCCAGGAACGCCAGGACGTTGAATACGACCGACATTGCCTGCACGACACCCCACGCAGGCAGCGCCAGGACCGTGAAGGCAATCGCCGCGAACGGCGTGTAGGTGAACTTCAGTCCGTAACCCGGCCAGCCATACAGAGGCGCGGCGAGCCCCGGCCGGTACGCCGGGCGCCAGCTGCGCGACCACGTCACCGCCCAGCCTGTACACGTAAAGGTCAACGGGTGCGAGCCAACGGTCCATCGCGTGCGTAAGGATAAAGGTGAGGTAGCACGCCGTCATCGCCAGGAACGCTAGGGCACCGGCGATCAGCAGCCGCCGATCAACGCGGCGAACAATGCTCACGCGCCACGGTAACTCAGGCTATGGCGGCCGCCGTTTCGGCGAGCCAGGCTATGACCGGGGCGTGAACGTCGGATTAGCTACGCGATACCCAGCTCGCAGGAATAGACGAAGCGCGTCGCTCGCTATGCCGACTGCGCGGGGGCATTTCCGCTTTTCAAGAATCTGCCCCGCCGCTGGCTTACCGCGCGGGTAGATCTAGCGTTAGCGTCTGAGCAAAACCTGAACGCGAGCAGCGTGGGCGCCAACTCAGGCGAGGGGATTGAGTAGGCAGGCTGGAGGACATGGAGAAGGCGATCCCGCTGGCGCTCCTGGCGAGTGTGTGCACGGCCACGTCGTCCGTGTGCCAGCGCCTGGGAGCCAGAGACAGCCACCCAACCGGTCTGGACGTATGGCTCGTCTTCCGGCTGGCACGTCGTCCGATCTGGCTCGCCGGAATCGCCAGCATGATCCTGGGTTTCGTCTTCCAGCTGACGGCACTGCACTACGGCGCCCTGGCACTGGTCCAGCCCATCCTCGCGCTGGAGCTGCTGTTCGTCTTCGGCTACATGGCAGTCCTGAGCTCGCGAACAGTCCGTCGGCGCGACTGGCTGGCTGCGGCCGCGTTGTCCGCTGGGCTTGGCCTGTTCTTGTTCGCCGCCTCGCCGTCCGGCGGTCGACAGCACGCGCCTACCGCACTATGGCTGCTCGCGGGCGTGGTTACTGTCGGCGTCGTGCTGGCCGGGCTCGCCGCCGCATTCGGCCTGCGCCACCGCAGATCGGGAGCGTCAGCGGCGCAGCAGGCGGCCGTACTTGGCGCCGTAACGGGCGTCGCGTGGGGGTTCGTCGCGGCCGTGATCAAGGAGTTCAGCTCGCACCTCGACGGCGGTCTTGCGGAAGTCTTCTCCAACTGGTCGGTCTACGTACTCCTTGGTGCCGGGGCCATGAGCCTGCTGCTGGCATCGCACGCGCTCGCGGCCGGCCCGCTCGCCGCAAGCCAGCCTGGCTTCACGATTCTCGATCCACTGGCCGCGAGCCTGCTCGGGCTATTCCTGTTCGGCGAGCACTTCGACGCGAGCACAGGCGATCTGGCTCTTGAGGCGCTCGCACTCGCGCTGCTCGTGGCTGGCGTCACGACGCTGAGCCACAGCCACTTGATCGACGGGGAGGAAGACGCCCGACCTAGCGCCGAAACCGCGCCAGGGGCCTCGGCGCAGACCGCGGAGTGACCCAGCGTCGCGACTTACCACGATAAGCTGCGCCTGGCTGACAGCCGACTCGATGCCGGACCGGGAGCGATGCGATGGGCGACAGCTTCAGTTCCGAGTTGTGGGACAGCACCGCTGATATCTACGCGGAAATCCTCGCGCACCCCTTCGTCCGCGGGCTGACAGACGGAAGTCTGCCTCAGGAGGCGTTCACCTTCTACGTCATCCAGGATGCGCTGTACCTTCGCTCGTACGCCCGGGCCCTGGCGGCGGTAGCCGGCAAGGCGACAAGTACAGCCGGGACGGAGATGTTCGCCCGGCACGCTGCGGGCATCATCGACGTCGAGATGACCTTGCACGAGACGCTGCTCGCCGACCTAGACATCGACGCGGCCGCCGCGGATGCGGCCGAGGAAGCGCCGACGACGCTCGCGTACACCAGTTATTTGCTGGCCGCAGTCGGCGGCGGTTCCTACGCCGAAGGCGTCGGCGCTGTGCTGCCGTGCTACTGGATCTACTGGGAGGTCGGCAAGCACCTGCTCAGTCAGGGTTCGCCCAACCCGCGATACCAGAAGTGGATAGACACCTACGGCGCGGAGGAGTTCGGCGGGGAGGCACTCGAGGTCATCGCTGTCGCCGACCGACTTGGCCCCGGCCTGGGCGCCTCGGAGCGTGCCCGCGTGCGACAGCATTTCCGGACGACGAGCCGGTACGAGTGGATGTTCTGGGACATGGGCTATCGCCAGGAACAGTGGCCTGTCTGAGGTGAGCCGCGTCGCTCGCGAGTAGTGTTTCGAGGCGGAGCAAGAACCGCGCCAGCGGTTTCAGGGACCTACGTTGCTTTGCCAACAAGCGCAGGCTTATCAGCATGAGGCAAGGAGGCCTCGATGGGCACCTGGCAGCTCGACCCCTACCACACGCAGGTCGAATTCTCAGCCAAGCACCTGGGCATGATGACGGTCCGCGGTTACTTCGACGACGTCAGCGCCACTGCTGACATCGACCCCGGGCATCCCGAGGGTGCCTCGGTCGAAGTGACCATGTCCGCCGCGAGCATCCGCACGAACAATCCGGCCAGGGACAACGATCTCCGGTCCGAGACCTTCCTCGACGTCGAGCACTACCCGCTGATCACGTTCAAGAGCACCAGCGTCGGACCGGCCGGCACCGACCGGTACAACCTGACCGGCGACCTGACCATCAGGGGCCACACGCGTCCGGTCACGCTCGTCGTGACGAAGTACGGCGAGTTCAACGACTCGGGGATGATGGGTCACCGGATCGCTTACAGCGCTGAGAGCGCGATCAACAGGAAGGACTTTGGCCTCAGCTTCAACGCGGTGCTGGACGGCAAGCTTGTCGTCAGCGAGGAGGTCAAGATCATGGTCGAGGGTGAGCTCGTGGAGCAGCAGGAGACGGCCGCGGCTGCCAGCGACTAATCGGGGACATCGGGCTTTACGCGTCAGCGAGTGAACTCACGCGCGGCTCGTGCCGCGGCGCACGGAGCGCACATCGGCACATCGACGTCACCCAGCAGGTCGGAGCTGTGCGGACCCGTGACCACGGCGTTAAAGGTCTCGCAGATGCCACGATCATCTGGATGAGCGCGCTGGCAGAAGCACAGGCAAGGCCTGAGGCGCAGGACCCGCTCGGCGCGCTCCATCACGGCCTGGACTTCCGGGCGGTTGAGCGCATCGGTCAGCGCGTCCGCGGCAGGCCGTAGGCGCCCCACAGCGTCCGTGATGGCCTGTCCCACTCGCCGGCCGACCTCAGCCAGTCTGTCGGCTAGTTCGGTGTCCTTCCTGGGATCACTCACAAGCCCTATTGTCGCACTACGGCGGCCACACATCTAGGCGACGTTTGCGCAGGTCAACGGTCGGCCTGGCCATCAACGGACCGAGGCACGCGGAAGGAGCGCGCGAAGGAGCTTGGTGAAGATCACGGAGATGGCGGCGGACGGGCTACGCGACGTCGCGGGCTTGTGCCAACGCGAGCTCATCCTCGATCGTCACGCGGAGTCGATACCGGACATTTTTTCACGGCGCCCGCACATCGGACTGATCGCGCGACGAGACTCCGAGGTGCTCGGCTGCTGCATCGGCTCGGTCGGTCAGGATGCCGAGGACAGCGCCGACGGATTCATCGACCTGCTTGTCGTCGACAACGCTGAACAACGTCGGGGCATTGGCAAGGGGCTGGCAATAGCGATGGAGCAGCAGCTCGCTGCGCGCGGATGCACCCGGATCAACTTGGCAGGCAATGGGCCCTTCTACGCGTGGCCCGGAGTCGATATCCACTACACGGCGGCCGTGTGCTTCGCGGAAGACCTCGGTTATCAGCGGCGTGGCTGCGAGGTCAACATGGACGTGGAACTGCAGAGTGCTCAGCTGGAGACTGGCTCAGTAGCGAATCGGCTCAGGTCCGCAGGCATCCACATCGAGCGCGCGAGCGCCGCCGACGATGGCGCGATACAGAAGTCGCTGAGGCCCACGTGGCAGCCGACCTGGGTGTCGGAAATCGTGGCTGCCCTGCACAGCAGCAACTCCGGCGTCCACGTGGCCCGCCGAGATGGTGAGTACGTCGGTTTCTGTGCCTACGGCGTGAACAGGCCACACGAAGTTGGGCCGGTAGGCACATCGCCACAGGTTCGCAGGCTCGGAATCGGCGAGGTGCTGCTCAAGCGGTGCCTGGCCGAGCAGCGGGACCGGGGCGTGACCACTGCCGAGCTGGTATGGGCCGGGCCGCTGTCGTATTTCTCCCGAGCGGTGAACGCGACGATAGGGCGGGCGTTCTGGCAGTACGACAAGGATCTCGCGGCCTCAAATCGCGCGCCGGACTGGCGCGACCGGATCGGCTTGATCTAGGGCTCGGATCTCTGGAGGGTCTTGCGGGTGATCGGGTATCTGGGCGACACATTCGGCCGACCGGCGTCATGCCGCCCGCATTCAGAAGCAGCGACGATGTTCCGCGGCCGGACTAGCCAGCCGCGGCTTGGTTTACGGCATCGCCAGGTGCCAGACGCGTAGGCGACTATGGACCGGTGGACTTCGAGCTTTATCGCGGAGAGCTGGTGGCGTACTGCTACCGGATGCTGGGCTCGGTCCAGGACGCCGAGGACTTGGTGCAGGAAACGATGCTGCGGGCGTGGCGGGCCCGCGACCGCTACGACAGCACCCGCGCGTCGCTACGGACCTGGCTATATCGGATCGCGACGAACGCGTGCCTGACTGCGCTGGAGGGACGCGCGCGGCGGCCGTTGCCATCCGGCCTGGGCCCGCCGAATGAAGACACCAGCACTCCGCTGACCCCAGCGTTTGAGGTCCCGTGGCTACAGCCATTCCCGGACGCGCGGTACGACACCGGGATCCGGGCTGACATGCGCCTGGCGCTCGTCGCCGCGATGCAGGTCCTGCCGCCGCGGCAGCGGGCCGTACTCGTGCTGCGGGAAGTACTGGAGTTCAGCGCTGCCGAGGTCGCGACGCAGCTCGCGATCACGGTCCCGGCCGTCAACAGTGCGCTCCAGCGAGCTCGGGCCGCCGTCGCGGACCTCAATGACGAGCGCGACGTGGCCGAGCCTGACGATCCCGAGGTACGGACCGTCATCGACCATTACATGCGGGCGTTCGAGGCCGCCGACGTACCCAATCTCGTCCGGCTCCTCACCGACGACGCCGTCCTTGAGATGCCGCCAGCGCCTCTGTGGTACCGCGGCCGCCGCGACTACGGCTTGTTCATGGACCGCGTCTTCGAGATGCGCGGTCCTGGCTGGCGTGTGCGGCCTCTCACGGCGAACGGCCAGCCCGCCGTCGCCGCGTATGCGCCGGATCAGGGCGACGGGCATCGCCTACATAGCCTCCAGGTCTTCACGGTCACCGGCGGACAGGTCTGCTACAACGTGGTGTTCGCCGATCCACGTGCGTTCGAGGCCTTCAAGCTGCCCGAGCGGATACCTGTCGACGAGTTTCGTCAGTCGCGATGAGTTGGGCCGCTGCCGCCGGTACGTACTGGTGAGCATCGATCTGAGGAGTCGCAAATGAGCGTCATCGTCATTCAGTTCATCACCCTCGACGGGATCGTGTCGGATCCCGATGGGCGTCGGGGTACGCCGGGCGGCGGCTGGGCGTTCCGGCACGGACCCGAGACGGTCGCCGGGGACAAGTTCCGGCTCGGGAGCACGCTGGACCACGGCGTCATGGTGCTGGGGCGAACGACCTGGCGAGCTGTTCTCGGGGCTCTGGCCGATGCGTGACGACCCGTTCTCGGCCCGAATGAACGCCGTGCCGAAGCTTGTCTCGTCCCGCACCCTTACCGATGTATCGGCGTGGACAAACTCGCAGGTCATCGACGGTGATCTCGTCGATGTCGTAAAGAGGGAGACGCGCGACGTGATCGTTACCGGCAGCCTGAGCGTGGTACGAGCGCTGATGGCCGCGGACCTGATCGATGAGTACCGGCTTCTGACGTTTCCGACGATCCTGGGCGTCGGCGAGCGGCTCTTCCCGGCCGGCGGCCCGCCGGTGTACCTGGAGTGCCTGTCGGCAGAACAGGCCGGCGCCGCAGTCCTGGCGCGGTACGCGCGAGCACCAGGATGACGGATGGGCTCCTGGCTGGTATCGGCGGCCGCGCACGATCCAGCCAAGGTGAACGAGAAATATCCCCGTTCCCAGCGATATCCTGTCGGCCATGCGTCGAGTCACTCAGGTCGTGGGCGCTGTCGTCCTGCTCCTCGGCATTTTCTGGGCCGGGCGTGAGAGCACCCATGGCCTGGCGGCCTTCTGGGAGCACTGGTGGTGCCCGATTCCCCTCGTGTTCGTGCTGCTGGGTGTTGTCGCTGTGATCCTTACGGGGCGGCGGCCCTCGTCGGCTTCATGACGGAGTAGGACCCGGTCACGCCGGAATCGGCTCGAGGAACTCAAGTCGGTTTCCGTTCGGATCCTCGCTGTAGAAGCGGCGCATTCCTGGAAACGCGTCGTCGAAGCGCACTGGGTACCGAGCGCTCCGCAGTCGGTCCGCCCAGCCGTCCAGCCCTGATACCAGCAGGCCAGGATGGGCCTTGCGCGCGGGTTGGAACTCGTCCTCGACTCCGAGATGGAGTTCTATGTCGAAGCCCTTGAACCAGCAGCCACCGCGAGCGGCGAGCGACGCTGGTTTCTGGACCTCATCCATTCCGAGCACGCGGCCGTAAAACTCCCGGAGTGCTGGCTCGCTGCCCGGCGGGCAGGCCAACTGAACATGGTGGATCATGCGTGCCTACCTTCCCCAGTTATCTTGATATGAAGATATTAGCCCAGCGCGCGGTCTGCCATGCCGACCGGGCGAGTCTCAAGAACCTCGACTTGTAACGATCAGCACGCCTCCGCAGACGAGAACTGAGCCGGCTAGCTGAAGCAGACTAGGCCGCTGGCCAAGAGCCACGGCGGCAAGAATCACGGCACCGGCGGGCTCGAGGAGCAGGATTAGCGCCGATACGGTGGCGGGCAACTGAGGCAGCGATTTGGCGATCAGCAGCCAGCCGACGATGCCGCTTGTCAGCGTCAGAACAAGCAGCCAGATCAGTGACCTCCAGGGAACCGTCAGTTCCAGCCCGCCAGACGTCAGGCCAAGCAAGAGGGCACTCAGAGCGGCGCCCGCGCTCGCTTCAAAGAGTTGGCCAGCCGCATGTCGCCCCTGCCCGGCTGTCTGCCGCATGATCAGCAGGAAACACGCGTACGTGGCGCTCGTAGCGAGTCCGAAGAGCACGCCCGCGACCGGGTGCACCGCGGTGCTGCCGCTGCCCACCACTCCGGAAACAAGGACCACGCCGACAATGACCAGCGGGAGTACCACGAGCAGAAGTCGATCCGGGCGCTCACGCAGGACTGCCCAGGCGATAAGGACGACGAATAGCACCTGCAGGTTCCCGAGCACGGTGGCAGCCCCGGCACCGACATCCGCGATCGCGCGAATCCAGAACACCAGGTTGATGGCCAGGAAGAAACCGGCCAGCACCGCGTAGCCGTGACTAGCCAGCGGCCGCGGTCCCTCGCGGCGGCGCTCGGCAAAGGCAAGCACTGCCAGAGCGGGAAGCGGAAGAGCACAGCGATAGAAGGCCGCAGTCGCGGGCTCCAGGTTGGCGAGAGTGAACAGGACGGCAGATGCCGACAGACATAGAGCGCCAACTGCGATCTGCGCAGCTGGCCATCTGTTTGCCGCGGTCATTGCGGTGCTCGATGCTAGGTTGACCTCCCGAAGCCCTTTCACTGTGGGGCGCGTGCCGCTCAACTGGTCGGCTCGGGCATCACGTGCGGCCGCAGGACGAGCATTGAGCCTTCCGGAGCGGCCACCGCTTCCGGAGCTGCCACCATGGCAAAAGGGAACCGGTCTAGCTCGAGACAGAGCGCAACGTCATCAGGATGGACTCCCCGGAAGCCACGCCGGCCGTCCGCTGCCAGCCTGACGGCACTGCGCGACTGCGCGGCCCGGCGGAGGAACGTCGCGGCATCTGTCGCGGCCCCGGCAGCTTCGTGCGCGATGTACTGAGCACAGGCGAGGTCTTCGTCGGCTTGCCCGTTCTCACCGGTCACCACGAACGTGACAGTACTGCTCGCGCGCGCCCGCAGGAGCCGGCTGTCGCTCCGGCCACCACAAAGCTGGCGCACAGGACCAGCGACGCTTCCTGGGCCGCGAGGGCCCCGGCCTCCCCTGATCCCATGCCGGCGCGCTGGCCCGCTCGCCCGTCAGCGGCTGGCGGCACTCCATCTCGACTAATATCCTGGACTCCACTATATTCGTTGGCGTGGTCACCAAGCCTATGACCGGACAGGCGTTCTTCGTGCTCACCGCGCTGGCCGATGGGCCGCGGCATGGCTACGGCATCGTGAGTGAAGTCGCCGAGCTGTCCGGCGGCCGCGTCGAGCTGAAGATCGGGAGCCTGTACGGGGTGCTTGACCGGCTCGCGGTCGAGGGGCTGATCGAGCCCGACCGGGACGAAGCGCACGACGGCCGGCTGCGCCGCTATTACCGGCTGACCCGAGACGGGCGGGGCGCGCTTTCTGACGAGGCCGACCTTCGGGCCGCTACTGCTCGCGTGGTGCGGGCGAGGCTGCGCCTGACCGGCCCGGAGGCGGTCGGATGAGCGGCAACCTGGAGCAACGTTACCGGCGAGTGGTGCGGCTGCTGCCCGGCTGGTACCGCCAGCAGTGGGAAGAGGACATGGTCGCCGCGTTCCTGGACAGCTGGCTGACCGGCGACCCGGAATCCGACCCGTGGGTGCTGGAGATCTGCAAGCCCTCCTGGGCGGAGGTCGCCAGCGTGATTAGCCTGGCGGTGCGGCTGTACCTGGGCGGGGCGGGCACCCCGCCGCGGTACTTCGCCTGGGGGCAGGCGATCAGGCGGGCGGTGCTGGCCGCAGTGCTGGTGCACGCGGTGCTGGCCGTGGACATACTCAGCCTGGCGGCCTGGAGCCGCCGCCTGCTCGGGCTCCCCGCGCCGCCGGCCGCCCTGATGGTCGCCGCCCCGGGCGGCGTGTGGCCGGGCGTCTTTTACGCGGTGAATGGCGCCTGGATCGTGATCTTCGCGGCGCTGGCCCTCGGGCATTACCGCACCGCCCGGGTTCTCGCCGCGCTGGCAATCGTCCCCGGCCTGACCGCCCTGGTGCAGGCCCAGTTCACCGGCGTCATGCCCGCGCCGTTCGGAGCGTGGCCCTGGTGGGCCCTGCTCGGCCTCGCCCCGGTGCTGGCCATGGCGGCGTTCCACTCCGACGCCCCGCAGGCCCCGCGCCGGCCCTGGCTGCTAGCTCTGCCCGCCGGTTACCTCCTGGTGATCGTCCCGGTGCTGGCCCTCGGGGCGACCGGCAACGCCGCCTGGATCCCCGACATTCCTGGGCAGTGCTGCCTCCTGGTCGCAGTCGCCTGCCTAGTGCACTTGCCCAGGGCCTGGTCCCGCCATACCGGCGGCTCGGGCGTGTGGTCGCTAACCCTGGTTCTGGTGGCGGCCGTCGCCGGGGCCTACCGCATCGCCACGCTCACCGACTACCTGCACGACTCGCACTTGATCGCGGTCAGCGTGGCGGAGCTGCTCATCCTGCTGGTCGCTGTCGCACTCGTCGCCCCCGACGCCGCGCGCGCCCAGACACCCGCGCCCGCGCGGCCGCCGTTTCCGCGCCCGATCGCTGGTTAGGAGCCCAGGACATGGCGTTCCAGCGTCCGTCACGCGCGCTGCGCATTCTGCCCAGCGCGCTGGCCGCCGCGGGAATCATGCTCGCCGTCGCCAGCTGCAGCCACATCGCGCCGCTGGGACCAGACCCGGGATATGTCTCCTTGCCGCCGCAACGCCATCTGGGGTCACCCATCACCGTGCAAGTCATGCGCAGCCGGGCTCCCACCGCACCGGGCGAGTGCCCGGCCGGTTGGCTGGAGCTCTTCTTGCCAGTGAACCTATTGCCGCACGCGAGCCCTGCGGGCGCGCGACCCGTGGGTCCCCCGAGCCCTGTCCCCCAGCAGCCGGGTCAGCCCAGTACCTCCGTGCTCTCGGGGGCAGCGCCCGCGCTGCACGCTGTGGTCTTGGGCCTGCCGTGCTACCAGCCGGTCGGAAAGCCGGTAACGATCACTTCCGCTGCGGTCTCCTCCGTCGTAGCAGATCCGGTCCCACCGGACCAGCCCAAAGGGCTCACCCCGTACGGATTCACGGTCGCCGTGCCCGCTCGCGATGTGGCGGCGGTGACAGCGCTCATTACTCAGGCCTTCGACTCTCACGCTGCACTCGGCATCAGCGTCGCCGGAAAACTCTGGGAAGCTCCCCAGGTAGACAGGGCATTCTCAGGTCAACAGCTCGAAATCGCCGTGCTCACCAGGAATCAAGCCGTCAAGCTTTACCGCCTCCTGATCCCATCGGGCTGAGCGCGGCTGGACGTCGGGGCAATGGAACGCTTCAATGTGTGCGTGTGCGCGTCGCCGGTACGGCGACGTGGGAGGCCGAAAATGCCAGACAGCGAAGTTCAGGCCGGACGTGCGCGGCGGCGACAACCATGACCGACGAAACTGTCAGCGCAACCAGAATCATCAACGCCCCGGCCGATGCCATCTTTGCTGTCCTCGCCGCACCCGCGAACCACGTCGCGATCGACGGCACCGGCTGGGTCTGCGAGCCTGTCGACAGCCAGCGGCTGACCGCTGCGGGGCAGGTCTTCCGGATGACCATGTACCACCCCAACCACCCGGACGGCAACTACGAGATGGCCAACCGGGTCGAGGTGTTCGACCCGCCGCGCGCCATCTCCTGGAAGCCCGGCTACGACCTCGGCGACGGCACCCTACGGTTCGGCGGCTGGGTCTGGCGCTACGACCTGGCACCCGCCCGGCCGTCCGAAACCCAGGTCACCCTGTCCTACGACTGGTCGGCAGTCGGGGACGCTCCCCGCCAGCGCATGCAGTTCCCGCCGTTCTCCCCTGACCACCTGGATAACTCACTGGCCCACCTTGCCGATTTGGTCACCGCGTGACCGGCCGCAGGCCCATCGGCATCACAGCCTGGCGTTGCACATCGCACTAAAGCTCTGGCTACTGGGCATGAGGGCCACTGGGCAGGCATGAGGAAGGTCCACAGAGGAAGGTGCACGATGGGCACCATGATGGCGCTGCGCGCGCATGCTCGCGGCGGACCCGAGCGGCTCGTCTACGAACCGGCACCGGTGCCGTCCGCCGCGCCGGGCGAAGTGCTCATAGCCGTGCACGCAGCGGCCATAACATTTGCCGAGCTGACCTGGGATCTGGAGTGGACCACCCGGGACGATAGGGACCGGACGCCGGTCATACCGTCCCATGAGATGTCGGGCGTGGTCGCGGGCCTCGGCGCGGGCGTCGGCGACCTGGCCGCAGGCGATGAGGTGATCGGCCTGATCGACTTCGACCGCGATGGCGCCGCCGCCGAGTACGTAGTCGTGCCCGCCGCGAACGTGGCCGTCAAGCCGCGGTCGCTCTCCCACGTCGCAGCGGCGACGTTGCCGCTCGCGGCGCTGACCGCCTGGCAGGCGCTGGTGGACCACGCCGAGCTGCAACCCGGCGAGGAAGTGCTGGTCCAAGGAGGGGCCGGCGGAGTCGGCATGTTCGCCGTCCAGCTCGCGTCGATCCTCGGCGGCCACGTCACCGCCACCGGCCGCGGCGCCGACGCCGATTTCGTAAGGGACCTCGGCGCGAACCAGTACATCAGCATCGACGCCGACCGTCCTAGCCAGGCCGCGGGCGGGTTCGATGTCGTCATCGACACGGTTGGTGGTGCCGTGCTTGAGGGCTCTTACGGCCTGCTGCGCGAGGGCGGTCGGCTGGTAACCCTCGGCGCGCCCCCGGACCAGGAACTGGCGGGCAGGTACAAAGTCCACGCCATGTTCTTCGTCGTTGCGCCGGACGCCAACGAGCTAGCCAGGCTGGCGGAGTTGACCGACACGGGAAGGCTGCGAGCGGTGATCAGTCAGACGTTCCCGCTGGCCGAAGGGCAGAAGGCCTTCGAAAGCGGCGGAGGAGCTCGACGTCCCGGCAAGACGGTCCTCGTCGTCCGCTGATCTGCCGAATGGGTTGTCGCAGGTCGCTGCAGCATCAACCCGCGACCCAAGCGATGGGATGCGTCCGCTGAACTCGCGGCGTACGGTCATAACTGAGCGGCGGTCCCGCAAAGCACAGCAGTCATCTGCGCATTCCAGATTCGGCGCGGCACCTATCTTGGCGGCGGCAGGCATGCCCGGTCAGCTGACAGCGACACCTCGCCGGCCGGTAAGGCGGGGCTGGCTGTTCTCTCACACCCGCCGCTGTATCGGGGCAGTTTGCCGCTTGCTGTAGTCAAATATCAGGGAGTGAATAGGCGCCTCTTATGCACGGTCGGCGCTGAACGTGATCGCCCGCACATCCCCAGCCCGCGCCTATCCTGCTGTACCACGATGCCCGGTAACAGCCCCTTAAGTGGTTGGACGTGAAAGCTGGCGCTGATACTCGACCAGCGAGCAGCAACCTGAGATCAGTGCTCGGGTTCGTATTTGAACGACAGCTGAAGCTTGGTCCGGTAGGTAATCGCGCCGCCCTCGTCCAGGTGAATGTCCTGCTTGACAACCTCAGCCACGCGAAGATCGCGGAGCGTCCCGGCCGCTGTCCTAATCGCCTCTGCGGCAGCGTCTTCCCACGACGTGCCGCTTGTGCCGATGATCTCGGTTACCCGGTACACGCTCATGCTGTCTCCTTTGATGGTCCGCGACCCAGTCCGGGCTGTTCCGTCCAGCGTGTCATAGCGCCACGCTGTCAATTCACCTATCGCGGCAAGTGACATCGGCCCAAGCAGATCGTGCTGCGGCCGCTGGCGGGCCGAAGGCACCCGAAACTGGCGCCGACCCTGCGCGATCACACGCGCGATCGCCTCGGAAGTGGGGCTTTGAAACAGTGGAACTGAACAGTGGGGCGGGTGGGGCTCGAACCCACGACCGGTGGATTATGAGTCGGCACCCTGATGTGCCGGACGGTGCCGAGTGATTACGCACCGACCCTTTCTTGCAGCCAACCAGCCGTTAGCCGTGCCGCACTTGTTCATTTCGTGAAGTCCGAATCGGGCTGGTCTTGTCCGTACGGACTCCCTACGGACTCCCGATCTTCACCCGCTTGCAGCACGAGGCGCCTTGGGCCATGGGGTTGCTACGTTTGCTCGAATGCATGGCGGCCGAGCCCGGGCCGCTTGCCTTACTGCTCGCTGCCCGCGATGTTCCCGGAGGGCAGCGGCGCGATG
>CAVSQI010000016.1:0-53376 GCA_963730085.1 uncultured Actinomycetota bacterium | reverse complement strand
GAGCGGGATATGGGTGTTGATCCACACGCAGCCGAAGTCCAGGCCCTTGGCCATCCGCATGGCCCGGCCGTGGTCTGACGTCCAGACCGAAGACGCGAGACCGTACTGGGTGCCGTTGGCCCACTCCAGCGCTTCGCCCTCGTCGGTGAACTGCTGCATGGTGATGACGGGTCCGAACACCTCGTTCTGGATGATCTCGTCGTACTGCTGCAACCCGTCCACGACGCTGGCTTCGAAGAAGTAGCCTCGCTCGCCCACGCGCTTGCCGCCGGTCAGGACCCGTGCGTGATCGGGCAGCCGGGAGATGAAGCCGGAGACCCGGTCGAGCTGATTGGCGTTGTTGAGCGGGCCGTACGTTGCGTCCTCGTTGTCTGGGCCGGCGGTGATCTGCTCCTTCGCCTGCTCGGTCAGCGCCTCGGCGAACTCTTCGTGGATGCGCGGGCCGACGAGCACCCGGGTCGCCGCCGTGCAGTCCTGGCCGGCGTTGAAGTAGCCGGCGATGGCGATGGCCTCGGCGGCCTTCGCCGGGTCGGCGTCGTCGAAGACAACGACGGGGGCCTTGCCGCCGAGTTCGAGGTGCACTCGCTTCAAGTCGGCTGCCGCGGCTTGCGCGACCTCCATGCCGGCGCGCACCGAGCCGGTGATGGACACCATCTGCGGCACCTTGTGCGAGACCAGCATCCGGCCGCTGTCCCGGTCGCCGCAGACGACGTTGAACACGCCCGGCGGCACGAACTCGCTGATCAGCTCCGCCATCAGCAGCGTCGAGTACGGGGTGGTGTCCGACGGCTTGAGCACCATGGTGTTGCCAGCCGCCAGCGCCGGCGCCCACTTCCAGACCGCCATCATCATCGGGTAGTTCCACGGCGTCACCGCGGCGCACACCCCGATCGGCTCGCGGCGGATGAACGACGTGAACCCCGACATGTACTCCCCGGCTGACCGGCCTTCGAGCATCCGCGCCGCGCCCGCGAAGAACCGGATCTGGTCGACCATCGGCGGGATCTCCTCGGACGCCGTCAGCGCCAGCGGCTTGCCGGTGTTCTGCGACTCGGCCTTCACAAACTGATCGGCGCGCGCCTCGATAGCGTCAGCTATCTTCAGCAGGGCCAGGCTGCGCTCGGCGGGCGTGGAGTCCCGCCAGCCAGGGAACGCGTCGGCGGCCGACGTAACTGCTGCGTCGATCTCGGCTTGGCCCGAGATCGGAGCCGTGGCGAAGACCTCGCCAGTGCTCGGGTCGATGATGTCGGCTCGCTTGTCGAAGGCCAGGTCAGTCCACTGGCCGCCGATAAAGTTTTGAAGATCATTAGCCACTGGTAGCTCCGTTCCGATTCATGAATGAGTCTTCGGTGTGCGTTCGTCGCTTCCCCACGGTGAGCCGTACTCGGTGAGCAGGTCAAGGAACGGCCTTGGCGGCAGCGCCTCAGGGCCGAGCACGCCGGTGCCCGACCACGCGCCGCTATCGAGGAGCTCGAGGGCGACCACTGGGTTGATGGCGGTCTGCCAAACGACGGCCTGTGAGCCGTATTCGGCCATCGTCGACGCGTTGTCCACGACGTGATACAGATACACCTCCCGCGGCTGCCCATCCTTGCCTTTTCCAGTGACCCACGTGCCCGCGCAGGTCAGCCCGCTCATCTTGGGGCCGAGGGTCGCCGGGTCCGGCAGGCACGCGGCGACGACGTCGCGCGGCGACACGCTTGCGGCGCCGACGCGGACTGGATCGGTGCGATCGAGGCCGAGCTTGTGCAGGATCTCGAGGACGGCGATGAACTCATCGCCGAGGCCGTACTTGAACGTGACCCGCTTGGCATTGACCCAGCGGGGGATCAGCAGGACCTCCTCGTGCTCGACGTTCACGCACTCGACCGGGCCGATGCCCGCCGGGAACATAAAGGTCTCGGGTTCGCTGAACGGCGGCGTGGTGAACCACCCGCGGCCCTCCTCCCAGATGACCGGCGGGTTGAGGCACTCCTCGATCGTCGTCCAGATGGAGAACGAGGGCGCGAAGTCGTACCCGGCGACCGTGAGGTTCGCGCCGTCGCGGACGCCGATCTGGTCGATCTCGCTGAATAGCTCGTCGGCGGCGTAGCGGGCGAAGATATCGGACAGGCCGGGCTCGACTCCGATGCCCACGAGGGCCAGCTTGCCGGCCTGTTCCCACTGGTCCGCCATCGCGAACTGCTCGTCGCCGAGCATCACGCCTGTCTTGGCGTACGGCTCCTGCGGATTCGGTTGCGACAGGGACATGGCCATGTCCAGGTAGGTCACCCCGGCTGCGAGCGAGGCCCGGAAGAGCGGCATGACGAATCGCGGATCCGTTGCGTTCATGAGGGCGTCGCAGCGGTACTCAGTGAGCAAGGCGGCGGTGGCCGCCTCGTCCCGGGCATCGAGCTGCACGGCGACGTAAGAATCCTTCGCTGCGGCCGCGGCCTGCGCTCTGGTGAGGTCGTAATCGGCGATGATCAGTTCAGCGAATGGGCGGCGGGCGGCGATCCCGGCGATCGCGGTGCCGACCCCGCCTGCTCCGACAAGAAGGATGCGCATGCCAGCGATCCTAGCCCTGGCCCAAGTGCCAGCCTCAACGGGACTAGTTGCGGTTTGGTAGGCGATACCACTGAATTCGTTGCAATTTGGCTCGATGCGTGCTAGAACCGTTGCTCTCGGACCACGTGCGATGTCCTGGCTCGGGTCCACCTGATCTCACGTTGAGCACGCGATGTAGCGTCGCGCTATGCACGGTATCCGGTCCCGAGGGGCCGGGTTTCGGAGGGGAGTCGGCATGGCCACAGCCAGGGGCGCCGTAGCGCAGGCGGAGCAGCCCGCGGAAAAGGGGCTCAAGTCCGGTGCGCTCGGGCTGATATCAAGCACAGTAATCGCGACCGCCTCGGTCGCACCCGCCTACAGCATCGCGGCGACGCTCGGCTTCGTGGTCGCCGCCGTCGGGCTCCGGTCGCCCATCATCGCCATCCTGGCGTTCGTGCCCATGCTGCTGACGTCCATCGGCTATGCCGAGATGAACAAGGCCGACCCCGATTGCGGCACCACGTTCACGTGGGCGACCAGGGCGTTCGGCCCGAAGACCGGCTGGTTCGGCGGCTGGGCGATCGTGGCGGCCGACATCCTCGTCATGGCCAGCCTGGCGCAGGTCGCCAGTCAGTACTGCTTCCTGCTGTTCAATGCCAACGGCATCGGCACCAACCCGTCGAGTAACTGGGTGCTGCTGGGCGGCATCATCTGGATCATTTTGATGACCGCGATCTGTTACGTCGGCATCGAGGTGTCGGCGAACTTCCAGAAGGTGCTGCTCGGCATCGAGCTCACGATGCTCGTTCGTGCTGTCCATCACGGCGCTCGTCAAGGTCGGTAACGGCAGTGCCCCGGCCGGGCACCTGACGCCGAGCCTCTCCTGGCTGAATCCGTTCCACGTGCCGAGCTTCAGCGCGTTCGTCAGCGGCATCATCCTCATGGTCTTCATCTACTGGGGCTGGGATACCGCGCTGTCGGTCAACGAGGAGACCAAGGACCGTAACCGCACGCCTGGGATCGCGGGCATTCTCTCTACGCTGATCCTGCTCGTCACGTACGCGCTGGTGATCTTCTCGATGCAGTCGTTCGCCGGCGATCGGTACGAAGGGCGACGGTCTCGGCAACGCCAATAACGTCGGCGACGTGCTGTCCATCCAGGGCCACGCCGTATTCGGCAGCGGCACGGTCGGCAACGTCTTCTTTCGGCTACTGCTGATCATGGTGCTGTCCTCGGCGGCGGCGTCCACCCAGACGACGATCTTGCCGACGGCGCGCACCACGCTGTCCATGGCCGTGTACCGGGCGATCCCCAAGGTCTTCTGCGAAGATCCACCCGCGCTTCCTGACGCCGACAGTGTCCACCCTGGTGATGGGCGGCATATCGATCCTGTTCTACGCGATCGTGAACAACGCGCATAACCCCATCGGCCTGATCGGCGACGCCGTGATCGCGATCGGCCTGTACATCGCCTTCTACTACGGGCTGACCGGATTCTCGTGCGTCTGGTATTACCGCAGGAGCCTGACCAGCAGCGCCCGAAACCTGTTGATGCAGGGAATCCTCCCGTTGACCGGGCGCGCTGATTCTCTGGTTCCTTGGCGGCTGGTCGATATGGCTCGACTACGACGTGAATACCGCGAACGACTTCACATTCTGGACTGTGCCAGGGCTCCACTGGCAGATCGGCGGCGCGTTCGTGATCGCGGCCGGCGCGGCCATCCTCGGTTTGATCTTCTTCATCTACAACCGCATCGCGAATCCCGCGTTCTTCAAGAAGGAGACGCTGACCCGCTCGACGCCCACGCTCGTCCCGGACGAGTAATCGAGGGCAGAGGAACAACGAACGTAGGCGATTGGGGCTGAAGAACCGCGGTTCTCCAGCCCCAATCGCGCATTCGTTGGCGCGGGACGTCGGGCTGGCGGCTTGCGCCACGTGCCGCCGCGTCGAGGCGGACAGGTGTCGGCAACACCGCCTAGGCTTGGCACGTGACCGCGTTGGTTGTCGACTCCCTCCTGGACGGGCTGAACCCGCAGCAGCGTGCCGCTGTGCTGCATCAAGGCAGCCCGCTGCTCATCGTGGCGGGCGCCGGCTCGGGCAAGACGCGCGTCCTGACCCACCGCATCGCCTACCTGCTGGCTGAGCGAGAGGTCGATCCGAGCCAGATCCTCGCCATCACGTTCACCAACAAGGCGGCCGGGGAGATGGCGGCAAGGGCCGCCGCGCTGACCGGGGCCCGAGCGCGGTCGATGTGGCTGATGACCTTTCACTCGGCTTGCGTGCGGATCCTGCGCCGCGAGGCCAAGAGGTTCGGGTATCCGTCGAGCTTCTCGATCTATGACCAAGCCGACTCGCAGCGGCTCATGGCCATGGTCTGCCGAGAGCTCGAGCTCGACGCGAAGTTCTTTCCGCCCAAGGCGCTGGCCAATCAGGTCTCCAGCCTCAAGAACGAGCTGATCGACTACGAGACGGTGCTGGCAAAGGCCAGCGGCTACCGGGACAAGACGCTCGGCGAGGCGTACGCCGAGTACCAGCGTCGGCTCGTCGGCGCGGGCGCCATGGACTTCGACGATCTGATCATGGTGACGGTCAACCTGCTTCAGGCGTTTCCGGACGTGGCGGCGGAGTATCAGCGGCGGTTCCGGCACGTACTCGTCGATGAGTATCAAGACACCAACCACGCGCAGTACACGCTCGTCCGAGAGCTGGCCGGAGCGGGCGGCGAGTCGCCTGCTGAGCTTGTCGTCGTGGGCGACGCGGACCAGTCCATCTACGCGTTCCGCGGCGCCACGATCCGGAATATCGACGAGTTCGAGCGCGACTTCGCTGGTGCCCGGGTGATCTTGCTCGAGCAGAACTACAGGTCGACGCAGAACATCCTGGCGGCCGCGAACGCCGTTGTTTCCCGCAACCCGGGCCGGATTCCCAAGAACCTCTGGTCAGACGCTGGCGCCGGGCCGCCGATCACGGGCTACGTCGCTGACAGCGAGCACGACGAGGCCGCGTTCGTCGCCGAGGAAGTCGACCGACTCGCGGACGCGGGCGAGGCGATCCCAGGCCAGGTCGCCGTGTTCTATCGGACCAACGCACAGTCCCGGGTCTTCGAGGAGGTCTTCATCCGGTCCGGGCTGCCCTACAAGGTGGTCGGCGGGGTCCGGTTCTACGAGCGGCGCGAGGTTCGCGATCTGCTTGCCTACCTGCGGCTGGTCGCTAATCCCGACGACGAGGTGTCGCTACGGCGCGTGCTCAACACGCCGCGGCGCGGTATCGGCGACCGGGCCGAAGAGTACGTGGCCGCGCTGGCCAACCGCGACAAGATCAGCTTCGCTGCGGCACTGGCCAGGCCGGATGACGTGCCCGGCCTGCCCGCCCGATCGGCTCGGGCCATCGAGGGCTTCAACGACCTGATCGGCGGCCTGCGGGCGATGTCGGAGGGCGGCAGCCCGGTCGGCGACCTGGCCGAGGCCGTGCTGGATCAGACGGGCTACGTCGCCGATCTGCAGGCATCCTCCGATCTGCAGGACGCGAGCCGGATCGAGAACCTCACCGAGCTTGTCTCGGTGGCCAGGGAGTTCGACGCCCGCAATCCCGGCGGCACCCTGAACGAGTTCCTCGAGCAGGTCTCGCTCGTCGCGGACGCCGACGAGATTCCCGAAGGCGTGGATCACGGCGGCATGGTCACGCTGATGACGCTGCACACCGCCAAGGGCTTGGAATTCCCGGTGGTGTTCCTGACCGGCCTGGAAGAAAACGTCTTCCCGCACGAACGGTCCATGGGGGACGACCGCGAGCTAGCCGAGGAGCGCAGGCTGGCCTACGTCGGCATCACGAGGGCCATGGAGCGGCTGTACGTGACCAGGGCGTCAACCCGCACGTGGTTTGGTCGGCCGGGTTACCACCGGCAGTCCAGGTTCCTGTCAGAAATCCCGGCCGAGCTGATCGAGTGGCGGCGGGACGAGTCGGCCGCGACGCAGCCGGCGTCGGAGCGCCTGGCGCGGCGGCCCGGAGTGCGCGCCATCGGGAATCGCCCCGTTCCATCTCTCCAGCCCGGCGATCGGGTCAATCACGACTCGTACGGCCTCGGCACCGTGCTATCGGTCGAAGGCCGCGGCGACGACCCGGAAGCGAAGATCGACTTCGGCGGCGACTACGGGATCAAGCATCTCGTGCTGCGCTACGCGCCGATCGAAAAGCTCTATTAGCAGGTAACGGGGTCGCCTCAGCCGGTCGCCGCCGTACGGCTTCGGTAGGCGCGCGACTTGGCCCGCGATCCGCAGATCTGCATGCTGCACCAGCAGCCGCTGTGCGTCGGGGACCGGTCGTAGAAGGCCCACTGGCAGTCGTCGGCGCTGCACACCTTGAGGCGTCGCCACGTCCCAGCCGTCGCCGCTTCGGCGCCGATGAGGAGCAGCCGGGTCAGCGCGGCCGCGGTGCCGGCGTCGGCCGGAACTACCGTGATGCGACCCCGCGCGTCGACGTCGATCCCCGCTCGCATCGCTGCGGCCGCTCGGGCGACCCGCGCGGCACCGGTACCCAAGGCTGGCGCACCGGGTGGCGTGTTCCGGCGCGTGACATGCGACCGCAAGACATCGCGCAGTGCCTCGCGTAGCTCGACGGCCAACGACAGCTCCCGTCGTCCCGAGGAGCCATCCTGGTCGTCGGCCAAGCCCGCCCCGCGCAGCCAGACATCCAAGTCAGCGGGCGACGCCAGCGCGTCCGTCCCCTCCTCGATATCCAGCGTGTTTACGAACGCCTGGAGCGTGCCCAGGTCGCCGGGGGCCACGCCGATGTCTGGCCCGCGACCTACCTCCGGGCTGCGGCTAGCTGACATGCAGGCTCCCACGTCTCCCTCATGATCCGTCACCAGCATTATACGTTTGCTGGTTGCACTCCGGCTACTCCGCGGAGTAGTCTCGTAACCATCAAAGGACAGATGCTGGTGACGGGCCAGTAGGGCGCTTGAATAGGGGGCGCAACATGGACGCGACGCAGAGCGGCAGCGAGTGGGTGATGATCGGGGTACCGACCAGCGCCGGTGCGCACCACGCCGGGCAGGACCGGGCGCCTGCCGCGTTGCGCGCGGCGGGCATCATCGACCGGCTCCAGGCTGCGGGCGTCAACGTGAGCGACGCCGGCGACGTGCCGGGATCGGTCTTTGCGGTAGATCACGACCACCCCACGGCGAGGAACCTGACGGCAGTCGTCGCGGTGGCCCGCGGCGTAGCCGACGCGGTGGCGCGCGAAGTGGACGCCGGCCGACGCCCACTAGTGGTGGGCGGCGACTGCACGATCACCCTGGGAGTCGTCGCGGGCATTCGGCGGGTCTACCCGAACGTCGGCCTTGCCTACCTGGACGGGGACGCCGATCTCGCTGGTCTGTCGGGAGACGGGTCCGGAATCCTGGACGCGACGGGCATCTGGCATCTGCTCGGTGAGGGAGAAGCCCAGCTTGCGAACCTGGCCGGCGTCAGCCCCCTGCTTGACGGCTCACGGCTGGCGATGCTTGGGGGCGATCCGCGCGAGCAGACCGATGCCGGCCGCGCGTTCCTGGCCAGCAAGGGCGTGAGCTTCTCCGAGGGTCCCGAATTGTCGGCCGACCCCGAGGCGACGGCCCGCCGCGCGCTCGCCGCGCTGGGCAGCCAGGATCCGTTCGTCCTCCACTTCGACGTGGACGTGGTCGACTCCGGCGATCTGCCGCTCGGCAACTACCCGCACTACGGCTCCGGTGTCGGGCTGGCCGAGGCGGCCCGGAGCCTGGGCGTCCTGCTCGCGGACCCGGCGTGTGCAGCGCTGGTCCTGACCGAGATCAACCCGAGCTACGACGCCGACGGCAGTCAGCTCGACCGCTACCTGACGGCGCTGACCACCGCGCTGGCCGCCGCGCCCGCCTTGACCTGACGCTAGGCTGATTGCGGCTGCCCGGAATGTCGGCAGCGCGCAGCACCTGGTCGGAGGGTCCATGAGCAGCATCCGCGTGGTCATCGCGAAACCGGGCCTGGATGGCCATGATCGCGGCGCGAAGGTGGTGGCGCGGGCGCTGCGCGATGGCGGCGTTGAGGTCATCTACACGGGGCTGCACCAGACACCAGAGCAGATCGTGTCGGCTGCGCTGCAGGAGGACGCCGACGCGATCGGGCTTTCGATCCTGTCCGGCGCGCACATGACGCAGTTCAAGCGCGTGCTCGACTTGCTGCGCGAGCACGACGCCACCGACATCACGGTCTTCGGCGGCGGCATCATTCCCGACGCCGACATCGCCGAGCTCGAGCAGCTGGGCGTCGCCAAGATCTTCACTCCGGGCGCCACGACAACGGAGATCGTCGACTGGGTCCGCTCCGCGCTCGGCAGCGAGGAGCCGGTCGGACAGCCCGGCACATAGCCTTGCGCGGCGCGCGACCCGGTCACGGGCGTGGGCCCCACCGGCACTAGGCTTCCAGCCGCGGCGCGAAGCCAAGCAGGGCGAGCTAAACACTGGCGCCGCGACGATTCCCGAGCACGAAGGACGAACCCGAGTGGACCTGTTCGAGTACCAGGCGAAAGAACTCTTCGCCGAGTACGGCGTCCCGATTCCGCAGGGCAGGGTGGCCAGCACAGCGGACGAGGCTACGCAGATCGCCGAGGAATTCGCGGCGGTCAAGGGCGACGCCACGCCGCTGGTGGTGATCAAGGCCCAGGTCAAGACCGGCGGCCGCGGCAAGGCTGGCGGCGTCAAACTGGCCGACACACCAGCGGAGGCGCAGGAAAAGGCCGCCCGGATTCTCGGTATGGATATCAAGGGCCACACCGTGCACACGGTGCTGGTGGCCGAGGACACCGACATCGCGCAGGAGTACTACCTGTCCTTCCTGCTGGATCGCGCTGAGCGCACCTTCCTGTCCATGTGCTCGGTCGAAGGCGGCGTCGAGATCGAAGAAGTCGCGCGAACCAATCCGCAAGCGCTGGCCAAGATCCCCGTCAGCCCGCTCGCGGGCGTCGATCGCGCCAAGGCGCTCGAGATCGTTCGGGCCGGCGGACTGCCAGCCGAGGCGCAGGCCGGCGCGGCCGAGCTAGCCGAGCGCCTGTGGGACGTGTTCACCGACGAAGACGCCACGCTCGTCGAGGTGAACCCGCTCGTCTACACCGGTGACGGCCGGGTGATCGCGCTCGACGCGAAGGTCACGCTCGACGACAACGCGGCGTTCCGCCACGACTGGGCGAAGTTCGCCGACCCGACCGCCGTCGATCCCATCGAGGCGCGGGCGAAGGCGAAGCACCTGAACTACGTGAAGCTGGACGGCTCTGTTGGGATCATCGGGAACGGAGCTGGGCTGGTGATGTCAACGCTCGACGTCGTCGCCTACGCCGGGGAGGAATTCGGCGGCGTCCGGCCGGCCAACTTCCTCGACATCGGTGGCGGCGCATCGGCCGAAGTGATGGCCAACGGACTGGACATCGTCCTCTCCGATCCGAGCGTGCGCTGCGTACTTGTGAACGTGTTCGGCGGCATCACATCCTGCGACGCTGTGGCAAACGGCATCGTGGCCGCCATGGGGCTGCTCGCCGAGCGCGGCGAGGAGGTGCGGCATCCGATCGTGGTTCGGCTCGACGGCAACAACGCGGCCGAAGGCCGTCGTATCCTCGCCGACGCCGCCCTGCCGCTCGTCGAGCAGGTTGCGACCATGGACGATGCGGCGCGCCGCGCCGCCGAGCTGGCCGCCGCGGCCTCGAACGGAGCATGACATGGCGATCTTCCTCAACGCCGAGAGCCGGATCATCGTGCAGGGCATCACCGGTTCGGAAGGCCGCAAGCACGGCGGACGGATGCTCGCGGCGGGCACCAACGTGGTCGGTGGCACCAACCCCCGTAAGGCCGGGCAGACCGTCGAGCTGTCTGGCCAGGATGTGCCGGTCTTCGCCAGCGTCGGTGACGCCATGGCTGCCACCGGCGCCAACGTGTCTGTGGTCTTCGTGCCGCCGGCGGGCACCAAGTATGCCGTCATCGAGGCGATTGACGCGGAGATCCCGCTCGTCATCGTGATCACGGAGGGCGTGCCGGTACACGACACCGCTAACATCTGGGCGCACGCGATCGCGACCGGTAAGCGGACGAGGATCGTGGGCCCAAACTGTCCGGGGGTGGCGTCGCCTGGCAAGTCCAACGCCGGGATCATCCCGGCCGACATCACGTCCGAGGGCAGGATCGGGCTGGTCTCCAAGTCCGGCACCCTGACATACCAGATGATGTACGAGCTGGGCGACATCGGCTTCTCGACCGCCGTGGGGATCGGTGGCGACCCGATTATCGGCACGACACACATCGACTGCCTGCAAGCCTTCCAGGATGACCCGGAGACCGACGCCATCGTGATGATCGGCGAGATCGGCGGAGACGCCGAGGAGCGGGCGGCAGCGTTCATCGAAAAGAACGTCAGCAAGCCGGTCGTCGCTTACGTGGCCGGCTTCACCGCCCCCGAGGGCAAGACGATGGGCCACGCCGGCGCGATCATCTCGGGCTCGGCCGGCACCGCGCAGGCCAAGAAGGAAGCGCTCGAAAAGGTCGGCGTTCGCGTCGGCCGGACGCCGAGCGGGGCCGCGCGCCTCGTTCGGGAGGTCATGCAGGCACGCTGAGACGCGGGCCGGCTTCTGGCGGCTGACGGCGCGCCTCCGCGGCGTTCGCGCTCCGGATTGCCAGGCGTGAGCCTCGTGACAGCTTCTGGCGGCTGACGGCGCGCCTCCGCGGCGTTCGCGCGCCGGATTGCCAGGCTTGAGCCTTGTGACAGCTTCTGCCGTCAGGCCACGACGGCCCGCGTCGGGCGACGGTCGACGTGGCGAGCCTGCCGTCAGGCAGCGGCCGCTGATTGTCGTCGGCGCCGTGGGCGCCTGCCTTGCAATGGCGGTCGGGCTGGCGATCGTCACGCTGCCGGTAGTCGCGGGCTGGATCGCTGCTCCGCACGCGGGCGTAGGCCTGCGCGCTGTGGTCCGGACAGCAGCGGCGCTCTGGCTCGTCGGCCACCATGTAGGGTTCACGTTCCGCGGCGCCGGCCGCATCGGCCTGCTGCCGCTCGGCCTCGTCGTGCTACCAGGCGTGCTTCTCTGGCGAGCAGGCGGCTGGGTGGTTCGGGCCGGCGGTGTCGCGCGACTGCGCCACGTGGGGTACGCCGCCGTCGCCCTCGCGGTGCCGTACGCGGGCCTGACTGGCGTGCTGGCGCTCGCGAGTAGGTCGTCGTCGGAGTCTTCGTCGGTGGCGCAAGCGGTCGTCTGTGGCCTGCTGCTCGCGCTGGCCGCCGGCGGACTTGGCGGGGCCAGGGCGCTGGCCCCGTGGCCGCAGCTGATCGCCCTGCTGCCGCCCCGTCAGCGATCCGTGGTCGTCGCGGTCGCTGGCGTGCTGGCAGTGCTGGCGACGGCCGGAGCGGTACTTGCCGCGGCGTCGCTGGCAGCGCACTTCCACGAGGCGGCGACGCTTCAGCGCGCGCTCCGGCCAGATCCGATCGGGCTCGTGCTGTTGGTGCTGCTCCAGCTCGCCTATCTGCCCAACGCGGTCGTCTGGGGCATCGCGTATGCGATCGGACCTGGCTTCGCATTCGGAACGGCGACAGTCGTCGCGCCGGCTGGATCGGCGCTAGCCAAGCTGCCGGGCCTGCCGATGCTGGCCGCGCTGCCGTCTGGGCTGCACCCGGCCATGCCGGGCTGGCTAGAGCCGACGGTCCTCGCTGTGCCGTATCTCGCGGGCGCGTTCGGCGGGCTGCTGCTCGTCCGGGCCGCGCCGTCACTGACGCTGGACGCGGCGCCCGTCTGGGGCCTCGTGTCCGGCGTGGTCTCAGGCGGAGTACTCGCGCTGCTCGCGGCGGCCTCAGGCGGTCCGCTCGGCGACGGCAGGCTCGCGGCCGTCGGACCATCGCCGTGGCAAGTGGGCGTCGTGTCAACGCTGGAGATCGGGGTCGCCGCGGCCGTTACCGCCGGCGCCCGGAACTATCTGAGAATGCGCCGGGCTGGCCCGCTTCGGACCCAGTCCCGGCCGGCCTCGGCACCCCCGGCCCGCGGCCGCTCGAGGCCTCCCAGTGACGGCTTGACGGACCCCGGCCACGTCATCTACGTCGATCCGTGGGCCGGTGATCGGGGCCGCGGCTCGCGCCCCACTCACCGCGGTCCGTCGGCCCTGCCGTAAGGCCCGCTGGCACTGCCGTAAGGCGCGGAACGCACCCGCTCGATGATCGCCGCGAGCAACGCGGCTCGCTGCGGCATCGCGTCGATGCGAACATGCTCGCCCTCGGCGTGTGCGCCGCCGCCCACGGCGCCGAGACCGTCGAGTGTCGGGCAGCCGATGGCGGCCGTGAAGTTGCCGTCGGAGCCGCCGCCGACGAAAACACCATCGAGCCTTGGCATACCGAGACAAGCGGCCGCCTCCTGCGCGAGTTCGAACGGAGCCGCACTCGCGGTGAGCGGCATCGGCGGCCGGTTAGGCCGTCCGCTGACGGTCAGTTTGGTGCCAGGCACGGTGGTTGCTAGCGCGCGCAGTTCGCGGTCGACGCGATCGGCTTCCAGGGGCTCGGCCACTCGCACGTCGACGTCGGCGTAAGCGCTGGCCGGGACCACGTTCGCGGCGGTCCCGGCTGCGGCCAGCGTCGGGGTGACGGTCGTCCCGGCTGCTGGCCTGGCGATGGCGCCGATCCGCCCGATGACCTCGGCGAGCGCCACCAGTGCGTTGGCACCCTTTTCCGGTTCCAGGCCAGCGTGCGCGGCCCGGCCAACGACTTCAAGCCGGTACAAGCCCGTTCCCTTCCGGCCGATCTTCAATGCACCGCCGCGCGATGGCTCGAGAATCAGGGCGGCGGTCGCCGCCCGCCCCAGTTCCTCGATCAGCGGACGGCTCGTGGGCGAGCCCACCTCCTCGTCGGAGGTGATGAGGATCTCGATGCCAGCCGGATCGGACAGCACGCTGACGGCGTGCAGGAGCTGGACTATCCCTGCCTTCATGTCGAAGCAGCCCGGGCCGGTTGCCGTGCCTGCGGCGTCGTCGACGCCGAAGGGCCAGCGTGCGAGTGTGCCGAGCGGCCACACGGTGTCGGCGTGGCCGATCAGCGCGACCGGCCGCCGACCAGGACGTGCTGGCCAGCGCCACCGTACGTGGGTCCGGCCGTCAGCCACGACAAGCTCACCGGGATCGCCGACCATGGCGGTGGCGATCTGCCGGACGACGTCGATTCCGGCGGCGCAGGACGCGAGGTCGGCCGACGGCGTCTCGACGCTGACGAGCGCGGCGAGCTGCTCAACCATCACCGCAGTGCGGCTGGCCAGGCTGGCGATGAGGGCGGCGGCAGGCGGCGCAGCGGAGTCGGGCACGACCGCCATCTTGCCGCGCCGCTCCGACACGCGAGCGGGCGGGCCGACCTCTGCTTGTACGCTGTTCACCGCTGGCGCAATCCGGTCAGCGAGCCGCCTCTCACGTGGACCTGAGGAGCTTTCCGTCAGCCCGTCGCGAGTGCTGGTGCTGGTTTCCGGCACCGGCAGCATTCTCCAGGCGCTGCTCGACGCGTGCGTGAACCCGGAGTTCGGCGCACAGATTGTGGCTGTGGGCGCGGACCGGGAGGCGACCGGAGGCGTCGACCGGGCGAGAGCGGCTGGCGTGCCCACCTTCGTCCGACGGCTCGCCGACTCGCCCGACCGGGCGGCCTGGGACCAGGTGCTGACACAGGACTGCGCCGCATTCAAGCCGGACGTGGTCGTGGCGGCGGGGTTCCTCAAGCTGGTCGGCGCTGACTTCCTGGCCGAGTTCGGAGGGCGGATGATCAACACGCATCCGGCGCTGCTACCGTCCTTCCCTGGCATGCACAGCGTGCGGGATGCCCTCGCGCACGGCGTGAAGGTGACGGGCTGCAGCGTGATCCTGGTTGACGCCGGGGTCGACAGCGGGCCGATCCTCGCGCAGGCAGCCGTGCCGGTCCTTGACGAGGACAACGAGGCTTCGCTGCACGAACGGATCAAGGTCGCCGAGCGGACGCTCGTCGTGGAGACTGTCGGCCGGATGGTGCGCGAGGGGTGGTCGGTCGAGGGCCGAACCGTGAGGATTGGCCGGTAATCAGGCAGGTGGCGGCGTGAGCAGGGTGGCGATCAAGCGGGCGCTGATCAGCGTCTATGACAAGAGCGGCCTGGCAGAGTTGGCAGCGGCCCTACGCGCGGCCGGGGTCGAGATCGTCTCGACGGGTACCACAGCCGCCACCATCGCGGCCGCGGGCCTGCCCGTGACCGGCATCGAGGAGATCACCGGCTTCCCGGAGTGCCTGGACGGGCGCGTCAAGACCCTGCACCCTGCTGTGCACGCGGGCCTGCTAGCCGACATGACCTCAGCGAGTCATAGAGAGCAGCTCGCCCGCCTGCGCATCGAGCCCTTCGAGCTGATCGTCTCCAACTTGTACCCGTTCGAGCAGACGGTCGCCAGCGGCGCCAGTCCGGCCGAGTCCATCGAGCAGATCGATATCGGCGGCCCGGCTATGGTGCGGGCGGCGGCGAAGAATCACGCGACCGTCGCGGTGGTCACCAGCCCGTCCAGTTACCCGGAGGTGCTGACGGCGCTGGACGAGGGCGGGTTCACCCTCGAGCAACGCCGCCGTCTAGCGGCGCGAGCCTACGCGCACACGGCGGCCTATGACGCCGCGGTTGCTTCGTGGTTCGCGTCGGTTTATGCGCCGGACGTGGTCGGCGCTGACAGCGGCTGGCCGGACGTGACCGCGGCCCTGTGGACACGCCGTGACGTGCTGCGATACGGCGAGAATCCGCACCAGCGGGCCGCGCTGTACCTGCGGGCCGGTGACGTGGCTGGCGGCATCGCGGACGCGCAGGTGCTGCACGGCAAGGCCATGTCCTACAACAACTACGTGGATGCCGACGCAGCCCGGCGAGCGGCGTTCGGCTTCACCGAGCCCTGCGTGGCGATCATGAAGCACGCCAACCCATGCGGCATCGCCCTCGGGGCGGATCTGGCCGAGGCACATCGCAAGGCGCACGCGTGCGACCCAGTGTCCGCGTACGGCGGCGTCATAGCCGCGAACGGCGCTGTGACGAAGGAGATGGCGGCCCAGGTCGCCGACGTCTTCACCGAGGTGATCATCGCTCCCGATTTCGAGCCGGGTGCGCTTGAGATCCTCATGGCCAAGAAAAATCAGCGGCTGCTGCGGTGCCCACCGCCAGCAGGGGGGCCGGGTGGCTTGGAGTGGCGCCAGGTCTCCGGCGGCCTGCTGATGCAGACGCCGGATACGGGAACCGAGCCCGGCGACACCGCGGCCAACTGGCGGCTCGTAGCCGGTGCCCCTGCGGACGCCAGTCTGCTAGCAGACCTCGAGTTCGCTTGGCGTGCGTGCCGAGCCGTGAAGTCCAACGCCATCCTGCTAGCGGCTGGACGGGCGAGCGTAGGCATCGGCATGGGACAGGTCAACCGCGTCGACTCGTGCCGGCTGGCGGTGACCAGGGCGGGCGATCGGGCCGCCGACTCTGCGGCGGCCAGCGACGCTTACTTCCCGTTCGCTGACGGGCTTGAGATCCTCACCGAGGCCGGGGTGCGCGCGATCGCCGAGCCCGGCGGCTCGGTCCGCGACGACGAGGTGATCGCGGCGGCGGAGGCGGCCGGCGCGACGCTCTACTTCACCGGCGTCCGGCACTTCTACCACTAGCATCGGGCAGAATGAGCGCGCGATGACTGCGACAATTCTGGACGGCAAGGCCACGGCCGCGACCATCCGCGCAGAGCTCGCCTCGCGGGTGGCCAAGCTCGCCGAGGCTGGCATCACGCCAGGCCTTGGCACCGTCCTCGTCGGCGACGATCCCGGTAGCCAGTCCTACGTGGCGGGCAAGCACCGGGATTGCGCGCAGGTCGGGATCCTGAGCATTCGCTATGACCTGCCAGCCACCGCCTCGCAACAGCAAGTCGAGGACGTCGTCGCGGAGCTGAACGCCGACGCGGCCTGCACCGGCTACATCGTGCAGCTACCGCTGCCTGCGGGCCTCGACGTCCAGCGCGTCCTCAGCCTGATCGATCCGGATAAGGACGCCGACGGTCTTCAGCCGGTCAACCTGGGCAAGCTTGTCCTCGGCGAGCCAGCACCGCTGCCGTGCACGCCCAAGGGAATTGTCGAGCTACTGCGCCGGTACGACGTGCCGATCGCGGGCGCGGACGTCACCGTTGTCGGTCGTGGCATCACCGTGGGCCGTTCGCTCGCCCTCCTGCTCACCCGCCGTAGCGAGAACGCCACCGTTACCCAGTGCCACACGGGAACGAGGGACGTGGCCGCGCACACGAGGGACGCCGACATCGTCGTCGTTGCCGCCGGGCGGCCTGGCTTGCTCACCGCCGACATGGTCAAACCGGGCGCTGCCGTGCTCGACGTAGGCATCACGAGGACAGCTGCTGGGCTAGTCGGCGACGTGGCCGCCGACGTGGCCGACGTGGCCGGATACCTCGCGCCGATGCCAGGCGGCGTCGGGCCGATGACCAGGGCCATGCTGCTCGCTAACGTGGTCGAGGCCGCGGAGCAGCAGGCGTCGGGCGCTGGCCCCGGCTAGTTCTACTACTTGCCAGTAACATATGCTCGCTCAGGTACGTCGAGGGAAGGTCGGCAGCCAGTCATGAACATCGTGGTCTTGGTCAAGCAGGTGCCCGATACCTGGTCAGAGCGCAAGCTCCGCGCGTCGGACAGCACTTTGGACCGGGACGCCGCCGATGCCGTGATCAACGAGCTCGACGAGTACGCGATCGAAGAGGGCCTGCGCCTGGTAGAAGCCCACGGCGGCGAGGTCACGATCGTCTCGATGGGCCCGGAGAAGGCGACCGACGCCATCCGCAAGGCGCTGTCGATGGGTGCCGACAAGGCTGTGCACGTGATCGACGACGCGCTGCGCGGCTCGGACGGGCTCGTGACCTCGGCGGTGCTAGCCAAGTTGCTCGGCCGCACGGGCTTCGACCTGGTCATCCTCGGCTCGGAGTCGACCGACGCGCGGATGGGGACGCTCGCCGCGATGCTGGCCGAACGGCTGAGCGTGCCGCAGCTGTCGTTCGCCAGCAAGGTAGAGACCGACGGCTCGAAGATCAGCATTCACCGTCAGGCCGACTACGGCTACGACACGGTGGAGGCCTCGCTGCCCGCCGTCGTGAGCGTCGTCGAGAAGATCAACGAACCGCGTTACCCCTCATTTAAGGGGATCATGGCCGCCAAGAAGAAGCCGGTCGAGACGCTGGGCCTCGCCGATCTCGGCCTGGACGCCAGCGACGCGGGCCTCGGCGCGAGCGCCACAGAGGTCGTCAGCTTCGCGAGTCGGCCGCCGCGGGCGGCCGGCACCATAGTGACCGACGAAGGTGACGGCGGGGTCAAGGCCGCCGAGTTCCTCGCGACCCGCAAGTTCATCTGAGCACCACAGGCTGAGGCGGAAGGCTGTCCCGAATGGCTGAGATCCTGGTCCTTGCCGAGCACGATGGCGAGACCGTCAAGAAGGTCACCACCGAGCTGCTGACGCTCGCACGCGCTTACGGCGAGCCTGTCGTCGTATGGACTGGCGACGGGGTCGAAGGGGCGCGCGCGCGGCTTGCAGAGTTTGGGGCCGCCAAGGTCTACGTCGCCGACAGCGCCGACTACGCGGACTACTTGGTGGCCCCCAAGGCAGAACTGCTCGCCCACCTAGTCGGGCAGAACGCGCCCGCGGCGGTGCTGGTGGCGGCGACCTCGGAAGGACGCGAGGTTGCCGGCCGCCTGGCGGTGAAGACCGGTTCCGGCGTCCTGACCGACGTCACGGGCCTGACGGCGGCTAGCGACGGCGGCCTGGTCGGGGAGCAGTCGATCTTCGGCGGGGCGATCACGGTCCAGTCGAGGGTGCGGACAGGTACGCCGATCATCGCGGTCCGGCCGAATGCAGTCACGCCCGAGGCGGCTCCGGGCGCGGCGGAGATCGAGCCCGTCAGCCTTACGGTGAGCGATGCGGCAAAGTCGACTCGGGTGACCGGGCGGGTCGTCGCCGAGCGGGGCGAGCGGCCGGAGCTGACGGAAGCCTCGATCGTCGTCTCGGGCGGTAGGGGGCTCGGCTCTGGCGAGCACTTCGCCCTGATCGAGCAGCTCGCCGACTCGCTCGGCGCTGCGGTGGGCGCGTCTCGGGCGGCCACCGACGCCGGCTGGTACCCGCACCAATTCCAGGTGGGCCAGACCGGCAAGACCGTGTCGCCGCAGCTGTACATCGCGATCGGCATCTCGGGCGCGATTCAGCACCGGGCCGGCATGCAGACATCCAAGACGATCATGGTTGTCAATAAAGATCCTGAAGCGCCCATCTTTGAGCTGGCTGACTTTGGTGTAGTGGGCGATTTGTTTAAGGTCGTTCCGCAGCTCGTGGAGGAGATCGGCAAGCGGTCTGCGGGCTGACGCCGCGACTGCCGTCCTCGTCGGCCTGGCCTGCAGTTTCTCGTCGGCGCCCAGGCCGCCCTCGGGCCGCGATCAGCCACCATGCCCGGATCGCCGTTAGGCTGGGCGCATCATGTCAAACACCAGTGAAGCTGCCGGTCACGACCGGCCTGCGAGGCCGGAGGCCAAGGCGGCCCCGGCTTCGGTGGTGTACCTCGACCACGCTGCGACGACGCCGATGCTGCCCGCCGCGCTGGCGGCCATGACTGAAGAGCTTGCCCAGCTCGGGAACCCATCCTCGTTGCACAACGCGGGCCGCCGCGCGCGTCGGGTAGTCGAGGAGTCGCGGGAACTGATCGCTGAAGCCTACGGTGCCCGGCCGAGCGAAGTGGTCTTCACAAGCGGCGGTACTGAGGCCGACAATCTCGCGGTTAAGGGGCTTTACTGGGCGCGGCGGGCGGCCGCGCCGACCCGGCGGCGGGTGCTGGCGTCCGCGACCGAGCACCACGCCGTCCTGGACAGCGTCCGGTGGCTGACCGAGCACGAGGAAGCCGAGGCGGACTGGCTGGCGGTGGAACCGGCCGGCGTGGTCGCCACCGCAACGTTGGCGGACGCCATCGAAGCGGACCCCGCCACGGTCGCGCTGATCAGCATCATGTGGGCAAACAATGAGGTTGGCTCCATCCAGCCGGTGGCTGAGCTGGCCGGACTTGCGGCCGAGTATCAGATCCCGTTCCATTCCGACGCGGTGCAGGCAGCTGGCCAGCTTCCGGTGAGCCTGGCTAAGACAGGCGCGACGGCGCTGACGATCACGGCACACAAGATCGGCGGTCCGGTCGGGGTTGGTGCCTTGCTGCTGGCGAAGGGCACCCAGCCCGTTCCGGTCCTGCACGGCGGCGGCCAAGAGCGCGACGTCCGGTCCGGCACCCTGGACGTTCCGGCCATTCGCGGGTTCGCCGCGGCCGTTGAGGTCGCCACCGCGAACCGGGAGGACGAGACCAAGCGGCTGGCGGCGCTGCGGGACGATCTCATCGCCCAGGTACAAGCCGCGGTCCCAGACGTCATGCTCAACGGGGCGGCGCCTGGACCCGGCCGCCTGCCCGGCAACGCACACTTCTCGTTCCCTGGCTGCGAGGGAGATGCGCTCCTGATGCTGCTAGACGCTCGTGGCATCGCGTGCTCAACGGGCTCGGCCTGCACGGCGGGCGTGGCCCAGCCGAGCCACGTCCTGCTGGCCATGGGAGCCGACGACGCCAGGGCTCGTGGGTCGCTGCGGTTCTCGCTCGGCCACTCGTCCGAGCAGGCCGACGTGGACGCGCTCGGCGCCGTGATCGGCGAGGTCGTCGACCGAGCGCGCCGCGCGGCCAGGTAGCCGGCCTAGGCCCGGCGGGGCCGCACGTTCAGCAACCGGCCCTTATCCTGGGACGGGATGACTACTCTGCGCGTTCTTGCCGCCATGTCGGGCGGCGTCGACTCGGCAGTGGCCGCCGCCAGGGCGTCCGCCGCCGGCCACGACGTCACCGGCGTGCACCTGGCGCTGTCCAGCAATCCGAGTTCCTACCGGACTGGCGCGCGCGGTTGCTGCACGCTCGAGGACGCCCGCGACGCCCGCCGCGCTGCCGACGTGATTGGCATTCCGTTCTACGTGTGGGACATGGCCGATCGGTTCCACACCGACGTGGTCGAAGACTTCGTCAGCGAGTACGCCCAGGGCCGCACGCCGAATCCCTGCCTGCGTTGCAATGAGAAGATCAAGTTCGCCGCCGTGCTCGACCGCGCCGTAGCGCTCGGCTTCGACGCTGTCTGCACCGGCCACCACGCGCGGCTCGAGCCCGTTCCCGGCACACCGGACCTGACCAGGCTCGTGCGCAGCGTCGATGCGGCAAAGGATCAGTCCTACGTGCTCGGCGTGCTGAGGAGCGACCAACTCAGCCGGGCCATGTTCCCGCTTGGCGATACGACGAAGGAGCAGGTGCGCAACGAGGCCGCTGATCGCGGTCTCGGTGTCGCCGACAAGCCCGACAGCCACGACGTGTGCTTCATACCCGACGGCGACACGAGGGGATTCCTGGAGCGCAAGCTGGGCAGCGCACCTGGCCCGATCGTGGCGACCGACGGGACCGTGCTCGGCGAGCACGACGGAGCGTTCGGATTCACGATCGGGCAGCGTAAGGGGCTGGGCCTCGACCGACCTGCTCCGGACGGCAAGCCCAGGTTCGTGCTGTCCATCGAGCCGGTATCGCGGACTGTCACCGTAGGTCCAGCGGACGCCCTCGGCGTGCTGGAGATTGAGGCGACGCGGCCGGTCTGGTCCGGCTGCCTGCCGCCGACGGGCCTGCTCAACTGTCTCGTCCAGTTGCGTGCCCACGGTGACGTGCACCCGGCCGTGTGCGAGCAGGACGGCGACGTCGTTCGGATTACCCTGGGCGAGCCAGCCCGCGGTGTGGCGCCCGGTCAGGCGGCGGTGTTGTATGACGGCGACGCGGTGCTCGGCAGCGCCACCATCGCTACGGCTCGATGAGTCGAGCTGGTGCGAGATCGATGAGTCGGCTTGGTGCAGGCTCGATGAGTTGGCTCGGCGCGCTGAACACCGGTGGCCACGCGAAGGGGATAACGCTCGTCGACTTCTCGAACCGCGCTCCGGACGGATATCCGTCGTCGGCGTGGTAGCCGCGCAGATCGAAGCCCTGCCGCTGGTAGTAGCTGTGCAGGGCAAGGTTGGTGGTCCAGGCGCTGATCCTCATGCTCCGCGCCCCATGCGCCAGCCACGCCGTCCGGCCAGCCCAGTCCAGCAGTGATGCGCCAAGCCGCAGTCCTGCGTACCGGCGAGCAACGACCAGCCGGTGGACATAGACGGCCCGAGCCGCTGCCTGTGAATACTCGGACGCCCAGTAAGGGTCGTCGTCGAGGTCAGCGGTAAGGGTCGCGGCCGGTATTTCTCGATCCCAGCAGATCCAGGTCTTGCCTGCCGAGAGGGACGTCTGAATCCTGCCGTCGCGGTCTGCTCGCGTTGGCCATGGCCGTATCCACTGGTCAGTCTCTTTGGTCCTGAGCCACGTCGCGGCGTCGTCGATGAGAGCGACGATGATGCTGAAAGCCGAGTCGGTGCGCTGCGCGCGCCGCACGGATAATGGCCAAACCGGCATAGGTCAACATTTTATGGTGCGCCCTAGGCGCACTTTGCCGACCTACGGTCCGTTGGCGCTCGGCACACCCTGCCAGGCTGACTTCGCTAGCTGGGGTCGTAGTGCTCGTACCGGTACTGAGCGGACGGCCGCCCGTGTCGTCTGACCATGCCACCTCCTTCGTCCGGCGCGGGCCAAGAGGGCCCGTTGCACTGGTCTTACCGTGCGTAGCTGACAGGAAACTCGGTGACGAGCCCGGTGCTCCGGGATCTTGTAAGCCCGGCGACTTCTTTGCAGAGATTTCAGACGCGCATCGATTAGTCAATGCAGTCCCGTGCGCACCAAGAATCCAAGTACCGTTCTCTCGCCTACCGGCGCTGTGACGTGGTCGCAGCCCGAACCAGCGCCGGTGGCACATATGTGCATCGGCTCTCCGCGCGAGCGGAGCTACCGCGAGTGCAGCGCGTGGCTGCCTATCAGCATGGGTCGTAGTGCTCGTAGCGATACTGCAGCGACGGCCGACCGTGACGCTTTGCCATTACACCTCCTTGGGCTTCGACTGGTCGGTATCACGGGGCGATCCCGGTAGCTCGGTGGGGATTTTGCCGGACGTCATGACGAACTGATTGCGATCCGTCGGATAGGTCGTGACAGTGACCCGAATCGGCTGACCACTCTTCTCGTAACCGGTCGTGATGAACTCGAAGAGCGCTATCCGCGCGACGTCGGGGAGGTTGAAGAAGGCCGCCTCGTTGGCATTCGGCTCGCGAACAGCGATCCGCTGCCGCCAGCCAACCTCGACAACTCCGATCGCCTCTCTGAGGTAAGAGACCGCGCCGTTAACTATGTCCTCAGCTTGGATGAGCCGCGTAGCGCCCCGCTCGACCAGCAGCATCGGATAGAACGTGGTCTGCAGGGAGTACGGGAGGCCATCGATGAAGCGCTGCTGGTGGCGACTGACCACGCTGGCGTCCTCGGGTAGCCGCAGTTCGGCGGCAGGCAGGCCGGCGGCTCGCTGGATTTCGACCCGCGGGACCGAAACGGTGGGCCGCCTAGATCGGCTCGCCACTTCCGACGAATAGCGAGCTGTCGCGTCATGGCTCACCGTGGGTGCTATCTCGGATGACAGCCGGGTCACAAACGGGTCGATTATCTGGGCGACGAATGTGCCCTGTCCCGATCGGGTGTAGACCATCCCACGGTTAACGAGCCACTTGATGGCGTCCCGGACAGTATTGCGGGATGCGCTGTATTCAGCCTGAAGGTCCAGCTCGGTAGGCAGCGGCTGGCCATCGCGGCCGATCTCGCCCACCTCGATCTTCTGGCGCAGATCCTCGGCGATCTGCTTCCACATCGGATCAGGCATCCCGGCCTCCCTAACATCCCAACAAGCCCAACTGTATGACCAGATGGACTCGCTAGAACAATCCAGATTGCTGGTGCCTTACTCTTGCTGTCGATCTTTGGTTCTGTCACGATGAAGGTACCAAAGGTTGGGATGGCTCGGACAGCAGGGCTGATCCTAGCAGTCCCAGCCCGAAAGTCACAGTTTTTCGAAGGGAGAGTCGCCGGTCGGTCTTGCCAGGGAAGGGAGAAGGGCAATGGCAGCAATCGACGTCATCATTTTCGCAGCCGCTGCTGGATTCGCGTTCGCAGTCCTGATCACGGTCGTAGTGATCATCGGCATCCGCAAGGAAGAGCGCTACCTGACCCTCATGAACAAGACCGCACCGGGCGCCATGGCTCAGCTTGCTCGAATCGTCCTCGGGCGCTACGTACGCAGAGAGCACGACTTGATGGCGCCACAACGCAACCCTGACGAACGGAGCGGCACTCGACAGACGATAGGCGCGCCAAGGTAGCCGACCCGCAGACCGCCGCTGCCGCACTGCTACGCATAGGGGCGTGGTGCGGCAGCGGCATTCAGGGCAAGGTTTCGCACCTCGGCCGCGATGTCGCTAGGCACTACTAGGCTCAGATCGTGGGCGAGCAGCAGCGGCACTTCCCCTGGCCGAGCGGGAGCGCGACCGGGATCGGGTCGATGCCGGGGACCGATCCCAGGGCGGCGTGCCGCGTCGTCTTCGACGAGTTGCCGGACCTGCCGCACGTGCCCGAGCTGCCGGATCGGGGACCAGGGGCCGACATCATCGGGCGGACCGCCGCGCTTCTGGTCGACCTGCCGGTACAGACGACGTCGCGAGGCTGGCAGCTCACCGACCGGCGCGGTCGCGACATGACCAGGGCCGCCGGGTTCTTGTCGCAAGACCTCGACGTGCTGGAGGAAGTCGCTGACGGTTACTCCGGCCCGCTCAAGATTCAGATCTGCGGACCCTGGACGATGGCCGCGGCCCTGGAGCTGCTTCGCTCCGCCAGCCCTGCGCTCGCTGACCCCGGCGCCGTCGCCGACATCGCCGAGTCGCTGGCCGAGGGCCTGGCCGCGCATGCAGCCGACGTGCGCAAGCGGGTGCCCGGAGCCAATCTCATCATTCAGGTCGACGAGCCGTCGCTGCCTATGGTGCTCGCCGGCCGCGTGCCGACGGCTAGTGGGCTAGGCGCGGTCGCAGCGATTGACACCGCGGTAGCCGGCCAGCGGCTGCGCACTGTGCTCTCGGCGTCGGCCGCGTACACCGTCGTTCACTGCTGCGGCGGGCCGACCCCGTTCCCTGAAATAACAGCAGCGGGCGCCGGAGCGGTCAGCTTCGATGTCGCCCAGCTCGCGACCAGGGATACCGATCACGTCGCGGAGATGGCGGAAGCGGGGCTCGGGATCTTCGCCGGCGCGCTGCCGACGCAGAGCGCGGACCGGCTACTCATCGGGCCGCAGACTCTGCCCCGCGAGACCGCGGAGCGGGTAGTGACGCTCTGGCAGCGCACGGGACTTGCACCTGGCGGACTTACCGAGCAGGTTGTCATCACGCCCGCTTGCGGGCTCCGTGGCGTCTCGCCTGCGGCGGCGCGCGCGGCGCTGCGCCATTGCCGTGAGGCGGCGCGGATCGTGCCGGAGATGATCGAGCCGAGCTGACCGAGCAGAGCTACGGGCCCTGATCGGCCGGAGCCGGCCGACCGACTGACGGAGGAGATCGAGCGATGGCGCAGCAGGATCCACGGCAGCGGCATGCGGAGCTGGCTGCCGAGCTGCTCGAGCATCAGTACCGGTACCACGTACTGGACTCGCCGCTGATCTCCGACATCGAGTACGACACGATGATGCGCGAGCTAGAGAGCATCGAGGTGCAGATCCCCGAGCTGCGCACGCCTGACTCGCCGAGCCAGCGAGTTGGCGGGATGTTCTCGACTGAGTTCACGCCGGTCCAGCACCTTGAGCGCCTCATGAGCCTGGACAACGTGTTCACCCCCGAGGACCTCGATGCGTGGGTAACCAGGGGCGAGCGGCTCGGGGGCGGCGGACCGTATTTGTGCGAGCTCAAGATCGACGGCCTCGCTGTCGCGCTCGTCTACCGCAAAGGTCGGCTGCAGCGAGCGGCGACAAGGGGCGACGGCGCCACCGGGGAGGACGTGACGCCCAACGTCAGGACCATCGGGGCCGTGCCGAACCGGCTGTCCGGCACAGGCTGGCCGGACGTGCTCGAGGTTCGGGGCGAGGTGTTCCTGCCTTTGACTGCGTTCGAAGAGCTGAACATGCGGCTGACCGAGGCTGGCAAGCCGCCGTTCGCCAACCCGCGGAACTCGGCCGCCGGGTCGCTGCGCCAGAAAGACCCGCGGATCACGGCCTCACGGGCACTCGACATGATCTTGCACGGCGTCGGCCGCGTTGAGGGGCTTGCCGATCCGCCGCTGACGCAGTCCGGTTGGTATGAGCGCCTAGCCCAGTGGGGCCTGCCGGCCAGTGACCTGTACCAGGTCGTGCCCGACATCGACGGCGTCACCAAGTACATAGCCCACTACGCCGAGCACCGGCACGACCCGCCTTACGAGATCGACGGCGTCGTCGTGAAGATCGACACCCTGGACGTCCAGCGCCTGCTGGGCTCCACTAGCCGGGCGCCGCGCTGGGCGATCGCGTACAAGTATCCGCCCGAGGAGGTCAACACCCGGCTGCTCGACATCCGAGTGAATGTCGGCCGGACGGGGCGAGTGACGCCGTTCGCGGTCATGGAGCCCGTGAAGGTCAGCGGATCCACCGTCGAGAACGCCACGCTCCACAACGCCGACGAGATTGGGCGTAAAGGCGTCCTCATCGGCGACATGGTCGTGCTACGCAAGGCCGGGGACGTGATTCCTGAGGTGGTCGGGCCGGTAGTGGACCTGCGGACGGGCTCGGAGCGAGCATTCGAGTTCCCGACGCACTGTCCTGCGTGCGAGCACCCAGCTCGTGCGGGAGGACGGCGGCGTCGACTGGCGCTGCCCGAATGCGCGGTCGTGCCCGGCGCAGCTGCGGGAGCGTTTGTTCCACCTTGCTGGCCGCGGCGCCCTCGACATCGAGGTGCTGGGGTATGAGGCCGCCGGCGCCCTGCTCGACTCCGGACTGGTGACCGACGAGGGCGACCTGTTCGGGCTGACGGCTGAGGCGCTGGCGACGGTTCCCTTCTTCGTGACCAAGAGTGGCGTGCTGACCGCCAACGCGACCCGGCTGCTGGCCAACCTCGAGGACGCCAGGCACCGACCCCTATGGCGGATCCTGGTAGCGCTGTCGATCAGGCACATTGGCCCGACCGCGGCGCGGGCGCTGGCGGCCGCGTTCGGCTCGGTTGACGTGATCGCGGCGTCGCCGGAGGCCGAGCTCGTCACCGTTGATGACGTCGGGCCGACCATCGCCAGGTCACTGCAGGAGTGGTTCGAGGTGGACTGGCACGCGGCCATCGTGACCAAATGGCGCGAGGCCGGAGTTGACCTAGCCACGTCCGGCTTCGTTCCGCCCGTCCGCGCTGAGGGAGGGATCCTGGCAGGCGCCGGCGCGGGCGGGCCGCTCGCCGGGCTCACTGTCGTGCTGACCGGCACTCTGGAGGGCTACACCAGGGACGAGGCCGCCGAGTCGATCCAGGAGCGCGGTGGCAAGGTGTCGGGATCGGTCTCGAAGAAGACGAGCTTCGTGGTGGCCGGCCCGAACGCCGGGTCAAAACTCGAGAAAGCTGAGGCACTCGGCGTGCCGGTGCTGGACGAGGCCGGGCTCGCTGTGTTGCTGTCGGAGGGAGCCGATGCGGCGCGGGCCACAGTGGCCAAGTGACCTGCGCGGTTTCGGCTGCGCTCGGTCGCGAGTTGTTACAGATAGTATGCAATTGGCTCCGGGAAGTACGTTTTTTGCCGTAGGATTCACAGATAGCGCCGAGCGCTGCACCCTACGCGACGGCTGGCCGATGAGGAGCCATGAAGGACCCCACCGATACCAGAGACATCGGCCCGCGCGTCGGTTCGCCGCTCTGGATCCACATGGCGCTGGTGATCTTCGTCGGCACCGGGGTTTTCGCGCTCTGCGTGGCCATGGTGATGGACGTGGGGAAACTCCTCGCGCACCCGCTCTTCTGGGTGCTCGCCGGCATGATCGTGCTCGGCGAGATCTGGCCGATCGTCACGCCTGGCCGGTCGGCGCTCGAAGCGCCCGTCGCGTCGGTCACCTTCAGTTTCGCCGCGCTGATCGCCTGGGGCGTCCCGATTGCCATAGTGCTGCGGGCCACGGCGACGATGCTGGTCTTCCTGGGCCGGGGCAAGGCACCGCACCGGGCCGCATTCAACGCGGCCGTCGCCACGCTGAGCCTTGCCGCCGGTGGCGGGGTGCTGTACGCATTCCGCGGCGCGATCCCCGGGTTGTTCTGGGCTTGGAACGGCCGCGATGTCTGGCACATCTTGCTCGCGGCGGCGGCCTGCTTCGTCGTCAGCTACGTCCTGGATACGGTCGCCATCGCGCTGCACGCTCGGGAACCGGTCGGCAAGACGCTCATCCAGAGCCTGCCGTACCAGGCGTTCGTCAGCCTGGTGCTGCTGGCGACCGCGCCCCTCGTCGCCGTCGTCATCTCGCGTCGATCGGCCCTGCTGGTTCTGCTGTTCGCCTTCCCGCTCGCCGCCATCTACGTCAACGCCGCGATCTCCGTCCAGCGCGAGCACCAGGCTCACCACGATGAGCTGACCGGGCTGGCGAACCGCAAGTTCCTGATGCTCAAGCTCCAGAGCACGCTCGCCCAGGCGGCCAGCTCCGGTACCAAGGTCGGCTTCTTGCTGCTCGACCTCGACCGCGGCCTCAAGGAAGTCAACGACACCCTCGGGCATGCGGTCGGCGACCGGCTGCTCCGGCTTGTCGCGCACCGCCTGACGCACAGCATCAGACCCGGTGACCTGGTCGCGCGCCTCGGTGGCGACGAGTTCGCTGTCCTGCTGCCCGCGGTCAAGGAGGCGTCGGCAGCTCGCGAAGTAGCGGCGAGGCTCAGAGCCGCGGTCGCTGAGCCGATCCGGCTCGAAGGCATGTCGTTCGTCATCGAGGTGAGCATCGGAATCGCCATGTTCCCTGATGATGCCGCCGCCGATGAGCTGCTGATGCAGCGCGCCGACGTGGCAATGTACGTTGCCAAGCAGCGGCGCAGCGGTGTCGAGCGGTACGAGGCCGACCTGGACCGCAACTCACCGGCCCGGCTTGCACTGTTTGGCGAGCTCCGCCGTGGCCTGGACCGAGGCGAGCTCGAGCTGCACTACCAGCCGAAGGTCTACTTGAGCGACCAGCGGCCCGCCGGGCTGGAAGCGCTTGTGCGCTGGCGCCATCCAACGCGCGGTGTGCTCGGCCCGGCCGACTTCCTTCCTGTCGTCCAGCAGTCGTACCTCATGCGCGAGGTAACGGCGTTCGTCATCGAGACCGCAGTCGCCCAGGCGGCGCTGTGGCGGCAGGCTGGTTTTGACCAGCAGGTGTCGATCAACGTCTCTGGCCGCGATTTGCTGGACTCCGGCCTCGCTGGCGTCATCGGGCAGTGCCTGGCCAGGCACAAGGTGCCGCCGGAGGCGCTGGTCCTGGAGATCGATGAGCGCGTGCTGACGAGCGAACCTGCCCACGCGGTCGCGACCGCCGAGGCGCTGGCCAACATCGGCGTCGGCCTCAGCCTGGATGACTTCGGCACCGGCTACTCCTCGCTGCTCCGCCTGAAGCGGCTGCCGTTCAACGAGGTCAAGGTCGACGCCTCGTTCGTCGGCCGGCTGCTGGAGTCGCCGGACGACGAGGTCGTCGTGAAGTCGATCCTCGACCTAGCGGCCGCGCTCGGGATCCGGTCGGTCGCCGAGGGTGTTGAGTCCGCCGAGGTCGCCAGCGCCTTGCTGGCAATGGGCTGCGTAGCGGCTCAAGGCTGGCACTTCGGGCGGCCGATGAACGCCGCCTCGGCGACCGCGTGGCTGACCGAGCACACGCGCGACGGCCGCTCCGACGGCACGATGACGCTCGAGCCCGAGCCCGTCGCCTTAACGCTGGCTTCCGCGCTCGCCGTCAGAGTCGCATGGTCCGGTTGTCGTTCCGCCGTCTGGCTGGGAGACCTAGCTGGCCGCCGGGCCATAATGCGGTCGGCCCGCGTGCAGGCGGCCCAATAGGATGGCCTGCATGTCCATTACCAGGGACGAGGTTGCCCACCTGGCCAGACTGTCGAGGATGGCCCTGACCGACGCCGAACTGGACCACTTCGCAGGCCAGCTCGACCAGATCATCGCCGCGGTCGCGCGCGTCCAGGAGGTCGCGGCCGAGGGGATCCCCCCGATGACGCACGCGGTCCCGGTGGTCAACATCTTCCGCGACGACGTCGAGGAGCCCTGCCTGACCCCCGAGCAGGCGCTGGCCGGGGCGCCCGCCGCCGAGCAGGGTCGGTTCCGCGTGCCGCGCATCCTGGCGGAGGACTGACATGGCCGCCGCTCCGCCGACGCAGCTCACGCACATGAGCGCCGCGCAGATCGCGGCGGCCGTCGCGGCCGGAGAGGTGTCGGCCGTCGAGGTGACGCAAGCGCATCTGGACCGGATCGCGGCTGTGGACCCGGACGTCCATGCCTTCCTGCACGTGGCCGGCCTGGGCGCGCTCGCCGCCGCTGACGACGTCGATCGCAGGCGCGCCGCGGGGGAGCCCCTCGGTCCGCTGGCTGGCGTCCCGCTGGCCCTCAAGGACGTCATGACGACCGCGGACATGCCGACGACGTGCGGGTCGAAAATACTGGAGGACTGGCGGCCGCCGTACGACGCGACCGTGACCCGGCGGCTGCGGGACGCCGGCGTGATCATTCTCGGCAAGACGAACATGGACGAGTTCGCGATGGGCTCGTCCACTGAGAACTCCGCCTACGGGCCGAGCCGCAACCCCTGGAACCTGAGCCTGATCCCGGGCGGGTCGTCCGGCGGCTCGTCTGCTGCGGTAGCCGCCTACGAGGCACCCCTTGCGATCGGCACCGACACCGGCGGTTCTATCCGCCAGCCGGCAGCGGTGTGCGGCCTCGTCGGGATGAAGCCGACGTACGGCGGTTCCTCGCGGTACGGGCTCGTAGCGTTCGCGTCGTCGCTCGACACGCCGGGGCCGCTGGCCCGGACGGTGCTCGATGCGGCGCTGCTGCACGAGGCGATCTCCGGACACGATCCGCGAGACTCGACGTCGATCGACGCCCCTGTACCGCCCGTGGTCGCCGCGGCGCGCCAGGCCGACGTGGCCGGGCTGCGCGTCGGTGTGGTGACCGAATTTAGCGGCGGTGGCTCTCAGCGGGGTGTCCAGGCCCGGTTCACCGAGGCAGTCGAGCTGCTCGAGTCGCTCGGGGCCAAGGTCTTCGAGGTGTCGTGCCCGCACTTCACGTACGCGCTGCCGGTGTACTACCTGATCTCGCCCAGCGAGTGCTCGTCGAACCTGGCTCGGTTCGACGGCATGCGCTACGGCCTGCGGGTCGGCGACGACGAAACCCGCAGCGCGGATGAGGTGATGTCGCTAACTCGGGCTCAGGGCTTCGGTCCCGAGGTCAAGCGCCGGATCATGCTCGGCACGTACGCCCTGTCCAGTGGCTACTACGACGCCTACTACGGCAAGGCCCAGCAGGTGCGGACGCTGATCAGCCGGGACTTCGACGCCGCGTTCGAGCAGGTCGATGTCCTGGTCTCGCCGACCACCCCGACAACCGCATTCCCCATCGGGGAACGCGCCGACGACCCGATGGCGATGTACCTGGCTGACCTCTACACGATCCCGTCAGATCTGGCCGGGAACGCCGCCATTTCCGTGCCTTGCGGACTCGCGCCGGAAGACGGGCTGCCAGTGGGGCTGCAGATCATGGCGCCCGCGCTGGCGGACGATCGCACGTACCGGGTCGCGGCAGCGGTGGAGGCCGCATTCGAGCAGCGGTGGGACGGCCCGCTGCTGAGACACGCGACGGGTCTTCGAGCGGCTGATGAAGGTGCGGGGCGGACGCCGGGCGGAGGGTCGCGATGACGACGGCGATAGCAGGGCTCGTCCCCTTCGACGATGCGGTGGCCCGGTACGAGCCGGTGCTTGGCCTGGAGACACACGTCGAGCTCGGCACGACGACGAAGATGTTCTGCGGCTGCCCGACGAGGTTCGGGCTGCCGCCGAACTCAGCCGTCTGCCCCGTGTGCCTCGGCCTGCCCGGGTCGCTGCCGGTCGCCAACCGCGCCGCGATCGAGTACACGATCCGGATCGGGCTGGCGCTGAACTGCTCGATCGCGTCCTGGTGCCGGTTCGCGCGGAAGAACTACTTCTACCCGGACATGCCGAAGAACTTTCAGATCTCGCAGTACGACGAGCCGCTGTGCACAAACGGCTGGATCGACGTGACCGTCGAAGGCGAGACATTCCGTGTCGGTATCGAGCGCGTGCACCTGGAAGAAGACACTGGCAAGTCGCTGCACGTGGGCGGCGCGACGGGGCGGATACACGGCGCCGACTACTCGCTCGTGGACTACAACCGGGCCGGCATCCCGCTGGTCGAGGTCGTCACGAAGCCTGTTCCTGGGACGGGCGCCCTGGCGCCAGTCGTCGCTCGCGCCTACGTCACGGAGCTGCGGGATCTGCTGCGGTCTTTGCAGGTGTCCGACGTCCGCATGGAGGAAGGCTCGCTTCGGTGCGACGTCAACACCTCGCTCGCGCCGCCCGGCGGCGAGTGGGGTACGCGCACGGAGACCAAGAACGTGAACTCGCTTCGCTCGGTGGAGCGGGCCGTGAGGTTCGAGATCGAGCGCCAGGCTGCCGTGCTGGACGCAGGTCGACGCGTCGTGCAGGAGACCCGCCACTTCCACGAGGACAGCGGTGCCACCACGAGCGGCCGCAGCAAGGAAGAGGCTCAGGACTACCGCTACTTCCCCGAGCCGGACCTGGTGCCGATCGCCCCGCCGCGGGAGTGGGTTGAGGAGATTCGCGCGAGCTTGCCCGAACTGCCCGCGGCGCGTCGCCAGCGCCTGCAGAGCGACTGGAACCTCACCGATCTGGACATGACCGCGCTCGCCAACGCCGGCGCGATCGATCTGGTCGCAGCGACCGTCGCCGCCAGCGCATCCCCCGCCGACGCGCGCAAATGGTGGCTTGGCGAGCTCGCCCGCCGTGCCAACGAGTCGGGCAAGGACCTGACAGCCCTCCTCATCACTCCGGCCCAGGTAGCTCGCGTCAGCGCCCTAGTCGCGACCGGAACGCTGAACGACAAGCTGGCCCGGCAGGTCATCGACGCCGTTTTGGCGGGCGAAGGCGACCCCGACACCGTCGTCGAAGCGCGCGGCCTAGGCGTAGTGACCGACGACACCGCGCTCCTCGAGGCCGTGGACGCGGCGATCGCCGCGAACCCGGACGTCGCCGCCAAGATCCGGGCCGGCAAGACGGCCGCGGTCGGCGCTTTGGTGGGTCAGGTCATGAAAGCGACGAAGGGCCAGGCCGACGCTAAGCGCGTCAGCGAGCTGATTCTGGGACGGCTGACATAGTCCGCCGGTGGGTCGGCTTCAGGTATGATCGATGCATGCAGTCCTTCGCGCATCAGGAGATGATGCCCCGCTAGCCGGGGCCATTTCACGCTGCCAGGACGACGTCCGCACGAGGCCCTTCAGGGGCCTCGATTCATATCCGGGGTCGGTGCCCCTGAGGTTTTCCAAACCCAGGAGGTTCCGATGACCGCCCAGCGCGTCTATCTCAGCACCACGATTCCGTACGTAAACTCGCGCGCTCACATCGGGCACGCGCTCGAACTCGTCGAAGCCGACGTGCTCGCCCGGCATCATCGCCGCATCGGTGATGAGGTCAGGCTGCAGAGCGGCACGGACGACAACTCCCTCAAGAACGTGCTCGCGGCCGAGGCGGCCGGGATCACCGCGCGGGAGCTGGTGAATCGCAACGCCAGCGAGTTCGCCGGGCTTCGGGAGCACCTGTCGCTCAGCTTCGACGACTTCATCAAGACCAGCAGCGACCCACGACACAGACCTGGCGTCGAGCGGCTCTGGCGCGCCTGCGCAGCTAGTGGCGATCTGTACCGAAAGACGTACGAGGGCCTCTACTGCGTCGGGTGCGAGCAGTTCTACACCGGGGCGGAGCTCGACGGCGGGAACTGCCCCGACCACGGCACACCGCCGCAGGTAGTCGCGGAGGAGAACTGGTTTTTCCGGTTGTCGAAGTACGCCGAGCGGCTGGATGCTGAGATCAGCTCGGGTCGGTTGCGGATCGAGCCAGCCAGCCGGCGGAACGAGGTGCTCGGCTTCATCGCCGGCGGCCTCGAGGACTTCAGCGTCTCGCGCTCGGTGGCTCGTGCCCGTGGGTGGGGCATCGAGGTCCCGGGAGATTCCAGTCAGGTGATCTACGTCTGGTGGGACGCGCTCGGCAACTACATCACGTCGCTGAACTACGGCGCACCGGGCCAGGCGGCGGCCGAGCGCAGCAGCGATTACCAGCGCTGGTGGGTCGACGCTGACCGACGCACGCACATCGTCGGGAAGGGCGTGCTGCGCTTCCACGCGGTGTACTGGCCAGCGATCCTGCTGTCGGCGGGTGAGCCCTTGCCGACCGAGATCTTCGTGCACGACTACCTCACCGTCGGCGGCCGCAAGATCAGCAAGTCAGCCGTCGGATCCGGCGAGGCGGGCGCCCAGGTGGAGGCGAACGATCCCGTCGCCCTGGTCGGTGCCTACGGCGTAGACGCGTTGCGCTGGTGGCTGGTGCGGGACGTGCCGCGCGTCGGAGACACCGACTTCACGGTCGACAAGCTCGTCGCCCGGGCCAACGAGGACCTGGCGAATGGCGTCGGCAACCTCGTCAACCGCGTGGTTAGTCTCGTTCATTCTTATCGGAACGGTGTCGTGCGACCGTGCGCCCCGCCCGAGGGCACCAGCCGCTGGCTGGCGGCTGTCGCAAGCGCTGATCGTCGGGACGCCCCGGACTGGCCAGCTGACGCGGCTAACCTGCGCGCGACGCTCGCAGCGACCCCCGACTCGGTAGCCGCGGCGCTGGCGAACTTTGACATTAGGGCCGCCGCGGCGGCGGTCTTCGGCATCGTCGAGCACGCGAACCGCTACGTAGAAGCGGTCGCCCCGTGGCGGCTGGCAAGGGCCGAGCGAGCCGGCGACACCGCGGCGGGCGTGCGGCTCGACCTCGTACTCGGCGCCCTCGTGGGCGCGTGCCAGGTGCTGGCGTCGGAGCTCTGGCCGTTCGTGCCGGACCTGGCCGCACGCGTCGCCGCCGCGTGTGACGACTTCAGCGGGGCACTGCCGAAGCCGCGGCCGGTCTTCCCGCGGATCGAGATCTCGGCCAGCGCCGCCGCACCCGGAGCCGGGCTCGGCGGCCGCCCCCGGCAGTATGCTGCCGTCGCCGCGAAGGACGGACTAGCCGCGGACGAGCCCACGGTGAGCGAGGTCGCCTAGTGCAGAATCGCCGAGCGCAGAGTGACGTGACACATGGTGGCCGGCCAGGGCATCAGGTGCTCTTCTGGGTGCCGACGCAGACTGTGGCTGAGGCACTGGCTGACCTGGACGGCGTGACAGTGCGGGTGCTGGCGCCAGACGGGGGACCCCTGCCACCAACTGCCGGAGACGTGGAGTTCTACGTGCCGCCCTTCTTTCCGGCGCCAGCGGCTGTGGCGGCCATGGCTCAGATGTCCGGGCTCAGGGTCGTCCAGACGTTGACCGCGGGCTTTGACCGAGTGCGTCCGCATGTGCCTGCGGGCGCGGTCCTCTGCAACGCTCGGGGGGTTCATGACGCCAGCACGGCGGAGTGGGTCGTCGGCGCCGCCATCGCTGCGCTGCGACAGTTCCCGTACTTCGCCACTGAGCAGGCGGCAGCGCGATGGAGCTACCGGTTCACCGATTGCCTGGCCGGCAAGACAGTGCTCATCGTCGGCTACGGCTCGATCGGTCAGGCGCTCGAGCGCAGGCTCGGCGGATTCGACGTGCAGGTGCTCCGCGTCGCGAGGTCGGCTCGGGACGGCGTCAGCGCAGTGTCGGCGCTGCCCGACCTCCTCTCGGCAGCCGACGTCGTGGTCTTGCTCCTGCCGGTGACGTCGGCGACCGTCGGCATGGTCGATGCGTCCTTCCTCGCTGCCATGAAGGACGGGGCGCTCTTGATCAACGCAGCGCGCGGCGTCCTCGTCGTGACCGACGACCTGGTGTCCGAGGTCAGTTCGGGTCGCTTGTCGGCCGCGATGGACGTGACCGATCCCGAGCCGCTGCCGGTCGGCCATCCGCTCTGGTCGCTGCCAAACGTGCTGATCACGCCCCATGTGGGAGCCTCGACACCGTACTCAGGCCTGATGGCGGTGCGCTTCGTGCGCGAGCAGGCCGAGCGTTACCTGGCCGGGCAGCCGCTCGCGAACGTGATCACGGGAGACTACTAGGGTAGTTGCGGAACAGCCGCCATGGCCGGCGCCGTGCCGTCGGCGCGTGTTTCCGGCTGACGACGACCAGGAAGACCGCGGCGCCGACAAACATCACGCCGTAGAAAATCGTGTAGACGACCGGCGGAATGGTCCAGCCGAAAATGGTCGTCATCGCCACTCATACGCGTCATTCACGGGGGTCGAGCAACAAACTATACGAGGGTTATTGACACTTTGCGCCAGATTTCGTCCGGCCCGACCAGTACGGATCGCGAACGGCCCGGCGGATCACGCATCGATCGGGATGCTTCCTCAATCGAAGCGTGACCTCTGCGGCCTAGAGTGCTAACGCTTAACTGATTGCGAGACCACGAGGTTTCCGGCAAGTCCTCGTCAGGGCTGGCTGGAACTGCTGGCACCGTCTGCGCGTCGTGTGCTGCCACCGCTCGATGACGAGCCGCAGGCATGACCTCCCTGCACGGCATACGGCCTTTGGCGTCTTCTGGGCTCGCTCGGCAGAGTTCGGTTTCGCTGGTTCGGGACGTCGCCGACAGGAGGTCAGGTGTACGCACGCCCGGTGCAGGCGCACGCATCCGCCTGGCCGCGATGAGCCCATCCTCGCCTGCCTGGACAGTTGTCGGAGTGCTGCTCGCCGCCGCGGCGACGGCACTCCTCATCCGGCGCGCCCGCCAGGGCGATGTCGCGAGCAGGTGGTTCGCCGTCGCGGCGGTGGCCTGGGGGGCCGCGTTTGCAGCGCAAGGCGCGGGTGCAGGCGAGGTCACACCGGCCGTCATCCAGCTGACGCTGACCGATCTGCTCATGCTGCTCGGCCTTCCCCCGCTGGTGATCGGGCTTGTCAGGCTCGCTCCGCCGGCCGAGCAGGCCGACCAGCCCGCTCCGCCGGGGGCGGCCGATAGTGAGCCAGCCTCGCCCACGGCACGAGACCTCCGGTCCCGCATGCGGCGAGTGTCTGATCCGGGCAGCCTGATCGACGCGGGGCTCGTGGCGCTGGCGGTGTTCGCCGTCGCCTGGATCGCCATCCTTCGGTCGGCGTACGTGGCGTCTGATGTCGGACGTGGTCCGTTCGCCGTGGACCTCGTCCATCCGCTCGTCGACGTGCTGGTGCTGGCCGGCGCGCTGTCGCTGGCAATCCGGGGCGGGCGCCGGGCTCTCATGCCCTTTCTGGCCCTGCTGGCGGCGACCTTGGGCGACTTCCTGGCTGTTCAGGCTCGTGCCAGCGGTATGCATCCAGGTTCTTGGCCGCAACTGGCGTGGCTGGCAGCCTTCTGCCTCCTCGGCGTTGGCGCCCTGAGCTCACAGACCGAGGCGGGCACACCGCGAGCCGAAACTGGCGCGGCCGCCCCGGACCCGCCGACCAGCACTCTGATCGCGCTGGCCGCAGCGGGCGTCGCCAGCCTCGTTAGCTTGATCTTTGCGCTTGTGACGTGGGGGCACAGCGGGCCGGTGCCGTTCCTCGTTGGCACCCTGCTTGGACTCGCGCTACTCGCCAGGATCGCCGGTCTGATCCGGCAGGCCGCGGCGATGTCCGCGCTGGCCGACCAGGCCGACAGCCAGTTCCATCAGCTGGCCGACAGGACAAGTGACGTCGTCCTGCTCTGTGACACCAGGGGACTGATCAGCTATGCGAGCTCGGCCGTAGCGCATTACGGCTACAGCCCGGAGCAGCTGGTAGGCGCACGGCTGCCCGTTCTGGTACATCCAGACGATCTTGGGAACGTAGCGGCAACCGTGGCTGCGGTCCGCGCCGACGCGGCTCTGACGACCGGAAACCTGGCGTGTCGCGTCAGGTCATCCGATGGCACCTGGCGACACGTGGAGGCCACCGTGTCGCGGTACGCCGAGCCGGGCCGGCCAGACCTCTTGCTAGTCACGGCGCGCGACATCAGCGACCAGGTCGCCCTCCAGCGACAGGTCACGCACCTGACGTTCCACGACGGCACCACCGGCCTGCCGAACCGTTCGTTCCTCGAGGAACGGGCTAAGGATCTGCTGACCGACCAGCCACGGCAAACGGAGTCCGGGCAGAGCGCGGCCGAGCACATCGGGGCGATCTTTGTAGATCTCGACGGCTTCACCGCCATCAACGACTCCGTGGGCCACGGCGCTGGAGACCTCGTGCTCGCTCAGGCCGGCCGTCGGCTGCGTGGCCTCGTGCCCGCGCTAGACACAGTCGCCCGCTGGGGCGGCGACGAGTTCGCGGTCCTGATCGAGAGCGCCAGCAGCCCGCAGGAGATTGTTGAACTCGCGGAACGGCTCGCCGACGCCATCGCCGCAGAGCCGTTCCAGGTCGCTGGCCTGGACATGTCGGTCACCGCTAGCGTCGGCGTCGCGTTCGCCGATCCCGGGCTTGCTGCGCACTTGCTGCGCAACGCCGACCTGGCCATGTCACGCGCGAAGGACGCTGGTGGCGGTCGGGTCGAGGTGTTCGCTGCGCACATGCACGCCGACGTGATCCGGAGACTGGAGCTGGCGGCCGATCTGCGAGCGGCGATCGAGGACGGCAATCTCGGCATCGAATATCAGCCGGTGGTCGAGCTGTCGACGTCGCGAGTGGCGAGCGTCGAGGCGCTTGTGCGGTGGTCACGTGACGGCGAGTCGGTGGCACCCGCGGAGTTCCTCGGCGTCGCCGAGGATTCAGGTCTCATCGTTCCGCTCGGCGCCTGGGTACTGCGTGAGGCGTGCCGTCAGGTGGCGCGGTGGCGCTCGTCGGGCTGGCAGGTCGGGCTATCGGTGAACTTCTCCCTGCGGCAAGTCAGCACCGCGGGGTTCGCCGAGTCGGTGCTGACTGCCATCGACGACAGTGGCCTGCAGCGGTCCGCCCTCACGATCGAGGTCACCGAGCGGGTCCTGATCGAGGTCGGCGAGCCGATCCTCGACGATCTTGCCGGGCTTCGTCAGCTTGGCGTCCGGCTGGCAATCGACGACTTCGGAACCGGCTACGCTTCGCTCGCTTACTTGCGCCAGCTACCTGTCGACATCATCAAGATCGACCCCTCGTTCGTGGCTGGCCTTGGCACCGACGGCACGCTAGCCATGCTGACCCGCACCATCGTGCAGGTGGGTCATGACCTCGGCATCGAGATCGTGGCCGAGGGCATCGAGCGCCCAGAGCAGCTTGAGCTATTGCGAGCCATGGGCTGCGGACTTGGACAGGGATACCTCGTGGCCAGGCCCATGCCAGCGCGGGGAATCGAGTCGCTGGCGGTTGCCGGCGGGGGACCCGTGATAGGTCCGGTTCCCGTCGCAGGTCCGGCGCCGGTCAGCGGTCCGGCTCCGGTCACGGGGCCGGGCTCGGACTCAGGCTCGGTGAGCGCTGGGTCTGCGGATGACGAGCGCGGCGCCACCGCGCCGGAGACGGCGGCCTTAGGCTGAAGCCGATGGCAGGTGCCAGAGGTCAACCGCTGCACACCGACGATGCTCGTGACGGAGTTCACCGGCCTGCCGCTAGCTACGTGACACGACGTATCCGGAGGAACTCCGTGCCTGCACCTGTCGTCCTGGTCGCCGAGGAGCTGTCGTCGGCCGGGATCGCCTTGCTTGAGGCTTCATTCGAAGTTCGCTATACCGACGGCGGGGACCGAAACGTACTGCTGCCTGCGCTGGCTGACGTGGACGCCGTAATCGTCCGCAGTGCAACGCAGATCGACGCGGATGCCCTCGCTGCGGCCCGTCGGCTGCGCGTAGTCGCGCGCGCTGGAGTTGGCCTCGACAACATCGACGTGGAGGCGGCGACGAAGGCTGGCGTGATGGTCGTCAACGCGCCAGCGTCCAACATCGTCAGCGCCGCCGAGCATGCGGTCGCGCTCCTGCTCGCCGTCGCCCGCAACGTTCCCCAGGCGAACGCCTCGCTCAAGAGCGGTCAGTGGAAGCGCTCCGCCTACACCGGCATTGAACTCCAGGACAAGGTGGCGGGGATCCTCGGGCTGGGCCGCATCGGAGCGTTGGTGGCCGAGCGCCTGGCGGCGTTTGGCATGACGGTGATCGCCTACGACCCATATGCACCGTCCATCATCTCGACGCAGCTCGGTGTCCGAATGGTCGGTCTGGATGAGCTCTTGGGCGAGGCCGACTTCATCACCGTCCACCTGCCGAGGAACGCGGAGACGATCGGGCTCATCGGCGATCGCGAACTGCATCTGGTGAAGCCCGAGGTCCGGATCATCAACGCAGCGCGCGGCGGCATCGTCGACGAGGCCGCGCTCGCGAATGCGCTGCGCGAGGGTCGGGTCGGCGGCGCCGGGATTGATGTGTACCTCAAGGAACCTTGCACCGATAGCCCGCTGTTTGCGTTCGACAACGTTGTGGTGACGCCGCACCTGGGAGCCAGCACCCACGAGGCGCAGGAGAAGGCGGGCATCCAGGTCGCTAGGTCGGTCCGGCTCGCGCTGGAAGGCGAGTTTGTGCCAGACGCCGTGAACGTGCAAGGCGGTGCGGTGCACGAGGATTTGCGACCGTGGCTGCCGCTCGGCGAGAAGCTCGGCCGGATCTTCGCCGCGCTCGCGGGCGGCGCAACAGCGTCGGTGGCGGTCGAGGCCAGGGGCGAGATCGCCGGGCTCGACGTGAGCGTCCTCGGACTGGCTGTCATGAAGGGACTCTTCGGCGGCGTCACCGAGGAGCCGGTCACGTACGTCAACGCGCCGCTGGTAGCCAAGGAGCGCGGTGTCGATGTGAGTCTCATGGCCGAGGAGGTGAGCCATGACTGGCGGAACCTGCTGACGGTGCGCGGCACAGCGCCTGACGGCCAGCTCGTGTCCGTCAGCGGTACGTTGTCGGGGCTCCGGCAGACCGAGCACCTCGTCGAGGTCAACGGTTTCGACGCCGAACTCGCGCCGGCCGACCACATGATCTTCCTCGGCTACGCCGACCGGCCTGGCGTCGTCGGCACCGTGGGCCAGGTGCTCGGCGGTCAGCAGATCAACATCGCCGGTATGCAGGTGTGCCGGCACGCCCAGGGCGGCGATGCTCTGATGGTGCTGACCGTCGATTCGGCGGTGCACGCCGACCTCCTCAGCGAGATCGCCGCAACCATCGGCGCCGGCCTAGCCAGGGTGGTCGACCTAGATGACGACTGACCAGCGATGTTGTAGTCGAGTCCTTGCCAGGTGGCCGCGACCGGCCAGTAAGGTACTGCCGTGACAGCACGAAGCATCCGACTTGCGGTGATCGGGGGCGACGGCATCGGCCCCGAGGTCGTCGGCGAGGCCATCAAGGTCCTGCGCGCGCTGGACTCACTCGCGATCGAGCCGACGAGCTACGACCTGGGTACCCACCGGTTCCACCGCACTGGCGACGTGCTGCCCGCCTCGGTCATCGGCGAACTCGCCGCGCACGACGCCATCCTGCTCGGCGCCGTCGGGGACCCGAGCGTGCGGAGTGGTCTGCTGGAGCGTGGCCTGGTCCTGCGCCTTCGGTTCGAGTTTGATCAGTACGTCAACCTGCGGCCGGTCCGGCTGTATCCGGGCGTCGCCTCACCGCTGGCCAACATAGGGGCCGGGGCGGTCGACATGCTGGTCGTCAGGGAAGGCACCGAAGGTCCGTACATCGAGGCCGGCGGCGTCATGCGCAAGGGCACGCCAGCCGAAGTGGCGACGCAGGAGAGCATAAACACCGCTTTCGGCGTCGCCCGGGTGGCCAGGTACGCGCTGCAGCGCGCCGCCGAGCGGCCGCGTCGGCGGCTGACCCTGGTGCACAAGACCAACGTGCTCGCCTACGCCGGCGATCTCTGGCGCCGGACAGTCAGCGAGGTCGCGGCCGATTTCCCCGATGTCACGACCGAGTACTGCCACATGGACGCCGCCGCCGTCTACTTCCTCACCCAGCCTGAGCGGTTCGACGTAATCCTGACCGACAACATGTTCGGCGACATCCTGACGACGCTCGGCGCGGCTGTCGCCGGTGGCATCGGCCTCGCCGCGAGCGCCAGCATCAACCCCGAGCGCACAGCGCCCAGCACGTTCGAGCCCGTACACGGCAGCGCGCCAGACCTGGCCGGAAAGCAGAAGGCTGATCCGACTGCGATGATCTTGTCTGCTGCCATGCTGTGCCAGCACCTGGGCCTGTCAGCCGAGGCAGCGCGGATCGAGCAAGCGGTGTCCGACGACTTGCTGGAGCGCCAGGGCGCGTGGTCGCCGCGGTCTACGCCCGAGATCGGCGACGACATCGCCGAGCGGGTGGCGGCGCTAGCCTAGGCACCACGGACTAGCAACCGTGCGGCGGCAATGGCGCCCCGTGCGGAGCAGGAGGACGCAATGAGCGCAGGTGCCAGCGACGGAATTACCTTCGCGATTCATCCTTCAGCCGATGTGGTACCAGCGGCGCGACGAGCCGAGCTGTTGGCCAATCCGGGCTTCGGCCGATTCTTCACCGACCACATGGTGACGATCGAGTGGGATGAGACTGTCGGTTGGCACGACGCCCAGCTCCGGCCGTACGGACCGTTCAGCGTGGACCCGGCTAGCACGGTCCTTCACTACGCGCAGGAAATCTTCGAGGGTCTGAAGGCCTACCGTCAGGTGAGCGGTGCGGTGGCGATGTTCCGGCCGACGACGAACGCGGCTCGATTCAACCGCTCGGCGGCGCGGATGAGCATGCCCGGACTGCCCGATGACACGTTCGTTCACGCCCTCGAACTGCTCGTGACCCAGGACAGAGACTGGGTGCCGGGCGCATCGGCGCCCGGCAGCGAAGAAAGCCTGTACCTTCGGCCGTTCATGTTCGCCAGCCAACTAGGCCTCGGCATCAGCAGACCGTCAGCGTCCTATACGTTCGCCGCCATTGCCTCGCCGGCCGCGACCTACTTTTCCCGCGGCGGCGGTCCCTTGTCTGTCTGGCTCGCCGACACCTACACCAGGGCAGCGCTCGGCGGCACCGGCGAGGCCAAGACCGGCGGCAACTACGCGGGCGCGTTCGCCGGTCAGCTCGAGGCGGTGGCGCACGGCTGCGACCAGGTGGTCTGGCTCGATGCGATCGAGCATCAATGGGTCGAGGAGATGGGCGGCATGAACTTGTTCTTCGTCCATGGCTCGGGCTCGAATGCCCAGATCACGACGCCACCCCTGACCGGGACGCTGCTCCCCGGCGTCACGAGGGACTCGCTGCTGACCCTCGCGCCCGATCTCGGGCTACCCGCAGCGGAACGGTCGATGTCGGTGGCGCAGTGGCGAGCGGGCTGTGAGTCGGGCGAGATCACCGAGGTGTTCGCGTGCGGCACCGCCGCGGTCATCACGCCGGTTGGCGCCGTTCGGGGCCGAGCGGGCGGCTGGACCGTCGGCGATGGCCGACCCGGACCTGTGACGATGCGCCTGCGGGAGCAGTTGCTGGGGATTCAGTTCGGCCATCAGCCCGACCCCTATGGCTGGGTGCACAAAGTGTGCTGACAAGCCCTAGCATTCCGCTATGCACCCCGATGACGATCTTCGACTGACCAGGCTCGAATCGCAGGTTGCCTACCTGCTCGCGCACCTCGGCATCGACCCGGCGACGGCGGCTGGTGACTGGTCCGCCGCGGGGCCGCCGAATTCAGGTCCGCTACCGGGCGACTTTCTCGACCCGATTCCGCGCTCAGGGCCGGTCGGCCCGCTAGCGGCCGGGGCGATACCGCCGCAGATTGCCGATGCGCTGCAGCGGGGCAAGCCCATTCAGGCGATCAAGATCTACCGTGAGCTGACCGGCGCCGGCCTGCGGGATGCCAAGACCGCAGTCGAAGGCATGGCGCTCGACATGGGGATACGTTTTTGACGAGGTGCACGGCACCGGCAGTCGCCGTCTAGGACGCCTGCAGGTTAGCGTTCATTCGCGTCGGCTGGATGGCTGCGATGGAGCGTATGAGAAGGTCGAGCCCGAACTGGAAGTCAGCATCTGGGTTGCTTGTGGCAGGCTCGGCGACGAGGGCCGCGAGGTGCGGGAATTCGCCAGGCCGCAGGCGCGGGTGACGCGGCTCTTGGGCCTCGGCGTCCAGATCCGGCGCGACCTCGATCTCACCCAGCACCGACCCCATGACGTAGGCGATGAGCGCGCGGATGACGCGCACGGATTCCTGCTGGCCGAAGCCAGCCTCACTCAGCGTGGCCAAGGCGTGCTCCACCGGCCGCAGCGTGCCTGCCGACGACGGCCGCCTGCTCACCACTGCGATGGCGCAGCGCGGGCGCGTCCTGACGGCCGCGCGGAACGCCATAGCCTGCGCCCGGATCCGCTCCGGCCAGCAGGCCGCGCCCGGCGGGGGAACATCATCCGGATGAAGCTCGACGGCCGACATGACCGCGTCGGCCACGCCGTCGAGCAGCGCGGCCCTCGACGGCACGTAGCAGTACAGGGACACCACGCCGCAGCCGAGCGCCGTCGCGAGTCGGTGCATCGAGAGCGCCTCGATGCCCTCCCGCTCGATCAGGTCCATGGCGGTGGTGATGATGCGCTTGCGCGTGAGCTGCACGGTGCCACCGTATTGCGTGCTTGCGACACCGCCCGCCCCGATCACGAAGCGGCAGCGCATGGGCCCACACGGGTCGCTGTGCCCGACAGCGGGGATGGCAGGATAGGCGGAGCCGTCAGGGAAGGGATCATGCCATGGACGACAAGGACATCCTCGGTCACATCGATGAGCTGATCAAAACTGAGCACGACCTGCGCGCCCGGCTCGCAGCCGGCGAGCTGTCGACCGACCAGGAACAGGAGCAACTCCGTGCGGTCGAGGCCGAGCTCGACCAGTACTGGGACCTGCTGCGCCAGCGGCGCGCTCGACGCGAGTTCGGTGAGGACCCGAGCGGCACTGCGCCGCGGCCCATTCCGGAGGTCGAGGGCTATATGCAGTAGGCACGCGGATCAGAGCCGGGGGAGCGCGCATGCGTATCGCGAGATTCGCCGTCAACGACGAAGTCAAATTCGGGATTGTCGACGGCGGCATCGTCGGCGGGGATCCTTTCCCCGGCGACACCGTCGTCGACAACACCGTCAGCGGCGACTCATCGGTGGCGGCCGGGAACGGCACCGGTCAGGTGCTCGGCGGGGAGGCCGGCGAGCTGACCATCGCCGAAATCGCCGGCCACCCGTTCGGGCCGGGTGCGGGCGAGGCCAAGCTAACCGGCGTCACGTACGCGCTGGCGGACGTGCGGCTGCTGGCCCCAGTGCTGCCGAGCAAGGTAGTCGCCATTGGCCGGAACTATCTCGAGCACGCGCGGGAGACCGGGTCCGAGCCGCCCGCTGAGCCGCTGATCTTCCTGAAGCCCTCGACCGCCGTCGTAGGGCCGGGTGACGCGATCGTCAGGCCGGTACACCTGTCACAGCGGGTCGACTACGAGGGTGAGCTAGCGATCGTCTTCGGCAGGCTCTGCCGCGACGTTCCCGGCAGCCAGGGTTCCCGAGGTGATCTTCGGCTACACGTGCGCTAACGATGTCACCGCCCGTGATCTCCAGTCCAAGGACGGCCAGTGGGCTAGGGCGAAGGGCTTCGACACTTTCTGCCCACTCGGGCCGTGGATCGAGACGGCCCTGGATCCTGCTGACGTGCGGCTGACTACGACCGTGAACGGCGAGGTCGCTCAGGACTCGCGCACGTCGCTGATGATCCACGACGTCACGACGCTCGTCACGTACGTCACCGCCGTGATGACGATGCTTCCGGGCGACGTGCTGCTGACCGGGACCCCGGCGGGCATCGGCCCTGTCGTATCCGGTGACAGCGTTTCGGTGAGTGTCGAAGGCATCGGCGCCCTGACCAACCGGGTCGTCGACGAGAGCTGACGACCGGGCGTCCCGCACGAGCTGTTACATCTTCGGCCGGTGAGCGGGCCAGATGCTTTGGCCCGTGCGGACGGCTTCGGCTACACTGCACAGGCGCCTCGGGATGCATGCCGAGGGCGCGCTCTGATGGGGTATGGGGTAATTGGCAGCCCGACGGGTTCTGGCCCCGTTAGTCTAGGTTCGAGTCCTGGTACCCCAGCGACTACGCGAAGCAAAAGCGCGGCTGCGTTACCGGCAGCCGCGCTTCGTGCTGTCAGACCCCGTCGGTGGCTGGTCGTCAGATCCGGCGGCGGGACCGGCCCCGGCCCCGTTCCATGCCGGTGACCCGCAGCAAGAGCAGGACGACGATGGCGCCGACGATCGAGCCGATGAAGCCAACGGTCTCGAAATGGTGGGTCTCGATGTGGTGGAACTCGACGAGCTCCCAGAGGAAGCCGCCGACGAACGAGCCGACGATCCCGAGCAGGATGGTGCCGATCAGGCCGATGTTGTCGCGGCCGGGCACCAGGAGGCGCGCGATGAGCCCGACGACGAGGCCGACGATGATCAATACAACTATGAATTCGAGCATGGCCAGCAAGTACCAGGAAAATCGCGGATCATGCGGAACCGGATGCTCGGGCCGGCCGTGGTGCCTCGCCTGGTTTGGCGCGGATCAGTGCCGTGCGCTAACCTGATGGCCCGGCATGGGGTGCGTATTTAGGCCCTGCGAATGCCGGTTTTCCGTGCGGTGCCATCACCCCAAGGGTGCGCCCGGTCCCGCGTGGGAGCAGCGAAAGCACCTGGCCCCGTCGTCTAGTGGCCCAGGACGCCGCCCTCTCAAGGCGGTAGCGCCGGTTCAAATCCGGTCGGGGCTACCAGATAGCGCAGATCTTTGCCCGGCCACCGCTGACGGTGGCCGGGCGCTTTTGTCTCCGCTAGCCGTCCACGCGATAGTTGCCGGCCTTCGGGCGCCACCCAGCGGGCGGGTCCTCGCCGACTCGCCCGTCGACCGCCTCGCGTATCAGGTCGGCATGGCCGGTGTGCCTGCCGTACTCCTCGATCAGATCGCAGACCAGCCGGCGCAGGCTGGCGTGGCTGCCGTCGGGGCTGGCCCAGTGCACGGACTGGTCAAGTCCGCCGCTAGCCAGGGCCGCGTTGAGCCGCGCGCGGGATCGTGCAACGGCGCCGTCCCACAGGTCGTACAGCCGCTCCGGGGTGTCGTCGGCGGCGGAATTGATCTCCCAGTCGTTGTCACCGTCCCAGTCGGCGCCCTCCCATGGCGCGCCGATTGGTGCTCCGCTGAGCTTGACGGTGAACATGTTGTCTTCGCACACGGCGAGATGCTTGAGCAGCCCGCCCAGGGTTAGTGCGGAGGCGCCGATCCTGACCTGCAAGCCGGCGGCGTCGAGATCATCGGCCTTGAATCGGAACGTCGTGCGCAGCCGCTCGAGCGCCCCGGTCAGGTGCGCCTCTTCGGTGCCAGCCATGGGCGGATCCCACGGATAATCGGTGTTCGTCATGACGCCACCCTAGGCGGCATTCAGGACATTCTGCGTCCGGTATGCGGGGCGCTCCGAAAAGAAGCTGCGATCCGACGCCGGCCTGGTGAGCGCTCCGGCCGACGTCCGGGCGGAAGGATTCATGCGACCGCGTGCACCGCCGCTGTGCACTGCAGCACCGCACGAGGAAAGGGGAAGTCCCATGGAGATCATGCCGAGGCAGCCGTCGGCCAAGGGACCGGCCGAGTGGTTTACCGGAGACGTCTGGATAGACGCCATCGCCAGGGGTGAGGAGCCGTCACGCGTGCGCGTGAGCGCCGTGCGCTTCACGCCCGGCGCCCGAACGGCCTGGCACTCGCACGCGGTCGGCCAGACCCTGTACGTCACCGACGGCGTCGGCCTAGTGCAGGCCCGTGGCGGACAGATCACCGAGATCAAGCCCGGTGATGTCGTGTATGCGCCCGCCGACGAGTGGCACTGGCACGGCGCCGTATCCGACCGGTTCATGTCACACCTGTCGATCACCGAAGGCGTCGGAGATGCGGACAGGCCGGAAGCGGACTGGGGCGACCACGTCACCGACGCCGAGTACACCGGCCGTTAGCGCCGGCGACGCCCGGCGGCCGAGTGCTGGTCGATTGCCGGATGGAACCCGATGACCGTTACCGGATCGATACTCGGCGTCTTCTGCACTCATCATCTGCGTGTTTGGCCGCCGCGCCACGCTAGGGATGACAGCGGTGGCTGAGGCGCACGGCGTTAGCCCACGGCGGCCACCCAACTCGCGCTAATATGCGGGTTTTGTCGCTAGGGCACGCCACGGGACCGAGGGACGGGAGATCCAATTCTCATGCGTCGCGCGCGCACAACCGCAGCCGCCGCCATCACAATCGTCCTACTCGGTGCATCCACCGCCGCCGCCATGGCCGCGAGCGCCGGCACGGCCAGTGCCAAGACGAGCGCAAGCCGCGCTCACATCGTCAGGTTCAACGTCAGCAAGACGCACTCGCCTCAGCTTGAGCAGCTGATGGCGCGTCCTGCTATCGCGCCGCGCACGGCCACGCGAGTCAGGCCTGCCAGTCTGCCGTCGGTGGCATCGACCGTCGAGGGCATCGACGTGGCGTCGTTCCAGCATGCGAATGGGCCCATCGACTGGAGCCAGGTAGCGCAGGCTGGCTACAAGTTCGCGTTTATCAAGGCGACCGAGGGCAGCTACTACGTCAATCCGTACTACGCCGGCGACGCCAGCGGGGCCAAGGACGCGGGGATGTTGGCAGCGCCGTACGCATTTGCCATCCCGAACTACTCCGGCGGTGCACTACAGGCGGACTACGCGCTCGATCACGCAAACTTCGCGGCGGACGGGCAGACGCTGCCGCTGATCCTGGATATCGAGTACGACCCTTACAAGGCGAGCGACGGCACGAACGACTGCTACGGCCTGAGCCCGTCGCAGATGGTCGCGTGGATAACGGCGTTCGTCAAGGAGGCGACCCGGCGCATCGGGCAACCGCCCGTCATCTACACCACGGCGGACTGGTGGAACACGTGCACCGCGAACAGCACGGTGTTCGCCGCCGATCCGCTGTGGGTGGCAAGCTGGGCCACCTCGCCGACTGTGCCTACGCCGTGGGCCGGCGTGTGGACGTACTGGCAGTACACCGACAAGGCCGCGCCACCTGGGATATCAGGCGACACCGACGCGAGCTGGGTCAGCAGCACCGCGCTCGAGCTGGCCGCTCCCGGGAACCAGAGCGACCAGGTCGGCACCAGCATCAGCCGTCAGGTCAACGCGCTGGACGGCGGCGGCGCCGTCACCTTCAGCGCGCCTAACGTGCCATCGGGCGTTCAGATCAACGCAAGCACCGGCGCACTGACGGGCACGGTGCCGGGGACCTCGGCCCCGTTCCCTGTCTCTGTGACGGCGTCAGCCACCGGCGACGCGAGCGTCACGCAGAACTTCACGTGGAATGTGCACGCGAAGCCCTCCTTCGGAACGCTGACCAGTCAGACCGGCTCGGTCGGAAGCCCGGTCCGGTATCAGGTGCCGGTGTCGGACGGACTGTCCGGCTGCACGCTCAGATTCTCCGCCACGGGCCTGCCGCCAGGGCTTTCCATCAGCAGCTGTGGGCTCGTCACAGGGTGGCCCGCGACCGGCGGTCACTACACGGCCAGTGTTCAGGTGACGGACAGTTCGGGCACCGCGCTGGCGACGGGCTCGTTCGCCTGGACGATCGCGCGGGCAGCCTCGACCGGTCCCGCCGGGCACCTCGTCCTGCACTCGAACGGGAAGTGCCTCGCGGCGCTGTCGTCGACCAAAATCGCGATCGAAACGTGCAGCTCGGCTTCTAACCAGCACTGGACAGTCGCCGCCGACGGTTCACTGCACGTGAACGGCTCGTGCCTCGCCGCCAAGTCCGTGACGTCCTCGTCGCCTGCCGGGCTCGAGCTGACGTCTTGCACGGCCGCACAGCGCTGGCAGGCCGGCTCCAAGGCGGTGCTGACCAACGAGACTGACGGCCGCTGCCTGGCTGATACCGGGTCGAGTAACGGCAGCCTCGCTGTCGCGGCTGTATGCCAGGCCACCTCGAATAACACCGGCAGCTCGAGCACGCCGAGCACGAGCCAGCAGTGGATCCTGCCTGCTGGGGCGCTGACCTCAGGGATCCCCGGCAACTGCGCGAGCAACGTGCGATCCACCGGCCAGCAAGTAGGCGCCGTCACGCTGCGAGCGTGCAACGGGTCGACCTCGCAGGCCTGGAGTCCGCAGCCGACCGGCCAGCTCAAACTGGGCACGCAGTGCCTGGGCCTGACGGCGGGAGCCACCACGCCGGGAACGCGCGTTCGGCTGGGTCCGTGCTCGACGGCGCCGTCGCAGGTGTGGCAGCTTTCCGGTGGTCCGATGGGCGTCCGCATCGTCAGCCCGCTCGCCGGACTGTGCCTCACCGATCCCGGCGACAGCGCTACGGCCGGGACGCAGCTCGTGATCTGGCCCTGTGTCGCTGGCGATCCCGGCATCCTCTGGCGGGTGAGCTAGCTCTCACGAGGGCTGGCGTTCGCGACGCTTAGCTCGCTGGCGACGGTCAGCTCGCGGGCAACGGTCAGCTCGCGGGCAGCGGTTAGCTCGCGGGCGACGGTTAGCTCGCGGGCGACGGTCAGCTCGCGGCGGCGGCTAGCGCGGGCGACGCAGTCGGGCGGCGTCGAGCGGCGGGGCGGCCAGCGGATCGCCCTGGTACCCGCCGACGGGCCCGAACGCGCCCGCCCGCCACGCGGCCGTCGCGGATTCGATCTCTTCCGGAGTGCGCGCGACGAAGTTCCACCACATCAGCAGCTTCTCGCCGAGCGGAACGCCGCCAAGCAGCAGCAGCGTGGTGTCGGCCGGCGCAGCGATGGCCGTCTCGTGCCGCCCAGTCGGGACGTAAAGGAGCTGACCGGGACGCAGTCGTACGCCGTCGACGCCCGCCTCGCCCGTCGCTACGAAGATCACGTGCTCGAAATCGGGGCGCAGCGGCAGCACGCAACTGGCCGGCCGCCCCGCGGCTGACAGCTGCGCGCCGACTATCGGCGAGAACGCTGTCGCCGGCGAACGAGCGCCCACCAGCTCGCCGACGAGGACGCTGATCTGGAAGCCGCCGAGGCCTTCTGTCGGCAGCGAGGGGTGGTGCTCGAAGGCCGGTTCGACGTGCCGGCTGGCATCCGGCAGCGCCACCCAGAGCTGCACGCCGTGCAGTATCGGGTCGCGTTCGGCCGGAGACTCCTCCGCGTGCGCGATACCGCGGCCTGACGTCATGAGGTTCAGCTGTCCGGGCCTGATGAGCTGCTCAGAACCCAGGCTGTCGCGATGCAGCACGTTCCCGGTAAGCAGCCAGGTCACCGTCTGGAGTCCGATGTGCGGGTGGGGCGGCACGTTCATGCCGCTCATGCCGTCCACGTCCATCGGCCCGTAGTGATCGATGAAGCACCAGGCGCCAACGCTGCGCCGCGTCCGCAGCGGCAGCATCCGGCGGACCGTCATGGTTCCGACGCGCCCGTCCCTCGCCTCGGTCAGTTCAAGATCATTCTTCTCGGGAACGGGGACGTCGGGGACCTCCACATCGGCATCGACTGTGCTCATCGGATACTCCCTTCGGCCTCCTTCGGATTCTGTCAGTGGCACCAGGCTTGCGGAGCGTCGCCGCCCCGATGTCATCGGCGCCGAGAACCCGCCGGAACTTTGTCGGCCAGCAGCGGCTGAGATAGTCCGTTCCTGACTGTGTCCGGTCGGCTGGGAACGCTGCTCACCTAGTTTGCCGCCCCCGTTTCCCGGCTCGGACGGGCTACGCCTTGAACTGATCCGATCTAAAACGAAGTGGTCCGGCGGGCGCCGTTGCTGCGGGTTCGCGGAGCCCCGAAAATGTCAGTGGCGTTCGATAGTATGAGCGAAAGTTAGCCGGTGTACAGGGAACCGGTCAGCGCGGAGGCGGTGAGGCGGGTGGCGGAGTCGCCGGAGTTCGGGGTGACCGGGGAGTTCGGGGTGACCGGGGACGGTGAGCTGGACCTGGGCCTGGACGACCTCGCGCGCCGGGTCCGCCGCCGGTGCCCTGCCCGCCGGTGACCCGTGGCGGGACGACGTGCCTGTTCTGGACCCGGTGTATGAGGAGCTGGTTGACCGGGGCTGGGACCCCGGCGATCACGGCGACCCGGAAACCGACCCCGATGACTTCGAGGCGTGGCTGGCGGGCCTGCCCGCCGAGGTGCGGGAGGACTTCCTGGCCGGGCCGTTTACCGGGGAGGGCGGGCCGGTCCCGGCCGGGTTCCTGCACCACGAGCGCAGCGGCCCCAGCGGCGTGGGCTTTGCGTCCGGCGGGGTGCTGGATACGGCGGAGCCGGACTGGTGGCTGGCGCGGGCGCTGGACCGCGCGACCGCCGGCGGCTACGCCGGGCTGGGGGAGTCGGAGCTGATCGGCGTGTTGTGCGCCAGCCGGCGGATGGCGTCGTGGGCCGCGGCCGGGGAGGCCGCCGCGGTGGTCACCCTCGCCCGGCGCCGCGCCGCCGCAGTCGGCCGCGCCGAGTAGCTCCCGGCTGGCCGATCATGTCGACTGATGAGATCGCCGCGGCGCTGACGCTGACGGGCCGGTCGGCGGCCCGGCTGCTGGACGCCGCCTCGGGCCTGGCCCGGCTGCCCGCCGTCCACGCCGCACTGCAGCGGGGCGGGATTGACTGGCCGAAGGCGTGCGTGTTCGCCGACGAGCTCGCCGCCCTCGGCGACGACGCGCTGGCGGCGGGGATCGCGGCCCGGTTCCTGGGCCGGGCCGGGGCGGGCGGGTGGACGACCGGGCAGCTGCGGGCCGCGCTGCGCCGCGCGGTGCTGGCCGCCGACCCGCAGGCGGCGGGCCGCCGCCAGGCAGACGCCCGTCAGGACGCCTGCGTGCAGGCGTTCGGCGAGGCGTCGGGCAACGCGGGCCTGGCCGGCCGGGAACTACCCCCCGCCGACGTGTTAGCGGCTGATGCCCGGCTCACCGCCCTCGCGAAGTGGCTGCAGCGCCGCGGCGCTGCCGGGACGGTCAGCCAGCTGCGCGCCGCCGTCTACACCGCCCTGCTCAACGGCCGGCCCCTCACCTCCCTCCTCGACAACACGCCCGCTTCCAGCGATGCTGCCGTGTCGCATGGCTCGCCGGTGCCAGGCGAGGCCGAGATCTCGGACGACGCTGCCGCCCGCGACGACGCTGCCTCCGGCGACGCGGACGCTGCGCGACACGTCCGCGTCCGGTGACACGTCCGTGCCCGGTAACGCCGCCTCCGGCGACGCGGACGCTGCGGACAACGTCGCGCGTCAGGCGGATGCGACCGCGCGCGATGACGCTGCCTGCGGTGCCGCGGACGCTGCGGACGATGTCGTCGCCCGCGGGGGCGCGACGCGGCGGCGCGGGACTGCCCGCCGGTGTCGGGGTCGATTCACCTGACGATGCCGCTGTCGGCGTTCGCCGGCGGCGGCGAGCCGGGGGAGGTCGCCGGCCACGGCCCGGTCGACGCCGCGACCAGCCGCCAGGTCGCGGCGATGCTCGCGGCCAGCGCGGCGACCCGGTGGTGCGTGACGGTCACCGGGCCGGACGGCCGCGCCGCCGGGCACGCCTGCGCCCGCCGCGGCCCGCAGGCCGGGGAGCCGGTCATCACCTGGGCCGCGGGGCTGCGCGCCAGGCTGCAGCTGCTGGACACCGGGACCTGCCGCCACGCCCGCCAGTCACCCGGCTATACGCCGCCGCGGTCGCTGCGGCACCTGGTCGAGGTCCGGCAGCGGACCTGCTCGTTCGCCGGCTGCCGCCGCCCCGCCGCCCGCTGCGACCTGGACCACACCGTGCCCTACGACCAGGGCGGCCGGACCTGCGAATGCAACCTCGCCCCG
>CAVSQI010000015.1:0-59810 GCA_963730085.1 uncultured Actinomycetota bacterium | reverse complement strand
CTCTGCCGACGGCACCATCAGGCCAAGCAGGCACCGGGCTGGCACCTGGAGCAGCGCGAGCCCGGCGACATGACCTGGCGGCTGCCCAGCGGCCGCATCTACCAGACCACCGACGACCCCTATTAACCGCCCGCCAGCAACACTCGCATGAGCCGGACAGGCCGAGTACCCCTCGGCCTGTCTGCATGCCCGGTGGCCGTCATGAACCCGACAAGGCCGAGGTCGGAATCGGCTCGTTTGGCGCGAGCGGCGGACATCGACCGGGCCCGGGGACCGTGCTAGCCGTACTTCAGGTTCGGGTGTCCGCACGCTGGTTCCCCGATATCCGCACGGAGAGCATTGAGATGCAGGTGACCGGAGAGGCCGGCACCGCCGTTTACAGGAGGCGTTTCACATGCGTGGACCGACTGACAACATCAATCCCCGACGATCCGTCCTCATGAGGCTTCTCGTCAGGTCATGGGAATACCGCCACCCTCGCACCTTTGTTCGTGTGCGGATTGCCTGCGGGGTCTTCAACCTCTGCCTGGCCGTGCTTCTGCTGGCTGCCAGCCCGTGGCTTGGGCCGCTGGCCTTGCTGGGATTGCTGCCGCTAGCGGGGTCGGCACTCATCTTCTGGACCGCCCAGCGCCTGCAGAGCAGTGTCCAGAACTAGCTTGGCAGCATCTCCCCGGAGCGGGATCGATCAACCGTCGGCCCGCTCGGGGAGATGCCTATTCGCTCCGGCTCCGGCTCCGCTCTAACTGGGATTCGGCGTGGTCGCGGCGCGTGCGTTCCGCGCGGATACTAGGCAGCGGATGCGGAGACCTTCGTGAAGAGTGTGAACGGTGTCACCCCTGTGACTAGTCAGCTGTCGAGCTCGGCCGACCGACAGAAGCAGCTGATCACCAACGGCACAGCGACGTACGCACGCACTGAGGGCGTTCCTTCTCGGCCACCCCTCCTGATGCGACTTCTCGTCAGGTCGTGGGAATATCGGCGTCCCGGTCTCTGGGTGCCAGTGCGCCTTGCGTCAGGCATCTTCAACGTGACACTTGGCGTCCTCATCCTGGCGCTCGGCCCGCAATTGGGGTCGCTCACATGGTTGGCGGCGCTGCCACTAGCGGGTGCGGTGCTGATTTTCTGGACTGTCTACCGCCTCCAGCAAGACAGCGCAGTTCGCGTGCGAGAGCTTGAGCGATCCCGGGCCCATGTCGTGGACGACTCCGCCGCGAGGCTGCGGCGGATCGAGCGAGATCTGCACGATGGCGCGCAGGCCCAGATGGTCGCCGTCGCGATGAAGTTGGGGCTCGCCAAGGAGAAGCTCGGCGGCATCGTCGAGCGCGCCGAGGCGCGGGAACTGGATCGAGTTCTGGAGCTGGTCGTCGCGGCCCACCGCGGGGCGACGGAGGCCATCGCCGAGCTGCGCGACCTGGCTCGCGGTATTCACCCGCCGGTGCTTGACCACGGCCTGGGTGAGGCGCTGGCCAGTCTGGCGGCGGGCGGAGATCTGCCGGTCGAGGTGGTCGTGAATCTCGCCGAACGCCCGTCCGCGGCGATTGAGACCATCGCCTACTTCTGCGCCGCGGAATTGCTCACGAATGTGGCCAAGCACAGCGGTGCTCGCCAGGCCAGGCTCGAGGCTATTCATACGCACGGTCGGCTACTGGTACGGGTCAGCGATGACGGCCGCGGCGGTGCCCGGATCGAAGTCGGGGGCGGCCTGGCCGGGCTTGACGAACGGATCCGGGCCGTGGACGGCAGCCTGCACGTCAGCAGCCCGTCTGGGGGACCCACCGTGGTTACCGTCGAGCTGCCTTCTCACGCCTGACCGAGCCGGAGGCCCCGATGCGGATCGTGATCGCCGAGGACTCAGTGGTGGTCCGGGCGGGCTTGGTGGAGATCCTGGCCGACCGCGGTCACGACGTAGTTGCCGCGATCGGCAACGCCGACGACCTGCTCGCCGCCGTGGCCGAGCACCATCCGGACGCCGCGGTGGTGGACGTGCGGATGCCGCCCAGCTACACCGATGAAGGTGTGCGGGCTGCGATCACCATCCGTCGTGAGCATCCGCGGACCGGGGTGTTGGTGTTCTCCCAGTACATCGAGACCCGATACGCGGCCGACTTGCTCGGCGCGGCTTCCGGCGGCAGCGCGGCCGGCGTGGGGTACCTGCTCAAAGACCGGGTGGCCGACGTCGGAGACTTTGTCGAGGCCTTGACCCGGGTGGCGGCGGGCGGTACCGCTCTCGACCCCGAGGTCGTGACGCAGCTGCTGGCCGCCAGTCGCCGCAACGTCGGGCTCGGCTCCCTCACCGCCAGAGAGCGCGACGTCCTTGGCCTGATGGCCGAGGGCCGGTCTAACGGCGCCATCGCCGGGGCTCTCGTGGTCTCGGAACGCGCCGTCGAAAAGCACATCGCGAACATCTTTAGCAAGCTCGGCCTCGCCCCGTCGGACGCCGACCACCGCCGGGTGCTCGCCGTCCTCCGTTACCTCGAATCTTGATCAGCGGCATCGGGCCGCTCACGCTCCAGTCCGAAGCGCACCAGCTCAGACTGAAAGAGGGGGATCGCTGCGTGTCGAACTCCGGGTCCTCGCCTGCAACGCTGTCCGATGCGATTCCGCACAGCGCGGCTCGCGACACCGACGGATCGGAGAGGAGCCGACAAGAGATCCAGGCGCCCAAGGAGTATCCGACCAGCGCCGCCCTGCTGATCCCTAGATGCCATACGAAGGCCCGCCAGCACTACGGGGGTTACCCTCGCCGCTTACCTCGATAGGCGAGAGAAGTGCCATCGTGCGAAGTAAACCTGTCATAGCCGGGCTGCGCCACTTATCCCCCGTTGCAACGGATAAGGCACCATATCTTGGCAAGAGCCCGCTGATTCGAGCGCCGCAACTACTCGATCATGCGGTTGACACCCTGGTGGCCGGCCCGGCAGCGTAGGTAGAGCCGGTCAGGTCGCAGAGGGGCGCGGGGGGCAGTCATGCTGCATGTCCGGTTTAACTTCATCGCCGCCGATCCCGCCCGGCTCGCGGAGTCGATCAAGTTCATCGAGTTCGAGGTCCGACCGCAGGTCGAGAGCCAGCCAGGCAATCTCGGCATGGCCTTGTACACCGATCCCGAGCCTGGCTTGGCGATCCTCGAGTCGTTCTGGGCGTCCGATAACGCCATGGCGGCGAGTGAGCACGCCGTCATGCCCAACCGACGCGAAACGATCAAGCGGGTCGGCGGCACGGTCTCAGTAGAACGCTACGAGGTCCCTCTGTTCGAAATGGGGGCCCCGGTGCGCCAGGGGGCTGGCCTGCGGCTCACCCGAATGGATGTCGAGCCGGCGCAAGTCGAGGACGCTGTCGAGGGCTACGGTGACACCGCCGTGCCCTGGCTGGCCGAGAGCGAGGGGTTCTGCAGCGCGCTGCTGCTGATGGATCCGCGTACGGGGCACGCGATAAGCGAGACAGTCTGGCGGGACAAGGAGGCGCTCGTTGACAGTCGCAGCCTGGCCGCGTCGGTTCGAGTCGACACAGTAGCGGCGACCGGCTGGGTCGTTCGAGCGGTCGAAGAGTACGACCTGGTCTCCACGTCTGCGCGCAAAGCCTGAGGACGACGGCTGCCGGCCGGATAGCGGAACAGGCCGACAGGCGGAAGGGCCGTTAGCCGAAGGGCCGTTAGCCGGACGGGCCGATAGCTGGACAGGCTGAGCCCCCGCTTCGGCCTGGCCGGCCCTCCTAGCGACCGGTTGCCGGACTCGACATACCTGGGCGCGGCGCGAGCCGCGCGGCTGCCTGACCGACGGCGATCCGGGCCGCGGCGCCGAAGCCAGGCTGGCCTTGCGCCGCCGCGCCGCTCGCGACGCCCGTGGTAGCTACGACGATCACCGCCGCCGCCGCGGCCGTGACGGCGATGACGGCGCCTTGGCGAACGCGGCTCCAGCTGCTGTCACTGTGAGGTCATGGACAGATGCTGACGCGCAGACTCCCATCGCAGCAAGGGGAGCCATCCCCAGATGGGGAGCCCTCCCCACGGTCGGGAAGACCGCCACAGGGCCGCCCTGGCGCATGGCGGGGTTTGACGGGCTGGCCGACCGCGTGGCAAGGTCTCGGCGTGCTGCTCATCGTCATGTTCGAGGCGAACACCTGGCGCGTGAAGCCGGCCGAGCGATTCACGTTCGGCCGCGCGAAGACGTGCAACGCGGTGCTGCCCAACGATGACCGCGGCGTGTCGCGCAACGCTGGCAGCTTCGAGTGGCGCGACGGTTGCTGGTGGCTCGCGAACACCAGCACGTCGTCGATGCTCTTCCTGTCCGGCGACCGCGGCTTCAAAGCTGAGATTCCGGCCGGAATGGCGCTCCCGATTCAGCAGTGGCACGCCAAGATTCGCCTCGATGGTGTCCTCGACAGCTATACGCTGCGCGTTCGTCTTCCCGACCTCGACGACGAGGACGAAGACGACACCGGTGAGGGCGACGCCGAGTTCGCTGCCGTGACGGCCAAAGTCGCTCCTGAGCGCACCGTTACGTCGACCAAGCTGCGCCTGCCGCTGAACGACGCCGACCGGCTTGTGCTAGCCGCCCGGTTCGAGGAGTACCTGACCTGGAAGCACTCCGGGCCCGCGGCGCCGCGCAGCGCCCGCGAAACCGCCGAGCGAATCGGCTGGCAGCCGCACACGGTATCCAAGCGCTGTGAGAACATCCGCAATCGCTACGTACGGATAGGCGTGCCCGGCCTTCGCGGGCCGCGCGCGCTCGAGGAACTCGCTGCCTTGCTCATCTCGACGGGCCAGCTCACGACCGATGACCTGCGCAGACTGCCGCCGCAGGTGCCAAAGGCCTAGCTGCCGATGGCCTAGCTGCCGAAAGGCCTAGCTGCCGAAAGGCCTAGCTGCCGAAAGGCCTAGCTGCCGACCAGGGTCTTGACGGCGGCTGTCAGCTCGGTCAGCGCCCTCTTGGCGTCGGCGAAGTACATGCTCGTCTTCGGGTCTACGTACAGCTCGTTGTCGATGCCCGCATAGCCGTGGCCCATGGAACGCTTGATCACGATGATGCTCTTGGCCTGGTCCACGTCCAGGATGGGCATCCCCGAGATCGCCGTTCCTGGCCGACGGGCCGCGGGGTTCGTGACGTCGTTCGCGCCGATTACGAGGGCGACGTCGGCTCGGGCGAACTCCGGATTGATCTCGTCCATCTCCTTGAGCTGCGGGTACGGCACGTTTGCCTCGGCCAGCAGGACGTTCATGTGTCCCGGCATGCGACCCGCCACGGGATGGATGGCGTACGACACCTCGACGCCGTGCGATTCCAGCTCGTCGGCGAGCGCTGCCACCTCGTGCTGAGCTTGCGCCGCCGCGAGACCGTAGCCGGGCACAATGATCACCTTCGAGGCGTACGCGAGCTGGATCGCGGCGTCGTCGGCGGCGATGGACTGGACGCTGCCGTTGGGCCCGGTAACGGCCGCCACAGCGTCGCCGGTGCCGAAGCCGCCGACGATGATGTTGCGGATCGACCTGTTCATCGCATCCGCCATGAGCTTGGTCAGGATGCCACCGGAGGCGCCGACGAGGGCGCCAGCGATGATCAGCGCCCAGTTGCCGATCACGAAGCCGGCCATGGCCACGGCCGTGCCGGTAAACGCGTTCAGCAGCGAGATCACGACAGGCATGTCCGCGCCGCCGATAGGCATCACCATGGAGACGCCGAACGCCAGCGCGGCCAGAATGACGACGAGCAGCAGCCAGACGCTCGGCGACGCGATGATGTAGGCGCCGACGCCGACGGCGACGACCGCGAGCAGCCCGTTCAAGAGCCGGGCGCCAGGGAACGTGACCGGCGCCGACGTGATCACGCCTTGCAGCTTCCCGGCCGCGATCAGCGATCCGGAAAACGTGACGGCGCCGATGATCACGTCAAGCAGCGTGGTGACCGACGTGGTCGACGACACACGGGCGCCAGCCTCCATGTAGTCATGGATGCCAACCAGCGCCGCCGCGCCACCGCCGACCGCGTTGAACATGCTGACGAGCTGCGGCATGGCGGTCATCTGCACGGTCCTGGCCGAGTACAGCCCGGCTGCGCTCCCCACCAGGCCGCCCGTGATCATCACTGTCCAGCCGGTCGCGCTGATCAGGTTCCCGTGGATGACGATCGCCAGCGTCGCGGCCACCGCGGTGGTCATGCCTGCGGTGGAGACCTGGTTGCCGCGCCGCGCGGTCGCCGGGGTGTTCATCAGGTGCAGGCCCAGGACAAAGCATGAGGCCGCCAGGACGTAGATGAGCTGGATGACCCAGTCGAACGTGCTCATGCCGCGTGTCCCTTGCCGTTGACACTCGGCTCAGCTGCTCCGGCCACGACGGTAGGCGCAGCAGACGATGGCGGCAGGGTCGGCCTGCGGCGGAACATTTTCAGCATTCGCCCGGTGACGACGTAACCGCCGACGACGTTGGCAGCGGCGAACGCTGCGGCCAGAAAGGCGATCACGTAACCCACGGCGTTGTGTGCGGTCGCCGCGATCAGTATGGCCCCGGCCAAGACGATGCCGTGAATCGAGTTCGCGGCGGACATCAGCGGAGTGTGCAAGGTCGCGGGCACCTTGCTGATGACCTCGAAGCCCACCCAGAGGGCGAGCACGAAGATGGTGACGTCGACCAGCAGCGCCGGATAGCTATGCACGAACCGCCCCTTCCCCGGACTGCGCTCCGGGTGATTGCTCGTCCGCGGCTGGCTGTCCGCCCGGCGGCGGCTCATTATCCGTAGTCGGCGGGGGAGCGCCCCCGAGCGCCGGGTGGACGACTGCACCGCCGGACGTGATCACGACCCCGGCCTGCAGTTCATCGCTGAGATCCAGCGCGAGCTCGCCGTCCTTGATCAGGTACGTCAGCAACGCGGTCACGTTGCGGGCATACATGGCTGAGGCCGCCGACGACATGCTCGATGGCAGGGCGGATGCGCCAATTATCGTGACGCCGTGCTCGCTAACGATCGTCTGGCCGGGCACGGACCCTGCGACGTTGCCGCCGAGGGCGCTCGCGCCCATGTCGACGATGACCGATCCGGCCGCCATCGCCTTGAGCGCGTCCTCCGTTACGAGCAGCGGCGGACGCCGCCCTGGCACCTGGGCGGTCGTAATGATCACGTCGTTGCGGGCGATGTGGCCGGCCAGTTCCTGCTGCTGCGCCAGCCGCTCCTCGTCTGTGAGCGCGCGGGCATACCCGCCCTCGCCCCCGGCCGGCCCGACAGTACTGAGCTCGATGAACGTGGCACCGACAGACTCCGCCTCGGTGCGCGTCTCGGGCCGGACGTCATAAGCGCTGACGATCGCGCCCAGCCTGCGGGCAGTACCGATCGCCTGCAGCCCGGCTACGCCGACGCCGAGTACCAGCACCTTGGCGGGTCGCGCCGTGCCTGCAGCGGTGATCAGCAGCGGGAAGAAGCGGCCGAACTCGGCCGCCGCCACCAGGGCAGCCTTGTAACCGGCGATGTTTGCCTGCGAGGACAGCGCGTCCATGGGCTGGGCCCTCGGCAGTGTCCGCGGGATCATGTCGATGCTCACGGCGGTCACGCCGGCGTCTGCGAGCGATCGGACGAGATCAGGGTCGGTCAGCGGAGACAGCAAGCCGATCACCACTTGACCTGGTCGCAGTGCGGCGACGGTGGATTCGTCGGGGCGGCCGACCATCAGCAGGGCATCGGCGCCGAGGGCGTCGGCACGGCTGACGATGCCGGCACCTGCCTCGGCGTAAGCGTCATCGGTCAGCCAAGCGCCTTCGCCCGCGCCGGATTCAACGAGTACGTCGAGACCGGCGGCGCGCAGCTTGACCACGGCTTCCGGCACCAGCGCAACACGTCGCTCGCCGGGCGCGGTCTCCTTGACCACCGACACCTTCATCAACAGACCTCGCTCGGTCGGCCGGGGCAAAAACGCGGCCTGGCGTCCAGGCCGCAGGCTCAAGTATGGACCGTACAGGCACGCTACCAGCGGCGGCAGGCGTCAAAGTCCCATTGACTAGGCCGAAAGCCCCGTCATACTTCGCCTACCCGGGCGGCAATGGCGCCACTGCCGTCGTCGTAAGGTCGTGGGTGCGCTGCCTACGATCGAGCAACAGGGGATCGATTCATGCCTGACTTTTCGCCGCCGCCACCACCCGGTAGCGCACTGTCGGCACAGCTAGCCGAGGCACGGCGGCGGATGGCTGAACTCGACCTGCCGCGTCCCCTCGCGGCACGGCTGCACCGGCAGTTCATCGCCGTGTGCGACGCCGTCAAGGCAGCCGGCGCGGACGAGGCGAGCGGCCAGCGGCGGCTAGCGGCCTTCCTGGCCGCCCTGGACCAGGCGGCAGCCAAAATTCACGGATATGGGCATCGCTCGGAGAACCCGTAATCTGCCTGGGCTCGCACCGAGCGCGCGCTACCGGCGACTCCGACGGCCTGTACAGGTTTAGCGACCCTGCGTATGTGCGATGTGTCTGATTACCTGAATTTGAGGCCATCAGAGGTCGCGAGCAACGGAAGTAGTGTCCGCGCGACCTCCCACACGGGGGAACCGCAGGAGTGAGGACATGAACAAGCGCGACCTGATCGACGCGATCTCCTACCGGATGGGAGACAAGAAGACCGCGACGGAGGCGGTCAACGCCGTACTCGACACCATCCAGGAAACTGTCGCCAGCGGCGACAAGGTATCCATCACTGGATTCGGTGTCTTCGAGAAGCAGGCCCGGCCTGCCCGCACGGCACGTAACCCTGCTACTGGGGCGGCGGTCAAGGTACCGAAGACAAATGTGCCAAAGTTCCGCCCGGGGGCCGACTTCAAGGCCATGGTGAACACCAAGCGGCGAGGCCGGTAGCCTCCGACCGTGCAGGCGCCGGGAGTCGGCGGTGAATCGACGCACGAGCGCGGGCGTCCCGTCAACTGACGGGGCGCCCGCAGCCGTCCGAGCTGCGACGGGTGGCCCGGGCTACCCGATCGTCGTAATGCAGACGCCTCAGGCTGATCCGGCGGCGTTGTGCTCGGCCGTGTCTCCGGCGGCTCTTCCTCACGGCAGTAGCGGCGCAGCGCGAGCGCCAGCGCCAGTTCTGCCGGGGTGATGATGACCAGCGGCAGCAGCGCCTTCCAAGCGCCAGCGACTGGCGCGCCCGCCGCGGCGACGTACGAATAGAAGAACAACAAGACGACCCCGCCGGTGGCGAACGCGCTGAGTACAGCGTGAAGCGGGCCGTGATTCCGCCGCATGCGCAGCGCGACGGCCGTGACGGGCCCGCCGACGACGACGCAGGCGAACGTCGCGCTGATCGCGGCGAGGCCAACCAGGCCGCCGACGGTCGTGTGGTGGCTCGTCACCTTGATCAGGAGAGCCAGCATCGGCATCGTCGCGAGCCAGGCCGCCACGACCGCCGCCAGCCAGACCACGCCGAGCGGCACAAGCAACTGCCGCTTCACTCATTTCCCCCGGTAATGAGACGAGCAGCCGGTGCGTGCTACCGGAGCCCTGGTCGCTTCTTGAGCGCTGTCTGCAGCAGCCTGTCGATCAGCTGCGGGAACGGCAGGCCGCTGGCTTCCCACATCTTCTGGAAGTACGACGTGGGCGACAGGCCGGGAATCGTGTTGATCTCGTTGAGGAGGATCTTGCCGTCCGTGGTGTAGAAGAAGTCGACCCTGGCCAGGCCCTCGCACGACACCGCATCGAATGCCGCCGCGGCCAGCCGGCGGATCTCCTGGATCGCGCTGTCGGGTATCGGCGCCGGGATGGTCATGTCGCTCGCGGCGTCCAGATACTTGGCCTCGAAGTCATAGAATTCCTCGCCGCCGGCCAGGAACAACTGACCCGGCAGGCTGGTGTCCGGCGGCGCTCCGTCGATGCCCTGAAGCACCGAGACCTCGATCTCAGCGCCGTCAATCGCGGCCTCGACTAGCACCTTCGAGTCATACTGCCGGGCCAGCATGATGGCGTCGTGCAGCTGCGCCATGTCACGCGCCTTGGTTGTCCCGATGCTGGACCCACCCCTCGCTGGCTTGACGAACAGCGGCCAGCCGAGGTCGGCGATATCTTCGAGCACCCGCTTGGCCTCGACAGTTAGCACGTCGCCGGACTCCGCACCCGCAGGCCAGTCTTGCTCTCTGACCACCACGTGCGGCCCGACCGGCAGTCCCTTGGCCTTGAAGATCAGCTTCATGTACTCCTTGTCCATGCTGACCGCGCTCGCGAGCACGCCGGCGCCGACGTACGGCACTCCGGCCATCTCCAGCAGGCCCTGGATGGTGCCGTCCTCGCCGAATGGGCCGTGCAGCACGGGCAGCACGAGGTCGACCTCGCCAAATAGGTGAGGGATCTGCGCAGGCGCGGTGGCCACGAGGCCACTGGCCGTCGCCGGGGAGACGGCACCGCCACCCGACCACGGCACGAGCACGGAGCCAGCCTCGGCCACCGCCTCGACGGTGGGCAGCTTGCCATCGGTGACCGCGAGCCGCTCCGGCGCGTCGGCCACCAGCACCCAGCTGCCATCCGTCGTGATGCCGACCGGGATCACCTCATACCGCGACCTGTCGATGGCGCGCAGCGCGTTCCCGCCGCCCATGCAGGAAACCTGGTGCTCTGGCCCGCGGCCGCCGAATACGACCGCGACCCTGATCTTGCGCTCCTCGCTCAACGAACTCCTCCAGTCCCGTGCATCACGCCGGTAGTGTCGTGCCCTCGGCGTCAGACGCCGTAACGCTCCGGCTTGGCCGACCTGCTCGCCAGCAGCAGTACCGCCTCTCCGATCTCCAGTCCGTCGTTGATGACGCCCGCGATCACCTCGGTGATCGGCATTTCCACGTCGTGCGCACGCGCGAGCTGCAGGACAGACGCTGCCGACTTGACGCCTTCGACGACCTGCGTCGTGGCGGCGAGCACATCGGCCAGCGGTACGCCGCGGCCGAGCTTCTCGCCGAACGCGCGGTTCCTGGCCAGCGGTGAGCTGCAGCTCGCCACCAGGTCACCCATGCCGGCCAGGCCAGCGAACGTGTGCTGGTCCGCGCCGAGCGCAGCGCCGAGCCTGGAGATCTCGGCTAGGCCCCTGGTGATCAGCATCGCCCGCGTGTTGTCACCGAGGCTCATGCCCGCTGCGATGCCGACGGCGATCGCGATGACGTTCTTGACCGCACCACCGAGCTCGCAGCCGGTCACGTCCGGGTTCGTGTACGGGCGGAAATAGGCGGTGTGGCACGCTTTCTGGAGCTGGTCGGCGACACCTAGGTCGGCGCAGGCGGCCACGGTCGCGCAGTATTGCCTGGCGGCGATCTCGGGCGCCAGGTTGGGCCCGGAGATCACCGCGATCCGGTCCGGGCCGGCGCCGGTGATCTCGCCGATAACCTGGCTCATCCGTTCGCCGGTACCGAGCTCGATGCCCTTCATGAGACTCACGAACACTGCGCCAGGCGGCACCAGATCACGCCACACCGTCAGGTGCTCCCGCAGGCTCTGGGCAGGCACGGCCAGCACCGCCAGGTCCGTGCCGGCCAGCGCCTCAGCCGGATCGGCCGTCGCGTGCAGCGTCGCGGGCAGCGAGATCCCGGGCAGGTAGACGGGCGATTCGTGTACCGAGTTGATGCGCGCGGCGAGGTCCGGCCGGCGACACCACAACGTCACCGGCGTGCCGGCGTCGCACAGCACCTGCGCGAAGGTGGTACCCCATGCGCCGGCGCCCAGCACGGCAGCCCTCACGGCGCTGCCCTCACTGTGTCCCGGCTGTCGGCCCGTCGCCGGCAGATTCCGCGCCGCTGGCGTCGGCCCGGCCAGCATCAGCGGACGAATCTGCGGCGGGGCCGCCGCCGGGAGTGCCAGCACCGTTCGCGCTGCTTGCCTCCGCCGAGCCACTGGCGTCGGCCTCGGCGAGTGTGCGCAGATCCTGCCGCAGCTTCCGCCGGGCGATCGCCGGGTGGTAGAACTCGGCCGGCGGCGTGAGGCCGCGCAGCTCTCCGACGAGCGCCGTAACCGCCGTCATGACCTTGTCCGTCGCGACCCGAAGCACCTGGTTGGTGAGCGGCTGGCCAGCGAATTCGGACAGATCGACCGGAGGCCCGGCCACGATCCGCACGGTCTTGCGCGGCAGGATCTTGGGCACGTGGTCGCCGTACGGGAGGATCCGCTGCGCGCCCCAGTGCGCAATAGGCACGACCGGGATGTTCTGCTCCAGGGCCAGCCGGGCCACGCCCGTCTTGGCGACCATCGGCCACTGCTCGGGGTCTCGCGTGACCGTGGCCTCCGGGTAGAAGATCACGCAGGCGTTGTTCTTCGCGGCCAACTCGGCGGCCTGCTTCAGCACGAGGCCGGCGTCGGCCTGGCCGCGGTAGACCGGAAGCTGGCCGAGCCGGCTGATGAGCGGGCCGACAACCGGGATCTTGAACAGCGACGACTTGGCCAGGAAGACCGGGTAGCGGCCGGCGCTGTCGGCGAACAGCGAGACCGCGAAGATGTCCATGTAGGAGAGGTGGTTGGCAGCCAGGATGACCGGTCCGTCGGTCGGGATGTGCTGCTGACCGCTCCAGTCGAGGTGCATCATCATCCGAATGCCGGGCCGAAGGATGATCTTGGAGACGTTGCGCCAGGCGTTGGAGTAGCTGCCGTCAGCCTGCCTGCGCGCCTTCTTGCCTGCCATTGCTTCCCTCCAGGCCACCGGCCACCACGTCGCCGTGGCGCCATGATCTGCCTCAGTCTGTCCGGTCCTGCGTTGCCCTGTCGAGGCGTCGCGGGAGGATCATATGCATGGCACCCGACGCCGACCACTTGGCCGCTCGCCCGGCCACCCTGACATGGTCCCTGGTAGTCCCCGTCAAAGTACTTGCCCAGGCCAAATCGCGACTCACCGGGCTAGCGGACGACAGGCGGTCGAAATTCGCCCTTGCGATGGCGGCCGACACCATCGCCGCAGCCGTCGAGGCGGACACGGTGGGCGCTGTGCTCGTCGTGACGGATGATCCCGACGTCAGCGACATCGCGGCCGAGGTCGGCGCCATCGTGCTCACGGACACGCCGCGGGCCGGGCTCAACGAGGCGCTCGTACACGGCGCCGGGTACTCGGAGCGTCGCTGGCCCGACCGTGGCCGGGCCGGGCTCGCCGGCGATCTGCCGGCGCTCAAACCGGCAGAACTGACGGCTGCGCTGGCTGCCGCGGCGCGGGCACGGGCCGCGTTCGTGCCCGATACAGAGGGAACGGGGACGACCTTGTACGCCGCCACGCCGGGTACGCCGTTCTTGCCGCAATTCGGGCCCGCCTCGCGAGATAGGCACCTGGCAGCGGGCGCGGTTGAGGTGAGCACGGGCGAGCTGAGCACGGGCGAGCTCATCGGGCTGCGCCGGGACGTGGATACCGTCGAGGACCTGCGCGCTGCGGCAAGAATCGGACTCGGTCCGCGGACGCGGGCTCTTGTCGCGGCCGGGTCATGGGTGTGAAATTGCAGCGCCTATGGCGCTAGCAGTTCCGCACCCACAACCCCGATCACCGCGATCGGCTAGCCGATCGCCTCGGTGACTCCTAGATATGCACAATCGGGCACGTGAGCGTCCTGGTGATGCCCGCCACGCCCTGGATCTGGGCGACGACGAGGCGGCCAAGGTCATCCACGTTGTCCGCCTCGGCCCGGACTATGACGTCGTAGGGGCCCGTGACGTCATCGGCCTGGGTGACGCCAGTGATCTCTGCGATAGCGAGTGCCACGTCGGCTGCCTTCCCGACCTCGGTCTGGACGAGAATGTACGCCTGCACCATGTCGCCCTCCACGGTCGTGGTTGTCACGGTAACGCTACCGTAGGGGCGCCCAGTGAAAAGCAGCGAGTCGGTGCCCCGGAGGCCGTCATTACCGTCGCCGAGCTCGGTGAGTTCGGATTGATCGCGGCGATCCAGGCGGTACTGCCGCCGGATCCGTCGGCGATCGTCGGCGTGGGCGACGACGCCGCGGTGCTCGCCGTGCCCGATGGCCGTGTCGTGGCGAGCACGGACCTTCTCATTGAGGGCAGGCATTTCCGCCGTGACTGGTCCAGTCCGCAGGACATTGGCGCGAAAGCGGCAGCGCAGAATCTCGCTGATATTGCCGCGATGGGCGCGGTGCCGATGGCGCTGCTATTTGGGCTGGCCATTCCGGGCAGCATTAAGGTGGCCTGGGTCCTGGACGTCGCCAGGGGAATGGCGGACGAGTGCGGGCGGGCTGGCGCCACCATCGCGGGTGGTGACGTATCGAGCGCCGACGCGGTGATGCTCGGCATCACGGCGCTCGGTCACCTCGACGGCCGTGAGCCGGTGACGAGGGGCGGAGCCAGGGCCGGCGACGTGCTCGCCATCAGCGGCCCGGTCGGGTGGTCAGCGGCCGGTCTTGCCCTCCTGCAGATCGGCACCGCCGACAGCTCGCCGGTCGCGTCCCGGCTCGCCGCCGCGCATCGGCGTCCGCAGCCCGATTACAGCGCCGGTCCGCTGGCCGCGGCCGCCGGTGCCACGGCCATGATCGACGTCAGTGACGGTCTCGTCGCTGATCTCGGCCACATCGCCGAGGCGAGCCACGTCACCCTCAACGTCGACACGGGGAGCCTCCCGGGCGTCGCCGACCTGTCGGCTGCCGCCGATTCGACCAGCGCTGACTGGCGCGAGTGGGCCCTCGCAGGCGGCGAAGATCACGCCCTTGCGGCCACGTTCCCGACCGCCGAAGACGTGCCGGCGACCTGGACGGTGATCGGAAGGGCCGACCGTGGCGAGGGGGTACTCGTCAATGGACGGGCCTGGAATGCGGTCGCGGGCTGGGAACACTTCGCGAATCCTGGGAATGCTGGGAATAGGGGCTGAGAACTTCTAGAGCACTGGCCGATGACGGTCCGTGCTTGATATAACCCCCTTGATGCCCCGCCATCGCAAAAAGCGCGAGCCCCCTCACTGGCCGCGACGGCAAGCAGCGAATGCTGTCGGACGCGTGCGGCTTTCTGCTGCGGTGCGGGGGACAGTACCGGTGTCGGCGGAGGAGCCATCGACGCCCTCGGTGGCTGGTCCGTCAACGACGGCAGAAGGCGTGGAGGCCGGCGCTACTTTGCCGCTGCCGGCTATCCAGCGGCGCCTGCTTCAGGTCGCATCGCCCGCCGGTCCCGCGGCGCTCGGTGGCGCGAACCCCGCGGCCCGGGCCGTGCGCCGGCTGATGGTGACACCGTGGTTCGCGGTGGCGACCGGTTTCGTTGTCGCAGCTGGGCTCTGGATCTACTCGCCGCACGCTGAGCTCCGGTTTCCGAACGGCGCCGGCGGCGAGGTGCCGTGCATGAAGGCCGCTGATTGCCAGATCGCGTCGACGCAGAACCACGGCCTCCCCGCCTCGTCGGCGACGCTGCCGATCACCTCCGCGGTCAAGTCTGCAGGCAGGATTCCCACGGCCCGCCCGCGCCACGTGACTTACCGGGTGCTCTGGCAGTCCCAAGGGAAGATCGCCATTCTGATCAGCCTCTCTGGCAAGCACGTCCCGCGCGCGTGGCGGCTCGCGTTTGCCCTGCCCGGCGACGAGATCATCGGCGTTTACGGGGCGAGCTGGAAGCCTGCCGGCAGTTACGAGGGCACGGTGACCTGGCCAGCCCCGGACGCTCCCTCGCAGACGCTCGGACCAGGCGCCGACGGCTCGAACGGCACCGTCCCATGGGCCAAGGCCGGGGCGAGCTTCGTGGTCGTGGCGGCCGGTGCGCCGACCCCACCGATCGATTGCTCCTTCAACGGTGCGAGCTGCAAGTTCTTCTTCGCTCCGCTGCCGACAGGCCAGACCGCGCCGAGCGGGCCGTAAACCGCTGATCGGCAGGGGCCGACTCGGGCGGCCATAGGCTGGTCGGCATGATCGATGCGCCACCGAGGGTTCTCGCGATCGCCGGCTCCGATTCAGGCGGCGGCGCGGGGATCCAGGCTGACCTGAAGACAATGCTCGCCATGGGCGTGCACGGGATGACCGCGATCTGCGCCGTCACGGCCCAGAACTCGGTTGGCGTCCAGGGCTACTGGGAACTGCCCGCCGAGGCTGTCCGGGCTCAACTCCACTCAGTGCTCGGGGACATCGGCGTACAGGCGGTCAAGACCGGCATGCTGGCCTCGCCGGTGCTCGTCGCCACCGTGTGCGACGCGCTGGCAGAGGTCGCCGCGCCCATCGTGGTCGACCCAGTCGCGGTGTCCAAGCACGGGGACAGCCTGCTCTCGCCAGGGACTCTGGAGGCCGTGAGAGAGGAGTTGCTGCCGCTGGCGACCGTCGTGACGCCAAACCTGCTCGAAGCCGAGCTGCTCACGGGTCTGACGATCACCGACGAGGCGCACATGCTGACGGCGGCAGCGATGATCAACGCGATGGGGCCGCAGTGGGTCCTGGTAAAAGGCGGTCACCTGCCGGGGAACCCCGTTGACGTGCTGTTCGATGGCGACCGCGTGATCCGGTTCCCGGGCGAGCGCGTCGAAAGCATCCACACGCACGGGACTGGCTGCACGCTGGCCTCGGCCATTGCGTCGAGGCTTGCCATCGGCGACGACGTGCCGACGGCCGTCAGGGCTGCGAAAGCATACGTGACCGGCGCGATCGCGGCCGGTTTCCCGCTGGGCGCTGGAATAGGACCTGTCGATCACGGCTGGCGCATGCGCGCCCCGGTCAGCAGTGACAGCTAGCGGCTGACCTTGCCTGCCTTGATGCAGGAGGTACACACGTTCAGCCGGCGGGGCGTCTTGCCGACCATGGCGCGGACGCGCTGGATGTTCGGGTTCCAGCGGCGCGGGGTGCGGCGGTGCGAGTGCGACACGTTATTGCCGAAACCCGGCCCTTTGCCGCACACGTCGCAGACGGAAGCCACGGGATCGCTCCAGTTCGGAAAGTAAGTTCAGGAATGGTGGCAGGCCACGCGTCATCTAGGCACGGGCGCGCCAGTTGTCGAAGGATATCCGAACAACCGGGTGCCGCGCGAGCCGGGCGTGCGCGCAACGTCGGCGGGTCCAGCTCACTGACCCAGCCAGCTGACGGTGGCGCGGCCTATCCTGGCGGGGTGATGAGGGTCGCGGCAATAGCTGGACGTCGGCATGGCCGTCCTGGCTGATCCGCTCCGGCTGGTGATCGGCGACCGGGCCGCCAAGCGTCTCGCCTCGGTCCTTGAGCTGCATACCGTTGGCGACCTGCTGAGCTACTATCCGCGGCGCTACGACAGACGCGGTGAGCTGACCGACCTGGCCAGCCTGCGGGACGGCGAGCACGTGACGGTGCAGGCCGAGGTCGCGGCCGTGTCGGTGCGCAAGATGCGCAACCGCCCAGGCTCTATCTTCGAGGCTGTCGTGACCGATGGTCGCGGCCGCCTCACGCTGACGTTCTTCGGTCACGGCCGCCAGACCTGGCGCGAGAGTGAGCTCCACCCCGGGGTCCGTGGCCTATTCGCCGGCCAGATTTCCAGCTTCCGTGGCAAACGGCAGCTCACGCACCCCGAGTATGAGTTGCTGGGCGCAGGAGCCGCCGGGGCGAGGGCGGCCGAGTTCGCAGCCGAGCTGATTCCGGTCTATCGGGCGAGTGCCCAGCTGGCGTCCTGGAAGATAGCCGACTCGATCCGGGTCGCCCTGGACGTCCTGGACGTACCCGATGATCCGTTGCCGGTATCGGTCCGGCGCGGACACGGACTATGCGGCTACGCCGATGCGCTGCGCGGCATCCACCGGCCCGTCGATGAGGCCGACGTCAACCGGGCTAGGACACGGCTGAAGTGGGACGAGGCGTTTGCCCTCCAGGTCCTGCTCGCCCAGCGTCGGCTGGCTGCCTCCAGCTACAGCGCCATCCCGCGGCCGCCGATCGGAGACGGCCTGCTGGCCGCGTTCGACGCGACGCTTCCCTTCGAGCTGACAGTGGGTCAGCAACTCGCGGGCGCAACGATCGCCGACGACCTGGCGCGCGAGCATCCGATGCACCGCCTGCTGCAAGGCGAGGTCGGCTCCGGCAAGACGGTCATCGCGCTGCGCGCCATGCTCCAGGTGGTGGACGCCGCCGGCCAGGCCGCGCTGCTGGCGCCGACGGAGGTGCTCGCGCAGCAGCATTTCCGCTCTATCTCGAGCCTGCTCGGGCCGCTGGGGATGGCGGGCCAGCTCGGGGGCGCGGAGCACGCCACGAGGCTGACGTTGCTGACGGGCTCACTAGGCGCCGCTGCACGACGCAAGGCGCTGCTCGAAGCGGCCTCAGGCGGGGCGGGGATCGTCATCGGCACGCACGCGCTGCTCGAGGACCGGGTGCAATTCGCGGACCTCGGCATGGTCGTCATCGACGAGCAGCACAGGTTTGGCGTGGAGCAGCGGGACGCGCTGCGGGACAAGGCGGGCGACGGCCGACCGCACATGCTGGTCATGACCGCGACGCCGATCCCGCGGACTGTGGCGATGACGGTCTTCGGTGACCTGGACATGTCCACCCTGACCGAGCTTCCGGCGGGCCGGTCGCCGATCGCGACGCACGTCGTTCCCGTGGCGGAACGGCCGCACTACCTGGCTCGAACCTGGGAGCGGATCACGGAAGAGGTCGGCGCGGGCCGCCAGGCGTACATCGTGGCCCCGAGGATCGGCGGCGAGGCGACCGCGGACGCCGACGATGCGCCCGCGCTCGCACCTGACGAGGACGCACCCGGACAGGTCCGGCCTCCCATCGCCGTGCTCGACCTGGCGGCCGAGCTCGCCGCCGGGCCGCTGGCCGGCCTGCGCGTCGCGATCCTGCACGGCCGCTTGCCCGCCGACGAGAAGGAGAAGGTGATGCTCGCCTTCGCCGACGGGCTGGTCGACGTGCTCGTCACGACCACCGTCATTGAGGTCGGCGTCGATGTACCGAACGCGGTCGTCATGGTGATCATGGACGCCGACCGATTCGGCGTTTCTCAGCTCCATCAGCTGCGCGGCCGGGTCGGCCGCGGTAGTAACGCGGGTCTCTGCCTGCTGGTGACCGAGGCTCCGGAGGGCGCGCCGGCCAGGGAGCGGCTGGACGCGGTCGCTGGCACCCTCGACGGGTTCGTGCTGTCCAGGATCGACCTTGTTCAGCGCCGCGAGGGAGACGTGCTCGGGACTGCCCAGGCCGGTCGCAAGTCGAGCCTCCGGCTGCTCCGCCTGCTCGAGGACGAGGAGCTGATCGCGCAGGCCCGCGCGGAGGCCTCCGCGCTGGTCGCCGCCGATCCAGCGCTAACTGACGCACCGGGGCTGGCCGCGGCCGTGCGGGTCCTGATCGACGTCGAACGATCCACGTTCCTGGAAAAGGCGTGACCAGGGTCATCGCGGGCTCCGCGGGAGGCCGTCGCCTGGCGACCACGGGGGGCCGCACCACCCGACCGACGAGCGACCGGACCAGGGAAGGCCTGTTCGCGACCGTCGTGGCTATCCGCGGCGGCCTCGACGGTGCGGCCGTGCTCGATCTGTACGCTGGCTCGGGCGCCGTCGGGCTCGAGGCGCTCTCGCGCGGCGCCAGCGACGTGCTGCTCGTGGAGTCCGACGCTCGGGCCGCCCAGGTCATCCGCAGCAACATCGCCGCAGTGGGCCTGCCCGGCGCCCGGCTGGTGACCGACAGGGTCGAGCGGGTGATCGGCCGGGGGCCGGATGGTCCGCCGCGAGACTTCGTGTTCGCGGACCCGCCTTACGCGGTTGCGGACGCCGAGGTCAGCGGTGTCCTCGCGGCCCTGCTTGGGAACGGCTGGCTCGCGGCCGGCGCGCTCGTCGCGCTCGAGCGGTCGACTCGATCGGGACCGCCGACCTGGCCATCGGGTTACCAACATGACCGATCCCGCAGATACGGCGAGGCGACCCTCTGGTACGGTCTGGCGCCAGGCACACGAACTTGCTGCGATACCCCGACGGGAGAGTGAACCCGATTGCGGCGCGTAGTCTGCCCAGGGTCCTTCGATCCGGTGACTAACGGACATCTCGACATCATTACCCGCGCAGCCCAGCTCTACGACGAGGTCGTCGTCGCCGTGGTACTCAACCCGAACAAGACCTCGCTGTTCACCGCTGCCGAGCGGGTCGAGCTGATCCGCGAGGCCACCAAGCGGCTCGACAACGTGCGCGTCGAGCGGTTTGAGGGCCTGATAGTGGACTTCTGCCGTCACAATGACATCTCCGCCATCGTCAAGGGCCTTCGGGCCGTGACCGATTTCGACTACGAGATGCAGATGGCGCAGATGAACTACAGCCAGGCAGGCGTCGAGACGCTGTTCATGACCACGAATCCGCTGTACGCGTTCCTTTCCTCGAGCTTGGTCAAGGAGTTCGCGAAGTACGGCGGGGACGTGAGCGGGCTGGTCCCGCCCAATGTGCTCACCCTGCTGACGAGCAGGCTGACCGAAGCCTGACCGAAGTCTGACGCCCGCGGCGAGGCCCGGCGGCCCCAGATGCGCGGTCAAGTTGGGATTGCAAGTCGTAGCCCGGTAAACTGGCTGGACACCATGCCCCTACTCCAGTCTGCTATGCCACGACGCTGACCTGACCGCCATGCCACACTCTTCGACTAAGCACCCCAAGGGGCTCGATTCCCGCAATCCGCTGGTCTTCGATACCAGGGATCTTGCACCGGGCATCGCGCGTACGCTGTCGCGTACCATCCCAGCCCCTGATTTCATGGGCGTGGAGCTGGCAAGGGTGCCAGCTGGGTCCGAGCTCGAGCTGGAGATCCAGCTAGAGGGCGTGGCCGAGGGCGTGCTGGTGACGGCCGCGGTCAGCGGTCCGCTGGCAGGCGAGTGCGCACGATGCCTGGAGCCGTTCACGTCGGCCGTGAAGGTTCGCTTCCAGGAGCTGTTCGCGCTCGGCGACGAGGCCGCCCCGGGTGACGGGGCCGAGGATGAGGACAGCTACCGTCTCGATCCAAGCGGGCTGCTGGACCTCGAGCCCGCGTTGCGGGACGCCATCGTGCTTGACCTGCCGCTCTCGCCCCTGTGCGAGGCCGGCTGCCAGGGCTTGTGCGTGGAGTGCGGCATTCGGCTCGCCGACGCCGAGCCTGGCCATGGGCACGAGGAGCGCGGCACTATGTGGGCAGCGCTAGAGGACTTTAAGGCGGAGCGGCCAGACGCCTCGCCCGAGCAGGCAAAGGAGCACTGAAGTGGCGGTACCCAAGCGCAAGATGTCGCGCAGCAATACCAGGTCGCGGCGCGCACAGTGGAAGGCGACGGCGCCGCAGCTTGTGACGTGCCCGAACTGCCGGGAGTCTAAGCTGCCGCACACGGCGTGCCCGACGTGCGGCGTATACAACAGGCGTCAGGTCATAACGCCGTCCTGATCATGTCGTTAGCCGCGTATAACGCGACGTGCATGGGGGTGCTGCGGGAAGGGGCGGCCTGGTGACAACTTCACCGGCTGATGGGTTGGCCGGGACCGCTGACAGGCCAGGCGGACAGAATGACGGCCTCCTTGAGGTGCTCGGCGTGCCGGTTGGCGCCGAACTCCTCGAGCGGGCCCTCATGCACCGCTCATTCGCCTACGAGAACGGCGGCCTGCCGACCAACGAACGGCTGGAGTTCCTCGGCGACTCCGTGCTCGGGCTGATCGTGACCGACACGCTCTTCCGCGCGCACCCGGACCGGGCCGAAGGCGAGCTCGCCAAGCTGCGCGCGGCGGTCGTGAACATGCGCGCGCTGGCCGGCGTCGCGCGCGGTCTCGATCTGGGCTCCTACGTTCGCCTGGGAAAGGGCGAGGAAGGCACCGGCGGCCGGGACAAGGCTTCGATCCTCGCCGACACACTCGAGGCCGTGATCGGAGCCGTCTACCTGGATCAGGGCCTGTCGGCCGCGGACGCGCTGGTGCACCGGCTGTTCGATGGCTTGATCGCCAGGGCCGCCGCCATGGGCGCGGGCCTGGACTGGAAGACCTCGCTCCAGGAGTTGTGCGCCGCCGAGCTCCTCGGTGTGCCTGAGTACCACGTCGAGGAGAGCGGACCGGACCACCAGAAGTTCTTCAAGGCAAAAGTCCGCATCGGCGCGCAGACTTACGGCGAGGGCGAGGGCAGGTCCAAGAAGGAAGCCGAGCAGCAGGCCGCCGAGGCAGCGTGGAACGCCATCACGGAGGGCCTGGCCAGCGAACCTCCCGCGGCCGATGCGGGCTCGGCCGACGACCAGTCTGCCGCTGGCCAGTCGCCTCGGCAGGCCGACGGCTCGGCCGCTCAGGCCTAGGCCAATGCCTGAGCTACCCGAGGTCGAGGTAGTCCGGCGCGGGCTTGAGCAGTTCGTCGTCGGACGGCGCATCGACACGGTCGCGGTATTGCACCCGCGCGCAATCCGGCGGCACGAGGCTGGCGCGGCCGATTTCATCGCCCGGCTGACCGGAAGGACGATCGATGGAGCCAGGCGACGGGGTAAGTACTTGTGGCTGCCGGTTGGCGACGACGCGCTGGTCGCCCACCTCGGCATGAGCGGTCAGCTGCTCGTCGGTCCGGTCGACGCGGCCCTGTCGCCGCACGTCCGGGTCCGGGTGACGTTCGCTGACGGCGGCCCCGACCTGCGCTTCACCGACCAGCGCACGTTCGGGCACCTGCTGGTGTCAGCCGACGGTGCCAGGCTGCCATCGGTCATCGCCCACATAGCGCCTGATCCGCTGGAGGACGCGTTCGACATGGCCTGGCTCACAGCCCGGCTGCGAGCTCGGCAGACGGGCGTCAAGCGAGCGCTCCTGGACCAGTCGCTCGTTAGCGGCGTCGGCAACATCTACGCCGATGAGGCGCTGTGGCGGGTCAAGCTCCACTACGCCCGCGCCACGGACCGGCTCCGGGCCGGCGAGGTGGCGCACCTGATTGAGGCCGTCACCGACGTGTTCGCCGAGGCCCTGAACGATGGGGGCACCAGCTTCGACAGCTTGTACGTGAACGTCAACGGCGAGAGCGGCTACTTCGATAGGTCCCTCAACGTCTATGGCCGCGGCGGCGAGCCCTGCCGACGCTGCGGGGCACCCATCCGGCGGGATCCGTTCATGAACCGGTCGTCCTACAGCTGCCCCGTCTGCCAGCCGCGACCCCGCCATGGCCGGTGGTGACGTGCCCGTGGACGCCCGGCTGACCGCGTGGGTAAGCGGGCGTGTTCAGGGCGTCGGATTCCGCTGGTGGGTCCGGGCCAGCGCGCTCGAGCTCGGTCTTGTCGGCTTCGCCGAGAACCTTGCCGACGGCCGCGTCAAGGTCGTCGTCGAAGGAGCAGAGGATCGCTGCCATGAGCTGCTGGCGCGGCTAGAGGATGGCCACGGCGAATCTCCGCTGCTTGTCCGGCCTGGTCGGGTGACTGCCGTGGCCCATCGGTGGGCGGCAGCCGCCGGCGGCCTGCCGAGTTTCACCGAGCGGTGACAACCCGGGAGCCAGGGCGATTCGGCGGCACCCTTACATCCAGTCTGTGACCTGCATGATCGTCAAACTTGACCGGATACCCTTGACGGTGGGACCATACAAGTGTTAACGAGCGCGCTGCCGTATCCGGCGCATGCGCGCACACCCACCCTGGTCACTCAGTGTGGAGGACCCTACACAATGGCAAAGGCTCTACTCGGCCACGTCGGCGGGCCGGATCCCCGCATGGTCTCAGAGATGCGCCGCCTCCAGCAACGAGTACGTGATCTTGAAGCTGAGCTTGCCCGGCTTCAGGATGAGAATGACGTGCTTGTTGCTTCTGTCGGCCATGACCTGCTAATTCCGGTTCGCGAGCCTGCGCTCACCTGACAGAGCGCCAGGCGCCACAAGTTACCGAACGGCGAGGGACGCGGTTAGCGTCCCTCTTCGGTCTTTTGGGCCAGGAATGTTAGGGCATTCGGCAGATTTCGCGCCCAGAACGCATCGTCATGGCAGCCGGACAAGATCCCGCCAGCGGGTGCGTGGCCGAGATCGGCCAAGCTAGCTCGCAGCCGAGCTGTCTCGGCCTCGAACGGGTCGTCAATACCGCAGGCAATCCACGTGGGCACGCCGCGCAGAGCTGGGGCCTGGGTCAGCACGTCATGGCGGGCAAAGTCGGCTGGACTGTCAAAAGACCGCGGGCTGGCGGCGACTGCATCGGCATAGCTGGCGAATAGTGCCGGAGATACCGCTGCCACGGCGGTCACGGCGGGCGTGCGGCGCGCCAGTTCCTCGGCGAGCAGCAGCGCGCCGTAACCACCCATCGATACGCCGGCGATCGCGATCCGTGTGGTCTGCCGACCTGCGGATGCCAGCCGCGGAAGCACCTCGTAGATGATCATGCCGATGGGATCGTCGCCGTCGGCGCGCCTGTGCCAGTAGGTGCCACCGCCATCAACCGTGACCGCAGCCAGCCCAGTGATCCTGGCCGCAGTCATTGCCGGACTGAGCAGGCTCGCCAGTTGACGCGCGTCCGAGCCAGCGCCGTGCAATCCGACCACGACGGGAGCGCCTCCACCCGGTCTGCCTGCAGGCGCGAGGGTCACCATCGTCACGGTTCGGCGCCGGTACGCCGAGTAGAACGTCACCTCGCTGCGCGTTGGTGGGGTGCCGAGCGGCGCAGGCGGCGCTGATCCGCACGCTCCGTCCAGGCGGGCCAGGGTGTATTTGCCGGGCAGCACGCCACGCTCGACGAGTCCGTAAGCTGCTGCGCCGCCAGCCACGACAACGCCCAGGCCGCCGGCCAGAACGGAGCGGCGCGACGGACGCCCGCGATCGCGGTGTGCGGGCCGCTCGCCAGCCATGGTGTCCCCGTTCCGCTATTAATAGCCAGGCTGCTGGGAAGGTGGTTCACACCATTCGCAGTTATCGGATCCAGCGCGCGGCTCCGTTCGGGAAATGCTATGCGAACTAGTCTTATCGGTCACTTACTCGCATATCCACGCGGGCGCAGGCTTGAATGCACGGTACCGGCACCGCGTGGCGGTAAAGTGCTGGCGAGGGTGGCCGCCCGCCATGGTTAGCTGCGTGGCCAGGTGGCCGGGCTGGGGAGGAGTCGGCAGGTGTACCTGAAGACCCTCACCATGCGCGGCTTCAAGTCGTTCGCGTCCACGACGACGCTTCGATTCGAGCCCGGCATCACGTGCATCGTCGGCCCGAACGGCTCCGGCAAATCCAATGTCGTCGACGCGTTCTCCTGGGTGATGGGCGAGCAGGGCGTCAAGCCGCTGCGGGGCGGCAAAATGGAAGACGTCGTGTTCGCCGGCACGTCGGGCCGCCCGGCGCTCGGCCGGGCCGAGGTGACGCTGACCATCGACAACAGCGACGGTGCGCTGCCGATCGACTATTCCGAGGTCACCATCAGCCGGCTCCTGTTCCGGTCCGGCCAGAGCGAGTACGCGATCAACGGCGACCAGTGCCGCCTCCTGGACATCGCCGAGCTGCTGTCGGACACCGGGCTTGGCCGGGAGATGCACGTCATCGTCGGTCAGGGTCAGCTCGACGACGTCCTCAACGCCGGGCCTGACGCACGACGGGCGCTCATCGAGGAAGCGGCCGGCGTTCTCAAGCACCGCCGCCGCAGGGAAAAGGCGGTCCGCAAGCTCGACGCCATGCAGGCCAACCTGACCAGGCTCGTGGACCTCACCGGGGAGCTCGGCCGTCGACTCAAGCCGCTCGGGCGGCAGGCGGAGATCGCCCGCAAGGCCGCCGTTATCCAGGCCGATCTGCGCGACGCGAAGCTGCGTCTGCTCGCCGACGACTACGCCACCCTGGCCACCGAGCTTGACCACGACCAGAATGACGAGGCGGCCGCGGTAGCCGTGCGCGCGGCGCTCGAGGGCGCCCTGGCGGAGGCCAGGGAGGTAGAAACCGCGCTGGAGGACGCTGACCAGCAGCACGCGCCGCGGCTGGCGGCCGCGCAGGACGCTTTCTTCGCATTGTCGGGCCTCGCAGAGCGGATGCGCGGCGTCCACGGCCTGGCGACTGAGCGCCACCGGCACTTGTCAGCGCCAGAACCCCAGCGAGCCGGCCGCGATCCCGAGGAGCTCGAGCGCGAAGCAGCGGAGCTGCGGCAGCAGGAGCGAGAGCTAGCCGAGCGCCTGAGCCAGGCCCGCCAGCAGCTGACCGTCGCGATCGCGAGCAGGACCAAGGCCGAGGCCGCGCTCGCCGAGAACGAACGGCGGCTGGCCGCTGACGCCAAGGCGGCGGTGCAGCGCGCCGACCGGCTGGCACGCCTGCGCAGCGAGGTCGAGGCCGCCGCGTCTCGCGCCACTGCGGCGCAGGAAGAGGCAGGCCGGCTCGCCGAAGCGCAGGCACAGGCCCGCGCTAGAGCAGAGCAGGCCCAGGTGGAGTACGCGGCGCTTCAGGACCTCGTCTCCGGCCGAGAGGAGAGCCGCGCCGACCTGGCGGCCGCGCACGAGCGTGCGGCGGCCGAGCTGGCGGCCACGTTGGCGACAGTCGCCGAGCTGCGCACGGCCGAGCACGCAGCCAGCGACCACCGCGCGGCCCTGCGGGCGCGGGCGGAGGCTCTGGCCGAAGCCGTCACCAGCGGGGCCGATGCGTCGCAGGTGCTCCTCGCCGAGCCACGGACATTCGACGGGGTGCTCGGGCCGCTGGCGCAGCTGCTGACAGTACAAGACGGAGCCCAGGAGGCAATCGCGGCCGCGCTCGGCGCAGCTGCCGGCTCGATCGTGGTCGACCGCCTGGACTCGGCCGCGGCCATCCTCAGCAGGTTGCGCAGCGAGGACGCCGGACGAGCTGGTCTCGTCATCGCGGCGAGCAGGGGCGGCCAGCCGAAGAACACGGCCGGTCAGCCCGAGCAGACGAACGGTCAGGCGCAGGAAGCCACGCCCACGAGGCAGCCTGCTGACCTCGAACGCCTCGCGGCGGCGGCCGGAATTGGCCACGTTACCCACGCCCTTGATCTTGTCAGTGCACCAGCCGATCTCGGCCCTGCCGTCACGAGCCTGCTCGGCGACGTCGTGGTCGTGGCCGACGTCGCCGACGCCGTCCGGGTCCTGCGGGCTGACCCGGGGCTGCGAGTCGTGACCAGGGGCGGCGACGTGCTCGGGATGCACTGGGCGCAGGGCGGCTCGACCGGAGAGCAGAGCCTGCTGAGCCTTCGGGCCGCGGCCAGCCAGGCCGCGACGCAGGTCGGCGACGCCGAGGCCCGGTGCCAGCGAGCCGAGCGACAGCTCGCCGCCGGGCTGGAGGACGAAGAGCAGGCGCGGCACGCGCTCGCCGAGTCGGCGGCCGGACTCCAGCAGGCTGACGCGGCGGCCGCCGAGACGTCCGGGAAGCTCGGTTCGCTCGCAGGCCGCGCCCGGGCGGCAAGAGATGAAGTGGGGCGGCTCGCCGCCGCCATCGCGGCTGCCGAGAAGTCGCGCGAGCAGAGCCTGGCGCAGGTAGCGGACGCACGAGCCAGGCTGGCCGAGCGGGAAGCACAGGATGCTGCCGTCCCCGGACCGATCCCCGCCCCGGCGGACGAAGTCGGCGACGACCTCGACGACGGCGGGCAGCTGACTGACCGGCAGCAGCTCGCGGACGCGGCGGTCGCGGCTCGCGGCGCAGAGATGGAGGCCCGGCTGGAGGTGCGCACCGTCGAGGAGCGACAGCGCGCGATCTCCGGCCGCGCAGACGCCCTGGCATCGGCGGCCGTGGGCGAGCGGCAGGCGGCCGCGCGAGCGCTGGCGCGGGCGGAGCGTCGGACGGCTGGTGCCCTCGTCGCGAGCGCCGTCGCCGACGGCGCGAAGATCGCGCTGGCCAGGATCGAGCAGTCGGCGGCCGCCGCTGACGCCGAGCGTCAGCACGAAGAAGAAGCGCACAAGGGCCGCGACGGCGAGCTGAAGACGGTGCGGGCCCGGATCCGTGACGTCTCCGACGAGCTGGAGAAGGTCATCGACAGCGCGCATGGCGCTCAGGTCGCTCGCGCTACCCGCCAGGTGCAGCTCGAGCAGCTCGCCACCCGGGCGCTCGAGGAGTTCGCCATCGAGGCGGACGTGCTCGTCGATGAGTACGGGCCAGGCGTGCTGGTGCCCGGCCGGGACGAGGGCCAGCTCGCGGTCGCTTACGACCGCGAAGTGCAAGAGCGGCGGGCTCATCAGGCGCAGCGCCAGCTCGACCAGCTCGGCAAGGTGAATCCGCTCGCCCTCGAGGAGTTCGCCGCACTCGAAGAGCGGCACGCATTCCTGGTCGTGCAGCTCGAGGACCTGAAGAAGACTCGCCGCGACTTGCTGACCGTGATCAGGGAAGTCGACGAGCGGGTACAGCAGGTCTTCGCGTCGGCGTACGCAGACACGGCCCGCGAGTTCGAGCTGATCATTGACAGGCTGTTCCCCGGTGGTGACGGTCGGCTGGTGCTAACCGATGCCGAGGACATGCTCACAACCGGCATCGACATCGAGGCCCGGCCGCCGGGCAAGAAGGTCAAGCGGCTGTCGCTGCTCTCGGGCGGTGAGCGGTCGCTGACGGCTATCGCCTTCCTAGTAGCCATCTTTAAGGCGAGGCCGTCGCCGTTTTACGTGCTCGACGAGGTCGAGGCGGCGCTTGACGACACCAACCTGCAGCGATTGCTCGAGATCCTCGCCGAGCTGCGAGACTCGTCGCAGCTCATCGTCGTCACCCACCAGAAGCGCACGATGGAAGTGGCCGACACGCTCTACGGCATCAGCATGCGCGGCGACGGTGTATCGACGGTAATCAGCCAGCGATTGCGGGAGCGCGAGGCGGTCTAGCCGGCTGCGCCACGTGCCGTCGGCTGTGCGCGGTGTCCCGCGCGCTGTTGTGGGACAGCGGAGCGTGCCCATCGCGCACGGTCTGTCAGACTAGTCGGGCCATGGTAACCGACCTTGTCATCGCCGCCGTCGTAGCCGTCGTGGGTGGCGGCACCGCAGCCCTCGTCCCGTACATACGCGCGCGCCGCAGGTCCCTGCCGCCTGGCGATGCAGGCCAGGGCGGCGTCGGGACACTGGAGCGAACCGACGAACCTGCTGCCGGAACGGGAACGCTGGCGCCGCCCGAGCCCCGCGCGCCGACCGCTGAATCGCCGGGGGTCGCCGCGCCGCCTGAGGTCGCGGAAGTGCCCAGCGTCGTCGTCGAGCGGCCGCCACCGTCAGCCGGTCGCCTCGCCCGGCTGCGGGGAAGGCTGGCCAGGTCGCACACGGCGATCGGCTCGGTTCTGTTGAACCTGATCTCCTCCGGCAAGCTCGACGAGCAGACGTACGAGGAGATGGAAGACACCCTCATCAGCGCGGACATGGGTGTCGGCCCGGCTCGCGAGATTGTTGAGCAGCTGCGAACCGAGGTCAAGGTTGTTGGCACGCAGGACCCAACCGAGGTCAGGCAGCTGCTGAGCACCGCGCTCGTTGGCATGATCAATCCACAGATGGACCGGACGCTGCACCTGGCCAGGCACGGCGACCGGCCATCGGTCGTCCTGATCGTCGGCGTCAACGGCACGGGCAAGACGACCACGTGCGGCAAGCTGGCTCGGGTGCTAGTCGGCGACGGCAAGACGGTTGTGCTCGGCGCCGCTGATACCTTCCGCGCGGCGGCCGCTGATCAGTTGCAGACGTGGGGCGATCGGGTCGGCGCGCAGGTCGTCCGATCAGATCGGGAAGGCGCCGACCCGGCGAGCGTGGCATTCGAGGCCGTCAATGTCGGGATCCAGCAGGGCGTCGATACGGTCATCATCGACACGGCCGGTCGCCTGCACACCAAGGCCGGGCTCATGGATGAGCTCGGCAAGATCAAGCGCGTCATCGAGAAGCACGGCACCGTCGACGAGGTGCTGCTGGTGCTCGACGCGGTCACCGGCCAGAACGGATTGCGACAGGCGCGCGTCTTTGCCGAGGTCGTCGACATCACCGGGATCATCTTGACGAAGCTCGATGGCACCGCGAAGGGTGGCATCGTCATCCAGGTCCAGCGGGAGCTCGGGGTCCCGGTTAAGCTCGTCGGCCTCGGCGAGGGGTCCGATGACCTTGCGTATTTCGACCCGGACGTATTTGTCGACGCGATCCTCGGTGACTGACGTGCTAACTATCGCGGTCAATAGTCTCGCGATTTAGCGCAGCGGCTAAGACGATAACTATCGCAGGAATCATCGACTGGTTCTTATGCGCAACTGCGCAAGATACAGCTTTGGCAAATAGTTGAGTCATTCGGCGAACTGACGCCGGTAGAAGTTCGGCCGCCGGTCGAAATCCTCGTAATAGCGGTGGAAGACCGGGGTCGTCGATGACGCGGTCGGCGGGACGATCCAGCTCCAGTCAGCCGGGCACGCCCGCCCCTGCCGCTCCTCGAGCTCGAGGTGCTTCAGGAATCGGATCGACTCCGTGTGGTGATCGGTGATCGTCACTCCAGCCGAGCTGAACGAGTGCATGACCGCGACGTTGAGCTCGGTCACGGCGCGGTCCTTCCACAGCGTGCGGTCGCTGTCGGTGCGCAGGCCCATCGCCGCCGCGATCCTCGGCAGCTCGTTGTACCGGCCGACGTCGCCGAGATCACGGGAGCCGACCTCGGTGCACATGTACCAGCCGTTGAACGGCGCCGCCGGGTAGCAGATGCCGCCGGCCTCGAGCTGCATGTCGCTGATCACCGGAACCGCGTACCAGCGGAGCCCAAGGTCGGCGAACCAGGCGTAGTCGGGGTGCTCCAATGGCACCTCAAACACGGCGTCGGCTGGCACTTCGTGCCATGTCGGTGCCGTCCTGGGGTGCCTGAATGATCAGCGGCAGAACGTCGAAGCGGCCGGGCCGGACTGGCGGCTGCCAGCCGAGCCGGGTGGCGAGCTGAGTGTGGCGGACGCTCGCCGGGTCGCCGGTGACCCGGCCGTCGGCGTCGCAGTAACCGGCGTAGCGGACGAGCTGCGAGCCAAGGATTCGCGGACCCGGCGCGCCGGGCACGTCCGGCGCGAACACGGTGATCAGAGGCCGGATCCTGCCGCCGTTCGTGGCGGCGCGCAGGTGAGCAGCGCACTCGGCGGCGACCTCGGCCGCCGAGCTCACGTGCCGCCGGTCCCGCACCCGAAGGCTCCGCCAGTACAGGCGCCCGATGCATCGGGAGCTGTTGCGCCACGCGACCCTCGCGGCGAACGTCAGCTCCGCCGCGGTGTGACGGTAGGTTCCCGTCGTCGCGATCTCGTGGCGAATTTGCGTGATGCGCTCATTCGCAGATTCGGCGGCGGGGTTTTCCAAGCGAAATAGCGCGACGAAGTCCGCCGCCTCGGCTAAGAGTCGACGATCGTCAGATGGCTGACCGCTGTTATCGGCGCGCGCTGGTCGCAGTCGTGATCGCCGAGATAACCGCGACCCGGAATCTAGAAGATTACGGCGCTCGCTGACATTCACCGCAACCCCCGCGCTGAGCTATATCATGAAATTGCCAATAAGAACGCTACGTTGCATTGATGATCACCACAAGACGTAATTGCGATTTGGTGAATTGCGCGTCCGGGGCCCGGAGCCATGGGTTGTCGTAGACCGTGTCGGACGCGGCGCCGCACGTCGCTGTGGTCGGGCCTGTGCGCTCACCCGATAACCTAAGGAGCAGCAAAACCATTGGGAGGACGGCAGCCCGAGTGTTCGAGACACTTTCCGATCGGCTAACCCAGGTCTTCTCCTCGCTACGCGGGCGCGGCCGCCTATCCCAGGCCGACATCGACGCGACGTGCCGGGAGATCCGCATCGCGCTGCTCGAGGCCGACGTTGCGCTGCCGGTGGTCAGGGAATTCATCACTCACGTCCGGGAACGGGCCAGCGGGACCGAAGTATCTGAGGCGCTCAACCCTGCGCAGCAGGTCATCAAGATCGTCAATGAAGAGCTGATCGAGATCCTCGGCGGCGAAGCCAGGCGGCTGCGGTTCGCCAAGGTTCCCCCGACCGTCATCATGCTCGCGGGTCTCCAGGGCTCTGGTAAGACCACGCTGGCCGCCAAGCTGGCGCTGTGGCTCAAGTCGCAGGGCAATACGCCACTGCTCGTCGCGGCCGACCTCCAGCGGCCCAACGCCGTGCAGCAGCTAGAGATCCTCGGCAACCGCGCAGGCGTCCAGGTATTCGCGCCGTTCCCCGGTAGCGGGGTCGGAGACCCAGTCCAGGCCGCCAACCTCGGCATAGCCGAGGCCCAGCACAAGCTGTACAACGTCGTCATCATCGACACCGCCGGGCGCCTCGGCATCGACGAGGAGATGATGCGGCAGGCCGCAGACATCAGGGACGCCGTCGATCCGGACGAGATCCTCTTCGTCGTCGACGCGATGATCGGCCAGGACGCCGTCCAGACGGCGCAGTCGTTCCTGGACGGCGTCGGGTATGACGGCGTCGTCCTGACCAAGCTGGACGGCGACGCTCGCGGCGGCGCCGCGCTATCGATCAGGCAGCTCACCGGCAGGCCGGTGATGTTCGCCTCGACGGGTGAGAAGCTCGAGGACTTCGACGTCTTCCACCCCGACCGCATGGCGTCGCGAATCCTGGACCTCGGCGACATCCTGACCCTCATCGAGCAGGCCGAGCGCACGTTCGACGAGGACCAGGCCGCGTCGATGGCGGGCAAGCTCGCCTCGGGCGAGGGCTTCACGCTCGAGGACTTCATCGAGCAGCTCGCGATGGTTCGCAAGCTCGGCCCGATCGGCAACTTGCTCGGCATGCTGCCGGGAGCCGCCCAGAACCGCGAGGCCCTGAGCCAGATCAGCGACAAGGACCTAGACCGGGCGGCGGCGATCGTGAACTCCATGACCGTCGAGGAGCGGCGCAGCCCCAAGATCATCAACGGCTCGCGCCGAGCCCGCATCGCGCGCGGTTCGGGCGTCACGGTCGGTGAGGTCAACCAGCTCATCATCCGGTTCCTCGAGGGCCAGAAGATGATGCGTCAGATGATGGGCAGCATGCCTGGCATGCCCGGCATGCGCCGCCAGAGTAAGTCCCGCGGCAAGGCCAAGAAGAAGGGCAAGGGCGGCGGGCGTCCGGCTGGCGCGAGCCGTGCCGCGCAGAGCGCGCGGCAAGCGCTGGAGCAGCAGGGGGGCCTCGGGCAAGCCGCCGCTCAGGGCGGTCTCGGTAATGGGGCGAGTCCCGCATCGCTGCCCGGCTTTGGCGCACTGCCCGGCCTCGGCGGTGACGGCGCGCTGAAGCTGCCGCAGCCCGGCGGACTCGGGGCGGGCCAGTCCAGCCTGCCGCCAGCCTTCCGGAGTCGTCCGGGCAAGAAGGGCCGCTAGCGCCGCTCTCCCGGGTTCGGCTAGGGCTCGGCCAGCCGTCCGGCGGCTGGTGATTACGCTCTGACGCACGGCGTCTGGCAGAATGGTTACGCTACGTCGGCAGCGCGAGGCCCTCTCTAACTCGCTGAGTCGGCACCATCTGGGCAGCGGCACGTTCGATCCTCACTCGGACGGTGAACTGCCCGACACCAATTCGCTGGGAGAAGACCACAGCCGTGGCTGTCAAGATCAAGCTGAAGCGCCTGGGCAAGATCCGCGCGCCGTATTACCGCATCGTCATCGCCGACTCCCGTACCAAGCGAGACGGGCGCGCGATCGAGGAGATCGGCAAGTACCACCCGAAGGCCGAGCCGTCGTTCATCGAGGTGAACTCCGAGCGGGCCCAGCACTGGCTGTCCGTCGGCGCCCAGCCCACCGACCCGGTCCGCAAGATCCTCGAGATCACTGGCGACTGGCAGAAGTTCAAGGGCCTGCCCGGCGCCGAGGGCACGCTGCGCACCGCCGAGCCGAAGGCTGACCGCAAGGTGGCGTTCGCTGCTGCCGTGGCCGAGAACCTGACGGAGACTGGCGCGAAGTCCAAGCCCAAGGGCAGGGCGGACGCGAAGGCTGGCGACGCGAAGGCGGCCGACGCCAAGGCGGGCGACGCGAAGGCGGGCGACGCCAAGGTCGGCGACGCGAAGGCGGGCGGCGCGAAGGCCGCAGAGAAGGCAACCGGCGCGAAGACCGACAAGGCACCGACGAGGGCCAAGAAGGCCGAGGCTCCACCCGCTGCCGCCGCCGACACCCCCGCTGAGGCACCTGAGGCCGCCGCTGAGGCACCCGAGACCGCCGCTGAGGCCCCTGAGGCCGCCGCTGAGGCACCTGAGGCCGCCGCTGAGGCAACCGAGACCGCCGCTCCCGCTGAGTCCTCGGCTGACGAGGCGGCTGCAGCTGACGCGGCCGCGACCGCCGAGGCCAAGGCCGAGGCTATCGCCGAGGTCGCCGAGGACAGCGCACCGGTCGACGAGGCCGAAGGCAACGGAGCCTGACATGCTCGAGGAGGCCCTGGAGCATCTGGTCAAGGGCATCGTCGAGCATCCAGACGACGTCCAGGTAGGCAACCGCGGCCTGCGCCGGGGCCGCGTCCTTGAGGTGCGCGTGCATCCGGACGACCTGGGCAAGGTCATCGGCCGGGGCGGACGCACAGCCCGGGCCCTGCGGACGGTGATCGGCTCTCTGGCCGGCAGCAACTACGTTCGCGTCGACCTGCTGGATGCCGACGAGGTCCGCTAGTCGCCATGCACCTGGTGGTCGGCCGGATCGTCAGGCCGCACGGCGTTCGCGGTGAACTCGCCGTCGACGTGCGGACCGATGATCCGGAGTTGCGGCTGGCCGTGGGCACCGTCCTGGCGACGGAGCCCGCGGCTGACGGCCCGCTCACTGTCGAGCAAGCTCGCTGGCACTCTGGGCGGCTACTCGTGACATTCAAGGGCATCGAAGACCGGAACGGGGCCGACGCCCTCCGCGGCGTCCTTCTGCTCGTGGACTCGGCGGATCTCGAGGACGTCACCGATCCAGACGAGTTTCGCGATCACCAGCTGATCGGGCTTGCCGTCGTGGCCGCGGACGGCGAGCACGTCGGGACCGTCGCCGACGTCCTGCACTATGGCCAGGATCTGCTCGTGGTCACCGGCAGTGGCAGGCGAGCGGGCGCGGAGATCATGATTCCGTTCGTGTCGGCGATCGTGCCAGACGTGGACCTGGCCGCCGGCGTGCTGCGGGTCGATCCGCCACCGGGCCTGCTCGACCCGGAGGCCGCGCTCTAGCGGGAGGCCAGATGCGGATCGACATCATCACGATCTTTCCCGAGTACTTCGGCCCCCTCGACGTCTCGCTGATCGGCAAGGCGGCGAGGCGCGGCGACATCACCTTTGCCGTGCACGACCTGCGGAACTGGACCTACGACGTGCACCGCACGGTCGACGATTCGCCCTTCGGCGGTGGCCCGGGAATGGTGATGAAGCCGGAACCCTGGGGCGAGGCACTCGACGCCTTGACCGGCCAAGGCGTCGATCCGCTGCTCGTCATTCCAACGCCGGCTGGCGTCCGATTTACGCAGCAGCACGCGGCCCGGTACGCCGCCGAGCCGTGGCTGGTCTTTGCCTGCGGCCGGTATGAGGGTATCGATGGGCGGGTGACCGACGAGGCGCGGTCGAGGATGCGTGTCGAAGAGGTCAGCATCGGTGACTACGTACTGGCTGGCGGCGAGCCGGCCGTGCTGGTCATGATCGAAGCCGTCGGCCGCTTGCTCCCTGGTGTGCTCGGGAATGCCGATTCCGCCGCCGACGATTCGTTCGGCTTCGGTGACGGCTCGGCGGGTGGCCCGATGGCAGGCCTGGTCGAAGGGCCGCCCTATACGCGGCCGCGGGTCTGGCGGGGCCGGGAAGTACCGCCGGTGCTCCTGTCGGGCGATCACGCCGCGATCGCGCGTTGGCGGCGCGACACGGCCCTGCGTCGGACAGCCGAGAACAGGCCCGACCTTGTCGGCCGACTGCTGGCGCCCGGACCAGCCGAAGCCGCTGGACAGGTCACTGACCAGGGCAGACAGCTCAGCGATCGGGACCGCGCAGTGCTGAGCGAGGCTGGCTTTCCGATTAGCGCGGAAGATGTGGCACACTAAAAGGCACTGCCCCGCCGCCAGCTCCATTGCCCGGGGGGCTGCCTGGTGCCTTCCTGGCACGCTACTTACCGGTTCCAGCGTTCGCAGGCGTGCGCTGATCACTGACTTGAGGACACCGAGCGATGCACACCGCGATTGCCGAGCTTGAGCAGGCGCAGATTCGATCCGACGTGCCGGATTTCCGTCCCGGTGACACTCTCAAGGTCTACGTCAACGTGACGGAAGGCAACCGGTCGCGGATCCAGGTCTTCCAGGGCGTGGTGATCCGGCGTCAGGGTGGCGGTGCGCGCGAGACCTTTACCGTCCGTAAGGTCAGTTACGGCGTCGGGGTGGAGCGGACGTTCCCGGTCCATACGCCCGCCATCGACCACATCGAGGTTGTTACCCGCGGCCGGGTCCGGCGCGCGAAGCTTTACTACCTCCGCTCACTGCGCGGCAAGGCCGCCAGGATCCGCGAGCGGCGTGAGGCTACGCCGGCAAGGTAGGTTCGTCCGCATGCCCGGTCCGCGCCGTGGTGAGCTGTCCGGGCTTCTCGGATCTTTGACAGCTGCCCGACAGAGCCGCCCTCGCCGGGCAGCGTATCCGCCCCTCCCGCAAAGGTGACGCGAATGCCTCCTGCCAGCGCAGCTGGTGGCGCCTGATGGCGGGCGTGAATCCGCTCGACGGGGCTGATTTCGACGCGGTCGGCGGTGGCTCGGCGGGTCAGCCCAAGGTGGCCAGTCAGCGTGTCGGCAGCAAGCCGGCTGACGGCGGGAAGGGCTCCCGCTCGCTGCTGCGCGAGCTGCCCATCCTCATCATCGTCGCGCTTGTCATCGCGATGGTGATCAAGAGCTTCGTCGTCCAGGCGTTCGTCATTCCGACTGGCTCCATGCAGAACACGCTGGCGCTGCAGGACAAGATTCTTGTGAACAAGCTCGTCTACCACACGCGGGCGATTCACGCGGGCGACATCGTCGTCTTCGACGGGACAGGAAGCTGGAACGCGCCGGCCCCGCCGTCGAGCGACAGCGCCGGCCCACTCGTGCGTGCATACGATGACACGCTGCGCAAGGTCTTCGACTCTGTTGGTGGCCTGTTCGGCACGCCGATCGGCCAGACCGACTACGTCAAGCGCGTGATCGGTGTGCCCGGCGATCACGTCGTGTGCTGCAATGCCAGCGGCCTGATCACCGTGAACGGCGTCGCTGTGCACGAGCAGTCTTATCTGTATCCGGGCGACCACTCTGACAGCGCGCCCCCTGGCATCCCTGGCCGGTTTAAAGTCACCGTCCCGCCCGGTTACCTGTGGGTGCTCGGCGATCACCGCGGCGTTTCCGACGACTCACGGGGACACGAAGCCGATCCGGGTAACGGCATGATCCCCGAGCGCGAGGTGATCGGGAGAGCATTCGTAGTCGCATGGCCGCCCAGCCAGTGGCGGATTCTGTCGATACCGGCGACGTTTAAACAACCTGGCATCACGATCGCCGCCGGAACACCCGCGCCCACGGGAGCGACCAGAGTCGCTGCCGCGGCTCTCCGCGGTGTCGCAGTCCGATCCGCGGCCCCGTACTTGCAGACGACGGTTGGTTTCGCGGCCACGTTCCCTGTTTGGTGGTTGTCAAGACGGTTCCGTTCGCGCCGCGGCCACCGGCGCAGAGGCGGACGCAGGTGGCTCGGTTAGCGGCGGGACGGCGCGCACGGCGGGGATAGGCTCAGATCGATGATGAATGACGAGCAGGGCAGCCCCGATCGGCTGACCCAGGGGGCCGGATCCTCGGACCTGGAAGGCAGTCGGGATGGGCACGCCGGCAGCTACCGCGGGGCCTACGCAACGGGCAGCGGCGCTCCGGCCGAGCAGCCCGGCGACGACGCGCCGACGGGGCCGATCGGCCCCGATGAGCCCGCGGCAGCGACAGGCGGCCAGCCTGCGGGAGCGCAGGCCGCTCGCCGCAAGCGCGGCGGATCGCTGTGGCGCGAGCTGCCGATCCTGATCGTGGTAGCGCTCGCCATCGCCCTGGTGATCAAGACGTTCGTGGTGCAACCGTTCTTCATCCCGTCGTCCTCCATGGAGAACACGCTCCTGGTTGGCGACAAGGTGCTGGTCAACAAGCTCGTCTATCACTTCCGCAGCATCCAGCCCGGCGACATCATCGTGTTCAACGGCGTAGGTTCCTGGAACCCTGCACCCGCCGGCCGAGAGGCCGCGTCGAACCCGTTCGTGCGGGCCTACGACGCGACGCTGAAGCCGTTGTTCCACTCGATCGCCGGACTGTTCGGCACTCCCATCGGCCAGACCGATTACATCAAGCGCGTGATCGGCATACCCGGCGACGACGTCGCGTGCTGCAACGCGCAGGGCCTCGTTACCGTCAATGGCGTGCCGCTGCACGAGTCGTCGTACCTGTACCCGGGCGCCGCGCCGTCCCAGATCCACTTCAACAAGGTCGTACCGGCGGGCGCGGCTCTGGGTCATGGGCGACAACCGGCAGATCTCTGACGACTCGCGGATGCGGCAGAACGACCCCGGCGGCGGCACCATCCCGATCAACCAGGTCGTCGGGCGGGCTTTCGTGATCGTCTGGCCGTCGAGCCACTGGCGGATCCTGCAGATACCGTCGACGTTCTCGCAGCCCGGCATCAGTAAGGCGGCGGGCGCGCTGTCGTCATCTGGGTCGCTCGCGTCCGGTCAGCAGGCGGGCGTGAGCGAACTCCTCGGGGCCAACGTAAAGCCGGAGGCGCCCCACACGCCTCTCGCCGCCGGGTTGGTCGGCGCGGTCCCGCTCACGTGGCTTCAGCGTCGGGCCCGGCGGCGGGTGGCGCGCGGGCTGGCGGCGAGGCGGGGAATAGCGGCGATGCGCGTGGCGCGGGCGGGCCCTCGCCACCGGGATCGGTGAGCCAGGTGGGCCACGGGGCGCCGGTGGCCCGGCCACCGCCCGCCCGCTCGGCTACACGCCGAGGCGCAGTCTCGGTCTGAGCGGATATGAGCGTGTCCTGGCTCGGGCCGGGCTGGCTCCCGTCGCGGGCGTCGACGAGGCAGGCCGCGGCGCGTGCGCCGGGCCGCTGGTCGTCGCCGCCGTCATACTCAAGCCCTCGAAGATCGCCAAACTGACGGAGCTGGACGATTCGAAAGCGCTGACGGCCAAGGTTCGTAATGCGGTCTATCGCCAGATCATGGGCGCCGCTGTCGACTGGAGCGTGATCACGATCCCGGCCGCCGACATCGACCGGCTTGGCCTCCACGTCTGCAATGTCGCCGGTATGAGGCGAGCGCTGGCAGCCCTGAGGACCACGCCGGGATATGTCCTGACCGACGGTTTCCCGGTCCGCGGATTCGTCGCGCCCACGCTGGCGATGTGGAAAGGCGACCAGGTAGCGGCGTGCGTAGCCGCGGCTTCTGTGGTCGCGAAGGTCACACGGGACGCGATGATGTGCGAACTCGACAAGAGCTTCCCGCACTATGGGTTTGCCCGCCATAAGGGATATTCCACCCGTAGTCACATGCGGGCCCTCGATGAGCTCGGACCCTCTGCTGAGCACCGAAAGTCCTTCGTGAACGTTCGCGGGCGGCTGATTACCGGGCTGGAGCCCGATCCGGATGAGCTGATGGAGCAGGGTCTGGAGGCCTTGCCAGGCAATCAGGCCGATCTCGAGGTCGATCTCGACCAGGTTCCTGGCCTGGCTGTTGAGCCAGGCCTAGAACCTGGCCTGGAATCGCTTGCGCCTGGTCAGGGCCTGGTAGACGCTGGGATTGGGTCGAGTTAGGCGGAGTCCAGTCCGGATAAGTCAGGGGCGGCGAACTCGTGCTACGCGTCTGGCATTGGGCAGAATGGCCCTATCGTTGACATCACAGAGGAGCATGGCTGGCCGACGGCAGGCATCGCGGCAGTGGCTCGTGGCGCCTGATCGGAGGGGAGAAGATGAGCGCGGAGGATCTCGAGAAGTACGAAACCGAGATGGAGCTCCAGCTCTACCGCGAGTACCGGGACGTCGTTGGCCTGTTCACGCATGTGGTGGAGACCGAGCGCCGCTTTTACCTGACGAACCAGGTCGAACTGAACGTGCGCCAGGCCGACAACGGCGAGGTCTTCTTCGAGGTAACCATGCAGGACGCGTGGGTTTGGGATATGTACCGGCCTGCACGGTTTGTGAAGAATGTTCGGGTCGTCACGTTCAAGGATGTTAACGTCGAGGAACTCGCCAAGAGCGACCTCGAGATCCCCGACCCCAAGTAAGCCCTCGGCGAATTCACGTCCCGCGGCGCCCGTCGACGGCCAAACTTCACGCTTCGTCGCCGCAACTCGCTCATTCCAGACGTTGCGCTAGGCCGCGAATCACATCGCACAGTTTTAGACGATCTTGAGTCCCGGTTTGGGCTGGTATGTGGTCGCGGAAACTGTGCAGTGTCGCGGCTGTGCCGCTACTAAGCCCCGTGAAGCTCGGCCTAGTGTCCGGATCGCCGGATTATGGCGGGTGCCACCGACAGCCCCGGCGTGACATCCACATCCAGGCCAACTGTGGCCCGGATGTCCACACCGGACAGGTGCGCGGCGCGAGGGGCACCGTGTTTCGGCAGCGTTGGCTGCTGGAGGTGGGGCGCATGAACGCCAAGGACGTGCTTGGTCGGCAGGGCGAGCAGCTGGCGGCGAGCTTCCTGACCGAGGCGGGTCTGACTGTCGTCGACCGCAACTGGCGCTGCAAGCAGGGCGAGATCGACATCGTCGCCGTCGGTGGCAGGACGCTGGTGATCTGCGAGGTCAAGACCCGCTCGGGACTGCGGTTCGGGACGCCGATCGAGGCAATCACGCGGCCGAAGGCCCTTCGGCTGCGTCGGCTGGCCGTGATGTGGGTCAACGCGCACGGGCTGAGGTTCGAACAGATCAGGATCGACATCGTCGGCGTTCTGCGAGACGCGTCAGGCGAGTTCACGATCGAGCACGTTCAAGGCGTTGGCTAGCTAATCAGCGTCACTGTGTCCACGGCGGGGCGATCCACGAGCCGTCCGGTAGCACGCCGCGGAAACCGACGCTGGTGGTGACCCACGCTGTGGCCGGCCCGTCGGCCAGGTTGTCCACCCCGAACTGGGCGCCCGCGGGCACCAGAATCACGTCACCTGCAGCCGCCCGCTCTTCCCGGCCGTCCACGCTGGCCAGGATGGTTCCGCTGAGCACGTACAGCACCTCCTCGCGGGACACGTGATGCCGGATCCCCTTGGTGCGGCCGGGGATCTCGATGCGCCAGGCACACAGCTCCCGGCTGCCGCGGTCCGGGCTGGCATAGGCGGTGAAGCTGGTGCCGTGCATCTCATGCACGGTGGCCTGATGGGCGTGAATGACGGGCACCGATCCTCCAAATTAGGCAAGTAGCTTGCGTATATGCTCAAGCAGCTTGCCTAATCTGTCAAGCTGGAGCGATGCGGAACGATGACGCCCAGTCGCTGGCTTTCGGCTTGCTGGCGGCCAGCCGCGCTTTGATCGACGGGGTCTCAGCCGGGATCAAGGCTCGCGGATTCGCTGACGTGCGCCCCGCGCACGGATTCGCCTTCGCCCGACTCTCGGCCGGCGGCGCCACTATCACCCAGCTGGCTGAGCACCTGGACGTGACCAGGCAGGCCGCGGCCCAGCTTGTGGACGAACTCATTGCGAAGGGCTACGTAGAGCGGCGCTCGCACCCGCGGGATGCCCGCGCACGGCTAATCGTGCTAACCGAGAAGGGCTGGGCCTGCACCCGAGCCGCTGAAGCGGCCATCGCGGACACGCTCCGGCCGTGGGAAGCGGTGCTTGGCCCGGACCGGCTGCTTGCCCTACGGAACGACTTGCTCCGGGTGGCACCGGGCGGCCCGCTCCGACCTACCTGGTGACCGGGCAAGCTCCCGTGAGCGGAGGGGGCATGGCGACCCAGTGCAACCAGCAGACGCTGGCCCCGCTAAGCCCGGCTTAGCTACCCGAAGGGTGCCATCATCGAGGCATCGAGGCATCGCGGCGAGGGGGTGCGACATGGGCGAGTCTGACGTGCCGGGCGCAGACAGCGGCAGCCCGGACGCCAACTTGGTGTATGCGCTTGGCACCAACCCTGGCGAGAGTGCCCGGCTGCAGCAGCAGGCTGATGAACTTGCGCCCCACAGCGCAGCGCTCCTGGACCGGATCGGGCTGCGGCCTGGACAGCGTGTAATCGACCTGGGCTGCGGTCCGCGCGGGATTGTTGACTTGCTCGCTAGCCGGGTGTCGCCGGGCGGGACGGTCGTGGGCCTAGACGCTAATGCGGCTCACACAGAGCTGGCAGCCAGGTTCGCCACTGCCCGAGGGCTTGACTGCGTGCAGACAGTCACCGCTGATGCCCGGGCCACCGGACTTCCGTCGTCCGCCTTTGACCTGGTCCATGCCAGGACACTGCTTGTCAACGTGCCCGAGCCGGCCGAAGTGGTCGCTGAAATGGTGCGCCTAGCCAGGCGCGGCGGGCGGGTCGCCGCTGTCGAACCGGACACTGAGCTCGGCCTGTGCTATCCGCCGAGTCAGGCGTTCGATCGGCTGGGCGAGATCTTCCACGCGGCCTTCAGGCGCAACGGCGCCGATCCGTTTATTGGCCGCCGGGTACCTGAGCTGTTCCGCTTGGCCGGGTTGACCGATATTTCAGTTGAGGTCAGGCCGCAGGTATTTCCGCCCGGCCACACTCGCCGGACGATCCGGCTCGACCTGGTACGGAGTATGCGGCCGCACATCATCGAGATGGGCCTCGCCTCCGAGGCTGAGCTGGACGAACTCGACGCCGCTGCCCGCGCGCACGTCCAGGACCCGCACACGATCACCATGTATGGGCTGCTGTTCCTGGTTTGGGCCCGCCGGAGCGTCTAGCCCGGCTTCCAGGCCCGGGCCCGAGCTTTCGACAGTGCCGAGCTCGACGCGCATGGAAGTGAACGCGATTCCGCTGGTCGCAACGAACCCAGGACCAGACGCGGGCTGTACGACGGGCTATCCGAGGTACCGCAGGTCTGTTGAGATTGCGTTGCATGTGAGCGCGGCGAGTCGAGACCGTGACCACAGCTGGCGCGGGCGCGTCCATGGTGTATCCCGACGTCGCAGCGCCACACCATAGCGCTATGCCGAAGACGTGCGCCGCGAAGGTCAGCTTTTTGAACATGCAAGTAACTAACGACCGTATTCGCGGCCGAGTTCCTGCCTTGGCTGTGACGCCGCTCACCGAAGTGGACCGTCGGGCCGACACCTAGAGAATTGGTTACGCGGAGCTTTCTGGCCGCTGGCTCTCTGGCATGGTCACGGGCGCGGGAATGGCCGGGCTTTGCACCAGCCTCCGACGTTTCCTGCCCGGTCATGCACAGCGCCGGTGGGGCGGTGGCTGGTTGTCCACAGCAGGACCGCTCGCGCCCCGTCAGGGGCGCGGGCTCTGGGAGGGTCGGCGCCGGAGGTGGTGTCAGGTGGCGCTGGCCCGGACGTATGCGATGGCACTTGCAGGGGTGCAGGGTCATGTCGTAGAGATCGAGGCCGACATCGAGAACGGCCTGGTGGCGTTGCTGCTGGTCGGACTGCCGGACACGGCATTGCGGGAGGCCAGAGACCGCATCCGGTCGGCGATCGTGAACAGCCGCGAGTCCTGGCCGCTGCGCCGGGTGACGGTCGGCCTGTCTCCGGCCAGCCTGCCGAAGCGAGGCTCCGGGTTCGACGTCGCGATCGCGGCGGCGATCTTGTCGGCGGACGGGGCGGTGCCGAAAGACCAGCTGACCGGGACTGTGTTCGTCGGCGAGCTTGGCCTCGATGGCCGGCTACGGCCGGTGCCGGGCGTGCTGCCGTCAGTGGCGGGCGCGGCCGCGGCAGGATTCGTCCGGGCGGTCGTGCCGCCCGACAATGCGGCCGAAGCGCTGCTCGTGCCGGGCATTGAGGTCGTCTCAGCGCCGAGCCTTGGTGCACTGATCGACTGGCTGCGCGGCGAACCGGCCCAGGCCGACGGCGCCCCGGTGCAGGTGTTGGACTCCGGTGCCGGGCTGACCCCGGCTCACGCCGTTACGACCTCGGCGGGCGTGCGTGACCTCGCCGACGTCGTCGGCCAGCCAGTGGCTCGGCGCGCCGCCGAGATCTGTGCCGCAGGCGGCCATCACATGCTCCTGCTCGGCCCGCCCGGCGTCGGCAAGACCATGCTGGCCGAGCGCTTGCCGACGATCATGCCTGGGCTCGAACCTGCCGCCGCCCTAGAGGTGAGCGCGATCCACTCAGTCGCGGGCGCGCTCAGGGCTGATCGGCCGCTGCTGACCGAGCCGCCATTCTGCGCGCCCCACCACACTGCGACCAAGGCGGCCATCGTGGGCGGCGGCAGCGGAGTGATCCGACCGGGCGCCGCTTCGATGGCCCACCACGGCTGCCTGTTTCTGGACGAGGCGCCGGAGTTCAACCGCGACGTGCTGGACGCGCTCCGTCAACCGCTGGAATCCGGCGAGGTCGTGATCGCGCGGTCGGGCCTGACTGCGCGTTTCCCGGCCCGCTTCACGCTCGTGCTGGCTGCGAACCGTTGCCCATGCGCCAGGTCAGCCGCCGCCGGATCGGGTTGCACGTGCACGCCGCTGGCGCGTCGGCGTTACCTCGCGAGGCTGTCCGGCCCACTCCTCGACCGGGTCGACGTCAAGGTCGAGCTGCTGCCGGTCGGGCGCGCCGAGCTGCTGAGCGATCGGCAACTCGCCGAGCCCAGTGCAGTTGTGGCGGTGCGGGTGCGGGAGGCGAGGGCGCGAGCGGCACGGCGATTGGCCGACACCAGGTGGTCCCTCAACGCCGAGATCCCGGGCAGCGTGCTGCGGCGCAGCTTCCGGCCGGCCGTTGGCGCCCTCGCTCCGCTGGAGCGAGCCATGGATCGCGGTCAGATCAGCGCGCGAGGCGCGGACCGGGTGATCCGGATGTCGTGGACGCTGGCCGACCTGGCCGGCGAGGCTCGTCCACGCCTAGCAGAGGTTGGCGCGGCGCTTGGTTTGTGGCTGGGATCGGGATGATGAGCGGCTCGTGGATGCTCCGCACCTCGGCCGGGGCCATGCGCTATGCAGTGACGCGTTCTGTGCTGGCGAGATGCGCCGAAAGGAACTGTCCGGCTCTGTCTAGCGCGGCGGCCGCTTCGTCGAGGATCGGGTGATAGGCCTGGAAGACATGCGGCACCCCAGGGGTGATGTCGAGGACGACCTCCACGTCCGCGGCAGCCGCCCCCCGCGCGAGGCGGATGGCGTCGTCCAGAAGAACCTCGTGAGTTCCGGCCTGGATGATCAGGGGCGGCAAGCCGGACAGGTCAGCGAAGATAGGGCTGATCAGGCCGAGAGAAGCGTCTTGCCCCGACGTGTAATCGGCGACTCGAGCCTGGAGTGCTTGTGGGCTGAGCAGTGGGTCGGCCTCGCGCTTGGTTTCCATCGTCGCCCCCGCCAGGGTGAGGTCGACATACGGTGACATAACGAAGGCCGCGGCTGGCAGGGGTACACCGTGATCGCGGGCGTTGATCAGGGTCGCGATGGCGAGCCCGCCGCCGGCGGACTCGCCCGCGAAGGCGATGTCCGATGGGGCCGTGCCATCGTCCAGGAGGGCTTCGTAGGCTGCCAGAGCGTCGTCGACCGCTGCCGGGTACGGGTGCTCAGGGGCAAGCCGGTAATCCACGGAGATGACCTTGGCGCGGGTCCGGCGGCCGACCTGCGAGGCCAGGTCCGCGGCGAGGAAGGCGTCTCCCATCACGTACACGCCACCGTGAAAGTACAAGACAACGTGGCGAGGCTCGCTTCCGTCGACCGTGATCTCGGCAGTTGGGACGCCGCCCAGTGCGGCTGCGGTCACAGTCACGTCAGCGGGCAGCGGCTGCGCCGATAGCAACTCCCGGAGCAGGCGTCGTTGCTCATTTACGTCGCTGCCGGCGGGGAAGGCTGACTGCCGCAGGATTGCATCGAGGTTCTCTCGCTGCTCAGTGCTCACGGAGGATCTCCCTTCGGTCGAATTGGTCTGCGGGGACGGCTCACCGGGCCAGCGCGGCCAGCAGGGTGGGCGGGTCGTAGCCACCGCGGTGCACTACGCCGTCGATGAACAGCGTGGGGGTGCCGAGTACCTGGCCCGAGGCCACGCCGCTGTCGATGTCGCGGCGGATCCGATCAGCTACCGCGGCGCTGGCCCGGTCGCGGTCGAAGGCCACGACATCCAGGCCGAGCTGGGTGGCGTATCCGCGCAGGTCGCCGTCTTCCAGCGCCTTTTGCTGGTGGAAGAGCAGCTCGTGCATGTCCCAGAACCGGCCCTGCAGCGCGGCGGCCTCAGCCGCGGCCGCGGCGGCCAGAGCGTGCGGATGGATGCTCGTCAGTGGGAAGTGCCGGAATGCGAACCGCACGTTCCCGCTCAGCTGGCGCTCAATCTGCTCGATGGCGTGGAACGCCTGGCGCGAATAGGGGCACTCATAATCGCCGTACTCGAGAATCAGAGGTCCGGAGGGCGAGCCGCGAACGTGATCGGTTGTCTCGTCCAGTGGCGCCAGGGTCAGCTGGCGGTCGCCCGGTATCGCGTTGAGGGTCATGCGCCGCCTCCTGGTGTCGCGGGCCTGTCGGGCTGATTCAGAATCCGACTTGCTGGCGAATGAGGACGATGTGGATGCGGCCGGGTAGTTCCTGGTGGATCTCCAGGATCTTGCCGACCTGGCTGTGCTGCCCGTAAGCGGCCTGCGCGCGGGCGTCTTCCAGCGGCAGACTGTGCTGGTAGATCCGCTGGTGGGCGTCGGCCAGGGTGGGGACGAGCTTGTGTGCGCCGGCCACGAAGATGACGTTGGCCGCGCCCCAGGCGTAGGCGGCCAGCTGGCTGCCCGACGCTGAGGCGATGACCAGGGTGCCGCCGGCAGTGATGGCGTGGACGCTGCCGAGAGCGTAGTCGGCCTGCCCGCCGATCACCTTCATCTGCTGGGCCTGGGTGGCGAAGTCGAGGGCGAACATCTTGTTCCGCGCCGACTCCCACTGCCCGTCGCCGTCGTTGATCGCGTCGGCGATCCCGGTCTCGGCCAGGGTGACCGAGGTGTTGGTCATCACTGACGAGCCGTCGGGGATGCGGGCCAGCACCGCCGCCCGCGCGGCATCGAGGTCGTCGACGACCTCGGTGCTGAACCCGTGCTCTTCCAGCGCGGTTACCGTCGCCGCCAGTGTGTCCTCATCTGGCAGCGCGGTGAACTGGTCCGGTATGGCAGTGGTGCTCACTGCTAGTCCTCCTTGATGCAGATCGCTCCCGGCAACCCGTGCTTCCCGGCAGCTGATAACTAGCTGATCGACTGTGCTCGAAGCTATTGGCCATCAAGGTGAGCGGCGGTCACCTTGTTCCGGTGATTTGCGAGGGGTGAGCTTTTGGATCTCGAGTAGGTCCAGGCCGAGGGCCTCGATCTCAGCCAGCACGCCGTACAGTGCCGACCGGTCCAGCAGACCGGTGAGGACGGTGTGCCCGCCGTGGTGCTGCGGCGCCAGCGCCGGGAACGCCGACAGCATGGTGGCGCCGAGGTGCCCGTTGATCCGGATGAGGTACGGGGCAGGTGCCGCGTCCATGACGCCATCATCACGGGCAGGGAGGTGACTCCGGATCACCGGGATCAGGTGGCCGGCGGGGCTAGGGCGTGCGGCCGGCAGCCAGCAGCCGCAGTTCCCTCGCGCGCTGCACGGCCGAGGACCTGTCACGAACCTGGAGCTTGGCGTAGATGCTGCGCAGGTGCGTGCTGACGGTATTCAGTGAGACGGACAGTTCGTCGGCGATCTCGGGCCGGGACAAGTTGGTCGGCAGATATCGCAGCACCCTGAGCTCGCCCGGGCTGAGTTCCTCCGCTGGCGGCAACGAGGACTGCTCTTTGGCCGCCTGGGCTGAGCCGTGGAGGATGTCGAGGATGTCGGCGAGCAGCGCGCGATGCGCGGTCTGGTGCCGGGGCAGCGCCTCGAGCAGCCCGGCTGAGCCGGTCATCGCGAACGGCAGGACCAGCCGGTCAGACTCGGCCAGGGCCAGCGCCCGTTCGGCCGCCTGGTTCGCCGCGTGCTGGTCACCGAGCTCACGATGGGCGAGCCCGGCCAGCAGGTGCGCCTCCACGACCGTGACGTACCCGAGGACGGGTGCCGTGCCGTCCAGAACTTCGGCCACCGCGGCCAGGGCCGCGGCCGGATTGCCTTCGGCGAGGCAGATCACCGCGCGGGCATTACGGATCTCACCGGAGCTGGCCCGCTCGTCCCCGAGCGCCGCGAGGCGGGCGCGGGCTTCGCCAGGGAGCCCGAGGCGCGCTTGCGCGGATAGCAGCCAGCCGGTCACCTGGCTCGCCAGCGCCTGCGATCCCGCCAGCTGCGATGCTAGGTCTTCGGCCGCCCCGAACTCCTCCAGCGCCTCCTGGTGGCGGCCGCGACCGGCCTGCAGTATCCCGGCCGTCTGGTGCAGCAGCAGCCTGATGTCCGGCCCGGTGTCTGTTTGCAGAGCCCGTTCGGTGCGCCGCAGCCACCGCTCGCCCTCGTCAAACTCGCCAAGGAACACCATCGTGCCGGCGAGCGTCATCAGCGCGGGTGCGACCACCGGTTCCGTGCTCCAGCCGTGCCGGTCGGCGAGGGCGATCGCCTCGCGGCAGCGCCGCTGGGTCGTGGCGAACGCACGGCTCTTCGGCTTGGCAGCACCATGGTAGATATACGCGAAAGCGAGCTGGGCGAGGCAGCCGACTTCCAGGTACGGCCGGCCGATCTCCCGGGCCAGGACGGCGCCATCCTGGAGGTGTCGTTCAGCATCTGGCAGCCCCAGGGACCACGCCTCGGCGGTCCCCAAATTCATCAGCGCCACCGCTCGCAGGTCGCTGCCCAAGGCGATGTCCTCGTCGGACGGCCCGGTTACCGGGGAGGCCAGGAACCTGGCCTGCTCGATGACGCCGGCCAGGTCACCGCGCCGCCTGGCCAGCGACAGCTGCAGCGACGCGACCGCCACCCGGAGGCGGCGCTGGCGCTCCGGCGGCGTCGTCTCGGCGTAGGTCTCGGCGTACGCCTCGGCGACCGCCAGGTGGGCGGCCGCCTCGTCCAGGCGTCCCTGGGCCAGATCGCCCCCCGCGCGCACCAGGGCCAGCTCGGGGTGGTCCGCGCCCGGCGGGAAGGCCCGCACCAGCGCTTGCATGGTCTGCGCTTGCCCGTCGAGGGTCAGGCTGAACGAATGGTCGGCCAGCAGCCGTGCCGCCTCCGGCCAGTCGCCGGCCGCCTGGGTGTGCCGGATAGCCTCGGCCGCCTGGCCGTGCTGGGCGAACCATCCGGCGGCGCGCCGGTGCAGCGCGGGTAGTTCCGCAGGCAGCGTGCGGCGCAGCTCCAGCCGGAGCAGATCGGCGAACAGGTGGTGGTAGCGGAACCAGGTGCGTCCGGGGTCGAGCGATTCGACGAACGCGTTGGCGTCCTCAAGGTCCAGCAGGATCTGTTCCGAGCCTGCGCGGCCGGTCAGCAGGTCTGCCAGCTCGCCGTTGACCCGGTCGAGCGGGGAGGTGCGCAGCAGCAGATCCTGGACGTCGGGCGGCTCTCGGTCGAGCATCTCGGCGAGCAGGTACTCCGCGACCGTGCGGTCGCTGCCGGAGAACTCCGCGACGAACCGCTCGGGGTCGGGGTGGCCGGCCAGGGAGAGAGCCGCGAGCCGCAGGCCCGCGGCCCATCCCTCGGTCCGCTCGTGCAGCAGCGCCGCCCCGGCCGCGGACAGCGCGATGCCCGACGCTTCGAGCAGCTCGCGGGTTTCACGCTCGGAAAAGCGCAGGTCCGCCGCGCGGATCTCGGCGAGCTCGCCGGCCAGGCGCAGCCGGTGCAGCCGCAGCCGCACATCGTGACGCGTGGTCAGGATCGCGTGCGACCTGCGGGGGAAGGCTGGTCAGCAGCCGGGTGAGCTGAGCGGGGATCTCCGGCGAGTGCAGCTCGTGGAGATCATCAATAACCAGCGTGACGCCGCCGTCAGCATCGGCGAGCTCCGACAGTACCCGGTCGACCATCGCCGGTGCGTTGAAGTCCGGTGTCGCTGCTGGCAATTCCGCGCCGCTGCTAGCACCGGTGGCATGACGGACCGCATCGAGCAGGGCCAGCCAGAACTGCTGGGCGTCGTGCTCGTCGCGCTGCACCTGCACCAGAGCGAGCCGCCGCGGCTGGCCCGGCCGGCCAGCCCATGCGCGCAGCAGTGACGTCTTCCCGCTGCCGGCCGGGGCCGAGATGATCGTCACCTTGCTCGCCGCCGCGCGATCCAGGGCAGCGAGAAGATCACCCCGGTCGATCAGCCGGGGAGTTGCTGGAGCCACCGTCAAAGGCCTGCCTTGATATCTACGCCTGACACTCTGGCGCCGGTCACGCAGTCCTGGCACCTTCTGCCTCGGTATCAGGCCAGCGCACCTACTGTCAACGGCGCGCGAAGCCTCGGCTGCCGCACTCACAAGCACGCGCTGCCGCCGCGTTCCCGTCCCGTCCTGCTTGTCCCGGTGCGGTGGCTGATCTGTACCCGGTGCCGACCTCGCACATGCCACGTAGCAACCTTGGTCCGTCGATCGCATGGTGCGCGCCGCCGAGCGCACGCGTCGGGTGGCCATTCGTGGGAGGGTGTGCGCATGACTTCGCCATCTCAGCACGACCCGATGGCCGCACTCAACGAGGTCCTCAGTGAGGTCATCGACGTGGTCATGGGGCTGCGGCAAGCGCATCGCAAGGTACCGGAAACCCATCAGCTGCATGCAGAGCTAGACCAGTTGTTCAGCGACGCAAAGTCGTGGGCCGAGCTGCTGATGGAGGCAGACACCGCTCGAGGCGTATCAGCGCTCGACTACATGCCGAGCGTGGCGGGCCGACAGCGGCCCAACCTGTTGCCAGGCCGGGCGGGCGACGACGAGGTCCGCGACGTGGTGACCCAGCAGCTGCGCCTGCTCGGTGAGCATGTCAGGGCGGCGTTGTCAGCGGAGGACGACGCCCGCGTCCGGGACCCACTCGACCGGATAAACGCGGAGCTTCAGTCGCATCTCGAGGCGCTTAGACAACTGTGACGGGGCGGCCTCACGTTCGGCCGGACGGGTGATGTCCATGACGGGAGAGCTCATAACCGAGACATTTGAGTACGACGGTGGTCGGCAGGTCACCGCTTATGTCCCGGCAACGCCGCCCGAGGCGGTCGTGTTCGCCGGTGATGGCCAGGTGACTACGCAGTGGGGCGATGACCTCGAGGCGGCCGACGTACCGTCCACGATGATTGTCGGCGCGCATCGCCCGGCCGATGAGACGCTGCGGCTCCATGAGTACTCACCGGGCTTTGACCCGGAACGGTTCGCCGCGCATGAGGGGTTCTTCGTCGGGGATTTACGCCGGTGGGTGCGGATGCGTTTCGGAGTCGCGCTGCCCGCCACCCGTACCGCGGTGTTCGGTGTCTCGGCAAGCGGAGAGCTTGCGCTTGCCATCGGGCTCCGACATCCAGATGTCTACGGTGCGATCTTCTGCGCCTCGCCGGGTGGCGGTTACCGGCCGCCCGGCTCAATGCCGAGCTCAATTCCGCGCACGTACCTTGTCGCCGGCGCGCTAGAGCCGTTCTTCCTCGAGAATGCGGTTCGGTGGGCGGACGCGCTGGGCCATGCAGGTGCGGACGTTGTCATGTATGAGCGGCCCGGGGGGCACGGCGACGTGTTCTGGCGAGAAGAGTTCCCCCTGATGGTGGCGTGGGCTTTTGCACAATGAAGCTGTTTCATGAGCCAGAGATTCGTCATCCGAGAGCGGCCACTAGGTAGCGAGCGCCGATGGCGATCACGAGAATGCCAACCAGGCGGCGTATCAGCGCGTCGGGTAGGCGTGACTGGATGCGGGCGCCGGTGTAGGAGCCTGCCAGGCCACCGATGCCGAGCGCTATCCCGGTGGGCCAGTCGGGGGCGACGTGGCCGGGTTGATGCATCGACAGGATCGTGAACGTCACCACACCCGCGACCGAGGTCACGAACGTCGATGCGAGGGCGGCAGGAGCGACTTCTGCTGGCCGCCTGCCCGCGCCGATCAGGATGGGTGCGAGGATCGAGCCGCCGCCGATGCCGTAGATCCCGCCGATGCAGCCCACCGCCGCAGCCAGGCAGATGAGGAAAGCCGACGGCATGACCCAGCCGGGGCCTAGGGACGCATTCGCAGGTGCGGGCTTGGTCAGTGCTAGCCAGAAGCCGAGCGGCACCAGCACAGCTCCCACGACCAAGTCGAAGACCCGCGGCCCCGGCAGCAGTTCCACCCGGATGACTGATCCGCCGATCACGCCAGGCAGGGTGCCGGAGATGAGTACCAGGGCGAGACGGCCGCCGGTCTGGCCCTGCCTCCAGTAGCGGTAGAGCGCTCCGGGAGTGGCGACCACGTTGTAGAGCAGGTTGGTCGGGGTGACGGCCGGGCTGGGCGTGCCGAGGACGCTGACCTGAAAAGGCAGCAGCAGCACTGCACCGGAGATCCCCGCAGGCGTGGCAAGTACCGAGATGGCAAACGCGGCAACCAGCGCGACGATCTCCGTCCAGCCAGGGCCGAGCATCCGGCCACGGTATCCGGCCGCGCCGCTGGGAATGGCGGCGAATGCTCAGCAGTGCGCGCCTGGCTCGGGTGCGCAGCCGCAGGATTTCCCGGCCCAGGCACGGCGTCCTTCTGCCAGTGCCCAGCCAGCGATCCCGCGCGCCCACGCCGTCAAGTCACCGTGCGCCGAGCAGCGTGTTAGCGGCGAGCCCGGCGAACACTGCGATAGCGAGGCAGGCGCAGAGCAGGTTCTGCGTTCCCTCGCCGACGGCCGTCGCCCAGTTGCCGTCAATAAAAATACTGCTACTATAGATTTTTAGTAGCCGTAAAATATTGGAGCGTGCGCTATGTCTGAGTTCCACATCATCACGGAATACCCGCACTCCGCGGAGAAGGTATGGCACGCACTCACCGATCCGGAGCTCGTGCCGCTCTGGACCTCAACTGGCCGGGGAGGCCGGCCGGAGGGCTTCCGGCCCGAGGTCGGCAATCACTTCAGGCTCGTCGGTAAGGCGGTCCCCGGATGGAACGGCATCGTCGACTGCGAAGTCCTAGCGGTTGAGCCGCCGGTCATGCTCCGCCACACGTGGAAGGGCGACGAGCACGAGCCGTCGATAGTGACCTGGCGCATCGAGCCCACGTCCGCAGGATCCCGACTGACCTACGATCACACCGGGTTCCATGGCGTTGACGGAGTCATCATGTCCAAGTTCGTGCTTGGCCCGGTCCGGCGCCGCATGCTGCGGTCAGGTCTGCCACGGGTTCTCGGCGCCATCGACGACTCGGGCCAGGTCCGGCCAGGGGCCCTGCCTGACACCGCGCGGTAGCTGACGCCGCGCCGCGCGCGAGGGTCCGGTCCTGTGCCATGTGAGCTGAGCGGCTTACCGCGCCGGGAGCTCACTGGCGCCGCGGCGGTCATCAGGCCGCCAGACTCCCCGTGTCAGTCATCCTGGTGCGGCTGTACTTCTATAGTGACTGAATTATCCTGACGCCATGACGGCTCCGCAGACGGTGGACTGGATGGCGGCCCGGCCTTCCCGGCCCGCGATCAACGCCGAGGGCCTGCGTGAGCGCAAGAAAGCGCAAACCCGCCAGCGACTCAGCGATACAGCTACCCAGATGTTCCTTACCCATGGTTATGACGCGGTGCGGATCACTGAGATCGCGGCTGCGTGTGATGTCTCCGAGAAGACCGTCTACAACTACTTCCCGACGAAGGAATCGCTGGTCCTAGACCGCTGGGAGAACACCGAACACGCGCTACGGACACAACTGTCCGACCCAGGCCAGCATCCTGTTGACGCAGTCCAGAACATACTTGCGGACGAGCTCCTCGCCTTCGCCTCCTGGCTTGATGCGCAGTCCGACACCACTGCCGCGATCGAGTCAGTCCGCCGATTCGGCGAGCTCATCGCCGTTACGCCCGCCCTCCGCGCCTACAACTTCGAGACCATCAGGAGGCTGACGATGATCACCGGAGGCCTCCTCGCTGACCGGGCCGGCCAGTCCGCCGACGACCCCGAGCCGCAGATAGCGGCCACAGCTCTGCTGGGCCTGTGGGGCGTACACTTCACCGCCCTACGGAAAAACCTGGACGACGCTATGGCGCCTGCCGCGATCTACGAGGCCGTAATGGCCGACGTCGACGCAGCCGCGCGACTCATTCGCACCGGGCTAGACGGCTACCTTCGCGGAAGCCCCCCAGCAGCTACCGCGGGCGCATGATGCTTCAACAAAGCCCGTATATCCACGACCCTGGGCGTGCAACCAGCGGAACGGTGATGGTGTCAACGCCCTAGATGCCCGCTTATGTCGAATGGTCAGTGTCAGCCGGGCACGATCACCTCGTGCCACAGCCCGCCGTTGAGGTTGAGGTTGTTGCCGGAAGCCTGGCCGGAAGCGGTGTCGCCCACGTAGGTGTAGAGCGGGTGCCCGTTGTAGGTGATCTGCGAGGTTCCGTCGGACCGCTTGATGGTTGCGAGCTTGCCAGGGACGCCGGGACCTGGCGAGGGGGTTCCTGTGACTGGCGGCCAGTAGGCGGCACAGGTCCCGTAGCAGGCGGACGTGGTGGGAGTGTCGGCAGCGAACCAGTACAGCGTGAAGCCCTGGGCGTTGGTCAGCACCCTCACACCGCCGATACTCGCCGTTTTCAGCCCGCCGTCGGCAGATGCCGACCCCGGGCCGGCGGCTCGCGCGACGGCGATGCCAAAGGCCACCAGGGCAAGCACACAGATGCCGATGACCGCGGTTCCCGCGCCAGGAACGCCGGCCGACGCCCTGGCCTGCAACCTGGCCAGCGCGGGATTGCCGGCGGCCGTCGGCGCCGCGGGCTGGCCTGGCGTGGCCGGGGAAACAGCCAGGGTTGCTAGCGCCGCGAACGCGGCTACCTCGATCAACCCGGCGGCAATTCCAGCCGTGGTGCGGATCTCGGTGAATCCGAACAGACCGTGCCAGACCGCCACGAGGTAGGCGCACAGGGTGGCCAGGGCGAGACCCGCGCCGACCGCGGCGAGGAGCCGGCTGGCGGAGACGAGCACGACGGCGGCAACGGCGATGACCGCGCTCACCTGCAGCAGGAAGAGAGGGCCGATGGTGGCGATCGACCGGTAGCCGGTCCAGTACAGGTCCAGGTGGATCGCCCCGGTTGCGGCGAGCAGCCCGGCACCGGCCAGCCGCAACCCGAGTCGCCAGCGGCGACGGGGCCAGCCGCTTACGTAGGCCCAGTTCCGCGCCCATCTCCATCCGCTCCCAGGCGGGGCGGGTCGGGCACGCGAGGCTGGCAGGGACTTCACCTGCCGATCCGCATGGTCATCCGGACGCGACTAGCAGCAATCAGCCGCACGTGCGGGTCGTCGGCCGGCAAACCGATCAGCGCGCGGGCCGGGCCCGGCATCAGCCCGGCCATAGCTGGGGATTTGGACATCGACAGAACCTCACAAATGCCCGCACCAGTCGAACACCATTACAGGCGGCATCGACGACGCCTGTCCAGACGCAGCGACAGCGGCCATGATTGCACAGCCACCAAGAAGCGGGGAAATGAAACAGTAGATGCATTTGCCTAGCACGTTGGTGTTTGGCCGGAGCACTGTGCCGACGCCACGCGAACTGCACTTACCGCCGGGAGGTTCAGCGGCGCGGTGTGCCTGACCATGCTGCACCGCGTCCCCTCGTGGCAGCGGCAAGACGCTGTGCTGGCCGAGATCTACCGGCTCTTGCGTCTCGGCGGCGTTCTGGCCGGCCAGGGCAGCCTCGACAGCCCGGACATGCGCAGCTTGCATCGCGATGACGTGTACGTGCCGGTCGATCCGCTTGGTCTGCAAGTACGCGATGCTGCGGCCGGCATCCACGGCACGTTCACGCGCAGCCGGAACCGGCCCACGAACCGGGCTCGAAACCCTGTGGATCTGGCAATTAGCCTGAACGGCTAGCACCCCTTGGGCGGTCGCAAGGTCGCGGGCGACTCGGCGATGAGAGACCATTCCGCAGGAGCGTAAGTGCCCGGGAACAGAGCCGCCGTCGCTGGCCTGCCTCCGGGCAGCGCCGTAACCCACGTTCCGATGGCATCTGCTGTCCCGTAGTTCTGCCCGGGGAAGGTCGCTGGAGTCGGTTCGGTCCACCGCCACCCGATGCGCTGGAGCGCGTGCCGGACGCTCGCCAAGACGGTGCTCGGCGGCTCTTGCCTGGAGAAGTCGAACTGCACGCTGACCGGGTCGTAGCCCCAAGTCCCGGGCTGACCGTCACAGGAGTCGAGCTTCGGCTCGTCGAAGTGCGACCAGTTCAGGTGTGCACGCGTCGGTACAGCCGATGTGACCGTCCGCAGTGCCCCGAGTATCCGTCCACCCGGGTCCCCCACAGCCCCGGTCGACGTTGGCGTCGGCGTGGGGGCCGTGCTCGTTGAGGGGCTTGTTCCGCAACCTGTCAGCCCGATCACTAGAGGCAGGACGATTGCGCCGTACTTCCAACGTGCCGTTACAGACTTGCGTATGGCCCGCTCACCTCCTGCCACTGGTGACGACGTCCCATGCGGCCTCTCGCCGGGCGCGGCGGCCTGCCGTGCCCACGTGATACGACGCCAGTTACCGAGCGTAGGTTGCGGCGGGGTCGGCGCGTCAGCAAGCGCGAGAGAATGGACTCGTATGACTTCGCCGCCGAGGACGCGCCATGTGGTGGGTGGTGACCACCAGTCCGGGCGAGTCGCCGGTGGCGGCCGGCCGTCATGAATGCCTATTCCTCGATGGCACCGCCGATCCGCCGCAGGTGCCGCCGGAAGGTGTAGGACGGTTCGGCTGCCCGCCGCGCCAGGTATTCGCTGAAGGCTGTTTGCTGGCGCAGGGTCTGACCCGCCTGGATCTTACGGGCTTGATCCCGCTCGACCTCGCCGATCTGCCGGGCTGCGGCGAGGACCTCCCCAGCCTGGCTGGCGGCGACGAACACCACGCCGTCGTGGTCGCCGAATACGATGTCGTCGCGGGTGACCAGGCATGCCCCGAACCGTGCGCTGGTCAGCGCGGATGGTTCTTGCTCATCGAGGCGAACGGGGCCGGCCGGGCAGTGGCCGTAGCTGAACACCGGCAGGGCGATCTGGGTCAGTTCCGCCGTATCGCGATGGAGTCCCCACACCATCACCCCGCCGACCCCTGCCGCTTGTGCCTCCAGCACGACCAGGTCGCCGATGCACGCCTCATCTTCCCGCCCGCCGTTGTCGACGACCAGAACGTCACCATGGGCGGCGCCGCTGAACGCTTCCAAGAACACATCGACGCTGCCGTAGTGGCGGGTCGGGAGCGCGCGTCCGGCGACCCGTTGTCCAGGGATGACCGCGCCGATTCCCGGCGGCGCGACCCGCAGCGGCACTCCCGCGCGGATACAGGCATCGGCCACGAGCGGCGTCGAAAGGCCGCCGAACTCTGTCAGCATCCCTGCTTGTCCTAGCTCTCTTCCGATCACACTCCCAGACGCTACCCGCATACCCATAAATCATCTTGAACGGTTCAGCACCCCCGCGATCTGCGGCCACCCCCAGATCCTCGCGGCCTGGCTCGGGCCGGGTCGCGGGCGCTTCGGTCACGTAATCCTGGTCCGGGGTCAGCGCGCGGCGAAGCCTGGCTCCGACGGCGACGGTGCCGAGGCAACCGGCACACAGCAAGCCAATCCAGACTGCGGCTGCACCGGCGGCGATGAAGCCGGTTGCCAGTGCGCGGCAGACGATGAACGCCAGGGACTGGGCCAGGGTGCCCACGCTTGTCCAGGTCCCGGCCGGGATCGGCGTGCCCGCCAGCTTGGCTGGTGGCCGGGCTAGTGGAGCGGCCCCGTCCGGTTACACGATCTTGATCCCGAGGTCTTGGCAATTGGTCTTGCTCGATCATCACCCTGCCGATTCGGGGCGGTTGGCGGCCTGCTAATGGGCTGCTGTCACCTGCAGCTGTGACGTAAGCTGCCAGATCCGCGAGATACGCGCGCCGCCGTCAGCCACGCCGGGCGGCGAGGGTACGTGCCATATCGGCGGATCTTTTGCGCAGCATGGCGATCGAGCTTCGGCCACTGTGCGTGAGCAGTGCTATTGCGGAGGCCCACGGGCGTCAGTCGTGTACTGCGTAGGTTGGCGCCGAAGGATGCGAAGTTCCGGCCGGCGTTTGCGCGGTGACGCGCGCGGTCGGCTGTGTTATCCACATCTCGCATCTCGTTGGCTCGTTGTCCACAGCCGCTCGCGCGGATCGGCGGCAGGCTGCACGAACCAGCAAAGTTGTGACCGGAGGTGGTCGCGGTGAGTGCTGAGGGCGAGCGGCGCGCCCGCGTGGCGCTGAGTTTCCTTAGCAAGCCCGGAGACCCGGTGCTGGGTGCGGCGTTAAATGCCCAGACGGCGGCAGAGTTGCTCGCGCTGGTCACCGGCGCGGATGCCGACGGCGAGGCCGTGCTGGCCGGCCAGGCCGAGGATCCAGTGCTGAGCAGGGCAGTCCAGCGCTGGCGCGACCGACTCGGCGAGATCCCGGGCACGGGCAGGCTGGCCGCCTGGCAGGACAGCGGGCTCCGGCTAATCCTGCCTGGCGATCCGGAGTGGCCAACGCAGCTCGATGACCTTGGCGACGCGCGGCCGCTGGTGCTCTGGGCTCGCGGCGCGGGTGACCTGAGGCTGACGTGCGTCAACTCGGTCGCCATCGTCGGTGCTCGCGCAGCCACCGGATACGGCCAGCACGTCGCCATCGAGCTGGCCGCGACGCTTGCCGAGCGTGGCACCGCGGTGATTTCGGGCGGCGCTTACGGGATCGACGCCAGCGCCCATCGGGGAGCGCTGGCCGCAGACGGCGCCACCGTGGCGGTTCTCGCAGGCGGCCTTGACTTTGGGTACCCGCGCGGGCATAGCGAGTTGTTCGCCGCTATCGCCGCGAACGGCGTCTTGGTAAGCGAGTGTCCACCCGACCGAGGCCCGACCAGGCCGGGTTTCCTCATCCGCAACCGGATCATCGCGGCGCTGACCCGCGGGACCGTGGTCGTCGAGGCCGCCCTGCGCAGCGGCGCGCTCAATACGGCGCGTCATGCGCGTGACCTGTGTCGCCCGGTCATGGCGGTGCCTGGCCCGGTCACATCCGAGCAGTCGAGCAGGCTGTCACGAGCTAATCAGGGACTACGGAGCGATGTGCGTCACGTCCGCTAGTGACGTCGCCGAGCACATGTCGCTGCCCGGCTGGGGCTTGTCCGCCGGCCCGCGCCGCGGGCCCGCGACGGCGCGCGACTTGCTCGATCCGGCGGCCGTGGCAGTGCTGGAGGAAGTGCCTGTCCGGGGCGGCCGAGGCCCGGCGAGCATCGCGACCAGAGCCGGAGTCGACCTGGATACGGCGCTGCGATGCCTGGGACTGCTGCGGCGGCTGACGGGTTTGTTGAACGCGGCGAACTGGGCTGGCGGGCCTTGAAGCTAGACTGACGACGCACTTGGAGCAGATCCTGCCCGATTCCGGGCAGGATCCTTGCAAAACTGAAATGCACCTGACCATGATGAGCAGCGTGTCCGGACAGCAGCCGCCCGTGGACCTCGTGGAGTACCTGATGAGCACCTGCCCGCTCAGCCGTGCTGAGGCCACCCGGGTGGTAGCAGACGTGCTCGGATACTTCTCGGAACCGGCGGCGGACTACGTCCGGCGTCGGCATCGGGAACTCAAGGCCAGAGGCCTGACCAACGATCTGGCCTTCGAGCAGATCGCTGCCGAGATCCCGCACCGGCGCTACTCGCCACCGGAGTTCTCGCTCCGGCAGCTTCGCCGAATCGTCTATGGGTGAGCAAGGTCACCACGGCCCAAGCAAGATCGCTATGAGAAGGAGCAAACCACCTTGTGCGGAATCGTCGCGTATGTCGGCAACCGGGACAGCGTTCCGATCCTGCTGGAGGGCCTAGCCCGGCTTGAGTACCGCGGCTACGACTCGCCGGCATCGCCGTGGTTGGCCGCGGCGGCGACCTGCGGGTGCACAAGGCGAAGGGCAGGGTGCCCGAGCTCGCCGCCAACGTGCCGGCCAGGCTCAAGGGGAATCCTGGAATCGGGCACACGCGGTGGGCAACGCACGGCGAGCCGAGCGATCGTAACGCCCACCCGCACGTCTGCGGCTCCATAGCGGTCGTCCACAACGGGATCATCGAGAACGCAGACGAGCTGCGAGCCAAGCTGATCGCGGACGGCGCCGAGTTTACG
>CAVSQI010000014.1:0-82573 GCA_963730085.1 uncultured Actinomycetota bacterium | reverse complement strand
GGTTTGTTGAACGCGGCGAACTGGGCTGGCGGGCATTGAAGCTAGACTGACGGCGACATTGGAGCAGATCCTGCCCGATTCCGGGCAGGATCCTTGCAAAACTGAAATGCACCTGACCATGATGAGCAGCGTGTCCGGACAGCAGCCGCCTGTGGACCTCGTGGAGTACCTGATGAGCACCTGCCCGCTCAGCCGTGCTGAGGCCACCCGGGTGGTAGCAGACGTGCTCGGATACTTCTCGGAACCGGCGGCGGACTACGTCCGGCGTAGGCATCGGGAACTCAAGGCCAGAGGCCTGACCAACGACCTGGCCTTCGACCAGATCGCCGCCGAGATCCCGCACCGGCGCTACGCGCCACCGGAGTTCTCGCTCCGGCAGCTTCGCCGAATCGTCTATGGGTGAGCAAGGTCACCACGGCCCAAGCAAGATCGCTATGAGAAGGAGCAAACCACCTTGTGCGGAATCGTCGCGTATGTCGGCAACCGGGACAGCGTTCCGATCCTGCTGGAGGGCCTAGCCCGGCTTGAGTACCGCGGCTACGACTCGGCCGGCATCGCCGTGGTTGGCCGCGGCGGCGCACTTCCCGGGTGCACAAGGCGAAGGGCAGGGTGTCGGAGCTCGCCGCCGACGTGCCGGCCAGGCTCAAGGGGAATCCTGGAATCGGGCACACGCGGTGGGCGACGCACGGCGAGCCGAGCGATCGTAACGCCCACCCGCACGTCTGCGGCTCTATAGCGGTCGTCCACAACGGGATTATCGAGAACGCAGACGAGCTGCGAGCCAAGCTGATCGCGGACGGCGCCGAGTTTACGTCCGATACCGACAGCGAGATCTTCGCTCACCTGATTGCAGCGCACTCGGCCCCTCAGGACGACGGCGACGGCAAGCCACGCGATCTCGAAGAGTCAGTGCGCCTCGCACTGAAGTCGGTGGTGGGCACGTACGGCCTGGCGGTGCTCGACGCCCGAAGCCCCGACCGGCTCGTCGTCGCGCGCAACGGCAGCCCGGTACTACTCGGCATTGGCGACAAGGAGATGTACGCCGCGTCGGACGTATCTGCGCTGGTCCGTTACACCCGCCAGGTCGTCCACCTTGACGACGGTGAGATCGCTACGCTGCGTCCCGACGGCTTCCGCACATCGACGCTGGACGCACGGCGGACTACCAAGCAGCCAGCTCTTGTCGAGGCCGATGCCGCCAGCTACGACGCTGACGGACACGCGCATTTCATGCACAAGGAGATCCACGAGCAGCCGGGCGTCGTAGAGCGAGTGCTGCGCGGCAGGCTCGATGACAGGTTCAATACGGCGCATCTCGGTGGTCTGAACTTGGATCCGCGTGATGCCCGCGCCATCAAGCGCGTCAAGATCCTGGGTTGCGGCTCGGCCTACTACTCAGGCGTGCTCGGTGCCCAACTCATCGAGGAACTCGCGCGTGTACCCGCAGACGCCGAGCCAGGCGTCAGAATTCCGGTACCGCAGCCCGGTGATCGAGGAGGGCACCCTCTACATCGGCGTGAGCCAGTCCGGCGAGACGTACGACACGCTCGCGGCGGTGCAGGAGGTCAAGCGCAAAGGCGGTCAGGTACTCGGCGTCGTCAATACGGTCGGGAGCACCATCGCACGCGAAGTCGACGGCGGCGTCTACCTCCACGCCGGCCCAGAGATCAGCGTGACGTCCACCAAGACGTTCACGGCCACGGCGACGGTTTTCGCGCTGCTGGCGCTGCACCTAGGGCGTATCCACGACCTCTCGCCGGCGAACGGCCGGCGCATTAGCGCTGGTCTGCGCAAGCTGCCGAGCAGATCTCGCAGATCCTGGCGATGGAAGAGGAGATAGCCCGGCTGGCGAAGGAGCTAGCGCAGTACTCGGGCATGTTCTTCGTCGGCCGCGTCCGGGGCTGGCCTGTGGCCCGCGAGGGCGCCCAGAAGCTGAAGGAAGTCTCGTACCTGCACGCTGAGGCCTACCCGGCCAGCGAGTTGAAGCACGGGCCGCTGGCGCTCGTCGGACCCGAGCTCCCGACGGTCGCGATCGTTCCTGATGACGAACTCGTCGAGAAGAACCAGGCGACCCTAGGCGAGATCAAGGCGCGCCAGGGCCGCGTCCTGGTCGTCGGGCACTCCGCACCCGCGGACGCCCGGCTCGCCGACGACGTACTGACGGTGCCGAAGAATGAGCCCGAGCTCGATCCGATCCTGCTGTCGGTGCCGCTGCAACTGCTGGCGTATCACGCGGCTGTGTCGCTCGGTAACGACGTCGACAGGCCACGAAACCTGGCCAAGAGCGTCACGGTCGAATGAGGCTGTTCAGCACGTCCGTGCCGCAGACTAGCGTCATGGACGCGCGGGCGCCGTTGTCAGTGGATCGGGCGGCAGCGACCGAACAGAACGTCGTGCCCGAGCAGAACGCCGTGCCCGAGCCGATGGCTGCGGCGTTGGCTGCGTTCGATCGGCATCTGGCTTTGGAGCGGGGGTTGTCGTCGCACACAGTGCGCGCATACACGCGCGACATCGCCAGCTTGCTGCGCTACGCAGCGGACGATTACTGCGAGGAACTTGCCGATCTGGACATCGGCGTGCTGCGTGGCTGGCTGGGGAGCTTGCACAAGTCTGGGCAAGCGCGAACGTCGATGGCCCGCCGGGCTGCGTCGGCACGGGCGTTCACGGCATTTGGGCACCAGCGAGGCTGGCTGGCCGCAGATCCGGGCGCGCAGCTGCGCAGCCCGAAAGTCCACCGCCATCTGCCAGAAGTTCTCGGACAGGAGCAGATGTCGGCAGTTCTCACTGGCACGGCCGCCGGCCAAGCGCAGCCGCCCAGGGCGGCGTCGGCGGCCGTGCGACCGCGGGTAAGGGTGGCTCGGCCGCGACCAAACCACTCGCCGCCGCGATTGAACTCCGAGACACGGCCATCATGGAGCTGCTGTACGCGACGGGTATCAGAGTGAGCGAGCTATGCGGGCTCGGCATCGGCGACCTGGATCTGGCTCGGCGGACGATCCGGGTGCTCGGCAAGCGCAGCAAGGAACGGGTCGTACCGGTGGGCATCCCCGCCGTCCGGGCCGTGCTGACGTGGATCGAGCACGGTCGGCCCATTGTCGGCCAGGCACAGCCTGCCGCCGGGGTTGCCTCATCAGGTTCGGCGCTATTTATCGGCCAGAAAGGTCGGCGGATCGATCCTCGGACCGTCCGGCGCGTAGTCCATGCCCGGATCGCGGCCACTGGATCCGGCGCCGACATCGGTCCGCACGGTGTGCGCCATACGGCTGCGACCCATTTGCTCGAGGGCGGGGCAGACCTGCGAAGCGTGCAGGAGATCTTCGGCCACGCGTCGCTAGCGACCACTCAGATCTACACCCACGTCAGCATCGATCGACTCATCGCCGTCTACCACCAGGCCCATCCCAGAGCCTGACGGCCGCGCCCGCTGCCCAGGGCCGGACACCCATGCGCTCGCCCGACATCACGGCCGGGTCCCGGCATGTAGACTTATGGGAACGGGCTGGCACCCAGTTCACGCGTGCGTTCGCGTGAGCGTCTCTGTCGGCCCAAATTCGCGCGTCCGCTCGCTGCGCGGCATGCCCACGGCACTGCTCCTCGTGGAGTAGTACCGCGGCACCGCACAGGCGACCCTTCACCGGTCCGCGGGAGCAATCCTGCGGCGAAGGAGCGTACGGGCGCCAGGACCTCAACCGGAAGGCGCCGCTGCCTGCGGGCAGGCGCCGCGACAAGGAAGGGGACACCGGCATGGCTCCGGTCGTCACCATGCGCCAGCTGCTGGAAAGCGGCGTCCACTTCGGGCACCAGACCCGTCGCTGGAACCCGAAGATGAAGCGCTTCATCTTCACCGAGCGCAACGGCATCTACATCATTGACCTCCAGCAGTCGCTGGACTACATCGACCGTGCCTACGACTTCATCAGAGAGACGGTCGCCCACGGCGGCTCGGTGCTCTACGTCGGCACCCAGAAGCAGGCCCAGGAGGCCATCGCCGAGCAGGCGCGCCGGGTCGGCATGCCTTTCGTCAACCAGCGTTGGCTGGGTGGCATGCTCACGAACTTCGGAACCGTGTACAAGCGTCTCCAGCGGCTTAAGGAGCTTGAGGAGATCGACTTCGACGAGTGGCCGGCTCGAACCTCACCAAGAAGGAGCTTCTGCAGCTCCGGCGGGAGCGGGACAAGCTCGAGCGCTCGCTTGGCGGCATCCGCGACATGTCCAGGGTGCCGAGCGCCCTGTGGGTCGTGGACACCTGCAAGAAGGAGCACATCGCGGTCAGCGAGGCACGCCAAGCTCGGCATACCGGTGATCGCGATCCTGGACACCAACTGCGACCCGGACGAGGTCCAGTACCCGATCCCCGGCAATGACGACGCCATCCGGAGCGTCTCGCTGCTCACCCGGGTGATCGCGGACGCTGTCGCCGATGGCCTGATTGCCCGGGCCGGGGCGGCGGCGGGCGACGACAAGCCAACGGCAGAGACGCCCGAAGGCGAGATTGGCGCAGCGGAGCCGCTGGCCGAGTGGGAGCGCGAGCTGCTCGAAGGCCGGCCCGAAGCTGCCGCAGGAACGGCGCAGGCCAACGGTGCCGCGCGCACCCGTGGCAGCCGCGGAGCGGGCCGCGCGGCTGAGACCGAGGCCGCCGCGCCATCCGCCAGCGAGCCGTCGGTCACTGAGGCATCGGCCAGCGAGCTGTCGGTCACTGAGGCATCCGCCAGCGAGCCGTCGGTCACTGAGGCATCGACTGGCGAGCCGTCGGTCACTGAGGCATCGGCTGGCGAGCCGTCGGTCACTGAGGCATCGGCCGGCGAGCCTTCGGTCACTGACGCATCCGCCAGCGAGCTGTCGGTCACTGACGCATCCGCCAGCGAGCCGTCCACCGCGGAGCCCTCGGTTACTGAGCCGTCGGCTACCGAGTCGACTGCGGCCGAGCCGCCGGCTGCTGAGCCGACTGCGGCCGAGGACCCGACAGCCTGATCGCGGCGGCGGCTCCGACTGGGTCAGCCGGGGGGAGCCCGGAGACCGGCCCAGGCCCACTTGCCAGACCGTCACTATGCGGCCGGCCACCACGACCAGAACCACAACAACGAAAGATAGGGACATGGCGAACTACACCGCCGCCGACGTGAAGAGGCTGCGTGAGCTGACCGGCGCCGGCATGCTGGACTGCAAGAACGCCCTAGTTGACGCGGACGGCAACTTCGACGCCGCTGTTGAAGCGCTGCGCCTCAAGGGGGCCAAGGACGTCGGGAAGCGGGCGCAGCGGACCGCCGGGCAGGGCCTGATCACGGCGCAACTCGCCGGTACCAGCACCGGCGTGCTCGTCGAGCTCAACTGCGAGACGGATTTCGTCGCCAAGACCGACCTCTTCCAGGAGGTCGCTGCTGACATCGCCGCCGCTGCGCTCGCCGCGGGTGCGGTGGACCGCCTCGCTGTCCTGGGCCTAGAGGTTAGGCCGGGTCAGACGAGCCAGGAGTTGATCGAGGAAGGCCGGCGCCGCACTCCAGGAGAAGCTGGAGCTTGGCCGCTATGCACGGTTTGACGGCGGCTATGTGACCAGCTACTTGCACAAGTCGGACCCCGGCCTGCCACCGACCCTCGGCGTGCTCGTCCAGCTCGACGACGTCGGCGCCGAGATCGGCCAGGACATCGCTCACCAGGTCGCGGCCATGCGCCCGCAGTACGTGACCCGCGACCAGGTCCCTGACGAGCTAATGGCCAATGAGCGTCGGATCGCCGAGCAGCTCACCAGGGACGAGGGCAAGCCAGAGCAGGCGATCCCGAAGATCGTCGAGGGTCGGCTCAACGGTTTCCTGAAGGACATCGTCCTAGTGGAGCAGGCCTCGGTCCGAGACCAGAAGAAGACCGTCAATCAGCTGCTTGCCGAGCAGGGAGCAACGGTTACGAATTTCGCGAGGTTCCAGATCGGCCAGGCGGGTTGACGCTGGAGCCGGAGCTGGCGGAGGGCGGTACCGCGGTGTCAGATGGCCCGCCGGGCGACCCGGAGCACCTGGGCTCACCGAGTCCTGTGCTGGTTGACCCTGAGCTGGCCGACACTGGGCTGGCCGAACGCTGGGCTGGCCGATGCTGGGCGCCCTAGCTGGCGACGGGTCGTGCTCAAGCTGTCCGGCCAGGCGTTCGCGGGCGGCGAGGCGCTCGGTATCTCGCCGGACGTGGTAGTCCACCTTGCGCGGGAGATCACGGCTGCCGTCCGGGAAGGATTCCAGATCGCCGTCGTCGTCGGTGGCGGCAACATGTTCCGCGGTGCCGCGCTCTCTCGCGAGGAATCGACCGCTCGCGCGCGGACTACATGGGCATGCTCGGTACGGTGATCAACTGCCTGGCTCTCCAGGATGTCCTCGAGAAGCTCGGCGTCGAGACGCGCGTCCAGACCGCCATCACGATGGGACAGGTTGCCGAGCCCTACATTCCGAGGCGGGCGATCCGGCACCTGGAAAAGGGCCGTGTCGTCATCTTCGGTGCCGGGCTCGGCGCGCCATTCTTTTCCACCGACACCTGCGCCGCCCAGCGTGCCCTGGAAATCGGTGCTGAGGCGGTGCTCAAAGGGACCCAAGTCGACGGGGTCTACGACGCCGATCCGCGCAAACACGCCGGAGCGGTGCTATTCCACCATCTTGACTATGCCGAGGTGCTGCAGCGTGGACTCCGCGTGATGGACGCCACTGCGGTGAGCCTGTGCATGGACAATAACCTGCCCATAGTCGTTTTCGACCTGATGGGCAAAGGCAACGTCGTGCAGGCCGTGCGCGGTGAGCCCATCGGTACGCTCGTGAGTCGATCGGCACGCTAATGGCCAGGTTGGTAGCAGCGACGAGGAATCCGGGAGCACCATGGACATACGCACTTCCACGAAGTGTGCGCCTGGCCCGGCGCCTACCGGACGCCCTACACACGCTCAGGAGCCGCAGTGATTGAGGACAGCCTCCTCGAAGCCGAGGAGAAGATGGAGAAGGCAGTCGCGGTTGCCAAGGAAGATTTCACTGGCATCCGGACCGGCCGCGCTCACCCGTCGATGTTCAACAAGGTCACGGCTGAGTACTACGGCACCCAGACGCCGGTGAACCAGCTAGCGTCGTTCCACCTGCCCGAGCCGCGCATGGTGATCGTGCAGCCCTACGACAAGGGCTCCCTCGGGGCCATCGAGAAGGCGATCAGGAATTCCGACCTCGGGGTCAACCCGTCGAACGACGGATCGATCATTCGGGTCGCCTTCCCTGAGCTGTCTGAGGAACGACGCCGCGAGTACATCAAGGTTGCCCGGACGAAGGCGGAGGACGGCCGGGTCTCGATCCGCAACATTCGGCGGCATGCCAAGGACGCTATCGACAAGCTCGTCAAGACCGGCGAGGCTGGCGAGGACGACGGCAGGCGTGCCGAGCGCGAGCTTGACGAGCTGACGCACACCTACACCGCGCAGGTAGACGAGTTGCTGAAGCACAAGGAAGCTGAGCTACTAGAGGTCTGACCCGGCGGCTCTGGCGGCTAAGCTCCAGGAAACTCCGGGGCACGGCCCGGTCTGGCACGACGGCCGCCGGTCAGGCGAGCAGGATGGGGCAGCGGTGCATCAAGACGCTGAGCGGCAGCATGAGGGACCGCCAGCGTCGGCGCCCGAGAACAAGTCGAGTCGGGCGGGCCGGAACTTGCCCGCCGCCCTCGGCGTCGGCGTCGTTCTCGGCGGCCTTGTACTGCTCACGCTATTCACGGTCAAGGCCACGTTCCTGCTCTATGTCGGGATCGTGGTGGCCATCGGCCTCTGGGAGCTGTCCCACGCGCTCAGCACCCGCGACATCCATCTGCCGCTGGTTCCGATCGCGCTCGGCGGAACGGCGATGGTCACGCTCGCCTACTGGACCCAGACCAAGTGGGCGCTCGGCGCCCTGGCGCTAGCGGTCATCGGCGTGTTCGCGTGGCGGCTACGGGGTGGCCCCGGCGGATACGTTCGCGACGTTACGGCGGGCATCTTCACGCTGGCGTACCTGCCGCTGATGGCGACGTTCGTCGCGCTGATGCTGGTCGAACCCGACGGCGCGCGACGGGCGTTGATCTTCGTGGTGCTGACGGTCTGCAGTGATACGGGCGGCTACCTCGCCGGCATCCTGATGGGGAAGCACCCTCTCGTACCGAGCATCAGCCCGAAGAAGACATGGGAAGGGCTCGGCGGCTCGATAGTGCTGTGCCTAGCGGCCGGCGCGACCATGGTGCCGGAGCTGCTGGGCGGCCACGTCTGGCAGGGTGTGCTCCTGGGGCTCGCCGCCGTCGCGGCATCAACCCTAGGTGACCTGGCCGAATCCATGATCAAGCGCGACCTGGAGATCAAGGACATGGGCCACCTGCTGCCTGGGCACGGCGGCATCATGGACCGGATCGACTCGCTGCTAGTCATGGCCCCGGTCGTCTGGCTGCTGCTCGCAGTCTTCGTGCCGAATGGCCACTCGACCTAGACCGTGTAGACCCAGCTCCGCCGCTGCGCCGCGAGCTGCGTGACGAGGCTGCCTGAGCTGCGCTCCCTGGCCAGGCGGCGCTCACGCTCATTGATCGGGATAATCCACAGCCACCGAACCGGCTCGTTGCTGGAGCGGAAGCCATCGAGCCTCGGGACCTCGGGTCCAGGAAGCCTGGCCGGGTCGTCGAGGAGGAGGACGGCCTCGTTCCCTCCTCCAAGCGGGAACGTCGCCGGCTCGTGGTACCAGGGGATGCTGTGCCCGTTCCCCAGCCACGAGACCTCCCGCCACGGGAACTGGCCCAGCCACAGGAAAATGCGCGCTGCCTCAGCGCTCGGCATGGTTGTCGCCAGCGCCAGCTCAATGCGCGCCCGGCCCTCCGCGCCTTCGCCAGTCTGCTCGACCACGGGCATCCGCTGGCCGCTCATGCCGACAGTGGTGAGCACCGTGAACGGTCGCCTCGGCACAGCGGGACGCTCGGATACCCCGACCGTCGGCGTCTTGCCGCCGCTGACGTCCCAGTAGCCGCCGCCGGGCCCGAGCCGGTTGAGCAGGTGGCCGAGCAGCGCCTGCTGGAAGAGCGCCCAGGACCCAGCGCTCGCCCGCCAGCGCCAGAACTGCGCCGACTGCGAGATCCGCTGGCTGAAGCCCTCCATGGCGTCATCGAGCGACCAGCCGAACGGGGTCTGGCCGATCACGTCGCGGCTATAGCCCGGCATGCCTTTCCGCAGGTCAGACCAGCCGGGGATGACGGCCAACGGCTCGCCGTCCTCGAGAATGGCGACGCCGTCGCCTTCCTCCAGCCAGATCGCCGTCAGGGCACCGGCTTCGAGAGGGCTCCGGCCTTCGGGATGCTTGGTGTGCCCGGCTGGCATCTCGGGTGCCTCGCCTGCGCGCAACCGCGCGACATCAACCGTGTCCGGGGCCTGGCGGTGATTGGCGATCCAGGTCGCGGCCAGCGCACCGGACTTGTCGTGCAGGTACGCCGACGTCGTGACGCCGTCGTACTCCACGACCAGGCGCCTGCTGCCATACGGACTCAGGCTGTCGAGAAGCACGACGGGGCGGCCGGGCCTGGCGGGCCCGCCGCGCACGGCGGACCCGCCAGGCGCGGCGACTATCCTGGAACTCTGACCAGACCCTCGGCGCAACGTCGGCACATGCCGCAATCTACCGACTTCCCGCAGGTAGTTGAGCACGTGCGAGGAGATTCACGCGGATGAGTTGCCTGCGCATGCGGAAGCTGGCCGCCAGACATGACCGGAGGTGAAGGCTGCGTGGCTGAGGCAATCGAGCTGACGCCGATCGGCTTGAACCCGCCGCGGACCCGTCGGCCGCGCCCACCGCGGCACCTAGCTGACCTGGATCAGGCCGCCCGGCGCGCCGCGGTGGAAGACCTCGGCCAGCCAGCATTCCGGGCCGATCAGCTCTCCCGGCACTACTTCGCGCGCCTCACCGACGATCCTGCGGACATGACCGACCTGCCCGCATCCGTGCGATCCACGCTCGCGGCTGAGCTGCTGCCACCGCTGCTGACGGCTCAGCGGGAGCTCCAGTGCGATGGCGGCACGACCCGTAAGACGCTATGGCGTGCGTTCGACGGCGCTTTTATCGAGTCGGTGCTCATGCGCTACCCGGACCGGGTCACCATGTGCGTGTCCTCCCAGGCTGGGTGCGGGATGGCGTGCCCCTTCTGTGCGACCGGCCAGGCAGGTCTGACCAGGAATCTCTCGGCCGCCGAGATCGTGACGCAAGTGTTCGCCGGTGCCCGGGCGATGGCGTCTGGTGCCGTTCCGGGTGGCGCGGGACGCGTCTCGAACGTCGTCTTCATGGGCATGGGCGAGCCGTTGGCGAACTACTCCAGCGTGGTCACCGCGGTGCGGCAGATCACCGCGCCGCCGCCCGCAGGCCTTGGCATCTCTCAGCGCGGCGTGACCGTATCGACTGTCGGCCTAGTTCCGGCGATCAAGAGGCTCGCGGGCGAGGGCCTGTCAGCGCGACTGGCAGTCTCGCTGCACGCGCCAGACGACGAGCTGCGGAACGACTTGGTGCCGGTCAACCGGCGCTGGCAGATCGCCGAGGTCCTAGACGCGGCCTGGGGCTACGCGGCCGCAACCGGCCGCCGCGTCTCGATCGAGTACGCGATGATTCGCGACATCAACGATCAGGCCTGGCGTGCCGACATGCTGGCGAGCCTGTTGGCCGGACGGCTCGCTCATGTCAACCTCATCCCGCTCAACCCCACGCCGGGGTCGAAATGGACGGCATCCGATCCGGACGTCGCCGACGAGTTCTTCGACCGCCTGGCGGCGCGCGGAGTCCCGGTCACTGTGCGCGACACCCGCGGCGACAAGATCGACGGCGCCTGCGGCCAGCTCGCTGCCGCGCCGCTCACCGGTTAACGGCCACCTAGTTGCAACGCCAAGGTACGTTTACGCGCATGACGTGGAGGCACGAGCTCGGCAGGCGCCGCCGCGCGGTGACGGCCGGACTCGTCCAGGCGGCGTGGCGCCGGATGCAACAGGCCGGAATGGTGACCGCCGAATCCGCCGCCGGACGGCGATTCGCGGCGTTCGGTCCAGGATCGTTGATGGCCTTCCCGACGGGCTCGGTCTACGGCGAGGCGTGGATCGAAGTCGGCGATCAGTGCATGATCGCCGAGCTGGTCACCCTCTGCGCGGGCATCGCGCCCGGCCACGATCTCGGGCCTGAGCCCATCCTTCGGATCGGCGATCGCTGCGTTATCGGGCGGGGCAGCCACATCGTGGCGCACCACTCGATCGAGATTGGCGCCGATGTGTTTACGGGTCCCTACGTCTACATCACCGATCAGAATCACAGCTACACCGACCTGGAGATTCCTGTCGGCCGGCAGTGGCCGGTGAACAGCCCCGTGCGAATCGGCGCCGGCACGTGGCTCGGCACGGGTGCCGTCGTCCTGCCCGGAGCGGACATCGGCAGGAACGTCGTCGTGGCGGCCGGCGCGGTGGTCCGCGGCAACGTACCCGACTACGCCGTGGTCGGCGGCGTGCCAGCCAAGGTCATCCGCGAGTATCTGCCGGGCACTGGCTGGGTAGCGCCGGCAACGGTCTCCGAGCCTCCGGTGATGCTCAAACCTGATGCGGGAACGGGGTCCTTGGCGATCCCCGAACTGGGTTCCTCGGGTCTGCTGTCAGCGGATTGACTGGCCAGGTGGCAGCCGCCGGCGCCACCGTAGTGCAATGCGTGACTTCCGCTTCTCGTTCAACATCTTCGGTATCACCAGTCGCCAGGAATTCCTCAACGAGTGCAGAGAGGCCGAAGGGTACGGCTACCGCACGGTCCTCGCCGCGGACCACCTTGGGATACCCGCCCCGTTTCCACTGCTTGTCGCGGCCGCCGATGCGACGCAGCGACTGCGAGTCGGCACCCTCGTCCTCAATGCGCCGTTCTGGAATCCTGCGCTGCTCGCGCGTGAAGTCGCTACGACCGACATCCTGAGCGACGGCAGGCTGGAGCTCGGCCTCGGCTCGGGACACATGAAATGGGAGTTCGACGAAGCAGGCATCGAATGGCAGCCGGCAGCCGCCCGAGCCGCTCGGCTAGCCGACACGATCACCGAGCTGCAGCGCTATTTCAGCAGTGAGTTTGAGCGGCTGCGGGCCGGCCGGAGCTCACCCAAGCCCGTGCAGCGGTCGGGGTTCGGCGGGTTCGGGCCGCCACTCCTTGTCGGCGGCACCGGAGATGGAGTTCTGCGAATAGCGGCGCAACACGCACAGATCGTCGGCGTGACGGGCACGTACCAGGTGAAGGGACAACCACCGGGGACGCTACGCCTGGCGAGCGTCGACGAAGTCGACGAGCGAGTAGCGTTCGCGAGATCGTGCGCGGGAGGCAGAGCCGACGAGATCGAATGGCATCTGCTCGTGCAGGCGGTGGTTATCACCGACGACCGACGCGGCGCGGCGCAGGAGCGCGTTGCCGAGTGGCATCGCGCATCCGAGGCGGCTCTCGCTACCGATCCGCGTGCGGTCCCGACGGTCGACGACCTGCTGGACACGCCGTACATGCTGATCGGGACGCCTGACGAGATCGCTGCACAGCTGCGGCGCAGCCGCGAGCGGTGGGGCTTCTCGTACGTTACGGTCCACGAGCCGTATATGCGTGACCTCGTCCCGGTCATGGAGAGGCTGCTGGGCCAGTAGCGCGCGGACCGCCGGCCTTGCGCGGCCTGTCCCCGCCTGTCTGCGGCCGGTCCCCGGCGGTCTGCGGCCGGTCCCCCGCGGCGGTCTGCGCGCCCGGTCCCCGCCGGTCTGCGCCCGGTCCCCGGCGGTCTGCGCCCGGTCCCCGGCGGTCTGCGCCCGCTCCGCGACGCTCGCACGGCGCTCAGCGCGATCCCGGCCGTCTACGCCTGCGTGCCGGCTGTCATCCTGTGCTCCGCCTAGCTGCGGCACGAACGTCTCGCCGCGCAGCGCGCGGCTGAGCAACTCGGCTGCCTTGGCGTCGGCCACAAGGCGGCTCCCCTCCGCCTGGTACGCCGCGAGCACAGCCGCGAGTCCGCTCGGCGGCAGGTCTTTGCCGAGCTCCGCTCGCGCGCAGCGGTAACCCTGACGAGCGCCTTCCACGCACGCAGCGAGATGGTGCCGCGCCATGGCGGCTAGCGCGATCGGATGACGGACGAGGACTCCGTGCAGCCGGTAGTCGGGCGGCACCACCTCGAGCAGCCAACTCACGGCGGTTTGCTCGAAGCCGGGAGCGCCGGGTGGATGAACGGCCTCCGGCCACCCGGTCGGAACAAAGCCTGCCACGCCCCACAGTGTATGGCAGATTCGAACAAGATTTCTATATATTATTCCTGCCACGATCGTCCGCGCCACTACGAGCCGCTGACTCGAGCCGGATCGGCTGCTGCGCCGCCGAATCCCATGACCCACTAGAATTGCTGTCAAGCCGTAATCCCGGCGCTTCCCACAGTTACCGGAGCCTCTCCGCATGCCAGGCAGCCCTGCCCACACTATTCCCGCCGCGCCAGCCACCGGCGGCGCGCTCGCGACCCGCGATGATCTGCGCAACGTGGCCATCGTGGCGCACGTCGACCATGGCAAGACCACGCTCGTGGACGCCATGCTGTGGCAGTCGGGTGCGTTCCGGGTAGGTGCGCACGTCGCCGAGCGCGTCCTGGACTCGGGTGACCTGGAGCGCGAAAAGGGCATCACGATCCTGGCCAAGAACACAGCTGTCAAGCACGGCGGCCTGACGATCAACATCATCGATACGCCGGGTCACGCCGACTTCGGCGGCGAGGTCGAGCGCGGACTGTCGATGGTCGATGGCGTGGTCCTCCTCGTCGACGCCAGCGAGGGACCGCTGCCCCAGACAAGGTTCGTGCTGCGCAAGACGCTCGAGGCGAGGCTCCCGGTCATCCTCGTCATCAACAAGGTGGACCGACCCGACGCGCGAATCGCCGAAGTCGTCGACGCCTGTTACGAGCTGTTCCTGGACCTGGACGCTACCGAGGACCAGATCGAATTCCCGATCGTGTACGCGTCGGCACGGGCTGGGCGCGCGTCACTGAACCGGCCCGACGACGGCTCTCTGCCGGACTCGCCTGACTTGGAGCCGCTGTTCCAGGTCCTGCGCGACGCCGTGCCGGCCCCGACATATGACCCGGCCGCTCCGCTTCGTGCGCACGTCACGAACCTCGACGCGTCGTCGTACCTCGGCCGGATCGCGCTCTGCCGGGTGTTCAGCGGCGAAATCAGGAAGGGGCAGCAGGTCGCCTGGTGCCGGCGCGACGGCTCGGTCGTGCGAGTAAAGATCACCGAGCTATTCCTGACTGAGGCGCTCGACCGGGTTCCCACGCAATCGGCCGGACCGGGCGACATCATCGCCGTCGCCGGCATTGGCGACATCATGATCGGCGAGACGCTGGCCGACCCCGACGACCCGCGGCCGCTGCCGCTCATCACCGTGGACGAGCCGGCAATCTCGATGACCATCGGCGTGAACACCTCCCCGATTGTCGGCCAGGTGAAAGGCGCCAAGGTCACCGCCCGAATGGTGAAGGACAGACTCGACCGCGAGCTGGTCGGCAACGTCTCGCTGGCGGTTAATCCAACTGAGCGTCCGGACACCTGGGAAGTGCAGGGCCGCGGCGAGCTGGCGCTCGCCGTGCTCGTCGAAACCATGCGGCGCGAGGGCTACGAGCTCACCGTAGGGCGCCCGCAGGTCGTGACCAGGCTCGTCGATGGCAAGGTCTACGAGCCGGTCGAACGGCTGACCGTCGACTGCCCGGAGGAGTATCTCGGCACCGTTACCTCCTTGCTCGCCGTGCGCAAAGGGCGGATGGACAACATGTCCAACCACGGGACCGGTTGGGTGCGGATCGACTTCACCGTGCCGGCCCGCGGTCTGATCGGCTTCCGTACGCAGTTCCTCACCGAGACGCGCGGCACCGGCATCGCTCATCACGTGTTTGAGGGCTTCGAGCCGTGGTCCGGTGAGATGCGGGCGAGGCCCACCGGCTCGCTCGTGGCCGACCGAACCGGGACGGCCACCGCCTACGCCATGTTCGCGCTCCAGGAGCGCGGCAGCCTGTTTGTCGAGCCTGGCACGCTGGTGTACGAGGGCATGATCGTCGGCGAGAACTCGCGCTCGGACGACATGGACGTCAACATCGCGAAGGAAAAGAAGCTCACCAACATCCGGCAGTCCGCCGGCGAGGAGCTGGAGCGGCTGATTCCGCCGCGACTGCTGAGCCTGGAGCAAGCCCTCGAATTCTGTGCCAACGACGAGTGCGTCGAGGTGACCCCGGCTGCGGTGCGGATGCGCAAGGCAATTCTCGATGCCAAGGAACGGGGCCGTCAGCGCGGCCGCCGCGGCACGCAGGCGGCCGGTGACCCAGCAGAGTAAGGCACTCTCGTTGCGCCGGCTAGTGGACGGAGAGCGTTCGAACTGGCAGCGCGGACGGGCTGCTAAGCGCTCGCGCGCAGGTCCGGGTGTACCTCGGCAGCCGCCTCGGCCTGGCTGATCAGCTTGCAGATGGCGGCGAGGCGCAGGGACGCCCAGTCGGTCGCGTCGGCCGATTTGCCCGGCCACCAACCAGAACCGATGCCGGCCTCGACGAAGCCGCTCGCGTAGTGCAGCAACAGCGTCTCCGGCACTGTCGCCTCGAACTGGAACGCGTCGCTGACGAAAGGCACGTCTGGGCACGTCACCTTCGCCCTGCGTAGCAGCGCGAGCCTGGTCTGCAGGTCGTCGGTGTGCCCGGCGCCGGTGCGATCAGCGTGCCCCGAGCCGTTGAACGCGCCCAGGCGGCGCAGGAGGTTCCTGCTGCGGCGTGTCGTTCGGCGGCCAGGTTCGGCGCCAGCGGCGAACGGCTGCTGGCAGATGGTGAGCTCGGCTCGCACCGCGGCCATGTGCTGCTCGAGCTCAGCCGCAGCGGCGACGCCGCCCTCAGCGATCCGATCCAGCGCCACCTGACCGACATGGCCGGCCATCCGGAGAGCCGCAGCGGACAGCTGATTAGGAGCTTCTGCCATATAACTACAATAACCGGCAATAAGTAATGATAGGGACACGAGACGTTGAGGCGGCGGCTACGCAGCTCCGGTTTTGGGGCTCAGCAAGATCAACGGCACGACGCGTGTACCGAAGGGGCCGAAGAACGCCGCCGGATTGCGACCCTGCGGGACACACGTCGTGTCGCGGCGGCCCGGGCGCTTGCTTGTCGGCGGGGAGCGCCGGGGGCGGCGCGGGGCCAAGGTTGGTCCGCCACCACCGGGTGCACTGGCGCATGACTGGCCTGCTACGAGGATAGGTGCGACGATCATGGCAATCCCAGTCTGAGGTGGCCTGTGGCGGCAAGCTACGTTCGAATGTTGGCATCTCCGGCGGACCGCGACCGCGCGATCAGGGTGCTTCAGGACTCGTTCGTCGAGGGCAGGCTGACGAAGGAGGAGTTCGACGACAGAGTCGGGCAGGCAATCATGTCGCGTGACTTCGGGGAACTGCTCACCCTGATCAGTGACCTGCCAGTCGGCCCATTCGGACGACTACCCGCGCATCGCGTCACTCCGCAGGCCGCACACTGACAGCGCTCGGCCTGAAGACCGACCGCGGCTACTTCACCTGGAGGTAGATGATGCTGCCCAGGCCGAAGAGGACGCAGTAGATGGCGAACGGCGTCAGCGTCCGCGTCTGGAAATAGCGGACCAGGAACCGCACCGACAGGTAAGCGCCGATCCCCGACAGGATGCTGCCAGCGAGGATCGGGCCGTAGATCCCGTGGCCCTTCTGGATCAGGTCGCCTATCTTGAGGGCCCCGGCGGCCAGGATGACGGGCGTGGCGAGCAGGAACGCGAACCGGGCCGCGTCCTCGCGGGACAGCCCGCGGAACATGCCTGTCACCATCGTCACGCCGTCCCGGCTGATGCCAGCAAGCAGCGCCAAGATCTGGGCCGAGCCGATGATCGTGGTTTGGAGGAAGTCGGTCTTCGACAGCCGCGCGTCGGCGCGCACAGCGGCAGCTGCCGTCGCCTCCCGTTCGGCCTTGGGGTCGGGCTTGGCAGCGGCGTGACTACCATGCCCGGGCCTGCGCGCCGGACTAGCCGGACCGGCCGCACTAGCCGGAACGAAGGCCGCGCCGCCGTCGCCTGCTGTGGCGAGGCCGACGGCGGCCACGCCAGCCGCCGGTTCGCGCTGGACCGAGGCTGGTGCCATGGCCAGCCGGCGTTCATCGGCTACGGCGGCGTCTGCGTCCAGCGACTTCTTGGTCCTGAACTTCTCTCCCGAGAACAGGATCACGCCGTTCACCACAAGGAACACGGCGGCCAGCACGGGCTTGCCGAAAATCACCCGGAAGGCGTGCTCGGCGAATAGACCGACGATGCCCACGGGGATGGTGGCGACGATGACCATCCAGGCCAGCTTCTGGTCGGGCGTGGTGATATCGCGATCGCGGATCGAGGAGAAGAACCCGCCGATGATCCGCACCCAGTCGCGCCAGAAGTAGATCAGCAATGCGATGGCAGTGGCGACGTGCAGGCCCACGATGAAGGCCAGGTACGGCGACTCCGAAGCCGAGACGCTCAGCGCCTTCGCCCACGATCCGCCGACCAGCGCTGGGATCAGCACGTTGTGGCCCAGGCTAGACACCGGGAACAGCTCGGTGACGCCCTGGATCAGGCCGACCACCATGGCCTCTGGGTAGGTCATCGCGGGAACGTGGGACATGGCTGCCTTTCACTTCGGGTCGCCTGGATGCCGCTGTAAGACTAGCCAGTACCGACAGGTGGCGAGCCCACTGCGGTCCCGCGGCCCACTTGCCAGCGAGCCGCGACCTCACTGCCACAGCGAGGGACTACCCAAGACCCGGAGAATAGCCGGTGGGCGTCCAGCGGACCGCCGTCGCGGAAAAACTTGCCTGAAGATCGTCACCCGCCGCGCCCATCTTGCGCCGACTTACATCGTGGTGGACAGGCCGCCACGGGGACTCCTTGGTGCGGTGAGCGTCATCACCGAGATCGAGGCAGCTCGTTAGCGCCGGGGCCGCCGCGTCCGACTAGGACCTCAGCTCTTCTTGCCCGGGATCTTCGGCGTATCAGTGCCAAGGGGCCGACGCGCGATCTTGCTGCCCAGCCACACCAGGGGATCGTACTTGCGGCCGACGACGCGCTCCTTGAGCGGGATGAGGGCGTTATCCGTGATCTTGATGTTCTCCGGGCAGACCTCGGTGCAGCACTTGGTGATGTTGCAGTAGCCGAGACCGAAGTCATCCTGCGCGATTTCGCGCCGGTCGGCGGTGTCCGCCGGGTGCATCTCGAGTTCGGCGATCCGCATGAGGAACCGGGGCCCGGCGAAGTTGTTCTCGTTCTCGGCGTGGTCACGGATGACGTGGCAAGTGTCCTGGCAGAGGTAGCACTCGATGCACTTACGGAACTCCTGCGAGCGCTCCACGTCGACCTGCTGCATCCGGAACTCGCCGAGCCCGATCGACGGATCGGGGGTGAAGGAGGGGATTTCCCGCGCCTTCTCGTAGTTGAACGAGACGTCGGTGACGAGGTCCCGGATCACCGGGAACGTCCGCAGCGGCGTGATGGTGAGCACCTCGTCCTCGGCGAACGTGGACATCCGCGTCATGCACGCCAGCCGCGGGCGGCCGTTGATCTCCATCGAGCAGGACCCGCACTTGCCCGCCTTGCAGTTCCACCTGATGGCCAGGTCTCCAGCCTGGGTGGCCTGGAGCCGGTGCAGGACGTCGAGGACGACTTCACCCTCGTTGACCTCGACCGTGTAGTCGGCGAGGTCGCCCTGACCGTGATCCCCGCGCCAGACCCGTAGCGCCGCCTTGTAAGCCATCAGTGCGTCTCCTCGGTAGCAGCGGCCGGGCGGGCAGTGTCGGGGGTGCCGGCCGCCGCGCTAGATGCGGATGCAGGAGCCGACAGCAGCGCCGCCATCTCCTCCTCGGTCAGGTACTTCTTCAGCTCGTTCGGGTCGAACAGCGCGATCAGGTCGGCGCGCATCGGCGGCGTCGGCTGCTTGGTGATGGTGATCTCATCGCCCTCGAGTGCGCAAACCAGGTTGATCTTGCGCCACTCCGGCCGCATGCCGGGGAAGTCGTCGCGGGTATGGCCACCACGGCTCTCCTGACGCTCAAGCGCCGCGCTCGCGACGCACTTGGCCATCAGCATGATGTTGCGCAGGTCAAGGGCGAGGTGCCAGCCCGGGTTGTACGCGCTGCCACCCTCGGCCGACACCGCCTCGGCCCGAATGTTCAGCGTGTCCAGCTCGGCCAGGGCCTTTTTGATCTCGGCCTCGGTCCTGATGATGCCGACCAGGCTGCTCATCGTCTCCTGGACCTCGGCATGCACCGAGTACGGGTTCTCGCCGTCCCGCCGGTCTAGCGGAGCCACCGCCTCGGCGTGGGCCGCCTCGATCTCGGCCTCATCGGCAACTGGCAGCTTCGCACCGAGCCGGCCAATGTACTCGGCTGCGCCCTGCCCGGCCCGACGCCCGAAGACCAGCAGGTCCGACAGCGAGTTGCCGCCGAGCCGGTTGGAGCCGTGCATGCCGCCGGAGACCTCACCGGCGGCGAACAGCCCGGGCACGCAGGACTCGCCGGTGTCCGCGTCGACCTCGACGCCGCCCATCACGTAGTGCTGGGCCGGCCCGACCTCCATCGGCTCCTTCGTGATGTCGACGTCGGCCAGCTCCTTGAACTGGTGATACATCGACGGCAGCCGACGGAGAATCTCATCAGCTGGCAGCCGCGAGGCGATGTCCAGGAAGACGCCCCCGTGCGGTGTCCCGCGGCCGGCCTTGACCTCGGCGTTGTTGGCTCGGGCAACCTCGTCGCGCGGCAGCAGTTCCGGCGGCCGCCGGTTGTGGTCCGGGTCGGAGTACCAGCGGTCGGCCTCTTCCTCGGTCTCGGCGTACTGCGCCCGGAACACGTCCGGAACGTAGTCGAACATGTACCGCCGGCCCTCGGAGTTACGCAGCACGCCGCCGTCGCCACGAACCGACTCGGTCACCAGCAGCCCGCGCACCGAAATAGGCCAGACCATATGGGTCGGGTGGAACTGGACGAACTCCATGTTCAGCAGCTTGGCGCCGGCCAGTAGCGCGAGCGCGTGCCCGTCGCCGGTGTACTCCCAGGAGTTGGAGCTGACCTTGAACGTCTTGCCGATGCCCCCGGTGGCGAGGATGACGGCGGGCGCCTCGAAGACGACGAATTGCCCACTCTCCCGGATGTAGCCGAATGCCCCGGCGATCCGCCCTTCGCCGTCCTTGATCAGCCGCGTGATCGTCGTCTCGGCGTAGACCTTGATCATCGCCTCGGGGTCGCCCAGCGAGATGGCGTCCTCTTGCTGCAGCGCGACGACCTTCTGCTGGAGGGTGCGGATCATCTCCAGGCCAGTGCGGTCACCGACGTGGGCCAGGCGCGGATACTCGTGCCCGCCGAAGTTGCGCTGGCTGATCTTGCCGTCCTTGGTGCGGTCGAACACCGCGCCCCAGGCTTCGAGCTCCCAGACGCGATCTGGTGACTCCTTGGCGTGCAGTTCCGCCATCCGCGGGTTGTTCAGGAACTTGCCGCCGCGCATGGTGTCACGGAAGTGCACCATCCAGTTGTCGTTCGGGTTGACGTTGCCCATGGCCGCGGCGCAGCCGCCCTCAGCCATGACGGTGTGCGCCTTGCCGAACAGCGACTTGGAAATGATGGCGGTCCGCTTACCGGCGAGGCGCGCCTCGATGGCCGCGCGCAGGCCGGAGCCACCGGCGCCGATCACCACGACGTCGTAGGGGATCCGCTCGATGTCAGTCATGTCAAAGACCTCTTGCCTGAAGGCTTAGAAGAACCGTGGATCTGCGAAGACGCCACCGGCGACCAGCCGGATATACAGGTCGGTGAAAAGCACCCAGAACAGCGATATCCAGGCGAGCTGCATGTGCTTCGCATTGAGCTTGGATACCTGCGTCCACATCCAGTACCGGACCGGGTGCTTGGAGAAGTGCTTGAGCCGACCGCCGGTGATGTGCCGGCAGGCGTGGCACGACAGTGAGTACAGCCACAGCAGCGTCGCGTTCACGATGAGCACCAGCGTGCCGAGGCCCATGTGACCCCACTGCCCGGTGTGGTTCCGGAACGCGAGCACAGCGTCCCAGGTCAGGATCAGGTTGAAGATCAGGGCGACGTAGAAGAAGTACCGGTGCACGTTCTGCAGGATCAGCGGGAACCTGGACTCACCGGTGTACTTGGCGTGCGGCTCGCGCACCGCGCAGGAGGCAGGCGCCCGCCAGAAAGCGCGGTAGTAGGCCTTGCGGTAGTAGTAGCACGTGAACCGGAAGCCCATCGGGCCCCAGATGATCAGAATCGCGGGTGTCAGCCACGTCACCCACGGAATCCAGCTGAACCCTGAACCGGCTGGACACTTATTCGCAAGACACGGCGAGTACAGCGGCGAGACATATGGCTTCCACCAGTAATTCTCATTGATCAGGGAAGCCCAGGTCAGGTAGATGACGACCGCGCCCAGCCCGACCGCATTAATGGCGGGCTGACGCCACCAAGGGTCGGTACGCAGGGTCTTCTGGTTGATCTGCGCCCTTGTCTTGGCTGGCGCATCCGAAATTTGCGTCATTCTTTGACGTCTCCGCCCTGGACTTCGCTGGGATCGCTCCGGGTCCGCTTGTCGGCTTCCGAGGACCGCCCGGATGAAAGGCAGCGGCCGGATCGCAGCGGGCTCGCGTCGCGTGGAAACCCTATTCCACTGAATACCACTCGCAGGCCCAAGGCGGGGCTTCGGTGCGTGTGAGACTCGCTACATAGCGCTCGCCACCGCGACCAGGCAGAACGGGTGAAAGCCGATAAAGACCCCGTTCCCGTCATATTTGGCTTCTAGCGGCGCTAACGCGCGCCATGACGTAGTCGAGCGGCACGGCCTGCCGGGTGTGACCGCCGACGCCAGTGGTCGTTACGGCCATGAAGAGCGAGTTGAGTATCGCCTCCTCGGTCGCTTCGATCGCCGCGAGAAAGAGCAAATCAAGATCTTTATCGGGAACGGGGCCGCCGCCGTCCGCCACCGTCGCAGGGCCGCCGCCGCCGAGCACACCGTGGTTGGGCCGCCCGTGGTTGGGCCGCCCGTGGCCCCGTGTGGGCCGCCCGTGGCTGGGCGCCCGTCTGCCCGTGGTTAGGCCAACAGTGCTGATCGCCAGCGCGTAATCCCCGCTGTGCCCGGAGAAATCCGAGCCGGTTCGCGCCATGCCGCCGAAGGCGCGACCCGCCAGCCTGGTCAGGTGTCGGCTGTCCAGCGCGGCGTCGGTGGCCAGCACGATCACGCACGAGTTGCCGAAGTCGGCGGGCTGGGGCGGCCCGGGCTGGGCCTGCGGAGGCTCCGGCTCGAATGGCGGCGGACACGGTATGCCGAGCACCGTGAGCAGCCCGCTGAAGTTCGCCTGGACCAGCACGCCCAGCGTGACCGGCCCCGTGCCCAGGCCGCACACGCGCGACGAGCTGCCGATCCCGGCCTTGTATCCGAGCGCGCCGGTTCCTGTGCCCGCTCCGACGCAGCCCTCGGCGACCGGACCCGGGGTCGCTCCGTCCACGGCAGCCGCGACGTGCTGCACGGTGATGGGTCTAGCCCAGATGTCGGACAGATACCCGTCGTTGGTCTCGGCGACGACCGGGTTCAGCGTCCCTGAGCCCGCGTACGCAGGCCTTTCGTGCAGGTAGCTCAGCAGGGCGTCGGCGACCCGGAACACCGACAACGTGCTGGTCAACAGCACCGGAGTCTCGATGACGCCAAGCTCGGTGACCTGCGTCGTGCCGACCATCTTGCCGAATCCGTTGAAGACGCTCAGGCCGGCGGGGAGCACACGTCGGCCAGCTGGTCCGGCGCCCACGAGCGCGTCGTGGACGATGGCGGTGACGCCGGTTCGGATGTCGGTCCCCTCGTGCAGGGTCATGTGGCCGACCTTGATGCCGGGCACGTCGGTGATGGCATTGCTCGGGCCGACTGGCAGCGTCCCGGGCGCCAGGCCGATGTCGCGAGCCCTGGCCCGGGCTGTTGTCATGGCACGGGCGTCATCAAACCACGGGTGTCATGGCAGGACGACGGTCGGGCTCGGCACGGCAATCGTGTCGGCAAGCGTCGGGATCCCGGTCTCGGTATTGATTGCCATGACCATCACCGAATGGGAGCGCTCGTTCGCGACGTACAGCTGATCTCCGGCGAGTGACGAGGTGCCGAGGCCAGGCCCCGACCGGAACCTCGGTGATGTACCGCGGCAACGTGCCATTGATCTCGAACACCGTGACCGAATCCGGACCGCGATTACCGACGTACAGGAAGCGGCCGTAGCTGACCAGCTCGGATGGCTGGTTGTGATCGGTCGTCGAGCTGGCAGGCACTGCGCCGACAAGCTGCCAGTTCGCGTCGTAGACGAGCACCTGACCGGTCAGCTCGGCCGTGACGTAGGTGTGATCGCCCACGGTCAGCAGGTGCCGGGGCCCCGAGCCCGGTGGTGCCGGGATGACCCCTTCCTGCATGAGCTTGCCATCCGGAGTCAGCCGGTACCGGTAGATCGCGTCGCCGCCCAGGTCTGTGACCAGCACCTCACCGCCGGTGGCCTGGACCATATGCGGGTGCGCCTGCTCCTGCCGTGGACCTTCGCCGTGGGCTTCGTGATTGATCAGATCCGTGCGCTCGCCGATGCTCCCGTCTGGCCCGAGCCGGTGCACGCTGATGCTCCCGCCGGTGTAGTTCGCCGTTATCAGGTAGTGGCCAGAGGGGTCCACCGTGAGGTGCGCGGGCTCGGACCCGCCGGTGTCGCCACTGCCGAGCTCCTTGTCCGGCATCCCGTCGGCCATTGACCAGGCGTTGACGCGGCCGTGGTCGGTCTCGGCGACCGCGTACAGCACGTCGAGGTCGGGGTGGCGGGCGATCCAGGACGGTGAGTCGGTCGGGATCACGGCGGTGATCTTCTCGTTGTCTGCGACCGTGATGCCAAGGCCGTCGCCCTTGTCGCCGGAGTATCCACCAATGAGCAGTCGCGTCATGCCGTGTCGATACCCAGAGACCGACGCAGGAAGTCCACCTGGAGCAGGAGGAGGTTTTCGGCGACATCCTCCTGCGATGCCATGTGCGTCACGCCGGACAGCGGGAGCACGCTGTGCGGCCGCCCGGCGGCCAGGAGGGCGGCCGAGAAACGCAGGCTGTGTGCGACCACGACGTTGTCGTCGGCCAGACCATGGATGAGCAGCAACGGCCTGGTCAGCTTCGGCGCATCCGCCAGCAGGGAACTCTGCGCGTAGGCGGTGGGATCGGCATCGGGCAGGCCCAGGTAGCGCTCCGTGTAACACGTGTCGTAGAGCCGCCAGTCAGTGGGCGGCGCGCCGGCGATGCCGACGTGGAATACGTCCGGCCGCCGCAGCACGGCCAGCGCGGAGAGGTATCCGCCGAATGACCAGCCGCGTATGCCGACCCTGGTCAGGTCCAAGTCAGGGCACTGCTCGGCAGCCGAGTGCAGAGCCTCGACCTGGTCCGCCAGGACGGGCCGGGCCAGGTCCCCGGCTACCGCGCGATCCCATCCCGGGCCCCGCCCCGGCGTTCCGCGCCCATCAGCTATGACCACAGCGAAGCCCTGCTCGGCGAACCACTGCGAATTCAGGTACATCGCGCCCGACGCCATCACCCGCTGGCCGTGCGGACCACCGTAGGGATCGCACAGCACAGGCAGCTTCGCCGAGCCGGGAGCGTGCCAGGACGGCAGCAGGATCGCGGTCCGGATCCGGCTGGTCCCGCCGGACCACGTCAGAAGAGGCCGGGGGGCGGGAAGGTTGGGCGTCTCGGCCAGCGAGCCTATGGCCGCACGTCGGTCGACGACGCGGCCACGGTCGAGTCTTTCCGAAGCACTCGGACCGACGCGGCGGCATCGGCCAGTCCGCGGCTGATGAGCAGCCGCGTGCCGGCGGCCTGATGGGCGCTGTGCACGCCGTCCGCCGGGCTCAGCCGCTGGAGGCCGTCCGGTCCGGCGCTCCAGACCGCGATGGCGGCCGGATCCTCGCCCGAGGCGGTGAACAAGATCGTTGTCACCGTCGGTGCCGAGTGACGTCGCGGACGTTGATCTCGTCTGGCGTCAGGACCGCCGCCGTACCGGCCGCGTGCTCGGCCTCGGTGCCGACAACGAGGCGCTTGGCCCCGCCGATGTCGGCCGTCCACGCGATTCGGCCGCCCGGCAGGCTGGCCGGTACTCCAGACACGATGTCAACCCACGAAGGATCTTTGTCAGCGCGGACCTGGCTGGTCACCCCGCTGGTCGGATCCACGGCCAGGATCCGCATGTCCCGCTGGTCGCGGCTGGCCACGACGAGCAGTGGATGTCCGGTGTCGGCTTCCCAGCTCGCTGTCACCAGGTACGGCAGCGTCGCGGAATCCCAGCTGACCTGCGTCATCGTGCCCGCTAGCGTGACGAGCACGACCGAGACGTCCGCGTTGGGGGTGCCCGCCGCGGGGTAGCGGACGGCCCTGGGCGCCACGGCCGGATTCGACGGGTCGGCGATGTGCCAGAACTGGACCGGAGTCTCGTCGACACGGGCCGTCAGGATCGCGGTACCGTCCGGCGACCACCAGTATCCGCGACTGCGATCCATCTCCTCAGCGGCGATGAACTCGGCGAGCCCGAAGCTGATGCCATCGGCACCCTTCGGGTCGGCGATTGCCCGGTCTGCTCCGGTGGCGATCTCGTGAACGCGCAGCGCGCCATCGCTGACGTAGGCCACGTGCGCGCCAGTTGGGTCCGGTCGCGGATCGGCGGCCGGGGTTACTGTGGCCAGCTCACGCACTCCGCCGTCCGGTCCAAGGTCGGCCACGTAGACGACCCCTCCCACGGCGAACGCCGCGATCGTGCAGGCCGCGTCCGTGGCGAACGCGACGATGCCGCCGGCGCGTTCCCGCGCGCGTTCGCGGCGGGCCTTCTCGACCGGGTCATCCTCCGCGCCAGCCTTGGCGATTTCCGCCGGGATCGGCGACCAGTCGCTCATCGCCGGTGGCGATGTCGAGCGCCCACAGGCACGTCACCGGGTCGGTGCCGCCGCGGGACCGCAGGAAGACGACGGTCTCACCGTCGGGTGAGAGTCGGAAGGAGCGCGGAGCGCCCAGCGTGAAGCCCATGGTCCGGGCGGCCTGGCGAGGGAAGGAGTCTGTCACGCAGTAGATCTTGCCAGCAGGCTGGCGAGTCGTGCTCGGTAGGCTCGCGGATATGAATAAACCGGACGACAGGCGCATGCTGCTGGTGCACGCGCATCCGGACGACGAGTCCATCGGCACCGGCGCGACGATGGCCAAGTACGCGGCCGAGGGCGCCGCGGTGACGCTCGTGACGTGCACGCTCGGTGAGCTCGGCGAGGTCATTCCGCCAGAACTGGCGCACCTGGCCTGGGACGCCGGGGGTGGCCTCGGACGGCACCGGATCGCGGAGCTGGCCGCCGCCTGCGCGTGCCCTCGGCGTGACCGATCACCGCTTCCTGGGTGGCGCAGGCCGATGGCGTGACTCCGGGATGATGGGCACCCCGTCCAACGACTGGCCGGGCTCGTTTCTGGCAGGCCGACGTCGACGAGGCGGCGCGCGCGCTCCTCGCCGTCATCACCGAGGTCCGGCCGCAGGTGCTGGTGACCTACGACGACAACGGCTTCTACGGACATCCGGACCACATCCAGGCGCACCGGGTCGCCTGGCGGGCATTCGAGATGGCCGACGGCTGGTCAGCAAGTTCTACGCGACGGCGGTACCGAAGTCCGTGCTTGGCCGAGGCGATGGCGCTGCTGGACGACAGGAGCCCTGGCAGCTCAGAGCTGGCGGGCACCGACTTCACCAAGGTCGAGTCCGTTGACGGACTGCCATTCGGCACCGACGACGACAACGTGACGACGCGGATTGACGCGGCGGACTACCTGGACGCCAAGCTGGCTGCGATGCGCGCGCATGCCACGCAGATCGCGGTCGACAGCCCGTTCTTTGCGCTGTCTGACATGATCGGCCAGCGCGCCCTTGGCACCGAGTACTACACCCTGTTGGCTGGCCCGGCGTCGGCTGACCATGGCCCAGGAAACTGGGAGACAGATCTCTTCGCTGGTCTTGGCCAATGACGTCGCGCGCTGCCCGCGGCGCTCGCGCGGCGCAATCGGCCCAAGGCGACGCGGCGACCGCGGGTTGACTAGCCTTCCCCGTGTGGAGAGCAGGCAGGACACCCCGGAGCGCGGTCAGCCGCCGCTCCCCGGTGACGGCCTAGGCGTCGACGGTGACCGCCTATGTCGCCCTATTCCTGCTGGGCATGGTTCAGGGCCTGATCGGGACGTTCCAGTACAGCCGCGGGCCGGTGCCGCTGGCTGCGATCCTGCTTCGATCTGGGCATTCTGGCCACGTGCGTACTCGGCTGCGTGGGGCATGCGGACCGCGCTAGGCGGTGTGCTGCCTGCCGCCGGGTGGCTGCTCGTCACGCTGGTGCTGAGCAGCGCTCCTGCGGGCGGCAGCGTCATCGTCACGGCGACGCCGGCGGGGGAGTGGTTCTTGTTCGGCGGCTCCCTGGCGGCCGTCGCGGGCGCCGTCTTCGCCTTCGCTCGCTGGGGCAGGCCGAGGAAGGCCTCGGCGGGAAAGGGTCAAGGCCCGCGCTGAGCGCTCGGCCGTGGATCGGGCGGCTGTCGCCTTAGGCCAAATGCCTACGAAGTTGTCCATCGCTTGGCTGTCTAAGGCTCCTAGGTAGCCGAAATAGGGAACGCTACCGATCCGGAACTGCCCACCTTACGGCGAATCTCGATGGTGCGGACCTAACCACAGGTCCCATCTCGAGGAGGCCGAAGTGCAGCTCCACCCCTACATCATCAACTTGATCGCCCAAGACCAGATCGCCCAGATGCATGCACGGGCCGAGTCGGACCGGCTGGCTCGCGGGGCGGCACGGCAGCGGAAGGCAGCCAAGCACGCGTCCCGTGATCGTGTACTCGGTCACCGCGTGCGCGCACACGCCAGCGAGTTGTCGTCAGCTCGGCATGTCGGACATCCTTCATCCCAGGAGGACAGGGAGCTCGTCTCGGCTGGTCGGGCCGGTTCCGATGACTGCCTGTGACCTGACCGGTAAAAGGTCGGAGGGCTTGGCTAGCCGCCCACGTGTCGGCGGCTAGCCAAGTGCGTCCTCCCAGCCTGGCTGCCACTGAGTCGCCAACCACAGCCACTGCGAAACAGCATGTCGTTGCCGCGAGGCCACGCTGGGTCGTCGCGCTAGCGGACTAGGGCCTCGACCTGATCGATGGCCCAGTCCAGGTCGTCTTCGCTGATGACGAGCGGCGGCGCCAGTCGGATCGTGGACCCGTGGGTGTCCTTCGCCAAGAGACCGCGCTCGGCCAGCATCTCGCACGCTTCCCGGCCGTTGAGGTCAGCGAACTCGACGCCAGCCCACAACCCGCGGCCGCGGACTTCCCTGACCTTCGCCTCCGGAAGAGCGTTGAGCCGGTCGTGCAGGTGGGTGCCCAGCTTGGCCGAGCGCTCCTGGTACTCGCCAGTCGACAGCATCGCGATGACTTCGCGGGCGACGGCGCACGCAAGCGGGTTGCCACCGAAGGTTGAGCCGTGCTGACCAGGCTTGAAGACCCCGAGCACGGCGCTCGATGAGACGACGGCCGAGACGGGCACAATGCCACCGCCGAGCGCCTTGCCGAGGATGTACATATCGGGCACGACATCCTCGTGCTCGCACGCGAACGTGGTCCCGGTGCGGCCCAGGCCGGACTGGATCTCGTCGGCGATGAACAGCGCACCGTACGTCGTGCACAGCTGGCGGACGCCGGCAAGGAAACCTGCCGGCGGGACGAGCACGCCAGCCTCGCCCTGGATCGGTTCGGCCAGCACGGCCACGACGTTCTCGTCCATCGCGGCGGCCAGCGCGTCCAGGTCGCCGTACGGCACGATGCGGAATCCAGGCGTGTACGGGCCATAGCCGTCTCTGGCGTCCGGGTCGGTGGAGAAGCTCACGATGGTGGTCGTGCGGCCGTGGAAGTTGCCGTCGAAAACAACGATGACGGCCTGCCCGTCCGGCACGCCCTTGACCTCGTAGCCCCACTTGCGAGCCGTCTTGATGGCCGTCTCGACCGCCTCTGCCCCGGTGTTCATGGGCAAGACCATGTCCATGCCCGCGAGCGCGGCCAGCTCGGCACAGAAGGGACCGAACTGATCATGCTCGAACGCCCGGCTGACCAGCGTGACGCGCTCCAGCTGCCGCTGAGCGGCCGCGACGAGCCGCGGATGGCGGTGGCCGAAGTTGATGGCCGAATACGCGGCGAGCATGTCCAGGTAACGCCGCCCGTCGACGTCGGTGACCCAGGCGCCCTCGGCCTCGGCGATGACCACGGGCAGCGGCTGGTAGTTGTGCGCGCTATGGGCTTGCGACTGCGCCCGTAGTCGCGCCGAGCTCGGGCTAGCTGTGCCTGTCATGACTCGCCTCCTGCTCGCCCTACCTCAGTTCCAACGTGCAGCACTTGGGGCCGCCGCCCGCCTTGAGCAGCTCAGATAGGTCGACGCCCACGGGGTTGAAGCCGGCGGCAGCCAGCTGCGCGTGGAAGCCGACCGCCTGCTCGGGCAGCACGACGTTCTGGCCATCGCTGATCGCATTGAGGCCCAGCACCTCGGCATCTTCGTCCTTGACCTCGATCAGCTCCTGGAAGTGCGCCGCGATCGCTGCGCGAGAAGCGTCGTCGAAGGCAGCTGGGTAGTACGCGGCCGTGTCCTCGTCGAGGACCACGAGCGCGGTGTCGAGGTGATAGAACCGCGGATCTACCAGGCGCAGGCGCAGAACCGGCAGGCCGAAGAGCTCCTTTAGCTCGCGCTCCACCACCGCCTCGGTGCGGAAACCGTGGCCGAGCAGAACGACACGGCCAGCGAAAACGATGTCGCCTTCGCCCTCGTTCACGACCGCGGACTCCCGGATCTCGCCGTAGCCTCGGGCCCGGAACCAGTTCAGGTACGCCGCCGCCTCGGGAGCCCGCTCCTTGTGCCTGAACTTCGCGCCGAGGACCTTTCCCCGGATAACGGTCGCACCGTTGGCGGCGAAGACCATGTCAGGCAGGCCTGGCTCAGGAGTAATCGTGTCCACGGTGTGGCCCAGGCTGCTGTAGGCGTCGCTCAGCCCCTGCCATTGCCGCATGGCGAGCGCCACATCCACTGGCTGGCCCGGATTCATCCACGGGTTGATCGCGTACTCCACCGCGAAGTGCTCCGGCGGGCACATGAGGTAGGTCCTGGTGTGGGTCCTGCGACGAACGGTCTCCGTCATGGTCAGGCGCTCCTGGTCAGCGGATGATCTGGGCGGATGATCTTCATGATCTTCGGTCAAGCCTAGGGGTCGCGACCACAAAGCTGTGCTAGTGCATCATGCGCATCAGCGGAGATCTGTTGCGCAGTCTGCCGCTCAGGCGAGCATCTGTTGCGCGGTCAAGAGCGATCTGGATCTGTCGGCAAATACCGCTATAACGGGTGTCTCCACCACACCGGCGGCCGCTACATCCGCCCCGACTACGCCCGTGCGACAGTCCACGTCTGGCCGTCGGGCGTATCGGCCACCGCGACCCCAAGATCGGCGAGCTCGGCCCGCAGCCGATCGGACGCTGCGAAGTCGTTCCGCTCCCGAGCCACGGCGCGCTCGGCGAGCTTGGCATCAGCGCCGGGTGGCAGTGGCAGGGTCGTGCGCGGCCTGCCGACGAGGCTCACCAGGTCTAGGCCCAGTACGCGATCGGCGCTGGCGAACGTCTCGAACTTGGAGCCGGCTGGGATCTGCGGATCCTTGGCGAGCTCGCGCAAGACCCGCAGCGCGGCCGGGGTGTCCAAGTCGTCATCGAGTGCGGCGGTGATCCGCGACCAGTACTCGGCGCACATGGGCTTGCTCGGCTCGTCGGCCCAGTCAGCCACTAGCTCCCGCCAGCGCCGCACCGTGCCGTCGGCGGCGGCCAGTGTGTCCCAGGTGAGGTTCATCTGCTGGCGGTAGCGATGCTCCAGGAACGCGAGCCGGGCGGCGAGGGGGTCGAGCCCGCGGCCTGCAAGATCGGAGAGCAGGACGACGTTGCCGGTCGACTTGGCCATCTTGCGGCCTTCGAACAGCACGTGTTCGCCGTGGACCCAGTGCTGGACGACTTCACGCCCAGCTAGGGCGTTGCTCTGGGCGCGCTCGTCCTCGTGGTGGGGGAAGCGCAGGTCGATGCCGCCGGTGTGGATGTCAATGACGTCACCCAGGAACTTCAGCGACATCGCCGAGCACTCGGTGTGCCAGCCGGGGAACCCGCTGCCCCATGGCGCTGCCCAGGTCAGATCGCGCCCTGCTGGCGCGCTCTTCCACAGCGCCCAGTCCGCGTGGAACCGTTTCTCCTCGGCTACCTCGTCTGCGGAACGGTGGCCAGGCTTGAGCTCCTCGAGGCGGTTGCCGGACAGCGCGCCGTAGTCAGGCATACTTCGCGCGTCGAAATAGACCGACCCGCTCGCGGCGACATACGCGTGCCCGGACTCGATGAGCCTGGTGATCATGTCGATCATCAGATCGATCGACTCCGAGGCCCGCGGCGCAAAGTCAGGCGGCAGGATGTTCAGGGCGGCCGAGTCGGCCCGATATGCCTCCTCGTAGAAGCGCGCGACGTCGAGGGCTGTCTTACCCTCGGCCCTCGCCTGCGCGAGGATCTTGTCCGCACCGCCGTCGGCGCCATCGTCGTCGGCGAGGTGCCCAACATCGGTGATGTTCTGGCAGACGACGACGGACAAGCCTTGCCGCTCGGCGTTTCGCCGGATCAGGTCGGACAGCATGAACGTCCGCATGTTGCCGAGGTGCGCGTAGCGGTACACAGTCGGCCCGCACGCGTACATGCGCAGCTGGCCCGGCCGAGCCGGCCGGATATCGACGACGCTGCGCAGACGGGTGTCGTAGAGCCTGAACACGAGGGCAAGCCTACGGCGATCCGGACTCGCCAGTCGGGCGCCGGGTCCGGCGCGACCGGCTCCTACACTGAGCGGGCATGGGCAGTCTCACCGGCAAGCGCGCTCTTATCACCGGCGGCACGACCGGTCTGGGCCTGGCGATCGCGGAGCGCTTCCTGGCCGAGGGCGCGCGCGTCGTGGTCACCGGTCGTAATCGCGAGCTCGGCGAAGGCGCCGAGCGGACGCTGGGAAACGGCGCGCGTTTCATCAGCGCCGACGCCGCTGACCCCGACACCGTCGCCTGGTCCGTCGACACTGCCGCGGAGCACCTTGGCGGTCTTGACGTGCTGGTCAACAACGCCGGCGTAGGCCTGACCGCGCGGCTTATCGAGACGCCACAGGCGGACTATGACCGAGTCATGAATGTCAACGTCCGCGGCTACCTGCTCTACGCGCAGAACGCGTATCCGTACCTGGCCCGCACTAAGGGGTGCATGATCCACATCGCTTCCGACGCCGGGATCTGGGGTGAGCAGTCGCTGGGCCTGTATTCGGTTACCAAGGCCGCCGTCGTCATGATGGGAAAGATCCTTGCGCTCGACGGCGGTCCAGATGGTGTGCGCTCAAACGTGCTGTGCCCAGGTGACATCTGGCCAGGCATGCGGCATATGGGACCGCCTGGTGATCATGATCGCGGCGAAGAGGATGGCGACTGGCCATTGCCGCCGATCGGTCGGCTCGGCCAGGCCAGGGACGTCGCCGCCGCAGCTGTGTTCTACGCGAGCGCGGACGCCGACTTCATCACCGGGACAACGCTGCTAGTTGACGGCGGGATGACAGCCGGCTACTTGCAACGCGAGCACAGCCCGCAGACCTACCACTGAGACTGCGGCCGCCACTGAGACTGCTGCCGCGCCATTCACGCTCGTCAGCCACCAACCGCGGCCGGGCCTGACCCGTACGGCACGGCGCCGACGACACCCACCTCGCCAGACGGCGCGGTCAGCACGGGCTGGGCGGCGTGGGTCGATGGATCGAACCAGATCAGTGACGACGTGCCCGGGCAGCTCGTCTGCGCTAGCACTAGTAGCCGGCCGCTGACGGCGGCGACGACCGACGAATGGTTATTCGTGCTGGCTGGGATGCTGACCGCTGACTCTGCGCCGCCGGTGCTGAGCTGGAGAATCTGCTGGCCGCCAGGTCCGCTCGGGGCGCCCGAACACTGATTGGACGTGGTCGTGGTGATGTACACGGCGCCTGCGGTCTGCCAGGCACCCGTGAGAAAGCCCTGCCCGCTGAGATTGCCCGACACCCCGGTCAGCGGTGTCGGCTGGCCGCCGCCCACAGGGGCGAGCCAGAGCCGGCCAGCGTCCTGCTGACCGGCGGCGTTGCAGTAGGCCAGGACGGTATGTGCGCTCCACCAGCTCAACGGCGTGCACGACTTCGGTGAGCCGACACCGGGCATCCGCAGCTTATGGAGGAGGCCGCCCGCGTTGCTGACGAGCTGCATCCCGTCACCATTGACGCCCCAGACAGCAGTCGTGCCGTCCGGCGAGCTCAGGGCGTTGAGGCGCTGGAGAGTCGGGGCGCCGGCCGGCCGCGGCATGGTGCCGATCGTTGTCTGGTGACTGCCCTGGAGGTCGTAGCGCTCGAGCCGGTACTTCTGACCTGTCTGCTGGACAGCCACGAGGTTGAGGCCATCCGGGCGGGTAAAGCCGAGGGCTATGACGCCGGCAGGCAGCGACAGTGGCGTCAGATCGCCCGAGGTCAAGGCCAGCAGGCCATAGGAGGCCGCGGGCCCGCCGGGCGGACCGCTCACCGCGTACAGCGCTTTCTTTCCGTCGCCTGACCAGGCGAGGAGCTGGGGCGCGCTGGCGCCATACGTTGTCCGAATGCGGTACTTGCCGCCCTCCGGGTCGACGAGGTAGATGACGTGGGCGCCCCCGGTCGGGGATCCGTTGCTTGTCGCCTGCGCCGTCGAGACCTCGGCCAGCGTCCAGCCTGGGCCGATGAGAGACCACGGAATGGACGCTCGATCGCCGGTCTGCCCGGCCGCCAGCATGTGGGCCGCCGGCTTGCCGACCGGTGGCGTGACCGGCGGGGTGGCGGCGCGCCGGGGCTTGCTGCCGCTCAGCGCGAAGTACAGCCCGCCCGCTAGCAGGACGACGACAACGGTCGCGACCGCGATCAGATTCCGTCGCGAGCCCAGTAGACGCGGCATGAACTCGCCGACGGGTCGGGTCAGCCGCGGCAATCCGGGTCGGCCTGGCGTCGCCGCGGAGATAGCACGCTCGCCGAGCATCGCGGTGGGCATGGCGTTCGGTTGGCCAGGCCACTCCACCGTTGGGTCGCCGCGTCTGGCGTCTCCACCGATGTTGCCGTGGGACGGGGGCGTGAACCAGTCGGACGTCGAGCTGTCAGTGCCTGCACCGGCTTGGGTCGCGCCGCCCGCCAACCCGCCTGCGGCTCGCCGCCAGCGAACCGCGGCCGGAACACTGCCGGCGGCACCGGCGCCGCCAGCGCCGAGCACCGCCAGCCGGAGCAACCCCCAGCCACGGCGGTCGACAGCGGACTGGCATCTGCGAGAGCCCGACCGCCGGCCTCGAGGCTGGCGGGACCAGCCAATCGAGGGTCTAGTGTCGCGTCGGGATCCGGGACCGGCTGGGCCGTTGGCCGCGCACTCCTGAACATCCCCGGCCAGCTCAGTGGGTCGTGGCCGGTTGCTGGCGAAGGATCGCTGAGGGCGGCCGCCTCAGCCAGGCGCCGCTGGTAGGCGTCGTTGGCCACGTCGAGTACCCACGCCTCGGGATCCGGGTACGTCGATACCTCGTACCACTGCTGGTAAGCCTTGGCGTACGCCTCACGGATCGCATGGTCGGCCAGTGGGTCTTCACCAGTCAGCGTGTGCACCTGGTTGGTCACGTTCCATGACGTGCGCGCGTAGAACGCATCGAATGACTCTGACTGGGACATCTGCTGCTGCACCTCCGACCGCGGCACTAGGAGCGGAACCCAGCCGGCTCGCTGCACTAGACAGGCACACAGGCCGTGATCAGCGGTTCAGTATGCCAGGATCGTTATTTAACCGATTAACTCAAGTCAGGTTAGGTTAAGCGAGATTGGCCAGTCGGGTGACCGCAGCGTCGATGCGCTCATCGGTGGCGGTGAGGGCCACGCGGATGTGGCGGCGGCCGCCGGGCCCGTAGATTTCGCCCGGCGCGACGAGGATGCCCGACTGGGCCAGGCGCTGGACAGATTCCCAGCAGTCCAGGCCTGAATGCGTGGCCCAGAGGTAGAGCCCGCCGGCCGATGCGTCGACGGTCCAGCCGGCCGCTGCCAGCCCGGCTCGGAGCCGGTCCCGTCTTGCGGCATACCGGGCGCGTTGCTCATCGGCGTGGGAGTCGTCACTAAGTGCTGCCGTCATCGCGGTCTGAACCGGGGCCGGAACGATCATCCCCGCGTGCTTGCGGACCTCGAGCAGCTCGCCGACTAGGTCAGGGTCGCCGGTGACGAAGCCCGCACGGTATCCGGCCAGGTTGGAACGCTTGGACAGCGAGTGCACCGCCAGCAGGCCCTGGTGGCTGCCGCCGCACGCGTCCGGGTGGAGCACCGACACCGGCGCTGCATCCCAGCCCAGTTCGATGTAGCACTCGTCAGAAGCGATCACCGTGCCGCGTTCGCGGCCCCAGCTGACCACCTTCCGGAGATGATCAGCTGGCAGGACCTTGCCGGTCGGATTGGACGGCGAGTTCAGCCACGCCAATCGGACCTGCTGCGGGCCGAGCGACAGCAGCCCGTCGGCGGGCACTGGTCGAGCGCCCGCGAGGAGCGCCCCGATGGCATACGTGGGATAGGCCAGCTCCGGGTGCACGACCACGTCGCCCCGGCCGCAGCCGAGGACCGTCGGCAGCCAGGCGATGAATTCCTTGGTGCCGATGACCGGCAGCACCGCGGCCGGGTCGACGCTGACCCCATGACGCCGGCCAAGCCAGCCAGCCGCGGCTTCCCGGAGAGCTGCTGTTCCGGCGGTCGGGGGGTATCCGGGCGAGTTGTCGGCTGCGCGCAGTGCCGCGCGGACGAGATCGGGCACCGGGTCGACCGGGGTGCCGACCGACAGATCGACGATGCCGCCTGGGTGCGCTCGGGCCAGCTCCGCGGCCGGGCCGAGAGCGTCCCACGGGTAAGCCGGGAGCCGCGCGGCAAGCGTCACTGGCTGCCGCGCCGTTGCTGGGTCGCTGACCGTCACTGAAACTGCAGTCTTAGTGCTCGGTCTCCTGTGGTGGCAACACCGCAACTATGGGGTGATCGCTGTTGATCTTGCCGACCTTGGAAGCGCCGCCAGGTGAGCCGAGTTCCGCGAAGAACTCCACGTTGGCCTTGTAGTAGTCCTTCCACTGATCCGGCACGTCGTCCTCGTAGAAGATGGCCTCGACCGGGCAGACCGGCTCGCACGCGCCGCAGTCCACGCACTCATCGGGGTGGATATAGAGCATCCGCTCGCCCTCATAGATGCAGTCGACCGGGCACTCTTCGATGCAGGCCTTGTCGAGCACATCGACGCAAGGCTGCGTGATGATGTAGGTCACTTCCGCGTTCTCCTCTTCCGTCCGCGCCTGGTGCACTCCGCGGTGCGGCTGACCCCAGTGTCGCGGCTTAACACCAGTATCGCGTTCCCGGCGTGATGGGGGGCAGGCACCCGACCCTTTTGGGCATCGCAGGCTATCAGCCGAACACCAGCGCGGAAGGAGCAGCCCGCGGGCGTGTTCCGGGCGGTTGCTTGGTCCAGTGCCCGCTACCGCGGAAGCCCAGCCACTGATATCCCTGATAGCGGACAAATGTGATGCCGTACTGCGACGCGTTGGCCACCAGCCAGGACGCGATGGCCCAGCCCTGCCGTGGATCCCGCACTGCGATGGTCTCGGCTGGATCGCCGCTCGGATGCCGAGATACCGGGCCGAACGCGCCGGCCAGCGTGCTACTCGCCGCGGCGAGCCTGGCCTTGCCCGGCGCTCCTGCGTACGTGCACCACACTCCCCGCGGATCCGTTCCGGTGAACGCTGTCGCCAGTTCCGAGCCCATCTGGGCGTACTGGGCGTAGGCCGAGCCATCGGCGCTGTGCTGGACGGCCTGGGCCGCTTCATAGATCGGCATCTGCATGTAGTTCGGTACCGCGACGAGTGCCTCGAAGAACCGGCTTGTCGCGTACACCGGATCCTCGATCTGCTTGGTGGTACCCCAGCCCTCTGACGGCCGTTGCTGGAAAACGCCAACCGAATCCAGGTCGCCGTAGTTCAAGTTGGAGAGCTTTGATTCCTGCAGCGCCGCGGCGTAGGCGATAGCGACGGCACGATCGGGAAGGTGGCGGCTGCTGGCCACGCCCGCGATGGTGGCCGCGATGCCAGCCTGGCTGGTGCTCAGCCCCAGTCCTTCGCCGGCTGGGCCAGCGACACAGGCAGTGGTTCTGGGAGTTATCTGCGGCGACGGCTTGAGCGCGAGGTAAACGATGACCGCAATGATGAGGATGACGACGATGCCGGCTGCGGACCCGGGCCCCCGACCGCCACGGGCGGGCTTGCGCTTGCTCGGCACGCTACGAAGCTACCCGGTCCAGCCGTCGGCAGCCGTCGCTACGGGCATTAGGCTCCGACATCATGACAGACCATTCTGCGGCTGGGGCTGTGGTTTCCGCTCTGCCGGGAGACGTCGACGACCTGTGGGACCGGCGCGCCGATCTGACGCCTGCCGACGCAGTGGCCAGGGACACCGTCCAGGCTGCCGTCGACATGATCGATGCCGGTCATGCTCGCGTGGCGTGGGCCGACCCGGACTCGGGCGAGATCGTTGTCGACGAGCGGGCCAAGCGAGCCATCCTGCTCGCGTTCAAGCTGATGCCGATGGCGGAATCGCAGGTCGGGGACTTCCGGTACAACGACCGCGTCCCGCTGACGACGCGACTTGACGGTGTGCGGGCCCTGCCAGGCTCGATAGTTCGCTGGGGCGCCTACGTGGCACCCGGGGCTGTGTTGATGCCGTCCTTCGTCAACATCGGCGCGTACGTCGACTCAGGCACCATGGTCGACACGTGGGCTACGGTCGGGTCCTGCGCTCAGATCGGCAAGAACGTTCACCTGGCCGGTGGCGTCGGCATCGGGGGCGTGCTGGAGCCGCCCAACGCCGTGCCCGTCGTTGTCGAGGACGACGCGTTCATCATGTCGCGGTGCATGGTCGTCGAAGGCGCGCGGGTCCGGACCGGCGCAGTCCTCGGCGCTGGCACGATCCTCAGCAGGTCGACCCACGTCATCGACGTGCAGACGGGCGAGGAACTGCCACGCGGCGAGGTACCGGCCTGGTCGGTCTGCGTAGGCGGTACGCGGACGCGCAAGTTCGACGGCGGCGAGTTCGGCATGCCGTGTGTCCTCGTGCTCCGGCGACTGGACGAGGGTGCCAGGCACGACAAGGCGGCCCTCAACGACATCCTCCGCGATCACGGCGTCAGTTCATAAGACCGGGAACGGGGTCGACCTCGTTCCCCGCCATCGGACGCGTCGCCGACCAGTTGTGGACGCCCTGCCTGGACGAGATGTATCGTGTCCGCGTGGAGCAGGCATCACGCGAGGAAATCGGCGCCGCCGTCGCCGCACACGCAGAACTGGGGCGCGACTACGACCACGCCGTGGCCGAGGGCCTCATCGACCGGATCGGCGCTGAGGTCGACCGCCGCGTCGACGCGCGGCTGTCGGGCGCGTCGCGTCGAGCATTGCGGGGCGGACGGCCAGGAACGTTTGCGACGCTCGTCATGGGCCTCGGCTCGATGGGCCTGGGCGTCGGCGCGACCGCGGTCGTGCTGTCGGACGGACATAACATGGGCGCAGCGTCGTTCATGGTGGTCGTCATCTGGGCCGCCATCGCCGTGATCAACGTGATGTTCGGCAGACGAGACTTTCGGTAGCCGTCGCTAGCCGCACACCACCACGCGCGGGTGTCTGGGCTGGCCAGGTCCCCGCGGCGGCTACCTTAAGGGCCATGAGCCTGCACTCCGAGCCTAGGCGTCGGCTGCGTCGCCAAGGTCCCGCAACACTGCGGGGCAAGCACATCCCGAAGACGACAACCGATCAGCGACTGCTCGACTGGCGCGGCGCTAGCGACTGGGTGCACACCGATCCCTGGCGCGTGCTGCGGATTCAGGCCGAGTTCGTCGAGGGCTTTGGTCTGCTCGCCGAGCTCGCCCAGGCGGTCTCCGTCTTCGGCTCGGCGCGCGCGCGACCGGGGACCCCCGAGTACGAACGCGCCGAGCAGATCGGCATCGAGCTGGCCCGGGCGGGCTACGCCGTCATCACCGGCGGCGGACCGGGCATCATGGAAGCCGCGAACAAGGGGGCCGCGAGCGTCGGCGGCGTCTCGGTCGGCCTTGGTATCGAGCTGCCGCTTGAGCAGGGCCTGAACGAGTATGTGGAGATAGGCCTTGAATTCCGGTACTTCTTCGTCCGCAAGACAATGTTCGTGAAGTACTCACAGGCGTTCGTCGTGCTGCCAGGTGGCTTCGGCACGCTCGATGAGCTGTTCGAGTCGATCGTGCTCGTGCAGACGGGCAAGATCACCCGGTTCCCCATCGTCCTGGTCGGAAGCGAGTACTGGCAGGGCCTGCTGTCCTGGATCAAGGGAACGGTGCTGCCCGCTGGCAAGATCTCGGCTCCGGATCTCGATCTGATCCAGGTGGCCGATGATCCGGCCGAGGTAGTCCGGATCATCACCGAGGCGCACAGCATGCCCCTGAGCAAGCAGAATTTCACGGAAATGACCTGATCACCGGTCGTCGCCCCGGACTAGGCGGGCATCGGCGATGCATCAACAGGTCGCTGTCCGTGGCACCATAACGGTGTGATCGTTGCCATCGTGATTGCCGCCGCTGTCATCCTGGGTGGCATCATCGTGGTCGCCATGGGCAGGGGCGGCGAGCTGGCTCTCTCACGGCCTAAGCTGCCGAGCCGCACTGACCTCCAGTCTTCGTCCGACGTCGCCGACTATCGTCCGCCGGCCGCGCTCATCGGCTACAGCGCGGTGGCGACCGAACATGCTCTGGCGCTGATCGCGCGCACCATCGCCGAGCGGGACGCCGAGATCGACTGGCTGCGTCGCCGGCTGGCGGAGCTCCAGCCTGAGAGCCTGCCGGATGCGACGACTGAACCGCCCGCGGCTGATCTCTCGGAGCCGCCGCCGATCATGATCGGTCGGCGGGCGAGTCGAGATGGCAAGGCGGCAGTTCGACGTCGGGCGTCCCAAACGGCTTCGCGGCACCCCAGCCCGTGAGCCGGCACGGCGGCGAGGACGAATGACGAACGGACTGCCTGTGGCGGGCCCCGACGGGCTGTTGCGCTGTCCCTGGGGTCTCGGCGCGCCGGAGTACGTGGGTTACCACGACGAGGAATGGGGACGCCCGGTCCACGACGACACCGTGATGTTCGAGCGCGTGTGCCTCGAGGCGTTCCAGTCCGGTCTGTCGTGGCTGACGATCTTGCGTAAGCGGGAGAACTTCCGGCGGGCGTTCCGTGGTTTCGACATGACGGCCGTCGCAACGTTCGGCCCTCATGATGTCGACCGGTTGCTCGCCGATAAGGGCATCGTGCGCAACCGTGCGAAGATCGACGCCGCCATCGCCAACGCGAAGGCTGCACTCGCCCTACCCGAGGGTCTTGCCGAGCGCATCTGGAAATACGCGGGCGACGCGGGCCCGGCGCCGGTCACGCTCGCGGACGTGGCTGCCGTGACGCCCGCGTCGAAGGCGCTGGCAAAGGACCTGAAGATGGCAGGTTTCCGGTTCACCGGACCAGTGACCGTGTACGCGACGATGCAGGCGTGCGGCGTCGTCAACGATCACCTCGCTGATTGTGCGTTCCGCACCCCCCGAACCTAAAGTTCCAACCCCAACCGGCTCGCTAGCCGCGCGCCACTGCCGGGTCGCGGTCGGCCCAGACGAAACTGACACGACCGGCAACCCGGCAATCCCGCGCTCGCGGCTCTGGAGTCGGTGACAAATAGTCGCATCGAGACTACCCGCGCCCATCGCGGTGGCCGTTGTCTTGCTTTCTGATCAAGGGCGTGTTAATGCGCCGCCGTTGGCTGAATTCGGGGCCGGGATACTCGATCATGATTCTTATTGGCAAATCGGGCATTGCTTAATGGCGGTCGCGTTATATCGCGGTGGGCCGAGGGCATACACGGTGCTTACGTGCTAGGTAGCCCTACTATTTCGCGGCGGTTGGGTCGGCGCGGGGTCTAGCACAGATCGGCGCGACGCGCAAGAATGTCAACGCCAACAAGCAACAAGATGCGAGCTGGCTAGGTAGGACGTGACCGACCTCTCCAGCCATTTCGCCGCGACATTAACCGGATCCCATTGCGAAACTTCGCACAATGCACATAATCTGAGGCCGACGTAAGCTTACTCGGGAGGGCGGAGGAGCATGCGGCCGCCAACGCCCGCCGACAGCGGCGGGAGCGTGCTTGGCACGCCTGTGGTCAGCGGCGCTAGTCGCAACCCTCTCGACTCGGGCGCGGCGCGGGCAATGCCCGGTGCTGGGCTACTCGGTGCTCCAGTCGCGGAAGCGCTCGCAGTGATCCCGGATCAGTCTGAACGGCTGGCTGACGCCGGGCTCAGCGGTGGCGGTTGCTTCGTCCGGCCCCTTCCGATCGACACGACGTGCGCGTCGGTTGCTCGCCGGCTCTTCCGCGAGGCGGCCTCGACGCTGGCGATCCCGTCTGGCTTGCTGCACGACGGCGTCACGATGGCCAGTGAACTGGCCGCGAACACGCTGCACGCGCAGCGGAACGCGGCCCGCGGCGGCCTCCATCAGCGATCAGCGGCCGGAATCCCGGAGATCTGGCTCTACCTACGGGGCACTGGACGTACCCGCGAGCTCGTGTGCAAGGTGTTTGACACTGAGCGATCCTGGAGCGCAGGCGCCGAACCCGGCATGAGTAAGGCGCCGCTGGACTCAGTCAGTGGTCGCGGCCTGCAGGTGGTCGCCGGGCTATCGGCCGGCCAATGGGGTTGTCACCTGACCCGGTCGCGGCTGGGGAACTGGAAGGTTCCTGGCAAGGCAGTCTGGTTCGCGCTACGGATACCTCCAGCCGCGCTACCCGATTACGTGGGCAGGCCCCGGTACAGCCCAGAGTGGCTGATCAACGAGCTTGAGGCCATGCTGGGTGATCGCGGCCTGTCCGGCAGCATCGTCCGGGCCGACATGGAAGGTATTTCGGTGCTGTCTATTAGCCAGTACCTGACGGTCTGGCGCCATGGCGGGACGGTCTCCTGGCGGACCCCGTCGGGCCGGTACCACAAGATGGACCTCACCGATCTCGTCGAGGTGGCTGAGCAGATCGTGTGCGCGCACGAGGAGCTGGCGCTCGGCGCCTCAGTCGGCGTGTAGCCGGGACGGATCTGAATCAGCGTCCGTGGTAGACCGGCGGTTGCTTGGCCACGAATGCCTCGGTCGCGGCCCGGTGGTCAGCGCTGGCGCCGAGGCGCTCCTGGAGGTCAGCCTCCTTCTCCAGCGACTCGCCCAGGGTGTGGCTGCTGCCGTACAGCAGGCTCTCCTTGATGGCCGCGTACGCCAGCGTCGGTCCGTCGGCCAGGCGGGCCGCGAAGCTCGCGGCAGCGGCCGGCAACTCGTCATCCGGTACGACCGACGTCAGGAGACCAAGCTGTAGCGCGGCGGCCGAATCGATGGGTTCGGCCAGCATGAGGAGTTCGGCTGCCTTGGCCGCCCCCACCAGCCGCGGCAGTGTCCAGGAGGCGCCAGAGTCGGCGCCGAGCCCCACCCGGGCGAACGCGAGCAGCAGGCTCGCGCGCTCAGCGGCGATCCGGAAATCGCAGGCGAAGGCCAGCGAGGCGCCGGCGCCAGCAGCCACACCCGGAAGCGCAGCGACCACTGGCTTTGGCATCTGGGCGATTGTCTCGATGATCGGGTTGTAGTGGTGGCGCACCGTGTCCAGCGGCGAACCACCGGCTGCCAGCAGCTCGGCGTGTTCACGCAGGTCCTGACCCGAGCAGAAGGCGGGCCCGGCCCCGGTGACGACCACGGCGCGGACCGCCTCGTCCTCGCTGGCGGTCCGCAAGACCTCGAGCAGTGCCACCTTGGTCTCCGCCGTGAGGGCGTTACGGGCGGCGGGCCGGTTGATCGTGATCGTCGCGACCGCGCCAGCTAGCTGGTAGAGAACGCTATCGGCCACGTGGGTTCCTTCCCTAGGGTCGGCCAACTGCAAGACCGTCCTCGCCGAGCATGCCCGAGTGCGTGTCCTGGCAGCAACCAGGGAGCGCTGGTGGCCTTGGGGTAGCCGCGCGTTGATGGGGGCACAATGCCCGGCGGGTTGCTAGACGCCGACCCGCCCAGGCTGTCCGGTTCTCTCCCGGTATCGGACTTCTGCGACCGGGAACGCTGATCGTTACCATCGGACGGCCGAACCCTGGATAATAGAGGGACTGATCTAGATGAATGTGGCTGGCTGGAGTACCGCCAGGCGCCGCCCGCCGTGGTCAGCCCCGGCGCTGCGGTTCGGTGCGGCCAGAGGGCAGGGAAGGGGAGCAGGATGGCGGCGATGAAGCCGCGGACGGGTGACGGTCCGCTCGAGGTCACCAAAGAGGGCCGCGGCATTGTGATGCGCGTTCCGCTGGAAGGCGGTGGACGGCTGGTAGTGGAGCTCACCCCGGACGAGGCGCGGGCCTTGGGCGAGGCGCTACACGCGGCAGTCGGCTGAGGCAGCCATCACCTCGCCGGGAAACCCTGCTGCCCGGGATCTGAGGGCTACTGCCCAACCTGCTTTGCCGCCGCCAGCAGCCCGTTGCCGATAGGCAACAGCAGCGGCACCAGCCCGTCTTCGGCCCGTACCCGCTCCCGTAGGTCTGCCGCGGCCGTCACTTCGGCGTCAGTAGGCATCCGCTCTGTCGGCGTGCTCCCCGGCAGAACAGCATTGAGGACCACGATTCCTCCTGGCCTGAGCAACCGCAGGGCACGATCGAGATACTCGTCAAGTTCCTGGCGGTCGGCGTCGCAGAACACCATGTCATACGCGGCATCGGCCAGCCTTGGGAGCACGTCGAGAGCGCGGCCGCCGATGAGCCGGTACCTGCTGTTAGGGAACCCTGCCGCGATGAACGCCGCCCGTGCGAGGCGCTGGTGCTCAGTCTCGACGTCGATGGTGGTCAGGACCGATCCAGCGCGCATTCCCCGCAGGAGGTAGATGCCGGAGGTGCCACAGCCAGTGCCGATCTCGACGACCGACCGCCCCCCGATCGCGGCGGCCAAGAACCGCAGCGCGGCACCAGTGAGCACGCTGACGGGTGCCGCCCCGCCGACCTCGGCGGCATTCCGCCGGGCTTGGACGAGGGCCTCGTCCTCGGGCAGGAAGTCGTCGATATAGGCGAGAGTGCCGGCCGAGATGGAAATGGCTACCTCCCAGTTCGCCATCGTGCCACGGGCGCCCGTCGCGCCGCAGCCTAGCGGCCAAGACGGCCGTGCGGGAACCGACCGGCTAACCTAGAACGTTACGGGTGCAGAGCATCCTGGCTCGCGGAACAACGACGACCTGCCGAAGGTTCTGGCTAGCAGGCCGTTAAAGGGTGTGAAGCGTTGCAAGCTGAGCCGAGGCAGGGGGACAGGTTGGACGAGGCAGGACCGGCCGTCGACATCGCCGAGGTAACGGCGTGGACGCCGCCGACCTGGGAAGCCGTCGTCCGGGAGCACTCTGCCCGGGTTTACCGGCTCGCCTATCGCCTGACTGGCAATAGCCACGACGCCGAGGACCTGACGCAAGAGGTATTTGTCCGGGTATTCCGCTCGCTGGACAGCTACATTCCTGGCACGTTCGAGGGCTGGCTGCACCGGATCACCACGAACTTGTTCCTGGACATGGCCCGGCGGCGCCAGCGGATCAGGTTCGAGGGCCTGGCCGACGAGACCGAGGCTCGCCTCGGGGGTTCCGAGCCGACGCCTGCACAGGCCTTCGACGACCGGCACTTCGACGGCGACATCCATCAGGCGCTGATGGCGCTGGCGCCGGAGTACCGGGCCGCTGTGATTCTCTGCGACATCGAGGGTCTTTCGTACGAGGAAATCGCCGACACGCTCGGCGTGAAGCTAGGCACCGTGCGCTCGCGCATTCACCGGGGTCGCGCCCAGCTCCGCCAGGCGCTCGAGCACCGTCGGCCGCGCCGTTCTGCGGAGCCTGTCCCGCAGCCGAGGCTGCAGGTCGACTTGCCAGTGCCGCAGGGGGGCCAGCCGTGACCCACCTTGGCCAGCGGCTGTCCGCGCTGATCGATGGCGAGCTCGAAGCGTCTGAGCGCGAGCGGGCGTTCTGGCACATGGCCAAGTGCGGATCATGCCGTGACGAAGTAGCGGCGCTCTGGACGCTGAAGCGGCGAATGAACGGGCTCCGTGAGAGCGCGTCGACTTCGGGCCTCACCGGACTCACAGGTCGGCTGATAGGCCTGAGTGACCTGCTAGGTCTGGACGACCCCAGGTTGTCCGGTGATATGCCGTCGGGCGAGACCATGTGGCCGCCTCCTGGCAACTGGCCCACTCACGAGCGTCCCGGCGCATGATGCCACGTCAACCGGGCGCAGCGGTCACCCGGATCAGCGCGGCGGCCGGCTTTTTCTGGCTGGTTCGGTGGCGATTTTCCTGGCCGGGCTCGGTACTGCGGCGGTCATCGCGGGCGGCGAGGCGCAGGCGCAGGCACCGGCCCCACCGGTTACTCCGTCAGTCGACGTGCTCGTTGCCCCGCACAGCTACGTGAACGAGGGGCCGGCGGGCGGGCCAGGATCGGACGTGTTTGTGCTCCGGTCGCGCAGCCAGTGGCACCCCGAGGTCGGCATAACGTATCTATCTGGTCAGCCCTAAGACTGATCGCCGACGACCTCACCCGAATGAGGCCGCGTGCTTGATCTGGTTGAACTTAGGCCCTCGCGATCGGCGGCCGACGAGGCCAAATCTCCCGTGCCGACAGCTCTTGCCGGATTTCCATCCCGTCGCTTGACGGCCTTTGCCGGGAAGCACCGCGGGCTCCCCGCCCGGCTGAATGACCACCCGTCGGTGACTGGCGCTTGCAGCGGCCGGCATGCCTAGCCAAGGCCTGGAGAGGGCAGGAATGCTCCGATGACGGCTGGTGACGTTCTGTCGGGGGCGCCGTCTTTGGGGGAGGCACATCATGTCCGAGCAGCCTGGGCACGGCACCCCGGGTGCGCCCGGCACGCCGTCCGGCTCGTCCGGCGACGGCTACTCGGTCCGGCTCTCCGGACGGCTATCCGCCCGGCTCGTCCGGCGACGGCTACTCGGTAATCCGGCCCGGCTCGTCCCGCCACGGCTATTCGGTGATCCCGCCCCGGCCCACGGCCAGTGACGGTGTCGGCGAACGGGGCGGCTGGGGGCAGCGAGCGGGTCAGCGACCTCGGCAAGTTCGACTGGTTCGCCGAGCTGGACAGCTTCGGCCGCGGCGAGCCGCAGGCCGGACCGTATGGGGCTGGACCGCCAGCCCACGTTGCTAGCGGCGTCAGAGGGCGGGTCCGACGAAGCCAAGCGTCGGCCGTGGCGTCGGCGGGTCAGCAGCCAATGGGGCGAGAAGCAACGGGATTTCGGGCGGCGTGGCGACGGACAGGCCGACCATTGGCTGGCCGACCGGCGGAAGGAACGCGGCCTGGGCCGGTTGCTCCGCGGCTGGCGCCTGGCGCTCGCCGCCGTCGGTCTGGCGGCTGCTTGCACCCTGGCTGGCGGTGTCCTTGGCGGCTTCGTCGCTCTGCACACCGAAGGCGGCGCGCTATCCGATCCGACCTACAGCGTCGGTTCCGTACCGCCGGCACTGACCAACCGCCCGGCCAGCTCCGTCGCCGGCATCGCAGCCAGGGACACTCCTGCCGTCGTGATGATCAAGGTCAACGGCGGCGAGGGCACCGGATCAGGCTTCCTGATTCAGGGCGGCTACATCGTCACCGATAACCACGTCGTCACGCTGGACGGCATTCTGAGTAGCGCAGCACTGCGTGTGTACTTCAGCAATGGAAAGTCAGCCCCCGGCGTCCTCGTCGGCCGCGATCCGTATTCGGACATAGCAGTCATCAAGGCCGTCGGTGTCACTAACCTCCCGGCCTTGACTCTCGGAAACTCGAGCGGCGTAGCCGTTGGCGACCCGGTGATCGCAATCGGATCACCGCTCGGCCTGGCCGACACCGTCACGAGCGGGATCGTCAGCGCCGTCGACCGGCCAGTCCAGCCCACGGCGACGGTCGGGAACGCGACGCCCGTTTTCTTCGACGCGATCCAGACCGATGCGCCGATCAACCCCGGCAACTCGGGCGGCCCGCTGGTCAACGCTCGGGGCCAGGTCATTGGCCTGAACGCGGCCATCGACACGCTCGGCAGCGACCCCATCACCGGGACCCAGGGCGGCAGCATCGGACTTGGCTTCGCGATCCCGATGGACCTCGCCCGGCGCGTGGTTCAGCAGCTCATCACCAGCGGCCGCGCCACTCATTCGGTCATGGATGCGTCGATCAATGAGAATTTCGCCGGGAACGGGGCCCAGATCATGACGGGCCACCGGTCCGTGCAACCAGGCGGTCCCGCCGCCCGAGCCGGCCTTAGGCCCGGTGACGTCATCATCAAGGTTGGTAGCCAGCCGATCAGCAACGCCAACGGACTGATGGATGCCATCAGGTCGCTGGCACCGGGGTCGCGCATTTCCCTGACATTCGTCCGGCAGGGTGAGACGCACCAGACAGAGCTGACGCTCGGATCGGCCTCTTCGTAGCCGCCGACCGCGCTCGCGGCGTCGGCATCCGATCTACCGGCCGTCGAGACGGGACGACGCTGGTCAGCGGGATTCTGATGCGGGCCTGGTTCGGGCTAGTCTGAGGCAGCGGGCCTGAGCCTGCGGTCCTAGCCTCCGTGGAGCTGTACCTGTGTTCCTCGACCTGAACTTCACCAAGCTGCTGGTGCTTGGCGTGCTCGCGCTGCTCATCTTCGGGCCAGAGCGCCTGCCGGCCATCGCGGCTCAGGCCGGGCGTGCGCTGCGTGAGCTGCGACGGATGGCCGAGGGAGCCAAGTCCGAGCTTCAGGAGAACCTCGGCCCCGAGTTCAGCAACTTCGACATCGCGGATCTGAACCCGCGCACTTTTGTGCGCAAGCACCTTGTCGAAGAGTTCACCGGCGACGGCTTGCTGTTCGGCAACGCCGCGACCAACGGCAGTGCGTTGAGCGCCGACGGCACGCCGGCCGAGCCGCAGAGTCAGATGGCCGCGCTGTCACCCGGCGAGTGGCCGCCCTATGACGCCGAGGCCACCTGACCGGCGACGCGCCTGGCTAGACCGGCGTCAGGCCTAGCTGACGGCCGGCCAGGCTGCGCGAGCGCCCGGCGAGTTCCTCTGCGATCTTCCGCAGCTGCTGCGCGGCAGGCGAGTCAGGATCCGATAGCACGAGCGGAACGCCCGCGTCGCCCGCCTCCCGCAACCTGGTGTCGATCGGAATCTCGCCTAGCAGCGGTACCGGAGCGCCGGTCAGCCTGGTCAGCGCGTCGGCAACAGCGATGCCGCCGCCGTGGCCGAAGACGTCGATACGCTCGTCACAGTGGGGGCACGGCAGGTAAGACATGTTCTCGATCACGCCGACGATCCGCTGGTGCAGCTGGCTCGCGAGCGAGCCGGCCCGCTCCGCCACCTCGGCAGAGGCCACCTGCGGCGTCGTGACCACGATCAGCTCGCTGCCCGGTACAAGGTGAGCGGCGGAAATCGCCACGTCACCGGTGCCCGGCGGCAGGTCGAGCAGCAAGATGTCAAGATCGCCCCAGAAGACGTCCGCCAGGAACTGCTGGAGCAGCCGATGCAGGATTGGCCCGCGCAGTGGCAGGGGTTCGTTGCCGCGCTTCAGCATCCCGCTTGAGATCGCCCGGACGCCGTGCGCGGTTGGCGGCATGATCATCTGCTCGACCTGAGTCGGCCTGTCGGTCACACCGAGCATCCGCGGCACTGAATGCCCGTAGATATCGGCGTCGAGCAGGCCGACCGTATGGCCGAGCGCGGCCAGCGAGGCGGCCAGGTTGACCGTGACCGACGATTTGCCGACGCCGCCTTTGCCGCTGGCGATCGCGTAGACCTTGGTCAGCGACCCCGGCTTGGCGAACGGGATCTCCTTCTCCGCCTTCCCGCCGCGAAGCTTCGTCTGGAGTTCGCGCCGTTGCTCTTCGCTCATCACGTCCAGGTCGACCTTGACGGCAGTGACGCCTGGCAGCTTGCCGACCGCCGCGGTCACGTCCCTGGTGATCGTGTCCCGCAGCGGGCACCCGGAGACAGTCAGGAACACGGCCACGTGGACGACCCCGCCGGGCGTAACCTCGATGCTCTTCACCATGCCCAGATCGGTGATCGGACGGTGAATCTCGGGGTCGTTGACCGTCGAGAGCGCCTGCGCCACCTGCTCGGGGGATGGCAGGACGACGCTCGATGCCGCGCGCGCTGACTCTGTGGACATAGCCCCATGCTATTGCGGACTGGCTCGTGCCTGTTCACGGCGTTCACTGGGGATCAGGGTCGTCAGGCGCCTAGCTGCTGGACTGGTGGTCTGAGTAAGCTCTCGCTGCGTGACGGCGCGCGCGTACCGGCCGAGGCGGACGACCCTTGCCGTTCCCGGCAGCAATCCCCGCTTCCTGGACAAGGCCCGTGAGCTCGCCGTCGACGAGTTCTTTATCGATCTTGAGGACGCGGTTGCGCCCGCGGAGAAAGAGCGGAGCAGGTCGGCCGCCGTTCAGGCGCTGCGCGACGGCGGCTGGGGCGGCAAGATCCGCGCTGTCCGCGTCAACGATGTCCGGACGGGATGGGCCTACCGCGACGTGGTGGACGTAGTCGAGCAGGCCGGCGAATGGCTCGACTCGATCGTGCTGCCGAAGGTGACAGGTCCGCTAGACGTGGGCTGGCTCGACATCCTGCTTGACCAGATCGAACAGGCCATGGGACTGGAACGGGGCCGAATCGCCATCGAGGCTCAGATCGAGGATGCAGCCGGGCTGGCAAACGTCGACGCCATCGGGGCCGCTTCGCCGCGGCTGGAAGCCCTTGTCTTCGGGCCTGCCGACTTCATGGCCAGCCTGGGGATGCGCTCGCTGACCGTCGGGGCCCAGCCCGCCGGGTACCGCGGCGGGGACGCGTTTCACTACGCGCACATGCGGATTCTGGTCGCGGCGCGCGCGAACGGGTTGCAGGCCATCGACGGTCCGTTCGCCGCCATCCGCGACATCGACGGCCTCACCGCGAGCGCGGCGAGCGCGGCCGCGATTGGGTTCGACGGCAAGTGGGTGCTGCACCCGGGTCAGGTAGAGGCCGTGAACGGCGAATTCTCACCATCGCAGGCGGACTACGACCGCGCCGAGATGATCATCGAGGCGTACGAGTACTACACCTCCGTGCTCCGGCGCGGAGCAGCGATGCTCGACGGCGAGATGATCGACGAGGCCTCACGCAAGCTCGCCCTCGTGGCTGCCGCTCGCGGGCGGGCCGCTGGGCTGACCCGAACCGTGCGATACGAGCCGCCTGAGCAGTTGTAGAGTCCGTGCCCGTGGACACCAGCGACGTGAGCCGATGGTTTGATGCCTACCTCGCCGCGTACGCGGCGTGCGGCCGCGGCGAGCAAGTCACCGCCTCGCTGCTCGCCCACTATGGCGTTCCGCTGCTGATCACTACCGACCGCGGCTTCTTCGCGCTGACGAGTGACGACGAGATCGTCGCGGCGGTGCAGCCGCAGATCGATGGGATGCGCGCGGCTGGCTACGCCCGCAGCGAGGTGCTCGGCTCGGAGATCACCGTGTTGAACAGCACGTCGGCGCTTGTCCGCGGCGCGTTCGCCTATCACCGGAGCGACGGCGCTGAGATCAGCCGCGTCAGCCTGACGTACCTGGTCACCGACGGTGCGCTAGGCCGCCGCATCTCGGTGCTGGCGGTGCACAGCCCCTGACGCCGGTCAGCGGTGACGACCAGGGCCAGCTAATAGCGACTAGGCCGGGACTGACCGACCTCGATCAGGTGCCATCGGGATCCCGACGTAGGCGCGACCCAAGACCGGGGGGTCCGGCTCCTCGTGGCAAGGTGACACGTGTGCCGCGCAGCCTCATGCGTGACCGCACCGAAGGACACAAGCGGGTCACGAACGTCGAACTGTTCTTCGACCTCGTCTACGTGTTCGCGGTAACCCAGCTATCGCATCATCTGCTGCCGCGGCCAACCGCCGCGAAGGCGCTTCAAACCGCATTGCTCCTGGCGATGGTGTGGCTGGTTTGGGCCTACACGACGTGGGTGACGAACTGGCTGGATCCAGAGCGGATCCCGGTCAGGCTGCTCCTGCTGGCCCTGATGCTCGTCAGCCTCGTCATGTCGGCGGCCCTGCCGCGCGCGTTCGGTGACTCCGGGCTCATCGTCGGCCTGGCGTACGCGGTGATGCAGATCGGGCGCAGCCTATTCGCGGTGTGGGCGCTGCAGGGCAAGCCGCTGGTGCGCAACTTCGAGCGCATCCTGGCCTGGTGCTGTGTCAGCGGCGCGCTCGCTGTGGCCGGAGGCCTGACGGCGAGCGTGTTCCCGCGGGCACTGCTCTGGCTGCTGGCGGTCGGCGTCGACGTGGCGGGCGGCATCTGCGGGTTCTACACGCCGGGTCTCGGCCGATCGACGACGGAGGAGTGGGACATCGAGGGCGGGCACTTCGCCGAACGGTGTCAGGCCTTCATCCTCATCGCACTCGGCGAGTCCATCGTCGTGATCGGCGCGACATTCGCCGGGTTGCTCCGACCGCTGTCGCTGCCGCACGCCGACCGCGCTCCGCCGATCGCGGCGTTTGTGGTCGCGTTCATCGGCAGCATCGCGCTGTGGTGGCTCTACTTCGACCGCAGCGCCGACGAGGGAGCGAAGCTGATCGCCGCGTCAGACAACCCTGGCCGGATCGGCCGGACCGCTTATCACCTGATTCACCCCATCATGGTCGCGGGCATCATCGCGGCCGCCGCCGCGGATGAACTGGTGCTGGCCCGCCCGGACGCCGTCGGCGTGGGCTCGACCTCGTGGCTCATCCTCGGCGGTACCGGCCTGTACATCGTCGGCCTGCTGGCCTTCAAGCTCACGGTCTGGGGTCGGTTGTCCTGGTCGCGGGCCTGCGGCCTCCTTGTGATCGCGCTGCTGGGCTTCGTCGCGCCGCACGTTTCGGCTCTGGTCCTGAGCATCTGCACGGCCGTCGTCGTCGTGGCGATCGCGGTCGCTGACTACGCCGGGAGCCGGGCGCTTGGCGAAGGCCAATCGGCGGAGTCGGGAGCCGAGCTGCGCCCTTGACCAGGGGACTCCAAGCGGCGATATGGCGCAGACGCTCACAGAATGCCAAGCTTGATGCGGGTTCGGGGGGCCATGGGCCGGCGCGAGGGGCAGTAGATGTTGTATTCGGGTCAGTGGGTAGTAGCCGGGCTGGACGTCGGCGGTACGACCATCAACGCCACCTTGCTCGACTCCACGGGCCGCTTCCTCGTCGCGGAGATGGCCGAATCGCCGAGTCTGGTCCGGGAGGGACCGGAGAAGGCGATCGAAGCGCTCGCCAGGTCGCTCGACGACGTGCTAGAGCTCACCGGTACGCCGCGGCAGGCAGTCCTGGCTGTCGGACTCGACACACCCGGCCCGGTGACCGCTGATGGCGTGATCTCGTCGAAGGGAGCAACTAACTTCGCGAACGCCGAGTGGCGAGGCTTCGACGTCCGCATCGCGCTCGAAGGCCGCCTCGGTATCCCGGTGGTCTTCAACAACGACGCCAATGCGGCCGCGCTCTATGCACATCATGAGCACTTCGGACGCGGCCTCGCGACCCGGCGATCGTCGGTCTCGGTCATCGTCGGCACCGGTCTCGGTGGCGGCGTCGTCGAGGGCGGGCAGGTCATCCGGGGCGCCGCCGGGATGGCTGGTGAGCTGGGACACATCTGGCTGCCGATGGAAGGCCTGCTCGCCCCCGGCCAGCCGATGCCGGTCTGTAACTGCGGCTTGCCCGGCGACGCCGAGAGCATCGCCTCGCTCACAGCCATCGAGAAGAGCCTGCTTCCTTACTGGCTGACCCAGTACCCGGGCCACGAGTTGTCCGGGCAACCGGCCAGCGTCGCGGCCAGGCTGGTCCGTGCGTACGGCGAAGCGGGCGATCAGCTGGCGCTCAGCATTTTCGAGCAGCAGGCGATGGCGATCGGTCGGCTGCTGACGATCGCCGCCAATTTCACCGATCCGCACGTGTACCTGCTCGGCGGCGGCGTGGTCGAGGCGGCGCCAGCGTTCCGCGACTGGTTCATCGACCGGGTGCGTGCCCACACGGTTCTCCGCGACGAGCAGGAGCGCGTGTCCTCAATCGCGCTCGTGCCCGACCTGGACATGGCCGGCGCCCGCGGCTCGGCAATCGCGGCGCGCGCTGCGGTCGAGTCCGTGACCGGCGCCACGTCCGCAGCAGGACTCATCGCCTGACCGCGCCGCGGCCCGCGATAGCGTGCCGTCATGGACCACACCCGACTTGGCCGCACTGGCTTGCCGGTCTCACGCCTCTGCCTGGGCACGATGACGTTCGGGCTGCAGAGCGACGAGCCGACGGCCGTCGCCATCCTCGACCGCGCTGCCGAGGGCGGCATCGACTTCCTCGACACCTCCGATGCCTACCCGCTGGGGGGCGACCTGTCGACAAGGGGCGTGACCGAAGAGATCCTCGGCCGATGGCTTCGAGGCAAGCGAGACCGCTTCATCGTCGCAACGAAGTGCTTCGTCCCGACCGGCCCCGCCCCGTTCGACGCGGGCAACTCGCGCAAGCACATCCTGTCCGCGGTCGAAGCCTCGCTCCGGCGCCTCCAGACGGACTACATCGACCTGTATCAGCTGCACGGCTATGACGAGCAGACGCCTATCGACGAGACACTCAGTGCTCTTGATGATCTAGTCCACCAGGGTAAGGTCCGGTACGTCGGCTGCTCGAACTTCCTGACATACCAGCTCGTGCGCGCTATCGGCCGAAGTGAGACGCTGCGGCTGACCCGACTTGACTCCGTGCAGCCGCGGTACAACCTGCTCTTCCGCCAGATCGAACGGGAGATGCTGCCGTTTTGCGGCGAAGAAGGTGTGGGCGTCATCCCGTACAACCCCATCGCGGGTGGCCTGCTGTCGGGCAAGCACTCGCGGTCCGCGCCGCCGCCGGAGGGCAGCCGCTTCACGCTCGGTTCCGCAGGTGGTCAATACCAGGACCGGTACTGGCACGACCAGGAGTTTGACACCGTCGAGCAACTGCGAGGCCTTGCCGCCGAGGCGGGCTTGAGCCTGGTGACGCTCGCGGTGGCCTGGGTGCTCGCGAACAAGGCGATCACCGCGCCCATCATCGGAGCCAGTCGTCCTGAGCAGCTAGACGACAGCCTCGCCGCACCTGTCGTCAGGGTCGACGATGACCTGAAGCGACGCCTCGACGAAATCACGCTCCAGTACCGCATGGGCGACGCACCACGGTAGACCGTCGCGCGGCAGCTAGGTTCCGCCGAGCGCCGCGGATAGGCCAGGATGATCAAGTGCGCGCCGACTACGAGAAGATCCGGGCCGAGAACATCGCGCGCTACGGCTGGGACACGGCCGTTCTCGACCTGCTCGGACACCTCTACAGCGAGCGCACGCACTTCATCTTCGAGCTGATACAGAACGCCGAAGACGCGGGAGCCACAGACCTGGTCTTCGATCTGTTCGACGATCGGCTTGAGGTTCGCCACGACGGCCGGCCCTTTGATGAGGCGGACGTTCGCGGCGTCTGCGGTGTCGCGGCGACATCGAAGTCCGGGGACCTGACGAAGATCGGCACCTTCGGGATCGGCTTCAAGTCCGTCTACGCGTACACGAAGAGCCCGCGCATCTACAGCGGTAACGAGAGCTTCCGGATCGACAACTACGTCCGGCCAGTCGCCACCGAACCGCTAGCGGAGCGCGCCGCGGCTGACACCGACATAGGCGACCTCGGCACGCTGTTTGTCTTCCCGTTTGACCTCGCGAACGTTCCGTCAGAAACCGCGGTGACGGAAATTGGTGCCGCGCTGACCGGGATCGACCCGGAGACGCTGCTGTTCCTGCGGAGCATCGAGCGCCTGCGCGTTCGCGGAGTGGGAGTCGAGAACGCTGCGGTGACGCGCTCGGCGGAAAGTGTCAGTCCCGATCGCCGCCGCGTGTCGTTGACCACGGTTCCCGGCCGACCGGCCGAGGAATACCTCGTCTGGCAGCGTTCCCTCGCCGACGTCGACAAGCCGGGCTTGCGGGTCGAGGTCGCGTTCCGGTCTGCGCCAGGGGTCGATGGACAACGGCGTCTTGTGCGGTGTGACCGGTCGCCGCTCGTCGTGTACTTTCCGACCCAGAAGGAGACATACCTCGGCTTCTTGGTCCACGGCCCCTACCGGACCACGCCGGCCCGTGACAACGTGCCCGAGCAGGACCCGTCGAATCAGCAGCTGGTGCGGGCAACGGCCGAGCTGCTGGCTGATGTGCTCCGCGACGTTCGCGACCAGGGCCTGCTGACGGCTGAGGTCCTCGAGGCCCTGCCGATTGACGGAGTGCGGTTCGGAGTCGGCACGATGTTCAGGCCGCTGTTCGAGTGCGTCCGAACTGCCCTGACAGTCGAGGCGCTCATCCCCGTGGACGACGGACGCTACGGCATCGCCTCCGGCCTGAAGCTCGCTCACGGCACAGGGCTGCGCGAGCTGTTCGAGCCCGACCAGCTTGGCGCCGCGTACGGCGCGGCGCGGCCGGTCGACTTCGTGGACGAGTCGATTACCGCGGACGGCAAGCCGCTGCTGTGGCGCTACCTCCAAAATGAGATCGGCATCGAGGAGGTGACGCCGTCATCGGTCGTTGGCAGACTGACGGCCGACTTCCTGGAAGCGCAGCCCGACGAGTGGATCGCCGAGCTCTACGGATTCCTCTACGGGCACCCGACGCTATGGCAAGAGCCAGGCCCGTGGGGATCCGCGGAGGGGGAGACCGGTGTCGCCCGGACCCGGCCGCTGATACGGCTCGAGGACGGGACTCACGTCGCGCCGTTCCGCGCCGACGGCCGCGCGGCTGTGTATCTACCGGGATCGACGTCGACCCCGTTCCCGTCTGTCCGAAGGTCTATCGCAAGCGTCGCCGCTGCACGTCAGTTTCTGGACGCGCTAGGCCTGACGGAGCCAGACATCGTGGACGAGGTGCTGGAGGGCATCTTCCCTCGGTACCGGCAGCTTGAAGCGGACGCGCTGGACGCCGCGCAGCATACGGCCGACATCGAGGTCGTCGCGCGCGCGATGGGTGAGGCGGGCGGCGACCGGCGCGAGCGGCTACTCGAACGGCTGCGCGACACGACGTTCCTCGTCGGCGAGAACGCCGCGACCGGTGAACGGCGGCTGATGATGCCGGGCAGCCTGTACCAGCGGTCGAAGGAGCTGGAGCTGTACTTCGACGGGAACGCCGATGCGTGGTTCGCCGACGACGGCTACGGTCCGTGGCTCGTGCAGCTACGGGCGATGGGAGTCCGTGACAGCGTCGAGGTTCGGGCGCGAACGCGTGACCCGCTGGGGTTCGTGCTGATCGCCGACGAGTTCGCACGGCACGAGCGCGGTGTTGAGGGGTTCGATCCGGCGGCGGAGATCGACGGCCTCGAGTTCGCGCTGAGTCGTCCGAGCCATGCACGCGCCGAGTACATCTGGAACGTCCTGCTGGTGCCCAACGCGCGACTCGTCGCCGGCGTCGTCGAAACCTCGCACCGGGAGTCGTTCGTCGATTCTCAGCACACCGACGCGATGTCGACTGTCGGCGTCGCTGCCACCGAAGCAGCGTGGCTGCCGGGCCCGGACGGCACCTGGCGTCGGCCCGTCGAGATACGACTAGACCAGCTGCCGTCGACGTTTGCCAGGGATGAGACGCTGGCCCGGCTCCTCGGCATGGCGCAGTCAGTTATCGAGGCGGCGGCAAGGCAACTCGGCCTGTCGACAGAATTGCTGCGAGGGCTGAGCGAACACCCTGAGCTCATCGCGCTGGTCGAGCGGGAACTGAAGGCGCGGCCAGACTCCTGAGCGCAGCTCTGCGCGCTCGGGCCGCTACCACGTCGTTAGCCGCCGTGTCTAGCTGCCGACGTACGTGCCCGCGCAGACGTTCTCGTACTGGTTCGCCTTGAAGGCCTGGCCGTGCTGCGGGAAGAACCACTCGACTGCCCTGTACGTGAGCTTGCCGCCGCACTTGCCCAGATTGAACGCGACGATCTTGACGCGCTCTTCCTTTCCGGCCGCGACGCTGGGATATGGCCAGTCACTGGTTCCCGCGCCGGTCGCGGTACTGCCGCCCCAAGAAGACCAGCTGATGTGCGTCACCAGACCGGTGGGGTCGCCGCCGTTGAATACCTGGGTGGGCTTGACCTTTCCCCAGCCCGTCCCGTGGGCGAAGATTCCGGCCGGTCGGCCAAGCACCGGGACGACGGTACTCGCGGCGCCTTGAGAGCAACCCGCAATGGCGGCCGCAGCTAATGACGCAGCAGCCAGCCGGGCAGCCATGCCGCGCCGGCTCACGAGCCGAACCTGTCAGTAGAGAACATCGCGGCAACCTCCACCTGTCCGACGCGGACCTTGCGTCCGGGCTTGTCACATCTTCGACGCTTCATGGTGCGTCGCGGGTTACGACGCGCCGTAAGGCCGAGCGGTTGCGCGGGGAGGCTAGCGACGACCCGAACCGTGTGGTTACCTGACGAGACAACTTGCAGCTTTGGCGCGGGGTGACTCATGGGACGCAGGCCGAGGATTAGTTACGTTCCGCCGGAAGCGATGGACGCGCGCATGCAGGCCGAGATGGAGCGCTGCCGGCGGGAGGGAACGCCGCGACCGGAAAGCTCGGCGGTGCGCGCTCATGTCCCGGCCGCGTTCTGGGCGTTCGCTGATTCCTGGCAGGCCATCTTCCGCGACGGCGTGTGTGACCACGCCATCAAGGAGTTGTGCCGCATCTACGTATCCCGGTCGGTCAAGTGCGAGTACTGCGGGAACCAGCGTTCAGAGCAGGCCAGGGCGCAAGGACTGACCGAGGGGCAGTACGACGACCTGCTCAACTTCGAGAAGTCCGCACGGCTTGGTGACCGTGAGAAGGCCGCGCTCGCGTACGCCGAGGCGATTACCTGGCGGCTGGAGCCCACCGATGCGCTGTGGGACCGGCTGCATGCACACTTCTCCGAGCCTGAGCTCGTGGAGCTTGGCTGCTTCGTCGCGCTGACAATGGGTCAGCAGAGCTGGCTGCGGCTGCTTGATATCGAGCACCACGAAGTCATGGCCGGAACTGCGTCCTCGATGGCGCCAGGTTTCGAGACACCCGAGATGCTCACCCAGTCGAAGGCTTCGCGAGAATATTGGGCCGGATCGAGCTGACCGTAGCCATGGGCGCTTTGGCTTGATAGCCGGGCCACAACGTGATCGCAACCGCGAGACGGCCGGTTGCGTCATAGGGGATGCCGCTGCATCAACGGGATAAGGCGGCGATCGGGGGGCGACTATGGCGATGTCGACGCGCTCATTGCTTGCTGTCGGCGTGGCCCTGCTCGCGGCGGCCTGTGGCAGCGTGCCTACGGGCACGGCCGGCCCGGCGAAGACTGTCGCGCCGACAACCTCGTCAAGCGCCGGGCAGCCGGCCGCGACGGACTTGGCCCACTCCTCGCTGCTGAGCACCAGCTGGATTAGCGCCACGGAGGGATGGGCGCTGGCTGCCCAGCCATGCGGCAAGGCGACGTGCACCAGACTCGCGCACACGACCGACGGTGGCCAGAACTGGCAGCGTGCTGCCTACTCCCGCGGCTCGCGTACAGGACGGCTCCGTCAACTGTTCGGTGCAGGCATGTGTGAGCCAGATCAGCTTCGCCTCACCTGAGATCGGCTATCTCTACGGCCCGGCGCTGCTGATGACCACTGATGGCGGCCAGACCTGGCATGCCGATCCGGGTCCGCAAACCGAGACGCTGACGGTCGCTGGCAACGAGGTGTACCGCGTCGCGTACACAAGCACTGGCTGCCCGGGTCCCTGTCAGCCATCCCTGCAAAAAGCCACAGTCGGCTCAGCGAACTGGCGGACGCTGGTCGGGCAGCTCAACGAGCCCGGCCGCAGCAATTCCGCGCAGATCGTCGCGTCCGGTCCGAACGTCCTCGTCGCCCTGTATGGCAGCCTGGCCGGGCCGGTTCCAGCGGAAGCGGATGTCTACAGCGCAGCGGACGCCGGCAGCACGTGGCGGCAAACGGCAGATCCCTGCGGCGGGCTCGGCCCAAGCGGCCCGAAGCAGGAAGAGGATCTGATCGCGCTGGCCGCCGCGCCTGGCGGCTTCTTCGCCGGCGTATGCGCCCCGCACAACATCACGAGCACGTTCATCATCACGTCGGCAGACGCGGGCGCAACGTGGCGACCGACGGCCGCGACTCCCCGAGGGCAGTGGCTTGGCTTTGTCGCGGCGGCCAGTCCGACAAGGATCGCAGTCGCCAGCGGTGCGCTCGGCGGCAACGGAACCGACACCGCTCAACTGCTGATCACAGCCGACGGAGGTCGAAGCTGGCTGACCGCGGCGACCGACACGCAGAGCCTGAGCGGGGGAAATCCGATCACCGGCAACGCGCCAGCCTGGGTGGGCTTCGAGACCCCGCTCGTGGGGCACTGGCTCGGCGACCCGCACGGAATCTGGACCACCACCGACGGTGGACGGCACTGGACGAGGACCGCGTTCCGCTGACTCCGGCCTCCTCGTTATCGGCCGCGATTCAGGCGACTCCCCAGGAGCGGAGCGCGGTCAGCAGGCCCGGCGTCAGCTCGCCGCGCGTATCGAGAGCGACCAGTTGGTCCGGCGTGGTCCAGCGCGCATCGGCTGCGTCGTCACCGGCGGCCAGTTCGCCGCCCACGACGATGGCCGTGAAGTCGCTGATCACGATGACGTCGCCGGCCCGGCCGGGCCGTTCGACGGAGCCAAGGAGCTGCCCGCAGGTCACCTCCAGGCCGGTCTCCTCACGGACCTCCCGGACGACAGCCTCCTCGCCGGTCTCACCGGGCTCGATCCGGCCGCCCGGAATGGACCACAGGCCCTTACCCGGATCGTGGCCGCGCAGGATGAGCAGCATCCGCCCCGCGTCGTCCTTGACTACGCTGCCCCGACGCACGGGATATGGCGGGGCAGCGGACGTCGGCCCCGTTCCCGGCTCTGCTAGGGGCTCGCTCACCGTCTCGCTCCGGAGGCTTGTCGTCTGGCATCTGACCATTATGTCCTGAGCTGGTTAGATACTCGCCAGTAGATAGTTGACGCTAGCGAATCGGGGAATCACTCTAAGTGAGATGAGCCAGGAACTCATGTGTCCGCGCTGTGAGTCAGGCCTGCACTCGCCGAGCATCTGGTCGAGCTCGTACCGCTGTGAACAGCACGGCAAGGTCTACCCGCTGCGATCGGGATTCAGCCCGTCGTCGGAGGGCCTTGATGGTGTGCTGAGGGGAGCGCAGGTTCCCGTCTGGTTGCCCTGGCCCCTGCCACAGGGCTGGCTGGTCACCGGATTCGCAGCCGCGGGCGATGAGCGAACAGGTACCCGTGGCTGCTCGGTCGCCCTCTCCGGGCCCAACCCCATGGGCGGACCGGCCGAGATGATGCTGGTCTCGGAGGAGCCGGGGGTCGGCCTTGGGGCACGGTTCGCCGGCCTCGAGGGACCGGATCCGGGCTCCGACTTCCCAGCCGGGCCAGCCCGCGGGCGTCGTGGAGGTCTCACATCACGAGTTCCCGCTGTGGCACGTTGACGCGAAAGACTGCGCCGCCTTCGCGGGTGAAGTATCTGGTAGCTGGCTCTGGCTGGTGATGTGGCCTGACACGGCCGGAATGATGATGGCGGAGCCGCTGGAGCTGCGGGATCTCCGCGATCCGGGGCAGGAAATGGACCTGCCGTTCGGCGCACCATCACCACTGCTTCCGGGCTAATGTCGCAGCGTGCGCGCAGACCTGCACAACCACAGCAATGTCTCTGACGGCACCGAGCCGCCAGCCGTCGTCATCCGCCGCGCCGGTGAAGCTGGCCTGGACGTCGTCGCGCTAACTGATCACGACACCGTCGCTGGCCAGCGTGAGGCGGCGAGCGCGCTGCCGCACGGGCTGACCTTGGTGCCGGGTTCAGAGCTTTCCTGTCGGCTGGAGGGTCACAGCGTGCACATTCTGGCCTACCTGTTCGACCCGGAAAACGACGCTTTGGCTGGCGAGATGGCCGAGATCAGGGAGAGCAGGCTGCACCGTGCCCGGGCCATGGTCAGGAAGCTCAACGAGCTGGGCGTTCCCATCTCGTGGGAGCAGGTGAGTGAGATCGCAGGCGGCGGCGTGGTGGGTCGGCCGCACATCGCGAGAGCAATGATCGACGCGGGCGTCGTGTCCAGCATCGACGAGGCGTTCTCGCCAGAGTGGATCGGACCCAGCGGCCGCGCTCACGTGTCCCGGTACGCGCTTGACCCGGCGAAAGCCATCCGCCTCGTCCGCACGGCCGGCGGCGTGACCGTCCTCGCGCATCCGCGCGGCACGGCGCGCGGCTGGCAGATCCCCGACGATGTGATCGCCGACCTGGCTGCGGTAGGCCTGACCGGCATCGAGATCAACCATCCCAACCAGAGTGAAACGGAACGGGGCCGTCTCACCGGGCTGGCATCTCGGCTCGGGCTGGCTCCGTCAGGCGGAAGCGACGATCACGGCGCTCTGACCGGTCATCGAATCGGAACTGAGGTAGCGCCCGATGGCGGTTACGAGCAGCTCATAGCTCATGCCACTGGCGCCGCACCAGTGACAGCCAGGTAGGCGCGGAAGGACTATCGTGCTCCCGGGTTGTTAGGCCGACACAGGACAGCACGGAAGGCAGATTCTTATGGCAGCAGAAGGCGCGCGGGTCGAACGCGTCAGCGGCCGGGCAAACACGTGGATCGTCGGCGACGATGACGAGGTCATCGTCATCGATCCCGGCGGGGACGCCGCTCCTGTGCTGGACGCCGTCGGCGAGCGAGAGGTCCTGGCGGTGATCTGCACGCATGGCCATTCCGGGCACACCCGCGCGGCGGTTGAGGTGGCCGGCCGGGACGATTCGCCCGTGGCGCTGCACCCAGCGGACCTGCCGGCGTGGCGCGAGGTGCACACAGGTGCTGATCCCGAGATCGACATGGAGGACGGCGGTGTATTCGAGGTCGCCGACGTCGCGCTTGAAGTGCTGCACGCGCCGGGACACAGCCGCGGATCGTGCTGCCTGTACTCCGAGGAGCTGGGCGTCGTGTTCAGCGGCGACGTGGTGACGGAGAACGGCCCCGTTTCGCGACGCGACGGCTTCCCGAACTGGGCGAAGCAGCTCGACGCGATCGGTGCCCAGATTCTCACGCTGCCGCCAGATACGCGGGTACTCCCAGGTCACGGGGACGAGTTCACCGTGGCGAGCGCCGAGAAGCTGTTCAATTCCTGGGTTACGGCGGGCCCAGATCCGGACGGCGTCTCCTACGGTTTCGATGACCCCGGCTCGGTCGACACAGACCCGGCTGAATAGCACCGCCCTGCCACGAGTGGCGGCTCGGTGGTGTCAGTGGCTTGCGCCATGATGACCGTATGGAGCAGCTCGGCTTTGACGGCATGCCGCGGCGGCTATATTCCTGCACGCCGACTCGGCTAGCAACCTGGCTCGACTGCCCGCGCAGGTACCGGTTCACATACCTGGACCGACCTCCGCCGCCGAAGGGCCCGCCGTGGGCGCACAACAGCCTCGGTGCCAGCGTCCACAACGCGCTGGCGGCATGGTGGCGGCTACCGCGGCGCGAGCGCACCGTGACGGCGGCTGGTGACCTGCTCGAGAGCGGGTGGCTCACTGATGGCTTCGCCGATGACGGCCAGTCTGCCGAGCACCGGGACCGATGCCGTCAGATGGTCGAGGGCTACGTTGCCAGGCTCGACCCGAGTCGGGAACCTGTCGGGGTCGAGCGCGTGGTCGCAACCAGGACCGACCTGATCGCCGTATCGGGCCGGATCGACCGGCTGGACGATCGCGCCTCGGACGACGGTGTATCCCGGGAGCTCGTCGTGGTCGACTACAAGACGGGTCGGCACCTTCTTACTGTCGACGAGGCCCGGACGTCCATGGCGCTCGCGCTCTACGCGCTGGCCGCGGAGCGCGTCATGCGCAGGCCATGTCGCCGGGTGGAATTGCATCACCTGCCGACGGGCAAGGTGCTCGCCTGGGAACATACGTCCGAGTCGCTCGAGAGGCAATTGCGGCGGGCCGAGGCGATCGCAGCGGAGTGTGCTCACGCCGATGAGCAACACAAGGCGGCCTCGGCCGGTGGTCGGCGAGTTGACGACCTGTTCCAGCCTCGGCCCAGTACTAGCTGCGGCTGGTGCGACTTTCGCGCGCAATGTCCCGAAGGCACCGCCGCGGCCGCGGCTCGGCGCCCCTGGGACGGCCTCAGCGCAGAAGCCGCGAGTGATGCTCGGCGTGCCATTGGCGCCAAGGCAGGTGCCTGAGGCAGGTCAGCGATCGAAGAGCGCGGCGGTCAGGACGCGGCGCGGCGCGTCCTGCCGCACGAGTGGATGGTCGGCTGACGACGCTCGGCGGCGTTCCAGAACTGCGTCATGATGCTGGACGTCGTCACCGGTGCCTCAACGGCTGGCGAATGCGCCGCGCCCGGGATGCAGGCGCGGTCGGCGCCGAGCCGCTTGGCCATCTGGTCCTGCTCCTGCGTCGGCCACGCATCGTCGTTCTCGCCGTACACGACCATGGTGGGCAGGTTGCTGGCAGCGGCTACGTCCGCGAGCTCGTCGGTGCGGTCGGCGCAACTGAGCAAGAACCGCGCGACCTCGATGTAGTGGATCGGACAGGTCCGGAGCGTCCGCTCGCGCAAGAAGGCGATGACGTGATCGTCCGTGCCATCGGCGCGTGCCTGCGGCTCCAGCTGGTCGCGCCAGATTGTCCGGACCAAGCTGGCGAGCTCGGCGCGGTCATCCGCACTCGACCCGTTGCTTGGGTCGAGCACTGCCAGCAGCTCCGTCAGGGCCGCGGCCCGTTCACCGCCGATTGCGCCCGGCCCAGATCCGAGCAGTGTCAGCGACAGGAACGCCGCCGGTCGGGTCAGCACGGCCTCCCTGGCTATTAGCCCGCCCATGGAGTGGCCCACGAGGTGCACGCCATTCGACGCCGGGTGCGACGGCATCGGCGATCGCCAGGACGTCCGCAGCGAGTTCGGGCGGCGCGTAGCCGGAACGGTCGGCGGCGTGCGGGCTCTGATACTGGCCGCGCTGATCAATGGCGTAGACGTGGCGCCCAGCCGAAGCCAGCGGCTCCAAGATCGCGAGGAAATCTTCCTTGCTGCCGGTGAAGCCAGGAACCAGCAGAGCGGGCTTTCGGTAGCTCACCCCCCGGCAGGGCTGGGCCTCCAGGACTGCGAAAGTACCTCGAGCCGTCTGCACTGTCGCCGACCGGACGTGGTCTGGCATTTCCAGGGACCGGGGTGTGCTCACGACGTGGCAGCCTATCGAGAGATAGCTGAAATATAACAGTCAAATAACGCAGGATTAGCTGAGAGGGTTCCGGCGCCGACCCCATGATGCCCTGTCGATATCCGGCCAAAACCAGCGACATCTCCTGGTCACGTGCTCTTGACGAGCCGAGCAGGATCCGCGCCGGCGGTAGTTCGAGTTTTCGCGCCGAGCGGACTCTGCGGATTACTCGCCGACCGCTGGCTTACCGCCGCCGCGGTCAGTCCGAGGGGTACGGGGTTGGCCGGAAGCAGGTTTGCCGGACCGGGTCCGGCGCCGCGACCGCTGTGTCCGCGGCCCGGCCTCGCGCCCGTCGCCGTCCCCACTGTGGCCGCGCGCATGCGAACCGTTCGAGCTTGGCCGGCGATCGCGCGCCGCGACCGCCGCCTGACGAAGATCGTGACCGCGTCTTGCCCGTCTCGCCGATGTCTTCCAGCGACTCGGCCTCGAGCCCGGCCCTGCCCCGCTGATTCCTGGGCAGCACGCCCTTGGCGTCCGCCGGAATGTTCAGGGCGGCATACAGGTGCTCGGAGGTCGAATACGTTTCTGTCGGCTCAGCGAAGTTCAGCTTCAGTAGGTCGTTGATGACCTTCCATCGGCTCAGGTCAGCCCAGTCGACGAACGTGACCGCGACGCCGTCGCGACCGGCCCTGCCGGTCCGGCCGATCCTGTGCAGGTAGGCCTTCTCGTCCTCGGGGCACTCGTAGTTGATCACGTGCGTGACGTCGTCTACGTCCAGGCCGCGAGCTGCGACATCGGTGGCGACGAGCACGTCAACCTTGCCGGAGCGGAACGCTCGCATGGCCCGCTCACGCTGGCTCTGGCCGAGGTCACCGTGCACGGCTGCGGCCGCGAAGCCCTTGGTCGTCAGCGTCGTGGCGACCAGGTCGCAGCTTCGCCTGGTCCGGCAGAACACGATCGTGAGCCCGCGACCCTCGGCCTGCAGGATCCGGGCCAGCACCTCCACCTTGTCCAGGTGATGGGCGCGGAATATGTGCTGCTCCGTCGACGGTACGTGCTGTGGCTCGTCGTGCTCCTCGGCCCGGATGTGCATCGGGCGGCTCAGGTGCCGCCGCGCGAGCGTGACGATCTCGCCGGGCATCGTGGCGGAGAACAGCATCGTCTGCCGGCTCGCCGGCGTCAGCTGAAGGATGCGCTCGACATCGGGCAGGAAGCCGAGGTCGAGCATCTTGTCGGCCTCGTCCAGGACGAGCGTCGTTACCTTACCGAGCTTCAGGTGGCCCTGCCGAGCGAGGTCGAGCAGCCTGCCGGGCGTCCCGACGACGATGTCGACGGTTGCCAGCGCGTCGATCTGGGGCTCGTAGGCGCGGCCGCCGTACACCGTCACGACGTTCGCCCCCATTCGACTGCCAGCCAGCCTCAGGTCGTCGGCGACCTGCATCGCGAGCTCACGAGTCGGCACAACGACCAGGGAACTTGGTGCTGCCTTCTCGCGGCGCGTCATGTCCAGGCGCTCGAGGATCGGGATTCCGAAGGCCAGCGTCTTGCCGGTCCCGGTACGGGCCTGGCCAATAAGGTCGTGGCCATCGAGCGCGACGGGAAGGGTCAGCGCTTGGATGGGAAAAGCTGTGGTGATGCCCTCTGCCTCGAGGGCTGCGCAGATGGGCTCTGCGATGCCGAAGTCGCGGAACGTCTTGCCGGGCGCGGGCGCGGGGGCGCCCGCCAGTTCGATCTCTGAGCTGTCGTCCATGCTCGCTGTCAATGTCGTCAGGGCTTCCGCCTCTAATAGGGCCCGTAGCAGCCTGGCGCAGCGTGCGCCTGGGCGGAGATTGCCAGGGGCTGGCACGTAACCCCTCCGGCCGGACAGGCTCTGCCATCGGGACAGGCTCTGTCATTGCGCAGCATGAGCCACGCGTTTGCGGAGGAGAAGCAGCGCGCCATTCGTCCCGGCTGAAGCTGCAGGAAGATCGTCGCGCCTACGATTTCTATAACGCGGTCGGGGGAGACCGCATTCCTCGTGTCGATCGCAGCTGAGTGTATCAAGCCCAGCGTTATGCGCCCGTGAGCCGAGGTCGCGTGGTGTGTTGGCGTCGTCCTGCCTTACTCTGCCGTCGTGACCAACGCCGCAGGAGATGCCGACGCCCCAGCCGTCGGCCCCCCGCCAGGAGACGGAATGCTCGATCTTCTGGGTCTACTGGCCTATGCCTCCCTGACTGCCTTCTTCCGGCTGTCCGAAGACGCCGCCCTCGCGATTTCACTGTCGGACAAGACCGCGCTGGCCGAGATGGCCGTCGCGGAGTTCGGGCACTTCCAGCTGCTGCGTCGCCGAATCGAAGACATGGAGGCCGACCCTCAGGCCGCCATGCAGCCTTTCGTCGTCGCTGTCGATGCCTTCCACGCCAGGACCGCTCCGGCCGACTGGCTTGAAAGTCTGGTTAAGGCCTACGTCGGCGACGGAATCGCCGAGGATTTCTACCGCGCAGTTGCCCAGGTGCTAGATCCAGCCACTCGGGATCTTGTACTGACCGTCCTCGCGGACGCCGGGCATTCGGAGTTCGTGATCGCCCGGGTGCGCGAGGCGATCGCGATCGATCCGCGCGTAGCCGGACGGCTGGCGCTGTGGGCGCGGCGCCTCCTGGGCGAAGCGCTCGGACAGGCGCAGCGCGTGGCCGCCGAGCGGGAACCGCTGGCCAGGTTGCTGGCAGGCGATGCAGCGAGCCAGCTCGGCGATATCGGACGGATGTTCGCTCAGCTGACCGACGCCCACGCCGCGCGGATGGCGGCGCTCGGCCTCGACGCCTCGTAGCGCCGACGCTCGGGGCTGTCAGCTGCTGAAGCCGACGCGCCGCTGCTCGTTGGCGCCGAATTCGAGGTAGGCGATCTTTTCCGCTGGCACCAGGACCCGGCCGCCCTTGGAATTTGCGAGTACGAAGACGCCAGCATGGATCTCGACAGCGGCTTTGAGCGCTGCCTCGATCTCATCGGGCGCCGCGTCCGTCTCAAACACCAGCTCGCGCGGCGCCGACTGAACACCGATCTTGACTTCCACAGGACTCCTCTCAGGGGAATTGCTCAGACTTCCCGGTTTCCTCGACCGCAAAAGGAACAAACTAGGACTCAAGATCGGCTAAAAGCGGGAAGTATCGGAAAGCTCGCTATGACGCGGTCAGGGGCCAGCCGCTGATACCGCGCCAGGCCAGCCTGGCTATGAGCTGCTCGGCGGCGTCCTTCGGGATCTGCTGGTTCGTGCTCAGCCAGTACCGGGCGCTGACCTGCGCCATCCCGACCAGGGCGATGCTCAGCAGGTGCGCCTCGGCATCGCTCACGCCCGCGTCCTCGCGGATGAACTGGCTGACCATGTCGGCGCAGTCCTGGATCGCCTTCTCGACGCGGCCACGCACAGCAGGCTCGTTGCTGAGATCGGACTCGAAGACCAGGCGGAAGGCCTCGTTCGTGCCAGCGACGAAGTCGTAGAAGGCCTTGAAGGTAGCCGGGACCCGCTCCCGGTTGTCCGTCGTGGAGGACAGGGCCTCGCTCATGATCCGGACGAGCTCGTCCGCGCTCTCATCGAGCAGAGCGAGATACAGCTCAAGCTTGCCAGGGAAGTGCTGGTAGAGGACGGGCTTGCTCACGCCTGCACGCTCGGCGATTTCGTCCATCGCGGCTGCGTGATACCCCTGGGCCACGAAAACGTCACGGGCAGCGCCGAGCAGCTGCAGCCTGCGCGCGGGGCGCGGTAGCCGCGTGCTGCCGGACTTGGCCTGTGGCGAAGCGGTCAATGATCACTCCGGAAGGGTGCTTGCTCGTGGTCGACGGTTATGGCCGCGGATCCGTATAGGAGGCAATCCTACGACCAGCTCTGTTGCATAGCCCGGTTAGCGGTATTCGTCATCATCGGGGATTACTACCCGGGCTTGCTCGGCGGCATCGGCCGCGTCGACCTCAAGCTGGGGTTTTGCCCCGTCAACGGGCGGCGCGCGCATCGTCGTTGGCGTCAGGTTCGGGCATCACGTCACGGTGCTGCTCTGCGGCGTCGGCGTCCGGTGCCTCCATGTCTGGCTCTTCAAGGCCCATGTCGCTCATTTCGGTGCCTCCTCGGCAAATCCGGCACTCGACAAATTGCCGAAACGCGGAATGCAGACAACACTGCTTGTACCACTACCCGAACCCTGGCGGACATTCGCGCCCCGCCGAAGTGAGAATTAGTACCCGGACCGGCTCGGGGTAAGGAGATGCCATGCGCAGCATGTGGAAGGGGGCAGTCTCCTTCGGCCTCGTCATGATTCCCGTGAAGCTGTACACGGCCACGGAGCAGAAGGACATCGCCTTCCGGCAGGTACACCGCGAAGACGGCGGGCGGATCAGGTTTCGGCGGTTCTGCACGGTCGACGACCAGGAAGTGCCCTACGAGGACATCGCGAAGGGCTACGAGCTTCCCGACGGCGACATTGTGGTTCTGACCGAAGAAGACATGGCTGAGCTGCCGCTGCCGACCACAAGGAACATCGAGGTCGTGCAGTTCTGCCCGGCCGATCAGCTCGACCCGATCCTGTTTAACAAGGCTTACTACGTCGAGCCCGAGGCGGCCGGGGCGCGCGCGTACAGTCTGCTCCGCGACGCGCTCGAAGAATCGGGAAAGATCGCGATCGCACAGGTTGCGCTTCGGCAGCGCGAATCGCTGGCGATCCTGCGGGTCCGGGACGGCGTCATCGTGCTGGAGACGCTGCTGTGGCCCGACGAGATTCGCACCCCGGACTTCGCCTTCCTGGATGACGACATCGACGTCCGCCCGCAGGAACTGCGGATGGCCGAGTCGCTGATCGATTCCATGACTGTCGACTTCGATCCGGATGAATACCACGACAGCTACCGCGAGGCGGTGCAGGAAGTAGTGGCCGCCAAGACCGAAGGCCGCCAGGTGTTGCAGGTCGAGGCGCCCCAGGCCGATACCGCCGGGACCTCGAGCCTGGCCGATGCGCTCCGGGCCAGCCTCGCGGCGGCCAAGGGAGGTCGCCTCGGCGCCGTGCCGGACCGGGACGAGGCCACCGACGAACCCCAGGAAGCCCCGGCCGCTCGAGGTCGAGGTGCGGGCGGTCAGCGGTCGGCAGCCGCACATGGCGCCGCGAAGACTACGAAGTCACCCGCAGGGCGCACCGCCGCCACGAGGTCAGGCGCGGCGAAATCCGACTCGGCAGGCGCGAGCGCCAAGTCCAGCGCCGCCAAGACGGCGGCGGCTAAGCCCAAGGCGACGCCCGGGACCAAGACGGCGGCCAAGGGCAAGGTGACTAAGGACGACGAGACGACGGCCCGGCCGCGCAGGCGCGCAGGCTGATCGCGCCGCGCGGCTGCCGTGCGCACCGGTGTCCGGCTGGCACTCGCCTGGTCAGCCGCGGCTCGGCGGCCGGTAGCGCACACAAGGAAACTCTAGGAGTAATGATGGCGAACCCAGTCGCATGGTTCGAGATAGCCGGGCCCGACGCAGGACCACTGCAAGCCTTCTACGCTCAGGCGTTTGACTGGCAGATCGATGCTGACAACGACATGCACTACGGCATGGTGACGGCGGGCGAGGGCGGTATCCCGGGTGGCGTTGCGCCTACTCCCGACGGCTCGGCCCACGCCACGTTCTACGTCATGGTCGAGGACGTGCAGGCGGCGCTCGATAAGATCGGCCAGCTCGGCGGCCAGACCGCGATGCCGCCGATGGACGTGCCGAACGGGCCGACCATCGCGTTCTTCATCGACCCGGCGGGGAACACAGTCGGGCTCATGAAAGGGATGTAGCCGACGCCGGGATGAGGGGCTTCGCGAGGCGCGAGTTCCAGCTGATGCTGCTCCGCCGCATGGCCGACTTCCAGCCCGAACTGGTCGCCCGCGCCGTCGCGAACGTTGGCGCGACGCGGGCCGAATATCTGGCCGCGCACAACCGATGGGTCTCGCTGCTGCGCTCGCGCAGCGCGCCGCAAGGCCTCGCGCTGTACCAGGCCGTGCTGGGACCGCCGGACGCCGAGCGCGAGGAAACCATCGGCGATGTCACGCTCAGGGCACTGACGTGGCCGCTCGCGGGTCTGTGGCCAGAACTGCGCTGGGAGCTGATGGTCGGCTTCGGCGGCGCCGTCCTGAACGGCTGGCTCGTCCGGGCTGCGGACGCGCCGGTGCCAACGCTCGACGAGCTCGATCCGTGGTCGTGCGTCGTCGGCGACGTCCTCGCCCGCTACCCGATGGCCCAGCAGGCCGACCCCGGCGTTCCGTCGCGGTGGATCATCGACCTGAACGGCCGGTGCCTGACCTTCGTGCACGGTTTGCTCCAGGTGGTCGTCTGATTCGCGGATCTACCGGCGAGTACGCTTGGACGGCATGACTGACCAATTCCAGCCTGATGGGCCATTCCCGCAGGTCAACGGCTCAGGATCGGCCCACGCCAACGGCTGCCCGCCGGGCCGCGCCAGCGACGCAGCGCGCGCCCGCGACATGGGTGCCACCGCGGGGCCGGGCGGCCCGATCTCGCCGTGGCCCGGCGAGCTCGTCAGGCTGAACGTCGGCGACGTATTCGTCCGCACCAGCCCGGCGGGCCCGGACGGCATCGGCGAACAGGGTGTGTTCGTCCACGGCCTCGGCGGATCCGCGACGAACTGGACCGATCTCATGGGCCTGCTCGCTGTCGGCGACCGCGGCGCTCCCGGGCTCGCGGGCGCCGCTATCGACCTGCCAGGCTTCGGGTTCTCGCCGCCGCCAGCCGACGGCGACTACACCCTGGACGCGCGCGTTGCGGCCGTCGTATCGCTGATCGAGAAGCTCGGAACGTGGCCCGTGCACCTCGTCGGCAACTCGCTCGGCGGCGCCATCAGCACGCGAATCGCGGCCCGGCGGCCCGACCTGGTCCGCACGCTCACGCTGATCTCACCTGCGCTGCCCGACCTGCGCCCCCGGCTGCTGCCGATGCGGCTGGCGCTCGTCAGCACGCCCGGTATCGGCACGAGGCTGCTTAAGCGCCTTCAGGCGATTCCGCCGGAGCGGCGGACCGAGATGACGATCAATGACCTCTTCGCGGATCCGAGCCTCATGCATCGCGACCGGCGAGCGGAAGCCGTGGCCGAGGTGATCCGGCGCGACGGTCTCGACTACGCCAGCGACGCCCTCCTGAAGTCGGGCCGGGCTCTTGTCAGCGAGTACACGCGGCCTGGGCCGGGTTCGCTGTGGCGCGACGCTTCTCGGGTAGCCGCGCCGACGCTCGTCATCCACGGCAGTCACGACCGGCTGGTCAACCCGGCCACCGCGGCCCGGGCGGCACGCTCGTTCCGGTATGGCCGCGCGGTCGTGCTGCCACGAATCGGGCACGTCGCCATGATGGAGCGGCCGGACCTCGTGGCAGCCGAGATGCAGGAATTCATCGCGGCCGCGGCGCGAGCGGAATCGGCCAGCGGTAGCGAACTCCGCCGCGTCGGCCGCTGAGGGACGCCGGGGTGCTGATCGCCGCCGCGCAACTCCTGACCGCTGCTGACGGAAGCGACCCCGTTCCCGGCGAAGGGTTCGTCGAGCTAACCGGCGGTCTCATCGATCGCGTGGGCTTCGGCCCGTCGCCCGCCGCCGACATGATGTTGCCCGACGGATACCTGGTGCCAGGGTTTGTCGACCTCCAGGTGAACGGCTACTTCGGCGCCGAGTTCCAGACCGCCGACGCCGCTAGCTGGGCTGACGTAGCGTCCCAGCTCCCGGCGACCGGCACGACCGCGTTCGCGCCCACGCTCATCACCGCCCCGGTCGACAACCTCGTGGCGGCGCTATCGGCCGCGGCGGGATTCGCCAGCGCCCTACCGGACAGTGGCGCGCGCGTACTTGGCGTGCACCTGGAAGGGCCGTTCATCTCACCCGACCGACGTGGCGCGCACAACCCGGCCTGGATCATCGACCCCACGCCCGCCGCGATCGCCGCGCTGATCGAAGCGGGCGGCGGGCTGCTGCGAGTGCTCACGCTCGCGCCGGAGCGCCCCGGTGCGCTGGCCGCTATCGACCAGCTGACCGCTGCGGGCGTCCTGGTCAGCGTCGGGCACAGCGATGCGACGGCCGAGCAGGTCTCCTCCGCTGCAAGCCGCGGGGCGCGGATGGTGACGCACCTGTTCAACGCGCAGCGGCCGCTCGGCCATCGGGAACCAGGAGTCGTCGGCCAGGCCCTCGTGGATGAGCGGCTGACGAGCGGCCTGATCGTCGATCTCTATCACGTGGCCGGCTCTGTCTGCGGTTTGGCGTTCCGCGCGGCACCTGGTCGGATCGCGCTCGTCACCGACGCCGCGGCACCAGCCGGCATGCCGCCCGGGGAGTACCTGCTCGGGGGCGAGCCGATCACGCTGCCGCCGCCCGCGGGGGCGCCGCCGGTTCGCAGCGACGGAACACTGGCCGGTTCGGCGCTGCGGATGGACGTCGCGATCGCGAACACTGTCCGCTGCGGCGTTTCCCTCGCCGTCGCGGTCGCTGCCGCGACCCGGATTCCCGCCGACCTCATTGGCAGGTCCGACGTAGGCCGCCTCGCCCGGGGCGCGAAGGCCGACCTTGTCTGGCTCAGCCCCGAGCTGCGCACCCGAGCGACGTGGCTGAGCGGCCGTCTGGTGTATACAGATGGCGCCGACGCCACGCTGGCGTCGCTGCGAGCGTGACCGGAAGGATCAGGACCATATGCAAGCGGGGAACGGGGTTCGCCCGTCGCTGATGCGCCAGGAAATTGCGCAGCAGCCGGAGGCACTCAGGGCCACCATCGATGCGCTGCTGCCACGTCGTGACGAGGTCACCAGCCTCGCGGCGGACACCAAGGCTGTGCTGTTCATCGCGCGGGGGACATCGGATAACGCGGCGGTCTACGGCAGCTACCTGATCCAGGCGCACGCCGGCCGCCTCGCGTCGCTGGCGGCGCCGTCGATCGCGACCACGTACCGGGCTCGTGTTGACCTGGATGGCGTTCTGGCCGTTGCCCTCTCGCAGTCGGGCCGCACCGCCGAGATTGTCGAGACCTTGGAGTGGGCGAGAGCCTGTGGCGCGCGAACGCTGGCGATCACCAACGGGGGCGCGGCGTCGCCGCTCGCGGAGGCGGCCGAGGTCGCGTTCGTGACCGAGGCCGGCGTCGAGCAGGCGGTGCCTGCGACGAAGTCGTTCACGACAGAGCTTGCCGCGCTGGCCGTGCTGGCGCTTGGACTCGGCGCGCCGCTGGATCCGGCTGAGCTGATGGCGGTACCGGACGCGATCTCATCGCTGCTCGCCGCGCCGCTCGACGTCGGCTCCATCGTTGATGTGCTGGCCAACGTGCACGGCGTCGTTGTCTCGGGGCGAGGTCTGGCCTACGCGGCTGCGCTGGAACTGGCGATCAAGCTCAAGGAAGCCTGTTACCTGCACGCCATGGGATTGTCGTACGCCGACCTGCTGCACGGTCCCATCGCGGTGGTCGACGCGCAGACGCCGGCGATCGTCGTCGCCGCGGACTCCGGGCCGACGCTGGCGGGCACCATCGACCTCGCGCGGCGGGTGACCGGGGCAGGCGCCAGCGCGTTCGGGATCGGCGGCGGAGCGGCGCTGGCGGAAGCGTGCACGTTGGCATTGCCGGGCCCGCGCCTTCCGGAGTGGCTGGCGCCAATCGGCCTGATCGTGCCCGGGCAGCTGCTGACAGAGGCGCTGGCACAGCGGCTTGGCATCAATCCGGACCAGCCGCGAGGCCTGTCCAAGGTGACGCAGACGGACTAAACCGGATTGCCGGCGGCGAGTGGCTCCGCTCAGGCTCCGGACCGCGCGGCGCGCGCAGTCATCGCGCGGTTGATCAGGGTCCGCTGCTCGACCAGGACAGCAGTAAGTACGTCCGCCGCCGGCAGCTGCTCGAGCTCCGCGTCCGTGGCGGCGAGGGTGGCCTTGTCGGTCAGGGTCGCCGGGTAGAGCGCCCTGGCCAGCTGCTGTAGCGTCCGATGCTCGAGTTGGCCAGAGCGGCGCAGGGCCGGGAGCGCCTCGGCGAAGTACCGGTCCCGGAATCCTTCGAGCAGATCCTCCTGACCCGGTACCCAGAATCCCTCGGCGTAGGCGAGCGCCAGCCGCGCCGGGTGGTCAGGTGAGAGTGCCGCGGCCCAGGCTGCCTTCTTGGCGGCCGGGCTCGGATGCCGGGCGCTGCACGTCGCGCGTAGCGTGTCACCTGCCACTGGGTCGTCGGCCGCGTACGCGGTGAAGTCTGCGTCGGCGGCCTGGCCGTAACCCGCCAGCGTCGTCAAGATCATGGCGCGCAGCTCGAGGTCGAGACCGAGTCCGGTCGGCAACGAGCGACCATCAAGCCAGAAGCGGAGCAGATCGCGCTGCGCGGGGCTGTTGGCGGACATCGCGAACCCCCGCGCCAGGATTCGCTGATCGCGGCTGCCGGGCTCGGACAGCTCGGCGGCCGTGAGCGCCGCGGCAGCCAGCTGGCGGCGCGCCGCGGCGTGGTCGGCTGCATCCGCGAAGAAATCAACCGCCGCTACGGCCCGATGCAGCAGCTGCTCGAGACCGAGGACAGGGCGCCCCGTCGTCATCCTGCGGGCCACGATTGCGGCGAACTCAGCGGCTTCCAGCTCGGCCGCCTGGACCATGTCGAACGCCGCGTTCCAGCAGACCGACTCGGCCAGCGGGTCATCGAGGTCCATCGCCGCCGCGACTAGCGTGCGCCACGTACCCGCATCGAACTTGATCCTGGCGAATGTCAGATCGGCGTCGTTCAGGATGATCGCCGCTGGCATCGGCGCGCCAGAGAGCTCCGGTATGTGCGTCCAGTCGTCGTCGAGCATCACGCTGATCCGCCGGCGACGGGCGAACCGAGACTCTGCGAGGTCGTAGAGGCCGATCGTCATCGCGTGAGTGCGCAGTGGACCGCCGTCGAGGGCAAGCGGCGGATCCTGGACTACCGCGAACGATGTGATCGTTGCGTCCGGGCCGATGGTCATCTCCGGCCGCAGAATGTTCACGCCGGGCCGCTGAAGCCACAGATGCGCCCAGCCGGTCAGGTCGCGGCCGCTTGCGCGCGACCAGCAGTCGATCAGGTCCGGGAACGACGCTGTCAGCCACGCATGGGTCGTCAGGTAATCACGCAGCCCAAGATGCATGGCGTCCGGGCCAATGAGCGCCGCGAGTTGGCGCAGGACGCTGGCGCCCTTGTCGTACGTAATGGCCGGATGCCTGGTGAGTGCGTCGGCCGCAGAGTCGACCGGCGACGAAACCGGCTGGGAATCCGGCAGGCCGTCGGCCAGATACGCCGAGGCCTTGGCGCTCAGGCCGAAGAGAGCCCACGCGGCGTCCGCACCCTGCGCCGCGCCGACGGCGCCAACGCTCAGATAGGTGGCCAGCGCCTCGGCTAGCCACAGGTCATCCCACCATCGGCCCTCAACCAGGCAGCCGAACCACAGGTGCGCGGCCTCGTGAGCCAGGGTCATGTCGACGGAATGATCGCCTGGATCGGCGGCGCGCTGAAGGAGCGACTCGCTCACGTACATGACGGCGGGCAGCTGCCTGGCCTGCACCGTCAGCTCGGGCGCGACCACGATGTCTAGTTTCTCGGTACGGACACGCCACGCCTAGTGTCTGCTCGTAGTGACGCAAGGCCGCGGCCACTATGCCCGCGATCCTGGCGAGGCCCGGCGAGCTTGCCAGGGTGGGACGACAATGCAGGCCGAGCTGCGTCGCGTCTGCGGTGGCGTTCGTAGCTGGCGGTCGCCGTCGACGTACGGGCCTGCGCACAGCGTGAACTCGTACGGCTTCATCGAGACGACGGTCGCGAAGCGCCACACCCCGGCCGCGCCGTCGGCCGGGCAATGCAGGACCTCGCCGTTCGAAATGCATGTCCAGCCGGCCGGCAGCGTCACGATCAGCGTGATCGTGGCCCGCAGATCCGGCTGGTCGAAGCAGCAGAAGACGGTGGGCGCGGCCGTCGGGAAGCAGTTGGCCAGCACGTAACCGTGACCGTCGACGGGGTCGGTGTACTGCGTGAGCCCGCTGCCGCTGTCGCGACATCGGCACCCACGCGTCGACCACCAGAGTGTTATCAGCCGCCAGGTCGCCGAGGGTGATCCGGCAATCCTTGACAGCCTTGGGGTCAAGATGCTGACCGTTGAGTATCACCTCGTGCACGGCGACGGCATCGAGATCGGCGAAGGTCGTAGCCCCGACGGCGCGGCAGCGGAACCTGATCTCGGTCCGCGACCACGCGCTGTCGCCGCCGTGGGTCAGGTCAAGGAACACCGAGTAAGACTCGACCGTGATTAACCGGGAACGGGCTGCTGCTTCGTCCGCCGTCGTCCCAGTGTGCACCGCCGTAGTCTATAAATGCCCAGGCCACGACGCAGGAGGCTTCGGCTCCGCCTGCCATAGACCGCTTGATCCGCCGTTCTCAGAAGACTCTGTGAACTTTGTGCTGAGCTGCCTGCGCGCGTGGCCGGATCACCATCAAGTCGACGTTGAAGTGCGCGGGTCGCGTGACCGACCAGACGACAGCGTCAGCGACGTCTTCAGCCGTCAATGGCTCGGCCACGCCGGCGTAGACGGCTGCGGCTTTCTCGGCATCGCCGCGGTATCGGTTGACCGCGAACTCGGCGGTCTTGACCATGCCGGGCGCGATCTCGATCACGCGCACAGGTTGGTCGAAGATCTCAAGGCGCAGCGTCTCGGCGAATGCGTGCGTACCGTGCTTCGCGACCACGTAACCGCCGCCGCCCTCGTAGCTGATCAGGCCGGCCGTCGAGCCCATCAGGACGACGGTGCCCGCGCCGCTGGCGATGAGTTTGGGCAGCAGCGCCTGGGTCACGTTCAGCGTGCCGAGGACGTTCACGCTGAACATGGCCTGCCAGTCCGCCGCGGAGCTGTCCTCGATCGTGTCGGCCCCGACGGCGCCGCCGGCGTTCGCGAGCAGCACATCGCAGCTGTCGAGTGACTGGGCGAACGCGTCGACAGCCGGGCGATCTGTCACGTCAAGCTCGTGCACGGCGGCGGTGCCGCCCCTGATCGGCGATCTGGGCGGCGACCTCAGCTAGCCGATCCGCGCGACGCGCGGTCAGCACGACGTGATAGCCAGCTTCCGCGAGCCCGATGGCCGAGGCTGCTCCGATTCCGCTGCTTGCTCCGGTGACGACTGCGACCCGGTCCATGCCGCGATTGTGCCAGTAGCATGCATAGCTCGGTCAGCAGACCGGTCAGCACCGCGCGCTTGGCTCCTCTTTACGATCAAACCGTGACGGAGTTGCGGGGCGTGATCACCGACTGGGGCGGCGTCATGACCAGTCCCATCAGCCGACAGCGTCAATGCGTGGCTGTCGGCCGACGGCATCGACCGGGACAGCTACGTCACGGTGATGCGGCAGTGGGTCAAGCAGGCCTACTCCGACGGCGAAGACCGCAACCCCATCCACGCTCTCGAGCGGGGCGAGTGGACGAACGACGAGTTCGAGCTGGCGCTCGCCAGTGAGCTCGTGCTCGAGAACGGCGGCCCGGTTGCCGGGCCCGGACTGCTCGCGCGCATGTTCGCTGGGCAGACTCTCGACGAGGAGATGCTCAGGCTGTTCCGGAGCTTGAAGGCGAGCGGCGTGCCGACCGGACTGCTGTCGAACTCGTGGGGCGGCGGGTATCCGACGGACCTGTTTCCTGACATGTTCGACGCGGTCGTGATCTCGGGCGAGGTCGGCATGCGTAAGCCCGAGCCGCGGATCTTCCTGCACACCGCGCAGTTGCTCGGCCTGGCGCCGGACGAGTGCGTCTTCATCGACGACATCCAGGCGAACATCACGGCGGCCGAGCAGCTCGGCTTCACGGGAGTGCTGCACACCGCCGCCGCGGACACGGCCCGCCAGGTGGCGGACCTGCTCGGGGTTCGTCCCTGCCCGCGGCCGGCGGCGGCGAGGAGAGCGGCCCCGTTCCCACTGATTTTTGGCTACAGCGGTCGTGGCTGACTACCCGCACCCGGCCAGTCCGGGCCGTTCGGCCAATATGCGCGCCAACCGGCGTAAGGACACCAAACCCGAACTGGCCTTGCGGCGGGCGCTGCACAAACAGGGCTACCGCTACCGCAAGGACTACCGGCTGGATCTCACCGGTGCGCGGGTACGGCCCGACATCGCGTTCACAGCACGCCGGGTCGCGGTCTTCGTGGACGGCTGCTTCTGGCACTGCTGTCCCCAGCACGGCACGCAGCCGGCCGCGAACACCTGGTACTGGGAGCCGAAGCTGGCCAGGAATGTGGAGCGGGACCGCGCCGCCGACACCGCGCTTGCTGCCGCGGGCTGGAGCGTCGTACGCGTGTGGGAGCACGAGTCCTTGGAGAGTGCCGTCGCGGCCGTTGTGACGGCCCTGGCGGCCTCACCTCGCGAGCTCAGGCCGGCCGATTAGCTGCACCCCAGCGTGGCTGGCCTGGCACACTCGTAGGTCTAATCCGAAGGGCTTCGGGGCTTGTCGTGCGCGTCTATGTGCCCGCTACTTTGTCGGCCGTGGCCGGGATGCTGCGCGCTGGGGAGATTCAGGCGCCGCCGGTCCGCGGCTATGCCGTCACGCCCTCGCTACGCGAGTGGTATTCCAGCGGGGACATCGAAGAACTCGAATACGTCGCCATGATGCACGCCGCCAGGGACTCGCTGCGGCTGCTCGCCGCTGACACCGACGCGCCGCGGCGACGGGTGGTCCTCGCCGTAGAAATGCCAGATCACCAGGTCGGGGCCGGTGCCGGGTTCGACCAGCCGGGCCTGGTGGAAATCAGCGGCCCGGTGCCGGTCCGCGCGGTCGCGGCGGGCCTGGTCGACGACGTCGAGGCGGTCCCCGACGTTGGCGCGGCGATCGCGGCGCTGGCCAGCGCCGACGTCCGGCGACGTGGACGCCCAGTTCGTGGTCGATAACGCGGACGGGCACGAGCTGCAGTGGTACGCGACTCAGGAACTAGCCGAACTGGCGTCCTGAAAGCTCGCCGGTCCGGCGTGCCGGACTGCCCCTGTGTGCGCTGCCGTTGCTCGCCGCGCGCCGCAAACTGAGGGCGACGATCAGCGGAAATAGGCCGAGAGCGGTCGAGGTGACTCGTTCGGCCAGGCCGAGGTCGCCACCCCCAAAGCTGGCAAAGAGCACCCAGCCCGACAAGACGGCGAAGAACACCGTAACGGCCGCGCAGCCCGAGATGCTGACCGCCCACGATGGCGCTGGCGGCCGCTGCGCGACGAAGATGGGCCAGATTGCCGTGGTAAACACGCAGCTCACGGCGAAGGCGAGATGGATGGGCGACGGGCCGGCCACGGGTTCGGGCGAGCTCGCGACGCCGAACGTGCACAGCCCGGTCACCACGAGCAGGACGCGGGCGGGCGTGCCAACATCACGCAGGCCCGCTGCCGTGACGAGCTGGGTGGCCCCCACCAGGAACAGCGCGCCGGTCATGATCCACGGGTGGGTGCCAGGCTGCCCGGCCAGCACGCTCATCGTCTGCTGTAGGGGGCTGTAGGCGGTCTGCTGCAACGAACCGCCGACGACCCAGCCCCCGACGAGCAAGACCGGGCACAGCGCGGCCGAGACGATCGTCCAGCCCGGAACCGATGAACTATCGGCAAGATCCGAACGCGACCCGTGCCGGGCGGACAATTCCGTCAATTCGGCAGCCGCAGATGCCGAGCCATCGATGCTGCCATCCCCCACGGTCCGGCTGGGCGTGTGGACTGGCCGCACGAGCTGAGTCATGGCGCCTCCCGTTAGCCGCGTGTGACTCGAGCTGCCGGGCGCGCTTTCGGCCCGGTTCCAGGATATCGAGGCGGGCTCCGGTCGCCGGCCGCCCCCGCCTGAAGGCCTGTGAGCAGGGAGAGCGTCGGCGCAGCCGCGGGCTCGGCCAAGCCGTGGCGGATTTGGCCGGTCATGGCACCATGGTGATGCCGCCACTGTCGTCGGATTAGCAAGGAGCGTGGCCATGGATGCTGTCACAAATGTCCCGATTCCGGGGAACGAGCCGGTCAAGGGATACGCGCCTGGCAGCTCTGAGCGGATTACGCTCGAGCAGACGATCAAGGACCTGGCAGGCGAGCGAGCCGACCTGACCATGACGATCGGCGGCCGTCAGGTGCATGGCGGCGGTGAGCCCATCGACGTCGTCGAGCCGCACAATCATCGGCACGTACTCGGACAGCTCCGGAATGCGACGGACGCCGATGTGACCGCCGCGATCGAGGCGGCTGGGGCGGCGGCGCCGGGCTGGCGGGCGCTCTCGTTTGACGACCGAGCGGCGATCTTCCTCAAGGCCGCCGACCTGCTGGCGGGCTCGTGGCGGCAAGTCATCAACGGCTCGACGATCCTCGGCCAGTCCAAGTCCGTCTTCCAGGCCGAGATCGACGCGGCCTGTGAGCTTATCGACTTCTGGCGCTACAACGTCCACTACGGCCGGCGGTTGCTCTCGGAACAGCCCGCGAACGCTCCCGGGACCTGGAACCGGATGGAGTACCGCCCCCTCGAGGGGTTCGTGCTCGCCATCACGCCGTTCAACTTCACGTCGATCGCGGCGAACATCCCGTCGGCCCCGGCCCTGATGGGCAACGTGGTGATCTGGAAGCCGTCGCCGACGCAGCAGCTTTCGGCGCACTACCTGATGCGGCTGCTGGAGGCTGCGGGCCTGCCACCCGGCGTGATCAACATGGTGACCGGGGATGGTACCGCCGTGTCAAACGTCGCGCTGCGCCATCCCGACCTTGCGGGTGTCCACTTCACCGGGTCGACCGGGACGTTCCAGCACCTCTGGCGGACGGTAGGGGAGAACATCGCGGGCTACCGCGGCTATCCGCGGCTAGTGGGCGAAACCGGCGGCAAGGACTTCGTCATCGCGCACCCGTCAGCCGATCCGAACGTCCTGGTCACCGCCCTCATCCGCGGGGCCTTTGAGTATCAGGGCCAGAAGTGCTCGGCAGCCTCCCGCGCCTACGTGGCCAAAAGTGTGTGGGATCGGATGAAGGACCAGCTCGTCGACACAGCCGAGGCCCTGACGATGGGAGACGTCGCAGCTGACCTGTCGCTGTTCATGGGCGCGGTGATCGACGAGCGGGCGTTCGGGCGGCACCAGGACGCGTTGGCACGCGCCGCGACGAGGCCGGCCATTTCTCTGCTGACCGGTGGCACGACCGACGGCTCCGAAGGATATTTCGTGCGCCCGACGGTGCTCACGTCGGCCGACCCACCGACGAACGCACGCGGGAGTACTTCTGGCCCCATCCTTGGCGTGCACGTCTTCGACGACACGCAGTACGACGCCGTCGTGGCGCAGGCCGCAGACATTGCGCCGTACGCGCTGACGGGCTCGATCATCGCCCAGGACCGCGCGGCTATCGCGCGAGCGACCGAGGCGTTGCGGTTTGCGGCCGGGAATTTCTACATCAACGACAAGCCGACCGGGGCTGTCGTCGGGCAGCAGCCGTTCGGCGGAGCCCGGGCGAGCGGTACCAACGACAAGGCGGGCTCGATCTTCAACCTCATCCGCTGGGTCAACGCCAGAACGATCAAGGAGACGTTCGTGCCGCCCGTCGATCATCGCTACCCGCACATGGGCTAAGGCCAAGAGATCCTGAGCTGGGCAGGAATCGCGAGCAGGAACTTACGTCACACCAAGCGCGTTAGCCGACCGCCGGTGCGCACGTGCGTGCTGGTCGCGAAAGGCGCGCATGGTTCCGTTGCGCGCGGGCACTTAGCGGGCCATTCGGCGGCCCTGACAGCTCAGCCTGCGCGCAGTGAAGGAGACGGATGACCGACTACACGCCCGGCTCCGGGTTAAACCAGGCCTCCGACGCGGCGGATAGCTCTGAGACCGACGAGTGCGACCAGGCCGGTTCCGGTCCCGACGCCCGGCGAGCGCAGCTGATCGCCACGGCGCGGGTGGATCGACGCGCTGACCGATCTCGGCGGCCGCAACACGCTCCTCTACTACAAGGATCGGCGGGCTGGCACGCTCGACCTCACCGCGGCCGATCCGACCGCGGTCGACAGGTTCTTGCGAACCGGATCGGCTCGGCTCACGCGGCTGTTCCAGGATGTTGACGCCCGCGCCGACGCCATCCGACGAGTCCAGGTCATTTACCGGAAGGCGCGCGAACGACGAGAAGAGCGCGGCATCAGAGTCGGCTTCCTAGCCGCCGGGATGGCGCGTTGGGACGAGCTCTTCCTTGAGCCGTGCGCTCCAGT
>CAVSQI010000013.1:0-97368 GCA_963730085.1 uncultured Actinomycetota bacterium | reverse complement strand
AGTTCCACGCGGCCAGCCGCTCGCTGATGGGCCGGATCGGCGTGAGGGAGTCGACCTCCAGCTCGACGTCGATCTTCCGGCGGCTCAGGTTGTCGACGATTGTGACGTCGTGACCACGGTCAGACAGGTAAAGCGAGGTAGGCCAACCACAGAAACCGTCACCGCCGAGGACCATAACGCGCATAGGTACTCCAAGAGTTCGCTCAACTGCTCGAACAACGCCCGGCCCTTTGTCGCACGGCCGCCAGGAGGGATGCTGAGGATAAGGACCGCAGCGATGGCATCCGTGGCAGTGTACCGGTCGATATCCACCATGATGCTCACTTCATACCCACTCGGCGTGCAGCCGCAACGAGGCCCAGATGCCTCTCCATTGCCGGGCCCTCTTGCCAGGCGCGGACACCCCCCGAGCATCACTGTCTTAACAGCATGACGCGCAATCGGCCACCCGGCCAGGCCCGAAAGCAGATTGTCAGCGAGTACTCAGCAAAGTCTCAGTGGCAAAACTGGCGCCTTCCGTGCCGAATCGCGCTCAGCGCATCACGGCACGGGTGGCCGAGCGGCTGGGCCGGGCATCATGACAGCGGCCAGCAGGGAAGGATGGAGGGCATGGCAGAGCGGCTCCGCGGCGAGACCAGCCCGTATCTACTCCAGCACGCAGACAACCCGGTTGACTGGTGGCCCTGGTCGCCAGCGGCTTTCGCTGCCGCTGCCGATCGAGACGTTCCTGTCCTACTTTCGGTCGGGTACTCAGCCTGCCACTGGTGTCACGTCATGGCGCACGAGTCGTTTGAGGACGAGCAGACGGCCGCGATCATGAACGAGAACCTGGTCTCGATCAAGGTAGACCGGGAGGAGCGCCCGGACGTCGACAGCGTCTACATGACCGCCACCCAGGCGATGACCGGCCAGGGCGGCTGGCCGATGACCGTGTTCATGACGCCTGACAAGGAGCCGTTCTTCTGCGCTACCTATATACCCCGGGTGCAGTTGCAGCGCCTCGTGCTCGGCGTCGCCAAGGCCTGGCGCGAAGACAGGGCTCAGGTTGCCACGAAGGCCAGGGAGATCGCGGCCGCACTGGCTGAGCAAGCGGGCCAGCCCGAGCCCAGGCCCGATGTCGGTGCTGGGCTGGAGTCGCTGAACGTTACAGCTACAGCGGCAGCCGAGTCAGCCGACGATCCGACCGCGACGCTCGCGGCGGCGGCGAGGCGGCGGTATCGGCACTCGCCAGAGAGTTCGACGCAGCCAGGGGCGGATTCGGCGGCGCGCCGAAGTTTCCTCCCTCTATGGTCCTTGAATTCCTCCTGCGCCATTTCGAGCGCGTCGCCGGGTCAGACGGGGATCGTGCCATGCACATGGCCGCCGCGACCGCTGACGCGATGGCCAGGGGGGCATGTACGACCAACTCGCAGGTGGGTTCGCGCGTTACAGCGTCGATGCCGACTGGGTCGTGCCGCACTTCGAGAAGATGCTCTACGACAATGCGCTGCTGGCGAGGGTCTATGCCCATCTGTGGCGGCGCAGCGGTAGCGCGCTCGCGCGACGGGTCGCGGAAGAGACCTGCGATTGGATGATCGCCGAGCTGCGCACCAGCGAAGGCGGCTTCGCGTCGGCACTGGACGCCGACAGCGACGGCGTGGAAGGCGCCTTCTACGTCTGGACTCCGGAGCAGCTCACCGCCGTCCTCGGACCGGAGGACGGCGGCTTTGCGGCCGCCACGTACGGCGTCACCGAGGCCGGCACGTTCGAGCATGGCGCGTCCGTGCTCCAGCTCCGCGCGGATCCGGCGGACGCGGACCGGCTGGCCAGAATCCGGGCCAAGCTGCTGGCGGCGAGGGCCAAGCGGACCAGGCCGGGCAGAGATGACAAGGTGGTCGCCGCGTGGAATGGCCTCGCCATCGCGGCTCTAGCCGACGTCGGCATCGTGCTGAACCGTCCCGACCTCGTGGCCGCGGCCTCAGCGGCCGCCCGTCTGGTCGCCGACGTCCACCTGAGCGACGGGCGCCTGACACGGACCTCCCGCGACGGCCGGTCAGCTGGTACCGCCGGCGTCCTCGACGACTACGGATGCGTGGCGGCTGGATTCCTGGCGCTCGCGAGCGCAACCGCTGCGGACGGCGCCGCAGGCGCCGCTACTGCTGGACGGTGGCTTCGGCTGGCCGGCGACCTGCTCGACAGCGTCATGGCCAGGTTCGAGACGGGAACGGGCGGGTTCTATGACACCGCCGACGACAGCGAGCGGCTCATCTACCGGCCTGTCGACATCGCCGACGGACCGAGCCCATCGGGCACGTTCGCGGCCGCCGACGCGCTGCTCACTTACTCGGCGCTCACCGGCTCGGTCCGCCATCGCGAGGTGGCCATTGGCGCGCTCGCGGCCATGCCGGGGCTCGCGGCCAGGTTCCCGCGCGCAGCCGGCGCCGGTCTCGCTGTCGCCGAGGCCGTGCTGTCGGGACCAGTCGAGATCGCCGTTGTGGGGACGCCCGGGCCGGACCGGAATGAACTGCACCGCGTGGCGGCGCTAGCCGCTCCGCCCGGTGCCGTCATCGCAGTCGGCGACGCCGTTTCGACTGACAGCGAGGTGCCGCTGTTGGCCGGCCGGACGGCGATGGACGGCAGGCCTGCCGCGTACGTCTGCCGCAATTTCAGCTGCCGCGCACCGGAGACCGATCCCACCCGGCTACGCGCCGCCCTGAGCTGAGGCCGGTCGACCTATCGCGGGGCCCCGCGCAATAAGCACGCCGCGGAGGCCGCCAACCCCGTTCCGTTACGAATGCGGCGCCAGAAATTTGCCAGCCCTTCGCTTCACGTGCCTGCCGATGACGAATCCTGGTCCGATCGTAGGGATTCGCTGGGTATGGACGCCTGCGGAAGACCGGGGCATCGTAAGACCCACCGGGCCCGCTAACTGCGGCCGCGGCCGCCGAGGGGAGTGCCGTGCGCGACGGAGCCCGCCGCACGTGCGTACGCCTGTGGGCGGTAACGGCGGCAGCCGCCGCAGCCGCTGTCTTGCCAACAGCGCTGACGTCCGTGTTTCCCAGCGCGAATGCGCTTGCCGCCGACACTGCTCCCGTGCACGCCCACGCGACCACCTCGCCAACTCCCGCTGGGCAGGCGATGACGCCAGCGCCCGCCACACAGCTTGCGGCCCAGCAGACCGGGCTCCAGCCACTCGGCGCGTTGCATCCCGCTGACCTTCTTGTGATCGCGCCGACGACGCTGCCTTCGACAGCTCTCTCAGCGATCGGCAAACTGCCAGGCGTCGCGGCTGTCAATCTCGTGGACGCAGCCCGCATCCAGGTGAACGGCAGCTACGTTGCGACCCTCGGTGTGGACCCGTCGACGTTCCGTGCGTTCACCGCGACGCCCACGGCCGATTCCACGCCGCTCTGGCAGAACGTCGCCGACGGCGACGTCGCCGTCTCCTACCTCATGGGTCAACAGGACAGTCTGCCGCTGGGCGGCGCCGTGACTGTTGTCGGCGCGCAGACCGAGCAGCTTCGAGTCGGCGGATACGGCACCGTCGGGATCGCTGGCGTCGACGCCGTCGTCTCCGACCCGGTCGCGCGCTCCCTCGGCATGCCCGCCGGGAACGCCATTGTCATCAGCGCACCGAGCGCCCGGCTCAGTGTCCTGATCCAGCAGGTCACCAGCGTGCTTCCGAAAGACGCGGCCGTCGCTCCGCTGGTCGCACAGGCAGCCGAGGTAGGGCTGCCAGCGTCGGCCGGGTCCGCCGGAGCCATCAACATCACCCAGTCGAGCGCCCAGGGCCTGACCGTCGCACAGACGACGGCCTTTCTGGCCGCGGCGGAGAGCCGGGTCGGCATGCCGTATGTGTGGGGCGGAGCTGGGCCTAATGTCTTCGACTGCTCGGGCCTAGTCCAGTGGTCCATGCGACAGGCAGGGATCATCATGCCGCGGGTCGCCGCCAGCCAGGCGCAGACGGGACCACAGATATCGGTCGCCGACCTCCAGCCGGGTGATTTGCTCTTCTATCACTTCGACCCGACGGCGCCGACGTACATCTCGCATGTGGCCATCTACATCGGCCGCGGGCTTATGCTCCAGGCGCCCCAGCCAGGTGAGGACGTGCAGATCGTGCCCGCGTTCTTTGGATCCGGCTTCGCCGGCGCCGTCCGCGTCTACCCGCGCGTGGCCGCCGCAGTCGCAGGGAACATCGCCGGCTGACGTCGGATCGTCCGCATGCCCAGCGAGCGGCCGCCCTGACTGATTACGGGCTGCTTGCGCGCCACGGATCATTGGTGTAATCATAATTACATGACTACTGAGAAGCAGGCAGCAAGCGCGGCTGAGGAAGCCCTCCGCGGCTGGTTTACCGGCCGGCTTCCGGCCAGCTGGTTCACCGGTGCGCCGGATATCAAGGTCGACCGCGAGGAGATCACGATCGTCGGTACGATCCCCGGCCCCGAGAGCGCCTCCGACGTCACTGAGGCCGAGGCCGCAGCGGCCGCCGAGGGCAGGAGTCGCCGGTTCCGCGAGGAGACCCGCGACCACCGCATTGAAATCGCCAGGGAAGCTGAGCACAAGTTCGGGCGGAAGGTCTCCTGGGGCGTTGAGTGCGATGGCCAGAGGGTGATGTTCACCACCTTCTCGGTACCTGTCATGACCCGGCTCCGCCAGTCCGAGCGGCAGGTACTCGACACCCTCGTTGATGCCGGCGTCGCCCGGAGCCGCAGCGACGCCCTCGCCTGGTGCGTCCGTCTCGTCGGCAAGCACCAGGACACCTGGCTGGCGGACCTGAGAACAGCGCTGGGCAAGGTTGAGCAGGTCAGGGCCGAGGGGCCGGGCTAGGAGCCGACCCCCAAGGCCCGGCGATGACGACGCGGATGCGCTGCGTCGCTGGCCTGCGAACGATGTGTGCCGCCGCGGCCCCCGTGCGGCGGCACAGTCATGTCGGCCCCGTTCCCGATAAAATTCACACCGATCACTGGGTTAACACAACAGGTCTTGCGGAGATGATTGACAGGACCGGCCCGAATTGAACCGGTCGTGCCGGGGTACACTCCCCGAATCCCGGCACACAGGGCCTCCCAAGCGTTGCGCCGGGTACCCCCGCAGCGGAAATACCCGCAAAGCCCTGAGGAGGACCCGTCGTGGCGCATCCGTTGGACCCGGCCGGTGACCTTCAGACGGTTCTCGACGACGCTGGCCTGAAGAACGCTAGCGTGCGCGAGTACGTCCGCCACTGGGCCGAACTGACGGGCGCTCAGCGGGTCGAGGTGGTCGGGGCTGCGGATGACCCGCGGCTCATCGAGGAGTCGCTCGCGGCCGGTGAGATCCGCCCGGCCGGGGCGGGCCGCTACTACGCCCGCAGCTACGTCAAGGACACCGCGCGCTCGGAGGAGCGCACCATCGTGGCGACGGCTAATCCGGCTGATGCGGGCGTGTACAACAACTGGCACCCGTCGAGCAAGATGCGTCCGCTGCTGGAAGAGCGGATGCGCGGTGCTTCAGCAGGCAAGACCATGTACGTCGTCCCGTACCTGATGGCGCCGCCGGGCTCGCCGCTCGAGCCGTACGCCGTCGGCGTCGAGCTGACCGACCATCGCACCGTCGCGCTCCACATGATCCGCATGGCGCGCTGCGGCGTCGAGCACGTAAACGATCTGTCCGAGCCGGACAAGTTCGTTCGCGGCGTGCACGTCACCGGTGACCTGGAGAACCTGGGCCAGGGAACGCCCGAGGATCAGCGTTACTTCGTGACGTTCGCCGACGAGCGCACGATTTTGCACTTCGGCTCCTCCTACGGCGGCAACGCGCTGCTGGGGAAGATCGCGCACGGTCTGCGGCAGGCCTCGTACGACGGGTGGGCGTCGGGCGAATTCCTCGCCGAGCAGTTCATGCTCATCGGCATCACGGACAAGCAGACGGGCCGCACATGGCACATCTGCGGCGGATTCCCGAGCGCGTCCGGCAAGACGAACCTGGCGATGATGCTCGCGCCCGACAGCCTCGGTGACCGGTATCACGTCGAGTTCTACGGCGACGACATCGCCTGGCTGCGCGTCGATCCGGAAGACGGCAAGATCTACGCGATCAACCCCGAGTTCGGCGTCTTCGGCGTCGCGAAGGACACCAACGAGGTAACGAACCCCACCGCGCTCGGGTCGGTCGCGCGTGGTACCGGCGTGCTGTTCACGAACGTCGCCTACAACGACAACACCGGCGACGTCTGGTGGGAAGGCCGGACCCCCGAGCCGCCCGCGGACCTGGCTGGCTGGCGTGACTGGACGGGGCAGCTGATCTCGGAGCGTTCAGCGGCCGACAAGGACAAGCCCTGGGCGCACCCGAACAGCCGGTTCACAACCTCGCTTCGGAAAGTGCCCAACATCGCTCGGGACTTCGAGAACCCTAAGGGCGTCCCGATCGACGCGATCATCTTCGGCGGCCGGACCCGTGACCGGGAGCCGCTGATCCGCGCCTTCACCGACCTGGCCGAGGGGGTCTACGACGGCCTCACGCTCGGTGCCGAGGCCACGTTTGCTGCCGAGGGCGTCGATGGTCAGCTGCGCTACGACCCGATGTCGATGCGACCGTTCATGTCCTACCCCGAGGGCGCCTACGCGGCCCACTGGCTGGCAATCATCGGCGCCGCCACCGTCAAGCCGATCTTTGCGCACGTGAACTGGTTCCAGCGCGATCCAGACGACGGTCACTTCCTCTGGCCTGGTTACCGGGACAACCTCCGTCCGCTCCTATGGCTGCTGAAGCTCAAGGATGGCGAGGTCGAAGGCCGGAGTACGCCGGTTGGCATCGTGCCCACCGAAGAAGAACTCGACCTGCGGGGCGTCAACATCAGGCCTGAGGACCTCGAAAAGGTCCTGAGCATCGACACGGCAAGGTGGACCGTGGAGATGGCGCGCCGCGAGCAGCACCTGGCCAAGTTCGACGAGCTGCCGCCGGAGATCTGGGCTGCCCACCGGCGGGTGGCCGAAGCGCTCGCCGCCGAAGCGGACTGACGCCACTGCTGCTCCTCCCGATCAAGTCAGGCGTTGCGACAATCCCTTGAGCCCAGGTATCGCCGGCGGCAACAGATTTACGTGATCATGGTTTTCGGCCGCCCGCGGGACTGAGCGTGTGGCGGGTGTGGCGCTAGGGTGCGCCGATGTTAACGTTCCGTCATGGGGGCGCTGCGCTGTGTAGATGGGTCCGTGCTGTCCGTCGAGGCTGTGACCTGCCGTGATCGGATCGGTCAGCCGTACGAGATAACGCTAAAGCTGGCGAGGAACTCGGTCCCGTTCGCTGCCGTCGGGCAGCGCTGCGGCTACCAGCTTTCGGACCTCGCTGCACTGGTCAGCGCCGCCCGGCAGGACCCGCTCCAGGCGGCCGCCTGGCCGGATCCGGACGACCGATTTCCGTCCCCGGACCAGGACCAGCTCGTCGCGGCCGGGCCCGACGATGTTCCTGGCGGTCGGCCAGCCAGCGTCCGTGCTCAGCACGCCGGTCACGGCAGCGGCGGGCTCCCCGGCGATCACGAGTACTTCGCCCTGCGCTCGCACGAGCGGTTTGACCTGCCGGAGAGCGGCGAGCTGCGCTGCGTGCTGCGGTCTACCGCGGTGTGGGTCGGCGAGTGCGTCGGGGTCGGCGTCCATTCGAGGGCTGGCCACGCCCGCGAGCTCGGCCGGCGCGCAGTGCCGGGGCAGCGCGTCGTCCCGGGACCGGCGGGGACCGAGCCGACGCAGCGGAGCCGGTGGTGCCGGAGCCGGCGGGGCGGCGGAGTCGGCGGCAGCGGAGCCCGCGGTGCCGCGGCAAGCCGCTGAGCAGGACGAACAGGCAGCTCTGGAGGAGCTGCATAGCCACCGGACCTGGCGGCATCGGCCCGGCGGGCAGGGCCGATGGGAGCTGACCAGGCGCGCGGTCATCGAGGCATGGGGTACTGGTGGTGTCGGAGTGCGAGCTGTGCTGACTTCGGCCGAACTAGTGGCATTCTTGGATACGGTTCTTAACGGACCGGATAGTGCTGTGGCGACGGGAGAGATCCCGATCGAGGGCCCGCAGACCGGTGGCCATCCAGGCGGACATGCCCAGGGTGGCGTGAATCCGCCGTTCGGGCGACAGCGAGGAAGGGTGCCGGATGGGATTGCGCGGTCTCGTCTACCGGCTTTACGAGCACAGACTCGAGGCGGACTTGGTGCCGCAGGCGGTGCCGCGGCACGTTGGGGTGATGTGCGACGGTAACCGCCGGTGGGCTAGGTCAGCCGGACTCGCCGACGTCAGCAGCGGACACCAGGCCGGAGCCGACAAGATCTTCGAGCTGCTTGAGTGGTGCCAGGAGACCGGCGTCGAAGTGGTCACCCTGTGGCTGCTGTCCACCGACAACCTCACGCGGCCCGCGACCGAGCTAGAACCGCTGCTCCGGATCATCGAGGACACGGTTCTAGAACTGGTCGCGCAGGAATGGCATGTCAAGCCCGTCGGAGCACTCGACCTGCTGCCCGCCGACACGGCCGAGGTGCTCAAGACCGCCGCCGAGACCACGGCCGGCAACGGTGGTCTGCTCGTCAACGTCGCGGTCGGCTACGGCGGCCGGCGGGAGATCGCCGACGCGGTCCGGTCCCTCCTCCAGGATCACGCCACCCGCGGTACGACGATCGAGGAACTGGCCGAGATCCTGGACGTCGAGCACATCGCTGAGCACTTGTACACCGCGGGCCAACCAGACCCGGACCTGGTCATCAGGACCTCTGGCGAACAGCGCCTCGGCGGTTTCCTGCTGTGGCAGAGCGCGCACTCCGAGTTCTATTTCTGCGACGCGTACTGGCCGGCTTTCCGCCGGGTCGATTTCCTGCGCGCGCTTCGTTCGTACGGCGAGCGGCACCGCCGCTTCGGCGCGTAGCTGTTCGAGCGCGCTCGGCCACCAGCCGTCGTGCTGTGTGAACGGCTGATTACGCTATTTACGCCAGCCATGAACAGCTCGTTACGGTACTTCCGTCCACTGGTTCGCTTAGGTACGGTCGGAACTGACGGGCGGTGCCCAGCCGCCCGCCGGGAAGGCCCTTGAGATCCTCGAGCTTCGCGTCCTGGTGCGCAGGCGAGATGAGCGAAGGGCCGGGTTCCCCGGCGCTTCGCTGGCCGGACCCGGTCCCGCCGACACATCTGTGTCCGACCGCGGCGTTAGCCAACGCCCAGGGGAGAGCGAGTGGCCACTTCCTCACCACGTCGATCATCATCCGCCTCGCGGGAAGCTGGCGATGCCGGCACCGCACGTCCAAGCTCCGCCGAGCCCAGGTCTGGGCGGCCCGTTACCACCACCGACAGCCCCGCCCAGTCCAATCCCGCACGGGTGAGCCCTGCTCGGCGCGCCGATGGCGCATCCGGCCGGGTCACATCGCGGGTGAGTGCAACCGACGTCAGCCAGCGTCGGCGCACCTACGTCCTGGACACCAGCGTCCTGCTGGCCGATCCGGCAGCCATCGGCAGATTCGCCGAGCACCGGGTCGTGCTGCCGATCGTTGTCATCACCGAGCTCGAGGCCAAGCGGCATCATCCGGAGCTCGGATACTTCGCCCGGCAGGCGCTCCGTTACCTCGATGACCTTCGGGTCGACTATGGGCGGCTGGACGCGGACTTGCCAGTCGGCGACTCGGGCGGCAGCGTGCGGGTGGAGCTCAATCACTCCGACCCAGCTGTATTGCCCGCTGGGTTCCGCCTTGGTGACAACGACACCAGAATTTTGTCGGTGGCGTGCAGCCTTGCTGCCGAGGGCGAGAGCGTGATCCTGGTCAGCAAGGACCTGCCGCTGCGGGTCAAGGCCGCCGCGGTCGGGCTGACGGCGCAGGAGTATCGAGCGGAGTTGCCGCCGGATTCCGGCTGGACGGGCATGGCAGAGCTAGACGTGACCGCCGCTGAGATCGACGCGCTCTACGAGACCGGCCATCTTGATCTCGCAGCTGCCCGGGACCTGCCCTGCCATACCGGTCTGGTGCTGATGTCCGGCGTGGCGGGGGCCGGAAGCGCCCTCGGACGCGTGCAGCCGGACAAGTCGGTGAAGCTCGTTCGCGGTGACAGGGAGGCCTTCGGCCTGCGCGGTCGCAGCGCCGAGCAGCGGATCGGCCTCGACCTGCTGCTGGACAACGAAGTGGGCATCGTCTCCCTCGGCGGGCGGGCCGGGACTGGCAAGTCGGCGCTCGCGCTCTGCGCCGGGCTTGAGGCCGTGATGGAACGCCGTCAGCATCGCAAGCTTGTCGTCTTCCGGCCGCTGTATGCGGTCGGCGGCCAGGACCTTGGATACCTGCCAGGCTCAGAGGCCGACAAGATGAACCCCTGGGCGCAGGCGGTGTTCGACACCCTCTCGGCGGTTACGTCGCAGGCGGTCATCGAGGAGGTACTCGACCGGGACATGCTCGAGGTGCTACCACTCACCCACATCCGGGGGCGGTCGCTACACGACTCGTTCGTCGTTGTCGACGAGGCCCAGTCCCTGGAACGTGGCGTCTTGCTGACAGTGCTGTCCCGGATAGGCGCGGGATCCCGCGTCGTGCTCACGCACGACATCGCGCAGCGCGACAACCTCCGAGTCGGCCGCCACGACGGGGTCGTCGCTGTGATCGAGAAGCTCAAGGGTCATCCGTTGTTCTCGCACATCACGCTTGTCCGATCAGAGCGGTCGCCGATCGCAGCGCTGGTAACGGAGATGCTGGAGGACCCGAGCCTGTGACGTGACTTGCGGATCGCCGGGGACTGGTCGCTCCCAGCGGATCGGCCGTCCCCGGTTGCACGTGAGGCTTAGGCGTCAGCGGAATCGAGGAGAGCCGCGGCGACGGTGAGGTCGGCTGCGTATGTGATCTTGATATTGCGCTCGCTACCTGCGATGGCGGCGATCGGCACGTCAGGGAGGTAACGGAGCACGACGCCGCAATCGTCCGTCGCCGGCATCTCGGCGAACGAGCTATCGGCCCCGGCAAGCTGATAGGCGGCGGAGATGACCGAGAGCCGGAATCCCTGGGGCGTCTGGCAGCGCGCCAACGTCTCACGAGGTAGGACGCGTCTCATGACGCCGTCCGCAACCTCGACGATCGTGTCCGAACACGGCACTACCACGCCCACTGCGTCGAAACGATCGAGCGCCGCTACGCAGTCGGCGATGGTCCGCTGATCGAGGAGCGGACGCGCGGCGTCGTGGAGGAGAACGCTGGTGTCGCCGGGCATCTTTGCGTTCAGCCAGCCGAGCGCCTGCCTTGTCGAGTCGGTCCTAGTAGCGCCTCCGTGGATGACGTCAGCGACCTTGCTGTAGGCGGACACGCTCGTGCGAACCTGCTCGCCAATGTCAGGAGTCGCGACGACTAGGACGTCGTCGATCGCCGGTGACTGATCAAACGCCCGGACGCAGTGCTCGATGAGATTACGGCCAGCAAGGAGATGGAGTTGCTTTGGGCCGGCCGATCCGAACCTAGTGCCAGACCCGCCGGCTAGCACGACCGCCACGGTACGCATGCGCCGGACCCTACCCGGTCAGCCGAGTGTTCTGAGTGGGCGGTCGGAGACAGCGGCCCTCATGTCTGTACTCTAAGTAAGGCTCTGGCTACTGATAGCTAGCGAGGACGATCAAACGGAGGATCAGGCTGCCGCCGGCGGAAAGGGGCCGCCAGCGAGCACTGAAGCTGAGCAGTCCGGCGGCGGTACCGCCGCCGGTGGTGGTGCACGTCCGCGTGGCAGGCGTCGGTCTCAGCGCCGACCGGCCGTGCCACCGGTAGCGGAATCGCCTCCGTTCCAACCGCCCGGCCCCATCGTTCCGCCGACGCTAGGCGAGGCGTCGCCGGAAACCCGGGCCCCCCAAGCCCCGTCGCCAATCGTTGCCCAAGCCCCGCCGGATGCCCCGCCCACGTCCGTTCCCGCGGGAACGCCTGCCTCCCGGCCCGCGTCTGGTCCTCCGCCCACGTCCGTTCCCGCGGGTGCGCCCGCGTCCCCGCCCACATCCGGTCCTCCGCCAACGTCCGTTCCCACGGGAACGCCCGCGTCCCCGCCCACATCCGGTCCTGCGCCCACGTCCGTTCCCGCGGGGACGCCCGCGTCCCCGCCCACATCCGGTCCTCCGCCCACGTCCGTTCCCGCGGGGGCGCCCGCCTCTCCGCCCACATCCGGTCCTTCGCCGACGGCGGTCGCTCCGCCGACGTTGGGCCCGCCGCCGGGAACCGCCAGGCGCAACGCGCGCAACTCGGGCGGCCCGCCCTGGCGAGCGAGCCCGAGAACACCCGCGGAGTTTGCCACGCCCAGTCCGGAACTCGGCTCGAAGTCTGCCCCGGCCGCCCCGGCGGAAGACGAAGCGGATCCGCGCGCGGCAGAGGCTGCCGCCGTTGCGTCAGACGACGCTCGTGTTGACACCGACCCGCTCCGGAAGATCGTCTCCGCCGGTCATGACGGTGGAAACGCCGTGGCGAGCGACGTGCCAGACGTAGAGCTGACCGACACCGAAGTCGCAGAAGTGCTGTCAGGCCGCGTCATCCCAATCGGCGCGTTCTTCGAGAGCTCGCCAGCGTCTGCGGCGGGTGGAGCGGGTGACAACTCGGCGGACGTGGCCGGCGCTACATTCCTGGCGGATATCAGCCGCATCGTGGCCACGTGGGCGGCGGATCGTTATCTCGGTATCACGTCGGCGTCAGGCATCGGCATCGCCCTGGCAGTCTGCGCGGCTGCGTGGTTCTCGGCAGGATCCAGGGCGGACATTGTCCGCGGTGTCGCCGTTCTCTGGGCTGGCTATCTCGTGCTGCGAGGTGGACAGTGGCTGGCCGCGCAGGGCGATCAGGCGGCGGAGCAGCCACTGACGCAAGCGGACGCCGATGCGATCGCAGGCAGCGGGACCAGCACAAGCGTGGAGGCTGGCGCTTCCGGCGCGCGCGAGGCGAGCACTGATGGACGCGGCCGGACCTCGCGCCGGGGCAATCTGAGCGCTGAGTTGCGCCGCACCGGCCCCGTCGGGTGGCTGGCGGCGCTCGGCGGTGCGGTAGCCGAGTGCGGCGTCTATGCCGGCCTCGCGGCCGGCGCCGCGGCCGAACGGTGGACCGGCGTCTGGACACTCGCGACCGCCGTGGTCGGCCTCGTCGCGGTGCGCAACCTGATGACGGCGTGCTCGACGCCGCCGGGACTGAGTGAGCAGACGGGCGGGGCGTTTCGTCGCCTGTTTACGGCGGTACTCACCATGCCTGTTGGCGGACGCGTCCTGCTGGTCGGCATCGTCGCGCCCGGCTGGGGCGCTCGGACCGCCCTGGTGGCGTTGCTGGACTGGGCGATCATCTCCATCGGCTACGGGATCGCCGGGCGGGCCGCTGCGGGCCTGACCTCCCGCGCTGGGCACGGCGGCCAGTCGAGCCACATCGCCGCGCGCTCCAAACTCGTGCGGCTGCGTGACGACGGTGCTCTGGCGCGTGCTCTCGGCGCCCTGGTGCACGGTCATCTGATGCCATTGCCGCCTGCGCTCCTCGGCCTCGCCGCGGTCTCGGGGCTGGCGTTCGTAGGCCTGCACGGTCTCCCCGGGGCGTTGCTGATCGCCCCGGCGATCGTCATGCTCCTTGCCGCGCCCGGTTCCGCGGACCCCCACACTGGCCGGTTCGACTGGCTCGTTCCCGTGTTGCTGCTGGGTGCGCAGTGCCTCTACCTCGCCGCTACCGGATTGGCCGTGCGAGTGCCCGGCCCAGTGATCTTCGCCCTCATGGCGGCGATCATGCTGCGCTACACCGACCTCGCGTGGCCGGGCCGCCCGGTCCAGCTAGCGCGGCGGCGAGATCTTGCTGCGGAGCCGGTCGAGCGCGGCAGTGCCCTGGGCTGGGAGGGGCGAATGCTGTTCGCCGGGCTAACCGCTGCCATGGGCGTGGCGACATTCGCCTACGCGGCGCTGACGGCCTATCTGGTGGCGCTGCTCTGCGTGAAAGCCGTCACAAGTTACTTCGCACCGCACGCGGAGCCATGATCGCCTGACGAGATCGGGGGCGGCGCGGAACTCGTCAGCGGCTCATGAAGCCGCCAGCCGAGCACCTGGCCGTTCCTCGTTGTCGGCGGGCCGAAGATCCGGATCAGATATCGCCCGACCGGGCTGGTCGTCGTCGCCACCGCGACGACGACAGCTGGTCGCCAGTTGGCTAGATCCGCACGGATCTCCGCCGACGACGGTGGCGGGCAGTACGGCTGCTGCGCCTCATTCCAGAGGTAGTTGATGTAGTAGGCCGTCTCGGTCATGGCCGACCGTCCGGCCCGGCTATTGCGGCCCGACTGGTCCGGCGCGATGAAGTCGCCGCCGATCATCGTCGCTGGCTCGCCGGTGTCGGCCTGCCAGCGCATCGTCGGGGACGTCCCTGAATAGGGGAAGGGCACTAGGAGCACGCGCTCGGCGCGTGCGACGTGCAACGCGGCAAAGGTCGCCCGCCAGCCGACCGGCAACGGTGTGGCCGGGAAGATGTCGTAGGGCGCCGGAATCAGTGGCAGCAAAGCGAAGACCGCGAGTGCCGTGGCGATGCCCGCGCCGTGGCGCCAGCGCGAAAACGGCGCGACCTGGCGCCGCCGGGCAAGGTCGAGCGAGAAGGCCAGGACCACGGCCGCCGCTGCATCCGCCAGGATGCACAGCCGGTCGGGCACCATCCCGGCGATCACGGGCAGGTGCTCGAGCAGACGCCAGGGTAGGAGGAACCCCGGTAGGGTCACCACGCCGGTCCGCATCTGCTTGGAGCCCATCGCCAGCCACTCGAGCAGGATGCACGTGATGCCGGCAACCCGGATCGGCAGGTGACGCCAGAAGTACACGATCGCGACGATCAACAAGATGATCATCGGAACGCCCAGGTACGCGAGGTACTCGGGCATCGGCTGGGGATAGTTGTTCGCGATCGTCCCGGTGGCGGACGTGTGCAAGAGAGCTGTGCTGGCCGGGTTCACGAACGCGTACGGCAGCGTGCCCAGGTTCGTGAGCACGTTCTGGTAGTTGATGATGACGGTAGCGGCCGCGCCCGTGGCCGAGACGCCGTGGAACTGGACAAACAGCCCGCGGGCACACAGCACGAAGGCCACCGCGGCCGCGGTCGCCAGCCCGGCAAGCATGGGCCGGATCCGGCCCAGCACCGCACGCGGCCTGCTGAGCGCGAGCACCACCAGCAGGATCACGCTGGCGATGACAGCGTCGACGAGCGACTCCTCGCTGATGAAGAACTGGGCCGCAACCAGTAGCCCCAGCCAGATCCCATTGCGAACTGCGCTGCCCTGACCGATGGCGATGCGCAGCACGCGGTCGAGGATGAGCGGCAGCAGCATGGCCAGGACGAGCGCGTAATGGCCGATCCCTGAGTTGATGAGCGCAGGCGAGAACCCGTACAGCGCACCACCCAGGGCGGCAGCGAGCACGCTCGCATTCCAGTGCCGCAGGACGTAGAACATGGCGGCCGCGGAACCAGCAAACCCGATGACGAGGAGCGTGGTGAGCGCGACCTGCGGGCCGAAGATCAGGGTTACCGGAGATATCAGAACCCCTGGCAGCAGGAACGACGTGTTCCACATCAGGTTCACGCCGTGCGGGGCGTTCATCGCCATCGTCTCGAGCGCCGGGAGCCGGAAATGCCGAACAGCCGTGGCTGCGTAGCGGACGAACCAGGTGGCCTGGTCAGCATCCTGTGGGTCGCCGACCTGGTAGCGGCCGGACGGGTTGATCCACAGCCTCGAGGTGACGAAGAAGGCTCCGAGGACGTACAGGTATATGGTCAGCGCCTGGGCGCTCAGGACAAGCGGTCGACGGCGACGCGGTTCGTGCGATGACTCGACCACCTCAGTGGCAAGTCTCGTCACCGCCGCCTCCTATGGGATTCGTTACCTCGTCAGTGGCCCTGCTCACCACCATGCCCAGGCCTTGTAGCGGCAAAGTTAGCGCGATAGCCGGGAAATCCGCCGCCGGATAGGCAACGCCACATTGCCTTACGAAGACTTCCCGCGCGCCCGAGGTGCTAAGCCGCGAAAAAGTACTGGTCAGTTTACGGTACGGTCATTGGCGACTGGGACGATTGACCCTCGTCCTAGGCTTGACCACGCTGCGAAGTTCGCAAGCTGCCCGGTGCAACGACAGGGCAAGTCTGACGGGTAGGCTCTTTGCGCTGCCGTTGGCCTCAAAGGGGAGTCGTTGGTGCATGACCTGCAGGTAGGCGGCCGACGGGCACCGTCAAGCGGCCTGCCTCGGCGCGGCCCGCTCGGCCGGGACAGCATCTTCTGGCTCGTACTGGTATCGATCTTGTTCCTGGCGGCCGAGCTCACTCCCGCACTCCTTCGGATGCCGCTTGGCACGGACGAAATCACCTACATCGCCCGGACGAGCATCCGCGCGAACAGCGTTAGCCTCCCGCCGGTGCACGGCCAGGGCGTGGCGCTGCTGGCCGCCCCGGTCACGTTGCTCACGCAGTCATTGACGGCGATCAGGCTCTGGATGGCCCTGCTGTCGGCCGTCGGCCTGTTCCTCGCCACGCTGTGCTGGCGTCGGCTGCGGCCGGACTGGGTGCTGGCGCTGGCGGCACTCATTTTCGGCGGCCTCGCCATCAGCCAGAACAGCGGGGTTCAGGTCTACCCGGACTGGTGGGGCGCGCTCGGGGTGCTGGCGCTGACGGGCCTGATTCTCCAGGTTGTTGGTGGCACGATGCGCGATCGGGTGGCACTCCCGTCGATCGCGCTCGCCAGCCTGATCATCGTCTTGATGCGGCCCCAGAACGTCATCTTCCTCATGGGCCCCGCGCTCCTCGCCGTCGTGATCGTCCGAAGCTGGCGGAAGCCCAAGATCTTGGGCGCGATGGGCGTCGGCATTGTGCTCGGCTGCCTCCAGTGGGTCATCGCGGCGTACACAATGTACGGCGGCCTTGCCACCCGGATCCATCTGGCGAGGCAGGAGCCGCCGAGCTTCGGCCTCTACTTCTCCTTCTTCACCCAGGCGAAGGTCCTCAGCGGGCCCTGGTATTGCGTTCCGCCTGGCGGCTGCCAGGGCGTGCCGATGCCCGGTGAGCTGCTCTGGTGGCCGGTGTTCCTGGCCTTCGCAGCCGTCGGACTATGGGTGGGCTGGCGTACAGCCGCTAAGGCGTCGTCGGTATTCGCGGTAGCGACGGCTGCGTGGGTCGTGGCGTTCTATTCGTTCCTGGTGCCGTTCGGGGCCCCTCGCTACATCACGCCGTCCCTGGCGCTGGCCTCGATTCTTGCCGCCGATGCGGTGGCATGGCTGGTCACGAACGCCAGCTGGCGGCGGGCCGGCGTCGTGCTTGCGTGCGCGTTTATCCTGTCCGAGCTCGTCTCGCAGCGGCTGGTCTTGCAGCAGGAGGTCCAGCAACAAACGCGCTCGCGCGGGTTCCAGCATGTCGCCGCGGAGCTACAGGCGGCGGGTGTCAGGGCGCCATGCGTGCTCACATCGACGCCGGAGGCGTACTACGTCGGGTGCATGGCGCCGTGGACCGGCGAGACGATGCCCGAATTGCTGGCGCGGACGCCGCAGGGCCTCAAGGGCTGGCGGCCGGTGTTTCTGCCGCACGTCGGCGCCGTCGGCACCATCGTCTACGTACCTGTCGACAGCGCCCTGAAGCGGCACGGTCGCTGAGGCTTCGGGTCAGGCCCATGCGCCACGAGCCAGCCGGCGCGAACCCGGCCTAATTCGTTCCGTCCGGCCCAGCGAAGGCTGCGTTGTCGCTGCAGATGCCGACGTTTCCCCTGATGCCGCCGTACTGGCTCGCCAGATTGTCGGTGCTAGCGCTGGGCGAGGCGGTTGCGCCGGTCGGCCCGCCAGAACTCAGCCCAGCGAACCTGGATCCGAGTATCAGCTGAACCGTGCCTGGCGACAGGCTCGAGTCTCGCCGCAGCTTCACGTCGGTGATCTGGCCCGCAACGGCACGGGCGGCGGGCAGGTCGGCGGCGGATGCGTACTCTACGACGGACGTCGTGTAGTCGAGCGTCGCCGCGTCCGCGATGTTGACCACGTGGAAGCCGCGCGACGTCAGGCTCGCAGCCGTGGTCGTCGCCAGATCTGGTCGCGTGGTTCCGTTGAAGACCGCGACGTTGACCATGGTCGGGCTAGCCGTGACCGGCGACGGCGAAGAGGGCCCGACTGCTCTCGTGGCCGCCTTCGCAGCCTCTACCGCGCTGCTCCCCTTCACGGCGCTGCCCCGCGTGGAGCTGAGAGGCGTGACGGGCGCTGTTGGCAGCTTGGTGTCATGCGCGACAGCCGTGAAGAGGTTGGTCGCCTGCGGCTGCGCCCACTGCACCCACGCGAGCGGATCGCCAGGGTAGGGCACGGTCGGAACCTCGATGAACTGCACGGCGTCCGGAGGCAGGCTGCGCAGCTCCTCGGCAATCGTGAAGAGCCGACCCGGGGTCATCTCGGTGTCAGTGGAGATGTCGCCGTGGCTGACGACGTCCTGGATCACCTTCAAGATCTTGGCCGGGCTGTGCGTGAGCCCGCTCCGCGCGAGGCCTTGGAGCAGCGATGCCATCAGGTACTGGTCGCGATTGATGCGCTGGAGGTCGGAGCCCTCGCCGATGTAGCGCGCGCGCCAGAACGCGAGCGCTTCCCGTCCGTAGACGTGATGCCGGCCCGCACTCAGCTCGAGGAGGCTTTCTGGGTCATGGATCGCGACCGGGAGGCAGATGCTCACGCCGCCGATGTCGTTGATGACGTGCTCGAAGCCCGTGAAGGTGAGCGCGATGAAGTCGTCGATATGGATTCCCGTCGTTTGCTCGATCGTCTCCCAGAGGCAGCCGGGACCGCCGTACGCGAACGTGGCATTTATCTGCTCCACGTATCCGGCCGGCTGGGCTGTCTGGCCGACTGACCCGTTCTCTGGTGCGCACTGCAAGATCGGGACTACGGAGTCACGCGGAATGCTGAGCACGACGAGTTGACGAGCGCCGGGGGCGATGTGCAGCACCATGATGGTGTCCGACCGCTGTCCCACGATGTCGGCGCCGAACTTCTTGTTCGCTCCGGCCCGGCTGTCCGAGCCGACCAGGAGAATGTTCATGGCGTTCGGCTCGGCCGGTGGTCGCGGGTGATAGCTGAGGTCGCGGCGCACGTCGACGCGCTTGATGGCGTTCCATTCGTGCCGGAAGACGACGTACGCGGCCAGGGTGCCGCCGGTGATAATGACCGCCACGAAGACGGCCACGGTTCGGAACACGATAGAACCGATAGATCGCCGTGGTCTGCGCGCGGCGCGCGCACGTCGGCCGGCTAAGCCAAATCTCGGACGCCGCCGGAGATCTCCCGCCGGCTCGCCGTCCCCCTGGCCCCGCGTTGGCTCCGGCCCTTCGCCCACGGTCGAAGCATTCCCGATGATCGATTGCGCAAACGGCAGGTATCAGCTGCTAAATGCCTTGCTGTCGCTACACAGGTTGACGTTCGCCGTGATGCCGCCATACGTGGTAGCGAGGTTCGAGACTCCCGCGCTGCCACTGCCACTGCCACTGCCGCCGCTGGAGCCACTGAGCGACGTGAATGTCGAGCCGAGGATCAGGCGCAGCGTGCCAGCGTTGGGGAGGTGTGAGTCCTGCTTCAGCGTCACCTTGCTGAAGAGGCCCGCGAGCGTTTGTGCCGCTGGTAGCTGAGCCGCGCTCGAGTACTCGATGACCGTCGTGGTGTAAGTCTGGCTCGACGCGTCCAAAGCGCGGCCGACAACATCGAACCCGCGGGAGTGCAGGCTTGCCGCGGTCGACGTGCCAATCCCCGGCGTCGTGCTGCCGTTCATCACTCTGACCTTGACGCTCGCCGGGCTCACGGTCTTGGTCTTCTGCTTCGTCGCCTTCGGCAGTTTGACGTCGTGCGAGATCGCCGAGAAGAGCGCGTTGGCTTGCGGCTGCAGCCACTGAACCCAGTTCGAGTTGCCGGACGCCGGGGACTGTGACGAGCTGAGCCACTGGGCGTTGCCCGTGTAGGTATTCCACGGCACGGTGACAAACTGCACCGCCGAGGTCGGGACGCCGCGCAGTCCCTCACCGAACCTCACCATCGAGGCTGGCGACAATCCGCTGTCGGTGGTGAGGTAGCCCCCCGACGTCAGCGTGTCGACCACCGACAGCATCGTGCGCGGGCTCTTGAGCAGACTGCTGTGCTCGATGCCCTTGACCAGCGAGGCCATCAGGTACTGATCGCGCTGGATGCGCTGCGGGTCATCACCGAGGCCTACGCCCTCGCGAGTGCGCCAGAACGCTAGGGCCTCCCGGCCGAAGACGTGCTGGCGCCCGGCCTTCAGGTCGAGTCGGGACGTCGGATCGTTGATCGCATAGGGCAGGCACACGGTAACGCCGTGCAGCACGTCGATGACCTTCTCGAAGCCGACGAAATTCAGCTCGATGAAGTCGTTGATGTGAATGCCGGTGGTCTCCTCGATGGTCTTCCAGAGGCAGCCCGGCCCGCCGTAGGCGAATGAGGAGTTGATCTGCTCCACTGCATACGACGGCTGGGCGGTCTGCCCAGCAGTGCCATCCTCTGGCGTGCAGTCGAGGATCGGGACCACCGAGTCGCGGGGAAAGCTGAGCACGACGACTTGGTGAGCGCCCGGCGCGACGTGGACCAGCATCACCGTGTCGGAGCGCGCCCCGCCGACATGGTCGGCGCCGCCGCCGATCTTGCCGTTCCGCCCGACTCGCGAGTCCGAGCCGATGATGAGGATGTTTTGCGCGTTCGGATCGGGAGGCGGGAGGTTCGGGGCGTTCACGTCGCTGCTGACGTCGATCCGATGGATGCCGTCCCAGACGGCTCGGTACTTCGCGTACGCGGCCAGTGTGCCACCGGCGAGAACCACGGCGATGAACACGGCCAGGGTGCCGAGTACCACGGTGGATCGGTTGCGCTTGCGCCCCGGTCTCCGCTGCGGAAGCAGCCGCTGCGCCCACGAAGGGGTGCGCGGCCTGTCTTGCTCGCCGGCTTCGTCGTGGCGGCGCATAGCTCCTCAGGTCAGATGGGGGAAGTCCTGGCGGCTGCCGGGCCGACCAGGTCGGGGTCCATGTTACGTGGTGTTCGTAAGCGGAATCACTGGTAACAGGAAAGGCTCGGTTGGGCCGCAGTTGGCCCTCAGCTTCTCTCATCGCCGTCGCACAAACCAGGACGCGCCCGCAGCCAACAGGCAGGTCTCTTGCGAGACCCCTCTACAGTTGACCCGTGCTACCTCCCGAGGGTCCGCAAGGCGCCGCCGGCACCGGCCATCAGGAACCGTCGGCCGACGATCCGCGCCCGGCCGCGAACGACACCTTGGGTGTAGGCAGCGGCACGATCGGGACTGCGGGCGAGGATGCCGGTTCCGATGATGACGGGAACGGGCCCGCTGACAACGCCGTCACCGCATGGATACCGGCGTCGGTTGCGAGGGACGGCGACATTCGGTTCCGCGGACGCAGGCGTCCTCGGCATCCCTGGCGTGCCGCGGGCCGCGGTCTCCGCCGGGTTCGCGCGGCGACAGTCGGCGGCGCGGCTGCCGTCGTCAAAGTATCAACGCGAGCAAGGCCCGCGGGTGAGTCGGCCGGGCGGCCCGTCAGGGTCGGCTCTGCCGACATCGCTGGCACGGTGTTTGCGCGGCTAACGGTTCTACCTGCGGTTCTCATCGTGGCATGGCTCATACCCGGTGTGTTGTTGCTGCTCGTCGGCGACGTACTGCCGGCGCCCATGATCTTGATCTCCGTGCCCCTGGCCGCCCTGCTGACGGTGAACGGCTTGCGTGTCGTGCCGGCTAGCTGGCCGCGGCTGATCTCGAGCGCGCGCAAGGCCGAGCCGGGCTGGGTGACCTGGTTCGGCCTCCTCGCAACGGTGCTTGTCGTCGCTGGGCTCACCGGCTGGCAGCTTACGGAGAGCTCATCGGCCCTGATCGTGACGCGCGATCAGGGCACCTACCTGCAGACCGGATACTGGCTCGCCCAGCAGGGATTCCTGCCGATACCGCAGACGCTGACCGCGTTCGGGGCCGTCCACACCGGGCTGAACTTCGCCAGCACGGGATTCCTCGTTCGGGGCACCGGCATCTACCCGGGTGTCATGCCGGGCCTGCCGCTGCTCCTAGCTGGCGGGTTCTGGCTCCATGGACTCGCCGGCGCGCAGGCAATGGGTCCGGTACTCGGCGGCCTGGCGATGCTGACGTTCGCCGGTCTCGTCGGTCGGCTAGTCGGGCCGCAGTCGGCGCCGGCGGGCGCGCTCATCCTCGGCCTCAGCCTGCCGCAGCAATACGTGGGCAGGACCGCGCTTGCCGAGACCGCGCTGCAGATCATGCTCTTCGGTGGGCTGTGTCTGGTCGCTGACTCGGTCGCGCTGCGGGGCTCTCATCCCTGGTCCGCCCACAACACGGCGGAAGCGCCCGAAGCACGCTCGGCCCGGGCCAGACTGGCAGTCGCATGGCAGCTAGCGAGTCCGTACCGCTGGGCGTCGGGCCCGGTACCCCAGCGCGGGCTGGCCGTGCTCGCCGGGCTCGTGCTGAGCTTCGCCTTGATGATCAGCCTTCAGGCGATTGTGTGCTTGCTAGCCGTCATTCCGTTCGCCGCCGCGCTGGCGATCGGGCGGCGTCCGCAGGCGACCCCGTTCCTGTCCGGTCTGGTCATCGGTTTGTTCTTTGCTCTGCTGAGCTTGTACGTGCTGGATCGTCCGCTGCTCGACGCGTCAGGGGTTGGAGGTGGCCGAAGCCGGCGTCCTAGCTCTGTGGCTAGTGGCCATGTCGGTGGTGGCGTTCCAGCTCGCCCGCGTCGACTGGGTGCGCCGGAAGGTGCCGCGCGCCTTGGCCAGCCGACCGCTGCGATGGCTGCCTGAGGTCGGCGCGCTGTTGGTGGTGGCGGCGCTGCTCGGCTTCGCAATCCGGCCGTACGTGCAGCACGTGCACGGCCACCCGAGCTCGGCCGTGTATGACATGATCCGGGCGCTGCAACGACTTCAGGGTCTGCCGATCGACCCGACGCGAACCTACGCCGAGCAGAGTTTGTACTGGGTGATCTGGTACGTCGGCCTGCCGACGGTGCTGCTCGGCGGCTTCGGACTCGCCGTCATCGTGCGCCGGTGCCTTCGCGCGTTGCTGACCTGGCGAGACCCGACGGGCGTATGGCGAGCCTGGGGCTTGCCGCTAGCGATGATCTGCGCAGGTTCCCTGGTGGTGCTGTGGGCGCCCCACATCGTCCCCGATCAACCGTGGGCTAGCCGTCGGCTGATCATCATCGTGATTCCCGGGCTGGTCATCGCCGGGCTCTTGGCCGCAGATTGGCTGGGGAGGCGCGCACGCGACGGCGGCGCGCAGCCCACGACGGCGGCGTTGGCTGGGGTGTTCTGCGTCGCGGCCATGCTCGCTTCCGACCGTATCGACGACGTTCGGGCTTGGGCTGAGCCATGCCAACTCAGCTGGCGGGTTGACGCCGGTCGCGCAGGGCCTGGCGCTCACGCGCACCGGAGCGGGCGAGGCCGCCGCGGTTCGCCAGCTGTGTGAATCATTCCCGGGCAACGCCACCGTCGTCATCGCGGACTCCTCGACCGCCCTGGAGTTCTCGCAGATTATCCGCGGAATGTGCGGCCTTCCCGTCGCGTTGGTCGCGCAAGGTCCGACCAGCCCGATCCAGGCTGTGATCAGGTCGATCGCGGCGACCGGGCGCAGGCCGATCCTGCTCGCGGCGTCGGCCAGCGACCTGGCCGGCTTTGGCGGAACGCCAGTGCGGATCCTTGACCTCGCCACGACAGAGGAGCCGCACGACCTCATCCGGATTCCGACGGCATTGCAGCCGGTGCACTTCCAGGTCTGGGCCACGGCGCCGGCTCTCGGTGGCATCGGGCCTTGATTTGCCAGCGGTTCGGCGGGGCCATAAAGTGGTGGACGCGACGCGGGGTGGAGCAGTTCGGTAGCTCGCTGGGCTCATAACCCAGAGGTCGCGGGTTCAAATCCCGCCCCCGCTACCAGGAAGTAGCAGTTCGGAGGCCTGATCGCCAGAAATGGCGGTCGGGCCTCGATATTTGTGGCAGCTGGTCCTCGACTGTGACGAGCGAGCGGTCGACCGGGGTCAAATGCCGGTCGACCGCCTGCTCATCCATTCTGCTCACCCATGACCGCAGGCCGCAGCGGCCGTTGGCACGGCAGGACCTCAGACCCGGAGCTCAAACACCAGGTTGAACGGGGTCTCGGCAACGCGGCGGAACTGTGACAGCCCAGCTTGGCTGGCCACCTGGCGCAGCCGGGCCTCGCCGGCCTGGGCGCCGAGGACCAGTTGCCGCTCCTGCGATATCGCGTTGGGCGTGCACAGCAGCGTGGAGAGGGCGTAGTACGCGGCCCCCACCGGATTGAGGTTGTCTTCCACCTGGTCGCCGGCCATGGGCTCGACGAGTAGCACGGTGCCACCGTCGTTGAGGTGGTCTCTCGCGCTCCGGAGCGCACCGACGGGATCGCCTAGATCATGTAGGCAGTCGAAGAAGGCGATCAGGTCGTACGACTCGGTCAGGCCGCCGGCGGTCGCGCACTCGAACTTGACACGGTCGGTCACGCCGGCGTCTGCCGCCCGCTTGCGAGCGGTCTCTATCGAACCGTTGTGGGGGTCGAATCCGGTGAAGCGGCTGTTGGGGTACGCCAGGGCCATGTGCACCGCGCTCGCCCCGTGCCCGCAGCCCACGTCGGCTACCTCTATCCCCGTCCCGAGCCTTGCCTCGACCCCGTCGAGGGAAGGGATCCAGTTCGTGGTCAGGAAGTTGATGTAGCCGGGCCGGAAGAACCGCTCACACCCGGTATGCACGTGCGGGTGCTGGTCGCCCCAGCCGACGCCGTCGCCGGTCACGAATGCCTCCGCAATCCGGTCCGTCGCCTGGGCAGCCCCGACCGCCACCTCGAACGCCCCGATGACGCAGGCCGGGCTCGTTTCATCGGTCAGGGGCAGCGCGTGCTCCTCGGGGAGCTCGTAGCGCCCGTCGCCGGCGTACCGCACGTAGCCGGCCGCAGCCTGGGCGCTCAGCCACTCTCGCACGTACCGCTCACGTGACCCACATCCACTGCCCAAGACGGCCGCACCCATAAATCCGCGAAACGCCGGTCATGCTATTAGCCATAGTGCCGGAGTCGTCCACGCCTATGCACGAGCCCGCTGCACCGGCCGGCACTGCGTGTCGAGATGCCAGGCTGGGTGCACTCCGGATTAGGGCGAGGGCGTTACTGCCCGCCAGAGTGGTAATCGCGGCTCTGTGCAGGCCCGGTGCGAACGGTGCCGCACCAACGGGCGGCGCGCAACTGGCAGCGCGCCGCCCGTTCGTGCACGGTTAGCGCAGTGTCCGGAACGCGGCGCGGACCTCGTCAGTGAACAGCGTTGGCTCCTGCCAGGCGGCGAAGTGATTGCCCCTGTCGACCTCATTGAAGTAAATGAGGTTCGGGTAGGCCCGCTCGGCCCAGCTGCGTGGAGCCTTGTAGATCTCGTTCGGGAAGACGCTCACGGCGGCCGGGATGGACACGTTCTTGACGCCGAAGAAGTCGAGCTTGTTCTCCCAGTACAGCCGCCCGGAGGAAACCCCCGTGTTCGTGAACCAGTAGAACGTGATGTTGTCGAGGACTTCGTCCCGGGTCAGGTTGCCGACCGGGTGCCCGGCGACGGCAGCGGCGATGTCCTGGTAGCTGGCGGCGTCGTGGTTGATCATCCAGGCCGCCAGGCCGACCGGCGAGTCTGCCACGCCGTAGAGAGTTTGCGGCTGCGTCTGCATCTCTATCCCGTATCCGATGCCCTGCGTGTAGAAGGCGTTGAGCTGGTCGTACGTGCGGCTTTCCTCAGCCGACAAGCCCGATGGCGGCGGGCCGCCGGCCCCGAGGACGTTGCGCGCGAGCGCCGTCGAAACATCGGCCGGAATCACGCCGGCCATGTTGGTGTGCATGCCGATCAGTCCGGGGGGTTCCTGGGCAGCCATCACGTCCGTGATGATCGCGCCCCAGTCGCCGCCTTGTGCCACGTACAGCGTGTAGCCCAGGCGCTTCATCAGCTCGGCCCAGGCACGTGCCACCCGGTCCGGGCCCCAGCCGGTGTCGCGCGGCTTGCCGGAGTACCCGTAGCCGGGGATCGATGGGATGACGACGTCGAAGGCGTCCGCTGCGCTCGCGCCGTGCGCGGTTGGGTTGGTGAGTGGGTCGATGACCTTGAGCATTTCGATGATCGATCCGGGCCATCCGTGCGTGAGAATGACCGGCAGTGCGTTCTCGTGCTGCGAGCGGACGTGGATGAAGTGGATGTCCAGTCCGTCGATCTCCGTGATGAAGTGCGGCAGGGCGCTCAGTTTCGCCTCGAACGTACGCCAGTCGTAATCTGTCGCCCAGTAGCGTGCGAGTTCCTGAATCACCTTCTGCTGCACGCCCTGTGAATGGTCGGCGACAAGCTCTGGGTCAGGCCAGCGGGTGGCCGTGATGCGCGTACGCAAGTCCTCGAGATCCGCGGCGGCGATGATCGGAACTGTGAACGGCCGGATCGCCGTGGCGCCTGCGGAGGTTTCGGTCATGCCAGACATGCGTGCCTCCTGGTGCATTTGGTGTGGTGGTCGATGCGGAGCAGGCCCTCGCGGCAAACCGCCTCAGGGCACCCGCCGGATCGCGCCTGACTGTCGAATCCAGCCCTAGCGCCTAGGGACTACCCGCTGGCGGACCGGCGATACCCAGCCGCTGCGACTGCCGGGCGGGTTAGGTGGAGCCGGCCGAGAAGATCTCGCGGACTTCGCGGACTGCGTAGTAGACGAGTACGTATCCAGCTGCGGGGTCGGCCCACCACCAGCCGACCAGCGGCGTTCAGCGTCAGCCCGAGCAGAACAGCAACGGCGAGGATGCCGTCGATGGTGGTGACCCGCCCTTCGGTGCGCAGCACGGCGTTGCCAAGCGCCCGGCCAGTCTTGGCCTTACCGGCCGCGAGCACGAACATCACGAGCGCGGTGGCGGCGGTCCAGGCGATACCGAGGAGTGAGTGGCGGGGGTGATAACCGGTCACGAGGACCACCGTGGACTGGGCGAGCAGGTAGACGGCCAGAGCGGCAAAGGCGCAGCCGATGAGGCGCAGGCCGCGCCGCTGTCGCTCCGCACCGGTGCCGGAGAGCTCCCAGATGACGACCGTAGATGCGCCGATCTCGATGAGCGAGTCCAGGCCGAAGCCGGCCAGGGCGACCGATCGAGCGGTGACGGCGGCGATTGTCAGCACCACGATGCCGACGACGTTCCACCCCAGCGTTAGGTATTCCAGAATGAACCCCCGCCGCACCAGGGCTGTTCGACGCGGGTCGTTGGTCATAGCCACCGCATGCTGCCGGATTACTTGTCCGCCGCACCGAGATGCCGGGTGAAGAACCTGGCCGCGCTGTCGACTTCGAACCTCGGCACGTTGACATGGCCGCCGACGTTGGCGTGCAGTGTCTTCTCGGTCGACCCGAACGCGTCGAACAGCGCCAGCCCCGACTCGCGCTCGACCAGTTCGTCGTCCCATTGCAGCACGAACTCGACGGGCACGGTGACCGCGCGCGCCGCGTCGATCAGCGTCTCGGCCCCAATCACTCCGAAGACCGCTGCGGCGATGCGGGATTCCACGGCCACCAATGGCACGCCGATCGCCGTGCCCAGAGCCAGGCCAAAGTAGCCGATCGGTCCCACGCCACCGATGCCGACGGAGTCGTGCAAGGCGTCCATCGTCGCCTGCCATTCCGGCACCGCCCGCGCCGCCAACGCGGCGTTGTAGGCAATGACGATCGGGCCCACATGAACGCCAGCTACCCGCGCCTGCTGGACGGCCGAGACGGCCGCTTCGTCCTCGGCCGTGCGCGGCCGGTCGCCGTGGCCGGGCATGTCGATCGCAGCGGCGGCGAAGCCGCAGTCGGTGACAAACCGCTGGGCCCGGGCCACTACACCCGGCGCCCGTTTGTGTTGTCCGCCACCGTGGCCGAGGAGTACCACAGGCGTTCGGTCGGAGACATCGGCGGGTGTCCAGAGCACGCCGGTGATGGCACCGAGCGTGAAGGTACGTTCCACGACACCGTTCGACGCCGTGTCAGTGATGAAGTGCATCGGGTCCAGCCTTTCGGGATTGCCTTGTTCGGGGCACTCCCGGCGACGCCTATGTCGATCGCCCAACCGTGCCGAGGTGGAGCACCCCAACGAATACCGCGTTAATGGGTCTCACCTCCTCGCGGATTTAAGCCGGGCCGCCTGCCGCCCCGTCCTCTAGCTCGACCTCATCACGAAGGACGCTGTAGATCACTTGGTCGTGCCACCTGCCTTGCCGGAATGTGGTCCCGCGCATGATGCCCTCGCGAGTAAACCCCGCTTTCTCCAGCGCTCGCTGCTCGGCCAGATTTGTGATCTCGGTCGTCGCTTCTACGCGGTTGAACTGTGTATGAGCGAATAGGTATCGCACCAGCAACCGCTGCGCCGCCGAGCCGAAGCCGCGGCCCCGGAACTCAAGCGCCAGCCCGATGCCGATCGCCCAGTTAAACGATGTCGGCCCGGTCTGGACTCGGCGCCAGGAAACGCTGCCGACCCGATCGGAGCCGTGGATCACGATCAGCGTGCCACCATGATCGCCGAGCAATCCTGACTCGGCCCATTGTCGGTACTCCCGCCTGGAATCAGTCCAGCCATGCCACTCATGCGGTCCAGTAGCGATCGGACCGTCTTGCAGGCCGGCCAGCCAGGGCAGATCGTCCTCACGCACAGCTCTGAGGGTCACCTGGCCAGTCATGCGAGTGACACTACAGCGAGCCCGCGCCGGTCACGGCACGACTATCTCCTGTGATCACGGGCATCGACGTCCACGGCAGGCGGCTTGGGCGAGGTACCCGCGGCGGCTACGATGTGCTACCGCCAGGCGCTGAGCCGGGCGTCAGCGAGACCTGAGCGACCATCCAGGAAACTTGCAGGCTCGCTCCCTACGCTCTGGGGAAACGCGGAGAAGTAGGCCTGACCTGGGTCGCTGCCTAACCTGGGTCACTGAGCTTAATGAGGCGGGAAGGATCGGACCGTGCCACAGCACGTCAGCATCGCTTATCGCGGCGCGAATTACGCCATCGGACAGGGGCCGCAGTTCTACGGCATCTGGCATGCCTCAGCTCTGCAGTCCCCGCCCATCGAGTGGTGGCCGCTGTCGCCGGAAGGCTGGACAGGAGCGTGGGCGCGGTTCGCGTCGATCGAGGTGCCCGGCACGATCGGGCCCGTGCCACAGCAGCCCTTGATCCACCGCGTAGCCCCCGGTGCCGCCGCCGGCTCGTCGGCTGGCGCAGGCCCATCGGCTGGCGCAGGCCTGCCGGCTGGCGCAGGCCTGGCGGCTGGCGCTGGGCTTTCGGCTGGCGCAGGGCTTTCGGCTGGCGCTGGGCATTCGGCTGCCACCGGCCCGGCTGACGCTGGGCTTTCGGCTGCGCAGGGCTTTCGGCTGGCGCTGGGCATTCGGCTGCCCAGGCCCGGCTGACGCTGCCGGCTGCCGAGGCCCCCGTGGTCGCGCCAGCTCCGGCCCGGGCAACCTGGGCGGCGCGGATCGCCGCGGCAATCGTCGGCCTCGGCGTGGTGCTGGGGATCGTGAGCCTGTTCCCTGTCTACGTCGGTAGTGGCAGCCTCGCGTCGCAACCGCCCAACCTGGTGACGCACGTGGGCTATCTCGTGGGGTGGACCGTCAGCGCCGTCCTTATCGCGTCTGGTCGTGGCCGCCTGCGGGCTGGCGCCCTGCTCGGCGTCGGGGTGAGCGCTGTCACACTCGGTCTGTTCTTCGCCGACCTCGGTACGCGGCTATCGAGCGGAGCGCACCTGGCAGACACCGGCCTCGTGATCGGCATCCTTGGGTGGCTGGCCTGCACGGCAGGCGTCGGGCTCGCACTGCGCACCAGCCTGACAATTAATGACGGGAACGGGATAGTCGGACGACGCGGTCTGACCCGTCACCTGGGCCGCTCAGCTAGCCAGGAGATCGTGCCGCTCGTTGCGCTCGTGCTCGCCGCGGTCGGGACGGCGATCGCGTTCGCGCCTTCCTGGGACAGTTTCAAGCTAACGGCGAACGGAGCCTCGCAGGTGGTCACTGCGGGCAACGCGTTCGCGAACCCGGCGCCGGTAATCTTGGGCGACGTCCTCGTGATGGCTGCCATCGTCGTTGTCGCCATCATCGCGGCGTTGTGGCGGCCGACGCGCCTCGGGGGAGCGCTTGCGGCAGGAGCGATCGTGCCGATGGTGGCGCAGATTATCTCGGCCATCGTCCTGCTCGGCGAGCCGACCTCGCCGCTGCAGTTCGGGATCTCGCAGACGCAGGCTGGTCAGCTGGGTCTGACGATCAGTAATGGGCTGACACCGATGTTCTGGGTGTTCTGCGCTTTCGTCGCCACGATGATCCTGCTGTGCGTCTGGATGCTCATCTCTCGCGAATCGACGCCGCAGCAAGTGCTTCCGTATGGCGGCTGGCCAGTCTCCGCGACACCCGCGGGCGTCACGGACGCGCCTGGCCAAGCCGGCCGAAAGCCAGCCAGCAGGGCCATGATCGGCGTCAGCTACGGCTTGCGGGCGACCAGGATGTCACGGGTGATGCCTGGCCTGGTTGAGCGTCGTGCCGCGGCCGCACAGTGGGTCAAGTACGGCTAGTCGGCCCGTCAGACAGCTCGAGCAAGATCATCGGCCCGGGCAGCTTGACTCCGTACCTGGGTACGGCCGGTACGGTGCAGGACATGAACGCCATGACGATCGGAAAGCTCGCGGCCGCCGAGGGTGTTGGCGTCGAGACCGTGCGCTTCTATCAGCGACGAGGCCTGCTGGCGACGCCGGAGCGGCGCGGCTCGACGTACCGCGAGTACTCCGAGGCCGACCGGGCCCGCCTTGTCTTCATTCGCCGCGCGAGGGATCTTGGCTTCACGCTCGGGGAGATCGCCGAGCTGCTCCGCCCGGCCGAGGCCCACTCGACAGACGAGATCGTCGTGGCGGCCCAGGCGAAGCTGGCTGCTGTCGATGCTCAGGTTCGCGACCTAGTCCAGCTCCGGTGCCGACTCCGCCAGCTCGTGCGACTGTGTGAGCACGGGGACGGCCAGCAGTGCGCCGCGCTGCTCCTGCCATGAGCACAGCCAGGATCGCCACCGACGACAGCTTCGAGGCCGACGTGCTGATCAATCCGCGGCCCGTCATCGTCGAATTCTGGGCGGAGTGGTGCGGCCCGTGTCGGCAGGTCGCGCCCGTGCTCGACGCCATCACCGCTGACTACGACGGCGCTGTGGACCTGGTCAAGGTCAATGTCGACGAAAACCCGGAGACGGCCGGCAGGTATGGCATCCTGCACGTCCCGACTGTGAGCGTCTACGTCGGCGGGGCTGTTGTGAAGCAGGTCGTCGGCGCGCGGTCTAAGTCGGCCCTGCTGCGCGAGTTCGCTGAAGCACTGGACCCGTCAGCCATCTGAGCGCGACGCAGCCGGTTCCCGTCCATGATCAATGGCGAGTCACTGTCGCCATAGCGACAGCAGACCGCCATTGATCATGGACGCTAGCGGGTGACGCGGGCGCGCGCTGACGGTTCGTGTCGCATGAGCCCTGAGGTACGGAACAGGAATTCTTCGTACGTGTCGGGCGCCTCGTTGGGCCTCATCAAGTAGCGATCGGGTGCCGTCGTCAGCTCGGCGAGCCTGCGCTGGGCCTGCGCGCACTCCGCGACGATGTCGCGCACCCGGCGCGCGAATCGCACGAGATGGGCGCCCGGCTGGCTGTGGCCCGCCGTAGCGCCGCGACCGGACCGTGGGCTTCCTGGCTTGTTCATGAATCCAGCCTCGTCGAAAGTGGCTCAGTCCGAAAGTGGCAGTAGCGACACTCTCCATTAACATCCTGCCAACTCTCTGGCATGATGGTGACCGTGCTGAAAGACGTCGCTGTCGTTGTTCTTGACGGGTTCGCTCCGTTCGAGCTGGGCGTGGTCTGCGAGGTGTTCGGGACGGATCGCAGAGCGCAGGGACTGCCGGGCTACGACTTCGCGGTCGTGGCCGGTGAGCCTGGCCCGCTACGGGCCGAAGCCGGATTCACACTGCAGGCGCCGTTCGGACTGGACCGGCTCGAAACCGCCGACCTGATCGTCGTGCCCGCGACCAGCGACGAGCGCTGCGGCCGGGCCGAGTGGCCGGAGCCGTTGCTGGCTGCACTGCAACGGGCGGTCGAGCGCGGCGCGCGGGTGCTGAGCGTGTGCACCGGTGCGTTCGTGCTTGGCGCCGCCGGACTGCTGGACGGCCGGGCCTGCACAACGCACTGGCGGCACTCCGAGCGGCTGGCCCGGCTCTACCCGGCCGCAAAGATCGACCCGGCGGTGCTGTACGTCGATGCGGATCCGGTGATCACCAGCGCCGGCACCGCCGCGGGCATTGATGCGTGCCTCTACCTGGTCCGCAAGGAGCAAGGCAGCCGGGTCGCGAACGCGATCGCGCGCCGGATGGTGGTCCCGCCGCACCGGGATGGCGGCCAGGCGCAGTTCGTCGAGAAGCCCGTTGGTGAGCCTGCGACACACTTGGCGACCTCATCGAGTGGATGCAGCGCAACCTCGAGAAGCTCGTTACCGTCGACGACCTGGCCGACGTCGCTGCGATGTCGCCGCGCACGTTTGCCCGACGCTTCGTTCAGGAGACGGGCACGACGCCGCAGCGCTGGCTGACCGGTCAGCGCATCTTGCTGGCGCAGCAGTTGCTCGAGGAGACCGATGAGACGGTAGACGTGATCGCGGAACGGGCCGGATTCGGGACCGCGGCCACATTCCGCCATCACTTCCGGGCCTGGCGCGCCACGACGCCGCAGGCCTACCGGCGCACGTTCCGGGAGTCGCAGGCTGATCGGCTGCCAGCCGCGGTTTAGCTGGCGGCGGTTGCCGGTGCGGTGGTGGCCATCCGGGCCCGGACCTTGCCCGGGAGGAGCTCGCCTGCGGCCCTGGCGGTGTGCAGCGCCGATGCCCACCACGCGAGATCGTCAAGCAGGATCTGCAAGCTAACCTCGGTCGCCGGGTCGGTCGGCTGGCCGTCGGCGTCAAACGCCTTCTCGACGAATGGCAGGATGACGGTGCTGCGCAGCGGGGCCATCTCGAGTTCGACCGCTACCTGGTTCAGGTGCTCGATGGCCCGAATGCCGCCGCCGATCCCGCCGCTATACCCGACCATCGCCATGGGCTTGTTGCGGAACGCGAACGACGCGAACACGCTATCGATCGCGTTTTTCAGCTCGCCCGGAATGCTGTGGTTGTACTCAGGGGTGATCACCAGGTACGCGTCGGCCGCTGCGATCTTCCGATTCCAGTTGCGGACGAGCTGGTCAGAGTACGACGGATCGCGCGGGTCGCCGATGCTGCCCAGGTGCTCGCCGAACATCGGCAGCGGCCAATCGCGCAGGTCGAGAACTTCAGTCTCGAACGCCTCGTGCACAGCGGCCCGGCCGGTAACCCATGGCAGCACCTTGTCAGCGGCCCTGGTGGGGCGCGTGCTGCCGACTATGACCTGCAGTCTCATGTGATTCCTCTGGTGCGACCTCGGCGTCAGTGCTCGATCTCAGGCGGAAGATTATTGAAGATTAAACTATCACCGAAGGGTCACCCATCGACCGGTGCTGCGCGGTGCCGATAGGCAAAGAACACCCGGTCGGACTCATCGCTGACCGGGCTGCCGTCCAGACTGGCCTCTTCAAGCAGCTCGAACCGGCCCGCCAGGGACGCCCGAATGACCTCGAGCGGGACGCCGAGCTCGTAGATCTGCTCGTGGTGCAGCCGGTAGATGTCGTCGTGCTGACGGTCGAAGATCTTCGTCTCCCACAGCGACAGCCCGTCGTGGGCCGACCGCACGGTCATGATCACCACGTTCCCGTCGAACTCATCCAGGAACGGCGGCGCGTCGTCAAGTCGCCGCAGCCGGCCCGCCGTGTTCACGTCGAAGATGAACAGCCCGCCGTCCACGAGGTGCTCGTGCACGCAGCTGAACAGCGACAGCCAGCCGCCGAACGACGGCACGTGGTTGAGCGTGTCGAACATGCAGATCACGACGTCGAAGCGGGCCGGCAGGCTGAACGCCGTCATGTCACCACGGACCAGGTGCGCACCGGGCAGGGTTTCCGCCGCGACGGCCAGCATCTGCGGCGACTGATCGATGCCCGTGACGTCGAGATCACCCGCCAGCCCGGCCAGCAGCGCTCCGGTACCGCAGCCGAGCTCGAGGAGCGACCGAGCATCCGGCAAGTGCCTGCTGATGTACGACCGAATGCGGTCGACCTCCTCAGTGCGGTCGCCCATGATTCGGTCGTAGAACGAGGCAAAGCCGGTGTAGATGGCCACCCGGCCATCGTGCCGGATCCGCGACGGTAGGTCAGCCTTTGGGTCGGGCTTGCGCCAGCGCGTAGTCGATATCGGCGATCAGGTCGGCGGCCGGCTCGATGCCCGCCGACAGCCTGATGAGCGTCGCTGGCGCGGTCTCGCCCTGCCACCGCGCCACGCCGCTCCCAGGCCGACTCGACGCCGCCGAAGCTCGTGGCGGGCACGATCAGCCGCGATGCGGCGACTACGGCGTCCGCGTCGGCGGCGGTCCCGTCGGTCTCGAACGAGAGCAGGGGACCGAACCCGCGCGGCATCTGGGTCCGTGCTATCTCCGCTCCATCGCCGACGCCGGGGTAGTGGACGGCAGTGACCCGCGGATGTCCGGCGAGGAAGTCGGCAACGGCAAGCGCGTTCGCGGACTGGCGCTCGATCCGCAAGGGCAGCGTCCGCAGCCCACGCACGGCAAGCCACGCCTCCATCGGACCGAGAATGCCCCCGCCGAGCGTTCGCCAGGTCCGCAGCTCGTCCGCTAGCGCTTCGTCACGGGTCATCACCGCGCCGGCGATGACATCGGAATGGCCAGCGGCCGATTTCGTCAGCGAGCACAGCGACGCGACAGCGCCGAGGTCGAGGGGCTGCTGGAGCAAGCCAGTAGCGACCGTGTTGTCGACGATCATGGGCGCTGCCGCGGCCGCAGCCAGCTCGCCGAGACGGGTCAAGTCGGCGACCCGCAGCAGCGGATTGGTGGGCGACTCAGCCCACAGCACCGCCCGGCCGCCACGGAGCTCTCGCTCGACGGCGCTCAGGTCGCCCAGGTCGACCGGCACCGGCGTGGCGCCGTGCGGGCGCAGTCGCTCGGCAAGCACGCGCGCGTTGTAGTAGCCATCGCGCGGGAGCACGATGCGATCCCGCTCGCGCGTGAGCGCGAGCATCAGCGCCATCGACGCCGCCTGGCCCGAACTGAAGACCACGGCCTGCGCCGCCTCGATGCCGCCGAGCGCCTGCTCGAGCGCGGTCCACGTCGGGTTGCCGCTGCGACCGTAATCCTCGGCGCTCGGTTCGCCCGCCGAGGCCAAGATCGTCGCGAGCACCGGCGGCAGCACCGCTGGCTCGCCGAGTCCGCGGCGCCCACCCGCGTGGACCACCATGGCGTCCGCCGACATGGCAGGCTCAGTCACCGTTTCGTCTCCGTTCCAGACTCAGGATGGGAACGGGGCCGCCGCCCTCGCCGCCGCCCGCACCCTCGACGGTATCGGCCAGCGGGTCAGGCGAGAAATCAGGCTTAGCGATGAGCGTTTAGCCCTTGCGGTTGGCGGATTTCTCAGTAGTATACTCAGTATGTTTCTTGGTATGGGGGAGTCATGAGTGTTCCGCACGCGCTGCTGGCGCTGCTCAGTGAGGGGCCGAAGTACGGGCTCCAGCTACGCGAGGAGTTCGAGGAGCGGACGGGCGAGGTCTGGCCGCTGAACGTCGGCCAGGTCTACACGACCCTGCAGCGACTCGAGCGAGACGGCTTGGTCGAGGCAAACGGGACCGGTGACGAGAGCCAGCACAGGAGGTTCGGCATCACTTCCGCGGGCGAGGCCGAGCTGGCCGATTGGCTCCGCACGCCGCCTGATCTGGCGTCGCCGCCCCGCGACGAGCTTGTCATCAAGGTGCTCGTCGCGCTGCGCGTGCCGGGGGTCGACGTACCAGAAGTGCTCCAAGTCCACCGCCGCTACCTGGTTGAGCTCATGCAGCAGTGGACCAGGATCAAAGACGATGGCGACGAGGGCGACCTCGGCCTCGCCCTGGCGGTGGACGCCGAGCTGTTCCGGCTCGACTCGGTCATCCGGTGGCTGGACTCGGCCGAGAGCCGGATCCGCAGGCACCCGGTGCCGCCGGTCAAGCGCGCGGCCCCGCTGCCCAAGCTGCGCCGGACGACAGGAGCACGGCGATGATGGCGCTCGAGCTACGGCATGTATCGAAGACGTACGGCGACGGCGCGGCCGAGGTGCACGCGCTGCGCGACGTCAGCCTCACCGTGGAGCCTGGCGCGCTGGTCGCCATCATGGGACCGAGCGGCTCCGGCAAGAGCACGATGCTGACCATCGCTGGCAGCCTCGAAGACGCGACCAGCGGCGAGGTGCTCGTGGCCGGGCAGCCGCTCTCGGGAATGTCGCGCAATGAGCGGGCCAGGCTCCGCCGCCGGTCCATCGGATACGTCTTCCAGAACTTCAACTTGCTCGCCGGCCTGACGGCGGCCGAGAACGTGGCGCTGCCACTCGAACTGGACGGCCTCTCGGTGCGGGTCGCCCGCGCTGCTGCCATGAAGGCTCTCGGTGAGCTTGACATGGCCGGCCGGGCAGCGCGATTCCCCGACGAATTGTCGGGCGGCGAGCGCCAACGGGTCGCCATCGCCAGGGCGGTCGTCGGCGAGCGCCGGCTACTGCTGGCGGACGAGCCGTCCGGCGCGCTGGACTCGGCTAACGCGGAGTCCGTCATGCGCCTGGTGAGGTCTGCGTGCCGGGGCGGCGTCGCGGGGGTCGTCGTCACGCACGACGCTCAGCTGGCGTCCTGGGCAGACCGCGTCGTTTTCTTGCGCGATGGTCGCGTTACCGACCAGACGGCGCCGATGGCTGGCCCGGAATCCCTGCTTGCGCCCGGCCACCGACAGTGAGTACCTCAGTCCGCTCGCGGCCCGCCGCGGCGAGCCGTCTATCGGGCGGCGCGCCAGCCCGGCGCGCCGTCGTCCGCTGGGCCTGGCGGTTGTTCCGCCGGGAATGGCGCCAGCAACTGGCCGTGGTCGGTCTGCTGACACTCTCAGTAGCCACGGCCACCTTCGCGATCGCGTTCGCAGCGGACGCGCCCCCGTCACCGAGCGCCCAGTTCGGCTCGGCGAGCCACGCGCTTACCATCTCGGGTTCGCCGGCTCGGCAGGCAGCGGCGATCGCCGCGACTGCGCGCTTCGACTCGGTCGAGGTGATCAAGGACGCCAAGGCAGCGATCGCGGGCTCTGTCAACACGGTGGACGTGCGGGCCGAGCAGTCCGACGGCCGTTACTCCAGCCCGATGCTGCGGCTTGACGCTGGCCACTACCCGTCGGCCGGTCAAGTAGCCGTCACCTCAGGTGTAGCGGCGATCTACCGACTGAATATCGGGTCGGTGTGGCACGAGGGTGCCACCGCGCTGCGCGTTGTCGGGATCGTCGAGAACCCGGCCAACCTGCAAGACGAGTTCGCGCTCGTCGCCCCGGGCCAGCTCCCGCACGCCGATTCCGTCACCGTGCTGTTTGACGCAACGCACCGGCAGTTGAGCGCGGTCCGGCTGCCGGCCGGCGCGAAGCTCAGCACCCGACCGTCGAACAGCCCCGGCTTCCCGCCCGCGGCGGTGCTCGTCCTAGACACGATCGCCCTGCTGTTCGTCGGCCTGATCGCCGTGGCGGGCTTCACCGTCCTAGCGCAGCGGCGGCTGCGCGCGTTCGGGATGCTGCAGGCTGTCGGCGCGACGGACCGGCACGTCCGACTGGTACTGCTCGCTAATGGCGCCGTCGTCGGCCTGATCGCCGGGATTGCGGGCGCGGTCGCGGGCCTCGCGGGCTGGGTCGCACTGGTACCGAGGCTCGAGACGGTGGTCGAGCACCGCATGAATGCCCTGAGCCTGCCCTGGTGGGAAGTCGTCACCGCCACAGCGCTGGCCGTCCTTACTGCCATCGCGGCCGCGTGGTGGCCGGCCCGCGCCGCCGCGCGCGTCCCGCCCGTGGTGGCGCTGTCCGGCCGCCCGACCAGCCCAAAGCGCGCCCGCCGGTCGGCCGCGCTTGGCGCGGCCCTGCTCGGCGTTGGACTGATTGCCGTCGCGTGGTCTCGCCAGGGGAAGACGCCACCGCTGATCATTGGTGGCCTGGTCCTGACCGCAGCCGGGGTGCTGCTTGCTCGGACCGATCGCTATCGGCGGCCTCGCGGCGGCTGCGAGCCGATCTTCGGTCGCCGTGCGGATCGCGGTGCGAGATCTGGCGCGGTACCGGACAGGTCCGGCGCCGCCCTCGCCGCTATTGTCCTGGTAACCGGCATCGTCGCCGCCATCGCCATCAGCGCCGCGGCGTCCGCGGTGAACGAGGGATCGCCGGGAGAAGCCGGCTGGACCAACCTGCCGGCCAGCCAGCTGATCGTTTACGTCTCGCCCGGCGGCGCGGGCCAGCTGCCGGAGGTGATTCCGCCGCTGTCCGGCGCCCAACTTGTTCGGGACCACCGAAACGCCAGTCACATAGCGGCCGCCGTGCACGCGCAGCACGTGCTGCCGCTGTATGCGGCCGTTGCTGGTGGCGCGCAGCCGTTGCCGGAGGGCCCGGCCACCGACGCCGCCGAGCTCACCGGCTACCTGACGGCGAACCTCGCCAGTCCGGTGAACGGACCGAACGGCCATCACGGCCTAGAGCTGGTCGGGCAGCTGTATGTGGCCACCCGGGCCGTGCTCAGCTTCTACGGCGTGCGGGCTTCGGCCGTCAGGGCGACGACCGAGATCATCACGTCCCGCTCGAGCCTGACGGGGACGAAAATCCTGGACTTCGGCTCGTTGACCGTCAGATGCAGGACCGGACATGTCACGTGCCTGTATCAGGGTCAGAAGGTCCGGTCGGGTACCCGCATACCCTTCTCACTTCGCGGGGGAATTAGCCCCACCCTCCAGGTGCTCGGGCTGCCCCGGTACACCTCCGCGCCGAACACGCTGCTCACCGCCCACGGTATGACCGTGCTTGGCCTGCACCCGGTGCTCGCCGGATGGCTCATTCAGGCGCCCAAGGCCCTGACGGCGGCCCAAGTGGTACGCGCAGATCAATCGGCAGCGCAGAAGCGGTCTAACGGTAGAGACGACGAAGTCCTCCCCGCTGGCGTCGCTGTCGTCGGTCAGTAATGACGCGCTCGGCATCGGCGTGCTCGCGGTGCTGGCCGTGCTCGCCATGACTGTCGGCCTGATCCGCAGCGAGGCGGCCAGCGACCTGCGTGTCCTGGCGGCCTCGGGCGCGAGCGGGGGGACCAGGCGCCTGCTGACAGGCGCGACGGCAGCGGCGCTGGCGCTGCTCGGAGCGGTGCTCGGCACGGCTGCCGCCTACCTCGGCATCATCGCGTGGAACCGCGGCGTGCACAGCCTGTCCGCAGTGCCCGTCGCCAAGCTGGCGATGCTCGTGGCGGGTCTGCCGCTGCTGGCGCTGGTGGTGGGCTGGCTGCTGGCTGGCCGTGAGCCCGCTGCGATAGCCCGACAGCCGCTCGACTAGCTGGATCTGCCGGCCGGCTTGGGACCGCGGGCGCGCCAGTCGTCGGCGACCATCGCCCACCGTTCGTGGTCACGCCACTGCCCGTCGATGAGCAGGTACCGAGGCGAAAAGCCTTCGCGCTGGAAGCCGAGCCTGCGCACGAGGCTGAGCGAAGGCTCGTTATCCGGCTGGATGTTGGCCTCGACCCGGTGCAGGCCGAGGCTGGTGAACGCCTCAGTGACGACGGCCGCCAGACCCGCCGTCATCAGCCCGCGTCTGGCGTGTGACCGGAACGCGGCGTACCCCAGGTAACCGGACCGAAGCGCGCCGCGGACGATGTTGTTGATGTTGACGTAGCCGACGAGGCCGCCGCACGCTGTGTGCCGGATCAGGTAGCTGGCCTGATCGTCGCGAGCTGCCCGGTTGAGAAACGCGGTGAAGCGCGCGGGTGTGTCGGGCGCTGACAGGAAGGACCCGTGCAGCGGCGCGCTGTCGATGGCGGCCGCGATGAATTCGCCGGCGTCCGCCGGCGACGGATGTGTCAGCACTACGTCCACGTGGGCCTGCTATTCGCTCTCATACAGCGCCGTTGCATCGAAACCCCCGGCCAGCGCGCGCAGCGCGTGATCCAGGTACACCGTGAGGTCAGCGTCGGCGCGCTCCGCCCAGCGATCATAAGCGGACCGGCATACCGCGAGCGTCGCGCGCCCGATCGCGAGCGGGTACAGGGAGTCCGCCGGCTGGCCGAGCCGGCTGGCGGCGAATTCGCTGACCGCGCGTTCCCAGGCGTCGTAGTGGTTGGCTGCGCTGGCCGCCAGCGCCGGCACCGAAGCGATGAGGTTCATGCGGGTACGCAGCTCGGGCACGTCGTCGGCCCGGTAGCGGTTCACGCCCACCACTGCCTGCCGGATCGCCGGCATCACCGGCACATCGGCCGGGACCTCGGCGAACGCGGCCCGTAGCGCCCGCACTTCGCCGTCGAACGCGTGCCACAGCACGTCTGCCTTAGAGTCGAAGTACCGGAAGAATGTTCGCCGGCTGACCCCCGCCGCGGCGGCGATGCGCTCCACCGTGGTGTCCTCGAAGCCGAGCTCGGTAGAACAGCCGCAGGGAGATGACCTCGAGGTCGCGGGCGCTCGTACCGGGCGGTCGTCCTCTCCGGCCGCCACCTGAGCGCAGGTCCGTAGCCACGTCATCACCCCCGGCGTGCGGTCGGCCGCGATCCAAGCGACCCCGTTCCGTGCCTGGTCTTGATTGTGTCACCGGGTGACGACTAACGTACTCCTATTCGTCACACAGTGCCGAAACGAAGGAGTACCACAGTGCCAGAGAACGCTACCGAGCTGCTCGAACGACCGGAGTCCGACGCCGCTGCCGAGGCGGCCGAGATCACGGCCGCCGAGCCGGCCCCGGTCGTTGCCGCCGACCTGCTGGTCGAGGAGATCTCAATCGACGGCATGTGCGGTGTCTACTAGCGAGTTCGACCTGGATGCAGCCTGGCGGCTGCACCCGCAGGTATCGATTCGGCCCGAGCGATTCGGTGCGTTGCTGTACCACTTCGGGACCCGCCGGCTGTCGTTCCTGAAGAGCCCGGCGCTGCTGACCGTCGTCTCGAGCCTGGGTGCGCAGCCGAGCGCGCGCGCCGCCTGCGCCGAAGCCGGAGTCGGCCCAGCGGAGCTGCCTGCCTATACCAAGGCGCTGGCCACGCTGGCCGCGAGCCAGATGATCTGCGGAAGGACAGGCTCGTGACCGCATCCGCTGCGCCGTTGACCGAGCAGTTCAGGTTCGGCCTGGACGCCCCGATCTGCTTGACGTGGGAGCTCACGTACGCCTGCAATCTGTCCTGCGTGCACTGCCTGTCCAGCTCAGGCCGGCGCGATCCCGCGGAGCTGAGCACCGACGAATGTAAGCGCGTCATCGACGAACTCGAGCGCATGCAGGTTTTCTACGTCAACATCGGCGGCGGCGAGCCAACTGTCCGGTCCGACTTCTGGGAGCTGGTGGACTACGCCGACCGAGCACCACGTGGGCGTGAAGTTCTCCACCAACGGGCTGCGGATCACGCCCGAAGTGGCCAGGCGGCTGGCCGGCAGCGACTACATCGACGTGCAGATCTCACTCGACGGAGCGACAGCCGAGGTCAACGACGCGGTGCGCGGGCGCGGCTCGTTCGAGATGGCGACCCGCGCCATGCGGAACCTCGCGGCGGCCGGGTTCGCGGGTTTCAAGATCTCCGTGGTCATGACCCGGCACAACGTAGGGCAGCTCGACGCGTTCAAGGCGATCGCCGACTCGTTCGGCGCCCAGCTGCGCATCACCAGGCTGCGACCGTCTGGCCGCGGCGCCGACGTCTGGGACGAGCTGCATCCGACAGCCGAGCAGCAGCGCGTTCTGTACGACTGGCTCGTCGCCAACGGTGAGAGCGTGCTGACCGGCGACTCGTTCTTCCATCTGGCCGGCGACGGCCAGGAGCTGCCCGGCCTGAACATGTGCGGGGCCGGCCGCGTCGTCTGCCTCATCGATCCGGTGGGCGACGTCTACGCGTGTCCGTTCGCGATCCATGAGGAGTTCCTGGCCGGGACGGTCCGTGCGCCGGGCGGGTTTGCCGGCGTCTGGCGCGACTCAGAGCTGTTCGCCGGCCTGCGGCGACCGCAATCGGGTGGCGCCTGCGCGTCGTGTTCCGCCTTCGACGCCTGCCAGGGCGGGTGCATGGCGGCCAAGTTCTTCACGGGGCTGCCGCTGGACGGTCCCGACCCCGAGTGCGTGCGCGGTTACGGCGAGGCCGCGCTCGCGGCCGTCGACAGCGCGGCCTCCCCGCGCCCGGGCGGCGACCACTCCCATCATCGGCGCCCGGCAACGCCCGGAGCCGGTCGCCGCGCGCCGGTGCCGGTCTCTATCGGGCGGCGGCCCGAGCATGGCTTGGCGGTCCGCACCGTGCCCGACCGGGCGTGCGACCAGAGCCCGCTGGCCGGCTTCACGCCATGACCGCGGTCGGTCGCGTGGCGCTCGTCACCGGCGCGGCCCGGGGGATCGGCGCCGCAACCGTGCGCACGCTCGCCGTCGACGGCTGGCACGTGCTCGCGCTCGACCGCGCCGCTGACGATCCGGCCGTCCCGTACTCGCTCGCGACCGAGGCAGACCTGGCGGCCGCCGTTAGCGACGCCGCCGAGGCAGCAGCGGCCGCCGGGGGCGGCGAGATCGTAGCCGTCCAGGCCGATGTCAGAGACGTCGGGCGGCTGACTGCGGCCGTGGCCGACGCCGAAGCCCGGTGGGGCGGCCTAGACGCCGCGATTGCCTGTGCCGGGGTGATCACCGGCGGCGCGCAGCACTGGAGAGTGCCGATCGACCAGGAACAGGCTGTGCTGGACATCGATCTCGGCGGCGTGCTCAACCTCGCGCGGGCGGCCGTTCCCGCGTTGCTACGGCGGCCGCGGCCGCGTAGCGGCCGATTCCTGGCCGTCGCGTCGGCGGCCGCCACCCGCGGCCTGCCGACGATCGCGGCCTACTGCGCGGCCAAAGCAGGCGTCGCGGGCTTCATCCGCGCGCTAGCGGTCGAGCTCGGCCCTACCGGCGTGACGGCCAATGCCGTGAGCCCGGGGTCAACCGCGACAGCGATGCTGGACGCGAGCGCGCGCCTGTACGAGCTAGCCGGGCCGGAGGAGTTTCTCGGCATGCAGCCAATCGGCCGGCTGCTGAGTCCCGGCGAGGTCGCCGCCGTGCTGGCGTTCCTGGCCAGCCCGGCCAGCGCCGGAATGACCGGAGCGATCGTTCCGGTCGATGGCGGCATGGCGCTGTGATGGCACCCCTCCCGCTCCCGCGTGGATTTGGCGTGACGCTGGACGCCGCGGCGAAGGAGCTGAGCGATGGGTCGCTGTTCGGCGGGTCGCCGGCGCGCTTGATGCGGCTGACCGCGGCCGGCCGGGACGCGCTGGAGGAGCTGCGTACCGGCGCGATCCGATCGCCCGCGGCCGCGGTATTGGCCCGGCGGCTCACCGACGCTGGCCTGGCCCATCCGGTTCCACCAGCCGACGGGGCGCCCGGCCGACTCGACGTGACGATCCTCATCCCGGTCCGCGACCGAACGGGCATGCTGAGGCGCTGCCTGGCAGCAGTGGCGGGCCGGTACCCGATTGTGGTTGTCGATGACGGGTCGGCCGACGCGCGAGCGGTGGCCGCCGCGGCCGCGCTGCACGGCGCGTCGGTGCTGCGGCGTGAGGTCGGCGGGAGCCCGGCCGCCGCCCGGAACGCCGGCCTGGCCGCTATCGACACCGAGCTGATCGCGTTCCTCGACAGTGACTGCGTGCCGCCGCCGGGCTGGATCGAGAGCCTCGGTGCGCACCTGGCTGATCCGCAGGTGGGCGCCGTCGCGCCAAGGATCGTTACCGTGGCGCCGCACACGTCGGCCGCTCGCTATGAGCAGGCTCGTGGCAGCCTGGATCTCGGCGACCGGGCGGCGCGCGTCGTGCCGGGCGGACGGGTTGCGTACGTGCCGACCGCCGCGCTCCTCGTCCGCCGCGCGGCACTGAAAACGATCACGCTCGGCCGCGGCACGTCAGCCTCGAGCGCGATTGCTGACACCACCGCGCCTGGCCCGCGGAACGGCGAGGCCGTCTTCGATCCGGCGCTGCGCTACGGCGAGGACGTCGACCTGATCTGGCGACTGCACGCAGCTGACTGGCGGATCCGGTACGAGCCGTTGGTGCAGGTTCCGCACGAGAGCCCCACAACCTGGCCCGGCCTGCTGGCGCGCCGGTTCCGGTACGGCACCTCCGCCGCACCGCTGGCGCGCCGCCACCCCGCAAACCTGGCTCCCCTCGTCCTCCAGCCGTGGCCGGCTGCCACGGTGTGCGCCGCGCTGGCCCGCCGCCCAGCCGCGGCCGCAGGCGGAACTGTCGCGGCCTGGCTCGACATCGCGGCTGCGGTACGGCGGGTCGGCGGGCCCGCTGACGGCGCGCCGGGGGCAGCGCTGACCGCCATCAGGCAGACCTGGCTTGGCATCGGCCGGTACATGGGGCAGTTCGCCGCGCCCGCACTCGTGGCGGCGCTGGCCGCGCCTCAGCGCGGGCGGGCCGGAAGGCGCGCGGCCGCGGCGTCCCTGCTGTTCGGTCCCGCGCTGACCGCGTACGCCGAGCGCCGCCCACAGCTCGATCCGGCCCGGTACGCGCTCGCGCACATCGCCGACGATGTCTGCTACGGCGCCGGCGTCTGGGCTGGCTGCTTGCGCGAGCGAACGCTCGTGCCGGTCACGCCGGTGCTTTCCTGGCGGCCGGTGCGCGTTACGCCCCGCCAGCCGGCGGTCTCGGAACTGTCAGAAAGGGCTGAGCCCAGTGGCACATAGCTGGTTCGAGTCGGTGGCCGAAGCGCAGCGGCGTGCACGCAAACGGCTGCCCGCCTCGGTCTACAGCGCTCTCATGGCCGGATCCGAGCGTGGTCAGACCCGCGAAGACAACATCGCCGCGTTTGCCGAGCTTGGCTTCGCGCCGCACGTGGCCGGCAACTCGCCTCAGCGCGACCTGTCGACGACCGTAATGGGTCAGCCGATCTCGCTGCCGGTGATCATCTCCCCGACGGGGGTGCAGGCCGTCCATCCCGACGGCGAGGTTGCCGTCGCTCGGGCCGCGGCGGCACGGGGAACGGTGATGGGCCTGAGCTCGTTCGCCAGCAAGCCGGTCGAAGACGTCGTGGCCGCGAATCCGCAGACATTCTTCCAGATCTACTGGTGCGGCAGCCGGGACCAGATCCTGGCCCGGATGGAGCGGGCCAGGAAGGCCGGTGCCGTTGGCCTGATCCTGACGCTGGACTGGACCTTCTCGCACTCACGCGACTGGGGAAGCCCACATATCCCCGACAAGATCGACCTCCGGGCCGCGTTCCAGCACGCGCCTGAGGTGCTGCGCCGGCCGCGGTGGCTCGCCTCGTTCGCCCGCGCCGGGAAGCTCCCGGACCTGACGGTGCCGAACATGGCGCTGCCGGGCGGCCCGGCACCCACCTTCTTCGGTGCGTACGGCGAGTGGATGCAGACGCCGCCCCCGACGTGGGCTGACGTTGCCTGGCTACGCGAGCAGTGGGCGGCCCCGTTCCTGCTCAAGGGTGTTAGCCGCGTTGATGATGCGCGGCGTGGCCGTCGACGCGGGCGTCACCGCTGTCTCTGTTTCCAATCACGGCGGCAACAACCTCGACGGGACGCCGGCCACGATCCGCGTCCTGCCAGCCATTGCCGACGCCGTCGGCAGCCAGATCGAGGTGCTGCTCGACGGCGGTATCCGGCGTGGCAGCGACGTAGTCAAGGCGCTCGCGCTCGGAGCGCGCGCGGTCATGATCGGCCGCGCTTATTTGTGGGGGCTGGCCGCCGGTGGCCAGGCAGGCGTCGAGAACGTCCTCGATATTTTCCGGAACGGGGCGGACTCTACGCTCCTCGGGCTTGGCCGGTCCGCGGTCCGCGAGCTGACTCCCGACGATGTCCTCATCCCGCCCGGCTTCGTCCGCAACCTCGGCTGCCCCGGCTGACGGCCGAGGCGGCGTGACGGATGTCATGGGCAGGTAATGACGGCTCGTTTACCGCTTGGTCGCCCAGTGTCGGCAGACTGGGAGCATGACACTCTCGAGCGCGACCCCCGAGGCTCGACCTGAAACTACGCTGCTCGCCGTCGACCTGACCGGACTCCACAAATACTTCGGTCATGTGCACGCCGTCGACGGTGTCGACCTCAAGATCACTCCCGGTGAGATCGTGGCCATCCTCGGCCCGAACGGCGCCGGCAAGACCTCGACCATCGACATCATCCTCGGCCTCTCGCAGCCGAGCAGCGGGCGCGTCTCGGTCCTCGGGATGCAGCCGCGCCAGGCCATCTCGCGCGGTCTCATCTCTGCCGTGATGCAGACGGGTGGCCTGCTCAAGGACCTGACGGTGCGCGAGACCATCGAGTACACGGGCAGCCTGTTCGCCAGCAGCCAGCCGGTGAACGAGGTGCTCAGCGGAGCTGGGATCGCCGAGATCGCCGATCGACGCGTCGGCAAGTGCTCGGGAGGCGAGCAGCAGCGGCTGCGGTTCGCCCTGGCCTTGCTGTCCGATCCCGTGCTGCTCGTGCTGGACGAGCCGACCACCGGAATGGATGTGGAGGGCCGGCGGAACTTCTGGGCCACCATCCGCAAGGACGCCGAGCAGGGCCGGACGGTCCTGTTCGCGACGCACTACCTCGAAGAAGCCGATGCGTACGCTGACCGCATCGTGCTGTTGCGGCACGGACGGATCGTCGCGGACGGTACTTCCTCGGAGATCAAGGCCATGGCGGCCGGCCGGACCGTGCGCGCCACGCTGGCCGGCACCACCGAGGACATGCTGCGCCGGGTTCCGGGTGCTGACACCGTCGAGGTCCGTGGTGACACGGTGCTGGTGCATTCCAATGACAGCGACGCGACGGCGAGATACCTCCTGACGGAGACCTCCGCGAAAGATCTTGAAATCACAGCCCGCGGCATTGAAGACGCGTTCCTCGCGCTGACGGGTGACGACAGCGCTGCTGTGCCGACAGGAGCCAGCTCATGAGCACCGCACGTTCCATCACCGCGCTGGACGTAAGTTCCCGTCGCGCGCCCGCCCTCGGCGGATTCACCCTGACGGCGCTGAAGCTCGAGGTCCGCCGTCTCACGCGCAACCGGCGGACAGTCATCATCGCCATCGTTGTGCCGGTCGTGTTCTTCCTGCTGTTCGGGCTGAACAAGTCCTATGACAGCCTCCGCTACGGGCATGGAAATGTCGCCGCAGAAGTCATGATCAGCCTCGCGTTGTACGGGGCCGTCCTGGCGACGACGTTCTGCGGCGCCATGGTGTCGATCGAGCGCGCCCAGGGCTGGAGCAGGCAGCTCCGGCTGACGCCGTTGTCGCCAGTCGCCTACATCATCATCAAGATCTTGACGGCGCTGGTGCTCGGGCTGTGCTCGGTCGTCGCCGTCTACATCGCCGGCATTGTCTCGCACAAGCCATCCATGTCGGTCGGGCTGTGGATTGCCACCGCGGTCTCGGTGTGGATCGGCTCGCTGCTGTTCGCTGCGTTCGGGCTGTTCCTGGGCTATCTACTGCCCGCGGAGAATGTCATGCAGCTCATCGGGCTGATTCTCGCGCTGCTGTCGTTCATCGGGGGCCTGTTCATCCCCGTCAGTCAGTATCCCCACCTGATCCAGGAGATCGCCAAGTGGACGCCGCTGTACGGCCTCAACCTGCTGGTGCACACGCCGCTGCTCGGTAACGGCGTGGATTGGACCTGGGTCGTCAACGTGCTCGCCTGGCTGATCATCTTCGGTGCCGGCGCCGTCTGGAGGATGCGGAAGGACACGGCTAGGGTCTGACGGGTTCGACAATGATGGGACGATCCACGAAGATCGTCTGATCTGCGCGAGCTCGGAGGGCCTATGAAGTTGGACAACGTGTTCACCGTCGGCGTGCCTGTCAGCCAGGCGTGGGACGTGCTGACCGACCTCGAGCTCATCGCGCCGTGCATGCCGGGAGCCATGCTCACCGGCGTCGACGACGGCGTCTACACCGGCAAGGTGAAGATCAAGGTCGGCCCGGTCGTCGCGGAGTACTCGGGCACAGCGCGTTTCACGGAGAAGGACGCGGAGACCCACCGAGCGGTGATCGACGCCCGCGGCCGGGATTCACGAGGCAACGGCAACGCGAACGCGGTCATTTCCGCGCAGCTACTCGCCGACGGCGACACCACGACAGTCGCCGTGACGACGGACCTAACCATCGCCGGCCGGATCGCGCAGTTCGGCAGCGGCATGATCAAGGAAGTGTCAGCCAAGCTGCTCGGCCAGTTCGTGACGTGCCTCGAGGGCAAGCTAGGCGGCGGCGCACCCAGTGCGGCTGACGCCGGCCCGCAAGATGCCCAGGCGGCAGGAGCGACGGACGAGGCCGCTCCGACGGCCACCGACTCAGCTAGCGAACCCGCAGCGGCGGCGCCTGTCACCGAAGCCCGTAATGCCGCGGCCGAGCCGGAGCCGATCGACCTCGTGAGCGTCGCCGGCGGTGCGATCTCAAGGCGCGTCGTGCCAGCCATCATGGGTCTCGTGATGGTGGCGACACTCATTTACCTCATCGTCCGCTTGTAGCCACGACGGGTTTCTAACCCGGCACCAGGATCTCGGCGAGGTTGAACTTCACCGGCTCCTCGAGCTGGTCGAATCGGCACGAGGTCGGATCGCGATCGTCGCGCCAGCGGACCCACTGGGCAGTGTGCCGGAAGCGGGTGCCTTCCATGTGCTCGTACCGGACCTCGGCGACTCGTTCAGGCCGCAATGGCACGAAGGACAGGTCCTTGCCCGCATTCCACCGGCTGCCCTCGGCCTCCCTCGGATTCCGGACGCCCGCGAACTCGCCGGCCCAGTTCCACGGGTGTCCATCGAAGGTCGTGACCAGCGGCTGCACTTCGGTGAAACAGCTGGCGACGCATGGCCATGGGGAAAGCGCCGACGACACCGACGCTGGCCAGCCGGCCGGCGTCGTCATAGAGACCCAGCAGGAGCGAGCCGATCGCGTCGGGACCGCTCTTGTGCACGCGGTAGCCAGCCACCACGCAGTCCGCCGTGCGCTCGTGCTTGATCTTGAACATCACCCGCTTGTCCGGCTGGTAGGTCACGCTCAGCGGCTTCGCGACGACTCCGTCCAAGCCAGCACCCTCGAACTGGCTAAACCACCGGATGGCCGTGTCCCGATCCCGTGTGGCCGGCGTGATGTAGACCGGCGCTGCGGCGTCCGCCAGGGCGTCTTCCAGCACTTCGCGGCGGCGCTCGAAGGGGAGTTTCGTGTAGTCCTCGTCGCCGAGAGCGAGCAAGTCGAAGGCAACGAACGACGCCGGCGTCTGCTCGGCGAGCAGGCGAACCCGGCTGTCGGCGGGGTGAATTCGCTGGAGCAGCGCCTCGAAGTCGAGCCGACGGTCGTCAGCGTCGGGGATGACGATCTCGCCGTCGATGACGCAGCGCTCCGGAAGATTCGCCAGCAGAGCGTCAACGACCTCGGGAAAGTACCTGGTCATCGGCCGCTCGTTCCGGCTGCCGATCTCGACTTCGGCGCCGTCGCGAAAGACGATCGACCGGAATCCGTCCCACTTTGGCTCGTAGCTCATCGCGCCTATAGGGATGTCCTTGACGGACTTGGCGAGCATCGGGGCAACTGGCGGCATCACGGGCAGATCCATCGCCCCATCATCGCTGAAGTGTCGACCTGATGCTCATGGCCCCCGCCAATGCCGGTCAGAGCCGATTCAGAAGTCAGCCGCCGAGCATGAAGGCGTGCCCGCCAGAGGAGCTGGGCGTCGACAAAGGAGGTTCACATGAACTGGCTCTGGCTCAATCTCCCGCTCATGACGGTGTTCTTCGTGCTGATGACCGGCGATCCCGCTGTGGCTGGTGTTCAAGCATCCGGACCGGAGGCCGGCCCCGGAGCAGCGGAGCTGACGCGTTGGCCGCTTCAAGCCGGGCCGGGCGTGCTGATATGAAGGCATGAAGGATTTCGCCGGCGCGAGGAGCCTTGTCCAATGAGGGTGCCGCTGACCATTGGTGACTATCTGAACCGCGCTGCAGCCGTCTACGGTGACCGGACCGCGGTGGTCGACGAACCTGCGACGCCAGGATCGCTCGGCACGCTCACCTACCGTGACCTGGACAGCCGTGCGCGCGGCATGGCGCTGGCCCTCGACGGGATGGGCGTCGGCCAGGGCGAGCGGATAGCAATCGTGAGCCCGAACGCAGCCAGGTTCGTGATCTCGTACTTCGGGGTCAGCGCCTACGGCCGCGTTCTGGTGCCGGTGAACTACCGTCTCAATTCGGACGAGATTGGCTATATCGTCCACCACTCAGGCTCGTCGGTGCTGCTCGTCGACCCGGAGTCGGAAGACAGCCTCCGTGGCATCAGCGCAAAACACAAGATCGTGCTGGATGGGTCGGCCGCGGACACCGAACTCTTCGCGCCCGCGACCGGCGCTGCGCAGCCGGCTGAGTGGGCCGCCGACGAGGACGCGACGGCGAGCATCAACTACACAAGCGGTACGACGGCGAGGCCGAAGGGCGTTCAGCTCACGCACCGGAACTGCTGGCTCAATGCGGCCGTCTTCGGCTGGCACACGGCCGTGACCGACCGGGACGTATTCATGCACACCCTGCCGATGTTCCACTGCAACGGCTGGGGCATGCCGTACGCGGTCACCGGCATGGGCGTGCCGCAAGTGGTGGTGCGCAAGATCGACGGCGAGGAGATCCTGAACCGGATCGACAGCCACGGCGTCACCCTGCTCTGCGGCGCACCCGCGGTGGTGGCCGCGATCCTCACCGCCGCCGCCGACCGGCGCTCCGCCGGACGCGAGATACCAGGCGCTGGCACCGTGCGGATCGTGGTCGCCGGAGCCCCGCCCCCATCGAAGACCATCGAGCGCGTCGAGGGAGAGCTTGGCTGGGAGTTCATTCAGATCTACGGGCTGACCGAGACCGCGCCGCTCCTGACGATCAATCGGGCGGTTGCCGAGTGGGACGGCCTGGAGCCCGCGGAGCGCGCGCGGCTTCAGTCGCGGGCGGGCGTACCGGCCGTGGGCGTGCAGATCCGAACCGACGAGGACGGCGAGGTACTCGCCCGGTCCAACCACGTCTTCGCTGGCTACTGGGAGCAGCCGGATGAGTCGGCGAAGGCGCTCGAGGGCGGCTGGTTCCACACCGGCGACAAGGGTCACATCGAAGCCGGCGACTACCTGGTGATCTCGGACCGGAAGAAGGACGTCATCATTTCCGGCGGCGAGAACGTCAGCTCGGTCGAGGTCGAGGACTGCCTCTATCAGCACCCGGCGGTGGCCGAGGCCGCGGTGATCGGCATTCCCGATGCCAAATGGGGAGAGACGGTGAAGGCGCTCGTCGTCCTCCGGTCTCCGGGCTCGGCGACGGAGGCCGATCTCATCGAGCATTGCCGGTCGCGGCTGTCTCATTTCAAGTGCCCGACGTCTATCGAGATGCGCGAGGCCCTGCCGCGGACCGCCACCGGCAAGCTGCAGAAGTTCAAGCTGCGGGAGCCCTACTGGCAGGGACTTGACCGCAAGGTCAACTCAGCCGGCCGCGTATTAGCACCAGACGCGCAAGCGCTTCGGCTGCTAGGTCGAGCCGGGCTGCGCAGCATCCGGTGAGCTTGCCGCGATAGCGCGCTTCATGATCTCGGCGACGATGGCGGACTTAGAGTCGGCGTAGTGCTGGACGTGCCGCCACGTTCGCTGTGCGAGGTCTCGCTTCACCCGCAAGTAGAGTTCGCGGTCGGCATCGCTTCGGCGCAGCCAGTCGCGGAACAGCAGCATGCGGTCGACCTCGCCAGCGCCCGCCGTGAACACGTGCAGGTTGATGTCAGTGTCGGGGCCTTTGAACATGCGGTGCTCGAACCAGCCTGGCTCGCGAGCCCGCAGCACGTAGCCGGCCGCCTCGAGCGGCGGTACGTACTCCTGCTCGTCCGCCGAGTCAGGCACCGCGAGCACGATGTCGATGATCGGCTTGGCGGCCAGGCCGGGGACCGAGGTAGAGCCTGCGTGCTCGACCAGGACGGCCGTGCGGCCAAGGATGGATCGAATCCGATCAGCCTCGCGCGCGTACAGCCCTGGCCACGCGGGGTCGTAGTCGACCAGGGTGATGGGCGCGTTGTGCGGAACGATGGGCACCACCAGACCCGCCTGAAGCTCTTCATCGGTCTGCAGGTGCACGCCGGGTCCGCCGGTCTCAGCCATGTCATGGATGCTAGAGGGCAGCATCCAAGCTCGGGGGAGGACCGCAGCCAGTGGCGGTGTCGGGTGATCCAGGTCTGCCCGGCCGCAGCGCGCCGTCGATCACGACCATCGAACGGCGTGGCATCGAGTACGTACCGGGCCGCGACCGGTGGGGCAGGCCAAGCGCGCTGTTTTGGATGTGGGCCGGCGCGGTCTGGAATGTCGAGTACGTGTACTACGGCGCGATTGCCGTTGTCTTCCTCGGCTTGTCGTTTGCGCAGGCCGTCGTCGTTGTCATCCTCGGGAACCTCTCGTACGTCCTGACCGGGCTCGCGAGCGTCCAGGGACCACGCGCAGGCACGACGACGTTTGCCATCAGCCGGGCGGCGTTCGGGCCCAGGGGCAACAAGCTGCCGTCGTTTTTCAACTGGATCACGCAGGTGGGCTTCGAGATTGAGGGCATCGCCTTCATCGTCTTTGCCGCTGTCGTCCTCGCGGGGCGGGCCGGATTCATCGCCGGCACGCCGGCCAAGATCGTCTTCGTCGTCGCGGCGGTCGCCATCCAGGCGGTGCTGCCGACCCTTGGGCACGCGGCCATGCTCACCGTCCTGCGCTGGCTGGCGATCCCGTTCGTCGTGCTGTTCGCCGTGATGGCCATACTGACGGCGGGCAAGGCCAACTTGCACGCCGTCGCGCACGGGGCGAGCTGGGGCATGCTAACGGTGTTCCTCGCGCTCGTCGTCTCGGCCGGTGGCCTCGGCTGGACCGAGAACGCGAACGACTACTCGCGCTATCTGCCGGCCGCCACGCCCGCGATGCCGATCGTGGTAGCAGTTGCCCTCGGCGCCGCCATTCCGTCCGCCCTGCTGGAGATCCTGGGCGCGGCCGTGGGTACGGCGGTGCCCGCCGCGGCAAACTCGCCAACCGGTCTAGTGAGCGGGTTCCGGAGCTGGTTTGTCGTGCCGTTCCTGGTCCTCGCCATCGTCCAGCTCTTCGCCATCAACACGCTGGACCTGTACTCGTCGGGGGTCACGCTGCAGAGCTTGCTGCCCCGGCTCAGGCGGCTGCATTGCGTCGCGATTGACACAGCTGTCTGTGGCGGCATCGGGGCTTACGCGGTTCTCTCGAGGAGTTTCTTCGGCCTGCTGACCGGATTCCTGCTCTACATCATCGTGTGGCTCGCGCCGTGGTGTGCCATCTACCTGACCGACAGCTGGCTTCGCCGTAACCACTACGATCACGAGGCGCTGCTGACCGAGGGCGGCGGTCTCTACTTCCGCTCCGGCGGAGTCCACTGGCCCGCGATCCTCGCCCAGGTCGCTGGCGGCGTCGCGGCCTGGGCTTGGCTGAACGCGAACAGCGGCGGAGTGCTCGCCTCGGTTGGCCCGCTGGCGAGGATCACGAGCGGCTCGGACCTCAGCGTCTTCAGCGGCCTGCTTGTCGGCGGCCTTACGTACTACCTGCTCGCCAGCCGAGATGTCCGGCTCGAGGGCGTAGCTAGCTGATCGGCCCAGGGGACCGCAATATCCAGTGGGCTTCCAGCCACCGGCCGGCTACGGTCTCGTCGCTGCGGTGGGAGGCGAATGAGATGAGTGACGGTCATACGGCCCTGGTGACGGGGGCCAACCATGGCATCGGCGCGGCTACCGCGGTGGCTCTGGCCGCTCAGGGCTGCGCGGTGCTGTGCACGTACCTGCGCTTGCACGATGCGCCTGATCCCGGTATCCCGCAGGCATACCGCGACAACCGGGCCGGCAGCGGCGAGGAGATTGCCGCCAGGATCACCGCGAGCGGCGGCCGTGCCATTGCCATTGAAGCCGACCTGTCCGACCCCGCGACGCCAGCCGTGCTGTTCGACGCCGCTGAGCGGCATCTCGGTCCGGTGGACGTCCTTGTCAACAACGCGACCGGATGGATACCGGACACGTTCGCGCCGATGACATCCGACGACTTCGGCCGTGACCTGCATCCGGTGAGCGCGGCGACGTGGCACCAGCAATTCGCCGTCGACGCCATGGCGGCGGCGCTGTTCATCGCCGAGTTCGCCCGGCGCCATATCGACCGCGGCGGAACGTGGGGGCGCATCGTCGGCCTCACCTCGGGCGGCGAAATGGGCTTCCCGCAGGAAGTCTCCTACGGGGCCGCGAAGGCAGCGCAGGTCAGCTACACGATGTCGGCGGCGGCCGAACTCGCCGATCACGGCGTCACGGCCAACATGGTGCACCCGCCGGTCACCGACAGCGGCTGGGTCACCGAACCAGTGCGCGCAGCGGTGCGGGCCAGCCCGACACTGTTCCACATCGCCACGCCTGCCGACGTCGCTGCCGTGATCGCGTATCTGGCGTCGGACGCGGCGGCGCTGATCACGGGGAACACGATCACGTTGCGCTGACCGCACAGGCCAATCGGACCAGGCGCGCCCGGTGAACAGCCCGGCAGTTAGGGTCTGACACCGTGACCGAACTGCGCATCGCCGTCGGGCCGTTCCGGACCGATTCGGTTGACGAAGCCATCCGTGCTGGCGGCGGGCTGCCAGTAGCCGCGGAATCCGCGGCCGACGCCCTCGTCTGGCTTGCGCCGTGGGACACCGCTGGCCTCGCCCGCGCGATCGGCGCGACTGGCGCCCGCTGGATTCAGCTGTCCTCAGCAGGCGTGGAGCCCGTGGCTGCAGCGGGTCTATTCAGCCCCGCGCGGATGTGGACGAGCGCCAAAGGCGCCTTCGCCGAGCCGGTGGCCGAGCACGCGCTGATGCTCGCGCTGGCTGGCCTTCGAATGCTGCCTGAGCGGGTCGTCGCGCGGTCCTGGGGGAAGCCAGGCGGTGCCTCACTGTATGACGAGCGCGTGACGATACTCGGGGGCGGCGGGATCACCGCCAGCCTTCTTGACCTGCTCGCGCCGTTCCGGGTCGCGGCGACGGTAGTCCGTCGAACCGCCGAGCCGGTGCCGGGCGCCGCGTCGACGGTGGCCACCGAACGCCTCATGGAGGCTCTTGCGGACGCCAAGGTGGTATTCCTCGCGCTCGCCTTGACGCCAGCGACTGAGCGCATCATCGGAGCGCCCCAGTTCGCCCGCATGCGCGCGGATAGCTGGCTAGTCAACGTGGCGCGTGGCAGACACGTCGACACTGACGCGCTCGTCGCGGCTCTCGACGACGGCGCGATCGCCGGCGCGGCTCTCGACGTGACCGACCCAGAGCCGCTGCCCGATGGCCACCCGCTCTGGACGCAGCCGCGGTGCATCATCACGCCGCACACCGCCGACACGCTGGAGATGGTCGAACGGCCGCTCGCGCGCCGAATCCAGGGCAACGTTGCGCGCTTCGCGGCCGGTGAGCCCTTGGCCGGCGTCGTCGACCCAGTCGCGGGCTACTAGGTCGGCGACCGCCGTGCTGCCGAGCTCGCGAGGTAGGCCTGGCCGCGGGGTGAGATGCGGTAGCCAACGTCGAGGCTGATGGTCAGGCCGAGCGCCTTCAGCCGGCGCACGTGAAGCTTGAAGTCAGCTCGATCCCAGTCCAGCGTCTCGGCCAGCAGGGTGGACACCACGCCCGGCCGCTCGGCGATCTGTGCCAGCACGGCCGCGGTCCACGGGCCGCGCTTGCTGGCCGTGTCCATTCGGTCGAGGCGGGCAGCGATGCCTGCCGCCTCCTGATCGGTTAGCGCCGCGGTGCTCGCCAGCTCGTCGCGCGGATCTGGATCGGCCAGCGGGCGGAACCGCACGCAGTACAGCGGCAGTTCCGGATCGCCGCGCACGTCGCCGACCGCGGACCGGACGTCAGGGAAGCCAGCCGCGTGTGCCAGCGCGGGCGTGATGTCGGCCGGTTGGATAACGTCGACCGCCTCCGCGAGCACCATGCCCTGGCCGGTCCGGTAGCGATGGCCGGCTACCACCTGGGAACGGCGCCAGCGGCGGAATGCCACCGTGATGCTGCCGTCGTGGAGGCCCTGGCGCAGGCGCGGCTCGAACTGCACGCAGCGACTGTACGGCCTACGCCCGACCGAGGCGAGAGCCAGGCGATCATCGAGAGCTCGATCGGCCTCCGGGCTCGGTTGGCCGCAATCGCGCTATCATCACGTGCACCCGATACAGGCGGTGATTCCGGGCGTAATGGCGGCTAGCGAAGCGAGCTACGACTTCATCATCGTTGGCGGCGGATCGGCCGGCTGCGCGCTGGCGAACCGACTATCCGCCGACCGCGCCAATCGGGTCCTCGTACTCGAAGCCGGCCGCCCTGACTACAAGTGGGATGTCTTTATCCACATGCCGGCCGCGCTGACGTTCCCGATCGGCAGCCGGTTCTACGACTGGCGGTATGAGTCCGAGCCTGAGCCGAACATGAATGGCCGCCGGATCTACCACGCCCGGGGCAAGGTGCTCGGCGGCTCGAGCAGCATCAACGGCATGATCTTCCAGCGTGGCAACCCACTCGACTATGCGCGGTGGGCGGCGGACCCCGGCATGGCGAGCTGGGACTACGCGCACTGCTTGCCGTACTTCAAGCGCATGGAGACGTGCCTAGCCGGTGCCGACGAATACCGGGGCGGGGACGGCCCGCTCGTGCTCGAGCGAGGACCCGCCGACAGCCCGCTGTTCCAGGCGTTTTTCCAGGCCGTTCAGCAGGCGGGCTACCCGCTGACCGAGGACGTGAACGGGTACCGGCAGGAGGGCTTCGCGCCCTTCGACCGGAACCTGCACCGCGGCCGCCGGCTCAGCGCCGCCCGTGCGTACCTGCACCCGGTCCAGAGCCGACCAAACCTGACGGTGCTCACCCGTGCGTTCGTGACCAGGATCCGGCTCGACGGGACCCGGGCGGCCGGAGTGGAGTACCGACACCGCGGCCAGGACCACGCCGCGCGGGCAGGTGAGATCATCCTGTGCGGCGGCGCGATCAATAGTCCGCAGCTGCTCCAGGTCTCCGGCATCGGTCGCCCCGATGTTCTCGAACAGGCCGGCGTCCAGGTCCGTCACGAGCTACCTGGCGTCGGCGAGAACCTCCAGGATCACCTCGAGGTCTACGTTCAGCACGGCTGCAAGCAGCCGGTATCGGTCGCGCCGGCGCTGAAGTGGCGCAACCGGCCGCTGGTCGGGGCCCGCTGGCTCTTCCTGCGCAGCGGTCCGGGCGCGACCAACCACTTCGAGGGCGGCGGCTTCGCCCGCAGCAACGACGACGTCGCCTACCCCAACCTGATGTTTCATTTCCTGCCGATCGCTGTCCGCTACGACGGCTCAGCGCCGGCCGGCGGACATGGCTACCAGGTGCACATAGGCCCGATGAACTCCGACGCCCGGGGCTCAGTCCGGATCACGTCGGCCGATCCCGCCGCCAAGCCGGCCCTGCGGTTCAACTACCTGTCGACCGATCAGGACCGCCGTGAATGGGTTGAGGCGATCGGCGTTGCCCGCGCGATTCTCGGTCAGCCGGCCATGGATCCGTTCAACGCTGGCGAACTGTCGCCGGGGCCCGGCGTACAGACCCCTGAGCAGATTCTCGACTGGGTGCGACGTGACGGCGAGACGGCGCTGCACCCCTCCTGTACGTGCGCCATGGGCACCGGCGATATGGCGGTCGTCGACCCAGACACCATGCGGGTGCACGGGCTCAAGGGCCTGCGCGTCGTCGATGCTTCGGTGATGCCCTACGTAACAAACGGCAACATCTATGCTCCAGTGATGATGATCGCCGAGAAGTCTGCCGACGTGATCCTCGGCAACTCACCGCTGCCGGCCTCGACGGCCCAGTTTTATACGCGAGCCGCTGCCGTCGACGACGCCCGGTAATCGCCTGTGAAGCACGGCATCTTCCTGCCGCCCTTCGGGGAGTTCGCCAGCGCACGCCGCGTCGCCGACCTTGCGGTCATCGCCGAGGGCGTCGGCTGGGACGGTTTCTTCGTGTGGGATCACATGTACGCCGAGCCCGGCATGGCCGTGGCCGAGGCCTGGACTACGTTGGCGGCGGTCGCGACCGTCACCAGCCGGATCCGGCTCGGCGCACTCGTCACGCCGTTGTCGCGGCGGCGTCCGTGGGTGCTCGCGCGCCAGATCGCCACGCTCGATCAGCTGTCCGGGGGTCGCGTCATCGCGGGTATTGGCCTAGGCGACGACGGCTGGCGGGAGTTCAGCTCGCTGGGCGAGGAGACGTCGCCGCGTGCCCGCGGCGAGCTGCTCGACGAGTCGCTGGCGATAGTCCAGCAATTTCTGACCGGGAACGGGGTCGTTTACCACGGCCGTCATTTCCACCTCGACGCCGGCCCGATGCTGCCGACTCCCGTGCAGGACCCGCTGCCGATCTGGGCCGCCCTTCGATGGCCGAACCGAAAGCCGCTGGCCCGGGCGGCCAGGCTCCAGGGTTGCTTCCCCATCTTCGGTACGAGCAACAGGCCCGCGCCCCCGCCAGTTGCCGAAATAACCGCGCTCTGGACGGAGCTGACCGGCCTCGGTGCGCCTCGTTCCCTTGATGTTGTCGTTCGTTGCTCGTTGCACCGGCTGGATCACAACGCGCGCGCCGGAGTCGTGGCCGATCTCGGCGACGCCGGCGTGACCTGGATGCTCGAGGGCTTCGGTATTACGCAGGACGCGGCCGACGTGACTAGTCACGTTGCGGCCGGACCTCCGGCAGATCGCGGCGGCTCGCCGCAGGAGGCGGGTGGTTTGAGCTGACGGCTGACCCGCGCGACCCGCTTGGGCTGCGTTCCGATGCGCCGATGCTGGCGGCCTGGCTGGAGTTCACCCGGCAGGCCGAGGGCGGCGAGCTGCTGCCGATGAGCGTTCCCGGCCACAAGCAGCGCCAGGACCTGGTCGGCGCCGTGATCGCGGGCGATGCGCCGTTCTATGGCGGCCTCGACACGATCAAGCACGCCGACAACCTGCGGGTGGAATGCGAGGACCGAGCGGCGCGATTGTGGGGCGCCGACTGGTGCCGATTCTCAGTCGCCGGCTCGACCCACGGCAACCAGGCGCTCGCGCTGGCCGTTGGCCAGCCCGGCCAGGAAGTGATTGTCAATCGGACGCTGCACAGGTCACTGCTGCTCGGGCTCGTGCTCGCCGGCTTGCAGCCGGTATGGGTCCGGCCCGACATCGATCGGGCGTCGGGGCTGCCGGCCGGCGTCGCGGTCGCGACGGTTCGGGCCGCGCTGGCCGCGCATCCCGCGGCGTGCGCGGTGTTCCTCGGGGATCCGACGTACGTCGGCACCATCAGCGACCTGGCTGGGCACGCCGAGGCCGCGCACGACGCTGGCGTGCCGCTGGTGATCGATGCGGCCTGGGCGGCGCACATGGGCTTCCACCCGGATCTACCCCCGCACGCGATCGCCGCGGGTGCGGACGCGATGGTCACGAGCGCTCACAAGGCTCTGCCCGCCTACACCCAGGGTGCGCTCGTGTTCGCCCGGACGACCCGGTTGTCCGCATCGCGGCTGGACCGGGCCTTCGAGGCCACGCACACGACAAGCCCGACGGGGTCGATCATGGCAAGCATCGATGCGGCCCGGGCACTGCTGGCGGTCCACGGCGAGCGCTTGTGCGGCCGTCTCATCCGGGGCGTCGCCGCTGCCAGGAAACGGCTGCTTGAGGTACCCGGCGTCGCCGTCCTCGACGGGCCGGGAGTCGAACCGACGAAGCTAGTAGTCCAGCTTGCAGGCACCGGTGCCCACGGGAACAAGGTTGAGGCCGACATCATCGCCGCCGGAATGCCGGTGGAGATGGCCGACCGCGACACGGTGATCCCCATCCCGACGATCGCGGACAACGAGGACCAGATCGCGGCTTTCACCGAGGTACTCATCGCGGCGATTGAGCGGCATCGCGGCGCCCCGCGCCACGTCACGACCGCCGCGTCCTGGACGGTCGAGCCACAGACGGTACTCGCGCCGCGCGAGGCGTTCTTCGCGCCAAACGAGACAGTGCCTGCCGCTAGGGCCGTCGGTCGGGTCAGCGCCGAGCTGATCGCGCCGTACCCGCCGGGCATCCCCGTCCTAGCGCCAGGCGAGCTGATCACGGCCGCTGCCGTCGAGGCACTGCGTGAAGTGGCAGCCGATGGCGGCCGGATCGCGTACGCGGCCGACCCCAGCCTCGCTACGTTCCAGGTGATCGCCGACGGTGGGAATTCTCCCTACGAGCAGGTATAGACGGTTTCGAGCCGATAACGTCTGGTGATCAGACAGCTACGTACCGTGATGGCAGCGTCTCAGGGGGTACTAACCGGCCTAGGGGGTGACTCTCTCATGGCAGGTTCGCACGTAGCCGTCATCGTTATGCCGATCGTCATCGCGCTGGCGCTGGCCCTCTGGATTTCGCTGGTCTACTACGCGAGTTTTCACCCGCGCTGGAAGCATCAGCACAGGCCACCTCGCACCGAAGTAGCGGGCGGGGCGTTCGAAGCCACGCATAGCGGTCGCCAGCTGGAGCCGCTGTGGGGTGAGCCGGTCGAGGCGATTCCGCAACCACGCGAGGCTGCCGCTGCGGAGAGCTATCGTGCGGCCCATGCTGGGAGCGAGGACCAGGAGCGCGCGGCGAGTACGGCCGGCGCTGGAGCCGGTGCGCGAGCCGGCGCAACGGCCACGGGAGCTCCGCCGCCGACGGAGTCTGGACCGACCGGCGCAGGCTGGCCGCGCGAGTAATCTCGTCGATTGCTCACACTTCACGGTTTCGTCGACCACAAATCCGACAAACTAGGACTCAAGATCCTCTAAAACTGTGAAGTGTCGCGGCTGATCTGATTCACCCGACGCTATCCCGCGCATATTCTGGCCATCGCTGCCATGCCGCTTCGTACCGACTGCGCTGTATCGTGCGGTTGACGCCTACCGTCCCCGCACGTATCGGGAGCAGCCGTGGCAGAGCCGGACCAGTCACCGCAAGCCGTTGTCGACGATCCGCTACCGGAGGCGCTTGGGCTCACCCAAGCCGCCGAGCAATCGGGCGTTGGCCTCAAACTCCTCGGCGGCCTCGCGGTACGGGTCCTGACGCCCAGCCTGCCCCCGCGCCTTCGAGCCGGACAGGACATGGATTTCGCGTGCTTGTCGAAGGGTCGCAAGGCCACCGCCGCATTCCTGGAGGACAACGGCTGCCAGCCAGACCGCCGGTTCAATAACCTCAACGGAGACCGGCAGATGTATTTCGTCGCGCCATCCGGCCGACCGATCGACGTGATGGTCGATCGGCTGACGATGTGCCACGTCCTCGACTTCCGGCCCGGTTACGGCCGGCTCCCGTTCACGCTGGATGCCATCGACATCCTGCTGTCCAAGCTCCAGATCATCGAGCTGAACGAGAAGGATGCTCGCGACATCTTCCAGCTTCTCGCGGGCCTGCCGGTCGGTCCGGCCGGCTCGGCTCGATCGGGCGAGGTCACGCTCGATACCGAGCGATTCGGTCAGTTGCTCGCCGCCGACTGGGGTTGGTGGCGCACGGTCACCGGCAACCTGGACAAGCTGCCCGCGCTGGCGGCCGAGAAGCCAGAACTTATCCCGCGGCCTGCCCCGCACGATCCGCTCGAGCACGCCGCGCGTCTGTCCGAGCACGCGCACGCGGTGCCCAAGGGCATGAAGTGGAAGCTTCGCGCGAACGTCGGCGATCGCGTGCGGTGGTATGAGCAGCCGGAGGAAGTCGGCCACTGACGCGGCGCCACGCCGTTCCGCTGCCGATCCGGCGCCAATCTAGCGCAGACGAAGTGGCCAATGCGCCGGTTTTGATCCTTGACGCTCGGTTACGCATCCTGCTACACCGATTCACAGGCGGACCAGCAAGGGCGTGATCAGCAATGAAGATCTTTTTTGCGACCGACATTCACGGATCCGAGGTCTGCTGGCGCAAGTTCCTGAACTCGGCGGCGTTCTATAAGGCCGACATGGTCGTGCTCGGCGGCGACGTCACCGGCAAGGCAATGGTGCCGATCGTCGCGCACCCCGGCTACTGGCAGGTCACGGTCCGCGGCGAGACGCACAAGCTGGAGTCGAAGGAAGCGCTGGACGCGATCATGACCCGGATCCGCAACAGCGGCTTCTACCCGGCCATCGTCAGTCCCGATGAGCTCCAGCACCTCGGCGAGAACGAGGGTGCAGTCGACCAGCGGTTCGAGAAGGAGATGATCAGCTCGCTAGACCGGTGGCTGGACATGGCCGACGGCAAGCTGAAGGGCGGCCAGATCCCGTGCATACTCAACGGCGGTAACGACGACATCTTCGAGATCGACGCCGTCATCGAGTCCTCACCGTGCGTGAGCTTCGCCGAGGGCAAGCTGATGGACCTGGGCGGATTCTCTCTCGTCTCGATGGGCTGGACGAACCCGACGCCCTGGAATACGTACCGCGAAGCGCCGGAGGAAGAACTCGCACCCAAGATCGAGGCGCTGGCCGCGCTGGTGCCGGACATGGGCCGGGCCATCTTCAACTTCCACGCGCCGCCGTATGGCACCGGGCTTGACGATGCGCCAGCGCTGGACGAGAACCTGCGCCCGATGCACGGCGGCGCGGTGATGAAGCCGGTGGGTTCGAAAGCCGTCCGGGAGGCGATTCTCAAGCACCAGCCGATGCTCTCGGTGCACGGTCACATCCACGAGAGCAGGGCCATCAAGCGACTAGGCCGCACGATGGCGATCAATCCAGGCAGCGTGTACGGCGACGGGGTGCTGCAGGGAGCTGTCATCGAACTGGATGCGAAGAAGGCGAAGGTCAGCAAGTACCTGCTCGTGAACGGCTGAGGCCGGGCGCCAGGCAGACGGGGAACTAAAGCGGGCGGCCGGGGCTCCTTGGTCACCCTTAACTGAGAGGCGGAAATGGCGACAGAATCCGTGAGCGGAACCCCGACCCTGTTCCTGCGCAACGCGACCGGGCTCGTGCGTGGCTGGTCGGTCCGGGACGCGATCATCTATGCGGTCATGGCGACGAACTTCGTCACGCTGGGAATCTACGAGTTCACGTTCGCTGGCCCGGCGTTCCCGCAAGGGCCAGTTCATCACGTCGATCGTGATCTCAGCGATCCTGGTGTCGTTCCTGGTGGTCGCGTACACCGGGCTGATCGTGACGATCCCGCGGGCTGGCGGCGACTACGTGTGGCAGACACGGATCCTGCCATTTGGCGGCGGCGTCGGCTTCGTGATGGCCGCCACCGGGTGGTGGTTCATCCTGTGGCTGTGGGCGCCGATCTACGGCAACATCCTGTCGGTTCAGCTGTTCCAGCCGCTGTGGGCGACGCTCGGCAGCCCTAGCGGAGCCGCGTGGTTCGGCTCCAAGAACGGCGTCTTCGTCGTCTGCCTCATCACCATCGTCGTCGCGGGCTTGCTGGTCTCCCTCGGCATGGCCGGGTATGCGCGGGTCCAGAAGTGGTGCTTCCTCGGCGGCCTCATCGCGTTCGCCGTGGTCGTGATCCTGCTGCTGATCAACAGCCACTCCTCGTTCGTCAGCTCGTTCAACTACGAGGGCCAGAAGCTCTTCGGCGTCCACAACGCATACGCCGCCACCAACGCGGCCGCGGCCAAGGCCGGCTACAGCACGTACGGCCTGGGCTTCGGGCCGATCGGGCCGAGCATGCTGCTGGTCCCCGCGATGATGTTCTTCATCCTGTGGCCGAACTGGGGCTCGACCCTCTACGGCGAGATCCGTGGCGCGAGCGACTTCAAGCGGGTCTTCACCGGCATGTTCTCCGGCCTGTGGATCACGGTCATCCTGACGATCGTCTTCCTGCTGCTCGTGGCCAAGACGATCGGCTGGGACTTCTACCAGAACCTGAACTCGCTGGACTACAACCTGACGCCGCAGTTCGGCATCTGGCCGTACCCGTTCTTGTTCGCGGGCTGGCTCGTGCATAACACGGCGTTCCAGGTCATTCTCATCCTGGCGCTGAGCCTCTGGTTCTTCGGCTGGGTCGGAACGCTGTTCCTGTCCTCGACCCGGGTCATCTTCGCCGCGGCGTTCGACCGGGTCCTGCCCGACCGCGCGGCTGAGGTGTCGGAGAAGCGCAAGGTGCCGTTCTACTCGCTGGTCCTGATGCTGCTCCCGGCGGCGGGACTATCGGCGATCTACGCGTACTCGCTCTCGTTCCGTAACTACTTCCTGGACGCCACGCTGGTCATCGCCGTGACGTATCTGTTCAGCGCGATCGCCGTCGTCATCCTGCCGTGGCGCAAGCCGGACCTGTGGGCGGCGTCTCCGGCCAGCCGGTTCAAGTTCCTCGGCGTTCCGATCGTCCTGATCGCCGGCTGGGTGACCATCGGCCTGCTGGTCTTCGCCTGGTCGAGTGGTTCTCCAACAGCCTGTACTTCGTGAACAACAAGGGCTCGCTGGTGTTCATGGGCGCGATGTACGTGCTGGCGATCATCGTGTATACCGTCGCGCGCGTAGTGCGCAGACGCCAGGGCATCGACCTCGGCCTGATCAACAAGGAGATACCGGTCGAGTAGCAGGCGGCTCGGCACGACGCCGCGGCCTGGTGCACTGACAGATTCTCCGGGAACGGGGATTCTGTCAGTGCATCATGCCTGATAGGCCGTGCTCGCCTGCGTACCCGGGCAGACTGGACACAAGATTCGGCGGAGACAAGTGAGCGAGATCGCGGTATGACCGAGACACCTGAGCGGGCCAGCGCCGTCATCATCGGAGCGGGCATCGTCGGCAACAGCCTGGCGTACCACCTGGCCCGGCTCGGCTGGACCGATCTAGTCCTCGTGGACAAGGGCCCCATGCCGAATCCCGGTGGCTCCACCGGGCACGCGTCGAACTTCATCTTCCCGATCGAGTACTCGAAGATGATGATGGAGCTCACTCGTGACAGCACCGAGCAGTACAAGGAGCTCGGCGTCTTCACCGAGAGCGGCGGCATCGAGGTCGCCCGTACGGAAGCCAGGATGCAGGAGCTGCGGCGACGCTGCTCGCAGGCCAAGTCCTGGGGGATTCCGGCCGAGATGCTGACGCCGGAGGGCGTGCGCAAGCTGGTTCCGTACCTGGACGAGTCGGTGATCCTGGGCGGGGCCTACTTCCCGACGGTCGGAGTCGTGGACTCGTTGCGCGCGGGCACGATCATGCGGGAACGAGCGCAGCAGCTCGACGCACTTGCCGTCGTCGCCGGAACCGAAGTGCTCGGCATCGACAAGTCAGACGACGGCCGCGTCGCCGGCGTACGCACGACGAAAGGCGACATCGCCACAGACCTCGTGGCGATCTGCTGCGGCGTGTGGAGCCCGCGGATGGCGAAGATGGCGGGCGCGCGGATCCCGCTCACCCCGATCGTCCACCAGATGATCAGCGTCGGGCCGATCGCGTTGTTCGACGGCACTGAGGGCGAGATCGCGTATCCGATCGTGCGCGACGTCGACGAGAACATGTACGAGCGCCAGCACGGCGGCGACATGGAGGTCGGATCGTACGCGCATCGGCCGATCGTCGTCACGCCCGACGAGATCCCCTCGATCGAGGAAGCCGTGCTGTCGCCGACCGAGATGCCGTTCACCCAAGAGGACTTCGATCCGCAACTCGAGCGCGCCCTCGAGCTGATGCCGGAACTGCTCGGCGACGAGCGCGCGGGTGTGCGGTACGCCATCAACGGACTCATCTCGATGACGCCAGACGGCCACCCGGTCCTGGGCGAGGCACCCGAGGTGCCGGGCCTCTGGTCGGTCGCCGCTAGCTGGATCAAGGAAGGTCCAGGTATCGGCCGCGCGGTCGCTGAGTGGATGAGCGGTGTCACGCCCGAGATCGACATCCACGAGGCCGATATCTCGCGGTTCTACCCGCATCAGCGCACCGTGGCCCACGTCTCCGCGCGCGCCCGCGAGGGCTTCAACAAGATGTACGGGATCGTGCACCCGAGCGAGCAGTGGGAATCGGGACGGCCGGTCCGCGTGAGCCCTGCCTTCGAGCGCGAGCGCGCTCTCGGCGCGGTGTTCTTCGAGACCGCAGGCTGGGAGCGGCCGTTCTGGTATGAGTCCAACGCGGACCTGCTCGAGAAGTACGCCGACCAGCTCATGGATAGGCCGAGCGAATGGGAATCGCGCTGGTGGTCGCCCATCATCAACGCCGAGCACCTCGCCATGCGCGACGCGGCGGCGTTGTTCGACCTGTCGGCGTTCGCGGTCCTGGACGTGACCGGACCAGGGGCGCTGCACGCAGTTCAGAAGGTCGCGGTCGCGCAGATGCACGTGCCAATCGGCCGAGTTGTGTACACGTCATTCCTCGACGATGCGGGCGGCTTCCGCGCCGACCTGACCGTCATGCGCCTCGGCCCGCGGCACTTCCGGGTGGTCACCGGTGGGGCTACCGGGATGATGGATTACAAGTGGATCACCGATCACCTGCCGGACGACGGTTCGGCGGCCGTGTCGAACGCGACGTCGGCATGGACCACGTTCGGGCTCTGGGGGCCGCGCGCCAGGGACATACTCGGCCGAGTTACCGCCGACGACGTCTCCAATGCCGGGTTCCCGTTCGGGACGTGCCGGGAGATTGAGGTAGCTGGCCTGACGGTACTGGCCTCACGCATCTCCTACGTCGGCGAGCTGGGCTGGGAGCTGTACGCGCCGATCGAGCAGGGCGCGAAGCTCTGGGACACCGTGTTCGAGGCTGGGCAGCCGGCAGGCCTGGTGCCGGCTGGTATCGGTGTGTACGGCACGACCGGGCGGCTGGAGAAGGGGTACCGGGCTTACGGAGCCGAGCTGGATGCGAGCTACAACCTCGTCGAGGCCGGCATGACCAGGCCCAAGGTGAAAGAGCAGGATTTCGTCGGCAAGACCGCCTACCTGCGGCAGCGTGAGTCGCCGCCGTCGGCGCTGTTGTGCACGCTCACCGTAGATGACCACGTGTCTGATGATGGCGAGCTGCGGTACATGCTGGGCGGCGAGCCAGTCTTGTCATCGCGCGGCGAACCGCTGGTCGATGCTCGCGGACGGCCGTCCTATGTGACAAGCGCGGGATCTGGGCCGTCGGTCGGCAGGCACCTGCTGCTGTCGTACCTCCCGCCCGACCAGGCGGTGGTGGGTACACCGCTCGTGGTCGAGTACATGGGCGAGCACTATCCGGTGACGGTGGCGGTGGCTGGTTCCACTCCGTTGTTCGATCCTGCCAACGAGCGCGTCAGGAGCTAGCGGGTGGACATCCTCGTGTGCGTCAAGCGGGTGCCGATGGTTGGCGGCAAGGTGCTACTCACCGCCGACGGCCAGGATGTCGATACGCGCATGTCCGGGTTCACGGTCAGCCCGCACGAGGAGTGCGCGGTCGAGGAAGCCGTGCAGATCACCGAGCGCGAGGGCGGCACCGTCACTGTGCTGACGCTCGGCCCGCCCGAGGCTGCTGACCAGCTACGCGACATGCTGGCGCTCGGCGCGCACCGCGGCGTCCTGCTGGAGACCGACGGCCGGGAATGGGGGCCCATCGCCACGGCGGCTGCGATCGTCTGGGCTGTTGGCGAACTGGCGCCGACCACGTTCCCTCTCATATTGGCTGGCAATGAGGCCGCGGACACCGGTGGATACCAAGTGGGCATCCGGGTCGCGCACGCGCTCGGCCGACCGAGCGTGACCGGCATCAAGCGGCTGGAGCTGTCTGGTGGCAGTGTCCGCGCGACTCGCGAATACCGCGGGGCCCAGGAGCTATTCGACGTCCCGCTGCCGGCCGTGGTTACCGTGAAAGAGGGCATCAACCTGCCGAGGTATCCCTCGCTGCCGGGCCGGCTGCGGGCTAAGCGCGCGGAGATCACCGTGCTGCGGCCCGAGTGGCGGGCCGACGGCCTGCGGAAACAGGGCCTTCGGGTCCCGGCGGGTTCGGCGCGACGAGCGGAGATCCTTGGTCACGGAGCAGCGGCGGTGCCGGCCCTAGTCGACGCCTTCGCTCAGCTTGGCGTGCTGCCATCAGCGGCCCGCGGCGGCGGCGACGGGGCTGCCGCGTGAGCGGGACAGATTTCACCGCTGGCGGTGCTGAGGCTGGCGACGCTGGCCACGGCAGCGTCATCTGCCTGGTCGAACGCGATGGCGCGGCGATCGCCGACGCATCGGTGCGGGCGCTCGCGTTCGCGGCGTCGCTGGCGGGGTCGGCTGCCAGCGTTGGGGCGGTGGTGCTCGGTTCAGGTGCGCTGGGGTCGGAGCGCCGGAGCTTGACGGCGAGTCGCTCTCGGGTGTGCTGGCCTATGCAGGCGCGAATGACGTGTACCTGGTGCGCTCGGCGGAGCTCGGCACCGCGTACTCGCCGGTTGCGTGGGCGCGGACGCTGGATCAGCTAGCGGTGTCTACCGGGGCCAGCGCGGTCGTGGCGGCGGCCACCGAGCACGGCAGCGAGGTGCTGGCGCATCTCGGCGCGCTGACGAATCTGCCGGTCGCGGCGAACTGCCTGTCAGCCGAGCTGACTGGTCCGTCGACCTGGCAGCTCGTACGACAGCGCTGGGCTGGGAGCGTGCTCGAGGACGCCCTGCTGGAAGCGCCGCGTGCGCTCCTGACGGTGGCGACCGATGCGGTGCAGCCGCCCGCGGCAGCGGCGTCGCCTGACGGTGCGAGTCGCCAGCCGGCGACGCACGTAGTGACGCCTGTGCTATCCGACGGCGACCTGATCGTGTGCGCGACCGAGTCGGCTGAGCAGAGTTCTGGCGTGTCACTGGCCACGGCGAGAGTCGTCGTGGGTGGCGGCCGCGGTGTCGGCGGACCAGAGGGTTTTGCCGCGCTCGAAGAACTGGCTGACCTCATGGGCGGCGTCGTGGGCGTGTCCAGGGTCGTGACGAGCCAGGGCTGGCGGCCGCACCGCCAGCAGGTCGGCCAGACCGGCACGAAGATCTCGCCGGAGCTGTACCTGGCGTGCGGCATCAGCGGTGCGATTCAGCACATGGCGGGCTGCCTGTCCGCCAAGCACATCGTGGCCGTCAACACCGACGCCGACGCGCCGATCATCGCGCACGCCGAGTACGCGGTGATCGGCGACGTTAATGAGGTGGTTCCGGCGCTGATCGCCGCCATCCGAGCCCGCGCGAGCTGATTCGCTCGCGGCCGGTCAGGTCAGGGTGTGCTTACTCGACCACGCGCGATGGGCAGGACGCGCAAGCGGGCGCGGACGGGCAGGTGGTCGGAGCCGACGTTCGGCAGCACCTGGCTCTGAATGACCTTGACGCGCTGGTCCCTGAGTATGTGATCGAGCTGGAGGAACGGCCGGTTAGCGGGCCAGGTCTTGCCGCGGACGGTGACGTCGTAGTTGATCGACATGGCCGCGAGCGTCCGTGGCATATTGAGGTCGCCGGCGACGATCGTCGGGATACGGCCCGTGAGCAGCGCGTCGTCGCGCAGCCGCCGCTGGAGCGCTCGCAGTTGGAGCGGACTGGTTAGCCGGTGGGTGAGATGCGTGTTGACGACACGGACTGTGATCCCGTCGCCTAGATCAAGGATGACGACCTGGCCACACCGGGGAACAATGTCCCCGGGAGCACGGCCGAGCTCGATGATCTCGTAGTGGACAACCGGCAGCGCGGTGAGCACGGCGATGGCCAGTTCGCCACCGATTGAGGTCGGCGGAACCCCGGCCAAGTTGAGGCCCTGCGGGTTAGCCAACACGGTTCGGAAGACCTCGGCCTCGAGTTTGGCCGCAGCCTCCGCGATTGCGTCCGTGGCCGGGCCGCCATCGTCGGACTCGGCTGGCAACCAGCTCTCCTGGAGACAGATCACATCCGCTTCAAGCTGGCCCAATGCGGCGGCGACGTCGAAAGGCTGCCCGTAGAACCCGAAGCCGCAGTGCAGGTTCAGGCTGGCCACAGTGAACTCGTCGATATCTAGCAGCCTATCGCCGTCCGACCAGCGCGCCCCGCGCCTGTCCAGTGGTCAGGGATCGACGGCAGCCGGGCGCGAACGATCACGTCGTATTGATCGTGACTAGTCGCCCCCAGCTTGTGCATATTGCTGTGGATATCCGGTGGATAAGAACCATGATGAGGGGATAACAATGCACATTCTGTGGACGGCGAGAGATTCTTGAAAAGAATTAACGAATGCGCTTGCGCGCCGGTCAGGGTAGGCAGTAGAAATTCCCTCACCACCTGAACGAAGTCGGCCGCGGGGGCGACCCCAAGGGTTGTGCGGAACCCGGGGGACCGGGCGCCGCGCAATGACTGCCGGTACGGTGGTGGGCCAGGCAAGACGCCGACGAGTCGAGGAATCGGCAGGTCAGCGCGCTGCCAGGTGACGTGAGGTCCCTGCATCTCATGCATGCGGGGACCTCACGGCTATTACGGATGGGCAGCCGCCGGGGCTGTGGATAGGCTGCCCGCCGACCTATCAGGCTGTTGGCCGAGGTCTCTTTTAGGCGCGTTGACGTGCGCCAAAATAATCGCCAATAACGGACTGCATACTGCCCGAATACTCATTGTTACCAGCGAGCTCTAAAGAATCTTGAATTCTTTTCCTGAAACCTCTTGCGCCGCGTACCGCCGAGGCGGTAGAAATTCATTCACAGTCAAGACCGGATCCGAGCCGCGGAGCCAGGTAGGCAGAGCCAGGCAGCCGTGATCTGCCGCCGGGACCGAATCTTGGCAGTGCGGTCGCGAGACCCATGGTTAGCCGAGCGATCGGTGGGCCGGGGTCACGTGGCCAGCTGAGGCCCCTCCATCTCATACATGGAGGGGCCTCAGTACGTTGTGGGCAGAACGTTGTTCGCACTCAGGTACCCGCGATGGCGACTGACCTGCTTCCCTGCGATAGTGGCCGCCGTGAGCAACCTGGCCGGAGACGACTCGCCAGAAGCGCGAACCGCGCAGATGATGCGCTGGCAGGCGGACGCCTGCCGGGAACTGGGCAGCCCGCTCTACGGCGACCTGCTCGTTCGGGCGGCCGACGACCTGATATCAGGCGGCCCGACTAGTGAGGTCCTGCGTGGCCACCTCGACGAACGCCTGTCGAGTGTGCTCGCACTCCGACTGCTCGGCGGCGCACACGCGCTCGCGCTGTCGGGACGCGCGCCCGCGCTCGCCGCGTACTACCCCAGTGCGGGCGGCACGCTCGACCTGGAGCCGGGCAGCCCCCGCGCCTGGGCGGCGCTCCGCCAGACGTTCGCCGACCGGGCCGACGAGATTCGTTCCTGGCTTGACCACCCGCCGCAGACGAACGAGGTCGGCCGCGCAGCAGCGCTGCTCGGCGGCCTGCGGCACATCGCGGCGGAGCGCGAGCTGCCCGTTCGGCTCATCGAGGTCGGTGCGAGCGCCGGGCTGAACCTGCGAGCCGATCACTTCTGCGTCCCGGGTGACGCCGGCAGCTACGGAGACCGGGAATCACCAGTCGTGCTGACGGGCGGCTGGCAGGGCGAGCCGCCGCCGGCGAGCCATATCGAGGTCGTCGAGCGAGTTGGCGGCGACCTGTCACCAGTTGATCCCGCGACGCCCGACGGCAGGCTGCGGCTGACGGCGTACGTGTGGCCAGATCAGGCGGATCGGCTCGGTCGGCTGCGTGGCGCCTTCGCGCTCGCGGCCGAACTGCCCGCCGAGCTCCGCGCGGAGCCCGCATCGGTGACCCTTGAGCGCACGCACCTAGTCAGCGGCGCGTGGACCGTGCTCTGGCACTCGATCTTTCGCCAGTACCTGGACGACCGCCAGCGCGCGGAACTTGCCGACGGCGTCGCCGCGCTCGGCGCCGTGGCCACAACGGAGGCCCCGTTCGCTTACGTGTATCTGGAACAATCCAGAGCGGGTGGCTGCCCGGTCACGCTGACGACATGGCCCGGCGGTCGGCAGCGAGTCCTCGGGTACGCGCCCGCCCACGGCCTACCGGTGCGCTGGCACGAGCAGGACTGACTCGATCCGGGCCGTAGGCGCCGTCGGCAGCCGGCGAGACCTCAGGAGTCGATTAGCCTCGCGAGCTCACGCTCGAGGCCGCCGGTGCCGACGTCGATGACGCGCAGCGGCAGCGCGAACCGCGCCGCGATGGCTTCGGCCTGGCCATCCAGCGCGGCGTCCCGCGCCTCCGCCAGCCAGACGAGCCGACGGTAGTGCCCGAAGTAGTCAGCCCACAGCTGCGGATACCGATCCAGGCCGAGCGCGGCGATCACCGTCCGCTCGAAGGATCGCACCAGGTAGTCGGTGAGCAGGTACGTGCCGGGTTCGCGCTCGAGGAGCGCGCGCACTCGATCGGCACCGCCCAGTACGTCATAGCAGTGCAGGCCACGCAGCCGCTCGATCTGGAAGGCGGCGCACAGCTCGTCCAGCGCGCCGTACGTTCCGCAGTCGGCGTATCCGATGGCTACCCGCAGGCCGCGGCCGCGCAGCTCGCGAGCGAGCTCGGCGACGGCGGGCGCAATCCGCTCGGGACGGTTGTGCAGCACGGCTGGCAGCGCGTGGACCTCGACCTGCCAGCCACGACGGCCGGCGATGTCACGGACGCTGCCCGCCAGCGCGCCGCAGGCGATGACGGCGAGCGTTTCCACCTGTCTGTCAGGACGGGAACGGGGTCGACTGGCAACTCCGCCATCACGACGGGAACTGGAGCTGGTCGACGAACGCGTCGTTGAAGCCATCGCGGTCGGAGAGCTCGACATATCTCACCTCCTCCAGCAGCGCGAGCGCTGCGGCCCGCTCGCGAACCGACAGCAACGCCATCTTCGCTCCCTCGCCGGCTACGTTGCCGGCGCTGACAATCCGCAGCACCGGCAGGCGCGGCACGAGTCCGAGCGCGATGGCACTTGCGGGCGACAGGTAGCTACCGAACGAACCGGCCAGCAGGACCTGCTGGATGTCCTGCGCGGCCAGTCCGGCCTCGGCGAGCAGCACCTGCCAGCCAGTAGCAATGGCCGCCTTCGCGAACTGAAGCTCCCGAACGTCGCGCTGTGACAGGTAGATCGAGTCGGACACATCACCCGGCTCGCCGCGCCAGTGCAGCACGAAAACGCGCTCCTGACCGAGCGTCGTGAGGCGGGGCGCCAGAGCTGGGGCGAGCGCGATCGCGGCTTCGTCTGGCACGAGCCTGCCGGTGTGGTCGAGCAGGCCGGTCTTGACCAGGCTCGCTACGGCGTCGACCAGGCCGGAGCCGCACAAGCCCGCCGGTTCCACGTCGTCGATTACGGTCAGCGAGAGCCCGTCCGGGGTGATGCCGACGGCCTCGATCGCACCCGTTGCGGCCCGCATCCCGCATCGGATGGCTGCGCCTTCGAACGCCGGCCCGGCAGGCGCTGCCGTGCCGAGCAGCCAATCCCGGTTGCCGAGCACAATCTCGCAGTTCGTGCCGATGTCGATGAAGAGCCTGGTCCGGGCGTCTCGGTTCATGCCGGACGCCAGCAGCCCGGCGGTGATGTCACCGCCTACGTAGGCCCCGAAGGCCGGGAACACGAACGCGCGCGCTCGGGGGTGCGCTGGTACGTGCAGATCAGCGGCCAGCACCTCCGGCAGCTCGCGCGCGGCCATGATGAACGGGGCGACGCCGAGCGGCTCGGGATCGATGCCGAGCGCGATGTGGGTCATCGTCGCGTTCCCCGCGAGTGCGATCTCGGTGACGTCGGCCGGGTCCACTCCGGCCCCGGAGCAGACCTCGATGGCCAGCTCCGCGAGCGTGTCGTGAGCGAGTCGGCCGAGGGTGTCAAGCGCGCCCGGGTCAAGCATTGTCGCGCTGATCCGGGTGATGACGTCGGCACCGAACGGCTGCTGCTTGTTGAGCATCGACGCGACGGCAAGCGGCGTGCCGGTGCCGAGATCAAGAAGCGTGGCGACGACGGTCGTGGTGCCGAGATCAAACGCGATGCCGAGCAGCCGGTCGGTCGTGTCGCCTGGCTGTACGTCGATCAGGATGTCGTCGACGATCACGGCGGTCACCTTGAAGTCCGCCGCGCGCAGTAGCTTGCCCAGCCCGCGCAGTACCCCCAGGTCGACGCGAAGCTCGAGGTCGTCGATGTGCGCGAGGATCCGCTCGAGATCAGTTCGCTGATCTGACAGGGACGGCTCGGCGAGCTCGAGGTAGCGCTTCTGCGCCGCGGGCCGCAGGATGACCTGGCGCCCCACGCCTACCGTTGCGGCCTTCGGCCGCGTCACCAGTGGCGGAACCTCGATCAGAACGTCGGCGTCCGCGAGCGCGCGGCAGGCCAGTCGCCAGCCGCCCGCCAGTTCGTCGGCGGTGAAGGCGCGCGCGTCCAGGGCGGACGCTGGGACGTTACCCTCGAGAATCCTGATCTTGCACTTCTTGCACGTACCGTGGCCGCCGCAGGTGGAGTCGATGGCTACGCCGTTCCAGCTCGCGGCGTCGAACAGGGTCACGCCCGGCGGCACGCGCACCCGCAGGCCGGCGGGCAGGAAGTGCAGCTCCACCCTGGCCGGCGCGTCGGTGCCGTGGACGGCAGTCACTTGAGTCACGGCGCGGTCGCGCCCGCCTGGGCTGCCTGGGCTGCCTGCGCCGCCTGCCGCTCGCGGTGCGCCGCGATCCAGTTAGCGCCCCACGCATCCCGGTTCGTCAGCAGGTCGGCTGCCTTGACGGCGCGCACGAGTTGCGGCGATCGCGCGTCCATGATCGCGCTCGTGAGACCGCTCGCGATGGCCATCGGCAGGAACGCTGCCCCGATCGTGCCCCGGTCCGGCATCCCGAACGAGACGTTGGACGCGCCGAGCGCCATGTTGACGCCGAGTTCCTCGCGCAGTAGTGCGATCGTCTCGAGCGTGCGGAGCACGAGCGACGTGTCGGCTCCGACTGGCATGGCGAGCGGGTCGAACACGATGTCTTCCAGCGCGATGCCGTACGTACCGGTCGCCACGTCGACGATCTTGCGGGCCAGCTCAAGGCGTCGCTCCGGTTCCGCTGGGATCTCCTCTTCGTCGTTCGGCAGTGCTATGACGGCGGCGCCGTGTCGCTTGACCAGCGGCAGGATGGCCGCCATGCGCTCGTCTTCAGCCGTCACGGAATTGACCAGGGCCTTGCCTTGGTACGCAGCCAGTCCCGCCTCGAGGACCTCGATGATCGAGGAATCCAGGCACAGCGGCAAGTCGCACCGCGTCTGGATGAGCTCGACGGCCTGAACCATCAAGGCGACCTCATCGGCAAGCGGCGTGCCCATATTGACGTCGAGCATCATCGCGCCGCCCGCGACCTGCTCGGTCACGTCGATCTCGATCCGCGATAGGTCGCCGCGCCGCAACTGCTCCTGGAAAATCTTCCGGCCGGTCGGATTGATGCGTTCACCGATGATGCAGAACGGGTTGTCGCCGCCGATCCGCACCTCGCGCGTCGCCGAGCACAGGATGGTTTCCATCGCGCCGCTCACGCGGGCGCGACGGCGCGCCGCCGCCGGATAAGTTCCTTGGCGCGCACGACGGCGGCAGACGCGTCGGCCGCGTAGCCGTCCGCGCCGACCACGTCCGCATACTCCTGCGTTACTGGCGCGCCACCGACCATGACGATGACCTGATCGCGCATGCCCGCCTTCTCCAGCGCGTTGATGTTGGCCTTGAACATCGGCATCGTGGTGGTCAGGAACGCGGAAAAGCCCACGATGTCCGGCTGATGCTCGCGGATGGCGTCCAGGAACTTCTCCGGCGCCACCTGGACGCCCAGGTCGATCACCTCGAAGCCGGCGCCCTCGAACATGATGTTCACGAGGTTCTTGCCGATATCGTGCACGTCGCCCTTGACCGTGCCCATGACTATCTTGCCGATCGTCTGGGCGCCCGTCTCGGCCAGCAGCGGCCTGAGAATCTCGAGGGCGCCGGCCATCGCCTTGCCCGCAATCAGCATCTCCGGAACGAAGAAGTCACCGCGCTCGAACCGAGCGCCGACTTCCTCCAGCGACGGGATCAGGGCCTCATACAGCAGCGTCTCCGGCCCTAGGCCGAGCTCCAGGCCCGTACGCGTGAGGTGAAGCACCTCGGGGGCGTTGCCCACAAGGGTGAAGTCGTAGAGCTGGCGCAGCAGATCATCTGGGGTCACGAGGCACCTTCCTCCTGGTTGGTCCTTACGTTGTGGCCGAGAAGAGCCGACACCGATCGCGCGGCGGTCATGCAAGCTTCCGCCGCAGCCGGAGCCGGCCCCCGGTCAGCCGGCTCGCCGGGCCCGATACGGACAGCGCCGCAACGGCTGTCGCGCGGCCTGCGATGCTGCTCGCGACGAATACGGGCGCGGCGACGGCAACCAGTCCCGGCTCTAGCTCTTCGATGGTGACCGCGTAGCCGCGCTCACGCACCGCGGCGAGTTCGCCAGCCAGCGCGGTGCGGCTGGTGATGGTGCGGCTGGTTCGCTGCTCGAGTCGACCCCTGGGTAGCTCGGCGGCGCCATATGCGAGCAGCACTTTGCCGAGCGCCGCGCAGTGCAGCGGCACCGTCAGCCCGACCCAGTTCGTGCCGCCGATCAAGTACGTGCTGTCCACCTGCGCTATCTGCTCGACGAGCCCGCCGTCGCGCGCGACGCCGAGGTTGACGGTCTCGCCCGTCAGCTCCCCGAGCTGGGCCAGCGCTGGCTGGGCGACGCTGACGAGGTCCGCTTCGGCGCCGCCGCGCCAGGCATACGACAGGAACACCTCGCCCGGCGAGAAGCGGCCGGACTCATCCCGGCGCACGAGTCCGTTGCGTTCCAGCGCGGTCAGCAGGCGGGATGTAGTGCTCTTGGCGAGGCCGCTCGATGCGGTGAGCTCCGTGAAGGACACCGGGTCCCGGTGCCGTGCTACCTCGATGAGCAGCTGCGCCGCCCGGTCGACGGCCTGGGTGCCGGTCGGGCTTGTCACTGCGGCCATCGCGGCAAACTCGCGCTTTGGCGGAGTTCCATAATGCGGGCCTCCTGTTCTACGATGTGATCCTAGATTCGGCCATTCCTGCTGGTCAAGCCAGCGTCATTGCGCAGCACACCGAGGTGGCAATGTTCCGTAATTCGATGCCGAGGTACGAGATCCTGTCGCCTGATGCAGTCGCCGTCCTCGACAAGGGCTGGCGCCGCATCGTCTCCGAGATCGGCGTGCAGTTCGCCAAGCCCGAGGCGGTCGAACTATTCCGCAAGGCGGGCCAGCGCGTCGACGGCGAGGTCGTCTACCTCGACCCCGACTTCGTCCTGGACCAGGTGGCGCGATGGCGCCGCGCGAATTCGACGTGCAGGCCACGGAACCCGGCCAACAGCGTGCACATCGGCGGCGACGACATGGTCTTCGGCGCGGTCTACGGCTCGCCGTTCGTGCGCGAGGGCGACGTCCGCCGCGACGCGACGATGGACGATTTCCGCCGCCTCTGCATGCTGTCGCAGTCGTTTGACCGAGCTTGACTCCGCCGGTGGCGTGATCTGCGAGCCGAACGACACGCCGCTGGACTCGCGGCACCTCGACATGATCTTCGCCCTGCAGACGTTGACCGACAAGATCTATATGGGGAACGTAGTGTCCGGCCCCAACGCCGCGGACACCATCGCCATGACCGAGATCCTCTTCGGCGGCCGGGCGGCGATCGAGGCGACGCCGGCGACGATCTCGCTGATCAACTGCAACTCGCCGCTGCGCTGGGACGACCGGATGCTGGACGCCCAATTCGAGTACTGTGCGGCGGCACAGCCGGTGGTACTGACCCCGTTCCTGCTCATGGGCGCCATGTCACCGGTATCCATTCCCGCCGCCCTCGTCCAGCAGCTCGCCGAGGCCCTGTCAGGGATCGCGCTCGCTCAGCTGATCCGGCCCGGCTGTCCGGTAATCTTCGGCTCGTTCCTGTCCAACATCGACATGCAGTCCGGCTCGCCGAGCTTCGGCACGCCCGAGTCCGGCATCGGCCTGCTCTGCACCGGCCAGCTAGCCCGGTACTTCGGCCTGCCGTTCCGGACCGGGGGCGGCCTGAACTCCAGCCAGACGTGCGATGCCCAAGCAGCGTACGAGTCGCTGATGACGCTGCTGCCGACCTTCCTGGCCGGCACGAACTGGGTAATGCACGCGGCGGGCTGGCTCGAGGGCGGCCTCGTCTCGTGCTACGAGAAGTTCATCGTCGACATCGAACTTTTGCGGATGCTTCGGGTCGAGTTCACTCCGCTGGAGATCGACGAGGCCTCGCTGGCGTTCGGCGCCCACGAAGAGGTCGGGCACGGCGGTCACTTCCTCGGCGCGCAGCACACGATGGAGCGATTCCGCGAGTGTTTTTACCGGCCGCTGTTGTCGTCGACGGCAAACTACGAGCGCTGGTTGAAGCTTGGCGGCAAGGACGCGACGGCCAGGGCGAGCGACATCTGCGCCAAGACGCTCGCTGACTACCAGCAGCCGCCCATAGATGAGGCGATCCGGTCCGAGCTGGAAGAGTTCGTTGTCCGTCGCCGCGCCGAGCTCGGCGACTAGCACCCCGGCGAATTCCTCGCGGGGAGGCATCCCCAGCTGGGGATGCCTTCCCTTGTTCTGATTCAAGCCAGCCAGGCACTCTTCGTTGCGCGGCGACGGCCGCGTCTGCCTAAGGAGAGATTGCCATGGCATTTTTTCAGATGCTTCGGAAGTCGCACCGGCGTCGCAGTGTGGCGCTGACCGCGCCGCCCGGCTGACGTGCATGATCGCAGTGCCTGCGGTTGCGGTCGCGCTGGTTGGTTGCTCTGTGCCGGCGGCAGCTTCAGGCCTGGTCTCCCGATCGCTCTCGCGCCATCTTCACCACCGCACCGGCTACCGGGGACGGACCGACAGTCGTGCATCAGTTCGCGCTGGCGAGCGGCGCCACGACGACGTTCGCGCTGCCCCAGTTCAGCCGCGTCATCGGCTACACGTTGCCGACCGGGCGCTCGGTGCTGGTGGCCGACCAGTCCGGGATATACACCTACTCACTGACCGGAGCCAGGCTCGCCCGGCTTTCCTCCTGGAGCGGCGCCGGCTACAGCAGCGGCGGCGCCGTGATGTCGCGAACTGGCCAGGAGATCGTGGTCTCGACTGCGTCGGGTCTCGCACTCGTCAGCCCGGCTGGGCGCGTGCTACGCACGCTTCCGGTCCCGCACACCAAGGGCTCCTGCTTGCCGGAGCGCTGGAGCTCGGCCGGTGTCGTCCTCGCCGCTTGCATACCGTCGCTACCGTCGTCGGGACCGCGTGTCTTCCGCGTGCCGGTCGACGGCGCCGCGCCCGTCGCGGTGACTCCGGTCGGCAGCTTCACGAGCGGTGACTTCGGCGACGTCGACGCCTGGGTCATCGGGGCAAGCACCTACGTCCAGGCTGAGCAGCCGTGTGGTGCCGGATACATCGGCCGGCTGGTCGCCGGCGCGAGCGTAGTCCCCGTTGCTATTCCGGGTAACCCGGAGAGCACGGTGGTCGACAGCGTCGTGGGTCACCGGCTGCTGGTCACCGAGACCGGCTGCGGCAACCGCAACAGGCTGGCTGTGCTCACACTGCCTGGCGGGACCGCTCGAACGATCCTGCCCTACGGACCAGGTACCGGGGTGTTTGAGGTGGTGCCGTACAACCGCGACGGCAGCCAGCCCTGATGGCGCCGAGTTAATCCCGCCGGGCGAATTGCGCCACGAAAAGTTGTTGGCACGTGCGGGTTTCAGGACTCCTACCGGTGTCACGCAGTAGCCGCAGCCGTTGGGCGGCGCGAGCTCACCAGAAGGAGATCCGACATGAGCACACTGGCCAGGACAGCAGCCATCGCCGGCAGTCTCGCATCAGCGGCCGCCGTGGCCGTCGCGGTTATCTTGCCGACCCACCACTCGCCGACCGTGAGCGGCGCCGGGATGCGAACGACAGCAGGGACCGCCGTTGTCACGGGAAGGACCAGCGGCTCGGGTTCCGGGCAGTCGTCTGGCACCGCCGGCTCGACAGGGGCAGCCGGCGGTACCTCCGGAACTGGCGCCAGCAGCGGCCTGGGCTCGGGGTCGACTGGGTCGGCGGGCAGCGGCTCGTCGGGTTCTGGCGGCGCCGGATCGAGCGGTGGCTCGTCCTCCGGATCGACTAGCGGCGGCTCCGGCAGCGGCTCGACCGGTTCGGGCGGGTGGCACACGGTGCACCCGATCATCCCGTCGCTCCCGCACTTGCCGATTACCGTTGTCAGCACGATCCCGAGCCCGACGGGCACGATCGGCGATCCGGGAGTGCCGTGCCTGCAGGGGTACGTCTGGCGGCAGGCCTACGCCGGCGACTACGTCTGTGTCACGCCGGCCACGCGGACTGAGGCGGCACAGGACAACGCTGCCGCTGTGAGCCGGGTCCAGGTCGGCGGGGGTGCGTACGGACCGTACACGTGTGTCCAGGGTTACGTCTGGCGGCAGGTCGTGTCCAATGACTACACGTGCGTCACGCCAGCCGTCCGCGCCGCCGCCGCCTACGACAACTCGCAGGCAGCCAGCCGGGTCGCACAGCTCGACCTCTGGGTGAGTGACTGGACTCCGCCGAGTCAGCCAACCCAGAACTGCTCAGGTGGTGTCTGCACGACCACGTCGGGCGGCTGGGACGGTCCGAATTTCCAGATCAACGGCGACCTGTTCAACTTCGGTCCGGTAGTCCTTCAGGTACACCGCGACGACGGCAGCCTCGTGTGGTCCACGACCGTGACGGCGAGGACGTACACCGGCTTCCCGGGCGGGGCGCTGTACGCGCAGACGCCGATCGGCGACTGCTCCAGCGTGCCGGGCACGACCGATAACGACTACGTGATCGCGTATGACACGGTGTCCGGGCGGTGGTCAGCCAGGCTGCCCATCGACTCAGACTGCGCGTCATTCTGATGGCTCGTGCTGGCCGCCGGGTTCGAGCTGGATGGCTCGAGCCTCGGCGGCCCGGTCACGTCCGGGCCGAACCGCGCCGATCCTTGCGGCCAGTCCGTTCCGGCCACAAGAGCGGCCGGAATGTTGCAGATGCTCATGTCGGTCAGCGCCCGCCGTCTCCTACGGTTAGCCCATGCGTGACCGCGAGATTGTCGCCGCTGTCGTTGCGGGGGATCCGGCCGGGCTCGCGGCTGCCTACGACAGCTACGCGGCAGTGCTCTACAACTACTGCCGATCGCTGCTTGCCGAACCTGCGGACGCAGCCGACGCCGTTCAGGACACGTTCGTCATCGCGGCCGCCAAGCTCGACGGCCTGCGCGATCCGGATCGGCTCCGGCCCTGGCTGTACGCCGTTGCCCGGAACGAATGCCACCGTAGGCTGCGAGCGCGGGCCAGACTTGCCTCCCTGGATGAGGCGGGCGATGTGAGTGATACGGCCGCGTTCGAGCCGCACGGCGCGGACGCGGCGGCCCTGAAGGAGCTTGTGACGGCCGCCGTGGCCGGGCTCAACGCGGGCGACCGCGAGGTCATCGAGCTGCACCTACGGCACGACCTCACCGGAGCCGACCTAGCCGACGCGCTCGGGGTACCGCCCAATCAGGCGCACGCCCTGGCGTCACGGGCTCGGGGTCAGCTTGAGCGATCGCTCGGAGCGCTCCTCGTGGCGCGGACCGGGCGCAAGTCCTGCGCCGAGCTGGACGCCATCCTGGCGGGCTGGGACGGGGACCTAACGGTCTTGCTGCGCAAGCGGGTTAGCCGCCACGTCGACAACTGCAAGATCTGCAGTGAGCGCAAACGCCGCGAGCTGAGCCCGGCGATGCTCTTCAGCGTCCTGCCGGTCTTCGGGCTGCCGCGCGGGCTGCGCCAGCAGATGCTGCGGCTGGTGTCCGACAGGTCGCCCGAGGCGGCGAGCTACCGGGACATGGTGGTGCGGCGTGCCGGGCGGTTCGGCTCGTCCGGGTTCCCGATCCAGGTCAGCCCCGCAGGTCGCGGTCGAGGGCGCGGGCTGCGCTCTCGTGCCGTCATCTTCGCCGCGGCTGCGGCCGTCCTCCTCGCTGGCGGCGGCGGTGGGACCACTGCCTACCTGCTGAGCCACCAGCGCCACCTCCACCGCAAGGCGAGCCCGACCGTCACGATCACGATCACGGCGCCGCCGACTACGACCGCAGCCCCCGTCGCGCAGACCTCGCCCGCTGCCGTCACCCCGCCGCCGACCTCGCCGTCGGCGCAGCCATCGCCGACCGCAGCGCCGCCGTCCCCGACGCCGTCGGCAAGCCCGTCGCCTAGCCCGTCGCCGGGCACGATCAGTGTGTCGCCGAGCGTGCTCAAACTGGCGCAGCCTGCGCTTGGCGGCCCGTATACAGGCACGTTCACAGTTACCGCGGCCGGTGGCCAGGTGTCGTACTCAATCGCCGTGCCTACCAGCGAACAGGCCTATTTTTCTCTCAGCCCGCTGCGCGGGACTCTGCAGTCGGGTGCGAGCACAGGTGATCACGGTGATCGTGACCGGTCGACCGCCCTACTTCCGTAACCCGGTGACCGTCGATCCTGGCGGCATCGTCGTCAACCTGGAATACCCGCCGTCTGGTTGACACCGCACCCGCCTGTCACGGCCTGACCTCGTAATACAGGTTGGCTGGCTCGTCGAAGTCGTGGACCGTGAACTGGGGGAACCCAGCCTCGGCGCACATTCGCCGGGCCACCTCCGGGTTGAAGCCCAGGGTTCCCAGCCCGGCTCCATCGGGCTCGGACAGCGCCGAGGACAAGCAGCTGGCGACCGAAAGCCCGTACAGCATCGCCAGGACGGGATTTCGAAGGTTGTCACGCCAGGCGGACGCGGACCGGATGTCCTTGATCAGCCAGATGCCGTCCGGCTTGATGGCGTTCCGGATGGCAGCCATCGCGGCCGCGGGATGCGGCATGTCGTGGATGCAGTCGAGGGTCATGATGAAGTCGTAGCGGTGATCGGCAGGCAGATCCGCTGCCCCCGCGGTGTGGAGGTCCACGTTGACCAATCCGCTGTCATCGAGCCGCGCCCGCGCCCGGGTCATCGCGTGCTCGGACGGGTCGAAGCCCTCAAACCGCGCCATGGGGAAGGCAGCCGCCAGCGCCGATAGCGCCACCCCCGATCCGCATCCGACGTCCGCTACCAGTCCGCCGGCCGCGAGCCGGTCGACGACGCCGTCCAGCGCCGGCAAGATCGTCTGGACCAGGGCAAGCCGGGTCCACTGCTCGGTCATGCGCTCGACCGAGTGGGCGCCGGCGGCCCCGAGGTCGTCGTAGGTCAGCCCCATGCCGGAGCTGAACGCATCTGCCAGCCGGTCGACGACGTCGGGCGGGGCGACACCACCTCCGAACGCGCCAGCGGCGAAGAGCAGGCTGCCTTCGCTGTCAGCCAGGACGGCCTGCGCCTCGGGGCTGAGCTGGAAGGTCTCGCCGTCGTCGGAGTCGATCAAGCTGGCGGCCGCCTGGCCACGCAGCCACTCCAGCAGCCAGCGCTCGTGCAAGCCGGTCGCGGCCGCGAGATCCGCGGCCTTCATCGGTCCCGCACCTGCCATCGATCGGTACAAACCGAGCCGGTCGCCCAGATGGATCATCAGGGAGACAACTTCGCCCTGTTTGTAACCCCACACCCGGAGGGCGAACTCGGTCTGCGGATCTAGTTCTCTGGCCACGTTGACAGCGTCCCACGGCCGGGTCGTACCGCCAAGTCATTGTTCACGTACTATGTGCTAGTTCAATCGTCAGTGGTGGCTTATGTCCGATGATCGACGGCTGGAGGACGGATGTCGGCTGATGCGGGCGCGGCACCGGGTGCACGCTCAGAGGCCGATGGCCGGGCTTGCGGCGCCGGCCTCAGGGCGCGGTTTATCGTCGGCGCCGTCACGGCTGGCGTTGTCGGGGCCGTAATCTGCTTGTCCGGTACCGGGGTGGCGGCCGCGGCGACCGTGGCGCCGCCAGCCACGACCACGACCGGTGCGGGCCCGTCAGCGGCCGCGTCCGCGGCACCGAGCCCGGCGCCAACGGCCTCGACGGCCGATCCGTCGCCGTCTGCCACGGCTACCACCCCGGCGCCGACGGCCACAACGCCGGCTCCCTCGGCGTCGCCGTCCGGGACGACGTCGGCGTCGCCGTCTGCCGCGCCGTCGGCGTCGCCATCGTCGGCTCCGGCGCCGACCCCATCGCGGACCACGCACCCGAGGCCGTCGCGTAGCTCGGGATCGACCAGCTCGGCGGGCAAGGCTCCCCAGCCGGCCGCCCTGCCGGTTGCCGCGCTGGTAGCCTCGCCGACCCAGATCGCGATCGCCCCGACCGCGGTGAAGCCGAGCAGCACGCGCTCGACTGCCGCGCCGACGGTCGCGACGTCGGCTACCAGCACGTCTCAGCTGGCCGATCCACCCGTGCGGACGACTGCCAGCGCCGAACGGGCCGGCGCGGCCGCCGGTGCCCCGCTAGGCGTCATCGGAGCCTCAGTCGCCGCGCTCGGCGCCCTGGCCGGGTGCTCGTTCGCGCTAGCCCAACGTCGGCGGGCCCATCCGCGCCGGGCGCCCAAGCACGCGCGCCGATGAATCTGCTCGGTATAGCGCGAGTTGTCGACTGATGCTCAAAGAGCAGCAACACTAGGCAACTGGTGCTGTATCCGCCGCCGCGAGCCAGCCTGCGGCGCCACGGGTGCCGGTAGGGCCGGCAGCACGATGGCCGACGCGTACGACTCGCTGTGCTCGATGCGATGAGTGACTGGGGCCATCCGCGTGCCGTGCACCGCGTCTGCGTCGGTGCCCAGATTCCGCGAGTACCTGGGGTGTGCGCCGCCAGAGAGCTGAACCCGGATCCGGTGCCCCGGCCGGAAGACGTGTGTTACGTCGGTGAGGGGTAGCTCGATGTACCCGATCTCGCCTGGTGTCACGTCGCCCGGCGACGATCGGAAGATCTGATCCGTGAGGTTCTCGGAGCGACCGTCGGGACCGACGTCGCACAACCGGGCGAATATGTCGAAGTGGCGGTTGTCCGAGCGCACGTGCAACTGAACCATCGGGATCCCGGCGATATCTACGGCCATATCCAGCGGCTCGGTCGTGAACGTCAGGACGTCGGCGCGTTGCTCGAGCGCGGAGTTGTCCCGGCCGCCGCCGGTTCGCATGGACATCAGGCGCCCGCCGACCGAGGGCGTCGGGTGAGCCGGATCGTACGTGAAGACCGTGGGCTCGGCGTCGCCGTCGGGCCGCGCGGTAGTCAGGCCGCCGCCAGGCCGAAGATGGAGAGTCGTCGGCAGCGTGCCCGCAGGCGGCCAGTCCGGCAGGTCGCGCCACTGCCCGGCGCCTGACACCCAGGCATGCACCGGAGAGCGGGGAGCGCGGCCGGCCCCGTTCCCGTCGGCGTAGGCGTCGAGCCACGCCAGCGCTTCGCGGGTCGCGACGCCCATGTCGATATTCATGTGGGTCCACGGGCCGACAACCAGCGCAGCGGTAACGCCGCGCTGACGCAGTGCGGTGTACTGCCGCACAGTCTGCTCGACGAAGAAGTCGTGAGTACCGGTGACCAGCAGCGTCGGGACCGAAACCCGGTCGAGCGCGGCGGCGGCGCTGTAGCCGGCCCAGTAAGGATCCGCGGCGTCCGGATGCGCGAGCCAGTCTCCGTACCACGGGACCGCGTCCCCGCCGATTGTCGCGCCTGTTGAGGCGATCGGCAGCCGGTTCAGCGCCGCCGCGAGCCGCTTGTCCGCCGTCATCGTCCGCCACACCATCCGGGCGGAGCTGTGGCGTTCTTGGTGCGCCATCAGGTCGGTCCAGAGCAGCAAGTTGTAGAGCTCGAAGGGACCGCGCCCGAATCCGGCCAAGGCCAGGTCGTGTGGGCTGACGTACAGGGCCATGGCGGTCAGCTCGGGCGGCGGATCCGCCGCCAGCGCCCACGCGGCAAAGGCCAGATAGCTCGGCCCGGTCAGCGCGAGCTGGCCATTGAACCAGTCCTGCTTGCGCAGCCACGCGACGGTGTCCCGGCCGTCGGCCGCCTCGTCCACCGCCGGTGTGAACTCGCCACCGGAGCCGAAGGTGCCGCGGCAGCTCTGGAGCAGGACGTGGTAGCCGCGTTCGGCAAAGGGCCGGGCCATCATGGCCATCTGCCAGCCTCGGCCGTACGGGGTCCGCATGAGCACCGTCGGCCGCGGGCCCGCGACCACGGGCGCGTAGTGATCAGCTATCAGGCGCACACCATCTGTCATCGGCACCCGCACGCCGCGATTGATGGTGATCTTGTTTCGGTTGGGACCGAGTCTGAGCGACCTGGTCATCGCCGCCGTCAGGTGGTCAGCCGGACGGCGCGGCGGCCGCGCACCCTTGCTCATGCACACCTCTATCAGCAGACCCGGCGGACACGCGAGCGCCGGAATACACCGAAGGATAGAGCGCAGCCAGGGTTTTCGAGCCGCCGTAACGGTCGCGCCCGGCGTCGTGACTGCGGCCGGCCCGGCCATTGGCCGTGGCGGCTATGCCGTTATCGGCGGGTTAGGCGAGGATGGTGAGGTGGCTGATCTCACCGACGCAATGACCGCTGTCGTCTTTGATTTCTTCGGCACGTTGACGCCGGTCAGCCCCAGCGAGGTCTGGGCCGACAACGCAGCCGGCCTCGCCGCTGTCTTCGGGGTGTCACCACCGGACCTCCTGCGCGTACTGGACGAGAGTTTCCCCGAGCGAATCAGCGGCGCCCTCGGTGGCATCCGGACGACGATGCAGGCCATCGCTGACCGTCTCGGCGTGACACGTAACCGATCACCAGCTGGACGAGGCGTGTGCGACGCGCCGCGCGGTGCAGGAGTCGATGTTCGCCCTGCGGCCAGAAGCGCTGGACGTCCTTGGCCTGCTCCGAGATCGCGGCCTGCGGATCGGCCTGGTGTCCGACTGCACATCCGAGCTGCCCGACGCTTGGCCGCGCCTGCCGGTAGCGCCGCTGGTCGACGCGACGGTGTTCTCCTGCGTCGAGCGGACGCGCAAACCCGATCCGCGACTGTTTCATACCGTCGCCGAGCGACTGTCTGCTGACCCCGCCGCGTGCCTGTACGTCGGTGACGGCGGCGGACGCGAATTGACGGGCGCCAGCGGGATCGGCATGCGCGCCGTGCTGCTCGCCGGGCCGGACTGGCGCGCCCACCACGACAACCGGACAGAGGCCGACTGGGCGGGGTCGCGAATCGGATCGCTGCTGGAGCTTGTGACATGACGGGATTCCGACGGCTGACCCTAGCGGCGGTGGTTCTCGTCCTCATCCAGGCTGCCATCGGCATGGTCGTCAACCTTGACGTCACCATTCCGGCGAGCCATCCGGGGTCCCGCCCGGCCAACTACTTCGCCGGCTCCGCGAGCAGCGTCGGATGGGCTGTTACGCATGGCGCAGCGGCGCTCGCCATCCACGCCACACTCGGCCTCGCACTTGCAGTGGTCGTTATCGGGGTCGGCGTTCGGTCCTTCGCCGTCGCACGCTGGCCGGTCCGGGCGTGGTCGATCCTCGCCGCGCTGCTTGTCATCGGCGCCGGGTTCAACGGGGCGAGCTTCCTGGACTTCAACTACGACGTGAGCTCGCTCATCATGGCCCTGCTCGCCCTCGGCGCGGTGGTCTGCTACACGGTCGTCCTCTTCCTTCTGCCGGGCGTCAGGACGCGCTAGGCAAGCTGGCCGCTGGCTCGTAGGACAGATTTGGTCGCAGCCAGTACTCGACTTCCTCGACCGGGACGCCCTTGCGCGCGGCGTAGTCCTCGACCTGGTCGCGACCGATCCGGCCGACGCCAAAGTATCGGGCCGACGGGTGCGCGAGGAGCATTCCGCTCACGCTCGCAGCCGGTGTCATCGCGAACGACTCAGTCAGCCCCACGCCGATCCGATCAGCATCCAGCAAGTCGAAGAGCTTGCCCTTTTCAGCGTGATCGGGGCACGCCGGGTATCCGAACGCGGGCCGGATACCGCGGAAACGCTCGGTGTGCAGTTCCTCGATCGTCGGATCGGCGGCCGGCTCGTACCAGTTCCGCCGTGCCTCGAGGTGGGCGTACTCCGCGCAGGCTTCAGCGAAGCGATCGGCCAGCGCTTTGACGGTGATCGCGCGGTAGTCGTCGTTCTGCTCCTCAAACTGGCGAGCCAGCTGCTCGGCGCCGGTGATGCACACGGCGAACGCGCCGACATGATCGGCGCGGCCAGTGCTCGCCGGCGCGACGAAGTCGGCCAGGCAGCGGTTTGGCCTGGTGTCGGTGCGAGCCATCTGCTGGCGGAGCATGGGGAACCGGAGCACGGGCAGTCGCGGCCCGGCCTCCACCACGATGTCATCGCCCTCGGCCGTGGCCGGCCAGAAGCCATACACGCCGTGCGCGGCGAGCAGGCCACGGTCGATGATTTCGTCGAGCAGGATGTTGGCCTCGTCGAAGAGCTCGCGAGCCGCGGCCTGCTCGAGAATCGCCGGGTACCTTCCCTTCAGCTCCCACGCGAGGAAGAAGAATTGCCAGTCGATCAGCTCGCGCAGCCTGCGCAGATCGGGCTCCACTATCCGCGTCCCGGTGAAGGACGGCACAGCAAGGTCCTCAAAGCTGACCTTCTCCTTGTTGGCCTGTGCCTGCCACAGCGGCAGCAGCGGTCGGCGCTGCTTGTCGGCGTGCTCGGCGCGGAGCCGCTCCTGGTCGGCGCGGTTCGCCTCGTCAAGCTGGGCCGCACGGACCGGATCGAGCAGATCGGACACGACGCCGACGACGCGAGAGGCATCAAGGACGTGCACCGTCGGCTGGTCATAGGCCGGCGCGATCCGCACGGCCGTGTGCTGCCGGGAAGTAGTGGCGCCGCCGATAAGGAGCGGCAGCCTCATGCCACGCCGCCGCATCTCCTCGGCCACGCTGACCATCTGATCGAGTGACGGCGTGATGAGACCGGACAAACCGACCGCGCTGGCTCCCTCGGCGACGGCCGTGTCCAGGATCGTGGCGGTCGGGACCATCACACCGAGGTCGATGACCTCGTAGTTGTTGCAGCCGAGCACGACGCCCACGATGTTCTTGCCGATGTCGTGCACGTCGCCCTTGACCGTGGCCAGCACGATCTTGCCCTGGGCGCGCCCGCTTACGGCGTCGTCGTCGGCGTCGGCCCCGTTCCCGTCTTGAGCGCGCTTCGCTGCCGCCTGCTCCTTCTCGGCCTCCATGAACGGTTCAAGGTAGGCGACGGATCGCTTCATCGCGCGCGCGCTCTTGACCACCTGCGGCAGGAACATCTTGCCCGAGCCGAACAGGTCGCCGACGATCTTCATGCCGTCCATCAGCGGGCCCTCGATCACATCGAGCGGCCGGTCGGCGAGCAGCCTAGCTTCTTCGGTGTCCGCCTCGATGAAGTCGACGATGCCGTGGATGAGGGCATGGGCCAGCCGCTTTTCGACCGGCGCGTCGCGCCAGGACAGGTCGATCTCGCGCTTGGTGCCTGAACCCCTGACGGTGTCGGCGAACGCCACGAGCCGGTCGGTGGCGTCCTCGCGGCGGTTGAAGATCACGTCCTCGACAAGCTCCAGCAAGTCGGCCGGGATGTCCTGGTACACGACGAGCTGGCCAGCGTTGACGATGCCCATGTCGAGGCCGGCCTTGATCGCGTGGAACAAGAACGCCGAGTGCATCGCCTCCCGAACCACGTCGTTGCCGCGGAAGGAGAAGGACAGGTTGGAGATACCACCGCTCGTCCGGACGCCAGGACAGCGCTCCTTGATCAGCGGAAGCGCTTCGATGAACGCCTTGGCGTACTCGTTGTGCTCCTCGATGCCCGTCGCCACGGCGAGCACGTTCGGGTCGAACACGATGTCTTCGGGTGCGAAGCCGGCCTGCTTGGTCAGCAGGTCGTACGCGCGGCCACAGATGGACACCTTCCGCTCGACCGTGTCCGCCTGGCCCTGCTCGTCGAAGGCCATGACCACGACGCCCGCACCGTAAGCCCGGACCCGGCGAGCGTGGTCGAGGAACTCCTGCTCGCCTTCCTTCATGCTGATGGAGTTGACCACGCCCTTGCCCTGCACGCACTTCAGCCCGGCCTCGAGCACACTCCACCGGGAGCTGTCGATCATGACCGGGATGCGGGCGACCTCCGGCTCGGTGGCGATGTAGTTGAGGAACGACGTCATCGCCTGCTCGCCGTCGAGCAGGTCGGCGTCCATGTTCACGTCGAGCAGGTTGGCCCCGCCTCGCACCTGCTCTAGGGCGACATCCACCGCCGCCTGGTTGTTCCCGGCCTCGATAAGGCGACGGAACCGGGCCGACCCGGCGACGTTCGTCCGCTCGCCGATCATCACGAAGCCGGTGTCCGGCCCGATCTCGAACGTCTCCAAGCCGCTAAACCGGGAGGCGGCGCGAACGGCCGGGAGCCGACGGTGCTCGAGCCCCGCGACGGCCGCGGCGATCTGCTCGATGTGCTGCGGGGTTGTCCCGCAGCAGCCGCCGACGACATTGACGAGGCCGGCCTCGGCGAAGCTGCGCAGCAGCGCCGCGGTCTCGTGCGGCTGCTGGTCGTAACCGCCGAACGCATTCGGCAGCCCGGCGTTGGGGTGGCTGCTGACGTACGTACCGACCAGCCGGGACAGATCCTCGACGTGGGGGCGCATTTCGGCGGCGCCGAGCGAGCAGTTCACGCCGACGATCAGGGGACTGGCGTGCTCGATCGCTGTCCAGAACGCCTCGACGGTCTGCCCCGACAGCGTCCGGCCGGACAGATCGACAATCGTGACAGAAATCCACAGCGGCAGAGTGGGAGCCACGTCGCGGGCGGCCGCGATGGCGGCCTTGGCATTGAGCGTGTCGAAGATCGTCTCTATGAGCAGCAGGTCAGCGCCGCCGTCGGCCAGTGCCCTGATCTGCTCGGCGTAGGCGGCGCTGACCGCGTCAAAGCTCACGGTCCGGAACGCCGGGTCGTCTACGCGCGGTGACAGCGAAAGCGTGACGTTCAGCGGGCCAACCGATCCCGCCACGAGCTTGCCGGCCGCAAGGCCGCCCGCCTCATCCGCGGCCTGCCGGGCCAGCCGGGCGCCAGCGAGGTTCATGTCGCGGACCGAGCCCTGGAGACCGTAGTCGGCCTGGCCGATGCTCGTCGCCGTGAACGTGTTCGTGGTGGTGATGTCGGCGCCTGCGGCCAGGTACTGCCGGTGGATGTCGAGGACCACGTCGGGCTGGGTGAGGTTCAGAACATCGGGGTCGCCGGCCACGTCGTGGGGGTGCTCGCCGAAGATCTCGCCCCGGTAGTCCCTGGGCGCAAGCCCAGCGCCCTGCAGCATGGTGCCCCAGGCGCCGTCCAAGATCAGGATCCGCTTGTCGAGCAAGCCCCTGATGGCTTCGGCTTCTGCCACTGCTGCCGCCCCTCTGCCGCTGGCCAGAAGAGACGCGACCGGGGGGCGCGGACTCTTTAGGCGTTTTTGACCTGGTCGCCAAGCTGTCGATCAAATCTCTCCAGGTCACACCAGAGTACTGCACTCGGGCAAGCCTGTCCCACGGGCTACCAGGCGTTACTGCTCGCCGACAACCCGCTGTCGACTGCTGACGACCTACGCCGCGGGCTCGCCGCGCAGCTGCGTCGCCGCTTGCACCATGGCGACGAGCTTCCCGTCCGCCGAATCGCGCGGCAGGTACTTCATCCCGCAGTCGGGCGCGAGCACCAACCGCTCAGCCGGGACGTAACGCAGGGCCTTCTCGACCCGTCGAGCGATCACGTCGGGCGTCTCGACGGCGGAATCACCGAGGTTCAGCACGCCGAGGATGATTGTCTTGCCGGGCAGGTCGGCGAGTACAGCGCAATCAAGGTCGGACTGGGCCGTCTCGATGGAGATCAGGTCGGCGCTGGTGGCGGCCAGCTCAGGCAGGAACGAGTAGCCCGAGGGCCGGTCGTGGATGATGGCGGCGTAGCCGAAGCACAGATGCACGGCGGTGACTCCGGCGCTGCCTTCGAGGGCGGCGTTCAGCACTTTGACGCCGTACTCCTTGGCGGTCTCGGGTCGTGCCTGCAGGTACGGCTCGTCGAGCTGGACGATGTCGGCGCCGGCCGCGAAGAGGTCGGCGATCTCTTCGCGGACCGCCTCCGCGTAGTCGAAAGCCGCCGCCTCCTTGCTTGGGTAATAGTCGTTCTGCGCCTGCTCGGCCATGGTGAACGGTCCTGGCACCGTGATCTTTACGGTCCGGTCGGTGTGCGCGCGCAAGTACCGGAGCGCCTCGACGTTCACGGCGTGCCGACGGCGGATGGGCCCGGTGATCCTGGGCACCGGGTTCGGGTGCCCGCTTCGATCAAGCGCCGTGCCAGGATTGTCGATGTCGACGCCGTCCAGTGCGGTCGCGAACGCGTTGGAGTAGCTTTCCCGCCGAATCTCGCCGTCGGTAATGACGTCAAGCCCCGCATCCTCCTGCGCCCGGATCGCGAGGAGCGTCGCGTCATCCTGCGCCTGCGGCAGGAACTCCGGCGTCACCCGCCACAGCTCGGTAGCCCGGACCCGGGGCGGGAACCGCCCGGCTAGCCGCTGCCTGTCGATCAGCCAGTCCGGCTGGGGATAACTGCCAACGAGCGAGGTAGGAAAGAGCACAAGGGCCTCCAGAGACGCGGCAGCTGTCGCGCCCCAGTATGCCCCTGCTTGCCGGCAGCTCGCGTGCAGCGGGAGACTGACGGGGACCTGCCAGATGGGCGCCAGCTAGGAGGGAACGTGGCCGCCACCGACGCCGTACTGCCAGACCTCGCGGCCGAAGGCGACGAGCTGGACTTGCTCGTTTCCGGTATCGAGCCGGACCGCTGGCAGACCATGACGCCATCGCCAGGCTGGACGATTGCGCATCAGATCGGTCACCTGGCTGCGTCCGACCGGTTCACCGCGTTGGCCGTGACGGACCCGGAGGCCTTTGCCGTGCGCCTGAACGGGATGGCAGGTGACCTCAACGAGGTCAACGACGCAATAGCCGCCGACGCCGCCGTGCTGCCGCCCGAAGACATCCTCATTGAATGGCGCGCAGCGCGGGCCGAGGCGATCGCGGCGCTTTCGTCGGTCCCCGTCGCCGACCGCGTGCAGTGGATCGTCACAGCAATGTCGCCGGCGTCGCTGGCGAGCACGCGGCTGATGGAACTGGTCGGACACGGGCAGGACATCCGTGATGCGCTGGGCGTTACCTGGGTGCCAACGGATCGGATCCTGCATGTCGCCCGCCTCGGCGCCCGGACAAGGAATTTCGCCTACCGCATTCGCGGTCTCGAGCCGCCGCCCCAGGACTTCCGGATCGAGCTCGTGGCCCCGAGCGGTGAGCTGTGGGAGTTCGGGCCGCCGTCAGCTCCGCAGCGGGTGACCGGGCCGGCGGCGGACTTCTGCCTCCTCATAACCAGGCGTCGGCACCATGCCGACTTGGACTTGCGCGCCGTGGGCGACGACGCCCAGCAGTGGCTCGAACTCGCGCAGGCCTACGCCGGGCCGCCATCGCCCGGCCGGGAGCCCGGCCAGTTCGGCGCCGGCGGCCGCTAGTCGCCGATCAACGTGTGACTTCCGCGAGGCGGCGGGACAGGTAACGGCGTTCCGGCTCGGTAGCGGCCAGATCCAGGGCCGCCCGATAGCTATCCGCCGCCTCCTCCCGGCGCTCGAGCCTGCGCAGAAGATCGGCGCGCGTGGCGGGAAGCAGGTAGTAGCCGGCCAGCTCGCCGCTGGCGGCGAGGTTGTCGACGAGCGCCAGCCCGGCGGCCGGCCCGTGGGCCATGGCCACGGCGACAGCCCGGTTGAGCTCGACTACCGCCGATGGCACGATCCGGCGCAGCTCGCCGTACAAGAGCGCGATTTGCTCCCAGTCCGTTTCGGTGGCGTTCGCGGCCTCCCCGTGGCAGGCGGCGATCGCGGCCTGCAGCTGATACGGCCCAGCCTGCTGACGGCGCAGCGCGGCCTCTAGCAGTCTGATGCCCTCGGCGATCTCCGCAGCGTCCCAGCGCGACCGGTCCTGATCCTCAAGGCTGACGAGCTCGCCGTCGTCGTCGAGCCGCGCTCCGCTCCTGGCGTCCTGGATCAGCATGAGCGCGAGCAACCCGGCCGCTTCTGGCTCGTCCGGCATCAGCTTGGTCAGCAGCCGGGCGAGCCTGATGGCCTCGCGGCTGAGGTCGGGCCGGAGCAGATCGTCGCCAGCCGAAGCTGCATATCCCTCGTTGAACAGCAGGTACAAGACGGCGAGGACGCCACTCGTCCGCTCCGGCAGCAGATGCGCCGGGGGCACGCGGTACGGGATGCCAGCGTCGCGAATCTTGTGCTTGGCCCTGGTGAGTCGCTTTGCCATCGTGGCCTCGGGCACCAGGAACGCCTTGGCGATCTCGGCGGTGGTCAGGCCGGCGAGGGTGCGCAGCGTCAGCGCGACGCGTGCCTCCAGGCTCAGAGCCGGGTGGCAGCACGTGAACATCAGTCGCAGCCGGTCATCGGTGACGCCGCTGTCGCCGTAGTCGGGCGGTTCGTCGGGGAGTGACAAGGCGGCCACCTCCTGTAGCTTGATGGCCTCGGTCTTGCTGCGCCGCAGGCGGTCCAGCGCTCGGTTGCGCGCCGTCGTCGTCAGCCAGGCACCCGGCCGGTCCGGCACGCCGTCGGTGCCCCACCGACGGAGCGCAGTGGCGAACGCGTCCTGCGCGCACTCCTCAGCCAGGTCCCAGTCACCGGTCATCCGGATCAAGGTGGCGACGATCCGTCCCCACTCCTGCCGAAAGACGTCAGCTACCGCTGCCTCGACATCAGCCATCAGTAGGCCAGGATCGGGCGTACCTCGACGACGCCGCCGTTCTGGGCGACCGGGTGGCGGGACGCGGCGAAGATCGCCTCGTCCAGGTCGGCGCACTCGATGACGTCGTAGCCGAGGATGACCTCCTTGGTCTCCGCGAACGGGCCGTCAGCGACCAGGACCTCGTCGCCATTGGCCCGGACGGTAGTCGCTGTCGAGACAGGCTGAAGCTGCGCGCCGTCGTGCATGATGACGCCGCGTGCGTCCATTTCCCTAGCCCACGGCATCCAGCACGGCTCGTCGGCGACATTCGAGGCCGACGCGGCGCGCGGCTCAGGGACAACATCGGGCTCAGGCGCCTCGACCTCGCCGCACATCAGCAGCATGTACCTCATGTCAGCTCCTAACTCGCGCAATCCCGGCGTCATCGTCAAAGGTACGACGGATGGAGACGCTCGGCATGGACACCAAGCGCGCGGCAAACCTTAAACGGCGGGCAGGGCTCAGCGCGCGGGGACGCCGGCTGAGCTGGAGGATCGCCGGGACGGACGTCTCCGCTCCGATCGCCATCACGTGCACGCCCGCCACGCCCGGCACCTCGGCGAGCCCGGCGATGATCTCGGCGCACAGCTTCTCACCCTCGGCACGGAACTGATCGGGCGCGGCGGCGCCCAGCCGGTCGGATACCTCGTCGGGGATGACGACGCCAGGGATAGTGGCCAGGTGCGCCAGTGCCCGCTGCGATCGGATTGGACCCGCTCCAGCGAGGATGTAGCAGCGCTCGGCGAGGCCGAGGTCGCAGATCCGGCGCATCCACTGCGCAAACACTGGCACGTCGAAGACGAATTGCGTCTGCACGAACTGCGCGCCCGCTTCGATCTTGGTGGCGAGCCGGTAAGTGGCACGCTCGAATGCGTCTTGCTCAGCTGGCCCGGACCCGTCGTCGGCGGGGCGGTTCGGCGGGTTCTCGACCGCGCCGAGGAACCATGACGGCGGCGGCTTCAGCTCGCCGCCAGACATCAGGTGGCCGCGATCACGCATGTCCGTGGCCACCCGCAAGAGCTGCGTGCTATTGAGGTCGAAGACCGGCGTCGCGTCGGAGTGATCACCGTGCCTCGGGTGGTCGCCGGTCATGATCACGACATTGCGCACGCCGAGCGCCGAGGCAGACAGCAACTCGGACTGCAGCGCGATCCGGTTCCGGTCCCGGCAGGTAAGTTGCATGATCGGCTCGACCCCAGCCGCCAGCGCCGTCAGGCTGCCAGCCAGGCTCGACAGCCGGACTGCGGCGCTCTGGTTGTCAGTGATGTTGACTGCGTCGACCCAGCCGCGCAACGCCGCTGCCTTGCGGCTGACCGGCGCTGTATCCGCGCCGCGCGGCGGTCCGATCTCCGCCGTAACGGCGAACTCCCCAGCCGCGAGGCGCCGCCGAAGCACTCCCGGTTCCGCGGCGAGTGTGGGGCCCGGCGGCAGCGAGCTGGAAGTAGTGCGCTCGCCGTCCGGTTTGTCCGTCACGTAAATGATCTTATCCCAGCGGTCCCATCCCAGGAATGGATGCCAAGCCGGGCCGCGGTCGGCGTCACCCGGCTAGCTCGGGATGCTGCTGGTCTTCTCGGTGGTCAGGCGTCGCCTGGCGACGCTCATCCGGCCGAGCCCGGACAATGCCGTCAGCACGTGCGCGGCCAGCCCTGCGCGCGCCGACGTGGACTCCGCCACGCCAATGGTGTGCACGCCGGCGAGCATCGACGGCCGGATCTCCTCGACATCGCTCACGACGTGCACCCTGGTGCCCGCGCTGCGCGCGTGACCGCTGATCTGCTTGGCATCCGGCGCGTTCGGATCGCCTAGGACGAGCATCAGGTCGCTGCCGACCGCGACGGAGTAGATCGTGCCGAGGCGATCCGATGGCGCATAGCAAACCTCGGCGGACACGGTCGGCTTGACGGCCGGGTATCGCGAGCGCAGCGCGCTCACGATCGGCGCTGCCGTCTCGAGTACGACACCGGGCTGCACCAGGAACGTTATCTGTCGCGTGTCGCTGGCCTGCACGGCCGCGGTCTTCGCTGGCGTCTCCACCACCGTGACGTGCCCCGGCGCCTGGCTGATGATGGCGTCTGTCGCCGCGTGACCGGGCTGGCTGACGAGCACGACCTGCTGGTCTCGGTCGGCGGCGCGGCCGGCCGCGGTCTGAGCGGCCGCGACGAACGGGCACGTGCCGTCGATTACCGTCGCACCTCGTCGGGTCGCCTCGGTGCGAACGTCGGTGGTGACCCCGTGGGCCGGGAACACGACCACGTCGCCTGCGGCAACGTCCGCGAGCGACGGGGCGATGACCGCCTCGAGATCGCCGAGAGCGCTGGTGGTCTCGGGTGGCATGGCGACGGGGGTCAATACGTGTACCGTGCGGCCGGTGCCGTGGTAGTCCGAGGCCGCCTGCCGCGCCGTGCTGGCGGCGTGCAGCGCGCCGCTGCACCACGGGCTGGCGGCCATCAGCAGCGTCCTGGTCGCGGACACGGCCGCCCACTCATCGACGGCGGCGCGCGCGGCGGCGGCCGCGACCGTGTCGCCGGGCGCCGTGGCGGCGGCGATGCCTGCCGTGCTGCCGTCTTGCTGTTGACACGTCACGAGGTACAGCGTGAGGTCGCCGTCCACGCCTGAGTCGTCGCTTCGCGGCAGCTCCGCGATGCGCACCTGACGGCCCTTTGCCCGCAGCAAGCCGGCCAACAGGGGAGCGGCGTGGCAGCTCAGGATGCCGTGCACCGGGTCGCCAATCTGAGTCGGTACTAGCACCTCGCCTCGCTGGGCGCTGGCGCCACAGACCTGAATCTCGCGTATGGCTGGTCGGCTCATTGGCCAGTTTCCCTCAAGTGACATGTCTGATCCCAGCGCACGCCAAAACGCCGCGCCGGCCCCGC
>CAVSQI010000012.1:0-159007 GCA_963730085.1 uncultured Actinomycetota bacterium | reverse complement strand
ACACGGACGTCAGCGCCGTTGGCAAGACGGCGGCTGCGGCCGCTGCCGCCGTTACCGCCCACAGGCGCACGCACGTGCGGCGGACTCGTCGCGCACGGCACTCCCCTCGGCGGCCGCGGCCGCAGTTAGCGGGCCCGATGGGTCTTACGATGCCCCGGTCTTACGCAGGCGTCCATACCCAGCGAATCCCTACGATCGGACCAGGATTCGTCATCAGCAGGCACGTGAAGCGAAAGGCTGGCAAACTTCTGGCGCCGCATTCGTAACGGAACGGAGTTCGCGGCCTCCGCGGCGTGCTTATGGCGCGAGGCCCCGCGACAGGTCGACCGGCCTCAGCTCAAGGCGGCGCGTAGCCGGGCGGGATCGGTCTCCGGTGCGCGACAGCTGAAATTGCGGCAGACGTACGCGGCAGGCCTTCCGTCCATCGCCGTCCGGCCGGCCAGCAGCGGCACCTCGCTGTCAGGCGAAGCGGCGTCGCCGACTGCGATGACGGCACCCGGCGGAGCGGCTAGCGCCGCCACTCGGTGCAGTTCAGTCCGATCCGGCCCGGGTGTCCCCACAACGGCGATCTCGACTGGTCCCGACAGCACGGCCTCGGCGACTGCAAGACCGGCGCCCGCGGCGCGCGGGAACCTGGCCGCGAGCCCCGGCATGGCCGCGAGCGCGCCGATAGCCACCTCGCGATGGCGGACCGAGCCGGTCAGCGCCGAGTAAGTGAGGAGCGCGTCGGCGGCCGCGAACGTGCCGGATGGGCTCGGCCCGTCGGTGATGTCGACAGGCCGGTAGATGAGCCGCTCGCTGTCGTCGGCGGTGTCATAGAACCCGCCCGTTCCCGTCTCGAATCTGGCCATGACGGTGTCGAGCAGGTCGCCCGCCAGCCTCAGCCACCGTCCTGCCGTAGCGGCGCCTGCGGCGCCGTCCGCGGCGGTCGCGCTCGCGAGCGCCAAGAATCCGGCCGCCACGCAACCGTAGTCGTCGAGGACGCCGGCGGTGCCAGCTGACCGACCGTCGCGGGAGGTGCGCGTCAGGCGCCCGTCGCTCAGATGGACGTCGGCGACCAGGCGGGCCGCGGCTGCGGCCGCGGTCACGAGGTCGGGACGGCTCAGCACGATGCCGACGTCGGCTAGGGCCGCGATGGCAAGACCATTCCAGGCGGCGACCACCTTGTCATCTCTGCCCGGCCTGATCCGCTTGGCCCTCGCCGCCAGCAGCTTGGCCCGGATTCTGGCGAGCCGGTCCGCGTCCGCCGGATCGGCGCGGAGCTGGAGCACCGACGCGCCATGCTCGAACGTGCCGGCCTCGGTGACGCCGTACGTGGCGGCCGCATAGCCGCCGTCCTCCGGTCCGAGGACGGCGGTGAGCTGCTCCGGAGTCCAGACGTAGAAGGCGCCTTCCACGCCGTCGCTGTCGGCGTCCAGCGCCGACGCGAAGCCGCCTTCGCTGGTGCGCAGCTCGGCGATCATCCAATCGCAGGTCTCTTCCGCGACGCGTCGAGCGAGCGCGCCACCGCTGCGCCGCCACAGATGGGCATAGACCCTCGCCAGCAGCGCATTGTCGTAGAGCATCTTCTCGAAGTGCGGCACGACCCAGTCGGCATCGACGCTGTAACGCGCGAACCCACCTGCGAGTTGGTCGTACATGCCGCCCCTGGCCATCGCGTCAGCGGTCGCGGCGGCCATGTGCATGGCACGATCCCCGTCTGACCCGGCGACGCGCTCGAAATGGCGCAGGAGGAATTCAAGGACCATGGAGGGAGGAAACTTCGGCGCACCGCCGAATCCGCCCCTGGCTGCGTCGAACTCTCTGGCGAGTGCCGATACCGCCGCCTCGCACGCCGCCGCGAGCGTCGCGGTCGGATCGTCGGCTGACTCGGCTGCCGCTGTAGCTGTAACGTTCAGCGTCTCCAGCCCAGCACCGACATCGGGCCTGGGCTCGGGCTGGCCCGCTTGCTCAGCCAGTGCGGCCGCGATCTCCCTGGCCTTCGTGGCAACCTGAGCCCTGTCTTCGCGCCAGGCCTTGGCGACGCCGAGCACGAGGCGCTGCAACTGCACCCGGGGTATATAGGTAGCGCAGAAGAACGGCTCCTTGTCAGGCGTCATGAACACCGTCATCGGCCAGCCGCCCTGGCCGGTCATCGCCTGGGTGGCCGTCATGTAGACGCTGTCGACGTCCGGGCGCTCCTCCCGGTCTACCTTGATCGAGACCAGGTTCTCGTTCATGATCGCGGCCGTCTGCTCGTCCTCAAACGACTCGTGCGCCATGACGTGACACCAGTGGCAGGCTGAGTACCCGACCGAAAGTAGAACAGGAACGTCTCGATCGGCAGCGGCAGCGAAAGCCGCTGGCGACCAGGGCCACCAGTCAACCGGGTTGTCTGCGTGCTGGAGTAGATACGGGCTGGTCTCGCCGCGGAGCCGCTCTGCCATGCCCTCCATCCTTCCCTGCTGGCCGCTGTCATGATGCCCGGCCCAGCCGCCTCGGCCACCCGTGCCGTGATGCGCTGAGCGCGATTCGGCACGGAACGCGCCAGTTTTGCCACTGAGACTTTGCTGAGTACTCGCTGACAATCTGCTTTCGGGCCTGGCCGGGTAGCCGATTGCGCGTCATGCTGTTAAGACAGTGATGCTCGGGGGGTGTCCGCGCCTGGCAAGAGGGCCCGGCAATGGAGAGGCATCTGGGCCCCTAGTCGCGGCTGCACGCCGAGTGGGTATGAAGTGAGCATCATGGTGGATATCGACCGGTACACTGCCACGGATGCCATCGCTGCGGTCCTTATCCTCAGCATCCCTCCTGGCGGCCGTGCGACAAAGGGCCGGGCGTTGTTCGACCAGTTGAGCGAACTCTTGGAGTACCTATGCGCGTTATGGTCCTCGGCGGTGACGGTTTCTGTGGTTGGCCTACCTCGCTTTACCTGTCTGACCGTGGTCACGACGTCACAATCGTCGACAACCTGAGCCGCCGGAAGATCGACGTCGAGCTGGAGGTCGACTCCCTCACGCCGATCCGGCCCATCAGCGAGCGGCTGGCCGCGTGGAACGACGTCTCGGGTCGCGAGATGCGCTTCGTGAACCTGGACCTGGCGACCGAGTACGACCGGCTGGTCTCGGTCCTTCTCGACATCCGGCCGGACGCAATCGTGCACTTCGCCGAGCAGCGCGCAGCGCCGTACTCGATGCGGACCGAGCAGACGAAGCGCTACACGGTCGACAACAATGTCCGTGGTACGCACAACCTGCTGACCGCGCTCGTGAGCACGGGCGTTGACGCGTCGCTGGTGCACCTCGGCACCATGGGTGTCTATGGCTACGGCTGGTCGGGTAGTGCGCCCATTCCCGAGGGTTACCTCACAGTCAAGGTGCCGACCCCCGACGGCGAGCTGGAGCGAGAGATCCTGCACCCGGCCAATCCCGGGTCCGTCTACCACCTGACCAAGACGCTCGATCAGCTGCTGTTCTCGTTCTACGCATCCAACGACCGGCTCCGGATCACGGACTTGCACCAGGGCATCGTGTGGGGCACGCAGACCGATCAGACGGCCAGGGACGAGCGGCTCATCAACCGGTTCGACTACGACGGCGACTACGGCACCGTGCTGAACCGCTTCCTCATGCAATCCGCCATCGGCCACCCGCTGACCGTGCACGGCACTGGCGGCCAGACTCGCGCGTTCATCCACATCCGCGACACCGTCCGGTGTATCGAGATCGCCCTGAACAACCCGCCGAAGGCTGGCTCCCAGGTGCTCGTCCGCAACCAGGTCACTGAGACTCACCGCCTGATCGACCTGGCGAAGATGATCAGCGACATGACGGGCACCGACATCGCATTCCTGCCCAACCCGCGGCGTGAGGCAGATGAGAACGAGCTCAGCGTGCGCAACGACCAGTTCCTCGCGCTCGGCCTCCAGCCGACCACGCTGTCGGAGGGTCTGCTAGAGGAGATCACGGATATCGCCGGCCGGTATCGGCACCGGGTCGACCCGCGCAAGATCATCGCCCGGTCCGTGTGGCGCGCCGGGATGGAGACGTCGCCGGACTTGATGACCGAGGTACCGGAGCAGTAGCGGTACAGCGGTACCAGCACTCGCCTAACGGCGCCGCCCGGCCGTCTCGGCTGTCGGCCCGACGTTGTGCGTCAGCCACTGCCCGAGCGGCCTGGTGGCGACCAGGAATTCGGCAACCTCGTCCTTGGCGGCCGGCGTCGCGAGCCACGGCTCGACCGGCCACTCCTTCCACGCGACGAGGCCCTTGTGGCGCAATAGCTCAGTGCGCGGATGGTCTGGCGGGTAACCGCGAGGCGTGGTCTTCAGCGAGTCGCGACCGTGCACGTCGATGTCTTGCTTCCGGAGCACGGCGATGATCTGCTCAAGCTCGCCACCGCTCGAGTCTGTCGCGACGGCCGCCCGGTAGCGCTCGACCTGATCCGGCGCCATAACGTACATGCCGCTGCCCGCCGCAAGGCCGTCGGCCGACAGCTGGATGTAACCGTCACCGGCGTGCGCGCCAATCGCGGTCTTGTACGGCGACTTGTCCTTGCTGAACCGGACGTCGCGATATGGGCGATAGATCTTCGTAGCGCCGTGCTCCGGCTCAAGCTCGTCCAGCAGCGCAGCCATCGGCGAGAGGACGCACGTCTCGTAGACGTCCTTGTGCGCCAGCCAGTAGGCCTTCGAATTGTCGGCTTCCAGGCCGTCGTAGAAGTCGAGTGCTTCCTCCGGCCAGCCCTCGAATGCCATCGCCCGTCCTCCCTGTGCGGCGCAACTGGCGGCCGCCAGATGCCCGACGCCGATGCCCCACGCCTGACGCGTGCACGGTATCGGAACGCTCGCGTGGATTCCAGCCCGCGAAGGGACGGCCGCGAACGGCTGTCCTCAGATGTGGCCGAGCACCGGGTGGGGCACGTACGGCTCCTCCAGCCTGCCCATCTCGTCCTCCGTCAGCGTCAGGTCCTCCGCGGCCAGCGCGTCCGACAAGTGACCAGGGTTGGTGGCGCCGACAATTGGTGCGGTTACACCAGGCTTGTGCAGCAGCCAGGCGAGCGCTACCTGGGCCGACGGCACGCCGCGCGCCGCGGCGATTTCCGTGCACCGGTCGACGACGTCAAAGTCGGACGCCATCTTGTACAGCGAGTCACCGAACGGATCGCTGCCAGAACGTACCGTGCGCCGCTCACCGTCTCGGGTCCTGGTCCCGGCGAGCAGGCCGCGCGCCAGCGGGCTCCACGGGATGACACCCACACCCTGGTCGATGCACTGGGGGATCATCTCTCGCTCTTCTTCGCGGTAGACGAGGTTGTAGTGGTTCTGCATGGACACGAACCGAGCCCAGCCGTTTGTCGCGGCGGCGTGCTGAGCCTTGGCGAACTGCCACGCGTACATGCTGCTGGCGCCTATGTAACGAGCCTTGCCCGCGCGGACCACGTCGTTCAGCGCTGACATCGTCTCCTCGACGGGCGTGGTGTTGTCGTATCGATGGATCTGGTAAAGGTCGACGTAGTCGACGTTCAGGCGGCGCAGCGAAGCGTCGATACCGGACAGGATGTGCTTGCGAGACAGGCCGCGGTCGTTCTCGCCCGATCCTGTCGGGCTGTACACCTTCGTCGCGAGGACGTACTGATCGCGATTCAGAAACGTGGGCAGCAGCCGACCAGTCGCCACCTCGCTCGCGCCACGGGAGTAGACGTCGGCCGTGTCGAAGAACGTGACGCCGCCTTCCACCGCGGCTTTGACGATCGGCTCCGCGGCGTCCTCGTCGAGCACCCACGGACGATCGCTGTTGTTGCCGAAGCTCATCATGCCGAGACAAATACGGGAAACGCGCAAGCCGGTAGCGCCAAGGTTGACGTACTTCACGTCGGATCTCCGAATGCTCGAGGTGACTTGAGTTACGGGACCGAGCTTGCCAGACGCTCCTTGGCCGGCCTCTCTGCGTCTGCCTCCCTGATGCCGTACCGGGCGTACAGGCGCCGGAGCGGTCGCGGCGCCCACCAGTTGGCGCGACCGAGAAGCCGCATCGTGGCCGGCACGAGCAGCACCCGGACGATCGATGCGTCGACGATCAGCGCGACGATCATCCCAACACCCATCAGCTTGATAAACGTGATCCCCGACGCTGAGAACGCGCCAATGACGATGACCAGCAGCAGCGCCGCGCTGGTGATCACGCCGCCGGTGCGCTGCAGGCCGCTCGCGACCGCGTCGGCGTTGTCGCCGGTCGCGTCGTAGCGCTCGCGTATCCGAGATAGCAGGAACACTTCGTAGTCCATGGACAGTCCGAAGATGATCGCGAGCATCAGGATCGGCATTGTCGGGTCGAGCGTGCCAGTCGGGACGAACTGAAGCAGCCCCGACAGGTGCCCCTCCTGGAAGATCCAGACCACGACGCCGAACGTCGCCGCGAGGGATAGCAGGTTCATGGCGATCGCTTTGAGCGGCAAGACGATGGATCCGAACGCCAGGAACAGCAGCACGAACGTCGCCGCGGCCATGACCAATGCCATCCACGGGACGGTGGCGGACAGGCTGGCGAGCTCGTCGACGAGTTGCGCTGTCTGGCCGCCAACGTCGACGGACGCACCAGCGGGTGGGTTGACCGCGCGGACGCGCTGGACGATCTGTCGTGCGGACGCGGACAGCGGGTCAGGACGGTAACGCAGATCGACTCGCGCCACGTCACTACGCACGCCCGTGACCTGGGCTCCGGTGACACCGTCGACTCGGCTCAGGTCTGTCGCGTAGGCCGACAGCTGAGCCTCGCGCGCAGGCGACGCGCCTACCGGGCCGGGGAATGTGACCAGCGCTTCGATCGGCGCGGTGACGTTGCCGGGAAAATCGCGGGCCATGGTCTGCGTGACGACCCGCGGCGCGGCGGCCGCCGGCAGCGCGCGCGCATCGGTGCCGCCCCAGGTCACCTTCAGGAAAGGCGATCCAAGCGCGAGCAAGATCACCACGATCGTCGCGGCAAAGAGGACGGGCCGACGCATGACTGTGCGCGCGAGCCGGTACCAGCCGCGACCCGCGTTCTCCGTCGCGGGCTTGCGGACCGATTTCCGGACGCGCAGTGCGTTCACCTTCGGGCCGAGCAGAGCGAGCAGCGCCGGCAGGACGGTCAGCGCGGCCAGCATGTCGACGAGCACAGTCGCGACGCCGCCGTAGCCCATGGAGCGAAGGAACACCTCCGGGAACAGCAGGAGGCTGGCGAGCGCGACGGCGACGGTCACGCCTGACACCGCCACCGTCCGGCCCGCCGTCGCGACAGTCCGGGCCACCGCGTCTTCGACAGTGGGCTGTCGGTGCAGTTCCTCGCGGAAGCGGCCCACCATGAACAAGCCGTAGTCGATGGCCAGGCCGAGGCCGAGGATCGTGGTGATGTTGATCGAGTAGATGGAGACCGGCGTGGCAAGGGTCAGCAGCCGCAGCGCCGCGAACGACCCGATGATCCCGATCCCGCCGATGGCAAGCGGCAGGCTGGCCGCAGCCAGGCTGCCGAAGATGATGACCAGCAGGACGAGCAGAACAGGCAACGAGATTGCCTCGGCCCGGCCGATATCGCTGGTGACCTCCTTGTTGATGGCGGCCTCGGTGGGGACCTGACCACCCGCCCGCACCGTCAGTCCGCGCGCTGGGAAATCAGCCTTGATCGCGTTGAAGTTGGCGACGCGGGCGGTATCGCTGCCCCCGGCGAGCTCGAGCACGGCATAGCTGACCCGGCCGTTTGCGCTCACGAACGCGGGCGAACGGGTCGACCAGTACGTCGCCACGCCCGTGACGCGGCTGCGGGGCAGCCTGGCCAGCGAGCTCGTGACGGCGGTCCTGTAGGCGGGCGAGTGCACCGTCTGCGTCGCGCTCGTGTAGAGCAGCACGACGTCGCCGGCGTCGCGGCCGAACGCCCGGGCGGCCAGCGACGCTTCGCGCTGGCTCTGACTTGCTGGCGGCGCAAACCCGCCAGACGACTGGAGCGACCGGAACACGCCGGTCCCCCACAGGGCCGCCGCCACGACTCCGACCATGGCGATGAGCATCACCAATCGGCGTCGGCGAAACAGGATTCGTCCCCAGGCCTCGAACATCGCGCACTCCGCAGCTAGACTAGTTAGCGATCATTGCTTGAGTTAACGCCGTAAAGTGTTTACGATGTAAACTTGGCATACGCAGTTAACCGGTGTCAAGACCGCGCAGTTGAACAGAATGCAAAGGGCGGAGAATGGCGATCATGGTCCAGGCGCCCAGCAGGCGCGATCGCGTCCGGGCCGCGACGACTCAGGAGATCATCCAGACCGCGCGGAAGCTTCTGGTGCAGGACGGTCCGGAGGCGGTCTCGCTGCGAGCGATAGCTCGCGAGATGGGCATGACCGCGCCTGCGCTCTACCGCTACTTCGGCAGCCACGAGGAACTGCTTCGGCACGTCGTCGCTGACATCTTCACCGAGTTGGCCAGTCACGTGCGATCGGCGGTGCACGCGGTCGGCGGGCCGTCCACCGCGGAAGTGACGGCCGAGGTCATGGCGGCGAAGCTGATCGCCGGCTGCCGCGAGTTCCGCGCCTGGGCCCTCACCCACGTGCCCGAGTTCAGCATGATCTTCGGCAGCCCGCTGCCCGGCCTGGAGTACCTGCACGAAGTCGTTCGCGACCCGAGCGTCGACTGCGGCTACCAGTTCGGCCAGGTGTTCCTCGACCTGTTCGGCGACCTCTACCGGAAACGGCCGTTCACCATCCCGTCCGATGACGAGATGGACCCCGGGCTGCGAGCGGAACTAGCCAGATACCGTGAGCTGGCCGGTACGGACCTGCCCCTCGGCGCGCTCCAGACATTCCTGCGCTGCTGGGTGCTGCTCTACGGGACGGTGAGCCTTGAAGCGTTCGGGCACATGAAGTTCGCGCTTGACGACGCGTCGCCCATGTTCGAGCTGATGCTGTCCGACCTGGCGCCCTTGGTTGGGCTGCCGTACCCGCTTCCGGCCCCGCGCGCCTGAGACTCGGTCAGGCGACGAACGGCGTCGCGCCCGAATCGCTCACCATTGGCCGGCCTGCCGCGGCCCAGTCGCGCATGCCCCCGGCGACGTTCAACGCCTGCCAGCCCGCGCCGTTCAAGGCCTGAGCCGCTCGCGCGGAGCGCATCCCCGTCCGGCAGATCACGTAGATGTCCGTGTCCACTGGCAACTCGGCGGTCCGGGCACCGAGCTGGCCGAGCGGAATGTGGGTAGCGCTGGCAACGTGCCCCGCGGCCCACTCATCATCTTCGCGCACATCGAGCAGCCACGCCTCGTCGGGCACGGCTCCGGCCGACACCTCCGGCAGCGCCTCGCTCATGGGGCCACCCTAGCCGAGCGATTCGTTTCCGAGGTCGAGAGCGTAGGCGAGCAGGATCAGCCCGGGCTCCGGCGACCAGTCGCGATCGGGTAGCCGCGTGAAGCCAGCCTGCTCGTAAATGTGATGAGCGGCCTTCATATCTGGCTGAGTCAGGAGCAGGAGGCGCCGAAAGCCGGCGGCCGCCGCCCTCGCGGTCACCGCGGCCAGCAGCCTCCGACCGAGGCCTGAGCCCTGTGCTTCAGGCGCCACAGCCAGCGCCCGGATCTCGGCCTCGTCGGGGCCCGCGAGGAAATCGCCAGCCTCCGGCCAGCCTTGCAGCATCACGGTGCCCAGGATGCGCCCTGGGCCTTGCCTTCTGCCTCCAGTCGTCGGGTCGAACGCCTCGGCACCCTCGCCGCCGACCGCGACTAGGACCTGACCGAAGCCGTCGGCACCGAGCGCCCGAAGTGTCGGCGCGTACGTTGACTGCGGCGCCAAGAAGCCATCAGCCCGGTAAGCGGCCACCCGCACGTCGCCGAGCTCGTCGAACTCATCCGGCCGGGCGTCTCGGATCTCCACGCCCGGTATCTAACCAGGAGCCACGCCCACCAGGCAGGGCAGCCGGTCGACATCACGGCGCCGCCATGACGTCACGGTCGCGCTTCGCATTTCCGCGACGTCATACTGAGTGGTCAGCTGGGCTAGCCGCCGGGAGGTGCCGATGGATGAGCAGCCCATCGCCCAGAGGTGGCGATTGATCCGATTTCACGGCGGCTCATATCGCATTCCATTGCCACCAGGGCCGACGCCGGAGCTAAGCAAGGCCCAGCTCGAAGAGCTGCGCGAACAGGAAGCGCGCGCCGAAGCCCGCTGGGGCTGGCTGCATCTGCCCAGTCTGCTTAGCGTCGGCGTCATGGTCATGGGCCTAGCCCTTGCAGCGGTCGTCGTGCTGACGATGCTGGCGTTGACCAATCACCATTAGCCAGAGATGTGCCAGCGAGCACCTCTCCGGCTCGACCTAAATCACGGACAGTTGGCACAACAACCGCCGCCAGCCCCGACCGCAGCCAACCCTGCACAGCCACCCGCCGCCGTCCTGGCCGCCTGAATCTCGGCTTCGCAGTTGCAGGCAGCCGGCTTCCTGTCCGCCGCGGGCCGCGTCGCTTAATGTTGCCAGTGCACTGGCAATGGCCGACTTCGACGCAATGTGCGACGCCAATAAACACGTTTGACAACGCACTGACCGGACCGGCGTCGACGCAAGTGGTTGGCCGAGCATCTCTTCAAAGGCTCATAAGGGAGAGCACATCGACATGACGGACCCGCCCATCTTTGACCACCTCAGTCTTGTCGTCAGAGACATGGAAGCCGCCGTGGCTTTCTACCGCCGCCTGGGATTAACCATCCCGGACAGCGACGCCGCCTTTCAGGCCCACCATCGATCGGCTCAGGTTGCGGGCGGTTTCGATCTCGACTTCGACAGCATCGAGTTTGCTCACTACTGGGACACAGGATGGCAGACCGGCACAGTGGTGGTCGGCTTTAAGGTCGACAGCAGAGAGCGGGTCGATGCCATCTATGCAGACCTGACCGGAGCTGGCTACCGAGGGCAGCAGGAGCCCTACGACGCCTTCTGGGGGGCCCGCTATGCCATTGTCGAGGACCCTGATGGCAACGCGATAGGAGTCATGAGCCCCATCGATCCCTCCCGTCGCTCCAGCCCGACCTTCCCCTGAACCAGCGGCCACGAGGGAGCGCAGTTCTGAAACTGACAGGACGTTGCTGCCGGCGTATCGCGGGACGTTCCCAATTAGACTCGCGCGATGGCGAGGTTCGAAGCCAAAAGCGCGCTGATCGTTGAAGTGCCAGCCGCTGAAGCGGTCGTAGGCCGACACCGTTCTGAACTCGACGCCAACGCCGCGCTCGGTATCCCCGCGCACATAACAGTGCTCGCGCCCTTCATGCCAACGAGCCGGCTGGGGGCTCCGGAGTACGCGCACCTTAAGCGCCTCTTCGCCGCGGTCAAGGCGTTCGATTTCCGGCTAGACCACACGGACTGGTTCGGGTCCACAGTTCTATGGCTGGGACCGCAGGATCCAACGCCCTTCCGCGAGCTGACAGAAGTTGTCTTTGCGGCGTTTCCGGAGTTCCCGCCATTTGAGAATCAGTTCGATGAGGTCGTGCCTCATCTGACGGTCGGCCATGAGTCTCCCATCGAGGCGATGCGCCGCGCTGAGCGCGATATCAAGTCGAACCTGCCGGTCCTCGGCCGGGCCGTCGCGGTGACGCTGATGCATGAAGTTTCGCCTCGGGGAGGCTGGGAGGCGTCCGCGTCTTTCTCGCTGGGATGAGCGATCCCATGCGGCCAGGAACAAGATAAATGTCGACGTGCACGTCTTCGCGCTTGAGGAAGCGTCGGCAGCGAGCGCACAGTGCCGGGTAGAGGCGGTCTGAACGGAGTGGTTAGGCCGCCTGGTCCGCAGCCGGCGAGAGGCAAATCTGACATAATCCGCGTCTATGCGCTGGATTGAGAAGCTGAGCAGGGCGCAGCGGGTCGTTGTCGTCGTCGCCCTCGGAGTTGCCTTCCTCGCAGTGGGCAGCTACGTGCTCAGCCTGGGCCAACCGGTGATCGCACTCGGCTGGACTGGCTACGCGCCCCTCAGCGCTCCGAGTGTCGGGCTGCCCGGCTGGGCGCGGCTGATCGTCTGGCTCGCACTGACCTGCCTGTGGGCGATCGTATCGATCAGACTGCTGAGGCCCGCAGGCCACGATGATTCAGATCGGCAACCTGATTAGCCAACGGTTGGCACAACAGCCCCGACCGTGCCAAGACCCCGCACGACAAGCGGATGGGACAGCACCATCCTGGCGGGCCCGCTAGTTTCGCGGGCGCCACGTCAATCGCGCTCGGGCTGGCCGCTAGGCGCCGCGTCTGCATCGCTGCCCGCCATCGCCAGGTAGGCCGGCCGCAGCAGGGTCACCAGGTCCATTCCACCCGCTGTAATAAACGGCGGCTCAAGGCTGCGCAGGAGCAGGTCGGGCGGAGCGGCCGGAGCAGGCGGCAACGCCCTAAGCCGAGCCGGGCTGAGCGAGGAAGACCAGAAAGTGGCCGGGCTGGGCGACAGCGGCGCGTCCGCGACGTCGATGACCGGGCGGCCGCCCGCGCGGCTGTCACTCAGCCGGCGCAAGGCTGTCAGCAGGTCAGCGCGGCCCTTGCCGCGCCAGGCCAGCATCCCGAAGGGATCGGCATCAAATGCTTCAGCCAGCACGTAGCAGACGGCGGCCAGGTGCTTGCACGGCACTTCCCAGTCCGGGCACGAGCACGTCATCGTGAGGTCGCGAGCAGACTTCGGAAACAGCGGCGTACCGCAGGCAGCGAAGACCTCTTCGATCTCGGCGGGCATCTCACCGGCCAGCAGCCGGGCGCGAAAGACGGCGCGGGCGGCCAGTGCTTCCTCGACGCGCTTCCATTGTCGCGTCGTCAGCGGGTCGACCGTGAGCTTGACGGCGTACGGTTTCACCCGCGAACCCTGTACCTGCGCGGTCACGTGGCCAGTGCCAATGTCGAGGCTGAGGACCTGCCCGGACCTCGCGTAGGCGCGACCTCTGGTCAGCCGAGTCTGCAGCCCGAATGATTCCAGGACGTCGATGAACCGGCGTGACCACCACTGCTCGCCGATTGGACCGCGGACGCTGCGGGCCTTGATCCCGCCCGCTGCCTTGCGCGGCCGCGGATAGAACGCGCTCACTGGGACACCGCATCCGGCGACAGCTCGATGACCTGCCGCAGATCTTCGACCGACAGCTCAGTCAGCCACGTCTCGCCGGTGCCGATGATGGCCTGGGCGAGTGCCTTCTTGTTCTCGATCATCTGGTCGATCCGCTCCTCGACAGTTCCGACGCAGACGAACTTGCGCACTTGAACGTCGCGCCGCTGGCCGATCCTGAACGCGCGATCCGTGGCCTGGTCTTCGACGGCCGGATTCCACCAGCGGTCCACGTGGATCACATGGCTCGCCGCGGTCAGGTTCAGGCCCGTACCGCCCGCCTTCAGCGAGAGGAGAAACACCGCAGGCTCGGCTGCACTCTGGAATTCAGCGACCATCTCATCGCGCCTCCGCTTGGTAGTGCCGCCGTGCAGGAAGTACACGGCGCAGCCGAGCCGCGCCGCCAGGTAAGGCTGGAGCATCCGGCCGAACTCGGCGTACTGAGTGAAGCAGAGCGCCCTGTCGCCGGCCTCGACGATCTCATCGCACGTCTCCTCCAGCCGGGCCAGCTTGCCGGACCTGCCGTCCAGCCGCGACCCGTCGCCGAGCAGGTGGGCCGGATGGTTACACACCTGCTTCAGCTTGGCCATGGTGGCGAGCACGAGACCACGCCGTTCGATGCCAGGCTCGGCGGCCTCGATCCTCGCCATCATGTCGTCCACCGTCGCCTGATAGAGCGACGCCTGCTCCATCGTGAGGTTGCACCAGACCTTCATCTCCATCTTGTCGGGCAGGTCAGCGATGACGGCCTTATCCGTCTTCAGCCTGCGCAAGATGAACGGCGCCGTCCGGCGCTTGAGCTGATCTGTCGCCTCGATGTCGCCGTTCCGCTCGATCGGGATGACAAACCGGCGCCGGAATGCCTCGGCAGGGCCGAGCAGGCCCGGGCTGGTGAACTCCATGATCGACCAGAGCTCGGTGAGCCGGTTCTCAACCGGCGTGCCAGTGAGCGCGATGCGCGACGCGGCCGGGATCGACCGGACGGCCTGCGCCTGCCTGGTGGCCGAGTTCTTGATGTTCTGCGCTTCGTCGCACACCACGCGCACCCACGGCACCTGAGCTAGCGCCGCCCGGTCTCTGGTAGCCACGCCGTACGTCGTGACGACCAGATCGGCCGCCGCGGCCGCCGCGGTTAGCTCCTGGCCGGCCAGCCGGTCGGAGCCATGATGCACGTGGAGGACCAAGCCCGGCGTGAACTTCGCCGCCTCGTGCTGCCAGTTCCCGACGAGGGACATCGGGCAGATCAGCAGCGTGGGTCCCGTCGCCACCCCGCCGTCGCGTTCGGCCTGGAGCAGCGCCAGCGTCTGTGGCGACTTGCCGAGGCCCATGTCGTCGGCGAGCACCGCGCCGAGGCCGAGACCGCCGAGAAAAGACAGCCAGGCCAGGCCGCGTTCCTGATAGGGGCGCAGCATGCCTCGGAACGATGCCGGCGTGGTCATCGGCTCGATCCGCCTGTCAGCCTGTCCGGAAAGCAGGTCCCCGAGCCAGCCGTCGGCATCCATTTCGATCAGCGGCAGCTCGCCGGCGCTGTCGGCGAGGGCCACAGACAACGCGTCTTGGGCGGTCATGGCGCCGGCGCCGCCGCGTTCCAGGAATGCCAGCGCCGCCTTGAGATGCCGTTCGTCCAGCTCGACCCACTGGCCGCGAAGCCGGACGAGCGGCACCTTGAGCCGCGCCAGCTCGGCGAGCTCGGCCGGATCCAGCGCCTGGTCTCCCACCGCCAGCTCGTAACGGAAATCGACGAGATCGGCGAGGCCGAAGGTGGGCGCGCCGGCATTACCAGGTCCCGCGCCCGTCCTGGCCCTGGTGGTGAGCTTGAGGCCCAGCCGCGAGCGGCGTACCCAGTCGGGCAGCTGGACGCCAAACCCGGCGCCAGCGAGCAGGGGCCCAGTTTCCTTGAGGAAATGCAAGGCGCCGCGCGTATCCAGCTCGACTGAAGCGGGTGCGGCAGTCTGCAGCGCATCGTCCAGCTCGGGAAAGAGCCTGGACGCTCGGCCGAGGCCGGCCAGCAGGTCGTCCTCGGGGTAGCTGAGGCCCGCGGTCGCCCAGCCGTCAGCTGTGCCGCCGGCCCAGATGTCTTTGGCTGGCAGCAGGAGACTCGGATCGTCCGTCGACTGCAGGGCAAACTCAACCCGCCAGCCTGACGCGGTGTTTGGTGTATTCGACTCGATTGCTAGCTCGGCGGCGCGCGGGCGGCTCGACGAGTCGGAAACAGGTGCGCACCGGGCCTGGCGGTTCCTGCGCCGCGTCCTGCCACGTCCAGAGTGCAAACGCGAGCTGAGCCGCCTTGGCTACCTCGGCGGTGGTGACGCTGAACTGCCCGTCGGGTCCGGTCAACGCAGCCGCCCACCGATCTGTCAGCTGCGCTTGATGATCAGCCTCGAGCAGGCGGAAACCCGGTGTAGCCGACAGTCTCGCTCGGACGGCGGCGTCGGTCAGCGAGTCCAGCGCCTCGGTCACGATGGCGGCCGACGGCTCGCCTGCCGCGCTGCTGGCCCGGCACAGCGGCGGCAGCGCCACGGTCAGCTCGCGGGCGCGCAGCGCATCAGCACCTGCCAGGACCGGGCGCCACCGCGCGAAGTACGCGGGGCCGGCGCCTTCGTCGAGGTCGCGCGTCTCAGCGGCGCCGGGCAGTACGCGGCCGCGGGCGGCGAGGTCGAACGCCAAGGCGCCGAGCGCGGCCAGAAAATGGACGCTGCTGGAAACGACTCCGCGCTCGGGTGGTGTGTCGGGGCCGCGGAGCTCTTCGAGCACATCAAGTGCTGCGGCAGGCTCAAACGTCAGCGCGGGCACCCGCCAGGGCGCAAGCCTGACGCGGCTCGAGCGCGCGGGAGTCGGAGTTGATGGCGTATTGGTCGGCGTCTCTTCGATCACCAGGTCCGGTGAAGGAACTGGTCCGGTGGCCGTTGTCGGCAGCCAGAGCGTCACTTCGTCGTCGACAGCCTTGCGCGAGAGATCGCCTGCGGACTCGCTGAACTCGGCGATGACGTCAGCTATCAGTCCGGCACGGGCGGCAAACGGGTGCGTCCTAGTAGCTCCGGGCGGCCGGGTCAGGGCTGCCTCGTCGGAGTCCTCGGCCCATAGGCTCAGTAGCCCGTGGAGCCAGATTCCGTGGATCGCTAGCATGGCCAGGCACTCCCGCGACAGCCGGGACTATCAGCCACGAACCTAGCAATCAGCTGGCCGCGACACGCCGCATTGCGGCGGTGCTGTGCAAACTGCACTGGCCGTGATAACAGAGTGCGTCAGCGCGCTCCCGGCCCTGGCTGCACGGCCTGATCGGGAAGCGTCGGGCCGACGGCACCGTCTGGTTCCTCCGCCTGGCTTGCCTCGAGCCGCGCCGCCTGGTTGACCTTGCGCAACTGCCTGGCCATCGACCGGAAGACGAAAAAGAGGATCACACCCATCCCGAAGATCACCAGGAAGGCGAGGGTGCCGGGCTCATCCCAGGCGCTTACCGATTTCGCAGCCGCAGCCGCGAGGTCAATCACAGGCTCACCCGCTCCCGGATCCCGGCGAAGAGGTCGTCCTCCGGTAGTTCGACGTCCACCAGCGACCTGGCCAGATGATAGTCCTCAGTCGGCCACGCCGTGCGCTGGACCTCGGTCGGCACGGCGAACCAGCCGCCTTCGGGATCGACCTGCGTCGCGTGCGCGATCAGCGCCTGGTTCCGGATCTCGAAGCAGTCATCGCACTGGACGCGCGTGGTGATCGCGTGCCGCGGCTTCTGCGACCCTTCGTCCTCGTCTTCCACCCAGTCCGCCATGCGTTCGGCATAAGGCGACTCAAGACCGAGGTCGAGCATGGCGTGGTGCAGCGCAAGGATCCTGGCACGGTGGAACGTCAGGTGGTAATACAGCTTCAGCGGCTGCCACGGCTCGCCGCAGTCCGGATAGCGGTCTGGGTCAGCCGCAGCCTCGAACGCCTCAACCGAGACCTCGTGGCACTTAATGTGGTCGGGGTGCGGGTAGCCGCCGTTCTCGTCGTAGGTGAGCATGACGTGCGGCCGGAACTCCCGGACGGCCCGCACGAGCGGTCGGGCGGCGGTCTCCAGTGGCTCAAGTGCAAAGCATCCGATCGGCAACGGCGGGAGCGGGTCGCCCTCCGGCAGGCCGGAATCGGTAAAGCCGAGGAACCGCTGACGGACACCGAGGATCTCGCGCGCTGCCTCCATCTCAGCCCGCCGGATGGCTGGCAGATCCGCACGGACCTCGGGCCGGTCCATGGCCGGGTTCAGGATGTCACCCCGCTCGCCACCAGTGAGCGTGCAGACCAGGACGTCGACGCCCGATCGGACGTACCTCGCCATCGTGGCGGCGCCCTTGCTGGACTCGTCATCCGGGTGCGCGTGAACCGCCATCAGCCGTAGCGGCCCTGAGCCCATCAGCCCTGCGCCGTTCAGCGCCTGGCCAGCGGCAGCCCTGACCTCATCGGGATCGGCAAGCACTCGGAGTCACCTCGGCATAATCGTGAGCTGGGGGCGGACATACCTGGCAGGCCACAGTAGAACCCGCCTCTGACAGAAGCTGCCTGGCGGGGTCGCGACCGCACGGAAGCATCCGTTGCGGAAACGCGATGGACTATCTGGCACATTCCCTGGGCAGACTGGAGAGCCGGGCATCGGCCGCGCTAGAAGAGGAAGTTTGCCCGGGTTGCCGTGACTTGTCGGGGCTAGACCATTGACAGGTACCGCGTACTTGCGGAGCCTTGTTAGCCTCGAAGGATTACCCCCATGGGCTGGGAAGGCCCAGCGGACCGTCTAAATCCGCACCCACCGAGGAGTACCCGTGACCGAGACGCGCGACGATACCTTCACCTGGCTCACGCAGGAGGCGTTCGACCGGCTCAAGGCCGAGCTCGACCACCTGAGCGGCCCGGGCAGGATTGAGATCGCGAAGAAGATCGAGGCTGCACGGGCAGAAGGCGACCTCAAGGAGAACGGCGGCTACCACGCGGCCAAGGATCAGCAAGGCATGCAAGAGGCCCGCATCCGCCAGTTGACCCAGATCCTGGAGAACGCACGAGTCGGTGAGCCGCCTCGAACCGAAGGTGTGGTCGGGCCTGGCATGACCGTGACGATCAGGTTCGAACGCGACGAGGAAGAGGTGACCTTCCTGCTGGCTTCGCGCGAGGAGGTTGGCACGCCTATCGACGTCTACTCGCCTAAGTCACCACTGGGCACTGCCATCACCGGCAAGAAGGTCGGCGAGACCGCGACCTACAACCTGCCGAATGGGCGTGCTACCACGGTCGAGATCCTCGAGGCCGTCCCCTACCACGGCATCTAGCCGCGGCCTGACAAGCTGATCGTGGCTCGGCCGTTCTGCGCATGGCCGAGGCTAGATCGCGCCCAGGTCGGCTGCTTCTGCTTCTAGCTGCTCCGTCGTGACAACAGCCGGCTGGGCCGGGCTGTCGTTACGGCCGCGCAGCGGGATCTCCTTGACCCACAGAGCGAGCAGGAACACCAGCGCCGAGGCGGGAATCGTCCACCAGAAGACCGAGTCCAGGCCCTTGCTGATGGCGAAGAAGGCGGCTTCCCTTATGGGCAGCGGCTTGCTGTTGACGGTGGCCGGGTTCAGGGCTGCCCCGCCTGCGGGCAGGTGTACGCCGGGCAGCTTACTGGCCATCGCCGAAGTAAGCCGATGGATGAAGATGACACCGAACAGCGACACGCCCATCGAGCCGCCGATCTGCTGGAAGAAGGCACGCGAGCTGCTGGCGACCCCCATGTCCTTCTGCTCGACGCTGTTCTGCACGATCAGCGATGTGATCTGCATCAGGAAGCCCATGCCGACGCCGAGCACGACGAAGTAGAGGGCCGAGTTCAGCCGCGTCGTGTGCGGGCCCAGGTGGGTCAGCAAGTAGATCGCGACCGTCATGACGACACCACCGATGACGGGCAGGATCTTGTAGCGGCCCGTCCGGGTGGTGAACTGGCCAGCAAAAAGGGTGGTAACAGTCGAGCCAAGCATCAGCGGGATGAGCATCAGGCCGCTGGTTGTCGGCGAGGCGTGCTGGACAGTCTGCTGATAGAGCGGCAGGAATGTCAGGGCGCCGAGCATGACGAAGCCGAGCAGGAAGCTCATGCTCGAGGCGAGTGAGAAGTTCCTGTTCTTGAACACGTGGAGTGGCAGCACCGGCTCCGCAGCCCGGCCCTCGACGAAGAAGAACGCGACGATCGCGGCCGCCGTGATCCCGGCCAGCATGATGATCTCCCACGAGCCCCACGCGTACTGCGTCCCGCCCCACGTCGTCAGCAAGACGATCGCGGTGGCGCCGATGGCTATCACGGCGGCGCCGAGGTAGTCGACCCTGTGCTGGACCCGCCGCCGCGGCAAGTGCATCGTCGCCCACAGGTAGACAAGTGCGGCGCCGCCGATCGGCATGTTGATGTAGAAAATCCACCGCCACGACAAGCTGTCGGTGATGTAGCCGCCGACGAGCGGGCCGGCGATCATGGCAACCATCATCGCGGCCATCATGTAGCCCATGTACTGGCCGCGCTCGCGCGGCGAGACCATGTCGCCGATCGTCGCGATGGCGCCGACCATGAGTCCGCCGGCGCCCAGGCCTTGCAGGGCCCGGAACGCAATGAGCTGGTCCATATTGTGCGACAGGCCAGACAGCGCCGAGCCGATCAGGAAGATGATGATGGCGATCATCAGCAGCCGCTTGCGGCCGTAGAGGTCGCCGAGCTTGCCGTACAGCGGCGTGGTGATCGTGGACGCCAGCACGTAGGCGGTGACGACCCAGGCGAGGTGATTCAGGCCGCCAAGGTCGCCCACGATGCGCGGCAGGGCCGTGGACACGACGAGCTGGTCGAGCATGGCGATCATGAGCGTCAGCAGCAGCCCTGGCAGCACGATCATGAATTCGCGCCGAGTCGCGAACGTCGTCCCGCCCGCTGGCGCCGCGACTGCCGCGTTGTCTGTCATGAAATGGGCTCCTCGTTCCACAACACCCGCGCAGCACTAACTTGCGGCGCTTCCCACTTACTTGCCGACCGGCTAGCATCCAGCCAAGCAACAGGCTAAGCTCGCTACTAACCGGCCGTCAAGTAGATTACGCCGGCAGCGGGAAGGATCAGAACCCGAGGCCATGGAAGACAACGTCCGCGGCGACGAGCAGGACCGCGGCCACGACACCCGGTCGCGGCTGCGGCAGCTTGCGCTCAAGCTGTTTGCGGAACAAGGGTACGAGAAGACGTCCCTGCGCGAGATCGCGGAGCAGCTTGGCGTCACGAAGGCCGCACTGTACTACTACTTCAAGTCCAAGGAAGACATCGTCCGCAGCCTGGTCGAGGACTACGTCGCCGACCTGGACGCGCTGATCTCCTGGGGCAAGACGCAGCCGCGCACGCCAGAAAGCAGGGCCGAAATTGTCCGGCGCTACCTGGACATCGTGGTGAATGGCACCGAAGTCTTCCGCATGCTGCATCAGAACCAGGCAGCCGTCAGCGGCCTAGCGAACGCCAAGGAGCGAGGCGAGCTGTTCAAGGAGCGGATGGACGCGCTCGTCGACCTGCTCACCGAGCCGAGGGCCGCGCTGAGCGACCAGATCAGGGCCGCGTCGTGCCTCATGAGTATCAGTTTCTGCTGCATGCACTACCGGGACAGGGCGGCCAGCCCGGCCGAGCTCGAGGCTGCCGTACTCGATGTGGCGCTCGAGCTGGCTGACGCTACTACGGCGCCTGCTCGGTCCTGGGCCAGTCCGGTGTCTCCGGGGCTGATGGCGGCGCGGAAACCACTGCTTTGATCAGCGGCAGCACGCGCGGCGGCAGCGGATGGTCGAGCGCGATGACCGTGGACGTCCGCACCACGCCCGCCACATCCACTATCGCGTCGATGACGCGCTGAAGGTCTGCGTTGCTGCGAGCCACCACCCGGCAGAGCATGTCGCCAGGTCCGGTGATCGTGTGGGCCTCGAGCACCTCGGGAATCGCCGCGAGCCGCTGGGCTACCGGATCATGCCCGCCCGCCTGCCTGAGCTCGAGTGTCACGAAGGCCGTCACGGCGAAGTCGATAGCCGCCGGGTCGATGTCCGGTCCGTAGCCCTTGATGACGCCCCGTGCGTGCATCCGATCCAGGCGCGCCTGGATGGTCCCGCGGGCAACGCCGAGCCGGCGCGAGGCCTCGAGGACTCCGACGCGCGGCTCTGCCGCGAGCAGCTCGATGAGACGCCCGTCGAGCTCGTCAATCATCTCGACCGCCCTCGTTACAACCTGTACAACAGGACCAGCACTAACTGTATCTGATCAGTCATATTGCTCAGTCAATTGGGCATGGGTTGCACATCATGACCCATTGACGGATCCTGCCATCACGGTCAGGCGGCCGCGAGGAAATGCAGGAGTGAGCGATGACAGCCACGGCGACGGCACACACGACAGCGACCGACGATTTCCCCGTTACCGGAATGGATGCCGTGGTATTCGCCGTCGGCAACGCCCGTCAGGCGGCGCATTTCTACTCGACAGCGTTTGGCATGCGATGCGTGGCCTACAGAGGCCCCGAAACCGGATGCCGGGACGAGGCCGCCTACGTGCTGGAATCCGGCAGCGCGCGCTTCGTGTTCCGGGGCCCGGTCAGGGCAGGCACGGAGCTCGGCGCTCACGTTGCCGCGCACGGTGACGGCGTCATCGACCTGGCCATCGGCGTGCCGTCGGCGGCCGCCGCCTATGAGTACGCGCTCGCGCACGACGCCAGGAGCCTAGCCGAGCCTGAGATCATCGGGGATGAGCACGGCAAGGTGGTGCTCGCGGTCATCGCCACTTATGGCGACACCCGGCATACGCTCGTCGAGCGTTCGAGCTACACCGGCCCGTACCTGCCCGGCTTCGTGGCCGTCGGCCCGCTGACCGCCGCGCCGGCAGGTCCGTTCTTCACCGAGATCGACCACTGCGTTGGGAACGTCGAGCTCGGCCGGATGGACGAGTGGGTGAACTTCTACCACCAGGTCATGGGCTTCACGAACATGAAGGAGTTCGTCGGCGACGACATCGCCACCGAGTATTCGGCACTGATGAGCAAGGTTGTGGCGGATGGCAGCCGCAAGGTCAAGTTCCCGATTAACGAGCCCGCCATCGGCAAGAAGAAGTCGCAGATCGACGAGTATCTCGAGTTCTATGGCGGCCCTGGTGTCCAGCACATCGCAATGGCTACGGACGACATCGTCGGCGCCGTGCAGGGCATGAGATCGCAAGGCGTGCAGTTCCTCGACACGCCAGACAGCTACTACGAAGCGCTAGGCGCCTGGGTCGGCGACACCCGGGTTCCGGTGGACGAACTGCGCGAGCTGAAGATCCTGGCCGACCGCGACGAGGATGGCTACCTGCTCCAGATCTTCACCAAGCCAGTCCAGGATCGGCCCACCGTCTTCTTTGAGCTGATCGAGCGCCATGGCTCGCAGGGTTTCGGCAAGGGGAACTTCAAGGCCCTGTTCGAGGCCATCGAGCGGGAACAGGAGCGCCGCGGCAACCTCTGAGTCGCCGACCCAGTCGGCAGCCAGGTGGTGATGGCTCCACCTGGCCGCGCATACAGTTGGTCTCACCCGAGCGAATCACCGGCAGGATGACGCAGCAGCACGAGACCGAGCAGAGCGCGGCGATGGATGAGTCGGTGCCGCCGCGCCCATCGCCGTACCTCGATGCCAGTGGAGGCGCCCCGCAGGCGTATCTGGCGCCGCCCCAGCCGGGGCAGCCGAATTACGGTTCGCCGCCGCAGTATCGCACCCGGATGCGGACCGATGGATCCGGCGCACAGCCGTACGCCGGGCATCAGCCCGGCTATGGTCAGGCTCGGAACCGCCCATTCTCCGGCTCGCGGTCTCGGCGCGACCCATCCATCGCTGCGCCGTGGGAGCGGCTCGCCGCCGCCATCGTCGACTGGCTCATCATTATCGGCGTCTCGGTGCTGTTTTTCTGGTCACCACTAGTGCGCGTGTGGCGCGAGCTGGAAGCCATCACCAGCAGCTACCAGGACCTGAACTCGCCCGCTGCGCAGGCGGCTCTCAACAATATGGCCAGGGATCCGGCGAACCAGCACGCACTCTTGTACTGGTTCGTCGGCATCTTCGGCATCGCCCTGGTCTACTACTGGGTTCAGCACGCCGCCTGGGGCGCGACCGTCGGGAAGCGAATGACCCGCGTTCGCGTCGTCCGCGCCGCAGACCACGCGCGGATCGGTGTGCAGGCCGCTGGGATCCGCACCGTGACGTTTCTTGTCGGGCCGGCGGTTTTCCTGCTGTTGGCCAGCCCAGTCAACGTGGCCGGTGGTCTGCTGTGGGCCGCCGACACCGGCCTGGCGTTGTTCGACCCTCGGGCTCAGTGCCTGCATGACAAGGTGGCCGGCACGCTGGTGCTCAAAAAGCGCTGGCTGGATCAGCAGGCAGCCGGCGGTTAGACGGGTCCGCCGAACAGCAGCGTGTACCCAGACTTGCGAAGGTGCGCGAGTACCGAGTCGGTGTGCTCGGGTCCGCGGGTCTCGAGGTGCAGGTTTACCTCCGCCTCATCCACGCGCAGTTCGGCGGTCACGCGTTCGTGTACCACGTCCAGCACATTCGCGCCCAGGGCGGCGAGCTCCATCAGCAGCGTTGCGAGCGCGCCAGGCCGGTCCGGCAGCCTGCATCGGATGGCCAGGAACCGGCCAGCAGCCGAGAGCCCGTGGCGTAGCACCTTCGACAGGAGCAACGGGTCGATGTTGCCGCCGGACAGCACGATCACGACCGGCGGCGTGAAGCGGGCCGGATGCTCCAGGATCGCCGCGATTCCGGCCGCTCCGGCTGGCTCCACTACCTGCTTGGCGCGCTCGAGGCACAGCAGCAGACCACGGGACAGGTTCTCCTCAGTGACACCGACGATGCCGGCGCCCAGCTCGGCGAGCAGCGCGACTGTCAGATCGCCGGGTCGGGCGACCGCGATGCCGTCGGCCATCGTGGGCGACGGCGTCGCGGGAATCGGATAACCAGCCGCAATCGACGCCGCCATCGGAGCCACGGCCTCAGCCTGCACACCGACGATCTGCGCCGCCGGCAAGAATGCGCTGGCGGCCACGGCGATCCCGGCCGCGAGCCCGCCGCCCCCGACCGGCGTCGCTATGGTGCGCACCCCTGGACACTGCTCGGCGATTTCCAGCGCGACGGTGCCCTGACCAGCGATCACGTCTGGATGATCGAAAGGATGGATGAAGATCGACCCGGTCTCGGCGGCCACGTCGCGCGCCATCGCCAGGGCGTCCTCGACGGCGGTTCCATGCAAGACAACGTCGGCGCCATAAGACCTGGTAGCGGCCACCTTGGGGAGCGGCGCGGCGGCTGGCATCACCACGGTGGCCTTGGCCCCAAGCGCGCTCGCGGCCAGCGCGACGCCCTGAGCGTGGTTGCCGGCGCTGGCGGCGACCACGCCGCGCTCTCGGTCAGCGGCCGACAAGCGCGCGATCCGCACGTACGCGCCGCGGACCTTAAACGATCCACCGCGCTGGAGGTTCTCGCACTTGAGGTACACCGGACCGCCGACAAGCGCTGACAGAGCACTCGACTCGAGCAGCGGCGTCTGGCGGACGACAGGTTGCAGCATCGCCCGCGCAGCGACCACATCAGCTGGTTGTACCGGCGCGCTCCCGCTGCTGTTAGGCGATGAGGTCACGCTGAATTGTCGCACTGTCCGGGCGCGGGCCCGCGCGTCGGCGCCGCGAGGTGCGGCAGCGTGCCGCCGGCGCCGCGGGGTGCCACCGCGTGCCGCCGGCGCCGGTATCAGTCGCCGTGCCAGTACCTATCGCCCGCGAGTATGAGCGCCGCCGCGCCCACCAAGCCGGCGCTCTGGCCGAGGGCCGCCGGCACGACGCGAACCTGCCGAGTGAACGCGAGCCTGGCGTGGGCGCGTAGGGCCTCCTCTAGCGGGTCGAACAGGAGCGGACCGGCTTGCGACAGGCCACCGCCGACCGAGACCACCTCGAGGTCGCACAAGCTCGTGGCCGACGCGATGGCGATTCCAAGCGCGCGACCGGCGCGTCGCATGGCAGCCAGGCCGATGGGATGACCCAGCGCCCCGTCGCCGGCGAGGTCCTTCGCCGTGGCGTCACTCTGGTCAGGGCGCCAGCCCTCGGCCTGCGCCCACGTCACGAGCGCTGGCCCGCGCGCGATGGCCTCGGCGCAGCCACGCCCGCCGCAGCCACAGAGCGGGCCAGTCTCCGGGTCGACGACGACGTGGCCAATATGGCCCGCGTTGCCGGATGCCCCCCGGATGAGCTGACCATCGAGAACCAGGCCGCCGCCGACGCCCGTGGACACAACCATGCCGAGCACGTTGTCGCGCCCGCGCCCGGCTCCGCGCCAGTGCTCTGCCGCGACCATGCAGATCGCGTCGTTGTGCACCCGCACCGTTATGCCGCCCAGCCGCTCGGCGAGCCTGGCGCGCAGCGGGAACCGTCGCCAGCCCGGGATGTTGAGCGGTGACACGACGCCAGAAGGCCATTCCATCGGGCCGCCGCAACCGCAGCCGCAACCCGCCAGGTCGGCCGTCGTTACATCAGCGCCCTCAAGAACGCTGGTGATCAGCGCGTCCAGCGTCCGCCAGAGTTGCTCTGCATCCAGGCCAGCGGGCGTGGGAACCTGGGTCCACGTCAGTACCCGGCCGCCCGGCTCGACCAGGCCTGCTGCCAGCTTGGTGCCCCCGACGTCGATGGCGAGCACCGGGCGGGAATCATCCATTCGCGCCTCCCCAAGATGCGAACTGCGCGCGCATCGACATAGTGTCGAATGGTGCAGCCTACGACTCGCAGACAGCCAGCCCCGGATCAGCCGCCTACCTCGTCACCGCCCGACATCGCCACGCTGGGCGAACTTCGCGCTAGCGGACACCAGCTTCGCACCGTGAAGCAGGAGCTGCGGCACAACCTGCTCGACAGGATGCGCGCCGGCGAAGACGCCTTCCCGGGGATCATCGGGTTCGGTCAGACGGTGCTGCCTCACCTCGAGCGCGCGATCATTGCAGGGCACGACGTGATCCTGCTGGGTGAGCGGGGCCAGGGCAAGACGAGGCTGATCAGGACGCTGACAGGACTGCTTGACGACTGGACGCCCGCCGTCGCGGGCTGCGAGATCAACGATCATCCCTATGCGCCGGTCTGCGCGCGCTGCCGCCGGCTGCTCGTGGAGCAGGGTGATGACCTGGCCGTCGCGTGGCGCCCTCGCACCGACCGCTACGGCGAGAAGCTCGCGACACCGGACACCAGCGTCGGTGACCTGATCGGCGACATCGACCCGGTCAAAGTCGCTGAAGGCCGGACGCTTGGCGACCCCGAGACGATTCACTTCGGCTTGCTGCCGCGAACGAACCGGGGCATCTTCTCGCTCAACGAGCTGCCGGACCTCGCCGAGCGCATACAGGTCTCGCTACTGAACGTCCTCGAGGAGCGGGACATCGGCGTGCGCGGGTACGCGCTGCGGCTTCCGCTCGACCTTGTGCTCGTCGCGAGCGCCAACCCGGAGGACTACACCAACCGCGGCCGCATCATTACTCCGCTGAAGGACAGGTTTGGCGCCGAGATCCGCACGCACTACCCGCTCACCCTCGAATCGGAACTGGCACTGATCGAGCAGGAGTCCGAGGTCGCCTGGGACGGCAGTGACCCTGGAGCCTCCGTTCCCGCCCATCTTGTCCAGGTCATCGGGCGCTTCACCAGGTTGGTCCGCGCATCGCCCGCCGTCGATTCGCGGTCCGGCGTCTCAGCCCGGTTCGCCATCGCCGCCACCGAGGCGGTCGCCGCGTCTGCCGTACGTCGGGCGGCGATCACCGGCGAAGACCAGCCGGTCGCGCGCGTGTGCGACCTGCCCGCCGTCATGAGCACCTTGCGGGGCAAGGTGGAGTTCGAGGTCAGCGAGGAGGGCCGTGAGCAGGAGGTGCTTGACCACCTGCTGCGGCGCGCTACGAGCGACACCTTCCGCGCGCTGCTCGGCAACGCCGACCTGGCCGGCCTGCTGGCCAGGTTCGCCGACGGCGGCGTGGTCGAGACCGGTGATCTAGTGCCGGCACCGGACCTACTGCGGCGGATCGGCGAAGTGCCAGGGCTGGCCAAGATCATGGACCGGCTGCAGATGGAAGGCAGCGAGTCGCTCGGGCAGGCGGCCGCCGCGCTGGAGTTCGCGCTCGAGGGCCTGTACCTGATGCGGCGGCTGTCGAAGGACTCGGTCGATGGCGGGGCGGTGTACCGAACCTGAGCTCTCCAGACCGATACAAGGAGGTGAGCCGGTGACCGGGTATCGCTACGGGCCGTACTCCGGCGGACCGGACCCCCTGGAGCCTCCGTACGACGTCCGCGGCGCCGTCGACGCCCTCGGCGAGTCGGTACTGGACGGCACGGATCCGGCGAGCGCGCTGCGCGAGCTGCTGCGCCGCGGCATGTCCGGTCATCGCGGCCTCGATGACCTGCTGCGGCGCGTCCGCGAACGGCAGCGCGAGATCCGCGGTCGCGGCCGCCTCGACGGGATTCTCGATCAGGTCAGGTCGCTGCTAGATACGGCGATCGGCCAGGAGCGCGCCGAGCTGTTTCCGAACCCGTCGGACGAAGCTCGGCTGCGAGAAGCCGAGCTCGATAGCCTGCCGTCGGACACGGCCCAGGCGATCCGCCAGCTCGCCGATTACGAGTGGCAGTCCCCGGCCGCGCGGGAGACGTTCGAGCGGCTGAAGTCCTTGCTGCGCAGCGAGGTACTGGACAGCCAGTTCCGCGGCCTGCGGCAAACGCTCTCTGACCCTGATCCGGCGGCCATGCAGCGGGTCAAGGACATGATGGCCGCGCTGAACAACATGCTGGAGGCCGATGCCCGCGGCGAGCACACGCAGGCAGACTTCGATGACTTCATGGCGTCCTACGGCGACATGTTCCCGGACTCGCCAGCCAACCTAGAGGAATTGGTTGACGCACTGGTCCGGCGGATGTCGGCTGCGCAGCGGCTGCTCGACTCGCTGACGGACGACCAGCGCGACGAGCTGTCCGAGCTCATGGCCCAGGCGCTGGAGGACGCTGGCCTCGCGGCTGAGATGTCGCGGCTCGCCGATTCACTCCGCGCTCGGCGTCCGGACATGGACCTCGGCATGCCACAGCCGGGGATGACGGGTAGCGATCCGCTCGGTCTGAGTGACGCCACGTCAGCGGTGGCGGAACTGGCTGACCTGGCTGACCTGGAGGACGCGCTGCGTCAGGATTACCCCGGCGCGCGCCTGGACGATGTCGATGAAGAAGCCATCCGCCGTGCGCTCGGGCGGCAGGCAGTCGACGACATGGAAGCGCTGCGCCAGATCGAGCGCGAGCTTGAGCGCCAGGGCTACTTGCAGCGCTCCGACGGCAAGCTGGAGCTGACGCCGAAGGCGGTTCGCCGCCTCGGCCAGACGGCCTTGCGCAAGGTGTTCGCTGACCTGCCGGAAGGCGGCACCGGTGATCATGATCAGCACGACGCCGGCCAGGCCGGAGAGTACACCGGCAGCACGCGGCCATGGCGGTTCGGCGACGAGCAGGCCATCGATGCAGCCGCAACGGTCCGAAAGGCGCTCCTCAGGCAGGCCGAACCGGTCCGCCTTGACCCGGCCGGTGGTCGTAACCCCGGCGAGCGACGAAACGGCCGCCAGGCGCGCGTGCGACTGGCAGTGGAGGACTTCGAGGTCGCGGAGACCGAGCGCCGCGCTTCAGCGGCGGTGTGCCTGCTCGTCGACCTGTCGTACTCCATGGCACTGCGGGGCACGTGGGGAGCGGCTAAGCAGACCGCGCTGGCGTTGCATGCGCTCGTCCGCACCCGGTACCCCCAGGATGCGATCCAGGTCATCGGCTTTTCGAACTACGCCCGCGAGCTGCGCGAGACCGAACTAGCGGGATTGAGCTGGGACATGGTCCAGGGCACCAACCTGCACCACGCCCTCGTCCTAGCAGGCCGGTTCCTGGACCGCCGGCCAGAGCACAATCCCGTCGTCATGGTCATCACCGATGGTGAGCCAACCGCGCACCTGCGCCGCGACGGCCGGTTCTGGTTCGACTGGCCGCCATCGCCCGAGACGCTGGAGCTGACGCTGGCCGAGGTTGACAAGATGACGCGGCGCCGGGCCACGCTCAACATTTTCATGCTCGCCGACGACGAGCGTCTCACCGCGTTCGTCGACGAAGTCGCCCGGCGTAACGGCGGCCGCGTGCTGCGCGCGATGCCCGACAGCCTCGGCGAATACGTCGTCAAGGACTTCTTGCGGACCCGGCGCCAATACAGCAGGTAACACCGCGACCTGGCAGGTCGCGCACTATCGGCCGCGCGGCTTCCTCCGATAGGACGGCTAGATCATCACGCGAGTCCTAGGATCTGCGGCATGTCCTTTACCGACCGGCTCGTCCTTTGGCTGCATATCGGCGTCGCCATCTTCACCATCGGCCCGGTGACCATTGCCATCTCGTCGACGCCGCGCTACATCCGCCGTCGCGACGTGCCGGTCCTGCGCTACCTGGCCAGGATCACGGTGATTTTCACGATCGGGTCGCTCCTCGTCCTCGTCTTCGGGCTGGTACTCGGCCAGCTCGATCACGACTACTCCAAGCCGTGGCTGACGGCGGCTGCGACGCTGTTCGCGGTCGCGGTGGTTCTCTTGGTGCTCATCATTCGCGACCAGCGCCGGGCCATTAAGTCGCTGGCTCCCGGCGCGTTCACCCCGGCTGGGGCGTCTGCGACCCCGGGCGGCGCCAGGGACGACGGGGCTGACGGGGGCGCCGGGTCAGACCACGCCGGTAGAGAGGAAGCCGGCGCCAGCGCCAGCGGCTTGACACAGCCGGTCGGGAGCGGGGCTACGCTGTCTGCTGACATCGCCTCCGTGGAGCGCGGCCGGATCGCCGCCATGGGGGGCGTTGTCAACGTGATCTGGCTGGTCATACTGGTTTTGATGATCTGGCAGCCGTAGCCCGGTGCCGCTCGCAAACCGCAGCGGAGCCGGGCCCGCGGTCCGTCCGGCGGGCGGACAGGCCGTCCTGACCAAGATTTTGATGTCTTTGTTGTTATTTCGACCCAGTCAGCTCAGCCGTCAGTAGTACCGTGCCCGTCGTAATCATCGCTGGCTTGGTGGCGATCCGAGCGCACCGCGCGCAGCCAGCTTCAAGGAGGAATAGTGAGTTCTCAAACCGTGTCCAGCGGCTCCAAGCGGACACTCACCATCGTTCTGGGCATCATCGCCCTGCTCGCCCTGGTCGCGGCCATCCTCTACCTCGCAGGCGCCTCCCCGGCGTTCCTGAACTCCGGTAGCCACGTGAAGGGCACCAGCGGGCACCACCTCTTCCGCGGGATCGCTGCGCTCGTCGTCGCCGTTGTGTGCGGCGCCGGCGCGTGGTTCACGAACAAGAAGTAGCAGCATTACCCGCTGACAGTCGTCAGCTCCGTGGAGCTGACAGACGTCAGCTCCGCGGACGACGCGCGTACTCTGGCCACCCTGCGTGGCAGCGCAGGCCGAGTACGCCCGTCCGTCCGTCGGCTGTCTCCGGCCCGAACTGCCGGTCTATGCCCCGCTCCGCCGGGCGGCGCCGCATGCTCGCGGCAGCGTTGACACTCAGCTACCTGGCCACCTAGATTTCTAGCGTTCGGACACGTAACTGCTGTTCGTTAAGCGCACAGGCGACAACGGTCTCCCCAAACCGACTCCTGCTGCCGCCGCGCCGCCCCGAAGGAGTTCTGGTGGCTCTGCTCGATCAATCAGTCTGGCTTGGCAAGGCGTACTCCGGCGGCTGGCACGAGCCTGGCGGCGGCCGGGCGCCAGTAATCGAACCTGCTACCGGCGGCGAGCTCGCCAGCGTCGGCATCGCGGCGCCGGCGGACATCGCAGCCGCCACTGCTATCGCCGCCGCAGCTCAGCCCGCGTGGGCGGCGCTGCCGCATACACAGCGCGCCGCCATCCTCCGCAAGGCAGCAGATATCTGGCTCGCCAATGCCGCCGAGATCGAGGAGTGGAGCGTCCGCGAAGGCGGCAAGATCCCGCCAGCAGCCCAGTTCGAGACGCACGTCGCGACCGAGGAAATCTTCGAGGCCGCGACCCTGCCATCCCGGCCCTACGGCGAGCTGCTACCGAGCGAGCAGCCCCATCTGAGCTTCGCCGAGCGTGTGCCTGTGGGCGTCGTCGGCGTCATCGCGCCCTTTAACTTCCCGCAGATCCTGGCGATCCGGTCGGTCGCGCCAGCCCTAGCCCTCGGCAACGCGGTCGTGCTAAAGCCGGATCCCCGCACCGCGGTCTGCGGCGGCGTCGTCCTGGCGCGGGTCTTCGAGGAGGCTGGCCTGCCCGAGGGTCTCCTGCACGTGCTACCCGGCGGGCCCGATGTCGGCGAGGCCCTCGTCACCGACCCTCGCGTCGGCGTGATCTCATTCACGGGCTCGACCGCGGCGGGCCGCAAGGTCGGGGCCCTGGCAGGTGAGCACCTCAAGCGCGTCCATCTGGAGCTCGGCGGCAACTCGGCGCTCATCGTCCTCGAGGACGCCGATCTCGACAAGGCCGCCTCGGCTGGTGCGTGGGGATCGTTCCTGCATCAAGGCCAGATCTGCATGACGACCGGGCGGCACATCGTGCACGAGTCGGTCTACGACGACTACGTGGCGAGACTCGCGGAGAAGGCGAGCCACCTGCCCGTCGGCGACCCTGCGTCCGGCCAGGTGGCCATCGGCCCGATCATCGACGAGCGACAGCGGGACAAGGTGCACGCGCTCGTCACCGGAACTGTGGACGCGGGAGCGAAGCTGGCCGCTGGCGGGTCCTACGAGGGCCTGTTCTACAAGCCGACGGTTCTGGCCGATGTCGCGCCGGCGATGCCTGCCTACGCGAATGAGGTCTTCGGTCCGGTCGCACCCGTCCTGCGCTTCTCGACGGCGGACGAGGTGGCCAAGCTCGCCGCCGACTCGGAGTACGGCCTCTCACTGGGCATCCTGACGCGAGATGTCATGCGGGGCCTCGAGCTCGCCCGGCAGATCCCGACCGGCATCGTGCACATCAACGACCAGACGGTGGACGACGCGCCGAACACTCCGTTCGGCGGAATCCGCGCCTCCGGCACGGGGGCCAGGTTCGGCGGGTCGGCTAACCTCGACGCCTTCACCGACACTCGCTGGGTGACGATCCGCGGGGACATCGCGCCCTACCCGTTCTAGCCCCGGCCGCAGCGGTTGATGCGCTCTCGCACTCAGGTAGGCATCGTCGGTGCCGGTCCGGCCGGGCTGCTGCTGTCGCACTTGCTCGCGCTGCGAAACATCGACTCGGTGCTTGTCGAGGTCCGGAGCCGCGAATACTGCGAGGCGCGACAGCGAGCTGGCGTGCTCGAGGACGGCAGCGTCGCCACGTTGCGCGAAGCCGGCGTCGCCGAGCGGCTCGACCAAGAAGGGCTCGAGCACGGCGGGATCTACCTTCAGTTCGGCGGCGAACGGCATCACGTCGACTTCCGCGACCTGACCATGGGCCGGACCGTGACGGTCTACGCCCAGTCCGAAGTCGTCAAGGACCTGATCGCTCGCCGGCGCGCTGATGGCGGTCCGGACGCTATTCGTTTCAACGTCAGCGGCACCGAAGTGGCCGACCTGGACACCGACCGGCCGATTCTCCGCTATACCGACAGCGGCGGTACCAGGCACGAAGTAACCTGCGAGGCCATCGCCGGCTGCGATGGATTCCACGGAATCTCCCGACCGTCGATGCCCGCTGGAATGCTGTCGACGTGGGAACGCTCCTACCCGTACGCGTGGCTCGGCATTCTGGCCGACGTAGCGCCGTCGACCGATGAGCTCATTTACGCCCATCACAGCCACGGCTTCGCGCTGCACAGCTTGCGCAGCCCCAGCGTCAGCCGCCTGTACTTGCAGGTCGACCCCGACACGGACATCGCCGAGTGGCCGGACGAGCAGATCTGGGCTGAACTCAGCCGCCGGTTCGATCTGCCCGGCTGGACGCTCCAGCAGGGCCCGGTGCTGGAGAAGAGCATCACGCCGATGCGCAGCTTCGTCTGCGCGCCGATGCGCTACGGCCGCCTCTTCCTGGCCGGGGATGCGGCCCACATCGTGCCGCCGACCGGTGCGAAGGGGCTCAACCTGGCGCTCGCCGACGTGGCCGTCCTCGCCCCCGCCCTGGAACGGCTGGTACACGGTGACGATAAGCTCGCGGCCGCCTACTCGGCGACGTGCCTGGACCGAGTCTGGCGCTCCACGCACTTCTCCTGGTGGATGACGACGATGCTGCACCGAACGCCGGGCGCCGATGCGATGACGACCCAGCTTCAGCTGTCGCAGCTCCGCTACGTCGTCTCCTCACGTGCGGCCGCGACGTCGCTCGCCGAGAATTACACGGGCTACGCCATCCACTGACCGCCGATAGAACACTAGACGCACGCAGAAACGAGGACACGGGCCATCATGCGAACCAAGCCGCCGTTCCGGGCCGACCACGTCGGCAGCCTGCTCCGCCCCGCCGATCTGCTCGCTGCCCGTGAAGACTTCGCCGCGGGCCGGATCGGCGCCGAGCATCTGCGCGCCGTCGAAGACGCAGCCATCATCGACGCCGTCACCATGCAGGCCGAGGTGGGCCTGCAGTCGGCCACCGACGGCGAGTTCCGCCGCGCCACGTGGCACATGGATTTCATCTACCAGCTCGGCGGCGTCGAGAAAGCGCCGGGCCACCTCGCCGTGAAGTTCCGCAACCCCGCCGGCGTTATCGAGTGGACCCCGGCGGCGATTCACATCGGCAGCAAGCTCCGGCTGGACCACACGATCTTCGCGGACCACTTCCGCTACCTGCAGTCCACCGTCGGCGCGGCCACGCCGAAGCTCACGATCCCGTCGCCGAATATGGTCCACTACCGCGGCGGTCCGGCTTCCATCGACCACGACGTGTATCCCGACATGGAAGAGTTCTGGTCAGATCTGTCGGCCGCGTACGCCGACGAGGTGCAGCGGCTAGCAGCCGCGGGCTGTACGTACCTTCAGTTCGACGACACCAGCCTGGCCTACCTCAATGACCCGGCGCAGCGCGCCGAGATCGCGGCCCGCGGTGAGGACGCCGAGCACCTGCACTTGCGCTACATCCGGCAGGTCAACAACGCGATCAGCGGCCGGCCCGACACCATGGCGGTCACCACGCACATGTGCCGCGGAAACTTCCGCTCCTCGTGGGCTGCCGAGGGCGGCTACGACTTTGTCGCCGAGGCGCTGTTCTCCGAGCTCGCCGTCGACGGCTTTTTCCTCGAGTACGACGACGAGCGGTCGGGCGGCTTCGAGCCACTGCGGTTCGTGCCCAAGGGCAAGATGGTCGTCCTCGGCCTGGTGACGACCAAGCGCGGCGAGCTGGAGAGCCCGGACGCGCTGAAGCGCCGCATCGACGAGGCTGCCAAGTTCGTCCCGCTGGACCAGCTGTGCCTATCGCCGCAATGCGGCTTCTCCTCCACCGTCGAAGGCAACGTCCTCACGCAGCAAGACCAGGCAGCCAAGCTCCGCCTCGTGGTGCAAGTAGCGCGCGACGTCTGGGGCGACGGCTAACCAGCAACGGAACGGGGCCGCCTGAGTCCGATCTTGCCCGGCCCGCGAGACGCCGACGGCGGCGGACCAGCGCGGGTGAGCGAGTTCAGCGCCAGAGCCGCGTGCCCGTTGCGTGGGCGGATCTTCGATGATGGGCGCATGGAGTGGAGCTTCACCGGCGAGGTGATCGAGTGGCGCGGGCCGGCGCCGTACCTGTTCGTGGCCATGACAGACGAGGACAGCGCGGATCTCAAGGAAGAAGCTCGCGGGCTGATCTACTGGGGCCAGGTGCCGGTCCGGGTCACGATCGGCGACACCGAGTTCACCACTGCGCTGTTCCCCAAGGACGGTCGCTACCTCGTGCCCGTGAAGGTGGCGGTGCAGCGAGCGGAGGCGGTCGGGGAGGGCGCGGTCGTCGAGGTAGTCGTGCGGCTCAACGCCGCCCGCCGGGAATGAGCGGCATGACACCGACAGGGGCAGAAACAGACGCGGGGCTGCCCTCGGATACCTTGCGATCATGCCTAATCTGATCCCGGAGCCGAGCCGGATCGCAGCGGCTGGTCAGCCAACCAAGCTAATCGACGAGTACGTCGGCCTGGCTAACACGGGCGACAACAGTCTGAGCGTTGCGCACATGCGGAGCCCAGCCGGCTGGGCTGAGCCCGGGCAGCGCCCTGAGTTCGACGAATACACCATCGTTTTGCGCGGTGCCCTCAGCGTCGAGTCGGACGGCGAGCAGCTGACTGTCCGGGCGGGCCAGGGAGTCTACGCAACAGCTGGGGAGTGGGTGCGTTACAGCACGCCGAGCGACGACGGCGCTGAGTACATCTCGGTTTGCGTGCCCGCGTTCACGCCGAGCACGGTTCACCGAGATGAGTAGCGGCCTCAGCTATGAGCGACGGTAAATAGCCCGTGTCCTATGCGTCGGCCTGGCGGCCGCGGCGTGGGATCGCGAGGCGGGCCGCGGGCCGTTTGCCCTCGCCATTCAGCCGTAGGTAGTAGCCGACCGGGAACAGCCGAACATTCAGCCGTTCGTCCACCAGCCCCCACAGCCCGCGGCGCGCGAACAGAGCCACCACGATCGCTACGAGACCGAAGATGATCAGGTACCACGCGTTGTAGGACTGCAGTGTCTGCTGCAAGACGATGAACACCGCGGTGCCGATGATCGGGCCCTCGATCGTGCCGATGCCGCCGATGATGGTCGCGAACGCCATCTCCGCCGTCCACGTGACGCTGAATACGGCTGAGGGTTGTACCTGGAGCTGGCTGATCGCCAGTACAGCACCGGCGGCGCCACAACCGGCACCGGCGACGACGAAAACCAGCAGGCGGGCCAGACCGACCCTCGCTCCCGAGCTGCGCGCGGCGACCTCGTCATCGCGGACCGCCGTCAGTACGAGGCCGAGTTTGCCGCGCAGCAAGACGTAGATGGTCGCGAGCGCGGCGACGGTAACCCCCAGCCCGGCCCAGTACGTGTACGCGGTGATCAGGCTCGGCGATAGCGACGCGAAACCCGGCAGCGGCAAGCCGGTGCCGCCGCCGATCGAGGAGAACCGCTCGATGAACAGCATGATGGTCGCCGCGAGCACCCACGTGGCGATCGCGAAGTAGCCGCTGCGCAGCCTGGATACGAGCCACCACAGCGGGAAGGCGGCGACTCCGCAGCCGATCGCCGCGACCGGGAGCGCGGCGAACGGCGAGACGCCGTGCAGCGCGAGTATGAGTACGAAATACGCGCCAAGTCCTACGAACGCTTGCTGCCCCACTGATACCAGGCCGGCGTAACCGGCTAGCAGGTTCCACATGCTCGCGAGCGTCAGCACGATGAACGCCTGGACCAGTATGGCGGTGGTACCCGAGTACACCAGGTACGGGAAGTACGCGAGCACGATGACGACGATGAGCGCCCCAACCCCGGTCCAGGCCACGCTGCGCCGAGATCTGGTCACCCGGAATCCGGCGGCCGGGCTAGTCGCGGCGTCGGTGACCACGGTCATGGCAGCGTCTTCCACTCGCTCACGGCTGTACTCTTATGGCCGCTCAAGACTGGGCCCTCCTGGCGGTGAGTCCTTGCGGCCGCAGCACGAGCACGGCGAGGAACACTATGTACCCGGCGAGGACCTCGTCGGAGATGTTGATCTGGGCGCCGATCTGCTGAGCTACGCCGAGCACGACGCCGCCCAGCAGCGTTCCCCATAGCGAGCCGAGACCGCCGATCACCACCGCCGCGAACGCGAACAGCAGGATGGTGTCCGTGCCGGTCGTAGGCGCCAGCTGGGAATACATCCCGTAGGCCATTCCTGCCAGCGCTACCGTGCCGAACGCGATGGCCGCGGCGATGCCGAATACGTGGCGGTAGTCGGCGCCGGCGAGCTGGACCGCCTCGGGATCGTCCGCGCTGGCCCTGATCAGGCGCCCGTACCGGGAGGCGGACAGGAAGTACTGCAGCCCGAAGAGCACGATCACGGCCGTCGCGAAGATGACCACGAGCAGGTAGGCGATCTGGATCTGCGAGCCGAGACTGAACGAATCACGCACGAGCGTCAGGCTTGCGCCGATCGAGCGGCTGTTGGCGGACGCGAACTGGAGCAATGCGTTCTCGATCACGACCGACAGCCCGAAGGTCACCAGCAGCGTTGTGAGAACGCCGCGGTCAAGCGCGCTCTGGATGACGGTGCGCTGGAGTGCGTACCCGAGCACCGCCATCACCGGCACCACGATGAGGAACGACCACAGCACCGGAACGTGCGTGACGAAGATGATGCCGATCGCGAGGTAGCCAGCGACGACCGCGAGGTCGCCGTGCGCGAGATTGACGACCTTCATCACGCCGAACATCAGCGAGAGCCCGCAGGCGAACAGCGCGTACAGGCCGCCGGTCAGCACGCCCTGGATGATGGCATTGACCCAGGCCATTACCGCTCGCTCCCTTCATCCGGCCGCGTCCCTGGCGCGACACCAGCGAGTCCGAAGTACGCCGCCTCGACCTGCTCGGCGGTAACGTCGCCGGGCTCGCCCTCCAGCGTGGTGCGCCCCTCGAGCAGGCACTGGATGCGCGAGGCTACGCGAAGTGCCTGGCTAACGTCCTGCTCGACCAGCAGCACCGTGAGCCCGGTCGCCAGTATCTGCGGCAGCATGCCGTAGATGCGCTGGATGACGACGGGGGCGAGGCCGAGAGACAGCTCGTCCAGTAGCAGCACCCGCGGATTGGCGACCAGCGCCCGGCCGATCGCGACCGACTGCTGCTCCCCGCCCGACAACTGCGCGGTACGTTGCTTTCGCCGGTCTTTCATCCAGTCGAACATCTCGTAGACGCGCTCGTGCGTCCACGGACCCGGCCGTGCGTAGGCCGCGCCGACCCGCAAGTTCTCCTCTACGGTCAGCGACCCGAAGAGCCGCCTGCCTTCCGGCACCAAGACGATTCCCAGCCTGGCCCGGCGCTCGGGCCGCAGCCCGGTCACGTCCTGGCCGTCGAAGACCACCGAGCCAGCGGTCGGCGCGTGCAGCCCGGCGATGGTGCGCAGCAGCGTCGACTTGCCCGCCCCGTTCGCGCCGATAATCGCGTAGACCTCGCCTGCGAACACGCGCAGCGAGATCCCCTCAAGCGCGCGCAGCTGACCATGCTGGACGATCAGACCGCGAACCTCGAGCAGCGGCTTAGCGGCAGGCCCCGTACCCGTCGTCACGGCTCGCTCCGATCACTGTCGGTCGCTGGCGCCGCGAGTGCACCGCCGGCCAACGCGGCGGTGACCTCGGTGCCGAGGAAGACCTCGCGCACCGCGGGGTCCGCCAGCACGCTGGCGGGATCACCGTCTCCGACGAAGCGGCCGCCGGACAGGCAGATGAGGCGTGTCACGACGGGGGTCAGAGCGCGCACCACGTGCTCGATCCAGATGACCGCGATGCCCTCGGCGTTGACGGCACGGACGATGTCGACGAGCTGAGCGACTTCGGGGTCGGTGAGGCCGCCTGCCACCTCGTCGAGCAGCAGCAGCGTTGGCCTTGTCGCCAGCGCCCGAGCTAGTTCGAGCCGCTTGCGCTGTAGCAAGCCGAGCCGCGCGGCGGGCACGTTCGCCTGGCCCGAGATTCCGGTCCGTGCTAGTGCCTCGACCGCAGCGGCGTAGCTGGCCCGCCGGCGCAGGCCCGCGCCTTGCTGGGCGGCGACGAGGACATTCTCGAACACCGTCATGTCGACGAAGGGCCTAGGTACCTGGTAGGTACGACCGACACCCAGCCTGCACCTGGCGGCAGCATCCAGCTTGGTGACAGCGCGGCCGGCGAAGCGGATCTCGCCCCCACCGGGGGCGAGATCGCCGGAGATGAGGCCGAACAGGCTGGTCTTGCCAGCGCCATTCGGCCCCACGATCCCGACGGTATCGCCAGGCCCGATGGCCAGCGACAGGTCTTCTGCAATGACGACGCGGCCGAACCGCTTCGTCACGCGGTCGAGCTCGAGTAGCGGTCCTGTCATTCGGTTACGTGTTGGTCGGATTCAGATCGGCCGTGATCTTGGCCAGCGGCTGCAGAGTGTTGTCGACGACCTGCATCTCGACCGGGAACTTGGTCCCCTTCTGCCACTGCACACCGACCGGCGGGGTGATGGCCACGCCCGGCGCCGGGCCGCCCGAGGCGAAGTTCAGCGGTCCCGCGACGGCCTCCGGAAGGTTCACGTTGTGGATCGCGCTAGCCACCTCGGCCTTGTCGTGCGGGTCGCTCACCGCCGTGAGAGCCGCATGCGCGGCCTCGAAGAGGCTGTAGTTACTGATGTTGGAGTTCCACTGACCCTTGGTGGCGGTCTCGAAGTCGGTGGCCAGCTGCTGGCACGTCTCGCCGGTGAACGAGGACTTCCACGGCAGCGATGGCGCCCACCACGCGTCGGTCGCCACGTTGTAGGCGAGCGGGCCGAGCGCGTAGGCATCCGGCGGGAAGAGAAGCACCTTGGCGACGGTCGCCAGCTTCGGCTTGAAGCCCTGCTGGGCCGACTGCTTCCACATTGTCGCGAAGTCGGGCGGCAGCGGCACGTTGGTGAAGAAGTCGGCGCCATCGGCCTTGAACTGAGAGATCATCGACGAGTAGCTCGTGGTCCCGTCGGTGTAGGCCGAGGACATGTCGAACTTGTAGCCAGCCGCCTCGGCAATCGGCGGGAATACAGCGCGGAAGGCGTTGCCGTCCGAGTCGTTCGGGAAGGCAGCGGCCACGACCTTGTCGGTGTGCAGCTGGGAGTGGATCCGGTCCCACATCGGGATGAAGCACTTGACCAGGTGCTCGGCACCGAGGAAGTACATCACCACGTACTTGGCCTTCTCCGTGGCATGCTGGGGGTTGCCCTTCGGGAACAGGTTCAGGTACCACGCCTCCCACGGGATGTTCGCGCAGATGAGCGGCGTGCCCAAGGTCTCGGCCTGGCTGGCGACGGCGTTCACTGTCTCCGGCGTTGACGACGCCAGCAGCAGATCAACCCCGTCGCTCAGGATCGCCGTCCGGGCCAGGTCGCCCGCCCTGGTCGGGCTGGACTGGGTGTCGTAGGACTTGACGTTGACCGAGTAGGTCTTGCCGCCGATCTTGAATCCGTTCTTGTACGGAGTCGTCTGCATGATCTTGGAGATCACCCAGTTGTCCGGCGCACCGAAACCTGCGAGCGTGCCGGTGAGCGGGTGGATCCAGCCGATCCTGATGGCCTTCGTGCCGCCTGAACTCGACCCCGAGCCCTTGATGCCGGAGCTGCACGCCTCGAGCAAGCCGCCGGCTCCGATGATGGCCGCGCCAGCTCCGACTGCCCGCAGCATTCCCCGTCGGCTGATGTCGCCGAACGGCCCGCTGTCGCCGGATTGCACAGACTGGTCACTCATTTGTCATCGATCTCCTTGTGAGGTCGTGTCGCAGAGGCCTCGACGCCAGCGTTGCCGTGCGCCGGATCCGCGGTCCGGCAAGACCGACGGCAAGCCAGCGGGAGGCACTCGGGTTTGAGGCATTGCCAGTGTGCGCTTGGCGCACGGCTATGCGCAATACGACTACCCGCATTGCAGAATTTCGTCTTCATAACGGACGCGTCCCGGCCCGGCACGATCCCGACCGCGATCGACAGCCAAACGTGCACAGCCAGTGGGCTTCGGCGTTCGGGCATAGCAGGCCTCCGCGTCCAAGCGTGTGGCGTGCAGGGCGTCTATCTTGCCGCGAAGGTAGATGGCGCCGCGCCGTAATGTCAACAATTTTGCAAGCTTTGATATCAAGCGCCTTGTTGATAGCCAGACCCGAGTACATCGCCATCTGGGCGCCTATCTGAATCGTTGACAATATCGCTCACAGTGATTACCGTCACGCGCAGCGCGTGCCGGCCACACGGAAGGATCTGATGAGCGCCAACGAAGCGGCACCGACAGATTCTGTCCTGGTCATCAGCGCACACGCAGGCGACTTTGTCTGGCGCGCCGCAGGCGCCATGGCGCTCGCTTCCGCTCGCGGCGCCGACGTGACGGTGCTGTGCCTCAGTTTCGGCGAGCGCGGCGAGTCGGCCAAGGCGTGGCGCGACGGCTTGGACCTAGCCGAAATCAAGGCGCTCCGCCGCCAGGAAGCAAGCCGGGCCGCGGAGATTCTGGGTGCCTCGATTGAGTTCGCGGACGCCGGTGACTATCCGCTGCGCGAGTCGGCCGAGCTGATCGATTCGATTGTGCGCTGCTACCGGCGCGTCCAGCCCGCCGTCGTGCTCACGCATCCGCTCGCCGATCCGTACAACCCAGATCATCCAGCCGCGGCGAGGATGGCTTTGCAGGCGCGGGTCTTCGCGCAGGCAGTCGGCTACGAGGCTCCGGGCGAGCCGCTCGGCGCACCACCTGTGTTCCTGTTCGAGCCACACCAGCCCGAGATGTGTGACTTCAAGCCGCATGTGCTACTCGACATCACTGACGTGTTCGACGTGAAGCGGCGGGCCATGGAGTGTATGCAGGCGCAGCGCCACATGTGGGACTACTACACCGAGCTCGCGAGACGTCGCGGGGTGCAGCTCGAGCGCAACGCAGGACCCAACCTGGGCCTGCTGCGCGCGACGCTGGCGGAGGCCTATATGCGGTTGTATCCGCAGGTGACCAGGACGCTCACGTGAAGAGCGTGGTCGTCACCGGCTGCCCGCGGGCCGACCCGGCCGAGGTAGCGAGGCTGGCGGAGTTTGGCGTCGCCACGGTCCATGAGGCGATCGGCCGGGCAGGCTATCTCGGGTCGGCCATTCGGCCGGTCCACCTCGGGTCGCGCGTCGGCGGCACGGCAGTGACCGTCGTGTGCTGGCCCGGCGACAACCTGATGATTCATGCAGCCGTTGAGCTGTGCCGACCCGGCGATGTCCTCGTGGTGACGACAACGTCGCCGTGCACGGACGGTGCCTTCGGTGAGCTCCTCGCGACGTCGCTTCAGCAGCGCGGCGTACTCGGTCTCGTGACGACTGGTGGCGTGCGCGACGTCGCCGCGTTGCACGCGATGGGGTTCCCGGTGTTCAGCGCGGCCGTGTCGGCCCAGGGCACGGTCAAGGCCACGGCTGGCGCGGTCAACGTCCCGATTGGAATCAGCGGCCAGACAATCGCGCCCGGTGACGCTGTCGTGGCTGACGACGACGGCGTCGTCGTCGTAGCGCGATCCGAGGTCGGCCGGGCATTGTCGGCGGCTACCGCGCGCGCCGCCCGCGAGGATGCCGCGCGGGCTGCGTTCCGGCAGGGCGAACTGGGTCTTGATCGCTACGGCCTGCGCGCGATGCTGTCCGAGCTGGGCGTCGAGTACGTGAACTATGCCGATGCGGTCGCGCCGTGACGGGGGTGCCCGCCGGCGTTCGCTGCATGCTCATGCGCGGCGGCACGTCGAAGGGCCTGTACTTTGTCGCGGCCGACTTGCCGGACGAGCCTGCGCAGCGAGAGTCCTTGCTGCTGCGGATCATGGGCAGCGGCCATCCGCTGCAGATCGACGGGCTCGGCGGTGCCAGTCCGCTGGCGTCAAAGGTGGCCGTCGTCTCGCCGTCCCGGCGCGATGACGCCGACGTCGACTACCTCTTCCTGCAACTCGGCGTCGAGCAGGCCACCATTACCGATCGGCAGAACTGTGGAAACATCCTGGCCGGGGTCGGGCCATTCGCCGTCGAGCGCGGCCTCATCAAGCCGGGTGGCGACGCCACTACCGCGCGCATTCGCATGGTGAACTCCGACAGCGTGGTCACGGCCACATTCGCAACACCCGGCGGCGCGCCAGACTACGCCGGCGCGACCGCAATCGCCGGCGTCCCCGGGACGGCCGCGCCGATCAGCTTGCGCTTCGCCGACACTGCCGGCTCGACGACCGGGCACTTGCTACCCACCGGGGCCGTCCGTGACGTCATCGACGGCATCGAGGCCACCTGCGTCGACAACGGCATGCCCGTCGTCGTGGCCCGAGCTGCCGACCTAGGCATCACCGGCTACGAAACGCATGCTGAGCTGGCCGGCAACGCCGGGCTCGCCGAGCGTGTGCAAGCGCTGCGGATCGCGGCAGGCCGCCTCATGGGGCTCGGCGACGTCACGCACGCTTCGGTGCCCAAGACGACACTAGTGAGCAGCCCTCGTGACGGCGGCGCCATCTGCACGCGGACATTCATCCCGGTTCGGCCGCATACCGCGATCGGCGTCCTCGGGGCGGTCAGCGCCGCCACGGCGCTGCTGCTCGCCGGCGCCGCCGGGTCCGAACTCGCCGAGCCGCCAGAGCCCGGGCAGCCGTTTGATGTGGAGCACCCGAGTGGCCACCTGCTCGTGGACGTGGAGCTGGACACCACGTGCCAGCCCCCAGTAGTCCGCCGGGCTGGCGTCGTGCGAACGGCGCGGAAGCTATTCGACGGAACCGTCTTCCCGGCCAGCCTGTCCGGCGACCTTTGACTGGATTGGATCGTCCCGACATGCCTCTGACGCACGAGATCGCCCATCTCAGCCACGCCGAGCTGCTGACGCCCAACCCGGAGCAGAGCCTGTGGTTCTTTACCGAGGTGCTCGGGCTTACCGAGAATGGGACGAGCGGCGACTCGGTCTACTTGCGGACCTGGGATGACTACGAGCACCACAGCCTCAAGCTCACGGCGGCGACCACCTCCGGGATCCGGCGAACGGGGCTGCGCGCCGCGAGCGCGGAGGCGCTCGCCCGGCGAGTCGCGCACATCGAGGCCGCCGGCCTCGGCGTCGGCTGGCGGGACGGCGACGTGGGCATCGGCCCGACCTACCTGTTCCGTGATCCAGATGGCCACGAGATGGAGCTGTACTGGGAGACCGAGTGGTACCAGCCGCCGAGCGCACTCACGCCCGCGCTCAAGAATCAGCCCCAAGCCCATCCGGGTCGCGGCGTCGGCGTCCGGCGGCTAGATCACGTGAACTACTTGGCTGCCGACACTGAACCCAACGGTCGCTTCATCTGCTCAGCGCTCGGTGGCCGGGTCACGGAGCAGATCAGACTCAACGACGGCACGATCTCGGCGCAGTGGCTGCACTTTGCGCAGAAATCTTACGACCTCGTCTACACCAACGACTGGACCAAGGCCCACGGGCGGCTGCATCACATCGCCTTCGCAACCGACACGCGCGAGGACGTCCTGCGGGCCGCGGACATCTGCCTCGACAGGCACGTGTTCATCGAGACCGGGCCGCACAAGCACGCAATACAGCAGACCTTCTTCCTCTACGTCTACGAGCCCGGCGGCAACCGCGTTGAGCTCTGCAATCCCTGCTCGCGTCTGATCTTCGCGCCCGACTGGGAACCCATCACATGGACCGAAGCTGAGCGCGCCAAGGGCCAGGCCTGGGGCCTGGCCACTATCAAGTCGTTCCACACGCACGGAACGCCACCCTTGGACGAGGCCGATGCCTAACCTGCCGCAACGTCGCGGATTTCAGAGAGTGCGTCGGCGAGAAGGAGCCGCGTAGTGGCCGAGGACTCCAGGCCCGCCGTCACCGAAGCGCTGCGCGCGGCGATTCTGGCGGGTGAGTTCGCGCCGAAGCAGCGGCTCGTCGAGGTAGACCTGTGCGAGCGATTCGGCACGTCGAGGTTCATACTTCGCGCTGCGATGCAGGAGCTGGCGGCCCAGGGTCTCGTGGAGTTTCAGCGCAACCGGGGCGCACGTGTGCGCGACGTATCGCTGGCGGAGGCCATCGAGATCACCGAGGTCCGAATCCTGCTCGAAGGACTCCTGGCCGCGCGCGCCGCCGAGCGAGCGACGAAGGCAGATACCGCGATACTGCGCAAGGTGGTGAAGGACATGCGCCTGGCGGTGGCGAGATCGGAGTTGCTGACGTATAGCGACCTCAACGCCCAGTTGCACGCCGCGATCCGCGATATCGCTCGGCACGAGACGGCCTCGCGCCTGCTGCGTCAGCTTCGGGATCAGACGGTCCGGCACCAGTTCTCGCTGTCCCTGGTCCCCGGCCGCCCGGCGGTCTCCCTGCCCCAGCACGAGGCGATCGTCGCCGCGATCAGCGCACGGAACCCGCAGGAGGCCGAACAGGCGATGCACGCTCACTTGCAGAGCGTCATCGCCGCGTTCCGGGCCCTGTCCGTCGCGGCGACGCAGCGCTGACGATGGGTACCGCCGCATCGCCGGTGATTGCGCTGCTTGGACTCGGCGAGGTCGGCTCGAATTTCGCTGCTGACCTCGTGTCTGGCGGCGCGAGCGTGCGCGGCTTTGATCCGAGGGTGCCGCCGACGGGCTCCATCGTCGCGTGCGCTAGCGACGCCGACGCGGCCAGGGGAGCCGGGCTCATCCTGTCTGTCACGACCGCTCGCGATGCCCTGGACGCACTTCGGGAAGCCCGGCCGGGCATCGAAGCCGGAGCGATCTACGCCGATCTCAACACCGGTTCCGCGCGGCTCAAGCAGACGCTGGCCGGGGTGGCCGAGCAGGTCGGCGCTGCCTTCGTCGACGTTGCTCTCATGGCGCCAGTGCCCGGCCTCGGACTCGGCACCCCGATGCTGGCGTGCGGGCCGGGGGCCGAGGACTATGCCCGCTTCCTCCGCCCGCTCGGCGCTAACGTCGCGGTCCTCACGGGGCCACCGGGAACGGCCGCAACCCGCAAGCTCCTTCGCAGTGTCTTCTACAAGGGCCTGGCGGCTGCGGTCACCGAGTCGCTGCGTGCCGGGCGCGCGGCCGGATGTGCGGACTGGCTCCGTGACGACATAGCCCGAGTGCTTGCAGACGCGTCGGCGGCCACGGTGGACCGGCTCGAGCAGGGCAGCTGGCGGCACGCGCGCCGACGGGCTGACGAGATGAGTGCCGCTGGCGATCTTCTCGATGACCTCGGCGTACCCGCGCGCATCGCGCGTGCCAGCCAGGCCTGGCTCGAGCAGCTAGTAAACGAGGGCAGACGAGACCGGTCAGCCCAGGCCCTGAGACCTGAGATCTGCCTCGATCCGTCCCGCTGTCGCCTGCAAGTGCGGCAGCAACTCGGCGCGCATGGCCGCCATGCTGACGCGGCTGGCGTGCGCCGAAACGTTGATCGCGGCTGTCACCGCGCCACCGGCCCCGTGAATTGGCGCCGCGATCGCCCGCAGGCCTTCTTCGAGCTCCTGGTCCACGATCGCGTAGCCCTGCCTGCGCACTTCGCCGACAATCTCCCTGAGCCGATCCGGATCAGTCACCGTGCGGTCGGTCATCTGGGCGAAGTCCGCCTCGGCCAAATACCTTTCCAGGTCATCGTCACTCATCCCGGCCAGCAGGACGCGACCCATCGATGTCGCATACGCCGGGAACCTCGTACCCACCGATATGGCTACCGTCATGATCCGCTTGGTAGGCACGCGAGCCACGTACACGATGTGATGACCGTCGAGGACGGACACTGACGACGACTCGCGCACCTCGGCCACGAGCTCTTCCAGATACGGCGCTGCTACCTCGGGCATGCCAAGTCCCGACAGGTAGGCATAGCCAAGCTCGAGCACCCGCGGCCGGAGAGAGAATTCCCGGCCATCGCTGCGCACGTAGCCAAGCTTCACCAGCGTGAGGAGGAATCGCCGGGTCGCAGCCCTGGTAAGGCCCGTGGCCCTGGCGACCTCGCTCAGGCTGAGCCGCTCGCGGTCAGGGCCGAACGCCCTGATCACCGCCAACCCTCGGTCGAGGGACTGGACGAAGTCGCTGTTCCTGGGCTGGCCGGGGGTACCCGCTGCCCGCGCAGGTGCCAGACCGGCGCCAGCATCGCCGGAGGTGTTCGCACTGCGCCCAGAAGTTGTCATCGAACGCATGCTAGCGCTCGTTGCCCGCATGGCCGCTAGCGCGACGGCGCCGCGCTCAGGTGCGACAGCAGCGCCTCGGTTACTGGCCCCGGCTCTGACACCGGCGCCAGGTGGGCCGCCTTGTCGATGATGTCCAGGTGGGCACCCCGAATGGCAGCCGCGATAACGGCGGCGTGGTCTGGCGGTGTGGCCGGATCGGCTGCGCCAGCGATGACCACCGTCGGCGCCGTAATTGCGGCGAGCGACGGCCGCTGATCCATGCCGGCTATGGCCGCGCAAAAGTCCGCATAACCGCCAGGATCGGTGCGCCCGAACTCCGCGCGGAAGCCGTCGACCACGTCTGGAGCCGCAGCGGCATACTCGGGGGTGAACCACCGGCCGATGACCTGGTCGGCCACTGACGTCAGTCCGGCTGCGCGCACCTGGTCAGCGCGGGCAAGCCACGCAGACGCCGGCGGCAGGTACGCCGACGTGCAGACCAGGCCGAGCGCGGCGATCCGGTCCGGAGCATGGGCCGCGAGCCAGATGCCAATCATGCCGCCGAGCGAGATCCCGCAGTAGGCGACGCGGTCAATGCCGAGCGAATCCAGCAGTTCGAGCGCGCCTGCCCCGAGGCTGCCAATCGTGTACGGCCCGGGTGCCGCTGCGGACCCGCCGTGTCCGGGCAACTCGTATCGCAGCAGCCGGAAGGCGCCCGCGAACTGGTCGACCTGCTGATCCCAGACCGCCGAACTAGTGCCGAGCGAGTTTCCCAGCATCAGCACCGGCGCCTCAGAAGGGCCCTGCAGATCATGCCCAATCATCGGCACCGCAGTGTCGTCAGACATCGAAGAAGACGGTCTCGCGCTCGCCTTGCAGCCGGATATCGAAGCGGAATGCAGTCCCGGTGTGACCGGGATCAGCGATGGCGATCAGGGTCGACCGCCTGGCTGCGTCCGCGATTGCCGCAAGGACCGGGTCGGCGGCGTTCGCTTGGATCTCGTCGGGGAAGTAGATCCTGGTCACGACGCGGTCCAGCAGGCCTCGAGCGAAGACCGACACGTCTAGATGGGGGGCCTCTGATCCGCCATCCGCTACCGGCAGCGGTCCCGGCCGCAGCGTCGTGATCTGGTAGTAGCCGTCGCCGTCAGTCGCAGACCGGCCGAAGCCGCGGAATCCGGGTGCCGCTGGCCCTGCGGCGCCGCGCGGGTCGTCTGGATGATCAAATCGCGAGTCCGGGTCGGCCTGCCACGTTTCGACGAGCGCGTCGGGCACGGGCGCGCCCGCCCCGTCGAAGACCTGGCCGCTGATGACGACGGCGCCTGGAGTCCCGGGCGGAACGACATACGGGCCGTCCGGCCACGGTAGCCCGATAGCCAGGAACGGGCCGACCGTCTGCGACGGTGTGATGCCTAGGCTCACGCGCCCTCCTCCGCCTCGAACACCGTCGCGCTCCGGCCCCGCAGCACGATGTCCCACCGGTAGCACAGGGCCCAGTCAGGCTGGGTCTGCTCGATGTCGAACGTCGAGATGAGCCGGTTCCGCGCCCTCTCGTCGGGGATCGAGTTGAAGATCGGGTCGAATGGGAACAGCGGATCGGCCGGAAAGTACATCTGCGTGATGAGTCGCTGGGTGAACGCCCGGCCGAAAACTGAGAAGTGAATGTGCGCAGGGCGCCACGCATTGTGGTGATTGCGCCATGGGTAGGCGCCGGGCTTGATCGTGACGAATCGGTATCGCCCGAGCGAGTCCGTCATGCACCGGCCGGCGCCGACGAAGTTCGGGTCGAGTGGAGCCGGGTGGTCGTCGACCGTGTGCGCGTACCGGCCAGACGCGTTGGCCTGCCAGATCTCGACCAGAGTGTCGGGGACTGCCCTGCCATCGGAGTCGAGCACCCGTCCGGTGACGATGATCCGCTCGCCCAGGGGCTCACCCGCGTGGCCGGCCGTCAGATCGGCGTCGGCCGCCGTGACCCGTTCGGCACCCAGAAGCGGTCCGGTGATCTCGGTCAGCAGCTGCGGGAGCGGAGCAAACGGCTGCTTCGGCGCTCGCAGCGCCGACGACTTGTATGTAGGTGAGACGAGCGGCGGATGGATGCCAACCACCTCGTGGTAGCGCGGCAAGACGAGCTTGTTGCCGGCGGCCGACGTGTTGCTGGCTGTCATGTCGCGGTACCTCCGGCAGTGGACGCGGTGGCCGTCTCTACTGAAAGCATCTGTCGGAGCGCTGTCAGGTCAGCCGCCGACGGCGGGGCAAGCTCACTGAGATCGGGCGAGACAGCCAGATCCCAGCCGGTGCTGCCTCTCACCTGCTCGACGGACACCCCAGGATAGATTCCGGCGAGCACCAGCTCACGGCTGGCCGGGTCGGGCCGCAGCAGGCCCAGGTCGGTGATGACAAGCCGCGGACCGCCGCCCGTCAGCCCGAGTTCCCGCCTACTGCCCGCACCGGCACCGAAGCCGACAGTCGTGACGAAGTCCAGCCGTTCGGCGAAGGTTCGCCTCGAGTGCCTTAGCACGACGACCACTTCCTTGCACGCGCCCGCGATCTCGGGCGCGCCGCCGGCCCCCGGCAGCCGGACGGCGGGCCGCTCGTAGCTGGCGCCGATCATCGTCGTGTTGATGTTGCCATACCTGTCGAGCTGTGCCGCGCCCAGGAAGCCGACGTCGATCCGGCCCGGCTGAAGCCAATAGTTGAAGATCTCGGGAACGCCGACAACGGCATCCGCGGTCTCGGCAAGGATCCCGTCGCCGATCGAGAGCGGGACATGATCGGGCTTGGCGCCGATAGTGCCCGATTCGTAGATCAGCACCAGCTCCGGCGCGTGCGTCCGGCGAGCGAGGTTAGCCGCCTCGCTTGGCAGGCCGATGCCGACGAAGCAGGTCATGCCGTTGCGCATCGAGCGCGAAGCGGTGACCGTCATCATCTCGTCTGGTGTGTACGTCAGCATGCCGCGCCGCTCCAAGACGCAGGGTCGGCGGCCGCACCGTAAACGTGCTCGTCCAGCCAGGCGGCAAACCGGTCCCGATCCCGGCTGATCACGTCCCAGGCCTTATAGAAGTCGTTGTCGCGCTCGGTGAAGCCCAGCGCGTAGGAGGGATGGGCGCCGCCGGGCACGGCCGCGACATAGCCGACCGTCCAGGACGGCAGGACAACGGCACCAGGTTGCGGCGGCAGCACGTCGACGATCTCCTCCACCGTCACCACGGAGCGCGCGGAGGCGAGGACTGCCTCCTTCTGCACGCCGCTGATACCCCAGTACTGGACGTTGCCGCGACGGTCGGCTCGCTGCGCGTGGATGACTGCCACGTCGGGCCGCAGCGCGCTCACTGCGGTCAGCGTCTCGCCCGTGAACGGGCACGTAATCTCCGCGACGCCCGCCGTCCACGTCGGCAGGCTGGTGCCTCGGTAGCCGCGCATCACGGCAAACGGCAGGCCAGAGGCGCCGGCCACGAACTTGTTGGCCATCCCGGCGTGACTGTGTTCCTCCAGCTCGAGCGCATTCGGCCAGGAGTTCTCGACCGCGTCGCGGAACCTGTGCAGGGATCCGACGCCCGGATTCCCGGCCCAGCCGAACACGAGCTTGCGGGCGCAGCCTGCCCCGATCAGCTGGTCATAAATGATGTCCGGCGTCATCCGTACGAGGGTCAGATCGCGCCGACGCTGCCTGATTACCTCGTGGCCGGCGGCGTGCGGGATCAGGTGCGTGAAGCCTTCCATGGCGACCACGTCGCCGTCGTGCACTGTGGCCGCGATCGCGTCGGCTAGCGTCACGATCTCCGCCACGTCCGGTCCGTCCTCCTCGCTGCCTCACCAGAACGATATCGGTAACTGCCGCCAAGTGAACAGCTGTGCGTACTACGAAGCTTTCATTGCCTCGGCCGCGACCGCGAAGGCCCGGTTCGCGGCTGGCACACCCGCGTACACCGCTACCTGCAGCAGCACCTCACGAATGTCGGCCGCGGTGAGTCCATTCCTGATCCCGGCCTTGACGTGCAGTGCGAGCTCTTCATCACGTCCCAGCGCGGCCAGCACCGCGAGCGTGATCATGCTGCGCTCCGGGCGGGACAAGCCTGGCCTGTTCCACAGCTCGCCCCAGGCGTAGCGGGTAATGAAGTCCTGGAAGTCCGCGGTGAACTCGGTCGTCGAAGCGATCGCCCGGTCGACGTGCTCGTCGCCGAGCACCTCGCGCCTGGTCCGCAGGCCGACGGTAACGCGATCCTCGTCATTCACGGGAAGGTGATCCTTTCTACAGGCGGCGGCTGCTTCAGGTACCGGCGTCGAGGTTTCAGGTAACGGCGTCGAGGCGCGCGTGGGCCGCGAGCGCACGCGCGAGGAACTCTGCGGACGCGCCGAGGTAACCCGCTGGGTCAACCGCGGCGTCAAGGTCGGCGCGGCCAATTCTGGCTTCCCGCAGTGCCGCTGCCGCGTCTTGATCGGCGATCAGCGCCTCGACCAGGCCCACGCCCTGGCCGGCGGCGCGCGCGGCCGCAGCCGCGACCAGATCGTGCGCGGCCAGCGCGCCGACCGCTGGCGCCAGCAGCGCCGCGACGTGCTCGGCTAGCGGCAGTCCGCCAGCCGCGGCCAGGTTGGCTCGCATGCGGTCAGCGTCGACGCGCAGCTCGGTCAGCAACGGTACCGACCAGGAAGCCGCTGACCCAGTCAGCCGTAGCAGATCGGTGAGTGGCTCCCACTCGGCGTGCCACGCGCCGGCCGCGCGCTGCAATTCCTGCTCACCCGCCGCGGCCAGCGTGGCTAGCAAGCCGGGCGCGCGTCGGGTACAGCCGAGCACGACGACGGAGCCCACCGGGTTCCGCTTGTGCGGCATCGCCGACGAGCCACCCTGGCGTGGGTCGTCGCCGCCTTCACTTACCTCAGCGATCTCAGTCTCAGCGAGCAGCGTTACGTCTCTGGCTATCTTGGCGAGCGCAGCGCACACGCCTGCGAGGGCCGCGGACAGCTGCAGGATCCGCAGCCTGTCGGTGTGCCACGGCAGAACCGGCTCGGCGAGGTCCAGTTCCTGCGCCAGCAGCGCCGGGATCGCACTTCCGGCGGGGCCGAGTGCGGCCAGCGTACCCGCCGCCCCGCCGAACTGGATGGCGAGCAGCGAGCGCGTCCGGGCGAGCTCCCGGCGGGCAGCATCGAGCGCTGTCAGCCATCCGGCCGCAACGAGGCCGAACGTGACCGGGACCGCTTGCTGCAGCAGCGTCCGGCCCGCCATCACAGTTCGTGCGTGCACACTGGCCAGCACCGCCGCAGCGGTCGCGACGGCCGCGAGGTCGGACTCGATGACGTCGATGGCACGCCTGGCTAGCAGCATCAGGGCAGTGTCGATGATGTCCTGGCTCGTCGCGCCCCGATGGATTGCGCTTCGCGCCGTCGTCGGGACGATGTCGCTGAGCGCCCGCACCAGGGCGGGCACGGGATTACCGGTCAGCGTCGCCTGTCGCCCGAGCTCGGCCACGTCGAACATCGGAGCCCGCGCGGCCGCGGTGACCGCGGCACCCGCGCCGGGAGCGGCAAGCCCGCCCCGCTCGAGTGCGCGGGCCAGCGCGGCCTCGGTGTCGAGCATGGCCTGCAGCCAATCCTGGTCGCCGACGCTGACCGCGCCGCGCCCGAACAAGCCACCGAACAACTCATCGGCTCGGGATGCGCTCACGCCTCCATGATCCCGCGCTCGACACCCCCGCGTGCGCGCTCTCGGTAGTCGGCCCCCTTCGCAGCGAGCATCGTGTCCCTCGGGCGTTACCGTAGATGCCGTGCGCGAACTGGCTGACTCTACGGCACTTCAGACCGACCAGGCAGCCTTGCGCCAGCGACTAGCCGAGAACGGCTACCTCTTATTCCGCGGGCTGCTTCGGCCTGACGACGTCGCGGCTGCCTGCGACGCCGTGCGCGCGGAGCTCCGGCTCGGCGGCTGGACCGACCGTGAAGGTCGTCCCCTCGGCTCCCAGCGCGCAGTGAACATCCGGGAAGCGCTGGCTGACCCGTCCTTCCGGGCCGCGCTCGCGAGCCGTGGCCTCAACCGGCTCCCCTACCTGCCGTCACTGCGCGGTCTGGTCCGGCGGCTACTCGGCCCGGCCGCGTTCTCCTACCCGGTGAAGGTGCTGCGCACCGTGTACCCCGAGCCGCCATTCCAGGTCACGAGGGGCCGGTTCATTCACCAGGACTTCGCGGTGTCGGGTGTTCAGGACATGCTGACGACCTGGATACCACTGATGGACATCCCAGCACAGCTCGGCGGTCTCGCGGTGCTGCCGGGCAGCCACCTCGGGCCACCGCTGCGGCCGCGCCTCCTGATGGCCGATGAGCCAGGCTGGGCCACAACCGACTTTCGCGCTGGTGACGTCCTGTTGTTCCACTGTCTGACGTCGCACGCCGCGCTGCCCAACCACGCAGACCGGCTCCGCATCTCGACTGACGTCCGCTGGCAGGGCGTCGGTCATGCGGCTCCCGCGGAACTGGTGCTAGGCCCGACGGCGGGGCAGGCGAGGCGCGGTCCGCAGGTGGAGCTGTTCAGTCGCCTGCTGAGCCGCGAGTCCTGGTGGGAACCGGTTCCCTCGGGGGTGATGCTTCAGCCGCGCGGGCAGCTCATCAGCGTGCCACCAGCGCCATCGCGGCTATTCACAGTGCACAAGGCATGGCAGCGGTGGCGGCCACCTGCCGCCTCGGTTCACTAGCCGAGCGCCGAGCGCAGGTCCTCGATCAGATCGTCCACGGACTCGATGCCTACAGACAGGCGGATGAGGTCGCCCGGCACCTCGAGCTCCGAGCCGGTCACCGACGCGTGCGTCATCCGGGCCGGATGCTCGATGAGCGACTCCACACCGCCGAGGGACTCACCCAGGGTGAACAGCCGCGTCCGGCCGCAGATCTCGACAGCTTCGCCCGCGCCGCCGCGTGCGCGAAATGACACCATGCCGCCAAAGCCTCGCATCTGCTTGGCCGCCGTCTCGTGCCCTGGATGTGTCGGCAGGCCCGGGTAGTAAACCTCGGCTACCGCCGGGTGGCTGACCAGCATGTCGGCGATGCGCTGCGCGTTCTGGCAGTGCCGGTCCATGCGGACGGCAAGGGTCTTGGCACCCCGAAGAGTCAGCCAGGCGTCGAACGGGCCCGGCGTCGATCCGACCGCGTTCCTAAGAAAGTACAACTGCTCGCCCAGCTCGGAGTCGTTGACCACGACCGCTCCGCCAACGACGTCGGAGTGTCCGCCGATGTATTTGGTCGTCGAGTGGACGACGACATCCGCGCCGAGCGCGAGCGGCTGCTGGAGATACGGCGAGGCGAATGTGTTGTCGACAACGAGGAGCGCCCCAGCCTCGGCGGCGACCCGGGCCAGCGCCGCGATGTCCGCGATCCCGAGCAGCGGGTTGGTCGGCGTCTCGACCCAGATGAGCCGGGCCGGACGCGCCGCGAGCGCGGCGCGCACGGCAGCGACGTCGGCCATGGGAACCGGGTCGTACGTCAGGCCCCAGCCAGTCAGCACTTTGTCGAACAGCCGGAAGGTGCCGCCATAGGCGTCGTCCGGGATCAGTACGTGGTCACCAGGCCTGCAGACGGCACGGAGCAGACAGTCTGACGCGGCCATCCCGGACGCAAAGGTCAGGCACCGTACGCCGCCCTCGAGCGCGACCAGGCACTCCTCGAGAGCGCCCCGCGTCGGGTTGTCGGTGCGCGAGTACTCGTAGCCCTCAATCCAGCGGGCGGCGTCACCGAGTTCCTTGCCCCGCAGCCCGCCGACGCCGTCCTGCTTGTACGTCGAGACCTGGTAGATGGCCGGGACCACGGCGCCGGTCGCCGGGTCTGGCTCTTGGCCGGCGTGGATCGCGAGGGTCTCGAACCCGTCGCGGTGCTGTTTCTGCATCGACCCAGGCTATCGGGGCTAGCTCGACAGAAACGTGAGCACGTCCTGGCGTGTGATCACGCCTGCTGGCTTGCCGTCGACAAGCACGATGGCGGCGCCCGCGTCGCCGAGTGCCCTAGCCGCGACGCTGACTGGCTCGCCCGACCCGACCGACGGCAGTGGCGGCGACATCAGTCGGGCGACCTCGTCGTCCGGGGCGGCCTTGCCCGTTACCAGGGCCTCGAGCAAGTCGTGCTCGACGATGGAACCCACCACTTCGGCCGCCATGACGGGTGGTTCGGCACTCAGCACGGGCAGCTGAGAAACATCGAACTCGCGCAAGCTGGCGATGACGGCCCGGACCGTATCGGTCGGATGCGCGTGCACGAACGCCGGCAGCGACGAGTCCGCCTTGCGTTCCAGCACGTCGCCGACGCGCGGCTCGGCAGTCTCGGCGGTGAGGAAGCCGTAGTCGGCCATCCACTCGTCATTGAAGATCTTGCCTAGATACCCGCGCCCGCCGTCGGGCAACAGCACCACGATCACGTCGTCCGGCTCGGCCTCCTTGGCGACCCGGAGTGCAGCGACGACCGCCATGCCGCAAGATCCGCCCGTTAGGAGCGCCTCCTCCTTAGCCAGGCGGCGCGTCATCAGGAACGAGTCAGCGTCGCTGACGGCGATGATCTTGTCGCAGATGCTCTTGTCATAGGTTTCCGGCCAGATGTCCTCGCCGACGCCCTCGACAAGGTAGGGGCGGCCGGTGCCGCCGGAGTAGACCGAGCCCTCAGGGTCTGCACCGATGATCTTGACGCGCCCGCCGGATACCTCCTTGAGGTATCGGCCCGTACCGGAGATAGTGCCACCCGTGCCGATGCCGGCCACGAAGTGCGTAACCCGCCCGTCGGTCTGGGTCCAGATCTCTGGGCCGGTCGACAGATAGTGCGAGTGCGGGTTCTCGATGTTGGCGTACTGGTTCGGCTTCCAGCCGCCAGGCGTCTCCCTGGCCAGCCGGTCGGAGACGGAGTAGTAGGAGTCCGGATGGTCAGGGGACACGGTCGTGGGGCACACCACGACTTCGGCCCCGTAGGCCCGCAGCACGCTGATCTTGTCCTGGCTCACCTTGTCAGGGCAGACAAACAGGCACCGGTAGCCCTTCTCCTGCGCCACGATGGCGAGTCCGATGCCGGTGTTGCCGGAGGTCGGCTCCACGATGGTGCCGCCTGGTTGCAGCTCACCAGACTTCTCGGCGGCTTCGACCATTGCGAGCGCGATCCGGTCCTTCACCGAGCCACCCGGATTGAAGTACTCGACTTTGGCCAGGACCGTGGGCCCGTCACCCGCGGCCAGCAGGCCCCTGGTGACCTTCCGCAGCCGGACCAAAGGCGTATTCCCGACCAGGTCAATGAGGGAGTCGTGTACCTGCATCTGTCGCGTCCTTTGGATCTGGATCCCGTGACCGCTTCGTCCCGATAACGGCAAAAACGGTCTCAGGCGTCGGTGTTGCGTCCTGAGGCCACCGACGCTATCCGACTGCATCTCTAGCGAAGACTAGCCGCTGACTTCGCCGTTGGCCGGGTATAGGGGTTTGCATCGCCGCTGCCAACCAGGTGGCCGGCGATGGCGGTGAGCACTGGCGCTCCCGGCCGGCGAACTGACGTACCGAAGAGACCACGCCGCACGTCACAGTCATCGACGACCTGGGATCGGATGAGCCACTCGAACACCACCCGGCCACGCTCGGCGCCGGCTGGCGTCAGAGCCGCGGAGCCGGCTAGCCGCATTCTCGGCCTGTGCTCCGCCGTCGGGATTATGACGAGTCTGGCGATCATGGTGGCAGCCGGGCTCCTCCGGTCGAGCTGGATGCCGCCCACGCTAGAGCTTCCGGCCGCGGGACCGCCGTGGGAGCTAGGCCTGCACGTATCGACCAAGATCATCGTGGTGGCCGTATGGGTAGCGGGCGTCCTCGCGGGCGGCGGGGTCGCCGCCGGGCTGCTGGCGCTTCGCCGACGCCTGCCCGTACCCATGCGGGTCATCATAGTGACGGCCGTGCTCGCCGTGGTCGTCCTCACCGTCGTTCCGCCGACTGGCTCGACAGACTCGCTTGATTACGCGATCTACGGCCACATCGTCGCGATAGGTCACAGTCCGTACGTGATGACGCCGAACGGGTACCGTCTTCTGCTGCATCTGAAGCAGGGCGTGCCGTTCGACTGGGCTCACGCTCCGAGCGTGTACGGTCCCCTCGCGACCGCTGAGCAGCTGGTCGCGGCTCGGCTCGCCGGGCCATCGCTAGCAGTCACCGCGTTCTGGCTGAAATTCGCCAACGCCATCGCATTTGCCGCCGTCGCCCTCGTCGCTGACCGCACGCTGCGGACAGATCCAGGCCGCCGCGCCCGCGCGCATCTGCTGTGGACCGCGAACCCGCTGCTGATCTGGAACCTGATCGCAGCCGGCCACCTGGACGTGCTCGCGGCCGCGCTTGGTCTCGCCGGGCTGCTGGTCGCCGACCGGTGGGCGGAGCGCACCGGCCTGCTCACGGCCGGCGCAACAGCGGGCGTGTGCATCGGCGCGGCCGTGTCCATCAAGGCGGATTACCTTGTGTTCGCGCTGGCCCTGGCGTGGGCCCTGCGCCGGCGGCCCAGGCAGCTCCTGGCCGCCGTGGCCGGAGCCGCCGCGGTGGTCATCCCCGGCTATGTGGTTGCCGGGACGCCCGCGATCAAGGCTCTGGCCAGCCGAGCGGCCGGAGGGCTTGGTAATGGCTTCTACGGCATCGTGCTCGAGCACCTCGGGCTCAGCCTCCACTACGCCGAGCCGATCGCCGCTTTGTTGTTGGTCCCGGTGGGCTGGCTGGCCATTACCAAGCTCCCTGTAGCCGCCGATGACCGTCCGGCCATCAGGATCGCCTTGGCGCTGAGCGTCACCTGGCTTGTCCTCTGGCCGAACCAGTTCGCCTGGTACAGCGTCATGATCATGTGCGTGCTGGTCTTCTACCCGGAGTCCCGGCTTGACTGGGTCGCGATCGGATGGCTCACCGCGATCACCATCGCCGATATGCCCGGAATCGGCTTCGGCCGAGCCGCCCGGACTCTGGGTCCCTCGCTCCAGGTCGTCCAGCGGCAGATCGGCCAGCGAGTGACGCCGCCGGTCATGCTCGCAGCCGCCATCGCGCTCGTCGTGCTGTGCGTTACTGGCCGCTGGAACATGCGCCGGGAAGGCAGGCTGGGCGGCTGATGTTGCATAAGCTACTGTCGAGTTAACTACAGATCTTTCGCAGGGAGCCGTCATGCCCGAGGCAGTCGTCGTAGCCACCGCACGCTCGCCGATCGGCCGCGCGTTCAAGGGATCGCTGACTACCATTCGGCCTGACGACCTGACCATTCAGATGGTCGCCGCGGCGTTGGCTAAGGTCCCGCAGGTCGATCCGGCGCAGATCAGCGACCTGATCCTGGGCTGCGGCCTGCCGGGCGGCGAGCAGGGCTACAACATGGCCAGGGTGGTCGCCGTCATGCTCGGCTACGACTCGCTCCCGGGGACCACGATCACCCGCTACTGCTCGTCGTCACTCCAGAGCACCCGGATGGCCTACCACGCGATCAAGGCCGGCGAAGGCGACATCTACATCTCGGCGGGCGTGGAGACAGTCAGCCGGTTTGCCAAGGGCAGCAGCGATGGCATGCCGGACACGAAGAACCCGGTCTTCGTCGCGGCTGAGGCCAGGGCCGGCGAGATGGCGAAGGGCGACTTTAGCTGGCATGATCCGCGCGAGGACGGCCAGATCCCCGACATCTACATCGCAATGGGTCAGACTGCCGAGAACGTTGCTCAGGTGCGCGGGATCAGCCGCGCCGAGCAGGACGAGTTCGGCGTCCGATCACAGAATCTAGCCGAGAAAGCTACTGCCGACGGCTTCTGGCAGCGTGACATCACGCCGGCCACCCTGCCCGATGGCAGCGTCGTCTCGGCCGACGATGGCCCGCGTGCTGGCACGACGCTAGAGAAGGTGTCGCAGCTCCAGCCCGTCTTCCGGCCAGACGGCACCGTCACGGCCGGTAACTGCTGTCCGCTGAACGACGGCGCCGCGGCCGTCATCGTGATGAGCGACACGAAGGCGGCCGAGCTCGGGATCACGCCGCTGGCCCGGATCGTTTCCACCGGTCTGACCGCGCTGTCGCCCGAGATCATGGGCCTCGGCCCGGTCGGGGCGTCGCAGCAGGCGCTGGCCCGGGCGGGGATGACCATCGACGACGTCGACCTGGTCGAGATCAACGAGGCGTTCGCCGCACAGGTCATCCCGTCTGCGCGCGACCTGGGGATCGATATCGACAAGCTCAACGTCAACGGTGGCGCCATCGCGGTCGGGCACCCGTTCGGCATGACCGGCGCCCGCATCACCTCGACGCTGCTCAACAGCCTGCAGTTCCATGACAAGGCGATCGGGCTTGAGACAATGTGCGTCGGCGGCGGGCAGGGCATGGCGATGATCTTCGAGCGGCTTTCCTGATTGGCCCAGGCCGGTCGGTCTCGATAGTGCGCTTTTGCCCGGCTACGCGGCTGGCCGTCAAACAGGGCATTACGGAAGGCTTGCCGCCGGGGGTTGTCATGCGGCCTGTCGTGGTGCACTCTCGACTGGAAGAGGACTTACCCCTCGAGCTGGAGGTGCCACTTGTCCCTGACCCACTCCGCGGAGCTGCACAAGAATCTGATCGACCGCATCCCGGTAGTCACGGGACTCCAGCTCCGAGAGTGGTTCAGTCGGCTTGAATCGGGCCCAGCGTTCCTCAGGTGCAGCGAGCGCGCCTACTGGCTGTCAGACGAGCATGGTCTCTCCCACGGCTACGCCACCGCGATCGTGCATGAGTACGAGGTACAGCGGCGTACCAGGCTGTTTAGCGCCTGACCGGCCGCCGTGGACATCGGTCGCGCTACTAGCTTCCTGTCCAGCCACCCAAGGGCGATTCTGGCCACCATGAGGTCAGATGGTCGTCCGCAGCTCTCACCTGTCGTCGTCGCCGTCGACGATGAAGGGCGCGTGCTCGTCAGCACGCGCGAAACTGCAGTGAAGGCCAAGAACCTCGCCAGGGACCCGCGCGTATCCCTCTGCGGCATCACGAATGCGTTCTTCGGCGAGTGGATCCAGGCCGAAGGCGACGCCGAGCTCATCCATCTGCCTGATGCGCTGCCGATCCTCGAGGAGTACTACCGGCGCATCTCTGGCGAGCATCCGGACTGGGACGACTACCGCGCCGCGATGACCCGGGAGAAGCGGCTCATCGTCAGGATCACGATCGATCGGGCCGGACCGGACGTCAGCGGATGACTACGTGAAACGCGCGGGGCCGACGTTACTTAGCCGTTTGTGCCTGCCCGCGTCGGCGGCTACGAATATCCCGAAAACGGGATAACGAGCCGCAGGCAGCTGCCTAATCCGACGATCCACGCAGCGAAGCCGACCGGTTAATTTGTGCTGAACTCATGGAATCACGCGTGGAAAACTGCTCCCAAAGACTGCCCTCGATCACCGCCCGGGTAATGATCACATGATTGGCATACGATCCATTGATGCGGCGGCCAGCCTGCGCAGCCGATGCCGTCAGAATGGCGTTATAGCTGGTCACCAGTACCCCCGGTCGGAGTCGAACCGACACTGGGGACCCTTTTAGGGGGCCGGCCTCTTCCCTTGGGCTACGGGGGCATTGCGATGATACCCCCAACCATCTGCCGACTCTAGATATCCAATTACTACAGTCCGTTCCCAGCCAATGTCACCGGTCTTATCTCTGCGAACTTTCGCACCTGGCACTCGCTGTGACCATTACGCCATTCTTCTCACCGTGGGTGATCCGCTCGGCTGCCGTTACGGTCATGCGAGGGCCGCTAGCTGTCTAGGAGGCGGGCTCGGCTGAAGACGGCGTCGAGCATGGGCTCGGTGACACGGCCGGTGAAGGTGTTCTGCTGGCTGGGGTGGTAACAGCCCAGCACCGTCACTCTCGCGGGCTCGCCTGCCGCGAAGAGCACGCTGACCTCGGACCCATGACCGAACACTGGCCGCGGCCGCGGCACCTGATAGCCCACCCGCGCGAGCGCCGGCCACAGTGCCACCCAGGCGAAGTGCCCGAGACACACAACGACCCGCAAGCTCGCGCTGAGCCGGGCTAGCTCGGCGGCGAGCCACGGCGCGCAGGCGTCACGCTCAGCAGGCAGCGGCTTGTTGTCGGGCGGCGCGCAGTGGACAGCGGCGGTCATCCGCACCGAGATCAGGCGCTGACCGTCGCCCGCAGCCGTCGAGGTTGGCTGCGCGGCGAGGCCAGTGCGCCACAGCGAGGCGAACAGGAAGTCGCCGCTGCGGTCACCGGTGAAAATGCGGCCCGTCCTGTTGCCACCGTGCGCGGCAGGCGCGAGGCCGAGAATCAGGATCGACGGCTCGTCGTCGCCCCAGCTCGGAACCGGCCGTCCCCAGTACGTGTCCGCCTGGAACGACCGGCGCTTGGTGAGCGCCACCTGCTCGCGCCACGAAACCAGACGCGGGCAGGCCCGACACACCGACTCGCGGGCGGCCAGTTCCGCAACAGAACCCGCCGTCTCAGCCAGGACGCTGACGTCGGTGGCGCTACGCGCGACCGGGGTGTCGCGTGTCGCCGGATCCTCAGGCCAGCCGGTGCCAGGAATCAGTCGAGGGCGATCGACCATGCAATACCGTCGAGTATGTCGTGCTCGCTGGTGACCACCTCGGCGAAGCCGAAACGCTGCATGACCTGATCGAGCACCAGCGCCCCAGCACCAATGACGTCCACGCGGCCTGGATGCATCGAGCCGATCGCGGCCCGTTCCCTTCTGGTAGCGGCGAGCAGCTCCGAAGTGACAGCGTGCACAGCGCCTGCCGAGATCCGAGCGTGGTGGGTGCGGCCGGGGTCATATTCCGCCAGTCCGAGCGCGATCGCGGCCACCGTGGTCACGGAGCCCGCCAGGCCGACGAGTGTCCGCGCATCGGCTACTGCGATGGCGGCGCCGACAGCATCAAGCGCATGTTCGATATCGGCGGTGGCGCCCTTGATCTCGGCCTCCGTAGGCGGATCGGAGTGCAAGTGGCGCTCCGTCAGCCGGACACAGCCGATATCCACCGACATAGCCGACAGGCCGCTCGCAGCGCTCGCTAGATCGGCATCGTGGCTACCACCAAGCACGAATTCGGTCGAGCCGCCGCCGATGTCAACCACTAGGTAGGGCGGATGCGGCGCTGTGCCAGCCCGCGCGTCTGGGTCCGCGGTGGTGAGCTCGGTAGTCGCCCCGGCGAACGACAGCAGCGCCTCCTCGCCGCCGCTGACAACCTCGGGCGTGATGCCCAGTGTTTCCTGCACGCCGCCGGTGAAGTCGGCGGCGTTGCGTGCGTCGCGTGTCGCGCTGGTGGCGACCATGCGGACCCGGGTCGCACCCGCATCCCGGATCTCGCGTGCGTAGTCGGCCAGCACACGGAATGTCCGCGCCAGGGCGTCCGGGGCCAGTACGCCGGTCGCATCCACGCCCTGACCGAGGCGGACGATCTCCATCCGCCGCTGCACGTCGACTAGGCGACGGCTCGCCGGGTCAGCGTCGGCGATCAGCAGTCGCAGTGAGTTCGTCCCGCAGTCGATGGCTGCCACTCGCCTGGTCATCTGGCTGCCTCCCCGGCGTCGCGTTCTCGGGCCACGCACGGTCCAGCCTGCCACCACCGGCCGGATGCCTCGACCGCCTCGGCGCCTAGCGGGTTGCCGCCAGGCACGGCGAGTGCGTGCGCCGCGAGTGCGTGCAGGCATTTAACCCGGTCCGGCATGCCGCCGGCGCTCTGCGTGCCCGGGGGCAGCGGTTCGACTCCCGCTGCCGCCGCGGCCGCGACCCGGCGGCGCAGATAGTCGGCATGCGCGGCCTCGTAGCGCTCGCGCAGGCCAGTGTCGGCCGACAGTCGCGCCGTCATCTCTCGCATGACTCCGGCTGCCTCCTGCCCGCTGACAGCGGCGCACGCGCGCGGGCACGTGAGGTAGTACAAGGTCGGGAACGGGGTGCCGTCGGCTAGCCGCGGCGCCGTCTCAACCACGTCTGGGAGGCCACACGGACACCGGTGAGCGATCGCGGTGATGCCGCGGGGAGCGCGGCCGAGCTGACGCTCCACCGCATCGAGATCACCGACCGCCGGCGGCCCGGCCCCCGCGGCGCCGGACTCGCTCACGTGCTCACCGAGGCGTCGACGTGTCGGCGGCCTCGACCGACTTCCACAGCCGTCCGTACCACGGCGTCGCGGCGCGGATTGCATCGGTCTTCGGCTGGGGAACGGGTGGGTAGATCACCTCGTAGCACGTCTGTGTCGGGAAGCACATGTGCAGGCCGTCCCGTGCCTCCTGCTCGATCCGGGACCGCGACGCAAGCGCGCGCAACTCGGCGCGCTGGTGCTTGACACTGGCGGCTATCTGCGCGTTCTGGGCGGCGAGCTGATCGATCTGACGATGATCGGCGATGTACTCGCGTACCGGGTAGGCCAGTGTCAGGGAGATTGCGCACAGCACGACGGCCAATACGGCCGCGCGGCTGGTGAGCTTGGGCCGCGAGGCGAGGACCGGCCGTCGCCCCGGGGGCTGCGCGGCCCCAGCCGGGCTCACAGGCCCTTGACCGAGCGGGGGAACGCGTTGCGGCCCGCATACGCGGCACCGTCGCTGAGTATTTCCTCGATGCGCAACAGCTGGTTGTACTTTGCTACCCGCTCGGAGCGGCACGGCGCGCCGGTCTTGATCTGCCCGCAGTTGAGCGCCACTGCAAGGTCAGCGATGGTTGTGTCCTCGGTCTCGCCGGATCGGTGGCTCATCATCGTGGTGTAGCCGTTGCGGTGGGCCAGGTCCACAGCGCTGAACGTCTCGGTGAGCGTGCCGATCTGGTTGACCTTGACCAGCAGCGAGTTGGCGACCTCGAGGTCAATGCCCCGGCGGATGCGCTCCGGGTTCGTCACGAAGATGTCGTCGCCCACGATCTGCACCCGGTCGCCGAGCTGGGCAGTCAGCGCACGCCAGCCGTCCCAGTCCTCTTCCGCCAGCGGATCCTCCAGGGAGATCAGCGGATAGGTCTCGAGCCACTGCGCGTAGATGCTGGTCATCTCCGCCGAGGTCTTCGCACCGCCCTCGAAGGCATACGTCTCGCCCTCGAGGAAGTTGCTGGCCGCCGCGTCGATCGCCAGCGCCACGTCGCGGCCCGGGGTCAGGCCAGCCTTGCCGATGGCCTCGACGATCAGATCGAGCGCCGCCCGGTTGTGCTCCAGATCCGGCGCGAAACCGCCCTCGTCGCCGACGCCGGTGTTTAGCCCGTGCTGCCTGAGCACGGACTTGAGCGCGTGGTACGTCTCAGCTCCCCACCGCACCGCCTCCTCGAAGGTGCTGGCACCGACAGGGGCGATCATGAACTCCTGGATGTCAACGTTGGAGTCCGCGTGGGCGCCACCGTTCAGGATGTTCATGCACGGCACCGGCAGCACGTGCGCGTTGGGGCCGCCCAGGTACCTGAAGAGCGGCAGGCTAGCCGAGTTGGCCGCGGCCTTGGCGACCGCCAGACTGACTCCCACGATCGCGTTCGCACCGAGCCTGGACTTGTCCGGCGTCCGATCGAGATCGATCATGTCCTGGTCGATCATCCGCTGGTCGTCGGCGTCGTAGCCGAGCAACTCCGGCTGGATCTCGTCGATCACGGCCTGGACGGCCTTGGTGACCCCCTTGCCGCCGTATTCCTGGCCGCCGTCACGCAGTTCGACGGCTTCGAACTTGCCCGTCGAGGCCCCACTCGGTGCCGCCGCTCGGCCGAGGCTGCCGTCATCAAGCACCACCTCGACCTCGACTGTCGGGTTGCCACGAGAGTCAAGGATCTGCCTGGCAAATATGCCTTCGATCGAGGCCACGGTAGAAGCTCCTGCGCTAATAGCGATGCTTAACGGTCGCTTTGGAGCCTAGTAGAGGCCAATACCGTGATCGAGTTGGGCACGCCGCATGACTACAGCGGCTGTTCATCCAGTGGCTGGTCGTCCGGCGGCTGCCAGTCCTGGCTGGCCGCCCACGTGCGCACTCGGTCGGCGTAATCCAGCGCCGCAGCCCGCAGCTCAAGTTCGGGGTCGAGGCCGGCCGCCCGCGCGCGGTTCACCAGCGCGAATAGCTCGCGCCCGAGGTCACCGCCGTCTTCGCTGCCGGCCTGCTCAGCGCCCTCTGGACCCAGCTCGGCAGGAACTCCGGCCCGCTCGGCGCGGCGCAGCAACTGCGCGGCGAGTGCGAGTGCTGGCTGGCCCAGGGGCACGCCATCGAGGACTGATGCCGGGCCGGCAAGGCCCGCGGCGGCCCGCTCGGCGGCCTTGATGGCATCCCAGTTGAGTTTCACCTCGTCTGGTCCCGACACGGTGACGTCGCCGAACACATGCGGATGGCGCCTCGTCAGCTTGTCGATGATGCCGTCGGCGACGTCGTCGATCGTGTACCCCGTGCCGTCGGTGCGCTCTTGCGCCACCCTGGCATGGAAGACGACCTGAAGCAGCACGTCGCCGAGCTCCTCCCGGACTGCCTCCTGGTCGTCAGCCGTCATCGCGTCGACGGCCTCGTACGTCTCCTCAAGGAGGAACGGCCGCAGACTCTCGTGCGTCTGCTGGGCATCCCACGGGCAGTTGACGCGCAGCGTGTCCATGACCCGCACGAGGTCGAGCAGGCGTGATCCGGTGACTGCGTCAGCCGGGGGCTTGCGCTTCGACTCGGTCACGTGACTGCTCGCGTCTGCCGCGGGGTCAGCAGGGCGGATTCACCAGCGGCTTGCTCGTCGTGGGCGACGGCACCGGGTCAGCGGCTAGCTTTGACGCCGCAGGCACGACGGCATAAGTGTGGTAGTCGAACACGCCGAATTGCGGGTTCACCTGCACGCCGAGGTTCTTCGCGGCCACGCACTGGGCGTGGGCCACCTGGTTCGAGAGCTGCGCAGACGCGCTGGTCGGCGGTTTACCACCGTTGAACCGCGCCTCGAGGGTGGACACGATCGCGAGATACCGGCCGAGCTGTGGCACCAGATCCGGCGGGACCGCTCCGGCTGCTGCGACGTACTGGTCCAGCGTGAGCTTGTTTTGGGTCGCCACTTTGCTCAGCGCGTTGAGCTGATTGTTTGCCTGGGCCGGCGTCACGAAGATGCGCTGCTGCGCGGCGACCTTGTCGTAGATGCGGAACAGGATGAGCCAGGAGAGCACCTGCTGCGCCTCCTGGCCCGTTGGCCGCTGCGGCTTGATCCCCTTCGCCTGATTAGCCTGGTAGGCGCCAGTGAGGTTGGCCACCTGGTTAGTCAGGCTGGCAGCGGTGATCCGGTCGGATCCGGTGATCGCCGCCGCACCGAGCTGGACGCTGCCGCACGCCGATGCCGCGAGGCCAACGACGATCAGCGCCGCCGCGGCCCGGATGTGCTTCCTGGTCACGCCAGGTTCCTCCTCATGCTGGGCGCGCTCCGGCTACGCCACCACGTCAGGTCCGGCGCCGCCTGCGGATGCCGGGCCGTCGATCACCGACCCTATAAGCTCCTCGCACCAGGCCAGCAGTTCCTGATCACGAAGCGGCGGGGCGCCGAGCGAGATTGTCGGCCCGGTACCTGCCCGAATACTTCCGCTGCGTGCGCCGGGCACGGCCTTCGGCACTGGTACGAGCATGGTACTGACGGCCGGCTTGAGCACGGTCCCCGGGTACAAGCGCTGCACGCGGACTTGCCTCGAGTCGGGCAGATCAACAGGCGAGAACTTAATCTTGTTAGCCTGCATTGTTATGTCCGTCAGCCCAGACTGCCGGGCCGCGGCGCGCAGGCGCGCCACCGCGAGCAGGTTCTCCACTTGGGGTGGGACCGCGCCGTATCGGTCCGTCAGCTCGTCCCGGACCGCCGCTATGTCGATGACCGCGTCGATCGACGCGATCGCCGTGTACGCCTCGAGCCGCAGCCGCTCGCCCGTGATGTAGTCATGCGGGATATGCGCGTCAACCGGCAGTTCGATCCGGACTTCGGCTCGCTCCGCCGGGCCGTCACCTCGCAGTTCCCTGACCGCTTCGCCGATCATCTTGACGTACAAGTCGAAACCCACGGCGGCGATGTGCCCGGACTGCTCGCCGCCGAGCAGGTTGCCAGCCCCGCGGATCTCTAGGTCCTTCATGGCGATGTGCAGGCCAGCGCCGATGCCGGTGTGCTGCTGGAGCGTCGCCAGCCGTTCGTGGGCTGTCTCGGTCAGGGGCTTCTCTGGCGGGTACAGGAAGTAGGCATAGCCTCGCTCCCGGCCGCGGCCAACCCGGCCTCGTAGCTGGTGCATGTCGGGCAGCCCGTAGGCGTCAGCGCGGTCCACAATCAGCGTGTTGGCGTTCGGAATGTCAAGGCCCGACTCGACAATGGTCGTGGAGACCAGGACGTCGAACTCCCGGTTGATGAACCCGCTCATCACCTTCTCCAGGCTGTGCTCGTTCATCTGGCCGTGGCCAACGCCGATCCTCGCCTCGGGCACGAGGTCGGCCAGCCTGGCCGCGACCTTGTTGATGGACGACACCCGGTTGTGCACGAAGAACACCTGGCCATCACGGAGCAGCTCGCGCCGAATCGCGGCAGCGATCTGCTTCTCGTCATACGGGGCGACCGACGTCAGCACCGGATGCCGCTCCTCTGGCGGCGTCAGAATCGTCGACATCTCCCTGATTCCGGAGATCCCCATTTCCAGCGTCCGCGGGATCGGGGTGGCCGACATGGCGAGCACGTCAACCTCGGTGCGCAGCTGCTTCAGGTACTCCTTGTGCTCCACCCCGAATCGCTGCTCTTCATCGATGATCAGCAGACCGAGCCTCGCGAACCGCACTTCGGGTGACAACAGCCGGTGCGTACCGATCACGATGTCGACCTTGCCGGACGCCAGGCCGTCGAGCGTGTCGGCTACTTCGGCCGCCGACTGGAACCGGGACATGGCGCGAACGGTCACCGGGAACGACGCATACCGCTCGCTGAACGTCGTGAAGTGCTGCGCCGACAGCAGCGTGGTCGGCACCAGGACGGCCACCTGCATTCCGTCTTGCACAGCCTTAAACGCGGCGCGGACCGCGATCTCCGTCTTGCCATAGCCGACGTCCCCGCAGATGAGCCGGTCCATCGGAACCGCGCGTTCCATGTCTGCCTTGACCTCGTCTACGGCCGCGAGCTGGTCCGGAGTCTCGACGTATGGGAACGCGTCCTCCAGTTCGCGCTGCCACGGCGTGTCATACCCGAACTGGTGTCCGGGCGAGGCCATCCGGGCCTGGTAGAGCCGAATCAGGCCCGCCGCGATGTCGCGGACCGCCTTGCGCGCGCGCCCCTTGGCCTTGGCCCAGTCCGCGCCGCCTAGCCGGTGCAGGGCAGGCGCCTCGCCGCCGGTGTACCTGGTCACCTCGTCGAGCTGGTCGGTCGGGAGGTAAAGCCGATCTGGCGGTTGTCCGCGCTTGCTCGGCGCGTACTCGATCACCAGATAATCCCTGGTGGCGCCCTGCACCGTGCGGCTCGTCATCTCCACGTATCGGCCGACGCCGTGCTGCTCGTGCACGATGTAGTCGCCGGGCGTCAGCTGGAGCGGATCTATACCGCCCCGTCGCCTGCTCGGCATGCGATGCGACTGGCGCGTGCCCGTCCTCGTTCCAGCGAGGTCTTGCTCTGCGAGCACCACAAGCCGGAGCGCCGGCCAGACGAATCCAGACTCAAGCAGGCCGGTCGTGACGTGCGCCAGGCCAGCCTCGGGAGTCGCGGTCAGATCGCCGTCCCTGGCGCCCACGCCGTCACCGCGCAGCAGCTCGGCCAGCCGTCTGGCTGGCCCGTGTCCCTCAGTGACGAGGACTACGCGCCAGTCATCGGCGAGCCAGCGATGGATGTCGGTTAGCGCATGGCTCGTGTCACCGCGGTAGCTAGGCGCCGGCTGCGCCGCGACCGCGAACGAGGCCGACTCGTCGTCCTCGTCGTCGCCAGGCGCGGTCTTTCCAGACGCGGTGACCACGCCCGAGCTGGCCGTCGCGAACGGCGTCACGGTCCACCAGGCCAGCTCTGCGGCCGCCGCGGCCGCGCGAGCCTCGGCTATCGGCCTGATTGCCGCTTCCCCAAGGTCAATCGGAACCTCACCGCCGGCCGCGGCGCCGACCCAGGACGCCTCGAGGAATTCCTGACTCGTCCACACGAGGTCAGCCGCGCGAGCTCTGACCCGCTCGGGATCGCAGGCGACGATCTTGCTTCCGCGCGGTAGGTAGTCGAGCAGCAGTTCCATCCTGTCGGTGAGCGCGGGAGCAAGCGCCTCCATCCCCTCGACGGTGATGCCCTCGGCCATCTTGCCGAGGATGTCCTGAAGCCCAGGCCATTCGGCGGCGAGTTGCCGGGCCCGGTCGCGCACCGAAGTCGTCAGCAGCAGCTCACGACAGGGGGGCGCCCACAGCCCGTCATCGGCCGTGGAAAGGCTGCGCTGGTCGGCCGCCTTGAAAAAGCGAATCTCCTCGACCTCGTCACCCCAGAACTCCACGCGCAGCGGGTGTTCCTCCGTCGGCGGGAACACGTCAAGCAAGCCGCCGCGCACCGCGATCTCACCGCGGCGCTCGACGATCTCGACGCGCGCATACCCGATGTCGACAAGCTGCGCGATCGTGTCGTCCATGCTCGCGCCCTGACCAGCTGCCAGCTTGACGGGAGTCAGCTCGCCGAGGCCGCTCACCATCGGCTGGAGCAGACTGCGAACTGGCGTCGTGACGATCGTCAGCGGACCCGATCGGACGTCCGACGGATCGGGGTGCGCCAGCCGGCGCAGGACCGCGAGCCGCTGGCCGGAGGTGTCCGACCGAGGTGACAGCCGCTCGTGGGGCAGCGTCTCCCACGCCGGGAAGTAGCCAACCTGATCCTCGCCTAGCAGCGACCCGAGCGCGGCGGCGAGTTCCTCGGCCTCACGGGCTGTCGCGGTGACCGCGAGCGTCACGGCGCTGACAGCCCCCGAATCAGCCGCGCCCGGAGCGCGACCGTTCGCTATGTCAGCGTGGCCGGCGCCAGATAGCGCGGCAACGAGCAGCGGCCGTAGTGAGGCGGGCGCGATCAGGTCGCCCCCGAGCGTCGGCAACTCGGCCGCCTGATCCAGCGCCCGGCGCACTTCGGGGTCCAAGGTAACGACGGACAACAGGCCAGAGAGGCTCACCAGAGTCCCTTCGTAGGCAGCACGAAAGGCCCGCTCCGAGCGGCAACCGGGCCCACTGGCGATTGCCGGCAGGCCGGTGCGAGCAGCGGCGACGGGATATCCCTAGCTTACGGCCCGCGCGACACTGGCGCGCGACAACGGGCCTGCCGCGGCGGGATCGCCGACTAGCTACGGTTAGTAATCACGCGGCCAGTTGGACCCCGAATCCACTACGGACAGTATTCGAACTACTACGCTATGGCTTCGTGGTACCAGTTGACGGGCTGGCCGGGCTCGACTCAGCCACGGGAGGCTCGAGCTCGCACGGCAAGCACAGGGCGGCATCCTCGGGTGGCCGCCGGTTGGCGCGGGCGCGTCCTGACCCCCTCGAGACGACGGCACAGGTCGACGTCTTTACCAGGTTCGCCACCGATTACGCGGCCGAGCATCGTGGACGCACGATCACGTTCCTGCAGGCGGGGTGCGCGACGGCCGGACCGGAGCTGGACCTGGCCGCGCTGCTGAAGGTCGTGCCGGCCCTCGTGATCAACCGTGTCGACGACGATAACCCGATCGTCCGCGAGGCAGCGGCCGGCCGTCCGGAGCTGACGTCGGTTGCGTTCGCCGAACTCAGAACCCTCACGCTGGCGCCGCGTTCCGTCGACCTGATCCAGTGCTCCCTGCTGCTGCATCGCATCCGCAACGCGGAACTCGTTCTAGACCGGCTGGTCGGCGGATTGCGGCCCGGCGGCCTGCTGTTTTTGCGAACGGCCGACCGCGACACAGCCGTCGGCGTACTCGACCGCAAGCTCCCGCAGTTTGCGCGAGAGCTGGCGTGGCAGGCGGCGCACCCGGATGAGCCGGGCCCGTTCCCGGCCTGCTACGAGCCCATCGCGTCCGGCCGCGGCATCGAGTCGTTCGTAGTGAGGCGCGGCCTCGCGATCGCGCACCGGCAGGCGTACAGCGCCGAGCACGGCGCTCGCAATCCAGAAGCGCTGGTGCTGGCGCAGCGCCTGGTCCAGCGGCTGTCGCGGGCCAGCCGCGGCGCCGCTTACGACGAGCTGCGGTACGTCATCCGCAAGCCAGAAGACAAGTACGCCCGGGTCCTGTCCCAGTAACGGCCCCCGAAGCCTTGCGCCGGTCAGCCTGACACGCGACACTTCCTGGTTTCGTCGACCGCAAACCCGGCAAACTAGGGCGCAAGATCGCTTAAAACCGGAAGTGTCGTGCGAACCCGCGCGCGTGTAGCCTCGGGCGTGCCGGACTCGGTCCAGCCGAGCTGACTAGCGCGCCGTTGGAGGGGACCGTGACAGCTGAGGCTGAAGCCGTGTCAGCGGCCGAGCTCAGCTCACTGCCGACCTGCACCTTGTCGGCTGACCAGCTCGGCGATCTTGAGCTGCTCCTCACAGGCGCGCTCGCGCCGCTCACCGGCTTCATGGCGAGCGCGGACGCAGCCGCCGTGGCTGACGGCTGGCGACTGGCCGATGGGACCCCGTTCCCTCTTCAGATCACTCTGGACCTGCCCGCGAGTCTGCCCGCGGCAGCGCCGGCCGACCGGATCTTGCTGGCCGATCCGGAGGGCACGCCGATCGCCGTCATGGCTATCGACGAGCGAATCCCGCTCGGCCGGGGTGATCTAGTGCGGCTGGCCGGCCCCGTCGCCGCCAACCGGCCGCCTGAGCACGGGCCGTTCCGCCGGCTGATGCTGAGTCCGGCCGAGACGCGCGCAGCGCTCGGCGACCGGCCGGTGCTCGCGTTTGCCACCAGGGGCCCGCTGACCAGCCGACAGATCGGCCAGGTCAGGCACCTGGCCGGCCAGCTCAAGGCGCGCGTGCTCATTCTGCCGCTCGTGAGTGGCCACGTGACGGTCGTCAGCTCACCGCAAGCCCTCATCAGATCCGTGCTGGCCGCGATGCCGAGCCTGCCACCCGACTCGCTGCTCGTCCCGGTGCCGTTGCCACACCACGCGGGCGCCGCGGGCGGCGCCGCTGGGCGGGTCCGTGACCTCGCCCTGACCAGCCGGGTTGCGGCTGCCTACGGGGCCAGCCACATCATGGTCGACGGGCCGGTCCCCGCCGCCGCGGACCTTCCTGCGGAAGTAGACCTGGCGGGGTGCGCCAAGATACCAATGCTCTCCGGCGGCGACTGGGCTTACGACCCGAGTGCCGAGGTGTGGCGTCCGCACGGGCTGATCGAGGCGGGCACGGAGCGCGAAGACCTGTCCGCCGACCAGCTCGGTGACCTGCTCGACGCGGGAAGCAAGATCCCGGACTGGGTAGCGCCAGCGGCGGTGGCGCGCGAGCTGCGCCGGGTGCGCAGACCGCGCTCGGAGCGCGGCCTGGTCTTGTTCCTGACAGGCCTGTCCGGCTCGGGCAAGTCCACGATCGCCAGGGACCTGGCCGACGTGCTCGCCGAGCGCAGCGACCGGCAGGTTTCGCTGCTGGACGGTGACCTCGTGCGCAAGCTGCTGTCCGCAGGTCTGACGTTCTCCCGGGCCGACCGTGATCTCAACATCGCCCGGATCGGCTTCGTCGCCGCCGAAATCGCCCGGCACGGTGGCATCGCGATCTGCGCGCCGATCGCGCCGTTCGCCGCGGCGCGCGCGCAGGTGCGGCAGATGGTCAGCGAGGTCGGCGACTTCTTCCTGATCTACGTCGCGACGCCGGTCGAGGTCTGCGAGGCACGGGATCGCAAGGGCCTGTACGCCAAAGCGCGGGCCGGCCTCATCGGCCAGTTCACCGGCGTGTCAGATCCGTACGAGGAACCAGCGGACGCCGAGCTGGTCATCGATACATCCATGCTGAGTCGGCGGGACGCCGTGCAGGCGGTGCTGGGGATGCTGACAACTGGCGGCTGGCTGGCCGATCAGCCCGCGATCGGCCGCTAGTCGACGTCTTCGGCCTTTGTGCCCTCGTCGAGTCTGGCGTTGAGGTTGTCGATCCGGCCCGAGATCGATGTGGACATCCTGTCGCGCAGCCTGGACAGCAGCGGCAGGCTAATGATCGAGCTGACCACCAGCGCAATCACGAGCAGCGTGATGCCGTGCACACCGAACAGCGCGAGCACCAGCACGGCCGCGAGGAACAGCAGCAACCGCAGCAGGGTGTAGGCGAGTGTCGCGCGCATGATGAGTCGACATTAGTCCACGTCATGAGTAGCTGACCGGCCGGTGCCGCCCGGCTCGCCTTGCCGCGACCTAGGCGGCAGCCTCTAATGATTGAGCTTTCGGTCTTGACTGCGGCCTTGACGCCCCGCTTGACTGTGGCACGACGGACGGAATTTCCCTAATCGAGGGATAAAGCCGCTGTTTGTGGCTAACTTGGCGAGTTTCTGCGACACTTGGGGCAGACATTCAGGGAACACGGGAGTAAAACACGATGGACGGCAACAGTGAGCGTCTGCTCACACCGGGGGAAGTAGCCGCGCTTTTCCGAGTTGACCCCAAGACCGTAACGCGCTGGGCAGCGTCCGGTCGGATTAGCAGCATTCGCACGCCAGGCGGGCACCGACGCTTCCGCGAGACCGAGGTGCGCGAGTTGCTTGGCGGAGACGCGCCCGCGGCCCAGCCGCACTGACACCTAGTCGCCGTGCCAGCCGCCATCCGCGCCGTGGCGGCCGAGGTAATCAAGGAATTCCCGACGCAGTGACTCGTCGCCGTCGCGCCAGCGCTCGCGTCGCGTCTTGTCGTCCTGCTCGGTGATCGCCTGCGCGGCGAGCCGCGCATAGTCGGCGTGATCGGGGCCGATCTCGACGTAGGCGTCGCCGATTAGCCCACCCTGGCCGACTGCGTACTCAGGCACGAGCAGGTTGCCGCTTGTTAGCCGGATCACATACATCGCTGACTGGACCTCACAGGCCGTACCGCACGTTGAAGTAGAGCATCACATCAAGCGCCGTCCTCGTGTCACCCGACAGCATTTCGACGAGAGCAGGACGCTGGCTCGACGCGATGGCGGCGAACGCGTCGGCGAAGAACTCACGGCGGCCTAGCGACTGTCCGTGCCGGTGGAACTCGCTCGCGATGTGTGGCAGGCACCGCGCGTAGAGAGCGCGAAAGTCAGCCGAGTCAGACTGCCACTGCCCGCTTGGCCCGTCGATATCGTCGAGTGCGTGCCCGACTTCGTGGCACATCACGTCGGGACTAGGCGATGGTCGCGAGCCCACGACGATCTTCCGGTTACCGTAGGCGCCCGCGCACGCGTCCCAAGTCGCACGCCCGGACGGAAGCGGCACCCCAGCGAGCTCGCTCATGTCATCGAGATCTGGCACGCCCCCAGGGCCCACGTGAATGGCATCGAGGCCGACCGTCAGCTTTTCCTTGATAAGGAGCGGCAGGACGGCGAGCCGATCTATCGCGGCGACGATTTGAGCCGGCGGCTCTTCGTCATCCGCCCACTCTCGGATGAGGACTTTCTCCAGGCAGCCGCAGTTCCGTCGGCCCGCCGCCTGGGCTGCCGGTCCAGCGCGCGCGATCGCGTACCACGGGCGCGCTTCCTTGGTCCTGACTGCAGGCCGCACCGCAGGGCTGGACGTCGATGCGCTCGACACGGCAGCTGTGTGCGCATCTGGGGCCGTCCGGATCGCAGCTCTGGCCGCGCCTCGCGCCGCTCCTGGTGGTGTCATCGAGCCGGTCCCGCTGGGCTTGACCGGCCTGGCCAGCCGCGGCGCGTCGCTTGGCCAAGCCGTCCCCGCCGCCTGCGCCCGCGTTTGCTGCTGAGCGTGCGGTGCACCGAGCCCGGCTACGGGCGGTTGGTCCCGCCCGATCGATGCAACGATTCCCGCCCGAACGCGGCCTGTCTTGCGATGGCTACCGCGAGCCCCGCTGGTGGCAGGCCACCAGCTGCGACCACGCAATAACCGCATGCGCTCAACTCCCGATGTGCGCAATCTCACCGGCGGGTATCGCCCGCCCGGTGGCGCCAGGCTATGGCACGGTCCGACGTCCTGTCAGCCCTGTGTAACCCAATGTCACCATCACTTACCGAGCGTCGCTGGCCCCGCGAGCGGGCCTGGTGACGCTCCCGGCTAGGAATGGTGCAGTCGTGGCAGATGTTGCATTTTATGACCGAGCATCCGGTTCCTGGCGCTAGGCTGCCAACCATGTGGCTGGCTTGTGCACTGATTATCCTGCTTACTGTCGGATTCGTCCTTCCGTGCATGCTCGACGTCACGACCACGCCTGACTCGGAGTTCATCACCTTCAGCAAGGGCATCTGGCTGCTGATCGTCGGTGCGTTCTGGGTCTTCGGCGCCGTGGCGTGGCTCGTGGTCGGCCGGCCGCGCCGCCTGGGTTTCTTGCGTCTGTCCAGCCCGTATCCCGCGGGCGGCTACGGCCCCGCCGATGCGTTGCTGAGGCACCCGGCGGCGCAGGCAGCCGGTGGCTACAACGAGCCCGTCGGGGGCGTTGCCTTCGTGACCCCGCAACCGCTTGGGCCCGACGACGATCCCGACTTCCTGCTCGAGCTTGACCGCCGGATCCGCGAAGCTCGCGACGAGTCGTTATCGAGTCAGCTGATCTGTCACATCCCGGCGTACGAGTGCAGGCCTGTGATGAATAGGTTGACGCCGATCACGTTGAACAACAGGCACACGAAGCCAGCCAGGTGGATCCAGCCAGCCCGGCGGCCGCGCCAGCCCGCTGTGGCCCTGGCGTGCAGGAACATCGCGTAGACGACCCACGTGATGAACGACCAGGTCTCCTTCGGGTCCCAGCCCCAGTACCTCCCCCAGGCGTGGTCAGCCCAGATGGCGCCGGCGATCACTCCGAACGTCCAGACGGGGAAGCCGAACAGAATGCTCCGGTAGGACAGTCGATCTAGGATCACCGGCGCTGGCAGGTGGCGCATGATGCCAGCGGACCAGGACTGCTTGCCCGCGGCTACGCGCCGCTGGCTCCGGTCAGCGACCAGGTATAGCGAAGTCACTACGGCGCCGAAGATGAACAGCCCGATGGCCACGATCATGGCGGTCACGTGGATGGCGATCCAGTAGGACTGAAGCGCCGGGACGAGCGAGCCGGCCGGGGTGTACAAGACAGTCAGGTCGATGCCGAGGCCGAACACGACTGGCACGAGGACGAACAGGCCCATGTAGTAGGCCCGGTACCAGATCGACGCGGCAATCAGCACCAGCACCGCCATGCAGGTGAACGCCGCGATGAACTCGTACATGTTGCCCCACGGCACGCGGTCTTCGGCGATGCCGCGCGTGAAGATCGCCGTTACGTGCACGGCGGCGCCGACGCATGTCAGCGAGAACGCAAGACGGAGCCAGAAACCCGACGGCCAGCGGCTGCCCCGCGTGCCGACCGTGACATCGGCTGGCGGACGGCTGCCGCCGACGATCGTCGCTGGGCCCCCGGCGCCAGCGCCGACCAGCTCAGGTACGGCGACATCGGCCGGCTCGTTGACTCCGGCCAGGACGCGATGCTTCGCGAAGGCTAGGTCGAACGCGTAGCACAGCATCGCGATCGCATAGATGATGACGGTACTGAGCAGCAGTCCGTTGCTGGTGTCAGCCGCGGCTGTGTTGATGGGCATCGAGTCACTCCCCGTCCGGGCTGGTCAGTGCCGCCTCGTGGCGGTCCGCACCGGCTCCTGCGGTCTCGGCTTCGCTGGTGTCGCTATGGGGTTCCCCGGCAGCCTGCGGTCCGGCGCCGGCCGCGCCGTCGTGCTCGGTCCGGAGCAACTGCGCAAGGTCAGCGAACTCGCTCTCGAACCCGCCGGCTGCGTCCGACCTCGCTAGTCCGCCAACCGTGACCTCGGTGCTCTGGCCGTCGGCCGCTGCCACCGCGCGGACGAAGACGCGGCGGCGCCGCACGAGGAACGACAAGATCAGCCCCGCAAGGGCGGCAAAGCCAGAGATGAGGGCGGGTAGCTGGCCGGGATCGTAGGTGATGGCGAGGCTGATCCACTGCTGGTACCCGAGGTATGTCACGGTGCCTAGGCCGTTCGGCAGCGTCATCGACTGGCCAGCCACGAGCGGCCGGGCTTCCATCCTGAGCGGCTGCAGGCCCTTGGTGTCGAGCTGGTAGACCGACTGCGCCCCGCCGGCGTTCAGGCCTAGGTTGCCGCTGAAGCCGATCAAGCTCAGCCGGGGATTCAGCGCCGCCGGGAACGCGGACTCCAGCGTGCCGCCGACATTCACCGCGGACGGCAGGAATACACCGGCGAAACCAAGCTGTGATGGCCTGGCGTCCGGCACCTTGATTACGCCCTCAGACGTCATGGTGCTCTGGACCACCGGAATGAACGGAACGGGGCCGTCCCACCGCACTTTCCCGGTGCCGTCAGTGACCCTGACGACGGGGGCGTAGCCGTGGCCGATGAGGTAGACGCTGACACCGTCGACGACGAGCGGGTGGTTGACCCGCAGCGTGTAATGCCGAGCAGGCGCGCCTGGCTGGGTCTGATACGTCAGGCTGGCGTTGTAGGACAGCGGCTGATCCAGCTCGGGCCCGGACGCTACGTACTGTGCGTGGAAGTTCTGCAGGTTGATCGAGAAGGGCTGGAGGTTACCAGGGCCGACGAGCCGCCCCGGATGAAACACGTCCAGGTCGGTAGGCGTGTTGGCAAAGCTCTGGCCGACGATCAGGAGCCGATTTGCCTTGTAACCGAAAACCCCGCCGAGGCCTACCGAGAACAGCAGGGCGAGGAGTGCCATATGGAAGAGCAGGTTGCCGAGCTCACGCACGTAGCCCTTCTCGGCCGACACCCAGCCATCACCGGTGTGCAGCCGGAACCGTCGGCGGCCGAGCAGCGCGGCCGCGGACTTCAGCGCCCTGTCTGGCGGCAGCGCAGTGGTGTAGCTGGCGGTAGCCGGCAGCCGGGATAGGTTGCTCGGTGCGCGGGGCGGCCGCTGCCGGGCCGAGCCGACGAGCCGGACCGTCCGCGGCAGCACGCAACCAGCCAGGGACGCGAACAGCAGAATGTAGATGGCTGCGAACCAGGGCGCGGCGAACACGCTGAACAGGGACAGCCGGTTCAGGACGGGAGCCAGCGCGGGGTGCGACTGATAGTACTGGGAGACCGCGGCCGGATCGATCCCTTCCTGCGGCAGGACCGAACCTGGCACGCTCGCCAAAGCGAGCAAGAAGAGCAGGATCAGCGCGGTGCGCATCGAGGTGAGCTGCCGCCAGGTCCAGCGCAGCCAGCCGAGCACGCCAAGCCGGGTGACACGGCTTCGGCCAGCCACGACCGCGGGCCCTGCCGTCGAGTCTTCCTCGGCTGCTGTCATGCGGGCTGACCGATCACCTTGCCGATAAGGGCCCGGAGCTGGGCATAGCTTGACGCGCCGAAAATACGCGCCGCGATCCTGCCGCTCCTGTCGATGATCAGAGTGGTCGGGATGGCCGCCGGCGGCACCGTGCTGTGGAACTCCAGCGCGATCTCGTCGCCGGGATCATTCAGGCTCGGGTAGCCGACATTGAATGTTTGCATGAACGCCTGTGCGCTATCAGGCTGATCCCTGATGTCGACGCCGACGAACCTGACGCCTTTGGAGCCGAGGTTCCGCGCGAGTTGACCGAGCGCTGGCGCTTCGGCGCGGCACGGTGCGCACCACGAGCCCCAGAAGTTCAGGACGATCGTGTCGCCCCGATAGCTGGCCAGGCTGAGTTTCTGACCGGCGATCGTCGAGCCGGCGACGGCCGGCGCCGACGGCCGGTCACCCACCTGGTAAAAGGTTGATTCGTAGCTGTGTCCGACGAAGCTCTGCCCGCTACTGCCGGGCGTATCGGCGCCGATGTCACCGCCCGCGCACCCGGCCGTCCCCGCCGCGACGAGTACCGCCGCGGCTGCACCCAGTGCAGACCGGAGCGGGGCAGGCGGGCGGGACACGCAGGTATCTCCTACAGGCAGTAGTACAGGGCCCTATTGTGCCGGACAAGATGCCGCGCCGTGACGGCGGGCCGGCGATTAGCTATGCGCCTGCCACCTGGCGTCGGCCCTCACCGGACGGCGTCGCGTAGCTCACGCTTGTCGCCTTGCCGTTGACGATGGTCAAGCTCGTTACGCTCCCGAGCGCGCACTCACGCCGCCGCGGATCATGCCAGAGCCGGCGGCCCTCGACCCGGCGGCGCGCCATCCAGATCGGCAGCTGGTGGCTGACGCAGACCGCCTCGTGCCCGTCCGCCGCCTTGGCGGCATCGTTGACGGCCGCCAGCACGCGGTTCGCTACCTGCTCGTATGGCTCGCCCCACGAGGGCCGGAACGGGTTGCGCAGCTGCAGCCAGTGCTTGGGCTGGCGGAGCGCGCCGTCACCAACGCCGAACCGCAGGCCTTCGAAGTGATTCCACGGCTCGATCAGCCGGTCATCGACCTGAACCGGCAGCCCGAGCTCGGCCGCGATAGGTTCAGCGGTCTCGAGCGCACGCTCGAGCGGCGACGACCAGAGCACCGTGACGTCCCGGCCCGCTAGGAAGTCGGCGGCCGCCTTCGCCATCACCTGGCCGGCCTCCGACAGGTGGTATCCAGGGATGCGGCCGTACAGCACGCCGCTGGGATTGTCCACCTCACCGTGGCGGACCAGATGGACTGTGGCGGATGGGCGGTGGGGCCGCCCGGCATCGAATACGCTCATCGCGGCCACAGACTACCTGGGCTCGAAACGACCGTAGCCAGCACGTCCATCGCTCGGACCGTGGCTGATGCGCGGCTGGATTCGCCGTTGGCCATCACGCCCTTCGCTGCGACGATGGCCGATGCGCTCGTTTCGCCTGGATCACCGTTCATCTGTTGCAGTGCTGGTGAACTGGCGATGTTGGTCGTCTTGCCGCCTGCAGTGGTTGTCCCGCCGCCGACATGAAGACCGTCCCTGTATGGGCCAGTGGGACGATTCCGATGTTGTAGGCCGGGCGCTCTACGATCCACTCTGCGCTGTTGTCCAGGCACTTGGTCAGGGCACACGTCTCGGCCTGCGTGAAGCTATTACCCGTGGTCGTCGAGTCGGTGAGACTCAGGGTGTAGTTGGTGCCACTCCGCGTTACTGACGCCGAGATGAGGTCACCAGCCGCTGCCGCAGTACCCACCTCTACTGTCGCTGATGGGAACATCTCGAACCAGGTGAAGTAGAAGGCAGTACCCTCGAAGCAGAAAGACGTCGTGCCTTCCTGCTCTAGCGTATTGCTACTGGATTGCAATCCGTCCAGGCCCACCCAGACGCTGGAAAGCCTCTGCTCCGCAGTACAGATCGCCGCTGGGATCTTCCATGACGCCGATACCTTCGTGTACTCCTGCTTGCTGTTGGACGGCCGAAGCATAGCCAGACCAGTTGACGGAATCTGACAGCGTCACATTCTTGATGGATCTCGTCTTCCCGGGCCTCGCCGGTATTCTCGCCTGGGTCGGGCCCTTGCCGCTCTTGCTTGCCTACCAGCGCCAGCGACGGCTTTGAATTCCTTAGCAGAGCCACCAGAGCCTTCTCGGCCTGCCGGGTCTTGAACGCGGATGCGGCGTGGACTGGCGGCGGCGTTGTGTGAAGCTGAATGAGTAGCGTGTACCGCATAGCCCAAGCGCAAACACCATGCCGGCTGCGCCTATCGACAGCAGTGAGCTTCGTAACCTTTTTGCCTAGCCCCGTTCTGGCCATCGAACTCCTCGTCCTGAGAGACACGCGCTTTCGACGCCTTTCCTAGGGCACTGCGCATCGGGCGACGGCCGCCGTCCACGGGCTAGGATCGTACAGCGATCACTGCGATATCGCCTTTCGAAAATGCCGCAGTTGCGGCTCTCGACCTTTGCGAATGCGTGGCACCATGCGACAGTTTGCTGTGCCTTGGCTGAGGGCTAGCCGATAGCAGCGGCCGCCGCCGACGCGGCCGCTGGCAGCGCGTCCGCGATCTGGCCGATCGCGACCTCGTCATGCGCGGCCGACAGGAACCAGGCCTCATACGGCGACGGCGGCAGGTAGACGCCGCCGTCCAGCATCGCGTGAAAGAACGCGGCGTAGGCCGGCGAGGACTGTGAGCGAGCAGCGCCGAAATCGCGGACCGGGTCGGTGACGCCGAGGAAAATCGAGAAGAGGCTGCCGGCCTCCTGCAGGCGGAACGGCACGCCGGCGGACGTCAGCGCGTCGGCGGCCAGCTTCGCGATTACGGCGGCCGCCTCGTCGACTCGCGCGTACACCTCAGCCGTACACTCCCGCAGCGTGGCCATCCCGGCCGCGGTCGCGAGGGGGTTCCCGGATAGCGTGCCAGCCTGGTACACGGGTCCGACCGGGGCGAGCCGATCCATAATGTCGGCCCGGCCACCGAACGCCGCGGCAGGCAGGCCGCCGCCCATCACCTTGCCGAACGTCATCAGGTCGCCGGCGATCCCTTCGCGCCCATACCAGCCAGAACCAGTCACGCGGAATCCGGTCAGCACCTCGTCCATGATCAGCAGCGCGCCGTATTCGCCGCAGAGCGCGGACAACAGCTCGTTGAATCCCGCAGCTGGCGGCACCACGCCCATGTTCGCCGGGCACGCCTCCGTGATGACGCACGCGATGTCCGCTCCGTTCGCGGCGAAGGCCTGCCGCACTGCCTCGGGGTCGTTATACGGAAGCACGAGCGTGTCGGCGGCCGCCGCACCGGTTACGCCGGGCGAGTCAGGCAGGCCGAACGTCGCGACGCCCGAACCGGCGGCGGCCAGCAGCGCGTCCACGTGGCCGTGGTAGCAGCCCGCGAACTTGACGACCAGCCGTCTGCCGGTGTATCCCCTGGCGAGCCTCAGGGCGGACATCGTGGCCTCGGTGCCGGAGTTGACCAACCGAACCTTCTCCACGGGCGTCCGGCGAATGAGCTCAGCCGCCAGGTCCGCCTCGGCGGCGGTCGCCGTGCCGAACGATGTGCCGTGCGCGGCGGCCGATGTCACAGCGCCAATCACCGCTGGATGCGCATGGCCAAGGATCATCGGCCCCCAGGAGCACACCAAGTCGACGTACGTGTTGCCGTCTACATCGGTGAGGTACGGGCCGCGTCCTGACGCCATAAAGACGGGAACGCCGCCGACCGAGCCGAAGGCTCGTACCGGTGAGTTGACTCCGCCCGGCATCAGCTCCGTCGCGCGCCTGAAAAGCTCGGCTGACGTACCGCGGGTACGACTCACGACGAGCTGGCCTCCTCGCAGACATCGGAGAGAATCTCCAGGAGCAGCAGGCCGTCGGGCAGCTCGTGAGTGCGCGGATCCCGGAGCCAGCGGCACGCTGCACCCGTGCCAGTCACCGACGGCGGCGCCAGGACGTAACTGTCCCGGCAGTGCCAGCGCAGCCCGGTTACATCCGCGATCGTCTCGGGCTCGCAATCAAGGTGACAACTCCACCATTCGTTCTCGTCGGCTGGTGCGCCCCTGGACCGGACGAAGAATTGCGCCCGCCCTGTGCTCATGGCGACCGGACCGGGTCGCAGCCCGGACCGCTCCATCCGGGCGAGGGCGGTCATGCCGACCGAGCCCGGTACGTCAAGCACATCGAACGTGCGCCCGGTCACCAGGATTACGTTGGCGGTCGGCGACGCCAGCCACCAGTTCGCGATGACCTCGGCGTCGCTGCTGGCGACGCTCTGCCACGCTGGCGACACCGGATGGGCTCCAGGTGCAGGACACCCGATCCGATCGCATGAACAGGCGCGCTGCCGGTCGGTGCTTCGCTGGGTTGCCGTCGGCGGGAACTCGCCCGGGCACACTGGCCACCCGAGAGCCGCGTATCGGAGCGCGGCTTCGGCGGTCCTGGTAACGGCCCGACGGCGTCTGACCCGCAGCACGGTGTCGACCAACTAGTTACCCCACTCCTGCCTGGCCTGCGATGCGCCAAAGACCACCACGGTATCGCTGCCACATTAGCGCCCACCCTGTCTCCCGCCGACGCGCGCATTGACGAAGGGCGACCCAGCGTGTAGAACGTGTTCCAGTTTCTGGCGCACGGCAGCCAAGGCGGGAGACAGTCACGTGCCCGTACCTGACCAGCGCGACCCCGAGTCGACGCGACAGATCCTGCAGGAATGGCTCGCTCGTCAGCTTCCGGCCGCCGACAGCGTGGTGGTCGACGCGGTGCAGACGCCGGCGAACACCGGCTTCTCGTCTGAGACGCTCATGTTCGAAGCGGCCTGGCGCGAGAGCGGCCAGGCCGCCGGGCGGCGCGAGCGTCTGGTGGCCAAGGTGGCGCCCACCGGCCATCAGATTTTCCCTGAGCCCAGATTCGATGAGCAGGTAGCGCTACTGCGGATCCTCGCCAAGACCGCGATCCCGGTTCCGGGAGTGCACTGGCACGAAGTCGACCCGGCCGTGCTCGGTGCGCCGTTCTACGTGATGACGCGGGTGGATGGCGACGTTCCGACCGACATGCCGCCCTATCACACCGGTGGCTGGGTCACCGAGGTTAGCCCGGCGGAGCGCGAACGCATGTGGTGGTCCGGCGTCGGCATTCTGGCGCAAGTGCACGCGCTGGACGTCGCCGGTCTCGGGCTGGGGTTCGTGGACCAGCTGAGCTACGGGCCGACCGGGCTCAGCCAGCGCCTCGCCTATTACGAGCACTACCTGGACTGGGCCTACGCGGGCACCGTTCCGGTGGCCCAAACAGCGCTGGCCTGGCTGCGCAGACACCAGCCAGCCGAAGACGGCGAGCCCGTCCTGCTGTGGGGTGACTCCCGGATCGGCAACATCATCTTCGCGGCCGGGCAGCACGGCCGCGGTGCTCGACTGGGAAATGGCCACGCTGGGCCAGCCCGAAGAGGATCTGGCCTGGTTCTTGCTGCTCGACCGCCACCACAGCGAAGGGGTCGGGGTCGCTAGGCTCGCCGGCTTTCCGAGTGCGGACCTGACCATTGAGCGCTACGAGCAGCTCACCGGCCGAACGCTGGCGCACATGGACTACTACGAGGTGCTCTCGGCGATGAAATTCGCCGTCGTCATGGCTCGGATCGGCCAGCTTTTCATCCACTATGAGCTCGTGCCGCCCGACAACGACTTCCCCTACAACAACACAGCCACTCAGCTGCTGGCCAAGATCATGGGCCTGCCGCCGCCTGGTGGCGAGCTGACCAATCCGTTGGGCTGACGATACCCGCGAGCCGACCGACCACGGAGAACCCAGAATGACGTTGTCGCCGCTCGACGACTATCCAGTTCATCAGGTTGCGCAGCCGATCAGGTACCCGGCGACCTCCGATCGCAACTTCTACGACCGGTACTACTTCAACTGCCACGCCGGCACTGATGAGCTGATGCTCATCGTCGGCATGGGGCAGTACCCGAACCTGGGCGTCACGGACGCCTTCGCGCTGGCCCGACACGGGGACACGCATCGCGTGGTGCGCGCGTCACGCGAGCTCGGCGCCGACCGCATGGACACGTCCATCGGCCCGTTCCGGATCGAGGTCATCGAGGGGCTGCGGCGCCTCCGCGTCGTCCTTGAGCCGAACGACCATGACCTGGAGTTCGACCTGACCTGGGAAGGCGTCATCCCGGCCCAGGCTGAGCCGAGACACTTCATCCGACAGCAGGAGCGCGTGATTTTTGACTCCTGCCGGCTGGCCCAGACCGGCAGATGGTCCGGCCACGTGCGCAGCGGCGGCGCGGAGTTCGCTGTCACGCCCGACCGATGGCGCGGCGCACGAGACAGATCCTGGGGCGTGCGTCCCGTAGGCGAGAGCGAACCGCCAGGCATCCAGGTGCGAAACCCGGCACAGTTCTACTGGATGTACGCGCCGATGCAGTTCGACGACTTCTCGATCCTGACCATCATCCAGGAGGACGCGGCCGGCGCCCGCCTGCTAGAGGAGGCGCGTGCGAGTCTGGCCGGAGAGCTCAGGCCGTCCGCCGCAGCACCTGGGGAGGCCTGAGTACCGGCCGCAGTACGCTCCGGGCACGCGGGAGGTCCAGGTCGCCACCATTTCCTTCGCGCCGCCAGACGGCGACCCGATCGAGGTGACGGTTCGCCCGGTCCTGCCTGTCTCCATCATGGTTGGCACGGGCTACGGGCTGGAGCCCGACTGGAAGCACGGCATGTACCAGGGGTCGGAACTGGTGGTGCAGGGGGTCTGCTACGACCTGTCCGCTCCAGCGGACAAGGCTCGGATGTGGGGCATGATCGACAGCGTCGCCGCGTTCGAGTGCACCGAGAACGGCCGGACCATCACCGGATCGGGGCTGTTTGAGTACTGGCCCTTCGGCCCGCACGCGCCCACCGGCCTGCAATAGCCACGTCAGCCCAGCTTGCGGGCCACCTCGGCGGCCCAGTACGTCAGGATGATGTCGGCGCCAGCTCTGCTGATCGCCGTCAGCGTCTCCATGATCACCCTGTCCCGGTCCAGCCAGCCGTTGGCGGCGGCCGCTTCCACCATCGAGTACTCGCCACTGACCTGGTAGGCCGCGACCGGCAGCGGCACGTTCGCGGCCAGCTCGCTGATCACATCTAGGTACGCCAGCGCAGGCTTGACCATCACGATGTCGGCGCCCTCATCGACGTCGAGCAGCGCCTCACGCAACCCGTCCTTCGCCGCGGCCGGGTCCTGCTGGTAGGCGGACCGATCACCGAACTGCGGCGTGCATTCGGCCGCATCCCGGAACGGCCCGTAGAGCGCGGAGGCGTACTTGACCGAGTAGGCCATGATGGCGACGTCGTCGTGGCCCGCCGCGTCGAGGGCAGATCGGATGGCGCCTACCTGGCCGTCCATCATTCCGCTCGGCGCGACGACGTGCGCTCCGGCGTTCGCCTGAGCCACCGCGATCGACGCATACCGCTCGAGCGTCGCGTCGTTGTCGACCTGGCCCGCGGGCGTCAGAAGACCGCAGTGCCCGTGGTCGGTGTACTCGTCCAGGCACAGGTCAGCCATGAGGACGCTGTCGTGTCCGACCTCCGCCGCTAGATCGGCCAGCGCGAGCTGCACGATGCCGCCCGGGTCATCGGCGCCCGAGCCACGATCGTCCTTGACGGCCGGAATACCAAAGAGGATCAGGCCGCCGACACCCGCGCTGACGGCCTCGGCCGCCGCCTTGCGCAGGCTCTCCCTCGTGTGCTGGACGACGCCGGGCATGGAGCCGACAGGCACCGGCTCGCTGATGCCCTCCTTGACGAAGAGCGGCAAGACCAGGTTCGCTGGCCGCACGCTGACCTGGGCGACGAGGCGCCGAAGCGGTGCGGACTGGCGCAGCCGGCGCGGCCGCGACGCGGGGAACCGGCCGGTCAACGCTGGCTACCTGATCCGGCGGCGCGCGCCCCGCCGGCGCTCGCTCGGCTTGCGCACCGGCTCTCCCGCCTCGATCGCTGCGTCGCGGACCGCAGCGCCGTGGGCCGCGAGCGCCTCGACGAGAGCGGCGACTGACGGCTTCGCCGCGACGACATCGACCCGCAGTCCGAACTCGGCCGCGGTCTTCGCCGTCTGCGGGCCGATCACCGCGATCACAGTGACGGCGTGCGGCTTGCCAGCGATGCCGATCAGGTTGCGCACCGTCGAGGAGGACGTGAATAGCACCGCATCGAACCCGCCGCCCTTGATGGCTTCCCTGATCGGCGCCGGCGGCGGAGCCGCGCGCACGGTGCGGTACGCGGTGACGTCCTCGGCCTCCCAGCCCAGGTCCGTCAGCCTCGACAGCAGCGTCTCGGTCGCGATGTCGGCCCGGGGCAGCAGCACGCGGTTAATCGGATCGAGAATGTCGTCATACGCGGGCCAGGCGTCGGCCAGGCCTTCGGCCGATTGCTCGCCGTCCGGAACCAGGTCCGGCATGATTCCGAACTCGCGGAGCGCCTTCGCGGTCTGGTCGCCCACGGCCGCGACCTTGACCCCGGCGAAAGCCCGGGCGTCGAGGCCGTATTCCTCGAACTTCTCCCGGATCGCGCGCACCGCGTTCACCGAGGTGAAGCCGATCCACTGGTATCGGCCGGTCACCAGGCCCTTCACCGCCCGCTCCATCTGCTGCGGCGTGCGGGGCGGCTCAACCGCGATGGTCGGCACCTGCTCCGGGACGGCTCCGCGAGCCCTCAGCAGGTCGCAGACCTCGTCGGCCTGATCCTTTGTCCGTGGGACGAGTACCCGCCAGCCGAACAGCGGCTTGGTCTCGAACCACGAAAGCGCAGCCTGCGCGGTCACGCCGTCGCCGACCACCGCGACAGCCGGGCCGTGCGCGGTCAGCAGGCTCACGCCCGCGGCTTTGAGATCGGCCGCGATCGAGCCCAGCGTGCCGACCACGGTGTGCTGATCTGTCGTCGTGCCGTTCCACGTGATCGCGAACGGCGCCGTCTCCGACCAGCCGTTGGCGATGAGCATCTTCCCGAGGTCGACAGGCCCGGTCTCGGCCCCCAGGATCACGAGCGTCCCGTCGCTGACCGACACGCGGGTTACCTCGCCGACATTGATGATGCGGACGTCGCCGGTCACGTCAGTTGTCAGCGGAATGCCTGCGTAGGCGGGCACGGCGGTGGCGGGCGAGACGCCGGGCACGATTTCGAACGGCACCCGGGCCTTCGCGCACGCGGCGGCGTCGGCGGCCGCGCTACCGAAGAGGAACGGGTCACCGGCGCAGAGCCGCACGGCCAGCTGGCCCGCTTTCGCCGCCTTGATCAGCAGCTTCGGGTCAGCGATCTGCGCGTCCGAGTCTGCGAGCGTGGCTGCCGGGCTTGAGCAGGTGGCCAAGCCGCTCGCAGAGCCACTGCGGCGCGACGACGAGGTCCGCCTGAGCCATCAGGGCCGCCGCCCGCACGGTCAGCAGGTTCTCATCGCCCGTCGCCGCGCCGACGAAGGCGACCCACCCTGTGACGTGCGTGTCCGCTGTGTGGCTGGCCGACCGCCCGCCGGTTCTCTCGGTCGCTGTCTTGGTCTGCTTGCCGACCTTGCCGGTCGTCGGTGTGGGGTTCACTTGTCATCGTCCCCGCTGATGAGGTGTCCGCCGGACACTGCCATATACCGTCCCGCGCCCCGGCTCAGCAGATCGGCAGCTAGCTGGTGGCCGATCAACTCGGCCTGCACCAGCGCGCCGCTCGCACTGCCGCGAAGCGCCATCCCCCCGTCGGCCGCGACGACCACGCCGCTCAGCCGAAGTACGTCTGTTCCGGCAGCATACGCGCCGACCGGCGCCGCGCAGCCTGCCTGAAGTCCGCCGAGCAGGCTGCGCTCCGCCGTGGTCGCAGCCCTGCTGACCGCGTCGTCAATGCAGCCGAGCAACGCAACGAGGTCTTCCCTGCCCGCATTGCACTCAACCGCGAGGGCGCCCTGGCCGGCGGCGGGCAGCATCTCGTCCGGCTCGAAGACCTGAGACACCGCGTCGAGCCTGCCGATCCTCGCCAGGCCGGCCTGAGCGAGTACCACCGCTTCGAGATCACCGGTCTCGACCTTCGCCAGGCGCGTGCCCGCGTTCCCGCGGACGGGAACGGGCTGGATGTCGGGGCGCAGCAGCAGCAACTGCGCGGCCCGGCGGGGCGAACCGGTGCCGATCCTCGCTCCCGGGGGCAAGTCGGCCAGCTTCGCGCCGTTCTGACCGACGAGCGCGTCGCGGGGGTCGTCCCGGTCGGGCACGGCAGCCAGCGCGATCCCGTCGGCGGGCCCGACCGGCAGATCCTTCAGCGAGTGCACGGCGATGTCCACCTCGCCGGCCAGCAGGCTGGCCCGCAGCGCGCTGACGAACACGCCGGTACCGCCGATCTGGGTCAGCGGCTCCGCGCTCTTGTCGCCCGCTGACGTGATGCCGACCAGCTCGACCTCGCGTCCGGTCCGCGCTGTGATGGCGTTACCGATCGCCTGCGACTGGGCGACCGCCATCGGGCTGCGGCGCGTGCCGAGGCGCAATGGTGCGCGGCTCATCGCCTGTCCTCCCGGTCAGTTGTTGATTGCGGCCAGCCGGCCAGCTCAGCGTCGGCCTGGGCCACAGCCTGCACCGTCGCCGGATCGAGATCAAATAGCACGCGCAGCGCGTCCTCGTACGTGTCGGCGCCTGGTGATCCGGCGAGCTCTTTGACCCGAACCGTCGGGTCGTGCAGCAGCTTGTCGCGTGACGCGGCGCATTGACTTCTGCACCTCGGCCATCGCCGATGCGTCCAGGTCGAGCCTGCCCGCGAGCCTCGCCAGCTCCGCGTCAACGACGCCTGCTGCCTTGGCGCGCAGCGCGACGACCGTCGGCGTCACCGCGGCCGCCCGGTGAGCCGAGACATACGCGGCGAGCTCTTCAGCCATGATGCGGCGCACGTCTGCCACTTCGGCGTCGCCTGGTCGCAGGCCTGCCTGGTCGTCGGCGGCCAGGGCCTCCAGGTCGGTCAGCGCCACGCCGTCGAGGCTTCCTACGTCCGGGTCGACGTCGCGCGGCATCGCAAGGTCCAGCAAGCACCAGGACCGCCGAAGAACGTTCCGGCAGCTGCGCTCGCCGTTCCAGCGCCGCCGTCACCATGTCGGCCGTGACGACGTGGCCGGAGGCTCCGGTGCACGTCACGACCAGATCCGCGGCCGCGATCAAGTCGACAAGGTCGGACATGTCGCCGACCCGGCCGCCAGCCGACGCAGCGAGTCGCTCGGCCCGGTGCCTCGTCCGGCTCGTGACCGTCAGCTCGGCGGCGCCGGCCCTGGTGACGCTCGCGACCGTCGAGGCCGCTCATGGATCCGGCGCCTACGACGAGCACGCGCCGCCCGGCGAGCGCCGCCACGTCGGCCGGCCCATCCCCGAAGTGCCGCGCGGCGGCCTCGAGGCCGACGCTGACCAGACTGGCGCCAGCGGCGCCGACCTTTGTCTCCGTGTGGGTGCGCTTCCCAGCGCGCAGAGCCAGGGACCCTAGCTCGGACAGCGACCGGCCGAGCGTCCCCTGCTGCCTCGCGACATGCAGCGCCTGCCGCAGCTGGCCGAGAATCTGGCTCTCGCCGATGACCACGGAGTCAAGACCGCAGGCGACAGCGAGCAGGTGCTGAATCGCCCGATCTTCGTAGTGCACGTAGAGGCACGGCGTCAGCTCTGCGATCGGGACGTTCGAGTGACGGGACAGCAGCTCGCAGATCGCGGCCACGGCTCCGTGGAACTTGCCGACCTCGGCGTAGATCTCGACTCGGTTGCACGTGCTGAGCACGAGCGCGCCCGCGACGTCATCGGCCCTGGCCACGTCGTGCAGCAGCTTATCCAGCGCGTCACCGGTCAGCGATACGCGCTCGAGCGTCGCCAACGGCGCGCCCTTGTGGCTGAGCCCGACCACCAGCACGCTCATGTGCCTACCGCCTGCACCCCTGTCGTGTAGTCGTTCCCATTCGTGCCAGCATCCGCAGCGATATTCAGGCCCAGGTCGCCTGTGGGCACGCTCTCCAGCCGGCGACCGGCATGCGTCGCGTCCCTGGCGCCATTCGCGCGCGTGGTACCAGTCCCGCGCCGCTGCGCATGGAAGGCGAGGATCTGCAATTCGATCGACAGGTCGACCTTACGCACATCGACGCCCGAAGGCACGCTGAGCACGACGGGCGCGAAGTTCAGAATGCTCGTGACCCCGGCGGCTACCAGCCGATCGCAGACATTCTGGGCGACCGCGGCCGGCGTCGCGATCACGCCGATGGAGACGTCGAAGCGGTGGATCACGTCCTCCATATCCGCGGCGCTGCGAACCGTGTGCCGGGCGATCACGCTGCCGACGACTGCCGAGTCGCAGTCAACCAGCGCCGCGATCCGGAAGCCGCGGGAGGCGAACCCGCCGTAGTTGGCCAGTGCGCGGCCCAGATTGCCGGCTCCGACGATGAGCACGGGCCAGTCCTGGGTCAGGCCGAGTTCTCTGGATACCTGATAGATCAGGTAGTCGACGTCGTAACCGACGCCGCGGGTGCCGTACGACCCGAGATGCGAAAGGTCCTTGCGCAGCTTGGCCGAATTCACGCCAGCGGCCGCGGCGAGCTCCTCGCTCGAGACGGTGGCGACTTCGTGATCGGCGAGCGCATACAGGGCACGCAGGTAGACGGGCAACCGTGCGACGGTCGCGTCCGGGATGCCAGGACCACCGCCCGGCTTTGCCGAACCGGCACGAGCCGGGCTGGCGGAGCCGTGCGGGGCTAGCCGACGAGGGACGGCGAGACATGCGCCGGGACTCCTGAGGACTCGATCTGGCGGCGCCCGTGGCCAGGGGATACCTGGGCGCGACTTCGGCTTCCACCGTACGCTCTTGTGAACGTTTGCACAAAGTCGGCCGCTGGCCAGAGGATCGAGGCCCGGCTGAGTACCGCCATGGGAGCAGCGCGCGCGTCGTGGTGTTCCCGCCCCTGGGCAGCAGGGGACCGGGCGCGTGCTTTCGTCGCTGGTCAACCGAGGAGGGCGGCCCGCAGGCGGTCGGCGCTGACGTGCCAGAAGTCATGCTGGACCCCGTCAACGAACGTGACCGGGATCATGTCGGAGTACTGCGCCAGATCTGCGGCAGAATCGCTGATATCGCGATCCTCCCAGCCAACGTCCAGCTCGGCCGCCACCCCGGCAATGACCGTCCGAGCCTCGTCACACAGGTGGCACCCGGGCCGCGACAGCAGCGTGACCCTCGGCGCAGGTCTCACCTGTATTCCCGCGTCCCGCTGCCGGGCTGCGCAGATGTCCGCCCGTAGTCGCGCAGGTAGTCGGGACGCTCGAAGCCAGCCGTGTCGTAGCCAGGCTCGCTGAACAGCTCCGAGACCGACGGGAACGGCGAGACCGTTGCCTGCTGGAGACCGAGCTCGATGACGTTCGTAGCCAGCACGTACGGCCGCTTATCGGCCTCGAACTGCTGCACGTGCGGTTGCTGGGTATGCCGCTGGTAGGCAGCGCGGTCGCGGTACACCTCGTAGAGGATGCGCTGCATAGGCGCCGACGGCACCGCGTGGACGATGAACACGAGGGTGTCCGACTCACGACTGCGAACCTGCTCGACGACGCGACGCGTCAGCCGATCGAACTCCTCGACCCGGTCCTCGAGCAGCGTAAAGATCGCTATCTGGCCGAAGAGCTCAGCCCGGCGGCCGTCATTGCCAGGCAGGTCAGCGCCCCCCTGGTTGTCATGGCGGCCGTACCTGTCGAGCTCGTCAACTGCCCCGCCGGCGACGCGGCTTCCAAGATCATCTTTATACAGCTGGTCGTAAGGCTCCAGTCGGTCGTCTGATCCTTGCCTGGACTGCCAGCTGCCCGCCGGAACGTCGATCGAGTCGTCGCCGACGTAGTCACGAGGATCGCCTGCGTAATCCCCCGGCACGAAGTCGCCGGTCTCGAAGTCACCAGTAGCGAAGTCTGGTGCCTTGTAGCCACCCTCTCGGGGATCAGCGCGCCAGTCGTCGCGGCCCGGGCCGTCGCGCCAGTCCGGTGAGCCGCTCCGTGATGCGTCCCCCCAGTGGTCATAGCCGCGGCCGGATTCGTCGTCGTCCCAGCCCAGGTCTCCGTCGTCCGCTTCGCGCTCGTATCGCCTGCCGTTCCGGCCGGGCGGCTCCGAGCGATAAAGACCGCCGTCCCGATAGACGCCGCCTTCTGTCGCTGGCTCGAACCGCCTGAAGTCTCTGCTCTCGTCGGCGTCGCGACGCCAGTCGTCCTCGTCCTGCGGGCCCCGTGACGCCAGCGGCACCCGCCCGGAACGCATCCCGGCAAGCCAGGTAAGTGCGGCCGCTGCGGCTCCGAGCAAGGCGAAGACGGAGGCCACGGGCAAGTGGATGTGCTCTTTATAGGCGGCGAGCTCCGCCAGCGCGGGATAAGCGAGTAGCAGAGCGGCCGCACCGCCCATGAGCTGGGCCGGCAACGCCGCGTTCCACGCGGGCTGGCCGCCCCGGTTCATGACCACACCGATCGCGAACAGCGCGGCAAAGGCGGTCACCGGCCCGATCGCAAACTCCAGGATGTAGTTCGGCGGTGTCTGGTAGAACGCGGCCGGATCCGGCCAGGCTTTGGTGAACGTGGTCTGGGCCAGCTGATCGAGGGCCAGGACCACGACTGCGATGAGGCCGATCGTCGGGATATACAAGCGCGCCAGGAACCTGACCGCCGTGCTCTTCGCGGCGATCTCGGACAACGCGAGAATGAGCGCAAGGGGGGCGATCACCTGACCGCCCAGCTCCATGGCACGGAATATGGTCCCGTCAAAGCCCGCCAGGTAGCCCACCGCCTGGGAGCCGAGGCTGACCAGGAGGCCGAGCAGGGCCAGGGAGAAGGCAATGAGATCACTGCGCGGCTCACGGAAGCAGCGCGCCAGCAGCACGCCGCCGCCGATTGCGGCCACGATCGCGCCAATCCCAGCGATGGCAAGTGATATATGCATTGCTGCTATGGTGCACGACGCAGCGCCATGATGTGACCAAAGGCTTGACGTGCAGTGCCCGCGGCGGTCGCTTTGGGCCGACCTCGAACGTGCTGTCCTACCCGCCGATCGCGCCCGGCCGGTGGTGGCTGCGCGACCATCGCCCGCCGGGCAGGTGACCACTCGTTGACGACTCGGTGACGGCTGTGCACGGCGCCAATCGCTGGGCGGGCCGCCGGTAGGCTCGACTTCATGAGCGGCGAGTCCGACCTGACCGGCAGGCCTCGAGCTGGCGCCCGGACGGGCGCACTGGCCAAGCTGGGCATCGCGAAGAAGAGCTCGGCAGACGTCGCCGGCGAGGCTTCGGCCGCGGCAGCTGACGTCGAGTTCGCGGCCGTGCCCGATCCGACCGCTGCCGCCTTCTTCGACGTGGACAACACCCTGATGCGCGGCGCGTCCATCTATCACTTCGCCCGCGGCCTGGCCGCACGGAAGATGTTCGGGCCGCGGGATCTGCTGAGGCTGACCTGGGGCCAGATCGCCTTCCGCCTGCGCGGCGCCGAGAACGCCGACCACATCGACGCCGTTCGGGAAGCGGCGCTGGCCTTCGTGGCGGGTCACCGAGTCGACGACGTCGTAGCGCTCGGCGAAGAGATCTATGACGACACCATGGCCGACCGGATCTGGGCGGGTGCACGCGAGCTGACCCGCCAGCATCTGGCCGCCGGCCAGCGAGTTTGGCTTGTCACAGCGACTCCGGTGGAGCTCGCCAACATCCTGGCGCGCCGTCTAGGCCTGACCGGAGCACTCGGGACTGTGGCCGAGACATCCGACGGCGTCTACACCGGTCGGCTGGTCGGCGGCCTGCTGCATGGTGAGGCGAAGGCGGCGGCCGTGCGGGCGCTGGCCGAGCGCGAGGGTCTCGACCTGGCCCGCTCGAGCGCGTATAGCGATTCCTCGAATGACCTGCCCATGCTGGAGTTGGTCGGTCACCCGAACGTGGTCAATCCGGACGGTGCCTTGCTGAGGCAGGCGCGCACCCAGGACTGGCCAGTCCACGAGTTCCGCTCTGGGCGCCGCGCGACCATGATCGCCCTGCCGATGGCAGCCGGCGCCGGTGCGATCGCCGGTGGCACGGCCGCTGCGATCGCGCTCAGGCGCCGCCGAGCGGCCGGCTAGCCCTAGCCGAACGCCGGGCCGCGCGCCGCGACGAGGTCGTCGAGCTTGAGCTGGATCGTGTCCCGCACGGCGTCCGCCAGACGCGCGACGAGGTCTTCATCCGGTTCGGCGATTGGCTCGTCACAGGCAGCAACCGGCTCGCAGAACTCGATGATCCACTTCGACGGAAGCGGCACGGCGCCCAGCGGACCAAGCCATGGGAAGAGCGGCGTTAGCGGGAAATAGGGCAGTCCGAGCGCGTCGGCGAGGGCAGCCGAGTTGCCCAGCATGGGATAGATCTCCTCGGCCCCGACGATGGCGCACGGAATGATCGGCACACCTGCCCGCAGGGCCGCCCGGGCGAATCCGCCCCGGCCGAACCGCTGCAGCCGGTACCGCTCGCTGAATGGCTTGCCGATGCCTTTGAAGCCTTCGGGGAACACTCCGACAATTTCGCCGCCGACCAGCATGCGGTGCGCTTGGCCGGGATCTGCTCGCGTGTGCCCGCTGCGGCGAGCCAGCGACGACAGCACCGGCATCGTGTACACCAGATCTGCACCTAGCAGCCGCAGGTTGCGCTTGGCCGGATGATCGGCGAATATGCCGACCTGGAGCATGATGGCGTCGAGTGGAAGCACGCCTGAGTGGTTCGCCACAATAAGTGCGGCCCCGGTGTCCGGAATGTTGGCCAGCCCGCGAGCCTGGACCCGGAACCAGTTCCGGTACAACGCGAGCGCGGCTGGCATCAGCAGGGCTGAGTTCAGGTCGGGGTCGAACCCATACTCATCGACTTCAAAGTCCCCAGCCAGGCGGCGCCGGGCGAACTCGGCGGCGGCGGTCAGCCGCCGCCAGCCCCGCGGATCAGGCAGGCTACTTCTTGTTCCGACGCTGGACACGCGTCTTGCGCAGCAGCTTGCGGTGCTTCTTCTTCGCCATGCGCTTGCGACGCTTCTTGATGACCGAACCCACGAGACCACCCTTAATTGCTTACTGGCTGACGGGCATGTCCGCGTTGCATGCTCGCCATATCCGGCGGCCGGGCACATGCCAAGGCCACAGCGTACCTCTGTAAGGCCGCATTGCCCGGCATCGCCCGGCATCTGGCCCTCTGCCGCCCGCGGCCTGGCTGTATCTACTCCCTATCCGAGGGCCCGCCCAGCGCACTGAAGGCGCACCGCCGTCAGGCTGATGCCACGAACGCTTCGCGCAGGTAGCCGGTCACGGCCTGTTCGGGTACACGGAACGAGCGTCCGACCCGGATCGCCTCAAGCTCGCCTGAGTGAACGAGTCGGTAGACAGTCATTTTGGAAACGCGCATGATCGCGGCCACCTCGGCCACCGTCAGAAACCTGACCTCGCTGAGCGGAGTAGCGTCTGCTGCCATTGATAGCCCTCTTCCGACCAGACTGAAACGCCACGCGAGACCTGGCGCATCAGTCACGCCCGTCTCCAGCGTAAGTCCTGTATGGAAAAGGGCAACCCCGGCGAGCGCTGCCAATTCGTCGCCGCCAGCATCGATCGCCACTGATTCGCCGGTATTTCCGCATCTCCGCAGGTGAGCGGCTGCTCTGAGGATCGGCGGCGGCGAATCTCAGGCGCCATTTACGATGCCATTGCAGCCAGCCAAACTGAGAGCTCACGAAGATCACGCCTGCCTGGCAGCCAGCCGAATCGCTGCGACTACTCGGCGCCCAGTTCCCGCCCGCGGTCTCGGGCTGCTTCGATGGCCGCGAGCACCGCCGCCCGCACTCCATGCCGTTCGAGTTCGCGGATTGCGTTGATGGTCGTCCCGCCGGGCGACGTGACGGCCTCCCGGAGGAGCACTGGATGTTCTCCGGAGTCCTTGAGCATCGTCGCCGCGCCGTAGACCGCCTGCTTGACCATCTCCAGCGCGTTCTGGCGTGGCATACCGAGCAGGATGCCCGCATCCACCATGGCCTCGACGAGAAAGTACACGTACGCTGGCCCGCTGCCCGAGAGCGCAGTCGCCGCGTCCTGCTGCGATTCAGGGATCCGCAACACCTTGCCGACCGGCCGGAGCAGCTCCTCGGCTCGCCGCAGGTGCTGCTCGGTCGCGTGCGGGCCTGGCGAGATGACGCTCATGGCCTCGTCCACCAGGACCGGTGTGTTGGACATGACGCGAACCACCGGAACGTCGGCCGCTAGCCGGCGGCCGATGTAACCGGTAGTGATCCCGGCCGCGACCGAGATGACGAGCTGGTCGCGGGTCACGACCGGGCTGATCTCCGTGAGCAGCGCCTCCATGTCCTGCGGCTTCACGGCGATCACCAGCGTCTCCGCCTTGGCCGCGGCCTGCGCGGCGGACAACACGTCGATGCCGTACGCGTCCCGCAGCTGGGCGGCGCGGTCGGCGCGGCGAGCCGCGGCAACTATCTGATCGGGCCGCACCACGCCTGCCCGCAGCAGACCCGAGGCGAGCGCCTCGCCCATCTGGCCTGCGCCAAGAATGGCGATCACGGGCAGCAGCCTACCGGGACAGGCGAGCCCGCGGCCGACGGCGGGTTAGCGGTGCGAGCTGAGCGCCCGCAGGAAGAACGCCAGGTTGGCCGGCCGCTCGGCCAGCCGGCGCACGAGGTAGCCGTACCAGTCGCTGCCATACGGCAGGTAGACCCGCATCTGGGCGCCTGCGGCGGCCAGCCTTGCCTGCTCGGCCGGACGGATGCCATACAGCATCTGGTACTCGAAGCTGTCCGCCGCCCGGCCAGCCTGCTCGGCCCTGACGCTCGCGATCTTGATCAGGCGCGGGTCGTGCGTGGCCAGCATGGGGTACCCAGGCCCATCGAGGAGGATGCGCAGACAGCGGGCATAGCTGAGGTCGACCTCGGCCCGTTTCGTCAGGCCGACGGCTTCGGGCGCCTGGTAGGCGCCCTTGCACAGCCGTACGCGAGATCCCGAGACGGCGAGATCGCGACAATCGTCAGCGCTGCGTCGCAGATACGACTGGATGACGCAGCCGAGATCGGGGAAGTCGGCCCGAAGCTCCCCCACGAGCCGCAACGTAGCCTCGGCCCTGGTGTGATCCTCCATGTCCAGGGTGGCCGTGGTGCCCGCGTTGCGGGCCGCGGTCGCGATGCGCGCGATGTTCTCTCGGGCTGTCTTCTCCCCGTGATCGGCGAGACCGAGACCGACCGCCGTCGGCTTTACCGACACCTCAGCGCGACCATCAGCGGTGAGTCCGGCGGCCCCCAGCAGACCAAGCAGCCGGACATACTCCTCAGCGACGGCGGCCGCCTGATCCGGATCGGTGGTGTCCTCGCCGAGGAAGTCGATGGTGACGAGGCGCCCGTCGGCGATCAGCCCGCTCGGTGACCGCGAGCGCATCGGCGGCGGTCGGGCCGGCGACGAATCTCGCCACCACGTCCCTGGTGACGGGCGTGGCCATGATGAGATCGCGGGCCTGGTGACTGGCCGACAAGGCCAGGAGCGCTCGGCGCAGCACTTCGGGGGACCTCCAGGGAACGACGTTGTCCGCTGCCGGCCCAGGCTAGTCGCGAGCGCGGCCCATCAGACCGCTGCGCTGACGCTTGAGCTCAATCTGGATGTTAGCGCCAGCATCCGGCGAAACGATGACCTCCTGCGCGGCAGCGACACCGTCGACGGTCAACGTGGCGTCCACCGGTGTGGTGCGCTTGACCAGCGCCAGGCCGATAGGACCCAGCTCATAGTGACGTGCCGTCGACCCCGTAAAGCCGACGCTGTCGCCATCGAGCAGCACCGGATCGCCGTGTACCGGCAGTTTGTCCTCGCTGCCGTCGAGGTGCAGCAGGACAAGCCGACGCGGCGGGCGGCCCAGGTTATGCACTCTGGCGACCGTCTCCTGGCCCCGGTAGCAGCCCTTGCTGAGGTGCACCGCCGTCTCGATCCAGCCGACCTCGTGCGGGATCGTCCGGTGATCTGTGTCGAGTCCGAGCCGCGGGCGGGCGGCCGCGATGCGCAGGGCTTCCAGCGCCCACGTGCCGGCCAGTGCGGCTCCGGCCGCACGCAGATCAGCAACCCGCTCGGCCAGCTCCGCCCGCGGCACGATCAGGTCGGTGCCGAATCCGACGTCCAGGCGGGCAATCGCCGGCTGCGTATCAGCCGGGACCTCGGGGCCCAGCAGCTTGACGACCGCGTAGTCGGACGAGACGTCCCGCGGGTCGACTCGGAGCATGAACTGCATCGACGTCAGGAACTCCAGCAGAGCAGCGGCCGTCCCTGGTTCGACATGAACCCAGACCGCTGTCCCGTCGTCCGTGAGCGTGAGCTCGTGCTCCACGTGGCCTTGCGGGCTCAGCACGAGGGCTTCGGCGGCGGCCCCTGGCGCCAGCCGCTCCAGATGCTGGGTCGTGAGGCTGTGCAGCCAGCTGAGCCGGTCGGCACCGGTGATCCGCAGCACTCCGCGGTGGGACTGGTCGACCAGTCCCCAGCCGGTCGCCATCGCGCGCTGCTCGGCGAACGGATCGCCGTAGTGGGCGGCAACGCCCGCGTCCGGCCCGGTGGCCGCGACGGCCCCGGGTTCGCTGAGTAGTGGACTGGTCATGGGCGGCACGCGGCACACAGCCCGAACACCGTCAGGTGCCCGACGTCGGTCAGGAACCCCTGGTGCTGCTCGAGGGCGTCGACCAGCGGCGACACCGCGTCCTGGTCGACCTCGGTGACGAGCTCGCACTGGCGGCAGACAAGGTGCACGTGCTTGGCGTGCTCGGCCAGGTGATAACTCGGGGCGCCGTGATGGATGTGCGTGTGCTGAACAAGACCGAGCTGCTCGAGCAGCTCGAGGGTCCGGTAGACCGTCGAGACGTTGACACCGCGCGCTGTCTGCCTTACCTCGCCGTAGATCTCCTCCGGCGTCGCGTGCTCGAGCCGGGCGACGGCCTCCAGCACGAGCTGACGCTGCGGGGTCACCCGGTAGCCGCCGGCCCGCAGGGTGTCATCCCACGTCTCCACCATGCTCCTGAGTCTAATGACGCCCAGCGCATAACACGCTTGCCCGCAGCAGCCGACGTGACGTAGCGTTTCGCCTAACGCAGGAAAGGAGGTGGTCCAACAGTATGCATAGATGTCGGACTTGCGAGGTGGCTGTCCGCTAGCCGCCGCCTGCGTGAAGCGCCTTAGCGCGGCTATCCCCGTGCGAGCGCATCACCGGCCGCTCGATCGAGCTGACTGGTCCTGCTTATCGGATGGTGGCCCCATTGGCTGCTGCCCGTGCATGGCGGGTTGGTCAGGGCGGAGGCCGGCGAATTCACGGCAGACACCGGACCCCCGGGCCGACCGGCCTGTCCAGCCGGTCCCCGCGGTGGGCCTTAGTTCATGGTGCGATCGATCCGATCGGGCCGTGGCTGGCCTGGCGCGAGAAAAGCCCGGGGGCTTCTTCTTGTTCGGGCGCGCCGCGGTTCGATCGCCGGGCCAGCAGCCCCTTAGCCAACGCGCTTGAGCTGGGCCGAGACGTGCGACTGCAGCGGCTGCCCCATCGCGGCCATGTCGTAGGCCCAGCCGAGATCCGCGCCGATGAGACCGTAGAGCCGACGGCCAGCTGTCACTTCCTTGGCCGTGGCCGTGCGCACCACGGCGTCGGTGGCCAGCTCGATCTTGGTGCCGGTGATCTGGCCTATGTAGATCTCCGTGATGCCCGTCGGATGCGCTAGCACGACCTCGAGGCTGCCGTCCGCCTGCGGCCGCCAGAACCCCGTTTCCATCGCCAGTGGCCGGCCGATTGTGCCATCCGCATGGAGCAACCAGGTCCTGGACGTGTAGATCAGGAATGGCTTGCCGTTGTGGCTGAAGCTGATCTCCTGGCCAAAGTTGGCGCTTTCGATGGTGGGATAGCCGACCACTCCGGCACCTTCCCACCGGCCGAGCAGGAAGCGCAGGGGCGCTAGCCTGCGGGTGCAGCTCGAATTCCGACGGCAGACCGGACGGAACGCCCTCGGCAGGCTCGTCTGTGTCCACGGCTGCTAACCGCCTTCCGGGTCGACCTGGCCAGTATCGCCGTCGGATCCGGCACCGCGACGGCCGCTGATCCGGTAGAGCGACACGAGCAGGATCAGGCTGGCCGCGGCTACCAAGCCGAAGGCGGCCATCACGATGACGCCGCTCAGCATTGCCGTCATGCCTGGGCAGTGTAGGCAGCGTACGTCGCGATCGCACGGCTGCCACGCGGCCGCAGGCGGACGGCGCCCGAGGTCGCGCTAGTGTGCAGTCCATGCCCTCGCGCTCGCTGGTAGTGAAGGTGACAATCGGCAAGGACGAGCCTGAGCGCTGCAACCAGGCGCTCACCGTGGCCGCCGCCGCCGTTGTCAGCGGCGTTCCGGTGTCGCTGTGGCTCACCGGCGAGGCGTCCTGGCTGGCCCTGCCGGATGGATGCCCGGATCTGGCCCTGCCGCACGCAACCCCGCTGCCGGAGTTGTTCGCTACCGTGCTGGACGGTGGAACGGTGACGCTGTGCACGCAGTGCGCGGCCCGACGCGACATCACCACTGATGACGTCGTCACCTGGCGTACGGATCGCTGGCGCCGCGACGTTCGTAGCGGAGATCCTGGCCGACGGCGCACAAGCGCTCGTGTACTGACGCCGGCCGGCTGCTACCCGCCGACTGCCGCGAGCCGCTCGGCCCGCAGCTGGCTCGCCCACTCTTCGGCATCTGGATCCAGCGGCGCCAGGCTGCCCGGCCGCCCAGCTGAGCAGCAGGTCGGCCAGGCCAGGGTTGCGCGCGAGCGCCGGACCGTGCATGTACGTGCCGAGTATCTTGCCCGCGTACGCGCCCTCGGTTCCGTCGCCGTTGCCGACGCCAAGCGTGACCTGCGCGAGCGGCCGGGCCGCCGGACCGACCTGCGTCACGCCCTGATGATTCTCAAAGCCGGTGAAACGTGGCACGCTCAGGGCCGGATCGACGTCGGCGACCAGCTCGCCGACGCCACGCCTGTCACCCCGACCGCTGCTGATGTCCAGGACGTCCAGCCCATCGACCGGCTCTCCCTCGACGCCACCGAACGTCCGGCCGATGACCTGGTAACCCGCGCAGACGGCGAAGACGACGGCACCCTGCTGCGCGGCCGCCGCCAGGCCTCCGTCGTTACGAAGCCTGTTAGCAGCGAGGATCTGTGGCAGGTCCTCGCCGCCGCCGAGCAGGTAGATATCGCCCTGGCGAGGAACCGGCTGGTCCGAGTTCACCTCGATGGCCTCGACCTCGATACCGCGAAGCCTGGCGCGGCGGGTCAGCACGAGCAAGTTGCCGCGGTCGCCGTACGTGCTCAGCAGGTCTGGATACACCCAGACGAGCCGGAGCGCGCTGCTCCGGCCGTGGGCGGCGGCGTGGCGGCCTACGCGCTCGGTCATCGGGTTAGTCTCCCGCGCTCACTCGGTCCGGCCAACTATTGCCCGGATCTGCTGAAAGGCCGTGTAATTGGCGATGACGTCAAGTTCACCGCCGATGACCCGGCCGACGGCATCGTCGATGCCGTCGACAAGCTCGAACGGAACCTGATCTGCTTCCAGCCGGACTGCAAGGTCGATCCGGCGTTCCCCGGTGACGTACACAGGCCGGCCAATGAGCACTCGATAGTCGACGTCCCACAGCCACGACGTGTCCTTGCCATCGGGCGTCTGGGCGTTGACGGCGAGCAGGACCGGCGCCGGGATCGGCGCGAGCACGTCGAACGCCTCGAGCCAGCCGGCCGGGTTCTTGGCCAGCAGCAGCCGGACAAGCTTGCCGTTCCGCTGCACCTGGGTGTAGCGACCCGCGACGGACTTGACGCTGCGCACGCGTGGCAGTGCCTGGTCGACCGTCGCGCCGAACTGGCTCGCCACGGCGAGCGCGATCACCGCGTTCGACGCGTTCGCCCGGCCCGGCAGGGCCAGGGCCAGCTCGCGCATCTGGCCGGACTCGTCGATGACCGAGTCGCCACTCAGCACCCATCGAGTCGAGGGCCGCGCGAAACCGCACTCACCGCATCGCCAGCCCAGCTCGTCGCGCCGCAGATGCGACCCGCACTCGGGGCAGCACCAGGAATCCTCATGCCAGCGCTGCCCAGCAGCGACCCACGTCACCCGGGGAGCCGTCGATGCGGCCCAGGCGATCAGCGGATCGTCGGCGTTCGCGACGACGACGCAGCCTTCCGCGATGGCGAGCGCTTGCCGCCACCTCCGGGCCGTGAGCCATATCTCGGCCGCACGATCCATCTGGTCTCGGCTCAGGTTGAGCAACACCACGACCCGAGGGTGCGTGGCCTCGATGACAGCTGGCAGGTATCGCTCGTCGGTCTCCAGGACGGCGTACGGCGCGTCGGGAGAGCGGCCGAGCGCCGAGGCTAGGCCAGCCGCCATGTTGGCACCGAACGCGTTACTGGCGACGTCCTGACCGAGCGCGCCGAGTGCGGCCGTGATCAGCCGCGTGGTTGTTGTCTTGCCGTTGGTACCGGTGACGAGCACCACCTGGCGATCGGCCGCCAGCAGCCGGAGCAGCTCAGGCTCGACCCGTAGGCCGAGCACGCCACCGATGACCGAGCCGTCGCCACGGCCAGTCATGCGGGACACGCGACCCGCCGCCCCGCTCAGGGACGTCGCGAGGCGGGCGCGCAGCGGAAGCTTGCTCATGTGGGCCGATGCTATCCGGCCACTGGGTCTGGCTCGCGGGTCTCGAGACTGGCCGCCTGGTCGTCCGACCCGACGATGAAGCGCCGGGGCCAGGACAGCACGGCCTCAAGCCACCCGGTCACTCCCATTTCACCAGCAGCTTTGCGAAGCTGACCGCGATGGCTCACGCCGATGGCGACGAACGCGAGGTCCTCGATGAACGCGCGCTGATCGTCCTCACCGAGGAGCGCAGTCCAGGCAATGAGCCGGTTCCGCGTCACCTCCATCGACAGCGGATGCCGACGCAAGCCGCTGACACGCTGGCCGATCTTGACATCGGCACGGTCGGTGAGGTCGGGCAGCCCGTAGTCGAGGGCAGGAGCCGCGGCGAAAGGATCCGGCGCGGGACCGTCGTGCGGGCAGACGCGTTCTAGCTCATGGAGCCACCGAAGCTGCGGAATCACCCACGTCGTGCCGGGCCGAGTGCCGGCGCCCTTGCCGCCGTCGAGCATCGCAGTGGCCGATTCGGCACACGCCGCCGATAGCTTCGCCGGATCGTATGACTCGCGGAGGGCCTGACCACGGCCGAGAGCGGCGCCGTCGATCGCCGTCGCGAGTGCACATTCGCGCAGGCGACCGTCGAGGCCTGCCCAACGCTGCCGCAGCGGCACCGGCACCCGCGGCCGGGGCTGGTTTACCAGGTGCGCCAGCACGTACACCTCGGTCCAGACGCGCAGCCACGCGTCCTCCGGCGATCTCGCCACAAGGTCGGCCGCCCGAATCTCGACGAGCGTGCACGGCCGCGTGCCCGTGCAACCGCGGCCGCACGCCGCCGACCTCCGGCCAGCTAGCGGCGCGTTGCCGCTCTTGATCAGGGCGCCCGGGCTGCGCTCGCGGTCACCACCGAACGGGACCAGGACCCGCATCGGCCGGTCCATGCCATCGGCGAAGACCGCCGCCTCGCCGGGCGCCAGGGACACCACCTGGCGAGACTGCTCGGCGTCCAAGTTCATGGTGGCGCCCACCAGCTGGCGGTCGTCAGCCGCCGGCAGCCTGTGGAGCACCTTCAGCGCAGTGTTCTTGATCGCGTCGGGCACGAGCTTGGCCGGGATCTGCTCGGCGATCACGACGCCTTCGCCGTAGGCACGGATTTCCGCGAGCAAGCCAGCGAACAGTTCCACGGCGTGCGCGCTCGCGCCCGTCCGCCCCGCGCGCAGGAGCCGGTGCGCTTCCTCGAGCACGACGACGTGCCGGAGGCCGTCAGCCGGATCGGTCTTCGACCGCAGGCGTAGGTGCTCGACCATTCTGATGATCAAGGTGCCGATCACGAACGCCTTGTCCTCGTCGTTGGCGACGTCCTCGAGCGCGAGGACCACGTTCCGATCCAGGAGCGCGGCGATGTCCGCCGGGTGACCACCCTCGAAGAAGCGGCCAGCCGAGCCGGTCCGTAGCGACCTGAGCCGAACGTCGACGAAGCCCCGCATGTCGGCCTGCAGTTCCCGGCCGTAGCCCACGTCCTCGATCACAGCGAGCGCCGCCGCCTGGAGCCTGGCCAGCGTCGGCACCGCGGGCGGGACGTCGACATCGGCTCGGCCCGGCTCCCGTCAGCGGATCCCAGCCGCACTCCTCATAGCAGCGCTGCAGCGCTTGGGACATGATCTGCGGGAACGGCTCCGGGGCATCGAACGCCGCCAGGAACAGCGCGCGGACCATGTCGATATGCGCCTGGACCGGGTAGCCGGGCTCGGGCGCGAGCGGGTTGACCGACAGCGGCACCGACTCCGGGTCGGCCGGGTTGATGATGGTGACCGACCTGCCACCACCCGCGGCGACTCCGGAACCTTCTGCCGTCCCGGCTAGGCGCGCCGCCATGACGGCGTATTCGGACTTGACCGGCTCGATTGCGAGCCAGCTGACGCCGGCGCCGGTCAGTTGTTCTAGCACGTGGCGCACCGTCTGCGACTTGCCAGCGCCCGTCGCCCCGGCGACCAGCGCGTGCCGGTTGAGCGTGGCCAGTGGAATCCGCATGGCACCGACCGGCCGGTCCTGGCCGTCCAGGATGGTTCCAAGCTCGATGGACGGCCCGGCGGGCGTCTCGCTGGTCAGGTCGAAGTAGCCGGGTTGCATGACCCGAACGCCCGGCACTTCTCGCTCCGGCAGGCCGGTCAGCGCCACGAGCACCCCAGCGGTAGCCGCAAACGGGACTGCGGACCCGTCCGCCGGGTCGGCAGTCCTGGCCGCCAGCACGTCGGCGAACTCCTGGGCACCGTCGGGGCACCGGAGCCGATACGGATGCGCGCTCAGGTCAACGGCGCCGACCAGCACCGGAGCGATCAGCCGTAGCTCCTGCTCGGTCGCGGCTCCGGCCAGGACGCGGACGTTCCACAGGCCGGCCTCGCGGTAAGCGTCCAGCTCGCCTAGCCGCCGCTGGATCCGGTCGGCGTCGAACCGTGCGTGCTCGTCCTCGTACTGGCGCAGCACCGTCAGCTGGTTGCGCAGCTCAACGGTTTCCGCATCGAGCAGGTCGGTCGGATCGGCCACGATCAGCCAGCCAAACGGCCTGCCCATCACCGTCTGGAGGGCGGACTCGAACAATGTCGGCTGGCCCAGTCCCGGCGGGCCAGCGGCTCGCGCGGCTCGCGCGACGGCATCGGCGCCGAGAGCCACCTGGCGTCCCGGGCACGGCGCCCAGACAAGCTGGTCAAGATCGGCGAGCATGTTCCTGTCGATGACTACGCCGCGGGCGCCCCACGGGAAGAGCAGATCTTCGCCCGCGGCGCGGCCCGGTGCCACCACCGACGGTTCGCCTGCGCCTCGGCGGCTTATCGGCCTGAGGGCGCCCGCGTCAGCTTTGTGGGCGGGATCAGCGGCCCCATCGGCCCCATCGGCTCTGTCGGCGCCGTCGGCGTTGTCGGCGTTGTCAGCCGTCCGGGCCCGGGCAGGCAGCCCTGGGGCGGGCAGCGGGCCAGCATTAGTGACGAGCTCGAGCGGGGCGCCGCCACCCAGCGACAGCCAGCCAGCGATGAACGGCAACCGATGCCGGGCCGCGTTCAGGGCAGCAGGCAGCACCGAGGCATAGTCGCCATCGGCGCCGCCACCGAGGCTGCGCTGGCTGACAGCCTGGACGCGATACCAGAGCCCGGCCGCGCCGCCACCGATGCCTGACTCCGCTGCCATGCTGCGTGCTTACCAGGCCGGCTGGCGACGTGCTACCGGATTGCGGGGAATTGTGACACTCGGTTAGATGTCCACCGTGCCAGAGACGCACGTGATGGTGCCGCCGCCAACCCAGACCTGGCCGTCGGCGTCGGTAGAAATCCGCACGAGGCCACGGCGGCCCAGGGCAGTTCCTTGTCTGACCACATACGGCGGGTCGGCGCGGCCGGTGGCGATCAGCCATTGCGCTAGCGAGGCATTGAGGCTGCCGGTGACGGGATCCTCGTCTGTGCTGCCGTTCTTCGGCACGAAGGCACGCACCTCAAACGCCGCTGGCCCACCGGGTGGGTAAGCCCCGGCGATGCCGAGATCCAAGTCGGTCGGCCCAGGCTTGACCGCGAGTACGGCGTCGGCGCTGGCGAGAAGTACGGCGATCCAGCCCGGGCCATTGTCGGCCCACTGCACGTCGACGATCTCGTCGCGACTGACCCCGAGTATCTCCGCGATGTGCCGGGCGAGCTGCTCATCCACTGGACCCGAGCGGATGAGCGGGGGCGCGCCAAACTTCAAGCCGTCTTCGTCGGCGCTGACGGTCACGAGCCCCGCTTCGCACTGCTGAATCATCACTCCGCGGATGCGCGGTGCGCCACCAGCTTCCAGCCAGGCATGACACGTACCGAGCGTCGGATGGCCGGCGAACGGCAGTTCCTGGCTTGGCGTGAAGATCCGCACCCGGTAATCCGCCGCACTGGCGTTCGGCTCAAGGACAAACGTGGTCTCTGACAGGTTGGTCCAGTTGGCGAACCGCTGCATCTGCTCAGTGGTCAGGCCGTCAGCCCCGAGCACAACCGCTAGCGGGTTGCCCTGGTACGGCACGTCGGTGAAGACGTCCACCTCGCGGAACTGTCTCAGCATGGACTACATCCTGACAGACGGGCTTGGCGCCATCACGATGGCCAGACTGCACGCAGGGGCGGCCGGGCTGCCAGCGTCGCGGTCGGCAGCCCGATGATGGCCGGATTGGCATCAGCCAGTCGGACCTCACGACCGCCCGGTCCCGGGTAGCACAGCAGTACCGCGCTCTGCGGTAGCTGCTGAAGCTCGTGCTGCTCGACGAGCGATTCGCGGGACCGCTGCATAGTCATGCCCGCCGAGTCGGTGCCGCCGATGGCACGAGACGTCGTCCAGCCCCAGGACGTGCCGGTGCTGATACCGGCGGTGATAGACCGCGAGTCGCAGACGGCGGCTGACGCGCTGGTATCCAGGCTGGCCGATCCGCTCACGTCGGCGATCGGCGACGGCCCGACGGCGCCGGTCCGGCGGCCGCGACTGCGGCCAGCAGTCTGCGTGACCGAGTCCGAGCCGGTGACGGAGTCGGCCGTGCCGACGGTGCTGGTGTAAGACATGCCGAGCGTGTCGGTGACGGACGACCCGACGGTGTCGGTTAGCTGGCTCACGACGAACCGATGCTCGGTTCCGATGTGCTCGGCCGCGAACCGGGCGTCGTCAGCGTTCCCGAGCCGCATGAATCCCACCGCGGCGTCGCCGCGGCCAAGCCGCTCCCGCACGTGCGGCGGAATCGAGCGGTAACAAAGGACGAGCCCGGCGCCCGCGACTTCGGCGGCGTCGCACAGCCGGTCCAGGACGCCGCCTGGCAGTCGCTCAGCGCCGAGCAGGCAGATCGTCCGCTGCCAGAACGTGCCCGCAGGCGCCTGCCGAAGCGCCGCCGTCAGCGCGATCGCCAGATAGGCCCTGATCGCTGCGTTGGTCACGACAGCTGCGCGCCGGTCGAGCCAGGCCACCGTCAGCCGACTGGCTGGCACGCTCACGGCCGACGTTCCCAGCGCCGCGAGTGCGCGCAGTCGCGCCTCGATGGCCCAGGCCCGTTCGGCGGCGAGGTGCCCAGCGGCTCGGCCGGCGAGGTTGGTCAAGCTAGCCAGCTGGTTGTGCGCGAGGCCGCCACGGCCAAGGTGCTCCGCTGGACCGCCGATCTGTCCGAGCGCCCGCAAAGCGGCGATTAGCTGCGGCATCGTGGCGTTGCCGCCGAGCGCCTGGAAGACGCCTGCGATCAGGGCCGCGTCGCCGGCCGGGTCGGCCCGAACGGCTGCGCCCGGGCCGGCTGGGCCATCGGCGGCGTTGACGGTCTGGGCGAGAACGTCAGCCAGGATGTCTGGCGCCAGTTGCGTGCCGAGGTCGAGCTGCGGAAGGTCGCCGGGCAATACCCAGACGAGCGGAGCGACCCCGCCCCCGCGAGCGACCGCGAGGAGGTCGGTCGCGACGCCACCTTCGGTGAGATCCAGCACCGTCACCTCGGCCCCGGCCGCGAGCCGGGGTGCGGCGATCATCGTCAGGACCGCGGACCACCCTGCGAGCGTTCCGCCAGCTATATCGATGCGGTGCACCGTCGTCGGCATCGTGACGGGATACCAGCGCGGCTGGAGTCGCATCGCCGTGCTTCGCTGCTTCCAGGCGCTGGCTTCGCGGGCGTGCTGCGCCGCAGTGGCCGCCAGCTGGTTGCGCTGCGCGTCGGCGAACGCAGCCACGCGCAGTTCCTCGGCGCGCAGCTGCTCGCCGAGCACCCTGCGTTGGCGCCAGCTGGCATGCGCATACCAGGCGGCTACGCACGCGGCCGCGACAGCGCCGAGCGGGACGAACGCGCCTACCACGACTCCCGTCAGCCAGGCCGCGGTGATTCCACCAGCGACCGTGACGCTGGCTGCGGCACCCACCCTGCTCGGCCGGGAGAGCCTGCTGTATTCGCGACGCTGGGCTGCGATCCAGTCCGCGCTGACGCCGTCGGGTTCGGCGGACGCTTTCAGCCGAAGCGGCGGAACGGGCTCGGCGACGGCCGGGACCGGCTGCCAGCCGAGGTAGATCAGATCGGCCCTGAGCCGCCCGCGTGGCGGCGGCCAGGGCGCGGTCGGGCCTCGAGTTACTGGTGGCCACACGCTGCTCACGAGTCTGCCTGCGTGATCGGCTGAAGTCGGCAGTGCGTGATGGCGCGTGGCGAGCCGCCGAGACCGGACGAGGAAGCGATCATCGTGACCCCGCCCGGGCGAGCCCCGCGCCGGCGTTGTTTCATTGGGCGCCAGATTGGATCTGGCGCCCATCCGCCCGTATCGCGCAGGCGGGCCGCCAAGGCGACCTCGAGGTCGATGCCGACGGGCTGGCCGATGGCTAGCACGGCGGTGGTGGCCGCCAGCTGCGCGGCGGCGGCGGAATCCGCCGTGCTCAAAACCATGCCGACGCCAGTCAGCGGGGCGAGCGCCTGCAACTCGCGCACGCTCGCGGGATCCAAGAGCTCGACACCGTCGAGCCAGGCTAGGCAGTCGGCCCGCAACCCCAGATCCCGCAGGCCGCTGAGCACCGTGGTCAGGTCGGCGGCGGCGCATCGGATCTTGTCCATGTCCTGCGCTCCGGTGGGTGCGGCGATCAGGACGGCCTCCCGGCGGCGGATGGCGCGGCCGATGGCCGCAGCAGCGGAGCCAGCGCCGGCCACGATGACAGGAACGTTGAAGGATCGTGCGAGCCGGACCACGCGGTCAGCCACGGCATCGCGGTCGCCGTTCGCGCCAGCATCCGCGCACAGGCCAGCGCACCCGAGGACTACTACGGTCTTGCGGCGCCTGAGCGCTGCGCACGTAATCGCGAGGCCCGATACGTCGCGGTCTGCGCCCGTCAGGAGTACGCCGTGCATGGCTTCCGCCCACGTGAAGCTCGCTAGCTTGCCGGTCTCGGTCGCGACGCCGACGGCGCACCCGTCGCGAGTGCCTGTGTGCCCGGCTCTGAGCGCCGCCGCGGACATCCGGCGGCGCACGGCAGCTACGAGGCCGGGCCGCCACACCCACCGGGATTCCGACCGCGCGCCCGGCCGCCACCAGCCAAGCCACAGCACGAGCCACGCCTCGGCACACGCGGCGACGATCGCAACGAGCAGCCCCATCGCCGACCACTGGGCCGCCTTCGCGACCACCACACCAGGATGGGCGAACATTCGCGGGTGGGTTGCGGCTGCCAGGACGAAGCTGGCTAAGTGGTGTGACCCCGCCGTGAATGCGGCCACAGGCGGAAGCAGCCCGCTAGCGAATAACCAGATGACGCTGGCGGCCGTCGTCACCGCGAGCCAAGTTGGGCGCCAGCGGGACACGCGGCCGACGATGACCAGCGCCATGGCACCGAGCAGCATCACGGGAGCGAACAGAAGCTGGCCCACGATCGCCGCGGTAGCGAGCCCAGCGGGTAACTCCCCCGGGCGGAAGCCGACGCCCGGGTCGCGGTGGTCATCAAGACGCCAGCGCATCGACCGGCGACGGGCCATCCCCACATTCGTGCGCATATCGGAGTCAAGGTTCCCAGCCCTCGACGGCGCGTGTCCACGAACCTGTCAGATTGCCCGAATCCGCCGGCGGATGGAAGGGGCTCTCCAGCACCAGCCGGAACATCTCCGGCCGCAGCACAGCGATTGTCAAGGCGATGGGCCGATCGGTGGCAACGTCGTCAAACCGGATCGTCACGATCGTGGCCGGCTGGCCGGCGCCGAGGCGAAGGCTGCGCGCGATCGACGGTGGCGGAGCCTGCAGCTCGAGATCCGCGCCGTCGCCGCGCCTACCGTCGCCGCGCCTACCGTCCGCGCCTACCGTCGCCGCGCCTACCGTGGCCGCGCCTACCGTGGCCGCGCCTGCCGCCACCGCGCCTACTCTCGGAGCGTCGACTGACGCGGGGCCGACCGTAGCGTCCGCCGCCACGACGTCGGCCGAGACTGCGCCCGGTCCGCCGGCGAGCTTGAAGAGGTTCAGGACACTCGGAGACGCAGCCGTCAGCCCGTTGTCGGCCTTGGACGCGATGTCACCGGGGACATAAGTGGTGAGGAGTGCGGCGGGCGCGGCATCGGCGGTCCAGAGGTACCTGACAACGCAGACTTGCTGATCGGCTTCCATCCGGAGCGCCCAGCTGATGTCCTCGGGCGGCAGCCGCCAGCTCAGCTGGCGGCTGCGACACGCGAACTCGGCGCCCATGGCGTCTAGGCGAGTGGCCAGGCCTGAAATGCCTTCCAGGTCGATGACGTACTCGGCCGGGCTGGCGCGATATACCTGGCCGTCAGCGAGGCGCCGGACCAGGTGCCGGTTCACAAGTTCCTCGACTGCCGCTTCTATCTCGGCCGTGCTGACGTTGTACCGGCGGGCCAGGGCTGAGTGCCGGGGCAACCGCCAGCCGGGCTCGTGGTGTACCAGCGCTGCAGCGAGCCGGTCGGCGAGCACACTGACCGCGGACCTCGCGGCCCTCGTCTGGCCGTTTCCCGGCCGACCGGGACGCGATGCTCGTGAGCTGCTGCCGCGCCGGCCGGTGCTGGTCGCAGTCCGGTCGCTCCGGGCGCTGTCGACGGACGTGGCGTCGCTGTGTCTGGCGGCCCGTCCCCCTGGGTCGCTATCGTCTGCCGCCACTGGCGAGCCGACGTTCGCGGTCCCCATGGCGTTTACTTCGCGGTGGGCGGTACAGACAGGGCGGATGTCAGGCCCACTTGGTGGTCGGCCGGTGTCGCGCGACCAGCGACATGAAATGCAATATGCGAGGTTTGCCGCTGCACCTCGTAGGCTCCACGCAGCACGCTGCCTCGCCCCTGACTCTCGGTGACCGGGACCGACCGAATAAGTGGCGGCCGACCAGGTCCTTTGTAGGCGGGCTGAGTGAACGGTAGTTGAACCAACAGGCTGAAAGTCTCGACGGCCAGGTGGCAAGTAGGGGAACAGCCCGCCGCTATCGCTGCCCCTCGCATGGCTAGTAAGCCCAGCCAGAAAGCGGCTGCCCGGTGGTTCACCGGGCAGCCGCTCCCCTGGGAATGTCCTGCCGCGTGCAAGCCGCCGCGTCGCAAGCTGCGGCGACAGCTAGACGGCGACCTGCAGCTCCCGGATCTCGCCGATCGCCGCGGTCACGCCTCGATCGGCGGTTATGCCGCCGGGCGCCAGCACGCGCAGCGTCCAGTCACCTGGCGCCGCGAAGAACCGAAATCCGCCGTCCTCCCCCAGCGGCACCTCGGCCACGAACTCGCCGCCAGAGTTGAGCAACCGTGCGTATCCGACCTGCACCGGGGCCCCGCCCTTGGTCACCCGGCCCTGAACGATGGCCTGATTGCCAGCATCCTTGACGGGCGCTCCGCCAGCCGGCGCGCCACATCCCGCCGCGGTAGCCTGAGCCGCCTCGCTCATGACTCATCACCCAGCTTGATCGGAACGCCGACCAGCGAGCCGTACTCGGTCCAGGAGCCGTCGTAGTTCTTGACGTTCGGCTGACCCAGCAGCTCGTGCATCACGAACCAGGTATGAGCCGAGCGCTCGCCGATCCGGCAGTAAGCGATGGTGTCGATGGCGAAGTCGACGCCCGCGTCACCGTAGAGCGTCCGCAGGGTTTCATCCGACTTGAATGTGCCGTCGTCTTCCGCCGCCTTGGACCAGGGGACGTTCCTGGCTGTCGGCACGTGCCCGCCGCGTTGTGCCTGCTCCTGCGGAAGGTGCGCGGGCGCAAGGAGGCGACCGGCGAACTCGTCCGGGGACCGCACGTCGATCAGGTTCTTGCTGCCGATGGCGTTGACCACCTCATCGCGGAACGCCCGGATAGACCTGTCCTGCTCTTGCGCCTTGTAACTGGTAGCCGGGCGCGACGGCACCTCGGTCACGAGCTCGCGCGAGTCCAGCTCCCACTTCTTGCGGCCGCCGTCCAGCAGCTTGACGTTGTTGTGGCCGTAGAGCTTGAAGTACCAGTACGCGTACGCGGCGAACCAGTTGTTGTTGCCGCCGTACAGGATCACCGTGTCGTCGTTCGAGATGCCGCGCTCCGACAGCAGGGCCTCAAAACCCGCCCGGTCGACGAAGTCGCGGCGAACGGGGTCCTGCAGGTCCTTCTTCCAGTCGAGCTTCACGGCTCCGCGGATGTGGCCCTTGTCGTAGGCGCTGGTGTCTTCGTCCACTTCGACCAAGACGACACCAGGGTCGTCGCGATGGGCCTCGACCCAATCAGCGTCCACCAGGACATCGGAACGGCTCATGCTCAATTCCTCCTCTTTGCTAGCCAGTTGTCTGTCAGCTCCGGCCGGCGCCCGCCTGCGCAGGCAAGGCACGCCGGATGATCAGGTACAGCTCACAACCCAGGCAGATCCCGAACACCCCGTTCAGTACGGCGGCCACGAGACCGAGCGCCGCCGCGATTAGCCCCAGCGGACGCAGCCCGACCGCAAAGCCAATAATGCCGACGATCGAAATCACCAGGCCCACCGCCTGGGCGAACCGAGGCGGCGCCGCGTCCTCAAGCTCAGCGGGCGGCTTCAGGCGGGGCCTGACCAGCCACTTGTAGACGAGTCCATAGGGCGAGTACCCGACGCCGAAGATCGCGCCCGCGGCGAACACGACTGCCTGGGCGGCGAGAAGCCAGGCACTGCCCGTGGCCAGAACGACGGCAAAAACCACCATCGTGACCAGAGCGCCAAAACGCGGTCCACGCGGGTCAATCCGCATTTGTGTCAGTTCCTTTTCGATCTTCGTATTCAGGCGAGTCTGCTATGGGCTGCTCCCCAGCTCCGCCGGCTGGGTTGTCCCGCGTCGACCGCATTCGAGCGGGATTTGGATGGGAACGGGGCCGTGATCGCCCACGGCCGTCACGCCTGTGCGCAGGCCTATCAGAACGGAGACAGGCAGCGGGCCCGCGGCAGCTAGCCCGCCGGACAGATGCTCGTCGTCACGCGGCAGAAGTCCACGGCGCGGCGCTTGGTCAGCGCGAGGTCAGTGCGACGCGCCCAGGTGACTCTGGACTTCGGTGCAAGCACGGTGCCGATGCTATGCGGCGCTGGTCCTGCTGTCACGTAAATCCCGACCTTTTGCATAGGAATCATCTCGCTGCCGTCTCGCATCGCGGACTCACGCGCCGACCGCCACGCCGATCGCAGCGATCACGTCTGGCTTGCGCGGCTGCCCGCTGGCACGACGGACGACGCGACCGTCGCCGGCGAGCACCAGAACAGTCGGCGTCCGCAGGACGCCCAGATCCCGAACGAGATCCATCCGTGACTCGGCGTCGATCTCGACGTGAGCGACGCCTTCAGTCATGCCCGCAACGTCCGCAAGGATCTGACGGGTGGCTCGGCATGGCGCGCAGAACGCGGACGAAAACTGGACCAGCGTGGCCCGCTCGCCTAGTGGTTGACCGAGCTGACTGCTCGTCAGGACGTCGTTTAGCGGCGCCTCACTCGCCAGCTCGACGCCCTTGCGATTGTCGACGGGCAGGCGAGAAGTGCGAGGGCCGCGCATCCTCCCGTTCAGGAGCCGCCAGACGACGCCGCTCATCAGCGCGATCGCCAGCGCAACGGCAAGCACGACCAGACCAGGTGCCACGGCCCTAACAGCGCTTGGCCAGTCCCAGGCATTCCCGACCTAGGTCACGGGAATGTTGACCAGTAGCTTGCCCGCGCTCGTGATCTGGAAGCTGTGCACGGTGCTGGCCCGAACCGGCGAATAGACCGTGTACCAGGCCTTCTCGCCGTAGGGTGCGCGCACCGTCCAGGAAGACACGTAGGTGTGGCCATTGATCGAGAACCGGCAGACGGTACCTGGCTGGATCCCGGTCACCTGCACCCGCATCTCGGTGCCGGACCACGGTGTCGGCGCGTAGTCGACGATGGCAGCCACGTGCGTCTGCGCATTGGCTCCGCTCGCCACGTCGTTGAGGTGCGACGAGGACCTTGCCAGCTCGGTCGCCGCCGTTGCCGCCCCGGCAGCGATGGCGGCCGACGCCGCGACAGCCACGGCGCCACGCCACAGCCGGCTCCTGTGCTTGGCCGACACCTTGCGCAGCAGGGAGTTCAGCAGCTCAGCTGATGGCTCCGTCATGTCGGGCAGGCCGCTCGGCTCAAAACTCATCCGCTCGACGTCGGCCGCAGGCACGCGGCTCAGCATGGCCGGCAAGCCAGCCAGACCCGCCAGCTCGTCGCGGCACTGCGGGCACTCTCCAAGATGCTCATCGACGAGCACCCGCTCGGCCGGGTCGATCGCACCGACCACGTAGACGCCGAGCAACTGCCTTATCTCCCGGCAGGCGGGGCCGCTGTATTCGCTGATCGTCATGGCGCGAGCCCCCTTTCCTCCAATGCGAGCCGGAGCGCCCTGAGCGCGTAGAACGTCCGAGACTTCACAGTTCCGGCGGGGACGCCCAGTGTTGCGGCCGCCTCGGCGACCGACTTGCCCTGATAGTAGGTCTCTAGCAGCACCCGTTTGTGTTCCGGCCGCAGCGAGCTCAGCGCGTCAGCTACCGCCCACGACTCCAGGGCTCGCTCCGCCTCGTCCGGCGCGGGCAGCACCTCAAGGGCGCTTTCGCCGACCTCATTCGGCCTGGCCTTCCGGGCCCGATAGGAGTCGATTGCCAGGTTGCGCGCAACAGCGAATAGCCATGGCCGGGCCGGACGTCCGGCGATGGCCTCGGGATGCTGCCAGGCCCGCAGCAGCGTCTCCTGCACGATGTCTTCGGCACGCTGCCGGTCGCCGCTCATGAGGTGCACCGCGTACCTCAGCAGCGGGCCAGCGTGCTCGGCGTAGAGCGCGCGAACAAGGTCCTCGTCGGATGAGATCCGGCGGGAGTTGCGCGCGCCTGCGCCGCCCAGACCTGCCATATCTCCTTGAACGTGCGCCGAGGGCGCTCGGTTCAACCGCGTCCACCGGGCCGGCCGGTCTTTGTGACCGCTCACGGGATCAGCGCGATCGCGCAGGTCAAGCGCCTGGGCTCGGCCACCTCAGCCACCCGCGAAGGGTGGCAGCACCTCGATGACGCTTCCGTCGCGAAGCGCAACGGATTCGGCTGCCCGTCGGCCGACCGGGTCGCCGTCCACGAGGAACGAAGACCTGGCAAGTACTGGCCGCAGCCGGCCAGCGCCATCGGCGTCCGCCGCCTGCTTCAGCGCGGCCGCGAGCGTGTCGGCCTCAAGGCGCTGCTCCGCGACGCCCGCCGCATCCTTGGCTGCTGCCCAGTAGCGCATGGTCACTGTGGCCATGTCAGCTATCCTCGCTCATAAGCGGCACCGGACAATGACGACCCGGGTGTAGACGCAGGAGACATTTGGGTTCTCTTTCCGGCACGTTGCGCCGGGGGCCGGAGGTGGCGGCGGTTGAGCAATGTCCTGCTGCTGACCAGCGGGCGCGAATCGCCTGCCGACATCCTCCCGTCGCTGAGCCTGCTGCCGCACGCGGTCCGGGTGGCCCCGGCGGCAGCCGAGAGCGTGACCGGCGGTCCAGCCCCCGACGCGGTGCTCGTTGACGCCCGGCGCGACCTCGTTCTCGCGCGGCGGGTGCTGATGACGCTTCGCGCCACTGTTAATCCGCTGCCCTTGATCGCCATCGTCACCGACGGTGGCTGGGCGGCGGTGTCGGCCGAGTGGGGCGCGGACGACCTGCTCCTGCATACGGCCGGACCGGCCGAAGTCGAAGCGCGGCTCCGGCTGGCTATCGGACGGCGGGCCCGAGCAGCGGCCGAGCTACCGGACGAGATCCGCTCCAGCGGCCTGGTCATCAATGAGGCCACGTACTCGGCTCGCATGAACGGCGTATCGCTGGACCTGACCTTCAAGGAGTTCGAGCTGCTGAAATTCCTGGCGCAGCACCCGGGTCGGGTATTCAGCCGGGCCCAGCTGCTTCAGGAGGTCTGGGGCTATGACTACTTCGGCGGCACCCGGACTGTCGACGTGCACGTCCGGCGACTGCGCGCCAAGCTCGGCGTCGAGAATGAAGCGCTGATTGGCACCGTTCGCAACGTCGGCTACCGGTTTGTGCCCGTCAAGAACAGCGCACTGGGATCGGAGGGTGCGCAGGCCGAGGCGCCCAGCGCCGGCACGAGCCAAGACGGCTCGATAGACAGTGACGACGTCCCCCAGCCAGGGGCCGCGGATCCGCGCGGGGTGCGAGCGATTGCCCATGCCGACCGATAGCCCTGGGGCCGGATCGCCCGATCAGGTGCACGTCATCACCAGCGGGCCGCTGCCAGCCGACCAGGCGGCGCAGGTCCTCGATCTGATTCGCCGTGCCGCCGAGGAGGATGGCGTGAGCCCGCTGTCCGAGCACGTGATGCTGCACTTGCGGTACGGCGGCGATCCGCGGGCACGCAACGTCTTGCTCTGGCTAAACGGAGCCTTGGCAGGCTACGGCCACCTCGATCCGACCGATCCGGTCGAGGGCCCGGCCGGCGAGATGGTCGTCGATCCTGCGGCCAGGCGGCATGGACTCGGCCTGACACTCGGCCGCGCGCTTGAAACTGAGGCCGGCCCGGCAGGGCTACGCCTGTGGGCCCACGGGGACCTTCCGGCTGCCGCTCGGCTGGCTGCCGCAGCCGGCTTCCACCGCTCACGCGCGCTCTGGCAGATGCGCCGGTCCCTGCAGACGCACATCGGCAGGCCGCAGTTCGCCGACGGCATCTCCGTGCGGACGTTTCGGATCGGCGAGGACGAGGATGCCTGGGTAGCGCTCAATCGCCGCGCTTTCGCGCGGCACCCGGAACAGGGCGCCTGGACCAGGGAAGACCTGAACATGCGCGAGCATGAGCCCTGGTTCGATCCCGACGGCTTCTTCCTGGCCGAGCGGAACGGGCACCTCGTCGGCTTCCACTGGACGAAAATCCACGGCGGCAACGACAAGCCCGACGCCGGTGGCCACGGCCACGAGCCGATCGGCGAGGTCTACGTCGTCGGCGTCGATCCGGACGAGCGCGGCAGCGGTCTCGGCCGCGCGCTGACAATCACGGGCATGCGCTACCTGCGTGCCCGCGGCCTAGCTCAGGTCATGCTGTACGTCGACGAGACCAATACCGCTGCCATCCGGTTGTACGAATCGCTGGGCTTTACCCACTGGGACACCGACGTCATGTTCTCGAGCCGGGCCTTGTCCGAACGAGAGACGGCCGCGCGCACACCGTAAGAACTGTTAGTAAGAGCGGGCCTCGGCGCCGGCGCGCTTGCGCACCCCAAGCACTTCGTCGATCTCATCGATCGTCAGCGACCGGTCTGCCGCCGCGACGGCGCTGAGTACCTCCGCGTAGAGCTCGATCTCCTCGAGCGCGACCCGGTCGTGGAACCTGAGGTTGACGTCGTCGTGCATGCGCGCCCACCTCCTGTGCCCACCATCAGCGCCGAATCTTCCGTCGTTCCAACCAGGCTAATGGCGAGAAAGCTCGCGGCGCATGACCCATCAGAGCCATTTCCCGGGCCCCCGCCCAGCTCGGGCTGCCTCATCCGTCGCGCTTAGTGATCGAACCACTCCGCACGGCGGTGACGGCCGGACCGCTCGGCATAGTGCCGCGACGTGTCAGCGAAGGAGAGCCGGTCAGCGTCGGTCAGTTCGCGGACGATCCGCCCCGGAATACCGGCCATCAGGACGCCAGCCGGCACTGTCGCGCCGGGGCGCACGACGGTTCCGGCGGCAACCAGCGTCCCGGCCCCGATCCGTGCGCGGCCAAGGACGACGGCGCCGATACCGATCAGGGCGCCAGTCTCGATGTACGCGCCGTGCACGACGGCTCGATGTCCGACGCTCACCCGATCCTCCAGCACGGCCGGCTCTCCTGGATCCACGTGTAGGCAGCACAGGTCCTGGATGTTGCACTCAGCCCCGACGACAATCTCGTCGTCGTCGGCGCGCAGCACCGATCCGTACCAGACCGACGCGGCCCGCCCTAGCGTCACACGGCCGACAACGACTGCTCCGGGAGCGATCCAGGCCTCCGGATGGATGACCGGGCCTTGGCCGCCGATTGATCCAATGAGCCTGTTCGCGTTCACGGGGCAGATTCTCGCAGGCCCTGGCGGGCCGGGAATCGCACTCGACGGTCCGATTGGTGCGGCAAACCCGATAAACAGGACAAAACATCGTTTCGGTTGCGCCGTGGGAGGCAAGGGGACAGAGTCATCCCCAGCGTCGCAGATTCGCCGCGCGCGCCCGGTGGCCGTTGATTTCCCCGCGAGTTGCCTGGCGGGCCCGGCAAAGCGTAATTACCAGCAGTCCAAAGACGGGTGCGCCAAGCCGCCCGCGGTCCGGCGACTGCCTCAGGACCCCGATAGGTGAAACGATGAGTGAGCAAGGCCACCTCTCTGCCGACTTGGGCCACGAAGACCAGTTCGAGCGCGAGATGCGCGGCTACAGTCGCAGGGCGGTGGACGAGTACGTCGCAGCGCTCCGGATCGACGTGCGCTCACTCGAGGAAGGCAAGCGCGACCTAGAGGACCGGCTTTCCCAGGCACTCGACGACCTGGAGAGACTCAAGCTGGAACTGTCGGCGGCCAGGTCTCACGGCAAGCCAGCTCACGAGGAAATCAGCGAGCGGATCGGCCAGATCCTGAAGCTCGCCGACGACGAGGCGAAGTCGCAGCGTGTCAAGGCCGACGATGAGATCGCCAAGCTGCGCGCCGGTGCACAGGCCGAGAGCACCAAGCTGCGCGCGGACGCGAAGGCCGATACAGACCGCAGCCGGGCTGAGGCGCACGAGCAGGCCGAGCGCATGCTGAGCGCGGCGCAGGAGCAAGCCGACGCCACGGTCGGGAGCGCGAAGTCCGAGGCGGAGGCCGCGCGAAAGGCCGCCGCGACTGAATCGCAACAGGTAGTTGCCGAGGCGACGAGGCAAGCGGAGAGCGCCGTCGCCACTGCCAAGAGCCAAGCCAAGCAGCAGCTTGACGAGGCGACGGCACGCGCCACGGCGATCCACGACGGTGCCGAGCGGCGGCTGAATCTGCTGATGTCGCGGCACACCGAGGCGGTCCGGCGGCTCACCGAGATCCGCGACGTCGTCACGTCGCTAGTCGCTGGCGAGGCAGACCGCGGCTCGCTCGAGGACGAGGTAGCCAGGATCGTCAGCGGTGCTGCCGGTAGCGACGGGCAGCCTGGCCGCGCCGGGAACGGTCGCGCCCCTAGTCCGGCCGAGGGCCGCCACGCAGGTGGGAACGGACAGCCAGAGGGTGCGCCGGCGCTGTCAACAGCGCAGCGGCCTGGCCAGCCGGCGGGCGGCGGGCAGTCGGGTCCGCAGCCTGTTGGCCGCACCGGGCAGCTACCGGGCGGCCCCGGCATTCAGCCGGGTCCAGGCAAGGGACTGCACGTCGGTCCCACCGGGGCGAGGATCGCGTCAACCGGAGGCGGCGCGCCAGACGGCGACGACCGCACCGACGGCATCAGCCTCGTCAAGGAGTAACCGCCAGCACGCAAGGCAACCTGGCCCCGGGGTGAGCACCACCCTGGGGCCTTCGCATCGTCCGGACTAGCCGCAGATCGTCGCAGCAACTCTGGGCGGCCGCCCAGAGCAGCATCGCTGCGGACTGCTGCTGCTAGAGCGACAGCAGATGCTTAGCAATGACGTATTCGGGCCCGCGCGCACCTTCCAACAGCGTGGCTGGGGACCTACTGCTGCTAGAGCAACAGCAGATGCCCAGCGATGACGTATTTGAGCCCGGCCCGAGGGCGCGCGGCGATTTAACCTCGCCGCAAGTCTTGACGCGGTCACGCCGGCCGTCTTACGTTTCAGTTTGAAATGTTGTTCCACATTGTCGAACGGTATTCAGAGATCTCGCTGAGGGAGGTGAGAAGCCCGCCGCCTGTCGCTTCAGTGAGCAGCGCAGCCGACGGGCGAACGCATGGCCGCTGCACCAACGACCCCGCAGAAACTCCTTGCGGAACTAGTGGGGACCGCATGCCTGGTCTACATCGGCGCCGGCTCGGCCGCCGCAACCGGAGTGATCGCCGCCAGCAGCAAGGCTCCGTTCTCGCTCGCTGACCTGGGGATGATCTCGTTCGCGTTCATGCTCGTGATCGTGGGCGTGGTATATGCGATCGGCCATATCTCGGGCGGTCACATCAACCCGGCCGTCACGCTCTCGCTAGCCGTGTCCGGCAAGTTCCCCTGGCGCGAAGTACCTGGTTACATGCTCGCGCAGCTCGTGGGCGCCATCATCGGGGCAGCCGCAATCTTCCTGACGCTTGGCCGGGCTGCCGCCGTCGCCGCAGGCGGCGGTGTCACCGCGTATAACCCGGCGTCGATGGGATTCGGCCGGGCACTGCTCATCGAGGCCATCGGCACCGCCATTCTGGTATTCGTCATCTTTGGCGTCATCGATCACCGGGCGGTGCCCGGCTGGGCACCGATGGCGATCGGCGCCATCGTCTTCGCGATCATCATCATCGTCGGCCCAGCCACCGGCGCCGCAATCAACCCGGCCCGCTACCTCGGCGCCGTGTTCATGCAGGGCGCGTTCGGCGGCCACATCACCTGGTCGGAGGTGCCTGCCTACCTCATCGGCGAGCTCGGCGGCGGCGTAGTCGGCGCCCTTGCTTATGTGGGCATGTCCAAGGTGCGCCAGGACGCCAGGCTGACCAGCCTGTCACCCGACCCCGACACCGCATCCGAACCAGTCCGGGAGACGACCGCATGAAGAAGCTCATCAACTCGCCCGACAGCGTCGTGACCGATGCGCTGGCCGGGATGGCGGCAGCTCATCCCAGCCTCGCTGTCGACATCGAGAACAAGGTAATCACGCGAGCCGGTGGTCCGACCCCTGGCAAGGTCGGTCTGGTGTCCGGCGGCGGATCGGGACACGAGCCGCTGCACGGCGGCTTCGTCGGGTACGGCATGCTCGACGCCGCCTGCCCGGGCGAAGTCTTCACCTCGCCGGTTCCCGACCAGATGCTGGTCGCCACCAGAGCCGTCAACGCTGGCGCCGGGGCGCTGCACATCGTCAAGAACTACACGGGCGACGTGCTCAACTTCCAGATGGCCGCCGAGCTGGCCGACGACGACAGCATCGAAGTGGCTTCCGTCGTAGTGAACGACGACGTGGCCGTGCAGGACTCGCTCTACACCGCGGGTCGGCGCGGCGTGGGCGCTACGGTCTTCGTCGAGAAGATCGCAGGCGCCCTAGCCGAGCGCCTTGCGCCGCTGCCCGACGTGGCGGCCGTCGCGACCGAGGTCAACGAGCGGAGCCGCTCGTTCGGGGTGGCGCTGACATCGTGTACGGTCCCGGCCGCGGGCAAGCCGACGTTCGATCTCGGCGAATCCGAGATCGAGCTCGGCATCGGCATTCACGGCGAGCCGGGCCGGCAGCGTGCCCCACTGGCTCCCGCCAGCGAGATCGTCGCCGGTGCCCTCGACGCCATCCACGCCGACCTGCCGCTGTCCGGCGACGTCCTGGTGATGGTCAACGGCATGGGCGGCACGCCGCTCATCGAGCTCTACGTCCTCTACAACGAGGTGCACAAGTACATCACCGGTAAGGGCGCCCGGATCACGAGGAACCTGGTCGGCAACTACATCACCAGCCTGGAGATGCAGGGCTTCTCGGTGACAGTCTGCCGGCTCACAGATTCGCTCACCGACCTCTGGGATGCGGCAGTAGACACGCCCGCCTTGCGGTGGACACGGTAGGAATGACAAGCCGGCGGCCGCTGATGCGTACGGCCGCCGGCCGCTACCGCGAGGAGCTGTAATGGACGCCGCATTCTTCCGGGCCTGGCTCGCCGAGGCCGGCACCGTCATCGAGTCGCAGCGCGACCACCTCACCCAGCTGGACGCCGCCATCGGCGACGCGGACCACGGGATCAACCTGGCGCGGGGTTTCGGTGCCATCGCCGTGGCGCTGGACCAGGCGGCAACGCCGACGCCTGGGTCAGTCCTGATCCTGGCAGGCTCGACACTGATCTCGAAGGTCGGCGGTGCCTCCGGGCCGTTGTACGGGATGGCGCTGCGGCAGGCGGGTAAGGCGCTGGGTGACACCGCCGACGCCAGCCTGCCCGAGCTGGCCGCGAGCCTGGAGGCCGCGCTCGCCGGTGTGCAGAAGCTCGGGGCGGCCCGCGAGGGCGAGAAGACGATGGTCGACGCCCTGGCACCGGCCGTAGCGGCGTTGCAGAAGTCGGTGTCCGACGGCGCCGATGCCGCAGACGCACTGGCGGCAGCTGCCGCGGCCGCGGCCGCGGGCGCGCAGGCCACGATCTCGATGCAGGCGCTCAAGGGTCGGGCGAGCTACCTGGGGCCGCGCAGCGTCGGGCACGAGGATCCGGGAGCGGCGTCCACCGCGATCATCATGGGCGCGCTGAGCGAGGTCGCGCAGCGGCAGGCCACATGACGTCGTCGCGATTCCCCGGAACGGCCGTCTCCGACGGCACGGCGGTCGGCGTCCTCTTCCTTGCGGACGTAACCGCCCGCGCTGGCGCCACCGCCGAGGAAGTGGCCGCCGCCTTTGCCGCGGTCGCCGCCGACAGAGACGCGCTGGCCGGGCAGCTGCGATCTCAGGGCCGAGCGCAGGAGGCGGACATCGTCGCGGTTGCGGCCCTCATCGCGGCAGATCCAGTCCTGGTCGGTCCGGCCGTGGACGCCGTCCGGGCCGGAACCGACGCGGTCACGGCCGTATCGGCGGCCGCCGAGGCACAGGCCACGGTGCTGGCCAGTCTTGACAGCCCGGAACTGGCCGAGCGCGCCGGCGACGTCCGCCAGATCGCGCGAGCCGTCCTCGAGCAGCTGGCTGGCGGCACGCCGGAGCCGCCGACCGGGGACTTCATCCTGGTGCGTCGCGAAGTGGCGGCAGCGGACCTCATCGAGCTAGCGGATGCCGGCCTGGTGGGGGCCGTCTCGGTAGCGGGCGGCGCCAGCTCGCACGCCGCCATCATCGCGCGCGGACTCGGCGTGCCGATGCTCACCGGCGTGGACGATGCGGTCCTGGCCGCGACTGACGGCCAGGCAGCGCTCCTGGACTGCGTCGCCGGTGAGCTGACGGTCGAGCCAAGCGCGGAGGTCCTGGCGCGCGCCCCGATCAAGACGGGAACGGGGCCGCGCCCGGGTTCCACGGCGGCACGAACCGCCGACGGCTCCCAGATAGTGATCTTGTGCAATGTCGCCTCCGCCGCCGAGACGCGGCGCGGCCTGGCCGAAGGCGCTGCGGGCGTCGGGCTTTTGCGGACGGAGATCCCGTTTACGGGTGCGACCGCGTGGCCCACCGCCGAGCAGCACGAGCGGCAGCTCGCGCCGATACTGTCGATGCTGCGCGGACGCCCGGCAACGGTCCGGCTGCTGGACTTCTCTGGCGACAAGGTCCCGCCGTTTCTGGCGCCGGGCCGACGCTGGCCTGGCCGAGCTCCTGGCTCACCCGGCTGCGCTCGCTGATCAGCTGCGAGTGGCGCTTACCGCCGGCGCGGATGCCGAGCTGGCCATTCTCATCCCGATGGTGAGCGCGCTGGCTGAGGTCACCGCCGTACGGGACGCCATCGACGCGATCGCGGCCGAGCTGGCGGTGCCGGCGCCCCGGCTCGGGATCATGGTCGAACTGGCGACGACGGCTGCCACGGCGGAGAGTTTCGCCGGCGACGTGGACTTCTTCTCCATCGGCACGAACGATCTGGCCGGGCAGGTGCTCGGACTCGATCGGCTGGATCCGTCGGCCGGCCCGGGCCTCGCCGCCGATCCGCGCGTTCTGCAGCTCGTCAAGCACGTCACCGACGCCGCCGCGGCGGCCAAGATCTCGGTCTCGGTCTGCGGCGACTCGGCAGCGGACCCACGGGTCCTGCCGCTGCTGATCGGCCTCGGCGTCCGGGTGGTAAGCGTGCCCGCCGCCAGCGTGAGCCGGGTCCGCGAGTGGATCGGCACGCTCGACGCCGCAGCCTGCGCGGCCATCGCCGCCAAGGCGCTGACGTCAACATCGGCGCAGGAAAACTGGGAGCTGGTGCACGGTGCTGACCTCAGCTGAGAGCCGTCAGCGCCGCACCCCCGCCGCGGCCGGCCCCGAGATCGCGGGAAATGCTGCGGGCCGACTCGGTCACTGCCCTGGCCAGCTCGTCCCGCACCGCGCCGGCCAGCAGCCGCTCGGCCGGGCCGACCACGCCGATCGAGCCGGCGACCGTGCCTTCACGGTTGACGATCGGAGCGGCAATGCCGGCGTCGCCGACGGTCGCCTCCTGGTCTTCGATCGCGTAGCCCTGCTTGCGTACCTGGGCCAGGGCCCGGCTGAGTGCGGCCCGGGTCGTCTTCGTCCGGCCGGTCAGCGGCGTCAGATCGGCGGCCAGCAGACGCGCGCAGCTGGTCTGCGGCAGGTTCGCCGCGATTGCGTGGCCGAGCGCGCACGCATGCCACGGGATCGCGGCGCCTACCTCGAGGATCTGAACCGTGTTGTCGGGGCGGAACACGTGGTGCAGAACGATGACCCGCGAACCGGACAGTGTCGCCACCCATACGGCCTCCCCCGCCCGCTGGGCCAGGGCCTCAGCCCACAGCAGCGACCGGGCCCGCAGCTCCGAGCCGTCGAGGAACGCATTGCCCAGCTGGAGCACGCCGGGCCCGAGGCTGTACTTGCCCGTATCGGGATCCTGCGCGACGAGGTCGTGCTTCTCCAGCGTCCGCAGCAGCCCGTAGACGGTCGGCTTGGCCAGCCCCACTCGGTCGGCGATCTCGGTCACGCCCAGCCGTGGTGTCCCCGATCCAAGCGCGGTCAGGATCGCCGCGGCCCGTTCCACCGACTGAATCATGGAGGCCTTTCGGTAATGTCGAACAGTATTCAGGATAGGCCATGAGCGAAGTCGAGCGGGTGGGGATCGTGCTCGTGTCGCACAGTGCCGCGCTCGCGGCCGGGACTGCGGAGCTCGCGAGCCAGGTCGGCGGCGGCGAGGTTGCCATCGTGCCCGCCGGCGGCACCGACGACGGGCGGCCTGGGCACGAGCATTGGCAAGATCCGCCAGGCGCTCGCTGCGGCCGATCGTGGCGCGGGCGTCGTCGTGCTGCCGGATCTCGGCAGTTCGGTCCTGACGGTCCGGGCGCTGCTGGCCGACGGGGAGGGCGTTCCGGATCCGCTCGCCGTCGCGGACGCGCCGTTCGTCGAGGGCGCCGTCGCCGCAGCGATCGCAGCCGCCGTTGGCGGCGACGTCAAGGCAGTTGCCCGCGCGGCCGAAGAGGCACGGCATGCACGCAAGCTCTGAGGCGTCGATCACGCTGGCCGGTGACCTGCACGCCCGGCCGGCCGGATCGCTAGCGATCGCGGCCGCAAGGTTCAAGTCGTCCATCGAGCTCGCTGCCGCCGAGCGCACAGCCGACGCCAAGAGCGTGCTGAGCGTCATGGGCATCGGCGCGACCAGCGGACAGGTGGTAACCGTGCGCGCGACCGGCCCGGACGCGGCGGAGGCAGTCGCCGCCATTACCGGCATACTCGCCGAGGCGACGAAGGTCGGCAGCTAGCGCCGGCAGTCAAGACGGCAGCAGGTCCAGTTGCCGCAGGATGACGCCCTCGCGCAGTGCCCACGGGCAGATCTCCAGAACCGGTAGGCCGAGCAGGTCCATCGCTGCATCCGCGACCATGGCGCCGGCCGCGAGCTGGTGCGCACGGCCGACCGACACGCCGGGCAGTTCCTCCCGCTCCGCCCTCGTGAGCTGTGGCAACCGCTCGGCCAGCGCGATGACGTCGGTGTGCTTGAGCACGCGCCGCACGTATTGACCCTCGCCGGATGCCGCGGCTCCGGCCGCGCGCGCGAGCTGTCGGAACGTCTTGGAGGTGGCCACCGCGTGATTGGGCGGGCCGTTCCGTAGCAGCGGGCCGGCCATCGTCGCGATCTCGGCGCGGACGTGCCTGCGAAGCCGGCGAACGGCGTCCGCCGTCGGTGGGTCGCCTGGCAGCCAGTCCCGAGTGAGCCGCCCGGCTCCGAGTGGCAGCGACGCGGCCGTCTCGGGTTCCTCGTCAAGGCCGGTGGCGATCTCCAGCGAGCCGCCGCCGATGTCGAGCAGGAGGAGCCGGCCCGAGGACCAGCCGAACCAGCGCCTCGCGGCCAGGAACGTCAGCCGGGCCTCGTCCGAGCCGGGCAGGACTCTGATCGGCACGTTGGTTTCGGCCTCGATCTGGGCCAGCAGCTCGTCCGCATTCGCCGCGTCGCGGACGGCCGACGTCGCGAACGCCACTATTTCGCTCACGCCTTTGTCTTCGGCGATTTGCAGGGCTTCCTGCACGAAGTCCCGAAGCCGCTGCGCGCAGCTATCGCTAAGCCGGTTGGACTCGTCCAGGTTCTCCCCCAGCCGCAATTCGGCCTTGTGCGAGAAGGCAGGCAGCGGCCTGCCGCCTTGGTGGGCATCGACGACGAGCAGGTGCACTGTGTTCGAACCCACATCTAGGACGCCAAGTCGCATACCTCAGACGCTACCTGGCGCCGATCGGCTAGGACATCGTGCAACCGACGGGATTCCCGTCCGGCCCGATAACCCGGGAACATCTGGGCCCCTAGTCAGCGCTGTCTCAGGCACTGATAGCGGCTCGGGAGGCGACTATGACCGCAGCACACGATGTCCGGGTGGAGCACAGCCGCAAGCGAGTGCGCATCCTGCTAGCCGGGGAGCTGGTCGCGGATACAACTAGTCCGCTACTGGTATGGGAAGTGCCTTATTACCCGACGTACTACATTCCGGGCGCGGATGTCCACGCCAAGCTCATTCCGGCTGGCGTCGACACCAGCAAGCTCCTGGGCGAAGCCGAGGTCTTGACGGTCGAGGTTCCCGGCGGGGCGACGGCCGACCGGGCTGCTCGTCGGTATCCGTCCAGCCCGGCCCGCCAGCTCAACGACGCAGTCCGCTTTGAGTGGAGCGCCATGAGCGAATGGCTAGAGGAAGATGAGCCTGTCTACACGCACCCCAGGGACCCGCACACGCGGGTCGACATCCTCGCCAGCTCCCGGCACGTGCGCGTGGAGATCGATGGCGTGACGGTCGCCGACTCACGAAGCCCGCGAATCCTGTTCGAAACCGGCTTGCCGCCCAGGTATTACCTCCCGCTGACTGACATCCGGACCGAGTTGCTGCGGCCGTCGGAAAGCCAAAGTCACTGCCCCTACAAGGGAGCGGCTAGCTACTGGTCGGTTGACACCGGCACGAGCGTTCACGAGGACGTCGTGTGGATCTATCGGGCCCCGCTGCCAGAGAGCCAGAAGATCGCCGGCCTGGCTGCCTTCTACGACGAGAGGGTTGACGTGTTCGTCGATGGCGTGCCGCAGCGGCGGCCCCACACGAAGTTCAGCTGACGCCGGTCGTCACCGCGCCGCGGCAGTCGGCGGCGCCAGCCGTCAGTTCTCGTCGGCTACGCCCGCCATGGTGGCCGTGGACGGTTCGCGGCGGCTCTGGAGGACACCGGCCGCTGTCTCGGCGTCCCGCATGACCCGAAGGATGTTGCCGTTCGCCAGCTTGCCGCAATCGGACTCAGACCAGCCGCGCGCGAGTAGTGCTTCGATGAGCGCCGGATAGCAGGACACGTCCTCCAGGCCGACTGGGAGCTCGTCGACCCCGTCGTAGTCGCCGCCGAGGCCGATGTGATCGACCCCCGCGACCTCGCGGGCATGCTCGAGGTGGACCACCACGTCGGCGATCGCGGCTTTCGGACGCGGGTGCTCGGCCATCCAATCCGCCCTGATCTGCTTGCGGTGGGCGAGGTCGCGATAATCGAGGCCCTGCCGGTCCATTTCGGCAGCCAGTTCCAGCTCCCAGTCCCGGCAGCGCTGCGCCACGAAGGCCGGCACGAAGGTGATCATGCACACGCCGCCGTTGCTCGCCAGTCTGGCCAAGATGGCGTCGGGAACGTTCCGCGGATGATCGCATACGGCGAAGGCCGAGGAGTGGGAGAAGATGACCGGCGCCTCGGCGATGTCCAGGGCCTCGTTCATCGTCGTCGGCGCCACGTGTGAGAGGTCGACCAGCATTCCGAGCCGCTGCATCTCCCTGACAACCTCGCGCCCGAATGCGCTAAGGCCGCCGGCTACCGGTTCGTCGGTCGCCGAATCAGCCCAGGGCAGGCTCAAGTTGTGCGTGAGGGTCAGGTACCGGACGCCCAGCAGGTAGAGGGACCGGAGCACACCCAGCGAACCCGCGATCGAATGACCACCCTCGGCGCCGAGCAGCGAGGCCACCCGGCCCGAATCCATGATCCGCTGCACGTCCGCGGAAGTGGCTGCAAGCTGCAGCGCGCCCGGATACTGAGCGGCGAGCTGATGCACCAGGTCGATCTGCTCCAGGGTTGTTGTAACTGCCGACTCACCCTGCAGCTGCGCCGGCACGAAGACTGACCAGAACTGAGCGCCTACCTGGCCCTGGGCGAGACGCGGTAGATCGGTGTGCGTGAAATCGACAGGCAGCGAGATATCAACTTTGGTCGGGTCGCGCGAGGTAGCCTCGCGCAGAGCCCAGGCGAGATCGTTGTGCCCGTCAAAGACGGGGAACCTGCGGAGCAGTTCGTGCGCGGGCGTGTCAGAGGTCACGTGCCCAGGGTAGGCAGCCGAGGTGACTGCCGCAGGCCAGGGATGTCAGGATGTGTGCGTGCGGCACCAGCGCCTGACCTCCTGGATCGTCGGCACCGTGGTTGTGTGCGCGGCCGCGGGGGCCTGGTTCGGCGACCACGTGGGCGACGGGCGCGGCGGCTATGTCGCGCTGATCAGCGCGACATGCGCGGTCATCGGATCATTCCTCCCCGGAGCTGTACTGAGGCTGCGCGCGCGGCTCCGTCATGGCAAGCCCCGCCGCGGCGCGGCCTGACCGCGTGGCTCGCCGCACCAATCGGCGCGTAAGAGTCAGCGCATGACCGTCGCTCGCTCAATCGGGCTGTTCATCGCTGCCGGCCTCGCCGAGATCGGCGGCGGCTACCTGATCTGGCGCTGGCTGCGCGAGGGCGCGCCCGTCGTCCTCGGCGTGCTCGGCGCGATCATCCTGGTCGGCTACGGAATCATCCCGACACTTCAGCGCAGCCACGACTTCGGCCGCATCTACGCCGCCTACGGTGGCGTCTTCGTAGTGGCGTCTCTGCTGTGGGGCTGGGGTTTCGACGGCATGCGGCCTGATCGATGGGACGTCGTCGGCGCCGCAGTAGTGCTTGTCGGCGTCGGCATCATCTACTTCGCACCACGCGGCTGAGCTCCGGGCAACCACCACCGACCTGGGCCGAACTGCGCCGCGCGCCGCCGCTTGGAAAACTCCGACGACCGACAGTAACTTTGCCTCATGGTCGAGAACCGGCAGGAATTTCAGCACGACCTCGAGACGATTGAAGGCAAGGTCATCGAGCTGTTCGCCATGGTCGCCGAAGACCTGCCCGGCGCCACGCAAGCATTGCTGACTGGCAACACCGAAGTCATACAGGTCCTGACCGAGCGCGAGCGGGCCATCGATGCGCTCTACCTGGAGATCGAGAATCTGGTCAACCGCGAGATCCTCTTGCAGTCGCCCGTCGCCGCCGACCTGCGGTTCTTGCTCTCCGTGCTGCGAATCGTGCCTGAGCTCGAGCGCACCCACGACCTCGTGATGCAAATCGTGTCGCGGGCGAACCACGTTCTCGGTGGGGACCTCTCGCCGCGCTGCCAGGGGCTGGTCGCGAGGATGGGCGAGCTGTCGTCCGAGATGTGGCGGCAGGCAGCCGACTCCTGGTACCAGCGCGACCGGTCAGCGGCAGCGACGCTGGAGGAGCGCGACGACGAGATGGACGATCTGTACGCCAGCCTCATCGCCGAACTGGCTTCGGGCGGCATGGCCCTGGCGGTGACGATGGAGATAACCCTGGTGGCGCACTTCTACGAGCGTCTCGGCGACCACGCCGTGAACATCGCCCGACGGGTGATCTATCTGGCGGGCACCCACAATCTAGGCTGACCGATTGCGGTCTCCGCAACGGGACCGCGCTTGCGCGCGTCAGGTCAGCCCATCCGGCCGCTCACGTACGCCTGGGTCCTCGGATCTCTCGGGTCCTGGAATATCTGCTCAGTCCGGCCGTATTCGACGAGGACGCCCGTACGGGTGTCGTCATCGCTGTCGGTCAGCACCGAGAAGAATGCCGTGCGGTCGCTGACGCGGGTGGCCTGCTGCATGTTGTGCGTCACGATGACGATCGTGTACTGCGACTTAAGCTCGTGCATCAGTTCCTCGATGGCGCCGGTCGCGATCGGGTCGAGCGCCGACGCCGGCTCGTCCATGAGCACCACGTCAGGTTCGACGGCGATCGTGCGGGCGATGCACAGTCGCTGAGCCTGTCCGCCCGACAGGCTCAGGCCCGACGTCTTGAGCCGGTTCTTCACCTCGTCCCAGAGAGCCGCCCGGCTTGAGCGACCGCTCCACGATCTCGTCCAGCCTGCCCCTCTTGCGCTCGCCGTTGATGCGGGGGCCATAAGCGACGTTGTCGTAGATCGACTTCGGGAACGGGTTCGGCTTCTGGAAGACCATGCCGATCCGCCGTCGCACCGCTGCGGGCGAGACGTCGCTTGCGTAGAGTGGCTGCCCGCGATAGTCCATCTCGCCTTCGACGCGCGCGCCGGGTATTAGGTCGTTCATCCGGTTGAAGGACCGCAGCACCGTCGTCTTGCCGCTGCCGGACGAACCGATGAACGCCGTGATCTCGTTCTCGTGGACGGGCAGCGTGACGTCGGTGACAGCCTTGAACGCTCCGTACCAGATCGAGACGTTCCGGACGTCGAAGACGCGCTCGCCCATGGGCGCATCCGGAAACTCTCGCGGCGGCTGAGACGCCGAGGCGGGCCGCGTGAGGTTGGTGACGGTCTGCTCTGGCTCTTCCATGACGTTCCTAGCGCGAGTATCGGCTGAATCGGGCGGTGACCAGGCGAGCCACAATCATAAGGATGAAGGCGATCGCAACGAGGGTGAGCGCGGCGCCCCAGCCGCGGTCCTGAGCGCCGGTATACGGCTGTGACGCGTTCGAGAAGATCAGCAAGGACAGCGCGGTGTTGGCGCCGCTGAACACGTTCGGGTTCGCTGTGGTCAGCCCGCCGAGAATGGTGAACAGCAGCGGCGCCGTCTCCCCTGCCGCTCTGGCGACAGCCAGCAGCGAACCGCTCACGATGCCGCCGGCTGCCGCAGGCAGCACGACGGTGATCGTGACCCGGGTCTTGCTCGCTCCCAGCGCGTAGGCGCCGTCCCGCAGGCTATTCGGCACCAGCCGCAGCATCTCGTAGGTAGAGCGGATCACGATCGGCAGCATCAGGCAGCCGAGCGCGAACGCTCCGGCGAGCCCCGAGTAGCCGAAGTGGATCACCCAGATCGAGAAGATGAAGAGACCCATGACGATCGACGGGACGCCGGTCATCACGTCGGACATGAACCCGATCAGACGGCCGAGCAACCCCTTGCCGCCGTATTCGTTGAGGTAGATCGCGCCCAGGATGCCCAACGGCACGGCGATGACGGTCGCCAGCGCGGTAATCAGAATCGTGCCGAGCACCGCCGGACCGATCCCGCCGAAGCTCGCTGGCAGTACGAACGGCGGGATGTCGCTCGTCAGGAATCGCCAGCTAATGATCGAGGCGCCCTTGGCGATGACGGTGTACAGGACGAAGCCGAGCGGGATGATCACGACGATGAACGACAGCACCATCAAGAAAGTGGCGATCCGGTTCTTCGTTCGCCTCCAGCCAGCCGGCTCGCGCAGGTCGGCCTTAGCCTGCTGCGCGGTGTCAGCAGTCATCAGGCCCCTCCGGCTCTCCGGGCCGAACGCCCAACAATTCCGCGGGCGGCCACGTTGATGATGATCGTGAAGACGAACAGCAACACGGCGATCCCCATCAGCGCAGCCCGGAAGACGCCCGAGGCCTCGCCAAACTGATTCGCGATAACGGCGGGCATGTTGTAACCCGGCGCGAACAAGTGCGACGTGATTGTCGGCGACGAGCCGATGACGAGCGCCACCGCGATCGTCTCGCCCATCGCCCGGCCCAGCCCGAGCAGCACGGCACCGACTAGGCCGCCCTGGCTATGCGGGATGACGACGCCGCGGATCATCTCCAGCCGGGTGGCGCCCAGTGCGTAGGCGCCCTCCCGATCCATGGTCGGCACGGTGGCGATCACCTCGCGCGACAGCGACGTGATGATCGGCGTGATCATGAAGGCCAGGATGATGCCGGCCGTCATGAACGACACATCGCTGGTCGGCGGCCCGAACAGATTGCCCAACACCGGGACGCCCGTAAAGAAGTTGCTGACCGGCGTGTAGATGGTCTTCAACAGCCAGGGTGCAAAAACGACGAATCCCCACAGGCCCCAGACCACCGACGGGACGACGGCCAGCAGGTCGATGACGTATACCACCGGCCGCGCCAACCGGCGCGGCACGACTTCGGTCAAAAGCAGCGCGATGCCCAGGCTGACCGGGACCGACAGTACAACTGCGATGACCGCGGTCACGGCAGTGCCGAAGATGAACGTCAGGGCGCCGAACTGGTTAGCGGCGGGATCCCACGTCTTGGAGAAGATCCCGGTGATGCCCTCTTTGGAGAACCACGACGTGGCCTGATCGGTCGTCGTGGCCGCGATCAGGACGAGGATAACGAGAACCAGCAGGCCCGCGGCCAGCGCGACGATCTGGAAGCTGCGGTCGCCGAGCGGCCGCTTCGCCGACAGCGTGCCGACGGACTCAGCCCGCACGGGCTGGTCCGCCGGCGCCGCAGCCGTCACGACGGCGAGCCGATCTGATCTGCGAACATGTCACCTCTCACCACGAGGAGCCGATCCGATCTGGCTACTTTGCCATCTTCTCCTAGATTAACCGGTGATCTTGCTGAGCTGGGCAACGGCCATCGAGTCGATGCTCGAGGGCAGTGGCGCGTAGTTCAGCGACGTGAGCAGCTGCTGGCCGCTGCCGACCAGGTAGCCGATGTAGGCCTTGAGCAGCTTTGCGTCGGTTGCGTTCGGCTGCTTGGCGTACACCAGCACCCACGACTGGGCAGTGATCGGGTAGGCGGTGGGATCGGAGCCCCAGACCGCGTGGAAGGTGAGGTCTGGGTTGACGGTGACCGTAGCCGCCGAGGCCGTGGCCGTCGCGGGCGATGGCGAGATGTAGCTGCCGGCCTTGTTCTTAACCGAGGCAAACGTCAGCGACGACGCCTTGGCGGTGGCAAGGTCCACGTACCCGATGGCGCCCGGTGTGGACTTGACGATGGAGGCCACACCCGAGTTGCCGCTGCCCGCGTGCGCAGTGGACGGCCAGCTGATGGTGGAGCTGCTACCAAGCTTCCAGTCGCTCCCCACGGCGGTCTGGAGGAACAGCGAGAAGTTCTGCGTCGTACCGGACGAGTCTGACCGGACGGCGAGCGTGATGGCCGTGCTCGGCAGCGTGACACCTGGGTTGCTCGCCGCGATCGCCGGGTCGTTCCACTTCGTGATCTTGCCCTGGAAGATATCCGCGATCGACCGTCGGGAGTGAGCTGGATCTGCTTGCTAACGCTGGGCAGGTTGTACGCGACCGAGATCGGGCCGATCAAAATCGGGAAGTACAGGACCGTCTTGCCCTTGAAGCCCGCCAGCTCGGTGGATGGGATCGGCGAGTCCGAGCCGGCGAAGTTCACTGTGTTGGCCGCCAGGTTCGTGCGGCCCGTGCCCGAGCCCACGCCGGAGTAGTTGACCGTCATGCCGGACTGGACGGACTTGAAGGCCGCGATCGCGGCCTGCTCGTACACGAGCTGCAGGGTCGATCCGCTCCCGTTCAGCGTGCCGGACAGGGCCGCCGACGTCGTGCCCGAGGTCGACGACGACGACGGGGTACCCGACGACGAGCATGCGGCGAGAAATACCGCCAAGCCGCTGACGGCGACGATGGCCGTAGCTCCGTGCCTTCTGCGTCGAAGGTGCATAGTTGTGCTCCTTATAGATTTGTGAGTCTCGCGACCGCCAGCGCAGGCCTTGGCCGTACGGTCGGCATGCAGGTTCACCGGTCAGCCCCCCACACGGTGGTGCCAGCTCAGTCTGGCGGGCGCAGGTATATGGCGCGGAACCAGTCGTGAACGGACGGCATCCGAGAAGTGAACATATGGTGTCTTGCGTCGCGCCCGAGTAACGGAAACGTGTCCGGCCAGCTGCGGGCGACGGGGCCTGACATCCGCCCGCCTGCGCGGACAAGAAATCAGAGCATTGCCACCGAATCGCCTGACAGCGGCCCATAGGCCGCTGACCTGCGCGAATAACCCGTCCCGCGGTGGACCCCGCCCGCCGCAGCGGTGACGCCGGTTAGTTCGACGCGTCACCGACATCCTGCGCCAGGCGGCTGAGACGTGATCGTAGCGTTGTCCGCGCGGTCACCGATGCCCGAGGTCAGCTGGAGCTCGGCGACGCCGTTTGCGATGGCGGATACTGAGCGGAGTGCATGCCATCGGCACCCGGGAAGGGAGGCAGCGTGCCGCGGTACAACAGGGTCGTCGTCAAGCTCAGCGGTGAGGCACTGGCGGGAGCGGCCGGCTCGGGCTCGGACCCGGCCAGCCTGTCGCGGGTGGCCGACGAGATCTTGTCGGTGCGCGAACTCGGCGTCCAGGTCGCAGTCGTCGTCGGCGGCGGTAATTACTTCCGCGGCCGGATGGCCGAAGGCTGGGGCATCAGCCGGGCCGAGGCGGACAACATCGGCATGCTGGCCACCATCATGAACTGCCTGATGCTGCGCGGTGTGCTCACGGCCCGGACCGACGTCGATATCCGGGTCATGACGGCCGTGCCAGTGCAGAGTGTGGCTGAGCCGTTCATCCGGCTGCGCGCGGTGCGGCACCTGGAGCACGGCTCGATCGTGCTACTCGGCGGCGGCATCGGTCAGCCGTATGTGACGACTGACTACCCGGCCGTGCAGCGTGCCCTCGAACTCGAGGCGGACGCGCTGCTCGTGGCGAAGAAGGGCGTCGACGGCGTTTACGACAGCGACCCGCGGCTGAACCCGGATGCCGTCCGGTACGAGTACCTCACGTATGACGAGGCGCTCGCCGCCGGCGTGCGAGTGATGGACCTGAGCGCCTTCGTACTGGCGAACGAGCAGTCGCTGACCATGCACGTCTTCGACGTCGCCGCCGCGGGCGCCATGCGACTGATCTGCGAAGGCGTCGACCTCGGCACGCGGATCACCGCCAAGAACTGAGTAGGCAAATCCCGGTGCGGCCCGCTTGCGGGGCCGCACCGGTAGGGACTCGACCGAGGAAACGGATCCTCACGCGGTCTTGTCGACCGTGGGGGTCCCGGCCGCCACCCGGCTGAGTAGGTCACGGACTGGCGAGTGCAGGCCGCTCTCGTGGTGGCGGCGCTGCCGGTAGCTGGCCACCAGGCCATCGACGCCGAGCCAGCTTGAGGTCCGCCACATGACCAGGATCACGATGGCCAACAGCGCATACCATCCGCACACGCTCGCTGTGCCCGACATGACGTATGTGAACAGCAGGGCCAGGCTGCTGAGCGCCGCGATCCGGGTGAACAGGCCGAGGCACAGCGCGATGCCGATAGCGAACTCACTGACCGCGACGAGAACGGCGATCCAGCCCGCGTTCGGAACGACGAAGCTGTGCAGGAAGCTGCCCCACCACGTGTAGGCAGGAGTCCCGTGACCCGCGAAGCCGGCGACCGCGGCACCGTTGTTGTGCAGGAATCCTGGGTTCTCCGCTCCCCACAGCTTGGCCACGCCGGCCTGGATCCACATGACGCCTAGCCAGACGCGCATCGCCGTCCAGCCGACTGCCATGATCTTGGAATCCTTCACCCACTCCCACACCCGGAGGTTGCGGCGCGCGGTCGGCTCACCGAGAAATTCAACTGGGCTCGCCATCGGAATTGCCTTCTTCCCTTTGCTCGTGAACCCTGTTCCCGCGGGTTCTGGAATCAGCTTCCGGCAGGACGCGTGCCGACGGCAGGCGCAAAGGTCACGAGTGCCCGGGACTAATGGCACTAGATGTCAAAAACCACCTTAAGGCCGGGAACGGGGCCGAGAATCGCCGGACGTCAGCCGGACGCCGGCAGCTGCTTGAGTCCGAATCCCCAGTCCAGGAGCTTCGCCGCCGCCTGAGCGCCTGCGGCCGGTCCAGTGTCGGGACTCCCGAGAACCACGCCGAGGAGCGTCGTACCGTGGCGTACCGCCTCGAAAAGCAGGCAGTGCTTCGCGGCGTCGGTGTAGCCGGTCTTGATTCCGGTCGCGCCCTGGTAGCTGCCGATCAGGTAGTTCGTATTGCCCCACCAGTAGGCGTGGTGCAGGCCCCGGCTCTTCGGGAGGTTGTAGAAGCGCTGATCGACTATCGACCGGAACGCCGGTAGTTTCATCGCCGCCAGACCGAGCGTCAGCAGATCAGCCGGGGTCGAATACGTGGAGTACTCGCTGGGATACGGAAGGCCATCCGGGCTGGTGAATTGCGTATGCGTCATTCCGAGTCGGAGCGCCATCGCGTTCATCTTGGCCAAGAACGCAGGTATGCCCGGCCCGTAGGTGGTGGCCAAGACGTACGCCGCGTCGCAGGCCGACGCCAGGAGCAAGGCTTCAAGCAGTTCGCTGACAGTCAGGACGTCGCCGGGCCGCAGGCCCCCGCTCTCGCCCTGATACTTCGTGACGTATGCGATGACGGCCTTCGGGATGCGGATCTGCTGGTTCAGGTCGCCGGACTCGAGCACGACAAGCGCGGTCATGACCTTGGCGATGCTGCCGATCGGCCGTTCGGTATCGAGTTGACGACTCCACAGCAGATCGTCGGTGTCGACGTCGGCCAAGGCCGCGCCGGTGGCCAGCACGCGCTGCGGGGCGCTGCCGACCTGGATGGATTGCATTCCGGAAGGGCTGGGCGTGGGCGACGGTGATCTGCTGGTCGTCGCCGACTGGGCTGCCGCGCCTGCTTGAGGACTCGCGGCGTTCGTACAGGCGGACAGGCAGAGGGCGACGAGAGCGCAGCCGACCGCGAGCGCAACAAGTCGACTAGCCGACGACTTCCCCGTTCCCGTTCCTGTATCCCCGCCGGTGCACGGGTAGACAATAGCGGCGCAATGACCGCCGCGGGGCGCCGGATGGGAAGCGACCTGCCGGTCAGCTCGGATGCCGTGGCAACTGCCTGGCGGCCTTCCTTGCCTGGTAGTACGACAGTTCCTGCAGTTCCGGCGGCAGGCGCCACACCGTGTAGCCGCCGATGAGCCCGTAGGACCGAACCTTGACCACCGGCGCGTCCGCTGCCGGCATGTGACTGCTGCCGCGCTCGTGGTCGCCACCCAGCAAAGTGAACCCGCTCATCTCTAGCCGCACGGAGTCGGGCACGTAGATGTCGGGCCAGCCCCAGAACACGAACCCCCTGACGACAATCTCGTCGCCGTCTAGCTGGTCGTGGCACAAGTCGATGTTCGGACTGGCAAAGACCGCGACGCTGCTGGCCCGGCGGATGCGGTGTCTTGTCCGTCGGCTCGAGCTGCCCATGATCGAGACGAACCAGCGCCGAGGCTTGGATTCCTTGTCCGTCTTCGCCGGCACGGGCAGATCGCGCATCAGCTCGGCCAGTTCGCCGCCCGTTCGGGCGGCATACGCGCGGCTCAGACGCTGGTCAAGCTCGGCTGGAGTCAGTCGGCCGGCGACGGCGTGTTCGCCGAGCACGTGGGCGACCTGTTCCCGGTCGGCGTCGGATACCCGCACATCGGATCTACCGTGCTCGGCCTGGCCTTCGTTGGTCGGGTGATCCTGCACGCGTCTCCTCGGCAGCGGTTCTGGCGCGTTGAGGTACAGCTAGCCGTGCCACTACGGGCTGTCGAAATTATGACGCGCTGCCACGCCGGATAACAATGCATTGGATTGCGGCCAGGGCTGCGATAGCCAAGGCGGACTTGCGGGTCGCGGCTCATCCCGCGTGTGCGTCGTGCGACGCTGGAATCGTGCCGGCCGAGGATGCGTGATGACGCCGACGTGGCTGACGGTTGTCGCGTGGGTCTACCTATCGATCTGCTTTTGCTGCGCGACCGCTGTTACCTACGACGTCGTCGTTAACCATCGCAGGCAGCAGATGGGGATAATGAACTTCGTCTATCCCATCACCGCTTTGTATTTCGGCCCCCTGGCCGTCGCGTTCTACTGGCGCTGGGCCCGGGCACCTGGCCGGTCGATGGTGGCGGCCACGCCCGCCGCGATGGCAACCGCCCGACTGGCCACGGCACCGGGAGCGGAAGACGAACTCGTAGGCCAGGGTCCCGCGCAAAGCGACGAGCAGCCAGATCGGATGGCGGCTCCGATGGCGGCTCGGCACAGACCGCGCTGGGTCACGATGGCCATTGAGGTGAGCCACTGCGGATCTGGATGTGCTCTTGGCGACGTGATATCGGAGTTCGCAATATTCTGGCTGGCCATCACGATCGCCGGGACAACCCTGCTCGCGGAGTACACCGGTGACTACGTCCTGGCGCTCGCGTTCGGCATCTTGTTCCAGTATTTCGCCATCGCGCCGATGCGTGGTCTTGGCCTCAGAGACGGCCTGAAGGCGGCGGCGAAGGCTGACTTCATATCGCTGACGGCGTTCGAAATTGGCCTGTTCGGCTGGATGGCCATCATGACGTTCGTCCTGTTCCCCGCGCCGCATCACCTGGCGACCAGTTCCGCCGCCTTCTGGTTCCTCATGCAGGTCGGCATGATGATCGGATTCGTCACCTCCTGGCCCGCGAACGTATGGCTGGTCAGGCGGGGCATCAAGGTTCCCATGTGAGCAAGCCGATGAGGCCGCGGCCTGGGCGTCGTCCTGCATGCAACATCCACGAGGCCGAGGCGAGCAGGTCAGCTGGCCTGCCCGGGCCCGCGAGCCGCCCCGGGCAGGTCTAGCGAGGCAACGAGCGCATCTAGCGCGCTGGCTTCAGTAGCGGAGCTGACATCGGCGATGGGGCCAACCCAGAACATGCCGTGCTGGCGGTAGTCGCCAGTGTCGCGGGTCTCGATCGACCGGGCCTGCCTGACGAAGAACGCGTTGAACCGGGCCGTCCTGGCAGTGACGGCGAGGACCTTGAGGTCGCGCATAAAGATTCCCTTGAACGCCAGGGTGTTGTTGTCGAGCATCGCAGCGCACGCGGCGTGCTCGCACGGCTCAGCTAGCACGCCGTGGACAGCGAGCTGGCTGATTGCCGCCGAGGCCATGCGTTCCGCTCGGCTCAGCAGCGACTGATTACCGGTGGCCTGGTACAGCTCGGCCAGCCCGGCCAGGATCACCCCCTGGTTGTAGGTCCAGGTGACACCCGCGTTGTTCGCACAGTTGTCATCAAGGCCATCGTTCACCAGGTCGCTGTTGTTGATCATTCCGCTGTGGTTGAGCCACGACCACTCGGCTTTAGCCCATCGCAGGTACTTCGTATCGCCAGGGATGTCGTTGTGCAGCCAAGCGGTCAGCTGGAGGAAGAGCTCGTTGCTGATCGCGTTCTTGTAAGCACGCGGGCTCCGCTGCCACCACACGCCGCCGCCACAGGTGCTGTCCCAGTCCTGATGGATGTAGTCAGCGTCGGTCTCCGCCATCGAAAGGTACGCCGAGACGTGAGTGAGGTCGTAGGCCTGTAGCCACGCCAGCGCCCACCACGCCGTGTCGTCGTCGGAGCTGTTCTCGAATTTCCCGCGCGAGTTAAAGGCGAAAGCTCGCGCGATCGCCCCGTCGTAGCTGGTATCCCCTGTCGTCTGCGCGTAGGTCTCGACGGCCGACAGCGCCACCGCGGCCTCCCACCAGGAGCCTGCCAATGAGGCCCGTGTCCGGGTTGTAAGACTCGAAAAGCTCGGCAATGCTGGCCTGCTGCGGGCTCTTCGAGCCAATCGCCGTCGAAGAGGTGGCGCCGGCGAAGGTACCGACCGCGGCGAACGCCACAGCCATGATCAAGGCGACCCGGCTCCGTGGCCGCAGTCGAGTGTTCACGCGAGCCGCTGCCCAGCGTCGCATCGTGAACAGAAGCCGACCCACCCTCAGTCGCGTGACTAATCGAACAGAGGGTCATTACCTTAGCTTTACTATCGTCTTTGGCGCAAACTATGATGTCTCGGGCTATCGGGTGACGTCAGGGCTATCGGTTCCGATCATGCTCGTATCCTGGACATTCGCCCCAGCTGCCCAGCCAGTCCCTCGGGCACCGCGAGGACCGGGGACGCGTCGGGAGCTCGGGGCGGCTTCGCCGCGGCCAGGCGAAGTCCACTGACGCGCAACTAGGGCGGCCCCGGACAGGATCCGGGGCCGCCCAGCGGTGATGTCGCTAACGCAGCGACTTGAAGGCCGCCCGCATCTCGCTGGCGAACAGCTCAGGTTCTTCCCACGCGGCGAAGTGGCCGCCCTTGTCGACCTCGTTGAAGTACATGAGGGTGGGGTATGCCTTCTCGGCCCAGCTACGCGGGGCCCGGAAGATCTCGCCAGGGAACGTGGTGAAGGCCACCGGGACCGTGACCTCAGGAGGAACGTGCCCGGCCGAGAGGGCGGCCGCTCGCCCGCTCTCCCAGTACTCGCGAGCCGCTGATGCGCCCGTGCCTGTGAGCCAGTACAAGGTGATGTTGTCCACGATCCGATCCCTGGTGAGGTTTCCCGTCGGCTGGCCGTCGACAAAGGCGCGAGAGATCTTCTCGTAACTGTCTGTGTCGTGGTCGAGCATCCAGGCCGCGAGGGCGACGGGTGAATCCAGCAGGGCATAGCCGATTGTTTGCGGCCGGTTGTCCTGCTCGATGAGGTAGCCCTTGCCGCTCGCGTTGAATGCGGCCATTGCCTCGAGAGCTGCCCGTTCCTCGTCCGAGGGTTGCGCGGACTGATAACCGCCCGCCAGCCCGGCCAGGAGCAGATTCATATGAAGGCCGACCAGTCCCTCCGGGGGCCTGGCGGCCCATGGCGTCCGTGACCGCGGCGCCCACGTCGCCGCCCTGGGCGACGTAGCGCGAGTAGCCGAGGCGGCGCATCAGTTCCGCCCACGCCTCGGCTATGCGGCTTGGGTTCCAGCCGACATCGGCCGGCTGGCCTGAGAATCCGTAGCCGGGCAAGGACGGTAGTACCAGGTCGAAAGCGTCCTCGGTGCGTCCGCCGTGCGCAGTCGGGTTGGTGAGCGGGCCCACAACGTCGAGCAGCTCGATGACCGAGCCTGGCCAGCCGTGCGTCATGATCAGCGGCAATGCACCCGCGTCTTGCGACTTCACGTGGATGAAGTGGATGTCCACCCCGTCGATCTCGGTCTTGAACTGCGGCAGCGCGTTCAGCTTCGCCTCGCACTGGCGCCAGTCATAGTCCGTTGGCCAGTAGCGGGCGAGCTCCTGAATTGTCGCCAGCTGAACGCCTTGTGACCGATCGGCGACAAGCTCTTTTGATGGCCAGCGCGTCGCGGTGACGCGCCTTTCGAGGTCGGTGATCGCTTCTTCGGGCATGTTCACCCGGAACGGGCGGATCTCAGTCTCAACGGACATTGAGTCCCTACCTCGCTGCGCTGGTAGACGACGAGACATTGCCGGACTTGATGGCTCCGACTTGAGCTGTCGCGGCGGCGAACCCCTATGCGGCGCCTACGGCCTCCGCCTGCCGCTCCCGCGACTGCGTGCCGGGCGGATGCATAACACGCCCGTGACGATGCCGGTTTGTACCCTGACCGGCGTCGAGCAACCATCAGGCGCAGGAAACTGAATCCCGCTAGTCGTACGACGTTCCCCGCTGTCCGCGACCAATAGCCCGTAGCGCTACCACACGGGCTCGGAATCGGTGGGGACGCAGCGTACGATCTTGCATGTGACCAGCAGATCCGCCCCCGCGCAGCGCCTTCGCGACCTCGCAACTCTGCGCCGCGTCCGCGACCGGATTGACCGGGAGTACGCGCAGCCGCTAGACGTCGAGGCGCTCGCCCGCGGCGCGCACATGTCGGCCGGGCACCTCAGCCGCGAATTCAAGCTGGCCTACGGTGAGTCGCCGTACAGCTACCTGATGACGCGGCGGATCGAGCGTGCAATGGCCCTCTTGCGTCGCGGCGATCTCAGCGTCACCGAGGTCTGTTTCGCGGTCGGCTGCTCGTCGCTCGGGACCTTCAGCACTCGCTTTGCCGAGTTGGTCGGCATGCCACCTAGCACCTACCGGCACGAGGCAGCTCGCGGGACGGCGGGGATCCCACCGTGTGTGGCGAAACAGGTGACTAGGCCGGTCAGGAATCGAGAAGCGCCGGTCTCCGAGCCGCAACTAGCCTGAGGGCTATGGACATCACCATTCACGCGAGCGTTCTGCCACACGACGACCCGGAAGCCTCGCTGGTTTTCTATCGCGACAGCCTCGGCTTTGAGGTCCGCAACGACGTCGGACGCGGCAAGATGCGCTGGATCACGGTCGGCCCCGCCGGCCAGCCCGACACATCCATCCTCCTAGCGCCGCCGGCGACCGATCCCGGGACTACAGATGACGAGCGCCGCACGATCGCCGAGATGATGGCCAAGGGCACCTACGGCTGGATCCTCTCTGGCCACCAAGGACCTCGACGGCACCTTCGAGCGACTGCAAGCATGCGACGCGGAGGTCGTTCAGGAGCCGACCGACCAGCCGTATGGCATCCGCGACTGCGCCTTCCGCGATCCGGCCGGCAACCTGGTCCGCATTCAGGAACTGCGCTGAGCCGTCAGGCGTCGCAGCCATGTGTACAGACGCGTACCGCGAGGCGCTGACGGAGGATTTCTCATCCAAGCCGTCATCGGGGCCGACCTCGACGCCGCCAATGAGCCGTGGGGTTGGTCCCGACACTCTCGGATTGCGTCGACGCGCTCCGGGAGCACAACAGACGCCAGTCTGCCGGGCGAGCCGACGCCTGGCGGACCCAGCGAGAGCACCGGCTGGAGTGCCCGTCGCCTCGCCGCATGCCGAGAGAACCTGACACCCGCGGCTGGGCCGGACCGCGATCTGCAGCCAAGCTCGGCTGGGCGCTGCACTCAGGCTGCTGCCACCCAGGCCGGCGATGAGCGAGCGACGCCCGGCATACAGCAGATGCCGTATGCCGGGCGTCGCTTAACGGGCCCTGGGTTCTGATTACCAGCGTTAGCCGGTGATCAAAGCCGCGAAGTTGGGCGTGCCGATTCCAGTTGCCTCGTCGTATCCAGGCGTCACCGGGTAGAAGCCGTTGTTGTTGCTGACTTGGCCGATCCCGGTGATGTCGTGGATGTTGGCGGCACGGGTGTGCCGGTTGTTGTAGAGCGCGTAGAGAAGGAAGTTGGCGTTCCCAGAGCGATGACGCCGGAAGGCGTCGCGATCACTGAAGAGAGCGCCCATCAGCGGCGCGGAGAGACTGGTTCCGCCGATGTGGAACCACCCCGGAGCGCCAGGGGTCTTGGTGAGACCCAAGCAGGCGCTCTCGTAGTCGACGCCGGTTGGGTTGGGCGAGACGAAGGTCGACCCGGTGCAGTACTCCGCGTAGCCGGTGAGGGGACGGCGTTCGCGGAGATGTCTGGCCCCTCGCGGCACGCTCGGTCGCCTAGCACCCCGCCAAGCAGAAGCAGCACCGTCATTGCCAGGGCTTCTGCGCCCAGGACCAGGCCGACCCCGCCCGCACCGGCGCCAGTGGACAGCACCGCGAACGCGATGACCGTTATGCCCGCGTAGTTTCCCAGCTGGGAGACCGTCCGCGCGCTAATGAACAGCCGGAACTCGCGCTGGGCCAGAACGTCACGATAGGGCAGACGCACCGTGACCTGATTCCATTCGCCGAAGGGCAGCCAAGCGCGCTACACGCCTGCGTCCCGGCAGCGTCGTTCAAAGCTCGACCGGCTTGCAACTCAATATTGCGACTTCTGCGGGCCCACGACGGGGACATGCGTTTCCCAGCTCGCTGAGCAGCGTTATGCCATTAGGCGCAATGCGGGGCCTACCCTACTGACAAGGCGACACGCGCGACCGAGGTCCGGCTGGGCCAACTCTCAGCTACGCACCAGCGCCCTAGGCGAGGACCGGCCTTATCGCCCGAGCGACCAAGATCAGGCGCGAAACGCTCGCGCAGACCGCGAGAGCAACGAGCCAGCGAATACCGGGCCCTGCGGCGAGGACGGCTGTGATCGCCGAGAGATCAATGGCAACGAGCCCTGCACAGCCCGCCAGCCCGGCGTTGCGGGCAGCCCGATATCGCCGAACATGCGCAGCTGTCAGCAGGATAATGACGCTCGCAACTAGGGTCGCACCGAGCAACAGGCGAACGGCGCCCGGGACCGGCCACTCCCATGCCCGTCCGGTGACAAGCGCGGCCGCCCAGCAACCACCCACGACGGGGCCGCTGACCATCAGCCTTCGAGCTATCCGTCGCGCCGGGCTGGCTCGCGTGAAGGCGTATGCCACCGCACGAGCGTCGCCAAACTCGGCGACCGTCGCCAGCGCCGCATCGTCAGCACTTAGGCCTTGTCGCAAGTACTTCGCGTTCGCCTCGGCCAGCCCGTCCGCAACTTCCTCAGCCAGCTGGGCAGGAAGCTCGGCCAGGAGGACATCGTTGTACCGCCGAATCAGGCTGTGCTCGGCCATGGCTTACCCTCCAACGCCGCGCCGATCACCGCGGCAAAGTCCTGCCAGTCAGCCCGGCGCCCTGACAGGGCTCGCTCGCCAGCTGTCGTCAACGCATAACAGCGACGGCGGCGACCGGCGACCACTGACCAGGCCCCCGCGATCAGGCCCGCGGCTTCCAGCCGATGCAGGGCCGGGTAAATCGTCCCGGTGGGCAGATCCAGGCGCCCGCCCGTCGAATCGCGCAGCGCCTCCATTACGGCGTATCCGTGCCGCGGCCCGCGCTCCAGCGCAGCCAGCAGCAGCGCGTCGAGATGGCCCTTCAGCTGCTCAGCCTGCATAAGTAGAAACGCTACATTACCGCTTCCGACCTGGCAATTCTCCGAGTAGAGTCATGGTCATAGGTAGCGTCACTACGTATTAGCAGCGGCCCTTGGTCGCGAGGGGGGCTTGCGGCATGGTCACGGCAGCAAGAATCTTCGGTGAGGAGGTGGGCTCTACCGCCGCGGTCTTCCTGGCATTTCTCGCGATCCACGTCATCGCCGGCCTAACAGCGATAGTCACCGGCGCGATCGCGGCTCTCAGCCGCAAAGGCGGCAGACGCCACGTGCGGGCAGGCCGATGGTTCTACCGTGCAATCACAGCCGTCTTTGCCACCGCGACAGCCTTGTCGATCATGCGATGGCGCCAGGACTACCACTTGCTCATCATCGGCGTGGTGGCGTTCATCGCGGCGACGATTGGCTACCTGCACCGGCGCATGCACCGGCCGGGGGACGGCCCACACATCCTCGGCATGGGCATCGGCTACGTCGCAATGCTCACCGCGTTCTACGTCGACAACGGCCCGCACCTCCCCCTATGGGACCGGCTGCCACCGCTGACCTTCTGGTTCCTGCCCGCCGCCGTCGGGGCACCCATCATTGCCCGCGTCATGATCGTCGCGCGAAAACGTAGATCCCACCCCGGCAAGCCGCGACGCGTCGACCGCCGTCGGACAGCCTCGCCAACGGACTTATCCGGCCTACTGCGGACCTCATCGGCGCGTGCGTTGATCGTCCCTCCATGACCGGTCGCAACTTGCCGGATCTGTTCATGCCGGACCAACAGCCTCGATCGATCCGCTCTCAACGGCGCGCCGCACGGCAGTGGACTGCATCTCTGCCGAGAGGTCCAGGGCGGTTAGCTGAGTAGCTCGCCGAAGATGCCGATGCCTACGTCTAGGGCGCGGGCTTGGTCGAGGATGCCGCCAGTGATCTCCGGATGGGAGGCTGCCCACGCTGTAGCGGTGGCGTACGTGGCGAAAAGGTTCATGTACCCGCAGCACACGGACGCCGACGGCCCATCGCAGCCGTCGCCCGTGCGGCCCACATACACGACCGCCGTGGCGGGATTCCAGCTGCTGGCCGCCCCGTCAACGTTCACGGTGACCAGCTCGCTGGTAGACGGGTCGGCCGACTCGATCACCACAGGCACGCCGGTCATCGCGGACATGCCCAGGGCGTCGATCGCACACATCGCGAACACGGTCGCGCCACCTGATATTCGCACCCGGTGTCGTGTCGGCGAAGTGGAGAACGGGTAGGCCGCGCTGATCTGCCCGGCATGATCGAGGCACACGAAGTCGCCCTCGGCCAGCTCAGCCAGCAGATGGGACACGCTGAACGGCGCCGCGTGCTCGGCCAGCATGGAGATGTCGGGCGCAGACCCGGTGTGTACGAACGATCGCAACACGGCCTGGTGCACGGCTCGCAGGCCGCGCTCGGCGGGCGCGACACGGCCGCGGCCAGCACGTCCCAGCGAATCGAGCCACGCCGGGTCGCCCGAGGTTGCTGCCGCAGTTGGTGCATGCTCGGTCGCCTGGCGGAGTTGGCCGACCGATGGCGCACCCGATAGCTTGCCGCTTTCATCGCGGTACAGCCGACATGACATGCTCGGCGCCTGCCCCGGTTCGGCGAACGGGTCGACGCCGTCGATCAGAAACGTGGGCGAGCCATACATGCCCCACCTGGCCGCCTCGTCGTCATCGGAGATCACCTGGTGCGACACCGAGACACCGGCCCGGCCGACCAGGACAGCCTCCAGCCGATCGTGGAGGACAGGCGCATTGGGGCAGCCCGGCACCGCCAGAACAGTCAGGTCCATCTGCCCAGCTCCTGTCGAATGGCTACCAGGGCAAATGCCGGTCTAGCCACTGCAGCGCGGGCCCTATGACCGGCCGCTGATGCCAGCCCCGCTCCACGACTTGCCCGCGGACCGACTCGGCGGCACCGCGCAGTGTCTGGCGCATGACAGTGGCCTGCCGGTCCCTGGCCCGCCGACGCAGAAAATGGACGCAGCTCATGCAGATGCCGACCTCAGGATGGTTGCCCAGGTGGACCAACGTGTCCTCCGACCTCGGCTGTCCACAGCACCAGCAAATGCTCTCGTTTCTCTGGCCTTCCGCTGTCTCAGTTTCAGCACTCATGGCGGCTCCCGTCTGCCACCAGCGAGTGTAGGCGCCCACGACCGCCGCCGACCTAGGCGTGGAGCACGCACTTGCCGCGTTTCTCCGCGGCCACCTTTCCTGATCGTCGCAAGTTACGTGCCGACGTCGGCAAGTCGCCGCAGGGAGTCGAGGATTGGACGTTCCTAATGACCTGGTCAATCCCTATTGCTGACCACAGCGAGCGCTGAACGCCCAGAACCACTTCCTCGGCCATCGTTGATGACCGTGAGTCACTCAGCGGTCTTGGATGCGGGAGGACAAGGCTTCTGGGCGTTGCTCAGCAGGTCATTTTCGAGGGTCTCAGCGTCTGCCCTGCGGATCGATTTCGACAGTCATCAGACCGTCACCGTGACGATGGACTACCTTCCAGGCGCCGTCCTCCCGCCGGTAGACAGACGTCGCTCTCAGCCACATCTCCTCCGTCTCACCGTGGAAATGCCGAGTAAGCCGCTCAAGCTCGACTGTGAAGCCGAGCGTTTCGTCGAAACCGGTGGCAAGGTTCTCGGCGCTCCAGGTTTCGTAGTTGAGCGTCTTGGCTGCTGCGGTCAGGAGCTCGGTCACGTCGTCAATACCGACCTGGTGACCGCCGACCCCTCCCATGAGCGAAACGTCGTCAGCATGTGACCACAGTTGAAGATACGGCTGCGGGTTGCCGCCGGTGTGCTGCCTGAGGGCGTCATGACACCGCTCGAGGAACTCGGGGAACTCGGCAGCGTCCGCATCCGGTCTGCCTGTCGCAGGCTCCATAACTTCTCCTCCCGTTGCAGAAATTCGGTGGTTTAGAGCTTCATTCCGTTCGTAGGCCTCGTTGCCGGCCGGTGGATGTCTACTACCCAGGAAGGATGCCGGCGGGCACCTGTCGCGTCGAACGGCGGGCTTGCCTGCCGGCAGCCCCTGGGATCTCAGGTTGTCTTGATGAGGCCGCCGCCGTCGAAGAGGAACTCGGAGCTTACAAACCCTGCTCGTCGAGCCAGGCCAGGCACTGGTCAGCAACGGCGCGCCAGCCTGAGTCAATGGTCAGGGAGTGTCCGCGGTCCGGAAACTCGGTCAGCTCGGTGGTTGCACTGGAGTGCCGGTACAGCTTGAGGGTCGCTTTTGTGATGGCCTCGGGTACCGTGTGGTCGCGGCCGCCCATGACGAGCAGCAGCGGCCCGCGATTCTCGTTGCGGGTGTTGACCTTGTCTGGAGAGTGCAACTCGAAGTTGGCGGCCGCCGCCTCGAAGAGAGGGCGTCCAGGCGCAGGGATGGCCCACCGCTGGTGGAGCTCGTTAGACTCCTCCTCGCTGATGGCGTTACCGAAGCTGTAGCGGAACTGCTCGGCCGTTAGTGTGACGGCCTTGTGCTTGTTGGCTGGATTCTTGAAAACCGGCAGCGTGGAGTGCAGCGAAGACAGCGGCAGCGGCAGCACGCCCTTGATCTGCGCGGCATCGATGGCGATGGCGCCGGCGCCGGAGCCCTCGCCAAGCAGCTTCTCGGCGATCATGCCGCCGAAGGAGTGCCCGACGAGAATTGGCCGCTCAGGCAGCTGTTCGATGATCTTCGCGTAATGGCCGGTGACTTCGCTGATACCGCGGTCGGCCAGTGCCTCAGGGTTGGCACGGGCCGCTTCGACGGTGTCAGGGTCGCCGGGCCATCCGGGGGCGATCGGCTCGTAGCCAGCGTCGCCGAACAGCGAGGCCCACGTTGCCCACGAGGTGGCGTGAAGCCAAAGTCCGTGGATAAAGACGACGGGGGTGCGGTATGTGCTGGTCATGGTCGTAAGATCCTCTCCGTGCTCTAACGGGTTGCTGGTTCATCGCATGCGTGCGTTCGCCGAGTTAGGAGCGTGCTGCAACACGTCCCGCCAACTCCGAGGACTTAACAGTCCGCGCACGGCCTGGGAACAGTCCAGGCTTGCCGTGTGGCAGAGCAGACCCGCGCAGTCGCAAAGCGAGCTCGCACCGGCCGTTTACTACCATGCGTTCAGCCAAACAGCGTCGTCACGCGCTGAACAGGCAGAACCGCGTGCAGAACTGGCGGCCTCGATCGGCTACACAGCCGGGCAAGGCATAGTGGTCAGCCGGTCAAATGGCTTGCCTCAAAGCGCGGATTCGACAGGGCTGAGAGCGTCTACGTCAAGCTGTAGGTCCGTAGCGTCCGCCGCGCCGATCCGCCGGAAGATCTGCACGGCCTGCCGCATCAGGTGCCTGGCCGAGACGTCCTGCCCGACGGCCTGGGCGCAACGGCCGAGGCCCACCAGCGCTGCAGCCTCGTCCCTGGGGCTGCCGACGGCGCGGGCCAGTTCCAGGGCTTGTTGATAGCACTCGTCCGCTCGCGCGAGTTCACCGCGGATTCGGTATAGCGTCCCGCGCTCGTTGAGCGTCTCGCCCTCACCAGAGCGGCTGCCGAGGTCACGGTAGATGCCCAGCGCCTGCTCCTGGGCCCGGCCGGCGGCCGGGTAATCGCCGGTTAGCCGTCGTACGATCCCCAGCTGGTGGAGTGCGTTGGCCTGGCCGAGCCGCTGACCAAGGTCGCGGAATATGCCTAGCGCCTGCTCCTGGGCCTGGGCAGCGGCCGGGTAATTACCAGTCAGCCGCCAAACGATCCCGAGCTGATGGATTGCGTTGGCCTGACCGCGTCGGTCACCGAGGTCGCAGTAAATTTCCAGCGCCTTCTCTTCGGCGCTGGCAGCGGCCGGACAATTGCCAGTCACGTACCGGACGGCCCCGAGGTAGTGGAGTGCGTTGGCCTGGCCGAGCAGGTCGCCGAAGTAACGGCAGATCACCAGCGCTTGTTCATGTGCCTGCGCCGCAGCCGGGTAATCGCCCGTCAGCCATCGCACGGCCCCGAGGTAGTTCAGGGCGTTGACCTGGCCGCGCCGTTCATCGACTTCTCGGTAGGTAGCCAGTGCCCGCTCCAAAGCCTGGGCCGCGGCTGGATACTCGTCCGTCACATACCGGACGGCCCCCAGCTCGGTGAGAGCGTTGGCCTGGCCGTGCCGGTCGCCGAGGTCGCGGTAGATGTACAGAGCCTGCTCCTGGGCCTGGGCCGCAGCCGGGTAATTACCGGTCAGGCACCGTACGATCCCGAGGTAGTGGAGTGCGTTGGCCTGGCCGAGCAGGTCGTCGAGGTGACGGTAGATACCCAGTGCCTGCTTGAGGGCCTGGGCCGCGGCCGGGTAATCGCCTGTGAGCCACCGAATGTCCCCGAGGTTGTGGAGGGCGTTGGCGCGACCGAGCCGGTCACCTAGATGCAGCGCCGCCTCGATGGCGGCGGTGTGCCGCGGGATGGCGTCGGCCCGGGGGCCATCTCGACGCAGCAGGCCGGCGATGCCGGCGGTGAGTGCGATCACGCGGGCGTGCTGGCCGGTGCGGGTGGCGTGGTCGAGACAGGCGAGCAGGCTGGCGCGCTCGGCCCGCGCCCAGGCCAGCGCCTGCTCAGTGTCGGCAAAGGCGGGAACGGCGGCCGGGACCGCGTAGTCGGCGCTGGCCCGCGCGGGCCGGGTCTGGCGCGCTACGAGGGCTTCGGCGCGGGCGGCGGTGTGCTGGTAGTAATCCAGCAGCCGGGCAGTGGCCTGAGCCCTGTCCGCCCCCGAGTCTTCCCGCGCGGCCAGCGCACCGGCGTATTCACGGATTAGGTCGTGCATCCGGTACCGGCCACGGGCGGGCTCGGTGAGCAGGTGCTGGTCATATAGGCCCTCGAGCCCGCGGCGGGCGGCGGCGAGGCCGGTGCCGTCCAGCGCGGCGGCAGCGTAAGCGTCAATGTCAGCGCCTGGGTGCAAGCCCAGCCGGCGGAACAGATGCTGCTGATCTGAGGCGAGGGTGGCATACGACAGGTCGAACGCGGCGGCCACCGATAGGTTCTCGGTCGCTATCAGCTCGAGCCGGTTCACCGCCGCGCCCAGTTCAGCCGCCCGCCCTGCCGCCGACCAGGCGGGGTGATGGCGCAGCTGGCGGGCCACCATACCGATCGCCAGCGGCAGGTACCCGCAGAGCCGGGTGATGTCGGCTAGCGCCGGGTCGTCCTTGCTCAGCCCTGCCCGGGCAGCCAGCCGGACCAATAGCGCGACGGCCTCGCCGGGCGGCAGGACGTCCAGGCTGATGGCGGTGACGTCGTCCAACGCAGACAGGTGCCGGCGGCTGGTGACCAGCACCAGGCTGCCGCCGCCGCCGGGCAGCAGCGGCCGGACCTGCTCGCTGCTGACCGCGTCATCGAGCACTAGAAGCAGTTGCTTGCCCGCGGTCCGGTCTCGCCACAGCGCCATCCGCGCTTCCATGTCAGCCGGGATATGCCCGGCCGGAATCCCGATCGTCAGCATCAAGCCGGCCAACGCATCAGCCGGATCGGCCGGCTGGCGGCCGGGCGTGTGCCCATGCAGCAAGACAAAGATCTGCCCATCGGGGAACTCCTTCGCCAGCTGGTGCCCGGCGTGCACCGCGAGCGCAGTCTTTCCGACCCCTGCCATTCCGCCGATCACGTGAATGCTCACCACACCGCCCGCACCCGCCGCGGCCTGGGCCAGCTGCTCAAGTTCCCGCTGTCGTCCGGTGAACGAGGCCACGTCTCGCGGCAGTGACCGCATCGCGGCAGCGGCGTCGGATGCGCCCTGCAGCGAACGGCCCCGCGCGACCGCCTCGAACTGGGCCCGTTCCGGCCCGATCAGATGCAGCGCATCAGCCAGCAACCGCACTGTGTCCCTCTGCGGAGTGGTCGCCACCGCCCGCTCCAGATCGCTGACCGCTCGCCGGCTCAGCTTCGCGGCACTGGCCAGCTCTTCCTGCGTCAGGCCGGAGCCAGCTCGCAATCTGCGCAGCAGACCGGAGAAAGTGACCGGCGCCTCAGCCACGTCCGCTCCTTCCGCTAGCAGGCTAGGAGATTGTGCATGATCCGGCCCAGACACCGCCAGCAAGCGGCTTCCTGCTCGGGCGTCTTCTTCACCATGGCACCCCTTACATGTGCCTGGGCTTGCTCCTTCGCGATATGCCTATCCTCGCTCCACGTGAGCCGGATCGCGTAGTCTCGGCGTCGCTGCAGATCCCGCGCAGGTCATTCACGAGCACGACGCAAGCCGCGCGCGATGGTGTCGACTACGCCATCAAGTTGTTCGGGCAGTCTCTGGCCCAAGGCGATCTAGTCGTGGGGCCCAATTCCCGCCTGACGCAACCTGTGACAATCTGCGGATTGCGCGGACAGCGGGTACAGCCGAGGGTGGCCGACAGGCCATCGCGTTAGCGACGCGCAGCGCCGCCCTCGACAGGTTCCGGGAGACGCCGAACGGTCGACACCGGGGTGAGCCACCTAGCGGTCGCCTGCGCGCGGGCCCAGAGGTCGTGTGGGTTATAGACGGCCTATCTGACCGTCCGGCGACCAGTACGCAATTGCCCGGTCGTACGGATCCAGGCGGACCGCCAGGCTGTGTTGCTCGAGGCGCCGGGTCGCCAGTGGTCCGTCTGCTTCCTGCGCAGCGAGCAGCCGCCGATCCAGGTCACGGCCGACAGTGGCGGCCCGGCTCGCTTTCAGGTCCGGGATCTCGCTTGCAGCCACCGGATCATAGTTAGACGGCATCCGCATGCGGCGTGGCACGTAAACGTAACCAGTTCTTTCACCGGTGCCATCAGACCGCCAGATGTACAGACGCCAGCGAATTTCGACACGGATGCCGCCGCCGCGGGTGCAAAGCATTCCGATTCCGGCGACCTCACTCGTGCCGATGTTCACGAATTTGAGGCCGTGCCAGATCCGGACCAGGTCCGGGCGGAGCATGATCACAGGAACTAGCGCCGCAGCCAGCACGACTGCTGCCAGTAGCTCGACACCACCGAGGATCAGGCCGAGCTGCGCTCGACCGCCGACAATGTCCACGCCGACGACGGTCACTAAAACTAAGGGTACGAACGACAGAGCCAGCGCGGCGCAATGACTTGCCAGGCCGCAAGTACCCAGACTCTCCGGATCCGCGCTCGCCGCGCAGCCAATGCCCCGCCACCTACCCGGTCCTCGGTCACAGTCAGCCATCCTGCTCATTCTCGCCCTCCCTGCCGGCGCAGCCCACGCCTGGCAAAGGCGATCGCTTCATAATCTTCGCCGTAGATTCGTGACCCTGTTCTTCGATCCTGGAACTCCACCGCACCCGGTCCGGGAAAACTGTGGGCACTCAGACATGGGGGGCGCGAGGAGGATCTACGCGCACGTCTCGCTGCAGAAGTGGCGAAAGGCACCGGGGAAGCTCGCGCTCGACTGCGTTGAGGGCGTTATCGAACCGATCGAGCCCCACGGCCCCGACAGCACCACCGGCTACTTCGATGCCCACACGCGTTATCGGCAGCTGGCCACTCGGGCCCGCCTCCTTGGCGGTGACCTCGATGAAAGGTGCCAGGTCCTGGACCCCGAATGCCCACTCCTTCCACCGGAGCAGACCAACCTGTTCGAACAACTCGGGGTGATCGGCAAGTGAGCTTGACACCTCAATAACGAACGCACAGTTCCCCGGTCAGGGAAAGTGCCTCCGTGCGCCCATGCCTACGTATCGTCATCGTGGCTAGGGCTCGACTGATTTGATTGCTACTGCTCTCGCTCGCGACGCAGTAGCTCGAGAGCTTTGTCGGGACTCTCGGCTGTGGCCCGGATCATCGCGCGTACAGCGTCCGCCAGAGCCACCCGCGGCACATCAAGCGCAATCGCGGCCGAAGCGGTCCATTGGGTTAGCTGCCTATAGAGTTCGGGGCTCAGGTCGAGAGTAATCCTGACCGGCTTCGACCGGATCGCGGTTCGGCCCGGCGGTAGTGCGTCAGGTTCTGCACGCCTCGCAGCGGCTGCCGCCATCTGCGCTTTGCGCTGCTCTCGCTGTGCGCTCATATCTGCGCAGCGTGGAGGGGAAGGCAACGATCGACGAGTTCGCGGGCCACGCAGTGCCACACATCGCGGCCAGGTTGTCTAATGGGCATGCCGAAACTCTGAGCGTAGACCTCTAGCCGGGGGACTGCGGTCCCCAGCACCTCATAACCGAGCCGCTCAAGCGCTTGCCGGGCGTCGTTTGTAGAGTGCGCCCGGGCTATGCAGCGGTTCAGTAGCACGGCTGAGCGGGCAGGCCTATCACGCGCCGCGGTAATTTCGTTGATCTCGTCGCGCACTGGTGTGGTGCGGTTGATCTCTATGGGGCTCGGCGCACAAGGGATCAGGATCTCATCGGCATACCGCAGCGCCGACCGGGCGATACCTGGGTGGTCCTCCAACTGTGGCGTGTCGATGATCACCACGTCATCGGCCAGGGCGATCTCGGGCACCCGGCGGTGCAGTTCGCGGGACGGCAGAGCCACGATGCGGAATGGGAACGCCGCCTCCGACGGCGTCAGCCGTCGGTCCATAAACGCGAGGTCGGACCATTCCAGGGCGCTACCGGAGGGGTCAGCGTCGACCAAAAGCACGCTGTTCCCGGCTTGCGCAAAAACATGGGCCAGCCAGACCGCTGACGTGGTCTTGCCCGTGCCCGGCTTGAGGTTAGCCAGGGCGACTCTGAGCCCCCTCACCTGGGCAGTATCGCAGCGTCTGATGGGCTTCGGTAGCCGTGCAGGCAACGTTGGCACGCGGTGTACTGGCGAGAACTGTGAGTTAACACAGCGGGACGTCTCCTCGGGGTGGCGGTGACCCGCATGGAAACAGGCCAGTGCAGCCGAGAAACTGGCTAGCAGGACAACGTAGCGAAACCGCCCGCTGCCTCGTTCCCTTGGTCGCAGTAACGCAGTAATTACTGCATCACAGCAACCACCGCGTTGCGGTCCAGTGGCCGTGTGACGGAACGGATCATCGTGCCAAGGCTGGTCACGAAGCGAGCCTTCCCCGCACGGCTGTGGACACTGTCATAGCTATGACCAGGTGTGTTGACAAGTTACGCACAGTCTGTGGACGCCTCGGCATTTCGCCGCTGGGCTCGCGCGTCATGGCCCCGAGGGTGGGTAGCACTACTCGCCCCTTAGGTGGCTGCCACCTTTCCGAGATCTGTGTCGTAATGCCAGAATCGCGTCGTGACCGCGCCCATGATGTTCGCGTTTGCCCAGTTCCGCGGCCGATGGCGGGGGTGGCTCGGCCTTGCCTTGCTGGTCGGGATGTTCGCTGGCGCGGTCGGTACCCTTGCATCAGGCGCGCAGCGGACAGACGCGGCATATCCCCGGCTTGTCACATGGAGCAGAGCGCCGGATGCAGTGCTGTACTCCCTGATGTTCTCATCGGGGACCTTCGCCCAAGTCCGGCCCGGGCAGGTCGCGCAGCTGCCCCAGGTTTCGGCAGCCGCCACGGCCATGAGCTATACCGTCACCAATCCTGCGGAAATAGCGCTGATAGCACCGGAGGATGGCCGAATTCCTGGCCAGATGTGGGCCCGGAAACTCATTGCGGGGCGCCTGCCGGATCCCGCCAGTCCGGGCGAGGCCGATATCGCATTCACGACAGCACGCGACTTCAACCTCGCTGTGGGAGACTCCCTGTCGCTCCGCCTGCTGACGATGTCCAGCACGTCAAAGACCGTGCGACTGCGCATCGTCGGGATTGACGCCGCGCCAGCGGAATTTCCGCCCAGCACCGGCACTGGGAACGACGCCGTCTGGACCACCCCGGCCTTTTACCGGCAGCATGCGAATCAGTCACTACTGGAATTCGAGGTCATCGCCGTCCGGCTCCGGCATGGGGTGGCGGACTGGAACGCTACACAGCACGAGCTCAACCGGCTTGGCCAGGGCCGTGTCATGCAGGCTTTCACACTGGCCGACGCTGGCGCCCCAACACAGCGATCGATCCACTTGCAGGTCGTCGCGCTGCGGGTTGTCGCGGCTCTGCTCGCGTTGATCGGGCTGCTGGTCACCGGCCAACTCATCGCGAGGCTGACCTTCCTGGAGTCGGGCGACTACCGGACCGCCCAGTCGCTTGGCATGACCCGGCGGCAACTCGTCGTCGCGGCGATCGCCCGCGCCGTGCTCATCGGCATCGTTGCCGGTCTGGTCGCGATCATCCTTGCAGTGACGCTGTCGCCGGTGTTTCCGGTAGGACTGGCCGGGTTCGCCGAACCGCACCCAGGCGTTGACGCTGATGCCGCGGTTCTAGCGGCAACGTTCGTCGGAACGTTGGCTGGTGTCGCGGGTTGCGCCGCCTGGCCCGCCTGGCGGTCGGTTCGTCAGGGCGCGGGCAGCTTGTCGGCCGTCAAGCGGCCGAACGCGGGACCGGTTTCCGCCCTCGCCTCCGGGTTGCGACCGGTGTCGGCAGCGATAGGCCTGCGGCTCGCCCTGCAGCGTGGCTCGGGCCGCACCGCTCTGCCGGTAGTCAGCACGGTGGTCACCGCGGCAGTGGGGATCGCGGCGCTCACGGCCGCGCTTGTCTTCTCCGGGAGCTTGAATCACCTCCAGTCCACTCCTAGCCTTTACGGGGCCTCGTGGGATGTCCTGGTGCAGACGATCAGCACCACCGAGCACGGTCAGGGCGTCACCGCCGCCGTCCCTGCCGTGTCCCGCGATCCGCAGGTTGCGGCGTGGGCCACCGGATACTCCGGCGTGCCGCTGAGCCTCGGCAATACCCCGGTGCAGGGGATCGCGCTCAATCCTGGCCAAGGCGGCTCGGTAGAGGCAACGATCGTGCACGGGCGGGTGCCGCGCACTGGCGAGGTCGCGGTGGGCCAGCGGACGCTGACCAGCCTGCACGCACATCTCGGCGAGACTCTTTCGCTGCAGCTCGCGGGCGGCCCGACTAGACGGGTCCGCGTGGTGGGCATCGCGATCCTGCCAACCCTGAGCGACACCCTCACGCTCGGCAGCGGCGTCGTGCTTACCGTCGATGAGCTGAGGCACCTGGTCCCACCGCAGGTCACGGCACCGCCTTACGACACCCTCGTCGTCCGGCTTCGGCCTGGCGCGAACTCGCGGGCCGACACCGCCAGGCTCGCCGCAGAAGTCGCTTCGCACGGACCCCTGGTAGCCACACAATTCCAGGTGCCAACCGACCTGCTGAACTTTGGCGGGGTCGGCGCTTTGCCGGCCCTGCTCGGCGCCATGCTCAGCGTCCTCGCTCTGGCGACCATCACGCACCTGCTCATCAGCTCGGTCCGGCGTCGGCGGCACGACCTCGCCGTCCTGCGCACGATCGGCTTCACCCGTCGTCAGGTTCGCGCGAGCGTCGCCTGGCAGGCAGCCTCGTTGACGGCGCTGGCTCTGGCCCTCGGCATCCCGGCCGGCGTCATCAGCGGACGTCTGGCCTGGCTGACGTTCACTCGCCAACTCGGCGTGCTCCCCGTGCTGCGGGTGCCGCCCCTGACGCTCGCCGTTCTCGTCCTGGCCGCAATGGTCAGCGCGGTAATCGTCTCTACGCTGCCCGCCAGGTCGGCGGCGCGGACCAGGCTCGCTGGGATCCTGCGCAGCGAGTAGCGCGCTTCCTCGGGCCGCGACGCGGCTGTGGTCCGGAATCTCACGCGTGCGAGATCCCGGCGCGATGCCCGTTGTACCCAAAGCGGTGAACCGCGATCGTCCGCTGCAGCAGGCCGACGGCGTGGTTAGGCGCCACCTCCCCGACCTGCGCCGACCGAACTCAGCGCAGGTCAACCCGCTGGCAACTCAGGCAACCTTGAGCCGGGCGGTAAGCGCCAGGGTCCCGGTCGTCCGGCGAGGGTTCGAGAAGCGTCAGGAAGTAGAACCGGCCTGGCCGCCAGGCCGAGTCCCGCGCCGCGAGGGCCGGCTCGCGCCCTAGGCCGTCTGTGGAGACCAGGGCGGCAAGTAGAGCAAGAACGCGATAAAAAAAAGCAATCCCCACAAGCTGTCGCGCAGGATGACGACGAGCGCCGCGAGTACCAGCCCCGTCAGCAGCCGCCGTCGGGATCGTGCGACGCGGAAAGTGCCCATCAGGCTGATAACCGTCAGCAGCCCGCCGACGCGGACCAGTCTTCGCACTCGTCCCTTGCGTCTGGTCCGGACTGACGCCGACGTGCCGAATCTATCGCCTGGTACGACGGATGAGCTCAGAATCACCAGGTGCCGCCGACGCCTCAGCAGGCTCACAGAAGCCTCCGCCCTCTGGCTCCGCACTGCGTATATCGACTTTACGCTGTTCGGCCCTTCGTGGAAGTGGCACGAAGACGGCATGCTCGCGGAAGCGACGGACCGGTCGATCCCAACGGCGCGTACTCCGTGCCAGAGGCTGCTTGACGATTGGCTCTAGCACGCGTCGCTCACCCAGCGTCCCGAAGTGCCCGTCCGCCTCCCAGGTTTCCATGGATCGGATCATCTGTTTCCCGGGCGAGACTTTGCGTAGTGGCCACGTCCGGATGTTGCGTGCGCAAATCCAGTGCCAGGCGACATCCGGTCGGCGGCGAAGCGAGTCGCTGGTGATCTTCTGCGTGCCATCCAGGTGCGATATTGGGCGGCAGCATGCGGACAGGCACGGCCCTGACAGGCATTCACAGATAGCCACAGTGCGCGTCGAACGCTGCATCTTCGCAGGTCAACCCGGCGAACGAGTGGTGGTCAGGGGCGGGGGTCGAACCGCCGACCTTCCGCTTTTCA
>CAVSQI010000011.1:0-412856 GCA_963730085.1 uncultured Actinomycetota bacterium | reverse complement strand
ACTTTTTTATTCTTTTCTTTACTAAAAATTCCATTCCATTCCATTCCATTTTTTTTTTTTTTTTTTTTTTTTTTTTTTTTTTTTTTTCTTTCTTTCTTTCTTTCTTTCTTTCTTTCTTTCTTTCTTTCTTTCTTTCTTTCTTTCTTTCTTTCTTCCTTCCTTCTCTTCCTTCCTTCCCTTCCTTCCTCCTTCCCTTTCTCTCTCTCTCCCTCCCCTTCTCCTTCTCCTTCCCTTCCCTTCCTCTCCCTCTCCCTTCCCTCTGCCCTGTCCCTTCCCTGTCCCTGTCCCAACCTCCTATGTGTGCCTACCCAGGCTTTTGAGGCCTAGCCTGCTGAGTAGCGGCTGCCCCTTCCCTTGCCCCAGGCCCCGGTTGCCCAGGGATGGGCTGGCCACCCAGCGCGTGGTCGTGTCAGGTGTCCGCCTCGCCGGGCAGAGCGTCGATGACCGCCGCCGTTATCTCGCGGATGCCGGGTAGCGAGCTGGCGATCTCGCTGGCTTGCTCGTCGGGGCGTTCGACGATGGCGATAAGGATGTGGCCTGTGGTGAGCGCCCTGTGGCCGAGGCGTTCAGCGATTATGAGCACGTCCTCGGCCACGAGGCGCCTCGCGTCCGGGGTGAATATGCCGGTGGCCCGGGGATAGCGTGGCTCGGCGGACTGGGCGGGTGGGATGCACCAGCCGTACCTGATGCGCACGGTCGCGGCCACGCCGGACTGGGCGTTAAGGACTCCGAAGAGCAGGTGCGCGGGTTCGACGTTGGGGTCATCGGCTTTGCGCGCGTACTCGATTCCGGCGTTGATGGCGGCGCGAGCTTGGGCGGTGAAGCGTTCGAAGACGGGCGGGATGGGCCCTGGGCTCGGTGCTGCGCCGCCGCTGCCGGCGAGCTGGGCGGCGCGCCGCTCCACGATCGCGTGATCAACCGGAGGTCGCGTGACGGGATAGTCGGCATCGACGAGCGCCTGGGCGCTTCTGACCCCGAGCTCCTCGAGGATCCGGGCGGTGAGCTCCTGTTCGCCGAGCGCGATCAGCAGGTGCTCTGTGCTCGGCCCGAGAACGCCGCGGGCCGCGGCCGCGGCGACCGCCCGGCGCAACACCGCCTCGCTGGCTGGCGAGCGCCGCGGTCGGAACTCGAGCTTGTCGCCGAAACCTTTGATCTGCACGATCACAGCGTGGATTGCGCGAGCGTCTATGCCCTCACCGGCGAGAAGACGCTCAACGTTCCCCCGACGAGCGGCCGCGAGCAGAAGATGTTCGGGGCCGACCCTGGGGTGACTCAGCATGCGCGCCTCGTCAGCGGCCAGCAGGATCGCGTTGTATGCCTGGTCGGTAAACCAGCCCAGCGAGTCCTCCGGCCATGTGATCGTGAAGCCGGGATCGTCGCCTGCCCCGCCACCGTTCCCGCCCAGGGCCAGAACAGCTCGTCGTGCCTCGGTGTACTTCTCGCCGGCCTGTGCCATGCGCGACCGGATCGCACGCTTTGACCGTCGGTTCTGAGTCATGTCAGCCCCAGCTCTGGCCAGACCCCACGCGTCCGGCCATGCTCGGAGATGACATACCCGAGACGATGTCCCTTGCTCCGTCATCGCCGGCTCGCGCGTGGGTTGAGCGCCGGCTAGAGGATGCGCTTAGGCAGCCGCGCAGGCCGACCATACGTCCGCGAGGACTCACTGTCCAGCCCACCGCAAGCCAGCACCAGCGTTCGAAGAGCGCCGCGTGGATGACAGAAACGCTCCCTGGCTCTCTGGCTCGCGCCCATCGGCCACATCGGGGCACCGGCAACGACGCTGCGGGTCGCGCCAGCACACAACTTCCAGTTATGCGCGTAGAGGTGGCGCACCACCCGGCCCGCCGGAGCCGCGCAGAACGGCGGATCTCGCGCGCTGATCGTGCTCTCGATGCAGGCCAGGCACGTGGCCCACCACATGCGAGGAAACCGACAGCCCTGGCAAACTGCTGAGCGCCGGCGTCGATCGTCTATGACCTTCGGCGGCGCCTACGGTACGAAAACCCAACGGCGCTCATTGACGGAATCAGGTTTTGATTTAGCATGCCGGCTGCGCGGTCACAGTGGGTGGCCGTCATTAGCGCCTGCCTGCCCCTGACTGCCGACCCGAACGCCGACTCGGCGCGTCCGTCACTCCGCCTTACCTCCTGTGGGATGGACACGCAGATCAGCCAGTTCTGGCTTCTTCACTAGTACCGACAACGAGCTGAGTAACAGCGCCGGCAGACTCAGGTCGCGCGACCGGCGCGCTCGCATTGATCCACAGCAAGACCCGTCGCTCTGAGGGCCCGCAAGTTGAGACTGCGTTCCGTGACCACCGAGGCTCCCGGACGATTGGGAGCTAAGCCGGGCTCAGTAGCTCGTTGCACAGAACGAACTGCTTCCTCGCGGGTCGTCGCCGACGACCACATGGTGCGCGTCCTCCGAACTGCCCATTTCAAGCGGTATAACCGCAGTATGGGCAAGGTGGCATTACGAGCGGTCGGGCTGACCAAGCGATACGGCCGCGTGGTCGCGCTCGACGGACTCGATCTCGAAGTTGGCGACGGCGAGATACATGCCTTCGTGGGGCCGAACGGGGCCGGCAAGACGACGACCATCCGCATCCTGCTTGGTCTGCTGCGCAAGGATGGCGGCGAGGTCAGCCTGCTCGGCAGAGAGCCCTGGCGTGACGCTGTCGAACTGCACCGGCGGCTGGCGTACGTTCCTGGCGACGTGACGCTTTGGCCGAGTCTGACTGGCGGGGAGATCATCGACTTGCTGGGCTCCCTGCGCGGCGGCGTCGACGCCGGGCGGCGGCAGGTGCTGACCCAGCGGTTCGACCTGGACACCGCCAAGAAGGCGCGCGCCTACTCGCGTGGCAACCGGCAGAAGGTCGCGCTGATCGCGGCGCTGGCCAGCCGGACCGAGCTGCTGCTGCTCGACGAGCCGACGGCAGGGCTGGATCCGCTGATGGAGGCCACGTTCCGCGAGTGCGTCAACGACGAGCGGCGCGAGGGTCGCACCATCCTGCTGTCCAGTCACCTCCTTGCCGAGGTCGAGGCGCTGGCAGACCGGGTGACGATCGTCCGCAATGGCAAGACGGTGGAGACCGGCACGCTCGCCGAGATGCGGCACCTGACCAGGATCTCGGTCGAGGCCGAACTCGCCGCACCGGTCGCGCTCGACGGGATGCCGGGTGTGCACGAGCTGAGCGTCATTGGGACCAAGGTCCGCTGCCAGGTGGATCGCGGCGCCCTGGATGAGGTGGTCGGCCACCTGCACCAGGCCGGCATCCGGGCTCTGACCTGCCGGCCTCGACCCTCGAAGAGCTCTTCCTGCGCCACTATGCACCGGAGCGGTCCGTCGCCGGAGGCGCGCGATGACCAGCTTGGTCGGCACCAGGCAGCTCGCCAGGCTCGCCTTTCGACGGGACATCGTCATGCTGCCGGTGTGCGTCTTCGGGATCGCTGCCGTGCTGGCGATCACGGCCCGTGATCTCAGGGCGCTGTACCCGACCGCTGCGAGCAGACTCGCGGTAGCAACGAGGGCAGGCGAGAACCCGGCGCTGCGATTCCTGCTGGGCCGACTGAACGGCACCTCGGTCGGTGCCTTCCTCGCCGCGCGGTGGGGCGTGTGGGGGGCGGCTTTCGCGGTCCTGCTGACGATCTTCATAATGGTCCGGCACACCAGGGCCGACGAGGAAGCTGGACGGCTAGAGCTCATTGGCTCGGCAGTGGTCGGGCGGCAGGCGCCGCTCACCGCAGCGCTGCTCGCTGCCGGGCACGACGAACGCGGTGCTTGCGCTGCTGACGTTCTTCTGGCTGCTAGTGGTAGGGCTGCCGCTGGCGGGCTCGGCCGCGCTGGCGCTGTCCATCGGCGGGTGCGGGCTGGTGTTCGCCGGCGTGGCCGCCGTCGGTGCCCAGGTCGCCGTAACCGCGCGCGGCGCCCGCGGCTTCGCGATCGCTGCGCTCGGCGCCGCTTTCGTGCTGCGTGCCGTGGGCGACTCAAGCCCGGCGGGCCTGTCGTGGTTGTCCTGGGCGTCGCCTCTGGGCTGGGTGGAGTTCACCCGCGCGTTCGGCGCGGCAGGCGAGCGGTGGTGGGTGCTCACCCTGCCGCTGGCAGTGTCGGCCGCCCTGGTAGCAGCCGCGTTCACGCTCGCCGCCTGGCGCGACCAGGGCGCAGGACTGCTGCCCGACCGGCCAGGACGGCCGGCCGCCTCTGGTCTCTTGCGCGGTCCCTTCGGGTTGGCCTGGCGGGTGCAGCGGCTCGTGCTTGCCGGCTGGCTGGCAGCCTACGTCTTCGGCTTCGCCGCATGCGGCGCAGGCGCCCGAGGGGTCGGCTCGATTCTCGCCGGCAATACCGTGCTGAGACGGTACCTGCTCCGAGTCGGCTACCAGGCCACCGTCATCGACGCGTACCTGTCCGCGCTCATGTTGCTTGCGGGTCTTGCCGCCGCCGCGTACGCGACATCTGCTGTACTCCGGCTGCGGGCCGAGGAGACGGGGAACCTGGCCGATCCGGTGCTGGCGGCGCCAACCGGCCGGATCCGTTGGGGGCTCAGCCATATCACCGTCGCGGTGGGCGGTGCATGCCTGCTGCTCCTTGCAGCCGGCCTATCCACTGGCCTCGGCTACGGCATTCTCACCGGGTCGGTGAGCGAGCAGGTGCCAAGAATGCTCGGCGCCGCACTGGCCCGGCTGCCTGCGACCATGCTGCTCGCGGCGGTGGCTGTCTTGCTATTCGGGCTGCTGCCGTGGGAATCCATCGCACTCGCGTGGACCGCAGTAGCGCTGGTAGGGCTCATCGCAGTGTTCGGCCCGCCGCTGCAATGGCCAGCCTGGATGATGAACATCTCGCCGTTCACCCAGACACCCAAGCTGCCTGGCGCAGCGGTCTCGGCCGAGCCCCTGCTCTGGCTGTGCGGCATCGCGCTGGTGCTGGGCACGGCCGGGCTGGTAGGCCTGCGGCGCCGCGACCTCGGCGACCTGGGTCCCACCGGCGTAGGCCGCCCGGTCCGCGACTGGCTTGCTGACTACGTCAGGGAAAGCACGGAACTATCTCAGCAAGCCGCGGCACCCGGCCCGGCGCAGCCGCAGCGTACAGCCCAGCCCGCCCGCACCGCCAGGCCCGCCTGTCGGGCCGGGATAGCCAGCCCGGCCGGCTTCAGAGCACTTGTTCCGAGTGCGTTGTTTATCCGTGCCTGCCTTAGTGCAGCTCGGAGTCGCGAATAAGACCGCGTTCTGCAACGCGCCCCGACCACGGGATCCTGTGCGGTGCTCTTGCACATCGAGCCATATCGACGGCGATGCGCCTGACCGACACGACGGCGCCGCCGACCCCTTGCTACGCCCGGCCGCCGGCCGTGACACCGCGGCAGCAATCGACGGCGCGAGACTGGTGATCATGCCAGGCGTCGGACACGATATGCCCGCCGGAATCTGGGCGCAGATCGCCACCGAGATTGCCCGCCTAGCCGATCAGCCAGTTTCCTGAGGCATCCACAGACAGTCGCGCCGGGATGCCCCGTACTCGCGGACCCCGACAGGCTGACAGTCCGCCGGGCTTGTCCACAGCGCGTCCGCGAGGTGCTCGGTTCGTCCACAGCGCCGCTCGGCGGTCGGCTGCAACCGCCTGATCCGTGGGACCTTCGCAGCCGGAGGTGGTCAGGATGACTCGAGTCGGCGATTGCATTATGAGCACAATCGCGCCCGCTCCTGCCCTGGGAATCCACGCACCGCACTTGCGCCGCGAGCGCGGCTATGACCGGCGAGCAGGACGCCGAGCGACGGGCGCGGGTGGGGCTGAGTTTCCTGGCCAATCCCGGTGACCCAGTCCTCGGCGCGGCCCTGCGGACGATGTCGGCCACTGAGGTGCTGGCCGCGACAACCGGGTCAGACGCCGATGGCCAGGCTCTCCTGGTCGGTCGGCATCCGGATCCGGCCCTTGGCAAGGCGATCGAGCGGTGGCGGGCACGGCTTGGTGACCTGCCTGGCACTGGCAGGCTCGCCGCCTGGCAGCACAGCGGGATGCGGCTGGTCATGCCCGGCGACGCAGAGTGGCCCACCCAGCTCGACGACCTCGGCGACACAAGGCCGCTATTGCTCTGGCTGCGCGGCGCTGCCGATCTGAGGCTGACGTGTGTCAACTCGGTCGCCATCGTCGGTGCTCGCGCAGCCACCGGATACGGCCAGCACGTCGCAATCGAGCGGCCGCAACGCTTGCCGAGCGTGGCACCGCGGTGATTTCAGGCGGGCCGTAGGGGATCGACGCCAGCGCTCATCGCGGAGCTCTGGCATTAGACGGCACCACCATGGCCGTTCTGGCGGGCGGCCTGGAAGTTGGGCGTCCGCGCGGGCATGGTGAGTTGTTCGTGGTCATGGCTGCGCACGGGCCCTGAGCCGCAACCGGATCATCGCGGCGCCGACTCGCGGGACAGTTGTTTTGTCGAGGCTGGCCTGCGCAGGAGCACATTTCAAGCAGGCGTACCCGTGCTATGCCACATCATCAGCGCTGAGGCCGGGCGGCGTGTTAGGTAGCCGCCCGGCATCTACTGACGGGTGTTTCCTAAGCAACTCGCGGCGAGTGCAGAAGCGCAGTCCCATCTGAGCGCATGTCAGATGCGCCCGCTGTCCGTGGTGGTCAGCGGGCGCACCTGTCACGGAGTGTCACACGGCGCGTGCCTGGGCTTGTACCAGACTGACCCGCAGCCACCCGTCCGGCAGGACACTCGCATGTGCCCGTAACCGCTGCTGCGATCGGCCTGGGCGGGCGCGCAGTCGCACGGCATCCAGGCCGCCGTGATCCGGCCAGGTGCCCACGGGTGCCCGTTCCTGCGCCGGAGCGGATAGCACCACCAGTCAGGCCGCTGCACGTCCACAGAAGGGATTAGGACGCAGATTCGAGCGCGTGGCAAGCGGGCGGACGGTTGGTGCTCAATGCGCACGCGCTCTCACGGTTCTGCCAGTAATCCTCGTAGCTGACGGCCAGCTATCGCAGTGGCGCGACGTACCCAGATAGGTAAAGTTGAGATGCCGGTGCGGGAGATCAGGAACGTGATCAGGCGCTGGCAAGGGAGATGATCATGATGAGCGGCCCGCAGAACTCGGCGCTACAGTCCGGAGCGGCGGAACAACCACGATCGAAGTGTCCGACGACGTAATGGACAGGCTTCAGGAACTTGCAGCCGAGCGGCGCACGGACGTAGCCGGGGTCCTCGCCGAGGCGATAGGTCTTCAGGAGGCGTTTGTACGGGCCAAGCGGCGTGGTGGGCGCGTCCTCGTAGACGACCATGGCAGGATCTCTGAGCTATCACCTGGGAACGCTGCCGCCGAACTGCGAGGCAGCGGGAAACTGGCTGCGGGGTAGAGCCAGTGGCCGACGATGATGCTGGCAATTCAGAGCCTGTGCGGCTCACGACGGTTGTGCCTGCCGAGAGCACTGCCACAAACGAGCGCATCACCCGTGAGCGCGTCCGATGGGTTCTTGCGTCGATCCTTGCTGGGATGTTCCTGCTCACCGTAGCGGCAGCCTTCGCGGGGGCGGTGTGGGCTAACCACTGGGCGAACGTCAAGGAATGGTTACAGGTAGTCCTGCCAGCCGAAACGGCGATTCTCGGGTCGGCGATCGGCTTCTACTTCGGCGCGCAGCAAGCGGGCGACGGTAAGGGCGACTGAAGCTTGCCGGATCGCCGGCCGAGTAACACCCATGCAAGACTCCGGTAACAGGTCCTGGCCTACCGTCGGCGCATGGCTACGATCAGCGATGACTGGGCGCCTTGGTTCCATGCAGTGTGCTCAGCTGTCCGACGCCGACTTGCCGAAGTTGCACGATTCCCCGATACGGGTGATCACGGGGTGACGTTGCCTGAGGGCGCCGTACGCGACTGGAGGCGGCGAGCCTGGGGTCAGTCCCTGCTATCCGCTGCGGTCGATCGAAGTCGCTCGAGAACCTTCCGGATCAGCGCGAACGCGTGGTAGGCCACGACAACGGCGATAGCAAGCGCGACCGCGGGGTCTAGCCAGTACCAGCCCCGCGTTGCCAGGATGATCGCGCCTGTCGCCGCCACACCTGCTGCCGCGGCTGCATCCGCGATGGTGTCAAGAAGGACCGCCGCGACGGACAGGTCCCGCTCTGAGGCCCGACCCTCACCCTCACGCTGCTCTCCGTCGACCCGGAGGATGAGGGCGCCGGCAGCCATCACCAGCGCGGCAATACCGCTCACCACGAGCACCTGCAGGCCGCGCACAGGAGGAGTCCCAGCGACAAGCCGACCTGCCGCTGCGCCTGCGACCAGTAGTTCGAGCACCAGCAGCCATCCACAGTAGACCAGCGCGGGTTACACCAGTGATGTTCTGTGCCTGCGGGTCAGGGGCCGGCGCATCCGTCTGCGAGTGTCCAGCTTGCTACGGCTGGCAGGGCTGGTCGTGGATCAGCTCGGCCTTGAGCGTCACTTACGTCCCGGCGCCGCCGGACTTTAACGGATTCGCGGGCCGGTCGGCCGCCAGTTGCCCTCCAGCCACCTGACGAACTGCTCCGAGTGGCCGATGTGCGTGCTGACCGTACTCGATGGATAATGCTGGCCCGCTTCATTGGTCGCAGACTCCATCTCGTTCCGCCAGCGCCTCAGTTCGCGCCATAGGTCAGCGGCGGTCCAGGCTGGCTCTCGCGCGGATTCCACCTGTTGCGGCGGGACGATCGCGGCGGCTGGGACGCCATGTTTGGTGATCACCGTTACCGTTCCCTCCGCGGCGGCCCTAGTGACGAGATCGCCGAGGTGGCGGCGCGCTTCCTCGACCGGCAGCGTATCTGGCATGACCCACCCTCCTGTAGGTTTCCTACAGGATACCTGTAGGCCAGCAGCAGAAAGGGCCGGGGGAGCCGTGGTGCGGGATCCACAGACTGGCTAGCAATCGCGGCGCGGCTGCCTGCGGCGTTCCCGGCGATGAGCGAGGCTGCCTCGGTGGCGTTCCGCATGATCGTGAGCAATCACGGTGGCGGCTGCGGCTGCGCGGATACCGATTCGGCTGCCAGGAGCCGTGCTCAAAGGCTGCGACGAACTCCCGGACGACCAGCAAACCGGCCGCGCCGCCGGTCTCGCCTGCGCCGCCTCGCGCACCGCCGACGTCGTGGATACCATTGTCATCACCACCGCCGTCCGTCACCGGGCTCCCGTCGTCACCGGCGACCCCGGCGACCTCACCCGCATCGCCGGCTGCATCGGCGTGAGAATCCGGATCTTCGCAACCTGACCAGCGCCCAGAGCCGCTTAACGGGTTACGGAATGTGGACGACGGCGTCAGGTCTCGGCCATCCGGCGACACCGGTCACCGACAGTGCGGGAGCTGACTGTGCATTCTGACCAGCGATCTGACGGGCTCAGCCCGTATGCCTTGATGAGCGTTGGCGACGGTGACCTGATCAAAGCCGTACTCCTCAACGCTGGCGTCCGCCGGCGGGGGCGCGGCCTCCGCGTCCTCGAATGGGGCGCCGGCCTCAGCACGCTGTCGTTTTCCGCAATCCTGAGCGAGGAAGGCATCCCATTCCACTGGCTCGCTCTGGAATACGACCGCGGGTTCTGCGACTCCTCGATCGCGCCCGCGTTGCTGTCGAGGCCGGGTGGAATGCTCCGGTACGTCGACGACGACCGGACCGTGAGCGGCCCGCCAGGAACTGGTACGGACAAGACTGAGGTCGTGTGCTGGAATCGCGCTGCCCTGCGCCCCTTCCTCGGGGAGAAGCACCTCGCCGACCGGACGGCCGACCTCGACGCCTACGTCGATTACCCGGGGTCCGCGGGAAGCGAGTTCGACGTTGTTCTCGTCGACGGACGCAAGCGCCGAAGGTGCCTGCTCACAGCCCTGGATCTGACCGGCGAGCACACCGCGGTGCTTTTGCACGACTCGTCCCGGACGTACTACCACCCTGCGATGCGGCAGTATCCGGCGTCCCGCTTCATCGGAGAGGAGCTCTGGATCGGGGCGGCCAGCGAAACCACGCTGGCGATGGCTCTGGCAGGCCAGGAAGGCAGGGGTGATGCCGTCGGCTGACGCGCTTCGCGCTCGTCGTCGTCGGTGGACAGGCGGGCGGCCACCGCACTGCGCCGGTACCTGCTGGACCAGGTCGGCTCGCAGCTCAGGCGGTCGCCAGCCGCTCCAGGGACCGCGGCCCGGCAGCCTGCAACCGGCTTGCCGGGAACCGCGGGCCGTCCCGAGGCTGCGACTCATCGCGGGCGAGCAATACGTCGCGTTCGTACCCGGCCCCGGGCCGGGGGTGATCTGGAAGGCAACCCCGGCCTCGGCGCTTGATCAGTCGAGCCGGGGCTTGGACGTGGCGCGGCGGAGCACGGCGACGTCGCGCCGCAGCATCAGCAGTTCCGCGTTCTCGGACGTCGGCGAGCGACTGAGCAGGACCAGCCGGCCGCAGAACCGAACGAAGATCAGAAAGTGCAGGCGAAGCGACACGGCTGACCCTGGCTCATCGCTGCTGGACGACATCGGAGCCGGCCGGGCCACTGCAGCCACCGCCGTGGGCCAGGCACGCGACGGGCAAGGCGATCTGGCCGGGATCTTGTTCACCGCCGAAGATTTCGGCCTTGTGTGCCGTGCTGGTCTGTAAAAAAGGACGACCCCCGCCGGGGTGAGAGCCGGGCCCTCCCGCGCGGGCACGCGCATCCTGGCAACCGCAGGCATGGTAGCTGGCGTTCATGGCATCAGCGGAGACCGGACCAGCTAGCGGTGCTCCGCCGCTGCCCGGGTGGTGCTACTCGCCGCTGGTCAGCCGCCCGTCAGCACCGCCGGCGGACGCCTTGCTCTCGCTCGCGATCTCGGCGGGCGGCGCGTCCGGTACGGCATCGGGCTTGGGCACGCCCTTGAACGCGAACGTCGCTTCCTTCCCGGTGCCTTCGGCGTCCACGATGATGATCTGGCCGGCCTTCAGCTCGCCGAACAGGATCTTCTCCGACAGGGAATCCTCGATCTCCCGCTGGATAGTCCGGCGAAGTGGCCGAGCACCCAGCACCGGGTCGTAGCCCTTCTCCGACAGCAGCTTCTTGGCCGCGGGCCGGATCTCGATGCCCATGTCCCGATCGCGCAGCCGCTCGTCCACCTTGCTCACCATCAGGTCCACGATCTCGAAGATCTCGTCCTGGCTGAGCTGGTGGAACACGATCACGTCATCGACGCGGTTGAGGAACTCTGGCCGGAAGTGCTGCTTCAGCTCCTCGCCAACCTTGGTCCTCATCCGGTCGTAGGAGCCGCGCGCCTCGTGCGCTGGGGCGAAGCCGACCGACACCCCCTTCGAGATGTCCCGGGTGCCGAGGTTGGTGGTCATGATGATCACCGTGTTCTTGAAGTCCACCACCCGGCCCTGGGCGTCAGTGAGGCGCCCGTCCTCCAGGATCTGCAGCAGCGAGTTGAAGATGTCGCCGTGCGCCTTCTCGATCTCGTCGAACAGCACGACCGAGAACGGCCGGCGGCGGACCTTCTCGGTCAGCTGGCCGCCTTCCTCGTACCCGACGTAGCCGGGCGGGGAGCCGAACAGCCGGGACACGGTGTGCTTCTCCATGTACTCGCTCATGTCCAGCTGGATGAGCGAGTCCTCGTCGCCGAACAGGAACTCGGCCAGCGTCCTGGACAGCTCGGTCTTTCCCACCCCGGAAGGACCGGCGAAGATGAACGACCCGCCGGGCCGCTTCGGGTCCTTCAGGCCGGCCCTGGTCCGGCGGATCGCCCGGGACAGCGCCTTGATGGCCTGGTTCTGGCCGATCACCCGCCTGTGCAGCTCGTCTTCCATCCGCAGCAGCCGCTGCGACTCTTCCTCGGTGAGCTTGAACACCGGGATGCCGGTGGCGGTCGCCAGGACCTCGGCGATCAGCTCCTCATTCACCTCGGCGACGGCGTCCATGTCGCTGGCCTTCCACTCCTTCTCCCTGGCGGCCTTCTTCTCGATCAGGGTCTTCTCCTTGTCCCGGAGCGCCGCCGCCTTCTCGAAGTCCTGCGAGTCGATGGCCGACTCCTTCTCCCTGCGCACGTCGGCGATCCGCTCGTCGAAGTCGCGCAGGTCCGGCGGCGCCGTCATCCGACGGATGCGCATCCGCGACCCCGCCTCGTCGATCAGGTCGATCGCCTTGTCCGGCAGGAACCGGTCACTGACGTAGCGGTCGGCCAGCTGGGCGGCCGCGACCAGGGCGTCATCGGTGATGGACACCCGGTGATGTGCCTCATACCGGTCGCGCAGTCCCTTGAGGATCTCGATCGTGTGCGCGATCGTCGGCTCGGCGACCTGGATCGGCTGGAACCGTCGTTCCAGCGCAGCATCTTTTTCCAGGTGCTTGCGGTACTCATCCAGCGTCGTCGCCCCGATGGTCTGCAGCTCGCCGCGAGCCAGCATCGGCTTGAGTATCGACGCGGCGTCGATCGCGCCCTCGGCTGCGCCCGCGCCGACCAGCGTGTGGATCTCGTCGATGAACAGGATGATGTCGCCTCGGGTCCTGATCTCCTTCAGGACTTTCTTGAGGCGCTCCTCGAAGTCGCCGCGGTACCGGGAGCCGGCCACCAGCGCGCCGAGGTCAAGGGTGTAGAGCTGCTTGTCCTTCAGCGTCTCCGGCACCTCGCCCGAGACGATCTTCTGCGCCAGCCCCTCCACGACGGCGGTCTTGCCCACGCCCGGCTCGCCCACCAGCACCGGGTTGTTCTTGGTGCGTCGGCAGAGCACCTGCATGACCCGCTCGATTTCCTTGTCCCTGCCGATGACCGGATCGAGCTTGCCCTCGCGGGCCCCGGCGGTCAGGTTCCGGCCGAACTGGTCGAGCACGAGGGAGGTGGACGGCGGCGTCTCGGAGGGAGCGCCCGCGGCCGCAGGCTCCTTGCCCTGGTCCCCGTGCAGCAACTGGATCACCTGCTGCCGGACCCGGTTCAGATCGGCGCCCAGCCGGACCAGCACCTGCGCGGCCACGCCCTCGCCCTCGCGGATCAGCCCCAGCAGGATGTGCTCGGTGCCGATGTAGTCGTGACCAAGCTGCAGCGCCTCGCGCAGCGACAGCTCCAGGACCTTCTTGGCCCGCGGGGTGAACGGGATATGCCCGGACGGGGCCTGCTGGCCCTGGCCGATGATCTCCTCAACCTGCCGGCGCACGGCGTCCAGGCTGATGCCCAGCGACTCCAGCGCCTTGGCGGCCACTCCCTCGCCCTCATGGATGAGGCCGAGCAGAATGTGCTCGGTTCCGATGTAGTTGTGGTTCAGCATCCTGGCTTCTTCCTGAGCCAGGACAACAACCCGCCGTGCCCGGTCGGTGAACCTCTCGAACATCTGGTCGCTCCCTCACCGAGCGGTCAGGGAGGCAGTGACAATGGCGCCCCGTCCCTTCCGCATGTCAGGCCGCGCGCCGGGCGACGTTTGCGCATGCGAATCTCGGACAAGTAAGACGTTCCCCGCCGGAAGGGCGTTCACCCCTTCCAACCCAGCGGGGCAGTGTTCCCAGCTACGCTGGGAGCGAACGCGCACGGCGTGCCGGGCACCACGGTCACATCGGCGAGCGGCGCGCCGACAAGGCCTGCGCTTTGCTCCTCCGAATGCTTGCGGCCGACACTGGTCGCAGTCTCCGCTGAGGCATGTGTTTTCCCACGAGATGGGATCGGTACTTCAAGAATTACATGACCCTCGCAGATGTGTACCACTATCCGACGCGGCACTTCATGTTCCACAGCAAACAGCTCAGCGCCGGCTCGCCTCAACAACGGTGACCGCCGCACGAGCATCCCGGCGACGATAAGTGGCTTGCGCTCGCATCGGCTTGCGGAAGTCAGGATGACCTTCAAGCCGGCGGATGGGACGATGGCAGCGATCACCATATTCGGGCGCGCCGCGCCTGCCTGCCGCCGCTCAGGACCGGGCAGCCTATCGCCATCCAGGCCACAATGTGCATCCCAGGAGCCCCACGATGCGAACTTCCCAAGCACACACTGCCGTGATCCGGCAGCACCCTCGATCGATCCCGTCGCTGCCTGCAACGCAGCGCGGCAGCGAATACGCCCAGCTGTCCCGGCAGGTAAGGCAGGCCGGGCTGCTGGAGCGGCGCTGCGGGTATTACATCTGGAAGATCTCGGCCACCGTCGTGCTGCTGGCCGCCGGATGGGCCGCCTTCGTCGTGGTGGGCGACTCGTGGTGGCAGCTGGCGGTGGCCGTGTTCCTGGCAGTGATGTTCACCCAGGTAGGCTTCCTGGGCCACGACGCCGGGCACCGGCAGATCTTCGCCTCCAGGCGGGCCAGCTATGTAGCTGGCGTCCTGCTCGGCAACCTGGGCATCGGGCTGAGCTACGGCTGGTGGGTCGACAAGCACAACCGCCACCACGCGCACCCCAACACCGAGGACGCGGACCCCGACATCGCGGTCGGCGCGTTTGCCTTCACCGCCGCCCAGGCGCGGGCCAGCCGGGGCCTGGCCCGGCTGGCGTTCCGCTACCAGGCGTACCTGTTCTTCCCGCTGCTGCTGCTGGAAGCGATCGGCCTGCACGTCGCGAGCATCAGCGCGCTGACCAGCCAGGCCACCCGCCGCCGGTCCTGGGAGCCGGTACTGCTTGGCGTTCATGTCGCCGGCTACCTCAGCGTCGTGTTCCTTGTGCTTTCACCGGTCAAGGCCGTGGTGTTCATCCTGGTGCAGCAGGGCCTGTTCGGCCTCTACCTGGGGTGCTCCTTCGCCCCCAACCACAAGGGCATGCCCATCCTGGACGCAGCCGGTCAGTGCGATTTCCTGCGCCGCCAGGCCATCACCTCGCGCAACGTGCGCGGCGGCTGGCTCACCGACGTCGCGCTCGGCGGCCTGAACTATCAGATCGAGCACCACCTGTTTCCCTCGATGCCACGACCCAACCTGCGTCACTCCCAGGTCCTGATCGAGGCGTTCTGCAGGCAGCGAGGCGTGCCGTACGTGAACAGCAGCCTGGTGGGCTCGTACGCTCAGGCGCTGCGTCACCTTCATGCCGTTGGCAGGCCAGGCCGCCCCGGCACCGCGACCTGAGCGGCATCACTGCCCCGCTCGGGGATTAGCGCAGGTCAGGTGCGTGACACCGCGTCGGCTGCGTGGTACACGGGGCTTGAGATAACACTGTGTACGACGCAGCTCGAAGGCCGGAATTGCTACATCGGAGACACCCGAGGCTGGGTTGAGATAACGGCGGCTCCGCGCGCGGTTATCAAGAGCTCCCGCCGTGTTGGCAACCCAACCACGGCCGAGCAAGCAGGCGGCTAGGCCGCATGTTTATGCACGGGCGGCTCTGGCCGTCCGCGCCCGCATCTGGCTCCCCTTTATGTCAAGAGGCAGCTGCGATCGGTGTTCTAGGGTGGGATATGGCGGGTCCGGGAAGTGGCTTGTCCGAAGAGCCGATGTCCGGGGTCAGGTCGGTCACGCTGGATTTTAGTGTCGTCCCCGAGTGCCCTCCCGGGCCCGTCATCTGCTTGTTGTCCTGGTCGTAGAGCATCTGCCGGCAGGCCACGTTGGACAGGCGTCGCTTGAGGCACCGCATGGCTTCCATCGAGGTTTTCCCGGCCGCTTTCCTGGTGTCGTAGTAGGCCCGTCCCTCGGTCGGGTTGCGTAGCTGGACGATGGCCATGATGTGCAGGGCCCGGTTGATCCGCCGGTTGCCGGCCCGGGAGAGCCGGTGTCGCAGGTGCTGGCCGGAGGAGGCATCCAGCGGCGCGGTGCCGTTCCAGGATGCGAAGTGGTCACGGCTGGCGAACCGGTGGATGCTGCCGACGTCGGCCAGCAGCCGCGCGGCGCTGGACGGGCCGATGCCGTGCAGCTGCAGCAGCGTCGACCCTCGGGCTTCGACCAGGGCCGTGATCTCTTTCTTGCCGGCCTTGATCTTGCGGTCGATGCCTTCCAGCTCGGTGATCAGCTCGGCGGCGAGCCTGCGCCGGGTCTTGCCGACGACGTCACGCGGCCTGGTGGTGGCCAGCAGCGCGCGGGCCTGCGGCGCGGACAGGAACTGCCTGGCACCGCCCGGGATCAGCTCGAGCAGCAGCCGGTGGATCCGGTTGATGGTCTGGGTCCGGGCCCGGCCGAGCTCGTCCCGCCGGTCAGCCAGCATGCCCAGCACCACCAGGTCCGGGTCGACCTCGACCTGAACCAGGTTCGGCGACCGTAACGCCGCCAGCGCGACTGAATGCGCGTCCACCGGGCCGGTCTTGCGGCCATTGCCGGTGGCAAAGACGCGTACCTGCGCCGACAGCTTGGCGGGCACGTCCAGCACCGTCTCACCGCTGGCGACAAGCCGGTGCGCGATGTGCCGGCCAACCCCGTTGCACCCCTCCACCGCCCAGACCCGGCCGGCGAACCTCCGGCCAGCTCTGAGCATCTCCGCATAGCCGGCCTTGTCGGTGCCGTACCGGCCCGCGGCCAGAACCTTCGCCCGGTCGTCGATCACCTCGATCGTCGCCGACCGCTTATGCGGGTCCATCCCGATGATCACGCCCATCAAGTCCTCCCCAGCTGAAGTGACTGTCACAGCAAGGAGGGCACCGCTACTTCGAGCTGGGCAAACCCCTAATGAGCGGGTAACTGCGGCGTTGCCGCCCGATGGCTGCACTCGTTGTGGCTGAAGATCGTGCCGAGCCAACCTCACCTTTCATGCCTTCATTGACCCGGGCTCTGCAGTCCTGTCGAAGACCGGCAGCGGTGAAGGGATCGAAGACGCGAACGGCTGATGCGATGTCGGCCCGTGGAGGCCTCGTCATTAGGGCGCTGCGCGACTTCGGCCGGCCCACTACGCAGACAACTTAGAAAGGACCACCAGTGCAGCTGTGGTGCGGGATTGACTGGGCAGAAAACCACCACGATGTCAGCGTCGTCGACGAGGCAGGCACGCAGCGGGTCCGGATGCGGATCGATGACAGCGCAGCCGGATTCAGCCAGCTGATGCGCATGCTCGCCGAGCAGCAGCAGCCCGACGCTGAACCGATCACCATCGCGATCGAGACCGCCAAAGGCCTGCTCCCGGCTGCGCTGCGCGCGGCCGGGGTGCCGCTGACCGCGATCAATCCGCTTGCGGTTGCGCGTTACCGCGACCGGCATTCACCAAGCCGTGCCAAAAGCGATGCAGGCGACGCGTTCGTGCTGGCCAACATCTTGCGTACTGACCCGCACCGCCACCGACCGCTACCGGTCGACTCCGAGCTTGTCCAGTCGATCCAGGTACTCGCCCGGGCTCACCAGGATGCAGTCTGGGCCCGCATGCAGACCACCAGCAAGCTCCGATCGGTGCTTCGCGAGTACTACCCAGTCTTCCTGGCCGCCTTCGACGACCTGGCCAGCAAAGAAGCTCGCGCGACCCTGCTCCTGGTGCCCTGTCCCGGACAAGCCAGCAAGGTCCGCAAAACCAGTCTCGCCGCCGCACTGCGCCGAGCCGGGCGCACCCGCGGCATCCCCGCCACGGTCGACGCCATCCACGCCGAGCTGCGCGGCGAGCAACTCCGCCAGCCGCCATCAGTGGAAGCTGCCATGGCCACCCACGCAACCGCGCTGCTGCACGCCTTAGACACCGCTGTCGCCAACGTGGCCCGGCTGGAGGAATCAATGACCGCCGCGTTCTGCCAGCACCCCGACGCCGAGATCATCACCAGCTTCCCCGGCCTGGGCACTGTCCTCGGCGCCAGGATCCTCGCTGAAATCGGCGATGACCGCACCCGCTTCACCAGCGCCCGCGGACTCAAGGCCTTCGCCGGCACCGCCCCGATTACCAGGGCCAGCGGCATGAAAACCATCGTGACCAGGCGCGTCGTGCGCAACAAGCGCCTCTGCCAGGCCACCTACCTATGGGCACTGCCGATGATCGCGCACTCACCAGCCGCGCACGCCCACTTCACCGCCCGCCGCCAACACGGCGACAGTTACAGCGCCGCAGCCCGCAACCTCACCAACCGCGCCATCGGCATGCTGCACCACTGCCTGCAAACCCGCCAGCATTACGACGAGACCAAGGCATTCCCCAACCAGCCCGCCAGCCCTGTGACCTCTGGCAAACCCTCGGCCCGCCAGGCCCATCAAGAGGCTGAGGCACAACTGGCTTGACCCCTAAGGACATGCGATGTCTTTTGAGCCTCACCTCGCCCAATGACAGCGCCCGGCCCGACGCAAGCCAGATGAGAGCCACGCCTGACAAGGCGGGCAGCCGCATTGAGAGCGACACGCCGGGCACCTAGACCGAGCCTGGCCCGGCACCGGTCCTAACGCCAAGTCTTAAGTAGCCGCGCAGCGACCGTAACGACCGAGCTGGAGCAGGTGGACGTCGACGATACGGGTCTCGCCATCTGCCGCGATTACCAGCTCAGCGCTCAGGTCACTGGGCGGTCTGCGCTTTCGGAGCGGCGCAGGTCACGGCTGACGTCGCCGGTGAGGTCGACGTGGACCTGCCGGTCGGCGAAGTGCCACTGCCCGGCGGAGCGCTCGAAGCGGTCGCGGTAGCGGCCTGCCGCGATGGTTTGCAGTGGCAGGCCGGGCAGGGCCTGCAGTACGGCGAAGTACGAGCGCGAGACCGCCGTGCCGGTGTCCTCATCGGCCTCGATCGCGATATTGGTGGTCACGTGTTTCGTGCGTGGCGTGCCGTCGTCGTAGACGATCACCACGTCGCGCAACATTTTCTCGATCGCGGACTGGCCACTGATCGCGCTGCCGCCGCCAGTGAAGGCGGCGTAGGCCGCGATGAGGTTCTCGATGGCCCGGTAGCTTGCCGACGAGTCGGCCGCGGCGGGGCTCACCTTTGGTAGCCGGCCCGGGCTAGAAGCCGCCGCAGGTCGGCGACCATCTGAGGATCGATGTCTTTACCCGCGGGCGGGTCGAGGTATTCGGTATGCGCTCCGACTTTCACGGTGACGGTGCCGTCGTGGTGCTCTTCAACGGAGCCGATCGCAGCCAGCAGGGACAGCACTGCGTGCCACTCAATGTTGTGGCTCTCAGGCTCCTCGAACAACTGGCGGAGCGTGTTGCGGTGGTGGTTATTCAGGTGCTCTGGCTCCGGGCTCGGTGACACAGCGGCTCCTTCCCCGGGGCAACCATAGCGCCGGCCAGGCGCCGTGAAAGCCGGCCTGGCGGACGGGGCAGGAGATGCAGTCACCATACGGATGCGGAGCCGGGAGCCGGTCGGATCCGGGCGCGCGCAGTCGGCGCTCGTAGACGGCCCGGCAGACCCGATCATGAAGACGCGGCAGCCTCCAGCGAATCAACTCAGCGGATGACTGCGCCAGGCACCGCCACGGGCACGCCTCAATCGGGCACCGGGGCAAGCCGGAGACGACCGTTATTCTGGCATGCCGACGGTGCCGGCCAGCAGGGTCCCTGAGGTTCATCCGAGGAGGGGGAGCCGAGGGTCGGCGTGCGGTGAGCGGCCGGACGCGGCGCGGACCCAGGCCATGTCGTCGGTGAGGTCGGCCGGGCGGCCCGGCACGGTCCGCCTGGCGAGAAGCTCGTCGAAAATGGAGGCGGTCATCGCCACCCCCTCGGGCGTGGCGACGGGGTCTTGGCCCAGCGCGTCGGTGAGGTCCAGGCCATGCACGACCGCCTCAACCATCCGGCTGGGCACGAACTCGCGCAGCCGCATGAGCGTTTCGTCGCCGTCGTCGAACTCGAACTTCCCGACCACATCCGGGGAGGTCGCCCGGGCCTCGTCGATGGTGCGGGTGAAGGTCTCGGCGAGCACGTCAGCCATCTGCCCCGGCGACTTGCCCTCCACCATGGTGTAGGCGTAGTCGTAGAAGACCGGGGCGACTTGCGAGCGGGGGAAGATGAAGAAGCTGACCCGGTCCCGGCCCACCTGGCTGTCCTGCTGGCTGGAGATGAGCATCCGGGTCACGCCGACGGCGATGTCAAGATGGCCCGCGAGCTCGAAGATGGTCCACGGTGGCAGCGTGTCGACTGGCGGCTGTAGCAGGGTAGGCCGGCGCCAGTCGCTGCTGGTCAGCCCGCGGAACGCCTGCTCCACCCGCACCAGCTCGGAGCCGAGCAGCTGCACATCGGTGAGGTAGTCACTCATCTGCGGCCCTCCGTAGGTCACGTCCGCCGGTCTTAGCGCATAGCGGCACCGTGATGACCCTGGACTGACTTTATGCGCTGACCGGCTCGGCGTTCCGCTTCTCCGGGTGCCCGCCTCCGGTGCTGCGGTGGCGTCGAGCGCTCGCCTCGGCGGGTCGGGCTGCGCCCAGCCATCGCACGGCCGGTCGGGAGCTGTCGCCGGCCCGCTGGGGCTTTACCCAATATGAGCGTCGGCAGGCCGTTGCGATCATGCTCTATCCGTACGAGACGTGAGTCCGCCCGCACACTCGCGGAGTTCCTGACCGCATCGAGATGCGCTTCCTCTGGCGTGCACCTAGCGAGCTCACGCTGGGGGCAGTCAAGCTGGATGGCGGCGCCGCAATGTGACCGGCCGCTATGGGTCGAGATCCATCGAGCAGGTCTTTAGCGATGGCCCGGACCGCGCGTCGCCAAACTGGCCAATGCCACTGGCTTGCGTCGGCCCGGCGACGGGTTCGCGGACCCCTGTCTGTCCGCCTCCTCCGGGGAGTGTCGGGCGCACTCTCGGCGGCTGCGCGCGGCCATGCCGTCAAAAGCGGGCCAGGCTCATCGCTTACGACAGCGGCCCCGCCGAGGCGTGAGTGCGCCCGGCCGAGCCTAGATCCCGTCCCCCCGCCAAACCGGAAGAACGAGACCATGTAAGACACCGTAGACCAGGCGCACGGTGCAGTGTCCCTCACACGGTCGCCATCATTGCCGTCCAGAGTCCGGCCCATGGTCGTGGCCTTCCTCTTCCCAGGCTTCGATGCCTTCCCTGACCGCCAGGGCTGCGATGACGAGCGCCGCGGCGGAGGTCGGCCCACCACCAGCTGAGCCAGGAGTTCAGGCCGACGCCGACGAGAGCGGCAGCGGAGGTAAATGCGCAGAAAGCCGTCTCGGCGAAGTCGGCAATGAGAGTGCGGTTGCCCATCGCGTTGCCGGTGCGGCGCTTGGCGATAGCCAGGCCCGGCATGACGACCAGGGCAGCGGCCGTAACGGCAATCGCCGCCGCCGACTGTTCCGGCCGGGTACCGCTGACGAGATCATGGATGCTCAGGGCTGCGAGATAGGCAGCGAGCGCGAAGAACGTGATGCCGATCAGGCGGACTGCGCGTGTCTCCCGTTCCGCTACCTCGCCGCGCAACTGCCAGACGACGATGCTCGCGGAGAACAGCTCGATCACCGAGTCGAGGCCGAAGGCGACAAGGGCTATCGAGGTGGCCGCGATGCCCACTGCGATCGCGACGCCTGCCTCCACGACCATCCAGGCCATGCTGCCGTACTCCAGCCAGAATCCCCGTCGCCGCAGCCGCGCCGGCTCAGAGACCATGGCGCACAATCACGCCAGTCAATGACCGGTTATGCCCAACCGACGGTTACGAGCCCCGGCCCCCCACTCGTGGCCGTGATGGCACGTCGCAGGCCGAGAACGCTCGGCCTTACCGCATTGCGTATCCGGTAGGACTGCGCTGACCAGCGGCGGAGCATGCATGCTGGCACGGATCTTCACGATCGGCGCTCAGCCGACGTTGAGCCCGGTCGTGCGATGCTGAATGACAATGATCAGCTCCGGGCTGGCGGGCTCCATCGGGAAGCCCCGCGCCAAGATCGACCCCGGCGCGGATGCCAAGAACGCCGAAGCCCTGACCTCAGCCACGTCGTCGAGTGATCGTTCCGGACGGGCGGGAGTCAACAGCGGCGCCCTTGGCGAATGGGTACACGGTGGCGGCCAACGGGTTCGGGGAGGAAACACGTGACCCAGATCGACGACGGCGGACTCGCCCGCGTAGACGACGCCCGCGTCGCTCCTAATAAGAGTTGTCGGGTCCGCCGTCCGGCAGACTTGGCTGAAGGTGGCCGCCGGCAGGTGAGCACTTTGTGCTCCTGGGTTTTCGAGCCCTGGCGAAAGATCGTGCCCCTGCCGGTGACCGGGAGAGTTGATCGCTGCTGGGATGTCGTGCCCGCCGGTGGCGTGAGCACTGTTTTATTAGGTCGCTGATAGTTCTCCCGCTGGCTGCTGACATGTTTCGACATTGCTGACGGGAGTGCGGGTGCGGCTGTTCGTGGGTGATGACTGGGCTGAGGACCATCACGACGTCGAGGTGATGGACGAGGCCGGGAAGGTGCTGGCGAAGAGGCGGCTGCCCGAGGGCGTGGCCGGGATGGCCCAGCTGCACGGGCTGATCGGCGCTCACCTGGGCGAGGACGCGGACGAGGCGGAGGTGATGGTCGGGATCGAGACCGACCGCGGCCCGTGGGTCACGGCGCTGATCGCGGCCGGGTACCGGGTGTTCCCGGTGAACCCGCTGCAGGCGTCCCGGTACCGGGAGCGGCACGGCGTGTCCGGGGCCAAGAGCGACGCCGGCGACGCGCACATGCTGGCGGACATGGTGCGCACCGACTCCCACCAGCTGCGCGAGGCAGCCGGGGACTCCCCGGAGGCCGAGGCGGTCAAGGTGACTCGCCCGGATGCACAAGACGATGATCTGGGAGCGGACCAGGGCGGTGCAGCGGCTGCGGCACCAGCTGCGGGAGTACTTCCCTGCGGCGCTGGAGGCGTTCGAGGACCTGGACGCCCCCGACACCCTGGAGCTGCTGGGCAAGGCGCCGGAGCCCGCGCGCGCGGCACGGCTGACCCGCGCGCAGGTCAGCGCCGCCCTCAAACGGGCCCGCCGCCGCAACATCCCGGACAAGGCCACCGCGATCCTCGCGGCGCTGCGCGGGGAGCACCTCGGCCAGCCGGCCGTCCTGACGGCCGCCTACGCCGGCACCGTCCGGTCCCTGATCGCGCTGGTCACCACGCTGAACGAGCAGGTCAAGGTCCTCGAAGAGCAGGTGAGGGACCATTTTGGCCGGCACCCGGACGCTGAGGTCTACCTGTCCCAGCCCGGCATGGGAGCCGTTCTCGGCGCCCGGGTGCTCGCAGAGTTCGGCGACGACCCCCGCCGCTACGCCGACGGCAAGGCCCGCAGGAACTACGCCGCCACCAGCCCGATCACCCGCGCGTCGGGCAAGAAGAAGGTCGTCGCGGCTCGGTTCGTTCACAACGACTGGCTCGTCGATGCTCTCAACGCCCAGGCCTTCGCCGCCCTGAACGCCTCGCCCGGCGCCCGCGCCTTCTACGACCAGCAGCGCGCCAAGGGACACCAGCACAACGACGCCCTCAGAAGGCTGGCCAACCGGCTCGTCGGCATCCTCCACGGATGCCTCAAGACCGGCACCGTCTACGACGAGGCCACCGCCTGGGGCCACCGGGAAAACCTCCCTCAATCCTCGCTCGTGGCTTGACATTTAAGCTCCTGGGATGTCTTTCGGCCGCTGGATTCTCGGAGGTCCTCCGTCCGGGCCTAGGTCACGATATGCGTCCGTTGGCTCTGATTGCATGAGGCGCACTCTCGGTTTATATTGGTTGACAATCGATCAATGAATTTCGGCGAGCTGCCAAGGTGAGGACATGCGATGCAGTGGACCGTGCTTGTCGAGGCCGAAGCGCCTAGTGCAGTGCAACGGGATGGGTGTGACCTAACCCAAGAGCAGAAGGCAGCGTTCTCACAGGTCCTTGCCTTGCACGGCGGTGAGGCTTCGGGAGAGGCGCGACACTGGTCTGCTCGGGTAGTTGTCGTCGAAGCCGAACCCGTGTCTCCGGTCCATACCCCTGCGCAGGCAGCTATCTACGGCCGGAAACTAGTCCTAGATGCTGCCAGCCAGGTCGGCTTGCCTAATTGGCCAGTCGTGCGGGTGGAGGTTGTTCCTGAACTGCTGGGCGCGCAAGAGGCCGCCGCTGCGCTTGGAGTATCCCGGCAGCGGTTCCACCAGTTGCGGCAGTCCGGGCGGTTTCCAGTACCTGTTAAGGAGCTAGGCAGCGGTCCGGTGTGGTTGCGATCGGTGGTGGAGAGCTTCGGCGAGCGCTGGCTGCGCTCTCCTGGGCCGCGCCCCGTGCGGACGGTCGCATACCAGGCTGCGGACGGCACCAGATATCAGCTGGCAGCGACTGCTGCTGAGCGGACAGGGACGGTATGGGTTCCTGTATCCCTAGCCGCAACCGATCCCGGGCTTCGGTGGATCCTCGCCCTCAGTCTGCCGAGCTCTCCACGGGACGGGACCGCCGGGCAAGCGATTTTCCGAGTGCCGCGGTGGGAATGGGCACAACGGGTCTCCCCGACCGGCACGCTGCGCACTGCCCCGATCTCACAATCGTCTCGGTTGTAACATGCGACAACCGAGCGGGCGTGCGCAGATGAAGACGGAGCGTTCCGACCCGCCATTATCGATGTGACTTAGGCCGGACGTCATCGGCGCTCAGCGAACCAGACCTGGCCGATCTGTCCCGGATGGGCAAGTCCTGACTTCGGCTATGACTTGATGGTTGAGTCTGTCTTCGAGCGACTCGAATGGGACACAGGCTGGACCGATTCCGGCCGTGTTTTCACTCAGGAGCATGGCGCTCCGCTGCGCGCCGGCCACATCAGCGAGCACCTGGAGGTGCTGATCAGCCAGGCCGGGCGTCTACACGATCTGCGCCACGGCTCGGCCTCGATGCAGCTCGCTGCCGGCGTCCCGATGAAGGTGGCCTCGCAGATCCTGGGTCACTCAACAGTCAGCTTCACGATGGACGTCTACGCGACCGTACTCGAAGAACTGGCCGAGGACGCCGCCACGAAGATGGGGGCGTTCATCCCGCGTCGTGCCAACAATGTGCCAGCAGAAGAGAGATGATCATGGTTAACCAGCTCAGTGCAAGCGTCGTGATACGCCTGGCGCGGGCGTTTGCGCAGGTGGCGGAGGCGGACGGGAATCGAACCCGCCGACGACGCTGCGCGCCGTCCACCGGTTTTGAAGACCGGGGGGACCACCAGGTGCCCTGACGCCTCCGGTACCAGACCCTATCGGCGGGCTTAGGCGATCCTGCGGGCACCAGCGCCGGGCACCGGCGTGACCTCCCGCGCGGAGTCGAGGACGTGACCGGCTGAGCAGGCGAGCTCGAGGTGCACAGGCGCACCACAATCACGGTGGGTGAGCTCGACGGCTGGACCGCCCGGCGAGGCAGCGTACGTATCTCCCCACCCCAGGAGCGCCACGATCACGTGGAACAGATCGATGCCCTTCTCGGTGAGCCGGTATTCGCTACGCGGGCGCTGGCCGGTCTCCTGGTACGGGACTTTGCGCACGATTCCCTCGGTCACGAGCCTGGCCAGCCGGTTGCTCAGGACCTGACGCGGCGCGCCAGTGCGCCGCTGCATGTCGTCGAACCGGCGGACGCCGTTGAAGGCCTCGCGCAGCACGAGGAATGTCCACTTCTCCCCCACGATCGACAGCGCCGCGGCGATGTTGCAGTTCGATGTGTCGTAATCCAGCGCCCACGACCTGTTCATGACCCGTATGCTAGGTCTACTTGACAGACTTAGCAAGCATGAGTCAGGCTGGACGCATGGTAGCTGGGTCTACAGATCGAACTCTGAGTAGGTGCCGCCTTCGGCCGACAACTAGCAGCGGCATCATCAGGAGTGGTACTCCGGCCGACGCGCAGGCGATCAGCGATTTCGTGTGCCGCCTGTCACCCAGATCGCTGTACTTCCGCTTTTTCGCGAGCGTCGCGCCGCCGAGCACCGGACTGCTGCGAGCCCTGTGCGGCGTCACCGGAGCTGCCGACATCCTGCTCATGACCGACGGCGGTGGCGCGATGATCGGGCACGGCATGGCCGCCGACGTGCGCGGAGCAGATGGCCGCCTCGCGACGAACATCGGCGTGGTGATCGCTGACGAATGGCAGCAGCGCGGCCTCGGCAGCGCGCTGCTCACCGAGCTGGTGAGCCGCGCGGCCCGGCGCGACGTCCACGCCCTTGTCCTGGACGTGCTGCCGGAGAACGATCCGATGCGCCGCATCATCCGCCGACGATGGCCTGACGCCGCGGTGGAGCGGACCCGGGACGCATTGATCTTCACGCCCGTCATCGGCCCAGCGGACGCGGGTCCGATGAGAGCGCTGCCCGCCGCGATCGACCTGCGCGGACTCGACCGTCACGCCGCCATCCACGCCGGAGGCAATCGTGTACCAAGCCGATCTGCGGCCTAACGAGCCAGCGTCCGTTGCGGTGCGCGATCGCACGTACAGCTGGGACGACCCGTCGATCGCGGCGGCGGCGGCGCGCCAACAAGACGGCCTCGCGTTCCTCAAGCAGCTGCTCGACGGCGCCCTGCCGGGTGCTCCCATCGCCCACACGCTGGACTTCCGGCCGGTCTCGGTGGAGCCGGGCGTGGTCGTTTTCGAGTTCACTCCCGCCGAGTTTCAGTACAACCCGATAGGTACGGTGCACGGCGGCATGCTCGCCACCGTGTGCGACTCAGCTTGCGGCTGCGCGGTCCAGAGCCTGCTGCCCGCGGGGAGCTACTACACCAGCGTGGACCTGAGCATGAAGTTCCTGCGCCCCGTCACCACCGCTACTGGGCCGATGACTTGCCAGGGCACCGTCACGCACATCGGCGGCCGGTCGGCGCTGGCCCAGGCTAGCCTGACCGACGCCACGGGCAAGCTGTACGCGCACGCGACGAGTAGCTGCATGATCTTCCGACCAGCGCCGAGCTGATCCGGTTGGATAACCGGCTGCGGCTCGGCCGCCAGAGCCGCTACCGTCCCGGACGTGACCAGCGAATTCGATGCGGTAGCGCACAACCGGGCGGCGTGGGACCGCGAGGTCGAGGGCGGGAACGAGTGGAGCGTCCCAGTCGGCCCCGAGGTGATCGCGGCCGCCAGGGCTGGGACGTGGTCGGTCGTCCTGATCGGCTACGACCCGGTCCCCCGTGACTGGTTCCCTGACCCGCTGGCCGGGACGGCCGTGCTGTGCCTGGCCAGCGGCGGCGGCCAGCAAGCACCGGTCCTTTCGGCGGCCGGCGCGACCGTGACGGTACTGGACAACTCGCCGCGACAGCTGGCCCAGGATCGTTTCGTGGCCGATCGGGACGGCCTGGAGCTGCGGACGGTGCTCGGCGACATGCGCGACCTCAGCGCCTTCCCCGACGGCAGCTTTGACCTTGTCGTCAACCCGGTCTCGAACGTGTTCTGTCCGGACCTGACACCGGTCTGGCGCGAGTGCAACCGGGTGCTGCGGCCCGGCGCAGCCCTGCTGACCGGCTTCATGAATCCCGACGTGTTCATCTTCGACGCCGACGCCAGCGAGAACCGCGACGAGCTCGTGGTCCGGCACGCGTTGCCCTACTCTGACGTCACGCACCTGACCGTGGCCGAGCGCGAGCGCCTGTGGGGAACCGGTGCGCCCGTCGAATACAGCCACTCGCTCACCGAGCAGATCGGCGGCCAGCTCGAAGCGGGCTTTGTCATCACGGGCTTCCGCGAGCGCCCGCATCACGTCGGCCCGACGGCCCGCTTCATGCCTGGCTACTTCGCCACTCAAGCCCGCAAGGCTGATCTGACAGGCTAGCTCGCGGCGTAGAGTCCGTCGATGACGTCGCCGTACTTGGCGTGCACGACCCGGCGCTTGAGCTTGAACGTCGGCGTCAGCTCTTCGCTCTCCGGGGTCCACTCGACCGGCAGCAGCTCCCAGTACTTCACCTGCTGCACGCGAGCGAGCTTGCTATTGGCGTCCGCGACGGCGCGGGCGACCTCGGCGCGCACGACCTCGTTCGTCGCCAGTTCAGCCAGCGACGACGCCTCGATCCCGTGCGCCTTCGCCCATGCTGGTGCAACGCCGCCGTCGAGCGTCAGGATGGCAACCACATACGGCCGTCGGTCTCCATAGGCCAGCGCCTGGCCGATCAGCGGGTGCGCGACGAGAAGGCTCTCGATCGCGGCCGGCGACACGTTCTCGCCGCCTGCGGTAATGATCAGCTCCTTCTTCCGGTCGACGACCGATACGAAGCCGTCAGCGTCGATGGCCCCGATGTCGCCGGTGTGAACCCACTCTTCGGAGTCGATGAGGTCGGCCGTCTGGTCGGGCAGGTTCAGGTAGCCCGGCGTCGACAGCGGCCCGCGCGCGAGGATCTCGCCATCTTCGGCGATCCGCACCTCAATCCCCGGAACCGGCCGGCCTACGGTGCCGAGCCGGTACGCCTGCAGCGTGTTCGCGGTGAACGCCCCGGTCGTCTCGCTCATCCCGTAGACATCAAGGACCTGAATGCCGAGCCCACACAAGAACTCGCGCACCTCTGGCGGCAGCGGCGCGGCGCTGCTCACCACGATCTCCGCCTCGCCGAGGCCGAGCAGCGACCGGATCGGCCGCAGCTCCTGCTCGTCGGCGGCGGCGAAGCGCTCGGCCAGCTCTGGCGACGTGGTCTCACCAAACTGGCAGCTCCGCACGTACTCCAGGCCCGTTGCCATGGCATCGGCTACCGCGGCCTTGCGGGTCTCGTCCTGCTCGCCCGCCAGCAACGCCTGGATGCCGGCCATTACCTTCTCGAAGATCCGCGGCACGCCGAAGAACGCGGTCGGCTTCACCGCACCCATCGTTGCCATGAGCTGGGTGGCCGCGTCGTGGCAGAAGTAGGTGTTGTAGGCGTTGCAGATCCCCAGGTAGAGCGTGAACATCCGCTCCGCGATGTGGGCGAGCGGCAGGTACGACACCCATCGGACGTGCATCGGCGCGTTACCGCCAGACCTGGCCGTTTCCACCTCATACAGGACGCTCGCGTGCGTGATGATGACGCCCTTGGGGTTTCCGGTCGTGCCAGAGGTATAGAGCAATGTCACCGGATCGTCCGATTGGATGGCCGCGACTCTTTCCTGGACCGGAACGGGGTCTTCGGCCCTCCGCCCCGCTCCGAGCGCGGCGAAGTCGTGCCAGCTGACGTACGGCTCGCCGGCCGGGCACGCGGCAGCGTCACGCACGATCAGATGGCGGAGCGACGGCAGCTGATCCAAGACGGGCTGCCAGCGGGCGAGCTGGTCGGCGCCATCGATGACGGCGATCTTCGCGTCGCAGTTCGCCGCCATATACGCGACCTGGTCCGCTGCGAGGGTGGCATAGAACGTGACCGGCGTGCCGCCAGCGTGCAGCACGCCGAAGTCAGCCAGCACGTGCTCGAGCCGGTTCGGCAGCATCAACGCGACTCTGTCCGCTGGCTCCAGACCCAGCGCGATGAACCCGGCCGCCAGATCGAGCGCCTGCTCCCTGGTCTGCGCCCAGGTCAGCGTGTGCCACGGCCCATCGTCGTCACGGTCTGAGTAGGCCGGCTTGTCGCCGAATCGCTCGGCAGTGACCGCCAGCGCATCGCACATGCTCCGGCCTGCCCATACCGCCTGCAGCTCCGCCCGCTGCTCCGCAATCTGGCTCGTCACGGCCATACCTCCGTTGCCATCACCCGTTAGGACTGTTGTCGCCCGATGCGTGTCCGTATCAGTAGGCATGGCACCATGCCGCGGCCCGGCGCGCAAGACCGCCCGTCAGTACAGTTCGGTTATGGCCGTTCAAGCGCCGGTTCGACTGACCCAGTTCGCCCACGGCGGTGGTTGCGCGTGCAAGATTCCGCCTGGCGAGCTCGAGGCCGCCGTCGCCCGGCTGATCCCGGCGTGGTCCGCCCCCGACCTGCTTATCGGCGTCGAGCACGGCGACGACGCCGCGGTCGTCCAGATCGCGCCCGACCGCGCCGTCGTGGCAACCACGGACTTCTTCACCCCCGTTGTTGACGACCCGTACACGTTTGGTCAGATAGCGGCCGCGAACGCACTCTCCGACGTGTACGCAGTCGGCGGCGTTCCACTGATTGCGCTCAACCTGCTCGGGTGGCCGCGGGACGTGCTCAGCATCGACCTCGCCGCTGAGGTACTGCGGGGCGGCCTGGATATGGCCACATCGGCGGGCTGCCACGTCGCCGGCGGCCACAGCATCGACGATCCCGAGCCCAAGTACGGCATGGCCGTGACTGGACTCGCGGATCCGGCGAAGCTCCTGCGCATCGACGCGGGCCGACCCGGTCAGCCATTGTCACTGACGAAGCCGATCGGCAGCGGCGTGCTGAACTCTCGGCACAAGGCAACGGGCGAGGTATTCCCTGCCGCAATCGAGGTCATGACCGCGCTCAACGCCGACGCGAGCAAGCAGGCCCTCGCCGCCGGGATCAGATGCGCAACCGACGTCACCGGGTTCGGCCTGCTCGGGCACGCGTTCAAGCTCGCCAGGGCCAGCGGCGTCACGGCGGTAATCGATGGCGCCTCGGTACCGCTGATCGACGGCGCGCTCGCGGCGCTGCACGCTGGCTACGTCCCGGGTGGCAGCCGACGGAATCTGGACTGGGTAATGCCGCACGCCGACGTCGGCGACCTGAGCGATGAGCAGCTGATCCTGCTCGCTGACGCGCAGACGTCAGGAGGGCTGCTGGTTGCCGGGGAAATCGAAGGCGCGCCAGTCATCGGCCGCCTGATTGAGCGCGCCGGTCCGGCGATCATCGTCCGCTAACCGCCGGATAGGACTGTGCGGCTAGTACGCACGACCCGAGTACGCCTGCGCCGTCGGCACGATCTGGGTACCGAGTGGCACCAGCGTCACCGGAATGATCTTGAAACTGGCGATGCCGAGCGGGATCCCGATGATCGTCAGGCACAGCGCGATGCCGGCGATCAAGTGCCCGAGCGCCAGCCACCACCCGAACAGGATCAGCCAGAGCACGTTGCCGATGACCGAGGCGACGCCTGCTTGCGGGCGCCGTTCGACCGTCCGGCCGAAGGGCCACAGGACGTAGCCGGCGATGCGGAACGAGGCAATCCCGAATGGGATCGTCAGGATGAGAATGAAGCAGACAATGCCGGCGATAACGTATGCGATCGCCATCCAGAATCCCTCGAGCACCAGCCAGATGACGTTGAGAATCCCCTTGAGCATGCTGTCCCCGATCCCCCGGCACTAGTACTAGGTGACCCACGATGGCACGGAACGCGTGACAGCGGTTCACTCCGGGCGGGTGATGACGGCCGGCCTGACTGGGCCCATCGTCGAATCAGGACAACGACATGCTGGAGGTTTACGTGGGAGCACCCCAGGCACGCGCGAAAGTTGATCAGGCGACAGGCGACATGCTGATGTCGCTCGCGATGGGCGAATCTGGTGTCCTCGGTGAGGCCATTGAAGTGCGGGAGCAGCTGCGGGCTGACAGCACGCTCGATCCCAAGGCATTCGCGCTCGTGAAGATCGCGGCTCTGGTGGCGCTCGATGCCCCGCCCGCGTCCTATCTCTTCCAGGTGCAGGCCGCCCTGGACTGCGGCGCGAGTCCGCGGGAGATCCTCGGCGTGCTGACCGCGATAGCGCCGCAGACGGGCATGCCGCGAGTGGTCGCGGCGGCGCCGGAAATCATGATCGCCCTTGGCCTCGAACTGCCCGCCGACGCCGACGTCTGACTCGACGCGAACGCTACAACCGACAGGAAACGCACATGATCGGCAGAAGAGCAGTAGTCCGCCGCCGCCCGCTGTTGCGCACGGCGGCGATCGGCGGCGCGGGATACATGGCTGGCCGCGCAGCTGCGCGGCGGTCCGCGGCATATGCAGACGACCAGGCAGGTCAAGATCAGCGCATCAGCGACGTGGAGTACCAGCAGCAGGCCCAGCAGGGCCAGCAGCCTCCGCAAGCGCAGCAGGCGGAGGCCGCGCCTGCCCAGCAGGGCGGGGGCTCGGCCGTGATGGATCAGCTCAGCCAGCTGAACGCGCTGCACCAGCAGGGCGCGCTGACCGACGCGGAGTTCGCCGCCGCCAAGGCGCAGATTCTCGGCACCTAGGGCCTCAGAACATCAGCGCGAAGATAATGGCCGGCAGATTCAGGGAGTCGTCGCAACGCGTTGGTCTTCGGCGAGGAGCTTAGCGAAGGCCTCGTTCGGGGTGTAGTAGCCGAGGCGCTTGCGGGGCCGGTCGTTGAGTTCGGCGGCGATGGCGGCGAGCTGCGCGGGGGTCCAGGGGCTTAGGTCGGTGCTCTTGGGGAGGTACTCGCGGAGCAGGCCGTTGACGTTCTCGTTGGAGCCGCGCTGCCAGGGGGCGTGGGGGTCGGCGAAGTACACCTGGATGCCGGTGGCGGCGGTGACTCTCTTGTGCTGGGCGAGTTCGGTGCCGCGGTCCCAGGTGAGGGTCCTGGCGAACCAGGGCGGCAGCGCGCTCATGTGCTCGATGATGGCGTCGGCGACGGTGGCGGCGTCGTGCCCGGCGTGCAGCGGCAGCAGGGTGAGGTAGCCGGTGGCGCGCTCGACGATCGTGCCGACGGCGGAGTTGGAGGCTCTCGAGCCCATGATCAGGTCGCCCTCGTGGTGGCCGGGTATTAGCCGGCCCTCGACCTCGGGAGGCCGCTGGCCGATCGGCACCGCGCCGACGATCGTCGCGCGCCTCTCCCGGCGGCCGCGGCGGCGGCGCACCGCCCGCCCCGTCCGCAGGCAGGCCTGCAGCTCCCGGCGCAGCTCGCCGCGCGGGTAGACGTAGATGGACTGGTAGATGGTCTCGTGGCTGACCCGCATCGCCGGGTCGCCGGGCCAGGCCACCGTCAGCCGCCCGCTGATCTGCTCGGGCGAGTACCGCCGGTCCAGCATCCGCTGCACCCGGGCGCGTAACACCGGGTGCTGCGACAGCTTCGACGGCTTGGGCCGCCGCTGCCGCTCCCACGCCAGCCGGTGCGCCCGCTCGGGCTGGTAGCCGCCGGCCCGCGGGTCGGCGTTGCGGGCCAGCTCCCGGCTGACCGTCGACGGACTGCGCCCAAGGCGCGCCGCGATCTGCCGCATCGACACGCCGGCCTCGCGCAGCCGGGCCAGCTCATACCGCTCCTCGCGATCCAGGTAACGGTCACAGTAAGTCACTCCAGGCGGCCGGTACACCCCGCCCATCTTGTGATGCAGGCCGTAAGCGAACGTCACCGACACGCCGGCCGCTGGCGCTGCAAGGTACGGCTTCATCCCCGCCGCCAGATGATCCAGCAGCGCCCGAACCCGTTCCCGCGGCAATGGTGGAGTGGGCACAACGCCTCCCGATCAAGTCAGGCGTTGCGACAATCCCTTGAGCCCAGGTCCCGTCCGCGATCCGTTTGTCTTCGCGATCATGACTTTGGTGGCCGCTGGGTCCCCACGACGTACTTGGGGTCAGCGGCCGACGCCTTGCCGGCCCGCAGTACCGCGAACTTCGCACACAGCCCGCCGGCGGTCAGCAACGTCGCGGCCGCCGCCGCTGCCACTCGGCTGCGGCGAGCCGCGAGGGCAGCGACTCCCCCGCTGATCGTGAGGTAGCGGGCCGCTGTCAGCAGATCGCCGGCCCGGCCGCTCCGGTACGGCTCACCGGCGAGGCCTGGCATGGTCTCGAGCCCGTACCCGCCCGCGCTCTCCACCGCAGCGCCGATCATCGCGAGCCGGTAGGCGGCGTCAAAGTCCGACCGGTCGCCACTGAATGCGCTCGCCGCGAGCCCGGCGGCTCCGGCAGCCGTCATCGCGCCGCCGACGAACAGCAGCGGCAGCTCACGGTGCGCCGCATGCCAGGCAGGCACCGCGGTGTCGGCGAGTAGCACGGCCGGATAGGCGGCCAGCAGCGGACCGGTTAGGGCCGATGCGGCGCCGGCGGCGTTGCCGAGCGGAGTCAGCCGACCGGTTACTTCGCTCGCGGCGGCCGCCGACGTGAGCGCCGAGTGTGCTGACAGGATCCACGTGCCCATGCTCATCGGCGACGTCGGCTTCGCCACCCGGAGCATGTGCAGGAACCGCTCTGGCCGGCCGAGTTCGATCGTCAGCGCGGCGCCACCCGCGTACGCGCCTGCCGCCGCCGCGACCCTGGCTGTCCGGGCGAGCGACCGGCGCCCGGTCGCGTGCGCGACGGCGCCGACCATGGCCAGGGCGCCGGACAGCTCGCCGAGGAACAGGTAGGCGGGCAGGTGCGGCTCTTTCCACCGGGATACCTTGAGTATCGGCTTGCCGTAGTACGACGAGAACTCCGCCGGGGGGACCTGGAGCTGTTCGGCCTGGCTCATCGGCGCCGTCCTGCGAACGCTACGACGACGCCCGCCGCGAGCACGGCGGCGCTTGCGCCGGCCCAGCGCCACATCAACGGCAGGTCCTTCGTCGTGACGACGGGGTCCGGCGGCAAGCCGTAGACCTCCGGCTCATCCAGCAGCAGGAAGAACGCGCCGGCGCCGCCGATTCCGTCGTCCGGGTCGTCGCCGTACAGGCGCGCGTCGGTCTGCCCGGCCGCGTGCAGCTCGGTCAGCCGTGCCTGCGCGATCTCCCGCAGTTCATCCAGGGGCCCGAACTGGATGGAATCCGTCGGGCACGCCTTCGCGCAGGCCGGCTCGAGGCCACCACGCAGCCGGTCGTAGCACATCGTGCACTTCCACGCGCGGCCGTCATCTTCCCGCCGGTCGATGACGCCGAACGGGCACGCCGAGACACAGTACGCGCACCCGTTGCAGACGTCCGCCTGGACGACGACCGAGCCGAACTCGGTCCGCACCAGCGCGCCGGTCGGGCATACGTCCAGGCAGGCCGCGTGCGTGCAGTGCTTGCAGACGTCCGAGGCCATCAGCCAGCGAGTTGCCGAACCGTCCGCGATCTCGCTGATCACATCTGAGTCGGCACGTTTGCTCGATGAACGCCACATGCCGCCACGTAGAAGCGCCGAGCGCGCCGGTGTTGTCGTAGGACATGCCGGTGAGCGTGAACGCCTCGGGTTCGGGGAGCCCGTTCCATTCCTTGCAGGCGACCTCGCAGGCCTTGCAGCCGATGCACACGCTGGTGTCGGTGAAGAAGCCGACCCGCTGCGGGGGCTCGACATAACCGGCATCGGCCGAGACGTCGTCGAGCCGGCCGTACAGGAATTTCCGCTACTCGTCATGGTGCTCGTCCAGACCGGCCTGGCGCCGATAGGTGTTGACAAGCTCTCGCCGCGCCGGGCCCCTAGGCCGCCGACCCGCCCGGATGTCGCAGGTAGCCACCTTGCTCTCCTGGATGAACACGTTCGGGTCGAGCACGAATGGCAGCAGGTCGTTCACCGAGTCACCGGTGACGAGCCCTTCGCTGCCCCAGTGATACGGCAGGCCGACCTGATGGATCACGCCCTCGCCCGGGATTCGCAGCGGCCGCAGGCGCCGGGTGACCAGCACGCGCGCCTCGATGGCCGCGCGCGCGGTCACGATCGTCGCCCAGCCGCCGTTCTCGAGGCCGCGCTCGGCCGCTAGTGCGGGTGACACCTCGCAGAACAGCTCGGGCTGCAGCTCGGCGAGCCTGGATAGCGTCCGGCTCATCGAGCCCGCGGTGTGATGCTCGGTCAGCCGGTACGTGGTCACGACATACGGGAACGTGGTCGCGTGGCCCGGCGAGCTGTGCCGTGGGTCGCCCGCCGGTCCCGGTACAGATCGACACCGGGCTGGCGTCCTGGCCGTAGACACGGATTGCGCATCGGCGACTCGGCCGCCTCGAAGTGCGCGGGCAGCGGTCCGTCCTGCAGCCCCGATGACACGAAGATCGCAGCCTTCCCATTCCGCTGCAGGATGAACGGGTCGGTACCGCTTATCGCCGCCAGCCCGGTGGCGCCCGGGTCACGGACGTAACCAGGGGCCTTGGTCAGCTCGAAGTCCGGCACATCGTGCCCGGTCCACGTGCCTGCCTCCTCGTCCCACCACACATAGGCCTTGGCCTCGCTCCACGGCCTGCCGTCCGGGTCGGCTGATGCGCGGTTGTACAGGATGCGGCGGTTCGCGGGCCACGCCCAGCCCCACTCCGGCGCCACCCAGGACTGCTCGCGCCACGGGCGCCGTCGCGCCGTCTGGTTGACCCCGCCAGCGAAGCAGCCGGCGTGGATCCAGCTGCCGCAGCTGGTCGAGCCGTCGTCGGCGAGCTGCGCGAACGACGACAGCGGCGCGCCATCCGCGCCGTAGCCGTTCAGCTCGGCCAGGATGGCCGCAGCCGACGGCTCACCGTGCTCGCCCTCTTCGGGGTAGTCCCAGGTGAGGTCGAGGATCGGGCGGTCGCGTTCGGCCGTCGTCCCGTCCGCACCGGCCTCGGCCAGCTTCGACCGGATCCGCTTCCCGAGGTGATAGATGAAGGCCAGGTCGCTGCGAGCGTCACCGGGCGGGTCGAGTGCCTTGTCGTGCCACTGGAGCAGCCGCTGGGTGTTGGTGAAGCTGCCGTCCTTTTCCACGTGAGCGGCCGCCGGCAGCAAGAACACCTCGGTTCCGATTCGCTCGGTGACCAGCTCGCCGGTGTCGATCTCGGGGCTGTCCCGCCAGAACGACGCGCTCTCGATCATCGCCAGGTCCTTGACGACGAGCCAGTCGAGGTTCGCCAGCGCGAGCCGCTGCAGCCGGCCGCCGCCGAACCGACGGCCGGGTTCTCGCCCAGCAGGAAGTAGCCCTTGACCATGCGGTCGATCATGTCGAGCATGGTCCGATACGTGCCGTGGTCGCCGGTGATCCGGGGCAGGTACCCGAAGCAGAAGTCGTTCTCAGCGGTCGCCGCGTCGCCGAACCATGCCTTGAGCATGCTAACCAGGTACTCGCGCTTGTTTCCCCACCAGGCCGGTCTCGGGCATCCTGGCTCAGGTACGACGCCATGACGTCGCCCGCGCCCCGGCATCGGCAGGTAGCCCGCCCAGCAGGTGGAACAGCGTCGGCACGTCGGTCGCGCCCTGGATGTTCGCGTGCCCGCGCAACGCCATGATGCCGCCGCCAGGCCGGCCCATGTTGCCGAGCAGCATCTGCAGGATCGACGCGGTCCTGATGTGCTGCACGCCGGTGGAGTGCTGGGTCCAGCCGACCGCGTAGACCCAGGCCGTCGTCTTCTCCCGGCCGCTGGCGGCGACCAGCGTCGCGGCGATCTCGCTCGAAGTCGGCCGGGGGTGATTCCGCACACCTGCTCGACCAGCTCCGGCGTATACCGGGCGAAGTGCCGCTTCAGCACCTGGAACACGCAGCGCGGATGCGTCAGGGTCAGGTCGCGCTCCCCCGTCGGCTGCCAGGTCGCGTTGTCGTACGTGCGCGTCTTCGGGTCGAATCCCGAGAACAGACCGTCGCCGTCCTCCGCGTCGACGAAGTCCTCCGGCAAGATGTCCGAAGCGTTCGTGTACGCGGTCACGTACTCGCGGAACTCGTGCCCGCCCGACAGCACGTGGTTGATCAGTGCGCCGAGGAAGACGATGTCCCCGCCGGCCCTGGTCGGCACGTGCATGTCGGCGTGCGCACTGGTGCGCGTGAACCTCGGGTCGACGTGGATCACCGTGGCGCCGCGTGCCTTCGCCTCGAGCACCCACTGGAACGCGACCGGGTGGCACTCGGCCATGTTCGAACCGCAGATGATGATGCAGTCCGAGTTGATCAGATCGCGCGGAAATGTCGTGGCCCCGCCGCGGCCAAAGCTAGTCCCCAGACCGGGAACGGTGGCGGAGTGTCATATCCGGGCCTGGTTCTCGATCTGAATGGCGCCGAGCGCGGTCCAGAGCTTCTTGATCAGGTAGTTCTCTTCGTTGTCCAGCGTCGCGCCGCCGAGCGAGGCGAAGCCGAGCGTCCGGACGGACGCGCTTGCCGTCGACCGTCTCCTGCCAGGTGGCGTTCCTGGTCGCAACCACCCGGTCGGCGATCATCTCCATCGCTGCATCCAGCGAAAGCCGCTCCCAGGCGGTCCCGAACGGCCGCCGGTACAGTACCTTGGTCAGTCGGCCGGAGTGGGTGACCAGCTGCTTGCTGGCGGCGCCCTTCGGGCAGAGCCGACCGCGCGACACCGGCGAGTCCGGGTCGCCCTCGATCTGGGTGACGGTGTCCTTGCCGTCGATCGACGCCACGTACACGCGCTGGCCGCAGCCAACCGCGCAATAGGGGCAGATCGACGACGTCACGCGCGCCGCGGTCAGCGTGCGCGGCGTGGATTCCTCCGTGTCCGGTGACCGCGCCGCCGCGCCCCGGCCCAGCCGGTCCGGGCCAGTCAGCTGCCGGTACACCGGCCAGTTCTCGATCAGGCGACGCACTCGCCGCGAACTGTCTGAAGCCACACGGCCATCCAAACCGACATAGCCTGCGAGGGCAAGCGGGCCATCGGGAGCGACACTGGTGTCGAGAGCGGGGTGACCCATGGCGGGACGGACTGCGCGCGCCCGGGTGACGCGCGTCATCGTTGAGTCCGCGGCGTCAGCGAGCGAGCTGACCTGCTGGCCACCGAGGAACCGCTCGGCATCAGGATCGATGGACAGGCCGTCAGCCTGACGATGCGGACGCCCGGCGACGACATCGATCTCGCGGCCGGGTTCCTGATCAGCGAGGGCATCGTCCGGAGCCCGGCCGACATCGCCGCCATCCGCGTCTGCGACGGCCAGCGCTGCGGACATGACCACGAGGCGGATGACGCGGTCGGGAACATCGTCGACGTGACGCTCCGGCCGGGCATGACGATTCGACCGGAATTGCGACGCGCGTTCCTCACCAGCAGCGCCTGCGGCGTATGCGGGAAGGCGAGTATCGACGAACTCCGCGTTCCCGGCCGGTTTGACCTTTTCGACGATCCGGTGGAGGTTCGCGCAGACGTGCTCGCGGGCCTGCCGGACACGCTGCGTGACGCGCAGCGCGTCTTCGAGCGCACGGGCGGACTGCACGCGGCCGGCCTGTTCACCGCGGCGGGCGACCTTGCTGGTGGTGCGCGAGGACGTCGGGCGGCACAACGCAGTCGACAAGGTGGTCGGCTGGGCGCTGCAAGCCGACATGCTGCCGCTAACCGGGCGAATCCTGCTCGTCAGCGGTCGGGCCTCGTTCGAGCTCGTCCAGAAGGCGGTGCTGGCGGGGATCCCGGTGCTGGCGGCGGTGTCGGCGCCATCGTCGCTCGCTGTGCAGCTCGCCGCGGATGCCGGCCTGACACTCGTCGGTTTCCTGCGCGGCGGTTCGATGAACGTGTATTCGGGCGTCGACCGGGTCAGCGCCTGACGCTGGGTGCCAGACTGAGCACGGAGCGCTCAGGGAGGTCGGCCGTGGCTCACGCGGTAGTGCACTTCGAGATCAGTGGCCCCGACAGCGGCCTGCTCGCCGACTTTTACGCCGAGCTGTTCGGCTGGCGCATGCGGCCGATACCCGACTACACGCTCGTTGACACCGGCGCCGGCAGCGGCATCAACGGCGGCATCAGCCAGAGCACCGACGGCGAGCGCACGCATCACGTTCTACATCGAGACCGACGACATGCAGGCCGCGCTCGACAAGATCAACTTGCTCGGCGGCAAGACGGAGACGCCGATTTCGGAGATAGCTGGCGTCGTGACGTACGCCGTGTTCTCCGATCTCGACGGGCTGCTGATCGGCCTGGTGCTGGCCCCGAGCAACCCGACCAGGTCTTCGCGCCCGGGCCTGGCGCCGGCGCGCCGGTGGACTGGTTCGAGGTACTCGGCGCCGACGCCGACCGCGGCCGACGCTTCTACGCAGAGATCTTCGGCTGGCAGGCCAACCCGGACGTGCCGGGTTACGCGATGATCGACACCGGCACGAGCCGCGGCATCCAGGGCGGCATCGGGAGCGGGCACGGACCACGGCTCCTGGGCGACCGTGTACGCCAGCGTGCCCGACGTGGAGCGCGTGCTGACGCAGAGCCGTCGAACTCGGCGGGACGCGGGAATATGGCCCCAACCCAGTCGACGACCACATGCAGACTGGCGCGCTGCGAGACCCCGCCGGCAACGTGTTCGGCGTGTACCACCACGCCCCGCACTAAGCGCGCTCGCTGGGCAGCCGTGCCCGGAGCTAGGCCGGTAGCGAGGGATCCACCAGCCCGCGGCGACGGCGCAGCGCCGTGTCCGCCTTCGCGAAGAGCATGTCCACCACAATGCCGATGATCAGGATGACGATGATGATCGACGTGGCCCCGGCGAAGTCCGACAGGCTCTGGTAGGTGTTCAGCCAGACGCCGAGGCCGGGTGACTGGCCCGCGATGGTCACGACCAGCTCGCCGGCCATCAGGCTGCGCCAGGCGAACGCCCAGCCCTGCTTCAGGCCCGCGACGAAGGCGGGCAGCGACGCGGGCAGGATCAGGTACCGGTACAGCGCAACGCCGCGCAGGCCCATCGTCCGGCCGGCGCGCAAGAGCAGCGGCGGGGTGTAGTCGACACCGGTGATCAGGCCGTTCGCGATGGACGGCGCGGCGCCCATCACCATCACGAACAAGATCGAGGTCGTGCTCAGGCCGAACAGGATGATCGCGAACGGGTACCAGGCGATCGACGGCATCGTCTGCAGACCGGTGATGATCGAGCCGATCGCGGCACGCAGCGGCGGGATCCGCGCCACCAGCACTCCGACCACCGAGCCGATGATCAGCGCGAGCACGTAGCCGATGAGGGCGCGCCTCATCGTGACGCCGATGGCGGCCCAGAGTCTGCCCGTGCTCCGCCATGTGCCACAGCTCGGAGGCGACCGTGCCGGGTCCCGCGAGCACGAGTTTCTTCCAGCCGGTCAGATGCACGATCTGCCAGACAAGCAGCACTAGAGCGATCGCGAGCAGCTTGGGCCACGCGGCTGTCCAGATCTTCCTGGCGAGCCGCGCGGGGCCGCGCCCGGTCTTGAGGCCCGGCGTCAGCTCCAGATTGTGGAGACCTTGTATTACCTGGTCAACTGCCATGGCGGCCCATCTCCTCACGCAGCCGGTCGGTCAGGATGGCGGCCATCTGCGCCACCTCGGGTGAGTCGATCCGGCGCGGGCCGCGACGCGGCACGTCGTACTCGGCGATCACGCGGCCCGGGCGGCTGCTCAACACGATCACCCGGTCGCCGAGCCGCGCGGCCTCGCGGACGTTGTGCGTCACGAACAGCACGGTCAGCGTGCGCTCGGCGCAGATCCGCTCTAGCTCGTCGTGCAGCAGGTCCCTGGTCATGGCGTCAAGCGCGCCGAAGGGCTCGTCCATCAGCAGCACGTCGGCGTTCTGCGCCGAGTGCCCGGGCCAAGGCGACGCGCTGTCGCATGCCGCCGGACAACTCGTGCGGACGCTTGTCTCCGAAGCCGCTGAGCCGGACTGCGTCGAGCAGCTCGGCCGTCTGGACTCGCACGCTCGGCTCGCGGCACGCCCCTGGCCCGCAGCGCCAGCTCGACGTTCTTGGCCGCGGTCAGCCACGGGAACAGCGCCGGCTCCTGGAACATGAGGCCGACCCGGCGACCGCCGGTGTCGACCTCGCCTGCTGTCGGCTTGTCCAAGCCCGCGACGAGATTCAGCAGCGTGCTCTTGCCGCAGCCGGAGGCACCGATGATGCAGACGAACTCGCCGTCGGCCACGGTCAGGGACACCTGATCGAGCGCGAGCAGCTGCGCTAGCCCCGTTCCGTACGCCTTACTGACATCGGTCAGCCGCACGGCAGCCGACAAGGCCGGTTCTGCGGGCGCGCCCGTGTTTCCTGACGCGGCAGGCGCCCCCGGCTTGACTGCCGGGGGCGTCCTGCTGCTCGTTGGTTAGGCTCACGAACTGACCTGCGGCTGGCCGTCCGCGGTCAGCAGCGTGTTCAGCGGCCCGAGGTCATAGATGGCGCTGAGGTTGCTGACGGGCTTCAGCAGGCCGACCGCCATCGGCGTGGCTAGCGTCGGTGATCAGCGACGCCTCGATCGGGTCGTTGGTAAAGGTGACCTGCGCGAATGCCGCGTCGAGCACTGGCGTCTTGAGGCCCTTGCCGAGTGAGGCTGGCCAGCTCGGCGTTGGCCGCCGTCTCTGCCGCTGCCTTGTTGCTGGCGATAAACGAGTTCGCCTCGATCTGGCCCTTCAGCAGATCGCTCACCACGGTCGGGTGTGCGGCCAGGAACGACTGCGTGACGACCAGGTCGGTGGTCACGAACTGGCCGTTCGGCCACAGGCTGGCCTCGTTGACCAGCACGTGTCCGCCGTCGGCGACCATCTCCGCGTCGTACGGCGCGGGCTCCCATCCGCCGGCGATCTGACCGGAAGCGAACTGGAGCACCGCCGCGGAGTTCGGCGTGACGGGGGTGATCGGCACGTCGCCGCCGCCGGTCTCCGTGGTGGTCAGGCCTTTGCTCTTCAGCCAGTACCGGAGCGCGACGTCCTGGGTGTTGCCGAGTGACGGCGTGGCGAGCTTCTGGCCCTTGAGCTGGCTGGCTGACGTGATGCCCTTCTTGACCACGAGCTCAGCACCACCCGTTGCCGCGCCGGAGATCACCTTGATCAGGGATCCGCCGGAGGTCTGCCAGGCCTTGATCGCCGGGTTCGGGCCGACGTACGCGGCGTCGAGCTGACCGGCCAGCAGGGCCGTGGCCTCCTCGGTGCCGGTGCTGAACGGCTGAAGCTTGAGAGTGACCCCGTTCCCCAGGTTCTTCGTGAAGAAGCCCTCCTTGACGCCGATCAGGGCGGGGGCGTGGGTGATGTTCTCCAGGAATCCGAGCCGAAGCGTTACCTGCGCAGCCGGCTGCGAGGTGCCGGCGCTACTGGAACTCCCGGCGTTACTGGCACTCGACGAGGCGCAACCGGCAGCCAGCAGGGCGACCCCGGCCGCGGTGAGTCCGGCAAGTACTCGTTTCATCGTCCACCTTTTCCGATCATCTAACTCGGGAATCAAGCTGGACTGAACCCTACATTACCCATGGGAATTATGCGAGTCCGGCCCACGATCCGCGGGCGAGGCCTAGCTGCCTTCGTCGCCCGCGCTCTGTGAGTCGATACCGAGCACGGACTTGAACTGCTGCAGGCACGTCTGCAGTTGCGCCAGGTTCGCCGGCGAGGCGTTCGTCGTATCGAACCGAACGCCGCCCATCGTTGTGACCAGCGACTTCTGGCTCGGCAGTGCCATCAGCGTGACGTTCTGGATGTGCGAACAGGCGGTGCGCACGTGCAAGGCGGTGGCGACGGTCGTATTCGGCGTGAACTGGATCGTCATCCACTGCTGGCTCAGGGCGGCGTCCATCTTCGCGCAGCCCGTGAGCGCAACGGCGACCGCCGCCGGGACCGCGATCCGCGCACTCGAGCGCTGCAGTCGTCGTCGCACGCCGACACTCTATGGCCTCGGGCCAGATGAGTGGCTGACCGGGCCGTGAGCGCCGTACCGTGACGTTGACGGCGAGGACGGCGTCGAATCGGCGAATGGGAGGCCGCGATGGCGAGCCTGATCGAGGATTACGCGCTGATCGGGGACATGCAAACCGCCGCTCTCGTGGGCCGGGATGGCGCGCTTGACTGGCTGTGCCTGCCGAGGTTCGACTCCGACGCGTGCTTCGCCGCCTTGCTCGGCGACGAGCACAACGGCAGCTGGCGAGTATGCCCGACAGTGAGCGAGGGACCGGTAGCCCGCCGGGGCGAGGTCAGCCGGCAGTATCAGGGCGACTCGCTGATCCTGGAGACCACCTGGCACACCATGAGCGGCACCGTCCGGGTCGTGGACTTCATGCCGCCGCGCGATCACGCGACGCCGGTGGTCGTCCGCATCGTCGAAGGCGTCGACGGCACCGTCGAGATGGAGTCGATCCTCCGCCTCCGATTCGGCTACGGCAAGGTCGTGCCCTGGATCCGGCGGGAGGCTGAATACATCCGCGCCATCGCCGGACCTGACTCGGTCTGCTTCCACAGCCCGGTTCACAGCGTCGGCCAGAACATGGCCCACCAGGCTACGTTCGACGTCAAGGCCGGCGACCGGGTGCCGTTCGTGCTCGCCTGGCAGCAGTCGCATCTCCCTGCCGATCCCTGCATCGACGCGGACGCGGCACTGGCCGCGACCCAGGCCTTCTGGTCCGAGTGGGCCGCGACGTGTACCTACAAGGGCCCGTACCGGGACGCCGTGATGCGGTCGCTCATCACGTTGAAGGCCCTCACTTATGCGCCCACTGGCGGCATCGTGGCCGCGCCCACGACCTCGCTACCGGAGGACATCGGCGGCGTCCGGAACTGGGACTACCGGTACTGCTGGCTGCGCGACGCGACTATCACGCTGGAGGCCCTCCTGCGCACCGGGTATACCGCGGAGGCAGATAGCTGGCGCCGGTGGCTCGGCCGCACCATCGCGGGTGACGCCAAGGATGTGCAGATCATGTACGGCGTCGCGGGCGAGCGCCGCCTCGCCGAGTGGGAGGTCAGCTGGCTGCCAGGGTACGAACGCTCCGCCCCGGTCAGGATCGGCAACGCCGCCGTCGACCAGCGCCAGCTGGACGTCTACGGCGAAGTCATCGACGCGCTCACGCTTGGCCGACAGGCCGGGCTCGGCTTCGACAAGCACATCTGGAGTCTCGAGCGTCAGCTCCTGGACTTCCTGGAGAAGCACTGGGATGAGCCGGACGAGGGGATCTGGGAGGTACGCGGACCCCGGCGGCACTTCGTGCACTCCAAGGTGATGGCCTGGGTGGCGTTCGACCGCGCGACCCACCTGGTCGAGCAGGGCAATGCTGGCCCGCTCCAGCGCTGGAGCGCGATCCGCGACGAGATCCACGCCCAAGTACTCGAGCAGGGCTACGACGCCGAGCGGGGCGTGTTCACGCAGTACTACGGCAGCGCCGAGCTGGATGCGTCCGTCCTCATGATTCCCGAGGTCGGCTTCCTGCCCCCGACGGACCCGCGCGTGGTCTCCACGGTCCGGGTGATCAAGCGCGAACTGATGCGGGACGGCCTCGTGCTGCGCTACACCCAGCCCGCCAAGGCGGTCAGCGGCACCGGCCGGGCCGACGTCGACGGCCTGCCGGGCGCCGAGGGTGCCTTCCTGGCGTGCAGCTTCTGGCTGGTCAACGCCCTGCACCTGATCGGCGAGTACGACGAAGCCGTCGCGATCTTCGAGCGGCTGCTGGCACTGCGAAGCGACCTTGGACTGCTGAGCGAGGAGTATGACCCGCGCTATGGCCGGCAGGTCGGTAACACACCGCAGGCGTTCAGCCACGTGCCGCTGATCCAAGCGGCGCTGAACCTGGAAGGTCACGCGGGCGACCACTGCCGCCGGACCAAGGGGCGCGTCGCGCACCGCGCCTGATCCGCCGTATCGCCTGGTAAAGGCCCGATCATCGGGCCAGGATCGGGCGTACGGCGGGCAATGCCACACTGATGGGTAGCCATGGCACCCCGCCCGCACATTCTCGTCGTCAACGGCCGTAAGGTCTGGCAGCCGGTCTTCGTGATCGGCGCGCCGCACTCGGGCACGGACATGCTCGGGCGGGCGATCAAGCAATCGCCGAGCTTCCACCTCACCATCGGCCAGGAAGCAGTCCAGAGCGTCGTGTACGCGTTCGCCCGCAGCCCGTCCATTCAGCGCGGCCGAAGCGATGCGGCCGCCACCGTGATGCGAGATGCCTTCGCTCAGGCCTGGCAGGTAACCGACCACAGCTGCCTGACGTGCTCGCCGGTGTGCCGGGCAAGCCGGACAGGTGACCGGCCCGGCCTCCTGCGTCGCCGAGCGCGACATCGTGCGGTACGGCGACGCCAGCCCCGACCTCATGTACTGCGCCGAGGTCCTGGTCGACGCCTTTACCGACGCCAAGCTGGTCCAGATCATCAGGGACGGCCGGGACGTCGTCGCAGCCATGCTGGCCGACCCCCTGACGCTCAGCTGGTTCAAGCCTGGCATGGCGAACGTGGAGACCGAGTTCCCTAACCCATTCTTCGGCGTTGAGACAGAGCAAGACCTGGCAATCTGGCCCGAGCTGTCCACGGCCGGCAAGTGCGCGATGCGCTGGCGCGGCTCGGTCCGCGCGATGGCAAAGCTGCGTTCCGCGCTGTCGGCCGAGCAGCTCACCACGCTGCGCTACGAGAACGTGATCAGGCACCCGGCGGCGAGCGCAGCCGGGGTCTCCGACTTCGTCGGGGACACCGTCGCGCCTGTCCACGTTCGCACGAGCCGACGCGGCGGAGCCAAAGACGCCGAGCCCGGCATGTGGCGCCGGGTGCTGACCCAGGCCCAGATCAGCGACGTCGAATCGGTCGCCGGTCCTGACCTGCGCCGGGTCGGGTACGCCGAGTGACGAGCGGCTGCCGTCAGCAGCGGACCAACTAGACGGGCGCGCCGCCCGGGACAGGCGCGCCGCCCGGGACAGGCGCGCCGCCCGGGACGGGCGCGGGTCCAGCTACTGGCGCGGATCCGGCCGCCTCCTGCCGAGCGAACTGGGTCTCGTACAGGTCGGCGTACAGGCCGTCCGCCGCGAGCAGGTCTGCGTGCCGACCGTGCTCGATGATCCGGCCGCCGTCCACGACCAGGATCTGGTCCGCCTCCCGGATGGTGGAAAGGCGGTGGGCGATGACCAGCGAGGTGCGCCCGGCCAGCGCGGTCTTGAGCGCCCGCTGCACGGCGGCCTCGGACTCGGAGTCCAGGTGCGCGGTGGCCTCGTCGAGCACCACCACCGACGGGGCCTTGAGCAGCAGCCTGGCCAGCGCGATCCGCTGCTTCTCGCCGCCCGACAGCCGGTAACCCCGGTCACCGACGATGGTGTCGAGTCCGTCGGGCAGAGCCGAGATGAGCTCCCAGATCTGCGCCGCCTGGCAGGCCAGGACTAGCTCGTGCTCCGAGGCGGCCGGTCGCGCGTAGAGCAGGTTGGCCCTGATCGTCTCGTGATACAGATGGGCGTCCTGGGTGACGACGCCGACGACATCGTGCAGCGACTCCAGCGTCACGCCCCTGATGTCGGTGCCGCCGATCCGGACAGTGCCGCTCGTCGGGTCGTACATCCGGGCCACCAGGTGGGTGATCGTCGTCTTGCCCGCGCCAGACGGGCCCACGAGCGCGGTGAGCTTCCCAGCCGGGGCGCGGAAGCTCACGTCGGTCAGGGCCTCCTGGCCTGGCCCAGTCCGCTCCGCCACCGGCACGGCGATCGACTCCAGTGAGGCCAGCGACACCTCCGAGGCGGCCGGGTACCGGAAGCCGACGTGGTCGAACTCGATATCCGGCGCGCCGGCCGCCGTCCAGTCGCCGCGCGCAACCGAGCTGCCGTTCTGGCGCGTGGCGCCGAGGGCGGTAGCGTCTGGGCGCTCGGCGATCAGCGGCTTCAGGTCGAGGACTTCGAAGACCCGGTCGAAGCTGACCAGCGCCGTCATGACGTTGACCTGAACATTGGACAGTGACGTGATCGGGCCGTAGAGCCTGCTCAGCAGCGTGGCGAGCGCCACCATCGCGCCGAGCTGGAGCGCGTGATGGATCACAAGCTCGCCGCCCAGGCCGTAGACAACGGACGTCGACAGCGTGGCCAGCAACCCGAGGCCGGTGACCAGGGCACTCCCCCACAATGCGGTCAGCACGCCGATGTCGCGGACCCGGCCCGCCCGGCCGGAGAACAGGTCGACCTCATCGCGCGGCCGACCGTAGAGCTTGGCCAGCATCGCTCCGGCCACGTTGAACCGCTCCGTCATGGTCGAGCCCATCTGGGCGTCGAGTTGCATCGACTCACGAGTCAGCCGCTGGAGCCGGCGCCCGACCCGGCGCGCCGGGTACAGGAAGATCGGGATCAGAACGAGGGCCACGACCGTGACCTGCCAGGAGTAGATGAACATCACGGCCAGGACGAGAACCAGCTGCAGCACGCTGGACACCACGGACGACAGCGTCGACGTGAGGGCCTGCTGCGCGCCGATGACGTCATTGTTGAGCCGGCTGACGAGCGACCCGGTCTGCGCCCTCGTGAAGAACGCGATCGGCTGCCGCTGCACGTGCTCGAACACCTGGGTCCGCAGGTCGTAGATCAGGCCCTCACCGACGCGGGAAGTGAAGTACCGCTGGACCACGCTCAGCAAGGCGTCGAAGACCGCCAGGCCCGCGACGATCCCGGCGACGGTCAGCACCACCGTGCTGTCCTTAGGCAGAATGCCCTTGTCGATGACAACGCCGATCAGGACCGGGTACAGCACCGTGACCACGGCGTCGAGCGCCGCGGCGAGCAGGAAAATGACCAGGTCAAGCCGATAGGGCCGGGCATACCCGGCGATTCGCCGCACGGTGCCAGGCTTGAGCCGCTGCTGGGTCACCGACGGGTCCCGGGTGAAGCCCCGCATGGCGTGCCACTGGGTCTGCATGCTCATGATCGGTGAACCTAGCAGGCAAGCCAGATCATCCCTGCTCAGCTACAGGCGAACCGCGCCATCAGCGAACAGTGTGCTGACCAGGGACGCGGCGAGCCCTGTCAGCCCGCCTGCCGGGCCCGCAGCAGCGCGGCCTGGGCGGCGCGCTCAGCCGCGGCCTGCTGCTCAAGGGTGTTGCCCGGCGCGGCCGCTAGCAGCGCCTTGGTTGCGCGAGCCGCGGCTGCGTCCGTCGACAGCAGGGCGGCGACCAGGTCGTCGACGGCGCCGTCAAGCTCGTCCCGCGGAACGACGAGCTCTGCGAGCCTGAGCTGCGCGGCCTCGCGCGCGTCCACGGTCCGGGCGGTCAGGCACAGCTCGATCGCGCGCGGCAGCCCGACGATGTCGACGAGCGGCTTAGTCCCGGTGAGGTCGGGCACCAGGCCGAGCGCCGGCTCCTTCATGCACAGCTTGGCGTCGTCGGCCAGCACGCGCAGATCGCAGGACAGGGCGAGCTGAAAGCCACCGCCGATGGCGTGCCCTTGCACCGCTGCGATCGACACGAACGCTGGATTGCGCAGCCAGGTGTATCCCGCCTGGAATCCGGCGATGGACTCGGGGAATCCTGGCTCGGCCGCGCTCGGATTGCGCTCCTCGCCGGGTACGCCCTCGGCGGTGAACATGCGCAGGTCGATGCCGGCGCAGAACGACGGCCCGGCGCCGCGCACAACGACAACGCGCACATCAGCTGGGATCGCGGCGCCGATGCGCGCGAGGCCGTGCCACATGCTCGGCGTCATCGCGTTCCGGCGGTCTGGCCGGGCCAGGATGACGGTCGCGACGCTGCCGGAAATGCTCAGCTCAAGCCCGGCGCTGGTTAGATCGGTAAGGTCAGCGGACACAAATCCCCATTGTGCCTCACGCCTTGGCCTTCGCCTTGCCCCTCGTCGCACCGCCACGGCCGCGCAGCGAGACACCGCTCTCGCTCAGGATCCGGTGGATGAAGCCGTACGACCGCCCAGTCGATGCCGCCAGCGACCGGATGCTCTCGCCGGCGCCGTATCGCTTCTTCAGGTCAGCCGCGAGCTTCGTCCGGTCGGCACCGGTCACCCTGGTGCCCTTCTTGAGAGTCTCGGTCACGCGAACCTCCCGGGAGCCGATGACCGGTGCGTTATCTACCCGACCATGATCACTCATTCAATCGTGATCGGCTACCAGGCGGCCCCAAAAAAGATCAACAATTTTCACGCCAGCGCCACGAGGTCGCCGAGTTCCTCGCTCCAGGCGTCCTCCACCCCGTCGGGTAGCAGCACCACGCGCTCGGGCATGAGCGCATCGACCGCGCCCTCGTCGTGCGTGACCAGCACGATCGCGCCCTGGTACGTGCGCAGCGCGGCAAGAATCTCGGCCCGACTCGCCGGGTCGAGGTTGTTGGTCGGTTCGTCGAGCAGCAGGACGTTCGCGCCCGAGACCACCAGGAGCGCCAGGGCGAGCCGGGTCTTCTCACCGCCGGACAGCACTGCGACTGGCTTGTTTACATCGTCCCCGGAGAACAGGAACGACCCGAGGATGCGCCGCTGCTCGCTCTCGGCGAGGTCCGGGGCGGCCGAGCGCATGTTCTCCAGGATGGTCCGGGTGGTATCGAGCGTCTCGTGTTCCTGCGCGTAGTAGCCGAGCCGGAGCCCGTGACCTGCGATAACCTCGCCGGTGTCGGGTTCCTCGACGCCGGCCAGCAGTCGCAGCAGCGTGGTCTTACCGGCCCCGTTCAGTCCGAGCACCACGACGCGTGAGGCCTTGTCGACGGCTATGTCCACGTCGGTGAAGACCTCGAGGGAGCCATACGACTTCGACAGCGCGGTCGCGCTGATGGGAGTCTTGCCGCAGTGCGCTGGCACGGGGAATCTCAGCTTGGCGACACGCTCGGGCGCGCGGTCGGCGCTGACGCCAGCCAGGAGGCGCTCGGCTCGCTTCTGCATGTTCTGCGCAGCCTTCGCCTTCGTCGCCTTGGCGCGCATCTTGTCGGCCTGCGACTGGAGCGCGAATGCTTGTCGCTCGGCGTTCATCCGCTCCCGGCGGCGCCGCCGCGCGTCGGTCTCGCGCTGCTCGAGGTATGCGTGCCAGCCGAGGTTGTAGATGTCCAGCGCACTGCGATCGGCATCGAGATGGAACACCTTGTTGACCACCGCTTCGAGCAGCCCCGCGTCGTGGCTGATCACCACGAGGCCACCACGGAAGGCTCGCAGGTGGTCGCGCAGCCAGCTCACGGAGTCTGCATCCAGGTGGTTGGTCGGCTCGTCGAGCAGCAGCGTGTCCGAGCCGCCGAACAGGATCCGGGCGAGCTCGATCCGTCGCCGCTGCCCGCCCGACAGCGTGCGCAGCGGCTGCTTCAGCACCTTCTGCGGCAGCCCGAGGCTGGCCGAGAGCGACGCCGCCTCCGACTCGGCGGCATACCCGCCGAGCACGGAAAGCCGCTCCTCGAGCTGGCCGTACCGTCGCACGCCGGCATCCCGGCGGACCGGATTCGGGTCCGACATCTGCAGCTCGGCGTCCCGCAGCCCCGCCATCAGCGCGTCGAGTCCGCGCGCCGACAAGATCCGGTCAAGCGCGAGCGCCTCAAGGTCGCCGACCATGGTGTCCTGCGGCAAGTAGCCGACCGAGCCGCCGACGACCACCTGGCCAGCCGCCGGCTGGCCCTCGGCCGCCAGCACCCGGGCCAGCGTCGTCTTGCCCGCGCCGTTACGGCCGACGAGACCGATCTTGTCGCCCGGAGCGACCTGGAAGGAAACGCTCTCGAGCAGCAGGCGCGCGCCAGCGCGCAGTTCAATATCGCGTGCGGAAATCATGGGAAACTCGCTCCATAACCGACTGGGATCGGACGCCAGGCAGACTTCTCCCCTGTTGCGGGGGCGCGGCGTCACGACAGGAGCGGTTGCACGCCCGCGATCTTACGTGAGCGGCGACCCGTCGGGCGAACTGGTTTGCGCGGCCGCACCGGCGGTGCTCTCGGCGAGCCAGATGCGGATGGCCCGAAACAGCCGCGGCGCGTCCTGTAGTACCGCCAGCCTCGGGTCGGGCACCGTCAGGAATCTGTCCACGGCAATGTCGAAGTACGGCCGAAGCCGGGTGTCCTCGCGCAGCGCGGCTATCGACCGCTTATCGCCGCCCAGTACCAGGGCGTCGAGCGCGCCACCGAAGCCCCGGAAGACGGTGGCGGCGTTGTCGGCTGCGGCCTCCAGCGCTTCGCGGGCCTGCTTTTCCCGGCGCCGGGCGAACCGGTGCTGGGAGGTCCCGCCGGCCGCGCTGCGACCGTGCACGAGCCGGCTGCCGACCTTGGACGTCACAAGCCGCGACGGGGCACCGGCGAATACGCCGGCGGCGTATCCGCCCAACCGGACAAGCAAGACGCCCACGGTCCGGTCGGCGGTCGCGTGGGCGGCAAGGTCCGCGCCGCTGCCGGTAGCTGACATCGATAGCGGCGGGAACGGGGCATAGCAGGCGGCAACGCTGCCGTCAGTCGCGCGGACAGTGGCCATCTCCCGACGATCGTCGAGGGTCGTCTCGGTCGGTCCGTGCCGCTCAGCAAATGACGCTAGCCAGCCCTCGATGCGTTCTGGGCTGACGTCAAGCCAGCGCTGAGCGTGACCTCCGCCATTTCCCATTACCCACCGCCCCAAAGCGCTTACTATCCGTCAGGTGACTATCAGCACCGCTCCGGCAAGCAAGGCTACGGATACCGCCGTTGTCCCTGGCGGCGCCTCCCAAGACAACCCTCAACCCGCCACGCCCACGAGCGCCGTCGAACAGGCGCTGACGGCCGCCATCACAGACGCTGGCCGTATTGGCGACCTGCTGGAAGTCCTGCGGACCGCTCGGCTATGGCTGCCGCTGCCCGCAGACGGCACCCGGGCGATCAACGGCACGGCGGTCACCCTGCCGATCGTTTCCTACCTCGGCAGCGACTTCGTTCCCGCGTACTCGTCCGCTGACTTGCTGCAGCAGTTCGCGGGTCCAGATGGCACCCAAGAATCCGCGACGATCGGCAAATCGCCCGTCCCGCACGTGGTTGTGCGGGCTGCCGACCTGGCCCGGCTGCTCCCCGCGTCCATCGGGATTGCGCTGAACGCCGGCGCCAGCGAGAGCGTGCCTGTCTACCCGCCGGGCGTGTCCTACCTAGCGGCGGGCGAGGCAGCCAGCGACTCAGACCAGATCAGTGTGGCGCCGCTGCCGGTCCGGCCGGACGGCCTGCTCGCCGGCATCGCGGCCGGCCTGGTCGCTATCGCCGAGGTGCGCGACGCGGCGGCAGCATGGCTGTCGGTCGAGTCTGCGGGCGAAGGCCTGCTGATCGCCGTGACGCTGGACGACCCGGCCGACGTCAGCATCCAGGACCTGGTCGCCGGCGCCGTGGAGCGAGCCGCGTGGGAGGCCGCGCCTGAGGACGCGGCCTTCCCGATTGACGTTGCGTTCCTCGGCGCGGACGAACGCGATGGCATCGACGAGCGCGTGGTGGCCGCGGGCAGCCCGTTCTACCGGCGTGCTGAGCGCGGCTTCTAGCGCAGCCTGGCCGCCCGGTTGAGAGCGCTGACCACGCCAGACACCGACGCCCGGACGATCGACGAGCTGATGCCGACGCCCCACAGGACCCGGTCGCCGATCTCCATCTCGAGGTAGGCGGCGGCCTCGGCGTCCCGGCCCGCGGTGAGCGCGTGCTCGGCGTAGTCGAGCACGCGCACGCTCACACCGCCGAGCCCGAGGTCGACCTCGGAGACCGCCGCGCAGAACGCCGCGATCGGCCCGTTGCCGATGCCGAATAGTTCGTACTCGGTCCCGTAGGCGCGGACCGTGCAGTCGACCCGCTCGGTCCCGCCCTGGCTGGCCGCGGTGTAGCTGACCAGCTCGAAGGGCCCGGGCTCGAGGTACTCGGCGGCGAAGATCTCCCACATCCGGCCGGCCCCGACCTCACCGCCCTCGCTGTCGGTGTACCGCTGGATCACCTGGCTGAACTCGATCTGGAGGCGTCGCGGCAGGTCGAGGTGATGGTCGGCCTTCATGATGTAGGCCACGCCGCCCTTGCCGGACTGCGAGTTCACGCGGATGACGGCCTCATACGTGCGGCCGACGTCCTTCGGGTCAATAGGCAGGTACGGCATCTGCCACGGCAGCTCGCTGACAGGCCGACCCACGGCCGCAGCCTGCCGCTCCAGGTCGTCGAACCCCTTCTTGATCGCGTCCTGATGCGAGCCGGAGAACGAGGTGTAGACGAGGTCGCCGGCGTACGGGTGGCGCTCGTGCACGCCGATCCCGTTGCAGTACTCGGCCGTCCGCCGGATTTCGTCGATATCGCTGAAGTCGATCATCGGGTCGATGCCCTGGCTGTACAGATTCAGACCGAGAGTGATCAAGTCGACATTGCCCGAGCGCTCCCCGTTCCCGAAAAGGCAGCCCTCGACGCGCTCAGCCCCCGCCAGCATTGCCAGCTCGGCATCCGCGGTCGCGGTGCCGCGATCGTTGTGGGTGTGCACGGACAGCGCGATGTGCTCGCGCCGGGAAAGATTCGCGGCTGATCCACTCGATCTGGTCGGCATACACGTTCGGCGTGGACCGCTCGACGGTGCAGGGCAGGTTGAGCACGATCTCCCGCCCGGGGCCTGGCTGCCAGACGTCCATCACCGCCTCGCAGATCTCCAGCGAGAAGTCGAGTTCGGTGTCCATGAAGATCTCGGGCGAGTACTCGTAGCCGAAGTCGGTGCCGGCCAGGTACTCGTCTGCGTACTTCATGACGGCGCGGGTGCCGTCGACCGCGACCGCCTTGCACTCCTCGCGGCCGTCCCCGGACCAGCCGAAGACGACGCTGCGGAACAGCGGCGCGGCCGCGTTGTAGAGGTGGACAGTCGCCATCTTCGTGCCGACGAGAGACTGGACAGTCCGGTCGATTAGCTCTTCTCTGGCCTGGGTCAGGACGGAGATGCGTACGTCGTCGGGGATGGCGCCGTTGTCGATGAGGCTGCGGATGAAGTCGAAATCGGTCTGGCTGGCGGCCGGGAAGCCAACCTCGATCTCCTTGTAGCCCATCCGGACCAGCAGGTCGAACATGGCCTGCTTGCGAGCGGCGTTCATAGGGTCGATCAGCGCCTGGTTGCCGTCGCGCAGGTCAGTGGACAGCCAGCGAGGTGCCGCGGTGATGGTGCGCGAAGGCCACTGCCGGTCAGGCAGATCAATGGGCGGGAACGGGCGATAACGATGACACGGCATGCCCGAGGGGCGCTGCAGCGATGGGTTACTCATGACTGTGCTCTGCTCCTATGCGCTGGGAGAACTCGGCCGGCGTAGCACAGCGACCCGCGGCGAGGGGCCGACCGGCTGGGTTACCGGGCCTCGCCGCGGCTAGGAAGGAGCAGGCCGCGAGTCATGGTCTTCCGATGGTAGCCGGCGAGCAGGTCAGAATGTCGGCAGGACCTGCTATCGACACGAATGCCATGATGCATGCATCGCGCCGGTATGTGATGCTCTGGGCATATGCCGGTCAACTGCGCAGGATTCGGCGCAACTCGGTAAGGATTGCCGCGACGGCGGCGTCGGCGGCAGCAACCACGCCGAAGAAGCCGGCGAAGCCGTGGATGAGTCCAGGTCCGGGCAGGTACTCAGTGGGCACTCCGGCGATTTTCAGCCGGTCTGCATAGGCGGCGCCCTCGTCGCGCAGCGGATCGAATTCCGCGGTGGCCACGATGGCGGGAGCTACGCCAGCGACATCGGCGTGGATCAGGTCAACCTCGGGCGCAGCTGCGGCGCCGGCCGGGAGATATTGCCGGTAGAACCATGCCATGTCTTCCCGGGTGAGGAAGTAACCCTCGCCGTTTTCGACCATCGACGGGCTAGTCATCGCTGGGTCGGTCGCCGGATAGAACAGCAACTGTGCGGTCAGCGGAATCTGCTTGTCCCGCGCGCGGATGGCCAGGCCGGCCGCCAGGGAGGCTCCCGCGGAGTCGCCGGCGACGCCGACCGGCCGTCCCGGATCCGCAGCGCACAGCCAGCCCAGGACGGATTCAGCGTCGTCCAGCGCGGCAGGGAACGGGTGCTCCGGCGCGAGCCGGTAGTCCACAGACAAGACGCGCGCACCGGTCGCGTTGGCAACTCGGCGGCACAGCGGATCGTGCGTCTCGACGTCGCCGACGACGAAACCGCCGCCGTGCAGGTAGATCAGCGTGGCATCGTCAGGCTGCAGTGGCTCGTAGATCCGGACTGGCACGCCGCCGGGTGAGCGCCCGTCGGCCACCGAGGCCACATGCTCCGGCACGAAGCCCGGCCCGCGCCGGCTCAGGGCAAGCTTCCGGTAGTGCGCACGGGTCTGTTCAGCATCCTGGCGTACCAGCGGGACTGCACCTGCGCCCGCCAGGGTGTCGAGGATGGCGCGGAACTGGGGATCAAGCGGCATGCCGTACCTCCGTTCGGACGAGCGATGTCGCCATTACTCAATCGGGGCCGTCGCTTCCCCTTGCTGAGCGTTGGCCAACGCCAGCGCGAGGGTGCCGGCCGCGAAGTGCGCGGTCGCTGTCGCGGCATGCAGAGCCTGCTCCTCCATGAGTACGGCGACGGGCCAGTTGAGCAGCTTGTTCCCCTTTCGGTAGTGATCCAGTGCAACCTCGAAACACTTCGCAGCGTCCATGCGTGACCTCGTTTGCTCCACTCGATGTCGTGAGGACCGTCAGCAACTCACCGCACCAGCATGCCGGAAGACCAGCCCGTCCCGATCACAACGACGCCGGCAACAGATCGCCAGCACCGGCGGCACGCGCCGCGCGTGACGTCATCTCGGCGCGCTGGCCCGTCGCCGGCGCGGGGCTTGCGCCGACTGCCGGCGGACTGTAGGTGTGGGCGAACAGATGACGGAGGCGGCGATGGCAACAGTTCAGCTGCGCGACATCCTGAGCCCCGCGGACCGTCCAGCCACCCATCGATGAAGATAGTAGCCAGCGGTTGAACTTGTCAGCGCTCATGTGCCCGGCCTGCTCGGTCGCGAACTGATGGCACGTCGCCACGTCCGTTGTGGCCTGGCCGACAGGCAGAGGAACGCGCTGCTGGGCATCAGCCTCGGGGCAAAGGAGCGGGCCCGAGCTAGTAGCTACACTCCGGCTATGAAGGCAGCGGTCTGCACAAGGTACGGCCCGCCCGAAGTAGTCGTGATCTCAGAAGTGAAAAAGCCCGCTCCACCGGACAACGGTCTGCTCGTCAAGGTCCACGCGACCACCGTCAATCGGACGGACTGCGCCTACCGGGCTGCAAGGCCTTTCTTCATGAGACTTCTCACTGGACTCACCAAGCCGAACACGCGGTCGGCAATCCTGGGGACTGAGTTCGCTGGCGTGGTCGAGGTGGTCGGCAGCGGCGTTACGTCTTTCGAGGTCGGCGACAAGGTGTTCGGATACAACGAGGGCGCGTTTGGCGCTCACGCCGAGTACCTATCGATTCCCGAGGACGGCTCGGTCGCGACCATGCCGGCCAGCGTGACGTACCAGCAGGCCGCTCCGAGCACTGAGGGTGCGCACTATGCCCTCGCGCACATCAGAGCGGCAAAGATCAGCAGCGGGCAAGACATCCTGGTCTACGGCGCGAGCGGTGCTATCGGCTCAGCGGCGGTCCAGCTGCTTGAAGAGCATGGGTGCTCACGTGACCGCCGTCTGCGGCACCGAGCATCTGGAGCTGGTCAGTGGCCTCGGCGCCGACAGAGTCATCGACTACACAGCCGAGGATTTCACAACGGACGAGCAGAAATACGACGTGGTCCTGGACTCGGTCGGCAAGAGCTCCTTCAGCCAGTGCAAACGGCTTCTGAAACCGCACGGAGTTTACATTTCCTCGGAGTTGGGTCCGCTGGCCCAGAATCCGTTCCTCGCGGTCATCGGCCCGCTGCACGGCGGCAAGAAGGTCATGTTCCCCATTCCGAAGCACGACCAGGTGATGGTCGGCTATTTCAAGAGCCTGATCGAGTCCGGAGAGTTCAGGCCGGTCATCGACCGAACCTATCCGCTGGACCAGATCGTCGACGCTTACAGGTACGTCGAGACAGGGCAGAAGACCGGTAATGTCGTCATCAGCGTCGAAGATTCGATGCACCAGCAGGCTGGCTAACCCGCGTGGGTGAGCAACTGTGGTCGGCTTATGACGCGATGGGCCGCGACTATCAGGACCGAGCGGCGGACAGCGCTTACAACGCCCACTACGACCGTCCGGCGGTGCTGACCGCGCTGGGACCTGTCCGCGGCCTGCGGGTCCTGGACGCCGCTTGCGGGCCGGGCCTGTACACGCAGGAATTAGTCGCTCGCGGCGCCGTGGTGACGGCATTCGATGCAAGTCCGGTGATGGTCGACCTTGCTCGCACGCGGATCGCCGACCAAGCCCAGGTCGATCACGCTGTCCTCGGCCGGCCGCTGCCTTACGCCGATGGCACCTTCGACCTAATCGTCTGCGCACTAGCCATCCACTACGCAGCCGATCGCGCAGCCGCCTTCACCGAGTTCTACCGCGCGCTGCGCCCCGGCGGCGCGCTGGTGATATCAACTCAGCACCCGACCACGGACTGGTTGCGCAAGGGCGGATCCTATTTCGACGTGAAGCTGGAGACCGACCTCTGGCGCACCCAGACCGGCGACCAGCCAGTGCGGTTCTGGCGTGAACCGCTTAGCGCCCTGTGCGGCGCTGCCACCGGGGCCGGATTCCTCATCGAGAAGGTCATCGAACCCCTCCCCGCAGACACAATGCGCGGCCTGTATCCAGAGGATTACCAGAAGCTGACGACAGAACCTGGATTCCTGATTCTCCGCCTCGTCAAGCCACCGACTGACTGATCTCTACCAGGTGACCATCCGGGTCGCGCAAGAAGCAGCGAATCTCTGATCCCCAGTCATATGGCGGCGTGAGGAACGTGGCACCCCGCGCGCGCAATGCTTCGTAGGCCGCCTGACAGCTCGCCACCCGCAGCGTGATGGCGTGACTCACCAGGTCAGCGTCAGGCGGCGGGGTGAATACGACGGTCGGCTTGTCCGCGGTCGGCCCGCCCGCGCTGACCAACAGCAGCCAGGTAGCGGCGAACCGCAGCACCACACTCGTTCCCCCGTACTCGCGGTACACCTCCGCGCCCAGCACAGACACCCAGAAGTCACGGGAGCGCACCGGGTCGGCGACCACGAGAATGTGCGTGACCGCCACGTCTGCGCCTAGCGGGCCCGCGGGCGGCTGATGTGTCATCGTGACCTCCTGGCCCCGTCCGTGCGGCCGTCAGTCCCGCGCCGTCTCGACCCGGGCCAGAAAGTCGTCCATCGTCTGGAGATAGAGCTCGCGTTCCTCGATGAACGCGGTGTGCGAGCTGTTCTCGAAGATTGCCAGCTTGCTGCCGGTGATGCCCGACGCAAGAACGGCGACGTGGTCGGGCCGAGCCTCGTCGTGCCGACCGCACGTCACGAGCGTCGGAACGGCGATCTCGGAAAGCCGGGCCGTCACGTCCCAGTCGTGCAGCCGCCCGGTGACCGGACCGAACTCGCTCGGGCCCCACATCGTCGTGTACACCTGATCGCTCATGCCGGCGAAGGTTCGCTCCAGGCAGTCGGGCCACGGATCGACCCGGCACAAGTGCCGGCGATAGAAGTGGGTGATCGCCCACTGGTACTCCGGACAAGCGAAGTAGCCGGCCGCCTCGTGCCGGTCCAGGACTGCGCGGACCGGGTCATCCAGCTCGGCGCGAAGGTCAGCGGCGTCGGCGATCCACCTCCTGACGCTTGGCGGCGAGCTGCTCAGCGTCAGGCTGGCGAGCTCTGGACGGCGATCCAGCACGTATTGCAGTGCGAGCCAGCCGCCCCATGAGTTGCCAAAGAGGTGCAGCTTGTCGACGTCGAGCGCTTCTCGCACGGCCGCCAGTTCGTCGACGAACCTGCTGACGGTCCAGAGAGATTCGTCGTCGGGTCGCTCGGACCTGCCCGAGCCGAGCTGATCGTAGAAAATTACCGGCCTCGTCCGCGCCAGGTCGCCGAGGTTCTCGATGTAGTCGTGCGTCATGCCCGGGCCGCCATGCAGGCACAGAATCGGGATGCCCGGCCGCTCCACACCTACGATCTGGTACCAGATCCGTCCGCCCGGCACCGCTATGTAGCCCTCGACCGCAGGCGCCTCCACCGGGGCCGCGGCTCCCGCGTCAGCCACGGTAGCGCCTACACCTCTGAGGTCAGGGAAATCGAGGCGAGCCGCCTGCGCCGGCTCCACCACAGCGCCCAGAAGATGCCGATCACCGCCCAGGCGAGAGAGAACCACACGATGCTGCTGCCGGTCTTGAATGGCAGGGAGATCTCGCTGACGAAGAAGCCCTTGTACAGGATGTAGCCATCGATCGCGATGCCGGCCACCGGGATGAATCCGTTCAGGAACCAGTTGAAACTGTCCCGCCTGAACCGCGCGTGGTACACGAGGTTGGCCAGGTTCACGAACATATAGAGGATGAGGACGAAGAAGACGAATACTTCGCCGAGGTACGCGTAAGCGTTCGCGGGACCTCCCTGCCACAGACTCACGACAACGAGGAAGACGAGCGATACGAACAGCGTCGCCGCCTCAGCGCGCCACGGAGTCCGGAATCGCGGGTGCAGGCCCTTGAAGTACGGCGAGATGAAGCCCTCTCGCGACAGCGCGTAGGTGATCCGGCCAGCCGCGTACAGCGACGCTCCGAAGCTCGCGAGCGCTGCGGTGAACCCGGTTATGGGTACCAGGACGGCCCAGCCGCCGATATAGGAACGCGTGATCGGCAGGACCGGAGTGATCTGCCCGGCCGCAACGTAGCCCTCGACGGCCTTCACCGGTACCGCGATGGCGAATCCGTAGGACGTGAGCGTCCAGAACAGGCCGGCGATGATGGTGATCAGAATCGTGGCGAGCGGTATAAGCCGGCGCGGCGTGTGAGACTCCTCAGCGACTGGCGCTACGGCGTCGACACCGGCAATCGAGAGGAACGCGAAGATCGCCGCGAGGCTTAGCCCGGAGAAGCCTGCCGTCGCGGCCGCCGGGTTGAATGGCGTCGCGCTGAAGTGGCCGAGGTGCCCGCCGTCGGCGACGATGACGATCGCCACTGCGGCGATGAACGTTGCTTCGCCAACCATCAGGATGCCGATGACGAGCGAGGACAGCTTGATGTTGCTGTGGTTCATGTACCCCACGAATGCAATCGCGAAGACCCCGCCGCCGATGCCTGTCCAGGTTGTCGCGGACAGATGGAAGTACGTCAGGAGCGCGTTGAAGAACGTCGCGAACGCCGGCGGGTACAGGGCCGCGACGACCACGTACGTCGCGATCATGATCCAGCCCAGCCACAGACCGACGCCGGGGTACGTCGACTCCCACAGCCACGTGTAGCCGCTGCCCGCCGACGGCCTGCGATTGTTCATCACAGCGAAGCTGATCGCAGTCGGCAGCACCGCGATCGTGATGAGGATGAACAGGAAGGGCATGACGGGTCCGCCCGAGTCGGACTCCATGAACCCCATATTCAGGTAGATCACCGGAGCGAGCGAGAAGTACGCGAGCCCGATGAATGCCAGCCGCGGCAGGTTCAGGCTGTTGCGCCGCAGACCTTCCGGGGCGGCCTCGGTCACTACTGATCGTGATGACGGCTGCGAGTCTTCCACTGTCTGCCTCCCTCGGCTGTGCTGTGGGTATCCGCGCTGCTCAGCAGCGGGCTAGTCAGGACTGCACATCAAAAATTGCCAGCGGCATGGTCATGGCGACGTTCCAGACGCCAGCGTCGACGACCTCCACGATGCGGAGATCTCCGGTGATGCTGCACAGCAGGTACGCGTCGGCGGCGCTCAGGCCGTGGGAGTCAACCAGCCATTCGATCATCGCCTGGACCGCGATCCTGGAGCACTCCATCAGGTCCGGAGACAGGCCCATCGTCGCCTGGTAGCCGCCCGTCCTGATCGCAGCGCTGTTGCCCGGCACCTGGAAACGCGGAGCGCTGATCTCGCGCTTGTGCAGCGTGAAGCGCAGGCTGCCCGATAGCGGCGCCTCAAGCGCGGTAACGGAGACCTCGCCGTCGCCCTGGGCAGCATGCGGGTCGCCGCACGAAAACACCGCGCCGGGCAGGTGCACCGGCACCCATAACGTCGAGCCCGCCGTCAGATGGCGGTTGTCGATGTTGCCGCCGCCTCGATGGGGCGGAAACGGGGACGCGACAGCCGGCTCACCGGGGTGCGTGCCGATGGTGCCGCAGAACGGTGCGAGCGGGATGCGAACGCCGGGCGCAAACTCCGCCGTGCCGTCCTTCAGCTCGAAGGTCCGGACGTAGCCGCTGGGAAAGCGGTCCGGGAGCAGGCCCAGTTCCGGCAGGAATGCGGCCCAGCCCCAGTCGCCGTGCCGTAGCTCCAGCACATCGACCTGAAGCGTGTCGCCCGGCTCGGCCCCGTTGACCCACAGCGGGCCAGACAGGTTATAGATCGTGTCGAAGTCGAACCTGGTGTCCTCATACCGGGCGCCCGGCCAGACCTGGCCCTCTCCGGCCACCTTGATGTCGTAGTGAACGATGTCGCCAGAGTTAATCGCGAGGACCGGCTCAAGGCCCGCGTCCCATTGGTGATGAATGGCCGACGGATCGATTACGTGATCGCGCGCCATCGAAGGCACCTCCGGCGTCTCTGCGTCAGCGGTGACGCGCGGCCACCCGGGTCGCTGCCGTCGCCTCCTGTGACGAGAATCGCACACCGAGGCCGGATTGACCACGGTTGGCTTTAGTCGGCAAGCGCAGTGCGCAGCCACGATTCGATGCCGGCGATGTGCACCGTAGCCCACGACCTGGCCAGGTCTGCGTCCCTGCCGATGATGGCGTTGTAGATCGCCCGGTGCTCGGCCAGGGTACGGTCCTTCGCGTGCGGCTCGGTCATGCCGCGCCACACCCGCGCCCTGGCCGTCGGTACCGACATGTTGTCGACCAGCGACGCCAGCACCGAGTTGCAGGACCCCACGGCGATCAGTCGGTGGAACTCCATGTCGGCCTGAACGAACTCCTCGACCGGGGCGTTGACGTCCGCGGCGTCGAGTACCTTTCCCAGCTCGATCCTGTCCTCATCGGGCATCCTGGCCGCCGCGAGTGCGGTTGCGGCCGGCTCGAGGATCCGGCGGATTTCGAGGAATTCGAGCACCGTGTCGTCACGATGGAAGTCCACCATGAAGCTGAGGGCCTCGAGCAGGAGCGATGGCTCGAGGCTGGTCGCATACGTGCCGTCGCCCTGGCGGACGTCGAGGACGTTGATAAGGCTCAGCGCCTTGACGGCTTCGCGCAGCGAGTTGCGCGACAGACCGAGCTCGGCTGCCAGATCGGCCTCGCGCGGCAGCTTCTCCCCTGGCCGCACGCGACCAGAGATGATCATCTGCTTGATCTTGTCGATCGCCTCGTCGGTAAGCGCCACGACCCGCCTCCAGATTCTCGGCCAACCGCAGGGGCCTGCATCGCAACGCGATAGACCCGTGCCGCGGTACCCGCGAACACCGCTGTCCGTTCAGCGCCTGACAAGCCAGCGACGAGCGAGCGCGCCAGCGCGACCACGCTGGCATAGTCGCTCACCAGCAAGCAAACTGGCCAGTCCGAGCCGAACATCACTCGGTCTGGACCGAACGCGCCAAGTATGACATCGGCCGCGGGCGCGAACTCGCTGGGTTTGGCACCCGGGGCAGCCTCTGTGACCAGCCCGGACAGCTTGCAGGTGGTGTTCGGCTGCGCCGCCAGTTCACCGATCGCCGCCGTCCAGGACGTCAGGTTCCCGCTAGCGATGGCGGGCTTCCCGCCGTGGTCCAGGACGAACGTCAACTCCGGCACGAGCGCCGCCGCGAAGACGGCCGCCGGAAGCTGGTGGGGTCGCACGACCAGGTCATAAGACAGACCTGCGGCCGCGACCGCGCGCAGCCCCCGGATCACGTCGGGCCTGCGCAGCCAGTTGGGATCGGGCTCGGACTGGACTTGATGCCGGATGCCAGCCAGGTAATTGCCGCCAGCGCCGTCGGTCAGGTGAGCCAGGTCGTCGGCAATAGCGGGCGAGGTGAGATCGGCCCAGCCGACGACGGCTGCCGCCAGCGGATCCGCCGCCGCGACAGAGAGCAGCTCAGGCGTCTCGGCGGGCACGGTCACGGTCTGCACGATCACCGTGGCGGCGACGTCGGCCGCGTGCGCGCTCTCGCGCAGGTCGTCCATGGAGAAGCTCCGCCGGATCGCGGCCATGTCGTCGCCGGTGATCCAGTCCTGGTCCCGCACGCTGAGGTCCCAGACGTGGTGGTGCGCGTCGATGATGCTCATGACTCGCCGTCCACGGGCAGCTGCCACACCACCGGCATGGCGGCGGCGACGCCGTCAGCGGAATAGTCGTGCGAGGTGGCCAGCAGCTCGGCCATCCCGGCCTGCCAGGCGATGTTCACCGGATTCGTGGCCAGCGTCGCTAGCATCGCGGCGTAGTCGGTGCAGTCGATGACGTGAAACAGGTCCGTGCCGCTTCGCCAGATTGTCCAGCTCGCCACCCCCGCCGCCCGGATGGCGTCAGTCAGCTCCGCCGGCACCACCGCGTGCGCCTGCTCGTATTCCTCGATCCGGTCGGCGCGCACCCGGGTGTGCAGCGCGATTTTCATGCGGTGCCTTCCCCGGCGGTCACATCGGCCGACTCGGCCAGCGCAGTCCACAATTCCGCGGGAATCTCGGTCACGCGAAGCTCTATTGCGTCAGTGATCTCGGCCGCGCTGCGGGCGCCAATCAACACGGACGCGACGGCCGGATGGCGAAGCGGGAACCGCGCCGCGGCGGCGCGCAACGGCACGCCGAACCTCGCGCACAATGCGGCCAGGTCCTTCGCCCGGGCTATCAGGGCGTCAGGGGCGGCCTTGTAGTCGTAGGTCGCGCCGGCGCGCTGGCGCCGCGAGCAGGCCCGAGTTGAAAACGCCGCCGACGATGACGCCTACACCGCGCTCAAGGGCAGTAGGCAGGAGGCTGACTGCCGCTGACTGATCAAGTAGGGAGTAGCGGCCCGCGACGAGCACGACATCGACGTCGGTGTCGGTGACGAACCGATTGAGCATCGTGGTCTGATTCATGCCGACCCCGATGGCCTGCACGCAGCCCTCGGCGCGCAGCTGCTCGAGCGCTGGATAAGCCTCGCGCAGAGCTTGCTCGCCGTGATCGTCGGGATCGTGGATGAGCGCGATGTCGACGCGGTCCAGGCCGAGTCGGTCGAGGCTGCCCTCGAGGCTGCGGCGGACGCCGTCGGCGCTGAAATCGAACACTCGGCGGGTGCGTGCCGCCACCGCGAATCCCTCAGGGTCATGGCCGAGCGGGGCATCCTCAAGCAGGCGTCCTACTTTTGTCGAGATCACGTACTCGCTGCGCGGTCGGCGCGCAAGGGCTGCGCCGAGCCGGCGCTCGGAGAGGCCGAGCCCATAGTGCGGTGCGGTGTCGAACGTCCGAATGCCGCCCGTCCAGGCCGCGTCGATGGTCTCAGCGGCGGCGGCGTCGTCGACGGCGGTGAAGAGGTTGCCGATCGGGGCTCCCCCGAATGCGAGCTCGGTGATCCGCAGTCGCGACTTGCCGAGCTGGCGCCGCGCGACGCGGCTCGGTGATCATGACCTGGGCCGGGTCCGGAGCCCGGCCATTCCGCCGTCGATCGCGAGCGCCGTGCCGGTCACCGCCCCGGCAGCCGGGCTCGCGAGATAGACGATGCCTGCCGCGACTTCGTCGGCGCTGACGAGGCGTCCCAGGGGCTGACGGGCCGCGAGCGCAGCGCGCTCGGCCGCCGGGTCGTCGGACTGATCGAGTAGGCGGCCGATCCACGGCGTGTCGACGGTGCCTGGGTTGACGCAGTTCACCCGGATGCCATCGGCGATGTGGTCCATGGCCATCGCGCGTGTCAGCGATAGCACAGCGCCCTTGGTCGCGGAGTACAGCGCGCGTTGCGGCAGACCTGCCGTGGCCGCGATCGAGCACGTGTTAACGATGGCCGCGTGTCGCGACCGCCGCAGGTAGGGCAGCGCAGCCCTGGTTACCCGCACCATGCCGACAACGTTCACGTCGTACACACGGTGCCACTCATCGTCGGGGTTGTCGACGACGGTGCCGATGGCGCCGATCCCGGCATTGTTGACCAGGATGTCGACGCCGCCCAGCCGCAGAGCGGCCTCGTCGATGGCCGCGCGCACGCTGGCGTCATCGGTCACGTCCGCCGTGAGCCCGAGGAACTCCGCGCTGGGTGCGAGGTCGAGCACGGCTACCCTGGCGCCACTAGCCGACAGCAGCCGCGCCGCGGCTTGACCGATGCCAGATCCCCCGCCAGTGACGACCGCGGCCAGGCCTTGCAGGTCTGCGCTCACTATTTCTCCTCGGCGGTGGACTCACCACCGACGATGCGGGCCAGGAACAGTGCGAACAGAATGACGGCACCGTCGATCGCCTCGATCCAGTAGCTCGACACGTTGGCCAGGTCGAGGATGTTCTGGACGACGCCAAGCAGGATGACGCCCGAGGCGGCGCCGATCATATTGCCCCGGCCGCCGCGAAGGCTGACACCGCCGATGACGGCCGCGGCGAACACGGAGAAGATGATGCCCTCGCCGTAACCCTGCTGGCCGGTCACCGCCGAAACGCGGCCCGCCTCCATCAGGCCACCGAGCGCCGCCAGCATGCTCCCGGCGACGTAAGCGCCGATCTTGATGCGCTCGACCTTGATGCCCGCGGCTCGGGCGGCGGCCGGATTGCCACCGACCGCGTAGATGGCCCGGCCAGTCCGGTGATAGCGCAAGAACAGCCCGACGAGCACGAAGATGATGGCGGTGATCACAAATGACACCGGCACCTGGCCGAAGTAGGCCGACCCGAGGTATCCAAACGCCTTAGGCAGGTTGAACAGCGTCTGCGCCTTCACGATCCCGTTCTGCAAGCCAGCCAGCACGATTGTCATGCCCAGGGTGACGATGAATCCGTTGAGCCGTCCCTTCACTATCAGTACGCCGTTGACGAGGCCGACCGCGGCGCCGACCGCGAGCAGCACCAGCAATCCGAGGTAGGGGCTGATCTGTGCGCCGCTCCCGAAGGCGCTGACCGGGAGGATGAGCCAGGCAGCGATCATCGGAGCGAGGCCAAACGTCGATTCCAGCGACAGGTCCATGCCGCCGATCAGGAGGATGAGGCTCTCCCCGACTACGACGACGCCGAGCGCGGAGATCTGCTGCCCGATGCCCGCGATGTTCGTCACGGTCAGGAACGCCGGGCTCACCACCGAGCCGACCACGACCAGCAGGACGAGAACAGGCAGCAGCGCGACTTCCCGGAGCACGGCGATGTTCATGGTGCGCACGCCAGCGAGCCAGCCGTCGCGCGACAGGATCCGGGCAGGAGTGCCGGGGGTGGTCACGGTTCCGGCTGCTGGCCCGTCGGGAGCCTGGTTCGAGATCATTGCGCTGCCTCCTCGGCGGTGCCATTTGCCGTGATGCCCTCGGTGGCGACGATGAGCTGATCACGGTCGAAGGGCGGCTCGGTGAACTCGGCGAACACCTCGCCCCGGACCAGCACGATTACCCGGTCGCAGATGACGAGGTCGGAAAGCTCATCGCTGCACAGCAGTACGCCAGCACCGTCACGGCGCGCGACAGCGGCGAGCGACTGGAGCAGCAAAGCCTTGGACGCGACGTCTACGCCGCGGGTAGGCGTGATCGCCACGATGAGGCTCGGTTCGTGGGCCAGCGTTCGTGCGACCGTGACCTTCTGCTGATTGCCGCCCGACAGCTCGCTGACAGGCTGCCTGGGACCCGACGACACGAGTGAGAGCTCGGCGGTCACCGGTGCGGCGGCGGTGGCCCGGCGGGAGGGCGAAAGCAATCCAACCCGGTCGGCCAGCCGGTCGGTGATCGTCATGGTCACGTTCTCGGCCACGCCGAGATGCGCGACGAAGCCTTCGGCCCTGCGGTCCTCCGGGATGTACCCGATCCCGGCCCGCTGCGCGGCCGCGCGGTGACCACGCCGGAACGAGTTCGCCGCGCAGCCGGATCTGGCCGCCGACGTGGCTCTCGGCGCCGGCGACCACTCGTCCGATGGTCGCCACCCCGGCGCTCAGCAGACCGGTCACGCCGACTACCTCGCCGCGCCCGACCTGAAGCGAGACAGCGTTCAGCCGACCCCGGGCCGAGTCTGCGCTCAGATTCACGACGTCTAGGAGGGGCTTGGAGCCATTACTGGCCACGCGGCCCGCTGGTCTGCCCGCGGCGGGGACAACGGCGGCGCCAGGCGCCGACCCCACCATGGCCGCGATCAGGTCATCCTTGCTCAGCTGCGCTACCGGGGATATCAGCACCCGCTTGCCGTCGCGTAGCACGCAGACGTCATCGCAGATCTCGAAGACTTCCTCGAGGTGATGGGAGATGTAGAGAACCGCTACGCCGCTACTCGTGAGCTGGCGAACACGCGTGAACAGCCGCCGCACCGCGTCCCGCTCCAGGGCGGCCGTCGGCTCGTCGAGCAGCACGCACTTCGCCCCGCGCCGGAGCGCGCGCGCGATCTCCACGATCTGACGCTGCTCGACCGTGAGGTCTCGGCAGAGCGCCTCGGCCTTGATGTCGTAGCCCCAGTCGCGCATGACGTCGCGCGTCTTCGCGCGCATGTCGCGCCAGCTCACGAATCGGTCGGCGGCGCCGAGAAACACGTTCTCAGCGACCGACAACTCCGGCACGACCATGGAGTGCTGGTACACCGTCGCTATCCACTCGCGCCACCGGGTGACGTCGCCGACTCGCGGCGTCGGCCCGCCAGCAAAGCGGACGACACCGGCGTCGGGCGTCTCAACTCCGGACAGGATCGACACGACAGTCGATTTGCCGGCGCCGTTGCGGCCAACGAGCCCCAGGCACTGCCCGGGGCTCAGGTACAGGTCAACGCCGCTCAGCGCGACGCGTGCCGCCAAAGCGCTTGTCGACGCCGCTCATCTCGACCAGCGCCGGCGGCGGTGTCGTCATGGCACATCCCTTCCAGCAAAGGTGGCGGTGGCCGGCACCAAGATGGTGCCGGCCACCGTCGGTTAGGACGACGCCGAGCAAACGCCGCCGTGGGCAGTGCCGTAGACGTTGCCCCACAGCGATGAATCGGTGACGGGCGTCGTTGTCACGCTGCCAGGCAAGCCGTCGACCGGACTTCCGACCGTGAGGCTCTCCTGGGCCTTCGTGACGAACGGCGCGACGATGGGATCTGCCAGGTTCGTGTCACCCTGATAGGTCACATTCTGGAGCGACGGCGCCCCGCCGCCCGGCTGGCCGACCGCGAGCTTCATGCCCTTGGCCGCGTCGAGTGCGTACGTCAGCGCGTACTGCGCGTACAGGTTGGCGGGCTGTGACTGCGATGCGGCCACCGTGCCGTTGCCGATGTCGCACATCTCAAATGGCACGCCGTCGTCGCTGACGAGCAGGACCGGGTTCTTCGAGCCAGCGCCGAGGCCCTTGCTCTTCAGCAGCGGAATGATGCCGGTGTCCGGACTCGACCACTGCGAGTAGATGGCCTTGAGCTGGCCTCCGTACGCGTTGATCGCGTTCTGGGCGTCGGTGACGGCGGTGGCGTCGGTCCAGACCGTGGCGTCCTTCAGCACCTTGACGCCGGGGTCGTTGGCCGCCATGCATGAGTTGAAGGCGTTCGTGCGGTCAGCCCCATTGGACGACGTCAGATCGCCCTCCAGCTCTAGAACGTAGCCCGACTTCACCTTGCTCGCGATGTAGGAGCAGGCATCCTGCCCATAGAGAGTGTTGGATGCGCGCACGACCATGTACACCTTGCCGACGCCCACGATCGTGTCGACCGACACAAGCTGCACGTGGTGCGCGGTGGCGTACGCGATCGCCGGGCCGAGGCTGGTAGCCGTCTCCGGGTTCACCACTATGGCCTTGGCACCCTCGTTGACGAGGTTCTCGATCTGCTGGTTCTGCAAGCTGGCATCGGCCCCTGCGAGGAGCGGGCCGAGCATCTTGATGTGCAGCTGTTGCGCGTATTGCTGCTCGTAGTTGATGTAAGCGGCCCAGAACGCCGTGTTGTTGTACGTGAGATCAATCCCGATCGGGGTGAGACCGGATGACTTCGACGAGGTGGTGGAGGACCCGGAGGTCCCGCTGGATCCGCACGCGGCCACTAGGATGCCGGCTGCGGCTACAGCCACTGTGCCGAGCAGGCGGCGCTTAACACTCATGGGCTCTCCTTACGATTTCGAAGCTTAAGGAACAGACGTCGGCTTTGGTACCTTTTCGATCGCTCATGCGCCTCCTAGCTGCTGCCACATGGAGCCGTGCGGGTATTCGTAGTCGCGCAGCGACGCCGACCGGATCGTGGCCGAGAATCCGGGCGCCGCGGGCGCGCGGTACCGGCCAGCGCTGATGCGCACTGGCTCGGTGAAGTGCTCGTGCAGGTGATCGACGTACTCGAGGACGCGATCGGTCATCGTGGCGGAGACCGCGGCGAAGTCGAACATCGCCAGGTGCTGCACCATCTCGCAGAGGCCGACGCCGCCAGCGTGCGGGCACACCGGGATGCCGAACTTCGCAGCCAGTAGCAAGATCGCTACGTTCTCGTTGACCCCGGCCACACGAGCGGCGTCGATCGTGATGACGTCCAGGGCATGGGCCTGGAGGAGTTGCTTGAAGATCACCCTGTTGGCGACGTGCTCGCCAGCTGCCACTTTCACCGGCGCGATCGCCGCCCGGATGGTGGCCAGCCCGAGGATCTCGTCCGGGCTCGTCGGTTCCTCGACCCAGTAGGGATCCCACTCCGCGAGCGCGTCGACGGCCGCGACGGCCTGCGCCACTCCCCAGCGCTGATTGGCGTCGACAGCGATACGGACGCGCGGCCCGACCGCGTTCCTGGCCAGCGCCAGCCGCCTGGCGTCTTCTGCGCTATCGCCGCCGACCTTGAGCTTGATCTGGGTAAAGCCGTCAGCGATGGCCTGACGTGATAGCTGTACGAGCTTCTCGTCGGAGTACCCGATCCAGCCCGGGCTGCTCGTGTAGGCCGGGTAGCCGTCGCGCTCGAGGACGGCTATCCGATCGGCGCGGCCTGCGCGCGCGGCGCGCAGGAGGGCAAGCGCGTCGTCCGGAGTAAGTGCGTCGTCGATGTAGCGGAAGTCGACCAGCGCCACGATCTCCTCAGGCGTCATGTCGGCAAGCAGCCGCCAGACGGGCTTGCCCGCAAGCTTGGCGGCCAGGTCCCAGGCCGCGTTCACGACGGCCCCGATCGCCATGTGCATGACGCCTTTCTCCGGGCCCAGCCAGCGCAGCTGGCTGTCGTTCACAAGTTCGGCGCTGAACCCGCCGAGATCGGCAGCGATGTCGTCGGCGAAGCGCCCGACGACGTGCTCCCGCAACGCCTCGACCGCCGCGACGACGACTTCGTTCCCGCGCCCGATCGTGAAACAGAGCGCATGTCCAGCCAGTCCGTCGGTGTCGGTGCGCAGGACTGCGTACGCAGCCGAGTAGTCCGGGTCGGGATTCATGGCGTCCGAGCCGTCGTGCTCGATAGAGGTCGGGAAGCGCACGTCGAAGCAGTCGAGCGCGACGATCCGGGCACCGGAGCGCGGCGAGCCGGCGCGCGGGGCGGGAATCGTCGTGGCATCTTCCGGCTGGACCTGCGTCACGGGGCGCACCTCGAAGGCTCGTAGACATCCGATCTATTGATCGGATGTCTACACCGCCGCCTGGCCGGAGGCAAGATGGTAGCGTGCGAATTCTGAAGCCACTGACGAGGGAAGTCCACAGCCTTCGACCGGAGGCGGCGGCGTATCGCCGCACTACAGACGGCGCGCAACGCACATAAAGATCCGATGAGTGCCTCAAGATCCGATGTTACAATTCGGAAACACCCGATGTCTGCCGTGGGCGGGCGGACGCGTCAAGCAAGCGGGACGAGGCGCCGTCCTGGGTCTAGCGGTCCCCGCCAGGTGGCCTTGACGAGGAGCCGCCGCACACCCCCTGGTCGTCGTCTGCAGGCGCTGGCTGAGACTCGACGTACGTAATGGTCACGGTGCCGGTGTAGCGGCCGCCAACGGCCCGCGGGATATCCAGCGTGAGGTTGGCGCTGAAGATATTCGTCCCTGAGCCGCACCCGGCCGGAGCGAAGGCGAGCGTGGCCGGGGCAGAACCGATGCCCGGCCGCGCAGGGTTCACCTTGCGGCCGAGTTTCGCGCCATCGTGTAGCGATCCGACGACCGTCGGCACCCACCCGAGCTGGTTGCCCGACACGGACGTGCCGGTACGACTGTAGGTGAACCTGGACGCCTGGCCCGACAACGACCAACCGGGTCGCCAGTTCCGGGTGTCTGTAACCGTGACGCGCGGCAGCCTCCCGGTGGCGGTCGCGCCCGATGGAGTCAGCTGGACCGGGCCCGGCTGGATCGTGACCGTGAAGGCACCCGTCCGCGGGACCGTCACCGAGATCGTCTCGATTCCCGCGACATTTGCCGGGACAGGACGCACGACCAGCGAGAATGTGCCCTTCGACCCGGCGTACGAGGCGCTGGTCGGCGTGAACTCCGCCGACAGGCTCTGTTTGCCTGGTGCCGAAAACGTCGTCGTCATGGCGGCGACGCCGCCCGCGTCAACTACGACCGGACTGCCGATGTCGGCATCGCCAACCTCAAACTGCACGTGCCCAGCTGGGTGGCCGCCGCCCGATATTCGCTCGGTCGCTGTGAGCGTTACCTTGCCGCCAACCGTCGCGGGGTTCGGCGAAGCGGCCAGAGTGGTCGTCGTCGGCCGACGCTTGTGATCTTCCTTGTGCGCAGCCGATGAGGGATGTGCAGTCGCGGAAGCTTCGCGTAGCAGCGGACGGCTGCCCGCCGACGGTCGATCCCGTGTGGCGGGTTGTTGCGGTGCCGGCAGCTAGCCGCACGTGCGGCGAGGGTTGCGGCCCGGTCGTGGAATTGAAGCCGGGCGGGCTCGCGGCCCGCTCCGCTGGGGTGTTGTGCGGCCTTTTCGGGCGCGACCGCGGCGGGCGCTGCCGCACCGAGCAAGCCACTCCCAGTGGCTACCTCCCATGCCAGAGCTGCGATGGCAAGAGCCACGGCGGCCACAGCGATCGACCGGCGCGCGCTGGAGATGGCGCGAGCAGACCACGCCACAGCCCGACGGAGCCGACCCCTGACCTGCCGTGGGCTCACACGCACTCCAAGCAGCGCTGGATCAAGTCACACCGGGCCGACCCAGCTAAGCAGGATTACGCAACGCACCGGCAACGCTGGCGTTTACCGAATGCGTACTGCCGTCGACCACTCGGCGAAGACGGCGGCGTTGCCCTCAGACGTTAAAGCCCAGGGCTCGCAGCTGCTCGCGGCCGTCCTCGGTGATCTTCTCCGGACCCCACGGCGGCAGCCAGACCCAGTTGATCCGGAAGTCCTGAACGAGCCCATCGAGGGCCGCCTGCGTCTGGTCCTCGATGACGTCGGTCAGCGGGCACGCTGCGCTCGTCAGAGTCATGTCGATCGTGGCCGTGCGGTCGCTCTCCACTGTGACGCCATACACCAGGCCGAGGTCAACGACGTTGACCCCGAGCTCAGGGTCGACTACGTCGCGCATCGCCTCGAGGATGTCCTCGACCTCGGGGTTGCCCGCCGTGTACATGGTCTCGGTGCCGGCCGTCGGCGTCGCGGCGGTGCCAGTGGATTCCTCTGTGAACGCTGGTTCAGTCATACCTGCTCCCCTGTCATGCTCAACGCCTTAGCCGTCGCGTCCTTCCAGGCCATCCAGCCCAGCAGCGCGCACTTGATGCGGGCCGGGTACTTGGACACGCCCGCAAACGCGATCGCGTCGCCAAGCACGTCCTCGTCCGGCTCGGCCTCGCCGCGCGACTGCATAAGAGCCAGAAACTCGTCGCTGATCCGCATGGCCTCGCCAACCGTCTTGCCGATGATCATGTCCGCCATCACGGAGGCGCTGGCCTGGCTGATCGAGCAGCCGAGCGCCTCGTACGACACGTCGGCGATGACGGGCTCGCTGCCCGCGTCCTTCAGCATCACCCGCAGCGTCACCTCGTCGCCGCAGGTCGGGTTCACGTGCTGCACCTGGGCGTCGAATGGCTCCCGCAGGCCCGCGTGCAACGGCCTGCGGTAGTGCTCCAGGATGATCTCCTGGTACATCGTCTCAAGATCCATCACGCCGTCCCGAAGAACTTCTGGGCCTGCCGGATGCCGTCTGCGAGGGCGTCCACCTCGTCGTCCGTGTTGTACACGTAGAACGAAGCCCTCGTGCTGGCCTGAGCGTGAAGTGCGCGATGCAGCGGCCATGCGCAGTGATGCCCGGTCCGCACCGCGATCCCGAGCTCATCCAGCACCTGCCCGACGTCGTGCGGGTGGATGCCGTCCAGCACGAAAGACACCGCGCCGCCACGGTCTTGTGTGTCGAGCGGACCGAGGACGCGCAGGCCCTCGATGGCTGCTAGCGCGTCCAGCGCGTGAGCAGTGAGCGCCTCCTCGTGATCGGCGACCCTCGCCATTCCGAGCGCATCGAGATAGTCGCACGCCGCGGCCAGGCCCACAGCCTGAGCGGCCGCCGGCACCCCGGCTTCGAAGCGGTCCGGCGGCGGCAGGAACGTCGAGCCTTCCATGCGCACGACCTCGATCATCGAGCCACCCGTGATGAACGGCGGCATCGCTTCGAGCAGCTCGCGGCGGCCCCACAGCACTCCGACACCCGACGGCCCCAGCATCTTGTGCCCGGAGAACACGAGGAAGTCGGCCCCGAGGGCAGCCACGTCTACGGGCTGGTGCGGCACTGACTGAGCCCCGTCGGCCACGACCAGCGCGCCTACCTCGTGCGCGGCCGCGGCGATCTGCGCCACCGGCGGCACGACGCCCGTCACGTTGGACTGGTGCGTCACAGCGACGACCTTGGTCCGGCCGTTGATCAGATCATCGATGCCGGACAGGTCAATTCGCCCGGTCGGCGTCACGCCAAACCACCGCAGCCTCGCGCCAGTTCGCTCGCACAACTGCTGCCACGGGACCAGGTTGGCGTGGTGCTCAGACTCGGTGACCAGTACCTCGTCGCCCGGACCAACAGCGAACCGGCTGGCATGTGGCCCGGCGGTAGCCGCATTGCTCATCGCGTACGCGACGAGGTTTACGCCCTCGGTGGCGCTCTTGGTGAAGACGATCTCGCCGGGATCGGCTCGGATGAACGCTGCGATCCTGGCCCGCGCGCCCTCGTAAGCGTCGGTGGCTTCCTCGCCTAGCAAGTGCGCGCCGCGGTGAGCGGCGGCGTTATGCGTGGTGTAGAAGTCGCGCTCGGCGTCCAGGACCTGACGAGGCTTGTGCGACGTCGCGCCAGAGTCCAGATAGATCAGGTGTCGACCGCCGCGAACCGCGCGACCGAGGATGGGAAAATCCGACCGGATCGCATCGATGTCGAGCGGCTCGGCCCGCGACCGGCCTGCCACCGCCGTCATCTCGCAACCGCCTGCATCGTCACGCCACCGCGTCCGCTGTCAGGAACCGCTCGTATCCGCTCGTCTCAAGCTCCTCGGCCAGCTCCGGGCCACCCTCCTCGACGATGCGACCGGCCACGAACACGTGCACGTAGTCCGGCTGCACGTACTGGAGGATGCGGGTGTAGTGGGTAATGAGCAGGACCCCGTGCGAGGGATCCTGACGGAATCTGTTCACGCCAGCCGAAACGACCTTCAGCGCGTCAATGTCGAGGCCGGAGTCCGTCTCGTCGAGGATCGCGAACCTGGGATTCAGGAGCTCGAGCTGAAGGATCTCGTGCCGCTTCTTCTCGCCGCCTGAGAAGCCTTCATTCAGGTTGCGCTGAGCGAAGGCCGGGTCCATCGACAGCCGGTCCATGGCTTCCCGCAGGTCCTTGCCGAAGGTACGGATCTTCGGCGCCTCGCCCCGGACCGCGGTAATCGCCGTGCGCAGGAAGTTCGACACCGAAACGCCAGGCACTTCAACCGGGTACTGCATGGCCAGGAACAGACCGGCCCTCGCTCTCGCATCGACGCTCATCGTCAGCACGTCTTCGCCGTCAAGCCTGATCGACCCCTGAGTCACGGTGTACTTCGGGTGTCCGGCGATGGCGTACGCCAGCGTCGTCTTGCCCGACCCGTTCGGCCCCATGATCGCGTGCGTCTCGCCCGACGAGATCGTCAGATTCACGCCGCGGAGGACCTCGCGGCTCTCCCCCGCGGCGTCCGTCACGCTGACGTGCAGGTCACGGATCTCTAGGGTGGACATATCGGTTGTCTCCTGGTGCTAGAGCTCGACGAGGACGTCGTCGCCCTCGATCTTCACTGCGTACGTTGGTACCGGCTTGGTGGCTGGCGGCCCGGTCGGCTTGCCAGTCCGCACGTCGAAACACGATCCGTGCAGCCAGCACTCCACCGTCTGGTCGTAGACCTCGCCTTCGGACAGCGGGACTTCTTCGTGCGAGCAGACGTCGTGCAGCGCGTAGACCTCGCCTTCGGCACGGACGATAGCGACCGGAACGCCGACCACCTCGACGCCGATCGCGCCCTCGTCCGGCACGTCCGATAGCCCGCAGGCGCGGTAGAACTCACTCATGCCAGCTCCGCCTCGACCGCCGCCGTGATCCGCTCCCGAAGCTCTGGTACCTCGATCTGACCGATGAGCTGGCCGAAGAAGCCGCGGATCACCAGGCGCTTCGCCTCGTCGGCCGGAATCCCCCTGGCCATCAGGTAGAACAGGTGCTGGTCTTCCAGTCGGCCGCTCGCGCTGGCGTGCCCGGCGCCAGCGACCTCGCCGGTGAGGATCTCCAGGTTCGGTACCGAGTCAACCCTCGTCCCGTCTGTCAGCACGAGGTTCCGGTTGTACTCATAGGTGTCGGTTCCGGTCGCGTCGGCGCGGATGATCACGTCGCCGATCCACACCGCGTGCGCTTCGTCGCCCTGGAGCGCGCCCTTGTAACTCACCCGGCTGCGGCAGTTGCGCTCGGCGTGATCCACGAACAGCCGGTGCTCCAGGTGCTGCCCGGCATCAGCGAAGTACAGGCCCCGCAGCTCGGCGTCGCCACCGGGTCCGGCGTACCGCACGGACGGTGCCAGCCGCACGACCGAACCGCCCAGGGTCACCGCGGTATGCGTCAGCCGGGCGTCGCGCCCGAGCTGCGCGTGATGATGCGACAGGTGCACCGCGTCATCAGCCCACGACTGCAAACTAACAACGGCGAGCGACGCCCCGTCGCCAACGACGAGTTCCACGTTGTCCGCGTATGTCGCCGACCCCGTGTACTCGAGCACCACCACCGCCCGAGCATTCGGACCAACTTCGATCAAGGTGTGCCCGAAGGCGGCCCCATCTGCACTCTCACCGCGAATGCTGATGTGCGTAGGAATATCGGACTCGGCGTTTGCTGGAACGGAGACAACCGTCGCCTCCGCGAATGACGCAAAGGCCCGAGCACTGACGCGATCCGCCGGCACGTAGGCGGTGCCGAGCCTGGAGTCACCATGTTCCGCCTTCTCAATGGTGACGCCAGGCCCGGCATCGGCTACGACGCTGACCTTGCCTTCGGCTAGCGGCTCGGCGCTGTGCAGGCCGCGAATCCGGCGGAGCGGAGTGAACCGCCACTCCTCCTCGCGCCCAGTCGGCACGGCAAAGTCAGCAGGCTCGTACGACTGCCGCTCGTGCAGCCTTGACACAGGAGCCGTCTCGACGGCTCCCTGCAGGCCTGACATCAGCCGACCGCTCCTTCCATCTGAAGCTCGATCAGCCGGTTGAGCTCGAGCGCGTACTCCATCGGCAGCTCGCGTGCGATGGGCTCGACGAAGCCGCGCACGATGGTGGCCATCGCTTCGTCCTCGGTCATGCCGCGGCTCATCAGGTAGAACAGCTGGTCCTCAGAAACCTTCGAGACCGAGGCCTCGTGGCCCATCTCCACGTCGTCTTCCCGCACGTCGACGTAGGGGTAGGTGTCTGACCGGCTGACCGCGTCGATCAGCAGGGCGTCGCACTTCACCGTGGACCTGGAGTGCTCGGCGCCCTCCTGGATCTGCACGAGCCCGCGGTACGACGTGCGGCCACCAGCCCGTGCCACCGACTTGGACACGATCGTCGATGATGTGTTCGGCGCGCAGTGCACCATCTTGGCCCCGGCGTCCTGGTGCTGGCCCGAACCGGCGAACGCCACCGACAGGGTCTCCCCCTTGGCGTGCTCACCCATCAGGTAGACGGCCGGGTACTTCATCGTGACCTTCGAGCCGATGTTCCCGTCGACCCACTCCATGGTGGCGCCCTCGTAGGCAACGGCGCGCTTGGTGACCAGGTTGTAGACGTTGTGCCGACCAGTTCTGGATGGTCGTGTACCGGCAGCGGGCACCCTTCTTGACGATGATCTCGACCACGGCCGAGTGCAGCGAGTCCGACGAGTAGATCGGTGCTGTGCAGCCCTCGACGTAGTGCACGTATGCGCCTTCGTCGACGATGATCAAGGTCCGCTCGAACTGGCCCATGTTCTCGGTGTTGATCCGGAAGTAGGCCTGCAGCGGGATCTCGACCTTGACGCCCTTCGGCACGTAGATGAAGCTGCCGCCGGACCAGACGGCGGTGTTCAGCGCCGCGAACTTGTTGTCGCCAACCGGGATGATCGTCGCGAAATACTCCTGGAACAGCTCCGGGTGCTCGCGCAGCGCCGTGTCGGTGTCGAGGAAGATGACGCCCTTCTCTTCCAGGTCCTCACGAATCTTGTGGTAGACCACCTCCGACTCGTACTGCGCGGCGACGCCGGCGATCAGGCGCTGCTTCTCGGCTTCCGGGATGCCCAGCCTGTCGTAGGTGTTCTTGATGTCGGCCGGTAGGTCGTCCCAGGTCGCCGCCTGCTTCTCGGTCGACCGCACAAAGTACTTGATGTGGTCGAAGTCGATCCCGGACAGGTCAGAGCCCCAGGTAGGCAGCGGCTTACGCCCGAACAGCTTGAGGCCCTTCAGCCGCAGGTCCAGCATCCACTCCGGTTCGTTCTTCTTAGCCGAGATATCGCGGACGACGTCCTCATTCAGCCCTCGACGCGCGGCCGCGCCGGCTGTGTCTGAGTCAGACCAGCCGAACTTGTAGCGGTCCAGGCCATCGAGCTCTGGGCGGGCGATTGTGGTCATGCGGAGATTCCTCCGGCCTCGTTTCGGTTGTGCAGGAGAGTAGGCGAGGTGATGTGCGTGGTGCAGATCCCGTCACCGTGGGCGATCGTCGCGAGGCGCTGCACCGGGGTGCCGAGCAAGCGGCCGAACGCCTCGGTCTCCGCCTCGCAAAGCTGGGGATACTCGGCAGCCACGTGCGCCACCGGGCAGTGGTGCTGACATAGCTGTTCTCCCCCGCCAGTGGCCGGGCCACCACCAGCGGAGGCGGCATAGCCATCGGCGGACAGCGCGGCGGCAAGCGCCTGAACCCGCTCGGCTGGGTCGGCGGCTTCGACGGCCGGCCGGTATCTGCGCTCTAGCTCGGCGATCTGCTGGCGCGCGAAGTCGGCGACCGCATCCGGGCCGACGCGCTCGGCCAGGAATCGCAGCGCACTCGTCGCCAGGTCGTCATAGGCGTGCTCGAAGGCACTGCGGCCAGCGTCGGTGATCGTGAACAGCCTGGCCGGTCGCCCGCGGCCGCGGCTGCCGTACGTCCTGGCGTTGCGAACCTCGACCATGCCGTCGGCCAGCAGGTTGTCGAGGTGCCGCCGGACGGCGGCGGAGGTCAATCCCAGCCGGGCCGACAGGCCCGCGGCAGTCACTGGCCCGTTCTCTAGAATGAGACGGGCGATCCGGCCGCGCGTGCCGGGCTCTTGGGTCTGGGCAGCGCTCACCCTGGCACCACTGGTGCCCAGCGCCTCGTCTGCCAGTCCCACGTATTTCACAACATCATTGTGCCGTAATTAGTTCCGCGCCGGCAATCGGGTCGCCCCATGGCGTCGATCACAGTGCCAACTCACCTGGTCTCGTGCTGCATGTATCGATTTGTCCAATCTTTTGGAATGATGGCGCCATGGCGGACACGACTGACATCGCGGCCACGGCCAGGCGGATGTGGGCCCTCTTCGAGCCGGTGCACGTCATCACCTATTTCGCGCCGCAGGCGCGGGATGCGTTCGAAAGGGCGGGTCTTCGCGGGTTCTGGCGCGGCTACTTTGCCGGCCGGGCCGCGCCCGTCGGGCTCACCGGCGCCGCTCCGATCGTGGCCTCCTTCTTCGCCTTCGCACCGGCGATGGTCGGCAAGGCCCTGCCGGGCGTCTGGGACCTGATCACCCCGCGAGACGCGCTCGCCGCCCGTCAGGCGGGCGCTGTGGCCGCGCTGCGCAGCCTCCTAACCATGTCCGATGACGCGCCGGCACCTCCGCCAGTCGTCGCCGCCGGGGACCGGCTGGCCGCGGCCACGGCCGATCTGGACTGGGCGGGCCGCGCCCTCGGGGCGGCGAATGCGGCCCTCCCGGTCCCCGCTGAGCCGCTCGCCCGCCTGTGGCACGCCGCCACGGTCCTGCGCGAGCACCGCGGTGACGGCCACATCGCCGCGCTCGTCGCCGCCGATCTTGACGCACCGGAGGCGCTTGCCTTGCGGGCTGGCGTCGACCGCGCCAGCGACGGGTCGCACGTGGCTGGCCGGCTGGAGCCGGGAGCTGATGCAGCCCGCCCGAGGCTGGACGGACGAGGAGTGGGACGCGGCTGCCGCCAGGCTGGGCGACCGCGGCCTGCTCCAGCCGGACGGGACCGCGACGGCGGCTGGCGTCGCGCTGCACCGGGACATCGAGCACGCCACCGACGTGGCGGCCGCACGGCCCTGGGCGGCATTCCGCGATGACGAGCGTGAAGAGCTTGCCGATCTGCTGCTGCCCGTGACCATCGCGTGCGCGGCCGTCCTGCCGGTGCCTAACCCCGTCGGCGTTCCGGCGCCCTGCTGAGCCTGTTCCCTCAACCCCCGACGGAGTTCGACAATGACCACGCCTTCGCGCCCGGCGCTGGCCGAGCTTGCCGACCCGGCCAACCTGCCCAATCCCTATCCCGTCCTGGCCGGCTTGCGGGAAGCCTCGCCGTTCGCCGAGGCCGACGGCGCCTTCGTCGTGGTCGGAAAGCACGCCGACTGCTCCGCGGTCCTTCGGCACCCGAACGCCAGCAGCGAACGCGACAAGTCACTGCTGGCCGCGGCGTCGCCGCGTCGCCGCCGGGACCGGCCGTCGTTCTTGTCGCTCGATCCGCCCGATCACACCCGGCTGCGGCGCCTCGTAAGCAAGGCCTTCACGCCGCGCACGGTGGCCCGGCTTGAGCCTCGGATTCGCGCCATCACCAGCGACCTGCTGACGGCGGCCGCCGCGGCCGGCCAGATGGAGGTCGTCAGCCAGCTCGCGTACCCGCTGCCGGTTCGGATCATCTCCGAGCTGCTCGGCGTCCCGGTCGAGGACCACCCACGGTTCGCCGGCTGGTCGGCCCGCCTGGCGCATTCGCTACAGCCGGACTTCGGCCTGGACCCCGAGGCCGCGAAGGCCAAGGCTGAGGCGGCTGCCGTGGCCGGTGACGAGTTCGCCGTCTACTTCCGGGAGCTGATCGCGACGCGCCGCGCCCAGCCGACCGAGGACCTGCTCTCGGAGATGATCGCGGCCGAGGACAACGGCGAGCGGCTAACCGAAGACGAGCTGATCGCCACCTGCGTGCTCCTGCTCGTGGCCGGCCACGAGACGACCGTGGGCCTCATCTCCAACGCGATCCTGGCCCTGCTCCGCCATCCCGATCAGCTCGCGCTGCTACGCGGGGACCCCAGCCTGGCTGCGGGGGCAGTGGAAGAGACGCTGCGATACGACGCTCCGGTGCAGATGACCGCCCGGGTCGCCCGCGGCGGGATGCACATCGGACCCATCGCCGCGCCCGACGGCGCGCTGGTCTTGCTGCTCCTGGCGGCGACCGGGCGGGATCCGCGGGTGTTTGACCGCCCGGACGCGTTCGACATCCGCCGCGGCGCGACTGGTCACCTGGCGTTCGCCGCCGGTCCGCACTTCTGCCTCGGGGCGCCGCTGGCCCGCCTTGAGGCCGCGATCGCGCTGGAGTCCTTCGCTCGGCGCATTCAGCGGCCGGAACTGGTCGCTGGCAGCCTCGACTACAAGCCGAACCTCAATCTGCGGGGGCCAGAGCGACTCGTCGTGGACTTCCGAAGCATCAGTGCACACGCGGCTTGAGCTAGCCGAGGAACCCGCGCAACAGGGCGGCGGTGCCCTCGAGATGCTCGGCCACGGCGCAGCGGGCGGCTACGGTGTCGCCCGCGAGGATGGCATCGACGATCGCGCGATGCTGGCCTGCCGTGTTGTCGATGTTGCGCTGCAGCACCGGGATCGCGTTGAGGAGGTCGTTCAGCCGCATCCGCGCGTCCGCGCACGAGGCGGCGAGCAGGCTCGAGCCGGTGAGCTCCGCGATCGATAGGTGGAACAGCGTGTCGAGCCGACGGTAATCGTCCGGGCTCGCGCCGTTCACGTCGTCGAGCCGGGCCAGCAGGCTGGCGCGGCGGCCATCGTCCGCGCTAGCAGCCCGGAACTGGCCGGCGAGCGTCTCCGCCGCCCCGCCTTCCACGGCAAGCCGGAAGATGAGCGCGTCGGCCAGCTTGTCCCCGTCCTCGATGGCGAGCCGCCGCAGCTCGGCGGAATCGGGCGACGGCCGCGTGTACGTCACGAACGTGCCGCCGAGCCGGCCGCGGCGCGGGCTGACGAACCCGGCCTCATGCAGCTCGCGGAACGCCTCGCGGAGCGTCAGCCGGCTGATGCCGAGCTGCGCCGCGAGCTCGCGCTCGGCCGGGAACCGGTCGCCGGGCGCAACCAGGCCGAGCTTGATGGCGGTCAGCAGTCGCTCGACGGTTTCCTCGAACGCGTTGCCATGGCGTACCGGCCGCAGCACGGCGGCAAGATCCACGCCTGACGTCGTCATCCGGCCTCCGGCTGCACTGCGACGACACGCCCCGTCGCTCGAACGAGCAGTTACACGGCTCACGCCCGGCACGCGAGGTCCCCCCCGCCCCGCGTGCCGGTGGCTCACGAGCCACAAGTGACGATTCTGGCCCAGGGTCTTGACAACGGCCCCGCGCTGCACATCATTGGTCTGATAATAGACCATTTATTTCCGGTCTAGCCAGCCCCAAGATCCACCCAAGAATCGCAGTTCAAGTGCCCGATCTTCGTCGTAGCTCACGCCACGCCCGCGCAACCCCCGAAGGAGCACGTCGTGTCCGTCAATGAAACCGCGACCATCAGCGATGAAGAGGAACTCCATCGCCTTGGATACGCGCAAGAACTGCGCCGGCGAATGTCGGGCTTCTCGAACTTCGCGGTCTCATTCACGATCATCTCGATCCTGTCCGGCTGCCTGACCCTGTTCTACTTCGGCATGGACCAAGGCGGTCCGGCGATCATCGTGTGGAGCTGGCCGATCGTCGGCATCTTCACGCTCCTGGTCGGACTGTCCATGGCCGAGGTCTGCTCCAGCTTCCCGACCGCCGGCGGCCTGTACTACTGGTCGGCCAAGCTGGCCAGAAACAACGGGCCCGCCTGGTCTTGGTTCACCGGCTGGTTCAACTTCCTGGGCCAGGTCGCGGTCACCGCGGGCATCGACTTCGGCGCCGCCTTCTTCATTAACTTCCTGCTGGATCTCTGGTTCGGCTTCGATCTCAGTCATCCGTGGCACACGGTCCTGATCTACGCGATCGTGCTGTTCGTGCACGGCATGCTGAACCAGTTCGGCATCCGCCTGGTCGCGATGCTGAACGACGTGAGCGTCTGGTGGCACATCTTCGGCGTGCTCATCATCGTCGGAACCATGATCTTCGGCCTGAAGGCAGGCGCTCATCACGAGTCCGCCAAGTACGTGTTCACCGACCTGGAGAACCTGTCCGGGTTCAAGATCGGCTGGTGGTACATCCTGCCGGTCGGGCTGCTCATGGCGCAGTACACCTTCACCGGCTACGACGCCTCCGCGCACATGACCGAGGAGACCCACAAGGCCGCTACCGCGGGTCCGCGCGGGATCGTGATGTCCATCCTGGTCTCGCTGTTTGCCGGCTGGGTGCTGCTCATCGGCGTCACGTTCGCGATCCAGAAGGGCAGCTACGCCACCGAGGCCGCGGCCGGCACGGCTGCTCCCGCTCAGATCTGGCTCGACTCGGTCGGCCGGACCGGCGCGGAACTGCTGCTGCTCGTCGTCATCGGCGCCCAGCTGTTCTGCGGCATGTCCTCGGTCACCGCGAACTCGCGGATGATCTACGCGTTCTCCCGGGACGGCGCGCTGCCGGGCTCGCGGATCTGGCACAAGGTGAACAAGCGGACCAGGACGCCGACCAACGCCATCTGGCTGGCGGCCGGCGGCGCGCTCGTGTTGGGCCTGCCCTACCTGTGGAACGGCGCCGCGTACGGCGCGGTCACCTCCATCGCGGTCATCGGCCTCTATATCGCCTACGTGACGCCGACCTATCTGCGGCTGCGGCAGGGTGAGAGCTTCCAGCGCGGGCCGTGGCACCTCGGCCGCCGCAGCTACCTGATCGGCTGGACGGCAGTCGTGTGGGTAGTCCTCATCACGATTCTGTTCATGCTGCCGCAGTTCGCCGCACCGGGGACTACATCCTGGCCAGGCTTCAGCTGGAAGACCTTCAACTACGCGCCGATCGCAGTCGTGGCCGTGATCGGGTACGCGGGCATCTACTGGCTGGTCTCGGCGAGCAAGTGGTTCAAGGGGCCGAAGGTCCAGGGCACCGAGGCTGAACTGGCCGCCATCGAGCAGGAACTGTCGGCCTGAGCATGACCGACTCACGTCAGGGCGCAGCTCGTCCGGGGATGCTCTCCCTGGACGAGCTGCGCCAGCTCATTGCCTCCGGCGAGATCGACACCGTGATCCTCGCGCTCACCGACATGCAGGGCCGGCTCCAGGGCAAGCGACTGTCCGCTGAGTTCTTCCTCGATGAAGTGGTGGAGCACTACTCGGAGGGATGCAACTACCTGCTGGCCGTCGACACCGACATGAACACGGTCGACGGCTACGAGATGTCGTCGTGGGCGCGCGGGTACGGGGACTTCGTCATGCACCCGGACATGGCGACGCTGCGCCGCATCCCCTGGCATCCCGGCACGGCCCTCGTCGTCGCGGACCTGACATGGCTGGACGGCACGCCCGTGGTCGCGTCGCCGCGCCAGATACTGGCGCAGCAGACCGCGCGGCTGGCCGAGCGCGGCCTGGTTGCCCTGGCGGGCACTGAGCTGGAGTTCGTCGTGTACACCGACACCTACGAGCAGGCCTGGGCGAAGAACTACCGCGATCTCTCCCCCGCCAACGACTACAACGTGGACTACTCGATCCTCGGCACCTCCCGCATCGAGCCGCTGTTGCGGCGGCTCCGCAACGGCATGGGCGGCGCCGGGATGTACGTCGAGTCGGCCAAGGGCGAGTGCAACCTCGGCCAGCACGAGATCGCGTTCCGCTACGCGGACGCGCTCACGACGTGCGACAACCACTCGATCTACAAGACCGGCGCGAAGGAGATCGCGGCCCAGGACGGCATGAGCATCACGTTCATGGCCAAGCCGAACGCCCGCGAAGGCAACTCCTGCCACATCCACCTGTCGCTGCGCGGCACGGACGGCACGCCAGTGCTCGCCGGGGACGGGCCGCACGGCCTGTCGAAGCTGGGCCAGCACTTCCTAGCCGGACAGCTAGCCGCGCTCCAGGAGCTGACCCTGTGCTATGCGCCGAACATCAACTCCTACAAGCGGTACGTGCCCGGTAGCTTCGCGCCCACGTCGGTCCGGTGGGGTGTCGACAACCGAACCTGTGCCCTCCGCCTGGTCGGCCACGGGCACTCGCTGCGCGCGGAGAACCGGACGCCCGGTGGCGACGTGAACCCCTACCTCGCGACCGCCGCGATGATCGCGGCCGGGCTGCACGGCATCGACAACGAGCTGCCGCTAGAGCCGGCCTTCGTCGGCAACGCCTACGAGGGCGACAACCCGCGGGTGCCGCACACGCTCCGCGACGCGCTGACCCTGTGGCAAAGCAGCGAGATCGCCAAGGGCGCGTTCGGCCAGGAGGTCGTGGACCACTACGCGAACTACGGGCGCGTCGAGCTCGCCGCGTTCGATGCCGCCGTCACGGACTGGGAGCTCCGTCGCTGCTTCGAGCGCCTCTAAGCGACGCCTGCCCGAAGCGATCGACAAACCACCGCAAAGGACTACAGACGCTACCGCCATGACCAGCTACACCGTTATCAACCCGGCCACTGAGCAGCCGGTAACTCAGGTCGAGCACACCACTGCCGAGCAGACTGACGCGGCGATCGAGCGCGCCGCGCGGGCCCAGGAATCCTGGCGCGCGGTCGCGCCCGGCGACCGCGGCCGGCTGCTGCGCCGGTTCGCCGAGCAGGTCGACGCGCACGTGGATGAGCTCGCCGCGCTCGAGACCACGGGCTCCGGCCACCCCGTCGGCGCGGCTACGTGGGAGGCCGGGCAGGTCCGCGACGTGCTGACCTACTACGCCGCGGCGCCCGAGCGCTTGACCGGTCGGCAAATCCCCGTTCCCGGCGGTCTGAACGTGACATTTAAGGAGCCGCTCGGCGTCGTCGGCTTGATCGTGCCGTGGAACTTCCCGATGCCGATCCTGTCCTGGGGCCTCGCGCCGGCCCTCGCCGCCGGCTGCACCGTCGTCGCGAAGCCCGCTGAGATGACGCCGCTGACCGCGATCAGGATCGGTGAGCTCGCCCTGGCCGCTGGGCTGCCAGAGGGCGTGTTCCAGGTGGTGCCCGGTAAGGGCAGCGTCGTGGGCCAGCGCCTCGTCGACCACCCGCTCGTGCGCAAGATCGTGTTCACCGGCTCCACCGAGGTTGGCCAGCAGATCATGGCGGGCTGCGCGCGTCACATCAAGCGGCTGACCCTGGAACTCGGCGGCAAGAGCGCCAACATCGTCTTCGCCGACGCAGACATCGAGCGGGCCGCCGCGACCGCGCCGTACGCGGTATTCGACAACGCGGGCCAGGACTGCTGCGCCCGGTCGCGCATCCTGGTGCAGGCCAGCGTCCTGGACCGGTTCATGGAGCTGCTCGAGCCAGCTGTCAAGGGCGTCCGGGTCGGCGATCCGGCCGCCGCCGACACCGAGATGGGCCCGCTGATCTCCGCCGCGCAGCGGGCGCACGTCGCCAGCTACGTGCCGTCCGACGCGCCCGTCGCCTTCCGCGGCAGCGCGCCTGAGGGCGCGGGCTACTGGTATCCGCCGACTGTGCTGGCCCCGGTGCCCGCGGACGCGGCGGCCTACACCGAGGAGATTTTCGGACCCGTCGTCACGGTGACGCCGTTCGCGGACGAGGCCGAGGGGATCGCGCTGGCGAACGACACGCCTTATGGCCTCTCCGGATCGATCTGGACCGGCAACGTCGGCCGCGCGATCCGGGTCGCCCGCGCCGTCGAGACCGGCAACCTGTCGGTGAACTCGCACTCCTCGGTCCGGTACTGGACGCCGTTCGGCGGCTTCAAGCAGTCAGGCCTCGGCCGCGAGCTCGGGCCCGATGCCGTGGACGCGTTCACCGACATCAAGAACGTATTCATCGCAACCGAATAAGGGAACGGGGTCGTCTCATAATGCAGCGCTTGCAGGATCGGGTCGTCGTGATCACCGGCGCCGGCAGCGGACTCGGGCTCGCCAGCGCGCGGCGGATGGCCGCCGAAGGCGCCCGGATCATCGCGGTCGACATCGACGCGGCGACCGGTGAACTCGCCGCCAAGGAGACCGGCGGCGAATTCGTGGCCGCGGATGTCGCCGACGAGGAGCAGGTCAGAGATCTCTTCGACGGGATTGCCGCCCGCTACGGCCGGGTCGACGTGGCGTTCAACAACGCGGGGATCTCGCCGCCCGACGACGACTCCATCCTGACGACCGGCCTGGATGCGTGGCGACGCGTCCAGGAGATCAACCTCACGTCGGTGTACCTGTGCTGCAAGTACGTTCTGCCGCACATGCAGCGGCAGCAGAAGGGCTCGATCATCAACACGGCGTCGTTCGTGGCGGTACTCGGCGCTGCGACGTCCCAGATCTCCTACACGGCCTCTAAGGGCGGCGTGCTGGCGATGAGCCGCGAGCTCGGCGTGCAGTTCGCTCGCGATGGCATCCGCGTGAACGCGCTGTGCCCTGGCCCGATCAACACGCCGCTGCTGCGGGAGTTGTTCGCCAAGGACCCTGAGCGCGCGGCCCGGCGTCTGGTGCACGTGCCGATGGGCAGATTCGGCGAACCTGAGGAGATCGCCGCCGCGGTGGCGTTCCTGGCGAGCGACGATTCCTCGTTCATCACGGCGTCGCAGTTCCTCGTCGACGGCGGCATCACTGGCGCGTATGTCACACCGTTGTAACCATGGCAATCTTGTAGGCATGACACAGCATCCAGTCATCGGGATCAGTAGCTATGCGCTGCGGGCGCGCTGGAGCCACTGGGACGACGAAGCCGTCCTGCTACCGCGCCGGTACGTCGACAAGGTGGCGCGGGCGGGCGGGCTGCCCGTGCTGCTACCGCCGATGGACGGCGGCGCCGCGATGCTGCCACGGCTGGACGGCCTGGTGCTCTCGGGCGGCGGCGACGTCGATCCGGCTCGCTACGGCGCAGCACCGCACCCGGCGGCCGGACCGTTCTCCGAAGAGCGCGACAGTGCCGAGCTGGACTTGTGCCAGCGCGCGCTCGCGACTGGACTTCCGCTCCTTGGCATCTGCCGGGGCCTGCAGGTGATCAACGTGGCGCTTGGCGGCAGCCTGCACCAGCATCTGCCCGACCTCGTGGGCGACGATAGCCACTCGCCGGACCTGGGTGGCTACCCGACGCACAAGGTCAGCGTGGCACCGGCGACGCAGCTCGCGGCCATCCTCGGTCGGTCCGAGGCGGCGGTTCCGACTCATCACCACCAGGCCATCGACCGGCTCGGTGCGGATCTGATCGCCACGGCCTGGACCGACGACGGCGTCATCGAGGCCGTCGAGTTCGACCACGCCGCGTCCTTCATGATCGCCGTCCAGTGGCACCCCGAGGCCGGTGCCGACCTGAGCCTGTTCGCGGCCCTCGTCGCCGCGGCGAGCCAGTGAGCCTGGTAAGGCGCTACGAGGTGATCTCCTTCAGCTGCCGCACCGCCAGCTGGTCGATGCTGCTCGGCAGCGGGGCGTAGTTCAGGCCGACCAGCAGCGTCTGGCCGTCGCCGAGCAGATAGCCGATCCAGGCCAGCAGCATTTTCACGTCGTTCGCGTTCTGCTGGTGCGCGTAGACCAAGACCCACGACTGATAGGTGATCGGGTAGGAGCCAGCCCCGGCAGCCCAGATCGCGCTGAACGTGAGATCGGGTCTTATCCTCACCTGGCTCGCAGCGGCCGAGGCCGACGTCGACGACGGGAGGACGTATCGCCCGGCCTGGTTCTTGATCGAGGCATACGTCAGGCCGTCGGCCTTCGCGTCGGCGAAGTCGACGTAGCCCACGGCGCCGGGAGCCCTCTTGATGATCGCCGCCACCCCGTCGTTGCCTGCGCCCGGCCGGCTGTCGGCTGGCCAGTTGATCATCGAGCCGGAGCCAAGCTTCCAGACCTGCGGTGCGGAATCGACGAGGAACTGGGTGAAGTTCTGCGTCGTGCCGGAGGAATCCGACCTGCGCGCGACGATGATCGGCATGCTGGGCAGCTTGACGCCGGGATTGTCGGCGGCGATCGCCGGATCATTCCAGGTTGTGATTGTGCCCTGAAAAATTCCGGCGATGACCGGACCGGACAGCCGCAGGTCGGGGACGCTGGGCAGGTTGTACGAGATGGTGATCGGGCCGATAACGACCGGGAAGTACAAGACAGTCCTGCCCTCGAACTTCGCCGTCTCGGATGCCGGGATCGGCGCGGTGTCCGAGCCCGCGAAGCCAACGAGGTCAGCGGCCAGCTGAGCCATTCCCTTGCCGGAGCCGTCACCCACATAGTCGACGTCGATCCCAGGCTGGGCCGCCGTGAAGGCGGCGATCGCGTGGCGCTGGAACGTGAGCTGAAATGTCGATCCGCAGCCGACGAGCGTGCCCGTGAGGGCTGGTGGCCTCGGCGTCGGCACGCTAGCTCCGGTGCCTCCGCCCGACGAGCACGCTGTCGCGAGCAAGGCCGTCGTGGCCACTACCACTGTCGCGGCACCGCGCATGCGAAGCAAAAAGTTCCCGATCACAATTAGTACATGATGCATCACGAGTAGTTACGAGCACTACGGCGGCGCTGCCTTGGGCCAGCTATGGGCGTAACGCGGCGCCGCCGGGCGGAGCCATGCGCTGCCCGGCCACTACGCGCCGTAGACTCGCGTCCGTGAGCCTCGCTCCAGCCCTCGAGATCAATGAACTGGTCAAGCGCTACCGCGACAAGACGGCCGTCGCCGGCGTCTCGCTGTGCGCGGAACGGGGACAGGTCACCGCCATCCTCGGCCCGAATGGCGCGGGCAAGACGACGACCATCGAGACGTGCGAGGGCTACCGGCATCCCGATCAGGGCTCGGTTCGGGTTCTCGGCCTCGATCCCGCCACCGACGCGCGCGAACTGCGTGCGCGGGTCGGCGTGATGATCCAGTCCGGCGGCGTCCCGACCTCCGCCCGAGCTGGCGAGTACCTGAAGGTCATGGCCAGCTTCTACGCGCATCCCTTGGACCCGGCTGTCTTGCTCGCTGCCCTCGGGCTGGCCGACTCAGCCCGGCGACCGTACAAGCACTTGTCCGGCGGCCAGCAGCAGCGGCTCGGCTTCGCCGCGGCCATCATCGGCAGGCCCGACCTGGTCTTCCTGGACGAGCCGACGGCCGGGCTCGACCCACAGGCCCGGCACGCAACGTGGGAACTCATCGCGGGCCTGCGCGCGGCAGGCACGTCCGTCATCCTGGCGACGCACTACATGGAGGAGGCTGAACGGCTCGCCGATCACGTCGTCATCCTCGACGACGGTCGCGTCGTGGCCAGCGGGACGCCCGCCGAGCTCACCGGCTCGGCTGGACAGCTGCGCTTCCGGGCGGAAGCGGACCTGGATCTCGGCGCCCTGCTGGCTGCTCTGCCCGCTGGCGCGGTTGCCAAGGAGTCCCCCGCCGGCCACTACGTCGTCGAAGTGTCAGAACGAGTCGATCCGCAGCTCATCGCCTCCGTGACGGCCTGGTGCGCCGAGCACGGCGTGCTGGCCAGAGACCTGCAGATCGAGAGCCGAACCCTGGAAGACCTCTTCCTGGAGCTCACCGGCCGGGGCCTCCGATCATGACGGAATTGCTGAGCCGCGCCTGGCCTGCCCCGGCCCCTGGCGCGGCGCCGCTGCCGCGGATGATCCGTGCGCAAGCCGGGCTCGAACTGCGCACGCTGGCGCGCAACGGCGAGCAACTGCTGCTGACCGTCATCATCCCGGTGCTGCTGTTGCTCGCGTTCGGCCGCGCGGACCTGATCAGCGTCGGGACGGGCAGCCGGATCGACTTCATCGTGCCTGGCATCCTGGCGCTGGCAGTCATGTCGACGGCGTTCACCGGCCAGGCCATCGGCACCGGGTTCGAGCGCAGATACGGCGTGCTCAAGCGGCTCGGCGCTACGCCGCTGTCCCGGGCGGGCCTGATCGCCGCCAAGACGGTCACGGTGCTGGCCGTCGAGGTCATTCAGGTAGCGCTCGTGCTTGCCGTTGGCGCCATCCTGGGCTGGCAGCCGTTCGCCAGACCGACCGCGGTTGTCTGGGTTCCGCTGCTGCTGCTGGCCGGGACAGCTGCGTTCAGCGGACTGGCTCTGCTGCTGGCCGGCACGCTGCGCGCCGAGGCCACGCTGGCCGCGGCGAACCTGCTGTATCTGATCATGCTTGGCCTCGGCGCCATCCTGTTCCCGCTGACGAAGTTCCCGGTCGGCGCACGCCCTGTCCTGCGGCTGCTGCCGGCTGACGCGCTGGCCGACGGGCTGCGGACAGTCCTTGCCGGCGGCGCCTGGCTCCCGTGGCGCGACCTGCTGGTTCTCTGCGTCTGGGCCGTCGCCGGCGTCGCGGTGGCCGCCCGCACCTTCCGATGGGAGTAGCCGTCCCGGACCGGACAACCCGCAGTCGGTCGGCCAGGAACATGCGGCCCAGGCAGGCCCCGGCCGTGCCCGCGTCCCTGCTCGTGTTCGGTGGCATCATCTGCGTGCAGCTCGGTGCCGGTATTGCGGCGCGAATGTTCGGTCAGCTCGGACCAGCCGGGGTAACCGGGCTCCGACTCTGGTGGTCGGCGCTGATCGTCGCCGTCTTCGGCGGCCGGGCGCTCGCCCGCGTGCTACGTTCTGTCGTCACCGAGCGGGCCTGGCATGACCTGGCGATAGCCGTGACGTTCGGGCTCGTCCTCGCCATCATGAACTTCTCCATCTACCAGTCGTTCGCCCGGATCCCGCTCGGCGTGGCTGTGACAATCGAGTTTCTCGGACCCCTCGCTGTCGCCGTTGCCTCCTCCCGGCGGTGGCTGGATGTGCTCTGGGTGCTCCTGGCGGCGGCTGGCGTGCTCCTGCTGACCGACGGTGGTACCCAGCTGGCCAGCAATACGGTCGGGTCGGTCGGTCGAGCCGGGCCAGTGCTCGGCCTGAGCGCGCAGGCAGCCGGTATCGCGTTCGCCCTGATCGCCGCCGCCGGCTGGGCCGCCTACATCCTGCTCAGCCGCGCGACCGGACAGCGGTTTAGCGGTGCGTCTGGCCTCGTCATCGCCATGGTGGTGGCCGCGGTGCTGGCGACCGGCCCGGCCATCGCGGCAGCTGGCCCGAAACTGCTGCACCCAGGTGTCATCGCTGAGGGCCTGGCCATCGGCCTGCTGTCCTCGGTGATTCCGTACCGGCTCGAACTCGAGGCGCTGCGCCGGGTGCAGGCCGGAGTATTCGGCATCTGGATGAGCCTGGAGCCGGCCGTCGCCGCCCTGGTCGGGCTCCTGCTGCTCGGTGAGAGTCTGCTGGCCCGGCAGTGGCTCGCGATCGTCCTTGTCATCGTGGCCTGCGCAGGAGCGGCCCGAGGTGGCGCACCCGAGCGGCCGGATCGCGGCAGCCTGCCGCCGCCTCCGGCCTAACATGGTGTCCTATGTCAGCTCCGCTCACCGCACCGAAGACGAACGCGACCAGGCAGTGGCCAGTACTGCTGGCCGACGGGCTGCTGACGCCGACCCCGGTCGCGCTGCGCCGCTGGGCGCTCGGCGGCGTCATCACCTCGGCGCTGATCATCCTGACCGGGGCGGCCGTCCGGCTGAGCCAGTCGGGCCTGGGCTGTCCCGACTGGCCCAAGTGCACGGCCCGCGGCCTCGCCGCCACCGGGGCGACCGGCGACCCGCTCATCCACCGCTGGGTTGAGTTCGGCAACCGGCTCGTGACGATCGCCATCTTCGTCATCGCGGTCGGCGTATTCATCGCAGCCTGGCGCTATCGCGGCGCGGATGGCCACCGTCGGCGCGACCTGGTCTGGCTCGCCGCAGCGCAGCCGGGCGCGATCGTGGCGCAGGCCGTGCTGGGCGGCGTCGTGGTCATCACCAAGCTGAATCCAGCGCTGGTCTCGCTCCACTTCCTGGCGTCTGTCGCGCTCGTGGCCGCCACTGTCGCGCTGTACATCCGGTGCCAGGAGGGCACCGGCCCAGCCCGACCGTTCGCGGCGCGATCGGTACGGCTGGTTGCGCTCGGCATCGTCGGAACCGTGGCGCTCATGATGACCGCCGGCACGGTCGTCACTGGCACTGGCCCGCTCGCTGGAGCGCCGGACGTAGCCAGATACAAGTTGCCGCTGGAGGGGGTCACACAGCTGCACGCCGACATCGGCTGGCTGCTCGGCGGGCTGATGGTCGCTCTCCTGCTCGGCTTGCACATGTCCGGGGCGCCGCGGAAGGCAGTTCGGCTTGGCTGGTTGCTGCTCGCGCTGATCGGGCTCCAGGGAGTCGTCGGATACGCGCAGTACTTCAGCGGCCTGCCCGCCGGTCTGGTCTGGGTACACGTGACCGGGTCGACAGCCATCTGGATCGTGGCGCTCCTGCTGCCGTACTCATTGCGCGATCGCGGCGCTGTCGGCCAGCTTTAGGCAGGCCGGCCTCCCCGTTTGTTAACCCGCGTCCGGCAAAGTAGGGCACGTGCCCAGGGATAGGGTCGGGTAACGGCGAAAGGGTCGGGGGATGAGGGTGCTGCCGCCAAGCATTCGGGCTGGCGAACGCTAACGCACGGCGGGACGATTACCTAGTTAGCGTAGGTAGAAACCAGAGCAAGGCAGGTAGGGACATGACGGCACAGCACGACACATTGGCCCAGCTCACCGACATGGGTGTCTCGGTCTGGCTGGACGACATCAGCAGGGAGCGACTGTCGTCGGGGAGCCTGGCTGCCCTTGTGCGCGACTTCCACGTGCGCGGCGTGACGTCGAATCCAACGATCTTCGCCAAGGCGCTGTCGAGCGGGTCGGCCTATGCCGAGCAAGTGCACGACCTCGCTATCCGGGAGGTGACGGTCGACGAGGCAGCGCGGGCCATGACGACCTATGACATCCGCTGGGCCTGCGATGTGCTGCGGCCCGTATACGACGCGACCGGCGGCGTCGACGGCCGGGTTTCCATCGAGGTTGACCCACGGCTCGCCCACGAGACGGCCAAAACGATCGCTGAGGCTCGAGCGCTGTGGTGGCTGGTGGACCGGCCCAACCTGTTTATCAAGATTCCGGCGACGCTCGAGGGCCTGCCCGCCATCACGCAGTGCTTGTCCGAGGGTATCTCCGTCAACGTGACGCTGATCTTCTCGCTGGAGCGCTACGGCCAGGTCATCGACGCCTTCATGGCCGGCCTTGAACAGGCATCTGGCCGGGACGTGGCGGGCATCGCGTCGGTCGCCTCGTTCTTCGTCAGCCGGGTCGACACCGAGGTGGACGAGCGGCTGGACAAGATCGGTACTCCCGATGCGCACGCGATGCGCGGCAAGGCCGCACTCGCCAACGCCCGCCTCGCGTATGAGCTGTTCGAGCACCGATCGGCGACGGACCGCTGGGCGGCGCTGGCAGCGCGCGGTGCTAGGCCGCAGCGGCCCTTGTGGGCGTCAACGAGCGTGAAGGACCCGTCTTTCGCCGACACCCTCTACGTGACCGAGCTGGCCGCGCCAGTGACCGTCAACACGATGCCAGAGGCGACGATCCGGGCGACGGCCGATCACGCCGTACTCCACGGCGACGCCATCCGCGGCACGTACGACGAGTCGCGCCGGGTATTCGAGGAGCTTGAAACCCTCGGTATTAAGTACGACGACGTCGTGGCCGTACTTGAGCAGCAGGGCGTCGAGAAGTTCGCCGTCTCCTGGAGCGAGCTGCTCGAGACCATCACCCGCGAAATGACCGCCAGCACCACATGATCCCGAATCCGCTGCGCGACAGAAGGGATCGGCGCATCCCGCGGCTGGCCGGCCCGTGCGTCCTCGTGCTCTTCGGCGTGACCGGCGACCTCGCGAGCAAGAAGCTGCTGCCCGCCATCTACGACCTCGCGAACCGCGGGCTGCTCCCGCCCGGCTTCTCCCTCGTCGGGTTCGCACGCCGGAACTGGGAAAACGAGGACTTCGCCCGCGTCACGCACGATGCGGTCAAGGCGCACGCCCGCACGCCGTTCCGAGAAGAAGTCTGGCAGCAGTTGTCGGAAGGAATCCGGTTCGTCCCAGGAGAGTTCTCCGACGACGAGGCATTCGACAACCTGGCGCGGACGGTCGCTGAGCTGGACGCCGAGCGCGGCACCGGCGGGAACTACGCGTTCTACCTGTCGGTGCCTCCGAACGCCTTCCCTATCGTCGTCCAGCAACTGAAGCGGTCCGGCCTCTCCAGCGCGCCCGCCACCGGCACCGGGCACCAGCCATGGCGGCGCGTCGTCATCGAGAAGCCGTTCGGCCACGACCTTGAGAGCGCGCGCGAGCTCAACGCGATGCTCGACGCGGTGTTCCCGCCGTACGCGGTCTTCCGGATCGACCACTACCTGGGCAAGGAGACTGTCCAGAACCTGCTGGCTATGCGATTCTCCAACACGCTCTTCGAGCCGATCTGGAACCGCGGATACGTCGACCACGTGCAGATCACCATGGCCGAGGACATCGGCATCGGCGGCCGGGCCGGCTATTACGACGGCATCGGAGCGGCCCGGGATGTGATCCAGAACCACCTGCTCCAGCTGCTCGCGCTGACCGTCATGGAGGAGCCCCTATCCTTCGCGGCCGAGTCGCTGCGGGCGGAAAAGGAGAAGGCGCTCGCGGCCGTACAAATCCCCGCCGACCTGGCCGCTGGCACCGCGCGCGGACAGTACGCCGCCGGCTGGCAGGGCGGCATCCCGGTGCGCGGGTATCTGGAGGAGGACGGCATCCCGCCTGACTCCGCGACCGAGACCTATGCCGCCATCCGGCTGACGATCGACAACAGGCGCTGGGCCGATGTGCCCTTCTACCTGCGTACCGGCAAGCGGCTGCCGACCCGGATGACCGAGATCGCGGTCATCTTCCAACGGGCGCCGCACCTGCCGTTCGACGCGACGGATACGAAGGAGCTCGGCCAGAACGCCCTGGTCATCCGCGTTCAGCCCGACGAGGGCGTGACGCTGAGGTTCGGCTCGAAGGTACCGGGCTCGGCGATGGAGGTCCGGGACGTGAACATGGACTTCGCCTACGGCGAGTCGTTCACCGAGTCGAGCCCAGAGGCCTACGAACGGCTCCTGCTCGACGTGCTGATCGGCGATCCGCCGCTGTTCCCGCGCCAGGAAGAGGTCGAGCTCTCGTGGAAGATCCTCGACCCCATCGAGGATTTCTGGGCCAACCACGACAAGCCCGAGCAGTACCCGGCTGGCACGGCCGGCCCGGCGAGCGCGGACGAGCTGCTCGCCCGTGATGGCCGGGCGTGGCGGCGGCTGTAGGGGGACACATGCTGACCGATCTCACGGACACCACCACTGCGCACATCCGGGCAGCGCTGGCCATAACCAGGGACCAGATGGGCGGTCCGGCCACCGGCGTGGTGCTGAACCTGATCATCGTGACCGACGAGTCAGGGCAGCACGACGCGGTCCGCGCAGCGAGTCAGGCCGGCCGCGAGCACCCGTGCCGGATCCTGGCCGTGATCTCGCGCGACGCGAGGAGCGCTTCGCGCCTCGACGCCGAGATCAGGTCCGGCGAGGGCACGCCTGGCCAGACCGTGCTGCTGCGTCTGTACGGGCCGATGAGCGAGCACGCAGACTCAGTCATCATGCCGCTGCTCGTCCCCGACACACCGGTCGTCACCTGGTGGTACGGGCTGCTGCCGGCGGTTCCGTCGGCCCAGCCGCTTGGCTTGCTCGCTCAGCGGCGCGTGACAGACGCTGCCCGCGCCAAGGCGCCGACCGAGGCGCTGGCCGCGCTGAGCGCGGGCTACAAGCCCGGCGACACGGACCTGAGCTGGACCAGAGCGACAACCTGGCGAACGCTGCTGGCGGCGATCGTCGATCAGGAACAGTGCCCGATCCTCGGCGGCGTGGTCCTCGCCGAGGAGCACAACCCGACCGCGGATCTGCTGACCGCGTGGCTGAGCGAGCGACTGGGCGTGCGGTTCCGGCGGGAGCTGTCAGGCGGGCCAGGGATCACCGAGGTCGCGATGCAGACCGACGACGGTGACGTGGTCATCAGCCGGCCCGACGGGCGGGTTGCGACGCTGACGCGGCCCGGCCAGCCAGACCGGCACGTGGCGCTGCAGCGCAGGGAGATCGCTGATCTGCTCGCCGAGGAGCTGCGCCGGCTCGACCCGGACGAGATCTACGGTGAGGCGCTCGCGTACGTGGCCGGGATACCCGCAACGACCGGTTAGCCGCCGTTAAGATCCTTTCGTGCCACCGCACTCCGGCGAGCCTGAGGGTCACGTCATTCTCTGCGGCGCCAACGCGCTCGCCTCGCGCATGGCCGAGGAGTTCACCGCCCGCTACGGGTTAGCCGTTACCGCGATCGTGCCGCAGGCAGCCACCGAGCACGCCAGCCGGATGTCGGCGATGCCTGGCGTCCGCGTCCTCGAGCGATCAGACCTGACGACGGATGCGTTCATCGACGCCGGCCTCTCGACTGCCCGCGGCGTGGCCATCCTGCATCAAGACGACCTCGGCAATTTCCACGCTGCGCTGCGCGCGCAGGAGCTCAGCCCGCGTGTTCGGCTCGTGATCGCCATGTTCAACACCGGCCTTGGCCAGCGTATGCGTGCCTTCTTCACGGACTGCGCCATCCTGTCACAGGCAGATATGGCTGCCCCCTCGCTTGTCGCCGCCGCCCTCGGCGAGCCAGCTCCGAGCCACGTCCGAATGGCCGGCCGCACCATGTACGTGGCGCGCCGCGAGGCCGTCGGCGCGGACCAGATCATCTGCGGGCTAGCCACGACCAGCGATGCCGACGCGCCGTTCCTACTGTCACCCGCAGACCCTGCAGCCGGGCTCGTGCTCGCCGTCGCCGACGGGACACCGCGCAATCCGCTGTCGCGGCAACGCCGCCGTCGGCTCACCGCGCCGCTGCGGCTGCTGCGCTGGTTCGTCGCGACGAAGTTTGGGCTCGTCTGCATCGCGCTAGCGGGGGTGCTGGTGGCCGGCTTCTCGCTGTTGCTGCTTGGGCCGATGCACTACACCCTGCCGGCCTCGCTGTACCTGACACTTGTCGACGGGGCAGGCGCCGCGCAAACCGGGGCGAAAACTCGCGGAGCGGAGATGATCGCTCAGATCCTGCTCACGTTTGACGGCCTTGCCATCTTGCCGCTGGTGACCGCGGCGATTGTCGGCGCGCGCATTCGCGGCACCGGTGCGGCGACGAGATCTGCCCGTCGGCAACCACGTGATCGTAGCCGGACTCGGCGCGGTCGGCACTCGGGTGATTGGCCAGCTGCACGATCTCGGATTCGACGTTGTCGGCGTCGACAAGAGCGCCGACGCCACCGGCATGCCACTCGCGCAGAGCCTCGGTATTCGCATCGTCATCGGCGAGACGCAGCGTGAAGAAACGCTGCGAGAGGCCGGCATCAGCACGTGCCAGGCGCTCGTTTCCGTCACCAACAGCGATATCGCAAATCTAGAGACCGCACTCAACGCGCGGGCGCTCTCGGCTCGCCCTCGCATCGTCGTGCGGCTCTACGACGACGACCTGGCGGCGCGCATTCAGGACACGATCGCCAACACGGTCTCGCGGTCGACGTCCTACCTGGCCGCGCCCGCGTTCGCCGCGGCTGTGCTCGATCAGAAGGTGTTGCGCACGATCGCCGTCGGTCGGCACGTCCTGCTGCTGGCCGACGTCACCGCCGAGGAAGGCGGTCTCATCGGCAGGCACCTCGCCTCGGTGCATCAGCCGGCGCTGCTGCGCGTCATCGCGCTGCGCCCGGTGGCCATCGACGACGTGGACTGGTCGCCGGCCCCTGACTACGTGATCAGCGCAGGCGACAGCGTCGTCGTGCTGGCGACGCGCGCGGGATTGTCCAGCCTGCTGCGACGTGACGATGCCGCGCCCACAACCACGGGACCGAGCAGCACTTCCGGCATTTAACTCTCAACGCCCAAAAATGGGTCTCCCTAAATGGCCCGCCCGGCGTTACGCTCAGGGCAGATCTTCCATCTGGTTCTCGTGAGCCAGGTGTGAAGAATCAGGAAGGTCAGCGAATGGCCCTGCTCGTAGCTTTAGCAACGCACTACGAGACCTGCCCCGCCGGGCTTGAGGCCCAGGCGGTCGGCCACGCACGGTGCGCGGATTCGCGACCTCGCCAACATCCATCACGCTTGCCTTGCCCCAGCAGCGTGCTCGTGGTCAGGCAGGCAATGTCCCGAGGAGGAAAATAGTTGAGCACCACCGATGAGGCTCCCGCAGCAGTTGCCGCAGGCACCGGCATCGCCGATCCTGCTCCGCTCGGGCTAGCAGCCTTCGCGCTGACCACGTTCCTGCTATCAGCGGTGAACGCCGGCTGGGCGAAGAACACCTCTGGCGCCGACTGGCTCGGCTACGCCTTGGCCTATGGCGGACTTATCCAGCTGCTCGCCGGAATGTGGGAATTCCGCAACAGGAACGTCTTCGGCGCGACGGCGTTCTCCACCTATGGCGGCTTCTGGATCGGCCTCGGCCTGTGGGCATTGCTTGCCCACGCCCCGGCTGGCGCGAAGGACGTGGGCTGGATCCTGCTGGCCTTCGCCATCTTCAACACGTACATGCTGATCTTCAGCTCGCAGCTGAACGTCGCCGTGTTCGGTGTCTTCCTCACCCTCGAGCTGACCGAGATCTTCCTGTTCATCGGGATTCTCGGCGGCAGCAGCGGCATGGTGAAGGTCGGCGGCGTCATCGGCATCATCACTGCATTTGTCGCCTGGTACACATCAGCGGCTGGCGTGATCAACGGCATGAAGGGCAAGCAGGTCCTGCCTGTCGGCAGTCCGCTGTTCAACCTGGGCGCGTAGTAGGGCACGAGCAGGAGATCATCGCGCGAGCCCGGGACCGTGCCGGTCCCGGGCTCGCGCGCGTTCTAGCGCGCGCGGCATGGGCGGCCGCGTCCCCGATAACGTAGAGAAATGGACCTGCAGGAACGTCGTCAGCTTGACGTCGCCGAGCGCATGCACAAGGTTCGCGCCAAAGTGAACCCATGGCGCTATGTATTCGCGTTCGCGATCGCCGTCGCTGGCGCCGTGGCCGCCAAGGGCTGGGGCTTTGACGACTATCACGATCTGAAGCACAGCGTCGTCAACCACATAGTCATCACCCCGACATCGAAAATCATCTTCGTCTCCGGCAACCTGGCCTTCTTCGTTTTCGGGATGATCGCTGCCATTGGCCTGTCCGGCGCGGCAAGCGGCGCACTCGAGCCGCTGATCGGTCGGGCGCACGCGGGGATCGTCAGATACGTGCTGCTGCTCGCCGGTGTTTTTACAATTCTCGCGTCTTCACTGGCGCTACTCGGCGTGAGTCCGAGACAACTGCTCGTCGGCGGCGCCGTGACCGGTGTGCTGCTTGGCATCGCCGCGCAGCAGTCGCTGGGCAACGTTTTCTCCGGCTTGGTTCTGCTGTTTGCCAGTCCATTCCGGGTCGGCGATCGGGTGCGCTTCCGGTCCGGGGCCCTGTCGGGTCCGATCGAGGGCGTGGTCGTCGACCTGAGCCTGACGTACGTGCGCCTCGAGACCGAGGAAGGCCGAGTGCAGCTGCCCAACTCTCAGGTACTGGCGTCCGCCGTCATGCTCATTCCGGACGCCCCGAACACCAATGAGCCGGCCCCCTGACAGGCGCCGGGCCATCGGTTTCCGCTGTTAGTGGTTGGCGTCGTACTTGGCGATCACATCCGCCGGGATCCGCCCGCGATCGCTGACGTCCATCCCGCTCTGCTTCGCCCAAGACCGGATGTCGGCGCTGCGCTGACGGTGCGCAGTGGTCCGGCGCTTTGGCCTGCCCACCCGGCCGGTAACCTTTCGGGCCTTGTCCGCGAACCTGCCGAGCACCTCGTCAAACTTCTGGCTGTGCTTCTCGCACAGGTCAATCTCGTAATCCCGGCCATCAAGGCTGAACGCCCGAGTCATGTGCTCGCCCTCGGGAATCTCTCGTGAGTCGTAGTCGCACGCGAACGTAACGGAGATTTTCTGGGCCACTTGGTATCCCCCTTCCCCCCGCCGAAAACTATGCCCCGCCACGCCCGCCTCTAACGGTGCCGACTCCAGGTTCTGATCAGCCCATTTTTGGCCGTCATCAAAGAACGAAATCGTCGCGCACGGCCCTTGACCGGCCCGCCGGGTCAGGCCCGGTTACTACCCTTGGCCGCCGCTGTGCCGACCCGCCGAATGTCGCGAGCGACCGGCGGGATCGGCCGGTAGCCGATACTCCGAGTCGTCCATAAAGCCTGGCCTCAGATGAGTCCGGCTGAGGGCGACCATAGGGCGGCGCAAAGCGCTGCTCACCGTAACCGACGCCGTCGGCCGGGACGAAGGGCTGACCAGTCCGATCGGCCTGGTCACTGTCAGGCCACCACTCGCCGTCCTGGTCGTAGTCCGGCTGACCATAATCAGCGGGTTCGTAGTGCTCGGTCCGGTGCCGAGCGCTCCCGGAACGGCTGTAGTCGTCGTATTCGGCCGACCGCTGATCGGCGGGACGATAATCGCCGGAACGGTCATTGCCAGGCCAGTAATCGCCTGCGGTGTAGACATCCGAGCCGTATTCGCCAGGCGCATGGCCCTCCGGACCGAAGTCGCTGGTCCCAGAGTCCGCGCCGCCATACTGGCCTGCGCGCGTAGTCGCCTGTGCCGGTGCGCCCGTCGTGCACGACCGTCTTGTCGGAGTCGTAGCCGCCGGCACCCTCCGGGGCAGCGCCAAGGCCACGACCGCGAGCGCCATACTCTGGCCTGCGCTCGCCGGTGCCGCCGTCGGCGGCCCCGCGCTCGCCGGTAACTCGTTCCCTGCGCTCGCCCGCTCTGCGCCCGGCGCGGCCCTCTGGACCGCGACGCAGTACCTCGATCATCCGGCTGAGGTCATCCATCGGCAGCCGAAATGTGCCAGTGCACTTACCGCCCTGCCAGATGCTGAAAACTGCCACGTCGGTGTCGGCGTACCAGCTGAGCCGCATGCTCCGGGAGTTGCCCCTGACGTCGAAGAAGACCTCGCCGAGGCGAGGCAGCGGCGCTGCGTCGGACGCGGACATGAGGCTATCGTGGCGTGAACCGTGGGATCTGTCCAGTTAACGATCAATTAGTGTGACCTGGACCACAGAGCCGCCGCCGGAAGATATTTTAATGATCTCGGCTGCGCGCTGACCGACTCAATGGCATGATTATTCGGCGGCGTGCGCGCATCAATGGGCACGCGTCCAAGCGTCGCGGGCCATGCGGCAGCCGCCACCGGGAACATCGCGCCAGTGCGGTGCGTTGCATCATGCGACGGGGCAATTGCCGCAACCGCGCGAGAACTTCTTCGTCTAGAGCACGATACCTCGCTCCACGGGGTGCGCTGGACGGGAGCACGCTGGCACGACGGGGCTTGAACCCTTAAGCATGCACCGAATGAACGATTTGACCGATTTATACGCACCTGCTTTTGACACCGTGGCCAGCGACGACCACGGTCTGCTGGCTGAGGAGAGCAATTCATGTCTGAGGTACGCCGTCAAGCCGCCGCCCTTATGCAACGGCCGAGCTGGGGCTGGCAAGACCAGGCTGCGTGCCGGGGCGATGATGTCGTGCTTTTCTTTGGGCCTGACGGAGAACGGCAGCCCGAGCGCGAGATCCGCGAGCGCAAGGCCAAGGCTGTCTGTGCGAGTTGCCCAGTCAAGGCCGAGTGCCTCACGTACGCCGTCAGCCGGCCAGAGAAGTACGGGACCTGGGGCGGCCTGAACGAGGACGAGCGCTCCTCCGAGCGTCGCCGCCGCATGCGCCGCGCCAACGCGGCCTAGGACGTCGCCGTGGTCTGCGCGGGTTGTCGAGCTCAGCGGCACGAGAAGTGCCGCGGTGGCACCTGGTGCGACTGCCAGCACCAACCGCCTGCGCCGAAGTCGGAGACACGCCTGGGCTGGATCCGGCAAGGCTAGCGAGACTTCTGCAAAGCTAGATTCTGCTGGAATAGCCGAGCCACGGCGGAGGTTGCCGACACTGGCAAGCGCTAACGGCCGGGCAGGCTGGGGCGCTGGGGACGACCATTGATCCCTGTGAATTAGCCCACAGGTCTGCCGCTCGCGAGTGCTTGGCCATAGTGTGAACGGGAATGGCTGCATCTGACGGCCGCGAGGAGGAGCCCGGCGACATGGAGAGGCTAGCTGCGCAGGCTGCTGATGCACTCGCTGGGGCGCCGGCCGACGAGGTTATCGCGTGGGCCGCGCGAACGTTCGGACGCCGGATCTGCATTACCTCGTCAATGACCGACGCTGTGCTCGTCAACCTGGTCTCCAAGCACCTGCCGGGCGTTGACGTGCTCTTCCTGGATACCGGCTATCACTTCCCGGAGACCATTGGCACCCGGGACGCGGTGTCCGCTGTCTACCCGGTCAACGTGATCAACGTGACGCCGCCCACGACCGTCGCCGAGCAAGACGCAGAACTCGGCCCGCGGCTGTACAGCCGGAACCCCGACCTGTGCTGCTACCTGCGGAAGGTCGTGCCGCTTGAGGAGGCGCTCGGCCCCTACGACGCGTGGTTTACCGGTGTCCGCCGTGAGGAGACCGAGGCTCGCAGCGATACGAAGGTCGTCCAGTGGGACGCCAGGCGCGAGATGGTGAAGGTCAACCCGATCGTCGAGTGGACCGGGCAGCAGGTCGACGAGTACATCGCCGCCAACAACCTGCTCGTGAACCCGCTTGTCTACGACGGCTACCCATCGATCGGCTGCCGGACGTGCACCTCCAGGGTCGCCGACGGGGCCGACCCGCGTAGCGGACGCTGGGCTGGCACCGCCAAGAGCGAGTGCGGCATCCATACCTCGTGACCGCGTCCGCACCACTCAGTCCCGGCAGTCGCCCCACTCACCAAGTCCTTAATCAGGTCCCGCCACTTGTCGGGTTCGACGTAGCTGACGACGCCGCGCTGCTGACAGCTCTGCACCGCGAAGGCGGCGGCTGGGCCGAGCCGGAGCTGCACGATCTCGGCCTGCTGGCCGGTTCCGCGCCGAATTCAGGAGCACGCCAGGCTCGCGAATATCAACAAGCCGGTCCTGCGTACCCACGACGCTCGCGGCTACCGGGTCGACGAGGTCGACTTCCACCCGTCCTGGCACGAGCTGATGGGCGTCGCGGTCGGTCACGGCTTGCACGCGGCGCCGTGGTCAGACCCGCGGGTCGGCGCACACGTGGCCCGAGCGGCCAAGTTCATCGTCTGGACGCAGGCAGAGGCCGGGCACGGCTGTCCGATCTCCATGACGTACTCCAGCGTGCCCGCGCTGCGGCAGGCGCCAGACCTGGCAGCGGCCTACGAGCCCCTGCTGGCGGCGCCGGTCTACGACCCTGGCCTGCGAGTGCCGACGGCCAAGGCCGGGCTGCTCGCCGGCATGGCCATGACCGAGAAGCAGGGCGGCTCGGACGTCCGGGCGAACACCACCCGTGCCACGCCGGCCGGCGATGGCAGCTACCTGCTGACGGGGCACAAGTGGTTCTGTTCGGCGCCCATGTGCGACGTGTTCCTCGTGCTCGCCCAGGCCCCGGAGGGCCTGTCCTGCTTCTTGCTGCCGCGGGTACTGCCCGACGGGAGCCGCAACGCGATGTTCATCCAGCGGCTCAAGGACAAGCTCGGGAACACGTCTAACGCCTCCAGCGAGGTGGAGTACGACGAAGCCGTCGCCTGGCCCGTCGGCGAGCTCGGGCGAGGCGTTCCGACGATCATCAACATGGTGAGCGCGACCAGGCTCGACTGCGTCCTCGGCAGCTCGGCCGCGATCCGGCAGGCGACGGTCATCGCCGCGAACTACGCGAGCCAGCGCACCTCGTTTGGCGCGCAGCTCATCGACCACCCGGCCATGACGTCCGTCGTCGCGGACCTCACGCTGGAGTCAGAGGCCGCGACTACGCTCGCGTTGCGCCTCGCGGGCGCGGCCGACCGGGCCGCGCGCGGAGACGAGGCCGAGGCCGCCCTGCTCCGGGTTGCCCTGCCCGCGGCCAAGTACTGGATCTGCAAGCGGACCCCCATGATCACCGGCGAGGCACTGGAGTGTCTCGGCGGGAACGGCTACGTCGAGGACTACTCGCCGCTGCCGCGGCTGCTCCGGGATTCCCCGCTGAATTCCATCTGGGAGGGCTCGGGGAACGTCACGGCCCTTGACGTCCTGCGCGCCCTGGCCCGCACACCGGACGGCGCCGAGGCGGTGCTGGGCGAGATCGACCTGGCCGCCAGTGATCCTCGCGTCGCGGCCGCCGCCGCGAGCCTCCGCGGCTTGCTCAAGGAGGCCGCTTCAGATCGTCAGACCGGCGAGCGGACCGCTCGACTGCTGGCCGGCCAGCTCGCTGTGACGCTGCAAGGGGCGCTGCTGGCGCGGCACGCGCCTGCCGCTGTGGCGGACGCATTCTGCGCTAGCAGGCTCGGGCCGGGTACGGCCGGTCCCGGCGCGCCGTTCGGCAGTCTGCCGGAGGGACTCGACCTGGCTGGCATCCTGGTCCGGTCTGCTGTTACCAGCAGGTAGGGTCAGCGGATGCAGATCTGGCCGGGCGCGGCCTACCCGCTCGGGGCCACGTGGGACGGTTCTGGCACCAACTTTGCCTTGTTCTCTGAGGTAGCCGACCGGGTCGAGCTGTGCCTCTTCGACGACGCCGGGGCCGAGACGCGCCTGGATGTCACCGAGGTCGACGGCTTCGTCTGGCACTGCTATCTGCCGGCCGTCGGACCGGGCCAGCGCTACGGCTACCGCGTAACGGGCCCGTACGATCCGAAGCGCGGCCGGCGCTGCAACCCCGCCAAACTGCTGCTCGATCCGTACGGCAAGGCTGTCGACGGGCAACTGCGCTGGGATGCTGCGGTGTTCGACTACCAGGTCGGCAACCCATCTCGACGCAGTGACGCCGACAGCGCGCCGTTCATGCCGCGGAATGTAGTCGTCAACCCCTACTTCGACTGGTCAGGTGACCGGCCGCCGCATACGCCCTACCACCAGACGGTGATCTACGAGGCCCACGTCCGCGGCCTCACCATGCGTCACCCGCAGGTACCCGCCGAGCTGCGCGGTACGTACTCCGGCCTGGCGTCGCCGGCCATCATCGACCACCTCACGAAGCTGGGCGTCACCGCCATCGAGCTGATGCCCGTCCACCAATCGGTCCCTGAGCACGAGCTGGTTCAGCGCGGCCTCACCAACTACTGGGGCTACAACACGATCGGCTTCTTCGCGCCGCATAACTTGTACTCGAGCTCGGCCGAGCCGCACGGTCAGGTCGCCGAGTTCAAGTCGATGGTCAAGGCGCTGCACGCTGCGGGCATCGAGGTCATCCTCGATGTCGTCTATAACCACACCGCGGAAGGCGGCGCGCTCGGCCCGACGCTGTCCTTCCGCGGCATCGACAACGCGGCGTACTACCGCCTCGACGACACCGACCCGTCCGTGTACCTCGACTACACCGGCTGTGGCAACAGCCTCAACGTCCGGCATCCGCACGCGCTCCAGCTGATCATGGACTCGCTTCGGTACTGGATCCTGGACATGCACGTCGACGGCTTCCGGTTCGACCTGGCCGCGGCGCTGGCCCGCGAGCTGCACGAGGTGGACCGACTGTCGGCGTTCTTCGAGCTCGTGCAGCAGGACCCCGTCGTATCCCAGGTGAAGCTCATCGCCGAGCCGTGGGACGTAGGCGCTGGCGGCTACCAGGTCGGGAAGTTCCCGCCCCTGTGGACCGAGTGGAACGGCCAGTACCGGGACACGGTCAGGGACTTCTGGCGAGGCCAGCCGGCCTCGGTCCCGGAGTTCGCCTCCCGCCTCAGCGGCTCGAGCGATCTGTATGAGACCAGCGCACGCCGACCGGTTGCTTCGATCAACTTCGTCACCTGCCACGACGGCTTCACCCTGGCCGACCTGGTGAGCTACGACGCCAAGCACAACGAGGCGAACGGCGACTGCAACGCCGACGGCATCAGACGACAATCGGTCATGGAACTGCGGTACCGAGGGCCCGACGGATGACCCGGCCATCACCGAGCTGCGGAACCGTCAGGCCCGCAACTTCCTGGCCACCCTGTTGCTGTCGCAGGGCGTCCCGATGCTGCTCGCCGGCGACGAACTCGGCCGCACGCAGCAGGGCAACAACAACGCCTACTGCCAGGACAACGAGACGTCGTGGGTTGACTGGGAGGCCGCCGGCAAGCACGCCGATCTCCTGGAGTTCACCAGGGATCTCATCGCGCTCCGCCGCGATCATCCGGTGTTCCGCCGCCGTCGGTTCTTCAGCGGAGAGCTGGGCGGTCAGCGCGACATCAGCTGGCTGACACCCGCCGGTACCGAGATGACCGAGGCTGACTGGCGAGCGAGCTACGCACGATCACTCGCGGTCCTGCTGAACGGGGAAGCCATCACCGAGCCCGGTCCGCGCGGGGAGACCATCACCGACAGGAGTTTTCTGCTCTTGTTCAACGCGCACGACGAGCCGGTGACGTTCACCTTGCCCGGCAGCGGCTGGCAGGTCGTGTTCGACACTGCCGAGTCGGCGGCCATCCGGACACCTGCGAACAGTCGAGAGGTTGCTGGCCGAGCCGTCGTCGTGCTTGAGGCCGCGACAGCTTAATCGGGCCCCGTTCCCGCTATGCGGGTAACCGGGGGTCCGCCATTCCTCCGTATCTGATTGACTGCTGGCCGTGCGCAAGATCCACCCGGATGAGGGTCCCGATCTGCAGGTCATTCCCCGGGTCACGCCGGGTCCGACGCCCGCAGCCGTCGCGGAACTCGCCTCTTACTACGGGAACGGGGCCGCCCTCGCCAATCCCTTGCTGAGGGCGAACATGGTGGCGAGCGCCGACGGCGCCACGTCATATGGCGGCCGCTCGCGAAGTCTGTCAGGCCCGGCCGACAGAATGCTGTTCACGGTGCTTCGCAGCCTCGCTGACTTGATCCTGGTGGGCGCTGGCACGGTACGGACAGAGCGCTACCGCCCGGTGCAAGCAGCCGAGATCTGGGCCGGGCTGCGCCCGGGCGACGCGCCGGTTCCGCCGATCGCAGTCGTGAGCGGCAGCCTGGACCTGGATCCCGACAGCTCGCTGCTGACCGCCGCCGCGCCGGGCGCGCAAACGATCGTGATCACCACCGGGACCGCTCCGCCGGATCGGCGCGCGGCCATCGCCAGGCGCGCCCGCGTCATCGAGGCCGGGAACGACCGGCTCGACCTGATCGCCGCAGTCAGCGCGCTGCGCGGGCTCGGCTACCGCAGCATCCTGACCGAGGGCGGGCCCGCGCTGCTCGGCCACTTGGCCGCGGCCGAACTCGTCGACGAGCTCTGCCTGACCACAAGCCCCGTACTGGCGCTCGGGAAAGCCGACCGCGTCACCAAGATCCCGTCGGCGCACACCGAACGGCTATCGCTCGCGCACGTGCTGCACGACGACGGCTTCCTGTTCAGCCGCTACCGCCGAGAGTGAGGAAAGCAGCATGCCCCTGCACGCCAAAGTCGACGAGACCCACGGCGAGGCCGAACTCGATATCCACCCGGTGTACGGCCGAGACATCGCGCACGCGATCCCCAAGCACCGGATCCCCGTCCACCCCATGCCCGCCGACGCCGCGCTCCCGTCGTCAGGGACGAGCTGATCCTGGATGGCAACGCCAGGCTCAACCTGGCCACGTTCGTCACCACGTGGATGGAACCGCAGGCCGGCGACCTGATGGCCGACTGCTTCGACAAGAACATGATCGACAAGGACGAGTACCCGCAGACGGCCGAGCTAGAGCGGCGCTGCGTCAACATCATCGCCAACCTGTGGCACGCGCCGGGACCGGCGACCGGCTGCTCGACGACCGGCTCGAGCGAGGCCTGCATGCTCGGCGGCCTGGCCTTGCTCTGGCGCTGGCGCGCTCGCCGAGCAGGCAGCAAGTGCTAGCGCTGCCAGTCCGAACCTGGTGATGAGCGCCAACGTGCAGGTCTGCTGGGAGAAGTTCTGCCGCTACTGGCAGGTCGAACCCAGACTCGTGCCGATGGAGCCCGAGCGCCTGCACCTCACCGGCGAACAGGCCGCCGCGCACTGCGACGAGAACACGATAGGTGTCGTAGCGATCCTCGGCTCCACCATGGACGGCAGCTATGAGCCGGTCGACGAGATCGCCGCGGCGCTCGACGATCTGCACCGGCGCACCGGGCTAGATATCCCGGTTCACGTGGACGCTGCATCGGGCGGGTTCGTCGCGCCGTTCCTCGTTCCGGACCTGGACTGGGACTTCCGGCTGCCGCGGGTGGCCTCGATCAACACCTCCGGACACAAGTACGGCCTGGTGTATCCGGGCGTCGGATGGATCATCTGGCGCGACGCGGCCGCACTGCCGGAAGACCTGATCTTCAACGTGAACTATCTCGGTGGCGAGATGCCGACGTTTGCCCTCAACTTCTCGCGGCCTGGCGCCCAGGTGGCCGCCCAGTACTACAACTTCCTGCGCCTTGGTTTCGAGGGCTACCGCCAGGTGCAGCTTGACACCCAGCAAGTGGCGAAGCACCTTGCTGCCGAGATCGCAGCCATGGGCCCGTTCGAGCTGATCTCTGATGGCAGCGACCTGCCGGTGCTCGCGTTCAAGCTCACCGACCCGGCGGGTTCGGGTTACAGCGTCTTTGATCTGTCCGAGCGCCTTCGGCTGCGCGGCTGGCTCGTCCCCGCTTACACGTTCCCGGCGAACATGCAGGACACTGCCGTGCTGCGGATCGTTGTCAGGAACGCATTCTCTCGTGACCTCGCCGACCTGTTCCTGAGCGACCTGCGCACCCAGGTCACGGTCCTCGAAGCGGCGCCGCAGAAGCCGGTGCCACTGCTGCCCAACGCCCAGCGCAGCGGGTTCGCCCACTGAGTCCGTACTCCTGCGACCGTGTCACCGTCAGCCGCGCTCCTGGCCCACCACGCGGGCAACGACCTACTTGCGGCAAGGGCGCGGGTCTGGATGCTCACCCGGGCTGTCGACCGTCAGAGCCGCCATGACCCGAGGCGGCAGGCCCGACCGTCCCTTTCCGACGCTGGCGCGCCAGCCACAGTGCGACGCCCAGCAGCACGAGGCCGACCACGGCGACTGCCAGCGGTGCGGCCACCGAGCCTGGTAGGTACCTCGTGGCGGCATCGGGAACGACGTAGATAGTGCCAACTGCCCCTACGCCGATCAGTAGCACCTGGCGCATCAGGACCCCACACGCGAACAAGCCGGCCACCGTCACAATTGGCAGCAGCACGCCCACTGCACTGTCCATGGTTATGGTGGCGCCCACCAGAGCTCCTGCGCCGGAGAGCAGCACTCCGACGGGCGCCGGCAGCAGACGGCCGCGAGTGACGGCAATCCCCCACGCCAATGCGAGGACCCAGAGCGCGCTGCCGAAGATGAATGCTCCAGCGGACGGATCGATCCGGTCAATGCTGGCCTCGAGCACGGCTACTGCCGCGCCAAAGGCGGCCAGGTGCTGCAGCGTTGACCTGTTCCGCCACCACAGCGAAATCGCATAGACCAGCGAGACTGCCGACGTCGTGAGCGCGGAATCTACGTCGGCCACATGAAGGTAGCCGCTGGCGAGCACCGCCACGAAAGCCGCGGCACCCGCTGTGCTGAGCAGCCACAGGACGCTACGCAAGCGGCCCAGCGCGGGATCGGTGTCGGTCGGCAGTGCCCGGCCGGCAAGCAATAGGCCGAGTGCGATGACTCCGGCGATTGTAATTTCGACAGCGGTCGGGACGTGCTTCCAGAGCTCATGCACTGCCACGACAATGGCCGTGATTGCGATGACCGACCCAACGTAGCCAAGAACCTCGGCCACTAGCGGCAGCCGTCGCCTCGGGGAGGTCACGTCGCGCTCGCGCTCGGCCGCTTCGATCCGGTCGGCCTGGTCCTTATCGATCAGGCCGGCCGCTGTCCACCGGTCTAATTGCTCACGCAGCGCGCCAGGATCGGGTGATTCAGCCATGAGGAAAGCCTTCTGCGGTGGGCGGCATACCCGCCACCCATGCTAGGGCCGGGCGACAATACCGAACAGCCGGCGGCCCGCGTTCCTGGCTGCGCTGGCAGACCAGGATCACCACCGCCGCCGCCTGCGGCGCCGTCGCCTGGGCCCAGCGCCTCGCCGGCCACCCCGCCATCGCCACGGCGCTGGCCGCCGGCCAGGTGTCGGTGTCGTGGGCCCGGAAGATCTGCTGGTGGACCGACCGGCTGCCCGCCGATGCCCGCGGCGACGCCGACCAGATCCTCCTGGACGCCGCCGCCGGCGGCGCCGGGCTGCGCGACCTCAGCGGCCTGGCCGAGGAGATCCACCGCCGAACGGCCGGCCCGGACACCGACAACGATGACGGCTTCGACCGCCGCAACGTCCGGCTGGCCACCCACTTCCGCGGCGCCGGGAAACTCGACGGCGACCTCACGCCCGAATGCGCCGCCGCGCTGCGCGCCGTCCTGGACTCCCTGTCCGCCAAGGCCGGCCCCGAAGACATCCGCACCGCCGCCCAGCGCCAGCACGACGCCCTCGCCGCCGCCTGCCACCGCCTCATCAGCGGCGGCCTGCCCGACCGGGCCGGCCAGCCCACCCAGATCCACCTCCACATGAGCCTCAGCCAGCTCCTCGGCCAGCCCGGCGCCGACAACGCCACCGCCGACTGGTCCGGCCACGCCCCCGGCGCCGAGTGCGACGCCGCCATCTCCCCGATCGTCACCGCCCACCTCGACCCCGCCGAGCTCGACGGCCAGACCCGCGACTTCCTGCACGCGACCGGTACGCTCAGCGGCCCCGGCTGCCCGGCCTGCGCTAACCCAGACGGCCAGCGGCGCCCGCTGCCACCTGCCACCGCGCTCCGCCACCGCGCCATGGCTCACACCGCGGCCCGCGGCCTCATCCTCGGCCGGGCGATCCGGCTGCTGTCGGGCTCCGGCGGCCTCGCCGCGCACCTCCGCGGTCAGCTGCTCCCCCAGCCCGCCGCCAGCATCAGCCTCCCCCTCGACCTCGGCCGGTCCACCGACACCGTCCCGGCGAGCCTGCGCCGCGCCATCACCGCCCGCGACAAACACTGCCGGTTCCCCGGCTGCGACCAGCTCCCCGCCTACTGCCAGGCCCATCACCTGATCCCGATCTCCCAGGACGGGCCGACCAGCCTCGAGAACTGCTGCCTGGTCTGCCTGTTCCACCACCAGATCGCCATCCACAAATGGGGCTGGCAGCTCCACCTGAACCCCGACGGGACCACCACCGCCAGACTCGGCAACCGCACCCTCCACAGCCACGTAGTTCCCGCCGCCTGAGCGTGGCATTCGGCAGATACGCGACGAGTGTCGTCAACTCCAGCCTCTCGTGTCGCGTCTGTACGTCAGGACAGGATCTGTTTTCACACCCAGTAGGCGGCTTTGACTGCAACTACAGGCGAGGTAATCCTCAGCGGCGTGCTGCCTCTCCTTGGAGTGCTCGTAGGATCCGCGGCCACAATCGGGGTCCAGCGCAATTCCGCCAGAGAAACGCGGATGCGCTCGGCGGCCGAAGCGCGCCAGGCTCAGCGGTCTGAGCTCAAGGCTGCGATTGCCTCGTTTCTCGAGGCGGCGCAGCACTTGCAGACTCAGCTCTACGCCCGGGAACACGGCAGGGACGTCCCCGACCTAGCCCTCACGGCCGAGGACGTGTGGCTGGCCCACGCCCAGGTGGACATTCTTTGCTCGGCCCCTTTGCGTGAACCCCTGGTGCAGTATGCGGACGCGCTAAACGCCGTTGCACGTCACGAGGATCGCTATCCGGACTGGTGGTCGCATGTGATCCCGTACAAGAGCGCCTTCATCGACGCCGTGCGTGCAGAACTGAAATGGCCAGACCCGCCAGCCCGGCGGAACGGGAGTCCCAATTGAGTACTGTCTACTCACTAATAAGCGGAGGGGACCCTTGCTTCACCATCACGAGCACGACAAGCCGCTGACCGAGGCCGAGCGCGAGAAGCTCATCAGCGATGGCGCAACCATTCAGGGGATGGCGATGCACAACGAGCCTTCCCCGGCCGATCGCCAGCGGTCCCAAGTGCGCGTCCAAGTGAGGTTCAAGGACGGCCAGGCGCTCGAGTTCACCGAAGAAGTCGCCAGTCTTTACCAGCCGGCTCCCGGCACTCCCGAGGCCCAGCGACTGGCAGAGGTTCGCGCAAACCTCCGCCACCCCGACCGTGTTCCAAAGATCCAGCTTCCGCTGTCGGCCGGCGAACGGCTGCCCGTTCGCTACGACGCCGCCAACCGCAGCAAGGCCGTCATAGACGTACCGGCGCTGCAAAAGCGCGCGCTGCATGACTACATCGAGCGTGAGCAGAAGCCGCATGAGGAGACGCCGCATGAGGAGACGCAGGCCGAGCCCGCACGCGCGCGCTCCGGCCCGCCTTGGGTTGTACCGACGCACTGCCCGAACTGCGGCGCCCCGGTCGACCAGGCGAAAGCCTCCCGGGACCGCGACCCCATGTGCCGGTTCTGCAGCCAGCCGATACCGGTAAGCCCCGTTTCGTAGCCTGCTCTAGGCGATTCGAAGCTAGTGCTTGTCGGCCTTGGTCAGGTACTCATTCATGCGCCTCAGTATGGTGCGGCGGCGAGCTGAGCGGAGGACCGCAGGCTGGCGTAGTACCGCTGGGCCTGTCGGGCAGCGCCGCCGGTCAGCCGAATGGGCTGGCCGGTATCGGACACGACCGCAGGGATAAATCGTGCCGTCAGCGGCCTGTTCGGGTGCAGCGTCAGGTGCAGCACGCCAGTCGCCGTGCTGTAGGAGTTCTCCCACCACAGGAAATTGCCCATGCCATACGCAACGAACGTGTTATGGAGCCAGCCTGACCCCTGGAGCATGTGCGCGTGCGAACCGACGATGATCGTCGCGCCGGCCGCGGCGAGCTGGGGCGCAAGGGCAAGCTGGTTCGCGTCGGGGGAAGACTGGCCCTCGGTACCCCAGTGCATGAATACGACGACGATGCTGGCCAGCCGTTTGGCCGCCCGGACGGCGTTGAGAGTGCGGCGCTGGTTGATGGCGTTGGCCTCACCCGCTCGGGAATTCGTCGCCACCCACGACGACGCGAGCTGCGCGACCTGCGAGACGCCAATGAAGGCCACCTTGGTGCCCTTGATCGTAGCCACGTGCGGAGCCCAGGCTGCGTCGGCGTCGGCGCCGATGCCAACGTACGGCAGCCCCGATGCCTTCGCGGCCGCGAGCGTGTCAGCCAGCCCCGTCTCGCCGTAATCCTCCACGTGGTTGTTCGCCATGGTGACTAGATTGACGCCTGCGGCTCGGATCGCAGTGAACGCAGCAGGCGTCGTCCGGAAGTGAAACGTCTTCGGCTGCGGCGTGCCGCGGCTGGTAACCGACGTCTCGAGATTCAGCGCGGTGAAGTCAGCCTGCTGGAGCACGTCGCTGATCGGCCCGAATGCAGTAGCCGGGTCTGTCAGCAGTGTCGCGGTGCGATCCTCGAAGTTCACATCTCCGGCGAACGCAAGGGTGATGTCGGGCGACGACGTCGCCGAACTGCTCGGTTTGGGGTGGCTGGTATGCGCTGCCGAAGAAGACGTCGGTGTCGGGGACGTAGTGCTGCAGGCGGTCGGCGCCACTGCCGCCGCGGACAAGCCTGCGATGAACACTCGCCTGGAAACCACGCGGCCAGCCTAGCTATACGCCTCGCGCGGCGGCGCGATTTCAGTCGGCGGAACGATGTCGGCGGCGACGCCGAACTCCCACAGCTCAACGACCGACCAGGGCAGGTCTGCATCTCGTCAGCACCGCGATGCGCCGGGCCAGGCCAGCCGAGTCGAGCCACACCTCAGCCGGGAAATGGCTCAGCGCGCGGTACGGCCCGGTGGGGACGGTGACTCCGGCCGGCAGGGCCGCATCGGCCTGAGCCAGGTCAATCGTCACGCCGAAGCGCGTCACGGCCACGTCGCGCACGACGTCATCAGAAAGTTCGGCCGCCTCGCGTGCGCCGAATAGAGCGTCGAGCGGCCAGAGCGGATCGTTGATCGTCCGCGGGCCGCTCGGGTCGCCCAGGAAGAAGCCGGTCCACTTCTCGCCGACGTGCACATACGCGTTGGCGCCGTCGTAGATCATTTCCTGCGGCTCGCCAAGCCCAGCCGCGTCGTCGTCGCCCTGTCGCTCGATGAACTTGGCCGCGACGCCCGACGGTGCCTAGCGGTATCTGCCACACAAGCGCCCGGCGCGTCGCGAAGTCGGCGACACCCTCGCAACGCCGGTCTGCTTCCTCCGGCACCGGCGAACTTCGACCACGCGGCGAACACGCGCGCACTGCCGGCTGCCACCGTCCGGGCCGCAGCCGCAGCCACCGTGTCGGCGTTTGCCACATATCCACAATACGCACGGCCTCCGCTACTATCAGGGCAAGCCGGATGAAGCTCCGGTGGGCTAGCCGCCCGAACCGCCGCCGTGGCTGATGGCTTCTGCCGGGTACCTGGCAGGAGCACTGGTGAACATTTATTACGTTGCGGCTATCTGGCTGGGCATGGCGTTGCTCGCCTCTGTCGTCAGCATCATGATCGCTGTACCCGCTGCGCTGGTCGAGATCGTCATCGGTGCGCTGGCGGGGAACATCCCGGGCATTCGCGAGCACGTCACCCAGACCGACGTGGTCACGTTCCTGGCTAGCGTCGGGTCGCTCGTTCTGACGTTCCTCGCAGGCGCCGAGATCGACCCGGTGTCACTCCGCGGGCACTGGAAAGCGAGCCTGTCGATAGGCCTCGTGTCGTTCGCCGCGCCATTCCTCGGAGCTTTCGGGTTCTGTTCCCTTGTTCTCGGCTGGCAGCTCCATGCGGCCGAGATCGGCGGCATCGCGCTCAGCACGACGTCGGTTGCAGTGGTATACGCGGTCATGGTCGAGACCGGCCTCAACCGCCGGGACCTTGGCAAGCTCATACTCGCGGCCTGCTTCGTGACCGACCTCGGCACCGTTCTGGCCCTAGGCGGGTTCTTCGCGACGTACGGCTGGTTGCTGCTTGTCTTCCTGGCCGTGAGCGTGATCTCCGTGGCTGTGCTGCCCTGGCTGCTGCGGTTGGCTATCAGGCACTTCGGCCACCGGGTCTCCGAACCAGAGATCAAGCTGCTGCTTGTGATCTTGCTCGGGCTCGGCGGCCTCGCCACCCAGGCTGGCAGCGAGGCCGTCCTGCCCGCCTACGTCGCCGGCCTGGTCATCGCCGGAGTGTTTCTGCACGACCGGGTGCTGATGGATCGGCTGCGCTCGATCGCGTTCGCGCTACTGACGCCGTTCTTCTTCCTGCGCGCGGGAACGCTCATCTCGGCCAGGGCTCTCGTCACCGGTGCAGGGGTCATTGGCGTCCTGCTGCTGGTCAAGCTCGCCACCAAGATGGCCGGCGTCTGGCCCGTCGCCGCGGCCTTCAAACTGCCGCCCCGCGAACGGGCCTACACGACGCTGCTCATGGCTACAGGGCTGACGTTCGGCTCCATCGCCGCGCTCTTCGGGCTGACTCACCATCTCATCGACAAGGCGCAGTACACCGAGCTGGTCACGGTCGTCATACTCTCGGCGTTCGTGCCCACGCTGATCGCCCAGCAGCTCTTCCGGCCGGCGGTCCTGGACAGCGAGGAAGAAGAGGCCCTAGGCGAAGAAGACCTGTCGATCATCCACCGCAGGGGCTAGGTCACGCGCCCTTGCGCAGCCGGTCGAGTGCCTCGGCCAGGATGGCGGCGCCGTCGGTGTCGTTGCGCCGCTCCTTCACGTAGGCCAGGTGCGTCTTGTACGGCTCGGCGTGCGGCGGAGCAGGCGGGTTAGCCTCGTCCTGGCCGGCCGGCAGGCCACAGCGCGGGCAGTCCCAGAACTCTGGAATGGCCGCATCGCAGGCGAAGCTGGGGACCGTCTCGTGCCGGTTGCAGCACCAGAACGAAACGCGGACCCGCGGAGCCGCCTCGCCGCGCTCGGCCTCACCCATAGGCCCAGCCCCGACACGGCTGCCGCGAATGGCGTTGCCACTACTCACTGCTCACCCCTTGCTCAAAAATGCAGGCCCGCCGGATACCAGGATCACTTCTTCAGCAGAATCCCGAGCACGACGATGCTGATGAACCAGATGATGCCAGTGAAGATCGTGATCCGGTCGAGGTTCCGCTCAACAACCGACGACGAGCCGAGCGAGGAGGTAATGCCGCCGCCGAACAGGTCGGACAGGCCGCCGCCCTTGCCTTTGTGCAGCAGGACGAGCAGCACCATCAGCAGGCTAGTGATGATCAAGATCACAGAGAATGCAATAGTCACTGGATGTACTCGTCTCTCGCTTTCAGACCGCGCTCTGTTCACGATACCGGCAGATCTTGACGAATTCGCCGGCATCCAGGCTCGCGCCCCCGACAAGTGCACCGTCGATGTCTGGCTCGGCCATGATCGCGGGCATATTGTCGGGCTTCACTGATCCGCCATACAGGATACGCGCATTCATTGCCACCGCGTCCCCGTGAACTGCCGAAATCCGGCTCCTGATCCCAGCGCAGACCTCCTGGGCATCGGCCGGCGTGGCGACCTCGCCGGTGCCGATCGCCCAGACGGGCTCGTAGGCGATGACCAGCTTGGATACCTGCTCAGCCGACAGGCCAGCTAGGCCGCCATCGAGCTGGCCAAGCGTGTAGGCCATGTGGTCGCCCGCCTGCCTGACCTCCAGCGGCTCGCCGATACACAGCACCGGGGTCATCTCATGCTGGAGGATGGCCCGGACCTTGGCGTTGACCAGAGAGTCATCCTCATGGTGGTACTGCCGCCGCTCAGAGTGCCCGGCCAGGACGAAAAGGCAGTTCAGCTTCGCCAGCATCCTCGCCGAGATATCACCGGTATAGGCCCCGTCTTCATGCGGCGATACATCCTGAGCGCCGTGGCGCAGCCGCAGCTTGTCGCCGTCGATCAAGGTCTGAACGCTGCGCAGGGCGGTGAACGGCGGAAGCACGATGACGTCGGCCGCCACGAAATCCTTATCCGTCAGCCCCCAGCCGAGCTTCTGGACCAGGGCGATGGCCTCAAAGTGGTTGTTGTGCATCTTCCAGTTGCCGATGATCAGCGGCTTCCTGGCATCTTTCGCTGTCATGACCGCTCCAGGGCCGCCAGGCCCGGCAGGGTCGCCCCTTCGAGGTATTCCAGGCTGGCCCCGCCGCCGGTCGATATGTGGCTGAAGCGATCCTCGGGCACTCCTAGCCGTCGGACCGCGGCCGCCGAGTCCCCGCCGCCCACCACCGTCAGGCCGCGCAGCTCGCTGATCGCCTCGGCGACCGCCTTGGTACCGGCCGCGAACGCGGGGAACTCGAACACGCCAACGGGGCCATTCCAGAAGACGGTGGCCGCGTCGGCCAGCTTCGCCGCGAACAGCTCCCTGGTGGCCGGGCCCATGTCCAGGCTTTCCCGGTCCGCTGGGAACGCCGTCACGGGGTACACCTGGTGCTCGGCGTCAGGCGCGTAGTCGACGGCACCGACGAGATCCACCGGCAGCACCAGCTCGACGCCGCGGGCGGCTGCGTCGGCCATGACCTTCCCGACCTCCTCGAGCCGGTCGGCTTCGAGCAGGGATTTACCGACCTCGTAGCCCTGCGCCTTCAGGAACGTGTAGGACATCCCGCCGCCGATGAGGATCCGATCCGCCTTGTCCAGCAGGTTGGCGATAACCGCGAGCTTGTCGGACGGCTTGGCTCCGCCCAGGACGACGACGTACGGCCGGGACGGGTGCTCCAGCTGCTCGAGGACGGCGACCTCGGCCTGGACGAGGTCCCCGGCTGCATGCGGCAGCAGCTCCGGGACGTCGTAGACGCTGGCATGCCGGCGGTGCAGGGCGCCGAACCCGTCGCCTACGTAGAGGTCGGCCAGCGCGGCCAGCCGACCTGAAAGCTCGGCCCGCGCGCCATCGTCCTTGCTGGTCTCGGCGGGTTCGAACCTGATGTTCTCCAGCATGGCCACGTCGCCATCGGCCAGACCCGCGGCGATCGCCCTGGCTGAGTCGCCCGCGACGTCACTGGCGAGTGGCACCGGGACGCCCAGCAGTTCGGACAGCCGGGCGGCCACCGGCGCGAGCGACGGGCCCCCGGCCACCCGATCGGCATACGTGTCGCCCTTCGGCCGTCCAAGGTGGGCGGTGATCAGCACCCGCGCGCCCCGTTCCCGGAGCTTATTGATAGTCGGCAGGCTGGCCCGTATCCGGCCGTCATCGGTGATCGTGGTCCCGTCCAGCGGGACGTTCAGGTCCGAGCGGAGCAATACGACCTTGCCGGCGACGTCGAGCGAGTCGATGCCGTTCATGAAGGCAGATTAGATCCGACGAGCGCGGCCAGGTCGGCTAGGCGGTTCGAGTAGCCCCACTCGTTGTCGTACCAGCCGATGACCTTGACCTGGTCCCCGAAAGCCATGGTCAGCTGCGAGTCGAAGGTGCAGGAATACGGCGTGCCGACGATGTCCGACGACACGATCGGGTCGGCGGTGTAGTACAGGTAGCCCTTGAGCGGGCCGTCGGCGGCAGCGCGATAGGCGGCGTTGACGTCCTCGACCGTCACTTCACGGTCCAGCTGCACGACCAGGTCGGTCACCGAGCCGTCCATCACCGGCACCCGCATCGCCAGGCCATCAAGCTTGCCCTTCAGCTCGGGCAGCACCAGCGCCGTGGCCTTGGCCGCGCCGGTCGTGGTCGGGATGATGTTCTGCGCTGCAGCGCGGGCCCGGCGCAGGTCCGTGTGCGGGAAGTCGAGTATCACCTGGTCGTTGGTGTAGGCGTGGATCGTCGTCATCAGGCCCTTGCGGATGCCGAAGCTGTCGTGCAGCACCTTCGCCATCGGAGCGACGCAGTTCGTCGTGCACGAGGCGTTGGAGATGATCGAGTGCCGCGCCGGGTCGTACTTGTCGTCGTTGACGCCCATGACGATCGTGATGTCCTCGCCCTTGGCCGGGGCCGAGATGATCACCTTGCGCGCGCCGCCGGCTAGGTGCTTGGCGGCGTCCTGCGCGCTCGTGAACCGACCGGTCGACTCGATCACGACGTCCACGCCCAGCTCGCCCCATGGCAGCTCGGCTGGGTCGCGCTCGGCGAGCATCTTGATCGAGTGCCGGCCGACCTTGATCGTGTCGCCGTCGGCGACGACGTCCTCCGGCAGCGTGCCGAGGAGCGTGTCGTACTTCAGCAAGTGCGCGCACGTGGCCAGGTCACCGAGGTCGTTCGCCGCGACGATCTCGACGTCGCCTCCGCCGCCTGCGTGGACGGCCCGCCAGAAGTTCCGCCCGATCCGGCCGAACCCGTTGATCCCTACCCGGACAGTCACAGGACTCCCTTCATGCATGCCAAATTCGCCGTTCGAACCCTACTAGCCAGCACGACCAGCTACGGCACCAGCATGTCCGCCGTGAGCGTCGCCTCGGTGTTGGGTATGCCGAGCTCGAGCGCTCGGCGGTCGGCGAGCGCGAGTAGGCGCCGGATGCGGCCCGCGATCGCGTCCTTGGTCAAGGCCGGCTCGGCGAGCTGTCCCAACTCCTCCAGGCTCGCCTGACGGTGCTTGATCCGCAGTTCGCCGGCCACGATCAGGTGCTCGGGCGCCTCGGCCCCGAGTATCTCCAGTGCTCGCTCGACTCGTGCGCCTGCCGCCACGGCAGCCCTCGCGCTGCGCCGCAGGTTGGCGTCGTCGAAGTTAGCGAGCCTGTTCGCGGTCGCGCGCACCTCGCGCCGGATCCTCCGCTCCTCCCACGCCAGCACGCTGTCGTGCGCTCCCAGCCTGGCGAGCAGCGCGCTAATCGAGTCACCGTCACGCACCACGACCCTGTCCACCCCCCGGACGTCGCGCGCCTTGGCGTGGATCTTGAGTCGCCGAGCGGCACCGACCATCGCCAGCGCGGCCTCAGGGCCGGGGCACGTCACTTCCAGCGACATTGACCTGCCGGGCTCGGTTAGGCAGCCATGGGCGAGGAACGCACCGCGCCACGCCGCCTCGCAGTCGCAGGTGGTACCGGAGACGACCTGGCGAGGCAGGCCGCGCACCGGGCGCCCGCGGCTATCCACCAGGCCGGTCTGGCGGGCGAGACTCTCGCCGTCGGCGTGCACGCGCACCACATAGCGGTTTCCCTTGCGCAGGCCGCCCGGGGCTAGCACCACGAGGTCGGAAGCGTGCCCGAACACCTCGGCGATGTCCTTGCGCAGGCGGCGAGCGGCGGCTCCGGTGTCGAGCTCCGCCTCCACGACGATGCGCCCGGCCGCTATGTGCAACCCGCCCGCGAATCGCAGGATCGTCGAGACTTCCGCCTTCCGGCAGCACGGCTTCAGCACCTTCACGCGGCTGAGCTCGTCCTTGACCAGGCCCGTCAGCGCCATAGCTGTCACTCCCCCTCAAATATCTGCGCGAACGTGCCTGCAAGTCGCCGCGGATCGTGCCGCGGCGACCCGTCGCCGACGGCTAGATCGGCGACGACCAGACGGGCGCCGAGCCGGCTAGCCGCCTTTTCCAGCTCGGCCGTCGCGCCGTGCACGGCCGTGCGGTCGGCGAGCACGACGTCGATCGCCAGATCAGGTGCATGTTCCGCCAGGACCTCCAGGTGGGCGTCCGGCGAGAACCCCGCGGTCTCACCGGGTTGTGGCGCCAGATTCAGCGCTACCAGCCTCCGCGCTTTAGTCCCTACCAACGCCGCGGCCAGCTCGGGAACCAGCAAGTGCGGCAGCACGCTGGTGAACCACGAGCCTGGCCCGAGCACCACCCAGTCCGCCGCCCCGATCGCCTGCACGGCTTCCGGGCACGCGGGCGGGTCGGCGGGAATCAGTGATACCGACCGTACCCGTCCTGTCGTCGTCGCGCAGGCCACCTGGCCGACAGTGATGGTCAGCTCGTCCGGCCTGTCCGGATCTGCCCCCTCAACCTCGGCCACGAGATCAAGCGGCACTGCCGCCATGGGCAGCACGCGACCGTGCGCGCCCAGCAGCCGGCCGACCCAGTCAAGGCCCTGCACGGGGTCGCCGAGTAGTTCCCACAACGCCACGATGAGCACGTTGCCGACCGCGTGCCCGGCCAGGGCGTTGTCGTCGCCGGTGCCGCCGAACCGGTGCTGGATCACGCGGCTCCACGTCGTGCCCCACGCGTCGTCGCCGCACAGCGCGGCGAGGGCCATCCGCAGGTCCCCAGGCGGGAGGACGCCGAACTCACGGCGCAGTCGCCCGCTGGAGCCGCCGTCATCCGCCACGGTCACGATCGCGGTGAGGTCCCTCGTGACGCGGCGCAGGCCGGACAGCGAGGCGTGCAGGCCGTGGCCGCCGCCGAGCGCGACGACGCGGTGGCTCCGCGGCCTCCCCGGCGAGTCCATACCTACTCGCGGCCCAGATCGCGATGGGTGACCTGAATGCCGGGCCACTTCTGCGACAACCGAGCCGCCATCTCCTCCGCCATCGCCACGCTGCGGTGCTTGCCTCCGGTGCAGCCGACGGCGAGCAGCACGAAGTGCCGACCGGACCGGTCGTAACCGGCCAGGGCGATGTCCACGGCCCGGACGAAGGAGTCGATGAAATCCCTGGCGCCTGGCTGATTCAGCACATAGTCGATGACAGGCGCGTCGAGGCCGGTCTGCGGGGCAAGCTCCGGCACCCAGTGCGGGTTGGGCAGGAACCGGCAGTCCGCGACCATGTCGGCGTCCACTGGCAGGCCGTACTTGAAGCCGAACGACACGACGCTGACCCGCAAGGCGGCTTCCGCTTCGGTGCCGAACGCATCGCGGATTCGAGAACGCAACTCGTGCACGTTCAGCTTGGACGTGTCGAGCACGAGATCGGCCTCGGCGCGCATGCCCTGGAGCAGCTCGCGCTCGGCCGCGATGCCGTCGGCCACGCGGGCGCCTTCCTGCAGCGGGTGCGGACGGGACACGCTGTCGAACCGGCGGACCAGGGTCTCGTCCGAGGCCTCAAGGAACACGACGTACGGCCGGATGCCGCGAGCGTTCAGGTCGCTGATCGCGGACTTGAGGTCGGTGGAGAACGCCCGGCTGCGGATATCGACGACGGCGGCCAGCCGCGGCACCGCTCCCCTGGCGCGCCTGGCCAGGTCCGCCATGAGGGGCAGCAGGTCGGCCGGCAGGTTGTCGGCGACAAACCAGTCGAGGTCTTCCAGCGCTTTGGCCGCGGTGCTGCGGCCGGCACCCGACAGTCCGGTAATGATGACGATCTCTTGCTGATCGCCTTCCAGCTCCATCGCGCCGTCCTCAGCGCTCATCGCCCGCCCCCCCTGGCCCGTGCAGTGCCTGATGCACCGCCTCCGCGGTCCGCAGGCCGAATCCGGGCAGGGCCGCGATCTCCGCCACAGTCGCGGCGCCAAGCTTGCGCACGGAGCCGAACTGCCGCAGCAGCGTAGCCCGCCTGCGCCGGCCCGAGGCCAGGCACGCCGTCGAGCTCGCTCGCCGTCAGCGCAGCAGACCGCTTGGCCCGGTGATACGTGATGGCGAACCGGTGCGCCTCGTCTCGGATGCGCTGGAGGAGGTACAAGCCCTCGCTGCTGCGCGGCAGGATGACGGGTCCGTCTTCCGCTGGCAGCCACACTTCTTCCAGCCGCTTGGCGAGGCCGCACACTGCGACGTCCACGACACCCACGTCTTCCAGCGCGCGGATCGCGGCGCCGACCTGAGCCGGGCCGCCATCGATCACCAGTAGATTGGGCGGGTAGGCGAATTTGCGTCGCGGCTCCGGGTCACCTGGCGGCAGTTCGTCTGGATCGGCTGTCGCGGTCGCCGCCTGCTCGTCCAGGTAGCGCCGGAACCGCCGGGTGATGACTTCGTAGATGGCGGCGACGTCGTCGGTGGCTCCCTTGATGGCGAACCGGCGATACTCCGACTTCCGGGCCAGGCCGTCCTCGAACACGACCATCGACGCGACTACATGGGTGCCTTGCAGGTTGGAGACGTCGTAGCTCTCGATCCGCAGCGGCGCCTCGTCGAGACCTAGGGCTTCCTGTATCTCGTTGAGCGCTACGCTCCGGGTCGTCAGGTCACTGGCCCGGCGCGTCTTGTGCAGCGCCAGCGACTCACCGGCGTTCCTAGCCACGGTGTCCAGCAACGCGCGCTTGTCGCCGCGCTGCGGCACCCGCAGGCTGACTCGACTGCCGCGGCGATTGCCGAGCCATTCCTCCATGGCGGCGGCGTCGGGCGGCAGCTCGGGCACCAGCACCTCGCGCGGAATGCGCGCCGGGGAACCGTCGTTACCGACCGGATCCTCGTCGTAGACCTGACCGAGGAAGTGCTCCACCAGTTCCCCAGTCGTGACGTCCTCGACCTTGTCCACCACCCAGCCGCGCTGGCCCCGGACGCGCCCGCCGCGCACATAGAAGACCTGGACGGCGGCTTCGAGCTGGTCCTCGGCCAGGGCGATGACGTCGGCGTCGGTGCCGTCTGGCAGGACCACGGCCTGCTTCTCGAGCGCCCGCTGGAGTGCCTGGATGTCGTCCCGCAGCCGAGCGGCCCGTTCGTACTCCTCGGCCCCCGCGGCCTCGCGCATCTGTCCCTCGAGCCGCTTGATGAACCTGCTCGTCTGGCCGGCCATGAAGTCGCAGAACTCCTCAGCCAGCTGCCGATGATCGGCGGCGCTGATTCGGCCCACGCATGGGGCCGAGCACTTGCCGATGTAGCCGAGCAGGCACGGTCGGCCGATCTGGCCAGCGCGCTTGAAGACGCCCGCCGAGCACGTCCGGACCGGGAAGACTCGCAGCAGGGTGTCCACGGTGTCCCGGATCGCCCAGGCGTGCGAATACGGCCCGAAGTACCGGACGCCGCGGCGCTTGGCCCCGCGCATGACCTGGACCCTCGGGTACTCCTCGTTCATCAGCACGGCCAGGTATGGATAGCTCTTGTCGTCCCGGTACCTGACGTTGAACTTCGGGTCGAATTCCTTGATCCACGAGTACTCGAGCTGGAGCGCCTCGACCTCCGTGCCCACCACCGTCCAGTCCACGCGCGCCGCAGCGCGCAGCATGGACTGGGTCCGCGGGTGCAGGCCGAGGAAGTCAGCAAAATACGAGTTCAGCCGCGACCGGAGGCTCTTGGCCTTGCCGACATAGATGACCCGGCCGCGTTCGTCGCGGAACCGGTAGACGCCAGGCGACTCGGGGATTGAGCCGGGCGCCGGCCGGTAACTTGCCGGATCTGCCACGACTCAACTGTATGGCTACTCCCCCGCCTCGGCGTGCGCAGCGCGCAGGAGCTCGAGCACCTCTGACTCACGGTATCGCCGGTGGCCGCCCAGCGTCCGGACGGACGTCAGCCTGCCATCCCTCGCCCACCGAGTGACGGTCTTCGGGTCGACGCGGAACATGGCGGCCACCTCCGCCGGCGTCAGGAGCCGCTCGGCATCCGGTACTGTCCTACCGCTCATCCGCACCCCCCGGAACTTATCCCCGTAATACCGCAAAAACCACGCTGGCTAACCTGCGGCGGCCCTCGAGTACTCGGCCGGCCCGAAAACGACCAACAGGGCCAGGTCTTCGGTTATATCTGTGAATCGGTGCACCTCACCAGCGGGCACGTAGATCACCGAGCCAGGCTGGACCTCGGCCTCCTCTCCTCCCGACACCAGCGTCGCCCGCCCCGCGGTGACGATATAGATCTCGTCTTCAGTATGCGGTGACTGCTCATCGGTGCCGCCGGCCGGTAGGCAATATGTCCCCACGCTCAGATCGGGTACCCGCAAGTGCTCGACCCAACTTTCGCCGCGTGACTCCCCGGCTCCGGCTAGCACTCTCATTGTGTTCCGTCCTGCGGATCTCGCCACATGAGCCATAGCGTAGGACCACCGCCGGGAACGCTCAGCTCCCCGATGACCCCGAAGCCGTGGTGCTCGTAGAAGGGCACGTTCCGCTCGTTGCTTGACTCCAGATAGGCGGGCACGCGGTCGGCGTCGCAGCGGACCAGGCGCGAGCGCATCAGCTCACTGCCGACGCCGGTACCTTGGGCAGGCGGATCGGTACCGATCCCCGACAGGTACCAGTGCGGCCTGTCCGGGTGAACGCGCAGCAGGGCGCCATACGTGGTGCTCGCGACCGTCATCCTCGATCCAAGCCGGAACGCGACGCCAGGCAGCGCGACAAGCTGCCGCCATAACGGCGGCCGCCACGCGCCGGGCGGCAGCCAGACCGCAGCGCCGAGCACCCGTCCCTCGAGCACGGCGACCTCGGCGCCGGCCCGCGTCGCGCGCAGCGAGGAGGCGAAGAAGGCAGGCAGCCGGCGCCGCCGCAGCTGCTCGTCAGGGAAGATCCACATCATCACCGGATCTTCGTCAAACGCGCGGGCAAGCGTCGCCACCGTCGCGCTCAGATCGGCGCGCACGAACGGGCGAACCGTCCTGGCGCCGCCGCTCGTCATCATCGCAGGCTCGCTACGAGGATGACCTCGAGCGTGCGGGGGCCGTGAACACCTTCAACGCGTTCAAGCTCGATATCACTCGTGGCCGATGGACCGCTGATCCACGTGAGCGGCCGGGCCGCGGAGCCGGCCAGCCGCTCGACGGCCTCCGGCACGAGGTGCACGACCTGGTCGCTCGAGACGATGCACAGGTGATAGTCGGGAACGAGCGAGATGGCGCGACGGCCTTGATTCGGTGCGCCGTCGAGCACGATAGTGCCGGTCTCCGCGATGGCGACCGCAGCCCCGGTGACCACCGCGTCGAATGCGTCGAGTTCGGCCGCGCCGAGGCCGTCGTCGACGGTCACCGCTGCAAACTCGGGCAGCGGCACGTCGAGGCCTGGCGGCACAACGACAGTACGGGCGCCGCGTGCACTCAGCGCGGCGCTCACTTCAGCACCGATCGTCAGTGGCGTGGCCCGCCGGACGAGTGCCCGGTAGTCGGTCGAGCCGGCTGGCGAGCAGGTCGAGCGCCGCATCGCCCGCCACGTCACCGTGCCGCCGATAGATCCCCTCAACCGGGTACCCGGAAGACGACGTTGAGAGGGCGAGCCGGATTCGCCGGAGAACCTCGGCGCGCGCCGTCACAACCGGCTCCGGCGTTCCGACCGCTCTGTCTTCCACCACTGGCGGAACGTCTGCGCCGGCGGCACCGGCGCATCGCGGGCTCGCGTCCAGGCTGCCAGCGGCGGCGGCAACGCGGAGATCGAGCCGCCCCGGCTGATGAGCCGCCGGCTCTCCCCGTTACCTGCGCGGCCGCGAACCGGCGAGGGTCTGCCATCACCCAGGCGGCGGCGGCCATAGTGACGGCCTCGGCCGACGGCACCCGGTGAGTGCGGCGCCGCTCCTCGACATGGAGCGCGCGCAAGTGCACCAGCATCGACGGGATATCGATTTTCACTGGGCAGGCGTCGTAGCAGGCACCGCAGAGCGACGAGGCGTATGGCAACGACGCGTTCTCCTCGATGCCGGTGAGCTGCGGCGACAGCACGGCGCCGATCGGGCCCGGGTACACCGATCCGTATGCGTGGCCGCCAGTCCGCTCATACACCGGGCAGACGTTCAGGCAGGCCGAGCACCGGATGCAGTGCAGCGCGTCCCGGCCATCCGGGTCGGCGAGCGCGGCCGTGCGGCCGTTGTCGAGCAGCACCAGGTGGACCGCCTGCGGACCGTCGCCGGGCGTGACGCCGGTCCACATGGAGGTGTACGGGTTCATCCGCTCGCCCGTCGATGAGCGCGGCAGCAGCTGGAGGAACACGCTCAGGTCGGCCCAGGTCGGGATCACCTTCTCGATGCCCATGACCGTGATCAGCGTCTGCGGGAGGGTGAGGCACATGCGCCCGTTCCCTTCCGACTCCACGACGCACAGCGTCCCGGTTTCGGCGATGGCGAAGTTCGCCCCGCTGATGCCCACGGTGGCCGACAGGAACTTGCGTCGCAGGTGGCGCCGGGCCGCCTCGGCGAGCGCTCGCGGCTCGTCGGTCAGGTCGGCGTCGACATCGCCCATTTCGCGCAGAAAGATGTCGCGGATCTCAGCCCGGTTCCGATGAATGGCCGGGACCAGGATGTGCGACGGCCGGTCGCGACCGAGCTGGACGATGAGCTCAGCCAGGTCAGTCTCGTAGGCGGCGATGCCGGCGTCCGCCAGCGCGTCGTTCAGGCCGATCTCGTCGGTCGCGAGGGACTTGACCTTGACGACCTCGGCTGCGCCGGCGTCCTGGACGAGCCGGGTGACGATGGTGTTCGCCTCCGTAGCGTCCGCGGCCCAGTGCACGGTGCCGCCGCGGGCCGTGACTGCCGACTCGAGCTGTTCGAGATACCGGTCGAGGCTGGCCATGGTTCGCGCCTTGATGGCCTGGCCTGCCGTCCTGAGCTCCTCCCAGTCAGGCAGCTCGGCGACAACCGCCGCCCGCTTGGCCCGGATGTGCGAAGTGGCCTTGCCGAGGTTGCGCCGCAGCTGGGTGTCGGCGAGCGCCCGCCGCGCCGCGGCCGGGAACGGCTCGGTTTGACGCAGGTGGCCGACGCCGGGCGGCGCGGTGGGCATCGCCGGAAGCCCGAGGAACGTGCTCACGTGCTGGCCAGGATCTCGGCCAGATGTACCGTCTTGACGCCAGTCCGCAGTCGCGCCAGCCCGCCGCCGATGTGCATGAGGCACGACGAGTCCCCGGCCGTGCAGACCTCGGCGCCGGTGGCCAGCACGTTCCGCATCTTGTCCGCGAGCATCGCGGTCGAGGTGTCCGCGTTCTTGACCGCGAACGTCCCGCCGAAACCGCAGCACACATCCGCGCTCGGCAGCGGCACCAGGTCGATCCCGGATACGTTCCGCAGGAGCCGTTCTGGCCGGTCGCCCACGCGCAGCAGCCGCAGCGAATGGCACGTCGGGTGGTAGGCGACGCGGTGCGGATAATGGGCGCCCACGTCCTCCACACCGAGCACGTCGATCAGCAGTTGCGACAGCTCGTACGTCCGGGCGGCCACAGCCTCGGCCCGGCGGGCAAGCTCCAGCTCGCCGTGCCTGCGCGCGACCATGGCGTGCTGGTGCCCGATCGAGCCGACGCACGAACCGGACGGTGCGACGATCACGTCATGCGGCTCGAACGTCTCGACGTACCGGCGGATCAGCGGCAGCGCCTCGCGCTGGTACCCGGTGTTGACGTGCATCTGGCCGCAGCAGGTCTGCTCCGCCGGGAACACGACTTCGTGCCCGAGCCGCTCGAGCAGCCGCACGGTCGCCTTGCCGACGTCCGGGAACAACGTGTCAGCCAGGCAGGTCACGAACAGCGCGATCCGCGTCACATCGGCCAGGATAGAGTGCGAGGCCCCAGCATTCGCAGGAGTCTGCCGTCGCTACCGTCTTCGTCTGCTCGCTCACATCCGCTGCCGCGCTCGCCTGGCTGTACCTGTTGACTCTGCACGGCGGGTACTGGCGCACCGGGCACCGGCTGCCGCCGGTCACCGGCGGGGCGAGACAGCTGCCGTCCGTGACGGCGATCATCCCGGCCAGGAACGAGGCCGACATACTCCCCGCCTGCCTGCCTACGCTGCTGGCGCAGCACTACGCGGGTCCGCTCCGGTTCATTCTCGTCGATGACGACAGCACCGACGACACGGCCAAGATCGCCGTAGAGCTAGGGGCCGCGGCGAACACCGACGTCACCGTCGTCGGTGCGCGGCCGACGCCACAAGGCTGGGCCGGGAAGGTCTGGGCGATGTCGGAGGGTACGCAGGCCGCCGACTCCGACTATCTGCTTTTCACCGACGCCGACATCGCGTACGCACCGGGCACGCTTGATAGCCTGGCGCGCGCGGCAACGGGCGGTGAGTTCGCCATCGTTTCTCAGATGGCGCTGCTGCGCACCAGCAACTCAGCGGAGAAGCTGCTGATCCCGGCCTTCGTCTACTTCTTCGCGCAGCTGTACCCGTTTGCGCGCGTCGACCGGCCGCGATCCCGGACGGCTGCGGCTGCTGGAGGCTGCATGCTGGTGAGAGCGGATGCCCTGGCGGCCGCCGGCGGGCTCGCGTCGATCCGGGGCGCCCGGATCGATGACGTCGCGCTCGGCAGGCTACTCAAGGTCGCGGGCGGGCGCTGCTGGCTGGGGCTGACGACTGACGTCCGCAGCATGCGACCTTACGATCGGCTGGCCGACATCTGGAATATGGTCGCGCGCAGCGCCTACACACAGCTCAACTATTCGCTCGCGCAGACCGCCGGCGCGGTACTCAGCCTGGCGTGGCTGTACGTCCTGCCGCCAGTGGCGGCCATCGCTGGACTCGCGCTCCTGGCGGCTGGCGCGGACGCCGCGACGGCGGGCTGGCTGGCTGCGGCGGGCCTGGCCGGCTGGCTGCTGATGGCCATCACGCTACATGCCCATGCTGCGGCTGTACCGGCTATCACCGCTCCGTGGCCTGAGCCTGCCGCTGGTAGCTGCGATGTACGCGGGCATGACCGCTGACTCGGCGCGCCGCCACCGTCGAGGGCGCGGCGGCGAGTGGAAGGGCCGCGTGATCCCGCCGCCGGGTACGTAGAAGCGGCGCGGGTCAGGTGTCAGAGCCTGGTTCTACGATCGAATACATGATCGAAGAAACGTTAGCTGCCAGCATGACTCCCGGCTCAGACCGAGCGGATGCTGACGCGCCCCCGTTGGAATGGCTCGAGACCCAGATATGCGAACTCGCCGGACATCTGACAGCGGCGACGTATCGGTTCCTGGTCCTGCTCGGTGATTTCGACGAACGCCGCGGCTGGGCTGAATGGGAACTCCCGTCGTGCGCTGCCTGGCTCTCGTGGAAGTGCCAGCTCACCTCGGGCACGGCACGTGAGCATGTACGCGTTGCCCGGGCGCTGCGCACGCTGCCCGTACTGTCGGCCGAGTTCGCTGCCGGGCGAATGTCGTTTGCCAAGATCAGGGCGCTGACCCGGATCGCGACGCCTGCCGCCGAGGCAGATCTCGCGCAGCTGGCCGGGCCGATGACTGCGAGCCAGCTCGAGCGATTCGTGCGCGCTCATCGCAAGGTCAGCCGCGCGGATGACGGATACGCCGACGTGATGCGACGACTTACCTGGCGACAGGAGGAGGACGGCTCCCTCTCGTTGACGGTCCGGCTCCCGCCGGCGGACGGCGCGGTGGTACTTCAGGCCTTGCGCGCGGCGACAGGAGAGCTCGACCGCCAAACCGATCACGAGGAGCTTGATGTCCCAGCGGACGTTTCCGCGGAAACGCCGCGCAGCGAGCAGCCGGTCACCACTCCAGCAAGCCTGGCCGATGCGCTCGTAGAGATCGCTGGCACGTTCCTCAGCCGCAAGATCGAGACGGCGAGCAATCCGGACATCTATCAGGTCATCGTGCACGTCGGCACCGACGCGCTCACCGCGGCGCCGCCGCAGGGAGCTTCCGCGGAAGCGTCCATCGGGCACCCAGCGCATCCGAGCCGGTGCCACATCGAGGACGGTCCCGCCATCAGCCCGGCCACCGCGCAGGCAATCGCTTGCAGCACAACCGCTAGCTGGATGCTGCACGATCACAACGGTGACCTGCTGGATGTCGGCCGACGGCGTCGCACCCCGCCGCCCGCGCTACGGCGAGCCGTCCGCGAACGCGATCGATACCGATGCCGGTATCCGGGCTGCGAGTCCCGGAGGGTGCAGATTCACCACATCGTGCACTGGGCTAAGGGCGGCAAGACCAAGCTTCCGAACCTGATCCTGCTCTGCCGAGCCCACCACGTCATCGTCCATGACCTGAACTACGGCATCACGACTGCCGCACGATGGCTTCGTCTTCAGCACAGCGGGCGGCGAGGAGATAGAACCCAGTCCGGCGTTCCCGGGCAACACCGCAGTCGATATCAGAACCTGCCACGACGCCCGTATATCTCCGGACACCATCATCCCGGCCTGGTACGGTGACAGGCTCAATCTCGACCTTGCGATCTGGGCCTGCTTCGCCAACGTGCAGTACCGTGACGTCTGTGGCAGAGCAAGCTGAGGTAACCGTTGCGACCGTCAACGAGCGGCCTATCGCCGTGGTCGCTGCGAAAACGACGTGGCAGGACTTCCCGACGCAATGGAAGCCGATGCTGGACGAGGTGTACGCCTGCTTACGGCGCCACGACAGCCCGAAACAGGGATGCAACGTCATGCTGTACAAGGACGACGTCCCGAACGTCGAGATTGGTGTCGAGCTGATCGCACCGTGCGTACTAGACGGACCGGTGGTCCGGTCGGCGCTGCCGGCAGGCGAAGTCGCCATGACCGTTCACCGTGGCCCGTACCAGGATCTCGGCGTGGCATACGACCGGCTGAAGCGCTGGTGTACCGACAACGACCGCACTCTCGCCGGTCCGCGCTGGGAAGTCTACGGAGACTGGCGCGAGGATCCCGCGGATCTGGAAACCGAGCTGTACTTCCTGCTGCGCTGAGCTACAGGTGATCAGCCAGCCACGCATGCACTTCGGGTACCCGGTGCTCGAACAGGGTCAGGTGTCCGTCGTTCTCAGACAGCCGGGCCTCGACGCCAGGAATGTGGGCGGCTAGCCACTCGCCGTGGCCGAAAGGCACGAACTTGTCGTGTCTGCCGTGCAGCAACAGGACCGGGACGGCGATGTCGGCCAGCTCGAATCCCCAGCGGTTGATGATGCAGTAGTCGTCCCACCAGCCCTGGACACCCGGCGCGAGACCATCCTTCATGGAGAAGGTCAGGAACTTGGCCAGTTCGCCCGTCAGCACCGCTGCATCGGCCGGCGAGATCAACGAGGCCATTTCCGCGCCAAGGTCGTCGGGCGAAGCGGCGAGGAAGCTCTCGCGGTCGTCGTCGGCCTTCGCCCTGGCGGCCGCCTCGTCGGCAAGATACAGCCGAGTGTCGTCCACATTGTCCTGACCCATGCCGTCGAAATAGTCAAGGCCGTCGGCGTCCAGCGGCGCGGCGGACGCTAGCGATGCGGCCGCGACCAGGAGGTCAGGTAGCAGGGCGGCGCACGCGAGCACGTGCGGACCACCGCCGGATATGCCCCACATGCCGAGCCGGTCGATGCCGAGCTGGGCGCAGATCGCGCGGACGTCGTTCGCGCAGTCGGCGACGCTACGCCCTGGCTGAGGTGAGGACTCGCCATAACCGGGCCGGTCGTAGCAGATGAGTCGCAGCCCGCGATCCGCTGCATCCCGCTCGTGCGGGCCGTAGAGACGCCGGGAGTTAGGCGTTCCCATGTGGATCAGCACGGGCCGACCGGCCGGATCGCCGCCTTCCTCGACAGCTAGCGTGCGGCCGTCGGGTGTGCGAACTGTGCGCTGCATGTTGTCTCCCGGCTTCTGGAGGAACCGCCGCGTCTGAGGCTAGTCCTCGAACGCCTCCGGCGGCGGGCACGCGCACATCAGGTTGCGGTCGCCGTAAGCCTGGTCAATGCGACGCACCGGCGGCCAGTACTTGGCGCGCCGATCCCCGCCAACTGGGTACGCGGCGGTCTCCCGGCTGTAGGAGTGCTTCCAGTCGTCGCTGATGAGCATGCTGGCGGTGTGGGGCGCGTTCTTGAGCGGGTTGTCGACGGCGTCGTACTCCCCGGCCGCGACGTGCGCGATTTCGTGCCGAATCGCGATCATCGCGTCGCAGAACCGGTCCAGCTCGGCTACGTCCTCGCTCTCCGTCGGCTCCACCATCAGCGTGCCCGCGACCGGGAACGACATGGTCGGCGCGTGGAATCCGTAGTCGATGAGCCGCTTCGCCACATCCTCGGCAGTGATCCCTGTCTGGGCCGTGATCGGCCGCAGGTCCAGGATGCACTCGTGGGCAACCAGGCCGCCCCGCCCGGTGTACAGCACGGGGTAGTGCTCGGTCAGGCGGCGCGCGATGTAGTTCGCCGACAGGATCGCGACCTGTGTCGCCCGCCGGAGCCCGTCGGCCCCCATCATCTTGATGTAGGCCCACGAGATCGGCAGGATTCCGGCCGACCCGTACGGCGCCGCGGCGACGGGGCCGGCCAGGTTAGCGGCGTCGGGAAGAACGAAATGACCAGGCAGGAACGGCGCCAGGTGCGCTCGCGCCGCCACGGGACCGACGCCTGGCCCGCCGCCACCGTGCGGGATGCAGAACGTCTTGTGCAGGTTCAGGTGCGACACGTCGGCGCCGAACTTGCCCGGCTTCGCGAGGCCCACGAGCGCGTTCAGGTTCGCCCCGTCGACGTACACCTGTCCCCCGGCCTCGTGCACGAGAGCGCAGACCTCGCCGATGGTCTCCTCGAACACCCCGTTTGTCGACGGATACGTCGCCATGATCGCCGCGACGGTACCGCTGTGCGCTTCCAGCTTCCCCCGGAGGTCGCCGACGTCGATCGCGCCGTCCGAGCCGCACTTCACGACCACGACGCGCAGCCCCGCCAATACGGCGCTCGCGGCGTTCGTGCCGTGTGCCGACTCGGGAATCAGGCACACGGTCCGCTCCGGCTGCCCGAGCGAGCGGTGGTATCCCCGGATCGCCACCAGGCCAGCCAGCTCGCCCTGCGACCCGGCGTTCGGCTGGAGGCTAATGGCGTCATAGCCCGTGATCTCCGTCAGCGCGCCCGCCAGCTCCCCGATGAGCTGCCGGTACCCGCGCGCCTGATCCGCCGGGGCGAACGGGTGCAGCCCGGCGAACTCGGGCCACGTGATCGCTTCCATCTCCGCCGCGGCGTTGAGCTTCATCGTGCACGAGCCGAGCGGGATCATCGAGCGGTCGAGCGCGATGTCGCGATCCGCCAGCCGGCGTAGGTACCGCAGCATCGCAGTCTCGCTCCGGTAGTTGTGAAAAACCGGATGAGCCAGGAACGTGGTCGTCCGCACCAGTCCCGGTGGCAGCGCCTCGGTCGGCTCCGCTGGCAGCGCCACGGGCCTATCTGCGAGGGCGCTCGCGACGGCAACGAGGTGGGCGTCGGTCGTCGTCTCGTCGCACGAGACCTGCACGACGTCGGGGCTGGCGACGTACACGTTGATGCTTGTCGCGGCCGCCCGGTCCGCCGCCGCCGCCGCCTGGCCGGGCATCCGGAGGCTCACGGTGTCGAAGAACTCGGCTGACCCCGTTTCGTATCCCGCGCTGCGCATTGCTACCGCGAAGGCGGCAGCCTTGCGGTGGACCCGCCGAGCTATCGAGGCGAGGCCGTCGGGACCGTGGTACGAGGCGTACATGGCCGCCATGACGGCCAGCAGGACCTGGGCGGTGCAGATGTTGCTGGTGGCCTTCTCACGCCGGATGTGCTGCTCGCGGGCCTGGAGCGCGAGCCGGTAAGCGAGGTGGCCGTCAGCGTCGACGGACACGCCGACGAGGCGGCCCGGTAGCTGGCGCTTGAGCGCGTCCCGGACGCAGATGTACCCGGCCTGCGGGCCGCCGTAGGCCATGGGCACGCCGAACCTCTGCGTCGTGCCGACGGCGATGTCGGCGCCGGCCTCCCCGGGCGGGGTCAGCAGGGTCAGGGCCAGCAGGTCAGCGGCGACGATGGCCAGCGCCCCGGCGTGGTGCGCGGCCGCGATGACGGGCGCCAGGTCCCGGACCTCGCCGCTGGCGCCCGGGTACTGCATCAGCACCCCGAACAGCTCCCCGTCCGGCTGGGCCTCGATCAGCTCGGCCGAGACCGCACCGGTGACCAGCGTGATGCCGAGCGGCTCGGCCCTGGTGGCGAGCACGTCCAGCGTCTGCGGGAGGCAGTCCGCGTCGGCCAGGAACACGCTGCCCCTGCCGCGGGCCCGTCGGGCCAGCGTCATCGCCTCAGCCGCGGCGGTGGCCTCGTCCAGCATGGATGCGCCGGCTACCGGCAGCGCGGTGAGGTCCTCGACCATGGTCTGGAAGTTGAGTAGCGCCTCGAGCCTGCCCTGGGAGATCTCCGGCTGATAGGGCGTGTACGCGGTGTACCAGGCCGGGTTCTCCAGCACGTTGCGGCGGATGACCGCCGGCGTGTTCGTGCCGTAATAGCCGAGCCCGATCATCGACGTGGCGACGGTGTTCATCGCCGCGAGCCGCCGGAGCTCGGCGAGCGCCTCATCCTCAGTCAGCGGAGCCGCCAGGCTGAGCGCGCCGTCAACCGCGATCCCGGCGGGCAGCGCAGCCTCTGTCAGCTCATCGAGCGAGGAATAGCCGATGGCCTCGAGCATGCGGGCCTGGCCGGCTTCGGCGGGACCAATATGACGCGGTGCGAAATCCACGGGAGCCTCCTTCAGCGGGCTCGCGCCCACGCTCGGTGAGTCCCCCTCTGTCGACCGCTCCGCGGGCTCCAGAGTGCGCACACCGCCCGGTCCTGGTGCCTGAGAGGTTCCGGGGATGTTGCCCCTTCGGCGCCCCGCGCTGGCTGCGCAGAGACTCTCCCGGTGGTGTGTTACAGCGGCTCCGAGCTTACCTGAGGCCGTTGCCCCAATTCCTCGGCGACGGACGGCAAAATCGGTGGCGGCGCTGCTTAACGGGGCACTCGATCTGGCACAACCATTCGCGTGGCGACGCTACGGGTGGTGGCTTCGGTCTTCCTGGTTGCGATCTCACTGTCAGCCTGCGCGCCAGCGTCCGGCGCAGCCGGACCTGGCCCGGACCCGCACAGCGCGGAGTACCAGCTTGGCTATCGCGCGGGCCGGGCGGCCCGCCTTCAGTACGGGATCAGGCCGGGGGGCACGATGCAAGATCTGGCCGCCTACTGCGATGAGAAGGCCTACCTCGACGTACAGCTCCTGAACGGCACCCTGGTGCTGTGGTCAGAGGGCTTTAACGCCGGCTGCCAGAGTGCGCTGCGGTTAATGGGCTAGACAGCGTCCCAGCGGAAGACACGCACCGAGATGATCGTCAGCACGGCCGCGAGTCCGAGCAGAATGCCGATCGCGGGCAACGCGGTGACTGCAGCTTCTCCCGCGCGCCATGACATCCTGCATGCCGGTCACCAGGTAGCGCAGCGGCATCGCGTAGGAGACCTCGCGGATCCAGGCTGGGGCGTAGTCGAGTGGGATGAACGCCCCGCCCAGGAACGCCATCGGCAAGATGATCACGTTGGCAACTGCCGTCGCGGCTTGCTGGGTTTTGGCGAACGCCCCGACGAGCAGGCCGATCGCCATGAACGCCAGCGTGCCGCAGATCACTACGGGAATAGCCATCCACCAGTTGGCCGAAAGCTTGAGCCCGAAATACGGCAGCGTTGCGATGGCCAGGAACGCGGCGAGCTGCACTACCGCGATCGCCAGGCTGACGCCGACCCGCGCCAGAACCACCGATCCAACGCTGACCGGCGCGAGCCGGAGCCTTCGCAGCAGCTTGTTCTGCCGCCAGGTCACAAGCGTTATCGAGGCGCCGAAGGCCCCGCCGGACGCGATCGCCCAGCCAAGCAGGCCCGGCGCCAGGTACTGGATGGGTTTGAGGGACTTGTCCTCCACCTGCTGCGTCGTCAGCTGGTAGGCGGCCTTGCTCCCAGCCACGACCACATCCGCCTGCTGCACGATCGAGGTGAAGACCGCCTGGACGATGCCCGCCGTCGTCTGGTCGGCGATCGAGTAGTGCACGACGAGCGTGTGGCCCTGCTGCTGCACAACGGCGTCGTACGTGCCTTTGCGGACGCTTTCCAGGGCAGCGGCCAGATTGCCCTGGTGCGTCACGGTGAGCACCTTACCGAGCTGGGCCGGAGAAGCGATCTCGGCCTGGTCGAGCAGGCTCACGTGACCCACTTCGATGACCGTCAGCTTCGGGGCGCTTGAGCTCTTATAAATGGAGCCGAACAGCAACAGGAACAGGATCGGCATCAGAATCGAGAAGAACAAGGCGGCCCGGTCCCGGACGAAGCCGAGGAACATCGCGCGGGAGAGGCTGCGCAGCGCGGTGACGTTCACGCTCGGTACTCCCGTCCGGTCAGGGCGAGGAAGACGTCCTCGAGCGTCCCGCCCTGCACGCGCAAGCCATCGAGCGCACGCCGGTCGGCTAGCGTGGCGAGGATCGGGGCGGGGTCGCGCGTCGCGATCGTCAGCGAGACTCCATCGTCGGTGACATCGCTGAACGGCGTGATCGCCTTTGCGTCGACTGCGCTGAGCACGCCAGACTCGATGCTGATGCGAATCGGGCTGTCCAGACCGCGGACGAGCGCGGCCGGTGCACCCAGGCGGAGAATCTGGCCGTGGTCCATGATCGCGACGCGGTCGCAGAGTGTCTCGGCCTCGTCCATGTGGTGCGTAGTCAGCACGACCGTCCGGCCGTCGGCGTTGATCCGCCGAAGCAGGTCCCACAGATTCCGGCGAGCCTGCGGATCGAGGGCGCCCGTCGGCTCGTCCATGAACACCAGCTCTGGGTCATGCACCAGCGCGCAGGCGATCGACAGCCGCTGGGCCTGGCCGCCGGAAAGCTGCTCGGTCTTGATCTCGGCCTGCTCATCGAGTCCGACGATGCCAAGCCACTCGTCGGCGCGGCGCGCCGAGACGCCGTAGAGCGAGGCGAAGGTGCGGATCTGCTCACGCGCCGTGAGGCGCTCAAAGAACGAGGACGACTGAAGCTGGACGCCCATCCGCGGTAGCAGGGCCGGGTTGCGCGGCCACGGCCGCAGGCCGAGTACCGTCAGGTCACCGGCGTCGGGCTCACGCAGACCCTCGAGCATCTCCAGCGTCGTCGTCTTGCCTGCGCCGTTCGGGCCGAGTATGCCGAAGAACTCCCCCTGCTCGACCTCGAAGCTGACGCCTCCCACGGCGACCGTCGATCCATATGACTTGCGGAGGTTTACTACCGAGATCGTCGCCGACACGCGGCTTACCATAACACGACATAACTCGACGCTCTAGGGACTTACCGGCGCGTCAGCCCGTCTTGCGGGCCCGGCGGCTGGCAAGTTCGTCGCTGGCTGGCTCGTCCTCGGCGCGCTCAGCGGGCAGATCAGCCAGCGTACCTTCGACCTCCTGCCAGACCCGGCCGAGCGCGATGCCGAACACGCCCTGGCCGCCTTGCAGCAGGTCGATGACCTCATCGGGCGACGTGCACTCGTAGACGCTGGCGCCATCGCTCATGAGCGTGACCTGGGCCAGGTCGGCCGAGCCCCGCTCCCGCAGGTGAGCGACTGCCTGCCGGATCTGCTGCAGCGAGATGCCGGCGTCGAGCAGGCTCTTCACGACCCTGAGGACGAGGATGTCCCGGAACCCGTACAAGCGCTGCGAACCGGAGCCGCTCGCGGGCCGGACGCTAGGCTCCACCAGGCCGGTGCGCGCCCAGTAGTCGAGCTGACGGTAGGTGATGCCGGCCGCGGCGCACGCCGTCGGGCCGCGGTACCCGAGATCTTCGGGGAATACGTCACCGCCGAATAGCACCTGCTGCTCACCGCGGGAATGGCTTGCACCCGAGTGGCCAGTCATCCGTGCCACGCCATCACCGCCATCAAGCCTGGGTACACCATTCGCACGGTAGGCCGCTGAGAGTGGCCCCGTCAACGACCCCGGCGGCGCGTCGGCCGGTCAGGTAGACCGGCCAAAGTCCTCAGGTGTGATCGAGTCCAGAAACTCGCGGAACTTCTCGACTTCGTCTTCCTGCTCATCGGGAATCGCGACGCCGGCTTCGTCGAGTATCTCGTCTCGAACGTAGATCGCGGCACCCGTCCGCAGCGCCAGCGCGATGGAGTCCGATGGCCGGGCGCTGACCTCTCGGCCGTTCGAGAAGATCAGGTCCGCGAAGAAGATCCCGTCCCGTAGGGCGGTGATGTTGACCGTTGTCAGCCGGATCTCCAGCGCTTCGAGCATGTCTCGCATCAGGTCGTGCGTGAGCGGTCGCTGCGGCACCATGCCCTGCTGGGCGAAGGCGATGGCCGTTGCCTCGTTCGGCCCGATCCAGATCGGCAGATAGCGCTCGCCCTCCGTCTCCTTCAGCAAGACGATGGGGTTGTTCGTGGCCATCTCCACCCGGACGCCAACGACCTCCATCTGCCTCACGGCGGCTCCGTCCTCATCCGCGCCTGCGCGCTACCTCTCCTGGCGGATCTGCCTACTGGCATTCCCCTTCCGCCAGCAGGCACTCCCTTTGTCAAAGTACACCCCCAATGGCGTCCTGCCAGCCCGCGGTGTCCGCCGACCTGGGCTCGGGGACTGCGCCTGGCCCGGCCGGACGATGGCAGGCCCAAGACCTCATCCAGAGACAGGCCGGCCTCCGCCAGCGTCTCTGCTACCAGGGCGCTGTGGAGCCGGAGCACCAGGTCGGCCAGTTCGCCGGCCGTGCGCGCGGCGAGTTCCCGGGCGCCGCTAGCCCGCTGGCGCAAGATGGGGGCGACCAGGCTCTCGATCATGGTCGTCTCCCGCTCTACCGCTGCCCGAACCGAGCGGAGGTGCCTGGCCTCAACCCCGTACGCTGTGAGCGCAACAGCGGCCTTGGCGACCTGGAGTGCGTCCGGCCCGTAGGTCCGGCCGACGCGCCGTAGCAGGCCGAAGGTTTCCAGCTCGGTGAGAAGCGCCTCGCTGAGGCCAGCTTCAGCCAGCAGCTCGCGTCTCGTGAGTAGTAGGTCACCGTCGGACGGCTCAGTATCGGCCAGCCGCTCTCTGATCACTCGCAGCGGCAGGTACTGATCGCGCTGCGCGGCCAGGATGAAGCGGAGCCTGTCGACGTCGGCCGCGCAGAACCGGCGGTAACCACTCGGCGAGCGGGCTGGGGTGATGAGCCCCTCGGTCTCCAGGAACCTGATCTTGGACACGCTGACGTCAGGAAATTCATCGCGGAGCTGTGCCAGTACCTCACCGATGCCGAGGTACCCGCGGCTTGGCTGCGCATTCATCCCCCGACCTGCATGCCTCCGCCGTACTCGGCCGCCGACCCAGGTCCGACCAGGAACACCAGCCGGAACTTCCCGACCTGCACCTCATCCCCCTGGCTGAGGCTGGCCTCCTCGATCCGCTCGCGGTTGACGTAGGTGCCATTCAGGCTGCCTACGTCCCGCACCGTGAAGCGGCCGCCGTGCCGGTAGAACTCGGCGTGACGCCGCGAGACCGTGACGTCGTCCAGGAAGATGTCGCTGTCGGGGTGGCGGCCGACGAGGGTGAGGTCGCTGTCGAGCAGGAACCTGCTCCCCGCGTTAGGCCCGCGGCGGACGGCGAGGAGCGCCGTGCCGGGCGGGAGCGCAGCGACGGCAGCGGCGTCCGCATCCGCCTCATCGAACTGGTCTACGTCGAGATCGCTGCCGATCGAGATGGTCGAGGTCGTGTCGGGGCCCCGGTCGCTGGTGCGCCGAACCAGCGGCGTGCCGCAGCGCGAGCAATAGCGTGCGCCCTCTGGATTGGCTTCACCACACGTCGTGCAGAAGACGCTGGCCATCAGATCGCCGAGCCTCCCATTCGTCTGATGAATCCCGGCTACGACTCCCGCGGCCGCGGGAACCCGCGCGTACTCCGACGGAATGTGCTCCGCCGATGGCCCATATTCGGACGGCACCGTCAACGCTACCTGCGCCTCGACGCGACGTTGCACGCGCCACACGCGCCGCCGCGGGCGGCGCCGAACGTCGTCGCGACGCCTTCGCCACATCCTTGACCTCCGCCTGACAGCTTCGTCTCGGTTACGAGGCCTGCCTGTCAACGCACCTGAGGGGCGATTGTCTCACGGCTGGCAGCCTGCTCGCGGCCAGTCCGGCGGCTCGGGCGGTCAGCGGCCGGCGCGCTCGACCACGGCGGCCCACTCGTCAAGCAGGCTCTGGGCGGCGTCGGGGTCGCTGCCCTCGGCCCACAAGTGGGTCACCGCGTCGGACGGATCGGGCAGCACGAGAATCCAGCCGCGATCCGGCTCGATTACCCGGACGCCGTCGGTGGTGTCAATCTCCTTATCCCCGGCGGCTTCGACCACCGTCCGCATGACCATCCCCTTGGCCGCCCACGGCGTCGGCATGGACCGCTTGAGGAGGCTGGCCTCTGGTATCCGCGCCTGGATCTGACTCAGCGTCAGCCTGGTCCGGGCGACGAGGCCCAGGAGCTGCGCGAACGCGGCGATGCCGTCGATCGATCGGGAGAAGCCCGGCACGACGAAGCCGCCCTTGCCGTCGGCTGCGAAGATCACGTCGGGTCCGGCGGCGGCCTCGTAGAGGCCATGCAGCGACGTCGGCGTCCAGATCACCTCGACGCCGTGGAAGCGACAGACCTCCTCGGCCACCCGCGTCGTCGTCACGGGCAGCGCGACCCGGCCGCTCTTTTTCTCGGCAGCGATGAGGTCGAGCACGACGAGCAGCGCCCGCTCGTCGTTCACCAGCGCGCCCTTGTCGTCCACCAGCGCGATCCGCTCGCCCACCGGATCGAACCGGACTCCGAACGCCGCCCCGAACGACGAAACCAGCTCGGCCAGCCTGTGCATGTCGGCGCGCACCGCCGCCATCGACTGTGTCGGGGAGGCCTCGTCCAGCCGGTTGTTGACGGTCAGCACGTCGACGCCGATCTTGCCGAGCAGCCCGGGCATCACCAGCGACGTGGTCCCGCCTGCACAGTCGGCGACTACCCGAAGGCCCGCGCCGAAGACGCCCGTCATGTCGACGGTCCGGAGCAGCTCGTGGGTATAAGCCTCGACCACCCGGGGCGGGTAGGACAGCTCGGCGATCTCGCCGGGGAACGCGCGTCGGTACTCCTGGCGCGAGAAGACGCGCTCCAGCTTGCGCTGAGCCGACTCCGACAGGTCGGCACCGTCGGAGTCCATGAAGATGATGTCGAGGGACTGAGGGTCGCCTGGCGTCGTGCGCAGCGCGATCCCACCGCTGCAGTCACTGCGGGCCGTCTCGAACCTAGCCAGCGGCATCGGCTGCGCCTCCAGGTCGACCACATTGATCGCGCTGGCGTTGAGCGCGCCGTGCACGGCGCGCTTGAGCGCGCGCGCCGCCCGCGACGCGTCACGGGACGTCGTGACCACCGAGCCCTTCTTCAGCGTGGTCGCGTACGCGCTCGCCAGCCGGACGCACAGCTCGGGTGTGATCTCGACGTTCACCAGGCCAGATATGCCACGCGGGCCGAACAGGGTGCGTTGCCCACGCGACTCCCAGATCACGCTCGTGTTCACCACAGCGCCGGCCTCGATGGTCTTGAACGGATAGACCTTCACAGCCGCCGACACGTAGCTGTCCGCCTCGATGACGCACTCGTCCCCGACGACCGCGCCCTCCTCGATCCGGGCCTGGCTCATGACGTCGGTGTTCTTGCCGATGACGCAGCCGCGCAGGGTGACGCCGCGACCGACGTACACGTTGTTGTGCACGACGGCGCGGTGCAAGAACGCGCCTTCCTTCACGATGACGTTGCTGCCGACGACCGTGAACTCGCGCAACTGCGCGCCGGCCTCGATCTTGGCGTAGTCCCCGATGCACAGCGGCCCGGAAAGTATCGCCTCCGGGTCGACCTCGGCGCCGTCGGCGATCCAGATGCCGGGCGACACCTCGAAACCGTCGATCTCCACGCTGACCCGGCCGCTCAGCACGTCGGCCTGGGCCTTGACATAGCTCTCCAGCGAGCCGACGTCCTCCCAGTACCCATCCGCGATCCAGCCGTACAGTGGCGCACCGTTCTCAAGCAGCTTCGGAAACACGTCAGCCGACCAGTCGACGACCTGGCCGGCCGGGACGTGCGCGAGCACCTCCGGCTCCATGACGTAGATGCCGGTGTTGACCGTGTCGGAAAAGACCTGCCCCCAGGTCGGCTTCTCGAGGAAGCGCTGGATCTTGCCGTCGTCATCAAGGATCACGATGCCGAACTCGAGCGGATCAGGAACGCGGGCCAGCGCGACGGTGACGAGGGCGTTGTTGTCCTTATGGAACTTGATCAGATCAGATAGGTCGATATCGGTCAGCGCGTCTCCGGAGATCACCAGGAACGGCTCGTCGCGGAGCGCGTCCTCGGCGTTCTTGACGCTGCCAGCGGTGCCGAGCGGCGTTTCCTCGGTCGCGTACTGCAAGCTCATGCCGAAGTCCTCGCCGTCGCCGAAGTAGTTCCGGACGATGGAAGCGAGGAACTGGACGGTCACGACGGTCTCGGTAAGTCCGTGGCGGCGCAGCAGCCGCAGCACGTGCTCCATAATCGGGCGGTTGACTATGGGCAGCATCGGCTTGGGCTGGTTGGCTGTCATCGGGCGCAGCCGGGTGCCCTCCCCACCCGCCATCACCACGGCTTTCACGCTTGTCACGCCTCCTGTGGGGCTGGCCCGGCCAGCAGCCGTCTGGCCTGCACGATGTACAGGACCGCCGCACACCAGTACAGGGCACTTCCCCAGATGGCAAAGCTCCAACCAGCCACCCTGGCAGTCTCGGCGTAGCCGGCAACGTGGGAACCGAGGAAGAGCAGCGGGAACGCGTACAGCAGGCAAAGTGTGGCTGTCTTTCCGACGAAGCTCACCTGGAGCGCGCCCCAGCCGCGACGGCGCAGCACGGCCAGCACGACGCCCATCAGCAACTCCCGCACTGCAAGGAGCGCTACCAGCCACCACGGAATGATGGACCGCACGGCCAGGGCCACGATGGTGGCAACGATGTACAGTCGGTCGGCGGCCGGGTCGAGCATCTGTCCAAGCCGGCTCTCCTGGTGCAGCGCCCGGGCAATCTTGCCGTCCAGCCAGTCCGAGGCGGCGGATGCGATCAGCAGTCCGACCGCCCACCAGTCCCCGGTCGGCGTGCGCACGCGGAGTACGAGCCAGAGGAAGACCGGCACGCCGATCAGCCTGGCCGCGCTGATCGCGTTCGGGATCGTCCAGATCCGATCGCCGCCCTCGCCCATGGGCCTCACACTAGGTGGGGTGCGCATCCGATTGCTACCGGCCCTGGTGCTGGCGGTGTTGTTTGGTGCGGGGTCGCTTGCGGCCGGGTTGCTCAGCGCGTGCACGAGCGCGACAGCGCCGACCGCACCGGACTCGAGCCCGGCCGCCGCCAGTGCCGCCAGCAGCAGTCCGGCCACCAGCAGTCCCGCCGCGAGCAATGCCGCGGTACCGGCCGGTCAATGGTTCCAATATCACGGGAACGGGGCCAGGACCGGCGCTGTCGCTGGCTTGCCGGCAGCCGGAAAGCTCGCCATAACCTGGTCCGTCAGACTCGGCGGTGCCGTGTACGGGCAGCCGCTGGTGATCGGCGGCACGGTGGTAGCGGCGACCGAGACGGACGAGGTCTACGGCCTCGATGAGGCCACCGGCGCGGTCCGCTGGCACGTCCGGGTCGGCTCGCCCCTGCCGCTCCGCCAGCAGCCGTGCGGCTTCCTCAACCCGCTCGGCATCACCAGCACCGGCGTGTACGACCAGCAGACCCAGCTGGCGTATTTTCTCGCCCAGTCGGGCAAGGCCGGCCACGTGCTCGTCGGCGTCGACCCGGGCACCGGCGCCGTCCGATTCCGACGGTCGGTGCCGTCACCCGATCACCAGCCGGCCTACGACCAGCAGCGCGCTGCGCTGGCCCTGACCAGCGGCCACGTTTACGTCGCATTCGGCGGCCACTACGGCGACTGCGGGCCCTACATCGGCTCGGTGGTCTCAGTCCCCGCGAGCGGGAACGGCGCCATCCGGTCTTACCGAGTGCCGACCACGCTTCAAGGCGGCATCTGGGCCGCCGGCGGACCGGTGATCGGCCCGACCGGCACCATCTACGTGGGCGTCGGGAACGGCGCGAAAGCTACCGGCTCGTTCGACGGCAGCAATTCCGTCACGGCGCTCACCCCCGACCTCGCGGTGGTCGGCATCTTCGCCCCGTCGAACTGGCGGCAGCTCAGCGCCTACGACGAGGACCTCGGCTCGGAGTCGCCAGCGCTGCTCAGCGACGGGCGCGTCCTGCAGGTGGGCAAGACGGGCGTGGGATACCTGCTGAATGCACGTCACCTCGGGGGTGTCGGCGGGCAGCTCGCGGCCGGGCGCGTGTGCTCGGGCCTCGACGGGGCGTACGGGGGGTCCGCCGTGCTGGGCGCCGTCGTGTACGTGCCGTGCGTCGGCGGTCTGACCGCGGTGGACACCGCCGGTGATCACGTAGCGGTGCGCTGGCGCGGGCCCGCCGGTACCAGCGGGTCGCCGGTGCTCGGCGGCGGCGCGGTGTGGGTGCTAGGTCTGAACAGCGGCCGTCTGTACGAGCTCGATCCGCAGTCCGGGGCGGTCGATCAGCAAATCAGCCTCGGCGGCGGCGCTTTGCCGCACTTCGCGTCCCCGAGCCTGGCCGGGAATCTGATCCTGGTCGGCACGACGACCGGCGTGATCGCGGTGTCCGGCGCTTAGTCGAACGTGTTCAACATCACACTTGACTCACATTGCGAGTACGACGGCTGCCACCCAGAATTGAACGTGTTCAAGAAGTTGAATCCGAGGAGCGGCCATGAGTGTCGTCGTCACCTACCTCGCCTATCTCCTCATCAGCGTCGGCCTGACGGTGCTGGCGGGGAATGTCCTGTCTCGCAGCGGCCGGCTGTTCCTGGCCGAGGCGCTCGGCAGCGACCGTGCCGCAAACGACCGTGCCGCCAAGGGAATCACCAGTCTCGTCGTCATGACCTTCTATCTGATCAGCTTGGGCGTAGTCGTCCTGACCATGCGAATCCCAAGCGACAGGGTCAGCGCAATTCAAGCCATCCAGCTGCTGGGGACGAAAGTCGGGGTGGTGCTCCTTGCTCTTGGTGCGCTCTACCTCGCGGGCATCATCGCCCTGACTAGGCTCCGCCGCAGGCTCAAGGCCCAAGGCCAATCCCCTGGAGTCGCAGCAGTGGATGGGCCGAACGCGTCGGTGCCGCGGACGCCGCTCTGGCACCCGCCAGCTGACCGGATTGCTCGGTGAGCCACGCGGCCGAGACAGGGCTGACGGCGCGCGCCGAGCAAACCAGGAGCGCAATCGTCGAAGCGGCCATTCGTCTTTTCCGCGAGCGCGGCTACGACGCGGCGACGATGCGGGCGATCGCCAGCGCTGCGGGCGTTTCTACAGGCAACGCGTACTACTACTTCAGTTCCAAGGAAGACCTGATCCAGGAGTTTTATCTACGCAGCCATGCTGAGCACGCCGCAGCGTGCCGCGACCTGCTCGACCGCGACGACGACTTCGGCGCCCGGCTGCGCGGGACGGTCAGGTCGCTGATCGATGTACTGAACCCGTACCATGCCTTTGCTGCTTCGTTTTATAAGAACGCGGCGGAGCCCACCAGCCCGCTAAGCCCGTTCAGCAAGGAATCGAGTTCGGCGAGAGATGCGTCGATCGCCCTGTACGGGGCTGTCGTGTCCGGATCCTCGGCCAGAATCGACCGCGAGCTGCGGGCCGAGCTGCCCGAGCTGCTGTGGCTCTATTCACTGGGGGTCGTGCTGTTCTGGGTGTATGACACATCACCTGGTCGAGCGCGGACTTACCGCCTGATCGATGCCACGGTGCCGCTGGTCGATCGGCTCATTTCACTTGCGCGCGTGCCAGTACTCCGGGGAACAGCGCGCGAGCTGGTCGCACTTATCCAGGAACTGCGCAGCTAGCCGGCGGGTAGGTGTGCGCGTTCCTGCTCGGCGGGCAGCAGGTGCAGCTCGACGTCGCTCGCGAGCCTGGCTAGGTCGCGCAGCACCGGATAACGCCCGGCCGGACTCGGATGCGTCCGGGACAAGACAAGCTCGGTCGCCTGCCGCTCGCGCGCGTAGTCGGCCAGCGCCGACGCGGGCGAGTCCGCCGTCAGCGTCGCGAACTCGCCCCCGAGCTGCTCGGTCAGGCCCCCGTACTCTGCCAGCAGCACATCCTCGGGGGCACGGGGCTGCGCGGTACCCGGGCGCACCGTCGCGACCCGAAACTGGCCGTCGATCTCGGCGGCGAGCGCCGCCGACCGCCTGATGAGCGGCTCCATCCCTGGCCACGGCGCCGCGCAGGCCACAATCGAAGGCTGCCTATCTGGTTCGTATTCGGCCGATTCGCCGCTATAGGCCAGCAGCCGCCGCTCGCCGTGCTCGGCCACGAGCCGGAAGGCGCTCTCCCGCTCCGCGCGCAGCGTCTCTGGTGCGAACGTCGTCGCCAGCGCCGACGCGACGTGGTCGGCCGGGACTATCTGGCCACGGCGCACCCGATCGATCAGGATCGGGGGCGGCACGTCGACGAGTTCGATCTCATCGGCGAGCGCAAACAGAGCCGTCTTGTCGAGCAGGGTTGCCTCGCCGCCCGCCGGGTCTCCCCCGAGCTTGCCCAGCTGCACGGTCGCGACCACCGTGATGCCGGCCTCAGCCAGCCGCTTGGCGGCGGCAAACCGGCGCTCGGCCGTCGTCGTGCCCGCCGTGAGATCGTCGATGCAGACAACCTCGGGACGTCGCGCCAGCACCGCGGCGGTGTCCAGCGTGCTGCCGTCGCCAAGGAGTTCCAGCTCTTCCAGCTCGGCCGCTATGTCCTCGCGGTCACGTCCGTTGACGGTCCCGACGACGACGTCGCTGCCGCGGGCGGCGCGCCGGTTCGCCTCTTCGAGCATCGCCGTGGTGATCCCGCAGCCGGGCGCGTAACCGAGGTAGACCCTGACAGCCCCGCGTCGGGGCGGTGGCGGACGGACGGCGACCGAATCGGCCCCGTTCCCATCCTGGGTCTCGGTACGCACGCTGGCGGCGGTCTGCACGTGCAGGTGCACCGCTGGCAGCTGCGCGGCGAGGCGCTCTAGCAGGCTGCCACGCCAGCGCTCGAACAATCCGGCCGACGGGACGCCAAGCACCAGGTGGCGGGCGTTCAGCTCCTGCGTCGCCGAGATGATCGCGGCGGCCGGGTCGCGGCTATCCCGGAGCATGACTGACGCGCCGCCGGCCGTCGCAGCGACCTCGACCCGCGCCGCGAGCGTCTCACTGGCATGCTGCGCACCGCTTCCTGGCTGGCTCATGGCCACGACGCAGCAGCGCGCGCCCCGGCGCCGGGCCAGCCTGACCCCGTGCTGCACGAGCTGCTCCACCTGTTCGGGACGCCAGACAGCCACGACCACGTCCTGTGGCCCGCGCTGGCGGACGGCAGCCAGCGACTCGGCATCCGGACCGGCGAGATGGCTGGCCACTAGCCGCAGGCCGATTTCCCGCAGGGCGGCGAGCCGGGCCGGCTGGAACTCGCTTTCCATCGCGGCGTCGATCCGGTCGGGCGGGAAGATGTTGCCGTGGCTGAGGCGCTTGCGCAGCGCTTCGGGCGACGAGTCGACGAACTGGAGTGCGTCCACGCTGGCCAGGATCGTGTCGGTAATGGCGCCTCCGGCGTTCTCGCCCGTCACGGCTTCGACGTCCTTCGCCACCTCGCGGACGTCGGCGACGTTCGCCGTGCTGATGACGTGGATGCCGGCGCTCCGCAGCGCCTCGATCGGCGCCGCGTGTCGCGCGAGGTTGTCGACAAGCGCGACTTCGGGCTTGCGGGCAAGCACGGCACTGAGATCCATGTGGTCGCCTGCGGGCGGCACCGTCTCCAGGCCGCCGAGCGCCTCGACGGTGTGGGGACGGCCGTGGGTGTCCGCGTACCCGATGACAACGTCCTCCCCGAGGGCCCGGAGCGCGCGACCTTCCCTGAGCATCGTGTACGTCGTGCCAGCGCCCGGGGCAGCGCCGAGATACACCGTCAGGGAACCGCGGCGAGCGGGCTCCGGCGCTTCAGCGATCGTCGCGCCGATGCCCTGCTGCTCCCTGATGATCTGGCCGCGCGCGGCGTCGTAGTCGTACAGCTCGGCGTAGCGGCCCCAGTTCACGGCGACGTCCAGCTGCCGGGCAGCCTCTTCCTCACCGAAGCTCGTTCGCAGGATGTCGGTGAAGAAGCCGGACGGCAACGTGTCGTCCATGCTGCCGCGCAGACTGCGGTAGATAGTCCGGACCAGCGGTGCGTGCTCGAGGCACGCTCGGGCGAAGATCTCCTTGGAGTCCTGGATGCTCGCGCCCGCGAACACCTTGCCGTTACCGGACAGCTCAAGCCGGTCGCCGCGTAGATCGGCGAAGCCGAGCAGGACCAGGGCGTCCACCAGCGGCAGCAGGTCGTCCACCTCGAGGCCGAGACTGTCGGCCAGGTCGGCCAGGTCGGCCGCGCCACCATGGCGGGCCAGCAGGATCTCCGCCAAGCCGGACAGACCGTCGACTGTCGCTTGCGGCAGCGGCGTATCGCTCACGGTGCCGGCCGGGCCGCCGCGCACTGCGGCCGGCTCCTCTGCCGCCACGACGCGCCTCGTCATCATCCGGTAGATCTGATCGACGAGCTCGTCGAACTCGGGGGTACGGCGGCGGCGCGGGCGCGGCAGCGGGTTGATCATGTCCGAGCGGATCTGGCCCGGGTTTGTTCCGAGCACGAGAATCCGGTCGGCCAGCAGCACAGCTTCCTCGATGTTGTGCGTCACCATGACGATGGTCTTGGTCGGGAAGCGGTGGCCCTCCCACAACTCGAGCAGCTCACCGCGCAGGTTCTCCGAAGTCAGCACGTCCAGCGCGCTGAACGGCTCGTCCATCAGCAGGGCGGCCGGCTCGACAACGAGGGCCCTGGCAAAGCCGACGCGCTGGCGCATGCCGCCGGACAGTTCCTTGGGGAAGGCCGACTCGTAGCCGTCGAGGCCGACGATGTCGATAGCCCGCAGGGCCCGCTCGGTCCGCTGGTCGGCTGCCACACCGCGTGCCTCCAGTCCGAGCTCGACGTTCTGCTGAACGGTCAGCCACGGCATGAGGGCGAACGTCTGGAAGACCATCGAGGTCTCCCGGTTGGTCCCTGTCAGCGGACGGCCGCGAAACAGCACCTCGCCTTCCGTCGGGGCGATCAGGCCTGCGATGCAGCGCAGCAGCGTGGACTTGCCGCTGCCGCTGCGGCCAAGGAGGGCGACGAACTCCCCCTCGGCGACATCGAGATTGATGTCCTCGAGCACCGGCAGCGGCCGGCCGCCGGGTCCGGCGAACGACTTGCTGAGCGAGCGCACGCTGATAAGCGGCGTGGCCGGGGCCGGCTGGATGCTCACGCCAGGGCGTATTTCTGCTCGGCCAGCCGGTACAGCCGACGCCACAACAGCGCGTTGATCGAAGTCACGTACACGGCCATGGCCAGCAGTCCGGCAAACAGGGCCTGCAGGTGGCCGGTCCCGCTGTTCACCGCGATGAAGCTGCCCAGGCCCTTGGCTACATAGACCTTGTTGCTGTAGACAACGATCTCCGCGACGATCGTCGCGTTCCAGGCCCCGCCGGCCGCGGTGATCGCTCCCGTCACATAGGCCGGGAAGATGCCGGGCACGATCAGGCGGCGCCACCTGTCCAGGCCGTGTACGCCCAGGTTGTCCATGGCTTCCTTGAGGTCCGATGGCACCGCGCTAGCTCCGGCGATGACATTGAACAGCACATACCACTGCGTGCCCAGGGCCATGAGGACGATGGCGCCGAAGTTAAGTGACAGCCCGATGTCCAGGAAGATAACCATGGCGAACGGGAAGATGAAGTTCGCCGGGAAGCTGGCCAGTACTTGCACGATCGGCTGCATGAACTGGGCCACGCGCGGGTTGAAGCCGATCCACACGCCGACCGGCACCCAGACCACCGTGGCGGCCACTACCACGACGATGACGCGCAGCAGCGTCAGGAAGCCGTAGCCGAACGCGGTGCCGAACACGGCTAGGCCCTGCGAGCCGGTCGCGACGTACGCGATCATGGTGTACAGCGCGTAACCCAGCGCTACCCCGACCACGACGTTGAACGCCAGGTCCCCGGCCCGGCGGCGGGCTGCGTGGCTCGCGAGGCTTACGTCGTCGACGCCCGTCGCGACGGCCATGACCCTGTTCACCGGCTGGGCGAGTGCGCGCTTGCCGCGGCCGATCGCCACAGGCCAGCTCGACCTCCGCAGCGCGTCGAGGACGAGCGACTTAGCCTTGAGCCCCGACTCGGACTGCTCGACGCGGAACTTGTCGACGTACGCGACAAGCGGGCGCCAGAAGAAGAAGTTGACCACCAGGATCATGATGATCATGGTGATGATGCCGAAGATCACGTACCGGAGCTTGCCCTCGGTGACCGCGGTGCCGACGTACGAGCCGACGCCGGGCAGCGTGTACCTGTGGTGGTTAACCAGGATCAGCTCAGAGGCCGTCAGGAAGAACCAGCTGCCGCCGAAGCTCATCATCCCGTTCCAGACCAGGCCGATGGCGCCGCTCGGGACGTCGACGGTCCAGAAGCGCTTCCACTTCGACAAGCCCATCAGCTTGCTGGCCTCGTTGAACTCCGGGCTCTGGCTGACCAGCGAATGGTAGAAGGAGAACGTGATGTTCCACGCCTGCGACGTGAAGACGGCGAATATCGCCGCGCATTCCAGGCCGAGTTCGGAGCCGCGGAATAGGGCGGTGAAGAATGTCACGGTGACGGCGAGGAATCCGAGCACGGGCACCGATTGCAAGATGTCGAGCGCTGGGATCAGCACCCGGCGCGCGCGGCGGCTCCGCGCTGCGACGTAGGCATAACTGAGGCTGAACGCGTACGAGAAGAACAGCGCGATGAACATCCGCAATAGGCTGCGCGCCGCGTAATAGGGCAGGTTCGACGGGGCGAGGCTAATGGACCGCGTGGCGATCACGGGTGCCCTGGCCCCGGCCGCGACGCGGAGGGCCACGTAGATCAGAAGCAGCACGAATATGCCGATGCCGACATCCACCGGGCGGAACCTGAGTCGGTCCAGGGTCTCCCGGCTTGGAAATGTCGGAGTAACCGCCACAGACCAATGATGCAGGTCGGACTATCCCGGCACCGGGCGGGGCATCCTGACCAAGCCGCCGAGCGCGGGGCTGCCGGCGGTCGGCACGGGGGGAGTGACACGTGGACGCGAGGGGTCTGGAGAGCCTGCTCGCCGTCGTGCTCGTCGCCGCGCTCGCTCCGGTGATCGTCTCGGCGCTGCCTGGTCCGAAGATCCCCCAGGTAGTCATCATGATCTTCGGCGGAGTCCTGATCGGACCGCACATTCTCGGGCTTGCCAACACGGGCAGCATCCAGCTGCTATCGAATATCGGCCTCGGGTTCTTGTTCCTCCTGGCCGGTTACGAGCTGGATCTGCAGCTATTCCGCGATCAGACGGGCCGGATGGCGATGCTCGGCTGGGCGGTCAGCGCCCTGCTGTCGGTGGCCGCTGTCGCCCTGCTGGCAGCGTTCGGCTTCGTTCATGACTTCGTGCCCATCGGACTCGCGCTGACCACGACGGCCCTCGGGACCCTGCTGCCGATCCTGCAGGACAACGACATGCTCAGCGGCAAGTTCGGCCGATACGTGCTGGCCGCCGGTGCTGTGGGCGAGCTCTTCCCCATCATCGCCATCTCGCTGTTCCTCACGAAGCGAAATCAGTTCATCGCTATCGGCTCCCTGCTGGCTGTCGCGCTCGCAGCCCTCCTGCTCACGGCCGCGCCGCGGGCCATGGGTGACCGGCGACTACGCGAACTGATCAAACAGGGCCAGCGGGCGACGGCTCAGACCACGCTGCGCTGGTCGATTGTGCTGCTCGTGCTCCTGCTGGTGGCCGCCGAGCGGTTCGGCCTGGACGTGGTCCTGGGTGCCGTGCTGGCGGGCATGGTGCTGCGCAGCTGGACACACCGGATGGAAGTGGACGTCGAGCCGCTTGAGTCCAAGCTCGAAGCTGTCGGCTACGGCATCTTCATCCCGTTGTTCTTCGTCGCGTCCGGCATGACGCTCGACGTACAGGCGATCCTGGCTGACCCGCTGCGGCTGCTCGTCTTCGCCGGGCTGCTGATCGTCGTCCGAGGTCTGCCGTCGCTGCTCGTCTACGCCCACCTGCTGCCGCTCCGGCAGCGCGTGGAGATGACGTTCATCACCGCGACCACCATGCCGCTGCTGATCGCCCTGGCCGAGATCGGCCTCCGCGACGGCGTCATGCTGCCGTCCAATGCGGCCGCGCTCGTGGGGGCTGGCGTCGTCTCCGTATTGGTGTATCCCGCTATCGCCGCAGCCATCAACCGTCGCGGCAAGGTCCAGCGAGGTGTCCCCCAGCCGTTGACCGGGCAGGCCGAGAACGCCGCGGAATTGGAGTTAGCCCGCGCGAACCGGTCACCCATCCAGCGGGTACCGCGACGGCCGGTACGGTTTGACCGTGGCAGCGGACAAGCCCGGCACCGGGAGCAGGATCCAGGCCGTCGCTGTTGCGGGCCTGATCGGTGCCGTCGCCGGCGCAGCCCTGGCGGGTCATCGCGGTCGGCGAGCCGCCGCGGTTGGCGCTATCGCGGGCGCAACAGGGCTGTCCGCGGCGGAAGCGGTAGCCCGCACAGCGCAGCGGCCGGGCGAGATCCCGCCCTTGTGGCAGCGGATCGCCACGAGCGCCGCGCTCGTCGCGCCCATCGGCTGGGCGGCAGGACGGATGCGCGTCGGGCCGGTTGCTGTCGGCACGGCGACTGGAGCGCTCGGCGGCCTGCTCGGAGTCCGCCCGCAGAAGGTAGTGCTGGGCCCCGTCTTCGGAGCTGCGATGGGCCGCGCGCTGGCGGCGGCCCGGTGCCCCCCTGCCGTCGTGGCCACCGCGACAATGGCCGGCTATCGCGTCGCGTCGGCCCTGGTCTTCCGCGATGCGCAGGTAAGACTGCTGGCCGACCGTGTGCCGGCCGCCGACCTGCCGTTCGTGGTGCCGCGCGAAGCCCGCTCTCGGTACGTGGGCACCGGCTACTTCAGGGAGCTCGCCGACGTCCTCGGCGGCCAGTACGAGCCCGATGCCACCGACGCTGGGATCGTTGCCGCCGTGGACGAGCTGGCCAGCGCCGACTTCGACCCGGCTGGCGTCGATCCGCTGGTACGCGAGTTCTACGAGCACACCACCAGGTTCACGCTCGACATCATCCCCGAATGGCGGCTCTGGGTGCGTCCGGGCTATCTGCTGTATCGAAGCCTGGTCGCCCGGCCGCTTGGCCAGGCGAACGTGCCGATGAACCAGCGCGAGACGCAGCGCGGCATCCGCAGTCGGATCGACACGATCGCCTCGGCAAAGACCGGCGCCGTGCTGGTTCGCGGTTGGATCAGGTCCTTCGCCGACACCGACGAGCCGATCTACGTCGGCGTCTACACCACCTACCGACACGAGGGCCGCGGGTATGTGAGCGTGGGCTTCCCGCTGCCGCAAGCGAGTTTCACGGCGACGCTGCTCCCCCGCGCCCGGCCGGGCGGCGGCCTGATTCTGGGCAGCCGGAGCCAGCTCGACCAGCCTGGCCACTACCTGGCCTACATCGACCCGGACACCAGGGACATGACGGTCCTCGCCGTCCGCGGCTTCGCCGAGCAGCTCGACGTGTACGTAGCCGACGGCGAGCTACGGGCCGAGCACGCGTTCGCGGTATTCGGGCTACCGTTCCTGGTGCTGCACTACCGGATGCACCGCAAGGTGCAGGTGGCTGCCCGGCCCGGTCGCTCAGCCGACAGCCGCTGCTAGCTCCCGGTACGCCGCGGGGAGCTGCCCCATCACGTGGCCATAGTCTTCCTCGCTCAGCGACCCGCTCAGCTCGGCGAGGACTGCGCCCGTACCGGAACGGGCTTCACTCTCCGGTAGCCCGGTGCGGGACCCGATCTGCCGGATGAAGTCGAGAACCGGAACCGGGTGCGCGCCCTGTCGGCGCCGCCGCTCGGTGTCCATGTCGCCGACCAGCGGGCCAGGCATATCGACGGCGAGGTGCTTGGCCTCGCCCTCGCTGAGCTGGGCCGCGAGTCCTTCAAGTACGGCTCGGCTGATATCCGCCGATTCCTCGCGAGACAAACCGGTTCGCGCCGCGACACCGCGGGCAAAGTCCCTCAGCTCCATGGAACCCCTTTCTCCGCATTCAATCCCCGATCTTCGGCGAAAGGTAACCTCTCAACTGGGCCACGAGGAGGACGAGATGCGGCGCAGAAATGACCAGCGAGTGCGACGACTGGCGCGGCCGGCCGGGCCAGTCGTCGTGGCGGCGCTGGCCATCCTGGTGACTGCGTGCTCGGGCGGCGGGTCAAGCGCAAACAGTCACGGGAGCACCGCGCATGGCGGGAAGACCAAGGCGGCAAGCACTCCGAAGGTGACGATCACGCCAGCCAACGGATCGACGAATGTCGATCCCTCGGGCGGAATTACTGTCACGGCGACGACCGGCACCCTCCGGAACGTAACCGTCCGCACGGCAGGCAACGAGGTGACCGGCAGTCTCAGCGACGGCGGCAAGGTCTGGCACAGCCAGTGGACGCTGGATGTGTCGCAGTCTTACACGGTGACCGCGACGTCCAGCGATGGCTCGGCCGTCACTAGCTCGTTCCGCACTCTCACGCCCAGCCAGACTTTCCAGACCCAGATCTTCGAGGGGTACAAGCAGCAGTATGGCGTCGGCATGCCCATCATCCTCACGTTCAGCCAGCCGATCACCAACAAGGCCGCGGTCGAGCAGTCGCTGCAGGTAGCAACGTCGACTCCAGTAGTCGGCGCGTGGTACTGGGACGGCAGCCAGACACTGGTGTTCCGGCCGCGCGACTACTGGCCGACTGGCACCACCGTCAGCTTCACCGGCCACCTGAACGGCGTGACAGGCGGCTCGGGCCTGTACGGCGATCACACGCTGACCCAGACGTTCGACATTGGTCCGGCTCTGGTCGCGATCGCCAACACCGCAACGCATCACACGCAGATCTACTACGACGGCAAGCTGCGTTACGACTGGCCGATCAGTTCGGGCAAACCAGGCGACGCCACCCCGGATGGCAGCTATCTGACCATCGAAAAGAGAAACCCGGTGGAGATGGTGGGTCCGGGCTACCGCATCTCGGTGCCCTGGTCCGTGCGGTTCACGTTCAGCGGTGACTACTACCACGACGCCTATTGGTCCGTCGGCCAGCAAGGTTTCGAGAACGTCAGCCACGGCTGCGTGAACCTGTCGCCGGCTGACTCGGAGATCTACTACAAACTCGCCGTACCTGGTGATCCCATCACGGTCGTGAACAGTCCGAAGGCCGGCAAGTGGGACAACGGCTGGACCGAGTGGTTCCTGACCTGGCAGCAGTTCCTGCAGGGCAGCGCGCTGCACGAGGCCGTCCAGACCGGGCCGACTGGCAGCACCTTCGTCGATCCGTCGACCCTTCCGGCATCGACTGCCAGCGCGCCGATCGGAACGTCGCCGGCCGACAACGCCTTCGCGCACTAACCCGATGCCGACCATCGTGGCGTTTCATGCCCATCCGGACGACGAGGTGCTGCTGACCGGTGGGACGATCGCGCGGCTAGCCGCCGAGGGCCATCGGGTAATCATCGTGGTGGCCTCCGACGGTGACATCTGGGCCAGCCCGGAGCGTGGCCGGCGGCTGGGCGAGCTTCGGGAAAGCGCCGCGATCCTCGGCGCCGATAAGGCCGTGCACCTGGGCTACGCGGACAGCGGGCACGGACCGGTTCTGTTCGAGGACCCGCCCGGCAAGACCCGGTTCGCCCGCGCGGATATTGAGGAAGCTGCGGGAAAGCTCGCTGCCCTGCTGACCGAGGTTCGCGCGGACCTACTCCTGAGCTACGACCCGCAAGGCGGCTACGGCCATCGCGATCACGTGCGGGTGCACCAGGTCGGAGCTCGAGCGGCCGAGCTAGCCGGAGTGCGAGTCGTGGCGGCGACGGTGCCGCGCGAGCTGGTCGCCCGGTTCGCGCGCGTGCTGCTGCTGCTTCGGCTGGTGACTCGCCATCGTCTCGATGAGATGCGCGGGTACGGCATGCCTCAGTCCGAGATCACGCACCGGGTCGACGTTCGCTGCTACGCCGCACAAAAGCGAGCCGCGCTAGCGGCGCACCGAACTCCGCTATCCGGCAAGGGCAGAATGGCCAGGTTGTTCCGACTTCTGGTCAGGTCGCCCCTGCCGATCTTCCGAGTGGTCTGCGGGACGGAGTGGTTCGCCGAACCAGGGGGACGGACGAATGAACTCGTCGCCGGGTCAGCTGCCGCCGCTGCCAAGCCGTTCTGCGATGAACGCGGCGAGCGTTCCAAGCGACTCGAGCGAGTCCAGGTTGAGGTCCTCGGCCGCGACGTCAACGCCGAACCGCCGCTCGATCTGGCGCAACAGCAGCGTTCCTGACAGCGAGTCCAGGCCAATCCCGCCGCCGAACAGCGCAGTGTCGGCCGGGACGGCCCGCAGCTCAGGCCGACCCGTCACCTCGACCAGCAGCCGCCGCAGCTCCTGGAGGACTGACACCGCGTCGCGCGTCACTGGGTGACCCACCCCGGAAGCTCCGGCAGGCTGCCGGTCAGCGACCTCGTAAAGACGGCTCGGCCGTCGGCGGTAACCGAGCCGGGCTCGGCGCGCAAGCCGGCCGCCGCGAGGGCTAGTCGCATCGGCACGTTGCGGTCCGTTACGAGGCACGGCACGGCGAGCTCGGTCGCGCCAGCGTGCGCTGCCGTCCGGCACGTCCAGGCCAGCAGCGCGTCGAGAGCACCGCGGCCGAGGGCCCGGCACGACATCATGATCAGCGGCACCGTCACCGAGGTGCCGCCGTTCCGAGCCAGAATCGCGCTGCCGACCAGTCCGTCGTCACCGAAGTCGTCGGCCAGCCGCAGCGTCGCTACCTCATGGTCCGGCGACCCGAGTAGTCCGGACAGCTCGGCCTCGGTCATCGGCTCGCCGCCGGAATTCAGCTGGTGAGTCCGGACCGATAGCTCGTGCAGCCGAGGTACGTCGCCGGGCCGAGCGGGACCGATGATGACGCGCGTGCCGATACGGCGGAGGAACTCATCACGGCTGCCGCTGAACACCCTCGCGGCGTCCTGGCGCCGCCGGCGCTCTGCATAGAGCTGGCCGCGCCGCCGGGCCTCGTCAGTTATGACCGCGGGGCTGAACTGCGGCCAGTCGACCGCCTCCGCTGCGTCCTCTGGCGTCAGCACCAGCACATCTGGGAGCTCAGCCGCGACCTCGGCACGCTCGAGCATGTCGTCGTCGACGAACGCGATCGAGTCCGGCGCAACATCCAGGTCAGCCGCAATCCTGCCAATGGCCGCCGCCTTGCTCCCCCAGCCGCACTCGGCCGCCGCGAAGTCGGCGCCAGTGACGCTGCGGACGTACTGCGCCGCCTCGGGTGGGTTCCGGCTGGCGAGGGCCTGCAGGATGCCGCGATTCGCCAGTTCGCGCACCACGCCGGTCAGCACGGGATCCGCAAGCGGCGGCTCCGCGGCTTCCAGGTACACACCATCGAGCAGGGTGTTGTCGATGTCCCAGACGACACACTTGACGGCGGGGTCCTGCGCGTCAGTCGCCACGGCGCCGCTCCATCGTCAAATGGGTCGCCGCGAAGCCGAACTTACGGTACAGCGCCCGCATGCCCAGATTGCCGGCGTGCACCTTACCCGTGAGCACGGTCATGCCCGCCTCGTCGGCTGCATCCAGGACGGCCGCTAGCAGCAGCTCGCCGATGCGGCTGCGATCCGGCCCGTCGGACACCGCTAGCGACCGGAAGTTGCCGTAATGCTCGCCGGTCAGGGAGTTCGTCCGGGCCGACAGCCAGGCCCAGCCGAGCAGATCGGCTGGCCGGTCGGCGGCTGCCGCGACGATCGTGACCTCGCCTGGCTTACCGAGCGCGCCGCCGACGCGCTTGCGGTGTAGGGCCGGATCGGTGATCGCTTCGGCCCCGAACGAGACAACGGCTATGTCGATCTCGTATCGGACGATCGCGTCGAGATCATCCTCGCGCGCTGGGCGGATCACGTAGTCGGCGACGCTCATCGCGTCACCAGCGGCATGGGCCTGAAGATCGTGCCGCCGCAGTCAGGGCAGCCCGCCGCCTGCAGGGCAGCGATCTGCGGCCAGTTACTACCGGGCCCGACGTGGTGAACTGCCTTGCATCGCGCGCACCGGTACGGCCTCGTCACAGCGGCGCGGTTAGCCGCGCTGTAGAGCGGGCCGTTATAGGGGCCGACGAGTAGCGGCTGCGCGCCAGGTGCTGTCCGCAAGTGGTACAGGCTGCTGGTCCCTGCCAGCACGCCCGCGCCGACATAGGAGTTGAAGCCCGGCTCGAGAGACCTGATCGCCAGTCCCATCGCCGCCATGCCGCGTTGCACCGCGATGGTCTCGTCGGGCCGCCGGGCGCCGAACGAGAAGAAGACATGCCGACCTGGCTCGGCGGCAAGCCCCGCGACGGCGCGGCTCAGGAACAACTCCGCCCCGGCCACTGTGTACGGCGGATCGGTCAGTACCACATCGAACGCGCCGGCAAGCTGCTGCGGCAGCGGATGACGCAGATCGTGCTCAACCGCCTCGACTGCCACCCCGGTGCCCGCCACCTGGTCGCGGATCCAGTCCAGGACGTCGGCGTCGGTGTCGACGACAGCCAGCCGTCGGATCGCGGTCGGGCGTCCGACGCTGGCCAGCACGTGCGCGATCGCGACCGAGATGAGGTCATCGTCGCCGAGCACAAGGATCCGCTGACCCGCCAGGGCGCGAGCCTCGTGCATCCGCACTACCCGCGCGACCTTCGTCGCCACCGTGCAGTGCGTCTGGTCGAGTTCGGTCTTGGCGCCAGGCGCGCCGTCGGCGGCCGCCTGCAGGGGCCCGCCGGGCGCTGCCAGGTCTGCTAGTGCCGCCGGGTCCAGGGTGAGGCCGACGCTCGCCGCGACGGCTGCCCGGCCGGCCGGCGTCAGCTGAACTGGCCGCTGCGTGGCCAGGACGCCACGCGCCCGGAGCTCGTTGCCTGCCGCCGCGACAATCGGGACCGGCAGCTCGGCAAGCCGCGCGATCTCGCGCACGGCGCCGGGCTCGGCCGCCAGCACGGCGGCGAGAATGTCGCGAATGCCGGATTCACCCTCGGCGAGACCGACCGCGGCAGCGACCTGAGTCACCACGTCGTCCAGGTTCATTTGCTGTTACGGTATCGTCCCAGATCATGCCGGGCATGGAAGCGGCCAGCAGCTACACCGAACTGCGACGGCAGGAAGCGGCCTCGCCCAAGCGCCTCTACGCTATCGACGCCGTCACTACCCCTGCATCGCCTGTCACTGACATCGACGTCTTGTCAGATCTCGCCGCCGAGGCGGTCCGGGCCGGCGGAGGTCACGTGCTGGACACCAGCCACGTCGTCTTTCCGAACGGGGCTATCACGCTGGTGCTCATCCTGGCCGAGTCGCACCTCAGCATTCACACCTGGCCAGAAGAGAGCCTCATCGCGATCGACCTGTTCAGCTGCGGCGCGATCGACGGCGAGCGAGTGCTAGCCGAGCTCACCGGCGCGTTGCACCTCGCCGGAGCGAGCGTGACCGAGTTGGACCGCGGCCTGCGACGACCCTAAGCCAAAAGATCGCGAATCCGTGCGCAGCGCGGCAGCCGCTGCCAGCACTATGGGGCTGTGAGCGAGCGGGAATTCGACGTGGTGGTCATCGGCATGGGGCCTGGTGCCGAGTACCTGGCTGAAGAGCTGGCCAAGGCGAGCGTGCAGGTAGCAGCCGTCGAGCAGCGCCTCGTCGGCGGCGAGTGTCCGTACTGGGGCTGCGTTCCGTCCAAGATGATGATCAGGGCCGCCAATCTCCTGGCCGAAGGCCACCGCATTTCGGGCATGGCCGGGTCGGCCGTCGTGTCGCCGAGCTGGGCGCCGGTAGCGAGGCGCATCAGAGACGAGGCGACGGACGACTGGGACGACACGGTGGCAGTTGACAGGTTCACCGGCCTTGGCGGCACGCTGCTGCGCGGGCACGCCAGGATCACCGGACCTGGTGAGGTCGCCGTCGGCGACGACGTGCTCCGGGCCAGGCGCGCCATCGTTATCGGCATCGGGACCGTGCCAGCGATCCCGCCGATACCAGGCCTGGCGGAGACGCCGTTCTGGACGAATCACGACGCGATCGAGACAGCAGACGTGCCGCCGTCCCTGCTCGTTCTCGGCGGCGGTGCGATCGGGGCCGAGCTGGGCCAGGTGTTCGCGAGGTTCGGTAGCTCGGTGACCATCGTCGAAGGCATGCCTCGGCTGCTGCCGCTCGAGGAACCAGAGGCGGGAGACCTCGTCGGGAAGGTTTTCCGGGCCGAGGGCATGACGGTGAGCACCGGGATATCGGCTGAATCGGTACGGCACGACGGCTTCGAATTCACGGTCACCCTGGCGGGCGGCCGCCAGTACACAGCTAGCCGGCTGCTCGTGGCCACCGGCCGCAAGACGGAACTGGCCGCGCTCGGCGTCGGCGCCATAGGTCTCGATGAGACGAGCCGATTCATCGACGTCGACGACAGCATGCTGGCCGCTCCCGGCGTATGGGCGCTGGGCGACGTCGTCGGCAAGGGCGCCTTCACGCACGTGTCCATGTATCACGCCCGCATCATCCTCGGCGAGTTGCTCGGCCGTCCGCGGCACCCGGCCGAGTATCACGCCGTGCCGCGCGTCACGTTCACCGATCCGGAGATCGGCAGCGTGGGCATGACTGAGGCGCAGGCGCGCAACCACTACGGCGCTCGCATCGCGACCGCGATCGCGCAGATCCCGACGTCGTCGCGCGGCTGGATCCACAAGGCGGGCAACGACGGGTTCATCAAGCTCGTCGCCGACACTGAGCAGGGAATACTCGTCGGCGCGACGTCGGCAGGTCCCACTGGCGGTGAGGTACTCAGCATGCTGACGCTCGCGGTCCACGCGCGCATACCCATGCAACGCCTCACTGAGATGATCTACGCCTACCCAACGTTCCACCGCGCGGTCGAGGACGCACTCAGTCGCTTCTAGAGACTGGTTCGCCGCCGGCGGTGCGGTTATTACTGCGCCTGACGGCGCTGTCGTGCGGCCTCGACTTCCAGGCGCAGCCTGTCCTGGTCCGGAACGGACAAATCGGTCCGGAGCAATTCCATCGGCTGCCCCTCGAACGCGTGCACGACAGCATCGAGGTTGGCGTCCGAGCTCAACATGACCATCGCCGACGTACCCGGCCGCAGGTCGTGCTTGACGGTATCGATCATCGAGCTGTCGACGGTGGCGTGCTGGAGCCTGCGGACCATCGTGCCGACCTTGCCGCCCTCCTGCGTAACGTGCTCGACCGTCGTGGGTTCCGGTGCATACTCCGGCCATCGGAGCACGGCCACGTCCATCAGGTTGATCTGATCATGGGCCGCCAGCTGCTTGAGCTTGGCGACTGCGTTGTCGGCCCCCTCGGTACCCGCGAAACGCCACGCCGTCGTAGGCATTAGTCCCCTCCCGCCCTAGCTGCGAGTGTCTGGCGAAAGCTAGCTGAATGATCCCGCGAAGGCGCCGACCTTGCCTCACCCGCCACGGGTGGATCACAGGTTCACCCGGTACGGATGACGCGAACGCGGCCGTGGCGGGGTGAACGTGAGCAGTAGGTATGAAGCGGGACGCCAGCTCGGGCGGTGGCGGCCGAATCACCCGCGAGGGATGACACTGCACGGATGCCGCGGGGAACTGTTCAGCATCGCCAACAACGACAGGAAGGGCACGATGAAAAACGCTAGAGGTTACTCGTCGTTCGACGTCAACACCACGCCCATCGTCGTCGGCGCGGCACTAGTAGGCGCTGCCATGCTGATGGGAATCACGGGCATTCTCGTCGGCGGAACCGCGCTGGCATCGGCCACTCGCAAGTGGGTCCGTGAGCTTGAGGTGCCGCCGGGCGAAGTGGTCAAGCACAAGTGGCACCAGACCAAGGCTGCGACGACGGCAGGCGCGAGCGCCTGGCAGCAGCAGAACGGAATGCAGAAGACTCACGCCTGAGTTTTTCGAGGCCCGACTTGACCCGACGGCCGGGCGGCCCGATGTGAGCCGCCCGGCGTGGGCTGTCGATCCGATCGTCCTCTGCTCCTTGCTGCATGATGGAAATCGACGCTGTGCCGCGCAAGCTACGGGAGGACGGACATGACGACGGACGAAGCGGGCGCACTTGTCATCTTCGGTGCGACCGGCGACCTCGCCAAACTCGAGACCTTCCCGGCGCTAGTCGGCCTCGTGGACCGCGGCGTGCTGAACGTCCCCATTGTCGGCGTCGCCAAGAGCGGCTGGGGCCTGGAACAGTTTCGCAACTACGCCGAGGCCTCACTCAGGCTGAACAACATGGATCCGGCGAGCCCGGCGGCGGCCAAGATGCTCGGTCTGCTCCGGTACGTGGACGGCGATCTGGATGACGACGGCACCTATCGGCAAATGTCCGACGAGGTCGGCACCACCACCAAGCCGCTCTTCTATCTGGAAGTCCCGCCGCCACTATTTGGCCGCATCACCAAGGGCATCGCCGACGCCGGCCGGGCGAAAGATGCGCGCGTGATGGTCGAGAAGCCGTTCGGCCATGACCTGACGAGCGCGCAGCAGCTCAACGACTTGATGCATCAGTACTTTCCGGAAGAGGCCATCTACCGCGTCGACCACTGGCTGGGTCTCGATCCGGTCGAAAATACGCTGTTCGTCCGGTTCGCCAACGCCGTCCTTGAGCCGCTGCTGAACCGCAACTTTGTGGAAAGCATCCAGATCACTATGGCCGAGGCCTTCGACGTCGCCGACCGGGGCGCCTTCTATGACAAGACCGGCGCGATCCGGGACGTGGTGCAGAACCACATGCTCCAGGTCCTGGCCAGCGTCATGGCGGACCCGCCCGACGGAAGCGGCCTGGAAGCCTGGCGCGACGCGAAGTCGCGGCTTATTGGTGCGTTGCGACCCATGAACCCGGCCGAGACCGTGCGTGGTCAGTACGAGGGCTACCTGGACGTCGAGGGCGTCGCACCGAACTCGATGACCGAGACGTTCGTGGCCGTCCGCAGTAGCGTCGAATCCTGGCGCTGGGGCGGGGTGCCGATCGTGATCCGCGCGGGTAAGTGCATGCCGGTCACGGCGACCGAGGTCAACATCAGCTTCCGGCGCCCGCCGCATGACGTATTCGGGCTGGATCCGGCGGCCCTGACCAACGGGCTGCGATTCCGAATTTGGCCCGAGGCCGCCGTCGGTCTCAGCCTGATCGGCAAGAAGCCAGGAGCCGGCTGGCTACCGCAGGTGGAGGACATCAGCTTCGCCGAGCACCCAGGATCGGACCTGCGACCCTACGATCGGCTGGTCGAAGCGGCGCTCTCGGGCGACCGCTGGCTATTTGCCCGGCAGGACACCGTCGAATACTCCTGGCGGGCCGTCGACGGAATTCTCGGCGACAAGGTCCCGCTGCATAGCTACGGCCGCGCCACGTGGGGGCCGAAGGAGGCCGACGCGCTCCTGCCCGATCACCTGCCCTGGCACGACCCGGCCGGCTGATGGCGATCCGAATAGGGCGTGCTAGCCCGCCACAAGTCGTCATCGTTGGCGGCGGTTTCGCCGGGATCTTTGCGGCCCGAGCGCTGCGCGACGCACCCTGCGAGGTGACGCTCGTCGATCGCCAGGCGGAGCACGTGTTCCAGCCGCTGCTCTACCAGTGCGCGACCGGAATTCTTTCCGAGGGCCAGATCACGGCGCCGTTGCGGCATCTCTTCCGCAAGCACCGCAACCTCGAGTGCGTCTGCGCCGAGGCCGTCAACGTCGACCCCGCCCGGCGCCGGCTGATATGCCTGCGACCGATCGGCGAGGTCATTGAACTCCCGTACGATCACCTCATCGTTGCCGCCGGCGTGCAGCAGTCCTATTTTGGTCACGATGAGTTCGCCGAGTGGGCGCCGGGCATGAAGACAATCTCCGACGCCCTGACGATCCGGCGACGGGTCCTGGGCGCATTCGAGATGGCCGAAACGGCCGCCGACGCCACCGAACGCCAGCACTGGCTCACATTCGCCCTCGTCGGCGCCGGCCCGACCGGGGTCGAGCTGGCCGGCCAGATCCGCGAACTCGCCACGAAGACGTTGCGCACCGAGTACCGCCGGGTCGAGCCGGAAGACGCCAGAGTCGTGTTGTTCGACGGCGGCTCGGTGCCGCTGGCTTCGTTCGGACCGCGGTTGTCGCGCCGGGCTACGCAGACACTTCGCGACCTCGGGGTCGAACTTCACATGGACTCGATCGTGACTGGCGTGGACGGCACCGGCCTGGTGGCGCGCGACAAGAGCGGCAAGGAAACGAAGCTCGACGCGGCGACGGTGCTCTGGACAGCCGGAGTTGAGGCGCCGCCGTTCGCAGCTGCGCTCGCCGCGGCCACCGGTGCGGACCGCGACCGATGCGGCCGTATCGCCGTGCGGGACGACTTGACCATTGACGGGCACCCAGAGATCTCCGTCATCGGCGACGTGATGACCCTGCGCAAGCTCCCCGGAGTCGCCGAGGTTGCGATGCAGTCCGGGCTCTACACCGGTCGCCGGATCAGGCGTCTGCTCACCGGGCGCGGCGCGGCACGGTCGTTCAAGTACTACGACCTGGGCTCCGCTGCGTACATCTCTCGCGGTCGCGCTGTGGTCTCCGCGGGGCGGCTGCAACTGTCGGGGCTGCCCGGCTGGTTCGTCTGGTTGTTCATCCACATCGCGTTCCTTACCGGCTACCGCAACCGGCTCGGCGCGATCGTCACCTGGTGGATCGCGTTCACCCGAGACGCGCGGCGAGAGCGCGCGTTTACCACGCGCGCCGTCGGGCGCGTCCAGGACGTATTCCGGCCCGGCGACGTCCCGGCCCCGCGCAGCCGGGAACAGCAGCCACTACCGGAGTCGGGCCGTGCGATGTCGTGGCCTAAGTCCTGACGGATCGCTACGACCGCCACGGCTGGCTGGCAGCCGCGGTGCGCAGGGCCTCCTCGCAGGCGACGTTCGCAGGATTCCTCTCGGCGCCGCGGCGGCGCGCGATGAATGTCCGGCGGCTAGCCGGGAGGACAGCGAGAGCGACACCAGCGGGGCAATCGGCCAGGGCCAACTCCGGTACGACCGCCACGCCCTGCCCGGCCGCTACGAGCGTCAGCACCGCCGCGAAGTCGTCGGCGTAGTGCCGGATCCGGGGCGTGAAGCCCGCGGCCTGACACAGCCGCACCGCCATCAGGTGGCAGAGGGTCTCCGGGCTGCCGACAATCCACGGCTGGTCGCGGCCAGCCAGAATGGGATCTGCATCCCCGGCGCTCGCGCTGACGGCCAGCGCGGCGGCCGAGGCCAGGTACATGGGCTCAGTCAGCAGTGGCGTAGTCGTGAGCGCGGGATCCGGCTCGGCCGGGACGTAGTCGTAGGAGTGGACCAGGGCGATGTCTAGCAGGCCAGCCCGCAGCGCATCGGGTACCTGCGCCGGGTCCAGCTCAGTCACGTGCAGCTCCAGGCGGGGGTAGGCGGCGCCGAGCTCCACGAGCGCTGTCGGCAGCAACGTTCGAACAGCGGTGGGGAACGCCCCGATCTTCAGTTCGCCGGATAGCTCGGTGCGGGCCGCCGCAAGCGCAGCCGCAGCCTCTTCCAGCAGGGCGAGGACTCCTTCGGTTCGCTCCGCCAGGTCGGCACCTGCGGCGGTGAGCGCGACGCCGCGGCCACTGCGCCGCAGTAGCTGTACACCAGCCTCTCGCTCCAGGCCACTGAGCTGCTGAGACACAGCCGAGGGGGTGCAGAACTGAGCCTCCGCCACGGCGGCGATCGTGCCGAGCCGGGCGAGCTCGCGAAGGAGGGCCATCTTGCGTACATCAAGCATTAGCTCAGCTTATTGGTTTAACTAGAAAACGAAACTGGACCTGGTTTATCGACGTCAGACATGATCGCTTCATGGCAGCCTTCACCGGTCTCTATGTGCCCCTGATCACCCCGTTCTCCGACAGCGGCGACCTCGACGACGGCGCGCTCGAGCAACTGGCGCACCGGGTACTTGACGACGGCGCCACCGGCCTGGTCGCGCTCGGTACTACGGCTGAGGCGGCCACGCTCACGGAGGCCGAGCGCGCCCGGGTACTGACGGTCTGCGACGGCGTCTGCCGAGACCGGGGAGCGCCGTTGATCGCCGGTGCGGGCACCAACGACACGGCGCGCTCAGCCGCGGTCCTGGCTGACCTGAGCCGCTACCCGCAGGTCCGCGCTGCCCTCACGGTGGTGCCGTACTACAGCCGCCCCGGCGCAGCCGGAGTCCTCGAGCACTTCCGGACACTGGCTTCGGCGAGCCCCGTTCCCTTGCTCATCTACAACATCCCGTATCGGACCGCGCAGGCTGTGACGTGGCACACCATGGCAGCACTCGCGAGGACGCCGGGCGTCGGCGGAGTCAAGCATTCGGCTGGGTCGATCGACGACGAAACTGTCGCGATGATGGCCGGGCGGCCGGCGAACTTCAGCGTGCTAGGCGGTGATGATCTCTATATTTCGCCGTTGCTAGCGCTTGGCGCCGACGGAGCGATCCTTGCGGCGGCTCACGTGCGGACGGCTGATTTCGCTAGCTTGGTCCGGCTGTGGCGGGATGGCGCCACCGAGAAGGCGAGACAGCTCGGCCATCGGCTCACGCACGTCTCCCGGGCCCTGTTTGCCGAGCCGAACCCGGTGGTGATCAAGGCCGTCCTGCACCGCCTTGGGCACATCCCGAGCCCCGCGGTCCGGCTGCCGCTCGTGGGCGCGAGCGGCGCGGCCACCGAAGCCGCGCTATGCGTAGCCGACGGCTGACCGAGTAAGTTAGACGCGTTCAGGCGACAGACAGAGCGCGGAAGAGGGGCAAGCTGGCCGTGAGCGGCGGACTTCAGCACCTGATCCTTTCCGGCCCCGTCTTGCTGGCGATGCCGGTGGCCGCTGCCGCCGGCGCCGTCACGTTCCTGTCGCCGTGCTGCCTGCCGCTCGTACCCGGCTACCTCTCCTACCTCACCGGAATGTCGGGCTCTGCCGCCAGCCCTCGGCCCGTCACCGGGTCGGCTATCACGCTCCGTCCAGCCGTCGCGGTTGCCGGGACCACGGTTGCCGGGACCACGGTTGCCGGGACCACGGGCACGGGAATCACGGGCGCCGACTCCGGGTTTGCGGGACCCGCGCCGGCCACGCCACCCGTCCGCAGCCGCGTGATGCTCGGCACGCTTCTGTTCATCCTGGGCTTCTCGGCTCTGTTCGCCGTCGAGGGGGTCACCGTGGCCAGCCTCGGCGACACCCTGCGCCTGCACGCCGTGGGCCTAGCGCAGATCCTCGGCAGCCTCATCATCGTGCTGGGGCTGCTATTCATCGGCATGTTCGACAGGTTCAGCTTCGCCGGCCGGATTATCAAGCCGGGACTGCGGCCCCGGGCCGGGCTCGCCGGTGCTCCCCTGCTAGGTGTGCTGTTCGGGCTCAGCTGGACGCCGTGCACCGGACCGACGCTGGCGGCGGTGCTCGCCCTCGGGACCATGACCGGTACGGCGGTGCGCGGCGGCCTGCTCGCGTTCGTCTACGCCCTCGGGATCGGCGTTCCGTTCCTCATCGTGGCGTTTGCGTTTCAGCGCGGCATCAACGTCTTTGCCTTCGCCAGACGGCATGCACGGCTCATCACCAGAATCGGCGGCCTGATGCTGATCGCCGTCGGCGTGCTCGAGGTCACTGGCGCGTGGGCAGCGGCTATCACCTGGCTGCAAGTGCACTGGCTGAATGGCTACACCGCGCCGATCTGAGCGCGGTTAGCGGCGGTGCCCGGTAGCGGGTCAGCGCAGGAGATCGAGCGCAGCACCAGGAGCGGCGAGCGTAACGTCGGCTGACTCAGCCGGGTCGTATTGGTGGCCCCAGGCCGCGGCGGCCGCGAGGCCGCCGACCGCGCGTGCGGCGCGCATATCGTTCGGCGCGTCCCCGATGTAGACGACACTGCTGGCAGGCACGCCCAGCCGGTCCGCGACCAGCACAAGGCCGTCGCCGCCGGCTTGGGCCGCTGCACGAGATCTCCGCCGACAACGACGTCAGCGCTCAAGCCCGCGGCCGCCAGCAGCATGCTCGCGGCCCGGCTGCTGGTGCCGGTGAAGATCGCGACCGGATGGCCGCGGGCACGCAGTGCGGCAAGGACGGCAGGCGCGTCGGGGTATGGCACGACCTCGGCCTGGGCCAGCTGATCGTAATAGACGTCCGCCTCGGCCGCGTTGACGTCGCGGCCGAGAAGATCGGCCAGGATCATCTCGGGTATACCGAGCCAGTACCTGCTAACCACCTCGGCCGGCGTCACCGGCGGGCCACCCAGCTGGCGCACCGCGGTCACGTACGCCGCCGGAACCGCGACCCCCGAGTCCAGCAGGGTGCCATCCATGTCCCAGACCAGCTGCACCAGGTCATATTAGGGCAGGGACAGCCCCGATCCTGAGTCCGGTGATCACCATCCGTGACGGCCGAATCGATGCTGCGCGATAGCTTAAATCGACCGCTTTCTTCAACTAACGTGCAGGAAACTGACCGTGAATATCCATTCATGAGAAGTCACCTGTCATCATCGCGACGCCATGCCGAACGGCATTCTGTAACCCTGCGTACAGGCTTACATTGGTTGGCTGAAATGGGTTGTAAGCGGCGAGTGACGGTGCGAGACTCTCCGTTGTGGCAATCGCGCTTGAGGGGAGCCTTCCCGATTCGAGCCGAAGCGGACTCGCTGGTCAGATCGGCCTAAGCCGGTTCGTGAGCCATCATGCTGGTAATTCCGGGGTGGCCGCTGAGTTAACTCCGGCTATTGACGACGCGAACGCCGTTTCTGCTGGTGAACTGGCGACAGGCCTGGCAGTACCGGCGGATAGTCAGGTGGCAGCGCCGACCGGCGCCGACGGCCAGGCGGCTACCGCCAAACTAGAACCTCGGCTGGTAAAGGAATCCTTTGCGCGGCTGATGTCCCAAGGGCCGGCCGCGATGCACTATTTCTATGCCCGCCTTTTCGCCGCCAATCCGGATTGCCGAGCGCTTTTCCCGACGAGCATGACCGCGCAGCGCGAGCGCATGTTCTCGGCGCTCGCCCGGATCGTCTGGAGCCTCGACAATCAGCCGGGGTGCGCCGAGATCCTGGGCCAGCTCGGCCGGGTGCATCGTCGTTACGGCGTCACGGCGGCACACTACAAGCCGTTCTTCACGGCGCTGCGCGACACCGCCGAGCACTTCATCGGCCCGGCGTGGACAGCCGAGACCGCTTCAGCCTGGCAGGTCGCACTCGACTACATGTCGGGCGCTATGCGGGCGGCTGCCGACGAGGACGCGAAGGCGTCGCCGCCGTGGCGGATCGGCGAGATCGTCTCGCACGAGCTGCGCGCTCCTGGCGTCGCGGTGATCCGGCTGCGTCCGAGTGACCCGCTGCCGTATGAGGCCGGGCAGCACGTCCCAGTTCAGGTGACCAGGTGGCCGCGAGCCTGGCGAAACTACTCGATAGCCAACGCCCCGCGACCTGGCGGGCTGATCGAGCTGCACGTCCGCGCCGTTCCCGGCGGAGAGGTGAGCAACACGCTGGTGTATCACTCGGCGGTCGGCGACTGCGTCCTGCTCGGGGCGCCCGCAGGCGCCATGACGCTCGCGGATACTGACCGGGACTTGCTCTGCGTAGCCGGCGGCACTGGACTCGCGCCGATCAAGGCCATCGTCGAGCAGGCGCTGGCCGCGCAGTCGGCCGGTGCGCCGACACCCGGAGTCTCCCCGCAGGCCGACGGTCATCGCAAGATCACCCTCTTCTTCGGCGCGCGTCAGCACTTCGATCTCTACGACCTCGATGATCTCCAGCTGCTCGAGTCGGCGTGCCCTGCGCTACGCGTGTTTCCCGTGCTGTCTGAGGAGCCCGGCTACCAGGGGCTGGCAGGCACGCTGCCCGACATCGTCGGCGCCCAGGGCGTATTCGAGGCGGCCGAGGCCTACATCTGCGGACCTCCCGCGATGGTGACGAAGACTGCGGCGGTGCTGGCCGCCACAATCCCGCCTTGTCAGATCCATCACGACCCGCTGCCCTAGGCCGACGCCGCCGCCTCGCCCTGCAAGTAAACGCCGAAGAACTCGAAGATGCGGTCCCAGGCGTCAGCCGCTTCCGCCGGACGGTAGCTCATCCCGGCGATCCTGGTGAAGATCGCGCCCGCGCCGGTCGCTTCCGACATGAACCTATGTCCCGCGCCCGGGTAAACGCGGACGTCATGCGGTACGTCAAGGGCCGAAAGTGCCTGCTCGAGCCGCTCGGGGTGCTGCCTCCCCATCTGGTCATGGCCGCCGTAGCTGGCGACGACAGGGCACGCGCCGACAAGCACGCGGTCGGCGTCCTTCGGCACGTCGCCGTAGTTGACGGCGGCCACGTCGAAGCCTGGACGCGGCGCGCACAGCAGCGCGAAGCCACCGCCGAGGCAGAACCCGATCACGCCAGCGCTCCCTGTGCAGTCAGAACGCGCGGCGAGGAACGAACGCGCCGCGTCGAGGGCGGCGAAGGCCGGGCCAGCCCCGGAACGGAGCTGGAGGAAGGCGCTCCGGATGCACCGGATCCAGGATCGGCCATCGAACAGATCCGGCGCGAGCGCGAGGTAACCGCGGACGGCGAACTCATCTGCCTTGGCGCGGATGTCGTCGTTCAGGCCAAAGGCCTCGTGGATCACCACCACACCGGGCCACGGGCCGGGCGGGGCGACGGAGGCAGGTACCGCGAGATAACCAGGCCAGGCGCCGTCACTCACCGGGAACGTAATGTCGGGCATGGGCCAACAATGCCATACATAGTGACCTAGCTACCGGCCTGACTAGACGCCCTCGGCGAGGTGTTCAGCCGCCCTGACCTGGCCGTCGTCATGACGCGGCCGATTCGTCTACCCGTCGGCGTCAGCCTCGCATTGTGACGCCGTCATCGCAGCCCACACAATTTCGAGCGGATGCCGCGCGCGCCGTCCGGTGCCGTGCTGGATCTGCTGTCGGCAGGAGACGCCAGTCGCGGCGATGATCGTGCTCGACGGTTCGGCCCTGATGGCAGGGAACAGCCGGAGTTCGCCGATGCGCATGGATAGTTCGTAGTGCTCGGCCTCGAATCCGAATGAGCCCGCCATGCCGCAGCAGCCGGCGTCAAGCTCGATGACCTCGGCACCCGGGATCGCGCGAAGCAGGGCGACAGTCGCCGATGTGCCCACGAGCGCCTTCTGGTGACAGTGACCGTGGAACAGGATCCGGCGTGCGGCGACCGGAGGGGAAGCGGAGATAGCGATCCTGCCCTCGGAAATCGCCTCCACGATCAATTCTTCCGGCAGCCGCGTAGCCGCGGCCACCGACTGGGCCTTGGCATCACCGGGAAGGAGAGTCGGGTACTCGTCGCGGAGGGTCAGCAAGCAGGACGGCTCAGCCCCGACAATTGGCACGCCGCGCTCGGCTGCATCAGCGAGGCGTGCCGACATCCCGGTAGCCATGCGCCGTGCCTGATCGATCATGCCCTTAGACAAGCTGGACCGACCGCAGCAACCGGCGTCCTCGAGCCGGATACGCCAGCCGGCCAACTCGAGTAGCTCGATGGCGGCCACGCTCACCGACACGTCGCTGAACGTGGTGAAGGAGTCAGCCAGGAAGATCAGCTCGCCAGACGTCTGAGCCGTTACGGGTCCGCGCCGGCGCTTGAACCAGCTACGCAGGTTCGTCCGCTCGAACCTCGGCAGGGGCCTGGATGCACTGATGCCGAGCCACCGATGCGCCGCCCACCGGACCGGCGCGAGGGCGGCCACCAGGTTAGACACCGGGTAGGCAGCCGAGCCGACGCGATTCAAGGCTCGGATTGACCCGAACAATCTGGACCTGACCGGGACACCGTGCAGATCGTGGTACGCACCGAGCGCTTCCGTTTTCAGTGCGGCCATATCGACGCCGAGCGGACACTCGCTCTTGCACGCCTTGCACTCGAGGCATAGATCCAGGATTCCGTGGAGCCGGTCATCGCCGAGCGCCGCGCGCGGATCAGGCATGGACAGCGCGTGCAGCAGCGCGTTAGCGCGCCCGCGCGTGGAATGCTCTTCCTCACGGGTCGCCATGTAGGACGGGCACATGACGCCCGCTGATTCCTTCCGGCACAGCCCGATGTTCATGCAGCGGTCAGCTGCACCACGCATCCCGCCAGTAGCATCAAAGCTCAGCCGCGTCGTAATCGAGATAGTCCGTTGCTCCACGTCTCTCAGGTGCTCGGTCATGGCCGGTGCGTCGACGATCTTGCCGGGGTTCATCCGGCCTGCCGGGTCGAACAGCCGCTTGGTGTCCCTCATTGCCGCGTAGAGCTCATCGCCGAACACGCGGCGATTGAACTCGCTGCGGGCTAGCCCGTCTCCGTGCTCGCTGGAGTTGACTCCGCCGAATTCGAGCACTAGATCGCGCACCTGCTGAGCGACCGCGCGTATGAGCTCGGGCTGGCCGGGCTGACTCAGGTCGATGAACGGCCGGACGTGCAGGCAGCCCACCGAGCAGTGGCCGTAGAACCCTGCCTGCAGCCCGTGCGCGTCGAGGATCTCGCGGAACGCCGCGGTGTAACTAGCCAGCCGCGCTGGCTCGACGGCGGTGTCCTCGATAAACGCGAGCGGGCGACGAGAACCGGTACTCGCCGCCATCAGCAGCCCGAGTCCGGCCTCACGCACCGTCAATACCGCCGCTTGCTCGGCGGCCGTGATCGCGCGCAGAATGTGGTAGCCGTGGCCGTGAGCATGCCAGCGTGCCTGCAGCCGGTCGATCCCGGCCGCAGCCTCGGGCGGCGAGTCGCCAGTGAACGTCACGAACAACAGCGCGTCCGGGTCGCCTTGCACCATCGAGCCGAGCGACCTGTACTGGATCTTCTGTCGAGAAAGCTCCAGTATTGTCCGGTCGAGTAGCTCCACCGCCGCCGGATCGCAGGCTAGGGCGTCCTCCGTAGCCTCGATCGCGGCCTGAACGGAGGCGAAGTGCCCGACGGCGATAACCCGCTGCCGCGGCGCGGGCACCAGATTGACAGTCGCCTCGACGACAGTGACCAGGGTGCCCTCCGAGCCCACGACGAACTTCGCGAGGTCGAAGTCCGGCTGACCCGCCAGGCGATCAAGCCGGTACCCGCCCGACTGGCGCCAGAAGCGGGGGTAGCCAGTGCGGATCGCGTCCCGGTGACGTTCGACGAGAACGGGGAGCTCGCGACATATCGCCCCGTCAAGTGTTGGCGCAGCAGCGCGGCGCGCCAACTCAGCTGGCTGCGTCGGACCGAAGCGGGCCCGGCTAGCATCCGAGAGCACAACATCGACTCCCAGTACGTGGTCGATCGTCATGCCGTACCGCACTGACTGGCTGCCGGCTGAGTTGTTGCCGATCATTCCGCCCAGAGTCGCGCGGTTCTTGGTGGAGGTGTCCGGACCGAACATCAGCCCGTGCCGCGCAGCGGCCTGGTTGAGCTGATCTTGCACCACGCCGGGCTGGAGGCGTGCCACTCGGCTTTCCGGGTCGAGCTCAACGATCTTGTTCATGTGCCAGGAAAGGTCCATCACGATTGCTCGAGCGACCGTCTGGCCGGCCAGGCTCGTCCCAGCGCCTCGGGGCAGGACCGGCACACCGAAATCGGCAGCTGTCGACACAACGGCGCTGACGTCGTCCGCATCCCGCGGAAAAACCACGCCGATCGGCTCGATGGCATACATGCTCGCGTCGCGAGAGAATAGCGATCTGCTGTAGGAATCGAACCGGACCTCACCACCGATTGCCTGGCGCAGAGCCGCAGCGAGACGGGCCGCAGCGATATGAGAGGACATATCCATGGCGTATCAGAGCGGCCGCCACTTTCTCCAGATCCCAGGGCCTACCAATGTGCCGGACCGGGTTCTGCGCGCCATGGCAGCGCCGACCATCGACCACCGCGGCCCCGACTTCGCCGCCCTCGCCAGGCACGTGCTCGCGGCTGTTGGACGACTGTGCGGCACTACGTTGCCGGTCGCGCTGTATCCAAGCTCCGGCACCGGGGCGTGGGAAGCCGCGCTGGTGAACACCCTCTCACCGGGCGACACGGTGCTGGCATTCGACATCGGCCACTTCGCCGCATTGTGGTCGCGGATGGCGGCCAAGCTCGGTCTCAACGTCCACCTCGTGCCAGGTGACTGGCGACGCGGTGTTCACGAGGAGCGCGTGCACGACGTGCTATCGGCTGATACCAATCACCGGATCAAGGCGGTGACGATAGTCCAGAACGAGACGTCTACCGGCTGTGCCAGCGTCGTTCCGCAGATCCGCGCCGCGATGGACAGCACCGGGCACCCGTCACTGCTCATCGTCGATACCATCTCGTCGCTTGGGTCGATTGACTACCGTCACGACGAGTGGGGCGTCGACGTGACGGTCTGGTGCTCGCAGAAGGGCATGATGCTCCCGCCCGGGCTCGGCTTGAACGCAGTCAGCGCAAAGGCTCTCGCCGCCGCACAGCAAGCCCGGTTGCCGCGCAGCTACTGGGACTGGGAGCCGGTACTCGACGCCGCCGACACGGGCCTGTTCCCGTATACGCCGGCCACCAATCTGCTGTTCGGCTTGCGCGAGGCGCTGGCGATGCTCGACGAGGAGGGGCTTCCGACAGTCCACGCCCGGCACGCCAGGCACGCCGAGGCCACCCGGCGTGCGGTCCGCGGGTGGGATCTCGAGATCGTCTGCCAGGACCCGGCCGACTACTCGAACACGCTGACCGCTGTGCTCCTGCCCGACGGGCATGACGCCGACGAACTGCGGGCGCTGATACTGAGCCGGTTCAATATGTCGCTCGGAGCGGGCCTTGGGAGATTGGCCGGACGCGCTTTCCGAATCGGTCATCTCGGCGACCTCAGTGACCTGTCGCTCGCCGGTGCTCTGTGTGGTGTCGAGCTAGGGCTCGTGGCTGCGGGCGTCCCGATGTCTCGGACAGGGGTTGCGAACGCGCTCGACTACCTCGGCTCAGCCTGATCTGCCGGCCCTCGGATGCCACCAGGGCCGATAACGCCGCGGACGATGCCGCTGGCCAGCAGGTCGGCCGGGGTGAGCCGGAGCCGTTCAGTCACCGCCGCAATGTCGGCAGCGCCGAGTTTCAGTATCGACGCCGCAAGCTCAGGGGCTGTCACGGCGAGATAGCCGGGTTCAGCTATCCAGAGGTCATCGGGCGACGCTAGCGCGATCGCGCCGCCTGAGACGCCCTCGCCAATTACCACGGAGGTGATCGGCACCGCGCTCGCGCCGATCGCCACAAGCAGCTCCGCGATGGCCGTGCCGACGCCAGCGGCTTCATCCGATGGCAGTGCCGCGGCGCCAGATGTGTCGATCAGGGTGAGCACCGGCAGATCGAACCGGGCGGCCTGGCCGAGCAGACGCTTCGCCGTCCTGAACCCAGCCGCCGACGTCGGCGCACCGGTCTGTGCGACGAAGGCGATGGTGGCACCGAGGTGGCGGCCAAATCCGCATCGCATGCCAGGGTCCACCCCACCGCATCGATCACCGCGCAGCTCGAGAGCCTGCCCGAAATAGTCAGCCAGCCACTGGTCGGCCCGTGCTATGCCGTCACCGCGCGCACGGCTGACCTGCGTCCATGCATTCGGCGCAGCCTCGGCTTCGGCAGGCCCCTGATGGCCAGGGCGGTACCGGCGCGCGGTCGACCGTGCCACGGGACCGCGGCGATAGCAGCCCGATAGCCGAAGCGACCTCAGCGCGCAGCCGGGTGACGGGCGACAACACGTCGACGAATCCCAGGGCCCACTTGCCGTCAGCGAGAAACTCGTCGGACTCTAGATCGGCGCCTTGCGGTCGTGTCCGCGAGCCGGAGAAGCTGACCCTGGCCCCTGGTATGCCGATCAGCACATCCGCACACGCGATCAGAGACGACCACACACCGCCGGTGGTGGGGTCGGCCGCCACCGCGATGTACGGGATGCCGGACCGGCGCGCGCTAGCTACCGCCGCAGCGAACGCCTGCATCTGCATAAGCGCGCTTGTGCCCTCTTGCATTCGCGCTCCGCCGGATGCCGCGACGCAGACGACCGGCACCTGTTCCGCGGCGGCGATCGCGAACGCCTGCGTGATCCTCGCGCCCTCGGCGACCCCGGCGGAGCCGCCGAAGAAGCCGAAGTCGAAGCCGATGAGAACGCACGGCTCCCCTACGACCAATGCATGGCCCGTCGTCACCGCATGCCGGGAGCCGGTGGCTGCCCTCGCAGCGGCGAGTTGCTGGGCGTAGCCAGGCCAGTCGCTCGGGTTGCCCGCCTCGACGTCGTCCCCGAAGCGGCGCAAGCTGCCGTGGTCAGCCAGGTCCACATACACCGGGCACGGGCCGGTCCCGACTGGGCCGCCAGGATTAGCTGGCATCGGCCGCGGGCGCCCTGCGCAGCAGGGCCTCTCGGAGCGCCTCCGTGTGCTCACCGAGCGCCGGAGGTGGCAAGCCGACCGCTAGCTGGCTGCGGCTGTAATGCACGGGATTCCCCGGTAGGCGTATCAGGCCGAGTAGCGGATGATCCACTTCCCACACCAGGTTCTCCGCGCGGGCCTGTGGGCTTTCGTACACCCGATCAAGCGTCTTCACCTCGCCGGCGGGCACGCCCGCCAGGCGCAGCCCGGCCTGCCAGTCGGCAACGGTGCGCTGTGCCAGCGCCCCCGTCATGAGCTCGTGCAACTCGGCGAGGTTTGTCAGTCGCAGCGCGTTCGTCGCGAATCGGCGGTCGGCCACCTCGAGCCCGATGAGCGGCGCGAACCGGCGCCAGATGTCGTCATTGCCGACCGCGATGACAAGCGGACCGTCGGCGGCGGCGAATGTCCCGTATGGTGCGACCGTCGGATGATGGTGGCCCGACGGGCCCGGCACCTCGCCGGCGATCAGGTATCTGGTGGCCTGAAAGGTGTGGATGCCAACCTGCGCTGCCAGCAATGACGTTGAGACTCGCTGGCCCAGCCCGCTGTGTGTGCGCTCCACAAGCGCCGCCAGCACCCCGATCACGCCGAACAACCCGGCGCTGACGTCGGCGATGGGCACCCCGACCTTGACCGGCTGGCTGCCCGCCGTCCCCGTCAGGCTCATCACCCCGCCCTCGGCCTGCAGGATCTGGTCGTAGCCGATCCGGCTGCTGTCCGGGCCGGATTCACCAAACCCACTGATCGCCAGCCGGATCAGCCGCGGGTTGAGTTCCTCTAGCTGGTCGTCGCCGAGGCCCAGGCGCTCCATGACGCCGGGGCGGAAGTTCTCGACAACCACATCCGCCCACCGCAGCAGCGCCTCGGTGAACTCGCGTTCAGCTGGGTCCTTCAGGTCGATGGCCACGCTCTGCTTGCCACGGTTGACCGACAGGAAATACGTGCTCTCGGCGGCCCCGGCCGCGGTCCGGGCGAACGGCGGCCCCCACTGCCGCGTGTCGTCGCCAGCTCCGGGACGCTCCACCTTAATGACCTCGGCGCCGAGGTCCGCGAGCAGCATGGTCGCGTAGGGTCCAGCGAGCACCCGGGCCAGATCGAGAACGTGCAAACCCGCCAGCGGGCCGACGGGCTGCGGTTGCGACATCGCATCGACTCCTCGCACCCGGCTAAGCAGCGACTCCGCTGGCCCGCCGCGCGCCGGAGTAGCGCGGCGGGCCAGGGGCGCCCGCTACGGTGTGGCCGTCGCGAGCGCGTTGGCGGACATCACGTAGACCTGTGTCTCGATTCCCGCGACACTCACCTGGAATGCCCCGTACGGGCCGAATGTGTTGTTGTACTTGTTGTAATCGAGTTCGCCGCTGGCGCCCTCGTAGTTGATCTTCTTGCCTGCGTTGATGAGCCGGAGGCAGGACGCGTAGGTGTAGCAGGCTGTCCCCGGCGGATTCGTCACCTTCGTCATGTCCTTCGCGACCGTTGCGCCTGCCGTGGTCTTCGCGTAGTCGTCGGCCAGCGCCAGCGAGATGAGGGAGTCGTAGGCGTAGTTCGCGTTGGCCAGCGGTCCCGCGGCCTTCTGGCTCGGATAGAGCCTGTTGAAGAGGTTGATGAACGACGCGCTTGCGGCGCCGGTGACCGACGTTCCGAAGACCGAGGTCAGCACCGCGTGCGCGGTCGGGACTCCGATCGCCTTGATGAAGTCACTGCCACTAGTGACGTCGGTACCGACCCAGGGAATGCTCCCGCCACCGAGCTGCTTGAACTCCCGGAACAGCACAGCTGCTGTCGGCGGGTCTTCCTGCGTGAAGATCACTTGCGGATGCGCGGCGATCGCCTGGCGAACCTGGCTGAGGTAGGACGTCTGGTCCGGCGTCACGATGATCGTCGTGAGGATGGTGCCGCCGAGCTTGGTGAAGGTCTGCGAGACCGGCTTCAGGAACGTCTGGGCGGCCGGGTCCGAGTAGAACAGCATGACCGCCTTGGTGAAGCCCTTTGTGTGCGCGTATAGCGCCATCGCGACTCCAAGCTGAGAGTCAGACGGGCTGTCACGGAAGAAGTAGGGATCTGTCTGGTGGTCACGAGCGGTGTCGCCGCCCTGGAACTCGTCAACGATCTTGTTGGCATCCAGGATCGGCTCGACGCCATTGATCTCCTGCGTCTCCGGCCCGATCACGCCGCTGACGTTCTTTGTGAGCATCGCGTTCGTCGCGGTAACGCCGTCGGCGACGTCGCAGCTCGTGTCGCCAGTGACAAGCGAAACCTTGCGGCCGAGCACGCCGCCCGCCGCGTTGATCTCGCTCTGCGCGACCTTGCTGCCTTGCAGCATCGCCTGACCGAGGCTCGCCAGCCGTCCGGTGAAGCACGACAGGACGCCGTATGTAACCGGACCGGACGAACTGCCGCCTGATCCGCTCGAACTCGATGACGCACAGGCGGCAAGCAGCACGGCCGCAGCGCATGCGCCGACTGCCTTTCCGGCAATGGAATGTTTCACGCTGGTACTCCTTTAACACCTCGGAGCCATGGATTCCTAGATCAATTCATCCGCCCGACGTAGAGCTCCACGACGTTCTCGTCGTGCAGCAAGTCCCCTGCGGGACCGTCGAGCCTGTTGCGCCCCAGCACGAGGATGTAACCCCAGTGCGCGTGACGCAGTGTGCGGCGCGTGTTCTGCTCGACAACGCAGATCCCCACGCCGGTAGCGGCGATCTTCTCTATCTGCTCCCAGACCGCGCTCTGGAGCAGCGGTGCCAGTCCGGCGCTGGGCTCATCCAGCAGCAGTACGGCCGGATTGAGCATCAGCGCCCTGGCGAGCGCGAGCATGCTGCGCTGGCCGCCACTCAGCATGCCGGCCCGGCGCCGCATGGCCTTGCTGAGATCGGGGAACAGCTCGGATAGCTCGTCGATCCGGGCGGGGACGCCGTGCCGACGGGTATAGGCGCCCATCTCCAGGTTCTCGCGTACCGTCAGGTCGGGAAAGACGTTCGAGACCTGGGGAACGTAGCCAAGTCCCCGCTTCACGAGCCGTTCCGGCGCGAGGTTGGTGGTCTTGACGTCGCGGACGTATACCTCGCCGCGGGTTACCCGCAGAACACCGCTGAGCGCCTTCATCAGCGTCGACTTTCCGGCGCCGTTCGGCCCGACGACCGCCGTGATCCGGCCCGCGAGGACGCGCAGCGAGACGTCCTCGATGATCGGAGGCCCGCCGTAGCCGGCCGTGACGCCGTCGGCGCGGAGCACCACTTCCGGGGCCAGCTCACCGATGACCTGCGCTGGCTCAGCCATGACCGAGATCCATCCCGAGGTAGGCCTCGACCACGCGCGGGTTGTCTCGCAGACCTGCGAAAGATCCCTGCGCTATGACCTCGCCCAGGTCCATCACGATCACCTGATCGCACGTCTTCTCGATAAACGGCAGGTTGTGCTCGACGACGATGACCGTGCGGCCGTCGCGCGCGAACTCTCGGACGGCCTCGCCTATGCGCGCGCCGAGCACCGGGTTCACCCCGCCCATCGGCTCGTCCAGGATGATCAGGCGTGGCTCGGCCGCCGCGATCCGGGCGAATTCGAGCAAGCGTTTCTGACCGCCGCTCAGGCGTGCCGCCAGTTCGTTCTTGAGCTCCGCCAGCTGAAAGCGCTCGAGAATCTCCCGCACTGCGGACCGATCGATTTCCTCGTCGCGGCGAATCGCGCGTGCGCGGCTGATGCATCGCCAGAGGCCTTCGTCGGCGAACCTGCGCCGCGCAAGCATCACGTTGTCCATGACGGTCAAGTTCCGCCACTCACGCGGCGTCTGGAATGTGCGGATGAGGCCGAGCCTCGAGATGACGTTCGGCGATTTGCCGACCAGGTGCTCGCCAGCGAACGTGATGGAGCCAGCGTCCGGGCGCCCGAATCCAGACACAAGGTCGACCACCGTACTCTTCCCGGCACCGTTCGGGCCGATCAGGCCGACGACCTGGCCTTCGGGAATGGCGAACGTGCAGTCGCTGACCGCGAGCACGCCGCCAAACGACTTGGTCAGTTCGCTGATTTCCAGCAGTGCCGCGGTCATCCCTCGCCACCCTCGTCAGGCGCGCCGTCGGCCACAGCCCGGGCGGGCAGCCCGGCCTGATCGGGCCCTAACGAGCCCCCCGATGCCGAGGCGGCTCCGCTAGCGGCTGCGATGACCCGCGTCCGGAATGTCCTGGTGGGGCGCAGCGCCTTGCCCGGTTCGTCGCGGCCGGGCCGCTCCCGCAGGACCCCCTCTGGGCGGAACTTGAGCATCAGGATGATCATGAGGCCGATGAGGACCTGCCGCAGCGCCGGGCTGAAGTCCGGCCTCGACGCCGGCGATGGCAGGAACCGTGTGAGCTCGATCAGTCCGACGTAGACGACAAAGACGCCGACGATGACACCCCGCGGATTGCCGCGACCGCCGACCAGGATCGCCGCGTAAATGACCAGCAATTCTTGTGGCGTCCAGGCCGACGGGTTGAACGCACTGACGAAGATGGCGAATAGGCCGCCGGCCAGGCCGGCGAAGGCCGCGCCGAACAGGTAAGTGCGGTACTTCGCCGTGAACACTTTGCGACCGTAGGCTGCGGCCGCGCGCTCGTCTTCGCGCACGGCGCGCAGCATCCGGCCGTAAGGGCTGCGTGACACTCGCTGCACGAGCAGGTAAGCCAGGAACAAGATGACGAGGACGACGCAGAGAAACGCGATGCGGTATCCGTCGTAGGTCAGGCGCAGCGTCGTCTGGCCCGGGTTGATGAGCCCGTAGACGCCGTTGTAGCCGTCGAATAGCGGCGTGGCCATCTCGACAACCAAGTACAGCGCGTAGACGGCCGCGAGTGTTGTCACCGCGAAGTAAATCTCCCGGAGGTTCCGCAGCGCGATCGATCCGATGACGGCTGCGAGCGCTACGACCACGACGACAGCGATGGGGATGGCGAGGAGAACCGGCAGATGCCAGCCGAGGATGTACCGGACCGGCGGTATGGGCTTGCCGATCGTCAGTACGAACGTCATGTAACTGCCGAGGGCCAGGTATCCGTAGAACATGAGGTCGAAATCGCCACCCCAGCCCCAGACCATGTCGAGGCCTAGGGCGAGGATGGCGAAGATGCCCGCCTCGGTGAAGACGCTGACCCAGTACATCAGGCCCGCACCGCCGTCGCGCTGCGGCGCACGAAGACGCCATTCGGGCGGAAGAGCATCAGGACCACGAGCAGCGTGAAGGCCCAGACATCTTCGTACTGCGAGCTGGTGTACGTGCCGCTGATCTGAAGCACCAAGCCCACGATGAGCGCGCCGCCCAGCGTCGCGTAGGGCCGTCCGATACCGCCAGCCACCGTCGCGGTAATGGTCAGGAGCAGGAAGCTGAACCCGAGCGTTGGACCGAATGTACCGATCGTCTCGGCCAGCATGAAGCCAGCGAAGCCGGAGACTGCACCAGCAAGAGCCCACGTCCGCATCACGATCCCGCGGGCGGGTATGCCGCTCACCTGCGCGAGCGTTCGATCTTGCGAGACCGCCCGGATCGCCTTGCCGAATCGGGTGTGCTGCAGCAGTAGATACAGCAGCCCCGCGACCGCCAGCGCCGAGACCATCACCTCGATCTCGGACGTCGTCCACAGGAACGGCCCGACGTGGTGCAGGTTGCCCTGCGCGAACGTGTAGGAGACATTCGCGGCGCCGTAGATCATGATGAGGACGTTCTCGACGATGAGGGCAGCGCCGAGCGTCGCGATGAACACGGAGATGGCGCTGCGGCCGCGGAACCGCTCGATCAAGCCGATGTTGAGCGCCAGTCCGGCGAGCGTCCCGGCAAGCGCGGCGATCACAGCCGCGGCCACGACGTTCTGATGAAAGATGTTCTGTCCGCTGTACGCGGCGTAGGCGCCGATGGTGAGGAACTCGCCGTGCGCGAAGTTGGCGACCCTGCTCACCGCGTACTCGAGCGTGAACGCGACCGCCGACAGCGCCAGGATTGCCGCCGTCGCGAGCCCGACTCCGACGCTAACTAAAAAGGTGCTCATGTCATCCTGTCGGCTGAGGGGTGCATGTGGGACAAACAGGAAGTGGCTGAGCCAGTAGCCCGACCATAATGTTCGCTATGCTGGGGTGTCAACGACATCCGCTGTAGAAGCAAGCGGTCCGGCAGGCGCCGACTGAGGAGGGGGCGACGCGACGCTATGGCAGCGAGTCAGCGGGCAGTCCGGCCGAGTACGGCCGCTCTGCGTGCTCCTGACCGGCGCCGTCTCTACGAACAACTGGCCGTTAGGCTGCTTGACTACGTTGAGGTCACTGGTATGCGGGTCGGCGACCGGCTGCCCACCGAGCGCGACCTCGCGTCTGCGCTGCAGGTAAGCCGCGCATCTGTGCGGCAGGCCACCATCGCGCTGGAAGTCCGCGGGACGCTCGAGGTCCGGCACGGCGACGGCATCTATTTGCGGTCGTTGCCGAACGATGCCGGGCATCTCATGGAACTGACGACGAAGCAGCACCGGCTACCCGCCATTCTGGAGGCCCGGGAAGCTCTGGAGACACAGCTTGCTGCCCTTGCCGCGGTGCGAAGAACCGAGGCAGAGGTTGCAGCGATGGATAAGGCCCTGGAGATTATGGCGGCTGACATTGACGCCGGCGGCGTCGGTGAGGCAGGCGACCGCCTGTTCCACGAGGCCATCACTCACGCGGCTCGCAGTCCGCTCCTCGCCGACTTCATGGCCGGGCTTGCCGTTCCGATCAGCGAGACCCGGCGGAGTTCGCTGGCCGAGCCGGGCCGGCCGCGCCGCTCACTCCGTGCGCATGTGCGGATCCTGGAGGCTATCCGGCGCAGCGATGCAGCGGCCGCGCGTCAGGCTATGCGCCGGCACGTGAATATGGTGGCCGACATCGGGCTCCTACGGTGGGCAGCTGTCCAGCGTGACAGCAGCGATGGCAGCGTTGGCGACGAGAGCGCGTCATCAGCGACCGGCCCGCAGCATTAGGGATCGAGGCGAGCGCGGCGCTCTTCACGCACCTGATCGAGCAGCGCGATACAGGCATGTACAGCCTGCGTCTGCGGCACGTCGATATCGAGGTGTTCGGCTAGCTCAACGACAGCCCCGGTCATGCAACCAACCTCTAGTCGCTTTCCAGCATCCAGGTCCTGCAACATCGACGTCCGGTGGTCGCCGACCGCTATGCCAGCCTCAAGCCGCCGATCGAGCGACACGGGGAAGGTCACGCCGAGCTGGGCTGCCACGGCCGCGCATTCGGCGAACACCGCTCGCAGCAGGTCACGCATCGCCGGCAGGGTGCCGAGTTCGCCGAGCGTCGCGCCGGTCAGCGCCGTCGTCGGGTTGAACGCCACGTTGCCGACGAGCTTCAGCCAGATCTGATCCCGGAGGTTGGACTCGACCGGTGCGCGCAGCTGTCCGGCCGAGAATGCCCCGGATATTAGCCGACACCGCGCCGAATCGGTCCCGTCCGGCTCGCCGAGCGTGAACCGCGTCCCTTCGACGTGGCGGATGACGCCCGGTTCGACGATCTCGGTCGAGCAGTACACCACGCAGCCGACATTGTGCTGTGGCGCGATCGACGTCGCGATTACGCCGCCCGGGTCCACGCTCTCCAGGGTCGTCAGTCCATGGGCATCGGGCAACGCCTGGAAGTACCACCACGGGATCCCGTTCTGCGCCCAGATGGCGGCGGCACCCGGGGCCAGCAGGCTGCCGAGCCGCGGCGCGATCTCGGTCAGGCTGTAGGCCTTGAGCGCGACGAAGACAACCTCCGCGTCGGCGACCGCGGCGATGTCGTCCGTTGCGTGCGGGTGGGCGATGAAATCGCCGCGCGAAGACAGTACCCGAACTCCATGCGCCTGCATGGCCCGCAGGTGGTCACCCCGGGCGATCAGAGTCACATCCGCCCCGCCGCGGGCGAGTGCCGCCCCAACGTAGGCGCCGATCGCCCCGGCGCCGAGGACGGCGAACCTCACGGCTCGAGCCGTTGCTGGGCGACGAACTCGGCCACGCGCCGCCGCTGGACCTTGCCGGTGGGTGTGCGCGGTATCTCGGTCAGTACCTCGATCCTGCTGGGCACCTTGAATGCTGCGAGGCTCTCTCGGCAGTGGTCGACGAGCTCCTTAACCGACGTGTCGGATACCAGTGTTACCGCCGCGCTTACGAGCTCGCCGTACTTTGCGTCGGCCACGCCAAAGCAGACGGCGTCCCGCACAGCGGGGTGCGACATGAGCACTTGCTCGATCTCCGCCGGAGCGATGTTCTCGCCGCCGCGGATGATCATTTCTTTCAGCCGCCCTTCGAGGAAGAGATAGCCATCGCGGAACACGCCGCGATCGCCGGTGCGGAACCAGTCGCCGAAGAACGCCTCGGCGGTGGCTTGGGGGTTGTTCACGTAGCCGGACATCACGCCCGGTCCGCGGATCACGACTTCGCCAGCGACGCCGTCAGCCTGCACAGTGCCGCCCCGATCGGCTATCGCGATGTCCGTGCCGGTGGGCACTCCGACCGAGCCCGGCAGCCGAGCGGCTGGCGGCAGTGGGTTGGAGGACATCTGATGGCTCGCTTCGGTCATGCCGTAAGCCTCGAGCATGGGCACCCGGTAGGTGCCCTCTGCCCGCTCCATCAGCGCTGGCGACAGCGCCGAGCTGCAGGAGCGCACGAACCGCAGCGTGTCGGGCGCACCCGGCTCGTCAGCCTGGTCCAAGATCATCTGGTGCAGCGTTGGACCTGCCGACAGCCAGGTTGCCCGGTGCTCGCGAGCCTGCGCCCAGAACCGATGCGGCGTGAACCGCCGCGGCGTGATGACAGCGCCGCCGGCGCCAAGTGCAGCGAATGTGGACGCCACGAGGCCGTGGATATGGAACAGCGGCATGACGCAGAACGACACGTCGGACGCGCCGAGCTGATAGTGAGCGCCGATGGTGCGGACCGTGGCCATCAGGTTGCGCTGCAGCAGCGGTACCTGCTTCGCTCGGCTTGTGGTGCCACTGGTGTGCAGAACGAAAGCCACGTCATCGGGACCCCCTGGTTCAAAGGATCGCGCTAGGCCGTCGGCACTAGACGTGCGCAGCTCCGGCGGTCCGTCATCGACCGGTGTCACCGCGACCACCGTCGTCCCCGCGGCATCCGCAGCGGCGCTGGCCGCGGCGACCCCGCTCGCCGGTACCAGCATCAGCCTCGGCGAGATGTCGCCTAGGTAGAAGCCGAACTCACTCTCGGTGTAGGCCGGATTCAGCGGAGCGGCCGCTGCTCCGAGCGCCGTGATCGCCAGCAGGAGTAGCACGATATCGGGGCCGTTCGGGAGCGCGAGCGCGACGCGATCACCGCGATTCACGCCCAGGCCGGCGAGCCGCCGGGCGAGCATCTCCACCCGGATGGCCAGCTGTGCATAGGTCAGTGTCTGACCGGTCTCGGGCACGATGAGCGCCGCTCGGGTAGGCGCGGCCTGCGCCAGCAAGCCCGCGAGGGGCTCGGCTGGCCCGTCAGCCATCGTGACATCCTCCGTCATAGACCGCCCTTCAACCGCCGCCGTAAGCCGGTCACCCGCTTGACCCCCAGTCTGCCGGAGCAGGACTCCGGCGTCACCGTTCTCCCCCTAGAGCAGGCTCGCGAGCAGGGACGCCGCGCGGGCGGCGCCATCGGTGGCCACCGGGCGGTAGTCGACCGGCCGGCTGATCTCACTGGCGATCGCCGCCGCGATGTCGGAAGGCTCCGCGGTCTGATAATCCAGGCACCGACCCGCGCCGTACCGATCCAGCCGGTGGCGCACGTGATAGTTCTGCTCGAAGTGGTGAGCGAGCGGAAAGTACAGGAATGGCCGCCGGGCAGCTGTCAGTTCCATCGCAGTCGTGAGCCCGCCCTGGATGACAGCGATGTCGCAGGCGGCCAGGTGTCGGTACAGCTCGTGCACGTACGCCCGGATCTCTAGCCCGTCATGGGCGGGCAAGCTAGCGGGATCGATCCTGGGGCCAGCCACCACGATCATGCGCAGGTCGGGCACGAGCTGCTTGGCTTCCGGGAACGCCGCTATCACCCGTCGCAGCAGGTGGCCGCCGACTCCCGAGCCGCCGACGGTCACGACGCAGACTCGCTCGTCATCGCGGTAGCCGAGCACTTCGCGGTCGCCGAGCTGGCGCGGGTCGAAACCGGTCACGTAGCCGGCGAAGTCGTAATGCTGCTGGGTCCACTCGCGGATCAGCGGCAGACCGGGTCCGAACGTGTCCGGCACGATGTCGTCGGGATCGCCGACGAAGACAGCCCGATCTCGTAGCCGTGGGTAGCGCGCGATGTGCTCGATCATTTCGGCGTTGTAGTCGGCAGTGAGGTATGCCTCGCGCTCGCCGCCGTCGGCCATCGGCAGCCAGCCGACAAAGTCGGTGAACCAGGCGTACGCAGCGGTCTTCTGCTCCGGGTTCTCGTGCAGGTAGTAGTCGAGGTCCCACGACTCGTCGCCGATCCAGAGGTCGTAGTCCTCGTCGCGAGCGAGGTCGTGGAACACCATGAAGTTGGCGAGCAGGATCTCATCCATGCGCCGAATGGCCTGGAAAGCGTGCAGGTCGTGCTCGGCCGACTCCGATTCGATGTGCCCGGACTCGCTCGCGAGATAGGTACTGGCGGGGTGAACGCGCTCGCCGCACGCGTCAAGCACCTTTGTGACGGGGTCTTGGGCGAGCCAGTCGATCTCCAGGTCAGGGTGCAGCTTGCGCAGCTCGCGGGCGATGGCCACGTCTCTTTGCACGTGGCCTAGGCCGATCGGCGACGAGATATAGAGCGCGTGCTTCCGGCGTGCCTTCCCGCGGACCCAGCGCGGTCGTGGCCGCGCGGGCATCGCGAAGTCTCTGAGCAGCAGGTTGACCTTGACGGGATCACGTACGTGCGGGCCATGGCCCGAGCCCTCCAGCAGGACAAGATCGCCGCCGGTAGCGTCGGCGAGCGCGACCCCGCGGCCAGGCCCGGTTATCGCGTCGGCCGTGCCGTGGATCACCAGCACCGGGCAGCGAACCCGGCGGCACAGGTCCAAGGCTGTCGCCTCGTCCATGCCATTGCCGACTTCCGTCGCGACGAGAGTCTCGGCGGTGGTTTCCAGGCCCCAGCCGATGCAGTCTTCGATCGGCTTGGTCGAGTGCGGCTCGGTGAACATCTGGGAGAAGAAGAACTCCAGGAAGCCGCGATAGTCCCGCAGAAATCCTGCGAATTGGTCTCTCGGCCATCCCTCGTCGGTGGGCTGCACGGCATCGAACAGGTAGCCCGCGCCGTCATCGGGCGGCCCGGCCAGCGGCACGGACGAGCCGATGAAGACAGCCCCGGTGACCCGGTCTGGGTTCTCGGCCGCCAGGATGAGGGCGCGCTGCGCACCGACGGACAGGGAGACGAGCACCGCGCGGTCGGTTGCGGTGGCGTCCATGACCGCCAGGGCATCGGCGGCGAACTCCTCCTCCCGGTAGGCGGCCGCGCCCGCCGGGCGGTCGGAGCGGCCGTTGCCGCGACCGTCGAACGTGATGACGCGGCCGTGCCGCGCTAGGTAGGGGATCTGCATCTTCCAGTGCCGTGAATGGATGATCGACCACGTGGGCAGCAGGAAGACGGTGGGCTCGCCCGAGCCGTAGACCTCGTAGTGGACGCGCACGCCGTCGCGCTTGATGTAGCCCGAACTATCTGGGTACGTTGCCCGCGACTGCTCGCGAGCGGGCAGGCTCATCTCGAGATCCATGCGTCGATCCAATCCAGGAGTTCGCGGTGGCCGGTCTCGATCCCGCCCAGGCGCTCAATGATGATCCCGAGGTTGAACGTCATTACGAGCGACACCAGCGCTTCCAGCGGCATCTCGATGCCAAGCTCGCGACGCGGCCGCTCGAACGCCTCGGTCAGGACCGCACGCCACTCAGCGTTCACGCGCGCCAGACGGGCCTTAATGTCGGGGCTGTTCCACGCGATGGCCTGTAGCTCGAGCCAGATTTTCTGGTAGCTGACATCCTCGCTGATCAGGTACCGCATCGCCGTGCGCCACTTGTCCGCGAACGGCCTGTCAGCTCCGTACAGTTCGCGCTGGCGGGTGATCAGCCGCGTCGTGAACCGCTCCAGCGCATGCACCAGCAGGTTCTCGTTCGAGGCGAAGTAGTAGTGGACGAGTCCGTGGTTGAGGCCAGCTTCCTCGGCGAGCCTGCGCGTCGTGATGCCCGCGTGCCCAACCTCGGCCAGTAGTCGCTCGGCGGCGTCCAGCAGCGCTTCCTCGGCAACAGTGCGCGCGGCCGTCTTCGGCGTCGTCAGCGTCACGGCAGGCGCCTTATACACATGCCTTAGTCATTCGACTAAGTACCATACGACTAAGTAGAGCCAGCCCCTTGAGCGCTGTCAAGACCATGATCGGCCTCGTCTCCACAGAGTCTGCACAGACCGCCGACCCCGGTTACACCTCGCCGCGCGAGCCTGTTGCGATGAGCCCAACCGGAAGGGATCCGATGGCGACGACGATTCGCGAGACGTTCGACAAGAGCACAACGGCCTTCAACGCGCATGACATCGACAGCTTCGCCGACCTGGTCGCTGATGACGCGGTATTCCACGCGCCCGGCGGGATAAGCGGCGAGGGAAAGCAAGCGTGCACGGAGTTCTTTGCAGGCTGGCTGAGCGCCTTCCCGGACGCGCGGACAGCAATTCGCGACGTCTACATCTGCGATGACGTCGCGATCGAGGAGGGAACCTTCGCCGGGACTCATGAGGGCACCCTGCACACCCCAGATGGCGACGTCCCCGGCACGGGGCTCCGGGTAGCGGTCGACTACGTGCAGGCGATCCGATTCCGCGACGGCAAGCAGGTCGCCTTCGACCTGATGTACGACCGTCTCCAGCTCCTCGAGCAGCTCGGGCTGACCAGCATCGCAGCCTGACCAACCGGCGACGGACGGTCATCTGGGTGCGAGCTGCGTGGCTACCCGGCGCAGCACACGGTGAGCCGACGGACTCCTGGACGGCTCGGGCGAACAGCCAGAGGCGTACCCGGCCGGAGTCGAGCTCGGCCAGGCCGGCCATCCGGTCCGCCAGGCCAGCCGCGTCGGTCGCGAGCCGGCGATCGCAGTTCAGCATGTGCTGAAGCACGTCGTAGGCAGGGTCGCCGACGTAGGGCTTCGGGTCGATGACGAGCCACGGCTCCCGTGTTGCCGCGAGGATGTTACCGGCGTGCAGGTCCGTGCACAGCAGCGCCTCGCTGTCGGCCGACCGCGGCAGATCGCGGAACAGTGCGATCCCGGCCCGCGCCAGTCCCGGGTCGAGTCTGTCCGCCGCGGGCGCGGCCGCGTACTCAGCCTCGAACTCATCGGCCCACGCCGCGCACATCGCCGCGAGCGGCCGGAACGCGGAAGCTTCGTGCGACGGACTCCACAGCCGCTGCAGCAGCCTGGCGACCACGACGTCCTGTTCTGGCTCCGGTAGCAACTCTGCGAGGCGTCGTGCCTGGCAGGCATCGCTCCATCAGCAGCCCGTAAAAGGATTCACCTTCTGTATCGGCATGCAGGCGAACGGCCCCGTTCCCGTCCCATGCTCTTGAGGCGCGGCACCCTCATCGCGCTCTTCGCTGCTGGGAAACCGGAACGCCACCTTGAGAACTACCGACTGGCCCGACCCGTCGGTCGCGGGCGCCGTCCACGAGCACTGTCCGCCCGGCTGGAACGGCTCGCCGACTGTCAGCGACCACCGGGCAGCCAGCGACGCGACGATGTCTGGGATGCTGCCCAGCCACTCGCGCACGGCGGGCTCGCGGGTAGCGGTCTCGGCCAGGTACCTGGGCACCGGAAAAGCGGCCATGACTGGAACCCTGGCGGGGCGCCGCGGGCATCGTCAACTCGTCCGCAAGCGCGGCCGGGGCGCGGCGGTGGAAAGCGCCGTGCTGACCGGTTAGATTGCTGCTGTACCGCACCGGTAGCGGCTCCGTCTGTGTCCAGCCTGTCGAGGAGTCCTGCCATGTCACAAATCGAGGTGCGGCCATTCGCCCGCCGCGACCGCGATCAGGTCACTGACCTGGTCAACGCGCACGCCGCGGCCGTCGTACCCGGCGTCGGCGTATCGGTCGCGGCCATGCTCAGCCACCTGGACCGCGATCCAGGCGAGTTCATCGTCGATCCGTGGGTCACCGAGCGTGCCACGCTGGTCGCTGAGCAGCTGGGCCGCGTCACCGCGGCCGCCCATCTGCTCCGTTATGGCGACGACGACGCCGTGGCGCCCGCCTATCGGGGCGCTGGGGAGATCCGCTGGCTGGTGTTCTGGCCCGAAGGCCCGAGGAACAGCAACCCATGGTGGCCAGCGGGAACGCAGGCGGCTGCCGAGCTCATCGACGCCTGCGTCGCGCTGTTCGCTCGCTGGAACGTCACCAGCCAGAGCGCCGGCGGTGAACTCCCCGTACCCGGTGTCTACGGCGTTCCCGAGCAGTGGCCGCACGTTAGCGCCCTGTACGAGCACGCTGGGTTCGCGCATGCCGGCCACACCGAGCTTGTCTACCTCGCCCGCGTCGCCGACCTGCCGAGGCTGGCGCATCCCCCGGTCGCCGGGCTGGAACCGCGGCGAACTGTCGGCCTGAACGGCACCCGGCTGTCGGCCGTTCTGGACGGCGAGGTGATCGGTTATATCGAGGTGGAGATCCGCGATGAGGGCGAGCGGTTGGCCCGGCAGGGAGGCTGGGCCGATGTCGGCAATCTGCACGTCAGCGAGAGTTTCCGCCGCCGCAAGATCGGGACGTGGCTGCTCGGCCACGCGGCCGACTGGCTCGAGCTTGCCCACGTCGACCGGCTGCTGGACTACAGCTACGCCGAAGGAGCAGACGCGAGCGGGCAGACGTATGACGACCACCGGGCTTTCCTGGGCGCGCTTCCGTTCAGGCTGCTGACCAGGACCAGGCGCGGGTGGACAAGAACAAAGATCTAGGCGGGAACGGGGATGCTGCGGTTACGTCCGCACCGCAACCTCGGGCACGATGCGATCCAGCACGGCGGCGTCGCCGCGGAACTCCAGGCCGAGATTGGCCGCCTCGGCGGCGGTGATGATGCCGTTGAACATGCCCAGGATCAGCCGCGGCTCGCCGGTCAGGACCAGGTCTGGCGACCGCGCCGTGCCGAGATGCATCGACACCTCGCCGCCGGCTACGTCGACGACCACTGGGCTGCTCGCGGCGCGCAGTTCGATCGACACGGGCGGACCATCGGGATCCTGGTCGTGCAGAGACCAGACAGAGAAGGCGAACCAGTGGGGGCGGAACGCGTCGTTCCCGGGAGGCTCGGCCATATAGCGCAGACCCCACCTGAAGAACGCGTCGAGAACCGGCTCCAGGTCCGCCCCTGTCTTGGTCAGGTGGAACAGCGTCGTGGCGATCGGAGGCGGGGCTTCCTCGCGCCAGACCAGGCCCGCCGCCTCCAGGTCGCGAAGGCGGTCCGACAGCAGGTTGGTGGCGATTCCCGGCAGCCCGTCCTTCAGGTCGGTATACCGACATCCGCCGCGAATCAGGAGCTCTCGGATGATCAGGAGAGTCCACCGATCCCCGACGACGTCGAGGGCCTTCGCGATCGAGCAGTACTCGCCGTAGCTGCGCATACCCAGAGCATAGCAGACTTTACTTTAACTCTGAGTCTAGTAACTTGACTTTTTAAAGTTCTCACTAGAGCATCTCAAGTATGAGATCCAAGCCACTCATCCTCGCCGCGCTGCTTCTCGCGGCGTTCCTGGTCAACCTCGATACCACGCTGGTGAACGTGGCGCTGCCGACCCTGGTCCGCGAGCTGCACGCCACCACCACCCAGCTGCAATGGGTGGTCGACGCCTTCAACCTCGTCTTCGCCGCGTTGCTGCTTACTTTCGGCAGCCTGTCCGACCGATTCGGCCGTAAGGGCATGCTGCTCTCGGGCCTCGCCGTATTCGGCGCCGCCTCCTTCGCCGGCGGATTCACCACGAGCCCGGCGCAGCTCATCGCCGCCCGATCCGTCATGGGGCTGGGCGCCGCCATGACGTTCCCGGCAACACTCTCGCTGATCTCAAACGTCTTCACCGAACGGAAGGAACGCGCTCGTGCCATCGGGTTGTGGGGCGCGATCGCGGGCGTGGCCATCGCCATGGGTCCGATCGTGGGCGGCTGGCTGCTTGAGCATTTCAGCTGGGCGAGCGTCTTCATCGCCATGGCACCGGTAGCTGCCATCGCCATCGTTCTCGTGGCGATCATCGTTCCCGCGTCGAAAGACCCAGACGCGGCCGGGCCTGACGTTCCAGGTCTCGTCCTGTCCTCAGCAACCATGGCGCTGCTGGTCTTCACCATCATCGAGGCGCCGGCCTACGGGTGGACAGCTGCCCGCAGCATCGCAGGGTTCGCCGGCTCGGCGGTCCTGCTCGCCGCGTTCATCATGCGCGAGCGCACAGCCGCGCATCCGATGCTAGATGTGCACCTCTTCCGCAACATGCGGTTCAGCGCCGCCAGCGGCGCCGTCACGATCTCGTTCTTCACTCTGTTCGGCTTCATATTCCTGATCACCCAGTACTTCCAGTTCGTCCGCACCTACAGCCCGCTGTCGACCGGGGTTCACCTGCTCCCGGTCGCCCTTTCCGTCGGCGTCGGGTCGGTGGCCGGGACCCAGCTCGCCGTCCGGTTGGGAACCAAGCTCGTGGTCACGACCGGGGCGGTCGCGATGGCCGGGTTCTACGCCTGGGTGGCGGTGACGGCCAGTACGACGCTCAGCTACGGCGTCATCGCGGCGCAGATGGTCATCTATGGACTGGGCCTGGGCCTGACGTCAGCGCCCGCTACCGAGTCGATCATGGGCGCCATCTCCCGGCGCAAGGCCGGCGTCGGCTCGGCCGTCAACGATTCGACGAGACTCATCGGCGGCACGCTCGGCGTCGCCGTGATCGGCAGCGTGTACGCGTCGGTGTACGGGTCGCGGCTCACCGCCACCGTCCCCTCCGGTCTGCCCGGTCGGGTCACGGCGCTCGCGCACCAGTCCGTCGGCGCTGCGTACGCTGCCGCTGACAAGATCAATGCACTAGGCCACCCGGTCCTCGGGAACGCTCTGCGGCACGCGTCGGCCAACGCGTTCATACGCGGCCTCACCATCGGCGCAGTGGTGGCTGGCGGCGTGGCCGCGGTGGGCGCCATCCTCGCGGTCCTGTTCCTGCCCGCTCAGCCTTCGGACCCTGCGGATGCGTCCGTCGACGCAACGCCGGCCGAACCAGCCGTCGCGGCGAGCCGCACTGAGACGTCAGTTGGAGGAAGAACATGAGCAAGCTGGACCCGCTCCTGGAGCGCAACCGCGCATTCCAGGCCTCCGGCGCCTACGCCGGGCTGTCGCTCATGCCCGCTCACCCTGTCTTCGTCGTCACCTGCCTCGACCCAAGAGTCGACCCGGCTGCATTCCTCGGCCTGAGTCTCGGCGACGCACCTGTGGTGCGCAACGCCGGCGGGCGAGTGACCGAATCCGTCATCGACGACGTCGCGTTCATCAGCTACATGATCGGCGCGGTGCTCACGGAAGGACCGTTGTTCGAGGTAGCGGTCATCCATCACACAGGCTGCGGTACCGGGGTGCTCGCTGATGCGGGTTTCCGGAGCGCCTTCGCCACCCGAACGGGCATTGATGAGTCTGTTCTGGCCGGCGAGGCTGTCGTCGATCCCGAGGAGACCGTCGCCGCAGACGTGAACCGCCTGCTGGCATCGCCGAAAGTGTCGGACCGGATCACGGCCGCCGGCTACGTCTACGACGTGGACGGCGGGCTGGTGCGAATGATCGTCCCGCCGCAGTGAGCTGGAGCACACAAGCGGTGATGACCGCCGGGAACTCTGCCCGCGGTCATCACCGCACGTCAAGCCGGGTGCCCGGCGGTTACATTCGGTGGGATCGTTTCCCCTGGCTCATGGCCTCTTGGCGCTCATCCTGGCCCATGCTGCCGTAGCTCTGGCCCCCGGCGCCGTAGCGATCCTCCCGGCCGCGGTCGCTGAGCAGGCTTTGGGCGGCAAACACGCACGCGCCCACCACCACGATGCTCCAGACCACCGAGTAGAAGATGAGCAGGAACGCCACCACGGCGGTGATCACGGCCATTGCGGCGGTGAACTGACGGCTGCCCTTGATCCCGAGGAGATGGCTTACCCCGCCGGCGAACAGCAGCGCACCGAGTATCAGGAGCGTCCAGCCCCAGCCGTGCAGGGTCCACCGGTACGCGTAACCCGGGATAGCGGGGTAGAAGTGACTCCGGATCACGAACGCTAGCCCCTCCAGGAAGGCCAGCGCTCCCGCGAGTATGGACAGCGCGGCACCGTGTCGGCTGGTTGTCGGCCGACCATAGCCGGACGTCCCGTACTCCGCCGATCGGGCAGGCGCTTGGCCATATCCCTGCTGCTGGTATCCCGACTGCTGATACGTAGTGCTCCCCGTGTCCTGCATGCCGGCGCTCGTCGCACCTGTGGCGCCGCGAGCCCCTGCCATGCGCTCCATATCCTCCCGGTTCGCCTGCGAACCCGACGGATCTTCTTCTCTGCGCATCGATAGAACTCCCCTCTGACCAGACGGTCACGCGGAGCTACCTCGTTCCCCGCCCAAGCGCGAAGGCTGACTAGGCAACCTGGGCCTGTCCGACCTGACGCTATGTACCCGACGTGACGACGAGCATCACCCACAACGAGTGATCAAGCGATTTCTTTGTGGGTTCGTAAACGATCGCCTACCCCGGGCTGATGCGTGTCGCGACCCTAATCACCACGTTCCGGAACTGAGGGAACAATCAGAAACGACGGGCCAAGGACGAGCGCCTCACGAGGAGGGTGGCTGGCGCCCAGAGCCTCGCGTGGGCCGAACTCCGTCAGCGTGCAGCGCAGTCGCCGCCCGCCGGGCAGCGACTGCTTCGGCGGTGTCTTCGGCGGTCAGGTCGGCATTAATCACGGCTGCTGCGGTGACGCCTGAGGCGGCTGCCTGCAAGACACCCGCGGCTACATCAACCGCATTGCCAGCTACCCATATACCGGCTACTGAGGTGCGGCCGGTAGCGTCTGCCGCGACCTGGTGGCCGATGCCGAGCGGGTGCTCGACGATAGCGATACCGAGGCCGTCCAGAAGCGCGTGCCGGGCCTCGAACCGCGGCCCGATGACGACGGCGCGCCGCGAGATGACCTCTCCGGATCGAAGGCGAACTCCGCTAAGGCGGTCACCGGCGACCTCGACGCCAATGACTTCGCCCTCGACGAGGCCAACGCCGCGGGCCGCGAGCTGCTCCCGTAGGTCGCGGTCCGGTGTGGGCGCGTTGTGGAGGAACAAGGCGACATCGGTGCTCCACTGTCGCCACATCAGCGCTTGGGTTGCAGCTTGCGGGCCGGTGGCCAGGACCGCGAGCGGCTGGTCGCGTAGTTCCCAGCCGAAGCAGAACGGGCAATGCACGACGTCGCGGCCCCATCGTTCGCGCAACCCTGGGATGTCGGGAAACTCGTCGACCAGGCCGGTGGCGACCAGGACCCGGCGTCCTTGCTGGTTCGTGCCGTCGGCCAGCGTTGCCCGCAAGTCGCCGTCCGGCAGCCGGGCCAGCGACGTCACCGTGCCCAGCCTGATCTGCCCGCCGTACCCGGCGACTTCGGCGCGCCCGGCGGCCAGCAACTCCAGCGGCGACGCGCCGTCGCGGGTCAGATAGCCGTGCGCGTGCGCTGCGGGGGCGTTGCGCGGGTTCCCGGCATCGATCAACAGCACCGAGCGCCTGGCCCTCACCAGGGTCAGTGCCCCGGCCAGGCCTGCCAGTCCGCCACCGACCACGATCACGTCGGCACGCCCGTCGGTGCCGAGGGCTGTCTGCTTATCGTCTTGCCAGCTCATGTCCGTCATGGCACGCAGGCTGCCGCGGCTGGTGAGGTTTGGCAACAATACTTGCCAGTGCGGCAAGTTCAGCACACGGTTGACGGGCTGCTGACCGTTCTTGCCGCCGTGGGCCCGCGGCTGCTCACTCCGCAAGGTGCCGCGGTGTGAGCTATCATGATTGGTAGCATCGCATCCATGAAGTGCTATCAATGGCGGCATTGAATATCCGGAATTTGGACGAGACGGTGAAGCGCCGTCTACAGGTTCGCGCGGCCCGTCACGGACGGTCGATGGAAGCCGAGGCGCGCGAGATTCTCGCCGACGCTGTTCGCGAGCCCGCAGACGCCGCGGGGCTGTTCACGACGCTCCTCGACCGGTTCGGTGCACTCGGCGGAGTCGACTTGGACCTGCCTCAGCGCGTGGAGCCGGCCCGTGCCCCGGATTTCTCCACGTGATCATCCTCGACACAAACGTGGTTTCCGAGCTGATGCGTCCGGAACCTGCGCCTGGGGTTGCAAGCTGGGTCCGAGGCCGGGACAGACACGAGCTCCGCACGACTGCCATCACGCTCGCTGAGGTCCGCTACGGCATTGCCCGGTTGCCAGACGGACGCAGGAAGCAGGTCCTATCGGCCGCGGCCGCTGAGATCTTCTCTGCCTTCGCCGACCAGGTCCTGCCGTTCGACAGTGCTGCCGCGGACCATTACGCGACGATGGCCGGCAGCCGCGATCGGGCGGGTACACCAATGGCAGGCTTCGACGCACTGATCGCGGCCGTCTGCCGGTCGCGCGGGGCAGCGCTAGCCACCCGGAACGTGTCCGGCTTCGACGGCGCCGGCATCGAGATCTTGAATCCCTGGCTTCAGCCCTCCGGGTGAGGGACTCGATCCTTGTCGACCTCCCCGTTGGGCGCTGCGGTCTCGTGATAGCTGTCTTGCTCGTCTTCCGGAGCAGTTCCGTTCTGGCGCCGACGGTTTAGGACCGCACCGGCTACCGCGCTGGCAGCCGCGGTGACCATCGAGGCGCCTGCCATCTTGCGCCAGCGCGGTTGGCGCGGCTTGCCGGGCTCGATCCGCTCCGCGGCCGAGTGAAGCAACGAGGAGACCTTCGGCGCGAGACGGTCCTGCACGAGGTGCCCGGTCCGGTCAAGCTGCGGCGCAGCCCAGGCACGCGTTGTCCGGACGCCGTGCTTTGCCGCCGCGCGGCTGCTGCGGGCAACTGGCTTCAGGCTGGCTGCCGCTTGGCGCGCCCGGCTCAGCGCGGTACCGCGTCCGTGGTTGCTGTTCATTCCAGACACCTGCCTTCGCGATGCGAATTTGCCTGGCCTTGCCAGCTTCCCCAATTTCGAGGGATCAACCATTCGGGAAATGGCAGCGGAATGCGCGACGCGCGCGCGACACCGCAAGCCGACCAACGAGATGCTGACGAGTAGCGTCCGGGTCAGCCGCCAGCGAAGAAGTCGAGGTATGCCGCAGCCAGTGCGGCAGGGTTTTCAAGCGCTATGTTGCGACCGGATTGCGCGATGACCGCGCTGCGGACGTCGGATGCGATGTGGGCGAGCTGCCTGTATACCTCAGCCCAGACCGAGTTCCAGCTCCGCGCGACCGCCTCACTGCTCAGGAGCTCCAGACAGCGCAGAGGACAGCCAGCCCGGGCCAGGGCAAGGTTCGTGCGATGGTAACGGGAACGATGGGACTGACGTGCACCGACGAAGGAGGCTTCCAACAAATGGTGACGTGGGATGACGTGACCCGTACCGAGGTGCTGCGCGCGATACGAGAGTACGACCGGCTTGGTCCGGATCAGTTCTTCGCCGCGCACGGATTCGGCCCTACAACGACCTATGACATGGTCTGGGAGGAACATCGTTATCCGCCCAAGGCAATCCTGGGCACGGCCTATGAGTTCGCCACGGGCCAGCGCCTGGCCCCCGGCGACTTCGAGGGCGGAAAGTCCGGCGCCGTGCGGGTACTGGGAGGCCTCGGGTTCACGGTCGCGGCGAAGCACAGAACCTAAGCACTGGGCCGGCGTGACCGCGGGTATACCGCCGACCAACGTATCAGCGGCGGGGGGTGCCCACAATGTCCAAGGAAGAGCCCATTGACGTGCGCGACATGGCGATCGTGCACCGTACGTTCCGAACCGCGTATGACGAAGCCGCGCGGCTGGTGCGGGCGGCACCAGTGCCGTCACCACAACGTGTCAAGTTCTTGGCCGATCACATCGATTTCAGCATTAGTGCCCTGAACATCCATCATGGCGGCGAAGACGAGCTGCTCTACCCCAAGCTCATCGACCGTGTGCCCGAGCAGGCTGCAATGACACAGGAGATTGAGCACGAGCACGAGGTCGTGAAGACCGCGCTCGATGATGCATCGGCCGCGTCCGAAGGCTGGCGCCAGCAGCCTTCAGCCAATACTGGCGAGGCGCTAGCCGAGGCACTCGACAATCTCAACTCCGTTTCTCAGCACCACCTCGACGACGAGGAGCAGAACGTCGTCCCGCTCGCCGCAGTCACGCTCACGCAGCAGGAATGGGACGCGCTCGGCAAGCATTCAGTTGCCCAGATTCCGCGTAACAAAAGGGCCATCGCGTTCGGAATGATCCTTGATCCGCTCGATGAGCCCGACCGCGCCTTCATGATGAGAACCCTTCCGCCGCCGGTGCGAATGCTTTCGGGAATCCTGATCAAACGACCCTGGACGAAGTACGCCTCCACCTTGCGCGCTGGCACATAGCCACTGTCCGGATGTCTCGGCTGCCTAATCCGCGTCGGCGCCATCGTGGAGTAGGTGGCGACGCAGGAAGTCCAGTTCAGCGGCCACGACGGTCTCGTGCTGGTCGAGAAAGGCGGCGTAATGCGCGCCGTCGACCTCGAGTACCTCGCCTGCGGGGGCCCGGCGAGCGGCCTTCTGCCCCGGTGCCGCGAGGACGGTCTGATCGCGCGTGCTGACCACCGCCAGCAGCGGGCAGCTGATGCGGCTGGCGGTCCTGCCCGGCCGGTACAAGGCGATGGGCACTACGGACCGGGCCGCGATGGTCTGCTGCCAGTCCTGGTACGCGTTGCCCGGGTTGAGCGCGCGATCGCCGTCGGCGGCGTCCGGCGTGGTGAGCATCGCGACCGCTCCGCGCGGCCCGGCCAGCGGCACCACCAGGGGTTCGCGGCCAGCCAGCCCGCGAGCGACGTCGCGCAGGGCGATGAGCGGGAACCGGGCGAGAACCCCGGGTGTCTCATGTCTCAGCGCGCTTGGCGAGCTCACCGCGCCGTCGGCCAGTGGCGCCTGCGCGATGACCGCGGCCAGACGATGCTGGTCCAGGGGTCGGGCAGCAAGGCGGAGCAAATGCCCCGCCGCGAGCGAGAAGCCCCACCCGGCGACCTTGCCGGCCTCGACTCCGGGAAGGGACGCGGCGCAGGCCAGCGCGGCCTGCCAGTCGGCCAGCTGCTCCCGGATCCGCACCACTTGCCTAGGCGTTCCGCCGGACTCGCCGAAGTGGCGGTGGTCGAAGGCGAGCACGCTGTACCCCGCAGCATGAAAGCGGGCGGCGAACCGGTCGGTAGCCGGCTCTTTCGTTACTCCCGCCCCGCCCGCCATCACCACGCACGCGCCATTACTGCCCCGGTAATGCCAGGCAGCACAGTCATCAGTACCGCTGCGGAAGGCAATCCTCTCGCGCTGTGCTGCGGTGAGCCCGGTGATGCGGCCACCTCCTGCGGTGATCTCAACCATGGCATTCCTTCCGCTGTTCGCTCGGATACTTGATCCGTCCTTGTAGACTCCTAACATACAGACAGTCCGTATGTATGTCGAGGTGCATGAGTGAGCTTGCGGAGATGTGGAGAATCAGAGGATGTCATCCCAGGTTTCCGCGGCCTCGCGGACACGGCGAACTCAGGCCGACCGCTCAGCCGCGACTCGTGACGCACTGGTAGCGGCCGCGCGCCCGCTATTCGCCGCGCACGGGTTCGCGGAGGTGTCGACCGACGCGATCGTCGCCGCCGCCGGGGTGACCAGGGGGGCGCTGTACCACCAGTTCGCCGATAAGACGGCGCTGTTCGAGGCGGTCCTGGCGGCCGTCGAGGCCGATATTGCCAGGCGGCTAGCCGAAGCGGCAGAGGCCGCCGGGATATCGGATCCGGTCGAGGCCCTGCAACACGCCGTGCGAACCTGGCTCGACATCTGCGTCGAGCCGGAAATCCTGCGCATCGCCCTTGTCGACGGGCCGTCGGTCCTGGGCTGGACGCATTGGCGGGAGGTCTGCTACCTGCACGTCCTTGGACTGGTGCAGGCCCTCCTCGCTCAGGGGATCGAACTCGGGCGCATCCGCGCCCAGCCCGTGGTGCCGCTCGCGCACGTGTTCATGGGAGCCGGCGACGAGGCCGCCCTTTATGTCGCCGAGGCCACAGACCGCACCAAAGCGCGCATCGAGATGACCGGAATCCTCGACCAGCTCATCCAAGGCCTGACCGCCTGAGCAGCGTCCGTGGACAGCGGCATCACGCTGCGCGGAGGATCGAGAATCAGGCCCTGTGATCTCGGCATTCACTCGGAATCGCCGGCGGGCGTACTCGGCGGCCAGTGAGCGGGGGACCAGTCACCGCTTGGGTCAGTGGTCTGCCCCACTTCGATCAGATGACCGTCGGGATCGCGGATGTAGCAGCGCTTCTCGTACTGATGCTGTTTCGGCGGCGTCAGGAACTGGGCGCCCCGGGCGCTCCATTCGGCGTACACGGCCTCGATGTCCTTGACGCGGATATTGAGGAAGCTGCTGACCCGGTCGGGATCGCGTGGCGTCTCCAGGATGACCGTCGGCTTGTCGTCGGTCGGGCCTCCGCCGGTATTGATGACGATCCAGCTGTTGGCCAGCGCAACGTTGACCGGATCCCCGGGAAAGGCCACCCTGCCGCCGAGTACTTCGGTGTAGAAACGCCGAGAGCGCTCAACATCGTCCGACACGATGAAATGGGTCAGCACCATTCCATCCGGGGGCGGTGGGAGCTCGGCCATCTGGCACCTCCACTTGGCCGTGTCAGGAGGAGGCCTGCGCGCCAATGGCATGCAGGTAACGCAGGGCCTGGGCGTAGGAGCCGACCAGACTGGCCTGCGTGTACGGCAGTCCGTGCTGGCGGCAGAACTCGCGGATCAGCGGCTGCGACCGGCGCAGGTTCGGGCGTGGCATGGACGGGAACAGGTGATGCTCGATCTGGTAGTTCAGCCCGCCGAGTGCCACGTCGGTGAACCAGTTGCCGCTGATGTTGCGCGAGGTGAGCACCTGCCGGCGCAGGAAGTCCTGCTCGTCGTGCTCGGACAGGATTGGCATGCCCTTGTGGTTGGGCGCGAACGAGGCGCCCAGGTACACGCCGAAAAGGCCCTGCTGGACCAGGATGAATACGATTGCCTTCACCGGGCTCAGGACTAGGAAGACGACTGTCAGGTAGGCCGCGAAGTGCAAGGCGAGCAGGGCCGCCTCGGCCAGCCGGTGCCGCCGTGACACGGCCCGGATGCTGGCAGCATGCACGCTGAAAGCCTCGCCTAGCAGCATCGGGAAGAACAGGAAGGCCTGGCAGCGGAAGACGGCCCTGGACAGGCCACGGCTGGCGGCTGCTTGGCCTGCGGTCATCGCCAGCGCGCGGAGCATGACGTCCGGGTCCGCTCCCTCCGTGTTCGGGTTCGCGTGATGCCGGTTGTGCTTGTCTACCCACCAGCCGAAGCTCAGGCCGATGCCGAGATTGCCCAGCAGGAGGCCCAGGATGTAGCTGCGCCGCCGGGACGCGCAGATCTGCCGGTGGCCCGCATCGTGCCCGAGGAAGCCAAGCTGGGTGAATATGACGGCAAGGAACACGGCCACCGCGAGCTGCCACCACGAGTTCCCCGTCAGTACGAACGCGGCCCAGCCGGCGGCGAGCAAGAACACGGTGACGGCGATCCGCCACGTATAGTCCCCGGCATGCCGGTCCATCAGCCCTGCGCGCCGGACCGCACGCGACAGCCGGGCGTAGTCGGTCCCTCGCTCGGCCGGGGCCGCTTCGGCCGCCGGGTCAGCTGTCGTCACGCCGATTCCGCGCCGCTGACATCCGCTTCCACGCTCCGATAGATACCCAGAAGACGCCCAAACGCCCTTCTGCAGCCGGGCGCGCTGGCCGCGGTCGGCGGCTGGCGCTGGTGCCCTGCTTGCACGCTACGCGTGCACGGGATTACTAGCAAATTGCTTCAGTATTAGGAGCTGCGCAGAGCGCAGATAGCGGACGCTACCGCCGTCAGCGACAAATCACGGCGACCCGGCAGGGCGACCCGGCAGGCGGCTTGCGCGCGGCCGGCGGCTACGCCTCCTGCGCGTCGGCCAGGGCGGGCGCTGCCAGGACTGCGAATCCGCGAATGTCGCGAGCGTGCCGGAGCCTCATTGCTGGTCAGCCGGGAGCCGATCGCGGCCGACTAGAAGCGCCAGGACCTCGCCTACCGTCCGCTCCTGGGCGCTCGGTTCCGGCAAGGGCAGGTCCGCCTCAATTCTGTAACGGTTGCGGCGGCCGTCCTTCTCCTTGATGATGTATCCGGCCTCGGCCAGATCCTGCACGATGCCGTAGGCGCTGCGCTCAGTGATGCCAATCCTGTCGGCTATATCACGCAGCCGTATTCCTGGGTCGCGTGAAATGCACAAGAGAACTCGTGCGTGGTTCGTTAAAAACGTCCAGCTCGTTGCCAACGTGTCCCCTGATTCCAGAATCGGCTTGCTAGTAATGTTCGCCAGCGTACCTTGGATAGTCCAGGATGAAGGCGATCTCGGCCGCCGAGACAGCCATCGGCCGCCCCTGGGCCTCAGTCCATGCCCGGGCCGCAGTCTACCCGGGCGATGGCCGCATCGACGCCATGCTGCGATGATGCGAGCATGACCGCACTGACGTTAGAGGAGATAGCAGCAAAGATCGCTACGGCAGAGAGCGGTATTGCCGCGGCAACGTCGCAATATAACCGGAACGTGTTCGTCCAGATGCGGGACGAGTACAAGCGTTACGCCGCAGAGCGCGCCAAGCAGATAGAGCAGGCTGCTGCGGCGAGTTCTTCTTAGTGACGCGTTCGCGTCGTTGTGATGTGCGCTTGCCTTCGCTGTCGACAACTGCCCGCGGCGACGCGCCCCGCGCAGCCGCGTGGCAAACCGTGTCACCCAATTGGCAGGCGCTCGGCCGGCCGGGGCGGCCGCGGTACATGCCCATGACACCGGTCCGGATCGCGCCCGTCCGCAGCGGGAATGCAAAGACCGCCCCTAGGCTGGCCGGTCCCGGAGTCCGGCAGCGAGGCCCATACACCGCCCGGCCGGACTAGTCCGCGCCGACATGGCCCGGCGGCTCCTCATCACTGCCGACGTGGCCCACCAGCAGGTCGAGGACCTCGCCGACGGCCGGTTCCCTGGTGCCGGGCTCGGCCAGCGGTAGGTGCGCCTCGATCTGGTACCGGTTGCGGCGGCCGTCTTTCCGCTTGACCACGTAGCCGGCCTGCGCGAGATCGGCGACGATGGCGTGCGCGCTGCGCTCGGTGATGCCCTGGCTGGCCGCGATGTCGCGCAGCCGGGCGCCGGGGTCATGCGCGATGTACAGCAGCACGCGCGCGTGGTTGGTCAGGAAGCCCCAGTTCGCCATGGTTCTAAGCTTACCTCAGAATTCTAGCAATGTATTGCCAGTTTTTTAATTCCGCTGTAGCCTCAGATCGGGCGCCGGGAAAGCCGGCGATGGCGCAAGTACCCGCAAGCAAGGTCCAGCAGCCCTCCAACAATGAGGCGGCGATAGTGAGCACGGCATCGACCAATGAGCACTTCGCGGACCAGCTAGCGCTGTCCCGCCTCGATGACGACAACGACCCGCACGGCCCGCAAGCGCCCACCCTCGCCACCACCGCCGCCCAGGCCTCCGGGAACGGGGCGCGGCTCACCCTGGTCCCCGCGACGGCGTCTCCGGCCGGCCTGGGGGGTGGGTGGTGGCCTCGCTCCAGGGACGCGACCGCTGAGCTGCCAGGGCTCATCGCTGAGCTGAGCGCTCGAGTTGGGCGGGTAAGCCGGGTCGCACTGCAGGCCGACGCCTTCGGCAATATTCCGCACCAGCTGACGGTCGGTGGGCGAAAGGTGCGCGTGGCCTGGTTCAGGTATATGAACATCAACACGGTTCTCCTGACCATGGCCGACCGTGCCGACCTCGTGCTGCTGGTCATCCCGCCGCTGGCTCCCCCGGCGGCCGCGGAAGAGGCGCTCCGCGCGGTATCCGGCTCCGGCGCCGGCGCGCCGGACGCCATTTTGGCGGCCGCCGGCATAACAGCCGATAGCGATCCCGGCGGGGGTTACCGCTGACGGGCGCAGCAGCCGACGCTGGCAGCCGATTGCGTGAGGTTGCTCCGGAGGTGCGGCGTCCCGGCACAGTTTGATGGATCTGCGTCGACTGCCCTATCTAAGGACGCGGCAACGGCGTACTGTCGAGGTGTTGCTCCGGACCCCGGCAGTGCACAGCGGCGACACGTCGCGACTGTGAAGAGGGCCGGAGTTTTTGCATGTCTGACCGTCTGCGCGCGGGCAGGCCATTCGTTCGGGCGGGAGCCCAATGACCGATGTCGCTTACCAGTGCCCCTACTGCGGCAGCGTAAATGAGGTGGAGTCGATCCGGCAGCACCTGATTCTCGATCTGCGCACCGCTGCCAGCTACGAACTGTCCGGGCGCCATCGGATCCTGAATACACGCGCGCGCTTCCGGCGCTGGCGCATGGCGCGTGGTCTGGCCGAGGCCCTCTGGCCCGGAGGCTCTCATCATCCACCACGTCTGGCACCAGGGCCGCCCGCGCCCCTAACCGATCGCCATGTCCCATGCCGAGTAGCAAATGGTGGTAGCGATGCCCGCGCCGCTAACCCGGCTTCAGCTAGTGCCGGTGGCCGACTTGCCGGTATTAGCGTCGACACCTCCAGCTCCGCTCCCCCGCTAGGGCCATGATCAGCCAATCTGAGGCCTCCTTCTCACAGGTCGCAGATGACCTCGGTCTAGGCCTGCCGGACCCTGCAGGCGGCACGGGATACTGTCGGCATGGTTGAGGACGCCGCGCGTGATCGGGCTATTTATCAGGCGCTCAAGGCAGCCGATGAGGTCGCTGCAGCCCTTCAGGCGCATTTGATCGAGCAGCACCGGGCGGAGCCGGAGCGCGCCGCTGCCCAAAGCCCCTCCACAAATGCGTTCAAGCTCCTGCGACAAGCGCGCGAGCGGCTAGGCCAGGGACTGCGAGCGATCGAGGCCAACAACATCGCCGAGTCCGACGAGATCTCACTGCGCAACCCCTGATCCGGTCTTCACCGCCTGCCACTTCACCGGCGGCTGCCGACGTTGTGAGCACCTGACGGGCGCAGATGTTTCATGCCGCTAGTCGCGCCAGCTGCTAGGCGCGGCTGATTCCTACGTTCGCGTCTGCCAACGGCTCCGCGATCACATGAACGAGACGGACGTCCTCGGGTCGGGGCTGCGCAGGCGTCGAGGACTCGCTACCTCCGCGCCTGGGCGACGTGCCATACCGCCACCAAATCCAAGCCACCGCCCCGCCGGGAATGGGCACCAGGTACGTGACTGCCCGGTAAAGCAAGACAGCCGCTGTGACCTGCGCGGCGACTCTGTGGTCGGCGCCTGCGGCGAGGATGCCGACGAGGCCGAGCTCGGTAATGCCCGCACCTCCCGGCGTAACGGGCAGGACCGTGAGCAGACGGACGAACGCGAACGCTGCCAGCGACGTCTGCCAGGGCACCTCGGACTGGGAGAGTCCTACGCCGCGCACACTGGCCAGCAGGACCAGCCACAGTGTGAGGGAGCTGGCCGCCGTGGCGGCTGTGATCCGCCAGCCCCGGGCGGCGAGCAGTCCAGACGCCCGCCCCCGGAAACCCTGGAGGCACCCGGCGGGCGGCGGCCGCCTGCGCCCGAGCCTGCAGGCGATCGTAAGGACGCGTTGGAGCGCGGTGTCCGCTCGAAGCGCGAAAGACTCGCTACGCAGTAGGAGGCCAAAGCCAACCGCAACGACTACGAGCAGCGACCAGGCCTGCAACAGCGCCCGCCAGCAGGCCAGCCTGGGGCCTGCTTACCGTCATGACGATGAGCACGGCGATGACCGGCAGGCCCAGCCGGGCGAAGACATTCCAGATACCCGACACCAGTGTGTAAAGCACGTATTCGGCAGCGCTGACGCCCCAGCTAGAGAGCATCGTCCAGCTGATGCCCATGGCGAGGGCCCCGCCAGCCGGAAGGGTGTTTGCCACCGCAGTCGAGCCAAGATTGACCACTGCTGCTTCGCGCAGCCGTATCGACGGCAGGATGGACGAGATCATCAGCCAGCCTGCGGCCAGGCTGGCCACCGCCGCGATGACAACCAGCAGCACGTGCGGCCACGTCATCACCTGGACGCTTACCCATGCGCTGCGGTAGGACGCGACATGCGGGAGTGCGAAGCCGAAGATGGCCGCGACTACCACAGCGGACGCCGCGGTGCTGGCGATCTTTCGCCCGCGACGGAACCGGCCTGCGGCGGCCGCTGGCGGATTCTGCTGCGAGATGCCGCTACCGTCGACAGCCAGCTGGGCTGGCGTATGGCCAGGTGACGCCTCACCGGCAAGGCCGGCGATGGACAATGGCTCCCCGTCGGTGGTACGCAGGCGCGCCGTCATGATGCCCTGATGGCAAGCGCACCAGAGGCCGTAAGGAGTGAGTGCCGACATAACGCCCTGAGGTCACCCTAGTGCTCATCGGTCGCCTCGCTATCTACGAGATGCAGCGAGGCGGATCACCAAACGGGCGTGTGGTCTAGACCAGGTCCGGAACTCGTTCAGGCTGCCTGAGCGGATCAGTAGTCCTGAGAGTACGCGATATCTAGTCATCTCGGACAGTTCACCGCCGATGACTGCGTCGCGGGTGCTCAATGGCGCTTGAGTTGTTCGAGCAGCAGGCTGAGGTTGACCATGGCGATCCGCACCGAGGAGTCGCTGCAGCCGTAGGGCAGCACGATGCTGTTGCCGTGAATCATGGGGCCGCAGGAGTAGACGACGTTCGGGACGTAACCCTCGCGTTCCGACTCGTCGGCGACTAGGAGCGGCTCCGGTAGCGCGGCGACGAGACGCTCGGGATGCTCCAGCTCGAGCAAGATAGCGCCGATGGCGTACTCCCGCATCGGCCCGACGCCGTGGGTGAAGACCAGCCATCCCGCCGGCGTCTCGATCGGCGAGCCGCAGTTACCGAGTTGGATCAGTTCCCACGGCCGCGTCGGCGTCTGTACCGTGATGGCCTCGCTCCAGTGGTGACCGTCGGCTGAGTAGGCGATCGCGTTGGCTTCCCTGTCCCAGCGCGAGAGCGCGGCGTAGCGGCCAGCTATGCGGCGGGGAAACAGCGCCATGCCCTTGTTCCTCGCCGACGGGCCCGACAGTTGGGAGACGGTGAACCGTTGGAAGTCTCTGGTCTGCAGAAGCTGCGGCGCGACTTGCGAGCCGTCGAACGCAGTGTAGGTCGCGTAGTAGTTCACGTCTTCGCCGTCGGTGAAGCGCACGAATCTCGCGTCTTCCATGCCATGGCTCTCGGCCGGGCCGACGGGCCAGATCACCCGCTCGGACACTGCGCTGTGCTCATCAAACTCCACCGCATAGCTGGATGCCGCCATCCACCTCACCCGTTCGGCCAGCGCTGCGGAGTCCCCGCGGGTCACTTGCTGCCCCGCCAACTCGGCGAGCGCGGCGTTCAGCTCCGCCACGGTGAAGCGAGACGGCAGTATGTCCCAGAGGAACCGTGCGTTCTCGTCTTCTGGGACGAGGTCGACGAGCTTCGCCCGGAAAAGATCGCGATCGCAGGGAACGGGCAGAGTGTTGCCGGTGTCGGGGAAACGGCCCGGCGGGTCGAGGCGGATCCCGGACGCGCCGATGGTGCCGGTCCTGAACTCGATGCTCGACAGATGACCTTCACCGACTGCGCGCAGGCTCATGATGAACCGGACTTCTCCTGGCTGGCAGCCCGCCTGGTCCGGATGGGCGACCATCGACGGGTTGAACAGCGCAGCGGCCTCGAGCGCGTACTCCTGAGTGAAATACGCCCCGATCAGCTGCCGTCGCGCGGGCCTTACCCGAACGTTGCTCTTGAGCCGGTGGGCGACTAGGTGGAAGTTGCGCTCAAGCGTTCCTGCCAGGTCGCGATACCGCGCCGGAGAATCGGGCCAGCGTCCTGGCGAGCGTTGTCTCAACTTCCTCCTCGCTCATGTCGAGGACGCGATCGATAACCGCCATCGCGCGCGACTCGCCATGGATCAAGGTCTCCTGGCCAGGCACGAACAGTCGGCACAGCGTGCGGGAGGTATCGGGCCGCAGCCGGTGCGCGGTCCGCGTCAACAGCCCGCTGATGGATGGGGCCGCTGTCACAGCGACGCCGAGGACAGCCGGAGACCTTGCTGCAGCACGGAGATCATCGCCAGTGTCGACTCGGCTCCCTGATTGCGACTGCGACCATCGCGGCTGAGGCCGTCGCAGCCGCCGCCGGTCCGCTCGTCGAGCATCGGAACCCTGGTGTCGTTGTCACCGAGGAACCAGGACACGCTCATCTCCACGCCGGCAAGCCAGCTGCTGTCACCGGTGACGGTCGCTGCCCGCATGCACGCGTCGGCAAGCGCGGCCACCTCGATAGGTTGCTGATCGAAGGCGGGCCGGTCCTCACCGAGGCCCCAGCCGCCTGCGGGCACGACCGACAAATGACCATCCCGGGTCTCGACGGTCACGAGCCAATCGAGCATCCGCAGGCCGTTGTGCAGCACCCGGTCGCGGCCGAGTTTCCAGCCGGCCACGATAACGGCCTCAGCGATGGCCGCGTTCGCGTAAGTCAGCCTGCGCGCCGGCCACGGCCACGCCGGGTCGGCCGGCGCCTGGCCGATGATCGCGCTGGCCTTATCGAGCAGCGCGAGAGCTCCAGGATGGTCGGGCCAGCGGTCGAGTACCTCGGCGGCGCCGAGCGCCGCGAACGACATGGCATGTGGCCAGGCGGACGAGACTTGGGCGCTGCGGTCGAAGCGGCTTAGTGACTCCTCCCGGATCCCGGACGTTGGTCCCCGTGCGGCGGCGGTGCCCAGGCCCCAGAGGGCGCGGCCCCAGCAGTCCTCTGTCCCCGGATGGTCGCGCCACCGGCGGTCGTAACCGAGACGGTTCCGGAACCTGCCGTCCGGCGCCTGTGCCTGCCCAAGGAAGTACAGGTAGCGGCGCCCGAGAGTGATGAGTTCCTGAGACGGCGACGGCTCACGGCACACCACCATCAGGCCGCGGGCCACGTCGTCGACGCAGTAGCCGTGCTCATACCGGGGCACGATGCCCTCAGCGTGCTCAAGCAGGCCGATGTTATCCGTCAACCGCAGAAGGTGCCGGAACGGCGCGGCAGGATAGCTCATGCCGGCGCTCCCGCCGGTGCTGCGGCAAGCGATGAGGCAAGCTCCCGGTAGGAGCGTGCTACCGCTGGCCACAGCAGGTAAGGCGCGATGTCCGCAGAACATCTGCTCATCCGTGCCGAGAGGCCGGGCTCGGTGAGCACACGCTCCAGCGCGCGCGCGATGCCTGCGGGGTCCTGCCGTCCGACCAGCAGTCCCGCACCGCCGCCCAGAAGTTCGACGGCATGCGGGAAGCAGGTCGACACAACCGGCTTGCCTGCGGCCACGGCCTCAATCAGGACTCCGGAGGTGACCTGATCCAGCGAGTCGTACGGCAAGAGCACGACGTCGGCGCCGCTGATGAGCTTCCCCAGGGCGGCCGCCGGAAGGAACCGGGCGTCGAACTGCACGCGATCTGCCACGTCTAGGTTCCGCGCTCGCGCCATGAGCGCCTGACGGTAAGCCTCGCCATCGCGGTCCAGTACGCGTGGATGAGTCTGGCCGGCTACCTGATAGTCGGCATGCAGCCCGCGACGGCGAAGCATGGCCATCGCGTCGATCGCGTGCTCGATTCCCTTGCCAGGCCCAAGCAGCCCCCAGGTCAGCACCACGGGCCTGGTGCCTACCCCCGGAGACGATGCGGTGGCTCGGTTGTCGGCGGCGCCATGCGGTATCACCAAGACCTTCTCGGGGGGAGTGCCGTAACAGTCCAGCAGCCGCGACCGGGCGGTCTTGGTCATCGTGACGACTGCGCCGGCTGCCGCGATCACTCCATTGAGGATCGCGCGCTGCCGCGGCGACGGATGCGCCAGCACCGTATGCAGGACCACGATTGTCGGTACGAACAGGGCCTCGAGCAGCGAGACGACGTCCTGTCCGTCGGGCCCGCCGTAAATGCCGTACTCGTGCTGCACGATAACGACATCGAAGCTGTTGAGCACGTCGGCCGCCGCCGCCGCGCTCGCAACCGAGCCCGCCACCAGGTCATGCACGACCTCACTGGCTGGGCGCGGCGCGAGCTTATCGAGTACGCGCACCACGGCGACATGATCGCCCGCCCGAGGCAGGTGGGCGACCAGCGCCGCGGTGAAGGTAGCGAGCCCGCACTGCGTCGGCGGGTAGGTACTCAACAGCGCGTACCTCGTCGGCATACTCTGGCTCCCATGTCCTAGTCTTCCGCGACTGCGAGTTGCGGCGCGGCCAGTACGCGCCGGGAGCCGGCGAGGCTGGCAAGCTGGCCCGTGAGCCTTGCTCCTCGGTCAGGCGCGTGCAGGGCGGCTGCGTGCCGGGCTGCTGACCGCCGACTGGACCGTCGGAAAGATCTCTAGCAGCCGGTCCAGCCCAGCGGCGCGCACCGCCATGCCCACCGCGGGCTTCACCGCAGCCAGGCGTAGTGAACCGCCCAGCAGCCGGGCGCGCCGTTCGGTACCGACCAGGACGGCCAGGCCGGCGGCGTCGACGTGGCTTACCAGTGAGAGGTCAAGGACGAGCCGGCTGGCGGCGGGGCGAAGCATGCGCAGGAGTTGCTCGCGCAGTGCCGTTGCGCGCGGACCGTCGAGTCCGCCGCTGAGAACGGCAACCAGGTAGCCGCGCTCCGTCCGAGTGGGAGAAGCCAGATTGTGGGCTCGACCGGTGGCCGCGTACATCGCGTGGTCACGATCAGGGCGCTCACGTAGCTGGCTCGGGTAGCTGCCTCGGACATGAACAAGCTCCTTAGATGAAGACAAACAGAAATCAGACGCATTGTTCGTCTGCCGCATGTGCGTCACGCTCAGGCGCACCCAGGCGACCGCGGGTACTGCCCGCCGTTCCGCAGATCGCGAACTGCACCGTCAGCGCTGGCCCCAGCCGGATACGCGGCGCCGAATGGCCACGAGCGGGGCGATCACGCTGACGACCAGGCCCTGACGTGGACTCTTCCGGTAAGCCCGGATAGCTGGCCGCCTTCGTCGACTGAAACCAGCGCTTGTCTCCGACACTATCCTAGTCTCATAATACTAGCAACCCATTTCCAGTGTTGGGTCGGGGCGGCTGAGGTTGGATGAAGTACTGCGTACCGACTTCATGATTGAGAGCGGCGGGCGCAGCCGGTACGACGCTGGGACTAGGTGGAGCGTATGCTCCGACTGACTGTGTCCGTTGGCAGCCTGACCGAGTTCCCGATCTGGTCCAGACCACGCGCCTGCTCTAGAGCCGCCTCGCTGCAAACCCAGATGGCGAGGCGAGCGATGAGTGCGGACGTGATTTCGGGTCGTTACGACGGCACTAGTTCCTTCCCGGACTTCCGACGTGATAGCGCAAACCCCGGCGCAGCGAGTCCTCCAGCTGACGGTGACCGCAGTGCTCGTGGCCGGGCCGTTCGCCGGCCTGGTTGCAGCGGTGTGGCTGCTGTGGGGCCACGGCGTCGGGTTCGCTGACATCGGGCTGGCGGTGTTCTTCTACCTGCTGACCGGGTTCGGGGTGACGGTCGGATTCCACCGGTGCCTGACGCACCGGAGCTTCACTGCCCGGCCGGCGCTGCGCATCGTGCTTGGCTATCGCGGGCTCGATGAGCTTCCAGGGCGAGGTGAACGGCTGGGTCGCCGTGCACCGGCGACATCACGCCTTCACCGACCGGCCAGGTGACCCGCACTCGCCGTACCGGTACGGCACCGGGCCCGCCGGCCAGCTGCGCGGCGTCCTGCACGCCCACGTCGGCTGGCTGTTCGGCAACGACCCGACATCGCGGCAGGCCTACGCGCCCGACATGCTGGCCGACCCGGCCATGCGCGCGATATCGCGCGCGTTTCCCGCCCTCTGCGTCGTCTCGCTAGCCCTGCCGTTCGCGATCGGCTGGGCGATCGGCGGCGCTCGCGGCGCGCTGCTGGCGCTGCTGTGGGCCGGCCTGGTCCGCATCTTCCTGCTGCAGCACGTCACGTGGAGCGTCAACTCCCTATGTCACCTGCTCGGCAGCAGGCCCTTCACCACCCGCCGCTACGACCGGGCGACGAACCTGTGGCCGCTGGCCCTGCTGTCGCTGGGCGAGAGCTGGCATAACACGCACCACTCCGACCCGGCGTGCGCGCGGCACGGCGTTGACCGCGGCCAGATCGACCTGTCGGCCGAGCTCATCCGCCTGTTCGAGCGCGCAGGCTGGGCCACGCGTGTCCGCTGGCCGACGCCACCCGGCTCGAGAAACACCGCCGCCGGCCGGGCAAGCCTGCCGAGAACTCGGACACCGATGTTCAGCTTGCCGCTACCGGGCAACCTCTCCGTCGTATCTGACTCACCGCACAACCGCCTGGTCGCGGGTGCCGCCGATCGGCAGCACTCCCCTGGCTGCCCGTCCCGACGCGCGGCGACTGCCCGGCCCACGCTAGGATGTTTTGGTACGGCGCAGCCACTCATGGCCGCGCCGGTCGTATGTCGCTCGGTCACCGAGCTGGTTTCCACGGAGGTGGCGGCCCCACGACGATGCGGCCACCACAGTCCGAAGGACAAACCTCTTTGTCAGTTCTGCCCATCGAATCATTCAATGCTGCCCGCCGCGGGCACCTACAGCAAGCCCGGCCCCATCGCCCGCGGCGTCACGTTCGCGTCGCTCGGCGTGCCCGGCGAGATAGCCGCCGCGCTCGCCCGCTCAGGCATCACTGCCCCGTTCCCGATCCAGGCCCTCACGCTGCCGGACGCGCTGGCCGGACGCGACGTGCTCGGTCGGGGCCGAACCGGCTCCGGCAAGACCCTCGCGTTCTCCATTCCGCTGGTCGCTGCCCTCGCCGGCGGCCACACCATGGCGTGCCGGCCGCGCGGCCTGGTGCTGGTGCCGACCCGCGAGCTGGCCAACCAGGTCCACGCCACAATCCTGCCGCTGGCCCAGGCCGTGGGGCTGAGCGCCGTGACGGTCTTCGGCGGCAGCCCGCAGAGCCGTCAGGTGGCCGCGCTGCGGGCCCGGGCCGACATCGTCGTCGCCTGCCCGGGTCGGCTGGCCGACCTCATCGGGCAGGGTCACTGTCACCTGGGCGATGTCGAGGTCACCGTGCTCGACGAAGCCGACCACATGGCTGACCTCGGATTCCTGCCCGTGGTGAGACGGCTGCTGGACGCGACGCCGGCAGGCGGCCAGCGGATGCTGTTCTCGGCGACCCTCGACCACGACGTCGACGTGCTGGTGCGGCGTTTCCTGCACGACCCGGCTCGGCACGCGGCCGACGCGGCGGCAGTCGCACCCGCCACCATCGTCCACCACCTGCTCACGGTCACGCCCGCAGACCGCGCAGCCGTCCTCACCGCGCTGGCCGGCGGCAAGAACCGGTCGCTGATCTTCACCCGGACCAAGCGCTCAGCCGAGCGGCTGGCCCGCCAGCTCGCCGTAGCACGCATTCCCGCCGCCGAACTGCACGGCAACCTGGGCCAGGGCGCCCGCGAACGGAACCTGGCGTCGTTCGCATCCGGCGCGGCCCGGGTCATGGTGGCGACCGACATCGCGGCTCGCGGCATCCACGTTGACGGCATCGACCTAGTCATCCACGCCGATCCGCCCGCTGACCACAAGGCCTACCTGCACCGGTCAGGCCGCACCGCCCGCGCAGGCGCCAGCGGCGTTGTGATCACCCTGCAGACACCTCCGCAAACCAGCGACGTCAGCGCGCTGATGCGCAAGGCAGACATCACCCCGCTGACGGCCACCGTCCGTTCGGGCTCACCGCTGCTGCGCACCATCACCGGCGAGCCAGCCGAGCGGGCCGCACCAACGGGCCGACAGCTCGCGCCAGAACCAGCGTCGGTAGCGGTTCTGGCCACCGGCCGCACAGCGGCTGCCTTGTCCGCCCGCCACCGCAGCCGGCGCAGCCGCTGACGAGCAACCGCCGATCGTCAATCGCGTTCGTCACCCTAGCTATTGAGGACTTCCTCGTCTGCGCGGCCGCTGGGCGCTGGTCATTCCGGTGCGTGATGGCCGCGCTGCGCCTTCCCACCCGAACCGGATCGCTGGTCACCCCGATCGCCGTCTTCCGATGCTTGCTGGACGTCCCCGGTCAACCAGGCGGCGGCGTCGAGGTAGGCGGCATAGGTCGACTCGCCCAGGACGGGCGTAGCGCGGGCTATCTGGACGGGCCCGCCGACGCGACCGGTGCCGCGCAGCCGCAGCACCAGGACGGCATGCTCGCCCGGCTCGGGTATGCGCACCTGCAAGGTCCGCGAGCCTGCGTATAGCAGCCTGCCGTAGACGTCCAGGATCGTGACCCACTCGCCGCTCGCCTTCGGCTCAGGCCACGCCGCCAGGCCCGTTGGAACCCCAGCTTCGGCCTGGTGTAGTTCATCCGTTTGCGTGCTGTGCTGGGGAGCCTTGACCGAGCTCGACCGGGGGCAGGCAGCGGCCCATCTCGATCCGTTCGCGCAACGGGGCAGCCAAGGGACTTACCGGGAGTCACCCGGCGGGAGTGATGTGCGGGCGCACACCAGTCCGCGACAGTATGCGTGTGTCGGAAAGCGATCACGTGATCAATGTCGTCAGCCGCGCGAGTGGGCCCACGCCACCGGACATTTTGGCCGCGGCGGCCCGGCCTGCGGCGGCCCGGTCTGCGGCGGCTGGCGGCTCGGCACCGCAGCGATAGCGCGAGGCTCCCGTGCTTGCGCAGGCGGCTGGGCTAGCGTTCCTGGCAGCGCTGACCCCCGCAGCGGTGCTGGTCACTGCCGTATACCTTGGCTCCGCCAACCCTAGGAAGACCTCGCTGTTCTACCTAGCTGGTGCCGTCGTGATGAGCGTCGTCATGGGCGTAATCGTCATCCTGGCCCTGCACGCCGGCCATCTCGACCATCCTCATCAGCGCACGCCCCGGTACGGTCTGCGTCTTGGCCTCGGGATCGCGGCACTCGCGAGCGGCGTCGTGATGTCGCGCCGCAAGCCCAAGCCACCCAGCGTCAGCAAGAAGCCGGGGCTGATGTCGCGCCTCACGACCCGCCCTGCACCGCTGACCGCCTTCATCACCGGTCTGATCATCTTCGCGCCGTCGGTAACCTTCATCGCCGCCGTCCAGGTGATCGCCACTGCCAAGGAAAGCAACCCGGCCATAGCGGGCTCACTGGCGCTGATCGTGGCGATCGACGTGCTAGGCGTCTGGGTCCCGTTCGCGCTATACCTGATCGCTCCCGATCTGACCACGCGCAAGCTCAAGGCGTTCGATAAGTGGCTGAGCGCGCACAAGAAGGGTCTGCTCGTGGGCGGGCTGGCGGTTGCCGGCGTAATCCTGACCCTAAATGGCATCCTCGGGCTGGCCAAGGTCGTCTGACGACGCTCGCCTGCGTGGTCTGAGGGATCGCTCTGCTCCCGGGCACCACGCGGGACTCAGAAGATTGCGATCGGGTTGACCGGCGAGCCGGTCCCACTCGGGAGCCTCAGCGGAGCTATTACGCACAGGAATGACCACCGTTCGGCAGACTCGCAGACTGGGACCAGATCCTCGAACTGCAGGTAGTCGAGAAGCGGCAGGCCAAGTGCGCGCACCGCTAGCACATGAACGGGGAACTCGACATCCTCGGCGGCGCTGGGAGCGGTGTCATTGTTGCCATCGCTGCCCAGAACCGCGATACGCCGCTGCGCCAGGAGCTCTATCGCGCCCGGATGGAGCCCGGCGCGCGCGGTCGCCGCGTCCCAGGGACCGAGCGCGACTCTGCGCCGCCGGTGCCCGACGCGCACGAACAGCAGATCGCCGTCTCCGACGTGCACGTGTTGGGACTCTTCCGCGCCCGTCAGGTCCGCGGCAGTGACGTGGTCGCCAGGCTCCAGCCAGTCGGTGCCGCGCAGCCGCGGAATGTCGAGCAGCACGCCGCGGCCGACGATGCCCTGGCCGGCTGCTTCGATCGACAGCTGTCCGGCGCCGTCTTCTGTCCAGGTGGCTGGCGGGAAGTCGTTGTAGAGCGTGCCGTCGAAGACGACGTGGCACAGAGCGTCAATGTGACTGTCGGCGTTGCCGTGCACATGCAGAGACAGGCTGTCCATCGCGAAGCCCAGCCCGCGCTCGCCGTCCTGGCCAGTGGCAGGATGGCTCATCTGGTGCACCCAGGGACTGGGATTGTCGGCCGCCGCCTCATGCTCGACCTCAGCCGCAAGCGACACCGTCCGGCCCGTCCTGACCTCGCTTGCCGCCGCCACTACTCGCTCGGGTGTGATGGCGTTCAGCGCCCCATGGCGGTCCGCCGGACCCCACGGATTGCTGCGGCGCAGACGATCATAGAGCGACCGGAAGTCGCCGGCGCTCATGCTGAGATCAGCCACAGCTATGGCTGATCTGTCGCCTGGGCAGCAGGACTCGCATCGAGAGCCTCCCGGCCGGGCAGCCCGCCAATACTGGCCGTGCGGCATGACCTAGCGCGTTGGCAAGCTGGGCCGTTCCCGGCGTGCGGTATTGCGACCTCAGCCCTTCCGCGTGATCGCCGAGGCGGATCCGACCGGCGCCGTGCGCAGCGCCGGCGCCCGGACCTCTCTGGCTCTGCCGCCGCCTAGCCGGTCGGTGATGCGCTCGCCTACCCGGATGCCGTTGGCGATCGCTGTCAAGGCCGGGTTGACCGCGCCGATACTCGGGAAGAAGCTCGTGTCGACGACATAGAGGTTGTCGACCTCGTGTGCCTTGCAGTTGACGTCGAGCACGGAGGTGGCGGGGTCGGCGCCGAAGCGACAGGTGCCTGCCTGGTGCGCGACCCCGGCGATCGGGATGTTCATCGACATGTAGAAGTTCTTGTGCAGCACATGATGCTTGGCCAGCCCGACATGGTTGAGGATCTTCCGGAACTCGCCGTACAGGTCAGAAGCCTCGGCCTGGTTGCTTTCGGTGTAGGCAAGGTGAACATTTCCATCCTTGTCAACGGTGACCCGGTTCTCCGGCCTCGGCAGGTCTTCGGTCGTCAGCCAGAAGTCGATGGCGTGCTTCGCCGCCTCGTCCAGGCCAAATTCAGGGACGAGCTTGGTCAGGTGCGGTTCTTCGCCCTTCATCGCGCCCGCGTTGGACTTGCCGAGCATCTGGATGTTCCCGAGCGGAAACTCCCGGCCGTCACCGGCGAGGTAGAAGTCGTTCAGCCCGAGGGTCTTCTGGAAGACGGTCTCGTTGTCCTCGGCGCCGAACCCGGACACAGCCTTGCTGAGGTGGAACATGTAGTTCCGGCCGACCTGGTCGGATCCGTTCGCCAGACCCGCCGGGTGAGCGTCAGAGGCCGATTGCAGCAGGATTTTGGCGCTGTTGGCGGCACCGGCGGCGAGCACGACGATGTCGCCGGTGTAGACGTCTTCCTTGCCATCGCCGCCGTGGTCGACGACTACTCCGGTGACCGTCCGGCCGGAGGGGTCGGTCTGCAAGCGGACGACCTCGGAGTTGACCAGAAGTGTCACGTTGGGCAGGTCGAGTACCGGGCGGACGGCGATGATGTCCGCATCGGCCTTGGCATGCACCATGCAGGGGTAGCCGTCGCATGTCCCGCACCGGATGCAGGTACTGGCAGGACGGTTGACCTCATTCAGCAAGATCCCGCACGGGGCGTGGAACGGGCGGTAGCCGGCCGCTTCGAGAGAGTCGGATATCCGCTGGATCCGGGGTTCGTGCGACACCGCTGGCCAGGGGTACTGCCGCGACGCTGGCCCTTCGGTCGGGTCCTCGCCGTGGTCGCCGTGCACCTGGTACAGCCACTCGGCCTTGGTGTACCAGGGCTCGAAGTCGGCGTAGCTGACCGGCCAGGCCGGCGAAATGCCGTCCACGTGGCGGATCTCGCCGAAGTCCTCCGGCCGGAGGCGGTACAAAGCCGCTCCGTACATCTTGGTGGCGCCGCCGACGAAGTAATGCACCTGCGGCTGGAACGGCGTGCCGTCCCCGTCATACCAGGTATCGGCCGAAATGTACTTGCCGTCGACAAAAACCGGTCCTGGGTCCCAGTTCTCGGTTTCCCTGGTCAGAAACGTGCCGCGCTCCAGCAGCAAGATCCGCTTGCCCGACGAGGCGAGCGTATGCGCCAACGTGCCGCCCCCGGCGCCTGTCCCGACCACGATGACGTCGAAGTCCTCCGACACAGCATCCTCCCGATAGGGCTTTGGTTGTGCTACCCAGGCTTTCCGGGCCGGCTTGCGCTGGCTTCATGCGCGCCGGGTGATTCCGCCCGGCCAGCCCTCGGCCTTTTAGCCCGGCGGCTGCCTAGCGTCATCCCACATCCGCCGGTAAGGCCCGCCCGAGTCGTAGAGCTGCCGGTGGGAGCCCCGTTCCGCGACGCTGCCCTGATCGAGCACCACGATCTCGTCCAGCTGGTCGAGTCCGTCGAACTCGTGGGTAATGAGCAGGGTGGCCCGTCCCTCCGTGACGGCAAGCAGGTCAGCCATCAGTGCCCGACGCCTGGCCGGCTCAAGGCTCGCTGTCGGCTCGTCCAGGATCACGACCGCCGGATCGGCGAGTATGGCCCTGGCCAGGGCCAGGCGCTGCCGCTCACCACCGGAGATGGCGGTACCCCGCGTGCCCACCATCGTGTCCAGGCCGCGTGGCAGGTAGCGAATCCACGGCAGCAGGCCGGCCTGCGCCGCCGCCTCGGCCAGGTCGTCGTCAGTCGCGTCGGGCTTAGCCAGGCGCAGGTTCGCGGCGATTGTGCCCGCGAAGGTGTGCGGGTCCTGGGGGCAGCCGCCGATCACCGCGCGCACGTCGTCGGCGTCGTAGCTGGCCAGGTCGTGGCCGCAGAGGAGGGCGGTCCCGGCAGAAAGGTCGCAGAACCGCAGTAGCAGGCCGGCAACCGTGGACTTCCCGGCCCCGCTCGGGCCGACGAGCGCCACCCGCCTGCCGGGCACCAGCTCGAGGTCGAGGCCATCGAGAGCCAGCGGTCCGTCCGGCTCGTACCGCACGCTCGCGCACCGCAGCGACACAGTAACGGGCACCTGCGGGGCCGGCCGAGGTAGCGGGGGGACGCGGACGGGATCGGACGCGTCCAGGACCGCGCATATCCTGCGCGATGACGTACGGGCGTGCCCGAGCGCCTGCGCGGCGGCGGGTAGCCCGGTGACGGCCTCGAACGCCGCTAGCGCCGTCAGCGCGAGCACGGCGAGCGGGACGCGGCTGAGCGTCCCCGAGCCGACGGCGGCGACGCCGAGGACGAGCACCCCCCACAGCGTCAGACCGGCGGTCAGCGAGCTAAGCCCGGTACCGATGCCAGCGGCGGCGGCGGACACTCGGGCCAGCCGGCTCAGCTCGGCGTCGGCGGCGTGGGCCCGGTCCAGCCCGGCCTGCTCGGCGCCGAACGCGTGCAGGTCGGCCGAGCCGGACAGCAAGTTGGCGATGATGGCGGAGAGCTGCCCCCGAGCCGGGCCGGTGCGCCGCCTGGCCCGCCGATCCGCGGCGACGCTGATCAGCGGTACCGCGAGGCCGCCAGCCACCAGCCCGGCGGCCAGCAGCCCAGCGGCCGGGGCCAGCATAAGCAGGCACGCGGTCACCGCACCCGCGCCGATGAGCGCAGCCGTTAGCGGCGGAGCGATTCCCCGGATGAACAGATCCTGCACGGAGTCCACGTCGCTGACGAGCCGAGCCAGTAGGTCGCCGGAGCGGAACGCTCCCAGCCCAGCTGGCGCGAGCCGCTCAAGCCGACGGTAGATCGCCACCCGCATGTCGCCGAGCACCCGGAACGCGACGTCGTGCGTGCCGAGTCGCTCACCGTATCGGAAAACGCCGCGGCCGACGCTGAAGGCACGCACCGCGACCACGGCGCCGGTGATCGCGACAATGCTGGGGTGCTGCGACGCTCTGGCGAGCAGGAAGCCGGAGGTCGCGAGCAGGGCCACGGCGCAGCCGGTCGCCGCTGCGCCAGCCGCGACGGCCAGCACCAGCCGGCCGCGCAGCGGCCGAGACAGGCGGATGAGCCGGGCTAGCGGCTCCCGGCCAGGCGCGAGCGGCGGCCCTGTGGTCATGTGGCTGCTGCCGGCTCAACGACGGGCGGCTCTACGACCGTCGAAATCAGCCGGCCACAGTCGAACCTAAGTACGTCGTCGATCCGGTGATGCGAGCCGTGCGTGACCAGCAGCACTGTCCGCCCGGCCATCAGCGTATCGATCGTGGCCATGATCTCCCTGGCTGTGGTCGGGTCCAGGTGCGCTGTCGGCTCGTCGAGAAGGACTAGCGGCGCGTCGCGCAAGAACGCGCGCGCCAGCGCGATGCGCTGTCGCTGGCCGGCCGACAGGGTGATGGCGCGCTCGCCAAGCTGGGTGTCGAAGCCGTGCGCGAGCGCGGAGATGAAGCCGTCGGCTCCCGCCATCCGCGCTGCCCGGCTGATGGCGGCTGGGGTCGCGCCCGGCTGGCCAAGCGCAATGTTCTCGGCGACCGTGCCAGCAAACAGGTACGGGCTCTGCGGCACCCACGCGATCTGGCGGCGCCAGGAACCGACTGGAATCGCCTGGATACTGGCGCCGCCAACGGTGATCGTGCCGGACGTGGCATCGGCAAATCGCAGCAGAAGCGCGAGCAGCGAGCTCTTCCCGGCGCCGCTTGGCCCGGTGATCGCGATGTGCTCGCCTGGGCTGATGGTGACTGACAGGTCACTGAGGGCGGGCGTGTCCCGGTCCGGGTAGCAGAGGCTGACGGCTGCCAGCTCGATCGGCTGCGCAGACAGGTCGACGCGAGCGCGCGCGGTCACCAGCTGAGGGGTGGCCAGCTCGGGGCTGCCCTGTTGCGGTGAGTCGAGGATCTCGAAGACTCGCTCGGCCGCCGCCGTGCCCTCCGCGCTGGCGTGAAACTGGGCGCCTATTGCTCGCAGCGGCAAGTAAGCCTCGGGCGTGAGCAGGAGCACGAGCAGTGCGGTCTCGTAGCCGATGTGACCGGCGAGCAGACGCAGGCCCACTTCGACCGCGACGAGCGCGGTGGCGAGTGCGGCAGCCAGCTCGAGCACCAGCGCGGACAGGAAGGCGATCCGCAGCGCCGCCATCGTCGCGGACCGATGCTCGTCGGTGACCTTCCTGATGATCTCGGCCTGCGCCTTCGCGCGGCCGAAGATCTTCAGAGTGGGCAGCCCTTCGACGACGTCCAGGAAGTGACCGCCGAGCGCGGCCAGCAGATGCCATTGCCGCTCTGTGCGGGCTTTGGTGTGCAGGCCGACGAGGATCGCGAACAGCGGGATCAGCGGCAACGTCCCCGCGATGACCAGGCCGGAGATCCAGTCGGCCGCGGCGACCCTGGCCACCACGGCCAGCGGCACGAGCACGCCGAGCACCAGTTGCGGCACGTACCGGGCGAAGTACGGGTCGAGCGCATCGAGGCCCTTGGTCGCGAGGGTGGCAATCTCGCCCGGTTGCTGCCCGGTCAGCCACGCCGGGCCGAGCCGAAGCGAGCGCGCGGCGAGCCTGCGGCGCAGCTGCGACTTGACGATCGCAGCAGCGCGCAGCGCCGCAGACTCGCCGCCGAACGCCGCTAGCGCCCGCGCGAGAAGCACCAGCAAGAGCGCCACGATCGTGGCGCGCAGGGAGGTCAGCCCTACGCCGCGGGCCGCTCCCGCTAGCGCATGCGCGAGCAGGCTCGCCTGGGCCAAGATCAGCGCCGTCGCGCAGAAGCCGATGCAAACGGTCAGGATCAGGTAGCCGCGCGCGGCGGCGGCGTGCCGCACCAGCCGCGGGTCAAACGCGCGCATCGATCAGTGCCGCGTCGATCAGCGTCGCCAGGGGAAGCGCGGGCGGCGGCGCATCGCCGCAGTGGCAGTGGACCCTTGAGCTGGCTGGGCCGCCATCGCGGCTGTCGCGGTGACCGAGGGCCGGTGCGTGAGGCTGGGCCGGTAGGACTGGTCGCTGATCCGGCGCCGGAATACGTAGTAGGTCCAGCCCTGGTAGCCCAGCACGATCGGCAGCAGCACCAGGGCCACGACGGTTGTCGCTTTCAGGGAGTAGGGCGGGGAGGCGCTGTTGTGGACGGTCAGGCTGTAGGCCGGGTTGGTGCTGGACACCATGACCCTCGGGTAGAGGTTGACGAAGATAGTGATGATGGACACGGCGATGGTGACAGTGGTGGCGGTGAACGCCCAGCCCTGATGGTCGCGGACCAGGGCCCAGGCGGCCAGGACGGCGAGGGCAACGAGGAGTTCGACCGGGTTGAGGAACCCGCCGCCGCCCGCGGTGACGTGGGTCCAGCCGACGAAGGCCAGCACGATGAGTGCGGTCACCGGCGCCACGCGGCGGGCTAGCCTGGCTGCCCGGACCCGCACGTCGCCCTCGGTTTTCAGGGCGACGAACGTGGCGCCGTGCAGCACGCACAACGACACCAGCGCAATGCCCACGAAGATCGCATATGGCTGGAACAAGTTGCCGAAGTTGCCGGTGTACTCGTGGTTGGCGCCGATCGGCAGGCCATGCAGCAGGTCGCCGAGCATCATGCCGATCAGGAATGGCGCCAGCAGGCTCGCCACGATCAGCAACCTGCTCCAGTTCCCGTGCCAGCGCCGCGACGGGTTCTTCCCCCGGTACTCGAACGACGTCCCGCGCAGGATGAGCGCGGCCAGCAGCAGGACGACGAGCAGGTAGGTACCGGAGAAAAGGGTGGCGTACCAGCCGGGGAACGCGGCGAACATGGCTGCGGCCGCGACGACCAGCCACACCTCGTTCCCGTCCCAGAGGGGTCCGATGGTAGCCAGGACGGTCTGCTTGCCGGCCTCGTCCTTGCCGATGACGCCGTGTAGCATGCCGACGCCCATGTCGAAGCCCTCAAGGACGAAGAACCCGGTCCACAAGACGGTGATGAGGACGAACCAGAGCGGGACGAATGCCATGGCGATGCCTCAGTACTCCATCGCGGGAACGGGTTCGGCGGCCGTGGTCTTGGTCGGCACGGGCGGCAGCTCCTTGCGTGAATACCGCAGCATCAGCACCAGGTCGACGGTGCCGAGGGAGCCGTATATAAGCGCGAAGGCGAGCACGCTGATCCAGAGCTCGGTCGTGCTCACCGACGGAGACAGCCCGTTCCTGGTGAGCATGATGCCCTGCACGATCCATGGCTGACGGCCGATCTCGGTCAGGAACCAGCCGGCCGTGTTCATGAGGAACGGCAGCACGACCACCCACTGCGCGGCCCACAGGAAGCGCCGGGAGGTCGCGAGTTTTTTGCGCCGGTTCAGCCAGAGCCCCCATACGCCAACCAGGGTGACGACGATGGCCAGGTAGGCCATCACGCGCATGGACCAGTACTGGATGAAGACGTTCGGCACGTAGTTGCCGGGCCCGTATCTCGCGGCGTACTGGGACTGCAGCGGGCTCAGCCCGATCACCTTGCCGTTCCAGTGGTTGGTGGCCAGCAGGGACAGCAGGTGCGGTATCTCCAGGATCTGGGTCGGAGTGTGGTCGTTATTGCCACCGCCGATCTGGAACAGCGAGAACGAGCACGGCTGGCAGGTCGTCCACTGTGCCTCCGCGGCTGCGATCTTCATCGGCTGGTACTTGGCCTCGATGACCCCGAGTTCGTCGCCGACAAGCATCGCGAACAGGATTGCCGGGATCAGGACCACCAGCGACAACCGGGCCGAGCGGGTGAACACCGCCTTGTCGGCGCCGCGGCGAAGTTGCCAGGCGGAGACTGCCAGCATGACCGCGGCGCCTGTCGTCAGCGCGGCAAAGATGACCTTCGTGTAGCCCCACAGGAACACAGGATTGGTGAACAGCGCCCAGATGTCATTCAGCTCCGGCACGTGTGTCTTCGGATTGGTCACGTAGCCGACCGGGTGCTGCATCCAGGAGTTCGCAGCCAGGATGAACGCCGCGGACAACATCGAGCCGAACGCGACCAGCCAGATCGTCGTCAGGTGCACACGTCGGGACAGCTTGTCCCAGCCGAACAGCCACAAGCCGAGGAACGTCGACTCCAGGAAGAACGCCGCCAGACCTTCCATCGCCAGCGGCGCCCCGAAGATGTTGCCGACCAGCCGTGAGTAGGACGACCAGTTCATCCCGAACTCGAATTCCTGCACCAGCCCGGTCACCACCCCGATGGCGACGTTGATCACCAGCAGCGTGCCGAAGAACCGGGTGAGCCGGAGGTACTCCGGATTCTGCTTGCGGTACCAGGCGGTCTGCAGCAACGCAGTCAGGAACGCGAGCCCGATCGTCACGGGGACGAACAGGAAATGGTTCACCGACGTGAACGCGAACTGCCACCTGGCAAGGTCCTCCCGCATCTAACCTCCTGCCAGGAGCCCGCGCAGGTCTGCCGGTTCTGGGCGACAAGGCATCAGGGCAATTCCGTCTGGCTCCCTGACTCTCCCCGTCTGCATGCGAGCGCGTGTCACCCATTCCGGGTGATTGATGGTGCGCCAGCGGCAGGATTCCCGCATCGCGCGCGGTTCCCGCGAACGCTGCGCGGGGGTCGCGGCGCTGACGCCCAGCGAGAGCGTCATCAGCTCGGCGCCTTGCCGCCTGCCGCTGTGCGGTCAGGCCGAGCAGCGCAGCGGTGTCGCCGGGATTCGGTGCGGGCCGGGTTGCCTCAGTGACTGGTTCAAGCTTGGCGTCCTGGTGAATGAGGAACAGCAACTCGTATCCGCCAGGAAGGCTCCTCATCTGGCGTGACTGGGAGCGGAGCACACCGCGGCGACCTTAGCCCGCGCCGCGGCGCAGGATCCTCAGCCCAGCCGGCCGGGTAGCTCTGGCGGACTTCCTCGCATCGGTTTCGGGCGATGTCGCCGGCCACGTCGTAAGGTACGGTCGCCGTGCGGCGGCCGCCCGCAGCCTTGAAATGGGGCCCGCTGGCTTTACGCTCCCGGCCTGTAGCCTGAGAAGACCGGACACCGGACCGGCCGGGATGCCCACGCGTGAGAGCCAAACCGCGTGGGTTGTCGCCGCCCGAATCCGCCGACCTCATAGGGTCGGGCGGCGTAGCGCGGACTTATCGCCGAATCCGGGCGGTGGCCGCGCACGTGTTGCGATTCGCTCGCATTCCCCCGGCCGACGGGCAGGAGGCGGATATCCACTCGCGTGCAGCTCATGTGATCACCGCTGGTGCACAGGTCCGAGGCACTGCCCCGGCGTCCGTGGCCGGGTGGGGCAAACTTGGGCGGGCATACCGTGAGCGACCGTGTTTAACCAGTTCACGCACCTTGTGGCAGCGGCGTCCGGGTGGGCCTACGCCGTCGTATTCGCGTTCGCTTTCCTCGACGCCATGCTGCCTGTCGTGCCCAGCGAAACCGCGGTCATCACCGCCGGGGTGGTCGCCGCCACCGGCCACCTCAGCCTGCCGCTCATCCTCGCAGCGGCGGCCTGCGGCGCCTTCGCGGGCGACAACACCGCATACGGCATTGGGCGGCGATTCGGCCCGTCAGCCAAGGCCCGCTACTTCCGCGGGCAGAAGGGTCGCGCGACGATCCGGTGGACGGAGCGCCAGCTCGCCGAGCGCGGCGGCGAGCTCATCGTCGTCGCCCGGTTCATTCCTGGCGGCCGGATCGCCGTAACGCTCACCGCCGGAGCGGCGCGGTACCCGTGGCGGCGGTTCGCCGTCTTTGACGCCGTCGCCGCCATCTTCTGGGCGTCGTACGCTGCGCTCCTTGGTTTCTTCGGCGGCAAGGCGTTCGAGCGCATGCCCTGGGCCGGGCTGCTCCTCGCGCTCGCAATCGCGTTCGCCGTCACCGGCGCGCTGGAACTAGGACGCGCCTGGGCGCGGCGCCACCGCCCGCCACGCGAGCCGGATGATCCGCGAGAGTAGGAACCATGACGGCACAGGTACCGGAACCGCGACCGCACTTGTGGCCCGAGTCAGGTCGGCGCTCATGGCGGAGTCACGCCGGACAGGCTGAGCGCGATCACCCCGGCGAGGATCAGCCCGATCGACACCAGCTTCACCGCTGACACCGACTCCCCCAGCACCCACATGCCGACCACGGCGGTGCCCGCGGCGCCGAGCCCGGTCCATACCGCGTACGCCGAGCCCACCTCTAGTTTCTTCAGCGCCACGGTCAGCAGCCCGAAGCTGATCAGCGCGCAGGCCGCGAAGCCCACCGTCGGCCACAGCCGACTGATCCCGTGGCTTTGCTTGAGCAACACCGCGAAACCCGTCTCGAATAGTCCCGCCACTATCACCAGCAGCCAGGCCACCACGTCACCTCTGTCCGTCAGCTCCGCGCGCAGGCACCGTGTTCATCTTGAATGATTTCCCGCCGGTTGTGGCCGCGCCGGTTCAGAGTCCAGGCACCGCCCCGAACCCGACAGCCGGCACGCCGGTGCCCGCGCGTGCCGTCAGCTCTGCAGATCCGGCCAGGCTCATCATCGCCGGAATCCGGTCATCTCACTCCGCGGTCCAGCGCGCTGTCTGAGTACGGTCGTCCAGCCCTGCCTGCCCGGGCCGACAGGGGTAGTGAGCACAATGCGTTATGACGAAACCGCTCTCGCAGGCGGAACCGGCGGCGGCCGGTCCGCGGCGCGACCTGGCAGCAACGGCAGACGAACGGCGCGTATCGGGCAAGGTCGCCCGGAAAAGAGCGCGGCGCGGCGCGCTGGGGTATTGGGACGAGTCGGAGCGTCGGCAGGACGCGCTGCGGACCCTACTCGCCCAGAACGCCATCCGTGTTCCTGAACTACTGCCCGTCCGTCACCGGCGGATGGCGGCGTCTGCATGGAATTACTACCGGGGCGCCGCGGCCGTGATGGCCGCGGATCTCGCCGGACAGGCGAATAGCGGCCTCACAGTGCAGTTGTGCGGTGATGCTCACATCCTCAACTTTGGCCTCTGGGCGACTCCGGAGCGAAACCTGCTCTTTGACCTGCGGGACTTTGACGAGACGCTGCCGGGCCCGTTCGAGTGGGACGTCATGCGCTTCGCTGCCAGCGTCGTCGTGGCCGCGCGCGAGAACCGGCTCAAGCCGCGGCGGGGCGAGGATGCCGTCATGGCCGGCGTGCGGGCCTACTGCCGGCGCATGCGCGGGTACGCGACGATGCCTGAGATCGACATCTGGTACGACGGCATGCACGTCGACAAGATGATCCGCTACTTTCAGCCAGCCGATCGCGGCCGGATCTCGATCCACATCGAGAAGCAGCGAAAGCGCCGCACGAGCCGCGGAGCGTTCGCGAAGCTAACAACCATGGCGCACGGCCGCCCGCGGATCTCGACCGATCCGCCGATGCGGGTCACCATGAGTGACGACGAGCAGGCTCATCTCGTCGACACGTTGCTGGCAGGGTACCGGCTGACCCTGCAGGATGACCGGCGGACCCTGTTCGACCGGTTCACCGAGGCCGACGCCGTGCGGCAAGTCGTCGGGGTGGGCAGCGTGGGCATGCGGGTCTACCTGCTTCTCCTCGAGGGCCGATCCGGCGCCGACCCGCTGTTCCTGCAGGCCAAGCAGGCCGGATCGGCAGTGTACGAAGCACACACCAAGCCCAGCGAGTATGACAATCACGGCGCGCGCGTGATCAACGGGAAGCGGCTGACACAGAGCGCGACTGACATCTTCGTCGGCTGGAGCTCGTTTCAAGGGCACGACTACTACGTCCGCCAGTTCCGTGACATGAAGATAATCCCGACCACCGAGCTCATCGCCCCGGTACTCACCGAATTCGCCACGGCGTGCGGCGAGGCACTGGCCCGCGCGCACGCTCGCACCGGCGACCCGCTCGCCATCAATGCCTATATAGGCAACGGGGCCGCATTCACTGCGGCAGTTGGCCAGTTCGCCCGGCTGTACGCCGATCAGACCGAGCGCGATCACGCGCAGCTTGTCAGCGCTATAGCCGCTGGGGCGGTCGAGTGCGCGCCGGACTCGGTCTAGGGGCGCGGTCACTGCGTTGCCCTGCCCCCTGCGACACGCTCGCGCTGGATCACGTGAACGCGTGCTCAGCTCGGCCGTCGCCGTAATCGGAGCCAGTACTACCGGCCTGAGATCCCCGGCGCCTTCCAGGTCTCTCTGCGATCCCCTAGCCGCTTAGGACGACCTGGAGGCCGACTACCGGAACTGGCTGACCGAGATGCTCCCGCATGCGACAGTCACGGTCTTGCCAGGAAGTGGGCACTTCCCGCACATCGCTCATCCCGGCCACTTCGCCGCGTGCCTCGCCGCCGCCGGGTCGGACGGAAGCAACGCGGCGATCATCGCCTCGGCGATGAAGGCGCCGTAGCGTTCAGCCGGCCAGCCGCGCTTGACGACCAGCAGCTCATAGAGCTCTGGTGAGCTGTACGTCCACATCACCTCGCCGGCCTGCTCGACGGTGATGTCGGGGCGCAAGTGCCCGGCCGCGGCGAGGTTGTGCGCGTTGCGCGGTCATGCGGCTCAGGCGTGCAGCGTCGACCTCGGCGAGCAGCCCCGCCATCTCCGGATCGGCGGCGGCTGCGGAGCGGACCAGCAGCATGATCGGCGCGATCCGCGGAGCGACCTCGACGGTGAGCTCGCCCCAGCCTCGGACGATCTTCCGGGGATCGGGCTCGTGCAGCTGCAGCTGGTCGGATCTCGTTTCGGCCGGGATCGGTCCCTCCCCGGCTAGTGCCGCGTCGCAGATCGCGCGCACCAGGCCCGGCTTGCCGCCGAATGCCTTGTAGATCGTCTCGACCGAGACCTGCGCCTCCGCCGCGATCGCGGCAATTGTCGTCGCCGCGAATCCGTCGCGCAGGAACAGCCGCCGGGCCGTCTCGATGATCGCCGTTGCGTGTCTGACGTGCCTGCTCGGCCCGCCGGGCCGAGTCATACCGACGTCTCGGTTTGACAGGAGTCATATTCCGATCCATAGTGATGTATCGATTACATGAGAGTGTATCAAATTACAGGGAGTGCAGCATGGATAGCCATGGAACTGAGGGCGGGCCAGCGGCGATGGTCGAGCGGCTGCGCGTCGCTACCAACGCTCATGACCTGGAGGCGGTCGTCGGCTGCTTCGCCACCGATTACCGCAACGAGACCCCGGCGCATCCTGAGCGTGGCTTCACCGGACGGGATCAGGTACGAGGAAACTGGGAACAGATCTTCACCGCCCTGCCTGATATCACCGCCGAAGTGTTGCGCTGCGCCGTCGACGGCGACATGGCCTGGACTGAGTGGGAGCACCGCGGCACGCGGGCCGACGGATCCCAGCACATCATGCGCGGCGTTGTGATCTTCGGCGTGTGCAACGACGTAGCGGACTGGGCCCGCTTCTATCTCGAGCCAGTCGCAGGCAGATGGCGACAACGCCGACGCGGCCGTACGCCGCCAACTCGCCCCGGGCGGCCCGCGATGATCCTCATCGCCGGTGGCACCGGCCGGCTAGGTAGTGTCCTGGCGGCCCGGCTGACCGGCCGAGGACTGGCGGTCCGAGTGCTAACCCGTGTCCCCGCGCGGGCAGACCACCTCGCGGCGCTTGGCGTCGACGTAGCAACCGGCGACGTGCGCGACCGGGCCAGCCTCGAAGCCGCTGCTCGCGGTGCCGACGTCGTTGTCTCGGCGATCCACGGATTCACTGGGCCCCGGGGTACGTCCCCGGCCACGATCGACTACCAGGGCAATGTCAACCTTATCGATGCTGCCCGAGCCGCGGAGGCTCAGTTCGTGCTGATGTCCGTCGTGGGTGCCGCCGCAGACAGCCCGATGGAACTGTTCCGGATGAAGCATGCCGCAGAGCAGCACCTGCTGGCCCGTGATGGCGACTGGACGATCGTGCGGGCCACCGCGTTCCTGGAACTGTGGATCGATGTGCTGCCAAGACCGCTGCCCGCTCGGGACGGCCCGTCGTATTCGGGCGCGGTGACAACCCGATCAACTTCGTCTCCGTCATGGACGTCGCCGGACTCGTCGAGCAGGCCGTGACCGACCCGACGACCCGCGGTCGCATCCTCGAGATCGGCGGTCCTGAGGACTTCTCGTTCAACCAGCTCGGCGCGGCGATCCAGCAAGCCGCCGGGCGGCCCGCCGCGCCCCGTCATGTGCCTCCGCTGATGCTGCGGCTCATGGCACGCTCGGCCGGCATACCTCAAGCCCGAGCTGAGTCGCCAGGCACGCGCGGCGCTCGTCATGGACCGGGCCGACTTCAGCTTCGATGCGACCGCCATCCGCCAGGCTTACCCCGGCGTTTCATGCACGCCGCTGAGCATGTGCCTTGCCCGATAAGCCGCCTCGGCTCCGCGGGACCTCGCCCCAGTCAGCTTGCTGACGCTGGCCGTGGGCCGGTGCCGCAGAGGCCGTCCTCAGAACGGGACGACGCTGGTGACAGCCGGCGCCGCGTCTCCGCGGCCGCCAAGGGTGCGCGCGCAGAACCCACGGCTCCGAGTGACAGAACCTCTGTCTCCTGGTCACCCGGTCGGGTGCATACGCTCCGGAGAGTTCGAGCACAGAGGGCTACCCACCCCGTGGCAACACGCCCACTCAGCGAGGATCCGGTCGTCGTGGCCGGCCGTGACCTCTATCGGCGTGCACCGGCGCAGTCGGCGCGACGAACCTTGCCCTGGGCCCGGGACGGTTAGATTCCCTGGTCGTCCCGGCAGGAGTGACCCCAGCCGGTGGATGCGCCCGCTGACAAGGTAACGCTCCGCGGGCTCAGTCGGCTAGCAGGAGGCGGCGCCAGGTGTCGGCGAGGAAGCGTTCGTATCGTTCCGGGGTCCAGCCGCGCTGGCCGACGAGCAGCTGGTAGAGCTCGGGCGCGTTGGTCGCCCAGACGATGTCGGCTGCCTCGTCGAGATCTACTCGCAGTGCGCCGACCGCGGCCAGGTCCGCGGCGAAGCGGCGCATGTTTGCCGCACGGCGCTCGGAGATCTCGCGCCACAGCGAGGTTAGCTCCGGCTCGGCCCCGGCAGCCTGCTGGATCATGCCAAGGACGGGAGCAAGACGGCCGGCGATCATCCGCATCGCCGAAGCATAGATCTCGATCTTGGTTTCAGCGTCGGGTGCAGCCCGGATCGCCTGCACGTAGTCGCGCTCGTCTGCGGGGACGGCCTGCGTGCTGCCGGAGATCGCGGTCTCGATCAGCAGCCGGGCCAGCTCGGGCTTGCGGCCGACCGATGCGTAGATGGTGTCGAGCGCCACATCGGCCCGCGCGGCAATCGCGGCCATCGAGGTGGCGGAGTAGCCGCGCAAGGTGAACAACTCAAGCGCGGCGTCCAGGATCGCCTGCCGGGTGCGCGCGGCTGCCTCCCGGCGCTTGGTCGCGTCGTACCGGCGCTTGACGTGTGGCTGCACGGGGTCCATGATACCAGTATTGATCCGAAATATCTTCGGATTAATATTGGAGGCGAGACGCGATGACCTACGCATTCACCTACGAGGTGCCGATAGACACGGAGATCTACGCCCGCATCAAGGACGGCATCGGCCCGGAGCCCGCGCCCGGCATGATCGCGCATCTGGCATACCGAACCGAAACCGGACTGCGCTACGTCGATGTATGGCAGTCCAAGGACGACTGGGACGCGTTCGAGCACGACCGCCTGCATCCCGTCGTCCACGCCCTGCTGCAGGAGATCCTCGGGTTCGTGCCGCCCGAGCCGTCGCGAACCATGCTGGACCTTGTCGACGTCTGGACTGCCGATTACGCGCACACGGCATGACATCCAGGGATCCGGCCTGGCCGCTAACCATCTCCGCCTCGTCCTAACGCCGCCCCGGCTGGCCCTCCCAGAATTCTGGGAGGGTGCTCCGGCGGCTCCGCTGACACCGTTGCGGTAGAGGACATGGGAGAGGAAGGAGCCAGCATGTTTGCACGTACGTCGACATGGTCCGGGTCACCGGAGGCTTTGCAGAAGTGGGCCGACAACGCTGTCAGCACGGTCAGGGGGTTCGTGGAGGGCCTGCCCGGGAACGCGGGCGCGGTCTTCCTGGTCGACCGCGACGGCGGCACGGCACTGACGCTGACGCTGTGGGACAGCGACGACGCCGCGAGGGCTACCGATCAGTTCGCCGAGCAGAGCCGCGCGGCGACGGTCGCCGCGACCGGCACGGAACTGGTGAGCCGGGGCAGCTACGAGGTTGTGGCCCCCGGCTAGAGTGAAGGAAACGGCAGGAGGCCAGCAAGCCATGCTCACCGGTCCGACTGCCGACAATCTCGTCGCCGCGGTGGCGTCCGCCTGCAGGTCGGGGCTGGACGCCGACGCGCTGCGGGCGGCGGTGCTGCCGCGGCTGCGCAAGGCCGTGCCGAGTCGACGCGTTGTGGTGGGCATCGGCTGACCCGGCCACGCTGCTGTTCACCCGGTCCTACCGCGAGGAACTGCCGGAAGCCTCCGGCCCGTACTTCGTCGACAACGAGTTCCTGCACCAGGACGTCAACAAGTGGACCGAGCTCGCCCGCGAGGCGACCGGCGTGGGCACCTTGATGCAGGCGACCGGCGGCCACCCGGCCAGTCAGCGACCGTTACCGGGACATCTTCGCGCCGCTCGGCTTGCAGGACGAGCTACGCGCGGTGCTGCGCGATCCGGGACACCTGCTGGGGCTACATCTGCCTGCACCGTGAGGCACGGCAGGTGTTCTCGCGGGACGAGGCGCGGTTCGTGCAGCGCCTCGCCCCGCACCTCGCCGAGGGCCTGCGCATGGGCCTGCTCCGTCAGGCCTGCCACGCGGACGATGGCCCAGGCGGACCGGGCCTGGTGATGCTCGCGGCCGACGGCGCCGTGACCGGCCTGAACGATGCCGCGGGCCAGTGGCTCGAGGATCTCGGCGGCCAGGCCGACGGTTCGGATCTCCCGATCGAGATCTCGGCGATAGCAATCAGGCTCCGTCACCTGCCCGCCACCGAGCCAGCCATGCCGCGGCTCCAGGTGCGTACCAGAAGCGGCCGCTGGGCCGTCCTGCACGCCTCGTGGATGACCGCCGCAGCCGAGAAGGCTGATCACCGTGATCGTCCAGGAAGCCGCCCCGGCCGACGTCGCGCCACTGATCATGGCCGCCTACGGCCTGACTGATCGCGAGAGGACGATATCCGCCCTGGTCTGCCAGGGCATGTCGACACGCCAGATCGCCGGCCGGCTGCACCTGACCGCCGACACCGTGCAAGATCACCTGAAGTCAGTGTTCGACCGCACCGGCGTGCACAGCCGCGGCCAGCTCGTCGCCACGATCTTCGAGCGCGACTACCTGCCGCACGCCATCGCCGGCGACCCGGTCAATCCAGCCGGCGCCTTCACGGCTGGCTAGACGGCTCGGCGGTTGCGCGCGATCTCAGGGCGGAGAGAAGGCAGTTGAACGGGCCCGAAGCCTCAGCGTTCGCCGCTGGGCACGAGCTCGAGGATCCGGGTCTTAGGCGCACCGGCCAGGCCCGGTGAAGAGGCCGGTGATGACCAGACGTGCTGGACCAGGAAGTCGCCGAACGTCTCCGCTACGCCGGCGCTGCTACGCGACTACTTCCCCAAGGGCACCAATCTGGGCGCTCACACTCCGCAGCACCTGCTCGCCGTTGAAAACGAGCTCAACAACCGGCCCCGGCGAGTCCACGGCGACCGGACTCCAGCCGAACTATTCGCTCTGCTGCTAGCCTCCGAAAGTCCGCCGGTGTTGCGACGTTAGCTAGAACCTGCCGCGAAGTTGACAATGGAGACGATGCGACACGCATCTTGAAAATGGCTGGGACCGACATTATCGTCTCGGTGGCGACAGCTCCGTGGACATGATGGCTTGCAGGCTCGCCCAGTAGCGGTCCAAGAAGCCAGCGAGCGTCGCCCGTTCAGGCCTGGCGGCGGCCGGGCGGGGCAATAGATCGCCCAGGAAGACGGCATCGTGCAGCACCGGCTGCAGCACGGATGAACCTGTTGATCAACGGCCCAGGCATGTGGGCGGGCACTAGTGTCGGCCGCGGCGCGCGCGGCGCGGCCTTGTCTCCAAGACGGGCAGATTCGGCAACGTGTACCTGCGCCGCCTTGTACCTGCGCAGCCTGTGCCTACGCCGTCGTCGCCGTGATCGCGGCCTCCTTTCTGGCGCCTTCGGAGTTGCTGGGCGAGCGGAGTTTCCCCGCTGGCGCGGCGTTGGCTGTCAGGTTGCTGGCGGGTGGGGTGCCGGGGCTGTCGCGCCGGCGCGCTGGCGGGTGACCACCGTGGAGGGGTCGGCCCAGAAGGCGGTGAGCATGTCCGCCACGGCGGGTGCTGCTTCGAACAGCGGGGCGATGTGACCGGAGCCGGGGAGGATGACGGGCGCACCGTTCAGCAGGCGGTCTGCGGCGGACGCCGCGTCGGCCGGTGTCCAGGTGGGGTCGCCGGCGGCGGCGCAGATCAGCGCCGGGGCGCTGATCGTGGTGAGTAGCGGGGTCAGGTCCGGCCGGTGGAGGCTGACCGATCTGATCGCGCCGGACATCCCCCGGCGGCTGGCCCGGCGGAACGCGCTGCCGACGACCGCGGCGGCTTCGGGGTCGGCGGCGCGGGCACCGGGTCCCAGCAGGACGTCGGTGAGGAGGTTGACCAGCGGCGGCAGCGGGCCGGTCAGCCGGTACACCCCCGTGAGCAGGGCCAATCTTCCGCCGCTCGGGTGGCGTGAGGGCGTGGACAGGAGAGCCGATCGTGGCCAGGCTGCGGCAGCGCCCCGGATAGGTGGCGGCGAACGGGATGCCGACATGCCCGCCCATCGCGTTACCCACCCAGTCCACCGGCTCGCCGATACCGAAGTGATCGAGCACGTCGATCGCGGCGCCAGCGCAATCGTCGAGGGTGAACCGGTGGGCCACCGGGGGGTTGCGGCCGTGGCCGGGCCCGTCGATGAGCAGCAGCCGCCGCGCCGACGGCGAGCGGCGCCCGGACCCGCGCCCAGGTGGTGGAGTCGACGAACAGGCTGTGCCACAGCACGGCAGGCGGGCCGGCGCCGGCGATCTCCACTCGCAGCGGCCCGAGCCTGGTGGGAACGGAATTCTCTGAGGTGCGCGCGGCCTCGTCCATGAGTTGCCTTCCTATCCAGGAATGCTTCGGTCGCCGAAGCTTAGGTATCCGAAGTATCATCTCCGCATGCTGCCCACGTCAAGGGATCTGCCAGCTGACCGGCTCGCCATCGGCCAGCTGCTGGTACGGCTGCTCCGTCAGTTCCGCGCCGATCTGTTCGAGCCCGCGGCCGGGCACGGCTACCCCGACCTGCGCGAACCGCACCTGCACATCTTCGGCAACCTGGGCGTGGACGGAATCCGGCTCACCGACCTGGCCGCCCGCGCCCACCTGAGCCTCGCCACAACCTCCGAGCTGGTCAGCGACCTGCAGGAGCTGGGCTACCTGGAACGCCGGGCAGACCGCACCGACAAGCGGGCCAAGCTCATCTTCCCCACTGCCCGCGGCCGTCAGGCGCTCGACGACGCGGGCGAGCGGGTCGCCCAGATCGAGGAACACTGGTCGCAGATCGTCGGACCGGAACGCTTCGCCGACACCTGCCGCACCCTGCAAGAGCTGCTGGACGCGCTCACCGGCAGCATCGACAGGGACGTGACACCGCAGCTCCCGGCCCGGCCATCCACAGGAAGCCCCGCTCCTGCACGACCAGCTGAAGACCGACTCAGGACTAACCCCGTCCGGTGAATCCCAGCAATGCGACAGAACGAGCTGATCTGCGCTCAGCGCGGCGCACCTCCCCGGAGATTGCCAACCGACAAATAGTCGGCGATCGGGAGCGGTGGTAGGTCGATGGATGCGCTCCTGATCGTGGCTTGGTGTAGTGGCAGCGGCCGTCGTTCCGACCGCGTCCCTGTTCTCCAATGCGGAGCTGCTGGCGTTCGCCGGCTTCCTCGCCGGATACAGCGGCCTGACCCGCCAGGCCTACGAGCTGGACCTGGGCCAGTTCGCCAGCTGGTGCCAGCAGCACCAGCTGCGTCTGTTCGGCGCCCGCCGCGCAGACATCGAGTTTCTCGCCGCGATCTGAAGCCCGCGACCGCGCCACCATCACCCGGCGGCTATTCACCGTCGCCGGGTTCTACAAGTACGCCGTCGAGAAAGAACTGCTCGATCATTCCACGGCCGCGCACGTTCGGCGGCCGCGCCTGAACCACGAATCGAACGCCACAGGGGCTCGACCGTAACGAGCTCGGCGGGCTACTGGCTGCCGCGGGCTTGGGCCGCCTGCCGAGCACGCGCCGATCTCCCTGCTGGCCCTCAACGGGCTGCGGGTCTCTGAGGCGACGGGCGCCGACATCGAGGCCCCTGGGCATTGAGCGCGGGCACCCTCCACCGACGTCGGGCAATTCGGGTGTTCCACCGCGCCCGGCGGAGCCGAGGCCGGATAGCTGGCGGTGGGCTGCCGATTGCGGAGCTGCCATGGTTGGAGGATCGCGTAGAGCGCCTCGCTCATGGGGGTCGCCGCCGCGGCCAGGGAGCCGCGTCGGACGACCTCTCCCAAGAGCGCCTCAAGCTCCATGGCATGCCCGTGGGTCAGGTCATGGTGCAGCGAGGAGTAGCTAGCGGCGTCGAGGCCGTCGGCGAAGGCCAGGTGGCGGTCCGGAAGGTCGGCAGGCAGGCCGACTCCTTCGGCCCTGGCCACCTCGCATACCTCTGCCGCGATGCGGCGGAACACCTCGCGGGATGCCGGGGCGGCCCGAATCTCCCCGATAGGAAGCCGGATCGCGGCGGTGGTCCCGGCCAGGGCGCAGATGAACGCGAATTTCGTCCACAGAGTAGCGCGGATGTCGCCGCTCTGCTCTGCGCCGAACCCAGCCGCCTGGCAGGCGGCGACCAGCGCGCCCAACCGTTCGCTTCGCCCTCCCCGCCACTCGCCGACCACAATGGTCGCGGGACCGCCGCTGTGCTCGATCACCCCAGGCTGCGAGACGCTGGCGAAAATGTACGCGGCCCCTCCCACGACCCGCTCCTCGCCCACGGACGCTGCCAGCTTCTCCTCGTTGTCCACCCCGTTCTGCAGTGACACCACCGCGGTGCTCTCGTGCAGCAGCGGAGACAAGCCGGCGGCCACCTGATCGGTGTGATAGGACTTGACGGCCACCAGTACGTAGTCGCAAGGGCCGACCTGGTCTGGGTCATCAGTCGCGGCCAGCCGGTCCAGGACGAAGTCGCCGTCAACGCTCGCTACCCGCAGACCCCGAGCCTGGAGCGCCTGCAGATGGCTGCCGCGGGCGATGAAGCAGACGTCGGCGCCGGCACGGGCGAGCTTCCCGCCGAAAAAGCCGCCGATTCCACCGGCTCCGTAAACCGCTAGCTTCATGATCACTCCAGAACGCCTGGCTGCTATAACCACAAGAGGACGGACCGGCTCAGGTGAGAAACGCCGCGGGCGCGCATCAGCCACTGTGCGGACTTTATCCCGCGCCCACGCAGCGAGCGCGGACATGGCGCGCCGCCTAGCCGCGCTGTTCGCGTCCGTGATCTCTCAGAATGGCACGACGGTGGTGAGCAGGCCGGCTGGATGTCCGCGGCCTGCGAGGGTGCGGCAGAATTCGACAGCGTCGAGCGATAGGTGCTCAGCCTGGGGCAGGTCCGGATCGTGCGAGTATGTTCCGCCGGCGGGGCCGGTGAGATCGAGCACGAAGGGCTTGCCGTGGCGGCGTGCCCACTCGGCGACGACATCGGCGACGATGCGGCCGTCATGGTCAGCGCACAGCTCGGGTGCCCGGTGGGCCGCGCGGGCCGCGTCGATGCGGTGCATCCATAGGTCGCGCAGATAGATGGTGCCAATGAGGTAGCCGAGTTTCCAGGTTTCGTGCACCGGCCCGTCGACTGCGAGCTTGGCGTGATTTCGCAGCAGCGCCGGCGTGCGTGCGCGGCCGCGCACGGTCTTCGGCGCGATCGCCGTGAGCCGCTGGAGGATCTGCGCGGCATTGAGGTCGGCACGCTCGCGCACCTGCACGGCCGACAGTGCGGCTTCGAGTGGCCCGCCGTGCTGCTTGCGGTGGGCGCGGGCCTGCCTCAGCTGGTGGAGGTTCTCGCGCAGCGACGCCCCGGCTTCGCATGCGCCCAGGACATGCTGGTACATCGCCCGGATGTCCCAGGCGGGACAGTCGGTCGCGGTCGTCCACTGTGTGCCGTCGAGCGATCGGAGCAGCGCGAGGGTCCGTTCAAGCTCGTCCGACTGCAAGCGGATTGCCTTGTCATGCGTCAGCGGCTCTATGGTCGTGACGTCGATCGTCGTCAGGGTCATACTCGAGCTCCCTTGGCTGGGGCTGTGCGAGATCCGGGCTTGCGCGAGGCACGGCCCGGCTGGCAGTGGGCGAGAAACATGTCGATCGATTCGTCGATAAGGCGGGTCCAGCGGTCTCCTCCGGGGTCATTGGAGACCTGCTGGTCGACCAGCCCAGTCATCAGCGCGGTCCCCAGGTCGAGATACCGCGGTTCGGTGATCCCGTTGCGGGCCAGCAGTTCGCGGGCGCCGTCCAGGGCACGGACCGCCGGCGCATACGACTCCGCTGATGGCTCGAATCCGGGAAGCGTGCGCTGGAACAGCAGCTGATACCGCGCCGGATCGCTTATGCAGAACTCGCAGAACCGGCGCATTCTGGCCACCAGAAGGTCGCGCGGGTCATCGCAGTCGTACGGTTCGGCCATCCGCTCGGCGAACTGCGTCGCCGCCATTCCGAACATGGCGTCGTAGATCGCGTTCTTGGAATCGAAGTAGGCATACACCGTCGGCGTGCTGATCCCCGCCCGACGGGCCAGGTCCCGCAGCGACAGCCCGGCCAGGCCATGCTCGGCCACCAGCGCCCAGGCGGCCTCGACGATCGCGTCGCGTGCCCATCGGCGGCGTGCTTCGCGCCAGCCGCCGGCCTCAGTCGTATTTATCATCGCTCCAGATACTTGCACAGTGTATAATTTTCATCAAGTGCTGTTAGTGACAATGGCGATGGATTACCTGTAAGGCAGACATCCAGAAGGAAGCCGACGCCTTCCCGGGGCCGCGCACGAGCCCTCCACAGGTACCCTTCGGCGCGCACGCCGCTCATCAGGCGGCGAATTCCGACAGCGGGCAGGCATGCTCGGTGCCGCGTCACCCTCGTTGCGCCAATCTCCAAGCCACTCAGCTTGCTTTACAATGCAGAGTCGACGCGGCCAGGAATGCGCGCATCCGCGATGAGTTGCGTCACGGATCCAGGTCCACAGCCGGTCTGTATTCAGTACATGAGAGGTCAATCGAAGGTCGATGGCAGGCTCATCCGGCGGCGCAGCCAGCGCCATGACCTGCGGTTATTAGCGCACGTCAAGCCCGGTGACGGCCCTTCCGATGATCATGCGCTGGATCTCCGACGTTCCCTCGAAAATCGTGAAGATCTTCGCGTCGCGATGCCAGCGCTCGACCGGGTACTCGCGGGTGTAGCCGTTGCCGCCGAGGATCTGGATGGCCTGCTCGGTGACCTTGACCGCGGTCTCGCCGGCGACCAGCTTGGATATCGATCCCTCGGCGTGGTCGAACGGCAGGCCGTTGCGCGCCATCCAGGCAGCGCGCCAGGTCAGAAGCCGCGCCGCATCGACCGAGGCCTGCATGTCGGCCAGCATGAACGCGACGCCCTGGTTCTGGCCTATCGGCCGGCCGAACTGGACTCGCTGCGTGGAGTACTCGGCCGCGAACTCCAGCGCCGCCCGCGCGACGCCGACAGCCATCGCGGCCACGGTCGGCCTGGATCGCTCGAACGTCTTCATCGCCGCCTGCTCGCCACCGGTGCCACCCCCGGCGATCCTCGCCAGCCGAGCGTCGAGGCGATCCTTCCCGCCGACTAGGCAGCGGCCCGGTACCCGCACGTTGTCCAGAACTACCTCGGCCGTGTGAGACGCGCGGATGCCGTGCTTGCGGAACTTCTGGCCTTGTGAAAGGCCCGGCGTCCCGGGTGGCACGATGAACGTGGCCTGCCCTCGGCTGCCGAGGTCCGGAGCAACCGACGCCACGATTACATGGACGTCCGCGATACCGCCGTTAGTCGCCCACGTCTTCGTGCCGTTGATGACCCACTCGTCCGTGGCTTCGTCGTACCGAGCCCGGGTACGGATGGCACCGACGTCGCTGCCGGCGTCAGGCTCGGACGAGCAGAACGCGCCGAGTTTGACGTCACCAGGGGTGCCGAACATCTGCGGAAGCCACTCGCCGATCTGCTCGTTGGTGCCGTTGCTGGCCACGGCGATCGCAGCCAGGCCCGACCCGACGAGCGACAGGCCGATCCCGGCGTCGCCCCAGAACAGTTCCTCAAACGCGAGGACGGTGCCGAGACCACTCGGGTCAAACCACTGCGTGCTGAAGAAGTCGAGCGAGTACAGCCCGATCTTGGCCGCTTCCTCGATGATCGGCCACGGCGTCTCCTCGCGCTCGTCCCATTCGGCGGCAGCCGGCCTGATCACGTCCCTGGCGAACGCGTGTACCCAGTCCCTGGTCTGCTTGAGATCGTCCGACAGCGCAAGTGAGAATCCGCTCGCGCTCTCGCCGGGACTCGTCATCTCGCTCCTCACGCCGGAAGTTACTAGCTAGTAATCACTTTACGGCGTGGTCTGTCGCCGCGCCACCGCGAGCAGGCCCGGCTCTCGACTACCGACCATGTCGGGAACGGGCTAATCTCCGCCGCGGCCGATCGACCGGACGCCAAGCATCTGCTGATTCCGGTACGTCAGCCCTAGCTCGGCGTACGACGGCGATCGCCGACGCGTGCGAGTCCTGCACCATCATCGCGACGCGGCCGTGGACCGCGAGCAGCGCGCTCAGGACGAATGCGCTGACGTCGCGGCCCTGACCGGTCCGCCGGGCCGCCGGGGCTACCGCGAGGCCCGCCAGGAAGCCGAGGCCCGGTGAGCTCCAGGCGTCGGCGGCGATGCTGGTCAGCGACCCGGTCAGATCCGTGATGCCCGCCCACCGGTTCACACCAGCTACTCCCGGCCGGGCGAATGACTTCGGGTACGCAACGCTGAGCAGCTCATCGGCTGCACTCCACTCTTGCCGGGACAGCCACCGGGCCTCGTGCACCGGCCGACACCTCGGGCGCCGGATGCAATCCAGCCAGCCAAAGAACCCACGCGGTTCTAGCCAGGTAACGCGCGCTAGCAAGGCGGTCATGAGCAGCGGGTCACCGATCAGGGCGTAGGACGGGCCTATCGCGTCGCGAACGGCGCGCACGAGGCTGGCTACGGCATCGGCGGTGCCGCGCACGATCAGCCGATCACGTCCGCACAGCGCCGGGCACGCAACGGCTACGGCGCCGCCAAGAGCCCACGCGGCACCACCGGCTAACAGACCCTGAGCTGCCCACATGCACTGCGGATCGGCGCCAGAGGCTTCGGCTACCTCGCCGCGCGAGGGAAGCTGCTGCAGGAAGCGGACCGCCACGGCCCTTAGAGTAACGGCGCAAAGTCCAGCTCGTCATGGATTATCAGGCTAAATCAAGGCGGGATCCCGCAGTGCTGGCGCCTGCGAGTCAGCTCGGCTGGACCGGCAGAATGCTTGTCAGCCTCAGCGCAGGAGAGGCCAGCCCCACATTAGAGAGGCGACTCGCATGGATCTCGGCAGCTATCAGAGCCTGACGTTCGACCGCCACCCGCACGGCGTGCTGCTCATCACCTTGAATCGACCCGAAGTGCTGAACGCCGCGCACGAGGGCATGCACTCCGAACTCGCTCGGGTATGGGCCGACATCAGCCTGGACGACGACACGAGGGTGGCAGTTGTGACGAGGGCCGGCCGCGCGTTCTCGGCAGGCGGCGACCTCGCCATGGTTGAGCGCCAGATCGGCAACTACGACCTCGTGACCAGGATGCTCAAAGAGATGAGCGACCTGGTGTACAACATGGCTAACTGCGAGAAGCCCATCGTCTCGGCCATCAACGGCGTCGCGGTCGGGGCAGGCCTCGTCGTCGCGCTGCTGGCCGACATCAGCATCTGCGCTAGCGACGCGCGCCTCGGCGATGGCCACGTGCGGCTAGGCGTCGCCGCCGGTGATCACGCCGCCATCATCTGGCCGCTCCTGTGCGGGCTGGCCAAGTCCAAGTACTACCTGCTGACGGGCGAGATGGTGACAGGCGAGGAGGCCGAGCGGATCGGGCTGGTGTCCAAGGTTCTGCCACGCGAGGAGGTGCTGGCCGAGGCTATGACCATCGCTGACAAGCTAGCGACGGGGCCTCAGCAGGCCATCCGGCTTACCAAGCGCGCGCTCAATGGCTGGATTCGCGACGCCGGGCCTATCTTTGACCAGTCGGCGGCCTACGAGATGTTGACGTTCCTCGGCGACGACATCAAGGAGGGCCTGGCTTCGCTGCGCGAAAAGCGGGCTGCCCGCTTCGGCTAGCACAGCCCGTCAGTGCAGTTCGGCTAGGCGGACGCCTGACGGTCCAGGAACTCGAACACATCCGCCTCGTCGACACCGGGGAAGCTGCCCGATGGCAGGGCCAGCAGGATGTGCGAATGCGCGCGGGCAGACGGCCAGGCCATCCCATCCCACCGCGCGGCGAGCGCGCTCGGCGGGCGCTGGCAGCACTCCCCGTCCGGGCATCGCGACGTCGTTCGCAACGTGGTATCCCGGCCGCGAAACCAGCGGCTGTGATCGTACGGAGCGCCGAGAGTGATGGCAAAGCCCCGTTCCCGTCCTGAATCGATGAATGCCGTGCACCAGTACGTGCCAGACGGCGTGTCGGAGTACTGAAAGTACGGGCTGAACTTGTCTGGCGCGTGGAAGACCTGTCGGCCTGACCACTGGCGGCACATCCGCTGGCCCTCGATCGCCCCTGTCGGGTCGGCGGGGAACACGACGCCGTCGTTCTCGTAGGCCTTGTAGATGATGCCGCTCTCGTCGTTCTTGACGAAGTGGCACGGGATGTCCAGATGGTGGGTGGCGAGGTTGGTGAACCGGTGGGCAGCCATCTCATACGACACCGAGAACACGTCCCGTAGGTCCTCGACCGACAAGTCCCGCGCATCCTTCGCTTCTTGCAGGAATTTGGCTGCGGCCTGCTCCGGCACCAGCACGGCCGCGGCGAAGTAATTCGCCTCGACCCGCTGACGCAGGAACACGCCGAAGTCAGCAGGCACGGCGTGGCCAAGCACGAAGTGGCCGAGCGTCTGCAGCAGCACGGCGCGCGGCGTGTGCATGCCGAGCGCCTCCTGACGAAGATAGATGCGCCGGTTACGCAGGTCGGTGACGGACCGCGCCGAACGCGGCAGGTCCTCGACGTAGCGAACCGCGAAACCGTGGTGGCTGACGACCGACAGCAGCATGCCCTGGGAAAGCGCACCGCCTGAGTACCCGACGGGCGCGAGCGCATCCGCGGCAGCCTCCTCGATCTCGGCAAAGTAGTTGCCGCGCTCGGCCATCATCAGGCGCAGATCCGCGTTGGCGGCGCGTGCCTCCTCCGGGGTAGCTGTCGGCTTGACCCGCTGACGACGTAGCTCCGTGTGCAGGGCGAGCACGTGCTCCAGGACGTCGCTGGGCACTTTCGCGCCGATGCGGAGCGGCGGCAGGTCGAGGTCGGCCAGAACAGGATCCCGCTGTGCCTCGGCCAGGGAGACCTCAAGCTGCGCGCGCCGGCTTGGCGGCTGCTTGCGCAAGAGCTCGTCGGCCGGGACCGACAAGGCGGATGCGAGCGCCTCGATCAGCGACAGTTTCGGTTCACGGCGCCCGTTCTCGAGCAGGGATAGCGCCGATGGCGCACGGCCAACGCGCTCGCCGAGCTCGGCGAGAGTCAGGCCGCGTGACCGCCGGATGTGGCGGAGCCGCTGGCCGAACAAGTCAAGGTCAAGGGCAGATACCGGGAAGGATCTCGATTCTTCATCGCTGAAATTCTGCACTTCTTCACTATAGCTAAAGACTCGGAGAAATTCAGTGCTTTAGCCCCTAGCGGCGCCCCGCTCGGGCTAGGCAGCCTGAATGCATCACCCGGGGACGACTGACCAGGAGGGCATACAGTGAGCGACCGTCGCCTCGAGGGCACCCAGAACGGCAAGGCCCAGACGTACACCAACGGCCACCCGGTGGCCAGCAAGATCGAGAGCCAGGCGACGGCGTTGCACCGCGAATGGGCGACAGATCCGCGCTGGGCCGGCATCGAACGGACGTACAGCGCCACTGACGTGATCAAGCTGCGGGGATCTGTGCAAGAGGAGCACACGCTCGCACGCCTCGGTGCTGAGCGGCTCTGGTCGCTGCTTCAGCAAGGCGGTTACGTGAACGCGCTCGGCGCCCTCACCGGCAATCAGGCGGTACAGCAAGTCAAGGCCGGCTTGCGGGCTATTTACCTGTCCGGCTGGCAGGTTGCCGCTGACGCCAACCTGGCCGGCCAGACGTATCCGGATCAGAGCTTGTACCCGGCCAACTCCGTCCCCGCCGTCGTGCGCCGTATCAACAACGCCCTCATGCGCGCCGACCAGATCACGTGGGCCGAGTCGCAGAACGAAGGAGCGCCCTACTGGCTGGCGCCGATCGTAGCCGACGCCGAGGCTGGCTTCGGCGGCGTGCTCAACGCATTCGAGCTCATGAAGTCGATGATCGCGGCAGGCGCGGCAGGCGTGCACTGGGAGGACCAGCTAGCGTCCGAGAAGAAGTGCGGCCATCTCGGCGGCAAGGTCCTGATCCCGACCGGCCAGCACATCAAGACGCTCAACGCCGCGCGCCTCGCCGCCGACATCGCCGGCGTGCCCAGCCTGATCGTGGCTCGCACCGATGCTCAGGCGGCGACGCTGATCACAAGCGACGTAGACGAGCGCGACCAGCGGTTTGTCACGGGCGAGCGGACGGCTGAGGGCTTCTACCGGGTCCGCAACGGCCTGGCGGCGTGCATCGCGCGGGGCCTGGCCTACGCGCCGTACTCGGAGCTGCTCTGGATGGAGACGTCGACGCCCGACCTCACGATCGCGCGCGAGTTCGCTGAGGCCATTAAGGGCATCTACCCGGATCAGATGCTGGCCTACAACTGCTCGCCGTCATTCAACTGGCGCGCGCACCTGGACTCCGACACCATCGCCAAGTTCCAGCGCGAGCTCGGCGCGATGGGATACAAGTTCCAGTTCATTACCCTGGCTGGCTTCCACGCGCTGAACGAGTCCATGTTCACGCTGGCCCACGACTACGCCGAGCGCGGGATGTCGGCCTACGTTGAGCTCCAGGACGCCGAGTTCGCGGCCGAGACACACGGCTACACGGCGACTCGGCACCAGCGCGAGGTCGGCACCGGGTACTTCGACCAGGTCACATCCGCGATCAATCCGGACGCGTCGACCACGGCGCTCGCTGGCTCCACCGAGAGCGAGCAGTTCGCCGTCGCGCACTAGCTGCTGATCAACGGCGCCGCGGACGGCAGGTCGCCGTCCGCGGCGTTGTGACGCCCGCGCCTAGTGCAAATCCACGCCAAGCATCCTCACGAGCGCGCCGCGAACGTCATGAAAGCCACTCTGCTGCGCATACAGCAGCAGCAGGTATCCGTTCATGACGTTGCCCAGGAAATGATCGCGCGTCGCCGCGTGCGCGAACGAGCGCAGGCCAACCACGCATCAGATCGGCGGCGCGCTTTTCGTTACCTGCCGTCATCTCTGGCTTACTCCTTGTAGTCTGCTGCGCGCACCTGCACGTCGGGGCCACCTCGGAAAGGATCGCCATGCCAGCACCAGACGACGCCGCGGTTCCGATCGCCTCGTCCGCGCCATCGGGTCGGCCCGAGTCGCTGTCGCGCCGGTCAGTCCTCCGCGGCGCCGCGGGAGCCAGTGCCGCTGGCCTCGCGCTGACGACGCTCGCGGTCAGCCCGGCGTTAGCTGCTAGCCATGCGCGTGTCGACGTCGGACACGACGCCGAACGCGTGCCCGACCACATCGCCGACGGCGAGGCGGTCGTGGCGCACGTTCGCAACATCCGCGCTGGCGAGATCGACGTCTACCGCGGCACCAGCCATGTCAGGGTCGTCGACCGCGCTCTGGCCGCGCGGCTGGCCAGGGCGAGCGAGTAGCGAAAGGGGACGCCTGATGTCATCGCACCGCGAGGCTCCGGAGATCTCTAAGGACCCGGTAGCCGACAGCACTGACCTGTACGCGTTTGTCAGCCCGGATAAGCCGGGCCACGTCACGCTCATCGCCAACTATGTCCCGCTGCAGTCGCCCGCCGGCGGCCCGAACTTCTACGAGTTCGGTGATGACGTGCTGTATGAGATCCACATTGACACCAGCGGGAACGCCGAGGCCGACATCACCTACCAGTTCCGCTTCACCACCAGGGTGGGCGATCCGGATACGTTCCTGTACAACACCGGGATCATCACCTCGCTTTCGAGCCCGGCGTGGAACCGGAAGCAGTTCTATTCGGTCACGCGCAAGGACGGTAAGGGCGTCCATCACCTGGGCTCGAACCTGCGTTGCCCGCCATGCAACATCGGACCGCTGTCCACACCGAGTTACGCTTCGAACCTCGCCCAGCCAGCCGTTCACAAGCTGGCTGATGGGAGCCGCGTCTTTGCTGGCCAGCGCGCCGAGGGCTTCTATGTCGACCTTGGCTCCATCTTCGACCTGCTCGACCTCCGGCCCATCCAGGAACTCAACATCTTCGCCAAGGCCATCGGGCTCACGGCGATGCCAGGAGTTAATTCGACCAAGTTCGTCAACGTGCATTCGATCGCGCTTCAAGTGCCGATCTCGAAGGTCACCTCGCACAAGCGCCCGGTCATCGGTGTCTGGACGACCGCCAGCAGACAGCGCGTCGGCATTCGCGATCAGTCCGGCGGGGATACCGTCTGGAGCGGTCCGCACACGCAGGTATCGCGGCTCGGGAACCCGCTCATCAACGAGGTCATCATCCCGATGGGCAAGAAGGACTTCTGGAACACCCAGCCACCAGCCCACGACAAGCAGTTCGCTCAGTATTACGCGAACCCCGAACTGGCCGGGCTTATCGCCGCGATCTACGCGCCGAACTTCCCGAACCTCCAGGCTGCTATCAAGGCCGGAACTGTGCGCGCCGACCTGGAAGCCATCCTGCTCACTGGAATTCCCAGCGGGATCGTGCCCGGCTTCACCAACTTCACTGGCTCGGTCCAGGCCGACTTGCTGCGCCTCAACACCTCAATTAAGCCGACCAAGAGCCCGAACCCGCTGGGCGTGATCGGCGGAGATCTTGCCGGATTCCCCAACGGGCGCCGGGTCTTCGACGACGTCGTGACCGTCGAGCTGAGGGCCGTCGCGGGCGCAACCCTGCCACTCGTCGACCCGAGCTTCACGCCGGACAAGGCGGTGAACGCCATCACCGATGGGCTAACCGACAAGTCCCCCGGTGGCCCCTACCTCACTCAGTTCCCATATCTGGGCGTGCCGTACGACGGCTTCGACCACCCGTCCTGATGCGTCCGCACGCTGAAGGCACCACCGGACCGTCCGGTTCTGGCACGGTTGTACTGGAACTGGGCGCCGGTTCCGGCGCGTTGATCTTGCATGTGCCAGCCGTGATGGACGGAGCTGAGATCCACATTGGCCTGGCCGACCGACCGGGCTGGCGGACTCACTCCGCTGTGCGGCCCCGCAATGTCGCCAGCGGCGTGCGGTACGCAGCGGTTTATGCAGGCCTCACGCCTGGCGACTATACGATCTGGCGAGACGACGGCTCGGCGGCTGTCGACGTCACCGTCGTCGGGGGCGTCGTTACGTCCGCCCATTGGCCGACCCGATAATCGCTCAGCGCTGGCGTCAAGAGTGGCTGCGCAGGAAGCGGAGCAGCAGGGCCGTCACGGCCTTCGGCTGCTCCATGTTGACCATGTGGCCAGCGTCCGGCACGAGCATTCGCTCCGCGGTCGGCAGGCGGCTGGCCAGGACGTCCGTCATCGCCAGGAAACCTGGAACATCATGCTCCCCCGCCACGACAAGCGCCGGCATCGTCAGCCGCTCCAGCATGTCGATGGGCGGCGTGGCGTCAGGCAGATGCGGATCCTGACCGAGCCAGTGCTGCCCGGGGTAGTCAGCGACCATGGCCGTGAGCGCCACGGACACGTCCGGCTGCTGGCGGGCGCCGGCAAAGAGCGGATGGGCCAGCCACGCCTCGCGGCCCGCCGCGACGCCGCCCCCGACCAGTTGGTTATTGAGCTCGATCAGGCCGGCCTTGGATACCTCATCCCAGGGCGCGCCCTCGAGCAGCGAGTCAAGCAGGGCGAGCGCGCGCACCCGCGCGGGTGCCAGGAACGCTGCTTTCAGCGCCACCTGGCCGCCAAACGACAAGCCCACAAGCGCGGCCTGGTCGATTGACAGGTGGTCGAGCAGCGCCAGGAGGTCCGCCGCGTGTGAGTAAGGAACGGCAGGATCAAGCGGCCCGCTAGCGCCAAACCCCCGGCAGTCGTACCGAATGACCCGGAAGGCGGCGGCGAGATCAGCCAGCTGCGGATCCCACATCCGCATGTCCAGGCCGAAGCCATGGATCAGAACTACCGCGGGGCCGGTCCCGACGTCCTCGTACTGCAACCTGCCACCGTTGACTGCCAGGGTCGCGGTCGCCATCGGCTGACTACTAGCGGGCGTCGCCGTGCGCGGTAGCCGGGGCAGGCGGGCCCTGCTGCGCGAGCTCGATCTCGTTCGGCTCGTCCATGTGTAGCTTGGACGGCCACCAGTTCCATCGGCCGAGCAGCACCACGGTCGAGGGCACTAGCAGCGTTCGTACCAGGAACGTGTCCATGAGGATTCCGAGTGCGAGCCCGAGGCCGATATCGGCGACCTGGCTGTTCCCGCTGCCGCCCGCGATGGTGAGCACGATGAAGGTTCCGGCCAGCACGAGTCCCGCGGATGTGACGGTGGTGCCGGTGACGCCGATGGCCTTTGCGACGGCTTCGCGCAGCGGCAGCTTGTGCGCCTCTTCGCGTATTCGCGTCATCACCAGGATGTTGTAGTCCTCGCCGAGCGCGAGCAAGAAGATGAACATCAGGAACGGCATGAAGAAGACCAAGCCGTCGCTCCCGCCCAGCTTGACGAAGAGCAGCACAGAGAGCCCGAGCGCCGCGAGGTAGGACAGGCCGACCGACGCGATCAAGTAGAGCGGCGCGACGAGGCTGCGCAGCACCAGCGCGAGCAGAATCCCGATGGCGAGGATCGCGATCGGGATGACCTTCTTCAGGTCGCTGGTCGAGATTGTGCTGATGTCATACAGGGCGGGCGCCTGACCGCCGACCGCGGAGTCGACGGCACCGACCGACCTTTGCACCTTGGTCGTCTCCGCTCGCATGGCCGGGACCGCGTGCAGTGCTGGCGTATTACCTGGATCACCGGCCACCAGTCCGGTGGAGAACTGCACCGTTCGCCCGTCCGCGCTCACGAAGTTGCCGGTCGCCCGGTACAGCTGGTACGCCTGCGCCGGGATCCGGCCGCCCAGGATCGGGCCCACATGGGTCGGCGGCAGCAGCTTCGCGGGACCCAGCGCGCCGCAAAGCCCGGCGTACTGCGACGGCGTCAAGGTGATCCCGCCGACCGGGTTGAGCGGACCGCTCACCTGCGAGAACAGCGAGCTGGAGCGCAGCTCTGAAGTGATGGTCGCCAGCGGCGCCGGGTTAGCGCAGACAGACTGGCTGAACTTGAAGATCAGGCTGGTCGGGTTGGCAGCAGCCTGCGGGAAGTGCTTGGTCAGCAGGGTCTGACCGGCCGCGGAGTCGCTGCCGGCTGGCGGGTTCGTGTTGCCGCCGAAGCCACCTGCGGTATAGCCGAGCACCGCGAAGGCCAGTCCGCCGAAGAAGACCACGCCGGCCAGCAAGGTCGGCACGGGATTGCGCACGATCCGTCCGGCCACTTGACCCCACACCCCGGCCCGCCCGGAGCCCTGGATGCTCCACCCGATGAGCTTGGGCTTGCCGAACCAGGCCTTGAAGAGCGTGCGCTTCACGGCCAGCACCGACAGCCGGATCGACAGGAGCGCTGGCAGCAGTGTCAGCCCGGACAGCAGCATGACGACGACTGCGATGGCGAATGGCCACGCCAGGTCGGAGTAGAACGAGAAACTTGCCAGCAGCAATGTGAGCACGGCGGCGATGACCGTGAGGGCCGAGGCGCTGATCGACTCGCCGACTCTCGTAACGGACGTCACGATCGCATCCCTGGCGGCGGGCCGGGGATGAGCTAGATCCGCCGCGATGCTGCGGCCGACTCGGTCCCGGCCAGGGAAGTTCTCGCCGCCCGTGTCATGCTGCCGGGTCCGTAGTTCCTCCCGGACCCGGAAAACCAGGAACAGCCCATAGTCAGTGCCAGCGCCGACGATCAGGACGATGAGCAGCAACTGGGCAATCGGCGAAACCTGCAGCCCGTGCTTGGCTGCTTCGGCTACGAGCGGCGGCGCGACCGCCACCGAGAATACGGCCGGCAGCACCGTCACGAGCGCAAGCGAAAACGACCGCAAGATCAATACCAGCAGCACGATGACGAAGAGGATCGACAGGCTCTGGACCTTATTGCCAGTGTTGCCAGACGCATTCTGCTGATCGACCTGGACCGCGAAGCTGCCGGTCACGTGCGCACTCAGCCCTGGCGGCAGGTGCGCCTGTGCAATCTTCGCTCGAAGCCCGTTGATCAGGTCCGTGCCGTAACTCTGGTTCCCGCTTCCGCTCGCGCTCGCTAGCGCGATGAACTGATGCGCCGAGCCGTCGCTGGACTGGCCTGCGTCGACCACCTTGGTTACATGGGTCACGGTAGCCAGCCGGGCCTGGAGTCCCGTCAGCGCGGCATTATCGGCAGCCGTCAGCGGCCCGCTCGCGGACGCTGCCACGATCGGGATCGGGAACTGTCCGCTGGTGCCGAACGGCTGAGCCAGATCGGCCGCATGTGAGCTAGGCGCGCTGGCCGGCAGGAACTTCTGGTTGTTGCCCTGGGTCACGCTGCTCAGGGATGGGAGCTGAGTAGACGCGGCTATCGCGCCAAGTATCCAGACGAGCAGTACTAGCCAGCGGAAGCGAACGCTAAAGCGACCGATCGCCCCGTAGATCGCATCGACACGCATATCCAGGAATCCTACGGGACGTCGTCGGTGCCACTGCCAGCCGACGTGCGGCGCCCCGAGCCTGATGCGGTGCCCGCTGATTATCCGCCGTTCGCGCGCCATCCGGTCGCAACGTGAATACCCTGCCGTTAGCGCTGGTCATCATGCCGGAAGATGACCGGCACTTAGGGCCTAGCCCGGATAGTCAGGGACATGCCGGGCGTGGTGCTGGCCTGTCAGCGCCAATGCCGACAGACTCGGTTTGGGCAGGTCCGGACTCCGCCTCCGCGCGGCCGGCCAGCCGCAGGAAGGACTCTGATGCAGGAGCTGCGCCTCGTCGCAGTCAGCGAGGACGGCACGTACGCCATCCTGGCGGTGCCGGGACGCAGCGGTCGGTTCCTGTTGCCTGTAGATGAGCGGCTGAGGACGGTGGCCAAGGGTCAGTTCTCCCGGCTCGCGCAGTACGAGATCGAAGTGGAGAATCCGTTGCGACCCAAGGAGATCCAGGACCGAATCCGGGCTGGCGAGACGGCAGAGGAGATCGCGGACGCGGCCGGCATCCCACCGGATCGGGTGCGCCGATTCGAGGGTCCCGTACTGGCCGAGCGCCAGTACCGGGCGCAGGAAGCGCAGCGGGCGACAATTCGCGGGCGCGGTGACTCCGGGCCAGGCCCGAGGCTCGGCGACATCGTCGTCGAGCGCCTGAGCGGCGTGGGCGCGCATCCGGATGCTGCCGAGTGGGACTCACGGAAGCGGCCGGACGGGAACTGGCAGGTACTGCTCCAATTCAGCGTCGGCGGACGGGCTAGCACAGCCGAATGGATCTACGATCCCCGGCGACGGCACGTCATCCCGGACGACGATCAGGCCGTCCGGCTGTGCTTGCCGCCAGAAGAGTGGGCTGCTGTGAGCTTCGCCGAGCGAAGCCGCGCGACGGCGACCGTCACGCCCATTGGGTCGAGGCAGCACGGCGCCTTCGGCGACCAGACACGCGAATACGAGCGCCGGAGCGCCAGCCTGCCGACCCGGTCGAGAGAAGCCGATTTCACCGTGGCGGGCGACGCGGAATCCGGACGACCGGTGTCACCAGGGCCGGCAGTTACCTCGACTGCCGCTCACGCCAGCGGCGGCGACAGCGCGGCGGACACGCCCGCGGCCGGACCAGGGTCGGCCGCTGAGGCCAGCGAGACCCGGGTGCCGACTAAGAAGGCCGTTAGCGGGCGGTCTCGGCGGGCGTCCGTGCCGTCCTGGGACGAAATCATGTTCGGGACATCTCGTCAGCCAGATTGAGCGCCGCTTGGCCACGCCAGATTCACGCCCCGGCTGGCGCGTCGCTGCTCCTGACTCGAAACCCTGCTGCTGGCTGCGCCGCATAGGATGCATGCCGCTCGGTGCCGCATAAGTTGGAGTTGGTGCCGGGAAGCGGCGGGAGCCGGGAACAACTGACGAAACTAGGTGAGGCTCGTGCGCCGGGATCGACATGGCCGCCGCAGCCACCGCAGCGCGGTGGCCCGGGGGCTGGCCGGCGCAATCGTCAGCAGCGTTCTGCTGGGAGGCTGCGGCCTGCTCGGCAAGCCGACCCCACTAGTCGCGGACGCGCCGCTGACGATGACGGTCAACAGCCCTGTTTTCACGAGCGGGATAATCCCGGCCAAGTTCACGTGCTTCGGGGCGGGTGTGAGCCCCCCGATTTTCTGGTCGGCGCCGCCACCGGGTACCAAGTCGCTCGCCCTGGTGGTAGACGACTCGGCCACCCCGATCTCGCCCCGGATCTACTGGCTCGTTTTCAATATCAGCCCCGCTACTACTGACCTTCAGATCGGCTCGCTGCCGCCCCACGCCAAGGTGGCCGAGAACAGTTCAGGCAAAGCCGACTACGACGCGCCGTGTCCCGTCGGAAAACCGCACTTCTACCGGTTCACCGTCTATGCGCTCAACACGTCCTTCGGGAACGCGCTGCCCGCAAACTCACACTTGCTCCAGGCCCTGACGACGATCGCCGCGCACGTCACCGCTCGCGGCACGCGCACGGCACGTGCACTCCCTGGCGGCTCGGGATAACGCGTTGTTGGACTAACTTTCCGTAGCCAAGCGCACACTTTCGGCCCAGACTCTCGGTAAAACTTCCCGAATTGCGTGACAAGGCGTATAGCGTCCGACACAATCGCTGTTCAGGCGGATCAGCCGCAGCAATTTCAGGGTGCTTTGCAGATTCGGGGGAGGCTCGCGCATATGGCCGCGCGAGTCTAGCTAGCGCCACCCCTTGGCCATATCAGTTGGATGGTGTGATGATCACTACGATCTTGATTGTCCTTGTGGCTGTGGTCGTGCTGATCGTGATAATTGCCGTCCTTGCGCTCCACTTCCTGCGGGCCGACGACTCTGACAGTTTTGATGAGGGGCCCGGGGAGTCGCGCAGCACAGGGCGCGCCCCCGCCGATCCGCCTCGCAAGCGGACATCCGATGGGTCCGGCCGCGGTTCCCGCCACCCCGAGCCGGCTCGCGCACAATGGGCTAACGCCCACCCGGTCCAAGACCGCCCAGCGAGCAACCGCGATCGCGAGACGGGACCGCGGCCTGGCGCCGCCGACCGCCGGAACGGACAGTCCGCCGGATCGCGTCCGGTCGCGACCAGCCCCCGGCCAGCCAAGCCAGCCAAGCCGCCGAAGGCTGCTAGCGCGGAAGCGCAAGGTAACAGCTGGGACTCGCTGTCCGATGTGGACTACTGGGCCGAGTTGAGCGCGGACAAGCCGCAAGTCGGCCCCGCCGCGCCAGCACCGGCGTCGGCACGCTCAAATGGCGCCGCCCGCCGCGGACCCGATGACAGGCCGGGCCGGCGCCCGGCACCCGAAGGCCGTCCCGCCCGGCGCGCGGATTCAGGCCCGGTTCCTGGTGCGCAGGCACCCGCTGGTTCGCTGCCAGTTCGCCCGCGATCGCAACCGGTCCGAATCGGGGCCAGCCCGTCGGCTCCGCCGCCCGATCTCAGCCAGACCGAGCAGTTCGATACGCGCGCGAGCAGAACAGGCGGCTCAGGCAGTAACTCGAGCAGCCAGAGCCTGGCCGCGCTGGCGCGTCTGTCTGGCCCCCAGCCGCCGGCCGCGCCGCGAGCGGATACGGGCCAGCGACCGGCGAGAGGGCAGCGCCCCGGCGCAGGCTCACGACCCGTTGACGGGCAGCGCAATCCCGGGCAGCGGCCGCCGCAGTCGGCTGGTTACCCGAGGACGCCAGTGCCTCTCGACGACGACCCGCTGACAAGTCCCTCGTTCCCGGCAATTAATGCGTCCGACAGCCGCTCGTACCGGGGGCGACGATCCAGTGGTGCCCATTCGGGGCCGCAGACCGGGCCGCAGCCAGCCGCCGGGCGCTCGGGCCGCGCCGCCGAGGGCGGGACGCAGTACCCGGTCCAGCCGCGTGGCTCCCAGCCCCAGGCACCATCGTCATCGCCTGTCGCGAATCCTTACGGCAGCTATGTCGGCGCGCCGTCACGTCCCGAGGTCCCGGCGTACAGCGGGGCATATGGCAACGGAGAGCAAGCAGACGCGTCCTGGCACAGCGGCGGTGCTACCGGCTACCTGCCGACCAACGGCTTCGGCGCGGGCGACCACAACGGCCACAACGGCAACGGGCACAACGGCAACGGGCATGCATATCCCGCCCCCGATCCGCGCGACGCCCAGGGTAGTTACGGCGCGTTTGACTACCAGAACCTCAGCTACCCGGACGTGGATTACCAGCAAGTACCGGAAGCCGACGGCTATCCGCAGCTGAACCCGCAAGCCGGACAGTTCAACGAGCGCGGCTATGGCGAGCCCGACCTGGCCTACGGCCAGGACGGGTACCAGGGCTACCCCGGTTACGGATCAGGCAGCCGGTAAAAGGCAAGGTCTGTCGTCCCGGCCGCGCGGGCTGCCGGGATTGACAAGACCCTCCCGTCGGTGCCCACAATGTGCCGACCCCCTAAGCAGGTGACATGCAGCCCGGTGCCCGAGATCATGCGCGTAGCTATCACTTGCACAAGCTCGCTACAGCGCTCGACACCCAGGGGTTCCACGCGACGGTGAAGACGTCCTATCCGGCGGCGCTGCACGTGTTCATGCCGGGCGCCTCGATGCTGACAGAGAGCATTGACTGCGTTCCAGGCACCGACGATGACGGGCGTCTGCATTGGTACTACCGCTGGTCCTGGGGTGAGCTCCTGCACGACGCGAGTGATCCGCCGGCCGCGGCGGCAAAGATCGCCGAGGTGCTCTCGGCCCGCTAGCCGTCATCTCGGACCGCGGACTGGTCGGGTGATCTAGGCCACTCTCGGGGTAATCTGTCCTGCACAGCGAGCGCCCCTGGCGCCGACCTGCCGGCCGGCGACAGGGACGCCTGTTTTTGCTCGCGTCCCGGGATTGAGCGGAGGAAGGTCACGTGCAGCTTGCGCAGGCAGACAGGCTTAGCAACGTCAGGTATGACATACGCGGGCCGGTCCTGCGCCGCGCTCTGCAGCTCGAGGCGGCCGGACACGAGATCATCAAGCTCAACCTGGGGAATCCCGCGCCATTCGGCCTTGACGCGCCCGATGACGTGCTGAGCGACGTCGTCAAGCACATCGGTGACTCGCAGGGCTACAGTGACGCCCGCGGCATCCAGTCGGCGCGGCAGGCGGTGGCCCAGTTCTTCGACCGGCGCGGCGTCGGCGGGATCGGCCCAGACGACGTGTTCCTGGGCAACGGCGTATCCGAGCTGATCGTCATGGCGCTCCAGGCGCTGCTGGACACCGGCGACGAGGTACTGGTGCCAAGCCCGGACTATCCGCTCTGGACCGGGGCGATCAGCTTGTGCGGTGGCCGGGCTGTCCACTACAAGTGCGACGAGGCGGCCGACTGGCAGCCCGACCTGGAGCACGTGGCCGGCCGCATCAGCGCACGGACGAAGGCGCTGGTGATCATCAACCCGAATAACCCCACTGGCGCGGTCTACTCTCGGCAGACGCTGCTCGGGCTGTTGGATCTTGCGCGTACCCACGGCCTGCTTGTGCTCACAGACGAGATCTACGATCAGATCCTGTACGACGGCGCGGTGCATTGCTCGGCCGCCGCCCTGGCGCCCGATCTCGTGGTGCTGACGCTCGGCGGGCTCTCTAAGACATATCGTCTGGCCGGCTTCCGGTCCGGCTGGCTCGTCGTGAGCGGACCGCGGGAGCACGCGGCTGACTACCTCGACGGTCTTGAGCTGCTGGCCAACATGCGCCTGTGCCCCAACGTCCCGGCCCAGCACGCGATCGAGCCAGCCCTGGGCGGCCGGGTCGACATCACCCATCTGCTCGAGCCCGGCGGCCGGCTGCGCGATCAGCGCGATCACGCCTGGCAGCGGATGACCGAAATACCGGGCGTCACGTGCTACAAGCCCGCCGGGGCCTTGTACTTGTTCCCGCGACTAGACCCGGAGGTCTACGCGATCCGGGACGACGAGCAGATGATGATCGACTTGCTCGAGCAGCAGCACCTGCTGCTGTCGCACGGCAGTGGCTTCAACCTGCCGACTACCGACCATGTGCGCCTTGTCTTCCTGGCGAGCGTGCCCGTGCTGGACGACGCGATCGGCAGACTCGCGACGTTCCTCGCCAGCTACCGGCAGTAAGGGCCCCTCCGCTAGCTGTGGGCCTGGCGAGATCTGTGACCGAGCACGCCCACAACAACTCCCGCCCCGACGAGACACAGCCCGGCCCCGACCCACGGCCAGGGGCTCCACTCCTGCACGCAGGAACCGCCGGTCCGGGTTGTCGTGCACACCATGCCAGGACCGCCGCGATTCAGGTAGCCAATGTAGAGCGGCATGAGCCCTGCTCCGGCGAGCAGCCCAGACCCGACGAACCGCCGGCCGGCGTACCGGGCCAGTACCGCCGCCAGCGCGGCAGTTGCCAGGAGCACGAAAAGGCCGATCGTCAGCAAGGTGAGCACGGCCGTGATCGCGCCAGCACCAACCGCGGCCCAGCCGGCGAACTGAAGCGTGTCAATCCAGGCAGCGCGGCTCATTGAGATGCGCTCCGGGAAGTGCCGCCGCCCTGCCGGAAGTGCCGGTCAAGCTCGTTCGCGTACGAGCGGCCAAGGTCATCGCCGTGCTCGTGAACCCAGTCGGTAAAAATCGTGGATCCGGTGGCCGGGGCAGCAGAGTCGGCTCGATTGGCCGCCATCGACGCGTACTCCGCGCCGGTCAGCAGCGTGTCGCGCAACACCAGGTTCAGCGCGGCGGCCAGCGCCGGGATAGCACGGCCCGGCACGGGCACGAGAACGGAACGGCTGCCAATCGCGTCACGGATCTCCGCCACCATCTGGCGGAATGTCAGTGACTGCGGTCCCACGGCGTCGACTGTCGTCGTGTGGTCGCTCGCAGCGCCGAGGTCTGCGCACAGCCTGGCCAGGTCGTCGACGTGGATCGGCCGCACGCGATAGTCCCCGCGCCCGCCGATGGCGAAGACGGGCAGCCGGCGTAGTAGCCACGCGATGTTGTTGACCAAAACCCCGTCGCCACCGAAAAGTACAGCGGGACGGGCGATCGCGTGCGGCACACCGCAGTCCGCGAGTGCGCGCTCGACCTGGGCCTTGCCTCGGAAATAGGAGTCCGCCGCTGTCAGGCTCGGGTTTGTGATCGAGATGTGCACGATCCGCTGCACTCCGGCATGAGCGGCGGCTGCGAACAGCACCCTGCTGTTGGCGACCGCGACGTCGTGGTCGACAGTGCCATGCGCGAACCGGATCCAGTACGTGTTGTAGAGCGTGCCCGCGCCCGCCATCGAATCGGCGAGCTCCTGCTCGGCGCTGAAGTCCAGCGGTCGCGTCTCGATCGGCGTGCCACCCGGCGCGCGTTCGGGGTGCCCGGTGAGCGTTCGCACATGATGGCCGCGCCGCAACAGCTCACCGGCGATCGCCGCGCCAGAGTAGCTGAAGGCACCCGTCACGACGTCGAGCTGACTCGCCGGTCGCGCCATCTCTGGCCGCGTCATGCGTGGCCCCTCCCGCCGGCGGGCAGCCGCAGCCCGCCGATCAGGTCCAGGATTTTTGTTAGTGACTGGAACCGGTCGAAGACGGCGATGGCCGCGCCCCGGTCTCCGTCCAGGCTCGCGAGCAGCTCCAGGCCGAGGAATCCGGCAACGAGCGCGTGTCCGGCCTCCGCTGGCGGCAGCAGGCGGGCTGCGGCGGAGCGTCCGAGCACCCGCCGGATTGCGTCTTCGGCCAGCTCGCGCCAGGGCCGGAGCCGCTCGGCTACCTGATCGCCGAGGCCAGGTACGGCGTGCGCGCCGGTGATCATCTCGATCAGCACTCGGACGTAGCCGGCATCGAGGTCCTCCATGAAGATTGAGCGCGCTGAACCGCTCAGTGCGGTGACCGAGCCCGCGTTCTCGAGCAGCCTGCGGTACGCGGCCATCCGCCGGGCGCTCACCTCGTCCAGCGCAGCCAACAGCAGGTCATTGACAGAGCCGAAGTGGTAGAAGACGAGCGACTGGCTGCAGCCGGCGCGACTTGCGATCTCTCGGGCGCTAGCGCCGGTGAAGCCAACCTCTCGCAGCGCATCGATCGCGGCGGCGACCAGTGCCGCCTTGACCTCCGCCGACTGCGCTCGCCTGGTCGCAATCCCATCCGCTCGCGGGCCGGCCTTTGCCATCTGTCAGTCACCTCGCTCACCGTTAGACGCATCCTCGCGTCCTGACTAAATTGTCTGAGCAACTGCTCAGACAGTACCACGAAAGCGGCCGGCGTGCGCAAGTGCTAGCGCGAAACGCGCGCGACAAGGCACCATCAGTTCACGCCAGGCCGACACGAAAGCCGATCGGTGACACGCGAGAGGGGCGGGAGCATGCCGATCGTGCAGGCCAACGGCATAGACGTGAACTACGAAGTCCAGGGCGAGGGTGAGCCGCTCATCACGATCCCGTACCTGGCGGCCGACCAGGCGTGCTACGCCTTCCAGGTGGCCGAGTATGCGAAGCATTTCACGTGCTACACCGTCGACCTTCGCGGCGCCGGCCTATCCAGCAAGCCTCCGGGCGACTACACCACCGAACTGCTCGCTGCGGATATCGCCGCGTTCATGGAGGCGGCCGGCATCGAGAGCGCGCACGTCTTTGGACTGTCACTCGGCGCTGCCGTCGGCATGTGGCTGGCGGCCAAGCATCCAGACAAAGTTCGGTCGCTGTCGCTACACAGCGCCTGGGACGCAACCGACCCGTTTCTGCGCGTGGCGCTGGAGTCGTGGCGGATCATGGCTCGCGGCCTCGACAGCGTGACCGAGATGGTCATCGCCGGGATATTTCCCTGGTGCTTCACGCCTGAGCTTTACGCGGCCCGGCCCGAGTACATCGATTCGCTTGCCGACTTCGTGCGCAGTCGGCCCATGCCGCCGGTGGATGCGTTCATGCGGCAGTCCGAGGCCGCGCTCGGACACGACGCCTCGAGCATCCTGAGCGTTATTCAGGCGCCCACCCTGATCACGTTCGGCGAGCACGACGTCGTGACGTCGACGCGATTCGCCGAGCCGCTAACGACAGCCATCTCAGGTTCCGAGCTGATCGTGTTCGCAAACGCGGCGCACGCGCCGATCTACGAGATCACCGAGGAGTTCAATCAGCGGACGTTGGACTTCCTGCTGCGTCACACGGGCACAAGATCCGGATAAGGCGCACCACCGCTGGACACTCGGGGGCGCGCATCACACCGTCAGCCCCAACATCTCTCCGCATCCTCATCGATGGACAAGGGCAGGCCAGATGCCCTTGTCGAGCGCCAGGCGCCAATTCACGGTGGGGTGGCATGTCGGCAGGTGACTTGTGAGCTTCTGGCCCGTCGCGACAGCCAAAGGAGCATCCGGCACGCCCGCGGCGTCAGGTGCCGCGGACTGCCCGGATCGACTCACGTAGGGAAGCTGTCGTGGCAAGTACCGCCGAGGGTTCGTATCCGCAGTGCGCCATGCAGTTTGAGCACCTGGGATCCTTGCCGCGGCCGTACGCGTCCCAGTCGGTCGTGTCGATGAGCTCCTTATACGTCTTCGTGTAGCCGTCGGCCATCAGGTAGCAGGGGCGCTGCCAGCCGAGCAGCGAGTAGGAGGGGATGCCCCAGGCTGTGCACGAGTACTCCTGCTTGCCCTCGAGGAAATCCAGGAACAGTGGCGTGTGGTTGAGCCGCCACCGCTTCCTGTTCCCGTCGGCGAAGGCCTTGCGGAATAGCTCGCGTGTCTCCGTCACACCCAGGAAGTGGTCCTGGTCCGGAGCCTTCTCGTACGCGTATGCAGGCGAGATCTGCATGTCGTCGATCTTCAGGTCATCGTTGAGGAAGTTGAGCACGTCGATGACCGTCTGCGGCGTATCGGTGTTGAAGAAGGTCGTGTTCGTGTTGACCCGGAAGCCGCGCCGCTGGCACTCCTTGATCGCCGCCACGGCCTCGTCGAACACCCCCGGCTTGCACACTGATTCGTCGTGCCGGTCCTTGAGTCCGTCGATGTGCACAACCCAGGCGAAGTACGGCGACGGCTTGAACTTGTCCAGCTTCTTCGGGATGAGGAGCGCGTTTGTGCACAGGAACACGAACTTCTTGCGCTTGATCAGCTCGTCGACGAGCACATCGATTTGCGGGTGCATCAGCGGCTCGCCGCCCGCGATCGAGACCATCGGCGCGCCGCACTCCTCAATGGCAGCGAGGGCCTGCTCGACGGGCATCCGCTGCTTCAGCAGGCTCGCGGGCTGCTGGATCTTGCCACAGCCGGCACATTTGAGGTTGCAGGCGAACAGCGGTTCCAGCTCAACGAGCAGCGGAAATTTGTCCTTGCGGCCGAGCTTCTGACGCATCAGGTACGACCCGACGCGCAGGCTCTGGCGCAGTGGCATGCTCACGATGGCACCGTCTTTCTCATCTGTCTCGTTGGTACTACTGCCGTTTGTGCGGTACTTCAGCCCACGTCTGCACCCTGCTGCCGAAGCTCCTTGGGTAGCCCGAACTGGATCGACTCGGTTGCTACCACCACGTCCTCGGTCTGGACCGCGCCGAGGCCGCCGAGAGCCGCGACGATCTGACCGACGATGGCCGGCGGCGCGGACGCGCCCGCCGCTATCCCGACAGTTGAAGCGCCGGCGAGCCAGCCGAGCTGGATGTCCTCTGGACCGTCGACCAGGTAGGCGGTCGTCCCTGCCCGCTGTGCGGTCTCCACAAGGCGCTGGGAGTTGGAGGAGTTGGCCGATCCGGCCACCAGGACCACATCCGAGCGGCTGGCGATGGCACGCACTGCGCGCTGCCGGTTCGTAGTCGCGTAGCAGATGTCGTCGCTACCCGGACCGGTCGCAGTCGGGAAGCGCGTGGTGATGGCGTCCACGATGCCGTTAGCTTCGTCGGCCGCAAGTGTGGTCTGCATCAGGTAGGCCACCTTGCGGGGGTCCGCGGGATCTAGCCGGCCGACGTCGGCCGCGGTCTCGACCAGCGCCATCGCGCCCGGAGCCTCGCCAAGCGTTCCGTCGACCTCCTCGTGCCCGGCGTGCCCGATGAGCGCGACCAGATAGCCGTCGGCCGCGTAGCGGCGCGCTTCCGCGTGAACCTTGGCGACTAGCGGGCAGGTGGCGTCGACGGCATCCAGCCCGCGCCGCGCCGCTTCGTGCCGGACCTCGGGCGACACGCCGTGCGCGGAGAAGACGACCATAGCCCCATCGGGCACCTCACTGAGCTCGTCCACGAAGATCGCGCCGGCCCGCTCCAGATCAGCAACGACGGTGGCATTGTGCACGATCTGCTTGCGGACATACACCGGCGCGCCGTGTCGTTCCAGCGCAAGCTCAACGATCTCGATCGCACGCTCGACGCCCGCGCAGAATGAGCGCGGACTCGCCAGCAGAATGTGTCGTTCGCCAATGGCCGCCGCCCAGCGGACCAGGACCGGCGCTGCCTGCCGTAGCGAGCGCAGCGCAGCCAGGCCGCCGGAAACTATGCGCGGATTGAACACCGAGTGCGCGGGTGTATCTGAGATGGCTCGGACCACGATCGCCGGGCTGCCCGCGGCACCAGCCAACAGCGGCGCCGACTCCATATCCACCGCGACGGCTCCGGTGGCCGCGAGCTGACTCCGCTCATTGCCACGTACTAGGCGGTCGACAGTCACGATCGGGCCCGTCCTGGCGCGCAGTCCGGCTCGCCGCAGCTCACCAGCGACCAGCGGCGCTGACGGGCATCGGACAGTGGTGACGCCGTCCGTCACCTCAGACGCGACGACCACATCGCCGACGCGCAGGTCGTCGGTCAATCCTCCGCCAACCCCGCCAATGGCCAGCATGGCCGGAGCCGACGCGGCGATGCGCTCCGCGGCCGCGGCGGCACGGACCGGACCATAGCCAGTCCGCGTCACCTGGACGTGCTCGCCGCTGTCGGACAGGCCGCGCCGGAGCGCGCGTGCCTCCACGCCAAGCGGCGCGCAGAGCATCAGCGCACTCATTGCCCGGCCCCTAGGTAACGGCCAAGCGCGCTCACGGGGAAGACAAGGCGGTACAGGTGGTAGTTGATGTAGAAGTCGCCGGGGAAACCAGTGCCGGTGAACTGCGGCTCGTCCCAGGTCCCGTCCTCGCGCTGGGTCGCGGCTAGCCACGCAACGCCGCGTTCGGCACTGGTCAAGGCCTCTTCCCCGCCTGCCGCAAGGAGAGCCAGCAGGGCCCAGGCTGTCTGCGAGGCGGTGGACTCGCCTCGCCCGGCCCAGGCCGCGTCGGTGTACGAGCGCAGGTCCTCGCCCCAGCCGCCGTCTGAATTTTGATGATCTACGAGCCAGCGCACGGCCCGCTTGATGCACGGCTTGCCTGGCAGCACGCCGGCTGCGATCAGCGCTGGGACGACGGCGCCGGTTCCGTAGACATAGTTTGCGCCCCAGCGGCCGAACCAGGAGCCGTCAGGTTCCTGGGCGCGCAGCAACCAGGCGACCGCGCGCCGCGCGGGCCGGCCGGCGCCGAGGCCCGCGGCTGCCAGCGCCTCCAGAGTGTGAGCGGTCACGTCAGCCGACGGCGGATCGACCACCTCGCCGAAGTCGCAGAATGGCAGCTTCGTCACGAGACGGGATGTGTTGTCCGCATCGAAAGCGCCCCAGCCGCCATCGCGCGACTGCATGCCCGTGAGCCACGTCAGGGCGCGCGCAACGGCAGCGCCCGCCTCGTTCGCCGTAGCGTCATCCGGCTGTTCGACCCGGCCGAGCGCCAGGACGACCTCGGCGGTGTCGTCGATATCCGGATAGCCGTCGTTGTCGAATTCAAAGGCCCAGCCGGACGGCGCGAGCCCTGGTCGCTGCGCCTGCCAGTCACCCGGACCGCGAATCTCTTCCGCTAGCACCCAGTGCGCCGCAGACTGCAGCGCCGGATGGCCCGCGGGCAGGCCGGCATCGGCCAGGGCGATCATCGCGAGGACCGTATCCCAGACCGGCGACTGGCATGCCTCGAGGCGGCGCATCTTCCCGTCCGGTCCGTCTTCCCAGATCGTGAACCGGTCCAGACCGTCGAGGCCACGCCGGATGATCGGGTGCTCCAGTCCGTAGCCAAGCAGGTGCAGCGCAATCAGCGAGTACACCCATGGCGGCTGAATGCCGCCCCAGCAGCCGTCCTGCTCCTGCCGGGCGATTATCCAGTCGGCACAGCGCCGAAACGCGGCCGTGCGCAGCGCTGTCACCGGGCTCAGGTGGCTGGCGTGGCGCTCGTATCGATGCAAGCCCCGGTCTAGGCCACCGAAGACCGCACCCCAGGGGTCAGGCTTGCCCTTAGCGCTCCGCGCACCGCGTCCGGCCTGGCGGGCCGGCACGCGCTGTCCGGGTGTTGTGTCCAGTTCGTCCAGGGCAAACGGCAGCGACCGCACAGGCCTGAGTGAGCACACAACCGTGAGCGGCACAATTGTCTGGCGTGCCCAACAGGCCCAGTCGTACACATTGAGCGGGAACCACCGAGGCAGATAGATCAGCTCTGGTGGCATAACAGGTAGTTTGTCCCACGGCCACTCGCCGAAGAGCGCAAGCCAAATGCGCGTGAAGACCCTGGTCGCCGCGATGCCACCGCGACTTTGGATCCACCCGGCGGCGAGCGTCATGTGGTCAGCGTCGGGTTGATCGCCAGCCAGCCTCAGCGCAACGTACGCCTCGACGGTTGTGGACAAGTCGCCGTCCCCGCCCCTGAAGTTAGCCCACGTCCCGTCTGCGCGCTGCATGGACCTAATCCAGCGAGCCGCCGCCTCCGTTTCCTCAGGCGTGCGGATGCCGAGAAATTCGCGCAAGAGCAGATCCTCGGCGTCCATGGTGACGTTCGTTTCCAGTTCGCCCTGCCACCAGCCGCCGGGATGCTGGAGCGCAGTCAGGTGGCTGACGGCTCGGTCCAGCGTGAACCGGGCGACTTCCCGAGTCCGCGGTGCCTGCGAATCATCATGCGAAAGGTCCACCGGCGGCCGCGAGCCGTCGTCGGTGGCTGACCCCACGAGGTCCTGAGTCACCATTGCCGCGCCGTGATGAATTCGGCGATGGCCGCGAATTCGGCCCGAACGTCTTCCGGCATGTCTGCCTCGGCCAGGCAGGCCAGCGCACAGGCCAGCTCGGAGTCAGCCATCTCCTCAATGTGCACCTTTGCCCCGGCTGCCTCCACAAGCTGCGTGGCGTGCACGACCTCGTCATCGGTCAGCGGCTCGGATTTGCCGAGCAACTTGGCGAGATCCCGGCCCGGTTCAGTATCGCTGGCGAGTGCCGTCACCACTGGCACCGACTTCTTCCTGGCCCGCAGGTCGGATCCGACAGGCTTGCCGGTGACCGCGGGCGCGCCCCAGATCCCGAGCAGGTCGTCGACGAGCTGGAAGGAGAGGCCCGCGTGCGCGCCGAACCCGCTGAGGCTCATGGCCAGGCTCGGGGGTCCGCCGACGTAGATGACGCCTATGCTGCAGGCGCAAGCCATCAGCGCGGCTGTCTTGTCGCCTGCCATGTCGAGGCACTCGGCCACCTCGACGTCATCCCGCCGCTCAAACTCCAGGTCCGCTCCCTGGCCAGCGATGAGACGAAGGACAGCAGCGGAGAGGCACCGGGCCGCCCAGACGCCGTAGGGTGGCGTCTCCATGAGGATGTCCTGCGATAGGGCCAGCAGCGCGTCCCCGGCCAGAATCGCCGCGCCGACGCCGAAGACAGTCCAGGCGGTCGGCTGGTGCCGCCGCTCGATGTCACCGTCCATGATGTCGTCGTGCAGGAGCGAGAAGTTGTGCACGAGCTCAATCGCGGCAGCAGGGACGACGGCGCGCTCGGGACTGGCCCCCGCAGCGCGGGCGGACAGCAGCGCGAGCGCAGGACGCAGCGCTTTGCCGGTGCCACCAGCGGCAATCGGCTGGCCCGTCGCGTCTGACAAGCCAAGGTGGTAGGACGCCACTGCGCGGACGGCAGGGCTGAGCCTCTCCACGGCCTGAGATATCGCGGGCCCGACGAGGTCGCGTGCCGTCTGCACGCCGGCCGGCATCACAACGGTCACGATGCGCCCGACCAGGCGTTGTCGAGCTCCTGGGCTCGGTCAGGCGACGGCTGCGCGACAAGCTCCCTTATGAGCTGCTGCGCGGCTTCATGTCCGCTTCGCACGGCACCCTCCATCGTGTCTGGCCAGCCGGTGCTCGTCCACGCGCCGGCGAGCGCAAGTCCCGGCACCGAGGTCGCGGAACCGGGTCGCAGGCCGCCAGACCCTGGCGCCTGCCGGAACGTCGCACGACGCTCCCTGGTCACGAAGAAATCGCTGACTTCCGCCCTAGCTGCGGCCGGGAACAGCTGCTCCAGCGCGGGCAGGAACAGCTTTCTAAGATCTGCGGTCGGCACGTCGATCAGGTCATCGGCGGCCGAGATCGAAATAGCCAGGTACTGACCGGACGGCACACCAGCCTGGCTGGTCTTGTCGAATACCCATTGGATGGGCGAGTCCACCCCCGCCGCGAACGGCAGATCCGTTACCCGGCGGTCGTACACGACGTGAGCGTTGAGTATCGGCGAGTAGCCAAGGCCCGGCCACGCGGCCGCTTGCGTGACGCCCGCCGTGGTCGCGAGCCTGGCAGCCTGATCCGCCGGGACGGCCAGCACTACGGCATCGCAACCGATCGACTGCCCGCTCGGCTGACCAGCTTCGGCCTCTGCGTCGCGGCTCAGGCTCACCTGAAAGCCTGCAGCGGTCATTGGCTCGATGCTGGCGGCCCGCGCGCCGAGCCGGACCTGCACACCCAGCCGAGCGAGCTCAGCCGCGGTAGCCTCCGCGTGCAGTCGGCCAAGGGGAACCTTGGCCATGCCGATGTCTGCCGCATCACGGGCACCGAGCAACGCTGTCTTGATGACGGTAGCCGCGAGCCCCACGCTCGCCTCGTCGCCGTCGATGTTCAGCGCCGACACGATGAACAGATCCCACAGCCGTCGACGCGCGCGCTCGCTCTGTCCACGCGCGGCCAGCCAGCTGCCCAAACGCTCCTGATCCAGGTCCGGATTGGCGGGATCGGCGACCCGGAAAGCCAGCGCCGCGCGCCCAACTCTGGCTCGCTCGGCGATGGAGAGCAGTCGGTACCTCAGCAGGGCCCGCGCTAGGTGCAGCGGACTTGGCAACGCATCGCGACGTAGCCTTGCCGGGCCCGCCGGGGACAACACCGTGACGTCGAAGCGGTCCTGGATCGTGACCAAGTCGCTGACGCCGAGCCGGGCGAGCAGGCCCTGGTAACGGTCGCAACAGCGGAGGAAGACGTGCTGACCATTGTCGATCATCAGCCCGGCGCGCCCGTAGGAGGTCGCAGCCCCGCCCAGGCGCGGGCGCGACTCCAGCAGCGTCACATCCATGCCCGCGTCGCGCAGATCAATCGCAGCGGTGATGCCAGCCAGCCCGCCTCCCACCACTACTACGCGGCCCGCCGTCATGACCGTCCCTCGGCCGACTGGCGGTTCCGGTGCGGACGGCCCAGGCCGGCCAGAGCGGAAATCGCGATCATCGCCTTCTCCCGCCCTGGCAGCGACATGCGGCTGCCCAGCGCCGTCTCCGGGCTGGCGGCGATGTGCTCGAGGAGTCGCCGGTAGATCCCTGCCATTGCGCCCGTGCAAGCCGCGCTGCGGCGGTCCAGCATTGGGAGCAGCTGCATGCCCGTCGCATACCACTGGCGGGCCCGATCAGCCTCGAACCGGATGAGGTCGGCCATGGGGCCGTCGATCTTCCCGTCTCCGCCCTCGCCGTCGGGACCAGCCGGGATCAGGGTGCACCCGAAGGTCGCGAGATCATCAGCCGGCAGGTAGACCCGGCCGTTCCCGAGGTCCTCGCGGATGTCCCGCAAGATGTTCGTCAGCTGAAGCGCGACGCCGAGATCATCGGCCAGCGGCCGGGCGAGATCGGGGTCAGTGCTACCGAAGACCCCGAGGGACAGTCGGCCTATCGACCCGGCGACGCACCGGCAGTAGTGCTCAAGTGTCTCGAAGGTGGGGTAGCTGACGCCCCTGACGTCGGCTTCGCAGCCGTCGATGAGGTCGCCGAACGCCTCAAGAGGGAGGGCGAACCTGTCAGCCGCGTCACGCAGCGCGACGAGCACCTCGTCGCCGGTTGCAGCCGCATCCGCCGCATTCGCTGCCGCCAGTGCGGCGACTTCCGCACGGGCCGCAGTCAGCGCGGCCAGCTTGTCCGGCGCCGGCAAGGTCCCGTCGCCGATGTCGTCAATGCGCCGGGCAAACGCATAGACGGCCGACAGCGCCCGCCGCTTGGCTCCTGGGAGCAGCGCGATGCCGTAGGCGAAGTTCTTCGCCTGCTGGCGCGTGATCGCCTCGCACCGCCGGTACGCGGCGGCCACGTCGACCACGCTGCCACGCGAGGTTACGGCCTCACCGGTCACCGCCTCACCGCCCCCGCACCAGGAGCCCGACAAGCTCGCGAGCCGTCCGGCCCTTCCCCGGCTTGGGCGTCGCCGCGATCACGTCGTAGCGCGCCAGGGTTATCGCCGCGATCGCGGCCCGGCCGCCCGCGACGTATCCAGCCACGGCGACACGGGCCGCGCCGCGAAGGTGGCCGACCAGGGGCGCGCCGGAGTTGATCAGCGCAGCGGCTCGGGCTACCTCGAAAGCGATCAGGCGGCGCAACTGCGGCGAGGCATCCCGACCGCCCAGGTCGTCCTCGGTGCAGCCGTGGCTGTGCAGGTCCGCCGCGGGGAGATAGACGCGGCCAGCGCGGAAGTCCTCCGCTACATCCTGGAGGTGCTCCACGATCTGGAGACCACTGCAGATCGCGTCGGACAGCACCGCCCGCTCGGGCGTGCTGCTGCCGAAGACGTACAGCACGATCCGGCCGACTGGGTTGGCCGACAGCGCACAGTAGCCGAGTAGTTCCTCGAATGTCTCGTACCGGGTAACGACCTGATCTTGACGGTTGGCATCGATGAGATCGCGAAAGCACTGCTGCGGGATACCACAGTCAGCGACGACGTCAGCCAGCCCTTGCACCGCCAGATACCGCGGAGGACTGCCCGGCATGCTGGCTGGCCCGGCGGCATAGAGGCGGGCGAGGTCATCGTCTAGCTCGTCAAGCAGCTCGAGCCGCTGGTTTGGCGGGGCTTCGTCACCGACGTCGTCGACAGTCCTCGCGAAGTTGTAGACCGCCATCAAGCGGCCGCGATACCTCCGCGGTAGCAGCCGCAGCGCGACCGGAAAGTTCTCCGCGGCAGCCTTGCCAGCCAGCACGTCCGGGCTGTCACCGGCCAAGGCGGCCGGATCGGGACCGGGAGCCAAACCGCCCTGCGCCGCCAGAAGCGGCCGCAAGCCGCGCGCTCCAGATGGCGCGGGCGCCGCCTCCGTGCCGGCCCCATCGCGAGTCATGATCTCTATTTGCGCATGGCTCGCCAATTTGATGCAAACAATGACGCGGCCGTCACCTGATATAGGCGTCAGCTTTAGAGCCGCTTCCCGAGCTCGGCGCCGCCTCTGACCTGCGGCGCATCAGTCAGTAGGATGCTTTGTCGCGAACAAACCATTTATAGTTAAAAAGCACCTTTACTGGGTTGATGAGTGGTTCGCGCCCCAGCACGTTAATCTGCGGTTACAGCTGCCACCCCAGCATGGCCCACGAGGAGTAATAGGGCTAGTCTCCCAGCATGAGCCGGGAACCCAGCCTGGGCCCGCTAGGAAGATCTGCAACGGCGGCGACGGGCATCCAGCGTGGCGGCTCCCCGCTCTCCGCGCGACCGGAGAGTACTCGCCAGGGGGCCGCGGAGCGCGCGTCGACCGGGAATCAGCCACCTACGCGGGCAGTTCAGAATGGCGTGCGGACAGGCCAGGCTGGGACCAGGAACGGAAGGGGCGCTGGCGACGCCCTCGCAGCGGCGCCCGGGGCGCCCAGCGAGCCGGCCGCCGAAGCAGCACCGCGCCTGCGTCCATCGCGGGACGGAGGCGTCCCGGCGCTGCAGCGCGAGCTAGGCGCACATGGTCGGGACACCGTGCGCCGGTTGCTTGAGGCCGGGCTCGTCGAGTTCGAAGAAGCGGGCTTCCAGGGCGCGCGCGTTGAAGACATCGTTCGCCGGGCCAAGACGTCGCACGGCACTTTCTATCTGTACTTCGCGAACAAGGACGACCTTTTCCGGACGCTGCTGCGGGACGCGCTCGTTGACATGGCGAACATCACCGACGAATTCCCGGTCGTTACCGGCAACGACGCCGGCCGGGCTGCCCTCCGCCGGTGGGTCCAGAGTTTCTGCGACACCTACGCAGCCCACGCCACGGTCATCCGGATCCTGAGCCAGGCTGAGATCGTCGGCGAGAGCGTATTCAGTGACGGGCTACAGCTGTTCTTCCGGCTGTCGGAGGTCATGACGCAGGGCATGACGGCCGCGCAGGGCGCGGGCGCAGGCGATGGCATGCTGACCGAGCACGCCGAGTTGACCGCCGTCGCCTGCCTCATGATGCTTGAGCGGATCAACTACCTCATGAGTGCCGAGGTCAGGCTGCCAAAGGAAGAGATGATCGACCGCCTCACCGCGATCATCTACGCAGCGTTCCGGTCCTAGCGCTCCTGCCTTTAGCCCTGACGAAAGTCGCATGGACCCATCCGCGGGTGCGCCTTTGGTAGGGGCAGGAGCCTACGGATAGCCCTGCCGGGCGATAGGTCGGCTGGCGTGCAATGAGGACATGAGATCAGAACGAACGTCCACCGACTCCACCTACCAGCCCGACGATGGCAGGGGCGATGTCAGCGTTTCGGCGCTCGCCTCGAAGCTGTCCTGGCCGCTGGTAACCCTCGTCGGGAGCGCTCTCAGCACCGGCGTCATCTACGGCTTGATCCAGTTCCTGGAGCGCTCGCCCGTCAGGCAAAAGCATGCGGCCGGGACCGCCGCCTGGGGGCAGCAACTGGCGGTAGCGCTGGCCACGTTCGTGATCTTGAGCGTCGCCTACGCGCGACATCGGCGGCGGTTCGGCCCCCGATCGGGCCGGCTGTGGCTGCTAGCGCCCCTCGGCCAACGGGCTGCGCGCCGAATCGCGGACGCGCTCGGTTTCGGTAGCGGGTCCGCGCATCTTGTTCGAGTGCTCATCGCACTTCCCGCTGCCGCGATGTTCTTGTTCTGCTTCTGGCGGGCCGGGGTGCAGCTGACCGGCGGGCTCGATCCGAACTTCACGGTCAACGCCTGGGGCGGGCCCAGCTACGCCGGCGCGCTGGCGTGCCACTACCTGGACCTGTTCCTGATCGCTGCCGGTGCTGCCTGGCTCATTGACCGCATCCTGCCGAAGTAGTCATGCTGCGATCTGTACTCGCAGCTGGCGAAGGAGCGTCTCACCTTCCGTGAAGCACACCGTCCGCTCCACCGCAGCGGCGCTAGCGGTACTTGCGGTGGCCGGATGCGGCACGACCGGGAGCAACGCTGGCGCTGGCTACTCGTCGTATTCCGCGAGCATCGTTCCGGCAATCAGGCCATCAGCCACAGCGGCCTCGTGCCTCAGCCAGTTTCACAACTGGTGAAGCGACGGCGCCAGCGCCGGGTTTAACGCCGTCATCGCCGACCTGGAGAAAACCAACAAGCTTTCCGACAATGTCGGGGCGCTCCAGGCGTCGGTGGCTCAGACGGCAGCTAAAAGCAGAGCTTTTCTGGCCCACCCCGCGCCTGCCTGCGTTCCCGGCATGCGCAGTGACCTGGATACCGCGCTCAACGACTTCATCGCGGCCGCCGCCTACATCGACCGGGGTGGCGCCGCGAACCTGCACAGACGGAGCCGCCAAGCTTAAAGACGGGGCCGCCGCGATGCAGCGGGTCGCATCGGACCTGAGCAAGTCTCTCCTATAGCGGCCGAACGGCGACGTCATTGCCGTTTGTCGCACCCTGCGCCGATAACCAGGGCGGCGGACGAGTCGGCCTGTAGGCCGTAGTACTCGAAGCCCTCCAGGCCGTACTGTCCGCCTCGAGCGAGGGCCTGCTCCGCGGTGCGGGCGGCCGCGGCGGCGTCGAGCGGCGTGCCGTGGGCGTAATCGGGCTCCCAGTTCAGGTCAGCGCCGCGGCCAGCAGGTACTCCGCGGACCGGCGCTGGCCGGGCGGCGCAGGCGTGCCAGAACGCCTGCGAGACGTCGGCTGGTGGCGGGTTAGCGTCGAGGATCGCATCAAGGCGGTCGAGCAGGCCTAGCGCGGCCGCTAGCCAGGCCGCGTCGACCACGGCCCCGCGCGCGACCAGCAAGCGCGCCACGTGCCAGCAGCCGTAGCGACGGCGTTGGCGAGCGGAGTGCCGATGGAGCCGTCCGGCGCCTCGATATCCGCGCCGCCGTCGATCAGGGACCACGGCCACGTCGAGGCCGTCGCTGCTGGCCGCGTAGTGCAGCGGCGTCTCGTCGCCTGGACTCGGCTCTGGGTTCTTACCGGTGGCTCTGGCGTTCGGGGTCCCGCTGCCGCTGCGCGGCCCGCCAAGCCGCCATCGCCAGCGTCGGATTGTCATGCAGCAGTCGCTGGACCGCCGCGACGTCGCCGGCGTGAACCGCCAGCCGCAACTCGACGGCGATGTGGTCGTCGCTGGGGAGCCACTGCGACTGCTCGCTCATCGTCACCCATCATGTCCGGGCTGCACCTCGACTGGATCCGCTTTCGGACCTTCGCTGACGGCGGAGCTCGAGAGCAAGCGTCTCGCTGCGTGCGATCTCGATAACGCAGCGTAACAGGCGAGCTAGCGACTCTCTCAGATCATTGGTAAAAGGACTGAAAGTACTGAACCTCCGCTAAGCGCAGTTATCTCATGTAGCCTCCAAGTCAGATGAAATCGGACGATAATGTCTTAAGATCCCATCAAAGGACTTAGGAGGAACATGTCACTCTGGTCACTCAGGACGCTTCGTGCTCTCGCTGGTCCGCTGATCGCCACGGCGGTGGTCATCGGAGTCGCGGCACCGGCCCAGGCAGCTACTGCGGGCAGCCAGCAGCTGCTGAGTGAGGCGCTGGCAGGCCAAGCGAGCGCACACCTGCTGGGCCTGTCGCCCCAGAGCATCTCCACGATCCCGGCCGAGCGCACCGAGTCGGCAGCGCTGGGACACAATCTGAACATCATCAACTTGTTCGTCGACTTCAAGACGAGTCCGGCGACGTTTACCGCTCGCTTGAAGGAGGCATCAGCCGGCGGCGCCATTCCCGAGATCACGTGGATGCCGTGCTCCTTCATCGCGGGATGCGGCGCGTCACACGACGCCTTCCCGCTGGCAAAAATCGCGGCCGGCAAGTATGACGGCTATATCAAGTCCGTGGCGGCGGCAGCCAAAGCCTTCGGCCACCCGGTGATCCTGCGGTTCGCGCACGAGATGAACGGCAGCTGGTATCCCTGGGGTAACCACGTGAACGGGAACACCCCGGCCCGATACGTCTCGGCCTGGCGGCATGTCCACAACGTCTTCGCGGCGCAGAGGGCTACTAACGTCTACTGGTTCTGGAGCCCGAACAAGGAGGGCCACAGCCTGTCCTCGTGGTACCCGGGCAATGCCTACACCAGTTTCGTCGGCGTCGACGGGTATAACGGTCCGCAATACAGCAGCAACAGCATGACTCCCAGTCAGGTCTTCGGCAGCTCGTTTGCACAGCTCGCAGCGTTTAGCAGCAACAAGCCGATCGTCATCGGCGAGGTTGGGTGCGTCGAGGGCACCGGATCGTTCTCGTTCAGCAAGGCGGCCTGGATCAGCGAATTCGTCAGCCTGCTGGCGCATACCCGACACGCTGTGGGCTTCGTCTGGTCGGAGTTCAACAGCACGAAGAAGATCGACACCTCTGCGGCTGCGCAGACCGCGATGAAGTCGGCGCTAGCCAAGTCCTGGGTGTCGTCTTAACGCGATGGCCGATGACCCGCCGGCCAGTTCTGGCCAGCGGGTCACCAGGCCTCGTCCTACCCGACCCCGTTCCCTACCAGATGAATCTTCAGGTGGTGGGTGCCGAGCTTGTCGTGGTAGGTCAGCTCGTAGAGATCGGTGTTGGGGCCGACCTTCTTCGGCGTGAAGGTCAGCGTGATCACCAGGTCATAGTCCGGGTTGACAGGCAGCCCCTTCGCGACCGCGAACGGCACTCCGAACGGCTGACTCGGTTGAGCGATCGCCGTCATCACCGCGGGCTGGTTGCCGACGTTGGAGATGCCGACTGTCGTGGTCACCTTCTTGCCCAGGTGAACGGTCCCGAAGTTGACTGTGCCGGTGGTTGAGGTGAACTGGCTGACGGCTGGCGTACTGCCACCGGACAGGCTGACGGTGGCGCTTGCTCCATTGTTCCCGTTGATGGTGAAGGATCCCGTGGCCTGGCTGGCGCTGGCCGGCGAGTAAAAGACCTGCACGGCGATCGCCTTGCCGGGCTTGATGACGGTGCCGCGTTTCGGCAGGCCGCTGGCCGAGAACGGGGCCTTGGGCGCCGTGACTGAGGTCACTGTCTCCGGCGTGGTGCCGCTGTTGGTGATCTCGACAATTCTCGGCACTGACAGCCCCACTGGGACCAGCGTGCGGCCCTGGTCGGGCGCCAAGTCGAACGGAACCGAACTCGGCGTCGCGGCCAGACCCGGTTGCACGCCGTTGCCCGACAGCGGAACGTTGATCGCTGGCAGATGCGACAGCTGGGTACCGAAGGCCAGTGCTCCGGAGACGCCGCCAGGTGCTGTGGGGCTGAAGGTGACGGGCGCGTGCAGTTTGTCCCCCTTGCTGAGGACCACCGGGAAGCTGACCGGGCCGGTGTGACCAGCCTTAGTTTCGGTCACCTGGCCGACAGCGAACTCGTTGGTGGCCGCGCCAGAAGTGGCCGACACGCCCGTGACGGTCACAGTCTTGGCCGCGGTCACCGTGACGGTTTTGCCGGCTGAGGCGCCGACAGAGGTCTGGCCGAAAGCGGCCGGTGCCGTCCCCGCCAGCGGCGCGGCCGTCGTGATGCCAAAGCCGTACACGTTGCCGTCCCTGGTCCCGACGTAGACATCGCCTGAGTCGGTCGCCGGGGTGACGAACTTGCTCCCCGTCCCGATCGGAGCCGACCATAGCGGCGTTATCGTGCACGGCGTGCCGGAGGTGCACGTGGTGGGCGGCACGGCGCTAAACGCGTAGAGCGTCCCGCCGAGGCCCGTGGACTTGGTGACGCCCTCGACCCAGACGATCGCCGACGACGGATCGGTCCCATTGGACGTCACCACGGGCGAACCTGAGGTATACGAGAAGACGTTCGAGCTCATGGCCACCGTGTGCAAGTTCGGGAGGCCCGTGCTGTCGACAGCCCACCGCATTTCGCGTAGCCGGTCCGTGTTGAACACCGTGTAGAGGAAGTCGCTGGACGTCGCGTTGTTGGCCGTCGTCAGGAGCGATGTGTCGGCAAACTCCGAGGGATGCCCCCATTCGCCGCCGAAGCAGCAAATGATGCGCAGCGAGGCGTCACTGCCGCCGGCTCCCTGCGCGCGTCCACCGAGGTTGTCGCGGTTCAGCAGATAGATCCGACCGTATTTGCCCACCGACACCAACATGTGGTTGTAAGCGTTCGTCGCGAATGGCAGACCCACTGGCCCTCCCGAGCCGAAGTCGAGGTCTTGCGCGTCGAGCGTGGGAGCGTTCTTGGGGCTGAAAAAGTCCTGGGCCGCCAGCGAGCCATCGGGCTGAACCGCGAGCCGGACAACCGATTCGGCCAGTTGCCCTGGCGGCGCATTGCCCGGTCCTGGGGCCGGGGAGACCCCGTTCCCCGTCGCCAGGAAGATCCTGCCTGGCCCGTCGGACATCAAGCCGCCGCCGCCCTGCCAGATGCCTGCCTCATCGTCAGTAACGCCGGCCTCGTCCGACCACATGGTGGTTGCCTGCGTGGCCACGTTGACGCCCACCACATAGCCGTCGTAGGGCTTGCCGTCGCAGTGCGATCCGAACGCCGCGTACACCCATCCGTTCATCTCCAGCAACCCTGGCCGCTGGTACTGCTGCGACGACTTGAACGTGATATTCGGGTCGTTGGTCGGGCTGCCCGCGATCGGCACCTGCTCGGTGACCGTGCCAGTCTGGACGTTGATGCCATACATGGAGTACGACGGCGTGGAGTTCACGATCGTGTTGGCTACTAGGTAGATCGTCCCGCTGGCCGCGTCGTACACAGGCGTCGAGGTGACTCCGATGTCGGGAAGCAGGTCGGTGCAGATGGCGCTGACCGCCCACGGTGTCCCGAGCGACAATGACCAGTTCACCGCGCCTGTCGTCCGGTTCAGTGAGTACACCCAGTCGTTTTCCGTGGCCACGATCACAGAGGCGCCGACGACCAGCGGCTGGGCGTAGACCTCACCGTTGACAGGGGTCGAGAACAGCTGGCCGAACTGGCCGCCGCTGACGGCGCCGGGAGTCAGGGCCGGCTCGTTCTGATCCCAGCCTGTGCGCATCTGGTCTTGCGAGATGGTGGTCTCGTCGGCGCGCCCGGCGGGAACCGAGTTCGCAAGGATCGGCAGCAGCGCCAGCGCTGAGCTGGCCGCGATGGCGGCCGACCAGAAACGGCGTTTTAGTACTCTCTGGCGGACCATTGCCAGCGCCCGGCTCGACCAGTTCCAAGATTGACTCATGTTTTCCCTCCCAAGGGCCGATGGCCCCCCCAGGGCCGATAATGCCCTAGCCAATTGGCACGCGTCGACGCTTCAGCTCAATTGGCGCGTGAATGGCGCATCCAGTCGCCTGAACATCGCGTCGGTTGTGCTTGGTGATTTCTGTGGTGTTGTCAAACATCTTGGTTCTGCACCACATAGGTTCTGATGCGGAAAAGTGGCACAATGCATAGCGCGCGCTAAGCTGGGCACGCGGGCAAACTGCTCACGGGGATTGGTCGCGCTTCGACTTGTGCGCGATGTATGCGCCAAGAGCGAGCCTGAACTGGGCGATGGCTTGCGGATTCCCCTCGATCCGAATGTTGTGGCCCGCGACGTCGAACCAGACCACCCCGAGCAGGTGGTGATCTTGGGCGCCCAGGAACAGGTCGACGATCCGTGATGTGCTGACGAACGGTGCGATGCCTGCCTCGGAGATGAGCACGGGATCGCCCGTCAGCTGACGCTCCTGGCCCAGTGTGGCACCGAACAAGCTCGCGAAGTCGATCGACGGCGTGAAGTAGTGCCCATCTATGCCCACCCAGGTGACGTACGCGGCGCCGGGCCACCATTGCTGGATGGCGCTGACGTCCGGCCCGCCTACCACGTTCACGGCCCAGAGCCACCTGACGTTGTCCGCTCGCTGCCGTGCAAATAGTCGACAAATGTGCCGCCAGGCTGCAATGAATACCTTTGGGCTGGTGTGCCGATAGCCCCAGCCATACCAGTCGGCGTTCATCTCATGACCGAATGAGATGATGACTGGCCGCTTCAAGGATCGCACGGAGCGCGCGAACGCTCTGATGTAGGCGTCGTATTGCCCGGCCGCGATGGAGGTCAGCTCGACGTCGCGCGGCTCGATTTGCACCATCGGGATAGCGTGGTGCGCTTCGGCTGCCCTGGCGAAAGAAAGCTGGAATGGTTCCCACCAGCTGCCGTAGTACAGTGCTAGGTTCGGCGACCGGCCGATCAGTTCACTAAAGTGCTGAACGCCGGAGTACGAGTGCGGGGAACTCGGCTCGTAGACTCCCAGATATGTCAGCGGTGGCGGCGGCGCAGCGTTGTGAAAGGGGGAAGGTATGGCGCCGCTCTTGTGCTCGAAATGTATTCCTGCGGCAACAGAAATCGCTGCTACGGCGGTAAAGCCGACGACATTGACCGTTATCTGGACGATTCGCCGCCTCATCCAGTGACTGCTTTCGCACCGGTGCGCTCGTAATTGCGCCGCGAGCCCAGCATCATCGCGGTGATCAGGGAAGCGATCAACCCGGTGAAGAGCATCACCGCATAGTTGGCGAAGCCATACCGCGACATGCGCCAGATCGCTAGCAGAACCCAAGCGGCGCTAGTCGGCGCATTCCACAGCGCGATCCCGATCCAGATGCGGCGGATGCCAGCTTTGCGCGTTCCGGCCCCCGTCGCTTGCCAGCCCATCGGCTTGCCACGACAGATGTCAAACAAGCAATACAGGTGAGCCCACCCGTACAGCGCCTTGGCCATGAACGCCGCGGGGCCGAACTTGCACCGGTGCCACGAAGGGAAGACCACCATGTTGTAGATGATCGATGGCGCGATGGAGACGTAGTTGATCAGTCGCACGCGATCTGGCAAGAAGATCAGCATGACCAGCGGAATCGCGGGCACTACGAACGTGAAAAGCGCCGTGTGCACGTAGTAGCAGAAACCCGAGAAGTAGCAGAACCGGGTGCGCCAGTGCAACTTCGTGGCCCAGAACTTGCGCGATCCGAGTAGTGACATCGATCCCGCGCACCATCGGTATTGCTGGGTCAGGAACGAGTCTGGATCGGCCGGGCACAAGCCAGTCGCCAGCGGTATCGGAATGTACTGCAGACCCCAGCCTGCGCTGCGCAGGTCGAAGCCGGTGTGGACGTCCTCGGAGTGCTCGATCAGAGTGGTGCCGCCGTTGGCCTTGAGGGCTTCACGCCGGTAGATAGCGCATGAGCCAACGCAGATCGCGCCGCGATGCCTGTTGCGGGAAACCTGCACCAGTCGGTAGAAGAGTTCCTGAACCGCGCCCGCGCCACGCTCGGTCCACGACTGTCCGGCATGCGTGCGGAAGTACTGCGGCGACTGAACAATGCCCAGCGTGGGATCGAAATGGAGGTACGGCAGCATCTCGGCCGGAAGATCCGCCCGGGGAGCGAAGTCGGCGTCGAGGATGAGAATGAACTCGCCAGTTGACTGGCTGAAAGCATGCCGAAGGTTCCCAGCCTTCTTGTAATGGCCTCGGTTCGGCCGCACGAGGTACCTGAAACCGAAGCTCGCCGCCATCTCGCTAGCTTCCTGACTCACCCCGTCGTCAAGAACGTACGGAATGACGAGGCCGGGATACTGCTCAGCGAGCCGCTGTACGTGTGTCCACGTGTTGCGCAGAATCGCCAGCGGCTCGCCGCAGATCGGCAGGAACACGTCGAGGCTCGGGTAGGAACTAGGCCGCCAGGAGTTCACGATGTCGCCGTGCGTCTTGCTGTCAAAACTGTGGGTCCCGAAGTTCACGCACAGCGATATCAGGTAGTAGACGACCGTGAACCCGATCAGTGGCGCGAATATCAGCAGTGGCCGGACCGTCAGCAAGAACTTCGACTGGCTGAGGAGGAGCGCGCCGAAGCTGAACAGTGAAGCGCGGAGGATGAGCGACAGGTTCCGGTCTGAGTACGACAGCTTCTCGACGTCGGTTGGCGGCTCCGGGAGAACGGGGAGCAGTTCTTCATCAGTCCGGACGGCGCCTGCGCCGACTGGTTCAGCGATACTCACGGCGCCCGACTATGTCAGTCGGCAGCAGTGCCGGCTGCTGCTTTGGCGGCTGATAAGCCCAGATCGTAAAGCGGCCTACCCCGAATTTGTCCCAATAGGGGGCCTCGGCGATGACGTGATAATCACCGGACTGGCGGATTGCCTCGGTGATGACGCGATCCATGCTCGCCGTGTCTCCGAAATCTAGGATGATCAAGCTGAAATAGTGGTGCGCAATGGCGTCTTTGTAGGCGGTCGGCCCGGTTACCGGTAGGTATCGCGGCGGTCCGACATACCTGAAATACCAGGTATCCGCCCACCTGTTCCAGTTGACGGAGTTCTCCATGTAATACGCATCGACGTCATAGTCCTCGGCGAGGTAATTGCCGGGGTGGCCGATGGCTAGCGAACGCAGGATTTTGGTCGCTTTAGAGCTGTTAGGCCATGCCTGGAAAAAGTTGCCAGCTTGGCGTATGCCGATAAATCCAATCGGCAGGACCACCGCTGCCATGGCGAGGACGCCGGTTGCCGCGTAGACGGCCTTCCACCGCGTGATGCGAGATAGCCACGCAACCGCGTATCCGGCGGCCGCGGCGGCGAACCAGGCGCCAAAGTCGACGTGCTTGGAGAGTGATGTCGTCGTCAGAATCCGGGCCTGATTAAGGGGCGCAAGGAACCCCGCGGCGGCCAGAAGCGCCAGGGTTGCCGTCTGAAACTTGTTCTGCCGGGTAACGGCCGAGACTACAACTCCTAGGACCGCCAGCGCACACACGAAGCCGATCCACTTGGCCGCGTCCGTCAAGACCAGCGAGGGAGAGGCGCCGCCGGTCGCTCTGGCTAGGGTCGTAGACAGCACGCCCGTGACATAGAACGGCCCGCCGACTGCCAGCAGCGCGGCGAGCATGCCAATGGCGATGACCGCGATGTGGCCTGCTCTCCCTAGCCCTGGCTTGCCGCCGCGAGCGGCTGCGATGGTGAACGCGCCGAGGGCTATAACTACAGGGTCGAACAACGCAGTGGCGTACTTGGTGGCGTTCGCGAACGCCAGCAGGAAAGCTCCGGCCACCAGGAGCTGGGTCGAGTCGGCGTGATCTCGCGCAGCGACCACGCACCACGCCGCGGCCGTCATAAGGAAGAGGGCCATCGCGTCGTAGGTAGAGAAGGCACCTAGGTACTGCGTGGGCCCGAGCGCAACGAATATGGCAGTGGCAACAAGCGCTGAGCGCCTGTCGCTCAGTCGGCGCGTCATTCCCCAGAGCGTGCACGTCGCACCGAGCATGAAGAGCATCGAGAGGATCCGCGCTGCTACAAGCCCGCCGATGTCATTGGCAATCGCCGCGAGCGGTGGGTAGATGACGGGCGCACCGGACAGGTAGGTGGGATAGGCCGGCACGGATGTGCCATGCAGCCAGTGGGCTATCTCTACGTGCCCGACGTACAGATAAGTGGCCTCATCGAGGAACGCAGTGTTGGACCACATCAGCCGTAGGGACAAAACTGCCTGAACGGCGAGGATGCCATACAGGCCGAGCTTGGCCAGCGAGGCGGTCGTGGACGGACCGCTGACGCTCTGCTGCCGGGAGTCAGCCCTGATCCACGGCGGCAGGTCAGTCAGAACATCCACAAAGCCGCGGGGATCGGTCGGGTAGTCAGAAAGTCCTGAGTCAGCTGACCCGCCTGGATCCGCGAGGTTGCCATTCTCGGAGCCCAGATGGGGAACAATGGTTGTATCTCTGGCATGGCTGGCCTGATCGCAGGTGTCGGGGGGTGCGGGCGCGTCATTTGCATGGTTCATCGGCCCACGTGTTCCCTCCCCAGCCAAACCGCGCCGACGAGCATTCTGAATATCGTTTTCGCAGCAAAAGTGCCGCGAACTCAGAAAACGCGTCGCGCTACAACTGCCCCCGCTCCAGAGGACCGTTTCGGGAGCCTACCATCAAGGATGTGGGCCTAGGTGGGGTGTTCCCGCATTAATAACAGCACCAAACAAGTGGGCAAAGCCAATGTAATGGAGCTCCCACGATAGCGTAATGGCACCGCTGTTGGTTGTGCGAACAACAAATGACATCGTTCCAAATGCGCAGTGGCCTTTTTCTTTACCTAGTGTCGCGTGTTGTAAGTTTGTTTTACAGTGCGATTCGCGGGACAATGGAGCGTGTCTTTAGCTCCTGCTCTGGTGCTGCGCGAGGGTGACCGGGAATGGCTGGCTGAGCTGGCGCGGCTGCCGAGCGTGCCGTCCGGGCTGGCGAAGAGGGCCCGGATCGTGCTGCTCGCCGCGGACGGGATGCCGAACTCTCAGATTGCCCGGACCGCCGGGGTGTCGCGGCCGACGGTCATCGGCTGGCGGGACCGCTACCTGTAGGGCGGGATCGCGGCGCTGGAAGATTAGCCGCGGTCCGGCCGTCCGCCGGTGATCGACGAGATCGACGTAGTGGTGGCGACGCTGGCCCTCGATGGCCGGCCGCCGGAGCGGCTTGGGATCACGCACTGGTCGGCCCGGTTCCTGGCCGCGGAGCTGGGCATCTCGTTCGCGTCGGTGGCGCGGATTTGGCGGAAGTGGGGAATCCAGCCGCACCGGTATAGAGTGCTTCAAGTTCAGCACCGACCCGGAACTTGAAGCCAAGATCCGCGACGTCGTGGGCCTGTATCTGGACCTGCCGGCGAACGCCGTTGTCGTGTCGGTGGATGAGAAATCCCAGATCGAGGCTCTGGACCGGACCGCGCCGATGCTGCCGCCGCGTCCGGGCCTGCCCGCCAGACAGAGCTACGACTCGCTCGCCGCGGTCATGGCGAACCAGGGCTCCATGTCCGACCTGGCCGAAGAGATCCACTGGGATGGAAACCCCAATGTCCTCAGCCGCCAGCTGACATCCTAGGCGCCGCAGCTGCTCATCTTCGGACTCATCGTCGGCAAGATGAACGCGGACGGCAGTTCCGTTACAGTTCCGTCAGAGATCGAGCGAAGCTGCAAAACGCCACCAAGTGGTGGCAGCTGAAGACGCTGCTCAGAGGGCATCTTGGGCATTAATCAGCAGGCCGGGGCCTAGGCGGCGGGCGAGTCGGCCTGTAGGCCGGGTTCTGTGCACCCGCTTGCGCGGGCCGACGGCCATCCATCTAGGGCTGTCGTTGCCGACAGCCTCTTGCGGTCTACCCGCGAGCATCGGGCGGGCCACCCTCAATCGCTCGCGCAGGAACACACCGTTGCCGGCATGGTCCCTCTTGACCTTGCTCCGGGTGGGGTTTACCGAGCCGCTCAGGTCACCCTGAGCGCTGGTGGTCTCTTACACCGCCGTTTCACCCTTACCCCCGGCACGAGTCCGGAGGCGGTCTGTTTTCTGTGGCACTATCCCGCGGGTCGCCCCGGGTCGGCGTTACCGACCACCCTGCCCTGCGGAGCCCGGACCTTCCTCGGCACGCCAGGCCAACCTGGCGCGACGCGGCCGCCCGGCCAACTCGCCCGCCGCTGTGCCCAGGATACGGGCAACAGTGAGCGGGCGGCGCCGGACAGTTGCCTGCGCCGCCCGCCTTTTACTGCGAGCAGTGATCTGCGCGCTCAGTGAATCAGGCTGCCAAGCAGGCTGCCGTATTCGCCGTTGCTCCGCGACTGCGAAGGCGTAGACAGCGTCAGCGACGACGCTGGCTTCATCGCGGTCGAGGATGGCCGCTTAGCGGCCGGGCGGCTCGCTGACCTGCGGGTAGCCGGACGCGACTTAGTCGCGGCCGATCGAGGCCTGGACGTCCCCCCCGAGGCGTGGCAGACCTAGCGCGACTTGCCGGTCCGCCTGCGGAGCCGCCGGCTGCGCTGCTCGTGCTAGCCGCCCGCCGAGATGACGGTCGGCGAGTCGATGAGCTTCGCGCCGACGTGCCGCGTGTTGAGCTGCGCGTGGCCGAACTCCTGGACGAGGGCCGCGCGGCCGACGTCCGGGACGACGGGCGAGTAGATGTGGCCCGCCGACTCGTAGACGCCCTGCGTGCGCTCGTGGACGCCCTGCGTGCGCCCGTGGTCCGGCTCGCTATCCGGCCTGGCAAGCTAGCCGGTGCGGGCTTGGCCGATGACATCATCTTGGCCGCCGCCGTCAGCGCCTTTGCTGCGGTCATCATGGCCTTGGTGGCGGTGTTCATCGACTTCATGGCGGACGACATCGTCTGCGCTGACGCTGTTGCCTTGGTAGCCGCGGCAGTCATCTTGGTGGCTGCCGACGTCACCTTGGTGGCTGCCGAGGATACGCCCCTGGCAGCGGTTGCGGGAGTAGCGGAACTGCGGCTTGCCCGGCTCGTGGTGCTCTTGCGAGCAGTGCTCGGGCCGGAACGTGACGCAGTAGATCGCGATGCTGTGCTGCGCGTAGACCGCGATCCAGCTCTCCGCGTGGTCGTCCTGGCCGCCGTGCCGGTGGCTGTGCTCGCAGAGCTACTGCGAGGAGACCTCGACCTCGACGTAGTGCCGGACGATCTGGAGGTTGAACTTGATCTTGGTCGGCTCGCAGTGCCACTAGACGCACTGCGGCTCACCGACCTGCTGCGAGCGGTACTCGCCGAACTACGGCGGGTCGCCGCACGGGTCGTGGACTGAACAGACACTGATCTCCCCCCGTCTTGATCAATTACGAGGAGTGCTATTCCACACACGGAGAGTATTTACACACACTGCGACTTCTTCGCTCGGAACAATGAACCCAAGCGAGCTGAAATCATCCGCTTCGCGCGCCCCGAAGGCGCGGTGCAGTGCCCGCCACATCGTGTCTGCGATGCCACGTCCATGCTGCTGTGTCATGACTGCGTCAGACGATCACAACGACCGCAAGTGCGCCGTGTCGTTCAGTGACCGTAGCAAGGCTGGTCCGTCAGCGAACCAGGCGGCCTCGGACAGGGCCGCCACGTCCAGATGAAACCGGAAGAGCGCAGCCGCAGGCGCGAGCAGAGCACGGCAGACGATCGACTTGATCGGAGTGACGTGGCTGACCACAACGACAGTCTGGCCGGCTGACGCGGCGAGTATTCGATTGAGCGCGGCGTTGACACGCACGCCTACCGCAGCGAAACTCTCGCCGCCGGGCGGTGCCACCTCCGGATCAGCCATCCAGGCCGCTATCTCGTCCGGCCAGCGGGCCATGACTTCACCGAACGTCATACCTTCCCAGCTACCGAAATCGGTCTCCACCAGTCCGTCGTCGACACTCATGGGAACGCCAGCGGCAGCTGCGACGGAACGCGCCGTCTCGAGGGTCCGCCGTAGCGGCGAGGTCACCACGAGGTCGATGCCGCCGCGCTGCGCAAGAGCCGCCGCAGCGGCGGCTGCCTGCTCATGGCCGAGGTCCGTCAGCGGGAAGTCGCCGCGCCCCGCGAACCGGCGCTCGGCCGACAGCGCGGTCTGGCCGTGCCGCAACAGCAGTGTGGTGGTTGGCTTGCCCCGGCCAGCTCCCCAGCCGGGCGGACCGCCTTCGCCTGACGCAGCCCGGATATCAGAGCCCGGATTCATCAGTCCGGACCAAGATCCGGCGGCATTCCTCGCACCGAAGTACGTCGTCCGGGGCGGCGGCCCGGATCGCGTTGAGGTCGACGGTGTTCAGCGTCAGGTGGCAGCCCTGGCACTGTCCCCGCCGAAGCGCTGCGGCCCCGACGCCGCCGTGCTGAGCCCGTAGCCGCTCGTACAGGTCCACGAGGTCGGTCGGCTCCTCGGCCACGACGGCGGTCCGGCGCTGCGCTGCTGCGTCGGATAGCGCGGCGATCTCCGTTAGCGCGACGTCCCGCCGGGCCGTCACGGCGTCGATGTCGGTGCCGATCGAACCCCGCTCAGCCACGCCCTCCTTGAGCCCGGCCTGGACGGCCTCAAGGCGCTCCATCACATCGAGCTCGACGTCTTCCAGATCGGACTGGCGCCGCAGCAGCGACTCGATTTCAGATTGCAAGTTCTCGAGCTCGCGGGGAGAGCTGACCTGGCCGGCATCCAGCCGGGCGCGGTCTCGAGTGATCCGGGTACGAACCTGCTCGACGTCGGCGTCGGCTTTGGTTTGCTCGCGCTTCAGATCGCCCGCCTTGGCCTCGAGAGCGGTCGTCTCGTCTCGCAGTGCGCGGTCCCGCTGCTCGAGGCGGGTGAGCTCGTCGTGCTCAGGCAAGCCGCGGCGCCGGTGGTCCAGCCTTCCCAGCTCGGCGTCCAGCTCGGCCAGCTCCAGCAGCCGCAGCTGCGCTTCGGGGGATGCTTTCACGGTGGCCACGTTAGCCTGCCGCCGCCTGGCCTGTCGCCCCGGCGGCGGCCCCTGAGGTCATGGCCCGAGGGCGACCATGACAACCGGCGGTGGACGTCGGCTTCCCGGTTCCCCCCGAAGGCTCGATCGTGAGCCCCAGCTTGTCGCCGGGCGCCAGCCGGGTGACGACCACCGGCCCCGACATGCCGTGATGATCTGACGACAGCATGCCGGCCGCCCTCGCTCCAGCCGGGCTCATGAGCCACAGCTCGTAGACCTTCGACGCGGGCAGCTTGCGAAGGCCGGTGGCCGTGAAGACCAGCGCGCGGGCCCGCTGCGACATCACAAGAGTGGCCACGCCCCCGGTCCTGACCTGGGCGGTCAGCGTCGTCGCGTCATGCGCTCCCAGAACCGCCGCGATGGCGCCATCACGCTGCTCCATCGCGCTGATCCGGCCCTGCATCACGCTGAGGTGCACGCCGAGCACGATCGCCGTCACGGCCAGCGCGGCAGCGGCAGCGAGCGCGAGCCTGCCTAGCCACGGGCGCGCGCCCGGCGCCGCCGTACGGCCCGTGAGGTGAGCGGCGGATCGGAGCCAGCGCCGGCGGCGCGGGGCGGGCTCGCCTTCCACCAGAGGCGGCACCTGCCGGATGCGCTCGGCGGCCCGGACTGTCTGGTCTCGCAGCGGCGGGCGGGGCGGGACCGCGGCCGCGGCAGCCAGCTGCGCAGCGGCTTCGCGCAGCCCGCGAACGTCATCCCTGCATTGCTCGCACGTCAGCACGTGCCGCTCGAAGTCTGCGCGCTCTCGGCCCGTGACGGCGTCCAGGACATAGGGGCCCACCAGGGTGTGGAGCGCAGCATGCCGGGCCTTCATCCGTCCACCCCCAGGCAGTCTCGCAACTTGATCAGGCCGTCGCGCATGCGAGTTTTTACGGTGCCGACCGCCACGCCGAGTAGCTGCGCTACCTCCCGGTAGGTATAGCCGCCGTAGTACGCCAGCGTCACCGACTCTCGCTGGAGGTCGGTCAGGCCGCCGAGGCACCGCCGGACCCGCTCGTGCTCGAGGCTGGCCAGAGCCGCGTCGCTGACCTCGTCGTACTCAATGGCGGCGGACATCGCACGCAGTTCACGGGCGGCGGCCCGTTCCTCCGAACGGACGCGATCCACCGCCCGGCGGTGCGCCAGAGTCATGATCCACGCGTTCGCCGAGCCGACCGAGGAGTCGAACCTGGCCGCCGTTCGCCAAACCTCGAGCAGGACCTCCTGCATGACCTCCTCCGACTGAGCAGGGTCACGCAGGACTCGGCGGACCGTGCCGAGCACGGCTGCCGCGGTCTGGTCGTAGACAGCCCGGAATGCCGTGTGATCGCCCTTGGCGACCTCAGCCAGCATGGACTCAAGCCCGTGCGGGCTCACGTGCCCGCCGAGATCAGCGGCGCCGGGCCCGTTCCCGCCCTCGCCGGCTGGCTTACCGCCTACTGCCTCCACAGTCCTATATTCGCCGCCGCGGCCCGGTCTGGCTTGGTTGGCATGCGGAGAAGGCGGCGAGATCTCATGGCAATCCGGATACCGCCCCTGCTACGAATACGCGTGTGACCTATCAGGACCCCCACCCCCACCGCGTCAAACGTGAGAGCGGCTCAGGCGGCCGGGCGGCCGGTGTAGCGGCCGTTGCTGGCGCAGGTGCACTTGTCGGAATTGTCACCGCGCTCGTGGCGCTCGGCGTCGCGCAGCTCGTCGCCGCGATCCTCGGCTCACCCACAGGCGAGCCGATACCGGCCGTCGGCGAGATGTCGATCAACCACACCTCTGCGGCGGTGAAGAACTTCGCCATCCGCGAGTTCGGGTCCAGCGACAAGACCGTCCTGGTCTGGGGCATCCGCGGCGTCCTCATCATTTTTGGCATCGTGATCGGCGCGCTCGCCATCCGCAAGCTGTGGCTCGGGCTCGTCGGCCTCGCAGTCTTCGCGGGAATCGGCCTCTACGCGACCCTGAGCCAGCCGACGGCCAAGGGCGACGACGTCCTGCCGACGCTGGTTGGCGCCGTGGTCGCTGCGTTCGCGATGTGGTATTTCAGCGGCGTGGCGCGGCGGCTGGTGCGGCCAGCCCAGCCGGCCGCACTAGCGGGACCTGCTGGGCGAGCCGAGCCAGCACCTCGTGCGCCATCACCGCCGGCTGGGTCGGTGCCGGCCGGCGCTGCGTGGTGGCCAGCCGAAACCGTCCAGACCGATGCCAGCCTGGAGTCCGTGCCGAGTCGGCGCCGATTCCTGGTGACCGGCGCCGTCGTCGCTGGCGTATCGCTGGTCACATACGCCGGTGGCTCCTGGCTGGCGAACACGCGCGACGTGAACCAGATTCAACGGGCGCTGAAGCTGCCCGAGCCCGCCCAGCCGGCCCCGCCGCTGCCGCCTGGAACCGACCTGAGGATCCCTGGACTCAGCGCGTTCGTGACGCCAAACAACAACTTCTATCGCGTTGACACCGCGATCGTGCTGCCTGAGATCCTGCCGGCGCACTGGCAGCTGCGCATCCATGGCATGGTGCGGCGCGAAGTGCTGCTGACGTTTGACGATCTGCTCAAGCGCCCGCTGATTGAGGACTGGATCACGCTGTGCTGCGTGTCGAACCCAGTGGCGGGCCCTTATATCGGCAACGCCAAGTGGCTGGGCACCAGCCTGCGCAGCCTGCTCCAGGAGGCGGGGATCAAGGCCGGCGCCGACCAGCTGCTGTGCACATCGTCGGATGGCTTCACCTCCGGCACGCCGGTGCAGATTGCGATGGACGGCCGCGACGCCCTCCTGGCGGTTGCGATGAACAACTCTCCGCTTCCGATCGAGCACGGCTTTCCTGCCCGGCTCGTGATCCCCGGCCTGTACGGCTACGTGTCCGCGTGCAAGTGGATCGTTGACATCGAGGTGACGACGTACGCGGCGAATCGGGCCTACTGGGTACCACGTGGCTGGGCTCCGCAGGCACCGGTGAAAACGGAATCGCGCATCGATGTACCCACTGGAATCAACCCGATCAAGGTCGGTAAGCAGGTCTCGATCGCTGGCGTGGCGTGGGCTCAGCACAAGGGCATCGAGGCCGTCGAGGTCCGCATCGCCAACGGCCAGTGGCAGCAGGCGCGCCTCGCCGCGGTACCCGGCATCGACTGCTGGCGCCAGTGGGTATACGACTGGACCGCGAACATCGCGCCGGGCGCATATCTCATCGAATCGCGTGCCACCGACAAGACTGGCTACACCCAGACGTCACTCCAGGAACCGCCGGAGCCGAACGGCGCCTCGGGTTACCCGGCGGTCAGCATCAACGTGGTGAGCTGAACCGCCGGTAATGAGCACAGCTGCAGCTCACAGCAGCCGGTCTCGGCCCAGGCCATACATGTACGCACCGAGCCAGCGACCGAGCTCGCTCAGGAACAGCTCTCGGTCGGCGTCCGCGTGAGCCATTGCGAGCCACGTCACGTGCCGGCCGAGTTGCGACGCGTGGGCGCTCGATCGACTCGGTCTGCCTTGCCGCAGCCGCCCCTGCCGAGGCGGGCTCGTTCGCTGGCTCGAGGCGCCGACGTCGCCGTTCTTGTCGACGACGACGAGCACCGGACACGCGATGTCTAGCTGCAGGCTGGCGCGCACCGGCCACACGGGCGCCGACAGTATCAGCGCGTTCGCTTGCCGTTCGTCGGTCGCCCCGCGGCTGGCGCTCCACAAGGCCGCGGCGAAGGCCGCCCGACCGCGCGCCGTCACGACCACGCTAACCATGCCGTCCGGGCCACGCAGGCAGGCGGACGCGGCATCCAGATCGGCGAAGACGGACGTCAGGTCTCGCTCCACGTGCTTGGCGGATAGCCCGAACGGAAGCCGGACGCCAGCGACGTAGAACTGGAAGCCGCGCTCGGTAAACCAGCTCGCCAGGTCCGCAGGGACCGGCGGATCGCCCGCTGCCTGTACATGCAGGACGGCGCGCCTGGTGGCCTGCGCCGAACTCAGCCGCACCATGCCCGTCGTCAGAATGCGCGCCGCCTGGTCGGGTCCGTTGCTTCGAGCCGCTTCGTGGATGGTGCTGGTACTCACGCGCTCCCCCGTCGTACGCGGCTGTGCACGGATAGTTACGAGTCAGTCTCGCACCGTAATCGCCCGACGGCATGGCTAACACGCGCCGCTGGCGTAACTCCCAACGCGCCGATTCCGCGGCGTGCCATTTTGATACGACTTACCAGCCCGGAACGGGGTTAGACCGCAGCAGATCAGGTTTGGTAGCTCACCGCCGCGGGAAGCACCCCAGCGAAGCCGATGCCTGCCGGCGCCGCCATTGCGCTGCGTGGCTAGCACAATGGCGCGCAAACGGCGACGAGGCCCCTCCATGTATGAGATGGAGGGGCCTCGCCTACGCCTCGCTGCCCTGGTAGCCGATTGCTCGGCCGCCGCGTGCTGCGTGGCGCCCGCCTCGCCGCATCAGGAGACCGATTGCTCGGCCGCCGCGTGCTGCGTGGCTGCCTCGCCGCATTAGCAAACCGATTGCTCAGATGCCGTGTGCTGCGTGGCACCGCCGGTGTCAGATTCCCGATGTCCGCACCGGTTGCCCGGCCCTTCCATCGTTCCCTGGGTTTCCCCTGGGGCGGATCCCGTCTTCAGCGGTGAGAGATTTCTACTGCCAATCGGCAGGCCCGCACAAGGGCTTTCGGCGAGAAGTTCAAGATTCTTTTTTCATCCACATGACATCTGCCGTTTATCCCCTATGCACAGCAACTTTCCACCGGGCCGTCCACACCCTTATCCACAGAATCTGTGGACGACGACCTAACCGGAGGTCGATGGTCTTCTCTGCGCGGACTGGCAGCCGGCGCAGAGACCCTTCAGAAGGTGGCTGGCCATCCTGGAGTCATCGAGTCCAAGAGGAAGGCAACCGATGTCGCCAGACCCAGCCCAGCCGCGCCCGACTGGCCGGGCGCCGCAGATCGCCGCCAGGGAACGTAACCGCGCGAGAATCCGCACCGTCACCGCGGCCGCTGGCCTCGCGAGCCTCGTCGCTGCCGGCGGCGTCGCCGCCAGCCTGCCCGGTTCCACGCATGCGACCGCCACCAGCCAGCGCACGTCGGGGACCAGTTCCGGGTCAGGCGCCGCGAAGTCGTCGGGCTCAGGCAGCGCCTCTTCGAGTGGTGGCCTGCAAGGAACGTCGGCCCCCTCGAGCAGCTCGGGCTCTGGGCAGGTGACGTCGGGAGGGTCGTAGTCCGCACACGGCCTGTCGTTTGCGCCGAGATTGAGGCGACTCTCGAGGCAGCCATGGCGGTAGCGCTTGTGGGATCTACCATGGCAAAGACCACCGAATCGCGCGGGCCAGCCGGGAGAGCCTCATGACAGATCTGGGAAGTGCGGCGACTCCGATACCCGAGCTGACCGTCGAGCTCGGCGACGACCACGTGGCGACGCTGGAGTTCAGCCGTCCGCCGAGCAACTACTTCAGTCCAGGCCTCATCCGGCAGATCGCGGACGCATGCGACGAGCTGGCCGCGGACACTCGGTGCCGAGCGATCGTGTTGTGCAGCGTCGGGCGGGTGTTCTGCGCGGGCGCGGACTTCAGCGACGAGCACGCGATAGGTGAGCCGGACGGCTCGCACCTGTACGACTTCGCGGCCCGCCTGTTCGAGCAGCCGCTGCCGATCGTCGCCGCGATCCAGGGCGCCGCGATCGGCGGCGGTCTGGGACTGGCGATGGCGGCAGACTTCCGGGTGGCCGCGCCCGAGGCGCGATTCGCGGCGAACTTCGCCCTGATCGGCATCCACCAAGGTTTCGCGCTCACCGTGACGCTCCCCGCCGCGATCGGCCAGCAGGCCGCCCTGGACCTGCTCTACACCGGCCGCCGCGTCGACGGAACGCAGGCGCACGCGCTCGGGCTCGCCGACCGGCTCGCCGAGCCTGGCCACGCCCGGGCGGAGGCGCACGCGCTCGCCGCGGATATCGCCGCGTCGGCCCCGCTGGCGGTCCGCTCCATTCGCGCGACGATGCGCGCCGAGCTCGCGGCACACGCCCGCACGGCGATGGCACACGAGCGCGAGGAGCAGGAACGGCTCATGCAGACCGCCGACTGGCGCGAGGGAGTTGCCGCGGTCAGCGCCCGGCGCCCCGCCAGCTTCTCGGGCCGCTGAGGACGGCCGCGATGCCACTACTCGACCGTCCCGCCGGCAACATCAGCTACCAGGTCAGCGGCAGCGGTAGCCCGGCCGTCCTGCTCAGCCACGGGTTCGCCGCCACGTCGAGAATGTTCGACGGCAACGTGCCCGCGATCGCCGCCGACCATGAGGTGATCACCTGGGATCTCCGCGGTCACGGCCGCAGCGACTCCCCCGCCGACCCGGACTGCTACAGCGCGGCCGCCGCGCTCGGCGACATGGCCGCGCTGCTGACGAGCTGCGGGCGTGAGCGGGCCGTGCTTGGTGGGCACTCGCTCGGCGGATACCTCTCGCTGGACTTCGCGCTGACCTTTCCCGATCGCGTTGTCGGCCTCGTCCTGATCGGTACCGGGCCGGGATTCCGCAACGACGCGGCCCGGGACGGCTGGAACCGCCGGGCCATGGGCACCGCGCATCGACTCGCTGAGCGCGGCCTTGCCGCTCTCGGCTCGAGCGCCGAGCTGCACTCGAGCGAGCATCGCGACGTCGACGGGCTCATCCTCGCGGCCCGGCACACGCTGACGCAACGCGACTCGCACGTGCTGGACGGGCTGCCACGCATTGCGGCGCCGACGCTGGTAGTCGTCGGATCCGACGATGAGCCGTTCCTGGCAGCAGCCGACTACATGACGGCGAAGATCCCCCTGGCGCGAAAGGTCGTCATCCCCGGTGCGGGCCACGCGCCGAACGTCGACCGGCCGGATCTCTTCGACGCCGCGCTGCGGGGCTTCCTGGCCGAGATCACCGAAGCGGACCGGCAGCATGACGGCTCAGGCTCCGGCCGACCAGCGCCCGACCAGGTCCGCGCCGAGCTGGCCGACTGGATGAGCCAGCACTGGGATCCGGGCGATGTCGCTGCGCGAGTGGCGCGCACTGCTGCTCGACTCGGGCTGGGCGGTGCCAAGCTGGCCGCAGCGCTGGCACGGCCGCGGGCTGCCCGCGTGGGCGGATGAACTGGTCGGCAGCGAGCTGCTGCGGCTCGGCGCCGTCGGCGTCCCGGTCGGCAGCGGTACGTGGCTGGCCGCGCCGACGATCCTCGCGCACGGCCCCGACGAGCTGCGCGAGCGGCTGCTGCGCCCGACGCTGACCGGCGAGCAGACGTGGTGCCAGCTGTTCAGCGAGCCTGGCGCCGGATCCGACCTGGCGGGCCTGTCGACAACGGCCGTCCTGGACGGCGACACGTGGGTGATCAACGGACAGAAGGTCTGGAACACCAGCGCGCACCACGCCGACCTCGGCATGCTGCTCGCGCGCACCGACAGCAGTGTGCCCAAGCACCAGGGCATCACCTACTTCGTGCTGCCGATGAAGCAGCCTGGCGTCGAGGTCCGGCAGCTGCGGCAGATGAACTTCCACGCCTCCTTCAACGAGGTGTTCCTCACCGACGCCCGCGTCCCGGCGGACAACGTGGTCGGCACCGTCGGCCAGGGCTGGACGGCGGCGCTGACGACGCTCGCCTACGAGCGGCGGTTCGCCGCGCTCCGGCGGCCCGCCTACTCACCCGCGACCGGGCCGGGCGCTCGACGAAGCGCGGGCCGAAGCGGACGATCACTTCGCCACGTACTCCTGGTATCCGCAGCGGGCGGGCCGCCCGGACCTCGTCATCGAGCACGCCCGAGCCGCGGGTGTCGCGGACGACCCGGTGATCCGGCAGGCCATCGCGCGGCTGGTGACGCTGCACCGGGTCAGCGTGTGGACCGCGGACCGGGCGCGGGCCGCCCGCGCGCTAGGGCGCGCGTCCCGGCGCCGAGGGGTCAATCGGCAAGCTCGCTGCCAGCAACATCGCGCGCGAGTCCGCCAGGGTCCACGCGATGATCGCGGGCGCGAACGGCCTGCTGACCGGGCCGGATTCGGCGCTGGGCGGCGTGATCGCCGAGGTGCTGATGTCGGTGCCCGGCCAGTCGATCGCGGGCGGCACCGACGAGATCCAGAAGAACATCCTGGCCGAGAAGGTGCTCGGACTGCCCGGCGAGGTGCGGGTAGACAAAGACATCCCGTTCAGCCAGATCAAGCACCGCGGCTGATCATCATTGACCTAACGATCTTGATGGCTGTGCCTCAGCTGGGGCTATGGCCCCAGCAATCAGCATCCATGGAGGAACTCACGGCGCGGTGGCGGCGACGAGTGCCTTGATGCGGGTGAGGTCGTCGGCGATCAGCTCGGCGTCTTGATTCGCGTTGGGCGACCGCCACGGGGTCGGACCGTCGATGACCAGCTCGAAGACGTCGGGACCTAGGTGCGCACCGCCGGGAGTGTATTCATACCGGAAGGTGTACGCGCCGAACGTCTCGTACGCGATCGCCAGCCGGAGCCGCGGCTCGGCCATGCGAATGTCCCGCCCGGTGAAGACCAGGCTGCTTGGCCTGGCGCCGCATCACGCCGGACAGCCTGCTCCACTGCCAGACCGCGATCAGGTCCTCCCACGGCGGCAAGCCCGTGGGTCACTCTGGCCCGGCGAAGCGCTCTGGATTCCGGCGCTCCGGCCTGCGCCACGTAGAGGCCATCGGGCTGCGGCGCCCGCGACAAGCACTCGCGGACCAGGTCGCTGAGCTCCGCGGAACCGAGTGGCGGCGGCGACGTGCGGCGCAGCAGCGGAGATCCGCGGACGGGCCAGGGCTTGCGTGCCATTGGTGCTCACCCTAGCGGCGCCCCGAGCACGCAGCAGGCCAGTGTTCAGAGCGCGCACAGAGGCTGTGCAGATGCCCCGCTGGAGTCGGCAGCCGATCCTTCATGAGACGGACGCACGGCAGGTCGACCGCTCATCAGGAGGCAACAGTGGGGATCACGTCCAGCACCGCGCTCTGGTACGCCAGCCGGGCAACCGGCGTCGTGGCGCTCGTGCTGCTGACCGCCGTGGTCGTGCTCGGAATTCTGGTCAACCGGCGCGGGCGGCTGCCGGGCCTCCCGAGGTTCGCGACGACGAGCCTGCACCGGAGCATCTCGTTGCTGGCCGTGGCCTTTCTTGCCGTGCACGTGCTGACCGCGATCGCCGACCCGTACGTCACCATCGGCATCGTCGCCGCGATCGTGCCCTTCACCGCCGGCGTACAAGACGCTCTGGATCGGCCTGGGCGCGGTGTCGCTGGATATCGTCGTCGCGCTGATCGTCACGAGCCTGGCTCGAGCCAGGATCGGACGCCGGGCGTGGCGCGCGGTTCACTGGCTCGCGTACGCCGCCTGGCCGGTAGCGCTGTTCCACAGCATCGGCTCCAGCACGGACCTCCGCAGCGGCGGCCTGCTGACACTGACCATCCTGTGCACGATCGCGGTCGTCGGCGCGACCGGCTGGCGGGTCGCCAGCGCGGCCGCGGCACCAGGCCGGGCCGAGCGGGCTGCGCGGGCGCTGGCGGCCAACGGCGGGCGCCAGCCTGGCGATTTTCGCACCGGCGACGGCCCGCACGGTACTCCCGGGCGCCCGCTGACCGGGGCGGGTGCGCGATGAGGCCGACAGGTTCGCCAGTGACCGCCAGCAGAGCCCACCAGGGCCTGGCAGACGGCGGGTACCCGGCGGTGCGAGGTGAGCCAGGACTGCCCCGGCTGCTCGCGTCAGCAGTCCGCGCGCCTGGCACCACGACTACCCTCGAACCAGGCCTTGACCTGGTGGCCCACCTGCGTCGGCACGGCCGGTCTCGGTTTCGCGGTGCGACGCTGATCGAGCACGCGCAGGCGGCCGGCCTCACCGGTCGCGGTGGCGCCGCGTTCCCGATAGCCACGAAGCTCGCTGCGGTCGCGGGCGCAGGCGGCAGCGCCGTAGTCGTCGCCAACGGCGCCGAGGGCGAGCCCGCCAGCGGCAAAGACGCTGCGCTGCTGTGGTTCGCGCCGCATCTTGTGCTGGATGGCCTGCAGCTGGCCGCGGACGCTGTGGGCGCAGGCACGGCCTATCTGTACGTGCACGCAGGCTGCGACGCGCGCGGCGGCCCCGGCCTCCCGTGGCACCTGCGGGTTGCACTGGCCCAGCGCCAGGCTGCCGGAACAGATCGCGTTCGAGTCGACCTCATCGAGGCGCCGCCCCGGTTCCTGGCCGGCGAGGAGACAGCCCTGGTGGCCCGGATCAACGGCGGTGCCGCCAGGCCGGCCGACAAGCAGTACCGCGTGTTCCAGCGCGGCGTCGGCGGTCGGCCCACTCTCGTGCAGAACGTCGAGACGCTGGCGCACCTCGCGCTCATCGCGCGGCACGGGGCGGCGTGGTTCCGCAGCGTCGGCACCCGTGCCGAGCCCGGCTCCATGCTCTGCACGGTCCGCGGGCCGGACGGCCAGGCGCGGGTCCTGGAGACTGCCCTTGGCACGCCATTGAGTTGGCTGCTCCGGCTCGGCGACGACGTTCAGGCCGTCCTGGTCGGGGGTTACCACGGCGGCTGGCTGAGCCTGACCGACGCGCGGCGGGTGGCTCTGTGCAACGCCGATCTCCGGCCCGCTGGCACGATCGCCGGCGCTGGCGTTCTTGTCGCCCTGCCGGCCGCGCACTGCGGACTGGCCGAGACCGCTAGCGTTGCCCGTTACCTTGCGCTGGAATCGGCAGGCCAGTGCGGCCCGTGCTTCAACGGCCTGCCCGCGATCGCCGCGGCGCTCGCCGACCTCGCCCAGCCACGACCGGCAGGCCGGGCCCTGGCTCACCTGCAACGGTGGGTGGGCCTGCTGGCGGGCCGCGGCGCGTGCCATCACCCAGACGGGACTGTGCGGTTTGTCGCGAGCGCGCTGACGGTGTTCGCGGCCGAGATCACCGCGCACGCGCACGGCCGGTGCACGGCGACAAGCAGCGGACTCTTCCTGCCCGTCGCCGCGCCAGCAATGACCGAATCGGACTGGAGGTAGTGATGCGCGATTCCGATGCCCGACTGCGGGTGAATCGCATCGCGTGCACCGGCCACGGCGCGTGCTCGGAGCTATTGCCGGAGCTGGTCGCCGCGGACGAATGGGGCTATCCGGTTATCCCGGACACGGCCGTGCCGACCGCGCTGGCTGCCGGACGCGCGGCGAGCGGTCGCTGACTGCCCAGTCCTCGCGCTCCGGCTTGCGAGCGGGAGCTGACCTGCCATGCAGCATGAACGCAGAGCGTCTTCAGAAGAAACTCAGATCCCCGCCCGAGACAGGCCAGGCACGCTGAGGACATGATGACAGCCATGGAACCTGCGACCGCCGAGCCGGTCAGGCAGCTCGAGGGCGGCATTCAGCGGCCTGATGGCAGCCCGGTGCGCGTGCTCGTGGTCGATGACGAGCCCAGCCTGGCCGAGCTGCTCGCCAGCGTGCTGCGCTACGAAGGCTGGGAGATCAGGACCGCGGCGGACGGCAGCAGTGCCGTGCGCGCCGCCCGTGAGTTCCAGCCCGACGCGATCTTGCTTGACGTCATGCTGCCGGACTTCGACGGATTCGAGGTGCTGCGCCGAGTGCGCGCCATCCTGCCGCACGTCTGCGTCCTGTTCCTCACGGCGCGCGACTCGGTCCAGGACCGGGTCAGCGGAATCACGGCCGGCGGCGACGACTACGTGACGAAGCCGTTCAGCCTCGAGGAGGTCATCGCCCGGCTGCGCGGTCTGCTGCGTCGGGCCGGAATGGCGCGCGCCAGCTCGGGCACCGAGCTGACGGTCGCCGACCTCACCATGGACGAAGACGCCCGCGAAGTACGCCGCGACGGCGAGCTGATCGAGCTGACCGCCACTGAGTTCGAGCTGCTGCGATTCCTCATGCGCAACCCGCGGCGCGTGCTGTCGAAGGCGCAGATCCTCGACCGGGTCTGGAACTACGACTTCGGCGGCCAGGCACACGTCGTCGAGCTGTACATCAGCTACCTGCGCAAGAAGATCGACTCCGGGCGCGAGCCGCTGATTCACACGGTTCGCGGAGTCGGCTACGTGCTGAAGCCCCCAACCTGATGGCGGCGCCGAACGCGCTCGCGAGCCGGACGAGGCGAGTCCGGCAATGGCTGGCCGCGCGCACGCTGCGCGGCCGGCTGATCGCCGGACTCCTCGGCCTGCTCGCCCTCGCGTGCGCCTCGGTGGGCGCCGTCACCTACGTCCACCTGCACTCGGTCCTGATAAGCGGCCTGAACTCGGAGCTGCAGCAGGCCAACGCCCGGTACGTCGACTGCCTGCAGGGTCCGCCGCCAGGGTCGCAGGGCGGTGACGCAGGCAACCAGCGCGGCGGGCAGCCGCCGCACAGCCCCGGTCCGGGCCCGTGCGCCCAACAGCAGAACGCCAATACGATCAACGCTGTCTTCAGCACGAGCGGCACCCTCCTGTCCGCAAACCTCGCGGACGCTGACGTCTGCAGGCTCTCCCCCGCCGACAGCGCGCTGCTCACCAGCCTGCCGCTCGGCTCACCGTCCGCCGGCCAGCTCTACGGCCCGCGCGAGGTCGACCTGTCCGCTTACGGCGACTATCAGGTCATGGCCCGCAACACCAACGGCCGACGTCGTCGTGACTGGAATGCCGCTGGGGCCCGTCACCACGACGCTGGGAGAGGTCGCGCTCGCCGAGATCGCCGTCTTCGCGGTCGCGCTCGTGCTCGCCGGCATCATCGGAACGGCCTGGGTGCGCGTCTCGCTGCGGCCGCTGCGGCGCGTTGCGGCCACGGCGACCAGGGTGACGGAGCTGCCGCTGGCCAGCGGCGAGGTCAGCCTGCCCGAGCGGGTGCCGGACGCCGACCCGCGAACCGAAGTTGGCCAGGTCGGCGCCGCCTTCAACCGGATGCTCGGCCACGTCGAATCGGCCCTCGCCCGGCGTCAGGCGAGCGAGACCCGGCTGCGCACCTTTGCCGCCGACGCCAGCCACGAGCTGCGGACCCCGCTCGCCGCCATCCGCGGATACGCAGAGTTCGCCCGCCGCCACCGCGGTCCCGTTCCGGACGAAGTCGCCCACGCGCTCAGCCGGGTCGAGGCCGAGTCAGCCCGGATGAGCGAACTAGTCGATGAGTTGCTGCTGCTCGCGCGGCTGGATGCAGGTCGGCCGCTCGCGCGCGAGCCTGTCGACCTGACGCGGCTGGTCATCGACGTGGCCAGCGACGCGAGGGTGGCGGCGAGTGACCACCGCTGGCAGCTCGAACTGCCCGAGGAGCCGGTCGTTGTTCGCGGCGACGATCTGCGTCTGCATCAGGTACTGGCCAACCTGCTGAGCAATGCCGCTCGGCACACTCCGGGTGGCACCGTCGTGACCGTGTCGCTTGAGCGCCGCGAGCCTGCTCGAGCCGACAGCGGCTCTGGCGCCGCGGTCATCAGCGTCACCGATAACGGGCCCGGCATCCCGGCTGAGCTCCAGCCAACCGTGTTCGAGCGCTTCGTGCGTGGCGACACGTCCCGGTCTCGCGCTGCGGGCAGCAGCGGACTCGGTCTTGCGATCGTGCACGCCGTCACCGTCGCGCACGGAGGCGCCGCCAACGTAGTCAGCCGCCCGGGCGAGACGCGATTCAGTATCGAACTGCCGATTCTTGATGACGACGGTCCGCGCGCTCCTCAGGTGGCGCCGGACGGCGATTGACAGTCGCCTAGTCCGTATACCTAGTATTACGAGGTATGAAACCAAGCGCACCGCGAGCGGTGGCGTCCTCGCTCGCACTCGCCGCGACCTTCGAGATTGCGTTGTTCGTCTCGAAGGAGACTCCGTCGGTCTATGGCCACGCGCCCTGGCTCAACGATCCCTACGACACGGCTGTGTCGTTCGCTCTTTTCTGCATTCCGTTGATCGTCGCGCCCAGCGTGGCACGCCTGGTTGCAAGCTGGTACCTGCCCGATCGCAACGCGCCAGAGCGCATAGCCGATCTGCAGCGCGCTTCCTGGGTCGCGCTGGTGCTCGTGGCGTGCACGCTAGCGGCATGCTGGGCCGCGGTGGCGGCAGGTGCCAATCGAACAGCATGGAATCCGGTGACCGCTGTCCAGGTTGCCATGCTCGCGCTGTTCACCGGCAGCACGATTGCCGGCGCGACCGGCATCAGGCGCGCCGCCGCAGCCGTCCGGACAGCCGTGGCGACGGTGCTGACCGACGCCGAGGCAGCCGCACCCGGCTCGCGGTCAGTACCCGACTGGCTTGGCGACATGATCGGCGTAGGGCGGATCCTGGCTCGCTTCGGCGGGCGCCCGGGCCGACCTGTCGCGGAGGCGCTCGACTGGGCCGATGAACGGGTCGCGCCATTTCTGCGGCGCCATCCGGTCGGTGCCGCCGCCGTGCTCGCGTCGACTGTCGGTGTGCTCGTGACGATCCCCCAGTCGCTCAATGAGGGCTACGGACCGGTCGTGGCGGCGGTCTTCTTCTGCATCGCGACGTCGGGTGTGTTCGCCTTCGTGGCCAGCGCGGGATGGTACCTGCGCGTCGTTCGAACGGAGCGGGCTCCCAGCCCCCGCGTGCCGGTGATCCCCGCGCTCGTGCTTGGTGCGGCGGCGGTGCCGGTCGCGCTGGCGTTCCGGGCTTGCGTTCTGGTCGCTTGTCGGCGCTCACCCGCGCGGGAGCGGCGTCGGGCCGCTGCTCCTGCTGCTCGCGTCGGCCGCGTTGCTCGGCTTCGGGGTGACGATCGCCGCCGAGCGCATCGTCCAGGCGCGCCGCAGACCCGCCCAGCCGTCCGCGCGTTAACCCGGATGCCGCAGCAGCGGGGACCTGTCGCCGACGTGCCAGACGTGCCCGAACGGGTCAGTGAAGCCGCCCTGCCGGTGCACGCCCCAGGGTACTTCGTGATCCCTTATCTTGTGGGCTGAGCCGTCGGCGCCTGCCTGGACGGCCCGGCCGATGAACTCATCGGGGTCGTCACAGAACACCTCGACCCGCACCGTGGTAGCGCTAAGCTCGGCCGGGCTGCCAAAGCCTTTATTCGTCGGCTCGTGCAAGAAGAACGGCGCGCCCTGAATCTCGAGCGCCATGACGCTGCCCAGGCTCCATAGCTCGGTAGCACCCAGGGCACGCTTGTACCAGTCGGCGGCGTCGGGAGCGGACGTCACCGCCAGCATCAGCGAGATCTGCGGGCCTGCTGTCATTCCCGACCTCCTGGCGGCGCGCTAGCGGCGACATTCATGGTTCTACCTTAGGTTCGCGGGACCACACTTGGGCATGCGCATCGCCATCTGGGTCCAGCCCGGATCTTCTCGCCCCGGCGTAGGCGGTGAGCACGACGGAGCGCTGGTCGTCCGCGTCAGCAAGCGGCCTGTTGGCGGCGAGGCGACCGCGGCGACGCGCGACGCGCTCGCCGCCGCATTCGGGGTCACCCGTGGTGACGTAACGCTAGTTTCGGGGGCGCGCGGCCGGTCCAAGGTCTTCGAGGTTGCCGGCGCTGACCCTGCGGTGCTCATCCGGCTGCTTGGCCGGTAGGGCGCTCGTCGACGAGCCTGAGGACGGTGGCTACGACGTGGCTCAGCGGCATCGTGGTGCGCACTTCGTGGTCCGCCGCGCGCCGCAGCAAGGGCTCAGTCGTGGCGAGGTCATCCAGGATGCGGCCAAGTTCGTCTGGCGCCTTGCCGTAAGGGTTCGTGGTCCGATTCGCCAGCCGGTCAAGCAGCACATCAGCTGGGGCGCTCAGCAGAATGATGTGATCGAACTCGGAGTGGAACCGCACTTGGTTCTCCTCGCAGCCGGCGACGAAGAGGATGTCGGCATCTTCGCTGGCCAGCAGCGCCGCGATGGCGTCCTCCCGCCACTGCTGGCGGCCGTCAGGCAACGGCTCGCACCAGCCGTCGTCGGTATCGACCGCCTTGTATCCCGAGGCTGCAAGCGCTCGTACGACGCTCGACTTTCCGGTGCCCGACATCCCGGTCAGCAGGACTCGCTTCACGCAATCAGCGTACGGGGCGGTGCCGGATCGCATCCGTCACGCCGATAGGGCGGCGCGCATGTGTGCCAGCTGGGCTCGCAGTTCGTCCCACGGAAACCTGACCTGCCGGCGATTGTCGTCGTCCGGGACGTTCTCCAGGTCGAGGATGACCGACACGCCGCAGGCACGCAGCGTCGAGATGCTGCGCCCGAACGCCGGATGACGGGCCAGGGCGGCGTTCGGCCAGGGCACCGTCACGATTGGTCGGCCAAGACCGATCGCCTCATTCAGCAGGCCGAGCGCCAGGGTGTCGCTGATCCCGGCCGCCCACTTGTTGATCGTGTTGAACGTGGCCGGTACTGCGGCGAACGCCCTCGCCGGCGGCAGGACATCCGGCGCGTCCGGGTCCTTGAAGGCAGTGCGAACCGGGTGCCCGGTCAGCGCTGCCATCGCGTCGACATCGAAGAACCGCGCGCCCTCCGGAGTCGTGATGACACAGGTATCCCAGTCATCAGCCAAGGCGGCGATCAGCTCTGGCAACTCGCGGGTGGGGGAAGCGCCGGACGCGACGACATACAGCACCGGCCGCCGTTCCAACTGCACCTCCGTTGGCTGAAAGCTGAATGTGCCAGGGCCCCGCCCGCGACGATGCCAGTATGGCGGCATGCCAATGGAACACATTCAGGTGGCCGACGGCCGGCGGCTGGACATCCGCGTGACCGGGCCTACTGACGGGCTGCCGCTCGTGTTTCATCACGGAACGCCTGGTGCCGCGACGCCGCTCCGTGCGCTGGACCGCGCCGCGCAGGCGCGTGGGCTTCGCCTGGTCACGGCGTCACGGCCCGGATACGGAGGCTCACACCGGCAGCCAGGCAGAAGCGTCGCCGACGTGACGAACGACATCGCGGCCGTGCTGGCCGAGATCGGTGCTGACCGCTGCCTGGTCGCAGGCTGGTCCGGTGGCGGTCCGCATGCCCTAGCTTGCGCTGCCAGGGTGCCGCAGGCAGCGGGCGTGCTCGTGATCGCGGGCGTTGCCCCCTATGGGGTCGCGGGCCTGGACTGGATGGCCGGGATGGGAGCGGATAACGTTGCCGAGTTCTCTGCGGCGCTGGGCGGCGAAGACGCGCTGCGGACATTCCTGGCTGGTGTCAGCGAGGAGCTCAAGGACGTGACCGGCGACGAGATCGCATCCTCGATGGAGACGCTCCTCCCCGATGTCGACAAGGCCGCGCTGACCGGGGAGTTCGCTGAGGACATGGCCGCGAGCTTCCGCGAAGCGCTACGGATGGGCGTTTCGGGCTGGCTCGACGACGACCTGGCATTCACGCGGCCGTGGGGCTTCGGCCTGGACGAGATCTCGGTTCCGGTCATGATCTGGCAGGGCAGCGCCGATCTCATGGTTCCCTTCGCCCATGGACAGTGGCTCGCAGGGCAGCTGCCCGATGCTTCCTCGCACCTTGAAGATGGAGAAGGCCACGTGTCGATCGGGCTAGGCGCGCTTGATCGCATGCTCGACGAGCTAACAACGACTGCGGCGGTGTCCTAGCACGACAAGCGGCGGCCCGCGTCGTAGAGCCGTACTCCCGGCGGCTAGAGACGACTCGCTGCCCGGACGAGCCCGGCGAGGGCCAGGGACCGGCTGTGCGGTGGCCAGGCGATCACCGTCGTAACCTTCGGCGCGTCGAGCACCGGCACGGCGACGAGGTCGCGGCGCAGATGGATCCGGCACGACTCCGGCAGGACCGCCGACGCGCGACCGAGCGCGATCAGCTGGTGCAGCTGCGCATGGTCGCGAACCTGCGGACCTGGGCCGTCCCGGTACGTGCCGTCTGGGCCGGGCCAGCGCGGCATCGGCAGGTCGGGCAGCGCGGTGACGTCGGCCATCCGCACGTGGGCGCGGGCGGTGAGGGCGTGCCCGGCGGGCAGGACCACGACCTGTCCTTCGGTGCACAGCTCCTCGGTGTCGAACCCGGCCGTCGAGTCGAACGGCCGGTGCAGCAGCGCCACGTCGGCGCGGCCGTCGCGCAGCAGCCGTTCCTGCTCGGCGATCCCGCACAGGAGCACGTCGACGGTCACCGCGCCGGGCTCGGCGGCATATGCGTCGAGCAGTTTCGGCAGCAGTTCGCTGGACGCGCCGGCCTTCGTGACGAGGACGAGGCCAGGGTTGCCGGTCCGCGGCGAGGGCGGCGCGGCGGGTACGGCGGTCGGCGGCCTCGACCGCGTCGAGGGCCGCCCGGCCCTCGCGTAGCAGCACCGACCCGGCGCCGGTCAGCGTGACGGCGCGGCTGGTGCGTTCCAGCAGCGCCACTCCGAGCCGCCGCTCGAGCTGCCGGATCGCTCGCGACAGCGGCGGTTGCGCGATCCCGAGGCGCTGCGCGGCCCGACCGAAGTGCAACTCCTCCGCGACGGCGACGAAATAGCGCAGCTCCCGGGTCTCCATGTGGCCACGGTACCCCGCGCCCTGGTGGATCAATACCCGAGAGGTATCGCTGCCTACTCGACCGGTGTTGGACGCCCGCCGACACCGCGGCGCAGGATCGAATGCATGAGCGAACAGACAATCGCGCTGGTCACCGGCGCGAACAAGGGGATCGGGTACGAGATCGCGGCCGGCCTGGGCGCCCTCGGCTGGAGCGTGGGAGTCGGCGCGCGGGACGAGACACGCCGGGAGGCCGCCGTGGCGAAGCTGCGCGCGGCCGGCGTCGACGTGTTCGGCGTGCCGCTTGACGTGACCGACGACGCGAGCGTGGCCGCGGCGGCCAGTCTGCTCGATGACCGGGCCGGCCGACTCGACGTGCTCGTCAACAACGCCGGTGTGACCGGCGGCATGCCGCAGGAGCCCACGGTTGTCGACCCCGCGATCGTGCGGACAGCCGTGGAGACCAACGTGATCGGCGTCATCCGAGTCACCAACGCGATGCTGCCGTTGCTGCGGCGCTCAGCCGTCCCCGCGGATCGTCAACATGTCCAGCGCCGTCGGCTCGCTGGCCCGGCAGACCACTCCCGGCGCCGAGACCGGCCCGATTTCCGCCGCGTACGCGCCGTCGAAGACATTCCTGAACGCCGTCACCATCCAGTACGCCAAGGAACTGCGCGACACCAACATCCTGATCAACGCCGCCTGCCCCGGCTACACCGCGACCGACCTCAACGGCTTCCGTGGCTTTCGCACTCCCGAGCAAGGCGCGGCGATCGCGATCCGGCTCGCGACCCTGCCCGACGACGGGCCGACTGGCGGGTTCTTCGACGACGCAGGCGTCGTGCCCTGGTGAATGTGATTAAAGTGGGCAGTTCGTAAGCCAGGCTGCCGCCCCATACCGAGAAGGCCGACGTGAGCGCTATCGCCGACGCGGTGGCGCTGCTCGGGGTAGGAACTCTCGCCGGCATCGTCAGCACGGTCGCCAGCCTGGCGTCTGTGGTGTCCTACCCGGCGCTGCTGGCCTTTGGCCTGCCGCCGGTAAGCGCCAACGTGACCAATACCGTCGCGCTCATGTTCACTGGGCTCGGAGCGGCCGCCGGGTCACGGCCGGAGCTGACTGGCCAGGCGCGCCGTGTCCGAACGCTCGGCCTGCTGACGGCCGCCGGGGGCGGGGCAGGCGCGGCCGTCCTGCTCTTGACGCCACCACGCGGCTTCGAATACGCCGCGCCGCTGCTGATAGCGCTCGGATCGGTCCTGCTGCTGCTCCGCCGTGACCCGCACCCGGAAGGTAGCCATGACGATGAGAGCGCCGCCGGGCCTGACGGCCAGGCCAGTTCGGCCACGAGTTCGGGGCCGGCCGCTGGGCGCGGCGGTCGCTGGCTGTCGCAGGCGGCGGTGTTTGGCGTCGCCGTGTACATCGGATACTTCGGTGCGGCCGGGGGCATCATCATGCTCGCCGCACTGACCCGGATGTACATGCAGTCGCTAGCCAAGACCAATGCGCTGAAGAACGTGATATCGGGCCTGGCCAACGCCGTCGCCGGGATCGGATTCGCCATCTTTGGGCCGGTGCGATGGGCGGCGGCGGTTCCGCTAGCCGCAGGCTTCCTGATCGGGGGCTGGATCGGCCCGTCACTCGTGCGCCGCCTGCCCGCTGGCGGACTCCGCATCTTCATCGGCCTTTGCGGCCTGGCGGTCGCCATCCGGCTCGCTTTCGCCGCGTACTAATCGGAGGCGTCGCGGACCTCGAGGTAGCTCTGCAGTCGGCGCAAGCCGTCGATCAGCGCGTGGTCGGCGACATGCATCGCTTCGGGCAGCGTGAACCAGCGCACCTGCTGGCTCTCTCCCGGCGGCGGCGCCGGGTCATCGTCGTCGGCGTCGAGCACGTAGCGGAGGTCGAGGTGGAAGTGCGGCCCGGCCGGATGGGCGTCTAGGTGCAACAGCACCGGGCCCTCGGCCGGGTGGCGCACTGCGAGCCCGGTTTCCTCGGCCGTTTCCCGCAGCGCGGCTGCCCACGGAGTCTCGCCCGCGTCAACGTGACCGCCGGGTTGCAGCCAGCCTCCGAGGCGCTTGTGCCAGTGCAGGACCGTGCCTCGCCGACCGGCCACGATGGCGGAGCCGGTGATGTGCACTGGGTCATCATCCCGGCTGAACGGATCGGCAAGCCGCTCCAGTTCGGCGAGGAACCGGGCTCGAGATGCAATCTCACGCTCCGTCGCGGCGTCGAAGGCGGTCACCGTCTGGCGTAGCTCAGCCATGATGTCGTCACGACGCTCCTTGCCATGTCGGTCCACGGCACGCATCATGCCCGGTACCGCGGCGTTTGCGCCAACCCGATAGGCGAGGATTACCTGGTGCGCTGGACACCGATAGCCACCGTCACCGCGGCGCTCAGCGTTGCGCTGGTGACGGCGTGCGCCAGCAGCACGCCACCGGGGGCCGCACTCGCGAGTGCCGCGCCGCACGCCATCAGCACGCCTGCAGGCACCAGCGACAGCTGCTATGCCTTCGCTGTCAGCGCCTTGCGACGCCGTATCGTCGTGCGGCGGCGGCCACCGGCGTGCGCGGGCCTCCCGCAGGCTCAGGTCAACCAAGACGTGGCCCGCGCGATCCGGACTGTTGTTGGCCCTCATCCCAAGGCGATCTCGCGGCGGCTGGCGGTCGCGAACAGCCGGTACCTGGCCAGCCTGGTGCGGCCGGTGCGACCGCCGGTTCCTGTCAGCGTTGCTGGCGCTGCGCCAACCTCGTCAGGGGACGTCGCCCTCCGCTTCTCGGCGCTCGCCGCTTGGCTGGCGGCGGCGTTGGCAGGCGCGTACTTGCTCGCGGGCTGGCTGACCCGCGACCAGCGCAGGCGACTGATCCGCAAGCGCGGAGTCTTGCCCGTGGTGCCGCTCAGCCACGCGGGACTGGCGATCGCGGGCCTGCTGATCTGGATCGCATTCACTGTAACGAACGTGGCCGCCCTGGCCTGGGCGGACGTCGGCCTGACCTGGGTCATAGCAGGGCTGGGTATGGCGACGCTGCTAGGTGGCGCCGATCAGCAGGCCGGCGGAAACCGCGTCGGCCGCGTCAGTCGAGCCGAGCGGCGCGACGGCGGCTGCGTTCACTTCGCGGGCGCCGGTGATCGTCATCGCGCTCCATGGCGCCCTCGCGACGCTGACGATCCTCCTGGTTTTGCTTGCCGCCGTCGGCGTCGGCTAGCGGCTCAGTCCTCGCTCGACGCCGACCAGATGTTGATGCCTGCCTCAACTGCCTGCTGGTCGATCGCGGCCAGCTCCTCAGGCGTAAAGCGCGACCGTCCAGCGGCGTCGAGGTTCTCGTCTAGCTGCGCGACGCTGCTGGCACCGATCAACGCGGACGTCACCCGATGATCGCGCAGGACCCACGACAGCGCGAACTGGGCGAGTGACTGCCCTCTGGCCTTGGCCATCTCGCTCAGGGCCCGAACGTGCGCGAGGTTCTCGTCGCTGATCTGGTCGGTCGACAGCGAGCCATCGCGGCTCGCCCGCGAGCCCGCCGGTATCCCGCCCAGATACCGGCTGGTGAGCAGACCCTGTGCCAGCGGCGAGAACGCTATGCACCCGATGCCCTCGGCACCAAGCACGTCCAGGAGGCCACCCTCGATCCAGCGGTTCAGCATCGAGTAGGACGGCTGGTGAATCAGCAGCGGCGTGCCCATCGCTCGCAGGATTGCCGCCGCCTCGGTCGTGCGCTCAGCTGAATACGACGAGATACCGGCGTACAGAGCCTTGCCGGAGGTCACCGCGGAGTGCAGCGCACCCATGGTCTCTTCCAGCGGTGTTTCGGGGTCGAATCGGTGGCTGTAGAAGATGTCGACATAATCGAGTCCCAACCTGGCCAGTGACTGATCGAGGCTGGCCACCAGGTACTTGCGGGAACCCCATTCGCCGTAGGGGCCCGGCCACATGTCGTAACCGGCCTTGGTCGAGATGATCAGCTCGTCCCGGTACGGACGCAGGTTGGTTCGCAGGATCTCGCCGAAGTTCGACTCGGCCGACCCGTACGGCGGTCCGGACTTGAGCCTTCCCAGGGGATCATCCGAGCTGGCGAGCGTGTATCCGCCGTAGTTGTTCGCCAAGTCGAAGTGAGTAACGCCGCGGTCGAACGCATGCAGAACAATCGCGCGCTGCGTATCCAGCGGTGTATCCGAACCGAAGTTCTGCCATAGTCCGAGTGAGATCTCGGGGAGCCTGAGGCCTGACCGTCCGCAGCGACGATAGGGCATCTTGTCGGCGTAACGGTCCGGTGCGGCGACGTAGGTCATGGCCCGAGTCTGCCACTCACCATGTGCAGGGCCGGGCTGACACTTAGATAGGCGACTCTCGTGGAGGACAGGTGGCAGGGACGCGATGACTGTCTACGTGCACAAGGTGGAGGGTCAGGGCAGGTTTTTCTTCGGCCGGACCGCCGGACCCGATCCCTGGTTCCTCCTCACGGCCGACGCTGACGACGAGTTGCACGCCTTTGCTGCGAGCCTCGCTCTCACGCGCGCCATGTTCCGGCCAGCCAAACAAGCTCTGCCGAGCCAGAAGCCGGAGGCCGCGCGCTATGTCATTAACATTGGCGAGCGTGATCGGGCAGTGGCACTCGGAGCGCAGCCAATAACCCCACGAGAAGCCGACCGCATTCTTCAGCAGCGCGCCAGCGGACTGGGGCAGAGCTAGCAACGCGCGCTGGATCGCACCTCCGGTGCGCCGCCGGCGGAACCGCAACGTCAGCGTGCGCGTCTGATGCTTAATCCGAGAGATGATATTGGTACGTTCCAGTATCGGCCGTGGTCCGACGGGAGAAGGGAGGACCACGATGAAGGGAAGCCTCATCGCGGCCGTGGCGGCGGGGGTCATCGTGGGCGGAGGCGGCGCGGGCGCCCTGGCTACCGTCTTGAGCGGATGCGCGAGCGCGAGCCCCAGCGCCGCCCAGAGCGGGAGTCCCAAGCCCAGCCAGAGCAGCAGCCAGGGCGCGGGTCAGGACGGCAGCGAGAAGCCGCCACAGTGCGTCACCGTGGCCATCTCTGAGAACTCAGGGAACGGGCCGGTGCTCTGGACCAAGTGGTGCGGGACCGGCACCAGCGGGGCAGCTCCGATGAAGGCGAACACCGGTCAGCTCACCGTGGACGGATCGTCGCTAGACCCGGCCAACTGCACTCAGGCAAATCCCTGCGTCATCGTCTGGCCGCGTTCGCCGCAGTCATGATCGGGGCCGCGGCGGCTAGCTAGAGTGCCGGCCTTGGCCAGGGCAATCGCGCCATCGGGCGGAAGCATCGCCGGATATTGGTGACAATGTGGCCATGGACGGAACGCTCATCCGGCTCGACGGATCGTCGGCCGACGCGGAACTGAGGCTGGTGGAGAAGGCGCTCGCCGACGGCGAACTGCTCTGGCTCGATCTCCGGTCCCCCGGCGAGGACGGGATCGCCATGCTCCGCGATACCTTCCACCTGCACCCGCTCGCCATCGAGGATGTTACCGACTTTGGCCAGCGGCCCAAGGTCGAGGATTTCGGCGATGTTGTGTACCAGGTCAGCTACGGCGTCGCCGCCGATGGCGCGACGTTCTCGGAAATACATTTCTTCATCGCCGAGAACTACCTAGTCACGGTGAGCAAGAGCGCCTGCCCGGCGATCGACCAGCTAATCGCCCATCTGAACAAGCCGGGTGGCCAGCTGCCCGGCGGGGACCGGCCGACTCGGCTGATCCTGCTCCATCACCTGTTCCACAGCTTGATCGACAGCTTCTTTCCGAAGCTGTCGGACTTCGACGACCAGATCGACGACCTGCAGGAGAGGATCTTCGCCAAGCCGAGCAACGACCAGCTAGCTGAGCTGTTCGACATGCAACGCTGGCTGGTGGAGGCGCGCAAGCTCATCTCTCCTCAACGCGACATGATGGCATCTCTGGTCTCTGGCATGGTCGAGCTCCCTGGCACCACCCCCGCCGCGGATCCCTACCTGCGCGATCTCTACGACCACCTGATCAGGATCAGTGACGAGATCGACAGCTACCGCGACCTGCTGAGCAACGCCATGTCGGTCTACCTGTCGATGGTGTCCAACAACCTGAACGAAGTGATGAAGCAGCTCGCGATCATCGCGACGGTCTTCCTGCCGCTGTCGTTCCTGACCGGATTCTTCGGGCAGAATTTCGCCTGGCTCGTTGGCAAACTCGGCAGCTTGGCGACGTTTATGATCGTCGGAATCGGCACCGAGCTGGTGGCTGTGGGCGCCCTGTACTGGCTGTTCCAGCGTCGAGGCTGGATTGGCCGGCCACATGGGATCTTCCGCACGGCCAAGAAGACTTGAGGGATTGTGTGGGTGGGCGGGCCTGCGCCCGACGACGAGAAGGGCTGACATGGAGCTTGCCGCGAAGCTACAGATCAAGCCGGGCGCGCGGGTCGCGATCGTGGCGGCCAGACCTGACGGCCCTGACCTGTCAGGACTCGGACCGCAGGTAGCCGACCCAGAAACGGCCGATGTGGTCATTGCGTTCGTTGCTCGCGCCGCCGAGCTCACGGACCTGGCCGGACCCGCGGTCGCGGCCGCGCGCGCGGACAGGCTGGCCTGGATTGCTTACCCGAAGGGCGGGCAGCTCGCGACGGACATCAACCGGGACACCCTGGCGAAGGCGGTCAGCGATCTGGGCGTTCAGCCAGTGCGACAGGTAGCGCTCGACACGGTGTGGTCTGCCCTCCGCTTCCGGCCGGCCTGATCCCACGACAAGCGCGCCGTTGCGCACAGCACGCAGTCCTGGCGTACGGTGATCGGGGGTTACCGAGGAGACGCCGTGCACAGTCCCGCGCTCGATCAACGCAACAACGTTGCCCAGCAGCTGTTCGCACCGCTCGGCGGGCGCTACGACCGGCTCGCGGAGTTGCTGTCCTTCGGCCAGAACGGACGGTGGCGCCGCGCCATGGTGGACCGGATCACGCCGGGCCGGCAGGCCGGCCACTCGCCACCGGTGGTGCTCGACGTCGCGGCCGGGACGGCTGGCGTGTCTTTGCAGATCGCCGCTCGTACCGGTGCCAGGGTCATCGGGCTGGACCTGACCGAGCAGATGCTCAGACAGGGCGCGCGCAATGTCGCGGCGGCCGGTGCCAGCGACAGCGTCTCCCTCGTCTCCGGTCGCGCTGAGCAGCTGCCGCTGCCCGACGCCTCTGTGGACGCGCTGACGTTCACATACCTGCTCCGTTACGTCACCGATCCGCAGGCTACGCTCACCGAACTGGCCAGGGTGGTCCGGCCTGGCGGGACGGTCGCCAGCCTGGAGTTCCTCGTACCGCCGTCCGCGTTCTGGCGGTTCTGGTGGCGCCTCTATACATGGCTCGTGCTGCCGCTCGGCGGTCTGCTCACTGGCGGACGGGAGTGGTATGAGGTCGGCCGCTTCCTCGGGCCGAGCATTGCGGGGCACTACCGGCGCTACCCGGTGGACTGGACCATTCGCGCCTGGCAGCAGGCAGGCATGCAGGATGTGGGCTACCGGGTCATGAGCCTCGGCGGTGGCCTCGTGATGTGGGGAACGCGCGCGAGTGGGTGACGCGCAGGCTGGCGGCGTGCCGCGCGAGGAGGCATCGGCGCCAGTAGCCGCCAGGCCGGCGTATTACGCGGCCGGACCGGGCCGCTGGCGCGACTGGTGGACCTTGCTGCACCCCCCGTACACGGCGTGGCATCTCTCCTACGTCGTGATCGGGGCCACGTTAGCGCCGCACGTGCAGCTGGTACCGCTGCTAGCGACGCTGATCGCGTTCTTCCTCGCCGTCGGCCTCGCGGCCCACGCACTGGATGAGTATCCACGGCCGACCGCTGCGCACCCAGATCCCGAACGCGGCGCTGCTCATCGTCGCCGGGATTGGGCTGGCTGGTGCGGTTGGCCTCGGAATAGTCGGCACGCTGCGCGTCGGCTGGGCGCTCATACCGTTCCTGCTGGCTGGGCCCTTGCTCGTCATCGCCTACAACGCCGAGCTATTCGGCGGCATCGTGCACACCGACGCTGGCTTCGCGGCAGCGTGGGGCGCGTTCCCGCTGCTGACGTCTTACGTGGCGCAGACCGGCACGCTGTCGGCTGGCTCGGTGCTCGCCGCGGCTGGCGCGTTTGCCCTGTCCGCGGCCCAGCGCAGCCTCAGCACGCCCGCCCGGCTGCTGCGGCGGCGGGCCGCCGGGGTCACCGGCAGCGTCACGCTCGCCGATGGCGACACGCTGACGCTGACCGCGAGCCGACTGCTCGAGCCGTTGGAGCGCGCGCTGCGCGCGATGTCGTGGAGCATCGTGCTGCTCGCGGCCGCGCTGGCCGTCGCGACACTTCGATGATCCGCCCGCGCCGAGCACGTCGTCATAGCGCGTCGCGGCGCTGCAGATAGCTCAGGGCGACCCAGCCAACGGGAATCGGCAGCCAGAACGTGATCAGCCGGAAGAGGAGCACGGCGCTCAGCGCGTACGCGCCGGACACGTGCGCGATTGTCGTGAGTCCGCCGGTCAGCGCGACCTCGACGGCGCCGAGGCCGCCAGGCGTCGGCACGATCGAGCCCAGCGCGCTACCGGTGAGGTAGACCACGCCGATCGCGAAGAAGTTAGCGTGAGTGCCGACGGCGCGCAGGCATACGTCCAGGCAGAGGATGTAGGCAAACGTCAGCACCAGCGCGCCGCCGATGCCCTCGGCGAGCTTGGCGGGCTTCTGGGCGATGTCGAGGAGCCTCGGGATGACCTGGCCGAGCGCCGGCGCAATCCGAGACCGCACCAGCCGCCGGCCGGCTGGCACTGCCAGCACGCCCAGGATGACAGCGCCGAGCACGGCCAGCGCTATGTAGGCCCAGCTTGGCGGCCGGAACGCAGGTATGTGCGAGCCGCCGGTCAGGGTGATGAAGATCACCAGCAGCACTATGTGCAGGGTAAAGGCGAACACCTGCGAGACACCGACGCTGGAGCCTGCGTCGGCCGGCGTCACCTTGGACTTGGTCAGGTACCGAATGTTGAGAGCGACGCCGCCGACGGCTGCGGGCGTGACGAGCGTGACGAAGGACCCGGCGAGCTGGGCCAGGAACGTCCGCACGAACCTCAGCTTCTCGAGCACGAAGCCCGACAGGGACCAGGCCGCACCGAGGTAGGTAACTGCCGACAAGGCCAGCGCGACGAGCACCCAGGTCCAGTCCGAGTGCTTGAGCACGCTGCCGAAGTGCTTGCTGCCGAGCTCGCCGAGGACGATATAGGCCGCGAAGATCGTCGCCACGAGCGTCAGCACGCTCCGGATCCGGATCCGCTCCAGCTGCACCGGGGGGACGTCGGTTTGCGGCACCGTGCCAAGCAAGTCCTTACGCAGGGTCGGCAGCACGTCCTTTCGCCTGCGCATCGACATCCTGGTCGAGCGATGCAACACGACCGGCTGGAGCAGCGGCACGAGGCTGGACACGGTCGGCTGGCCGAGCTTCTGCCTGGCGATGCTGGCCGCGCGATCCGGCCCAACCAGCAGCGCGACCGTCGCGGTCAGCTGCGACAGGTCCAGCCGAAGCTGGAGGTCACTCGCGGCGACGTCACCGCCACTGGGATCGAGCAACATGACCGTCTCGTCGTTATGTCCGGTCAGCAGGATCCGGTCGGCGGTCAGCGCGCGATGCGTCACCCGGTGTCGGTGTAGCTTCAGCACCGCGTCGAAGACGTGTCCGAGCAGGCGATCGGTCGGCGCAGAATGATCCGCCAGGGTGGTGCCGTCGTGATGGGTGGTCGCGATCGCTGCGGCCTCTGGCCCGACGCGGACTGCGGCACGCAACCGCGGCGTCGGCACTCCGGCATGCTCGACCGCGTAGGCCATCAATGAGCTGCGCTCGATCGCGCGGCTCACCGTCACCGGGACGTTCCTAGCCGCCTGGCTGGTGACACGGAGGCGACGATAGATCCGGTACAGCGCATCGGCCGCTTGCTGATCTCGGTCAAACACCGTGACGTCAAAGGGCGTGCCGTCCGTGCCGCGAGTCCGGTACTGGCGATTCTCGGTCCGGCTGGCGGGGATCCGGCGGATCTCCGCAATGGGCTCCGTCGCCAGGCCCACGGCTGCAGCGATCTCTTCGGCCGTCGGCCGGTCCGAGTTAGTGCCGATGACGTACCGCAGCCCCGAGCCGACGGCGGCGCCGAGCAGCAGAGAGATCAGGAGGGACAAGACGGTGGAGGTCGCGCGGTCGAGCACCAGGCTGGTGAGACTGTAGAACCCGATGGCCAGCCAGAACCACGTACGCCAGCGCGTCCGGCCAGACATCCCGATAACCGTCAGGTACGCAGCGAGGCCGGCCAGGTACGGATCGAGGGTCGCCGACCCGCCGGGCGAGCCTGTCCTGGCAATCACGTCATAGACCTGGTCCAGGGAGCTGAGCTGGAGCAGGGCGTTGCAAGCGACAGTGACGCCGCCGGCGATGACGCCGATGCCCACGGCTTCGGCGAGCCTGCGCAGCTGACCGATCACGATGAGCCGGATCGCCAGCGCCACCGGCAGGCCGATCACCGCGACGAAGGCCAGCGAGTGCAACGGCGCGATCAGGGGCCGGGCGAGGTGCTCGCTGACGCCGATGACGTCCACCTGGACGCCCGACGTGGTGGCCTTCGCCACGAGTCCCAGAGCGAGGAGCACCGCGATCTCGATGAGCGTCGTCAGGCAGCGGAGCAAGTCTGTTGGTATCCGGATCCGGGGCTCGAGCTCGTCCTCGACGACGAGCGCGGCCGTCTGCTTCGCAGCCTTGCCCGCCGGCGCCTCCGCGTCGGCCGCGTCCTGGCTTGACGCCGGCGAGGCCGCGCGCCCGTCAGAAGCCGCCGGCGACCCCTGGACGGCCCGCTCCGGCGGCCGTCGCCGCGACAGCCTCATTGCCAAATGTTTTCATCCTCCCGGCTAGTTGTCGCCAGCACCCTGGTTAACGACTACGGCGTGCAGTGCGTGCCGCGACAGGCTACAAGCCGACGCCACGCCCGCGGGAGGTGATGCCGTCTACGGCGGTCGCCACCTCCAGCGATCAGAGACAGTGCGTAATGGCGTGCTCACGGAGAGAATTCGTCGGGGTCGAAGGGATAGGCACGCCACGGTTACCGGGCCTAGCATTCGGACGTGGCAATGGCGTTCCAGACCGTCAAGCGGCTGCTCGTTGGCAGGCCGATGCAGAGCGAGCGGCTGGGACACACCCTGCTGCCGAAGAAGATCGCCCTGCCGGTATTCGCCAGCGACGCGCTGTCGTCGGTTGCGTACGCGACTCAGGAAGTGCTCCTGGTCCTAGCTGCGGGCGGACTTGCGTTCATCGCGTACACGCCGTGGATCGCACTCGCGGTCGGCCTGCTGATGCTTGTCGTCGTCGCGTCTTACCGCCAGAACGTGCACGCCTACCCGTCGGGTGGCGGCGACTACGAGGTCACGACGACCAACTTCAACCCGCGCGTCGGCATGACAGTGGCGAGCGCGCTGATGGTCGACTACACGCTGACAGTGGCCGTATCGGTGTCCTCGGGCGTCGCCAACCTGGCTTCGGCATTCCCGGCCCTGAACTCGCGTGTCACGCTCATCGCCGCCCTGACGGTCGCGGTGATCGCGATCTTGAACCTGCGCGGCGTCCGCGAGTCGGGCACTGGCTTCGCGATCCCGACGTACTGTTTCATCGGCGTCGTCATGTTCATGATCATCTGGGGCGCGCTCAGGCTTGCGACAGGTCACCACCTGCACGCCGAAACCGCTGGCTACGCCATCAAGGCCACCGGCGGCTTCGCGGGCCTGGCGCTGGTATTCCTGATCCTGCGGGCGTTCTCATCGGGGTGCACCGCGCTGACGGGCGTGGAAGCGATCAGCAACGGCGTTCCGGCCTTTCGGGCGCCGAAGAGCAAGAACGCGGCGACCACCCTCGCGCTGCTGGGCGGCATCGCCGTCATCATGTTCGGCGGCGTGACCGCGCTCGCGCTGGCCAGTCACGTGCACGCAGGCACCCTGATCGGCACGCCGTCAGGTTACGTTCAGCCCACGGTCATCGCGCAGGTAGGCCGCGCGGTCTTCGGATACTCCTCACCGCTGTTCTACGTGCTCCAGCTCTTCACCGCGCTGATCCTCGTGCTCGCGGCCAACACTGCATTCAACGGCTTCCCCGTGCTCGCATCGATTCTGGCCAGGGACGGCTACCTGCCGCGTCAGCTGCACACCCGAGGCGACCGGCTGGCGTTCAGCAACGGCATCCTGCTCCTGTCTGGCTTCGCGATCGTCCTCATCGTTGCGTTCAACGCTTCGCCGACCCGGCTGATCCAGCTCTACATCGTCGGTGTGTTCGTCTCGTTCACGTGCAGCCAGACCGGGATGATCCGGCACTGGAACCGCTTGCTACGGACAACAACGGAGGGCTCGACCCGGCTGCGGATGATCCGGTCGCGCACGGTCAACACCATCGGGGCATGCGTCACCGGCGCTGTCCTCGTCATCGTGGTCATCAGCAAGTTTGCCGACGGCGCATGGATCGCGGTCGCGGCGATGGTCGTCATCTGGTTCACCATGAACGGCATCCACCGGCACTACGCGGCGGTCGCGGAAGAGCTGACGCCCGCCGAGGAGGCGGTGCTCACACTCCCAGCCAGCAATATCGCGATCGTGCTGGTCAGTAAGCTGCACCTGCCGACCCTGCGAGCGCTGGCGTACGCCAGGGCCGCCAGGCCGGCCCGGCTGGAAGCGGTGACCGTCGATGTCGACACGGCCGAGACTGAGCGGCTCCGCGAAGAATGGGACCGCAGCGGCATGCCACTCCAGCTCACGGTCATCTCGTCCCCCTATCGCGAGATCACGCGGCCGGTGATCGAGTACGTCCGGCGGCTGCGCCGCGAGAGTCCGCGTGACATCGTGACGGTCTACATTCCCGAGTACGTTCTCGGGCACTGGTGGGAGCAGGCCCTGCACAACCAGAGCGCGCTGCGCCTCAAGGCGCGCCTGCTGCTCGAGCGCGGGGTCGTCGTCGCGAGCGTGCCCTATCAGCTCGCCTCGGCGACGCGGGTATCGGCCACGGCGGATCCGCTGGCGGGCCCGCGCCTGCTCGCGAGCCGGGAGGCGTTGCACGCGGCCGAAGTCCGTCAGGAGATCAGCGAACTGCCGGCGGGCGGCGGGCTGCCGGCGGGCGGCGGGCTGCCGGTCCCGATCGCTGAAACCGTGCACCGGGAGGTAGTGGACGTGGCGGGCACGCTGCGGGCGGTCACGCTACGCCCGCGCGGAAGCACACTCACGATGGAAGCCGAGTTGTGGGACGGGACCGGTCGGGTCCTGCTCGTTTGGCTCGGCCGTCGCGATATCCCGGGTGTCCAACCCGGACGCAAGATCGTTGTGCACGGCCGGGCTCACCAGCGTGAAGGGCGAGCGGGCAATCTACAACCCGTCCTATGAGCTCCAGCCGATCGCAGGCGGCGAGCACTAGCTCGGCAGGAAGCGGTAGCCCATGCCTGGCTCGGTCAGCAGGAAGCGCGGGGCGGACGGATCGGGCTCGAGCTTGCGCCGCAGATTGGCCATATAAACCCGCAGGTAGCTGGCCTCGTTGTGATAACCCGGGCCCCAGACTTCGGCGAGTAGCTGACGCTGCGTGACGAGCCGGTCGGCGTTGCGCACAAGTACCTCGAGTACCTGCCACTCGGTCGGTGTCAGCCGGACGTCTGCGCCGCCCCGCGTGACGCGCTTGCGCGCCAGATCCACCGTGAACTCGCGCGGTGCTCACGATGGGCTCGTCCGGCGCCGGGGAGGCCCGGCGTACGGCTGCGCGCAGCCGCGCTAGCAGTTCGTCCATCCCGAACGGCTTCGTGACGTAGTCATCCGCGCCGGCATCCAGGGCCGCCACTTTCTGGCTCTCCTGACCCCAGGCCGACAGCACGATGATCGGCGTGCTCGTCCAGCCCCGGACTCCCCTGATGACGTCGGTCCCGTCCATGTCGGGCAGGCCGAGATCGAGTATCAGGACGTCGGGCCGCTCCCGGGCCATCGCCGCCAGCCCGGATGCGCCATCAGCGGCCGTACAGACGTCGTACTTGCGGGCGGTCAGGTTGATCTTCAGCGCTCGCAGGATCGGGCCTTCGTCGTCGATGACCAGGACGCGGGTCATTGGCCCGCGGCAACGCTCGGAGCATTCGCGGTGGCGCACGGAAGCGTGACCCGCATCGTTAGGCCGCCGCCTGGCGTGTCGGCCGCCTCGACCGTGCCGCCCATTGTGTCCAGGAAGCCTTTCACGACGGCCAGCCCGAGTCCGACCCCGGTCCCGGCTGTCGGATCAGCGCCCGCCGCCGAATCGGCGCGGCCGTCCAGCCGCTGGAATGGCTCGAACATCCTGAACTTCAGCTCGTCCGGGACACCGCGACCGTGATCGATGACGTCTAGCACGACGCCGTCAGGGCCAAGGCTGGCCCGCAGGCCCGGCCGGCTTCCGGTCGGCGAGTACGCAAGCGCGTTGGCGAACAGGTTGGCCAGCACGCGCTCGAGCAGGCCGGGATCGGTCAGCACGAGCGGCAGGTCGTCGGGCACGGCGAGCTGGAGCATGGCGCCGCCGTCGAGTCCGCGCAGCGCGACGGGCGCCACCTCATCGATCGCCGTCGGGCGCAGGAACGGCTGGAGCGACCCGGTCGTGAGCCGACTCATATCCAGGAGATTGCCAATGAGCGCATCCAGGCGGTCCGCCGACGCCTCGATGGTGGCCAGCAACGCTGCCTCGTCGGCCTCGGTCCAGTCGACATCGGTCTGCCTCAGCGTGCTGACGCTCGCTTTGATCGAGGCCAGCGGCGTCCGCAGGTCATGGCTGACGGCGGCGAGAAGCGCCGTCCGCATCCGGTTTCCTTCGGCCAGCGCCTCCGCCTGAGCGGCCTGGGTGCGCAGCCGGTCCCGATCGAGCGCAGCAGCTACCTGGGCGGATAGCCCGTCAAGAAGCCGAGGAGAGAGCGGGCGGTGCTGGCCAGAGACCTCAAGGACAAGGTCGGGGCGGGCCGCCGTTCGCTGGATCTCGCCGCTGGGCTCTGGATCGCTACCGGCCACGCGTACCCACGCGTCCCCGCTTCGCTCCAGCAGCCGGGCCTGCCCGCCGCGACTGCCGATCAAGTGCGTCAGGACAGCCGCTGGCGTGTCCTTCCCGCCGAGGACGGTCTGCGCGAGCGCCAGGAGGTCCTGGGCCTCCTCGCTACTGCGCGCGGCCTGCCGGGCGCGAAGCGCGGCCAGATGCACCACGCTGCTCACGGTGACGGCCACCGTCACGAACAGCAGCAGCGCGAGCAGGCTCTTGCCATCAGCGATGGTGAGTGTGTGCACCGGCGGAGTGAAGTACCAGTTCACCAGCAGGCTCGCGGCCACTGCGGCGAGTACGGCCGGCCAGAATCCCCCCACAACGGCGACCGCGACGACGGCGACGAGGTAGATCAGCAGGTCGTCGCCAAGGTCGAGGCGCAGGCTGCGAGCGGACAGGGCGAGCGTGAGCAGCGGCAGCCCGCCAACCATGAGGACGCCTGCCGCAAGCACCCGCCGGTGACCGATGCCGCCGGTAAGGTCAGCGAGCCGGTGCCGCCTCCTGGTTCGCGTCCCGGGCGCCTCCGCCGAAGGCTCAGGCAGCGAGTCCGAAGCCGGGCCGACGGCATCGTAGTGACCGTTCGACGACGGCTGACCTGCTATCTCCACAATCCACAGTGTGTACGATCCGGCAACGCGGCGCACTATCACGCCGGTCACGATGCCCAGGATCATCGCGCCGCCGACCACTATCGCTGCTTGCGCGGCGAGCCGCCCGGTGAGTTGGAGTCGCGCGTAAGGCGCGCGAGAGAACCCGGCCACGGTCAGCCAGCCGATCGCGCCAAGGACCGGAGCGACGGGCGGCTCGGCGACCGCAGACCCGGCACCCACAATGATGGCGGCGAGCATCAGTATCCAGCCGCCCGATACCGCGCCGTGGCTCGCCGCGGCTGTCGCCCCGACCACCAGCAGCGCGCCGAAGCCGGCGGGCAGCGCCAGCGGCGCAGCCAGCCCGCGGCGGCGGCGGATGCTCGGCTCAGCTAGCTGGGTCATTCATGCCAGTTGAACCCCGGCAGGCCCCGTTTCCCAACGATCTTCACACGTTCTTAACGCGGCGGCGCGCCGTCTTCACGCCGCCTTTGCACCCCGAGGGATACTGACCCGGTGGCGCCCAACATCTCGGTACCGGGCTGCCCGTTCTGCGACATTGTCGCGGAGCGGCTGCCAGCCAGCGTGGTCTACGCTGACGATCTGGTACAGGCCTTCCTGGACATCAGGCCGATCACAACCGGCCACCTGCTCGTCGTACCGCGCTCACACGCCAGCGGGCTCGCGGATCTGCCCGAGCAGGCCGGCCGCGCCATGTTCACGGCGGCGCAGCGCATGGCAGCCGCGCTGCGCGGGTCGAAGGTCCGGTGCGACGGCATCAACTTCTTCCTGGCCGACGGCACGGTGGCGGGCCAGGAGGTTGAGCACGTCCATCTGCACGTCGTGCCGCGGTTCGCGGGGGACGGATTCAGGCTGAGCGCCAACTTCCTGTCTCCTGACCGCGCGGACCTCGACGCGACCGCCGAACTCATCCGGGGGGCGCTCGATCGCCTGCCTGGCTAGCTGGGTGGCACAGGCGGCAGGCCCGGGTCAGCCATCGGCGGCAGGCCGGGGTCCGCCATCGGCGGCAGGCCCAGGTCCGTCATCGGCTGGAGGCTCGGGGCAGCCATGGCTTGCTGGCCGGCGAGGACGGACGGCTGAGGCTGCCGCCGGACGCCCCGGCTGCGGACCGTGTCGATAATAAGCAGCACCGGCACGATGAACGCCTGGAAGAAGAGGAAGTACGTGCCGCCACCCCACAAGAAGGCGAGGTAGAAGCCGTAGCCGAAGAAGCCGACGCCGAAAATGGCGCGGAGCACTCGGCGCTGGGTGGCCTGATTCCGCAGCACAGCGATCACTAGCATCACGATGCCGCTGAACATCAGCAGCAGGCAGTACCAGGAGAACCCGGCGTGGTGTGCGAAGTCGAGGTTTCCCATCCGGCGTCCCAGCGTGAGTGGCAGCACCGCAGATTGCGGCTGCGCAGTGGATATAGCGAGCTGAGACTCTAGCGTCGCCTATACCGCCTTGTACATACTTTGTCGCTTTATCCCGCTATGGCCAAACAACGGCGCACTACCCTCGTGAGGCGGACGCGGAGCTCCGCCGGGATCGTGCTGCCACGGCGGCCCGAGCGCGCCAGATGCCGAAGGCAGCGCGCAGCGCTACCACCAGCGCGAGCGCCATCGCTGTCAGCTCAGCGCCGTTGATCAAGCCGGGCCGGAACAGGCCCGGCTCCGCTGGTGTGTTCGCCAGTACCCAGCTCGCCGCGCCTGCGACGAAGGGCACCGCCGCCACAACAGCGGCCATAGCCAGGCGCGATAGGTACCTCAGCAGCCCGGCCGACGGCGCAAGCCGACGAACGACCGCGGCAAATCCCGCTACCAGCCCCAGAACCGCGCACGGGCTCAGCGTCATCCAGGCCAGCTCGGGCCCCGGCAAGATCCCGAGCACGGCGGGATGCACCCAGAACGAGGACACCGAGAGCGTCGACGCCCAGCCGAAGGCCGCGATGCCAGCCGGGACGAGGCTGTTGTGAGCACCCGCGCCGCCGGTTCCGGGCCAGGCGTTCTGAAAGTGCCGCGTGCCAATCACGAGCACGGCCCCGCAAGCGAGCATCAGGCCAGTCGATCTCATGAGCCGTCGGTCACCGCTCTGCACCGCTGCCACCACGGCGCGCCCCGCGACAGGCACCGCTCCGAGCAGTGCGATGAGAACCAGGCAGCCGGCGCCGATCGACATGGCGACGCTGCCGCCGAGCGTTGCCGCTGAACGCGGCGTTGCCCACTGCAAGCCCGTGGCTAGCTGGGCCAGCATTGCCACGCCGAACGTGAGGAACGCTGCGAGCGCGCAGCTCAGCGTCGCGACGCCGCGGCGGATCTGCTCAAGCGGTGGCAGCTCGTGGGTCGTCAGGCCCGCATTTGTGCAGCGGGCGAGCAGTCCGTTCGCGGCGACGTCGACCGCGCGGCGCCAGCTACGTGGTTGCTCAGTGACGTCGGCCAGTAGCAGTTCGGCGAACTCCTCGCCGTAGCGCGCCCGCCAAGACGACGGATACCAGCGCAGCAGCCGCACCACCCGGCGCTCTGGCGAGCACGTGTACTTCACGCCTGCCCCCAGTTCCTGCGGAGGCGACCGAGACCGACGTCAGCAACCCGTCGCTGATCGGCGAGGTGCACGCGCAGCGCTTGCACTCCGGCCGCCGTGAGCTGGTACGGCCGCCGCCTGTCGTCGCTCGCTAGCGCCTCGATGAGGCCCTGGCCCTCGAGTCGGCTGAGCGCCTCGTACAACGTTCCGGGTGCCAGCCTGACGGCAGCGAACTGCTCGATGTCCTTGGTGAGCGCGTAGCCGTGCTTCGGACCGTCGGCGAGGCTCGACAAGATGAGCGTGGCCGGGCCTGCATAGCGGCCGAATGTGACGAGCGCGTCGGCTCCGGCAGATCTCGTACCGCGTCCTGGCACGTCCCGATCCTATATCGGGAGCCGATCCATCGGCGGGCGAAGCGCCGCCGGACCGCCGCTCGGCACGAGGTAAGGCAATCGGGAGCCAACGAACGACCGGGGGAACTCCTCGCGCATCCGCCACAGGCCGCCGTCGACCACGAAGTGAGCCATCACCGCGCCGAGGAAGGCGCCAAACAGGACCCGGACCGCCGGCGCCGCTGACGCCTGATCGGACGCCATCGACAGCGCCGCGCCGCCGAGCAGCGCGATATTGCACAGCAGCGCGATGCTGCCCAGCGTCGTAAGGCCAGCCGATCGCTGCAAGGGCCGACGGACATCGGAGCCCGCCGCCAGCAAGGTCATGAGCAGGAGGTACTGCAACCCGTGCGCGATCGTGAGCCCGGCCACCGCCGCGTAGGGCGAGTTGAAGACGAACACCGGCAGGCTGAAGACTAGTGACAGCGTGTAGCACGCGCAGAATCCAGCTGGCCGCTGCACCGGGCTACGCCTGACCAGGCAGCCGACACCGAGCGCGACGAACGCGACGAATGCGATCGCTGCCAGCGGGAACGCGGGCGCCAGGATCGCCCTGACCGGAACCTGCAGCAGGCTCGGGCGGGCGAGCAAGCCTGCGATTCCGGCCAGCCCAGCCCCGGTCAGCGCTCGGCGCTCGGCCCGCCGCAGCGGCGTGATGCGGCGCGCAGCCGCCGCCAGGGCGGCGATGCCGAGATTCTGCTTCTGGTAGTGGAAGAACTGCCAGGAGAAATACGGAAGCAGCAGCCAGTCGAGCACGGAGCGAGGCACCAGCGCGGCGATCGCGCCGGCCCCGGCGATCAGCGCGAGCGGCCACCACACGTACCTGGCCTTGTGCCCGCGCATGTGCGCGCGCACCTCGGGCACCGTGTAGAACCAGCCGGTCGAGGCCACGTGCACCGACGAGCCCACGAACAGCAGGAACGCCAGTGCTTCCGGAGGCCGGGCGGACGCCGGTGGTGCCAGCAGGATCGCCGCAACGGCGGCCGACACCGATACGGCCATGGTCGCGGCGACCCACACCCGCGCGCCGAACGTCATCGCGGGACGCGGCGCAGCAACGGCTGGTGGCATCAGATCAGCCGCCACCACACCCCCCGGTTGCTGCCGCGGCGCTGGCGGACATGAGGTGGAGCACCAGCAGCGCCACCAGAACGGACGCCGGGACCAGCGCAAGCACCATCCAGGCGAGCAGTTCCCGACGGCTCGGAGCGGACGCCCGCTCTCTATCCAAGGTCGGGCCAGAGGTCGCTATCAGCTTGTCTTCAGCGGCGGGCGGAGTCGTCACGATCGACAGACTAGTTCGTCAACCGATACATCGTCAACCGATACTTCGGCTGCCGTACTAACACGAGTGCCGAGACCGCCGGCTTGACAGGCATCTGCGCCGCCGGGCCGGCTGGTACGCGATGATGGGCCGGTGATCGACCTTCTCCTGCGCAACGCCCGGCTCGCGGGCCAGGACACGCTGACCGACCTTGGCGTCGACGGGACCGTACTCGCGGTCGTCGATGCCGACACCACCGCTACACAGACCATCGACCTAGCCGGTCGTCTGGTAACGCCACCGCTCGTCGAGCCGCACATTCACCTTGATGCCGTGCTCACCGTCGGTCAGCCGCGTCCGAACGCGTCCGGCTCGCTGTTTGAGGGCATCGCGATATGGGCCGACCGTGTTCCCGACCTGACGTACGAAGACGTGCAGGCGCGGGTCCGGCAGATCCTTCGCTGGCAGCTCGCGTGCGGCGTCCAGCACGTGCGCAGCCATGTCGACGTCTGCGACCCGGAGCTGACCGCGCTGCGCGCGCTCGTCGACCTCCGCGAGGAGGTCCGGAGTCTCATCGATCTCCAGCTCGTGGCTTTCCCACAGCAGGGCATCCTCGCGTTCGACGGCGGCAAGGAACTGATGCGCGCCGCCGTCGATCTTGGCGCCGACGTCGTGGGCGGGATCCCGCATTACGAGCTGACCCGCGAGGACGGCGTCGAGTCGGTGCGCTTCGCGATGGCGCTGGCCGACGATCACGGCCTGGCCGTCGACATTCACTGCGACGAGACCGACGACGATCACTCGCGGTTCGTTGAGGTAATGGCGGCCGAGACGATCCGCCGGGGCATGTCCGGCCGGGTCACCGCCAGCCACACCACGGCAATGCACTCCTACAACGCCGCGTACGCGTACCGGCTGATCAACAACATCGCCAGAGCCGGCCTGCACATGGTGACCAATCCGCTGGACAACGCAGTGCTCCAGGGCAGATTCGACACCGGGCCAATCCGCCGTGGCCATACCAGGGTCAAGCAGCTCCAGGACGCGGGCGTCAACGTCTGCATCGGGCACGACTCGGTCATGGATCCGTGGTACCCGCTCGGCTATGGCGACCCGCTCCAGGCCGCGTTCGTGCTCGTCCACCTCGGCCAGATGTCAGGCGATGGCGAGCTGCGGCGACTGATCGAGATGATCACCGTGAACCCGGCGGCCGCCCTTGGCGTGCCGAACTACGGTCTGCGGCCAGGCGGGCCCGCGAGCCTTGTCGTCTTCGACGCACCATCCGAGGCGGACGCGCTGCGTCTCGTCGCGCCGCGCACACTCGTGCTCCGGGACGGCAAGGTCGTGGCCCGCTGCGCCCCGGCCGAGCACACGGTCGTCTGGCAGGGCTCCGAGGAGCCGGTTAGCTTCCTGCGGGCGTAGTGCGAAGGGTGCTGGCCCGGCGGACCAGGCCAGCACCCACGCGCGTACGTTCCAGCCTAGGCAGTTGCAGGCTCAGCGGTCTCGCCGGGGATCTCCAGCACTTCCTGCACGTTGCTCTGACCCTGCAGCCGGAAGAACACTGCGTACAGCAGCGCGGCAAGCACGAAGCCGACCTCGAAGGTCAGGTCGCCGAACGCCGGGTGGGCCTTCGGGACGACGCCGACATACCCGGGGCTGCCGGTCTGGTTGGCGAACAGGTAGATAGATAGCGCCGCCGAAATGGCCATCGCGGCCGCGCCCGCCCACGGGTTGTGCCTCCGGTCGAACAGCAGGCCATCGACCCGCTTGCCCCGGCGCAGCCACTGGTCGGCGAAGAAGACGCCAAGCCATGGGCCAATCCAGTACGCGATGACAAGCAGGAAGTTGTTGTACTTCACGCCGGCGTCGCTGAGGCCGGCGAGCGCCACGAAGAAGCCGGCCACGCCGAATACCAGCGCGACGATGGCCCGGCGCAGCCTCAGCGGAAGCTTGACGCCGAGCGCGAGGAACGACATCGAGCCGGAGTAGACGTTCAGCGCGTTCGCGCAGATCGCTCCCAGCGCGATCGCCAGCAGCGTGGCGTCGGCGATGCCGGTGGGCAGGTGGCTGACGAAGCCGGCGGTCGGGTTGTCGGCGTACTTATCGATGCTGGTGACAGTCGCCGCCGCCGCGCCGATGACTTCCAGCGCCACGCAGGAGATGAAGACGCCGAGCGCCGCCCACAGGCCAGCTGCCCTGCGGTTGGAGTCCCTGGGCAGGTAGCGCGTGTAGTCGCTGGCGTACGGGTTCCAGCCGGCCGCGTAGCCGAATGCCGCGCCGAGCGTGACTAGCCAGCCGCCCAGGCCGCCGGTCTCGTGCACAGCGCTCGGGTGGGCCTTGCCGACGATCACGACCGACGCGATCAGGAAGATGATCACGAGAATGGGAAACGCGACGCGCTCGAACGCGTGCACCAGGTTGTGCCCGAAGAACGCGACAGCGAGCTGCACCACCACGATGATGAGCAGGCACAGCTTGTCGTTCCAGCCCAGCAGGGCGTTCAGCGCGAAGGCGCCGCTGACGCTGTTGACCGCGAACCAGCCCACGCCTGCCACGAGCGCGTTGATCCCGGCCGGGAGGATGTTGCCGCGGAAACCGAAGCCGAGCCGGGACAGCACCATCTGCGGTACCCCGAACAGCGGACCGCGGGCGGCCAAGAAGCCCATCGAGAGCGACCCGAGCGCGGTGCCGAGAATGATGGCGAGCGTCGCCAGCCAGAACGACTGGCCGAAGAACCAGACCCCGATGACTCCGACGAAGATCGTCGCGAACTCCATGTTCGGCGACACCCACGTCCAGAACTGCTGATGCGGCTTGCCGTGCCGCTCGCTCAGCGGGATGTACTCGGCCCCGCCGGGCTCAATCGTCGCTATCTTGTCGCCGTACGTGCCCTCACGAACGTCGGCCTCGATCACCGCGGCGCCGCCCGCTGTTGTGGTCTCGGTCACTTCCTGTACACCCCTAAGGTAAGCGCGTGCGCCGGATGGGCAACTGGAACTACTCGGGCCTAAGTGTGACCCATCTTTAATCGCGACGGGAAGTACGGCGCGCATGATTCCTGCACTTCTGTGGCTGCTGCGCCGCAAGCCGGCGCTGACCAGCGCAATCGTGAGCAAGACCACACGTGGCCGACTGCCCTGTCGGGCGGTCGGCCACGTCGTTGTCGACTGCGTGTTCGGGGCTACGCGCCCGCCGGAACCGCGCAGACGGCGCCGCGATCGGCACCGGACACCAGCGCCGCGTACTTGGCCAGCGCACCGCTCGTGTAATTCGGCGCCGCGCGCTTCCACTCCGACCGTCGCCGCGCGAGCTCCGCGTCGTCGACGAGAAGCTCAAGCCGCCGCTCGACCACGTCCAGAACGATCTTGTCACCGTCCACGACGAGGGCCATCGGGCCGCCGGCGAATGCCTCGGGCGCGACGTGCCCGACGCACGCACCGAAAGTGGCACCCGAGAACCTGCCGTCAGTGAGCAGCGCTACGTCCTTGCCGAGGCCCGCGCCCTTGATCGCCGCCGTGACCGCGAGCATCTCCCGCATGCCGGGCCCGCCCTTGGGGCCCTCGTTCCGGATCACCAGGACGTCGCCCTTGCGCACTCGGCCAGCCGTGACGGCCTCGAAGCAGTCCTCCTCGCGCTCAAAGACGCGCGCCGTGCCCTCGAACCGCAGCGTCTCGATGCCGGGGGTCTTCACGACGGCGCCGTTCGGGGCGAGCGAGCCGCGCAGGATCGCGAGCCCGCCGTCGGGCTGGAACGGATCCTTGACCGGCCGCACCACCTTGCCGTCGGGCTCGAACGCGTCGGCCACGTTATCGCCGAGCGTGCGGCCGTTGACCGTCATCGCGCTGCCGTCGATCAGGCCAGCGGACAGCAGTTCCTTCAAGATCACGGGAACGCCGCCGACTCGGTCCAGCTCACTCATGACGAACAGGCCCGATGGGCGCATCGACGCGATAACCGGCGTCCGCCGGCTGATCTCGTCGAAGTCGTCCAGGCTGAGCTCGACGCCGGCCTCGTGGGCGATGGCCAGCAAGTGCAAGACCGCATTCGTCGAGCCTGCCGTCGCCATCACGACGGTGGCCGCGTTCAGGAACGCCGCCCGCGTCATGATCTGCCGCGGTCGCAGCCCGGTCGCCAGCGCTCGCACCACGGCCTCGCCGGTGCGCCGCGCGAGGTCAGTGCGCTCGGCCGAGACGGCCGGGGCTGACGCCTCTCCCGGCAGCGTCATGCCGAGCGCCTCGGCGCATGCCGACATTGTGTTGGCCGTGTACATGCCAGCGCAGGAGCCCGCTCCCGGGCAGGCGGCGCGCTCGACCGCGAGCAGCTCGGCGTCTGACATCGTGCCGGCGGAATGCTCACCGACGGCTTCAAACACGTCCTGGATCGTCACCGACTTGCCGCGCGCCCAGCCCGGCAGGATGGTCCCGCCATACAAGAATGCGGCCGGGATATCCAGGCGCGCGCACGCCATGAGCATGCCGGGCAGCGACTTGTCGCAGCCAGCGATCGTGACGAGCGCGTCGAATTGCTCGGCGTTCACCATCAGCTCGACGGAGTCGGCGATGATCTCGCGGCTCACCAGCGACGACTTCATGCCCTCGGTGCCCATGGAGATGCCGTCAGAAACCGCGATCGTGCCGAACTCCAGCGGCACCGCGCCAGCCTGGCGGATGCCCTCCTTCGCGGCTGCGGCTAGGCCGTTGAGGTGCACGTTGCAGGGCGTTACCTCATTCCACGAAGACGCGACGGCGACCTGCGGTCGCTCGAGGTCTTCTTCCGACAGCCCGACCGCGCGCAGCATCGCGCGCGCGGCGGCGCGCGATGGGCCGGTCGTCAGCGGGCCCGATCGCGGCCGGGGCAAGCTCGAACTCATACCGCCTCCGAAATCTCCTCGGCGAGCGGCTCAGCGCCTGCTCGCAGCAACCCAAAGACCACGCCATCGGTCAGCGCCTCCCACGAGGCGGTCACGATGTCGTCCGACACGCCGACCGTCGTCCACTCCCCCTCAGCGTCAGCCGAGGTCAGCATCACCCTGGTGACCGCGCTCGTGGCGGCCCGGCCATCCAGAATGCGAACCTTGTAGTCGACGAGGTGGATGCCCGCCAGTTCCGGATACACCTCGGCCAGCGCGCGGCGCAGCGCCTGGTCGAGCGCGTGCACTGGACCGACGCCCTCGCCGACCGCCACCAGCCTGTCGGCCACTTCGTGCCCGCCAAGCCGCAGCCGCACGATCGCTTCGCTGCGATCCGCGCTGTGCCCACCAGGAGGTCCGCCGCGTTCGATCACTACACGGTAGCCCTCAAGCTCGAACCAGCTTGGCAGAATGCCCGCGCTCTTGCGCACCAGCAACTCAAACGAGGCGTCGGCCGCCTCGAACGCGTAACCGCGATGCTCGGCCTCCTTGACCTGCTCGAGAACCCGGCTCGCCAGCGTCGGGTCGTCGGAGAGGTCCAGCCCGAGCTCGGCTGCTTTCGCGACGACGTTGCTACGACCGGCCAGCTCGCTGACCAGAACCTGCGCCTTGTTGCCGACGGTGCCGGGATCGATGTGCGAATACGCATCTGGGCGTCTGGCGATCGCCGACGCGTGCAGACCGGCCTTTGTTGCGAACGCCGAGGATCCGACGTAGGGCTGCCTGGCTTCGAACGGCAGGTTCGCGACCTCCGCTATCGTGCGCGCCGTCGAGGCGAGCGCGCCGAGCCGGCCCGCCGGCAGCAACTCGTGCCCGCGCTTGAGCTCGAGGCTCGCGATCACGGAGAACAAGTCGGCGTTGCCGCAGCGCTCGCCGTAGCCGTTGGCGGCACCCTGTACGTGCAGGCTGCCGGCGGACACAGCCATGACCGAGTTGGCCACCGCGCACGCCGCATCGTTGTGGAAGTGCACGCCGATCGCGGTGCGCGATCTGTCAGCCACTTCAGCGACGATCCTGGCCACATCATCAGGCAGCGTGCCGCCGTTGGTGTCGCAGAGCACAAGCGTGTCCGCGCCAGCGTCAGCGGCCGCGGCCAGCACGTCGAGCGCGTAGCCACGATCTGCCCGGTAGCCGTCGAAGAAGTGCTCGGCATCGAACACGACCCGCCGGCCGGCCGCGGCCATGTAGGCGATCGAGTCGGCGACCATGGCGAGGTTCTCCGACCTCGTGGTTCGCAGCGCCTCGTCCACGTGCAGCGTCCAGGACTTGCCGACCAGCGTCACGATCGGCGTCTCGGCGTCGAGCAGGGCGCGCAGGCTCGCGTCGTCCTCGACCCGGCGACCCGGCAGCCGCGTCGCGCCGAACGCGGCCAGCGTTGCGTGCTTGAAATCGATCTTCTTGGCCCGCTCGAAGAACTCCGCGTCCTTCGGGTTCGAGCCCGGCCAGCCGCCCTCGATCACGTCGACGCCGAGTCCGTCGAGCGCAGCCGCCACGCGTAGCTTGTCGGCGACCGTCAGGTCGAGCCCGACCTGCTGCGACCCGTCCCGCAGCGTGGTGTCGTAGATCTCTACCTTCGGTGTCGGCATCGTCATCACTTCCCCCCTGTCTGGCCCACGCGGACGAGCAGCGCCTGCTCCCACGCCCCGGTGCTCGCCGGCGCGCCCTCGGCCAGTACCGAATCCACTGCGTTTTCGAGGTCCGCGGCGGCCGCGTCCTCGCCGAGATGGCCGAGCATCAGCCCGGCCGACAGCACGGCACCGGCGGGATTGGCGAGCCCTTTTCCGGCGATGTCCGGCGCCGAGCCGTGCACGGGTTCGAACACCGACGGCCCGGTGCGGTCGGGGTTCAGGTTGCCGCTCGGTGCGAAGCCGAGACCACCGGTGAGCGCCGCGCCGAGGTCGGAGATGATGTCGCCGAACAGGTTGTCCGTCACGATGACGTCGAACCGGCTCGGGTCGTCGACCATCCACAGGCACGCCGCGTCTACGTGCGCGTAGCTGAGCTGCACGCCTTCCTCGCCGGCGACTTCGGACGCGATGCGCTGCCACAGATCGCCCGCGTGTGTCAGCACGTTCGTCTTGTGCACGAGCGTCAGGCGGCCGGATCGCCGGGCCGCCAGCCTGGCCGCGTACAAGACGCACCGCCGGACGCCAGCCCAGGTGTTCAGCGACTCCTCGGTGGCCGTCTCGAACTCGGTGCCGCGATGCACGAATCCGCCAGCACCGGCGTACAGGCCTTCGGTGTTCTCCCGCACGATGACGAAGTCGAGATCTTCCAGCGCGTGCTTGCCTACCGCTCCGCCGACGCCGGGGCGCAGCTTGGATGGGCGCAGGTTCACGTACAGGTCGAGTTCGAACCGCAGCCGCAGCAGCAGCCCGCGCTCGAGCACGCCGGGGGGTACCTCGGGCGTCCCGACGGCGCCCAGCAAGATCGCGTCAGACTTGCGCAGCTCGTCAAGCACCGAGTCCGGGAGCACTTCGCCGGTGGCCAGGTAGTGCCGGCCACCCAGGCCGCAATGACGCCAGTCGACCGCAAAACCGTGCCGCGCGGCGACAGCATCTACGCACGCTCGCGCGACGTTGGTGACCTCGGGTCCCACGCCGTCGCCCGGCAGATGGGTGACGACGTGGGTACGCTTCGGTTCCGCGGCTACGTCGCCCGCCGATACGTCGGCGCTCATTGCTCGTCCATCTCCTTTGCGGCGGGGTTCAGCCAGCTCATCATGCTGCGCAGCGGCTTGCCGACGTCCTCGATCTGAGCGGTCTTCGCCTCAGCCCGCAGCCGCGCGAAGTTGGGACGCCCGGCGTCGTCCTCGGCCACCCACTCGCGAGCGAACTCGCCGGACTGAATGTCGGCCAGCAGCTTGGCCATCGCGTCCTTGGTCGGCTGCCCGATCACGCGCGGGCCACGGGTCAGGTCGCCGTACTCGGCGGTGTCGCTGACCGAGTACCGCATCCAGCTCTCGCCACCCTCATACATGAGATCGACGATCAGCTTCAGCTCGTGCATGCACTCGAAGTAGGCGACCTCCGGCTGGTAGCCCGCGTTTACCAGCGTCTCGAAGCCGGCGTTCACCAGCGCGGTTACACCGCCGCAGAGCACCGCCTGCTCGCCGAACAGGTCGCTCTCGGTCTCTTCCTGGAACGTCGTGACGAGGGCGCCGGCCTTGGTTCCGCCGATCGCGGCCGCATACGACCTGGCCAGATCCCAGGCCTTGCCGGTTGCATCCTGCGCGACGGCTACCAGGACGGGCGTGCCGTGGCCTTCCTCGTACTGCCGCCGCACGAGGTGGCCGGGGGCCTTCGGCGCGACCATCGCGACGTCGACCGTCGTCGGCGGCGTGATGTAGCCAAAGTGGATGTTGAAACCGTGCGCGAAGAACAGCGCGTCGCCAGGCTTCAACTGCGGAGCGATGGCCTCTGCGTACAGCTTGCGCTGCGTCGTGTCCGGGGTGAGCACCATGATCACGTCTGCCCAGGCGCTGGCCTGCTCCGGCGTGGTCACCTCTAGCCCGGCGGCCTCGGCGCGCTTGCGGGATCTCGAGCCCTCGGGCAAGCCGACCCGCACGTCGCAGCCGGAGTCACGCAGGCTCAGCGCGTGCGCGTGGCCCTGTGAGCCATAGCCCAGCACGGCGATCTTGCGCGACTGAATCAGGCCGAGATCGGCATCGGAGTCGTAGTACACGGTGGCCATGTCGGAAACGTCCTCTCGTCAGGATCTAATTGCTGGGAACGGGGTTCAGGCTGCTGATCCGGCTTGATCAGCGACGGTCGATCCGAACACGGGCACCAGGGCGGGACCGCCATCGGTGATCACACCGGCGCCGCGGGCCAGCGCAATGCGGCCCGTGCGGACCAGTTCGCACGTGCCGTACGTGTCGAGCATCGCGAGCAGCGCGTCGAGCTTGGCCGGGCTGCTCACCGCCTCGAGGACGAGCGTTGTCGGGCTCATGTCCACCACGCTGGCGCCGAATACGCCCGCCACCTCCAGAAGCTGCCCGCGCAGCGCCGGATCGGCCCGGACCTTGATGAGCGCCAGCTCGCGCTCGACCGCGGCGCCGTCGTGCAGCTCCACGACCTTCAGCACCCTGACGAGCTTCTCGAGCTGCTTGCTGACCTGTTCAACCCGCGTGGACGCGCCGTCGACAACGATCGTGATGCGGCTGACGCGCTCGTCGTGCGTCGGCCCGACGGCGAGCGAGGCGATGTTGAACGCACGCCGCGAGAACAGCCCAGCCACGTGCGATAGCACGCCCGGCTTGTTTTCCACGAGGACCGATAGCGTGTGCGTGGTCATCAGATCCCCATTTCCCGGCGCGTGGCGGCGCGCTGCTCGTCGGCGCTGAACTCAGGGCCCAGCACGATCTCGTCGTTGCCCTTGCCGGCTGGCACCATCGGGAAGACACCCTCCCGGTCGTGCGTCCGGAAGTCGACGACCACCGGAACGTCTGTGCGCGCCAGCGCCTTGTCGAGCACGGTGTCGACCTCGTCGGGCCGCTCACACCGCAAGCCGACGCAGCCGTAGGCCTCGGCCAGCTTCACGTAGTCCGGGATCGCGGTGCCGAGCTCGACCGACGAGTAACGCTCGTCGTAGAACAGCTCCTGCCACTGCCGCACCATGCCGAGGAAGCCGTTGTTGAAGATCAGCACCTTGATCGGGATCTTCTCGATCGCGCAGGTGGCAAGCTCTTGCGCGGTCATCTGGAAGCAGCCATCGCCGTCGATCGCGACGACCAGCTCACCGGGCCGGCCGACCTGCGCACCCATGGCGGCGGGAACCGCAAACCCCATCGTTCCCGCCCCGCCGGAATTGATCCAGCTGCGCGGCTTCGTGAAGGTGTAGTGCTGGGAGGCGTGCATCTGGTGCTGGCCGACGCCCGCCACCACGATTGCGTCGCCGCCGGTCAGGGCGGACAGCCGCTCGGTCACGTACTGCGGCTTCAGCGGGCCGTCCGCGTGATGGGTGTACCGCAGCGGGAACTGCCGCTTCCAGCCATCCAGGATCGACAGCCAGTCGCCAGTATCGGGTCGGCTGCCACCATCGCCAACGGCCGCGGCCAGCTCATCGGCCAGCCCGGCCATGGTCAGCCGCAGGTCGCCCACGATCGCGACGTCGGGCCGGCGGTTCTTGCCGATCTCGGCGGGGTCGATGTCGGCGTGCACGATCCGCGCGCGCGGCGCGAAGTCGGCCAGCTTGCCGGTGACCCGGTCGTCGAACCGAGCGCCGAGGGCGACGATCAGGTCGGCTTCCTGCAGCGCAGCCACGGCCGGGAACGTGCCGTGCATGCCGGGCATGCCGAGCGCGAGCGGGTGGTTGTCCGGGAAGGCGCCGCGCGCCATGAGCGTGGTAGTGACCGGTGCCTGGCTGAGCTCGGCCAGCCGGAACAGGTCCGCGTGCGAGTCAGACTTGATCACGCCGCCACCGACGTAAAGGATGGGGCGCCGCGCCTGGCGGAGCAGAGCGATGGCCGCGCGGATCGCGGCCTGGCTCGGCGGCCCAGGCACCTGGTACCCGGGCAGGTCCATGGCCGGCGGCCATTCGCCATCTTCGAGCCGCCACGGCGCGGTCGCCTGCTGCACGTCCTTGGGGACGTCGACGAGCACCGGGCCTGGCCGCCCGGTAGTAGCGATGTGGAACGCTTCGGCGATCGCGGCCGGGATCCGCGCCACGTCGGTCACCAGCTCGTTGTGCTTGGTGATCGGCAGCGTGATGCCGGTGATGTCGGCCTCCTGGAACGCGTCCGTGCCGATCAGGCGGGTTCCGACCTGACCGGTGATGGCCACGATCGGGACCGAGTCCATGTAGGCATCCGAGAGCGCGGTCACGAGGTTGGTCGCACCCGGGCCGCTGGTGGCCATGCACACGCCTGGCCGGCCGGTCGCCCACGCATAACCCTCGGCCGCGTGCCCTGCCCCCTGCTCGTGGCGGACGAGTACGTGCCGGAGCGAGGAGGACAGCAGCGGGTCATAGGTCGGCAGGATCGTGCCGCCAGGGAGACCGAAAACTACTTCGACGCCTTGCTGCTCGAGACTGCGGACGAGTGCCTGGGCTCCGGTGAGCTCTTGCACGACTTGCTCCTTCTATGTTGTTCCGCTTCTGGTGTCCCTGCGTCCGCGCCGTTGCGTCCATTCGGGGTGCTCGGGTCCAACAAAAAACCTCCCTGCCGACTGGCAAAGAGGTTGTAGCGCGAGCCCGGAGCGGGTTCGCGCTACGTGATAATAAGTACGAGGTGTCTATACAGACTCACTGCTGTCTTCCTGCCCTGGCTCGCTACGATGCGCCGAATGCGCGCACCGTCGGATGTTAGTCCAGTTTGAGGATACCGCATCCTCAGATTCCTGCAGGCACTTGGGCCAGGTCGCGGCGAACCCGCCGCCGCGCTAGGAGGTCAGCAGGCCAACCGGGCTCGGCGCGGCGTATTCGATATAGATCACCGTCTCGCCGTCAGGCAGGGTCATCGGCTTGGCAGACGTCAGGGCGGGGAACGAGGCGTGTGCCCGCAACAAGCCGATCAGGGCCTGCAGATAAGCCGGGCCCGAAAGGATCGACGCTGGGTCCGATTCGGACAGCTCCGCTGCGCGGAACGGGACGCCAGGGGCCGCTCCGGGACCGGAGTCGGCAAAGGCGATCACGTCGACAGGATGCTGACTCGCGAGTGCCTGCAGCGCCTGCAGCAACCGTCCGTCGACGTCACCGGCCGACAGCTGGCTCTGGGCCACCGCCGACGCGGTCAGGTTCCCGCCGCTCAGAAGTGACTGGCCGGCCTGGACCCGCGCCTGAACGTCCTGGGTCAGCGCGGCCTGATAGGCGGCACCGCCGCCTGGATAGACCACATTGATCGAGATCGGGCCGAAGGTGGCCAGAGCCTCCGGTGCGACGTCATTGCCCAGAACCGGATTTATCCTGGTAAACAAGACGCGCGTTGTCGGCGTCATCACCACGATGCTGGCATTCGACAACGACTGCGAATTGATCCCGAGCTGGACCTGCTGGGCCGCCGGGATCCCGCTGGCGGTGAGCGCGGGGCACATCTGCGGATCGCACGCGACCACCGTGCCGGCCGCCACCTGCTGGGCGATCCAGTTCGCCGCGGCCGTGCGGCTCGCCGCCAGCCCGGGATCTGGACCCGTGCCGGGCACGCTGGCCGCGGGAGTCGGTGTGGTAGCTGGAGTCGTTGCCTTCGCGACCGGAGCTGTCGCTTTGACCGGCGGCTTCGGGTGGTCGGCGACGGGCGTGGAGCCGCGCAGGAACAGCCCGATGGCAAGGCCCGCGGCCGCGACCACGACGGCGCCGAGGGCGACCAGCGTCGCGGTGCGGAAGCGCCAGCCGCCGCCGCCAAAGCCGCGTTGCGTCTGCCACCGCCGGCCCGCCGCCGCCGCGGCCGCCGCGCCCATCCGTTTCATCTGGCCAGAGCCAGCCGATCGTGCCTGGCGTCGGCTGGTTCCCGTCGTAGACCGTGGGCGCCGGGCGCGTCGCGCGCGGCATCTCGGCGGCGGGGGGCTCCAGCTGCTGGGTCGGCCCCGCCCAGATGGGCGCGGCGGCGGCCGGCAGTACGTCGGTGGCAGGGGCGAACTCTGGCTCAGCAGCGGCTGGCGCGGGCTCTGGCGGCGCGGCCGCCACGCGGGCTGCCTCCGCCTCCCGCAGTTCCGCCGCGGCTCGCAATTCCTCGGCTGCCCGCAGCTCCTGCGTAGCGCGAAGTGCCTTCCTCGACCGCAACGTCTCGTCAGCACGCGGTGGCTTCACCGCGCTGGTGGCGGCGCGTATGCCGGCTCCCGCCGGGATCTCCGGCACGACTGCCTCCGGGGGCACGCCTGAGGGGCTGGCGGGGCGGCCCTCGGGTTTGCTCGGTGATCCGGATGTGGTCACTCGCGGCAGCGGTTCGGTATTCGGCTCGCCTTGGCCGCGAGCCGGTGTGCTGCCATGCTCCGCATCAATCGCAGCCTGCATGCGGGTCAGCACCGACTCAGGCAGCACCGGCGGCGCAGGCTGCGCCGAACCTAGCCGAGCCGCACCTGGCACGCGCCGAGTGAGCGGCGCACCCGTCTCGTCGTTGCTCATACGGTCCAACCCCCAACCAAGTCCGCGTGGTCGCGGAATCTCGCTATCATTTTCGAATTACACAACGCTGTTTGATGAGCGGCAGACACGTCAGAACACCCCCGGCAGCAGGGCAGCAGTACGGCTGCGGTAGCCGCGGTAGGCCGGCAAGGTCCGCAGCAGCAGCTGCTCTTCCCGTAGCGCGCGGTAGACCTGCAGGCCGCACAGCGCCAGCCAGAGTGCACCGGCTGCGTAACTGTTGGCGGCGATGGCTACGCCGAGCGAGGACACGAGCTCGCCTGTATAGAGCGGGTGCCGCACCCACCGGTACGGTCCGTCGTCGGCCACATTCCGCGCCTGTGCCAGCACGGAGACATTCCGGCCGAGAAAACGCAGCGACCACACGGCCCACGCCATGCCGACCGCCACCAGCACGTCGGACAGCGCCTGTCGGCCTGAGGCCGGCGCGGCCCCGTGCACCAGGGGCAGCGCGAATGGCAGCCACGTAGCCGTGAGCGCCGCAGCGTGGGCCGTGACGGAGTCACTGGTCGCGACCGCCGCGCCGCGCCGCAGATAACACCAGATGGCGAGGACGTAGAAGGCGAGGAGGAGCACCGTGCCGACGGACCGTAGCATTCCGTCGGCTCCAGAGTGAGCCCCGCGGCCCAGGCTGAACATATCGGCGAGAACGATCCCGACGAAGGCCGGCACCATGATCAGCCTGCCGACGTCGAGCCGCATACGGCCGACCGGTACCGCCATTACACCTCCTACTTGAGCACGTGAAAAAGCGAATGAACGATGCTGATGATCCCGGCGCCCAGGATGATGACGAACGTCGCCGGGAGCAGGCAGCCGATGAGCGGGAAGGTGATCTTCACCGGAACCTTCTGGGCCTGGGCCTCGGCTCGCTGACGCCGCCGCACCCGCATTTCCTTGGCTTGCTCGCGCAGCACACTGGCAACCGGGATACCCAGCTCGGCGGACTGCGTCAGGGCCGAGACGAACGCCCGCAGTTCTGGCACGCTGGAACGTTCGGCCATCGCCCGCATTGCCTCGGCGCGTGACTTACCGATCTGCATCTCCTGCAGCACGCGCGCGAACTCCGCAGCTAGCGGTCCTTTAAGGTTGCGAGCGACTTGCGCAAGTGCGGCGTCGAAGCCCAGACCAGCCTCCACGCAGATGGTGAGCAGGTCGATGCCCTCCGGCAAGGAGATCGCGAGCCGATGCTGCCGCTTGAGTCCCGAGTTGTGCAGCAGCACGTTTGGCAGGAAGAAGCCCGCGGCCGCGCCAGCGCCGCCGGTCAGGAGGAGCAGGGCCGGGTGCCGCAGCGCGAGCAGCGCGCCGATCGAGCCGAGCACGACCAGACACAGTGCCTTTGCCGCCAGGACACGGTCTGGCGTCCAGCCCGCTGGGTTGCCCGCAACGTCCAGCCTGCGCTGCAGGGAATCGCGAGCGGAGGCCGGCGACAGTCGGGCAACCAGATTCGGCAACCAGCCGGGCAGCGGGAGATGGCCGCCGCGCCGAGTCGGGCCGCCGGTATCCGTAGTGCGGGTGTACCGCTGGTCGATCGCGGCCAGTGCCTGGGGCACACCGCGTTTCCCCGGGCGTGTCGGAACGAACGCCACCGCCAGCCCGACGATCGCCAGCACGAGCGCCGCGACCCCGGCATAGAGCACTTCAGGACGAATCACCCTACACCTCTATTTTGATCATCTGGCGCATGATCACGGTGCCGAGCACCAGCAGCACGACGGCCGCGCCGAGCAAGGCCTCGCCTACATGCGTCGTGTAGAGCGGGCGCATATACGTGGGCCTGGTGATGAACAGGAAGGCGCCGACGAGGATCGGCAACGTGATGAGGATGTAGGAAGAGAGTCGACCCTCCGCACTGAGCGCGTGTACCTGGCGGCGAAGGTATCCGCGTTCTCTGATGGTGCTCACGGTGGTCGATAGCACCTCGGCAAGATTGCCGCCGATCCCGCGCTGAATCCGAATGGCCATGACCGTCCACCGCAGGTCGTCGGAGCCCATCCGGTCCGCGATTGTCTCCAGGCCGTCGTCGAGGTTGCCTCCGAGCCGGGCTTCCGCGAGGGCGCGGGTGAACTCCGCTGCGGCGGGCTGGGCAGCCTCGCGCACTGCCGCGTCCAGGGCCTGCAACAGCGAGAAGCCTGACTGAAGCGAGCTGGCGAGAATCTGCAAAAGATCCGGAAGCTGCTCGGCGAATGCGCCGCGACGCCGGTGGATCAGGAAGTTCAGCAGGATCCGCATGCCGAGCCAGCCGACCAGCGCCCCCACAAGCACACCCACGACGACGTTGCCGGTGAGAAGGCTGAGGGCAGCCGCTACGACGACCGCGGCGCATCCGCCGAGCAAGACCCATTCGGCTGGTTTGCGGGCGACCGCCGCCAGCTCCAGCCGGCCGGAGAGGCGCTGCTGAGCCGCTGGGCTCATGAGCCGCTTGGTTACGTCGAGCGCGACGTTGCCGTCTCTAGCGCCGCCTGGCTCGTCGTCGTCCCGACTAGTCCCGTGCCGTGGGCCGTAGCGAGCTATCCGCCCGGTGAGATCCCGTTGCTGGCCAGCGCGCACGCGCGATCCGAACACTGTCACGGCAAGAATAAACAGCCCGGCGAAGATCGCGCCTAGGCCTCCCGCTAGCGGCCAGCTCACCGCGCTGTGCCTTCGTACGCTTGCGGCTGGAAGACTCCCGGCGGCACCTGGACGCCGCGGTCGGCCAGGCGGTCCAGGAACATCGGGCGCAAGCCGGTCGGGCGCAGCAGGCCACGCGGCTGACCGAACTGATCGGTCCCCGCGTGATAATCGAACCTGAAGACGTCCTGGAGCACGACAACCTCGCCCTCCATGCCCTGCACCTCGGTGATCTGGGTGATCCGGCGGGAGCCGTCCTTCATCCGGGACTGGTGCACAATCAGGTCGATCGCGGAGGCCATCTGCTCACGGATGGCGCGCTGCGTCAGTTCGACCTCCGCCATCATCACCATCGTCTCTAGCCGCGACAGCGTGTCGCGCGGGGAGTTGGAGTGAATGGTGGTGATCGAGCCGTCGTGGCCTGTGTTCATGGCCTGGAGCATGTCGAGGGTAGCTGCGTCGCGCACCTCGCCGATGACGATCCGGTCTGGCCGCATGCGTAGTGCGTTGCGGACGAGGTCGCGGATTGTGATCTCACCGCGCTTCTCCAGGTTGGCCGGGCGCGACTCGAGCCGGAGCACGTGGTCCTGGCGCAATTGCAGTTCCGCCGCGTCCTCGATCGTGAGGATCCGCTCGTCCTCTGGAATGAAGGCGGACAGCACGTTGAGCGTGGTGGTCTTGCCCGAACTGGCGCCGCCGCCGATAACGATGTTGAGACGGCCCTGCACGCAGATCCGCAGCAGGTCCGCCACCTGCGGCGTCATGGTGCCGAACTGGATGAGATGGCCGATGGTGAGGGGCTCGGCGGCAAACTTCCTGATCGTCAGCAGCGATCCGTCGAGAGCTACCGGCGGCACTACCGCGTTGACCCTGCTGCCGTCGGGCAGTCGCGCGTCGACCATCGGGCTGGATTCGTCGACCCGTCGGCCGACGCGCGCCACGATTTTCTCGATGGTGCGGCGCAGATGCGCCTCGTCGGCGAATGAGGCTCCCACCGGGTACAGACGGCCGTTCCGCTCGACGTAGATCTGGTCGTGGCCGTTGACCATGATCTCGGACACGTCGGGATCGCGCAGGTACGGCTCCAGAGGTCCGTGGCCGAGGATGTCATCGGCCACCTCCTGCGCTACCCGCGCCCGGTCGGCCGACGGTCATAGGAGTCTCATCGCGCTGCAGCACCACCTGCAGTGCCTGAGTGACCTGCTGCTCCAGCTCACGCGCGTCCATGTTGCGTGTCGTAGAGCTTCGGTCCCAGCATTTCGAGCAGCGCCTCGTGAACACTCCGTTTCAGCGGACCGAACGGGTCCTCATAACGGGCCGAGCGCCTGGGCGCCCGGCGTCGTTCGACGGCGGGCCCGCTGGCCACGCCCAACTGCGACAGCCGGTCGGAGAGGGTCATGCGACTCGCCTCTTGCCGCGGGACCGGCCTTCTGCTGACCGGCGGCCCGACGGACTCAGCAGACGCTGCTGCACGAACTTCAGCACCGACTGGCTGACCGGATGGCCGGGGCTGTCCAGGACGATGGGCACGCCCTTATTCACCGAGATGGGCACGGCCCGACTCGAAGGGATGTGCGCGGCGATCTCGGACCGCACCACCTTGTGCACCTGCTCGAGACTCAGCCCCACCTTCGAGTCAGCACGGTTGATCACGACCGAGCGGATCTGCCTTGGGTACGAGAGCACATCCAGCATGTCCAGGGCGACCCGAAGGTTCTTCAACGCGGTCACGTCCGGAGTCGTGAGCAGCACCAGCTGCGACGAGACGTCCATCGCGGTCAGCACGTGTTCGTTCAACTGGGCAGGCGTATCGACGATGACGAAGTCGTACATGCCGCGCAGGACGGCAAGCAGCTCGCCGACCAGCCTGGGCGGGATCTTTTCCGCGTCGCCCGGCGTGGTCGGCGCCAGCAGCATGTCGAGCCCGGGCTGGTAGCGAGTCAGCAGCGATGCAGCGCCCGACGCGTCCAGGTGACCTGCCATCGGCAGGGCATCCAGCATCGTTCTCAGCGGGTCGAGCTGGACGCTGATAGCCACGTCGCCGAAGGCGAGATCGAGATCGACGACGCATACGCGGCCCACGCCCAGCCTGGCCAGGGCGACACCGATATTGACTGCCAGTGCCGTCTTTCCAACGCCCCCCTTAGCGGCGAACACCGTGACGATCTGACCCGGCGCGGACTCCTCGTCCGTCGGCGGCGCCAGCATTCGCCGCGTTACTTCGTAGGATCGGCGGCAGGCAGCCGCCATCGCGGCGTCGTCCCCGACGTGCACGACGTCACGCACGCCGGACTGCATCGCGCGTATCAGCAGCGTGACGTCAACTTCCCTGCGGGCCAGGATGACGCCCACCGCGGGCCGCGCCAGCCGGAGCGCCGCGGCGAACGCCAGGGCGTCACTGGCCACCGCGCGCGGACCGATGACCACCAGTGTCTCGTTCGGGTCGCTGTCCAGCAGTTTGGCAGCGGCCGCGAGCGTATCCGCCCGGCGGACTACCCCGTCGATGCCGGAGAGCAGCTCGCCGGCGCTGGACGCCGGCTCGCAGAGTATTGGCAAGGTTCTCTCCTCGACTCAGGGTTGCAAGATGCCGTTGGGTTGCAAGTTGCCGTTGTAAGGACCGTCGTGTTGTGTTTTTGACCCCGTGGTCAGCAGGCCGAAGGTCGGATCGCCCGCGCTGGTGATGAAGACGAGGTTCTCGGCCATTGTCTGGCTTGTCGCCGCGAGGGTCACGAATACTTCGCCGCTGGAGGACACCGGTGACGCCGGGTTCGTAGGGTCAGCAGCAGCCAGTTGCCCCGCTGCTGCGCTAGTGCCCTGCGAAGTCACCGGGGTCACGGACAGGACCTCGACGCTGGCCACGATGATCCTCGCCTGGACCGCAGCTTTGGGCGGCGGCTGATGACTCGTGCAGGTGTATGTCACCACTGCGCCAGGTGCGAATGTGTCAAATACCGCGATGTAGGAACCGGGATGGACGTATCCGGCCACGTCAGCACCCAGGCACACCTGCATGGTGACTCCGATGTCCCCTTTCGGGAGGGGGAGCGGGGTGTAGCTGCCGGCTGTGAGTGTCCCCGACTTGGCCAGCATGTTTTGCAGCAGCACCTGGCCTTGGGCCACCGTGCTGCTGACGACCATGTGCTCGTTCGCCGTGGTCACGGACTGCACAGCCGTGGGGCTCACGGACGAAACCGGCACCTTCTCGGTGCCCAGCAGATTCTCCGACTTTGCCTGGCTCAGCGAGGTACCCGCCGGGATCGCGCCATTCGCCACCACGACGGTTTCCGCTTTCAGGCCGTTGATGGCCCGCTCATTGGCCTGGCGGACATAGGCGAGGACCGCGACTACTCCGACAATGCCCACCACGAGCGCCAGCGTGATGGTCAGCAAACGGGCTTTCACGGTAACTCCCCTATGCGGTGCTGGTCGGCGGCTCAGCCGGTGAGGTCGATGAGGTAGGCGCCCAGGCTGGGGCCGGCGAAGGCGCCGGTAGACGGTATGACCGCCTGAACGAAATAGCCAGTGACGCAGTCGTTGGTGCCGCTGCACGTGTTCGCCGGGTTCAGCCAGTCCGGTTCGAAGAAGCCTAGGGGCAAGGTTGTAACCGGTCACGACGAAATCGGCGAAGCCCTTCAGCGCGTAGGTGTTGGCGGCCGCATCGAGCGAGACATAAACGGGCACCAGGATGGGGATCTGGCTCTGCTGCGCGTCCTGCAAGACCGTCGCGCACGCCGCCGTCACCGTTGTTGCAGCGCTCTCCGGGAAGGTGGGTCCGGTGACGGGCAGGGTGCAACTTCCTGGCGCTGCCGATGCCCACCCGAAGCTGCCGGGCCCGTCTGCGCCGGTCGGGCTCCGTCGGGCAGCCACTGCCGTTGCCCGGGTTCTGCGTCAGTACCTGATCGAAGCTGGCCGCGGGCAGCGGATTCTGCGAGTAGGGCGGGGCAGAGCGCGAACGAGTTGCCCTGCTGCGTGTCCTGGTCCCATTCGCACGCCGAGATGGCGAGCGCGGCCGTGGTGGCCGTCGACGGCGGGCCCCACTCGGCCTGTGCACAGGCGCGTACGCGTGGTGCCCTGATAGCCGGAGTTACCCAGCAGCGTCTTCGCGAAAGCCGGGGGAAGCAGCGTGGAGCCGCCGGCGGTTTGGGTGTCGGTGTAGACGTCCACGAAGTTGGTGCCGGCTGGCGGTGCGGGCGGACAGCTGACGAGAGACCCCGTGGCTGACGGGCAGCCGCCAAGGCTGCCGGAACCGCAGACAAGCGTGACGCCTTCTGTTCCGCCCGTGAGGCTGGAGGCGTTACCGTCGGCGAGCTGGCTCGCGACACTCGGCGTGCATGAGCCGAGCGCACAGCTCTTGGCGACTGCGAGCGCCGCGGCGTCCGCGCCGTTCTGAAGCTCACCGCGTTCCTGATAGATCTGGCCGACGTCGATGACCAGAGCACCCATTCCCAGCAGCACGCCGTAGCCGAGCAATAGCGCGACAATCACCGCGACCACGCCACGCTCGTCGCTCCGCAGCCGCACCCGGATGAGGCGAGCGAGCGAGGCCGTCAGGTCTCGCACGGCATAACCCCCTGAGCGGTCAGCGCCAGCGGGGCGCCGAGACCGGAACCCCCCAAGAGACCGGCGATCGCGCCGACCGGAGTGATGAAAGAGAACGTGTAGCTGACATTGACTTGCGCGTTCGCGGTCGGCCCAGCGCCCGGCTGGCAGCTCGCCACGACCGTGGCGGTTACCCCGCTCAGGCTGGGAGCTGCCGCCGTCACGCGGGATTGGACATCGGCGTCCGAGTAGCCCAGCGCGGCCAGTCTGGCTCCCTCACGAGCCGCGCCCGTCAGTGATATCTGAGCGTTCAGAGCGCGCCCGAAGTCGATGAGCCCGAACACGATCAGCAGCAACACCGGCAGCACGAGCGCGAACTCGACCGCGGCCGTACCGCGATCCGATGCCGTCCGCCGACTCGACGGTGGCCGCTTCATCGCGTGCTGCCCTTTCTTGGGACCGAGCGCGGCCCAATGACTAGCTCGACTGCCACGCCCGGCCGCCAGCCCGAGGCTGGCCCGCGCGGCAAACATGGCCGCACGGCCAGGACAAGGCCGCCGAGTAGGTGTCTTACGGTTTCGGCAACAGCTCAGAAATTCGCAGCGAAGTTGCCGAAATACTTGCCAAGGGCCGGGCCAAAGATGGCCAGTCCCGTGATCAGGGCCACACCAACGCCGGCCAAGAGGAGGGCATACTCCGTAGCGGTCATGCCTCGGTCATCCCGGCGCACGGGCAGGTTCTGCAGAAACGCGAACACCTTGAGCATTCGGTGCTCCTTCAGGGTTTCGAAAGATGAATGGCACGTTCGTGCGCAACCAGACGGCGCTCAGCCGTCCAGCAGAGGACACCTTGCACGAAGGCACCGTCGGAGCACCATCGGTTGCACGGTTAGACAATCAGGCCGAATGGCGGACACGTCAGTCGATCGGGCGGTACCAAGCACCAACCGGCCGACAAAGCGCTCCGCTTGGCTGGTTTTTTGACCGAATCCGCCCTGATCGTCACGCCGCGGATCTACGGTCGAGCGACATGAACCCGATCTGGGCGGCTGCAGGCGCGGTCGTGGGACTGCTGGCCGGGGCCGCGATCCGGGCCACTGTCTTCAGACTCTCAGTGCCGAGCGGCGATCCCGAGCGGATCGCCTGTCCGCGTTGCAACGCGCCGGCCCGGAGTCGGCTAGCCCTCCGGTGCGGGCGGTGCAGAAGCAGCCTCGGCACTCCACTCGCCCTGGAACTGAGTACTGCTGGCGTGCTGGCGCTGCTGCTCGGCCGGTTTGGCGGCCAGCCTGACGTGGTGGCCTTTGGCTTCTTCGGGGTCCTCGGCGTCGCCCTGGCCGCGATCGACGTGGCGGTGCAGCGGCTTCCTGATCCGCTGACGCTGCCGGCGTATCCCGTCTTGATCGCACTCCTGGCCGCCGCGGCCATCATCGGCCACGATGTCCCAGGGCTGGTGCGAGCGCTGCTCGGTGGGCTCGCCCTCGCGGGTGCCTACCTGCTGCTGGCGCTGATACGCCCGGGCCAGCTCGGCGGCGGCGACATTAAGCTCGCCGGTCTGGCGGGGATGGCCATGGGCTGGCTCGGCTGGCCGACGTTGATTGCTGGCACCGCCTTCGCGTTCGTGCTCTCCGGGTTGGTGGCCCTGGCGCTGCTCGCCGCGCGGCGTGTCACGCTCCACAGCGCCATCAGCTTCGGCCCGTTCCTCTTCGGCGGGGCCCTGCTCGCGATGCTTGCAAGCGGACACTGAGACCACCGTTTATCGCCACTGCTACGCTGCGTAATCTGCTGATTACGAACAGGAAATAACGTTGTGGTAACGATCGTGCGATGCGTGTCAACCAGGGCGCCTGCGAAGGTGAACTGTGAGACTCGAGATCGGGTCCGGTTTCGGTGCGTGCCTCCCGGGCGCGCAAAATATTACCTTCTGGGAACTTTGGGGAAGTTTTTGTAAATTATCCGTAATGGGGGCAGCCAGCATCCCTTGGGGGGGAAATGGCAACGCCAATTGGTCTTTTCATCGTCGACGGGCAGACGCTAATCCGCTACGGCCTGCGTAAACTCGTCGCTCAGCAGTCGGATATCGACATCGTGGCCGAGTGCGACTCGGCGGCTGAGGCAGCGGCCATGATGGCCGCGGCACAGCCCGACGTCGTGATGGTGGACATCTGTCTGCCCGATGGTGACGGCTTGCGACTCGCACAAGACCTCCGCGACAGCCACCCAGGTCTGGGCATCGTCATCCTCACGTCACAGCGGGAGGACGACGTCATCTTCCGGTGCCTGGAGATGGGGATGTCGGCCTTCGTGGCGAAGACAGCACCGGTCGAGGAGGTGCTGTGCGCGATCCGGCACGCGGCCGTGGCGCCATCATCATTCACGGCATCAGGCCTTGCGACCGCGGTGGCAAGGCGCCGCTCCCTGCAGGACCGGCTAACGCTCAGCCCACGAGAGTCGGAGGTACTGCGCCTGCTGCACGACGGGTTGTCGGTTCCGGCCATCGCGCTGGAGATGTACATCAGCGTCTCCACAGCTAAGACGTACGTGGCGCGGTTGTACGAGAAACTGGGTGCAGCTAACCGCGCGCAGGCCTTGCTGGCCGCCATGCATCACGGCTTGATCCAGTATCAGCGGGATGCATCCCCGGTCGTTCCGCCGTTAGAGCCTCACCGCCGCGCCCAGGCCCAGCGACGCGCCAGTGTGGCGGGATCTCTGGCCCTGGTTGGACCCGACCCTGCGGAAGCTACACGGCGCTAGGCCAGCTAGCGTCAGCACAACTGGTCCGAATCTCTCGGCCCGGCTACATGCGCCTGCGCGGTTGCCGGCGGGAGGAGCGTGAGTGTCGTTGGCAGAGCGGCCGACCGCGGCGCGAGACGAGTTGGCTGCCCTTCTGAACACGATGGAGCGGGTGCTCGGCCGGGAGCACCCGGACACGCTGGCTACACGCAGTGAACTCGCCACGCTGACGGGTGAGACTGGGGATGCGCCGGGTGCGCGGCACCAGTTCGCGGCCCTGCTGCCCGTGATCGAGCGGGTGCTGGGCCGCGAGCATCCGGATACGTTGACGGTCCGTGCCGAACTTGCCCGCTGGACAGGTGAAGCCGGGAATGCCGCCGGCGCCCGTGATCAGTTCGCTGCACTGCTCGCCATTCGTGAACGAATCCTCGGGCCGGGTCATCCGCGAACGCTGGCCGCCAGGAGCAACCTGGCCCTCTGGACAGGACAGGCTGGCGACGCGGCGGGCGCGCGCGATCAGTACGCGCGACTGGTGCCGGTCTACGAGCGCGTCTTCGGCCCAGAGCACCCGAGAACGCTGGCCGTATGGGCCAGCCTGGCCGCCTGGATCGGGGCGGCCGGCGATACCGTCGGCGCCCGCGATCAGTACGACGCGCTGCTGCCGGTGTACCAGCGGGTGCTGGGCCGCGACCACCCGGATACACAGGCAGTCCGCCAGCAGCTCACGTTCTGGTCTAAGCAGTCCGGTCGGCGGCGGCGCGGGCGGGGTGGCCAGCGGTAGCCCGGGCCACGCCGCTAATACGAAGATCGTGCCGTGTCCCCGCGGACAGCTGACGGGGCTACAGGGGCCATGCGCGGCAGCCAGTCCGGGCGCTCTGCCTCATACTCCTCGATCGACGTGCCGTGCCGCAGGGTCAGCGCGATGTCATCTAGTCCTTCTAGCAGCTGCCACTGGGCGAAGTCAGACAGCTCGAACGGCTCAGTCACGCCCGCTGCCGGGATCGATACGGTGCGCGCGGCCACGTCGACGATGGCCTCGGCCTGGGGGTCCGCAGCCAGAGCCGCGAATAGCCGGGCCGAGCCTTCTTCGGTCACCTGCGCGGGCACGACACCTGAGTTGATGCAGTTGTTGCGGAAGATGTCGGCAAAGCTCGGCGCAACGACCGCCTGGAAGCCAAAGTCCTGCAGCGCCCAGACGGCATGCTCACGGGATGATCCACAGCCGAAGTTCGCGCCGCTGACGAGGATCTTTGCCTGGTCAGCGCCCGGCTGGTTGAGCACGAAGCTCGGGTCAGCCCGCCAGGCGCTGAACAGTCCGTCGGCGAAACCGGTGCGCCCCACCAGCTTGAGCCATGCCGCGGGGATGATCTGATCGGTGTCGACGTCGCGGCGGTTGAGCGCGATCGCGTGACCCGATATCTGCTGAACGGCTTCCATCACAGGTCTCCTGGTGCGCTGAAGTGTCCGGCGACGGCAGTCGCGGCGGCGACCGCCGGTGACACGAGGTGGGTCCGGCCACCCGGTCCCTGCCTGCCTTCGAAGTTCCTGTTGCTCGTCGAGGCCGAGCGCTCGCCGGGGGCAAGAATGTCGCCGTTCATGCCCAGGCACATCGAGCAGCCGGCCGACCGCCATTCAAATCCCGCGTCGGTGAAGTACTTGTCCAGGCCCTCGGCTTCGGCTGCCGCCTTGACCCGGGCGGATCCCGGGACGACCAGGGCCCGGATGCCCGGGTGCACCTTACGGCCGCGCACTACCTCGGCCGCCTCCCGCAGGTCCTCCAAGCGGCCGTTGGTGCACGAGCCGATGAAGACCGTATCGACGCCGATATCCCGGATCGCCGTGCCCGGCTTCAGGTCCATGTACGTGAGCGCTCGCTCGGCAAGCTGCCGCTGAGAAACGCTGGACAACGTGGCCGGATCGGGAATGACATCGTCGATGGAAACGGACTGTGCCGGGTTCGTGCCCCACGTCACCGCGGGTCGGAGTGCCGAAGCGTCGACCGTGACCTCGTGGTCGAACCGAGCGTCCGGATCGCTGGCCAGGCCGCGCCAGAAGTCCACGGCGCTCTCCCATTCCGCGCCGGCGGGGCTGTACTTGCGGCCCTCGAGGAACGCGAACGTGGTGTCGTCCGGGGCAATCATCCCCGCCCGCGCGCCACCCTCGATGGACATGTTGCAGACGGTCATCCGGCCTTCCATCGACAAGGCGCTGATGGCCGGGCCGCGGTACTCGATAACCGAGCCGACCCCGCCGCCGGTGCCGAGCGTGCGAATGATGCCAAGGGCCAGGTCCTTGGCCGTGCAGCCAGGCGGCAGGGCACCCGTGACATTGACGGCCATGGCGGCCGGCTTTACCTGACGCAGCGTCTGGGTGGCGAGCACGTGCTCGACCTCGCTGGTGCCGATGCCGAAGGCGAGCGCCCCGAAGGCGCCGTGCGTGGAGGTGTGACTGTCTCCGCATACCACCGTCATGCCAGGCTGGGTCAGGCCGAGCTGCGGGCCGATCACGTGGACAATGCCCTGCTCGACGCTGCCGAGCGCGTGCAGCGTGATGTTGTGCTTCTCGCAGTTCTCCCGCAGCCGGGCGATCTGCTCGGCCGCCAAGGGATCCTCGATCGGCTTGTCGATGCCGATCGTCGGCACGTCGTGATCCATGGTGGCCAGCGTGAGGTCAGGTCGACGTACTTCACGGTGCGCCACGTCAAGCCCCTCGAACGCCTGGGGCGAGGTCACCTCGTGCACAAGATGCAAGTCGATGTAGAGCAGCACGGGCTCGCCCTCAGGGCTTGCCACCACATGACGATCCCAGACCTTGTCGAACAGGCGTTGTCCTGTCATCTCCGCCCCGATCCCCGCGCTGTCGCTCTAGCCAGCATTGCCGCGGGGTATGAGTCCCCCGCGAACCCCTGGCCACTACGGTAGCGCTGTCTCGAATAATGAGATAGCTTGTTCAGAGTATGGACAGCATACCTAATACTCGGATCCACGCCACCCGAATCACCGGAGTCGGCGTGCTGGACCGCTGCGTCGTCCTGCTTGACCTGCTAGCGGACGGCCCGCGATCGCTGCGCGCGCTGGCCGACGCCAGCGGCCTGCCTCGACCTACCGCCCACCGCCTGCTCGTGGCGCTCGAAGCGCACCGGCTCGTCGTCAGGGATCAGGCGGGCTCCTTCCGGCTCGGCCCGCGGCTGACGGAGCTAGCGGCCGTCGCGGGCCCCGAACTCGACCTCGCCAGCGTGGCCGGCCCGGTACTCGACCGAGTGCACCAAGCTAGTGGCGAGAGCGTGCAGCTATACGTTCGATCTGGCGAGCACCGACTCTGCATCGCCGCGCGCGACGCGGGTACCGGCTTGCGCGACTCCGTTCCCGTAGGTGCATTGCTGCCGCTCGACGTGGGATCGGGCGGGAAGGTGTTGCTGGCGTGGTCGCCCGACGGCAGCCGGCGGATGCAGCCCGCGGAGCTGGCCAGCATTCGCGGCCGCGGCTGGGCGGCGAGCGTGGCCGAGCGCGAGCCCGGCGTGGCCAGCGTCAGCGCGCCTGTGCTGCGTGGCGGCGTGCTGCTCGCCGCGCTGTGTGTCTCCGGTCCGGTCAGCCGGCTCAGTCAGTCGCCCGGCCGCAAGCTCAGCCAGCTCGTCGTCGCAGCCGCGGCCGATCTGTCTGCCCTGGGTTGACCGGGCACCGGGCGAGGCCGGCTTGAGCACTTCGGCCTGCGGCTTCCCTCTTTACCCCTCGGGCTCGTCGGCCAGGTATGGCGGCGCGGGCTCGTACTGGATATAGCGACGGACGGACCGGGCGTGCTCGCGGCCGTGCAGCCGACCGATCAGCCACAGGGCCATGTCGATGCCGGCCGAGACACCCTGGCTCGTGACAATGTCACCGTCGACGACGTACCGGGCGTTGCGCACCACGGTGACATCTCCGCGTGCGGCCAGGGCGTCCTCGAACCCGAAATGAGTAGCCACCCGACGGCCGCGGGCCGGGCCGGCCTCGTGCAACAGCAAGGCGCCAGTGCACACGCTGGTAGTCCACGCTGTCCCGGCCGAGACCGAGCCGATCCAGTCGATCACGGCTGGATTGGTCACCTCGCGCCTGGTGCCCTGCCCACCAGGGATCAGCAGCACATCCAGCGGCGGATGGTCATCGATCGTGTGGTCGGGCAGGATCCGCATTCCCTTGGCGCACCGGATGGGATCTGACCGCTCGGCAATCAGCACAGCTACGTCGGCGTTGTCCCGCAACATGCTCGAGGTCGTGAAGACCTCCCACGGTCCGGCGAAGTCGAGTTCTTCGGCGCCGTCGAAGACCAGCAGCCCGTACGTCGTCATGGATCAACGATCCCGGCCGCGTGCTGATGGCGTCAATGACGTGCTTCCCACTATTCACGCCACGGAGCCGACTCGCCCGGTACAGCGCGGCCTATGCAACGTGGTCGGGGTCGCCTGCGTTTGTATCTTGCAGCAGAGCCCCAAGCACGTCGTTCGCAGATGCCGGCCGATCAAGCGAGCGGGTGCATCCAGCCGTACCGATCGGGCCTGCGGCCGTACTGGATGCCGACGAGTTCGTCCCGGAGCATCGTCGTGACCGGGCCGGCCGTGCCGTCCCCCACGATCCAGTCGCCGCTGGCGCTGCGGGCTGCGCCGATGGGAGTGATGACCGCGGCCGTCCCGCAGGCGAAGACTTCCGTGATCTCGCCAGTTGCGCAGCCGTCCCGCCAGTCGTCCACGGAGATCCGACTCTCGAACGCCGGGACGCCAAGGTCGGGGCCGAGCTTGAGCAGCGAATCCCTGGTCATGCCGTGCAGCAGGGACCCAGTCGTGGCGGGCGTGAGGATGCGCGCATCAGCACCCGAGCCGTACACGAACCAGATGTTCATGCCGCCCATCTCCTCGACCCATCGCCGCTCGGTCGCGTCCAGCCAGACGACCTGATCACAACCGTGATCAATGGCCTGCTGCTGCCCCGCGAACGCGGCCGCATAGTTGCCCCCGCACTTGGCCTCGCCCGTACCGCCCGGCGCGGCTCGGCTGTACTCCTGCGAAAGCCAGACCGTGACGGGCTTGACCTCGCCACCGAAGTAGCCGGACACCGGCGATGCGATGAGGGTGAATAGGTACGAGGATGCGGGCTTGTTCACGCCGAGGCCGATCTGCGTCGCGATCATGAACGGACGCAGGTACAGGCTGTGGCCCTCGGCGGTCGGAACCCAGGGCCGATCTTGTTGCACCAGCAGTTCGATGGCGCGAACGAACAGCGACTCGGGCAGTTCCGGCATGGCCAGGCGCGCTGCCGAGCGATTCAGCCGGGCAGCATTGGCCGGCGGCCGAAACGCGGCCACGGAACCCTCAGCCTGCGCATAGGCCTTCAGACCCTCGAAGATCTCCTGGCCGTAGTGAAATACCTGAGCGGCCGGGTCGAGTGTGATCGGTCCATAGGGCTCTATGCGCGCGTCGTGCCAGCCGGCCTCCTCCGACCATCGGATCGTCGCCATGTGGTCGGTGAATACGCTGCCGAATCCCGGAGCTACCAGCAGTTGTGCCCGCTCGTCCGCGGGGACGGGAGCGGTGCTGGGGCGAATCTCGAACTCAAGCTCCTGGCTCGGGCTGGCACTCATGGCTGACGTTCCTCCGGATTCTCAAGTGCGCGGCAGTTATGGGTCGAGCGATAGATCAGTTGTCGGTGATGGTGACGCTGTCGCCGCCGTTGTCCCGGCGGTCCATGGCTTCTTGCACGGCTTCCTGGGCGCGCCGCCGGGCGTCGGCGGCTGACTCGCTCTCTGCTGTGGTCGTGGCGCGGCTTGTCCTGGACATCTGCGTTCTCCTCGCGGGCTTCCCTGTGGCATTGCCAGGCAGGCCAGCTGAGGCGTACCGCGAGTTCCGGCGAGTCATCGAGCGGCTGGCGCCGCGTCTTCGCGAAGTGACGTGCGGGCTGCTCGAGGTGCCGAATGGCTGGTGAGCGGCTCACGCCAAGCGAAGTGGACCCGGAATGCAATACGGCCAGCGCCTCACCTCCGTAGCGGGTCGCCGGCCTGCCGTGATCAGGTCCCGCTACGGCTAGTAAGGATGAGTACGAAGCGCCGCATGATGAACGCATCGTAGCCGACGCTAGCGGCGCGTGTCAGCGCGAGGGCCCAATTTTGTTTGACGACCAAGTATTTTTGCGCCTGCGGCCGGGCTGTCTTGGCGAGGCGCGCGGAGTCGAAAGTCGCGCGCCATGCCAGACCCCGCACACACAGGGATCTGGCGTGCTGCCCTCAAGGAGTAATATCTTGAGTCGGCAGCGCACTCCTGCCCGCTTCCGAGCTTCCTGTCGGCCCGCGCCGACGGCGGCGACGAGGACAAGGGTCGACGACTCGGGTGCAGTTCTTTCGTCATGTCATCTGAGCTTGGCGGGCAGACGCGGGCAGACTCGCCGGGAAAAGATGATCATGACTCGCGACAAGGCAGTAAAAGTCGTCAATCCGTCAGCGCATGGCCGAGACAGGCGAGCCATACAGCGTCGCCCGGCGCGCGGTGGCCGACGGGCTCGATGACGGGTCCGAGCCTCACGGGGCACCACTAGTTGCCGACTCCGCGGCCGAGGCACTCGGTTCCGCCCATGCCAGACACTCCACCCACGGCGTCCGCCGCACCAACAGCACCGACCGCACCGACCGCGCAAACGGCACCCACTCCGCAACGGCACCCGCGCCGCCGCCGCCCTCATCGCCACAGCTCTCGGTGGACGAGATAAGGGCATTGGAGGACGCTGACCGGGCTCGTAACCGCGCCGATCGTGCCCAACAACGCGCCGACCTGGTCCGGCAGGCCGCACGCGATGCGCAGGAGGGCGCCCACCGGGCACAAAGGCAGGCTGACGAAGCACAGCGGGAGGCGGACCGGGCCGAGCGGGAAGCCGACCGGGCCGAACGGGCAGCTGGCCGGGCTGAAGGCTCGCCCGACCGAGCCGATTTTGATCGGGCGCGGGACCTCGCGGACAGGGCGCGAGACCGAGCTGACCTGGCTCAGCAGCGCGCGGAACGGGCGCAGGACGCGGCCGAGCGGGCTCAGTCCCAGGCCGAGCGGGCTGAGGATCGCGCTGGGGAAGCACAGGAAGGGGCCGACGAGGCCTGGAACCTGGCCGAGGAAGCGCAGGACATGGTGGCCGAGGCGGCTCAGCTCGCGGCGGAAGAGCGCGAGATGGCCCTGGACCACGATGATGACGACGACGACGACGAGCACTCCGAGGGCGCCTGGCATGAACAGCGGGGATCACGCGGACCGCGCATGCCGCGTGGGCCGCGCATGCCAAGAGGGCCGCATATGCCGCGGGGCCCGCACGACCGCGGGCCGGTCGATCAGAGGTCGGTCCAGGATCGGCTGAACGAGGTGCTAGATCGTTTCGACCAGGTCCGCGATCGGGTCGAACAGCTCCGGGAGCGGGCCGAGCAGCTCAGGGAGCGGGCCGACCAGTTCCTGCACCAGCCGGGCCCTGACCGGAGCCGCCCAGCGGAGCACGACGAGACGCAGTAGGCAGCTGGAAATATCGCTCAGCGGGCCCGTGCCGTGGCAGGCGTGGCCCGCTCGAGCCGGTCGCCGACGCCAGGCCTGCCCAGGCCCATTCCAAGCGACCGGCCAGCAGTCCGGCCGGTCGGTTACCGTTGCCTGGACAGCGCGCTGAGGACGACGGGGTCCGGCGCCGCCGGGTTCAGCCAGGAGCTGCCGCATGAACGACCTGACCACGTCGCCGTCGGCGATCAGCTATGACGCCGCGGTCTTGGCGGAGATTCAGCGGCGGGTGCTGTGGCTTGCGACGCGGATCGTGGACGCAGCCAATCACGAGCGGGACACGGGCGATGGCGTTAAGGTCGGCGGTCACCAGGCCTCAAGCGCGAGCCTCGTCACTGTCATGACCGCGCTCTACTTCGCGCATCTGGATGCGCCGGACCGGGTGAGCGTGAAGCCGCACGCCTCGCCCGTCTACCACGCGGTCCAGTACCTGCTGGGCAACCTGGACCGGTCGTACCTGCCGACGCTGCGCGCCTTCGGTGGCCTGCAGTCCTATCCGAGCCGGACGAAGGACCCGGACGGCGTGGACTTCTCCACTGGCTCGGTCGGCCTCGGCGCTGCCGCGCCGCTGTTCGCGGCCGCTACGCGCCGGTACGTGGACGCCCATTTCGGCGCTCGGCCGCGCAGCAGATTTATCGCGCTCATCGGCGACGCCGAGCTGGACGAGGGCAACATCTGGGAGGCCGTCGCGGACCCCGCAACCGACGGTCTCGGTGACGTGCTGTGGATCGTCGACGTGAACCGGCAGTCGCTGGACCGGGTCGTGCCTGGCGTCCGTATCGCGCAGTGGGAGCAGCAGTTCAGCGCCGCCGGCTGGCACGTCGTGGAGGCCAAGTACGGCCAGGCGCTGCAGGCAGCTTTCGCCCGGCCTGGCGGCGACAGCCTGCGCGACTGGATCGACGCCATGCCCAACGAGCACTACCAGTCGCTGTTCGGCCTGGAGCCCGCGGCCGTGCGCGGCCGGTTCCTCGACGGCGCGCCGGCGGCGGTGCAGGACTTCTGCGCCGACATCGGTGACCACGAGCTCGCGCCGCTCGTCACCGACCTGGCCGGGCACGACCTCGGCTCTTTGCTCGCCGCGTTCGCCGAGTGCGACGCGGAGAAAGACAGGCCGAGTGTCCTGTTCGCCTACACCATCAAGGGCTGGGGCCTGCCCATCGCCGGCAACCCGCGCAACCACTCGGCCCTGCTGAGCACCGGCCAGATCGACCAGCTCCGGACGAGCCTGGGCCTGACGGAGGCGACCGAGTGGGACCGGCTGGATCCCATGACCCCAGCCGGGCAGTGGGCGGCCGCCCGGCGCGAGCACCTGGCCAGGACCCCACGTCCGCATATCGGGAACGGGGTCGTCATTCCCGATGCGACCGGCCTGCGCGCGGCCAGACCCATCTCAACCCAGGAGGCGTTCGGCCGGATCCTCGTCGACCTGTCCAGGGTTGACACGGTCGCGCCCTACCTCGTGACGACGGCACCCGACGTCGCAACCTCGACGAACCTTGCCGGGTTCATCAACCGGACCGGCGTCTTCAGTCCCGTGCCGCGCCGTTCCTGGAGCGAGGACCCGGTCCTGAAGTGGGCCGAGGGTCCCGACGGCCAGCACATCGAGCTCGGCATCAGCGAAATGAACCTATTCCTGCTGCTCGGCCAGCTCGGCCTCGCCTGGGATATCTCAGATCAGCCGCTGCTGCCGGTCGGCACCGTGTACGACCCGTTCGTGCTGCGCGGCCTCGACGCCTTCATCTACTCCGTCTACTCCGGCGCCCGGTTCATCGTGGCCGGCACGCCGTCGGGCGTGACGCTTGCCCCCGAAGGCGGCGCGCACCAGTCGACGATCACCGCGTCCGTCGGCATGGAACTGCCCAGCGTAACCTTCATCGAGCCTGCCTACGCGGTGGCCCTCGACTGGCTGCTCTGCGGCGCGCTTCAGTCCGTCGCCGCGGCCGGGCAGCCGGCTATCGGGCACGGAATACCAGGCGGCGAGCAAGCCGAAACCGGCTCGTTCTACTTCCGGCTCACCACCCGCGGCATCGACCAGCAGCCGTTCCAGGACGCCCGCGACCGGCTCGGCGACGCCATCCTGCGGCGTCAGGTCCTGGCCGGCGCTTATCGCCTGGTCGACGCCACCGCCGAAGCCGCCGACGGTGCTCCGCCGGTGTATCTGGTCGGCTGCGGCGCCGTCATGCCCGAAGTGCTGACCGCCGCCGTCGAGCTGGCCGACGAGGGCATCGCCGCGACAGTCGTAGACGTCACCTCGCCCGACCGGCTGTACCGAGCCTGGCAGCGGACCCTGCGCCAGGGGGTTCGCACCGCGACCGCGCCGTCGATTCCCGGCGCCATCCGCAGCGCCTTCCCGCATCGCGCGCCGGTCGTCACCGTCCAGGACGCTGCCTCGCACGCGATGAGCTGGCTCGGGTCCGCGCTCGGCGTTCCGGCGGTAAGCCTCGGCGTCGACACCTTCGGCCAGTCAGGCTCGGTCGCCGATTTGTACCGCGCCCACGACCTCGACTCTGGCTCGATCGTGAACGCGGCCCTCGCCGCCCTGTCGCTGCGGTAGCTAACCAATCAGCAGCGGCAGCGCCCGTGGGCCGCGGATCTGGCCGGCGGACCACTCCACCGCGGCCGGATCGGCGAGGCTGAACTCCGGGATCCGGTCGAGCCAGACCTCGAGCGCGACCCGGAGCTCCATGCGCGCCAAGTGCGAGCCGAGACACCGGTGGATGCCGAGGCCGAACGCTGCGTGCCGGTTGACCTCACGGTCGATCACGACTTCGTCTGCGCGTTCGAACTGAGCCGTGTCGCGGTTAGCCGCGGGGAACGACAGCAGGATCCAGTCGTCGGCCTTCATGTCAACGCCGCGCCAGTGCATGTCCTGCTTTACGAGCCTCGCCATGGTCACCGGCGCGTAGGCGCGCAGGAACTCCTCCATCGCGGTCGGCAGCAGCGCCGGCTCGGCCACGAGGCGACGCCGATCCGCGGGAGTCTTGGCCAGGTGCCAGAGCGATGCGCCGATCGCGCTCCACGTCGTGTCGATGCCGGCGATGAGTAGCAATATCAAACTGCCGACTACGTGCGAGGGTTCAAGCTTGTGCCCGTAGAGCTCGGCGTCGATCAGGTAGCTCGTGAGGTCCTCGCGTGGGTTGTCGAGGTGGTCGTGGACCTGAGCGAGCAGGTAATCGGACAGCGCTGTCATCCGCGCGATGCGCTCCTCGGGCGGCAAGTTGATGCCTTCGAGCGTGTTCTCGACGAACACCCGGAACTGGGGTCCGTCCTCGGGCGGGAAGCCGAGCATGTCGGCGATGACGCGCATCGGTATGTGCTGCGCGTAGTCGCGAGCGGCGTCGACGACGTCCTGGTCGACGAACGTGTCGATGAGCGAGTGGCAGAACGCCCTCGTCGCCGGCTCCTGCCTGCCGACCGACGTCTTCGTGAATGCTGACAGCAGCAGCTTGCGCGCGTCGTGGTGAAACGGCGGGTCGGAGGAGATCGGCGGCGCGGTGCCGATCGGCGCGATCTCGGGCGGTGGCCGGAAGTTGCTCATGATGATCGCTCGCGACGAGAAGTGCTCCGTGTCGTACGCGATCGCAGAGACGTCCTCGTAGCGCGTCGGGAGCCACCCGCCGCCAAACCGCTCAGTGTGGGCGATGGGGCACCGCTGCCGCAAGTCGTCCTGGATGGGGTACGGATCCGCGGCCCATTCGGGTTCGAGGTGGGAGAAATCGGTAGCCCAGTCGGCTACCGGGCCCGTGATGATCTCACTGCGAACGCCGAGCGGCTCGCCTTCGGGCTGCTCGCGGAAATCCCGGGTGAAGCGGTCGTCGACGGTCATGTCAGGACTCCCCTGTCTCAGTCACTGCGGCCAGCGCGATGGCGCGCTCCGGGCAGTTCGCGACCGCCAGGCGTGCCTCCTGCTCCTTATCGGGCGTCACGATGCCGACGCCCAGCACCTGGCCGAAGCCCTCGTCGTCGTCACCGAACAAGTCGGGGGCGAGGTCATAACAGCGGCCGTGCCCCTGGCACACCGCAGGGTCAATCTGAAGCTTCACAGGGCGGCTCCTGTCTGTGCGGCGATACTGGCCGGTGCGAGCGCGGTCACCACGCGACTGAGCAGAGTCGACCAGTCGTCCTCGTCAACCGCATGCAGGTCCGGCGTTATCAGGGCGCTGCCCATCGCGAGCAGCAGGCAGAAGTGCGCTAGCGCGTTCGGTGAAAGGTCGCGGTCGATCTCGCTGCCGGCCTGCGCAGCCCTCATGAGGTCGCCGAGCCAGTCGGCGCGCTCGCCAATGTAGGCGCGCATCGGGCGGGCGACGTCGGCGTCACGGCGGGCCGCGACTAGTGCCTCGACGATGAGGTAACCCTCGGCATCCCGGCGGCGGGGTAGCCACCGGCCGATGACGAGCAGCAGGTCGGTGATGGATCGGCCGGGATCGGCCGCGAAGGCGTTCGCGAGCAGGCGCGGCCCGTGAGTCCGGATCGCGTCGACCAGCAGGTCCGCCTTGGACGGGTAGTGCGCGTACATGGCGCCCTTGCTGACGCCCGCGGTCGCGGCGATGTCGGCGACCCGGGTCCCGTCGTATCCGCGCGCCGCGAAGACATCGGCGGCGGCGCGCAGCAGCCGGTCACGCGTCTCGGCTGCGGTGACGCCCGCGATGCGGCCCATATTGGAATTAAACGAACGGTCATCTAATTCGTCAAGAGACCGGCGGACTTCGAGTTGGCCACCGAAGCGCATGAATGTCTGATGGCTGGGGCCAGGACCCCAGCCATCCAGCATCGATCAAGGCGCCAGCGGCACCTTGGGCCGCCGCCAGCGGGAATGCGTGCGGCCGCCAGCAGGTTCGCGACGTTACCCGCGCAGAGGGCCGGGCGTAACTGGATCGTCCTCAGCTGATCAGGTAGTGATGACGGTATGACAGCGGAACTTGCTCGCTACTGGCGGCATACGGCGGTCGACGGCGTCGACCTGCTGCGTGCCCGGTACGTAACGCACCGCTACGGTCGGCATGCGCATGAGACCTACACGTTCGGCGTTATCGAGGCGGGAGTCGAGGAGTTCGAGTACGCCGGGACCATGATGCGCGCCGGTGCCGGGGCTGTCGCGCTGCTGGACCCGGACGTCGTCCACACTGGCCAGGCCGGCACGCCCGCAGGCTGGACCTACCGCGTGCTGTATCCGCAGGTGAGCGTCGTTACAGACGTTGCCGCAGAACTCGGCTGGGCGGCGGGCACGCCGCGATTCCCGCATACCGTCCTGTACGACCAGGTGACCGCAGGACTCGTGCGGAGCGCGCACCGGGCGGCCGAGCACGCCGACCGCCTCGCCTCGGCGACGCTCCTGCGGATGGCGCTGGCTGGCCTGCTCCGGGCCCACGCGGCTGGTGGCCCGGCCGTATCCCCGAGCCCGGTACGGCGGGCGCCCGCGGCCGTGGCCACCGTCCGCGATCTCCTGCACGAGCGGCTCGCCGACCCGCCGACCCTGGCGGAGCTGGCCGTGCTGACCGAGCTGAGCCAGTTCGCGCTGCTCAGGGCCTTCCGCGCCGAGATGGGGCTGCCCCCGCACGCCTACCTGAACCAGGTGCGAGTGCGGGAGGCGCGGTCGCTGCTCGACGACGGGATATCTGCTGCCGACGTTGCGGCTCAGGTCGGCTTCGCCGACCAGGCCCACTTGACGAGGCACTTCAAGCGCGTCGTCGGCGTCCCGCCCGCGGCTTACCAACGGGAGCGCCTGCCACGGGCCAGCTGAGCCGGGCCAGCTGAGCCGGGCCAGCGCAAGAACGTACAAGAACTCCTGGCGCCGCCCGCATAGATTTACCGGCGTGTCCGCCCCAACGCGCCTGCGCGCAACCGCTAGGCCCGCGCGGCCTGTCCGCGACGGCGTCGGCCTGGGCCTCGCGGTCGGCGTCTCCGGGGTTGCCTTCGGCGCGGCCGCGGTGAGCTCCGGCCTGAGCGTCTGGCAGGCCTGCGCGCTGAGCTTGCTGGCATTCACCGGAGCGTCACAGTTCGCCCTGGCGGGCGTCATCGCCTCGGGCGGCAGCCTGCTCGCGGGGACTGCAGGCGCGATCTTGCTCGGCAGCCGGAACTCGCTGTACGGGCTGCGCCTAGCGGACGTTCTGCGTCCGCGCGGCGTGCGCCGGCTGCTGACCGCACTTGGCGTGATCGACGAAACCACGGCCGTCACGCTCGCTCAGCCCGATCCTGACTCGGCCCGAACGGGCTTCACCGCGACGTTCTGCACCCTGTACGTGACGTGGAACCTAGCCACGCTGGTCGGAGCCGTCGGTGCGGGGCGGATCGGATCACCGCAGTCGTTCGGGCTAGATGTGGTCGGACCCGCCGCGTTCCTCGCCTTGATCTGGCCACGGCTGCGGAGCGGGCGCGCCGACCGTCTGGTGGCGCTCGCGGGCGTGGCAATCGCGCTTGGCACCACGCCGCTGCTGCCGGTCGGCGTGCCGGTCATACTCGCCGCGACGGCCGCGCTCGGCGGCGCCCTTGCCAGCCCAGCGCAGCCCTCGCAGTTCCTTGGGCCGCCTGAACCGCCGGAGGCGACGCCGTGACCGGAGTCTGGATCGCGGTGCTGGCCACGGCCGCTGGCTGTTACGCGTTCAAGCTGGCGGGCCTCACCGTTCCGCAGCGTGTGCTGGCCAGCCCGCGGGTGCGCAGGTTCGCCGAGCTGGTGCCCGTAGCACTGCTGGCGGCTCTGTCGGCCGTGCAGGCCGCCACCAGCGGCCACGCGTTCGACCTGGATCCGGCCCGCCTGGCCGGCCTGAGCGCCGCGGTCGTGGCGCTGCTGCTGCGGGCGCCGTTCCTGCTGGTGATCGTCGCGGCGGCTGGCACTGCCGCCGCGCTGCGGGCCGCCGGGATCGCCTGATCGCTGACGTGCCACCAGGACGCCACGGCGGCCGACGGTCGGCCGGGTAGAGTGCCCCGAGTGACAATCGCCGTTGAAGTACTGGACGAGGTAACGGCAGAGGCAGTCGAGGCCTTCGCCCGGCTGCTGCCGCAACTTTCCAGCTCGGCCGTGCCCCTCGATGCGGCAGCGCTCGCAACCATCGTGGGCTCGCCAGCCGCAACCGTTCTCATCGCTCGCAGCGACGGGCACATCGTGGGATCGCTGACGCTGGCGATGTTCCCGATCCCGACCGGCCTCCGCGCCTGGATTGAGGACGTCGTCGTCGACGACGCGGCCCGTGGCCAGGGCGTCGGCGCGGTCCTCACCGAGGAGGCCATCCGGCGCGCGCGCGATGCCGGCGCGCGCAGCCTGGACCTGACCACTCGGCCCTCGCGAGAGGCGGCCGGGCGGCTCTATGAGCGGGCCGGGTTCCAGCAGCGCGAGACTCGCTTGTACCGATACACGTTCGAGTAGTAAGGAACTGATCGGGTCAGCCGAGCTCCGCCACGGCGGTCAGCAGCCGCTCCACATCCTCGTGGTCGTTGTAGTGGACCAGACCCGCCCGCACCGCACTACCCGCGTCCCGGATGCCGAGAACGCCGGTCAGTTCCCACGCGTAGTTATGCCCGTTCCACACGTTGATCTTGCGACTGGCGAGATGCGCGGCCACCTGTGCCGGTGAATAACCGGCCACAGTGAAGTAAGCGGTCGCCGTCCGGCTGGCCGCCCGGCCGTAGGTCTGCACGCGAGGCAGGCTGTCCAGCCCGGCGAGCAGAACCTCAAACAGCTCACGTTCGTGCTGCTCGACGGCCGTCATCGAGGCGATCAGCCGCTCCCGCAGGCTCGATGCTCCGGGAGCCTCGGGCGGGCCAGCCAGCGCCGCCAGGTGCTGCACCGCCGCCGTCACGCCCGCGAGACTGGCGTATGGCAGCGTTCCCAGCTCGAACCGCTCCGGTACGGCATTAGGAGAGGGAACGAGCTTGTCGGGGTGCAACCCGTCGAGAAGCGCCGGGTCGGCGGCGACGATGCCGACATGAGGCCCCGACCACTTGTACGCGCTCGTCGCGTAGAAGTCCGCACCGAACGAGCGGATGTCGATAGGCATGTGCGGCGTCGCGTGCACACCGTCGATGTAGCTCAGGGCTCCGGCCGACCTCGCCATCGCGGTGATGGCCGGCACGTCAGGGCGCGTTCCGATCACGTTGCTGGCGGCGGTCACGGCCACTAGCCGGGTGCGGTCGGTTATAAGGCTCTCGTACTGGCCGGCCGGAAGCTCCCCCGTCTTGGCGTCGACGGTAGCCCAGCGGAGCGTGGCGCCAGCGTGCTCCGCGGCCTGTACCCAGGGGCGTACGTTGGCATCGTGGTCGAGCTGGGAGACGACGACCTCGTCGCCAGATCGCCAGTCCTTGGCCAGGGCCGCCGCGATCCGGTACGTGAGCGCTGTCATGCTCGGGCCGAAGATCACCCCGTCCGGCTCGGCACCGATGAGTGCGGCGGCGGCAGCTCGGCTGGCTGCGGTGATCTCGTCGGCGCGATTGCTCGCCGGGAACGCCCCGCCTGCATTGCCCAGTCCGCCCGCCTGCGCCTGACTGATCGCGTCGATGACCGCGGTCGGCACCTGCGTGCCCGCTGCTCCGTCCAGGTAGGCGTAGCCGTCAGCCAGTGCCGGATAGCAGGCCCGGATGGCCTCCACGTCGAGCTTCATTGCCGGTCATCCCTTCCGCCTGAGGCGCAGGCGCGCTGGCCACACGGCCCGCAGCAGCCACGAAGGGACAACCGCGTCATCCTGGCCGGCGCGCGCGAGCCGCCCGGAAGCCGCCAAGACAGCATGCCAGGGATCGAGATGCCTTACTGCCTTGGCTCCTGGCCCGGCGGCGATTGCCAGGTGCGGCATGCCGGCCTGCCAGCCCGCAAGAACGGCGCCCGGATCAGCAGGCCGATAATCGCGGCCGAGCGCCTGCGCTAGGTCGAACGCGTGCAGATGCCACTCGGCGGCTGCCGCGCCGACCACGCCGCCGACCGTGACGACGGTGTCCCGGTACTGGTGATGGGGCAGATCCCAGACGGCACTGGCCCGAGCGGCGTAACTTCGCGCCGCGACAGCGAACGCCGCGATGTGCTCGGCTGGGGGTGCGTCTGGCAGAGCGGCCAGTTCGGCAGCGTTCTGGCGTGTGAGCTTTCGGCATAGCGTGTCTGGATGCGCGCCGGTGGCCATCAGGCGCGCATACCGGCTCACTGGTGCCTCGTCCAGGTATTCGTGCAGGTCATCCGCGATGCAGCGGAGGTGCCCCGCAACCTCGATTGCACGCCACTCAGGCAGCGGCGTCTGGGCTCCCCAGCTGACGTCGTCGAACTGCGCAGCGAGGTGGCAGATAGCGGTAACGCCCGCCTCGTATACGGCTAAGACCGGGACTGGTTCTTGTAGCGGCGCAGGCAGTTCCCACGAGTGGGTGCGCTCCACGGAACCCCTCCAAGCGGACTCCGGCGCAGCAACGCGCCGTCGTCTGGCCAGAGTGCCAGAGTTACCTGTTCTTCGCCACCCTGCGCGCTATGGATGCATTAACAACGCCCGGCTAGCCGCGCGGTGACCACGCTATGGCGCTCAAGCGACCAGCTCTCGAACTGACGCAGCCACCTGCCGCCGGTTGCTCGTCAGCGACCGAGGCTGGCGCCCAGAGCAGTATGAACGCTGGCTCGCGGGGATCCCTCATCGAACAGCTGCTGCGGTGAGCCCTGCTAGGTCAGGTCTGCGTGGCGGGCGCACCTTGAGGGCTCGATTGTCGGGGCTCGGGGGTCTTGGAGTTGTAGCGCGCGAACGCCGGCAGCGCAAGGCCGATAGCGACTGCTCCGAAGATTGTGACGAGACCGCCAGTGAGCGCGCTGATCATTGGTGAGGTCAGCGACCCGAGAGCGCCTGCCTCCAGGTTGCCGAACTGGCTACCACCCGCGCCAACCACGTAGTCGGCTGCGGTTACGCGTCCGCGGAACTCATCGGACGTGGCTGACTGCACGATGGTTCCCCGGAAGATGACCGTGAACGTGTCGGCCGCGCCAGCGATGGCCAGGAGGCCGAGTGTTAGCCACAGGGCTGGGGCGACCGCGAATCCGGCGAACGCAGCTCCCCAGACCGTCACCGTGCACAGCATGGCGCGGCCCGGCCGCGCGATGTGCCCGGCCGGCCCGGAGACCAGCACACTGGCTAGCCCGCCCACCCCGATGGCGGCGGTGAACAAGCCCAGTGTGCGCGGGTTGCCGCCGAAGCGCTCGGCGTTGATCGCCGGGAACAGGGCAACCGGCAGGCCGAATATCGTCGCGTTCAGGTCAGCGAGAAAAGCCCCGGCTAGCGCCTGGCTGCGGCGGATGTAACGGACACCGTCAGCGACAGCGCGCGGACTGGGCCGAGGCGCCCTTGCCGATGGTCGCGCCGCGGGCAGCCTGGCGACCCCGTACAGGGAACCGGCGAAGCTCGCCGCATCGGCCAGATAACAGGCACCGAGCCCGAGGTGCGGCGTCGCAGCGATGAGGCCAGCCAGCGCCGGCCCGACCGTCAGCATGATCTGAAAGGTCAGCCGGTTGAGGGCGAGACCGGCTGCCAGCTGGCCGGCTGGCAGCAAGGAGGGCACGAAGGTCTGTCGCACCGGAGCGCTGATAGCGTTCAGCGCGGCTGACCCGGCAACCAGCGCATACAGGAGCCAGACGGCGTGCGACCCGGCGAATGCTTGCGCGGCGAGCACGCCCGATACCACGGCGCTCGCGATGGTGGTCAGCAAGACGAGCTTGCGCCGGTCCACCGCGTCAGCGACAGCCCCGCCGGCCAGCCCAATCGTCATCGTTGGAACCAGCTGTGCCGCGCCGATGGCGCCGACTGCGAACGGCGACCGGGTGCTGTCGTACACCTGGAGCGGAACCGCGAACATCGTCAGCGCCCCGCCGACCGCCGACAGGGTCGACCCGGCCCACAGCCGACGGAACGCCGGTGAATCGCGCAGCGGGCCGATGTCGGTAAGCAGCCGTCGCGAGCGCGGCATCGTCAGACGCTCCCTCGTGAGACTGGAAACAGGGCGACCAAATTGTAACAGCACTTATACAAGCACTGTTACAATTACGTCATGACCGACCCAAGGCCAGCCGACCCGACCGAACAGAGCATCTGGCGGCCACTGCGGCTGCTGCTGGACGCGATGGACGGTGATATCGCTCGGCTGTACGCCGAGTCGCCGATCGGCGCGATCAAGCCGACCTTTGTCATGGAACTGCTCCGGCTCCACGCCCGCGGCCCGATGACGATCACCGAGCTAGCCGAGTCTGTTCAGCGCACGCACTCGGCGATCAGCCAGAAGGTCGCCGCTATGCGCGCCGCTGGCCTGGTCCGCACGACGGCTGGCGCCGACGCCCGTACTAAGACGGTGACGCTCACCGCCAAGGCCCGCAAGATCGTCGGCCAGCTCGCCGCCGAGTGGCGAGCCACGGAGGCCGCCGTGACGCAGATCGAGGCGGAGATCCCCTACCCGCTCAGCAAGGTCGTCACCGACATAGAGGCCGTCTTGGCGCGCACGAGCTTTCACGATCGCATCGCCGAAAATCTGGCCGGCGACGCAGACTGGCCGGGCCGCAGTGAGACAGGCTGAGACACGGCAGAAACGCTTTGACGAAGACTGGCTCGGAAGTTAGCCTGCGAAACAATGCCCCCTTCTTCTGTTAGTTCGCAGCCGCATGCCCAGACACCGGCGTCTGAGCATGGTGCGGAGCCTGCCCAGCCACAGACTCCGGCGCAAGCGCTGTGGCGCATCCGTGAGTACATGCGGCCCTACTACCTGGGCTTGGCCCTGATGATCACGGCTGCCATTCTGGCCGTGACCGCGGAGATCGCGATCCCGCTCATCACGAAGTCGGTCATCGACAAGGTGGTAGTTCAGGGCATCAGGTCGGAACTGCTGCCGCTCAGCCTGGCCGCGATGGCGCTGGGATCCCTTCAGGCGGGTCTCAATTTCTACCGTCGGTGGTCGGTGTCGCGAGCGGTGGCGGGCATGGAGAAGGTGGTCCGTGATGACCTCTACCATCACCTCCAGCGGCTAGAGCCCGCATTCCACGAAGACTGGCAGTCTGGTCAGCTGCTGTCGCGGGTGACGAACGACCTCTCCACGATCCGCCGGTTCGCCGGCTTCGGCGTTGTATTTGGCATCACCAACGCGTGGACCTTCCTGCTCATCCTCGTCCTGCTGATCCGGCTCAACTGGTGGCTCGGCCTGCTCACCGGGTGCCTGTTCCTGCCCGTGACGGCTCTGTGCCTCCGATTCGAGAAGCGATACCGGGTGCTGTCCCGGCTATCCCAGGACCAGCAGGGTGACCTGGCCACCTACGTCGAGGAGGCGGCGACCGGCATTCGAGTGCTCAAGTCGCTCGGCCGGCGCGACGAGGCAGCCGCGCGCCACCTGGTCCAGGCGAAGCTCGTCTACCGGACGCAGGTCGACAAGGCCCGGCTGCGCGGAACGTTCTGGGCCGGCCTCGACATGGCGCCCAACGCCGTGATCGGGCTGATTCTGCTGCTCGGCGCCCTGGCCGTCAGTCAGCACGCGCTGAGTCTGGGCGGGCTCGTGGCGTTCGTCACGCTCACGCTCCTGCTCATCTGGCCGATCGAGGCCATGGGCTTCATCATCGCGGGCGGCCAGGAGGCCGCTACGGCAGCGCAGCGGATCTACGAGATCTTCGATACGTCGCCGACCATCACCGATCCAGCACAGCGGGCAAGCGACGCGCGACTCGACAGGCCCGGCCTGCGAGCAGGCCAGTGGCAGAGCGGCCGGAACGCCACGCGGATGCAAGCAGCCATGGCGGACGCAGCGCGGGCCGAGGCTGTCGTGACTGCGCAGGCCAACGCCATGCAGGAGACGCGGCGACGGGGAGCCGGTCGGCTGGTCTTCGACCAGGTCGTGTTCGGCTACCCGGGAGCGCGCCAGCCTGTTCTGCGCGGCGTGACCCTCGAGCTGGCGCCGGGCGAGACGGTCGCCCTGGTCGGGGCCACCGGTTCGGGCAAGACGACCCTGCTGCACCTGGTGCCGCGACTAGCCGACGTAACCGGCGGCCGGATCACGCTTGATGGAACGGACGTTCGCGAACTGCCCCTGCCGGACCTGCGCGCCAGGGTCGGGTGCGCGTTCGAAGACCCGACACTCTTCTCGGCGAGCGTCCGGGAGAACGTCGGCTTTGGCGTCAAGGACGCGAGCGAAGCGGAGATCCTGGCGGCGCTGGACGCTGCGCAGGCAGAGTTCGTCGCAGACCTGCCGTGGGGTCTGGACACGCGGATCGGCGAGCAGGGAATGGCGTTGTCCGGCGGCCAGCGCCAGCGCGTCGCACTGGCCCGCGCGATCCTGGCGCGGCCGCAGGTGCTGCTGCTTGACGACCCGCTCTCCGCGCTTGACGTGCATACAGAGGCCAAGGTGACGGGCGCGCTCGCCGAGGTGATGACGACCTCGACCGCGCTGATCGTCGCGCACCGCCCGTCCACGGTGCTGCTGGCCGACCGCGTGGCCCTGCTGGCCGACGGCGTCATCGCCGCCGTTGGCACGCATGCGGAGCTGCTCGGCACGGAACCGAGGTATCACGACCTGATGAGCTCAGAACGGCTGGAGGGCGGCCGGCGCGGGTCCGACGGGAACGGACATGCAGCGCCGGGGCTGACGGCGGGAGCGAGCCGATGACCGCCTCACCGGCCGAAGCGTGGCGCGGCATCGCGGCCGAGCAAGAGGACGAGATCAGTGGCAGGCTCGGCACGCTCTTGCGACGACGGTCGCGGCGACTGCTAGTTGACCTGCTCTGTCCCTACCGGCGCCTGGTCCTGACGATCTTCCTGCTGATCGTGGCGGCGCAGCTCGCGGCCCTCGCGGGTCCATGGCTCGTCGGCGTCGGGATCGACCAGATTCCGCGGCTGGAGAAGACGCACGACGCAGGACCGCTGGCGCTGATCATCATGGTGTTCGCCGTGGCTGTCATCGTCCAGGCCGCGGCGACCCGGTCTTACATCGCAGGAATCGGCCTCCTCGGCGGGCGCGTGGTGCTTGAGCTGCGGCGACGGCTCTTTGCGCACTTCCAGCGCTTGTCGATCTCGTTCCACGAGCACTACACCTCTGGCCGTGTCATCTCGCGCCAGGTCTCTGACATGGACTCGATCTCGGATCTCTTCGACGAGAGCCTGGCCTCGCTGGTCTCAGCGGTGCTGTCGCTGCTGCTCCTCGGGGCCGGGATGCTGTTGCTCGACTGGCGCCTGGCCCTTGTCGTCATGGCCGGTTTCCCGCCGCTCATCTGGCTGTCTGCGTGGTTCCGGCGCGAGTCGGCGATTGCTTACCGCCAGACGCGCACCACGATCGCCTCGGTCATCGTGCAGTTCGTGGAGACATTTGGCGGCATCCGGGCGGTCCAGGCGTTCCGGCGCGAGCAGCGGAACGAGGAGATCTTCTCCGCCTTGAACCAGGCCAACGCCGAGGCGAACCTGCGCTCTTCGCGGCTGCTGGCCGTCTACTTCCCCGGCGTGACGCTCGTCGCCAACCTCGCCATCGGGGCGGTACTCCTGTACGGCGGGCTGCGGGTCATCGACCATCAGATGCAGGTCGGCGTCCTCGTTACGTTCCTGCTCTACCTGCAGCGCTTCTTTGACCCGCTCATCGACCTGTCGCAGTTCTACAGCTCCTTCCAGTCGGCCGGGGCGGCGCTGGAGAAGATCTCCGGCGTACTTGATGAAGCGCCGAGCGTCGCCGAGCCCGAGGACCCCGCTCTGCTCCCCACGGATGGCACCCACGCCAGCCCGGGCCGGAGCGTCACATTTGACGCGGTTCGCTTCGGCTACCGGAAGTCCACGGTTCTGCCTGACCTGAGCCTGACCATCCCGGCCGGACAGACGGTCGCGCTGGTCGGCGCGACTGGTGCGGGTAAGACGACGATCGCCCGCCTGCTGGCCCGGATCTACGACCCGCTCGATGGCCGAGTGCTGCTGGACGGCATCGATCTCAGGCAGCTCGATGACCGGACGCTGCGCCACGAGCTCGTGCTGATCACCCAGGAGAACTTCCTGTTCACGGGTTCGGTGGCCGACAACATCGAACTGGGCAAGCCGGGTGCCAGCCGGGCCGAGGTCGTGGCGGCAGCCACCGCGATCGGAGCGCACGCCTTCATCTCGGCGCTGCCCGGCGGTTACGACGAAGCGGTGGGCAAGGGCGGCGGGCGGCTTTCGGCCGGACAACGGCAGCTGATCTCCTTCGCCCGCGCGTTCCTCGCCGCGCCCGCGGTCCTCGTCCTGGACGAAGCCACCTCACTGCTCGACATACCGAGTGAACGGCTCGTCCAGGACGCGCTGCAGCGGATCCTGGCCGGTCGCACAGCCGTGATCATCGCTCACCGCCTGTCGACAGTTGCCATCGCGGACCGCGTCCTGGTCCTCAACCACGGCCGGATCATCGAGGACGGCAGTCCCGATGAGCTCATGACTGGGCCTGGCGAGTACTCCGCCTTGCATGCCAGCTGGCTGGAAAGCCTGGCCTGAGCGCTGCCGGGCGGCGGTTACCCTGGCTCGTCCGCCGGGCCCACAGTGCGCGCCCGACCCGCCGGCCGGGAAGGGCTGATGACTGAAACCACGAGTGCTGAGTCTCCAGCTCGCCACGGCGCCGCGGCCGAGGCGCGGTTGCCCCTCGGAGCCCGTCCGGCCCGGAATGCGGTGATCGCGGCCGGCCTCATCGGATACGCGTGGGTCGTCGGCGGCACCGCTCCGTTCAGCATGAAGGCCTTGTCGGGCGTCCTGCTGCCCGGTGCGGTCCTCGGCGTCATCGCCTATACGAGACCGCCGGAGCGCATCCCGCCGCCCGTCTCGGTCGACGTGGCCGGGTTCTCCTACTGGATCATCGCAATCGCCCTGCTGTTCGAGTGGGAGGCTTCGGCGGTCCGCGACGGCTCGCCATGGTGGCATCCCTCGCTCACAGATCTGATCAACCCGCTGCTCGCGCCCCATCCGGTCAAGAGCGCCGCGATCGTGATCTGGCTGCTCGCCGGCTGGGCCCTGGTCCGGCGGTGATGCGGTGATGAGCGCTCGGACTGTCACCGCGGGCGGCTTCGTGGCCGTCATCGCCGCCCTAGTGCTGCTGGAGATCCTCGGTCGGAGCCGACGGACAGCCGTTCCGACGCTTGGCGAGTGGCTCGGCTATGTCATGCGGTCTGCGGCCGGCCGCGCGCTGATCCTGCTCGGCTGGCTCTGGCTCGGCTGGCACTACTTCGCCCGCTAAGCTATCCGGCGTGAAGAAGGGTCGCACCAAGATCAGCGCCGCCGCTGAGGCGAGTTACCTCGCCGACGTGGCGCTCGCCGCCAACTTCAGCGGGCTGTTCGCCAAGGCGCAACAGGCCGAGCGCGAGTACCGGCATGCCCAGGCGACTGCAGCTCCGGTCAGTGTCCAGTACCCGCTGGCCCACAGCCTTGATGAGGCCCTGACGGCCGTGACCAGGGCCGCCTACGCGGCGCAGCGCGCTGAGATCGGCCCGCTCGGTTACGAGGACCGCATCTACTTCCGCAAGGCGAAGGCGACTCCGGCCGTTCACGCCTGGACCGATGAGGCTGAGCGGCTGCTGACTCTCCGCGAAACGCACCGCCTGACCGGCTTCCCCGCCCGGCCGGAAGCCGCGGCGCTCGGCGCCGAGGTCGCCCAGATGGAGACAGCCCGCCACCCGTAACGCGAGTCGGCTAATCGGCCCCGTTCCGCAGTCCCGTCAACATTTTCCGCCCAGATCGGCACGACCATTCGACGAGGTGCTTACTCGTTGTTAGCGAATGGCTACTGATAGCAAGCACGTGCGCACGTTGCAGCACGTAAACCGGACTACATGAAACCTACAAAGCTCGACACGGAAAACAGTCACAACGGGCCATGACGTACGGAGCACTGACCTGGGACAGTAGGGTGTGATCAACAGCACAGCACCGAACCAAACAGGAGGCACAAGAATGTGCCCGCACACGCCACGGTGTCCGGACCCGACAGGGCCGGATCGCGAGGCGGCCCGTACCGTCGTTAATCACCCGGAGCAGGGCTGGAGCCTGCTCTGTAATGGCATTGTGATTTTCGAAGACACCGGGGAATTGCTCCCCGGCGGCGCGTCCATCGCCCCGCACCGCCCCACGGACCTCACCGCCCCTGCCGCGCAGGAACCAGTAGTACCACCAGCAAGCTCCCGAAGCTCTGCAGCCTGACCAGTCGAGGCGCGCCCGCGAAGCTGGCGTCCCCGCCGCCTGACTAGTTCCCTCTCCCGCCGAGCACCTCGGCTAGCCACGGCCCGACGACCGCGCCAACTGCGGCCGGATTCTTGGTCAGGGCGTGCGTCTCCCCCGGCAGCACGACAACACGCGCTGCGTCCTCCTGCGCCGGTATCCCGAACGGATCACGCTCTCCGTTAACAACGAGCACATCGACGCCAGCTCCTCGCAGCTCCGCCACCCGGCTCTGTTCCGGCCGCCCGGGCGGATGCAGCGGAAAGGCGAGGGCGACCACGGCCCGCGCGCCCGCCGCGGCGGCGGTGCGACAGGCGACCCGGGCGCCATTGCTCCGGCCGCCTTGCACCAACGGCAGCCCTGGATAATCGGCCCGCAGCGCAGCGACGATCTCGAGCCACGCGGCGTCCTGCCGCCCCGGTGCACCCGGAGCGCTCGCACCACGGACCCGATACGGCTGCAGGATGCGGACCACCACGCCGCCCTCGGCGACGGCCGCGTCCCGGACGGCCAGCAGGTCCCTGGTATCGACACCGCCTCCCGCGCCATGGGTCATCAGGAGCAGGAACGTGGCCGTGGTTGGCCGGTCGATCTCTGCTTGCGCGGGGCCGACCTCGGTGCTGATCTTCATCCTCGCAGGGTAACTCCGGCGCCCGCGGGCGTCAGGTCGAGCGTGGCTGGAACGAGACAACAGCAGCGCGATCCTGCGCCAGCGCCCTCGCGCCGCCGACTGCGCTGCCCCAGGTCACTACCACCCGCGGCCAGTGGGCCTGTGGACCTCTGGCGAGCGGCGGCAAGGTCGAAAGCCCGAATGTGTCGCCCGGCCAGATCGACGGATTCCCGTACGCCCGCGAGACCGTGACGCGTCGGGTCAGCCAGCCCGTCCGGATCGAGAACGCCCGCAGGTACAGCGCGTAGCCGGAGGACGTGTCGTCGGCTAGCCAGCCGACGTACGCCACGCCGGGCTGGCCGCCCGCGACCTCCACGATGTGCATGGCTTGGTCGGTGTCGGGCGTGACTCGCTGCGGCCTGGACCAGTGCTCGCCGTGGTCGGTTGAATAGGCAAGCCAGCCGACGTCCGCGCCGCCGGACTGGGTGTCCCAGGTCACGTACAGGTTGCCCGCGGCGTCGGCCGAGATCGCCCCGTCGATCCACCATTCAGAATCGTTCATCGCCGGCTGCGCCGGACCTATGCGTACGGGAGCCGACCAGGTAGACCCGTCATCGCCCGACGAGGTGACGAAGCTATGCGCCGTGCCGAGAGTGAGCTTCTTCGGGCTCGTGATCTGGTAGCGCTGGTACTCGGCGTAGATCTGCCCGCCGGGCGTGACCAGTAGTGGGGCGCTGTCGCCGCCGCTGGCCGGGTAGCCAGGGCTGACATGCGCGATCGGACTCCAGGTGCGCCCGCTGTCGGAAGACCTCTGCAGGACGATGTTGAAGTCCCCAGCGCTGAACGAGCAGCTTCCCACCTTGCTGCAGAGGAGCTTGACCTCGCTCGCGCTCGGGCCGTAGTCCCACGTGACGTAGGCCGTCCCCGCCGGCGCGATGGCGATGAAAACACGGTCGCCCCAGTTGCCGGGTGCGGCGGGGATGAGCTGCGTGACTTGCGGAAATGTCTGGCCGTGGTCATACGAGACCTCGACGACTGGGAACATGTGATTCGCGGACGCCCGCATGAACGCCACGTACACGGCGCCGCTCGGTGCCACCGCAACCGAAGGGTCCCAGGAACCCGCTGAGTCAGCCAGAATGACAGGCTTGCCGAAGTGCAGCCCGCCATCGAGCGACGCAGCGAACCCGATGTGGTTGCCGCAGCCAATCCACTCTTCGTAGACGTAAGCGCCGACCGGGTCGACAGCCTGCTCGACTTCAGAATTCTGGCCGCGGCAGCCGTGGCTGACCTCGGTAGTCGGGCTGGTTGCGGTCTGCCAGTCGGCCCGCGCGGGAGCCGAGGGCGCGCACGCCGTCGCCCCGGTGACCGTGGCTAGTCCGATGACCGCAACGGTGAGCGCCCACTTCAGCGTCGTGCCGCGCGCCACCACCCCGACAGCGTAACCCGCTCCCGAAGAGCGCCACAGCGAACGAAGTCCTCAATATCCCGAGCGCGGCAGCCGCCAGCAAGTCGTGCTGGCGCGGGGTCAGGTCCGCCTCGGCACAGCGGGCTTGAGCCGCGCCATCGGTGTCAGCGGTCGTAATGCGTCGGCGGGAGCGAGTCCCGCTGACCCTCGATCTGTAGTTCGTCCCGGTCGAACTCGCGGCGGATCTCGGCCCGCTCCTCCTGATACTCCTCGGTATGCGTGACATCCCACTGCGGCGAAGCATCGGTCGCGGGCGGAACTTCGTCGGGATCGTAGTCATCGATCCCGGCCGCTACCCGCTCCTCCTCGGTCAACCGGGCAAGCCGGTCGTCATCGGGGTGCTCCGGCATGCCGCCGTGCTCACGGCGGTCGCGGTGGAACTGCTCGGCTGGCTGGTCAAAGTCCTGCTCTGCCATATCGCCTCCAGCGGATCGCGGCTCGGGCCAGGCCGCGGGGCTCATGTATTGCACGCTACGCCCGGCCATGTCCGCCCCTGACGCCGCCCGGCATCATGCAGTTGGCGCACCGCGCACGACGCGCTGGAGACCTGGGAGGAGATCGCCCCGCCACATCGGCCACCCCGACCAGTTGCGGCATGCGTCGACGGCAGGGTTAGGACTGTGAGCAGGCCTGCTCACCCGCTCGGAGTGAGGTCGGCGCCGAACTCCACTGTGACTTCGTCGCTCAGCTTGAGCGCGCCGAAGAACCCGGTGTAGGGGCGGATTCCCCAGCGAGTCTGCACGACCGTCGCCCAAGCATCTACGCGCCCGTCCACCAGCTTGCCGTGCACAGTGACCGGCTGAGTCACGCCAGTTATGGTGAGGTCACCGTCGATCGTGAACGATTCCGCAGTTCCCTCAACCTGCGTGGACCGGAAGGTAATCGCCGGGTGCTGGCCGGTATGCAGGACCTTCTGCGCGATAGTCGTCTTGATCTGCGCGCGGTCGGAGTCAGTCAGCGGCTTGATGCCGCCGCTACCCGCCCGGACAGCCAGGGAGTCGGCGTCGATGTCGACGCTCACCGATGATGCGGCCGGATGGGCGGCGTCCACGATCACGTCAGCGTGCCATCGGGTGACATCAATCGTCAGATCGTGACCAACCCGCGCGCCCACACCAGTGCGGGTCGTTTTGAGCTGCAGCTGTCCTGACCCTGGCCCCAGCTTGTACGTGCCGTCGCCCACGCCCATAGTCGAAGGCTAGCGTGCCGGCCGAGCTAGACGTCCACCATCTTTTTGAGGAACTGGCCGGTGTAGCTCTCCTCGACCGTCGCCACGTCCTCGGGGGTACCGGTAGCGATGACGTACCCGCCCCTGGACCCGCCGTCAGGCCCTAGGTCGATGACCCAGTCGGCAGTCTTGATGACGTCTAGGTTGTGCTCGATGACGATGACAGTGTTGCCGCCGTCGACGAGCCGGCCAAGCACGCCGAGGAGCTTGCGGATGTCGTCGAAGTGCAGACCGGTCGTCGGCTCGTCGAGAACGTAGATCGTCCGCCCGGTCGACCTGCGCTGGAGCTCGGACGCCAGCTTGACCCGCTGCGCCTCGCCACCCGACAGCGTCGGCGCGGGCTGACCCAGCCGGACGTACCCGAGGCCGACATCGACCAGCGTCTTCAGGTGGCGGTGGATCGACGGCACCGGCTCGAAGAACTCGGCCGCTTCCTCGATCGGCATCTGGAGCACATCCGCGATCGTCTTGCCCTTGTAGTGGACCTGGAGCGTGTCGGTGTTGTACCGGGCCCCGTGACACACCTCGCACGGCACGTACACGTCCGGCAGGAACTGCATCTCGATCTTGATGGTGCCGTCACCCGCGCAGGCTTCGCACCGCCCGCCCTTGACGTTGAAGGAGAACCTGCCGGGCTGGTACCCGCGCACCTTGGCCTCGGTCGTCTGGGCGAACAGCTTCCGGACGCTGTCGAACACGCCCGTATAAGTCGCCGGGTTAGACCGCGGCGTCCTGCCGATCGGACCCTGGTCGACGTGCACGACCTTGTCGAGCGACTGGATGCCGGTGATCTTGGCGTGCTTACCCGGCACGATCCTGGTGCCGTGCAGCTCCCTGGCCAGCGCGCTGTACAGGATGTCATTGACCAGCGTCGACTTGCCGGACCCCGATACACCGGTCACAGCGATGAACAGGCCGAGCGGGAAAGCGACGTCGATGCCCTTGAGGTTGTGCTCGGACGCGCCCTTCACGACGACCTCGCGCGCCTTGACCCGCTTGCGTCGCTTGGCTGGGACCTCGATGGACTCGCGGCCGGTCAAATACGCCCCGGTGATCGACTCCTTGCTTGCCAGCAGCTCCTCAAGCGGGCCAGACACGACGACGTTGCCGCCGTGCTCTCCCGCCCGCGGCCCGATGTCGACGATCCAGTCAGCAGACCGGATCGTGTCCTCGTCGTGCTCCACGACGATGAGCGTGTTGCCCAGGTCGCGCAAGCGGAGGAGCGTCTCGAGCAGTCGGTGATTGTCGCGCTGGTGCAACCCGATGGACGGCTCGTCCAGCACGTACAAGACGCCGACCAGACCGGAGCCTATCTGCGTCGCGAGCCTGATCCGCTGCGCCTCGCCGCCCGCCAGCGTGGCAGACGCCCGGTCCAGGGTGAGGTAGTCGAGGCCCACGTCGAGCAGGAAGCCGAGCCGGGCGTTGACCTCCTTGAGTATCCGCCCGGCGATCTGCATGTCGCGGTCCGACAGCTGGAGCGACAGCAGGAGCTTGGCCAGCTCGCCGATCGGCAGCGCGCAGTAATCGGCGATCGACCGCTCGTCGACCTTGACCGCCAGCGATACAGGCTTGAGGCGCGCGCCGTGACACGTCGGACACGGGACTTCGCGCATGAACTCGGCGAACCGCTCCCGGCTGTACTCGCTGTCGGAATCGGAGTGCCGGCGCTCAATGTACGGGATCGCGCCCTCGAAGTTCGTGTAGTACGACCGCTCCCGCCCGTACCTGTTCTTGTACCGGACGTGGACCTGCTTGTCGTAGCCGTACATCAGCGCTCGCTGAGCCTTGGCCGGCAGCCGCTCCCACGGCGTGTCGACCGTGAAACCGAGCGCGTCGCCGAGGGCCTCGATCAGCCGCAGGAAGTAGTCGCTGACATGACCGGCGGCCCAGACCCCGATCGCGCCGTCGGCCAGCGTGCGACCGGGCTCTGAGACGACGAGCTCCGGGTCGACCTCCATCTTGGTGCCGAGCCCGGTGCAGTCCGGGCACGCGCCCCACGGGGAGTTGAACGAGAACGACCGCGGCTCCAGCTCGTCGAACGACAGGTCGTCGTACAGGCACGCCAGGTGCTCGGAGAACATCCGCTCGCGGTCCGGATCGTCGTCGGGCAGGTCGACGAAGTCGAGCACGACGACGCCATTGGCCAGGCCCAGCGCGGTCTCGACCGAGTCGGTGAGCCGACGCCGTGCCGATTCCTTCACGTCGAGCCGGTCGACGACGACCGCTATGTCGTGCTTCTCGTACTTCTTCAGTGCTGGCAGCTCGCCGCTCACGGCGGTATCGAGGCGGATGATGGTGCCGTCGACCCGCGCCCGCGAGAACCCCTTGATCTGCAGGTCGCGCAGCATCTCGGTGTACTCGCCCTTACGGCCGCGGACGACCGGCGCGAGAACCTGAAACCGCGCTCCTTCCGGCAGCTCGAGCACGCGGTCCACGATCTGCTGGGGCGTCTGGCGGGCGATCGGCCGGCCGCACACCGGGCAGTGCGGCTTGCCTACCCTGGCAAACAGCAGCCGGAGGTAGTCGTAGACCTCGGTGATAGTGCCGACGGTAGAGCGCGGGTTGCGCCCGGCCGCCTTCTGGTCGATGGAGACGGCCGGCGACAGCCCGTCGATGAAGTCGACGTCGGGCTTGTCCATCTGGCCGAGGAACTGACGCGCGTACGCGGACAGCGACTCGACGTAACGGCGCTGACCCTCGGCGAAGATCGTGTCGAACGCGAGGCTCGACTTACCCGACCCGGAGAGTCCGGTGAAGACGATCATGGAGTCGCGCGGCAGGTCGAGCGAAACGTCCTTGAGGTTGTGCTCGCGGGCACCGCGGACAACAAGACGATCTGCCACTTTGAGCTCAGTTCTCCCGGTATGTACAGCCAACGTAGGACGGGAAGGGGCCGCCAGGTCATGCTATCCGGGGGCGCTGACAAAACAGGGGGCCAAAGCCCGCACCCGCCAACAGCGCAACTCCCGTTAGCCTCCGTACAACACCACGTAGGGGTGCCAAGATTCCCCAGGGCCTGGTCTAGATTCAGCCAGATGAGCAACGAGGGGCAGCAGACAGATCCGGCGGCCCTCGCCGACGCGCTAAAAGAGGCGGTAGCCGACGCCACCGCCCGCCTGGTGCAGACGGCGGACCGCCTCACCGACCAGCAGGCCCGTGAGCCTTCGCTACTGCCTGGCTGGAGCCGCGGGCACGTACTGACGCACATCGCCAGGAACGCCGACGGCCTGCGGAATCTGCTGATCTGGGCGCGCACCGGCGTCGTCACGCCGCAGTACGCCGACGACGGCGAGCGGGAGCGCGGTATCGCGGCGGGTGCGGGCCGCAGCGCCGCCGAGCTGCTGGTGGACCTGACGGACTCGGCGGCCGCCTTCGCCGCCGAGTCCGACCGGCTGCGCGCCGGTGACTGGGCCGTCGAGGTCCGCGGCCGGCGCGGTCCCGCGCATCCAGCGTGGATCACACTCCGCCGGCGGCTGACCGAGGTCGAGATCCATCACGTAGATCTGTCCGCGGGATACGGGCCAGACGACTGGCCGCTGCCGTTTGCGGTCACATCGCTGGCACGGATCGCGACCGAGTTCGCCGACGACGAGACGCCGCCCGCACACCTGGTGAGCCCGGACGCCGGCCTCGCCCTCAAGATCGGCCCGCCAGCAGCCTCGCCGGCCGTCGAGGTCACCGGTTCAGCCCGCGCGATGCTGGCCTGGCTGATAGGCCGCAGCGGCGGCGCCGGGCTGACAACTACGCCGGCCGGTCAGCTGCCGGCACTGCCGCCGTGGTAGTTATCGTGATGACGCGTCAGGCGCGGGACAGGGTGCGCGGGACAGGGTGCGCGGGACAGGGCGGCGGAGAAGAGGGAGCATGACCTACACCGGGAATGTGACTGTAGGCGGCCAAGCCGACACGAGAGAGCTGCCTGGCCTGACCGTGACCAAGGTGGCAGTCGGCCCGATGGACAACAACGCCTACCTGCTGCGGTGCGCGCAGACTGGCGAGCTTGCTCTCATCGACGCGGCCAACGACCCGGACACGTTGCTGCAGCTCATCGGCGACGTGCCGGTCGGTGTCATCATCACCACTCATCAGCACTGGGATCATCACGCCGCCCTGCGCGAGGTGCAGCACGCCACGGGCGCCGCGACGGCCGCGCACCCGGAAGACGCGCCCGGTCTGCCGATCCCGGTCACCAGGCCCGTCCGTAACGGCGACACGGTTGCCGTCGGGGACGCGACGCTGTCGGTCATCCACTTGCGCGGGCACACGCCAGGCAGCATCGCTCTGCTGTACGACGCCGATGGCGAACTGGCCGACGAGCCGCACCTGTTCACCGGTGACTCGCTGTTCCCCGGCGGCCCCGGCAACACCGACCACGACCCGCAGCGTTTCGACAGTCTCCTGACCGACCTCGAAGAGCGCGTATTCGCCGAGCTGCCCGACGGAACGTGGGTCTATCCAGGTCACGGCAAGGACACCACGCTCGGCACCGAGCGCCCGCACGTGCCCGAGTGGCGCGCCCGCGGCTGGTAGCCGCCAGCGGGTCAGCCAGCGAGAAGGCTCGCGTAGCAGGCGTCTATCAGCGCTTTGTTGCGCGGGTTGCGCCACCGCGGCCCCATCTGATTCGTCACGTAGCCGAACGCCAGGCGCGCGTCTGGGTCGCAGAAGCCCACAGACCCGCCCGCCCCGAAGTGACCGAAGCAGCGCGGCCCGCGGCCGAGCTCACGCTCGGGATGGGTGAGCTGGAACCCCAACCCGAACCGCGACGGGCGCTCGAGCACCAGGTCCTCGCCGTACACCTGCTCTTGCGTCGCAGCCGCGAGCGCCGGGCCGGACACGACGCGTACGCCCGATATGGCACCACCCGCGGCCAGCGCAGTGTAGACGCGCGCGACGCCAGCGGCCGTGGCGTGCGCGTTCGCCGACGGGATCTGCGCGGAGCGCCAGGCCGGCGTGTTGACTACACCGGCGCCAGAGAAGTCGGGCGGGTTGAAGTAGGCGTTCAGCGCCATCTGATTGTTGGGAACGGGGTCGTTCCGCGGCGCAGCCGCCTTGCCTGCGCGGTCGTTCCGCGGCACAGCCGCCCCGCCTGCGCGGTCGGGCCAGCGGAACTCGGCGACGCGGCCATGCTCGCCGACAGCGAGCCCGATGTGCACGTCGGCGCCGAGCGGGCCCGCCACCTCGGAGCGAAGGAACTCGCCCACGCTGGCGCCGGTGACCCGCCTGATCAGCTCGCCCCCTAGATAGCCAAACGTGTTCACGTGATAGCCGTGTCCGGAGCCGGGTTGCCACCACGGCTCCTCCGCCGCCAGCAGGGAGGTCATGAGGTGCCAGTCGAGGGCGCTGCCGGCTGGCAACGCCTGCCGTAGGGCTGGCAGCCCGGCCTGATGGCTGAGGACCTGCCGCACCGTGATGCTGTCCTTACCGGCCGCGCCGAACTCCGGCCAGTACGAGGCGACGGTCGCGTCCGGGTCGAGCAGGCCGCGGCCCGCCAGGCTGGCCAGGCAGACCGCCAGCAGGCCCTTGCCGACCGAGAACACGTTCACCAGCGTGTCCTGCGCCCAATCCCGATGCTGCTGCGCGTCCGTCCAGCCGCCCCACAGGTCCGCGACGACGGTCTCGTCGAGCGTGACGCAGACTGCTGCGCCAAGCTCGCCCCGTTCCCTGAAATTCGTCTCAAACTCCGCCCGTAGGTTCGCAAACCTCGGGTCGCACCAGCCGCCGATGTGTGCGTGGCTCATGTAGCGTTTGCCCACCTTCCTGTCGCGGCGACCGTGCCTGCGCGCGGTTTAGTAGTCTGCCCGGAGATGGCACAGGTGCGCGACGTCGCGGTTATTGGGGCCGGCCTGCTGGGGCTGGCAGTCGGCCGTGCCCTGGCGGCCCGGGGCCGCGATGTCGTCGTATTGGAACAGGCGGAGATCGGCCACGCCGGATCTGGATCCAAGGGAAGCTGCCGCATCTTCCGGCTCGGCTACCCCGACGCCGCTTACGTAGCGGCGGCGCGGCGGGCCGGCGAGCTATGGCGTGCCCTCGAGGAAGAGTCTGAGCAGCACATCCTGCTGCCGAGGGCCGCAGCTGACGTTCGGGGCCGGACTCGGCTCTGTGCACGAGGCGATGACGGCCGCCGGCGCGCCGTGCGAGCTTCTCACCGCGCAGGAAGCCACGCGGCGGTTCCCGGCGCTGCGGGTCGGGGGCCCGGCTCTGCTGGAGTCAGAGTCCTGCGTGATCGCCGCCGACGTCGCGCTCGAGGCCCTGGCGGCCGCCGTGCCTGACCTCAGGACCGGCGTGCGCGTGTTGCGACTGGCTGACGACGGTCGCCTGGTCAGCGTGCGTACGACCGCAGGCACGGTGATGGCGCGCACTGTCGTGATCACCGCGGGCCCGTGGTCAGGCTCGCTGCTTGCGCCGCTTGGCGCTCGGCTGCCGGGCCGTCCAACCCTCGAGCAGATCGCCTACCTGCGACCGGTGGGGCCGGACCCCGAGCCGCCCATCTTCATCTGTCACGCCGACCGTGCGCCCTACGGGCTGCCGGTGCCGGGGTCGCAGCTCTACAAGATCGGGCTACACCCGAGCGGGCCGGTGACCGATCCAGACGCTCAAGACCAGTCCGATGATCCGTACCTGGTCAGGAAGCTGTCCGAGGTCGCGGTCAGGCACCTGCCGGGCTACGACCCCGAGCCCGCGGCGACCGAACGCTGCATCTATGACAACAGCCCCGACGAGGACTTCATCGTCGACCGGATCGGTAACGTCGTCGTCGGGAGCGGCACGTCGGGGCACGGGTTCAAGTTCGGTCCGCTATTCGGCGAGTGGCTCGCCGACATCGCTACTGACGCGCCGGGCGGCCTCGAGGCGGACTTGCGGCAGCGGTTCGCGCTGAGCAGGTTCCGGCCCGCGCGCGAGATCCTTTAGTCGGGGCTGGGCGCCTTGAACCTGAGCGTCAGGCCGTAGTTGCCCGCGGGCCCGCGCACGATCGCCAGCGCGGGCCGGGAACTGTCGGGCAACGCGGTGAGTTGCCGCACGATGGCGTTGACCATGCGCTTGCTCGCCAGCCCGATGATCTCAGCCTGCCGGTACGGCGCCGCAGCGCCGACCACCGGGCCGCCGTCAGCGAAGCTGTAGATGTCGACGGGGTAACGCGCCGCTAGCCGCTGCAGCACCGCGAGCAACCGGGGATCGACGAGGCCAGCGGTCAGGGCCTGACGCGGGGCCGGGTAGGCGTGCACCTTGTGGTTGGCAATCAGCTGCAGGCCAGCACTCCGCCGGGCCGCGATCGCGCTGCTCGCTGCCTGACTGTAGGCCGCCTGCCCGCCTGGCACGACGACGCGGATCTGCACAGTTTCCGGACCAGTGCCGAACGCCGCGATGATCTCGGGCGCCGTCACCGCGAGTTGCGCGCCGTACTGCGATCTGACTGCCGGCGTCGCGACCACGACGGCGCCAGCCGTCGGCAGGCTCACTCCGGGCTGGAGCACGACCTGGCCGCCATTCGCGGATCCAGCCACCTCCATAGCCGCGCACGTCGTCGGGTCGCAGCCGATGATGGCCTGCTGGCTGACCTCGGCAGCGATCCAGGTCGCCGCGGCCGTCGTGTTCGCCGCGACGGCGCGCGCTGCGGCCGCCTGCGCCTGCTTCTGCGCGGGTGTCGGCGCGGACGCACTCACTCGCGGCTGGGCGGAGTGGTGCGCCGCGGGCTTCCCCGTTATCGCGACGACAGCGGCGACAGCACCAGCGACGATCGCAACGACAACGACCGCGGCGATGACCGCGAATGTTGTCGCGCGGGCCCGGCCGATTTTGCCAGTGTCAGGTACGTGCAGGATGCGACGGCGGACCCACAAGCTCAGCGTGGTGCCGATGACCTTGATCCATGACGGCTTGGCGGTCGTCGGCGCCCTGCGTACCGGCCCACCGCCCGTCGCGCCAGCGGTCCGCGCCGGATCCTCCAGGCGGTATCGCGATGGCGGCGAGGTGTCACTGGACACTGGGTGCTCCCGGGCCGCGAACAGGGTGAGGCCACACACGGCCCTATCCGGGATATCTCAGCACATCCGGCGCGGACGAATCAGGCAGATCAAGCCGATTGTTACGCAACTTTTGCGGCTTCAGCTCGGGCAAGGGCCTTCCGGCCCCGCTGGCCGGCGGGTAGCGAGCCGCGAATAGATCGCGACCAGGGCCTGGACCGCGTCGTGCTCCGACGGCAACGACGCGCTGCGCTGCCGGGCCGCCGCGCGGAGCCTGGCGGCGAGCGACGCATCGTCGAGCACCGCTGCGACTGCTTCGGCAAGCGCGGCCGGATCCTCGGGCGGTATGAGGATCGCACCGTCGGCTCCGGCCAGCTCTGGTGTGCCGCCGACGCGAGTCGCGACGACGGGCCGCCCGGCGCGCATAGCTTCCTGAATGACGAACGCGCGCGCTTCCCACCGGCTCGGGACCACGACCACGTCCGCGGCAGCGAGTAGTGCGGGAACGTCGTCGCGTGGGCCCAGCAGCACCACGTCCGCGCCACTGCGGCCCGCCTGCGCCAGCAAGCTTGCGGCCAGCGGGCCCGCGCCGGCGATTACCGTGCGTGGCTGCGGCTTGCGATTACGCCACTGATCAGCGGCGCTGATGAGCACGTCCAGGCCCTTCTGCGGGGCTAGCCTGGCGACCGCCAGCACGACAGGACGCTCGTCCGAGCCCATGTCGGTTCTGGCCGCTGCTATTTCCGCCGCCGTCGGGGCTGGTCGGCGCGGCGCCGGCACGTCGAACTGCTCAGCGTCGGCGCCGCGGGCGCGCATCCGGGTCACGAGCTCAGCCGACGCGCACAGCACGATGTCGGCGCGCCGTGCGCAGATCCGCTCGAGCACGCTGTAGATGATCCGGCTCGTTCCGCTGGCGGGCGGCGCGTTATGGACAGTCACAGCCAGCGCCGGTCGGCCACGCCTCGGCAGCGTCGCGATCGCGAGCGCCGCGAACGTGCCCGCGCGGACTCCGTGAGCGTGCACCACATCAGAGCGGCGACTCGCCAGGCCGGCCCGCAAGCGGACGACCGCGGCGACGTCCCGTCTCGGTCGTGGGCGGTCGCCGATCTCGACCGGCAGCCCGTCAACGCCGCCGGGCAGATTCGCGAGCGTCGCCGCGGACCCGAGGACGGTCACCGCGGTGCCGGCGGCCCGGCTGCCCTCGGCGAGGGCGAAGACGTGGCCTGCGGTGCCGCCGGACGCGCTGCCCAGCACGAACGCGACTCGCAGGCGCGACTCGCTCCCGGTTGTCACCGGGCCAGCGCCTGACGGACCCTGCTCACAACCGCGCGGAGTTCGCCGCCGTCAAGGACGTACGCGACGAGGGCGAAGACGGCGACCGCGCATCCGGCCGCGAAGGCAGCGACGAGCGCGGCGGCGACGGGGCTGGAGATCGGCAGCGCCGCCGCGATGAGGGTGCCGACGCCGCCGCCGGTCACGGCCGCAGCCAGCCCGGCCGCCGCGGCCCGGCCGGTACCTGCAAGAGCGGCGGGACCGAGGGCCCTGCGCACGGCTACGACGAGGGCGAGGCCCGCGGCGGTTAGGCCGATGCTGCTCCCGAGGGCCAGCATTCCGACGACCCAGCGCCCCGGCGCGAGCCCGACCAGCACGATGTCGGCCACGACGACGACCAGCCAGCCGCCGCCCACGGCGATCGCCGCGACCCTGGTGTGCCGGGCCGCCAGCAGTACCCGAGACAGGCATGCGACGAGGCCGTAGCCAGCCAGGCCCGGTGCGAAGAGCGCAAGGCCCACCGCGAGTTCGGAGATCTGGCCGTGCTTCGCGGCGAGGAAGTGCGCGGCCGGTATCGCGACCGCGAACATCAGCGCGGTGCCGAGGAACGACATGAGCAGCACCGCGCGGGCCGATCCGGACGCCGTCTGGTCGAAGTCCTCCCCGTCGCGCGCGGACAAGACAGGAAACGCGCTGACCGCGATGGAGATCGCGAGCACTGCGTACGCGGCCTCGAACACCTGCCAGCCGTACTGGTAGAGCACGAACGCCGCGTGCGGCCCGCGGCCATTGGCCAGCAGGATCACCACGAGCTGGGCCAGATCCTGCGCGACGAGCGCGACGATCCCGAAGAGCGCGAGCCCACCTACCTGGCGGCCCACGCCCGCCGGGAACCGCAGTGCGGGCCGCAGCCCGAGCCGAAGCCGCCACGCGGGAATGAGGGCGGTGAGCAGCAGTGCAGCGACTCCGACGGTGGTGCCGACCGACAGCGTTAGCTCGGCCGTCCTCGACAGCCTGCCCAGAGTGTTCACGTGCGCAGCGCCGAGCGGCACGAACGCAATGTAGATGGCGATCAGCACCAGGCTCGAGATGACGGGCGCCACGGCGGGCGCGGCGAACTTGCGGTGTGCCTGGAGAATCCCGTACAGCACCACAGCCAGTCCGTAGAGCAGGATCTGGGGCGCGAACACCGCGAGCATGTGGCTGGTAACGGTCACGAGCGGCGCTTGCGCGCAGTGCGAGCTGCTGTTGGCCGGGTTCAGCACGGTGGCGAGCGGTCCGGCCAGCAGGGCGATCGCCAGGCTCACCGGCACCAAGATCAGGATGGTCCAGGTCAACAGCGCTGACGAGATCTGCCTGACCTGGCCAGCGGCTGCTTCGTCGCCAGGCGACCGGCGAGCTGGCCTCGCCAGCACGGGCACCATGATGCTCGTCAGCGCGCCGCCGAGGACGATGTCGTAGATGATGTTCGGCAGCGCGTTCGCGGTTACGTACGCCGTGCCAAGACACGTCGCCCCGACGGTTTTGGCGAATACGATGGTCCGCACCAGGCCGAGCAGCCTGGCCAGAATCGTGAGTCCCGCGATCAGCGCAGCTGCGCGGCCAATGCCCGTTCCGACGAAGCCGGCGACGCCCGGTTCCTGACCGTCCTGCGTGGCCGGGACGGTCGGGCGGGTCACCGCGCCTCGGCCGAGCGCCGGTCTCGCCGCGCGAGCGTCCGGTCCGCCTGGTCTGGGACTACCGGTGCAGCGCCGTCAGCGGGGGGCGATGAGTTCGCCGGCGCTGTGCCCGGCCCGGCCGCCGGCGGCGTCGGCCGACGGCCGAGCATGTCGAGTCTGCGCAGCGGCGCGGTCCTCTCGATGACTTTGGTGAAGCTGACCTTCTCGCTGGCGGCGGTGAGCCCGACGATCACGGCGAGTGCACCGAGCCTCGCAGTTCGGGGCAGCGTGATCGCGGCGGCGGCGCCGAGCATGGCGCCGAGCGCGTTCGCGCCGCCATCGCCGAGCATCGAGCGCTCGTCCAGATCGTCGGGCAGGAGCGCCGCGGCGGCCGCGAGCGGGCCGGCCGCAGTAGAGCGGCCTCGCTGTGAGGGCGCGAGCAGCCCGCCCGTCAGCAGCGCTACCTTGATGGCACGGCCAGGACGAAGGTCGAACAAGTTCACCAGGTTGGCGCCACCGGCCACGAGCCCGGCGTTGATCAGCGCGTCGGCCACGGCAAGCGGACCAGACGCGACGCGATCGGAGCGTCCCGCGTCGGCCCGCGCGCCCGCGATCAGCGCCGCGGTCAGGCCCGTTGCTCCGATGCCCGCGATCTTCACCGCACCCGTTGTCAGCTCGCCAGCCCGCAGCGCGCCAATGTGCCCACGAAAGCCCTTGCTGGCCCCGTTCCCGGCCAGGTCGTCGAAAGAGCCGAGCGCGGCTGCGCCCGCACCCGCCACCGCGACTGCAAGCCGATCACGGCGGCTGCCGCCCGCGGCGAGGGCGCCGACGATGCCGCCGATCGCGACAGCTTGGCCTTCGAGGAGGGTGACGGATTCCCCTCGATGGTTAGTGCGGGTCCAGGTCGCGGCCCCGCCGGGCGGCCTTGCCTTCAGCGCGGCGTACGACAGCCGCGCCGCGGCGGCGCCGATGATGGCGGGCCGCGCGCTATGACCGCTCATGGATGCCCCCCTGCGGTCACCGTGGAACTCGGGGTTGGGCTCGGCGTCGGCGCCGGGCTGGGCGCGTTGCCCGAACTGATCCCGTACTCCGCCCGCGCCTTGCCCTCGAGCAAGTATCTGAGCGCCTGCGCCACCATGATCTGACCGAACTCGGTTTCGGCATTGTCCACCGTCGACACCGGGTCCGTACTGATGTTCTCGTTGTAGATGACGCTGTTAGAACCGACCGACTCAGAGGCACCGGCCATGACGGTACCGTCACTGCCCTGCTTGAGCTCCGTCGCGACCGCCACCAGTACCTCGCTGCCCGACTGCGGCGGCGGGCCGCCTGGCGCAATCAGAACGGCGAGGTTGGCAGGGGCGGGCATGGCGGCGGCCGAGACGAACCCGTACTGCTCCAGGCCGGTCATGATGTCCGCGGTCGCTTTCGCCGATAGCGCACCCGTGCCTGCGGGGCCGTCTACCAGACTCGCCGTGAGGAGCTGCGCCACGGCCTGCTGACCGGCAATCTGGCTCAGCGACTGGGTCGGCGGAGCTAGGCCCGTCTTGGCGGCCAGGTTCTGCGCGATCTGAGTCAAGTTGGTCTCGTTGGCGCCCGTCGTCGTCAGGAACGACTGCGAGAGATTGACCTCGCCGGTCACCGTCGCGCCAGCCTCGCGCAACGCCGTGGCCACGCCGTTGGTCACCGAGTTGTCCGCACCCGGCGCTACGACCAGCACGACCTTCTCGTGCGCCAGCAGGCCTTGGAGTAGGCGCCGCGACGCCGCCTGCGCAAAGGCCTGATCGGCAGCGAGCTGTTTGGTCAGCGCGTCATTGGCATTCCGCAGCGATGCATTGTCCGCGACCGCGTTGCGCTCCCGCGAATTCAGGAACTCGACGGCCTTGCCGCTCAGGGCCGTGGATCCCACCGCCAGGCCGATGGCCAGGGCGAGAAACACGGCGATGATAGAGACGAGGTGATACCGGAAATCGATCACTAGAGCAGTCCCGTTAGCCAGTACCAGAGCTGGCGAAGCGCCAGGCCGAGGTATCCCACATAGATCTTGCCGACCGGGGTCCACGCCAGCGCGATGATCGGCACTAGCGCGGCGATGGCGAGGAGACCGAGTGCTCTGCTGGAGATCCGGCTCTGATAGAGCCGGCTGACGCCCTTGGCGTCGACGATCTTGTCGCCTACCCGGATGCGAGTCAGGACGGCACTAGCCATGCCCGACCGCCCTTTGTCGAGGAACTCTACCAGCCCGAATCGCATGCCAACGGTGACAATGAGGCTGGCCCCAGCCTCGTCCGCGAGCAAGACGGCCACGTCCTCGCTGGTGCCCGGCGCAGGACAAGTCACCGATTTCAGGCCTAGGTCCTGCACCCTCGGCAAGCCAGGTGCATGCCCGTTCATGTAGGCCACGACGACGAGCTCGGCGCCTGAGTTCAGCGCCTTGTCCGACACCGAGTCCATGTCGCCGACGATCATGTGGGGCCAGTACCCGGCCTCGATCAGAGCGTTGGCGCCGCCGTCGACGCCGATGATGACGGGCTTGAACTCCCTGATATAGGAGCGCAGCGCCTTGAGGTCCTCGTGATACCGGTAGCCGCGGGCCACGACCAGCGCGTGCCTGCCAGCGAGCTTCGTCCGCAGCGTGGGCATCCGGATGCCTTCGGCGAGCAGCTCGGAGTCCCGGTTGATGAACTCGAACGTGTTGGCGACGAACGCTTTGAGCTGCGCGGCCAGGCCCTCCTTGGCGGCCGTCATATCGTCCGCCACCGACTCCGGGGTCTGCCGGGTTCCCTTGGCGACGACGTTGTCGCCCAGGTAGAGGGTCTCGCCCTCGAGCCTGACGAGCTGGCCCTCCCGCACGAGGTCGAACACATCCGGCCCCACGTCGTCGACCAGCGGTATCCCAGCGTCCATCAGCACCTGCGGGCCCTGGTTCGGGTAGCGGCCGCTGATGCTCGGCGCGACGTTGATCACGGCGGCGACCTGGCTGCGCACGAGCGCGTCAGCTGCAACCCTGTCCAGATCGACGTGATCGATGATCGCGATGTCGCCGGCTTTCAGGCGCTTGCTCAGGTTCTTCGTGCGGCGGTCCAGCCGAGCCATCGCCAGAACCCCGGGCAGGTCCCTCGACCTGGTCCGGCGTATCGCGGTGAAGCTCGGCGCCTTCATTGAGTAGCCATTTTGCCAGATCAGCCCTGTAACTCAGGCCGACGGCAGCTGAGGGTCAGCTAACCGTGACTGGTGAGCTCGGGGCTGTCGGTGCGCCCGGCGTTCTCAGCCAGCTCGGCTCGCTCGGCCGCAGCCGCCGCCAGCAGCTCGCCGGCGTGTGCCCGGCCAAACTCCGAGTCCTCCAGCCCGGCCAGCATCCGCGACAGCTCCCGGACGCGGCCAGGCTCGTCGAGCCTGCTGATACCGCTGCGCACAACCGAGCCGTCACCGGCCTTCTCCACCACCAAGTGCGTATCGGCGAACGCCGCTACCTGTGGCAGGTGAGTGACGACAATCACCTGCGCGAGTCTGGCCAGCCTGGCCAGCCGACGACCGATCTCGACCGCCGCCTTGCCCCCGACACCGGCGTCTACCTCGTCAAACACAAAGGTAGGCACCGGATCCGCGCCGGCGAATACCACTTCGATGGCGAGCATGACTCGAGACAGTTCGCCGCCCGAGGCGCCCTTGTGCAGTGGCAGCGACGGCGCGCCCGGGTGCGCCACCAGCCGGATCTCGACGTCGTCGCCGCCATGCGGCCCGAAGCCTTGAGACGGCGTGACGGCGACCGTGATCTTCGCGTGCGGCATGGCCAGCGCGGTCAGCTCTTCGGTCACTGCCGCAGCGAATCGGGCCGCGGTTGCGCTTCGCGCCGAGGTGAGCTGTCCAGCCAGGTCCGCTACTGACGCGGCGAGCTCGGCCTCCTGCGCCGCCAGCGCGCCGATCCTGTCCTCGTCGTTGTCTAGCTCGGCGAGACGCGCGGAAGCCGACTTCGCAAATGCGAGCACCGCGGCCAGGTCACCACCGGGAGATCCGTCTCCCTGCCCGACCCCATACGCGCGGATCAGCCTGGTCAGGTCAGCCCGGCGCTCTTGCACCACGGCGAGCCGCACCGGATCGGCCTCGACCGACTGGACGTAGGAGGCCAGCTCGGCGGCGACATCGGCGAGCAGGTAGGCGGCCTCGCCAATCCTGGCCGCGAGAGCGCCCAGGCGCGAGTCATGCTGGGCCGCCGATTCCACGGCCGACCGGGCCGCCGCGAGCAGTCCAGTGACGTCCACCGTGTCGTAGCTGCCGCTGGCCGGATCACCCACCAACGCCTCGTGAGCCGTCGTCGCGGCCGCGTGCAGCGCGTCCGCGTTAGCCAGCCGTTCTTCTTCGGCTACGAGTTCGATGTCCTCGCCCTCGACGGGCTCGAGCCGCTGGATCTCGGCAACGCCGTGCCGGAGATCGTCGGCCTCCCGAGCGCGATCGCGCGCCATCGTCGTGAGCTCGTCTAGTTCCGCCCGGACCTGAGCGTGCCGATGATAAACGCGCTGATAGGCAGACAGGAGCGCGGCGAACTCCGGGCCGGCGAACCGATCCAGCGCCTGCCGCTGGCGACCGGGGCGCAGCAGCTGTTGCTGGTCCGCCTGGCCATGGACGGCAACCAGGTCGTCGGCCAGGTACGTCAGCAGAGACACCGGGACGGAGCGGCCGCCCGCAGTGGCCCGCGACCGGCCTTCAGCGCTGACCGAGCGCATGAGTATCAGGGTGCTGCCGTCGTCGTCGAGGTCGCCGCCGGATTCGTTGACCTGACGCGCCACTGGACTGCCTGGCTCGACCTGAAGCCGACCCTCAACGACGGCGCGCTCGGTGCCTGGCCGGACCCGCGCCGGATCGGCCCGGCCGCCGAAGAGCAGTCCAAGTCCTGACACGACCATGGTCTTGCCAGCGCCAGTCTCGCCCGTAACGACGTTGAATCCGGCCGACAGCTCGAGCACTGCCTCGTCGATCACGCCGAGACCGGTGATCCGCACTTCCTCAAGCATGGCCGCCTGGCTCCTCGTCTGCGGTGTGGGCCATCGCCTCGGCGGGTGCCGTTGCCGCGGGTGCCGTTGCGGCGGGTGCCGTCTCGGCGGGCGCATTGGGTGCCGCCCGACCCGGCTGCCCACGCCAGCCCGCGACGGGCAAGCCGAACTTGACCACCAGTCGGTCGGTGAACGTCGCGCCGATGCGAGCCTCGGCGCCCGTCACGGCAGGCAGCCGGGCTAGCAGGACCGGGCGGGCACCGCGCCGCACCTCGACGCGCGCCCCCGGCGGAAGCTCGACCATACGACGCCCATCGCACCACAGAACGGCGCCTGCCGTCTCAGATTGGCTGCCGTCCGCACCCACGAGTTCAGCCCCGATGACTTCCGCGGCCAGCACAGAGTTGGGCGAGACGACCATCGGCTTGGCAAACAGCGCATGCGCCGAGATCGGCACCATCAGCACGGCCTCGACGTCTGGCCAGACGACCGGGCCACCGGCAGAGAACGCGTACGCAGTAGATCCGGTCGGCGTCGCGAACACCACGCCGTCGCAGCCGAAGCGCGAAAGCGGCCTGCCGTCGACCTCGATGACCAAGTCGAGCATGCGCTCCCTGGCCGCCTTCTCGACGGTCGCTTCGTTGAGAGCCCAGGTCCGGCCGATCTGAGAACCGTTGATCCGGACGTCGACTTCTATGGTCATCCGCTTTTCGACCGTGTATTGGCGAGCGAGGACGCTCGCGACCGCCGCCGACACGTCTTCCGGCTCGGCCTCAGCCAGGAAACCGATACGTCCCAGGTTGACACCGAACAGCGGAGCCCCAGCCGTCTGGGCAAGTTCGGCCGCCCGCAGCAAGGTACCGTCGCCGCCCACGACGAGGACCATCTCGACCCCCGCCGCCGCCGCTGGGGAGACAGGTACCACGATCGCTTCCGCGCAGCCGAGATCTTCCGCCTCGGACTCCAGCACTCGCACCGTGATCCCGGCCGCGATCAGCTTGTCGAGCAAGACGCGTGCAACCCGGATCGCGGTCGGGCGCCCGGTGTGCGCGACAAGCAGCATGACTCGGTGTGCGTGATGGCCAGTCATTGCGGGCCTGTCTCGATCGCGATTCGCAACTTCTCCTCGTCCAGCGGCTCGGCCTCGCGCCGCAGCCACAGGAAGTATTCGACGTTACCGGACGGCCCCGGCAACGGGCTTGCCGTGATTCCGGCAACGCCGAGCCCGAGGCGCGCCGCTGCCGCGGCCACGGACTCGACGGCTGCGGCGCGCAACGCTGGATCGCGGACGACGCCGTCGCCGACATGATCCTTGCCCACCTCGAACTGCGGCTTGACCATCAACACGAAGTCGGCCGTCGGCGCCGCGCACTTGACCAGGGCCGGAAGCACCAGCGTCAGCGAGATGAACGACAAGTCGGCCACGACGAGGTCCGGAGGCGGCGCCACCTGGTCCGGCGTAAGGCCGCGAATGTTGACGCGGTCCAGGACCGTGACACGCTTATCGGTTTGCAAGGACCACGCGAGCTGCCCATAGCCAACGTCGACGGCGACAACGTGCGCGGCGCCCGCGCGCAGCAGAACATCGGTAAAGCCACCGGTGGATGCCCCTGCGTCCAGGCAGCGCTTGCCCGCTACCACCAGCCCGTCGAATGCGGCGAGCGCCCCGGCCAGCTTGTGCCCGCCGCGTGAGACGTACTCCGGCTCGCCGCTCACCTGCTGCACCGTGATCGCGGCGTCGGTCGCGACCTGAGACGCAGCCTTCAGCGCCGGCTGGCCGCCGACCGCCACCCGCCCGGCCGCTATCAGGTCGGCCGCCTGGTCGCGCGATCGAGCCAGGCCCCGCCGCACGAGTTCGGCGTCAAGGCGCAGCCTCCTGCCCATGGCGATCCGTTTCCCGCCGGTCAGCCACCGGCTGGAAGCGCTGGCCCGGAGTCCAGCTCGCCCAGCACGTCGCTGAGCTGGGCGTGCACCTGCTCGAATACTTCAGAATGCTCGCTCACGGGAAGGCCCGGCAGCCTGTCGAGCAGCTTCAGCGCGGCGTCGACCCGCGGCTCCCCGGTGGTGGGCACTGGCTGCGGCTCCCGCTCGGGCTCGAGAGCCATCGGCACCGCGCTGTCCGCCGCAGACCCAGATTCCGGCTCGCCAACGTCGACCGCACCGTCCGCCGCAGACCCCGATTCCGGCGAGCCAACGTCGACCGCACCGTCCGCCGCAGACCCCGGTAGCGGCGAGCCAACGTCGACCGCACCGTCGGCCGCAGACCCCAGTTCCGGCGACCCAAGGTCGACCGCACCGTCCGCCGCGGACCCCGATTCCGGCTCGCCACCATCGAGCGCCGCTGCCTGCTCGGCCTCCTCGGTCCCCGCCGGACCGTCCGGCCCGGTTTGGTGCTCCATCCGCTATCACCACTCTCCGGCGCGGCCAGGTTGGCCGCGCGATGGCTAAACCCGCTCTCTGAACGCTACCGCCCGCCGCTCTCACCGCGGCGCACATGACTCGCGGACGGCGCCCCCACTACGGCCGGGCAGCAAGTCAGGCGGAGAATGACCATGAAAGCGAGGTTGGATGGCCACAGCCGAGGAGTGCCGCAAGGCTCTGGAGAGTATGACCAGCCGGATCGCGGAGATGGACGCCCAGGCCCGGGCCGAACACCTGAGGGACAGGTCCCTGAGCTGCCGCATCCCGGACCTGGGCGTGACGTTCGTAACCAGGCTCGGGCCTGACGGCCCGTACCCCATCAGCTTGGCCAGCAACGGCGCTCCACCCGCCCAGGTCAGGTTCACGGCCGACAGCGACGTAGTGGTCGCGATCGCGGGAGATCCCGGCAGCTTCATGCGCGCCTGGCTGTCAGGCAAATTGAAAGTTCAAGGCAGCGTGTTCGACCTGCTGCACCTGCGCAAGCTCATGTAGCTCCGTCTCGGTGACCGACTACTCGCGGAGCCTCGGAGCGCGCGGACCACGTCACGCCGGGCGTGCACTGATCTGCGGTAGCGGACGCGCCTGGGACGAAGTGAGGACAGCGCGGATCTTGATCGCGACCTCGCGGCCCGCCATCCTTACCTGGCGCGGAGTAAACCTCATAACGAGAATCCCGTGCTCCGTCATTCTCGCGCCGCGGGCGAGCGTCCGCTCCCAGTCCGCTGGCGACAGGTGCCACTCGCGCGAGTCAACCTCAACGGCCAGCCCAGCCTGAGGCCACCAGGCGTCCGGCACAGCTAGGAACTGGTTGCCGACGAAAAGACGCGCGTTATACATCGGTTCTGGCAGCCGCTCGCGTTTGACCAGCGCATGGAGGTCCCCTTCGGCCGCCGAGCGCACTCCGTCGGCGACCTCTGCCAGCGCCGCTCGTAACCGCGCTGAGCCGCGAGTAGGGCCCGCAGCCAGTTCCGCGGCCAGGTCGAGAACGGTCACCTTGCGGCGCTGCACGCCTCCTGCCACGACGGCTCGGACGTCCCCGAAGTCAGCTAGCTGGCGAGCCGTGTCCGCTATCGCCCGAGCCGGTGACGCGTAACGGACTATCCCCTCCCTACCGCAGTCAGGAACCAAGCAGGTCCTATGTAAGCGGGCGAATAGCGCATCCTTGCGCTTGCACTCGGCGGGGACCAGCACGTCCACGTCCTTGCTCGGCACAGACGGCAGCGAATACCAGGCGAGCGCGGCTGGTCCAGTAACGGCGATCGCCTCAGCCGCATATAACCATGCCGCGGTCACTCGTTGTTTGGCGGTTGGCACTCCCTGACTCGTGACGTATACGCCAGGCAATATCGTCTGCCATCGGCCATCAGCCCGGATCCGATGCCGGATCGCCGGCTCAGTCATCCGGCAATTCATGGCCTGGCTCCGGCTAATCACCCCGCTCTGTCAGCCGAGCCGCCGAGTCAGGGCTTCCGCGTCGAATTGCGATAAACGGCCCATGGCAGGGAGCATGCCAGGAGTCTCCGACAATCATGAGACGCCTTATATACGGCTTATGCCCGGTACGGGCACAGGCTCGGTACCGAGTGCAACGTCATGGATGGAACTCCGCTGATGCTGTTTCAGCAGTAGCGAGGCATCCACGCTGTTCGTGGCAGATCCTGGAATGCTGGCCTCATGCCTGAAGGCGACGTGGTCTGGCGAACCGCTCGAACCCTGGACGAAGCGCTCACCGGCTATGTGCTGACTCGCAGCGACTTTCGGGTTCCGCGATACGCCACCACCGACCTCACCGGACGCACGGTCATCGAGACGGTGTCGCGCGGCAAGCACTTGCTGACCAGGGTGGACGGCGACATCACGGTTCACACGCACCTGAAGATGGAGGGCAGCTGGCGAGTAAGCCCGGCGGCCGGCCACCAGCTTCGCGATCACCGGATCCGGCTGATCCTGGCCAACGAAAAGTGGCAGGCCGTCGGCGCACTCGCTCGGCATCGTGGAGGTCATCCGCACGAGCTCGCGAGGACCAGGCCGTCGGCCATCTCGGTCCCGACCTTCTCGGGCCGGAGTGGGCAGTCGACGAGGCGGTTCGCAGGCTGTCCAGTGATCCTGACCGCACCATCGGCGAGGCGCTGCTGGATCAGCGCAACGTGGCCGGCATCGGCACGATCTACCGCGCTGAGACGCTCTTCCTGCGGGGCGTCAACCCCTGGCGACCCGTCGGCGACGTCAGCGACCTGCCCGAGCTGCTTGAACTGGCGAGACGCTTGCTCGACGCGAACAAGGCGCGGCCGGGCACGGTCACGACCGGGGTCGACCGCCGCGGTGCCGAGATGTGGGTCTACGGCCGGGCTGGCCGACCGTGCCGACGGTGCGGCACGCTCATCAGGAAGGCCAACCTCGGGCCCGCGATCGAGGAACGGCTCGCGCTGTGGTGCCCGCGCTGCCAACCGCTCTGACAGCGGGGAGCCAGCAAGCGCCAGTAGGCCAACTCACCCGCGGGACATGGCAACGCCGGGGAGCCAGCCTGGGCCAGTAGGCCGACTCCCCGGCGTTTCCTAGACAGCGGCCGTTGCCCCACGCACGGCCACTGCGCCTAACGGGCTAGGCGTCCCGCCTGCGGAACAGCGCTAGCCCCGCGATCACGGCGATCGCCGCGTAGCCGCAGAACACGGCGAACCCGGTCCACGGCGAGAACATCGGCGTCGATCCCGGCCCGGCCGCGATCGTCGTCCAGATCTGCGTCCCAGCAAACGCCGGAATCCACTTGTCGATGTCGTTCTGCCAGGACTGCGGCAGGAAGCCGGTCAGGACCGTGATGACGAACAGGAGCACGACCACGGCGGTGATCGCCCCGGCCGTGTGGCGCAGCAGCAATCCAATGCCGAAGCCCAGCAGCCCGCACGCCGTCAGGAACAGCGCGCCGCCGATGACCGCCCGCAGCACGTTCGGTTGGCCGAGCGTCGCGTTGAGGTGGTGCGACGAGAGGAACGCCTGACCGATGAAGAACGAGGCGAAGCACGTAACGAGCCCGGTCACGAACGCCACCACCGTGAACACGACGGCCTTGGCGGCGACGATCGTGCCCCGGTACGGCATCGTGGACAGCGTGGTGCGGATCATGCCTGTCGAGTACTCAGCGGTGATCACGAGCACCCCCAGCACACCCATGATGAGCTGGCTGATGTAGAGCCCCCCAAGGCTCCGCTGCGTCGCGTCAAAGAACGGCCCATGCTCGTGCGTCGCGGCGCCCCAGGAGGCCAGTGCCCCAAATCCGACTGTGACCACCACGAGTGCAAGCAGCGTCCAGTACGTAGAGCGCACCGAGCGGATCTTGGTGAATTCCGACCGCAGCGCGCCAGCGAACGTGGCCCGGCCAGCCGAGGCTGGCAGGATCCGCGGAGCGCTGGCAGCGTGCGCCGGTGTTGCCGTCGTTGCCATGTCAGGCCACCTCTCCAGCCATCTCGGGCTGGCTTGGCACACCAGCGCGGAACTCCACGCTGGACGCGGTCAGCTCCATGAACGCCTCTTCCAGGGATGCGTGCACCGGCGACAGTTCATGCAGCCGCACTGAGTTTTCGTAGGCCAGATCGCCAACCTGGCCGACGTCCAGACCCGCGACGACCATGACGCCATCGCCGTTCTCGCGCACCGTGCCGCCGGCGGTCGCGACGAGCTTCGCAAGCTGGTCGCTCTGCGGCGTCCGCACGCGTACGTTCGTCTGCGAGTTCGCGGCGATGAAATCCTCTACCGTGCAGTCAGCGATCAGCTTGCCGCGGCCGATCACCAGCAGGTGGTCAGCGGTGTTCTCCATCTCCGACATCAGGTGACTCGAGACGAAGATCGTCCGGCCCTCAGCAGCGAGTGCCTTCATGAGGTTGCGGATCCACAAGATCCCCTCGGGGTCGAGCCCGTTCACAGGCTCGTCGAACATCAGCACCTTCGGGTCGCCCAGCAACGCGGCGGCGATGCCGAGTCGCTGACCCATGCCGAGCGAGAATCCCTTGGCCCGCTTTTTGGCCACGTCGGTGAGGCCGACGAGTGCCAGGACCTCGTTCACTCGCTTGGTGGGCAGGTTGTTGGATTGAGCGAGGCACAGCAGGTGGTTGTAAGCGCTCCGGCCCCCGTGCATAGCCTTAGCGTCCAGCAGTGCGCCAACCTCGCGCATCGGGTGTGTCAGTCGCGGGAACGGCTTCCCCGCCACCGTGACTTCGCCGGCCGTCGGCCGGTCCAGGCCGAGGATGATCCGCATGGTCGTGGTCTTGCCAGCCCCGTTGGGGCCGAGGAAGCCGGTGATCTTGCCAGGCGCGACGCTGAACGACAAGTTGTCGACGGCCAGCGTGTCCCCGTAACGCTTGGTGAGGCCTCGTGCCTCGATCATGTCTGGTGTCCCCTTCCGGACGGCAGGTCCGGCGGCGTCAGTCCCGCCGGATCAGTACGGTCCAGAAGACGATCTCCCAGACCGGCCTAACCAGTGTCGGCGTCAAACGCGATAGTTCGCGTCGGCCGCGGGTCTGATGCTAGTCAGCCTCAGGGGTGATCTTGGCGTCGGCGGACCCGTTCCAGGGATAAGTCAGGGTCTTCTGCGGTGGCGCTCAGGCGAAAATCAGGGTGAGGTCAGTGCCATCCCGGCTTGCCAAGCGAATCCCGGCCGCCTGGTGCGGACGGCTTGGCCCGGCCGACTTGCCCGGCCGCCTGGTGCGGACGGCTTGGCCCGGGCGACTTGCCGGCCGCCTGGTGCGGACAGCTGGGCCCCGCCGACTTGCCCGGCCGACTTGCCGTCGATCAGGTAAGCCCTGCAGTGCATGGCGTCGCGTGGCGATGAGCCAGGGCCCGGTACGCGTGGCTGGCAGACTGTCATGCGCGCAGTAGCAGCGACACCCGATTCGATAGCGGAGCGAACGATGAAGGCGGTCCGTTTCAGCCGGTTCGGGGGCCCCGAGGTCCTGGAGATCGTGGATCTTCCCGATCCGCATCCGGGGCCCGGCCAGGTCCGGATTGCGGTGCGCGCGGCCGGCGTTAACCCGAGCGACTGGAAGAAACGCGAGGGCCTGATGGCCGGGGAACTCCCCCAGACCATGGGCCACGAGGCGGCGGGCGTCGTCGACGAGCTCGGCAAGGGCGTTGCCGACGTGGCCGTCGGCGATCGCGTGTTCGGCTTCTCCGCCGAGGCGGCCCAGGCCGAGCTGGCGGTGCTGTCCTACTACGCACCGATCCCGCCGTCGCTCGACTTCCCCGGTGCTGCCGCGCTGCCGGCCGCCGTCGAGACAGCAACACGCACGCTCGACCAGCTCGGCGTCGCAAGCGGCAGCACGCTGCTCATCAACGGCGCCTCCGGAAGCGTCGGCAGCGCCGCGGTTCAGCTCGCCGTGGCGCGCGGCGCGCACGTGATCGGCACCGCCAGTCCGCCAACCCACGATTACCTTCGGTCGCTGGGCGCCGAACCCGTCGCCTACGGCGAGGGCCTCGCCGAGCGGGTCCGCGCGCTTGCGCCCGCCGGGGTCGACGTCGCGCTCGACGTAGCCGGAAGTGGCGTCCTGCCTGAGCTCATCGAGCTCGCCGGCAGCCCGGAGCGCGTCGTGACGATAGCCGACTTCACCGGCGCGCGAGAACACGGAGTCAGATTCAGCAGCGGGGACGCCGGCCGTGCTGTCCACGCACTCGCCGAGATCGGCGACCTCGTCGAGTCCGGGCGCTTCTCGCTCCCGGTCGCGCAGACCTTTCCCCTCACCGAGATCGCAGCGGCGCACCACGTCAGCCAGAACGGTCACGTGCGCGGAAAGCTCGTCCTGGTGGTCGGCACGTCAGGCTAGTCCGGCCTGACCGGAGCGACCGCATCGGCCGCAGCGACCGCGTCGGCCGCGGCCTGCCGCTGCTCCTCGGGGCCGCCAGGTGGGAGCCCCGCTGTCCAGGCGGCCGCGCAGAGTGCGCGCAGGCCGTCGACCCAGTTCCCCGACCCCGCCACGGTCAGCCAGGCCCGGCCGGCCGAACCGGCGGAGCGAGCAGATCCGGCGGTCGCAGTCCAGCCGCCACAGCGGAACCCACCGCCCTCCTGCACGGATACTTCCGGGTGAGCTGTGTTCAGGCCGGTGAGGTCGGCCGCGATGTAGGTCGGACGCCGCCGCGCGGGTGCCAGCAGCAGGTCGGCGGGCTCGGTCACGCCGGTCAGCACGAGCAGGCTGTCGGTCTCGCCGCGGACGGCTCCTTCGATGTCGGTGTCGAGCCGGTCGCCCACCACCAGCGGGCGCACGGCGCCGACACGCTCGACCGACTCTGCGTGCAGCGGCAGCTCGGGCTTGCCCGCCACGATGGGTATGGTCCCCGTCGCGTGAACAACGACCTGAACGAGCGAGCCGTTGCCGGGCTGAGGTCCGCGCGGCGTCGGCAGCGTCGCGTCCATGTTCGTCGCGACGTAGAAGGCGCCAGCCTCGATCGCCAGCGCGGCCTCCGCCAGCAGTCCGTAGCTGATGTCATGCGAGTAGCCCTGCACGACGGCGGCCGGCCTGTCAGCCGCCGCCGTTACCGGGCGCAGGCCGCGGTCGCGGACGGCCAGCCGAAGGCCCGTGCCGCCGACGACGAGAACCGCCGAACCGGCGGGCAGCCGGTCGGCGAGCAGGTGGGCGGCCGCCTGGGCGGAAGTGACGATGTCCGCCGCTGTCGCCTTCACCCCCATGCCTCGCAGCTGCGCCGCGATGGCGTGCGGAGTGCGCGAGGCGTTGTTGGTGACGTACGCGCGCTTCATGCCGCGCCTGGCCGCCTCGGCGAGTGCGGCCGCAGCCCCTGGGATCGGCCCGACGCCGAGGTACACCACGCCGTCCAGGTCGAGCAGCGCCGCGTCGTAGTGCTCGCTGAGCGGCTCTGGGCAGCCAGCCGGCCTGGTCCGCGCGCCTGGCCTGGTGTTGCCTGCCCGCCCACCGCCGTCGGGCGGGCCTAGATGCGCAGGAACGGCCCCGTTCCCTGTCAAGCGTCAAAGCCCTTTCTCAGCTCGTTTCGGGCCCGTAGCGTGGCCCGGACCGAGCGCAGGGCGTCCGTGTAGTGCCGCAGATTCGGGCGCATGGCGGCCGCCAGCGCGAGGTGCTCGGCCGCAGCGCCAGGGTCACCCGTGCGCGCGAGGGCAAGGCCGAGTCCGAACTGCGCATAGTCGTCGCTGGGGCTAGCGTCTACGATGCGGCGGAAGTTGCCGGCGGCCGCCGCGTACTGGCCGGCGTCGAACTGGGCGCGGGCGAGGGCCTCGAGCACGCTTCTGGACCGCGGTTCGGCGGCGGCAGCGCGTTCGAGCAGTTGAGCGGCGGCGGCGGGGCTGCCGCGGCCGAGCAGGTCGAGCCCACGCCGGTAGAGCTGGTGAGTGTCAGCGCCGTTGGCAGGCGCCGAGTCTGGAGCGTCTTGTGAGAAAGCCGGATTCTCTGGGCGGGAATCATGACCGCCCGCCGGTCCTTCAGACATATGTGCCAACCCTTCCCTCAAGTGCGCCTCCGGACTCGGCAAGCACGGCTGGTCTCGTTCTGGCGCCCTTCCGCGGTGTCCGTTATGCCGAAAACCGGGTGACCGGGCTTGCAGAGGTCACTTCACCACCGTACGACGTGATCGCGGCCGATAACGAGAGCCAGCTGATGGCGGCCGATCCCCATAATGTCGTCAGGCTGATCCTTCCCCGGCACGAGCCGGGCCAGCCCGGGAGCCCTTACGAGGATGCCGCCGCGGACCTGACGAGCTGGCTCACCGACGGCATCCTGGCGCCCGATCGTGACCCCGCGCTCTACGTGTACGAGCAGGCCGGGCCTGGCCGCTCCATGCTTCAGCGCGGCCTGATCGGCGCCCTGCGGCTGGCGCCGTATTCGGCTCGGATCGTGCAGCCGCACGAAGGCGTCGCGCCCGGCCCGGTGACGGGCCGGCGACAGCTGATGGAGGCGACACAGGCGAACCTTGAGCCCATCTTCCTGCTCTATCAGGGCGGGAACGGGGCCGCCACCGTGCTTGTCGACGGCGTCGCCGAGGGTCGCGAGCCACTCACCGAGGCCAGCACGCACGATGGAGTGCGGCACCGCCTGTGGGCCATCACCGATCTGGCCGAGCTGTCCGCGATCGCCGCCGACCTGGCGCCGCGGACCGCCCTCATCGCCGACGGCCACCATCGCTATGCGGCCTACCTCCAACTCCAGGATCGGCGTCGGCAGACCGGGGCTGGCGACGGACCGTGGGATTGTGGCCTCGCCCTGCTCGTGGACTCGACCGCCTACCCGCCCCAGGTCGGGGCCATTCATCGGGTTATCACCGGCCTCGTGCCGGAGGCGGCGGCGCGGCTAGCGGCGGGCGCGTTCACCGTGCAGGAACTGCCCGACGGGACTGGCGACGTGCCGGCGGCGCTCGCGGCCCTGGAGGACGCGTGCAAGCGCGATCCCGTCGCGTTCCTGCTCGCGGGCAACGGGCGTGTGTACTTGCTCACCGACCCCGACCCCGGCCAGGTGAACGCCGCCGTCCCGGATTACCCGGCCGCGCTATGGCAGCGCTTGCCTGCGGCGGTGCTTGAGGGTCTGCTGTTCGCCCGGATCTGGGCTATCGAGGACGACGCCCGCAGCGTACGAGCCATCCACGACGCGACCGAGGCGATCCTGGCCGCCGACGGGCAGCCACCGGGCACGGCCGTGATCTGCGGTCCGATGTCCGCCACGCAGGTATACGAGGTCGCCGCGCTCGGCAGGCGGGTCCCGCGCAAGTCGACGTCGTTCGGGCCGAAGCCGCGCACCGGCCTGGTTCTCCGGTTGTTCGCTGAGAGCTAAATCAGACCTAGCTCCTCACGATCTCGCGGAGTTTCCCTACATACCAGGACATGTAGGTCCGGGCACCCCTATGTTTTCCACAGGCGGGCGCGACTGTGCCGAAGGTCGCTTACCGTGTCAGACAGCGAAATCGGCGCGCGGCCCGGTCCGGCATCACGGTGGCCCGCGGTCCGGCTCCAGCGACGGTGACCTGACTGCGCGCACGACACCGCGCGCGAACACTAGGTGAGGGAATGATCACTCAGGCAAACGAGCCTGAACCTGGTCGGCAGACCGCTCAGCGAACCAGCACTGAGGGCGGCGTCGCCCAGGCTGACGAGCATGCCCCAGATCTAGTCGGCGCAGCATCAGCGGGCGAGCACACGTCGGCTGGGTCGGAGCCTGGGACCGCCGGTCCCAGCACGGCTTCGGTGCTCTACTGGATGTCCTGCGCGGGCGTGTTCCTGTGGGGGCTGATCCTGAACTTCCTCAACCTTGGACCGTCCGTCATCATGCCGGACGAGGGCACATACACGCTGGCCGCCTGGCGCTACGTCCAGGGCACCGTGTCTCCGGCAATTCAGCTCAGCCCTGGCAGTAACAACGGACCACTGCCCATCGGGCAGAGCAGTGCGCAGATCAACGCCGATAACTTCCAGCACCCGCCGCTTGGGAAATGGCTGTTCGGGCTCTCCCAGCTCGTGGCCGGCCACCAGAGCATCACGGCCGACCGAACGGTGGCCGCCATCGCCACGCTTCTCACGGGCGTCGTGCTGCTCATCTGGGTCGGCAGGGCCGCCGGGCGGTGGGCAGGCCTGCTCGCGTGCGCGTTCGTCGTGCTACTGCCGGAGGCGGTCCAGGGCAGCGCTGGCCTGCGGCTCGGCCGGTTTGGCCTCCTCGATCCCATCGCTGAGCTGTTCGTCGTCGTTTATCTGCTGCTGATGTGGGAGTGGTTCAGATCCGGCCGGCGCCGCGCGTGGCTGTTCGCCGCCGCCAGCGGTCTCGCCATAGGCGCCGCGACCGCCTCCAAGGAGAACGGCTTCCTGGCCGCCGTCCTGCCAATTCTTATCTGGCTAGTGGCCGCCTGGCGGGAGCCGCGGCTGCTCGGGCGACGCCTCTTGCAGACCACCGTGGCCGTGGTGGCCGGCCTCGTGGTTTTCGTATCGACGTATCTTCCGTTCAGCACCCCGTTCCTGCGGATCCGCTACCTGATCGACTTCCAGCGGATCCACTCCAATGACGGGCACCTAATCGGTCTGGCTGGCCAGGTCACGTGGCATCCGCCGTGGTGGGCCAACCTCTGGTTCGCTGGCCACGGCATGGGGGCGGCTGTAACGGTCGTCGTGCTCGCATTCGCGGCGGTGGCCTGCGTCCTCCGTCGGGACCGGCTCGTCGTCTTCTGCCTCGCGGCGCTCGTCGGCCCGGTCATCTTCCACTGCTTCATCGCCGGCGTGGCGTTGTCGTTCTACTGGACGCTCTGGATGCCGCCGCTCCTGGTGCTCACGGCGCTCGGCGTCACGGAGACCGTTCGCCGCCTCCAGGCGACCTCCCTGCCCAAGCTCGTGCCGGTCGGCGTCCCGTTGATCGCGTTGCTTATCCCCGTCGTCGCCTGCTTGTCCCTGACCGTGCGAACCGCTGACGCGAAGGTCGTGGGTCCGGAGGTACTCCGGCCGGTCCTCGCCCACCACGGACTACATGGGCCGGTGCTCAGCAGCGGCATCTATCAGTACGAGTACACGTACTACGACCAGGGCCTGGGGGCGTATCTCACACCGCCGCCGTCGCTCAGATCGGTGCATGCAGTGGTCATCGGTGCTCCGCAGTGCCGGCTCGAGCCCGACAATCGGACAACGCGTGCCATCGCGGCCGTGAATCTCGCGGCTAGGCATCTGAAGAAGATCTACGCCGACAGCGCGATGACCGTCTACGAGGTCACGCGTCCGCTCATTACGCCCAGCCCGGCGCAGATCGCTGCGCAACCGCCAACGAACCTGGCAGCTGGCTGCTAGGCGCGGCTCGCGAAGTAGTCGGCGATGATGGCCTGCGCTCGGTCGTGGCCAAACACCGGCCCGTGACCGCCGTAGACCGCGCGCACCGGGAGGTCGGCCAGGCGGCGCAGGCTGGCGGCGAAGTCGGTCGCGCTAGACCGTGGCAGCTCGTCGAGCAGAGGCTCGCCGTCCACGAGTACGTCACCGGACACGAGCGTGCCTGACCGGGCCTCCCACAGGCAGATGCTGCCCGGCGAGTGCCCGGGCGTCTGCAAGACCTCGAAGGATCGATCGCCGATGTCGAGGACGTCACCGTCCGCGAGCCACCGAGTGATCGCCACGGCCTGCGTCCGGAAACTGGCGACGTCGAACCCATCCCTGGGGAGGGCGCTAATAAGCATGGCCGGCACAGCAGCTCCGGCTGCCGCGAACTCGTCGAGCAGAGGCTGCGGATACGTGTCCGCGGTGAGCGTCACGTAGTCCGAAGCTTGCTCGATCACGTCGCCGTCGTCACGGTTCGCTGCCCTGTCCGGGAACTCGCCCAACCCGCCGAAGTGATCGAAATGCGAGTGCGTCGCGATCGCGATGACTGGCAGGTCCAGGCGGTCGCCGAGCTCGGCCCGTAGCGAACCGATACCTAGGCCCGCGTCCACGAGCAGCAGCCCCGTGGTGCCGCGAAGCAGCCACGCATTAGCTCGGACGTAGGGGTGCACGTACGGCTCGGTGACGCGCAGGACACCGTCTGCGACATCGCTGACGTCAAACCACCGCCGCGCAACCGGAAGGTCGCGCTGAGGTGTGAGCGGCACGGGCGACCACCTCCGATCGTGATCCGTCAGCTCGGCTCTGCCTGGTGCGTCTGCGACGGCTGGGCGCATCGTGGCGAGACTGCCATTATGTGCGCATGAACGATGCTGTGAGCCGGGACGAGGCCGAGTTCGGTGCTGAAGTAGCCCAGCTCGTCACGGACCTAGGACACGATGTCTTCCAGATCGATACTCGGATGGCGCGATGTGGGCCACGTAGGGGCAACGGCGCCTACAAGTCTTCGTCCAGGCCCTGATCCGCGATCAGGTCGTTGTCGATCTCCGCGTCGAGGAACCCCGCGGCATCCAGGTCGTGGAAGCTGTAGTCGTCCAGCTGTTCGTAGCGTTCGGCGGCGTCGGTCTCGCCCTCGACGTCTGCGCTCGCCGCGCGGCCGAACCACTCGCTCGCCTCGTCCTCGCGCCCGGCATCCAGCAGCGCGTCGGCGTAGGCGTAGTAGAGCCGTGCGTACTCCGGACGCACTCGGCCGCTGGTCAGCTCGGGACCCTGCAAGGCCACCACGGCCGCGTCCAGCAGGCCCTGATCCCTGCGGATACCGGACTCGACGATGCGCAGCTCGATCTGCGTCGCCCGATCGGCGGCGCGCGCATCCGGCCCGCTAACGAGGTCCAGCGCGCGGTCCAGGCGACCCAGCGCGCGCTCGCAATCGGCCATCAACGGCAGATAGCTGGACCGTCCCGTCAGCCGGCGCGCAGCCCGGAACTCCGTCAGTGCAGTCGACCAGTCACCGGCTTGGTAAGCGGCGATCGCGCACGTTTCGCGGACAACTCCTACCCGGGCAGCGAGGTCGCGCGCCTTCTTCGCGTACGCGTACGCCTGGTCCGGATCCTCGGCGACGCTGGTGGCGACGAGCAGCCTCGCTATGACGTCCGCGAGGTCGCCGGGCAGCGTCCGCAGCTCGGCAAGCGCCTCGGGATCTAGCTGGTCAGCGGTGATGCTCTCAGGCAGGTCCGCCCGGATCTGGCTATCGGAAGCAGCGGCCGAATCGGACCGCGGTCGTCCGCGACCCTCCGCGTCCGGCGGCCGCCGCTGGTAACGGTCACGATCAGCCGGACGCTGGCGGCCCTCTGATTGTCGCGGCGGCCTGTCGTAACCGGACTTCCCGGCCGCAGGTGAACCCGCGCGCGTGCCGCGTCGCGGTCGCTCGGCATCCGCTCCGCCACGCTGTGGGCGCTCAGTACGCGGCGCACTTGCTCGCCAATCGCGGTCGCCTGCGCGGCCATCGCGCTCACCCGGGCGCGCACCGCGGTCGCCTGCACGCCCTTCACGGTCACTCGCACGCCCTTCACGGTCACTCGCGCGCCAATCCCGGCCGCCTGCGCGCCCATCACGGTCACCCGGGCGTCGACTGCGGTCGCCTGCGCGGCCATCGCGCTCACCCGCGCGCCCGTCACGGTCACCCGCGCGGCCATCACGGTCACCCGCGCGCCAACCTCGCTCACCGGTACGACCTCCAGCGTCGCCGGACCGTCCCGCACGTTGCTCGAGGCCGCCTGGACGCTGTCGCACGGTCACCACGAGGCCGAGGTGTCCGATCCTCGTCTTCAGCTCGCCGCGAACGGCCCGTCCCACGCTGGTCGCCCTGAGCTCGATACGTCTGCCCGCCGCGAGACTCGGCCGGGCCCTGTCGGCTCGCTCGACGGTCACCACCGCCACTAACTGGCTTGTCGGTGCTCCAGCGGCGGCCTGGGCCGGACCTTGTGCGGTCGTCGCCGCCATTGTCGGAACGCGCCGCCGGCCTATCCCGGGATCCGCGCCGATAACCACCGCCGTCATTCCTGGAGACACTTGCAGCTCGACCGCGGCCGTTCTCGGTCTCGGCATTGCGGCTCAATTCGCTTTCGTCATCGCGTCGTCGGGCGCGGGAATCCGCATAGCGGCTCCCGCCGGTGCGACGGGCACCGCCGCCGCGACCAGCTGAACTATCGCCACCGGCAAAGCTGCTGCGACCGGCGCCGCTCCGTCCGGGAACGCTGCTGCGACCGGCAGCGCCGCTCCTGCTCGCCGCGGTACTTCGACTGGCGCCACTGCTCCGACCGGCAGCACCGCCCCGACCGGCAGCACCGCCCCGACCGACGGGCGCGCCTTTACTGCTTGCCCCGCCGCTCCGACGCGCCGACGCGCCCTTGCCGGCCGCACTTCGCCCACCAGCGCCACCCGTGCGCCCATCCCCACGGAACGGCGCCCGTCCTGACCCGCCGGCCGAACGGCCGTCCGCCGACCTGCGCGAGTTGCCCGCCATCAGTCCATCCTCCAGTATCGGCCAGCCTACGAGGCCAGTGGGCGGCTCGCCAGCATCGCAGGAAGCGCAAAGAATGCACTGACTACGAAATGGATTGTGCACCAAAATGCGCTGAGGGCCACTACCAGAAAGGTAACGGCCCTCAGCGGGAAGATGTCCGGCGGCGTCCTACTCTCCCACCCAGTCCCCCGGGCAGTACCATCGGCGCTGAAGGGCTTAACTTCCGGGTTCGGAATGGAGCCGGGTGTTTCCCCTTCGCCATGGCCACCGAAACTCTATGGAGATGTCGCGGAGCGCGGGTAGCGCAACCGACCGCATCTCGGGAACCGCACAGTGGACGCGAAACAAGATCTAGGTGTAGTAGCCAAGCCTCTCGGCCTATTAGTACCGGTCAGCTCCACGCGTTGCCACGCTTCCACCTCCGGCCTATCAACCCAGTCGTCTAGCTGGGGGCCTTACCAGGTTAACCCTGAGGGAGTCCTAATCTTGAGGCGAGCTTCCCGCTTAGATGCTTTCAGCGGTTATCCCTTCCAAACGTAGCCAACCAGCCGTGCTCCTGGCGGAACAACTGGCACACCAGAGGTTTGTCCGTCCCGGTCCTCTCGTACTAGGGACAGCCCCTCTCAAGACTCCTACGCGCGCAGCGGATAGGGACCGAACTGTCTCACGACGTTCTAAACCCAGCTCGCGTACCGCTTTAATGGGCGAACAGCCCAACCCTTGGGACCTGCTCCGGCCCCAGGATGCGACGAGCCGACATCGAGGTGCCAAACCATCCCGTCGATATGGACTCTTGGGGAAGATCAGCCTGTTATCCCCGGGGTACCTTTTAGCCGTTTAGCGACGGCGCTTCCACATGCCACCGCCGGATCACTAGTCCCAGCTTTCGCTCCTGTTCGACATGTCTGTCTCACAGTCAAGCACCCTTGTGCACTTACACTCGACACCTGATTGCCAACCAGGCTGAGGGTACCTTTGGGCGCCTCCGTTACCTTTTAGGAGGCAACCGCCCCAGTTAAACTACCCACCAGACACTGTCCCTGATCCGGATTACGGACCAAGGTTAGACATCCAGAACGACCAGAGTGGTATTTCACCGTTGACTCCACAGGGACTGGCGTCCCTGCTTCACAGTCTCCCACCTATCCTACACAAGACGTCCCAAACGCCAATGTCAAGCTGCAGTAAAGGTCCCGGGGTCTTTCCGTCCTGCTGCGCGTAACGAGCATCTTTACTCGTAGTGCAATTTCGCCGGGTCCGTGGTTGAGACAGTGGGAAAGTCGTTACGCCATTCGTGCAGGTCGGAACTTACCCGACAAGGAATTTCGCTACCTTAGGATGGTTATAGTTACCACCGCCGTTTACTGGCGCTTAAGTTCAGAGCTTCGCAGCCGAAGCCACTAACCCCTCCCCTTAACGTTCCAGCACCGGGCAGGCGTCAGTCCGTATACGTCGTCTTGCGACTTTGCACGGACCTGTGTTTTTAGTAAACAGTCGCTTTCCCCTGGTATCTGCGGCCACATCCAGCTCAGAGAGCAAGTCTCATCACCGGACGAGGCTCCCCTTCTCCCGAAGTTACGGGGACAATTTGCCTAGTTCCTTAACCACGGTTCACCCGATCGCCTTGGTATTCTCTACCTGACCACCTGAGTCGGTTTAGGGTACGGGCCGCTTAAAAGCTCGCCGCGAGGCTTTTCTTGGCAGCATGGGATTACTCACTTCGCCTAACTCGGCTCGGCGTCAGGTCTCAGGCTTTGTGAGGTGCGGATTTGCCTACACCTCGCCCTACACCCTTACTCCGGGACATCCATCAGCCCGGTAGAGCTACCCTCCTGCGTCACCCCTACGGCTTGCCTACTACCGGTCTGGGTCGCCAGCGCAGCCGACCTCTCCCGAAGGATCCGTCAGCATTGATGGCTTAGCATCGCCAGATTCAGCATGGGCGCTTATAAGCGGGTACGGGAATATCAACCCGTTGTCCATCGACTACGCCTGTCGGCCTCGCCTTAGGTCCCGACTTACCCTGGGCGGATTAGCCTGCCCCAGGAACCCTTGGTCATTCGGCGGAGGGGTTTCTCACCCCTCTTTCGCTACTCATGCCTGCATTCTCACTCGAGTGGCGTCCACAGCTGGATCACTCCGCTGCTTCTCTCGCCACCCGACGCTCCCCTACCCACCCGCGCACCTGGGCCCTAAAGGCGCCAGCGGCCACCGTCAAGACAGAAGTGGCCGAAACCACAACGGTCGAGACAGCCATCCGCCTTAACCACAAAGGGCCGGGCTATCGCGCGAATGTCACAGCTTCGGCGGTGTGCTTGAGCCCCGCTAAATTGTCGGCGCAGAATCACTTGACCAGTGAGCTATTACGCACTCTTTTAAGGGTGGCTGCTTCTAAGCCAACCTCCTGGTTGTCTCTGCAACTCCACATCCTTTCCCACTTAGCACACGCTTAGGGGCCTTAGCTGGTGATCTGGGTTGTTTCCCTCTCGACTACGGAGCTTATCCCTCGCAGTCTCACTGCCGCGCTCTCACTTACCGGCATTCGGAGTTTGGCTGACTTCAGTAAGCTTGTAGGCCCCCTAGGCCATCCAGTAGCTCTACCTCCGGTAAGAAACACGCGACGCTGCACCTAGATGCATTTCGGGGAGAACCAGCTATCACGGAGTTTGATTGGCCTTTCACCCCTACCCACAGGTCATCCCCCAGGTTTTCAACCCTGGTGGGTTCGGTCCTCCACGCGGTCTTACCCGCGCTTCAACCTGCCCATGGGTAGATCACTCCGCTTCGGGTCTATAGCATGCGACTCAGACGCCCTATTCAGACTCGCTTTCGCTACGGCTACCCCACACGGGTTAACCTTGCCACACACCATAACTCGCAGGCTCATTCTTCAAAAGGCACGCGGTCACTTCACTTCAGCCCGAAGGCTGACACGCTCCCACGGCTTGTAGGCACACGGTTTCAGGTACTATTTCACGACCCCTCACCGGGGCACTTTTCACCTTTCCCTCACGGTACTTGTTCGCTATCGGTCACCAGGGAGTATTTAGGCTTAGGAGGTGGTCCTCCCGGATTCACACGGGATTTCTCGGGCCCCGTGCTACTTGGGATACTGCCCGGAAGTCGCGAAGATTTCGCCTACGGGGGTGTCACCCTCTATGCCGACGGTTTCCACCGTCTTCGGCTATCAACGCGATTTCTTACTTCCTGCCGGATCAGCAGTTCCGGCTGGGCAGTCCCGCTACCCCGATCACGCAACGCCTGCTGGCTTTAACACGTGACCGGTTTGGCCTGTTCCCCTTTCGCTCACCACTACTCAGGGAATCGCGGTTGCTTTCTCTTCCTGTGGGTACTGAGATGTTTCACTTCCCCACGTTTCCTCCACCTGCCCTATGTGTTCAGGCAGGGGCGATGGGCCATTACGCCCAATCAGGTTTCCCTATTCGGAAATCCCCGGGTCGAAGTCTGGTTGCCGACTAACCGGGGCTTATCGCAGGCTCCTACGTCCTTCTTCGGCTCCTGGTGCCAAGGCATTCACCGTGTGCCCTTATTAACTTGGCAACTACAGATGATGCTCGCGTCCACTGTGCAGTTCTCAAAATACGGGCGGTCCCGGCCCTGCATCACCTTTGCTGGCGAAGAAGGCACCGGTCCTGGCCGAGGTTGGCCCGCGGTGTCAAAGACACCTTCGCGGCCGTTCCCTCAGGACCCAACAGCGTGCTCGGCCCGCCCGCCCCCCGAACCCGCGTTCCGTGCCCCGAAAGGCAGCTGTACTAGCAGGCCCGGCAGTGACGCTCGGACCGAATAACCAGTGCTCCACTAATGAGCTAGCCACCTCAGAACGGTCGCCTGAGATGTGGCTCTGGACGTTGCCGACGAATGCGGCAACGCCAGTTGCTCCTTAGAAAGGAGGTGATCCAGCCGCACCTTCCGGTACGGCTACCTTGTTACGACTTCGTCCCAATCGCTGGCCCCACCTTCGACGGCTCCCTCCCTTACGGGTTAGGCCACCGGCTTCGGGTGTTGCCGACTTTCGTGACGTGACGGGCGGTGTGTACAAGGCCCGGGAACGTATTCACCGCGACGTTGCTGATTCGCGATTACTAGCGACTCCGACTTCATGGGGTCGAGTTGCAGACCCCAATCCGAACTGAGACCGGCTTTTTGAGATTCGCTCCACCTTGCGGTCTCGCAGCCCTCTGTACCGGCCATTGTAGCATGTTTGCAGCCCAAGATATAAGGGGCATGAGGACTTGACGTCATCCCCACCTTCCTCCGAGTTGACCCCGGCAGTCTCCTATGAGTCCCCGGCATTACCCGCTGGCAACATAGGACGAGGGTTGCGCTCGTTGCGGGACTTAACCCAACATCTCACGACACGAGCTGACGACAGCCATGCACCACCTGTGCAGGACCCTTACGGACACCATATCTCTACGGCTTTTCCCTGCATGTCAAACCTTGGTAAGGTTCTTCGCGTTGCTTCGAATTAAGCAACATGCTCCGCCGCTTGTGCGGGCCCCCGTCAATTCCTTTGAGTTTTAGCCTTGCGGCCGTACTCCCCAGGCGGGGCGCTTAATGCGTTAGCTGCGGCACGGAATCCGTGGAAGGACCCCACACCTAGCGCCCAACGTTTACGGCGTGGACTACCAGGGTATCTAATCCTGTTCGCTCCCCACGCTTTCGCTCCTCAGTGTCAGGTAAGGCCCAGAGAACCGCCTTCGCCACCGGTGTTCCTCCCGATATCTGCGCATTTCACCGCTACACCGGGAATTCCATTCTCCCCTACCTACCTCTAGTTCGCCCGTATCCACTGCAAGTCCAGGGTTAAGCCCTGGATTTTCACAGCGGACGTAGCGGACCACCTACGAGCTCTTTACGCCCAATAATTCCGGACAACGCTTGCGCCCTACGTGTTACCGCGGCTGCTGGCACGTAGTTAGCCGGCGCTTCTTCTGCAGGTACCGTCACTTTCGCTTCGTCCCTGCTGAAAGCGGTTTACAACCCGAAGGCCTTCATCCCGCACGCGGCGTCGCTGCGTCAGGCTTTCGCCCATTGCGCAATATTCCCCACTGCTGCCTCCCGTAGGAGTCTGGGCCGTGTCTCAGTCCCAGTGTGGCCGGTCGCCCTCTCAGGCCGGCTACCCGTCGTCGCCTTGGTAGGCCGTTACCCCACCAACAAGCTGATAGGCCGCGAGCTCATCCCTAGCCGCAAAAGCTTTCCACCATGGCCGATGTCAGCCGTGGTCGTATCAGGTATTAATTCCGGTTTCCCGGAGCTATCCCAGAGCTAAGGGCAGATTGCTCACGTGTTACTCACCCGTTCGCCGCTCGAGTACCCCGAAGGGCCTTTCCGCTCGACTTGCATGTGTTAAGCACGCCGCCAGCGTTCGTCCTGAGCCAGGATCAAACTCTCCGTTGAATGTCTATATGCAAAACCGCGTCAGCCCGAAGGCGTCAGCGGAGTGCAGACTTGAAGAGATGCCTCGAAGGCGTTAGCCACCGAGGCGATCTGGCAATAATCCTCAGGCGGACATAGCCGACAAGTCGGCATGCCGCCCCATTGACGAGGATGTGCATATGCACTGGCTTTTAGCACGCTGTTGAGTTCTCAAGGAGCGGACGCTCACCGTCCGAGGCCTTGACGGACCTCATCCGGGGCAACCCTGCTAACTTACCGATCGAACCGAAGGTTGTCAAGATAGTTAGCCGGACCAAGCATGCTTGGTCACGTTCAGTACTTACAGCATACCCTCAGGTGGCGAACCCGATGCTG
>CAVSQI010000010.1:0-58905 GCA_963730085.1 uncultured Actinomycetota bacterium | reverse complement strand
AGCAAGCCGGCGAGGCCTAGGCCCGGCAAGCGGTGTTGCCGGCGCGCGACCAGGACGTAGGACGCCAATGCACACGCTACTACTAGCAGCCAGCAGAGCGACGCGGCACCGCCGTAGCCGCGCGGGACCGTCTGCGAGTTCCAGATCCCCGACAACATGACCAGGCTGCCCATCCGCCCGAGCGGAGTGTCGGCCCTGGCCGCGAAGAGATCTGCGCCTGCCGGATCGGCGTGCACCGGCACGAGCAGAGAGGGAATCAACCACGGCAGGCTGAACAACGCCAGTACCACGATGACGGTCGTCAGTCGTCCCCAGCGCGCCGAACCACTGCCGCGTGTCAGGGATGCCGGCAGGGCAGCAAGCCCGGTCACGATGAGAGCCGCGAAGCCGCCGATGGCGGCCGGAAGCATGACGAGGGCCAGCCGACCCCCTCTGATCCGGACAGGACCAGCGCATAGCTCGCGCAGCACCCACGGCAGTCCCGCGTATCCGAGGAGGAGCGCCCACTGTCCAATGAGCAGGCGCTCTGCTACGAACGGATTCCAGGTGTAGAAGACGCCGCTGACAAGGCAGGCCAGCAGCGGTGCATTCCTCCCGCGCGCCGCCCGCCAGCCGGTCGCAAGCAACGCTGCTGCGCCCGCGCAGGCGGTCATGAAGATCAGGAGGAGGATCAGCTTCTGAAGGATGTCCGATGGCAGCACCCGCGCAGCAACTGTGACGGCCGCATCGCTTGGCACCGCTCGAGGCGGCCCGCTGCCCACACCGAGCAGCGTCTTCGAAAACGGCGGCGACGGCACGAACACCATGTCGTAGCTGAGCAGGAAGCCGCGGCCGAGGCCAGGGCCGAGCGCCAGCAAGCCGAGCATCAGACCAACGGCCGCCGCCGGGCCGTGCGCGCTGACCACCAGGGTGAGCCATCGCCGACTGCGCACTAGGCGAGATCCCGGACTGACAGCGATGGCCGGGGCAGCGGTAGGTGCCGCCATCACTACTTCTGGGCTGTCATGGCCGTCTGTTCGCGCCCGATAGCCGACGCGCCCGGTCGAGTGCCTCATCGGCCACCTGAGCGAACCCTTCTACCGCCGCGGACCAATGCAAGCGTTCAGCCCGCTCTCGGCCCGCGACTCCCATGGCCTCGGCGCGCTGCCGGTCGAGCGCCAGCGATGCCCACGCGGACGCGAACTGGCCCTCGTTCTTCACAAGAAGCCCGGTCTGCCCGTTGACCACCGAGTCGCGTAGGCCGCGAACGTCGAATCCGATCGCCGGGGTGCCGCGGATGGCCGCCTCCGTGATCACGATGCCCCAGCCCTCAATCAGCGCCGGATGCAAGAGGAGCCACGCCGAGCAGAGCAACCGGTGCTTCTCCTCCTCGGACACCCGGCCCGCGAAGATCACATCTGGCCCAGCCATCGCTTCAAGGCGCGACCGCTCTGGCCCGTCGCCCGCGATAACGAGCTTGCCACCGACCACATGGCGAACGCGCTCCCAGAGCTTCAGCAGGATGTCGATCCGCTTGTACTCGGTCAGTCGCCCAAAAGCCAGGAAGAGTGGCTCGGGCGACCTCGGAGTCAGTGGATCGGGCTGGACGACGCCGTTGCAGATCTGGCGGATCCGGTCGTCGGCTACTCCCATTTCCCGCAGCGCATCAGCGGTCGAGTTGGACACCGTCAGAAATAGGTTGCCGCGATGCGCCCAGGGCATGACCTTGCTCTCGGCGAACTGACCCGCCGCGGAGATCGGGCGTGGAAACATCATTCGCCAGAGTTCGGTGTGTACGTGATTGACCAGGCAGATCTTTGGCTGCCCGGACCACAGCGGGGTGAAGAACGGCATCCCGTTGCATACCTCAATCACCAGGTCGCTGTGCCGCAGGTGCCGCCAGTAGACGAGCGGCGCGCGGACGAACTGGCTATAAGTGCCGCCGCTTCGGACGACCTCGTACCGGCGCTCAGCCGTGGCGCCCCCGCAGAGCAAGGTGACCTGGTCGCCGCGGGCCTGCATGCCCGCAGCCAGCCGATCCACCAGTACCTCAGAGCCGCCAGCGCGCCGGTTGGCAAGATCACGCCAGGCCACGAACAACAACCGACGCCCGACCTGATCTCCGATCTCCGGGCTGGCTGACAGGGCCTCAGCGGCTGGCAGGGCGGCCGAGTCGTAAGTCACGCAACCACGCTCCCTGCTCGCCACGAAGTCGGTCATTGCAAGCGTTCGTAGGGTACCAACGAGTAATGTGTACCGGACATTGACGTATCATTCCGGTAATTTCGCTGATCCGGTCAGCGTAGTGACCGACCGCCACATGCGACCAGGAAAGGCACGTTACGAGCTTTATGAGCCTGCCATCTCCCATGCCGCGCCAGCAATCCCAAACCATGGCTCAGCTAGCCGATGAGAAAGCTGCCGCGCTGCCCCGGTCGGCCACGAGCCCGGCACAGCGGCAGGGTCTTGCCAGGTCAATCCGCCTGTTCAGGCTCTTCTTGCGCGAGCAGACAGAGCCAGCGGCGTTCTACGGCGGCCTAGCCGCGGATGCGGCAGATCAGCTCGCCCGGCATGTCGAGTTGGCCGGGCGGACCGTTGTTGATGTGGGCGGCGGTGCCGGTCATTTCACCGCGGAGTTCCGGCGCCGTGGTACAGATTGTTATCTATTCGAGCCCGACCCGGCCGAAATGCTCAGTGGCGCGGAGGCACCGCCGGGGGCGGTGCTGGCCGATGGCTACTGGCTGCCCGTGGCAGACGGCAGTGCTGACATCTGCTTTACGTCAAACGTTCTCGAACACGTAGCCGACCCCGCGGGTCTGATCGACGAGCTCATCCGGGCTACGAAGCCAGGCGGCCTCATCTACTTGTCGTACACGAACTGGTACTCGCCCTGGGGTGGTCACGAGATGTCGCCGTGGCACCTGCTCGGAGCCGGCTTCGCAGCTCGTCGCTATGCCAGGCGCCATGGCCGGGAGCCCAAGCATCGCGTTGGCGACAACCTCTACCGAGTGCACATCGGAACGATCATGCGGCTGATCCGGTCGCGGGACAATATCCAGGTTGTTGAGGCGCTGCCCCGCTACTACCCCAGGTGGTGCAAGCCTGTCGTGCGCATACCCTGGGTGCGCGAGATCGTTACCTGGAATCTGCTGTTGATCATGCGACGGAATGCATGAGCCAGCGCGGCGACACATCTAGCCGCGAGCGGCATCGGCACCCGCCGGCTCTGAATGGGCCCGGCGGAGGCACAGCCGCTGATCTTCCCGCCATTGCACATCCGATGCTGCCTGCAGGCATGCCGGCCGAGGCCGAACCCTCCCGGGTTCGCGGTGTTCCGCGCGACCGGTGGCTGTTCCTGACTGTCTTTCTCATCGCGTTGCTCGTGTTCGCCGTCACGGACACCGGCCGGATGTTCTATGACACCAAGCTCGGTGTTGACATCAATGCCGGTCAGTTCCTCAGCCGACTGTGGTCGCTCTGGAATCCACAGGAATGGTTCGGCATGCTGCGGGACCAGTACATCGGCTATGCGTTCCCGATGGCGCCGTTCTTCTGGGCAGGTCAGCTACTGCACACGCCGATCTGGCTGCTCGAACGGGTCTGGCTTGCCTTGATCATGGCCGTCGGATTCACGGGTCTGGTCAGGTTGAGCCGAGCACTGAACATAGGCACCGACGGCTCACGAGTGCTGGCAGCGACCGTCTTCACGCTGTGGCCTACCTTCACTATCCTGATCGGCTCGACTTCCGCAGCCGTGCTGCCCGGACTCGTCGTTCCATGGGCGGTGCTCCCGCTCGTCTCCGCCGTCCAGGGCCGCTCCACAGCAACCAGGGCGGCCTGTAGGTCTGCGGTCGCGATCGCGGCGATGGGTGGCGTTAATGCCGTTTACGTGCTCGCCGTCTTGGTCTTGCCAGCCCTCTACATACTTACTCAGGTCAAGTCGCGACTGCGGTTCGAACTGGCCTGGAAGTGGGCCATCGCGGTCGTGGTGGGCACCGCGTGGTGGACGGTCCCGCTCCTCCTACAGGGCAAGTACGCATTCAATTTCCTGCCGTACATCGAGCAGTCTGCGGCGACCGAACGCACCATGTCGGCGGCAGCCGTGCTGCGCGGGACTGGAACCTGGACCGCTTACCTCAGTCTCGGTGGCCCGCCCTGGCTCCAGGCCGGGTGGGCGACGGTCAGTTCGGTTCCGGTAATCCTGGCCTCGACGATCGCCTCCGCAGTTGGGCTAGCCGGCCTCGCCCGGCGGGATATGCCAGAGCGCCGGTGGCTAAGCGCGAGCGTCGGGCTTGCGGCGCTGGTGGCGCTCGCGGGCTACTACGGACCGTTCGGCGGGCCGTGGCACGCTCAAGTCGACGCTTTGCTCAATGGCCCGCTTGCTCCCATCCGAAGTCTGTACAAGCTCGAGCCGGTTATCGCCGTCGCCTTGTGCCTGGGAGTTGCACATGCGATGGACCGATGCTGGCGGCTGCGAATCCGGATTAGCCCGCACACAAGGATCGCCAGCGCCGCCGCGACTGCTCCGGCGGTCGCACTCGCTCTGGCCGGACTAGCGCTTCCCCAACTGTCCGGCAAGACTTTCCAGGCCGGGTCCTTCACCAGCGTGCCCGGCTACTGGTACCAGACGGCTCACTATCTAGCTGCCCACTCCTCGCGGGAGACAGCCCTCGTCGTGCCGGCCGATCCGCACGGCCAGTTCACGTGGGGCGACACGGGCGACAATCCGCTAGAGCCGCTCGCCACCTCCCCGTGGGCCGAGCGCGGCCTCGTGCCGTATGGCGGAGCAGGTTCGCAGATCTTGCTTCAGACAGCCGAGCAAGCCATCGAGTCGGGCGGGCCGGTGCCTGGACTGGCGGAATACCTGGCTAGAGCCGGAATCCGTTACATCGTCGTCCGCAACGACACCTCGCCGTTCGTGACGACCTATACTGCGCCGCAGGTCGTCAACGAGACACTGGCCGAGTCCGGGTTCCGGCGAGTTGCGTCATTCGGACCTCCTGTCGCTTCGCCCGTTTATCCCGACGTCGTCGGCGAGGCGCCCGGATTCGCGCCGAGCTATCCGGCCGTCGAGATATTTGCCGCCGACAGCGCGGAGTTCCGGCCAGCTAGTCCGGTCACCGTACTTCCGATCAGCCAGACCGTGCTGGTCAACGGCGGGCCGGATTCACTGCTTCAGCTAGCCGGACAGGGTGTCCTCACCAGCCGCCAGCCAACGGTAATGTCCGGCCAGCCGCTCGCCGATCGTCCAGCGCTATGGGCGATTACTGACGGGCAGCGGCGGGCTGACAACGACTTCGGCTCGACCAACAACTTCCAGTCCTATACCTACACAGCTCAGCAAGGGAACCCGGTAGATGACCCACTGGGCGGCGCAGGTGGCCCGCCTCGACAGATCCTCCCCGTGTCCACAGCGGGCCATCAAACTGTCGCAGTGCTGTCCGGCGCAGCCAGCGTCACGGCTTCCTCCGCTGGGACCTGGCTAGGCGAGTCGCCCCAGTACGACCCGGTCAACGCCTTTGACGGCAATCCAAAGACGGCGTGGGCAGAAAGCAATCCAACCACGCCCGTTGGCCAGTGGATTCAGATCAACTTCACGCATCCGATCAGGCTGCCGACCAGCATCGGCATCCAACTGCTCGTCGACTCCTACCTCCGGTCGGTCGCCAACCAGCTGCGCGTCAGTACAGCCGCCGGAAGCATGGTCAGTGATGTCGTGAATACCGCCGCTACTCAGCCGCTACGCGTGCCGACCGGGCTGACGAGGTGGCTGAGGATTACGATCACGGAAGCAAGCAATGTCGTAGCGGTCAATCCTGGCGCCGGTATCACCGACGTGCTTATCCCCGGCGTGCGCGTGACCAAGTACCTCCAGGTGGCGCAGGATCGCACTGGGGCCACGGCGCCAGCTACCGCGTATTCCTTCAGCCAGTTGCTGTCGCCGCCGACCAGCGGCCTCGACCAAGACGGCGGCACGTCCATCGACCGCATTTTTACTACCTCGCGATCCGCTCAGCTGACTGCCCAACTGGCCGCCACGCCAACGCCCGGCCCTGCGCTCCAGGCTCTCATCACCAATCTCACTCCGGTCACCATGACGCAATTTCAGGTGACTGCCAGCTCCACGTGGGAGTCCTCGCCGATGTTGGGCCCGGGCAACTTGTTCGGTCCGAGGACTGGACGACCTTGGCTCGCCAGCGCCACTGACCTTCATCCGACGCTGGAGATCGCCTGGCATGGCCGACGGACGATCAGGAGACTGGTGCTGACGCCTGCCCTTGGCGTCGCCACCGCACCGACCGGCGTCCTTATCGGCAGTCCGCATGGCTATCGCCTGGTTGCAGTGGGTCTAGGCGGCGTCGTGAAATTGAGCCCGCCGCTTCGCACTGACAAGCTGTATTTGACCCTCTCAGCGTCACACTCACCGGCGGCCGGTAACACCGCGGCGGGTCAACCTGCTCAACTGCCGATAGGTCTGTCCCGTGTGTCGGTTCCCGCGCTGGCCAATCTGCAGCCCGGGACCGCGGTGAGCACCCCGTTCCAGCTCAACTGCGGATCCGGGCCGCTGGTGTCGGTTGATGGACATGCCTACAGGACCTCTGTCAGCGGGACACTCGCTAATCTCATCCGAGTACAGCCCGTTCACCTGCACTTGTGCGCGCCGAACGGCTCGCTGTCAGTTCCGGCCGGGCTTCATCATCTCACTGCGGCCTCCTCAGCCGACTTCACCATCACTGACATGACGCTGAGCGATAGTTCGCCAGGCGCGGCACTCAGCCGTGCCCAGGCACTTGGTACTCCGGCGCGCCAGCTTCGCGTCATGACATGGAATTCCGATGCCAGGGAACTGCGTGTCGGCTCAGGGCCGGCCTCCTATGTTGAAATTCATGAGAACTTCAACCCTGGCTGGACTGCTGAACTGAACGGCCGGCCCCTCCAGCCAGCGACCCTGGACGGATGGCAGCAGGCATTCATCGTGCCGGCCGGCCGAGGCGGCACTATTGCACTCAGGTTCCGGCCAGCCAGCCTGTATCACGCCGCGATCATCGGATCCGGAATCCTGTTGCTGGTCCTGGCCGCAGTCGCCCTGGGCGTCAGGCGGCCGCGTCGCAGAAGGCCCAGCACGGCCGAGGCCGGACAACCGGCCTCGGGGCCTGCTGACACCAGCCACGAGCAGCCACGCTCGCCGACCCGAAACCAGCTATCCGGCCGACCGCTCCTCCGGAAGCTGCTGACGCTGGCTCCACTGACTGCGGTACTGGTGGTCGCGGGAGGTCCGATAGCGGCCGCTGTCCCTGTGCTCGCGGTGATTGACATCTGGCTCCCGCGCTGGCGGCAGTTCATCGCGTTCGGCGCGATGTTCGCGGCCGGCGTCGTGGCTGCAACCGCGAGCAATCCGACGGTCATGGGCAGCGGCCCGTTCGGCGGCCCGGCACAAATTCTGGCACTGATAGCACTTGCCGCAGCTTTGCTACCGGCAACCGACGGTCGGTAGAGGGAAAGGACCTTGCTATGGCACTAGAGGGAGCGCTACTCAAGATATTGGCCTGCCCAGTGGACAAAGGCAGCCTGATTTACTTCGCCGACCAGATGATGCTCTATAACCCCAGGCTCCGGCGCCGCTACGAGATTACAAATGGCATTCCGATACTGCTGGCTCAGCGGTCCACGACCGTAGCCGAAACTGAACATTCTCGCCTACTCCAGCTGGCTAACGATTCCGAAGCCGTCTGGACGCTGACCACCTAGGATGGCGGCACTGGAGGGCAGGTCGGCAGACGCGCGGAAGGCGCGCACTTCGGTGGCTCAGGAGATCGCCTCCGCCCACTCGACGGTATCCGTGCTCTCGCCGTTCTTGCGGTGCTCGCCGATCATGCCGGTATCCCGTTCCTGCCTGGCGGCTTTATCGGCGTTGATGTGTTCTTCGTCCTCAGCGGCTTCCTGATCACGTCACTGCTCTACGACGAGCTGCGTAACCACGGGACGGATCAACCTCGGCGCGTTCTGGACACGCCGCGTCCGGCGGCTGCTGCCCGCGGCACTTGTCATGATCGTCGCGGTCGTCGCGGCACGCCAGCTGTTCGATCCGGAATCGGTCGCTGGCTTGCGCGGGGACGTGATCGCAGCAGCGCTGTGGGCTGGCAACTGGCGCTGGGCGCTGCAAGGAGTGAACTACTTCTCGCTAGGCGGAACGCCGTCGCCGTTGCAGCACACCTGGTCACTGGCGGTGGAGGAGCAGTTCTACTTCATCTGGCCGCTTCTGCTGATCGCGTGCCGCGCGGTCACAACGGTGGCGTCTGCTGGCACTTTCCCTGGCCGGGGTAGCGGCGTCCGCGCTGACCACGTATGTGCTGGCCGGCGTGGCCAGCCCAGGCCGGGTCTATTTCGGCACTGATACGCGCGCCCAGGAGCTGCTGATCGGTGCGGCCCTGGCCGCGCTGCTGGCACCAACCTGGCGATGGCGGGCCGCCACTCCGCTCGGCACGCGGTCGCCGCAGTGCGCGGCCCGCCGGGCGCTACCACTACTGCTGTCGGGCTGCGGTCTCGTGGCGCTGACGGGTATCGCGATGACCGCGGACGGCGCCCCCAGCGAGTTCCGGCACGGGCTTCTACTGCTCACCGCCCTGGCCGCCGCGGCGCTGGTGGCCGGCGTCGTCCTCGATTCCGGGCAGCCAGTGGCGCGGCTGCTGTCGACCCGGCCTCTCGTCGGCATCGGCCGCATCTCCTATGGCCTGTATCTGTGGCACTGGCCGGTCTTACCTTGTCCTCAACGGCGAGCGCACCGGCCTGCATGGCTACGTGCTCGCCGCGCTGCGCGTCGCGGTTACTATCGTGCTCGCCGGTGCCTCGTTCGTGCTGATCGAACGTCCCGCGCAGCGCCTCCGGTGGCGGCCGCGGCGGGTGCTCCCAGCGACGGCCGCGGGCGTGGCCACGGTCATCGTGATCGCGGCCTTCGCCGTGCCCGCGCCGTTGCCTCAGGTCCCGGTGGCATCTGCCGCCTGCTGCTAGCCTCGGTAGTGCTCCCGACTTGGCGCAGGCCAGCTTCGACGCCCTCGTCGCCCGCGGCCGCGCCGCGGGCGATCGGATCGCATGGCCCGCTGAGCGTCGACGTGTTCGGCGACTCCATTTCGCTGACGCTGATTCTCTACATGCCGCCGGAACCGGGCATCCGGTTCATCGACCACTCCGTGTTGGGCTGCGGCATCGCAAACGGCGGCCCCTATCATCGTCCAAGGACAGCAGTGGCCGGACAACCCTAAGTGCGACGCGTGGCCGCAGCGCTGGCTGCAACAGCTCCGAGCCGACCGCCCGAAAGAGGTGCTACTCATGGTCGGCCGCTGGGAGACCATGGACCACTATTACCAGGGCCAGTTGGCAGCATGTCGGCGACCCTGCCTACGACCTTCACCTGGAGACTCTGCTCGGCGAAGCGATTACCCTGCTGGGATCGACCGGGGCGCGCGTCGTCGTGGCCACCGAGCCGTACAACCGATACGGTGAGCAGTCGGACGGGAGCCTCTATCCGGAGGATGATCCAATCCGGGTGACGCTGTGGAATCGGCTGGTGCGCCAGGTCGTCGCCGCGCATCCCGGCACTCAAGTGCTGGACTTTGGCCGCAAGCTTTCCCCCAACGGCACCTTTACCTGGACCGTGGACGGAATCCAGGTGCGCAGTGACGGCGTCCACCTGACTCCGCAAGGAGTGCGATGGCTGGCGCCGTGGCTAGTGCAGCAACTTGAACGAGACGCCCGTGGCTAAGGCTCGGTCGTTAATCAACCCGAAGCGTCTCGTCAAGTGATCTGGCCCCATCGGTCGTCGCGAATGTGGCCCCACTGCGCCGTCATAGATTGATCTCGTGGATGCGGTAGAGGATCATGCGGCGCTGTTTGCCCGGGTGGAGGGGCTCTTGCGTCAATCGCAGCTGCCGACCTGGGCGGAGCTCGGGTCTGGGCTGGGCCTTCCCGATGACCGGTGGCAGGCCCACGATCCGGCCGACGAGGTGCCAGCGCTGGCGGCGGCGTGGATGCCGTCCGCGATCGACTGGGCGGGCGTCTACGCGCTGTGGCTGGGGATCGAGACCGACGGCGCCGTCGGATTCCTCGAATCCGCCGGGTTTGCCGAGTTGGATGAAGCTGGCTTCCCGCACCGCCGCGTCTAGGCGATGGAGCCGTTCGTCTCGCCGTCGCTGACAGCATTCGGGCAGTACCGACGCCGAGACGGGTGACCCGGAAGTACCGATGCGAGGCGGGGGACGACGAGGGATACGACTACTGGGCTCGGTTGGCCTGGACTGGCCTGCTTGTCCGACTCGCTGGGCTCGCCCCGCCGAACACGACGATCTTGGCCGGATTCGCCGGTGGCGACTGGTTTACCTTCCCGCCGGAGGCCGGAGGCTGACTCAGCTCGCTCGTTTGCGCCAGGTCGTGCGGAGTCGGCAGGACTCGGTGCCGGTCTCGATGATGTGGGCGTTGAAGGTGACGCGCGCCGCGAGGGTCGAGCCGCGGAATCTGCTCGAACAGCTTCACTCGTGACCGCGCACTCCCATTCCACCCCGACGCTAGCCGAGTTCATCGAGCAACAGAAGGTCCAGGACCGGCCGTAGCCGCGCGACGACGCGATGCACCAGGGCTGCGCAGCGAACGACGCAGCCGGGGCCAGGTCAGGTGACCACACTCAACCCCAAGCGACACTAGTTAGGGGATCGGGCGGCGGCCTGTGGCTGCAGATTGCCCGCTTGGGCATCGCCGACGCACACCCCGACCCCCGCAGGCACCGAGATCGTGATACCGCTGGCGCTTCCGTTCACCGGAAGGTAAGCGCTGTGCAGTCCATATTCAAGCATCAGTTGCCGCACCTCGGACCCGTAGTGGACGGTGAGGACGTGTCCGGCGCTCGCATGGCCTACGTAATATCCAAGCCGCAAGATGCCGCTGTAGGGCGCCGATGGACGGCCAAACTTAACGACAATTTTGCCGCGACGGTCGGGCCAGCAGGGATTTTGCGGATGAGGCAAGCTACTTACTCCGCTCACGACGGCCGTTCGCAGGCTCCCGAACGAGTCGAACATGAGCAACCTGTCAATATTCCCGCTCGGATGTTGGATCCAACGCACGTGGCGGGCAGTCTGGCGACTCGTCAGCGGGCCGAGCGCAACGGACTCGAGGGCGTAGTTCTGGTAATAGATGCCCAGCATCACGTACTGCGGCACGTCTTCGTCGAAAATCACTGTGCCCACTGGCTGGTGCGCCAGTGCTGCCTCCGCGTTGGACAGGTAATGGCGTCCCAGCAAATTCGCCAGGTGAGTGGCCTTCTGATAACTGACCACCGACCAGACGGAACTGGCCACTATCGCGCAGGTGACCAAGATCCCTACTCTTGTCCAGCCCGACCCAGTGAAGCGGTCCTGATGGTGTGGCGCAACCGCGCGATCCCCGGACTGGACGACAGGCCAGAACGCTAGCGCGACGGCCACCACAGCCAGCGGCGCGGCATCAGCCACATAACGGGTGTCCAAGCTGAGCAGCTGCCTGAAGCTGCCAGTGGCCAGCCGGCCTAGAAGGATGGGCACGACGTCCGCCAGCAGAACCCAGGCGGCAAGGATCATCCAGGCGCGCCACGCCCGGTCCCGCAGGGCGATGCTGGCCGCAATGATGGCGGCAGCCAGGCATCCCGCGACCCATACCATGGCAACGGCTGGATTGGAGTAGGCAACGGCCATTGTTCCATGCACCCATGTCCACGGACCGCCGAGCAACCCTGGCAGGAGCGTTTTGGTAATCAGGCCCCAGGCGAAGACTATCGATGTGGCGAGCGAAGTTGGTGCTGGCTTGACGGTGGACTGCCGCAGCGTCACCAGCAGCACGGCGAGATAGCCGATCACCAGGACCGCGTAGATCACCCACGCACGCCAGTAACGCTTGAGGCTCTGCCAGGCACCGTGGATAAACCGGCCGGGCTCCAGGAAACCAGCCGTGATGATGAACAGCACCACTGGGATAACCATGGCCTTCTCGAAGAAAAACAGGCCGACGGCGACCCACCAGGTAGCGGCGATCAGGTGACGGTAAGTGCCGGTCCGCACGTAGTGCACGTGCGCGGTCACCGCAAGGAAGATGGCGGCCTGCAGCGGCAGTGACTCAATCGCAGAGCTCCACCAGCTGTCATCGGGAAAGGTCAGCGGAGTCGCCAAGTAGACGGTGAGCGGAATCAGGATGGCCGGCCGGTTGCCAATCAGGGTGCGCAGCATGCGCCAGCATGCGAAGCTGGCGACGACAAGGAACGCCAGGCTGAGCGAAGGGTAGCCGCGCCCCAGTCGTAGAGGGCGATCTTCGCCATGATCCAGGTAATGAGCAGCACACCCGGATGCAAGTGGCCGGAGCCCACGTAGGACAGGTATTTCCAGCTAAGCCCGTATTGCATGCTCAGCTCGGTGAAGTGAAGGTCATCCTGGCGGAAGTAGAACTGGCTGAGAAAAGAGGCCTTCCACGCCACTTGACCGGCGATAAGGATGACAGCGGCTAGCGTGACCCCGTGGCGGGCCAGCAATCTCCTGACCTCATGCCACCCGACATAACGGACTTCCTCGTCCTTCACCGGGTCAAGTCGGCGGGATGATCCGTGCGCCGGACCACCTGACCGCGATAAGACGGCTCTATTTCACTCACAACGCGAGGATAATGTGATGTAGGGATTATTGAGGCAGGAAACGCACCAGAGTTTCCGGGCCTTAGGGGCTCCCGCCAGCCGTACGCGCGGCCCGGCTTGCCGACCCATAGGCTTCGCTCATGCGCAAGAACGGCGGATCATCTGACTGCGGCCCGGCCAGTCCGACGGTCACCCTTGCTGGCTGGGGCCGAGTCGAGCCGACGGTGGCCCACGTCTGCTCGCCGGTCGACGCGAGCCAGGTGGCCGTGGCGCTGTAAAGAAGCCCCGTCCCGAGGAGTGATCGCGCGCGGGCTCGGCCGCAGCTACAACAACGCCGCGCAGAACGAGGGCGGCGAGGTCGTCGTCACGACGAGCCTGAACAAGATCATCGCGCTCGACGCGGACACAGGAGTCGCCGTCTGCGAGTCAGGGGTCAGCCTCGAGCAGCTGATGATCACCGGCCTGCCGGCCGGATGGTTCGTGCCCGTGTCACCCGGGACGCGACAGGTAACCGTCGGCGGCGCGATCGCGGCCGATGTCCATGGCAAGAACCATCACGTCGCAGGCAGCTTCGCACAGCACGTGCACTGGTTCGACCTGCTGCTGCCCGATGGCCAGGAGCGGAGGGTAACCGCCGGCTGGCGAACCCCGGCTCTTCTGGGCGACGGCTGGCGGCATGGGCCTCACCGGGATCATCCTGCGAGCAGCGGTTCAGCTGACCAAGGTCCAGACGTCACGGGTTCGAGTCGACACAGTGCGAACAGCCGACATCGACGAGACGCTGGCGTACCTGGCCGCGACCGACAGCTCCTACAGCTACTCGGTTGCCTGGCTCGACTGCCTGGCGAGCGGGACGCACCTCGGTCGCTCCGTCGTCACCAGCGGCGACTTCGCCAAGCCCGATGACCTGGGGCCCAAGGATCGGCGTAACCCGCTCGAGTTCCGGCCGGTCGCGCGGCTCAGCGCTCCGAGACATCTGGCCGAACGGCCTGATCAATCGGTACACGGTGGCGATGGCCAACGAGGCTTGGTATCGCAAGGCACCACGTCGCCGTCGTGGGGAGATCCAGACGATCGGCACCTTCTTTCATCCGCTCGACGGCATCCGGAATTGGAACACTGTGTACGGCCCGGCTGGGTTCCGCCAGTACCAGTTCGTCGTGCCGTTCGGCGCGGAGTCGACGATCCGCACATCGCTGGAGCGAATCAGCCGGGCTCGAGCTCCGTCGTTCGTGACGGTGTTGAAGCGCTTCGGCCCCGGCAACGACGGACTCCTGTCGTTCCCCATGCCGGGCTGGACGCTAGCCCTGGACTTCCCGGCCCGGACGCCAGGTCTGGCCGACCTGCTGAACTCCCTCGACGAGGAGGTCCTCGGGGCGGGTGGGCGCGTCTACCTCGCCAAGGATTCCCGGGTCGCGCCGGGCACGCTGGCCGGGATGTACCCGCGGCTGCCGGAGTTCCGTGAGGTCAGAGCCGAACTAGACCCGGCCGGCATCATGGCGTCGGACCTGTCGCGCAGGCTCGGCCTGTAACACGTGCACCGCCACTAACTGTCGGAGCCTGACCCGGCGAACGAGCGGCGGGCCGGTGACCTGAACGGTTGACAGCAGCTTCTCGTACGCGCCTAGGTCCGCGTCACCCCCCGGCGTGACGGACTCGGCCAGCGCGACGGCGTGCCGCAGCATGTCCGGCCAGGACCAGCCGAGAGCGATGCCAGGAACGAAGCCTGCGACCAGCGCGTCACGCCGGCCGGACGCGGCCAGATCCGGATCAGCCAGCACGGCGACCTCGCAGCGGACCGGCCGATCTGGACACGGCGTGCCACTCCCCTTCCCGGGTCAGGGTCCGGACGCCATGGTCGGTCTGCAGCACGACGGCGCTCGACCCGGCCGACAAGAGCGTGGCGGCCAGCGTGCTGGCCGACGGCGTCGAGTCCGGCCGGCGGGGCTTGTCCTGTCACCGGGTGCGGTCTCGTCGGGGATTACCAGGGCCGGACCTCGCGTCAAGGCCTCGCGGAGCGCGCCGCCGCCAGCGTTCAGGATGACCGGCACCCCTGCGTGCACCGCGTAACTGGTAAGTGAGCCGTACGTCTCCACCGGTAGCCCGGCCGGCAGGCTCCCGCTGAGCACGACGGCCTCCGCCCCGTCGAGCAGCGCCCGGAAGTCGGCCGCGAGGCGGCCAAGCTCTTCCGTCGTGATGTACGGCGAAGGCTCAGTCAAGGTGGTGACCTGGCCTGTCGCGGCGTCCGCGATCCGCAGGGCCCGGCGCGACTCGGCGCCGATCCGGGTGAACTGACTGGCCACACCGGCTCGCGCCAGCTCAGCCCTGATCAGCTCGCCCGTCGATCCGCCGGCCAGTCCGGCCACGACGACTTCGTGCCCGAACGTCTGCAGCAGTCGCGCCACGGCGAGGCCCGCGTCCGCTCGCCTCGTGCCGGACCCGGCCGACCCGGTTCACCGCGCCAAGTTCCAGCTGATCGGCTTCGTACCGGACCTGGAGGGCTGGGTTGAGCGTGACGGTGACGATCACTCAGCGACCTCAGCTGCCAGTAGCGCGCCCAGTTCCCAGCACGCCTCGAGATCAGACTTTGCAGGCGCGCCGATGACTGCTGACCGGTGGCCGGATCTGTCGCCAGCCGAGTCCGGTGGTGATGGACTCGACCGCCCGGACGGCTCCGCCCGTGTCGCTCGCACCGTGAACGTACAGCCCGTACGGGCGGCGCTTCGTCGCCTCCAGGCACGGGTAGTAGACGCTGTCGAAGAAGTGCTTGAGCGCGCCCGACATGTAGCCGATGTTGGCTGGCGTCCCGAGCAGGTAGCCGTCGGCCGCGAGCACATCCACCTCGCTGGCCGTCAGCGCGGGCCGAATCTGAACGTCCACGCCGTCCACCTCGTCGGTCCGCGCACCGTCCGCAGCCGCCTCGAGCATCGCCTGAAGCGCAGGCGATGGGGTGTGATGAACGAGGAGCAGCGTGGGCATCACGCCGAGCCTACGACGCGGTGTTCTCGCTCGGGCGGCACCGGCCCGGCGTGGCGCCGCGTGGACAGGCAGCCCGTTCCCTGCCTGACGAGATTTGGCGCCGTCGGCTACCGTAACCGGATGGGCGAGCCGGTGACCACCTCTGTGCCAGTAGCCAGGACCGTCCTCGCCGCGGGCCTGGACGCGTGCTGGGTGCTGATCTTCGTCGTGATCGGGCGGCATTCCCACCACGACGGCGAGTCTCTGAGCGGGATCTGGCACACCGCGTGGCCGTTCCTGGCAGGCCTTGCGGTCGGGCTCGCCGCCAGCCGCTACTGGCGCCGACCGCTCGCGATAGTGCCAGCCGGCATCGGCGCGTGGGTCGGCACGGCCGGTGCAGGCATGCTGATCAGGGTGCTCGCCGGGCAGGGCACCGCGGCGGCCTTCATCGTCGTGGCGACCGCGTTCCTAGCGCTGTTCCTGATCGGCTGGCGAGCCGTGGCCCTCTTTGCTCGTCACTTGCGTTTCAACAGCAACAGAAGTGAATTGCGGGGTTGACTCCGCCGCTGGGCATGAACGCATACTCCTTGTAGGCCTGCGGTCGGCCGAGGGCTCGGGGCAAGCTCGCCTAGGAGGCGCCAGGTGATTCGGCAACTCCGCCGGACGGCCGTCGGCCTGGTGGCGGCGGGCGCAATGCTGGCTGGCCTGACCGCCTGCGGCGCGCCGTCGTATACGTACGCGAGCCGACAGCCACGATCAAGCGTATTTCAAGGTGCCTGCCAGCTGGCCACAGGTGAACCCGCAAGAAGTGTCGACCGTCCAGCAGGCGCTCAGTAGGTCACTAGCCGGGGCGGCGGGTGGCAAGTTTGCCTGGTCGCGCGCTTACGACTCGGCGGCCAATCCGGCAGCGAGCGGCTTGCTCATCGGATCGCGAACGCCGGTCGTGTACGCGAGCGTTCAGGACGTGCGCTCATCGCTGCGGGCCACACTGTCTTTCAACCAGATGCGTGATCTGCTCTTGCCGGTTACGTCGGCAGGGCGGCAGGCAGCGACTGCGCAAGGACTCAGACCTCGCTGGCTTTAACCTGCTCGCCAGCGCCACGATCACGACCAAAGATGGCGTGCGCGGTATCAACGAGTTGTTCGAGTACAGCGTGGGAGGTCAGCTCAATGCTTTCGATCAGACAGTGCTGACCAACAGCGAAACGACGAAGCTGTACCTGCTCCTGGTCCAGTGCTACCAGAGCTGCTTCGTCTCACACGCACCGCAAATCAGGGACATTGTCAATTCATTCACCGTGCGAGGTACCTGATGCGGAGGTCAGCGAGTAAGGCCGACCGGCAGTCTCGGCGGGAGTGGCGCAAGCAGTACGGACTGATCGGGACCGAGCGGCAGATGCGTAAGCCGCTGTCACTCTGGGACCGCGTCAAGTTCAGCGTGCTGTTCGTGGCCCTGTGGTTCGTCATCGTCTGGTATTCGATGTCGGCGGACCCGATTCTCGGCTTTTCCGAAGCAGCCCGGCAAGAGCTCCAAGTGCAGGCCGGCACCGGACGGTGGCTCGTACTTCTGCTCGGCCTCGAGGTGCTGCGCCAGCTGAGTTACCTGCTCGCTGAGCACTCGCATCGCTACTACAGGCTGTCCACCGGGGTATTCGGTCGCGGCGATCAGATCTCGCATCAGATGAGCGACTACACGCGGTTCCGGCTCGCGCGCACCATCAGGTGGCTGATCGTGATCGCGATCGTGGCGCTGCTGCTCGGGCTCATCTACCACACGAGCCCCGTTCAGGGCGTATTCAAAGCGCCAGCATCTATCTTGCATGCAGCACCGACGGTCTTGTATTTCATGTTCATCCTGCTGCTCGGCATCGGGCAGTTCGCGGCGATCTTCTGGTTCATGTCGCGCGGCGGGGTCGATATCTACTATCCGGGCGACGTAACCACCAGGTTCGTCGATGTGTTGGGTCAGGATCATGTCCTGGCCCGCGTGCAAGAGAACATCGTTTACCTCGAAGACCCGGAGTCGATCGAGCAGCACGGCGGGTACGTGCCCGGCGGCATCCTGCTGTGGGGCCCACCGGGGACTGGCAAGACGCTGATGGCTGAGGCAATCGCCGGCGAGACCGGCAAGCCGTACGTGTTCGTGGATCCCGGCGCCTTCATCAACATGTTCTTCGGCGTGGGCATCCTGAAGGTGAAAGGTCTGTTCCGCCGGCTTCGCAAGCTTTCAGTTCGCTACGGCGGAGTGATCGTTTTCTTCGACGAGGCCGACTCCCTCGGGAGTCGCGGCGGCAGCGTCGGCGGCCAGGGCGGTGGGCCACGGTCTCAGCCGGCGGCGGACAGTCCGTTCGCTTCCTGCCACGGGTTCGGGTACCTGACGCCTAACAGCCGGGCGGTGCTGATGGCCGAAGCGGAGGCAGCCAACCAGGAACCGGCGCCAGGCCGGCCAGGCATCTTCCGCCAGATGGTCGGGGCCGGCATGGGCATGGGCGGCGGCGGCATGGGCACCCTTCAGGCGCTGCTCACGGAGATGTCGGGCCTGAAGAAGCCGCGCGGGTTCATGAACCGGGTCGTGCGGCGCATTCTGGGCGTGAAGCCGAAGCCACCGCCGAAATACCGGATCCTCATCGTGATGGCGACGAACATGCCGAGCGCGCTCGACGAGGCGCTCCTCCGGCCTGGCCGGATCGATCGCATGTACCGAGTCGGCTACCCGTCGAAGGAAGGCCGCAGGCGCACGTACGAAGGGTACTTCGCCAAGATTGCCAACGAGGTTACGCCCGAGCAGATCGATCACCTGGCGACGATCACGCCGTATGCGACAGGCGCCACGATCAAGGACCTGGTGAACGAGTCGCTCATCGTCGCGCTGCGCGAAGGTCGGACGATCATCACCTGGCCTGACGTGCTGAAGGCCAAGCTCTCCAAGAGCGTCGGCCCGTCCGAGGGCGTGGAGTACATCGAGCGCGAGCGCCATGCGGTCGCCTTGCACGAGGCCTGCCACGCTGTCATTAGTCACCTGGTGCAAAAGAAGAACGTCATCGATACAGCGACCATTCAGAAGGGCGCCGACTACCTGGGGTTCGTTAAGCCGATCCCGATCGAGGAGCAGTTCACGTCCTGGCGCAGCGAGTACGACGCCGACATCATGGTGAGCCTGGCGTCGCTCGTCGGCGAGCGGATGTTCTTCGACGGCGACTCGAGCTCAGGAGTCTCGGGAGATCTGCAGAACGCCACGAGGATCTCGCTCGCGATGGAAGGCCTGTGGGGTATGGGCGGTCAGATCGGCTCTTACGCCGCGACCCGAGCACCGCAGGAGGCGCATCCGGTCGCGGATGGGAACGACCGGAACGTGCTGGAGACAGCGCTCGGGCAGCGCGCCGAGGCACACCTCACCGCGCTCGCCGACCGGACCGGCGCGCTGCTGATCGAGCACCGGGCCAGCGTGCTCGCGGTCGGCCACGCGCTCGAGACACACCGAACCATCAGCGGCCAGGATGTCGTCGCCATCATCAACGGCGAGGAAGGCCCCGTGGTCGACGGCCGGCCATACCGAGACCTCGACTTCCTCGCCGACCTTGAGGCCTACCACCTGCGCGCAGTCTCCGCGCACAGCGGCGACCGCGCGGCGCCACTGCCGGTTCCGGTGCCGCGGCCTCATCCCAAGATTCCGGTGCTACCCTTCCCGACGACAGATCTGCACGCCGACCCAGCCGAGTAGTCGACGCCGCCGCAGAGCAGGAGGCGCCTTCTGGGTCGCTCCCAGTTAGCTGCCGAGTGCTGGGATGGGCCGAGCGGGGAACGGGACGATGGTGCCTGCTATCGCGGGCCCCAGGCACACGCCCGAGAAGTCGTCTCCCTGGCTGCTCAGCACGACGGTTGCCGCGCTGCCATGAACCGGCAGGTAGTAGTGCCACTGGCCCGCCTGGACGGTGAACTGGCCGACCTGGCTGCCGTAAGACACGTGAACGATCTGACCGGCGGCGTTGGAGTTCGCTACATAACCGATGCGCAGCGTGCTGGCAAAGACGGTCGACGTCGTCTGGAAGTGCAGGACCAGTCGCCGCCTGGTCGCACTGAGGCAGTTCCGCAATCCGGGAGATACTGCCTGTGCTCGATCCGCGCAGCGTGGCCGGCCACGATCTGCCGTCGCTGCCGAAGACCTTCAGGTCCCCGATCGTGCCCGAAGGCTGCGTAGTCCAGCTGATCTGCGATCCTCGGTGCGAGAGCGGCCCGAGCACGAAGGATGTGAAGTCGGTGATCGCCATAGGTTCCCCTCATCAGTGTCCCCGGCACCGCCTGGTCGACGATCACCGTTCCGGCTGGCGTGTCGGCCAGGGCTGCTCGTGCGTTATTGATGTAGGCCTGACCGGAAGTCACGGTCCATTTGGTGGTCTGGGCCTGGAAACTCTGCACTGAGTAGACCGAGCTGACAGCGAATACGCTCGTCCCCGCGATCGCGACATCCGCCACCGCCCGGTGAAGAACTCGCGGCGCCTGTTGGTCGTCTCTTCCGAAACCCGCCGAGGATCAGCCACCGGCCAGAAGACCAGGGCCACGACGATCGCTAGCACGGCCGGTACATCGGAAACATAGCGAGTCTGCAAGCCGTGCAGCCCTGCATAGACCGGATCGTTGAGCCGAGCGATGAGCACAGGCACCGTGTCCGCAACGGCGAACCAGACCACGAGTATGAGCCAGGCCCGCCAGGCCCGAGGTCTGACCAAGATGCTGGCCACGACCAAACCAAGGATGATCAGGACCGCGACCCACTCCAGGAAGGCAGGCGGGTTGGTAAATGCGAGGAAGTAGTTCGCCGGGTGCCACCAGCGCCAAGGCCCGCCGACCATGCCAGGCAGAAGAGTCTTGAATACCAGCCTTCCGCTCGAAGACACGGACCGCCTGCGCTACTGGCGCCACCGGGCCGGCCGGGCTGGTCGTCGACATTTAGCGCGATGATGAACACCGCGGCGTAAACGACGAGCAGCTCGAGGTAAAGCAGCCAGCCTCGCCATAGCTTCACGACGGTGGCGCGCAATCCGGCGAGCAGCCGCCCGCCGCTGAGGAATCCGACCGTGACGGCAAAGAGGAGAAGCGGGATGACGATCGCCTTCTCGAAGAACACCAAGCCGAAGAGCTGCCAGGCCGCCGACGAGACAGCGTGCCGGAACTTGCCAGTCCACACATATTTCAGGTGCGAGTTGAGCGCCATGAACAGCGCGATCTGCAGCGGAATCGTCTCGACTGCGTTGTCCCACCAGGCGACAGTCGGAAAGTCGAGAGGCGAGAGCAGATACAAGGCCAGGGGGATGAGGATCGCCGACCGGTTGCCCAGCAGTGTCCGGAGCAGCCGCCAGGCCGCGAGGCTAGCCGCAGCGACTATGACCAGCACGATGAGCGAACCCGCCAGCCAGTTGTAGAGCGCGACGCGGGCGAGGATCCACGCAATCAGGTAGACGCCAGGGAAGAAGTGGCCGAAGTCAACATGGGTCAGGAAACCCCAGCTCAGGTGACTCTTCTGCGAGACATCGAGGATCTGGAAGTCGTCCTCCCAGTAGAAATAGTGGCTGAGGAAGACGGCCTTCCAGATGAGCGATCCAGCGATCAGCGCCAGGCTCGCTATGGTGACCTTGTGTCGCTGCAGGGCGGCCAATCGGCGCGACCAGTCGACGCTGGGTTCGTCGACGTCGTCTGCAGACTGTGTCCGGTCTTCCCCAGCACGGGCACTAGCTCACGCGATGGCTCTGTCTGGCTCACAGCGCGAGCATAATGTGGTTTTTCTCCGCTCAATCTAACATTCTGAGGTCTATCGCCAGGCAGTGGCAGAAGGTGCCCGACCACCATCGGCGCACTGTGCCGAGCGCGGGATTCACGCCATGGAACGGCTCCCTCGCCCTGTCTGAACATTCACTCAGCTTCGGTCTTGTCATGTTCGCGGCCACGCACTTAGACTGAACATTCAGTCAACCGCGTTGGGAGCGCGATACTCATGGCCTGGACACCGGCCAGTTCCACCGATCCGAATTCAGCAACGACGACTGCACATGGTCCCGGCCTGCACCAGCCAGCCAGCCCAACCGCCAGCACGCCGATCACCACTCGCTGGGCCAGCCGACCGCCACGACGATCCCGACTCGACCCCAGGCCTCGCTAACCAAGATCATCGAGGACCAGGAGGAGATCTTCGTCCGCCGCCAGCCCGAGTCGGCCCGACTCGCGGCGCTGGCAGGCGCGTCCCTGGCGGGCGGCGTCGTCTCCAGCTGGCAGATCTCCCGCCCGCAGCCTGTCTGGCTCAGCCACGGCAAGGGCTCCAAGCTCTATGACGTCGACGGGAACTCCTACGTAGACCTGCACGGCGGATACGGCGTCTCGCTTGCCGGCCACGGGCACCCGGCCGTCGTGGCAGCGGTCCGCGCCCAGGTAGAGCGCGGCACGCACTTCGCCCAGCCAACCGAGACCGCGCTCGCGGTCGCCGATGATCTGGCTCGCCGGTTCGGGTTGCCGCAGTGGCGATTCGGCAACTCCGGCACCGAGGCGACCATGGACGCGGTACATCTGATGCGCGCCATCACTGGCCGTGACAAGATCATCAAGGTAGAGGGCTGCTACCACGGTCACCACGACTCGGTGCAGGTATCGGTCTGCCCGGACGAGCCGGACGACGATCGGGGCGCGGCCGAACGCCCGAACAGCGTCCCGTCGAGCAGCGGCATCCCGCGGGCCATCACCGATCTGACTCTCATCGTCGGCTTCAACGACCTGGACGCCGTGCGGACGAGACTGGTCGAGAACCCGGGCGAGATCGCCGGCATGATCCTCGAACCGATCATGATGAATGCCGGCATCATCAAGCCCGAACCCGGCTACCTGGCAGGCCTGAAGGAGCTACTGCACGCCCACGGGGCGCTGCTGACCTTTGACGAGGTCAAGACCGGGCTCACCGCCGGACCCAGCGGCGCGACCGGTGTCACTGGCGTCACGCCGGACATCGTGTGCCTGGCCAAGGCGATCGGCGGGGGCATCGCAGTCGCGGCCATCGGCGGCACGGCCGAAGTGATGTCCCACGTCGCCGACGGCGACTACGAGATGGTCGGCACCTTCAACGGCAACCCGCTAGCGATGGCCGCGTGCAAGGCGATGCTGACGGAGGTGGCCACGCCGGAAGCCTACGAGCGCCTGGACAAGCTGCGCCTGCGAGCAGTCGCGGGCATCGAGCGCGAGATCGCGCGCAACGGGCTCAACGCCCAGGTGGTGTCCGTCGGCGCCAAGGGCTGCGTGGTGTTCTCCGGCTCGCCGGTCCGTAACTTCCGCGACTTCCTCAGCGTGCGGGATTCCCTCAGCCACGCTCACTGGCTGTTCCAGCACAACGGCGGGGTCTTCCTGCCACCCTGGGGCAAGATCGAGCAGTGGCTGATGTCGGTCCAGCACGACGAGGCCGATATCGACAAGTTCGTTCAGAACTTCGCGACCTTCGCTAGGGTCGTGCGGACGATATCTTCGTGACCGCTACCGGGCCGGGCCCACTCGTTGCCGATGGCCGTTTCGTAACAAGCCGGATCTTGCGCTCGTGACACGGCCCGGCCAATATTGACGGATCGTTCAGTCAGGATTCTCCAAGCTGACAGGAATGGGGTGCCCCGCTCATGCATCCTCGAGAAGGCAGGACAGATCGTGGGATCGAGTCTCTCTTCTCACCATCGCGCCGGGACTTCCTCCGTCAAAGCGCGGCATCGGCACTGGTGGTCGGCGGCGCAGGTTCGCTCCTAGCGGCCTGCGGAAGCTCCGGCACCTCGGGGCAGGCAACGGGCGCCACCCTGCCGTTGCCCCGGCCGAACTCTCCGGTCACGTGGCCGATCTACCCGGGCAACAAGGCGATCAAGAGCGGCCTGGCGCAAGAGCAAAACGCCACCCTCAAGATCTACAACTGGACCGCGTACATCAACCAGACGGTCGTCAACAGCTTCGCCAAGAAGTACAACTGCAAGGTCGAGGTGTCGACGTTCAACACGATGGACGAGGCACTGGCCAAGATTCACAGCGGCAAGGTCCAGTTCGACGTCTTCATGGGCGTGACCATCGACGTCCTTGGACCGCTGATCTTGCAGCAGTTCGTCCAGCCCATCAATCACAGCTACATCCCGAACATCACCCAGGCCTGGCCGGACTTCCAGAACCCGTTCTACGACCGCAAGTGGCAGTACACGACTCCCTACACGATCTACACCACGGGCATGGCCTGGCGTAAGGACAAGGTTCCTGAGGACCCGTACAAGATGGCCAACCCTTGGGCCATGCCGTGGCAGCCGAAGTACAAGGGAAAGGTCGCGATCCTCGACGACTACCGCGAAAGCATCAGCCTGGGCCTGATGAAGAACGGGATCTTCGATCTGAACACCACCAGCGCCAGCCAGATCGCTGCCTCAGGGCAGGCTCTGCAGGATCTTGCCCGGCTCACCAACGTTCAGATCAACAACAACGACTACACCCAGATACCGGCCGGCCAGACCTGGATTCACCACGCCTGGTCTGGTGACATCGCCGCGGCTGAGTCGTACATGCCTAAAGGCGTCCCAGTCGACGTGGTGGGTTACTGGTTCCCCACCGACGGCAAGGGGCCGGTCGGGAACGACTTGATCACCGTCCTCAAGTCGGCGACCAACCCAGTGCTCGCGCATCTGTTCCTCAACTACATGCTTGACCTGCCCAACGTGATGAACAACATCAGCTGGAACGGCTATATGCAGCCGCTCAACGAGGTGACACCACAAAAGCTCGTCCAGGCCCAGATCCTGCCGCCGAGCCTCATGTCGACGGTGGTCCTGCCGTCCTACTTCCGCCGAGGCGTCATGGAGTTGCAAATCCCGGTCTCGGCCAACCTGCTCTGGGAGCAGGCCTGGCAGGCGGCGAGCAAGGGGGTCTGAGTGGCGCTGCGGGGACTGACTCGACGTGCACCCCAACGCGACAAGCAGCGATGGTTCTGGGCGCTCCTAGCTGCCCCGGGCATCTTGTGGCTTGCGCTGTTGTTCATCGTGCCCTTCTACGTCGTCCTCTCGATCGCGGCTGGTCGCCTCAACCAGCTATTCGGCACACCCATCGCCGAGTACAACCCGCTGAGCTGGGCCACCGGAAATCTGTCAACCGCCTGGCGTGATATTGCCGGCCCAACTGCTTATGTCGGCCCGATCTTGCTGCGAACCGTCATCTACACGGCCGCCGCCGCAGCGTTGTGCCTGCTGATCGGCTATCCGGTGGCCTACTTCGTCGCCAGATTCGCTGGCGGCCGCAAGGGGCTCATGCTGGTACTGCTGATCGCCCCGTTCTGGATCAGCTACATGATGCGAATGCTGGCCTGGGTTGACCTGCTCCAGACGAACGGCTACGTGAACTCGGTGGTGACGTTCCTGCATCTGTCAGGTCACCCGATCGACTGGTTGAGCGGACAGCCGGTCACGGTGGTGCTCGGGCTGGTCTACGGATATATCCCGTACCTGATCCTTGTGCTCTACGCGGGTCTGGACCGTATCGATCCGGCCCTGATCGAGGCCGGGCGCGATCTCGGTCTCGGCCGGGCCCGAACCTTCATCCGGGTCACCCTGCCGCTCAGCAAACAGCCGATCATGACCGGGCTACTGATCACCGTGCTGCCCATGCTCGGTGACTACTTCACTAATCAGCTGCTCTCCGGAGCTACCAATACCTCAATGATCGGGAACGTCATCGACCAGGAGCTCTCCACGCCGTTGTTCCAGGGCGAGGGAGCGGTCTTCTCGATCTTCTTGCTGCTGCTCCTCGTCGTGCCCATGATCTACTACGTCGTGGCGACGAACCGGACGTCACAGGAGGCAGTGTGAACGCTCCGGCCGTCTCTGCTGCGCCACCCCTCGAAGCCGACAAGGCTGTCCCACGCACGTCTCGCTGGCGTCGGCATAATCCGTGGCGTCACCCGTGGTTCCTCGAAGGATTCACGTGGCTCTACCTAATCTGGTCGCTGGTACCGATAGCCCTCGCCGTGCTGTTCTCCTTCAATAACGGGAGGTCGCAGGCCGCGTGGCAGGGCTTTTCGTGGCGGTGGTATTTCGCCGACCCGGTGAACTCGGTGCTGCACGATCCCGTCTTGCACGAGTCAGTCGTTCAGACGCTGCGTCTGTCCATCTACACCACGTTGATCGCCGTCCCGCTCGGAGTCGCATTCGCCATCGGCATCAACCGCTGGCGCGGAGTGACGGCATCGTCCTTCAACTTCATCATGATCCTCTCGTTCGTCATCCCGGAGCTGATCTTCGGCGTCGCTATGTTCTTCACCTTCACGGCGCTATTCAGCTTCGTGCACCTGGGCACGCTCGCCGAGACGCTCGGGCTTGTGACCTGGAACGTGAGCTGGCCGGCGATCATCGTCCAGGCACGGCTGGTGACGCTAGGCAAGCAGTATGAGGAGGCCGCAGCAGACCTGGGCGCCACCGGCTGGCAGACCATGCGCAGGGTCATGCTCCCGCTGCTGGCACCCGCAATTTTCGCCAGTTCAGTACTCGTCTTCTCCAGCGTCATCGACGACTTCGTCATCGTGGACCTGTTGAATTCATCCGCCGCCAACACCCCGATGTCAGTGCTCATCTACTCGACTCAGCACGGCGGGAACGGCGGACCGGCACTCAACGCCCTCGGCACGATCATGCTCGTCATGTCGTTCATCGCAGCCTCGGTTGGCTATCTCGGTTACCGCTGGATGACCCGAGGCGAGCGGATGGACAGTCGCCAGGCGCTCGCCGCCATCACCGGCTCAGATTGACAGGGATCAGCGCCTAACCTGGCGGACGCCCGATCGCGAGCGCGTCCACGGCAATCGCGCCATCGGGCCCACAGATCAGCGGGTTGACGTCGAGCGCCTGGAGCTGGTCGCCAAGCTCGATCGCCAGGTCCGACAGGCCGCATATCGCGCGGATGACCGCGTCCAGATCGGCGCGCGGCGCACCCCGCGCGCCGTCAAGTAGGGTCCGAACGCGAAGGTCGGCAAGGAGCCCCGCCGCCTGTTCGGCGGATACCGGCGGCAGCGCAACCCGACGGTCGGCCAGCAGCTCCACAAACACGCCTCCCGCCCCGACGACGACCAAAGGGCCCAGCTCCGGCTCGGCGACGATCCCCAGGGCCAGCTCTACGCCCGGCGGCACGGACGTGCACACCAGCACTCGCGAGCCGAGGCGACTCGCCAGCTCGGTGTAGGCCGCCTTGAGCGCTTCCGGCGAGCTGACTCCGAGCACGACACCACTCACGTCTGACTTGTGCAGGATCTGCGGCTCGTCGGTCTTGAGCACGACGGGGTACCCGATTTCGTCAGCGGCCGCCAGCGCGGACGCCAGCTCGGCCGCCGGCCGCACCGCAGGGACGTGGATCCCATACTCAGCGAGAAGCTCAAACAGCCGCGCGCCGGTCGCCTGGCCAGAGCTCAGCAGAGCGATCGCGCGAGCGCGCCGATCGGCCCGGCCGCCCGCGCACGCGGCTCTCGTCCGGAGACCTGGGGACCCGGACCCGGCCCCGGCTGCGCCGCGCGCGTGGTCGAGCAGAAGCCGCAAGGCAACAAGCCCCGACCGGGTCCCCTCGAGGACCGGAATGCCAGCGGTGCGCAGCTGGCTCGCCAGATCCTGGTCAATCGCGCTGGCAAGGTTGCTGAGGACGGCCAGTGGTTTGTCCGTGCGCTCGGCGACGTCCAGCATCGCCAGCGGGTAAGACTGATCGGCGTCGAGCTCGTGCACGAAGTCCACGGCGAGCGCGACAGCTTCCACGGCCGGATCAGCGGCCAGCGCCAGCAGCGAGCCGCCGAACAGGTCCCTCGTGTCCGCACCGGTTCCCCACACGTCGAGCGGGTTCGCTGGCACGAGGCCCGGATCTAGCAAGCCCGCGAGTTTCGCCAGGGTCTCCGAGCCGACGTCAGCAAACGGCACGCCGACCTGCTCGGCCACGTCGACGACATGCGCGCGCTCGAGCCCCGAGTCATGCACCGTAGCGATTCCGGCGCCCGAACGACCAGCGCCGGGTCGCGCCCGGCGCCCGACCGCGAACAGCTCCAGCGTGTCAGTGAGCTCGGCCAGATCGCTGACCCGCAGCACCCCGTAAGCCCGCGCCAGTGCTTCCCAGCCGCCATCGGAACCTGCCAGCGCACCGGAATGAGCCGCGACCATCTGGCGGCCGCCAGCCGAGCCGCCGACGCTGAGCAGAACCACCGGGATGTCGCGCTCGGCCGCCGTGGCTAGCACGCGCCGCAGCCCGGCGCCGTCGCGGATCGCCTCGAGCACGAGCCCGAGCACGCGGGTTTCGGGCAAGTCCAGTGCGTACTCCAGATAGGCGGGAGCCGCGGTGACAAGCTCCTGCCCGGACGACACAGCCAGGGTGAAGCCAATCCCCCTCCGGGCTCGCAACAGCGCCGAGAACACCGAGCCCGAGTGTGTCACGAGCGCGACCGGGCCAGCGGGCAGCGGATCCGGCTCGATGTAGCCCACGGCGCGCAGGCCGCGGCTGACGTTGACAAAGCCCATGCAGCCGGCCCCGCAGACGGCCATGTCGGCCGCACGTGCGAGCGCCGCGAGCCGGTCTCGCAGCGGCGGCCCGTCGTCACCTGGCCCGCGCTCCTCGTGCGCGTTCCCGAAGATGACGGCGCCGCGGCAGCCGACCGTCGCCGCCAGGGCGAGCTGCTGCTCGAGCGCGTCGTCGGGCACGGCGAGCAAAACGAGCTCCGGCGGCTCCGGTACATCAGCCAGGGTCGGGAAGCACCGCCGACCGTCCAGCTCGTCATACCTCGGGTTGACCGGGTAGACCCGCGGCCGCGCCGGGCTCTTGTAGACCTCGTCGAGCATCCGGCGGCCGAAGCTGCCCGACCGCGTCGACGCACCCACGAGCGCCACACTGCGCGCCTCAAGCATGGCCCGGACCGCGGCGCCGGGGGCGGAGCCGCCGGCGCCGCGGTCCGGACGCAGAACGACCCCGTTCCCTTCTGAGAGGGTCGTCATGACCGCCGGAGCGCCTTGCGAGCGGCTGCGCTGCGAACGGCGGACTTGCGGTCCGCGATCGCCGCCCTGGCCGCCTGCCAGCCGGGGATGCCGCAGACGCCGCCGCCAGCGTGGGTCGCCGAGCTGCCGTAGTACAGGCCGCTGACCGGCGTGCGGTAGTCCGCAAAGCCAGGCGCCGGGCGCATGTGGAATAGCTGCTCGAGCGACAGCTCACCGTGGAAGATGTTGCCGCCGATGAGACCGTACTCGTGCTCCATCTGGTACGGGCCGACGACGTCGCGGTGCAGGATCGCGCCCTTAAAGTTCGGCGCGAGCTCGTTGTAGCAATCGATCATGCGGTCGGCGTACGCCTCGAGCTCCGCCGTGTGCGGCTCTTCGTTCCAGTCCGACGGCACCCACTGGGTGAACAGCGACATGATGTGCGTGCCTTCGGGACTCACGGTCTTGTCGAACGTGGTTGGGATCACACCGTCGCTGAACGGCCGCACTGCAGCCTTGCCGTCACGGGCGTCTTGGAACGCGCGCTCGATGTACTCCATCGTCGGTGCCATCTCGACCGAGCCCGTGTGATGCTCCTGCAACTGCGATCCGGGATCAGCGATGAAGTCGGGCAGTTCCGCCAGCGCCAGGTTGATCTTGACGACACCGCTGCGGCTCTTCCACCGTTCAATGTCCGTCGAGAAGTCATCCGGCAGGTGTTCACGACCCACCTGCTCAAGGAACGCGGTCTTCGGGTGCAGCGTCGACACGACGACCTTCGCCCGGATCTCATCGCCATTCGCCAGCGCGACGCCGACCGCCCTGCCGTGCTCGATCAGCACCCGCGCGACGGGCGCGTTGATCCGGATCTCTGCGCCCTTCTCGCGGGCCGCGCGCTCGATCGCACTGGCGACCGCGCCCATGCCACCTTCCTGGAAGCCCCAGTTGCCGAGATGGCCGTCGCCAACGTCGCCAATCGAGTGATGCGCCATCACGTATGCGGTTCCCGGCTCGTACGGTCCGGCCCAGGTTCCGATCACGCCGTTCACCGCGAGCGCGCCCTTCACCTGCGGCGACTCGAACCAGTCGTCCAGCAGGTCGGCGATGCTCATCGTCATGAGCCGGGTCACGTCAGCGATCGTCCGCACGTCGAGGCCACGTTGCCGCCAGGCGAGCTTCAGCGTCGCGGCGAGATCCCGGGGCCTGCGCGAGCCGATCGCGGGCGGCACGGTGAGCAGCAGCGGACCCAGTACGTCGGCGAGGCCCGCCAGCCAGGCATCCCACTTCGGCATCGCGTCCGCGTCCTTCTTGGACCACTGCGAAACCGAGTCGTAGTTGCGCTTGGCGTCGTCTGCGTAGAGCTTTATCGAACCGCCTTCAGGAAAGGCCTGGTAGTAGGGCCCCATCGGGAAGATCTTGTAGCCGTGCCGGTCGAGCTCAAGTTCGTTGATGATCGTCGGTGGCAACAGGCTCATCACGTACGACAGCCGCGTCACCTTGAACTCGGGCGCACCCGGCCAGACGGCCTCGGTCGTCGCCGCGCCGCCGGTCTTATGCCGTCCTTCGAGTACAACAGTCTTAGCGCCGGATTGGGCGAGGTACGCGGCTGCCACCAGCCCGTTGTGTCCTCCGCCAATAACGATGGCGTCGTATGTTGCAGCCATGTGCCAGCCTTCCGTAACGTTGCCGCCACGCGCTCGTGCGCGCTGAGGGCGCACTCACCGCGAAAAGTTTGACTGAATGTTCAGTTTAAGAAATGATGTACCGTGCCGGCAAGAGGAGACTGGCATTTGGGGTGACGCCGGTCCCGTTCGGCCTAGAGGTGAAGTGGATAAAACAGCGAGATAACGGCGAACTACCAAGCATGCCAAGACGCAGACAGACGGCTCGAGAGCCAGCATCATTGCCGTCATGAGAGGAACTGCTGCGATGACAGTTCACGCAGCCGACGCGACCGACGCGCTAGGGACCGCTGACCAGCGGCGCGAGCAGATGCTCCACGCCGCGCTCGAGGTCATATCCGCGCGCGGCTATGCCGATACACGGATCGCTGATGTCGCTGAGCGAGCGGGCGTCAGCCCGGCGCTGGTCATCTACTACTTCAAGACCAAAGACCATCTGCTCACAGAGGCCATCAGGCACTACGAGGACAACTTTTACGCGGTCGGTCAGGCCCGGCTGGCGCGGCTGACGTCCGCCGCGGATCGCGTCGAGGAATTCGTGGCGATGTGCTGCCTGTCGGAAGCCGACCCCGAGCCCGCGAGACTCGTGGCAGCTCTGGCTGGACTTCTGGGCCCAGGCAGCCAGGAACTCCGAGGTGGCCAGCGTTCGGCGAGAAGTCCGACGAGCGCTGGCGCGACGTCATCACGTCGCTGGTACAGGAGGGCCAGGAGGCGGGAGAATTCCGCGAGGTTGACCCGGCCCGCTTCGCTCTCTACCTGTCCACCCTGCTGGACGGGCTCACGATCCAGATCGCGCTGAACGACCCGGTAGTTGACTCAATGCGTGCTTTCGAACTAAGCATGCAGTTTGTAGCCGATCAGCTGGGCTTCAAATGGACGCCGGGTCGACGCCGGGTCGGCCAGGATGACCAGGTCCGCGGTGACGGTTACCAGACCGATTCCGACGAAGGGTAGGTAGCGCACGTGGCAGGTGGCCGTATCGAGCTTGTCTCGCTGACCAAGCGCTTCTCCGAGATCGCCGTCGACAATATCGACCTTCAGATCGCCAGCGGCGAGTTCTTCTCCCTACTCGGACCATCTGGCTGCGGCAAGACGACCACCCTGCGGCTCATCGCCGGCTTCGAGCAGCCGACGTCCGGCAGGATCCTGCTCGACGGTCAGGACCTCTCGGCTGTGCCACCGCACCGCCGGAACGTGAACACGGTCTTCCAGAGCTACGCCCTCTTCCCGTTCCTGACTGTCTTCGACAACGTAGCGTTCGGCCTTCGCAACAAGAAGTTGCCGAAGGCAGAACTGCAGAAGCGCGTGGATAGCGCGCTCGACCTCGTGAAGCTTCGTGCGTTCGAGAAGCGCCGTCCTGGCCAGCTCTCCGGCGGCCAGCAACAGCGCGTCGCCCTCGCCCGAGCACTCGTGCTCCAGCCTTCCGTACTGCTGCTCGATGAGCCACTCGGCGCGCTCGACGCCAAGCTACGTCGCTCGCTCAAGGTAGAGCTCAAGGCGCTCCAGGAGCAGGTCGGCATCACGTTCCTCTACGTGACACACGACCAGGAGGAAGCGCTGACAATGTCCGACCGGCTCGCGGTCATGCGGGACGGCAGGATTGTTCAGATCGGCTCGCCGACCCAGGTGTATGAAGCCCCGGCCGATACGTACGTCGCTGACTTCCTCGGCGTCTCCAACCTGATGCCGGTCGACGTCACGTCCCGCGGCCCCGGCTCGCGGGCGGAGGTTCGGCTTGGCGAATCGGTGCTTACCGTGGACCACGGCGGGCTTGACGCGCCAGATAACGCCCACGCGATCATCCGGCCCGAGCGAGTCCGGATCGAGGAGTTCGGCTCGGTCGGTCCGAACCGCGTTCCGGCGATGGTCGAGCGGCTCGTCTATCTGGGTTCTGCCACGCAGGTGCACCTGCGGCTGGCGGCGGGCATCGACATCCAAGCTCTTCTGCAGAATGACGGCGGTCAGGCCGAGCTCGCTCAGGGGACGCCGGTTCACGCGTTCCTGCCGTCGGACGCCCTGCGGGTGCTCAGTGGCGGCACTCCCGCTGCGGACCTGAACGCGGCCGAGCTCGAGGCCGACGCCATGTCCCAGGCCAGCTAGTTCTCTCCCGCGCTGGCGCGGAGGGCCCGCCCGCGCAATTTACGTCATGGATGCCTATCTACTGCTGCTCTAGCAGCAGCAGATAGGCAGCGACGTTGTTCGACTCCCGCCCGGCAGGAAGCGGCTCAGAAGATGACGTAGATCTTCCGGATCGTCTCGTGGATCTGCCACGTACCGGCCCACCCCAGCGGGAACACGGCCGTCCCGCCCGCCGTGATCTCTACCGGCTCGCCGTCATCGGGAGTCACGGTCATCCGGCCGGCGACGATGTGCACGAACTCGTGCGTCTCCAGCTTCCAGTAGGACGGCCCGGGCGTGCACTCCCAGACACCGACCTCCTGGTCGCCGTCTTGCCACAGCGTGAGGCCTGCGGTCTGCATTGGCTCGCCCGTCGCCTCTTCGAGCGGGCCCCAGTCTTCGAGCTCGGCCGTCGCAGCTGCTGCCAGGTAGGGGGTTACGTCGGTCATGTGCCGGTGTTCCTCTCGGATCGGGTTAGGGGCGTGGCTTGCCGCCAGCGGCGGCCGGGTCTCAGGAGAGCGTGAGCTTGCCGGGCGCCTGCGGCGCGTGTGCCGGGAACGGCAGCGCGATCGGGTCAGTGCCAAGGCGGCTGTTGCCGGCGGCGTCGAACCGGTCGAGCCCCAGATCGGACACGTCGACCACGTCCGACGTGCCGGTGAGGGCTACATCAGCGGCCGCGCGCGCTACGGCTGGTCCCCACATCATCCCGGCGCCGCCCGCGCTGACGACGGTGGCGCCGTGAATGATCTGCGTTCCCGTCAAGGCGGGACCGATGATCGGGAGATGGTCGGGCGTGTAGTCGATGGTCGCGGCCCAGACCCGCCGCAGCCCGAGACCGGCGGTCACGGGCACGAGCTCGGCCAGCCGTTGGCGCATCAGTGCCAGGTACGGCTCGTCGACGCACGCCGCCACGCCAGGCGGCTCGTCGGGATTGCTCATGCCGAACAGCAGGCCGCCCTCCTCCGGCCGCCAGTAGAGCCCGGCCGCCAGGTCGAAAACCATGGGCACGCGCTCCGGCGCGAGGTCAGGGTGCGGCTCGGTGACCGCGACCTGGTGCCGCACGCCACCGGCTGGCACGCGAACGCCGGCGAGCCCGCCCACCTCGGCCAGCTCAGGGCCACCAGTCAGCACGACCAGTGGCGTGCTAATGGGGCCTTCCGAAGTACGGACGCCGGTCACCGCGTCCCCGCTGGCCTCGAGGCCGAGGAATGTCACGTGCTCGCGCACCTGCACGCCTGAGGTAGCCAGGGCCACGGCGTACGCGGTCACGTTGCGAGGCGGCGTCAGGTAACCGTCCTCGGCGCAGTACGTGCCGCCGAGCGTCCGGCCCGGCGCCAGCGTTGGGTTGAGGGTGTCGAGCTGACCCGGTTCGAGCCACCGAACTTCTAGCCCGAGGGCGTTCTGCATCTCCATCCGCGCGCGGGCGGCCGCTACGTCGGCGTTCGTGAAGCACGGCAGCACGTACCCCTGCGGCGTGAAGCCAGAGTCGATGGCGAGCTCGTCGTGCTGACTCAGGTAGAACTTGCGGGACCACTCACCGAGCTGGACGGCCCACGGCGTGCCGCCTTGCGTGCGCACAACGCCGGCCGCGCGGCTGCTCGCGCCTTGCCCGAGGGTGCGTTTCTCAATGAGGACGACCCGGCCGACCCCGCTGCGGCGCAGGAAGTAGGCGCACCACGCACCCACCGTGCCGCCGCCGACGACAACGGCATCCGCCGTATCGCTCACCTGTGTGTTCACCGATCCATCCGCGCTGGTCTTGTTGTCCCGTACCCACCTGCGGAGTCGAGCACCCGGCTCCCGGCTGATGATGGCATGGACTGAACATTCAGTCAAGATCTGGGAACGGGCTAGACGGCGTGCGTCTTGTCTGGTCTGCTCGCCGTCGGCTGCGGCAGACGTGGCGGGTGGCTGCGGACAGCCCGAACCGGCGGCGGGTGCACCTGGCGACCGCCGCCTTCAACACCCAACTTGGGTCTGGGTCGGGCTGGCGGGCTAGCGACCCCGGCGCATCATCCCGCGGCGCTGGCGCTTGCCGTTGGTCTTCTTTGAGCGCATGACGACCCTCATGGTGAGCATGGTCGCGCAAATGGCGGCGATCGCCATAACGGGCTTCATGAAGCGCATGGGCGATGTCCCTCCCCCGATGTCCTACAGGCGCCATTCGTGCAACTGGGCTAGCCGAGTCGAACCCCGGCCGGCACGACGGTGCTGTAGATCAACATCGCTGGTACCCCGCTGGGTGAATGGAGAAACTGAGGCTCGCCGGCGGTCTTCGAGAGACGTTCCGACCGGCAATTCCCGGTCTTGGGAGATCCGCCGTTCGCGTGGCCGTGCTCCGCCGCCGTTCGCGTGGCTGTGCTACGCCGCCTTCCGGTTGGCCAATACCTCGACATTTCACGCCGGAGGTGCGATGGAAGGCGGCAATTCGGACACGAAACAGCACCTCCGGCGTGAAATGTGGCTCGAGCACGGGTCGAAGCGGCCCATTGGCAAGAGTCGGCGGCCCGTCTAGACTGAACATTCAGTCAAACGCCATGGGCGAAAGGGGCACGCGGGCGATGTACGGGTTGTCAGAAGAGGACCGCCGGATTCAGGCCCGCGCCCGCATGTTTGCCGATGAGCTCATCCCATTCGAGGTGGAAGCCGAGCTGAACGGCGGCGACCTGCCCAAGGACATCGTCGCGGGCCACAAGGCGCGCGCGATGGAACTGGGCCTCATTGCCACCAACATGCCGACGGAGCTCGGCGGCGGCGGTTACACCTCGCTCCAGCAGGTGTTGGTGCAAGAGCAGGTGGGACGCGTTACCAACGCGCTCGCCTGGGTCGTCGCCACCCCCCCGTCCTGGCTGCCAGCCGTCGCGACGCCCTATCAGCTCGAAAAGTTCGTCCGGCCGACGGTCCGCGGCGATCGCGAGGAGTGCTACGCGATCACCGAAGAGGGCGCGGGATCCGACGTCGACGGCATTGTCGCGACAGCCCGCCGCGATGGGGACGACTACGTGCTCGACGGCGAGAAGTGGCACGTGACGTCCTTCAACACTGCTGACTACGCGTTCTTCCAGGGCAAGCTAGTGGGCGGCGAGCATGACGGCGAGCACGCCATGTTCCTCGTCGATCTGCCGAGCCCGGGCGTGACAGTAGTCCGAACGCCGGCCTACACGCACACCATCAGCCACCATCACCCGATAGTCCGGTTCAGCGGGGTGCGCGTGCCTGTGACTCATCTCGTCGGGGCCGAAGGCGACGGAATGAGCTTTGCGTACGAGTGGTTCAGGTTCGAGCGAATGATGGTCGCGGCTCGCTGCCTCGGTGGCGCCCAGCGACTGGTCGATGAGATGACGGCGTTCGCCAAGGAGCGCGAGGTCCAGGGCCGGCCGATAGCCAAGCTCGGCGCCATCCAGATCATGCTCGCGGACAGCATGACCGAGCTGTTCGCTGCGCGCGCCCTCGTGTACGAGACAGCGCGCGGCATCGACGCGGGCGCAGACGTCAAAGTGCAGCACGCGCAGTGCTCGATGGCCAAGCTGTACGCATCCGAGATGGCGGGCAGGGTGGCCGACCGGGCGGTTCAGGTATTTGGCGGCCGCGGCTACATGCGGGAAAACGTGGCCGAGCGCCTGTTCCGTGAACTGCGGGTCGAGCGAATCTGGGAAGGTACGAGCGAGGTTCAACGCGCGATCATCGCCGACCAGATGATCAAGCGCGGACCTAGCACGCTTGCCTGAGTTGGCGTCAGCCGAGCTGACTGTTGTTCCGCGATCAGGCGGCCGCGCAAGATCATCCTGCCGGGCCGCCGTCCGCTGCCACAGTTCGCCGACGTCGCCGTCGGCGGTAGCCCGGACTGTCAGCCGCGCTGGCTAGGGTGGGTTCCATGGGCACCTTGCCTGGCCGTGGCCTAACCAGCGCGCTCTGGGCCTCCGGTTATCGTGAGTGGCTGCCCGATCGTGGGGTCCGCAGGGCGATCGCCTGCCTGTGGGTCGCCGTGGCCGCAGACGACGCGCCAGCGTCGGTCGCCGCTGTCATGCCAGACGGTTGCACGGACCTGATCTGGCAGTACGGCAAGGGAGCCTTCGTGGCCGGGCCTGATACCCGGCCGGCGCCTGCCGACATTGCGCCGGGGACGATCTTGGTCGGCGTGCGGTTCCGGCCTGGTGCAGGCGGGCCAGCGCTCGGCTGGTCGCTCGCTGACGTTCGCGACCAGCGCGTCGACCTCGCCGATCTATCGCCTCGGCTGGCGGGACGGCTGCCCGCCCACCTGATGCCGGAGGAAGCGCTGTTGACCGTGACTGACCTCGCGGCCGGACTCGTCGCGGCCGGCCCGCCGGACGAACTGGTCGTGAGCGCTACCCGGCTGCTCTCGTCGGGGCAGACAAGTGTGACCGACCTCGCCCCGGCGCTGGGCGTCAGCGAACGCCAGCTTCGCCGGCGCTTCGACGTGGCCGTCGGCTATGGCCCTAAGACAACGCAGCGGGTCCTGCGATTCCGGCGCGTTCTTCGCCAGCTCGCGGCCGCGCCCCGATCGACTCACCTGGGCGACCTGGCCGTCCAGGTCGGTTATGCCGACCAGGCCCATCTGACCCGGGAGACAACCAGGCTCGCGGGCCTTACGCCAGCGGCCCTCGCGCAATCGTTCGTCGCGGCTCAGTGACACGTGGGCGCGGCCTGGCGTATTACCGCGCGCGATGACATGGTCGCTCTACGATCAGGTTCATGGCGATCAGCGATGAGAAGTACGTGCGAACCACCACGTACCGCAAGTCGGGTGCGGCGGTGTCTACGGCCACCTGGATTGTCGATCTTGACGGCGGCCGCGTGGGCTTCTGGACCTCGTCGAAGTCCGGCAAGTACAAGCGGCTGCGTAACAGCCCGCGCATCACATTGCAGCCCTCCGACGGGCGCGGCCACGTCAAGGCCGGCACCACACCCCTCGAGGGGACAGCAGACCTGTCTACATCCGGGACCGATTTCGACGCGGTGCAGAGCAAAGTCCGCGCGAAGTACGGCTTCATGGTGCCGGTCTCGAGCTTTTTCAACACGCTCGGTCACCTCGGCAAGTCGTTCCCGTATGGTGACGTCGCCGTCGTGGTGACTCTCGATCAGAGCTAGCCTGCGGTCCGTATCACCTGGATCTGCGTCGTCTGCGCGACGAGCGTGTCATCCGGGCCGTACATGTTCGTCTGGATCGTGACAGTGGTTCGGCCGCGATACAGCGGCGCGGCGACGGCTCGGACCTGACCCGCAACGACCGAGCGGAACATCTGGGTCGTCGATGTGATGGTGGCAGTCGTGGCGCCTTCAGGCAGACCGAGGTAAGCGACCAGCGCGCCTGTGCTGTCGGCCAGCGCCATCAGCGCGCCACCATGGAGGATCCCCCCAGCCGTGCACAGGCGAGGCGCCCAGGGCATGACTGCGATCACGCGGTCCGGGCTGGCTTCTTCCAGACCGATTCCTAGATCCGCCGCGAACGGCATCAGCCCGACGAGGGCTCCCAGATCAGTACCCATGGGCCCAGTCTGCCAGCCACGAACGTCGGGCTGGGCGCTTAAGCAGGCAGGTTGGCTTCGATGGCGTCAATCAGTTCTGGCGCCTCAGGCGTCGTCATTGGACGGAACCTCGCTATCACGGCGCCGTCCGGTCCCACGAGGAACTTCTCGAAGTTCCACTGGATGTCGCCGGCCTTGCCCTCAGCGTCGGCGGTCGCGGTGAGCTCGTCGTAGATCGGGTGTCGGCCTGGACCGTTGACCTCGACCTTCTCGAACATCGGGAAGCTGACGCCGTATGTCGTCGAGCAGAACTCAGCGATCTCCTCGGCGCTGCCCGGCTCCTGCTCGCCGAACTGGTTGCACGGGAAGCCCACGACCGAGAATCCACGGTCGGCGTACCGCTCTTGCAGCGCCTCGAGGCCGGAGTATTGGGGCGTCAGGCCGCACTTAGAGGCGACGTTGACGATCAGCAGCGTCTTGCCATCGAAGTCGGCAAGGGACGACGGCTGGCCGGCGAGTGTATTGACGGGGAAGTCGCGCACGGTCACTTGTTAATCCTCACGCTCGAAGGTCGCTGCGACACTGCAGCACCGGTTGACAACACCGCAGTATGCCGGGATATGCCGACCCACGGGGGCGCCACGAACCGACGGCGCAAGGACAGACCGACCGGCGCGGCTGCCAGTCGGCGCGGCTGCCAGCCGGCGCGGCTGCCACCCGGCGCGGCGGCCGACGTTAGCTGGCGACTGCCCGCACGGCGTGGGTCCACACTGGGTGGCCGGCGTAGCCGCGCGCGACCTGGGTCACGAACTGGTAGACCGCATCCTCATCCGGCGACAACGGGCCGGGCACCGCGTGCGGGGAACTCAAGCCTCGCTGGACGGACTCGCACGCACCCCAGTCCTGCCGGTTCGTGATGTCCCAGAACTCGACCGCATAGCCGGGATCGAAGCCGACCCGATCCAGCGTCTCCGGAGCGAATGCCCAGGTGCACTCGATCAGCGTGCGGTCGGCGGCGAGCGGCGTCAGCCGGTGCGTCATCACGTAGTCCGGGTGCAGGCTGAGGAGCACGTTCGGGAAGACGTTGACGTAGATGACCGTCCGCAGGCCGGTCGCGTCCAGGCCGCGGAGCGGCACGCCATGGCTCGTCCCATCCAGTGACATGGTGTCCATGCCTGGCCGCAAATCCATCCACCCACCGACCCAGGGCCCGCTAGCCGGGTAGTTCTCGCCGCTCTTGGGCGGGCTCACCTTGCAAAGCTCCGGGTGGATCATCGGACAGTGATAGCACTCGTGGTAGTTCTCGGTAAGGATCTTCCAGTTCGCAGCTGCGTCATAGGAATGGCGGCCGGCGATGACGAGTCGCTCCGGCTCGTAGGGCGCCACGAGTTCGTCGAGTTCGGCGAGCGCTGTCTCCATCGGGGCCGCCGTACCCGAGCCATCGACGAAGATGAGGCCGTGCCAGTCGGTCACCGGCAGCTCGACCAGGCCCCACTCGTTGTCGTTGAATCCGGATGCGCCCTTGAAGCCCTTGGCTGTCTTGAGGTCACCGCCGAGTTCGTAGGTCCACGAGTGGTACGGGCAGACGATCGATTTGGCTTGCGCTGATCCGCCGCACGGCAGCAGCTCATGGCCGCGGTGCCGGCACGTGTTCGCGAAGGCGTGCAGCCGTCCGTCCTCATCACGACTCAGCAGCACACCGCTCGGGCCGACGGCAACGGCACGCTGATCACCAGGGTTCCCCAGCTCGGCGGAGAACCCGACGCAGGTCCAGCCGCCATCAAAGAAGTGCTTCTGCTCCCACGCAAAGACCGCCGGATCGACGTAAGCGGCGCGCGGCAGCATCCGACTCTCGCCGAACGGGCGAAGGGCGTCGGCCACACCGGCAGGGTCGAGAGGGGCGAGCGGAAACCTGGACTGACTGACCATACAGTCAATCCTAGGTGCTGCCCGAAAACCTGTCCAGACTTCGGCCCAGCTCGCATCGGCGCGATTCACACTAGACCTAACTAACCAGTACATGCGGTCAATGCGGCACGGAGTGCGCCAGCTGGCGGCAGACCGCGGGTGGCTGAGCGCCGACATGGATCGGCGCGGGTACTCGCGGACCGCCGAAGCACCCGCCAGCACGCGAGCATCTTGCCGCAAACGGTCAGGCGATTGTGGCAGGTGCAGAGCATCTACTCATTTGTAGATAGATACGATAATTTTGCGAAACGACATTGCGCATCGTTTCCTACTAAGTTTCGCATGGCGAGTTGCGGCGCGAGTGGGAGCCACGCAACCAGCGAGGGAGCCAAGCAGATGAGCGAGACAAACGAGCCGGACGAGACGGATCCGGCGGCCCAGTCATCGAATCAATCCGGCACTCCGCCGGAGGAGCCGGAGCCCGGAGCGGGTGGGATGGGCCAGGGCGCCCCACCGGGTTACGGCCAGGCCCCCCGGCTACGGCCAGGCCCCCGGCTACGGCCAGGCCCCCGGCTACGGCCAGGCCCCCGGCTACGGCCAGGCCCCCGGCTACGGCCAGGCCCCCGGCTACGGCCAGCCCCCCGGCTACGTCGTCACCCCGAGCGGATGGACGCTTGCGGACAGCCCGTCCCCGATCATGGTCAGTTTCGCCGACCCGGCGCCGCAGAACCGGCTGACCGTGCTGTTCCGGATCTTCCTGGCGCTCCCCCACCTGATCGTCCTGTACGTACTCAACACCGTTCTCGAGATCGTCGGCATTATCGCCTGGTTCGCGGCGCTCTTCATGGGCGCGCTACCGGAGTGGGCACACACGTTCATCGCCGGAATCGTCCGGTGGCAGGTACGTGTGGCCTCGTACGTGTTCCTGCTGACGGACGCCTGGCCGCCGTTCTCGCTGGATGACGCCGCTTACCCGGTGCGGCTGGTGACGAGGCCAACGAGGCTGAACCGGTTCGCCGTGTTTTTCCGCATCATCCTGGCTATCCCAGCTGCGATCGTCGCCGGCGTTGCCTTCTTCGGATTCGCCATCTTGTCGTTCTTCGGCTGGCTCATCACGCTGGTCACGGGCGAGCTTCCACCTGCCATGCACCAGGCGGGCGCGGCTATCGTGCGCTACTGGGGCCGCTACACCGGCTTCTTTTACATGGTGACTAGTGATTACCCGACAGGGCTATACGGGGACACGCCGATCCCGGGTTTCAGCGTGGGACCAGCAGAGGGCCTCGCCGCTCCAGACCCGGGCCTAGCGGCGCCGGCACCAGGTCTCGCCGCTGAGCCAAGCACCGCCGCCGCCGCGCCGACCGCGGCATCCGACGGCGGCTGGCAGCTCACGCTGTCGGGTCCGGCAAAGTCGCTCGTTACCATCGCCCTGGTCCTCGGTGTTCTCGGCTTCGTTGGTTACTCGGTCGGCATCGGCGTCGCGGTCAGCCACAGCTCTGGTGTCACGAACGCCGTAGCGCTCGTCAAGGTCGAGCAAGCGAACAGCCAGCTGGGCACGACCATCAATGGGTTCTCCTCCGCGGTCAGCGCTTGCAACGGTCAGCTGACGTGCGTCACCGCCGAGGACCGTAAGCTCGGCGCTGCCCTGGAGACCTTCTCGAGCACGATCAAGTCCATCAGCTTCAGCGGCTCGGCATCAGGCGCCGCCGCCACGCTGGTATCTGACACCAGCGTCGCCGCGCAGGGCATGAACTTGCTTGGCGGGGCGACTAGCGTGTCGCAGTATCAGACCATCGTGACCAATACACAGATACAGCAGCAACTCGACGGTATCTCCACGGTCTACAACACGCTCCTGACGGACCTTCAGGCAGGCTAGGCCAGCCGCCCGGCACGCTTACACAGGGATGGGCGCCGCACCCCGAGTCGCAAGACCCAGGGCGCGGCGCCCATTCACATTGGCTCGTGGAGGTGGCGGGAATCGAACCCGCGTCCTTCAGTACATCACCAGGGCTTCTCCGGGTGCAGCCTGCTGTGCTTTTCTCAGCCCCGGCAGTCACGCTGGCAAGCTGCCGACGGGCTCAGTCGCTGTTAGATGTCCCAGCTAGCTCCGCGACCGGGCCGGCTGGTGGATCCTCCTTGCTGATGCCAGGTCCTGGGCCGGAGGCGCTCCCAGGCTGACAGCGTCATGAGCTCTGCTGGTTATTAAGCAGCGAGAGCGACGCGAGTGCGCGATGTGTTGGCACTTATTGGTTTGCGGTCACAGTGTTAACGAGGTTATGTCCGCCGTCCTCGACCCGCTTCCCCTGGATCAACTACCAAAGTCGAAGCCAGTCACCCCCTCTTGAGTTGTAACCACCCACGCTACCTGATCCATCTCAAGCTCAGCCAATGAGAATGCTCGGCGCGACGGCGCGAAAAGCGCAGAATGCCCGACAGGCGATCCGCAGAGCGCGGTCCCCGTCGGGCATCCACCGGAAGGTGATGAGATGCCCCCGCGGACGCTGGCGGTGGCCGAAAGTGCGTCCACGGGGGCTTGACCGGCAGGGTCGGGGCCGGTCCCAAAGGCCGGGCCTCCCCCGAGATGAGGCCCGGATCTCATCACGACGACTGGGCGCGCAACCCCCCAAGCGGCACCCCAGTCACTAAGAAAGACGCCCAGGTGCTGCACCCTGGTTGCTCGCAGTTACCAAAAGATCATTAATGAACTGGTCAGGATCAGCCCTGGAGGTTATGCAGGAAGCTGCCCGCCAGGGGCGCGGCCGAGTCAGACGTGGACGAGCCGACCAGGGCCACCGCAAACGCAATATTGCCTCGATAACCGACGAACCAGTTGATATGCCAGCCATGGCCCGACCCGAACGGCGCGCTGCCGACCTGTCCATAAACGTCGCCACCCACGTCGGCGACCCGATTCGATGGCGTCGACATCGCGGCCCGCATCAATCCACGCAGCGAGGCGAGCACCGGGGCGTCGACCGGGGCGCGCGCGGCCGAGCTGGGGTCGACCATGCCGCCGACCAGGGATGGCGGCTGCCAGCGGCCCGCGTCGACGACGGACGCCACGAGTGCCATGTCGAGTGGACTCACCCGCACGTCGCCGGTGCCGATCATGTCGGCCGCGAGGGCGCCTTCACCGTTCGGCGTCCCGAGCTGACCGGCGAAGGAGCCGCTTACTGGGAGCTGCCAGCCGCCGAGCCCGAACTCCTGGCTCGCCTTGCCGAGGTCGGACGCGTCCAGCGACAGCGAAAGCCCGCCAGCGAATGCAGTTGCGCACGCGTGCGCGAAGTCGGTGCGGAAGGACGGCGCCGTGCCCAGGTAGGGCTCCGGCGGATCGTTGGTGAAAGTCTCTCCGTCCACAGTGTTGCTGCTTGGGCACGGAACGGGGTCGTTCGGCGCTAGCTGCCCGTCGCTCAGGATCGCCGCCGAGGACACAATCGTGAAGGCCTGCCCCGGCTCGTACGCTCCGGCCAGCGGATCCAGCGCCGGGGTGGCACCCCCAGCGTGGCTAGCGACCGCGAGGATCTTGCCAGTGCCGGCCTGCACGGCGACGATCGCCGCCGAGGCTGGCAGGCTTGCCATGGCGTTGTCAGCGGCGACCTGGATCGGCGCGCTGATCGTTGTGCGCACCGGTGTTCCCGGACTGCCCGGCCAGGTGTGGAGGCTCACGGCTGCATGACCCGACTGCTGGAGTACGACCTCCGTGCGTGGCGTACCGGTGAGCTGCCGCTGGAATGTCTGCTGGAGCCCGGAGATGCCGACGGTCGTCCCCGGCCGATACTCGACCCCGTTTGTCCGCAGGACGGCGGCCGTTTCGTTGCCCACCGAGCCCACAACGTCCGGAGCGATGCTCTCGAAGAGCCGCTCAGTCCGCTCGCGGACCTGAAGGCCCGGGATGCTCGCCAGGCTGGCCCGCAGCTTGGCGTACTCGGCCGGGCTGTACGTGATCAGTTCGAGGAAGTCGCCCTGCAGGCCCTGCTCGATCTGCCCCTGTATCTGGTCCTCAGGTATCTGGGTGACGGCCGCCAGCTTGCTCGCGGTGCGGGCCGGGTCGGTGAGCAGGTCGGGAACGACGCCAACCTCCTCCACCTTCGATGGAATGCTCAGCGGTCGACCGGCGGAGTCGAGCAGCTGCGACCGCGGGTAGAAGCCGCTGTAGACGGCGAGTTGCTCCTTGTTGGTCATGCCGGGCACGATGACCGACGGGCTCCAGACGACCCGCCACCCTGAGCTGCCGTCACGCAAGGCGAAGGCACCCTGGTAGGTCCAGACCAGGCCGGTACCGCCGAGATCGATGGAGGCGTCGAACTGCGCGGTCGCGGTTTTCGCCTGCTGGCTGATGCCGCTGATCGAGAGCGTCAGGTTGCTGGCACCCAGGCGCACATAGGCTCGGCCCAACGCCGCGGCAACAGTCTTCGGCGACCCTGTGGTCATCTCGGCGGCCTGCAGGTAGTGCTGGGATTGCCAGGCGAGCAGGAAATTGGAGACCGTCGGCTCGGGCGATGGCACGCCCGGTCGGGCCAGGCCGACCCCGACGAGGGCCGCGATCACGACGACGACCGAGATCCGGATGAGCGTCGACCGCGATCGAAGCGCGCCGCGCAAGCCGCCGGCTCGGGTGCGCTTCCCTTCCCTGACCCTGGCAGCCTGACGTGGCCGCGCCGGCGAGGCAGCGCGCGAAGCCCGGTGCGCTCCGGCCCGCGACGAGCGGGCGCCAGAGCGAGTGTCGTTGCTCACGCCCTATCTCCGCCGCCGGAGTTCGCGCTCGACTTCCCTGGCAGCGTCCCGCTTGGCCAGGTCCTGACGCTTGTCGTACGTCCTCTTACCGCGGGCCAGGCCCAGCTCGATCTTGACCTTTCCGTCCTTGAAGTACATAGACAGCGGGATAAGCGTCAGGCCTCGTTCGTGAATCGAGCTGGCGAGCCTGTCGATCTCCCTGCGGTGCAGCAGCAGCTTACGAGTGCGCCGAGGCTCATGGTTCGTCCAGGTGCCCTGCGTGTACTCGGGGATATGGACGCCGTGCAGCCAGGCCTCGCTGTCGGTGATCTGGCCGAAACCGTCGGTCAGCGTCGCTCGGCCCGCCCGCAGTGACTTCACCTCGGTGCCGGTCAGGACGAGCCCAGCTTCCACCGTGTCCTCGATGGTGTAGTCGTGCCGCGCCCGACGATTGCTGGCGATGATCTTCTTGCCCTGCTCTGCAGCCACGGCAGGCTTATTCCAGCCTCACACGCGCAGGTAACGCCTGAGCGTGAGGAACGATGTCGCACCGCAGATGAGCAAGGCGGTAATCATCGCGACGATGATCACCTCCACCAGATCAGCCGTGGTGAGCGATACCCCGGTCGGGAAGATATTGCGAAGGCTGCCGAGCAGCACCGACTTCACCAGGATCAGGAGGCCCGCCGCGACCAGCCAGCCGAAGAGCCCGGCGATCATGCCCTCCACCAGGAATGGCAGCTGCACGTAGAAGTTCGACGCACCGACCAGGCGCATGATGCTTGTTTCCCGCCGTCGGTTGAACGCCGATAGCCGGATGGTGTTAGCGACTAGCAAGATCGCCGCCACGAGCAGGAAGATAGCGATAATGACGACGGCGTTACGGGCGCCGTCCAGCAGCCGGTAGAAGCCCCCCAGGATCGACGAGTCATCGACCACCGCCGCCACACCCGGGTATCCGTTGACCACCTGGCTGACCGGCAAGGCGTCGGCCTCGGTGTTCTTCAGCCGGATCTGAAAGGAACTGGGGATCTGGTTGGCGTCCGTGTACTTCACGATCGGCTGATTGGCGGCGAACTCCTGCCTGAACTGCTTGTAGGCCTCGGACTGCGGGACGAATTTGGCGCTGACAATGTCCTTGTTGTTGTTCAGCTCCTGCTGGATGGTCGTGATCTCAGCCTGGGTGACCGTCCCGTTCTTCTGGCAGGTCCCGCCGAGCGTGCCCGGGGAGCACAGGTAGACCGAGAGCTGGACCCGGCTCTGCCAGAACGTCCTTGTGTTGTCGACCTGCTTGACGAACATGAGTCCGGTCCCGAGCAGCGACAAGCTGATCGCGACGACGACGACCAAGGCGACGGACATCGTCAGGTTCCGGCGCAGGCCGATCCATACCTCGGAGAAGACAAACTGGGCACGCATGTCGCTGAAATCCTCTGGGTTTCGTCGCGGGGGCGGTCAGTAGGCCTGGCCGTAGACCCCACGCGACTGGTCGCGCACGACCTTGCCGTACTCCAGCTCGATCACTCGCTTGCGCATGGAGTCGACGATCGCCGCATCGTGAGTGGCCATCACGACAGTCGTTCCGGTCCGATTGATGCGGTCCAGCACCTTCATGATGCCGATCGAGGTCGCCGGGTCGATGTTGCCTGTGGGCTCGTCGGCCAGCAGGATCATCGGGCGATTGACGAAGGCCCGAGCCATCGCTACCCGCTGCTGCTCGCCGCCGGACAGCTCGTCGGGCATCCGGTCTCGCTTACCTTCCAGGCCGACCAGGTCGATGACCTCCGGCACGACCTTCCGGATGAACCGGCGCGGCTTACCGATGACCTCGAGGGCGAAGGCAATGTTCTGGTAGACGTTCTTATTGGGCAGGAGCCGGAAGTCCTGAAAGACGCAGCCGATGCGGCGGCGCAGATGAGGCACCTTCCAGTTCGTGAGCCTGGCCAGATCCCTGCCCGCCACGTGGATCCGGCCTGAGGTAGGCCGCTCCTCCTTGAGGACCAGCCGCAGGAAGGTCGACTTGCCCGACCCGGACGGTCCGACCAAGAAGACGAACTCGCCCTTCTCGACATCCAGGCTCACGCTTTCCAAGGCCGGCCGGCCCTGGTTCGCGTACGTCTTCGTGACGTTATCGAAGTGGATCACTGGCCCATCGCACTTGGTAGACGAGATAATGACTCGGGGTTTGCCGGGCAGGAAAATCGTGCCCCGGTTTGGTCTCGGGCCAGTCTAGGGGGGAAACTGGTCTGGAACGTCCAACATCGTCGAACTGGCCCGACGGGCGGTTTGTCGGGTAGGAGCCGGATGAGCTGCGAGCACCTGATCTGCGCCCGGTGTGCTGGGCCAGTAGCGGAGGGTCGCTGCGCGACCTGCCGCGAGGCCCGTTCACACGTCCACCACCACAGTCACGGCGTGAGCGTGCAGCTAGTTGCTGCTGTCCTCCTCGTCCTGGCGCTGCTAGCGGTGGCGGCCATGCACCTCGGGCACTAGACCGAGCGGGCCGCGGAGCGGCCAGTTCTCGCTCTCCCATGCGCCAGGCCGCGCTACAGGCCCTGCGTCCTTAGCCAGCGGATTTCGGCCTCGATGAAGTCGTCGATCTCGCCGTCCATTACTGCGGCCGTGTTGCCGGTCTCATAACCAGTGCGCACGTCCTTGATGTTCTGGTACGGATGCAAGACGTAGTTACGGATCTGGGTACCCCAGCTTCGGCCACCGTCGCCGCGCAGCTCGTTCAGCCTTGCGGCTTGCTCCTCGCGCTTGCGCTCCAGCAGCTTGGATTGCAAGACCGCCAGGGCCGTGGCCTTGTTCTGGATCTGGCTGCGCTCGTTCTGGCAGGACACCACGATGCCAGTCGGCAGGTGCGTAATCCGGACCGCCGAGTCGGTCGTGTTGACGCCCTGGCCGCCAGGCCCGCTCGACCGGAACACGTCGACCCGCATCTCGTCTTCGGGAATGTCGATGTGGTCGACCTGCTGCACCACGGGCAGGACGTCGACCATGGCAAAAGACGTCTGCCGCCGGCCTTGGTTGTCGTACTTGGAGATCCGCACCATCCGGTGGGTGCCGTGCTCCCCGCGCAGCGTCCCGTACGCGTACGGAGCCTTGATCGCGAACGTGGTGGACTTGATCCCAGCTTCCTCGGCGTACGAGGTGTCGTAGACCTCGGTTGAGAAGCCGTGCCGCTCAGCCCATCGCAGGTAGATCCGCTGGAGACCCTCGGTCCAGTCGGCCGCGTCCGCACCGCCGGCGCCGGCGTTGATGCTGATCAGGGCCTCGCGGGCGTCGTACTCACCGTTCAGCAGGGTCCTGATCTCGAGCTGATCGATCTCCTTGCGCAGCGCGGCCAGCTCCTGCTCGGCTTCAGCGCGCGTCGGCTCGTCGTGCTCGCTCTCGGCGAGTTCGAACATGACGGCCGTGTCGTCGAGACGGGTGTGCAGCGCTTCCAGCCTGGCCAGCTCTGCGTCCAGGTAGGACAGCCGCCGGGTCACTTCCTGTGCCTTTTCCTGGTCCTCCCAGAGGGTGGGGTCCATCGATCGCTCGCGCAGGCTGTCAGCCTCATTGCGCATCGCGTCGGGGTCGAGGACAGCCTCCACGCTGGCGAGCGTCGCACGCAGTTCTGAGATCTCGCTCGTGGGGTCGGTTGCCATGCCTGCAGCCTACGCGAGCCCAGAGACAGCCCGTTTCCGACACTGACTGACGGGCCAGACAAGTCACGCCTGAGCCTGGGACGTGCCGTTCGTTAGGTCGGCAGGGTGCTAGTGGTCACCAACGTGCGGACTGCCCGCACCGCGACCGACAGCGTCGCGACCGTGAACGCGTTGCTTTCCCAGATCTCCGTCAGCGTCTGCGTGGCCCGGCGCACAGTCGAGTCGTTGCGTTGCACCCACGCCGCCAGCCGCTGCTCGGGGCTGGCAGGCGCCGTCACAGTTAGCACGTCTCGGGTCAGCGCCGCGTGGGCGGTGTACAGGTCGTCGCGGATAGCCCCGCGGGCCATCGTGTTCCACCTGTCGTCCCGCGGCAGCGCGGTGATCATGTCCCGGAGCCTGGCGATCTGCAGCCTGTCGGCCAGGTCGAAGTACACCTCCGTGGTCTCCTCGACCGACCGCCCGGTGCCGGCCGCGATGTCGACGATGTCGAAGGCCGAGTAGGCGGGAACCATGGCGGCGATCCGGTCAGCCAGGTCGGCAGGTACGCCCCGGGTCGCGTAGATCTCCCGCCGCTCGCCAAAGCCAGCCAGGTCGCGCCCGGCCAGCATCGTCGGCAGACTGGTGGCGACCGTCAGCACGCCAGCAGCGAAGAAATCGATCGTCGCCTGCACGTCGAATGGCGGCCGCCGGAAGGCAAGCAACCACCGAGCGGCCCGCTCGGTCAGCTTCCTGCCCTCAAGCAACGCCATGATCTGCACCGCGGTGTCGACCTTGCCGTCCAGGGCCTCGAGCTGGGCCCAGAACCCTGGCATGTCGAATACGGCACGCGCGACCAGCCAGGCCGCCGTGATCTCGGGCACCGAGGCGCCGGTCTCTTCGTTCAGCCGGAACGCGAACGTGATCCCCGACCTGTCCACCATGTCGTTGACCACCGCGGTCGTGATGATCTCCCGGTGCAGCCGATGCTCGCCCATCCCGTCGGCGTACTTCTCCCGTAGCGGCGTGGGGAAGTAGTCGACGAGCACGTGCCGCAGATACCTGTCGTCGGGCAGCGACGAGGCTAGGACCTCTTGCGCTGTGGCGATCTTGGTCTGCGCCAGCAGCACGGCAAACTCAGGGATCACGAGACCGGTTCCCGCCGAACGCCGCTCGGCAATCTCGCGGTCACCCGGCAGGACGTCGAGCCGACGCCGGATCCGTCCCTCTCGCTCCAGCTTGCGGATGTACCTGGAATGCACGTGGAGCATCTGCGCGGACTGCGCATAGGAGGCCGCCAACGCGCGGTTCTGCTGGTAGTTGTGCTCGAGCACCTGGCTCGCGACCTCGTCGGTCATTTGCTGCAGCAGGGTGTTGCGGCCATCCTCGGTGAGCCTCCCGCCCCGGACCTCGCGATCGAGCAGGATCTTGATGTTGACCTCGTGGTCTGATGTGTCGACGCCCGCCGAGTTATCGATGAAGTCGGTGCACACGAGACCGCCCGCGAGCGCGAACTCGATCCGCGCCTCCTGGGTCAGCCCCAGGTTCCCGCCTTCGCCGACGACCTTGGCCCGAAGCTGCGCCGCGTCGACTCGGACGGCGTCGTTCGACCTGTCGCCGACGTCGGCGTTGGACTGACCGCTCGCCTTCACGTAGGTGCCAATGCCGCCGTTCCAGAGCAGGTCGACCGGCGCCGTCAAGATCGCCGAGATCAGCAGGTCAGGCGACAGCGCTGTCTCGCTGGCACTCAGGCCGAGTGCCATCCGCGCCTGCGGCGACAAGGTGATCGACTTGGCGGTTCGCGGCCACACGCCGCCGCCAGCCGAGATCAACGACTTGTCATAGTCAGCCCACGAGGACCGGGGCAGGTGGAACATCCGCTCCCGCTCACCGAAGCTGGCCGCGGGATCGGGGTCCGGGTCCAGGAATATGTGCCGGTGATCGAACGCGGCGACGAGCTTGATGTGCCGCGACAGCAGCATCCCGTTGCCGAACACATCGCCGGACATGTCGCCGACGCCGATCACCGTGAAGTCGTCGGCGCCGGTGTCCACGCCGCGCGTGCGGAAGTGGAACTTCACCGACTCCCAGGCACCGCGGGCGGTGATGCCCATCTTCTTGTGGTCGTAGCCTTCCGAGCCACCGGACGCGAACGCGTCGCCCAGCCAGAACCCTCGGCTCATCGCGATCTCGTTCGCGGTATCCGAGAACGTCGCCGTGCCCTTGTCCGCGGCGACCACCAGGTACGGGTCGTCGCCGTCATGGCGCACCACCTGGTCCGGCGGGATAACCTGCCCGGACTCGAGGTTGTCGGTCACGTCCAGCATCGCCGAGATGAACTTCCGATAGCAGGCAAGTACCTCGCCCTGGTACGCCTCCCGGTCAGCGGGATCGGGCAGCTGCTTGCACACGAAGCCGCCCTTGGCTCCGGACGGCACGATGACGGAGTTCTTCACCTCCTGCGCCTTCGCGAGGCCGAGTATCTCGGTGCGGAAATCCTCACGGCGATCCGACCAGCGCAAGCCGCCGCGGGCGACCCGAGCGAACCGCAGGTGCACGCCTTCGAACCGGGGCGAGTACACGAACATCTCGAACTGCGGGCGCGGGGCCGGCAGATCCGGGACCTGCTCGGCGTCCAGCTTGAATACGAGGAAGGGAACGGGGCCGAACGCCGTACTGAAGTAATTCGTGCGCAGTGTGGCCATGATGAGCCGCAGATACGTCCGCAGGATCCGGTCCTCATCGAGGCTGGCGACATTGTCGAGCGCACCAGCGAGCTCCTCGGTAAGCGCGTCGCTCCGCTCGGCCTCGCCCGTTTGCTTCGTGGGGTCGAATCGCGACTCGAAGAGCATGATCAGGAGCCTCGCGATCGAGGCGTTCGACCGCAGCACGCTCTCGATGTAGTCCTGACTGAAGGTGATGTTGGCCTGCCGCAGGTACTTGGCGTACGCGCGCAGCACGACGACCTGGCGCCAGGTGAGCTGGGCGTCAAGGACTAGCGCGTTGAAGCTGTCGTCCTCGATCAGCCCGTTCCACAGCGCCGCCATGGCGCCCTCGACCTGCTCGCGGACGCGCTGATGCGAGATCAGGTCACCCTGCTGTGCGCGCTCGACTGCGTCGGCGACCGGTCGGCGGCGCAGGCCGAAGTCGTAGATCCAGAACGGTTCGGCGGCGGCGAACTCGTACGGGTGCTCGTCCACCACGTCGACGCCCATGTGCTGCAGGCGCGGCAGGACGTCGGTCAGCGTGATCGGCCCGCCGGTCCGGTAGATCGTCAGCCGCCACACCCGCTTGACGGTGTCGGGCACATCGTCTTCCGGCTCGATCGGCACGCCGCCGACGAATGTCTCGGATTCCCACAGCTCGAAGTCGATGGTGCGGTCTGACTCACGCAGTTTCAGGATGCGGGCGAAGTCGGTGACAGCGGCCGACGGCGGCACGTCGGTCTTGTATGTCTCCGGGATCGCGTCACCGATCAGGTTGAATAGTTCCCGCGCCCGCTCCGGCCCGAACACGGCTGCCGCCTCGTCGGCCACGTCGTCGTCCCAGGATCGGACTGCGGCCGCGACGGCGCGCTCGAGCGTGCCCGCGTCGGCGTCGGGAAGCTGGCGACCCCGGTCTGCCCGCACGACCAGGTGCACCCTCGCTACCGGCGACTCCCCGATCTGGACGCTGTACTCGATCTGAGATGCGCCACCAAACGCCCGCTGGAGTATCTCCTGCGCCCGCAGCCGCACCTGTGTGGTGTACCGGTCTCTCGGCAGATAGATCAGGCAGGAGACGTACCGCCCGTATACGTCCTTGCGCAGGAACAGCCGAGTCTGGCGACGCTCACGCAGCACGTGCACGCCCGCGGTGATCTCGGCGAGTTCACTAGCTGATGTCATGAACAGTTCTTCGCGCGGGTAGAAGTCGAGGACCTCGGCGACTTCCTTGCCGTCGTGACTGTCGGCGGCCATCCCGGATAGCTCGAGCACCTCGGTCAGCTTGCGCCGTAGCACCGGAATGTCCTTGATGCTCTCTGCGAACGCAGCGTGCGTATACAGCCCGAGGAACCTGTACTCTCCGACGATCTCGCCTGTCGGCGACAACCGCTTCACGCCGATGTAATCCAGGTAGCTCGGGCGGTGCACCGTCGACCGCGAGTTCGCCTTCGTGACGATCAGCCGCTGCGGCTCCAGGGCTCGTGCCTTCACTGCGTCCGGCAGCAGCGCGAACGACCCCGGGCCGACCCGGTCGTGCCGCAAGATGCCGAGGCCGCTACCGGGGACCGCGGCGAGCGCCATCCCGTCGGTGCCCGTCACGAGGTCATATTCGCGGTAGCCGAGGAACGTGAAGTGGCCGTCGGCCAGCCAGCGCAGGAGTTCGGCGATCTCGGCGGGCGCGTCGGGCCCGCCGGAGTCGGCACCGCTCGAACCTGCGGCGCCGGGTCCCGCACTGTCCGGCGACAGCACATCGTCGGCGAGCGCGAGCGCCCGGGCGCGCATCCGCCCGTAGTCCTCGACCGCGACACGGACGTCACTGAGGACCCGGCGCAGGTCTGCGGCCAGCGCCTCGTCCTCGCCGGCAGCCAGCGGCGGGATCTCGATGTGCGTCCAGGATTCCGCGAGCTCGTCGTGACTTGACCCGTCGTCCTTCAGCTGCCCAGCGCTCGCCTGGCCCAGGATCTCGCGCAGCGCGCCGGTCACGTCTCGGCGAACGCGCAGCTGCGGGTGCACGACCAGCTTGGCCGCGAGACCGTGATTGGCCAGCTCCATCGTCACGGAGTCGACCAGGAACGGCATGTCGTCGGTGACGATGTCGATGACGTCCGCCGGCGGGTGGAGGACGGCGTCGCCGCCGCGCCGCACCTGGACGAGGGCGCGCCCTTGTGGACGGTGCGCGGCTAGCCGGGCGTGCCTCGCCGTGACGGCGCCCAGGCGGTCCGGCCCAGCTGCCGTCAGGTCGTCGACCGCGACGTGCCGGTAGTACGCCTTGAGGCAGATGGCTACGTCACCGACGCCCGGAAGAAGACCAGTGCACTCTGCTGCCTGGGCCAGCAGCCTTTGCTTATCGTGACCGGGCTTGCTGTCGGCCGTCGCAACGCTCGCACTGTCCGACATATCTCCCACTCCCTCATCCGGCTACGCTGCCGTTTCTTGCATGGTTGCACCAGTTACAACCGGCTGACCATCACAATGAGTCCCGCAGTTCCCACAGCAGCGGGTAGTAGCGCAGTGGCACCCGCCGGTGCAGGTAGGGGGCGCCGGTGGAGCCGCCCGTTCCTGACTTCGTTCCGATCTGCCGCTCGACCATCTGAACGTGACGCGCCCGCCAGAGCCCGGCCAGCTCGTCGTGGGTCAGCAGGTCTTCGGCGAGCTGCCACAGGTCGTCGTGATGTGGCCGGTCCCGCGCGACGCTGACCAGCGCCGCGAGTACCTGCTTGTCATCATCGACGGCCAGGCCGCGCGCGGCGAGCAGGTCCACGAAGGCGTCCCACAGCGACGGTTCGGCGAGCCGGGCCGCCAGCCGGTCATGCTCCGCTGGCGTCAGCGCCCGGAACCTGCGCACGAAGTCGGGGTCCTTGGCGCCGGACAGGAACTCCAGCTCACGAAACTGCACGGACTGGAATCCGCTCGCCGGAGCGAGGGCCGACCGGAACTCAAGGAAGTCCTGCGGCGTCATCGTCTCGATCACGTCGATCTGGCTGACCAGCAGGCGCTCGATCACGTGCACGCGGTGGAGCAAGTGCCGGGCCAGCCAGGTCTGCCGGCCGTCATCAGGCTGTGCGTGACCGCTCGCGGCTTCGGGTCGCGGCAGCATCGCGTCGCGGACCGCGGTCAGTTCGTGCAGAAGCTGCTTGAACCACAGCTCATACGTCTGGTGGACGATGATGAATAGCAGCTCGTCGTGGACCGGCGGAGTTACCTCGGGCACCTGCTGGGCCAGCAGCTGCGGGACTCGCAGGTAGCTGCCGTACGTGAGCAGGCCGCCTTCCTCGCCGAATCTTCGCCCACTGGTCTCGCTCATGCCGTTCTCGCTCACACCGGGCCCCCCTGTGCGAAGTACCTGAGCACCTCCGGGTTGGCCAGCGCATCGGGATCGGCGGCGGCCGCGATAGGGGTGCCGAGGAGGATCTTGCGGACGGGCACCTCGAGCTTCTTGCCGGACAGCGTGCGCGGAATACCAGGCACCTGATGAATCTCGTCCGGCACGTGGCGCGGCGACAGCTCACTGCGCAGCCGGGACTTGATGGTCGCGATCAGCCCGTCATCCACCGAGTGGCCAGCCGTCGGCACTACGTAGAGGATCAGCCGACCCTCCTGGCCGAGCTGGCCCGTGTCCACGACGAGGCTGTCGGCGACCTCGGGGAGCCGCTCGACCACCCGGTAGAACTCGCTCGTGCCCATCCGGACGCCGCCGCGGTTCAGTGTCGCGTCGGACCGCCCGTAGATAACGCAGCCGCCATCAGGCAAGATCATGATCCAGTCGCCGTGCCGCCAGACGCCGGGGTAGTCGGCGAAGTAGCTGGCTCGGTACCTGGCTCCGTCAGGGTCCTTCCAGAACCCCACGGGCATCGACGGCATCGGCAGCGTTAGGACAAGCTCTCCTACTTCGCCGATGACGGGCTGGCCGGCGGCATCGAAAGCCTCGACCTTGGCGCCGAGGCACGGACCGGAGATTATGCCCGCGCGGACAGGCAGCAACGGCGACGGCCCGACGAAACCGGTGCACAGATCGGTACCGCCAGACAGCGAGCCGAGGATGAGGTCGGACGACCCCGTTCCCAGCTCTTGATAGGCCCACCGGAAGCCTTCGGGAGGCAGCGGGGAGCCGGTCGAGCCGAGGCCGCGCAACGCCGAAAGATCATTCTCGGCGGCCGGCCGCAGGCCCTCCTTCATGCAGGCCAGCAGGTACGGCGCGCCGGTGCCCGCGTACGTCACGGCGGCGTCCGCGACCAGCCGCCACAGCGCGCCGGTGTCCGGGTAGACCGCGCTGCCGTCGTAGAGCACGATCGTGGCGCCCACCAGCAGCCCGCCTACCAGGAAATTCCACATCATCCAGCCGGTGGTCGTGTACCAGAAGAACGCGTCGCGACTGGTCAGATCCTGATGCAGGGCCAAGGCCTTCAGATGCTCCAGGACGATGCCGCCGTGGCTGTGCATGATCGGCTTCGGCAGCCCGGTGGTGCCCGACGAGTACAGGACCCAGAGCGGGTGCCCGAACGGCAATTCGGCGAAGTCCAGCTCATCCGCGCCGTCGGAGCCCTCCGGGCTGTCGGCCGGCGCCTGGAGGTCGGTCCAGTCCAGCAGCGGGACGTCCCTCGGCAACCGCAGGTCGCCTGCGTCGGTGCCGAGGTAGTCGACGAGGATGACGGCCTCCAGGCCGGGCAGCTTGGCGGCGATCGCGGCCAACTCGCTCGCCGGTCGAACCTCTTGCCGCCGTACGCGTAGCCGTCGACGCCGAGCAAGACCTTGGGCGAGATCTGGGCGAACCTGTCGATGACGCTGTGCGCCCCGAAGTCAGGCGAGCATGACGTCCAGATGGCGCCGAGGCTGGCGGTGGCGAGCATGGCGACGAGAGCCTCAGGCGGTTGGGGAGGTAAGCGGCGACCCTGTCGCCCAGGCCAACGCCGAGGTCGGCTAGGCCTGCCCAACGCGCCCGACCTGAGCCCGCAGCTCGCCGTAACTGAGCTGCCCGGACCGCCCGGCCTCCGAGCTGTATCTGACGGCCGTCCTGGCGGAATCGACGCCGCTCGGTAGAGGGCGTTCCGCGCATAGTTGAGGGTTGTGCCAGGCGAACCAGCTGACGTCGGGAAGCTGCCCGCTGATGATCGGACCAGGCCCGCGCGACCCCACGACGGCGAAGAAGTCCCAGATCGAGGACCAGAACGCGGCCGGTTCGTCGACGGACCACCGCCAGAGGTCACGGTAGGCGAGAACACCGTCCGGAGCGGGGATGTCCGGGCCGCCGTGGCCAGCGAGCCAGCGAGCGTACTCGGTGACGACTGCTTTGGACGCTGAGCTCGCTGTCGGCTGCCAGAGGGTCTCGCCATAATCGCGCCCGGCCGACGCCGGTCCGGCCGCGTCGCCCTGCTCGCGCCCGGTGGTCGGCGCAAGGTCGTTGCCCACGCCTACGCCCCCCAACCCAGCTCGCAATCCGTCATCATTGACTGGACTGATATCTACCAGCGTCGACCATTATGCCCACGAAGTAGGAAGATGGATCTCCGGGCCGAGTCTAGGCCAGTCGGCAGTCACAAAGCGGTCACCGGCTTGCGGCTGAACGCCGTCAGGCGTTATTCAGCCGTATTGCCGTGCTGGCACCAGGGTTAGTCGGTCGATCGCGCCGAGCAACTGGTTGGTGTCGCTCAAGTCGGCCAGGACGACGTCCGCCCCGGCGTCGCGCAGCTCCGCCGGCATGGACCGGCCGGTCGCGACCGCTATACACCGGGCCCCGCCGATAGCGGCGGCCTCGACGTCACGAACGCTGTCCGCTACATACACGGTCCGCTCATCGCTGAGCGGTTGCCCGTACTTGTGCCCGGCGTCGCCCTTCACGAGCATGAGGAGCGACCCCCGCGGATAGGCGTCCGATCCGTAACCGCCGATATCGAGGTCAAAGAACCTGTCGAGGCCGAAGGCCCGGAGCTTGGCGACCGCGTTGGGCTTGATCGTGCCGGTCAGTACCGTCTGCACCACGCCCGGCAGGCCTGCGGCCGCCGTCACGGCCGCTCCAGCTCCGGGGAGCAGCCGTCCCTGCTGAATCAGCTCGTCCTGGCGCAGCGCGAAGGCCGCTTCTAGCTCCCAGCAGTACCGGCTGAGCAGATCGGCGTCGGCAGCCTCATCGGTGCCTGTTGGCACGTCGTTCAGGTACAGCGACTCGAAGAAGATCTCGGTGTCGCTGCGGCTCACGAGCTGGGGCAAGGCGGCCAGCGGACGGCCGGTCACCCGCTGAAAAGCGTCGGCATAAGCGTCGCGGGAGATCCTGCCAACATCGAGCAGAGTGAGATCGATGTTCCAGACGACCAAGCGGTCCATGGCTCACCTCCGGACGAGCTTGCCGTTGATTGCGAGCGTACCCGCCGGATCGGACAATGATGTAACAAACTCAGGATTCGCCCGAATCCCCCCTGGGTACAACGTAGGTCATCGGTATCGGCGCCAGTGCACGGTCGCCGCCGCTTGGCGACAGCTCCCGTCCTGTCGGCGCCGGGTCCAGCTCAAGGGGCACGCGGTCCCCGCGGGCGGGAACGGCCGCCAGCTCGGTCCCAGCCGACGATGGCTCGCTAACAGGAGGTGCCGGGTCCCGCTGCGCTTGAGGGGCGTCGCTACTGGCTGCGGAGCCCGGTACGCGGGACCCCGATGGCGAGGCTCCGGACGCTGCATCCGGCGCCGCCCCGTCAGGTTGAGACTCCGGCTCTGACGCTGAGACCGCGTGGGTGTATGCCTCGCGGACCTTCGCCACCTCGGCGTCCGGATTCCCGAACCAGTTCGTTGACCACAGTCGGTGGTATCGCCAGCCGAGCCGCTGCAAGTGCTCGCCACGGAGGCGATCGCGGTCCCGGACGCTGCCAGACTGCTGGTAGGTGGCACCGTCAGCCTCGATGGCGAGCACCATGCGACCCGGATCCTCAGGGTGCAGGGCAGCGAAGTCGACTCGGTACCCGCCGACGCCGTACTGCGGAACCACAGTGATTCCAGCCGCCGCAAGTCGCGCCCGCACGTCAGCCTCAAAGGCATCGAGGTCGGCGCCGCCAGACGCTTCCTGGGCTGAGCCGCCAGAGCTCGCGTAGTCGAGGTAGTCGGCGAGCATGCGGGCGCCGGCCTTCGTGACTCGGTCGGGGTCCACGTCGTGACCCGAGAAGGAGCTGACGAGCGTCAGACGGTGCTTCGCCCTGGTTGCCGCCACGTTGAGCCGCCGCTCTCCCCCGTCACGCAGCAGCGGTCCCCACTGGTACCGCATCCGGCCGTCAGGGTGCTTGCCGTAGCCGATCGACAAGATGATCGCGTCTCGCTCATCACCCTGGACGCGCTCGAGGTTCTTAACGAAAAATGGCTCCGGCATATCCTCGGCGAAGAACGCCTCCAGCTTGTCGTAGTCGACAGCGGCGGCCGGTCCACTCGCTCCCCCCGGGCCGTCCTGGCGAGGCGGCTCACTGAGGTTCGCGAGTGCGGAGCGGAGCGCCGCGTCGATGCGCTCAGCGTGCTTGATGCCGAGGGCGATCACCCCCAGCGACTCGCGCGGGTGGGCACGCGCGTGCTCGAGGATGAGCTCCACTACCTTGGTGACCTCGGCGTCGACGGAGGTCTCCTGTCCAGAGCCAGGACCCTGAGCCACGACCACGTGCCGCAGACAGTCGTCGCGGAGCACGCCTGGGAATGTGGTGAGCGCGCCCCCATAAATCCGGCTGTTCGAGAAGGCCACCAGGCGTTCGTCCCGGCTCCGGTAATGCCAGGTCAGCGGCGCCGTCGGCAGCAGCGGCCGGAGCGCGTCCAACACGGATTCGAATCCGGCGCCGAACGATACGAACGTCGTCATCGTCCCCACCGTCGTCTTCGCCGTCCGCAACCTGGCGGAAGAAGTTCGTCGGCGGTAGTTGTCTGTCATCGCCAGCGACCACGATCTGATGGGCGCGCATGATTGCTGGAATGGCATCGGCCGGCACGATCTGGCTTGCTTCGTCGAATATCACTACGTCGAAGAGCGTGGCCGCAGGAACACCTGACTGACCATGAGCGGAGACATCGCCCAGCACGGCTTGATCGCGAACAGAATGTCGCTCGCCTGGTCGAGCAGGCGGCGCAACGGCAGGTGACCGCGCCGGAGCGC
>CAVSQI010000009.1:0-1058905 GCA_963730085.1 uncultured Actinomycetota bacterium | reverse complement strand
CTTTTCAGGCGGACGCTCGTACCAACTGAGCTACCTGACCGGGCTGGCCGCTGGCCTCTCACTCACCGCGAGACGCAGCCGCCAAAACTGAGCGGTCCTGACGGGATTTGAACCCGCGACCTCCACCTTGACAGGGTGGCGAGCACTCCGAGCTGCTCTACAGGACCAAGCATTTTGCCGGGCTCCCCGGACCGGGTGACCCTGCGTGCCCCCAACGGGATTCGAACCCGTGCCGCCGCCTTGAAAGGGCGGTGTCCTAGGCCGCTAGACGATGGGGGCTCGACGGAACTCGCCGCCTTGCCCGTGGCGCCCGCCGTCGGGGACCGCATCAGCATAGGGGACGAACGGCGTCACCGGCAAAGCGACCTACCGCCGCCAGCTAGCCGCCTACCCCAGGTCCCTGTCGACAAAGGCTTACCCAGGCGGGCGTAGTTGTCTACCCAGGTCCACCCGGCGAAAGCCACCATGATCATCGCACCAGGCGGGTGCGCTGGCCCTGGGACGAGTGCAGCGGGCCCGGCGGGACCAGCCGAGCAGCGAGGTTTCTTAGCCGCTGTTCTTATTCATGAACTTCTCGGCGATCGAGACCTTCTCGCCTTCCTCGGGCACGAGCGCCCACGCCAGCACGTACGCAATCGCCCCAAGACCGCCGAACATCGTCGTCACCGCGAAGATCACCCGGATCAGCGAAACGTCGATGCCCGAGTAATCCGCCAGCCCGGCGCACACGCCCGCCACCCAGCGACCGGTCAGCGGTCGTTCTAGCTTCTTGCCGTTGAACCCGCCGTATCCGCCGCCGTTCGAGCCCGCGGATCCGGAGCCTGCGCCATTCATGTCATCGCTCATATTCGCCATGATGCCCCCTCCCGGTGCCGTCTCACCGCACCTCGAGGACACGCGAATACGCTAGCGGCGAGGCCACCGAGAGGATCACGCCATGGCGACCAGCACGGACCCCGCGCCCACCGACCTGCTTCGCGTCGATGACCAGCTCAGCGACGAGGAACGCCTGGTCCGTGACACCGTCCGCAAGTTCGCTGCCGACCGCATCCTCCCTGAGATCGCCGATTGGTTCGAAGCCGGGACCCTGCCGAAAGAGCTCTTCCCCGAGATCGGCAGGCTCGGTCTGCTCGGCATGCACCTGCAGGGGTACGGCTGCGCCGGGATGGGTGCCATCGCTTACGGCGTCGCGTGCCGCGAACTCGAGGCGGCCGACTCGGGGCTGCGCAGCCTGGTTTCCGTCCAGGGTTCGCTGGCCATGTTCCCGATCTGGAAGTACGGCTCGGATGAGCAGAAGGAGGAATGGCTCCCGCGGATGGCCGCCGGCCAGGCGGCCGGTTGCTTCGGGCTGACCGAGTCCGACCACGGTTCCGATCCATCAAGCATGAAGACCCATGCGAGACGGAACGGGGCCGACTGGATTCTCAGCGGCTCGAAAATGTGGATCACCAACGGCGGAGTCGCTGATGTTGCCGTCGTCTGGGCCGGCACGGACGATGGCATCCGCGGGTTCCTGGTGCCACGAGGCGCACGCGGCTTCACGACGCGGAACATTCACAAGAAGATGTCGCTGCGCGCCTCGGTCACGTCGGAGCTGTACTTCGACGATGTGAAACTGCCGACCAGCGCCGTTCTACCCGGCGTGCGCGGCCTGAAGGGCCCGCTCTCGTGCCTCTCCGAGGCGCGATTCGGCATCTTGTGGGGTGTGACCGGCGCGGCCCGAACCTGCTTTGAGGTGGCGGCCGAGTACGCGCGGACGCGCGAGCAGTTCGGTCAGAAGATCGGCGGGTTCCAGCTCACGCAGCGGAAGCTGGCCTGGATGCTGGCCGACCTGCAGCGCGCGCAACTCCTAGCACTACACCTCGGGCGGCTTAAGGAGGCGGGCGCGATCACGCCGGAACAGATCAGCCTGGGCAAGATGAGCAACGTCCGGACTGCGATCGACATAGCCCGCGAGGCCCGCACTGTCCTCGGCGCGAACGGGGTGACTCTCGAGTATCCGGTCATCCGGCACGCGAACAACCTGGAGTCGGTGCTGACCTACGAGGGAACGGAGGAGATTCACACTCTCGCTCTCGGCCAGGCCATCACCGGCATCTCGGCCTATCGCTAGAGCAAAATCACCGCTCGTGCCGAGCATGAATGTGCAACTACTGTCGCCCTGGCGACAGTCATCCTCCATCGATGCAAGATCATCCCGGTAGCGTCGCCACGTGGACAACCCAGCCTCCTCGCCTGAGCGGCAGCGCAACGCTGCGCGTGAGGTTCTGACCGAATTGCTGGCCCGCGCCGCGGCTGGCGAGTTCCCGCCGACTGACGGAAGAGTCGACCTCCTGTCTCAGCCGTCTGGCCGAGATGCGGGCGTCATCTCGCTAACCGGCTACGCGGTGATCTTCGCGGACACCGACGCAGCCTGGGTGAGAGCACAACTCCCGGCCGACGATCTATCCGGTCCGCTCACCGGCAGCTTCCTGCACGCCCTCAGCCAGCGCCTTGGCCGCCGCACCCGCAGCGTCGACATGCTGACGTGCGCCGATCCCCTGACCGGTCCGCCGCCGCGTGACCTCGGCCTCACGGAGCTGACGAGCAAAGCCGGCGCCAGCCACCCGCGGATCTTGCGCGCTCTCCAATACCGGGACGAAGTCCGCGCCTGGCAAAGTCCCGGCGGCGTACTGATGCTGGGCCGTGGCGTGGCCGGCCGACTCGAGGTGGCGATAGAGGTCGATCCAGCGTCTCGGGGCCGCGGGCTCGGGACACGGCTCGCGAGTGCGGCTCGCCACCTCGTTCCCGACGGCGCGCCGCTATGGGCGCAGATCGCCCCTGCCAATGCGGCTAGCGTCCGAGCGTTCCTCGCAGCGGGGTTCCGGCCGATAGGCGCCGAGGCTCTGCTCAGCCGGGACCCTACGTAGCGCGACGGACTGCTCGCTGCGCAAGCGCCCGCGTGCGCTGGGCGCGCGCGGCACTGCCAGACTGAATCGATGGTCGGGCCACCAGGAGACATTCCAGCGGCCGCGCACGACGGCACTCCGGCGCGCACCGGTGTCGCGCGCACCGATACCGCGAAAGTCGGCGGCGCCGACACCGGTGAGCGAGCACTCGTCGGCGTTCTGCTCGCCCTGACCGTGCTCAGCGGACTCGTTGATGCCGTCTGCTACCTGGGTCTCGGGCATGTCTTCACTGCCAATATGACCGGGAACGTGGTCATCCTTGGCTTCGCCGCCGCCGGCGCTCCCGGGTTTTCGGTGTCCGCCAGCTTGACCTCGTTGGGGGTATTTCTCATTGGGGCCGTATGCGGCGGCCTATTGAGCAGGCACGTCTCGCGCCGCAGCCGGTTGCTCAGCGCCGCGGTGGCGATCGAGGCTGTCTTCGTCGGAGCCGCGGCCGTTGTCGCCGTCGCGGCGAGCTCCGTGTCGAGCGGCTGGGCTCGTTACACGGCCATCGCCATCCTCGCTTTCGCGATGGGCGTCAGGAACTCGGTCATTCGCCGACTTGCGGTCCCGGACATGACGACGACCGTGCTAACGATGACGCTCACCGGGCTGGCGGCCGACTCGACCCTAGCCGGTGGCAGCAATCCGCACGCAGGCCGCCGCGTCGTGGCGGTACTGGCCATGCTGATCGGCGCGGCCGTCGGCGCCAGCCTGTTGCTGCATCGCGGTCCTGGCCTGCCGCTGGCTATATCTGCCGGCGCAGCCGCTGTCACCGCGATCGCCGCGTACGCCAGCAAGAGCGCCGCCTACCTGGACAAGCGAGGATGACAGCATGACCGAAGCAAATGGCTTTCAAGTCGAGGACAACCAGGCCGCGTCGCGGTTCGAGGTGCGTGCCGAAGACGGACTGGCCGAGCTGATCTACCGCAAGAACGGCAACCGGCTAGTGCTCGTGCACACCGAGGTGCCGGAGGCCCTGGGCGGTCACGGCATCGGCGGCCAGCTCGTGCAGGCCGCCGTTGATCATGCGGCCGCGAGCGGCATGACCATCGTGCCGCTGTGCCCGTACGCCCGGTCGTGGCTCGAGCGCCATCCAGAACAAGCCGCCAGGGTGCCGATCGACTGGGCGAAGCCCGGAAGGTGAGCTCAGTTCGGTTCGGTGCTTGATCCTGCGCCGGACCCGAGCATCCGCTCATGCTGGCGCTGCGCTACGGCCATGAGGACGGCGAGATCACTCTGAACGGCGCCTTCCCGGCCCTTGCTGGCGAGCAGGCTGCCGCGGCACCCTCCGACCATCAGCACTCGAGCGCCGGCCTCGGCCAGCCAGCTGGCCACCCGGTCGGACGTCAACTCGCCGGGCTCCGGGGACAGCAGCGGCCGGCCGAGCTTCCGCGCCGCCCGCACCGTCTCGCGGCAGCCAGCGCCGCCCGCCGGGTCGAGCAGCACGATGACGTCCGCGAGGTAAGCGCAGGTCCAGGTCCGATACCGGAAACTAGCCGAGGTCAGTTCGTGCAGCACGGCTCCGGAGACCTGTCGACGTCGCTCCGTCGTGAGCAGGCCGTCTTCCTGCCGGTAGCCTTTCGGGAAGACCAGATGAACCGGGAGGCCGACTCGCAGCGCGGCGAGCGCCGCGAACGTGTCGACGCCGGTCTGGCCGCCTGTCAGGACGGTCAGGCCAGGTTCGGACCGCACCAGCACAGGCAGGTTCCGCTCATTGGCTGCGCGCCTGTCGGATGCGCTCGCTTGGGCCACCCCCGTTCCCATTCTGAAGCTGCGGTTCCGACGGTTACCTTGGCGAAACCAGAAGCGTCTGGATCGCAGCGCCGATGACTCCGGTCGTATCCGACAACTGGGTCTCGGCCAGGCCCGTGCCAGTGCCGCCCATCGAGGTCTCGGCGTCTAGGCGCACCCACTCACCGACCGGATCTCGCTGCAAAACGACCGTCAGGTCGACGTTGATGAAAATGAATTGCCGCGGGTCAAGTGTCCTGCTGATGCCGCTGCCGGTGTCGGCGATGAGCAGCGTCTGTGCCATGGGCGCGATCGCCTCGCCCGGCAAGAGCGGAATCATCGGCCGTCCCCACGCCTGGCACGGACCCGGCACGTCGAAGTTCCCGCTCTCCAGCCGCCATTCGATGTGCGACAGGTAGCCGTCGACGTGGCCGCCAGGGAAACGGGCCTGGCTGGCGACCGAAGGGAGACTAGGCGCCGTGGTGTTCTTGGGTACGACCGGCCCATCGGCAAGCTTGGCGATTCGCCAGCCTCTCGCGCAGAGGACCTCCTGACCCTCGGACTCCAGGACGGTCTCAAGCAGCGCCACCCGCTTTCCTGGCCGGAGCGTCCGCGTCCGGGCTGTGAGCTCCCTGACCGGAACGGGCCGCAGGATGTCGATGGCGACGCGGGCGAGGCGCATGTTCTCGTCGGGATCGTGGTACTCGAGCTCGCGGGCCGCCAGCGCCGACGGCGGACCGCCGTGCTGGGCGTCCGGGCTCCACGGCCCGGCGGTCGCCGACGTCGACCGATAACGGCCCGGCCCAGCGGCCTCGAAGAAGCATTCCTCCACGAGGCGGATGTTACCGGTCGGTCGCTCGAGGTAGCTGAGCAGCTAGATGAGCCTTGGAGCGTCGAAGTTGCCGACGAACGGGGAAACGCAGCTCGGCAAAGCGGTACATCTGTCCGGAGCAGATCATGGACTCGCTACGCTTCAAAGTTGGCGCCTTCGGTCGTGGCGCACGCGGGGCGTTAGCTCAATGGTAGAGCAGCGGACTTTTAATCCGTGGGTTCTGGGTTCGAGCCCCAGGCGCCCCACCCCCTGACCATGCCCTTTACGGCCAGGCGGCGCTGTCGCGCGGGTCTGGATGCGGATGTGGGGGCGTCGTGGGGCGCGAGTATCCGACGAGTCGAGCGACGGGACGCAGCCGCGGCACCACACCGGCCATGCCCTCAGCAAGCGCGGCCTGCGATTCCTGCAGCACCGTGGTGTACGTGTCAGCGGTGATCGAGTAGTTCGCATGCCGCAGCATCGCCTGAATGTGCCTTCATGTCTGCGCCCGCTGCGTGCGCCAGCGTCGGCCGCGCCGTGGCGCAGGTCGTGCAACCGGATCGGCGGCAGGTGAGCGTCGAACGCAGCGCGCTCAAACATCTTGGTGATCCGGCCCAGGATGGAACGCCGCGCCGGACAGCTGGGTGAAGACGCGGCCCGAGCTCACCCAGCCGTGTCCCATGGCTGCCTGGTCGGCCATCTGCGCCTTACGCCAGGCGCGGAGCACCGCGACAGCTGGTTTGTCGATCGACACCGGGGCGGCTGAGGCCTCGGTCTTGGGCGTGTCCTCGTCGACTTCCCAGCCCAGCTGCACCAGCTGTGTCTCGACGTGCAGCAGGCCGCTGGTCAGGTCGACGTCGGCCCACCGCAGGCCCGCGATCTCGCCGCGCCGCATGCCGGTGAACGCGAACAGGTGCCACATCGCGTAGAGCCTGTCGTCGGCGACGGCGTCGAGGAACGTCCCGGTCTGCGCCGGCGTCCACACCATCACCGGCCACGGACGCCGCGACAACCGCTTCCACTCCATCAGCCGCTCGGCCGTCTTCCCGATCCCGTCGACAGCGGGACGGTATTCCTTCCAGAAAGCGCCAGCGTGCCGACGACCTGGCTCCTCGACAGCGACGGCATCGTTCACCCAGGAACGCCGGCTCGTCCCGCCTCATTGCGGCCCGATAAAGGCGTGCAGCGAACCCACCATAAATACGACCACCGCCAAAACCATGAGCGCGGCCTTCAACGTCGTGGGCTTCGCGGGGACCGCGCAGGCCGGCTATACGAACTCACTGTCGATCGAGTATTACTACGGTGAGAACGGCTGGCTGTGCGGCGATACGCTCTACCCGAACCCGGGTGTCGACTGGCCGATGGCGATTCCATAGTGAGACCACGCACCCTGCTGCTGGGAGCGCTGCTGGCAACTGCAGCGCTCCTGGCAGCGTGCTCCGCTGACCCCGCCCCGCTCAACTCCGGTGGCTTCACCGGCGCAGGCGGAGGAATATGCACTCCGCTGGCTATCGGTCAGCCCCCGGTGACCGACGGCTTCTCCATCCTTGACAACGCCAGCTCGTCTCCGGTCACTGTCACCGGCGTCAAGCTGGCCTTGTCGCACGGCCTCAATATGACGAAGGCGTGGCTGATACCGCTTGCCAAGTCACCGAGCGGTGGCCTGAACTTTGCCGGCGAACAGAACTACCCGCCGACCACCTGGCCCACCTGGTCACAGCGGCAGCCCATACCCGGCGCCGTCATCAAGCCCCGCCAGCAACTCAACCTCGTATTCGGGCTCGCGCGCACGGGGCCGAAGGTCGGCCGCACTAGCGGCCCGGTCGTCACCTACACCGCGGGCGGCAACAGCTACACCCTGAGAGAAGGCTTTGGCTTCGTCCTCGTAGCCCCTCACACCCGCTGCCCCCGGACCGGCTAACGGGCTAAGCCGTCTTGCCGCTGGCCGTACCTGGTGGCCAGCACGTACGATCCGGCCCGGTCGAGGTTGCCGCGAGCCTTGTCGTAGCGGCGGGTGGTCCGCGGATCCTTATGCCGGGCAAAGTCCTGCACGTCCTGCGGCGGCGCGATGCGCAGGTATTCGGTGATCGCGGTCGCTCGCATCGAGTGAGCGGACAGCCGCTCGGCTTGCGGTACGCGCGCCATCCGGCCGAGTCGCTTCAACAGCCGGAATGACCAGGCCGGGTAAAGCGGCCGGCCGCGCTCGGTCAGGAACAGCAGACCAGACGTCGGGTTGCCGCGCTGGGCGAGCATCTTGTCAATCGGTTCGCCGACACCAGGCGGGACGGCGACCCGGTCGCGGTGGCCGCCTTTACGAGTCAGGTACAGCACCCGGTGCCCCGAGTCGTAGCCAAGATCGTCAACCAGCGCGTCCATCACCGATCCGACGCGCAGGCCCAAGATCAGCAAAGTCAGCCCATACTTCGCGGCGCGAAGGCGGGAATACTTCGACCGCCTACAGGCAGTGCGCGAGAAAGGTGAACTCCAGCAGTGGCTGCAGTTCTTTCTCACAGCCGTCGCCTCTCAGGCAGAAGACGGCGTTCTGAAGTCAAGGGAGCTTCTGGACCTGAGAGAGCGCTACCGAACCGAGCTAAGCAGCAGTCGCAGCAGGGCGATCGACGTAGTCGAGACCATGTTCACGCAGCCTGTGATTACCACCGCGCTGATCCGCAAGAAACTCGACGTCACTACTCAGGGCGCACTGAATCTCATCCGAGGACTTGAGAGCCGGGGCTGGCTCGAACCTGCGGGAACGTCTGGACGAGGCGCGGCTACACAGTGGCTAGCCAGTCAGGTGTTCGACATGTTCCAGACCGTGTGTCGGTGGTTGGACTCGGCTCCATCCTGCTGGCGCTCGCGCCGCTGAAGCGGGTGCAGACTCTCGCGGGTCAGATGGCGAGCGAACCCCACGGCATCTGAGATGGAGTTCTAGGTCCTACGCAGATCCTTCCGGTTGACGCCGAGGCGCGCGACTCCGTCCCAGTCGCGCGCCCCGGATGACAGCGCGTCCGCGCCGTTCTACTCGGTGCAGGCAAGGCCGACGCATGCCTATGGCGCGCGGGCTAGACGCCGCCCGTCCACTGGCCGGGCTCGTCGCGACTGGACTTGAAGTCCCGCAAGTTCTCCCGAGCGGTGACCTTTCGCTCCTGCAATTCGAGGCGGCGCCTGCGCCTTCTCTCGCGTAACTGGCGGATAGCAGACATCAGCGTCGCTGGCTCCCTCGAATGCGCCGACCGCCCGTGGCCTAGGCCGGCGGCTACCGGGAGGATCGACTGCGTCCAGGAATCCCTTTGCGACTCTGGTGGATCCGATCGGCCCATCGCTGGCCTCCTTAAGGAGTGCACCAACGGTACGCCTGTCGCTCGCACCTGCCTAGGCGACGATTGGGATGCGTTGCAGCCACAATGCCCGCGTCGTCGTGAGCCCTCGATCAGTTGGCCGGGGGGATTCGGATGCCTTGGCTCAGAGCGGCCCCGCCTGCTCATACGAGCCTCCGGGCCAAACTCCGGCATCGCCCCCATCACCGCGCGTGTACCGCGCGGCGTTCAAGCGCTTCTTGCGCTCCCGGCGAATGCGCCATCTCTCGCGTAACTTGGGGCTGTTCACCGACTGACCTAGCGATACGCCCGGCATATGGGACACGCCGACCTGTTGCGGGAGCGGCTCGACGGCCGGGTCGGCCAGTAGATAGCTAGCGACGTGCCGGTCGCTTAGATAGCTAGCGACGTGCCGGTCGCTTAGATAGCTAGCGACGTGCCGGTCGCTCTATCTCCAGCGGAGCTGGCCGCGGGGCCGGATCGGGCTCGGTCAGCCCCAGCAACGGCTCGTCGGTCGAGCGAATGTCGGCGGTTGGCAGGCCGGCCGGATACATCTTCCTGGCCTGCTGCGCGACAGCGATGGCGATCTCGACGTGCTGACGACGGGAGGCAGCGTAGAAGGCCTGGGCGTCGTCGCTCAGCTTGGGGCTACTGTGCAATGGCTTGTCACTGACGGCGAGGAGAGTCGCGGTCGGTATCCGATAGCGGAAGCCGTTGGCCGCCACGGTTGCTGACTCCATGTCGACCGCGATGGCACGCGACTGCCGCAGCCGCTCGCTGACCGTGCCGAGATTGAGTTCCCAGTTCCGGTTCGCCGTCGTGAACACGATCCCCAGTCGGGAACGCAGGCCTCGCGCTATCACCTCGTCGAGCAGCAGCGCGTTCAGCGTGTAGTTCGAGACGACCGGAACGCTAAGCGGCAGCACGTCATCCAGCACGCGGTCGTCCCGCATGTAGGCGGTCGCCAGCACCAGGTCCCCGATCTCCTGGTGGTTACGCAGGCCGCCGCAGTGACCGATCATCAGCACGAGGTCTGGTCGCAGCACAGCGAGGTGGTCGGTGATGGTCTTGGCGTTCGACGGCCCGACGCCGATGTTCACCATCGTCAGGCCAGCCCGCCCCGGCAGCTCGTGGTGCCAGGCCGGCATCTGGCGGTCGTCGGAGTCCGGGCCCGTGCAGTCGGGCAGCGCGGCCAGGAACTCCTCAACGTGCCAGGAGTAGTTCGTGAGCAGTACGTATCGCTGAAACGACTCAGCCGCGGTACCCGTGTAGTGACGCAGCCGGTCGATGGACAGCGCCATCCGCTCAGGCCCGAACAGGAAAAGCTTCTTGCGGCGCAAGTCCGAGCTCGTCTCGTCGACGGCCGGGCCGAGCGCCGGATCGTGCAGGTCAACGGCCGGGCGGCCGGGGCTGACGGCGATGCGCGCGCCCGCTGCGGCCAGCCTGCCTAGCTCCCGCTCGAGGTACCAGCGGATCGCGCTGGGCGACGAGAACTCGCCTTCGAGGATCGGGTTGTGCACTGACCACGGGCGCTCGACGGTCAGCTGGGGATAACGGCCTGCTTTGTCCGCCGCCTCGAGTGCGTCGCAGATGCGCGCGATTTCGGCTTGGTGGTCGGCGGCCGGGATGACCGAGAAGTCCAGTGACATCGTCACCCGGCCATCATGCCAGCACCGGCCTGGTGGCAGCCCACGCGTGCTGGCCTGGCTACGGCCGCGTACCGAAGGAGGGCCTGCCGAGTAGCGACGGCAAGATTGCGTACGCGTCCTTTACCCAGTCGCACAGCAGCGCGCGGGTATCCCGCGGATCGATGATCTCCTCCACGCCAAACCGCTCGGCCGTGCGGAACGGGCTGCGGACCGCGTCAAGCCGCGTCTGGATCTCGGCCAGCAGCGCGGCGGGGTCGTCCGACGCCTCGAGGTCTGCTCGGTAGGCGGCCTCGATGCCGCCTTCGACCGGCAGCGAGCCCCAGTCGCCCGACGGCCAGGCCCATCGGCGAACGATCCGGTGACGGTTAGTCAGGCCGGCACCGCCAACTCCGAAGACCCGTCGCACGATGATCTCGGCACCAGGCACAGTGCCCTGATAGACGGCGCTGATCGCGCGCACACCGTGCCGGATCGTGGCTCGCTGCTCGGCGCGCGTGCCGATCAGCAGTCCCGGCTGGTCAGTGAAGGTCACGACCGGAACGTGGAACGTGGAGCAAAGATCGGCGAGGCGGATGACGGCATCGGCGCCCTCTGCGGTCATGCAGCCGCCCGCCACGAATGGGTCGCACGCGACGACCCCGACCGGGTGGCCGTCGAGCCGCGCGAGCGCGGTCACGATCGAGCCGCCGTAACGCTGGATCTCCATGACCGAGCCTGCGTCAAGGACAGCGCCCAGAATCTCCCGGATCCGGTACGGCTTGCGCCGGTCGCGCGGCACGGCCGACAGCAGCGCCTCGTCCCGGCGGTCGACCGGGTCCGCGGACTGAACCACCGGTGGCAACGCGTATGCGCTCGGCGGCAGATAGGACAAGAACGTCCGGATCAGCTCGAACGCCTCGAGCTCGGAGCGAGCAATCAGGTCGACGGCCCCGTTCCTGGCATGAACGTGGCTGCCGCCCAGCGCCTCCTTATCAACATCCTCGCCGACTCGCTTGACCACCGGCGGACCGGCGACGAAGAGCTGTGCGGTGTCCGCAACCAGTATCGACAAGTGGGCCGCGCACAACCTCGCTGCACCTAGCCCGGCGACCGGCCCGAGGCCAGCCGCGACCACCGGTACAACCGACAGATTGTCGACGACGTAGTCCCAGCCGGGGTTGACCGGCACGTACGTGTAACCCGCCTGCTCGAATGACTTCACGCTGCCGCCGCCGCCTGTACCCTCGATCAGCCGGACGATCGGCAGCCTGAGTTCGTTCGCGATGCGCTCGGCGTAGATCTGCTTGGCCGCGATGGAGGCGTCAGACGCGCCGCCGCGAATCGTGAAGTCGTCCCCGCCGACGATGACCTTGCGGCCGTCGATTCGTCCAGTGCCGGTGACGAAGTTAGCCGCCATGAAGCCCTTCAGCGCGCCGGTGTCGTCGTACTCAGCCTTACCGGCGAGCCCGCCGATCTCGCGGAACGAGCCCTCGTCCAGCAGAGCCGCGATCCGTTCGCGGACTGTGAGCCGCCCTGCGTCATGTTGCCGCCGGATTTTCTCCGGGCCACCCATGCGCTCGGCTAGCTCCTGCCGTTCGCGCAGCTCGTCCAGTTCCGGTTGCCAGGTCATGCCGACAAAAGCTAACTCACCGTGGCATCTCCAGGCCATAGGCGGCGGTCGGCGCCAGTTCCCCGTCTGACGGCAGGTTGGCTTCGGGAGCCGCCCCGGACGACTCGGCCTCGAGACCGTGGCCAGACCGCCATTCGGCGTAGGCCATGGCCAGCAGGCTCGGCACGAGGTCGGTCGAGCGTCGCACCACCCAGGCGGTGCCCTTGGTCGCCATCCAGGCGAGCTGCTCCACTTTGGTCGGCGGCTGGTTCAAGGGCTCTGCACCGGGCGGCGGACCGACCGGATGACCAGCCTCGGCCAGCAGAGCGTGGAACTTGCGGGCGATGAGCCGGTGCCCGCGTTCGCTCGGGTGCAGCCGGTCTACGGCCCACATCTCCGGGTCGTAGACGACGGCGTCGCTGGCAGCGTCGAAGTGGAGTGTCCCGAACCGCTCGGCCATCTGATCCATGACGTCGTTCAGCTCGTGTGCTCGCCGCGCAAGCGGTCTGGCCAGCAAGCCGGGCATGCCGAGCATGCGACCCGGATCTGGCAACCGCATCGTCAGCACGGTTGCGCCGGAGGCGCAGAGCGCGCCCACTGTGTGCGCGGCAGCCGCCTCGATCCGGGCAGGGTCAAAGTTCGGGCGGAGCGTGTCGTTGACCCCGATGACAACGCTGGCGATGTCCGGCCGGAGCTGGAGAGCCCGCGGTAGCTGATCAAGCTCCAGGTTGGCCATGCACGCGCCGTTGCCGGCCACGATGTGCAGGTCTGCGTCTGGCAGTGCGTCGGCCAGCAGCACCGCCCACCCGCGCCAGCCACGAGGCCCCTTCCCGCCGTCCGGCGCTGGGAGCCGCACCGGGTCACCGATGCCGAGGGTGATCGAGTCACCGAGCGCGACAAGTGTGGTCATGCCGCGGCCGCCGCGTGCTCAAGTGGTTCGACCGAGCCCAGCACGTCGTTGTAGTGCCCGATCAGCTCGTCGCAAAGGGCCGGCCAGCTGCGGCCGAGTACCATCTGCCGCCCCGCTTTGCCCTGCGCCGCGCGCAGCGTGGCGTCGGCCGCGAGGGTGGCGACGGCGCCGGCCAGGGCTGTCGTGTCTCCAGGGGGGACCAGGAAGCCCGTCACGCCATCGCGCACCAGATCGAGCGGCCCTCCGGCCGCCGGCGCCACGACGGGCAGCCCGCTGGCGGCTGCTTCCTGCAGCGTGTGGCCGAACGTGTCGTGCGGCCCGCTGTGCACGAACACATCGAGGCTGGCGTAGATCTGCGACAGATTCTCGCCGCCGCGCTGCCCGAGGAACAACGCTCCCGGCAGCGCACGGCGGACCGCCGCCTCCGCTGGTCCGGCGCCGACGATGACCAGCTGCACGCCCGGCAGGCTGGCGATGCCGGCGAGCAGGTCGAGGCGCTTTTCAGTCGCCAGGCGACCGACGTAGCCGACGATGACCTCCCCCCGCGGCGCTAGCTCGGTACGTATCTCCTCGTTTCGCTTCGCTGGATCGAACCGCCGGCAGTCTACGCCGCGGGCCCAGACCTGGACCCGCTGGATCCCGTGTTCCCGCAGGTCAGTAGCGGTCGCCGTGCTGGGCGACAGGGTTCGATCGCAGGCGTTGTGGATCTTGCGCAGCCGTCGCCACGCGATCGCCTGGCCGATCGCACCGGTGTGATACGCCCGCGCGTAGGCAGGCAGGTCGGTCGCGTACACGGCGACGATCGGCACTCCCAGTTCCAGTGCCGCGGTGCAGCCGCCGGCGCCGAGCACGAACGGCCCGGCCAGGTGCACGATGTCGGCGTGGTGCGCGGCCACGGCCGCCTTGACGCTGGCACCCGGTAGCCCGACCCGGAAGCCCGCATAGACCGGGACACCGATCGAGCGCACTCGCACGATCGGAAAGTTGAACCCGCGATCCGGCAGCGGAGTCCCGCTAGCAGGCTCCGGCGCGATCACTAGAGGCTCGTGGCCCCTGGCGATCAAGTGCTCGGCGACGCGCACCGCGGTGTGCGCTACGCCGTTGACGTCGGGCGGAAAAGACTCAGAGACATAAGCGATTCGCACGCACACACGGTGAGTCACGCGACTACCTTAAACGGGCGCTTTGCCGTGACGGTGCAACGAACTGTTGGTGACATCTCGGTACGCAGAACTGGCAGGTCAGCCACGGGCTGACGACGCGATCGTTTCAAGATGGGGACGGGGACGGGGACGGTCCCGCGCAAGGCCGATTGACCGTGCGCGGGACCGTCTGCCCGTCAGAGCCCTAGCTGCGGTACTTGAAGTTCTGCGCTAGGCGGTACAGGTTCACCGTGCCGAGACCCGTGGCCGGGTTGTACTTCGTCCCGGCAGTCCCGGTGTAGTACTCGTTGTCGTTACTCGCGCCCGGCGTGCTCAGCGGGGTAAACGACGTGTAGCTGTGCGTGGCGAACTTGTAGATCTCCAGATTCCAGAACCCCGCCCGGTGCTTCAGGAAGGAGTCGATCACCGCGGCCGAGCCGGCGAACTGCGGCGCGACAAAGCTCGTGCCACCCCAGCCGGTCTGCAGTTTGGGGCTCTGCCCGGAGAAGTAGAGCTCGTACCCGCTGTTCGGGTCAGCGTCCGCCGAGAGGTCGGGGACTGCCCGGCCGGTGGCGGTCCCGGTGACCGTCGACGGCGGTGGGACGACGCTGGCGCTTGTCGTCCACGGAATCCAGGCGGTCGGCACGCACGGTACTCCGTTCACGGCCACCGTGCACGACGTTGCCGTGCCGAACAGCACGTCGGAGGTCGGGTCGGGCGCCAGGTACGGCACCGCCGTGTAATTACCGATGCCCGGAATCGCGCTCTGGTAGGACGGCTGCGGCTCGACGACGCTGTAGCCGCCACCACCGCCTGCTGTCCAGAACGGGTCGGCCGCCATCGCACCCTCAGACGCGTCGCCCGAGATCGTCGCGTAGTAGGGCCACAGGTAGTCCCAGCCCCATGCGCGCTGCGACTTAACGGTGACGGTGGCGTTGGAGGCAATCGGGATGCTGAGCGGATTAGTCGTACCGCCGGCCCCGGTGATCCACGGGCTGTCGGCCGGGTTGTCGACGGATAGCTCGGTGTAGGGCGTGGTGTCGAACGCGTCGTCGTAGGCGCCGGCGTCGCCGGTAGCGTCGAACGCGCTCTGGCCCTGCGCCGCCATCTCCAGTCCGGCCTCGTCGTAGATTCCGCCGAACGTCGCGGCCTCGGTACCGTTCGCGCCGATGGCCTGGTTGAGGATCTCGGACTCACCCCAGCTTGTAGTCACCGCCGCCGCGGTGTTCTGGCTCGCCGCCGTGAACCAGGCGTCCGCCGTGCCGTAGTCCGTGTTCGGGGCCTGATACACGACGATGTTGGACTGTGGCGCTAGCGCACCGGACTGCTCGAGGTCGAGAGCGGTCTCGTCTGAGCCTGCGCCAGCGCTGACGGGTCCAGACCCGCCGTCGATGTTGTCAAGCTTGATCCGGTTCGCCTTGGTCGAGATCTTAAGGACCTTGGACCAGAAGTACGTCGCGTCGGCCGGATTGATGCTGGCGTACGTGATGATGCCCACGGTCTCGCCCTGGCCCTTGAAGCCCTTGGCGTACAGCGACGTCAGGCCGTACTGGCTGGCGAAGCTGCCAGGCGTACGGCCGCCAATCACCGCGTGCGAGGTCACATGGCCCGCGAGCGGCGTGTGCACCGCGTTGCTGCTGGCGACGGGGTAGCTCGTCAGGCCGAGGATGGCGTACACGAAGCTGGCCAGGTTCGCGGGCAGCGTCGCTGGGTTGGTCGTGCCGTGGATGGTCATGGCCGGGTGACCTGCATGGCCGCCGTGACCTCGTTGCGCCTTTATCCGGTACAAGCTGATCTTGGCCGACAGCGCGCTCGTATATGCGCTGGCGGGGCCGGTCGTGCTGATGTCCAGGCCGTCCGCGTAGGCAGTCGACTTGATGCCGAAGCTGCTGAGGTACGACTTGAGCGCATTGATGTTGGCCTGGGTCTGGCCGTACTGGCTGGCAAACTGGCTCACCGACAGGTACGAGGTGTGCAGGCCACCTTTGACCGCGGACGCGAGCGCGCTCTCGTTGCGCATGTCCAGGACAAACGAGACGGTCAGCTGTGTCGTCGATGCCGCCGCCGAGATCCGGGTGCCATGCAGCGACGCTGCGGTGACGCCCTGCCGCACGGCGACCTTTCTCGGCCCTGAGCCGCTCGTAGCCCCCGCCGCTGGCACCGAGGACAAAACGATCATCGTTCCGGCAGTACCTGCCGCGATCAAGGCCCCGGCGTTAAGCCGCTTACGCCAGTTTCCAGGCTTCAAAGTTGGAGTCCTCCCGTCGAATTTGCTAGGAGGAACTCTGCCGGCCCGTACCCGACTCGAAGGCTAGTCTCCGGAAATTGCGATCACTTCGTTAGAACTGTTAACGATCTGCCGGCCGATGTTAGCTGATGGCCACTATCGCGGCGGCTGCTGGCCGTTCTGGGCCGACCGATGCTAACGATCTGCCGGCCGATGTCAGCTGATGGCCACTATCGCGGCGGCTGCTGGCCGGTCTGGGCCGACCGATGCTGCCGCGTTCCCGTCGAACGGCGACCAGGTGCCCGCGGTGGCCGCCCGGATCCGCGGCGGACCCGGGGCGGCGCATCGGCCGGGCGAGGCCGAGGTCCGGCGGCGACAGGTGGTGGCGGCACGGGCGTCCCAGTTGTAGCGATCTTCCGCACGACTGGGTGACCGGACTCGACGTGGTGCCGCGCGGGCTCGACGCCTGCTGACTCATGCAGTCGCTGGATCTCGCGAAGCTGGTCGTGCGTGCCCAAGGTGACCACCAGGCCGGACGCGCCCGCTCGGGCCGTGCGACCTGACCGGTGCAGATAATCCTTGTGGTCATTCGGCGGGTCGAAGTGGACGACGAGCTCGATGTCATCCACGTGAATGCCCCTGGCAGCCACGTCGGTCGCAACCAGGACCCTGGGATGGCCTGCCGCGAACGCGTCGAGCGCCCGCTGTCGCTGATTCTGGTTCCGATCGCCGTGGATAGCCGCGGCGCTGACCCCGGCCCGCTCAAGTTGCTTAGCGAGCCGATCGGCGCCGTGCTTTGTGCGGACAAAGATAAGAGTCCGCGCCGGGCGGCTCGCGATCTCGGCCGCCACTGGGAGCTTGTCCTCGGCCGCCAGCACGAGCACGCTGTGCTCGGCCATGCTGCCAGCGACGACGTCGGGCGTCACGGCGTGGAGGGCTGGCTCGGTCAGGTAGGACCGCACGAGCTTGTCCACGCCTCGATCTAGCGTCGCCGAGAACAGCAGCCGCTGCCCGTCCGCCGGGGTCTCGTCCAGGATTCGGGTCACGGATGGCAAGAAGCCGAGATCGGCCATGTGGTCGGCCTCGTCCAGCACGGTCACGGCGATGTCGGCCAGGGTGCAGGCGTTGCGCTCGAGCAAGTCGATCAGCCGACCCGGTGTCGCGACGACGATGTCGACACCGCCCGCCACCCGGGCGATCTGGCGCCCGATCGAGACGCCGCCGTAGATGGTCATCACGCTCACGCCGATGGCGCGGCCGAGCGGGGCCAAAACACCCGCGACCTGCTGTGCTAGCTCACGCGTCGGCACCAAGACCAGGCCGCGCGGCTTCTTAGGCGCAGCGCGACCGTCCATCCGGGCGAGCCGGCTGAGCATCGGCAGCCCAAAGGCGAGTGTCTTGCCCGACCCAGTTTCGGCCCGGCCGAGGACGTCACGCCCGCTGAGTGCGTCAGGCAGGGCCCGCGCCTGGATAGCGAACGGCTCGGTGATGCCGCGCACTGCGAGCGCCGCGACAAGTCCGCCGTCAAGTCCGAGGTCGGCGAACGTCCGGGCTGATGGCTGCGGCAGGCCCGCCGCCGCCTTGAGTGCACGGTCGAGTTCTGATCGCGGGTCTGGCCGCGGCGATCTCTGCGGCCGCGGCTCGGGCCGGCGAGAGCGGTGCTGCGGGGCTCGGCCGCGGTAGGACGCGGGCGCGCGGCGGCGCCCTGAATTTTGGGGCATATGTGCGAGGGCTCCTCGGGTTACTTGGCCGCGTCATGTTCAAGAGTCGACGACAGCGGCGAAAAAGGGATTCACCGAGAAGCGGACAGCTCGCATAGCGACCGTGCGAGCCCGTGCTCTTGGTGAGCACAGTCCTCGCGCGACGGTGCATTAAGCACCACAAGCACTCAACGCTATCAGCCGTCAGGATCTTCCCAGCCGCGTCCGTCCAAGATCAAGCTCGGCGGAACTGTGGAACTAGCGACCGACGAGGCGGTTATTCCGCGCTCTGACGGGTTATCCTGCGACCATGAGTACCTCGCCCGTGGACCCGCAGGAAGTCCGGGCGGCTGCCGAGGTCCATCGCGAACTCGGGCCCGAGTACAGCGACGCGGTGATCGCCGAATTCATCGACCGCGTCGACCGAGCAGTGGCCGCGCGCGTCGAGGCTCGGCTGGCGGAGGAGCGTCGGCATCAGCCTGCCAGACGCGACCGTCACCGCACTCTTCTGAAAGGCGTCGTCCTCGGCGTCTGCGCCGGAGCCCTCGTGGCCGGCGTCAGCATCGGCCACGTCGAGGCCGGCTAATGGCGGCCAGGGTCAGTCGAGTGCCCGTGTTTCGCGAAGCCTGGTCCCGGGATGAAGCACTTCATGATCGGTCCAGGGCCAGGGCAAATCAAGCCGATTCCGCGCCCAGTCAAGCCGGCAGCTCCGCAGAAGCCCCCAGCCAGCTAGCTAGCGGGCGGGCCGTTACGCGGTGCGGCGCGAATTGCGCGTCTCCTCGGCCAGTGGCGCTACTCCGACCGAGCTTCGCCCGCTCGGTCTCTGCCACCGTTAGCGAAGCAGGAGGCGAGCGGCCAACTCGAGATGCGACGCCACGTCGGTCGCCGAAGCGCGCCTCGTCACCCACGCCACCAGGTTCGACAGCCAGACGTCGCCGATGATCCTGGCGATCGCGCGCTCGTCCGCAGTGGGCTCGCCGTCATGCATAGCCTTGGTGAGCATCTCTTCCATGAGCGCCGCCACGGTATTGACCTCAGTAGCAGCGCTCGGATCCGCGAACATGAAGGCCCTGGTCATAGCCTCGATCAGCAGTGGGTCGCGCTGCATGGACCTGGTGACGCGGCCGAGCACGTAGAGCGTCCGGTCGTAGGGGGTCTCACCTGGTATGGGTGCGCGATCGAGTCGCTCCTGAGCTCGCTCGAACTCCCTGGCCAGACCCGAAACCAGGAGGTGGATCTTGGACGGGAAATACCGGTAAAGCGTGCCCAGTGCCACGTCGGCGCGCTCGGCGACCGTCCGCATCTGAACAGCCTCGTATCCGCCCTTGGCGGCGAGTGCGAGCGTCGCGTCGAGGATCCGCTTCCGGCGCTCGCGCTGGGCCGCCGAGCCGAGTTCGGCCTCGCCGGGCGCGGCCGTAGCCGACGCTGACGCACCCGAATCGCGCGTAGCCGATCCGGCGCTGCCGCTGTTGCGCGTTTTCGGCGTTGCCATCCCGGCCCTTCATCGTGTTCCGCCTGCATCTCAGCCGGCAGGCCCGCGCACGTCGGCTGACGCCAGGCGCGCTGGACTACCAAAGGTATAACGTGTTCTAACTTTATCAGGCTGAGGCCCTGAACTGCGGAAACGCGATGGCGGCGCACCCGGCATTTCGGCAAATGCGCGGCTAGCCGATCTCCGACCCGATCAGGCCTCGCTGGTAATGAAGTGCCGTGCAAGTGAGTGCTGGCGAACTCCTTGCCCAGCAACCTGGAGGCGAGCTGCAACGTCCTGCGTGCCCGCAGATACACGACAATGTGCTGGATCTGCCCGGCAGCACTCCGCGTGAGCCGCCTATGACAGCCCGATGCGATGTGGTACCCCTCGGCACGGCTGCGAAGCCGCGGGCGCGAACGAGCTCCTTGTCATCTCCTGTCCCAGCGCGCTGGAACGTGTTCTAATTTTGAGTGCGAGTCGAAGAGAAGGAGACGAGTTGCTGATCGCGAGTTCCGGCGAGCAGCTTGATCTCCAGGCCTCCCGGCGCGAGGAGGTCCATTAGATGGACTTCACCGTTGGCGAGGCCGAGGCCGCAGCGTCCGAGCTCGCCGCGCGCCTATTGCGCGCATCGGGTCCGATTGCCACGGCCGCCGACGCCGCGGGCCGAGCCACCGACCTCGACGGCTCGCTGTGGAAGGAGCTGGGCCAGGCTGGGCTGTTGTCGCTCGCCGTGCCTGCCGAGCTAGGAGGCGACGGGCTCGGCGTCCAGGCCACGGCGGCGGTGCTGACAGAGGTCGGCCGGCACGCGGCCCGGGTCCCCGCGCTGGCCACGCTCGCTCTCGGCGTGTTGCCCGTGGCGAGATCGGCCAACGCCGAGCTGAAGGAGCTGCTGCTCGGCGGCGTCGGGTCCGGCGAGACGATCTTGACCGCCGCGATCCGCGAGCCATCTCGGCCCATGCCGGAGACGCCGGCGACCACCGTCACCTTGAGCCGCCGCGGCAGCACTGTGTCAGGTGTCAAGGTCGGCGTGCCGTATGCAGGGGCAGCCCAGTGGATCCTGATACCCGCGAGCACGGAGGCCGGCGACCCAGTCATTGCCGTCGTCGAACCGGACGCCGACGGCTTGTCCTGCCAGCGGACGCCGAGTTCGTCAGGCCTGCCTGAGTACACGCTGCGCCTAGCCGACAGCCCAGTCCTGGCAGTGCTGGGCGGCTGCAGCGTCGGCGACCTGTACCGTCTGGCGGCAGCCGGTGCGTGCGCTGTTGCGGACGGCGTTCTAGCGGGCGCGCTCGACCTCACCACGACACATGTCGCCACCCGCGAGCAATTTGGCCGGCCGCTCGCGACGTTCCAGGCAGTCGCTCAGCAGATCGCCGACGTCTACGCTGTCGCGCGCACGCTGCACCTCATCACGATCTCCGCGTCCTGGCAGCTCGACACCGGCCGCGCCGCGGCGGAACGCGACGTCGACGTGGCCGCGTACTGGCTCGCCGAGTACTGTCCAGCGGCGCTGCGGACCTGCCACCATTTGCACGGCGGGGTCGGGATGGACGTCACATACCCGCTGCCGCGGTACTCGGCGCTGATGACCGACCTGACCGCGTTCGTCGGTGGCGCTGCCAACCGGCTCGACCGCCTCGGCGCGCTGGAAGCCGCGGGTTCGTAATGTTTCTCGACCTCACCGACGAGCAGCGCGCGCTGCGTGACGAGTTGCGGGCTTACTTCGCGACGCTGATCTCGCCGACCGAGCGCGAGGAGATGCTGACGCAGCGGCACGGCGCGATCTACCGTGACGTGGTCCGCCGGATGGGCCGTGACGGATGGCTCGGCATGGGCTGGCCGGTCCAGTTTGGCGGCCGCGGCCTGGGCCAGATAGAGCAGCAAATCTTCGTCAACGAGGCCGCACTCGCCGACGTGCCGCTACCGGCGGTGACCCTCCAGACGGTCGGGCCGACGCTGATGGAGCACGGGACGGCTGAGCAGAAGGAATTCTTCCTGCCGAAGATCCTCACCGGCGAACTGCACTTTGCCATCGGCTACACCGAGCCGGGCGCAGGCACAGATCTGGCCTCGCTGCGAACCAGAGCGGTGCTGGACGGAGACCACTACGTCGTCAACGGCCAGAAGATATTCACGACCGGGGGGCATGACGCAGATTTCATCTGGCTGGCGTGCCGGACCGATCCCGAAGCACCGAAACACCGGGGTCTGTCGATACTGATCGTCGACACCAGAGATCCGGGCTATTCCTGGACGCCCATCATCACCCACGACGGGGCGCATCACGTCAACGCGACCTATTACGCGGACGTGCGGGTGCCGGTGACGATGCGTGTCGGCGCGGAGAATGCCGGCTGGCGGCTCATAACGGCCCAGCTCAACCACGAGCGCGTGATGCTGGGCCCGGCTGGCCGGCTCGGCGTCCTCCACCGACGGGTGCACGACTGGGCCGCGACGCAGCCCGGTCCGGACGGCGGACGCGTGCTTGACCAGGGCGACGTTCAGCGTGCGCTCGCCCGGGCCGCGGCGGCGGAGCGGGTCAACGAACTGCTGAACTGGCAGGTCGCCGTCACCGAGCATGTCGACATCGCCGACGCCTCCGTGACAAAGGTCTTTGGATCCGAGCAAGCGCAGCGGATCGGCGCTGAGCTAGCCGAGGTGGTCAGCAGACATCGGGGACCTCGCCGACGAGGAGACGGCCGAGCTGGCCCACTGGCTGGACGTGCAGAACAAGCGCAACACTGTCATGACGTTCGGCGGAGGGGTCAACGAGGTGCAGCGAGAATTGATCGCGATGGCAGGCCTGAAGTTGCCGCGAGTGCCTCGATGACCGGCGACGACCGAACCGCGCTGATCCTGGCAGCGGCCGAGAAGGTCCGGGCCGCCGGTCCCGGCTCGCCGCGGCTCGCCCGGGATCCCGTTAACTTGCCAACGATCCGCAACTGGACCGACGCCATCGGCGATGTCAACCCGATATACACCGATGCCGACGCCGCGTCCCGGTCGATCCACGGCGGGCTGGTCGCGCCACCCGCCATGGTGCAGGTCTGGACCATGCCAGGACTGGAGCCGCACGCGGCCGACGACGGCACAGATCCGCTCGGCCAGATGATGCGAACGCTCGACGAGGCCGGCTATCCCGCTGTCGTGGCCACCAACTGCGCCCAGACGTACCATCGCTACCTGCGGCTTGGTGAGGTACTGAGTCTACGGGCCGAGCTTGCCTACGTGACGGGCCCGAAGCGCACAGCCCTGGGCGAGGGCTGGTTTGTCACCACGAGGAACACCTGGTACTCGGCCGGCGAGCCGGTGGCCGAGATGGACTGGCGCGTGCTGAAGTACCGGCCAGCCGCTTCGGCCGACGACGGCCAGGATGGCTCAGCGACGACCCAACCGGCACTCGGAACCGCCATGCGGCCGCCTGCCGCCCGTGACGCCGAGACGACCCAGCCGGGGTCTGCCGGCACAGCCATGCGGCCGCCTGCCTCCCCTGACACTGCGTTTTTCTGGGCCGGCACAGGCCGGCGAGTTGCGGATCCAGCGTTGCGGCGAATGCGGAGCGCTTCGGCATCCGCCGGGGCCAGCGTGTCTGAGCTGCGGCTCAACGCGCAACCAGGGCTACATCGTCGCGGCTGGCACCGGCACGGTTTATAGCTACGTGGTACACCATCACCCGCCGGTGCCTGGCAAGCGGCTCCCGATGGTGATCGCGCTCGTCGAGCTGACTGAAGGCGTCCGAGTGATGGCCGAGCTGGTCGGCATCGAGCCAGAGCGAGTCGAGGTCGGGATGCCGGTCCGGACAGCCTTCCTGCGGATCGACGATGACCTGGTGCTGCCGGGCTGGCGGCCTGACGAGCGCGGCGCGCCGGGCGCCCTGCCCGAGCTCGCCATCGACGTCACGCCCACCGTCGTGGTCGCGACGGCCATCGCCACCCGTGACTTCTACCCGGTCCACCATGACCACTACATGGCCGTCCGCGGCGGTGGCAAAGACATCTTCCTCAACATCCTGACGACCACCGGATTGGTGCAGCGGTACGTCACCGACTGGGCTGGCCCGGACGCAGCGGTCCGCGCCGTCTCGATCAGGCTGGGCGTGCCTTGCTACGCAGGGGACACGCTGACCTTCGCTGGCCGAGCGGCGTCTGCGGAACCGGATGGCGAACAAGTTGTGTCCGTGACCGGCGCGTGCAGCCTGGGCGATCACGTCACCGGCACAGTCAGGCTGGCCGGCCGGGCGCCGACGGCGGGGCCGTGATGATCTCGGGCACTGTTTCGTTTTCGGGCACTGTGGCGATCGCGGGCATCGGGGCGACCGAGTTCTCCAAGGACTCCGGCCGCAGCGAGCTCAAGCTTGCCGTCGAAGCCGCCCGTGCCGCGCTAGACGACGCAGGCCTGACGCCCGCCGACGTAGACGGTCTCGTCACGTTCAGCATGGACAGTAACGCCGAGATCGCCGTGGCTCGTGAGCTCGGCGTTGGCGAGCTGACCTTCTTCAGCCTGATCGGGTACGGCGGGGGCGCGGCTTGTGCGACCGTGCACCAGGCCGCGATGGCCGTCGCCACCGGCGCGGCGAACGTCGTGGTCTGCTACCGGGCGCTCAATGAGCGCTCCGGGCGGCGGTTCGGCCAGGTGTCCGTCGGGGCTGTTCAGGGCGCTACCTCCTCGGCTATCGACAGTGGCTGGCACTACCCGATGGGCCTGGCCACGCCTGCCGCCACAGTTGCGATGGCGGCGCGCCGTTACATGCACGCCTACGGGGCGACTAGCGCCGACTTCGGCGCCGTCGCGGTAGCCGATCGCAAGCACGCCGCGACCAATCCGAAGGCCTGGTTCTACGAGCGGCCGATCACGCTGGCCGACCATCAGGCATCGCGCTGGATCTGTGAGCCGCTGCGACTGCTTGATTGCTGCCAGGAGACCGACGGCGCGGTGGCGGTGCTCGTGACCAGCCTGAATCGAGCCCGTTCCGGGAAAAATGAGCCTGTCGTCATCCGCGCCGCCGCCCAGGGGAGCGGCGCGGATCAGTACACGATGACGAGCTACTACCGGGACGACCTGACCGGCCTGCCGGAGATGGGCGTGGTCGGCCGGCAGCTCTGGGCACAGGCCGGGCTCGGCCCCGGTGACATCCGGACCGCTGTGCTGTACGACCACTTCACCCCGTACGTACTGATGCAGCTTGAGGAACTCGGGTTTTGCGAGCGCGGTGAAGCCCGGCAATTTATCAGCGACGGAGCCATCGAGCTAGGTGGCCGGCTACCGCTCAATCCGCACGGCGGTCAGCTCGGCGAAGGCTACCTGCACGGCATGAACGGGATCGCCGAGGCCGTAAGGCAGGTCCGCGGCAGTGCGGTCAACCAGGTGCCAGGCGATGGGCCCGTCCTGGTCACTGCCGGTACTGGCGTTCCCACCAGCGGGCTGCTCCTTGGACCCGGCAGCTAGCGCTGGCTACGGGCGCCCATGATCGCGGAGTGCGCGGCCAGCATGTCCGACAGGTCGTCAGCGTCCTCGGCCGCCGCAACGGAGGAGGCGGGATAAGTGCACAGCAGCGAGAAGGAGTACTGCCGGGCTAGTTCGTTCCACAAGGCTTCCAGCTCCACGGCCGCGCCGGTCTTCCCGGCGTCCCACAGCAGCGCGACCATCTCGCCGAAAACCCGGACCTTGCCCGGCCGGACTTCTGCGCGCTTGAGCACGGGGCTCATCGTCTGCCAGAACGCGGCCGCGTCGGGCCAGCCCGCCACCATGAAGCCCGCCAGCGCGCGGCTGGCGTCGAGCGCGACGAACGAGCCATCAGCCAGCGCGGCCGATACGTCGACGCCAGCTCGGGTCATGCGACCAGCAATGAGCTGACGGTGCTCCGGGGACGCGACCAGGATCGCTGTACCCGGCTCCCCGCCACTGAACAGATGGTCGTAGACCTGGTCAGCCAGGTCTTCATCACTCTGGTAGAACGCTGCGACGTGGTCGCGGCCTGCGCCGAGCACCTCGACACCCTTCTGCGTTGTCTGCGTGCCTTGACCGAGTGTGAATAGCCGCCAGGCACCTTCCCGCTTCAGGGCGTCCTAATCACGTCTTTGCGGCCACATCCAGGGCAGCCAGGTAACCGAAGGTCATTGCCGGACCGATCGTGGCGCCAGGCCCGGCGTAGCTTCGGCCCATCACCATGGCACTCGTGTTGCCGGCCGCGTACAGCCCATCGATGACACTGCCGTCCGCACGGAGAACCCTGGCCCGGTCGTCCGTTCGCAGTCCGCCCTTGGTGCCGAGGTCGCCGGGCACGATCTTGATCGCGTAAAAAGGCGGCTGCGCGAGTGGTGCCAAGTTCGGGTTCGGCTTGCAGTTCGGGTCGCCGTAGTAGTGGTCGTACGCCGAGTCGCCGCGACCGAAGTCGGTGTCTTTACCGGTCCGCGCGAAGTCGTTGAACTTGTCGACGGTCTTGGTGAGCCCGTCGGCCGACACGCCAATCTGGCCGGCGAGTTCGCCGAGCGAGTCTGCCTTGAACACGACGCCAGACTTGTACCAGCGCCGTGGCAGCGGCTTGCGCGGCGGCATCCCGGTGAACACGTATCGGTTGCGGTACCTCTGGTCGGTGATCATCCAGCACGGGATGTGCGGGTTCTCGTCGGTGTGCTTGTCGTACATGGCGTGCACGGCGTCCACGTAGGGCGCGGCCTCGTTGACGAACCGCTCTCCGGCGGCGTTGACGAAGAGCGACCCAGGCAGGCTGCGTTCGGCCAGGCAGAAGACCGGGCCGCTAGCCAGCGGGATGGATGGCCCCCACCACGCGTCGTCCATCAGCGCTAGCTCGCCGCCAGCCGCCTCGCCGGCGAGGATGCCGTCGCCGGTGTTGCCGGGCGATCCGACAGTCCAGTCGGCTCCGATCGGTGCTGACTGGTAGCGCTGGCGCAGGTCGGCGTTCCGCTCGAAGCCGCCAGTGGCGAGCAGGACTCCTCGCCTCGCCCTGATCACTGTTGTCGCGCCGCCAGCGCGGAGCACTTCCACGCCGACGACCCGGCCGCCTTCGACGCGCAGTCCGGTCATCGGCGTGTTCAGCCACACAGGGACGCCGGCCTGCGTGAGGCCGGCGCGCAGCCCGGCCGCCAGCGCCTGACCCATGCTGAGCAGCTGGCGCCTCCGTAGCTTGCTGACGATCATCCGGGCCGTCACGCGCGCGGTCGTCGTCAGCGCGCGCGGGTGGCTGGTACCGAGGCTCATCCATCGGTAGTTCGCCTGGGTGACCGTGATGCCAACCGGGGCCGGCAGGTAGGGCGGCCGCAGCCCCGCTAGCTCGGGGCCGATCGCCTTGGCGTCCATCAGGGCTGGCTCGACAGACCGGCCGGACGCCTTGCCGCCGGGCGCCTCGGGATAGTAGTCGGAGTAGTTCGGCACCCACTCAAACCTCACCGGCGTGTTCGCCAGGACTAGGTCCAGCATGGCCGGCCCGTGCTCGAGGAAGGCGTTGCGCAGGCTCTCGGGCGTGCCCGGACCTGCCACGTGCGCGAGGTATCGGGCGGCATCGGCGGGCGTGTCGGTCCGACCGGCCTTGCGCAATGGGGCGTTGCCCGGAATCCAGACTCCGCCGCCGGATCGCGCGGTGGAGCCGCCGTAGTACTCCGTTTTCTCCAGGACGACGGTGCGCAGGCCGGCGAGGGCGGCGGTGAGCGCGGCTGTCATTCCGGCGGCGCCACTGCCCACGACGACGAAGTCGAACTCCGACTCTTCGGCTGTCATCTGGTCTCCGTCTGTCGTCGCTGGCCGCCACGACCATGGTAGAACACGTTTCAGTTTTGGCCAGGTGGCCGCTTACGCGCGACACTTCACACTTTCGTCGACCACAAACCCGGCTTATCTGGACTCAAGATCGTCCAAAACTGTGCACTGTCGGAGCCACCGGCGATCCTAGGGCACGTGAGCCTCTGCAATCTGTCCGATGAATGGCGATTAGCCGGTATTAGGACCACCGCAGAGCTACGACGTCACGGCAAGTCGGCCGCGCAGATCGACACGATGGTCCGCCGGGGCACGCTGATTCAGGTACGACGCGGCGTTTACGCACGCGCCGAGATGGTGGCGGAGCTGACAAAACGGCGCAGCGGCGATCATCTCCTGCAAACGGCCGCCGCACTGGCGACGCTGGGTCCTGCAGTGGCAAGCCACCAGAGCGCGGCCATCATCCACGGCGTGGACCTGCTGACTCGGCCACGCGTAGTGACGCTAACTCGGCCGCCCGACGGCAACCGATCATCGCGACCGCGGATTCGCGTGCACACGCGCCCTGCTGCCGGCCGAGCACATCACGGTCGTCCACGGGATGCGGGTGACGACGGCGGCCAGGACGGTGATCGACCTCGCGCGCGTGCTGGAGTTCCGGGCCGGCGTCGTGACGGCCGACTCCGCGATCCGCAACAAACTGGTGACGAAGCCCGAACTCGAATCGTTGCTGGCCGAGCTGAGCCGTCGTATGAACAGGCGACGGGTCGCCGAGGTCATCGCCTTCGCCGACGGCCGCGCGGAGTCGGTGCTTGAGTCAATCGCGCGGGTCGCATTCAAGGACTGCGGCCTGCCTCCGCCGGAGCTTCAGGTATGGGTGGGCGGGGCTGAGACGGTGGGCCGCGTCGACTTCCTGTGGCGTCGATACCGAACCGTGGTCGAAGTCGACGGACTCATGAAGTACCGCGATCCGGCGCGTGCTGTCCTTCAGCTGGAGCGGGACAAGCGCCTCCGCGACGCAGGCTTTGAGGTCGTGCACCTGACCTGGCAGGACATCACCGAGAACCCGCCCTACGTCGCGGCAGCGATCAGAGCTGCGTTCCGGCGCGGCGTCCGACAATAACCGTGCGCGCGCCACTAATCTCCACCGACGACAGCGGGGTAGAAGCTGAGTGCCTCGTCGTGCTCGCTGTCAGCCACGTAGCCCGTGATCGGCGGGCCGGCGCGGTGAGTAGCCAACTTGAGCGATCCTGGCGCGGCGGACTCGCTCGTTGCCGTCGCCATCTACCGGGTGACCACCGGCAAGATCAGCCAGGTCACGTTGCTGCGGTAGCTATTCGTAGGTGACGCGCACGTCGGGCGTCAGCGCCACGGACTGGCAGGCCAGGATCAGGCCGTCGGCGATGTCGGCGTCCTCGAGCACCTCGTTGTTGGCCATCTCCACCTTGCCGTCGGTCAACTGGCACGCGCACGCGCCGCAGATGCCCTCGCGGCACGAGAACGGTGCGTCCAGACCCGCGTCGATCATGACATCGAGCATTCGCGCCCCGGCCGGCCAGGCCAGCGAGCTGGTCACACCGTCCAGCAAGACTTCCAGCGTGGCGGCTATGCCGCCGACGACCGGCTCTGGTGTCTCAAACGGGTTGTGCTGAAGCGACAGGAATCGCTCCACGTGTACGCCTCGTGGCGGCACTCCAACCGCTGACGCCGCGGCCTTAATCACTGCCAGAAAGGGATCAGGACCGCTAGCGAAGATCTGATAAGCGGCGAACGGCCGGAAGATCGGCACCAGCCGATCGGCCGTTGGTAGGCCCTGGAGCACGTCCAGCCAGTGCACGACCAGGAGCCTCGAGCCGGCGGTGGCCGCTAGCTCCTTCAGTGCCGCGCCGAAGATGACCGAGCGCTCGTCGGGGTTGGCGTAGACGAGGACGACCCGGCCGCGGCCACCCGCGAGTACCGACTTGAGGATCGACATCACAGGCGTGATGCCGCTCCCGGCGGCGAGCAGCAGGAAGTCATCGTCGAGTGAAGACGGCACGAACATCCCCGCGGGCGGCAGCACGTCGAGCACGGTGCCGGGCCTGACGTTCTGGGCAATCCAGTTGGACGCGTAGCCATCCACCGTCTGCTTGACCGTGACCGTCAGCGGGTCGGCAGTGAGCGGCGAGCTGCACAGCGAGTAGCACCTAGCCACTGACCCGTCGCGATCGCTCGGGATCCGAAGCGTCAGGAACTGGCCCGGCTGGTAGTCGAACGCCGGCTTCAGATCCGGCGGCACGTCGAAGACGAGCGAGCAGGCCTGGTCCGTCTCGGTGATGACGGTCGCGACCCTGAGCTGGTGAAAGACGCGATCGGAACCACTCATCGCGGCCCGCCATGCCCGAGCCGCCCTGTCACGGTGGCGACACCGGCAGTCGGCCCTCGAGCGCCGCGGTCTCGATGCTCGCGCGCATGGCGGCACAACGCTCGATCAAGGGAGTCTGCTCTCCGACGGCTCGCCGCCCCGCGAACTCGGCGCACTGGCCCACGGCAGCCGCGTCCCATTGCACGCTCGTGTGCTGCACGCTGAACTTGGCGGCCAGCACCGTAGCGTCGCACTCCCGGCATCGCACCGGAACGTACAGCGACTGGCGCTCGTCCGGCCGGGCCGCGCCGTCTGGCAGTGCCCGCCAGTCCCGCCGGGCGGTGCCGTCCGGTGCCCGCGAGTCCGGTGCCCGCCAGTCCGGTGCCCGCGAGTCCGGCTGGACAGCGTTCGTCATGCCGGGCTGACACCCGCCTGCCGGGCGGCGATGTTCGTGGCGACCTCGGCCTCCCACGCCTCGACCGCGCGCGTGGTGTCGATCTCGTACTCGTGCCGCGCCACCATGTCGGCGGGGATGGCGTCGACGTCCAGGTAGAACTGCTCGTACCAGCGCCGGAGTTGGTACACCGGCCCGTCGTCCGCGCACAGCAGCGGGTTGTCGATCCGGCTCTTGTGGGTCCAGATGTCAACATCCTGCTGGAAGCCGAGGCCCACGAACTTGGCAAACTTGGCCGCGACTTTGTCCGCCTGCTCAGGCGACAGCCCCGGCAGCTTCTTAACGATCACTCCCCACTGGAGGATGAACCGCTCCGGCGTGACCGGGTAGTGGCAGTTGATCAGCACTGCGTCCATCGGCACGCCGTGGTAGTCGTAGTTGAGGTAGTCGATCATGTACGAGGGCCCGTAGTACGCAGCTTCGGACGCCAGGCCGATCTCCGTCGTCGACCCGTTGGCTGGCCGCGCGTCGGGCTCGTAGTCCGGCCGTGACCGGGTCTTCAGGTACTGGCTGGCGATGTGGCCCTCAAACACGTTCCTGAAGTACGTCGGGAACGCGAAGTGGATGTAGAAGAAGTGCGCCATGTCGACGACGTTGTCGACGACCTCGCGGCAGTTCGCGTCGACGGACAGCGAGTCCCACGTCCAGTTGGACCAGTCGGGCGAGTACGCGCCGTCGATCCGCGGGATCGTCACCTCTGGCGCCGGCGGGTTGCCCTGCGGGTCATTCCAGACGAACAGCTGCTGGTTCTGCTCCAGAGTCAGCCACGCCCTCGTTCGGGCGGTGGGCGGCACCCGGCGTGAGTAAGGGATCTTCACGCACTTGCCGTCTGGCCCCCACCGCCAGTCGTGGAACGGGCACGCGATCGCGTTGCCTTTGATCGTCCCCCGGCTCAGGTCCCCGCCCATGTGTCGGCAGTAGCCGTCGAGGACTCGCAGCTCCCCGGACTCGTCGGCGAACACGACGAGCTTGGTGCCGAACGCCTCGACGGCGTGCGGAGCGCCGTCCCGGAACGGCGCGGCCAAGCCCAGGCAGTGCCACCCGCGGGCGAACCTGGTCGGCGGCGCGCCCGCGTCGATGCTCCGCACCGCGTTCCGGTCGTTCATCGATCCTCCACCAGCGCCCGCCAACGCGGCTGACCGGCAGCCGCTACCCCTAGACTAGAACATGTTCTAGTCTAGGGGTATTGTGCGGCGGGCTACAGTCGTTGCGATCGGAGGACCGTCAGTGGCTGACAGCGACGGGCGCGAAGTCATCGAAGGCGTGCGGGAGCTTCTCCCGATGCTGCGCGACCGGGCGCAGGAGGCTGAGGACGCTCGCGCTGTGCCCACCGATACCGTCAAGGCTTTGGAGGGAACGGGGTTCTTTCGGCTCCTCCAGCCCGCAGCCTTCGGGGGCCTAGAAGCCGATCCGATGACCTTTTATACAGCGGTGCGTCTGATCGCCAGCGCGTGCGGCTCGACCGGGTGGGTGGCGTCCGTGCTCGCGGTGCATCCGTGGCACGTCGGCTTGTTCACGCCGCAAGCGCAGCAGGAGGTCTGGGGCATCGACCAGGCGACGCGGATCTCGTCCTCGTACGCACCGACCGGCAAGGCAGTCAACGTCGACGGCGGTCACCAGGTCAGTGGCCGGTGGAGCTTTTCGTCCGGCTGCGACCACGCGACCTGGGTGCTGCTCGGCCAGATCGTGACCGACGCTGACAACCGGCCGACCGACTTCCGTACGTTCCTGCTGCCGCGCGCCGACTATGCCATCGAAGATGTCTGGGACACCGTGGGGCTGCGCGGCACCGGCAGCAACGACATCGTGGTGGACGACGTCTTTGTGCCGGCCCATCGCTCGCTGAGCTTCGGCGACGTCTTCAAGCTGGTCGTGCCGGGCCAGGAGCTCAACAAGAGTCCGCTGTTCCGGCTGCCGTACGGGTCGGTCTTCTCCTACTCGATTACCACACCAATCATCGGGATGGCGACCGGCGCGTATGAGGCCCACGTGACCTACCTGCGCGACCGCGTGCGCGTCGCGTACGCGGGGCAGAAGGCGGCTCAGGACCCGTTTGCCCAGGTGCGCGTCGCTGAGGCCGCAGCGGAAATCGACGGCGCCTGGCTGGCACTCGAGCGCAACATGTCCGACCTCATGAGCTACGCGCGGGCCGGCGAGCAGATCCCGGTCGACGTGCGCCTGCGGACGCGGCGCGATCAGGTTCGCGGCACCGGCCAGGCCATCAGGGCCGTTGACCGGCTCTTCGAGAACTCGGGCGGTCGGGCCCTCAAGTCCGGTACGCCGATCCAGCGGTTCTGGCGCGACGCGCACGCGGGCCGAGTGCACGCGATCAACGATCCGGAGCGGGCGCTGTCCATGTACGGCGGCAGCGAGTTCGGGCTGCCGGTGCCCGCCGACGCCATGCTGTGAGCTGCGAGCCGGGCAGCAGCGAAGGAGCGCGATGACCGGAACGGCTCTTGACGCGGAGTCGACCAGCCACATAGCCGACGTGGCTGGGTTCGCGGTCCGCTACCACGACTCCGGGGCGTCGACCGGGGCGCCCACCGGCGCCGGCCGCGGCGACGCCGACACCGTCGTGCTTCTGCACGGCGGCGGGCCTGGCGCGTCATCGTGGAGCAACTTCGGCAAGAACATGCCAGTCCTGGCCAAGCGCTTCCGCGTGCTGATGATGGACCTGCCGGGATATGGGCAGTCGGCCGCGCGGCCGGTAACCGGCCACTTCTTCACCGTAGCGGCGGGAGCGCTGGCCGGCCTGCTCGATCAGCTGCGCGTCCCGAAGGTGCATCTCATCGGCAACTCGCTGGGCGGCGGTGCCGCGCTGCGATTCGCGCTCGACTACCCCGACCGCGTCGGACGGCTCGTGCTGATGGGGCCGGGCGGGCTGACGCTGAACGTGTTCGCGCCCGATCCGACCGAAGGAGTCCGCCGGCTCATGGAGTTCGGCGCTCCGCCCGGACCTAGCCGCGAGAAGATGGCGGCGTTCCTGCGGACCATGGTGTACGACCAGCGGCTGGTAACGGAGGAGCTCATCGACGAGCGGTTCGCGGTCGCGAGCCGACCCGAGGCGCTGGCAGCCATGATCGCGATGGGCGGCTCGTTTTTCGGGGAGCACGCCGAAGACGGGATGCTGTGGCGCGAGGCCCATCGCGTCAAGCACGAAGTCCTGCTCGTCTGGGGTCGGGAGGATCGGGTGAACCCGCTGGACGGCGCCCTCATCGCACTCAAGCAGCTGAAGCGCGCCCAGTTGCACGTATTCGGCGGCTGCGGCCACTGGGCGCAGCTCGAGAAGTTCGACGAGTTCAATGAGCTGTCGCTGCGATTCCTAGCCGGAGGGGCATCATGACCGGCCTGATCAGCTCGCTCGGCTACCTGCGGATCTCCGCCGCCGACCCGTCGGCGTGGCGCGAATTCGGGACCAAGGTGCTCGGCATGACCGAAGGCCGTGGTCCCGACCCGGATGCCGTCTACCTGCGCATGGACGACTTCCCGGCACGCCTGGTCATCACGCCGGGCGAGCACGACCGGCTGCTGGCGTCCGGCTGGGAGGTGGCCGATGACCACGCGCTCGCCGAGGTGGCCCGTGCCCTAGCGGCGGCCGGCGTCGCCGTGAAGGCCGGGGACGAGGCCGAACTGGCTGACCGCCGGGTGCAGCAGCTCTTCCACGCGGACGACCCGTCCGGCAACTCGCTCGAGATCTTCTGCGGCGCTGCCCTCGACAACAGGCCGGCCATCAGCCCGTACGGCACCGCGTTCGTCACCGGCGACCAGGGCCTCGGGCACGTCGTGCTCCCCGCTTCTGACGATGCGGAAACCCTGGCCTTTTACACCAACCTGCTCGGCTTCCGACTCCGCGACTCGATGCGCCTGCCCGGGGAGTTCTTCGGCCGACCGGCGGGCGGACCGCCGGTGTGGATGCGGTTCCTTGGCTGCTGCCCACGCCACCACTCCCTGGCCCTCGCGCCCATGAATCCGGCGGCGGGCATCGTGCACCTGATGGTCGAGGTCGCCACGCTCGACGACGTCGGCCGAGCCCTCGATCGCTGCCATCGCCGGAAGGCCACGGTGAGCTCGACGCTCGGGCGGCACGCCAACGACTTCATGGTCTCGTTCTACGTACAGACGCCCGGCGGCTTCGACATCGAGTACGGCACCGACGGTCGGCTCGTCGACGACGCGACGTGGGTCAGCCGCGAGAGCACCGCCGTCAGCCTCTGGGGACACGTCTTCGGCCCGGGCAGCGCGCACTGAATCCAGCGGCCGTTACAGTCACCGACATGCACGCACCCGACGGCGAGACACCGGCCGAGGCGCACCAGCCTGACCCGCAGCGCTTCCGTCGCGTGCTCGGGCACTTCGCCAGCGGCGTCACGGTCATCGCGGGCGTCGATGACGGCACACCCGTCGGTTTTGCCTGCCAGGCCTTCGCGGCGTTGTCGCTGGAGCCGCCGCTCGTGATCTGCTGCCCAGGCAAGTCATCCGCCACGTGGCCGCGGATCGCGGCTTCCGGTCGGTTCTGCGCGAACATCCTGGCTGCCGACCAGCGGGACCTGGCCCGGCGGTTCGGCGTCAGCGGACACGACAAGTTCGCGGGCATCCGCTGGACGCCAGCGCCGAACGGCACGCCGGTGCTGGCGGGCGTCCTGACCTGGGCCGCGTGTTCCGTCGAGACCAGCTACGAAGCCGGCGACCACTACGTGGTCGTGGCACGCGTCACCGACCTCGGCGACAGCATCGCCGGTGAGCCGCTGCTCTTCTATCGCGGCCGTTTCACGCTGTCGGCGCAGACCGGCGAGGACACGCCGCCCGAGGTCGTCGACACGCTGCTGTCCTGGCCCCGGTTCGCCGACTGGATGTAGCGGCAGGCCGCCATGCCGCTACGTGGCCGAGGTGCCGTTCCCGTTCTCGGCGAGCAGACCGAGGCCGATGCCGAGCATCCAGATGTCCTTGCTGAGCGCGATCCCCGCCTGGTTGGGCAAGATCGAGCCGGGCTTGTGCAGGTCGGGCGTGCGCAGGTAGAGCCCGACCAGGCCGCCGCTGAACGCCGTCAGCGCTGCACCGGCGATCTTGTTGGGGACGATGGGCAGGGCCACGATGGCGCCTGTGGCGATCTCGGCGATCGACAGCGCCTTGAGGAACTTCGGCGGCTCTACGTTGGCGAGGAACGGATACGCATCCGAGGCCATGGCGTGCATGCCCTTGGCCTGCTCCTCGCTGGCATGCCATTTTTCCAGGCCAGAGTTCAGGATGAAGCCCCCGGCGGCCAGCCGGGTCGGGATGTTGCGCAGGTGCACGGACATGATCGCTCCCTCGTCAGCCTGAAGACAGGCGCGAGCTCATCGGACAGATCTCTCACTAATCCCGCGTCCGCGCGCGGCTCCGGCCCGGCGACGAAGGTGAGCCCGTCATCTGATCAAGGAGTGCCTGCGTCTTGCCGATGCGAGCATCCAGGTCGGTGAGGAAGCCCTCGATCCCCCGTCGCTTGGCTTCGACCGTCGCACGCAACGCGTGCTGAAGCTCTAGGCTCTCACGGACCAGTTCCCGGCGTTCATCGCACGTCGTTCCCTCGTCGTGGTAGGCGAGCCTGATCTCGGCCATGCGGTCCTCGCCGCGCAGCACGAGCGCGATCTCGTCCAGGTTCAGCCCGAGTAGGGCCTGAAGCTGCCGGATTCTGCCGACACGGGCCAGATCTTCCTCGGAGTAACGCCGCATCCCGCCCGGCGTGTGCCCGCGCGGAACCAGCAGCCCGATCTGCTCGTAGTACCGCAGCGCGCGCTGTGACACCCCGGCCTTCTCGGCGGCGGCACCGATGCCGACGAGCTGCTCCTGGCTATCGCCTGCGGACGCGTCCACCGCTACCCGTTCTCGACCGCAACGTCCTGGCTGTTCGCCAGCTCGGAATCAAGCACCGCGGCTCCGTCCACGGGCAGCTCGGCGTCGACGGGCAAGCTCACCATCTCGCCGACGACCGCGTCAACCGGAGCCTCGGCCTCGACGTATCCAGCAGCACCGTGCACGTAGCGCTTCCCGCGCAACGCCGAAGCGACGATCGCGATGAGCGTCGCGATGGCCGCGAACGTGAACGCGAGGTGCAGCCCGCTGGCGAACGGCTCCTCGATGAGCTGCGGGAAGAATGAGCGGCCGGTGACGTACGCGGCCTGCTTAGCCGGCATGTGCGCGAGGGCACCGGTCGGTCCGAGAAGCTGCTGCACCGGGTTGTAGCCGAGGAAAGCCGAGAACAGGCTGCCGATGGGCGGCTCGTTCGCGACCGTGTGTGCTGCCGCGGGACTGACGCCGGCCGCTACGAGGCCCTTATATAGGTGCGAGGGCAGCCGGGCGGCGAGCCCGAGAGTCACGATCGTGAAGAACAAGCCCATGGACAGCACGGTGGCCGAGTTCTGGAACGTGTTGAGCATGCCCGCGCCGGCCCCCCGCTGGTCGGGCGGCAGGCTGTTCATGACACTCGCCTGGTTGGGCGAGAAGAACAGCCCCATGCCGACCGCGAACAAGAAGATCAGCAACGCGAACCACACGTACCTGAAGTCAATCGGCAGCGTCTCCAGTAGCAGGAACGCGACGCCGGACACCACAAGTCCGGAGGTAGCGAAGAGCCTGGCCCCGTGCCGGTCAGACATCCAGCCAGCGAGCGGCCCGACGATCAGGAAGCCCACGGTCAGCGGGATCATCGCGATGCCGGCCCACAGCGGCGTCCGGCTAAAGCTGTAGCCGTGCTGTGGCAGCCAGATGCCCTGGAGCCAGATGATCAGCATGAACTGAATGCCGCCGCGGCCGAGCGCACCGAGCATGCCCGCGATATTCCCGAAGGTGAAGGCGCGGATCTTGAACAGGCTGAGCCGGAACATCGGCGCGTCCACCTTGGTCTCCACCCAAGCGAACAGCACGAGCACGGCGATGCCGCCGAAGATCGCGGTCAGCACGTACGGATTAGTCCAGCCCGTGGGGTGGCCGCCGTACGGCAGCAGCGAGTAGACGATGCCGGTGAGCAGGGAGATCAGGCCGACCGCGAAGAGCGTATTCCCGAGCCAGTCGATCTTGGCCGGGAGGCGAATCCCGTTGTCCTTCAGCTTGAGGTACGCCCAGACGGTGCCGAACAGCCCGAACGGCACCGACACCAGGAAGACCAGCCGCCACTCGATCGGGGCGAGCACACCACCGAGCATCAGTCCGAGGAACGAGCCGCCCACCGCCGCGATGCCGTTGATCCCCATAGCCTTGCCGCGCTCCTCGACCGGGAAGGCGTCAGTGAGAATCGCGGTCGAGTTCGCGAACAGCAATGCGCCGCCGAAAGCCCTGGAAGACGCGCATGATGATGATCCACAGCGCGCCAGCAGAGCCGGACAGGAACGTCACCGACAGCAGGATCGAGAACAGCGTGAAGACAGCGAAGCCGAGGTTGTACATGCGGACGCGGCCGTAGATGTCGCCCACTCTGCCCAGGCTGACCACGAGCACGGCCGTGACCAGCATGAAGCCCATGAACACCCACAGGAAGTACGAGGTGTTCGACGGGACGAGCGGGTCCAGCTTGATGCCACGGAACAGCGCCGGCAGCGAGATCAGCAAGATGGACTGGTTGATCGTCACCATCAAGATGCCGAGCGTCGTGTTGGAAAGCGCGATCCACTTGTAGTGCTTGCTCCTGATGCCGACCCCGGCGCCGTCGGACGCGAAGCCGTCCGCCACCGGACCCGTTGCGACGCTGCGCTCCTCGATCGCCATGCATGCTCCCATCGCCGCGGTGCTAGCCGTATGTCCAAGGGGCCGGCGTCCGTCCCCGGGCTAACTCTAACCTTGACGTTAGCGTCAGCTTTTTCGGATCGGAACGGGGCCGACGGGCGACGGTCGCCGCCAGCTTCGCACATGAAAATTGTGCGAATGAACAAGTATTCTGTACGTTAGACAACGTGAACGCTGACGAGCGCCTGAGCGCCATGGTCGACGTCCTGCAGCGCGATGGACGGCTTGACGTGGCCGACATGGCAGCGACCTTCGGCACCGCGGACATGACGATCCGCCGAGACCTCAACCGCATCGTGGCGCTGGGAATGGCGCGACGGGTTCGAGGCGGCGCGATCAGCCTGCTGATGCGCGGCGAGGAACTGCCGTTTGCACTGCGGGTCTTGGAGCAGGCTGACGCCAAGGGCCGGATCGCGGCAGCCGTCGCGGCGGTGCTCCGTGATGGTGAAGCCATCGTGCTTGACAGCGGAACGACGGCACTGCTGGTGGCGCGCGAACTGGCTGGTCGCCAGCTGACCGTCATGCCGATGACCTTGCACGCGGTATCTGTGCTGGCGGCCCACCAGTCGAGCCGGCTGCTGCTGCCAGGCGGCGACGTCAGGCCCGGTGAACTCGCGATGGTCGGCCCGCTGGCGCTCGCCAGCATCGGCGGCCTTCGCTTCGACACAGCGGTGCTGACGTGCTGCGGACTGGACGACGACCGCATCACCACCCACGACCTGGGCGACGCCGAGGTGAAGCGCGCGATGATCAGCTCAGCCGCGCGCGTAATTCTCGCCGCGGATAGCGCCAAGTTCCGGCAGACCGCGCTGGCGGTCGTCGCGCCGACGACCGACGTCGACATGATCATCACTGACATCGACGCGCCAGCTGAGACTGTCCGGTCGCTACAGGCCGCCGGGCTTGAGGTGATGTGTGTCTAACTCGGCCCCCGGCCCTTCGACCCGTCGCGACAAGGGCGTCGCAGGCCGTGCCCAGCGAGCCGCTGTGTTCGCCGCATTCGTCAGCCACGGCCTGCTCTTTGCCTCCTGGACAGCGCACATCCCGCAGGTAAAGGGCCATCTCGGACTTTCCGACGGCACACTCGGCCTCGCGTTGCTCGGTGCGCCGCTTGGCGCGGTGATTGCGATGGTCGTCACCGCCCGCGCGCTGCCCCGCGTTGGCAGCCAGCGCATGGTGCAGATCACCTTGCTCGGCTACTGCCTGGCCGGTCCGTTGGTAGGAATCGCCGGCTCGTTCGCGGCTCTGTTCGCGGCGCTCTTCGCGTGGGGCGCGTTCCAGGGCGCGCTGGACGTCTCCATGAACACGCAGGCTGTCACCGTCGAGCGCGCTGCCGACCGGCCGATGATGCCAGGCTTTCACGGCAGCTGGAGCATCGGCGCGTTCGCCGGCGCCGGGATCGGCGCGCTCGGCGTCGCCGCCGGAATCTCGCTCACGTCGCAACTGCTGCTCCTGGCGCTGCCAATCGTCGTCGTGACCGGACCGCTGTCGCTGCGCATGCTGCCTGACGCGGATCACGCCGGTGGCAGGCGCCGGGCTGGCCGGGCGGTCATCCGGCTATCCGGCCCGGTGCTGATCCTCGGAGCGATCGCGTTCGCGTCCATGCTGTGCGAAGGTGCCAGCGCGGACTGGGCCTCGGTCTACCTGCGCGGATCGGTGGGCGTGGGCGCGGCCGTGGCTGGCCTCGGGTATACCGCGTTCGCCCTGGCGATGACGCTCGTCCGCCTGCTGGGAAACCGGCTCCTCCGCCGGTACCGGGCCGGTCGGCTGCTGCCGGCGCTCGCCATCTTCGCCACGGCCGGCTTCACGGCGGGGCTGCTGGGCAACACGGCGGCGGTTGTGATCGCCGGATTTGCCTGCCTTGGGGCCGGGCTCGCGCTCGTGATCCCGACAGTCAACAGCGCAGCCGGGCGGCTGCCGGGGATCAGCCAGGGCACCGGCATCGCCATGGTCTCTGCCTGCGGCTGGGTGGGGTTCGTCTTCGGACCGCCCATCATCGGCGCGCTCGCGTCGGCCTCGTCGCTGACCGCCGCCCTCGGCGTGCTACCAGCACTAACGGCCTGCATCGCGGTAGCCACGGCCCGGGCACGGGCCATCGCCCCGCAACCGGATCGGGCCGCCACGGTGGTGCCTACGACCTGACGGGATCGACCAGACGACCCCGTTCCGGCTCACCTCACCCCCCGCGGGTGAGGCGAATCCCCTGCTAACCGGGCATGCTGTGCACCTGGAAGTCGCGGACACAGCGGGGGGAACCGATGACTGCGGTGATGACGGAGGCGCGACGGCTGCGCTATTCACTCGACTCCGGCCTCGGGCACCTCAGTCCAGTCGGAGCGGTCCGACCGAGGGCGGGCGGCGCGAGCGCAAGTGCCCCGCGAGAGCCACGCGATGTTCGAACGGCTGCCGGATCAGCCGGACCCGCTGAGCTTGCTCTCCGCGCAGGCAGCCACGCGGCTACCGGATCTGGTCCCGGTCCGCTGGGGCCGGATGGCGGCCTCCCCGTTCAGCTACTACCGCGGCGCGGCGCTGCCGATGGCCAGCGACCTCGCTCACACGCCGGTCTCCGGACTCGCCGTGCAGGCGTGCGGCGACGCGCACCTGTCCAACTTCGGTATCTTCGGCTCGGCCGAGCGCCGGCTGGTCTTCGACGTCAACGACTTCGACGAAACCCTGCCCGGCCCGTGGGAGTGGGACGTCAAGCGGCTAGCCGCCAGCATGGAAGTGGCCGCGCGGGACAACGGCTTCTCGGGGAAGGAACGCCGCCAGATTGTCACCGCGACGGTAGCCAAGTACCGCCAGGCGATGCGCGATTTCGCGCACATGACAAACCTCGACGTCTGGTACGCGCACGCAGACGTGGACCGCTTGCAAGCCGACTTTCAGTCGCAGCTGGACAAGCGGCAGCGCAAGCTGCTCAGCAAGGGCCTGGTCAAAGCCAGGACGCAGGGACAGCATGCAGGAAGTTGGCAAGCTCTGCCACGTCGTGGAAGGCAGGCCAAGAATCATCTCCGACCCGCCGCTGATCGTTCCGGTCGACGACGTCCTGCCGCGCGAGGTGGACCGCAAGGCGTTTCAGGCCCAGCTCTTGGACCTGCTCAGCAAGTACCGGCGAACGCTCGAGACCGATCGTCGGCACCTGCTCGACGAGTTCGAGTTCGCCGACATGGCCCGGAAGGTCGTCGGCGTCGGCAGCGTCGGCACGCGGTGCTGGATCGTCCTGATGTTTGGTCGGGACGAGAACGATCCGCTGTTCCTCCAGGTCAAAGAGGCCGAGGAGTCGGTGCTCAGTCACTTCGTCGGCGCGAGCAAATACCCGAACCAGGGTCAGCGGGTGGCTGCGGGCCAGCGGCTCATGCAGGCCTCCAGCGACATCTTCCTGGGCTGGCAACGGACTGAGGCCGGGCTCGACGGCAGGCAGCGTGACTTCTACGTGCGCCAGCTGCGGGACTGGAAGTTCTCGATCGACGTCCAGGCGATGATTCCGCGCGGCATGCAGCTCTACGGCCAGCTCTGCGGGTGGACGCTCGCGCGCGCGCACGCCCGATCCGGCGACCGGATCGCCATCGCCGCGTACCTGGGCGGGTCAGACGTGTTCGACCAGGCCATCGCTCAGTTCGCGGTCGCCTACGCCGACCAGAACGAGCGGGACCACCAAACGCTCGTGCAGGCCGTCGCGGACGGCCAGATCGACGCCCAGCCCGATGTCTAGGACCGGCTCCCTCGGGTTACGCGCTGCCAGCGCCGTTGGCGTTATTCGAGTGGCACGTCGAGCACGACGGGCAGCTCGGCGTCTTGCAGCGGGACGGCGTTACAGAACGTGATCGTGTAGATCATTCGCGATCCACGCCGCCTGAGCCGCCTGTTCACCGTGTCGACGAGCGCCCTGGCTTCCTCGATGAGCGCGTAATCGTCGGGCTGGACGCCGACGTCAGCGAGGGCAGCCAGCAACTCTGGCTTCGCCGATTGTGCGAATTCCCGCATCTCCATGCATGCCTTTGCGGTCGCGTCACGCGGATGGCGTACGTGAACGGAAGGTGAACTCGAAGTAGATCATTGTTACCCGCAGTAGATGGCCTCTAACGGTCGGCTAGTCAGGCCGATACAACATGGCATTGATGGCCGCTATCGACGTTGGCGTGCGCTCGTGCAGGACGCCGTGAATGCCAAGCTCGCAAGCCGCCTCCACATTTGGCGGCCGGTTATCAAGGAACACCACCTCGGCGGGCTCGACGCCCATTTCGTTACAGAGCAGGCGATATACCTCGGAGTCGGGCTTGGCCCGGCCAACCTCGTCGGAGTAGATGATCACGTCGACGAGTTCCGCGAACCCGAACCTGGCCTGCTCGTGGCGGCGCGCGCCGGCCACCGAGTTGCTGAGGATCGCGGTCCGGAAACGCGGTCGCAGCCTGGCGGCAAAGCTGGCCAGCTCCGTATCCAGCGCCCCGCAGTACCAGTTCCAGAAGCTGGTCATGAACTCGTCGGCCGCTGCGCCCGCCAGCCCGACCACGTCGAGGCACAGCTGCCGGTACTGCGCCTCCGTGACGCCCCCGGTCTTTACCAGATCGTCTGGATCGGTGCCTGTCAGTGGCCACAGCAGCCCTGCCAGTCTGCCTTTCGCTCAGACCGAGCCGCGCCCGCCAGCCGAACACGAAATCCTCGGCCGGCCCGATGTCCTCCAGCACGCCACCGAGATCGAAGGCGATCGCCCGAATTGTCACAGCGGTCACTATCGCAGACCGCGGCGATGCCGCTAGCCCGGCGGTGGCACCAGGATGGGGTTGGTGACGGGCGCTGGCTGAAGGTCGGCGAGCAGGTCAGCCGTCGACGACGGCCGCGGCGATCCTGGCGATATGACTAGCGGGCGCGCCGAGCAGGAAGGCGGCGCCATGTCCGCGCTTGAAGTAGCGATGCGCCACGTGTTCCCACGTCATCCCGATGGCGCCGTGCAACTGGACCATCTCGCCGGTAACCTGCTCGAGCGCCTCGGAGCAGTACGCCTTCGCCGCGGCCGCGCGCAGGGACACGTCAGGTGCGGCCGATCGAGCGGCCTCTGCCGCCGCGTACGACAGCGAACGGGCCGACTCGACCAGCACGTGCATCTCCGCCATCCGATGCTGGAGCGCCTGGAAGCTCCCGATCGGCCGGCCGAACTGAACGCGGACCTTGGCGTACGCGACGGTGAGGGCCAGCGCAGCCGCTGCCGCTCCGACCTGCTCAGCGCTCAGCGCGATGCACGCCGCGGTCCTGACCTGGTCGAGGTCTACGCTGTCGCCGATCCGAAGGCCGACGGCGTCGACCAGTCGCACGACGCTCAGGCGTCGCGACTCATCCAGGGTCGTGCTCGGTGCCAGCGTGACGCCGGGCTGAGCGGCGGTCACCTCGAACAGGCACGTATTCCCATCCGGCATAACGGCGGGAACGAGGAACGTCGCCGCCTGCTCGCCGTCGAGCACGAAGTGCGCTTCGCCGGTCACCAGCCAGCCGTCGAGCGCAGCTCCTGGCGGTGCGGCGTGGCACGCGACCTCGTCCGGATCCCACCGCCCGGCCGCGGTTGTCCACGCCAGTGCGGCGATCTTGGTGCCGTCGGCGAGGGACGGCAGCAGCCGCTCGCACGCGGCCTCGTCGCCGGACGCGAGCAGCGTCTGTGTGGCGAGCACCGCGGAGCCCAGCATGGGTGCGGGCGTCAGCGAGCGCCCGAGCTCCTCCATCACCACGTGCACTTCGACGGGACCCGCGGCAGATCCGCCGAACCGTTCGGGGATCAGCAGGCCGCTGACGCCGATCTCCGCGCACAGGCGCCGCCAGAGCGCGCGCTCGGCCTCGGCGTCGGCGTCCGGGCCGACCGGGTAGCGGTCGAGCAACCCCCGAACCGCGGCGCGGAGGTCCTCCTGCTCCTGGGTCAGCCGCACGCCGGGAATCCCTGACCGGTCAGCGCCGCCAGCACCCGAGCCCGGTGCCACGCCTGGCTGCCCCAGGCGCGCCTGAGCGCTTCGATCTTTGTGAGCCAGACGCTGCTGTCGTGCTCCGCTGTGTAGCCCATCGCGCCGTGCACCTGAAGGCCCACGCGCGCCGCCCGGCGGGCCGCGTCTGCGCAGGCAATCCTCGCCGCCGACACGTCGCGGCTAGCGGTTGGCGAGTCGCCGGCGAGGGCGACCGCCGCCGCGAACATCAGCGGCCGGGCGAACTCGAGTCCGATCAGAACGTCGGCGAGCTGATGCTTGACGGCCTGGAAGGAGCCAACGGGGCGGCCGAACTGGACGCGGTCACGGGCGTGGCGGGCCGACAATTCCAGGATCGCGCGCCCGGCGCCGAGCAGCTGAGCCGCCGTGACGAGTGCGCCGAAGTCGAGCGCCCTGGCTACTGCTCTTGCTGCTGCGGCCCCGTCGGCGATCAGGCGGTCGGCCGCGACCTCGGCCACGCTCCGAGCCGGATCGACGGACCTACTGGTCCGCACCAGTCGGCCGGAGCTGACCCGGCCGAGCGCCGGCTCGGCGAGCAGCACGATCCCGGCTACGTCAGCGTCGGCCGCATAGGGCACGACAGGAGGGACCGCGACCGTGGCGATCAAGTCACCAGCCGCAAGCTGCGCGAGAAGTGCCTCGCGCTCCGGCCCGGTCGCGGCGCCGAGCAGCTGCGGCGCAGCGCCGAGCGACTCGGCCACCGGTCCCGGGATCGCGTGGTGCCCGATCTCCTCACAGGCGATGACGAGGGCAGCCGGGTGCGCACCCAGCCCCCCGTGGTCGGCCGGCACCATCAGCGCGGTGGCACCCGCATCGGCCAGGGCGCGCCAGATCTTCAGGCCGGGGCCGCGGTCGCCGGTCGCCCAGCAGCGGGCCACGGTCGGGCCGTCCGCCGCTGAGAGCATGTCGTGCAGCGCCGCGCCGAAGCGCTGATGCTCAGGCGCCGCCGTGAAGTCCATCACGCCCCCCGTGGGAGCCCGAGCACCCGCTCGGCGATGACCGACCGCTGAATCTCGTTCGTTCCCGCGTAGATCGGGCCCGCCAGCGCGAAGAGGTAGCCATCGAGCCAGCGCCGCTCCGGCAGGTCGGGCGCGGTCAGCTCAGCAGCTGGCCCGAGCACGTCCAGCGCCGTCTCGTGCAACGCGACGTCCAGTTCGGACCAGAAGACTTTGCCAAGGCTGGCGTTCGCACCCGCCGCACCGCCAGGGGGAACGTCGGCCCTGGAGCCGGCACCCGACTCGCTGGCGACGCGATAGCCGTGCAGCTGATAAGCGCGGGCTCCGATCCAGGCGTCTGCCACCCGGCCGGCCAGCGCGGTATCGGCCGGATCGCCGATCCGCTGCCACAAGTCGATCAGGCGCGTCGCCGCGGCCATGAATCGGCCTGGACTACGCAGGGGCAGGCCCCGCTCGTGGCCCGCCGAGCTCATCGCGATGCGCCAGCCGTCACCAGGTTCGCCGATGACGTCGGCATCTGGCACGAACACGTCGTCAAGGAAGATCTCAGCGAATCCGGCCTCGCCGTCGAGCTGCGTGATCGGGCGGATCGAGACGCCGTCGGCATCCAGGTCGAACATGAGGTATGTGAGCCCGTGATGGCGCTCAGCGCCGGGATCAGAGCGGAATAGGCCGAATGCCCGGTCAGCGAACACAGCGCGCGAACTCCACGTCTTCTGGCCCGACAGGAGCCAGCCGCCGTCGGTCCGCACCGCCCGCGACCGCAGCGCAGCGAGGTCGCTGCCCGCGCCTGGTTCGGACCAGGCCTGCGCCCATACGTCCTCGGCGCGCGCCAGTCGTGGCAGGATCCGCGCGCGCTGCTCGGCCGTGCCGTGCGCCAGGAGCGTCGGCGCGAGCACGAAGAGCCCGTTCTGGCCGACGCGCACCGGGCCACCCGCGGCGTGGTACTCCTCCTCGAAGACCAGCCACTCGAGCAGCGAAGCATTCCGTCCGCCGTATTCGACGGGCCAGTCAACCGCCGCCAGGCGCGCTGCCGCTAGCTCCGCTTCGAAGGCGCGGTGCATGGCGAAGCCCGTCGCGGTGTCGACGGACGGCAGTGGCGGGTCCGGGACGTGCGCGGCGAGCCAGGCAGCGACCTCGGCCCGGAAGTCGATGACTCCGGCGTCGAAGTCCAGGTTCACCTGGCCGCCTGTTTCATGGTCCGGGCGTCCATCCCGGCCAGTGCGTCGGCGCCGACCTCGGCGTTGTGCGCGTGCGCGACGTGGTGCAGCCCGAAGGTGGAGTCCATGCCATTGCGCATTCCCATCTGGTCCTCGCACTGATTCACCGCACGCTTGGCCAGCGCGAGGCCGAAGGCGGGCATGGCGGCGATGCGCTCCGCGAGCGCGAATGTCGCGTCCTCCAGTTCGGCCCGCGGCACGACGCGGCTGACCATGCCGAGCTCATACGCGCGCGCAGCGGAAAAGCGGTCGCCAGTGAACAGCATCTCCTTGGCGAACCGCGGCCCCACGACCCACGGATGCGCGAAGTACTCGACACCGGGAATGCCCATCCGCACCACCGGATCGGCGAAGAACGCGTCGTCCGACGCGACGATCAGGTCACACACCCAGGCCAGCATCAGGGCGCCGGCGATGCACGCGCCCTGCACCATCGCGATGGTCGGCTTGGGCAGCTCGCGCCAGCGCCGGCACATGCCCAGGTAGACCTCCATCTCCCGGGCGTACCTGCTATCGGCGCCCTGCCTGCCGACGTGGTCCCACCACATCACGGCCGTGCGCTCGAATGAGGTGTCAATATCCCGCCCCGGCGTGCCGATGTCGTGGCCGGCGCTGAAATGATCGCCCGCGCCCGCGAGCACGATGACAGCGACGGAGTCGTCGTTTACCGCGCGGGTGAACGCGGCGTCCAGCGCGTACGTCATGGCGGAGTTCTGCGCATTGCGGTAACGCGGCCGGTTCAGCGTGATCACCGCGGTCGTACCGCGGGTCTCGTAGCGGACGACCTCCGCCTCACCCGCGCCGTTACTCGCAGCTTGGTCGGTCATCCGGACTCCTCCCTGAGCAGCCGCTTCAGCGGCTTCCCCGACGGATTGCGCGGTAGCTCGGCGCGGAACTCAACCTGCCGCGGCACCTTGAAGTTGGCGAGCCGGCCACGGCAGTAGGCAAGCACCTCGGCCTTATCGAGCCGCTGACCGGGCCGGGTGACGATGAACGCCTTCCCGACCTCCCCCAGCCGGTCATCGGGGATGCCGATCACTGCCGACTCGGCTACCCCGTCCAGCCTGGCCAGGACCTGCTCGATTTCGGCTGGGTAGACGTTGAAGCCGCCGCAGATGTACATGTCTTTCAGCCTGTCAGTGATCGTCAGGTACCCGTCGGCGTCGAGACGGCCGACGTCACCGGTATGCAGCCAGCCGCCGGAGTCGATGGCGTCCTTCGTGGCCGCGGGGTCGTCCAGGTAGCCCAGCATGACGTTCGGGCCGCGCAGCAAGATCTCGCCAGCATCGCCGTCGCCCGCCACAGTGATCTCGAAACCCGCGGTCGCCCGACCGGATGTCGTCGCCACCGCGGCTGGCGGATCGCCCGGCCGGCACATCGTGACGACGACCGCCTCGGTCAGCCCGTAGGCAGTCAGTACGGTGTCGAAGCTCAGCTCTGTCTGCATGCGCTCCACGAGCGCTACCGGAACGACAGCCGCACCGGTCACCGCCAGGCGGAGGCTGCGCAGGTCGTAGGAGTCCCGCGCCGGATGGTCGAGGATTGTCTGGTAGATAGTCGGCGCCCCCGGCAGGATCGTGATCCGCTCGTCTTCGATCAGCCGCATGGCCTGCTCGGGGTCGTAGACGAGCTGCGGCACGATCGTCGCGCCCGTCAGCAGGCAGACGAGGATCCCGGCCTTGTAGCCGAAGCTGTGGAAGAACGGATTCACGACGAGGTAGCGGTCAGCGCCCGTGACCTCGCCGCACTCGGCCCAGGCAGCGGCCACCGCCAGCGCCTGCCGGTGCGAGCTCATCGCGCCTTTGCTCCGTCCGGTCGTACCGGACGTGAACAGGATGTCGCTGACGTCGTCGGCGCCGACGGCCGCGCTTCGCTCCATCGCGAGCGAGACCGGCGCCGTTGCGGCGCGTCGCATGAGGTCGGCCCAGTCCAGGACGGTAGCGCCGGGCCAGCTCGGGTCCGCCCGGATTGCGTCTGCCTCGACGGGAATCGAGATGATCAGGTGGAGGTCAGCCACGTGGCCCGGGTCGGCCAGGTCGGCATCTCGCAGCGTGCAGAGCCTGTCGGCGCCGAGGAACCGCCCGGCCACGAACAAGGCGCTCGCTCCGCTGCGACCGATTACGTCGAGGGCCTCGCGCCCCGTGAACCTCGTGTTCACGGGTACAAGCGTGGCCCCTGCCGTCTGGGCTGCTAGCGCCGCGATCACCCAGTGGTGGGTATTCGGCGACCAGATCGCGACCCGGTCCCCGGCTTGGACACCAGACGTCGCCAGCGCAGCGGCGACAGCAAGGACCTCGTCGTGTAGCTGGCGGTAGGTGACCCGGCGGCCTGCTGGCTCAGCTATCGCGAGGTTGTCACCACACCTGCTCGCGGCGCTCGCCAGCGCGGCCGGAATGGTCAGCTCCACGAGACTCCTTGAGCAAGCAAGTGCTTGGTAGGGTGAGCCTACTTGTCGCGTGCGACGCTGGCCAGGCGCGACCAGCGAGCACCCGGACCGGTCGAGCACCGAACCCGCCGCAGGAGATGCAGTGCAGCTGACGGCCGAGGATGAGGAGTTCCGGGCTCGCGTCCGCGACTGGCTCGAGACGAATCTGGCAGGCGAGTTCGCCGATGTACGCGGCCTCGGCGGTCCCGGCCGCGAGCACGAGCAGTTCGAGCAGCGGCTGGCCTGGAACCGACATCTCGCTGCAGCGGGCTGGACCTGCATCGGCTGGCCGACGGAGCACGGTGGCCGCGGTGCGACGGTCGCCCAGCAGGTGATTTTCCACGAGGAGTACGCGCGCAGTGGCGCGCCGGCCAGGGTCGGCCACATGGGCGAGGAATTGCTCGGGCCGACGCTCATCGCGTTCGGCACGCCGGCCCAGCGGGATCGGTTCCTGCCACCCATCGCGGCTGTCCGGGAGCTGTGGTGCCAGGGCTACTCCGAGCCCGGCGCGGGTTCGGACCTCGCGTCGGTGCGCACGTCGGCCATGCTGGACGGCGACGACTGGGTTATCAGCGGGCAGAAGGTCTGGACATCGCTGGCCACGGTTGCCGACTGGTGCTTTGTGCTGGCGCGAACCGAACCCGGGTCGAGCCGATCGGCGGGCCTCTCCTATCTGCTCGTCCCGATGAAGCAGCCGGGTATCACGGTGCGGCCAATCCGCCAGCTAACCGGGACGGCTGAGTTCAACGAGGTCTTCTTCGACGGCGCCCGTACGCCTCGGGACATGGTGGTCGGCGACGCAGGGGACGGATGGCGGGTCGCGATGGCGACGCTAGCTATCGAACGCGGCGTCTCCACCCTCGGCCAGCAGGTTGGCTACCGTCGCGAGCTTGAGGCGCTGATCGACGTCGCCCGGCGGACCGGCGCCGCGGCCGATCCGCTGCTGCGCGACAAGCTCGCCAGGTCGTGGATCGGCCTCCAAGTGATGAGAGAACAGGTGCTGAGCATGCTCGATGCGGCAGCCGCGGGCACACAGGCCGAGGCCTCCGTCGTCAAGTTGCTGTGGTCGCGCTGGCATCGCGACCTCGGCGAGCTCGCGATGCGCATACTTGGCCCCGCGTCGACGGTGGCGCAGGGCTCGCCGTACGACCTGGATGACTGGCAACGGCTCTACCTGTTCAGCCGCGCCGACACCATCTACGGCGGCTCGCAAGAGATTCAGCTCGGCATCATCGCGGCGCGCGCACTCGGCCTGCCCAGGCAGGCGCGGTCGTGACGGCGCCTGTGCGCGGCGTGCCGTCCCCGCCCGCGGGCCGCGACCTCCTGGCAGGCAAGGTCGTCGTGATCACGGCGGCAGCGGGCGCCGGGATCGGATCCGCCACCGCGAGACGGTGCCTGGCCGAGGGAGCCAGCGTCGTTATCAGTGACCAGCACCCGGCGCGGCTGGCCGCCTATCAGGAGGAGCTGGCCGGCGAATACGGCGACCTGGTCTGGTCCGTCCCCTGCGACGTCACCGACGACGCGGCGGTCACCGGCCTGGTCGCGGCTGCCGTAAGCCATTTCGGCCGGTTGGATGTGATGATCAACAATGCCGGGCTGGGCGGAACCAGCTCTGTGCTCGAGATGACCGACGCGGAATGGCTACGCGTCCTCGACATCACGCTGAACGGCACGTTTCGCTGCACGAGGGCCGCGCTGCGCCAGATGGTCGCCCAAGGCGGTGGCGGCGTGGTCGTCAACAACGCTTCGGTGCTCGGCTGGCGGGCGCAGGACGGCCAGGCGCACTATGCCGCGGCCAAGGCTGGGGTGATGGCGCTGACCCGGTGCGCGGCCATGGACGTGGCCAGCTACGGCATCCGGGTCAATGCGGTGGCGCCGAGCCTGGCCACGCATCCGTTCCTCACCAAGGTCATGAGCGCTGACCTGCTGGCCGAGCTCAAGGATCGCGAAGCGTTCGGCCGCGGTGCTGAGCCCTGGGAGGTCGCGACCGTGATCGTCTTCCTGGCGAGCGACTACTCCTCGTACCTGACCGGCGAGGTCATTTCGGTCAGCAGCCAACACCCGTGACCGTACACGCTGGACTAGCGCCCATCACGAGGGCCGAAAGCCGCCAGCGCATCGCCGTCGCTCGCGCGGGCGTGGAGGAAATAGTCGGCCCAGCCCATTGCGTCGGGGAAGGAAGACTGCTCGCCGATGGCAGTACAAGCGTTGGCGACGTCGAAGTTTGTCCGCCGGAGCGACGCGCTCCCGTCGCGCAGCAGAGCCCAGTGTGCGCCCGGCGCGGCCATACGGCATGCCAATGCTGCCGGGGTTGATGACCTGCTTGCGGTGTGCCAGGCGCGTGAACGGCATATGCGTATGCCCGCAAGCAATCGTGGTGACCTCGGCAGGGACGTCGGCGAGCACGTCGGCCCACCTGTCCAGGCGCGTGTCGACGAGTACTACCTCCCCGTCGTCCCGGGGAGTGCCGTGGCAGAAGATCACCGGCCCGAAGCCGTCGAGCTCGAGCGTGACCGGGTGCGGCAGCCTGGCCAGCCAGTCAACGTGATCGGCGGTCAGCTGGCGAGCCGCCCACACCGATATCTCGTCAGGACCGGGCACATCAGCGCCCGCGGCCAGCTCGACCAGCTCGCGGTCGGCGTTGCCGCGAACCCACGTGACGCGGTTTCCGAGGCCCAGCAGCCGGTCCAGCACCTCCGTGGGCTGCGGCCCGGCGGCGATGTCGCCGGTCAAGACGATCCGGTCGGCGCCGGCGACGTCCGGCTCGGCCAGCACGGCGTCCAGAGCCGGCAACACTCCATGGATGTCGGACAGCACAGCTACCGAAGCGACCATGGTCCTCATCGTGGCGGCGCCGGACGCTGTCCGCCAGCGAGATTAGAACGCTCGCGCCCGACGGAGCGCGGGCGAGACCGGGCTAGATGCGCTCGATGATCGTCGCGGTGGCCATGGCGCCGCCGGCGCACATCGAGACCAGCGCCGTGCTGCCGTCCCTGCGCTCCAGCTCGTGCAAGGCGGTCGTGAGCAGGCGCGAGCCGGTGCTGCCGACCGGATGACCGAGCGCGATGGCGCCGCCGTTGACGTTGACCTTGTCCGGGTCCGGCTCGTGCACGCTCTGCCAGGACATCACGATCGACGCGAATGCCTCGTTGACCTCGAAGACGTCGATGTCGCCGATCGTCATCCCGCTGCGCTTCAGCACTCGCTCCGTCGCGGCCACCGGCCCGTCCAGGTGGTAGTAGGGCTCGTCTCCGATCAGGCACTGGGCGACGATCCTGGCCCGTGGTCGCAGACCGAGCTCGCGCGCCCTGGCCTCGTCGACGAGCAGCACCGCGGCGGCGCCGTCAGAGATCTGCGAGGACGTGCCCGCCGTGTGCAGACCGTCGGGCAAGACCGGCTTGAGCCCGGCCAGCGCCTCGAGACTCGTTTCGCGCAGGCCACCGTCGGTGTCGACGACCCGGCTCTCGCCGGTCGGGTTGCCGTCTCCGTCGAGCACCGGCGCCTTTACCGGTACCACCTCACGGTCAAAGCGTCGCTCGGCCCACGCGCGCGCGGCGTTTTGCTGGGATCGCAGGCCGAACGCGTCGACCTGCTCGCGGCTGAAACCGCGACGCCGGGCGATCCGCTCAGCCGCCTCATACTGGCTCGGCATGTCGATGGCCCACGACTGCGGGCGCGGCGAGCCGATGCCACTACCGACGTTCGCGCCGAGCCCGACCCGGCTCATCGCTTCGACTCCGCAGCCGATGCCGACGTCTATCGCGTCGGCCGCGATCAGCCCGGCGATCAGGTGCACGGCCTGCTGCGCCGATCCGCACTGTGCGTCCAGCGTGAGGCAGCCCGTGTGAATCGGCAGGCCAGCGTGCAGCCACGCGGTCCGGGTGACGTTGCCGGCCTGCTCGCCCGCCTGGGTCACGCAGCCGCCAGCGACCTGCTCGACGGCGGCCGGATCAAGGCCAGCGCGCTCGAGCAGGGCCGTTTGCGAGTGGCCGAGCAGCTCGGCTGGATGCAACCCGGCCAGGGCTCCGCGTCGCCGCCCGATCGGAGTACGTACCGCCTCGACGATGACCGCGTTACCCACTGTGACTCCCCTGCGCTTCCAGACCACGCACGCCGGCCTCTCGGCGTGCCCCTCATAGTAGAACGTGTTCTTAAATTTTGAGGTCGTGGCGGTTCACCGCTGCACGCGGGCGTGCTTCAATCCCACTAGAACACGTTGCAGATCGGGAGGCCCGTCATGGCTCAGCCGCAGATCGCGCCCGGCTTCGACCTCACTGATCCCGACCTCTATGCCGCCCGCGTCCCGCAAGAGGAGCTAGCCGAGCTGCGCCGGGCAGCCCCCGTCTGGTGGAACCCGCAGCCGTCCGACATGGGCTTCAACGACGACGGTTTCTGGGCGGTAACCCGGCATCGTGACGTGGTCGCGATCTCGCGCGACAGCGAGACGTTCTCCAGCTACGAGAACACCGCTATCGTGCGGTTCGCCAGCGGCAGCACCCGCGAGCAGCTCGAGATGCAGCGGGTGATCATGCTCAACATTGACCCGCCGCACCACACGAAGGTACGCGGCATCGTGTCGCGCGGCTTCACCCCGCGTGCCATCAACAACCTGCGGGACGTGCTGACCGACCGGGCCAAGAAGATCGTTCAGGATGCGCTCGCGAAGGGCACCGGGGACTTTGTCACCGACGTCGCTTGCGAACTACCCCTCCAAGCGATCGCAGAGCTGATCGGCGTGCCGCAAGAGGACAGGCACAAGGTGTTCGCCTGGTCCAACGACATGGTCGGCTACGACGACCCTGAGTCCACTGGCGACGGCGAGACCGCGGCCGCCGAGATACTCGGCTACAGCATGCTCATGGCCGAGGACCGCCGCGCGTGCCCGCGCGACGACATCGTCACCAAGCTGGTCAACGCCCAGGTCGACGGCGGCGAACTGACCTCAGATGAGTTCGGGTTCTTTGTCATCTTGCTGGCCGTTGCCGGCAACGAGACCACCCGGAATGCCATCTCTCACGGCATGCTCGCATTCCTCGACCATCCCGATCAGTGGGAGCTGTTCAAGGCCGAGCGGCCGCAGACTGCGGTCGACGAGATCGTCCGCTGGGCCACGCCCGTCACGGTGTTCCAGCGAACCGCGACCAGGGACACCGAGCTCGGCGGCCAGCAGATCAAGCAGGGCCAGCGGGTCGGCATGTTCTACCGGTCAGCGAACTTCGACGAAGAGGTCTTCGAGACCCCTGAGCAGTTCAACATCCTGCGCAACCCCAACCCGCACGTCGGCTTCGGCGGGACGGGGGCGCACTACTGCCTCGGCGCCAACCTGGCCCGGCTCGAGATCGACCTGATCTTCACCGCCATCGCCGACGCGATGCCGGCGATCAGCAAGGCAGGCGATGCCCGGCGACTCCGCTCGGGCTGGCTCAACGGTGTCAAGCGACTACCCGTGACCTACGCCTGATACCTTCCGCGTCAGTCGCCGCGTCTATGCACATGACATAGTCCGGACGCAGGTGACAACACGGAGGCGCAGCGGTGGCCGATCGCGCTGAGGACTGCGAGGAGTTCCGCGAGTTCGCGGCCGCGCGAGCCAGCCAGCTATTCAGGATCGCGTACCTGGTCTGCGGTGACTGGCACGAAGCGCAGGATCTGGTGCAGACGACGCTGGCCAAGCTGTTCGTCGCCTGGCATCGGATGCAGCGGACGCAGAGCCCGGACGCGTACGCACGAAAGGTACTGCTCAATGCGTACCTGTCACAGCGCCGGCTGAAGCGGGCCAGCGAGACGCCGGTCGCCGACCCCGCGGAGCCGACGGCGGCCACGGCCGACGACGCTGATCTGCGCCTGACACTCGTAGCAGCGCTCCGCAGCCTGCCGCCACGTAGTCGCGCGGTGGTAGTGCTCCGGTATATCGACGACCACAGCATCGAGGCGACCGCGGAGGCGCTCGGCATCAGCCCAGCGGCGGTCAAGAGCCTCAACACCCGCGGACTCGCCCAGCTTCGCGACCTGCTCGGCGCCGACGCAGAATCCCTGCGGCATTGAGCCACCGCAGCCCAAGCAATCGTCACTCAAGGAATTCAGATGCACACAGATGAAGACCTCGCCGAACTGTTTGATCGTGCGGTCGCAGACCTGACACCCAACGTCAACGCCATGGTGCGCGAGGCCGAGCGACTCGGGCGCAGGCTACGGCGGCGGATCCGGCTCTGGCGAGTGGCGGGCAGCGGGCTAACCGTCATCGCGGTGGCGGGCGCGGGAATCGGGGCCTGGCTCGCGCATCCGCTCGGCGCCCTCGGCGGACATGCCAACGTGAGCCTCGGCGCAGGCGGCCAAGCGCCGGTCTCGTCACACTCCATGAGCGCAGCAGCCGGTTACCATCGCGTAAGAGCCGACGCGCCCGCAGGCCAGGAGCAGTCGGTCGCCGCCCACGCTGCGTTGAAGCCGATGCCGCCCCGCCAGATGCTCCGCCTGTTGCGCAGCATGCTGCCCGCGGGCGCCGTGCTCACGACTGACCCGACGGCCACCAACGGGCCCGGCTCGCTCGAGGTGAACTACAACGACGGCCACGGCAAAGTCGACATCATGCTGGATATCACGCCGTTCGACCGGGTCCTCACGAACCAGCAGCTTCGGACGCAGCTCGGCACGAATACCAAACGGCTGCCCTGGGTGCTGGCCTTGTCCTGCCCGAATCCGCTCTGGACCGACGAAGGCCAGCGCCCGAATGGCGCGCTGCCGATCAGCTGCTCCCTGCGGACACCGCAAGGCGGTGGCATCGAGCGCGACGCCGTCATGTACGCCGACTCATACGGCTTCTATGGCTACGACATCTACGACCAGCGGCCCGACGGCGTCGAGGTCTTCATCCAAGTTGGCAACGGTTACTTTGACCCGTACCTGCCGCACGTCGACCGCGCGACGCCGCCTGGATCGATGAGCCTGTGGGAGTCGGTCGTGGACAGTCCCGCCTGGCACGGCTAGCACAGTCAGCATCGAACCGACAGTCAGCTCGCGGCGCCCATAGGCCTGATGTCGGCAAGGGTGTCTCCGAGCTTGTCCTTCTCAACCTCAAGGTCGTAGCGCGACTGCAGGTTCAGCCAAAAGCGCTCGGAGGTACCGAAGAAACGTGCGAGCCTCAGCGCAGTGTCGGCGGTGATCCGACGCTGGCCGTGCACGATCTCGTTGATCCGTCGCGGCGGGACGCTGATCTCCTTGGCTAGCTGGTACTGGCTAAGGGCAAGCGGCGCAAGGAACTCTTCATAGAGGATCTCGCCGGGGTGCACAGGCGCCATGACTGCATCGCGTGCCATGTCTGCCTCCTTAGTGGTAATCAACGATTTCGACTTCCTCAGGCCCCGCGTCCGACCAGCGGAAACAGATGCGCCATTGCTGATTGATCCGAATGCTGTATTGCCCGGCTCGGTCTCCCGAGAGCTTCTCCAGCCGGTTGCCCGGAGGAATACGTAAGTCGGCTAACACCTCGGCTGCGTCGAGCATGGCAAGCTTGCGCCATGCCACCCGTTGCACGGCTGCGTCAAGCCTCCGTGACCGCTCGCTCCCACACAGACTCCGTGTCTTTGTCTCGAAATGATCGGAGCACGTCTCCAATAATAACGCGAGGCGTTATTAACGTCTAACGTTATCAGGTCAGTCGGGCGTGTCCGCGACCACCCACATGGAGAAGTACTGCGACCCGCCGCCGTAGGCGTGCCCGAGCGCGGTCCGCGCGCCGGCCACCTGGTGCTCCCCGGCCTTGCCCATCACCTGCATCGCTGACTCGGCGAACCGGAGCAGCCCGGACGCGCCGATCGGGTTCGAGCACAGCACGCCGCCGGACGGGTTGATCGGCATGAGGCCGCCGATCTCGGTCTCTCCGGCCTCGGTCAGCTTCCAGCCTGCGCCGGCGGCCGCGAAGCCGAGGTTCTCCAGCCACATCGGCTCGAACCACGAGAACGGCACGTAGATCTCCGCTACGTCGATCTCGTCGATCGGTCTGGCGATCCCGGCCTTCGCCCACAGGGCAGTTGCAGCGTCGGCGCCGGCCCTCGGGTTCACGTTGTCCTTGCCCGAGAACATGGTCGGCTCCGTCCGCATCGACGTCGCCCGGATCCACGCCACGGGGCGTCCTGACGCCTCGGCCGCGGCCTGGTCGCCGATCACGACCGCGCACGCGCCGTCTGACGACGGACACGTCTCGTCGTATCGAACCGGGTCCCACAGCATCGGCGAGGCCTGGACGGACTCGAGCGTGATGTCTGGCTGCTTCAGGTGCGCGTACGGATTGCGCGCCCCGTTCCGGCGGTCTTTGACGGCGACAAGGGCACCGACGTGCGTGGGCGCGCCGCTGCGCCTGATGTAGGACCTGATGTGTGGCGCGAAGTAGCCGCCGGCGCCCGCGAGCAGCGGCATCGAGAACGGCGGCATGATCGACAGCGCCCACATGGCGTTGGACTCGGATTGCTTCTCGAACGCAACCGCGAGCACGCGCCGGTGCACGCCCGCCTGGACGAGGCTCGCCGCGACGACGCCAGTGGCGCCGCCGACGGAACCCGCGGTGTGCACCCGCAGCAGCGGCTTGCCGACGGCTCCGAGCGCATCAGCCAGGTACAGCTCGGGCATCATCACGCCCTCGAACAAGTCCGGCGCCTTGCCGACGACGACGGCGTCGATGTCGGTGAGCTCGAGCCCTGCGTCGGCCAGAGCCCGGTCCACGGCCTCGCGGCACAGGCCAGCGATAGACACATCAGGGCGCTTGCTGCGGTGATGCGTCTGGCCGGTGCCGAGCACGGCCGCGCGCTGTGCCACCGAACCGCCGGTCATCGGGCCTCCATCACGCATACGAGGTTCTGCTGCAGGGCCGGGCCGCTCGTGGCGTGCCCGAGGGCGCGTCCGGCGGCGCCGGAGCTGATCTGCCTGGCCGCGTGCCCGATCCGGGCCAGGCCGGCCGCGAACATCGGGTTTCCCGCGAGCGCGCCGCCGGACGGGCTGATACGCACCGACTCCGGCAACCTGAGCGCGCCGCGGAGAAGGATGTCCTGGTGCGTGAACGGCGCGTGCAGCTCGGCCGCCTCGACGCCGTCGGTGCCCGCTGCCGCGGCCGCCGCGGCTGCTGACGGCGCCGACGTCAGGTCCCGCGCGCCGAACGAGCCAGAGTCAATCCGGTGCTCGAAGCCGGTTATCCAGGCCGGCCGTGCGCACAGCTCGCGGGCCCGCTCGGCCGCGGCGATGATAACGACCGCGGCGCCGTCGGTGATCGGCGCGCAATCGTGCGCTCGCAACGGATCGGCGATGTACGGCGCGGCCAGCAGGTCATCGACGGCGACCTCGCCGGAAAGCTGGGCCCTGGCGTTCGACACGGCTGCGGCCCGGCTGCGGGCCGCGACCTCCGCCATAGCCCGTTCCGTCCAAAGGTTCTTGTCCAGGCCAAGCCGTGCCTGAAGCGCGGCGAGGCTGACCGAGTCCGGCCATAGGGGCGCCATGACGTAGGGATCGAGCTGGAGTGCCAGCACGCGGGGCAGATCGCCGGCCGACGACTTGCCGAATCCGTACGCCAGCGCGATGTCGGCCTCGCCGGTCAGTACCTTCACCCAGGCCTCATACAGCGCGAACGCGGCGTCCATCTCGACGTGCGACTCCATCACCGGCGGGAACGCGCCGATCGCGTCCACCGCCGACACAAACGAGAACGCCCGCCCGGCCAGGTAATCCGACGAGCCAGAGCACCAGAAGCCGATGTCAGCCTTGCTCAGGCCGGTCTGCTCGAAGACCTCGCGGAAGATGGGCACGAGCATCTCCACGCCGTTCGTGGTGCCGTCGGTGTGTCGGACGTTCGGCGCCTCGGCAAACCCGACGACTGCAACTTCGCGCACAGCGGCCAGTCCTTTCACAGATGATGTGCGTAGGAGTCGTAGGGCGCGTCGGGCTCCCCGGTGGGCTCGAAGTGGTCGATGTTCTCCGACGTCGTTCCCCATTGGTCGCGTGGTTTCCAGACCGCCCGCACCCGCATGCCCATCCGGACCTCGGCCGGCTTGCAACCGAGTATCAGGTGCTGGAACACGATGTCGGCACCGTCCAGCAGCACCGAGGCGGCCACGTACGGGCAGGGCACCCGCTGGCCCTGGAACGGGACGTTCACCACGCAGAACGTCGTTATCGTGCCAACATCGGGAAGCTCGACGTCCGTCGTAGTCGGCACGCCGTCGACCGGGCACGCACCGCGGGGCGGCACGTAGACCTTGCCGCAGACGGGACACCGCTGGCCGATGACCTTGCCCTCCGCCAGGCCGCGCAGGTACCGGCTCTCCTCGGCCGAAGCGCTGTGGACGTAGTGCAGGCGTATCGGCGTGATGATCATGCCAGGGTCGGCGTCGGCGCTCATGATGGGAACGGGGTCGTCGGCTGCTGACGCCGCCCGATCGCCCGGGCCATCCGGCGCGGGCTCAAAGCAGACGATATCGGTGATGTGCCCGGCCGGCCTGTCCGCCCAGCGGGGCCGAACGCGCATGCCGGTGTGCATGTCCGCAGCCGTCCCGGCGTCCACAGCGTGCAGCAGCCCGGTGTTCGCCCCGTCAAGCTCGATCAGAGCCCACGCGAACGGGTGGCGCAGCGGCTGTCCCTCGCGCGGCTCTGGCTGCCACGTCCAGGTCAGCACCGTCCCGCCCGGCCCGACAGTGACGAGCTCCTGCGGCGGCGCGAACGTCACCGGGTCGTACTCGGCCGGTGGGACGTAGACGCGGCCATTCGCGGCGCGCGAGCCGAGTATCTGCCGCTGCGCGAGCCCCGTCATGAAACGGCTGAGCACCGGCCCTAGCGACCGGGTGTAGTCGAAGCTGATGTCGAGCGGAGCGCTGAGCGGTGCAACCGGCGGCGTAGTCACGGATCAGAGTGAAACACGTTCTAGGTATGGACGCCAAGGGCCGGCGGCCGGGCGCGGCACTGGCGACGGGGCTTAGTGCCGGGCCTAGTCTTGAACTCTGACCGAGTTCCGCCGGGAGGAGCAATGGCGATTGCATTTCCTGACGAATCACCCGAGTACCGCGTCGCGCGGAACAGGCTTCTCGATCAGGAGACCGAGCTGCGCCGCGCCATGGAGGCGGTGGCTGAGGCCCGGCGGCAGCTGCCGCCGGGTGGGGTGGTGCCGCGCGACTACGTGTTCCACGGCGCCGGCGCGGACGGCGGCACAGCCAAGGTGCGACTCGCAGAGCTGTTCGCACCCGGCAAGGACTCGTTGGTGATCTACAGCATGATGTTTCCTCGTGCCTCCGATGACGACAGCCCGGGCCCAGCAACCGGACAAACCGCGCTGCTACCGCTGGGGGAGGGCCCGTGCCCGTCCTGCACCGCGTTCCTCGACCAGCTAGACGGCGCCGCCGAGCACGCGTCCCAGCGAGTGAATCTCGCGGTCGCTGGGAAGGCGCCGATTGAGCGCATCCTCACTTTCGCCGCTGAACGAGGCTGGCGGCACCTCCGCCTGTTGTCCTCGGCTGGGACCACGTACAACCGCGACTACCTGGCCGAGACACCAGACGGCGAGCAGCAGCCGATGCTGAACGTCTTCTCTCGTGACGGGGACACCATCCGCCACTTCTGGGGCTCGGAGCTGTTCTTCGAACCAGCGGACCCTGGGCAGGAACCGCGCCACGTCGGCACCCTTGAGCCCCTGTGGAACCTGTTCGATCTCACCCCGGAGGGACGCCGAGCCGACTGGCACGAGCAACTGAGCTACTAACCAGCGTGCTCGCAGCCTTTGGCCGAAATCGCCGGGCCTGCTGCGCAGTCGGCCCATAGGGTCCCGCGTTACGCCCCTAGCGCTCGAAGACTGCGTGGGCATCCAGCGATCTTTCAGGGATCCTCCAGGAACGAACGTTACCGTCCGGTACATGGACGAGTTCCGAGCCCGCCGGGTGGTCGATTCGCTTCGCGATCGTGGCGTCAATGCTCACCTGTTCCGTGGTGGCAACGGCACGTTCGGTGTCCGCCTGGCGCTGCCCGGCGGGCGCGAAGCGGTGTGGGACAGCGACGGGGCGGCCAGCCTTGAAGCCCTGGTCATGCAGGATGGCATGCTGGTCGGCTTCGTGCCCCGGATCGACGGCTCTGAGGACTTTGACGAAGCTCGGATCGTTGACGCCATCATCCGCACCGACTACAGCCAGCCTGTCGCGCACCAGCGCACTGTCGCGCCGGCACCCGCCCCGGCCCTCCCGCGCGAAGGTGGCGTATTCCGGCGTTTCCTCGACGGCTTCCGCTACCAGTTACCCAGCCCTAGCCAACGAATTGCCCAGGGAGATCGCGGCAAGGAGAACGGACCATGACACCGCAGCAAAAAGCATTGATAGCAGAGCTTCGAACTGCCGACTACCCCGCCACTTGGAAGCTCAGCGCGAGCGTGGCTGACGGCAAGCTTGTGGCCAGGGCGCCAGACCGAGGCGTCAGCACGCGCTCCCGTCGGAACTAGCGACGCGATCGTGGCTCCGCCCTAGAGACACCAACGTGGTGGTGGATCTGGGGCTGTAAAGAGCTACTTTCCCTTGAAGTCCGGCTTGCGCTTCTCGGCGAACGCGCGCGGGCCCTCCTTGGCGTCGTCGCTCGCGAAAACCGCCATGCCGACCTTGGCCTCAAGGGTGAAGGCCTCGTTCTCGGCCATGCCCTCGGTTTCCCGGATCGTCCGCAGGATCGCCTGGACGGCGAGTGGACCGTTCGCGGCGATCATCTCGGCGATCTCCAGCGCCTTGGCGAGGGCCTGGCCGTCGTCGACCACGTGCCCGATCAGCCCGCAGGCGAACGCTTCGGCGGCGGTGATGTGCCGACCCGTGAGCAGTAGGTCAGCCGCGACGGTGTAGGGGATCTGGCGCACGAGCCGCACCGCGGAGCCGCCCAGCGGGAACAGCCCCCACCGGGCCTCGGAGATACCGAACCGTGCGCTGCGCCCAGCTACCCGGATGTCCGTTGCCTGCAGGATCTCGGTGCCACCAGCGATGGCCGCGCCCTCGACGGCGGCGATCAGCGGCTTAGTGAGCCGCCTGCCCTTCAGCAATGGCTCGATGACCGCCAGATCCATCGCGCCCGAGCGAAATGCGTCGCCAGGATGCGCGGCCGTCATCGCCTTCAGGTCCGCTCCCGCACAGAAGGCACCGCCCGCGCCGGTCAGGATGCACGACCGCACGCGGGGATCGGTGTCGACCTGATCCCAGGCCTGCTTCATGATCGCCATCATTGGCCCGCTCAGCGCATTGCGCGCGTGCGGCCGGTTCATCGTGACGATCAGCACGTGCCCGCGCAGCTCGACGAGGGCGTGCGGCTGCTCGTCGTCGACCGGATTCGAGGTCATCGCGAGCGGCCTCCTCAGCTGCGCGAAAGGGTTGTGCCGAACGATAACACGTTCTAGTTTCATACCCATGGCGCTGAACATCGCTGACCTTTTCGAGCATGCTGCCGACGCGGTTCCCGAGCGCCTGGCCCTGATCTGCGGCGACGCCGAGATCACTTACCGCGAGCTTGAAGCACGGAGCAATCAGGTCGCTCACTACCTGGCCGGCGCCGGGGTGGGGGTGGGCGACCACGTCGGGATCTACGGCCGGAACTCGATCGAACTGGTTGAGGCGATCCTGGCCTGCTACAAGCTGCGGGCTATCCCCGTCAACGTCAACTTCCGGTACGTCGAAGCCGAGCTGCGCTACCTGTTCGGTGAAGCAGAACTGGTCGGCCTGGTGTACGACCGCCAGTTCGGCGACAAGGTGGGCGTCCTGCTGCCCGACTTCGGAGCCATCAAGGCGGTCCTGGCGATCGACGACGGCAGCGGTGCGGCGCTGCCCGACCCCGCTGTCGACTTCGCCGCGGCGCTGACCGCCGAGTCCGACGCGCGTGACTTCGGCGAACGCAGCGCCGACGACATCTACATGCTCTACACCGGCGGCACGACGGGGTACCCGAAGGGAGTGCTCTGGCGGCATGAGGACGTCTGGCGGACGTTGGGCGGTGGCATCGACTTCACCACCGGCGAGCGCCTGCCGGATGAGTGGGAGCAGATCCGTCGCGGCACGGCCGGGCCCACGGGCATGGTCAGGCTGACGACCGCGCCGCTCATTCACGGCAGTGCGCAGTGGGGAACCCTGCCGGGGCTGTTCGGTGGCGACACCGTCGTGTTCGTCCCGCAGTTCGATGCGCACGCTGTCTGGCGGGCCGTGCAGCGTCATCGGGCCAACGTGCTGATGATCACCGGTGATGCGATGGCCCGGCCGCTCATCGAGGCATTCCAGCAGGAGGAGTACGACGCCTCGTCGCTGTTCGCGATCTCCAGCAACGCCGCGCTGTTCTCGCCGAGCGTCAAGGACCAGTACCTCACGTTGCTGCCGAACGTGGTTATCACGGACGCGATCGGTGCGTCGGAGACCGGTTTCACCGGGCTCGGATACGTGTCCGCGGGCAACAAGAAGGCCGAAGGCCCGACAGTCACGGCAGGTCCGTCGACGATCGTGATCGACGAGCACAACAAGCCGGTGGGCCAGGGCGGAATCGGCAGGATCGCCCGCGGCGGACACATACCGCTGGGCTACTACAAGGACCCGGTGAAGACGGCGGCGTTGTTCGCCGAGGTCGACGGCGTGCGGTACGCGGTGCCTGGCGACTTCGCCAGGGTCGAGGAGGACGGCTCGATCACCCTGCTCGGCCGCGGCAACACGTGCGTCAACACCGGCGGCGAAAAGGTGTACCCGGAAGAGGTCGAAGGCGCCTTGAAGTCGTTTGGCAGCGTTTTCGACGCCCTCGTCATCGGGGTGCCGGACGAGCGCCTCGGGCAGCGGGTGGCCGCGGTCATCCAGCCACGCGACGGCCAGCCGGTTGACCTTGGCGAGCTCGAGGCGCATCTGCGGACGAAGATCGCCGGCTATAAGGTGCCCAGGTCGGTCTGGCTTGTCGAGCAGATCAGCAGAACCCCGGCCGGCAAGGCCGACTACCGGTGGGCTCGCCGCTACGCAGAGGAACAGATGGCAGCCGGGTCAGCCACTCCGTCTGTCTAGGGGGCTACGAACATGCGCGCGCCGCTATGCGACGAACTCGGCATCGAGCATCCGATCGTTGGTTTCACCCCCTCGGAGCACGTTGCCGCCGCGATCAGCCGAGCTGGCGGCCTCGGCGTGCTCGGCTGTGTCCGCTTCAACGACGCCGCCGAGCTAGACAAGGTACTGGACTGGATGGACGCCAACACCGGCGGCCGACCGTACGGCATCGACGTCGTCATGCCCGCGAAGATCCCGACCGAGGGCGCAGCCACCGACCTCAACCAGCTGATCCCGGCCGGGCATCGCGAGTTTGTCGACCAGACGCTCATGAAGCTGGGCGTGCCGCCGCTGCCAGACGACGCCGACGCGGCCGACGGCGTGCTCGGCTGGCTGCACTCGGTCGCGCGCGCTCAGGTCGAGGTGGCGCTCTCGCACCCGGCCAGGCTCATCGCCAACGCGCTCGGCTCACCGCCGGCCGACGTCATCGCTCGCGCCCACGACCGCGACATGCTGGTTGCCGCGCTGGCTGGAAAGGCCGCGCACGCGCGATCACACGTCGAGGCTGGTGTCGACATCGTGGTCGCGCAAGGTTACGAGGCAGGTGGCCACACCGGCGAGATAGCCAGCATGGTGCTGATTCCCGAGGTAGTCGACGCGGTGGGTGCGGATGTACCCGTGCTCGCGGCTGGCGGCATCGGCAGCGGGCGACAGATCGCGGCGGCACTCGCACTTGGCGCTGCTGGCGTCTGGATGGGCTCGGCGTGGCTCCTCACATCCGAGTACGCGAACCTATCGCCCTTGCCAGGCTTGCGCGAAGCACTGCTGAAGGCGACGTCGTCGGACACAGTCCGGTCGCGAATCTACTCCGGCAAGCCCGCCCGGCTGCTGAAGAACAGCTGGACCGACGCCTGGCTCGCCCCCGATGCGCCCGAGCCGCTCCCCATGCCGCTACAGAATCTGCTGGTCAGCCACGCACATCAGCGGCTGATGCGGTCCGGCAATCCCGATGTCATCCCGATGCCGGTCGGTCAGATCGTCGGCCGCATGAACGAGGTCAAGCCGGTGGCCGATGTCATCAGCTCGCTGATGACCGAGCTGGCCGAGGCCGTCGCCAGGCTGCAGCGGCTCAGCCAGTCCAGCTAGTAATGTCCGGCTAGTCGCCGGTGACGCCGTCGATCAGCTCCCGCAGCAGGTCGGCGTGTCCGTTGTGGCGCGCGTATTCCTCGATCATGTGCAGGTAGATCCACCGCAAGTCCATCGGCCGACCGTCGCGCGGGCTGGCGAAGGTGTCGTCGAGGGAGCGCCCAGCGGCCGCGTCATCAGCCGCTACGCACTCGACCTTAAACGCGGCAAAGTCGCGCTCCGCCTCGGCCGCGGCAGCGAGGTCGAAGTCACCATCGGGATACTCGTCGCTGCAGTACAAGAGACCAAGATCGTCCTGGCCGGCGAATCTGATCCGGAACCAGGCGCGCTCCACCTCCGCCATGTGCCGGACGAGACCGAGCAAGGACAGCGTCGAGGACTTCACTGGTCTGGCCGTGAGCTGCGCACCGTCCAGGCCACTGCACTTCCAGAGCAGTGTGGCGCGGTGGTAGTCCAGCCAACCTTGCAGCGCTGCCCGCTCGCTGGCGACATCCGGCGGGTCGTGACGGACTACGTCCGGTGCGGTCCACGTCATCCCGACATGCTCGCCTGTGCCGCGACGAGCATGCAACCGAGTTTCAGCTGGACGACGGCCGGTCCTTCTTCGGCAGCTTGCTGACCACAGCCTCGTAGGACGCGTCGACAGCCTCGCAGAGCTCCTCGTCCGGAATGGCGCCGTCGATCCGCAGCGTGTTCCAGCCGGAACGACCTATATAGGCCATCGGCGTCGCATCGTCGGGATAACGGGCCAGCCATTCGTCGGCGACGTCGCGAGTATCCCCGCATTTCAGACCCACCGTGCTGCCGCCAGCGGAGCCGAGGAAGGCGAAAATCTTGGTGCTCACCTTGGCGACCACGTCCCCATCCCAAGGTTCGTCTTGCCACGCGCCGGGCTTGCTCAGGCAATAGCCGAGCAGCTCGTCCCACGTCACGCCGCCGCCTCCTCGCAGTCGTTCCCCCCACTGTCGCATCGACGTGCTGAGGCATCGACGCGCCGCGCCTGATTGTGGTTTACGCGGGGCAGATCGCTGAGCTGATTCGCGGTAGCTTCGCCGGATGTGCTAACTGCTGGTGCTCGAACCAGCCGTCGCGGCCCCGGCACCCGTTGCCAGCGAATGCGGCGGGCCAATCTGAGACTGGCTCAGCGCGTGGCAGGTGCGGCAGCCGTTAGTGGGGTAGACGAGGACGCCACCGATTTTGTAGCCGCGCAATCCGACCTTCTGGAAGATGCCGATCCACTGTGGCTCGTGCTTCATGTCGACGAGAACCGCACCGATTCCCTGCTGCCGGATGTACGCCTCGAACTGCGCGACGAGCTGCGGAGTGGCATGCGCCAGATTCTGGACTTCCTTTGGCAGGTCGGTGCGGGTGTTGATCGCCTGGTTGATGTATCCGCCGGCCAGGCGAGTGTAGAAGTCGGTGTCTGCCTGCCAGAGCATGCCCGCATTGCCGATCCGCGACACGACGACCACTATCTCCCCGGCCTTCAGGTGGCTGCGGTATGAAGACGAGGCGACGAAGGCCGGCACCGTGCTGTTCGGGAGGACCGGCATCGTCGGCGCGTCCTGGGCAAGGGCCGCGATGACCAGGAGTCCGACCGCCCAGCGCAGCCATGGCATCTTCGCGGGCCTGGCCAGGAACAAAGCCGTCGCGACGGCGAGCAGCAGGTATGCGAAGAGCATCAGCCGGGACGGATACGCGTTGCGGACGATGGGCAGGCTCCACACCGGCGACCACGGCATGCCGACGACCTGGTGGCCTTCCACATTGAGCGCTCGCCCCAGGGACGCCACGATGATGAAGACGAGCATGCAGGTCAGGAACCTGACGAGCCGGCTCGACCAGCGGGTGATGGCGAGCACGATCGCGACCACAAGCAGCGGGATGCCGACGTAGCCAGCCGCCGATATTGGGTGCGGCCCAGCCGCCAGGTGCTCGAGCCAGCCGATGTTGCCTACGTTCTTCGGGCGGGGAACTACGAGGCTGGCTAGGTCGAGCTCGGTGACCGTCTTCAATGTCGGCGTCGTCGTTGTCAGCGCGTACCCGAGGTACGGCAGGGCGAGCACAATCGCGATCGCGTAGGCCAGGGCGACGTGCTTGGTCAGCCGGAGCACAGTTGGCCGGGCAGCGCTGCCGGCCAGCGCGATGCCCACGATGAGGGACACAGCCAGGATGGCCGTGAGGTCCGCAAAGGTCTCGAGGAACAGGTAGAACTGCACGGCCATCAGGAGCCCGGCCAGGATCACAAATGTCCGGGGCCGGATGCTGCCCTCGTGCCACCTGACGATGAGATAACCCAGGATCGGCAGCAGGAGGGAGTAGACAAGATTGAGCTGGCCGGCCGTCACGTGATTCATCTGGTAAGCCGAGAACCCGAACACGGCACCGGCGACGACGGACGGCCAGAATTGCGCAGTCAGACGCCGGCAGAGCACGAATGCCGCCCACGCAGCCAGGGGCAAGGCAATCAATGTGACGAGGTTGAAGGCCAGCACCGGCCCGTCGATCAGCGTGACCGGAGTCGTCAGCAAGGCTATCGGCGGTACCGTCGTCACCCAGGCCAGCGAATGCCCGGCCGGCGCCTCGATCACGTGCGCGAACAACGGGTTGTGGCCGTGCCCTAGCGCATAAGGCCACCAGCGCAGGCACCAGGTGTAGAAATTCGGATCCATGCTCGCCTGGTCCAGGTGAGCATCGCGCAGGCGGTGCAACATCGGAGCGCCTGTTGTCGATAGCCACCCGGCCGCATAGATGGCGAGCGCGACCAGGCCCTGCATCAGCGGCGACCGCGTCCATGTGCGCCAGTCTCGCCAATCCCGCCGATCTCCTCGGGAGCCTGGCTGAACCCCTACCGCCGATGCATGATCCACGAGCCTCGATCCGGTGCTTCCGGCCGGCCCGTCTTCGTGCTTTCCCGGCGCTTCGGTCATGAAGGCGGCAATGGCGGGACGCGCTGCCCGGCCGTGAGCGAGTCCTGGCTCGCGGCTGGCCACAACGTGTCCTCGCCGGGTTGGGTCCCCCCCGAGAACCCCCTGGCCTCCCGCACGAGATACAGGGGCCGGGCCCGCGCTTCGTCGTAGATTCTGGCCACGTACTGGCCCACCATGCCGATCACCGTCAGCTGCACCCCGCTCAGGAACGTGATGGCTACGAGCAATGAAGCATAGCCAGGCCCGAAATGGGGAACGCCCGCCAGCTTCATCGCGAGCACCACGATGCCGTAGAGAACGGCGCCAATGGCCATCACGACCCCGGCGGTGAGCGTGAACCGCAGTGGCGCCGTGGAAAACCCGACGAAGCCATCAAGCGCCAGCCTCAGCATCTTGCGGAACGGGTACTTGCTCTCACCGGCCTCGCGCGAGGCCCTGGTGTACGGCACAGCCGTCTGGCGGAATCCGACCCAGGAAAACATCCCGCGGACGTACCTGTTCCGCTCCCGCATCTGCAGGAACGCATCCAGCGCTTTGCGGTCAACCAATCGGAAATCCCCGACTTCCATTGGCTGGTCTATCTCGGCAAGCCGACGCTGAATGCCGTAGAAGATCGTCGCGGTCTTGCGCTTAAAGACCGTCTCGCCGTCGCGGTGCTCCCGAACGGCGTAGACCACCTCGTAGCCCTCCTGCCACCGCTGTGCCATCTGGAGAATGACCTCAGGCGGATCCTGAAGATCAGCATCCATCACGATGACGGCCTGGCCAGCTGCGACATCCATGCCGGCCGTGATGGCGATCTGATGCCCGAAGTTCCGGGAAAGCTGGACGATCTTGAATCTGGGGTCTTCGGCGTTGACGTCCGTCATCAGCTCGTAGCTGGCGTCCCTGCTGCCGTCATCGACCAGGACCACCTCGGTCGGGCCGTCGAGCTGGTCCATGACCTCGCGCAGCCGCTTGACCAGTGGCGGGAAGGATTCCTCCTCGTTATATATAGGAATAACGATGGAGTACTTCACGGTGTCCACTGGGTTTATCGCCCCATCTCACATCGAGGGCCCTGGCCGCAACCCTGCGTATGTTATGCGAAATCGGCTCTCACGGACGATCCGGTAAGCTCCGAGGCGGGTCGGTTGGGCCTGGTCTCCCGCGGCGGCCAGCGCCATGCCACATTATCCGCTACCTCGCGCGTTGGGCGCGCCGGCAGCCGGATCCGGCACCGTTGAAATGCCGGTCGGCTTGGCCGCGCTGCCCTGGCCGGAAGCCAACTGTGGGTTGGCCCATGACGGCCCCGGGTATTACCCGAGGTTGCCGCAGCAGAAAGCAGAAAGGTGCGTACTCCCTGCCACTAGCCTGGAAGGAGCAAGCGCAATGACGGTTCTGCCCAATATCGTCCTCGTGCACGGCGCCTGGGCCGACGGCTCATGCTGGGACGGCGTCACTGAACGCCTGCAGTCAGAGGACTACCACGTGACCGCGCCGCAGTTCCCCGAGTCGTCGCTGTCGGATGACGTCGCCCGGCTGCGCGAGGTACTGGATCGTCAGGATGGCCCGACAGTGGTCGTCGGTCACTCTTACGGCGGTCAGATCATGACCGCTCTCGGCAACGATGCACCGAACATCGACAGCCTCGTCTACATCGCGGCCTTCGGCCTGGACCAGGGCGAATCCCTCAACGATCTGCTGGCCAAGGGGCCGCCAAGCCCAGCCCTGGAGCATCTGGACATCGATGATCGCGGCTTCGCCTGGCTGCCTGAAGACGACTACGTGGACCACTTCGCGGCCGACGTCGACCGCTCCAAGGCCAAGGTCATGTGTGCCTCGCAGCAGCCAATAGCCACGGCGGCCTTTCAGGATGTCATGGGTCCGCCAGCCTGGAAATCGCATCCGAGCTGGTACATGATCGCAGGTAACGACGAGGCGATCGCGCCTGAGGCCGAGCGCCAGTTCGCCAGTCGCATGCAAGCTGTGACTACCGAGATTCCTTCGAGCCACGTCGCCATGGTTTCCCATCCGGACGAGGTGGCGCGGTTCATCGAGACTGCCGCGCCCGAGGCGCCAGCACCCATGATTTAACCGGCACCCCCGGTTGCGGTCCGCGGAAATCGGCGAAGAGGGCCGCCATGCTGTTCCAGGATCGCGTCGACGCCGGCCAGCAACTGGCTGCGAGGCTGCAGCATCTGGCCGGCCGCGACGTCGTCGTGCTCGGCCTGCCGCGCGGCGGTGTACCAGTGGCCGCCGAGGTAGCTCACGCCCTGGCAGCTCCGCTCGACATCATCATCGTGCGCAAGCTCGGCGCGGCCTTTCAGCCTGAGTTCGCCCTGGGTGCTCTCGGTGAGGACGGCGTCCGCGTGATGAATCCGGAGGCCCTCGGATACGCCGAAGCGACTCCGGGCGAGCTGTTGGCAACCGAGAGGCGCGAGCAGCAGGAGATCGGTCGCCGTGCCCTCCGGTACCGCGGCGGCAGGGAGCGGCGAGCCCTGGATGGGCGGGTTGCGGTGATTGTGGACGATGGCATAGCCACTGGCTCGACCGCCAGAGCCGCTTGCCAGGTAGCCAGGGCGCTCGGCGCCGAGCGCGTTGTGCTGGCGGTCCCCGTCGCGCCCGAAGGGTGGGAAGCCCGAATCGGCGACGACGCGGACGAGATGATCAGCGTCGCGACTCCGCCGTGGTTCTTCGCGATAGGCCAGTTCTACGACGACTTCGCCCAGACGTCCGACGCTGAGGTAGCTGCGTGCCTGGCCCGCTACGCGGGCGACGGCGCTTCTCCCTGATCAGCACGCGCAACGGCATTTACCCCGCACCGCTGCGCACCGCCAGGAATCGCGCGAGGTGCTCGATAACCTCACGCGCATCGTCCTCGATGCCATAAATGAATGACGATTTGCGCCGACGAAGTACGGGCAGTCCAAGGGCGAAAAGGCCAGGACTGTCAACCACGCCACCGTCATGCCGCAGCTGGCCTTTCGCGTCGATCACAGGAACGTCGAGCCACCCATACTCGGGCCGAAACCCCGTCGCCCACACGATCGTGGCGATCTCGCCGCGACGGAGGTCGAGCTGCAACCGCGCCGATTCTGGCACCCGCGTCGGCGCGAAGCGCTCTGACGGATTGACCTCGTCGTCATACCCGTAGGTCACGGCCCACTCGTCGAACGTGTCGAGCAGGCGCTCCATTTTGAGGTCCGCGAGCGAGAACACGTTGCGGAGCCCACCGGAGAACAGCGCACTCCCGTCCCGCACAGCCGCCCACCGGCCCACCAGCGTCACGCCCATTGATGTGAGCGCGTTGAGATCGAGCGTCGTTCGCTCTGTGCTCCCGATCAGCTGGGGCGACGGCAGTCGCCGTGCCCGGGTGAGGTCCTCGAGCTCGTCGTAGCGCTGATCCCACACGCCCGACGCGTCCATCCACCACAGGACGTCGCGTCCGCGGTACGTACGCGGCAACCGCACGTGCTCCCCGACCGCGAGCATCACTGGCCGACCGGAGTGCTGCAGCTCGGCGGCGAGCTGAACACCGGTCGCCGAGGCCCCGACGACAAGCACGCCGCCGTCGGGGAGCTGGCCTGGCTCGCGGTAGTCGAACGTTGTCAGCTGGTCGACGGCGGCCGGCACTGCCTTCTCGAATTGCGGCAGCACCGGCTGATTGCAGGCTCCGCTTGCGATGACGACCGCCCGGCAGCTGATCTCGCCCTGGCTCGTCCGCACCCGGTATCCGTCATCAGTGCGGCGGACGGACGTAACGTTCGTCCCGGTCCGGACCGGTGCGCGCGACACCTTCGCGAAGTGCTCGATGAAGTCGGTGACTTCCCCCATCGTCATATAGCCATCGGGCTCCGGGCCTTCGTAGCGAAGACCCGGCAGCCGACTCTGCCAGTTGGGGGTGAGCAGCCTCAGGGAGTCCCAGCGTTCATGCCGCCAGGAGTTTGCCACCCCGCCGCGCTCGAGCACGACGTGATCGATCGACCGATCGCTGAGGAAGTGGCTTGCCGCCAGGCCCGCGTGGCCCGCGCCGATGACGACAGCAGTGACTCGTTCGATCGCCGATGCCTCTCAGGTGACCTCGACGGTGATGTTCGTCGGGTTCGAGAGAGCGTCGAAAACGGCCGAGCGCTTCTGCGACTGGGCCACCAGCGCTTCGATCTCCTGCTGTGAGGCGTCGGCGTCGATAGTGAACGTCACCTTCACGTCGTTGAAGCCGTTGCGGACGTCGCTGTCGACACCGAGAATGCCGCGGATGTCGTGATTGCCCTCGACGGTGGCTTGGACTGAGCGCAGCTGAATGCCACGGTTCTCGCGCGACTGACGCCACACCCGCGGTCAGGCAGCCGGCCAGGCCGACGAGAAGGAACTCGATGGGCGTGACCCCGTTGTCAGTGGCGGCGAAGATCTCCGGGTGGTCGGCGTCGAAGACGGTCTCGGTCTTGTGACTCTGCTCCTGCCCCAGGCCGAAGAAGTTCTGAATTGTCGTCGTACTGTGCACGCCGTCCTGCCATGTGGAGGACGCGCGCCAGGTGAACTGGGCGGCCTCAGGCGCGCCTCTGAGGATTTCGCGCGCCTCGAGCAGCGCCTCTACGTTGACTCCGTTGGTCACCGTGGTCATGTCGGTCCCGCCCCTCTCGCTTACTTCCCTATTCCCTATGGAGACGATTGACAATATACAGGTCAGGGACCGTTATGATAGCCCCCATGGCAGAGCCAGCCTCGACGCTCGCGGCCGGCTCGGTCGGGATAGTAGAAACCCAGTATCTCGACCTACCCGGGGCGCTGCACCTCGACTGCGGGCGAGATCTGCACCCAATTCGGGTGGCCTACGAAACTTATGGCACCTTGTCACCCCGGCGCGACAACGTCATTCTGGTATGCCATGCGCTCAGCGGGGACGCGCACGCCGCCGGCTTCGCCAAGTCGCCGCACGAAGAGAGCACCCGAGACGGATTCGGGGCCGAGGATCGCGATGGCACGGCCGGAAAGGGACTTGGCTGGTGGGACGGGATGATCGGGCCCGGCAAGGCGTTCGACACCGACAATTTCTTCGTCGTTTCCACGAACCTGCTCGGTGGCTGCCGAGGGACGACTGGTCCGTCGTCGCTCAACCCGGCGACCGGCGAGCGATATGGGCCGGACTTCCCCGTCATCACAGTTGCTGACATGGTGCGCACCCAGCATGCGTTCTTGAGCGAGCTTGGTATCGAGCGGCTCGCGGCTGTGGCCGGTGGCTCGCTCGGCGGAATGCAGGCGTTCGAGTGGGCGATCTTGTTTCCCGACCAGGTCGATGCCATCGTGGCGATCGCGAGCACGCACGCTCTCCATCCGCAAGGTGTGGCCTGGAACGCGATAGCCCGTGAGTCGATCATGCGCGACGCGGCGTGGCAGGGCGGCCGCTACTACGGTACGGGCCGCGCGCCGGATGCCGGCATGGGCGTGGCCAGGATGGTCGGGCATGTGACGTACCTGTCCGCGCCAGCCCTGGCCGACAAGTTCGGCCGACGGCTTCAGTTCGCGGACGACATCCGCTACACAATCAGCGAGCCCGAATATGAAGTCGAGAGCTACCTGCGCCACCAGGCTGACTCATTCGTTAAGCGCTTTGACGCCAACACCTACTTGTACATGTCGCGCGCGCTTACGTATTTCGACCTCGCGCGGCAGTACGGGGACGGATCGCTGAAGCGTGCACTCGAAGGTATTGCCGCGCGGACACTGATGATCGCGTTTAGCTCCGACTGGCTCTACCCGCCCACTGCGTCGCGGGAGATCGACGAGGCGCTCCGCGCTCTTGCCAAGCCGGTTGAATTCCACGTGATCGACGCTCCGTACGGCCACGACTGCTTCCTGCTCGAGGAAGCCCGCCAGACGCCCATAATCCGCAACTTCCTGACCGACGGCGAGGTCGACGGGTGACGGCGAGGAAGAGGCCTGCGTGACTGACAAACTTTCCCGCACCGAACAGCCCCGCCAGTTTGGATTCGAGACGCGGCAGCTGCACGCCGGGCAACGGCCAGACCCCAACACGGGCGCACGTGCGGTACCCATCTTCCAGACGACTAGCTACGTGTTTGAGGACCCGGAATCAGCGGCCGCGTACTTCAACCTCCAGGAATACGGGAACACGTACTCACGCATCATGAACCCGACAGTTGCGGTCTTCGAGGAGCGAGTCGCGAACCTTGAGGGCGCGTGCGGCGGAGTCGCTTTCGCCAGCGGGATCGCTGCCCAGCACGCCGCGCTCTTCACGCTGCTTCAGCCAGGCGATCACGTCGTCTCGTCCGCCGCGCTCTACGGCGGGACCGTGAACCAGTTCAAGCACCTGCTGCGCAAGATGAGCGTGGAGCTGACCTGGGTCGATCCAGATGACCCAGAGGCGTGGCGGAAAGCGGTCCGACCAAACACGAAGGCGTTCTTCGGCGAGACGATCGGGAACCCAGCCGGGAATGTACTGGACATCGAGACGCTCGCGGCCATCGCGCACGAACACGAACTGCCGCTCATCGTGGACAACACGTTCGCGACGCCGTACCTGTGCCGCCCGATCGAATGGGGCGCCGACATCGTGATCCACTCAGCCACCAAGTTCATCGGCGGCCACGGAACGAGCATCGGCGGCGTGGTCGTGGAAGCGGGCACGTTCAACTGGTCAAACGGCCGGTTCCCAGTCGTTGCTGATCCCTCGCCCGCGTACCACGGCCTCCAGTTCCACGAGACGTTCGGCACGTACGGCTATCTGATGAAGCTCCGCGCAGAGACCCTGCGCGACCTGGGCGGTGCACTCGCGCCGTTCAATGCGTTCCTGTTCTTGCAGGGCCTTGAGACCCTGTCGCTGCGGATGGAACGCCACGTCGAGAACGCACAGGCGGTCGCGGCGTTCCTGGAGTCGCACGAGCTCGCGTCGAACGTGACTTACCCGGGCCTGCCGGCCAGTAAGTACCGCCCGCTCGTGGCGAAGTACCTGCCGCGCGGCGCTGGCGCGGTGTTCTCGTTCGACTGCGCTGGCGGCCGGGCCGGCGGGACAGGCCTCATCGGCGGCGTCACGCTCTGGTCTCACCTGGCGAACGTCGGCGACGCCAAGAGCCTGATCATCCACCCCGCGAGCACGACCCACCGCCAGCTTGGCGACGACGAACTGCGCGCCGCCGGTGTCGGGCCGGGGACGATTAGGCTGTCGGTCGGGACCGAATCGGTCCAAGACCTGATCTGGGACCTAGAGCAGGGTTTTGGACGCGTGGCAGCACTAGCCGGAAGGCAGGCAGCGAGGGCATGAGCGATCTCGCTCGCTACCAGGACCCATTGACGATCCAGCGCGTGCTCTTGACCGCCGGGACGATCGCGATCGTCGGCCTTTCGGACAACGAACTTCGGGCCAGCAACTTCGTCGGTTATTACCTGAGGCGGCATGGCTACGACGTGATCCCCGTGAATCCCCGAGAGACCGAGATACTCGGGCAGAAGTGCTACCGGAGCCTGCTGGACGTACCCGTTCCGGTTGACGTAGTCGACGTCTTCCGTGCGCCCGAGGCACTGCCCGGCATAGCACGGGACGCCGTCGCGATCCACGCCGGAGCGCTGTGGTGCCAGTTTGGCGTCATCAATGAGGAGGGCGCGCACATCGCTGAAGACGGCGGCTTGACGGTGATCATGGACCGCTGCCTGAAGATAGAGCACGCGCGCTACGTTGGCCGGATGCACTGGCTCGGCTTCAACACCCAGCGCATCACGTCCGTCCGATCCGGATTGCAATAGCAGACGAGCAAGCGGTGATGGGCCTAGAGGCCAGCATCGCGTCAGGCGACGGTGACCTGAATCGGTCCGCGAGCAGGATTGATGGATGTGAGCCACGTGGCAGCGAGCTGGACGCTGCGGCCCGGCACAAGCCGAGCCCGTTCCCGGTGCAGGAGCCTTCCGTCCTGCCACACCTCCAGGCGCGCGGCCGGCAGGTACGCATTGGAACGCAACACGAACCGTCCGCGCGGCGGGAGCGGCCCCGGCGCGCGAATCGCGCCGGGGGAAATCCAACGCAGCGGCGGCTTGACCGTGACAGGCAGTGCCGTGCGCAGATCATCGGCTGCCGCCCCGGGGCTGGCCAGGAACTGAGCTATCTGCGCCGCGGCGTGCCGACCGCTGAGCGCCGCGACGTCCGCCGTCTCAGCCGCATGTACCAGGTTGCCGGCCGCGAATAGGCCTTGCAGCGAGGTCTGCAGTGCGGTGTCCACTACCGGGCCCCGACTGCTCGGGTCCATCCGCGCCCCGGCCAGCCTGGCCTGCTCGCTGTCGGGGATCCAGTCGGCCGAGAAAACCACGAAGTCGCACGGCACGGTCCGATCAGCGCCGGTGGCATCGTCGCGCAGGCGGACCGCGGTTACGTGGTCGCCACCGAGTATTTCGGCGACAGTGGTCCTGGTCCATATTGGCACTCGCCAGATAAGACGCGCGCCAAGCCGGAATGCCGCCAGGCTCTGGTGCCGGGGCTCGCCCGTAACAAGCGCGACGACGTCCGCGCCGGCGTGGGCCAGCGTCAGCATCGCCGAGAAGCTCACATGCTCGGCGCCGATGACGATAGCCCGGCCGGTGAACCGCTGACCGTGCAGGTACACCCGCTGCTGCAGTTCGCCCGTCGTGAGTACCCCGGCCGGCCGGCTGCCGGGGACCAGCCTGGCCGTCCGCGGTCGCTCCCGGCAGCCCGTGGCGAGCAGAACCGCGCCGGCGTGTACATCCTCGATACCAGCCGCGCTTGTCAGCGTCGCCTCGATCGGGCCGGAATGGCCGCGCCATGGACTGGTCCAGCCAGTCAGCGTGGTCTGCGTCCGGATCACCGCGCCGACGGCGGTTGCCGCGACGCGATAGTGCCGCGCATACGCGGGCCCGCCCATGACCCGGCGCAGGTCGCGCACTCCGTAGCCGGTGTGCGCGGAGTGCCGCGGCACGCCGCCGGCCACGCGCTCGCGATCGACGATAAGCACATCAGGGACGCCGAGGCGACGCAGCTCGATGGCGGCGGCCAGGCCGGCGGGCCCGGCTCCCACGATCAGGACGTCGGTCTTCACGACGGCGCACCGTGCACGCGCTGCGTCGCTGAACAGGGTCGAGACGGCGGCGCCGCAATAGAAGCCCTGGCAACGCCCGTTCAGGGCCCTCGTGCGGCGCCGAAGTCCGTCGAGATCGGCGGGCGGCAGCGGGCCGGCGAGCGCATCGCGGATCTCGCCTCGGGTCACCCGCTCGCAGTGGCACACAATTTCGCCATAGGCTTCGTCGGCCGCGATTCTGGCCCGATCCTGATACGGCCGCACGCCGGCCTGACCGATATACGGCATGATCGGCGGGACTGTCGGCGCTCGCTCCTGAAGCTTCAGCCCGGCATCGGCGAGCTGCTCGACAACGTATTCCGCGATGCCCAGTGATGCGGTCAGCCCGGTAGACCTGATTCCACCTACGCACGCATAGCGGCGGTCGGCGTCGATCTGGATCTGATAGTCGCGGTGCTCGGTGGCCGCGCGCAAGCCCGCGTACGTCGCGGTGACTTCCTCGTCGACCAGTTCCGGCAGGATGCGCCCGCCCGCGTCCATCAGCGAGCTCAGGCCTCCGGCAGTCGTAGCCGTGTCAGAGCGATCGTGCACGTCTTCCGCGGTGGGTCCCAGCAGGACGTTCCCATACACAGTCGGTGCTACGAGCACGCCCTTGGTTTGCAGCGTGGGCACAGGCAGCAAGATCGAATTCACGAGCGGGCGCGTCACTTTGTCGAACACGATGAGTTCCCCGCGCCGTGGCTGGATCGTGAAGCTGCTGCCGCCAAGCATCGCGTCGATGTGATCGGCCTCCAGCCCCGCTGAATTGACCAGCCACCGGCTGCGCAGCTGCCCTCGGCTTGTTCGCACCTCATGCAGGCCGTCGGCTTGGGCGATGCCGAGCACACGAGTGCGCAGCTCTAGCCGGATTCCGGCTCGCACCGCCTCGATGGCGTAAGCCAGCGGGGTCGTCCACGGGCAGATGATGCTCTCGTCCGGAATCGCGACCGCACCTAGGGCGCCTGGCCCGAGATGAGGCTCTCGGGTGTAGAGCTGATCCGCGGGGATCTGCCGGCCGGCGAGATAGCCATTCAGCCGGGCCTTATGTTCGATGTCCGCGAACTGCGCCGCCTGCTCGGTAGTCCACGCGATCAGCAGCGCACCCGTGCGTTCCAGCGGAATGCCTGCCTGCGCCGCGTACGTACGCAGTAGGTCCGCGCCGCGGCGTACCAGCCGGCTCTCGAGGCTGTCAGGCACGGCGTCGAACCCGGTATGCAAGATCGCGGTGTTCGCCTTGGTCGTTCCCGTGCCGACGTCGTTACCGGCCTCTGCAACTACGCACGTGAGCTCGTACTGCGCCAGGGTACGGGCGATGGCCGTGCCAACTACGCCGGCTCCGATGATCAGCACATCGACCGGCGCGGCTGACGCAGTGCTGGAACTGGTCACCGCCCCGTTCCCGCCACAAGGTCCACGGCCGCCTCGAACTCCGCGAGCCGCTGCGCCGCCTGATCCGCGCTCATCTGAGGCTCGACCACCCGCTCGATATCGGCCGGGCCGACCGCATCGGCCAGGCTCGTGGCCGCGCCCAGCCCGAGCCGCGCCAGCGCCGCGACGCCTAGCGCGGTCGCGTCCGGAACCCGGCACACTTCTACCGGGGCCTGCAGCAGATCCGCCTGGGCCTGCAATAGGACCGCGGAGCGGGTCAGGCCGCCATCGACGCGCAGCGCCGTCAGCGGTGCGCGCAGGTCGTGCGCGACCGAGCGGGCAAGCAGGGCGACTGAGGCCGCCAGTCCGTCGATCACGGCCCGGATCAGGTGTGCGCGACTCACGCCGAGGGTCAGACCCAGAAATGCACCACGCGCGTCGGGTCGCCAGTGCGGCGCGCCGAGCCCGGCAAGCGCGGGTACGAATGTCGCGCCGCCGCCGTCGCCTACGGTGCCGCCGACGGCGTCAAGCTCGCCCGGATCGGTCAGGATGCCAGTGTCTATGAGCCAGCTGATGGCCGCCCCCGCGGTATAGACCTGGCCGTCGAGGCAGTATGCCGTGCCGCCGGGTACGCGCCATGCGACCGAGGCGGACAGGCCTGCCGACGACCGGACAGCCCGCTCGCCGGTAGTCGCGAGAAGGAATGCGCCAGTCCCGTACGTGCACTTGGCCTGGCCGGCCTGCAAAGCAGCGCTCGGCCACGAGCGCGGCCTGCTGGTCCACCGCCAGGCCTGCCACCGGCATCGGGCGGCCGAAGGCTGCTGTCTCCCCGACGGTGCCCGCGCAGTCGGCGACCGAAGGCAGGCTGCAGCGATCGATACCGAACACCGCGCACGCCTCATCAGACCATTCCACCGTGTCCAGGTCGAGGAGCATGGTCCGGGAGGCGGTAGCCGCATCGGTCACATAGTCAGCGCCGAGGCGGGCCAGCAGCCATGCGTCGGTGGTCGTCACCACGCCCGACTCGGTGTAGTTCTCCCGCAACCACGTCATCTTCGGCGCCGCGAAGTACGGATCGAGCGGGAGCCCCGTAATGTCCGCGAGCCGCTCCGCGTGCCCAGCGAGTCGCGCGCACACGGCCGCCGACCGCCGGTCCTGCCAGCTAATCGCTCGCGTCAGCGGCCGACCCGTCTGTCTGTCCCAGGCCAGCACCGTCTCGCCCTGATTGGCCAGGGCGACCGCATCCGCGGGGGTGCGCGCCGCCGCGAGGGCGGCCTGACCAGCAGCGAGCACCGACGACAACAGGTCCTCGGGATCCACCTCGATCGCTTCACCCGCGGCGTGCTGGCGGACGGGCACCTCGCCGGTCCCGAGCACGTGCTGCCCGGGACCGACGAGGAGCGCCTTCGTCGCGGATGTTCCCTGGTCAATCGCCAGGATGTTCACGCAGTCGAGCCGCCCGACGACGACGTGTACGCGTCGAGCGCGTCATGCCCGTGGGCGCCCAGCTCGGTCCGCATGGCAGCGGGCTCGAGCAGCCACTGGACGGCGTAGAACACCAGGCCGACGCCGAGCGCGCCCAGCACGTAGTACTGCGCGTCCCGGAACTCGTGCGGGCCGATGAGGATGATCAGCTCGTAGGCGAGCCAGATCAGCGCGCCCGCGATCACCGGGATCTCGAACCTGCCGAGCGAGAAGTACCCGGCGGCGCCGCGGCGGCGGCGGCCGGAGAACAGGTACAACAGCACGGTGCTTGCGTACAGCAGCGCTGGCATGATCGTCGACGCGGTGAACAGCGTGGCAAGCGCTGTCGTATGCGTGCGCAGCACGAGCGTGATGGCCGCGCCGATGACGGCGGCGAGAATCGTCGCCCAGGATGGACCGCCGGTTGCCTTCGGTACTTGCTGCCACAGCTGGTAGCCGGGCAGCCGCTTATCCCTGGCCATCGACCAGATCAACCGGCTGTTGGTCACCATGATGATCAGCCCGCAGGCGAAGATCGACACGCAGACGAAGATCAAGAAGATCTTCTGTACGGGTCCGCTCAGCACGTCCTGCACGATGAGCGCAACCGGTGCGGCGCTTGCGGACGCTGCCTTGACGGAGCTCGTCGCGTAGCTCAGCGCGATGAGGAAGGCCATGCCCACTGCGCCGGACAGCAGCACGGCGCGGAGCATGGCCTTGGGGATAGTCCGGTGCGGTTCCTCGGTCTCCTCGGCCAGGTTGCTGGCGGCCTCGAACCCGACGATGGTGTACGCGCCCAGCAGCGTGGCCAGCATGAACGGACCGAGCCACGTGTAGTAACCGGCGGCCGGCACGATGCCGCTCGACCCAAGGTTCGACCAGTGGCCCTTGTGCCGGATGGCAGCCACCACGATCAGCAAGACGGTGAGGCCGACGATGCCGATGACCTCGGTAGCCACGGCGGTGTTGTTGACCCTGGTGGTAATCCGGGTGGACCAGATGATCAACGCGGCCTGCAGGGCCAGCACGACAATGGTTTCCAGGGCCGCGCTGGTAGGCGTGTACGCCTCGCCGATCAGCGGCTGGAAGGCGACCTGAACCAGGCCGTAGTCCACCGAGACCGCCACGATCGACAGGAACGCGAACGACATCCAGCCGAGCCACCAGCCGACGTGCACGTTGGCGAGGCGGGATGCCCACTGATATGAGTACCCGGACAGCGGAACCCTGGCCGCGAGCGCGCCGTAGACCAGCGCGACAAGCGCCTGACCGGCAATCACGATCGGCCAGGTCCAGATCGATCGCGGCCCGCCCGTTGTCAGGGCGAACGCGAATGTCGTGAAGATGCCGGTCGTGATCGAGATGAACGAGAAGGCGACAGCGAACGACTCGAAGCTTCGGAGGGAGCGGACGAACTGCTGCTTGTAGCCGAAGTGCGGAAGCAGCGCGTCGTCGTCATGCTGGGTGACTGTTGTCATGACGTTCTTTCACTTCCTGACGGCCCGACGTCGGCGACGGGCGGCTTTGGTCCGGGTCGTTAGCCGACCACGTTGAGGGACAAACTGCTGGTGCTCGCTGCGCACAGCAGGCTGACGCCCGCTGCCTGCAGGTCGCTGACGGCGCCGGGGTTGCGGTCGTCGGTGACCACGGCGGTGATGCTGTCCAGCGCGCACACGCGGTGCACCGCGATGGTGCCGAGCTTGCTGGAGTCCGCCAGCACATAGCTCGACGCGGTGTGCGCGATGATCGTTCGCCGGACCACGACCTCCGGCGGGTAGTAGTCGGTCAGCCCGGCGGCGGCGTGGACGCCGCCGGATCCGAGGAATGCCTTGTCCGCGTAGAACTCATCGAAGAACGCCTCAGCGTGTGCGCCCGAGCAGGCCCCGTCGCCGGACGCATCTGGCCGCCGCAAAGCAGCACGTCGATGTCGGCTCGGTCGGCGAGCGCCATGGCCGCAGGCACCGAGTTAGTGAGCACCCGCCCGTGAAACGCGAGCGGCAGTGCCCGGGCAACCTCAAGCGCGGTCGTTCCGACGTCGATGACGATCGTGTCCTCTGGCTCGACCAGGGTCACGGCGAGGGCTGCGATCGCGCGCTTCAGGTCGACGTTGCGCGTGCTTCGGGCCGTGAAGCTGCCTTCATCCGACCTACCGGATGGCCGAGTCGCGCCGCCGTACACGCGCTCTAGCAGCCCCTCGGAGTGCAGCGCGCGTAGATCGCGCCGGATCGTCTCCACGGACACGTCGAACTGCCGAGCCAGCGCGTCGGCCGACGCCGCGTCTTCGGCATGCACGGCGGCGAGGATCGCCTGTCGCCGCTGGCTTGGCAGCACGCCGTCCCTCCCTGCCCGGTCTTGACTGATCTTGTATCACTCTTGTGGAGATCGTCAAGAGGTCATGACCGCTGCGGGGCGCGGCCCATCCGGCGCGCCCACCGATGCTGGGCCGCTCAGCGGTGTTTCAGCGGCCGGCGTGATCTTGCCGAGTCGACCCGCCGAGTTCCTCAGAGATGATTTCGTCGCACAGACCGAGACACTCGTTGCAGATGAGCGCGTGGCCCGTCGACGCCATCGCCGCTACCTGCTCGCGTCGCTTGCCGCAAAAGCTGCACTGCTCGGCACCGTCCGCCGCCGCCAACTGCGCGATGGTGGCGATCGGCGTGCTTACCGCTCCGCCCGTGGCCGCGAACACCGCGTGCACCAGATCGACGCACCCGTCGCAGATATAGACCCCCGGCCCGGCGATCAGCTTTTTGACCTGCTTCTGGTGCTTGCCGCAAAACGAGCACGAGAGCAGATCGCGCGAGCCGGGCCGGCCCTTGCGTGAGCTCCGACGTTCCGCGGTTGACTCCACGATCTGGTGCACGCGCTGACGACTCACTCCCAGCGCCTCGGCGATCTCGCCCACTGATGCGCCAGCTAGCTGCAGCCGCCGGACAGCCCGGTCGAACTCGGCGCGCGCGACTTGTGCGTCGTGCTCGGCATCGATGAGTCGGGCCTCGGCGGCCATTGCCTGGCCGAGCAAATCGGCGTCGAGTGGCACCCGTTAACTGTACCTAGACGGCAAAGTGCAGCCCCGGGTCTCGTTTTGGCTACAAATGGCAACCGGCCTTGCGCGAATTCAAACTAGTCGTGAATCTTGGTTCATTGCATCGCGGCATCGCGCCTCTGAGCGAGGACCATGTTCGATGAATAGTCGTTCACCCGTGGACGCCGACCCTTCCGTCGGTGCAGGTGACGATCACCTGCAGGTGCAGGGAATTACCGTCCATTTCGCCGGTATCGTGGCGCTGGATGACGTGTCACTGACTGCCTATTCGCGGCAGGTCACCGGCATCATCGGCCCGAATGGCGCCGGCAAGACCACTCTTCTCAATGTCCTGTGCGGATTCGTGCGGCCCGAGGCCGGCATTGTCAGCTTCGGTGGCCGGGAGCTGAAGCGGATCCGGCCGCATCGTCTTGCCGACATAGGCATCGCCAGAACGCTTCAGGGAATCGGCTTGTTCGGTGGCCTGTCGGTAATTGAGAACGTCATGGTCGGCGCGACAAGCCTGGCTAAGGCCGGATTCTGGTCGGGCTTACTCGGGCTGCCTAGGTCGGACTGCCGACGAACGCCGCCTTCGTGGTCACGCGCAGCAGGCGCTTGAGCTGGCAGGCGTCGGCGACTACGCCGATGCCATGCCGGACACGCTCGCTCACGGGCAGCGTAAGCGCGTTGCCCTAGCGCGGGCGCTGGTGGCTCGGCCGCGGCTGCTGCTGCTTGACGAGCCAGCCAGCGGACTGGCCGAGTCTGAACTGGGAGAGCTCGGAGAGCTGATCACTGGACTCGCACGGCAATGCACGGTGGTCGTCATCGAGCACCGCATGGACCTGATGATGTCGATCTGCGAGCAGATATACGTGCTCGACTTCGGTAAGGCCATCGCGGCGGGCACACCGGAGGAAGTGCAGGCCAACCCCGCGGTCACCGCCGCGTACCTCGGCACGGATGTCTCGGCGGCGGAGACGAAGGAGCAACCTGGTGACTGAGGCAGCATCGCTGGCAGTGACCGACGTCGTGGCGGGCTACGGCGGCGCCGCCGTTCTGAACGGCGTCTCAATCACGGCACGGCCGGGCACGATCACCGCGGTGCTGGGGGCAAACGGCGCAGGCAAGACCACGCTGCTCCGCACCATTTCCGGCTTCGTCCGCACCCGCGGCGGCCAAGTGACGCTGGACGGCGTCAGCCTGACCAAACTCGCACCTGATCACATTGCCAGGGTCGGAGTCGCCCATGTGCCGGAAGGGCAGGGAGTTATCACCGAGCTGACTGTAGAAGAGAATCTCAAGCTCGGGTTGTTGCTGCGCGCCCGGGCCGAGCGGACCGCTGCATTAGACGACACTTATCAACGGTTCGCCATCCTGGCGGACCGTCGGCGCAGGCTCGCAGCGACCTTGTCCGGCGGTGAGCGCCAGATCCTGGTGATCGCCAGAGCACTCCTATCCGCGCCTCGAGTGTTGTTGCTCGATGAACCATCACTCGGTCTGGCCCCGAGGATCGTCGCCCAGGTGCTTGACCTCATTCGGCGCCTGCGCGAAGAGGCGGGACTCACTGTGCTCCTCGTGGAGCAGAACGCCCGTGGGGCGCTGTCGATCGCGGACCGCGGCGTTGTGCTCAGCCTTGGCAGGGTGGTTGCCGAGGCTGACGCCGCCGCGCTCGCCGCCGACGTGCAGCTTCGGCAGCACTACCTCGGGTTCTAGCGGAGGCCGGACATGCAGGAGTTCGTCGAATTCACTCTCGGGGGAATCAGCGACGGCATGATCTATGCTGCCATCGGCCTGTCACTCGTGCTGATCTGGCGCGGCACCAGGGTGCTCAACTACGCCCAGGGCGGCATGGCGATGTTCACCAGCTACATCGCGCTCATCGTGATCAACGCCAGCGGCAACTACTGGCTTGGATTCGTCGTCGCGCTCGCGTCCGGGCTGCTCCTCGGGGCGGTCCTGGAACGGGTCGTGGTGCGGCCGACTACTGGTAAGTCGCCGCTGAACGCCGTCATCGTCACGATCGGCCTGCTGATCCTCATCGAGGGCGTTGCGGGCATCATCTACGGGAGCAAGAACAGATCGTTCCCGGCCGCCTATTCGATCGTGGGCGCGAAGATCGGGAGGTTTGCCCTCGGCCCCGGGTCGTCGCCGACCGCCATCTTCACTGCGGCCTCGGTACTAGCCGCGGCCGGCTTGCTGGGACTTCTCTTCCGGTTCACGCCGGTCGGGCTGAGGATGCGGGCCTCCGCGTTCAGCGGAACCGTGGCGCAACTGCTGGGTGTGCGGGTAGGTCGGATGACCACGCTGGGCTGGGCCCTGGCCGGCCTCATCGGCGCGCTCGCCGGGATGCTCGTAACGCCGCAGACGTTTCTGTACCCCAACAGCATGGATTCGATCTTCGTGCTGGGATTCACGGCTGCTGTCATCGGCGGCCTCGACAGCCCGGTTGGGGCCATCATTGGCGGGCTCATTCTGGGCGTCGTGCTCAATTACGTGACGGGGTACGTCGGCAGCAACCTGCCCGAACTTGCTGGCCTGGCGATCTTGATGCTCGTGCTCATGCTCCGGCCTTCAGGCTTGTTCGCCTCGACGGCGACAAGGCAGGTGTAGGCGCATGACGCTGGCCAAGCACCTTGGGATCGCGATCCTTGCCGGTATCGTGCTGCTGGCGCTCAGCAGCAAGCTGGACTCGTTCCGTCAGTACCAGCTCGCACAGGTCGCCGCCACCGTCATCGCGGTAGGCGGCCTGACCGTGCTGATCGGAATCAGCGGTCAGATATCCATCGGTCATGGCGCCTTCATGTTCATCGGCGGGTATGCGACCGCTCTACTCGTGATGCACCTGAACTGGCCACTTGCCTTGGTCATCGTGGCCAGCGCAATCGTCGCCGGGTTGGCCGGGGCAATCGTGGGAGTAGCCGCTGCGAGGCTGCGCGGACCGTATCTAGCCGGCGCGACCCTCATGCTCGCCGTCGCGCTGCCTGCTGTCGCGTTCCAATGGCAGGGGGTCTTCGGTGGCGACCAGGGACTCGACTTCACCGTCGCAACGCCAGGTTTCCTTGGTGCTTCGTTTCAGCTGACCGAGTGGCAGGCCTGGATTTGCTGCGTCTGCGCACTGATCGTCCTGGTACTGCTGGCAAACCTGCTGCGCAGCCGGGTCGGCCGTAATTGGCGGGCGCTTCGGGACGACGAGACAGCGGCCGCGCTGGCGGGACTCAACGTTGCCAAGCTGCGCGTGCGAGCGTTCATCGTCAGCGCGGCGTGCGCCGGCGTAGCGGGCTCACTGCTAGCCGTGACGATGCTGAATGTAACGCCGGGTGCGTTCACGCTCGCGCTGTCGATTCAGCTGCTGACGGCCGTGGTGCTCGGAGGGCTCGGGAGCCTAGCCGGGGCGATCTGGGGTGGCATCATCCTCGTGCTGGTGCCACCCTTCCTGACCAACTTCGCGAGCAGTCACGGGGTCTCGGCCGGGAGCGCCAGCGTCCCGATAGTCGGCTACGGACTCGTGCTCATCGTCGTCATCCTCGTGTTCCCAGCCGGCATCCAGGGCGGCGTACGCCGCCTGCTTGGCCTCGCACGGCCAACCCAAGCCGGACAAGTCAGCGCCATTAGCCGGCGCTGGCAGCTCGCCTTTAAGTCGGCGGGCAGCAGCTCAGCCACTGGTAACGCAGCCGACAACGCCGTCGGCAGCGGGACCGTCGGCAATCACATAGCTGCCAGTGAGGCAGCTGCCAAGGACGGAGTAACAGAGGAAGGAACTCCATGAACAGATCGCGCAGACTGGGCATTGCGCCCCTGGCCGCGCTAGCGGCAGTGAGCATGCTGGTAGCCGCCTGCGGTAGCAGCGGCAAGTCGTCGTCGTCCGGTGCCTTGCAAGCCTCGGCGCCAGGCGTCACCGCGAAGACGATCACGATAGGCAGCCACCAGCCATTAACCGGCATCGCGGCGCCGGGTTACGACGAGATCGCGCCCGCATCCAATGCGTACTTCCAGTATGTGAACGCGCACGGCGGCGTCTACGGCCGCAAGATCGTCTACAAGTACCTCAACGACCAGTACAACTCCTCGATCACGACGACTGACGTCCGCCAGTTGATCCTGCAGGACCACGTGTTCGCGATCTTCAACGGACTTGGCACACCCACCCACCTGGCAGTGGCGCCGTTCATCAACGCGGAGAAGGTGCCCGACCTGTTCGTCGCGTCTGGCTGCGCGTGCTGGAACGCGCCGTCAAGCTTGCCGCAGACGTTCGGCTGGCAGATCAACTACATCAGGGAAGGGAAGATCCTCGGGAATTACATCGAGTCACACTTCAAGGGCAAGAAGATCGCCTACTTCTACCAGGACGACGAGTTCGGCCTTGATGGCGTCAAGGGCCTGGGCTACGAGATACCGGCGTCTCAGGTGGTGGCGAAGGAGCCTTACAACGTCGCCGCGTCCAACCCGGCCGCTGAGGTCGGTACGCTGACGGCAGCGCTGAAGGCCTCTGGCGCTCAGGTCGTCGTGGCGTTCGCAGTCCCTGCGTTCATGGCGCTGCTGCGGCTGTCCGAGTTGAGCCTCAGCTACAGCCCGACACTGGTGAGCAGCGACGTCGGCTCAGATCCGCAGACCCTGGCGGGCCTGCTCAACAGCTTCGCCAAGAAATCGGGCAGCTTCGGTACATCCCTGATCCAGGGCATCATTACCGATAGCTACCTGCCGTCGCTCGGCAGCAATGACAGCTGGATCCAGCTGTTCACCAAGATCCACAACCAGTACATTCCGAAGCTGCCGCTGGACGGCAACGTCCTGTACGGGATGGCTGTCGGCTACACGTTCGTTCAGGCTCTGTTCAAGGCGGGTCGGAACCCGACACGACAGGATCTGGTCAACGCCGTCAACGGCGGACTGTCGCAGGGCGTGTCGGTAGCCCCGTACGCCTACTCGTCGGCTAATCACGACGGCATAACCGGCGCCTATATGTCGGAGATCGAGAACGGTGTGATCACTTCACTCGGGCCCGTGCTGGTGACGGACAACACCGCCACCGGCGCGGTCACGACTGATACCACTGCTCAGCCGCCGGCGCCGACCAACGGCATACCGTAACCTGACGGTTCAGGGGTCCGGCCGTTCGCGCACGTCGCGTGCGGCCGGGCCCAGGGCGGGCGCTCGGTGTAATCAGGGGTCATTGTGGTGAGCACTCTCGGCCGGAGGCAGGCAGCCGGAACTGCGGACCCTCCGGCCGACCGGTTGCTGGCTGCCGCGGAGCGGTTGTTCGGCGAGCACAGCTACCGCCGTACTTCGGTGGCTGATATCTGCGCGGCCGCAGGTATCGCCACCGGAAGCTTCTACGCCCACTTCGGCTCCAAGGCGGACATCTTCACCCGCGTCATCAGGCGCATTAACGCCGACCTGCGAGCCGCAATGGCGGACGCCCTCCAGATAGCCCCTGACAATCAGCGGGCCCGGGAGCGGGCGGCGTTCCGGGCTTACTTCGACCTGATGTCACAGCGTCCGTGGTGCTACCGGATCGTGCGCGAGGCAGAATTCCTCGCGCCAGCTGAGTTCCGCGGTTACTACGAACGACTAGCGCGGGGTTACGCGCGGGGCGTTCGAGTCGCGCAACTGGCAGGTGAGGTCGATCCCGGCTACGACCCAGAGGTGATCGCTTACATCTACACCGGGCTGGGCCACTTTGTCGGCATGCGGTGGGCCGAGTGGACCGCCGGGCGGCCGGGTCCCCGATGACGTCTTCGACGATCTCATGGACGTGCTAGCCAGAGGCTTGCCGCCCGTTGACTCATCAGGCCTGCGGCAGCCACGTCACTTCGAAACCGAGGCTTGAGCAGGACCGGTGACAGCGCGCAGGCGCCAGTGTGAGCACGCAACGCCATGACACGCCCACGTGACTTCCCCCGCGCCTCCTAGACACTAGGAGGACGGGAAAGCTTGGAATGTTGGCACGGACTGAGATAACACAAATTTGTGTTATCTCAGTCTTACCTGTATCTTGATTGCCATGCCGACTGATGCTGAGATCACGTTCGCGGATCACGCTGGCCGTCTCTACGCCCGCCGCTACGGCATGGCGCCGATGGTGGGCCGGTTGCTGGGGTATCTGGCGATCTGCGACCCGCGCGAGCAGACCATCGCGGAGCTGGCCGAGGCGTTGCTGGCCAGCCGGAGCGCGATTACCGGGGCGATCACCACCCTTGAGCATCTCGACCTGATCCGTCGATCGCGCGCTGCGGGCGAGCGGATGGACCGTATCTGGATCGACATGAGTACTGCCCGGTCGATGGGCTTCGACGTGGCCGAATACCAGGAGCAGGGTGACCTGGCGCGCGAAGGCCTGGCGCTGCTGGCAGCTGAGCCGCTCGAGCGGCGCGCCGTGCTGCTGGAGTGGGCGGCGTTCGCAGACTTCCTGGTCGCCCGGCTGCCCGAGCTCGAGAAGGACTGGAAGGCGCACCGCGAGTCGCTGCGCGCCGCTGGTGAACTCCCCGACCCCCCATCACATCACTGAAAGCGAGGAAACCCGTGACGATCAACCCGGCCCGACCGGCGATCAGCGCCCAGGCCGTCCGCAAATCCTTCGGAGAGCACATCGTGCTCGACGGCGTCGATCTCACCGTCGCCGAAGGCGCCATCTTCTCCCTGCTCGGGCCCAACGGTGCCGGCAAGACAACCATGGTGCGCATCCTGTCGACCCTGATCGCAGCCGACGGCGGCGACATTCAGGTCGGCGGGCACGACGTGGTCGCCGAGCCGGATGCGGTGCGCGCCCTGATCGGTGTCACCGGTCAGTTCTCCGCGGTGGACAACTATCTGACCGGCGAGGAAAACCTGCGCCTGATGGCCGACCTGCGCCACCTCGGCCGCGCAGCCGGACGTCGCCGGGTCGCGGAGCTACTCGAGCGGTTCGACTTGACCGACGCCGCACGCAAGCCGCTATCGACCTACTCAGGCGGGATGCGGCGGCGGCTAGACCTGGCGATGACGCTGGTCGGCAACCCGTCAGTGATCTTTCTCGACGAGCCCACCACCGGGCTGGACCCGCGCAGCCGCCGCACCATGTGGCAGATCATCCGGGAACTGGCAACCGACGGCGTGACAATCCTCCTCACCACCCAGTACCTCGACGAGGCGGACGAGCTGGCCGACCATGTCGCGGTCCTGGATCACGGGCGGATCGTCGCCGAGGGCACCCCCGCCGAACTGAAGCGTCGAATCCCCGGCGGCCATATTCAGCTCCAGTTCGCAGACGTCGGCGACCTGCGCGCGGCAGCCAGGATGATCGCGGCCGCCGCCCCGGACGACGATCAGCTGATTCTGCAGGTCCCCGGCGACGGCAGCGTTGCGTCGCTGCGTCGCGTGCTCAACGAGCTAGACGACGCCCGCATTGACGTAGCGCACCTGTCGATCCACTCCCCTGACCTCGACGACGTGTTCTTCGCCGTCACCGGCCGTTCAGCCATCGAACCCGCCATGCCCCTAGAAGAGGAAGTCCTCCAGCCATGACGTCCCTCACCTACACAGTCACCGATTCGGCGACGATGCTGCGGCGCAACCTCAAGCACCAGCTCCGCTATCCGTCGCTGACCCTCATGCTGGCGGGCATCCCGATCGTGTTCCTGCTGCTGTTCGTCTACGTCTTCGGTGGCCAGCTCGGCAACAGCCTCGGCGGACACGGTGCCGGCGGCCGCGACGCGTACGTCACCTACGTCGTCCCCGGCATCCTGATCATCACCGTGGCATCGGCCGCCCTCGGCACCGCGATCTCCGTCGCTACCGACATGACCGGCGGCATCATCGACCGCTTCCGCACCATGGCTATTTCGCGGGGCGCGGTGCTCACCGGCCACGTGATCGGCAGCCTGCTGCAAACGCTCGCCGTGCTCGTGCTCGTTCTCGGCGTTTCCCTGGCTATCGGATTCCGATCCCACGCCAACGTGCTTGAGTGGCTAGCCGCCGCCGGCATGCTCGCGCTGTTCGCGTTCGCACTCATCTGGCTGTCCGCCGCGCTTGGCATGGCCGCCAAGAGCGTGGAAACGGCCAGCAATACCCCCATGTTCCTTACCCTGCTGCCGTTCCTGTCGAGCGGGTTCGTCCCCACCGCCAGCATGCCGGCCGGGCTGCGGCAGTTCTCCGAGTACGAGCCCTTCACCCCGGTCACCCAGACCGTCCGCGGCTTGCTCACCGGTGGCCCCATCGCTGCGCACGCCATCCCCGCCATCGCCTGGAGCGCCGCTATCGCCCTCGCCAGCTACCTCTGGGCGGTTCGCCTGTACAACCGTCGCCGGGCAGCCACCCCCAGCTAACTGCGCAGGCCGCGCTCGGTTCTAGCTGTGGCTTCGGGGGATCGGCCGATCCGGCCTGCATGGTCCGGATTCGGCCGACATGCCGGGGCTTATAGCCCAGGCAAGGCATGATTCCCTACTGGGAAAACGCGGCTGCCGATCCATCTGCATCGTCAGCAATCCATGATCTGGCAACCGCGGTCGATCACCAGACTGAACTGCAACTGGCCAGCGTTAAAACCTAGCGGCCAGGGCAAGAGCCGCCCCGAACACACTTATCCCACTTCAGAGGCGGTTACGAAAGTGGTGGCAGGTGTTGGGTTCGAACCAACGTAGGCTGAGCCGACGGTTTTACAGACCGCTCCCTTTGGCCACTCGGGCAACCTGCCGCGCACCGTCCCGAAGAACGGGCACTGTGAAGGATAGCGGAACCGGCCTGGCACTTCAGCATCGCGGTTACGACGCCACGGGCCGTCCCGGCGATAACCTAATGCCCGTGGCAGCCGAATCCTCGTTCGACATCGTGTCCAAGATCAACCATCAGGAAGTCGACAACGCGCTCAACCAGACCGTCAAAGAAGTCGGTACCCGGTTCGACTTCCGCGGCGTCGGCGCCTCCATCGCCTGGTCTGGCAAGGAAGCCGTAGAGATCAAGGCAAACAGCGAAGAACGCGCTAACGCCGTGCTCGACGTTTTCAAGGACAAGCTGGTCAAGCGCTCTGTCTCGCTCAAGGTGCTCGACGCCGATGAGCCGAAGGTCTCCGGCAAGGAGTACCGCCTGCACGTCGGTCTGAAGGAAGGCATCTCTCAGGACGACGCCAGGAAGATATCCAAGATCATCCGAGACGATGGCCCCAAAGGCGTCCGCGCTCAGGTCCAGGGGGACGAGCTCCGCGTGTCATCCAAGAAGAAGGATGAGCTTCAGGCCGTCCAGGCGCTGCTCAAGGGCAAGGACTTCGATATCGCGCTCCAGTTCGTCAACTACAGGTAGAGGGCCTTCCCTACCTGCGCAAACGTTCTACGTTGCCCCATCTAACTGTGCCGCGTCACTGCCGCGGTGCCTCGGCTTGCCGCGCCCGTCGTGTCCTTCGGTTTCGGCGAGCAGGTCAGAAATGCACAATGAACTTAGCGAACGTTTTGCCGAGGGCAGGGCCGAAGATGGCCAGTCCCGCGATTATGGTCACGCCAACGCCGGCCAAGAGCAGGGCATACTCTGTCGCGGTCATGCCTCGGTCGTCCCGGCGGACGGGCAGGTTCTGCAGAAACGCGAAGACCCTGAGCATCCGGTGCTCCTTCAGGTTTTCGAAGGGTGAATGGGACGTTCGTAGTCAACCAGACAGCTAGCCGCCCAGCAGAGCACACCATGCACGAAGGCACTTTCGGGGCACCATCGGACGCACGGTGAGATAATCAGGCCGAATGGTGGACACGTCAGCCGATCGGTCGGTAAGAATCCCAGCTCGTGCCCTTACTTGCGACGACGCATGAGTCCTGTACCTCAGGTTGCACCTGGGGCACGGCCACGCGCACCCATCGCGACCGCAGCGAACGCGTGTACCGATGGGGCCGAAGAACGCCGCATGGTTTCCGCCCCTGCGGGACACACGTCGCATTAGTGGATCTTGCTAGCCGCTGACCGGCACGATGTGCCAGAGCCCGCCGTTCAGGTTCAGGTTGTTGCCGTGGTCCTGGCCTGGCCCGGAGTCGCCGATGTAGAGGTAGAGCGGGTGGCCGTTATACGTCTCCTGAACTGACCCATCGGTCCGCGTGATCGTGGCCAGCGTGCCAGTGACGCCAGCGCCGGCCTTGAGCGGTCCTCCTACCGGCGGCCAGTACGCGGCGCACGATCCGTAACAGGCCGACTTGCCGCTCGTGTCCGGTGCGAACGAGTACAGGGTCCGGCCAGTGGAGTTGACCAGCACGGTCATCCCGCCGATCGATGCCGTCTTCAACTCCGCGCCGGACGATGCCGAGGTGGACGAGCCGCTGCCGGGCGCGCCGGCGAGCGCGCCCCCGAGCAGGCCAAGCGCCACCACGGATACGGCGGCGGCCCCGAGCACCGCGAGCAGCGGGCTGACGCCTGCCGTCAGCCAATCAGGAAGGCGGCTGCTGGCCGCCCAGCCGGAGCCCCGGCCCGACGCGGCGTGCACCGCGCCCGGCGCCGCGTCCGAGGTACCGCCGACGCCACCCCGCCGCGCTGCGGCAGCGGCAGCGGCAGCAGCGGAGGACGCCGAGGAACCTGACGCCGGCGCCACGGCAGCCGGCGTCGCCGCGAGGTAGGCGAGCACGGCGAACGCCACGACCTCGAGGATCCCGGCCACGATCCCGGCTGTGGTTCGCACTTCACGGAACCCGAAAAGCCCGAACTGCACCGTCAGCAAGTACCCGCCGAGGGTGGCCAACGCGAACCCGGCGCCCGCGGCGGCCACCAGCCTGTTGCCGGTAACCAGCATCAGCCCGCCGAGCGCAAACGCGACAATGACCTGGAACAGGAACAGCGGGCCGATTGTCGCGATTGTGTTGTATCCCGTCAGGTAGAGGTCCAAGTGGATGGCAGCAATGGCGATGAGCAGCCCTGCTCCAATCACTCGCAGTAGTAGCCGCACGCCCATGCCTCGCCCTCGCTCTGTGCTCATGTTTCGTACTACGAGAAGAGGATGCCCAAGGTTCATCAGGCCATTCCATGGGCCGGGCAGCAACTGGCCGGCCGACCATGCTGGGATTAGATGTGGCAGCGAGCAAAAGGAGATGCGAAACATGACGGACGTTCCGCCGCTGCGCGAGCGTAAGGCCTGGCAGGCACTCGAGCGCCACTACGCCGACATCTGCAACCGGCACCTGCGCGAGCTGTTTGCCGAAGACGCCAGTCGCGGCGTGCGGCTCACCGCCGAGGCTGAGGGCATTTACCTGGACTATTCGAAGAATCGCGTGACCGACGAGACAATGCGGCTGCTCGTCGAGCTGGCCGAGGAGTCGGGCGTGCCGCAGCGGCGCGACGCGATGTTCCGCGGAGAGCACATCAACGTCTCAGAGAATCGCCCGGTACTGCACGTGGCGCTGCGCATGCCGGCCACCGCGTCGCTTGTCGTTGACGGCGTCGACGTCGTCCGCGAGGTGCACGAGGTGCTCGGTCGGATGAGCACGTTCGCGGATCGAATTCGCTCGGGCGAGTGGCTGGGATACACAGGCAAGCCCATCCGCAACGTGGTCAACATCGGTATCGGCGGGTCTGACCTCGGGCCGGTGATGGCCTACGAGGCGCTGCGCTACTACTCCGACCGCAATCTGACGTTCAGGTTTGTGTCGAACGTCGACTCCACCGACTTCGTGGAGGCGACTCGGGACTTGAGCGCGGACGAGACACTGTTCATCGTCTCGTCGAAGACATTCACCACGCTCGAGACGCTGACGAACGCTACGTCCGCGCGCGACTGGATCGTCGGACAGCTCGGCGACGAGCGGGCGGTCGCCCGACACTTCGTGGCGGTGTCGACGAACGCCGAGAAAGTTGCGGCATTCGGCATTGACACCGAGAACATGTTCGGCTTCTGGGACTGGGTCGGCGGTCGCTACTCCATGGATTCAGCCATCGGCCTGTCCACCATGATCGCGATTGGTCCCGACAGATTCGACGAAATGCTGGCCGGCTTCCACGCGATGGACGAGCACTTCCGGACGGCTCCGCTCGCGCAGAATCTGCCCGTCCTCATGGGGCTGCTGTGCGTCTGGTACTCGGACTTCTTCCACGCCGAGACGGTGGGCGTGATGCCCTACGACCAGTACCTCAAGCGCTTCCCGGCCTATCTACAACAGCTCACCATGGAGTCCAACGGCAAGAGCGTCACGATCACCGGGCGACCGGTTGACTACCCGACCGGTCAGGTGTTCTGGGGCGAGCCAGGCACGAACGGCCAGCACAGCTTCTATCAGCTCATTCATCAGGGAACGAGGTTGATCCCGGTCGATCTCATCGGATTTGCGAGGTCGCTCAACCCGCTCCGCGACCATCACGACCTGCTCTCGGCCAACGTGTTCGCTCAGGCCCAAGCCCTGGCGTTCGGGCGGACCGAAGAACAGGTCCGGGCCGAGGGCACGCCAGAAGACGTCGTTCCGCACCGGGTGATGCCCGGGAACCGGCCGACGAACGTGCTGCTCGTCGACATGCTGACACCGCGCCTGCTCGGCTCCCTCATCGCGCTGTACGAGCACAGCGTGTTTACGCAGGGGGCGATCTGGCAGATTGATTCCTTCGACCAGTGGGGCGTCGAGCTTGGCAAGGTGCTCGCGAGTCAGATCGCGCCTGAACTGGAAGCCAGCACCGAGCCGCAGCTACGCCACGACTCGTCCACTAACGCTCTCATCCGCCGCTACCGCTCACTGAAGAACAGCTCGTGACGGCCCCGTTCCCTGAATAGAGATTGGAAGGCTAACCGCGATGCCCACAGATAAGCCAATGCAGCTCGGCATGATCGGGCTCGGCCGGATGGGCGCAAACCTGGTGCGCCGCCTCATGCGCGACGGTCACCACTGCGTTGCGTACGACCGCAACCCGGACGTGGTCAAAGGGCTCGTGGCCGACGGCGCGGACGGCGCCAACAGCCTTGCCGACTTCGTCGCCCTGCTGGCGCAGCCGCGCGCCATCTGGATCATGGTCCCCGCCGCAGTCGTCCAGTCGACGATCGACCAGCTCAAGCCCCTGCTTGCCGACGGTGACATCGTCATCGACGGCGGCAACTCCTACTACCTCGACGACATCGAGCGCGCGAAGCAGCTCAAGGCCGACGGCATCCACTACGTCGACGTCGGTACCAGCGGCGGCGTGTTCGGGCTGGACCGCGGCTTCTGCCTGATGATCGGCGGCGAAACCGAGACGGTCCAGCACCTGGACCCGATCTTCAAGACCATCGCGCCGGGTGAGGGCAGCGCCGCAGCCGACGCCGAACTGGAGACTCGCGGGCAGCACGGCGCCGCAGGGCTACCTGCACTGCGGACCGAACGGCGCCGGTCACTTCGTGAAGATGGTCCACAACGGCATCGAGTACGGCATGATGGCCGCGATCGGCGAGGGCCTGTCCATCATCAAGCACGCCGACGCGGGCCTGCACGAGCAGGCGGCAGACGCCGAGACCGCGCCGCTGCGCAACCCGGAGGCCTACCAGTACCAGATCAACGTCGGCGAGGTCGCCGAGGTCTGGCGCCGCGGCTCGGTGATCAGCTCGTGGCTCATCGACCTGACGGCTGAGGCGTTCGCCTTGGCTCCCGACCTCGGCGACTTTGCCGGGCGGGTGTCCGACTCCGGGGAAGGCCGGTGGACCGTGCTGGCCGCCGTCGAGGAAGGCGTGCCGGCGTCGGTGATCACCGCTGCGCTCTACGAGCGATTTGAATCGCGCGGGCAGGGTGACTTCACCGACAAGGTCCTGTCGGCCATGCGCTCAGAGTTCGGCGGGCACGCCGAGAAGGCGGACTGAGCAGTGGAGCACGAGCTCGAGGTTTCGGGTGACCCTGCCGCGGTCGCCGCGCGGGCGGCCGGATACGTCGCCGAGCGCGCCCGCGCGGCCGTGTCCGAGCGCGGCCGGTTTACCTTCGCGGTCAGCGGCGGGCACACGCCATGGGCGATGTTCGCCGAGCTGGCGAATGAGGACATGCCCTGGGCCGACGTCGAGCTGTTCCAGGTCGACGAGCGGGTCGCGCCCGACGGCGACCCCGACCGCAACCTGACGCACCTGCGCGAGAGCATCGGCAACGCTCCTGCACGCGTGCGCCCGATGCCGGTCAACGACCCTGCCCTGGACAAGGCCGCCGCCGGATACGCGACCGAGCTGCCCGCGAGGTTCGACCTTGTGCACCTGGGACTCGGTCCCGACGGTCACACCGCGTCGCTGGTGCCTGGTGATCCGGTGCTCGACGTGACCGACGAGCTGGTGGCCGTTACGCAGCCGTATCAGGGGCACCGTCGCATGACGCTCACCTATCCTGCGCTGGCGCGCGCCGACCAGCTGCTCTGGCTGATCACCGGCGCCGACAAGCGCGATCCGCTGGCTAAACTCCTGGCCGGAGACGGGTCCATCCCTGCAGGCCGGGTGCAGGCAGCGCGCTCGCTGGTACTCGCCGACGCGGCAGCGGCGCCTGAGGATCGGTAGCGCCGCCGTAGGCTGCCTCGTGCCGACAAACCCCCCGCGACCTCGAGGACGTCATGACAGCAGGCAACTCTGGCACCACCGTAGTGACCAATACCAGCCATGCACCGGCGCGTAGCGGCGTCCGCCGCCCCGATGATCACGTCATCGTGCTCTTCGGCGCTACCGGCGACCTGGCCAAGCGCAAGCTGCTGCCGGGTCTGTTCCACCTCGCGGCGGCCGGCCTGCTGCCCCGCAATTACCGCATCATCGGGTCGTCGCCCGCCAAGTTCGCGCTGAGCTCCGAGGAGTTCCGGGCGCACGCCAAGCAGGCTGCGCAGGACTTCTGTATCAGCAAGCCGGATACGGAGGTCGACTGCTGGACCGAGTTCCAGCAGCACTTGTCGTTTGCGCCGGCCGATCCCGACAACTTCGCGCCCCTGAAGGAAGAGGTCGCGCGCGCCGAGAAGGAGATCGGCGACGACGTTCGCCGCTTGTTTCACCTCGCCGTGCCGCCGGCGGCGTTCTCGTCCGTGGTCAGCATGCTCGGCGACGCCGGCCTAGCTGGTGACAGATCTCGGGTGATCATCGAGAAGCCGTTCGGCACCGACCTCAAGTCGGCCATCGAGCTCGAGCGACGCCGTGCACGCGGTCTTTGACGAGTCGCAGATCTTCCGGATCGACCACTTCCTCGGGAAGGAGTCGGTCGACAACATCCTGGCGTTCCGGTTCGCCAACGGCATCTTCGAGCCGATCTGGAACCGGTCGCACATCGCCTACGTGCAGATCGACGTGCCCGAGACGCTCTCGATCGAGGGCCGCGCCGACTTCTACGACAAGACCGGCGCCTACCGCGACATGATCGTCACCCACCTGTTGCAGGTGCTGGGCTTCGTCGCGATGGAGCCGCCGACGTCCCTGAGCGCGCAGCATCTGCGCGCCGAGAAGCTCAAGGTGTTCGAGGCGCTCCGGCCCATCGACACCCGGCACGTCATCCGCGGCCAGTACGACGGCTACTTGACCGAGCCGGGCGTTGCGCCAGGCTCGCAGACCGAGACGATGGTGGCGCTCAAGGCCGAGGTTGACAACTGGCGCTGGCACGGCGTGCCGTTCTACCTCCGGTCCGGCAAAAGCCTCGGAGCCGGCAGGCAGGTCATCACGCTGGGCTTCCACGAGCCACCGCTGCGAATGTTCAAAGCCCACCGCAAGGACATCCCGGACGGACGGCGGAACGAGATCGTCATTGACTTCGCCGATCCTGGCTCGATCACCACGCGATTCCTGGCGAAGGAGCCAGGCGCCGAGATGTCGCTGGGGAGCGAAAAGATGGTCTTCAAATACGCCGACTCCTTCGCGGCCGCGAATGCGCTCGAAGGCTATGAGCGCCTCATACTCGACGCGATGATCGGCGACCAGGCGCTCTTCACTAGCTCGGACAGCATCAACCAGCTCTGGGAGATCTCGGAGCCGCTGCTGCAAAATCCGCCACCGGTCGAGCCGTACGCGCGCGGCTCCTGGGGTCCGGCTTCGATCGACAAGCTCATCGCGCCGTTCCACTGGCACTTGCCAGACGTCGGCTGAGGTCACTGGCCCGACCGAGCCGCTGCCCTACCTGGAGGTCCACATGAGTCTCGGCTACGACAAGCCGCTGTACCTCATGGCGTTCGATCACCGCGGCTCGTTCGAGCACGACTTGTTCGGGGCTACCGAGCCGGTTCCCCCACCGGTGCGAGACGGCATCATCAGCGTGAAGAAGATCATCTTCGACGGCCACGTCCAGGCGCTGGCCGCAGGCGCTCCAGCCGACGCCTGCGGTGTCCTGGTCGACGAAGAGTTCGGCGCCGGTGTCGCTCGCCGCGCGAAGGCGGAGGGCGTGCCGCTGGCGATGCCGGTCGAGCGCTCCGGTCAAGAAGAGTTCCAGTTTCAGTACGGCGACGACTTCGGGGCGCATATCGAGGCGTTCGATCCGACGTTCGTCAAGGTCCTTGTCCGCTACAACCCAGACGACGACCCGGACTTGAACCGCAGGCAGACCGAGCGGCTGGCGCGGCTCAGCCACTGGCTACGGGACCGTCAGCGCAAATTCCTCTTCGAGCTGCTGGTACCGGCCACGAAGGACCAGCTTGACCGGTTCGCCGGCGACCAGCGTCAATATGATCGCGTCCTACGGCCCGATCTCGTGGTCGCGACCATCGCAGCCCTTCAGGCCGGCGGCGTCGAGCCCGACATCTGGAAGATCGAGGGACTCGACAGCCGGGCAGCATGCGAGGAGGTGGTCGCGCAGGCGCGCACCGAAGGCCGGGGCGATGTGACGTGCGTCGTGCTCGGCCGCGGCGCCGACGAGCCGCAGGTGCTCGAGTGGGTCCGGATCGGCGCGTCGGTCGACGGCTTCGACGGCTTCGCGGTGGGCCGGACGCTGTGGGAGCAAGCCCTGAAGGACTTCCTGGCCGGCCAGCTTTCGCGACCGCAGGCGGTCGACGAGATCACCAGGCGTTACCAGGACGTCATCGACGCCTATCGCGACGCAGCAACGGCTGCTCATGCTCCAGAGGGAGGCTCGCAGTGACGAGGGCGACGGTCAGGCTGCTGCTCGCCGACGTTGACGGCACGCTGGTCACGCAGGGAAAGGTGCTGACCGACGACGCGATCGCGGCGGTGCGCGACCTGCACGAGGCCGGGGTCATCTTCGCCATCACGAGCGGCCGGCCGCCGCGCGGCATGGCCATGCTCATCGAGCCCCTGGACATCCAGACGCCGATCGCCGGCTTTAACGGTGGCGTTATCGTCGACCGGCACCTCTCCGTCATTGAGCAGCGCGTGCTACCGGAGGACCTGGTGATGCCCGTCGCTGACCTGATGGAGTCGTTCAAGCTCGATGTGTGGGTCTACCGGGGCGCCGACTGGTACGTGCCAACGGCCGATGGACCGCACGTGGCGCAGGAATCTCGGACAGTGAAGTTCAGTCCGAAGATCATGCCGGCCGCGGGCGTCCGCGCGCTCACCACGGACGTAGCCAAGATGGTCGGCGTGAGCGACGACACCGATGCAGTAGCAAGGGCTTCCGAGGCCGCCCGCGACAAGTTCGGCGACCACGTGACCGCCGCGGCGTCGCAGCCGTATTACCTCGACGTCACGCACCCAATGGCGAACAAGGGCGCGGTCGTCAAGTACCTCAGGAGCATGTACCAGATCGACGAGGCCGACGTCGCCACGATCGGTGACCAGGCGAACGACATCCTGATGTTCGCGCACTCCGGACTCAGCATCGCGATGGGCAACGCCACTCCCGAGGTCAAGCGCGCCGCGCGCCGGGTTACTACCTCCAACGAGGAAGAAGGCTTCGCTAACGCGGTGCGCCGGTTCATCCTCTCCGGCTAGACCAGCCGACGCCGTGCCTTAGGCGGTCTCGGCACGGTGCTTGATGCCCGCCAGGGTCGCTGTCATGTTGGCGTGATGCTCGGCCAGTCGCCGCCGCAGTATGCGGTGCTCCTTGTCGGGCATCAGCGCGATCAGTTCGCTGACGCCGCTCTCGCCGGGACCCATCTGCATCCACTCTCGGATGATCGTGCCAGTCCCGTCTGGCTCCAGTGAGAACCGCCAGCGTGCCGACGGCACGTCCGGGTCGCCGACGGCCCAGCCGAATACTCGTTCCGGCTCGAATTCGCAGATCGTCGACACCGTCTCCCACGTGCCACGAGCCTCGTGGAAGTTGCGACCACGGAACCTGGCCCCGAGGGCCGGGCCGGTGGCGTCGTCCAGCCACTGGCCACCTTGGAACTCCGAGCTGAACTCGGCCGGTGTCTGGATATCGCAGACCAGCTGCCAGATGGCGGCGGGCGGCGCGGCTACGCGCAGTTCAGCCTCCGTCGTCGGACAGTCGGCGTATCTGAGCTCAGCGGCATCCACTGTCGCATGCTACGCCGGGTCCGGGCGCGGGCCCTAGTGTGAACAATGTGGACATCCAGATAGGCATCGCTGCGCAGGTGAGCGTCGCCACCGGACGCCAGCTTCGTCCGGGACGCCGAGCGCCTCGGCGCGACCTCGGTGTGGGTCGCCGAGGCGTGGGGTCAAGACGCTCTGACACCACTTGCCTTCCTGGCGGCGCAGACCGAGCGGATCAGGCTGGGCTCGTCCATCGCTCAGCTCGGCGCCCGGACGCCGGCCATGCTCGCGATGTCGGCGATGTCGCTGCAGCTGCTGTCTGGAGGTCGGTTCCGACTCGGCATCGGAACTAGCGGCCCGCAGGTGATGGAAGGCTGGCATGGTGTCAGGTTCGACGCGCCGGTAGCGATGACGCGCGAGACGATCGAGATCGTCAGGATCGTCGCTGCGGGTGAGCGGCTGAGCTATCAGGGCCGCACATACACGGTCCCGCTGCCAGACAGTGAGGGCCGCGCGATCCGCTCGTTCCTGCCGCCGGCAACTGTGCCCATCTACGTTGCTGCCCTCGGACCGCGGAACCTGGAGCTGACCGGCGAGCTTGCAGACGGCTGGATCGGCAACGCTTTCATGCCCGAGCACGCGCACGTCTTCCTTGATCCGTTGCGCGCGGGCCTCGCCAAGGCGAACCGGTCGCTGGCCGACATCGACCTCGTCATCCCGCTCGGCGTCGAGTTCACCGCGGACGAGGAGGCAGCAGCGGCGGCCGCCCGACGGCACGCACGGGGCTACGCGTTCACTATCGGCGCGATGGGATCGAAGCGCCAGAACTTCTACAACGCGGCGTTCGCCCGGCAGGGCTATGGTGCCGACGTCGACGCCGTGCAGGCGCTGTGGCTCGCAGGCAGACGCGATGAAGCCGCCGACCGCGTGCCGGTCGAGCTTGGTTCGAAGACGAACCTCATCGGCACGCCGACCATGGTCGCCGAGCGCCTGCGGCTGTACCGCGACGCTGGTGTCACGACCGTGCAGGCCAAGCTTGCCGGTGACCGACGCGAGCAGCTAGATGCCCTTGCGCAGCTCATCGACATCGCTCGGCGCCTCGGGCCGGGAACCACTGCCTGACTGACGGCGTGACGGCCTGGCGTCTGGCTTCTTCCCCGCATGGGGCCGAAAAAGCCAGACGCCACTGGGTATCGTCCCGAAGCGTTATTGGACTGACACGCTGGGTAACTGACTTGACGTCCGCACTGCCCTATCGTTCGGCCGTGAACCACCGAACTAGGGTGCGCGTCCTATAGGTAGGACGAGGCCAGGAAGTTATGCCTTCTGTACTAGAATGGTGTTCTAGCAGCGGCAGGAGGTCCGTGGGAGACGGGCGCGCTGGCGTGACGGCGGGGCCGCGCACGACGGAGCAGGCCGTAATCTCGGCAGAGGATGCAGCGACGCCGCCACATAGCGGGGCAGCACCCACCAGAGCACGTACAAAAGCACAGAGTCCATCCAAGATGTCCACGCAATGATGCACGCCGTCACCGCGTCTGTAACCGGCCTCGGCGCGTGAAGGAGGCCGAGAGACTGTGACCAAGCAGGTCCAGCAGCTCGATCGCGTCATCATCAGGTTCGCCGGCGATTCCGGTGACGGTATGCAGCTCGCCGGGGACAGGTTTACGCAGGAAACCGCGGCCTTCGGCAACGACTTGTCGACGCTGCCGAACTTCCCGGCCGAGATCCGCGCTCCGGCCGGCACGCTCCCCGGCGTCTCGAGCTTCCAGCTTCACTTCGCCGACCATGACATTCTCACCCCCGGGGACGCTCCCGACGTGCTGGTCGCGATGAACCCAGCCGCACTGAAAGCCAACCTGGACGATGTGCCGCGCGGCGCCGACATCATCGCCAACACCGACGAGTTCACCAAGCGCAACCTCGCCAAGGTCGGATACGACACGAACCCGCTCGAGGATGGTGCTCTCGAGGCATACCGGCTGCACGCCATCCCGATTACGTCGGTGACCGTCAAGGCGCTCGAGAACTTCGATGTCACGCGCAAGGACGCCGAGCGAGCCAAGAACATGTTCGCGCTCGGCCTGCTGTCGTGGCTGTACAACAGGCCCGTCGAGGGCACGTTCCGCTATCTCGACTCGAGGTTCGCGACACGGCCGGAGATCCTGGCCGCGAACAAGGCCGCGTTCCAGGCAGGCTGGAACTACGGCGAGACGACCGAGGCGTTCTCCGTCCAGTACGAGGTCAAGCCCGCTCCGCTGACCCCCGGCCGGTACCGGAACATCACCGGCAACACGGCGCTGGCCTACGGGCTGGTGGCGGCATCCCGGCGTTCCGGCTTGCCGCTGTTCCTAGGCTCGTATCCCATTACGCCGGCCTCCGACATCTTGCACGAGCTGTCCAAGCTGAAGCGTTTCGGCGTCCGCACCATGCAGGCCGAAGACGAGATCAGCGGCGTCGGCGCGGCGCTTGGCGCGTCATTCGGCGGCGGTCTCGGCGTGAGCACCACATCCGGCCCAGGCATGTGCTTGAAGGCCGAGACGATCGGCCTGGCTGCCTCCGTCGAGCTGCCCCTCATCATCTGCGACATCCAGCGGGCCGGGCCGTCAACCGGCATGCCGACCAAGACGGAGCAGGCCGACCTTCTGATGGCGCTATTCGGCCGCAACGGCGAGTCGCCGGTCGCGATCGTGGCGCCATCGACACCGGCCGACTGCTTCGACACCGCCATGGAGGCCGTGCGGATCGCGGTCAAGTACCGCACGCCGGTGATCATCCTGTCCGACGGTTACCTGGCCAACGGGTCGGAGCCGTGGCGGATTCCGAGCGTGGACGCACTGCCCAAGCTGCGGGATGAATTCAAATTCGCGAGCGGGAACGTGGTCGTCGACGGGACTGACGGCCCGCCATTCCTGCCGTTCCTGCGTGATCCAGAGACCCTCGCCCGGCCTTGGGCCATTCCGGGTACGCCAGGGCTCGAGCACCGTATCGGCGGCATCGAGAAGGCCGACGGATCCGGCGTCATCTCCTACGACCCAGACAACCACGACAAGATGGTGCGGTTGCGGCAGGCCAAGATCGACGGCATCGCCGGCGACATCGCGCCGGTAGAGGTTGACGATCCCGACGGCAACGCCCGCGTGCTCGTCCTGGGGTGGGGCTCGACATACGGTTCGATCGGCGCGGCCGTCCGCCGGGTCCGGACGGCGGGCGGCGCGGTAGCCCAGGCGCACCTGCGGCACCTGTCGCCGTTCCCCGCCAACCTCGGGGACGTGCTGCGGTCCTACGACAAGGTGCTGGTGCCGGAGATCAACCTGGGCCAGCTTGCGCTGCTGCTGCGCGGCCGCTACCTGGTCGACGTGGTCTCCTATAACCGGGTCCGCGGCCTCCCGTTCCGGGCCGCCGAGCTGGCAAACGTCATCCAGGATGTGATGAGCAATGTCTGACAGTGCAGCATCGGGTACGGCTGCGGGTGACGCCGAGTTCCCCGAGCCGCAGCACCGATTCGCATCGCTGACGCTCGTACCCAAGGCAGACGAGAAGCTAGCTACGAAGGACTTCAAGTCTGACCAGGAAGTCCGCTGGTGCCCTGGCTGCGGCGACTACGCCATCCTGGCGGCCTTCCAGAGCTTCCTGCCCGAGCTAGAGATCCCGCGCGAGAACTTGGTGATCATCTCCGGGATCGGCTGCTCATCCCGGCTGCCGTACTACGTCAACAGCTACGGAATGCACTCCATTCATGGCCGGGCTCCGGCGATCGCGACCGGCCTGGCCGCGTCTCGGCCCGATCTGTCAGTCTGGGTGATCACCGGCGACGGCGACGCGCTGTCGATCGGCGGAAACCACCTGATCCACGCGCTCCGGCGGAACGTCAACATCAAGATCCTGCTCTTCAACAACCGGATCTACGGCCTGACCAAAGGTCAGTACTCGCCGACATCGGAGCAAGGCAAGGTCACCAAGTCGACGCCGTTCGGTTCGCTGGACACTCCGTTCAACCCGATCTCGCTGGCGCTCGGCGCGGAGGCTGGATTCGTGGCCAGGACCATCGACTCCGACCGGAAACACCTGACCAGCGTGCTGCGGGCGGCCGCCGATCATAAGGGCACGGCTTTCGTGGAGATCTACCAGAACTGCCCGATCTACAACGACGACGCGTTCCTTCCGATCACTGAGCCCGGTCAGCGGGAGCAGCGGATCGTCCGCCTCGAGCACGGCGAGCCGATTCGGTTCGGCGATGGCGCCGGCCTGGGCCTGCGCGCAGGACGGTACGGCGGGCTCGAGGCAGTACCAGTGGCCGACGCCGAAGCGGGCACGCTCATCTCGCACGACGCGCACGCCGGGGATCCGTCCTACGCGTTCGCGCTCTCCCGACTGGACAGCTCGGACTTTGCGCACACGCCGATCGGCGTGTTCCGCGCGGTAGAGCGACCAAGCTACGACGAGGAGATGTCGGCGCAGATCGAAGCGGCCCGGCAGAAGCAGGGTGACGGCGACCTCGCTGACCTGCTCGCTGGCAGCGACCCCTGGCAGGTCGGCTAGCCGTGTCGAGCCCGAGTGCCGCCAGGCCGGCCCACTCGGGAGGCGAAGGGCGGCAGAAGAAGACAAGCCCCGTCCGTGTCGACCGGGCTGGTCCAGTGACCACGGTGATCCTGGACCGCCCCGAAGTACGCAACGCAGTCGACGGCCCCACCGCGGCGGCCCTCGCCGAAGCATTCGCCGATTTCGACGCCGATGGCGACGCATCAGTCGCGGTCTTGTTCGGGGCCGGCGGCACGTTCTGCGCCGGTGCCGATCTCAAGGCCATGGGCAGCCCTGGCGGCAATCGGACTGAGCCAAGCGGGTCGGCACCGATGGGCCCGAGCCGGATGCTGCTGTCCAAGCCCGTCATTGCCGCGATAGCCGGGCACGCCGTCGCCGGAGGACTGGAACTGGCCCTCTGGTGTGACCTTCGCGTCGCCGAGCAGGACGCGGTCTTCGGCGTCCTCTGCCGCCGCTGGGGGGTGCCGCTCATCGACGGGGGAACGGTCAGGCTGCCACAGGTGGTCGGCCTGGGCCGCGCGCTGGACCTCATCCTCACCGGGCGGGCCGTGGCGGCGGATGAGGCCTACCAGATGGGGTTGGTGACGCGCCTCGTGAAGCACGGCGACGCGCGGGAGGAGGCCGAGCTGCTCGCCGAGCAGATCGCCGCCTTCCCGCAAGCCTGCATGCGCAGCGACCGGACCTCGGCCCTGGAGTCAGTATCGCTCGGTTTCTCCGACGCCATGGCTAACGAGTTCCGCCGTGGGATGGCGACGCTGGCGGATCCCGGCGTTGTCGAGGGCGTATCGCGCTTCCGAGGAGGCGCGGGACGCGGCGGCGCCCCCGCCTGAGGGTGCGCGCGTCAGCGCTATTTGCCAGACTTGCGATTATGGACACGCAGGCCCTCGAGCAGACCTACCGGGCCGAGGCGACGAGGCTGCGTGCCGCACTGGCCAGGCGTATCGGCGACCTGGACCTGGCCGAGGAGCTCGTGCAAGACGCCTTCGTCGAGGCGCTCGAGCACTGGCAAGCGGAGGGCGTGCCGCCCAACCCCGGCGGCTGGCTGACGACGACTGCGTGGCGCAAGGCGATCGACCGGCAGCGCCGGGCAAAAGCCGGGCGGGAGAAACTAGCGCTGGTTGCCGTCACGGCCGAGCGCACGGCCGACGGCACGGAACAGCCCGGTGGGCAAGACGCCGACGATGACCTCTTGAGTCTGGTGTTTGCCTGCTGTCATCCCGCGCTGCCAGCCGATTCGCAGGTCGCCCTCACCCTGCGAGCCGTGTGCGGGCTGACGACCGCGGAAATCGCAGCCGCGTTCCTGGTCAGCGAGCAGACCATGGGACAGCGGCTGTCACGCGCCCGCCGGTCGCTTCGCGATGCTGCCGTAGCCGTGCGCATACCGGATCCGGAAGAGTTGGGCGAGCGCCTCGCGGCGGTGCTCGCCGTGGTCTACCTGGTCTTCAACGAGGGCTATCTGGCGAGCGCCGGCCGAACGCCGGCGCGACGCGACCTCGCGGCCCAGGCCGTGTCGCTCGCCCGGCTATTGCACCGGCTGATGCCGCGCGAGCCGGAGGTGCTAGGGCTGCTCGCGCTCCTGCTGCTGCACGAGTCGCGAGCGGCAACCCGCTTCGACGGGTGGGGCCGGCTCATCCGGCTCGCCGATCAGGATCGCAGTCGCTGGAACCGTGACCAGGCGGCCGAGGCGACGGGGCTGCTTGACCGCGCGATCGCCATGCTCAAGCCGGGGCCGTACCAGGTGCAGGCAGCCATCGCCGCTCTGCACTCGGCGGCGCCCGCGTACGCGGAGACTGACTGGCATCAGATCAGGCTGTTGTATGACCGACTTCAGACTATGACCCCATCGCCCGTCGTCCAGCTCAATCGCGCTGTCGCGACCCGCTACGTGTGCGGTCCGCAGGATGCGCTCGCTGAGGTCGAGCCGCTCGCTACGGAACTCGACGACTACCGGCTCTTTCATGCCGTACGTGCCGAGTTGCTGACGGCGGTCGGCCGGACCGCGGACGCGCGAGCGGCTAACGAGCGAGCGCTCGAGCTTGCCGCGAATCCGGCCGAGCGCGAGCTCATCGCCCGCCGACTGTCTAGCTGAATCGCCGACCGGACGCGGCAAGCGGCCGAGCCTACATCACCACGATCGGACGCAGTTCGATCGTGATCAAGCCTCGATCCACGCCCGGCCACGTCCTGGCGACGTCGACCGCATCGTCATACGTAGCCGCCTCCAGCACCGAGTAGCCGCCGAGCACTTCCTTGGACTCGATGAACGGCCCGTCCGTGACGCTGCCGGACCGTATCGTTCTGGCCGTCTCGGGGCCCTGGAGCTGCTGGCCACCGTCGGCGAGAGCACCAGACGCGCCGTACTTCTCGTACCACGCGAAGATCTCCGAATACCAGGCCTGCTGCTCTTCCGCGGTGAGCTGACCCACAGCCTCCGTGTTCAGGATGAGCATTACGTACTTCATCTTGCGTCCCTCCTGATAGTTGAGCCGTGGTGCCGTCGGCACCATCCTCATGAAGTGCCACGAACGCCGGAGTCCGAACTTCGACAGAACGTGCCAGTTTCTTCGGTCATGAAAAATTCATGAAACTCCCAGCGGCCAGGTGCCAACCTGAACGCTCCCCCGGGCGTCATTGTGGTACCGACGAGAAGGAGCTGCGATGAGGGGCATTCGCCGCCCGCCTAGGACCATGCTGACAGCCACCGCGTGCGCGGTGGCGCTCGGGGCCGCAACGGCACTGCCGCTGGCCGCGGCGACCGCAACGTCGGCTGCCGCCGCGACGAGCATCTGCACGTCGGCGAAGCACCCGTTCATCGCGGCAAAGATCTCGGCGGGCATCAAGGCCGCCCTGGCTGCGCGGCCCGGGTCTTACGTGGCCGTCGCCGTTTCCGACCCGGCCCATGGGCTGAACTGCTCGCTACACAACACAGCGCACTTCTACGCTGCGAGCGTCATGAAGGTCACGATCTTGAGCGCGCTCCTGATGAAGGTGGGCGGCCCGAGCCACCTCTCGTCGACGCAGCGGACCCTCGCCACTCAGATGATCACTCAGTCCAGCAACAGCGCGGCCCAGACGCTCTGGGACGAAGAAGGCACCGCTGCGGTGAAGACCTTCCTCAGCAAGGCTGGCATGAGCGAAACGAGCCTGTGCACCTGCGGCGCGTGGGGGCTGACGCTGATCACCGCACACGACGAGCTGCGCCTGCTCCAGGTGCTGACCAACAGCGCGGTGCTCAGCAGTGCATCACGGGGCTACGTTCTGACGCTGATGTCTGAGGTCATCTCCTCGCAGCGGTGGGGCATATCGGCCGGCGCGCCGTCTGTCGAAAAGCTTCATATCAAGAATGGCTGGCTCAACTATCCGGGCACCGCCGACTGGAACATCAACAGCATCGGCACGTTCACGGGCCCGAACAATTACCAGATCGTGGTCCTGTCCGCGCCATCCTCCCTGGGTGCAGGCCAGTCCGAGACCTACGGCATCGACACCGACGAGGACGCCGCTTATGCCTTCAATCACGACCTGGCCGTGTGGTCGCACGTCTGAGCCGCCGACCGATAATGGGGCGTGATCGAAGGCACGCTGCAAGATGTGAGCTCCCGAGTAGCTGACGGCGCTCGCCCGTCCGCACGGGCGGAATTCCCTGACTGGCGATTCGCCCCGAACATCGGCGGATACCCGGGCGGCTACGAAGTTGAGAATAAGGCTCTCGACCAGGCAGGCCACGTGCTGGCCGCCATGCGCGAGATCGCCCCGTGGGCCGGGCGGACCGTCGTGGATCTCGGCTGCGGAACCGGGTACTGGCTGAGCCGCTACGCGGCTTCGGCAGCCAGCGTCCTAGGGGTCGAACCGGACCCGGCCCTGCGTAGCGTGGCCAGGGCCGCCGCCCGGGCGCTGCCAGGCACGGAGGTGCTGGCAGGCTCGGCCGAGCGCATTCCGCTCCGCGATAACTGTGCTGATGTGGTCCACGCGCGCTTCGCTTACTTCTTTCCGCCGGGCTGCGAGGCGGGGCTGACTGAAGTGCTGCGTGTCTTGCGGCCAGGCGGTTGGCTGGTCGCGGTCGACAACGACTACCGCTGGGGTGAGTTCGCCGGGCTGCTGGCCAGGTCGGCCACGCGGTCGCCGCTCGCGATAGCCGCCGCGGTCGACGCGTGGTGGCGGGACCGGAGGGCGGCCAGGTACGAGGTGCGGTCGCGGCTGGACTTCGTGAGCCGCGCGGACCTGTCCGCAGTGCTACACATCGAGTTCCCACCGACCGTGGCGCGCGACTGGCTTCGTCGGCATCCCCTGGCCACGGGCCTCAGCTACGGCTACGTGCTATTCGCTGTGCAAGCCTGAGCCAGTTCGCGGGGCGCCTGCGCCTGCCCCGGGGTGACTGACGCTGGTTCGGGAGACCCACCGCGCCCCCGCGACGGTGGGCTCCACGTCAGCGCCAGCACCCCGAGGCTCACCAGGAGGGCGCCGGTGACCTGTAGCAGTGTCGGCCGTTCGTGCAGCACGATGGCTGCAAGGACGAGCGCCGCTGCGGGCTGGAGCAGCAGCAGCAGCGACGACACGGCGGCCGGCAGCCGGGGCAAGGACGACGTGATGAGCAGCCAGCCAAGCGTCTGGCTGAGCAGGGCAAGGAGCAGCAGCCAGCCGAACGAGCGCAAGGACAACCCAAGCTGCAGCCCGCCGAACGGCAGGCCCAGGATGATGGCGCCGACAGCGGCGCCGATTGTCGCGTCAGCCAGCTGGCCGGCCACGTGGGGCGTCTGGCCGCCGGTGTTGCGCAGGGTCAGCAGGAAGCACGCGTAGGCAGCCGACGTGGCGATGCCGTACCCCACCCCGGCCAGCGGATGCAACCCCGCTTGATGGCCGCCGAGCATACCGGAAACGAGCACGACGCCGGTCAGGACCGCCGGCAGCAGGACTAGGTAGCGCCGCTCGGGCCGCTCGCGAAGAACTAGCCACGCGAACGCGGCGACGAACACCACCTGAAGGTTCCCGAGCACCGTCGCAACGCCAGCGCCAACATCGGCGATCGCATGATTCCACAGCACGAGGTCGATGGCGAGGAAAAAGCCTGCCACTAGTGCGGTGCGGCGGCTGGCCAACGAGCGCGGCCCGAGCTTGCGCTGCTCGAGCACCGCCAGCGGTACGAGAATCGGGAGCGCCAGGGCGCACCGATAGAACGCGGTGGTGACAGGGCCGACGTGGGCCAGCGTCACGAGAATCGCAGACGAAGAAATGCACGCCGCGCCCAGAATCGCCGTGAGCACCGGTCGGCCCGTCTGGCGGAGGACCTCCTTGTCCGTGCTCAAACCGTCGGTACCCGGCTTGACCGCGTCATTGGCGGTAATGACCGTCTCGCCGTATGGTACTGACATGGGTATCAGCCTAGTTGGGAGCCGCGACAGCAGTCAAAGCCACTTTGATGCTGACCAGTTCGAGGCGATGGCGGGCTGCGTCGAGCTCATCAACACGACCCGCGGCGACGATGAGGACGAGTTGGCGCAACTGGCCGACCTTCAGGCGATGGCTGACAAGTACGCGTTTGCCGGCGTCCGTGCCGAGCCCGGCGACCTCAAGCGAGCGCGCGCCTACCGAGCCCGGCTGGACGCGATCGTCACCAGTTGCGAGGCGGGCTACGAGGAGAGCGCAATCGCCCAGATCAACGGTCTGCTCGCGCAGACCGGCGCCACCCCTCAGATACTGGCTCACGACGGCCGCGGCCCGCACTTGCACGTCTCCAGGTCGACGGCACCACTTGCCGATCGGATGGCTGCGCACTTCGCGATGGGCCTGGCGTGGCTGGTAATCGCAGGCGAGGCGCGCCGACTCCGTACTTGTGAGTCGCCGAGCTGCCAGGCCGTCTTCGTTGACCTTTCGAGGAACAGGTCACGGCGGTATTGCGACAGCCGCACGTGCGGTAACCGCCTGCACGTTGCCGCCTACCGAGCCCGTAGGAGCGAATCTTCATCGCTGTAGCGAAACGGGCACCTCGAGTCAGCGCCACTTGCCAGGGCGCTTGTGGATACGACCACTGTGAGGATCCGCGACAACCTCGGGCAGAAGCGAGTTGCGTATGTCAGCAGCCGCTAGCGTAAAGGGCCTGCGGATGAGCGAGCGAATCTCGAAAGAACTGCGACGAGGTGGGAAGGCAGCGATCATCCGCCGTTTGGGGTTGAGAGACCGCGCTGTCCGGATCGCCGGGCAGAGATCGCTGTCAGCGGAAACGATCAACCCGATGTCCGAAGCTGATGCCGCGGCATCAGCGACTAGCGCGACCGCGATGTTGACATCCGTCTCCTTCTCCTCGTAGCTGATCCAGGCTCTACCACATTGACGGCAGGTCATCCTCTTGGTCTGGTAACGACCGAGAACCACTTCGACCGCTGGGCTGTTGGCCCTGAGCGCGGCCAAATATGTACGCTGCCGCGCTAGTCCGTCGGGGTCATCTTTCACCTCGGCGGTGAAGTACCGGACGGCCAGGATCTGATCATGAGGCCGCAGTCGCTGGACTAAGTGCTGGAGATCGAGCCATAGGTATCGGCGCCCGTATGCCTGATGGAGCCCGTGGTAGAGGTTGAAACCATCGACGTAGGCGATGACGGTGCCCATGGCGCTCCTCGAAACATAATCCGGCGGGCTCTGGCTATACTGTTAACAACCCCGCCGGTTCAATGAGCCGGCCTGACGGCCCCGCAAGGGGCCGTCGTTTTTTATTCGGGCCCTATCGCGCGATGGGACGGCGGCGGCAGGTACACGATCGCAACGACGCCACGCACGTCTGGGCTTTCACCGACACCGATGATGAAATCTGGCAAGCTGGACAGGCCGTGCTGGACCCGGACTGGTGCAGTCGGGTCGAAGCTGTTCAATCGTTCGATCAGGTCACCCACAGTTCGAACACCGACGCCGACCGCCGACAGGCGTTGCTCGAGCGTGACCGGACCATGATCGTCTAGGTCCGCCTTGCTTTCTGGAACCCATGTCGGACGGCCATCCGGACGTTGTCCCGCCCGCTGGCAGACAAAGCCGAGACGACTGAGGACACGAGTCGCCTCCAGGGTGGTAAAGGTCTGCCGGTCCCACCCCGTTACCTGTGCCAGTGCCTGCTTAGGTGGGAACAGTACGTCGCCTATCACGACAAAATGTTCTCGGATCGTCTCGGGCTCAACGCCGCGCATGCTTCTGATGACGCCATCGGCCGTGAGGTCCAGTTCACGGCCGCCCACCACGCTTCTCACGCCACCCACATCCTTGAACAACTTACTGGAACTTAAGCACTTACAGTTATACCTGTAACTACCTGCTTGGTCAATCTGTTCTCGCCGCTTGGTTTGGCGAGCCACAGAGCCTCGGGATCTGCCACGAAAAGTACTGCGAATTCGTCGACATCGCCCGGCATGACCGACTGCAATTGACCGCTTAATCGGCCGACATCTAAGTCAGCATCTCGTCAGTACCAGGCTGGCCCGTGGTGGGTGTATGGCTCTTCGAGTGACCGGATTTCGCCGTCGGTAAGGTGCAGGTCTAGTGCCGCCACGGCTTCCGGCAGGTGATGCGGCTTGGTAGCGCCGACGATGGGTGCGGATACGAAGGGACTGTTCAGCACCCAGGCCAGCGCGACCTGGGCCATGGTTGCGCCGCGGTTCTCGGCCACCCGCTGGACTGCGTTGACGACGGGTTCGTCCAGGGGCGAGTCGAAGGACTGGACGACCTTGTCCACGGTAGAGCGGTCTGATTGTTCTCCCCAGGGCCGGGCCAGGCGTCCTTTGCCCTGGGGAGAGTACGGGACAGCACCGACACCCATGTCCGCGCACATCGGCAGCAGTTCGCGTTCATCGTGGCGTCGAAGCAGGTTGTACTGATTCTGCATCGCTACGAACTGGGTCCAGCCATTTATCGCGGCGGCGTGCTGGAGCTTGGCGAACTGCCATGCGTACATGGACGAAGCCCCGATGTAGCGGACCTTCCCGGCCTTGACGATGTCATGGAGAGCTTCCATGGTCTCTTCGACCGGAGCATCAGGATCGAAGCGGTGAATCTGGTAAAGGTCGATATAGTCGGTGCCGAGCCGCGCCAGTGAGGCGTCGACCTGCTCAAGGATCGCCTTGCGGGACAGCCCCTGGCCACCCGGACCGTCATGCATCCATCCGAACACCTTGGTAGCCAGAACAATGTCCTCACGGCGGGCGTAACGCCTGATCGCACGGCCCACAACCTCTTCGGACGTGCCGAGCTGGTAAACGTTCGCCGTATCCCAGAACGTCACCCCTGCCTCGACGGCCTGGCGGAAGAACGGCTGAGCATCGTCGTCGCCGAGTGCCCAGGTGTGCGCGCCATGCGTGGTCGGATCTCCGTAGCTCATACAGCCCAGCGCGATCCGGCTGACCTTCAGGCCGGTTTTGCCGAGGCGAACGTTCTGCATCGGAGTCCCTTTCCTCTCGCTGCGCCGGTCACGGGCGGGCCTCGACCAAGCCGCCGCTGCCCGGGCGGCAATCGCAGTTAAGCCGGTCCGGGTTGTTCGGCGCTGGCTGTATCAGGGCGGGCCCGGCCTTTCCTAGCGAAGTAGCGGCCGAGCACGATCGATCCGAGGATCCCCAATCCGGTCGCGACCAGAGGCAGGATCTGATCGTAGTTATATGCGGTCGAGAATCTGGTCTGGCGGATGATGAGTGCTGTCACGGCGGCCTGGATTACGAACAAAGCCGCCCACCAGTAGCTGATGACATACATTCCGGTGCGGAAGTCCTGGTAGGTGCTCCACATCTTGTCGAAAGTCGCCATGCCGTCATGGGTGCCGTCCGTGCCATACCGCTGAGCCATGTAGAAGACCAGCGGTTTGCGTGCCAGGACACACGAGCCCAGGAAGATCAGGCCGATGAGGGCGGTGGCCGCGCAGTCCTTGTAGAGCAGCACCTTGGGATTCGTGCTGCCGATGAGGGCGATGATCGCCGATACAGCGGTGAATGCGAAGATCGATGCCGAAGCGCCGCTGAACTTCCGCGCTTTGATCCAGATTGCCAGCCCGCCCACGACCGGGCCGATACTGCCGACCAGGTAACTGACAACGTCGCTCGCGCCTTGCCCTTTGGCAAGGTGGAATAGCCCGATACTCCCGCCGATCTCTATTAGGGTGACCAGGCCGTTGAACAACATCCCCCTCTTGGCAGGATGATCCTTGAGCCCTTGAGCAATCTCGTCATGCACAGTCGGCACGGGGGGCATGTCCCAACGGTAACGTGGTTGCACCCCACGTCACGCAGAAGCTAGGTAGCGGCCGTGTCTGCGATCGCGCAGGTCCGGAACCGGCTACTGAAAGCGGATCAACCAGCGAGAATCTCGTCCAGGATTAGCCGTCAGCTCTGACCGGCCCGGCTGGGCCGCTCGCGCGGGCTACGCCGATCGGGCAGGACACGCCAGTGCCGTGATCGGGGCAGTACCCGTGGGGGTTCTTGGCGTCGCTGAGGTACTGCTGGTGATAGTCCTCGGCGAAGTAGAACTCCCCCGCGGGCACGATCTCCGTGGTGATCTCGCCATACCCAGCCTCGGATAGGCGCTTCTGGTAACTGGCGCGCGACTCCTCGGCCTCGGCCTGCTGAGTCGGCGAGCGGTAGAAGATCGCCGATCGGTACTGGGAACCGATGTCGTTGCCCTGCCGCATCCCCTGCGTCGGGTCGTGCGACTCCCAGAAGACCTTCAGCAGTTCTGGATAGGTCACCTTAGCCGGGTCGAACACGACGCGTACGGACTCGGCGTGGCCGGTTCGGCCGCTGCAAACTTCCTCATATGTCGGATTAGGCGTGAAGCCGCCCTCATATCCGACGGCGGTGGACACGACGCCGGGAGTCTGCCAGAAGTTCTTTTCCGCCCCCCAGAAGCAGCCGAGCGCGAACTCGGCGACCTCGGTGCCCTCTGGGTACGGGGGGGCGAGCTGCGTGCCCAGCACCTCGTGCCGGGCAGGTACCCGCATCGCCGTCTGGCGGCCCGGCAGTGCGTCCTCCGCGGTCACCATCTGCGCCTTGCGATATCCGAAGATGCTCACAGACCCTCCTTGTTTCGCACTCCACAACCAGCCGGCCGACCAGGGGATTCCCACCTGGCTCCAGCACCCGCCGGACACTTTCGGCTGTCAACAGGAAGCGTGCTCTATGCCCGGCTCCGGCCGGATATGGCTACTTGAGGTTGCTGAGATTCAGCACGTCGTTTGCCGGCGGCGGCATCGGTTCCGGCGCCGAGTTCCACTGCGAATACGTGATCACCTCGGTCGTGCTGCCTCCGGTCGTCGCGGCCAGCGGGAGGTGCCCACCGGCCGAGCTGACATCCAGCGTGACACCCTGGCCGGCACTGAGCACCCACGCCGTCTGGCCGCCGACCATCTTGGTGCCCGCCTCGGTGAACTTGGGCAGCTGACTTGAAGTGAGCGGACCGGTGAAGTTCGACATGCTGAAATCGCCGGTTAGCTGGCTGGCCAGCGCTGGCGTGAGCTGCAACCATCGCCCGCACGCGATTGCGCACGCGCTGGTCGGCGCTCTGACCTCTTGCAAGAACGAGCGGGTTGCCTTCACGTAGACGTTGCCGTGCACGCCGATGACCTGATACGGCGCACCATTCAAGCTCTCAGTCCCCGATACGTCCCCGTTCCTGTGCATATCCAGGTTGACGCTTATCGGGACGCCGTTGTTCGTCAGGCGTCCGTTGACATGCATGCTCTTCGCCTTCCGCACCGACGCCTGCATGGCCGTGATCAAGGCAGCCGCGGGCGGCTCCGTGGTCGCGGTGCTGGCCGAAGTACTCGGTGGACTCGGCTTCGAGCCAGCGCCGCCACAGCCCGCGATCACGACCGCGGCACAGGCTGCCGCGGCGAACGCAAGCGCTGCGGCACGCGTGCCCATGACAGGTGCCCCCGATCCCGGCGATGTCATGACATTCGGCGTACTGGCGCCCTGCGCGCGGCCGCGTCGGCCTGCGCTCGATGCGCCCTTGCCGCGAGCGCCCTGCGAAGAGAGCGCCCGCCCCTACCTGGTGCGCCCTACCCAGTGCGCTCGACCACGAACTCGCACAAAGCCTCGAATGCCGAGCGAGCCGGAACGCTCGGCAGCGCCAGGATCTGCGTCCTGGCCTCCTCGGCCCAGCGGCGTGTGTCAGCCTTCGCCATCTCCATCGCCGGGCTGGTGCGCAGCAGGGCAAGGGCCTCGGCGTGCAGCGCACGATCGGTCAGCTCGCCCATGCCGAGCAGCTCGGCGAGCCGACCGTCGCCCTGACCGGCCAACCGGAGCGCGTACAGCATCGGCAAGGTGCGCACGCCCTCACGCAAATCGGTGCCTGGCGTCTTACCGGACTGCTGGGATTCGCTGGTCACGTCGAGGATGTCGTCGGAGAGCTGGAACGCGACGCCCAGAGCGGCGCACGCAGGCGTGACGCCCTCGATGACGCTCGGCGGGGCGCCCGAGAACATGGCGCCGAACCGCCCTGATGTGGCGATCAGGGATGCAGTCTTCTCCGTGACGACGCTCATGTAGTGGGCGAGTGGGTCGCCGCCTGGCGGGCAGCCCACGGTCTCCGCGATCTGCCCGGTGACCAGGCGCTCGAAAGTCTCAGCCTGGATCCGGATCGCCTCCGGGCCAAGGTCGGCGAGTATCGCTGACGCCTTGGCGAACAAGTAGTCGCCGGTGAGTATCGCGATGGTGTTGCCCCACCGGGAGTTGGCGCTGTCGCTGCCGCGGCGCACGACAGCCTCGTCCATCACGTCGTCGTGGTACAGCGTTGCCAGATGCGTCAGCTCGACGGCCACCGCCGCCGGAACGATACGCGGATCTGTCGGATCACCGAACTGCGCGGCGAGCAGGACCAGCGTTGGCCGGAATCGCTTTCCGCCAGCCTTCATCAGGTGCGCGGATGCATCGGCGAGTACCTGGTGCTTGGCCTGGGCGGCCGCGCGCAGACCCTCCTCGACAAGGGCCAGACCGGCAACCACATCGGACGCGAGCGCTGCGTCGGTGAGTTCCATCGGAACGGCGGCAATCACGTGATCCCCTCATGCCCGCCCGGCTAACTGGCAAGCGGTCATAGCCGAGGCTATCGTTCAGCTTTCCTCAAGGTATGCGGATACCCCTTGGCAACGCTGGATGCGGGTCCTGGCTAGCGGACGAAGAGCTGGCTGGCCGCGTGGTTCGCCAGGTTCAATAGCGGCTGCGGGATCACGCCCAGCACAACAGTCGCTGCGGCACCGATGGTCACAGCTAGTCCGGTGTACGCGCTGGGCCGGACGACCACAGGACCCTCGACAGCTGGCTCGCTGAAGAACATCAGCACGATCGCCCGCACGTAGGGGAACGCCAGGATTGCGCTGCTGATGACGCCGATGACAACGAGTGGCAGCGCGCCGCCCTGGACGGCTGCGTCAAACACCGCGAACTTGCTGGTGAAGCCGCTCGTCAGTGGGATGCCGGCGAATGCGATCAGGAACAGCGCGAAGGTCCCAGCCACCAGCGGCGAGCGTTTGCCGAGACCTGCCCAGCTCGACATGTGCGCCGCCTCACCGCCCCGGTCCCTGACGAGCGTCACGATAGCGAAGGCGCCGATCGTCGCGAAGCCGTAGGAAACAAGGTAGAAGAGGCTGCCGGACAGCCCCGCCTGGTTCGCGGCGATGACGCCGGTAAGGATGTAGCCCGCCTGCGCGATCGAGGAGTAGGCGAGCAGCCGCTTCATATCCGTCTGGGTGATGGCGATGACGGACCCCACCAGCATCGTGACGATCGCCACGGCCCACAGCGCGGGACGCCAGTCCCAGGTGAGGCTTCCGAAGGCCACGTAGAACACGCGCAGCAGCGCACCGAACGCGGAGACCAGCGTGCACGACGCCATCAGCGCGGTGATCGGCGTCGGCGAGCCCTGGTACACGTCGGGCTTCCAGGCGTGGAACGGAACCGCACCGATCTTGAAGAGCAGACCGATGCCGAGGAGCCCGATGCCTGCATACAGCAACGTCGACGACGCCGTGCCGGATTGGGCGGCCGACGCGATGGCGGACAGCCGCACCGAGCCCGAGTAGCCGTACAGCATGGCGACGCCGAAAATGAAAAATGCCGACGAGAACGCGCCCAGCAGGAAGTACTTCATGGCGGCTTCCTGCGACAGCAGCCGACGTCGGCGGGCCAGGCCGCACATCAGGTACAGCGGCAGCGACAGCACCTCGAGCGCGATGAACATAGTCAGCAGGTCGTTGGCCGCGGGGAACAAAAGCATGCCACCGACGGCGAACAACGTCAGTGGGTAGACCTCGGTGTGCGACAGCCCGGCCAGCAGCCCCTCGCGCTCCTCGGCGCTGCCCGGGATAGCCGCAGCCTGCGGCGTGAACGCGCTGACCTCGTGCGACGACTCCGCGATGAGCAGGACGCTCACGAACGCCAGGACGAGGATCGTTGCCTGAATGAACAGCGTCGGCCGGTCGACGCCGACGGTGCCGACGGCGACTACCGCACCGGGCCGGCCCCCGACGAAGATAGAGCTGCGCGCAGCCAGGACAATTGTGAGGACGAGCGCGCCAGCCAGACTGCCAAGCGACAGTGCGACGTGCATTGGACGACGCAGGTCCCGGCCTACGAACGCCTCGATCAGCACGCCCGCCAGGGCAGCCCCGAACACCAGCAGCATCGGGGAGAGCAGGCTCCACTCGATGTGCGGGGCCACGATTGTCGGTGCGGCAGCCGCCACGATCCCGGTCACCCCGAGCTCCCTTGCTTCTGCTTCATCACGGCGGATTTTCCGGCCGTGGACTTCCCGGCCACGGCCAATCCGCGCCCGGACTTGCCTGCGGTGGACTTTGCTGCGGTCGCGACGCGGCTGACCGGTGTAGTTGGGTGCGGCGGCACCGGATCTATGGTGTGCGTACCGACCAGCGTGCTATGGACGGCCGGGTTGATGATATTGAGAACCGGCTTCGGATAGATGCCGAGCGCGATGATCAGGGCGATCAACGGAGCTACGGCCCACAGCTCGCGCGGCTTCAGGTCAGGCATGTTCGCGACCTCGGCGCGAACCGGACCGGTCATCGTCCGCTGGTACATCCACAGGATGTAGATGGCGGCCAGGATGATCCCGAGCGTGGCCAAGACGGCGGCTGCCTCGTATCTGGTGAAGGTGCCGACGAGCACGAGGAACTCGCTGACGAACGTGGACAACCCCGGCAGCGACAAGCCGGCCAGGCCAGCGATGAGGAAGAGCCCGGCCAGCACGGGTGCGACCTTCTGCACGCCGCCGTAATCGTTGATCAGGTTCGAGCCCCGCCTGGTCACCAGGAACCCGGCCAGGAGGAATAGAGCACCGGTCGCGAATCCGTGGTTGACCATATAGAGCGTCGCGCCGGACTGCCCCTGCGTCGTCATCGCGAAGATGCCGAGCGTGATCAGGCCCATGTGCGAGACCGAGGTGTAGGCGATCAGCCGCTTCATGTCGGCCTGGCCGATCGCCACGACGGCGCCGTACAGCACGCCGATGACCGCCAGCGTGATGATCAGCCCGGTGAAGTAGTGCGCCGCGGTCGGGAACAAGTCGAGGCAGTATCTGATCATGCCGAACGTGCCGACCTTGTCGAGGACGCCCACGAGCAGGACTGCCGCGCCTGGCTGCGCCGAGGTCGCTGCGTCGGGCAGCCAGGTGTGGAATGGCCACAGCGGCGCCTTGATCGCGAACGCGACGAAGAAGCCGAGGAAGAGCCACTTCTGCACGGTCGAACTCAGCACCAGGTGCGTGAGCGGCACGAACAAGAACGTGCCCGGGTGCCCGTTGTGGGTGGAGTACACGAACACCGCGATGATCGCGACGAGCATGAGCAGGCCGCCGAGGAGGCTGTACAGCAGGAATTTCACGGCGGCGTACTGCCGCTGACCGACGCCGAAGCTGCCGATCATGAAGTACATCGGCACGAGCATGGCCTCGAAGAACACATAGAAAAGGAAGACGTCGGTGGCAGCGAAGACCCCGATCATCATGGTCTCGAGCACCATCATCATCACGAAGTAGGTCTTGACGCTGCGCAGCCGCGGCTGCCGCGGCGGCCGCGCGGTACCGGTGGCGGCCGCGGCCGGCTCGGCGGCGGGTGACACGCCTTCGACATCGTTCCAGGACGCCAGCAGCACAACGGGCATCAAGACGACGGTCATAAGGATGAGCACGAGTGCGATGCCGTCGACGCCGACTGCGTAGTGCACGCCGAACTGCGGGATCCACTGGTAGGTCTGCGTGAACTGGAAGCGCGGGCCGTCGGTCTTGTACTGCACGGCCATCGCGATCGTGACGCCGAGGGTTATCAGCGAGAACACCAGCGCGAGCCGCTTGACCAGGAGGTCACGCGCTCGCCTGTCGGCCGGGCCGCCGGGAGCCGACCTACCCGGTGTCAGCGCGATCGCGACGGCGCCGACAAGCGGGATGGCACCCGCTACCGTCAGCCAGGGGAAATTGCTCATCAGATCCGCAGCCTCACCAGGTCTAGAGCCTCACCAGCAGGAACGCGCCGACGAGCAGCACGGCTCCGACCAGCATGGACAGCGCGTACGACCGCACCAACCCCGACTCCCACCGCCGAAGCCGACCCGAGGATCCGCCGAAGGTGGCCGCGACGGTGTTAACCAGCCCATCCAGCCCCCGGTTGTCGAAGAACACCGACAACCGGGTCAGCCACTGGCCGGGCCGCATCAGCAGGTCCTCGTTGATGGCGTCGCCGTAGAGGTCCTTGCGGGCCGCGACCGTAACCGGGCTACCGATCGGCGCGGTCACCGGAACCTCACGCCTGCCGTAGATCGCCCACGCGATGATGCCGCCGATCACGACGAGCACAAACGTCGCCGTGCTGTACCTCGTCCAGAGGCCATGCGACGTCGGTGGCACGCCCGTGACCGGGCCCAGGAAGTTCAGCAGCCGGTTACCGACGATCAGGAAGGCGCCGGCGCCGACCGAGCCGATCGCCAGCACGATCATCGGCGAGGTCATCACCGGCGGAGCCTCGTGCGGGTGGACGCCCTCATCCCAGCGCCGCCCGTTGGCGAACGTCATGAACATGACCCTGGTCATGTAGAAGGCGGTGATGCCGGCCCCGATCAGCGCCGCGGTGCCGAGCAGGGCCCCAGATACGCCCCCCTTGTCGAACGCCGCCTCGATGATCGGATCCTTGGTGAAGAAGCCGGAGAGCGGCGGGACACCGATGATGGCGAGATAGCCCAGGCCAAACGTGACCCACGTGATCGGCATGACCTTGGCCAGGCCGCCGAAGCGGCGCATGTCGACCTCGTCGTTCATCTCGTGCTTCACGGCGCCAGCGCCCAGGAACAGCCCGGCTTTGAAGAATCCGTGCGCCAGCAGATGCGCGATCGCGAAGACGTAGCCGGCTGGGCCGAGGCCCGCGGCCAGCATCATGTAGCCGATCTGGCTCATCGTGGATCCGGCCAGCGCCTTCTTGATGTCGTCCTTCGCGCACCCGATGATCGCGCCGACGAGCAGCGTGACCGCGCCGACGATGGCGACGGCCAGCCGCGCGTCGGCGGTCAGGTTGAAGATGGGCGCGGACCGCACGATCAGGTAGACACCGGCCGTCACCATCGTCGCGGCGTGGATCAGGGCCGACACCGGGGTCGGGCCTTCCATGGCGTCCAGCAGCCAGGACTGGAGCGGGACCTGGGCGGACTTGCCGCACGCGCCGAGCAGCAAGAGCAGGCCGAGCGCCGTCACCACGCCGTGGCTCGCGGAGCCAACAGCGCCGAAGACGCCGGTGAAGGTCACGGAGCCGAACTGCGCGAACATCAGCATGATCGCGACCGACAGCCCGACGTCACCCACGCGGTTCGCGATGAAGGCCTTCTTGGCCGCGGTCGCCGCGGTCGGCTTGTACTGCCAGAACCCGATCAGCAGATAGGACGCCAGGCCCACGCCCTCCCAGCCGGCGTACAGGGCAAGGTAGTTGCTGCCCAGGACCAGCAGCAGCATGGCCGTCAGGAACAAGTTCATGTAGCCGAAGAACCGGCGGCGCTCCGGGTCGTTAGCCATGTAGCCGACCGCGAAGATGTGGATGAGCGAGCCGACGCCGGTGATCAGCAGGACGAAGCAAATGGAGAGCTGGTCAAGCCGCAGCCCGAGCGGGATCTGGAACCTGCCGACGTCGATCCACTGGAAGACGGTGAGCTCGCGGACGCGCTGGTCGGCGGTGTAGCCGAGCATCTGCACATACGCGGCGACCGCGTAGGCGAACGACAGCACAGGCATGGCCACGCCGAGCAGAGTGGCCCCAGCCGTTGGTGCGCTTGCCGCCGAGCAGCAGGACAGCGGCACCGAGCCCGGGCAAGGCGAGCAGCAGCCACGCCGCGTTCTGGATGCCCGTGGCGTGCAAGGGCGTCGGTCCCGACGACGCCACTGTCGTCAGCAACCGCGGCGCCGCCGCCTGGGCATGCGACAGCAGCGCACTGTGGACTGAGCCGGTCATGGCTCCCTTTCGTCAGTACTTCATCAGGTTCGCGTCGTCCACCGACGAGGACCTGCGGGATCGGAAGATCGCGGTCAGGATCGCCAAACCGACGACCACCTCGGCGGCTGCCACCACCATCACGAAGAAGGCGATCACCTGGCCGTCAAGTGCGCCGTGCATCCGGGCGAACGTGACGAACGCGAGGTTGGCAGCATTGAGCATCAGCTCGACGCACATGAACACGACGATCGCGTTGCGCCGCACCAGCACGCCGACGGCGCCGATAACGAACAAGATCACCGACAGCGAGATGAAGTGCGCTGGGCTAACCACTACCGCTCACCTGCTTCCTGACCAGCCGAGCCCGCCGAGCCGCTCGAGCCGCCAGACCCGCTCGAGCCGCCGGGCAACGCGGCTGGCGGCTGGCCACGGGCCCGGCTCCGCCCGACAGGACCTGACTCACCGACAGCTCAGACTGGGTGCCGTCCGGCAGCAGCGCGGGCATGTCGACGGCGTTGTGCTGGGCGTACGTGCCCGGACCGGGCAGCGGCGCCGGCCGCCCGCTCGCGATCCGCTGTGCGGCCAGGTCGCGTTGCGTCGGCTTGGGCTTCACGCGCTCGCGGTGCGCCAGCACCATGGCGCCGACGGCCGCCGTGATCAGCAGGGCGCTGGTGATCTCGAACGGGTACAGGTACGTCGTGAAGATCAACCGAGCCAGCGTGGTGACGTTGGCGTCGCCGAACTTGGCGCTATTCGGCGCGGCGCGCCCGATGACAGCGTTCCCGATGACGAGGCTGAGGAGCACGAGCATCGCGATCCCGCCAAGCGTCGCCCACAGCCGCTGGCCCCGGATCGTCTCGATCATGGAGTCGGCGGCAGAGATGCCGACGATCATCAGCACGAACAGGAACAGCATGAGCACGGCGCCGGTGTAGACGATGATCTGGACCAGGGCCAGGAACGGGGCGCCGAGCATCAAGTAGAAGATGGCCAGCGACAGCATGATGACGGCCAGCAGGAGCGCGCAGTGCACTGCCTTGCGGGCCAGCACCATTCCGATGGCGGCGCCGACCGCGATGATCGCCAGTATCCAGAACGCGACGATCCTGGTGGTCTCGGCTGCCGGCCCGGCTAGCACGATGGAGTTGCTCACTGCTCCGCTCCTGGCTCAGACCGTGCCAGCATCGCGCCGAGCCGGTAGTAGTCCTCCTCGGTGTCGCCGAGTCGCATGGGATGCGGCGGGGCCTCCATGCCGGGCTGGAGCGGCGCGACGAGCTGCTCCTTGGTCCAGATCAGGCTCTCCCGGCTGTCGTCGGCTAGCTCGTAGTCATTCGTCATGGTCAGCGCTCGCGTCGGGCACGCCTCGATGCAGAGCCCGCACAGGATGCACCGCAGGTAGTTGATCTGGTAGACCCGGCCGTAGCGCTCCCCTGGCGAGTAGCGCTCCTCCGGCGTGTTGTCCGCGCCTTCCACGTAGATCGCGTCCGCCGGACACGCCCACGCGCACAGCTCGCAGCCGATGCACTTCTCCAGCCCGTCCGGCCACCGGTTCAGCTGGTGACGGCCGTGGAAGCGCGGCGCTGTCGGCCGCTTGACCTCCGGGTACTCGACGGTGTCCACCTTGCGGAACATCTGCCGGAAGGTGACGCCAAAACCCTTGACGGAGTTGAGGAAGTCAGGCACCAGAGACCTCCTTCGTATCGTCGCCGGTCACGCTCGCCAGCACCGTTTCGCCGGGGCTCGCACTCCCGATGCCGTGGTAATGCGGCAGATCCAACGGCGGGGTAGGGAACGGGGCCGAGGGCGGTGCTTCGCCTGCCATGGGCGGCGCGCTCTTCTTCGGCTTCAGCGGCGAGTCGTTCGGCGCGCTCGGCTCCGGATTCCCAGCGCCACAGCAGGATCAGCAGGACCAGGAAGATCCCGCCGCCGATGACGTAGACCGCCGGACTGCCGCCCTGGCGACGATAGACCCGCGCGGTCGCCACGATGAGCGTCCAGATCAGGGCCGACGGGATCAGCACCTTCCAGCCAAGCTTCATCAGCTGGTCGTAACGGATCCGGGGCAGGGAGGCGCGCAGCCAGAAGAAGACGAAGATGAAGCCCAGGACCTTGGCCAGGAACCACAGCAGCGGCCACCAGCCGTTGTTCGCTCCTGACCACACGCTGATCGGCCACGGCGCCCGCCAGCCGCCGAGGAACAAGGTCGTCGTCAGCGCGGACACGGTAATCACCGCGACGTACTCCGCGAGCTGGAGGATCGCGAACTTCAGCGACGAGTACTCGGTGTGGTAGCCGCCGACCAGCTCGCCCTCGCCCTCGGGCAGGTCGAACGGCAGCCGGTTCGTCTCGCCGACCATGGTGATCAGGTAGATCAAGAAGGACGGCAGCAGCAAGATCGCGTACCACGACGGCCAGTGCCAGATGTAACCGAAGAAGTGGAACTCGGCTCCGTGGATCTGCGACGCGACGATGTCTGAGGTCGACAGCGAGCCTGCGTAGAGGAACACCGGGACCCACGACAACCCCATCGCGATCTCGTAGCTGATCACCTGGGCTGACGACCGCAGCCCGCCGAGCAGCGAGTACGGCGACTGGGCGGACCAGCCGGCCAGCACGATGCCGTAGACGGCGAGGGAACTCATCGCGAGCACGAGCAGCACCGCGACCGGGAGGTCGGTCAGCTGCAATGGCGTGCGATGACCGGCGATTGAAACGATCGGTCCCCACGGAATCACGGCGAAGCTCACGAATGCGGGGATGACCGAGAGCGCCGGCGCGAGCCAGAACAGGACCTTGTCCACGCCGCGCGGCACGATGTCCTCTACCAGCGCGAGCTTGATGCCGTCCATCAACGACTGCAGCAGTCCGAACTTGCCCGCCCGGTTCGGGCCAGGACGCTGTTGCATCCGGCCGATGACGCGCCGCTCCGCCCAGATCGCCATGAGGGTGGTGACGAGCAGGAAGACAAAGACGACCAGCACCTTGAGTACGACTATCCACCAGGCATCGTGGCCGAAGCTGGGTGGCAGCGTCGGGACGTTACTGGGTGGCGAGCCGGCCGCTAGGCCCGTCATTGCGTGCTCCTCACGGGTACGCCGCCGCTGATCGAGACGATCGAGCCGTGCCCGGCGCGCAGCGTCGACCTGACGGCGCAGCCGACCGAGTTGCTCGGCAGCCAGACGACGCGATCAGGCATGTCTGCGATCTCCACGGGAACAGTTATTGCGCCGTGACCGGTTGCCACGGTTACCTTGCCGCCGTCGGTCGTGCCGGATTCCGCTGCGGTCGCAGCCGACATTCGTGCGACGGCAGTACGCGCGGTGCCGGCCAGATTCGGCTCACCGTCCTGCATCCGGCCAGCGTCGAGGAGATTATGCCAGGTGGCCAGCAGCGCCCGGCCTGGACCCGGATGCTCGAGGCCGAGCTGGCTGATCCGGCCCGCTGGCGGCTCGGCCACCTCATGACCAGACGACGACTGGGTGCCCGGAACCGAGGCAGGCGACTGCGTCAGAGCCGCGAGTTCGCGCCGCGCGGCCGCCGCGTCGGGCAGACCGAGGTGAACGTCCATCTCGTCGGCCAGCGCGGCCAGCACACCGAGGTCCGTGCGCACCGACGGTACCGAGAGCGCGGCGGTGAACGAACCGGGCCGGCCTTCCCAGTTCACGAACGTGCCCTGCTTCTCGGCCACTGCGGCCACCGGGAACACGACGTCGGCGCGGTCGGTCACGTCGCTGACGCGCAGTTCCAGGCTAACGACGAAGTGCGCCGCCTCGATGGCCGCTAGCGCTGCCGCGGGGTCGGGCAAGTCATTCGGATCGACGCCACCGATCAGCAGCGCGTCGATGTCGCCGCGGCCGGCCGCTGCGAGGATCTCGCTGGTGGACAGGCCCGGATCGGCCGGCAGCGACGCCACGCCCCAGGCTCCGGCCAGCTCGCTGCTGACTGCCGCGGTGCCGAGTCGGCGTCCGCCGGGCAGCACGTTGGGCAGTGCGCCGGCTTCGATGCCGCCGCGCTCGCCAGCCCGCCGCGGTATCCAGGCGAGGCGAGCTCCGGTCTCCTCGGCCAGCCGCGTAGCGGCCGAGAGCGCGCCGGGCACCTCGGCCAGGCGCTCCCCGACGAGGATCGCAGCGCCCGCCTGCCGGAGAGCCGCGGCCGCGGCCACGTCCGAGTCACCCTGATCCGCGGCGGCAGCATCGGCCAGCGCGGCAAGCGCGGCGGCCTCGGCCCCAGGGACCGTGGGCAGCAGCGTGCCAGCCAACTTAGACAGGCCAAGACTGGCGAAGGCCGCGAGCGAGAATACCGCCGTGCGGTGGTGGCGGACCGCCTTGCGAAGCCGGAGAAACACGATCGGGCTCTCGTCCTCAGGTTCGAATCCGGCGAGCAGCACGGCGGGCGCCCGCTCCAGCTCGGCGTACGTCAGGTTCACCTGGCCGCTCACGTGCTCGGTGAGGAACTGAAGCTCCTCAGCCGAGTGAGGCCTGGCGCGCATGTCGATGTCGTTGCTGGCGAGGGCCACCCGGGCAAACTTGGCGTACGCGTAGGCGTCCTCGAGCGTCAGCCGGCCGCCAGGCAGCACGCCGGCGCGACCCCGCGCGGCCAGCAGACCCTGGGCCGCCGCGGTCAGGGCCGCTGGCCAGGATTCCGGCTGGAGTACGCCGTTCTCGTCACGCACGAGGGGGCTGCCCAGTCTGTCGGGCTGCGTCGCGTACGTGAAGGCCCAGCGGCCCTTGTCACAGTTCCACTCCTCATTAACGGCCGGGTCGTTGCCGGCTAGCCGCCGGGTGACAGCACCACGGCGGTGGTCGGTGCGCTGGCGGCAGCCGGATGCGCAGTGCTCGCACACGCTCGGCGTCGAGACCAGGTCGAACGGCCGGGCCCGGAACCGGTACGACGCCCCGGTGAGGGCGCCGACCGGGCAGATCTGCACCGTGTTGCCGGCAAAGTAAGAGTTGAACGGGACACCTTCGGCGACACCAACTTGCTCCTGGGGGCCGCGCTCGAGCAGTTCGATGAGGGGGTCTCCGGCAATCTCGTCGGCGAACCTGGTGCATCGGGCGCACTGAATGCATCGCTCCCGGTCCAGCAGGACCTGTGTCGACAAGGCGATGGGCTTGGGGAAGGTGCGCTTCGTGCCTTCGAACCGCGTCTCACCCTGGCCGGTGGACATCGCCTGGTTTTGCAGCGGGCACTCGCCGCCCTTGTCACACATTGGGCAGTCGAGGGGGTGGTTGACGAGCAGCAGTTCCATCATGCCGCGCTGCGCCTTCTCAGCGACGGCGGAAGTGAGCTGCGTGCGGACAACCATCCCGTCGGTCACCGTGGTCGTGCACGACGCTGGCGGCTTGGGCTGGCCTTCTACCTGTACCAGGCATTGGCGGCAGGCGCCGACGGGAGCCAGCAGCGGGTGATCGCAGAACCTCGGGATCTGTATGCCGAGCAGCTCGGCGGCGCGGATGATCAGTGTGCCCTTCGGCACCGTGATCTCGAAGCCGTCGATGGTCACCGTCACGCCGTCGGCGGGCTTGGCCAGCTCGGAGCCGACCTGACCGGCTGAGCTGGATTGCTGCACTGTCATCGGGCCGACTCCAAGGCAAAGAGGGTCGATGCGGCTGGATCGAACGGACACCCGCCGTGGCGCAAGTGCTCGATGTACTCGTCCCTGAAGTACTTGATCGACGAGGCGACCGGCGCCTGGATCGAGTCGCCGAGCGCGCAGAACGCGCGGCCGGTGATGTTGTCGCAGATGTCGAGCAGCTTGTCCAGATCCGCTTCGCTGCCTTCGCCCGACTCCAGTTGCTGGAGTAGCTGGACAACCCAGTAGCTGCCCTCCCGGCACGGCGTGCACTTGCCGCACGACTCGTGCTCGTAGAACTCGCACCAGCGGAGGGCTACCCGGACGGCGCAGGTGGTCTCGTCGAAGAGCTGGATCGAGCGGGTACCGAGCATCGACCCGGCCGCGGCCACCGACTCGTAGTCCAGGGGGACGTCTAGGTGCTCGTCGGTGAACAGCGGCGTAGACGAGCCGCCCGGAGTCCAGAACTTCGAGCCGGTGCCCGGCCCGGATGCCGCCGGCGAGGTCGAGTAGCTCCCGCAGCGTGACACCCAGCGGAGCCTCGTACTGGCCGGGCGTGGTGACGTGACCAGACAGCGAGAATAGCCCGAAGCCCTTGGACTTCTCCGTGCCGAAGCGGGCGAACTCGGGGGCCCCGTACCTGAGGATGTACGGCACAGTGGCGATCGACTCGACGTTGTTGACGACGGTCGGGCAGGCGTACAGGCCTGCTACGGCCGGGAACGGTGGCTTGAGCCGGGGCTGGCCGCGAAATCCTTCGAGCGAGTCGAGTAGCGCCGTCTCCTCGCCACAGATATACGCGCCGGCGCCGGCGTGGACCACTACATCCACGCTCAGGTCCGAGCCAAGGATCTTCTGGCCGAGGTAACCAGCGTCTCGAGCCTCGGCGACTGCGTACTGGAGCCGCCGGACGACGTGCAGGACTTCGCCCCGAACGTAGATGAAGGCCCGCTCGGCCCGGATTGCGTAGCAGGTGATGATGGCGCCCTCGATGAGCGCGTGCGGGTTGTTGAGCAGGGTCGGCATGTCCTTGCACGCGCCCGGCTCCGACTCGTCGGCGTTGACGACGAGGTAGTGCGGCTTGCCGTCGCCCTGGGGGATGAACCCCCACTTGACTCCCGTCGGAAATCCGGCCCCGCCGCGTCCGCGCAGCGCCGAGTCCTTCAGCGTCTGGATTACCTGATCGGGGGCCATCGCCAGGGCATCCGAGAGAGCCAGGTATCCGCCGTGCCGCTTGTAGCCCGCCAGAGTAAAGGAGTCCGGCTCGTCCCAGTAGGCGCTGAGCTCGGGGATGAGGATCGTCGACACTACTGCTTGCCTCCGTCGTCTGGCGTCCAGCCATGCTCCTTGGCAATGCGCAGGCCTGCCAGCGTCGCGTCGCCGGCGGTGTGCCCCTCTGCCGCCTGCCCATCACCGAACCCGGCCAGGATTCGTGACGCCTGCTTCCAGGTGCAGAGCCGCGGCGCCCCTCGCGTCGGCTTGACGTCGGCGCCCGTCCGGAGCCCGTCGACGAGTTCACGAGCCGACTGCGGCGTCATGTTGTCGAAGAACTCCCAGTTGACCATCACGACGGGTGCGTAGTCGCAGGCGGCGTTGCACTCAACGTGCTCGAAGCTGACCTTGCCGTCCGGCGTGACCTCGTCGACGCCGACGCCAAGGTGCTCTTTGATGTCCGCCAGGATCGCGTCGCCGCCCATGACGCCGCACAACGCGTTGGTGCAGACGCCGACGTGGTACTCGCCGACGGGCTTGCGCTTGTACATCGTGTAGAACGACACGACGCCGGTGACGTCCGCTTCGGTCAGGCCGAGCTGGTCGGCGCAGAACTCGATGCCGTCCTGCGAGACGTAACCCTCTTCCGACTGCACCAGGTGCAGCAGCGGCAGCAGGGCAGAGCGTGTCTTGGGGTACCGGCCGATGATCTCGGCGGCCTGCGGTGCAAGCCTGGCCCTCGCCTCGTTGCTGAGCGCCATTACCTGTCCACGCCTCCCAACACCGGATCGATGCTGGCGACCGCGGCGATGACGTCGGCGATCATGCCGCCCTCGGTCATCACGGAGACGGCCTGCAGGTTCGTAAAAGACGGATCCCGGAAGTGCGCGCGGTACGGCCTTGTGCCGCCGTCGCTGACGGCGTGACAGCCGAGCTCGCCGCGTGGTGACTCCACCGCCGCGTACGTTTGCCCGGCCGGTACCCGGAAGCCTTCCGTCACGAGCTTGAAGTGGTGGATCAGAGCTTCCATCGACTGGCTCATGATGTGCGCGATGTGATCGGGCGAGTTGCCGAGGCCGTCGGGGCCGAGTGCTAGCTTGGCCGGCCACCCGATCTTGGCGTCACCGATCATGACCGGGCCGGCCGATTCGGCCAGGCGGTCTACGCACTGCTCGATGATCCGCAGTGACTGGTCCATCTCGTCCATTCGGACCAGGTAGCGGCCGTAGACGTCGGCGGACTGCTGCGTCGGCACGTCGAACTCGTACGTCTCGTAGCCGCAGTAGGGCTGGCTCTTGCGCAGGTCCCACGGCAGACCAGCGGCGCGCAGGATCGGGCCGGTGACGCCGAGCGCCATGCATCCGGTCACGTCGAGGTGAGCAATGTTCTTGGTCCGGGCCAGGTAGACGGGCGCGTGGTCGAGCAGCGCCCGGATCTCGCCGAGCAGCCCCGGCATGACGCGCAGATACTCGCGGAGCCGTTCGATAGCACCCGCGGGCAGGTCCTGGGCCACGCCGCCGGGCCGGACGAAGGCGTGGTTCATCCGCAGGCCGGTGATCAGCTCGAAGAGATCAAGCGTCTTCTCCCGCTCGCGCATGCCGTAGATGAATACGGTCGTCGCGCCGAGTTCCAGGCCGAACGTGCCGATGGCGGTGAGGTGCGAGGAGATCCGGTTCATCTCCATGAGCAGCACCCGCATGATGGTGGCCCGCTCCGGGATCTCGCCGGTGATGCCGAGCAGCTTCTCGACCGCCAGGCAGTACGCCGTCTCGTTGAAGATCGGCGCCAGGTAGTCCATCCGGGTGCAGAACGTCACGCCCTGCGTCCAGGTGCGGAACTCCATGTTCTTCTCGATGCCGGTGTGCAGGTACCCGATTACTGGCCGCAGTTCCGTCACCGTCTCGCCATCAAGGGTCAGAACGAGCCGCAAGACGCCGTGCGTCGACGGATGCTGCGGGCCCATGTTGACGACCATGCGCTCGTCACTCGAACGTTCGTCGCCGAAAGCTTCGGCCATGACCTCGTCCCAGTCGCCGCCGGCGACGTTGTAGACGCGGCCTTCGTCGTAATCCGCGTAGCCGGAGTCGGCTGTACCCGGGGCTCTCCCAGCCCGGCTCGCCGCTACTTGAGTCGCCAGGCCCAGCTGCGCCGGTCGCCGTCGCGCCGTGAGCTTGATGATCGGCCGGGGCGGTCATTCGTAAGACCTCCGCTCTTCCGGCGGCGGGATGGTCGCGCCGCGGTACTCCACCGGGATGCCGCCGAGCGGGTAATCCTTGCGCTGCGGATGCCCGCGCCAGTCGTCCGGCATCTCGATCCTGGTCAGTGCGGGATGGCCGTCGAAGATCAGGCCGAAGAAGTCCCACGTCTCACGCTCATGGAAGTCGCAGGTCGGATACACGTCGACGAGCGACGGAACGTGCGGGTCAGCGTCAGGAGCCGTCACTTCCAGCCGCAGCCTGCGATTGTGCGTGATCGATAGCAAGTGGTAGACCGCGCGCAGCTCCTCGCCTGCCTCGGCCGGGTAGTGCACACCGGACACGCCAAGGCACATCTCGAAGGCCAGCGTCGGTTCGTCTCGCAGCTTGGACGCGACCGCCTTGAGGTGCTCACGTCGTACGTAGAACGTGAGGTCGCCGTTGGCGACGACGACCTGCTCGACCGCGTCGTCGAAGCTCGCGTCGCTCCGGGCAAGCGCGGCCTGGAGGTTGTCGGCGATCTCGTCGAAGTACGAACCGTACGGCCGTGGACTCGCTACTCGCGGCGTCCGGCGCACCTGAAGGCCGCCGTAACCAGAGGTGTCGCCCGTCGTGGTGGTGCCGAACATGCCCGTCCTGGCCACCTGCTCGGCCAGCCGCTGCTGGCCTGCCTGCGCGGCCGGATCCGGCACGGCGGTGCTGCCCCCAGGGGCGACGCCCCCAGGTGGCTGGCTGTTGCTTTCGGTCACCGCGACTCACCCGGAGTCTGGACTTCGCCCGGCTGCTCGAGCAGGCCGAGCTGTGTTCGCCCGCCTGTCTGGACCGAGCTGCCAGCCGTGAGCGGCAGCCGCCGGAGCCTGGCTTCCTCGAGCTCGGTCACCTGGTGCTCCCTGTTCACGCCGAGCTTCATGTTCTGGATCTTGTCGTGCAGCTTGACGATCGAGTCGATGAGCATCTCCGGGCGCGGCGGGCAGCCAGGCAGGTAGATGTCCACCGGAACGATGTGATCGACGCCCTGGACGATCGCGTAGTTGTTGAACATGCCGCCGCTTGACGCGCACACGCCCATCGAGATGACCCACTTGGGCTCGGACATCTGGTCGTAGATCTGGCGGAGCACCGGCGCCATCTTCTGGCTGACTCGGCCAGCGACGATCATCAGGTCGGCCTGGCGCGGCGTGTTCGACGCGCGCTCCATGCCAAACCGGGCTAGGTCATGTCGGGGACCGCCGGTCGCCATGAGCTCGATGGCGCAGCACGCGAGCCCGAACGTGGCGGGCCAGACCGAGCTCTTGCGGGCGTAGCCGGCCACCTTCTCGACGGTCGTCAGCAGCACGCCAGCCGGCAGCTTTTCCTCAATTCCCATTGCTAATCCCACTCCAGGCCGCCGCGGCGCCAGACATAGACGTACGCGACGAACACCGTGACGATGAACGTGACCATCTCCACGAGGCCAAAGACCCCGAGCTTGTCGAAGTAAACCGCCCACGGGTACAGGAAGATGATCTCGACGTCGAACACGATGAAGAGCATCGCCGTCAGGTAGTACTTGACCGGGAACCTGATGCCCAGGGGCTGCTTCGTCGGCTCGATACCGCACTCGTACGCTTCCAGCTTGGCTCTGTTCCACCGCTTCGGGCCGGACACCGCGCCAGCGACTAGCGAGAAGACCGCGAATGCCGCCGCCAGCGCGGCGAGTCCCAGGATCGGTATATAGAGGCTCATTGTCCTGTCACCCCCTTATCTGGATCAGCACTGTCTGGATGGGCATTTAGTTGCTAAGCCGCGGGCGTCATCTTAGACACCGCGTTGATCAGCCGGTCCACGGCGTCACCGCCGCGGGTCTCGGTCAGGTTGCCGAGGAACTTCATGGTGAACCGCATGATGTACGGGCGCTTCACCCCGTGCCTGGTGGCGAACTGCATGAATGACGGTTTCCCGATCAGGTCCACGAACACCCGGCCCAGCGTGTAGTAGCCGCCGTAGGCCTCTTTGAGCTGGCGCGGATAGGTCTGCAGGACTCGCTCGCGGCCTGCGGCTGTCGGCCGGGCCAGCGCCTGGGTGATCACCCGCGCGGCGAGCTCGCCGGACTCGAGCGCGTACGCGATGCCCTCGCCGTTGAAAGGATTGACCATGCCGCCGGCGTCGCCGACCAGCAGCAGGCCGTTGGTGTAGTGCGGCGTCCGGTTGAAGCCCATGGGCAGCGCGGCGCCGCGGACTGGCTGGGTCCGGTTCTCCTCCGTGAACCCCCATTCGGCGGGCATCGCTCCCAGCCACTTGCGCAGCAGGTCGCGGTAGTCGATCTCGCCGAAGCCTTTCGACGTGTTGAGCAGGCCGAGCCCGACGTTCGACGTCCCGTCGCCCATGCCGAAGATCCAGCCGTAGCCGGGCAGCAGTGAGTTGCCGTCCCAGAGGTCGAGCCAGGCCTCGAGGTAGTCGTCGTTGTGCCGTGGCGAGGTGTAATAGGTGCGCACCGCGACCCCGAGCGGCCGGTCGTCCCGCTTGTGCAGGCCCATGGCTACCGACAGCCGGGAGGAATTGCCGTCAGCGGCGACCACCATCCGGCCGCGGAACTGCCGGCCGTCGCGCGCCGTCACGCCGACAATCCGGCCGGTCCTGTCGTCCAGCAGGGGGCCGGTCACGTTGACGCCCTCCAGCAGCCGAGCTCCGGCCTTCTGGGCATGCCTGGCCAGCGTCTGGTCGAAGTCGAGCCGGGTCCGGACGAGCCCATAGCCCGGATAGCTGGACAGGTCAGGCCAGTCGAGCTCGATCCGGCCGCCGCCGCCGATGATCCGCAGGCCCTTATTCCGGAGCCAGCCATCACTCTGGCCGATCGGCACGCCCATCGCTGTCAGCGCCTTGACGGCGCGGGGGGTGAGCCCGTCGCCGCAGACCTTCTCCCGCGGGAAGTAGGTCTTCTCCAGGACGATCACATCCAGGCCCGCGGTCGCCAGGTAATAGGCCACGGCGGAGCCAGCCGGCCCGGCGCCGACGACGACGACATCAGCAGTGTCGCCCGTGGTGGGGACGCCCGTGGTGGGGACGCCCGTGGTGGAGAGGCCCGTGCTGGACTCAGCTGCGCTGGAGTCAGCAGCGCTAGCCGCAGCAGCCTTGGCCGGCTGGGTGCGCCTGCGCGACAATCCACGGGCACGCGCAGCGTCGACCGACTCTTCGCGAGGGGTCAAGTCCGGCGTGCCGGCGGGGGGTACTTGCTCGGTCACGGACCCGTCCTGATCTGTCTTGTGAACCTCTTCACAAGAGCTTTCGCTAGGCAGTGTAGTCCCGGCGTACTCGATACCTGTTGCGCAGCCCTGCGACGCGCGACCGCGACGGCGGGCGGACCCCGTTCCCTGGCCTTATGTCTGGTGTCGACGCAGGTAGGCACGGTCGCCCCAGCGGTCACCGGTCGCGACGGCGCGCCTCGTGCAGCGCGACTACGCCGAGCATCAGGTTCCGCCAGCTGACGCCGGACCAGCCTGCGGCGGCGATCTTGCCAGCGAGCTCAGGCTGTGTCGGCCAGGCTCGGATCGACTCGGCGAGGTAGTCGTACGCCTCGGCGTTCCCGGACAGCCGCCTGGCGACGACCGGCAGGGCGCGGGTCAGGTACTGGTCATACAGCGCGTTCAGGCGCGGCGTCGGCAAGTGGCTGAACTCACAGACGACCAGCCGCCCGCCTGGCCGGGTGACGCGCAGCAGCTCGGCCAGCGCCTGACCGGTGTCGGCGACGTTGCGCAGCCCGAATGAGATGGTCACCACGTCGAAGACGCCGTCCCGGAACGGCAGGGCGAGCGCGTCACCCGCCACGAAGCTCAGGCCCGGCGCTGGCCGGCGTGCCCCGACCGACAGCATCCCGAACGAGAAGTCGCAGGCGACGCACCGGCCGCCGGCCCGGACGAACGCACGTGACGACGTTCCGGTGCCGGCCGCCAGGTCGAGCACGAGCTGCCCCGCTCCGGCCCCGACCGCCCTGGCCACGACCTTCCGCCAGCGCCGGTCCATGCCGAGCGACAGGGCGTCGTTCAGCAGGTCGTAGCGGTCGGCGACGTTGTCGAACATCGCCGACACCTCGGCGGGCTTCTTGTCCAGCTGCGCGCGCGTCATGCCGTTCACCCTGGCATACGAATCCTTGACCGCAGCCGCCTGGGCGTGGCAGCCCGGATTCGCCAGCTGAGGCTACGTGGCCCGACTTGCCGTCGGGCCACGTGCCTGCAGCGACTGGGCTGATCGTCGGCCGCGCGCGTGCCGCTAGCCAGTGATGTTGAACGATATCTCCGCCGTTGCGCTGCCGGTGGCGTTGCTGGCCACGAGCAGGACCCGGTACTGGCCATTCGGAAGCCGCTTGCCTTGGCCGTTGAAGCCGTTGTAAGGGATGTGCCTCTGGCCAGCCGCCATAGCCGGCCTGGCTATGGTGCGGCGCACCGACCCGTTGGCGTCCAGAATGCAGACCGTAATGCCGAGATCAGCGCGGGTGGCCCTACCAATGGCGCTGATGGGACGCCAACGCATGACGCGGCGCGGGTCGGCGGTGCCTCGCCGGCCGTGATTCGACAGCCGTGTCTGCGTCCGACACTTTAGCGGTGAGCATGTAGTCACCGAGGACGGATACCGTCACGGCGGCAAGGTCGGCGAAGAAGACCACGGCGACGCGCACGGCCGACTGGCCTGCCGAGCCGCCTGACCAGTCGACGTGGAACAGCGCGAGCCACCAGGCAAGCAACGACCCGGCGATGATTCCCTCAGCTGCCTGGAATCGGCCTGAAGCGAGCCATCGGGTCGCCCAGATCCACAACAGCGGCAGAAGGTACAGGCTATAGAAGTAGTGCGACACGGGCAGCAGCAGGACGACGCATGCAGTTACGTTCCAGAAGCCAAGTGAGGAGTAGTTCGTTCCTCGGATGGTTGCGCCCAAAAGCCCGATCACCCAGGCCGCCAGTACCAGGGTCGCTGCGGCCAGCAGCACCGTGGAGACGACCAGAGGATGAACGAGCCCAGTGGTGGCGAACAGCAGACGTGGCGTGGTCCAGACAGAAAAGCTGACAAGCTGCTGGGACCGGGCGGCAAAGGTGACCTTGAAGAAGCCTGCGAGCCCTTGACCGCCCCCAATGACGGCCGCGAGAACCGGGCCGACCAGCAAGGTAGCGACGAACCCAACGATCGCCTGACGACGACCAGCGTAGCCGCGCTGGAACAGGGCGAGTGCGGCGGCCGCGGGCCAGGTCTTGACCAGGCCGGCCACGCCGAGGAGCACGCCGGAAGCCGTCGTGCGCTCGCGCTTGGTGGTGACCACAGTCGCAGCTAGCAACACGAGCACAAAGGCATCGGTCTGGCCGTTGGTCAGTTCAGACTCCGTTGGCAGGAATATCAACGCCGTTGCCGTAGTGAAGCCAAACAGGACTGGCAGCCTCCAAGCGTTCGAGTTCTGATTCTCGGCGTACACGACGAGACCGCCGAACGAGACCATCGCAACAATCGTCAGGGCCGTCCACACATGCCAGACACCGAGGGTCGCCGCGCCGGCCACGGGCACCAAAACCACTGCGACTAGCGGTGAGTAGACGTAGCCGTAGCCCTTTGCGACCTGGGCGACGCTGTAGATTTCCTGATGTGAGCTGATCTGGCGGGCCGCGTGCAGGAAGCCCCAGAAGTCACCGCCGGCTCCCAGCGGGCTTGCGGGGCTGACCCATTCGAGCAGGTGATACCGCCAGAAACCTAATGCTGCCGCGAAGCAGAAGGCGATGACCCAGAGAATAGCGGGCATTGGTCGGACGACTCTCGTCGGTCCGGATGCTCTCATCTTGTCAAGATCCTCATGTGCTTGGCCATCTGCCACCGCTGAGCAGCGCCAATTCGGCCTGCGCAGTCCGAGTATGCGGCACCCTAGACGGCTCTGCACCTATTTCCGTGCTTGACCATTGCACATGTCAACGGCCAGGTTGAGGTCGGCGCCTGTGTCCAGTCATCACTCTCCCAGCTCGGCCTATCCGGCTGTCCGGTGCGAGGACCTCGGGCCCGGGCTTGTGTCGCGCGGAATCGTCGTGGGTGACGGCCATGTGGAGCTGGAGTCCGCATCCCTGAATTCGCTGAAACGCCCACGTGCCGCGACGGCACCCGGCCACTCGGTCGGAGAGGTTATTGTGGCTGCCGTCGGACGCCGGGCGGCTCGCGACACGGAGGCTTGTGATGACAAGGCGATGGAGGCTGTGGCTTCTCGCCATCCCCCTGGTCATCATTGTGCTGTGGGGTCTCGGAGTTCCTGGCCACGCGCGTCCCAGTGGTGTGGATAGGGCGGCGGCGATTGCCGCCAATGCCAAGGCACAGGAACGTCAAGCTCAAGCCACGCAGGAATCAGCATATCTGGCGGTTGTACCAACAGGAGCGCCAAGCTTTACTGCGACCTTCAATGGATCACGTCTGAATAAGTCACTTTTCGGGACCTGTTATCCTCTGCAGAACTCACCGACCGGCTGCACCAACTACGGGAATGGTGACGAGTTCGAGTGGTATCTGCCTTCCCAGGATCGCGTCTCCGGCAACATGCTGCGATTGATCGCTAAGCGCGCTCCAACCCCCGGTCTGACCAAGAGTGGAAACCCGAAGCATTACAGCTGCCGGTCTGGCCTAGTTACCACCTACCCGAGCCTGCACTTTAGATACGGCTTCTTCCAGGTCGAGGCAAAGATCCCGCACGGATCGGGACTATGGGCCGCCTTGTGGCTAGCCGCCTATGACAATAGGTGGCCTCCGGAAATCGACATTCTTGAAAGCTGGGGAGTCAACGTTCAGACAGCCACGTTTTTCCATCCCTATCCAGCCTCGCTGCCGGCCGCGAAGCAACTCGTGCCGGCAAACCTCGCCAATGGCTGGCAGACCTATTCACTGTACTGGACGAAATCTGAGATGGAGTTCTTCGTCGGCACATCCAAGGTCATGACTATTTCCGCGCATGTCCCGAGTCGGCCAATGTATTTTCTAGCGAACCTCGCGGAGTATCAGCCAGCTACGGCCGGCAAGTGTACCGGTGAGCTCGATATCCGATCTATACGCTATTGGAAGCAGTAACCCGCTAGCCTGGCGGTATTGCTTTCCGTGCGAGATCTCATAATTTGGAGTGGGCGAGGCAATGTTCGGGCGGCGGGAGATTCTCCTCAGCGCGGCGGTGGTGGCACTGCTGGTCGGTTTCATCGTTTGGCTCGGAGCCGACAAGCACAGTCAGCGGGCTGTCAGCGCTGCTCGGGAACGCGTCGTTGCGGCAAGTCCTGGCACCCTCACGCCGACCGCGAGTGCCTCGATCGAGACCCCGTCGCCGACGCACACATCCACTCCGGCGACGTCGGCACTACCGAGCGTGTTGCCCCAAGGCCCACCGACATTTAGCGCCACCTTCCACGGTTCATCGCTCAATGCCTCCGTGTGGGGATCCTGCTATCCGGGCGCCAATCCGGCAGTCGGCTGTACCAACTTTGGGAATTCCGACGAGTACGAGTGGTATTTGGATACCCAGGATCAGCCAGCCGGAGGCCTGCTGAGGCTGATCGCGACCCGTGAGCCGACGCCAGGGCTCGCGAAGGACGGCAGTGCCAAGGAGTACGGTTGCCGGTCGGGGTTGGTTACGACCTATCCGGGCTTCCATTTCAGATACGGCTTTCTGCAGGTTGATGCCAAGATCCCGCACGCGGCCGGACTATGGTCCGCGCTGTGGCTGGGCGCGGCGGATGGTCAGTGGCCCCCTGAGATGGACCTGATTGAGAGCTGGGGCGTTGATCAGGAGTCGGCCGCGTTCTTCCACCCTTATCCAGTGTCGCAAAGGTACGTGAAAGGTCTCATTCCCGTCGGTCTTACTTCGGGATGGCAGACCTATTCGCTTTACTGGAGCGCCTCGAAGATGGAGTTCTTCGTCGGGGGTACCAAGATCATGACGATAACCCACAACGTGCCCCAGCAAGATATGTACTTTCTGGCAAACGTGGCCGAGTACAAGCAGCCCGCGCCCGGTAACTGCAGTGGCGAATTGGATCTGCGCTCCATCAAGTACTGGGTCAACTGACGGATTCTTTGTGATCGTGGAGGACCTATGCGCGCCGCCGGCGAGCCAGCAATCGAGCCGGACAGCGATGTCGTGGCAACTGGTCGGCTTGCCGTTACTGTCGTTATCTGTGCGTACACCCTGCAAAGGTGGGGTGGCACGAAGGATGCGGTTGCCTCCGTTCTCGCCCAGAAGCCAGCACCAGCGCAGCTGCTGCTCGTAATCGACCACAATCTGGAACTGGCAGCGCTTGCTCGTGCCGAGCTGCCTGACGTCACGGTGCTCGACAGTGTCGGCTCCCCAGGTCTGTCGGACGCCCGCAACACCGGACTAAAGGCGGCCACGCAGCCAGTCACCGCATTTCTGGATGACGACGCCGAGGCCCGTTCTGGCTGGCTAGCCGCACTAACCGAGCCGTACGAGAATTCCGAAGTTGCAGCTACCGGCGGCGATGTTAGACCCCTCTGGCCCGCCGCGCGTCCCGACTGGCTTCCGCCGGAATACGACTGGGTCGTTGGCTGCAGCTACGTCGGCCTGCCCACCGTATCGGCGGCCGTTCGCAATCCCATAGGAGCGAACATGAGCTTTCGCACCCAGGCCGCGATCGACGCTGGCGGCTTCAGCGGCGGCATCGGCCGGGTCGGTGCAGTGCCGCGGGGTTGTGAGGAAACGGAGCTGGCGATCCGGGTAACTGCAAGAGACAACACGACTGTTCTCTATGTGCCTGACGCAGCCGTCGATCATCACGTGGGGCCAGAACGGACCCGGTTCGGATACTTCATCCGCCGCTGCTGGCATGAGGGTCAATCGAAAGCCGTCGTCGTAGACCTTGTTGGAGCCGCGGCCGGCCTGTCACGCGAGCGCCGGCAGGCCGCCGTCGTCATCCCTGCTGCAATCCGGCGCGACCTCCGCAGCTTGATGCGCGGCCAACTCGCAGGCGGAAAGCGGATTGCGGCTGCGGTCGCAGGCCTTGGCGCCACGGCAGCCGGCTACTTTCTCGGCCGCCTGACCAGGAGTCGTGCCAGGCGCCGAGTTCAGCCGCCAGGCTCTCAGCCGCCTTGATCCTTCGCGAGGCCGCGCCGCCTGTCCTTGGCGCAAGCAACCGCTGGATCAATCTGCAGGGCTGGTGCCGCGCGAGTGCGCTGGAAGGTTCAAGACACGCGAAGCCATGAGCGCATCCAGTTCATCCAGTATCTTGGCGTCCTTGGCTATATCAAATTTCCGCGCAAAAAAAGCCGGTGACGCAGCCAGTAGCTGAAGATCGTCCGCAGTCAGCACATCTGGATGACCGGACTCCGGATGAGTCCACCGAACAAAATGCAGGTCGCGGGACTCGGTCTTAAGCTGCCGTGCATTGCAAATGACCGTGGCCGTCGCCGACTCATCCGGGCAGACGGTGTGCCGGAGGTGCTGCACATACTCTGGATGTTCGTGTACGTATTCGACAAGATAATCCACGGCTCGCCGCGACAGCGCAAACCACGCCGAGCCGAACCAGCAGGGCTCCTGTGCCGTGAATGGCGTTCGATGTGCGCGGTGCCCAAGCCGCCAAGGTATTCCGTCGGGAAACTTATAGATCGCGAGCCATGGCTGAAGGTTGTTGAAAATGTCCACTGGCATCTTGAGAGTGCGTCGCGCGACTGTGTGGATGAGCGCGGCGCGGTTTCGGCCCGGCTGCAGCCGACTGGGGCGGTAATGATAAAAGTAGCGTTGGCGCACGTGCCGACGCTGAGCCGCTGGCAGTTCGGATATTGGCCTCGCGCGCAACAGCGCATCGGCATCCAAGTCGCGCAGGTGCTCTCGAAGGGTATTTAGCGGCTTTATCGGATAGTCCTGGGCCGAGAGCAGAATGACCCAGTCAAAGTCAAGATGGTCTCCCATCCATTCCAAGGCTTTCCAGCAGCTATCAACTAGACTGTAATCACCCCAGCCAACCGGTTGCGCGCTCGTGACAAGATGCACGTTCCCGAATGAGGCTAGGTCTGCTTCGTCTATTGCCGTGCAGAACACATCGTGGTGGACGACCACTGGCGATTCCGGTAGCTGGCTGCGGATGCTCCCCAGCAGCCGTAGCAGCTGAGTCGGCGCGCGATGACTAAGAACCAGAAAGGCAATCTTCACGCGCTGTCTGCTCTTCCGACGAATCTGCCCGATAGTTCCCGACTGGCGGTCACGGATGCTGCCTTTCCCTGCACCTCAGCCGAGCCGGTCGTCATGAACGCCGCCTCGCTGCGCGCTTTGCCAACAGGATCCGCACTGCCCCGACGAAGACGCCAGATACCTCAAGGGCCGCCAAGTGCCAGCTGCGAGTCCTTTGCTGACTCGCTTTCGCCGCACGACGCATCCGGCTGGCTAGTGCAATCGAATGAGCCACGCCATGCGCGAGGGTCCGCGCAGATACGTCTCTCGCGATGAGGCGCTTCGCGACGTAAGCGCCGAGTCCGTGCCCGTATCCGTAGACCTGGTGCCCAAGCGCTTCGTCGGTCGAACGATGCTGGTGCCATACGAGCGCAGCTGGCAGGTAGGAGATGCGGAAACCTGCTTGCACCAATCTCACGAATATATCCAGGTCCTCGCCGCCCTTGCCCGGGCCGCCAGCCCCCAGCAGCGGATCGAAGCCGCCCAGCTTGTCGGCGATCGCCTTGCGGATACTGAAGTTGGCTCCAGTCCCAAAGATGCCGGCGTTGAACGGATAGAGCGGCGAGTGCCCGCGATCGAGCTCGAGGTCGAAGCGACGGGGCTCGAACGCATCCCCCCATGGATATCGCGAGTCGAAGTAGCGCTCTGCTCGAGTGTTAAGCGAACGAGCTGCGACCGGACCAGTCACGCACGCTGTCGATGGATCTGCTGCAAACCCGGCCGCAACCGCGTCCAGCCACCTGGGTTCTACCAAGATGTCGTCATCGGTGAAGGCGATCAACTCGAATTGCGCGGTCGCCAAGCCATGATTCCTGGCTCTCGAAAGACCCGGTGCAGGCTCGCAGGTGTACCTGATGCGAGGGTCAACGCTGGCGAGGTCAGTTACAACTCGGCGGGTCGCACTCTGTGCGGGCGCATTGTCGACAACCAGGAATTCTGCGGGCTCATAGCTTGAGCGTTGCAGCGCCTCCAGGCATTTTCGCAAGGTGTCCGGACGATCCCTAGTGCATATGACAACGCTTATGCCGTCTCCGGTTGGTCCAGCAAAGCGCGACGGGCACGATGCAAGTGCCGCCCAGTGAGCCTCGACGGCCTCCCCCCTTTGCAGGTCGTCCTCAGCAACCTGGTCGAGGTAGTGGTGCCGCGCGAGAGGCTCAGCCAGAACGTGCGCGGCCGCCGCCGACGCTCTATGCCACAACGAGTCCTCAGGCTGAGCAGCTATGCCTACATAACCGATTGGAGTACCGTGCAATCGCACTACCACCCGGGCTTGGACGTGACCCATGATCGGCCCGCTGGCCGACGTGATGCCGCAGTCCGCATCTAGGTCGATCGCGCCCACCCAGATACTGGCGGGATCGGTCATCGCCGGCCACCTGAGGGCCTAGCGGTCCCGGCGAATGCAGTAGGCCTCATCTCAACGTAGGCACTCACTGGCGGCATAGTCATACGACAGTAGCAGCGTCCGGCAAAGCGCACCGGTCCTCCATGGGACGTCTCATTTGGCGATTTAAAACTGTCGACCCGCGCCTACGATGTTTACAATCCTGGCACTTTCACCACAAACAGGTATGTACCGTCCTTGTGGAAGATGACGTGCCACTCAGGGCTAGCTATCAGCAAGTGGCGCCACCTGTCGGCCTGGGCCTGAGTCTCCAGCCCGTAGTCGACCGCATAAGCGACAGACGCTGGTGACCAGAACGCGTACAGCTCGTTCCGAGGTGCAGAACTGACTGCGGCTGCCGCCCGAATGTAGTTGCTGGCAAGCCTGCTTGCTGCGGACGGTTCTGGACCGTCGCGCAGCGTGTCGGCTGGCGTGACGACCTGTGCGAAGCCGAATTCATAACCATGCGGGGGAAACAGCAAGTTAGTCGGCAGATCTCCGTACGACAAATCGAGATAGTCGCTGTTGGGCGCGGCCGCCCGCGCATATATCGCCATCGCCTGCATATCGGCGGGGCGAATCACTCCGGCATTATCCAGGCCGAACATTGCAATCAGGAACGTCCCAAGTAGCACAACGCTGCCGACACCGAACTGCACCGTCATCCATCGGGGCGGGCGGTCGCGAAGAACCGTCATCGCGACGATGGCGAGCCACGGTATCCCGAACAGCGCAGCTCGGAAGATTCCCTCGTTGCCGTACGGGTTGGCGACGATCAGCACTAGGCCCATCCCAGCGCACAACATGAAGGCCCATGCGGGTCTGCGATGAACATTACGGACAAATCCGATGCCGGCTACCACAATCAAGATCAGCAACCCGGCCAGCAGAGCATGTGAACTCTCGCCTACGATTGGCAGTCGGCTGAGGCCAGGAGTCGCGACCGTTTTCGGTGGCGCGAAGTTGGATAGTCGTCCGAGCGAGCTGAAGTAGATGAATCCGTGGACAACTGGCCAGTTCAATAGCGCCCAGGCTAGCGTCGGGACCAGGATCAGGAGGGGCAGGTACGGCTCGCGCACGACGCGGAAGATGACCAGTACCGTCAGCACCGAGCCCACAATGAATGGGCTGAGCTCGTGCGTTACTGCGAGCGCGGACCCGGCAAAGACAAGCAATGCGATGCGAACAGGCTCGGTGAGCCCGGCCCACTTTCGCCCTAGTACTAGCGCGTACACCCCAAGTGCCAGCACGAAACCAACAGACTGGGGCGAGAAATAGTCCGCGCCTATAGCATCGACCAGCACGACGATCGTTATGCCGATCCAGATGCGATAACCGGGCCGGAAGAGCCGTCCGAATAGGAAGCGGAGCTCCACGAGGATGAGGAGCTGAATAACGAACGGCCAACACGTGGCGAGGCCAGTCGGGTCCGGAGCGTGCGCGAGGCTGGATACCCAGCCCATTCCTGAGAACAACCCAGAGTAGGCCTGATAGATGCCTGCGGCCCTGTCGAGATAGTGCACGCTCAGAATCTGTTGCACGAGATCTATGTGCTTAGCCGCGGCTTGGGACCTGGGCATCCCGTATGCCAATGCGGGGGTCAGCGTTAGGGCGCTGACGAGTGATAGCACCGCGAGCATTGGATACGTTTCGTTGAGCCGCTGCGCCGCCACGACGGCCGACAGCAGCAATAGCAATCCGGCGTACCACAGCAGCGAGATCTTAGGCAGGAACCCGCCAACACCTGGTGCCACACGGCCCATGCTCAACGCACCGAAGCACCAAAGCGCCGTACCGACGATTGTGCACAAGACAGATGCGTTCGGCCTGACCAGCAGGGATTCTAGTGCCGACCGGTCAAGGCGGTTCTGGGAGAGTACTCGGACTGCTCGAATACAGCCGCGGCAATGCGCGGCGACAGCCAGCAGGCAAATGACGACGGCTGCGCGCGCTGGGTGCCAGCCGGAGACCAGCACCATCATGGAGCCACCGACGGTGATAGTGGACAGTCCGACGATGCCCGCCACTCCGAGCCGAGTTGACACGGGCGTACCTGGCAGCAATTGAGTCGGCGCAGTGCCGATACCCAGGAAGAGCGCGCCGAGTATCCCAACGAGCCGGAGACCGCTAGCTCCCACCAGGTAGCCGACCGCGAGGCATCCGAGCGACAAGGCAAACGACGCAGTCAGAGCGAGGGTTGCCAGCTCAAGCTTCGCCGAATCGCTGTCTCTGGCAGATCCTGTCCTAGGGCGCGGCCTCGCCGAATCGTCTCCCACGTTGGGTGCCGCCCGCAGCGATGGCGTCGCTGACTCGTCGCCCCGGTCGGGTCCTGCCCTTGGGCGCGGCCTCGCCGATTCGTCTTCTCGGTCGGTTGCCGCGCTCAGCGGCGGCAGTGGCGAGGACTGCTTGGCAGCATGGCGTCCTCCCGCAACCCCATTTGGCGGTGCGCCTACGCCTTCATCTATCGCCCTTCGGGTCGGTGTGGCCGATTTCACATCGCCTTTCGATGACTCTTCGGCCGTTCGATCCTCGAACCGATACAGCTCATCGGCGAAGTTAGTCTCGGCCTTCGCTCGGGCGCGCGTAAGCAGTGTCTCAGCAGGCCACAGGGAGACCTGTACATACCCGATCTGCGTCTGATTGAGCTTGATCAGGATCTTGGCCACACTTTGACCGGGCCGAGCGGGCCCACTCTGCGGCACCAGCGTGCCTCGGTCCAGGTCCAGGAAACCCGCCCAGACCTCGCCCTGCGTACTCAATCAACCGCCCCGCGATAAGGCGCTAACTCGCTGCGAGGTGGGGCCCGCCGGTCGCAGCTCGCAAGATAGCTCCCAACTTACAGTCACCGTGGCACGCCGCTGCGTACCTGCATGCGACCTCTGGAAGGGTAGCACGGATCCTCTGCCCTGAGGCGGGCTCAAGTGTGACGCTGAATAAGGACAAATGACCCCGAGAGGCAACGTCGCGTGCGCGCGATGGTCAAGCAACAGTAAAGTAGAGCCTTCGTGCCGCCGCAAGGACAGGCTGCAGTCATTCACGTTCGCAACTGTGGGGTTCTAACTGATGTTCAGGGTCGCGCCGCTGATGTACCACTCGGTGTCGCCAGATCGCGATGATCCGTATGGAGTGACTGTTCGCCCTGAGCGGCTTGATCGACAACTCTGGTGGCTGCGGCGTCTTGGCGGCCGAGGTGTATCCGTCGCAGAGTTGATTGCCGCCCGCCGCCGTGGAGGCGGCCACCGCCTGGTTGGACTGACCTTTGACGACGGCTACGCCGACTTCGTCGAGCATGCACTGCCCGCTCTGCAGCGCTATCGCTTCACAGCGACCGTCTTCGTGCTAGCGGGCCGACTAGGTGGGGACAACGCTTGGGATCCAAACGGACCGCGGAAGCCCCTTATGACGTCAGACCAGTTGCAACATGTCGCCGCAGCTGGCATCGAGATCGGTTCACACGGCCTCCGCCATGTATCGCTGCCATCCGTCGACGACGAGGATCTGACGGCCGAAGTCCAAGAAAGCCGACGCATGTTGCAGGACATCACCGGGCAGAGCGTTGGCGGCTTCTGTTATCCGTATGGTCATCTGGACAGCCGCGCTGTCCGCGAAGTGCGCGCTGCACGCTACGACTACGCCTGCGCAATCCGGCGGTCAGAGTTCACCGGCCAGTACGCTATCCAGCGCACGTACATCGGCGATTCCGACTCGCCGCCCCGGTTGTGGGCCAGGGGAGTCGTGAACACTGTCAGGACCAGGGTCGGTGGATGGCCGTACAGAGCGTCAGACGCTGGGTAGGTGTGGGCCTGGCTCAGCCAGCCTGTCCATGAGCTCGCCGGCAGAAGACGAGGTCGCACTCGGTGAGCCGCGTCTTAGGTAAACCGACGTATACCTCGACGCGTCTAACCGCTGGTTGCGCCGGTCGCCATCGAATACGACGTCCGGCGCTTCCTCGCTCCAACAAGCTTTTCATCAGATACGGGCAGTGACACGCACCGAGTCATGGCGTGGGGAGCCGAAGCCAGGAGACCGAAAATGAACGCGGTAATGATGTCGGCAATCTGCAGATTGCCGCTCGGCGCCAGGCGTCGGGCTCTTGTCGCTTGCACTAACCACCGAATTGCCCATTTGAGGAATCCTTCCACTCTCACTGACAAGCTGAACTGGCGGATCGTCAACGATCGACGTCCGCTGCTTGAGTGGACATGCGACAAACTGGCTATGAAGGAGCATGCTCGGGGTATTCCGGGCCTTCATGTCCCTCGAACCTTGTGGGCGGGTACGGACCTCCAGGAACTCGCCTCAATGACTCTGCCAAAGCATTGGATTCTCAAACCGAATCACCGGTCCGGGGAGGTCTATTTCGGCCAAGGTCGACCTGACGTCGCGCAACTGTCGGTAGTTACCAACAGCTGGCTTCGTTCTATCGAGGCCGAGCGCCTTGGCGAGTGGGCCTACTCCAAGGCACGACCCGTGCTGCTGGCCGAGGAGGTTGTAGGAACCGCTGGCTCGCCACCGCGGGATTACAAGTTCTTTGTGTTCGATGGCGATGTTGCTGCGGTCCAAGTCCACATCGGCAGGTACTCGCAGCACGAGATCCGCATTTACCTTCCCGACTGGACACCGCTGAACGTGCGATACAGCAAATATTCGCTGGCACAGCTTGAACCGCCTCCTGCAGGCCTACATCGCATGCTGGCGGTAGCGGCTGAACTCGGAGCGGAATTCGACTTCATGCGAATTGATCTTTATGACATAGACGGAAGCGTCTTCTTCGGCGAGTTCACCACTTACCCAGGTAGCGGGCTCGACCGGTACATCCCGGCATCCTTCGATGAAGATATGGGCGCCAGGTGGAAGCTTCCGGAGATGCCCCGTCCCAGGCGACAGCAAGGCAGAAGCACCCCTGGAATCCGAGGACAATCAGGTGCCAGCGCCAGGCTCCGTGACAAATGACCGGGAACACAGCGCGGCCGAGTAGGCTCTTGCCCTGCCGCGATATCCAGACAGACATATGTAGACGAGGGGGGCTACCATTCCTCTCCTAGGCGGACATGCCGCGGGCAGGTCACAGCCCACTCCGGCAGGTCCAGCGGACGGTGGCACCGGCCGTCAAGATCGTCCCGCCCCGTCGGACTCGCAAGTGGCCATCAAACCCATGGACCAGGCCAGGACTGCCAGGGCAATCCGTCCGCCGGTCTTGATCGGTGAGCTTGAACTGACCAAGCCCCTCACTGACTTTGGCTTGCCCCGTCGTAGCGGCGGCGCGGATTACCAAGGGCTGCGCTTGTTGGTGCGCCTCCAGCGCATTCCGATCGGCTATGCCTCCCTGACGCCGGACGCACTAGTTGCGCCCTCAGCCGCCCGCGAGATCTGGCGGCAGGTCGGCGCGGCTGTCAACGCGCGAAGGGCTCGCCAAGGATTGCCGGCCGTGTCTACGCTTACCGTCGACGGGCTCAGAACTGAGCCGTCGCTTGATGAGAATGTACCTGATCGTCCCTTTGTAAGCGTCGTTATCAACACCCACGACCGGCCGGAGAGCGCCGCAGCGACTATCCGCAGGCTCTGCGCTGTGCGCTATGAGCAGTACGAGATCATCGTGGTAGACAACGCGCCAAGCTCAGACCAGACGCGCAGGGCGATCCTGACCGAGTTCGGCGCTAACCCTCGCGTGCGTTACGTCCGAGAGCCGCGACAGGGGTCGTCGTTCGCCAAGAACAGAGGCGTGGCCGAGGCGCGCGGCGAGATCATTGCGTTTACCGACGACGACGTAATCGTCGACCCTTGGTGGCTCGAGGGAATCGTTCGTGGCTTCGGCCAAGCCGACGACGTTGCCTGCGTGACAGGTCTGATTCCTTCTGCCCAGCTCGAGAATGTGGCACAGTATTACTTTGACCAGCGTCAAGCATGGGGGACCGCATGCGAGCGGCGCATCTTCGACCTCATTGACCACAGGGACGACTCGCCGCTATACCCCTACTCCGCCGGCGTTTTTGGCGCCGGCGCTAACTTCGCCATGACGCGGACCGCGCTAGCCGAGCTCGGCGGCTTCGATGAGGCGCTTGGCGCGGGAACGCGCTGCGGCGGCGGCGAGGATCTCGACGTCTTTATGCGTGTTGTTCTAGCCGGTCACCAGCTCGTCTACGAGCCTTCAGCGATAGTCGCGCACGTTCACCGGGCTGATCTCGGCGACCTGACTAAGCAGATGCGTACTTACGGCTCAGGCTGCACAGCTGCGCTGACGGCCGTGCTCCTGCACAGCAGAAGGGCCCGGCTGGAACTGCCGCGTAAGTTCGCCGCAGGCGCGATCCGTATAGCGGCCGTCGGCGAGCGGACGAAGGACGACACGAGCCTGCCACCTGGCCTGCTAGGCCAGGAATTGCGCGGAATGCTGCACGGCCCTTGGCTGTATGTGTTGAGCCGCTTTCGTCTGCGCCGTTCCGCAGTCTGAACGCTCGCATGCCCGGATAGGAGATGTGATTTGTCCGTGAAGCTGGCCGCCGTCCGGCGGCGAGCCACCGCCCTCTTTGACGATGTTGTCCGGCGCCTCAACGACCTGTCAACGCCGGCACCGGGGAGCCCGGCACGCATTGTGAAGGCGCGCCCGCGCTCTTGGACCCGCACCGCAATTCCGCCCCGGCGAAAGAAAGCGCTGTTCGGACCCCGCTGACTTAGTCCTTTCATCGATGCAGCCCGATCCAGGCCGCTCGCGATACTAGAGCCTTCACGACCGACCTCGCCGCATGTTCTCCAGACGCTTTACACCCTCGCGCGACGTTCGTTGCGCCGACCGCAGGACCGTGCGTCCAGAAGCAGGAAGACCGGTCCAGAACAGAAAGCGAAGGCCTGCTAGCGACCTCACGAGCTGCAGCACGCCAGCCGACCTGGCTTCCCTCACCCATCGCGCCGAAATTTCACTCTCATTGCCGTACTTAATTGCAGTCATTGCTGGCCGTACATAGGCCAATGCCGCCGGCAGACGCCGGAGCTTGGCCACATTGGTCGTCAGCAGATCCTGAAGTGCCTCATCGCGCGCCGTTCGATCACGGCTAATGGACCCTGGCCGAAGACGTAGGTCGACAAGGAAGCGACGATTCGCCCACAGTACGGGTGTGGCCGACTCCCGCGCTATGCGCAGCCACATATCGAAATCCTGAGCGCTGGGCATCGACTCATTAAAGCCACCAAGTTCCCCGAAACACGACCTTCTGATAAGGAGTGAACTGCCGTTACGAGCCGGGCAATTCTGTACCAGGAAGTCGTCAAAATCGTAACTCCCGGAACGCTGCCACTGGATGAACACAGGAGTGCCGTTTTCGAGAACCATTCGTGACCGGCAGAAGACCACCCCCACGTGCTCCGGCAGTGCTTGTATAAGGCTCAGCTGACTGGACAGGAACGACCGATGCCAGCGATCATCACCATCCAAGAATGCGATGAACTCCGCTTTCGATTGACCTATCCCAACGTTGCGGGCCGCGCCTGCGCCGCGATTCGGCTCCGTGATGAGCCGAAATCTCGGATCTCTTCCACCGTGCTCAAGCGCTATGGCCCCAGTATCGTCAGTGGAACCATCATCTATTACCAGATACTCGAACCTTGTAAATGTCTGGCGCAATACTGAGTCCACTGCCTCGCCAATGTACTTGCCGACATTGTAGGCGGGCGTTATAACAGTGACTTCCGGCTGTGCTGCTGGACTCCGCGAGTTCGACGTCATGGCGAAATTCTCATGCTCCGTTGCTCAGCTCGAAGCCCGAGCCTAGGCAGGTTCGCCCTCGAAGGCATGACCGGGGCCGCTCGCAGGAGCCTCCTGATCGTCCGATCCTGCCGCGGCGCGGCCGGCCACATGCCGCTTCAGCACGTCCAGCAGCCGCGCCGCTACGGAACGCGGCGCAAACTCCTCTCGGCCAGCGTTCATCACAGCTCCAGCGCACAGTCGTGCATAACGCACGGGATCAGACAGCGCGCCCGTGATGACACTTGCCCAGCGTTCCGGGGGATCGGTCGGCTCGACGAGCACTCCCGAGTTCCCGATTGCCTCCGGAATTCCGCCGATGCGGCTAGCGACTGCGGGAACGCCGCTGTGGCCGGCTTCTACGATCACGCGGCCAAAGGCCTCTTGGACCTGGGACGGCACCAAGACCAGGGCGCTTGACCGGAACACATCGTCGAGCCCGACGGACTTATGCCGCCATGTGACATTGGGCAGCATGCTCAGCTGGCGCTGCAGGCTCTGACGCTCTCGCATCGTCGTAAACCAGCCGTCGACGAACAGGAAGTCCCGCTCGGCAAGCAGCGCTGCGACGCGAAGCGCAACAAAGAGTCCCTTCGCCGGGACGGGATTTACAAAAGTAACGAAGCGCGCGTCGCTCGATCGCGAGGCAGTATTCGTGGCCCGAATAGGCGGGTAGATCACTGGCGGCGCCCAGCCAAGCTGCTGGCCGGCTTCAGCTGCAGTGAAGTAAGAATTGCAGGTCATGGTGAACAGCGGATTCGCCAGCAGAGCGGCGACGTCGCGTTCTGATCCGAGCGCTTCGGCGAGGCCGTCGATACCGGCCTTGTCGATATGCCGTAGCACTACCGGCACGCCTTGCGCGACGACGACCGCCGCGAGATTCCACGCTCTGTACCCCTGAACGATCACGACATCGGGCCGCCAGCTCGCTATCCGCTCCTCGACCAGCCGCGCGACAAGCCAGTGGCCGATTCTCAGAGTCTCGTAGCCGTTGTCCCGGTCGCGGAATACGAGCAAGTGGGACCTGTCAGCAGCCTGCCGCATCCGATAAGGCAACTGGCGGACTCCCACTGATCCGGACAGGTTGGGAAGAGCCGCCACCACAGCGACCTCATTGGCTAGCTCGCTGAGAGCGAGCGCCATCTGATGAATGTCTATGCTTCCACCGGAGGCAATCGCGTGCGGGGGGTGGCTGCCTGGATTGACGATAAGTATTCGCAATCAGGCTCCTGTCCCATCGTCCGTGATCAGTGCGCACGGGCTGGATTCGATCTTCCACAAATTCTGCCAGCCCAAATCGGCAAAACAGGGACCGTTCGTGGCTTCGGAGAACTTTATATCGTTATGACCCCCATTCCATTCCATCAACATTACATTCTCATCTTTATCAATAATGACGTCCCAGCCTATCATGCGGGGAAACTTCATTTTTCTGTGTAGCGAAATACACGTTTCAACGCATGTCTGAAAGTGAGGAACTACCTGGCCCGCAAACAGCATGTTCGAATCTGGGTGACGGGCAACAGGAACCCAGTCGGGCAAATAGCCGTCTTCATGCAACTCGCCGCCAGCGTCAAGAGCCACCTTGATGGCGGTCGCCGACTTCACATGTGTGTCCGCGCTTCGAGGCAATCTCAGATAGGCCGCGCGGCACAGTACGTTCGGCTCGTCATCAACAACGGTAGTTATCCGGATGGTAGATACTGATTGGTCATCAAATGCATCGAAGAAAGGATGTTGAATTATGTAACTCTGGAAAACACCGTTGCCAAAGGTCACTGACTGATCAGGAAAGCTATCGGCATCAAAAACAGAGACACTCGTTCCTTGCGCTCCGTTATCCAGCTTATACACGATTCTTTCGTTGATCGCAAATAGATACTTCTTCAGCTCGCCGGCACTAACGAATTCCATTGAGGCTGTGTAGAACAGTCCGTTGACAGAATAAGCTAGATCTGGCAGCAAGTCCGTTTGGAATAGCCTGTTCGAGACTGCCTTATAAGTCGACATCTGACCGTAATCACCTGACAGCCTGGGGACAACGACTCTCCCGTAGTAATTATCCGGTATCCATCCTTCTTTAAAAGTACCGGAGAACACCGCATAGGCTTTTAGCCAAGGAGAGTATTTTCTTGAACCAAAGACGTCCCTGGCATATTCGTCACATTGCCGGAACAATGCAGGGTTGCGTCGCCGACCTGCCAGGGACGTCATACTTCCTATTAGCTGGAGCGCTTGATCTTTGTGGCGGGCGTGATAGTAGTAGTCTTCCGCCGCCGTCTCCACGGCTTTCTTAAGCTTCGTCCCATAAAACATTTGACCTATCACGGCTGCTTACCATACCAGAGCTGGCCACCGCGACTGGCCGGAGAGCAACCGGGTGGCGGCGTGCGCCTGGCACGAGCGTGCCCAGGTCGATAGCTCCGGACGGCATGCCGAGTCCGCACGAGAGCGCTCTGAGAGGGAGTTACTGACATGTGTCGGCGGATAGCCTGCAAGTCAGCAAATCAAGACAGCCTTGTCCCGGGATGACTCGTTCTTCAAGTCTGATAAGTTGGCCGTCCACCGCTCATCTGCGCCTGGGCCCGTCAAGCAGGCGGCAGGCGAAGGCTCGGTGTAGGACGGTTCTATGACGCGCTCGCGCGATATCCGACGGTGGCCCCGCCATTCACGGACGATAACCTTCGCGATCCGCCATCCGTCCAAAACGATCCGAAGATTGCTGACGCCATAGACGCGACGGTACTCGAAGCTCGGCACCTCGTGCACACGGAGGCCTGCGATGGCGGCCCGAATGTTCATCAGTGTCTCAACCTCGAAGCCCGAACAATCAAGCGCCAGGATTTCCAGATGCCGGGCCCAGAATGCGTTGTAGCCGTAGCACAGATCGGTGTAGCGCGTACCAAACAATGCGTTGACCAGTGCGCCAAGGAACCTGTTGCCTAGCCGCCGCGCTACGGTGATGTCCTCACTGCCACCACCGCAAGCGAATCTCGAGCCTTTGACAAAATCTGCGCCAGCCGTTAGCGCTGCGACGAAGCGCACTATTTCGCGGCCATCGGTGGAACCATCCGCGTCCATGGCGACGATAATGTCACCGGTGCTGGCCGCGAATCCGGCGAGCAAGGCGTTGCCCTTCCCAATGCCCGTCTGCATCACGACCTTTACGTCCGGCCTGAGCTGGCGCGCAACCGAGACCGTATCGTCCGTCGACCGACCGTCAACGATCACAACTTCACTAATCCAGTCGGGCAGTGCGCCGAGCACGTGCGGCAGATTCTGCGCCTCGTTCAGGGTGGGGATGATGACACTGATCGTCGCGCTGATCGCGAGCACGTCGGACACTGCTGCGTGCGTCCCGAGCACCACGGCCTCCTCGGCAAGCTCGGGATCGCGCCCATCGATGGCCGCAAGAGAGGGCATGTGCCGATTTTGAGCCTCCGAAGCCAGCCAGCGGCTCGACTCCATCCTCCACCCCTCTTTCGCGACCTGACCAGATGCGCGCGTTCGTTACCAGCCAGACGGCCACGACTCCCGAGTGCACAACCGATCGCCGTCCTCATGCGGCACTTGCCGCACTACTGGTGCGGTTGGCCAGAGCCTCCGTCGTAGTGAAGACGCGCTGACGGCCGATGCGGTTTACAGTCGAGAACGGTCACATCGCATTCGTGAGTACCGACTGCCACATGAGTCACGCACGTAGAGTTATCGTTTGAGCACGCACAGCGGCGCGCCACGTTTCGCCCGGCCAGGTAGCTCTGCAGCGTGTCGGCGCCATTCGCCGCAAATCTGCTAGATCCGCTACTCCGCCACAGCGCCCGACGTCGCCCCCCCGCCTCCGAATGGATGCGATCCCAAAGTCGCGGGCGACGCCATGGAGATCAGCAATGCCAGGCTCGCCTGTTGATGGCGAGCAAGGCGGTCACTGATTGCTTCCTCAGTTGCCACCCCCTCGGCCGAAACCGCCTCAGCCTGAGTGAGCTCGGTCGAAAGTCTCCTGTGCCGCCCAGAACCGAGAGCAGCCCGCACGACGGTCGGCGTGGTGATGGCGGCTTCGATGACGCTCAGCGCGAGCGTTGCGGTCGCCATCCCGATCAGGCCGCCTCGCATCGTGCCGATCACAGTTCCAGCGGCATTCACGGCACCGAAGGTTGTCATCACCGCGGCCGCCCGAGACAGTCGTCCGGTCGCGCGAGAGACGGAGACGTAGTAGGAACCCACCAAGACCGGCAGGGAGCTGAGTGCGATCAGCTGCATCGGCAGCGTCGCGATGCGGGCGTAGCCGGCGCCAAACAGGCTCAGGATGAAGTGAGCACCCCCAGCGAGGACGAGCACTCCGGGTATCCCGACCGCCAGCGATACCCGCAGCGCAAATCGCAATTTTCGCGCGATTGCCTTCGGGTCACCGGAGGCAACGGCGAATAGGGCCGTGGCCATGTGCATCGGCAAGATATACAGCCCAGTACAGATGGCCGTCGTCACGTAGTACGCGGCGTTCGCCTCCGGCGAGAGCATCGAGGCGACAATTACAGGTACTGCCAGGGAGGGGATCTGCAGCGCGAGGTTCAGCCAGTTGTGTGCCACCAGTACCTTCGCCAGCTTCCTCAGGCTGCTCCAGTCTGGCCTGGCCAGGACGGGCGCATGGGCGATCCAGAGTCGGATGGCGACAACTAGCAGTGATACCGGGATCGCAGCGATCCATGACGCGAATAGGCCGATCCCGGACGTGTAGTGAATAACGAGCGCCACGCCTATCAGGGTCAGCAGCTTGACGACAACGAATACCATGTTGCGCATTAGCTGCAGGCCGCCGCGGAGAATGCCGATGGCCGCGGCGTCAAACACTGCCGACATCGCCGTCAGAGCAACGCCAACACAGAACACTCCCGCTGCCCCGACGGAGCCATCGATGTCGTCATATCGCGTCGTGAAATGCGGAGCCAGGAGTACAAAGGCTACCGCGAGCACGAATGAGCCAGTCCCCGCCGCCATCATGGCCGCAGAGATGAGGCCCGCCCGGTTTCGGCGTTTCGGCAAGTCGCCAATGAGCAAGGTGCCAAGGCCGAATATCCCCACCGAGGAGACGAGGGTGAGCGCGGCGATGGCTGCGGTGCCGTACCCAACTGCCCGCTGGCTGAATAGGCGGCTTGCCACGGCCCAGTAACCGAGCCCCAGCAAAGACGTGAGTCCGGTAGTTGCCAGCAGATAAAGCACGCTCTTCAGGAGATCCTGATGGCGATACCACGTGGCCCTAGCGGCCGCGCGGAGCGACGGACGGGCGACAACTTCAGGTGTCATGCGCTGGGACGTCACAACGATCGGCACATCCATCGCGGCCCGTGCACTTGGCTACGCAAGCGCAACTCCGGTGGTGACCAGGCGACCTGGGGGCCAGAGTGTGTGGTCGCGGGGCTAGGCCGAGGCTTGGGCCGGGGCACTGGACCGTCTCACCGCCCTCCGCCCAGATCGAACAGCCCAGACGCGATCTGTTGCGACCAGCTGCGGATCTTCGTGCCGGAATGGCACAGCTTTTGCTTCGTTGACCCTGTCTCCGCTCGCTGAGCTGTCTCCGAAACCGCCGCAGGCGCAAGTACTCACTTGACTGCCGGACCACCTGGTAAGCATGACGTCCAAGTTGCCGCAGCCATACAGCAGCTCGGCCCCATCATCTACCCCTCTCGCCTCTACCTATCAGGCGTACTCTCTCGAAGCCAGCACCCGTGTAACCACACCCCTCGGAGTGCGCCGCGTGCACGCTGGCCGCAAAGCGCCTAACCAGTAGGCAAGACGCGCTCAACCATAGGTGGCCCCTGCACCAGTCTGCATTCCGATCGCCCAATCCGCATCCGGACTGGAGCACGAGTTCGGTGTCAGCCCGCGTCAGTCACCATGGCGGCGCCGACCGTGGCGCCGGTGGCCTCGTCGATGAGAATCAGGCCGCCGGTCTCCCGGTTGCGCTGATACGGATCGCAGAAGATGGGCTGGGTCAGTCGCAGCGTCACCCGGCCGATCTCGTTCAAGCTGAGCTCCGGTCGCCGACTCGTCCCGGTGCAGCGTGTTGACGTCGAGCCGGTAATGCAGATCGCGGACGATCGCCTTCACTGTCCGAGTGGTGTGCTTGACGATCAGGCGGCCGCCGGCGGTCAGCTGCCGCACGTCGCTCATCCAGCAGACCATCGCGTCGACGTCCTGGGTCGCCGCAGGCTTGTTGTGCGATCGGCAGAACATGTCGCCGCGGGAGACGTCCAGGTCGTCCTCGAGCAGCAGGGTGACCGACATCGGCGGGAACGCTTCAGGAACCGGTCCCTTCGCCGTGTCGATGCGCCGGATGGTGGTCGTGAGACCAGAGGGCAGGTGCATGACCTCGTCGCCGGGCTTCAGCACGCCGCCAGCGACCTGGCCCGCGTAACCCCGGTAGTCGTGCAGCTCCGGGTCGGTGGCCTGGTGCGGCCGGATCACGTACTGGACCGGGAACCGGACGTCGATGAGGTTCCGGTCCGAGGCGATGTGGAGGTGCTCCAGGTGGTGCAGCAGCGACGGCCCGTCGTACCAGGGCATGTTCGCTGACCGCTGCACGACGTTGTCTCCGTGCAGCGCCGAGATCGGGATGAACGTCAGGTCGCCGATCTCCAGCTTGACCGCGAACTGAGTGAACTCCTCGACGATCCGGTCGAACACGTCGGAGCTGTAGTCGACGAGGTCCATCTTGTTGACGGCCAGCACGAGGTGCGGGACCCGCAGGAGCGTCGCCAGGAAGGCGTGGCGCCTGCTCTGCTCGGTCAGCCCGTTGCGCGCGTCGACGAGCACAACCGCCAGGTCAGCGGTCGAGGCACCGGTGACCATGTTTCGCGTGTACTGAATGTGACCAGGCGTATCCGCGATGATGAACTTGCGGCGCGGGGTGGCGAAGTAGCGGTAGGCGACGTCGATCGTGATGCCCTGCTCGCGCTCGGCTCGCAGGCCGTCCGTGAGCAGCGCCAGGTTGGTGTATTCCTCGCCGCGCTCGCGACTGGTCCGCTCGACCGACGCAAGCTGGTCCTCGAAGATCGCCTTGGAGTCGTACAGCAGCCGACCGATGAGCGTGCTCTTGCCGTCGTCGACCGAGCCGGCCGTGGCGAGCCGCAGGATGTCCATGTGCCGTCCGCTGTCGGCTGGGTCGCCGGTGGCGCTGCGTTGCGTCACGGTCATCAGAAGTAGCCTTCCCGCTTGCGGTCTTCCATGGCAGCCTCGCTCGTCCGGTCGTCAGCTCGGGTCTGACCGCGCTCGGTGATCCGGGTGGCGGCGATCTCAGTGATCACCTCGATGACGGTTGAGGCCGTCGACTCCACCGCCCCGGTGCACGACATGTCGCCGACCGTCCGGTAGCGCACCCGCGTCTCGAAGACCTGCTCGTCGTCGGCCCTCGTCACGAATTCACTGTCGGCCAGCAGAATGCCCTCGCGCTCAAAAACCGCCCGGGTGTGCGCGAAGTAGATCGACGGGATCTCCAGGCGCTCCCGCTCGATGTAGTGCCAGACGTCCAGCTCGGTCCAGTTGGAGAGCGGGAAGACCCGGATGTGCTCGCCGCGGTGGATCCGGGTGTTGTAGATGTTCCAGAGCTCGGGCCGCTGGTTCTTGGGGTCCCACTGGCCGAACTCGTCGCGGAAGGAGAACACTCGCTCCTTGGCCCTGGCCTTCTCCTCGTCGCGGCGGGCGCCACCGAACACGGCGTCGAACCTGTGCTCCGCGATGGCGTCGAGCAGCACGGTTGTCTGGAGCCGGTTCCGGCTGGCCCACTTGCCCGTCTCCTCGACAACCGTGCCGGCGTCGATCGCGTCCTGCACAGACGCCACCACGAGTCGGGCCCCGACCTCGGCGACCCGGCGGTCGCGGTACTCGATGACCTCGGCGAAGTTGTGGCCGGTGTCGACGTGCATGACCGGGAACGGGATCTTGGCGGGCCAGAACGCGCGCTCGGCCAGCGCCAGCATGACGATCGAGTCCTTGCCTCCCGAGAACAGCAGCACCGGACGCTCGAACTCCGCGGCGACCTCGCGAAAGATGTGGATCGACTCGGCCTCGAGCACATCGAGCTGCGAGAGCAGGTAGTCACCTCGGGGCGAAGTCATGGCTGGAACTCCGGATCGCTGGGCATTGACGGGCGGTGTTGTGCCAGCGCCGACGATGGCGCGGCTGCCGTCGCGTTGGCGATCGCGGACAGCAGCCCCGGCGCCAGCCAGGCTGGACTGATCAGGATATCCGGAACCGACACGTCGGCCTCGTTGTACCGGAGCGCGGAGCCGTCGATCCGGGATGCGTGCAGGCCGGCCGCGAGCGCCACGGCCACCGGCGCGGCCGAATCCCACTCGTACTGGCCGCCGGCGTGGATGTAGGCGTCGTATTCGCCGCGGATCACTGCTGCTGCTTTGGCGCCAGCCGACCCCATCGGAACCAGCTCGGCGCCTATGTCGGCGGCGAGGCGCTGGACGAACGCAGGCGGCCGCGACCGGCTGACGAGGATCCGCAGGCCCGCGGGGAGCGCGATCGCACCGGTTGCTTCCTGGATCCGAGATGGGAACGGGGTCGTCCGAGCTCGCCTCGTCGGGTAGTCCGCGGTACTGAGCACGACGCCTTGAGCCGGCAGCGCAACCGCGCCGGCCGCCAGCGCGCCCCGTTCCCACAGAGCGACGTGCACAGCCCAGTCGGTCCGGCCCACGTCACCGAACTCCCTGGTGCCGTCGAGCGGGTCCACGATCCACACTCGAGCAGCCGTCAGCCGCACCGGATTGTCCTTGCCCTCTTCGGACAGGACCGCGTCGTCGGGCCGGCGCCGGGCGAGCTCACCGACGAGAAACTCGTGGGCCAGGCTGTCTCCAGCCTTGCGCAGGACGTCGCCACCGAGCGGCTCGTGGGCACGGAGATCCATGAGCCTGCGCCCCGCCGAGACGGCGAGATCGCGGGCTAGATCGTGGTCACTGCCGTTGCCGGTCAGCACGAGGTCTCCGGTTCCATCGATTTCGTCATGATATGGCACCCTTAGTGCATCTCGTTCTGGGCGACAGCCAGCCCGTGCTCCATCAGGATTTGAACCGAATCCGCGGCGCGACCGACGATCTCCGGCAGTTCCTTGCGTTCGGCTGGCGAGAAGTCGTGCAGCACAAAGTCGGCCGGATCCATGCGCCCAGGCGGCCTGCCGATTCCGATGCGGATCCGGTAGTAATCCCTGCCGCCGAGCGACGCGGTCACCGAGCGTAGTCCGTTGTGTCCGTTGTCGCCGCCACCCAGCTTCAGCCGCACGGTGCCGAACTGCAGGTCGAGCTCATCGTGGACGACGATGACTCGCTCGTTGGGGATCTTGTAGAAGTTCCGCAGCGCCGCTATCGGGGGGCCAGAGACGTTCATGAACGACACCGGCTTCGCGAGCACGACGCCGGTGCCCGCCATTGTCCCGGTCCCGACAAACGCCCTTGACCGATCGCGTTTGAAGGTCACGCCCAGCTCTCCCGCAATCTCGTCGCAACACATGTAGCCGACGTTGTGGCGATTGCCCGCGTATTGCGGGCCAGGGTTGCCGAGACCTGCTATCAGCCAGCGATCGGATGAGCCCATGTCCGAGTCGTTCCTATCCACGCGCTGCCAGCCTCGAAGCCAGCGCGGCCGCGCTCGGTCAGGATCGCGGCGAACCGTTTCGTCGGGGGCCGTGGGTGGTCGCTCGCTCGGTCAGCTTGATCCCTCGGCCGACTCGGCTTGACCACCCTCGGCAGAAGCCTCGGGCCTGGCCTCCGGGGCCTCGGCAGCCGGAGCTGCCTCTTCGGCGGCCGGCACCTCGCCGATCTCGGCCTCGATCTCCGCGGCGGTCGGTGCCGCCAGGACGTGCAGTACGAGCACGTCGGGCTCGTCGTCCAGCGTGACGCCCGGCGGGAACACAAGGTCGCGGCCGTGCACAGAGGCGCCGATCGCCATGCCCTCGACGTTGACCTCGATGCCCTGCGGGATGTTCGTAGCCTCGGCTTCGACCGCGATCTGGACGAGCTGCTGGTCGAGCAGGCCGTCAGGGGCGATCTCGCCGACCACTGTCACGGGGATGTCGACCTTGACCTTCTCACCGCGCCGAACGGTCAGCAGGTCGACGTGCTCGACCCAGCCCTTGATCGGGTCGCGCTGGATGGCCTTCGGCAGCGCGAGCTGCGCGCCGCCGGGCAGGCCCTCGAGCCTGATGAGGACGTTGGGCGTCCGCAGCGCCATCAGCACCTCGTGACCGGGGAGAGTGAGGTGCTTCGTGTCGGCGTGGTGCCCGTAGAGCACAGCCGGAACCTTGCCGTCGTTCCGGATGCGGCGGGAAGGTCCCTTGCCGAACTCGGTGCGCGGCTCGGCCTTGATAGGTACCTCGGGCACTGTGGGGCTCCTTGAGTGACAGAAATCCTTGCGAAGTCTACCGGCTTGCGTGTCCGCCGGTAGCAACCGGCCTAACAAGCTGCTGCTGGCGGGGTACCGGGGCCCTGTACCCGTCGCGGGCGCCGAGCTCCCGACTCTCCATGGCGGGGTTACCGCGGCCATGCACTTGTTTCGCGGGGCGGCGTACCCGACTGTCCATGGCGGGTTACCGCGGTTATGCAGTTGTTTCGCCGGGCGGCGTACCCGACTGTCCATGGCGGGGTTACCGCGGTCATGCACTTGTTTCGCGAGGCGGCGCGCCCGACTGTCGCGAGCCTTCCGGCTGTCAGCTCTGGCCGTCGAACAAACTTGTCACCGAGCCGTCGCTGAACACCTCGTTAATGGCGCGCGCGATCAGCGGCGCGATGGATAGGACGGTCAGTTTGTCGAACCGCTTGTCGTTGTTGATCGGCAGCGTGTTGGTCACGATCACCTCGCTGACCCGCGAGTTCTTGAGCATGTCGACCGCGTTCCCGGATAGCACGCCGTGGGTCGCGGTGACGATCACCTGGGCCGCGCCCTGCTCGAAGAGCACGTCGGCGGCCTTGACGATCGTCTGGCCGGTGTCGATCATGTCGTCGACGACGATGCACGTCCGCCCCGCTACCTGGCCGACGACTTCAAGCACCCTGGCCTGATTCGCGACGTCCGGGTCGCGACGCTTGTGGATGATGGCCAGCGGGCAGCCGAGCCTGTCGGTCCAGCGCTCACACACCCGGACCCGGCCCGCGTCCGGGGCGACGACCGTGACCTGCGAAACGTCGAGCTTGCCCTCGAGGTAAGAGGCGAGGATCGGCAGCGCGAACAAGTGGTCAACGGGGCCGTCGAAGAATCCCTGGATCTGAGCCGTATGCAGGTCCACTGCCATCAGCCGGTCAGCGCCCGCCGTCGAGAAGAGGTCGGCCATCAGCCGAGCCGAGATCGGCTCGCGGCCCCGGCTCTTCTTGTCCTGCCGCGCGTACCCGAAGAACGGCGCCACGACGGTGATCCGCTTGGCCGACGCGCGCTTGAGCGCGTCCACCATGATCAGCTGCTCCATGATCCACTGATTGATGGGTGAGGTGTGGCTCTGGAGGACGAACGCGTCGCAGCCGCGCACCGACTCCAGGAACCGCACGAAGATCTCGCCGTTGGCGAAGTCGTAGGCCGTGGTCGGGGTCGGCTCGATGCCAAGGCAGCCAGCGATCTCCTGGCCGAGCTCCGGGTAGCCGCGCCCGGAGAAAAGCATCAATCTTCCGCTCGGGGGTAGCGGTAATGCCGGTCACTTGGGTCAACTCTCCTTGTATTGCCACGTGCTTGAGTTCCCTGGCGACGGCGTTCGCGCCGACGCACCACGTTCCTGGCCCTGATGGGTGTCCGCCGACGCGCCGTTCAGGTGCACGAACGGGCCGACGACGACGCCCGCCTCGATCTTCGACGCCTCGCAGACGGCCTTGAGCACCGTCGCACCGGCACCCACCGTGGTGTCCCGCAGCAGGCAGCCGGGGCCGATGGACGCCCCGGCGGCGACGCTGGTCCGCCCCTCCAGCTGGGTGGCTTGCGAGATGCGGACACCCGGCTCGATCTGCACGTCCACGTCGATCCAGGTGCTGGCCGGGTCGACGATGGTCACGCCGGCGGCCATCCAGTGCCCCAGTAGCCGCTCGTTGAGTATCCGCCGCGCCCTGGCGAGCTGCGCCTGGTTGTTGACGCCCTGGATCTCGTCAAAGTCCGGGCAGAACGCGCTGGCCACCGGGTGGCCGTCTGCGCGCAGGATCGCCGGCACCTCGGTCAGGTACTCCTCGCCCGTCGCCTTCGCCGCGGGCACTCGCTTGACCGCATCGGCGAGCAGGTCGCCGTCGAACGCGAACATCCCCGAGCTGATCTCCGTGATCGTGCGCTGGTCAGGCGTGGCGTCGGCTTCTTCCACGATGCCGATGACCTGGCCGTTCTCGTCTCGGAGGATGCGGCCGTAGCCTTTGGGGTCCGGCGCCTCCGCGGTCAGGACCGTCACGGCCGCGCCAGTGCTCTCGTGCTCGGCCACCATGTCGGCGAGCGTCTCGGTGCGCAGCAGGGGCGTGTCGGAGAACAGGACGAGCACGGTCCCGTGGATGGTGCCCAGCGACTCGATCACGGTGCGAACTGCGTGGCCAGTGCCCCAGGCGCCACGGCGCTCCTGGACAACGAGCGTCGCCTCCGGGCAGAACTCGCGAGCGTAGCTCGCGACCTGACCGTCGAGATCACTCACGACGATGATGAGGCGGTCCGGGCTGAGACCCTGGGCCGCGGCCACCACGTGGCCGAGCATCGGCCGGCCGCAAACCTCGTTCAGCATCTTCGGCGTGGCGGTCCGCATTCGGGTGCCCTCGCCTGCCGCCAGGACGATTACGGCGGCGGGCCTGTCCGAGGTCAATCGGCCTGACGTCACTCGGCTCGGCTCCTTCATCTCAAGGCCGGTCGGTCTCTCGTGCTGCGAATGTCAGTCGCGTCGGAGCTGTCGCTATCACGGTCGCCTTCAGCATCGGCCGGTCATGGGCAACGCATGCAAGACATCACTTCGCCGACACCGGCAGGATACCGGCCCGTTACCTACGTTCGGCCAGGCTGGGTGGCCCTTCGCACCCGAGTGCGGCGCTTGTCCCGATGGTGCCACAAACTCGGCTCAGCCGCCGGACACCGACCGCATGCGCCAGGCTGGCCACGCGGACTCCGTGGCAACCCATACCCAGACCTAGGCTGCCGATCAACCGAAGGACCCCATGGTGGCCCGACTGCCCCGCCGAGTGCCGGCCTACGGGTATGTGATCGACCCTAAGTCGACGGTCCCGCTAGGCTAGGTTTCGAACTTTCCCGGGTCGTCTAGCGGCAGGACCGGGCCCTTTGGAGGCCTTAACCGAGGTTCGAATCCTCGCCCGGGAGCAGTATTGACGCTTCGATTCCTGCCCCTGCGGATCGAGAGCCGAGGACTGAAGCGTCGCTTGGTGCCAGCGGTTGGACAAGCATGGCAGCACGTGCCCAGCCTTCGACCTTCCGGTAGAGCTCGGCACTCCGACGGACTCGGATAATCAGGCAGCCGTGGTAGTCATGGCCGGTGTTCTTCCGCACTGTGCGGGGGTTGTGCCGCTTCAGCGTTGGCCGCCTGAACTGCGTGTCGGGCAATCCGGTCACATCTAGCCAGAACCTCTGCGCTGCGGCTACATCCGCGCTCTCGTGGATGTGGAGCCGACATGTAAGCCGATCACGTGATACGCCAGCGACGGTCAAGAAAGCGCAGGAAGAATCTGATCAGCTGCGGATCGCTGTTGATGAAGGCCATCTGCTCGCTGGGACGATGCGGCTTGCTCTTGCCGCCTTCACACCAGTAGGCGATGGCGCCTGCAATCAGGACCTCGCGGTCAGTGAGAGTCCCGATCTCGGCCGCGGCCGCGTCGCTGATTGCCTGGCGACGCGCCTCACGCAGAGGGGCCTCGGATGCCCAGTACCTGGCGACTCCTTCCGCGTTGCGACGCCGATACTCCTCGTAACTCAACCGGCCGGTTCGCGGCATGTCCCTTACCCACAGCGACACCGAGCCCTTTGAGACCCCGAGCTGAGCCGCGATCTCGTCTAGGTATGCCCGCGAGCACGCATCTCGCGGGCTTGCTCGTGCTTGTCGTCCTTGGCTCGTGCCCGCAGCTCCCACAGTGGCGGCGGCTCGCCCCGCAGTGCGTTGTTCAGAGTGGTATTGCTACGGATGTCGAGGATCTCGATGATCTCCCGGCGGGACTTGCCAGCCCGCCGCAACGCGATCGCCTGGGTTCGTAACTCGTCGGACGAAAGCTTCTGAGTCATATTCGAATACTAGATCGAGGCACTGACAATACATCTCGGTCCAGTCGACCACGAATGGGACCGAACGCGACGGGTACTAGGGCCAGTACTAGCCGCTACTCATTCACGCCAAAGCCCGCAGAAATTTGCCCGCAGGTAGTGCAACCTACGGTCTCGTAGGTTACGGTTACGTAAGCGTATTCTGCACGCGCCCATGTCCTCGGCTATGCAGCGTCGTTTACCCCCGCAAATATCCGGTATGAGTGCCAGGCGAGGATCCTATGACCACAGCCATCGACACCATCAGCAGCGACGCACCGGACGCTGTCGGCAATCAAGCCAAGGCGCCGTTGAACGATCTTCAGGATGAGCCCAAGGGCAACGGCGAGAAGGTACTCGTTGGCCTGTTCGTCGCGATACCCATGCTCGCGCTCGTCGCCGCCATCCCACTGGCCTGGGGCTGGGGCCTCGGCTGGCACGACGTGATCATCGCCGTCGTCTTCTACTATATCTCGGGCCTCGGCATCAGCATGGGCTTCCACCGGTACTTCACCCACGGCTCGTACAAGGCCAAGACAGGCTTTCGCGTAGCGCTCGCCATCGCTGGGTCACTGGCGATCGAGGGGCCGGTGCTGACCTGGGTCGCCGACCACCGTCGTCACCACAAGTACAGCGACCGCGAGGGCGACCCGCACTCCCCATGGCGTTTCGGCGATGACTGGAAGGCACTGAGCAAGGGCCTCGCCTGGGCTCACATCGGCTGGATGTTCGACGGCAACCACACATCGAAGCAGAAGTTCTGCCCGGACCTGGTGGCCGACAAGAACGTCTCCCGGATCTCCAAGCACTTCCCGGCGCTCGTCGCTATCTCACTGCTGGCACCCCCGCTGATCGGCGGGTTGTGGGCCTGGTCATGGCAGGGCGCGCTGACCGCCTTCTTCTGGGGCAGCCTGGTCCGGATCGCCTTCCTCCACCACGTGACCTGGTCCATCAACTCGATCTGCCACACGTTCGGCAAGGAGGAGTTCGAGGTCAGGGACAAGTCACGCAACGTGAACTGGCTGGCGATCCTGTCCTTCGGCGAGTCCTGGCACAACCTGCACCACGCTGATCCCACGTGCGCACGCCACGGGGCGCTCCGGGGTCAGATCGACACCGCCGCGAGGCTGATCTGGTTCGCCGAGAAGCTCGGCTGGGCTTACGACGTCCGGTGGCCCGACGAGGCCAGGCTGACTGGCAAGCTCACGGGCACCCGTCGGCTCGGCTCCATGACCCGGCGAGCAGCGACCGCCCCGACCGCTGGCACCAATTAGTCGCTTCGCGCTTAACCGACCATGATGGGGGCGTGACGCATCAGTCCCCAACGAACAACCGTCGGCGCATGACCGGCAAGGAGCGCCGCGAGCAGCTCCTCGACATCGGCCGGCGCCTGTTCGCGGAGCGCGGCCTGGACGGCACCTCAATTGAGGAAATCGCCGCCCAGGCCGGCGTTTCGAAGCCCGTCGTCTACGAGCACTTCGGCGGCAAGGAAGGCCTCTACGCGGTCGTGGTCGATCGGGAGGTCGAGCGGTTCCTCACGATGGCCACCAGGCTGCTGGAGGGCGAGGACACGATGGCGAAGTTCGAGGTCGCCGCCGTGCACCTGCTTCGCTACATCCAGGAGAACTCTGATGGGTTCCGGATCCTGGTCCGTGACTCCAACCCGACGTCTGGCTCCGGCACGTTCGCGAGCCTGATCAGCGACATCGCCGGCCAGGTTGAATACATACTCGGCGACGTGCTGAAGACCAGGGGCTACGACCCCAAGCTCGCTCCCGTCTACGCGCAGATGCTGGTCGGCATGGTCGCATCGGCGGGCCAGTGGTGGCTAGATGAGCGCAAGCCAAAGCTCGAGGAGATGGCGGCGCATCTGGTCAACATGGCCTGGAATGGGTTGCGCGAGCTTGATCCGAAGCCGCGGCTGTCGGCGGAGGCAACCCAGCTGCTGCGTGAGGGCAAGTAGCGCCCGGGCGAGCGCCGTCAGAAACAGCGACCTCAGCTTCAGCGACGTCAAAACTGAAGGTCAGACGCCATCAGACCTTGTGCGCCACCACGAACACGCGCCGGAACGGCAGCACAGTTCCGTAGGGCGCGGCCGGATATCCCTCGCGGACTCGCTCGCCGTACTGGCTGATGAACTCGGCCGCTTGCGCCGATTCCAGCGCGGCCAGCACCGGTCGCAGTCCCGTCCCCTTGTACCACTCAGTGACCGGGTCTGGTCCGGTCAGCACATGCAGATACGTGGTCTCCCACGCGTCTACGCTCAGGCCCCGCCGGGCGAGCAGGTCCAGATAGGCGCCTGGATCAGCCGACTGGCGATTCAGCTCCACGCCGGTCAGCGCGGTACGCCATTGGTCGGACTCGGCCAGTTCGCGCAGGATCGCGTGACTCGGCTGGTCGAAGTTGCCCGGCAGCTGGAAGGCGAGCCAGCCGCCGTCCGCGAGCCAGTCAGTCCACCGGGGCAGCAGTTCCAGGTGATTGGGCACCCACTGCAGCACGGCGTTCGACACAATCACGTCGACGGGCGCCTCCGGCCGCCAGTCGCGCACGTCCTCGACCCGGAAGCTCAGCGTTCCGCCCCGAGCCCTCGCTGACTCGGGGATGCGCCGAGCAGTCTCGATCATGTCCGGTGATGTGTCGATCCCCAGCACGTCAGCGTCCGGCCAGCGGTCGGCCAGGGACGCAGTCAGCTGGCCGGGGCCGCATCCGAGATCCACGACGGACCCCGGCGACGCGGCGGCGATCCGCCCCGTGAGGTCGAAGAAAGGGCGCGAGCGCTCGTCGGCGAAGCTCAGGTACTGGGCGGGATCCCACATCGCGATCAACCATCTCTCTCGACGTCAAGATATCTGCATGGCGTCCCCTGTGTACCGCGCTAGAAGTCTCGATGTCAAGAGATATGCTTCGTTCATGTCCACCCTGCCCCGGTCAGGCCGCGAACCAGCGCGCGACGAGGTCGATGAGATCGTCGAGCGCTGGCGAGCCGAACGGCCTGACCTCGACGTCGAACCCCTCCAGGTGCTCAGCCGGGTGACCAGGCTGGCCCGCCACCTGGACCGGGCGCGTCGAGCTGCGTTCGCGGCGCACAGCCTTGAGTCGTGGGAATTCGACGTCCTGTCAGCACTGCGCAGGGCGGGTCCGCCGTACCAGCTCAGTCCGGGAGCGCTATTGCGGGCGACGCTGGTCACGTCCGGCACGATGACCAACCGGATTGACAGGCTGGCTGCGACCGGGCTGGTCAGCCGCAGCCGAGACCCGCTGGACAAACGCGGCGTACTGGTCCAGCTGACCGATCAGGGCCGACGGACAGTCGACGCCGCCATGTCGGACCTGCTGACGCGCGAGCGCACGATTCTGACCTCGCTCGACGCGGCTGAACAGGCCCGGCTCGCGGGCTCGCTGCGCATCCTGCTCGCGCCGTTCGACGCAGTTGGCTACGAGCCGCCTAACTGATCTCCTCAGCGACCACGAGCCAGCGCTCCTCCAGGTTCTGCCGTTCGGTCTGAACACCCCGCAACTCCGCCCCGAGCTCGATCAGCCTGGCGTAGTCGCTAGCGTTCTCAGCGAGTTCCGCGGCTAGGCGCGTCTCCGAGTCAGTAAGCCGGGCGATCTGTCGCTCGAGCCTAACCAGTTCCTTCTGCGCCGCGCGCTGCTGCGCGGGCGTGGGCGTGGGCGCGGCGCCGGCCCAGACGGGCCTGCTTCCGGCGATCCATCGGCGATGGGTCGCGCAGGCCCGCTATCAGTTGCCTCCGCGCGGCCACCGCCGCGGACCGGTCGGCCCGTCTCCGTCTCTCGCTCGCGCCTGGCCAGGTACTCGTCAACGCCGCCGGGCAAATACGGGAGCTTTGCGTCGATGAGACCGAGCGCGTGGTCAGTCACCCGCTCAAGGAAGTACCGATCGTGGCTGACAACGACGATCGACCCTGGCCAGCCATCCAAGAGGTCCTCGAGTTCCGTCAGCGTCTCGATGTCCAGGTCGTTGGTCGGCTCGTCGAGCAGCAGCACGTTCGGCTCGGCCAGCAGCATGAGCAGGAGCTGAAGCCTTCTGCGCTCGCCGCCCGACAGATCGGCAATTCGCGTCCATTGTCGGTCGCCGCTCAGCCCGAGTCGATCGAGGAGCTGGCTCACCGAGAACTCATGCTTGCCTTCTCGTGCAGAGCTGCGCACCTGCTCGGCCGCCTCAAGCACACGGAGGTCCGGATCGACCGCTGCGGGCTCCTGCGTGAGATAGCCGAGCTGCACCGTTGTCCCCGTTACCAAATGACCTGTCGTGCGCACATCACCGATCGCGGGGACGGGCAGCGTTCCGGCCAGCATCCGCAGCAGAGTTGTCTTCCCGGTGCCGTTGACCCCGACGATCCCGACGCGGTCTCCCGGGCCGAGCTGCCAGGTCACATGATCGAGCAGCGGCTTGGCGCCCGCGGTCGCCGACACGTCGTCCAGCTCGATGACCGTCTTGCCAAGGCGCGTCGTCGCCAGTCTCGCCAGCTCGACGGTGTCCCGGGCCGGCGGCTCCTCCGCGATCAGCGCGGTTGCTGCCTCGATCCGGAACTTGGGCTTGCTCGTCCTCGCCGGCGGCCCCCGTCGCAGCCAGGCGAGTTCCTTGCGCAGCAGGTTGCGGCGCCGCTGGTCGACGGCCGCGGCGACACGCGCCCGCTCCGCCTTGCCGAGCACGTAAGCGGAATATCCGCCCTCATACGCATGCACCTGCCCGCCGACGACCTCCCACGTCTCCTCCGTCACCGTGTCGAGGAACCAGCGGTCATGCGTGACGACCACGTAGGTCGGCGCGTACCGCTGCAGGTATCCGGCCAGCCACGTGATCGCCTCGATGTCCAGGTGGTTGGTCGGCTCGTCGAGCAGCAGGAGATCGTATGTGCCGAGCAGCAGCGCAGCCAGTGCAGTCCGGCGCCGCTCACCACCAGAAAGCAGGCTGACATCGTCGCCGAAGTCGACGCCGCCGAGCAAGGCCTCGACGACGGCCCGACTGCGTGGATCCCCGGCCCACTCGTGCTCCGCTATTCCGGCGAACACCACGCTGGCCACGCTGCCGGTAAGCCGTTCCGCCTGCGGGAGGTACCCGATGGTGATGTCGCGCGCTCGGGTTGTTCGCCCGGAATCCAGGCTGGCGGTGCCGACGAGGGCCGCAAGCAGCGTCGTCTTGCCTGCGCCGTTGCGGCCCACGACACCGATCCGCTGTCCGGCTCCGACGCCGAGCGACACGCCGTCGAGCAGCACCCGATCGTGGTATGCCTTCGCGGCCTGTTCCAGGTTCACGAGGTTCATGACGGCGGGTTCATGGCTCCAAGCTCAAGACGGCTGGCTCATGACGGCTGGCGGTCCCGGTGCCGATCCCGGTCGCGCACGACGACGGCGCCAGGCGCCGGGCCGCTTGCCCTCGCGACCGTGCGGCACACGCCCGCTCCCGTGAGGGCGACGGCTACGTCGCGGGCGCGGGCGGCGTCTCGAGCCAGGAACGCACAGGTCGGACCTGATCCCGACACGATTGCGCCGAGCGCACCGTGCTCACGGCCTGCTGTTAGCGTGCGCCGCAGCGCGGGCTGCAACGACAACGCGGCAGGCTGGAGGTCGTTCGTCAGCAGCGGGCCGACCTGCTCCGGATCGCCAGAGCGCAGCGCGACCATCAGTGGATGGCTGAGCTCGGGCTCGCCGGGCTCGGCCTGGTCCCCGGCCGCCACCCTGGCAGCGCGAAGCCGATCGCAGGTGGCATACACCTCCGCCGTCGAGAGGCCCTCATGCCCGAACGCCAGCGCCCAGTCATACGTGCCGGCGACGAGCGCGGGCGTCAGCTGCTCCCCCCGGCCGCGTCCGACAGCCGTGCCTCCAACCAACGCGAACGGAACGTCGCTGCCGAGCGTCGCGGCTAGCTCGGCCAGATCACCGCCGGACAGTCCCGCCCGCCATAGCTCGTTGCAGGCCACCAGGGTGGCCGCGGCGTCGGCGCTGCCCCCGGCCAGTCCGGCGGCGACGGGGATGCGCTTGCGTATCTCGATTCGCACCGAGGCGCCGCGCTGGCCGGTTGCCCGCGCCAGCGCGCTGGCTGCCTGCCAGGCGAGATTGGACCTGTTGGTCGGGACTGCACCCGCGTCCTCACCAGTGACGGAGATCGAGGTCTTGTCCGCGGGCGTGACGGTGACGTCGTCGAAGAGTGACACCGCGTGGAACACGGTCACGAGGGAGTGATAACCGTCGGCACGCGCCGGACCCACGGCCAGCTGGAGATTGACCTTCGCCGGCGCCCGCACTGTCACGGCGGCCACGGCCGGCCTGATTGGTGAGATCACGATCTGCTGATCGTATCCGGAGCAGACCCGACCACGAGAAATGCACGCCCTAGCCGACTCTCGCGCCCGGGGGTCCGGCGCCCCAGCCGAGTCCCGCGCTCGGGAGTCCGCGCCCTAGCCGGATCCCGCGCCTGCGGGCGCCGGGCCTGCGGGCGCCGCGTCCGCCGCCGCGATGCGAGCAAAGTCGGCGACGCCCAGCGCCTCGCCCCGCAGCGCCGGATCGACGCCGGCCGCTCGGAGCGCGGCCTCGGCCGCGGCAGGTGCGCCCGGCCCAGGCGGCGAGCGCCGACCGGAGCGTCTTGCGCCGCTGCGAGAACGCGGCGTCGATGACGGCGAACGTCTCGGCCCGTCCCGCCCCGTCCCTGACCCGTTCGGCTTCTTCTGGCCCGAGCCGGGCAAGCTCCACGAGGCCTGAGTCGACACGCGGCACCGGCCAGAAGACACCCCGGCCGACCGATCCGGCCCGCCGTGCCGTGGCGAACCAGGCAATCTTGGCCGACGGGACTCCGTAGATCCGGCTACCCGGGGGCGCGCACATCCGGTCGGCGACCTCAGCCTGGACCATGACGACACCGCCGCGCAGCGACGGAACCATCGCCAGCAGGTGCAAGACAACCGGTACGGACACGTTGTAGGGCAGGTTCGCGACGAGGACGGTCGGCGGGTCACCAGGCAGCTCGGTCACGCGAGCCGCGTCCCCGGTGACCACGGATAGCCGCCCGGCGAGGTGCGGCGCCCTCGCCGCGATCGTCGCCGGCAGTTCCGCAGCGAGGGCCCGGTCGACCTCCACAGCGATTACCCCACGAGCCGCCGCGAGCAACGGCAGGGTGAGCGAACCGAACCCTGGACCAACCTCCAGGACGACGTCGTCTCCGCGCACACCGGCCATGGCCACGATCCTGGTCACGGTCCCGGCGTCGACGACGAAGTTCTGGCCGAGGCGCTTCGACGGCTCGACGCCGAGCCGTCGGGCTAGCGCCCTGATCTCGGTCGGCCCGAGCAGCTGCGCCGCGCGCAGCTGAGGCCCAGGCGGAACCGGGCCTACGGCGGCCACGGCCCAAACAGGCGCTCCCCCGTCGTCTCGATGACGCCGCACAACTTGGCGACATCCATCTGCTTGACGGCAGCGAGGGTGCGTATGGTGTGCGCGGCCTGCGCAGGAGTGTTCGATCGACCTCTGTTCGGCGATGGCGTCAGGAACGGCGCGTCGGTCTCGGCCAGGATCAGCTCAGCGGGTGCGACGGCGGCCGCCTCGCGCAGCGGCGCCGCATTCGCGAACGTCACCGTCCCGGCGAAGCTCAGTACGTAACCCGCTTCCGCGCAGCGCTGGGCGAGCTCAGCATCACCTGAATAGCAGTGAAAGATGACCTGTTCGGGCGGGCCGTCGGCGGCCAGGATCGCGAGCACGTCGGCGTGCGCGTCGCGGTCGTGGATCATCAGCGGCTTACCCGCTTGCTTGGCGATCTCGATGTGCGCGCGGAACCACTCGCGCTGCACAGCCGGCGGTGCGCTGTCACGGTAGTAGTCGAGCCCGGTCTCGCCGACGGCCCTGATCTGAGGCAGCGCGGCAAGCTTCGCGATCTCGGCCAGCACAGCATCCTGGCCAGCGGCCGAGGTGGCCGCGGCCACGGTTTCGTTCGGGTGGATGGCCACGGCCCCGAATACAGAAGGGAACGTGGCCGCGCAATCCGCCGCCCATCGCGAGGACGCGGTATCACAGCCAACTGTGATGACCCGCGTAATCCCAGCCGCGGCAGCGAGCGCGAGCGTGTCGGCCACAGACATGTCGATCATGTCGAGGTGGCAGTGGCTGTCGAAAGCGGTGCCCGGCAGCGGCTCGGGTGCGGGCGCCGCCGGCCGACCGACACCGGTCCCTGGCCCGAACCCGTCGCCGGGGACCGGACGGTCGGTCACTTTGACTCCAGCCTGGCCAGTTCTTCGTCGATGACGGACGGGTCTAGCTTGGGGAACAGCGGGACGGGCTGGTTCAGCGGCGTACCAGGCTGGATCGGTACCGGTGCCCAGAGCGCGGCGTCGCCAACGTAGTCCCCGGTGATCACGGGGTAGTGCGGCCCGCCATCCTCGCTGACCTCGTCGATGCGCGGCATGCCGGCCCACACGCCGCCGCCGCCGAGCATCTGGTGCACCTTCTGCGACGATCGTGGCAGGAACGGGGTCAGCAACGTCTTGCCGTCGTCGACAAGCTGAAGCGCGACATGGCAGATGGTTCGCATCCGGTCGGGGTCAGCGTCGCGCAGCTTCCACGGTGCCTGGTCCGACAGGTACTTGTTGGCTTCAGCGAGCGTGCGCATGGTCTCGGTGATGCCCGCCTTAAACCGGCAGCGCCCGAGTGCTTCGCCGACCGTCCCGAACGCTGCCCTGGACCGGTCCAATACCGCATGGTCGACATCGGTCAGTTCGCCAGCGGCCGGGATCTCGCCAACATTGCGCGCTGCGAACGAGATCGAGCGGTTCACCAGGTTCCCCCAGTTAGCAACCAGCTCGTCGTTGCTGCGGCGGACGAACTCGTTCCACGTAAAGTCAGTGTCCTGGTTCTCCGGTCCGGCTATGGCGACGTAATAGCGGAGCGCATCGACGTCATACCGGGCCAGGAAGTCGCGGACGTAGATGACGACCGACCGGGAGGATGAGAACTTCCTGCCTTCCATAGTCAGGAACTCGCTGGACACGACCTCCGACGGGAGGTTCAGCTCGCCAAGCTGGCCGGGATTGCCGTCCCTGGCGCCCTTGCCGTCGTAGCCGAGCAGCATGGCAGGCCAGATCTCGGCGTGGAAAACGATGTTGTCCTTACCCATGAAGTAATAGCCATCCGCGTCGGGCGCCTGCCACCAGGCGCGCCACGCGTCCGGGTCGCCTGACCGGCGAGCCCACTCGATCGACGCCGAAAGGTAGCCGATGACGGCGTCAAACCACACGTAGATTCGCTTGTCCGGTTTGTCCCGCCAGCCGTCCAGCGGGATGGGTACGCCCCAGTCCAGGTCTCGCGTGATAGCCCGCGGCTGCAGGTCACCGAGCAGGTTCAGGGCGAACTTGAGCACGTTCGGTCGCCACTGGCCGCTCTTGCTCTGCAGCCAGGAACCCAGCACCTCCGCGAAGGCCGGCAGGTCCAGGAAGAACTGCTCGGTCTCCGCGAAGATCGGCGTCTCGCCGTTGATCTTCGAGCGAGGGTTGATCAGGTCGACCGGGTCGAGCTGGTTGCCGCAGTTGTCGCACTGGTCGCCGCGCGCGTGCTCGTAACCGCAGATCGGGCACGTGCCCTCGATATACCGGTCAGGCAGCGTGCGACCCGTCGATGGCGAGACGGCGCCGAGTGACTTGCGCGGGAAGATGTACCCGTTGTCATACAAGCCGCGGAACATCTCCTGCACGACCGCGTAGTGGTTGCGCGTCGTTGTCCGGGTGAACAAGTCGTAGGACATGTCCAGCCCGGTCAGGTCCTCCGCGATCACGCGGTTGTATCTGTCGGCCAGCTCGCGCGCCGTGACGCCTTCGGCGTCTGCCTGGACCTGGATCGGCGTACCGTGCTCGTCGGTGCCGCTCACCATCAGCACTCGGTTCCCGGACATTCGCTGATACCGGGCAAACATGTCGCACGGCAGGCCGAAGCCGGATACGTGACCGATGTGCCGTGGACCGTTGGCGTATGGCCAGGCTGGGGCAGCGAGAATGTGACGGCTCGTCATAGCACTCAGCCTAGGGGAGGACGGCCCAGCGGGTCGGCCGCCGGTTGGCCACGCGCCGACCGTCCGCCGGCGACGACGGCGTCATAGACCTGACGCTTGGGCACGCCGAACTCGCGCGCCACCGCCGCGATCGCGTCCTTGCGCGGTTCTCCGCGCGCTTCACGCTCGGCTACGGCCGCGTCGGCTCGTTCCGTCTCTACTGGCCTGGTCGCTTGGTCCGCACCGTCTATGACGAGGGTTACCTCGCCGAGTACGCCGCCCGCCAGGTCCGCTGCAAGGCTCGACAGCGTTCCCCGGATGACCTCTTCGTGGGTCTTCGTCAACTCTCGGCAGACGGCCGCTCGGCGGTCGCTGCCGAACGCGGCCGCAAGCTCGGCCAGCGTGGTCCCGAGCCGTCGCGGCGACTCGAAGAAGACCAGGGTTCGCCGCTCGCCGGCCAGCTCGGTGAAGCGGCGGGCGCGCTCGCCCGATCGTCGCGGCGGGAAGCCCTCGAACACGAACCGATCAGACGGCAAGCCTGAGATCACGAGTGCCGTGGTGACGGCCGAAGGCCCCGGCAATACCGTCACGCGGATACCAGCTGCGGTCGCGCCAGCGATGAGTCGGTAGCCGGGGTCGCTGACCCCTGGCATCCCGGCGTCCGTTACGAGCAGGACGTCGCGCCCCGCCGTGAGCTCTGCCACCAACTCGGGCGCCCGTCGCGCCTCGACGTCGTCGTAATAAGACAGCACCCGGCCGGTCAGTCGCACGCCGAGCGCTGCCGCGAGCCTGCGGAGGCGCCTGGTGTCCTCGGCCGCGACGATGGGCGCCGTGGCGAGGGCGTCAACGAACCGGCTCGACGCGTCGGCGGGCTGGCCAATCGGCGCGGCGGCGACCGTGAGGGTGCCCAAGTCCCGGCGAAGCGCCGACGGCCTCTCGCCGGTCACCGCACCGTCCGTTGACTGAGCCGCTGCACCTCCATATGGTGCGGCTTCGTCGCTCTCGTGTGCCATTTCCCGGCCCAGGCTAGCCGGTCGGACCCCTAACATGGCAGTCGATGAACGCCTACCAGACGGTGTCGACCGTCGGTACCGATACGGGTTCGCGCCTGGGCAGAGCCAGCCGCCGGAGCACCGCGCTCGTGCTCGGCAGCCCGTTCTGGGGCTGGGCGGGCCCGGTCCTCGTGATGATCTTCGGCGGCTTCCTGAGGTTCTACCGGCTGAGCCAGCCCAAGGCCGTCGTCTTCGACGAGACGTACTACGTACCCGACGCCAACTCGATCCTCCACCACGGCGTCGAGGTCCAGCACGTCAGCAGCGTCAACAAGCTCCTCATCCAGGGCAACCCGAACATCTTCCTGCACAGCAGCGATCCGAGCGTCTGCGCTCCGCACCGTCCCCCGTGCCTAGTCGGCGAAGTCGTGGCCCACCCGGCGCTCGGCAAGATGATGATGGCTGTGGGCCAGTGGATGTTCGGCCTCACGCCATTCGGCTGGCGATTCTCGGCCGCGCTGATCGGCACGGTGTCGATCCTGATGCTCGCCCGGATCGCCCGCCGTATGACGGGGTCGACGATGCTCGGGTGCGTTGCCGGCCTGCTACTCGCGCTCGACGGTCTTGAGCTGGTGCTCAGCCGGACGGCCATTCTCGACATCTTCCTGATGTTCTGGGTGCTGGCCGCCTTCGGCCTGCTAGTCATTGACCGCGACCGGGTCATCGCGACGCTATCCGACGCCGCGGCCGAGCCGGGGCAGGACAATCCGGCCGGGCCGAGGCTGGGGATCCGGTGGCTGCGAGTGGCTGCCGGGCTGTGCATCGGGGCCGCCGTCGCCACCAAGTGGAACGGGCTCTGGTTCCTGGTTGCCTTCGCCGGCCTGGCGATCGCCTGGGACTTCGGCGCCAGACGGGCGGCTGGATACAGCCACTGGCTTTCGGGCGGCCTGCGGAGCGAGGGCAAGTGGCTGCCCGTCTGGTTCGGCCTGGCGCCGCTCGTGATCTACGTAGCGTCGTGGACGGGCTGGTTCGCGACCAGCGACGGGTACGACAGGAACTGGGCTGCGGCCAATGGCAACCACACGCCGATTTGGTCAACCATCGATTCCTGGTACCAGTACAACCACTGGATGCTCAAGTTCGGCCTTGACCTGTCGAGCTTTCAGTCCTACAAGTCGAATCCAGTCGGCTGGACGATCCTGGCGCGGCCCATCTCGTTCTACTGGTGCGCGGGAAACTCCGTTCCCAAATGCGGTGTAAGTACCGGTAACGCGAAGGAAGTGCTGGCCATCGGCACGCCGTTGATCTGGTGGGGCGGGACGCTCGCGCTGGCGTTCTGCCTCGGCTGGTGGCTCACTGGCTTCATCGGCGACCGGGTATTCGGCCGGATCCCGCAACGGGACTGGCGCCGCCGGCGCCGTGCTGCTCGGCGTGGCAGCTGGCTGGCTTCCCTGGATCTGGTACGCGTGGCACGACAACCGCACCGAGTTCTACTACTACGCGGTTGCCTTCGAGCCGTTCATGATCATAGCCATCGTGCTGTGCCTTGGCCTGATCATCGGTCCCGCTAGCGCACCTCCGGGCCGACGGGCGATCGGCGCGGTCGTTGCCGGGGTTTACGTCCTCGCCGTCCTGCTGAACCTGGCTTACCTGTATCCCGTTTTCACTGCCGAGGTCATTCCGTACACCTCGTGGCTGTCACGGATGTGGTTCCACCGCTGGATCTGACCTCCGATGAGAGGGTTTGGTCACTTTTAGTAGTTGCGGTGTTACACAGATCACGGATCGGGTTACCCGCCAGTTGCGTCATAGCACTGTCAGTCCCCCCGAGCTGAGCGGAGCAGACAGTGAACCAGCTTGACACCGACGTGCGGCCGAATCCGTGCGTGCCGAGGCCGGCCGATGTGATGGCAGACCGCGACGAGCGATTCGAGCGGGAAGTTATCCCGTTTGTCGGTCAGCTGTACCCGGCTGCTTTGCGCATGACCCGGAACCCCAGCGACGCCGAGGACTTGCTCCAGGAGACGTTCACGAAGGCGTACGCGGCGTTCCACCAGTTCAGGCCCGGTACCAACCTCCGAGCCTGGCTGCACAGGATCTTGTCGAACACATTCATCAACAGCTACCGAAAGAAGCGCCGGGAGCCGGTTCAGGATCTGGGCCTCGACTTCTCCGAGGATTGGCAGACGGGTAACGACCCGCTGGCGCCTCCGGCGAGGTCAGCCGAGGCCGAGGCGCTCGACCGGCTCGCCGATTCGGACATCCTCCAGGCCCTGCGCGAGCTGCCAGAGGAATTCCGGGTGGCCATCTACCTCGCTGACGTCGAGGGATACCCGTACCGCGAAATCGCGGACATGATGGGCACCCCGATCGGCACCGTGATGTCGCGGCTCCACCGGGGCCGGGCCAAGCTCAGGGAGCGGCTGGCCCACCACGCGCCGCGGCGCGTACTCGCGACGGCCTCCAGCTAGCCCGCCGACGAACGCACTGCCGGGTGCAGACCCCCCGCTGCGTCCGGCAACCGCCGACACAACGCGCAGCCCCATCCGCCCGGCAATCGCCAGCACGCGCAGACCCCCTGCGCCCGGCAACCGCCAACACAACGCGCAGCCCCCCGCTGCGCCCGGCAACAGCCAGCACGCGCAGACCCCCGCTGCGCACCCAAGCGATGCCCCACCGCTGCACTCCCCCGGCAGCGGCGGGGCATTTACGTACGTTATGTCCATTTACAACGTCGTTGTTCGCCGACCCGTTAGAGCCGCGCTGTGCCGCGAACGTCATGGATGCCTACCTGCTGCTGAAACAGCATCAGCAGAGTTCCATCCATGACGTTCCGGAGGCGACTAGACGACCGGTTACGGCCATCTGATTAGCGCAAACCCGTCCAAATCGCGCGGCCAAACGCAGGTCCAGCTCGCGAGTGAGCCGACAATCGCCACGTCAGCAGGCGCGTCGTACTACTCCCCGCGCCACTGGGGCTGGCGCTTTTCGGCGAACGCCAGCGCGCCCTCACGGGCATCAGCCGACACCATGACCGGCAGGAGCACCTCACCCTGGCGCCGGAACGCCTCAGCGGAATCCCAATCAGCCGATTCGACGATGATGCGCTTGGTCGCCATCAGCGCTAGTGGGCCGCCGAGCGCGATCCTGGCTGCCAGGTCCCTGGCGCCCGCCAGTGCCTCGCCCGCCGGAACGATGTGGTTGACCAGGCCGGCCTGGTGCAGCCTGGCGGCCGGGAAGTGCTCGCCCGTCAGCGCGATCTCCATGGCAAGGTGATAGGGGATTCGCTTGGGCAGCCTCAGGAGGCCACCGGCGCCGGCCACCAGGCTGCGCCTGACCTCGGGCAATCCAAACTTGGCTGCCTCACTGGCCACCACCAGGTCACAGGCCAGGACCAGCTCGAAGCCGCCGGCGAGAGCGTAACCCTCGACCGCCGCGATGATGGGCTTGGCCGGTGGCCGCTCGACGATGCCACCGAAGCCGCGGCCTGCAACTGTCGGGTTATCGCCGGACAGGAACCCCTTCAGGTCCATGCCCGCGCTGAAGGTACCGCCGGCCCCGGTCAGCACGAGGACCTGGACGTCCTTGCTGTTGTCGAGCTCGTCGACCGCTGCGGCGATGCCACGAGCGACCTCGCCGTTGACCGCGTTCCTGGCCTCAGGCCGGTTGATGGTGATGACGGCAACGCCGTCGCTGACCTCGGTCAGGACTGCCTCGGGCATCGATTTCCCTTCATGTCCGGCGTCCACCGCGACTCGGTGGCGGGCTGGCCGCCTTGTGCTTACTTCGGCTGGAACCGGATGCCGCCGTCGAACCGGATGACTTCGGCGTTCATGTAGTTGTTGTCGATCAGGAACCAGACCAGGTCCGCGAATTCTGCAGCAGTACCCATGCGCTTGGGGAAGACGATTGGAGCAGCGAGCTTGGCCTTGAACTCCTCGCTCGCCGGGCCGCTGCCATAGATGGGCGTGTCGATGATCCCCGGGCAGATTGTGTTGACCCGGACACCGATCGCTGCCAGATCTCGCGCGGCCGGGACGGTCATGCCGATGATGCCGCCCTTGGACGCTGAATAAGCGAGCTGGCCGGTCTGCCCCTCCAGGCCCGCGATCGACGCGGTGTTGACAACCACGCCGCGGGCGCCATCGGAGTCGGCTGGCTCAGTCTTCGCCACAGCGGCCGCCCCGATGCTCATCAGGTTGAACGTGCCGATGAGGTTCACGTCGATGACCTTGCCAAACGCTGCGCGGTCATGCGGCTCGCCGTCGCGGCCCACGGTCCGCTGCGCCCACCCGATGCCCGCGCAGCTCACCACGAATCGCAGCGGGGCGCCCGTCGAGGCGGCTAGTTCTACGGCCGCCCGCACCGACTCGTGATCGCTTACGTCGGTCCGCGCGAACAGGCCGCCGACCTCGTCCGCCAGCGCCTTGCCGCGCTCGGAGTTCAGGTCCGCGACGACGACCTTGCAGCCTGCCGCGGCAAGCTTCCGCACGGTTGCCTCGCCAAGACCGCTAGCCCCTCCGGACACAATTGCGGCGGTTCCGTTGATTTTCATGGCCGGGAGCTTACTTGGCACGGAGCTGGCACACCGAACGGGGTTCGGCGTTCCGGCTTTCACCAGCGCGCAATGTCTGACCCTTGCCGTAGCGTTGATGCGCACGTCCTGGTAACGGAGGAGAGCAGTGGCAGCAGAGGCACCGTCGGCATGGGGCGCCGCTGATAGCGGCGGCATCAATCGGCGTAACCCGTGGGTCATCCTGATCGTCGTGTCGCTCGGGTTCTTCATGACCCTGCTGGATCTGACGATCGTCAACATCGCGATACCCAACATGATCTCGAGGCTGCATGCTTCCCTCGATGACATCCTCTGGGTGATCAACGCGTACGCACTCGTGCTGGCCGTCCTGCTCATAACGGCGGGCCGACTCGGCGATCTGTTCGGCCAGCGCAGGGTGTTCTTCGCGGGGATCGCCGCTGTTCACCCTGGCCTCGGCCGCGTGCGGTCTTTCGCCGTCGCCGGGCTGGCTGATCGCTTTCCGCGCCGTGCAAGGCCTCGGCGCGGCGCTGCTGATGCCGCAGACACTGGCGATCTTGACGATGGTGTTCCCGCCTGAGCGCCGCGGTGCCGCCTTCGGCATCTGGGGGGCGGTCGCTGGCGTGGCCACGATCGCGGGCCCAACCCTCGGCGGGCTGCTCGTGACGGCGTTCGACTGGCGGTACATCTTCTACATCAACGTGCCGATCGGCATTGCCGTGCTGGTGATGACGCCGTTGCTGATACCCGACCTGCGGACCGGCCGTAAGCACAGCTTCGACGTCGGCGGCGTCGTGCTCGCCAGCCTCGGCGCTGCTCGCCATCTGCTACGCGCTCGTCGAGGGCCAGAAGTACAACTGGGGCACGATCAAGGCGATTCATCTCGATTCCCGTTGCTGGCCGCGGTCGGCGTTGTGATCATGGCCGTGTTCGTATGGCTGCAGGCCACGTCGCCAGGACGGCGAGCCGCTGGTGCCCTTCGCGTTGTTCAGGGATCGGAACTATGCCCTGATGAACCTGGTGGCCGGGTTCATCGCGATCGGCATGCTCGGCATCTTCCTGCCGTTCTCTATCTACCTTCAGTCGGTGCTCGGCTTCTCGGCGCTCAAGGCTGGCCTAACGATGGCGCCAGCTTCCCTCGTCGCCATGTTCGTCGCGCCGGTCAGCAGGCCGGATGACCGACCGGATTGGCGGCAAGTACATCTTGATGACGGGGCTGCTTCTGTTCGGCGGCGGGATGGGTTCGATCGCGCTGATCGCCCAGCCGACGTCGGCGTGGTATGACTTCCTCCTGCCACAGATCATCGCTGGCGTCGGCATCGGCTGCACGTTCGCGCCGCTGACCACCGTCGCGATGCGCAACGTGCAGCCGATGATGGCCGGCGCGGCGTCGGGCGTGTTCAACACCACGCGGCAGCTCGGTACCGTCATCGGGACTGCGGGCGTCGGCGCCTTGCTCCAGAACCGCCTTATCGCTGGGTTCACCAGCCAGGCCCAGCTACGGACCGCTGGTCTGCCGACACAGGCCAGGGAGAAGCTCGTGGCCGGATTCCAGTCCGCCGCCAAGGGTGGCCTGGAGGTCGGCTCGGGTCACCGCACCACCGGGCTGGCGGGCGAGATCTTCACTCACGGGTTCGTGAGCGCGATGCGGCCGACCATTCTGGTGCCGATACTGTTCATCGGAGCCGGGGCGCTGAGCTGCGTGTTCATCAAGCGGCAGGTCGACGGCTAGCGATACCGGCGCGCCAGCGGACGTCAGGCGAGGCCACTGCCGCCGCCGCTGGGTAGCTGGATAGCCGCGCCTGGCCAGCCGGAGTTGCGCCGCCAAGTCGGTCGACTGCCGCGAGCTCACTGGAGCTGCGCCGCCAAGTAAGTGGACTGCCGCGCGGCTCACTGGAATCAGCGAGCGGATAGCGGCCTACCGCCGGGTCGGTCAGCCGGCCGAGCCAGCAACTCGTCGTCCCAGTCAGCGAGACCGGCAACGCCTTCGGATTCGAATGGGAATCTGTCGGCGAACGCCGGACGCAGGTCGGAGAGCCACACGGCGTCCGGGTCGAAATGAGCGAAGAACGGACGGCCAACCAGCGAGGGATCGCGCGCCTGGATCATGTGCAGGACGAACACGCGCTGGCCAGCGATCTCCGTCACGCCGTCCACGCAGACCTTGCCGGGCGTCGCGGACATCGACGGCCCGCGCACCGTCCGGCATAGGCCGGAGACGCTGGCGTAGGCGTCGCGGAAGATCTCGGCGGCGCGCGCTAGCGGCACGGCGAAGTAGCCCTGCGGTCCGGTGTCACGCTCCACGAACATGTAGTACGGCACCAGGCCCAGCCGGAGCTGTGTCCGCCACATCTGCGACCAGCACGCTGGGTCGTCGTTAATGGTCCTGATCAGCGGGGCCTGCGTACGGATGACAGCGCCGGTGCTCCGGATCCGGCTGATAGCGCGGGACACCGGAACTGGCTCGAGCTCGCGGACGTGCGAGAAGTGGGCCATGAGCGCCAGCGTCTTCCCGGCCGCGCCGACCTCTTCGAACAGCCGGAGGGTGTCGTCGGCGTCCGGATCGGTGAGGAACCGCTGTGGCCAGTAGGCCAGCGACTTGGTTCCGATCCGGATCGACTCGATGTGGTCGAGGCTCGGGTCGAGCAGCGGCTCGACGTAACGGCGCAGAACGGCTAGATCCCATAATCATCGGGTCGCCGCCGGTCATCAGGACGCTCGTGACCTCGCGATGCGCGCGCAGATAGCACGTCACCCGCGACATGTCGTCGGTGGCCATCTTCAGGTCGGGCTCGCCGACGAACTGGGCCCAGCGGAAGCAGTACGTGCAGTAGGCGTGGCACGTCTGCCCTTGCTTGGGGAACACGAGCACGGTCTCGGGGTACTTGTGCTGGACGCCGGGCAGCGGCTCGTCCGAGAGCGCGGGGACGTTCAGGGCCAGCTGCCCGGCGGGATGCGGGTTCAGCCGCATCCGGACGCCGTGCGCCGCCGCCTGGATCTCGCGTTCCGGCGCGCCGCCATCCAGGAGGGCCGCGATCGGCGCTATGTCCTCGGCGGGCAGCATGTCCGCCTGCGGGAAGACGAGCCGGTAGATCGGGTCATCCGGAGCCGCTGACCAGTCGATCAGGGACTCCAGCACGTAGTCATTCGTCCGAAAGGGCAAGACTGTTGCCACCGCCCGGACCGCCAGCCGTTCGGCAGCACCAAGGCCCGCTCTCGCGGTCAGCTGATCGAGGTGTTTGGCAGAATACGCCCGAAATCCACGCCCTTGCGCGGGTACCACCGGCACAGTCCCCTGAACGCTCATGCAACTCCCTCCGGGCGCTACACCTGCGGCGCCCTGATTGTGCGCATGATCTCCCCGTCATGCCGCCAGGCGGCGTGCTTACTTCCACCCATTCCCGACTCGGCCATCTCGAACGCAAGTGCGTCGAAAGACGTTGCCGTGACACCAGTTAAAGAAGTCAACGATTAGGAAACGCTCGGGCAGCCCTCAGCGTTGCCTGAGGCGCTCCAAACTTTCCCTAGCCGCTACGCCGTCTCCTGACGGGTCCCACGTCAGGAAACCCCCGTTTACCCGCCGGCCGGGGTACCAAACGTACTACAGCGGCACGTGCTGAGGCGGGGGCAATGAGAAGCTAGGCGACATGTGGGACATCAGGCGGGCAGCACGCTGAGCCGGCCACCGGAGGTCAGATCCGGAGCACCGGTCCAGCCGGCCGGGGCCGACGACGACGGCGCCGAGCTGGCCGTCGGGATAGCCCCGGTCCCGGCTCCGGAACTGCGCAAGATGATCGCTGTCGACGCGATGGGCGGCGACCACGCGCCGGGGGAAATCGTGGCCGGAGCCGTCGCCGCGGCCCGCGAGCTCGACACGAAGATCGCTCTGACCGGCCGGCCTGGTTTGCTGCGGCCGCTGCTAGCCAAGCTCGGGCCGGGCAGCAACGTGTACATCGAGGCGGCCGAGGAGTCCATCGCCATGGACGAGGGCGCGCTCGCTAGCTGGCGGCGGCCGCGATCAAGCATCGCCGTCGCGTGCCAGCTTGTCCGGCGCGGCCAAGCAGGCGCGGTCGTATCGGCCGGATCGACGGGAGCCATCGTCGCCACCGCCCAGATGCGACTGCGGCCGCTACCGGGCGTGACAAGGCCGGGCCTTGCGGTCGTACTGCCGACCCGTCCGAATCCCACGGTGCTGATCGACGCGGGCGCCATCGCCGACCCGAAGCCCGAGATGCTCTTGCAGTTCGCCCAGCTAGGCGTCGCCTACGCGGAGGTCGCGTTCGGAATCGCCGAGCCTCGGGTCGGCCTGCTGACGATCGGTGCCGAGCCCGGCAAGGGAAACAAGCTGGCCAAGCGCGCCCACGAGCTGCTGGACGCTGAGCCGCATGGCGGCCTGCCGATCAGCTTTGCGGGCAACGTCGAGGGCGGCGACTTGCTCGCCGGCAAGGTCGACGTGGTGGTGACCGACGGCTTCACCGGCAACGTCGCGCTCAAGACTCTTGAGGGAACGGCGAGCTATGCGGCGGCTCAGCTTCGTGAGGCGCTCGGCGGCTCTGGTGCGGCCCGGTTCGGCGCGCTGTTCCAGCGCCGCGGCTTGCGCGAGCTCGCCTTGCGGATGGACCCCGAGACGTACGGCGGCGCCGCGCTGCTCGGCCTCGAGGCCACAGTGGTGATCGCCCACGGCGGCGTGCGGGCACGCGGCGCGGCCGCTGCCTGCAAGCTGGCGGCCGCACTTGCCGACCGCCGCATCACCGAGCGAATGCGGGAGCGCCTCGGCCCGAGCCGGGCGCATTTCCTGCGCCGACCCTGACCCGCCGCGCGTCCGGGAGTGCCGGTGCGGCGCTGCCGGCGTGGCGCGCCTGTGCTGCGCCGCGGGCGAGGCGCCGCCAGCCCCGGATAACCGTTAGCCCTGCAAGTAAACTAGACACGTGGCGGATCCGGAGGCAGCACTCGGCGCACTGGTGCAACATGCCCTCGCAGCTGAGCTCGGTGACGAGTTCGCAGTTGCCGATCCCCTCATCCGCCCGTCCGCTTTTGCCGATTTCCAGTCCAACGTAGCCATGTCGCTGGCCCGACGCGTCGGCCGGGCACCACGGGATGTAGCTGATCCGATCGCCGCGCGACTCGCCACCAACCCCGCCGTGGCCAGCGCCGAGGTGAGCGGTCCCGGATTCATCAACATCACGTTGTCCGACGACTGGATTGCTGACCAGTCGACCGCCCAGATGGCCGATCCTCGGCTTGGCGTGGCGCCGGCCGACCCGATCGAGCTAGTGGTGGTCGACTACTCGGGCCCGAACGTCGCCAAGGAACTGCACGCCGGGCACTTGCGGGCGACCGTCGTCGGCGAGGCGGTCGCCAGGATCCTCGAGCACCTCGGCCATAACGTCGTACGCGCTGCGCACCTTGGTGACTGGGGCACTCAGTTCGGCATGCTCATCGAGCACGCCGTAGACATCGGCGAGCAGGCCACTTACGACGAGCTCGCGGCCGGGGAGTTCACCGACTTTTATCAGGCTGCCAGGGCAAAGTTCGACAGCGACCCGATTTTCGCCGACCGGGCGCGCAACCGGGTTGTCCAGCTTCAGTCTGGCGAGCCGGACGCGATGCGGCTCTGGCGGGTGCTCGTCGATGACTCGATGAAGTACCTGCGGACGATTTACGCCAGACTCGATGTCAGGCTCACCGATGCCGATATGGCCCCGGAGAGCTTCTACAACTCGATGCTCAGCGACGTGAATGACGAGTTGGAGCGTAAGGGCATCGCTGTCATGAGCGAGGGCGCCCTGTGCGCGTTCCCACCCGGTTTCGTCGGCCGCGACGGCAAGCCAGTGCCGCTCATGCTGCGCAAGAGCGACGGCGGCTACGGCTATGACAGCACCGACGCCGCAGCCATCCGGTATCGGCTGACCAAGCTCGGCGCGACCAGGATCATCTACGTCGTCGGGTCCGAGCAGCATCAGCACCTTGAGATGATCTTCGAGCTGGCCAGGCAGGCGGGCTGGCTGGTCCCGCCGGCCAGGGCCGAGCACGCCGTCATCGGCCTCATGACCGGTCCAGGCGGCCAGCGCCTGCGGACCCGGTCCGGGGATCAGGTGAAGCTGGCCGACCTCATGGACGAAGCTGTCGACCGGGCCGCGTCCGTCATCGCCGACCGGTACGAGGACCCTGTCCAACGGAGCCAGATCGCCGAGGCTGTTGGCATCGGGGCGCTCAAGTACGGCGACCTGTCGGTCGGCCGGGACTCCAGCTACGTGCTCGACTTCGATCGGATGCTAGCGCTGACCGGTAACACCGGCCCCTACCTCCAGTACGCGGCGGCGCGGATCCGGTCGATCTTCGCGAAGGGCGGCCTGAATCCGGCGAATGCCAAGGGCCCGATCGTGCTCGCCGCGCCAGCCGAGCGTGCGCCTCGCCCTGCGGCTGCTCGGATTCGGCCGGGCCGTGGCCGACTCTGCTGCGGGCGCCGAGCCACACAAGCTGGCTGGCTACCTATTCGAGCTGGCCAGCGCGTTCACGACGTTCTACGAGCAATGCCCGGTGCTAACAGCCGAAGGAACGACTCGGCAGAGCAGGCTGGCGCTCAGCGCTCTGACGCTGGAGGTCCTGGTCACCGGCCTCGGTCTGCTCGGTATCCCGGTACCCGACCGGATGTAACAGCCCTGACCGGGTTTGGCGGCAGTTCCCAGGATCCTCCCAGGCAAGTGTGCCCCATTACCCAAGATCGAGGGCGACGCTGTGTCTCATGGACAGCATGGACGGCACTAACGGCATGGACAACATGGACACCATTGAATTTGGTCAGCCCGGGGACCCAGCCGGCGCGAGTGGCCCACCCGACCCAGCCCGCGGGCCCGGCCGAGCGAAGTGGTCAGGTAAGACGAAGCGAATAGTGACGTCAGTCGCGGCCAGCACCGTACTGCTCGGCAGCGGCGCGGCGATCGGGGTTGCGCTCACTGGCGGCGCGTCAGCGTCAACCGCGGGCACGTCGCCGGGAACGGCCGCGAGCTCCTCCGCCGCGACTACGGCCGCGGCCGGCCGGTGCGCAAAACTCGCAGAGCGGCTCACCGCCAATGGCAATAAGGTGGCCGCTTCGCGGTTGCAGCTCTTCTGCAAGAGCCCACTCGTGCGCCTGGCGCTCGTCGGGGGTGCGCATGGCGAGGTGACGTTCCAGACAAAGGCTGGACCCAAGACCATCGCCGTCGAGCGCGGCACGATCCAGAGCGTCAGCAACGCGGGAATCACCGTCGTGGCGAAAGACGGCACTACCTGGGCGTGGGACTTCGTTAGCAGCACAGTTGTGCGCGACGACAAGCAGGCTGTCAGCCGCAACCAGCTCAGCAACGGCGAAACCGTGCTCGTCTTGGGCCAGGTCGTGGGCGGCGTTCACGATGCGCGGCTCATCCGGGTCCACGCCTAGCTACGTATCTCACGATCTGATCCTCCGGACGCACCGGGGCCGCCTCAGTCACGGCGGCCCCGGTGCTCGCGGGATAAGGACCCGAATTGCCGGTAGCCTCTTCACGCCGGACATACGCCGGGCAGCCCCGGTCGCGGCAGGCTTCAGCGTTCCCCGACCGCACGCCCAGGACGACATGACAGAGAACGACCACATACCTCAGGTGCTCGTCGTCGACGACGAGCCCAATATCCGTGAGCTTGTGCAGGTCGCGCTCAAATTCCACGGGTGTTCGGTCACGGCCGCTGCGAGCGGCAGAGAAGCACTGCGGCAGGCCGAGGCCACGCGGCCCGACCTCATCGTGCTCGACGTCGTGATGCCGGATATGGATGGCTTCGACGTGTGCCGGCGCCTCCGAGCAGCTGGTAACGACGTACCTATCATCTTCCTCACCGCCCGCGACACCTCCTCTGACACTGTCACCGGCCTCGCGATCGGCGGGGACGACTACGTGACGAAGCCGTTCTCGGTCGAGGCCCTGGTCGCGAGGGTGCGCGCGGTCCTGCGCCGTACGTCCCGTACCGGCGCGCCAGGCCAGCCGAATCGTGGCGGCGGACCGATCCGGGTCGCCGACCTCGAGCTCGATGAGGACCGGTGGACGGTCCACCGGGCTGACGTGCCCGTCGAGCTGTCGCCAACCGAGTTCCGGCTACTCGCGTACCTGATGCGGAATCAGGGCCGGGTCCTGACCAGGGCGCAGTTGCTCGAGAACGTGTGGGGCTGGGACTACGCCGGAGAGTCCCAGATCGTCGAGACGTACGTCAGCTACCTGCGGCGCAAGCTGGACCCGCTCGGTCCGCCGCTCATCCACACACAGCGCGGTGTCGGCTACAGCCTGCGCCCTGAGCGGCAGGACAACGCCGATCACGCGGCTCGGGTCCGGCATGCGGACGGGCCTTCGTAGGTGGCGTGGCGCGGAGCGGACGGGAGCGCGCCATCCGGGCGATCGGCCAGCGGGGCGGGCGGGGCGGGCGCGAGCGCGCAGGCGCGCGAAGGCCAATCGCAGGCCCGCGCGTCGGCCAATCGCAGGCGCGCGCCGGGCAGGCCCCCCCGGGGCGGACGCGACGGACTCGCAAGCTGACGTTGCGGGCCCGCATGCTGGTGATGCTCGTCGGGGTGACCATGATCCTGCTGCTCATCATGGGCGTGGTCAGCACGTACGTGCTCGCTCGGCGGGCGGACAGCCAGGCGGCGGCGGCCGACAACCGCCTGCGGGCCGCGGCCACTCTGCTCGCGATCGATCCAGCGCTAGCGATGCGCCAGGCTAGCTACGCCGTGGTGGAGGTCCCGCTGCGGTCACAGCTGGCTGTCGTGCCGCTGACCCAGGGCTCGCAGACGACCGAGCTGGTCAGCGCCGTCAACCAGTGGCTCAACAGCCCAGGCGTAGCCCAGGCCAAGGCGATCGCCGAGCAGGGACATCCGGCGGCGGCCTATGCGCTGCTGGTATCCAGCGGCTGTCGAGTGCTGCCGTCGGCGGGCTGCAAACCCCTGGAGATGGCTCCGCAACTGGAGGTGCGCGCGCGTCCTACGCAGGTCCGGACCGCGATCTTGTTCGTCGGAGAGTCGGTGACCAGCAGCGGATCACAGGTCAGGGATTTCATCATCGCCGAGCTCATTACCGGGATCGGCCTGATCGCGCTGCTCGCACTCGGCGGCGAGTGGCTTATCGGCCGCGGCCTCGAGCCACTCGACGAGATGACGAGGACCGCCAACGACATCACCTCGCGCGGCGACCTGACTGCCCGGATGTCAGACGCTGACGACCAGACCGAACTCGGCAGGCTCGGGTCAGCGATCAATACCATGCTCGACCGGATCCAGCACGCGTTCAGCTCCCGCCTGCGGTCTGAGCAGAAGGTGCGCGAGTTCGCCGCGGACGCCTCTCACGAGCTCCGCACTCCGCTAACGACGATTCGTGGCTACGCCGAGCTGTACCGGCAAGGCGCGCTCGGCCCCGATGAGCTGCCAAACGCGATGCGGCGGATCGAGCAAGAGGCCGATCGGATGAGCGCCCTGGTCGCGGAGCTACTCGAGCTGGCCCGGCTGGACCGCACCTCGTCCCTGGACCTGGCCGAGACAGACCTGGCCGCCGTCGTCCGCGACGCGGTTGCCGATGCCATCGCTGTCGAGCCCCAGCGCCCAGCCCGTGCTGAGGCGCCGCCTCGCCTGGTCGCCGTCGTGGACGAGGCCCGCATCCGGCAGGTACTGGCCAACCTGCTCGGCAACGTGCGCGCCCATACGCCGCCGACCACGGCAGTCGTCGTGCGGCTCGGCGAGATCACCGGCGGTGTGCTGATCGAGGTGGCCGACGCCGGCCCCGGCATGTCGGCCGAAAACGCTGGCCGCGCGTTCGACAGGTTCCACCGCGCTGGCCCGGCTGCACATGAAAACCATGATCAAGACGGGAACGGGGCCGACGACCCGGCTGCCCGCGGCAGCAGCGCGGCCGGCTGGTCCTCTCCGGATTCCACCGGCGGCGAGCCGGGTCAGCCGCGTGGGGCCACGGCTCTCCACGCCCCGCCGCGCGAACGACACTCGGGCGGCCATGCCAAGGCGGAGCGCAGCAGCGGCAGCGGCCTTGGGCTTTCCATCGTGCAGGCCATCGCGAACGCCCACGGTGGCCACGCCACCCTGGAGTCCTGGCCGGGCCGCGGCACCAGGGTGCGCGTGTGGCTGCCGGTCAGGATCGTGTCCTAGTCAGTCGTCGTCCGAGCCGGATTCGGTCACGCCGTCAGCGGCCGGTTCCGGCAGATGCTCGAACAGGTAGTAGACACCGAGCAGCAGGAAGATGATCAGTGCGGCGATCGGCGAGGCCAAGGCGATCAGCGTCCCGGCCACATAACCGGCGTTGCCGGAGACGAACCTGAACGTCGCCATCCGAGATGGCTGTACCGGCAGGTGGCCAGCGAGTTGGTCTAGGTGCCGAGATATGTAGACCCACGTCCCACCGAAGCTGACCGAGATCGCGATCATGAGCAAGCCGTAGGTGACCACAGCGACCGTCGCCTGGCCAGCCCGACCAGCGCTGCCCGTCAGGTGATCGGCGACGAGTGCGGTGGGGAACGGAAGAGCCACGATGCCCAGCAGCAGGATCAGGTTCAACACCAGTACCGGTCGGTTAACGGTCCTGACCTGCGCAAACATCAGATGATGGTTAAGCCACATGATGCCGATCGTCAGGAAGCTGATCACATAGGCCAGGTAGGCGGGCCAGTAGTGCAGCAGCCCGGGGTGACCGCCACGGCCGGTCACCGTCAGCAAGCCAGCCGTCTTGTCCGCTATCGGCAGCAGGTTGAAGACCAAGACGGTAATCGCGACGGCAAAGACGCCGTCACTGAACGACTCAGCCCGTCGTGAATCCACTCACGCCTGGTCTTCCGGTTCGTCGCCATGTTCGGCCGGCCACCGCGCCGGGCCAGCCTCCGCTGGACGAGCCTCCGCAGGACGAGCCTCCGCCGACTCACCCGATTCCGGACCCGCCGACTCGCCGCCGCTGCCATTCGCGGTCGCGCTATCCGCCGACGCCGACGCTCCGACCGCGGCCGGTACCTGCACCGACCTGGCGAGCAGCTGGGCCACGTCGACGACCTCGAGCGACTCCTTGGCCTCGCCCGAGCTCTTCTTGGCGGCGACGGCGTCACCGAGCATGACCAGGCAGTACGGACAGCCGGTGGAGATCGTGTCGGGATTAGTGCCGAGGGCCTCGTCGATCCGCTCGGTGTTGATCCGCTTGCCGATCCGCTCTTCCATCCACATCCGGGCACCGCCAGCGCCGCAGCAGAAACCGCGCTCCTTGCACCTGTGCATTTCCTGAGCCTGGACTCCCGGCACCTGCTCCATGATCTCCCGTGGCGGCGTAAAGACCCGGTTGTGCCGGCCAAGGAAACACGGGTCGTGGTAGGTGATCTTCTCCTCGATCGGCGTCACCGGCGTCAGCTTGCCGTCGGCGACGAGCTTGGCCAGCAGCTGGGTGTGGTGAATGACCTCGTAATTGCCGCCGAGCTGCGGATACTCCCGCGCGATCGTGTTGAAGCAATGGGGACAGCTAGCGACGATCTTGCGGGCGCCGACCTCGTTGAGCGTCTCGATGTTCTGCTGGGCGAGCATGCTGTAGACGAACTCGTTGCCCATCCGCCGGGCAGGGTCACCCGTGCATGTCTCGGCGGGCCCGAGCACCGCGAAGCTGACGCCGGCGGTATGCAGCAGCTGGGCAATGGCCTTGGTGGTCCGCTTTGCTCGGTCCTCCAGCGCCCCAGCGCAGCCCACCCAGAACAGGTACTCGACGTCATCGCCGATCGCACCGTCAACGACGGGCACCTCGAAGTCAAGCTCGGTGATCCACTCAGTCCGCTTGCTCTCGCCCATGCCCCAGGGGTTGCCCTTGTTTTCGAGGTTCCTGAGCATGGTGGCCGCCTCGGCCGGGAACGCGGACTCGACCAGCACCTGGTGACGCCGCATCCCGGTGATGTGGTCGATGTGCTCGATATCGACCGGGCACTCCTCCACGCACGCGCCGCAGTTCGTACACGACCACAACTCGTCCGGGTGGATGACGCCGTGGGCATCACTGTCGCCGATGATGGGCCGCTCGGCCTCGGCGCGGACGGCTTCCGGCAGCGCGGCCCGCGCATCGTCCGACTCGGCCAGCAGGTACGGCGCCTTGGCGAACGCGTGATCGCGCAGCTCCAAAATGATCATCTTCGGGGATAGCGGCTTGCCCGTGACCCAGGCGGGGCACTGCGACTGACACCTGCCGCACTCGGTGCACGTGGCCAGGTCGAGCATGCCCTTCCAGCTCAAGTCCTCGACCTTGCCGATCCCGAAGACGTCCTCGTCCGGATCGGCCTCCTCGAAGTCGAGAACCTTGCCGTTCGAGCGCATCGGCTGCAGCGGCCCTAGCCCGTTGGGCCGGCGGGCGAAGAGCACGTTGATCGGCGCGATCGCGATGTGCAGGTGCTTGGAGTACGTCACGAACACGCCGAACGCCAGGATGACAGCGAGTTGCAGCAAGATGAAGGTCGTCTCGATGCCCCTGTTCGCCGCGCCCGCCGGGTGCAGCCAGTGGCCGACGATCTGCGAGGCGAAGGCGCCGTGCGGATACGGGAAGTCGCCCGAATTGACCTGGGCACCCCGGTAGATCAGCAGGGTGGCGATGACCAGGAAGATGCCCAGCAGCACTAGCCAGGCGGCGCCGGTGTGCGAGCCGGAGAAGCGTGACGCGCGGCCTTCGCGCTTCGGGTCGGAGGTCAGCCGGATGATGGCGAAGGTGACGATGCCCACCAGCACCGCGACGGCGAACAGGTCCTCGAGGAAGCCGACCCAGGCCCACGTACCGATCAGGGGAATGGCGAAGTGCTTGCTGAACAGGTCGCCGTAGGCCTCGATGATCGTCAGGATCAAGACGATAAAGCCCCAGAATGTCAGGGCGTGCGCGACGCCCGGCACTGTCCACTGAAGCAGCTTGCGCTGCCCGATCACTTCCGTGACCTGCGTCTCCGCACCCTCCGCGGGATGCTGGCGCAGTGCCTGGACTCGCTCGGGCGCGGGCTGGCCGGTGCGGCCGAGCCGGAAGAGCCACCAGAGCCGACGGCCCGCGATCGCCGCGGCGGCGACCGTGACGACGAGTCCGATGATGATCCGCAGTGCCAAATCAACCTCCAGCTATGGCAATGGGTGACAGCGTAACGCCCGCATCGCCCTCGCTGACGATCACCGGGCGCGGCGGCCCGTGGACCATGGTGACCGGTTCGCGGCAATCTCGATCCGAGCCAGCCGCTAGCCTGACAGCCGGGGGCAACCTGACACCGCCGCAGCCGGGGGCAACGCCCCAGACTGCCCTCCGCAAACCGTACGGTCGCAATGCGCCGATTCGAGAGACAGGCAGGCCAGATGAGCGTGGACGACGGAGAGGACGCCACCGCGCCCGGCGGGGGCGTGTCCGGCCGCCTGCCAGCACGCCGAGGCTGGCTGACGCGCGGGGGCTGGCCTGCGTTCCTCGGCTCGACGACTGTCCTGGTCCTCGCCAGTGTCGCCGCCGATGGCATCGCCTTTGGCGCCAAGGAAGCGTGCCGGGCCGGTGCCTGGAATGTCGGCGTCGAGCAGTATCAGGCTCACTGCTACACCGACATCTACCCGCTCTACTACACCGAGGGCCTCTGGAACGGGCAGGCGCCGTATCTCACCCACCACGTGGAGTACCCGGTCATCATCGGCGCCGTCATGCAGGGCGCGGCGTGGGTCGTCAAGTCCATGCCGAATGCGTACTCCAGGGGCTTGCAGTTCTTCGACGTGACAGTCGGAGTGCTGGCGCTGTTCCTGGTGATCGGCGTGCTCGCGACCGCCTACTGCGCCGGGCCCGGCCGGCGCTGGACCGCGCTCCTCGTCGCCTTTTCGCCAGCGCTGATCCTGTCGGCGTTCATCAACTGGGACCTCATCGCGATGGGCTTCATGATGCTGGCCCTGGCGTCCTGGACGGCCCGGCGGCTCGTGCTGGCCGGGGTGTTCCTCGGGCTTGCAGTCGCGACCAAGTTCTATCCCATCGTCGTCTTGTGGCCGCTGTTCCTGCTTTGCCTGCGCGCCGGCCGACTGCGGGCATTCGCGGTCACGACGTGCTCGGCCGCCGCCGCCTGGCTCGTGGTGAACCTGCCCATCGCGATCGCCGCCCCGCAGGGCTGGTCCACGTTCTATACCTTCAGCAGCCGTCGCGGCGCCGACTGGGGTGGGATCTGGTACTTCTTCCAGTACGTGCACTGGCCGGTCGTCGACACGTCGGCGGTGGGGCGGCTCAACCTGATGTCAGTGGCGGCGTTTGGCGTCGGATGCCTCGCGATCGGGCTACTGGCGCTCGCCGCGCCACGACGGCCGCGACTGGCCCAGCTTGTATTTCTGACGACGGCCGCGTTCCTGCTCTGTAACAAGGTCTGGTCACCGCAGTACGTGGTCTGGCTGGTCCCACTGGTGGTCCTGGCCCGACCGCGGCTGCCCGCCTACCTGGTCTGGCAAGCCGCAGAGGTCGGCTACTTCTACGCGATCTGGGCGTACCTGATCACGGTCGTAGCCGGTCTCCGCGAACCCGGCGCGATCAGCGCGACCCTGTACTTCACCGCTGTTCTTGCGCGCTTTGGCAGCGTGCTGCTGCTGTGCGCACTGGTGGTCAGGGAGTGCCTGCGGCCTGATCTAGACGTCGTCCGATCGGTCGGCGTCGACGATCCGGCCGGCGGCGTGCTCGCTGATGCACCGGATCGGCTTGCGCTGCAAGGCGGGCTGCGGCGACTGGCTGCGCCGGCCTAGCCGGCCCACTGACCCGACAGGTACAGCATCGCAAGCACCACGGCCAGCGGCCCGCTCACGCTGAAGTACACGTACCGCAGCCACGGCCGGCGTTCTTCCAGGGCGGCGAGACCGACCCAGATCGGGAACAGGACCAGCAGCGTGCGGGGGCCCGTCTCGAACCACGTCGACGTGCCGAGCGCGACGAGCGCTACACCGCAATACGTAGCTTCCGGCCAGCGGCCCGCGTACAGGAACAACAGCACCGCCACGATCATGACGGCCATCGCGCCGAATTCAAGCTGGAACTCAAACGACGTGCTAGCCGCGAACGGATGCCGGAATGCTGCCCACCACGTGGTCCGCAGGTTCTCGAAGGGAGTGGTCGGGTGCAGGTCCCAGCCCTTGCGCAGGGCTGCCGACCACGCCAGCGGATTCCCGGTGTGCGCCCAGAGGTATCCGCCGTAGGCCGCCGGGCCAGCCAGTCCGCAGCAGGCCTTCGCGGCGTTAACCAGCCTTCCGCCGACAGTTTCAGCAGCCCGAGGCCATGTCCCTGGTCCGCGATATCCAGTCAGCGCCATCACGGCGAGCGCGGGAATCATGAAGACCGCGTCGGGCCGGACGAGCCCGGCAAGCGCGGCGAAGAGCGCTGCGCGCCACCAGCGGCCCCGAGCCGCCGCGTGCCAGGCCGGGATCGCGAGGGCCAGGAATAGCCCTTCGGCGTACCCAACCATCATGAAGATCACCGCTGGCGTCGTCAGCATGTAGAGCACGGCCCGGCTCCCGCCGGCCAGCCGAGCCAGCGCGACGACGGCGAAGGAGCCGGCCACGAAAGAAACGACTAGCTCGGAGAAGACCCAGTTCCGCAGGACGAGGTGGCCAACCGCCAGCACCACTGGATAGCCGGGAAAGAACGCTGTGTTATTGGCGATCGTGTGCGGCCCGAAGTAGCCATATTGTGCGATATTGCGCAACAGCACGGCGTCCCAGTGCTCGAACGCCCCCGTCAGCGGAGCGTGCTCGCGGGTTGGCCGGAATGCCCAGGCCGCCGCCCAGGCCAGCGCTAGGAGGGCCAGGTGCGCGGCCGCCCAGAGGCCCAGGGCTGTGCGGTCGTCACGGCTCAGCGCTAGGCGTCCCGTGAGGTAGCCGGACCTGCCCGCGTGAGCCGGACGCTGTGCCTGCAGCTCGTTAGCGGCACCGGAGCGAACGCCAGCCGCGGCGGCTCCGCTGTCGTTCTGCAGCATGCACGCCCCTTCCCCGCGCACCCTACTGCACCAAACGGTATGCGCCGCCGACCAATCTGGGGGCCACCTGGCCGGAATATCCGGGGATCCTCCTCAGTTCCCATTCACAGGCAAGGAAAGTTGAGTCGGCTAGACTCAACTCAGTTGCCAAGGACTGGGCAGCATGGCAGACTTGAGCCGCTTGGACTCAATCTTCCAGCGGCTTGCATCACAAACCCACTAGACCACACCAAGGACAGAACAAATGGCACGTGCGGTAGGCATCGACCTAGGGACGACCAACTCTGTCGTCGCCGTCCTCGAGGGCGGCGAGCCCTCGGTCATCGCCAACGCTGAGGGCTCCAGGACCACGCCGTCCGTCGTCGCCTTCGCCAAGAACGGCGAGGTGCTCGTCGGCGAGGTCGCCAAGCGGCAGGCTGTGACCAACGTTGACAGGACCATCCGCTCCGTCAAGCGCCAGATGGGCACCGACTGGACGGTGTCGATCGACGGCAAGAAGTTCACCGCGCAGCAGATCAGCGCGTTCGTTCTCCAGAAGCTGAAGCGAGACGCCGAGTCATACCTGGGCGAGACCATCACCGACGCGGTGATCACCGTGCCCGCGTACTTCAGCGACGCGCAGCGGCAGGCGACCAAGGAGGCCGGCCAGATCGCTGGCCTGAACGTCCTGCGCATCATCAACGAGCCGACCTCGGCCGCGCTGGCCTACCACCTGGAGAAGAACAACGAGGCGACCATCCTGGTCTTTGACCTCGGCGGTGGCACGTTCGACGTCTCGCTGCTCGAGGTTGGCGAGGGCGTCGTCGAAGTGAAGGCGACCAGCGGCGACAACCACCTCGGTGGTGACGACTGGGACCAGCGCGTCGTGGACTGGCTCGTCAAGGACTTCAAGAACAGCTACGGCACCGACTTGTCCAAGGACAAGATGGCGCTCCAGCGGCTGCGGGAGACGGCGGAGAAGACGAAGATCGAGCTATCTAGCTCGACCGAGTCTCAGATCAACCTGCCTTACATCACGCACTCCGAGCAGGGCCCGCTGCACCTGGACACGAAGCTCTCCAGGGCCGAATTCCAGAAGATGACCTCTGACCTGCTCGATCGCTGCAAGGCGCCGTTCCAGCAGGTGATCAAGGACGCTGGCATCAAGCTCAGTGAGATCGACCACGTCGTGCTCGTCGGCGGGTCCACCCGCATGCCGGCCGTCGTGGAGCTGGTCAAGGAGCTGACCGGCGGCAAGGAGCCCAACAAGGGCGTGAACCCGGACGAGGTCGTGGCCGTCGGCGCCTGCCTCCAGGCGGGCGTGCTCAAGGGCGAGGTCAAGGACGTGCTGCTCCTTGACGTGACGCCGCTGTCGCTCGGTATCGAGACCAAGGGCGGCATCTTCACCAAGCTGATCGAGCGCAATACGACCATCCCGACGAAGCGCTCGGAGATCTTCACCACGGCTGACGACAACCAGCCGTCGGTCCAGATCCAGGTCTTCCAGGGTGAGCGAGAGATCGCCGCGTACAACAAGAAGCTCGGCATGTTCGAGCTGGCCGGCCTCGCGCCGGCGCCGCGCGGCATCCCGCAGATCGAGGTGACGTTCGACATCGACGCCAACGGCATCGTGAACGTGTCGGCCAAGGACCTCGGCACCGGCAAGCAGCAGTCCGTGCAGATCACGGGCGGCTCGGCGCTGAACAAGGATGACATCGAGCGGATGATGGCGGACGCCGAGAAGTACGCGGAGGAAGACCGCCAGCGGCGCGAAGAGGCTGAGGTCCGCAACCGCGCGGAGTCACTGGCCTACACCACGGAGAAGTTCCTCGCCGAGAACGCTGACAAGGTCCCGGACGACGTCAAGTCCGAGGTCGAGTCCGCGATCGCCGACCTGAAGAAGGCGCTCGAGGGCACCGACACTGAGGCCATCAAGACGGCTAGTGAGCACGCAGCTCAGGTGAGCCAGAAGATGGGCACGGCTATCTACGCCCAGGCGCAGGCGGCCGGCGCGCAGGCCAACGAGTCGGCAGACGAGGCCGGCGGCCAGGACGACGACGTTGTCGAGGCCGAGATCGTCGAGGACGACAAGCCGGCCCACGAGGAGGGCGGCGCCGCCTGATGAGGCCCGAAGAGGAGCGCCAGGGCCCGGTCATCCGCGATCGCAGGCGGATTGACCCGGTCACTGGCCAGGTACGCGATACCGGAGCGGGGCGCCCGCAGGGCGCGCCGTCGGGCGGCGCACGGGCGAAGGCAGGGTCCGAACCCGGCAGCCCGCGTCCAAGCGAGGGCGCGAGCGCCGAGTCGGACTCGCCAGCGAGCGGCGCCACCGCGACAACTGGCTCGGAGGCGAGGCAGAAGTCGGCTTCGGCTGGCGCCCGGGCGACCGGCGGCGATACGTCCGACGGTAGCGGCACCGAGGGTGCGGTTGATCCGGCGTTTGCGCAGGCCGCGACCATGCTGGCCGAGCGGACCGCAGACTTGCAGCGGCTTCAGGCGGAGTACGCCAACTACCGCAAGCGGATCGAGCGGGACCGGTTGGCGGTACGCGAGCAGGCCCTCGCCAACGTTCTGCACGGGCTGCTGCCGGTGCTGGACGACATCGGCCGGGCCCGAGAGCACGGCGAGTTGACTGGCGGCTTCAAGTCGGTAGCAGAGTCGCTGGAGGGCATCGTGATCAAGCTGGGCCTGACGGCCTTCGGCGAGAGCGGTGACCCGTTCGATCCGACGCTGCACGAGGCGCTGATGCACTCGTACTCAGCCGACGTCACCGAGCCAACCGCCGTGCAGATACTCCAGCCTGGCTACAAGGTGGGCGAGCGCATCATCCGCCCGGCCAGGGTCGCCGTCGCCGAGCCGACCACGGACACTCCGGAGGCGGATGCCGAGGAGGCAAGTTCCACTGACGAAGCCGAGCCGGACACGTCTGCTGGCGGCGAGGCTCCCGCCGAGTAATGATCTGGCGGCCGGGGTCCGCTCCGGCGGGCCCCGCCGTCAGGTTTCTAGCTAGCTCACTAGAGAGGCGCGTTGAGCACCAAGGACTACCTGGAGAAGGACTACTACAAGACCCTCGGCGTGACCAAGACCGCGACGGCCGACGAGATCAAGAAGTCGTACCGCAAGCTGGCCCGCAAGTACCACCCGGACGCGAACGAGGGTGACGCGAAGGCCGAGGCACGCTTCAAGGAGATTTCCGAGGCCTATACCGTGCTCTCCGACGAGGGCAGGCGCAAGGAGTACGACGAGGCGCGCACGCTGTTCGGCCATGGTGGGGTCCGGATGCCAGGATCTGGATCTGCGGGCAGCGGCTACGGCTTCGATCTTGGCGACCTGTTCGGCGGCGCGGCCGGCAGCGCCGGCGGGCGCCTGGGTGATCTGCTCGGCGGCGTCTTCGGCGGCAGGTCGGGCGGCACGACTGGGACCCAGGCGCGGCCGCGGCGCGGCGCCGACGTGGAGACCGAGACGACACTGTCCTTCGGCGATGCGATCAACGGCACCACGGTTTCGCTCCGGCTCACCGGCGAGGGCGCATGCCCTGTGTGCAAGGGCACCGGCGCGAAGGCCGGTACCGTGCCAAGGGTGTGCCCGACGTGTGAGGGCACCGGGCAAGGCAGCCGGAATCTCGGCAGCTTCGCTTTTTCCGAGCCATGCAAGACGTGCCTCGGGCGTGGCCTCGTCGTTGACGAGCCGTGCGAGACGTGCTCGGGCAGCGGCCGGGCCATGAGCACCCGCACGATCCAGGCGAGGATCCCGGCGGGCGTCGAGGACGGTCAGCGGATCAAGCTGGCTGGCAAGGGCGCTCGCGGCGAGCGTGGCGGACCGGCAGGCGATCTATACGTGCGAATCCACGTCCAGCCGCACCCACACGGCACGTTCGGCCGGTCGGGCGCCAACTTGACAATCACGGTGCCCATGACCTTCGCCGAGGCCGCGCTCGGTGCCGAGATCAAGGTGCCGTCGCATGGCGGCATGCCCGTTAGCCTGCGCATCCCGGCTGGCACGCCCAATGGCCGGACGTTCCGCGTCCGCGGCAAGGGCGTCCGCCGCAAGGACGGCACCACGGGCGACATGCTCGTGACCGTCAACGTGCAGGTCCCGCAGGAGCTTAACGACAAGGCACGGGACGCCCTCGCGATGTTGCGGGACGCTACCGCTGGCCCTGACCCGCGGGCTGACGTCCTGAAGAACGCCAACGCCTAGGTTCGACCGCCGAAAGGAGATGACATTGACCAGCCAGTTCGAGCTAACCGATGACACGCCCGTCTATGTCATCTCCGTGGCCGCCCAGCTCTCCGGCTTGCACCCGCAGACCCTGCGTGCTTACGACCGGCTCGGCCTCGTCTCGCCCGGCCGCGCCGCTGGCCGCGGCCGCCGCTACTCACTGCGCGACATCCTGATCTTGCGCGAGGTTCAGCGCCTGTCCCAGGAAGAGGGGATCAACCTCAACGGGATCAAACGCATCCTCGAGCTGGAGCTGGCGGAGCGACGCAGCCGCATGCTCCTGGCCGAGATGCAGGCCGAGATTAGTCAGCTCCGGTCCGAGCTCGAGTCCACTCGCTCGGTCGCGGCGCGACTGGCGAACCTGGTCCGCAGCCGACCTGACGGGGCGGCCCTCGTCCCGGTCCGTCACGTCAGCCAGGCTCCGCAGAGCCCGGCCGGCCCTGGCGTCGGCACTGATCGCGGACAGGCTGTCGCCGCGGCGACTGACACGATTCCGGGCAACGGTCCCGCGCTGTGAGAGCACGAGAAGTTAAGAAGAGAAGAAAGAGACAGTGGACGACAAGCTGACGAGGAAGAGCCAGGAGGCTCTGTCACAGGCCGTGCAGATGGCCGCGTCGGCGGGCAATCCCAGCACCGATGGCCTGCACCTGCTCGCCGCGCTGATCCAGCAAGACGGCGGCACGGCCGCTCCGCTGCTGCGAGCCGTCGGCGCCGACCCGGCTAACCTGGTCAGCACCGTGCAGGCCCAGCTGGCCAAGCTGCCACAGGCGGCCGGCGTCACCGTCAGCGCGCCGGAGACCTCGCGGCAGCTGCTGGCCGCGCTCTCGACCGCCCGCAAGCTCGCCCGCGAGATGTCGGACGAGTACGTGTCGACGGAGCACCTGCTCGTGGGCCTGGCCACCGACGGCGGCCAGGCGGCATCGGTGCTGCGCGCGGCCGGAGCGCGGCCCGAAGCAGCTCACTGACGCGTTCGAGCAGGTTCGCGGCCACGCCCGGGTGACGTCGCCGGATCCAGAAGGCACCTACCAGGCCCTCGAGAAGTACGGCATTGACCTCACGCAGAGCGCCCGCGACGGCAAGCTCGACCCCGTCATCGGCCGCGACGCCGAGATACGCCGAGTGATCCAGGTGCTGTCCCGGCGAACCAAGAACAACCCCGTGCTGATCGGCGAGCCCGGTGTGGGCAAGACCGCTGTGGTTGAGGGCCTCGCGCAGCGAGTCGTGGCCGGAGACGTGCCCGAGTCGCTGCGCGGCAAGCGCGTTGTCGCGCTCGACCTAGGCGCGATGGTGGCCGGCGCCAAGTACCGCGGCGAGTTCGAGGAGCGCCTGAAGGCAGTACTCAACGAGATCAAGCAGAGCGAAGGCCAGATCATCACGTTCATCGACGAACTCCACACCGTCGTCGGGGCTGGGGCGGCCGAAGGCGCCATGGATGCCGGCAACATGCTCAAGCCGATGCTGGCTCGCGGTGAGCTGAGGATGGTCGGAGCGACCACGTTGGACGAGTACCGCCAGCGGATCGAGAAGGACCCGGCGCTCGAGCGCAGATTCCAGCAGGTCCTGATCGGCGAGCCGTCGGCCGAGGACACGATCGCCATCTTGCGCGGGCTGAAGGGTCGCTACGAGGCGCACCATCAGGTACAGATTTCCGATGCCGCGCTCGTGGCCGCTGCGACGCTGTCGGACCGCTACATCACCGGCCGGTTCTTGCCCGACAAAGCGATCGACCTGGTCGACGAGGCTGCGTCCCGGCTGCGCATGGAAATCGATTCCCGCCCGGTCGAGATCGACGAGCTACAGCGCAGCGTGGACCGGATGAAGATGCAAGAGATGGCGCTGGCCAAGGAGAACGATCCGGCCAGTCGCGAGCGGCTTGAGCGGCTGCGGGCCGATCTAGCCGACCGGCAGGAGCAACTCACCGCCTTGGTCGCCCGCTGGGATCGGGAGAAGGCCAGCCTGAACAGGGTTGGTGAGCTCAAGAAGCAGCTCGACGACCTGCGCGGCCAGGCCGAGCGGGCGCAGCGCGACGCGGACTTTGAGGTCGCTTCCCGACTCATGTACGGCGAGATCCCGCAGCTCGAGCGCCAGATCGCTGAGGCTACCGCCGTCGCTGGCACCGACGAAGCGAGCACATCAGGTCGTGGGGCTGACGGCCCGCCGATGGTGAAGGAAGAGGTCGGCCCCGACGACGTGGCTGACGTGGTGTCGTCCTGGACGGGTATCCCGGCCCGGCTGATGGAAGGCGAGACCGGCAAGCTGCTGCGCATGGAAGACGAGCTTGGCCACCGGATCATTGGCCAGCGTAGTGCTGTTCAGGCCGTGTCCGACGCCGTCCGCAGGTCACGGGCAGGCATCTCGGATCCGGATCGGCCGTCTGGCTCCTTCCTGTTCCTCGGGCCCACCGGTGTCGGCAAGACTGAGCTAGCCAAGGCGCTCGCTGAGTTCCTCTTCGACGACGAGCGCGCGATCATCCGGGTCGACATGAGCGAGTACTCGGAGCGGCACTCGGTGGCCAGGCTCGTCGGTGCCCCGCCCGGTTACGTCGGGTACGAAGAGGGCGGACAGCTCACTGAGGCGGTGCGGCGCAGGCCGTACTGCGTCGTGCTGCTCGACGAGGTCGAGAAGGCACATCCTGAGGTGTTCGACGTCCTTCTGCAGGTTCTCGATGATGGCCGGCTAACCGACGGGCAGGGTAGGACGGTCGACTTCCGCAACACGATCCTGATCCTGACGTCGAACCTCGGCTCGCAGTACATCGCGGACGCCAGCCTGGATGAGGCGGCTACGAAGGACATGGTCATGTCCGTGGTGCAAGCAACGTTCAAGCCCGAGTTCCTGAACCGCCTCGACGACGTGATCGTCTTCGACGCCTTGACGACCGACGAGCTGACCGAGATCGTCGAGCTACAGGTGCGCCGCCTGGCCAGCAGGCTGGCCGGCCGACGGCTGACGCTGGACGTCACCGCAGCGGCCAAGGAGTGGCTGGCTGTTACGGGCTTCGACCCCGTCTACGGCGCACGCCCGCTGCGCCGGCTCATCCAGTCCGCTATCGGCGACAAGCTCGCGCGCGGCCTGATCGCGGGCGAGATCGCCGATGGCGACAAGGTCCTCGTCGACCTCGACGAAGCCAGCGACTCGCTGCGGGTAAGCCCGGAGCGGGCCGTCGCCGCCGTCAATCCAGCTGGCTAGAGCAGGCTCAGGACTCGTCGAGCAGGGCGTCGTAGCTGTCTTCGGGCAGCCCGAGGTCGATGCGGATTCGGTAGCGGAGGCGTAGCAGCATCCTCAGCTCGGGCTCCTCAGCTTCCGGCTGATCTGCTTGTCGCGCGAGGCACAGCTCGACGCCCGCGGTCGCCCACTCCAGCGCGGCGGTCAGGTCCGAACGCTCGACCAGCAGCTCAGCGACAAGATCGCAGGTCCGACAGTCACGCAGACCGTCGGTCTTCAGCCTGGCGAGCAGCGCTTGCGCCTCGAAGTCCCGGCCCAGCAGGAAGAGCGCTCGGGCGAGCGGCACTAACGGATCAACGAAGCCGGGACCGCCATAGGCGAGCGCGCTGCGCAGACCTGTCACGGCCTCGGCCGGCCGGTCAGCGAGCAGCCATTGCTCGGCCGCTCGCAGTAACGCCTCGGCGCGCAGCATCCCTGGATTCTGGTCGGCGATCGCCGCCAGCTCGGTCATCGTCCGGGCCGCGGCAATGTGATCCCCGCTGGCCGCTGCGTCGAATTCGATGGAGTCGAACTGCTCACGGCTCAGGTCTGCCACGTGACAACGTTAGCCGCGATCGAGCACGGCCGTATCCGAGAACTGCGCGCAGTGATGGCTTCGTGACAAAGCAGCCAAGATTGCCCGCGCCGATCGCCTGGCCGCCTGTGGCTAGCGGCGCGAGCGCTCGAGCGCGTCCCAGAATCCGCGCCGCAGCGCGTGCCTGACCTCATCGTGCAGCAGCGAGTCGATGGGCAGCGCCGAGCCCTGTAGCAGCCGCGCTTCCAGGTCTGACGGCATACGCGGCTTGCGGGCGAGCACGGCCTCCAGCCACAGGGCGGGCGCGTCTCGAGCGACAGCCTCGCCAAAGCCGAAGCCCTCCGCGTGAGCCGACTGAACAGCATCGCCCATCGACATGGCGACTGGCGCGACTGCTCCCTGGCCGACGTAGCCGTCCTGCCGGTACGCCGCCGTTGCGACAGGCCCGCTGAACTGGGCGGGCTGACCGGAACCGCTGTACGGCATGCTGCGGTCCTGGGCGTACGGCATGCCATTAGCCGGTGGCAGCTGGCGCTGGGGCAGTGGCGCGCGCTGACCGTCGACTGTCTCGCGGCCGTCGGGCGGCATGGTCGCTGGCGGCATGGCGGACCCGGTGCTACCCGGTCCACCCGCATCGCGGCGGGCCTGTCCCGGCGTGACACCCGGTCCGGAGGACATGCCGTTCGGGGCGCCATTCGCTGACAACCCGCTGGGCGGCGTATTCGGTGGGGCGGGGTTCGGTGGCAAGCCATGTCCCTGGAAGCCGCGAGGCGGCAGTCCGTTTCCTTGCCCGCCCGGCGCGGCTGGCATCCCGTTCGCTGGCAGGCGTCCCGGCGGCAGGCCGATGCCGGGCTGCCCGGATGGCTGCCCGCCACCGCCGCCTGGGGGCACGCCGCCTTGAGCGCCGAATCCGCCAGGCAGTTGATTGCCGACACCGTTGCCACCGAGTCCCGGCCCATTTACCTGGCCCGCGTGACTTGGATGGACCTGACCAAACTGGCCTTGCGGCGGCTGTGGCAGGCCGAATTGAGCCTGACTGAACTGCTGGCCAAGCTGGTCGCGGCCCAATCCGTTCTGGCTCGGGCCGTTCTGGCCGAGTGGGACCTGGCCAGCGCCGTTGGACCCCGGGTGGCCGGGTTGACCCAGTGAGCGGCCGTCGTCCGCACCGCGCTGGTCAAACCCGACGCCCTGCTCATGCCGGTGCTGGCCCACCGGACCGCGGCTCTCTGGGGCGCCGAATCGGGCTTGATCGTAGCCCGCCTCGGCGCCAACCGGCGGCTGACTGCGCGTTGCTTCTGACTGCTGGTACTGCGGCGGCTGCGGACTCGCGCCTAGTGGCTGGCCGGGATCTTGGTGCACTCCCGGCGACTGCTGTGCCTGCGGAAGGTAACCCGGCGGCGATCCCACCGAAGGCTGCGCTAGCTGCCCTGGCGCCATCTGCGCGTGTGCCGGCTGTGTCATGGGCGCCTGAGCGGCCTGCGGGTGCGCCATTGGCTGAGCTTGCGAGGGCCCCGGTCCCTGCGAGTGCGGGGCGCCTCCGATGCCCGGGCTGGCTGTCGCCTGTGCCCAGGATGGGACCAGAGTGCAGCATCTCGGCAGGCCCACCGAATCGAGGCGCGTCCTGTCGATGACCGTGGACCTGACCGGCGCCGGCGAGCGCGGCGTGCTCGTATTCGCTGGTCAGCGGTGATCCGTACAACCTGACCGGGGGGGCCTCGATGGCGGGGTGGGGGCCGCTCGCCTGGACCGAGGCGCCGGCCAGCTCCCGGAAGCCCGCGGTCGGCAGCTGCGGCTCTGCCCCGGAGATGAGGTCCACGTAAGGCTGCAGGTGCGCCGCCGCCGATCTCGATGATGTCGTCGCACTCCTGGCGAAGCGTCCGCGCAATGGCCCAGCCGCCGTCGGTCGCGATATGGAACAACACAGTCCGGATGCCGAGGTCCTGGACCTCAGCGATCACGGGGGCTAGGTCCTCCTCCGCGCTCACGACGATGACGTCACTGACGGCACGGTTCCTCGCGAGCGCGGTGAGGTCCTTGCGGATCTCGGCCTCGACGCCTTCCTTGCGGCTCGGCCTGGCCTTGCTGAGGCGAAGCTTGACAGCCGGAATGTCCGCCAGGGTTTCGTGCTCGGCCGCGCGGGCGCCATCGGCCGCGGTGTCATACCAGTAGCAGCGCAGCAGCGGCAGGCCAGTGCGATCCCTGGACAAACTGCCGAGCAGCTTGAGTAGGCCCGCGTAGTCCCAGGACACCGAGTCACGATTGCGAGTGCCGTGAACGACGAGCGCGCCTTCAGCTAGCGCATAATTTGCGTCCACGAACAGCGCGCAGCGATCCAACGCGACACCGTCCTTCCCTTGCGCGTGACGTTACCAGCGCTTAGCGGCAGACGTGGGGCATAGCGCGGATCACAGACCTTTGCGCCGAGCCGGGTTCTGCCGCCAGTTCCAGGTATTTCTCCCAATGAGGGGCTGGCGCCGGGTGATGCCAACCGACACCGCCGGCCCGCAGAAGCTACCAGGCGCCGGCCAGTACCCGGCCCGGTGTCGGCGGTAGGCTGGCCCCCCGTGGCGGATCGAGACGAGCTGCTGACCCTGATCCGGGAACTAGCCGTCGTCCATGGCGAAGTGATCTTGTCTTCCGGGCAGCGCGCCGACTGGTATATCGACCTGCGCCGCGTGCTCCTGGATGGCCGCGCGGCGCCTCTCGCGGGTCAGGTGATGCTCGATACCACGCAAGACCTTGACTTCGACGCCGTGGGCGGCCTGACCCTCGGTGCCGATCCAGTGGCGACCGCCATGATGCATGCGGCGGCGGCCCGCGGCCGGAGGCTCGACGCCTTCGTGGTCCGGAAGAGCGAGAAGGCACACGGCCTGCAACGCCGGATCGAGGGTCCGGACGTCGCCGGACGCCGTGTCCTCGCCGTCGAAGACACGTCCACGACCGGTGGCTCGGTGCTCACAGCGGTCGACGCCCTGATCGAGGCGGGCGCCGACGTTGTCGGCGTCGCGGTCGTCGTTGAGCGCGGGGCGCGGCAGAAGGTGGCCGGGCGCGGGCTGCCGTACCTGGCGGCCTTCGAGCTTGCCGATCTAGGTATTGGCTAGCGCTGTCAGCCGTGCGAGAAGGCCGTGAGGGCGAGCGCGGCGACGGTCAGCATCGTTAAGACCAGCACAGACAGAATCACGACGCCGGTGTAGCGCCGATGTTCAGCAGGGTCTGCAGCATGGTGTCCCATGGTCAGAGAGTAGACCCGTCTGGCGCCGCGACCCGGGAATGCCGGCAACTCGGCCCGCCGGAGTTGGGCGCGTAACCGGGCTCGGCAATACTGGGCACTGACCGCACACGGAAGGATTCCGGGCCATGCCGATCGCGACGCCAGAGGTCTACGCGCAGATGCTCGACCGCGCCAAGGAACATGGGTTCGCGTACCCGGCCATCAACGTCACCTCTAGCCAGACTCTCAATGCGGCGCTGCGCGGCTTCGCCGACGCCGAGAGTGATGGCATCGTCCAGGTTTCGACCGGGGGCGCCGAGTATTTGTCCGGCGCGGCGGTTAAAGACATGGTCACCGGCGCGGTGGCACTGGCCGAGTTTGCGCACGTCGTCGCCGCCAAGTACCCGGTTAACGTGGCATTGCACACCGACCATTGCCCGAAAGACAAGCTCGACGCGTACATGCGTCCGCTGCTGGATATCTCTCTCGGGCGCGTAGCTCACGGCGAGGACCCGCTGTTCCAGTCGCACATGTGGGACGGCTCCGCTGTGCCGCTTCCGGAGAACCTGCAGATCGCGGCCGAGCTCCTTGATAAGTGCGCCGCTGCGCACATCGTCATGGAGATGGAGATCGGCGTCGTGGGCGGCGAAGAGGACGGCATCGTCGGCGAGATTAATGAGAAGCTGTACAGCACCCCCGAGGATGCACTCGCCACCGCCGAGGCACTCGGCCTTGGCGAGCGCGGCCGGTACATACTGGCCGCTACGTTCGGTAACGTGCACGGCGTCTACGCGCCAGGGCACGTCAAGCTGCGGCCGTCTGTCCTGAAGGACATCCAAGAGGCTGTCGGCGCGAAGTACGGCCGCGAGAAGCCCTTCGACCTCGTCTTCCACGGCGGCTCAGGATCCGACCTGAGCGACATCAGGGAAGCCATCAGCTACGGCGTCGTCAAGATGAATGTCGACACCGACGCGCAGTACGCCTTCACGCGGCCTGTGGCCGGACACATGTTCTCCAACTACGACGGCGTGCTCAAGATCGACGGCGGCGTCGGAAATAAGAAGGCCTACGACCCGCGCGCGTGGGGCAAGGCGGCGGAGGCGGGCATGAGCGCGCGCGTCGTGCACGCGTGCGAGGACCTCCTGACTGTCGGCAAGCGCCTCGCCTGATCGCGCGGGCTGTCGGATTCCCGGGGCCGCGGATGGCTGCGAGGCTCATCGCGGAAGGATTGGCCAAATGATGAGTGAGAACCTGCTCGGCGGCCCGCCGGACACCCTCCTACCTGCCAACGACGAGGCACGTGCCGCGCTCGCCGCCGACGACGACCCGGCCGAGGTCGCCGCCAGGTTCCCGAGCTACTGCGCCGCCTGGGCCGCGCTGGCCGAGCGCGCGATGGCCGCTGGGGATCCGGTCACCGCATACGCGTTCGCTCGTACCGGCTACCACCGCGGGCTCGACCAGCTACGCCGGGCGGGCTGGCGCGGCCACGGGCCGATTCCGTGGGAGCACGAGCCGAACCAGGGGTTCCTGCGGGCACTCCACATGCTCGGCGTGGCCGCCGCTGCCATCGGCGAAGACGATGAGGCGACGCGATGCCGGGAGTTCCTCGCCGACAGCAGCCGCGCGGCTGTGGTCGCGCTGGAGTCGTGATCGCCCGGGCCTGCGCTAGCCGCCGCCCGCAGAGGCCCGCTTCCGGTAGCATCTGAATGCAAGAGCCCCTGCCGCGCTTGCAGTCTGACCGCAATGACGCTGCTGGGGCTTTCGTACTGGTACGGGAAGGACCTGTACATGCCCGCCATCGTGATCGTCGGCGCGCAGTGGGGCGATGAAGGCAAGGGCAAGGCCACCGACATCCTCGGCGACCGGGTCGACTACGTCGTCCGCTATCAGGGCGGCAACAACGCGGGTCACACCGTCGTCATCGGCGACGAGAGCTACGCACTGCACTTGCTGCCGTCCGGCGCGCTGTCCGATCACGCGACGTCGGTCATCGGCAACGGCGTCGTCATCAATCCCGAGGTCCTCATCGAGGAGATCGACGCGCTCACCGAGCGCGGCGTCTGGCAGGATCGCCTGCTCATCTCCGCCGATGCGCACCTGATCATGCCGCACCACATAGCGCTCGATAAGGTCACCGAGCGGTACCTCGGCGACGCCCGCATTGGCACCACCGGCCGCGGGATCGGGCCCGCCTACAGCGACAAGGCCTCGCGGGTCGGCATCCGGATGCAGGATCTGTTCGATCCTGGCATCCTGCGCCAGAAGCTGGACCTGGCGCTGCGCGAGAAGAACCAGGTACTGACGAAGTTGTACAACCGGCGCGGCATCGACGCGGAAACCGTGACTAAGCAGTACCTCGGCTACGCCGAGCGGCTTGGCCGCTACGTCGCCGATACCGGCCTCGTGCTGAACGAGGCACTAGACAACGGCCTGGTAGTCCTGCTGGAAGGCGCGCAGGCGACCCTGCTGGACGTGGATCACGGCACTTACCCGTTCGTGACCTCGTCATCGCCCACGGCGGGCGGGGCGTGCGCTGGTTCTGGCATCGGGCCGACTCGCATTACCAGAGTGGTCGGCATACTCAAGGCGTACACCACCAGGGTCGGGGCCGGCCCGTTTCCGACCGAGCTGACCGACGCGCAAGGCGAGTGGCTGCGCAAGACCGGCGGCGAGTACGGCACAACGACCGGCCGGCCGCGACGCACAGGCTGGCTCGACACGCTCATCGCCCGGTACGCAACCAGGGTCAACGGACTAACCGACTACTTCATCACCAAGCTCGACGTCCTGTCGGGCCTGGAGACGGTGCCGGTTTGCGTGGCGTACGACGTGCACGGCAAGCGGCACGACGAGATCCCGATGACGCAGACCGACTTCCACCACGCCACCCCGGTCTATGAATTCCTAGACGGCTGGCGAGAGGACATCTCTGGCGCCACCGAGTTCACCGACCTGCCCAAGGCCGCGCAGGCTTACGTGCGGACGGTAGAGGACATGATCGGCGCCCCGGTCTCGGCTATCGGCGTCGGCCCGCGCCGGGATCAGACGGTGCAACTGCGCGACGTCCTCTGACGGCTCGCGGCGATCAGCTCCCGGTAAGCTCTCGGGAGTGCGAGTGCTAGTACTCGGGACGGGCGGTCGTGAGCACGCCCTGGTCCGCGCGCTGGCCCGTGACCGCGCCGTCACCAGCCTGCATGCGGCGCCGGGTAACCCTGGCATCGGCGCGGATGCCGAACTCCACGCCGTCACTCCGACTGATCCGGCCGCCGTGACGGCGCTAGCTGACCGGCTGGCCGCCGACCTCGTCGTCATAGGTCCGGAGGCCCCGCTAGTCGCCGGCGTCGCTGACGCGCTGCGGGATGCTGGCATCGGGTGCTTCGGCCCCGGCCGGGACGCCGCCATGATTGAAGGCTCCAAGTCATTCGCGAAGCAGGTGATGGTCGCCGCGGGCGTCCCGACAGCGGCGGCGGTGGCCTGCCAGACCGAGTCGGAGGCTACGGCGGCGCTCGATCGGTTCGGGCCGCCGTACGTGGTCAAGGCTGACGGCCTCGCCGCGGGCAAGGGCGTCATCGTCACGCCGGACCGGGCCGAGGCCCTGCGCCATGCGCAGCTGTGCGGCACGGTCGTTATCGAGCAGTTCCTTGACGGACCCGAGGTCTCGGTCTTCGCGCTCGCGGACGGCGTCACCGCCGTCCCCCTGCTGCCGGCGCAGGACTTCAAGCGAGCCTGGGACGGCGATGAGGGCCCGAATACTGGGGGTATGGGAGCGTACGCGCCGCTGCCGTGGGCGCCGGAAAGCCTAGCTGACCAGACCCTCGACGCGATCGTCATGCCTGCTCTCGCCCAGCTTGCGCGCCTCGGCCGTCCGTACAGCGGCCTGCTGTACGCCGGCCTGGCCCTGACCTCGAGCGGTCCGCGCGTGATCGAGTTCAACGCGAGGTTCGGCGACCCGGAGACTCAGGTCGTGCTCGACCGCCTGGCCACGCCCCTCGGCGGCCTCCTGGCGGCCGCCGCGCACGGCGACCTTGCCGCTGTCCCCGCGCTTGACTGGCGGCCGGGAGCCGCCGTCACGGTCGTCCTAGCGGCCGAGGGATATCCGGCGAGCCCCGTGGGCGGCGACCGGATCGCTGGCATCGAGGCGGCCGGCCACGTTCCCGGCGCCTATGTACTGCAGGCTGGGACGGCGATCGACGGTGCAGATGACCTCATCACCAGCGGTGGCAGAGTGCTGAACCTCGTCGGCAGCGGTCCTGACCTCGCGGCGGCGCGAGCAGGCGCCTACCAGGCGGCGGGCTACATCCACATCCGTGGCGGCTGGTATCGCTCCGATATCGCTGACCCGGGCCGCATGCCTACCGCGGGACGCTGAGCGCATGCGCCGGCAAGGCGGGGATGCCGAGCCTGCGCCGGGCGGGGTGGCTGGCCAAGCGAGCGCGAGCCAGCCGGGAGCGATCCTGCGGGCAAGGATGCGGCAGGATAGAAGCGTGATCGACCGCTACACGCTGCCCGAGATGGGCCACGTCTGGAGCGAGGCGCACAAGTACGAGCTGTGGTGCCAGGTCGAGACCCTCGTGCTGGCGGCCCACGCGAAGGCGGGCACGGTGCCGGAAGACGTGGTCGGCCCCGTCGCGGCGGCGGCGCCGCCCACGCCGGAGGCCGTTGCCGCTCTGGAGGCCGTCACCGGGCATGACGTCATCGCCTTCCTGTCCGCCTGGGCCAACAACACAACGCCGCGAGAGGCAGCGGCGTACGTCCACTTCGGCATGACCTCCTCTGACCTGCTGGACACGGCCCTGGCCCTGCAGCTCGCCGAGTCGACCGACCTGCTGACGGCCAGGTGCGACAAGCTCTTGCAGGTGCTGCGTGACCACGCGCTAGCCCACCGCTCGACGTTGCGGGTCGGCCGCACCCACGGCATCCACGCCGAGCCCGACGTGTGGGGCCATCGGGTTGCCGATTTCGCGTTCGCCATCCACCGGAGCCGCGACCGGCTGCTGCGCGCGCGGCAGTCGATCGCCGTCGGCAAGCTGTCCGGCGCCGGTCGGGACGTACTCGAACATTGACCCGTCGATCGAGTCCGAGGTACTGGCCGAGCTTGGGCTGCGGCCGGCCGACGTGGCCACTCAGGTGGTACTCCGAGACGGGATCGCTGAGTGGGTGAGCGTGCTGGCGCTGATTGCCAGCGTGTGCGACGCGATCGCCATCGAGATCCGTCACGGCCAGCGCACAGAGGTGTCGGAGCTAGCGGAGCCGTTCGGCGCGGGCCAGAAGGGCTCCTCGGCCATGCCGCACAAGCGGAACCCGATCCGGGCCGAGCGCATCAGCGGCCTCGCCAGGATCGTGCGAGGTCAGGTCGTGCCCGTCATGGAGGGCATACCGCTCTGGCACGAACGTGATATATCCCACTCGTCGACTGAGCGGGTCGCCCTGCCGGACGCTGCAATCGCGACCGACTACGTGCTCGAGCAGACGACGGGCATCATGGCGGGCCTCGTCGTCGACCCGGCCCGAATGCTGGCAAACCTCGAGTCAAGTCACGGTCTCATCTATACCTCGGCAGTCCTGCTCGAGCTTGTCGCGGCCGGCATGTCACGGGAGGACGCCTACGCGCTTGTCCAGGGCGCGGCCATGGATACGTGGCAGTCCGGCGTCGACTTCCGCGAGACGCTGCGGAAGCACGCAGCGGTGCGGGGTCAGGACCTCGACGAGGCGCGCCTGGACGAGGTCTGTAGTCCGGAGCACTATGTTCGCCGACTCGGCGTTGTGTTCGACCGGCTGGAGAAGCTCGCATGACGGCCGCGGATCTCGAGCCTGGCCTTCGTCATGTCTACTCAGGCAAGGTCCGGGATCTGTATGAGACGGCCGATGGTGTCCTGCTGCTCGTTGCGTCCGACCGGATCTCGGCTTTCGACTATGTCTTGGAAACGGCAATCCCCGACAAGGGCAAAATTCTTACCCAGCTTTCCTTGTGGTGGTTCGAACGGCTTGCCGACATTGCGCCTAACCATCTTGTCGACGCGACCGTGCCGACCCAGTTCGCTGGCCGGGCAATGACGTGCATGCCGCTGTCGATGGTGCCGGTCGAGTGCGTGGCGCGTGGCTACCTGACCGGAACCGGCCTGACGGACTATCGCCGGGACGGCTGCGTCGCAGGCGTCGCGCTGCCTGCTGGGCTGACCGATGGTTCGCGTCTGCCGGAGCCCATCTTCGATCCGGATAGCAAGGCCTTCGGCGGCCAGCACGACGAGAACATCTCCATGGCCGACGTTGTCGACCTCGTTGGCCCGGACGTCGCGGCTGAGCTGGCGCGCATCACGCTTGCGGTCTACCAGCGGGGCGCCGAGCTAGCAGGCCGGCGCGGCATCATCGTGGCCGATACGAAGATCGAACTTGGCTTCGACGCCGCCGGCGTCCTCCGGCTCGCCGACGAACTACTGACGCCGGATTCGTCGCGATTCTGGCCCGCTGACACCTGGCGGCCGGGCCAGAGCCAGCTCTCATTCGACAAGCAGTATGTCCGGGACTGGCTGACATCCCCGGCGTCAGGCTGGGACGTGAAAGGTCAGGAGCCGCCGCCACCGCTGCCGGATCAGGTCGTCGAGCGGACCCGCGAGACGTACATAAAGGCCTTTGAGCGTATCACCGGCCGACGCTGGCACTAGCCGCAGGATCCCCGAGTCATCACTTTTTGAAGGCGCTCAGATACGTTAAGTAACAATGTCGTCATGGTCTGGGGGGGTCGGTGGCGGTGGAATACTTGTCGTCTGGACAGGCGGGCTTCATCGAAGAGTGCCCGCCGTCTGCATGGGCACGTGACCCGGTGGTCGACCGGGTCGCCAGCTTGGTGCAGCCAACCGACGGGAGTTCCAACCAGATGACGAGCGGCCCCGAAACCCGCTATATCGTCCGAGGCGGCAACCCGCTGCAGGGCACAGTCTTCGTGCAGGGCGCCAAGAACGCCGCGCTGAAGATGATCGCCGCGTCCCTGCTAGCGGAGAAGGGTCGAACGGTCCTGCGGAACGTCCCGGTCATCGAGGACGTCCGCCGAGCCGTGGAACTAGCCCAGGCGATCGGCGCCGTGGTCAAGTTCCACGAGGCCGAGCGCACGCTCGTCGTCGACGCCTCCGAGCTGACGACCTCGGTCCTGCCCGCAGAGATCGCGCGCAGGTTCCGCGCTTCGGTGTTGTTCGTCCCCGCGCTGATGCACAGGCTTGGCGAGGCCACCATCGAGGGCATCGGCGGGTGCAACCTGGGTAGCCGGAGTCTCGACTTCCACTACCGCGGATTCGCTCGGCTCGGCGCGATCGTCGAGGAAGGCGAGACCGTCATCCACATCAAGGCGGACCGCCTGCGCGGTGCTCACCTGTACCTGGACACGCCCTCGCATACCGGGACCGAGAACCTGATCATGGCCGCGTCGATAGCGCCCGGCACCACGATCATCGACAACACCGCACTCGAACCTGAGGTGCTCGACGTCATCGCGTTCCTGACGAAGATGGGCGCCCGCATCACCGGTGGCGGTACTGGCTTCGTCACCGTCGAGGGCGTCAACGAGCTGACCGCCGTCGAGCACACGGTCATGCCCGACCGGATCGACGCAGCCGTCTTCGCGATGGCCGCGGCCATCACTGGGGGCGAGCTGAGCCTCGTCGGTGCGTCCCTCGAGCACTTCGGCGTCGCGCGCTGGAAGCTTGAGCAGATGGGTGTGGAGTTCGCCACCCACGGCGCGATCCTTCAGGTGCGCCGCGACCGGCAGCTTCGGCCCATCAACGTGATCACCGACACGTATCCGGGCTTCGCGACGGATCTCCAGTCACCGATCATGGCGCTGAGCTGCCTGGCCGACGGCACCAGCTACATCCGCGAGACCATCTTCGATGGGCGCTACATGCTGGCCGAAGAGCTGAACAAGATGGGCGCCAAGGTGGAGGTCGCGGGCAGTGCGGCGATGGTCCACGGCCCGACTCCGCTCCACGGCTCCGAGGTCATCGCGCACGATCTGCGCACGGGGATCGCGCTGATCCTGGCCGGGCTCGCTGCGGATGGAGAGACGGTCGTGGCACCCGGCTACCTCATCGACCGCGGTCACGCGTCCGTTGCTTCGCGCCTCTCGACCCTCGGCGCGGACATCACCTCCGAGGTCGTCGGCTAGCGCCGCCTCGGGCCGCGACTCCCGTCACAGGTGCAGCTTCATGCCCTCGTGTGAGGCCGCGAATCCAAGGCCCGCGTAGAAGCGGTGCGCCTCCGTCCGGGCCTTGTCGCTGGTGAGCTGCACGAGCGAGCAGCCACGGCGCCTTGCCTCCTCGATGGCCCAGTTCATCATCGCGGCGCCGAGTCCACCGCCGCGCTGGTTCGCCGCCACCCGGACTGCCTCGATCTGTGCGCGCAGCGCGCCACGACGGGCCAGTCCCGGCAAGAAGGACAGCTGGAAGGTGCCCGCGATCTGGCCATCCTTCTCGGCGACCACCAGCAGGTGGGCCGGATCGGCGTCGATGGCGCGGAACGCGGCGGTGTAGGCCGCTAGATCGCCGTCGTCGCGCACGCCGTCCCTGGTCGCGCCCAGCTGGTCGGCGGCAAGGAGCCCGACCACTGCCGGCACGTCGGCCTCGGCGGCCGTCCGCAGCAACACCTGCGACGACCCGGCCCGGAGGACCGCAAGCGCGCCCACAGATGGAGCCCTACGCGCGGTGGTCATACTGGGCCGCAGCGGCCAGGAAGGCGTCGTTGGCCTCGGGGTCGGCGATCGTCACTCGGACCCCGTCGGGTACGTACGGCCGGACGCTGACGCCGACGGCATCACAGTGGGCGGCGAAGTCAGCGGACCTGTCGGCCAGCGGGAGCCAGACGAAGTTGGCCTCGGTCGGCGGCACCGTCCAGCCGTCACTGACCAGCTCGCGCTGCACCCGGTCCCGCTCCTTGACGACCATCTCCACCCGCTCCATCAACTCGGACTCGGCGGCGAGCGACGCGATGGCCGCGGCCTGGGCGAGCGAGTTAACGGTGAAAGGCAGCATCGTCTTCCGCACGGCCTGCGCCACTGCCGTGTGCCCGATCAGGAAACCAATCCGCAGACCAGCGAGGCCGTAGGCCTTAGAGAACGTCCGCAGCACCGCGACGTTCGGCCGATCGGTGTACAGGCGCAGACCGTCAGCTACTGAGGGGTCACGCACGTACTGCGCGTAGGCCTCATCGATCACGGCCAGGCAGTCGGCTGGTATCTGATCAAGGAACGCGGCGAGCTCGCTGTGGCGTACGGGCGTGCCGGTCGGGTTGTTGGGCGTACATATGAAGATGAGCCTCGTGCGCTCCGTGATAGCGGCCGCCATGGCCGACAGGTCGTGTCCGTAGTCGAGCAGCGGCACCTGGACCGATGTCGCGTTCGCCAAGTCGGTGAGGTAGGGGTAGGCCTCGAATGACCGCCACGCGTAGACGACTTCGGCACCGGGCTCGCCGACCGTCTCCAGCAGCTGCTGGGCGACGCCAACGGAGCCGCAGCCGACAGCGACGTGCTCGACCGGCACGCCGAACCGGCTCGCGATCACCTCGGTCAGCTCGGCGGCACCGCTATCGGGGTACCTGTTGATCTGGCTGGCCGCCTCCGCGATCACGGCCCTGACCGAGGGCAACGGATCGTACGGCGACTCATTCGAGGACAGTTTGAATGTACGGCCACCTGCCGACGTCGGCGCCTTGCCTGGTTTGTAGCCGGCGAATTGGTCGAGTATCGAGCGAAACCGCGGGGACTGCTCGGACACCGTTGTCCTCCTGCTGCTCGTCGCTGAGCGTCTGATCTTCTCTCAGGGTAGTTCGCGATCATCACCATGCCAGTTGGGTCGCAGCATCGGCGGATGGAGTAGCACCGCGCTGCCGCGCCGGTAAAGCTGCGCGGGTCTGCCTCCGCCGGAGGATGTGACCTCGCCGGTCTCGACCAGGAAATTGTGCGCACCGGTCACCTTGCGGTGGAAATTGCGCGGGTCGAGCGGTGTCCCCCAGACGATCTCGTAGACGCGGCGAAGCTCGGCGACGGTGAACTCGTCGCGGCAGAACGCGGCGGCCAGCGAGGTGTACTCGAGCTTGGCGCCGGCCCGCGCCACCCCGTCCTGCAAGATCCTCCCGTGGTCGAAGGCCATCCGGGTCAGGACGCTGACCGGTTGCCAGCTCATCTGTGGCTGGTCGGGTGCGGGCAGGTCGGGCGCCAGGCCCAGGTAGGCAACCGATACCGCGCGCCGGGTGGGGTCCCGGTCCGGATAGCCGTAAGTGCGGAGCTGCTCAAGGTGCACCGGCTCGCCCGGCAACCCAGCTCGTTCAGCCAAGACGCGGGCCGCCGCGGCGGGAAGGTCCTCGTCGAGCCGGATAAAGCCGCCCGGCAGAGCCACCATCCCGGCGTAGGGTTCACTGTCACGGCGCCAGACCAGGGTGGCGAGACGGCCAGCCCGGACGGTCAGAATGACGAGGTCCACGCTCACGCCTATGCGGGGGACGGTCACAGTCTGCACGGTAGCGCCGACGCCAGCCTCCTGCCCTGGAGGGGTTGGTCCGCAGCACGTAGAATTGCCGGGTGAACCGACTTGGGGACCTTGAGCGGGCCATAATGGACGTGCTCTGGGAGGCCGCTGATCCGCTAAGCGTGCGCGAGGTGAGCGGCCTTCTCACTGATCGAGATCTGGCCCACACAACGGTGATGACCGTCCTCGATCGGCTCGCCAAGAAGGGGTTCGCCCGCCGGGAGCGCAATGGACGTGCCTGGCACTACCGTGCCGCCGAAAGCCGGGAAGCATACGTGACCGAGCTCATGCTGAGCGCGCTCGACCAGACGGGCGATCGGCAGGCTGCCCTGGCCAGGTTTGCCCGCAGCGTGTCTGGCACCGAAGCCCAGGCCCTGTTGCGCGCCCTCGGAGCGCTCGGCGAGGCTCCCCGGGGATGAGACCGTGTCCGCTGCCGTTCTTATCCTCGCCGCGGTCGCCATCGGGTGCGTCCCGGCGGCCAACGCGCTCGCCGGCGCTTCCTGGCCCCGGCGGTCCCCCGCTGCCGCCATCCTGCTGTGGCAGGCGCTCGGCCTGGCCTGGGGCCTCGCCGCCGTCGGCGCACTCATCGGCTTCGGTGTCTCGGCACCTCGCAGCGGGGTAGCGAGCGGCGCGGTCAACCAGCTGGCCAGCATCGCGCGCGCCGGCGGCTTCCCGGCTACGCCCGATCCGTCGGGCGACCTCCGCCTCGTCTCCCTCGGCGCTGGCCTCGCGCTGCTCGCCGTGCTGTGCTGGATCCTGCTCGCGGCATCCGCCTCAGTGTTGCGCGCCAGGCAGCGGCAGCACGAACTACTGAGGTTGCTCGCGCACGGCGACCCGAAGGTACCGGGGGCGCTCGTCGTGGATCATCCCGCCGCCGCTGCGTACTGCCTGCCGGGGCTGCGGTCCGCCATAGTGATCAGCGCAGGGACGCTCGACCTGCTCGATGCCGACGAGCTAGCCGCCGTGCTCGCGCACGAGCGGGCACACCTGCGCGAGCGGCATGATCTCGTGCTACTGCCCTTCCTCGCGCTGCTGCGCGCATTCCGCTGGGCCGGCACTGCCCGGCGGGCCTATCGCGCGGTGGGCTTGCTCGTCGAGATGCACGCCGACGACCGGGTCCTCCAGCACCGCCCGGCCAGGGAGCTTGCGACGGCGCTCCTGCGCGTCGGGGCGGCCGGCGGTGGCAGCGTGCCGTCCGGCGCCCTCGCCGCGGTGAGCCGGACGGAGGAGTGCGAGGTCGCCGCCAGGGTGATCAGACTCCTCCGCCCGACGCCGGGACTGAGCACCGCCCTTGTCGCACTCGTCATCTCCGTAGCCGCCGCGATCGTAACCATCCCGGCAGCGCTGCTCGCCATGCCGCTGCGCTGAATCGCCCGGCCGCCGACTGGCAGCCTGAGAAGTCTTCGTCGGCTCCTACTCAGCGATCCTGATCCGCAGCCGACGGAACCCGCGCCCCTTGTTCTCGATCTTCGCAACCTCGATGCGGCCGATGTGCTTGGTGCTGGCCACGTGGGTGCCGCCGTCGGCCTGCTGATCCAGCCCGACGATGTCGATGATGCGTACGTCCTCCACATCGGGCGGCACCAGATTGGTCGCGGTCCGGATGATGTCCGGCAGCTCGAAGGCCTGGGCCCGCGGCAGCACGCGAGCTTCGATGCGCCGGTCGGCCGCGATCTCGGTGTTGCAGGCGGCCTCGACGGCGTCGCGAAAGCCCTCGGGCAACTCGGGCAGGTCGAAGTCCATCCGGGCCGTCAGCGGCTCCATGTTGCCGCCGGTCACGAGCGCGCCGTAGTCACGGAAGACCACCCCGCACAGCACGTGCAGGCCCGAGTGCGTGCGCATGAGCGCGGTCCGCCGCTCGTCGGCCACGGCGCCGCGTACCGTGGTGCCAGGCGCGGGCACGGGATCGCCCTCAGCGGGGATGAGGTAGAGATCGTCGCCTTTGCGCGCGCCGACGATTCGCGTCTGCACGCCACCCCAGAGCAGCACGCCCTCATCGGGCGGCTGCCCGCCGCCGCCTGGATAGAACGCCGACCGATCGAGGACGACGCCGTCGTCCCCGGCGTGCAGTACGACCGCGTCGAAGGCGCGCAGCGTCTGGTCGTCGAGCTCGAGCCGGTGTGTGCGCCACTGCGCTTCGGTCACGTGCTGCATCTCAGCTCCGGGCTTACCAGGGTCCGTATGGGCCCTGGCGGGATGATCCCGAGTTGATGGACTTGACCTTGGGCCTGACGTCGACGAGGTAGATCGCCGCGGCCACGAACGCCAGGATCGGGAAGACGCTCAGCAGGTATAGCTCGCCGATCGCACCGCCGATGCCGATCACGAATGCCACGCCGAGGATCACCAGCCAGATCGGCTTGGTCTGCTTGCCGGCGGCCGGAAACGCACCCTTAGGCCGCCGGATCGCGTCAAAGAAGGCCCACGCCTCGACCACGAATGCGCCCAAGCACAGGACCCAGAAGAAGAGGTTGACAACCGACAGCGCGGTCGGGCTGACAATGCCAAAGTTCACGGCGTCACGCTACCTGGTCTCGGAGGGCGGCGGGAACTGGTGGACCGTGCCGCCCGGGCCGTCGTCCCCGGCGGTCGAGTCGGGGGCGTGGTCCTCGCTAGGCCAATCATCGTCGTAGTCCGATGCGTCGGCCATCTGATCTTGGTCGGCCTCATCTGCGTCCTCCGCGTCGTCGCCCGGACTGGGAGCGATCGCGAGCCGACGCGGCCGCCCGCCGAGTGCAGCCGGGCCGATGTTCTCCGGCCAGGTCAGCGCCGCCTCGTCCGGCGCAAGGCCGGCCTGGTCATCGATGAGCTCGCCAGCTTCCGCCCGCGCCATCGCGGTTTCCTTCCGGAATGACTCGTAGATCTCGATCAGCATCTGCTTCTGCCGCTCGGTCAGCTCCGCGTCGGTGAGCACGGCGTCCCGGACGACCGATCCAGGTGGCCGGTCTTCCAGGAAGCCAGCCTGGACGTATAGGGCTTCGGCAGAGATCCGCAAGCCCTTGGCGATCTGCTGGAGGATGTCCGCGCTCGGCCGCCGCAGCCCGCGCTCAATCTGGCTGAGATACGGGTTCGAGATGCCAGCCGACTGCGCTAGCTGGCGAAGCGAGATCTTGGCCTGCTCGCGCTGCTCCCTGATATAGGAGCCGATGGCACTGACATTCACGGGGCTCATGCCGTCAGTCTTGCACCGTGGTGCTTGCAGTTGCAAACGCCCGCGCATCCGCGACAAACCGGGCATGTGACGGGTGCTCGGGTAGTGAACCCCGTCACACCGGGCTCGGTCGGGGCCCGCCGCGATCACGCCGCCGACCAGCCATCCGGCGACGCCAACCCGGGCAGCAACTGACATTACGCCCGGCCGAGCCCGGTCAGGCCGGCTGGAATCGCGCCCAGCGACCGTGGCGTTCCCCGTAATGGGCAGCGCGTGGCACCGGACCTCGCTGCCACCAGGCCATACCTGGCTACGTCCTGGGCAGCGCGGCAGTGGAGCGTTCGTCCACGAAGCGGAAGTTTGCGGCGCTTCGTCCCGAGTCACGATCTGGAAACGGAGACTATTATGCCTTGGCGTCCGTCGCTTGGCCCCCAGCGCTTGCGCCGCCCACGTCGGCTGGGCATCTTCGCCAGCCTCGTCGCCGTCCTCGTCGTATCGCTGGTCAGCGCCGCGCTCGCCGGCGTGTTCAGTAGCGCTCCAGCCGCTGCGGCAGGCAAGTCCGCCGGCGCGAATCGCGCCGCGAGTACCCGGACCCGCTCTGCTGGCCCGGCTCGGACGACTCCCCGCACTTCAGCCGCGGGCCGACCCGCGACGGTGGGTACCCCGAAGCAACCGGAGACGTCCTGTACATCCGTTGCGCATATAGGCGACTCGACGTCCGTAGGCATGGTCTCGCCGACGTGGCTGCCCGATCCGGCACAGCGACTGGCTGCGCAGTACCACGACGTCGGCGTCAAGAACAGCCGGATTGACGCTTCCGGCGGCCGCTCCATCGTCGAGGAGATGCCGGGACAGATCAATGGCTACCGCGTCGCGAGCTCCTGGTACCAGGCAGGCTTCCGCGGCTGCTGGGTCTTCGCGCTCGGCACGAATGACACCGCGAACGTCGCCGCTGGATCCAACGTCGGCCTCATCGGCCCGGATCCAGGAGATGATGGCCGCCGCCCACGGCGAGCCCGTTATGTGGGTCAACACCCAGACCGACCTGACCAGCGGAGCCGTATTCCGAGGCCAACATGCAGCTGTGGAACCAGGCGCTGCTGCAGGCGGCCAAGCAGTACCCGAACATGCGAATTTACAACTGGGCCGGCATAGTTCAGTCGGGCTGGCACCTGAGCGACGGAATCCATTACACATCTGCCGGGTACGCCATTCGTGCTTCGGCGATTGCCGGGGCCCTTGCGCGCGCATTCCCGGCCGGTGGCCACAGCACTGGCGTGCTGGTCAAGTAGGCCGTAGTACAGGTCGGCCAGCGGCACGCCGATGTGCCGCTGGCTGACCTTATCCATTTCCATCTTTTGTCAAGCACAATACGTAGGCAAGAGACTACTACGGGTAGTTCCCCTCCCGGCGTTCACGCGGGTCAAGCCAGGGGGGACCATGCCGAAGCCGGTGGGCTCGGATCAGCGTTACATGCCGGGGCTCGACGGGCTTCGGGCTATCGCGGTACTAGCCGTCATAGCGTTCCATGAGCAGTTCAGCTGGGCCCCCGGCGGCATGCTCGGAGTCGCGGTGTTCTTCACCCTGAGCGGGTACCTCATCACGGACCTGCTGCTGCACCGCTGGCTGCTGACCGGGCGCCTGCACCTCGCAAAGTTCTGGCTGGCGCGCGCCCGCCGCCTCCTGCCGGCGCTATTCGTGATGCTGGCCATCGTCACTGCGTGGGTCACGCTGCTGGACCGCGCCCGGCTCGGCAGTCTGCGTGGTGCGGTGGCAGCCGCGGCGACGTACTTGAGCAACTGGTACTACATCGTCCAGGGTCAGTCCTATTTCTCCCGCTTCGCGCCACCGCAGCCACTCGACCATCTCTGGTCGCTGGCGGTGGAGGAGCAGTTCTACCTGATCTGGCCGTGGCTGCTTCTGCTCGGCGTGATCTGCCTGCGCCACCGAAGCACGTCGGCGATCCGCTGGCTGGCACTGCCGACGCTGGCGCTCGCCGCTGCTTCGGCCGTCGCCATGTACGTGCTCTACCACCCGGCTGTGGATGCGACACGAGTCTACGAGGGCACCGACACCAGGGCCGCCGGACTGCTGATCGGCGCGGCGCTGGCGATGGTCTGGCCGAGCATCGTCGCGTCGCGGGCCAGCCGGGCCTGGACGCGGGCGCTCGACGTACCCTCGATAGCCGGGCTCGCCGTCATTGGGCTGATGGTGTGGCGAGTTGGGCAGTACTCGCCGTTCTTGTATCGCGGCGGGCTCGTTCGTGCTCAGCGTCGCGACCGCTGCCGTGGTGGCGGCCTGTGCGTGTCCGGGCAGCGTGACGGGCGCTGCGCTCGGCTGGCGCCCGCTCCGCTGGATCGGCGTGCGCTCCTACGGCATCTATCTGTGGCACTATCCCGTCATCGTCCTGACGTCACCGGCGAGCGGCCCCGAAGGCCTGCCGCGGACGCTCGCCCAGATCGCGGCCAGCATCGGCATCGCCGCGTTGTCGTGGAAGTTCGTGGAAGAGCCGGTCAGACACGGCGCGATCGCCCGGGCGTGGCGCCGGCTCCGGGCGCGGCGGCTCGCGAACCTGGGCCTACCCAGGGTGGCAGCGGCGATCGGCGCCGTGGGAGTCCTGGTGGTGGCGTGCGCTGGCCTGGCCGGTGTGGTCGCCGTGCCGCCCGCGTCGGGCGCGGCATCCGGCAGCGCCGCGCTTGGTGGATCGGGCGCGCTATCAGCAACCACCAACTCGGTCAGCCACGCTGGCAGCAAGCACGCTAAGACCAGCAAGAGCGCGTCACCAGCGCCGAAGACCGGTCCGATCCTGCAGAGCGACCTGAGGACATCGTGCAGGTCCGTCGTGCATATCGGCGACTCAACCTCAGACGGCCTGGTCTCGCGGGATTACCTTCCGGACAGGAGCGAGCGGATCCCGGCGCGCTACGAAGATGTCGGCGCGCAGACCGTCTACACCAACATCACGGGCGCGCGCTCGGTGGTCGAGGTGCTGCCAGGGACCACCAACGCCTTCGACGCGGCCAAGCACCTCATCAGCACGGGATTTTCTGGCTGCTGGGTGCTTGCCCTCGGCACGAATGACACAGCCGACGTCGCGGTGGGTTCCAACGTCGGCCTGGCCGCCAGGATCGCCGAGATGATGCGCGTCACCAGAGGCGAGCCGGTCATGTGGGTAAACGTAGTCTCGCTGCTGCACTCGGGCCCGTACGCCGAGGCCAACATGCTGAAGTGGGACAACGCTCTCATGCAAGCGTGCTCGCGCTACCCGAACATGCGGGTATTCAACTGGTCCGCCCTGGCCAAGCCCGGTTGGTTTATCAACGACGGCATCCACTACACGTCGGCTGGCTACGAGAAACGGTCACTCTTCATCGCCGACGGGCTCGCCATGGCGTTCCCGGCCAGCGGCGCCAGCCCGGGCTGCCTGGTGAACCTGCCGAGCTCGATCAGCTCGCCGCCACCGAGCCCGTCGCCCAGTCCGTCCGCCAGCAGCCCTAGCCTGCGGCCAGAGGCCCGCGTAGCGACAGACCCGTTGCCGTGACACCGCCGACAAGCTCGCCGCCGCCGTAAACGGGGGCGGTGGCAAGCGACGACAGCGCCTCGAGATCGACGCCCGGCTCGGCCTCGGCGCCGAGCTGACGCAGCAGGGCAACCGTGACCGGGACGCGTGCCCGCGCCGCCCCGTCGTCGATCTTCACCGCGCAGGCCCGGCCGTCACGGAGCGCAAGGCCCTCCACGCCCTCGGCGCCCGACTTCAGCAGCAGGCCTGGAACCGCGACCATCAGCGCCCGCTCGGGCCTGGCTGTGCCTGAGGTCCACTCCGGGTACGCGCGCATCGCATCGGCGACGGCCCGCTCCGGAGAGCCAGGATCGGAGAGCACCACGGCGCGGAAGGCCCGCGCAAGCCCGGTGAGCGAGATCGCCATGAGCGGGGCGCCACAACCGTCGACGCCGATCGCCGCGACCGGCTCGGCCGCCAGCTCGGCGATGGTGTCCTTGATGCACAGCTGCAGCGGATGCTGCGGATCGCGGTAACTCGCGGTTGGCCAGCCGGCGGCCACGCACGTCGCCAGCATCGCCGCGTGCTTGCCGCTGCAGTTCATGTGGATGCGGTCTCGATCTGCCCCGGTCGCGATCATGGCTCGCTGGGCCTGCTCATCGAGCGGATAGTCCGGCGGACACTGCAGGTCGTTCTCAGTCAGCCCGGCCGAAGCGAGGATCGCGCGGACGCCGGCGATATGGAAGTCCTCGCCCGAGTGGCTAGCCGCCGCCAGCGCGAGCAGTTGCCCGTCGAGCTTGAGCCCGCATCGCAGCATCGCAGCTGCCTGGAACGGCTTGTTCGAAGAACGCGGGAAGATCGGAACCCCGGCCGCTCCTGCCGCCAGCTCGACGATGCCGTCGGCGGCGAGGACCGCGACCGCGCCGCGGTGGCGGGACTCGACAAAGCCCGAGCGGACGACGTCGGCTAGGACGGGGTTGTCGGCCCCCGCGCCCCTGGCGCCCGCGGTCTGAGTCATCGCGGCATCAACGGCAACGGCTTGTGCAACGGGCCTGTCAGCGATGATCTGGCACCCCAAGCAGCTCGCGCGCCTCGGCCGCGCTCATGGCCGGCCGCTGGGCCAGGCTGGCCGCGACGGCGGCCCGCTCTACTAGTTCGGCGTTGCTGGTCACCGGTCGGCCACGCGCGAATGTGACCGTGTCCTCCATGCCGACCCGCAGGTGGCCGCCCGCTGCCAGGGCGGCGAACAGGACGGGCACGCTGGTCCTGCCAATCCCTGTCGCCGACCACGTCGCGCCCGCTGGCAGCGCCGAAACCGCCTGGACTAGCGTCGCGGCGTTGCCCGGCATGCCGCCGGGCACGCCCATCACGAGATCACAGTGCACGTGGCCGCCCGCGGGCTCACCCCGCTCGGCGAGCAGCCGGTGGAGGGCGGCGATGTGGCCGAAGTCGAAGAGCTCGAACTCCGGGACGACGCCCAGCGCTTGCGTCTTGGCGTAGAGCTCCGTCATGAAACCCCACGGGTTCATGAACACGTCGTCGCCGAAGTTGACGGTGCCGCAGGTCAGCGAGCAGGCGTCCGGACCGGCGTCGAGTACCGCCAGGCGGTGGGAGAAGCTGTCGGTGACTGCGCCCCCGGTCGAGAGCTGGACAATCAGGTCGGTGGACTCGCGGAGCGCGTGCACCGTCTCCGTCAGCCGCGCCAGATCCAGCGTCGGCTTGGCTGCCGCGTCCCGGATGTGCACGTGGATGACCGCGGCGCCCGCCTCGCGGCATTCCTTGGCGGTGGTGACCAGTTCATCCAGAGTCACCGGAAGCGCTGGCACTGCAGACTTTTCAGACTCAGCGCCCGTGGGCGCCACCGTGATTAGAGTGGCCTGTCCGGGTCTACCCGTCCGGGCCTCAGCCTTACCGCCAGCCTGTGCCGTCATGCCGATTTGCGCCCTTCCTGCACCGCACCGTTGCGAGCTACCGCAGTCTACGCTGCCCCGTTCCCTCGTTATATGAAGGTCATAACGCCAGCTGCACGGCTGCGCGGCGCGCGGCGCGTGCGAGAATGCGGACTCGTGCGAGCCGTGGTTCAGCGTGTCAGCCGGGCGAGCGTGACCGTGGACGGCGCGATGACCGGCCAGCTCGGCGCGCCCGGCCTCGTCGTCCTGGTCGGGGTCACACACGCTGACACCGCCGACACCGCGGCTGCGCTCGCGCGGAAGGTCTATTACCTGCGGATCCTGTCCGGCGAGAAGTCGTGCGCCGACGTTGGGGCGCCGCTGCTCGTGATCAGCCAGTTCACCCTGTACGCCGACACCACGAAGGGCAGGCGCCCGAGCTGGAGCACGGCCGCGCCGCGGCCTGTCGCCGAGCCACTGGTGATCGCGTTCGCGGCTGCGCTGCGCGGGCTCGGCGCGCGCGTCGAGACCGGCGTGTTCGGGGCGCAGATGCAGGTCGAGCTTGTCAACGATGGGCCAGTGACGCTGATACTGGAGGCGTAGCCGAGCGCTTCTGATAGCCGTGACGCCTGAGCGCCCTCGCCACTAAACCGGGCGGCCCGCGGCGGCCGGGTTGGCCTTCAGGTGCCTGCGGGCAAAGTCGAGCGACTCGGCCAGGTCGGCTTGCCGGTCGGCGAGCGTCGGGGCGCGGTGCGTGCTCACCTCGAGTACGACGTGGCCCTCGAAGCCGGTGTCGCTCAGCCAGCGAAGCAACTCGGCGCACGGCTGCGTGCCGCGACCGGGCACCAGGTGCTCATCCGGCAAGCCTGGCTTCGTGCCATCGCCTAGGTGTACGTGCGCGAGACGGTCGCCCAGCGCTTCCGCCATGGCCAGCACGTCGGAACCCGACACGGCCGCGTGCGAGACGTCCAGGGTGGCGGCGGCTGCATCCATCTCTATCGGGTTCCAGTGCGGCGCGTAAGCGGCGATTTCGGTCTCGCCGCGAAGCAGCGGATACAAGTTCTCGACCGCGAAAGCTACGTTGCCTTCCGCCGACATCTCGGCCATCCCGATCTGGAAGTCCCTGGCATAGTCGCGCTGCCACCGAAATGGCGGATGGACGACGACGACGCGGGCGCCGAGCGCCTCGGCTAGCTCGCGCGACTTGACAAGCTTCGTCCAGGGGTCCCGGCCCCACACCCGCTGCGTGATGAGGAGGTTCGGCGCATGCACGGCGACCACCGGGATGCCGTGATAGTCGGACAGCTTCCGCAAGACCGAGGCGTCCTGGCTGACCGGATCGGCGGTCACCATGACCTCGATCCCGTCATAGCCGAGCCGGGCCGCGGTCTCGAAGGCGTCGGGCGTGCGCTCCGGGAAGACCGAGGCCGTCGACAACGCGATCTTGCTGGCTGTCACGCGAGTGACCTGCGCAATCGACTCTCCTTTGGAGGTGCTCGTACTTCCAGTTTATGCGGCGGGGGAACCCGTGCCGCCGCTTAGGCCCAGTGTCAGCACAAGGCTGTACGTTCCCACCATGCCGAGATCAGCAACCGCGACATCGTTCCAGTGTTCGGCCTGCGGCTGGCGGACAACCAAGTGGGTGGGCCGGTGCGGCGATTGTGACGCCTGGGGCACCGTCGTCGATGGGCGCGCCGAGGACCTTGGCCGGTCCACTTCGCGCGCACAGCTCCAGGCCGCCGAGCCAGCGACGGCAGCGGTGCCCATCGACCGGATCGATGCCACCGCCGCCAGAGCAAAGCCGACCGGCCTATCCGAACTCGACCGTGTGCTCGGCGGCGGCCTGGTGCCCGGAGCGGTCGTGCTGCTCGCCGGCGAGCCGGGCGTGGGAAAGTCGACGCTCCTCCTCGAGGCTGGCGCTCTGGCTGCGGCGTCAGGTCGCGTCCTGTACGTGACCGGCGAGGAGTCGGTCGCGCAGGTGCGGTTGCGCGCCGACAGAATCGGGGCCCTCAGTGACTCGCTGTACCTGGCCGCCGAGACCGACTTCGGCGCTCTGCTCGGGCACGTGCAGGCGGTCGACCCGGCGCTGCTCATCGTGGACTCGGTGCAGACGATCAGCGCGGCCGGAGTCGATGGCGTGCCTGGTGGCGTCACGCAGGTCCGCGAGATCACGGCCGCTCTCACGGCGCTGGCCAAGCAGCGCACCCTCACTACCGTCCTGGTCGGCCACGTGACGAAGGACGGCTCTGTCGCCGGGCCGCGCACCCTCGAGCACTTGGTTGACGTCGTGCTGCACTTCGACGGGGATGCGCGCGGGCAACTGCGGATGGTGCGCGCACTGAAGAACCGGTACGGGCCAACGGATGAGTTCGGTTGCTTCGAGCTGGGCGAGCGCGGTCTGACGGGGCTGGCCGATCCGAGTGGACTGTTCTTGTCCGAGCGACACGATCCGGTGCCCGGCACGTGCGTGACGGTGACGCTCGAGGGCAGGCGGCCGCTGGTGGCCGAGGTGCAGACGCTGGTCTGCGATGTCGCAGGTGACCTGCCGCCACGCCGCGTTGTCTCGGGCCTCGACTCGGCCAGGGTCGGCATGATGCTCGCCGTGCTCCAGCGGCGCGCCGGCCTCGCCATCGGCAAGCGGGACGTGTTCGCCGCGACTGTCGGGGGCGTCCGGCTGACCGAGCCGTCGATCGACCTGGCGGTTGGGCTGGCGGTGGCGAGCGCAGTCGCTGACCTCACCGTGCCCCCGGATCTGGTGGCGATCGGAGAGGTGGGCCTCGCCGGCGAGATCCGCCGAGTCACTGGCATCCAGAGGCGGATCGTCGAGGCCGAGCGGATGGGATTCCGGCGCGCCATCATCCCGGCCGGCTCCGCGCTGCGAGCGGACGGCAGTAGATCGCGGCCGGACCGCTCGAGCCGCGCCGCATCGAGCCGCCGATCCGGCCAGCCTTCGCACTTGCGCTTGGCGGATTCACAGCTATCTGCCGATTTGGCGCTGCCTGGGTCGCAGCTCGTCGTCACGGAGGTCGCGGACATGCAGTCGGCGATCGCTGCATCATTCGGACGGCGATAGCCCAGGCCATCTCTGCGCGGCCGGACTTCGCGCGGCCTGAGCTTCGCGAGGCCTGAGCTTCGCGAGGCCTGAGCTTCGCGAGGCCTGAGCTTCGCGATTAGGCTGCGCCGACCCGGGCAGGTGGCAGACCTACGGCGCGGAGGGGAAAGGGCGGCTGTTCCCGTGGCTAGACTGCCAGAGATAAGCGAGTCGTTAAGGCAGGTGCTTGCGATGAGCATCGGGCGAGACGAGCGCCGGCGTGCTGCACTCGCGATGGTCGCCCCGGGTACCGCGCTTCGAGACGGCCTGGAGCGGATCGTCCGTGGCAACACGGGTGCTCTCATCGTGCTCGGATTCGATTCGGTTGTCCGCGATATCTGCTCGGGCGGATTCGAGCTCGACGCTGAGTTCTCGGCCACGCGGCTGCGCGAGCTCGCCAAGATGGACGGTGCCGTCGTGCTCGACCCGGGCGGGCGTCGCATTCTTCGCGCCGCCGTGCAGCTAGTTCCTGATCCGCGACTGCCAACGCAGGAGTCGGGCACACGTCACCGCACCGCCGAACGCGTCGCGAGACAGACCGGCTACCCAGTCATCAGCGTCAGCAAGTCGATGCGAACGATCGCCGTGTTCACCGTCAGTGATAGGTACGTGCTAGAGGACTCCGCCGCGCTGCTGACGCGCGCCCACCAGGCCATCTCGACGCTCGAGCGGTATAGACGCCGCCTCGACGAAGCTGCCAGCGCGCTGTCCGCGCTAGAAATTGAGGACAGGGCGACGATCAGTGATATCGCCGTCGTGGCCCAGCGGCTGGAAATGACCAGTCGCGTCACGGACGAGATCAGGGGTTATCTCATCGAGCTAGGCACCGATGGCGGTCTGCTCGGCCCTCAGCTGGAGGAACTTACGGCCGGTACAGCCCGCGAGCGAGACCTGCTCCTCCGCGACTACGGGCCGGATCCAGGGGTACCGGGCGCCGACGTGCTGGCTGCGCTCAGCACCGACGAACTACTCGACCTGGCCGCCGTGGCCGCAGCGGTCGGCGTCGGCGCGGCTGACGGCCTCGGCCAGCACGTAACATCGCGCGGCTATCGGCTGCTGGGTCAGATTCCGCGGTTGCCAGAAGCGGTGGCCGACGACCTCATTGACCACTTCGGCGGCCTACAGCAGCTGCTGTCGGCTAGCGCCCAGGACCTGCGGCGCGTACCTGGGGTGGATCCGGCGCTGGCCACGAGCGTGCGCGAAGGGCTGTCCCGACTGGCCGAGTCGGCCCTGATGGAGCGTTACGCGTAGCCGCCGGGCGCCACGGCCGGCAGGCCACGACCACCGGTGGCAGCGCGGGCCGGGGTCGTGGGTCTGGCCGACTCCACTCCGGATGGCTGTTGGCGCGCCGGACGGTCCACTCAGGACCCCGACGATCGGATGAGGATTGCGACACCGTTCACAACCCCCGTCTTGCGCTGGTACGCGCAGAGCGCGAGGGACCTGCCGTGGCGCCAGCCGAACGCGACCCCATGGTCGATCCTGGTCAGCGAGATCATGCTCCAGCAGACGCCGGTCAGCCGTGTGCTGCCCGCGCATGACGCCTGGCTCAGGCGCTGGCCGGAGCCAGCAGCGCTGGCGGCTGCGACGCCGGCAGACGCGCTGCGGCAGTGGGACAGGCTCGGGTATCCGCGCCGCGCCGTGCGCCTGCATGCAAGCGCCGAACTGATCACAGCCCGCCACCGCGGCCAGGTGCCGACGTCGATCGACGAGCTGCGTGGCCTGCCCGGGGTTGGTTCGTATACCGCGGCCGCAGTGGCCAGCTTCGCCTTTGCGCAGCGCCAGGTCGTACTCGATACAAATGTGCGCCGGGTGCTAGCCAGGCTTGTCACCGGGGACTTCCTGGCACCGGGAGGGCAGACCGCAGCCGAGGTCCAGCTCGCAGAGTCGCTGCTACCGACTGACGGCAAACTCGCCGCCCGCTGGTCGGTGGGCGTGATGGAGCTCGGCGCCCTCATTTGCACGGCGGCACGGCCGCGTTGCGATGACTGCCCGGTGCGCGACCAGTGCGCCTGGGTCAAGCTTGGCCGACCAGCCGTGTCGGCCAGGCGGCCTGCGCCACGCTACGAAGGCAGCGACCGCCAGTGCCGTGGCCGTGTCCTTGCCGTTCTGAGGTCCGCGACCGGCCCGGTGTCGCCGGATGTCCTGGACGCGGCCTGGTACGACTCAGGGCAGCGAGCGCGTGCGCTGGCTGCCCTGATCGACGACGGACTGATCATCCGGTGCGCGGACGGTTCTTTGGCGCTCCCGGGCGAGACGCCTTAGTCGCCGAGATTGCTCGGAGTGAGCGACTCGCCGCGCGCCGAGGCCGGCGGTTACCAATAGGCCGGCCAGGCGAAGGTCGTGACCCGCCTGAACCGGCCTACTGGATCGTCCTCTGATTCCTGCTAGTCGGACGCCGTCGTCGTGGCGGTAGCGCCGCTGGCTCCGGCTTTTGTCTCCACTTCCACTGGCGGCGCGTCAGGAACGTCGGACGGCTTGTTGATGCCGTTGAAGCTGAACTTCGCGTCCTCGCCCGTGCCTTCTGCGTCGACGATCACGATCTGACCGGCCTTCAGCTCGCCGAACAGGATCTTCTCCGACAGGTGGTCCTCGATCTCCCGCTGGATGGTGCGGCGCAGTGGCCGGGCGCCGAGCACCGGGTCGTAGCCCTTCTCCGACAGCAGCTTCTTCGCCGCCGGACGGATCTCGATGCCCATGTCCCGATCCCGGAGGCGCTCGTCGACCTTGCTGACCATCAGGTCGACGATCTGGAAGATCTCGTCCTGGCTCAGCTGGTGGAAGACGATGACATCGTCGACACGGTTGAGGAACTCAGGCCGGAAGTGCTGCTTCAGCTCCTCGCCGACCTTGTTCTTCATCCGATCGTACGAGCCGCGGGACTCGCTCGCCGCCCCGAACCCGACAGACACGCCCTTGGAGATGTCCCTGGTGCCGAGGTTCGTGGTCATGATGATCACGGTGTTCTTGAAGTCCACCACCCGGCCCTGGGCGTCGGTCAGGCGACCATCCTCCAGAATCTGGAGCAGTGAGTTGAAGATGTCGCCGTGCGCCTTCTCGATCTCGTCGAACAGGACAACCGAGAACGGCTTGCGCCGGACCTTCTCGGTCAGCTGTCCGCCTTCCTCGTAGCCGACGTAACCGGGCGGCGAGCCGAACAGTCGCGAGACGGTGTGCTTCTCCATGTACTCGCTCATGTCCAGCTGGATGAGCGAGTCCTCGTCGCCAAACAAGAACTCAGCCAGCGTGCGCGACAGCTCGGTCTTGCCGACACCTGACGGTCCGGCGAAGATGAACGACCCACCGGGGCGCTTGGGATCCTTCAGCCCCGCCCTGGTCCGCCTGATGGCCTGCGACAGTGCCTTGATGGCGTCGTTCTGTCCGATCACGCGCCGGTGCAGCTCGTCCTCCATGCGGAGCAGCCGCTGCGACTCTTCCTCGGTGAGCTTGAAGACCGGAATGCCAGTGGCGGTCGCGAGAACCTCGGCGATGAGCTCCTCGTTGACCTCAGCCGGCGTGTCCATGTCGCCGGCCTTCCACTCCTTCTCGCGCAGGTCCTTCTTGTCGATGAGCTGCTTCTCGGTGTCGCGCAGTGACGCAGCCTTCTCGAAGTCCTGCGAGTCGATGGCCGACTCCTTCTCCCTGCGCACGTCGGCGATCCGCTCGTCGAAGTCGCGCAGGTCCGGCGGCGCCGTCATCCGACGGATGCGCATCCGCGAGCCCGCCTCATCGATGAGGTCAATGGCCTTGTCCGGCAGGAACCTGTCGCTGATGTACCGATCCGCCAGCTGGGCGGCAGCCACGAGCGCGTCGTCGGTGATCGTCACCCGGTGGTGCGCCTCGTACCGGTCGCGCAGACCCTTCAGGATCTCGATGGTGTGCGAGATCGTCGGCTCCGCGACCTGGATTGGCTGGAAGCGCCGCTCGAGCGCTGCGTCCTTCTCCAGGTGCTTGCGGTACTCATCGAGCGTGCTGGCACCGATCGTCTGCAGCTCACCCCTGGCCAGCATCGGCTTGAGGATGGAAGCGGCGTCGATCGCGCCCTCGGCTGCACCCGCACCAACGAGGGTGTGGATTTCGTCGATGAAAAGGATGATGTCGCCGCGAGTCCTGATCTCCTTCAGGACCTTCTTGAGCCGCTCCTCGAAGTCGCCGCGGTACCGAGAGCCGGCCACCAGCGCGCCGAGGTCAAGAGTGTAGAGCTGCTTCTCCTTCAGCGTCTCCGGCACCTCGCCCTTGACGATCTTCTGCGCCAGGCCCTCGACCACGGCCGTCTTGCCGACGCCAGGCTCGCCAACCAGGACCGGGTTGTTCTTGGTCCGACGAGACAGGACCTGCATCACCCGCTCGATCTCCTTGTCCCGGCCGATGACCGGATCAAGTTTCCCATCGCGGGCGGCAGCAGTCAGATTCCGGCCAAACTGGTCAAGGACGAGCGACGTCGACGGTGCGCTCTCGGATGGCGCGCCGGCTGCCGCAGGCTCCTTGCCCTGGTAGCCGTGAAGAAGCTGGATGACCTGCTGACGGACCCGGTTCAGGTCGGCGCCGAGCCGCACCAGCACCTGAGCAGCGACGCCTTCGCCTTCCCTGATCAGCCCCAGCAGGATGTGCTCGGTACCGATGTAGTTGTGGCCGAGCTGCAGCGCCTCGCGCAGCGACAGCTCCAGGACCTTCTTGGCCCGCGGCGTGAACGGGATATGCCCCGACGGTGCCTGCTGGCCCTGGCCGATGATCTCCTCAACCTGCTGGCGGACCGCCTCCAGGCTGATGCCCAGCGACTCCAGTGCCTTGGCCGCTACACCCTCGCCCTCATGAATGAGGCCGAGCAGAATGTGCTCGGTGCCGATGTAGTTGTGGTTGAGCATCCTGGCCTCTTCCTGAGCCAGGACAACAACCCGCCGCGCCCGGTCGGTAAACCTCTCGAACATATCGTCGCTCCTCACAGCGCGGTCGGTTCGGACAACGGAACTACCCGTCCCTTCCGCATGTTAGCCCGTGCGCCGGGCGACGCCATCGCGTGCGAGATGCCGCACTACTCAAAACGTTCCCCGCCAGTAGGGCGTTCATCCCATTCAACCTAGGCTGAAGGACCAGTGTTCCCAGCTACGCCCGCAGCGAAAGCAAATGACCGGGGCTACGCCATTAGCGAACGGCCAGGTCACGGGCGGTTGTTATTACCACCGATGAAATCCCGATTAATCGGTCATGCCGGTCATAGGTTTCACAACCGTGACGCCACGGTTCTTCGGCGGCGGAGCCCACCAGGTCGGGGCACCCCAAATCTATTCTCTAAGGCCTCGAGCGGGCCGTCGGCACTCGTGATGCAGGGATGCCGCCGACTCTGTCGTTGTAGGGAATTCAGCAGAGCGATATCGGACGGTGTAGGGCTTGATCTCCAGACTCTGTTGCAACGCCCTAGGATGATCTTGTTCCTGGGCGGCGAGTCGCGGGCGGGCTAGGTATGCGACCTGGATCTCCCGATAGCCGGCCAGAGGCGATTCTTGTTCACCTAGAGCGAACCTTTCCCCGTCACTGCTCGTGGACACAGTTCCGAACCAGCTGTCAGATGACGCCGTTCCGCACTGCGCGCGATCCCCGACTTCGCGGCCGGCCGCGAAGAGAGCACGGAAGCGTGCGAGACAGGGAAGTGCGGCGCTCGCGGTTCGTGGCCGTGCTGACTAGGTGGCGATGCCGACCTATAAGGCAACGGCGGCGTCCCAGCCGAAAACGCCGCGAGAAAGCCTCGCGACCAGCACCGCTCGCGGGAACGCGACAAGGCCGCAGGACCTGCGCCGCATTTGCGGTTACGAAGTCGAGGCACACCCGCCGACGGAATTGCGTAGCGACAATGCGCGGACTGGGCTCGTTCTCGCCTCAACCACGTTCATTTGTCACGAAGAAGAGTCAGCGTTCGGGCTCCCCTATGCCGGGACTGACTCATTCTTGCTGGCCGCAGCCGTGAGCACGGCATCGCCGACTAGATCACCCCGATTTGCGGCGCCTTACCGTCAGTCAACCCACCCGGTCAAAACGGCGAAACGGCGCCGGAAAATCCACCGAGAGGTTAGTGGCTGGCCTCGTATTCCTGAATGATGGACGCAGGAATACGGCCTCGCTCGCTCACCTTCTCGCCGCGATCGCGGGCCCACTGCCGAATTTCTGAGCTCCGCTCGCGACCAGGACCACTTCGCGCCTTGCGCCGCCGCGCGCTGCCACTGACGCGCCGCGCGTGCTCTATGTAAGTGCCAAAGACGTCGTGCAGTTCCTTGGCATGCGCTGAACACAGGTCGATCTCGTACGCAGTGGTGTCGACCGAGAACGAAACTGTCTCGTTCCCTTCGATCTCGCCATCGTGAGGTAGATCACAAACTACCGTCACCACGGTCTTCTGTACCATCATGCAGCCTTTCAGCGGGGTCTTTTAGGCAGCCAAAGATATACCATGTCTTACCGCTTTGACAATTCGTGATTGCCGTTTAAGTTTCGCCCGAGCGCAGCTTCCCGCCATCAATGCTGGCGTCATCTCGAGAGGCGCCGTAATCGCGCTCGAGTGGACAGCGCTAGGCGTCGCGACGGGTAGAAGTTGGTGCATCGGCGCCACTGCCAGCACGGTCATCGCGCCCATCGCGCGTCGTTGCCGCCAGGCCGGAATTGTCCTTCGGACCGACGCCGCGGTCTTCGCGGCCGCGTCCCATCTCGTGCCGCAAGAAGGCGACAATCGCGGCGATCACGACCGCGCATACGAGGAACGGCGGAGTCAGCGCGGCCAGTACGCTCATCGGGCGGCGGTCCCGTCCAGCATGAATACCACCTTAGCCGCGCCCGGCGACCAAGTGGCCGTCAGCGGTGCTCGCCGTGATAGCCAGCCAGCCCGGGCGACGCCAATGTGACAACCGCTGCCGCGGCCGGCCTGCAGACGGTTCACATCCGCAAGAGCATGCGGGTATTGCCCAGGGTGTTGGGCTTTACGCGATCAAGGTCCAGGAACTCGGCGACTCCTTCGTCGTAAGAGCGCAGCAGCTCGGCATAGACCTCCGGCGAGGCGGCCTGGCCAGCGATTTCGGCAAAGCCATGACGACGAAAGAACTCCACCGCGAAGGTCAGCACGAATACTCGGCGCACGCCGAGTTCCCGAGCGGCGTCAAGCAGCGCGACGACAATCTGGCTGCCCGCCCCGTGGCCCTGATGCTTCTCCGCTACAGCTATTGTGCGGATCTCCGCCAGATCCTCCCACATCACATGCAATGCTCCGCAGCCCGCGATTTCTCCATCCGGCGCGACGGCTACCCGGAACTCCTGCACATCCTCGTAGAGCGCGACGGTTGGCTTATCGAGCAGCCGACCTGATCTGGCGTTCGCGTCAATGAGCGCCCGGATTGCCCGGACATCGCTCGTCCGAGCGCGCTTGATCGCGTAGTCCATGCGCTATCCGCCTTGCCGCTCGATACCGCGGGCCCGCCGCGACCTTCGGAGAGTCTGGAAGGGGTGTCCGTCCAGATGTCAGGATCCCAAAAGAGGCTGTCGCCCGCCAATACGGGCCACGACTGTGCGTTACCGAACCACTACATCTTGCCGACCAACTTCGCCGGTTCCGATAATCCAGCGCAGATCACGCGCAGATCACGTGACTCCGGCGAACGCAAAGACACGCCGTCTGACCTGCGAATTCGCGACCGAAACACGGTATGTGGCCATGCGACGAGCAGTATGTAACCGTGACCACACTGGTTGTCGCCGGCAAAGGCCAAGATGCGAACGGGTGACTGGCCCGGACAAAATCTTGGCGTTTCCGCCCCTAGCGACGACGGTCTCTATTAATCTGCATCGCTGAAAGCCGTCGCAGGAGCCCGGCAGCCGGGCAGTCTGCGACGACCCGCCGAGTTCCTGATGCTCGCAAGAGTTGTCAGGGAGCCGGGGACCCAAGTTTCCCCGGGGTGAATCGGCAGGCCGCGGCGGCCGAACCGCCGCTCGGCCGGCCGTAGGGCTCCTCCGGCCCGAACCCGTCAGCTAACCCGGTAGGCGGCCTAGGAGAGGAGACGGTACGTGATACGCATGCCGCACGGCAGGCATGTACCACGGCTTTCAACGTCAAGTTCCACTACTGTCCGCCGGATCGCGGCGCTACTAGGCTCTGCAGCCATCTGCGCCACTGTCCTGCCCGGTGGGGTTGCAAGCGCCGCGACTGCGACGCCTGGCTCTAGCAACCCGAGCCTGGACGCAACCCTCGCCAAGGCGAACGCGCTGTCGCAGCAGATCGACAGCCTGAGCCAGCAGTACGACGGCCTGAAGATCCAGCTTCAGCAGGCTCAAGCCGAGGCCGCCCTGGCGAAGTTGGATGCGGCCCGCGACCAGCGCCTCCTCGCGCAGGACCAGTCGTACATCAGTGCCATCGCCATCGAGGGCTACATGAGCGGCGGCATGGACCCGGCCATGCAGCTGCTAGAGACGTCATCGCCGCAGGACCTGCTGAACCGCGCGTCGATCATGACGCAGCTCGAGCAGGAAAACGGCGCCAAGGTGAGCCTCGTGGCCGCGGCGAACACGGCCGCTATACGGGCGCAGGGGGCCGCGGCCCAGCAGCAGCGCCGGGCAAAGACGCTCGCAGCCGCGATGGCGAGCAAGGTAAACCAGATCCAGCAGCGCGAAAGCTTCTTTAACAGCCAGGCGTTCCAGCAGGCCGCGGCCATCTACCAGCAGACCGGCTCGTACCCCAACATCCATCCCGACCGGCGACTCTGTCGGCGTCCAGGCGCTCAGGTGGGCGCTGACCAAGGTCGGCGACCCCTACGTCTGGGGCGCGGCCGGTCCGAGTGCCTTCGACTGCTCGGGCCTCGTGATGTGGGCCTACGCGCAGGTGGGCATCAGCCTCATGCACTTCACCGGAGACCAGTGGAACGAAGGCCAGCACGTCTCCCGTAGCGAACTCGAGCCCGGCGATCTGGTGTTTTTCTATCCCGACAATCAGCCACGTGGGTCTGTACGTCGGGAACGGGCTCATGGTCGACGCGCCGACATTTGGCGTGCCGGTCCAGGTCGAGCCTGTGTTCTGGAGTGCCTACGTCGGAGCCGTTCGCATCGTCGCGTAGCACTCAGCCGTCTCCCCCGAAGACTGCCCGGCCGGATCCCCCCTCTGGCCGGGCAGTCGCCTGTCGTCCCCGATTGCGGTCGCCCGTCAGCTCGGCTTGACGAGCGGGAACAGCACGGTCTCCCGGACCGGAGCTGCCGGTCAGCATGATGAGCATCCGATCGATGCCCATACCCATCCCGCCACTCGGCGGCATGCCGTGCTCGAGGGCCAGCAAGAAGTCCTCATCGAGCTGCATGGCCTCCGGGTCGCCGCCGGCGGCGAGCAGCGACTGAGCCGTGAGCCGCGCCCGCTCCTCGAGTCGGATCAACGAGCTCCGAATAGGCAGTCGCGATCTCCGTGCCGAACGCGACGAGGTCCCACTTCTCCGCCAGTCGCGGGTCGTCGCGGTGCTGCCGGGTCAGCGGAGCCACCTCGACTGGGAAGTCGCGATAGAAGGTCGGCTCAACGGTCGACCGCCTCGACGAGGTGCTCGTACAGTTCGAGCAGGACCTGCGCCTGGCCCCAGCTGGGCTGCAGCTCGATCTCCTCGCGTCGGCCGCGAGCCTGCGCAGCTCCTGCTCGCTCGTCCCCGGCGTGACGTCCGTGCCAAGTGCCGCCGACAGCGCGCCGTGCACAGTGTCCTCACGCCATGGCCCGCTGATGTCGACCTCGGTGCCGTCGGGCCGGACCGCGACCTGGCGGCCGTACGCGGCCTCGGCCGCCGCCTGCAGCAACTCCCTGGTCAGCGTCGCCATCGTGTTGTAGTCGCCGTAGGCCTCGTACACCTCGAGCATCGTGAACTCAGGGTTATGCGTAGCGTCCGCGCCTTCGTTGCGGAATATCCGGCCGATCTCGTAGACCCGTTCGATCCCGCCCACCACCAGCCGCTTGAGGTACAAGCTCAAGCGCGATCCGCAGAGTAGAGGTCCAGGTCGAACGCGTTGATGTGGGTCGTGAACGGCCGCGCGTTTGCGCCGCCGTGCAGCGTCTGGAGCACCGGTGTCTCGGCCTCCAGGTAGCCGCGTGCATGCAGTTCCTCACGCACGGCCGCGTCACAGCCGCCCGTATCTCGGCCATCCGGCGGGCCGCCGGATTCGCGATCAGGTCCACGTAGCGCTGGCGGACACGCGCAGCTCTGGCGTCGGTGAGGCCCCGGTACTTTTCCGGCAGCGGCCGCAGCGCCTTCGCCGTGATCGCGAACGAGTCCGCCAGGACCGACAGCTCGCCCTCGCCGGGACGAGATGACTTCGCCGGTCACCCCACGTGGTCGCCCAGATCGACATCGCGCTTCCAGGTCGCCAGCGAGTCCGGACCGACGCGGTTGAGCGAGATCATGACCTGGAGTTCGCCGGTGCCGTCGCGGAGCGTGGCGAAGCACAGCTTGCCGCTGTTGCGGGATAGCACGACGCGCCCGGCGACGCCGACCACCTTGCCGGTCGTCGTGTCCGCCGGCAGATCACCGAACGCGCTGCGCACCTCTGCGATGGTGTGCGTACGCGGATAGCTCACCGGGTAAGGGTCGACGCCAGCTGCACGCATCCGCTCGACCTTGGCGAGCCGGACTTGCATCTGCTCAGGCACCGAGCGGTCGGCAGCACCGCCCGCCTCATCGTCCGTCATCTGCCCGAGGCTACCCGCGACGCCATCAGTCGGTCACGGCAGTATCAGCCCGCGCCGGAGGATCCGCCCGAGCCGCGGGATCAACTCGCCCCTGATCGCTGCGCACGGCGTTTCGCTCATAGGTCAGCCGGAGCCCGATCAGCGTCAGCCACGGCTCGTAGGCGTCGATGACGGAGACCTCACCGATAACGAGCGGCGCTAGGCCACCGGTGGCGATAATCGTGACGGAGTCTGGATCCGACGGAGCCAGCTCTGCGGCCATCCGGGTCGCTATGCCTTCGACCTGACCGGCGAAGCCGAAGATGATGCCGGACTGGAGTGCCTCGACTGTGCTCTTGCCGATGACCCGTGCGGGCCTCGCCAGCTCCACCTTCAGCAGCTGCGCAGCGCGGCGCGACAGGGCGTCGACCGATATCTCAATGCCTGGTGCCAGCGCGCCGCCGACAAACTCACCGCGGTCACTGACCGCATCGAAGTTCGTCGACGTGCCGAAGTCGACCACGATCGCCGGCCCGCCGTACAGGTGAACCGCGGCGACGGCGTTCATGATCCGGTCGCTGCCGACTTCCTTCGGGTTGTCGTACCGCAGCGGCACGCCTGTCTTCACGCCCGGCTCGACGATGACGGACGGGACGTCACCGTAGTAGCGGCGGCACATCTCCCGCAGCTCGTGGAGCACTGACGGAACCGTCGAGCACAGCGCGATGCCGCTTACATCGGGCTCCGCGAACAAGGTGCTCTGTCGCAGCAGTCCCTGAATCAGGACTGCGAGCTCGTCGGCGGTGCGGACCGGGTCAGTCGAAATCCGCCAGTGCTCGACGACGTCGGGGCCGTCGAAGACGCCGAGCACGGTATTGGTGTTGCCCACGTCAATGGTCAGTAGCATCTTGCTCCCGTGTCTTGCGAGCGATGTCTAGCTGGCCTGGACCAGGTCGAGGCCGATGTCCAGTGCGGGCGCCGAGTGTGTGAGCGCTCCCACCGCAAGGTAGTCCACACCCGTCTCGGCGACTGATCGGGCGCTCTCGAGCACCAGCCCGCCGCTGGCCTCGAGTAGCGCGCGACCGTCAGCAAGCCGGACCGCCTCCGCCAGTCCTGGCACGTCGAAGTTATCAAGCAAGATCAGGTCGGCGCCCGCTGCGAGCGCCTCGGCGACCTGATCGAGCGTGTCGCACTCCACCTCGAGCGGCACCCCCGGTGCGTACTCGCGCGCACCGCCGCGAAAGCTGCGGCGACCGACCCCGCCGCCGCCACGTGGTTGTCCTTGATGAGCGCGGCGTCCGACAGCGACATCCGGTGATTGACGCCGCCGCCGCAGCGCACCGCGTACTTCTCCAGCGATCGCAGGCCCGGCAGCGTCTTGCGCGTATCGCGGATGCTGGCGCCGGTTCCCGCCACCGCATCGACCCAGTGTCGTGTGAGCGTGGCGACGCCGGAGAGGTGACAGAGCACGTTCAGCGCCGTGCGCTCGGCCGTGAGGATTGGGCCGACCGGACCAGAGACGGTCAGTAGCAGCTGCCCGGCGTGCACCTGGTCGCCGTCGGCGGCGACCGGCAGGCACTTGAGCTCCGAAGATGCGAGCGCGAACACGGTCGCCGCTACCGGAAGCCCGGCGACAACGCCGGGTGCCCGTGCGACCAGGTCGCCGCGGCCGCACTCGGCATGAGGCCACCGTTGCCGCCGTCGTCACGTCGACACCACCGGCCAAGTCTTCGGCCAGCGCGGCCGCCGCGAGCGACCGCACGGAGTCCGGATCGAGTCCCGCCGCACGGAGGCTCTGTGCCAGCTCAGTCATCGAGGACCGGCTCGAATACTGAGGTCAGCTCGGCACCGCCGAGGGAGCAGACCAGATGCCCTCGCCAGGCCTCGCTCGCCGCCGGGAAGTCATCTCGCCAGTGGCTGCCCCGCGTTTCCTCGCGCGCGAGCGCGGACCGGACCAGGGCGGTCGCGACCAGATGCAGGTTCGTAGCCTGCCACGCGTCGGCGTCGGGCTTGTCACACTGCTGGCGGCTGAGATCGTCAAGGCCGGCCGCGGCCTCCGCCAGCCCCGTTCCCGACCTAAGGACGCCAGCGCTCGCGGTCATCAGGTGCTGGAGCGGACGGATGATGGCCGGCTCCAGCAGTCCACGAGGCCTCGTCTCCGTAGCTGGCTCGGCCGGCGACGGAAGGCCGCGTGCCAGGGCGGCGGCGATCCGCTCGGCGAACACCAGGCCCTCAAGCAGCGAATTGGAGGCCAGCCTGTTGGCACCGTGCACGCCCGTGCACGCCACCTCGCCACAGGCGTAGAGCCCGGGGACGCTCGTCCGGCCAAACAAGTCGGTGCGGACACCGCCGCTGACGTAGTGCGCAGCCGGTACGACGGGAATCAGCTCGGTCACCGGATCAATGCCATGTGCGCGGGAGTTCGCCAGGATCGTGGGGAACCTGTGCTCCCACTGCTGTGCGCCGAGGTGCCTGCCATCGAGGAATACGTGATCGGTGTCATCGGCCAGCATCTCGCGCATGATCGCCTTGGCGACGACGTCGCGCGGCGCCAGGTCAGCCAGCGGGTGCACGTCGGCCATGAAGCGCCGCCCAGTGACGTCGACGAGGACGGCGCCTTCGCCGCGTACCGCCTCGGAGATCAGGGGCTGGCGTCCGCGGGCCTCAGGCCCCAGCCAGAGCACGGTGGGGTGGAACTGGACGAACTCCAGATCGGCTGCCTGTGCGCCGGCGCGAAACGCGAGCGCCAGGCCGTCGCCCGTGGACACCGGGGGGTTCGTCGTGGCGGAGTAGACCTGGCCGAATCCGCCAGTCGCCAGCACCACCACGGCGGCGTGGACAGCTCCGACTCCGTCGGTCTGGCCCTCGCCGAGCACGTGCAGGGTGATGCCGGCCGCGCGCCCGTCGGCTGCTCTCAGCAGGTCGATCGCCAGCGCGTGCTCGATCACCTCGAGCTCGGCACTCCGCCCGGCGTCGGCGAGCGCCACCAGCAGCGCTCGCGAGATCTCTGCGCCCGTTGCGTCGCCGCCCGCATGGGCGATTCGCCGACGCAGGTGACCACCTTCCCTTGTCAGCGCGAGCGGTCCGGAAGGCTCTCGATCGAACTCTGCGCCAAGGTCAATGAGCCGCCGCACCGCGCCGGGCCCGTCCGTCACGAGGGCGCGCACAGCCCGCACATCGCACAGGCCGGCGCCCGCGGTGAGCGTGTCCTCGAGGTGGTGCTCTGGCGAGTCGCCTGGCCCGAGCGCTGCGGCGACGCCGCCTTGCGCCCATCGGGTAGAGCCGTCGTCCAGCACGGACTTTGTGGCGAGGAGGATCCTCGCCGTCGGCAGCGCACGACGAATGGCGAGCACGGTAGTCACGCCCGCAACGCCGGACCCGACGACCACGACGTCGGTCTCCTTGCGCCAGCCAGGAGCCGGTGCGAGCAGCGTCTCCGCGATCACGAACGACTGCCGATCTCCAGGCTGACGTTGTCGATCAGCCGGTTCGATCCGATCCGGGCCGCGACCAGCAGCAGGGCTGGACCGCGATGACCGGGCGCCACTCCGGTGAAGGTCTCTGGAGCTGCGAGCACGAGGTAGTCAAGCAGCACCGGCGGGTCGATCGCCGCGGCAGCGTCCAGTACCGCCCTCGCGGCGGCTAGCACCGCAGCGGCACCTTGTCCGGCAACCGCTGTTCCGGCGGCAAGCGCCCGTGAGAGGGTCAGCGCGGATGTCCGCTCAGCCGCCGACAGATAGGCGTTGCGGCTCGATGCCGCTAGGCCGTCCTGATCGCGGTGCAATGGCGCGGCGGCGACCTGCACACCGAGGTCGAGATCGATGACCATCTGCCGGATGAGGGCGAGTTGCTGCGCGTCCTTCGCGCCGAAGACAGCAACGTCGGGCGCGGTGAGCTGGAGGAGCTTCAGCACAACGGTTAGCACGCCGTCGAAGAAGCCGGGCCTGGAACTGCCTTCCAGAAGCCGTCCGACCGAGCCCGGATTGACTGTGACCTGTGGCTCGGCTGGATAGATCTCAGCTCGCCTTGGCGCGAAGACGGCCCGCACGCCTTCCTCGGCGCACACCGCCAAGTCACGATCAAGCGGTCGCGGATAGCGGTCGTAGTCCTCGGCGGGCCCGAACTGAAGCGGGTTAACGAAGATAGAAACCAGAACGCTCCCGGCCGAGCCTGCGAGTTCGTGCGCCAGCCGAAGCAGGGAACGATGGCCGTCGTGCAGCGCTCCCATCGTCGGCACGAGGACGACCGGGCCCGGGAGGGCGGCCCTCGCGGCGGCGAGGCCCTTGCGCGTCCGTACCAGCATGGGAACGGGCGTCGCCATGGCGCCAGCGGCCTTCACCTGGCTGGTAGCGGTCATATTGGTGCCTCGGCGAGGACATCGAGCAGCCGCTGTGCGTCCGAAGCCGTCAGCATCCCGCTCGCCAGCGCTCTGGTGGCTGTGAGCCTGGCCAGTGCCAGGTAGGCCGGCAGGGCTTCTGGCGCGCTGGTCCGAAGCGCGTCGAGGTGCCCGGCGACTGTCTCGGCGTCGCCGCGCGCGACGGGACCGGTGAGCGCCGCGTCGCCGAGCCGCAGGGCGTTATCCAGCGCGGTCGAGAGGAGCGGGCCGAGCATCCGGGACGGCTGCCCGACGCCGGCCATGGTAAGCAGGTCGGCCGCCTGAACGACCTGTGTCACCAGGTGGTTGGCGGCACCGGCGAGTGCGGCGTGGTACAGCCCGCGGTCTGCCTCAGCGATGAAGACCGGTTCCCCGCCCATCTCCATGACCAGGACCTCGGCGGCAGGACGCAGGGCGGCCGGGGCGGTGACGCCAAACGTGATCCCGGCGAGCCGATCGGCGTCATCCGGTCGTCCGGTGAATGTCATGACCGGATGCAGGGCCAGTGGCAGCGCGCCGCGCTCCACGGCTGGCTCGAGCACGGCCAGGCCGTGCAGGCCGCTGGCATGAGCGAGCATGCGCCCGGTGAGCGGTGCGTCGGTGGCCACGAGGCCGCGCACCAGGCCGCTCAGCGCGTCGTCGGGAACTGTCAGCAGGACCAGGTCGGCCGCGGCGACAATGTCTTCCGGCTGCAGCACAGGCGCGCCGGACAGGTGCCTCTCGATGCGCTGCCGAGACGCGGCCGAGATCGCCGAGGCGCCGATTAGTCGATGTCCGGCTCGGCTGAGGGCGACGGCCAGGGCGGTGCCAACGCGGCCCGCGCCGACGACGCCGACATTCAGCCGCGCCGGGTGCTCGTAAGCCGACTGGCTCTCCCCGCCGTCTGGCACCAGGTCAGAGGTCATAGGCAGTCGGGTGCCGCGGCTGATAGAGCCCGATCTGGCCGCTACCAGGAATCTGGATGGAGGTCAGCATGCCGAAACTCGCCTGGCGTAGCGGGGCCGTGAACTGCGCTCCTTTAGCGGCGAGTTCGGCCATCGTTGTCTCGATGTCGTCGCACATCAGGTATAGCTCGTGTCGTCCCGTCGGTTCGTCCTCCGGGTGCACGGCCAGTTCCGACGGAGGCTGCTGGAAGATCAGCCAGCCGTCGTGCGCGTCCACGAATCGCAAGCCGATGACGTCGCGCAGGAAGGCGCGCGCGGCGTCCGGGTCGGAGGCGTAGATGATCGTGTGCACGCTAGTGATCATGCGCGGCCCGCCTTCTTCCCCACCACGAGATGCCCGTCCGAAAATCCTGCCGGACCACCTCGGCCAGTCCGCAGCCGGGGCGGCGCAAGCCCTGGCTAGGCGTGCCATCGCCACTCGTCCCGATCGCGCTGCGAGTCGTCGTCGGAGTCGTCGGGCGGTTTCGGCGCACGGCAGCAGCGCTCCAGATAGAGCGCTGCGGCGGTGAGCACCAGCGCGGCGGCGAGCGTGGCGCCCGCGACTCTGGCGTCCCTGGCCGGAATGCTCTTGTCGAGTTCCCGCAGGACATAGATCAGGTAGCCGCCGGCCAGACCGCCGAGAGCGGCGCGCCCCGGCCGAGCTCGCCTTGGCCAGCGCGACGAGGCGCGCGACAGCGATTGGCGCTAGTGGCTTGGCCACTTTGCGGCCGGTCAACCGACTGCGGACATTCCGCGCGATGACGACCTCGGCCAGGGCAAGGGCGGCTAGCGCGGGCACGGCGGTGATGGGCAGCAGTGGCAGGCTCGTGAACGTGGCCCGCGTCGCAAGCCAGGCGACTATCGCGCAGATGGCGAAGATGCCAGCGAGCGTGCCAGGACGCGTCAGGTGCATGGCGCGACCGCCGTTGCACTGGCCCCCAACGGGAGCGTGAGCCTGAGGTCGGAACGCCGCCGCACGCCGGCCGTCCCGATCGTCGCGAGTAGCTCGGCCACCCTGCCCCGGCCCAGCAGCACGGCGGTCCCGTCTAGCTCGAGCCATGGCGCCAGGACGAACGCTCGCTCGTGCGCCCGCGGATGCGGCAACGTCAGCTGGGAGTCGGAGCTCGTTTCGTCGCCGTAGGAGATGACGTCGACGTCCAGCGTTCGCGGCCCAAAGCGCACGGTCCGGACGCGGCCAGCCGCGGATTCGGCCGCGACCGCGAGACCGAGGACGTCGCGCGCTGGCAGCGCGGTGACGGCCAGCAGGACGGCGTTCAGGTAGTCGTCCTGCGGCGGACCGCCAACGGGCGCTGTCTCGTACACGCTGGAGACCGCAGGCCGCTCGAGACCGGCCGCTACGAGGATGTCAACGCCGACCTGGAGATTGGCCAGCCGGTCGCCGATGTTGCTGCCGAGCGACAGCACGACCCGGTGCTGGGTAGCGCTGACAGGTCGGCCGTGCTGGCGCTCGGTGCTGGCGTGCTCTGTCATCACCGGCTCCGGCGGACGGTCACCGCGATGTCGGCGAACCGCTGCTGCACCGGTGCGTGCGGCTTGTGGACTGTCACTTCGGCCTCTTGCACCACCTTATCGGCGAGGCAGGCTGCGGCCAGCCGCTCGGCTAGCGTCTCGATCAGCTGAACCGGAGGACCCGCAACGATCCCGGCTAGCCGGTCGGCGACGGCGCCATAGTCAGCGGTCAGGGTGAGGTCATCAGCGGCAGCAGCGGCCGCGGCGTCGAGCCACAGGACGGCGTCGACCACGAACTCCTGCCCGGCCACCTGCTCGTGCTGGAAGACGCCGTGGCTGCCGTGGACCCGCAGGCCGACTATCGAGATCCGGTCGAGCATCAGCGCGCGCCTGCCAAGCGCTCGTGCCGCCATCGCGTCGCCACCTTGACGGCGTCGACGTTGCCCGCCACGGCGTGCACCCGGACGCACCATGCACCGGCGGCCACCGCGAGCGCCGTCACCGCGATGGTGGCCTCGTCGCTGCGCGCGAACGACCGCGGCTGGCCGTCCGGACCGGCCAGGAGCTTGCCGAGGAAGCCCTTTCGCGACGCCGCCACCAGCACGGGGAACGGGTCAGAGTATCCGGGAAGCTGGGCGACGCGGTCTAGGTTCGCGAGCAGCTTCCAGTTGTGCTCGGGAAGCTTGGCGAAGCCCAGGCCGGGATCGAGAATTAGCTGCGTCCGCTCGACGCCGGCGGCGAGCAGCGCCTGGACACGGGAGCCGAGCTCGGCTTGTACCTCGGCGACAACGTCACCGTAAACGGCGGGCCCGTACATGTCCGCGCTGTGCCCGCGCCAGTGCACAACGATGTACGGCGCGCCGGAAGCCGCTATGACGGCCGCCATACCTGGATCCGCCTGTCCGCCGCTCACGTCGTTGACCATCGCGGCTCCCGCCGCGAGCGCCATGGTGGCGACCTCGGCGCGCATGGTGTCGATGCTGACGTAAGCGCCCGCCAGCGCGAGCGCAGTCACGACCGGGAGCACGCGGTTCAGTTCCTCGGCCGCCGGCACGCGCTGCGCGCCGGGCCGGGTCGACTCACCGCCAACGTCGATGATGTCTGCTCCCTGGCTGACCAGCTCCAGGCCATGCTTGACAGCTTTGTCGGGATCAAGCCAGTCGCCGCCGTCGGAAAACGAGTCTGGAGTGACGTTGAGCACGCCCATGACCAGGCAGCGGTCGGCGGCAGGCAGGCCTGTCGAGCCGGATCGCCGCTTGCTGCCCTCGTGCTCAGCGGTCATACCAGCCAATCTACGTTCGTCGTGGCAACGGTAAAGCCGACACCCTGACCTTTCGGAGGCAGGCTTGCCGCCAACTCACACTTCACAGTTTCGTCGACCGCAAACCGGGCAAACCATGACTCAAGATCCTCTAAACCTGTCCAGTGCCGCAGGCCCGCTGCTGGGATGCACAACGGCACTCAGGCTTCACAGGCCTGTTGCTACTTCGTCGAGAGGCGCAGTCGCTGCTGGAGCCGCGCGAGGAGCTTGCGCCATATGCGGCGGATCTCGATCGTCGGCCAGACGAGGAACGCCTCGGCTTCCAGCGCGGCCAAGCCGATCCGAGGCGCGTCACTGGTGTTGGGGAAGACCACGAACCTCGGCACCCATTCCGGGCAGAACTTGGCGTTGAACTTGTACAGCGACTCGATCTGGAACCACCGCGACAGGAACAGCAGCACACGCCGCCATGCGCGCAGCACCGGCCCGGCTCCGATCCGCTCGCCCCGCTCAAGCGCAGCCCGGAACACGGCGAAGTTCAGCGAGATCCGCTTGACACCGAGATCATGAGCGGCCTTGATCACCTCGACGATCATGAAATCGTTGAGGCCGGGCGCAGCCGACCGGTCCCGGCGCATGAGGTCGAGCGACAGCCCGTCGCTGCCCCACGGAACAAAGTGCAGCATCGCGCGCAGCACACCGTCTTCCGTTGCCGTCGCGATCACGCAGCGCCCGTCGTCTTGGCCGCCGACGCGGCCGAGCGCCATTGAAAAACCGCGTTCCGTCGCGCTGCCACGCCAGCTGTCGGCCTGGCGCATCATCCGCTCTAGGTCTGCCGCCGGCATGTCGTCCAGCCGGCGGACCTCCGCCGTGTATCCCTGCCTGCATACGCGGCTGACCATCTGGCGGACGTTCCGCATGGCCCGGCCCTCGAGCGTGAAGTCGGCCACGGTCACGATCGCCTCGTCGCCGAGTTCGAGCGCGGTGAGGTCACCCTCCCGGCACCAGACCTCGGCCCCGAGCTCGCCGCAGCCGATCACCGCCGGCACCCAGGCGTGCCGAGCGGCTTCGTCCAGGAATGTATGGATCGCCCCAGGCCAGGCCTCAGGGTCCCCGATCGGATCACCGCTGGCCAGCATCACGCCGGACAGCACCCGGTAGCCGATGCAAGCCTTGCCGGTCGGCGACCACACGATGCTCTTGTCGTCACGCAACGCGAAGTAGCCAAGCGAGTCCTGGTCGCCGTGCCGCTCAAGCAGGTGCCTGATGCGGTCGGCGTCCGCTGCCCGGAGGCGCCCCGCCGGCTGCAGCCGGCCGCAACAGGATGAAGAGGGCCACAACGAGTGTGAACAGGCCAAGCCCGCCCATCAGGAAGCCAAAGTGGTCGGATTGGGTCTCGGCGAGATGTTGAGAGCCGGCGAAGTGAACAGGGCCGGTGAACCCGGCCAGGTTCTGGATCACAGTCTGGAGCCGGTCGGTGAAGTTGAAGGTCCCCTTGATCTTCGCAATGGCCGACAGATACGTCATGCCGATGATGATGTCGGCCGCCAGCAGGCAGCCGAGCACCCAAAGAGCCCGCCAGCGCGAGCGCCGGTCGCCCACGGCGTAGAACTGGCGCCGGAACCAGTACAGCGCGATCAGGAGGGCGGCCGAGATGACGATCTCGGTCGGACGGAGCCGTGGCAGGGGGATATCAGGCTGCAGACGGTGCAGGACGACGCCGACGCCAGCGTGAATGACGAGGCCAAGCGCCAGCAAGGCCATGACGGCGGCCCAGGCGCGCCGTTTGCGCCGCCGGAGGCCGTGCGAGAGCATCAGCAGCAATAGCCCGATGATGACGTCGGTAGTGCGGGTCAGGTTCGCCAGCGTGCCGGGCGCTAGATCGGACAGTCCCCGCAGACGTCGGTGATACAGCCCCGGTAGCAGGCCCTCGGCGATATAGCCAAGGCCGATGATGAGGGCCGCGAGGCCTGCCGTCAGCGGCACCCACCGAAGCTGCTGGCGCAGGTCGGTACCGCGAGGGACGGCGGGCTCGGCCCGCCGTTCGTCGGTACCGGTTACGGGCTCTGCCGGCCCTGGCCCGCTATGATGTGTCATCTCGGACATGTAGGTCAGGCCCCGGCTCACGGGGCATCAGCGTAGTCTTTGCTCGACTTCTGCCGAGGCCGAACCACGGCAAATTAGTTGTCGTTCAGCGGCGGTCGGTCAGCAAACTCATTGCCTCCGCCCTGGTGCTTTCGGAGTTCAGGAAGATACCCCGCACAGCGGACGTAACCGTTTTGGCGCCTGGCTTGCGCACCCCCCGCATGGACATGCACAAATGCTCGGCCTCAATGATGACGATAGCCCCCCGCGGCTCCAGCGTCGCCATCATGGCATCAGCAATCTGACTGGTCATGCGCTCTTGGACCTGCGGTCGCCTGGCATACACGTCGACAAGCCTGGCCAGCTTCGACAGGCCAGTGATCTGGCCCTTCTCGTTGGGAATGTAGCCGACGTGGGCCCGGCCGATGAATGGCACTAGGTGATGCTCGCACGTTGAATACAGCTCGATATCGCGCACGAGCACCATCTCCTCGTGATCGGCATCGAATATCGTTGTCAGCACGTCAGTCGGCTCAAGGTACAGGCCGGCAAACTGCTCACTGAGCGCGCGTGCTACTCGCGCCGGCGTTTCCCGCAAGCCATCGCGATCAGGATCCTCACCTACCGCGAGAAGAATTTCCCTGACCGCGTGCTCGATCCGGCGGAGATCGAAGCCTCCGTCGTTCAATGAGCCTCGCCGTCGCGAGGGCCATCGTCACCGCGCTGACCCGGGTCATGCTGGGTGTCGCCACCCAGTGGAGCTCCGCCGGCAAGCGGATTCGCGCCGCCCAGCGGACGGCCACCACCTAGCGGATTGCCGAAGCTCGACGCCGGGTCGGCCGGCGGCTGGCCGGCGGGCAGGCCCGCCGTGCTCGACGCCTGCCCGTTGCCCAGCGACTGGGTCAGGTTGCCGTCGGTAGCAGCGGTGAGCGCCAGCTCCTTCGGCGTGAGGACCGGTGGCTTCTCCGAAGGCAAGCGCTTGCCGTACCCGGTGTAGGAGCCACGGGTTGGCCGCTTGCGGACGGTCGAGAAGATCTCGAGCACCTGGTCGCGAGACAGCGTCTCGTGCTCGAGCAGCTGCAGCACCAGGTTGTCCAGTACGTCGCGGTTCAGGTTGAGGATTTCCCACGCCTCGTCGTGGGCCGACTCGATCAGCCTGCGCACCTCGTCGTCGATCGCCGAAGCGATCTCCTCGGAGTAATCGCGCGCGTGGGACATCTCGCGGCCAAGGAACGGCTCCCCATCGCCGCTGCCGAACTTCCGGGCACCAAGGCGCTCGCTCATGCCGTACTCAGTCACCATGCCACGCGCGATGGACGACGCCTTCTCGATGTCGTTTGCCGCGCCCGTCGTCGGCTCGTGGAAGACAAGCTCCTCGGCGGTGCGGCCGCCCAGCAGCATCGCCAGCTGGTCCATCATCTCGGCGCGGCTCACGAGGAACTTGTCCTCAGCCGGTGCGGCCGCGGTGTAGCCCAGCGCCCGCCCGCGCGGAATGATCGTGATCTTGTGAACCGGGTCGGCGTTCGGCAGCGCGTGGCCCACGAGTGCGTGTCCGCCTTCGTGATAGGCGATGATCTTGCGCTCCTTCTCCGACAGCAGGACGCTCTTGCGCTTCGGCCCAGCCGTGACCCGGTCGATGGCTTCCTCGAGGGAGGCCATCTGAATCTGGGTCTGGTTCGCCCGCGCCGTCAGCAGAGCGCCCTCGTTGATGACGTTTGCCAGGTCAGCGCCGGTGAACCCGGGCGTGCGCCGGGCGATGATGTCGAGGTCGACGTCCGGCCCGAACGGCTTGCCGCGGGCGTGGACGCGGAGGATGCCCTTGCGCCCGGCCAGGTCAGGCTGCGCGACGACGATCTGCCGGTCGAACCGGCCGGGGCGGAGCAGAGCAGGGTCGAGGATGTCGGGCCGGTTCGTGGCCGCGATGACGATGACGCCGCCCTTGGTGTCGAAGCCGTCGAGCTCGACCAGCAGCTGGTTCAGCGTCTGCTCACGCTCGTCATGACCGCCACCGAAGCCCGCGCCGCGGTGCCGGCCGACGGCGTCAATCTCGTCCACGAAAACGATGGCGGGCGCATTGGCCTTCGCCTGCTCGAACAGATCACGGACACGGGAGGCACCGACGCCGACGAACATCTCAACGAAGTCCGAGCCGGAGATGGAGTAGAACGGCACCCCGGCCTCGCCGGCCACGGCTCGGGCCAGCAGCGTCTTGCCAGTACCAGGCGGACCGTACAGCAGCACGCCCTTGGGAATCTTGGCGCCAATCGCCTGGAACTTGCCGGGGCTCTGCAGGAACTCCTTGATCTCCTGGAGCTCCTCGATGGCCTCATCAGCGCCGGCCACATCGGCGAAACTCGTCTTCGGGGTGTCCTTGGTGATGAGCTTGGCCTTGGACTTGCCGAAGTTCATGACGCGGGAGCCGCCGCCCTGCATCTGGTTCAGGAACACCATGAACAGCAGGAAGATGATCAGGAAGGGCAGGTAGCTGAAGATTAGGGTCCAGAACGAGCTGCTCTTGGGCACCTTCACCGTGTAGGCGTTCTTAGCCAGCGTGCCCTTAGCGACTTGCTTCTGGAGGTCATTGGCGAGCTGCGTGCCCTGCCCGCCAACCCACGACGACTGCCAGTTCTGGTTTCCGGTCTTAGTGGTCAGCTGGATGGTCTGGTCGACGTCGGTCAAAGTCACGGACTTAACCTGGCCAGACTCAATGGCGGCGATCGCCTGCGACGTCGGCACCAGCTTGTACTGCGGCCCGGTGTTGACGAGCTTGTACAGGATCACCAGGATGATGGCGACAAAGAGGATGGCGAGCACCCAGCCGCGGAAAATGCGCTTCAGATCCATCGATGAACGGCCCACAGGTCCGGCCGATCCCTCCTGACGAGCCTCGTGCCCCGCCGGCCTGGCGAGGCTACCTTGCGTTCCAGCGCGAATGCGCGGCTAATTCTTCCCGAGGCGCTAGACACGGAATACTCGACGGTACACCGCGCCAACTGTGCCCGGTACACGCCAGGCCGCACAGGGGCAATGGCGGCCGTCTTACACCTCTTACCCACGTTAACGAAATGCATCGCCGACTCAGTTCCCGCTGGCAATCCGCTGAAAGCGCCCTCGGCTCCTGCAGCCGCCCGCTCAGCTCTCGCCTGGGCGGTACACGTGCTCGGCCAGAGTGCCTATAAATGGAAGGTTCCGGTACTTCTCGGCGTAGTCGAGCCCATAGCCGATGACAAACGCGTCTTCGATCTCAAATCCGGTGTACGCAACGTCCACGTTCATCCGTACGGCCATGGGTTTGCGAAGCAACACGCAGACCTGCACAGATGCCGGCCGTCGTGACCGCAAGTTCCCGATTAGCCACGACAACGTCAGGCCGGAATCCACGATGTCCTCGACCACCAGGACATGTCGGCCGCTGATATCGGCATCCAGGTCCTTCAGGATTCGCACGACGCCTGATGACTTTGTGCCTGACCCGTAGGACGAGATGGCCATCCAGTCCATCTCCACGGGCAAGTGCATAGCTCTGGCCAAGTCGGCCATCACCATGACCGCTCCCTTGAGCACGCCGACGAGGAGAAGTTCGCGGCCAGCGTAATCAGCGTCGATCTGAGCGGCCAGCTCGCCAATGCGACGATGCAGCTGCTCGGGCGTGATCAGGATCTCCTTGAGGTCCTCACCCATGTCATTCGCATCCACCTGGGTCCTCCGATCGCGCCGCGGTGAAGAGCAGCTTCCCATACCGGCGCTCGCATCGAACCCCGCCTGGCAGGTCAATCCAGCGCTGGCCGTGCCATCCGCTGACCAGCTCGTCGAGGCTCGCCGTGTGCCGGTGCGACAAGTCTCCGGCCGGACAGCCGGCGGCGAGTGCGGCCTGGCGCAGCACCCTGTGCCTGATCGCCACTGGCAGCGCGCCGACGCCCGCAGTCGACCAGCCGCCGGCGAGGGCCGCGCCGGTGCCGCCGAGCTTGTCGGACTCATCAGCCGCGATGGCGTCGAGCGCGTCGGCGTCGGCCCGCAGCAGCTCAGCGGTCCGGCCGAGCGCCTCGGCGAGACCGGGGCCAAGCGCGGCAGCGAGGGCGGGCATGGCTTCGAGGCGCACTCGGGTCCGGGTGAACGCCGGGTCGCTGTTTTGCGGATCCTCCCAGTAGCCCAGGCCGAGAGCGGCACAGGCAGCGGCAGTCTGCGCGCGCCGGATGCGAAGCAGCGGCCGTAGGTAGCGACCGGCCTCCGGCGCCATCCCGGCGAGCGAGCGCGCGCCAGAGCCGCGCGCGAGGCCAAGCAGGACTGTCTCGGCCTGGTCGTCGAGCGTGTGGCCGAGCATTATCCAGGCTTCGCCGGGCGCCGCCACTGTCTTCGCGGCGGCCTCCAGCGCTGCGTATCTCGCCAATCGGGCCGCCGCTTCGGGGCCGTGGTAACCGGCGGCTCCTGGTGCGGCCACCGCGACCGTGACCGACAGCGCCGGACTGAGGCCCAGGTCGGTCATCGTGGCAGCGACCCGTTCGGCCTGCTCGGCCGAACCTGGCTGTAGGCCGTGATCGACGGTCACGCCGCCGGCTTGCACACCGACTTTCGGTGCCTCGAATGCGAGGGCGGCCGCCATCGCTAGCGAGTCCGCGCCGCCTGAACAGGCGGCGAGCACGAGGTCGCCCGGATCCAGGGCCGAGAGGCTGGCTCGGACAGCGTGCCGAATTGCAGCTACTGCCGGATTCGGGCCCACCCCGCCCTCAGTCCACTGGGCTCGAGTCCGCTGGGCTCGCGTCGGGCGGGCTCGCGTCGGGCGGGCTCGCGTCGGCTGGGCTCGATTCGACCGGGATCGAGTCGACCGAGCCAGCCGTTGGAGCAGCGCCGTCGACCCGCTCCAGCCACAAGAGCGGATCCAGCAGCTCTTCCTTGGTCGGCAGCGTCTCCGGTGAGGTCCAGACCTTGTTGAACGTTGTCATGCCCGCCTGATCCACAACCGCCTTGACGAAGCGCGAGCCCTGCTCGTACTGCTTCATCTTCAGGTCGATTCCGAGCACTCGGCGGAGCGCTTGCTCCATCCGTCCCGCGGAACCACGGCGTGCGCTGAACTTCGCCCTGATCTCCGCGACGGACGGCACGACGGCCGGGCCAACGGCGTCCATGACGTAGTCCCCGTGCCCTTCGACGACCGTCATCACCGACGTCATCCGGTCCAGGATCTCGCGCTGCCGTGGGCTCTGGATGGCCTCGATGAGGCTGTCGCCCTCCCCGCCGCGCACCGCTCCGGCGACGGCGTCGGCCGCTGCGCGGATCCGATTGAGTATCGATGCCGGGTCAAGGTCAGAGGCGAGCAGGAAATCCGACATCTGCGCCTGGACGTAGGGCCGGAGCCAGGGCACGGATGTGAACTGGGTCCGGTGCGTCTCCTCATGCAGGCAGACCCAGCGGCGGAAGTCATGCGGGTTGACGTCCAGCTCGCGCTCGACCATCACGATGTTGGGCGCGACCAAGGTCAGGCGGCCGGCTGGGGCATCCGGTCCTGGAGCGTCCGGGTCCGGCGGGAGGAAGAGCTCGTACTGGCCAAGCACGCGGCCGGCGAGATAGGCCAGGATCAGCCCGGCTTGCATCCCGGTGACGCGCGAGCCGACGGCCGTGATGACCGAGCCTGGCTGCGGAACGCTGCCGGTCTCGGCCATCCGCTGGACGAGCGGATCGAGAACGACGCGGAATCCGTCGACGTTAGCCCGGATCCAGCCGGGCCGGTCCACGACTGCCACTTTGCCGTCTTCAGCCGAGCCTGGCAGTCCGGTTAGTTCGTGCACTGGCTCGGCCACGGCGGCCGCGAGAGCGCGCAGCTCCGCCACGACCTTCCTGGCGTCAGCCATGCTGACCTGCGGGCCCGGCCGGACCCAGCGAACCCCGGTGGACGTGGCGACCTGCCAGTCGATCATCTGAGAGCTGCTCACCCCTCCACCGTACGTGGAGTTACGGCAATCTGCCCCGTCGGGCCGTAGGTGCTCAGCGAGGGGCTGATCAGCGACAGCCGCAGCCCGCCAGCGCCCCGGCCACGTTGACCATGGCTGTCGCGGCGGCCCCGAGGGCGCCGGGTGCGTTCGGAATCTGATCCGCCATGATGGCGAAGCCGAGGACCTGGCCGTTCTTCGCGTAGGCGGTCCCAGCGAGGGCCGCGGCTGTGCTGAGGTTGCCGGTCTTGGCTCTGACCACGCCAAACCCGGTCCCGGTGCCCAGGCCGAAAACACTGCCGCCTTGCGCCAGCGTGCCGGAGAAGCCCTCAACCGGCAGGCCGGTCAGCACCGGGCGCAGCGCCGGGCGCGCGGCCGCGATGCGGACGAGCTGCACAAGCGTGGTCGGCGAGATCTGGTTCAGTGGCGACAGACCGCTGCCGTCATCAAGGCTGAGCACGCCGCTGACGCCGAGGTTGCGCACGACCGCGGTTACGGCGGCGGCGCCGCCGGCGAACGTCGGCGGTCGACCAGTGGCGATCGCCACGTGCCGGGCGAGGTTCTCAGCGATGACGTTGTTGCTCTCCTCGAGCATCCACTGCACGATCTGGGTCAGCGGCGGCGACTTGATGCTCGCCAGGGTCCTGGCGCCGCGCCGAGCGATCACCTGACTCGGCCCGCCAGTAACCCTGATGCCATCCGCCGAGAGGAATCCAGCGAACGCGGTCGCGGCGACCGCGGCCGGATCAGCCGCCCGAAGGCCGTTTGAGACCTCAGTGTCGGCTGGCGCACCGCTCGCCGTCACGCGGCCCTGGTCAACCGACAGCGCCGTGATCGCCGAGACGTTGCCGGTCGTGACGTAGTTGGTCGCCCCGGTCGGCCAGCCTGGCGCGAACGGCGCACCGGAGTACAGCGAGGTGTCATAGCCGAGCTGCACGCTGTGGCGGCCCCGCGCTTTCAGGGCGCTCGCTGTGCTCTTGGCCAGCGCGCTCAGCGTGGCGGGCGGCGGGTAGTCAGCGGCTGGCGGCGGCCCGGCCGCCAGGGTCGGGTCACCGCCCCCGACCAGGACGATGGAGCTTGCGCCAGCGCCGGCCACGACGGTGGTGGTAAACCTCGCGTTCGGGCCGAGCGCGTGGATGGCAGCGATGGACGTCGCCAGCTTCGTCGTCGACGCCGGCGTGAAGCCAGCGGCCGCGTTCGACGCGTAAAGCACCTGACCTGACGCCAGGTCGGTGACAAGGACACCGAGCTGCCGGCCGAAGACGGAGGCGCTGATCACTGGCGAGATCGCCCGCGTCACACCGGCAGCCGTCGCCCCGGCCGACGACGACGCCGGGCCAGCAGGGCCGAGCACCTGCGTCGACCCCGAAAGACGACTGGCGGCGATACCAGGCGGCACCCAGAGCGCCAGCCGCCGGGGCAGCAGCCTGGCCACCGTCGCGCCGGCGGCCAGCGTGAAGACGCATAGCAGGGCTACGACGGCCGGCGCGAGGCGGCTACGGCGGCGCAACGAACAGGTTCCCTTCCCAAGCGGCGAGGTCCGGCGTTAGGTTACCGCCGCGCGACGCGCGTGCCCCCCAGATGGACGAGCGAGCCCCCGGATGGACTTGGCGAAGACGACCGGGTAGACACTCAGCCAGGTAACACGGTCGGCATTGAAAGCCGGAGGTGCACGTGGAGTTCGATGTAGTGATTGAGATCCCCAAAGGGCAGCGGAACAAGTACGAGATGGACCACGAGACCGGTCGGATTCGACTAGACCGGATGCTATTTACCTCGACTCGCTATCCGGCCGATTACGGATTTATCGAAGACACGCTGGCCGACGACGGTGACCCCCTGGACGCGCTCGTACTGCTCGAGGAACCGACGTTCCCCGGCTGCCTTATCTGCTGCCGTGCGATCGGGATGTTCCGGATGCGCGATGAGAAGGGGGCCGACGACAAGGTCCTGTGCGTGCCGGCGACGGACCCACGGATGGCTCACCTGCGGGACATCACCGACGTCCCCGAGTTCGACCAGCTTGAGATCCAGCATTTCTTCGAGGTATACAAGGCGCTGGAGCCCGGCAAGGAAGTCGACGTCGCGACCTGGGTCGGCGTCGGCGCGGCCGAGGCGGAGATTGAGGCCTGCCGCGACCGACTGGCTCACGCTTCTGGTCACTCGTCAGCGTGACTAGCACCCGTGGTGGGCACCACCGTAGTGGCACCACCGTGATGGGCACCCCTACTGATCACGGCTTCAGGCGCTATCCGGCCGAGGAGGAGGTGGCATGGCTACTGTCGAGGACGTACTCGCAGAGACGCCGCTATTCGAGGCGCTGACCGAGGAGGACGCGCACGCGCTGCGGTCCGGCATCATCGACGTCCACCTGGACCGGGGTGAGCGCCTGTTCTCCGAGGGTGACGCCGGCGACAAGCTCTACATCATCCTCAACGGCAAGATCAAGCTGACGAAGGCGGCGCCCGACGGGCGCGAGAACTTGCTCAGCGTGCACGGGCAGGGCGAGATGTTCGGCGAGCTTTCGCTCTTTGATCCCATCCCGCGTACGTCAAGCGCAACCGCCGTGACAAACGCGCGGCTCGCCGGTATCGCCCATGATGACTTGCGTACCTGGCTGAGCACGCGGCCAGAGGTCGCGATGCACCTGCTGCAGGCCCTGGCCCAGCGACTGCGCAGGATCAACGAAGTCAAGGCCGATCTCGTCTTCACCGATGTGCCAGGCCGCGTCGCCAAAGCGCTTCTTGACCTGGCCGATCGGTTCGGCGTCGCTACCCCGGACGGGGTGCAGGTTAACCATGACCTCACGCAAGAAGAGCTGGCTCAGCTCGTGGGTGCCTCCCGGGAGACTGTCAACAAGGCACTGGCCGACTTCGCCGCGCGGGGCTGGATCCAGCTCGCGGCCAAGTCGGTGCTCGTGACAGACACCGATAGGCTCCGCAAGCGCGCCCGCTAGCTCTCAGGCGGGCTGGGTAGCGCGGTTACCAGCTGACGCCCGGCGGCACCTCGCCGCGATCGCGCAGGTACCGAAGCTGCGCCCGGACTGACACTTCGGCGAACGGCCACAGCGCCTTGTCGACGTCCACGTACACCCTGGCGACGATCTGAGCCGGATCCTGGTCACCGGCGGCGAGCGCGCCACGAACCTCATCCAGCCGCTCCGCCCGATGCGAGATGTAGAAATCGAGGACTCCGGCCGGATCGCCGAGCACCGGTCCGTGCCCTGGGAGCAGCTGACGCAGGTCCGTCGATTCGGCGATGGCGCGCAGCTGTCCGAGCGAGTCGAGGTAGTCGCCAAGGCTGCCGTCATCGGCAATGACGGCGGTGCCACGACCGAGGACTGTGTCTCCGGTCAGCACGACGCCGTCCGCCGGGATTTCCAGGCTGACCGAGTCCGATGTGTGACCAGGAGTGGAGATAACGCGCAGCTCACAGCCCGAGCTGTCCAGGACCTCTCCGCCCGTTAGCCCCTCACTGCCGAGCCGGTGGGCCGGATCCACCGCGCGGACCGATGCACCAGTCAGATCGTGCAGCCGGGGCGCACCCGCCGAGTGATCCAGGTGCCGGTGCGTCAGCACGATGTCGACAACCCGCTGGCCCCGCTCGGCGGCGACCGCGCAGACGCGCTGAAGGTGGCCCTCGTCGTCGGGACCTGGATCGATCACGATTACCGTCGTCGAGCCTGGTTCGGCGACGAGCCATGTATTCGTGCCGTCGAGCGTCATCAGCGACGGGTTCGGCGCGAGTACGCAGACAGCCCGGGCGCTCCCCGATCCGTCGATCGGGTTGGGCTGGGCGGCGGCCGTGCCGGGCGTCACGCCGAGCTGCCAGGTCGGCGGCCCGCGCCGCCAGGGGTGATCGGGAATTGGCTGAGACCGGGTACCGTCAGCCACACTGCGCCTTCACGCAGCTGAACGTCGGGGATGATCGGGGCGACCTGACGAGGGCCTGCCAGCACCGTGTCCAGGTCGCCGCAGGCAGCTAGCTCCGACAACGTCACCGCGGTAGGCGGGAAGAGCCGAATCTCACCCCGTTCCCCGGCCTTGAGGGCCTTGCCTGGGGCTACCCACGCGACTTCGGACGCTTCGCCGCCGACGTCTCTGGTGCGCTGGCCGGCTGGAAGCGCCGCCGCGAAGAAGCGGGTGTCGAATCGGCGCGGCTCAATGACTGGCGTAATCCAGCGCGACCACGGCCGCAGCAGGTCGGCGCGCAGCACAAGCCGTCGGCGCCCGAGCAGTTCAGCGAGGGATACCGAGCGGTCGAGCAGCGCGCGCCGATCGGCTTCCCAGTCATCGCTGGTGGTGTCCGCGACAACCGCGTCGGCAGATTCGCCAGCCAGCAGGACGCCGGACTCCTCAAACGTTTCCCGGACTGCCGCGCAGACCAGCGCCCTGGCGAGGGCCGGCGGGGCGTCGAAGATCCGCCCCCACTCCGCCGCGTCGGGCCCGGTCCAGGCGACTTCTTCGTCGGCGTCCCTAGCGTCGACCGAGCCACCAGGAAAGACGAAGGCGCCGGGGGCGAAGGCCATCGACGCCTGGCGGCGGAGCATGTAGACCTCCAGCCCGGAGGTCGATGATCGCAGGAGCATGACAGTCGCAGCATCACGCGGCTGGGCCGGGACCTGCGCACCGGACATGATCGCCTTCGCGGTCTCGCCGAGCTCGCCTGGGATCCGGATGGAGGCAGCGTTCACTGCTTCCTCTGCCACGTTGCCTCCTGCCCGGTCGGGCTAATCCCTGACTTCGACGATGAGCTCGATCTCGACCGGTGCGTTCAGCGGCAGCACGGCAGTGCCGACCGCGCTACGCGCGTGCCGACCCGCCTCGCCGAAGATCTCCAGCAGCAGTTCGCTGGCCCCGTTCACAACCTGCGGCTGCCCGGTGAAGTCGGGCGCGCTGGCCACAAAGCCGGTCAGCTTCACGATCCGCTTGATCGACGACAGGCCGCCGGCCGCGGAGGCAGCTGCCGCCAGCGCGTTCAGCGCGCACGTCCTCGCCAGGGCCGCAGCCTCGGCCGCGCCGACCTCAGCGCCCACCTTTCCCGCGGACAGCAGCTGGCCCTCCACCATCGGGAGCTGGCCAGCGGTGTAGACCATCGAACCTGAGCGCACCGCCGGGACATACGCGGCCAGCGGCGCGACGACTGGCGGCAGCGTCAGGCCGAGAGCGGTCAGCCGGTCCTGCGCGTTTGAGCCACCGTCAGCGGCCTCGCCGCCGCTCACTCCTTCACCCGCTTCATGTAGGCGACGAGCTGCTCAGGGTTCGGGCCCGGAATGACCGCCACCAGCTCCCAGCCGTCGTCGCCCCAGTTATCCAGGATCTGCTTGGTCGCGTGCACCAGCAGTGGGACAGTCGCGTACTCCCATTTGGACATAGCCGAACCTTACAGGGGCGCCGTCCACGCACGTCGACGTGTCAGACCGCCCTGGCGGGGGTCCGCCTCCGCCGGGAACCCCGCCGCCACGTGTCCCGCCGAATTCGGGCGCTGTTAGGGCGCGTCGCCGTCAGCCGAGGCGGACCCCTCCGCGCCTTGGCCGCCAGGCTCACGGCGGTGGTGCGTGGTGCCGACCTCACCCTTCTCCTCGGGCGACAGCTCGGGAATCGCGGGCACGTCGGGGATGTCGAGCGGCACTTCAGGCGGGTTGGCGATGGCGGCTGGGCCCGCTGCGTTCGCAAGCGCCGAGTCGCTGAAGTCGGCCATCGACTGCGAATCCGCGTCGGCCTCCGGGGCGCCGCCGCCCTGGCCGCCGGTATTCGGGGTGAACTTGTCGAAGAACCGGAGCAGCTCGACCGGAATCGGCATGACCAGCGTGCTGTTGCGCTCGCCCGCCACCTCGACGACCGTCTGGAGGAGGCGAAGCTGAAGCGCGGCCGGGTCGCGTGCCATCACGTTGGCGGCCGCGGCAAGGCGCTTGGACGCCTGGAACTCACCGTCGGCGGTGATGATCCTCGCGCGGCGTTCCCGCTCGGCCTCGGCCTGGCGTGACATCGACCGCTTCATGCCCTCGGGCAGCGACACATCCTTGATCTCGACGCTCTCCACCTTCACGCCCCAAGGGATCTCGGTGCCCTCGTCGATGATGGTGGCGAGCCGCCGGTTGACGGTGTCTCGCTCGGCCAGCAGTTCGTCCATCTCCGACTGGCCGATGATCGAGCGCAGGGAGGTCTGGGCGCGCTGTGAGATCGCGTTCTGGTAGTTGAAGACGTTGATTGATGCCTTGATGGGGTCGACGACCCGGAAGTAGACCACAGCGTCCACGCGGACGCTGACGTTGTCCCTGGTGATGCCCTCTTGTGCCGGCACGCCCATCGCGATGATCTGCTTGTTGACCTTGACTATCTTGTCGCCGATCGGGCGGATGAACGTCAGGCCGGGCCCGCGGACGCCGGGCAGCACCTTGCCGAACCTGAAAATAATCCCGTCCTCATACTGCTGGACGGTCTTGATGGACTTGCTCGCAGTAATGATCCCGACCAAAACGATGATCGCGATGATGGCGTACAGCGCTTCCATTGGCCGAACACCTTCTTCCCTGGCCCCGCAGACAGAGCGGACTACCACTATCCAGCCTAGTGACATTCCCCGGTAGACCAAGCATGGGCAGATAACGGACATGTTGCGCTTGCCGGGCGGGCCCCGTGGGCCGGGTCACGCCCATGCCGCGGCCAGGGCACGTGCACGACCGAGGGCGCCAGCCCAGATAACCTCCAAGTGTGGCGACGCGTGACACCGACTGGGATGGCGTGCGACTGCACGTAGTCACCGGCAAGGGCGGCACGGGCAAGACCACGGTGGCCGGCGCGCTGGCCCTGGCCCTCGCCGCTGACGGCAGGAAAGTCCTGCTCATGGAAGTCGAGGGCCGGCAGGGCATCGCCCAGCTGTTTGACGTGCCGCCGCTGCCCTATGCGGAGCGCCGGATCGCGGTCGGCCTCGGCAGTGAGGCCCGCGAGGGCGGCGACGTCTTCGCGCTCGTGGCCGACCCCGAGGCGGCGCTGATCGAGTACCTCGAGATGTTCTACGGCCTCCGCCACGCCGGGACCGCGCTGGCCAAGTTCGGCGTCATGGACTTCGCCACGACGATCGCGCCCGGCCTCCGGGACGTGCTCCTGACCGGCAAAGCGGCCGAGGCGGTCCGCCGGAAGGACAACAAGCGGGCCCGGGTGTATGACGCCGTCGTGATGGACGCGCCCCCGACTGGCCGGATCGGGCGATTCCTGAACGTGACGAGCGAGGTATCGGACCTGGCCAGGGTGGGTCCGATCCGCGGTCACGCCGACACCGTGCAGAAGGTCATCCGCTCACCGGAGACTGTGGTGCACTTCGTCACGGTCCTCGAGGAGATGCCGGTGCAGGAAACGCTGGATGGCATCGCGGAGCTGCGGTCCTTGGGCGGGATCAGGCCTGGCGGCATCATCGTGAACATGACCAGGCCGCTGGCCCTGCCGCCGGATCAGGTTCAAGCCGCGGCGGACGGGAACCTGGACCAGGCGCAGCTGGCCCTCGGGCTGAAGCTGGCCGGGCTGGACGACAGCTCGGGCCTCGCCGGCCCACTGGCCGCGGAGCTGTCGGCGCAGGCCAAGACCGTCCTTGGACAGGAACTGCAGCAGGCTCGGCTCGATATCGCTGGTCAGCCGTGTTACCAGCTGCCGTGGATTAGCGATGACATCCGCCTGGGTGGCCTGTACCGCCTGGCGTCGGCGCTGCGCCAGCAGAAGGCGGCCTGATGGCTCCCCGCCGCCCGCCGAAGCTGGACGTCGACCGCCTCATCGCCGACCGCCGGACGCGGATAATCGTCTGCTGCGGCTCGGGCGGCGTCGGGAAGACAACTGTCGCGGCGGCGATCGGTCTGCGGGCGGCCGAGCGCGGCCGGCACGTCGTGGTGCTGACCGTCGACCCGGCCCGCCGGCTCGCGCAGTCCATGGGACTCACGTCGCTGGACAACACTCCGCGTCCGGTGCCAGGGGTGCGGGTTGATCCCGCGCACGCAGAGGACGGGAACGGGGCCGACTCGGTCGGCAGTCTGCACGCCATGATGCTGGACATGAAGCGGACCTTTGACGAGATCGTCGAGGCGCACGCCGACCCGGACCGCGCCACACAGATACTCGCGAACCCGTTCTACCAGTCGCTGTCGTCCAGTTTCGCGGGCACGCAGGAGTACATGGCCATGGAGAAGCTCGGCCAGCTCCGGCGCGCGGACGAGTGGGACCTGATCGTGGTTGACACGCCGCCGAGCAGATCGGCGCTGGATTTCCTCGATGCGCCGCAGCGCCTGTCGAGGTTCCTCGACGGCAGGCTGCTCCGGCTGCTGACCGCGCCTGCCAAGGTCGGTGGCCGTGCGTATCTGCGAGTGCTCAACGCCGGGTTCGGCGTTGTCACCGGGGTGCTGACGAAGATCCTCGGAACGGCCGTGCTGCGAGACGTCCAGACATTCGTCTCGGCCCTCGACACGATGTTTGGCGGCTTTCGCGAGCGCGCCGATTACACCTATCAGCTACTGCGTGCGCCGGGGACCTCGTTCCTTGTCGTCGCGGCGCCCGAGGACGACGCGCTGCGGGAAGCGTCGTATTTCGTCGAGCGGCTCGACCAGGAGCGAATGCCACTCGCCGGCCTGGTCCTGAACCGGGTTCAGCAGATATCGGCAGAGCACCTCTCCGCGGCCCGTAGCCTCGCGGCCGCCGAGGCGCTCCAGGCGGCAGCTGGGCAGCAGGCTCAGGATGGTGAGCACACGCACGGCCGTCAGGACGCGCACGGGCGCCAGCAGCCTCACGGCGGTCAAGACACGCACAGTGGTCAACAGCCTCGTGCCAGTCAACAGCCTCGCGGCGGTCAGCGCGCGCAGCGGCGAGGCGACGTGTCGGAGGACGGAGCGCGGCTGTTGGCGCTCGCAGCGCTACGACTGCACGCGGATCGAATGGATCAAGCGGCGGCACAGCGGCGCACTGCGGGTCAGTTCACGGCGGCCCACCCGCTCGTGCCAGTGATGGAGGTTCCGGCTCAGGCCGAAGACGTTCACGATCTCGATGGGTTGCGCGCCATCGGGGATGCATTCGGCGCCGGGAAGCCGGCCGACGCCGCCTAACGCGTTACGGCTAGCTGGCGACGAGCTCGTCCCCGGTCCGCTCGTAGCGATTACGCGCGTTCTCCAGCAGGTCACGCCAGGAGTTCACGTCGGGACGACGGCGCAGCAACGCACGCCGCTCGCGCTCGGTCATCCCGCCCCAGACGCCGAACTCGATCCTGTTATCAAGGGCGTCCGCCAGGCACTCGGTGCGGACGGGGCAGCCGCGGCAGATCAGCTTGGCCCGGTTCTGCGCCGCACCCTGGACGAAGAGCTCGTCCGGGTCAGTTCCCTTACACGCGGCACGCGCAGTCCAGTCCGTGATCCACATCTGGCCCAGCTCCCTCTGATCGTCACGCCCGCGGGGGGTTGATCACGCCCGGGTGGCGTTCAGTTGCGGTCCGGAGCCGACTCGGGGCGACCGACTCCGGCGAGTGATGGTCGCGGAAGAGTAACTTACGGAAGTCCGGCGCGCAGCGCTAGACCCCAGCGGGCCCATTTCCTGAATAGCCCAGATGAGCTATACAGACTGGGGTGAAGAGCGGCTACACTATCTCGGCTCCATGCACCTGACCTGCATAACTTCGGCGTTATGTAGTTGGGACGTCGCTCTGAGTGATCCAATCTTGTCTGCGAGCCATGTCAGCACGCGAGATCGGCTTGTTGGTGGCTGGTATTTGACGATGGAGCGTAGCCTGTTCAGGTGCAAATCCCCTTGAGCCGCGCCGGCGCGTTGTCGGGCACCGTGGCTCGGCTGCTTGTCATGACTGCTGCTGCCGCCGTCCTGCTTGCAGCGACGGCACTCCCCGTGGTGGGACTCATCGGGATCGCCGCCCGCGACACCGCCAACACCTTCAATACTCTGCAAGTTGGCACGCTGGGCGTCGCGCCGTCCCGGTCGGTCTTGTACGCGTCCAACGGCAAGGTCATCACGGACCTGTACCCCAACCACATCTACCGCGTGCCGGTCAGCTACGACCAGATCTCGCCCATCATGCGGAACGCGATCGTGGCCATCGAGGACAGCACCTTCTTCCAGCAAGGCGCGCTCGACCCTCGCGGCACGCTGCGAGCGCTGCTGCACAACTCCGGCAGCAGCGGCCTCCAGGGTGCATCCACCCTGGCTCAGCAGTACGTGAAGAACGTCCGCGTGCTACAGGCCCAGACCGACGCGGAGTACAACGCTGCCGTCGACCCGAACCTGCAGCGCAAGCTCCAGCAGCTGCGGATCGCGGTAGACGTCGAGCACCAGATGACCCCGGATCAGCTGCTCGCCGCCTACCTCAACGTCGCGTTCTTCTCCCACGGTGCGTACGGCATCGAGGTCGCGTCCGAGGTCTACTTCAGCGAGCACGCGTCACAGCTGACGCTGACTCAAGCCGCGCTGCTCGCCGGGCTCGTGCAGGCCCCGAGCGCATATGACCCGGTCGCGTATCCAGCTAACGCGCTCAGCCGACGCGCCACGGTTCTGGCGCGAATGCAGCAGCTGCACTACATCTCCAAGGCAGACGAGCTGGCGGCCGACAAGGCTCCGCTGGGCCTCAAGATGTCCGCCGCGCCAGTGGCACAAGGGTGCGCGGCGGGGGTGGCCGCGCCGTCCGCGTTCTTCTGTGACTATGTCCAGCACGTCCTGGAGATCGACTACCCGAAGATCTGGCAGCAGATCAACACCACTGGTGGCCTCGCCATCTACACGACGCTGAACCCGCAGGATCAGCAGGCGGCCGACAAAGCTGTCAACTACGTTCAGCCGCCGAACAACTCAGGGTTGAACCCGGGCCACAACGCCGACACCGAAGTCCTCATCCAGCCTGGTACCGGGGACGTGCGAGCAATCGCTGTGAACCGGGTCTTCGGCCGGGCCAGTGGCCAGGAGGAACTCGACTACGCCGTCAACTCGACATACGGTGGCGGCGCCGGCGTGCAGACCGGTTCGTCGTCCAAGATCTTCACGTTGATCACCGCGCTGGAGCAGGGCAAGCCATTTGGCTACCCGATCAAGATCAAGGCTCCGGCGACCGTCGGGCCGTACACGAACTGCAAGGGTGGGTACGTGCCGGCCGGCGGCGTTCGTGAACGCCGAGGGACGGGACGCAACGGCAAGCAGATCTGGATGCTGAACCAGGCCACGGTCGACTCCGTCAACCTGTACTTCGCCAATCTCGAGCTGCAAGTCGGCCTCTGCAACGTCGTCAAGACGGCGGTCGACATGGGCATGACGAGGGCCGACGGCACGTCGCTGCTGAACTACGACAAAGCCCTCGGCGGGAGCGCTGGCGTGTCGGCTGACAACTTCGCGAGCTTCACCCTCGGCTCGGTCTACGTGTCGCCCATGAGCATGGCTGCCGCGTACGCCTCCGTGGCGGCGCGCGGCTGGTACTGCTCCCCGCAGGCCATCGTGAAGATACAGGTGATCTCGTCGGGCGCAGCAGCTGCCGGTGCAGCCGGCTCAGTGTCACCGGGCCATGCCGCAGGGCGTAGCCGACGCCGCCAACTTCATCCTCCAGGGCGTCCTGAACGTACCGGGCGCCACCGCTGCTGGGCGGGGTATCCCAGGTCACCAGGCGGCCGCTAAGACCGGTACGGCGAACGGCGGCTTCTACGCGGCCTTCGCGGGCTACACGCCGACCCTGGCTGGCTACGTCTCGGTCTTTAACCCGACCAACCCGACCGGAGCCGGCGCGATGATCGGCTCCAACTCCTGCTATCAGGACCTGAGCGGTGAGAGCTGCCCTGGTCAGATGTTCGGTGACAACGCGCCCGGCGCTACCTGGGAGTACACATTCCTGCGCGCTGCGCTCGGCCGGGACGTGAGCTTCGTGCACGCCGCCCGGCTCGTTCTTCTCCGCTCGGCAACGGACTAGGTGCGCCGAAGACCGTCGGCGCAAGAAGAAGCCACCTAAGAAGCCCTGCGTCGGCGCCACGTGCCCGCCCCCGCCTCCCCCGTGCGTCGGTCCAACCTGTCCGCCGCCGCCGAAGCACTAGCAGCTCGCGGTTTGCCGTCGGCCAGCCGACCGAGCTGGCGATCGCTAGCTACCTAGCTGGCTGCGCACTTGTGCCGCCACTCGGCTGCCTTCGGCGCGCCCCGCGACTCGTGGCGTGACGAGCTTCATGACCTGGCCCATCCCGGTGGGCCCCGATGCACCGGTCTCGGCGATCGCGGCCGCCACCAGCGCGGCTAGCTCGGCGTCATCGAGTTGGGCAGGAAGGTAACCGGCCAGCACGCGCTCCTCGGCAACCTCGGCGGCGGCCTGCTCCTCCCGACCTGCATCGGCGAACGCTGTCGCCGCTTCACGCCGACGCTTGGCTTCCCTGGTGAGGATCTTGACGACTTCGTCGTCAGAAAGGTCGCGGGCCACCGCGCCGGATACTTCCTCGGTGCTGATCGACGTCAGCGCCATCCGCAGCGCCCGGGTGCGGGTCTCGTCCCGCGCCTTCATCGCTGTCGTGAGGTCGGCCCGGAGCTGATCCTTGAGTGTCGGCATGGACCTATCCTGCCGCGCCGCCGCGCTGGCTGCGCCGCGGCCAGCCCACTGCCGCGGACGTGGCACCATATTTGGATGCGAGCGCGAACCCTCCTCAAAGCAACCGTCCTCGCCGGCGCCGCCACCGTAGGCTACGCGTCGGTAATCGAACGGAACTGGTTCGCCCTGCGCCGGTTCGAGGTCCCCGTCCTCCCGGCTGGGTCGGAATCGATGCGCATCCTGCACATTTCGGACGTACACCTGACTCCGGGGCGTCACCGGCTCATGTCGTGGATCCGGACCCTTGACGCCCTCGAGCCAGATCTCGTCGTGAACACGGGCGACTCGATCGGCCACCCTCAGGCCGTCGAGCCGTTCCTAGCCGCGCTTGGGCCGCTGCTCGACCGTCCGGGCGCCTTCGTCTACGGATCGAACGACCTGTACTCGCCAGTGCCGGCGAACCCGACCCGGTACCTGTGGCGCACTAGCTCCGGTGAACACTCGCGGCATGTCCCAGACCTGCCGTGGGCCGAGCTCGGCGACGGCATGGAGAGTGCGGGGTGGCTGAACCTCAACAACAAGCGCGGCCGGATCAAGGTCGGCGAGCGGGACATTGAAGTCGGCGGCGTGCACGACTCGCACATCCATCGCGACCGGTACGAAGAGATCGCTGGCGCGACCGATTCAGCCGCCGACTTGCGGCTTGGCGTCATGCACTCACCAGAGCCATTGGTGCTCGACCTCTTCGCTGACGACGGCTTTAACCTGCTGCTTGCCGGGCACACGCACGGCGGCCAGGTTCGCCTGCCCGGCACCGGCGCGCTGGTGACAAACTGCGGCATCCCGCGCTCGATGGCCAGCGGCCTGCATCGGTACCCAGCCGGGCTGGGTGATGCCGACCCGTGGCTTCATGTGTCGGCCGGCCTCGGTACCTCGCCTTATGCGCCGGTTCGGCTGTGCTGCCGACCGGAGGCTACGCTGCTCACGCTGGTATCCGGGATCAGCTAGACTTCTCGGGCGGTTAGCGGGGTGTAGCGCAGCTTGGCAGCGCGCTTCGTTCGGGACGAAGAGGCCGCCGGTTCAAATCCGGCCACCCCGACCGGCTCAGAGGCTCGTTTCTCGTCACGAGGGACGGGCCTCCTTCATGTCGGGCGCCACTCGTGCGTCATGACGCCGCGCCCACGACTCCAGCACCTTGCCGTGGGCGTCGGGCGCAAGGTGAGCGTACCGCTGCGTCGTCGCGTAATCCTCATGCCCGAGCAGCGCCTGGACGTCGCACAGCGGAACGCCGTCCTGCACCAGCCATGACGCGGCCGTGTGCCGCATCGCCCGCGGCGGGAACACCCGGATGTGCGCGCCAGTGACCGCTGGGTACCACGCCCGGTTGCGGAAGTGCTCATCGGTGACCGGCCCGCCGCGCGGCGCCGTGAACACCAGCGCGTTGCGGTCACGGCCGCGCATCAGCCGCGACATGCCGTCGAGGACGTCCGCCGGAACCGGCACCGTCCGGTGCGACCGCTTCGACTTCGGCCACTCCCGCAAGCCCGCGCGGGTCATCACGTCGACGACCTCGACGCGGCCGCGCAGCCAGTCGACACGGTGGCCGTGCAGCCCGAACAGCTCTCCCGGCCGCAGCCCGACCTGCGTGCCCAGCTCGACCAGGACGCGCCACCGGTCCCCGAGCTCGCCAGCCGCGGCGTACAGCGCGGACGCCTCGTCGGGCTCGAGGAACTGCACGGGCCGCGGCTCAATGACTGGCAGGTCAAGGTCGGCGAACGGGTTGGTGACGACGACCGGCGGCGTTTCGCGCATCGCCGCCTTGTACATCGCCGACATTATGTGCACCACGTCGGCGATCGTCGCGGCCGACAGCAGCCCGGCACCGTCCGACCGGTCCGTGCGCCGCAGGTCGGCGACCCACTCGCGCGCCTCCATCCTGGTGAACGCCGACATCTTCCACGTCGCCCACTTCGGCCCACAGTGAGACCGACCATAGCGACGCGTTCTTCTTCACGGTCGGCGCCTCAATCCCGGCCGCCGCTACGTACCGCTTGTGCCAGTCGCCGACGCGTACCCTCACCCGCCCGCGGGTCCCGAACATCGCCGTTACCGACCTTCGACTCGGTATCGGTCGCCCACTTCGAGACGACCTTCTTCAGCGGGTCGGACCTGGTGTGCTTGCGGCCATCCGGGCCGCGCACCATCGCCTGCCACTTACCCGACGGCAGCCTGCGAATGTACGCCATCAGGTATCCCTCCTCTGCGGGATTGGCGGAATGAACTCCGGTACTCCGCATATCGCCTGCTCCAGCCGTCTGTTGGCGTCGACAAGTTCGGCCTCGACTACTTCGAGGGCCTGGGCGGATGCATCCCTCGTGGCGGTAAGGCTGGCGACTTCTCGCTCGCTCGCCGAGAGGACGGGTCTTGACTAGAGCGAGATCGCCGTTTCGCGGCTCCCGGTGCAGATTAGTGAGCTGGACGCGCAGAACGACAGCGAGCTGCCCAGCATCGCCGCTCGACCTCCCAGGCGCGGGCTCTGCTACTGACTGGTGGCGGCCGTGCCACATCGCCACACGCAGTCCAACTCGGCGCTGCACCTGTTCGGCTACGACGGAGACGACTGATGGACTCCCGGCACCGAAGGGCGAGGGCCGCTGGAACGGTCCCGTACTCCGGCTGGCGGGAAGCGGGGGCCGCGGCGGCTTCCAGGGCACGCCGCGGCCCCTGAGCGTCATCGGGGTCATCGCGCCAAAGCCCACAAGGTTGGCGTGGGCGCACGGCAAGCCGGGCGGAGGGACCGCGATCTTGCCCAAGGATTACCACCCTGGCAGTCTCATGCCCCATGAGGCATGTGCTCGCGGCCGGGTCGCTACATGATGGCGGCGGCCTTTTCACACTCGCATGGGCTGCGGTCACGATCTCCCTGGGCCTTGCCCTCGTCTTCAACTACAGGGGAATGGCCGACCGGATGTACGACCGGATGCTAAGACGCGGCCGGGGCTCGATGAGTCCGGCGTCATGGCGCCGCTACGGCGGCATTTTCCTGGCGGCGGGTGTCGTCGCGCTCATCTTTGCCGTAGGCCGGTTCGCCCAGGGCGGCTACTGAGCCGGTGCGTTGGCGCCGCCCGGTCTGGTCCCGGCCCGCCGTGCTTTCACTTCCGCGCCGAGCGTCGCTTTCTTCCGCGCGTCCGCGACTAGCCCGGCGAGAACACCGGCGATCACGTCGTCACTCGGATCTTGCCCGCAGTGGGCTGTGACGGCGACGTCGCCGGTCCTGATCACAAGCTGCCAGCCGTCGCGGTCGTGGTCGACACCGAGGCCCAGCTCCTCGCCGGGCTGCTTCCGGGCGTTCAGCCAGCGGCCCGCTGTCGCCGTGATGTGCGCCCGGTGACTCATGAGTGGCAGCGTAGGCGTCAGGTCAGACAGACCATCGGACAGAGTTACCACGAGGCGACCGCATCCAGTGACCGGTTACCTCGCGGCTGCGCGAGAGTAACCCGTGCGCTTACCAGTCCCTGGCTTCTAGCTTCTGCAAGTGCAGGTCCCCGTCTATTTGCCAGTGCAGGCCGGCGTCGTCGGTAAGGCGGACCTCCAGGGTGGGATCGAACCATCTCGGGTAGACGAAGCCGTAGGTGCTGGACGGCTGGACGAGCCTTGCGACGCAGCCTTCGTTGTCGCGAAACGCACCGCCAGACTCAGACAGCGATTCCTGGGAAAAGTCCGGAAACCCGCCGTTGTCCAGAACTTGAATGAGCATCGCCTGAATGTTCGTCGGCCAGTTACCATCATCGGTCCAAATGCCGGCCATCGGCTGCCGCCAGACGTTCGCTACTCGAAACCGAACCGCAAGCCGCCGGATAGGTCGACGAGACCGATTCTCAACCTTAATGATCGTCCACTCGGGATCTGTATAGAGTTCGTCTGTCTCGTCACCGGCATCGGGAGTTCACCTCTGGCTCGCGCTTCGGTGAACTTCTCGATGGCCATAGGTCGGAAAGCTTGTCGTGCACGAACCGGACGTCGATCTGATCGGCCTGCTGACGCTCCAATGCGCGCAACTCTCGCCCGAAGTCCTCCCTTTGCCCGCGTAGCTGGCCGTACACAAAGTACGCCGCCGATGAGGCCGCGATCACGCCGAGCCAGGTCGGCACGTCGCCGAAGTTGAAGTGAAACGAACCAGTGGCGGCTACAGCGCCACTTTGCGCCAAAGCGATCATGTGCCGCACCGTACCGGTCCAACGCGGATTTACGTGAGCAAAACAACCGCGCGCCGTCGGCCGTAGCCAACGCCTGCCGAGCGACGGAATCCGTCATCCGACATAGTGGCCATGCACTGACGCTAGCCCGAGGGATGTTGTCGGCGCCTTACCCAGCCGCAACCGTCGAGTCAGAGCTTGCGGTACACGTCCTTGCGGTGGTCGATGTCGAGCACCTGGACGATGTGATCGGCGTACCTGACGTGGTAGAGAATGCGGTAGTCGGCGACGCGGATACGCAGGACGCCGGTCAGTATCCGCAGCGGCTTACACCCTGGTGGCTCGGGCTCGGTGGCGAGCGCGTCGATCGCCTTACCAATGCGCCGGCGGATTACCGGGTCGATGTGCGCCAGGTTCTTGCGGGCGCGCTGGTCGATTAATACGCGCCAGGTATCGGTCATAGTCCCAGCTCGGCCTTGACCTGTTCCCACGACTCCGGCTCGGCGCCGGATTCGCGGTCCTCTAGTGAGGCACGCAGAACTGCGTAGTCGGCGCCGTCCTCGGCAGCCTCGCCCGATCCGTCGATCATTTCGCGGATCATGGCGCGGGAGAGGTTCGTCGGCGTCCGCGAAGCGTTCCCACACCTTTCGGAGGGTCTCCATGATGGCCTGCTGCCGAGCCCTGGCCTGGTCGGCCTCAAGCTGCGCGGAGGACATGACTAGTGCCAGCCGACGGCCGCGTCGGGTGATGTAGGTCGGCTCACCGCCGTACACGGCGCGGTTGACGACGTCGGTCAGATTCTCGCGGACGTCGGAGATGGGCATTTCCGCAGCTGGTTCACTCACATGCCCACTGTACTCAGTTGTACGAACTGTACAAGACTACAGCCTCGCAAGATGGTGGCGCAGTAGGCTGGGGGCCTACCTGCGCCACCAGTTCCTAGCCGCACCGGATCTAATTTGCCTGCGGTCAGCCGTGGTGCTCCGCAGTGGTCGCACGTTGGAGTGTCCGTGTTGCTCGTGCTGCAGAACCGGCACGACCAGACCACAGGGACAGCCGTCGCCTGTGCCGGTGGCGGTCCGGCCGCTACGTAACCAGCAGGGCCGGCAACGTAACCGGCCAGGCGTTGTACGCGGCGATCTCCTTTTCGGCGCCGCGGGCCCAGCCAGCTATCAGGGCACGTCCGACGTGCGGGCCCCGTCGGCGAAGGTGATGACGGCGACCGGGTAGCTCCGGCCAGCGGCCAGCTCGGCTCGTGACCCGAGCCGAGCTGATCCTGACCGGCGTTGGCGGCGGGATTGCCATGCAGCGGTGCGCCGCCCGTGGCATATCCAAATATCCGCGGAGGGGGCGGCAGCCAGCATCTGCGAGCGTCGTCGAACCCCATACTTGTCCTGATAGTGAATCGAACGTGCGCTGGCGCGGCAAAGGCGGTTCATGGTGTTCAAGGTCACGGCCGCCACGGTGGAAGAGTACTTTTGCTTCGATCCCAGCCGCGAAGGCGAGCTGCGCGCAGTCGACGCGCTGATCCGGGCCGCCGCGCCGTCGCTGGCACCGTGGTTCGTGCCCGGCACCCCGGCCGGTGAACCGGGCATGACGATGATCTTGATCGGCTACGGCCAGTTCGAGTACACGGTGAAACACTCGAGCGCCGTGATCACCTGGCCAATCTTGGGCCTAGCCCTGCAGAAGAACCACATCAGCTTGTACACCAGCGCTGCGAGCGACGACGGGCCGGTCAGTTGCAGCTACTCCGGCCGGCTCGGACGGGCGCGGGTGAGCAGCAAAGGCGTGGTGACCTTCACAAGCTGCCGCGACCTCGACCTGGGAGCGCTCGCCGAGATGGTCGCCGCGATCGATGCCGGACTCGCGGCTGGCGAGCTTACTGTCCGCTAAAACGGATGGTTGGCTGTTCCGCCGCAGCCCGTGGCTAAGCGTCTGCGCATAGGAGGATCTACATCCGCCGGAATTTAATTACCAGGGCTTCATCGTGCGTATCGACGGCGACGTCGTGGAGATCTTCAGCCAGGGGGCGTTTAGCCACCGGCTGCCCCTGGCCTGGCTGGCGGTGCAGGTCCTGCCAGGCTTCAGAAGCTATCTGACCTTGAAGATCGGGTCGGCAAACCACGACGACGTGCCACTGTACGAGGTGCTACGGAAGCCCAAGGTTGGCCTGGGCAGTCACATCGAGCGGAGCATCGGCGACCGAGGAAGAGCCCCTTTACCGGCAGTTCTTCACCGAGTTGGCACCGCTATGCGGCCGCCCCGTCGTCCCTTAATGGATCTACGCCACTGCGCATCAGATCGTCCCGCTCTCTTCGGTCTCGAAAGGCCGGCCTTCGAGTGCGGCGAAGACACGGAGCGGATCGAGGTAGTCGCGCCACTGCGAGACCTTGCGATCCTTGATCACGGCCACGGAGATGTACCTGTTGCCGTACGGGTAGCCCGTCGTCACGACCTTGCCTTCCGAGGCATATTCCAGCACGACCGAGGAGGTTGCTGGTGAGTGGTGCACGTGCAGGTCATAGCAGCGGTCTAGGAAGAAGCTAGATCCGTAGCCGCGGTAGAGCTCGATGAGGTTGTCCCGGCCGACGACGTGCCGCGGGTAACCGGGAACGGTGATCACGAAGTCGAAGACAACGTCGTCGGCGAGGAGATCAAAGAAGTGGTCGCCGTCCACCAATCCGCGCAGCCCCTCCTCGATGATCCGGAAGAACGGATCCAACGCGCGGAATTCTTCGATCCGGTCTGGCACCGGCTGCGACCTAGGCCGCGCAGAGGCAGAACGGGTGCCCTGCCGGGTCGACGAATACCCGGAACGTCTCGCCGCCGCCTTCCAGCCGCGACGCGCCCAGTTCCACAGCCCGCGCCTCGCCAGCGTCCAGATCGTCGACTGTGATGTCGAGATGTCCTTGCTGCGGATAGGCGGGGTCGGGCCACCGCGGTGCGGTGTAGTCGCTCACCTGCTGGAACATCACGCTCTTGCCGTCGCCGCTGATGAGCGACCCCTCGGGCCCGTCGTATGTGACGTCCCAGCCAAGCAGGTCGGCGTAGAAACGGGCCAGCGCAGAAGCGTCGGGCGCGTCGATTGTGACCGCGAACAGTCCCATCACCGGACCGACGCCGTCCGCTTGGCAAAGATCGAATGGATGGCCAGCGGGGTCAGCTAGCGTGATCCACGTCGCGCCTTCGCCGAGCCGGGTGGCGCCGAGGCGTACGGCTCTATCGGCGGCGGCCTCAATGCCGTCTACCTGCAGGTCGAGGTGGAACTGCTGAGGGTGCTCCTGGCCAGGCCACTGCGGTGGGATGTGGTCGGGCGCGAGCTGAAAGGCGATGTCCTGGCCGCCGCCCGTCCTGACGACGAGCCAGTCGTCCTCCTCCTTGCCGACGATGTCCCAGCCGGTCAGCTCCGCATAGAACGAAGCCAGCTTCTCGATCTCCGGCGCGTCGAGCGCCACAACGTCCAGACGTCCTGTCACAGTCATGCGTCCTATGCTGCCGCAACCCTCTGACAGTTTCCGAGCCGGCGGGTGCGGCGACGACGGGCACGAGGAGTCAGGCACCTAGCGCGCAGGTCATCGATGCGGGGCCAGGACGGCGTGGTGATCAGCGCCCTCTGGCGCTTGCGGGTCCGCATGGACGAGCGCGGCCGTCAACCGCGGAACTGCGTGCAGAAGGCTGTGCTCGGCATCGACAGCTACCTGGTGGGCCTGGACGGCGCTGGCACTCGCATCGACGACCACTTCGCATTCGGCCCTGAGCTGATGGCCGATCCACCGCAACCGCACCTGGCCGATGTCCAGGACCCCCGGCGTGGCTCGCAAGACCTGCTCCGTTCGGTCGACGAGCTCGGGGTCAACGGCGTCCATGAGGCGGCGGTAGATCTCCCGCGCTGCTTGTCGCAGGACGGCCAGGATCGCCAGCGTGATCAGCAGTCCGACGACCGGATCTGCCCAATTCCACCCGGCTGCGACACCCGCGACGCCGAGCAAGACAGCCAGCGACGTGAAGCCGTCGGTACGGGCGTGCAGTCCGTCGGCGACAAGCGCCGCCGATCCGATCTTGCGCCCGACACGGATCCGGTACCGGGCGACGACCTCGTTCCCCGTGAAACCGACGAGCGCCGCGACGGCCACTGCGACGAGGTTCGTGACTACTCGCGGATGGGCGAGCCGCGTGGCCGCCTCATAGGCAGCAAGCGCGGAGGACGCCGCGATGACCACGACGATGACGATGCCGGCGAGGTCTTCGGCCCGGCCGTACCCGTAGGTGTAACGCCGGTTCGGCGGTCGCCTGCCGACGAGAAACGCCACTCCGAGCGGGATTGCGGTCAGGGCGTCGGCAGCGTTGTGCAACGTGTCGCCGAGCAATGCCACCGAGCCCGATACCGCGACCACGATTGCCTGGATTGCGGCCGTTGCCCCGAGGATTGCGAGCGAGATCCAGAGCGCGCGGATGCCCTCGGCACTCGTCTCGAGCGCTGAGTCGACCTTGTCAGCGACCTCGTGGGAATGGGGTCGCACCAAGTGCGCGAGCCTGCGCAGCGCGGCGGACCTACTGCTATCCCCGTTCCCATGACTGTGCCGATGATCGCCCTCGTGCCCATGCCCATGATCATGATCATGATGCTGGTCGTGGTCGACGTCAGCGGGGTGGTCGCCGTCTGGGTGGGTCATAACGCTCAGGATGGTAGACGGAATGCCTCCGCCGGTGTGCAACCGGCGTCTGCGGACGGCCGCAGCGCGTCGGTAATCCGGTGCCCGTGGACTATGTTGGCAAGCTCGCGATCAACGCACATGAGGAGCCTGGCAGATGACCGTGCGGCCGCTGCGATATCTGGGCGACCCGTTGCTGCGCACCGAGGCGGATCCCGTCATGCGGTTCGACGCTGCGCTCGGCAGGCTAATCGAGGATCTGCTTGACACGGTCCGGGAGCCGGACCGCGCCGGCCTGGCCGCGAATCAGATCGGGTCGAGCCTGGCGGCGTTCGCCTACAACGTCGAGGGGAAACTCGGCTACCTAGTCAATCCGAGGATCATCGAGCTGGAGGGTGACCAGGATGGGCTCGAAGGCTGCCTGTCCGTGCCGGGCGTGACAGCCTTGCGGCGCCGGGCCGCCCGCGCCGTCGTCACTGGCGTCAACCTTGACCGCGAGCAGGTCACGATCTCAGGAGAGGACGAGCTTGCCCGCTGCTTTCAGCACGAGGTCGACCACTTGCACGGCGAGTTGTACATCGACAAGCTCGACGCCGACGAGCGGCGCCGCGTCTTGCGTCAGATCAACGCCGAGCGGCTCGCAGGCGACAGCGGCCTGCGTTAATCCAGTCGGCGGCGACCGGCGAACCCGTGCGCGAGCTTGTGGTACCAGCCGAGGTACCTCTCGCCCTCTAGCCAGCACAACAGGACCGGCTCGCCGTCGAGCTCCGCCGGGAAGTCCAGGAGCAGCGGCGCTATGCCCTTGAGCTCGATGCCCTCGCTGCTAAACCAGCCGAGGAGTTCGCTGAGCTGGGCCTGGTAGGCCTTGGCTTCCGGCAGCCCACCGTGCGGTGAACGATCTCCGGCCGTCAGTGCTGCCTGTATATCAATCAGATTCGCCCGGACCTCGACCAGCATGTCGGCTCGCGCCAGCACCGCTGGCATGAGCTCACGCGCCGCCGCGACGGTGAACGACCGGTCCATTCGGCAAGCCTGCCCGACCTCGCGCACCGTCGTCTACGAGGCGAGCGGCAGACGCCAGCCCACAGTTGCCGCGTGCAAACCGCCCGCTAAGGCAGCCGCCCGCCGCTCACAAGCTCGGATACACCGCCAACATCTGCGCTGTGCTGCATCGCGCTGACTGGATATCCGTCGCCTGCCAGGTAGATGTCGAGGAATGCAATCGTGACGCGCGCCACTATCGGCTCTGGTGTGCGGTCGCCTTCATAGGGCGTCAGATGGTCAGCCCCGTCGAGTTGCAGGTAGTAACGGACGCCGGTGCGGTCCGCCTGGTACAGCTGCAGGCTCGCAGCCGGCGGATTGATCGTGTCGGCGGTCCCTTGCACGAACAGCGTCGGTGAGGTCGGTGCCGAGAACCAGTGCCCCGCGAACGCCGGCCACTCGGCGCCTGACAGGACCAGCGCTGCGCGAAGGCCGGAATAACGGCAGCAACTCATCGCGGCCAGCGCAGCGACCGTGTCGCCGCCGTCAGAGTGCCCGGCGGCCGCCACCTTGGTCGGGCTGATAACGCCGGACAGCGGCCCGCTCGGCAGGCTGGACATCTGCTGAAGCTGGTGGATGACGAATGTGAGATCGGCAGGCTGGTTCACCAAGTCAGCCTCGTCCGGATTAGCGTCGTAGCAGCTGGTGCGCGGGAAATTAACTGCGGCCACGACATAACCTGCACTAGCCCATTCCCGAAGCAGAATGTTGTAGCTCACGCTGCATTGACGGTAGCCGGGAGCAAATATAACGAGCGGGAATTCGCTTGTGCCCGGTGCGCCAGACTTTTGCGCTTGCCCCACTTCGGGATAACGAACGATTACGTCCAGGGCGCGATTACCGAGCGCCGGTCCCGCGTGCTCGCTGAAGGTATAGCGGCGTTCAACCACGGCGTAGTCACCGAGACTGCCGAACGGGTGCGGCGGGAGGGGGGACGGACTCGCGGTCGCGCGCGGCGTGCTCGACCTGCTAGGACCGCCGCCGGCCGACGCGTGGCCCGACGGTCCGCTTGGCCGAGCAGCCGCGTGCGTCACGATGTAGCCTCCGGCGCCGAGTGCCACGACGGCAATCGCGAGCACGGCAAGCAGGCCTGCCCGCGGCGTGGGCAGGCGGCGTCTCCGAGCGTGGGCACGCGGCGAGGTGTCTCCCGAGGGCTTTGCGGTTCAGCCGATGCTAACGAATTCATGCTCAGCACCGCTGAGTTTAATGAATATTTCATGACGTTCAAAATCTTAACTAGTTCTAAACTAGAATCTAGTCGAATCTGAATTGCCTGAACTTGGCTAACGCGACTTTGCGACATTAGCCTGCGTCAATGATGTTCAAAAACGGGGACGACAATAAAACGCAGGCTAAGTCGTCGCGGCCGACTTCGCAGCTCGCCTCGCTAGCGACGCGGCGGGCCACGAACCAGCAGCGCCGGATCTGGTCACGCCGAGTTAGCAGCTGGGGCCAGCATGGCTCCGCCAACCTCGGTGCAGTGACGTCGGCGGTGATCGGGGTCGCCGCCGTGCAGCCAGGCGCCGACGTGCTGGATCTGGGCTGCGGTACTGGCCAGATCAGTATCCCCCTGGCCAACCGGGGTGCCAATGTGCTCGGGGTCGACGTCAGTCCGGCGATGGCAAGCGCGTTGCGGGCGGAGGCGCGCCGGCGCCGTCTGGCGAGACTAGCGGCCGTCGCCGTGCCCATCGAGGAACTGGACATGGCGTCGGCGAGCGTGGATCTCGTCGTCTCCAGCTACGCGCTTCATCATCTTCGGGACGCCGACAAGGCCAGGCTGGTGATGGCTGCATTCGGATGGCTTCGCCCGGGCGGTCGACTCGTAATCGCGGACATGATGCTTGGCCGCGGCGGCTCGGCCCGCGACCGCGCGATCATACGTGGAAAGCTCAGGGTCCTCGCGCGCAAGGGGCCCGGAGGCTGGTGGCGGATCATCAAGAACTCGTGGCGCTATCTCGTCCGTGTTCAAGAGCGACCGATCTCGATGGCATCGTGGACAGCCTTGTTCGAGGAGGCCGGCTTCACGGCGATCACGGCGTCCGCGCTCGTCGCCGAGGCTGGCCTCGTGACGGGTGCGCGGCCCGACCCGGGCCGCACCGCGTCCCAGGCCTTGGCCGGCGCGGCGAACTCGTCTGACCGGAGATAGGCCCGAGATGAGGATGCGGCTCGGACCGGTCGGTCCGCGAGGCCTCACGCTGCTCGCGGCGGCGGGCGTAGCCGGCCTCGTGCTCGCCGCGCACGGCTGGGCGCACCGAACCACCAGCGGAGTGCCCGCGTCGCTCGCCGGCCCGTCCGCCTCTGCCCAGGTCGCGCCTACGGCTACGCCGGGAGGCGCTCGTACGCAACCCGCGGCCGGCCCATCCGCGCCGACGGGAGCCGCCGTACACGGCGGCGCTCCGGGCCCGCTCCTCGCTGCGCAGCCGTTCGCCCAGTACGCGTTCGCAATCTGGCCCGGCACGCAAAGCGCAGCCGCGAAGGTGGCGCTGACTGGACTCACGGTTAGTGTCCAGCGCAAAGCATCCGGCCTATCGATCACGGCGTCTGTTAATGGCCAGAAGCCAGGTCCGGCGCACTTTTATCCGCGCGGCGCTCGTGTCTATGTAGTGGAAGCGTCCATGGGAGACGACTCCGGCAGCAGTGACTACAACCTGGGTGACGACGGTCTAGCCGTGACCGACTCACAGGGGCGGATCATCTCGTGAGCGCGTCGAGGGCCGCGGCCAAGACGCGAGCAGCCAAGGCCAGCCCGAGCCTACGCGGGCGAAGGAAGCTCGACGAGGTCACCGTCGGCTGGGGGCCGACGGTGGGGCGGGTCTTGCTGGGCCTGGTACTGGCCTGGTTCGGCTATCACGAGCTGGTCCAGCCGGCGCTGTGGACGGGGTACGTGCCCGGTGCCGGCCCGACGTCTACCGCGGCGGTCATCCTCGTGCTGGCGCACGGCTGGCTGCTGCTTGTACTAGCCGTAGCGCTTGTCGCCGGCATCTGCGTCAGAGCAGCAGCAGGCGCGACGGCGGTGCTGCTGGCGGAGATCATCATCTGGCTGACGGCGACCGCCGGCCTGTCGGACCTTACGCTGCGGGACGTCGGCGTGCTCGGTCTCGCCCTGTGCCTGACAGGTCGGACCGAGCAGCGGTTCGTCCTGGCCAGTTAGGCTCAGGGCATCAAATCGCGCAGGCCCGATGCCGACGGCTGTGAGGTGCTCATGAGCGCGACGGCTCTGCTCGACTGGCGCCGTCAGGTCGCAGCCATGTACGCCGCAGTCAGGGCGAACCCCGACCCCGCGGCCGCGCACCTGGAATGGCAGCGTGCGCGCAACGACCTGCTGGCCAACCACCCGGAGTCGCCGATCCCGGTAGCGGACCGGTCCGCGTTCACCGGCGTGCCAGTTGCACCGTACGACCCGAGGCTGAGATTCTCAGCGCCTGTGGACACCAGCGTCGAGAGCGTCAGGATCGAGGTCACCACCGGCACCGACGGGGTCGTCCCGTTCGAGCGCGCAGGCATCGTGCACCTTCCCGGCGTCGGTGACCTCGACGTCTGGTGGCTCGCGAGCTACGGCGGCGGCGTCTTCGTGCCGATCCGTGACACCAGAACCGACGGAGCCACGTACCCGGGCGGGCGGTACGTCATCGACACAGCGAAGGGAGCCGACCTCGGTGGCGACGGGGGCGCTCTGGTTGTAGACCTGAACTTCGCCTACAACCCGTCCTGCGCCTACGATCCGGCCTGGGCCTGCCCACTGGCCCCATCCGGCAACGTGGTACCTGTCGCGGTAACCGCAGGCGAGCTCATGCCCGGTGCCTAGCCGGCCAGCTCCGGCGCCAGCAGCTCGGCGATCTGCGCGGCGTTGAGCGCGGCACCCTTGCGGAGATTGTCGCCCGACACGAACAGCTCGATCGCGCACGGGTCGTCCATGCTCTGCCGGACGCGCCCGACGAGCGTGGGGTCGGTTCCCGCGACGTCGGCGGGCGTGGGGTAAATACTCCGCTCCGGCTCGTCGACGAGCACGACCCCAGGCGACTCACGGAGCACCCGCTGCGCCTCCTCCCGGGTCACCGGGCGATCGAACACCGCGTGCAAGGCGAGCGAGTGCCCGACGATCACCGGAACGCGCACGCACGTGGCGCTGACCCGGAGATCGGGCAGACCGAGAATCTTGCGGGTCTCGTTGCGGAGCTTCATCTCCTCCGACGACCAGCCAGCGTCCTTCAGCGACCCGGCCCAGGGCACCACGTTCATCGCCAGTGGCGCGCCAAATGGACCGCCGTCGCCGAGCGTGGCCCTGATGTCGCCGGGACGCTGCCCGAGAGTCCTATTGCCAGCGACTTTCGTGAGCTGGTCGTAGAGTGCGTCGGAACCCGCCTGGCCAGCTCCGGACGCAGCCTGGTAGGACGAGGCGACGAGCGCGCGCAGCGTGAACGACCTGTGCAGGGCGCCGAGCGCTGCGATCATGGACAACGTCGTGCAGTTCGGCACCGAGATGATGCCCTTCGGTCGCACGCTGGCGGCCTCGGGATTGATCTCGGGCACGACGAGCGGCACCTCCGGGTCCATCCGGAACGCTCCCGACTTGTCGATCACGACCACTCCGCGCGCGGCCGCCACCGGCGCCCACTCGGCCGACACCTCGTCGGGCACGTCGAACATGGCCAGATCGACACCGTCGAACACGTCAGGCGTCAGCGCCCGCACGACGACGTCCTCCCCGCGGACCTCTAGCCTGCGGCCAGCGGACCTGGCGCTCGCAACGAGCCGGATCTCGCCCCAGATGTCGGCGCGCTCAGACACAACGCTCCGCATAACGGTGCCGACGGCGCCGGTCGCGCCGACGATCGCCAGGACCGGGCGTCCCGCCGCACCGACCCCGGCGTTCATCGGCCGCTCCCGCCGTAGACGACCGCCTGCTCCGAGCCGCTGTCGAGTTCGAAGGCCGCGTGCGCCGCCGAGACCGCGACATCGACGTCGTTCTGGTCGACGACGACCGAGATCCGGATCTCGGAAGTGGAGATCATCTCGATGTTCACGCCAGCTTCGGCTAGTGCCCCGAAGAAAGTCGCACTGACACCGGGATGCGATCGCATCCCGGCACCGACGACCGACACCTTGCCGATCCTGTCGTCATAGAGCAGCGAGTCGAAGCCGACCTCGTCCTGGAGCTGGCCGAGCCGGGTCATGGCGGCGTGGCCGTCATCCCGCGGCAGCGTGAACGAGATGTCAGTTCGGCCCGTGGCGGCGGCGGAGATGTTCTGCACGATCATGTCGATGTTGATCCCGGCCTCCGCGATGGCGCGGAAAATCCGGGCTGCCTCACCCACCTTGTCCGGCACGCCAACGACCGTGATCTTTGCCTCGCCACGATCTTGCGCCACGCCGGAGATGATCGCCTGCTCCATCGCCTCGCCTTCCGTTGCTGCCCCGGCGTCTACGACCCAGGTGCCTTCCCTGTTACTGAATGAGGAGCGTACGTGGATCGGCATGTGATAGCGGCGGGCGTACTCGACGCAACGCAGCATGAGCACCTTGGCGCCGCAGGCCGCCATCTCGAGCATCTCCTCGTACGAGATGCGCGGCAGGCGACGCGCGCCGGGGACGATCCGCGGGTCGGCGGTGAAGACGCCATCCACGTCGGTGAAGATCTCGCAGTAGTCCGCGCCGAGCGCCGCCGCCAGCGCGACCGCCGTCGTATCCGAGGCGCCGCGGCCGAGGGTCGTGATGTCCTTGGTGGTCTGCGACACGCCCTGGAACCCGGCCACGATCGGGATGGCCCCGTCGTCAAGCGCAGCCTGGATCCGGCCCGGCGTGATGTCGATGATCCGGGCCTTGCCGTGAGCGGAGTCGGTGATGACGCCGGCCTGCGACCCGGTGAACGAGCGGCCCTCCAGGCCGAGATTGGCGATCGCCATCGCCAGCAGCGCCATCGAGATCCGCTCGCCTGCCGTCAGCAGCATGTCGAGTTCGCGGCCAGGCGGTGCCGGGCTCACCTGATTGGCCAGATCCTTGAGCTCGTCGGTGGTGTCACCCATGGCCGACACGACGACGACGACGGCGTTCCCGGCCTTGCGGGTCGCGACGATTCGCTGCGCTACCCGCTTGATGCCATCCGCGTCAGCAACCGACGATCCACCGTACTTCTGCACGACCAGGGCCATGCTGCGCCTGCACCTCATTACTGTCTCGACTGATACTGGCTCGATCGACGAGATGCTGCATCGCATCGCCAGCCGGCAGCTCGGGCCGCCAGCTCGCCGAACCCCGAGTCTACCGAGACCCGGTCGGCCTAGCGCGCCGCCGGTTCCTCCGCGACGTCTAGCCGAGCATGCGCGACGACCGAGTGCAGCGCCCGTAGCGCTGCCCCGCCGTGGGTGCCCCAGTGGTTCACGTAGGAGTACTGCCACCACCAGAGGGCTTCGGCTACTCGTCCCGCTTCGTGATGTTTCAGCCCGTGGACAAGGTCCGCCGCCACTGCCGCAAGATCATCAGAGAGCCGGAACGGGGTCGCTTGCGTGTCAGCGATTGGATCGAAAATCTCCGCGTAATCGTCGAAACCGGCCAGCCGCGCTGCCAATCCCGTCCGCAGCGTGTCGAGATCGACGTCGGGGTCCGCGCCGACGTCGGGCTCCCAGTTGCTCGGCAGGATCACGTCTTTGCTGGCTCCGAGCTTCGCCCCGGCCAGCATCATCTGCGCGATCTCGAGTAGCAGCAGCGGCACCGTCTTATCCGCGCCCTCACCGCGTGCCACGGCGGTCAGCCCGTCGAGGAAATCCCGCGCATTCCCGGCTATCTGGTCGGCTAGCGGCCGCCATTCATCGGTCATCTGACCGCCGCCAGCGTCGAATCCGCCGGAAGTCGCCGATGTGTCCGGCCCGAACGAGGACTCAGACATCTAGCAGCCTCCGTCCCTCAAACGCTCTGCCCAGCGTGACCTCGTCGGCATACTCAAGATCTCCCCCGACCGGTAGGCCGCTGGCCGGCCTAGTGACCCGCAGGCCCAGCGGCTTGATCATCCGCGCCAGGTAGGTCGCGGTCGCCTCTCCTTCCAGATTCGGATCGGTGGCAAGGATTATCTCCGTCACGGCACCGTCTGCGAGCCTCGCCATCAGCTCCCGGATACGCAGGTCGTCGGGGCCGACGCCGTCAATGGGGCTAATCGCGCCGCCGAGAACGTGGTAGCGACCGCGGAACTCGCGGATCTTCTCGATCGCGGCGACATCCTTGGGCTCCTCGACCACGCAGATCATCGACAGGTCCCGGCGCAAGTCCTTGCAGATCCGGCACTCGTCATCCTCGGCGACATTGAAGCAAATGCGGCAGAACTTGACCTTCTCCGTGACCTCGACCAGAACCGCGGCTAGCCGCCGGACGTCAACGGGATCGGCAGACAGCAGGTAGAACGCGATGCGCTGGGCGCCCTTCGGGCCAACACCCGGAAGCTGGCCGAGCTCCTCGATCAGGTCCTGCACGACGCCCTCGTACACAGCGGGGCCTGCTACTTCTCGTCAGCCTGATCGCCTGCATCGGCAGCGTCGTCTGGACTCTGACCGGCGGGTGCGCCTGGCAATCCAGGAAAGCCTGGGAACGCGCCGAGATCGGGTACGCCGCCACCGCCGCCCAGCCCGGCGGCCAGCGGCGCCATCGTTTCCTGCTGCAGCTTGTCGACCTCATGGAGTGCGTCCCGGTATGCGGCGAGTACGAGATCGGCAATAGTCTGCGCCGTCTCATCGGGATCTGCGGTGTCAATGGCATCCGCCACAATCTTCAGGTCAACCAGCTCGCCCTGGCCATTGACCGTCGCGGTGACGAGTCCGCCGCCGGCAGTTCCCTCGACCTCGGCGTCAGCTAGCTCTTGCTGTGCGGACACGAGCTGGCTCTGCATCGCCGCCGCCGCTTGGAGGAGCTGCTGCATATCAAGCTGGCCACCAGGCTCCACGCGACCCTCCGACGTTCTCTTCGGCACTGTTCGTACTGCGCTCGTATCCCGAGCCTACGGCCTTCGCCCTGGCGGGGCACGCCGCGGGCCACTGCCGGCCACGTCGCTGCTGCGCGTGACCGCGGACTACGGGCCGCCGAGATCCTCGATAATCCGGCCGCCGAGTTCTTGCTCGATCAGGTCAGTCCCGGTGAGCCCATCCGGGGCAGGCAGGTCGCTGGGCTCGGGATCGTTCTCGGCTGCCGACGGCGGGCGACGAGCGGAGCCGCGCCCGGTCGCCTGTTGCTGCGGCGGGCGAGCACCGTCGCGCCGACCGGGTCCAGCTGGCCGCGTGGCCGACGCGCTGGTCCCGGATCGGTCATCGCTGGCCCGGCCGGCGCTCGGAGGCTCGGCCGAACGCACAGGCTCCTCAGACCGACCGGCGCCGATCGCAGCTCCGACAGAAGTCGTGATGGTCGGTGTGACGCCGAACATCTCCGCCAGAACCTCGCTGAGGACCTGGTCGTAGCCGCCGCTCACGAAGCCCTTGGCGGTTCCGGCCTGCGCGAAGCTGAGCGTGAGTACGCCGTCGGCAAGAGAATCCACGCTCGCGTTGCTCAGCTGCATCCACGCCACTTTCCTCCGGCTCTCCACGGCCGCCAGCACATCAGGCCATCGGGTTCGGAGCACGCCCGCATCAAGAGCGCTCGCGGCGGATGCGGCTGGCCTCGCGGCCGTCGGCGGTGGCTGGGTCGACCTCGGTTGCGCTGAGGTCGCGGGTTGCGCCTGAGGCTGCGCAGGACTCGGCCGATCAGCCCGGGGCTGCTCCGCCCGCGGCGGCGGCGCGGGATCCGCCCGGCGTTGCGCGGGACTCGGGCGCTCGGTCCGGGGCTGTTCCGCCCGCGGCGCCTGCGCTTCGACTGCGCCCGCGATGCCGCGCTCGAGACGCGCTATCCGCTCGGCAAGCCCGGCAGCGTCAGCGCTCGGCGCGGGCAGCAGCACCTGGGCGCACATGAGCTCGAGCAGCAGCCGCGGGGACGTGGCGCCGCGCATCTCGACGAGGCCCGCGCTGATGATCTCCGCCGCCCTGGTCAGCTCTGGCCGGCCGAACGCAGCCGCCTGCTTCCCCATTTCCTCGAGACGATCCGGCGGAACGTCGATCAGCCCGCTCACCGCCGCATCCGGCACCGCGGCGAGGACAATCAGGTCGCGCAGCCGATCGAGCAGGTCGGCGGCGAACCGCCGAGGGTCGTGGCCCGCTTCCACCACGTGGTCGATGGCGTGGAAGACTCCGGCGCCGTCATCGGCGGCGAGCGCTTCGATGACCTCATCCAGCAGACGGTCGTCGGTGTACCCGAGCAGCGCAATAGCCCGGTCGTAGCGCAGGCCGCTATCATCCGACCCGGCAATGAGCTGGTCGAGCACGGACAGAGCATCCCGGGCCGACCCCGCTCCGGCGCGGATTACGACCGGCAGCACTGCGGGCTCATAGGGCACACCCTCGCTGGCCAGCACCTGCTCCAGGTGCTCGCGCAGGACCGCGGGCGGGATGAGGCGGAACGGGTAGTGATGCGTCCGCGACCGGATGGTTGCGATGACCTTCTCCGGCTCGGTGGTGGCGAAGACGAACTTCAGGTGGGGCGGAGGCTCCTCAACGAGCTTGAGCAGCGCGTTGAAGCCCTCACGGGTGACCATGTGGGCCTCATCGATGATGTAGATCTTGTACCGGCCTGAGACGGGCGAGTAGAAGGCCCGTTCCCGCAGGTCGCGGGCATCATCGACACCGCCGTGCGAGGCTGCGTCGATCTCGATCACGTCGATGCTGCCGGGCCCGGCGGGCGCCAGCGCGACGCAGGATGCACACACGCCGCACGGGTCGGGCGTTGGTCCTTGCTCGCAGTTCAAGGACCGGGCCAAGATCCTGGCGCTCGACGTCTTGCCGCAGCCGCGCGGTCCGCTGAACAGGTAGGCGTGATGGACCCGGCCGCTGCGAAGTGCTTGCCGGAGCGGCTCGGTGACGTGGTCCTGGCCCTTCACCTCAGCGAATGTCGCCGGACGGTAGCGGCGGTAGAGCGCCAGGGGTGCGGCGGGAAGGCCCGAGGGCGAGCCAGCCGTCTCATCAGGGTCTGGACCCGGCCTCCGGGGTTTGCCTGCCATGACCTCATCCTCGCCGGAGTTGATCCTGGCCGGGACTGCTCACCGGGATTGCTGGGGGGCAGTTCTCGCCGGGACGGTAAAGGACCCCCCGCACACCCGACAGAGCCCGCGTACCCTTGCTGCCTTCCGGCCCTGGGGGGGTTGGCGGGGTTAACGCCGTGCGAGGGGTCTGGCAGCCAGTCTAGCCGCGACCCTGGGGGTGCGTGAGCCCGCCGGCAATCCGGTAGCCGACGCCCGGCGTCGTTGCGATGATGCCCGGATCGCCCAGTTTCCGGCGGAGCCGACCCAGGGTTACCGCGACTGTGTTGGTGAACGGGTCAGCGAACTCGTCCCAGACCTGCTCGAGCAGATCCTCGGCCCGCAGGTAGGCCGGGCTGGCGCGGATCAGAGCCTCGAGCACGCCGAACTCCTTCACCGACAGGTCGAGCTGACGACCATCACGGCTCGCCGTCCGCCTGACCGGGTCCACCTCGACTCCGGCCGCGCGGAGGATCCGCCCACGGACGGACGGCTGCCGGCGCGCGAGCGCCTGGATCCGCAGCACAAGCTCGGGGAAGTGGAACGGCTTGGCGAGGTAGTCGTCGGCGCCGAGGCTGAGGCCGCTGACCCGGTCGCCGGGCTCGCCGGCTGCCGTCAGCATCAAGACCATCGCGCGATCGTCGCGATCGGTGATCATCTGGCACAGCGCATCGCCGTGAATGCCAGGCAGGTCCCGATCGAGCACGACCACGTCGTAGGCGTTGACGCCGATCTTCGCCGCTGCCTCGAGCCCATCTCGCGCCGCGTCCACAGCCATGCCCTGATCGCGCAGGCCTTCCACCAGCACGTCGGCTAGGGACCGCGAATCCTCGACGACAAGCACCCTCATGCCGACGCCCCAGTGAGCGCTGCGGCCGACGCCAGGGGCAGCGTGATCGCTACCCGCAGGCCACCGTCCGGTCTCGCGCAGAGGTCGAGCGCGCCGCCGTGCGCCGCTGCGATCGCCGCGACGATCGACAGACCAAGGCCTGACCCGCCACCGTCGGTGGCTACCCGGCTAGCTCTGGCGCCGCCGCGGCCGAGCCGACGGAACGGCTGGGCAAGCTGGGAAACCTGTTCCTGATCCAGGATCGGGCCGCCGTTCTCCACGACGAGGCTGGCGGTCGAGCCTGCGGTACCCGCCACGACCCGGATCCAGCCACCAGACTCGTTATGCACGATCGCGTTGTCGACGACGTTGTCGACCATCCGGCTGACGAGCGCCTGGCTGCCGATGACCCACGCAGTGCCCGGGCTCACGCTGGCTTCCACCGTCAGTGCCTTCGCGGCGATCGCGCCGGCCCGGACAGCGACGGCCGCGGTCGCGAGATCACCGAGGGATACCGCTGACTGATCCGGCAACGCACCGTGCTGCGCACGAGCCAGCACGAGGAATCCCTCGAGCAGCTCGTCGACACGATCGAGTTCGCTTCGGAGCCGGTTAGCGAGCACGACGGTCTGCAGCGGGGGCGGCTCCGGCTTAGCCATGGCCACGTCCAGCGAAGCGCGCATGGTCGCCAGCGGCGTGCGCAGTTCGTGCGATGCATTGGCCACGAAGCGGCGCTGCGCTGCGAACGCACCTTCCAGCCGCCCGAGCAGCCCGTCGATCGTGTCGGCTAGATCCTTCAGCTCATCTTGCGGACCCGCGAAGGCGAGCCGCTCGTCCAGGTTGTCCTCCGAGATTCGCCGAGCCGTCGCGGTGATGATCCGCAGCGGCCGCAACGCTCGCCCCGCAAGCACCCAGCCGAGTACTCCCGCCACCACCGCCATGATGCCGAGCGCCATCAGCGAAGCCAGAAAGAGCTGATGTGATAGCTGACCTTGGCCGGAACCGGTGTTGACCTGTGCCTCTAGCTGACTAATGAGGCGCTGATCATGGGCCAGCTGAGCTTGCAGGCTCTGACTGGACCCAGCCTGCGCAACTCCCGCCGCGTGCGTTGATGACCGGTTCACGACCAGGCCGCTCGCGATCGCGAGCAGTGCCGCCCCCGAGAGCACAAACAGGATCGCGAACATGCCCGTCAGTCGCAGCCGCACGGTCCGGCGCATCCGGAACGACCGCCCGAACGAACTGCCCAGTTGCATGCCCACAGGATGACCTTCCAGACCTAACGGCGAGATAACAGTCTCGCTTCCGCCCCTGTTACCCGCCTCGCAATACAACCAGGTCGGCGCGATACCTGAACCAGCGAGCGGAAGGGCGACAGCGGTGGAAGCGAAGATTGAGGTGGCCGGAGTACGCAAGTGCTTCGGCCACGACGTGGCACTGGACGGGATGTCGTTCACCGTCCGGCCCGGCCTAGTCACGGGCTTTGTCGGGCCCAACGGGGCGGGCAAGTCGACGACGATGCGGGTGATTCTCGGCCTGGATGCGCCCGACGAGGGCCAGGCGCTAGTCAGCGGACAGCCATACCAGGAACTCACGCACCCGATGCGGTATCTGGGCTCGCTCCTGGATGCCGGCGCCCTTCAGGCCAGCAGATCGGCGCGCAACCATCTGCTCTGGCTGGCCTACTCCCAAGGACTGCCCGCGTCGCGCGTAACGGCCGTCGTCCGGCAGGCTGGCCTGACCGACGTGATTAAGCGCAAGGCCGGTGGATTCTCACTCGGGATGCGGCAGCGACTCGGCATCGCCGCGGCGATGCTCGGCGACCCGGCCATCCTGATGCTCGACGAACCGTTCAACGGCCTCGACCCGGAGGGCATCGTGTGGATGCGGGGATTCCTCCGGTCGCTGGCCCGCCAGGGGCGCGCCGTGCTGGTTTCCAGTCACCTCATGAGCGAGCTCCAGGACACCGCCGATCACCTCGTGATCGTCGGCCGCGGCAAGGTAATCGCGGACACCAGCGTCGCCGAGCTGGTGGCAGCGGCGTCGGGGAACCGGGTGACGCTGCGGACGGCCGCGCTACCGGAGGCGATGGCGGCGATCGAACGCGCGGGGGCCGTCGCCGTCGCCGCCGGACCTGACACGGTCACCATCTCGGGGCTGGCTGCGCAGGGCGTCGTCACTGTGCTCGGCGCGAACGGGGTGCAGTTCTCCGAGGTCTCGGCGCATCGAGCGACCCTGGAGCAGGCCTACATGGAGATAACCAGGGACGCGGTCGAGTTCCGCGCCGAGCCGACGCCGGAGGTGGCGCGATGACCAGCGAGACTGCAGCCAACAGCGCTGTGACCGGCATATTCGCGCGGCGCGAAGCCCCGGACGGCGGCCGGGCTGGCTTCGGCCACCTCGTTCGGTCGGAGTGGGTCAAGTTCAGGAGCGTGCGCGGCTGGATCGTCGGCGTAATCATCGCGACGCTGCTCACGGTGCTACTGGGCGTCTTCGCCGCGGGCAACGGCAGTATCGGCTGTCAGACGTCGCCAAACGGACCCGTCCTCACGGGCAAGGCCTGCACGCCACCAGTGCCGATCGGCCCTGGCGGCGAGGCGGTGACCGACAGCTTCTTCTTCGTCCGCCAGCCCCTCGCCGGGAACGGCAGTATCACCGTCCGGGTCACATCGCTCACGGGCGTGCACGCCAACGGCAATGGCCACGCCCAGGCCGGGCAGAATCCACTGGCGGGGATGACCAAAGGCCTCGTTCCCTGGTCTAAGGCTGGAATCCTCATCGCGGCGGGTACGCGCGTGGGCTCCGCGTACGCCGCGGTCCTCGTCACGGGCAGCCACGGCGTGCGCATGCAGTACGACTACACCCACGACACGGCCGGCCTGCCCGGGCTGGTCAGCGCGGCCACTCCTCGCTGGCTGCGGCTCACCCGGTCCGGCGATGTAATCACCGGCTACGACTCAGCGGACGGCAGGCACTGGACAGTAGTCGGTTCCGCGCGGCTCGCCGGACTGCCCCGCACCGCCGAGGCCGGGATGTTCACCACCTCGCCGCTGTATACGCACAGCGAGCCGTTCTTCGGCGGCTCGAGCGCACAGGTCGGCCCCAGCCAGGCGACCGCCGTCTTCGACGGCGTCAGCCTCGACGGGCACTGGCCCGCCGCGTCGTGGACCGGCGACAACATCGGCGGTGGCAAGTACTCGCCCGGTACCGGCATCGGAGGGTTCCACCGGGTCGGCGACAGCTTCACGGTTACCGGCTCGGGTGACATCGCGCCGGTCGTGCCCGGCTCGCCCGCCGGGTTCCCGACCACCACGATCGAGCAGCCGCTCACCGGCGTGTTCGTCGGCCTGATCGCGCTCGTGGTCGTCGCGGCGATGTTCGTCACCGCTGAATATCGGCGCGGCCTGATCCGGGTGACATTCGCGGCGAGCCCGCGACGGGGGCGCGTGCTCGCGGCCAAGGCCATCGTCGTCGGGGCGGTCGCGTTCGCAGCGGGTCTCGTGGCATCCGTGCTCGCCATCGCGCTCGGCCTACCCAGGGAGCAAACCGGCGGGCTCGTCCTGCTGCCGGTCAGCCTGCTGACGGAGGCACGCGTAGTCGTCGGGACCGCGGCGCTCGTCGCGGTCACCGCAGTGCTCGCGGTGGCGCTCGGCGCGATTCTGCGGCGCAGCGCGGCCGCGGTCACCGCCGCCATCGCCGTGATCGTCCTGCCGTATTTGCTGTCGATCACTGTGCTTCCCGTCTCGGTAGCCGCGTGGGTGCTACGGCTGACGCCGGCGGCGGGCTTCGCAATTGAGCAGAGCATCCCGCGGTACCCGCAGGTCACCGCCACCTACTCCGCCGTTGGCGGCTACTATCCGCTGCCCGCGTGGGCCGGGTTCGCCGTGCTCTGCGGTTACGGAGCGCTGGCGTTGGTCGCCGCGCTAGTGCTGCTTCGCCGGAGGGACGCATGACTCGAATCGCGATAGCCCTGCGCGACGCGCTCCGGGCCGAGTGGACGAAGCAGCGGACGATTGCGGGCCCAGCCTGGCTGGTCCTCGGCATCGTCGCGCTCACGGTCGCGGTCGGCCTGGCCGCCATGGCCGCAACCCGGTGCCCGGCCGGGATCGCGTGCCAGGTCGACACCACGCGGTTGAGCCTGACGGGCGTGCAGTTCGGTCAGGCGGTCGTCGCCGCCCTCGCAGTCCTGGCCGTCTGCAACGAGTACAGCTCGGGCATGATCCGGGTGACGCTCGCGGCCCTGCCGCGCCGGCCGTTGGTGCTGGCAGCCAAGACATTCCTCAGCGGCGGCCTCACGGTCGGAGCGAGCGCGATCGCCGTCGTGGCGTGCGTACTAGCTGCTCGGCTCGTGCTGCCTGGCCACGGCTTCACCCCTACGCGCGGATTTCCGCTCATGTCGCTCGCCGATCCAGCCACGATGCGGGCAGCCGCCGGATCGGTACTGTATCTCGGGCTGATCGCGCTGCTCGGCATCGGTATCGCCACGATCGTGCGGGACCCGGCGGTAGCGATCGGCACCGTGCTCGCTGTGCTGTACGTATTCCCGATCATCGCGGCCTTCGTCGGAAACCCGACCTGGCACAACCGGATCGAGCGGTACAGCCCGATGGCCGGGCTCAATATTCAGGCCACCACGGGACTGCGAAACCTGCCAATCACCCCGTGGGCTGGCCTCGGAGTCCTCGCCGTCTGGGCCGGCGTCGCGTTGCTGTCCGGGTGCCTGGTATTTCGATTCCGGGATGCCTGACGTGCACAATCACTGAGAGAGTGCCCGCAGCGCATCGGATTGCCGGCCACGAACTGTTACGCGTAACCTGCTTGCGTGGGGGAGGAGCGGAACTGCGAGCAGTGTGGCGCGACGTTCACGCCGCGCCGCGAGCACGCGCGTTTCTGTACGGCTCGCTGCCGCGTGGCTTGGAACCGGGCGGCCCGGACCGGCAAGGCTCCCGCCGAGGCCAGCGCCCTCGAATGGGCGATCACGGCGATGAGAGACAGCACCCACCGGCTTCCGCGCGTCGCCGAGATGGACCGGCCACGAGCCTTCGCCGTCATCAGCGAGGCTGTCTGGTGGGTCACCATCGTCGACGGCACCCTGGTGCGGTACCACCCCGAGGCCTACGATCGCGAACTGCGCAGCCGTTCTCCTGCCGACCAGGCCCTGATCGAGGAGACGCTGGCCGGCCTGCGCTTCGTCCGGAACCAGATGGGCCAGGACGTCGATCACACCGACTTCATCCGGCCCAGCAGCATGGCCCGCGCCACTCGCCAAGGGCACGTTCGCGCCTGGACCTGGAACCAGATGTCAGAACCTGCGTGCGCCTCACTGTCCCCGCGCGGGCTGGAGTGGGAGCTCAGCAGGCATCAGGCATACACGACGCGGCTGGCGGGCCATGCGGTCGGGCAAACCTTCCGGGCGGCGACGGACTTTCTGCTCGCCGCGTCGGCGCTCGCGTTGTCGCTGACCGAGGCGGACGTGCTGGACTAGGGATGGTGACCACCCGGCCCGCTTTCGCGTACGCTGCCGGGCAAGCCGGGAGCGGTCGTTCGCGCTCGTTGCCGGAGGCAACTCAGACAAGGAATCGCTAGCTGCGGCAGGAGGCCTTTGATGCGCGGAGCCGATCCAGCTCACGGACCGGCCGGAGCGCCTGGCGTGGGCAGGCGGGCCTCGGGCGCTCTCGAGGGTGAGATTCTGGGCATTCTGCGGAGTTCCCGCGAGCCGCTCAGCCCGGGCGACGTTCGCGAACGGATCAGGCCTGGACAGGGCGTAGATCTGTCCTACAGCACGGTCGTGACGATCGTTTCCCGGTTGCACGACAAGGGCCTCCTATCTCGGCAGCGGTCGGGGCGCGGATTCATCTACACAGCCGTGGACGAAGCAAGCCTGGCCGCAAGCCGGATGAGTTCGGCGCTCGGCAGCGGAATTGATCATGGTGCCGTGCTGAGCCGGTTCGTGTCCGGCTTGTCCGGCCGAGATGCGAAGCTGCTGCGACGCCTGCTGGCCGAGGCGACAGAAGCCGGGTCCGAAGACGCTGGCCAGCTCGACGGGCAAGGCTAGTCCAGTGTTGGAGCTCTACCTGCCGCTCGTGATCCCAGTTCTGGCCGGCCTCGCGGCCCGTCCGATGGCTGCCCGCCTCGAACCGCGCTGGGCGACGTGGCTGCTCACGATTACCGCCGTCGCGCTGGCGGCGTGCAGCTCCATCGCTCTGGTGCTGCTGGCCACGTACGCGGCGGCTCGCGTACCCGCGCTGGATGCGCTCGGGGATTACTCGCAGAGGATTGTGCGGCGGGCTGACCCGGTTTCCATGCCCGCCGGGGCGCTCGCCGGGATCGCGCTGACCACAGCCGCGGTCGCTGTCGGTGTGCTGTTCCTGCGGCGGGCCCGCGCTCTCGCGGCGTCGTACCGCCGTGCGGCCGGGATGCACGGCGATGACGGCCTGGTCGTCGTTCACGGATCGGGGATCGAGGCTTACGCTCTGCCCGGCCGACCCGGACGAATCGTGGTGTCGGGCGAGCTGCTCGACTTCCTTGGCTCCGGCAGCCGCGCTGCCCTGATCGCGCACGAGCAGGCTCACCTGTCTGGCCGCCACCACCTCTTCGTCGCAGCCGCCCAGCTGGCTGCAGCGGCCAACCCCATGCTTCTCCCCCTCGCCCACTCGGTGGAGTACACGGTCGAGCGCTGGGCGGACGAGCACGCCGCCCGGATTACGGGCGACCGCAGGCTCGTCGCCAAGACCATCGGGCAGGTCGCCCTTCTCTCGAGCGACCGGCCAGCGCGGGTGCCGGGCATGTCGCTGGGGATCGTCGCATCGACCGCACAGCGCGTGTCACTGGCCGTGGCCGGCCCGGTTCCCCGGCGAGTCGCGGCCATGCTGACGACGCCGCAGCGCCAACGCGTTGCGGTGCTCGCTGTGTGCCTGGCGCTCGTCGTAGTCGCGGGATTGGCTGCCCTTGATGCGGCCGGCGACCTGCGTGGGTTTATCGACGTCGCGCAGCTTGGTCAGTAGCACGCCCTCCGCCTGTGTCATCGCTGAGGGCAGCACAGCCAGGAGAGCTGTTGGAGCTAGCTGCGGCCGATCCGTTACCCACGAGGCTGATTGAGAAAGCGGTAGTAGTCGTCCTCAATCAGGTCGGGGCGCTCGAATAGCGGGTCCAGGTAGCTTGACCTGAGCACATGCGTGAGGAGGCCGGCAATGCGCCACCGATGGCTTCGGCGGGATATCGCCCGGCGAGTCGGAGCGGCTGCAACAAGTCGCGCTGGCTGTTCAAGGGTGTCGGTGGCGGGGTCAACGGCCGGTGAAGCGGTAGGCATCGCGGTTCTCTCTCGTCGCTGCCGTGGTGGCCAGCTGGCGTGAAATGAACCAGCGGCCTGGTTTCACGATCGCCGAGGGCTACCGCTCTCGCCACACGCGACAGCCCACGCAACGACCCACATGAACTGGAACCGATGTTGGCCGGTGCGGGGATCGGTGGTTCTGCGTACGCTTTTGTCACGAATATGCGCGCAGGTGCGTTGCACGGGGTGAGAGGCATAGGGCGGTGGCGGAACAACCTGGGCTGGAGTTTGCGGGATTGCTGCGGCAGTTGCGCGCACGGGCCCAGCTGACGCAAGAGGAACTGGCCGAGGCGGCGAGCCTGAGCCCGCGGTCGGTGAGCGACCTGGAACGTGGTATCCATAGCACCGCCCACCGGGAGACCGCGCTGCTGCTGGCCAAGGCGCTCGGACTTGCCGAACCTGCGCGTTCGCTTTTCGTTGCTGCAGCTCGAGGTCGTGCGTCAGGCTCTGACGTGCTGGCCGCAGTTCGACTTTCACCTGCTGCTGCGTCCGCAGCGATCGCGACGAGAACCCTGCCGCGGGATACCGTCAGTTTTACCGGCCGCGAGCGGGAGCTAGCGCGGCTGCTTGCTGAGGTGACTCCCGCGGCGGCGGGCCACGTCGTGGGTATTCACGCAATCGACGGGATGGCCGGCATCGGCAAGACGACGCTCGCAGTGCGGGTGGCCCACGAGCTCGCAGATAAGTTCCCTGACGGTCAGTTCTTCATGCCACTGCACGCGCACACTCCGGGGCAGCAACCCGCAGACCCAGCCGATGCGCTGGCCAGTCTCCTGGTGACGGCCGGCGTCGGCGCGCAGGAGGTCCCACCAGGGCTCGAGGCGCGAGCAGCGCGCTGGCGCAACCACATCGCGGGCAAGAAGATCTTGCTCTTGCTCGACGACGCCGTCGGGCACGAGCAGGTGCGGCAGCTGCTACCAGGTACACCCGGAAGCATGGTGCTGATCACGAGCCGCCGCCGCCTTGCCGCTCTGGCCGACGCCGCTCAGATCAGCCTGGACACACTAGCCCCAGATGACTCCGCCTCATTGCTGGCGAGCCTCGCGGCTCGGTCTTCACTCCGGCCGGACGATCCGGCAGTCGCCGAGATCACCCGGCTGTGCGGATACTTGCCGCTCGCCATCGGGATGATCGGCAGCCAACTGCGAAACCACCCGGCTCGAACCGCCGCAGGCTTGGCTGCCGAACTCGCCGCGGCGAGAGACCGGTTGTCGCTGATGTACGCGGAGAATCTGTCGGTCGGCGCCGCCTTCGACCTGTCGTACGCCGACCTGAATGTAGGTCAGCAGCGCCTCTTCCGCCAGCTCGGCCTCGTCCCCGGCCCAAGCGTCGATGGCTATGCGGCAGCCGCGCTCTCTGGCACCAGCTTCGCCACTGCCCGCCGTCATCTTGACGAACTGTACGACCAGCACTTGATCGCCGAGCCCGGGCCAGGCCGCTACGAGCTGCACGATCTGCTCCGCGAGCACGCTCGCGCGCTGGTCGCCGACGACGATCCGGTGGACCGCGAGGCGGCCGTCACCCGGCTGCTGGACTACTACGCACACACCGGCCTGGCCGCCGGTCTGCACTTCATTCCCTGGCAGAACGCCTACCGGCGGCCGGCCCCCGGCCCCGCACCGGCCGACGCCCCGGACCTGGTGACCTTCGCCCAAGCGGCTGCCTGGCTGGAAGCCGAGCGCGCAAACTTGCACGCCGCGGTTGCGTACGCGGCCGGCCACGTGCGATCCGCGCATGCCGTCGCTATATCGGCGGCGATCAGCGGCTTCCTGATCAGTCGCGGTCACTGGGATCAAGGGGCCGCGCTTCAGCAAAGCGTCCTAGCCGCGGCACGCAAGACCGACGACCGTCTCGCCGAAGCCGACGCGCTTGCGAGCCTCGGCGGCTGGCAGCGTGACATCGGCAACTACGGGGCCGCCGCAGCCAGCCTTGACGAGGCCATGGCCATATACCAGGGCTTCGCCGACGAGACCGGTCAGGCAAATGCGCTCAACGATATGGGCTTCCAGGCCGTTCTGACCGGCGACTACCCAAGTGCCGCGACGAGTTACCGGGAAGCGCTCGCACTGGCTCGCACCGCAGGCGACGTCGTCACGGAGGCATTCTCCCTCCAACAACTCGGCTTGGTGCAGCAGCTGGTAGGCGACTATGCGGCATCGGCCGCCAGCTTGCAGGGAGCGCTCGCGCTTTTCCGCGACGTCGGCTTGCCATTTGGCCAAGCCGGAGCGCTTAACTGCCTGTCCGTCGTTCAGCAAGAGACTGGGGACTACCCTTCTGCCGCTGCCAGCCAACACGAGGCCCTAGCCATCTATCGCGAGCTTGGTCACCTCATGGGCCAGGCGTACGCCCTGAATGACCTGGGCCTCGTCTACCAAGACACCCGGGACTACGCAGCCGCTGCGGCAAGCCACAACGAGGCCCTTGCGTTGTTCCGTGATGTCGGTAGCCGCCTCGGTCAAGCCGAAGCCCTGAACCGCCTGGGTGAGCTCGCTACCCGTACTCACACGACGGGGCAGGCACTCGAGCAGCACACGCAGGCAATGGCCATTTCCAGCGAGATCGGCGCAGTCCCCGAGGAAGCTCGCGCCCTCGAGGGACTCGGCCATGCCTACCTGCAGGCTGGTGACCCCGTCCAAGCGACGGCGCACCTTCAGCAGGCCCTAGTCATCTACGAGCGTTTGGGGGTACCCGGCGCGCCGCGCGTCCGGGACGCTCTCATGGACAACCGACTCGTGGATTTCACCACGTAGCAGACTTGACAGTGGCCACCTGTGACAACCTTCGCGCCATCGCCTCGAAGCGTCCGCCGCGCATACCTCGAGGAGCTCGGTCCCGGTCAGCGGTCCGCGTTGCTCAGCTAGCCCGGCCCGCCGCCCGTCGGCGGGCGCGGTTCGTCGTCACCACCTCGCGGTGCTAGCAGTCGACCGCGTCGACGATGCCGGCCACCGTCTTGCCTGGCAGCGGGCAGCCGGCCATCCGCAGCGGGTCATCGATGGCCTCTTCGCTTCGAGCAGCGCTTAGGCGCCTTCGAGCGCCCGTACGGTTGATGTGCCTTGCGTGTCCGCCGCCGGCCGACGGTGAGCGACCAGTCGATGGGGCGGGTGTATGCCCCAAACGTCACCGGGACCTCGCTGGCCGGTCTTAGGGGCGGGGCTATGCCCGGCTGAGTTCGAGCACGGGAATGGTGCGGATTCTCGCCGTTTGGCGTGCGTACTCGGCAAAGCCGGGGTAGCGCCGCGCTTGCTCGGCGTAGACGCGGTCGCGTTCGGTGCCGGTCAATTCGCGGACGGTCACCTTGTATTTCTCGGTTCCGCGTTCGACACTGCCGTCACCGGCGGCGGTCAAGTTGTGGTACCAGTCCGGGTTGGTGGGTGCTCCGGCCTTGGTTGCGAAGACGTAGATGATGTCCGGGTCGGTGTCGTGCGGGAGGTACATCATCGGGGTGACGTGCTCCCGCCCGCTTTTGCGGCCGCGGTGATGTGCCAGGACCAGCGGGGCGCCCTCGAATGGCCCGCCGACCCTGCCCTGGTTCGCTCGGAACTCCGCGATCGTCTTCGCGTTCCAGTCGAGCGGTTCGCTCATGTCGAACTCCTGTCGTTCACGATCGGGGGTGTGCGCTGGCAGCGGTGATGGGAGGCGCGACCGCCGTGCTCCCTGATCAGTACTCTTCGGCGGATGCCAACACGTCGATCGGTCCCGCTCCTGACCGACCTGCGTGGTGGGGTGTCCACAGATCCTGGAGCACGCTCGTCGGAGCCACGCACGATGTCCATGGCTTGCGCGGACAAGCGCTTGAACTCCTCGACCTTCCCCTCGGGAAACTTCAACCGATTGACACCTTTGATCTCACTCAACTCTCCGGCCCTCCAGTCGTCTGTGGTCCGGTGAGATACGCCGACAGGAGCTGTCCGGCTCTGTCCAGCGCTGCGGCCGCTTCGTCGAGGATCGGGTAATAGGCCTGGAAGACATGGGGCACCCCGGGGGTGATGTCGAGGGTGACCTCGACGTCGGCAGTGGCGGCTTGCCGGGCGAGGCGGATGGCGTCGTCAAGGAGAACCTCGTGCGTCCCGGCCTGGATGATCAGGGGCGGCAGGCCGGACAGGTCGGCGAAGACGGGGCTGATCAAGCCCAGCGCGGGGTCGTGGCCCGCCGTGTAGTCGGCGACCCGGGGCGGGAATGCCTCGGGGGTGAACAGCGGGTCGGCCTTGCGCTTGGTTTGCATGGTCGCCCCGGCCAGGGTGAGGTCGGCATACGGGGACATGGCGAACACCGCGGCGGGCAGCGGCAGGCCGTGATCTCGGGCGTTGACCAGGGTAGCGACGGCGAGCCCGGCGCCCGCGGACTCTCCCGCCAAGACGATGTCCGACGGGGCGGTGCCGCCGCGCAAGAGGGCCTGGTAGGCGGCCAGGGCGTCGTCAACCGCTGCCGGATACGGATGCTCGGGGGCGAGCCGGTAGTCGACGGAGATGACCTTGGCGCGGGTCCGCCGGCCGACTTGCGAGGCCAGGTCAGCGGCTTGGAAGGCGTCCCCTATCACGTACACGCCGCCGTGGAAGTACAGGACAACATGTCTGGGCTCGATTCCCTCGACAGTGATCTCGGCGGTTGGGACGCCGCCCAGCGCGGCGGCGTTCACGGTCACGTCGGTGGGCAGCGGCTGCGCCGATGACAGCCCCTTGAGCAGCCGCCGCTGCTCGCCGACGTCGCTGTCGAACGGGAAAGCGTTCTGTCGCAGGATTGCGTCGAGGTTCTCTCGCTGTTCGGTGCTCACGGAGATCTCCCTTCGGTTGGTCGCCCAGGCTGAACTCCTCCGCCGGGCTCGCCCTGCCAATCCGCTTCTGAAAATTCCTGCCGGGAGGCGGGGCACCCTCCGGCCCCGGGCAGCGCCCCAGGGCCGCCGTCGGCCCTGGGGGCGATTCGGGTCAGGGGTTGACCGGTCTGCTGACGCCGAGGCCGGTGTCGAGGCGCAGTGACTGCATGATCTGGAACGTCGTGGTGTAGGTGAACTCCTCGATGTCCGCGGCGGCCAGCACGCCGGTGTACTTGGCGACGATGGGCGCGGCGGCGCGTTCGGTGACGGCGCCCAGGTTGGCCTTCACCCCGGCCCAAGCGTTCTCCCCGGCTGCCATGTAGAAGGGGATCGGGTCGACCGTGGCCAGCGCTTCCCTGGCGCTGGCCTCGATGTCGGCGATGTACTGCTGGTGCACCGCGACGTCGTCGCGGGTGGCGAGCCGGCCGAGGTGCCCGCTGATGAGGTGTGTCCACGGGTAGTCCAGCGCGATGGCGGGGGCGCCTATGTACCCAGGCACGTCCTCGGACAGGTTGACGTTGTAGATGGGCACCCAGCCGGCGTTGACGACGTCGATGAACATCAAGGTGTCGTGGCCGGGGAAGTGGATGTAGATGTTGTCCGGCGTGTGGTTGGGCCCGTGCCAGGCCAGCTCGGCGCGCTCGCCCCCGACCTCGAGGGTGTAGGTGTCGGCGAAGGTGATCTCGGGTGCCGGCCGGGCCGGGTCGTTGTCCCGCACCAGCCTGCGTTTGGTTTCCTCGTGGCCGATGCGGGTCACGTCGCCGCTGAACAGGGAGGCGGCGCCGGCGTGGTCGGCGTGGTGGTGGGAGTAGACCAGGTGCGTGACCCGGTTGGTCACGCCGTTGGCGGCGGCGATCTCATCCACCGCCAGGCGCAGGTTGGGGCCGATGCTCGGGGGGGCGTCGAACACGACTACTCCGTCGCGGGTGGTCAAGAACGCCGAGTTGTAGACGCCGTCGGTGACCCAGTACAGGTTCCGCTCCACCCGGCCGACGTAGTACCTCTGATCATTGAGCGCCGGGCCGAGCGCGGACCGTGGGATCGGCGCGTAGTCGGGCAGGTCCGCGGCGCCGTCGGCGCCAGTAGCCGGTGAAGTCACGGTATCTCCCTGGAATCTCGGCGCACGTGCCCTGGCGGCCGCGCCAGCCTTCGCAACAAGCCCAGGCTCGCCGCCAGTAAGGTGAGAGGCCGTCACCGGATCCCAGTGATTCACGAGGCTGGACGGGAACGTGGCGGTGGCGCGTGCTTGTGAGTGCGGCAGCCGAGGCTTCGCGCGCCGTTGACAGTGGGTGCGCTGGCCTGATACCGAGGCAGAAGGTGCCAGGACTGCGTGACCGGCGCCAGAGTGTCCGGTGTAGATATCAAGGCAGGCCTTTGACGGTGGCTCCAGCTACTCCCCGGCTGATCGACCGGGGTGATCTTCTCGCTGCCCTGGATCGCGCGGCGGCGAGCAAGGTGACGATCATCTCGGCCCCGGCCGGCAGCGGGAAGACGTCACTGCTGCGCGCCTGGGCTGGCCGGCCGGGCCAGCCGCGGCGGCTCGCTCTGGTGCAGGTGCAACGCGACGAGCGCGACGCCCAGCTGTTCTGGCTGGCCCTGCTTGATGCGGTCCGTCATGCCACCGGTGCTAGCAGCGGCGCGGAATTGCCGGCAGCGACACCGGACTTCAACGCGCCGGCGATGGTCGACCGGGTCCTGTCGGAGCTCGCCGATGTTGACGGCGGCATCACGCTGGTTATTGATGATCTCCACGAGCTCGTGCCGACTACCGGGACGAAGCCGGGTCGCTGGTGCCGTTGTTGATGTCAAATGCGTAGTACTTAAGGGTCCTGCCGGTGCGGGCCGGGCTCCCCTGCGCCGCGACGGCCACGCCGATCGTGCCGCTCGCTGCTAGCGCCGCGCTGGCGGCAATGATCGCTGTCCGCCGTACTGACTTGTACATGCTGGTCTCCTGTTACCTGATGCGCTGGACTCGTGCCGTTCTTAACGGGTGCCCATCAGCGCTCGCCGGTAGTGGCGGGCTGAGCGACGGCCTGTACGTGGTAACCGGTGACGTTGTGGATCTCGATCCGGTCAGGTCCTGGCAGCAGCGCCCGGTCCTCGCCACGCAGCAGATCGGCGGCCATGACCGCACTCTGGGCGGCCTCCAGCGTGCCGACCGAGGTAGCCAGGGTCACGACGATCCATCCGAGGTCGCTGCCACGCAGCAGGTACACGCTGACCAGCCCGCCGACGTCGCGGATAGCCGGCCAGATCCGCTGCCGGGACACAGCCAGAGCTCTCGCCGGCGTGGGGTCAGGGCGCAGCCGAGCGGACGGCGATCTGGCTGATGGGCGGAAGCCCCAACTGCAGGGTCGTGACCTTCCCGGAGGCAGGGCTCACCGCCAGGAGTTTCCCCTTCGACGCCACGAAGAGCCACTTGCAATCCGGCGACCAAGCCATCGAGTCCAGGGCGAGCGTGCTGGACTCCACGTGGAGGCGCGTCTGCGCGCCCGTGGCGAGGTCGATCAGCACGATGCGGAAGACGCCCTTCGGCTGGGCTTGGTACACGGCCGCGTATCCGCCGTCGGGCGCGATGACTCCGGGCGGTGAGAACAAGTACGGGAACCGTCCGGCCGGGTCCGGCGCGGTGCCGGGCACCCTCCGGAGCGCACCAGTCGCCGGGTTCATCACGACGTTCCGGCAGCTATGGCGGCTACCACATTGCTGGCCGAACCAGCCGGTCGGCCCAATGGCGGTGACGGCAAGGCGCACCGATCGCTTCCAGGTCGGGCCTAGATCGACGAGAGCTCCAGACGGCGTCATCGCCAGCACGTAGCCACGTCCGTCGGCGGTGACCGAGAGTCGTTCCGGCCCGTTCGGCGGGAACCGGATCGACGGGCCGACCCTACGGCCGGATAGCGTCACCAGGGTCAGGTTCGAACCGGTGCCGATGTACGTCCACACTTCCCTTGTCGTGGGTCCGGCAACAAGCGGGCCGCCGGTTGCCAGCGGGCCGGTCAGCACCTGCGCCGGCTTGCCGTCCGGGATCACGTAGCCCGGCACATAGTCATAGGAGCGGACGATGACCTCATGGGCGCCGGCGACGAACGACGCGGCGTTGCCGCTGGTCAGCCACGGGACTGCGGTGCGCGTGACTCGGCCACGGCCGAGTTCGATGTCGGCGACAAATGTGTCGCCCCGGGCGAACAGCTCCCAGCCCGCAGCCTCTCCGAGGATGGGATGGCCGGTATCGGTGAACGCGATGCTGGGCCGCGCCGACGGACGGTGATGGCGCTGCGCCGACGGGGGGTGATGGCGGTGCGCGCCTGCCGCGGAATGTACGACGGCGACGGTGATCGCGGCTATGCCGATCGCCGCGATCACCAGCCTCGCCAGCCACGGCCTGCGCGGGCTCGTGCCGAACTGAACCTGGTCGTTGGGATCTGGCCGGCCCTGTTCCGAACCCGGATAACCAGTATCTCCCATAGCCACATCATCGGCTGGAAAGCTCCTGCCGGCATATAGCCGCTGGCGGCGTGCAGCCGAACAGTTAGGACGCCGCGACGGCGAACGCGCTGAGGGTCCGCAGCGGTCGGCCACTGGGGCTCGGGCAGCGTTCGGGCATCACTAGGAGGACCCGGCCAGCCTCGGCCAGGGCGTGCAGTCCTGGCTCGGCGGTGAAGGTCCGGCGTGGTGGCCGTACTACCACGATGAGCATGACGTCCTGGGTCCTGGTGGTGGTCACGACACCCGCGGGTGGCTCCCGAGGGTGTTAGCCGAGGAATGCGTTAACGGCTAAGACGATCACCCGGCGACCGCAGTCGGCATCAGGTGCCCCGGCACAGGCTCGACGATACGAACGGTGCCGACTCGCCCTGAACACTAAGGCGCACGCTTCGCCGGCGTGCGCCTGCGCAGTCTATCAAGATCCGCCAAGGCCGTGAGCAGGCAAAACAGGTAACGCAACTCAACGCTCGACCCGCTTGGACGCCACTTTCTGCAGCAAAACTGAGACTAAGAAATGAGACTGAGCGACCGAGCCAGCTTCACGCCCTCTGGTGCGCACGTTTGCGCAGGTCAAGTGGCGGAGGATAAGAGATTCGAACTCTTGAGGGGTTGCCCCCAACACGCTTTCCAAGCGTGCGCCCTAGGCCACTAGGCGAATCCTCCGCCGGCAAGCTTATCGGCCCGCGGCGGCACCGCGGCCCAGCAACCAGACTGCTGGGCGGCGAGACGCAGGACGCGGCGATGGGTAGCACCCTCATCTAAACTCCTCATGTGATCTTCAAGCAGGTCGGAGACGGGCGGCCGTACCCCGACCATGCCCGGACCAGCCGCGAGTGGGCCGAGATACCTCCACGGCCGGTGCGGCTTGACCAGCTGATCACCACCAAGAATGTGCTGGACCTGGGCAGCGTCCTGGCGACGGATTCGACCTTCTACGGAGACCTGTTCCCGCACGTCATTAGCTGGCGCGGCGAGCTATACCTCGAGGACGGCCTCCATCGAGCACTACGGGCCGCGCTACAGCAGCGGTCGGTCCTGCACGTGCGCGTTCTCGAGCTGGATTAGGCCGTAGAGCGGTCACGCGAAGACGAACTGCTGGCCCCCGTCGATGTCGTAGGTAGCGCCGGTGAGCGCCGTGTTGGTCATGATGTGCACGGCCAGCGCGGCGACGTCGGCCGGCTCAACGACCCGCTTGATCGGCAGCTTCGCCCGCAGTTCGTTGCGGCGCTTCTCGAGTTGATCCCCGAGCAGCGACGCCGACAGCCCGGTGTCGACGAAGCCAGCGGCGATGAGATTGGCGCGGACTGGGGCAACCTCCACGGCGAGCGCTGCCGTAAACGCAGGCATGGCGGCGGTGGCCGCCGGAGCTATCCCGGTGCCGGGGCCGATGCGCCGGCCGCCAGTGCCGCCCATGAAGATCAGCGTGCCGCCCGGTCTCATTATCGGAACGGCGTTCCGGGCTACCTCCAGCCCGAGCACTACGTGGTCGCTGAGCGCGTCGCGGACGGCGGACGCGTCCATCTCGAGCAGCGCACCATAGCTGGGGCCGCCCGCAGTGACCATCACGTGATCGATCGGCGCTGGCAGATCCTGAAAGAACCGCGCAAGAGAAGCCGTATCGGTTGCGTCGAAGGCCGCCGTACTCTCGGCACCTACTTCCTCGGCCGCCTTCTTGAGCCGATCGGTGTTGCGGCCGGTGAGGATAACGTCGGCTCCCTCGCCCCGAGCGCGGCGGGCCGTCTCAAGGCCGATGCCCCCGCTGCCGCCGATCACGACTACGGTCTGCCCCGTAAGTTCAGGCTCGTGGCGAATGACGTCAGGAGCGGTCGCGCTGGCCATCCTTTCCTCCTCAGCTTGAGTCGGACGAACTCGCAAGACTCGCCATCTGCGCGGCCATCGGACCGGTTGGCCGTGGCATCTCCGCAATGTCCATGAGGAGCGTCATCAGGGCCGCGTCGAAGATCCCGGAGAAGCTGGGGAACGGCTGGATGGTGTCGCCGAGAACGTTGAGCGGGACGTGGGCACGGATAGCCAGCGTCGCCTGCTGCAGCCACTCGCCAGCCTCGGGACCGAGTGCGTACGCGCCGGTCAGTCGTTCACCGTCGCTGAGCAGCGTCAGGAAGCCGTTCGATGTGGCGTACGCGTGCGTATAGGTGGCTGTCTTTGGCACCTCTGATATCGGCGCGGTGGCGCTGTAGTCCGCGTCGATCGCGCCCACTGCGGCTGCCTGCGGATCTGTGTAGGTGACACGCGGGACGGCTTCGAAGTTCGCTCGTCGCTCATGGCCGAGAATGTTCGCAGCCACAACATCGCCCGCATACTCGCCGACGTGGGTCAGCGGCCAGATGCCCGTCACGTCGCCGATCGCCCAGAGCCGCTCGCCGGCGCGCATGTGATCATCGACCTGGATCCCGCGGGGATTTGCCTCGATGCCGACTGTCTCAAGACCGATCCCCTCGACACGCGGACGCCGACCGGTCGCAACCAGCAGCCGATCGCCGCGGAGCTCAGGTGCGCCATCGAATTCCAGGACGTAGTCATCTCCGTCGCGGCGCGCGGCGGTCGCGTGCATCCCGAGCACCAGCTCGATCCCGTCCGAGCGCAGCGCTTCGCCTAGCGCGTCGCCTAGCGGCGCGGCCTCGCGGGCGAGCACCCGGTCGGCGCCTTCGACGACCACCACGTCGCCGCCGAAGCGACGAACGACCTGGGCAAGCTCGACGCCCGCGGGCCCGCCGCCCAGCACGAGCAGGCGCCGCGGGACAGTCTTCATGCTCGTCGCCTCGCGCGTACCCCAGACTCCGTCGAGTTCACGCAGTCCCTGCACCGGCGGAATGACCGCGTCGGCGCCCGTGGCCACGACCACATGATCCGCGGTGTGGCGGACGCCGTCGACTTCGACCACGCCGGTGCCCGCCAGCCGGCCGGTGCCTCGCAGCAGGTCGATTCCGCGGTCTGCCAGCCAGCGCGCCTGGCCCGCGTCGGAATAGTTCGACACCATAAAGTCCCGCCAGGCCAGCGCTGCCTGCACGTCGACCTGCGCCGTTGCGGCTGCGTTGCGCGCGCCCTGTACGGCTTCGCCTGGACGCAGCAGCGACTTGGACGGGATACACGCCCAGTAGGAACATTCGCCACCGACACGCTCGCGCTCGACGACGGCAACCCGCAACCCGCCAGCGGCCAGCGCTCCGGCGCAGTGCTCACCTGGCGCCCCGCCGCCAAAGACGATCACGTCATAGTCACTGCTCGAGGTCATGGCGCCCTCCATTGGGTCGTCGCGGAGGACGACATGACGGTCACGTTATCGGCTCTCAGGCCGGCAGCGGCTTCCCCGTCTCCTCGGCCACCATGTACGTGGCGTACCAATCCGGCCAGTTAGCGTCTGCCTTGCCGGTTCGCTTCTCGTGCTCGCCGTGTGCGACCGACGCGCGCCGCATTGCATCAGCCAGGTCGTTCGCCGACGAGAACGTCGTCTCGTCAGCCAGGATGCGGCCGGGAAGCCGGGTCGTAATCTCCTGGAACACCCAGTTGTTGCCGTCGGGGTCGCTGAACGCGATGAACGACCGGTAGCTGTTGTGGTCCGGGTCTACACCGCTCTCCTTGCCGTTCTGGCCGATGTGGTAGACGTCGCTAACCGGGATATCGGCCGAGTTCAGCTTGTCCCTGGCGGCCTCGATGTCGTCGACGATGAGGTACCCCTTCGCCGAGCCGGGCGCAGCCGAGGTGAGGTTCGCCCCGAACTGTACAGAACACCAGGATCCGGGCGGAGTGAACTGAACCACGCCGGGCGGCGTCACATCCTTTCGCCATCCGAGGCTCTCGTAGAACTGTGTGGCCCTGTCGACATCGCTGACGGGGATAATGTCCACTTCGAGCTTCATATCCACCATGCCGGCTCCTGTCCCGCCGTGTTGCGGCCATTGCCCAGTGAGTCGGAATGATGCCCGATAGCAGCCACCTGATAACCAGCCAAGGCGAAGACCCGACTTCCCGGCGACGGGAACGGGGTCGTCGGGGGCGACTCACCGTAGGCGCCACGCCGCGTTGACGATTCGCCAGCCTTCCGGCATCTCGATCAGGTGGAGGAGATCGACATAGCGGTGGCAGAAACACTGCACGCTCGCTATCCCGCCGCTCAGATGGTCGATCCTGATGTCGATCAGCCGGTCGGGCGCGTCCTCGCGGCGTCCCGTCCCATCGGCGGTCGCGTCGATCATCTCCTCCGCCGACAGCGTCTCCAGCGCATCCGGGTCGTCACCTTCGATCCCCCGGCAGCGCTTCACAAACTCAGGATGAAGCGCCTGCTGCATCCGACCCGCGTCACCCTCGAACCACCCCTCCAGATAGTTCATGACAGCCAGCCGGACCGCATCTGCGTCCGTACCAGCTACAGCCATCTAGCTCTCCTTTTGTCCTGGACGTCTGGATCGCGCCTACTAGCCAGTTAGCAGTCCGGCGATGCGCGCCGCGGCGCGGCCCGCGCCACCGCGCGGGATCTCCCGGTAGCTGGTACCGGCGCTGGACTGAGCCAGCGCGGTCCGCATCGCGGTCGCCAGATCGTCGGCCGAGGTTGTCGCGTAGTCCATCCGAATCCCGGCGCGGTAGTGGTCGAGCCGGTGGGTGACGAAGTGCTGCTGTTCCCAGTGCCGACGCAGCGGGAAATAGATGAACGGTCGCCCCGTGGCCACCAGTTCCATCGTGGTCGACAGTCCGCCTTGCACGACGGCCGCGTCGGCGCACGCCAGGTGCTCGAACAGATCGGGAACGTAGCCGCGCTTGTCCATTCCTTCGCCGTCGGGCAGCAGCCGAGGATCGATGCGGGGCCCGGTTACCAGCAGCATCCGGGCTTCTGGTACCTGCTTGCGCACCCGGGCGAACGCGTCGCAGGTCAGTTCCAGCAGGTTGAGGCCGGCCGCGGTGCCGCCCACCGCCGCAACCAGCAACGGCTGGTCCTGGGGATAGCCGAGCCGACGCCGCATCTCTGAGCGGTCGCGATAGGCAGTGGGGTTGAACGGCAGCACATAAGGAACTGAGTGGTACCACCGCCGAGACCACGACCGGATCGCTGGCAGACCGGGCCCGAACGTCGACTCCGGTAGCTCATCGAAAGAGCCGATGAACATTGACAGGTCCCGTAGTCGTGGAAACCGCTCGCGCTTTTCTATCGAGTCCGCGTTGTAGTCCGCGCACAGCACGGCTTCTCGCGGGTCGGCGGGGTCGGCGGGCAGGAAACCGATCACGTCGGTCATGAACACGTACGGCGCGATCTTCCGCTCGGGATTCTCGTGCAGAAAGTAGTCGATCTCCCAGCACTCATCGCCGATCCAGACGTCGTACGCGGTGTCCCTCACCACGTCGTCGAACAGCAAGTAGTTGGCACAGAAGATCTCATCCATACGGCGGAACGCGTAAAAGGCCGGCAGGTCGTGGTCAGCGGCCTCGGACTCCCAGTGCGCCGACTCTGACGCCAGCTCCGAGCTCGCCGGGTGAATGGTCTCGCCCGCCTCGGCGAGCACGCCGGTCACCGGCGGCTGCGCCCACCACTGTATGTCCAGGTCGGGCACGCGCTTCCGGACGGCGCGGGCAATGGCCAGGTCCCGCTGCACATGGCCCAGGCCGATCGGCGAGGAGATAAACAGCGCCCGACGGCGGCGACTGTGGGGAGCCTGCCATGTCACCTGCTTCCTCCGGTCGGGGGAGAGCCTGTTCACGAAGTCGCGGATCGCGTGGTTCACCAGGACCGGATAGCGCGCGTGCGGCGCGTGCCCGCTGCCTTCCATCGCGAGCAGTTCGGCGCTTGTCAGCTCCGCGATCCGCCGAGACCGTTCGGGCGGGACAATCTTGTCCTGGTCGCCGCCGATCACCAGGACGGGGCACGACAGGGAGCGGCAGAGGCGGGCTGCCTCGGCCTCGTCCGCGATCTCACGAGGGGCATCCGCATCACACAGCATGGTGTCGGCGTCGGTTTGCATGCCCCACTCCACGAGATCGTCGTAGGGCTTAGTGGAGTGCGGATCGGTGGCGATCTGCGACATGAAGAACTCGACGTATCCGCGCCAGTCCCGCCGCCAGTAGTGCCTGTTCTCCTTCGCCCATCCCTCGGTTGTGTCGAGGATGTCGTCGAAGGAGAACTCGGATCGTTCCCATGGGTCCGCTGGCGGTAGCGGCAGGGTCGGCGAGATCGCGACGATGCCGCTCACACGCTCCGGGTCCGTCGTCGCGAACAGGAGCGCCCAGATGAAGCCGGTGCAGAACCCGGCCAGCACCGCGCGTTCGGTGCCCGTCGCATCGAGCACCGACCGGATGTCGCTGGCGAAGGCAGCGTCGGCGTATGCCGATGCATCCCTGGGACGATCGGACCGCCCGTTCCCGCGTGGGTCGAACGTGATGACGCGGTGGTTCCTGGCCAGGAACGGCACCTGCATCTTCCACTGCCTGGAGTCCACGATTGCCCACGTGGGCAGCAGCAGGATGGTCGGCTCGCCGGTGCCGTGCACCTCGTAGTGGATCCGCACGCCGGAGTTGACCACGTATCCCGACTCATCGGGTAGTCGTGCGCGCATCAGCTGCACTCCTTCCGGACCGCCAGCCAGCGGACTGGTTCACCTCGACCCTCACCATCGTGGCCATCGCGGTCCGCGCGGGTCCATTGGGGAAACCCCTAAGTGGCGGCTAACTGCTGCGCTACGGCCCAGGCGGCGACCTCGGCCCGGCTCCGGACGTCGAGCTTGGACATCACGTGATGGAGGTGGACCTCCGCTGTCTTTTCCGATATCCCGAGCACCCGGCCGATCTGCCGGTTTGTCCGGCCTGAGGCGACAAGGGCGGCTACCTGCCGCTCGCGCGGGGTGAGGGGTATCTGCTGTGGACGCTCCGGGTCACCCGGCGCCGTACCCGATGCGACTGCCATGGCGAGATTCGTGGCCTGGTGTGGGGGCATCGTCTGGCCAGCGTGGATGAGCCTGTCAGCATCCTCCGGCCCGAGCGCCCGGATCAGTACGCGCTCCAGTGCCGCGTTCCTTGTCTGCTCGGCCTCGGGTGGCCGGGCGGCCACTCGCACCCGAAGCGCCCCGGCGGCGCCGATCAGCCGCGCGGCGGTTTCATAGTGCGCCTGCTCGCTGGCGACGGAGGCCAGCGCCTCCTGGCAGTGCGCAACGCCCCTCGAGTCGCTGAGATCGATGTATGTCTGCAACGCCTCGGCCAGCAGCGTACGTGCTTCCGCCAGCTGACCCTGGGCGCCGAGCGTGGTCGCGAGCCCCCAGGCCGACCAGGCCACCGCCCACGCGTAGTCGAGGTCGCGGAAGTCCCGCAGGCTCGCCCGGAGCAGTTCAGCCGCGGCTATTCAGGTCGCCGCGGTCACGGGCGAGCAGGCCGCGGTCGTACTGAGCCCACGCGACGCCGTGCGTGTTGCCGCCCTTGCGGAAGCCCGCCTCAGCTCGCCGATGCCAGTCGGCCGATGCATCCCATTCGCCGCCGACGCGGGCAACGTGGCCGAGAAAAGCGCAGGCGATCGCCGTGCGGCGCACATCGTCACGCAGCTCGCAGCGTTCGACCCCGCGGAGCAGCAGATCCTGGGCCCGGCTTGTTTCCCCTCTCGCCCAGGCCAGAATGCCGCCCACAATGAGCAGGGCGTCCAGGCCACCCCTAAAGGCCTCATCGCCGTGACCCGCCTGCTCGTCCTTGCCGGTCACCAGCGACAGGACCGAGTCCACGAGCGCCTGGCCATGACCGAGGTCGTCATGGGCGTAGTGATACCAGCCGATGGCGGCGGCCAGCGAAGGCGCCCAGACGACCTGCCCGGAGCCGAGGCAGTAGTCCAGTGCCGCCTGCAGGTCCGCGTGGTGGCGACCTGCGCGCAGGTTCCAGGCTCGCTCCTCCGGCAAGCCGATCGCAGCCTCGAACTCCGATGCCAGGGCGACGTAATGCCGGGCGTGCCTGGCCCGCGCCTCTCCGGTTTCTCCGTGAGACACCAACTGCTCGGCGGCGAACTCGCGCAGGCTCTCCAGCATCGAGAACTCTGCGGTCCGCTCGTCACCGGGCAGCCGCCGGATGAGGCTCTTCTCGAGCAGCGACTCGACCGCCGGCAGCACGTCACCGGCCGATATGCCGCACACGCTCGCCGCGTCGGCGAGTGTCCAGCCGCCCGCGAACACCGACAGCTGGCGGAACAGCGCGGCCTCGCCGGTGTCGAGCAGGTCGTAGCTCCAGGCGATGGCGCTGCGCAGTGCGCGCTGCCGAGCGGGAACGTCGCGCGCGCTCCCGGTGAGTACCTCCATCCTGCTGTCGAGCCGGGACACCAGCTCCCCCGGTGTCAGCACCTTCAGTCGAGCTGCGGCGAGCTCGATCGCCAGTGGCAGGCCCTCCAGCCGAACGCAGGCGGTCGCTAGCAGTCGGGCATTGGCCGACGTGATATCAAAACCGGGGTTGATCCGGCGCGCACGGTCCAGCAGCAGCGCCACGGACGGATTCGTCGCCAGGCCATCAAGGTCGGCCACCTCCGTCGGCCCGGGCATGGCGAGCGGCGGAACCGGAAACTCCTGCTCGGCGGACAACCGGAGCCGTTCCCGGCTGGTCGCGAGCACGCGCAGTCGCGGACAGGCAGCGAGCAGCTGTCCGATGTCCGAGGCCGCGGCCAGCAAATGCTCGCAGTTGTCGAGGACCACGAGCCGTTCCTCGCTGCCTACTGCAGCAGCCAGTTGGCCGGTTAGATCCGTCCCGCCCAGCGGCTGGACACCCAGCGCCTCGGCGACCTGTGCTAGTACCAGCGCCGGATCCCGGACCGGCGCCAGGTCGACGAACACCGCGACGCAGTCGCTGCGCTCGGCGTAAGCGGCCGCGCACATGACGGCGAGCCGAGTCTTGCCGATGCCCGGTGGCCCGGTGAGCGTCACCAGCCGCGCCTGCATACTCGCGAGCATCCCGGACACGGCTGCCAGCTCACCTTCCCGGCCGACGAACAGGTCAACAGGCAACGGCAGGGCACTATGCGTCGTGCGCCTCGCTTCTCGCATCTGAGAGCCCCGCCCTGTCCTCTATTCGCGCAGCCAGGAGGCCATACCCGAGCATACGAACAGCCACCCCGTCGCCGCTATCGCTCGCCCGGCCAGGAATCGGCGTGTCCTTAGGCAGGCGCCATGTAGGGGAATTCCCCGATACCGCGAAGACGGCCGCGCCCGTAGAAACGTGTCCATGACGGCAATCCGCGAGCGCAGGCCGACTGGCGCAGTGTCCCGGCCAGATCGCACCGCTGCGCTGCTCGAGGGCCTCGCCGCTCAGGACTTCACGCTGGTCGCCGCCGCGTTCGCCAGTGATGCCACGCTCCGCGCCCTGCTCCCCGCGCGCCTGCGCGAGTGCGCTGGGCCAGATGTGATCGCGGCGCAGTTCGCCGGCTGGTTCGGCGAGACCGAGGCATTCGAGTTCCTCGAGGCCGCTGCGGACGAGGTGGGTGGCCGCCTGCATCTGCAGTGGCGGCTACGCCTCCGAGCTGAGCGAATCGGCGCGGGCTGGTTCACCGTCGAACAGCAGGCCTACGCCGACACTGCCGATGACGGCCGTATCGCCCGGCTCGACCTGGTTTGTACCGGCTACCGACCCGAGCGCGACGATGGCTGACGCCGCGAGGGCCTGGGGAGGCTGGGAGCCAGCGATCCGCGACGATCCGTTCGATCACTTCGCGCAGGCGAGAACCCAGGCCCCGGTGCAGCCTGTGCACCTGGCCGACGGTCACTCCGCGTGGCTCATACTCGGCCACGAGGAGGCCCGGCAGGCGCTCAACGATCCGCGCATCTCCAAGGACATGGTCGCCGCGCTGAAGGACAACGGCGATGTCGTCGCCGAAGGCCTCCCTGGTCCGGAATTCTCGCGGCACATGCTCAACGTCGACCCGCCCGACCACACACGGCTGCGGCGGCTGGTGTCCCGAGCGTTCACGCCGCCGCGAGTGGCCGCGCTAGAGCCAGCCATCCGCGGCATCGCTGACGCCCTACTCGACGAACTGGGCGCCGCGGGCCCCGGCGCGACTGTCGACCTCGTGGAGGGGTATGCCTACCCGCTGCCATTTGGGGTGATAGGCGAGCTTCTGGGCGTTCCAACGGCAGACCGCGCGCGCCTGCACAGGTGCTTTCAGGTGCTGCTTGACCGGCTGGGCCGGAGACCCGCCTGCGGAGGCCATCGAGGCATCTGACAACATCGTCGCCTGCCTGCGCGAGCTGGTCGACAGCAAGCGGCGGAGCCCGGCCGATGACTTGGTCAGCGTCCTGGTCGCCGCCGAAGGAGACGCGCTCACTGACACCGAGCTCCTCTCGAGCCTGTTCCAGCTGATCGTCGCCGGTCATGACACCACCGCCAGCCTCATCGGCAACGGCGTGGTAACGCTGCTCGACCACCCCGATCAGCTCGCGGCTTTGCTAGCGGACCCCGGGCGCCTTCCTGTCGCTATCGACGAGTTGATCCGCTTCACGGCCCCAGTGCCGCACGCGACGTTCCGGGTCACGACCGAGCCGCTGATGCTGGGCGACGTGCAGATCCCGCCGCAGCAGCAGGTGCTGGTGTGCCTGGGCTCGGCCAACCGCGATCCGGGGCGCTTCCCGGCACCTGACGTACTCGACATCGGCCGCGGCCACGGACCGAATCTCGGGTTCGGCCATGGCATTCACTACTGCCTTGGTGCACCGCTGGCGCGTCTCGAGGCCCGCGTCGCGTTTGAGTCCCTGCTCGGCCGCTACCCGGACATGCGACTCGCCGTCGATCGTCACGCGCTCGCCTGGGCCCACGGCGACGGTCTCGTGCTGCGCGGCCTCGTCTCACTTCCCGTCGTCCTCACTCCAGCCCCGGGGACGGGCAACCACTCGATCAAGCAAGAACAAGAGGAGACAGCAATGACCATGACCAACCCCACCGTCGACAACGGCGTGAACGTCGAGGCGCTACTGGGCGCGCGCGAGGCGCTGTCGGCCGCACCCGAGGCGGCCCAGTTCACCTGGCGGGCCAGCTGCACGTGGCGTAACGGCACTCACAGCCACTCCAGCATCAGCGGCTTCACCGGCCTTGGCGCCGAACAGCAGCACCGCACCACCTACGAATACGACGTCGATCATCCCGAGTGCTTCGCGTCCGAGGACAACGGCCCGACCCCAGTAGAAGTTGTGCTGGTCGGCCTCGTCAGCTGCCTGACCGCCGGCGTCGCCGCCGTCGCTCAATACCGGGGCATTCAGCTCCGATCGGTCACCGCGACCATTGACGGAGAGATGAATGTCCTCGGCATCCTCGGCGCCGACCCTGACGTCAGGAACGGCTTCGAGGCGGTCACGGTTCGCTACACCATCGACGCCGACGCCTCGCGCGACGAACTTGAGGCGCTGATTGCGCAGTCGCAGAAGCGATCGGCTGTCTTCGACATCGTCTCGAACCCAACGAAGGTCCTCGTCGAGCTGGCCTGACTGCTCGGACGCGCGTAGTGCAAACCACAGCGGTCGTCGTCGGCGCGGGCCACGCCGGCCTGGCCATGAGCCGCCGCCTCACCGAGCGCTCGATCGACCATGTCGTACTCGAGCGCGGTGAGGTGGCGAACTCGTGGCGCTCAGAGCGCTGGCCAAGCCTGCGGCTGCTCACCCCGAACTGGCAAACCCGGCTCCCAGGCCAGGCTTACGCCGGCGACGATCCCGACGGCTTCATGCCCGCCGCCGACGTAGTGGCCACCCTTAGCCGCTACGCCCGGTTCATCAGCGCGCCGGTGTGCACCGGCACCACGGTCGAAGCGGTGCGTGCCGTGCCGGAGGGATTCCAGATCCAGGCTGGCGATGGCGTACTTCACGCCCGCGCGGTCGTGCTCGCCACCGGCGCGTGCAACCGGCCAGCCATCCCCGCCTTCGCCGACGCCGTGCCGGCGTCGGTCACGACATTGAACCCGCTTACCTATCGCGGTCCCGCCGAGCTCCCTCGCGGCGGAGTGCTCATCGTGGGAGCGTCAGCCACCGGAGTCCAGCTCGCCGCTGAGATCCACAGGTCAGGTCGCCCGGTCACGCTGGCGGCCGGGGAGCACGTCCGGCTGCCGCGCAGTTATCGAGGCCGCGACATTTTCTGGTGGCTCGAGACGACTGGCCTGCTTGCTGAACGCCACGACGAGGTCGACGACCTCACGCGCGCCCGCCACCTACCCTCTCCGCAACTCACTGGGGCGCCGGGCGCCACGTTCAGCGACCTGAACGCCCTGGCGGCTCAAGGTATCCGCATAGTCGGCCGCCTCGGCCGGATCACCGACGGAATTGCTCAGTTCTCCGGCTCGCTCACAAACACGTGCAAGCTCGCTGACCTGAAGATGAACCGGTTCCTGACCCGCGCCGATGGATGGGCCACGGTGTCCGGCGCCGATCACGAACTCCCGCCGCCGCAGAGATTCGCCCCCACCCAGGTCGACTCCAGCGCACCGCTGCAACTCGACCTGACCAGTGGAGAGATCACCACGGTGGTGTGGGCCACGGGCTTCCGGCCCGACTACTCCTGGCTCGACGTCCCTGTCGTTGACCGGACCGGCCGCATCTGCCATGACGGCGGCGTGGTCACCGCCGCCCCCGGGCTCTACGTTCTGGGCCTGCCAGTGCTCCGCAGCCGCGGCTCTACCTACATACACGGCGCGGCGGCCGACACCGAGGCTTTGGCCAGCCACCTGCACTGTTTCCTCAGCCAGCGCCGGTGACGGCGACACTCAGCCGTCAGACGCCAAGGCCGGTGTCCCGGGACATCGCAAAGAGCGGTGGAGGTGGGATTTGAACCCACGGATGAGTTGCCCCATCACACGCTTTCGAGGCGTGCGCCCTCGGCCACTAGGCGACTCCACCGCAGGAGAGCCTACCTGAGCTGGACGCTGGCTCGGCGCGCCAGCCCACCGACGGCCCCTAGCGCAGCTCGCCGAAGAACTCGCGCAACACAGCAGCGCACTCCTCCGCCAGCACGCCGCGGACAACCTCAACTGGTTGGCCCAGCCGCGGGTCGTGCAAGACATCCCAGACGGACCCGGCGGCACCTGCGCGCGGGTCCAGCGCACCGAAGACCAGCCGCGGAATGCGGCTGGCGAGCACCGCTCCCGCGCACATCGTGCACGGTTCAAGGGTGACGACCAGCGTGCAGTCGTCGAGCCGCCAGCCGCCACGCGCCTGCCCAGCCGCGCGCAGGGCTACTACCTCAGCATGCGCCGTGGGGTCCGCGCTGGCCTCGCGGATATTGCGGCCCGCGGCGATGAGGGCCCCGTTCCCGTCCAAAATGACGGCACCGACAGGAACATCAGCCGTCCGGCCGCCAGCCGTAGCCCGCGCCTCGGCTAGGGCAGCTCGCATCGCTGGCTCAAAGCTAGCCAGGTAACCAGTCATGTGTCCGCGCGTCGGTTAGAGCGCACCGATGGCCGAGTCCAGCGCCCGTTCCAGGGCCTGGCCAAATCCGATCCGCCGAGCAAGGCTAGCCAGAACCTCGTCGGGGAACAGGTCGAGGTCACCCGAGAGCGCGCCCAGCTCCATCTCGTCGATGCCGAGATCGGCGAAGATTGACATGTCCCCGACTGGCAGCACCTGATCGAGGTCCTCGTCCTCGGGAATGGGGATGTCCAGGTTGTCCAGGACCTGCCGGGCCAAGGGCCAGTCAACCGAGGCAGTCACGTCAGACAAGAACACGGAGACATGATTGCCAAGGACTCGCAATGCGACAAAAAAGTCGTCACCAACGGCGGCCAGGCCAATTGCTCCGCCAATGCCCGGCTGCTGACGCAATGCCAGGATCAGGCCATCGAGATTCTCCGTTAGCGCCGTTGGCAGCACTTCCGCTTCCCAGGCTTCATCTTCGCGGTAGACGACAACTGCGAAGTCGCTCGGGCTCACATCGGTCATCGTCACCCCCTTAGCTGGGATCTAGAAGAGAAATGGTGTCAGAATCTCCGGCTTCGTGCGCACCGATCGGCTGCGCGCGCCGTCGACCTTACGCGGCAGCCGGTCCTGACACGACCAGCGCGCCGGCACGCCGGCACCTAGCCGATCCCGTATGGTTGCTTGGGTTAGCGGTCATTGGTTGCCAAATTGCACTGAGCTATGCTGACGACACAGGAGCGTGAAGCATTTTGCTCACGCGCGGTAGCGGACTACCGCCGCAGCTCCCAAGGAGGTGATCCGTGTTGCGGAAGGTCCTGGCATGGGCACTCGTCATTTTCGTCATCTATTACCTGGCCACGAATCCGTCTGGCGCGGCACACGCCCTCCACGCTGCCTTTAACGGACTAAAGTCCGCGGGTAACTCCATGTCACGCTTCGTGGATCAGCTCTAGCTATGCCTCTGCGGCAGCCAACGTCGGGGTCCAGGACGCCCGTCGCGATCAACAAGTACCTACTGCCGCGCGAGGTCCAGGTCGCCACCGTCCGGCAGCACCCAGCCGTTCTCATCGCGCCAAGCGCCCAGGCCCTGGGAGGCCTGCTGCTGGCAGGTATAGCGACCGCGACCCTGGTTCACGGCCTGCTTGCCACGATCATCTGGCTGGCTTGGCTGCTGCTGTTCTTGCGGCTGGTCTGGAAGGTCATCAACTGGTCCGTCGACTACTTCGTGGTGACCACCGAGCGGCTGCTGCTAACGACAGGGTTCCTCACGCGCAAGGTCAACATGATGCCGCTGAGCAAAGTGACCGACATGAGCTTCAAGCGAACGTTCCCAGGTCGGCTACTGGGATACGGCGAGTTCATCGTCGAGTCCGCGGGCCAGGACCAGGCCTTGCGAAACGTCGAATATATTCCATACCCAGAGCAACTTTACTTGGTTATCTGTGGGATGCTCTTTCCGTCGAGCGCACCTGACCCAGAGGACGACGAGAGTCGCCCCTCGGCCCTCGCAGACGAACTCTGATCGCAGCGCTCTGCCCCCTTCCCCGGGGTTCGTGCGGCCGGATGACAACTGCTTGACGTCCGGCCGCACGAGCTTGTTCGCGGCTTGGCAGCCAGCGCTTTCAGACGGTCACCATCAAGACGCCAGCGGCGGCGAACAACAACCCGATCACCTGCGTCAGTCGCAGCCGCTCGCCCAGCACGAATCTCGCCAGCACGACGGTCACGCCCGGGTAGAGCGACGTCAGCACCACAGCCAGACCGAACAAGCCATGTCGGGTCGCGAGGACGTAGCTCACATTCGCCGTCGCGTCAAGCGTGCCTGAGCCGAACGTGGCCAGCAGCAGCCTGCCGCCGCCAGACGCTACAACCGGCCTGGTTCGCGTCACAGCGGCGGCCACCACAACGATCAGGAATCCGGTCAGCCTCGACGCCGCGATCGGCCAGAACGCACCCGAGTGGCCGGCGTTCCGCAAGAAAAGGAAGAAGAGACCGAAGGTTGCGCCGGCGAACAGGCCGTAGGCGACAGCCCGCCCGTGGAAGCCGCGCGCGGCAAGCCGCCGCACGGGCCCGCCGCTTTCCGCGGGGGCCGGACTGCCCGCAGCGCTGACGAGGACGACCGCCGCCAGGCAAATCAGCGCGCCTGCGTAGACCACCGCGCTCGCCCGTTCACCCTCCGCGATGGAGACCGCAACCGGGAGAACCGTCGCGGTCAGAGCTGACGTCGGCGCCACGATGGTCATCGGACCCGCGGCCAGGCCGTCGTAGAAGACGATCAGCCCGACGCCGCCGACCGCGCCGGCGGCCAGGCCCCAGCCCAGGCCGACAAGGCGCGCCGGCTCACCCGAGGCCAGCGCCGCCACAAGCACGATCAACGATCCGGCCAGCGCGGAGCCCGGCAGGATAGACAGCACCCGGGCCTTCCGCGTCGCCACGCCACCGAGGAAATCCGCGCAGCCATAGAGCAGGGCCGCGCCCAGAGCGAAGACCGTTACCACGAAGCGGTCGCCCTGATGTTTCTCATTGCGCCGCAGCCTATCGGCAGCCGACGCGCCGGCTGGCCGCGCCTACCCAGCGGAATCGCGACAAGACAGGCCAGCCAACCTACGCTCACGTATATGGCGCAGCAATGGGAGTACGTGTGCACCGCCAATGCCCATGACGCGGCGACGGTGACGCACCACATGAACGAGATGGCCCGCGCTGGCTGGGAGCTGCTGACCGTCGCGTTCGCGATCAGAGGCGAGACCGGCACCCATACGTTCTTCTGGCGCCGCCCGGTGAGCACGGCCGCGCCCGCGCCAAGGACATAGGCCCCGGCAGCCGAGCTAGGCTCTTATTGCACGGAGCTCTGGAGCGGAGGTGGCCGATGGCCGGGCCGGGAGAAGGGGCAGCCGCAGGCGCAGGAAGCCGAGGTCGCCTGCGGGCTTCGCATGCCGACAGGGAGCAAGTGATCGGCGCCCTTAAAGCGGCGTTCGTGCAGGGCATGCTGGCCAAGCATGAGTTCGACCTGCGGGTGGGACAGACGCTGGCGTCCCGGACCTATGCGGAGCTCGCCGCACTCACGGCTGACCTGCCCGCTGGGCTGGCCGCAACCAATTCGCCCCAGCCCAGTTGGTCCCACGGGCGGCAGCCCGCTGTGCGGCCCGGCCGGGTGATCGAGGTGGCCACCGGGCTCTATGCAGGCCAGTGGGCGTGCGTGTTCTTCTTGTCCGCGCGTGGGGGCGAAACCCCCTGGGCCGCCCCGCTGCTGTTCGAAGGCTTTGTCGTCTACTTGGGCGTTTTGATGATTTGTGTAGCGGCAATCCTCGTCAAACGGCGGGACAGGCGTTCGGGTGGGCACCCACCGCGGCGGCCTGGCGTGCGCGGTCCGGCATCCCCACGCCTGCCATCCGTCGGATCGCGTGGGCAGTTCCCGTCGGCCGATCCCGGTCACTGGCAGGCCACCGAGATTGTGCGAAGCCGCGGGTCAGCGACTCGCGCTGCATCCGGCCCAGCGCCGACCTGACCGCCGTCTCGGTCACTGCCAGCGCCAAGGACATAGGCCCGGCGGCGCGGGCGGGTCCGACTGCCCCGGCGGTGTCCGCATCGGCCACCCCTGGCGGCTCTGACAACCACAACCGGGACCAGGACGTCCCATCACCATGACCGGAGAGGAACTGACCGCCCTTTACGCCGAGATCGTCGCCGACCTCGAGGACCTCACCGCCCGGCAGGAAGCAGTGACCGCCAAGCTGAAGCGCCTTAACACCGCACTCGCCGAGCAGGACCGCGCCCCCGCCACGGTGCACGAACTGCACCCGCGCTGAGAACTACCACAAGCGCCCGCTGGCCCCGGTTGGCGGGCGCTCGTAATGAACCAGTCTCGGAGCGACTGTTCACGTCCAGGGCCGCGACGACCGATGTTGACGTACTGGCGGCCGAACAAGTAGGCGGCAGCTGACTGTCAGGTGACCCTGGTGCGCGGCCCCAGCGCGGGCCGAGATAACCCTGTTCAGATGGGCGGAGGCTCGGGGATTTGAACCCCGGATGGGATCGCTCCCAAACCGCATTAGCAGTGCGGCGCCATAGACCGGACTAGGCGAAGCCTCCTGGTAGCCCTACCGGGCCGGCCCCTAGGTTATCTGTACTGCCCGATGCTGAGCAAAGCCCGGCCGGCCACGGGCGGATCAAGATATCCAGGCCTCGCGGCCGTCAGGCCACGATGACCTCATACTGGCCATTCGCGTACGCATCGCGCATCCTCGTCTTCGCGAATTTGCCCACGCTTGTCTTCGGCACCTCGTCGATGAACGACCAGCGCTCCGGGAGCTGCCAGCGCGGGATCTGGTCGGCCAGGAACGCCTTCAGCTCGGCAGCCGTGGCGGTCGAACCCTCGGCGAGGACCACAGCCGCCAGCGGCCGTTCGCCCCACTTCTCGTCCGCGACCCCGATCACCGCGGCCTCGGCCACGGCCGGGTGAGCCATGAGGATGTTCTCCAGCTCCATCGAGGAGATCCACTCGCCACCCGATTTGATAACGTCCTTGGCCCGGTCGGTCAGCGTCACGTAGCCCAGCGGGTCGATGGTGCCGACGTCGCCGGTCCGCAGCCAGCCGTCGCGGAACTTGGCCGGGTCGTCGTCCTTGTAATACGCGCCGGTGATCCACGGTCCGCGGACTTCAATCTCGCCCACGGCGTGGCCGTCGCAGGGCAGCTCGACGCCGCCCTCGCCGATGAGCCGGTATTCAACCTGGCACATCAGCCGACCCTGGGTGTCCCGGTATCGCCACGCTTCTTCCTCAGTGACGTTGGCGGGCGGGTGAGCGACGCTGCCAAGCGGCGACGTCTCGGTCATGCCCCACGCCTGCAAGATCCGGACGCCGAGCTCTTTTTCGTAGGCCTCCTGCAGCGAGTGCGGCACCGCGGAGCCACCGCACGGCACCAGCCGAAGCGATGACAGATCCCCGCCATTGGCCCGCACGTGCTGAAGCAGCCCGTTCCAGATGGTGGGCACGGCGCCGGCGATCGTCGGACGCTCGGCCTCGATGAGCCGCACGAGCGGCGCTGGCTGAAGGAACCGGTCGGGCATGATCAGCGACGCGCCTGCCAGCATCGCGGCATAGGGCAGTCCCCACGCGTTCGCGTGGAACATCGGGACGACGGGCAGCACCCGGTCTGCCTCGGACATACCGAAGACACCGCTCATGCACACCGCCATCGAGTGCAGGTGCATGGACCGGTGGCTGTACACGACGCCCTTGGGGTGACCCGTGGTCCCGCTCGTGTAGCACATGGCGGCGGCCGACCGCTCGTCCACCTCGGGCCACTCAAACGTGTCCGGCTGGGCGGCCAGCAGCGCCTCGTAGGAATGAATATGACGGCCAACAGCGACAAGTTCGGCAGGCGGAACGAAGTCGCCCTGGTTCTCGCCGTCCGTCACGATGACGTGCCGGATGCCTGGCGCATGTGGCAGGACGGTTGCGAGCAGGGGCACGAGAGAGGGATCAACGATCACGACTTCGTCGCCGGCGTGGTCGGCGATGTAGCCGATGATTTGCGGATCAAGCCGCAGGTTCAGCGTGTGGAGCACCGCTCCCATCGACGGGATGGCCAGATAGGCCTCAAGGTGCTCAGCGTTGTTCCACATCAGGGTTGCGACGCGCTGGTCGCCGTCAACTCCCAGCGATCTGAGTGCGTTCGCGAGCTTCGCCGCGCGCTTGCCCGTCTCCGCGTATGTCCGCCGCCGAGAACCGTCGGTCGTCAGGGTCACGACCTCGCTGCTGGGGTAGGCCCTGGTGCCGTGCCGCATGAGCGCCGTCACGGTCAGCGGAGCGTCCATCATTGTGCTGCGCACGGCCGAACCCCCTGCGATAAATGGGCACCGGCGCCGCCTGCCTCTGTCGGTGGCCGCGCCGGCTAACCGCCCGTAACGTGTGGTTAAGGCCACGGTAGCGGCAAATTGCCGGGCGTGTCAGCAGGCAGCTCGACGGCTGGATCGGCTAACTCGGGCTGTAGCTCGGCGTCGATGCGGAGCTTGGCCATCGCTCGCGAAACCGTGCTCTTGACGGTCCCCAGGCTGATACCGAGCACCTCCGCGACCTCCGCCTCGGTCATGTCGTCGTAGTACCGGAGGAGTACCGCGGCTCGCATTCGCCGTGGCAGCCTGTCGATGGCACGACGCAAGGATTCCTGCAAGTCGCTTCCCTCGTGGTGGTCCACGACCGCCTGGTCCGGAATCTCGTCAGTCGGATATTCCTGCACGCGACGACGGCGCCACCACGAGATGTGCGTGTTGACGATGGCGCGTCGGACATAGCCGTCCAGAGCACTGCGGTCCTGGATCCGGTCCCAGGCAAGGTAGGTCTTGGTCAGTGCCGACTGGACGAGGTCCTCGGCGTCGGCCACGTTCCCGGTCAGCAAGTAAGCAGTCCGCAGCAGTGCGCGACTGCGCGACCGCACGTAATCCCGGAACACCGGATCGTCCGCGTTAAGCGCTCGATCCGCGAGCTCGTCACGGTGCGCCGTTCTGGCCGACGGCACAAGTTGCCGACGCGCGACAGCACGGAACTCACCCGCGCCAAGGTCGCGTTTGGACGCGCCGGGGTCGTCGTCACCGCCCTGCTCAAGAGCGTGGTCATGCTGCGGCTCGGCTGGCGCGCGCGGTGAATTGACCCGCTGGGCGGACTCCCCGTTCCCGGAATCTGGGATCGGAACTGTCCGAACGCCATGGTCGATCCCGCGCTGAACGCTTTCATGTGTGACGGAGTCCGCAACTCGCGGTGCCACCCCGGCTGCGCTTGCGTATGTGCCCTTGACCCCGTGATCGCCCCCGACGCTCACACCCCAACCGTACCCAGCACTGCGGCAACACAGTCGGCTACCCAGCGTGACGGCGATTCGCCGGTGACGCATGCCCACAGATCCGAGGTAACCGAGATATCCGACCGGCGGCATATCTGCAACTGCCTGGGAGAAACCGACTGGCAGCCAGAAAGGTCACCAAACCGCTTGACGCCGGGCTATCGAGGTAAGCATCGTCGTGGGGCTGGGTTCTTGCGGCCCGGGAGGAGGAACTGATGCCGAGCGCGCCGGCCAGCCTCGCTTGCTGTGATCGCTGCGCGATCCTCTCACCCGCCGTCCTGGCGCCCATCGCCGGCGGACCGAGGGCGCGAGGACAAGATCCGGCGCGCAGGCGACTGCTCAAGGCTGCCGTATTCCGGCCGCAGGCCGATCCCGACCAGGTCGGTGGCCGCGACGCGCCTGACCGGTCTGACCCAGGATCGGGATCGCCTGGCGACGCCGCTGTCGGTGGTGACCCCGGCGGGCCCGTCGGCTACACCGACAAATCGCAGCTGCCGCGGACGGTTACCGGCACCATCATGGACATCAGCCCGCATGTGCTGGTGCTCGGCGACGCTGGCCGAGAGCAGCGCTTCACGCTCACCCCGGACGCCGTGGCCTGGCGAGGCACTCAGTTAGAGCCCGCCGCGTTGCATCAGGGCGACCACGCTGTCGTCAGGCTGCGTCCATCGAGCCGCCACATCGCTGACCGGATCTGGGCCAACATTGGCCGCGTGACGGGCATCATCATGGAACGGTCTGGTGGCACGTTGCTCGTCCACGAAGGCGCCACCAGGAAACCTCAGGTGATTGCCATTCAGCCGCGCGCCGTCGGCCGCATTCAGGTTCGCTTCCCTACTCTCGAGCCTGGCTACCTTGTCGACATCATCGGTCTCCGCCACGGCGACGAGCTCATCGGGATGACGCCCGCGACGTCACAGCCTGCCTACCCGGCGAATGGGTTGCCCGAGCCCGCACTCGTCAGCGGCCGCATCCCGCGCTCGATCAGCGGCTCCGCCACGTGGCACGAGCCACGAGACGAACCGCCGGGCATTCTCGGCGTGGCCTATCCGGCGCTCGACCCGGAGACAGGCTGCGCAGAGGCGGCCGTGAACGGCTCGCAGCATGGCTTCGCCCGGATGCCGTATCTGGCGATCGGCAGCGTCATGCGAGTCAGGAACGAGTGCACCGGAAAGGACTGCCTGGCGTCGGTCACTGGGTGCGCATCGATCGCCCGCCTTTTCAACGACCGGTGCGTTACGTGCGGGACGTCGCCGCGGGGCCGAATCGCCGACCTGACGATCGCTAGCTTTATCGCGCTCGGCGGCGAGCTAGAACGTGGCTGCTTCAACGCGACCATCACGATAGGCGAATGACGTGTCATTCCTTCAGGTCGTCCGCGAGGTGCAGATTCCGCTGGTGGCCGTCATGCTGCTGGTTGCGTGCCTGACCAAGGTTCGCCAGCTGCGACGGAGCGGCTCGATGGATTCGCGCTTCGGCCCGACGGCGCTCTTCCCGGTGAGCATGCGCAAGCCAGTCGCGGTGGCCCTGTGCGTGGCCGAGGCCGTTCTCGGGCTCGGCCTGATCGTGACTGCTTGCAGCAGCGCCGCAGGCACTACCTGGACGGGCGGCGTCATCACCGCCACGATAGCCAGGGTCGGCGCCGGCCTGCTGTTCCTGGTCGCAACCAGCACTCTGATCGAGCTGCGAACTGTGCGCCCAGACGTCGGCTGCGGGTGCTTCGGCGACTTCAGCACGACGCCCGTCGGCGGCCGGACGATCGCCAGGTCGGCGTTCCTCGCGGTTGCCATCCTGTCGACTATCGGCCTGCCCCCGATCAAGGCGCCGCACCCGGGTGTCGCCGACCTCGAGCTACTCGCGATCGTGTGTGCCGAGTTGCTGCTGATTGCCGCCCTGTCCCCGGAGATCGGCGCCGGCCTCATCCGCCTGGGGTATTCCGAGCCCTGCGAGCTGCGGCACGTTCCGTCCGCCCGAACGCTCACCGCGCTCCGGCACAGCAAGCAGTGGCGCCGGTACGCGGGAATGATCACCTCGGACGTTCCCGCCGACATCTGGCGCGAGCTGTGCTGGCGCTACGTGGTGTACACAAGCAGCTACGAGGGACGCGCGGCCGATCTGGTGTTCGCCGTTTTCCTGCAGTATCGCCGCCCCATCGTGCAGATCGCGCTCGTCGACTCTCTTACCGGCCTGCCGGTGCCGCTGCCGACGACCAGGGGTCGCGGACGAGTTCGGACCTACTCGCCCGCCGCAACAGGCGTGGTCGCGGGTACGGCCGCTGCTGTCGGCGCGGGCGACGTTGCGGTCCCTGTCGCCGACGCGCTCACCGTCGCGGACGCGGTCCCGGCGACGGCCGATCTGCCGTTCTCTAGCCATTTCTAGCCGCAGAGCTAGAGTTCCGAAGATTCCCGCAGACCTCGCCTCACGGGTGCTGCGGGTGGCGCCGCGCCGGATGCCAACGACACCGCAACCACGTCGTCAGGCCGGCTGGGTCCGCAGGAATCGGCCGAAATGCGGAACCGTAAAAGCGATCAGGCCACGCTCGGAGCTGTAGATCAGCCCCTTCTTGATCAGGTTGTCTCGCGCGGGCGACACGCTGGACGGCTTGCGGCCAAGCTCCTCAGCGACCTGGGCGGTCGGCACGGGCTCATCGCCCAGCATGGCCATCGCCCGCATGTACTCGCGCTCCGCCGGCGTGGCCCGCTCGTACCGGCTGCCGAAGAACCCGATCGCCAGCTCGCCGGCGGCGACCGGTCCGGCCACGCTCACGTCGTGCGCGGTGACCGGACTGCTGGCCGCGACGTCCCAGGTCACCTTGCCGTACGCCTGAACGAAGTACGGGTATCCGTCCGCAGCCGCATACAGCGCGTCGAGCGCGGCCTTCTCGAAGTCGGCGCCCTCGCGCCGCGCGGGCGCCAGCAGCGCGATGTCGGCGGACTCCCGGTCTAGCCGGTCGATCGCCACGTACCGGAACAGCCGCTCCGAGTAGCTCTTGCTCGCCGACAACACCGACGGCAGATGCGGCAGGCCCGCTCCGACAACTATGAGGGGGCCATTGCTCTGGGACAGGTCGTGGCACGCCGCGCACAGCGCCGAGATATCGGCCGCGGGGATGTCCTGCATCTCGTCGACGAACAGGGCGATGCCCACCCCCAGGTCAGCCGCCACGGAGGCGGCGTCAGCGAAAAGCTCGGTGAGGTCGACCTCGAGGTCACCAGAATCGGCCCGACCTCGCACGGCCGGCGCGTCGATGCCGAGCTGGCTGACGAGCGAGCCCTTGGGCGCCCGGCTATCCCTGGCCGCGAACGCTTTCAGCACGCCGAGGAAGTGATCGATCCGGTCGGGTGCCCGGTGTCGCGGTGCCAGCTCGCGAACCGCCATGTGCAACGCGCTGGCGACGGGCCTGCGGATCGACTGCTCCGGCCGCGCCTCCAGCTTGCCGGTCCCCCAAAGCCGCTGCATCGCCATCGACCGGAACGCGTTGAGCAGCACTGTCTTGCCGACGCCCCGAAGTCCGGTCAGCACCATGCTGCGCTCCGGCCGACCACGTGCTACGCGCTCCAGCACGACCTCGAACTGACGGATCTCCCGGTCGCGGCCTGCTAGCTCGGGTGGCCGCTGCCCAGCGCCCGGCGCGTAAGGATTGCGCACAGGGTCCATGCACAGGAGAGTATGGGCGGATCTAGCGGATTCCCTAGATTGACCTAGAAACCGCTCGCCGGCGTGTCGCGCCGGTCCGACAGTTGGATAGCCCACCGGGCCAGGCTGCGGACGGGGCCATTAGTCCGCTACCTTCGCCCGGCGGGCAGCGCTCCGCGCCAACGGGTGCGGCCACGACGCGGTGCTGTCCTAAAGTACGGGTCGAGCGGGGCCTAGGTTCAAGACCAACAGAAAATTTCCTTACGGAACGGGGCCGAATCCCTCCGATCCGTCGATGAATGTGCGCGGCGCCATTTCGCCGCCGACGGCTTACTCGTTGGCGATGCTGTCGTAGCGTCCGATATGCCCCGTCACTCGCGATCGCCAGGCCCGGACCAGAAACGTGTGTGAGAGCGGTCCAAGTACTCCGTACTTCTGCCGCACACGTTCAGGCGCGTACTCAGGTCGCTCCGGCCTGTGGCGGCTGATGGAGCCGGGCTAGATAGGCGTTGTACGCGGCCAGATGCTCGTCGTCGTCGATAGTCGCGCGAATGTCGGCCGGTCCGGTGTCGAGGCTTGCCGCTGCGCTCGCGGCCGACTGCTGCGAGGCCACAAGCGTGGCCAGGTTCTCCCGCCGGGCCCGCTCGAACCAGCTACGCGCGCTGACGGACGTGCTCTCGTCCCGGCTCCACATCAGGAACACGACCATCATCAGCACGAACATGAGGCCGTCCCCGCCGACCCACATCACCGCGCCGCCTAGGTGCAGGTCGGTCACCGGGCTGGGCGCCCATGCTGGTCGCGGTCCGGTAGGAACGCCTGGCGAACTGGCGCTGCCGTAGCCAAGGACGAGGCCGGTGAACGTGTCTACCGGCATGAGCAATACGAGAATCACGAAGCGGACGGGGTACGAGAGCCGCCACCTGATCGGCTCGCGGCCGAGAATCGGCAAGAAGAAGAGGTAGCCGATCAGCACGAAAAAGGCGTGCTCCGCATTGTGCGCGGTCTGATTCTGCTCGACGAGGTTCGCCACGCCGCTGAGGTGAACCGCCGCTATGGCCAGCGCGTAACCAATCGCGCCGAATACCGGCCAGGTCAGGAAGCTCGCGATCCCCGACCTGAGAACACGCTTAGCCCACGTATGCAGCGGATTCCGGCTGGCGTGCAGCAGCAGGGTTAGCGGCTGCCCAGCGATCAGCAGTGGCGGCGCCACCATCAGCAGTAGCAGGTGCTGGACCATGTGGTCGTAGAACAGCACGTCGTCGTAGGCACCGATGCCGCTCTGCGTGGCTAGCACGATGACTGCGAGGCCCGCCGCGAACATGGCCGTGCGCCATACCGGCCACGGGCGTGCCGGGTGCCGCCTGCGTACCCGGATGACTGCCCACCCGTAAAAGGCGGCCGCAGCGACGGCGAATGCTGTCACGATCGGCGCGAACTGCCACTGCGTGAGCACAGCCGAGAACCCGAACTGCGGGAGCATGCGGTCTCCTTTCACGGGTGAGCCTACTCATCAGTTGCCGTCGTCCTGCAGGCGAGCCACGCACCGCTATCGTTATCGGCGGAGGGTTCGCCTAGTGGCCGAGGGCGACGGTCTTGAAAACCGTTAGGGCGCGTGAGCGTTCTCGTGGGTTCGAATCCCACACCCTCCGCCACTCGTGGGGGGTCCTGGCGGCCAGCCTGGCGCGCCGTCGCGCAGGCCGGGTCTTCGGAACGGAGGCACCGTGCGCGCGGTAGTGATTGACGAGCCGGGCGGACCCGACGTGCTCAAGGTCCGGGAGGTACCGAGTCCAGTCCCGGCGGTCGGCGAGGTAGTCATCACGACCGTCGCGGCCGGCATCAACCGGGCCGACCTCGCGCAGCGCCTGGGCCTGTACCCACCACCGCCGGGTGCACCGCCGTACCCAGGGCTCGAATGCTCGGGCTACATCTCGGCTGTCGGCGCCGGCGTCACGAACTGGCGGGAAGGCGACGAGGTGTGCGCCCTCCTGGCCGGCGGCGGCTACGCCGACCAGGTCGCCGTCCCGGTCGGCCAGGTACTCCCGATACCCACGGGGGTCAGCGTCCGGGACGCCGCAGCCTTGCCAGAAGCTACCTGCACGGTGCACTCCAACATCGTCGGCTACGGTCGGCTCGCGCCCGGCGAGCTTCTGCTTGTGCACGGGGGCGCCAGCGGCATCGGCACGACGGCTATCCAGATTGGTCGCGCTCTCGGCGCGAGAGTCGCGTGCACGGCGGGTTCGGCCGACAAGCTGGCGAGGTGCCGCGAACTGGGCGCGGAGCTGACTATCAACTATCACGAGCAGGACTTTGCCGACGCCGTACTCGACTTCACCGGCGGTCACGGCGCCGACGTCATCCTCGATATCGTCGGCGCCGCCTATCTTGCTCGGAACACAGTCGCGCTCGCGACCGGCGGGCGCTTGATCGTTATTGGCATGCAGGGCGGCTCGAGGGCCGACATCGATCTTGGACAGCTGATGGGCAAGCGAGCCGCCGTTCGCGGATCGACCCTCCGCTCTCGGCCGCTTCAAGAAAAAGCAGCGATAGTGCAGGCCGTTCGCGACGAGATCTGGCCGCTCATCGGGTCGGCCCAGGTCAGGCCCGTGATCCAGGCCGTGCTGCCGCTTGACCAGGCGGCCGAGGCGCACCGCCTTATGGACAGCAGCGGACACATCGGGAAGATCCTCCTGTCAACGGGGGCCTGATGAGGCGACCCCCGATGTGCGCTCTCGGCCTTTCGCCGGCAGACTAGGCAGCATGACTGAGCAGACGAACGGCGAGGTTCACGACACTCCGAGGATCGTCGTTGTCGGCCCGGACGGCGTGGCCACCGAGACGGACGTGCAGGAGTCCCGTGAGCGCCCCGTGACGGAGATGATCGAGCAGCCAGCCAAGGTCATGCGTGTCGGGAACATGATCCGTCAGCTGCTCGAGGAGGTCAGGGCCGCGCCGCTGGACGAGAAGAGCCGGGCCAGATTGAAAGAGATCCACGCTAGCTCGATCAAGGAACTCGAGGACGGTCTGGCGCCCGAGCTGATCGACGAGCTTGAACGGCTGTCGCTGCCTTTCGGCGATGAGGTGCCCAGCGAGGCGGAGCTCCGGATCGCGCAGGCCCAGCTCGTCGGGTGGCTCGAAGGTCTCTTCCATGGCATCCAGACCACCCTGTTCGCTCAGCAGATGGCGGCCAGGGCACAGCTCGAGCAGATGCGGCGAGCGTTGCCGCCGGGTATGGGGCCCGCTCAGGCCGTTGAGGGCGACGACGCGCAGCGGATGCCGCGGTCATCTGGGCCGTACCTCTAGGACCGCGCTGCTCACCGCCGCTGACGTAGCCGGACCACCACGGGCTGGCGGACGGCCAGCGCCCGGGCCACGTCGGCAAGCTGGTGCAGCCGGTGGATCTGGGCGCGCCAGTCGTTGCCCGTGGCCCGGTGCGACAGCGGTACTTCGATCTCGGTGACGCGCATGCCCTTGCGCAGCAGGTCGATGGTCATTCCCGTTTCGGCCCCCCAGCCGGGCGCGAGCGGCAGCGCCGCATTGAAGGCCGCTCGGGTCAGGCACCGCTGGCCATTGAGCGGCTGAGCAGGGCGCCAGCCGGTGGCGCGCTCGATACCAGCCCCCGACGTCGCGGTGACGATACCGAACCCGCCCTTACGAACTCTCGTGGTGAACACCGCGATCGTCATGTCCGCGGACCCAGTTCGCACCGGTTCAGTCAGCGGACCTGCCTCCGCCGCGCTGTCACCAAGGTCGGCATCGAGGAACAGCAGATGACGGGGTCCGGTCCCGGCCACAATAGGCCCGGCGGCACCCGATTCGATCAGCCGAACGGCCTCCGCGCCCGTCTCCATGGCCGCGGCCTTGCCGCGGTTCCGCGCATGCCGGACGACGTGCGCTCCGGCTCCGGCTGCCGCCGCAGCTGTTCCGTCGGCCGAGCCGTCGTCGACCACCACGACGATGTCGGCGCCCGCCAGCGTCGAGGCGGCAGCGACTGTCGAGACGATGCAGTCGGCCTCGTTCTTGGCCGGGATGATGACGGCTACGTCGCCAGGCGGCATGCCAGCGATCCTAGTGCTGGCCCGCTGGGCGCCGGTTGCGCCGATAGGTCTGCTACTGGCCGGTGACCCGGACCGGATCGTTCAGCACAGTGAAGACCGATTCCAGGCCAGTCACCTGCAGGACCTTCCTCGTCGCCGAACCCGGTCCAGCGAGCTGAAGCTCACCGCCATGCTCGCGCGCCTGCCGGTGCGCGGCCAGGAGCACGTTGATGCCGGTGGAGTCGCAGAAGTCGACCTGGGACATATCCACGATCAGGCGCGCCGGGCTGGCAGTCAGAGCCGTCATCAGCTCGGACTGCAGTTTCGGCGCCGTGTACAGGTCGATCTCGCCGGCCACGGAGATGACGGTGTGATCGCCTTGCGACCTGGTCGTGACCTTTAGCTCCACGTGCCGCACACTACCGGGTCGGCGCTAAGGCCGGCTAGATGGGCAGGCCAGCTCAGCTGGTTGAGGGGTTTTGCCCGAGATTACGGACCGCCCCCGCCACCTGATTCACGTTGGCGCCGACCCGCGACGTAGCGTGGAGTGATGCTTCGCACCCTGGCACTGATCGTGGCCCTGATCTTGATCGTGTTCGTGGCTGCGGCTGTCGTTAAGACGTTCTTCTGGCTGGCGCTGCTAGCGCTGATCGTCGGGGCACTTGCCGTGGGCCTTGGCTTGTTCCGGCTGGGCCGGCACTCGACGCGCCGGTCACGCAGCAGGTTCTAGGCCTGTCGGCTCGCGGCGAGCTCCGAATCATCTCGCTCGGCGGGCGAATCGGCCGATGCCGCGGGCAACAGCACCGGCGGCTCACCCGATCCCGGCTGACTGCCAATGCGCGACTCCGGCAGCGAAATCTCCGGCATCGACGACGACCTGGCCGCCAGGCGAACCCATGGCCGCCCGTCCGGCTCGCGCTGGACCTCGGCCGGGAGCCGGGCCGGCTCGCGGCTGATCGGGCACGTCATGCACCGCGGCCCGCCGCGGACACTGCCGAGTTCGCTGCTAGGTACGCGGATCACGCGCACGCCCGCGGCTTCAAGCCTCGCGTTCGTCTCGGAGTTGCGCTCATGGCTGACGGCCACGCGGGCGCCGATGGCGAGTACGTTGCCCCCGTCATCCCGCTGGCCAGGCTGACCGCAATTCGGATCGACGCCCGAATCGACCACGTTCAGCCGCTGGATGCCCATGGCCTGAGCGGCCGCCTCAAGGAAGGGCTGCGGCTTGGACATGCGCATCCCGTCCGCCCGCGGCGAGATGATGCGAGCTGTCAGCGTGTACGCCACCGACGGATGCATGATCACGGCGTCTGCATCCAGCAGCGCACAGACCGTGTCGAGGTGGCCCGCCGGCCCGTGCTGGCCGATCGGCACCGCCAGCACCGTATGGGCCAGGCCGGTCTCAAACAGCCTCCGGGCTAGGCGCTCGGCACCAGCAGGCGCGGTCCGCTGGCCGATGCCTATCGCGACCACTCCGGGCGCCAGCAGCAGCACGTCCCCGCCATCCACGTGCTCCAGGTCGGACCAATACAGCCACTTCGTGCCCGCGAATCTTGGATGGTGCCGGTAGATGATGGTCGCCAGATCGGTCTCGCGGCGCCGGCGGCTCGATACCAGGCTCGCCACCGCTACCTGGTCGCCGATCCAGAAGCTCGAATCCCGGATGAAGACGAGGTTGGGCAGGGGGTCGAGCACGAAGTCGTGGCGATCCAATAGCTCATACACGACTCCGTGGCCGATCCTCAGCTCCATTGGCGTGAGCCCGGCGATGAGTACCTGGGCGAGTTGCTCAGGACCCAGGCTTTGAAGGTGGCCGCGGAGCTGTCCGCGCAGGTCCTCGCCTAGGCTCGCGTCAGCGACCGCCGCGGCGACCGCCTCGTCCCTGGCCGCCTGGTATTCCAGGCAGTCCTGGAGCAATTCGGTCAGATACAGCACGTGCACGCCCTGATCGCGCAGCACCTGGCTGAGCATGTCGTGCTCCTGCCGCGCCTTGCTCACCCAGGGCAGCGAGCCGAAGAGCAGGCGATCGGAGTGTCGAGGCGTGATCCGTTCGACCTCCGCGCCTGGCCGGTGCATGAGGACGGTCCTTAGCTGGCCAACTTCGCTGTCCACGCCCTGGACCTGGCCCATGTTGCCCCCCGCAGTGACCGCCATGCCGCGGGTACCGACTCTGCGCCCGATGCCGCCCCCCGACGACCCCCAGGTTGCACCCGCTCCGTGAGGTATTGCCAGTTCGGCCCCCGGTTACGCCTGCCGGGACTGGCCGCTGCGCTCGACCTCGCGCGGCGCGCCCGGGCGCCCGAGCTGGCGACTGTCGGCGGGCGCCGCCAGCACGGCCCACACCGTCAGCCCTCCGTCATCAGCGCGAATTCCCCAGGTCCTGGCCAGGTAGTCCACGATGCCAAGACCGCGACCGCCAAGCGACGAAACCGTCGCCTGAGCCGGGGTCGGCCTGGTTGCCGCGCCGCCATCGCTCACCGCGACCTCGACCGCGTCCTCGTCGAGGGCCCACGCGACTTGAACACTGGAACCAGGCAGCGGCCGAGCATGCCGGATTGCGTTGCTGAGCAGCTCGCTGACGACCAGAACCGCGTCACCGACCGCGCCCGCGAAGATGCCTGCTGCATTGAGGTCGGCGGCCAGCCGCTGCCGGGCCACTGCGACGCTCGCCGGAGCGCATGGCAGCAGTACGGTGCCCACTGTCCCCACCTCCCTGCATGCGAGCGAGTGACGCCGTGTGGAGAACCCCGTTGCGACCGGGATGCCCCGCCCCACCGGGCCGGAAACCGGCGTCGGCACGTTCCGGCGGCCCGAAGCTGGCTGGCCGCCGGCGGCCCGGCCAGGCCGCACTCAAGTTGCTAGGCGCCGTCCCCAGATGGCTCGCTGAGCAGGCCTTCTGCGGCCAGGCCGCGGACCAATCCGCCAAGGCCAGCGCTCAGGCCAGCTCGCTCATCGGCGGACAGCGCGGCGAGTATCCGCGCCTGGCGTGACTGCCAGGCTTGCCACACCCGGCCCGCGACGTCGCGGCCTTCAGGCGTCAGGTACAGCCGGACGTACCTCTGGTTGGCCTCATCCCGACCACGTCGGAGCCAGCCTTTGCGCTCGAGGCCAGCCGCCAGCCTGCTCACCGTGCTCTTGTCGAGGCCTAGAAGCCCGGCCAGCTCGCCTTGCGCGATGCCGCGGGCGGCGACCAGTTCGATCAGCGCGCGCGCCTCGGACGCCGAGACCACAGGCAGGGGCTCGGCGGCCGGACCGGACTGACCTGGTAGCTGTCCGCTGCTATCGCCCATATCGGGTACTGTCTGGCCGTTGGCCGCGCCTGCGGCCGCAGGCCGACCAGTCCGCGCGCCCCCGTCGCTGCCGGTCAGGGCGGGAGATAGCATCCGCAGAAGCTGGGTAAGCACATGCTCCAGCTCGGTATCATCCGCGGGTTCGTTGGCCATGACAACAGTTGTACCGCACAACTGTGGTGATGGTACAGTCGCCGCGTGATAGTTGCCCCGCACAACTCAGCGGCTGGCAGGAGCACAGCGTGACCGACCAGAAGGCGCCGCTGCGTGCGAGGCTGGGACGGGCGGCCCGAGACCCCGACGAGGGTCGGCTGGCCGGACCCGGCCAGCTGCGCACGACAGACCTCGGCGTCGACGCCGATGGCGACGTCGGGCTATCGCTTGCCGAATACGCCGTGGAGCACGGGCTGCGGCCGAGTGCCGCGCGACCGTCAATCCCGGCCTATCTGCGCCAGCTCTGGACGCGCGCGCAGTTCATCGTGGCCTTCGCCACCGCGCGCAACATCGCGATGTACACCGAGGCCCGGCTAGGTCAGCTCTGGCAGGTGCTTACCCCGCTGCTGAACGCGGGTGTCTACTTCCTCATCTTCGGACTGCTGCTGAAAATCAATCGCGGCGTACCTAACTACCTCGGGTTCGTCGTGGCCGGCGTCTTCATCTTCAACTTCACCCAGCGGTCGGTCATCTCGACATCGAGCGTGATGACCGACAGCCTCGAGCTGATCAGGGCGCTGCACTTCCCGCGCGCGTCGCTGCCGCTGGCCTACGTAATGATCGAGTTCCAGCAGATGCTGCTGTCCATGGTGGTGCTGGTCCCGATCCTGCTCCTCACCGGCGAGCGGCTGACCTGGTACTGGCTGCTCGCCATTCCGGCTCTGCTGCTGCAGACGGTCTTCAACGTGGGGATCGGGCTGTTCGCGGCCCGGCTCGGCTCACAGGTGAACGACTTCAGCCAGCTTCTGCCGTTCCTGATGCGCACGTGGCTCTACGCCTCCGGCGTGATCTTCAGCATTCCGACCGTGAGCACGAACGCGAAGGTCGTCGCGCTACTCGAACTCAACCCGGCGGCCCTGTACATCACTCTGACCCGCAACGCACTCATGATCACCCAGCGGGAGAGCGCGCCCGGGAGCAAGCAGTACAGCAAAGCACTGTGCACGGAGTGGCATAAGCTCGGCCACGCTGCGAACGCCCCGCATAAGTACCAGTTCGACAGCGCGTACTGCCACTACGTCGGGGCCAACCCGGCCCACTTCTGGTACTACGCCATCGGCTGGGCGGCGATCGCCCTCGTCATCGGCTTCTGGTACTTCTGGCGCGCGGAGACGAGGTACGGCCGTGGCTGAGCCGATGGTCGTCGTGGACGACCTGCACGTGGTGTACCGGGTCTATGGCCGCGGCGGTGACCGCGGCACGGCCGCTGCGTCCCTGCTTCGCTTGCTACGCCGCAGGCGGCGCGCCTCGATCCGGCAGGTTCACGCAATCCGCGGCATGTCGTTCGTCGCCTACCGCGGCGACGCCGTCGGGGTGATCGGCCGGAACGGCTCGGGCAAGTCCACTCTGTTGCGCGCCATCGCCGGGCTGCTGCCCGCGGAGCAGGGAAACGTCTATACGGCAGGCGAAGCCGCCCTCCTCGGCGTCAACGCCGCACTCCTCAACGACCTGACCGGTGAGCGCAATGTCGTGCTCGGCTGCCTGGCCATGGGCATGAGCCGAGAGGAGACCAAGACGGCGTATCCAGGCATCGTCGAGTTCTCCGGCGTTGGCGACTTCATCGACCTGCCGATGAAGACCTATTCCTCCGGCATGGGATCCCGGCTGCGTTTCGCCATCGCAGCGGCCAGGACGCAGGACATCCTGCTCGTGGACGAGGCGCTGGCGACCGGAGACGCAGAGTTTCGCGTCAGGAGCCATGCTCGCATCTCCGAACTCCAGCAAGCGGCCGGAACCGTTTTCCTGGTAGCGCACAACCTGGAAGAAGTCGAGCTGACGTGCAACCGGGTGATCTGGATGGAGCGCGGCCAGATCGTGAAGCAAGGCGAAGACGTCATCGGCATCATCGACGAGTACATCGCTGCGTCTGGCGGTGCGCCGATCGTGCGCGATCCCGTCACCAAGCGCCGCGTGAAGGCGCAGACGGCTGACTCGATAAAGGCCTGACCGAGCCGGCTAGCGAGCGCTGCCAGCCGGGACGTCGGCCGCCACGGCACTCGCAGGGGCGTCGGCAGCCGGGACGTCGGCCGCCACGTCACTCGCAGGGGCGTCGGCAGCCGGGACGTCGGCCGCCACGTCACTCGCAGGGGCGTCGGAGCCCGCGGCGCTCGCCGGGCGCAGGCAGAAGCGCATAGTCGTGCCCGGGCCGTCCCGTCCGTCGGCAGCTATGGTCCCGCCTTGGGCTTGCGCTAGCTGCATGGCGATATACAGGCCGAGCCCGATGCCGCCAAACCGTCGGCGATCGCCGGCATCGCCTTGCACGAACCGCTCGAAAACCCGCTCCCGGTCGGCTGGCGGGATGCCAATGCCCTCGTCCTGGACGGTTACCTCGATCACCTCGCCGTCTGCCCGCGCCGTGACGGTGACGGCCCCGCCGTCCGGCGAATACTTGATTGCGTTCTCGAGCAGCTGGCCGATGATGATGTCGGTGGCCATCGCATCGCCGTGGGCCTTCGGCAGCGAGTCGGGAACGTCCAGCTCAAGCGTGTGCCGATCCGAGAGCGGCCGGAACGCGACCGCCGAGCCACGAAGTAGCCCGGCAAGATCGAACGGACCGTTGCTGACCTGGAGCTGGTCGGCGCCAGCGCGAGAGCCTAGCAGCAGCTGCTCGACGAGCCTGGCCAGGGACGCGGCCCGCTCGGCGATGGTCTGCACCGCCGACCTTCGATCGGCGTCCGGCAGGTTGTCCCATCTGCTGGCCAGCGTGCTAGCGAAGCCCTGCACGACCGTGATCGGCGTACGCAGCTCATGGCTCGTGGTAGCCAGGAAGAGGTCTTTTGCCTCCTCCAGTTCTTTGGCCGCGGTGATGTCGCGGAAATCGAGCACCTTCTCACCACGGCCCGACAAGCCCGTGCAGAGCAGGTCCATCCAGCGTCCGTTGGGGAGCTTGTACGTCAGTTTCGCGCCAGGCTCCGGCAGCGGGAACGGGGGGCGTCTGCCGATCGCCTGCTCCGGCGAGAGACCAGTGAGCCGGTGTGCGGCCGGATTCCACTGCCGGACAAGTCCTTCGGAGTCGAGTACCGCGATGCCATCCGCGCTGGCGTCGATCACCGCGCGCTCATGCGCTCGCTGGCGGACCACCTCCTCGAACGCGGTCACGTTCGACAAGGCGACACTGGCGTGGCCAGCCAGCAGCTCGAGCAGTTCCAGCTCCACGTGCCCGACCTTGCGCCCGCTATACAGGGCGTAGAGCGCGCCGAACGGCCGCCCGGCGACGTGGGACAGGCTGAGCGTGATGGTGTGGAGGCCGGGCAGCGCCGCCCAGATCAGGTCGTCGAAGCCGCCTGAATCGCTCGTGGCCATGAGCACCGTCTTGCCGGAACGCATGAGCTGGCCAACCATGCTGCTTTGCAGGTCGGCGGTACGGCCGCGCAGCTCAGCCGGCAGGCCGTCCAGGCTCACAAGCCGCAGCCTGTCCTTCTCGATCACGACGAAGCCACCAGCATCGGCCCTGGTGAGCTCCCGCAGGCTGGCGGCGATCCGGTCCAGTACGGACTCGAGGTCGAGTTCAGCGTTGATGTCCGCGACCACGTCGCCGAGGCGCCGCACCACCCTGGCCCGCTCGGCCATGTAGTGCCGGACTGCCTCGTCATCGCCGCCCTGATGACACACGCAGACCCAGCCGGTGAGCGCGCCTGTACTGTCGAGCATCCGACTCGCGTCGATCCGCAGGTCCACCACGGCGCCGTCATTGCGGGTGCGGCGCGTCGCGAACGAAACGTGACCGCCGCTGGCGACGCGCTCGAGAACAGCGTTGTGCTCGGCCCGCAGTTCTTCGGGCACAAACGGCGGCTCCAGGCCGACGACCTCAGCGGCGCTCCAGCCGAACAGACGCTCGGCCGCCGGATTCCAGACGGTCACCCGCCGGTCTAGGCCAATCGCGATGATGGCATCCGCCGCGCACTCGATGACGGCGCGGGCCGCGCCATCGATTCGATCGCGGTCGCGTTGCGCCACCGAAAGCTTCCAGGCCACGGCGTCATCGTCCCACTTGGTCCCGGCTTAGGTCGGTGAACTGCGCAAACCTCAACTGGAGCGCCAGAGCGGAGGGCTAGGGCGCGGCATTAGGTGGCAATGCCAGCCCCGCCTGCGCGAGCCGTGCCAGGCTGGAACCGCAAATGGAGGATGCACGTCCAATGGGCATGACGCCGCTACCAGACGTAGTACCTACCTGCGGGCACGCACCGACTACGCGGAATGCGCGCACAACCCGTGTGGCGCTGGCGGCCGCTGCGGTTCTCGGCCCCTGCGTGCTGCTTGTCGCCTGCGGGAGCGTTGCCGCTCCGGCAGGCGGCGGCGCGGGCTCGAGTTCGGCCAGATCCCCGGCGGTCTCGACCTCGGCTAACACGACCCCGGCGGCCGCCGCGAACTCGGCGGTGCCGACCTCACCCGGGACCGCGGCGACCGCCAAGGTCTCGCTTGACGTCACGTTCGCCGCAACCCCGAGCAGCCCGGCCCGCCACTACACGCTGTTCTGCGAGCCCGCCGGGGGCACCACGCCCGATCCGGCTGTCGCTTGCACCAAGCTGCTGACCGGCGAGAACATCTTCGCGCCCCGGCCGCTGCACGTCATGTGCCCGATGGCCTTGGCGGGCAGCGGTCGCGCGACGATAACCGGCACCTACTTCGGCAAGCAGGAGCACGTGACCATCATCCACGGCGGCTGCGACCTGGCACGCTGGGTCGAGCTCAAGGCAATCTTCGGCTAACCAGCCGCTAGCCGCGCTATTTCAGCAGCCGCGACAGCCTCCTGTCGGCGAGCGGCTTGCCACCGGTCTGGCAGGTCGGGCAGTACTGGAGCGCGGAGTCGGCGAAGGCGACCTCTCTGACGGTGTCTCCGCACACCGGGCACGCCTCGCCCGTTCGGGCGTGGACCCGGAGGCCTGCCTTCTTCTCTTTCTTGAGGTCGCTCGCTGCCAGCCCGTCTGACCGGCCGATTGCCTCCCGCAGGGTACCGACGATGACGGCGTGCAGGTCGGCGACTTCCTGTGGCGACAGACTCGAGGCCAGCCGGAACGGCGACATCTTCGCGGCGTGCAGCACCTCGTCGGAGTAGGCGTTTCCGATCCCGGCGATCAGCTTCTGATCCCGAAGCACGCCTTTGATCTGTGTCCGGCGGCCGCCCAGGATGCCTGCCAGCACGTCTGGGGTGAAGCTCGGGTCGAGCGGTTCTGGCCCGAGGGAGGCAACCCCTGGAATCTGGTCAATGTCGGTGGTCAGATACACAGCGAGTCGCTTGCGCGTGCCGGCCTCGGTGAGGTCGAATCCCGAACCGTCGGTGAACCTGAGCCGGAAGGCCAGCGGGCCCTTTCCCGGCCTCGGCGGGGCCTCTGGCAAGGCGTCACGCCAGCGCAGCCAGCCGGCCCGGGCGAGGTGCGTGACCAGGTGCAGTTCCGCGCCCTCCGCGGGCTGGACGATCAGGTCGAGGAACTTGCCGCGCCGCCCCGTGCCAGTGATCCGGGCGCCGCGCAGCGCGGTCAGCGGCGGGTCGTAAGTCTTGAGTACTGAGAATTCGGCCACATCGGCTCGGTCGATCACGCGGCCGACCGCGCGCTCGCGCAGGTCAGCGGCGAGCGCCTCCACCTCGGGCAGTTCTGGCACACATTGATTGTGCCTGATCTGGTCAATTGCCGACGGCGCGCGCAGTCAGCAGCGCCGTCAGCTGCTCCTTGATGGCTGGACGCGAACCGAACACGAGCAGGAATAGTGCCTCTCGGGCCAGCCGCTGAGGGTGGTCGCCGGTCAGGATCGCCTGGCTGCCCGCCGCGGCGACCAGTGCGCCGGCCGCCTGAAACGCGAACCCGCTCGCGGCCGCGCGCGCGGTCGGCATGGCTTCGGAGTTGGCGCTGTCGAGTGCGGCCCGGCGGGTGGCGAGCTCGGCACCAAGCAGCCGGGCGCCCGCCGCCAGCGGATTCCCCCGGTCGGCGAGCTGAGCGAGTAGCCGGCAGCAACGACGCGCGACACCGAGCGACAGCGAGCCGTTGAGCCTCAGCCCGTCGGCGTCGCGGGCGAGCCACTGCGCGAGCGGTGTGACGCCCGTGACCAGCTCGGCGGGGACAAAGTGCGCGTCGAACGCCAGCTCGACGGTGCGGCTCGCGTTGACGGCGACCAGTGACAGTCGCGTCGCCGTCAGCGTGCCGCTGACTTCGGCTGGGAGCAGGGCAGCCACAACGTTCCCGGCGTCGTCGCGCGCCAGCGTCAACGTGACGTCGATCATGTCCCAGCCCGTGACCCACGGGGCGGAACCGTCGAGTATGTAGCCGCCGGGTACATGGCGGGCCCGCAGCAGCGGCGGACCAGGTCGGGCCCCGCCGAGCGCGATCCCCGCTCGCCGCGCACCCAGGCACAGCGGATTCAGCCACTGATCGCGCAGGTCAGCATTCGCGGAGGCGGTCAGCGCCCGCACGGCCGAATGGTGCTGAAGCCAGACGAAGGTAGTCGCCAGGCACCCGCTGGACATGACCTCGATCACACGCGCGAACGCGGCCGCGTCGACGCCGCCGACCGCCGATGTCGGCCCGGCGAGGCCGTACAGTCCCGCGCTCGCGAGCGCGTCAAGGTGCCCAGCGGGGATCCGATCCGCGCTGTCCACCGACATCGCGGCGGGAAATAGGATTTCCTCGGCAACCTGGGTGGCCCGGCTCAGCGCCTCCGCTGGGGTCATGCGGCTCATGGTGCCAGAGGCGGGGCACGGCCCTATCGATCCCGGTGACAAGGACGGCATCGGGCGCCTATGCTGCGGCCAGACCAGCCAGCAGCCAGCCAGAGAATCCGTGTCGTGGCCGGTGGGCGAGGAGGGATTTGAACCCTCACGTCCTTTCGGACACACGGACCTGAACCGTGCGCGTCTGCCGTTCCGCCACCCGCCCCGGGAGCAGCAGTCAGGTTAGCACGTCCGCAAGCTGCCCCACATCGCCGATACCATCGGATACGGCAGGGAAGGAGGGCACCACTGTGGGAGTGCTTCAGCGCTTTGAGCACAGGCTCGAGGGGATGGTCGAAGGTGCCTTTGCGCGGGCGTTCAAGTCTGAGCTGCAGCCGGTTGAGGTAGCCAGCGCGATTCAGCGAGAAATGGACGATCGCGCGGCCATCGTGGCCCAGGGCCGCACCCTGGTGCCCAACGACTTCGTCGTCGAGGTGGCCGAGGACGACTACGCGCGCCTCGACGTCTACGCCGACAGCCTCGGCATCGAGTTGGCGACGCTCGCCCGGGAGTATGCCAAGGAACAGGGATACTCGTTTGTCGGCCCGGTGCGGATGCGCTTCGAAGGCGTCCGCGACCTGACCACGGGTACGTTCCGTATCCTCTCGGGCGTGATCCGGGGCACAACCGTCGAGGACGGCGAGATCAGGCGCCCCGCCAGCGACGTTCCGCAGCCCTCCGGTGCGTTCGTCGGAAACCCTCGCCTATTGGTCTCAGGGCCAGAAGCCGGGGCCGACGGCGGTACGCAGCGCACGTATGAGATCAGTACGCCGCTGATCATCCTTGGCCGCGGGACCGACTGCGACCTACGTCTCGTCGACCCGGGCGTCTCGCGGCATCACGCTGAGATCCGGGTAGAGGACGGCGAGGTCGTGCTCGTAGACCTCGGCTCCACGAACGGCACATTCGTCAACGGCCAGCCTGTCCGGCGGGTCACGCTCACGGACGGCACCAAGGTCACCCTCGGCCGGACGACGCTGATATTCCGCAGGGATCGCGTTTACTAAGGGCCCAGAACATACCTGAAAGGCAGGGAACGGGGCGGCTTAGCCTCGAGCCGCCGCACAGCCGAAGCCAGGACAGCATCCAACCCCAACCGGCACGCCGAGGATTATTACCCGATGAACCCGCTTGAGCTCCTCCTGATACGGATCGGGTTCCTTGCCGTCCTGTGGCTCTTCGTGATCGCGGCCGTCGGGGTGGTACGCACCGACCTGTTCGGGCCTTCCTCTCAGCGGCGCAGGCGCGCGTCGGCCCCCCCGAGGGCGGTCCGGCAGCCCCGGCCGACAAAGGCCAGGCCGTCCAGGGCTGCGCCCCAGCACCTGCTCGTGACGGCCGGCGCGCTGGCGGGCACCAGCATGGGGCTCAGTGATCAGCAGATCACGATCGGGCGCGCCGATGACGCCACACTAGTGCTCGCTGACGACTACGCTTCGACCCGACATGCCCGACTGTATCCACAGGACGGCCAGTGGATCGTGGAAGACCTCGGCTCAACCAACGGCACATACCTGGACCGGCAGAAGGTGACTCAGCCGACGCCTGTCCCCATTGGCGTCCCGATCCGCATCGGTAAGACCGTTCTGGAGCTGCGCAGATGACCCTGGCACTGCACTACGCGCTCCGCTCAGACGTGGGCCTGCTGCGCGAGGGCAACGAAGACTCCGCCTATGCCGGCCCGCGCCTGCTCGCCATCGCGGACGGCATGGGTGGGCATGCTGCGGGCGAAGTCGCCAGCGCGGTCGCGATCTCGGCGATCGCGCCGCTCGACCGGCAGGACCTCACGGGCAGCGACGAGATGCTGGACGCCCTGGCGGCGGCCGTCGCGTCTGCTCGCAACACGCTGCACGACATGAGCATCTCTGACCCGGCGGTCGAGGGCATGGGCACCACCCTGACCGCACTGCTGTGGGCCGGCGCTCAGGTCGCGGTGTGTCATATCGGCGACTCACGGGCCTACCTGCTGCGCGACGGCGACCTCTATCAGATCACGCGCGACCACACGCTCATCCAGTCGCTCGTGGACGAGGGCCGGCTGAGTCCCGCAGCGGCAGCAAACCATCCCCAGCGGTCCCTGATCATGCGGGCCTTGCAGGGCAGCACAGACGCGGACCCTGACCTGGCCATGCACGAAGCTCTGCTTGGTGACAGGTACCTGCTGTGCTCGGACGGCCTCACCGACGTCGTCGGCGATGAAGCGGTACACGGCATCCTGTCCACCGTGCCGGACGCCGACCAGGCCGTCAACCAGCTGATCGCGCTCGCGATCCGGAACGGCGGCCCGGACAACATCACCTGCATTATCGCTGACGTCATCGACACGTCCACTGGGCCAGAGCCGCCAACCTTCGAGACGATGCTCGCTGGAGCAGCGGCGAATGGCGACGTGAGCACCTTGCTGCGGGCGGCGACCGGCAATGCCGCGGCTGCCGCCGGACCCGGAGCCGCCCCTGGTTCGCCCGGGGCGAGCCTGAACGGGCACGGCCGGGACACTACATCCGTCGCTGATGAAGACGCGCCCGAGACCGACGGGGACGATTTTGACGAGCCGCGCCGTCGCTGGCCCGTCGTCACCACGGTACTGGTGATTCTGCTGGCGCTCGTGGCTGGCGGCCTATATGTCGGCTACCGGGCTACTCAGGGCAACTACTACCTCGCGTCCGACGGCACCCAGATCAGCATCTACCGGGGCGTCAACCAGACGATCGGCTGGATCAACCTCGCGCACGTATATCGCAAGACCGGAGTACCGCTCTCGCACGTGCCCGGCGACCTGACGATGCCGACGACCCCGACGACCCTCCCGAAGACCTTGGCGACCCTCACCTCGATCAAGCACGCCTACACGTGCACCCAGGATGAGAAGGCTCTCGAGACCTGGCAGGCGCGGTACGCACACAGGCCGAGTACCACCAAAACCATCACCACAAAGACCGGCACGAAGAAGACCATCATTGTCCCGCCGCCGCCGGCACCGCCCAAGCCAACCGTGCCGGCATCCTGCCCGGCCCTGGGGGCAGCGTGACGGCCGCCGCAGCGGATCGCCAGGTCCCGATGCCGCGCGGGCGGCGCCGGACTGAGCTGGTGATGCTCCTCTTCGCGCTGGCCGTGGTGCTTTTCGCGTACGCCGCCGCTGGCCTCGGCCTACGAGGCAAGCTGCCGTCCGGCCTCACGCTCGACCTCCTCGTGTTCGCCCTGTTCATGATCGGCGCGCACGTCGCGGTGCGCAGATTCGCGCCGTACGCGGACCCGCTGCTCCTTCCGCTCGCCGCCCTGCTCAACGGCCTTGGCATCGTCATGATCTACCGGCTGCAAGTGTCGGGCCGCAATGGCAACCCGGGAAATCTCGTCTCGCCAGTGATGTCGACGTCGACGACCATGTATCAGCTCGCCTTTACTGGTCTCGGCATCGTCGCGCTCGTACTCGTGCTCTGGTTCATCCCGGAGGCGCGTGTCCTGCAGCGATACACGTACACGCTCGGAGCCGTCGGCCTGGTCCTGCTGGCCATCCCGGCGCTGCTCCCCTCGAGCCATAGCGCGGTGAACGGCGCCAAGGTCTGGATCAAGTTCGGCGGATTCTCGATCCAGCCAGGCGAGTTCGCTCGGCTGGCCCTCGCTGTGTTCTTCGCCGGCTACCTGGTCGCGAAGCGGGACGTGCTCGCCCTGGCAGGCCGTCGCGTACTGGGTATCGACCTGCCCCGAGCCCGTGACCTCGGGCCGGTGCTGATCGCGTGGGCCGCGAGCCTGCTGATCCTGATCTTCGAAACCGACATCGGGCAGTCGGCGTTGTTCTTCGGGCTGTTCGTCGTCATGCTCTACATCGCCACCCAGCGGACATCCTGGCTGCTGATCGGTGTCGCGCTGTTCCTCGGCGGGACCTTCATCACGGCTAACCTGTTTGGCCACGTGGCGGAGCGGTTCACCATCTGGCTGCACCCGTTCCAGGGCAGCAACCCGCTCAACTCGTCCTACCAGCTCGTTCAGGGGCTGGAAGGGATGGCCTACGGCGGCTTGTTCGGGACCGGCCTGGGTCACGGTCAGCCGTACTTCACCCCGCTTGTGCAGAGTGACTTCATCTTCACCGCGTTCGGCGAGGAACTTGGCCTGGTCGGCGTCATGGCCCTGCTGCTGGTCTTCGGATTGCTCATCCAGCGCGGCCTGCGGGCGGCGATCGCCGTGACAGACCCGTTCTCGAAGCTGCTGGCGGGCGGCCTCTCCTTCGTGCTGGCACTCCAGGTTTTCGTGATCGTCGGCGGCGTTAGCGGCCTCATCCCACTGACAGGCGTCACCACCCCGTTCCTGTCTCAGGGCGGTTCCTCGCTCGTCGCCACCTGGATCCTGGTCGCGGTGCTCATCCGGATCAGCAACTCGGCGCGCAAGCCCGCGCCGCAGCCGATCCAGGACGAGGGCATGACCCAGGTGGTGCGGGCCGCATGAATCGCGCACTGCTCCGCATCTCGCTGGCCTGCCTGGCTTTGTTCGTGCTCCTTTTGATCAACGCGAACTACGTGCAGGCCTTTGAGACGACGAAACTGGCCAGCGAGCCGCACAACGTCCGGGTCTTCAACGCTCAGTTCACGTTCCAGCGCGGTGCGATCCTCGCAACCGGCGACGGGAGCGACGTGAAGATCGCAGACTCCCAGCTGGTCAAGGGCTCAGACGTCTACCAGCGTCACTACCCGAACGGCAAGGTCTACGCGCCCGTCACCGGCTACGACACGATCTACGGCAAGTCTGGCATCGAGCAAGCCGAGAACAGCCTGCTTGCGGGCACCGATCCGCGGCTGACCGTGCACAACTTCACGGCGCTGCTGACCGGCAAGCAGAAGCAGGGCGCCGCGGTAGACCTGACGATAAGCCCAGCGGCTCAGAACGCTGCATACAACGCGCTCGCTACGGACGGCGGCCACCCCGCCGCGCTGGTGGCGATCCAGCCGAGCACCGGCGCGATCCTGGCTCTCGCTTCGTACCCCACCTTCGACCCGAACCAGCTCACGACGTTCGACGGGACGCAGTTCGACAAGATCGACAATCAGCTGCTGCGTGACCCTCGCCAGCCGCTGCTGAACCGGGCCATCCAGGAGACATATCCGCCCGGCTCATCCTTCAAGATCGTCACGAGCTCGGCAGCGTTCTCGACGCGTCTGGTTGCCAACCCGAACACCCCGGTATCGGCGCCGCCAGTACTGACGCTCCCGAATCGCAATCACCTGATCAACGATGGCGGCGAGATCTGTGGCAACGGCAACCCGCCGATCATCCAGGCGTTCTGGCAGTCCTGCAACACGGCGTTCGGAGCGCTCGGCATCCGGTTGACGGCCCCGACACTCCGCCAGTATTCAAGCCAGTTCGGGATGAACAGGAAGCTGTCCATTCCGCTGCCGGTCGTGCCGAGCGTGCTGCCGGAGGTCAGCGACTGGACCGATCCGTCGCTGACTGCCTTCTCGGCGATCGGCCAGTTCAACGACGCGGTTAGCCCCTTCCAGGAGGCGATGTTCTCGGCAGCCATCGCCAACGGCGGGACGCTTATGTATCCGTACCTGGTGCAGCAGGTCGTCGGGCCGGGGCTGTCGACGATCGAGCGAGCCAGCCCGAGGACACTGAGCCAGGCCGTCAATCCAACCGTCGCGGGCTATGTGCAGTCCATGATGTATCAGGTCACCCACAACCCAGGCGGGACGGCAGCCGCGACGGCTGGTCCGCAAGCAACCGGCGGGATCACGATCGACGGCAAGACGGGCACGGCGCAGAACGGCATCACCAACGGCAACCTGAACGACGCCGTCTTCACCTGCTTCGTGCCCGGCACCAACGGAGGGGCGTCGCCGATCGCCGTCGGGGTCATCGTGCAGGGCGGCGGGTTCGGCGCTGACGCCGCAGCCCCCATCGCAGTAAAGGTGATCAAGGCCTACCTAGGGGCGCATTCATGATCAACCGACCTCGTGGCAACCGCAGCCGATCTGCGTCAGCGCCGCCAGGAAGACCAATGAGCCGGGCGAAAAGGCTGCAGCCCGGGCTTGTCATGCTGGTCGCAGCCCCCGATAAGCAGGACGGTAAGTAAAGTGCGCGACATGACTCAGCCACGGCTGCTCGGCGGCCGCTACGAACTTGACGGGATCGTCGGACGTGGCGGCATGGCCGAGGTGTTCCGGGCTCGCGACATCCGTCTCGACCGTATTGTCGGGGTTAAGACGCTTCGCGATGATCTCGCCAGGGATCAGACGTTCCAGGCCCGGTTCCGCCGGGAGGCCCAGTCGGCTGCGTCGCTGAATCACCCGTCGATCGTGGCGGTATACGACACCGGCGAGGACATGCTCGGCCCGACCCCGGTTCCGTACATCGTCATGGAGTTCGTCGACGGGCGGACGCTGCGCGATCTGCTCCGCGACGACCGTCGGCTGTTGCCCGAGCGAGCAGCTGAGATCACCGACGGGGTACTGCGGGCGCTGGACTACAGCCACCGCAACGGGATCGTGCACCGTGACATCAAGCCGGGCAACGTGATGCTCACCAGGTCTGGCGAGATCAAGGTGATGGACTTCGGCATCGCCAGGGCCGTGTCCGACTCCCAGATGACGATGACGCAGACAGCGCAGGTCATCGGCACCGCTCAGTACCTGTCGCCCGAGCAGGCCCGAGGCGAGCGGGTAGACGCGCGCAGTGACCTCTACTCCACCGGTTGCCTGCTCTACGAGCTGCTGACCGGCCGGCCGCCGTTCACCGGGGACTCGCCGGTGGCGATTGCCTACCAGCACGTCAAGGAAGATCCGGTGCCGCCATCTCAGGTGGACCCGGAAGTGCCGGCCTGGGCCGATGCGATCGTGCTCAAGGCGATGGAGAAGAGTCCGGCCGACCGGTATCAGTCGGCGGGCGAGATGCGAAGCGACATCCAGCGCGCCTTGTCGGGTGCGCCGCTTGCCGCCCCCATGCCGGGCAATGGCTACGGCGCCGGAACGCGCCGGATGGGCGCGACCGCTACGCAGGTAGCGGGCCGTACGACCGCCATTCCGGGGTACCGGTACGGGCCTGAAGACGGCGGGCCGGACGGTCCGCCGCAGCGTCAGCGGCGGGTCTGGCCATGGGTGGCCCTGGCCACCGTCGTGGTGTTGCTCGTGGCCGCCATCGTGCTGTTCAAGTTCGTGAACGGCAACAGCGGCGGGGTCGCCGTGCCGAACGTCATCAACGAGACGCTCCCGACCGCCGAGCACGACATCACCAGCGCCGGCCTGAAGGTCGGTACGGTTTCGCGCGTGCAGTCGACCAGTTACGCCCCCAACCATGTGATCTCGACCAACCCCGGCTTCGGCTCGAGCGAGTCGAGGGGCAGCTCGGTCAGCATCGTGGTCTCCACCGGCAAGAAGCCGGTGCCGACGGCGACGGTGCCGAACGTCAAGGGCCTCAAGCTAGCTGCCGCCAAAACCGAGCTCAAGAACGCCGGCTTCAGGTGGTCGATCGTTCCCGATCAGTCGACAACCGCGGCACCGAACTCAGTGATCAACTATTCACCGACAGGCACGCAGCCCAAAGGCACCATCATCACTCTCCAGGTGAACGGCTCGACGGTGACTGTGCCCGCTAACGTCATCTGCAAGCCATCGCAAGTGGCCGACTCTGAGTTGTCTCATACGCCGTACAGCTACTCGGTGACGACGCAGCAAGGGGACGGTGGCGGCAGCAACTGTCCGGTGGGCACCGTCTACCAGACCAACCCGGCGACCGGCACCGCGCTGGCGCCCGGGTCGCCGATCACCATCTTCGTGGTGCAGGCGCAGTCGCCACCCCCGACGGTAACCCCGACAGTAACGCCGACCGTCACGCCGACCATCACCCCGACGCCTTAGCCGAGCGCGATAGGTCCCGTGACCAACTACGCTTTACGGCGACAGGGCGATAGCCCGTAGCTATTCAGGAGAAAGACAGTGCCGAAGTCCCGCGTCCGTAAGACCACGGTCTACACCCCGCCGCAGCGGACGGCCAAAGCGAAGGTGAGCCCGCTCTGGCTTATGCCGACGATGCTGGCCAGCCTGATATTCGGCCTTGTCTGGATTGTCGTCTTCTACGTCAGCCAGCAGTCCTGGCCGATCGGCGCGATCGGGGCGTGGAACCTAGTCGTCGGTTTCGTCTTCGTCATTGGCGGGCTTGGCCTGGCGACGAGGTGGCGCTGACGCCGCCGGGCTTCACAGCCTGACGGAGCCCACTAGCTGGTAGTCCCGTGCGACCACCCCCGCGATTATCAGTGCGACGATGCCTACCGTGGCCGCGACCTGGATCAGCGTGCGGTTCGGCCGAGGCGCGTACGCATAGGCGGCCGTGAGCGCCGCCCCGGCGATCAGCCCCCCGACGTGCGCCTGCCAGGCGATGAACGGCACGGCGAAGCTGATCCCCAGATTCAGCACGATCAGGAAGACGACCTGCCGGGAATCCAGCCCGAGGCGCCTCGACAGCACGAACCAGGCCCCGAAGAGGCCGAAGATCGCGCCGGATGCGCCCAGCGCCGGCTGATTGGGCGCCGCAAGCAGGTAGTAGAGAACCCCGCCGCCGAGCGCGCTGGCCAGGTAGACGGCTAGATATCGGGCCCAGCCGAGGGCGCGCTCCAATGCGGGTCCCACCACGAGAAGCGCCCACATGTTGAAGGCAATGTCCAGGATCCCCAGGTTGCCGGTGCCGGGCAGGAAGGCCGAAGTGATCAGCCGGTAATACTGGCCGAACGCGACGCCGACCAACTGCCCGTTGGAGTCCCTCGCGGCGCCCACCATCCACCAGTCGCTCGCGAGGCTGGAATGGGCGAGCTGGATGAGGTAGAGGAGCACGTTGATGCCGATGAGCGCCCAGGTGACCCTGGCCTGGGCCGTGATCTGGCCGCCGAACCGGCCCGTGGCCTGGCGCACGCCCCGGTTCTGACCCTTGATGCAGTCGAGGCACTGATGGCCGACGGCCGCGGGCCGCAGGCAGTCGGGGCAAGCGGGCCGGCCGCAACGCACGCACGACACGTACGTCGGCCGACCCGGATGCCGGTAGCACACGGGCGGCTCAGCCTGGCTCTGGCCTTGTTCCTGGTCCGGGGGGTTCGCCATAGGACGGGACCGCTCTACTCGTTTTCTACTCGCTGCCGTCGCGCTCGATTTCGACGGACTCCAGCACGACGTCGGTGACAGGGCGGTCACCGCGGCTCGTCTGCACCCGGCTGATGTCGTCGATGACGTTCGTGCCGTCGACGACCTCGCCGAAGATTGTGTGCTTGTTGTTCAGCCACGGCGTGGGCGCGGTCGTGATGAAGAACTGCGAGCCGTTGGTGCCGGGACCCGCGTTCGCCATCGCCAGCAGGTAGGGACGGTCGAACGACAGGTCCGGATGGAACTCGTCGGCGAACTTGTAGCCCGGACCGCCGGTGCCGGTCCCGAGCGGGTCGCCGCCCTGGATCATGAAGTCGGGAATGACCCGGTGGAAGATCGTGCCGTCGTAGAGCCGCTCGGGACCGGTCTTGCGCGTCACCGGGTTAGTCCACTCCCGGCCGCCCTCGGCGAGCTCCACGAAGTTACGTACGGTCTTGGGCGCTTGATCAGGAAAGAGCCGGACGACAACAGGCCCCCGGCTTGTCCGCAGCGTCGCGGTCAGCGTGTTGGTCATAACCGAATCCTGCCACGGACCCCGCAGTGGTCTGGTCGGCTGCTGTGTTCAGCCGCCTGACCTGTACGCCGGGTCGTGATTGGCCCCACGTTTGGGGGGAACAGGTCAGGGCTGGGGAGAACATCAGGAGGTCGTCGTGTCTGTCTTGACCAAGAAGCAACCTACCAACGCAAGTAGCAAGTTCTGGGCCAATACCACCGTGATCGGCCCGAAAGCCCAGCTGGCCGCGCAGCAGGCCGCCATGCAGGCGCAAGCCGCAGCGCAGCAAGCTGCCCCGCTAGCGAAGAACGCTCGGGACGGAGCCGTCGCGTGGGCGACGCCAAAGGTCGACCAGGCCCGGGCCTGGGCCGCGCCACAGCTGGAGCAGTCCGCACGCGCCATCAGCGACAGCCTCGCGCCGATGATCTCCAGCGCGCTTATGAGCGCTGCGCACAGGATCGACGCTCCCCAGCGAAAGAAGCCACGCCGCCGCGGCGCCATGTTCACGGGGATCGGCCTGCTGGTCGCGGCCGCCGGCGCGGGTGCCTTTGCCGCGATGCGGCTGAAAGAGCGCCCAGTGGAGTTCACGTCGGTCCAGGTGACCGAGAACCCGCCACCGGACCCGGACATGAACGGGCACTCCGAGATCGTCTGACGCCGGAGCCTCGGTCCGGCAGCAGCCGGGAGGCCGGGTCTGGTCATGACATCCGTCATGGCCAGACCCGGCCTGCTGTTATGTGACGGCACTGCGCGTGGCTGCCTAACCTGGGTGGGTGAACCCCGCCCCCTCGTTGCTAGCCGCGGACGACGCGGTCGACATGCTCAAGCGCGCCCCGCGTTGCTAGCCGCGGACGACGCGGTCGACATGCTCGCGCACGCGAACCGACAGGGAAACCGAAGTGCTGGCGGCCGCGGCGGGCCACGGCGCGATCTCAGATATCGCTGCCCGCCTCCAGTTGTCGCCGGGCACCGTGCGCAATCACCTCTCCGCCGCGATTCAGAAGCTCGGCGCTCGCAACCGCGCCGAAGCCGCCGAGATCGCCCAGCAGAAAGGCTGGTTGTAGCTCGATGCTGCTGGACAGCGTGGCGCGAACATCAGCGGCCGTCGCCGCTACCTCCGGCCGGCTGGCCAAGATCGACCACATCGCGCAGCTTCTCCGCCAGGTGCCGCCTGCCGAGATACCGGTGGCGGTCTCGTTCTTGTCCGGCGACCTCACGCAGCGCCAGATCGGCGTCGGCTATGCGGCCTTGAGCGACCTGATGGGGGGCTTCGGACCCGATGCGCCGTCGACGACGGCCGCGGTCGGCCTGCCGGCCGCCGCGCCGCGGCTTACCCTCGCCGAGACCGACGAGGCCCTGGGACGAATCGGCGGCCTCGCCGGCCAGGGTTCGCAGGCCGAGCGTCGCCGACTGCTCGCGCAGCTACTGAGCCGTGCCACTGCGGCCGAGCGCGAGTTCCTGGTCCGGCTGCTGGCCGGCGACCTCCGGCAAGGCGCTCTTGACGGCGTCATGGCCGACGCCATCGCCAGGGCGGCCGCGGTGCCCGGCGCTGACGTGCGCCGGGCCTACCAGCTCAGCGGTTCGCTGTCGGCGGCAGCCGAGGCCGCGCTCGGCGCCGAGACCGGCCCGGACGAGGCAGCCGCCGCACTGCGGGCCGTCTCGCTCCAGGTCGGACGTCCGATCCGGCCGATGCTCGCCGCCGCGGCGCCCACTGTCGCCGCCGCGCTCAGCCGGATCACGCCCGCCGCGGTCGAGTGGAAAGTGGATGGCATCCGGGTTCAGGTGCATCGCACTGCCGAGGGAGTGCGAGTGTTCTCCCGGACGCTGGACGAGATCACCCACCGGGTACCCGAGATCGCCGAGGCTGCTATGTCACTCACGGCGTCCAACGTGGTGCTCGACGGCGAGGCCGTGGCCTTGCGGCCCGACGGGCGGCCACACCCGTTCCAGGTCACATCCGCCCGGGCGGCGAGCCAGGCGCCGCCCGGCGGCGCGGTCGGCTCGGTCCCGCTGTCGTTGTTCCTGTTCGATGTGCTTTACCTGGACGGGATCGACCTGATCGACGCGCCAGCGCACGAACGGTTCAACCGGCTCGCCGCGGTGGCGCCGGCCAAGCTCGTCATCCCAAGGCTCATCACTGCCGACCTGGATGAGGCTCAGCAGTTCTTTGCGACTGCCGTCGATCGCGGCCATGAGGGGGTCGTGGTCAAATCGCTGGACGCCCCGTACGGCGCTGGCCGCCGCGGCAGTGAATGGATCAAGGTCAAGCCGCGGCACACGCTGGACCTTCTGGTGCTCGGGGCGGAGTGGGGTCACGGACGGCGCCAGGGCTGGCTTTCCAACCTCCACCTGGGCGCTCGTGATCCGGCGACCGGCCGCCCGGTCATGCTCGGCAAGACCTTCAAGGGTCTGACCGACGCACTGCTGACGTGGCAGACGGCTCGCCTGCTGGAGCTCGCCGACCCTGCCCGCGGGGACGACCGCGAACCCAGGCGGGGGGTCGTACGGGTGCGCCCAGAACTCGTTGTTGAGGTCGCGTTCGACGGAGTCCAGGCGAGTTCAAGGTATCCAGGCGGGGTGACACTCAGATTCGCGCGGGTCCTGCGCTACCGGCCCGACAAGGACCCCGCCGAAGCGGACACCATTGACACCGTCCGCGCCCTCTGGTCCGGCGACGATCTGGGCGCCGATAGCCCCGACTGACACCACCGCCCCGTGCGCGCGCAGCTGTGCCCTGGCACTATGGCTGCGACGCGCCTGCCCGATGACGGGCGGCAGGCATCGCCGAAAGGACTGCGCCGGGTGCGAATGTGCTGGGTTGGGCAGGAAGGCGCCTGGCGTACCACGCTCCGCGGACGCCAGGTGCTAGCTGATCCGAGGATCAACAAGGGCACCGCCTTCAGCGATGCCGAACGCGCGGACCTTGACCTGATCGGGCTCATCCCGGCGGGGCACATGACGCTCGACCAGCAGGCAAGTCGCATCTACTCGCAGTTCCTGCGTCAGTCATCCAACCTGGCCCGCAACGTGCTGCTGAACGAGCTGCACGACCGCAATGAGGTCTTGTACTACCGGGTGCTGGGCGATCACCTCAGCGAGATGCTCCCGGTCATCTACACCCCGACCGTCGGCCAGGCCATTGAGAACTACAGCCACGAGTACCGGCGGCCACGCGGGGTGTACCTGTCCGTTGATCAGCCCGAGCTGATCGAGCGCTCACTGCAGGCCTACGGCCTCGGCGGCGATGACGTGGACTTGATAGTCGCCACTGATGCCGGCGCGATCCTGGGCATCGGCGACTGGGGCGTCGGCGGCATGAGCATCGCGGTCGGCAAGCTGGTGGTCTACACAGCCGCAGGTGGCATCGACCCGGGCCGGGCGATACCCGTAATGCTGGATGTCGGCACTGACCGCCAGAGCCTGCTCGATGATCCCCTCTACATCGGCAACCGTCACCCGCGCGTGTCCCCGGCCGACTACGACGCGTTCGTCGAGGCGTTCGTGGTCGCCGTCAAGAAGCTCTTCCCCAGCGCCTTGCTGCACTGGGAGGACGTGGCGACTGCAAACGCACGCCGCCTCCTGACCCGCTACCGCGATGTGCTGCCAAGTTTCAACGACGACGTGCAAGGGACCGGAGCCGTCAACCTGGCCGCCGTGCTGGCGGCCGTCAAGGCGACCGGGATCGAGCTGCCAGGCCACCGCATCGTGATCTTCGGCGCCGGGTCGGCGGGCACCGGGATCGCCGAGCAGCTCGCTGCCGAGCTGGTGGCGGGCGGCCTATCGGCTGACGAGGCGCGGGGCAGGTTCTGGGCAGTAGACCGACATGGCCTGATTGTTTCCGGCGCCGCCGAACTGGCGGACGCGCAGCGAAAGTACAGCCGCGACGCCGCCGAGGTGGCGGACTGGCACCGAGACGACACCTTGGGCGGCATAACCCTGGCCGAGGTGGTGCGGCGGGTGCATCCGACCGTTCTGATCGGCACCTCAGCCCGCGGCGGCGCCTTCACCGAGGACATCGTCAAGGACATGGCGGCCCACGCCGACCGGCCTATCATCATGCCGATGTCGAATCCGACTGAGCTGGCCGAGGCCCGGCCGGCTGACTTGATCGAGTGGACCGGCGGCCGGGCACTGGTAGCGACGGGCAGCCCGTTCCCTCCCGTCGCGTACCGCGGCACCACGTACGCGATCGGCCAGGCAAACAACGCGCTGGTGTTCCCGGGGCTCGGCCTCGGCGCAATCGCCGTGCGGGCCGCCAAGATCACCGACGGCATGCTGAGCGCCGCCGCGCATGCGGTCGCCAGCCTCGTGGACACCAGCGCGGACGGTGGCCCGTTGCTACCCAAAGTCGAGGCGCTGCGCGATACGTCGCTGACGGTCGCCGTCGCGGTAGCCGAGGCGGCGATCGCTGACGGCGTGGCGACCAGCAAGGTCCCAGATGACCTGCCAGGGCACGTCCAGGCGCTGATGTGGCAACCGGTCTACCGGCCGGTCCGGTCGGCCTGAGTTCCAGGCTGGTCAGCTGCCTCGGCGCCCGCTGACAGCCGCCGACCCACCCGTTCGACGGGTCGGCCGACGCTTCGTTGCTGACCTACGGGCCGGCCGCGCGTTCCTGGCTGGTGAGATCAAGCAGTCGGGCTGGCTGGATTTCGGGGCGTTCCGGTGGCGCGACCTTTCGCCCGGCCAGTCCGTGCGGGCCTCAATCGGCGTCCTGACACCCCTGATCATCGGCGTGGCGACGGGCCGGATCGAGTACGGCAGCTACGCCGCGCTCGGCGCGCTCCCGGCTGGATTCGTGTCGTTCCGCGGTGTGAGCCGGACAAGGGTGCTCGCGGTGCTGTGCGCCGCCCTCGGCATGGCGGTTTCCACGTTCGTCGGCGCGACGACGGCGGCGGGCCTGCCGTGGCTGCTCGTGCCGATCGTGTTCGCCTGGGCATACGTCACCGGCGTGCTGGCCGCCCTCGGTCCGACTGTGCTGGCCGTCAGCCTGCAATGGCCAGTGGCTCTGCTCATCGCCAGCGCCCTGCCGCTCGATCCTCGCGCCGCGGCGACGCGGGCCGGCCTCGTCCTGGCCGGCGGCCTGTGGCAGTGCTTGCTCGTCATCACGTCCTGGACGTTCAACCGGGGCAGCGCTGAGCGGACGGCCCTTGCTACGACGTACGCTCAGCTCGGCCAGTATGCAGCTGACGCGGCCGCCGGGCGACTCGGCCCGCCTAGTCCGAGCCAGCTGACCGCCAGCTACGTGCTGGGCGATCCAAATCCGCTCATGCGGACGGCGGCTCGCCGGGACATGCTCGACCTGGCCGAAGAGGCGGAGCGGATCCGAGCCACGCTGACGGCTCTGACCGCCGAGACCGCTGAAGATGACCAGCGAACCGGGCGACGCAGGCTGCTCGGCCTGGCCGCGCGGGTGCTGCGCGAGCTCGCCATGGCAATCGGCGGGCGGCCGCGCGAACGCGCCGGCCACCTAGCTGCTGTCAGGCGTGCGCTAGCCGGCATATCGGCCGAGAACGGCGCAGGGTGGCATTGGGCCGGCGAGGCCTTGCTCGGCCAGCTTCGCAGCGCTTGCCAGATAGGTGAACAGCTCAACACCGCCGAGCCGGGCCCAGCACGCCGTGGCGACCAGCGACCCGCGAGACAACCCCGGGCCCGCGACGCCTGGCTCACCATCCGCGCCAGCCTCGGCACGTCGTCCGAGGCTGGCAGGCACGCGCTCCGGCTCGCCGTCGTATCGGCTATTGCCGAGGTGATCGCCCGCTCCGCTGGCCTGAGTCACGGATACTGGATCGTCCTGACAATCTTCATCGTCCTGCGGCCTGATTACAGCTCCACCCTGTACCGCGGACTCCAGCGCGCCGCCGGCACCGTCGTGGGCGCCGGGCTCGGCGTCGCGACGGCCTTGCTGATGAACGTCAGCCTCACGGCGCTGCTGTGCGGCGTCGCGCTGTCCTTGCTCGCCGCGTACGCGGTCTTCACCGTGAATTACCTGCTCTACGCCGTGTTCCTGACCGATTTCATCGTCGTGCTGCTCGCGCTGCTCGGCCTGCCGCCAGATCCGACGGCACTGGCCCGACTTATCGGCACCGCCATCGGAACCGGACTCGCCATCGTTGCCTACCTCCTGTGGCCTACCTGGGAAGGCACGTCAGCTGCCGAGAAGTTCGCACGGCTCATCACGGCGCAGGGCAGCTACGCCCGCGCGCTGCTCCGCGCCTACACCCGACCAGAGGCGGGCGAGTCGGGCCGGTTGCGCGCGCTACAGCTCGCGGCGCGGCGTGCGCGCATCGACGCGGAAGCCTCAGCGGACCGGCTGGCTGGCGAGCCGGACCACGCGCCAATGAGCGCTGCCACCGCCAGAGCGCTGGCATCAGCCGGTCACCGCGTCGCGCAGGCGTTGCTGACCCTGGGCGCGGCGGTCACCGTTCACCACGCCGCCAGGGAGACGGCGCGCGACGCCGCACTCCGGCCGCACCTGGATGAGTTCGCCACGAGTGTGGGGCGCGCGACGGACCAGATCGCGGCGGCGCTGCGAGCAGCCGGCGGGCCTAGCCCGTCTGCCCCGCACAACGTCGACCTCGGGCAGCCGGTGCTCGCCGGCCGTCTGCCACCGCTGCGAGCGCAGCAGCAGGCGATCTGGCGGCCGCCTGACGATTCCAGCCGACCCGGCCACCCGAGCCTCCCCAGCCACCGCGGCCAGGTGGGCACCGGTGCGGTCGAGTCCGGACCGCCGGACGCCGAGACGGCTGGACTCTTTGCCGCGACCGACGGTCTCGTCGACGCCGTCAACACGGCGGCAGCCGCTAGCAGCGTGGCTGCCTCGTTACTGCTGAAACAACGTCAGTAGGGTTCCATCGATGACGTTGCCGACGGGCGGGCGCGCCAGCGACGCAGCTAGTGCCCGGCGTGGATCATCACGTTCGCCGCGGCGATGGCCGCGTCAGAGACAAGAGAAGCCCCAGCCGCTTGGCTCCTGCTCCCGCTCGACAGCACCACCACGAGCAGCACATGGCCAGCGTGCCCCACGATGCCGAGGCTGTTCGTGACCCACAGCGGGCCGTCCGGCAGCTGTCCGCCCTGCACCGCGTTGCTCCCGCCGGCCGCTGCCGCACCCCAGCGCGGCCCAGATCCGGGGTCGCTCAGCACGCGCAGCACATAGTGGCGGTCGGCAGCGTTCAGCGGCGACCGGCTAGACGTCAGGTCGATGAGCAACTGGAGCTGGTCGGCGACCGTGGTCCTCGTCTGATTCAACTGGACACCGGGGCCCGGAATGGTCTGCGTCAGCTTAAGCCGACGATTGGCCGATGCCAGCCCGTTCCCGCGCCCTATCTCTCGCCAAAGCGCTGTCGCGGCCGAAGCGCTGCCGTGCTCCATGGCCGTGGCCAGAACCGCCTGCTCGCTTGTGAGTTGCGTCCCGGCGCGCTCATGCCGGATCAACAGCGCGGCCAGGATGTCAGCCGTGACGATGCTGCCGGAGCTGAACCGCTGAGTAGACGCGTAGCGAGCCTGCTGGCCGGTCGTCTCGTCGATCACGCCCACAGCAAGGCGACCGGGATGCGCGCTCTGAACCGGGCCGATGGCGGCGGCGAGCAGCGCATTGAGCCGCGGCGACACTGGCTGGATCGCCGGGCTACCCACGGACGAGCCGTCTAGCCGGAAGCATGGTGCCGCCGCTACCGACGGCCTCCGTCTGTGATCCAGCCGCCGCGGCGCGGCTCCCAAGCAGCGAATTCACCTGTGATCTGAGTGCGGACATGGTGATGACCACGACGAACCCGGCCATGACCGCGAACACCATCGCGAAGACGAGCTGCTCCGATGGATGCAGCCGTCCTGCGTGCGCACCAACCCGGCTCATGTCGAACTCCGGAGCACAGCCTTGCCCCCTGCTCTGCCCGTTTCAGCTGTCGGGAGCGGCTTGTGCTAAGCCGACGAGTTTGGCGTTATTTAATGGCTAACGCGATAAACCGCCCCGTGCAGCCTGATTCCCCGTTACCTCAGCTGCCGTTTTTGACGTGCCGACATTATCAGAAACTGGAAACCGAGGCGAGGCGCAGATTTTACTGGCGGAGCGGGGCATTCTCGCAATCACCGCTGAGTAGCGTATTCGCAGGTTAGAGCCACAATGAGCCGTTCCTAGCGATCAGTAATGGGGCCCTCGTCCACCTTTCTACCGCCGTCACCAAATAATGCGCGGATCAATATCGCACAAGTGTTGGCAATAGCTGCTAGTAGTATTTTCCGGCAGCTATGTTGCAGTCCGGCGGCCAACGGTCGAATGTTCAGCTGAGCGCGCGTCACACGGCCCGGTGCCGAGCCCGCGCTGGCCGACCTGCAACGGCCCGGGACCCGCCCGCAACGTCGACATGCGTGACAGCCATGTAGACAACGGCGATCAGGATCGGGATTGTGAGGATCAGAGAGGTGACGCCCCTGCCCCAGCCCAGGCCGCCAAACCTGGCCGCCACGCCGAGCCAGTCGGCGACCGAGGCGCCCAGCGGCCTGGTGATCGTGTAGGCAAACCAGAAGGCGAGGACGGAGTTCATTCCGAGCCAGCGGTACGACACAGCCGGGATGGCGATCAGCACGAGGAAGATGATGGCCGAGGAGAAGAAGCCGATCTTCATGGTGTACGCGGTCAGGTCGCCCAGGGCGGTGCCGAGCGCGAATGTGGCCATCACAGCCGCCCAGTAGAAGGCTTCGCGGCGGACGCTCGTGATGCTGTGGATGGACAGTGTGCGCTCCGTGGCGTACCAGATGACAAAGATGGCCGCCAGCACCACCGCGTACAGCGTCGTGGTCTCTGTGTACGGCAAGTGGACCACGATATGCAGGCCGTCGGCAGCCATGGTGCCCGTGACGCTGACCGCCACCACGGCCAGCCAGTAGATCCAGGTGTTGTACCGGCGCCAGCTGAACTGCAGCGCGAGCGCGACAATCAGCAGGATCGCGCCGACCGCCGCGGTCGGGACCGTGCCGTACTTGAAGTAGAGCCAGTCAGCTAGCGCCTCGCCCATGCCGGTCGAAGCGACCTTGGCTATCCAGAACCAGGCTGTAATCTCCGGCACCTTCGTGACCGCCACCCGCGCGGGGGTTCGAAGGCGGCCTGCGACATCACCTGTGGTCATGGCGGTCAGAATGCCACACGGCGGAGGGTGCTCCCGCCGCCCTTTACCGGATCTTTTCGGGCGGCCATCGCCGCCACGGCCGCGATCCAAGCCGGAGGTCGGCGGCCGACCGCCGACCGCGGTCGCCGGGCCCCGAACGCACCGCCGTTGAGTAGTGTCAGGCCCGTGCTTCGCACGCTGGCGATCGAGGGCTACCGGTCATTGCGGCAACTGATCCTGCCGCTGACCAGCCTGAACGTAGTGACAGGCGCGAACGGCAGCGGGAAGTCAAGCCTCTACCGGTCGCTGCGTCTGCTTGCCGACGGCGCCAGGAACGGAATGGTCGCCGCGCTGGCCCGGGAGGGCGGGCTGCCGTCCACGTTGTGGGCGGGGCCTGAAGTCATCGGCCAGGCAGTCCGCGAGGGGCGCTACCCCGTCCAGGGCACGGCCCGCCGGCGCCAGTCCGTCGCGCTCCGACTGGGCTTCGGCGAGGACGACTTCGGCTACGCCATCGACCTCGGCCTGCCGACGGAGACGGCGACAGCGACCGCATTCTCGCGCGACCCGGTGATCAAGCGCGAGAGCATCTGGAGCGGGCCCATCCTCAGGCCGGCTACCGTGCTCTGCGACCGGCTGGGCGGATTCGTCCGCGTCCGTACGGACGACGGTGGCTGGTCGGCCCCGTTCCCAATCCGCGAGTACGACAGCATGCTCAGCGAGTTCGCCGATCCGGAGCGTGCGCCAGAGCTTGTCAGCCTCCGGGACCGCATCCGATCGTGGCGGTTCTACGACCAGTTCCGCACCGACGCGGCCGCGCCGGCCCGCGTCAGCCAGATCGGCACCCGCACGCCTGTGCTGAGCCAGGACGGATCCGACCTGGCCGCCGCCCTCCAGACGATCCGCGAGATCGGCGACGCAGCGGCGGTCGACGCCGCGGTGGACGCCGCGTTTCCGGGTAGCACGCTGACGATCGCTGGCTCCGACGACGGGCGGCTGTTTGTCCGGCTGCACCAACACGGCCTGCTTCGGCCGCTCGAGGCGGCCGAGCTATCTGATGGCACTCTGCGCTATCTGCTGTGGATCGCCGCGCTCCTGAGCCCGCGACCAGCGAGCCTGCTGGTGCTGAACGAGCCGGAGACAAGCCTGCACCCGGACCTGCTCCCGCCGCTCGGGCGCCTGATTAGCCACGCTGCCGCCAGGACGCAGGTAATCGCCGTATCCCACGCCGCGTCCCTGATCGACGCCGTCGCCAGGGCAGCCGCCGACGCGGCCACTGAGCTGACCGCGATCGAGCTCGTCAAGGAGTTCGGCGAGACGCGGGTCAGTGGCCGCGATCGGTTCGACGTTCCGTCCTGGGTGTGGCCGAAGCGCTAGCCTGCGCCTCGCGCCCCCGCGTCTGTGCCGTCGCGTCTGTGCCGTCGCGAGACGCCGCTGGCCCGCGCTCAGGCAGACATCAGCGGTAGCCACACGCCCAGGCGTCGGCGACCATGTCGCGGAGGCTAAATTCTGGCCGCCAGCCGAGGTCCCGGCCGATCCGCTCCGAAGACGCGATGAGGACGGCGGGATCGCCAGCGCGGCGGCCCGTTACTTCAGCCGGGATGGGCAGCCCGGTCACGTCCCGGCAGGCCGCCAGCACCTCGAAGTTGGAGTAACCGGTCCCGCAGCCGAGGTTGTAGATCGCGTGCCGTTCTGGCTTGCACGCGTCGAGCGCGAGCCGGTGCGCGTCGGCTAGGTCACTGACGTGGATGTAGTCCCGTATGCAGCTGCCGTCGGCTGTCGGGTAGTCGTCACCGAAGATGCTGACCGGCCCCGACTTGTCGCGGGCTATGCGCAGGATGTTGGGGATCAGGTGCGTCTCGACGGCGTGCCGCTCGCCAAGCCACGCGCCGGCGTCATTGCGGAACGCGCCGGCGACGTTGAAGTAGCGCAGGCTGACCGCTCCAAACCCATACATCCGGGCGTATTCGCTAAGCGCGGTGTCGACCGCCAGCTTTGACGCCCCGTACGGACTCGTGGGCCGCGTTGGCGCCGTCTCCTCGATCGGGACGCTTTCCGGCTCGCCGTACGTCGCCGCGGTCGACGAGAACACGATGGTTCTGACGTCGGCCGCGCGCATGGCCTCGAGCAACGCCAGCGTGCCGCCAAGGTTGCTGCCCCAGTACAGGACGGGATTAGCCACCGACTCGCCGACCAGGGACTTGGCGGCGAAGTGCAGCACGGCGTCGATCCCCTGGGCAAGCACGTCAGCGGCGCGGTCGCGCAGGTCGCCGGCGACGAACTTGGCGGCGGCGGGCACGGCGTCGGCGTGACCAGTCGATAGGTCGTCGAGCACGGTGACATCGTGGCCCGCCGCGATCAGCTGCGCCGCTACGACGCTGCCGATGTACCCAGCGCCGCCCGTCACGAGCAGCCTCATGCATCACCCCTGTTGAGTCGGCCCGTGGCCGTTGTGGTCGTGCCGCCGAGAATACTCACAGCTCCGGGCGATCGGCGCAGACCGGGTGGCGGAGATGGGAGGGTCAGAATTCACGCCCAGACCTGGCCTGGTCACGACGGCCAGCCGAGAATGGTACGGGCTCGTAGGCAGGCTCACCGCCACGCGTCGGCCTCAGCGCGCCACGGCGGATCAGCACCCGGCCGGCTGACGGTGATACCTGCGACCAGGGCCGCATCATCGAGGACAGCCGCGAGCCTCGCGGCGTCGGCAAGCTCGGCCTGGGCGGCGGGCGCCAACAGGCCGCGCCGTGCGAGCGCATCGAGTAGGCCGCTCATGAACGCGTCGCCCGCGCCCACGGTGTCGACGACCGGTGCGGCGAATGCGGGGCGGCTTACCGGCGGATGCCGCCCCGTCCACGCGGTCGATCCATCTCCGCCGGCAGTGACGACCACCACCTGCGCGCCGAGGTCGAGCCAGCGGCGCGCGGCGTCTTCGACGGAGTCGGTTCCGTAGAGCCAGTGGAGATCCTCCGTGGAGGCCTTGACGACATGGGCGACGCGCACGGACTGCTCGATCTTCCGGCGGGCGAGCGAGACGTCCGGCAGCAAGGCCGGTCGAACGTTGGGGTCGTAGCTGATCAGGACCGATCCTTCGCGTCGCATCCTGGACACGAGTTCCGAGATCGCCCCATCACCTGGCGGCACCCACGATGCGAGCGACCCGAAATGCACTGCCGATGCGCCGGCCGGCAAGAACGCTAGCTCGCTGGCAGACCAATGAAAGTCCGCTCCGCGCAACGAGAACTGGTAGCGCGCCTGGCCCGCAGACAGCTCGACGAGCGCGATCGTGCTCGGCTCGGTGGCGTGCACGACGTGCCGGAGGTCGACCAGCGAACGTTCGAGGTGCCGACGCAGCACTGTGCCGATCGGATCGTCTGACATCCGGCCGACGAACGCCGTCGGCTGGCCGAGCCGGGCCAGTCCGATCGCGACGTTCATCGGGCTGCCGCCTGGACGCGCGATGCTCGCGCCATCCTCGGCTGGAGCTGTCAGGTCGAGGATGGCCTCGCCGATCACCGCGAACTCTGGCGGCGTTGGGTCAGGCACAGGCGCTATCTACCCACGTATGTCTGGCACGAAGGTGCCTAATCGGATCGACTCTCGAGTGGCAAGCACCGTGGCCATGGCTGAGCTCGCGCGCCTGAACGCTGGCTGCGAGTACCTCGTCGCTACGTCGTAACCGCAAGGGCTGCGGTTATTGCCTCAAGAGCTGAGCTCTGCCTGCTCGCATCGGCAACGTCAAAAGGACCTGTCCAGCGGAGCCCGAACTCGTTCTGCGCGTTCCGGCTGTTATCCCAGATGGACTCCGCGTTCCGCAGAATGAAGTCGCGGTACGCCGACTGGCGCCTGTGCAGGTAGAAGTCGTAGAGGTGGCGAACGAATACGCCCTTGAACTGGCTTCCGTCCCCCGGGCGGCCAACCATGTCTGCCTCTCCGGGCTCGATCAGGATTCCCGCCGGATTGGCAGATGGCGGACTGGTCAGATCACGCAGCGCCGCATCGGCTATTGACTCGCCCTGCTGGAGGTAGGCCGCGTCACCAGTAACCTCATACAGACCCGCAAGACCGCCGAGGATCACTCCCTGGTTGTAGGTGTAGGCCGGCTTGCCGTTGTTCCTGCAATCGGGAGTGAGGCCGTCGTTAACAAGGCCCAGGTTCCCGATCATTCCGCTGGCATGGAACCAGTCCCACTCTCGCAGCGCCCAGTCGAGGTATTTGCTCGCGTGGCCGCCAGAGCGCAGGTGCAGTCTTACCGCCGCTGTCAGGAACAACTCGTTCGTGATCGCGTTCTTGTACTTCCTGTCTTCGTTCCACCACACGCCGCCGCGGCAGGTATCGTCCCAGCCGGTAACGAGGTTGTCGAAAATGCGCTTGGCGGCGTCCAGGTAGCGGTCCTCTCCCGTCACGTCATAGGCCTTGATCCAGGCCAGCGCCCACCAGCCGTTGTCGTCGAAGTAGCGGACCAGGAAGTGCCGGTGCCGGCACCCGGCGGCACGGAATGTCCGATGACTCACCCGGCTATATGTTTGGTCACCGGTCCGCTGCGTGTAATCGAGAACGGCTGTCAGCGCATTGGCGGCATTCCACCAGCCGGTCGTCCGCCACCGGCCAGTCCACGGCCGATACCAGCGCTGCAGCGCGGCTACTCCGGCCGACGCATAAGCGTGATAATCGCGCTCAGTCCGCTCAGTCACGGCAATTCCCTAGTCACACTGGCTCGGCCGTGGCCCACGTGCGAAATTTTAGCCGCCGACTGGTTCGCCGGTTGAGCCCAGCCGGTCGAGGAACTCCCTCGACCGCTGCACCACAAGCCTCGATGCGGCGGCGTCGTAGGACGGCAGCGAGCTGTCGGTGAACAAATGCCGATCGCCTGGGTATACGAATAGCTCGGCTAGCCCGGGCCCGACAGTCTCGACCAGCTCGCGGGCGGCGTCGATGTCGCCTTCTAGCGCGAAGAACGGGTCGGAATCCATGCCGTGGATCTGCACGGCTACTCCATCGGGCCACGGGCCAAATGCCCAGTCACCGGTCACGGGGATGCACGACTCGTACAGCAGCGCGCCGCGCGCGCCAGGCCGGGTCTGCGCGAACCGCTGCGCCTGGGCCGCGCCCCACGAAAAGCCCGCATAGACGAGGTCATCCGGCAGGCCGGCGACGACCTGGTCAGCGCGATTGTCGAGCACTTCGGCGCCGACGCTCTGGACGTAGTCCACGCCGTCATCGACAGTTGCTGGCCGATCGCCGCCGAAGAGGTCTGGCGTATGCACAGTGTGGCCGTCAGCGCGGAGTTGCTCAGCGAACGCGCGTACTCCGTCGGTGAGTCCCTGCACGTGGTGGAACAGGACGACCTCGGCCATGACTCTGCACTCCTGTCATCGGATGACGGTCAGTCTGCCGGGCAAGAACGCCATCCATCGTCCGTCACGCTTTCATCGCGGCACGGACCACAATAACGGCTTTTCGGACTGACGCTCTCGCCCACGTCGCGCTGCGCCAACGATGGCCTGGATCGCGACGCCGATGATGACGAGGTCCATGATCATCTGGATGGTGACCACCACACGCGCTCCATCAGTTCGGGCGGTGATGTCACCAAACCCGACAGTGCTGAAAACTGTGACGGTGAAGTACAGCGCGTCGGTGTGCGTCAGCGTATGCGTGAAGCTGGCTGGTGAGATCCGATCCATCACCGCGTACGCGCCGGCGAAGAGCACCAAGAACAGGGGAACGGTCACGGCCAACGCCTCGACAGCTCTCAGGCCTGGAAACGGGGATCTCAGGATCGAGCGGACGCTGTAGACGATCAGAAGGACGAGCACGGCAAGCCCGATAACCAGGATCGTAACGGCGAGCCATCTGCGGGCGGTGTCGAGCGGCAGCAGGTAGTAGACGGTCACGAGCGCGACGACCGAGCCGACGGCACGCAGTAGCGAGATTGTAATGACGCGCCGCCGGCGCGGGTTGGTATGCCCAGAGTCCGTCACGGCGTCTCACGAAGACTCAGGGATCGGGCCCCGTTGCATGATGTATCGCAGCTGAACCGTGTTCCCGCTGCCCAGATCGGTCCGGGTCATCGTGTCGGCGAGGACGAATCCGGCGTTCACCGCTACTCGTTCGCAAGCCCGCTGACCCTCGTCGATCAACGTCTCAACGGTGCGGACGCTGGGCTGCTTAGCCACCCAGTCTGCGGCCAGCCGGGTAGCGCGGCTGGCCAGTCCTCGTCGTCGCCAGGTCGGTGCGGTCCCGTACGTGAGGTCGAAGGCTCGGTCATATCCTTCGGCGACGCCGACGACGCCGACAAATCGGGGCTCCTCGGGGACGGTCACCACGAAAGTGAAACTGGGGTCATCGCGGCTAGGTTGGCCGTTCCAGATGTCCAGCCAGTCAGTAACGAGCTGCTCGCCCGATATCAGGGGGACATCGGGCAGCCACCCGCCGTCGAGCTGCTCATCCTCGACATACCGGTTTATCGTCGCAATATCGCCGGCGGCCGGTGAAGGAAGCCTGAGCTCGACCACTCCGTCGGTCAGCGTGTCCATTGGTGCCTTCAGGATCGTCATGTTCCGCCCCCGGATCAGACCGCCTTCCCGCGCTGCCGCTCTTCGCGCGGCAGACAACGCGGTTAGCCACCGTCGGGCGCCTCCGGCCCCAGAGCGGCTCACCGTGCCGGTCAGGGAGATGCTGCCCTCGCTTGCTGTCGCTTTAACACCCGCAGGCGCAGCGGGATTCGGGCCAGCAGGCGCTCCATGATCGGTCCGATGACCTTGCCCCCGCCGACCAGTCTCAGTAGGCAGGGATAGGCAAACCGCCTGCCGAGCGCGCTGAGGAGCCAACGATGGCATTGCCCGGGATCGTGTCGCGGGCGCGGCTCCTGGCGGAAGAGAAGGAACTTACTCGTCGGCGCGATGCTGTCAACGCCCAGCGGCGTCGTCTGCCCATGGTCGGGATTACTAAGGACTATGTGTTCGACGGAGTAGACGGGCAGCTGACCCTCGCTGGGCTATTCGGCGAGTGCCGACAGCTAGCCGTGCAGCACATCATGTTCGACCCTGACTGGGAAGCTGCCTGCCCCAGGTGTACTCAGTTCACCAACGAACTGACCGAAGCCCTGGTCGCGCGCCTGCGGTCCCGCGACACCGCGTTCGCAATGGTGTGTCGGGCACCGCTGGCCAAGATCGAGGCCTACCGGGCTGGCCGAGGCTGGACCGTACCGTGGTATTCGTCCTACGGCAGCGAGTTCAACTACGACTTCCAGGTCACTCTGGATCCGGACCTGGCTCAGCTGCACTACAACTACAGGATCGAAACGTTGCCCGATGGCGAGCGCTCCTGTGAGCTGCCCGGAGCCAGCTTCTTTCTGCGCGATGGCGGCCAGATTTTCCACACCTACTCGGCCTACGCGCGTGGCCTTGACCATCTTGACGCTGCGAACTCCTACCTAGACATGACCGCGTTCGGCCGACAGGAAGGCTGGGAAGAGCCGAAGGGTCGCGCCCCGGTCCTCTACGACATCGTGTGAGCTGAGGGCGCGACCGCCGTCGCGGCGTGGGGCGCACCCGTGCTGACAGCCGCACGCAGGTTGACCTGCGGGCCCACGTCGATGACACCGCGCAGAACCTCTTTTGAGCGTCACCGCCTGGTAGTGATCCTCGTCGATGTCCACCGAGTGTCCGCGGGACGGAACCTCGTTGCCGCCCGTGAAACCTCGCCGTAGTCTCGGCTGGCCGGATAGCTCGTCGGCTAGCTAGATGGCCGGGGCAATAAGTAATCGCAATCGCCATCGTCTGACTGATCTACGTCACCGCGCACATGGATGCAACGGACAAGAGGAGGAGCGAGTGACCACCGGAGGCTTCTCGTCGAAACGGCTGGCCCGAGTGCGAGATGTGCTGGAGCGTCATGTCGACGCCGGCTTCGTCCCGGGTGCGGTCGCTGTCGTCGCCCGCCACGGCGAGGTCCACATCGAGGCGACCGGCAATCTCGCCTTCGAGGGCGCAGGCTCGAGGACGCCGATGACAGCCGACACCATCTGCCGCACCGGGTCGATGACGAAACCGATCGTCGCCGCGTGCGCGATGACGCTCGTCGAGGATTGCACGCTCCGGCTCGACGACCCGGTAGACGAGCTTCTCCCCGAACTGGCGGACATGACCGTGCTCGTCGATCCGGACGGGCCGCTCGAAGACACCGTCCCCGCGAATCGCGCGATAACGCTGCGGGATCTACTTACCTTCACCCTCGGCACTGGCATCGTCGTGGCCGAGCCGGGAGCGATCGCGATCGCCGACGCGCTGAATGCGCTCCAGGGCGACGAGTCCCAGCAGCCGCCCGACGAGTGGATTCGCCAACTCGGCAAGCTTCCGCTCGTTTACCAGCCGGGTGAGCGCTGGATGTACCACGCCGCCGCGAACGTGACCGGCGTGCTCATCGCCCGCGCCACGGGCATGTCCTTCGGGGACGCCTTGCGGGAGCGGATCTGTGAGCCACTCGGGATGAGGGACACCGCGTTCAGCGTCGCCGGCGAGAACATCAACCGGCTGGCTACCGCGTACCAGCGCGACGACGCCACCGGTGAGCTCGTCGTCGAGGACGGCCCCGACGGGTACTGGAGCCGGCCGCCGACGTTCGAAGACGGTGGCGGCGGGCTCGTCTCGACCGCCAGCGATTACCTTGCCTTCGCCTCGGCCTTGCTCGCTGGCGGTATCCGCAACGGCGAACGAGTGCTCGCGCGGCCGTCGGTGGCGCTGATGACGACTGACCACCTGACGCCAGCGCAAAAGGCAGTTTCCGGGTTCCGGCCCGGCTACTTTGACGACATCGGCTGGGGTTTCGGGATGTCGGTCCGCACCCGGCGCGCGCACCTCGGGCCCTGGCCTGTCTCCTACCCTCCGCTAGCCTCGGTCGGCAGCTACGGATGGCCAGGCATATACGGCACCGGCTGGTACAATGACCCGGCCGAGGACATGACGACAATCCTCATGATTCAGCGCGCGCCCGCGCCGCCCGGGCTGCCGATCCTCTTCGACTTCTGGACGGCCGCCTACCAGGCGATTGACGACTGACCGCCGGCTTCAGGCGACGGGTTTCTCAATCCTTCGGCGACGGCCTCCAGGGTCTCCTGGAGCCCCGTCCAGCACACGAGCATGTCTGCCGTCCGGTGGTGCGGACCACGGATCTCGGACAGGAATTCCGCTATGTCGTTCAGGTGCCAGCGCAGCCGGTATAGCGCCAGCGCGTCCTGGTTAACCGTCCACCCAGTCCGACACGAGTACCGTGCGGCGTCCTGGTCGCCTGAGACCACCCACCACAGGTCTCGCTCCGGCCGGGCCAGCGCGGTCATGTCCCAGTCGACCAGGCACAGCCCGGTCGGCGTGCGCAGCAGATTGCCAGGGTGAGGCTCGCCGTGCGTGATGACATGAGGCCCGCCAGCCTGCCGGACCCGGTCGAGTAGGCCGTCGAATCGCACGTAGGCCTGCAGAAGCGGTCGTTCGTACCTGGCCAGAAGCTCACGGGCGGGCTCGGCGTACGGACCACCATTCCAGGGCACGCCGAGGCCGGCCAGGGCCTGGTCGATGGCCTGGCGGCTGTCCAGTTCCAGTGGCCGAGTGGGAACCAGAAGGCCCTTGGGGGCTGCCGTATGCAGCGCAGCCAGCATGTCAATGATGGCCGCCCGGTCGCCGTCGTCGACCGGGTCCTCAAACCGACTGGGGGCGGCGTCGATGTAGGGAAATAGCGTCACGGCGTGCCGGCTGTCCAGAGAGCCGACGACCTGCCCATCGCTCGTCGGCACTGGAGCGACGACGAACTCGAGCCCGGCTTCCGTTGCGAGCCAGGCTGCTGTCTGCATCGCCGCCGTCAGGTCGGGCACCCACGGCGCCGCCAGATCGCTGACGGTAACGAACCATCGCGAGCCCGTCCGGTCGACCGCGAGCCAGTGGTACCCGCCGAACCCTATGGGCAGGTAGGACAAGTCCCGTACCCTAAGCGCCCACTGAGCTAGAGCGGCGGCCACATCACTGTCGCGTATATCCGCCGGGCGCTCGTGCACAGGCCGAGGCTAGGCCGACGGGTTGTTCGGCAGCAACGAGATATCGGGCTCACAGCGCGAACTGGAAACGCTTAGTGATGGCTCACCAGCACGAGCACGAACATGACCACGACCGCGCCGAGGACCACGCTCATGATGATCACCCCGGCACTTGTTAGGCCAGCCAGGTGGAACCGCTCCGCTCTCGCTTCGGCGCGCTCTTCCTGCTCGCGCTCGGCCTTACTCGACCTCGGCGGCGGTCCCGGCGGCGGTGGAACGCGCGGCCCGCGCCAGCGGCGGCCACTGAACGGCCGCCACTTCGGCCCGCCAAACGACCAGTTCCATGACAAGTTCTCCGGGCTATACGGGTCGTTCGGGTCATCCATGGGCACCTCGCGCGTGAACGCCTGCTTAGCTCCGAGTATGAGGCAGTCAGACACCCGAAGGCACGCAGCGGGCACCTCGTCACCAGCCGATGAGCGTAACCTGTAGTGACGCCACAGCCGAACCCAACACTGAGCCCGAACGCGAACTTTTCCGAGGATTCGCCTCCTCGTAGTGCTTTACAACATCCCGCGTAGCCGGCAGCCCGTTGTGGATTGAGGGTAACGTCGCAGCGTCAGTCCGATGCCGGCATATGGCTGCGTAACGCCGTAGAGAAGGTCGCGTCAGGTGAACAGCGTTCGGGGTTTGTATGACCGGTTCCGGCATCTGATCCACGAAGCTGCCAAGTTTGGCGCCGTGGGCGGCATCGGGTTTCTCGTCACCGACGGCGGCACGAACCTTCTCCAGCCCGTACTCCACGGTTGGCTGAAAGCGAACGTGATCGCCACCGTGGCCGGGACGATGGTCACCTACCTCGGCAGCCGGTACTGGACGTTCCGGCACCGCGAGCGCGGCGGCATGGCCCGTGAGACCGTCCTGTTCTTCGTGTTCAATGGGGTCGGGCTAGGTATCCAGCTGGCCTGCATTGGGTTCACGAACTACGCACTCGGGCTGACCGACAAGCTCGCCTCGAACGTCGCACTGTTCTTGGGCATCTGTCTCGGCACGCTCTTCAGGTTCTGGTCTTACCGCAAGTGGGTGTGGATAGCGCCGACCCCCGGTCCGGTGCCCGACCGGGCCGAGTTTGCCGCAGCGGAGCCATCGCCCATGCAATCTCGACCGCTTGGACGAACCCGATCAACGAGGCCATCGTCGGAACGTGGATCGCGCCCAACGGTGCCACGATGACCTTCAGCGCCGATCAATCCGTCACGGTCCGGAAGCTCGACCTGTCGGCGATAGGCACGTGGAAGTTTGACAGCCTCCAAGGTGACAGTGGGCCACCTCCGCAACGAGCCGCGGCGACGCCGCGCTGTCAGCCATGCGTAAGGAATCGGTCAACGACCCCGCTCTGTCGTGCCTCGTCCTCCAGCGACTCGCCGACGATCTTGCTCGCTAGCTGCACCGACAGGGTGCCGATCTCGGCCCGCAGCGACGAGAATGCCTGCCGCCGGTCGGCCTCGATCTGAGCGCGGGCCGCCTCGGCGATCCGCCGTGCCTCGGCCTGCGCCTGCACGCGCATCTCGGCGATGATCGCGGCCCCTTCCGCCCTCGACTGCTCGCGCACGCGGGCCGCCTCGTGCCGCGCGTCAGCGAGCTGCGCCTGATACTGCTCGCGGAGCCGGTCCGCCTCGAGCCTGGGTCTCGGCTGCTCGCGCGAGGCCGCCCTCGATCTGATCGGTACGCTCATTCAGGGTCGTCATGATCCGCGGCAGCAGAATCCTCCAGAGCACGCCGAAGACGATGCAGAACGCGAGCGCACCGACGAGCACCTCGGTCCAGTTCGGGGGGAACAGGGGGTTGGGTGCCGATGACGAGACCGCTAGCAGATCAGACATGTGCGGCTACCTTCCAGCCGGTACTTCTACTTGATGAAGAACCGCACCGCGATGACCATCAGGGCCACCAACTCGGTCAGGCGGGGGCGCCAGAGTCATGTGGAGCTAAGGGGACTCGAACCCCTGACCCCCTGCTTGCAAAGCAGGTGCTCTACCAGCTGAGCTATAGCCCCAAGAATCCGCAGGTCACGCGGCCAGTACGCGATCCTAGCATTCACGGCAATTGACCCCGCGCTCCTCACCGGGCCACCGAGCGCGGGTTACCAGCCGAGTTGGAACTAGCGGTCTGAGATCCGCCGCTTCACCTGCGTCTGCGCTGGCACCTCGATCGTCGCCGACTTGAGTTCCGCACTCATGCCAGGCGCCTCGTCGCTCGATCCGTCGGCCGGCGCGCCTGCGCTATCAGTCGAGACGCCATCCGCAAGCAAGGGCGGCAGATCCGCGATGCTCGGAATGATGCTCGTCGCCCCGGCTGCGCGCAGGCGAGCGGCCGAGTGTGGACCCGTCAGCACTCCCACGACGGCGCCGGCACCGGAGCGGCGACCAGCCTCGACGCCGGCGCTTGTGCCGTGCACTACCGCCACATCCTGAACCGCGGCGACCCCGGACCGCAGGATCGCGGTCAGCACCAGGTCTGGTGCCGGGAACCCCCTCGGCACATCCTCGGCGGCAACGGTCAGGTCGATGCGCCGCCTCAGCCCCGCAGCGTCGAGAACCAGATCAAGCACCCGACGCGGCAGGCTGGTAATGACGCAGATCCGACATCCAGCCGCGCGGAGCCTTTCGAGCACCTGAACGGCGCCAGGCATTGGCTTGATGGCTGACCGTCCGATCGCATCTGGCAATGCCAGGTCAAACGCCAGCTGCGCGGCCTGTGCTCGCGCTTCGTTGTCCGGAAAGAGCAGCCGCAACACGTCACCAGGCGCCTGACCGCGTGCCTGGTGGACCTGAGCCATTCGGCGCGCGAAAGCGCTGGTGCCGCTGACGACGCCCTGCGTCGCTATCGCCTCGGCATACGAGCGCTCGATGAGATCCGTGTCGGCGACCAAAGTTCCGAGCAGGCCACAGCAGGCCAGCGTGATTCCCCGGCGCTCAGCTACGCCGTTCATCCTGCGCGCGCCAGGTCAGTCGTCGGCCGTCGTCGCCTCGGTCCACAGGTCGAGCTCAGCCCGGTCCGCCTGCACCTTGCGCCACACGGCAAACGCGCTGAGGACGACCAAGACGACCAAGAGCAGCTTCTTCACGGTGCCTGATCCTTCCGGTTCTGCTGCCAGGACGGCCTGTCGTCGTCATCGCCCCAGCAGACCACTGCAGCCTAGCAAGTCGTGCGCTAGCGCGGTCTTTGCACGCGAGTCTCGTCCCAGACGGCCGCCGGAGACTCATAAACCTCGCCGTCGCCGCCAAAAACCAGGAAGCGGTCGAAGGACTTGGCAAACCAGCGGTCATGTGTAACGGCCAGGACAGTGCCGGAGTAGTACTCCAGCCCTTCCTGCAGCGCCTCGGCGCTGGCTAGATCCAGGTTGTCGGTCGGCTCATCGAGCAACAGCAACGTCGACCCGCCCAGCTCAAGGAGCAGGATCTGCAATCGGGCCTGCTGGCCACCGGACAACGTGCCGAACGCCTGGCGCGCACAGGCGGTCAGTTCGTAGCGCGATAGCGCCGACATCGCTTCGTTGATGAGCAGCGCGTGCTCGGTCATCAAGATCTCGACCGGCGTCCGCCCCGCCAGGTCCGGTCGCGCGTGCGTCTGCGCGAACATGCCCGGCACGACCCTCGCGCCGAGCCTCGCCACGCCAGAGTGGGCCACGCGATCGCCTGCCAGCAGGCGCAGAAAGTGCGACTTGCCCGAGCCGTTCGATCCCAGCACCGCGACCCGCTCGCCGTACCAGACCTCAAGGTCAAACGGACGCATCAGCCCGGTGAGCTCCAGCTGCTCACAGATGACCGCGCGCTTGCCGGTCCGCCCGCCGCGCAGGCGCATCTTGACGTTCTGTTCTTTCGGCGCGAGTTCCGGGGGCCCGGCTTCCTCGAACTTGCGCAACCTTGTCACGGCGGCCTGGTACCGCGAAGCCATCGCATCGTTGTAGGCCGCCTTCTGCTTGTACATGAGCATGAGCTGGCGCAGCTTCTCGTGCTCCTCGTCCCAGCGGCGCCGCAATTCGTCGAGCCGCTCATTCCGCTCGCGCCTGGCCTCGGCGTATGTCACGAAGCCGCCGCCATGCACCCAGACGTGCCGGTCCTCGACCGTGATGATCCGCTGCGCGCAAGCGGCGAGCAGCTCACGATCGTGACTGACGAGCAACACAGTTTTGGGGGTCGCCGCGAGCTGCTGTTCCAGCCAGATCTTCCCTGGAACGTCCAGGTAGTTATCCGGCTCGTCGAGCAACAGGACCTCGTCCCGGCCGCGCAGTAGCGATTCGAGCACGAGCCGCTTCTGCTCGCCGCCGGACAGCGTCGCGACCTCCCGCCACTGGCACCGGTCATAGCTCAGCCCGAGTGCTGCCACGCAGCAGGCGTCGAAGTGCACCTCCTGCTCGTAGCCGCTGGCGTCGCCCCACTCGGCCAGAGCCGTCGCGTACCGCATCTGCGTCGGTTCATCGTCGCGCTCCATCATCGCCAACTCAGCGGCATCGAGCCGGCTCGCGGCCTCCCTGATCCGGGGAGGCGCGATAGACAACAGCAGGTCCCGGACGGTGGTGTCGTCCCGAATCCCGCCGATGAACTGGCGCATGACCCCGAGGCCGCCACTGGACGAGACGGACCCGGACTGCGGAGTGAGGTCTCCAGTGATGAGGCGCATCAGGGTCGTCTTGCCGGCGCCGTTCGGCCCGACCAGGGCCGCGACAGCGCCATCACCTACCCGGAAGGAGACGTCATCGAGCAGCACCCTGCCATCAGGCAGGGCGTGGCTCAGGTGCGCGGCCTCGACGTGTCCCATCCGAAGTCAGGTTCCTTCCAGGCGTGGGTATGGCTGACAATAGCTGGGTGAACCCCCAGGACTTCAACGCCAATTCCAGGCTCCGGGCGTCGGATACCGATCGCGACAATGCCGCCGTGGTGGTCAACACTGCCCTGGCTGAGGGTCGGCTGACGCCTGAGGAGCACGCAGACCGACTCGATGCGATATTCGGGGCGAAGACCCACGCCGAGCTCGTTCCCTTGCTCGATGATCTTCCGGCGCCACGCGGCGCCAAACAGGAGATGGCCCGCCCGGGGTCCGCGGAGGCTGACCTGGCGCCACGCCGACGTCGCAGTCTGATCGCGATTCTCAGCGGCTTCAGCCGCAAGGGGGCATGGCGGCCGGACCCGGTGATGAACATCGTTACCATCCTCGGCGGCGCCGAGCTCGACTTCAGGGACGCAGTCCTACCCGGCAAGGAGATCGTGCTGCGGCTAACGACCGTGCTGGGCGGGCTTGGCATCATCGTGCCGCCCGAGATGCGCGTAGTGGACAACACTTCCGCGATCCTTGGTGGCAGCGACGTGACCGGGAAGGTCGCTGACGAGTCGGACGCCGATTCACCTGTCCTGCGCGTCGAAGGCGTCTGCATCCTCGGCGGGGTGGGTATCGAGCGAAAAGCGCGCGAGCAGCCCAGGGCGCTCAAGCACCGGGTTTGACGGTCGGGGCGGGGGCCAGCACAGCGCGAATCTCCGCGCGCCGCCGGACGGGGTCGGCGAGCGCCGCCGCGAGCTGATCAATCGCCTGCAGCGAGTGGCCGCTGACCACCGCATCACAGTACGGCCAGGCTGCCGCCATGCCGGCCGCGAGCGGCTCATAGGCGGAGCTCTTGGTCCGAGGGTTCATCCACACGATCCGGAACGCCACGAGTGAGAGCCGTTGCATTTCGCGGCGGACGACGTCCGGATCACCGGTGTCCCAGCCATCCGAGATGATCAACACGACGGCACCTCGAGCCATGCCGCGGCGACCGTAGCGATCGTTGAACTCCTTCAGCGCCGTGCCGAGCTTCGTTCCGCCATGCCAGTCTGGCGCCGTTTCGGCAGCCCTCGCCAGGGCTGCCGCAGGGGTCGAGCGGCTCAGCGCGGTCGTCAGCCTCGTCAGGCGAGTAGCGAAGCTGAAGACCTCCGCACCGGCCCCGCCTGCCGCGCAGTACAGGAGCTGGATCATTGCCCGTGCATAGGGCTCCATCGAGCCGGAGATGTCGCACAGCACCACCAGCCGACGCGGTTGCCTGACTGGGACGTCGCCAATCAGGCGGAACGCGTGGCCGCCGGTCCTGCGCGCCTGGCGCAATGTCGAGCGCATGTCGACTCGCCGGCCGCCCGCGCGCGATTTGCGGCGCCGCGACCTACGGCTCGGCACGGCGAGCGTGATCTGCCGCATCGCGGCCGCCAGCTCAGCCAGCTCGGCCGGAGTCAACTCGGCGAAGTCCGCGCCCGCCAGCCGTTCCACTGGGCTGCCGAGATATGGCTGCTCGATCTCTCGCTCGTCCTCGGGTGGCCCCTCACGAGCCTCGTCCCGGATGGATGCGATGGTCTCGGCATGCAGCCGAGCCGCCGTGGCGGCGTCTGCGATAACGGCTGGCTGCGACTGGCGCGTGCTGGTCACGCTAGCGTTCGAATCGGCCCCTGGGCCGCCTTCGTCCAGAGTGCCGAACACGGCGGTGAAGACGGCGAGCAGCACGTCCGCCTGCTCTTTGCTGGACACCAGCGTGGCGAGCGCGCAGTCAAACAGCTGACGTCGGCTAGTGGGCTGCGTCAGCAGGATCGCGGCCGCGAAGCGCTGGCTTCGGCCAGGACCAACCGGCAGGCCCGCCCGGCGCAACGCAGCCCCGAACAGTGCCGCTACCTCTGCGACATCAGTGCCGGGCAGCTCGGAGCCCGCCGGACTCCACTCACGGAAGACGGGTACGTCAGGCATCGCTAGCGCCGTAGCCGACGACCGCGGCGATGTCGGCGGCGCGCACGCTCTGGAGGTCTTCGGCGTACTTCAAGACGGCGCCCATCGTCTTGCGGGCGGCGGCCGCGTTGAGCTCATGCGCACCTAGCACCTGCAGCGCACTCGCCCAGCTGATCGCCTCGGCTATCCCGGGCGGTTTTGCCAGGTCAAGGCCGCGTAGACGGTGGATTCCGTTCGCGACCTGGGCCGCGAGCAGCTCGTTGGCCGCGGGTACACGCCGCCTGATGATCGCAGCGACCCGCGCGGCATCCGGGTAGTCGATCCAGTGGTAGAGACACCGACGTTTCAGCGCATCATGCAAGTCGCGGGTGCGGTTGGAGGTCAGGACCACGACCGGGGGATACGTAGCGCGCCGGGTCCCGAGCTCCGGGATGGTAACGGCGGACTCGGCGAGCAACTCGAACAGGAACGCCTCGAACTCGTCGTCGCCGCGGTCGACCTCGTCGATCAGGAGCACTGCCGGTCGCGGCCCCGGGTGATCCAGCGCGGCAAGCAGAGGCCGCTCGAGCAGGTAGTCGTCGCTGAACAGATCGGCCTCACGCGGCGCCTCACCGCGTGCCTCCGCCAGCCTGATCGCGAGTAGCTGACGCGGATAGTTCCACTCGTAAAGTGCCTCGGCCGAGGTCAGACCCTCGTAGCACTGGAGCCGAATGAGTGGCGTGTCCAGCACCGTCGCCAGCGCCTTGGCTGCCTCCGTCTTGCCGACGCCCGGTTCGCCTTCTAGCAGGATCGGCTGGCTCATCCGTGCGGCGAGGAACAACGCGGTGCCAAGCGCCTCGTCGGCCAGGTAGCTGACCTCGTCCAGCTCGGCCAGCAAGGTGGGTACATCCGGCAACTGTTCGGCGAGATCGCTCATATCCCCATCATCTAGTGCTAACGGGACTTCCTCCCGGCAATACCTTGGCGCAGCCAGCGTATCTGCGCCAGCGCGGACCCGGCAGAACCGCTGCCTAGCTATAGCTCCCACCAAGGTACGAAGATTCCGCCACGGTGCCCATCCGCACGGCGACGCTCGACGTGTGTACCGCAGGGGCGGAAGAATCGCGATTCTTGAGCCTCAAATCGCCGCACGTTCTGTGGCGCCGTTGGGACACATTAGCCATAGAGTATAAATCCGACTTATCCCGGCCGAGACGGCGGGACTCAGACCGGGCAGCGGCCCCGGCGGCGGTGGCCGTCACTCGACCGCCAGGTCGGATCGGCCCTGACGCCCCTGGATGGCGCACCAGACGTTGGCCGGCGTGAGCGGCATGTCCGCGTGCGTCACGCCGAACGGAGCGAGCGCGTCGATGACGGAGTTGACCACGGCGGCCGGCGAACCGACGGTGGCGGACTCACCCACGCCCTTGGCGCCGATGGGATGGTGCGGGGACGGCGTGACAGTCGCCCCCAGCTCAAACGACGGGCACTCCATTGCCGTCGGCAGCAGATAATCCATGAACGAGCCGCCGAGGCAGTTGCCGTCTGCGTCGAACACGATCGCCTGCATCAACGCCATCCCGATGCCGTCCGCCAGGCCGCGGTGCACCTGGCCCTCGACGATCATCGGGTTGATGCGCACGCCGCAGTCGTCGACGGCGATGAACCGCCTGACCTTCACCTCGCCAGTGGCCGGATCGACGTCGGTGACGCAGATGTAGGCCCCGAACGGGAACGTCAGGTTCGGCGGGTTGTAGACGGCTGACGCATCCAGGTGACCTTCAACGCCGTCGGGCAGTGCCAGGGACGAGTGCGCGGCCATGGCGATCTCGGCCAGCCCGAGTGCTTGCTCCGGATCCCCGCGCACGCGCCACCTGCCCTGGGCCCATTCCAGGTCGTCGGCGGCCACCTCGAGCATCGCGGCGGCCACGAGCCGCGCCCGCTCGCGAACCTTGCGCGCCGCGATCACCGCGGCAGCACCTGATACAGGCGTTGAGCGCGAGCCATACGTGCCGAGGCCGAATGGCGTCCGGTCGGTGTCGCCGTGCACGACCTCGACGTCGTCGGGAGAAAGGCCCAGCTCGTGGGCGACAATCTGGGCGAACGTGGTCTCATGCCCCTGGCCCTGCGTCTGCACCGAGATGCCGAGCACCGCCTTGCCGGTCGGGTGGATTCGCAGGTCGGCGCCGTCAGCCATGCCGAGCCCCAGGATGTCCATGTGCTCGCGCGGCCCCGCACCGACGCCCTCGGTAAAGAAGGACAAGCCGATGCCCATGTACTCGCCACGCGCCCGGCGCTCGGCCTGTTCGCGTCGCAAGTCGTCGTAGCCCGCGATCTCCATCGCCAGCGTGAGCGCCCGGGGATAGTCACCCGAGTCGTACTGCCAGCCCGTTGAGCACGTATACGGGAACTGCTCCGGTCGCAGCAAGTTGCGCATCCGCAGCTCAGCCGGATCCATGCCAAGCTCGCGAGCCAGCATGTCCACGAGCCGTTCGACCAGGTAAACGGCCTCGGTGATGCGGAACGAGCACGAGTACGCGACGCCGCCCGGCGCCTTGTTCGTATAGACGCCCGTCACCTCGCAGAACGCAGCCTTCAGGTCGTACGAGCCGGTGAAGATGTGGAAGAACCCGGCCGGGAACTTCGTCGGCACGGCCGTCGCGTTGAAGGCGCCATGGTCGGCCAGCACCCGCGCCCGCAGGCCGAGGATGCGGCCGTCCCTCGTCGCCGCGATCTCGCCGTGCATGTGGTAGTCCCGCGCGAATGTCGTGGACATCAGGTTCTCTGACCTGTCCTCCATCCACTTCACCGGCCGGCCCGTCACCATCGACGCGACGATCGCGCACAGGTACCCCGGATAGACCGGCACCTTGTTTCCGAAGCCGCCGCCGAGATCCGGCGATACGACCCGGATCTTGTGCTCAGGCTGGCCGGTCACCATCGCGTACAAGGTCCGGTGCGCGTGCGGTGCTTGCGTGGTCGACCACAAGGTCAGGCGCCCGGCGACCGCATCGTAGTCGGCGACGATCCCGCAGGTCTCCAGCGGCGCAGGATGGGAACGGGGATAGATCATGTCACCGCCGACCCGCAGCTCGGCTCTCGCGAACACCTCATCAGTCGCAGCCTTATCTCCGGCGGTCCAGTCAAAGATGTGGTTACCGGTGCGACCCGGAACGTCATCTCGGACAATCGGCGCGCCCGGATCGAGCGCCGTGCGGGCGTCGATCACGGGCGGGACCGGCTCATACTCGACTGCGATGAGTTCCAGCGCATCCCTGGCCGCGTACCGCTCCCTGGCTACGACGAAAGCGATCTCCTGGCCCTGGAACCGGACCTTGTCGGTAGCGAGCACAGCCTGCACGTCCCCGGCTAGGGTCGGCATCCAGGCCAGCCCGCGTTCGGCCAGATCTGCGCCGGTCAGCACGGCCTCAACGTGCGGATGAGCAAGCGCAGCTGTCACGTCGATCGACCGGATCCTGGCGTGCGCCAGCGGGCTGCGCAAGATCGCGCCGTGGAGCATGCCCGGCAGCGTGATGTCGTCGACATATGTTCCCTGGCCGCGGACGAACCGAGCGTCCTCCTTCCGGCCGACTGATCCGTAAGCCTCCGGCGCCTCGCGGGCGTGCTCGCTGGTCACTGTTCGCCTGCGTTCTGCGCCGCCAAGAGCACCGAGCGGACGATGTTCTCATAGCCGGTGCACCGGCAGATCTGGCCGGATATTGCCTCGCGCACATCGGCCTCGGTCGGGTTCGGGTTGTGGTCGAGCAGCCAGCGGGCGGTGAGCATCATGCCGGGCGTGCAGAAGCCGCACTGGAGCCCGTGACTCTGCGCGAACGCCCGCTGCACCGGGTCGAGCTCGGTGCCTCTCGCCAGCCCTTCGACGGTCCTGATTCGCCGCCCGGCCGCCATCACGGCTAGCACCGTGCATGACTTCACGGGCGTCTCGTCGAGCCAAACGACGCACGCGCCGCAGTTCGACGTGTCGCAGCCCCAGTGCGACCCGGTGAGGCCGAGGTCGTCCCTCAGGAAGTGGATGAGCAGCAGCCGCGGTTCTACGTCGCGGCTGTACTCGGTGCCATTGACTGTCAGCGTCAGTCGCATCATTCCGGCCCGCGCCCATCCTCGCCGCGCGCACGCGCTACCGCGATCCGCAGCACCCGGGTTGTGAGCTCGTTCGACAGGTGCCGCTTATAGTCGGCCGGACCGCGCTGGTCGGACACCGGTCGGCAGTTCGTCGCCGCTATCTCGCCGGCGCGTCGCAGGTTCTCCTCGGAGGCCGCGCGACCGCGCAGGTACTCTTCAGCCTCGGCCGCGACAAAGTGGGTCGCGCCGACGGCGGCCAGGCCGATGCCGACATCGGCGATCACGTCGCCGGCCAGCCACACCGCCGCGCCGGCCGCCCCCACCGGCCAGTCCCCAGCCCGGCGGGCCACCTTCAGGTATCCGCTGCCACCACCCGGCCGAACCGGCAGCCTGATCTCGGTCAGCAGCTCGGCTGCCGCGACCACAGTCTCGTACGGGCCGGTGTGGAACTCGCGCGCCGACACTTCGCGGGTGCCGTCCAAGCTCCGGACAACCATGGTGCCCTTCATGGCGGCGAACGCGGCCGACAGATCCTCGGACGGGTCGGCCTGGCACAGCGATCCGCCTACGGTCCCCCAGTTGCGCACGATGGGATCCGCGATGACGCGCTCGGCGTCGTGCAAGATCGCGAAGTGCTCGCCGACGACCGGCGACTCCAGCAGCTGTGAGTGTCTTGTGAGCGTGCCGATCCGCAGCTGATCACCAGTTAGGTTGAGATAGCAGAGGTCGGTGAGCCCGTTGATGTCGATTAGCACCTCAGGCTGCACAAGCCGCAGTTTCATCATGGGTATCAGGCTGTGCCCGCCGGCGAGGACCCGCGCTTCTGGCGCATACCTGGCGAGCAGCGTGAGCGCATGCTCGACACTGGTGGCCTTGTCGTACTCGACATGGGCCGGGACTTGCACGGTGGCGTCCTCCTCTGCATGCCGTCAGGTCGGGCCGTCGTCGATCCCGAGTGTAAACAGGCGCGCCAGCGGTGCTGGCCTGGTCGATCGGCCACACTGGACGGTGCCATGACCCTCACGCAGCTCAACGCGTTCGTGCTAGTGGCCCGGCTCGGCTCGGTGACCGCCGCGGCAAGCGCGCTCGGGGTTAGCGAGCCCGCCGTGTCGCAGGCGCTCACCGCCTTGCGTCAGCACCTGGGCGATCAGCTCATCACGCGCGGCCCGGCGGGCATGACGCTGACGCCTGGCGGCTCCCGCCTGCTCGCGACGGCATCCCAGATCGTCGTCCTCGGCGCCGAGGCGCACGCCGCCGTACGGGCCGCGCAGGGAGCGCCCGAGCAACTGCGCATCGTCGCAACGTCGACGTTCGCTGAGTTCGTGGCCGGTCCGCTGGTCGAGGCGTTCACTCGGCGGTTTCCGGGCTCGGTCGAGGTGTCGACGGGCGTCGCCGCATCTGGCGAGCAGGCCGTGCTGGTCGCCAACCGGCTCGCCGATGTGGCATTCGGCGACGGTTCCGTGGGCGAGCAGACGATGCCGGTGGTCTCGGAGCCGATCTTCAAGTACCGGGTGGTCGTCGTGACGGCCGGCCAGTCCAGGCCGCGAGGGCCGGCCCGTAGCTGGCGGTGGCTTGTCGATCCGGCAGGCGCTGACCCAGACAGCGAGACCGGCAAGATGCTCGCCCACCTGGGCGTGCCCGAGAGCAACATCGGGGTGTTCCCGAGTCAGACGGCAGCGTGGGCTGCGGCGGCGGATGGCTCGGGGGTCGCGCCGGCGATCGAGCACCTGGTGTCGCAGCAGCTAAGGCGGGGAGAACTGTCATTGGTAGACATGCCCGGCTTGCCGGTCGAGGCGGTCTGGCATGCGACGCTGCTCGAGCGGCAGCACCGCAGCACGGCCGCTAGCGCGCTGCGGCGCTTCCTCGGGACGCCCGAAGCGATGCAGCTAATGCGGTCGCCAGGGGCAGGCGTGCCACCTTCGCGATTCCGGCCACCGGTATACGTCACCATATGGAGTTGAATATCAGCTAATGGCGCGAGTTTGTGCCAAGCTAGCTGGGTACTTAAGCGACAGGTTATTGGCCCGTTGCGCAACCCACCGCAACGGTGAAGTATGCGAATTCAGATCTAGCGACGGCGGATCGCCAGTCGAGGCTGCCGTCCGTTACATGGGAGCGTGCACCATGCGGATCGAGTCCGACGGCAAGAGCAAGGGCAATCCGCGACTCTACGAGCTCATCGAGCACGCCCCGAAGACCGGCAAGAGCCCGACAGTATGGGCGTGGCCCGAACTGATTGACTACCTGAAGATAGCCGGGCAGCCCGTGTCCGGGCCGTGGCCGCCTCATCAGGAGCCACGGCCCGACCCTGATTACGAGTCGGGTCCGGTCGCCGTAGCCGACCCCCATTCCGCCAGGTCGGCCCCGTCGCAAGCCGCAGACATCACGCCGTCAAGCCCGGAGTCTGACCCAGCGGGTCCGGACCCCAGCGCCGGTGACGCCAGCGCGACCTGATTCGGGCTCGCTCGCCGTTTCCGCAGACCGGAGGAACGTATGTATCCATCGCGGTTCCGCTATGAGGCGCCGCACTCGCTGGACGAGGCGATAGGGCTGCTGCGCGATGGCGGCGACTATGCCAAGGTACTGGCCGGCGGCCAGAGCCTGGTCCCGCTGATGAAATTGCGCTTTGCCTCTCCTGAGCTGGTCGTCGACATCAACAACGTCCCCGGGCTGGCCTACCACCGGGCCGACGCGGACGGGACGCTGCGCATCGGCGCGCTGACCCGGCACGCCGATCTGGAACGGTCGGAGCTGCTGCGAAGCACGCAGCCGACGATGGCGGCCGCCGCGCCACTGATCGCCGACCCCATCGTGCGCAATCGCGGAACTCTGGTCGGCTCGCTGTGTCACGCCGACCCGCAGGGTGACTGGGCGTCAGTGGTGCTGTCGCTCGGCGGTTCGATGGTCGCGCAGAGCCCGCGCGGGCGGCGGTCGATCCCGATGGCCGACTTCGTCACTGGGCCCTTCGAGAACGTGCTCGACGCCGACGAGATCGCCATCGAGGCGGTGATCCCGCCAGCGCGCGGTGATCGAGCCGGCGGCTACCTGAAGCTCGAGCGGCGGGTCGGCGATTTCGCGACCGTCGGCGTCGCCGTCGCGCTCGAGCTCTCCGGCGGGTCCGTGACCAGGGCGGGCATCGGTCTCACCGGTGTCGGCGGGTCCACCATCTCGGCGACGGAGGCGGCCGCCGCGCTCACGGGCCGACCGCTAACACCCGAGTCGATAGGCCAGGCGGCCGAGCTAGCGGCCGCCGCCGCGCGGCCCAGGACCGATCACCGCGGCAGCGCCGAGTACAAGCGCCACATGGTGGCGACGTTCGTCGAGCGCATCCTGACTGGCAGCACCCGTAACCACGCCGACGAGGCGGAGAGGGCGGCCTGACATGACGATGGTGTACGACGACCTCGGCGACGAGGCCACCGGCGACGTGCCGGTACGCCGGATCAAGTTCACGATCAACGGCCAGAAGAAGATCGCCGAGGTAGAGCCCCGGCTGCTGCTCGCTCACCTCATCAGGCAGGGCCTGCGGCTTACCGGCACGCACACCGGGTGCGACACGACCAACTGCGGCGCCTGCACGGTGCTGGTCGACGGTCGGGCTGTGAAGTCATGCACGATGCTGGCGGTCCAGGCCGACGGGCACGAAATTCAGACGGTTGAGGGGCTGGCTACGGCTAGCGAGCTGCACCCGCTGCAGGAAGGCTTCAAGGAGGAGCACGGCCTGCAATGCGGCTTCTGCACGCCCGGCATGATGATGGCCGCCAAGGCCCTCCTCGATGCCAACCCCGACCCCACCGAGGAAGAGGTGCGCTGGGCGCTGTCGGGCAACCTGTGCCGCTGCACCGGCTATCAGAACATCGTCAAGTCAGTGCTGTGGGCCGCGCAGAAGCTGCGGTCACAGGCTGCCGAGTAGGCCTCAGGTCGCGAGCTCCGTGCCGCAGACACAGCAAAGACGGGAAGCGTGACATGTCCCAGGCAGTAGACGAGATCAAGATCGGTGGACTCGGCGCAAGCCGCAAGCGAGTCGAGGACAACCGGTTCATTCGCGGCAAGGGCAACTACACCGACGACATCGTGCTGCCCGACATGCTGCACATGGAGATCCTGCGCAGCCCGCTGGCGCACGCCCGGATCAAGTCGATCGACGCGAGCAAGGCGTGGGACATTCCCGGCGTCCACCTCGTACTGACCGGCGAGATGATGGCGACCCGCAACCTAGCGTGGATGCCGACGTTGTCATACGACACCCAGGCTGTGCTCGCGACAGACAAGGTGCGGTTCCAGGGCCAGGAGGTCGCGTGCGTCATCGCGGACGACCCCTACATAGCCAAGGACGCCTGCGAGGCGATCGTCGTTGACTACGAACCGCTGCCGGCGATCGTCAATCCGATCCAGGCAGTCGCCGACGGCGCGCCGGTTATCCGAGACGACAAGGAAAACCAGCCCGACAACGTCATCTATAACTGGGAAGTCGGCGACCGTGACGGCACCGACCGGGCGTTCGCTGCGGCTGACGTCATCTCCAAGCTCGAGCTGCACTACCCGCGCTCGCATCCGTCGCCGATCGAGTGCTGCGGGTCCATAGCCGACTTCAACCGGGCCACGTCCAAGCTCACCGTGTACATGACCACGCAGGCGCCGCACATCATCCGGGCCGCGGTCGCCATGGTCGCCGAGCTGCCCGAGCACATGATCCGGATCGTGTCCCCGGACATTGGCGGCGGTTTCGGCAACAAGGTGCCGATTTACCCGGGTTACGTCTGCTCGATCCTCGCATCCATCCTGCTCGAACGGCCGGTCAAGTGGATCGAGGACAAGTCCGGGAACCTCATCTCGACGGGGTTCGCCCGGGACGTGTACCTCAAGGGCGAGATGGCGCTGCGCAAGGACGGCAAGATTCTCGCCGTCCGGATGCATACCGACGCCGACCACGGCGCGTTCTTCTCCGATGCGCAGCCGAGCAAATTCAAGATCGGCCTGATGCACTCGGCGTTTGCCGCCTACGACGTGCCCGTCGCCCACCTGACCGCCCGCGGCACGTACAGCAACAAGGCGCCGGGAGGCGTCGCGTACCGCTGCTCATTCCGGGTCACCGAAGCCATGTTCTTCCAGGAGCGCATGGTCGCCGAAGCCGCGAATGACCTCGGCCTGGACCAGGCGCGGTTCCGGGAAATGAACTTCGTTCGGGACGACCAGTTCCCGCACCGGACTCCGTTCGGCTTCCTGACCGACTCGGGGCAGTACGGCAAGTGCCTGGAGGTCGGCCTCAAGGCGATCGACTACGAGAACTTCCGGCTCGAGCAGGCGGAGGCGCGCAAACGCGGGCGGCTGCTCGGTCTTGGTATCTCGACCATGACCGAGCCGCTCGGGGCGGGCAACAGCCGCGAGTACGACATCCTCGGCATCAAGATGTTCGACTCGGCGGACCTCAAGGTCCACATGACCGGGAAGGCGATCTTGCGTACCGGCGCGAAGACGCAAGGCCAGGGCCACGAGACCACGTGGGCTCAGATCGTCGCCCATGAGCTCGGCATCCCGGCCGAGGACGTCGTCGTGGAGGAAGGCGACACCGACACGGCCCCGTTCGGCATGGGCACGTACGCGTCGCGGAGCACGCCCGTGGCGGGCGCCGCCGTCGCGATGGTGTCCCGCAAGATCCGAGCCAAGGCGCGGAAGCTGGCTGCGCATCTCCTAGAGGTGTCGGAGGAGGACGTCGAGTGGGAGCTCGGCCGGTTCTACGTGCGCAGCGCTCCTGATCGCGGCGTCACGATCCAGGAATGCGCCATCGCGGCCTACAGCAACATGCCTGACGGCATGGAGCCGGGGCTGGAGAACACCGCTTACTACGATCCGCCGAACCTGACCTGGCCATTCGCGGTCTACATCGTCACCGTCGAGGTCGACCCGCAGACCGGCGTGTGGGACGTACTCCGGATGGTGGCCGTCGATGACTGCGGCGTTCGGATCAACCCCATGATCGTTGAAGGACAGATCATGGGCGGACTGACCGAGGCCTACGCCATGTCGAACATGCAGTTCATCACGTTCGACGCCGACGGCAACTGCGTCGGCGCGAACTACATGGACTACCTGCTGCCCACGGCCTGGGAGACGCCGGGCTACGAGCTGCACAGCGAGGTCGTCACTCCCTGTCCGCACCACCCGATTGGCGCCAAGGGCATCGGCGAGTGCGCGGCGGTCGGCGGTCCCGCCGCGTTCGTCAACGCCGTCCTGGACGCACTGTCAGGCACCGGCGTTCGCAATATCGACATGCCCCTGCTGCCCGACCGGGTCTGGGAAGCGATTACTTATCACCGGGATATCTCGGGCGCGCCTCCGGTTAGGTCCGATGACTAAAGAGACGCCCATGGACGGCTGGTCCGTGCTGGCCGACGCCGCCGAGATGGCTCGGCGCGGCGAGCCGTTCGCGCTGGCGACGGTGGTGTGGCGGCAAGGGCCGTCGTCCAGCCAGCAGGGATCCCGCGCGATCATCACCGCGGCAGGCGAGCTGCGGGGGTGGATCGGCGGCGCGTGCGCCGAGCCAAGCGTGATCCGGGAAGCCCAGCGCGTCATCGCCACCGGCGAGGCGAAGCTGCTCCTGCTCGGGAGTCCGGAGCAGTTCGGCAGCACTGGGCGCTTCGGCGGCGAGGTGCCCGATGGCATGCTGGTCGTTCCGATCGCCTGCTCCAGCGAGGGCGCGCTTGAGGTGTACATCGAGCCGGTCGTCCCCGTTCCCCATCTGGTGGTCGTGGGACGCTCGCCGATGGCCAACACGCTCGCTGACCTGGCGCGGACACTGGGGTGGCGGGCCGATCTGATCGACGGGCCCGACTTCAGCGCTGCTGATGCTGACGAACGCTCGATGATCGTCGTGGCGAGCCAGGGCCACAACGACGAAGGCCTGCTCGAGCGCGCCATTGCGGCGCGGCCCGCCTATCTCGGCCTGGTTGGCTCGCACAAGCGGGGTGCCGCTGTGCTGGGCTATCTCGCCGACCGGGGCGTTCCGCGGGATCAGCTCGAGCGGGTCCGGGTGCCGGCCGGACTCGACCTCGGCACCACGACGCACCAGGAGATCGCCGTCGCCATCCTGGCTGAGCTCGTGCAGCTTCGGGCCAGTGGCGCCCTGGCCGACGCCGGGTCGAACGGCGCCCAGGGCGAGATGGCGGGTCGGCAGCAGCATGGGCCTGCACCCCAGCCGGCCGAGGCAATCGACCCGGTGTGCGGCATGACCGTTGCGGCTGGTCCGGACAGCCTTCAGGTGGAGTACGGCGGCGGCACCTACTACTTCTGCGGCGTCGGCTGCCGCCAGGCGTTCGAGCGCGACGCAAGCGCACATGTGAAGCAGCTTCTGACTACACGAGCGAGGCATGATGCTGATCAAGAATGACTTCGAGGTCGCCGAGCCAATCGAGAAGGTATGGGAGTTCTTCGAGAACATCCCGCAGGTGGCGACCTGTCTGCCGGGCGCCGAGCTGACCGAGGACCTCGGCGGGGACAAATACAAGGGCCGCGTGGCCGTCCGCATGGGCCCGGTCCGGCTTCAGTTCGCGGGCACTGCCGACATCACCGAGCGCGACGAGGAGGCCAAGCGTCTGGTGGTCCACGCCGCCGGCGCTGAGGAGAAGGGTCGTGGCCAGGCCAGCATGACCGTAACAGCGACGCTCGCCCGCGCGGGGCGCGGCACCCGCGTCGACGTCACGCAGGATCTCCAGCTAGCCGGCGCTGCGGCGCAATACGGCCGCGGGATGATCTCGGACGTCACGTCGGTGCTCATGAGGGACTTCGCGACCAACATGCAGGATCGGATCAACCGCTTGGACCGCGGTGAGTCCGCCGAGCAGATCGCGGCCGCGACGGCCACGCCAGCCCGCGGTTTCACGCTCGGCCTGCGCGCCACCATGATGGCGCTCACGCGCGTATTCCGCCGTTTCTTCGCTCCCTACCAGCCCGCTAGCTAGGAGACAGCGCCATGGTCTTGTGGTGGATAGGCAACGCAGTGCTGTTGCTCGTCGTCTTTCCCGTCGTGATCTTCCTACTGAACCGGGTGCTCGCGGCCGTGGAGCGGATCCGGCATGCGACCGACGACATCCTGTCCGGCGGCGTCGCCCTCATCGGCGAGCTGGACGGTGTGCCCGCGGCGCTGGCCACAACAGACGCGACCGTCAACGAGATCTCTGTCGGTGCGGTCCGGTACGCGGGTTCCGTCGCCAAGCTGCTGGGCTGACCCAGCTCCCGGCAAGCAGAAAGGACAAAGGTCATGCCAGCAGCTGCGTGGGCGACGCTGATCATCGCCGCCCTCATCATCGCGATCACAGCCATCGGCCTACTGCGGGTGATTTTCCACCTGAGGGCCATTCGCGCGACCCTCGTCGCCACGACCGGCGGCGTGCAGGCCATTGCGCAACTTACGAGCACCGTGCCCGAGCGCCTCACGTCAGTGAACGCAAGCCTTAAGCCGGTGCGGGACTTCTGCGAGACGGTCTGAGCCGAGCCGGGAGAGATGACAAATGACTGACCACGTGGTGGCCGCGGCCACGTCGACCACCAGCAACTTCGGCTGGATACTCGGCTTCACGATCGGCGCCGTCGTCGTGCTGGTCGTGGTAGCGCTCGTCGTCCCGATCCTGTTGCTTGCGCGCTCGATCGGCGACGAGGCACCCAAGATTGACACGGCACTGCAGGACGCCGTGCACAACACAGCGCCGCTTGGCGCCCTGCGCACGACCATCGAGTACGCGACCGTCATCATCGGCGGACTACAGCGCGGCCGCGCCCGGCTGGGAGGCTAACTAATGAAACTGGCCCATCTCGTGGCGGCGATGCCAGCGCACGAGCACACCCTCTGGGTCTCTGCCCTCATCGTCGGCTTGGTAGTGATCCTCGCCGTTGTGGCTCTGCTCAGCCTGCTTATCTTCCTCGTCAAGGTCATCGACCGGCGCGTCGTCCAAGTACGCGACACGCTGAAGGCCGCAGAGGCTAACACCGCCGACGCGGTTCTCATCCCGCAGGTGGCCGGCGGCGTGGAGGCTGTGCTCGCCGAGGGCCTCCAGCACCACCTGTTCCTCGGCCGAGTGCTCGGAAAGGTCAAGTCATGACGACCCTCGTGGTGCTGACGGTTCTCGAGATCGTTCTGCTGATCGCGGGGCTGGCTTTCTATCTATTCTGGGTCGGTACGCTGCTCGCCAGAATCGCGGCGAACCTGGAAGAGAGCGGTGAGCTAGTGCGAAAGATCGTTGGCCACGCCAAGCTAATAGGCCCGGGTGTCGGGCACATCAACCAGACGGGCGGCGTGGTCGCTGGCGCGCTTCCGCTGCTCTACGGGATGGCGGAGGAGATCGTGGCCGACGTCACGCCGCGGCCCGCCGAACCAGCCGTACCGGAGCCGGTTAGGCCTGCATCCGGCACGCGCCGTTCGCGCCTGCACGACGCAGTCGGGTACACGCCGCGTTAGCGCGCGTATGTGCAGCACCGGCGCAACGACGCAGTAAGGATCAACGGGGGCGCGGCCGGGTGTCAGGTATGGCCGGACTGATCAGGGCCGCGGCGAGCTACTGGCCCGGTAGTCGGCGCGGAGTACTCGCCTATCCAGTGGTCTTCCCAGGCGTTCGCGTACTTCTCGTCGTTGCAGCTCGGGTGGTACGTCGCCAGTAGCTCGCGGGTAATCTGCTCTCGATGCGGCCGATTACCGCCCGGCACCACGTACGTGGCGATGTAGACCTTCCACTTCGAGCCGGCCCGGCTCGTCCAGCAGCTAGCGCGGGGATGCTGGAACGGAAACCGCTCGGCGCTGAGGTCGTCGGAGTGGCCGACGTAGCTGACGGCGTACCGTTCCGGATTCTTGTCCGAGTCGGGCTTGTACAGGACCGCGTACACCGCCGCCTCAGCCGGAGGCGTCCAGCCGGCCAGCAGTCGCGGGCCTTCGAACGGGTAGCCGGCGAGTGAGCCGAGCCGGATCACTGGAAATCGTCTTCTTCCTCTGTCTCGCTGATCGCCTCGGTACGCACGACCGGCGCCGACGGCAGGCCGGCCGTAGCAGCCGCGGCGAGGAACCGCTCGGTGGCTACGCTGATCGCGTCCTGTTTGTTCTCGGCCTCGACGACGAGTTGCGCCCCGTACCGGCTCGTGCCGATTCCGGTCGCGATGCCATGGCTCGACGCGATGGCGTCAGCAAGCTCAACGACCTCTTCGCGCGTCAGGATCCGATCACCCTCGGCCTCGATGCCGACACTCCACCTCACAAATCACTCCTCAGTTGAGCGCCGGCAGCATCTCGGCTAGCTGTTCCAGGCTAGCCAGGTCGTGCCCGGATAGCAGCAGGTCGATGTGCGGCGCCGCCACCATCATGCCGAGCGTGCTCGGGCGGAAGTTCCGGTCGTCGCCCTTGTGGGGATTGAGCCAGACAATCCGGTACGACAATCGGGCCAGCCTCGCCATCGCGGCGGCTAGCTGCTCGGGATCGCCGCGGTCGAGTCCGTCTGAACAGATCACCACGACACCACCACGGCACATTCCGCCACGCCCCCAGCGCCGTACGAATGTGTCCAGTGACTCGCCGATGCGGGTACCCCCATCCCAGTCGACAACCGTCCTAGCCGCCTGCTCCAGCGCGTTGTCAGGCCGGCGATGCTCGAGTGCCTTCGTGATGCGCGTCAGCCGGGTCCCGAAGCAAAACACCTCCACCTTCGCTGCCGCATGCTTCGCCGTGTGCGCGAACTGGAGCAGGTGTCGCGAGTAGTCGGCCATGGAGCCGGAGACGTCGAGGATCAGGATCAGCGGACGAAGCCTGGTCCGCCGCTGGCGGAAGAACAACTCGGCCGGCTCGCCGTGCATCCGCATCGAGTCCCTGATGGTCTTGCGCAGGTCGGGTGAGCGGCCGGCGGTGGAAGGCCTTGTCCTCCGCGTGCGGCGCTGCGGCGGCGTCAGCTTGATTCTCGCCATGATGCGTCGCAACGCGGCGAGCTCGGCCGGCGTGCACGCTGCGAAGGAGCGGTGCTTGAGGGCGTCCACGTCCGATGCCATCCAGCCGAGAACGGGCTTCTCCTCGTCCTCCTCAGGTCCCGGCTCGCTGCCCGGCATGACGAGCCCCGCTTCGGCTTCTGCGGCACCGGTCGCCGTGAGGGTCAGCAGCGCCGCGGCCGGGGCGCCCTCGGCGAGGAAGAACTGCCGGAACACACGGTCATACGCCGGGATGTCGTCACGGCGGCTGACCAGCGTCGTCCTGCCCGCCCAGTACAGGTCCAGCAGATCGGACGGATCGAGCGGGAGCATCGCCGAGCAGTACGTCAGGACGTCACCGGTGCCGACGGTCAGGCCGGCGCCGCGTAGCTCACGAGCGAAGTCGACCAGCATGGCCGCGAACGGTGCCTGCGCGGCCGCGGTCGCCTGATCAGCCACCGGAGGTGATCTCCGCCAGGTTCTCGCGCACGATGTCGAGGTCGTCGCGATCCTTGATGACGGCGCCGAGCGTGTCGTCGGCGGCCTGGCGGGTCAGGTCGGTCTCACCGAGGAAACTCAGCGTGCGGACCCAGTCGATGGTCTCGGCCACACCCGGAGGCTTCGCCAGTTCCAGCTCACGCAGGCGGTGCACCGCAGCGACGACCTTGCGGGTGAGCTTCTCGGCCGCGGCTGGCTCACGGATCAGCACGATCTCGACCTCGCGCTCAGCCGTCGGGTAGCCGATCCAGTGATACAGGCAGCGGCGGCGCAGGGCGTCGTGGAGCTCTCTCGTCCTGTTCGAGGTGAGGATCACCGCCGGCGGGGACTGCGCCCTGATAGTGCCGATCTCCGGGATGCTGATCTGGAAGTCCGACAGCACCTCGAGCAGGAATGCCTCAAACTCGTCGTCCGCCCTGTCCACCTCGTCGATCAGCAAGACCGCCTGCTCACCAGCGCGAACGGCTGCGAGCAGCGGCCGCTCTAGGAGGAACTTGGGACCAAAGAGCTTGTCGACCGACTGCTCGTCCGCCGCCTGGCGCTCGGACAGTGCCCGGATTTGCAGCATTTGCCGGGCATAGTCCCACTCGTACAACGCCTGATTGGTGTCGATGCCTTCATAGCACTGAAGGCGGATGAGCGTCCGCCCGTAGACCGAGGCCAGCACCTTGGCGGCTTCGGTCTTGCCGACCCCAACCTCGCCTTCCAGCAGCATGGGCCGACGCAGGGAGAGGGAGACCAGCAGGGAGGTGGCGAGGCCCCGGTCAGCGAGGTAACCGCCCTGCCGCAGGCCATCGGTCAGCTCCCCGACGGATCCGGGATAATCCACCGAGCGAATCTCCTCGCCGTCAGGTGCTCGGGTCAGCGCTCCTCGGCCGACCCCATGACAAGATCACGGACTGTGCCGCCAGCCCGGTCCAGCTTGCCCTCGCGCTCCAGCCGGGCCCGCCAGGCGGCATTGAGGTCCTCTTCCCCGGCGGCAAAGTCCTCGTACCCGACGCCAGCTTCGGTCATCCGTTTGCAGGACTTCTGCTCGCCTCCTGGATCGACGAGGTCAGCGGCGGTCTGACCGTTGCTGCGCCAGACGTTGCGTAGGACGTCAAGCGCCTCACCGGACTCTGCGCTCATATCAGACAATCCCTTCGGGCCACGTCGCGTTATTCGACTCTAACCCGTGCCCGCGGGCGGCCGCGACGCGCGATTAAGTGTTCTGTTAATTCGCCGATCCAGGCTCGTCGGCCAGGTCTCGGCCCTTTGCCGTCCGGCATCGGTGCGTCCCGGCCACCTTTGTCGGTACCGGCCGGCATGATTGGTCCTGACGACCGTGAGGGAGAGGGTGCGCCGATGGAACTGGCGACGGCAGCGAGCACAATGACGACCGTGCCGGACATAGCCTTCCGCAGCGAGATGACAGTCGAACTGGTGAAGCATTCTGCGTCCGATGCTGACGTGATCTGGGCTGCCCGCGTGTCCACGAAGGGCGAGCAGTCGCTATCTGACGTGAACGGCGACGCCGAGAGATCCGCGGGGCTGATCAACTTTCTCATGCGCGACAGGCACGGCACGCCGTTCGAGCACTCGACCATGACCTTCTATGTGAGCGCGCCGATATTCGTGTTCCGGGAGTTCATGCGCCATCGGACGTTCAGCTACAACGAAGAGAGCGGAAGGTACCGGAAGCTCGAGCCTGTCTTCTACGTGCCCGGGCCTGACCGGAAGCTGGTGCAGAGCGGCAAGCCCGGCGCTTACGTCTTCAGCGAGGGCTCGCCAGCTCAGCACGCGCTGGTGACTGAGGCGGTCGAAGCTTCGTGTCGCCAGTCGTACACGGCGTACCTGGAAATGCTCGATGCGGGCGTGGCTCGCGAGGTAGCCCGGACGGTACTGCCCGTCGGCCTGTACTCCTCGATGTACGCGACGTGCAATGCACGCGCCCTCATGAACTTCCTGTCCCTGCGCGTGAAGGACCCAGACGCCACGTTCCCGTCCTTCCCGCAACGCGAGATCGAGATGGTCGCCGAGCAGATGGAAGTGATCTGGGCTGGCCTAATGCCACTGACGCATGCGGCCTTCGAACGCAACGGCCGAGTGTGTCCGTAGCAGCGGGATGGGGTGCGCCGGTCCAGCGCCAGAGACTGTAGCCAGTGGCCGTACAACGCTTCGCGGTACGCGGGATCGAGCTAGCAGCGGACGTGACGGGCGACCAAGCACGTCGTCCGCTTGTGCTGATACACGCGCTCGGGCTCGACAGGACGTCCTGGGACGAGATAGCGCCAGCGTTCGCTGCGACGCACCACGTCTACGCCGTGGACATGCGGGGATTTGGCGACAGTGACCAGCCGGGCCAGTACTCCTATGAGGACATGCGCGATGACGTGCTGGCGTTGCTTGACGTCATCGGCGCGACTGACATAGATCTGATCGGCCACTCCATGGGTGGCGGCGTCGCCTGGCTGGTCGCCGAAGCGCAGCCTGGCCGGCTGGCGCACCTCGTGGTCGAGGACACTCCACCGATGCGGCGCGGAGCCCGGCCGTTCAGGATTCCGCCCGCGGAGGCACCGGCGGACGTGCCGTTCGACTGGCAAGCGCTGCTGGACCTGACCGCCCAGTTCCAGGATCCAGACCCGGCCTGGTGGGATCAGCTCTCGGCGGTGACTGCGCCGGTGCTGATGATCGCCGGAGGGCCAGACAGCCACGTGCCGCAGCAGACATTCGCTGACGCACTGCCGTTGCTGCGCGATGCCCGGCTGCGCGAGATCCCGGTTGGTCATCATGTCCACGCGAATGCGCCGGATCAGTTCCTGGACGTGGTTAGGCCGTTCCTCGCTTCCTGATCGGCGACGGGGCGATCAGAATTTCCTCAGGTGTACGTCACCGGGGTGGCCCGCTGCCACGATCGTGACCGTGGGCGCGACCGTGGTCATCGAGGTTTCGCGGTAAGACGCTTAACGCAGTTGACGCTCCATAGCGCGGCAGGAAACCATCGTGGCCAGCGGTGCACCGGTTTGGTAAGGCCGTCGCACCGGCAGCGTGTTACTCGCTATGTGCGACCGCCTGGAGGTGCGCGGCTGTGGACTCGTACGCAGGGAAGCTCGCGGTAGTGACCGGCGGCGGCTCGGGCATGGGCCGCGAGCTCGTCCGCCAGCTGGCGGCGCGCGGATGCTCGGTCGCTGCCTGTGACTGGCACCCAGGCGCCGTCGCGGAGAGCGCCGCCCTGGCGCAGGCTGGTGCCACACCCGAGGTCCGAGTCACCGCCCATGTCTGCGACGTTTCCAACGAAACAGAGGTGCAGCGGTTCCGCGACGACCTGCTGCAGGAGCACGCGCGTGAGCACGTCGACGTCGTCTTCAGCAACGCCGGCGTCGGTGGCGGCGGCAGCTTCGTCAATGACAGCCGTGAAGACTGGGAACGCACATTCGCCGTCGACTGGTGGGGCGTGTACTACTGCGCCCGAGCATTCCTGCCGCTGCTGATCGCGAGTGGCGACGGCGTCCTCGTGCATACCAGCAGCGTCAACGGCTTGTGGGCGTCGCTCGGACCAGGCATGCCGAATAACGCGTACTGCACGGCCAAGTTCGCAGTACGCGGGTTTACTGAAGGTCTCATCGAGGACCTGCGCAGCAACGCTCCAAGCGTCCGGGTCGCCGTCGTGATGCCCGGACACGTGGGCACCGACATCGTCGCCAACAGCCGCCGCGCCCGCGGCTTGCCCGAACCCGGGGAGATGACCGACGCCGAGCTTGCCGACGTGATTACGCCTCACGTGCGGAGCCGACTCGAAGGTGCCGGGCTGCTCGCCGAGGGCGCGACACCCGACGATCTGCGCCACATGCTCAGCCAGTGGGAGAACGACTTCCGCGATAAGGCACCGCTCAGCGCGGCGCAGGCCGCGACCATCATCCTCGACCAGGTGCAGGCGGGGGCCTGGCGGATCCTCGTCGGCGACGACGCCAAGATGATCGACGCCGCGGTCCGGGCCAAGCCCGAGAACGCGTACGACTATGCGGAGCTGTTCGGCGCGGCTACGGCCGCCGGCGACGGGAGCACCTGAGCTTCTGCCCCGGTGGGTTGCTGGCCGGTGGTCAGCAGCGTTCCCAGCGGCGTCTGCTGATAGAGGACGTCGTGGCGATGACGGCGCCTGCTGATCAGGCCGGCTTTGTGCAATGCGGTCAGATGCTGCGACACGGTGCTCGGTGCCAGCTCGTGCCGCCGAGCCAGAGTGTAGGTGGAGGCCGGCTCGGCGAGCGACTCCAGCACTGCGGCTCTGGTCTGGCCTAGCAAGCGGCCGAGTGCTTCGGACTGGCCCGTGGGAGCCGGTTGCCACAGCTCGGCGATTCCCCTCGCGGGGTAGACAAGTGCCGGCCGGGCGGGCGGCTCGGTGACGGCCACTAGGCCCGGCCAGACGAAGGCGCTGGGCATGAGGAGCAGCCCGGCGCCCGCGAGCTGAAACTGCGCCGCGCTGGGCCCTTCGATGACGAGGCTGGGGCCGGCCCACCGGGCATGTGGATGCAGGTCGTTGAGCACTCGTTCTAGGCCGTAGTCGCCCAGCGTCCGGGTCCGGTACAGGATGTCGGCTCGAAGCAGGTCGTGCAGCCTCGCCCAGTGTGGCGCTATCAGCAGGTGCCAGCACTGTTCCAGGAGGTCGGCGAGCCTGGCTCTGGTGGCTGCCGGGTCATCGAGGAGCTGCCAAGCCGCCTCAGGCGCGGGCTCCCCGAATCGGTCGGTCAGAGACAGCGTCACTTCCTGGGCCACCCGATCCGGCGGTGTCGCCCGGACCTGGGCGAGCTGATCGGCAATGTCGGTGCTGGGGCCCGCTGGTGCGGGGCTGAGGAAGTCGGGGGTCCACCCGCGGCGCGGCGACAGTGCCAGCAGTGGCCACAATTCCAGCCGGTCCAGATCTGCCCGCACCGAGTCGAGCCAAGGCAGGTGGTAGGCATGACGCTGCGGCTCAAGGAGCACCCGCAGAGCTGACATGGTCTCCCACAGGGGAGAGATGGCGAACCGGACGCGCGCTGCGTCGTCCCGCCCGAATACCAGGGCGAGACTCATCGGTCCTCCCAATTATTCGGCCAATGCCGAATCTCTCGCATTCGATCGTAGTTGCCGCCAGAGTGGCTGCCATGACAACGGCGGCTAGAGCGGGCCAAACCGTCGATCAAGCCACGGCTGCCGGCCGCGCTCGGTACCGGGACGTGCTAGGCGTCGCCGAGTTCCGGGCGATCTTCGTAGCCAACATTGTCTCGATGCTCGGCAACATCGTGGCGGCCGTCGCGCTGACCGTGCTGATCTACCAGCAGACCCGCTCTCCGGCGCTTGCGGCCTCGGTCATGGCGCTATCTTTCCTGCCGTATCTCATCGGCGGTGCGTTGCTAGGCGCCACGGCAGACCGCCTGCCTGCACGCCGGGTGCTTGTTGCCTGCGACCTTGCCAGCGCGGTGCTGATCGGGGCCATGGTCATCCCGGGCGTGCCGCTGCCTGCGTTGCTCGCGCTCCTGTTCGCGATCGGGCTCATCGCGCCCGTCTACCAGGGTGTCCGCTCAGCCGTGATGCCCGAGGTGCTCCCGCCTGGTCCGCGTTACATCCTTGGTCGGGCGCTGATGCGGATGGTGGCCCAGTCGGCGCAGATCGTGGGCTACGGCGTGGGCGGCCTGCTGCTGGCGATACTGTCGCCGCGCGGGGCGCTCGTTGCCGACGCGTTGTCCTTCGCGGCATCCGCCCTGTTGCTACGGTTCGGCACCGCTGCCAGGCCAAGCGGCGGCAACCGCAGCGGCTCGATGGCCCGCGATTCCCTGGCTGGCCTCCGGAAGGTGCTCGCGCACCGGCCGACCAGGCGGATCTTGCTGTTCAGCTGGCTCGTGCCCGCGTGCATGGTCGCCCCCGAGGCCTTGGCTGCTCCGTATGCCACCCACATCGGCGAGCCCGCCCGCGCTGCGGGCTTCCTGCTGATGGGACTCCCGATGGGAACCGTGGCCGCCGACGTCGTCGCCGCCCGGCTGCTGACGACCCGCCTTCAGCGGCGGATCATCGTTCCGGCCACCGTGCTTTCGTTCGCGCCCCTCGCCTTCTTCGGGGCGACCCCAGGTCTGGTCCTGGCCATCGCGCTGCTGGCGGTTGGCGGCCTGGGCAGCGCGGGGCATGCCGGGGTCGACGGCCTGCTCATCGATACCGCTCCAGTGGACTTGCGCAACCGCGCCCTCGCCCTAGCCGGGGCCGGGCTCATGTTCACGCAAGGCGTCGGATTCGCGCTGTGGGGAATCGCCGGACAGTACCTGCCGGTGACCGTGGTGATCCCGCTGGCTTCGGCCGCCGGCGTCATCGCGGCCATCGGTCTGCGGCCACAAAGGGGCTCGACAATGGCAGGACAACTGTTGGCCTAGAAGCCGAGCCTGCTCACCTTGCTGTCTCTCTCCACCCCCATGTCACAACCGGAGACGGCTATCTCGTCTCGGGGTTGAGAGGTAGTTCCTGGAAGTCGGGAAGGTGATGGCTGTGCGAGTGTTCGTGGCAGGCGGGACGGGGGTGGTGGGACGGCGACTGGTGCCGCAGTTGGTGGCCCGTGGCCACCAGGTGACGGCGACAACGACGACCGCGGCCAAGCTGGGCTTGCTGGGGAAACTAGGTGCCGACGGGGTTGTGATGGACGGACTCGATGCGGTGGCTGTCGGTGAAGCGGTGGCGGCGGCCAGGCCGGACGCGATCGTGCATCAGATGACAGCCCTGTCCGAGGCGCATGCCGGCAAGCCCAACCTACGGCAGCCTGATCGCTTCTTCGCGACGACCAGCCGGCTCCGCAGCGAGGGGACCGACCACCTGCTGGCCGCGGCCGAGGCGGCGGGCGTCGCCAACGTGGTCGCGCAGAGCGCCGCCATCTTCAACGTGACCCGCCAGGGAGGGTGGGTCAAGACCGAGGAAGACCCGTTGGACCTGGGAACGGGGTCGCTGGCGCGCAAGCTGGCGGAAGGTACCAAGGCCATCCATCATCTCGAGGACGTCCTCGTTAGGGCTGGCGGCGCGGTCGTACGCTACGGCTCGCTCTACGGGCCTGGCGCCACCGACGACCAGGTCAAGCTCGTGCGCAGGCGAATGTTCCCGCTGGTCGGTGGCGGCACCGGCTACTTCTCGTGGGTCCACCTGGATGACGCGGCGAGCGCTACCGTCCTGGCGGTTGAGCAGCAGGCAACGGGCGTTTTCAACATCGTCGACGACGAGCCGGCGCCGGTCAGCGAGTGGCTGCCGTACCTGGCCGAGTGCGCGGGTGCAAAGCCACCGAGGCGGCTCCCCACGTGGCTGGCCCGGCTGCTGGCAGGCGAGATGGTGGTGGGCATGATGACCGAAGGGCGCGGCTTTTCCAACGGCAAGGCCAAGCGGGACCTCGGCTGGCAGCTGCGTTACCCGTCGTGGCCGGAGACAGCGGCGGCAAGGCGCCGACGCTAGCCAGGACCATCATCGGCGGTGCGAAGGTCGCCCGGGTACTAGGCTCAATCTTCCCCTGGCTCGCCCAGATCGACGTGACCCTGGACAGGCGCGAGGTGAACGGTCAGCCCGGCGCGATCTTCCGCGATCGGGATGGCAAAGTGCTCGCTGCCATGACGCTCGACATACTCGACGGCCAGGTCCAGACGATCCGCTCTCTGAACAACCCCGACAAGCTCAGACACGTAGGCCCGGCCGCGGACGCCTGGGCAGCCGCCCGCGAGATCAACCAGGCGCGCCGACCCACGAATTGACGGCCCGATGCTGACGTCGCCAACAGCCAGACGAGCTTCGGGCTGGCCCGGCTCCCGGAGGCGCACCGGCTGCCGGCGGTCTGCGGGGCGTGGCCTTTGGCAGGCTTGGGCTGTCTGGCTGCGGGAACACCCAGCCACATGAGGGGGGCGGCACTCGGGGTGCTGGCGCTGGCAGCGGCGGGGATCACGGCGTGCGGGGGCAGTTCGCTGCCGATTCAGGACTCTGCCGAGCAGGTCGTCCGGCTGGATGAGCCGAAGATTGTCGAGATCCAGGCGCCTGACGGCTCGATTGGCTCAGGTGTCGTGTTTGACGACAAGGGTGACATCGTCACCAACGCCCACGTCGTCGGCACGGCCGCCAGGTTCGAGGTGACGCAGACAGCCGGCACAGCTGCCCTGCCCGCCCGGATTATCGGCGCGTCCCCATCCCACGACCTCGCCGTAATTCGCGTCACCAAGCACTCAGATCGCCTGCATCCGGTCACGTGGGCGGACTCGGCCAAGGTGCAGGTCGGAGAGTGGGTCCTGGCGATGGGCACCCCTTTCGGGCTGGCTGACACCGTCACCCAGGGCATCGTGTCGGCCACCAACCGCAGCGTGCAGGAGTCGGAGGCGAAGCCTGTCGTGGTCATCACCGGGGCCATCCAGACCAGCGCCGACGTAAATCCGGGCAACAGCGGCGGCGGGCTCGTGGACCTTAACGGCGACGTGCTCGGAATCCCGACGCTAGACCTGGTGGACCCGCAGCTCGGAGCCATTCCGGGCATCGGCTTCGCGATCCCCAGCAATACCGTCGTCGTGGTCGCCCGCCAGCTGATCGGCCACCACGCCCGCTAGTGCCCGGTGGGAGGGGCCGATGCTGGCGCCTCCGTGCGACCGATCGCTTGCACTAGCCGGGCAACCGTGAGCGCCCAACACCAGGCTTGACAGTCCCATCGATGCCAGCCGGGAGCAGCATTCCGGGGTAACCCGCCTTTATCGCCCCCCGCACCGGCTGGTTGTGAGGAAGACTTGAGGAACATCTCGCCATCGGGGAGTGATCATGGCCGACGTGGACCACTACTGGATAGCTGAGCAACTGGTCGGCGAGTCAGCTGAGGGCGCCGGAACCATGTCGGGCCGGGAGGTGTCGAAGGCTCAGGTGCACGCCACGCTGGCCCTTGTCGAGACCTTGCGCGGCATCTCGGCTGAACTAGCCGTGATCCGCCAGGCGGCTCAGATCATGTCTGCCGGCGCGCCGCCCGGCCATAACCGGGACTAACTAGTGCTGGCCACTACGCTCACCTTGCGCCCGACGCCCACAGCCGCGTACTTGAATCGTGGGCGAGGCGCCGCGCCGAAATCCAGCTGGACGGAGCGCGAGGAAGGCCGCCCCTCATGACCGCCAATGCCACGAGAAACAGCCTTCTGACCTGCGGCTTTGCTGAGTGGGCCTGGGAGGACTTGAACCTCCGGCCTCTTCCTTATCAGGGAAGCGCTCTAACCGTCTGAGCTACAGGCCCATCAAAACATGGCCCTGACCTGCGGAAACGGCTCTGCCGCTACCCGCCGGGCCAGGAAGCACAGCGCATAACTTATCACGCCGCAGCTAGGCCGCTCGACGAGGCTTATGACCCGATAGCGTTTGCGGCGCGAGTCTGATCAACCCGGTTCCTCAAGCTCTATCGGCTCGCATTCCAGGACTGACTGGTCGGCGGAGCCGTACCACATGTGTACCCGCGATCCACGCACCTCGGCACGCGCCGGAGGCACATGATCACCCGTCCCAGGCCATGGCTCGGTGGTGGTCTCGTCTACGACGTCCTGGAAGTGATCAAGGGCTAGCTCGCATACCGACCGGACTCGCTCAGCCGATGGCTTGTCATCGTGGAAGTCGAAGATTGCTCCGATGTCGGTCGCCGCACTTCCGAACCGACAGGCGTAGTGCAGCCTCGCGCCTACGGCGACTGCCCGGAACTCCGGCGGCGCTATCCGGCTGAGGCGCTCAGCGAGCAGCCGAGCCAGGTAGTCCGCGTCCATTCGGCAAGTATGCAGTGCGGGTTGGACCCAACGCCCGCCACAGCTTCGCAAGCAAGTGCCACGCATTAATGGCGCGCCGGCCTGGGGTTAAGTGCAAAGGCGGACTAGGCGCTCAGTCGGATTCCTTCAGGGTTACCTCTATGCCACCCGTCAGGGCAGTCACCAGGTTGTACAACGCTGCGCCTACAGTCGCGAGCGCCGTGAACAGGACCGCGTTGATCGTGCAGACCAGCGCCGTGTACTCCAGCACGCGCGAGGCGCGGAACCAGCTGGCGGCGTTGGATCCCGGGTGGTCCTTGTTATACGTGACCAGGCCGACCGTCGACTCGATCTTGGTGAACACGTGCAGCTTGGACAGCGAGTAGTAAAGGATCGCCACCGCGACGAACATGACCACCCAGCCGACGAGCGAGATGAGGAAGCTGAACTTCATCACCGACATCGGCTCGATCCGCTGCAGGCTCAAAAGAGCGCTTCTCGTCTGCTGACTGCTGGGCTGCGGCCTCGTGGGCTGCGGCGCCCGGATAGCCCCGCCAACCTGTGGCCCGCCTGGTCCGGGTCGGCGAGCTTGCGGCCGGGGCTTGGGCTTGCCCTTCGGCTTGGGCTTGGTGATACCAGAGAATGACGAGCCCACCTTGGCTGCCAGCCCCCGCGCGCTGTTCGCCGCGCCGAGCAGCGCAGTCTGCGCTGATCCGCCGCCGTTGGCGCTAGTCGGCCGCGGCGTCATGAGCGACGGCGAATCCGGATCCCCGGCCACCGACCGGGAGAGTGGCGCGGACGGGCCCGCCGACGGCGCAGGCGCCGCCGGTGCAGCCGACGCTGCACCAGACGACCCGGGTCCAGACGACGGCTTGGCGGACGGGGTAATCACCGGGTTGGGACGCGTTACGGAGGCCTCAGACCGCTTCAGGGGGTCTGGGCCAGGCGCCTGTCCGCCACCCCCGCTGGCGGCGGGCACGCGGGCAGCGGAAGCAACCGCGGGTTCATTTCCGTCCGGGCTATCGCCTGATTGCGAGCCGGCGGGGCCTTCGCCCGGCCCTCGCGATGGCGTGTCCACGCCGTTCTCCACCCGTCCTCCTCCGCACCGTTCGCTGCCACGAGGTTATCCCCCGCCGGGTGAGTCTGATTCGCGCACATCAGAACACCCGCTGCGGCCTCTATATATGACGCCCGAGCGGCCTCGGTCGTTGCGCCGAGCGACTCCGCCGTCCAGGCGGACTTCCCTGAGGAGACGCAGAAGTCCGGAAGCCCCCGGAGCGATTCATCATTTTGAGTTCTTTCGGCACGATACACGGCCCGTCAACGCGGCTACCAGCGTGAAACCTTATTGATACGAGCCACTGCCAGGTCACGGGCGGATTAGTTACTCAGAGTCTCCGTCATCTTCCATATCGCCGGCGTCGGCGTCATCAAGGTCGACAACGCCCGCGTCGGCGTCCAGCCCGGCCTCCGCCGAGCCATCGACCGCGCTGTCGGCGTCGAGGACCAAATCGTCGTCCACGTCCGCGACGATGGCGATGGCGCTGGCCTCAGCGTTCCGGGCAATCGCCACCAGGCTCTGGCCCTCGCCGAGATTCACCAGCCGGACACCCATGGTCTGGCGGCCGGACAGCTTGATCTCGGACGCCGCCGTCCTGATAACCCCGCCGGCCGAGGTGATCGCGAATACCTCGTCATCCGGATGAACCATCAGGGCGCCAATCAGCTCGCCACGGGTCTCGACGATACGAGCGGTGACGACCCCCAGGCCACCGCGGCCCTGGAGCGGGTACTGATCGGCGTGCGTTCGCTTCGCATAGCCACCGCCGGTCGCGACCAGGACGTCGGCGCCCTCGTCCACTACGTACATGCCCAGCAGCTGGTCCCCGTTGGTGAACCGCATGCCGATGACGCCCGACGTCGCACGCCCCATCGGCCTGAGCGCGTCGTCGCTCGCGCGGAACCTGATCGCCTGTGCGTGCTTGCTCACCAGCAGCAGATCCTGGTCGGCCGATACCAGCCGGGCCGCGATGACCTCGTCGTCCTCGCGCAGGTTGATGGCGATGATGCCACCCGAGCGGGGCGAATCGAAGTCCGTGAGCCGCGACTTCTTCACGAGGCCGGAGGAAGTCGCCAGCACAAGGTAGGGCGCCATGTTGTAATCACGCAGCGCGAGCACCTCAGCGATGTGCTCGTCCGGCTGGAACGCCAGCAGGTTCGCTACGTGCTGGCCGCGGGCATCGCGGCCCGCCTCGGGCAGCTCGTAGCCCTTGGCCCGGTACACCCGACCCTTGTTGGTGAAGAACAAGATCCAGTGATGCGTGCTCGTGACGAAGAAATGATCGACGATGTCGTCGGTACGAAGCTGCGCGCCGCGCACGCCTTTGCCGCCGCGGCGCTGCGCTCGGTACAGGTCGACCTTGGTCCGCTTTGCGTAACCGCCGTGCGTGATCGTGACGACCACGTCCTCCTCGGCGATCAGATCCTCGACGGAGACGTCGCCGTCGTACGCGACGATCTCGGTACGCCGGTCGTCACCGTACTTCTCCGTGATCTCCGCTAGCTCCGTGCTGATGACATGCCGCTGGCGCTCGGGCGACGCCAGGATCGCCTCGTACTCGGCGATCTCGGCCATCAGCTGCTCGTACTCGTCGGTCAGCGCCTGCCGCTCGAGCGCGGCCAGGCGGCGCAGCTGCATGTCCAGGATGGCCGTGGCCTGGATCTCGTCGATCTCCAGCAGGTCCATGAGGCCCTGCCTGGCCGCGTTAGCGGACTCGCTACCGCGAATGAGCGCGATAACCTCGTCGATCCGGTCGATCGCCTTCAGCAGCGCGCGCAGAATGTGGGCCCGCTCTTCCGCCTTGCGCAACAGGAACTGGGTCCGACGGACGATCACCTCGATCTGGTGCGCGACCCAATGGCGGATCATCTGATCCAGCCGCAGCGTCCGCGGCACGCCGTCCACCAGGGCCACCATGTTGGCGCCGAAGGTGTCCTGCAGCTGCGTGTGCTTGTACAGGTTGTTGAGCACGATCTTGGCCACCGCGTCGCGCTTCAGCACGATCACGATCCGGCGGCCCTGCCGCGCGCTGCTCTCGTCCTGGATGTTCGCGATGCCAGTGACGCGACCCGTGTTGGCGAGCTCGGCCATCTTGGCGATCAGGCTGTCCGGGTTCACCTGGAACGGCAGCTGCGTGACAACCAACAGGGTGCGGCCCCGGCTGTCCTCTTCCACCTCGACGACGGCGCGCATCGTGATCGAGCCGCGTCCGGTCCGGTAGGCGTCGAGAATGCCGCGGCGCCCAACGATCTGTGCGGCCGTCGGGAAGTCCGGGCCCTTCACGCGCTCCAGCAGCGCTTCGAGCAGTTCCTCGTCGGTGGCGTCGAAGTGCTCGAGGTACCACTGTGCACCGGCCGCCACCTCCCGCAGGTTGTGCGGCGGGATCTTGGTGGCCATCGCCACCGCGATTCCTTCCGAGCCGTTGACGAGCAAGTTCGGGAACCGGGCCGGTAGCACGACGGGCTCGGCTGAGCGGCCGTCGTAGTTCGGGCGGAAATCGACGGTGCCCTTGTCGATGTCCCGCAGCAACTCCATGGCGAGCGGGGTGAGGCGGCACTCGGTGTACCGCATCGCCGCGGCAGGATCGTCTCCGGGCGAGCCGAAATTGCCCTGGCCGTCGACCAGCGGCATCCGCATGGCCCAGTCCTGCGCCATCCGGACGAGCGTGTCGTAGATCGCCGAGTCGCCGTGCGGGTGGTAATTGCCCATCACATCGCCGACGATGCGCGCGCACTTGTTGTAACCGCGGTCCGGCCGATAACCGGCGTCGTACATCGCGTACAGGATCCGGGTGTGGACGGGCTTCAGCCCGTCGCGGACGTCCGGCAGCGCCCGGCCGACGATGACGGACATCGCGTAGTCGAGGAAGCTCCTCTGCATCTCGACGCCGATGTCGACCGGCTCGATGCGGCCCTTGCCCCCCGACGGAGCGTCCGGCGTGGTCACGTCTGACACTTACGAATCCTTCCTTCGGCCGCGCGCCGACACGCTGACGGCGGCGAGTGCGGCCACGTTCCCATCGTTAAATGTCAAGGAACTTGACGTCCTTGGCGTTGCGCTGGATGAACGACCGCCGCGCCTCGACGTCCTCTCCCATCAGCACGCTGAACATCTCGTCAGCCTGCGCGGCGTCGTCCACGGTGATCTGCCGCAGCACGCGCTTAGCCGGATCCATCGTCGTATCCCACAGCTCGGTGGCGTTCATCTCGCCGAGGCCCTTGAAGCGCTGCACGCCGTCGCGGCTGCGAGGATCACGGCGCCCCTCGGCGATACCCGCCTCGATGACGGTGTCGCGTTCCTTGTCGGAGTACGCGTAGCCGGGCGGCACGCTGCGGCCGTCCCACTTGATCTTGTACAGCGGCGGCTGCGCCAGGTACACGTGACCAGCTTCGATAAGCGGCTTCATGAACCGGAACAGGAGCGTCAGCAGCAGCGTCGTGATGTGCTGCCCATCAACGTCCGCGTCCGCCATCAAGATGATGTGGTGGTAACGGAGCTTGGCGATGTCGAAGTCGTCGTGGACTCCGGTGCCGAGGGCCGTGATCATCGCCTGGACTTCGTTGTTCCGCAGAACGCGGTCGATCCTGGCCTTCTCCACGTTGAGGATCTTGCCGCGGATTGGCAGGATCGCCTGGAACTTCGAATCCCGGCCGCCCTTCGCCGAGCCGCCCGCTGAGTCACCCTCGACGATGTAGATCTCGGAGATCGACGGGTCGCCCGACTGGCAGTCGGCCAGCTTGCCGGGCAGCCCGGAGCCGCCCATGGCGCTCTTGCGGGTCAGGTCCCTAGCCTGGCGCGCCGCGACTCGCGCGCGGGCGGCCTGGATCGCCTTGTCGACGATGCCCTTGGCGTCGCCGGGGTTACGATCGAACCAGTCCTTGAGGTGGTCGTTGCAGACCTTCTGCACGAACGACCTGGCCATCGTGTTGCCGAGCTTCTGCTTCGTCTGGCCCTCAAACTGCGGCTCGGACATCTTGACGTGCATGATCGCGGTGAGGCCTTCGCGGATGTCCTCGCCGAGCAGGTTCTCGTCCTTCTCGCGCAGGAAGTTCTGCTCCCTGGCGTACCGGTTGACGATGGACGTCAGCGCCGACCGGAAGCCCTCCTCGTGGGTGCCGCCCTCGGCCGTGTTGATGGTGTTGACGAAGGAGTGGACGGACTCGGAGTACGACTGGGTCCACTGCATGGCGATCTCCGCGGAGATGCCTTCGGCCTTGGTCTCGTCACCGAACTCGATCACCGACGGGTTGACGGGGTCCTTGGTGGCGTTGAGGTAGCGCACGAAATCGGCCAGGCCGCCGTCGTAGTGGAACTCGACCACGTGCGGCTCGCCGTTGATGTGCTCGGGTCGCTCGTCGGTGAGCATGATCGAGAGGCCCTTGTTCAGGAAGGCCATCTCCTGGAGCCGCCTCGACAGAGTCTCGAATGACCACTCGGTGGTCTCGAAGATGTCGCCGTCCGGCCAGAACGTGACGATCGATCCTGTCTCGTCAGTCCGTTCACCGCGCTGCAACGGCGCCGTCGGCAGGCTCATCGCGTAGGACTGGCGCCAGACGTAGCCGTCCTTACGGATCTCCACCTCAAGCCGAGTGGACAACGCATTGACGACCGAGACACCAACGCCGTGCAGACCGCCGGACACCTGATAAGACTCGCTGTCGAACTTGCCGCCCGCGTGCAGCGTCGTCAGCACGACCTCCACGGCGGGCCGCTTCTCGATCGGGTGCTCGTCAACCGGAATGCCGCGCCCGTTGTCGTACACACGGACGCCGCCGTCGGCGAGCAACGTAACCACGATGGTGTTTGCGAAGCCCGCCAGTGCCTCGTCTACAGCGTTGTCGACGACCTCCGACACCAAGTGGTGCAAACCCCGCTCACCGGTCGACCCGATATACATACCTGGGCGCTTGCGGACGGCCTCCAGGCCTTCCAAGACCGTGATCGATCGTGCGTCGTAGGACAAAGCTGAAGCTCCTCTGAACAGGGCAAACACGTAGGCCAGACGCGTTACACCCCCGCCGGGCGTCAGTCCTAGTGCGCTTGTTCATTTTACCTGGCGGCACGCCTAGCCTCAGCCGTACGGGCCACGCGCCGCGCCGCTAAGCCGCAGGTGCCGCGCCCTCCAGCCGCGCGTGTCCCGCCGCTCAGCCGTAGGTGTCGCGCGGGCCGCGGCTGCCTCGCACCCGCCACTCACCCGGCCTTCGCGTGCCAGTGACCGGGCCGCGAACCCTGACTCGCCGGACAGTACCATCGCCGAGCTCGGTGTTGAGCCGCCGCACCAGGTGGGCCGCGAGCAGCCGCACCTGGGTGGCCCAGGCCGTTGAGTCGGCGGCGACTGTCAACTCCCCGTCTGACAGCGACTCCGGCGTGGTGTGGGCCGCCAGGTCGGATCCGACGATCTGAGCCCATCGCCCGAACACAGAGCCCGTCGCGGCGGCGAGCCCCCAGCCTTCAGCGGCCAGCAGCTTGTTGATCGCCGTACCCAGCGGCTGTGGCTCGCCGCGCTGGGGCTGGCGTGGAAAACCGGGACGGTTATCCGGTCGGCGGGCGCGGCGTCCCACGGCGGGCGTTGTCCCAGGTCCGCTCGTTCCGGGAACGGGGCCGTCTTTCATGCCCTGGTCCGACGGTTGCTCCGAGTCCGCCTCACGGACCTGGGCCCGCCCAGCTGCGTCCGGCGAGGAGGCGTCCCCCGGGTCGGCGTCTTCCCGAACGGCCGCCTGGCTGGCCGTCGTCGGCACGGCCGGCGCGGCGGACGTGGCTCGCGCGGCCGCACGCTCGCGCGGCGCGGCCGCACGCCGCGCGCTCGCGCGTCTGCCCTGGCCGCGGCCAGCGCTGCGCGGGCAAGCGTCACCCGGTCTTCGGATCCCTGATCAGGCACTGGAGATCACCCCGTCGGCGACCGTGAACCTGGCCCCGGCCAGGTCTGCGGGTACATCATCCGGCACCGCAGCCGTCACCAGCACCTGCTCGGCGTCGCTCACCAGCTCGGCGAGCCGACTGCGCCGACCGCTGTCCAGTTCCGCGAACACGTCGTCGAGCACCAGTACGGGGTCTTCCCCGCCGGCGCGCAGCAGCTGGTAGGCAGCTAGCCGCAAGGCCAGAGCCAGCGACCACGACTCACCGTGGCTGGCATATCCGCGAGCCGGCAGGCCGCCGATCCTGAGCTCCAGCTCGTCGCGGTGCGGGCCGACCAGGCAGACGGCCCGCTCCAGCTCTGCCCGGTGGCGAGCTGCGAGCGCCTCGCGGAACGTGACGGCGAGCTTCTCTGGGTCTGGCTCGGGATCTTGCGGCCCATCAACGCCCCCGGGGCCGTCGCCCTCTTCGCCATGCTCCTCGAGTAGCCGACGTTCAGTTCCTCCCGACTGTGCCGACATCCGGTACCACAGCTCGGTATCTCGCTCAGTACCGGAGACCGAGCTGTAGCAGGCGGCGAGGAATGGGCGAAGCTCAGCAGCGAGCCGAAGGCGGCCGACGGTGAGCTGTACGCCGGCGGCAACCAGGTGGTCGTCCCACGCCTCAAGCGCACCCGCGGGCACCGCGCCCCTGGCCTTGGCCGACTTGAGCAACGCCGTCCGCTGTCGAAGTACCCGCTCGTAGTCAGCACGCACGCCCGCGTACCGCGGCCGCATGGCCACGAGCAGGTCATCGATGTAGCGGCGGCGCTGATCGGGGTCGCCCTTGACGATCGCGATGTCCTCTGGCGCGAAAAATACGCACCGTACTAGCCCCAGGACTTCGCGCGGCCGCGGCGCCGGCGCCTTGTTCAGGCGGATGCGGTTCGCCCGGCCCGGGTTGATCTCGATCTCCAGCAGGCTCTCCCGGCCGCCGGCCGAGATCAGCCCGCGGAGGATGGCCCGCTCGCAGCCCTGTCGGATCAGCGGGGCATCGCTGGCCACCCGATGGCTGCCGAAGGTCGCGAGATAGCCGACGGCTTCTACCAGATTGGTCTTCCCCTGGCCGTTCGAGCCTTGAAATGTCGTCACACCTGGCCCGAGCTTCACTGTGGCCTCCCGATAACTGCGGAAGTCGGTGAGGGAAAGCCGGGTCAGGTGCACGCCTGTGACACTAGCTGGATCCTCAGCCGCCGAGGCGGATCGGCATCAGCAGGTAGCGGAACTCCGGATTGCCATCAGGACCGGGCTTGCCGGTAAACAGCGCAGGCTTGCCGGGCTCGGTGAAGGAGATACGAACGGTGTCCGAGTCGATCGCCGCGAGCCCGTCGAGCAGGTACTGCGGATTGAAGGCGATCGAGAGGTCATCGCCGGAGAAGTCGGCCTCGATGATCTCCTCGGCCTGAGCCTCGTCACCGGTGCCGGCCTCCAGCACAAGCTGGCCGGCGCTGAACGCAAGGCGCACGGGGGTGTTGCGCTCGGCGACGAGCGCGACGCGCTTAACAGACTCCGATAGCAGGCTCACCGAGAGCTCGGCGGCGGCGTTGACAGTTTTCGGCAGCAGGGACTGGTAGCGCGGGAACTCGCCGGACAGCAGCCGGGTGGTGGTCCGCCGGCCTGCGCCCTCGAACCCGATCATGCCGTCGCCGCCGCTGCCCTCGCTGCCCGGCAGCGCCAGCGCAATCGATACCTGGGCGCTGCTGGTGAGCGACCGGGCGGTGTCGGCCAGTGCCTTGGCCGGAACGAGCATCGCCCCGGTCAGGTCAGCATGCGAGGGAGCCCAGCGTAGCTCGCGCACGGCGAGGCGGTACCTGTCCGTTGACACCATGGTTATGGTGTCGCCCGCGATCTCGATCCGGATGCCGGTCAGCGCGGGCAGCGTGTCATCCCGGCCGGCCGCTGTCGCTGACTGGCTCACGGCGGTGGCGAACGCGTCGCTGCCGACGGTGCCTGCCGCCGGTGGCATTTCCGGCAGCGCGGGGTACTCGTCCTCCGGCATTGTCAGCAACGTGAACGTGGCGCTGCCGCACGTGAGCACCGCCCGGCCGTTGTCGGCCGTGATGTGTACGGGCTTGGCTGGCAGGCTCCGGCTGATCTCTGCCAGCAGTCGACCGGAGACCAGAGCTGTGCCAGCCTCCTCGGTGCTGACGGGGACGGTCGCCTGTGCCGACACGTCGTAGTCGAAACTCGACAGGACGAGCTCCTCACCAGCCTGAAGCCGAATGCCCGCGAGTACCGGGATAGTGGGCCGGGCTGGCAGGGCGCGGGCTGTCCAGGCCACGGCGTCGGCCAGGACGTCGCGCTCAACGACGATCTTCACCGGTCGCCCTCCTCCTCCTCTGCGTCACTGGCAGGTGCGTTCGCTGAAATTCTGTCGTGCCCCGCCCTGCGCTCGGTGCTACTTGGGGTTGATATCTCTCTTACATGACTAGCTGGTAGTCGTCGTAGGGACGGTGGATCCTGGGGATAACTGGCGTCCGCGCTGGTGAGGACCACCGCGCCCGTGCACAGCCCCTGTGCCGAGCTTGGGTGCGAGCGGTGGGCAGGTTGCGGGATTGGACGCGACGCGGCTGCATCATCGCCGCGTTACCCCCTGACTGCCGCCGGTTTTCCGCCGGATGTCCCAAGGAGATCCACAGGTTTATCCACAGCCTGTGTGTCTGCATTGCGTGTAGCGCGAAGTTTGTGTAGCGCGACGCGCACGCAGCGTGCCGGAACCGGCGGTTGAGTCGCTTCCCGTCGTCGTCGTATGGCCGGCGGACCGACATCGCCGCGGTGATCAGGGCTGCTGGTCTCATCCCGAGAGCGCCTGCTGCTTGATCCGGTTGGTGAGCTCGGTGACCTGGTTGTAGATAGCGCGGCGCTCGGCCATGAGTGAGCGAATCTTGCGCTCGGCGTGCATCACCGTGGTGTGATCGCGGCCACCGAACTGCTGGCCGATCTTCGGCAGCGACATGTCCGTAAGCTCGCGGCACAAGTACATGGCGATCTGACGGGCCGTCACGAGCACGCGAGACCGAGAAGTCCCGCACAGGTCGTCGATCGAGAGTCCGAAGTACGACGCGGTCTGACCCATGATCGTTGAAGCCGTGATGTCCGGGCCGTGCGTCTCGACGATGAGATCCTTGAGCACGAACTCAGCGAGCTGGAGATCGACAGACTGGCGGTTCAGGCTCGCGAACGCCGTCACCCGGATTAGCGCGCCCTCGAGCTCGCGGATGTTGGTGGAGATGCGGGACGCGATGTACTCGAGCGCCTCGGGCGGGGCGTTCAGCCGATCCTGCACCGCCTTCTTGCGCAGAATCGCGATGCGGGTCTCGAGCTCGGGTGGCTGGACGTCCGTCTGCAGCCCCCATTCGAATCGGCTGCGCAGCCGGTCCTCGAGCGTGACCAGGCGCTTGGGCGCCCGGTCCGAGGAGATCACGATCTGCTTCTCGGCATTGTGCAGGGTGTTGAACGTGTGGAAAAACTCCTCCTGCGTGCCTTCCTTGTTCTCAAGGAACTGGATGTCGTCCACCAGCAGCACGTCGACGTCGCGATAGCGGCGGCGGAACCCGTCCTGCTTGCCGTCGCGGATCATGTTGATGAAGTCGTTGGTGAATTCCTCAGAGCTGACGTACCTGACCTTCAGTCCCTGGTACAAGCTCTGGGCGTAGTGGCCGATGGCATGCAATAGGTGAGTCTTGCCGAGGCCGGAGTCGCCGTAGACGAACAGCGGGTTGTAGGCCTTGGCCGGCGCCTCGGCAACGGCGACGGCCGCCGCGTGCGCGAACCGGTTGCTCGAGCCGATAACGAATGTCTCGAAGGTGTATTTCGGGTTGAGCCTGGCCTGCCCTGGCCGTGGCAGCTGACCCGCTGGCGGATGCGGCCCGGAGTGTCGGTGGACGGATCCGGTCCCGTTGGCCGGGCCGACCGCGGGTGCGACGGGCCGGGCGCCACCGACCTCCTGGTCGCCGCGATTGGTGCCGCCTGTGCCGAGCCCAGTCATTCCCAGCCGACCTGGGAACGGGGCAGCTTGCCCGGCTATTCCATTGGCGTACTGCCCGTTCCGCGGGCCGGGGAAGCCGTCGATGTCCGCTGCGTTGGCGAGTGGTGCCGAAATCGGTCCGGTGATGTCGTCATCCGCGTCGGCCGGCCTGTCGCTGATCGCACCGCCGAGGCCAGCTAGCCCGAGGTCCGCGGTCGCCGCCGGGTCGACGGTGACGGCCAGTTGAATGCTCCTGGCCAGCTCGCGCGACAGCGCGTTGGTGATGAGCGCGCGCAGCCGGGTTTCGAGCTGTTCCTTGACGAATTCGTTCGGCGCGGCGATCAGCGCGGTGTTCTCGACGAGGCCGAGGGGCCTGGTCAGTTGCAGCCACGCCCGCTGGTGCGGCTCGATCTGCATGTCGGCGAGGTCAGCCAGCGACCTGGCCCAGACGTTCGAGAGATCGTCGTCGCTCATAGGCCGGTCACCCGAGCCCCCCACATGTGATCAACAGGTTTATCCACAGCATGTGCACGTGCAATCCGAGTCGTCGCGCAGCGGACCGGCCGCTCAACCGGCGCGGGTGGGGCTGGTGGTGCTGACACACAGCTTGGCTGCGCTATCCACAGCCTAGGGCTGGAGTTCACGGTCCGTTCGGAAAACTCCGATGGTAAAGCCTCGGCGCCCGGCTGGTCCTCGTCAATGCCCAAAGGAACCTCGGAAATAATTCGGCCGGACGCTCGCCCGCCGCCGGTGTCAGGCACCGGCCTCCGACGGCCGGGGTTTGACCGGCTACCTGACGTGCGCGTAACTTTGGTTAGTCCGGATACCCGGTGCAGCTTCCGCGCGGCCTGTTGCAGGTAAGGCCTGTCTGTTGGATGAGTTCTCGGCTGGCAGTTGTTGAAGTCAGCGGGGCTCAGAGCTGCCGCCTGTGCCTTGCGTTGACCCGCGTGACCACTAACGAACCGCCGCACCTGGAGCTCCAGTGAGTAAGCGTACTTTTCAGCCGAACAACCGCCGCCGGGCGAAGACTCATGGGTTCCGGCTGCGCATGCGCACCCGGGCCGGCCGCGCGATCCTCTCGGCCAGGCGCCGGAAGGGGCGCTCGCGCGTCAGCGTCTGACGCGGCCGGATGTGATCCACCATGCTTCCGGCAGCCGCACGGATGCGGCGGAGTACTGACTTCGGGCTCGCGACCCGCAGCGGCAGCAGGGCTGGGCGGCAGCTCGTGTCGGGCCACCTTCTGGTCCGACCCGAGAGCACCTCGGAGCCGGCCCGCGTCGGCTTTGTTGTCAGCAAGGCGGTTGGCTCAGCTGTCGTCAGAAATACGGTCCGACGACGGCTCCGGCACCTCGCCCGAGGGTACTTGGGATTGCTGCCGGGAGGTAGCCTGCTTGTAGTCCGCGCCGCGCCCGGCGCGGCCACGGCCTGCCAGGCGGATCTCGCCGCCGACCTCGACCTGGTAATCGGAGCTTTGCTTCGGCGGCAAGGTGGGGTGGTCCAGTGAGCAGCGGATCTGGACGCGACGTCCGTGCTCTTTCGCCTGCTGGCTGGCTGCTCGTGTGGCTCCTGACGTTCTACCGGCGGTTCATTAGCCCTCTTCTCGGACCGAGATGCAGGTTCTATCCGTCGTGTAGTGCTTACGCATTGGAAGCAGTGCAAGTACACGGTGCGTTGAAAGGATCGTGGCTAGCTATCCGCAGGCTTAGCCGCTGTCATCCGTTCCATGCCGGGGGCATCGATCCCGTGCCTGGCACGGAACTGGACAAGGGTTCCGCCACATCGGCGGACTCGGACGTCGTGAGCTCAGACGGCATCAGAGCCCGGCGCGAGCAGAGCACAAGGGAGCTAGCAGGGTGAATCCACTGAATTACCTCTATGAGGCAGTGGGCTGGGTATTCACGCACATTTACGACGTGCTGAAGCCGGCCCTCGGCCCCACCAGCGGATGGACCTGGTTCTTCTCCATCGTGATCCTCGTCGTGCTCATGCGGCTGATCATGGTGCCGCTGTTCATCAAGCAGATGCACACGACCAGGGCAATGTCCTCGCTCCAGCCGCAGATGGCCGCCCTGCGGAAGAAGTACAAGAACGACAAGCAGACGCTCAACCAAGAGACGATGAAGCTCTACCAGGAAGCGGGCGTCAATCCGCTGATGGGCTGTCTGCCGTTCGTCCTTCAGCTGCCACTGTTCTTCGGCTTGTTCAACGTGCTACGTGCGATCGCCGCCGGCACGCCAAAGTACGGTCTACCCCCATCGATGGTGCACGCCGGGCAGCATGCCAAGATTCTCGGCGCGTCGATTGCCGACAAGGTGCTGTTCACCCACGGCCTGAACGTGCCTTTGCACGCCAAGCTGGTCATTATCGGTGCGGTTGTCATCAGCATGGCGACGACGTTCCTGACGATCCGCCAGAGCATGAAGCGCGGCATGATGCCGGCAGCGACGCCCGATAACCCGATGGCATCGTCGCAGAAGTACATGACCTACATCATGCCGTTCTTCGCGCTGACGGGTCTGTACTGGCCGTTCGGGCTGGTCCTGTACTGGGTCACGACGAACGTGTGGACACTCGGTCAGCAGTGGATCCTCGGCCGCCGCTACCCGTACACCCCGCCGGCGGCGGACGGTACGGCGGCGCCAGCACCGGCTGCAGCCCGGTCGTTGACGAGCGGACCCGCGAAGAGCGCCTCGCCCAAGGCGGCGCTGCCGGGGCGCGGTGGCCAGCAGAAGCAGGCGCAGCAGAGCGGACCCAAGGCAGGCCGGCCGGCAACGGCCAACGGTGCGAGCGCCAATGGCGCGGGCGCCGCGGGCTCCGGCGTCCTGAAACGACTCGGGAGAGGCCGGTCGGAGCCCGAGCCAGAGGCTGAGATGCCTCCGGTTAAGCTCGTGAGGCACCAGACGCAGCGGCAATCGCGCAGCAAGCGCTCGGGTAAGCAGCACTAGCTAGCGCGGTGGCCGTGGGGTCGACTGCCGCGCGCGGCAGCGGATTCGATTCATCGAGGAGAAGCCTGGCAATGAGCCAGCAGGATGACATGGTGGCGCAGGATGCTGGTCACGACCAGGAGACCGGCTCGTACGTGGCTATGAGCCCCGCCGCGGATGTAGCTGACGGTGGCGAGGACGCTGCTGACGAAGTCCTCGATGATCTTGAATCCGGCGAGCCCGGCGAAGGGGACGAAGCGGCCGATCAGCCTCGCCGTCCGGCTGTCGCCGACCTCGAGCTTGAGGGCGAGATTGCTGCCGACTACATCGAAGGCCTGCTCGACGTGGCGGATCTCGACGGTGACATTGACATGGACGTCGAGGGAGACCGTGCCGTCGTGTCGGTTGTCGGCGCGACGCTCGACGAACTCGTCGGGAAGCGCGGTGAAGTCCTGGAAGCCCTCCAAGAGCTGACCAGGCTCGCCGTGCATCAGCAGACGGGTAGTCGCACCCGCATGATGCTCGATGTCGGAGGGTACCGGCAGCGGCGCCGGACGGAGCTTGCCGAGGCCGGCCACGATGCCGCCGAGGAGGTTCGGCGGACTGGTCAGCCCAAGCGGCTCTGGCCCATGAATCCGTTTGAGCGCAAGGTCGTTCACGACGCGGTGGCCGCCGCTGGCCTGCGGAGCAAGTCGGAAGGCGAGGAGCCGGAGCGCCGCGTCATCGTGCTTCCCGTCAGCTAGTCCGCGCGAAGTCCCCGACGGGTCCGGCTCGGCCCTGGCGCGGCAACGGAGGCGTGCTCGTATGGCCGGTAAGGGTGAGGAAGTAGTCTCGGCAGCCGCTGCTGCGGCGGAGATGTTCGGCGACGCTTTGCCGCTCGCCGAGAAGTACGCTGCACTTCTCACTGGGGTCGGAGTGGAGCGCGGTGTCGTCGGTCCGGCTGAAGCGGACCGGATCTGGGACCGTCATCTCCTGAACTGTGGCGCGGTTGCGCGCCTCATTCCCGCTCGGGCCTCGGTAGTCGATCTGGGTTCGGGCGCGGGCTTGCCGGGCGTCGTCCTGGCGATTCTGCTGCCCGGTGTCAAGATGACTTTGCTAGAGCCGCTCGCGCGCCGGGTGGATTTCCTCGACGAATGCGTCGCCGCGTTGGACCTGACGAACGTGAGGGTCGTGCGCGGGCGGGCAGAGGAATACGCCGGACGCCTGATGGCCGATGTCGTGACGTCGCGCGCAGTGGCCCCCCTCGACAAGCTGGCCGGCCTTTGTGTGGCTGTTGCCCGGCCCGGTGGCCGTGTGCTCGCCATCAAGGGCTCCTCGGCAGAGGCGGAACTGGTGAAGGCGCGACCGGTGCTCGCCCGGATGGGCGTGGCCGACGCCCGGATCGTGCAAGCCGGCGGGTCAGCCGACGGTGCCTCGGCCACCGTGGTGGTGTTCACTGTCCCGGGCCACCGACTCGCAGGAACGCGCGGCGGCGCTCGTTCGGAGGCTCGGGCAGACGCGCGGTCGGTCGGTCGCCCTTCAGGCCCTCCCGCCGGGGCCGCGGGAGGCCGCAAGTCTCGGCCCAATAGCCGTCGCGGCGGGGGGTAGGCAACGAACGCGAGACGTGATGCCGTGGAAGCGGTGGCCGGGCCGACTTTTACGAGCGACCGGGCGCTAGCAAGGCCCGGCGGCGATGGCTCGATGGGGAGAAGCAGCGCATGACGAACTCAGTGCCGGGCCTCGGCTGGCCTGAGGACGAGGTGCACACCGCTGACCCGGCCAGTGCCTGGACCGACGCGGACGCGGACGCCTGGCTAGCGGAAGTAGCTCAAAGCCGGGAAACAACCGGAATAGGTGATTATGGCGCCGTCGGTCAGGCGGGCGCACTTCCCGACAGGTACGCCCGCCGAGCTAGCCGAATGGGCATCGGCTGGCCGGGGGCATCGGCTGGCCACCAGGATCGCCCGCGGGAACGTGAGCAACACGGCCGACCAGAGACTGATGTTGGCCTAGGCTCAGGTTCCGGGGAACGGGTTTCGGAGCCGGTTCCGGATCGAGTGCGGCAGGCACTGGCGTCGGTTTCACGTGAAACATCGGGTCTCTCCGGATCGAAAGCGAGCATGGCAGGATCGCGGAACGAGACCGAGGAGGTCAACCGCGATGCGGATGATCGTGGCTCGGGGCTTGCCGCGACTGACGGCTCGCTGACCGAGAGCGGGCAGGTAGGCGAGAGTGAGGATCAGGTGGCTTTCCCCGCTGTTCCCGATGCGGCCGCGGATACGCCCATCGCTCGTGCGGCGCAAGCAGCGGTCGTGGCGAGATCGGGCGCGGCCTGGCCGCGGCCATCGTCATGCCGGATCATCACGATCGCGAACCAAAAGGGCGGCGTAGGCAAGACCACGACGGCCGTCAACCTCGCCGCGAGCCTGGCCATGCACGGCTCCCGGGTTCTCGTCTTGGACCTCGACCCGCAAGGGAACGCGTCAACCGCCCTGGATATCGACCACCACTCGGGGATCAAGTCGGTCTATAACGTCCTGGTCGACGGAGAATCGCTGAGCTCGGTGGTACGCCAAGTTGCCGGGTTCCCGCATCTATATTGCGCGCCAGCGGCTATCGACCTCGCCGGCGCCGAGATCGAACTCGTGCCGCTGGTCGCGAGGGAGTCCAGACTCGGCCGGGCTGTCAGCGGTTACGACGCGTCCAATCTGGACTACATCTTCATCGACTGCCCGCCATCTCTTGGCCTACTGACGGTCAACGCTCTGGTCACGGCGCCCGAAGTGCTGATACCGATCCAGTGCGAGTACTACGCACTCGAGGGCCTGGAGCAGTTGCTGCGCACGATCGAGCTGGTGCGAAGCCACCTCAACCCCGGGCTGGCGATAACGGCGATCTTGCTCACCATGTTCGACGGGCGGACGCGCCTGGCGTCGCAGGTAGCGGACGAGGTGCGCGAGCACTTTGGCGACATTGTGCTCGGGTCCGTCATCCCGCGGAGTGTGCGAGTGTCGGAAGCCCCGAGCTATGGACAATCAGTGATGACCTACGATCCTGGATCCACCGGCGCGCTGGCATACCTTGAGGCCGCTCGCGAGCTTGCGCTGCGGAATGTGCAGCAGCCTGCGGGCTAGCTCCGCGTCCTTCGGTCTCGTCGCCGCGGCCGGGTGGTCAGCACGCAGCCAAGTGCCCATCGGTCCAAGTCCGGTTCGGTCCGGCCCGTCAGGGCTGGCATCATGGGCACCGAGCGCAGGCGCTCCCGTTCAGCCATAGGGCGTGCCGGATCAGCGGCCGGAAAGTGAGGCGAGTCAGGATGGCGCAACCAAGGCGCGGACTCGGGAAGGGCCTTGGCGCCCTGATCCCGACGGGTCCGCCGGCCCTCCCTATCCTCGCCAGGTCAGCCCGCGCCGTCGGCCGCCGAGCGCTATGCCGCGGCTGACCTTTCCCAGAGCCTCGCGGGTGCATACCTTGAGGAGCTGCCCGTCGCTTCGATCGTGCCTAACCCGCGACAGCCTAGGCAGGTGTTCGACGAAGACACGCTCGCGGAGCTGGCAGCCTCGATCGAGGCCGTCGGCCTCCTCCAGCCGGTTGTGGTGCGCCCGACTCAGGGCGGCCGGTTCGAGCTCATCATGGGCGAGCGCCGGTGGCGCGCGTGCCAGGTCGCGGGCATCGACGTCATCCCGGCCATTGTCAGGCATACGTCCGACGATGATCTCCTGCGCGACGCCCTGATGGAGAACCTGCACCGCGAGCAGCTCAACCCGCTCGAGGAGGCGGCTGCATACCAGCAACTGCTGGATGACTTCGACGCGACGCACGAGGAACTGGCGAAGCGGATTGGCAGGTCCAGGCCCCACATCTCCAACACGATCAGGCTGTTGAACTTGCCGCCGAGCGTGCAGAAGAGGGTCGCCGCCGGTGTCCTGAGTGCTGGCCACGCGCGAGCGCTGCTGAGCGTCGAGGACCCAGTGGCCCAGGAACAGCTCGCTCTCAGGATCGTGGCCGAAGGCCTGTCCGTACGCGCTGTCGAGGAGATTGTGGCGCTAGGTGCCCTGCCCGTGAAAAGCCAGCGCACCCAGGCAGTGAAGGCTCCCGTCGCGCCTGGATTGAAGGACCTGGCCGACCGTCTGTCGGACATCTTTGAGACCCGCGTCAAGGTAGAGCTTGGTCAGCGCAAGGGCAAGATCGTTGTCGAGTTCGCGTCTCTCGAGGACCTAGAGCGCATTGTCCGGAGCATGTCGCCGACACTGGCCCCCGCCCGCCGCGGATAGGTGTCAGCCGGACGTACATACGGCGCGGCTATCCCGGCTACGCTTCGATGCCGTGGCAGCGATGACCAGCAAGAGCTTCGGCAGCGATAATCACGCCGGCATCCATCCGGCCGTTCTCGCCGCGATTGCGGCCGCCAATGCGGGAGACGCGGTCGCATACGGCGAGGACGACTTCAGCGAGTCCGTGCGGGCGAAGCTCTGCGCTGGCGTCGGCGCACACAGTGCCTACCTCGTCTTCAACGGCACCGCCGCCAACCTCCTCGGCCTCAGCCTGATGCTCCGGCCATTCGAGGCGGTGATCTGCGCCGAGACGTCGCATGTGAACGTCGACGAATGCGGCGCTGCCGAGCGCCTGCTGGGCTGCAAGCTGCTGCCAGTGGGTACTCCCGACGGAAAACTCACACCGGAGCTGGTGGCGAGTCGGCTGACAGGTCTCGGTGACGAGCACCGTGCACAGCCCCGAGTCATCCAGATAGCCCAGGTGACTGAGCTCGGTACGTGCTACTCGCTAGCCGAGTTGCGCGCGTTGCGGGACTTCGGCCGCGACCACGGGCTCCTGGTGTACCTGGATGGCGCGAGGATCGCGAACGCGGTCGCGCACCTTGACTGCTCGCTGGCGGACATCGCCGCGAACGTCGACGCCCTGAGTTTCGGCGGCACCAAAAACGGCGCGCTGGCGGTTGAGGCCGTCTTGGTGATGTCGAGCGGCCTCGGCGGGGGCGCGCGGTACCAGCGCAAGCAGCTCATGCAGCTGGCGTCCAAGATGCGCTACCTCTCGGCGCAGGTCGATGCCCTGCTGGGTGGTGACCTCTGGCTCGCTACGGCTCGGCACGCCAACGCCATGGCCAGTCGGCTGGCTGAGGCCGTCCAGGGCGTGCCACGCGTCGAGCTTGCGTATCCGGTCGAGTCCAACGGGGTCTTCGCCGAGCTTGATCGAGACCACGCGGCCCGCCTTCAGCAAGAATGGAACTTTCACGTCTGGTCGGAGGCCGCCGACGCCCGCTGTGTTGTTCGCTGGATGACTGCATTCGACACATCCGAAGCCGACGTCGACGCGCTAGCCACATCCATCAGAGCTACGGCTGCACCCGCGCGGGATCCCACTCTCGTTTCACGTGAAACCCGGTAAAACTAACTGCTACGGCCAAGGAATGCCTGCTAAGGGTCTGACGGCCGTGCAAATGGGTACGATGGGCCAGGGGCCAGCCCGGTTATGGGACTCAGGCCATTACCTTGAGTACGTTTCGTCAGGAAAGCTCGGCCATTACTGCGCTACTGGCGAGCAAGGACGGCAGAGGTAAGACGTGTCGCGGCGACTTGCGAGCATCACGCTGGACAATCTGGATGACTTGCCGCCTCGGTGCCGCAGGTGCGTCTTCTGGGAGCTAGACCCCGTCAGCCAGGCACGAGCCCTTGAGATCGGTGACCCGGCACTTGAGAAGGAAGCCTGGATATCATCAGTTCTACTGGAATGGGGTAGCTGCGGCAAGATCATCTACGTTGATGGCGTTCCGGCCGGATACATGACATATGCGCCGCCGAGCTACGCCCCGCGCTCGGTGGCGTTCCCCACCAGCCCTGTTAGCGCGGACGCGGTGCTGCTGATGACGGCGCACGTATTGTCCGAGTTCGCCGGCGGTGGCCTGGGGAGGATGCTCGTCCAGGGTCTGGCAAAGGACCTGACGCGCCGCGGGATCAAGGCCATCGAAGCCTTCGGCGACATGAAATGGACCCAGCCTGGTTGTGTCGTGCCAGTCGACTATCTGCTGTCCGTCGGTTTCAAGACCGTACGGCCGCACGCGCGCTACCCACGATTGAGGCTTGAGCTCAAGACGGCACTGTCATGGCGGGAGGACGTTGAGGTCGCCTTGGAGCGACTGCTCGGCTCCATGTCGCCAGAGCGAGCCCTGCGGCTCGCCTGAGCCCCGGCCGGGCGGTGCTCGGAACCCCGAGTCCGCGTTTGGCGCAGACCGGCGGGCTCAGTGCGCGGGCTCAGATGAAGTCGGCGAGATCGCGCAGCAGCGCGGCCTTCGGCTTGGCGCCGACGATCTCCTTGACGACCTGTCCGTCCTTGAAGACGCTCATAGTCGGGATGTTCATGATCCCGTAGCGCTGCGTGACAACAGGGTTGTCGTCGACATTGAGCTTGACGACATCGATCTTCTCGCCGTACTCAGTGGCGATCTCCTCGAGCACCGGGGCTACCTGACGGCACGGCCCGCACCACTCGGCCCAGTAATCGACGATCACTGGCTTGGCGGACTTGAGCACCTCGACCTCGAAGGTGGCGTCGGTTACTGCCTTGGTTGCGCCCACTTGCGGGACTTCCTTCCGTCTCATCGGTCCGGCCGGCGCTTGGTGCCGGCCGGTCTGTCGATCGGAGCCACGCCGACCTGGCCGGCTCCGCAAACGTCACTCGTCGTGGTCAGCCAGCCAGCGCTCGGCGTCTAGCGCCGCAGCGCAGCCGGTACCGGCAGCCGTCACGGCCTGCCGGTAGATGTGGTCGACGACGTCGCCGGCGGCGAAGACACCATCGATCGAGGTGCGGGTGGTCGGATGCTCGACCAGGATGTACCCCTCGGCATCCGTAGCTAGCTGGTCGACAACCAGTTCGGTACGCGGATCGTGGCCGATGGCCACGAACATGCCGGAGGTCGGGAGCGTGCTCTCCGCTCCGGTCTTCAGATTCCGCAGCCGCACGCCAGTTACCCGATCATCGCCCAGAACCTCAGTGACCATGCTGTCCCAGACGAACTTGATCTTCGGATTGCTCATCGCCCGGTCTTGCATGATCTTTGATGCCCGCAGGGCATCTCGGCGGTGCACGATGGTGACGCTGCGAGCAAACCGTGTCAGGAACGTCGCTTCCTCCATCGCGGAGTCGCCGCCGCCGATGACGACGATGTCCTGCTCTCGGAAGAAGAACCCGTCACAGGTCGCACACCAGGACACCCCGTGGCCGGACAGCCGCTTCTCGCCGGGAACGTCAAGCTCGCGGTAGCTCGATCCGCTCGCGATGATGACGGTCCGGGCGTAGTAGGTGTCGCTGCCTGCCTTGACCTGCTTGGGGGTGGACCGAAGATCGAGTTCGGTCACGTCGTCAGGCACCAGCTCAGCGCCGAAGCGCTCAGCCTGCTTGCGCAGCTGGTCCATCAGATCGGGCCCTAGAACACCGTCGGGAAAGCCAGGAAAGTTCTCCACGTCCGTCGTGTTCATCAGGGCCCCGCCAGATGTCACCGAGCCCTCAAACACCAGTGGGCTCAGCCGAGCCCGTGCCGCGTAGAGCGCGGCCGTATAACCGGACGGACCGGAGCCGATGATGATTACGTCCCGAACGTCGGTCACTCGTTCCTGCCCCTCTCGAAATCCACGGGCATCAACCACCGGCCGGGCGCGGAGATTCCCGGCCGGGCAGCACTAGCGCTAGGTGCCGCTCAGTGTCTGGTGAGCGATCGTATCGGGATGCGACGCGGAGCACGCTTGGCCGACGACCCACACTTGACCCTGACTGGTCGAGGTCGCGGCCGTGACAATGATCGTGGCAGGCCGGCCTTCGTACTTCGCGGTCTCCACAAGCAGCACGGACTGGTTGCCGACAATCCCGTCGAGGCAACTCGTGAGGCTGGTCGGGCTGCCCGGCTGACTGCGCACGGAGGCTTTGCTCGGCACGCCAGCGCTCGCCGTAGGCGCGGAGACGCGAGCGGGTTGTGCGCCGGACGCGCCTTCGAACTTCGCCGCCTCGCACCGCAGCCAGTGCCTGTACGCCGAGATCGGCGGCAGTGAAGTTCTCGGCGGAGTAGACGGTACGAATCGTCTTGGTCCCGGACGCCTGCCCGAATTGCACGCTGGGCCCGAGGCTCACCTGGCGCGCGCTCGGCACGCTAGCCGAGCCGCTGCTGTCAGCGGATGTCGTGTTGACGCTGCCGCCCGTATGCGTGGCGAATTCGTACCCCCCAACGCCGACGAGCACGAGAGCACCCGCCGCCGCCACAAGCCGGGTCCCGAGGTTCGACATTCCGGGTAGTTGCCAGCCACCGTGGGACCTGCGGCTGCGGCGCTCTGGGAGATCGCGACGGTCGGCCTCGGTAGCGGGCGCATTCGCGAGGCGGCGCGAGGACTCGCTAGCGAGCGTGGCATCGAGCTGAGAGGTCAAGTTCGAGGGCATTGACGGATAGGACACGCTGGCGAGAACGGTCGGCACGGCGGAGACCTGGCTGCTGAGCTGGGTGCACCGGACGCAAGTAGCCACGTGGTTCCGGACCCTCGCGGCCTTACGCGCTCTCAGGCCATCAAGATCCAGGCTGGCAAGATCCTCGGCGGTCGCATGACGGATCATCGCGTATCGTCGCCCCCCTCCTGCGCAGGTAGGACGCGCTGGGGCGCCGATTGGTTCCGCCGGTCCGGATCGGAGAACGTTTCCTGCGGAGGCGCACCGGCTGGACGCAGATGGGCGAGTCTGGGCACGAGCCGTGCTCTACCTCGAGCGGCCCTGCTCTTCACCGTCCCCTCGGAGACGCCCAGGACGTCGGCGGCGTCGGCGATGGAGTAGCCGAGCATGTCGACAAGCACGAGAGCCGCCTGCTGCTCGGGCACCAGGCGTCGAAGGGCCGCGCGGACATCCATGGCCGTATCGGTAGTACCGGACGGATCGGACAGCGGCCGACCGCTCGTGGCGAGCGCGTCGAGCGCGTCGTCATCCTGGCCGCCCGCCGTTGGCCGAGAAGAGCGCCGGCGCATGCGGTCCAGGGCCGCGTTGACCACAATGCGGTGCAGCCAGGTAGTGACGGCGGAGTCGCCGCGGAAGCTCGAGGCGCGACGAAACGCGGCGATCATCGCGTCCTGGAGTGCATCAGCCGCCTCTTCAGGATCACCGAGCGTGCGGATCGCGACCGCCCAGAGTCGGTCTCGATGGCGCTGGAAGAGCTCTCCGAAGGCGTCCGGATCACCGTCAACATGACGACGCAGCAGCTCCTCGTCCGACAGGCCATTGTCGGACCGGGCTTGGGCGGTCGGCCGCTGATCAACTGGCTGACGCGGCTCGGGCAAGGAGTAGTGCTCAGGCGACTGCTCGTGCGGTTCCGTTGCTTCCTCCCCCCGCCGTGGTGGTCGCCACGCCGTAGAACGAGCGTCAGCGGTCCCCCGTGCTTTCGGGTCGGTGCCCGTGCTCTGCGTCCCGATGATAGTGAACGATCAGGAAGTGCCGTGGATCGCGACCCCGAAGATCTGCGCCATGTACTTATTGCCCGCTTGAGCCGTCGGCGGCAGCTTCGTGAACCAGATGACCAGATACTGGCCTAGGACCGGATGCTGCACGTTAAACGTGTAACTGCCGGAAACGTTGTTCCCGCTGGCGACGGTTGACATCGACGCCAGGTTAGACGCGCTCCTGGCGTCCGAGTTGCCGACTTTGATCTGCACATTCGCGCCCGGGACAGCGCCGAACCTCACGGTGATCGAGCTGACCCGGACCTGCTTGCCGAGGTCGAGGATCAGGCCGGTGCCCGCCTTGAGGTGGCCGAGGAACGGGCTCTGGAAGTACTCCTGGGTCGCCCACCCCTGGGGATCGCCATTCAGGACGTTGGCCGCCATGTTTGTGTTCTCGTCACCGCTGTCACCCAGGTTCAGTGCGTCAAATCCATGCGCCGACACCGGCTCGATCGCGATCGTGCTCGGGGATGCGTGCGTGCGGGGGCTGGTTGAGTTGCCCGGATGCGGGGCGGAGGGTGACTTATGCAGCAAGTGAATGGCCGCGGCGCTCGCGCCGCCGACAGCGACAAGGGCAAGCAAGCTGACGGCTAGCACGCGCACGCCGCCACGGCGCCGGACCGGCGGCTGCTTCTGGAACTGACCGTGCGGGCCCGGTCGAGACTGCGACGGCTGGGTGGCTCGCCGTGGATCCGGCCGGCCGCGGACGACGGTGCTGGGCGCCGCTGGCGCGGCGCGCGGCGGGATCGCGGTGGCGAGAGCCCTGGCAAACTCGGCCGGAGAGTCGATGAGAGTCTGCTCATCCTGGCCGGGTAGGGCGAGAGCCCTGGCCGCGACGTCATCAAGCACCGTGGGGATGCCTGCGCGGACCTGTCGCGGCCGCCAAGGCTGTCCCTCAGACTCAGGGGCGGGCGGGAGCCCCGCGTCATCGGACCCCGGCCACAGGCCGGTCAGCGCCGCATACAGCAGTTGCCCCAGGCCTCGAGTGTCAGCCAGCTCAGGATCATCGGCAGACATGCCCGTCAGCGCAGCGTCAATGCCGAGCCCAGTCACCTTCACGCCACCGCCTGGTGTCCACCGGATGGCATCCGGGCGCAGGCACAGGTGCGCAAGGCCGGCCGCGTGCGCGCCCGATAGCGCAGCGGCGACCTCGGCGACGATCCGGGCAGCGGCAAGAGGCTCGACCGCGTCGCCCCCCAGCAAGTCGCCGAGCGTGTCGCCGAACGGCCACTCCAGGACTATGTAGGCGTGGTCCCAGCTGTCCTCCACGTCGAACACCTGCGTGAGCCGGGTGTCGGTCAGCCTGCTGGCGGCGCGCGCCGCGGTGATTACCTGGTCAAGGCGGGGGAACCCGGCCGCAAACGTAATGACGCTGACCGGCCTGGCCAGGATCTCGTCGATCGCTTTCCAGGCAGACCAGCCAGCAGCCGCGGCGAGCCGGTCCTCAAGCCGGTACCGGCCGCCGAGTCTGATACCCGGCTCTGACGTAAAGGTGCTCATGCTCGCGGTTCAAAGGCGTGCCTGCCCTCGAACCTCCCCTCGCGGGCCGTAGGTGCTCAACGCTCTCAGACATGTCGATGGTGCTGCACACCATGCTAGGCCGCTCACTCCGCTGCGGGCAGTCGTGTACTGAGGTGGCGGCAAACCGTTACCGGGTGGAAACGTCGGGTGCCTGCGAACCAGACCCGGCAATGGCGCCCTGGCGGTGCCGGGTCTCATCGGCCGAGCCTGGCGAGGAAGGCCCGGCTGAGACCGGTAAGCTCCTCCATCCGCAGTGCTCTGGCGAAGATCAGGTACATAGCCAGGGCCAGGCCACCGCCGACGATCACGTCGATGATCGCGTTGTCGGCGGTAATGACGCCGACCAGCACGGCGATGAGCGCGGCGGGCAGGGTGGCAGCGTGCATGCGGACCAGAGACCGGCCGATCCGGTAGCCGTCGAGCCCGCGCAGCCGCCGCGTCAGTATCTGCCAGGAAATGATCATGCCGACGAGGTTGGACAGACCGAAGCCAACGCCAAGCCCGGCCACGACCGCGTTTCGGTGCAGGAAGGCCAGCGCGAGCAGGTTCACCACGATGTTCACCGTCATCGTGACGAAGCCGATCAGCGCCGGGGTCCTGCTGTCGTGGAGCGAGTAGAACACCCTCAGCTGAAGCTGGAAGATCGTATATGGCAGCAGGCCTAGGCAGAACACGGCGAAGACGACCCCGATATAGCGCGCCTCGGCTGGCGTCATCGCGCCGTGTCCGAGGAAGACCTCGGCCAACTGCGGACCGAGTACCGCCAGTACCAGCGAGCAGGGCACCACGATGGCCGACGCCAGCCGCGTACCCGAGGAGAAGTCCTGGCGGACTAGGCCGAAGCGTCGTTCGGAAGCGTGTGCGCTCATGCGCGGCAGCAGCGCGGTGATGACCGAGATGCCAACAACCGCGTAGGGCAGCTGGAACAACAGCCAGGCGTAGTTGTACTGGGTGATCCCGGCAACGCTGGCGTCCCCGGCGACCTTCGTCGTGACCAGGAATGCGATCTGGGTCGCCGCGATGTAGCCGAACATCCAGCCCGCCATATGGCCGATCTCGGCGACCTCAGCGCGGCGGAAATCCATGCGCGGTCGCCACCGGAAGCCGACCCGACGCAGCGCGGGCAGCAGCGCGATCGTCTGCGCGATGATGCCGAGCGTTGTGCCGAAGCCGAGCAGTTCGACTTCAGAGCTGGTGATCGTGGCCGGCGTCTTATGCAGACCAGCGGTGGCGATGAACAGGCCCAAGACCGCGATGACGACGGCGTTGTTGACGATGGGTGTCCACATCGGCGCGGCGAAAATGCCGCGGGCGTTCAGAATCGCGCTGATAAGCGAGCTGACCCCATAGAAGAAGATCTGCGGGATGAAGAACAGCGCGAAGACGATGGCGAGATGCAGCGTTGCGTGCGACTGGCTGATCTTGCTTCCCGCGTACAGGTGCACGATCGGCACCGCAGCGACGGTTGCCAGCAGCGTGACCGCCGCCAGCGCGGCCGTGATCAGCGTAAACATCCGCTGGTCGTAGCCGTCGCCACGGCCGGAGTCACGCTTTGCCGCGTTCACGATCAGCGGCACGATGACGCTGGTCAGGATGCCGCCCAGGGCCAGGTTGTAGACAACGTTAGGAAGCGTGTTGGACAAGTTGTAGGCCGCAGCGATGCCGAGCGCGCCAAGCGCGGACGACTGCACAATCTGGCGCAGGAACCCGGTCAGCCGCGAGGCGAGCGTTCCGATCGCCATGACGCTGCTGGACTTGGCGATTGAGAACGACGCGGTGTTATCGGACGGCGCCCGTGCTCCGGCGACGCCCGGCCCGGCGAGGCCGGAGCCGGCGACGCGGGTTCCCGGCGGACGAATCCCGGGCCCGCTCGCCGATCCGCGTGGCCGGAAGTCACCCGGCAGTGCGTCCGGCGGTACTACGGACCGCCGCTGCTGCAGTGGCGGCGCCTCGTAGCCGGGTGACTCATAGGGAGGTCGTTCGTAGGTCCGGGGTGACTCGTATCCAGGACGGTCGTAGGGCGGCGCGTTGTATGCGGGCGGCTGATAGCCGGACGGGATCGTTGCCGCGCGGCTGATAGCCCGGCTGGTCAGGCCATCGCTCGACTGGCCGTGGTGTCCCGCTGCGCGTTGGCGGCAGGCCCGTCTGTCGCCGGCCGCCGGCATCTGGTCGGCCAGGGCGCGCCGGCGCATCGTCACCTGGTCGTATGCGGCGAGCATGCCGCCCGGGTGCCCGGTCTCGCTCGCCTGTGCGTTCTTGCCGGTCAGACCCGTCGATCCGGTCTTGCCGCGGAGTCCAGGGGTCCGCTTGCTGATCGGCCGCGGCGGGTCCTGCGGCGGCGTAGGAAGCGGCCCCGTTCCCTTCTTGCTGGGTTGATCTACCGTGCCGCCACGTAGGCCCCGAGCCGCCGCTGTAGTCGTCATCGCCGCGGCGGGTCCGCGCACGGTCCGCGCCGCTGCCAGCCCAGTCGACGTTAGAAAGATCGATGTGCCAGCCCGTGTCGTCGAACAGCGGCCCCGTGTAGTCCTGGCCCGCACTCCAGCCGGGGACGGCCGGCCGGACCTCCCAGTCCGACGCGCCACCCTCGGCGTAGCGGTCAGACTCGGGGGGTGCCATCGATCTCCTCAATCACGGTCCGGGTTTACCGACCGGTCTTAGCTCAGCACGTTCAGCCTTGACGGTATCCGCTTCAGCGGGCTCGGCGCTCCCCGTGACGCCGCGATCATGCGCCGGCCCGTCGCCGGCTGGCACGGTCACGCCCGCGCCGGGGCGCCCGCGCCGCACCGCGCGGGCAGCCGACGCGATCAGGAAAATGCCCAGCGCGGCCGCAAAGATGATCATCCCGAGGGTGCCGACCTGCGTCGCCTGAATCGTCATTCGCAGCGGTACCGAAACCGGGTAGCCGCCCTTAGTCGCGAGCAGCATCGTCACGATGGTTGAACCAACTCCGGTCGCCTGAACGCGCAACCGGATCGTCTGGGTCTGGTGCGGCGGGACGGTGATCAGGCCTTGCGGATCCGGGGCGATCTTGATCCCGCTTGCCTGGCTGTACTGGAGCTGAAGTTCGACCCTGATCGGGTAGCTCAGGTGGTTGTCGATCGAGACCGGCACGCTGCCCTTCAGACCGCCGAGCGTGATCCGCTTCTCTGCGATGATCCGGACGGCCTGCTGTTCTTGCGCGATGCGCTTAGCCACCGTCGCCAGCATCGCATCCGCCGTGCTCGGCGGCGCTCCCTGCACGGACGACGATTCGAGCGTCGATACAGCCAGGTACAGCCCGGGATCGGGACGGGCTCTGATGTCTTCGAGCTGGCCGATCTCGCGGTTGAGCGTCCGGACCTTGCGTAGCTCGGGCCGCGTGATCCGGGTCGACCCGAGGCTGCCGGCCGGCCAGTTCTTGTTCAGCACGATCGGGATGTGCTTCGCGCTGGCGAGTGCGGTCAGGCTGACCTGGCTGAGCCACGGCGCCGAGCTCGTGTCCGCGATGAGGTCGGCTGCCAGCGCAGTCGACGGGGCCCAGCGCGGCGGCGGTGCGACGACGATCGGCTGCGCCGGGACTCGCCTGGGCCAGCAGCGCTGTCTCGGCGAGGAACTGCTGGCTGGTGCTGAACGCGGAGCCGGGACCGCTGGCGGTCGACCCGAGCAGCTGAGTGAGGGACTGACTAGCGAGCAGCGCTGTCATGTAGGTGCCACAGCTGCCACCGCTGCCGCCGCCATCCAACGTCTTGAGCACGGAATACTGCCCGCCGGGGAAGGCCGAGCTGCTGAGCACAAGGGTGCAGACGGAGTCGACGTTGGCCAGTTGCTCCAGGGTGGGGTAGCCAGGTACGCCGGTTGCCGACCAGGCGATACCTGCGGCCTGCGTGAGTGGCGCGACAGTGCCGCTCGTCCCGCCGCTCGCGCCCGGGTCCAGAATCCGGTGGCCCAGGATCGCGCTGCCGAGAGCGCGGCCCAGATCGTACGACCGATTGACGTCGGCCCCGTGGCCGACGTCGAAAAGAGCGGCGGCATTTGGGTCGCCGTACGGAGTGACGGTCAGCGGCCGTCCCGATGTGTCGCTCTGCAAGTCGGCCAGCCAGACCGAGGCGGCCTTGGCCCACCGCGGCTGCGTGCTCTGGCATGTCGTCAGGGCCCGGACGTTCGCCAGGACGGCCGGATCGATGACCCACGTGACGTCCTGGTCGGTAGCCCCCACGCGGGCTAGCTCGGCGAGCCTGCCGCCCGGGCCGAGGCTCTGCGCTAGCGCACTGGCCTGCGCTCCCGAGCAGTTGCCCTGCCAGGGCTCGTTGAGCTGCGGAGTATCGATCAGCGGCCAGAGCCAGGCGATCTTCGCCGGGGTCGGCCGCGGGCTGGCGTACGGGCCCTTTCCGGTCCGGCTCGTAGGGCAGGTAGGTGGTCGTCGGAGCCGCGAGCGCGATTGCCGGTACTGGTCCTCGGCCTGTGCCGCTACGGGGTAGACGCCGAAGGTCGTCATGCCGATCGTGCTGGCCGGAACGTGGATAGACCAGTCCGCGGTGGCACCAGGTCTGAGCATGCCGGTCGCCTGCCACGTAGCGCCCAGCGGTACGGTCGGCCGGGCTATAAGGCTGGCTCGCGTCCTGCTGCAGCTCAGCCACGCTGGTCACCGCCGTGCTCGAGCCGAACAATTCCACGATCGGGTGACTGACCGCGAGCCCTGGAATTGTTGCGCAGCGTGCCGGTGAGCGTGATCATGGAGCGGGAGGTCGCCCACTGCGGAGTCATGCTCGTGATGGTGACGCTGACCGGGGGCTGAGCGGCCTGGTGGTCGGTGGTGGCCGCCGCAGCCGGCCGCTGGCCGACCAGAGATCACGGTCGGCAGCGCCAGCGCGGCGCAGGCCAGCATGGCCGCTAGGGCGCTGGTCGCCCGTCGTGCCATCTTCCACCCGCCTGTCGCGCTGGCGCGGATGCCGCCCCGCTGCAGCTCCGGTCGACTGTCCGGAATCGCGCGATTCACGCGGAATCCGGGCGGCGGTGGCATGCCGAGAATGCTATTGCGGCTAGCCGAGTGCCCAAGGCATGGCCGCGACGATCTTCACCGCCCGCCATGGGCAGTATCCTGCGATCACCCGAGAGGCTCTCGGCTTTCCCGTTTCCCACAGGCTACGCCAGCGACCTATTCTCGATGCCCGTGCCAGAACCAGATCCGCTGACCAAGCGGCAAGCTTCCGCTGCTGCTGCGCTGCTCGCCGCCGTCTCGCCGCTCGCGAACCAGCTCGGCGAGCTATTCGCCGCAGCTGGTCATGAGCTTGCCCTCGTCGGCGGGCCAGTCAGGGACGTCTTCCTTGGCCGGCGATCGGGTGACATCGACCTCACCACCGACGCGACGCCCGAGCGCATCCAGGCCATCGTGGCTGACTGGGCGGACCAGGTCTGGACCATCGGCATCGAGTACGGCACCATCGGGCTCCGCAAAGGCAGGTCGACTCTCGAGATCACCACGTACCGCAGCGAGAACTACGATCGCACCTCGCGCAAGCCGGTCGTAGCGTTCGGCCGCTCGCTGGAAGCCGATCTGTCCAGGCGTGACTTCACGGTGAACGCGATGGCGGCCCGGCTGCCCGGATATGAACTTGTCGACCCGTTCGGCGGCCTGGCCGACATCCAGCGCAAGGTGCTTCGGACGCCCGGGGCGCCGCAGGAGTCTTTTACCGACGACCCGCTGCGTATCTTGCGGGCGGCGAGGTTCACCGCCCAGCTGGACTTCGCGGTCACGCCCGCGGTACGCGCCGCCATGCGGGAACTGGCCGGACTTCTCGCGCCGCCCAAGGTGTCGGCTGAGCGAATCGAAGGCGAGCTGACGAAGCTGCTGTTGTCGCCGGTGCCGCGCGGCCCTGCGGCTGGCGTCCGGCTCCTGGTCGAGACCGGCGTCGCCGATCAAGTGCTGCCCGAGATCCCGCGGATGCGGCTAGAGACCGACGAGCACCACCGGCACAAGGACGTCTACGAGCACTCACTGACCGTGCTGAGCCAGGCCATCGAGCTGGAGCCTAGATACGGCCTCGAGCCGGACATCGTGCTGCGGCTCGCGGCGCTCCTGCATGACATCGGCAAGCCGCGTACGCGCTCGCTGCTGCCAGACGGCCGGGTGGCCTTTCACCACCATGAGCTCATCGGGGCCAACATGGCCGCGAAGCGGCTGAGGCAGCTCCGCTACAGCAAGGACGTCATTACGGACGTGAGCCGCCTCATCGAACTGCACCTGCGATTCCACGGCTACGGCGACGGCGAGTGGACCGACTCAGCGGTGCGCAGGTACGTGACAGATGCTGGGCCGCTCCTCGATCGGCTGCACGCCCTCACGCGGGCCGACTGCACTACCAGGAACAAGGCGAAGGCGCAGCGGCTTGAGCGCGCCTACGACGACCTGGAGGCCCGCATCGAGCAGCTCGCCGCGCAGGAGGAACTGGCCAGCATGCGGCCCGACCTCGACGGCCACGCGATCATGGCGATACTCGGTATCCCGGAAGGGCCGCTGGTCGGCCGGGCCTACAAGCACCTCAGGGAGCTCAGGATCGAGCTCGGCCCGCTCGGCCGGGAAGTCGCGATAGCCGAGCTGCTGCGTTGGGCCGAGGCGGAGGGGCTTCAGGTTCCCCCGGGTGGTGGTGCGCCGGGTGGTGGTGCGCCGGGTGGTGGTTCGGTTCGCCCGCGGTGGGGGATGCTGGCTCGGCCGGAACCTAAGGGCTGCTGGGAACCTAGGGGCTGCTGGGCGCGCCCGCGGTCGGCAAGCGCCGGCTCAGTAGCCAGCTGCCCGCGGCCGCCAGCAGGTAGCCGATCGCGACGGCAGCGATCAATGCGGCTGACTTGCCGGTTTCGGGCATGAAGATCGCACTTACCGCGGCGCCAATAACGAACAGCACGTTGAAGGCCATGTCGTAGAACGAGAAAGCGCGGCCGCGGTAGTCGTCACCGACGTCCTCCTGCAGAATCGTCGTCGCACAGATCGCGATGCCTTGCCCGGCAAGGCCGAGGAAGAAGCCGAGGATCAGGAAACCGGCCTGCTTGTATGGCGTCCCGAGTACAGCCACAGCCACGCCGGCGAACGCGAGTAGCGCGGTGATCCACGACTGCTTGCTCAGCCGCCGGGTTGCGATCGGCGTGGCGAACGCCGCCGCGCCGTAGCCGATCGCCACGAGCGCCGTCAGGACGGCGTAGTGACTGAGCGCCTTGTTGGCGCTCTCGGTCCGGTAGAAATAGTTCCGGTACAGCAGGATCGACATCAGGAGCAAGATCCCGTAGAACAGGCGGTTGGCCCCGGTCGCCGCCAGCGCCGCCGCAGTGCGACGACGCCTGCCGATGTACGCGGCGCCCGCGACCAGACCCGTCAGCACGATCCCGAGATCGGCTCCGATCCCCGGCTTTCGCTCCGGCGCCTCCTTCGCCGGCCCGAGCAGGTCTCTCCCCATGGTGGTGCTGACGAGGCCGGCGGCTATGTAGCAGCAGGCGGCCGCCAGCAGCGTCGCGGCGTACTCACCCCGGCCTCCGTGCAGCGCGACGTGCACGCCGAGCCCCGCGAGGCCGCCGATCGCCGCCGCGATCCCGCCAGCTGTCGGCGAGACGGAGTTGGCCATGACGAGCTTGTCTTCCGGCACGACGTGCGGGAGTGCAGCCGACAAGGCAGACAGGAAGAATCGGTTCACGCCGAGCACGGCCAGCACGCCGACGTAAAGCGGGACTCCGAGTTTGCCGGACGCTACGAGGCTCGCGGTGACGGCTACGAAGACAGACCTGAGGAGCGCGGACCAGACCAAGATCTGGCGCCTCGACCAGCGGTCGATGAAGACGCCGGCGAACGGTCCGATCAGCGAGTACGGCAGGTAGAGAACGGCGAATGCGGCGGCACCAGACGTCGGATTCGGAAAGTTCGTGGCGTTGAAGAAGACATATCCGCCGAGGCCGGCCGTGAACAAGCCATCGCCGGTCTGCGAGATCAGCCGGGTCGAGAACAGCCGTCGGAAGCCGTGCTCAGCCCAGACGACGCGCAGGTCCCGGAGAAAAGACGTGCGCCGCGCCGGTGTAGGCGACTGGCCGGCTGCGGCCGTCGCGGCCGTCGCTGGCATCGGGCGTAGCGGTTCCTGCCGGGACACGGCCACAGCCTACGGCGTGTACGTCCGGGCGCATCCATTTGAGTTCATCGCGGCCAGCGCCTGGACCTCAATGTGCGCTCGGCTCCCTGGCTCGAGCCCTACTAGCGCTCGAGCTCGCCGCGGATGAACTTGTCGACCGCGTCACGGGCCACGTCGTCGCTGTACTGCTCAGGCGGCGACTTCATGAAATACGAGGAAGCGGACAGGATCGGGCCGCCAATGCCGCGGTCCTTGGCGATCTTCGCAGCGCGGACGGCGTCGATGATGACCCCTGCCGAGTTGGGCGAGTCCCAGACCTCGAGCTTGTACTCCAGGTTTAGCGGCGTGTCGCCGAACGACCGGCCCTCGAGGCGGACATAAGCCCACTTGCGGTCGTCGAGCCACGGCACATGGTCAGACGGGCCGATGTGAACGTCCGCCTTGGCCATCTCGTGCGGAATCTGCGAGGTAACCGACTGGGTCTTGGAGATCTTCTTAGACTGCAGGCGCTTGCGCTCCAGCATGTTCATGAAGTCCATGTTCCCGCCGAAGTTGAGCTGGTAGGTGCGCAGCAACTCGACGCCGCGGTCCTCAAAGAGCTTGGCCAGCACGCGATGGGTGATGGTGGCGCCGACCTGTGACTTGATGTCGTCACCGACGATCGGAACGCCGGCCTCGGTGAACTTCGCCGCCCAGACGGGATCCGAGGCGATGAAGACGGGCAGGGCATTCACGAACGCCACGCCCGCGTCGATGGCGCACTGAGCGTAGAAACGATCCGCCTGCTCCGAACCGACCGGGAGATAGGACACCAGCACATCGGCACGGGCCTCGCGGAGAGCCTGGACCACGTTCACCGGATGCTCGTCCGACTCGGTGATGATTTCGCGGTAGTACTCGCCGAGGCCGTCCATCGTCGGCCCACGCTGCACGGTAATGCCGGTCGGCGGCACGTCGCAGATCTTGATCGTGTTGTTCTCGCTCGCGACGATCGCCTCGGCGATGTCCCGCCCGACCTTCTTGGCGTCCACGTCGAAGGCCGCCACGAACTCAATGTCGCGGACGTGATACGGACCGAACTGGACGTGCATAAGGCCCGGTACCCGGCTCGCCGGGTCGGCGTCCTTGTAGTACTCAACGCCCTGGACGAGGGAGCTAGCGCAGTTCCCAACGCCCACGATGGCTACCCGTACCGAACCCATGGGGATTGCTCCTTATCTTGTGCTGCGTAGCGACGATCGCTCGCCAGCGTCTAGACGACGGTTGTCGCTCCGCCGCTTTGTTCGTTGTCACTGGTGTCTCCGGTGCGCCCGTCTCCGGTGCGCCCGGTGCGCCCGTCTCCGCCGCGCCGTCCCGGCGACTGAGTACCGGACTCCCGCTCCGAGGCGATCAACTCGTTGAGCCAGCGGACCTCGCGCTCTACCGACTCCAGGCCGTGCCGTTGCAACTCGAGCGTGTAGCTGTCGACGCGCTCGCGCGTTCTGGTTGCGGCCGCCCGGAATCCCTCGAGGCGCTCCTCCAGCCGACTGCGGCGCCCCTCGAGAATCCGCATGCGGATGTCGGCCTGGGTGAGACCGAAGAACGCGAAGTGCACGCCGAAGCCGTCGTCTTCCCAGGACGCCGGGCCCGACTGGCTGAGCAAGTCGTTTAGCCGCTCCTTGCCGTCAGCGGTGAGCCGATAGACGATCTTGGAGCGGCGCGGGCGGTCCAGCGCCTTGCCGGCGTCAGGGATCGGGTCCGCGGCGATCAGGCCATTGCCGAGCATGTCCTTGAGCGCCGGGTACAGCGAGCCGTAGCCAAAGGCCCGGAAGGCGCCGAGCAGCGAGTTGAGCCGCTTACGCAGCTCGTATCCGTGCATCGGCGTCTCGTGCAGGATGCCGAGCACAGCCAGCTCGAGCACACCAGAACGCTGGTTGCTCATACCCGCTTGCACCTCGCATTCCGCACAGAGTTACCATCTGGTTCAATTGCCTTCAGCGGCAGCCATCCGCTCCATGTGTGTCAATCCGATGTATCGAATTGATACATCGCAACGATATGCGGCGTCGTGTTTTGCCGCAAGTCGGCCTGCTCTGGTATTCGCTGCGATCTCGGCGACCGACTCGGAGTCCGCGGGCCGACAGGGAAACAAAGGCTGGACCACTTGCGCCAGAGCGGCGCTCCAAGCACGCCGATGACCAGTCGGGTCTCCTGCTGCGGGCCGTTCCGTCGTAACCTGTCGGGCATGAAGCGATCGGTCGTCGACTACGGGCTAGCGAGGCGCGCAACGCTTGCCGCCGTGCTCGCTGGCCGTACGACCGTGACCGATGTATGCGACGCCCACCCGTATCTGCTGCGGGCGGCCAAGTTCCACGGTGAGGACACCGACATCACGTGTCCCGTCTGCCGCAAGGTCAAGCTGACGCACGTTACCTACGTATATGGCGACGAACTGGGCAGATATGAAGGCAGGGTGAAGCGCGGCCCAGAACTAGACGAAATGGCCACGGAATATGCGGAGTTCCAGGTCTACGTCGTCGAGGTCTGCCAGAGTTGTGCGTGGAACCACCTCGCGTCGTCGTACGTCCTTGGCACTGGCGAGCCGACTCCCCGGCGTAATCGGCGGGCTAGGGCCAGCGAGTAAAAGCGAGTAAAGGACAGGTCAAGACTTCTGTCCAGGTCGGCGGTATGAGGCTGACTAGGTCGCACGAATGACGCAATACGGGCCGGGTAGTAGGTACCGCCAGGTAACGTAGCTCCCTGGCGGACAAAGCTCGCTAGCGACCGCATCTTGCCCCCGACCAGCGAGGACGCGTGAGTAACCCAGATTCCAGGCCGTACTGGCAGGATCAGGACGACGCCGACTATGACGCGGGGTGGGGTGCTAGCCCCCGCAGTTCCCGGCGCGACGAATCTCCGTGGGATGACGGCGGCGCCAGCTTCTGGCGCGACGACCGCAGCAGCGGCCGGTCCGGAAGCAGTGGCAGCGCGGACGGCAATGGCACGGGCCGCCGCGGCAGCAGCGGGCGCGGTTCCCGCGGGCGCGGAGTGAGTGATCCGGGCGCAGGCCAGTCCTCCTGGCCGGAGATGCTTGCCAGCCGATCGAAAGGCGGAGCCCGGCGAGCTTCGCAGGCACGCAGCGACTCGGATTCAGATCGTGGGCACGACTGGGGTGGCAAGTTCGGCCAGGCGGCCGACGACTTGCGGAGCAGACTCGGCATCAACGGCTCGGCCGCACGCCGAGCCCGGGGCAGCGATGGGCCCGGCGCGAACGGCGCGAACGGCGCGAACGGCTCAGGGCCCGGTGAGGAATCCTGGAGCGAGTCAGGTGGGCGCCGCGGTGCGCGCGCGAGCGATGTGAGCGCGACGCGCGGCATGCGTCGCCGGGCGCGCCGGGACGGGCGCGGCGTACCGGGGCGGGCCAGGCAGCAACGGCCGCTCGGCCTATGGCGAGGACGGTCGCACCGGCAGCCGGACCGCGCTGCGCGATCAGCAGGACGGCTTCTGGGATGACGGGGACCGCACCGGGCGCATGACCGGATCCAGCGTTGGTGTACGGCCGGGAACCGGTAGGCGCGGCGGCGGCAGCAGCGGCGGGAACGGCGGCGGCGGCGGGAACGGCGGCGGCGGCGGGAACGGCGGCGGGCGTCGCGGCGGCGGTCGACCGGGGGATCACCCGCAACGTATTCGTGGCGGGGGGTTCAAGAACTGGCTGCTGTACGGCAGCTGGTGGCGGCGCTGGACGTGGAAGAAACTCCTGCTCGTCGCGGGCGGCGCTTTTGCAGCGTTCGTGTTGCTGGCGATCATCGGCGTTGGCGTCGCATACTCGATGACACCGATCCCGACCGATGTCTCGACGGAAGCGACGTGGCAGTCGTCGTCGGTGTACTTCAGCAATGGCGCGTTGCTCGGCACATTCACCAACGGCCAGGACGTCAACCGCCAGCTCCTGACCACGTCCCAGATGCCGCGCAACGTCGAGGCCGCGATCATCGCCGCGGAGGACCGGAACTTCTACAGCGAGGGCGGCATCTCGATCACGGGCATCATGCGCGCCGGCTATGACGACCTGTTCGGCAGCGGCGGCATCCAGGGCGGCTCGACGATCACTGAGCAGTACGCCAAGAACTACTACGCAAACATCGGGACGTCCCGCACGGTCACCACGAAGCTCAAGGAAATCTTCGTATCGATTAAGCTCGCGCACTCCAGGTCCAAGCCGTGGATCCTGACCAACTACCTGAACACGGTTCCGTTCGGCAGCAACATCTACGGCGTGCAGGCCGCTGCTCAGGACTACTTCGGCGTCGACTTGACCAAGCCGGGCAAGACGCTTAGCTACCGCGCAGGCCGCGATGCTCGGCGCCATGCCGAACAACCCTGCTGTCTTCAATCCCGATCCGACCGCCGGCGTCGGCTACGCCCTGCTGGTGCAGCGCTGGCAGTACGTGCTCGGGAACATGCTTCGCGACGGCGCGATCTCCCAGTCGGAGGCCAACTCGCTGTGTGCGAGCTGCGCGCTGCCGGCCGCTGAGAAAGCCTTTAACGAGAACATCCACTCAGCGAGAGCGCGTCGGGCAACGGCTGGACAGGCACCACCGGCTATCTCATGCAGATGGTCCAGCAGGAGCTCATGTCCACGTATCACATCCCGCTGACCAAGATCCAGACCGGTGGTCTGCGGATCACGACGACCTTCAGCCCGTCGATGATGCAGGGCGCTGACCAAGGCGGTCAACACAGAGAAGCAGCAGCTGGCCGCCGCAGGTGGGGCGTCGCGCTCCCGTACTACGACCACTTCGGGATCTCGCTGGAGAACCCCAAGAACGGCGCCATCATCGCCATCTACGGCGGGCCTGGCTACGGCGCTCCGAATTGCCTGCGGCTCTACTGCGACTACAACATGGCGGAAGCACCGCACCCGGTCGGCTCGTCGATGAAGCCGTACGTGCTGGCCGCGGCGATCAACCAGGGCATGGACGTCCAGAACAGCGTGCTCAACGGGTTCTCGCCGCTATGGATCCCGCCGGAGTACAACGCGCAGTACAAGGCCATGCTGTCGCAGTGCGCGGGACACCGCCGGGCGGTGCCACTGCAGCCAAGCAGGTCGGCTGGTGGGAGTCGGTGGGCGACGCAAGCCTTGGCCCGCTCTCGGTCGCCAAGGCCGCCGCGCAGTCGTCCGACCCGGCCTTCACCGACCTGGCGCACCACGTCGGCGTGACGAGCATCATCCACATGGCCCAGGAGCCTTCGGTGTCGGCGCGAACCCGTTCAACCTCGGCAACAACGACCTGCAGGGGCTGAACGCGCTCTTCGGCCCCCACGGCAGCATCTCCGGCTCGGTCCAGATCGCGCTCGGCCAGGGCGACCTGACGCCGATCGAGCAGGCGTCCACGTTCGCCACGCTGATGGATAACGGCATCTACCACGCGCCGCACGTCATCAGCAAGCTCACGGAGTGGACCCCTGGCGGCCAGCAGCCGATCGCCGCCCAAGATCGCCACCCACGAGGTGATGAGCCCGGCGGCAGCGGCCGACGAGGACTACGCCCTCTCCTTCGACAACATCAACGGCACCGCCTACCCGAACGCGATCTGGCAGGGTCGGCCGGTGATCGGCAAGACGGGCACGCTGGGTAACGGCAGCCAGGCGTCGGAGGCGTGGTTCGTCGGCGCGATCCCGCAGTACGCGATGGCGGTCGGTCTGTGGACGAACACCCAGGCGCAGAACCTGGACAACCTGCCGTCGCTCGGCGGGATCGGCGGCTCCTTCGGTGGTGCGTGGCCCGCGGCGACATGGCTGACGTTGATGCAGGCCAAGTTCAACAACCTGCCGGTCATGGCGCTCCCGCCGCCGAACTACGCGGGCTTCAACAAGTGGATCCTGGTTGCGCCGCAGAAGCCGAAGAAGCAGGCCTGTCAGCAGGGCGGTGGCGGCCAGGGCCAGAACTGCACCTGCAACAAGCACGGCCGGAACTGCCAGCCGAACCCCAACCCGAACCCGACGCCCTGTCTCCAGATGCCAGGCTGCGGTGGCGGCGGCGGCGGCGGTGGAGGCGGTGGTGGTGGCGGCCCGACGCCGACACCCACGCCGACGGTGACGCCGACCTGCACTCCTGGTCCGCCGCCCAGTTGCCATGGCCTGAACGGTCCGGCGACAACGAGTGGCATCGGGGCGCAGACGTCCAGCTCCTCGGCGCTGACGGCCGCGTTGTCGCCTGCTGAGGAAAATCTGCTGCGGCGATACGCAGGCGTACTGCTGCTGTAGATATCCGCCTGCTCAGTGGCTGTGGCTTCGGGCGACTCGGCCCGGGGCGGCCAGACCGGCGGTTAGCCCGCCCGACCCCGTTCCCACAACAGTTCGGCTAGCCGAGCTTTGCCCGCAGCCACCGGACATCGGCCGCCGCGTCGGGCGTCTCACAGATGGCAGTAGCGCCTGCCGACCGGAGGACGTCGACGAGTTGCGCAGGGTCGATCTGCCCCGACTCCATGCCCGCGTGCCTGTCCCGGCCCGACCCGAACTCGTCACGCGAGTTGTTGCAGTGCACGAGGTCAATGCGACCCGTGATGGCCTTGATCTGGCTCACAACCGTGGCCAGGTCCTCACCGGAAGCGAATGCGTGGCACGTATCGAGGCAGAAGCCGACGTCGCCACCACCGTCGGCGGCCTCGCCGATGACGTCCCAGAGCCGCGCGATGGCGTCGAGGCCACGTGCCATGGCGCCGTCACCGCCGGCGGTGTTCTCGATCAGCATCGGCAGCGGGCGGTCGATCCGCTCGATGGCCTTCCGCCAGCTGTCGTAACCCTCCTCCGGGTCAACTCCAGCGGTGACGTAGCCACCGTGCACTATCAGCCCCTTGGCGCCAACCGACGCGGCAGCGGCCAGCTGCTGCTCGAGCAGCTTCCGGCTCGGAATCCGGATCCGGTTGTTGGGCGAGGCGACATTGATCACGTACGGCGCGTGCACGTATGGCTCGATGCCCGCGCTTTCGAAGCCAGCCCGTAGTTCACCCGGTTCACGCGGGAACGTGGGCGCCTTCCATCCCTGTGGATCGCCGAGAAAGAACTGGACCGCGTCGGCGTCGATCGTCTGCGCGTAAGCCAGCGGGTCGCCCTCATGCAGATGCGCACCAATCCGAATCATCTGCCGAGCGTACCGACCGCGTCTGACGTCTGGCCGGCCTACCCGAATCCGCCGTGTGCGATCCCCAGGCCCATCCCGACGAAGGCCGCGACGAGGCCAGCGACGATGAAGATCCGTTCCGCTCTCGTAGCGGAGACTAGCTGCGCCACCAGGCCGATGCTGAAGGCGGCCAGGCCGATGATGGTGGCCGCGAGATGCTCGCGGACGATCAGTCCTAGGGGGAAGGACGCGGCGCCAGCGACGAACGTGAACGCTGCCGCGGCGTTCAGCAGCAGGTGACGCCGCCCGTCGCTGCTTCGGGTCGGCCGCTGCGCACGACTGCGAGACTGCGTGGTGGTTAAGACCTCGGGCATCGCTACCCCCAACGACGGAGATATGACGGCATCCAGGAACTGCTAGACCCCAGTGTGTTACCGATGGGACGAGAAGGGAACAGTCAATGCTCGGCCCGTCGGCTCAGATCCCTTCTCGTCCCTTTCCCAGGGCAGCGATGCAGACCAGACCGGTACTGTCCCTGGCGGCTGGTAAGCTGGCCCAGCTGCGATCAGGCTGCTAGGCAGCAGTTCGCGGCTCCTCCTGTCACGGAAATGCCGTGACCGCCAGAGTCCGAAGGAGGCAGGTTAGCCCTATGCGCCAGTACGAGATGATGATCATCCTGGATCCCTCGCTTGAAGAGCGCACCGTTCAGCCGTCCCTTGACCAGTTCCTGAAGGTTGTCACTACCGCGGGCGGCACCGTAGACAAGGTCGACGTGTGGGGCCGCCGTCGGCTGGCCTACGAGATCGACCATAAGTCCGAGGGGATCTACACCGTCATCGACCTGAAGGCGGAGCCGGACACGGTCAAGGAACTCGACCGCCAGCTCAACCTGAACGAGGCGGTTCTGCGAACGAAGATCATGCGGCCCGACCTGGACTGATCCGGCTCGCGGCCGCCCAGCTCGATATCAGCAGCAGCTTGGCATAACGGCTCGGCTCACCGAGCCCCATATGAACCCCGACCCGAGCGAGCGGGAGTACCCCGATGGCAGCAGGCGACACCACCATCACGATCATCGGCAACCTCGTCAATGACCCCGAGCTTCGTTACACGCCGACCGGCCAGGCCGTGGCGACCTTCCGGGTCGCCTCGACGCCTAGGTTCATGGACCGGCAGACGAACGAGTGGAAGGACGGCGACTCGCTGTTCCTGTCCTGCAATGTATGGCGCCAGGCCGCGGAGAACGTGGCGGAGAGCCTTCAGCGCGGGATGCGGGTCATCGTCTCCGGGCGACTGCGCCAGCGGTCCTACGAGACGAAGGAAGGCGAGAAGCGGACCGTCTACGAAGTAGAGGTCGACGACGTCGGCCCGTCACTGCGGAACGCTTCAGCCAAGGTCAACAAGACGGCGAGGTCGGGCAGCGGCAGCGGCTTCGGCGGCGGCCCGTCCAGCTCAGGCGGCCAGGGCGGGTATGGTGGGGGCGCCGGTGGGCGCGCCAACGATGATCCGTGGGCGGCCGAGCCGAGTGACAGCGGATTCTCTGACGAGCCCCCCTTCTAATTACAAGTACATACATACCGACCATCCCCGCCTAGGCGGGGCTCTGCCAACCATCCCGGCCGACAGCCGGGACGCGAAGGAGCACCACGATGGCCAAGCCACCGATCCGCAAGCCCAAGAAGAAGGTCTGCCTTTTCTGCCAGGAGAAGGTGACCAGGGTGGACTACAAGGACACCGGGCTACTGCGGAAGTTCATTTCAGACCGCGGCAAGATCCGCGCGCGGCGGGTCTCCGGTAACTGCACGCAGCACCAGCGCGACGTCGCCACGGCGATCAAGAACGCGCGCGAGATGGCGCTGCTGCCGTACACGAGCACGGCTCGCTAGGCCGGGGGAGGAACCAGCCATGAGCGGTAAGCCGATGAAGCTCATCTTGACCCAGGAGGTCACCGGCCTCGGGGCCCCCGGCGATGTCGTCGAGGTCAAGGCCGGATACGGCCGCAACTACCTCGTTCCGCGGCAGCTCGCGATGCCGTGGACGCGCGGCTCGGAAAAGCAGATTGAGATGATCAAGCGCGCCAGGGCGGCCCGAGAGATCCGCAGCCTTGACGACGCGAAGGAAGCAGCCAGTCGGCTGGCTGGCATTCGGGTCAGGCTTCTGACCAGGGCCGGCAGCGGCGGTCGACTGTTCGGCTCGATCTCGACAGCGGACATCGCCGCCGCCGTTAAGTCGGCGGGCGGACCCGAGCTCGACCGGCGCAAGATCGAGGTCAAGACCCCGATCAAGACCATTGGCTCGCATCAGGTCGCAGTCCGCCTGCACCCTGAGGTGAGTGCCAGCCTGGATATCGAGGTTGCCGGGAACTGAGTGTGAACGTGAGCCGGGCGAGGGCACTATGCGGGTCCTCGCCCGGTTTGTATCACCGGCCAAGATTGCTCGAGCGCTGACGCTGTACAGTTTCGTCGACCGCAAACCCGCTTAAACTAGGGCACAAGATCGCCCAAAACTGTGCAAGGTCGAGCGGGTGCGGGGCAGCGTCGCCGATCGGGCCGCTGGGCTCCGGATCGGATCGAGGAGAGCCGCCACATGCCGCGGAGCCGGGACGTAGTGATCATTGGCGGCGGCCACAACGGCCTCGTCGCGGCCGCGTATCTGGCCAGGGCCGGCTTGTCGACGCTCGTCTGCGAGCGGCGTGACATCGTCGGCGGTGCAGCCGTCAGCGAGCATCCGTTCGGGCCCGACTACACGGTGACCTCGCTGTCTTATGTCGTCTCGCTGCTCCCAAATGACCTGGTGACGGACCTGCGCCTCGCCGAGCACGGCTATCACGTGTACCCGCAGGGGCCCTATTTCGCGCCACATCTGGACGGCCGCTACCTCCGGCTTCCGAACGACCCAGCGCTGCGCCACGCCGAGATCGCCAAGTTCTCTATTAGCGACGCGGCCGCCTATCCGGCGTACGAGGCGCACATGGCACGCATCGGTGGCATCCTCGGCCCGATGCTGAGCGAGATCCCGCCGCGCCTTGGCTCGCGCCGTCCGCAGGATCTGCTTCGCCAAAGCCTGTTGCTACGCCATCTGAAGAATGTCGACACTCGGGCAGCGGTCGACATCACCCGGCTTCTTTCGAGCAGCATTGCCGACCTGCTGGACGGCTACTTCGAGAGCGACGCTGTGCGCGGCCTGCTGTCTGTCTCTGGCGTCATCGGTGCGTGGGCCGGCCCGCGGTCAGCCGGGAGCGCCTACGTGACACTTCACCATCACCTCGGCGACACCGCCGGTGAGGCCGGCGCGTGGGGCTTTCCGCGCGGCGGAATGGGGGCGGTCACCACGGCCCTCGCCGCCGCGGCTAGGTCGTTTGGCGCTGAAATCCAGACGGGCGCAGCAGTGGCGGCGATCAATGCGAGCGCCGGCCGGGCTACCGGCGTCACGCTGGCGAGTGGCGAGGAGATCAGCGCGTCCACAGTCATCACCACTGCCCATCCGGCGATATCGTTCCTCGATCTCCTCGACTCCGCGCAGCTTCCAGGCGACTTCGTCGCAGACATTCGCGGCTGGCAATCGCGCAGCGGAACGGTGAAGATCAACCTCGCGGTCGATCGGCTGCCCGCCTTTACTAGCCACCCGGAGTTCGATCCGCAGGTGCACGGCGGCACCGTCGTACTGGCGGAGTCGGTGGATGACCTCGAGCACGCCTTTCAGGAGGCGGTGGCCGGGAAACCGAGTCAGGTGCCGTTTGCCGACATCTGCATTCCCAGTGTGTTTGACGACACCCTGGCGCCGGCCGGGCAGCACGTCATCTCGATGTTCACGCAGTGGGTGCCGCACACGTATGCCCAGCGAACCGACGAGTCCGCGCTTACGACGTACGCCGATCGCGTCATCGATCGGATGGAGGCAGTGGCTCCGGGATTCGCGAACTCGGTGCTGCATCGCCAGGTGATCGGCCCACGCCAGATGCAAGAGGAGTACGCCCTCATCGGCGGCAACATCTTCCATGGCGAGCTGACGCTCGGGCAGATGTTCCACGGTCGGCCCGCAGCTGGCTATGCGGACCTGCGCACGCCCATCCGCGGGCTGTACCAGGCCGGCTCGGCCACGCATGGCGGCGGCGGTGTTACTGGCATTCCGGGACGGAACGTGGTGCATCAAGTGCTTGCCGACCGGCGGTACGCCCGCTGGCGTCGCGCGAGCCGGACTACCTAGGCCGACAAATCTCGGCACGCGGCTAGGAACGCCGGTACTCGGCGGTGCGCGCGGCCAGGTCGGGATCGGCGGCCGTGATCATGGCCCAGGCGCGCGCGAGGCGCGACGTGACATCCGGGCTGGCCGCATCGACGTCGGCCGCAGCTGCTACCTCGTCGATCTCCGCCGCGAGGCGAGCCGCCAGCTCTGATTCCGCCCCCGTCGGGGCACCGTAGTCCCCGTTCGAACACATACTCGAACTCTACTGGCGTCCACGCCGGCGTGCGTGGTGAATCGCTTGATCGACTCTCCGACTCGCCCGCCGCGCCGGAGCTGCCACATGACGTTCAACGTCAAATTTTTGATGTGGATAACTGGGTTGGCTTAATCGCGCTTTCCTGGGCCCAGAAAATCTTCTGTGCACAGCCTGGGCAGAACGTTTTGGCAGGCCGGAGGCATCCAAAGTGGATATCCAAAGCCGCATCCACAATGGCGTCCCCAGGCTGCGCACAGCGCGTGCGGCGTGTCTGCACAGCCTGTCCACAGGCCTGTGCACAGCATGACTCGACGGCTTGCCCGACACGCTGAAGACTGTCGGAGGCGTTCGATAGAACATGCATGGAATCCAGGGCGGCCGTTGCCAGATTGGCGGCTGTTTCAGGTGAGAAATGCAGCAGCGATTTCCTGGCTGGCGCGGGCAAAGGGGGAGGTACGCGGGGTGAGCGTCGCAGAGTTCGTGCCTCGGAGAGACGAGTTCGAGCGGATGCCGCCGCACGATCTCGCTGCCGAGCAATGTGTGCTCGGCGGCATGATGCTGTCGAAGGACGCGATCTCCGACGTGCTGGACGTGATCAAGGCACACGACTACTACCGGCCTGCGCATCAGATCGTGCACGAGGTAGTTCTCGATCTCTACGGCCGCGGCGAGCCGGCCGATGCCGTGACCGTCGCGGCCGAGCTGACGCGCAACGGCGACATTGCTCGCGTGGGCGGAGCTCCCTACCTGCACACGCTGATCGCGTCGGTCCCAACGGCCGCGAACGCCGGCTACTACGCGCGAATCGTCAGAGAGCGCGCGATACTTCGGCGCCTCGTGGAAGTTGGCACCCGCATCGTGCAGCTTGGTTACGCGGGCGACGGCGACGCCGATGAACTCGTCGACCGAGCCGAGGCCGAGATATACGGCGTGACCGACAGGCGTGTGAGTGAGGACTACCTGCCACTGTCCGAGATCATGCCGGGCGCCCTCGACGAGATCGAGGCGATCGGCAGTCGCGGCGGATCGCTGGCGGGCGTCCCGACAGGTTTCGGGGACCTTGACGCGCTCCTCAACGGCCTGCACGCCGGTCAGATGATCGTGATTGCTGCTCGCCCGGCCATGGGCAAGTCAGCCCTTGCGCTGGATATCGCGAGGGCCGCCTCGGTGCGGTCTGGCCTCACCTCGGTCCTGTTCAGTCTGGAGATGAGCCGGAACGAGATCACGATGCGCCTCCTGTCAGCTGAGGCGCGCGTTCCGCTGCAAGCGATGCGGACAGGCCAGCTCGGTGAGGACGACTGGACAAGACTGGCACGTCGGATGAGCGAGGTCGTGGACGCGCCGCTGTTCATCGACGACTCACCGAACATGTCGATGGTGGAGATCAGGTCGAAATGCCGACGGCTGAAGCAGCGCCACGACCTCAAACTTGTGATCGTCGACTATCTCCAGCTGATGAGCTCGCCGAAGCGCGTGGAGAACCGGCAGCAGGAGGTGTCCGACCTGTCAAGGTCGCTGAAGCTGCTCGCCAAAGAACTACAGGTTCCGGTCGTCGCACTCGCCCAGCTCAATCGCGGTCCTGAGTTGCGATCTGATAAACGCCCATTGCTCGCAGATCTGCGCGAATCCGGCTCGATTGAACAGGACTCAGACGTCGTGATTTTGCTGCACCGGGAAGACGTGTACGAGCCGGAGTCGCCACGCGCGGGTGAAGCGGACCTGATCGTGGCGAAGCACAGGAACGGGCCGACGGCAACCGTGACAGTAGCCTTCCAGGGGCACTACAGCCGCTTCGTGGACATGGCGCCCATCTGATCTCGTTGTAGGTTCTCAAGACCTGGCCCATTTCTCATCGTTCTAGCCCACCAGCGGCACCAGGGCGGCGCTGCCTGCGCTTCCACGCAAAGTCGAGCGGGTCCGGGCAGCAGGGCCGCTAGCCGATCGATGGCCTGGTCAGCGTGATGAGGCGTCCTGCCTCTGGCCGATGAGGTCCTCGGCGACCGAGGTTTTCTCGCCTTCCTCAGGGATGATGGCCCACGCAACCAGGTAGGCCAGCACGCCCGCGCCGCCGGTGATGACGGCGATGACCGCCACGATTACCCGGACGAGGGTCACGTCCAAGCTGAAGTACTCGGCGACGCCCGCGCAGATCCCGGCCACCATGCGGCCCTTCCGGCTGCGTACCAGGACCTTGGTTCCGTTTCCGCTGTTCATGCGAACCACTCCAACCATGGCGCCGGGGTACTGGGCCGCGGTCGGCGGCTGATCCCGGCGCCTGGCCCGAGCCTACAGACGAAATCAGAAACTAGCAACGCATTTCCAGAATGTGAGGTATGCTTACGGGCATGTCCGGCTGGAACTTCCTCACCAACCACGCCCGGGTGCTGGTGTGCATCGCGCACGATCCGGGCGCCCGGCTGCGCGACCTGGCCGCAAGCCTGGGCATCACTGAGCGCAGCGCCCACGCCATCATCGCCGACCTGGCCCAGGCCGGCTATGTGGTGAAGCAGAAGGACGGCCGCCGCAACCGGTACCAGATCGAGGCGCACCTGCCGCTGCCCGAGCCGGGCACGCGGGAGCCCGCCATCGGCGAAGTCCTCGCCTTGCTGCTGGGACACACCGGTGACCGTGACGGCCCGCCGGGCCTTGCGGCCGCCGACCGGCCGGACGGTTAGCCGCGGGCGCAGAGGTCAGCACCGTCCCGGTCAGCGGTCAGCCCGTTCCCCGCGGACTGAGCTCGCCGGCGCCGCGCAGATGGCCCCAAAGGCGATGCCTCTCCCCGGCTCACCCGGCCGGGATCTTGGGGCACGCCTAGCGTGCCAGTTCAGGTCATATAGATTGTCCACCAATTCTAGAGATTCATTGCTAGTTTTCTGGATCAAGCGTACCGTCGGTCCTAAGGCACCGCGGCCCGGCCGTCGCTGACCGCCAGGGTGCTCGAGGGGTCAGCGAAAGGAACCCGTTATGGGTGAGGAACAGCTGCATGTGGTGTTCGGGACCGGCCAGGTCGGAAGTGCCCTCGCCGCGCGCCTGACCGGTATGGGCCTCGCGGTCCGCACCGTGTCACGTGACCGGCCGCGCGCGCTGGCCGACGGCGCCCACTGGCGGGCCGCGGACGTCACCGACCCAGAAGCCGCCGCGGACGCGGCCAAGGGCGCATCGGTGGTGTACCAGTGCCTCAACGCCCCGTACAACCAGTGGCCAGAGTTGTTCCCGCCGCTGCAGCGCGGCGTGATGGCTGCTGCCGAGCAGTCCGGCGCGCTGCTGGTCACCCTGGAAAACCTCTACGGCTACGGTCCGACCGGCGGCAGGCCGATGACCGAGGACCTCCCGCTGGCCGCCACGAGCATCAAGGGCCGGACCCGGGCGGCCATGACCGGCGAGCTGCTGGCCGCCGCGGAGACGGGCCGGGTCCGGTTCGTCATCGGCAGGGCCTCGGACTTCTTCGGCGCCGGCGTCACCCAGGGATCCACGCTGGGCGAGCGGGTCTTCGGCAACGCCCTGGCCGGCAAGCGCGCCGACTTCATCGGCAACCCTGACCTGCCGCACACCTACAGCTACGTCCCCGACATCGCCGCCGGCCTGGCCACCCTCGGCACCGACGCCCGCGCGACGGGGCAGGTGTGGCACCTGCCCGGCCCGCCGACCGTCACCACCCGGGCCTTCCTCGATCTGGTCGCCCGCGAGGTCGGCCATCCCGTGACCATCCGGTCCGTGCCCAAGCTCGCCCTGCGCGCCCTGGGACTGGTCAACCCGATGCTGCGGGAGCTAGCCGAGGTGTCCTACCAGTTCGAGCAGCCCTTCGTCCTGGACACCAGCAAATACGAGTCCGCCTTCGGAGCCGCCGGCACCCCGCTGGCCGCCGCCATCAGCGCGACCGTCGCCTGGTACAACACCCGGCCGAGCACGCCATGACCATCAGGAACGAAGCGGTAACCGCCATTACGACCCCGGCGACTACCGCGCCAACTCCGCCAGCCGCGACCACTGCCGCTGAGCTGCCCCCGGCCGAGGCATGGTCAAGGCGGGTGCGGCGCATCGGCGGGCTCATCCAGGCCGCCTTCGCCGCCTTCTGGCTGGTCCGCGCAAGCCTGTCAATCGGCGGCCGCGCCGAAGACATACTGATCGCCGCATCCGGCGTCGCCGTGATCGGCGTATTCACCTACGCCATCAAGGTCACCGCTGGCACCGCCCCCCGCCCGGCCGGGCCGGAGGCCAGGCGAATCGAGCGGCTGGTGACCCTCGCCACCATCATCGAGCTGGTCGCGGCGTTCCTGCTGCCCGTCATCGTGATCGCTGCTGGTCACTCCGACTGGGTGCTGCCGTCCATCGTGATCACCATCGGGCCGCTACTGCTCTACCTCGACCACCTGGTCCGCATCCCCCGCTACCGCATCGTCGGCTGGGCGCTGACCGCCGGGCCGGTTGTCCTCGTCGCCACGATGTCCGGCAACTCGCTCGCCGTGACAACGGGCATCGCCGCAGGCGTCGCGCTCCTCGGCACCGCCGCCGCCGGCTTCCACGACCTCGCCCGCCTCCGGCCCGCTCGAGCCTCAAGCCCGCCCGGACCACCGCGAAGGACCGATGATCATGCCTCAGGCTGACAGCCACACCGCCACCTTCCGGCCCTTCTTCAACCCCGCCACCGGCGAGTGGATTACCTACACCGCCATCGCCGCCGACAACAATGGCCAGCTCGTTCGCTTCAACTGGCGCAGCGTGCCTGGCGGCGTCATCAGCGAGCACATCCATCCCCGCCAGGAAGAACGCTTCACCATCCTGACCGGCGAAGCCCACTTCACCCTCAATGGCAAGAAACACGTCGCCCGAGCGGGAGAAACGATCGTCGTGCCCGCCGGCGTCCCGCACTCTGAGGGCAACCCCGGACCGGGCGAGATCGAGGGCGTCGTCGAGCTCCGCCCGGCACTGCTCACCAAAGAGTTCCACGAGGCCCTCGCCGGCCTGGTCGCCGACGGCAAGACCACCTCCAGGGGCGCGCCCAAAAACCCGCTCCAGCTCGGCGCCACCTTCTGGCATTTCCGCCACGAAAGCCGGATCAGCTCACCCCCCATCGTGATGCAGAACCTAATGCTCCCGCCGCTGTGGGCCCTGGCGAAACTCTTCGGCATACGCCCCTACTACGACCGCTGGGACAGCCGGATCTAAAGCACGGCTCACACCAACCCAAAGTGATTCTCAGACCAGAACTGGATGTTCTGGGTAGCGTCACCTGAGTAGCCTGTGCCTTCTTTTCAGCCGGGCAGATTCGGCGTTCCGGGCGAACTCGGCCCCAACGGACGTCGGCCGTCGCGTTGCCAGCCAGCCAACTCCATTACCCGGCAGGCGGCTGGCGATCAGACGGCCAGTACCCGCATACACCAGCACGGCAACAGCCAACAGGACGTAGAGGCCGACCCGGCCCGCGTGCACCCGACTGGCATTGAGCACCACCAGCACCAGCGCCGCCACCAGTGCAAGCACGGTGAGCCCAGCAAGCAACCAGGCAACCACGCGCGACCGGTACCAGCCAGTTTGGATAACCACGGATCCGATGCTGACCAGTTCCCCAGTCTGCAACCAGGGTGCAGGCCCCACCATCCCGCACGTGCCAGCACCCCAGCGCGCCACGCGCCGGCGGCAAGCAGAGCGGCGGGCCGAGCGGCCGTCTGCTTACGAGCCGATGCGAACCGGTTCTGCGACTGTTTCCAGGAGGCCGCTGGCGGTGTCGTAGACGTGGCCGGAGACTGCGATCCTCGTCGAGACCTGGGGCGCGTTGAGGATCTTCGCGATGTCGGCTCGGACAGTCTCGGCGGGCACGGTTGCGGGCAGGGCGGCTAGCTCCTGCTCGTCGTACCCTGTGCGCTGCGCGAAGCCGTGCCGCAGTTCAGGAGTCTTCGAGCAGTCGGCTGCCGCAGTCAGTGTGGTGGATGACCGCGGCCTCGAAGTACGGGCCTTCGGGCGCTTTGGCCTCGACGAGGTAAGCGATATAAGACAGGTCGCGGATCACCGCGTCAATCACGCGGCCGCCGAGTGTCCGTGCCACGATCGCGTCGCCGAATTCGATTCCCAGGAAGTCAGCGGGGTCCACCCGCGGGTCGACGCAGGTAATGATGTAGAGGCCCTTGAACGGGAGGAACGGAAGGCGCGGAGTGTTGCGCCAGGCGCCGCTGCGGGCGAAGGCCTTGTTGCGCTCCATCAGTGCACTGATGTTTGACATGGCGTCGCCTTCCCTAATCGGGCTCGCATCAGTCGGGCTCGCATCCCATGCCATACAGGGCCCTGGCGAGCCCTAAACCCGGCTATTCCCGGTGAGCTGGTCAGCGCCGGGGATCCCTCCCCATGCGGGGAGTTCTCCCCATGACAATCTCGCCGCATCTGCCGAATATTGCGGGCATGCGCTCGATTAATCTCGCCGCGGCCACCGCGGCCACCGCTATAGGCACACTTCTGGTCGCTGGTTGCGGCCCTGCTAGCCAACAAGCGTCTCCGCCTGCGGCAACTGCGTCGGTTCCCGCAACCGCGAGGACCGGGCAAGCAACGGGAATACTCGGGGCTGTCGCCAGCGCGAGCACCGGCCAAGGAACGGGAACACCGGGGGCTGTCGCCACCGCGAGCACCGGGATGGCTGGGCGGGCTGCGTCGGCTCCGCAGATCCCAATTTTTGTTGAGTCCGACACCCAGATGAAGGCCGAGGGCAACGACGGCCCGTCCTCGTCGATACTCCTTCCGACCTCGTGCCGGCTGACTGGCACGACCGTAACGGCCGAGGGCACCTACACAAATAGCGGCTTCGTCCCCAACGTATACAACCGCTACGGCGACATCATCGTGCTGTACGTGCGCGCTGCCCCATCCCCTGGCTACGCCGAAGGGATGCAGCTTGCGACGTCAGAAGTTAGCGAGTCCCCGGTTGTCGGAAGCCACGCCCCGTGGCACGTGAGCCTCTCTATCTCCCCGTCCGTCGGCGTGCCGGCTCAATGCGTCGTAGCAGCACAGCCAACTCACGCCGGTCAATTCGCGCCCTAGCACTGCTCCGCTAGCCGCCGCGCGGCCGGGTCTGAGCAGCCGGGCAGTATCGATCAGCTACGACTGAGCGATCACCTTTGCCTTGAGGAGTTCGAACTCGTCGCGGGTGATCAGGTCCTGCTGAAGCAAGGTCGCAAGCTTGGCCAGCTGATCAGCGAGCGATTCGGATGTCGACTTCGCGGCCTCGTCCGACCCTTCTACCCAGGTGGTGTTCGCCTTGCGTATTGCCAGCAAGGGTCCGGACAGTGCTCGCCGGATGTCTTGGGGACGCTGGATCGGAATGAGGAACTGAAACTCGGCGTCGCGGCCGCGAACGCGGACAACCGTCTCGTTTCTGCTCGTCGCAGCCGCGATCAGTCCACCCACCAGACCGAGCACCAGAGCTCCAAGGAAGACGCCAACCAGCCTGGGCACGACGACAAGGTAGCCAAGGAATGCGCCGGCTAGGCCGAACCCTGAGATCAACGCGAGCACCACTCCGGTCGGCTGCCCGGCTGTCTCGCTGACCTCGACGGCGTCGGTAACTGCGTAGGGCAGTTCGACGAATGCGTGTGTCGAGCCCGGCGGGCAGACCATCATCCGGTCATCCAGAAACCGGAGGTCATAGCGCTGACCATTGCTCAGCGATCCGGTGCCGGATCCGCCATCAAACGTAACGCCCGCTAGCTTGCACAAAGACCGGGCGTCCAGCGTGACCAGTGCTTCCGCCGCGCGGCGACGAGCCTCGAGTTCAGCGAGCTTCACCCCGACCGCTGCTGCGGCGTCGGCGTCGATGCGACAGAGTACCTGCCAAGCGTCGGCCCACCCCTGTTCGGAGAGGGGAAAGCGCTGCAGGGCCCTGATGCTCCCGCCGGGCCTCCGGGTGGTGACGACAAAGCTAGGGCCCGTCTTCCGGACGTCCTGCCAGCCGACGCAATGGCGAAGGCCTTCCAGCAGTACGTGCGGCGCGCCGCGATACAGGTCGTCCGGCGGCACGGCCGGCATCGCGGGAACGGAAGGCCGCCCGTCACCGGCGGCTTGTGGCGGATTCTGAAGACCGTTATTCGCTGCCAATCTCGGCCTCCGCGCTGGGCACTTTCACAAAGACTGTAGCGGCAAGAGTCCTCCAGCGCTCCGTGTCAACCAGCCCGATGAGGGTTGCTCAACGGCTCTCGATCAGTGGCTTGTCCAGCCGCCGCGACGGGGATGACGGGCCGGCCCGGCGCCAGTGACGGGCAACCGGGCCGGCGTGCGCTAGGTCAGCTGCGTATGACTACCGAGGAATTCAGTCCTGGTAGTACTCCATCCCCAGGTGAGTGATCTGCTCCTCGCCCATCAACCAGCGCAGCGTGTTCTTCAGCTTGGTCTGCTGGATGAACAGGTCGTGCTCGGGATAGATGCTCTGAGCGTGCTGCGGACTCTTGAAATAGAACGACAGCCACTCCTGCACGCCTTTGAGGCCCGCCCGCTGGGCCAGGTCCGTGAAGAGCACCAGGTCAAGCACTATGGGCGCGGCCAAGATCGAGTCACGGCAGAGAAAGTCGACCTTGATCTGCATCGGGTAGCCGAGCCATCCGAAGATGTCGACGTTGTCCCAGCTCTCTTTGCTGTCACCGCGGGGCGGGTAGTAGTTGATGCGCACCTTGTGGGAGACGTCGCCGTAGAGCTGGGGGTAGAGGCTCGGCTGCAGGATGTACTCGAGCACGCCGAGCTTGCTCTCCTCCTTGGTCCGGAAGCTATCGGGGTCGTCCAGCACCTCGCCGTCGCGGTTGCCGAGGATGTTGGTCGAGTACCAGCCCTGGAGCCCAAGCATGCGAGCCTTCAGCATCGGCGCCAGCACCGTCTTCAACAGGGTCTGCCCTGACTTGAAGTCCTTGCCACCGATGGGAACCCCGGCCGCGTTGGCGAGCTCCACCAGCGCCGGCACATCGACGGTGAGATTGGGCGCTCCATTGATGAACGGCACGCCCTCTTTGAGAGCCGCGTACGCATACAGCATCGAAGGCGGGACGCTCTCATCGTTCGCATCCATCGCAGCTTCGAACGCATCCAGGCTCTCGTGGGCCGGCCCGGGCTCGAGAAAGATCTCGGTGGATGCGCACCAGATCATGACCATCCGGTCGCAAGAGTGCGCCGCCTTGAAATCCCGGATGTCCTTGCGGACGGCCTCGGCAAGATCTCGCTTGCTCGCTTTGGACTTCACATTGGAGCCGTCGAGGCGCCGCACGTAGTTATTGTCGAAGACGGCCGACATCGGCTCGATCTCCTTGAGTTCGGCCGCGATCGGTTCTATATGGGCGAGCCGGTCGAGCACGCCGCACTTCAGGGCGGCTTCGTAGGCCGTGTCCGAGATCGGATCCCAGGCACCGAATACCAGTTGGTCAATGCCGGCCAGCGGGACGAAGTCGCGAATAAGTGGCACGCGGTTCTCGGTCCGTTTGCCGAGGCGAATCGTGCCCATCTGAGTGAGCGAACCGACGGGCTCAGCGAGGCCGCGCCTGATCAGCTCGACGCCGGCGATGACTGTCGACGCCACGGCGCCGAGCCCGACAGTGAGGACGCCCAGCCTGCCGACGGCAGGCTCGATGTGGTGCACGGATGTTTCCACGAAATCTCCAGCCTCCAGGTTGTTTGCTGTGCTGACGCGTTCGCGTCAGCACAGCTTGATGTCACTGCGCCGGGATACCGCGGTTCGCGCTCATGTTCGAGGTGCTCTGGCGCTTGCCCAGCGGCTGGGCCTGCGCTCGTGCGTCCCACCGAACCCGCGGTTTACCCGCTCGGCAGGGTTGCCACTCACCTGAGCATTCTGTGCAAGCCTCTCGTCACTTGAGCGCCAACCACGACTACATGTATCGCGACGATGTATCGGTTCGATACATCGCTACGATATGCACGCGGGCCGTGGCTGCGCAAGCTTGCCCGATAGTTCCGTATCCGGACGCGACGCTTACACGTAGCTCAGGCAGTGGAGCTGGCCTTCAGCGAAGCCGGTAGTGGCGGGAGATGGTTGCCACGCGGGGCACGATCCAGACATTCTGATCGGGCCCTACATGCGCGACTTCACCGGTTCGCCAGCCACGCGAATGACGGCGGAAGCCGGAAGGCAGCGCTGAACGGTAGCTGAGCGTCTCTTCTGCGTGGATGCGATGATGACCGGAATGTCCAGCGAGGCTGATGGCCCCGATGGATACGACCTGGCCGTATCGGCTGTCGCCGCCGGAGCCGGCCAGAGCGTAGCCGTAGCCGCGCAGACGGTGACTGAGTTGTTTCGCAGACACCATCTGGAGCTCGTGCGGCCGCCGGAGATCAACGTCGCCAAGGTCCTCGAGCTGTCCGCCAGCACCGGCCGCACGTTGCGCGTTCTCTACACGACCACCGTGGATCATGTCACGGGCGGCCTCAATGGGAGCGCCGGCTCGCTAGATCAGGGATGCAACGTCCTGTCGCTCGGGCCGGACGCAACCGCTCCGGTGGTCGACTGCTTCTCAGTGGGTGTACTCGAGCACGGCGTACTCGTCACCTTGCCAGGCTTCCCCAGCCCGGCGAGCAGCGGGATCTCGGGCCAAGACGCAATCGCCTGGTGATGGTTGACGCGGCGGGCGGGAAGGCCGCCGCAGCGGCGCACCATCCACCGATCAGCTGACTGGACGCGATGATGGTCAGGACTACGGTGATACCAAGTGATGCCGACCGGCCATCCGTTGTTGGGCGATCTGGCCCGGTCCGCCGGAGAGAACATGAGCCATGGTCCTGCGCCAGCCCAGGGCATGCCGCGCTTCACGCAGCTGCCGATGGCCGAGAACCGGACCGAGGCGTACCGGGTCATCCGAGACGCTGGCCCGATCATCAAGAGCCCGCGTGGCTACGTCCTCACGTCGAGCGAATACGTCGAGTACGCGCTCAAGCATCCCGAGCTGTTCTCATCGAAGCAGGCGTTCGACATGGTCGGCAGCCCGCTGCCGATGGTGCCCATCGCGTTCGACCCGCCCGAGCACACCAGGTACCGGCGCATCCTGCAGCCGTTTGTCGGCCCGCGCGAGACGGCTGTCTGGCAGCCGAGGGTCCGGTCGCTGGTCAGGAGCCTGATCGACGCGTTTGTCGAGCGCGGGCACTGCGACCTCGTCGCCGAGTTGGCCGTGCCGCTGCCCGCTCAGGTGTTCATTACGCTGTTCGGGCTGCCCATGGAAGACCGCGACCGCCTCATCGCGTGGAAAGAAGGCCTGCTCGGCAACCCGATGCTGAGCGGGGGCAAACCGACCGAGGAAATGATCCGGGCGGGCGCTGAGCTATTCACCTACCTCGTCGGCCACATCGAGGACCGGCGGCGCCATCTCGACACTGCCGAGGATCTGCTCGGCAGTCTGCTGGCCGACACCAGCGAGGCGCGACTGTCCGACGACGAGTTGCTCGGGCTATCGTTCCTGTTCGTCCTGGCCGGACTGGACACCGTCACCTCGGCGCTGAGCACCGGGTTCGCTGCGCTCGCCATGCAGCCGCGGCTTCGCCAGCAAATCGCGGCTGACCTGTCGATCATCCCGGACGCGGTCGAGGAACTGTTGCGCATGGACGGCCCGGTCGTGTTCCTGCCGCGCGTTGCGAGCCAGGACATCGAGCTTGGCGCCCACATCATCCCGGCGGGCTCGGAGGTCCAGGTCGCCATCGCGGTCGCGAACAGGGACCCTACCGAGTACGCCGACCCGGACGAGATCGACCTGCATCGGCAGGAGCGGCACCACGCGTTCGGCGGCGGCCCGCACCGTTGTCTCGGGTCGCACCTGGCCAGGATGGAGATGCGCGAGGTGCTGGCCGAGTGGCACAGCCGCATTCCGGAGTACGAACTGGCACCAGGGTTCACGCCGCTGGTCAAGTGGCCGAAGGGGCTGGTCGGCCTCGACAGCTTGCCGCTCGTCTTCCCGCCTGGTGGCGTGGCGGCCGTCAGCTAGCTGCAGACCTCGCGCGCGAACCCGAGCCGGTCGGCTCGGGCGGCGTGGCGTGCGCCGCGGCGGCGCCTGCTGCGGCCGCAGCGGTACGCCGATCCTCAGCCAAGCTTTGCTTCAGGCCGGCCAGCTGTTGCTCGAGCTTCTTCTCGGCCGCGTCGACAACGCCGAGGTCAGCCCGGATGTGCAACTCGGCCGCGGTGATCAGCAGCTCAACCACGGCCGACGACGCCCCGGCAAGGATCCGGATGACGCGTTCCCTCGTTGGAGGGATACGCCCGGCGGTTGCCCGGAGGTAGCGTGCAGGTGTGCTGGACCTGGTGCGACGCCGGACGTGGGGGCTATCGGGCCGGCTGACCGCGTCCTACATTCTGGTCACGCTCGCCGTCATCGTGCTTGTCGAGGCCGTCGCCCTCGGCTTCCAGGTTCCCTCGCTCGTGAACGGCACCCAGCTCCAGGCCCGGGTGGACGCCGCCGCGAGGAGCTATGCTCAGCAGCTTCCCGTGACTTATCCCGGCGGCGTGCCGACCGGTACGGTACTCGGTGAGCCTGGCCAGCCGGCGCAGCCGGGCCTGGCCCGGCCGGCCCTCGACGGCACGCTGGTTGTTCCGAAGATCACCGGCCCGATCCACAGCAACCTGGCTGTCACCGCGGTCGTGGCGATCGCGGCCGACGGCACAATCCTCGCGTCATCCGCACCGTCCCGGTACCCGCCCGGACGGGCCGCGACCGGCGAAATCCCCGATCCGGCGACCATGGTAGTAACCGCAGGCCCGGGCGCCAGGAAATGCTGCTACTCGGCCACGCAGTACGGCGACGTGCTCTGGACGGTCAGCCAAGTAGGCCGCACATCGCTGCACAAGCCGACAGCCAGCGGGTCCAGACAGATTGCGTTCGTCTATGTCCAGGCACCGTGGGCGCCCAAGTTCATCAACCCCATCCGCGCCTGGAGCGAGCTGAGTCAGCTCGGCGAGGACGGCCAGCTGCTGTCTGGTCCGCTCGCGCTGATCGTCGTCGTGGTTCCTGTCGGCGTGTTGTTCGGGCTGATGGTCTCACGCCGACTCGTCCGTCGAGTGCGCCGGCTGGAGCGAGCCGCTGCCGCTGTCGCAGACGGCGATTACGCCGTCACATTGCCCGTGTCCGGCCGCGACGAGGTCGGTCTGCTCGAAGCAAACTTTACCGCCATGACGCGACAGCTCGGCTCCGCTGTAGCGGCCGAACGGCAGCGTGCTACCAGCGACGCGCGGATGGCCGAACGAGCCAGGATCGCGCGGGAGGTCCACGACGCCATCTCCCAGCACCTGTTTGGCCTGCGGATGATCGCTGCCGGGATGCGCCGCGCCGACCCGGGCAACCAGCAGATCCGCGCCATCGAGCGCATCAGCGAGGATGCACTGCGCGACATGCAGGCGCTCCTGGTCGAGCTGCGCCCGGCAACCCCGGATGCTGCTGGGCTTGCCCCGGCCCTGCAGGACATTTGTACGGCCTACAACGACCGTCTGGGCGTCACCATCGAAGCCAGCCTGGATGACGTCAGCGTCCCCGCGTCGGTTGAGCACGCTCTGCTACGCATCACGCAAGAGGCGTGCACAAACGCCGTGCGGCACGGCAACGCCCGTCGGCTCACCGTTTCCATGTCCCGCCGTGACGGGCACATCGAGCTTGCCGTCCGTGACACCGGCAGCGGCTTCGACCCGGCGGCGCCGCACGCCGGTTACGGGCTAACCCACATCCGTGACCGCGTTACCGAACTCGGCGGCACCGTCGACATCGACAGCGCGCCCGGGCGCGGCGCGGCCCTGACCGTTCGGGTGCCGGTGCCATGACGATCCGCGTGGTCATCGCCGACGACCACCGCGTCGTCCGGGATGGACTGTGCTACCTGCTCAGCCAGGAGCCGGACGTCGAGATCGCCGGCGAGGCGGGAGACGGTCGGCAGGCAATAGATGTCGTCGCCGCTACCCGCCCCGACGTGCTGTTGCTCGACCTGTTCATGCCCGGACGGGATGGGCACGCAGTGCTCGCCGCACTCCGCGCCGCGCCGCACCGGCCTGCCGTCGTCGTGCTGACGTCCGCCATTGACGACAAGCACCTCATCCGCGCCATGCACTCCGGTGCCACTTCCTACGTACTCAAGACGGCCCCAGCCGACGACGTCATCGCCGCCGTGCGCGACGCTGCCGCAGGCACCGCGAGGCTGAGCCCCGAGCTGCTGACTCGGCTCACCCTGGCGCTCCGCAGACCACCGCCAGCCGACCCGCTAGAGCCGCTCTCCCCACGCGAGCGTGAAGTACTGGGCCTGATCGCCAGCGGTCATAGCAACCGGCAGATCGCCCGCCACCTGGAGATCGGCGAGCAGACGGTCAAGACGCACGTACACAGCATCCTTACCAAACTCGGCCTGCAAGACCGCGTCCAGGCAGCGATCTTCGCGCTCCGCCACCAAGCCGATGATGAAGCAGTCCCTCGTGACTAGGGCGCCGCGGCCAGCCCTCGCGAGAGCTGCCGCAGGATTGGCACAACGGCCTGCGGAATAGAGACCTTGCGGAATCCGGCCGGGATGGGCACGGTGAGTGTCGCCAGGTTCTGCGCAGTCGACGTGAGCCAGGTGATGTCCGCTGTCTGCCGAACGCCGGCGAAGCCGAGGGCAGAGCTGACAGAGACGCGGACCGGGAGGTACGTGCCCGGGCTGACCCAGATGGTCTCGGAGATCGGGCTGTTTGGGCGGCTAGTGAGCTCGATCGCCTCGATTCCGTCGACCCGCTGCCGGCCAGCTGCGGTGAGGGCTCCGCACGAGATCGCGGAGCGCAGGGCTCTTGCCGTCGGCAGCGCATTGGCAACGAAGCCAAGTCCCGGCGGCGTAGGGAAGCCGATGCCATCGCGGCGGACCTGCGCGCAGCGTTCAACGGTTGTTAACTGTCGCGTCCTCCTGGCGACGAGATACTGAGGCGGTGGCAAGCAGGGAACTCCAGGGGTGGCATCCGGATCCCTTCGGGTTGCACGAGATGCGGTACTTTTCGGCGGGTCGGCCCACCAAGCTCGTTCGAGATGGTCGCGTCGATGCGTATGACGAACCGCCGGTGACCGCGCCGGCCAGCCCGGCGATCTCTGCCACCACGACGTCGGCGGCGGTGCCGGAGCATTCGGACCAGGCGGCAGGACGCGCGCCTCCCGCCGTGCGACTGATCAGGTGGCGCCACGCGCGCTTTCCCGCCGCTACTGGCTGATCAGGTGGCAGCCTCGGCGGCTCGCAGTCCCGTTGCCCGGCGGCAGCGACGCTGGGTGGAATACGCGTTCGTCGCGGCAGGAGCCGTCGTCGCGGTGCTTGTGTTCGTGGCCCTGGCTGGCCGCGGATCGGGGAAGCCCGGGATCGCACCGGCCGCGTTCGTGACGAAGGCAGCCCACCAAACTCTTGCCGAACATAATGCTGATTTCAGTTTGTCTGCGACGGCGCAGGTAGGTGGAGAGACTGTAGCGATAGGCGGGAACGGCCAGATCGACCTTGCCAACGGGTCTATGTCGCTCAACGTCGGCGCCAGCACATCAGCGGGATCGATCACCGAGAACGAGCTTGAGGTCGGGGGAAACAGTTACCTCAAGGTGACCGAGAATGGCAAGAGTTTGCCGCTGAGCGGCGGGCGACACTGGATAGAAATGCCATTCGCGCCGACGGTAGGGACGAGCTTCGGGACTGGTTCGCCGGACTCGTCGCTCGAACTCCTGAGCCAGCAGGGGGCGCGCGTGACCTCGCTCGGATCGCGCAGTATTGGCGGCCAGAACTGTAACGGCTACAGCGTGATCCCGAGCTCCCAGGCGATAGTGGCGGGAGCGAAACAGGAGTTTGCCAAGATCGGTCTGTCAGGTGCCGAGACGAACGCCGCGCTCCAGGCTCTGGAGAACACGCAACCGCCCACGATCACTGCCTGGTTCAGTTCGACGACGAACCTGACCTGCCAGGTGACCTTCTCCATGCAATTCGGCGCCCCAACGTCCTCTCGATCGGCCAGTGTGCAAACGGAGCTGACGTTCACGCACTACGGTATGCCGGTCATGATCACTGCGCCGCCGGCCTCGGACACCGTCTCCTTCCAGCAGTACCTGCAGGGGGTCACCAAACTCTGAGTCGCTCGCTAACGCGCGCTCAGGACGCAGAATTCGTTGCCTTCCGGATCGGCGAGCACGGCCCAGCTGACCACGCCTTGACCGACGTCTGCCCGCACAGCCCCCGACCGGAGCAGCGACTCGACGGCCCCAGCGTGGTCTTCATCTTTGTGCGGCGCGACGTCAAGGTGCACTCTGCTCTTCGCCCGCTTGGGGTCTGAGTTAGGCAGGAACTCGAGGTAGGGCCCGGTGTCCGACGGTGATCGCAGTGAGACGACCCCGTTCCCTTCGTGTTGAAGGCGCCAGCCTGACGCGACAGTCCAGAAGTCGGCAAGACCGGCCGGCACCGCGCTGTCCACGACGATCGCGGCGACCGGTCCGGTGCCGCGGTATTCCAACCGGGGCTCCAGCACGCAGAACTCGTTGCCTTCTGGGTCGCCGAGCACAACCCACGGCACGTCACCCTGACCGATGTCGACGGGAGCCGCGCCGATCTCCCGCAATCGGCCGACAAGCTCGGCCTGATGCGCTGTCGACTGCGTGGCCAGATCCAGGTGGATGCGGTTCTTCACGACCTTCGGCTCGGGCACCGGGACAAAGACCAGGGGCACAGCGTCGGGTCCTGGATAGTCGAAGCCAGTAGGCCACACCACCGCTTCGTCCGGTTCGTCCAGGTCCACTGCCCAGCCGAGCGCGGCGGCCCAGAATGCCGCCAGGCTCGACGTGTCCGCCGCATCGATAACCATATGAACAAGGCGCGTGGGCATGACGCCTACCTTTGCACGGTCCCGCGAGCCGCGCCCGCGCCTTTCTAGGCTGCCGGTCACCGCCGCGTCTCAGGCCCCGGTCAGCAACGTGGCCCAACACCCAGGCCCTCGGGTGCCGTACACTGGCCGGGGTTCACCTGCGCTCGTAGCTCAACGGATAGAGCATCTGGCTGCGGAACAAATGATTGCGCCTGTAGCTCAGCGGATAGAGTACTTGGCTACGGACCAAGGGGTCGGGGGTTCGAGTCCCTCCAGGCGCGCTGTCTACGCAGGTCACAGGGGGTGCCGAGGTCAGTCACCCCCGCAGCGCCGGGGCGGTGCCAGCTAGCGGCTGGCACCGCCTCTTGCTGTTCATGCGGAATCCCGTGCGGAGTAAAGCGCTCCGAGCGTTGCCGCGCCGAGCGACAGTGCGTCGTCCTGGCCGTGCACGTAGGTCGCCATCGTGAACGCGACCGAGTGATGTCCGGCCCACTGGCTGATGATCGCGGCGGGCACGCCCGCAAGGTACATCAGCGTGCACGCCGTGTGCCTGCCGTCGTGCAGCCTGATCCGGCGCACGCCGGCCGCCTCCACCTTGCTGACGCCTTCCCGTGCCACGATCCCGCGAGGCCCGGTTAATCCGGTCATCCGCGCGGCTCCACTTAGGCCGTGACGGCTGCGCGTGAGCGGGGGTTACCCGGGCTCCCAGGCGGCATAGCTCCATTTCCCGCCCGCGATGCGCCGAGCCGTTCGTTCGGTGGTCAAGGACTGCTGTAATGGCCGGTCTAGCCGCCCCGATCTCTTGGTGACAAAGGCTGGTGAAATGGCTGGCACCGATGTGATGATCGACGCGATCCGCGTCAACGCCCATAACATTCCGCGCGGAACGCCTAAGGTGGCGGGTTATGTCACCGGGACGGGTGCCGTGCCCTGGACCGCCACCCAATGGGACTACTTCCCCCACGCGGGGCATGTGCGCATCGACCAGTCGCCCGCCCTGGCCGCATTCTCCGCCGGGAAGGCCGACGTCGCTGATGTCGAGTCCTTCGCCGGGACGATCGGGAGTTTCGTCAGTGCCGTGCGTGCGCGCATCGCCGCGGGAGCGACCGAGCGGTGGTCAACCATCTACGGCACCGACGCCACGATCGCCGCCGCCGCCACTCAGCTCCAGAGCGCGGGGCCGCACGGCTGGTACTACGGACACGTCGACTGCTGGCTCGCCGACTGGAATCTCGATGAAGCGCAGGCCGTAGCCGTCATCGCGCGCCAGATCCACGGCCTGACGTGCCGGGCCGTCCAGTGGGCGTCTCCCACTTCCAACCCAGGCACTGTCGTCCCGGGCGGCACGCTCACCCTGGCACAGGCGCAGGTGGACCTGTCCGTAGCGGAGGACACCTGGCATTCAGCCCCTAGCTCGCCACCGCGGCCGCCCGCGTATGACGGCCGCTAGGTCTACCGGTACGACGCGTTTTCGGCGACACTTGGCAGCGTCTCGGCTTTGATCACCAGACCAACTGCAGATAGCGCGCCATCGTCTTAGCGCAAAACAGACCGTTGATTTCGTGGTGACGCTGGGGATACCGTCTAGTCGGCATGTAGTTAACCCGCGCGCAACATCGGTCACAGCAAGGAGGGCCGCATGACAGCTACCACCGCTGAACCAGTCTCCGGGCAACGGGGACTGCTCTCCGGGCTGATACACCGGCAGCTGGATACCTATCCGAACAACGGCCCACGGGTCATGGTACCTGGCCATCACCGTACTGGCGACGATCACGCTGTACTACGAGCTGTACGTCGGTGGCTCGGTGGCGACGCTGATCCTGAACAACCTGGGCATGAGCTTCAAGTTCTACGTGGTCACTGTCGCATTCGGTAACCTCATCGGCGCGTTCGGTTCGCTCTTCGCCGGTCTCACCGACAGATACGGCCGCGCGAACCTGGTCGTGTTCGGGCTGCTGTTCTCGGGCGTCTTCGTGACGTTCATCCTGCCCGCCGCCACCAACAGGTGGTCGTTCACGATCGAGAGCTTTGTCGTCGGCGCGGTCGAGGGCGTCTGCCTCGTCGCCACGCCAGCGCTGATCCGAGACTTCTCCCCGCAGGTCGGCCGCGCCACCGCCATGGGCTTCTGGACCAGCGGCCCGGTGCTCGGCAGCCTGATCGTCGCCATCGTCGGCTCCATCACGATCCCGACTGGGGTCATCACCAACCCGCGGTTCTGGACGCACGAGTTCCACATCGGCGGCGCCGTTGGCCTGGTGGTGTTCCTGATCGCCCTGTTTGGGCTGCGGGAGCTGTCCCCGCAGCTGCGCGACCAGCTGATGGTCACGCTGCGGGACCGAGCGCTGATCGAGGCGCGGGCCAAGGGCCTCGATGTCGAGGCCCTGGTAAAGAACCACTGGCGGCAGCTGCTCAAGGCCGACATCATCATCTCGGCGCTCGCCGTCTCGATCATGCTGCTGATCTACTACGCCCTCGTCGGCTTCCTCGTCATCTTCGCGCAGACGGTCTTCCACTTCACCTTGAACCAGGCCAACAACCTCGGCTACTGGTGCTGGGCCTTTAACGCCGGCGCGGTGATCCTGGTCGGCATGATCTCGGACCGGTTCCGGGTGCGCAAGCCGTTCATGGTCATCGGCGGCGTCGGTGCCGCGGTCATGATCGTGCTGTTCCTGCTGCAGTCGAAGGTCTACGCGCCGACCGGGCACCCGAGCTTCGCCACCATCGCGGCGATCCTGGCGATCATGCTGTTCTTCCTGGGCGTCGCGTACACGCCATGGATGGCCAGCTTCACCGAGACCGTCGAGCACCACAACCCGGCGGCGGTCGCTACCGGGCTCGCGATCTGGGGCTGGATCATCCGGGTCGTCGTCTTCGCCTCGTCCCTGCTGCTGCTGGTCGTGATCAACACGGTCACGCCGCTGGTCAACTACGGCGGCACGGTGGCGGCGTACGCCGCCCAGTACCCGTCGCTGGTGTGGGCTGGGTCGCACGGCAAGGTCGTCGCAGAGGCCACGCAGTACTCGACGCAGCTGACCTTCGCGGCGACGCACCCGACCATCGTCGCGATCGCCGAAGGCGGACAGAGTGCAGATCGCCAACGCGCAGAAGTTCGCCCCCGAGCTGGCGGTGATCGAGAAGAACGCGGCGCTGTTCCTGCAGGCACAGAAGTACCCGGCCGAACAAGGTCCCGCCCGCGCTGGCTGCCAAGCTCGTCGCGGCCGCCGGCGGTGGCAGCCAAGGGCCTGGCCATCCTGGGCACGATCAGCGCCAACTCGGCCGCGATCCAGGGCGTGATCGCGGTGGCGCCGCAGCTTCAGCAGCTGACGCCGTACGCGGCTCAGCTCACCGCGCTGTCGAGGGTGCCGGCCTCCGTCATCGCGGACGTGTCAGCCCCGGGTGTTGCGTCCGAGCTGGCGCGCGCTGCAGAAGATCCCGCCGTCGGTGACTGACCTACATGAAGGCGCACGCGGGTGACGTGTCGAATCGCGGCGGCCAAGTCCCCAGGTCAGTGGCGGACGTGGTACTGGGTCTGCTTCGGCGGAATCATCTTCTTCCTGCTCTCGATCCCGCTGCTGCGCGGGCGCTGGCGGCCGCGTGACGCCAAGCGTGACGAGGAGGAGCACGAGGCGATGGTGCAGGCCGAGCTGGCCAAGCTGCAGGACGCATCTGCCTGATCGCCTGGCAGTCGCACATACACAAAGCCGGCGGGCCGCACACAGCGGCCCGCCGGTCTTGTGTCTGCGTCTGGCGCTCGTCGGCTGTTACGCCCGCGGTTCTGCGCTTGCGGGCCCGTACGTGTCTTCCCATTCGGCTGGCGGCCCGATGGTCGCGGCCTCCGGGCCGAGCACACGAACGTACCGGGCGTGGACCACTCGCCAACGGTCGTCCTGCGGCCATGGAGCGGCTTCGCCCGCCAAGTCGTAGCCGAGCAGATCGAGGCACGTGTGCCAGCCGCCGCGTCTCTTGCTGCGCGGCCCAGCTCGGCGAACGAGGCGCGAGAAGCTGAGCACCGTGTGCTCGACCGTCGGCCGTCAGCTCGAAGCGGAGACGTTCGTCTCCCCAGTCGAATTCCAGCAGCCTCGGCGGATCGCACGCCAGCACGTTGCCTTCGAAGCCCGGCAGGTTCATCTCGCGGAAGTTGTACCGGAGCGTCGCGCCCGGCGTCAGGTCGCCTTCGACCGTTGTCGGGAACCAGGCCGCGAGATGCTCGGGCTCCGTGAGCGCGCGCCAGACTTTCGCCGGCGGATGTGGCAGCCGTCGCCTAAATCGAAGGGTCACCTCGGCGCCGGATCGTTCCAGTACGCCGAGGTCAGCACCGTCGGGTTCATCATTGCGGGTCATGGCTTCCCTTCCGGCCGCTCACCGGTCAGCGACGCGCCCGGCTCGTCGGTCATATCGTCGAGGTGCGCCTCGAGTTGATCGAGGCGCCCGGCCCACAGTCGCCGGTAGGGCGCGAGCCACGTGTCCAGCTCGGCGAGCGGGCCGGGGTTGACGCTGTATAGCCGTCGCTGCGCGTCCGTCCGCGACGACACCAACCCGGCATCGCGCAGGACTCGAAGGTGCCTCGACACCCCTGGCTGATTCATGCCCAGGTCTGTCACTAGGTCGCCCACCGGCCGCTCGCCGCGCAGCAATAGGTCGAGGATGCGACGCCGGGACACCGGGACGCTGGGACGCCGGGATGTCCGGAGCAGACGCCTAATACGACTGATGCATCAGCTCCCGGACGTGCTGCAACGTCGCGCTGGCGATCGCTGTCGCCTTCTCATTACCGGCCGCCAGTACGTCTCGCAGGTAACCAGGTTCGGCGGCCAACTCCGCTCGGCGAACACGCACGGCCGCGAGCCTGTCGTTAATGGCGTCGGCAGCCGCGACTTTCAGGGCCCTGGCTCCGCCTGCGCCGATCTCCGCCGCGACTGCTTCCGGGGTAGTCGCCCGGCAGAGCGCGATCATCAGCAGAAGGTTGGCCACTTCAGGGCGGCGTTCCGGCTCATAGGTAATGAGACGTTCGGAGTCGGTCTTGGCCGTTGTCAGCAGCCGTACGGTCTCGTCGGGCGTGGCCCGAATCGGCACCGAGTTGTTCCGGCTCTTGCTCATCTTCTGGCCGTCCGTACCGAGCAGCAGCGGGGCCGCGCTCAGCAGGCCCTCGGGCGTCGGGAAGTACGGACCGCCCGAGCAGTACCGGTCGTTGAACCGGCGCGCGATCGTCCTGGTGAGCTCCAGATGGGGCAGCTGATCACGACCGACAGGCACCAGGTTCGCGTGACAGAACAGGACGTCGGCCGCCTGGTGCACGGGATAGGTAAACATCAGGCCGGTGACGGCGCTGGAGCCGGCGGCTGCGACCTCGTCCTTGACCGTCGGGTTGCGGCCGATCTCAGCGACGCTGACGAGGCTCAGGAATGGCAGGAGTAGCTGGTTCAGCGGCTCGACCTGGCTGTGCGCGAAGATGGTCGCCCGCGCCGGATCCACGCCGATCGCCAAATAGTCCGCAACGAGCCCGATGACGAACCTCGGCAGGTCAGCAGATGCCGCGCGGTCGGTGATGGCCTGATAGTCCGCGATGACGACCAGTAGTTCGACGCCAGCCTCTTGCAGCCGGACTCGGTTGGCTAGCGAGCCGAAGTAGTGCCCCACGTGCAGCGCACCTGTCGGGCGGTCGCCGCTGAGCACGCGGAAGGCACCCGGGTCCCGCGTGATCGCGGCCTCGAGTTCATCGCTGCGTCGCTGGCTCGCGAGCTGCGAGCGGGTCAAGGTGATGGTGGACATGGCAGAGCCTCCTGGTCAGATGGCCCGCCAGGACGTCACGCCGACCGCAGCGCGTAACAATGCGAAACGGCGCGCCCAGCGGGCACGCCGTCAAGAAACGCAAGGACTGGCGGCCGCTAGAGCGACCGCCACCAGCCGGTGCTGGGCTGTCGTTGCATGCCCACAGGATAGCCGCTGTCAGTGCGAAAGCTGAGCCGCTTTCGGGCCGTGATCGAGGAGCAGCGTCAGTGCCCAGCTGACCAGGCCAACAATGATGGCGCCCCAGAAGGCGGGCCAGAATCCGGTGATGTGGAAGGGCAGTGACAGCTTGCCTGCTACCCAGCTGCACAACCACAGCAGCAGCGCGTTGACCACGAGCCCGATCAAGCCCAGCGTCAGCACGTAGAACAAGCAGCCGACGGCCTTGACGACCGGCTTGATGACGGCGTTCACGACGCCGAATATCAGCGCGACCACAATGAGCGTGCCGATCTTCTTGGGGTCGCTGGTACCTAGCAACTCGATGCCGGAGACGGCTAGGTGGGCGACGCCGAGCGCAACGGCCACCACGAGGATGCGCAGCAGGAGCTTCATGGCGTCATCCTGCCATGATCCGCGCAAACAGCCATAAGTCTTGACAGAAGGTCCCCAGAACACCTGCCGACTGCCCGCGCGCATCCGGGCGACTCTCACATGGTTCACATATTCGGATTTGGCCTTTCACCTGCAATTGCGTCGCGGCGGTCATAGACATCCTTGACCGTCGCTGCCACCATCTCAGCGGGGGACGTAGGCCGCGGTGGGCCGACCGTGATTCGCTCGGGGGATCGGCGATGGGTTTTGCGTGGATAGCGAAGAATGGCCACCCCCTAGCCAGCCAGCAGGCACGAGTGGGTCGACATGCGCGGCCACGGCGGAGTCAGCCCGTGCTCGGCGGACTCGGCGTCGTCGAGAGTTATCCGCGGATGCGCGCGCGCTGGGGGATCGGGGGCGTTCGTCCCGTCGGCGTTCGCGGCGCGCATGCTGCCTCGAGGGCGCCGCGCCTCGATGACTCAGCCACTACCAGCGGAAATGCACGAAGATCCGGCCAAAGTTCTTCGAGTCCTTTTCGACCCGGTGGTACTTGGCCTTGATCTCCTTCTGGTCGAGGAACCGCAGCACCTGCTTCTTGAGCTGCCCGGAGCCCTTACCGGGGATGATCTCGACCAGCGGGGCCTTGGTCCGGACTGCCTCATCGATGATTCCACGCAACGCGCGGTCGATGTCCTGCCCGCGGTTATAGATGTCGTGCAGATCGAGTTTGAGCTTCATGCCTGTCTCCGGGGGTGCGCGGCGCCAGGCTACGCGGTCACGACAAAGGCTATGGGACGGGAACGAGCACCTTGTTCACGATGTAGATGGTGGCGTTCGCGGCGTGGAGGGCCAAGCCGTCACGCTTGGTAACCAGATGTGTTCTACACGTGCTCGCGGGTACCAGGGGGATAACGCCTAGCTGCGGCGCGCTCTGAAGCCGCCACAAACTTCGTCACGCCGGGCGTGGATCGGGGGGTCCGATGAGCAGCATGCCTGAGCGGGATGCGTCTGGTCAGTGGAGCGGTGGCACGCAGCCAGGCGCCCATCCTGGCGGTAGCGCTGGTGCGCCGTCGCCGGGCGGCCTGCCCGGCCACGATCAATTCGGCAGCAGCCCATATGGCGGCGGGGCGGGGCAGTCGCCCGGAGGCTACGGGCAGCCAGGCGGTCAGTGGGGCAGTCAGCCAGGAAACGCCAGCCCAGTCCATCGTGACGAGACAAGGGTTACCGGTCGTCGCGTCGTCCAGTACCTGATCGATGCCTTCCTGGTGTCCCTCATCCCGTCGCTGGTGTCGATACCGTTCGATCGCAGCGGCAGCACGACCCTGCACATCGTCGGCGGGATCGTCTTCTTCGTGCTCTTCGTGCTGATTGGCCTGTGGTACTGGGTGCTCCGGCCGCACCGGCACGCCGGTCAGACCTTCGGCATGCAACTCCTCGGGCTCCGGGTCATCAGCAAGGACGGCGGCCCAGCAAACCTCGCCCAGCTGTTCATTCGCTGGATCTGCCTAATCTTCGACGCCATCCCGTACACGTGGCCATTCACTGGCCTGGTCGGATTCATCGTGATTCTCTGCTCGCGCGACCGGCAGCGGATTGGCGACCACCTCGCGCGCACCCTGGTGATCTCAACGGGATCGGCCGTCAGAGGCCGGCCGCAGTTCACCGATACGGGCACGGACCAGATGGGAATGGCGCCCTCGGGCCAGGCTGGCCCGCAGGCACCTGGCGGCGTGCGCTAGCGGTAACGTCAGCCGCCCGGCTCCGCCGATGGCTGAGCTGCGAGCCGGAAGCGCCGGATGCCGTCGTCCCCGGTATTGGCGAGGACGACGCCCTGGGCGACCAGAAGATCAAGGTGGTAGACGGTCTCGCAGATCGCGAGCATCTGGCTCATCAGATCGAGCTCGGGCAGCTTCAGTTGTCTGCGCGTCCAGCCGATGGCCAGTGCTACGTCGTAGCCGGTGCAGGGACCAGCAGTGAGCGCATCGGCCGCGAGGCGCAAGCGCTCGGCGTGATGCTCGGTCAGCTCGTCGATCCGGCGATGAGAACTTGGGCAGACCGGCCCGTGCGCCGGGAGCAGCTGCATGTCGGGCAGGCGCCGCACGACACCCAGCGATTGCAGGTATTCACGCAGCGGCTCGGCCGACGGTGCTTCCTGGAATCCGATTGACGGCGTGATGTGCGGAAGCACGTGGTCTCCGGCGAACAGCAGGCCTGCGGCGGTGTCAACGAACACGACATGACCGCGTGTGTGCCCCGGCGTGCTGATGGCGGTCAGCGTCCGGGTGCCGAGATCGAACTCCTGACCAGCGAGGATCCACTCGTCGGGCTGGTCGTAGCCGAGAGCTGCCCCAATCGTGGCGCCAGGCCGCAGCCGGGGGTGGCCGGAACCGAGCCGATCCGGCTCAGCCGTCCCCGGCTCGCGCTGCTCGCCACCGCCGGGGCCGGTGATGTCCAGAGCCCACATGGCGGCCAGGCGCTCGGCGATGTCACCTGCGCCGGCGGCCCGCATGATCGCAAGCTGAGCCCGGAACGGCTTGAATTCTCCCGACAGCAGTCCGTCAATGGAGGGTTTCTCGCCCTCGCCGAGCCCCACTGGAGTACCGAACAGGCGCCGGATCTCGACGGCCTGCGTGTAGTGATCGCGGTGCATGTGCGTCACGAGAAAGCGTCGGACATCAGGCAGGCCAGCGCCGATCGCGGCGAGTGAGCGCTCAAGCTGATCGCGGCTATTCGCGAGCGCCCAGCCTGAATCGATCAGAACAAGCCCGCCCGCCGCCTCGACGGCATACACGTTGACGGCGCGTAGCCCGTCGGTGGGCAAGGGCAGCGGAATCCGATGAACGCCCGGCGCGACAGGATGAGCGCCTTGCTCGATCCACGCGTGCCGGTCTGCCAACGTCTCCCTCTCTCCTGCTGCTCAATCGTCACGAAAGTAGCAGCACGCGAACCGCCGACTCGCCATCCAGGTACTGTGCGGGCTATTGAGCGTTCGCTCAAAAGGCGCTAACGTTGATTTTGAGCGAATGCTCAAAACTGACTCCAGATCGATGAGGAGACACCATGACCGGGCGACTTGTGGTCTTGCCATCGAGGAACGCGATCTTCTCTCGGTCGATCGGCTATGGCGCCGCGTGGGGCGCGGCGATGGGCGCGATCGTGTTGCTTCTACCGGCAGCTTTCGTCCCCGAGTACATCTTCGGATTGCTGATCTTCGCTCCGATCGCCGCAGCTGCGGGTGCGATCTTCGGCATCGCCTGCGGGCTTATCGCGGGCGTTGGCCTCATCACGCTTCGGCGCCATCTGGTCCCAAGCCGCGGCATGCTGCGATTGGTCGCAGGCTCGGGGGCAGGACTGGTACCAGCCAGCTGCATGGCTGCGTTGATGACCGGCTCGGGTCGGCTCTGGCAACCGGCGCTGGCTGCCCTGACCATCATTACCGCCGTGCTCGCCGCTGCTCTCGGCCCGTACGCGTTCTTCGGAAGGCCGCCACGCCGTCGACAGCGGGCTCTGGCAGTCCCCATCACGCCACCGACCGTCATGAGAGCGTTGGATAGTGCAAAACACACGCCGCGCAGAAACCACGGCGAGGGATGCGGACGCCGTCGGTTTCCGTCCGGGCGACCCGCGGTCGGCCGCCACCCGGCGCAAGCTGATGGACGGCGTGATCGATACGCTCCGATCGCGAGGCATCGCCGGGACGTCGGCGCGGGCAATCGCAGCCGCGTCCGGTGTCAATCAGTCGCTGATCTTCTACCATTTCGGCTCCGTCGAGGACCTTGTCGACGTCGCTTGCCGACAAGCGACAGCCGAGCGCGTAGCGCTCTACAGCTCTCGATTCTCCTCTGTCGGGTCGCTTCGGGAACTCCTCCAGATCGGCCGCGAGATACGCGAGGCAGAGCGCGGGGCTGGCAACGTCATCGCCCTCGCGCAGGTGCTGGCGGGCGCACAACAGGACGAGCGCCTGGCCGCGACCGCGCGGGACACCCTCGCGATGTGGATCACAGAGATCGAGTCGGCTATCAGCCGGCTGACGGCTGGCTCGCCGATCGCCGATGTCGCCGATGCCACGGGACTCGCCCAGGGCGTGGCGGCAGCGTTCATCGGCATCGTGCTGTACGAGGGCGTGAATCGGGCGGGCGCCTCCTCCGCGCTGGACACACTCGAGCAGCTCGCTGTGCTCGCCGAGGTGATCGAAGATCTCGGCCCCATCGGTCGCCGCGCGCTGCGGGCCCGCATCCGGCGCACTGCCCGCGCCGCCGAGCCGTCAGCGGGCGCGCGTTAGCCAGTCACGATGGCGACGTCGTTGTCCAGATGCCGATGCCGTCGACGTCGGACTCGCTGGCGAGGCCTTGCGCCTGCAGGTGCCGCAGGTGCGAGAGCACCTCGCCCACGGCCGCCTGCCGCTGGAACGAGACGAGCCTTGCCCATGGCCTCGACCAGGTAATACCGTGCGCGACCTGCCAGGCCGTCGCGCCATCAACGCCCGCGGCGGCGAGCACCGCGAGGGTCTCAGCGAGCCGCTCGGCATGGTGCTCGGACAGGACATCGAGCCGCGAGTCCAGATGGGTGAACCTGTACTCGTGCGCCGGGAGGACCTCTCGAGGCTCGAGGCCGCGCAGTCGCTCTAGCGACTCGAGGTAGTCCTTGAGCGGGTTGTCCGTCAGGTTGTACGAGGCGACGTTGGGCGTGATGCGCGGCAGGATGTGGTCGCCAGTCAGCAGCAGATCGTGGGTCTCGTCGTAAAAGCACAGGTGGCCGGGCGTATGCCCGGGCGTCCAGACGGCCCGCAGCCGGAGGCCGGGCGCGTCGACGAAATCGCCGTGCTCGATCATTCGGTCGGCGCGCACCATGTCCTCGATCGAGCCGGCGCTCTCCCGGCTGCTGATCAGCTCCTGGAAGTGGCTTGATGGCGCGCCGCACCACTTCAGGTAGGCCGCCATCCCGTCGCGCATGAGGTCGCGGTTGCGCTGCATGTCGAGGAAGGCGTCTTCAGCCGGATGCATGCCGACCCAGGCGCCGGACGCGTCACGCACCTTGCCGGACTGGCCGTGGTGATCAGGGTGCACGTGCGTGACAACCACGCCCGTGACGGCAGTCAACGGGATCTCGCAGTCGGCAAGGCCGCGAGTGAGCGCCTGCCAGCTGTCTGGATGGTTCCAACCCGGATCGATCATCACGAATCCGGCATCGTGCTCAATCAGGTAGCTGAGGACGTAGCGGAGGGGGTTCCCGATAATCGGCACCGGGATGGACCAGACACCACTGGCCACGTTCTCGACGGGCGGGAACTCGCCACGCTGCCAGGCGTCACGTTGCCGTGTGCCGGTCACGAGAATCTGGTGGATAACGCACGCTCCGGTTGACATGGGATCTGGCGCCGTGCTTCGCTCGGAGCCAGGCCAAGAAGTATAACTGATTTCAGTTTTTTGCCTGTCATGGGATTTGCCACGGGCGCAGCAGAGGCAGCGACGTGGCCCCGGCGGGTGGCGGCAGAGATCGACGAGAGGTACGCCGATGAACGACGACTTCCGCGCGCGGGCGCGGGCCTGGCTGGCGGGCAACGCGCCGCGCCGCGACTCCGGAGATGACGACGGCGAGTCCGGTCAGACGACAATTGCGGACCAGAAGGAGTTCCAGGCCAAGCTGTGCGACGCTGGGTTCGCCGGGATCATGTGGCCGAAAGACTACGGCGGCCAGGGCCTGACCAGCGCAGAACAGATTGCGTGGAGTCAGGAATCACGCGACTACGACCTGCCCAACGGCGCGTTCTTCATCGGCATCAGCATGCCAGGCAACACGCTGCTCGAGCTCGGAACCGAAGAGCAGAAGAAGCGCTACCTGCCCAGGATGCTCCGCGGCGAGGAGATCTGGTGCCAGCTGTTCTCCGAGCCAGGTGCGGGCTCCGACGTCGCCAGCCTCCAGACGTCGGGGGTCCGTGATGGCGACGGGTGGGTGCTGAACGGGCAGAAAGTATGGACGTCTGGCGCGCAGTTCAGCGACTTCGGCGCGATTCTGGCCCGGACGGACCCGACCAAGCCCAAGCACAACGGCATCAGCATGTTCATCGTCAACATGCATGCTCCTGGCGTTACGGTCCGGCCGCTGAAGGTGGCCACCGGTCACTCGCCGTTCAACGAGGTGTTCTTCGACAACGCCCGGATTCCGGCCGACGCCCTGATCGGCGAGGAGAACAAGGGCTGGGACGCCGCAGTGGTGATGCTTCGTCACGAGCGAATCGCGATCGGCACGATGGGCTCGTCGCGTACCAGCCCGCTCGGCTTCGACTCGCTGCGTGACTTGGCAGCGGGCCTCGGTCGCACGGGCGACCAGGGCGTGCGCCGCGATCTGGCCGAGCTCTACGCCAGGGGACGCGCCGTGCAACTATTCGCAACCCTGCTGCGCGAGGAGACGCAGGCCGGGCGCCCGCCGGGCGCGCGCGGCTCGGTCGCGAAGCTGGCCGGCTGGAGCTCGGCCGGTTCGCCGGCACAGTGGCGGCTGACGTCCTCGGCGACCAGCTAGCCGGATTCGACTCCGACGACCTGTACGCAGTCACAACGTCGATCATCGCGGCGCCTGGCAGTGCGATCGCGGGCGGTACCAGCGAGATCCAGCGGAACATCATCGGCGAGCGAGTGCTAGGGCTTGCCAAGGACCCGGGCGTTGACCGGGCGACCCCGTTCAACCAGCTGCGCGTTGGCACGCAGCGCCAGAACTGAGCAGCGGAAGGGCAACGAGGTAACCCGATGGCTCTGATACTCACAGCCGAGGAGCAGGCGCTGGCCGACTCGGTGCGAAAGTTTGTCGCCGATCGCAGCCCGCTGACATCGCTTCGGCAGCTCATCGGCTCGGGTGAACCGTATGACGCGGATGTCTGGAAGCAGATGACCGCGCAGCTCGGGCTCACCGGCCTCACCATCCCCGAGGAGTACGGAGGCGTGGGCGCCGGCATGTCTGCGCTGTCCGTAGCCGAGACCGAGCTGGGCGCGGGCCTGGTGGCCTCGCCACTGCTCGCGTGCGTGCTGGCTGCTGAGGCGCTGCTTGAGCTCGAGGACGAGGAAGCACGCGAGGAGCTGTTGCCGAAGATCGCCGGTGGAGAGCTGATTGCCACGCTGGCCCTCGCTAGCGCTGCGGGCGGTCGTGTTACCACGTCCGGTTCGGCCGTCGCAGCAACCCTCACCGGCACGGTGTCGCCGGTGCTGAATGGCGCGGAGGCCAGCGTGCTCCTGGTTCCGGCCGAGGCGGATGGCGTCATCGGCCTGTACCTCGTCGACGCCGGCGCCGACGGGCTGACGACGACGCGCCTCACCGCGGTGGATCACAGTCGCTCGCTCGCCCGGATCACGCTCGAAGCTACGCCCGCCAGGCAGTTGGCCGGTGACGCGCTGGCCGCTCTCGCCGCGGCGGAGGACCTGGCCAACCTTGCGCTCGCGTCTGAGTCGGCCGGGGCGATGAAGGCGTGCCTGGACATGACCAGCGCGTATGCCCGGATCCGCGTCGCGTTCGGCCAGCCGATCGGCGCATTCCAGGCCGTCAAGCACACGCTCGCTGACATGGAGAAATCCTGGGAGCTCGGTCATGCGGCGCTGAGGGACGCCGCCCGGGCGGGCGACGCGGAGCCTAGCCGGTTCTCCGTAGCCGCCTCCGTGGCGCGGGTGCTGCTGGCCGGTGCGTACGCCGACGCCGCGGTCGACACAGTCCAGCTCCATGGCGGAATCGGCTTCACGTGGGAGCACGACGCGCACCTGTACTACAAGAACGGCCTTTCGAACAGGGTGCTCCTCGGCGGTCCCGGCGACCAGCTCGACCGGCTGGCCGAGTCACTCGGCATCTGAACCCCAATCCCACGGCACTATTCGGAGACAGGTAAAACAGAACGGATTTCAGAAAGCGGGTCAGCAGCAGTGCCACAGGCAGGGCCGGCGGTACCATCAACTGCGGCGCAGCATGGTCGGCATGACCGGATCCTCGCCGCCGCTACCGCCATGCTGGCAGCCGGCGGCGAAGACGCGCTGCAGATGAAGGACTTGTCGCTGCGCGCGGGAGTGTCGGTCGCGACCCTCTACCGATACTTTCCAGCGAAGGACCACGTCCTGCTCGGCATCCTGCTGAGCCGCTACACCTCTGCGCTGGCGCGCGTTACATCAGAAATTCAGCCGGGTGCGACGATGCGTGACCGGGTTACCAGCCACCTGCTGCGTGAGTTTCGCGCCCAGCAGCGCGAGCCGCGGCTGACAGCGGCACTGAGCCGCGTCATCAGCGAGACCCGCCGCAGCTACAGCGAGGTGATCGAGCAGGTCGAGCACCTGCATCTGCAGATGCTGGAGCACGTGGCTGGCGGCGGCGCGCCGATCAGCGCGGAGCAGCGCCAGCTGCTGCCGGTGGTGCAGGCTATCTTTGGCGCGGCGACACGGCGGTGGCTGGCCGGCGTGTCCTCGCCGGCGCAGGCCCGGTTCGAGATTCGGGTCGGTTGCCGGCTGCTCGACCTGCCTGACGCGGCGGTGGCCGAAGAGTCGCTGCTGGCAGGTCCCGCAAACTAGGGGCGCAGACTGGAGGGCGGGCCGGTGACCACCGTGATGCCAATCGATGCGGACGCCCTCTCAGCTATCGCCGCACGGTTTGCCGCCCGTGGTGGGCAGCCCGGTCTCGCCTACGGCGTCGTCGCCGGCGGGGCGATCGCGCACTCCGCCGGGTACGGCGAGCGCTGGCTCGGCGGCCCAGTCCCGGACGTCGACACGGTGTTCCGGATCGCGTCGATGACAAAGAGCTTCACCGCCGCGCTCGTGCTGAAGCTCCGGGACGCCGGAGCGCTGGCGCTGGATGATCCGGCGCTCGACTACGTGCCCGTGCTCAGCGGAGTTACGCCGCCGACCGCCGACGGCCCGCCCATCACCATCCGGCACCTGCTCACGATGACAGCCGGATTCTCGACCGATGATCCGTGGGGAGATCGCCAGCAGGGGCTGCCTCCTGCCGCCTTTACCCGGCTACTGGCCGACGGTCAGGTCAGGGCCGCCTGGGCGCCGGGAACGAAGTTCGAGTACTCCAACCTCGGCTACGCGATTCTCGGCCTGATCATCGAATCCGTCACCGGCCAGGGCTACGCGGAAGCGATGCGGAGCGAAGTGATCGGCCCGCTCGGTTTCAGCGACACCGCGTATGACGTGGCGGAGGTTGATCCGGCTCACCTCGCCCGCGGGTATCGGCGGACCGACCGCGAATGGCTCGAGCTCGCACCGGATCCCTATGGCGCGTTCGCGCCGATGGGCGGGATCTTCAGCTCGGTACGCGACCTAGCCAGGTGGGTCGCCGGGTTCGCGGCCGCCTTCCCGCCCCGCCCACTCGTGGAAAGCACGTTTCAATCTGACAGCAACGTCGAATCTGGCGACGCCGGGCACCCGCTCAGTCGGGTCAGTCGGCGCGAGATGCAACTCGGACAGGTGGCCATCACAGCCGAGGGCTCGGGCGTCGTGGCCGGGTTCGCCGGGCCGACCTCGATCAGCTATGGATTCGGCTTGTTCGCCGAGGACGATCCGGTGTTCGGCACCATCGTGCAGCACAGCGGTGGGTATCCCGGCTTCGGCAGCCACATGCGCTGGCATCCGGCGACCGGACTCGGCACTGTAGTGCTGGCGAACAGCACGTATGCGCGGGCGGGCGCCCTTGCCGCCGAGTTGCTGTCGGCGCTGCTGACCGCCACTGCCAAGCAGAGCAGGGAACGGGGTCGCGACCGCCTGCCCGGCCCGTTTCCGGCCGGGGAGCCGTGGCCAGCGACGGTGGCCGCCCGCGAGATGGTCAGCGACCTGCTCGCGGACTGGTCCGACGAAGCCGCAGCGCGGATTTTCGCGCCCAACGTCGGGCTTGACCGGCCCCTTGCGCAGCGGCAAGCGGAAATCGAGACGCTGCGGGAGCGGATCGGTGCCTTCGACGCCGACCCCCGTCGGCCTGCGGAGTTCGACTCACCTGCCCACTGCCGCTGGTGGCTGACCGGCGAGGTCGGCACCGTGGCGGCCCAGATCAGGCTGGCCCCGCTGCGTCAGCCGCTGGTGCAGCAGCTCACCATCGCCATCCCGCCGGCCCGCGGCTCGGCGCTAGCCGAAGCGCTGGATCTCCTCATCGCCGCACTCAGCGCAGCCGAGCCGCGCTGGCCGGGAGTTCTCTCGGCCGCCGACGGCCTCAGCACCGAATTGGCCGCGCGCCAGCTGGCCGTGGCCGCCGGGTGGACTGGCCAGGGCGCTCTCGACAGTTACCTGGCCGGAGACGGCGACACTGACGCAACGGTGCTGCTTCGTGGCCCGCGCGGCAGAGCCACGCTTGCCGTGGAGATCACCGAGTCAGGCCAGGTCCAGGGGTGCGAGGTCACGCTGCTCGGCTAGCCGGTCTGATCGACGGGCGGGATCAGAGCGATGGCTCGAGGATGACGACCGGGATCTGGCGTGAAGTCTTCTCCTCATACTCCTGGAAGCCTGGGTACTGGCGCTTCTGGGCCGACCAGATCGGCTCCCGCTCAGCGTTGTCGGCCACCCGGGCCGTCAGCCGCAGCGTCTGCGTGCCGATCTCCGCCTGCACACTCGGATTGGCGACAAGGTTGTGATACCAGTCAGGGTTACTCGGGGCTCCGGCCTTCGAAGCGAAGACGGCGTAGCCGCCGTCCACGGACCGGTACATCATCGGCGTCACGTGCTGCTGACCGGTCTTGGCGCCAGTCGTGTGCAGCAGGAGCAGCGGAGCACCCTCGAATGGGCCGCCGACCTTGCCGCCGTTGGCACGGAACTCCTCGATGATCTTGGTGTTCCAGTCGTTTACTGCCATTACAACTCCCGGTAGCGAATTGCGTGCGGACTGATTAGTGGAACTGGCATGGGAAACTGCGGCTCGGCTGACGAGTGCGGCGGCGGAGCCCGCTGTCAGGACGCTGCGCGCTGGCCGCGAACTTCGAGGTGGTCGAGCAGATCCTGGGTCGCGACGGCGACGGCCGCAACGGCGTGCTCGAACGCCTCCGCGTTGTGGCCGGCCGGTGCGCGGAACCCGCTGATCTTCCGGACGTACTGAAGTGCAGCGGCCCGCACATCGGCGTCGGTGACGTGCTCGGTGTAGGGCTCGCGGAGTGTCTTGATGCTGCGGCACATGCATCCGACGTTACGCCAAATCTGCCGCGTCGCTGACCGCGGCGTCATCAATCGTGGCGAGGGACGCGTACCCGCGTATCGCGGACGCCGCGGCGATACGCTGCCTCGCATGACCTCTGCGACCGAATTTGCGCTGGACAAAGACCTCGACGTCCTCCGCCTGTACCGCCGGGGTCCGGCGGCGAAGTTGGAACTCAACCGCCCGGACCGGCTGAACGCGTGGAACCAGGCTCTCGGCCTTGCCCTCCGCGACACGGTGCTGGAACTGGCGGCCGACGACTCCGTTCGCGCCGTACTGATCACCGGCGCGGGCCGGGCGTTCTCCAGCGGAGCAGACCTTCGGGAGGCTGGCTCGGGCGACCGCCCGGACACCTACACCGTGCTGACCGAGCGGTATCACCCGATCATCACCGGCATCCGGTCAATGCCGAAGCCCGTTGTCGCGGCGGTCAACGGCGTCGCGGCCGGTATCGGACTCTCGCTGGCCCTGTCGTGCGACCTGGTCGTCAGCGCGCAGTCCGCTTACTTCGTGCTGGCCTTCGTCAATGTTGGCCTGGTGCCTGACGGCGGGTCTTCGTTCCTCGTGCCGAGCCGGATCGGATTCACCCGGGCTGCTGAGCTGGCGATGCTCGGCTCGCGGCTGTCCAGCGACAAGGCGCTGGACTGGGGCCTCATCAACCAGGTCTGGCCGGATGAGGAGCTGATGCCGCAGGCCGAAGGCCTCATCTGGCAGCTCGCGAACGGGCCCACAGGCTCGTACGCCGGGACCAAGCGACAGCTGAACGCCTGGCTCTACAGCCGGATCGAGGACCAGCTCGAACTTGAGGCGCAGATTCAGCGGGACCGGTCACGTTCTGCCGATGCAGTCGAGGGGATCGCGGCGTTCGCGGCCAAACGTCCGGCCGTCTTCACCGGCGATTGACCCAGCTGACGCCGCCACGGCCCGGCCGGCGGCGCGCTCGCCGATGTCATGCACGCCGTACCGCGGGACATCCGGATGCACCCGTTGCGCCTGCGAAACGGCCCGGTAACGGTCTCGGCCGTACCGTCAGGTCACGGATCGCGCGACGACCGCGTGTGAGTCGGCTGAAAGTGCGTGACATGAGTACCGAGACGAGCGTGTACGACCTGCTCGGCGACGACCGTCGGCCGATGCAACTGGTGACGAGCGCCTTCTACCGCCGAGTGCTGTCCGACGACATGCTCGCGCCTTATTTCGCTGGGGTGGACGTGGATCGGCAAGTCGTGATGCTCGCCGAGTTCCTGGCAATGGCGTTCGGCGGGCCGCACGCGTACACAGGCCGCGATCTGAGAACGGCGCACGCCGGACTCGATGGGCTCACCGACGTCCACTTCGACCGCGTCGTCGACCACCTCACCAGTACGCTGCGCGATTACGGCGTGGCCGAAGGCGACGTCGCCACCGTTGCCGCGGTCGCCGAAACGCTGCGCGACGACGTCCTGAACCGCTAGGCGGAGCCGGTCAGGTGGACATCGAGCGGCTCAGGAGCAGCTTCGCGCGTATCGCGATGCACGGCGACGAGGTGCCGCTGCACTTCTACTCTGACCTGTTCCTGAAGCACCCGGAGACACGGCCGTTGTTCCCGGTCTCGATGCAGGCCCAGCGCGGACATCTCGTTGATGCATTGGTCACCATCGTGTCGAGCGTCGACGACGCGGATAACCTCAGCGTCTTCCTCCGCGACCTCGGCCGCGGTCACCGGAAGTTCGGGACGCTGCCCGTGCACTACGACGCGGTCCGAGATAGCCTCCTGGCCACCTTCGCGCACTTCTGCGGCGGCGCGTGGGACGCGGACCTCGAGGCGGACTGGCGAGCCGCCTATGAGCTGATCGCGGGCGTCATGACCGGCGCCGCGCAGGAAGACGAGCAGCGCCATCCGGCCTACTGGTCAGGCATGGTCATCGGCCACGAGCGCAGGACCTTCGACGTAGCAGTCTTGACCGTGCGGACACAGCCGCGGCTGGAGTACCTGCCCGGCCAGTCGGTAGCTGTAGAGTCGCCGGCCAGGCCGCGCTTGTGGCGGTACTACTCCATCGCCAACGCGCCGCGCCCGGACGGATCCGTCGAGTTCCACGTCAGGGTCGTTGACGGCGGCGCGGTGAGCATGGCGCTCACCGCCACGACGAGTGTCGGCACCGAGCTGAGACTCGGGCCGCCAGTCGGCGTCATGCGGCTCGACACGGCCTCTGGCCGGGACATTCTTATGGTGGCAGGCAGCACCGGCCTGGCACCGCTCAAGGCCATGCTCGAGCAGGCAGCGGCGTTGCGCCAACCGCCCAGGGTGCACTTGTTCTTCGGCGCGCGGCAGGCCGACGGGCTCTACGACCTACCGAGCCTGGAAAAGCTCGCGACGGAGCAGCCGTGGCTGACCGTGGTACCTGCGGTGTCCAGGGGCCGGTTCGCCGGCGAGGCCGGGGCATTGCCGGACGTCGTGACGCGGTCCGGCAACTGGTCGGACCGGGACGCCTACATCTCAGGTCCAACCGAGATGGTCAAGGACTGCACGGCGAGGCTGGCCGCGGCCGGGACGCCGGCCACTCAGATACACGTCGAGGATTTTGGCTGGAGCGAGCCATGACAACGGATGCGTGGTACGACGAGCAGCGACGATTGACGCCGGATCAGGTCCAGGCGGCCACGTTCCCGTTGACGCGCTGGGGCCGGCACGGCTACGAGGAGGAGGCAGTTCGCGCGTTCCTTGCCGACGTGCACAGCGAGCTCGTGCGGCTCATCAACGAGCGATCTTCGCTCTGGCAGGAAGTTCAGCGCCTGCGGCGCCGGATCCTCGGCAAGTCGACCGGCAACGACGCCATCTTGTTCGGCAAGGACGACGCGCACATCCACGCTGTGCGGATTCTCTCCAGCGCGCAGCGGACCGCGGATCGCTACGTCGCCGACGCCCAGGCCTACAGCGGGCGGCTGACCGAGGAAGCCCGCGCCCGTCGTGACGAGATCATGAATCAAGCCCAGCAGCACGCGGACATGCTCCTGGAAGAGGCGCGGACCAGGGCGCGCGTGGCCGCTGTCGACGCCATGAACAACGACGGCATGCCCCCGCAGACCGAGCAGGAGCGTCGTGCCACCCAGGCGGAGCTTGCCTACTTGCGTACGTTCAGCGAGGTCTACCGGCAGCACCTGCGGATCTACACCGAGGACGTCCTGCGCACCATCGAGGACTGGGAAGGCAAAGAGCGCGCGGTCGCGCGCGAGCTTCCCATCGCTGGCCAGCAGGCGCCTGGCATCGGCTGGCGAAACCCTAGCTAGGCGGCGCGTCCCGAGGACATGAAAAACCCGCGTGACTCCGACCCGGGGTCGGGCCGGAGTCACGCGGGCGATCTCAGCGCAGGCTGAGATTACTTAGACAGCTTGAACACGTACGTGCCCCAGTTGTCAATCGGGTCCTGGTCGGGCGTCGGCGGAATGTACTCCGTCGCCATCCAGATGCCGTTCGTGCCCGGATCGATGCCAGCCCACGAGTAGTCACCCCAGCGTGCCTGGGCGAACAAGGCGTCGGAGAAGCTGACGTGCGGTGCGTTACCCGCGCCGACGATCGTCACCTTGCCGGAGCCCATCGTGGTGTACGCGGCGCTGGGCTGGATGGAGTGGCTCGTGATGGTGAACACCATCGCGGCCGGCCCGGACGCGGGCGCCAGTAGAGCCGGGTAAAGCAGGTTCGCGCCCTTCTGCGCGACGTAGCCCTGGCTGGCGACCTTCTGCGTAGCAGTGTTGATCTTGAACCACGCGGCGCCGTCCACGGCCACTGGAGATCCGCTCACGTTCACCGCCGAGTCCAGCGCCGTCCACAGCTGGACCACGCCGTCCGAGGTCGTCACGTTGACCGGCCCACTCAGCCGACTGTCGTCGGGATTAAGGAACGCCTCTGACGTGATGGGAAGGCCATCGACAGTAGAGACCGAGCCGTCGCCCGTGCTCTCGGCGGGGACCGGGAAGGCATACTGCTCGCTGCCGATGACCTTGCCGGTCAAGGTGATGGTGCCCGAGCCGGTGTTCACCGCGCGGTCGCCCGTAAGCTTCCACAGGCCGAGCGACTTGGACAGCGCGTTGTTATTGCCGGCTGCGGTGAAGGCGAAGGAGTTCACCAGGTAGCTGGTACCGGTGCCGGTGTTGATAGCCGGGTCGATCCCGACCACCGGGATGCCGCCCAGGGAGAAGTCGCCGACCTGCGCGAAGTTGAGCGTCCCGGCCTCTGCGACTAGCTGGGGCTTGGAGACCAGGAGCACCTGCGCGCCCACTTCGAGTCTGGCTCGAGCCGCAGTACTGATCGGTGGAGATGACGAGCACGTTGTTGTCGTACCCGGTCTTCGGCTGATCGCCGAGGCAGTTTCCGCCTTGCGAGGAGTCGAACTGGTAGGCGGCCAGACCATGCCCGTTCAGCACGGTGACGTCATCGGCGGAGTTGCCGACGTCGGGCCCGGAGCCGAGAACCCCGATCTCGGTGAAGTAGAAGCTGGCCGTCTTCGGGTCATACAGGCAGCGCGGGTCGCTGAAGGCGTTAGATCAGGAGGTCTGTGGTCGGCGAGTTGGGCCCGGTGAGCAGCGCCGTTCGGGTGGTACTCCGCGACACGCGTCGTTCACGATCTCCCAGACCGACCTTCGGGCTACCGGGCAGCGAGTGGTCGAAGCCGACGCACAGGCCCTGGTCTGGTGGAGTCACTTCGCCGACGCCCGCGCCGCCGTTAACGCCCGCTTGGTCACCGTCGCTGATCCCGTTGAAGGCATGAATGAGCGAGACGCCAGTGGTCCTGGACGTCACGGCGCGGCCCGCCAAGGCACTGGAAGTCACGTTCGGTCCCGACAAGCCACCGAGGTCCTTGCCTGCTGGATACGGACCGTCTGGCGACCGGAAGGGGATCACGTGAACCCCGCTTGGCGTCGTCAGCGCCCTGCCCAGCGCGCCGCGCGGCTTGACGGCCGCGTGCACGGCCAGGCCACGCAGGCCGTGAGCCGACAGGGCCACCCGACTCACATGACCGATTCGGAGGTGATAGGTCGCCGTTCCCGAAATGTGCGTGACAGTGGCCGCCTCACTTGCGGCTACGGCCGAGGTCGCGGGCGCCATCGCGGCCGCCAGCGCAATCGCGCCGCCGGCGCTGGCTACGGCGAAAGCCCAACGTCGGCCTACCGGAATTACAGGATGATTTTTCACAAACCACCGCTCCCCTTATCGTTCCAGGACATTCGGTCCTGTGACGTGCCTGGCGCGAGACGATAACAGGGAACAGTCGGGCTGGTGTGACCAATCTCTACGAAGCTTGTCGATCGTTACGGAATCGCCGTGAACATAAGCATGCCGGAAAGGTCACGTTCGGTCACACCTTCATGATGGCGTCATTCGGTACGGAACGTGGCCGCCGGTGCGACTCGCGCGGCCACGTGCGCGGGCCACAGAGCTAGCAGATTCGCATGATAGGTCCCCTGATCTTGGATCCTGAGGCTCGGAAATGGCCCCGGCACGGGGCATTCTCCGCCGCTCAGGCGCACGCGCACATCGGGCAAATGCCCGGGGTACCCACGGCAACCTCGCCCCGTAACTTGTTGATTTAGATTGCCGCTGCTGGCATGATTTGTCCGCCGTGCTCCGCTGTATCACGTTCACCGGGGCGGTCAATTGCCGGGAAATCACCGTGAGGCTGAGCGTGCGACTGAAGAAGAAGCTGGCCGCTGCCGTGTCGGTGGTCGCCCTGGTTGGTGCGGCCGCCGGGATTGCGGTCGGCGCGAGCGAGGCTGCTGGCGCGGCCACGGGACCCACCGGTGGCACCTGGGAGGCGGCTCAGCCCTTCCCGGGTTTTTCAGCATCGACCGCCACCTTGCGGGCGATTGCCTGCCCTGCGCTCGGCGACTGCGTGGCCGTGGGCTACACGTCAGGCACCACCACGACTCCTATCGTCGCGAGCGAGTCGAACGGAGTGTGGGGGAGTGCCCACGCAATCGCTGGGACAGGCAGCCTGGGCAACGGCTCGGGCGGGCCCCTGCTTAATGTCTCGTGCGGCGCCCCTGGCGACTGCACGGCCACCGGCTGGTACATCGGGGCTCTTGGCGCGGCGACCGCGTTCTATGTCAGCGAGAAGGCGGGCGTATGGGGGACCGCGGCGGCGATTACCAGCGCGGATCAGCCGGCTGGGACATACAGCGAGGTCAATGGACTGTCGTGCGCGGCCGCCGGCTACTGCACCATCGTGGGGAGGTACACCGACCAGGGGGTGCAAAGCGCTGGCCTGACCGTCAGCACCCCGTTCACCCAGGAGGAGGACAACGGTACCTGGGGCACACCGCAGCCGGTTCCCGGCCTGGCCAGCCTGCCGTCGGCTGGTGCCTACGCCAACCTGGACTCGGTGTCCTGCCCGGCGGCGGGCTCCTGCACTGCGACCGGTGAGTACGGCGGGAACGGCTTCGCCGGCACGCCGTTCGCCGTCAGCGAGGCCGGGAGCGTCTGGGGCAACGCCGAGGCGCTGCAGGGAACGCCCTCTGCCAGCGGCACATCGATCTCGTGCCCTGACGCCTTGGAGTGCGCCGTCGTGATGACCCATATGACGCCGTCCGGAACGGCGCTGTACACCGTGGATGAGGCGCTCGGCACGTGGGCACAGGGCCAGCTACTCAGCATGCCGCCATCGTCAACAGTGATAAGCGGCGCCGGCGCCCCGCTTATCGGATGCAGATCCGCGGGTAACTGCGTGATTGCCGGTGACATGGGATCGATCACCTCAGCCAATGTCCAAGTGCCGTTCGCTGCGACCGAGACCAGTAGCGGCACGTGGGGAGCCGCCGCGGCCCTCCCTGGAATCGACTCCAGCACCGAGATCGGCACGGTGCAGGGACTGTCCTGCGTGCCGGGAGGCGACTGCACCATCGCCGGCACCGATCAGGCCACCACCGGTGGTGGCACGGATTACATCTGGACCGCTGTCAGCAGTTCCGGCGGCAGTGTCGGTACCGTGCGCCAGGATTACCATTCCATAGGCTCCAACGACGTCTACGGCCTGTCCTGCCCGCAGGATGGGTACTGCACCCTCGCGTTTGACCTCGACTACAAGAACATGCTGGGGATCGAGACGAGCCCCTCAGCGGTCGCCGTCACGGTGTCCGCATCGCTGGTCACCTATGGTGCGGAGCAGTCCGGGAAGCTCACCGCCGCCGTGTCCTCGTCGGCGGGTGGCACGCCGACCGGGACCGTCACCATCAAGTCCGGCACCACCACTGCCTGCACCCTCACCCTCGCCTCCGGCAGCGGCACCTGCACCCTGCCCTCCACCCGGTTCCCGGCCGGCACCATCCAGCTCACCGCTACTTACAGCGGCAGCGCCGATTACGCCGCGTCCACGTCCGCCACGAAGACCCTGACCGTAGCCAAGGCAACGTCGAAGACCACGCTCACGCTGTCCGCTACCACCATCACTTACGGCCAGGAGCAGGCCGAACACCTGACGGTCACTGTTTCCCCGCAATTCAAAGGGACACCAGCCGGGAAAGTCACCATCAAGTCTGGTACCGCCACCGTCTGCGCGATCACGCTGGCTTCCGGTACGGGCAGGTGCACGATGACCGCCAAGCAGCTCCCCATCGGCGGCCACACCCTGATCGCGACCTATTCCGGCAACGGCAACTTCAAGAGCTCGGCCTCCGCCAAGAAGACCCTCACGGTGGTGAAGTAACAAGACAGGCCGTTCCCACCGATTGGCGATGTCCCCGCACCGGCGGCTGTTGATGCCGGAGGCATCGGCGGTGAGGTCCCACCGGATCGCATCCGTGCGGTCGGCGGCAGCCGGGTCTGCGATGCACGGTTCTCGTGCCCTTTCACCTGTGGATACTCTGTGTCCGAGTAGCGAGTTGAACCATTTGCCTACGCTGGTGTGCTGTGCGCCGACTTTCTCGTTGGCGGTAGGCCATGACCGGGCCGGCGACCGGTGGATCCGGCGGACCACTGTCGGATGCGTCGGCATGCTGGCGCTGATCGCCGGGACCGTGTCCTACCTGCACATGCACCTGGTGGTGCAACTGCACGGCCAGCCAGGGTGGGTCGCCGCGCTCACGCCACTGTCAGTGGACGGGATGATCGTCGCGGCGTCGACCACGTTGCTGGCAGAGTCCAGGTCCGCCAGGCGAGGCGGGATGCTGCCGTGGGGCGCTGTTAGCGGTGGGCAGTGTGGCGAGCCTGGCCGCGAACGTGGCCGTGGCGGAGCCGACGGCGACGCGCCGGGTTATCGCGGCGTGGCCGTCGTTCGCGCTGATCGCCTCGTATGAGCTGCTGATGCGGCAGGTCCGCCGTGCCGCCGAGGCCGGCACGCCCCGGCAGCGGTCCGGCGGGATCCGCAGTCGGCCGGGAGGTGCGTCATCGGCTCGCCGGTCCCGTGTTCGGCGGCCTAATGCCGGGGAACGGCCGGCTGGGCGTGGCCGGGAAGCTCAGGTGCTGGCGTGGCAGGGGCGCTGGCCAACCGGTCCGGTGACGGAACACTGCCTTCTGGGAGGGACATCGGCCGCCAGCATGGCCGGCACGAGCGGTGGGGTCGGCTGGTCAAACGCTCAGGCCTGGCTGGCGAGCTCGACCTGCATACATAAGCCACCGCAGAGCTGGAGTCAGATCAGCCTCGGTGGCCCAGGTTGCACCAGGCGGCGACCGAGGAAGTGGGCCTGCCATGCCCGTGACTTCACCGACCACCAGCGCGCCGCGCGCTCAGTCTGTCGGTTCCTGGCCGGGGATGGTGATGATGCCGTGCCCGATGATCGTGGCACGGCCGCCGACGCTGACCTCGGTGACCTTGCCGTGCTCCTTGCGGGCAGTGGCGTCGAGCAGGCTGGGGCGGTCCATGGCGACGCCCTGATCGATCCGCAAGTGGTAGCTGCCGTCAGCTTGTGGTGAGGCATCCGCGAGGCTGGCCACCAGGGTCACGCATGCTGAGCCGGTGGCCGGGTCTTCGGCAACCCCGATGGCGGGGGCGAAGAACCGGGAGTACAGGCGCTGGCCGTCGCGGAAGTCGCCTGCGAACACATACAGGTGCGGGGACCAGCCGTCGGCGAGGCCGAGCCTCCAGGCCGACGTGTCCAGGGTGGCCCGGTCGACCATGTCCTGGCCGGTGAGTTGGACGAAGCAGAACCGCAGCCCGACACCTGCGAACCAGCAGCGGACCACGGCCGTCTCGGGCAGCGAGAGCGCCCTGGCCACCGCCACCGCGGACGGCGGCTGCGGGCTGGTCTCATATTCCGGTGACGGCAGGACCAGCCGCCAGGCAGGTCCGTCGGCAATGACGGTGACCGGGCCGATGCCTTCCTCGAACAGGAACTGGGAACTGCCGGGGTTCCGGCTGGCCAGGACGGCGGCAGTGCCCACCGTCGGGTGCCCGGCGAACGGCAGCTCGGTGCGCGGGGTGAAGATCCGGACCCGGTGCGTGCACGCCGGGTCTGACGAGGGCAGCACGAACGTGCTCTCGGCGAAGTTGAACTCCCTGGCCAGTTGCTGCATGACCTCGTCGCTGAGGCCCTCGGCGCGGGGGAACACCGCAAGCTGGTTGCCGCCGAACGGCCGGTCGCTGAACACGTCGATCAGGCTGAACTCTGCCTCCATGACTAGCTCGCGATCGCGTCGAACTCGACGACAGCGCCGAGCGGGAGTGCGGCGACCGCGATCGCAGTGCGGGCCGGGTAAGGGGCGCTGAGATGCTCCCGATACACCTCGTTCATCGCGGCGAAGTCGCCCATGTCAGTGAGATAGACACCAATCCGCACCACGTCGTCCAGGCTCTTGCCCGCCGCCTCCAAGACAGCGGTCAGGTTGCGGAGCGCCTGGTGGGCCTGGACGGTGACGTTACCGTCGACCAGTGCCCCGGTCGCCGGGTCCTGGCCGACTTGCCCGCTAATGAACAACGGCCCGCTGCCGGATTGCACGCCGGGCGAGAACGGGCCGGCTAGAGGCGGAAGCTTGTCGCTGGTAACGGGGGTACGCGTCATGGTCGGGCTCCTTTTCGTAGTGACGGGCTGTGTTAGTGGTCCACCTCGGTCTGGATCCCGGCCAGGCGTTCGCTACCGCCGGTGAGCCGACGCAGTCGTATCAGCAGTTCTTGGACCTCTGCGCCGCCGAACTCGGCCGCGACCTCCTGCTGCACGCGCTCCCATATCGGATAGGCGTCCGCGCGTTTCTGCTCGCCCAGGCTGGTAAGCCGCAGTATCCGCTGACGCCTATCGGGTCCGGCCGCGGCTTCCACCAGCCCAGAACGGACGAGGGGAGCTACCTCGCGGGTGCAGGTCGTCCGCTCCATCGCCAGCCGCCTGGCCAGGTCTCCCACGGGCATCGGCCCTTCGGCCGCCAGCCGGGACAGGATGCTGTAGCCGGTGACACGCAGGCCAACGTGCGACAGGGCGCGGTCATACAGCCGACTGACCGATCGCGTCGCCATCCGCAGCGAGGTACACACGCACTCAGACTCCGCAGGTCCCACAGAGATAAGTGTAAATACACGTGTTCCGCGGAGCCAAACGCGCCGAGCACGCAGACAGGTTCTCGGGGCCTGACGATGGATTGACCTGGGCTGCGCGCCAGAAGCTTCAGCCGGGTGCTATTCCGTACTATTCATCTGGCTGTGGCAGGCGGAGTCCATATCGGCCGCGCTGACGGCTTGCGGCGGAGGGCATTGCGTCTGCAAGAGCGGGTCGGGTATCCGGTCGCCGAGTCGCAGCAGGCCTGCTCCGATCAGTGCTGCCGCCAAGGCGCCGCCCCACCAGACGGCGTCGGGTGACGTTGCGAGCAGCGCGCCGCCGACCGCGGGGCCGAGGGCCACGCCTGCCGTGAAGGTGAGGGCGTAGAGCGACATGTAGCGGCCGAGCAGATGCGGCGGTGCGAGGTCGGCGACGATTGGGCCGAGCACGATGAACTGCGCGCACTCACCGACGGCGATCACGATCGCGACCCCAGCCAAGACGGTGGTAGCGGTGAACGTCGAGCTCGTTAGCGTTGCGAGCAGAACCGCGAGCAGGCCGATTGCAAATAGCGCGCTGGTCGCGGCAAGAGCGTGTGCTCTGCGCATCCGCTTGACGACCCGTGTGGCTGGTATCTGGGCGACGACGATGAAGAAGGTGTTGATGAAGAAGACGACGCCGATCTCGCCCGGCCCGACAGGCGTGTGCGCCTTCGCAAACGGCGCGAGGATGTTGGAAAAGAGCGCGCCGCCGGTCATCACGAGCACGATGTTGGCGGCGATCAGGATGAGGAAGAGCCGATCGTGAGCAACTGCTCGGAAGCCTGTTCCCCTGTCGCTCGCCGACGCAGCATTCGCAAGCCGAGGATTCGGGATCCCCACGAGCACAACCAGCGCGAAGACAGCGAAGGTGACACCGTCGAAGAGGTAGAGCGCCTGGAACGCGCGGAGGTCATTGGCGGAAGCGACGATGAAGCCCGCAACCGTCGCGCCGCTGCCGAGACCGAAGTTGCCTGCGACTCGGCGGAGCGCGATCGAGGAGGCGCGCTGCTCCGCTGAGACCAGGGTCAGGCTCAGAACCTGGTTCGCGGTGTTCGCGACTCCGAACCCGGCGCCGCCGACGGCCGAGCAGACGAAGGCTTGCCAGGGACGGTCGACGAATGCGAAGCCCACGTAGCCCAGTGCGCTCGCGAGATTGCCGGTGATCAGGATCGGCTTCGCACGGAAACGATCGAGCAGCGCACCCGAAGGGGGCGTTACGACCGCCGCCGTGCCCATGACCGCCGCCAGCACCAGCCCCGCAGTCGCCGTTGGGAAGCCGCGGGCCTGGTGCATGTAGATGATCTCGAAGGGAAGGACCAGTCCGGTGCCGAAGTAGTTGACCGCGGTCCCAGCCTGAAGAACGATGACGGGCCCCGACAGGCCCGTCCGCCAGCCGGCGAACACACGAGCGAGCGCCCTGCTCACTTGCTGCCTGCGGTTGGCTGTTGTCCCGTGTATGCCTGCGACTCGCACGTTCATCAGCGCCCGCGGCGGCGGCGATCGAGAACGGCGGACGCCACGCGCCCGGCCGATGCTGACGATTCCATCGTCAACCTCCAGGGGTCGTTTCCAGTTGCTGCGGCACGATCCGGTGGGCGGATCGTCCGGGCGGTCGGTGATGCATACACCGCGGCATCGGGAAACTGGGCGCCCGCGAGCCGCCCACTTCACGCCGTGCGCGGTGTATATACCGGGCGGAGGTACGACGTGGTGCGGAAGGAAGGAGCGCAGGATGGTGACCGGCGATCTGCTCTCACGGGCGCGGGCAGGGGATGGAGAGGCGTTCCGGGCGCTGGCCGAGTCCCACCGGCGTGAGCTGCAGGTGCACTGCTACCGGATGCTCGGATCCTTCCAGGACGCCGAGGACGCCCTCCAGGAGACGATGCTGGCCGCCTGGCAAGGCATCGGCGGGTTCACCGAGGAACGCGCGTCGCTGCGCACTTGGCTCTACAAGATCGCCACCAACCGGTGCCTCAACGTGCGTCGCGCGGCGAGCCGACACCCGGCCAGGGAGTGGGATATGTCGCGGTTCAAAGCGCCCCTGCCGACTCCGCGCGACGAGGCCGTCTGGCTGCAGCCGTTTCCTGACGCCCTCCTCGAGGGTGCCGTCGACGGGCCGCCCGGGCCGGAGGCCCGCTACGAGCAGACCGAAGCCATCTCGCTGGCCTTCGTAACCGCCCTGCAGCTGCTGCCGCCGCGGCAGGTCGCGGTCCTCATCTTGCGCGACGTCCTGGGATTCCGCGCCAGTGAGGTCAGCCGGCATGCTGGAGGTGACCGTCGAATCGGTCAACAGCGCCCTCAAACGGGCCCGCGCTAGCCTGCAGCGCCGGCAGCAGTCGGCCGCCGGCCACCAGCCGCCGCCCGCCGCTGGCTCGCCCGCCGAGGACGCGATCGTGGCCATGTTCGCCCGCGCGTGGGAGTTGGCGGATCTCGACGCGCTGGTGGCCCTGCTGACCGACGACGTCTTCATCGCTATGCCTCCGATTCCATTTGGATACGAGGGCCGTGATCTCGTGGCCCGCTACTGCGCCAGCCTGTTCGGCGCGGGCCGCAGGTTCGACCTCGTGCCGACTCGAGCCAACGGCCAGCCGGCGTTCGGGGCATACCTGCGCGTCCCGGCCGGAATCCGCTACGCGACCGGCTTCTACGTGCTCACCCTTGCCGGCGACCGGATCTGCGCCATGACCCGCTTCGAGGCCAGCGTGCTGCCGTGGTTCGGGCTGCCGCGCTCACTCCCGAGCCGGTAGCCAGCACCGGGCCATGGAGAGGCTGCACGCGCCGAACGAGTTCTTCCGCATCCGCAGGCTGCGCGAGGGGATGCGGGCCTGGGAGGAGCTGTGGCGGCTGCTGGCCGACGGCCCGCACCGTCTCGCGAGCTGCGACAACCCCTTGAATCCGCCTCGGTGTCCGAGGGGGACTTGAACCCCCAGGGATACCGATTCACCTGGATGCCTCCACACCCGCTGTCCGCTGGTCAGAGCCCGTCTAGCCAGCCGGCCACCGTCGTCGTACAGGCACCTGGAAACACCCGCATTCATTGGCCGCGGGTATCACGTCTGGTATCACGGGCGCCTTCCGCTCGCCCGGCCATCATCCGGTGCCAGGAAGTAGCGGCTCCTGCAGTTTCGCTACCTGCGCTAACTCAGCTACCCGGCCAGCTGGCAGCGGCGACCGGCCTGTCCGACTGGACTGTCCGCCGCGTCCGCGCCCGGCTGAACGGAGCCGCGACAACCTAGGCTCCACCGACGGCTCCCGGCACCCGCGGCCGCCCATGCCGGGTCTCGCCGTGGGCGCCGGGCACAACCACCTTGGCCACGGCACCCCACGCGGCCTCCCGCCGAACTTGTACTACAGTCTCGCTCTCGCGGACCAGGCCGGAGCGTTCGGCTTGCCGACGATTCCCGCGCGACAAGTGCAGGCCGAACTCGGCCGCCGCGCCGCTCGCCAGTTGGCTGCGCCTCAGCCACAGCAGATCCATCAGCACGTACACTTCCTCGGCCTAAAGGCCGAGGAAGTGGCCGGATTCATCGCCCGCCAGCCCCAGCCCATCGCCATCGAGGAGCAGCAGTGATCACCATCATCATCGGCATCGCCGTCGTCTATCTCACGTTCCACCTGGGCGCCGGGCACGTCCACCACCGCTACCGCAAGGCCACCGGGTTCCGGCCGAACCCGTACTGGTCGCTGGGCCGCGGCCCCTACGCCTCCGTCCGCCTGCCCGGCGGTTTCCGCGTCGGGCATCGGCTGTAAGCCAGCGTCGTGGTGCTGCCGGCGAGCATCGAGTCGGGGCTCCAGGGCGGAATGTCCTGGAGCCCCGATTGCGCATCTAGCAAGACGCCGGGAGGTTTTCCGTGGCGCTGGCTGTGTGCACTCCGTCGGTCGCGGTCACGGTGACCTGCTGGCCCTCGCAATACGCACCTACGAACCCGGCGTTGCCGCCGCTGATGTTTCCCGACGAATCCGTCGTATCGAAGCTCGCCGGGAAATAGTCCTGCTCGAGGTCGGTGCCCGTCGCGGTGAACGTGATCGCCGTGTTGGGTGAGAACCCTGCGACTGACACCAGCCAGCTGTCCACCCCGGGGCCGCCGGCCCCCGGGTCGACGGTGTCGAAGTTACCGAAGGTGACCGACGCCGGCGTCTGGCTCTCCCCTTGGAGGTTCTCGGTGGCGGTGGTGTTGGGCTTGACGCCCTTGGCGGTGAGCGTGCCGGTGTCGGTCCCGCCGCCGGGGCTGCTGGCGGTGTAGGTGACCTGGACGGTGCACGACTTGCGCGGGCCGAGGCTGGTGCCGGTGCAGGCGTCGCTCCTGCAGGGTGAACGCGCCCGGTCACGGTGACCGTCAGCGTCGGCGGTCGCGCTGCCGCCGGTGTTGGTCAGCTTGAATGTCGGCGTTGCCGCGGCGGTGGTCCCGGCGGCGACGCTGCCGAAGTCGTAAGTGCCAGAGGCCGCGACCAGGAGGTCGCCGGCGCGCTGCCGGCGCTGGCCATCCCGGCCGCTGATCCGAGTACTACCGCCGCGGCCCCGGCGATCACCGCCGACGCGCCTGAACAGAACACGCATGTGCAAACCCCCCTGCGTCCCCGCTCGGGACTGTCTATGGCGCGCCCGGTGGCGCATACATCGGGGCATTGTCCGCCCCGCAGCCCGGTGCGCATCGGGCAAATGCCCAGGGTCAGCCCGTAACTTTCAGTAACCGCGCAGGTGACGCTCACACGGATGTGCAGCGCGCAGATTCTGCACCGGTTGCTACCCCTGACCGGCGCTCGTCTTTGTGGCGCCGAGCCGCCAGACTTAAGTGCACGACCTGCGAGGCGGAGGACCCCACCAGAGACATGCTGGCCTTTGCCGCCGTGGTCATGACGAAGTTCCACATCGAAGCCGCGAGCCAGGGGCCGCCGGACTCGCCGTCGGAATGACGCAAGCCTTCAAGGCATCGCCGCGCCGCCGGGACGGCCCGTAATCTCAGCGCCCTCCTCGTAGCGCGGCTTGTACCACGCTGGCGACGTGCAGCCCTCGGTCCTGCATGCGACGCCCAGATGACCACGACCTTCGGCACATCCGCACGGCAGCAGAAGGGCTGCCGGGCGCACAGCGGAAAGACCGCGGCGCCCTGGCGCTGCAGCTGGTGCGCGACGACGCGCTCGTGTTCGGCGACCTTGAAAGGCGGCACCGCAACCCTGAGCACGTGTCCCGGCAGTTCGTCCGCGACGTCACCCGCTGCGGTCAGGTGCCGGTGATCAGGCTGCATGACCTGCGGCATACGCACGCGACGCTGCTGCTGTCGGCGCGTGAGCCGGTACACGTTGTCAGCCACCGCTGGGCTAGCGCGGTCGTCACGATGACGGTGTACGCGCACGTTCTGCCTGGCAGCCAGCGCGACGCCGCCGACCTGTTCGCCCGGCTCGTCAAGGAGGCAGGAGCATGAGCAAGTGCCACAAGATTGGCCACGCGGCCTCTCAGCAGCGAACTACAAGCCGCTGACCTGCGGAAACTCTGTGTCCGAGGGGGGACTTGAACCCCCATGCCCTTTTGGGGCACTAGCACCTCAAGCTAGCGCGTCTGCCTATTCCGCCACCCGGACGTCCGGCCCAGCCTGAAGCTGAGCCGGCCTCACGATAGCAAATCCGGACACCTCCCGGCGACGGGCCTAAGGCCTGGCCTGCAACCTCGAGACCCTCCGGCCACGACTGCACCGCCGGACAGAAGGTGCAACGATTACGAGATGACCGACAGCACCCCTGCCAAAAGCGCCCGCGGCACCGCGGCGGAAGAAGAGGTCGCGACGCTGGCTAGCGACCTGATCCGGATCGACACGAGTAACTATGGCGACCACTCCGGGCCGGGCGAACGGGCCGCGGCCGAGCACGTAGCCGGGCTGCTGGCCGAGGCGGGGCTCGAACCCACTGTTCTGGAATCCCACGAGAAGCGGGCGAGCGTCGTCGCGCGGATTGAGGGCACCGATCCGGCCAGGCCGGCCCTGCTCATCCACGGTCACCTCGACGTGGTACCCGCGGACGCCGCGGACTGGCGGGTGCACCCCTTCTCCGGTGAAGTTACCGATGACCTGGTATGGGGTCGCGGCGCGGTCGACATGAAGGATATGGATGCCATCGTGCTCGCGGTCTTGCGGCAACGGCTGGCCGAAGGCCGACGCCCGTCGCGCGACGTCGTCGTCGCCTTCCTGGCCGACGAAGAGGCCGGCGGGACCTGGGGCGCACGCTGGCTGGTCGACAACCATGCTGACCTCTTCGAGGGCGTGACCGAGGCCATCGGCGAAGTCGGCGGCTTCAGCGTGACCATCGGCGGTAAGCGCCTGTACCTGCTCCAGACGGCCGAGAAAGGCATGGCCTGGATGCGCCTGTCCGCCCGGGGAACTGCCGGGCACGGTTCCATGATCAACTCTGACAACGCGGTCACGGCCGTCGCCGACGCGATCGCCCGCATCGGCCGGTACGAGTGGCCGGTCAGGGAGACCGAGGCCGCCTTTGCCTTCGTCCGCGAGGCCAGTGCAGCACTGGGCGTCGACTTCGACCCGAAAGATCCGTCTGCGGTGCTCGGCAAGCTCGGGTCCATCGCCAAGATGGTCGGCGCCACGCTCACCAATACAGCGAACCCGACGATGCTGGCGGCTGGCTACAAGGTCAACGTGGTCCCTCAGGTCGCCACCGCCCAGGTTGATGGGCGCTTCCTGCCGGGCCACGAAGACGAGTTCTTCCGCGAGATTGACGCCCTTGTCGGCGGCAGCGTCAAGCGGGAGGACGTGCACCACGACATCGCGGTGGAAACGAGTTTCGACGGCGACCTCGTGGACGCCATGGCCCAGGCGCTGGCTGCCGAGGACCCAGACGGGCGCATGGTGCCCTACTGCCTTTCGGGCGGGACGGACGCCAAGTCGTTCGCTCGGCTCGGCATCCGGTGCTTCGGCTTCTCGCCGCTTCGGCTGCCGCCCGATCTCGACTTCGCGGGCATGTTCCACGGCGTCGATGAGCGGGTTCCGGTGTCCGCGCTCCAATTTGGGGTGCGCGTGGTGGACAATTTTCTTGATCTTTGTTAGCCATTAGCCCAGGTCAGCCATGCATTGGCGTCCTTGCGTGGCGAGCACCGATGCGTCTGGTCGTAGGCGTCTTTCCGTTTATCGGTGCATGCACGATGAGTAGTGCTATCGTGACTCATTGTGCGGGGTCGCATCCCCGAGGCGTAACCCCCTTTCCACAGCAGCGCCCCGGTCAGCGGTCTCGCGCCCTGGCGGGTCATCGGGACGACTTATCTCTATGGCCATCGCCAGCTGGCCGATAAGGAGGGTCGCCTGTGTTGCCGGAACAGGGTCGAAGCCGGGAACTGCCGGCCCGCAGCCGCGCAAGCTCGCGGCGGCACGGCGCCGTGCCTAGCAGCGCGCGGACCGAGCGTCCTGACTACCAGACCCTCTCGGCCAGCGGCGGGTACTCGCCCGCTCCGGTGGCCACGGCCTGGATCGCCTTCGCGCGTCCCCGACCGTGGCCACCACCCGCTCCAGGTCAGTCCGCACCGAGTCCGGCCTGACTACGACGGCCTGACGGCGAGAGGCGAACGCGAGAACTAGGCGCCAACGCCTGGGCCCGGCCCGGCGGCATTAGGTCGTCACTTTCAGTAAGTGACCGGCAACACGGCGCGCGAGATTCGTAGCAACTCGACGACACGAGCTCTGACACTTTGAAGAGGATTGCCAATGCCGGGATTAGCTGCTCTCGCTGTTAAACACGCTGCGGCCACTTCGGTCCTCGGCACCACATTCCTGCCCGGTGTTGGGCCGGGCGCAGTCCAGGGGTTTGCCGTCGGAACGCTGCTGTGCGGACTGTGCTACGTGGCCGTCATGGCACCGCGTCGTCGCTCTCGCCGGAGGAGGCTGCTGGCCAGAACCGCCGGACGGCACGCGGCACAGGCGCCGGGAACGGGCACCCGGCTGGTCAGCCGGCGAGCGGTTCGCTAGCTGGCCGTGAGGATTCAAGAACCGCCAAAGGAGGGGTACCCAGGCTCCTGACCAGGAACGGGCTGACTGTGGACGCCTAAGCCGCTCCGTGCGCTCGGAGGCCACTGAATCATTCCTAGCTGGGCCCTGGCTTGCCGGATGATCAGCCGACGTAGCGTCGCCCTGCGGCTGCCATCGGGATAAAGCCGCATACGGGACAGCTCCCAGTTGCCATACTCAGCATGATCGGTGAGAATCCGACGCGCTGCGTCCCGCGAGGTACCACGCGGCAAATAGAGCACCAGGTACGAGTACTCCGCCATCAACTTATTGTGCGCGCTGAGCGGCATGGTTCAATCGCGTTGCCGGAATCCGCCGGCCACCGGGAGAAAACCCACAAGCAAGGTCCAGGGAACAGGCTGACACTGGCTGCTGGTTAACGTGCTGTAGAGGGAACGGGGTCGTCTTCGAACGGGTCGGGTATCGGACCGACGCCGCGCCCGAGTAGAAAGACCAGAGCGCGAGGTCGCGGCAGTCTTACCTGCTGTAGCCTCCTGGGCGACTCTGGATGTCAAAGGTGGGAGAGAGTTGGCACCAAGGACCGGGCAAACCGCCGAGACCCCAAAGGCCGGGGCCAACGGCGGCAACAAGCTGGTCATCGTCGAGTCGCCGCGGAAAGCGCGGACGATCGCCGGTTTCCTCGGCAAGGGATACACGGTCGAGTCCAGCATCGGTCACATTCGCGATATGCCGGACAAGGCCGCCGAGATACCGACGAAGTATCGCGGCGAGCCGTGGGCGAGGCTGGGTGTCGACGTCGACCACGACTTTGAGCCCTTGTACGTCGTGAACTCCGACAAGAAGCAGCAAGTCACGAAGCTCAAGCAGCTGCTCAAGAACGCCGACGAGCTCTTGCTCGCAACGGACGAGGACCGCGAGGGCGAGGCAATCGCCTGGCACCTGATGGAGGAGCTCAAGCCGCGCGTACCTGCCAAGCGGATGGTCTTCCACGAGATCACGCCGGAGGCCATCGCGCAGGCTGTCGCTTCGCCGCGCGACGTCGACCAGGGCCTCGTCGAGGCGTATCAGACGCGCCGGGTGCTGGACCGGCTGTATGGCTATGAGCTGTCGCCGGTGCTGTGGAAGAAGGTCATGCCGCAGCTTTCGGCGGGCCGGGTCCAGTCCGTCGCCGTCCGGCTTGTAGTAGATCGCGAGCGGGAGCGGATCGCGTTCCGACCCGCCCAGTACTGGGACCTCGAAGCAGAATTCGAGAAGATCGCGAAAGAGGCGCTTGCAGCCGGGGACGTCACGTCGTTCACGGCGGCACTGGTGTCGGTTGACGGCCGACGCGTGGCGCAAGGCCGCGACTTTACCTCTACCGGCGAGCTGCGTGACGCGGACGACAATGGCCGGGGCCGGATCCTGCACCTGGACGGCGGCGCGGCCGCGGCCTTGCGCGACCGGCTAGCGACCGCGGCGTTCACCGTCAAGTCCGTCGAGCGCAAGCCGTACCGCCGGTCGCCGTACGCGCCATTCCGGACTACGACGCTGCAGCAGGAGGCGTCGCGCAAGCTGGGCTTCTCCGCCAAGTACACGATGCAGATCGCGCAGCGTCTGTACGAGAACGGCCACATTACTTATATGCGGACCGACTCGGTCACGCTCTCGCAGACTGCCCTGAACGCGGCCCGAGCGCAGGCACGCCACCTGTACGGCGCCGAGTACGTTCCGGACGCCCCGCGCCTCTACGACAGCAAGGTCAAGAGCGCGCAGGAGGCGCACGAGGCAATCCGGCCGGCCGGTGATCAGTTCAAGACGCCGGCGCAGTCCGGCTTGTCAGGTGACGAGCTGCGGCTGTATGACCTCGTCTGGAAGCGCACGGTGGCGTCACAGATGAAGGACGCGACCGGCGAGTCAGTCTCCGTCCGCGTCGTCGGCCAGACGGAGGCGAGCGAGCCGATCCTCGTTGGCGTCTCGGCGCACGGCGTGCTGGTCAACGGGGCGACGGACAGGGTGCCGGGCCGCGAGGCGGAGTTCGGCGCGTCTGGCAAGGTCATCAGCTTCCACGGCTTCCTCAAGGCTTACGTCGAAGGGTCTGACGACCCGGAGGCGGAGCTCGACGACAACCAGCGCCGGCTGCCGCCGCTAACAGAGCGCGAGCCGCTGGAAGCGAAGAACCTCGACCCGGCCGAGCACGCGACCCGGTCGCCCGCCCGGTTCACCGAGGCCACGCTCATCAAGGAGCTTGAAGACAGGGCCATCGGGCGGCCGTCGACCTACGCGTCGATCATCGGCACGATCCTCGACCGCGGCTACGTGTTCAAGAAGGGCACCGCGCTCGTCCCGTCCTTTGTCGCGTTCGCCGTGGTGGCGCTCCTGGAACGGCACTTTGCACACCTCGTCGACTACGAGTTCACCGCGAAGATGGAGGACGCGCTCGACGACATCGCCAACGGTGAGGCACAGCGAGTGCCGTGGCTGCGCAGGTTCTACTTCGGCGCCGACGGCGAAGAAGGCCTCAAGGAAATGGTCAGCGACCTGAGCGACATCGACGCACGCGACGTCAGCTCGTTCCCGCTCGCGGGCACGGACATCGTTGTCCGAGTCGGCCGGTACGGGCCGTACCTCGAGCGGGACGGCCAGCGCGTGAACGTACCCGATGGGACGGCACCAGACGAGCTGACGCCGGAGTTCGCCGCGGAGCTGCTCGATAGGCCGACCGGCGACAAGATTCTCGGTACCGACCCTGAGTCCGGCAAGACGATCGTCGCGAAGGCCGGCCGCTTCGGCCCCTACGTGACCGAAGTCCTGGAGGAGGATGCTGCCGCCGGGTCAGCTAGCACAGCGGCGAAGCCACGAACGGCGTCGCTACTGAAGTCGATGGACCTGGACAGCGTCACCCTTGACGACGCGCTGCGGCTGCTGACGCTGCCTCGGCTGCTCGGCGAGATCGACGGTGAGCCAGTGACCGTCCAGAATGGTCGATACGGGCCGTACGTCAAGCAAGGCAGCGAGAGTCGGTCGCTGGAGTCTGAAGACCAGATGTTCACGATCACGATGGACGAGGCGAAGGCGCTGCTGGCGCAGCCAAAGCCGCGCGGCCGGGCGGCCAGGGCGGCGGCAGCGCCGCCGCTTCGGGAGCTAGGCGAGGACTCGGCCACGGGCAAGCCGATCGTGCTACGCGAAGGCAGGTTCGGGCCGTACGTCACTGACGGTGAGACGAATGCCTCGCTGCGTAAAAGCGACACTGTTGAGTCGATTACGCCGCAACGGGCTGTTGAGCTGCTGGCTGAGCGCCGCGCGGCCGCACCCGCTACCAAGCGAAAGGCACCGACGCGGTCCGCAAGGACCACCGGCAGCAAAGCCGCGTCAGGTAGAACCGGGACGAGCAAGACGGCCGGCGCCGGGGCGAAGGCCGGAGCAGCAAAGGGCGCGACTAGGACCCGCGCGACGAAGAAGGCCGTAGAAGCGGATGGGCACGACAACTAGGTCACGACCGCTCGGGAACCGGGCTCGGCCTAACGGCCCGAGCCGGCGAACCGAGCCCGGCTGCGGGCGGCTCATCCGGCTCAGTGGGCCGTGGCCAGCGACGCTCCGCCCGCCGATACGGCCCCGTTCCCATCCGAAATGGCCTGTCGGGAACGTCGCAGCTTTGCGCTGTACGCAACCCTCCCTTGGCCGTACCTATACCCTAGCCCGGTGAACTTTAGATCCCCTTTGGCCGCCCGTGGCACTGGCGTGCTCTCGATCACGCCCTTCCGGCGGCTCTGGATCGCGCTGTCGCTGTCCAGCCTGGGGGACTGGCTCAGCCTGCTGGCGCTGTCCTACCTGGCGGGACAGCTCGGCGGCGCGAAGGGTAGCGCGTATGCAGTCAGCGGCGTCTGGCTCACGTCACTGCTGCCAGCGCTGATCTTCGGCCCGCTGGCCGGGGCGGTCGCCGACAAGTTCGATCGCCGGACGAACATGATCATCGGCGACGTGGTCAGGGCCGTCCTGTACGTCACGATCCCGATAAACCTGACAGTGGGCTTCGCCAACCAGCTGACCTGGCTCTACATCGTTCAGTTCCTGGCCTCGAGCGCGTCGCTATTCTGGACGCCGGCGAAAGATGCGTCGGTACCGAATCTGGTCCCGACAGAAAAGCTCGAGCAGGCGAACCAGCTGAGCCTGTTCACCACGTACGGGACCGCGCCCATCGCGGGCTTGGTGTTCTTCCTGCTGGCGCTCGTCAGCAAAGCGCTCGGCCATATCTCGCACTACTTCTCGACCAACCAGGTGAACCTGGCGCTGTACTTCAACGCGGCCACGTTCGTCGTGTCGGCGCTGACGATCGTTACGCTGCGCGAGCTGCGGCGCCGACCAGAGGGCTCCATCTCGACTCCGTCGGTGTTGAAGTCCATCTGGGAAGGCTGGAGATACCTGGGCGAGACCAGGGTCGTGCGCGGCATCGTCGTGGGCATGACCGGCGCATTCGTGGCCGGCGGGGTCGTTGTAGGGCTCGGCCCTTCGTATGTGCGCTACACGCTGGGCGGGGGCGGTGCTGGCTGGGGCGCTGTGTTCGCCGGGATCTTCTTCGGCCTCGCCCTCGGTATGTTCTTCGGCTTGCGCGTGCTCAAAGGCTTCTCGCGGCGGCGGCTATTCGGCGTGTCCATCATGTTCGCCGCCGTTCCGCTGGCGCTGGCCGGGCTCATCCCCAACCTGGTCGTGGTGACCATCATGGTCGTCGTGCTCGGGGCGTGCGCCGGTGTTGCCTACGTGACCGGTTATACCGTGGTCGGGCTCGAGGTCGACGACGATACTCGGGGGCGCACGTTCGCGTTCTTGCAGTCGGCGATCCGGGTCATCTTGTTCGCGGTGGTCGCGATCGCGCCGACGCTTGCGGGTGGGTTTAACGCGCTGGTCCGCGCGCTCGGCATATCGACGGTGCGCATTGGCGACGTCGCGTACCTGAACATCGGCTATAACCTGGTAATCCTCCTCGCTGCGGTCGTCGCCGTGCTGCTCGGCCGCGTGTCCTACCGGCAGATGGACGACCGACGGGGCGTTCCGCTGCTGGCCGATCTGGGGTCGGTATTCCGGCACGACCCGGTTACGTCGAACGGCAACGGCAGGGGTAACGGCATGCGAAAGCGCCACGCACGCGGAACCAGCAACGGCACGCACGAGGTGGCGACCACCCCGGTTCGCCGCCACCCCGGCGTATTCCTGGCACTCGAAGGAGGCGAGGGAGTCGGCAAGTCGACGCAGGCTCGCCTGCTGGCCATCTGGCTCCGTGACCAGGGCTACGACGTCGTGACCACGCACGAGCCGGGCGCGACCAAGGTCGGCATGCGGCTGCGGGCACTGCTGCTTGATACCGCTCATACTGGCTTGTCGCCACGGGCCGAAGCCCTGATGTACGCGGCCGACCGGGCCGAGCACGTGAAGGCGGTCATCATCCCGGCCCTGGAACGCGGCGCGATCGTCGTCACGGACCGATACGTCGATTCCTCGCTCGCCTATCAAGGCGCGGGCCGACAGCTATCGGTCACGGAGATCGCCGAGGTCAACCGGTGGGCAACCGGAGGCCTCATGCCGGACCTCACTATCCTGCTTGATCTGTCGCCGCTGACCGGTCTCGGCAGGCGGCTGAGTTCGGCGGACCGGCTAGAGTCCGAGCCGGTTGAGTTCCACGAGCGCGTGCGGAGCGGCTTCCTGGCGCTCGCCAGCGGGACGCCAGATCGGTATCTGGTCCTCGACGCTGGCCGATCCGAGACCCTGGTCAGCCGGGATATTCAGCAGCGGGTTCGCGAACTGCTACCCGACCCCATTCCGCTGGCGGCCGAAGAGAACACGGGCTCGTTCCCCGCGATACGCGAGTGACGGATCCGATGCCTCCCGCCGATCCGGCTGCTGCTCCCGTCTTCCGTCACCTGGCTGGCCAGGAAATCGTCGTCGAGCAGCTTCAGCGGGCGGTGACCGGCAGCGTCTCGCTGCCCGCCATCGTTTCGCCGTCGGCCGTCCTCCTCGGGGGCGGATGGCGGTTCTCGGTCGGCGGGCGGTCGGTCTTCGGCCGTCGCGATCGCCGGGATGACGCACGCGTGGCTGTTCACCGGCCCGCCTGGTTCGGGGCGGTCGCTGGCCGCGCGCGCCTTCGCGGCCGCGTTGCTCTGTGACCGGCAGGGCTGCGGCGAGTGTCAATCGTGCCGCCAGGTCGCGGCCGGCGCGCACGCTGACCTGCTGCTTGTCCGGCCCGATGGGCTGTCATACGGCGTGCGCCAGACCAGGGATCTTGTCCTGAAGGCTGCCGCCGCGCCGATATACGGACGCTGGCGCATCGTGCTGTTCGAGGACGCCGACAGGTGCACCGAGCAGGCGGCGAATGCCCTGCTCAAGGCCATCGAGGAGCCATCGCCGCGAACCGTCTGGCTGCTGTGCGCCCCGTACGCCGACGACCTGCCGACAACCATCAGATCGCGGTGCCGCCTCGTCAGCCTGGTGACGCCGCGCACGGCCGCCGTGACCGACGTGCTCGAGCGCGAAGGCATACCGGCCGAGCGGGCCAGGGCGGCCGCGCTCGCGGCGCAAGGTCACATCGGCCGGGCGCGGCGGCTGGCGACGGACGAGGAAGCGGCGCGAAGGCGCGGCGAGGTGCTGCGAGTGCCGGGCCAGGTCGTCAGTCTGGGCGACGCGCTCAAGGCGGCCGCCGCCCTGGTTAAGGCTGCCGACGCGGAGGCCGCCGCCACGACCGAGGAGCTAGACGAGCCGGAACGGGAGGCGCTCCGCCGCGCGTTCGGCGAGGGTTCGACCGGAAAGGGAGTCGCGACGGCGCTGCGCGGCGCCGCCGGGGCGCTCCGGGAGCTCGAGGACCGGCAGAAGTCGCGAGCCACTCGGCTCAAGCGCGACGCCCTGGACCGGGCCCTGCTGGATCTGGCTGGGTTCTACCGAGACGTGCTCGCGCTGCAGCTCGGCGCCGACGTCGAGCTGGCCAACGAGGCCGGCGGCTCGGAGTTGCGTGAGCAGGCGGCCGCGGCTGGTCCTCGCGAAACGGTCCGTCGGATCGAGGCGATCATGCGCTGCCGCCAGCGGCTCGAGGCCAACGTAGCGCCGCTCTTGGCCGTGGAGGAGCTGACGCTCGCCCTGGCTGGCTAGGAGCGGGTGCGCCGAGCGCGTTCCTGCGCCGGGTTCGTCGCTTTTGCCCCGTCTTTCTTGCGGGACCGGCCGAGAGTGCACAGTTTTAGGCGATCTTGAGTCCGCGTTTGGCCGGTTTGCGGTCGACGAAACTGTGCACTGTCGCGGCCACGCTGGCACTAATGGCCGAGTTCGCGGGATGACGCGAATGGTAACGGCACCGTAATGTGGTCGGCGTGGGCATGATGATCGCGGTCAGCTTCCAGCGCAACGGGCGGCTGTATTACCTCGATCCAGGTCCGTATCAGCCCCATGTCGGCACTAAGGTCCTCGTGCCCACCGATGCTGGTCCGGAGGTCGCCGAGTGCATCTGGGGACCGCAATGGGTCGACGACGACATCGCCGGCCTGCCCGTTTGCGCCGGCCTCGCCGATGAGCAAGATCTCAGCCGCGATGCGGCTAACCGTTCGCGGCGAGCAGAGGCCAGGGTGACGACTAGGCGCCTAGTTCGCGAGCTCGAGCTACCGATGAAGATCATCGCGGTCGATTACGTGGACAAGCAGAACACCTTCACTGTGTACTTCAGCGCCCCACACCGGGTGGACTTCCGCGCGCTGGTAAAGGACCTGGCGGCCAGACTGCGCTCACGGGTCGAGCTGCGCCAGATCGGGGCGCGTGATGAGGCCAGGCTGCAAGGCGGCATCGGTCCGTGCGGCCGCGACCTGTGCTGTGCCACGTTCCTGAAGGATTTTGAGCCTGTATCGGTCAGGATGGCGAAGGACCAGGATCTGCCGGTCAATCCGCTGCGCATCGCCGGGGCCTGCGGCCGCCTCATGTGCTGCCTGAAGTACGAGCACCCGCTGTACCAGGATTTTCATGCCTCTGCGCCCGGGCGCGGCGAGCGTGTCGATACGCCGGACGGGCCAGGGGTCGTCGTCGGGCACAACGTTCCGTCCGACACGGTGGTCGTGAAACTGGCGGAAGATGGCCGCCGCACGGCCTGCCCAAAGGCGAGCGTATGCGGCTCCCGGCAGGCGTACGAGGCGATGCACGGCAGTGAGCGGGAGTCGGCCCCGGGCCGGTAGACTCCTGTCGCTCACCCGGTTCGCCGGATGTGCGCCGCCTTAGCTCAGTCGGCAGAGCGATTCACTCGTAATGAATAGGTCATCGGTTCGATTCCGATAGGCGGCTCCAAGCGTCTCCTGCACCACGGCCAGCGCGACGCCCTCCTCCAGGGCGATAGTGGCCGCCGAGTGCCGCATTGTCTGGGTGCCCGCGTGCGGGATGCCCGCGGCGGCAAGGATCTCTGACCACTCCTGCCACCCGAGGTGCGCTGTGCTTTTGGGCAGCGGCGCGGGCATGGCCGCCGGTGCTTTCCTTCGGTGCAGGCCACGATGTCTGAGCATCCGTGATGCCGTGGACGCGGTGAATCAGCAGCAGGCCTTGACTCTCACCTTGGGGGAGCCAGCACACTCACTTTGCCGGGTCGAGTCGGCCCGGCGACGAGGGAGTTAGCGTGGAAGAAATCAGCATCGGAGAGTTCGCACGACGGTCTCGCCTTTCGCTGAAGGCGCTCCGCCTCTACGACGAACGCGGCGTGCTGGTGCCTTCGCGCGTCGATCAGGCGTCTGGCTATCGCTACTACGACACAGCCCAGCTCGACGAGGCACGCCTTGTCGTGATGATGCGCCAGTTGCAGTTGCCGCTCGCGGCGGTCAAGGAGCTGCTCGCGTGCGATCCGGCCGAGGCGGCGACACGCATCGCCGAGCACTGGCGCGACACCGAAGCAGCACACGACGCGCGGCGCGATCTCGCCGACTACCTCGTCAACCGGTTGCGCGGAAAGAGGTCCGTCATGTACGACGTCGCCACGCGGGAGATGCCCGAGCGGAGCTTGCTCTGCTTGAAGCGAAACGTCGACGAGCAGGGGCAATGGCCGTTCGGCAAGGAGTTCATCGCGATCTTGCGCGAGCGCCCGCTCCCGAAGATCGAAGGACGAGAAGGCGCGTTCTTCTGCATCTACTGGAGCCACCCGAGCCCTGACGGCGATGGTCTGATCGAATGGTGCAGGCCGGTTCCCGCGGCAGAGGCGCGTGCCCTCGCGGAGCACTATCCCGAGCTGACGTTGCGAACCGAACCGGCGCACCGGGAGGCGTTCGTCGCGCTGCCAGCTGGGTACGGGGCGGTGCACTGGCAGCTCGCTGCCGAGTCACTGGATGCCTGGGGGCAGGAGCAGGAGCACGAGGGTGAGCGTCTTGCCCTCACGCCCGAGGACCTCGGCCTGCGCACCACCTATCTCGCGACCGGGGCGAGCGATCCCGGCGTCGACCTCGCCGTCCCGTTCGCCGTAGAGCGATGATCGACGCCCACGGCCTGGTCAAGCGCTATGGCTCCACCATGGCCGTCAACGACCTCTCGTTCTCCATCCGGCCCGGCATGGTCACCGGCTTCCTCGGCCCGAACGGCGCCGGGAAGACCACCACCATGCGGATGATCTTGGGCCTCGACGCGCCGACGCAGGGCTCGGTAACCGTAGGCGGCCGCAGCTACCGCGACCTGCCTGCGCCCATGCGCGAGGTGGGCGCCCTCCTCGACGCGAAGGCGCTGCACGGTGGCCGCCGGGCCCGCGACCACCTGCTATGCCTGGCCCGGAGTAACGGCATCCCCCGCAGCCGGGTGGACGAGGTGCTCCGCATCGTCGGTCTCGAGGGGGTGGCCAGGCGCCGGGCGAAGGGCTTCTCGCTGGGCATGGGTCAGCGGCTCGGCATCGCCTCGGCGCTGCTCGGGGACCCGGCCGTGCTCATCTTCGACGAACCGGTCAACGGCCTCGACCCCGACGGCATCCACTGGGTCCGGACCCTCATGCGGGCGCTAGCCGCCGAGGGCCGCACCGTGCTGGTCTCCAGCCACCTGATGAGCGAGATGACCCTGACCGCCGACCACCTGCTGGTGATCGGCAAGGGCCGGCTGATCGCCGATACCAGCGTGGACGAGTTCGTGCGGTCCAGTTCCCGGCAGGCTGTACACGTCCGCAGCCCCCAGGCGGCCGAGCTGGCCGCCAGCTGCCGCGACGCCGGTGCCACCGTCCGGGCCGGGAGCACCTCCCGGGCGGCGGCCGCACCCGTGGCCGGCACGGACGCCGGGACCGACCCCGACGTCATCGAGATCACCGGGATGGACAGCGCCGAGGTGGGAAGGCTGGCCGCCGCCCATGGCATCGCCCTGTCCGAGCTCATCCCAGTCCGGGCCTCGCTGGAGGAGGCGTTCATGGAACTGACCCGAGAAAGCGTGGAATACCAGGCGGCCGGGGCGACCCGATGACCGGCGCCACGATCGCCCTCACCGGCCCGGACCACCGGGCGGCCTACCGTGCATCCACCTTCGCCGACGTGCTGCGCTCGGAGTGGACCAAGCTCCGTTCGGTCCGGTCGACTTTCTGGGCGCTGACGGTGACCGTCGTGCTCGGCATCGCCCTGGGAGCCGTCATCAGCGCGGCCGCCGCCCACAGCTACGCCAAGTTCAGCGTCTCCCAAAAGCTGAGCTGGGACCCGACGGGGGTCAGCGGGGCGGGGATGGCCATCGCACAGCTGGCCATTGCCGTGCTTGGGGTGCTCTGCATCAGCTCCGAGTACTCGTCAGGGATGATCCGCACCAGCCTGATCGCCGTTCCGAAGCGAGGCCGGGTACTGGCAGCCAAGTCGCTGGTCTTCGCTGGGGTGACGTTCGTCGTGGGTGAATTCACGACCTTCGTGGCGTTCCTTGTGGGCCAGGCCCTCATCAGCGGCCATGCCCCCCACGCGGCGCTCGGCGATCCCGGGGTAGCCCGGGCGGTGGTGGGAGGAGGGCTGTACCTGGCCGCCCTGGCGGTGCTCAGCGTCGCGGCCGGGGCCTTGCTCCGACACCCGGCCGCCGCCATAGCCTGCATGGTGGCCGTCGTGCTCGTCCTCCCCCTGATCGCCGAGGCGCTCCCGGACTCGTGGCGGAACCCGGTCACCGAGTTCTGGCCGACCCAGGCCGGAAGCCAGATCACTAGCGTCTACCACTCCGCCCACACCCTCCAGCCCTGGCCCGGCTTCGGCGTGATGTGCCTGTTCGTCGCCATCGTGTACGCCATCGCCTGGACGCTGCTGGACCGCCGGGACGCATGATGGCGGTCATGGCGTCGCCAATACCCAGACCCCGGCCCCCGCTGCCATCGAGCCCAGGTGACGGCTCTTGTGCTGATGAGCGGCTTAGCAGTTTGAGTGCTGCTGGCCTTGCGCGGATCGTCTTGGGTGGGTTCACGCGATTGTGACGGGATCGCCGCGGCGGATCGGGCCGCTGGCGATCACGTCGGCGTAGACCCCCACATTGACGTGGTTGTGCTGTGCGGCAGCACGCAGGATGCCGGAGTCCTTCGGGAGGTCTCCTTGCGGCAGCGTGGTCATGACGCAACGGCCGCAGGGTCCGGTAATCCGCAGGCGGGCGCGGTCTCCGATAAGGACGGTGTGACCGATCCAGTCATCCTCGGCGAACCCCTGCTCATCCGGGCCGGTCGAGACGACGATGTTCGGCCGGAACCGCCGCACCTCGAAACGCCCCGGCGGATGCAGCGCGCGCAGACGGTCCATGGTGGCCGTGGTGAGCAGGTGCACGACGGCAACGTCGAAGAACGTTCCGGCCGGCAGGTCGAAGTCGGTCACCGTGTCCCGGAAGTCCAGGCCGTCCACATCCGGCCAGTACTCCTCGGCCGTCGCGCCAGAAGACTCGCCGGCCTGCACCGCCTCCGCGAACGTGACTTCGCGGCCGAGTACTGCGGACAGGATCTCCGGCAAGTCGACCTGGCCGCTGGTCACCGATGCCCCGTCGGGAAGGGTCACGCGGACAGCCGGCAGTTGGGATCCCGGCTGCGGCGGCTCCACGTAGGCGGCGCGGAAGTCGAGGAAGTTGCCCCACTTGCGTGGATTCTTCGCGCCTGCGACCTTCCCGGTCGCCGCGTCAACAACCGCGAACTGGCGATCCCCTAGCAGGCCGCGAGGGGTGACCTCGGCGGCGTTCAGTTCCTCGCCCAGCATCGACTTCACCGGATAGCGCCACAGCGCGGCCACAGATCCGCCCCCGGCTTCGGCTCGATGCGGCGAATTGGATTGCATAACGGGCCCCCAAACCAGACATGGAAAGCCACGGATCGGGCGCAAACACCCGCTTGCCATCACGCGGGCAGCCGCCCGCATTCGTTACCAATGACCAAGCGTAGAACGTCAATCGCGAGGCGCTCACGCTAGGTCGCACCGGGCCTGCGCCTGGCCAACGCTGCTGGGCATCCTGGGTCCTGGCTGAGCCCGGTTTCGGGCCGCGAACGGTGATCCGTACCGCTGACGAGGAAGTGCGGTGTCAGTACGACCGTCGTTGGCGCAGGCCGGGATGGTGACCGACCGCTGACAGGAGGGAACGCGGAAGGCGACGCTGATGCCCCGGCGGCTCCGGTGTCATCCGTCCGCCAGAGCTACTCCCGGAAACTCGTCCCACCCAGGCCCAGAAGCAGCGGTGGCGCGGCGCCGTCGGCGCTCCGCAAATCCCGACGAGCAGGCGGGCCCGCGGCAGGTTGTCGAGCCCGAATACGCCTTCAAGGACCAGGCAGGTAGACGGCGCCCGCACGGCCGCGATAGCAGATCCCAGCTGCTTTGTAGCGACCGAAATCGACCGGGAACGCGCCGCCCAGCTCCGCCACCGTGCCAGCCAGGACTGCGGTGCGGCGCGCAGGGGGTGCTCGACTCCTCAACAGTTGGCCCGTGCTCGCACGCGATGCCTCAATGCGCGGCAATAGCAGCCGGGTCCGCACCGAAGGCAGCCGCGACTTCGTCGTGCGTTATCCGGGGGGGTTGTCCGGACGGCAGTGAGAAATCGCCGAACGTCGGCGCATATAACTGCCGACACCGCGCTAAAAGGGCCGACTGTGCTCGTGCCCTACCCTTCCTGCCGGGAGGCGGACATGTTTGACAACGGCCTGCTGGGCGACGATCCTTGCGAAGGCATCGGTCCTCTTTTTTCCCTTTCCTGTTTGCGTACCTAGTGCGGCCACGTCGATGTGGCGAGGCCCGCTGATCGTCGACAGAAGGAACAACGGCCATGGCGCTGTTCGACAGGAAGATGCACGATCCGGTCACGGGAACGGCGCGCGTGGTCGACAACGACGGCATGCGCAGCCTCCCGGGGCAGGCAATCCACTGCCCGCTGGACCTGATGGTGGAAGCCGAGGGCATACCGCCCTACATGGTCCACGTGACGGTGCGGCCCAAGACCGGGAAGTGGCCTGAGATCAACCAGCTGCTGCCGGTCGTCCTCGACCGGAGCAATCCGACGCGAGTGGAGATTGTCTGGGATCAGGTTCCATCGCTGCGAGACAGGGTCCAGCTGAGAACGGCGGCAAGGCTCGAGGCCGCCCAGCAGGCTACTACCGGGGGCTCAGCCGCGCCCGCTCCGACAGGGGACGGCTCGCCGCAGGACCTGATGCGGCAAGCGCTGGCGGACCCCGCCGCCTTTGCGGAGACGATGCGTGGCAGAGACATGGCTTCAGCACAGTTGCCCTGGGGCACGCAGGTGGAGGGCGGGCCTTCGACTGCGGACCCAATGGACCGGATTGCCAAACTCGCCGATCTCCGTGACCGAGGCGCGTTGACCGAGGACGAGTTCCAGGCGCAGAAGAAGCGCATCTTCGGGGAATGAATTCAGCCCCATGATCATGCGGCGTGGCCACGGCAGCCCACCGCGGCGACCTCCAACCTGCCGGTGCAGCTAACTTCGTTCCTGGGTCGCGAGCGAGAAGTGCGCCAGCTGAGCTCGGTCCTCGGGGACAGTCGCCTGGTGACGGTGACTGGCCCCGGCGGGTGTGGCAAGACCCGGCTGGCTCTCCGGAGTGAGCCCGTGCGCCTGGCTGGCGAGCTGTCAATAGGATTGTCAATGAGAGACCTGAGAACCGAGCGTCAAGCGGGCCTGAGGACGCGACACCACAGGAGTCTGCGCAGGTCACGATGCCAGCGACGTCGTTGCGGACACTCGTAATGAATAGGTCATCGGTTCGATTCCGATAGAGGGCTCCACGGGGAGGATGGATGTCCCTGCAGGTGAGGCGGCTGCACCTGGCAACAATGCTCGAGGACTTGCCGGTACACGGATATCTCGTGACCCACCCCGGTGGCGCTGTCCTGGTCGATACCGGCGTCGGCGGTCCCCAGCAGGTGCTGACTGACCACCGCGTCGTCAACCACTCGGTCGCCGATGCTCTCAACGAGCATGACATGCTGCCTGGTGACATCGGCCTCGTTATCAACACCCACCTGCATTTCGACCACTGCGGGCAGAACGCCGTGTTCAAGCACGCCCCTTTCTATATCCAGTCAGCCGAGCTGGCGCGTGCCCGCCGGGAATCGCCCCAGCTGGCCGGCTGGTTCGATTTCATGGATGCGCGGTTCGAGTTGCTGGATGGTGACGCCGAGATCCTGCCGGGCCTGTCGGTCGTCACGACCCCGGGTCATACCGTCGGGCACCAGAGCGTCGTGGTGAGCACCGACAATGGCGCGGAGGTGCTGATCGGCGACGCAGCGTATAAGCCCAGGCAGTATCTGGAACCCGATGACGGCGACCTGCCGCCGGGTCAGGCAAGCGATCCGGCCGCGTGGCGCGAGTCCGTCAGCCGGGTGCACGCGCTGCGGCCCGACCGCGTGCACTTCTGCCACGACACCGGGATAATCCACTCCTAGCTCGTACGTGGCAGGGCACTGCCGTGTTTGAGGGCGAGCTGGCCGCTGGCTACTCAGGTCGATGAGCCTACTGAGCGTCGCGATGATCAGCAAGGATCTTGCTGATGACGTTCTTAGTGAAGTCGGCGTCTTTCGTGGTTGGTCTCCAGCGCCCGGACCAGCACGATCATCGCCTTCCAGATCGCCCAGCCGCGGCCACGTGTCCAGGTCGCCTCATCTACTGGCAGTCGATCCTTGAACACGCGCTGGCTGTCCCCAGATAGAAACGTCCACGCGATGGTCGTATCGCAAGCCGGATCGCCGATACCCGAAGTGCCGAAATCGATGACGGCGTACAGTCGGCCGTCGGCGTCCAGGAGCAGATTTCCGGGCTGGGCGTCGCCGTGGAACCACACCGGCGGACCGTCCCAGGTGGCTCTTAGGGCCGCCTCCCAGACCTCGGTGGCGAGGTCGGTGTCGATAACGCCGTGCAGTGCTGTGAGCGCCGACCTGGTCTCGGCGTCGTAGTAGGCAGGTGACCCGCCTCGGAAGAAGTTGTGCGTGCCGGGCAGCGGACCGTCGGCGGTGTCCACCTTGTAGAGGGCGGCGAGGAAGTCTGCCAGGTCGGCCGCAAACTCGCACAGGTCGGCTATCTGGCCGGTCTCAGCGGTCAGGCCGTCGATCCAGCGGTACACCGACCAGGGCCGGGGGAAGCCGCAGCCTGGATCGCCCTTGGCCAGCGGCTCGGGAATTCGCAGTGGGAGCTGGCCGGCCAGGACCGGCAGCCAGCGGTGCTCCTTATCGACCTGCTCGACGTAAGACTGTGAGCTCGGCAGCCGCACCGACATGTACTCGCCGAGGCGGAAGGTGGCGTTGTCCCAGCCGTCCCCGTCAACCGGGCGAACAGGCAGGCCAGCCCACTTCGGGAACTGGGTAGCCACGAGCCGGGAGACAAGTTCGGCAGTGATGTCGGCTTTCTTCACGAGGCGGCATTGTTCCACACCGCCTCGCGGCCAGCACCTCGATTACGAGCTGCTAGCTGACGCCTGCTGACCTGCACACCTAACGTGGCCCAACTCGGATCATGATCTGTGCCTCCAAAGCATCTGAATTGGTAAGTTCGCGTTGGCGGGTACGGCTACAACCTGGCTTCTACAATCGCTGACGTGGTGCTGGATGGGTTCACTCGGGCGCTGGACGGATTTGAGGCGGCGTTGGCCGGGGTTGCGCCGAGCCGTTGGAGTTCCCCGTCGCCGTGCACGGCCTGGTCGGCCGCCGATGTCGCCGGTCACGTTATCGCCGGGCTGCGGGGGACTGAGGTACTGGCACGGGGGCGCTATGAGGACTATGAGGAACCAGAGCACCCAGGGTCTGCCATCGGCGACGATCCGCTGGCCGCGTGGCGGCTGGCGCGGGCTGACATGATGGCGGCGCTCGACTCCTCGGCGCTGGCGCGGCTTGTGCCGGGGCCCTGGGGGCCGATGCCGCTGGGCGAGATCTTGGAACGGTCCCCGATGGAGTTCCTGGTCCACACGTGGGATCTGGCGCAGGCCACAGGCCAAGCGGCCGTATTGGACCCAGGCCTGGTGCGAGACGCGCTACAGCCCGCGCGGCAGTTCGCTCCGCTGGCCCGTGGGTCTGGACTGATTGGCCCCGAGTGCGCCGTGCCTGAGGACGCCGACGACCTCACGAGGTTGCTTGCGATCTTCGGCCGGCGCAACACCGGCAGTTAACGATTTCTAAAACACCTCAGGCCCTTGCCGAATCTTCACGGCAGGTGGTCGGTCTCGCACTGTGACAGTCCACCAACCGGGGACCAGACCTCGGCAGTCCAGACACGTAGGCTTCAAAGTCATGACCGCCTGGGCCTACGTCGCCAACATCGCAGCAGCGGTCGGCGGCGTCGCCTCGCTGACTGGCATCATCATCGCCACCCGCGCGCTCACGGACAGTCACGCCGCCAGACTCGGGGAAGCACGTGACCGCGACCGTCAGAGACTCGAACTGATCGCACAACACCTCGACCGCATGCGCAACGCCGCGATCGCAGACAAAGGGCGACACCGAGAACGCAATGACTGGCGGAACGGAGTCGGCCTCCTCAACCGCTACCTCGCAGCTACCAGCCTGAGCCTGCCCAACTGCCGCGAGGTCGTCAGGAAGGGCAGCGCCGGCGAGGTACTGCCCACCTTGGTCGCGGCCGATGCCGAGATCACCGCGGCCCTTGGCCAGCTCTCGGAGCAAGGGGCAGCCGACCGCGAGCACCGCGGCCGCAGGGAGCGTGGAGTCCAGTAGCTATGGCAGGGGGCCTTTTCGGACAATCTTTCGCTGGTTCAGCGTCTCGGCGGCCGCGCGAAATTCTGCCTAAAATGGCGTGACTGTCGATAAAACGGCGGGATGGTCAATGAGAATCAGGAATGGCTCGCGCTCACACAGGATCCTCGCGGCCGTCAAGTTACGCCGGGCGATCTCTGCGCATCAGCCTGACCAGGTGGCGCTGGCTGAGCTGATCGGGGCCGGCCTGGTCGTTCGGGACGGAGACGATCGCTACTCGCTGACTCCTGAGGGGCGCCGCGCACTCAGGTGGGCCGAGATGGAAGACGACTAGGTAGCGCGCATCCCATCCTGCTAAGGCCAACCACTGGCCGTGGTCAGCGCGACATTAGCGGCATGCGTCGCTATGGATGAGCGCCTCGTCCGAACGCGGAACGTATATGTCCGGCGTGCCGACGGATGCCCGGTCCACGCATTCGACAGGCTCGTCGGGCCGTGGGGAGACGCGGGTATGCCTGGGGCGCAAGCTGGCCGCCAGCGCTACGGCGATCGGTACGGTTAGTGCCCATCCGCAGAACCCGAGCACGACGATGACCGCAATCGTGGCCGGGAGAGCGGCGAGCCGCGCAGCACCACTGAGCACGCGTAGCGCCGCGAGCATCGCGGCAAAGTAGACGGCGAGGAACAGCGTCGTCGGCACCGCGACGAGCGCTGCGGTACCCACGATCCGCAACCCGTACAAGGTAATCAACACGAGGCCAGCCGCGGTGATTGCCGCGAGAAGCCGCAGCCGGGGACTCGGGGCTCGGCTGCCAACTGGTGTGTGAGAGAGCTGCCCGGCCATGGCGGCGGCGCCGTTGATGTAAGCATTAGTGGCGCCCAGGGTCAGCACAATGGCAGCCACCGCGGCGATATACGGGCCGCCCGCGCCGATGGCGTGGGTCAGCAGGCCTGCTAGCGGCACGTCAGTGGCTGCTCGTGGCCCGAGGACGCTGATGGTGGCTACTGCCAGACCGAGATACAACGCGGAGGTGACGGCCAAGGCGATGGCTATGACGCGGGGCAACTGGCGACGTGGATTCGCCAAGTCCGTCGTGAGCGGAGCAACGGCCTCCCAGCCCACGAACGAGAACATCAGCGTCGCTGCCGCATGACCTATCGACAGGCAGCCATGCGGCGCGAACGGAGTCCAATTGCCGACCCGTGCGCTGCCCGCCGAGCCGGCGGACGCCATCACTACAACCGCAGTCAGGATGATGACAAGAACGAGTTGAGCCGCGGCGCTGGCCCGCAGACCACCGGCAGCGAGGCCAACGACGGTCAGCAGCAGTGCGACGGCGACGGCCGCCCGGGCAACCTGCCCGCCTCCGATCAGCTCCGTGATGTAGCTAGAGCCGATGAGGCACACGATTGGAGCACCGCAGACGACTCCGGCTAGGAACATCCAGCCGGCCGCCCGGCCGGCGCGGGGCCCCAGGCCCGCGGCCACATAGCCGATGACGCCGCCCGCGGAAGGCCTGCGTCGGCCCAAGGCCGCGAACACGGCGGCCAACAGGCCGGACAGGACCAGCAAGCCGAGCCAGGCGAGGATCGAGGCCGGCCCGGCCTCGGCGGCGGCGAGGCCGGGCGAGAGCAGCAGGCCCGGGCCGAGGAGCGCCCCGATGTAGAGGGCGGCGCCTCGTGAAGTCGTCAGGTGAGGCTGCCCGGCCGGCGTGGTCTTGGAGGTCAGCGCCATAGTTTCACGATGGCCGAATTCGGCCCGCACGCGATGGCAAATATGACGCCGGGGACGCGACTGTGAGCAACGCTGTTGCGCAGGACGAGGTCTATGCTGCCTTTCATGCCGGAGCATTTCCCAGACGATGTGGATCGTGCCATCGTGGCGACGCTCCAGCGGGACGGCCGGATCGCCAACGTCGATCTGGCGGAAGCCATTTCTCTGTCACCGTCGGCGTGCCTACGACGGGTGAAGGCCCTCGAGGCCGGCGGCATCATCGCCGGTTATCGGGCCGAGGTCAGCAGGCCACGTGCTGGGCTCGGCCTGACTGTTTTCATCGGATTGAAGGTGGAGGGCCACTCGCAGGAGACTTCGTCTCGCATTGAGCAGACGCTGCTCGCTATTCCCGCGGTCGTCGCTTGCTACCTGGTGTCAGGGCCGAGTGACTTTCTCGTAGAGGCTGCCGTTCCGGATCTCGCGAGCTACGAGCAGTTGCTGCTTGGCCAGATCCTGACGATCCCCTCGGTCGTCGAAGCGCAGAGCACGTTCGCAATCAGGACGATCCTCAGTCGCGGACCGCTACCGCTCGACCACTGGCGGCGCTAGGGCGACAGCCGGCCGGCGTGGCCTAGGCGCCGCGCTGGATTGCCATGAAGGCATTCCAGCCGCCCTTGTTGGCCCCAACGGTCCGCTGTTGCCGGTTAGCGCGAGCGTCCGGGTTCAAGTTACCGATCCGGCATCGGGGTCGCGATCTCCCAGACGTATCCGTCCGGATCCTGGAAGTTAGCGGTCCGCATGCCCCAGGACCGATCGTCCGGCCCGTTTACCAGCACTACGCCCTTTCCGGTGAGCTCGTCGCACACCGCGTCGACGTCGTCCACGATGATCGCGAAGACGTGCCGCGGGCCGTTGCCGGGGGCGCCAGCGGCAAGGGGCGCGATCATGTCCGGCGCTTGGCTGGACTTTGTGACGAAGAGCAGGGTGTTCGCCAGCCGGAACATGGCGCCGTTGTCGTCGCCATGCGCGGGCTTCAGGTCAAAGACGTCCTGGTAGAAGGCCGTGGATCGGCCCGGATCCTCGACGAAGAGTGTGATCGCGCCGATCTCCTTCGCCCACTCAGACATGTTGGCTCCTTCAGTTAAGCCGCGCCTCGCTTGGCTTGTCGTGAAAGACGACGATCTGGCCGTGGCTGAATGGACGGTGCCAGGTAAACCTGCTCAGGCCGCCACCGAGTCTCCGGCTCGTTCCAGCCTGCTACCTAGTCTGCAGTCTCGGCCAGGGTGCGCCGTGCTACGGCGAGTTCTTCCGCGAGCTCATCGTCGGGGTCAGCGGCCGCGACCGCCGAGACCAGCCGCCGTCTGGCGGATGCATGCCTGTCCGCCCAATGCCGGGCATGGCGATTGGCCTCCTGCGTCTCCCATGCAGCGGCAAGGAGTTCACTCGCGCGCGCGGACAACTCTGGTGGCCGTATCAGGCCATCGACTGATATGCCGAGCGCGCGGGACAAGGCCAGCGCTTCGTCCAGCTTCACCTGCCGGTACCCCGACTCGATCTCCGCGACTGTCTGCTGACGGAAGGTCGGATGTCCCAGATCGACAAGAGCCTCCGCTAGTTGTCGTTGGGACCAGCCGCGCAGTTCCCGCCGCAAGCGCATGTTGGCCGCGAATCTGCCTGCTGCGGTGTTCGCCCCGACGTCGCTCACGCCAGGCATATTACAGTAGATTCCTGTTCTAACTACAAGCAAACCGGGTGGGAGACGTGCTGGAGCCCGTCGGGCTCCAGGCTGCGCGGGTGGGCCGGGAATTGACGGATCGCCAGATCTGTTGCGCCTTACGGTCGAAGCATCTGGTGAGCCAACTGGCCCGGCAACCGGGTCTCGTCAGGCTCACATGGAAAATATGTTGTATCGGGGCGCCGCGAGCCCTACCATTAACTAACAGCGAGATCGCACAGCTTGCTATGGAAGGGGTCCGTTGAATACCTGGCAGCCAAGCATCGAGCGCGGGAAGCACCACGCCTCCTCGCGCAGATTGATGCTGGACTCAACAGGTGGAGCGGTGCCGGACATGTAGCCGCCACGATGGCCGCAAGCCGACGCCGCCCGCCAGGAGAAAAGCCCTGGCGGGCGGTTTGTTTTTTGAACAACTGAATCTGCGATGGGGCGTAGCTCAACGGCAGAGCGCCGGTCTCCAAAACCGATGAAGACGGGGGTTCGAATCCCTCCGGCCCAGCGATGCGGCACCCCGCGGGGGGAATCCGCTCGCATATTGAGAACTCAAGAGTGGGAAACATCAGTGAGACCCAGAAGTGCGGGTGCTCACAAGATTTTCGTGTGCCTCCGGCCGTCACCCAAGTGACTGCCGGAGGCCTCAACTGGGCCGCTAGCTCCAATGGTTAGAGCGACTCCCTCGCAAGGAGAAGGTTCGGGGTTCGACTCCCCGGTGGTCCACGCGACGGGATGTGGTGTAAGGGTTAGCGCGCTCGGTCCGGGGCCGAGCGGACGGGGTTCGAGTCCCTGCTTCCCGATGTTCTGCCGATGCCGCCGTAGCTCAGTTGGAAGAGCGTCCGGTTGAAACCCGGAAGGCCCCAGGTTCGGCTCCTGGCGGTGGCACCGAGCCTGCCTCTAGTGCACGCGGACGAGGAATGATCTTGCCGCGCTGGCACATCGGCTAGTGCACCTGCCCTCCAAGCAGTGGAACGGGGTTCGATTCCCCGGCGCGGCTCCAATCAACCGCACCAGGAGTTCGGCAACCTGGTCCCAGCCCGCGCTGCGAGCATGAGCGGTTATGCAGCTGACTCTTAATCAGCGGATCGGGGTTCAAGTCCCTGGCGGCGCACTTTGCGGGAGTGACGGCAACTGGTAGACCTCGCGACCTCAAAGCTCGCGGCCTGTGCGTTCGACTCGCACCTTCCGCACTCGATACCAGGAGGGTTGCTGGCATCCCGCCCTGACTCTGAATTAGGAGCACGCTGGTTCGATTCCAGCCCTGGTTGTCAACGCCGCTCGAATTTTGACCCTCTGGCGCCGGTTGAAAATTGACCCCGTTGGTTGTCATTGCTCGTCGCTGATGGCTGCGGGGACGCGGCCGAGGTCTCTGTCTTTGAGGCGGTAGGAGTCGCCTTTGAGGGCGACTACTTCGGCGTGGTGAACGAGCCGGTCGATCATCGCGGCTGCGACGACGTCGTCGCCGAACACCTCGCCCCACCGTCCGAACGGCTTGTTACTGGTGACGATGAGCGAGGCTCGCTCGTAGCGGCTGGAGACGAGCTGGAAGAACAGGTTGGCGGCCTCGGGTTCGAAGGGGATGTAGCCGACTTCGTCGACGACGATCAGCGGGTAGCGGGCGAGGCGGACGAGCTCGGCCTGCAGGCTGCCGTTGTGGTGGGCGTCGGCGAGCCGGGCGACCCATTCGGCGGCGGTGGCGAACAGGACCCGGTGTCCGGCCTGGCAGGCCCGGATTGCCAGCCCGGTGGCGAGGTGGGTCTTGCCGGTCCCGGGGGGGCCGAGGAACACCACGTTGTCTTTGGCGGTGACGAAGTCCAGGGTGCCCAGGTGGGCGATCACCTCGCGCTTGAGGCCGCGGGCGTGGTCGAAGTCGAACTCTTCCAGCGACTTGCGGGCGGGAAACCGGGCGGCGCGGATGCGGCCCTCGCCGCCGTGCGCGTCGCGGGCTGATACCTCGCGCTGCAGGCACGCGACCAGGAACTCCTCATGGGTCCATGACTCGGCGCGGGCCCGGTCGGCGAGGCGGTCGGCCGACTCGCGCAGCGTCGGCGCCTTCAGTGCCCGGGTCAGGAACGCGAGCTCGGCAGCCAGGTCGCGGCTGGTCTTGGCGGCGGCGGTCACGCGACACCGCCGTCGATGCCGAGCGCCGCGTCGTAGTCGGCCAGGGCCCGCGTCTCAACCTCCGGCTCGGGCACGGGCCGCACGACCCCGATCCGGTCCCGGCGCAGCAGCCTGGCCGCCGCGACGTGCTCGGGATCGCTGATGGTCTGATGCTTCGCCCAGGCGCGCTCGTGATCGGCCACCATCTTCCCCTCACACAGCACCCGCACCCGGTCCAGGCCGGCCCCGCCTCCTTGGCGCAACTGGACAAGCGCAGCTCGCCTGTGCCGAGAAGGTTGCCGGTTCGAACCCGGCAGGAGGCTCACATTGGCCGGTGCTCTGCTGGCATGGGCGCCGTGACTTTGGATCACGGGTTCGCTGGTTCGATTCCAGCCCGGTCAGCTTGCACGATCTCGCCGCCGTAGCTCAGTCGGCATGAGCGTCTGCATGGTAGGCAGAAGGTCCGCGGTTCGATCCCGCGCGGTGGCTCTGGGTGGACGTAGCTCAGACGGTTAGAGCGTCGGCTTGCCAAGTCGAAGGCCACGGGTTCGATCCCCGTCGTCCGCTCCAAGCGCTGGTGGTGTAACAGGTAGCCACGCTGGTCCCAGGAACCAGTGCCGCAAGGCGTGAGGGTTCGACTCCCTCCCGGCGCACGCAAGGAGAGTGAACCGGGCAGGTGCACCCGGGCCTCGTTGCTAGCGAGTGCGCGCCGCAAGGCGTGGGATTCGAGTTCTCCGCTCTCCGCGTGTGGAAGCAGCTCAGGCTGCCGTCGCTCGAACACGGCTGGGCCCTGCGGCGCTGGGGATCGGGGCCTTGTGTTCCGCTGGGGTGTAGCTCACCTGGTCAGAGCAACTGCCTGATACGCAGTAGGTAGGTGGTTCAAGTCCACTCACCCCAACCACGCCGGTCGCGCCCGACTGGACGGGCACCCGCCTTTTAAGCGGGAGTGAAGCTGGGTTCGAGTCCCCTGGCCGGTACTACGTTCGCGGATCGCGAATCCGCAAGGTCCGTTCGTCTAGCGGCCAAGGACGCCGGTTTCTCAGGTCGGTGGCGAGGGTTCGAATCCCTCACGGACTTCGCAAGGCCCCACCGTCTAATGGCTAGGATCCCGGCCCTTCAAGTCGGGGGAGACGGGTCGGAACCGTCTGGGGCTACCAATGCGGGATGGCCAAGCTGGGTTAAGGCGTCGGACTCATAATCCGAAGATGCGCGGGTTCGACTCCCGCTCCCGCAACGAAGGCTGGCAGCGCGCCAGGACCGGCAAGACGGTGAAGCGCTGCACGATCATTCCCTTGTAGCTCAATGGCAGAGCGGCCGGTTGTTAACCGGTTGACCGGGGTTCGAGTCCCTGCGAGGGAGCGCACAACACATGGGGCTGTAGCTCAGTTGGTCAGAGCGCCGGACTGTCGATCTGGAGGTCGCGGGTTCGAAACCCGTCAGTCTCGCCCGGGTCGTTTAGCTCAGTTGGCTAGAGCGTCCGCCCAACACGCGGAAGGCCGCACGTTCGAATCGTGCAGCGACCACCCAGCCCCGATGGCGCAGCGGATAGCGCACCTGGCTACGAACCAGGGGGTCGCAGGTTCGAGTCCTGCTCGGGGTGCCCTCCGGAAGTTCGCGATTTCTGTACTCGCCAGGATGGCGAGACCCGGCCAGCACTGAGTCGGCAGCGGACGGAAGGTCAGTCGTCAGAACGCGGTGCTTGCCAGCCAGCCATCCACCACGGCGCTGTCCCCGTAAACGGTCACTGCCGGATCGGAAACCGGCCTTCGCCGCATCAGCACGAGCAGCAAGCTGGCGGCCGGGCCGGTAAGGGCGGCATCGCCCTTGCCATGGCCTGGCTCAACTGTCAGACCACCCGCGTCGTGCCGGATCATCCACTCGCCGCGGCCGCCAAGTCCGTCATCGGTTGCGTGTACGTGCAGGCCAGCACCGGCGGGCAGCGCCTTGGTCCGCTCGTCGGCGTTGCCGAGGTCCCGCCGGTTAGAAGCATCAGCCATTCGTCGATGGCATCGGCAGCTACCTCCGCTTCAATGACTGGCTCGGGCTCGGCACCCGCAGCGAGCTGGGCGTCGGCTCGGTGCACCAGCGTCTCGTGCGCCATCCGGCGTAGCCAGAAACCGGCAGGCGACCGGCCCGGTGAACGACCAGACGAGATCGCTGCCCGCTTCCCGCACAGCGTCGACGATCCGCGCCGCTCCGGCCCGCAGCCACGCGGGCTGCTCGGCGCGATCATCCGGCAGCTTGCCGTCCGGTACCTCACGGAACGGAATGAACGCGTCAGACCTCGTACGCGTGATCTCGGCCGCCCACCGGTGCGCCCTGCCAACGTGCGTGACAAGCTGACGCAGTGTCCATTCCGGGCACGTGGGGATCGGCAGGCTCTGATCATGCTCAGCCAAGATCTCCGCCAGCTCTGCTGTGCTTGCCTCGATCTCGGCGACGTACCGGTCGGCAGTGAGCTGCGGCATGGCGTTCCTTCCTGCTGGCCTGCGGCGGCTAGCCTAGCCACGCCCTGACTGTAAGCCTGTCCACGCTCTTCGAGACCCGTCGTCCTCCCCAGGCGGAAGTGAGATCCGCCACGCAAGTCCTCGTAGCGCAGTGGATAGCGCGCCACCCTCCGAAGGTGGAGACCGCTGGTTCGACTCCAGCCGGGGACGCCCGAGGCCCCGTGACCGAGCGGCCAGGTACCAGCCTGCAAAGCTGCGTCACGCCAGTTCGAATCTGGCCGGGGCCTCCGATGGCTCGTAGCTCAGTGGACAGAGCACCCGCCTCCTAAGCGGCGCAGCGCCGGTTCGAGTCCGGCCGAGCCAGCACCGGCGTTTCCCACTGACGAGCTCACTGCGAGCAGCGGCGCGAACGAAAGCGCCGGGCCAATCCGAGAGGGCTGGCCCGGCGCGGACGTCCTAGCCTGTTAGATCTTGATCGAAATCGGGGTCAGCGGCCCGTTCGGCGACGGGTTTGGCTGGCGGACATTGAAGCCGCACTCACCGAGGGCGTGGTGTCGCACCTTGTTCGGCGACCCCATCGAGTCCCCGTACTGCACCACGGGGCTGTTGCCGAAGCACGCGATGTCACCCTTGATGAGGTTGGTAAGAACCTCGTTCGCGTCAGGGTCGGCCATCTTGTTGTTGATGTCGCGGAGATCCCCACCCACCTGGTTGCGTAGCGCGCCGAGCCAGCAGGTCCGCAGGCCGGTCATCGTGAGGTCGCCACGAATCGTATTGTCTTCAAAGTCGCTGAAGACGGGAGACTGCAGTTCGTTAAAGATCCCGTGGCTCGGAATCGCGCACGTCACACCCCCGCCCCCGCCGGTCACCTTGGCATCACCTCTAATCGAGGAGGAGTGAACGATGACCGCGAGCGCACGCAACGCGGTCAGGTCACCACGCACGCTGTTCTGGCCGGTGCCGTTCGGGTCGTCGCTGCACGGATTGAAGTTCGGCTCGCAGCCCATTGCCAGGACCGCGCCCTGCCCGACCTTGACGTCGCCGCGGACGGCCAGGCTGGACTTACCGCTCCCGGCGATGTCGTTGTTCGCGAACGTTGCGTTCAGCGCAGAGCCCCGCGCGATAATGAGGTCTCCCTTGATCACCGCGGCGCCGCCGTTGACGAAGCAGACGCCCTTGACGACGACGTCACCTCGGTAGGTCCCCGCCAGTAAGCCTGGCTTGCTCAGCGTGCCGGCGCATATACGAGCATGGTGATGATGGTGATCGATGGTGGTCGCGCCTGCCGCCCCAGCGCCCAGCGCGGCGGCGGCGACTAAGCCGAGTGGGATGGCGGCAGCGAGCCGCAGCAACTTAAGCATGGTCTTCCCCCTGATGGGCTCCATGTTCGATGGAGCTAAGGTCCCCTGGTCCAGACGGCAGCGCTGTAACGAGCCGAGCGATTCAATTGATCCGACTGCCCCCGTGATTGCCGCGAACTCTAACACCGGCCATTCGGGCTACGCCTGATCCTTCCCGGACGCGCCGACGCCTTGTTGCGAGGCAGGCCGCGCGGTGCCTACCACTGTCGCCGACCTGACCCCGTTCCGGCAGTATGTGCCTGTCGGGAGGTTTTCCACGCCTCCTTGCGAGCTGCCGCTGGGTGTCAGCGGTGAGCGGATGAATGTCGAGGCGAGCGGCTGGCCACGAAGGAGCGAGCGTGAACCAGGAAGAGCGGCGGCAGTTCGTTCGCGAGCATCGCACCTGCGTGTTCGGCTACGCGCGCAAGGCGCACGGGCCCGCGATGACCGTCGTCTACTACGTTATGGACGACGACGACCTGCTGGTCTCGACGATGGCCGCGCGTGGGAAAGCGAAGGCCGTCGCCCGGAACGAGCGCGTCAGCCTCTGCATCCTCGACGAGGCGTGGCCGCCGACCTACCTCCAGGTCTACGGGAACGCGGTGCTCGAGAGCGATCCCGAGCAGGCCACCGACGTCCTGACGCAGGTGATCGGCCTGATGGCGGGCGAAGACGTGCCGGCCAGCCGCCGACCCCAGATCGCCGAGATGGCGCGTGACGAACAGCGAGTCGTGATCCGGGTGCGCCCGTACGCGACCTTCGAGACGCCGCCACGGCACGTGCACAAGATGTCGGATATCGACACGCTCACGCACTGGACGAGTTCCTCGCTGCCGTGGTGAGCCAGCACCGCGAGGCGGCGACATCGGCGATTACGGCGCGGCTGCGAGCGGCAGGGTGCGTGTTTGCGGAAGACGAAGCGCGGCTGCTCATCCAGGCCGCCACAACGGACGACGATCTCGCGGCCATGGTCGACCGCCGGGTTGCCGGCCTGCCACTCGAGCATGTTCTCGGCTGGGCCGACTTCTGCGGCCTGCGGATCATCGTTGGTCCGGGAGTGTTCGTTCCCCGGCGACGCAGCGAATTCCTCGTCAAGCAGGCGATCGCCATCCTGACCTCGGCCACCCCGGGAGCGGCCGCACCCGTGGTTCTCCTCGATCTGTGCTGCGGGTCGGGCGCGTTGGGCCTAGCCGTTGCGATCGGAACGGAACGGGGTCGTGCTGAGCCGGTCGCCGTCGAACTGCACGCAGCCGACATAGATCCGGGAGCGGTGGCTTACGCGCGCAGGAACCTCGCGGCGGTCGCCGGCTACGTCCACGAAGGCGACCTGTACGACGCGCTGCCGACCGACCTGCGCGGCCGGATCGACGTCGATAGTCGTCAATGCCCCTTACGTGCCAACCGCCGAGATTGAGCTGATGCCGGCCGAGGCTCGGTTGCATGAGCCGCTTGTCGCGCTGGACGGCGGCAGCGACGGCGTGAGCATTCACCGGCGCGCGGCGGCAGAGGCACCGCAGTGGCTCGCCGCGGGCGGCAGCCTGCTGATCGAGACGAGCGAACGGCAAGCATCACTGACAGCGACTGCGATGGCCGAAGCAGGCCTGACGACTAGCACGGTGCGCAACGAAGAACTCGACACGACGGTGGTCATCGGGCGCGCGTAAGCGCCACTGGACGCGTCATCGGGTCGCGCGAATCGCCGCTACGTAGATTGCAGCCGGGTTACCAGGCTGCCAGCCGGGCAGCGGATCGATGGTGTCGATCTGCACGAAGCCGTTCCGTTCCCAGAAGGCGCGCGTCCCTTCATATGGCTGATAGTCAGCGGAGGCGTCGAGCGTCTTGGCCTCCACGACGCTGATTCCGCTGGTGGCCAGGACATCTAGCACGTGACCCAGCAGCAGAGTCCCGTGACCGTCACCGCGGTGGGCGGCGTCGATGGCTATCCACAAGATCTCAGCAGCCCTGGCTGACTTGCTCGCCACGATGGCGAAGCCGACAACGTCGTCAGACTCGGCGACAACCCAGGCATCGTGCTCGACTGCCTCTCGCTGTACGTGACCTGGCACGTCATCCGTGAAGTAGTCGGGTAGGCCGCGGACGATGGCTACGGCCGCCGGAATGTCCTCGCTGGCGAGCCGACGCACGGTGACCATGGGTGTCATCTTGCCAAGACGCTGCCGGCCACCAGTGCCACCTTGCCGCTCAAAGGCTTGGCATCGGCACCTGTCATCACGGTGGCCCATTGTGCCAGTCCATAGCTGCAGCTAGGTGCCCACGCTCACCCTCAGCTCATCAAATGCCTGGGCCAGCCGAGGCATCGGCCAGGACGCGTTGAGGCCGCTAGGGTTCGGCAGAATCCAGACCCGAGCGCCGCCGAGCCGGCCCTCCTGCGACCCCACGACCGCCTTTGGCACACCGAACGCAGTCCGGTAAGCAGTCACGCCGAGGATGGCCAAGAATGACACGCCCAGCGAGCCGGCCAGCTCAGCCAGCGCCTGGCCGCCAGCCCGGAGTTCGGCCGCGCTCAGTTCGTCGGCCCTCGCGGTGGCCCGCGCCACGACGTTGGTAATGCCGAGTCCTAGCCCGAGTAGCTGCGGCTGCTCCTCCGGCCGAAGCTGACGGCTGGTGAAGCCTGACCGGTGCAGGGCAGGCCAGAACCGGTTTCCGGGGCGGGCGAAGTGATACCCGGTGGCCGCGGAGTACAGGCTCGGGTTGATGCCGGCGAATAGCACGCGCAGGCCCGGTGCCACCAGATCGGGGATCGACCGGCCACGGGCGGCGGCGATCTCGGCTTGCGTCGGCCGCCGCAGGCCGCCGGAGCTCACCGGATCTTCACATCTGAGCGGCACATTCACCCGACCCAGCGTACGGGCGCACGACAACCGCGAGAGCTGCCCGAGAATGGACGAGTGATCGAGGTTGACCCGGAGTCATTCGAGCGAATGGTCGCGACCGCCCTGGACTCGCTGCCGCGTGAGTTCGCGGACCTGATGAAGAACGTGGCTGTCCTCGTCGAGCATGGTCCAGGGCCTCGCGGTCTGCTCGGCCTCTACGAAGGCATCCCGCTGACAAACCGGACCACGAACTACGCGGGCGTCTTGCCGGACAAGATCACCATTTACCAGCGGGCCATCTGCGCCATCTGCGATAACGAAACGGAAGTCGTGGAGCAGGTCAGGCGCACCGTAATTCATGAGGTCGGCCACTACTTCGGCATCTCTGACCAACGGCTGCGGGAGCTTGGCTGGTGACAGAAGCAGAGCAGAACGCTGCGCGACTAGCACACGAGTCGATCGCCGCTGGTGATCCGACGGGCTGGTTCGAGCGCCTTTACGCGGCCGCGGCGGCTGGTAACACAAGCGTGCCCTGGGACCGGCACGCGCCGAGCCCGCTGCTGGTTCAGTGGGCAACCGAGAGTGGATTGCAGGCTGCCCCCGGTCCGGCGACGCCGACCGCTCTCGTCGTGGGGTGCGGGCTCGGGGATGATGCGGAGTTCGTCTCGAGGCTGGGCTTCCGTACCGTGGCTTTCGACATCTCGCCGAGCGCGATCCAGGCCGCGCGGAAGCGGTTCCCGCAATCCAACGTGGCCTACAACGTCGCCGATCTGATGGCGCCACCGCCCGACTGGCATCAGGCTTACGCGCTCGTCGTCGAGAGCATGACGCTGCAAGCCCTGCCCGAGTCATCCCGCCCGGCCGCGATCGCCGGCCTCAGCCCGCTGGTGGCCCCGGGCGGCACACTCATAGTGTTCGCGCGGGGCCGCGAACCGGGATCGGACGATGACGGTCCACCGTGGTCACTCACCAGGGCGGAGATCGATTCGATCGGGTCAGGTGAGCTGGCGGCTGTCCGGGTCGATGAAATCCGCGACGCTAGCTCTACCGCCGCTTGGCGCTGGCGAGCCGAGTTCCGCCGACACTGATGGATCGCCGCCGGGCCAGCACCTGTACTAGAGCAGCAGCGTCGCCCCGAAGATCAGCGCAGCCACGGTGCCGGCCAGCCAGAACGGCAACCAGAACCACTGTGGCAGCCCAGTCATCTCTCTCAGGGCCGCGCCGTCGCTGGAATCGTTACCACGTATGTTGAGCACCCTGAGCCCAGACCCGAGCAGGAACCAGGTGACGGCGTAGGCGATCACCACTTGTGTCCCAAGGGACCCGCCGCCGAGCACGAGCAGGAGGGCCACTACCGCGGCGATCACCAGGATGACGCCGAAGCTCTTGCGCGCCAGGTACAGGACCGGGAGCAGGCCGAGGAGCCCGATCCAGAGCACGGCAACGATATGGCCGATCCTGATCAGCTCGGCGGCGCCGATGCCGAACGCGCTCGGGCCGAAGTAGCCCGCGAACGTGACCGGGATACGAAACAGCGTCCCAGGATCACCCTCGTGGGAGGTGCCGCCGCCGTCGAGCTTGATCTCCATCCCGGTGATCTTGCGGCCCATGGCCGAGCCCACCACTGCATGCGCTCCCTCGTGCGCGATCGTGCTGACTGGCCACAGCACATTCCACACTCCGGGGACCCAGGCCGCGCCTATCCCCACAATCGCCATGACAACGGCGAGGGATGACGACAGGTGCGCCTGGACCTGACCGATCTGGTCCAGCGACGCCGTTAACCCCGCTAGGAACATCCCCACTCCGCCGGTAACGGGCAGTTTCCGCTAAAGCGCGCAAGCACTAGCATGCGCGACAACGTAACCAATGCGGAAGATCAATACGGGAACGGGGTCGTCAGCCCACTCCCAGGCTTCCTTTGGCCGCGGCCTCGAACACGCGGTACGGCAGCAGCCGCTTGGCGAGGAGCCCGACACGCTCGCCGGCCTTGCCGACCGACACCCGACGGGGCGGGCGGCGGCCCGACAGGACATGCTCGACGGTGGCGGCGACCTGGTCGGCCGGCGCGCCGTTTGCTTCATCTCGCTCCATGGCGGACACGGCCTTCGTCATCGCGGCGGCGTAGGCGGAGTCCGCCTCGCCGCCTTTGGCCAGCACCCGGCTGGCGGTGAAGTCGGTCGCGATATTGCCGGGCTGCACCAGCGTGACGTGGACCCCGAACGGCGCGACCTCATAGGCCAGTGCTTCGCCGAACCCTTCGAGCGCGAACTTGCTGGCGCTGTAGTGCGCCTGGAACGGAATACCAATCACGCCGCCGAGGGAGCTGATCAGCACGATCCGCCCGCCGCCCTGCGCGCGCATGAAGGGCAAGACAGCCTGCACAACCCGAACACAGCCCCAGAAGTTCGTCTCGAACTGTGCTTTAGCCTCTGCAATCGTGGTGTCCTCGGCGGCTCCGGCGACTCCCCAGCCCGCCGCCGCGACGAGCGCGTCGACGCGGCCCTGACTCTTCATGACATTGGCGATGCCGTCGCTGACGGACGCGTCGCTGTCGACGTCCATCACGAGACCGGACCAGCCCGCCTCCGCGCTGCCACGGCGGCTGGCGCCGGTAACCGACCAGCCGGCGGCCGCGAGCCGGCTAGCGCAGGCCTTGCCGATCCCGGCCGATGCGCCAGTGACGACCGCGACCCGTGGTGCGTCTGCCATGTGCGTTCCGGTTCCTCTCGCTCAGCAGGCCGCTGTCAGTAGGCCTGATTACATTCAGTGTCCATGACGGACCGGGCGGGCGTTCTTGATGTGCTCAATGACGATCAGCGACGGGCTGCGACACACCGGGGCGGACCGCTGCTCATCCTCGCCGGCGCAGGCACCGGCAAGACGGGGACGCTCGTCGCGCGGGCGGCATGGCTGCGGGAGCAGGGCATGCAGGCGAGCCGCATCCTGCTCCTGACGTTTACCCGGCGGGCGGCGGACGACATGCTCGCGCGCGCCCAGCCGCCGGACAGCAGCGCGGCCGAGCGTATCTTCGGCGGCACGTTCCACGCGGTGGCGCACCGCATCATCAGGGCGCACGCCGAGGCCTTCGCGCTGCCGCCCGAATTCACAGTCGTCGACCCGGCCGACACCGCGGACGTCATGGACACGCTCCGAGATGCGAACGGCCTCGTTGGAACCACCACTGGCCGCCGAACCCCGCGGGCCGCGACGTGCGCCGAGATCTACTCGCGCTGCGTGAGCACAAGCACCCACCTCGCCGACGTCGTCGCGGCCGCGTATCCGTGGTGCGCGCCGTTCACCGAGCAGCTCGCGGGCCTGTTCACGGACTTTGTGAGTTACAAGCGGCGGCATGCCCTCGTCGACTTCGACGACCTGCTGCTCCTGTGGCGCGCCGCCCTGGCCGACGCGGCTGCCGGGCCGGCCCTGCGCGGCCTCTTTGACGCGGTGCTGGTCGACGAGTACCAGGACGTCAATGCCGTCCAGGCCGAGATCGTGCGAATGCTGCGGCCAGAGGGCGAGGGACTGACTTGTGTGGGGGACGACGCGCAGGCAATCTATGCATTCCGCGGCGCAGATCCGGCCCACCTCCGAGAGCTTGGCGGCTGCTACGCCAACCTGTCGGTCATCCGTCTTTCTCGCAACTACCGGTCTTGCCGCGGGGTGCTGAGCCTGGCGAACGTCATCCGCCCGCAGTTCGACGGTCTTGAGCTCTCGCTGACGGCTGAGCGCGGCAGCGGGCACCCACCGCAGCTCGTCCGCTGCCACGATGAGGCGACGCAGGCCAGGGAGATCTGCACACGCATTCTCGCCGACCACGAGGCTGGCGTCCGCCTGCAGGACCAGGCCGTCCTGGTCCGGGCCGCCCACCACAGCGACTTGCTGGAGATCGAGCTGTCGGCGCGAGGGATTCCGTACGTGAAGTACGGCGGGCTGCGCTTCACTGAAGCCGCGCACGTCAAGGACTTCCTCGCGGCCGCCAGGATCGTCGCGAATCAGTCCGACGACCTGGCCTGGTTCCGTCTCCTGCGGCTGCATGAGGGTATCGGTCCAGTTTTGGCCAGGCGGATCATCGAGACGCTCCAGATCGCCGAGCCGCAACCGTTCAGCCGCTGGCTGGACGCTGAGCAGGCGTTGCCTCAGCGCCCGGCCAGCGCCGTCGGCCCCACGGTGAGGCAGCTCATGGCGGCGGCCGAGCTCGGTAGCACGGCCGAGCGCGCCGCAGCGATTCTGGCCGCGCTGCATGATCCGCTGGCCGCTCGCTACGCTGATGCGGCTGTCCGGTTCGCCGACCTGGAGCGACTGGCCGATGCGGCCGCCGACAGCCCGTCGCTACACGATGCGCTGGTCCAGCTCGCACTCGATCCGCCCGTATCGGCGTCAGACCTGGCGGGCAAGCCGCGCCTCGACGACGACTTCGTCGTCATCTCGACTATGCACTCGGCGAAAGGGCTCGAGTGGCCGGTTGTCCACGTGCCGCAGCTTGTCGACGGCGCGGTGCCGAGCGACATGGCCCTCACAACGCCCGCTGGGCTCGAGGAAGAGCAGCGGCTGTTCTACGTTGCAGTAACGAGGGCACGCGACAGGCTCTATCTGTATGCGCCGCTGCGGATGCATCATCACCGTCTCGCCCACGACGACCGGCATAGCTACGCGCAGTTGACGAGGTTCCTGGACGACACGGCGCTCGCGCGCTGCGAGGTCATTCAGGCAGCGCCGCCACGCCCGCTGTTGCGACCAGTCGCACCGCTGGCGGCGAGCGTAGACCGCGATCTGGCCTCGCTGTGGGGCGCCGGTTAACACCGTGCCGCCGGCGAGCAGCATGCCCTATCCGGCCGGGTACTTCTGTGCCGCCGCGGCGAGCTTTGCCCGTGCCGCCTGCGTCAAATCGATGCCAAGAACATCGGCGAGCAGGATCAGGTAGAGCAGCACGTCGGACAGTTCCTCCCCGGCCCTGGTCCGCAACGGCTCGGACCGAGCAAGTTCGGCCGCTGCGTCGGCGGGCAGCCACTGGAACAGCTCAGCCAGCTCGCCGACTTCGCCGACGAGGGCGAGCAGCACAGATTTTGGGTCATGAAATACCTGCCAGCCGCGCTCGGCGGTGAACTCGCGCATGCGATCGCGCAGTTCTTCGATATCGGACACCGCAGCAGCATTGCATAACCACCCAAAGGCGGGGCAGGCCAGCGATGACGGCGCCCCGGCGGCAAGAACCGCGCATCTGGCAAGGTCCCGAAAGCTCAGAACTGACAGAAGGGTCAGTAACACTAGCTGACACGCGTGTCAGTAATACCGACGTCACCAGCCGGGGCGGAATGTCATTCGTGGGGAGTTAGTTGGAGGATAGCTGTATGAATTCCTATCGACATTTCTCGCAGCTGGTCGGCGCCGTCGCGCTAGCCGGGCTTGCCGTCCTGGCGACGGCGTGTGGTGGCAGCAGCCCGAGCACGTCGACCACCACCTCGGCCCCCCCGCCGACGTCATCGTCACCGGCGACCTCGGGGTCGGCGTCGCCCGGCAGTGCCGCCGCCGTGACGGCAATAACGACCAACTGGGAAGCCTTCTTCAATGCCAAGACGCCGGACAACCAGCGCATCGCATTGCTGCAGGACGGTTCGCAGTTCGCGTCGATCATTCACTCTCAGTCCGGCTCTGGCCTGGCGGCACTAGCGACCGCTAAAGTCACGCATGTCACCGTAAATTCGCCAACCATGGCGACGGTGAGCTACGAGATCCTGATCAGCGGCACCCCGGAGCTGAAGAACCAGACTGGCGTGGCCGTTTTTCAGAACGGGACTTGGAAGGTAGGCGTGGCGAGCTTCTGCGGTCTGCTGACCATAGAGAACGCGGGCAAGACTAGTGGTCTGCCCGCCGCCTGCACGTCGGCCGGCTAGCAGGTGGCCAGCCCAGTTCGTGTGTCTGAGGGCGAGGTAGCGATCGCCCCGCGCGGCGGTCGCTCCCTCGCTCTGGCTGTGTTGTGCGTCATCTTGTTCCTGACATTCCTTGACAACACGGTCGTCAGCGTCGCGCTGGGCAACATCCAGCAGCAGTTGCACGCCGGCGTCTCGTCGCTGCAGTGGGTGGTAGGTGCGTACGCGCTCACGTTCGCGGGCGCCATGCTGGGTTTCGGTATGGTCGGCGACGAGTTCGGCCGCAAGCGCGTCATGGTGATCGGCATCGTCATCTTCTGCGGCGGATCGATCATGTGCGCCACGGCGACGAGTGTTGCCGTGCTGATCGCCGGGCGCGCCGTGATGGGCTTCGGGGCGGCTGCCAGTGAGCCGGGCACGCTCTCGATGATCCGCCATATCTACACCGATGAGCGGGAACGCGCCTGGGCGCTTGGCGTCTGGACCACGGTCACGGGTGTGGCGCTCGCCATGGGCCCTGTCATCGGCGGCGCGCTTATCGGCCAGCACGGCGACTGGCAAGCGATCTTCTGGTTCAACCTCGCGGTCGGGGCCGTGGCGTTGATAGGCGCCTTCGTGGTCCTGCCGGAGAACTCCGACCCCGACGGGCACCGCGTCGACATCCCCGGCAGCGTATTCAGCGCCGGCGCGCTGACGGCGTTGGCGTTCGCCGTCATCATGGCGGAGGGCTCGTCGTTCCACTCGCCCGCTGTCGTCCTGCTGCTCTGCGTGAGCGCCGCCTCGGTCGTAGCCTTCTTCTGGTGGGAGGCCAGGGCACCGCATCCGCTGCTCGACCTGAAGTTCCTTCGGGTGCCGCGGTTCTTGGTGGCGAACGTGGTGGCGTTCAGCGCCTACTTCGCGACCTTCGCGGTGTTTTTCTTTACCGCTTTGTATCTGGAGGAAGTCCCCGGCTACAGCGGGTATCACATAGCGCTCGTGTTCTTGCCGATGATGATCCTGATGGGAGCGGCCGCACTCATAGCCGCTCGCTCGACGGTGACTCTTGGACCGAGGACGACCATCATCACCGGCTGCCTGCTGTTCGCGCTGGGTCTGCTGTGCACCTCGTTCACCATCAACCCGAATCCGGGCTACCTGACCGTGGCCGCCGCGCTGTCATTGACCGGCATCGGCATCGGACTGACCGTGGTGCCGGCCACCTCCTCGGCGCTGTCCGCGGTGCCGCCGGAGCGGTCGGGTATGGCCGCATCCACCACAAACACCAGCCGCGAAGTCGGCGCCGTTGCGGGTGTGGCCGTGCTCGGCGCGCTCGTCTCGGCGAAGTTGTCCGCGAACATCGCTACGAGGCTGCACGAACTCGGCCTGCCGCAGAGCATCGCGCATTTCGTCACCAACGCGGTTGAGACCGGACTAACCCCGGCGGGCGGCAAGGCTGGCTCCGCCGGCGCCGCGGGCGCCGGCCAGCCCAAGCTGGTCCAGGAAGTGATCCAGGCCGTGTACAGCGCGTTTGAATCAGGGCTGCACGCGGCGCTGTACCTGTCCGCCGCGCTGGTGCTAGTGACCGGCATCTTCAGCTTCTTCTGGCTGGGCCGCCAGCGGCCTGTCGAGCCAGAGGCCGTCTCTGTCGAGGCCAGCTCCCCGGCCTGACCGCCCGGGCAGCGCTCGGGCCATGCGTGCGGCAGAGTGGTACGCATGACGTTGGCAACGAGCCAGCTCGCCGGCGTGCGTGACCGGCTACGCGGCCCGGCTGCACGCGACCATCGGACCGCGGCATCACGTCGCCTCGCCGCTCGGCGCCTGGCTGCTGCTTGCGCTCGCCGGGCCGGCCAGCACCGGCGCCGACCGCGCCGCGCTCACCGACGTCCTGGGCTGTGACGTCGAGGACGCCGCGCAGGCCGCAGCCGACCTGTTGTCTGATCCGCATCCCCTAGTAGCGAGTGCGGCCGCGGTCTGGACTGCGCCGATAGCACCGCTGCCGGACGCGTTCGTACCGCTGGCGTGACGACCTGCCGGAGGCGGTCGAGACTGGCGACCTGCCCGGGCAAGCCGGACTCGATGCCTGGGCCCGTGATCACACGTTCGGCCTCATTGACCGATTCCCGATCAACGTCCGCGACGATATGTACCTGGTGCTCGCCACCGCGCTGGCGACCAGAGTGTCGTGGCAGGTTCCGTTCGACCTGGCGCCCGCCGCGAGCCTCGGCGATGCGAGCCCGTGGTCAGCCGAACTCAAGCGGGTCCTGCGAACTCCGGCTCGGCCAGGCGGTCACACCGCAGTTCGTCGCGGCAACACCGCAGGCAGGCGACGTGATCGTGCACATCGCCGCCGCTGCGGGTGGCCTCGAGGTGGTATCGGTCGCCGCTCTGCCGGACGTGCCGTCCGGTCCGGTGCTGGCGGCTGCGTACGACCTCGCGAGCAAGCACGCCGTGGGCACTCACATCGATGCCCAGGACCTGGCCAGCCTGCCGCTGGGCGAGCACGTGCTGTGGCGCGTGCGCGACGTACTGGCAGCGGCCGACTCCTGCCGCCGCGGTGCTGCCCGCTTGGTCGGCCACGTCCAAGCACGACCTCAGCGCGCCGGGCCTCGGGTTCGACGTGGCGAAGCACGCACTCGTCGGCAACGACGATCCGTGGGAGGCCCAGCAGGCCGCGATGGCGCGCTATTCCAGGACGGGCTTCGAGGCGGCCGCCATCAGCGCGCTGGCGGTCGCGGCCGCAGCGCGATTGCCCGTTGCGCACCGCGAGGTCGTGCTGCGATTCGGACATCCCTACGCGGTCGTCGCCGTTGACCACCGGTGGCGCTGCCGGCCTGGGACGGTCTGCCGGTGTTCTCAGCCTGGGTCGCCGAGCCCGAGAACGCGACCGACGACGACGAGGCCTTGAGGCGCCTGTGAGTACCGCGTACTTAGCGACTGACTGGGCGGCTCGGCGCGGCGGTCTTGACTGGGGCGGCCGCCCTGGCGGGCCTGCTGTTTGTCGCGGTCTCTATACCTGGACGTCCATACCGACCGTGGCGACGCAGACACGGCGTGGCGGCGCATGATCGGCCGCGTTCGTCTTCGGCCTCATCAATGTGTGGGTGCTGCTGGTGGAGATAAAGCGCTAGCTTGTCGGCTATGCACAGCGTGGACAGCACAACCGAGCAGATGATCAGGTCCGTGCTCGCGTATGCCGAGAATCGACTGCGGCTTGACCCGGTGCCGCTCGACCGGGGCTCGCGCGACCCCGCCGAACTTGACGTCGCGCTATCCGGCTTGCTTGGTGACGACGGGCACCAGCCTGACCAGGTGCTCGGCGTGTATGCGTCAGCGCTCGCGCCGGCGGTTATCTCGGCCGACAGCCCTCGCTTCCTCGGTTTCATCCCGGCCGCGCCGACGAAGGCGTCGCTGCTGTTCGACATGCTCATCTCGTGCGCGTCTATCCAGGGCATTTCGTGGCTTGAAGCCGCGGGTGCGATCCACGCGGAGAACCAGGTGCTCCGCCTCATCACCGATCGCGCCGGGTTGCCGCCCGCAGCAGGCGGGTGCTTCGTCTCAGGCGGTTCGGCGGCGAACCTGTCGGCGCTGGCCGTCGCCCGCGAGGTCGCCAAGGGCCGCTTGGCGTCGCCGCAGCGACTCCGCGTTGTTGTCGGATCCGACGCCCATTCGTCCATCGCCAACACTCTTCGGCTCCTGGAGATGGACGCGCTCGTGGTGCCGACCAGCGATCACCGCCTCACCGGCGTCGCCGTCCGCGCCGCCATCGACGCCGACGGCGATGCCGGCTCGCTCGCAGCGATCGTCGCGACGGCGGGCACCACGAACGCCGGTATCATCGACGACTTGTCCGGCCTCGCGGCGGTGGCCGCTGAGAACAAGCTCTGGTTCCACGTCGACGGCGCTTACGGCGGCGCTGGTCTGTTCGCGCCCAGCGTGCGGTCGGCCTACGCCGGCATCGAGCACGCCGATTCGTTCGTGGTCGACCCGCATAAGTGGCTGTTCGCGCCCTACGACTGCGCTGCCTTGGTGTACCGCGATCCTGGACTAGCCCGTTCCGTTCATAGGCAGGACGCCGGATACCTGGACGTTATTCACGAGCATCAGGGTGAGTGGAACCCCACGGACTACGCCTTCCACCTCACCCGGCGCGCCAGGGGATTGCCATTGTGGTTCTCGCTGTGCGTACACGGCGTGCGTGCCTACGCCGACGCGATCGAGGCGGCGATCGATCTCGCCAGGCAGACGGCGACAGAGATCCGCCGGCGCGAGTACCTGGAGCTGATCCGCGATCCTGACCTGTCCATCGTGCTGTTCCGGCGGCTCGGCTGGCAGGCGGCCGACTACCACGCGTGGGCCGGCAGTTTGCTCGATGACCAGGTGGCGTTCATGCCACCGACCTTGTGGGAAGGCGAGACCGTGGCGAGGTTCGCGTTCTTGCACCCGAAGACCTCGATGGAGCTCGTGACCGAGATCCTGGACCGGATGGCGGTCTGACCACGAGCAGGTCGTAGGCTCTCCTGCACACCGCGCTGAGGGGAGACTGGACATCAGCAGTGAGCAGCAGCCGCTCGCGCCAGTGCGGGTGCCAGGCAACGTCGAGGTCGCGCTTCGGTCGGTCGAGCTGCCGAACGCGGTGGTGCACCGCTTCGACTTCTGGAACAGCAGCTATGAGTGGCGCCGTATATTCGGTGAGATCTTCGGCACGTTCCTGCTGGTGACCGTCGCGGCGGGCGGCGGAATCGTCAACGCTAAGTTCGGTGGCACCGTCGTCCCGGGGCCCGTTCGGGTTACCGCACCAGGCCTAATGGTGCTGGCGATCATCTTGTTCATGGGCGGAGTGTCCGGAGCCCACCTGAATCCGGCGGTCAGCATTGCGTTCGCGCTCCGCGGCGACTTTCCCTGGAATCGCCTCCCGGGTTACCTGATCGCCCAGTTCGTCGGTGCCATCCTGGCCACGCTCGTGTTGGTGGCGCTGCTCGGTAAGCATGGCAGTGCGGGACTGACCTTGCCTGGCCCCGGCATCTCCACGACGATCGCGCTTGCGTGGGAAGCCCTGCTGACGATGGGGCTGGTCAGCGTCGTCCTGGGCACCGCGTCCGGCTCGCAGGCGCTCGGGCCGATCGCGGCTATCGGCGTCGGCAGCTACATCATCCTGGCCGGCCTGTTCGGAGCGCCGGTCAGCGGCGCTTCGATGAACCCGGCCAGGTCACTCGGCCCGGCTCTGGTGCTCGACAACTGGACATCGTGGTGGGCCTACCTGGCCGGGCCAATGATCGGGGCGCTGATCGCTGTCGGGTTCGCGCACATTCTGCGCGGCCCCGGCGGCGGCCAGGCTAGTATCCGCGCCGCGCAAGGAACACTGGGGACCTTGTGGCGGCCTGAGGCAGTCGGCCGGACGGGTTACCAGCAGCAAGGCACAGAGCCCGGCGCGCCGCCGGACGATCACAGTCGGCCACCCGGCCGCGGGGTCAAGCCGCCCGATGGTAGCGGCGATGCGCCCGATGGCAATGGCGGGCGGTCCGAGAACGGTGGCGGCTCCGCAGGCGGCGCGCCGACCTGACGAGCCCGGCGCGCGGTGGCGGTCAGCCCGGCGCGCGGTGGCGGTCAGCCTGACTCGCGCACGCGATGCACATAGTCGCCGTCGGCCTGGCCTCAAGCCGCCCGGCCGCGATCTGCTGACCGCATCGCTCGCACACGCCGTAGCTACCCTCATCGAGGCGGCGTAGCGCAGCGTCCACGCGGCCCAGCTGGTCTCGCGTCTGGTCGAGCAGCGAAGCCACGTGCTCGCGCTCGAACGCGATGGTGGCACCCTCGGGGTCGTGCTCGTCGTCGGAGTTCGCCGCACTGGCAGCATCGACGATGTCGGCGTGATCGTGTTCCAGCGCGCGCATCCTCTCGATGGAGGCCTCGCGCTCGGCTTCCAGAAGGCGACGCGGCGTGGCGTGGGCTGTCATCACTCCTGCCTACCACTTGCCGAGACGTGACTCGTCCGGTCGGCTTTCCGCGCCGGGGCCAATGTGCGTAGGACGCCCGGATACGGCAGGCTTGAGGCATGGCAGCTGACATCCTCACCCTGATGGCCGTCCACGCGCACCCCGACGACGAAGCCTCGAGCACCGGCGGGGTGCTCGCTCTGTACTCTGACCAGGGCGTTCGCACAGTCGTCGTGACCTGCACGAATGGCGAGTTTGGAGACGCGCCAGGCCAGGTCAAGCCGGGAGAGGACGGACACGACGAGCGCGAGGTCGCTCAGCTGCGACTCGATGAGCTTCGACAGTCATGCAAGATCCTGGGCGTGACCAACCTGGAACTGCTCGGCTATCACGATTCCGGCATGCCGGACTGGGAGTACAAGAACAGGCCGGACGCGTTCTGCAACGTGCCCGTCGACGTCGTTGCCGGCCGAATCGCCGGTCTTATCGAGACGTACCGGCCGCAGATCGTCATCTCCTACGACGACAAGGGCCTGTATCAGCACCCGGACCACGTCCACGCGGCCCGGGCGGCGGCCGCCGCGGCGGCGCAGACGGGCATCCCGGCCAAGTACTACCAGTCGGCCATGCGCGGCAGCGACTGGCAGAAGGTCTGGAAGGCGCTCCGCGACCTTGGCGCTGACGTGCCCGACGAGCGTGAGTTCACCGACGAGCAGCGGCGGCAAGCGGAAGAGGCTGAGCGCCGGATCACCACCAACATCGATATCCGTCCTGTCCTCGACCGGAAGAGGGAAGCGCTGTTCGCGCACGCCAGCCAGATCCAGGACTCATGGTTCAGCAAGCTGCCGCCCGAGATCGCGACGGCGGCGTTCGGCCGGGAGAGCTTCGTGCGCGTTACGGATACGACCGGTGCGCCGGTCCCCGAGGATGACCTGTTCGCCGGCCTGCGCTGAGGTCAGCTCGGGTCGCTGGTGAGCGCGGTGGCCGTCAGCTCGGGTCGCTGCCGAGTGCGGTTGCCGACGCGCGCTTGATCGTGCCGGCGCCGGTGACCATCGCCCGCCGCCACGGCGGTACGCCGTCGATCTCAGTCTCGAGCGAGAAGCTGAGGAATGTCCGGATAAGTACGATAAGCCCGAGCACGAGCACGTTATCGACCGTCGGCGCGACGGCCACTGTGCGGATCAGGTCCGCGGCGACCAGGATCTCTAGGCCGAGCAACAGGGTGCCGCCAAAGCACGTCCGCAGCGCGGTGTAGGCGCGGTTGCCTTTGGCCGACCCGGAGCGCCGGAGAACGATCGCGGCGAGAATGAACGACCAGATCGTGCCGATAACCAGGATGGCTGCGCCGAGCGCCTCGAACGCCAGCGCCACATCGTCCATTGAGTGAGTGAACGACGACGGCGTCTCGGCTGACGCGACCGCGAGCGCCAGCAGCGACATGCCATGCCCCCTCCGCTTGCCTGAGCTACCTCGTACCCGTTGCGACGCGGTGCGCACCCGTTCCTCTCCGACCAGCGGCTGACACCACGGAGACGGCTGACACTGCGGGCGCGGCTGACACTGCATAGGCTTGGCAGGTGCCATCGCCCCCGCCGTCACGTACCGCGCTGGTCCGCCGGGCGCGCCGGATCAATCGCGAGCTCGCGGCGCTCTATCCAGACGCGCACTGCGAGCTTGACTTCACCAACCCTTTGGAACTGGTAGTCGCGACCATTCTGAGTGCTCAGTGCACCGACCACCGCGTCAACTTGGTGACGCCCATCCTCTTCGCCAAGTACCGGACCGCCGCCGACTACGCGGCTGCCGATCGCGCGGAGGTCGAGCAGATCATCGAGTCCACTGGCTTCTTCCGGGCTAAGACCACGAGTCTGATCGGCCTCGGTCAGGCGCTGTGCGACCGGTTCGGCGGGGAGGTGCCGGGTCGGCTCGCCGACCTGGTCACCCTTCCCGGCGTGGGGCGCAAGACCGCCAACGTCGTCCTCGGTAACGCTTTTGGCGTGCCCGGCATCACCGTGGACACGCACTTCGCACGCCTGTCACAGCGGTTCGGCTGGACGCAGCAGAGTGATCCGGTGAAGATCGAGCATGAGGTGGGCGACCTGGTGCCGAAGGCCGAGTGGACCATGCTGTCCCACCGCCTGATCTGGCACGGTCGGCGCGTCTGCCACTCGCGCAAGCCCGCCTGCGGGGCCTGCGCCGTGGCCGCCTCGTGCCCGGCTTTCGGCACCGGGCCAACCGACCCGGTTGCGGCGCAGAAGCTCGTCAAGCCCGGGCCGTTCTCTTGACCGCTGAGGGCCGCGCCGATAGCGGCTCGGCCGCGGCGCCAGAGTGGCTCGCCAAGATCGCCGCCGCCGCCCCGGAGTTGATCGTCCCGCCGCAACTGCGGCCGCCCGCCAACGGGGGGCGCCCCGCCGCGGTCCTCATCCTGTTCGGAGAAGGATCCGGCGGCCCTGACGTGCTGATCATCGAGCGTGCAGCTGACCTGCGGAAGCACCCAGGCCAGCCCGCGTTCCCGGGCGGTGCGATCGATGAGTCCGACGGCGGCCCCGTGCGCGCGGCTCTTCGCGAGGCCGCCGAAGAGACCGGGCTTGACCCGGCTGGCGTGCGAATCCTGGCGGTGCTGCCCGAGCTGTACATCCCGCGCAGTGACTTCCGCGTCACGCCGGTGCTCGGCTGGTGGCATACGCCAGTAGCGGTCGGCCCGGGCGATCCAGCCGAGATCGCCGCCGTCGTCCGGATCCCGGTGGCCGACCTGGCGGCGCCGGCTGAACCGGCTAGTTATCCGCTACCCGAATGGCGAGCCGGGCTTCGCCTTCCGGGTAGCAGGCCTGACGGTCTGGGGATTCACGGCGCTGCTGCTGGACCGCGTGCTCGCGCTCGGTGGCTGGGAGCAGCCCTGGGACTCAGCCCGGCTGACAACCCTGGCCGCGGACGAACTGCCGGCGGGCTGGCCGCCCCACCCCACGTGACCCCACGCTGACGCGCCGGAGGATTCCAATCTGGTCGGCCGTCTTGGTCGCCGCTGAGGGGCGCCGACAGGGCTGAGCGCAATATAAGTTGATTGCTGTGCCCGGTGACCTGCTGGACCTGATCCTGATCGCGCTCATCGCGGCGTTCGCTGTGGCCGGGTACCGGCAGGGATTCATCATCGGGGTGCTGAGCCTGGCGGGATTCGTGGTCGGCGTCACGCTTGGGGCCGTGATCGCGCCCAGCGTGTCCCACGCCCTGGCCCGGAGCCTCTCGCTACAAGCTTTCATCGCCATTCTCGTGGTCTTCGGCATGGCCGTTTTCGGCATGATGGTGGCCTCCGGGCTTGGCGTCGCCGTCCGGTCACGCCTGACCGGACGGCCGGCGACGCTCGTCGACTCGCTCGGCGGAGCAGCTGTGAACGTCCTGGCGGTGGTCATCGTGGCGTGGCTGATTGGCTCGTTTGTCGTCAACGCTCCGTTCCCGACGATTTCCCGGCAGGTGAACGGCTCCGAGGTGCTACGCACCGTCGACGGGGTGATGCCGCGCGACACGCTCAATCTGCCGGTCTTTCCGCAGTTGAGGAGGCTCCTGGCCAACGGCCTTTATACGCAGGTCTTCAGCGCGATTGGCGAAGAAAACGGCGCCAACGTGGCGGCGCCTGACTCACGCTTGCTCACCTCTCCGTCCGTGTCCGCGTCGCTGTATCGCGTCGAGCCGAGCATCGTGAAGATCAACGGCGTCGCCTCGTCTTGCTCGCTCAAAATCGAGGGCTCCGGCTTCGTCATCTCGCCGCACCACGTGCTGACCAACGCGCACGTCGTCGCCGGCGTCACCAGCGGGCTGACCGTCTTTGCGACCAATGGCATGCAGTATCAAGCCCGGGTCGTGCTATACGACCCGCAGCGCGATCTAGCCGTGCTCGACGTGCCTGGCCTGACCGCACCGCCACTGAGATTCGCGCCGCCAGCGGCCGACGGGACGAACGCCATAGTCGCCGGGTATCCGCTCAATCATCCCTTGACCGTGGTCGCGGCCCGTGTTGGCCGCGGTGAGACTGCCTACGGATCGAACATCTATCAGACGTCGTTCGTGAATCGCCAGATCTACCCGATCCGAGCGCAGATCGAGCCCGGCAACTCCGGCGGGCCGCTGCTGTCGGTGGGCGGCCAGGTCTACGGCGTCGTGTTCGCGGCCTCGACGTCTACGCCCGACACCGGCTACGCGTTGACGGCCTCCGAGGTCGCGAGCGACGCCACAGTCGGGGGTGCCGAGACGGCCCCGGTGTCGACGGAGGGCTGCCAGAGCGGTTAGCTCGCCTCCGGCGGCGCCTGGTCGGCGCGCAGGCGTATCCGGAGCGCACTGGCGTCGATGCCCGCGAGCCCTGTCGCCTCGATGCGATCGGCGAGCGCGCGGGTCGCCTGCCGAATGCGCACGACGTCAACGTCGTGCGGTCCGGGACTCGGACACGATTCGAGGCGGTCAGCGCCCCGGCGAAGCAGTGCAACCGCGCCGTGAGCGTTGCCGCGCAGCGCATGGGTGAGGCCGACCGCGATCTGGGCGAGCCCCTGCCACAGATCGCGTTCGGCCGCCGGCGTCGGGGCCGCCTTCCACACTGCCTCGAGCACCTCGTGTGCGTGGAACGGCCGGCCGGCGTCCAGCAGATCCTGCGCGGCGGCAAGCGCCTCGGCAGGCGGCAGGGCCGGATCATCGGCCGACGGCTGGTAGTCCGCGGACCTCGGTAGCGGGCGCCCGAGCGCATCACGAGGCCTGGCATTCCGCGCTCGCCCGCTAGAGTCGCGGTCCCGCTCCGCGTCAGGCTGCCGACTCACTGCTAGCGCTCAGGCTCAGGGTCGGCCAGCCAGGCCCTCAGCTCGAGGTCGAAGCGGTCCGGTACCTCCTCGTGCGGAAAGTGCCCGGCACCGTCGAGTAGGCGCCACCGATAGGGCGCCTCCACGTAGACGCCCGACCCGCGGGCCGCGCTCGGCAGTACGCACGGGTCGAGCGCGCCGTGCAGATGCAGGGTCGGCGCTTGGATCGGAGACCGCATCGCCCGGGTGTAGGCGATGCCGTCCGGGCGGAATCTGGACCGCAGGTACCAGCGGTGGTACTCAAGGGCGGAGTGCGCTACTGCCGGTACGCACATGGCCTCTTCGTAGCGACGCTCGGTCTCCGGGTCCGGCCAGCCCGGCCGAGACCAGTCAGCGAGCAGCTTGCCGACTCGCTGCGCGCCATCCTTCAGCAGTCGGCGTTCCGGCAGCATCGGCAGCTGAAACCCGAGCGCGTAGCTCATGCTCTTGGCTTGCGCGAATGGTGACGCCAGGACGGCGGCCCGAAGCCGCAGCGGATGAGGCATCGACACGATCGCGAGCCGACGGACTACCTTCGGGTAATACGTCGCCATTGTCCATGCGATCAGGCCACCCCAATCGTGGCCAACCACGATGGCATTTGCCTCGCCTAGGGAGCGCACCAGGCCGGCTGCGTCCGACGCCGCCGTCACGAGGTCGTAGCCGCGGGGCGGCTTGTCGCTGGCGCCGTAACCGCGGAGGTCGGGCGCAACCGCGTGAAACCCGGCCTCGCTGAGAGAGCCGAGTTGGTGCCGCCACGTCCACCAGAACTCGGGGAACCCGTGCAACAGCAGAACAAGCGGCCCATCGCCCCGCTCGGCGACGTGGAACCTTGTGCCGTTCGCAGTTACCGATCGGTGTGACCAGGGTCCGCCGAGATAGATCGAGGCGCTGCCCCGGGCTGCCACGGCCTACCCGGCTTTAGCCGTGGTTCGCGCTGCTGCCGCGGACTTGCGGTGACGCAGGAACGACACGTCGTCGGCCAGACTGGTCCGGGTCTTGCGCATGCCCGTCACGTGGCGCACCAATCGCCATGCGATGAGTGCGGCGCCGCCGATGATGAGGACACAGGCACCCGCGACGATCAAGAAAGCGGCCCAGAGCCAGATACCGAGCGCATTCAGGCCGTAGGCGAAGGCGAAGCACAGCAGCATCAACACCAGGCACGCGGCGAACACAGCGACGCCCAGCAGACCAGCGCCGATGCCGACGCGCTTGGCATCGTCTTTCAGTTCGAGCTTGGCGAGGTCTATTTCGTACCTGACGAGTTGCGAAATATCCCTGGCCGCCACGGAGACGAGATCGCCGATGGACTGATCGGTCACGCCCCCGGGCGTGCGCCTGACCGCGGGATCGGCCATGGAGTACCTCCCTCTCTGCACGCTGCCTGAGTCAAAGTCTTGCTTATACCCATCAGCGCCCGGAGCCGGCATCCGGTAATTGGATATCGCCCCCCGTCAAATGTGGGCGAGGGAGGTGATACTCAGTAATTTACTGTCCCGAACTCAGGTATACGCCACTAGACCCGAGCGTCCAGATATAGCAAACGGCGCCCCGATTTGGGGCGCCGTCGCGTGGACACGTCGAGCCGGGCTACCAAGCGTGCACCTTCACTGCCGTGGTAGGCGGACTATGGTCTGCGCCTCGTTCCTCGATATCTTGGCGCTGCTGCGGCCACTATTCGCCTGCCACGGCACGCCTCCCGCGGCTGGTCGCGCGTGGGTACCCTGCTGCCGTGTACGGACCTTCGGTCCGTGATTCCTTTCTACTTGGGTTCCGCGGCTTTGAAAAGACTGTCACGTGATGGATTCGTTATCTCAATCGATCGTGACTGTCCTATGCCACGGCGTCACAGTCAGTGGTCGTGTCACCGCCGAACCCGGCCGCGGCGCCAGGTGCACTGGTGTGTCGAAACGTCAACTCGGGCCACTGTCGTGCTCGTGCCACGCGACGCAGCGCGCGGTCCGGATTCACGACGTACGGATGGCCGACGAGCTCGAGCAGCGGTAGGTCGGTGACTGAGTCGCTGTAGGCGAAGCACTCGCCGAGCCGATAACCGCGGTCGGCCGACAGGGCGACCACGTGGTCTGCCTTGGCCTGGCCGTAGGCGTAGAAGTCGACGTCCCCGGTGTACCGGCCGTCGGCCACCGCCAACCGCGTGGCTATGACCTGCGTCACTCCGAGCATCGTCCCGATCGGCTCGGCGATTTCCTGACCCGACGTGCTCACGATGATCACGTCGTGACCGTCTTCCTGATGGCGTGTCAGCAGCGCGCGGGCCTCGCTGTAGACATGCGGGCTAATGATCTGGCGCAAGCCTTCGGTGACAATCTGCGCGACCACGTCAGCCGGCCAGCCGCGGCACAGCGAGCTGACCTGATCCCGGATGCGCTCCATCCGATCGTGACTAGCCCCGGCGAGACGGAAGCTGATCTGCGCCGCAATACCGCGGCAGACTTGACTGCGAGTGATCAGGCCGTGCCGGTAGAAGGACGGTGCGAACGCCAGCGTGCTGGACCGCGCGATGATCGTCTTGTCCAAGTCAAAGAAAGCGGCAGTAGTTCTGCCGCTGCTCTCGACGGATGTGCCCACGGTCCGGCAGCATAGGGGAAGACACCAGATCCCTTTGCGGTTAGGCGTGACCCGCTGGTAACTTGCCCGGAATGCAACTAGGCTTTCTCGAGTAACGGACCCGGCTCTGCCCCCCCGGAGCCGGACCGTATGGCGACCCCCGTTCTCCCCCCCGACGGGGGTCGCCCCATGTCCGGGCTCAGCCAGGGGGCTACCCCACTCCGGCGGTATTTACAGCGGTGGTGCGGGGAGCATGCATTTGACTCGCGGCTTGACTCGGCGCGAAGCGATCGTCAAGTAGCTCGCTACGTGCTCCGGCGCCCGCAAGCAAGGCGCGCAGCAATGTCACCGCATCGGCCTTAGCCAGCGGGTGATTTCCATTTCCGCATTTCGGTGACTGAATGCACGATGGGCACCCGGCTGCGCATTCGCAACTGGCGATCGCATCGGCCGTCGCCGTGAGCCACGCCTTCGCGGCCGCGAACCCGCGTTCGGCGAACCCTGCGCCCCCGGCGTGACCGTCATACACAAAGACCGTGAGCCTGCCGGTCGCGGGGTGCAGATCGGCGGACACGCCGCCGACATCCCACCGGTCACAGGCCGCGACGAGCGGAAGCAGCCCGATGGCGGCGTGTTCAGCCGCGTGCGCAGCGCCGGCCAGGTCGATCCCGGCCGCGGCGAACTCGGCGCGTTGCTCGGGGGAGATGGTCCACCACACGGCCCGGGTCGGTAGCCGGCGCTCCGGCAGGTCGAGGACGTCCTCACCGAGGAGCAGGCCGGTCTCCGCGTGCCGGCGCGCGAAGGAGACCACCTGACGCGTCACCAGGACGTCGCCGAAGCAAATGGAGGCGGAGCCCCATTCGGCGCGGGCGAGCTCGCTGACGAGTTCCACCGACGTGATCTCGCGAGCCACGGTGGCGTAACCGGGATCGGCGAGCTCGACGAGCGCGATTCGCTCCGCCAGGTCCAGAGTCGTGACCAGATACGTCTCGCCCTGGTGCTGGTAGACCGCGCCGCTGTGGGCGAGGAAGTGCGCTGAGGGCTCGTCGACCGTACCGACGAGCCGTCCGGTCGTACGCTCGACGATGCGCACCGGCCAGCCGTCCGTGCCGCGCAGGCCTGCCCGAGTCGTCAGGCCCTGGCGCGTGCAGAACCACCGGCCGCCGCGGCCGCGCAGCAGGCCATCGCCGGCCATCGCCTCCGCCAGCTGCGCGGCTGCCGGGCTGAACGCGGCCAGGTCATGCGCGGTGAGTGGCAGCTCTGCGGCAGCGGCGCACAGGTGCGGCGCTAGGACGTAGGAGTTGTCGGGATCGAGCACGGTGGTCTCGACTGGGGCGCCAACCAGTGCCTCGGGATGGTGCACGAGATAGGTATCTAGTGGGTCATCACGGGCGATCAGAACTGCTAGTGCATCCCGGCCTGACCGTCCGGCGCGACCCGCTTGCTGCCACAGCGCAGCCCTGGTACCTGGCCACCCAGCCATGAGCACTGCGTCCAGCCCGGTCACATTCACGCCGAGCTCCAGCGCTGTCGTCGCCGCGAGGCCGATGATCTCGCCAGTCCGCAGTGCTTCTTCCAACGCCCGCCGCTCGTCAGGCAGGTAACCGGAGCGGTATGCCGCGACTCGCTCGGCCAGATCGTCCGAGCCTGCCTCGGCCAGGTGACGGCGGGCCGATTGCGCCACCGACTCGGCGCCGCGGCGGGACCTGACGAAAACCAGCGCCGGCACGTTGCTGCCCACGAGGTTAGCCAGCAACCTGGCCGCTTCAGTCGTCGCCGCCCGCCGGACCGGAGCGCCGGCCTCGCCGCGCGCGCCCGTGAGGGGCGGCTCCCACAGTGCAAACGTCAACGGCGCAGCCGGCGCGCCGTCGGAGCTGACGCCGACGACGCTCCGGCCGGTCAGTAGCGCCCCACAGCGAGCCGGCTCGCTGATGGTCGCCGAAGCCAGGACAAACACGGGCTCGCTGGCGCTGTGGTGATAGGCCACCCGGCGCAGCCGCCGCAGCACGTGCGCTACATGCGAACCGAAGACTCCGCTGTAGGTATGGCACTCATCGACGACGACGTAGCGCAGTCTCCGCAGAAACCCGTTCCATCGAGAGTGGCCCGGCAGCAGGGACTGGTGCAGCATGTCGGGCGTGGTCAGCACGTAGTTCGCGTGCGACCGAGCCCTGGTCCGCTCTGCCCAGGGCGTGTCGCCGTCGACCACGGCGGCCCGGACCCGGTCCAGGCCGAGGGAGCGGATCAGCTTGAGCTGATCGGCGGCCAGCGCTCTCGTAGGCGCGAGATAAAGAGCGGTGCCACCACCCAGGATGCCCGTGAGCGCGGGCAGCAGATAACCGAGCGACTTACCTGACGCCGTACCCGTCGAGATTATGGCGCTCTGGCCGGACCAGGCCAGATTCGCCGCCTCGGCCTGATGGAGCCACGGTGCGGTCACCCCGACGCCAGCGAGCGCGCTGATCAGCTCCGCGGGTACCCAGCCTGGCCAGTCCGCGTGCTGGCCAGCGCGGCCGGGCAGCGTCGTCATATACGTGCAGCCGGCGGCCTTCGACCCCGGTGGCGATGACCGCTGCAGGGCTCGTTACCCAAACCATCAGATCCCAGTGTGTCGCATGGCGCGAGGTGCCTGCCATGGCGATCTGGTATAGGAATAACTGCATGGCGTGGTTGAATTCCCGACAGGGGATGACGTGCTGCCCCGTGGGCAGCATCAAGAAGCACGCGCATGACAGGCTGGGCATGGACAAGTACAGCAGCCTGGCCGCTGCTAAACATGATCGCCGTAAGGCGCTGGAGGATTTGTGGACCTAAAGCTGGACCACCACAGCAAGGATGGAATCGAGATCGTCGATGTAGAAGGCGAGATCGACGTCTACACCGCTCCGCGCTTGCGTGAACTTCTCATCGAGCTGGTCAATAGCCGTTTCTACCAGCTCGTGGTGAATATGGAGAAGGTCGAGTTCCTTGACTCGACCGGGCTTGGCGTACTCGTCGGCGGGCTGAAGCGTGTCCGCGCGCACGACGGCTCGCTGGATCTCGTGTGCACACAAGAGCGGATCTTGAAGATTTTCCGGATCACGGGCCTGACGAAGGTATTCGGCATCCACGACACCGTCGACGAGGCAATCGCCGCCCGCCGGGCGGAGAAGTAGGCGCCTGCGCACCGATCGGGTGACCGGCAGATTCAGGTGGCACTGGCATGGCGACAGTCGAACTGAGCTTTACCGCGCTGCCGGCGCACGTCCGGACGGCCAGGCTCGTGGCGACGGCGGTCGCCAGGCGCAGCGGGGTTGATGAGTCCCTTCTTGACGAAGTCAGGCTCGCCGTTGGCGAGGCATGCTCCCGCGCGGTGGAAGGCCATCAGCTCTACTGCCCGGCAGAGCCGGTGCGGCTCTCGCTGACAGATCTGGCCGGGCGGTTCGAGGTCGAAGTCACCGACACGTGCGCGCCGGCGGCGCGCCTGCCAGCCGGTCAGGAAGCAGTTGGCGCGGTCGCCGGAGGCCATGGCGCCGGAAACAACGGTGGTCTGCCAGCCAGTATCGGCATCGCTGTAATCGAGGGTCTGGCCGACGACGTGCAGATCAGTGAGACCGCGGCTGGCACGAGTATCCGGATGAGCTGGCCTTCGTCCGGGGCATCTCGCTAACGCACCGTGGCGAGTGATTACGCATCGTAACGAGCTGTCACCCAACTGGCGGAGAGCGTCACCTAGCGGCAACCGTTACGTCACAAAACCGTCGCGACACCGTATGTATGCGCTCCCGATTTACCATCCGGTTACCAGCATGCGTAGACTCCGCACGTCGCGTGTCGGGTAGGCCATGCCTCGCCCCGGCTGCCTGGGCCGAACCACAGCGGACTCGCCACCGAGACACGCAGCGCCCGTGGGCTCGGTCTAGCTGCAAGCCCCTGTCAAGGAGGACGGATAATGCACAACCTCGCCCTGGGAGTAGGCACTCCCACGGTAACCGGGGGCAACCTGACCTGGGTGGCCGTGGTGGCGGTCATCGCGCTGATGGCGCTGGCCGTCGCGGGCTGGCTGGTCAGGGACGTGCTGGCGGCCAGCCAGGGAACTCCCAAGATGCAGGAGATCGCCACGGCGGTCCAGGAAGGCGCGGCTGCCTACCTGCGTCGGCAGTTCAAGACGCTCAGCATCTTCGTCGTCCTGATCTTCTTCGTCCTGCTGGTGCTCCCGGCGGTCAATGAGTCGGTGCGCTTCGGGCGGTCCATCTTCTTCCTCGTCGGAGCGCTGTTCTCCGCCACCACCGGCTTCACCGGCATGTGGCTGGCCGTGCGAGGCAACGTCCGGGTGGCGGCGGCCGCCAAGGAGTCCGGTGAGCGCTCGGCCATGCGGATCGCGTTCCGCACCGGCGGCGTCGCCGGCATGTTCACCGTCGGTCTCGGGCTCTTCGGGGCCGCGATTGTCGTGATCTTGTACCGGGCCAACGCCTCGAGCGTGCTGGAGGGCTTCGGCTTCGGCGCGGCCCTGCTGGCCATGTTCATGCGCGTTGGCGGCGGGATCTTCACCAAGGCCGCCGACGTCGGCGCTGACCTGGTCGGCAAGGTCGAGAAGCACATTCCCGAAGACGACCCGCGCAACGCCGCCACCATTGCTGACAACGTGGGCGACAACGTCGGCGACTGCGCCGGCATGGCCGCTGACCTGTTCGAGTCGTACGCCGTCACGCTCGTCGCGGCCCTGATCCTCGGCAAGGCGGCCTTCGGCTCTGATGGTCTGGTCTTCCCGCTGATCGTCCCCATGATCGGCGTGATCACGGCGATCATCGGCATCTTCCTGGTCGCGCCGCGGCGGAAGGACCGCAGTGGCATGACGGCGATCAACCGCGGCTTCTTCGCCTCAGCGGTGATCTCGCTCGTCCTGGTCGTCATCGCGGCCTTCGTCTACCTGCCGAGCAAGTTCAGCGCGCTCAAGGGCATCACCGACCCAGCGATCCTGCACCACAGCGGCAACCCGCGGCTGCTGGCCATCGGCGCCGTCGTCGTCGGCCTCGTCTTGGCGAGCGCCATCCAGCTGCTGACCGGATACTTCACCGAGACCACCCGCAAGCCGGTGAGGGAAATCGGCGACAGCTCGGTGACCGGCGCGGCCACCGTGATCCTGTCCGGCATCGCGGTCGGACTCGAGTCGGCTGTCTACTCGGCGCTGCTGATCGGTGGCGCTGTTTACGTCGCCTTCCTGCTTGGCACCGGTAACGCCACGATCGCGCTGTTCGCCGTCGCGCTGGCCGGGACTGGCCTGCTGACGACGGTCGGCGTCATCGTCTCGATGGACACCTTCGGGCCGGTCTCGGACAATGCTCAGGGCATCGCCGAGATGTCGGGCGAGGTCCACGGCGAGGCCGCCCAGGTTCTCACCAGCCTGGACGCGGTGGGCAACACGACGAAGGCCATCACCAAGGGCATCGCCATCGCGACGGCCGTCCTGGCTGCCACGGCGCTGTTCGGCGCGTTCCGCACCCAGGTCACAGCCGAACTGCTGGTCAAGCACCTGCGCGGCTTCAGCCTCGGCATCGACGCGCCGAATGACCTGTTCGGCCTCATCATCGGCGCGTCCGTGGTGTTCTTCTTCGCCGGCCTGCTGATTATGGCCGTGGGCCGGGCAGCGGGCCGGGTGGTGATCGAGGTCCGCGACCAGTTCCGCAATCACCCGGGCATCATGGACTTCACCGAGAAGCCGGAATACGGCCGCGTGGTGGACATCTGCACCAGGGACTCGCTGCGCGAGCTGGCGACGCCTGGCCTGCTGGCGGTGCTGATGCCGATCACGGTTGGCTTCGCCTTCGGCTATGCGCCGCTCGGGTCGTTCCTGGCCGGCGCGATCGCGGCCGGCGCCCTGATGGCTGTCTTCCTGGCCAACTCGGGCGGCGCCTGGGACAACGCCAAGAAGCTCGTCGAGGACGGACACCACGGTGGCAAGGGCTCTGAGGCGCATGCTGCCACGATCATCGGCGACACGGTCGGTGACCCCTTCAAGGACACCGCCGGCCCAGCCATCAACCCGCTGATCAAGGTCATGAACCTGGTCTCGCTGCTCATCGCCACCAGCGTGGTCGAGTTCAGCGACAACCACGGGCTGCGGGCGGCCGTGGCCATCGTGGCCATCGCGATCGTCGCCGCCGCGATCATCATCTCGAAGCGGCGCTCGACTAGCATCTCCTCCGGCGGGAACGAGGCCAAAACGCCAGCGGACAAGGTGACTGCCTGACGCCAGCCGCGTCTGGCAGTGCCCCGGAGCCGGTGGTCCGGCGATGGGTGCCACGATGGTGGCATGCAGGAGACGCGCACGCTGATCGTGATGCGGCACGCCAAGGCCGGCGAACTGCCGGGCGGTCCGGACTTCGAGCGAGCACTGCGGCCGCGTGGGCTGCGCGACAGCGCAGCCGCCGGCCGCTGGCTCGCCGGGCGCGGGCTATATCCCGGCCTCGTCTTGTGCTCGGCGGCCAGGCGCACGCGGCAGACCTGGCAGCAGCTGTCGGGAACGCTGGTGGCGGACTCCGCTGGCCCGGCGCCCGAGTTCGTTGCCGAGCAGCGGCTCTACGGGGCCGACAGTGAGGACGTCGCCGAACTCGTGCGGGAAACCAGCGACGACATCGCGACTGTGCTGTACATCGGGCACAACCCGGCTGCGGCCGAGCTCGTCCAGCTGCTCACCGGCGCAGAGCCGGCGTTCCCCACTGCTGCCATCGCGGTGATCGGGGTCAGTTCGGGCTGGCCACAGCTCGCGGCAGGGAGTGGCGAACTGACTGCGTCGTGGACGCCACACGACGTCGATTCAGCCCGCTAGCGCTGGGCGCCGCCCAGTGAGCTCGGCTCTAGCGACGGATCCTCCGCGTCGGCAGCTTCGACGTCGTCCCGACTGATGCCGAGCAGGTACAAGATCGCATCGAGGTGCGGGACACTGACGGACGTGTCGGCCGCGTTTCGGACGGCAGGTTTCGCGTTGTACGCGATGCCGAGCCCCGCAGCCGAAATCATGTCGAGGTCGTTAGCCCCGTCGCCGACCGCTACTGTCTGGCTCAACGGGACACCGGCGGCCGCGGCAAAATGCCGCAGCGCGCGTTCCTTGCCGGCCCGGTCCACGACCGGTCCGACCACCCGGCCAGTGAGCTTGCCGTCGGCGATCTCGAGAGTGTTGGCCTCTGCGAAGTCCAGCCCAAGCTCGACGGTCAGCCAGTCGGTGAACTGCGTAAATCCGCCGCTCACAACGCCGCATCGGTAGCCGAGGCGCTTCAGCGTCCGGATCAAGGTTCTGGCTCCCGGGGCGAGCCGCGGCACCGCGAGCACCTCGTCGATGACCGACGCATCCTGACCAGCCATCAGCGCAACGCGCTGGTGGAGCGACTCGGCGAAGTCAAGCTCGCCTCGCATGGCGGCGGCGGTGATCTCACGCACCTCGGCCGCCCGGCCCGCCCGGGCGGCGAGCAGGTCGATGGCCTCGTCTTGGAGCAGCGTGGAGTCGACGTCCATGACCACCAGCCGCATCGCCCGCCGGTGCAGCCCGGCGCGCTGCACCGCCACGTCGACACCGAGCTTGACAGACTCGCGAGCAAGGGCGGTACGCAGCCCGATTGGGTCAGCGCCAGAAACTTCAAATTCGATGCAGGTAACGGGGCGGCTAGCGAGTCGGCCTATCCGGTCGATGTTGGCGCCGTGAGCAGCGATACGGCCAGCGATGGCCGCGATCGCGGACGGCAGCAGCGGGCCGCCGAGCACGGTCACGTGTAGTCGACCGCGCACGCGCTGGGCCGGCTCGCCGGAGCCCATGGTGATCTCGGCTTCCATGCCCATATCGGCGGCTAGGGTCGTGATCTGCTGGTGGATCGACGACAGGTCAGGCGCGCTTGCGGCCGACAGCAGCACGCCGAGCACGAGGCGACCGCGAATGACCACCTGCTCGACATCAAGGACAGACAGCTCGTGCTCGGCGAGCACGGTAAAAAGCCGCGACGTGACCCCCGGCCGGTCACGGCCGGTCAGGGTGACCAGCAGGGTGATCTGCGGACCGGACATAGCGCTGTTAACGCTATCCAGTGATGAGACCGGCCGGGCGGCCGGGTACGCGGCAGGCTCAGGGAAGCAGAAGATGTACGTCGCCAAACTCGTGCCAGCGGTAGCCGCCATCCGCGGCGACCTGGTAGCACCGACTCAGCAGAGCGTCGTCGGCAACGGCGGCGAGCATCCAGAGGTGCGTGGATAGCGGCTCGTGCAGGCCGGTGAGCAAGCCGTCGACGACCGCCACGCCGGTGTCCCTTGTCACCACGTGCGATGTCCAGCCGGCCGCCGCCGCGACCGGACCGTCGGCCGATGGCCCAGCGGCGAGCACTGCGCTTTCGAGCGCCCGAATGACAGTGGTGCCGACGGCGATGACGCGGCCGCCGGATCGCCTGGTCAGGTTCACGAGACGGGCTGTGCCGGCCGGAACGTCGTAGGACTCCGGATATGGATCCTCGCCGCCTTCGAGTGACGAGACGCCAGTGTGGAGCGTGATAGGCGCGATGGCGACGCCGCGGCTGACGAGCCTGGTCACTATCTGCGGCGTAAACGGCCGCGCGGCGCTCGGCATCTCGGCGCTGCCGGGGAAGGTGGCAAAGACCGTCTGGTACGCCTCGAGCGGCCAGGCTCGCGGCACGTAGGAGTACCTGATCGGCCGGCCACGGCGGAGTAGGTACGGGATCACCGCGGTCGACAGCCTGGCCAGCCAGAGGCGCCGGGTGAACCTGGCGGTGAGCGTCAGCACGGCGCCGCCGGGCAGCTCAAGCCGCAGACCCCGGGTCCCGCCGCCGAACGGTGTCGTGGTCGGCTCGCGACCAGAGCGAAGTTCGACGAGCCACTCGCCAGTCGGCATCGCTGTCGAGAAATGGACGGTCAGCGGACCTCCCTCCGCCAGCGACGCGACCACGTCAACCGCGGCCGGGATCGTGGCGGAATTGTTCACGACGACGAGGTCGCCCGGCAGGAGCAGGTCCGGCAGGTCAGCGAACGCGTGCTCGCTCACCTCGCGAGCGGCGGTCCGGCTGACGAGCAGCCGGACGTCGTCCCGGCCGGTGCCACGCGACTCCGGCGGCTCGTGCGCCTCGAGCTCAGGCCGCAGGTCGAACGCCACGGTTGTCCCAGCCACGGTTGTCCCAGCCACGGTTGTCCCAGCCACGGTTGTCCCAACCACGGGCGTCTCCACAACCGGCGAGGCCTCGATCGTGGTGGTCACGAGGACACCTCCGCCGCTGCGGTCGTCGCCACTACCAGCCCCGCTACCATCGGCGCGGGCATGAGCTCCGCGGCCCGGTACCGGCCACTCGGCATTCGCTCGCCGATGAGTCGCAGGAACGCCGGGACGACGGCCTCCGGTCGCGGCCGGTCGGAAATGTCCTCGCCGGGAAACGCGTCCTGGTGCATCTGGGTGCGCATGTCGCCGGGGTCGACACGCCAGACCCTGACGGCCGGCTCTTCGGCGGCCAGCACGTTACAGGCCTGCTCGAGCGCAGCCTTGGCGGCGCCGTAGCCGCCCCAGCCCGCGTACGCCTCGACGGCTGCGTCTGACGTCACGCTGAGCACGGCGCCGCCCAGCGCCCGCAGGTCGGGCAGCACAAGCTGCGTCAGTGCGAGCGGAGCGACGACGTTGACCTCCAGCGTCGCCCGCAACTCTTCGACCGGATAGTCGGCCAGCGCGGGCAGAGGGCTGGCGCCCAGCGTCCCCGCATTGTTGACCAGCAGGCTCACGCCGCCAAGTTCAGCGCCCGCGGCGGCTAGGTCGGCCCGGTGGGCAGGATCGGCGATGTCACCGGGGATCGCCAGCACCGATCGCCGTGGCAGGTCGTGCCGCGACCGGATGGCCGCGGCCGACGCCTCCAATGCCATCGTGTCGCGGGCGTCAACGATGACGGCGTATCCGGTTGCGGCCAGGGCGTCGGCTAGCGCACGGCCGAGACCGCGCGAAGCGCCGGTGACCACAGCTACTGGTGAAGTTGTCATAGCTTCGACGCTAGGCAGCCGCGGCGCCGGGCGCATCGGGCCGCGGACTAGGCGGCCTGCGACCTTAGTCCTAGGACCCGAGCCGGATCCGTCCGCGGGCGTGCACGGGTACGGTCTGTCCTATGGGCGAGGCGCCAGAGCCGCCGACCGCCGATGGCGGCCCGGATGCGATCTTCGAGCAGGTCAGCGCGGTCGTTCTGGCTGTATCCAGCCAGTTGTCAGTGCGCGACGTGCTCGGCAAGATCGTGCGGGCGGCGCGGTCGCTGGCCGGTGCCAGATACGCCGCGCTCGGTGTGCCCGGAGAAGGGGGTGCGTTCGCCGAGTTCGTGGTCGACGGCCTGACGGCCAAGGAGCAGGCGGCGATAGGTCCGCTGCCGCGCCAGCACGGAATGCTGGCGGTGATGCTGCGCGAAGGCAAGCCGCTCCGACTCGCAGACATCCGCAAGGACCCGCGCTTTTGGGGCTGGCCCGCCGCGCACCCCGAGCTCACCGACGTCCTCGGTGTCCCGATCCGGAATGGCGACGAAACCCTGGGCTTCATCTTCGCGGCGAACAAAGCCGTGCCGGGCGGCTTCACCGAACGGGACGAGCGAGTCGTGAGCCTGTTCGCGGCGCACGCTGCCATCGCGCTGACTAACGCGCGACTCTACGAAAGCGGTCGCGAGCTATCGGTCCTGCAGGAGCGGGCGCGGATGGCGAAGGACCTCCACGATGCCGTGTCGCAGAAGCTCTTCAGCGTCCGGACCAAGGCAAGAGCGGCCGCCATCTTGGTCGAGCGGGATCCCGCCCGCGCCATCGAGGAGATCAGAAGCGTTGCCGAGCTGGCCGGCCAGGCGCACGCGGAGCTTCGGGCAGTGATCGAAGGGCTGACGCCGCCGGAGCTCGCGGCCGGCGGCCTAGCCAGCTCCGTGCGTGGCTACGCAGTGCTGGCCGGACGCACGTACGGGATCGACGTCGCGGTGCGGGCGGGGGGAGACCTGCCACTGCTTGATCCGCAGCAGGACACCGCGATCTACCGGGTCGCCCAGGAGGCGATCGGCAACGCGCTACGGCACTCACAGGCCGAGCACGTCACCGTCAACCTGGGCGCGCGCCAGCGCGCGGTGGTACTCCAGGTCAGCGACGACGGCGCAGGCTTCGACCCAAGCGCGCCGCAGGCCGGGCTCGGCCTCGCGTCGATGCGCGAGCGGGCGCGATCTGTCGGCGGGAAGCTGACGATCACATCGGCGAAAGGCGCTGGCACGAAGGTCCGGCTCAGCGTCCCAGCGTCGGCGCCGCAGTTGGCCGAATGGCCGCGCGGTGACGACAAGACCGAGGTCGGTCCGGCGTGAGCGGCGACAGCACGCGCCCGATCACTGTGCTGATAGCTGACGATCACCCCGTGGTTCGGCAGGGCCTGGCCGTCCTGCTCGAGGTCCAGGACGATATCGACCTTGTCGGCGAGGCCAGCGACGGCCAAGCGGCCGTCCGAATGACCATGGAGCAAACCCCTGACGTGCTGCTACTCGACCTGAAGCTGCCGGGGATCGATGGCCTCGGTGTCCTCAACGAGCTCCGCGCCCGCGGCGCGCGGACAAGGGTCCTGGTCTTGACCAGCGGAGCCAGCCCGACCGGCCCGGCCCTCGCGCTGCAGGCCGGGGCCGCCGGTTTCTTGTACAAAGACGTGGATCCGGACGCGCTGGTCCGAGCGATCCGATCGGTGCACGACGGCCACACGGTGCTGGCTTCAGACGCCGCGGATCTCGTGGCCGCGCGGCCACGGCGCCGACTCGCGAGGCATTCGCTCACTCACCGCCCGGGAGCGCGAGGTACTGGCCATGCTGGCTGACGGCCGCTCGAACCGAGAGATCGCCAGGTTGCTGAGCGTCTCGGAGAAGACCGTCAAGACGCACGTGAGCGCGATACTCGCCAAGCTCGGCGTGGCCGACAGGACGCAAGCGGCGCTGCTCGCCGTTCGCCACGTTAGCGGCTGAGCACCGCCAGGCCGCCGCATACCGTAAGTTCGAGCTGAGATGGTGGCGCTCGAAGGGGACCGGATGGCGGCCGAACTCCGGATAGGGGCTGAAGTACTAAGGCTGAGCGGGGTCGGGGTCCGATACGACAGATCGATGCTGCTGCGCGACGTCACGTGGACTGCGTACAGCGACGAGAGCTGGGTGATCATCGGACCCAACGGCGCAGGCAAGACCACGCTACTTCAGGTGATCGCGACGTTGCTGCCGCCGACCCATGGCACCGTCGAGGTGCTCGGCGAGCCGCTGCACGACGCCGACATCAGCGACCTGCGCACGAGGATCGGCATGTCGAGCTCGGCCATCGCCGACCATGTCCCGCCCCAGGAGAAGGTCATAGACCTGGTGCTGACCGCGTCGTATGGAATCCTCGGCCGCGACGCCGAAGACTACGACTCCGGCGACGTAACGAGGGCAGTCGAGCTGCTAGACGCCCTGGGCTGCGCGCACCTGATCCGGCGGCGCTTCAACTCGCTGTCGGAGGGTGAGCGCAAGCGCGTGCAGATCGCCCGGTCGCTGATGGCCGACCCCGAGCTCTTGCTGCTGGATGAGCCAGCGGCCGGCCTCGACCTGGGCGGACGGGAGGAACTCCTGCGACGGACAGCCGGGCTGCTGCGCGATCCGCGCTCCCCGATGATGATCTTGGTTACGCATCACGTCGAGGAGGTTCCCGAGGGCTTCACGCACGCGATGCTCATGCGCCGGGGAACGATCTTGGCCGCCGGGCCGCTTCAGGAGGTATTCACCAGCCGGAACCTCTCCCGGTGTTTCGGCGTGCCGCTGCAGGTGGAGCGCCGGGCCGGGCGGTGGTCAGCGCGGGCCATATCGGAGGCCTGACGCCAAACCTGGCGATCCCGGGTGTGGTCCTGCTCACGGTGCGGTACCACGGGCCCTCACTTACGATCAAGGTCATGCGAGGAACACGTGGGCCCGCCTGAAGCGCTCGCGATCCTCGGGGCAGGTCTGGCGGCCGGCGCGATCAACGCGGTAGTGGGGTCTGGCTCGCTCATCACCTTTCCCACGCTGCTTGCATTCGGATTTCCGCCCGTCGTGGCCAACGTCTCGAACAACGTCGGCCTGGTTCCGGGGAACGTCAGCGGGGCCTTCGGCTACCGGCGTGAGCTGGCCGGCCAGCGAGCACGCCTGATCAGGCTGGGCGTCATCGCCGCCGCGGGTTCGGTCGCCGGCGCCGCCGCGCTGCTCTCGTTGCCGTCGACGGCCTTCAAGCTCATCGTGCCCGCGCTTATCCTGATCTCCTGCGTGCTCGTGCTCGTCCAGCCGTGGCTCAGCAGCCGAATCAGCGCTCGGCGCAAGCAGCGGGCTGAGCAGAACGAGCCCGCAGCGCCGGGCCACGAGAAGACGGGACCGGTGCTCGGTGCCGGCGTGTTTGCGTCGGCGGCCTATGGCGGCTACTTCGGCGCCGCGCAGGGCGTCCTCGTCATCGGCCTGCTCGGCACGTTCCTGGACGAGAGCCTGCAGCGCGTCAACGGCGCCAAGAACGTGCTCGTCGCGATCGTCAACGGCACGGCCGCCGTGGTCTACATCATCTTCGCGCACGTCGCCTGGCTGGCCGTGCTGCTGATCGCCGTGGGCTCGACGGGCGGCGGCTTCATCGGGGCCAGGTTCGGCCGCCGACTGCCGCCGCTGGCGCTGCGCATCTTCGTCGTGCTCATCGGCGTGATCTCCGCCGTCAAGCTGATCTTCTTCTGACCGCCTCTTCCGGAGTCGGGCTCAGCGTCTGGCTCGGCGCGGGCTGGTCGCTGAAGTAGCCCGGCTCCGACCGCGATCGTGCTGGCGAGCACCGCGGCGACCGCGAACGCCACCCGAAGCGAGGACACGTCGGCGATCCCGCCCATCGCGCTCGGCGCGCACAGACCGGCCCCATAGCTGATGGTCGCGACTCCGGCCACGCCGAGAGCCGCGCTCGGCCCGGAGTTCCCGGCGGCCGCGAACACCAGCGGAATCACGACGGACACGCCGATGCCGATGAGCAAGAACCCGGCCAGCGCCAGGCCCGACGCTCGCGCTGACGGCCACCAGCAGGCAGCCGGTCGTCCCCAGCAATCCGCAAACCCGCACGCAGAGCCGGGGACGCCGTCCGGCGGATTACGGCGTCCCCGCACAGTCGCCCGGCCGCCATCGATCCGGCGAAGATCCCGGTCGCGAGCGCAGCCTTCGCCTGGCTCGCGTGCAGAATCCAGTGCATGTAGACGGCTGACCAGTCATTGCCGGCGGTCTCGACGAAGATGGCTGCGAAGCCCACAAGCCCGATCAGCAAGATAATGCCGCGCGGGAAGACGAACCGCGGTGCCTCGACGGCCGTGGCCTCGTCAGCCGCGGGAGCTATCGACGAACCACGACGTCGCGGCGACGCCGCCGATGGCGATGACGGCGCCGATCACCGTGAACTGAACCCGCGGATCGACGTTCTCGCGGGCCGCCAGCGATCCGATGAGCGCGCCCAGCCAGGACGCCCACGCTCCACATGCCATGCAGCCCGGACATGATCGAGCGGCCGACGCGTCGCTCGGCCTCGACAGCCTGCGCGTTGACCGCGTTGTCGCACGTGCCGTAGACGGCGCCGGTCACCAGCATCACGGCGCCGAGCACGAGACGCGTTCGGCGCGAACGCTGGCAGCGCCAGCGCTGCGCCGGTCGCTGTGATCAGGACTCTGGTTGACGCCCGCGGCGCCGAACTGGTGCACGAAGCGAGCGGCGAACGGTATGGTCACCACCGCTCCGATGGACATCATGAGCCCCACCGAGACACCGAGAATGCCGCTGGTCAGGTGCAGGCGATCGGCGATCCAGGGCAGTCGCGAGGCGAAGGTTCCCGTGTCGGCTCCGAACAACAGGAAGACGGCCCCGACGGCGCGTCGCTCCGGTGACCCCACGGTCACGTGCCCGCCGGACTCGAGTCGGCGGCCAGGATGCCGTCGCGCACTGCCTGATCGATCAGCTGTCTGGCGAACTGGCCAAGCTGCGGCGAGCCGTCCTCGATGAGCGCGACCTTTGCCAGCACGTCGGCAGCGGTGATCCCGCCTTGCCGCCACGTGCCGCCGCCGACCTTGACGTTCTCCAGCATGGGCTGGAGCCGATCGAGAGCCCGGGCGAACCGCGCCTCGCAGGTCGCCCGTTCCTCGAACTCGTCCCACAGCTCGGCGCATCGCGCCAGCCTGGTCGGGCGGAAGCAGCGCGAACAGGCGATCCGCCGCGGCGCGCTCAGCAAGAAGCTGCCGGGCCTGATCGGCCTCCGGAGCGTAGGCCGACAGATCGCCGGCATCCACCTCCACGAGGTCATGCACGACGAGCATCGCGACGACGCGGGCGAGGTCCGTGCCGGGCGGCGCGTACTCGCCGAGGGCGAGCGCCAGCACCGTCAGATGCCAGGAGTGCTCCGCCGAGTTCTCGCGTCTGGCCGGATCGGCCAGCGTCGTCTGGCGGAGTACGCCCTTCAACCGCCCGGCTTCGGCGATGAACTGGAGTTGCTGGTTCAGGCGGTCCATTGGTCCAGGTGGGTACGGCGCAGTCGGTATAGGTCATCGATTACCGGGGCCCGGCGCAGACCGTCAGTAACTGTCATGTCATCCTGTGTAGTTGGGGGACCCATTCAATTGATTCCGGGGGACCGGTCATCAAGAGGAAGGCTCGTCCTGCCGAGGCTACCGCCTCGTCAGGACGAGCCTTTCTGTCTGCCGAGACGCGGCTTCATCCGCACGGCCAGCGCCGCGCGCGATGACATTCCGGCTGGCGCTATCGTCGCCGAGCGCGCGAGTGCTCGACCGCCTCGGCCATGCCCTGGTTGGCTAGCGCATCGGCGCGCTCGTTCCCGGGATCACCGGCGTGACCCTTGACCCAGAGCCACTGAACGTCGTGCCGTCTGGCTGCGTCATCGAGGCGGCGCCAGAGGTCCTCGTTCTTGACCGGCTGCCTGCTCGCGGTCTTCCAGCCGTTGCGCTTCCAGGTGGGTAGCCACGTCGTCACGCCGTTACGGAGGTAGCTGCTGTCAGTGTGCAGCCGGACAGTCGACCGCCGGGTCAGGCTCTCGAGCGCCTGGATGGCCGCCATCAGCTCCATCCGGTTGTTGGTTGTGGGCGCCGCCTCGCCGCCGCGCAGTTCCTTGCTGTGGCCGCCGTACGTGAGCAGCGCGCCCCAGCCGCCGGGCCCCGGGTTACCGCTGCACGCACCGTCGGTGTAGATCTCTACGTCACCCGCCGCCGAGCCGGCCGACTTGCCCGCACCTGTCATAGAACGCAAACCTAGCGGTCGTGCTCGCCATGCGGGGCCGGCGGCACGTCGAGCGACGGGTTCCGGTCGAAGAAGCCCCAGGGCTTGAGCCAGAACGAGGTCCGGTCGACGGGCATCACCGGCCAGTCCTCGGGCCTGGTGATGTGGTGCAGGCCGAATACGTGCCAGAGGACAACGTCGGTGTCCTCGATGTCCCGGTCGCGCGCCGTCCAGACCGGCAGGCCGTAGTCCGTCGCGCTCTGAGTGGGAAACTCACCGCACGGCCACCGCTCAGCTGGCGAGTACGGCGTCACCCACACGGCGTGGGCGATGACCTGCGCTCGCTGGAACGCCGGCGACGACTCGTCAATCAATGGCGGGAAGCTGCCACCGGGCACCAGCTTGTACGCTGGCCGTTCGCCGAGACCGTTCACCGACGTGGAGCTTGCGACCTTCCACGTGCGCTGGGTCGCCCAGCTGACGTCCTGCCGGCCGTCGGACTCGGTACGCAGCGGCGTGTCCCGCGTGACGAGGGCGAGCCCGTGCGGATTGGCGGCGCTGACGGGCAACGGCTCCGACTCGACCGCGTAGACGGTGTTGGGCTGCCCGTCGATGTCCAGGTCAAGGCGTGCCACGATGAAATGCTGGTGGTAAGGCGCGTACGTTCGCTGGTCGACCACCGTGCCGGTCGCCGGCTGTCCTCCGGCCGGGAAGTACGACGTCACCATGATGCCCGTGGCGCGGACCTCGCACTCGATGTTCCCGTCCTGGTAGAAGCGCCAGTACACCAGGTATTCGTAGTTGGCCACCGTCACGTGGAACGAGATCACGAGGCGCCGTGCGCGTCGGACGGCGGCGCCGGACCGCTCGTCGACGTGCTTCCAGCCGATACCGTCGTCCTCTTCGTGGATGCAGATGGCGTTGCGGATCGTCCGCGGCTCGCCTCGCGAGTCTGGTACGCACCGCGTCCAGATAGCGGATCTCGCCCAGGCAGTCACAACCGCGGTCCAATGAGGTGGTCATGTAGCCGAGGCCCCACTCGCCGATATCGAATGCGGTGCGGCGATAGTGATCAGGCGTCGCGTCCCGGTAGGGCACGATCATCTCGGCGAACGACATCCGATGCGCGATTGGCCGCAGCCGGCCGGCGTCCCGGAAGCCGACAGTGTGCAGGACGAGGCCTTCCCGGCAGTTGAAGCCGAGGCGCAAGTCCCAGTTCTGCCACCGCAGCAGCCGGTCGTCCAGCGTGAACGAGACGCCATCTGGCTGCTCTACCTGCAGGGGGCTGACCTCCCGAAGCGGCATCGGTATCAGCTCCGGCAGGTACTCGCCCATGACCTCGGGCCGATCTGCGCCGTCTGATCCGTCGTCTTCGAGTTCGAGTAGTTCCATGCGGTTCAAGTCGACGACTGGATGCAGGCCGGTGATGTGGTGCGCGTACGGATTGCCATCTCGGCTACCGCGCAACCACACGTCCGACCAGCCGAGCCGCATCGCCGCATAGCGCGTTGGCACCAGCGCAGCGCCGTACGCCCAGACATCAGTGAGTACCAGGGTCATGTCCGTGATGCCTCGCCGGGCCAGGGCGTCGACCACGGTCGGATGGCGCCGGAGCATCTCGTCGCACTCGTGCCACTCGTCGACGGTCATGTTCGGCTGAATCCCCGGCAGGTGCTCGAAGCGCACGATGTCGCCGGACGGCAGCGAGATCAGCGCGCGGTGGGCCTGTCCATCAACGGTGTTCCAGCAGATCGCCTGCGCGACCCGGCCGATGCTCCCGCCCGGCGTCGCGAGGTCCTGCTTCGCCGGCTCGACCAGGTCGATGGAGGCGAACCGCCAAGACGGACCAACACCCTTTTTTGCTCGTAACGTGGCCGCTGCGAGCCTGATCTCGTCTGCATCCAACGGGTCAAGCGGGTGCGCCACGATGCCTCCTAGGTTCCTTCCCGAAGCCGGGTCAGATGCTGCCGGATGATGTCCTCCATCCGGTCATAGAACTCGACGATCAGCCGCAGCTCGTCGTCGCTGTACTGGGCCGCTACGCGCTGCCAGTCGGCCAGCATCGGCGCGAACACAGGCGCCACGTCTCGGTATGCCTTCTGCAGATTCAGGTGGATCACCACGCGCCGGCGGTCGGCCGCGTCTCGCTCGCGCTGCACGAAGCCAGCCTCCTCGAGCCGGTCGATCACACCCGTGATCGACGCGGTGGTGAGGCCCGTCGCCTTGGCCAGCTCGCCAGCCGTCAGGTGGCCGCTGAAACTCAGGATGTTGAGGCAGTTCAGGTCCGTGGCGTTGAGCCCGATTCGATCCGCAGCCGCCTGCATCATCAGCTGCATCAGCGAACCTGTCTTCCTAAGAGCCCCGACAAATGCCATTGCGAGCTGGGCCCGCTCCGGACCCCATGCGGCGACGTCGAGTCCGGCTGGCCACGGCACCTGCCATGGTGCATCTGATGGCTGACCGTCCGATGACATGGCTCGGCTCCCTATTAGTTAAGTTAGCTAGACAATAGCAAGACTAGAAGCTAGGTTGGTTACGTAATTAAGCCACCTTCCTGGCGGGAGAGCTTCGATGTCAACCAATGATCAGATCCTGGCACCTCGCGAGGCAGCAGGCGACAGCCTCGACCCGCGCCGCTGGCTCACCCTCGTCGTGCTGCTGCTAGCCGCGTTCATGAACCTGCTCGACATCTCGATCGTCAACATCGCAATCCCATCTATCCAGCGCAACCTGCACGCCAGCTACGCCGATGTGCAGTGGGCGCTCGCGGGGTACACGCTCGCGTATGCGCTGGTCCTGATCACCGGCGGCCGACTCGGGGACACCTTCGGCCGCAAGCGACTATTCCTCATCGGCGTGATCGGCTTCACGCTGATGTCGGCCCTGTGTGGTGCAGCGCAAACGCCTGGCATGCTCATCGCCAGCCGAGTGGCTCAGGGCGCGTTCGGCGCCATAATGATCCCGCAGGTGCTGGCGGTGATCCAGCTGATCTTCCCGGCAGCCGAGCGGATCAAGGCGCTCGCGGCGTTCGGCGTGACAGCTGGTCTCGGCACCGTCAGCGGCCCGCTGCTCGGCGGCTTGCTGACGCAGCACAACCTGTTCGGCCTCGACTGGCGGCCGATCTTCCTGATCAACGTTCCGGTCGGAATCATCACGGTGGCGGCGTCGGCCATCCTCGTCCACGAGTCTCGCGCCCCGCGGCCGCCCCGCCTCGACCCTGTCGGCGTTGGGCTCATCTCCGCGGCGCTGCTGATGCTGCTCTATCCACTCGTGCAAGGTCGTGAGCTGGGATGGCCGACGTGGACGTTCGTTTCTATGGCCGCTGCCGTCCCGACGCTGGCTGTGTTCATCGCGTGGGAGCGGGCTAAGGACCGGCGCGACGGTTCGCCGCTGGTACAGCTTGGCCTGTTCCGCCATCGGGCGTTCGCCGTCGGGATAGCGATAGCCATCACCTTCTTCCTGGGCGTCACGTCGTTCGCGCTCATCCTGACGCTGTTCCTGCAGATCGGTCTCGGCTTCGGACCGCTGCATGCAGGCATTACGTTCCTGCCGTTCTCGGTTGGCGTGCTCCTCGCATCCGGCGCAGCGGCTCGGCTGGCGCCGAAGTTTGGCCGGGCCGTGACGATGACGGGCGCCCTCGTCATGGCCGGCGGCATGACCGGGCTCATCGCGACAGTGCATCACTACGGCAGCGCGGTGACTACCTGGGAGCTCGTGCCGGCCCTGGTCGTCGCCGGGCTCGGGATGGGAACCGTGCTGGCGCCGCTGGCCGACATCCTGCTGGCCCGCGTGCAGCCCCAGGACGCCGGGTCGGCATCTGGCATCTTCAACACTGCCCTCCAGCTCGGCGCCTCGATCGGCGTCGCGGTGATCGGCGTGATCTTCTTCGGCCTGCTCGGCAGCCAGTCCGGCTCGGCTGCCGCGACCGTCAGCCCGCAGCTACGCGCGGGACTCGCGGCGGCGCACGTGCCGGCGCCTCTGCACGGACCGGATCACCAGCCAGTTCGGCGGCTGCCTCCACGCCCGGCTCGTAGCCGCGGACCCGACGTCGACTCCGGCTGCGTGCCAGCTCCCGAGCGGCCAGGTCCTGCCGCCGCCGGTAACTCACGTCCTGGCTGGGGTTGGCGCGGCGGCCGTCCGGACCGACTTCGCGGCCGCGCTGACGCGGACACTGTGGTTCCAGGTGGGCGTGTTCGGAGCCAGCTTCGCCTTGATGTTCGCCCTGCCGGCCGGCGCTGGTCGGCGCCGGCCGAAGGACGTCACGGGTGTCTCCGCTGCCAGCGCGGACGATGATGTCGAGGCGGAGAGCGCCAGGACAACAACCTTGGTCCGAGAATGAGGAGATCGCAATGCGGCTTGCTCTGCTAGGTGGCACCGGCCGGATCGGGAGCCACGTGCTGAACTGGGCACTCGGCGCCGGTCACGATGTCACCGCTCTGGTGCGCGATCCGCGGTCGCTGCCAGCGACGCCCGGCATTACCGTGGTCGCCGGTCAGGCGACGGACTCCGTCGCTGTCGCTGCCGTAGTCGGCGGCGTCGACGCCGTGGTTTCGGCGCTCGGACCTCGAGGCCAGCGGGCGCCCGCGCTCTTGACGAGCGCAGGAGAGGGCATCGTGGCGGCGATGGACAAGGCCGGAGTGCGGCGGCTCGTCTGCGTGTCAGCGGCCGGGGCATTTATCGCGGGCGACCCCGACATCGGTGGGCTGGTCAAGCTCGTCCTGCCGAGGGTGTTGGCGAAGCAGTTCGCCGACGTGCGCGAGATGGAAGCGGTCGTGAGTGCCAGCGACCTGGACTGGACGCTCGTGCGGCCAGCGCGCCTCGTGAACGCTCGGCAGACTGGCCGCTATCGTGTGCGGCCTGACTTCGCGCCCGTCGGCGGCCGGACGATCGCTCGCAGCGACGTAGCGCACTTCATCGCCGCGGCCCTGACGGATGACACCTGGGTCCGGGCGCGCCCGGCGCTCGCGTATTGACCTCTGCGCGCCCTCTCCTAGCCGACCGGGTGCTGGCGTGCGGCAGCGATCGTGTCGCGATACCAGTCATAGGACGCCTTCGGTGTGCGATGTTGGCTGTCAAAGTCGACGTACACCAGCCCGAACCGCTGCTGGTAGCCCTCCGACCACTCGAAGTTGTCGATCAGCGACCAGACGAGGTAGCCGCGAACGTCTACCCCCGCCCTCATCGCATCCGCAACCGCCCGGATGTGGCCGCCTAGGTAGACGATCCGCGGCTGATCGTCGACCAGCCCGTCGGCGTCCGGCTCGTCGGCCACCGAGCAGCCGTTCTCCGTGATGTAGATGGGCGGGAGCCGGTCGCCGTAGCGCTTCGCCAGGGTCGTCAGCAGCTCGGTTAGCCCGCCCGGGATCACCGGCCACCCGAATGCTGTGACCGGGTAACCAGGAATGGGCTCCAGCTGGAAAGGCAGCGGCGACTCGGGCAGCGCAGACAACCGCGTCGGCATGTAGTAGTTGACTCCTAGCGCATCGATAGGCCCGGAGATGATCGCCATGTCGCCCTCGCGGACGCAGGCCAGACCGTCCGGGCCGATCCCGAAGGCGGTTAGGTCCGGGTAGCGCCCGAGCAGCACGGGATCGGTGAACATCCGGTTCTGCAGCGCGTCATAGGCCGCTGCCGCCGCGACGTCGGCGGCGCCGTCAGTGGCAGGCCAGGCTGGCGAGTAGTTGTTGGTGATCGCGACCGCACGAGCGCCGGCGCTTCGTAGCGCCGACGTCGCGAGCCCATGCCCAAGCAGTTGATGATGCGCCGTCGGGAGGGCGTCGAGCATGAGCGACTTGCCCGGAGCGTGGAAACCGAGCGCGTACCCGAACGCGGTCACCACGAATGGTTCGTTGAGCGTGATCCAGGCTGGGATCCGGTCGGCGAGCCGTTCAGCCGCTATGGCCGCGTAGTCGGCGAACCGGTAAGCGGTGTCGCGTTCCATCCAGCCGCCCGCGTCCTCGAGCGGCTGCGGCAGGTCCCAGTGGAACAGCGTGGGCATGGGCGTGATGCCGTTCGCCAGCAGGCCGTCGATGAGGCGATCGTAAAAGTCGAGGCCAGCACCGTTGACGTCGCCGGACCCGAGCGGCTGGATACGCGGCCACGCGATTGAGAACCGGTAGACATCGATCCCGAGTCCCGCCATCAGCGCGACGTCCTCGCGCCAGCGATGGTAATGATCGTCGGCGACGTCTGCGGTCTGCCCATCCCGGATCGCTCCAGGCTGGCGGCAGAACGTGTCCCAGACCGAGTCGCGCCTACCGTCCTCCGCCACCGCGCCCTCGATCTGATAAGCCGCCGTCGCGACACCCCAGCTGAAATCGGCAGGGAACGGGGGGAAGGCAAGATCACTCACGCAGCGATCGTAGCCGTCCGCAGAAGGCAAGAACGAGTGACTAGTGGCATCTTGGCCGGAGCACGGCGTCCTAGGCCGCCAGTGGGTCTTCGACGGTGCGCGTCGGTCGCCGGCGCGTCGCTAACCGCGCTTGCACTGGGACAGTTGGCCCGACTGCCTGCTGGCTGACAGCGCCTTCGGCCGTGATCCGGCCGTCCAGCATGCCGGCGACTCGCTCGGCGGCGTCAGCCACCGCCTTGTCGTGCGTCACCAGCAAGATGGTCTGGCCACCGGCGTGCAGGCGGCGCAGCAATTCGATCACTTCCTGGCCGCCGTCGGAATCCAGGGCGCCGGTGGGCTCGTCGGCGAGCACGAGCGTCGGCTCGTTCGCCAGCGCCCTGGCGATGGCCAGGCGCTGCCGCTGCCCGCCGAGGACGCCGAGCAGTATCGCCAGCGCGAGCAGCGGTCGCCACCGCGCCCGGAGGTCCCATCGAAGTACTTGCCAGACCGCAGACATAAGGGGCATTCCATCGATGCCCAGAATGCGCGGTCAAGGTGGCGAGCACCCCTTGTCAGGGTGATGCTGCCTCCCAGTTGGCTGAGAACGGCAAGGCAGCGAGAGGCCTGGCAGCACGATGGTGCTGGTCAGGCGGTCGCGGCCACGCTATGTCCATGAGGGACGATACTGTGCAGGCCAGCGTGCTTCCCGTGGCACTGGCCGCCGACGGCGAGGTGATCTGCCTGTGAGTCAGCCCGATGCGGTGGTCGTGGGCTCGGGTCCGAATGGCCTGGCCGCAGCGCTGACGCTGGCGCGTGCCGGGCTGACAGTGCAGGTTCTGGAGGGCGCGCCGACTCCCGGCGGTGGCTGTCGGACAGCCGAGCTGACCCTGCCAGGATTCGCCCACGACGTGTGCTCGACAGTCCACGCGCTCGCGGTCGCGTCGCCGTTCTTCGCGGGCAGCGACCTGGCCGGTCGCGGCGTCCGGATGCTGACGCCAAAGGTGGCCGCCGCGCATCCTCTCGACGGCGGTCGCGCCGGCGCGGTCAGCGGCTCGGTAGCCGAGACAGCCGCCCGGCTAGGCGATGACGCGCGGGCGTACGAGCGGTTGATCGCGGGCCTGGTACGAGCTGACGGTTCCATCACATCGCTGGCGCTAGCGCCGCTTCGAACGCCGGCGCTGCGGTCGTTCGCGGCGAAGCCGATCCCGGTGGTGCAGTTCGGTGTGGAGGGCCTGCAGCCCGCGACGCTACTGGCTCGCCGGCTGCACACGCCTGAGGGCCGGGCGCTGCTCGCCGGCATGACGGCCCACGCGATCATGCCGCTGTCGGCGCCGCTGACCAGTGCGTTCGGGCTGACGATGCTGGTGCTTGCGCACACCACTGGCTGGCCGGTGGTCGAGGGCGGCAGCGGCCAACTGATCAGAGCGATGACGAGCGAGCTCGCCGAGCGCGGTGGCAGCGTCGTCACGGGCACGTGGGTCGAGCAGCTGTCGGACCTGCCGCCGGCCAAGGCGATCTTGCTGGATGTGACCCCGCGCCAGTTGCTCGGCATGGCCGGCGACCGCCTGCCCAGTGGCTACCGCCGGGCGATGCAGCGCTTCCGCTATGGCGCCGGCGTCTGCAAGGTCGACTGGGCGTTGGACGGCCCCGTTCCGTGGCTTAACGAGGAATGTCGGCAGACGGTCACAGTCCACGTCGGCGGCACAATCACCGAAGTCGCGCGCAGCGAGGCGGCGGTGGCGGCTGGGCAGCATCCGGAGCGGCCGTTTTGCATCATCGCGCAGCCGTCCGTGGTCGACGCCAGCCGGGCGCCGGCCGGTCGGCACGTGGTGTGGGGCTACTGCCACGTCCCCGCCGGCGTCCGACGTCGACATGACCGCGCGGATCGAAGCGCAGATCGAGCGGTTCGCGCCGGGCTTCCGCGACCGGATCCTGGCCAGGTCCGTGATGACGGCGGCCGACGAGGAACGCTACAACCCCGGCTATGTGGGCGGCGATATCGGCGCAGGGGCCAACACGCTGCGGCAGACTGTCGGGCGTCCGACGCTGCGGTGGAATCCCTACCGGACGCCGCTGCCAGGCGTGTACCTATGCTCGGGATCGACGCCACCTGGCGGCGGCGTGCACGGGATGTGCGGCTACTGGGCGGCGGCGACCGCGCTGCGCGATCTGCGCCTGCCGGTTGACCCTCCTCATGGCAGGCCCGAGCGGAGCTAACTTCGGCCCGGCAGGGGTACGTTGGCAACCGTGAAGAAGATTCTCGAGCTCCTGGTCTGCTTCTTGCACCCGATCGCCGTCGTGCTGATCTGGATCGACCTGCTGACCCGGGACGACATTGGCGGCGGGGCGAAGCTCGCCTGGGCGATCTTCGCGATCGTCCCGCTGGTGCCGTTCCTGTACGTCCTCGTGGGCGGCGACCTCTGGTAACGCTGCAACCGTGGGGCCCTCCCGACTTACGTGTAGGGCGCCCACAGTCGGCAACGTTTCAATCGCCGACAGTAAAGTGATTTGCGTCACTTTGAACTATCTTTGCCTTCCCTCCCGTCGATGGCCCGGGATACGGTCAGCGGTGCTTGGGGGGCGGGCCTCCCCTGATACCAAGTTCGGAGTTAAGCATCGGGCTGGCCCCGCCAACTGACCCATCAGGACGACGCACCCAGTTCTGATGGCTCGGCGAGCGCGGGTCGGACGTTCCGGCCGCGCATACACACGAGGGGATCTCGAATGCGAAAGAGTCTCATTACGGCTGCCGCAGTTGCGGCGGTAGCGGTGGGAACGGCCGGAACGGCGCTCGCCGTGACGCACACAGGGACGAGCGCGAACAACACGATCAGCGGCTGCATCAAGAGCGGCATCATCACGTACGTGCATCCGAGGACGGCCACGCTGAAGTGCCCGGCGGGAACCACATTTATCAACTGGAATGTCACTGGGCCTACCGGTAAGCAGGGTCCATCCGGTGTGGTGTCGACCAAGACGACCGACCTCGGCCCGGTCGCGTCCGTGGCCACTGGCGGCTCATTCGTGACGAACGCGACGCAGGTCGGCACCATCAGCCTCAAGGCTGGCACGTATCTGGTGAACCTGAACGCCAAGGCCACGCCGCCGTCGGGCGGCACCGGATCCGCCGAAGTGTTCCCGGAGTTCTTCGTCTACAACCAGGTGAAGAACGCCAGCTTCACGGGCGACCTGTACAACGTCGGCAGCGGACCGCTAGAGAGCGGCGCGAATGCTCAGATCGACAGCTACTACAGCGGCTCCAGCGTGATCACATTGACGACGCCCACCACGCTGTATGTCTATGCGTTCGGGTACGACAGTGACCGGGGGGCGGGCAGCTACACGCTCGACGACTTGGCCGTGACCGCAACGCAGATCAACCCGTAGGTCATAACAGGGCCGAGTGCCCAAGAGGCCCGTGTTCCCCTCGGGAGCACGGGCCTCTTGGCGTCGGCTAGCTATCGGCGGCGACCGCGATTGCCTCGTGAACCTCGCCCTGCCGCGCAGCGATCTCGGCCGCGTACTTCTCGTTGTCGATCTTCTCAGCCAGTTCTTCGTCCGCGCGCATCAGCGCTTCAAGATCGGAGTCGGCAGCTTCGATGACGCCGAGGTCGACGAAGGCGTGCTGGACTTTCGGGCCCCACAGGCCGATGTCCTTCACGCACGGCACTATCCGGGAGAACAGCAGCGTCCGGAACGCCTGCTGCACGGGTGACTGCTCGGTGAAGGCGACGCACTCCTCCACGTCAAAGCCCATCCGCTCCCACACCTCGCGACCGGTGAACCTGTTGCGCATCAGGTGGCAGCCTTCGACGACGAACTCTTCGCGGTCGGCCCGTTCGGCCTCGGTGAGCCCCTTGTAGTAGTCGCGCAGCGCCAGCCGACCGAAGGCGACGTGCCGCGCTTCGTCTTGCATGACATACGCCAGTAGCTGGGTGACGAGGTCGTTGTTCGACAGATCCCGGTGCACGCCGAACGCCGCCAGGGCCAGCCCTTCGATCAGCACCTGCATCCCGAGGTACGGCATGTCCCACCGGGAGTCGCTCAGCGCGTCGCCGAGCAGCTGGGCCAGGTCCGGATTGATCGGGTAGTACAGCCCGATCTTCTCCCGCATGAACTTCGAGTACAGCTCGACGTGGCGCGCCTCGTCCATCGCCTGGGTCGCGGCGTAGAACTTCGAATCCATGTCCGGAACGGACTCGACGATGCGCGCGGCGACTGTAAGCGCCCCCTGCTCGCCGTGCAGGAACTGGCTGAACAGCCACCCGGACAGATGATGGTCGAGTTCGTCGCGCTCCTTCTGATTCAGCACGTTCCACTGCGGCGAGCCGTAGATGGGGTTCAGCTCTTCGGTCTGCTCCATCACGTTGCATGGGTTGACCGGTATAGACCAGTCGATCCGCTTCGTAGCGTCCCACTGCTTGTCCTTGCCGCGCTGGTAGAGATCCAGCAATTGGCTGCGGCCCTGGTCGTACTCCCAGCTGAATCGCGCCGCCCCTCCGGCCGGAACGTCCCAGGTCCCCGGCTCGACCGGCGTGGTGTAGTGGTCGTACGTGCTCACGGCAGCCTCCCGGAAACGCAGCGGTTGCTCACGACATTACTCGCGAGTACGGCATAGCTCTAGTGCTCGCGATGGGTTTGGCGGTGCGGGCTGTCGGATTTGGTTCGGCGCGTAGCCCGGCTCCTTCGACCCCGCGACGCTCGTGCCGACGGTGGCACCAGCCGCGCGTTGGCCGAGCTCTCCTAGAGAGTGGTGTGCGCGGCCCGGCAGTCCGATGTCTCGGTGGCAACGATCGGTGCGAGCCTCGGCCGCAAAATGTCAGTACCGCTCGATATTATCGAACATGTAAGCGAATCGTCGCGCGTTGGTTGCGGGCAGCGGGAGGGAGGCTGGTCATGACGGATCCCGGCTGGGCCATCCCGGGCGTTCCGCATGACGCGCCGCCGCCGGCTTCCCATCGCCTCGGGCCAGACCGGTCACCCAGCCGGTCGTCTGCGAATACCGGCTCGCCTGGCCGCCCGCCGGCCTGCGGACGCGACGGCGCGCGCAGCGCGGATGCCGCCGTCACCGTAGCCCATGCCCCCGGCGCGGCGCCCGCCCTCGAGGCTGCCGATCCGGCGGAGGCGCTGGCGTTCCTGCGGGCGGGGCTTGAGTACCTGGCGCACGCCGACGCGGCCGGGTGGCCGCGGGCGTGCAGGCCGAGCTGTCTGCGAGCCCTGGCGGTCGCCGAGGCCCAGCAGGCCGCGGCGCACGCCCAGGTGCTCGCGGCGTTCAGCGTGCCCGGTGGCGGCCTCGCGCGGCGACGGGCACCGGTCACCCCGGACGTGGCTGACCTGGCAGACCCGCGCGACCCGCCGCGCCGCCACCGTCCACGTCGCCCGGATGAGAGGCCTGGCCGAGTCCACCCGCTCATCGCCGCGGCGCTGGCCGGCGGGACGTTGTCGCTGTCGTGGGCGCGCCAGCTCATGGAATGGTCCGACCGGCTGCCGGCAGGGTCGTCGCGGCGACGCCGACGAGCGATTCCTCGCCGCGGCGATCCGTGGCGCGAGCCTGAGCTGACCTGTTCGGGCATCTTCGAGGAACTGCGCCGTCAGTGCGCGTCCGCCGACGCCGACCCCGGCGACGGGTTCGCCGACCGCGGCGTGCAGTTCGCCACCACCTTCGGTGGCGCCGGCCGGATCGAGGGCGACTTGACAGCGCGGTGCGCCGCTGCCGTCGAGCGCCGTCCTCGGATCACTGTCCGCGCAGCGCGGGCCAGAAGACGTCCGGACCGCGGCGCCAGCGGCAGCACGACGCCCTCGAGGAAGCGTGCACCCGGCTGCTCGCCGCCGGCTGCCTGCCCGAGCGGGCCGGCCAGCCCGTCCGCCTCGAGCTGGCCATCACCCTCGACGAGCTCACCCGCAACGGCGCCGGCAGCCCCGCCGGACCCGGTATTGCCTGCGACGCCGCCATCCAGCCCGTCCTCACCGGCACCGTCGACCACCAGCTGCTCGACCGACTCGCCCGCACCGGCACCGGCACCGGCCCCGAACCGCCCGGAGCGCACGCGGCCGCCGACTGGGGCCAGGCGGCCGCCGACCGATGCCAGCTCATCCTGCAGCAGGCGATCGCGCTGCTGTCCGGCCCGGCCGGGGCCGCCGCGTGGCTGCGCCGCCAGCTCCCCGGCCCGCCCGCCGCCATCAGCCTGCCGCTCGACATCGCCGGAACCACCGACACCATCCCGGTCCACCTGCGTCGCGCCGTCCGCACCCGCGACCAGCACTGCCGCTTCCCCGGCTGTGACCTGCCTCCGGCCGCCTGCGACGTCCACCACCTCACCCACCGCAAAGACGGTGGGCGGCACGCCCTCGCCAACCTGGCCTTGTTCTGCCGGTTCCATCATCTCGTCGCGATCCACCGGTGGGGCTGGCACATCACACTCCACCCCGATGGCACAACAACCGCCCGAAGTCCCGACGGCACCAAAACCCTTCACAGCCACCCGGCACCCGGGCAAGCCGCCTGACAGCACGTCGCGAATCAGGCCCGGACCGGAATGCCGGCACGACCGGATTCCGCTCCTAGTCATGGCACTGGAAGGCCACGACCCGGACAAACTGTTAATCTCCGCAGCGTGGACTCGATGGCAGTAGTGATGATCGCCCTCGCGCTGGTAGTCGCTGCGGTCTTGATCCTGCAGCCAGTAAGGCTCAAGAGACGATCTCCCGGGTCGCGCTGGCTGGGATCAGGAATCTTCATCTTGCTACTGATTAGCGCGATCATCCAGCTCTCAAATGATCACTACTGGACCTATCACCAGAAGCACGCCCTCCACCAGCTCGCACTAATACCGATGATCACAGCTCTTGCGCTGATCATCGTCGGCGCAGTCCGCCAGCTCCAAGCTACGAGCCGGCGTTAGGAGCGTCGCTGTTACCGGCGGTTCGATCGGCCGCCCCGACTTGAGCTGACTTGCGGCCCGTCACCTGAGCCGGCCCTAAATAGCCGACAGTTGTCACAACCACCGCCGTCAGCCCCGACGGCGCCAATACCCTGCACAGCCACCCGCCGCCGGACATGGCCGCCTGACCGGAACAGTCAAGGCTCGCTGGTACGCAGTCGGCCAGGCGCAAACCTGACAGCGTGAGTGCCACGACGCTGCCCTCCGGTTGGCGGGCGTGGTCTAGTGCCAGAACCGTTGGCCGTGGTAGGGAGCGAACATGGACTTCGACATCCCGGCCGATCTGGTCGCGTACCTGGCGGAGCTGGACGCGTTCATCGAGGCCGAGATCCGGCCGCTGGAGCAGCAGGACGACAACATCAGGTTCTTCGACCACCGCCGCGAGGACGCCCGGACCGACTGGGACCGCGGCGGCCTGCCGAACCGTGACTGGGAGGCGCTGCTGCGCGAGGCTAGGCGCCGCGCGGATGCGGCCGGGCACTACCGGTACGCCTTCCCCGCGAAGTACGGCGGCCGCGATGGCACGAACCTCGGCATGGCGGTGATCCGCGAGCACCTGGCCAGCAAGGGCCTCGGCCTGCACTGCGACCTGCAGAACGAGCACATGATCGTTGGCAATAACGTCGGGCTGCTGCTGATGATCGAGTACGGGACGCCGGCCCAGCAGGCTGAGTGGATCGAAGACCTCGCGGCCGGTCGTCGAGGCTTCGCATTCGGGATCACCGAGCCGGCCCACGGATCGGACGCGACGTTCATGGAGACCACGGCGGTCCGCGATGGCGACGGCTGGCTCATCACCGGCGAGAAGACGTTCAACACCGGCGTCCACGCCGCGTCGCACGACCTGATCTTCGCCCGGACGAGCGGGGAGCCCGGCGACGCCGAGGGCATCACCGCGTTCCTGGTACCAGTCGATTCGGCTGGCTTCACGATCGATGAGTACCTGTGGACGTTCAACATGCCGACCGATCACGCGCACGTGACCCTCGCCGGCGTGCGGGTCCCAGGCAGCGCGATCTTCGGCGGCGAAGGCCGCGGCCTCGCCGTCGTGCAGCATTTCTTCAACGAGAACAGGATCCGGCAGGCCGCCTCCAGCCTCGGCGCGGCGCAGTACTGCATCAACGAGTCGGTCGCGTACGCGCTCGAGCGTAAGCCGTTCGGCAAGCCGCTGGCCGCCAACCAGGCCATCCAGTTCCCGCTCGTCGAGCTGCAGACCCAGTGCGAGATGCTGCGAGCGCTGATCCACAAGACGGCGTGGCTGATGGACACCGGCGGTCCGTTCTCGGTATCCGACAAGGTGTCGATGTGCAACTACTGGGCCAACCGGCTGTGCTGCGAGGCGGCTGACCGCGCCATGCAGGTGCACGGCGGCCTCGGATACTCACGGCACAAGCCGTTCGAGCACATCTATCGCCATCATCGCCGGTACCGGATCACCGAGGGCGCGGAGGAGATTCAGATGCGGCGGGTGGCGGGCTACATGTTCGGCTTCATGCGACAGCGAGCGCCGAAAGGCGTGACGGAGGGCTGATGGCGGACGGTCCAGATGGGAACGAGGTAGCTCGGCCGCTCCGCCGCTGGCTGGGCCCGGTTACTGTCGGCGAATTCACCCGCCTGTCCGGCGGCGCGTCGAAGGAGACGTGGTCGTTCGACGCTATCGACCCGGACGGCACGCGGACCGGCTTGATCCTGCGCCGCGATGCCCCTGGTCGGCCTGCGGAGCCCGGCGTCCTCGACCGGGAGGCCGCCGCCATTAGCATCGCGCACCGTGCCGGGCTGGCCGTGCCGGAGCTCCTCTTCAGCTTTGACGCCGGTGTCGAGGCCTTTGGCACCGCAGGCATGATCATGCGTCGCGTCGATGGCGAGACCATCGCGCGCCGGATCCTGCGCGACGAGGAGTACGAGTCGGCCCGGCGCGTACTAGTGGGTCAGCTCGGCCGATTCGCGGCCCGGCTCCACGCGCTCAACGTGCCCATCGGCTTCCCGCAGCCTGACCCGCTGGCCGGGCTGCGCGAACAGCTAGATTCGTTCGGCCAGCCGAGCGAGGTGTTCGAGCTCGCGATGGCCGAGCTCTCGGCCACTCGGCCACCCGCCCGCGAGCCGGTGCTCGTGCACGGCGACTTCCGGCTCGGCAACGTGATCGTCGGGCCCGATGGCCTCCGTGCAGTGCTGGACTGGGAGCTGACGCACGCGGGCAACCCGGCCGAGGACCTCGGCTGGCTCTGCGTCAAGGCGTGGCGGTTCGGCGCCAGCGGGGCCGTGGCGGGCCTCGGCTCGCGCGAGGAACTGCTCGAGACCTACCAGTCGGCCGGTGGCGCCGACATCTCGCTCGCCGAACTGCGCTGGTGGGAGATCCTGGGGACGCTGCGGTGGGGCGTGATCTGCCTGACGCAGGCGTGGGCTCACCTATCGGGAGCGCACCGCTCGGTCGAGCTGGCGGCCATCGGTCGCCGTGTCTGCGAGCAGGAATGGGACTTGCTGCTGCTACTCGATCCCGAGGGGGCACGCCGAGCGGCCAGCTCGCGGCCGCGGCCGAGCGGCGCGGCGCAGCAGCAGCCCGCGCCCTACGGCCGCCCGACCGTGAGTGAGCTGCTCGAGGCCGTGCGGGAGTACCTGACCGGCAGCGTCATGCCCGCCACGACCGGGCAGGTCGCATTTCACGCCCGGGTGGCGGCCAACGCGCTCGCGATCGTCGCCAGGGAGATCGAGCTCGGCCAGGTGCAGACGGGGGAGGTGGCTGGCGGCGATCTGGTGAGCCGGGTGGCAGCCCGGTTGGCGGTGGCGAACCCGAAGTATTTCGGCGACGCCTAGTCGTGCATGGGCTGCTCGTGGTCGGCATGCCCGGCCGGCTCGAGCTGGAACGTCGAGTGCGCGACGTCGAAGTGCCCGCGCAAGCACTCCTGGAGCTGATCCAGCATGACGGCGCTTCGACCGCGCTCGATGACCTCAGGGTCGACCACCACGTGGGCCGAGAACACCGGCAGCCCAGAGGTGATCGTCCAGACGTGCAGTTCGTGCACGTCGCGGATACCGGGCAGCGCGGCCATGTGCTGGCGGATGTCCTCGACGTCGATGTCCTCGGGGGTCGCTTCGAGCAGGATGTCGACGGCTTCCTTCAGCAATCGCCAGGTCCTAGGCAGGATCAGCACGCCGATGATCAGCGAGGCGATCGAGTCGGCCAGCGTGAAGCCTGTCACGCTGATGATGACTCCGGTGATGATCACGGCAGCGGCGCCAACAGTGTCGGCGGCGACCTCGAGGAATGCGCCGCGGACATTCAGGCTGTGGGCCTGGCCACGGCGGAGTACGAGCAGCGAACAGGCGTTTGCCGCTAGCGCGCCGACCCCGAACGCGATCAGCAGCCCCGAGCTGACCGTGGGGGGCGACGCGATGCGCCGAGCCGCCTCGACAACGATCGCAGTGGTCAAGGCCAGCAGCAGCAGCGAGTTCGCCATGGCGGCCAGGATCTCTGCTCGCGCATACCCGAAGGTGCGCCTGCTCGTTGCCGGGCGGTTCGCGAACCAGGCAGCCAGCAGGGAGAGGCCGACGCCTGCGGCGTCGGCGGCCATATGGGCAGCGTCGGCGGCCAGGACCAGCGCCCCCGTGACGATCGCGCCGATCACCTCGGCGACAGCGATAGCGAGGCTGATCAGGAACACGACCGTCAGCGCCCGCCGGTAGGTGCCGGTAACCGTCGGTCCGCGCTCGTGAGAGTGTCCTCCAGCGCGCCCCGAGCTGATCATGTCTGCTGGTCGTCCCGCCGATTGCGGCCGCGCGGCTGGTTGTGCTGCTGCTCCTGCTCCTGCTGCTCGGCCGCGGTGGCTTCGCCGGGCGCCAGCAGTTCGTAAGCCGGGTTGATCATCACGGGGCGGCCATTGCGGATGCCGACCTGGCCGCGCAGCCTGACCTTGACGCCGGGCCGCACGCCGGGGATGTTCGAGCGGCCGTAGAACAGGGCGGTCAGCTGCCCGGTCGAGTCCTCGACGTCCAGGGCGAGCACCGTATTGTTCTCGACGGGCCGGATTTCAACCGTATGAACCCGGCCCTCGACAGTCGCGCGGCCGGGTCTGGTTAGCGTGCCCATCGGCGTGACCCCGCGGCGGGGCGGCGGCCGCTCGTACGGCCCGCTGCCTGTCGGCGTATCTACCGCTTCCGGCAGCGGCTCCTCGGTCTGGGCCTCGGGGGGAAGCTCAGCCTCGCCCCGATCCGCTGGAGCGAGTCCGACATCGGCCGGCGCCTGCTGAGCCATGCCGGCAGGCACGGTTTGATCGGACGGCGCAGCCGGCCCCGGCCTGGCCAGGCTCTCCAGTCGGCTGCGCACGTCGAACGGCACGATCGTGGCCGCCGCGTGCGGGATCCGGCTGATCAGCGAAGCCATCTTGTCGGCCGTCCGGTCGTGCAGCAGGCGGCCGATGATAGGCGCGTAGCTGCGCCGGGGCAATACAGCCGTCACCCCAACGCCGGGAAGCGCCGCCTCAGCGCTGACCAGGCTCGCGGCGGCGGCGGCGATGCGCCGGTCCGGGCAGTCGACGAAGTCCAGCGGGATACTGGGGTGGGCCCGGAGCCAGTCCTGCCGCAACTTGTCAGCTCGGACGTTGTCGATCACGAAATGGACCGCTCGCAGCGAGGTGGGACGCAGGCTGCGGGCGTACCGGAGGCCTGCGACGGTCGCAAGGTCGAAGTCATCGATGAAGACATAGACGCTGCGGCGCGAGTACGTCGGCGGCTCGGGCGGCTTGCCGCGGCTGCCGATGCCCTCCAGCACCGTCGCTTCCATCCGGTACTGCCGATTGAGCCGGATGAACGCGAACACCAGGATCGGGAAGACCACCACAACGAGCCAGGCACCCTCGGTGAACTTGACGATGGCGAAGATCACCACGACCAGGCCGGTGTACACGGCTCCCGCGATGCTTATGGCTCTATGCCGACGCCAACCCGGGCCCCTATGCATCCGGTGGTATCTCGCCATGCCGAAGCCGGCCATGGTGAATCCAGTGAACACTCCGATGGCATAGAAGGGGATCAGCTTGTTGACGTTAGCGCCTACTACGATGATCAGGGCCAGCGAGACCACGGCTAGCACGATGATGCCGCTGGAGAACACCAGCCGGTGACCGCGCTTAGTCAGCCACCGCGGCAGGAACGAGTCCTCGGCGACAAAGCTGGCCAGGAACGGGAACCCACTAAAGCTGGTATTGCCTCCGGTAAACAGGATGGCGGCGGTTCCGGCCTGCACGGCGTAGAACAGGACGCGCCCGAGCAGCCCGTGGCCGAAGATCAGGTCGGCTTCCTGCGCGAGGACGGTTGGATAGCCGCTGGTATACGGGAGGGCGTGCGTTGCGTGCGCAATCCAGGAGATGCCCGCGATCAGGAATGCCGACGATGCTGCCCTGGATGACGAGTACCTGGCGGGCGTTCCGGCCCTCCGGCGGGCGCAGAGCGCTGACCGCGTTGGACACCGCCTCTATGCCGGTGAGCGAGGATCCGCCATTGGCAAAGGCCCGCAACAACACGAAGATTGACAATGCTGACAGCAAGCTGCTGCCGTTATGCGGGGGATGGCAGCCGTTGCAGTAAAGTCCGGCCGTTGTTCGCACGTGGGGCAGTCCGGAATAGATCTCCCTGGCCAGCCCGACCACGATCATGAGACCCACTGAGCCTGAGAACAGGTAGGTGGGCAACGCGAACGAGCGGCCAGCCTCCTTGATTCCGCGCAGGTTTCCGTAGCACATGATCAGGATCGCGATCACCGATATGAGCAGCAGGGTTGTCGTCCCGCCCAGGGGTCTGGCCAGCGCCGGGAAGGCGGACAGGATCGCCGCGCTGCCGGCCGCAGTCTGCACTGCAACCGTCACGATGTAGTCGATCATCAGCGCGACAGCAGCCACCTGGGCCACCCTGGGACCGAAGTTGTCCCGTGCCACCGACATACGATCCGCCGGCCCTGGTGTAGACAGAAACGACCTCGCGGTACAGCAGAACAACCAGCACGATGCCGAACAGCACCACCAAGGTCATCGGCAGCAGAATGGAGAACGCGGCGGCGTACCCGAACGCCTGAACAAGCTCGATGAGGATTTCCTCGCTGCCGTAGGCGGCAGAAGAGATGCCGTCGCTGGACAGCACACCGAGGGCCAGCGGCTTGGATAGTCGCTGCTCAGTCAGTTGCTCGTTGATCAGCGGCTTGCCGAGGAACCGGCGCTTCAGCGTGTAGCCAAGGCCCTCGGCCAGGTCGTCTCGCCCGATAAGCGATCCGACGGCTCGTCGCATGGCCACGCTGAGTGTCCCTCCCGATCAGGCAGCACGTTCTCGTGGCCTTCTTACCATTACGGCGTCCCATGGCGGACGTCGCCGGCACTGAGGATAGACCGACGCCCGAGTTGTGGCTACTTGGGCTATCGCGGACCTGACTAACGCCGGACCGCGCCCGTGACCAGCCAGCGTGAGCCGCGAGCGCGCACGGCCAGGGTCACCAGCCTCGCCATCATCCACGCGGCGTAGGCGATCCACAGGGCCACGAGGCCGCCGCCGGTCCTGACCACGATGGTGGCCGCCGCGGCGAAGACAGCGAGCGTCAGGAGCCCGGCGACGGCCAGGTAATCCTGGTCGCCAGCGCCGATGAGCACCCCATCCAGCACGAACACCACGCCTGCGGCCGGCTGCTGGACGATCACCACGAGCAGCACGCTGAGGAGCAGGCCGCGCACTTCCGGTGAGACGCCGAACAAGCCGGGTAGCGCCGGGCGGATCGCCAGCAGCACGAGAGAGAACAGTGCGCCGTAGCCTGCTCCCCAGCCGATCATTCGCCTGGTTGCCGCCTTGGCGGCCGCAACATCTCCGCTGCCGAGCTGGCGCCCTGTGATCGCCTGTCCGGCGATCGCGATCGCGTCGAGGGCCAGGACGAACAGGTTCCAGATCCGCATCGCCAGCTGGTGAGCGGCGATGGCGGCGTCGGACTGCCGGGCCGCGATCGCGGTCATCACCACCAGGACCGCTTGCAGCGCCAGCGTTCGCAGCACCAGCGACGCGCCGGCGGAAGCCGCCGACGTGATGCCCTGGCGGTCGGGACGCAGCCCGATGCCGGCGGCACGGGCGCCGCGGGCCACGACGACTAGGTAGGCGGCCGCCATGCCGGTCTGGGCCAGCACGGTGCCAGCCGCCGACCCGGCGATGCCCCAGTGCAGCCCGAGCACGAATGTGGCGTTGAGCCCGATGTTCACGGCGTTCGCGAGGACGGCAACGAGCAGGGGAGTCCTGGTGTCCTGGAGACCGCGCAGCACGCCGGTGCCGGCCAGGACGGCGAGCATCGACGGCGCGCCCAGCAGGCTTACGCGCAGGTACGTGACCGCCTGATGGCTGACCGCGGGCGTGCCACCGAACGCCGCTGCGATGCGCGGCGCGAGGGGCCACCCGATTGCGAGCACGGCTAGCCCGATTCCAGCGGCGAGCCACAGGCCGTCGATTCCCTGCCGGATCGCGGCATCACGGTGACCCGCTCCGAGCTGACGCGCAACGGCCGCCGTCGTGGCGTAAGCCAGGAATATCGACACGCCAGTTAGCGTGGTCAGCGCCTGGCTGGCCACGCCGAGGCCGCCGAGTGGCACCGTACCCAGGCGCCCCACGATGGCGGAGTCGGCGAGCAGGAACAACGGCTCGGCGACGAGCGCCCCGAAGGCCGGGAGCGCCAGCCGCAGGATCTCCGCGTCGTGCTGTCGGGCCTTAGCCAACCACGCCCCGCGCCCGCAGGTCCGCAACCTCGGCCGCCGTGAGCCCGAGGCTGGCGAGCACGTCGTCGGTGTCGGCGCCAGGGCGCGGCGGCGCGGCCGGATGGTCGGCCGCGCTCCGGCCGAACCGCGGCGCGGGGGCAGGCTGCGTCACACCGCCGACCTCGACAAACGATTCGCGTGCTCGTGCATGCGGGTGCGCTGGCGCTTCCGCAAGGCTGAGTACCGGTGACACGCACGCGTCGGTGCCCGCGAAGACCTGCTCCCACTCCGCCCTCGTCCGTCCCGCGAACGTCGCGGCGAATCGCTCGCGGAGTACCGGCCAGCCGACCCGGTCGTGCTGGGCAGGCAGATCGGCGTCAGTCAGGCCGAGGCCAGCCAGCAGCGCGGCATAGAACTGCGGTTCGAGCGCGCCGACGGCCATGTACTCGCCGTCGGCGGTGATGTACGTGTCGTAGAACGGCGCGCCGCCATCGAGCAGGTTCACGCCGCGGCTGTCCTGCCAGGCTCCGATGGCGCGCAACCCGTACACGAAGGACGTCAGCAGCGCCGACCCGTCCACCATGGCTGCGTCCACCACCTGACCGCGGCCGCTGGTCGCGCGCTCGACGAGCGCGGCCAGGATTCCGAGCGCCAGCAGCATGCCGCCGCCGCCGAAGTCGCCGAGCAGGTTGACCGGCGGCACCGGCCGCTCGCCGGCGCGGCCGACCATGCCGAGCGCGCCGGAGACGGCGATGTAGTCGATGTCGTGCCCGGCGGTTGGCGCGAGTGGACCGCCCTGACCCCAGCCGGTCATGCGCGCGAACACGAGGCGAAGGTTGCGTTCCGCGCACACCTGCGGCCCGAAGCCCAGGCGCTCCGCGACGCCCGGCCGGAAGCCCTCGACCAGCACGTCAGCGTCCTCGACGAGCCGGAGCAGCAGCTCGACCGCGGCCGGGTCCTTGAGGTTCAGGCCGATCGAACGGCGGCCGCGGCTCAGCGGGTCGAGCGGTGCTCGTTTGTCGGGGCCGCATCGCTCAGCCCGCTCTATCCTGAGCACCTCGGCACCGAGGTCGGCGAGGATCATGCAGCCGAACGGCGCGGGGGCCAGGCTCGCGATCTCGATGACCCGTACGCCGCTGAGTGGACCCATTGTGCCTCCGCACCTCGAATGACTGAAGCGATCGTACGTTCCCTGACGCCCCTTCCGTCCTGGCGGCGCCGCGCGCAATCTGGGGTCCAAACCGGGGTTCATCCCCATTGACCGTGCCGGACCGCAGGAGCACGATCGGCCAGGGCAGAGTGAGTACGGGGTGAGCGAGCCGATGGCTGATGAGGCAGTAACAGATCGCAGGGTCGCTAGCCGGGCGGACCCAGCCGACAACGCGAGGCTGACCGCCATCACCGGGACGGTGCTGCTGGTGCTGTTCGCCGCCGAGGTCGTCACCACACTGCTGATGGGCAGCCTGTTCGGCATGCATTTCTTCCTGGGGATGCTGCTCGTCGGCCCGGTCGGCCTGAAGATCGGCTCCACGGTGTGGCGGTTCTGCCGCTACTACCTCGGCTCGCAGCCGTACGTTCGCAGGGGTCCACCCCCGATGTCACAGCGAATCATGGGACCAATTCTGGTGGTCACGTCCGTCGGTGTCCTCGGTACCGGCGTGGTGCTGGCGGTGACCGGGCCCAACCTCGCCTGGCAGCAGCTACATCAGCGGCTCTTTTATCTGTGGCTGATCGTCGTGATCATTCACGTGATTCACTACGTCCCGAAGCTGCCCGCCCTGCTCGCCGGTCATCCGGCCGACAGAGCGCTACGGGTCGTGGCCAGCAGCCGGGCGCGCTGGCTACTGCTGGCCGGGTCGCTCATCGGCGGCCTGATCCTCGCCGTGCTTACCTATCACCTGCGGGCGCGCTGGGGCAGTTGGGGTGGCAACATCCTGTGACCGGTCAGCGGCTCTCGGGCTGCCGCTGGCTTGGGTGCCTGCGGCGTGTGCGTGCCGGACCGGTGGCTCCAGCCTGGTGACAGCGGACCCGCCTGGAGCCACGCGCCTACCACGATCATCGTGGCCACGAGGACGACGACGCCGGTGACGCTCGCGACCGGGCGATATGGCCAGCTCAGTATCAGGCGCCACAGCGTCAATCCGACGACCACGAGGACGCAGCAGCCGGTGAGCAGCAAAACCCAGTTCACTCGCGTGTCCGTGCCCGTCCCGAGCCCGTGTACGACGGCCACTGGCCAGCACGCATAGGCGGTCCAGTGGACAACGCGCCAGCTGCGCTGGCCCAGCCGCGCGCGCAGCAGGCTGGTGACGACCAGGGCGATCATCAGATCAAACGAGACGGCGCCGAGCCCGACCCAGAACGGCCGGTAGGACGAGATAAAGGGGATGAACGCGTCGGGCAGCGGGATCGAGACGAAGCTGTCCAGCACCGTCGTCAGAACGTGCACGACGGTGAACCCGAGCGCCAGCAGGGAAACGTTCCGGTGCAGCGCGAGCGTGACGAACCTGGGCCACGTGGGCCGATCGACGCCGACCCACGACAGCAGGCCGAGCGACATGCTGCCCGTGAGCAGGACGAGCGCGACGAGGCCGGTCGCCCGCGTGGTGTACCAAAGCGGCGTCGACGAGGTCACGATCAACGCGCCTAGGTGGGGCTCGATCACGCCGCGTCTCCAGGCACGTCCGTAGGCCAGCCTGCGGTCGTCTCCACCGTGCCATCATCGCGGACTAGCCGGGCTGGCAGGCCCAAATCGTGGAGCCAGCCGACCGCCGCCACGCCGCGGATGATGGCGGCGGTGCTGGCGATATTCGCGTCGATGCAGGTGCCAGCCGCCACGCTGACAGTCCGCCAGCACGACCGGGCTGGCTCGCCGGTGGCCGGGTCGATGATGTGGTGTACCCGGCGGCCGCCAGCCATCCACGTGCGAACTGTGGTGCTGGACGTCGCGAGGCCGCCCGAGCTGATCGTCACCGTCTGCCCGGGGGCGGTCTCAGGCGCCGCGTGATCGTTGCTGACCCTGATGCTCCAGTGCTCTGGCGGCGGCGGTCCGGCAACGGCGATGTCGCCGCCGAGGCTGACCAGAACGCCGCAGTGGAGGCTGTCGGCTATCTGCCCGGCGCACCGATCGGCCGCCCAGGCCTTCGCCGTGGCCCCAAGGTCGATCTGGCTTCCGTGCTCGAGCCAGACACGGTGCGCGGCCCGATCAAGGTGGACGCTGCGCCAGCTCGGCAGCGGGCCGACCGCTCCGGTCAGCCGCGGCCCGACGTCCCCTGCCGCCTTGACCTCGGCGAAATCGCGGTTGTAGCCGAGCCCGGCGAGGGCGCGTGCGCAGGTCGGGTTCACGTCGCCGCCGGTGAGCTTCGCCGCGCGGAGCGCCGCGGCGAGGAGGTCTGCGAACGTCGCGCTGATAGTGAGCGGCTTTCCCGCTGCCGCGTTGAGCCGGACAAGTTCGGAGTCAGGGCGGAACCTGCTGCACGCGAGATCCACGTCGGCGAGCACGCCGTCGGCGATGGCCCTGGCCTGGCTCATGGCGGCTGGGTCGGTGAGCAGCAGGACCGCTGTCGTGCCGAACACCTCGAAGGTGTCCCTGCCGACAGCGGTGGAGGTCATGCCGTCCCTCTTTTACCACGGGCTTCTTGCGGTCTATTGTGCACGCCGCGCGAGAGGTCCCCGGCTGTCTCCAGGCTCCTCAGGTCTGCAGTCGTGGTGGCGGCGGGTCGTCGCTGGCACCGGTCAAACGCCCGAATGCCCGCAGATTGGCGAGGCTCTCGCCGCGTTTGCGGCGCCACGCGTATTCCTTCTTGATGGCCGACTCAAAGCCGATCATCAGCGCCTGGTCGAAGGTGTCGTCGGCGTAGCTGAGGACGCAGCCGAGCAGCCGGTCCACCTCCTCGGGGGTGGTCGCCGTCAGCGGCAGGCGGCCGACGAGATAGACGTCTCCAACGGGGTCAAGCGCGAAGTGGACGCCGTACATGCGGGCGTTGTGCTCGAGCAGGAACCGGTAGAACTTCGCGTGGTTCTCGTCGGGCTGCCGACAATAGAAGGCCTCAATCTGCAGGCTGTGCGGGCCGGCGGTAAGCCAGGTCATGGTCTTGAGCTTGTGCTGGCCTGGCAGCGTGACCAGGTAGCTACCGGCGCCTGGGGACTCGTACTCCACGCCCAGGTCTGCCAGCGCGGCGCCGAGCGCCGCCGCGGCAGCCTGTGTGTCGGTCATGCGTCGACCGCTGTGGCGGCTGTCGTAGTGGCGGCCGCCTCGGCCGTTACGGTCGCGTACAGCTGGAGTAGCGCGTCGACGGTGGCCGACCAGCCGAACCGCGAGGCGTGCTCCCTGGCACCGTGCGCGAGCCGGGCCAGCCCGGCGGGCGCAGCGATCAGCTCGCGGGCGACCCTTGCGTAATGGCTTGGGTCGTGCGAGTCGACGAGGATGCCGGAGTAGCCGTGCCGGACGGCAGTTCGCAGACCGCCAACCGCGGCGGCGATGACGGGCGTGCCGCACGCCTGAGCCTCCATGGCGACGAGACCGAAGGACTCCGAGTACGAAGGCACCATCACGAGCGTGGCCGCGCGGTACCACTGGGCCAGCTCCGGCTGCGGACACGGCGGCTCGAGCCGGACGACGTCGGCCAGGCCAAGCTGCGCCGCGAGTTCGGTCAGGCCGTCCGGGTCCTGCCGGCCAGTGCCGCTCGGGCCGCCCACGAACGCTACGGTGAGCCGGTCAGCGAGGTCCGGAGTCATCGGCCACCATCCGAGCTGCGGCGTGAAGCACGATGTCAGGCGCCTTCAGCGGCTGAACGCGGCCAGCGAAGACGAGGACGACGCCATCGGGCCGCAGGCCGAGCTGCTGGCGGGCAGCCGCCTGCGAGCCGGGCCGGAAGACCGCCAGGTCAACACCGGGGTTGATCGTGGCGACGCGAGCCGGATCGGCGGCGTAACGCCCGATGAGCTGGTCGGCCTCGTCGTCGGTGTTCGCCACCAGCCGGTCCGCAGACGCAACTACCTCGGCTTCGCCGCGCAGCCGCACTTCAGGCTCGGCGGCGTCGCCAGCGGCCAACGCGGCGTTCTTGACCTTGGCCAGCGTGTGCATGGACTGGACGAGCGGGACGCCCCACCGCTCCTTCGCGACGGCGCCCACCTGGCCCGACAGCCAGTAGTGGCCGTGCACGAGGTCGTACCGACCCGGCGCGTGCGCGGCCTCAGTCCGCAGCAGCTCGAAGGTGAACTGGCACAGCTGACCTGGAAGGTCTGCCTTATCAAGATCCTCAAAGGGCCCAGCCGACAGGTGGCGCACGAGCACCCCAGGCGCCAGCTCGGCGACCTGAGGCTGGTCCCGGGAGACTGCCCGGGTGAAAATGTCAACTTCCACACCACGCTCAGCAAGCCGCCTGGCGACCTCGACGACGTAGACGTTGAGTCCTCCGGCGTCGCCGGTCCCAGGCTGCTCGAGCGGCGATGTGTGAACGCTGACAGTCGCGATGCGCCGTGGATAGCGTCGCGGCACAGGCACTCACCTCCGGAAGAAACCAACCCGTGAGCCGGCTCGGGTGTTCCCGGCCAACGGGACCGGCTTTGCGGCGCTGACCAGCGGAAATGGCCACGTTCCCGGCATGGTTTATAGGTTTTCCGTGGGTCGGCACCGCCTGGCGAGCACCAGCAGCAAGGCTAGGATCTCGGCCATGAGCACGCTGATCATGATCAGGCACGGCGAGAGCGAGTGGAACGACAAGGGTCTGTTCACTGGCTGGGTTGATGCCCGCCTGTCAAAGCTCGGTGTGGCGGAGGCGGCGCGAGCCGGAGAGCAGTTGTCCGACGCTGGGCTGCGGCCGGACATCGTGCACACGTCGGTCTTGAGCCGGGCGATCCAGACGGCGAACATCGCCCTGGACGTGGCCAGCCTGAGCTGGCTGCCGGTCCGCCGATCCTGGCGGCTCAACGAGCGGCACTATGGCGCCCTGCAGGGCAAGGACAAGGCGGCAACCAGGGCTGAGTACGGCGACGAGCAGTTCATGCTGTGGCGGAGGTCCTACGACGTCCCGCCACCGCCGCTGGCCGATGACGACCCGTTGTCGCAGGTAGGCGATCCGCGCTACGCGCTGCTGCCGGACGAGCTGCTGCCCCGCACCGAGTGCCTCCAGGACGTCGTGCAACGGATGCTGCCGTACTGGTACGACGCGATCGTCACGGACCTCGCGGCCGGGAGCACGCCGCTGGTCGTCGCGCATGGCAATTCGCTTCGGGCGCTGGTCAAGCACCTTGACGGGATAAGCGACGCCGACATCGCGGAGCTGAACATCCCGACGGGAATGCCCCTCATCTACGAACTGGATGACAGGTTCCAGCCGGTCCAGCTGGGCGGCCGGTACCTCGATCCCGAGGCTGCGGCGCAGGCCGCGGAGGCGGTCCGCGCGCAGGGCAGCCGTCGGCCGTAGCTGACAGGCTGTTCCCCGGCGGGTGCCTGGCAGGCACAATCGACGTGGACGCGTTCGGTCGCTGTGGTGAACATTCTGCGAATAGCGGCAGCTGGTGGTGCACAACAGTGGGCGGTGCGAGGATGCCCGCATAACATCAAACCGTGGAGATGGGGGTTGAAGCAGTCATGTCCCCGGACATGCCAGGCGCCGACCAGTCTCTGGACGGCAAGCTGCCCCCCGGCATCAGCGCAGTCCTCGCGGTGCTGCTGTCTTCGGCCGTCGTTCTCGACAGCGATGACCGCGTGCTCAGTTCCAGCGCCGCCGCGCGCGAGTTTGGCCTCGTCGACGGCGACCGGCTGGCTGTCGGCGAGCTGCTCGCCCTTGCGCGCCAGGTCCGTCGCGAGGGCATGCCTCGCGAAGGCGAGATCGACATCATGACGAGCCGGTTCAACGGCCGGGCGACCAGTTTCGCGGTCCGGGTGGCGCCGCTCGGGCCTGTGGCCGGCGATGGCGGGCTCATCCTGCTGCTCGCCGAGGACCAGACCGAGAGCCGGCGGGTTGACGAGGTGCGCCGCGACTTTGTCGCCAACATCAGCCACGAACTCAAGACTCCCGTCGGCGCGCTGGCCTTGCTGGCCGAGACGGTGGAGGAGGCGGCGGATGACCCAGAGGCGGTGCTCCGCTTCGCCGGCCGGATGCGCCAGGAGGCATCGAGGCTGACCGACCTCGTGCAGGACCTGATCATGCTGTCGCGGATCCAGGCGGCCGAGCCGGTGCCCGATCCAAGGCCCGTGGTCATGGAAGACGTCATTGCCGAGGCGGTCGACCGGGTGCGGATGCGGGCCAGCGCCCGCGGGATCTCGCTCGAAGTTACCGGTGAGCGCGGCATCACGGTCATGGGCGACGAGGACCTGCTCGTGACCGCCGTGCGTAACCTGCTCGAGAACGCGGTCGCCTACAGCCCGGACAAGACGAGAGTGCTGATCACAACCCGGATGGCGTCCACGTGGCTGGCCGAGCTCAGCGTCACCGACCAGGGCATCGGCATACCCGAGCGAGACCGCGAGCGGATCTTCGAGCGGTTTTACCGTGTCGACCCCGCCCGGTCGCGGGCCACCGGGGGAACGGGCCTTGGACTGGCCATCGTCAAGCACGTCACGGCGGCGCACGGAGGCAGCGTCGCTGTCTGGAGCCGGGAGGGCAGCGGCTCCACCTTCACGCTCCGGCTCCCGCTTCGCTCGAGGCGCGGCCTGCCCGCCGGTGGTAAGCATCAGCCAACAGCGCGATCTGACCCACGCAGCAGCGCGCGATCCGTCAGGGAGGCCGTGAAGTGACTCGGGTGCTCGTTGTGGAGGATGAGGAATCCTTCAGCGACGCGCTGTCGTACATGCTGCGCAAGGAAGGGTTCGAGGTTGCGGTGTGCCCGACGGGCCCGGACGCGATCGAGACGTTCGATCGGACCGGCGCCGACCTGGTGCTACTCGACCTCATGTTGCCGGGCTTGCCGGGCAGCGAGGTTTGCCGGACCCTGCGCGAACGGTCGAATGTACCGGTGATCATGCTCACCGCGAAGGACAGCGAGATCGATAAGGTCGTCGGCCTCGAGCTCGGCGCCGACGACTACGTGACGAAGCCGTTCTCCTCACGGGAGCTCGTGGCGCGGATGCGAGCCGTGCTGCGGCGTCGCGGGGACGCCGACGAGCCGGTCAGCTCGATCATGGAATCGGGCCCAGTTCGGATGGACGTCGACCGGCACGTCGTGACTGTGCGCAGCCAGCAGGTCCAGCTGCCACTCAAGGAGTTCGAGCTGCTCGAGGTCCTGCTTCGCAACGCCGGGCGGGTGCTCACGCGGATGCAGCTCATCGACCGGGTCTGGGGTGCGGACTACGTCGGAGACACCAAGACGCTGGACGTGCACGTAAAGCGGCTGCGCGCGAAGATCGAGACCGAGCCGACCAACCCGCGGCACATAGTGACCGTTCGCGGGCTGGGCTACAAGTTCGAGCCCGTCGGCTAAGCGCCGCGGTCGGTCACGGGCGGCCTGGTTATGGCGTCGCGGTTGGCTATGGCGTCGCGGTTGGCGACGGGGTAGCCGTTGGCGACGGGGTGGCCGTTGGGCTCGGGCTCGGCGAAGAGCCGGCGCGTCCCCGGTGCCTGGCGGCTACCCTGACCGTCGGCGTAACTACTGGCTGCGGTGGTGCGTAGGTCACATAGTGCGCGGCCCGCGCGAACACCGGGACCACAGCGTGATGGGGCCAGCCTTCTGGAACGTCAGCACAAGGCGGATGGTCGAGCCGCTCGTGATGGGCCTCGTCAAGTTCGTAAGCACCACCTGCGGCCGCGGCCCGGAGAAAAACACCGGGTGACCGTAGACGACCGTGGTATTGACGGGCAGCGTGACGGAGGAGGCGGTACCGGGCGCTCTGATGCTGATCAGCGTGTCCGGCGCGCCGTGGTTATTCACGAGCGCCAAGAACAAACTGGCCGACTGGCCGACCGCGAGGCTCCGCCCGAGCGGGGCGCCGAGGACGAAGACGTTGCGGATCGCGAGATCGCCCACGGTCGTGGCCGCGGTTTCGGTTGGTGGGTGGAAGGCAAGCGTCGGGGCGTTGTTGCCGGCCTCGCAGCCAGCCAGGACCGGAATCAGCGCTGCAGCTGCCACAAGCGCAAGCCGCCGCGAGGCCCATCTCCAGCCGCTCCCTATCACCGCATGCTCCCCTCGGGTGAGGATGTCCGTGAGACGTCGGAAAGCGTAGCCACACGAATAGGTCAGGCTGCCGCCGGCCCGGTCATTAATGGTTGGAAAGCCGACGGGCCCGCGACGCCTGGCTCACTCGGCGACGATTCTGCCAGGCCGGCCGTCAGTGGGTGAGCGCCTCGATCATGGTGGTCGCGTTGTCATGCGGACGGAGGCCGGTCGCGTAAGACACGTGCTTCGTCGGCCCGATCAAGATGGCCGCTAGGCCGTCCTCCGGGAGGCCCGGCCGGGACGCTCTCACGCAGCAGATTGTCACTGTCTGGCTCGTACGCCAGCAGTGCCTCCGCGCGGTAACTGTCGCTAAGGCTTGCGTACAGCTGGAAAACGTCGGACTTGGTGTCGGCGGTGTAGACGAGGTAGGCCCTCGCGTGCGCGCCAGTCGCGACGTAAAGGAGCGACTCCACCGTGCTCGTGCAGTTGCAGTGCGACGGAATGAGCACGAGCTCGGCCCGGCTTAGTCGCTGCACCGGTACTGGCTGCCCGCCGACCGTGATGGTCGCGCCCGGAGGCAGCGTGCCCGGAACGGTGTCCGGCACGGCCGGTGCTGGCGGCGAGGTAGTGGCCTTCGGGCGGATGACGTGGCGCCGCCGGAAGGGGCGTGGCTCTGCGTCATGTTGCGACGCCGTCGGCTTAACGCTGCCCGGCGAGACCGCTTGGTTCTGATTGGACGTAGCGGTGAACACCGTCAGCAGCGTCCCGGTGATCAAGGCGAGGATCAGGCAGCAGGCCAGCAACGGCAAGATGATGCCGTCTTTGGCCAGTGAGCCGCGCAGCCGGAGCCCGCGCTGCTGTCGCCGCTGAGCGCGCAATTCCCGGTAGTACGCCTGCACGTCACGGTCGAGTTCCCGCGCGTCGTCGGGAATCTCGATGTCGACCGGTGGCAGGCCGCTGTCGTCCCGTCCCGGTTCGCCGCCTGGGTTCACGCTTGCCTCTCCAACAGGAGCGAACGTCTCTTCCCAGTATGGTCCAGCGGCGGGGCAACAGGGCAGCCCTGCCCGTGCCCCAGGTTGGCTCTGACCGCTCCCCCTGGTCGGCTACGACCCGCGCTACGGCAGCCAGGCAAACTTGAATCGGCCTAGCTGCGCCATTGACCTGCACCTTTACCGACAACGACGGCCAATCGCCCCTGCTACACGTGGTAAGCTTGGGTTCAGCGGAAGGGGTACCTGCCACATGACATTCAAGGTCGGCGACACCGTCGTCTACCCCCACCATGGGGCTGCTCGGATCGAGGAAATCGAAACCCGTGTTATCAAGGGTGAAGACAAGATCTACCTCGTGCTGAAGGTCGACAAGGGCGACCTGACGGTGCGTGTGCCGGCGGACAATGCCGAGCTTGTCGGCGTCCGGGACGTGGTCGGGCAGGAAGGGCTGGAGCGCGTCTTCGAGGTGCTGCGCGCCCCGTATACGGAAGAGCCGACCAACTGGTCTCGTCGGTACAAGGCCAACCTGGAGAAGCTCGCCTCGGGCGACGTCAACAAGGTTGCCGAAGTGGTCCGCGACCTGTGGCGGCGTGACCGCGAGCGCGGCCTGTCGGCCGGCGAGAAGCGGATGCTGGCGAAGGCCAGGCAGATTCTGGTCAGCGAGCTCGCCCTCGCGGAGAAGACCAACGAGGACAAGGCCGAAGCTCTGCTCGACGAGATTCTCGCTTCCTGACCCCGGTGTCCGGCCTGCTGCCGCGAGTCGGCATCGGCGTCGACGTCCATCCGATCGGCACAGGCCGTCCGCTCTATCTAGCTGGTCTCCTCTGGCCCGGTGAGGCCGGGCTGACCGGTCACTCAGACGGTGACGTGGCGGCACACGCCGCGTGCAGCGCGCTCTTGTCGGCGGCCGGGCTCGGTGATCTCGGTAGCCAGTTCGGCACCGACCGGCCCCAGTGGGCCGGCGCCTCCGGCTCAGCGCTGCTGGCCGAGACCGCGAGGCTGACGGCTGCTGCGGGTTTCTCTATCGGCAACGTGGCCGTCCAAGTGATCTGCAATCGCCCGCGAATCTCATCCCGGCGGGCCGAGGCCGAGCAGGCGCTGGCAGCCGCGCTCGGCGGCGCCTCGGTCAGTCTCTCCGCTACCACGTCGGACGGCCTGGGCCTGACCGGCCGCGGTGAAGGCATTGCGGCGATCGCGACGGCGCTGCTAGCAGAGGCGGGCTAGGGTCCACGGATCGCTCGCCAGGCGCGGCCTAGACCTCTGTCGTCGTCGTCTCGCTCACTCCGGGCTCGGTGGCTTCCGCTTCGGCCTCGGTGGCGTCCGCTTCGGCCTCGCTGCGGCGTCCGCTTCCGGCGCCTCGAGGTCGGTTGCCTCGAGCTTCGGTTGCCTCGGCTTCGGTCAGCTCGACGTCGAGAGGCGTCGGTGCGCTGAATAGCCGGTGGAACACTGGTCCGTCGTCGTCATCCGGCTCCCCGTCTGCACTTTCGGCAACTTCTAGCGCCTCCGCCGCCAGCGTCAGTCCGCCATAGGAGTGCCCCGCATCAGCGTCGTCGTCATCCCAGGCGGTAGCCAGTGCGTCGGCCGGATAGGGCGTCGTGCCCGTGGCTGGCTCGCTCACGTCCTCGTCGCTGCTCGGGCTGTCCGCGTCCGTCGCCAGCTCGGCGTGCGCGTCTTGGGGCGTTGGCGCACCGAGGCCGTGCTCGAAGTCGGCTACCGCCGGAGTACGCTGCGCAGCCCCGTCGTTCTCGAGCTGGTGCACGGCAGCGTGCGCCACCGCCGCGCCCTCGAGCCGCCGGAGCCGGGCATACCGCAGCATGACCAGGAGCAGGACGAAGGCCACAAGAACGAGGACGAAGGGCAGGACCGCCGCCGTGATCGCCGCGGCCTGGTGTGGCATCGAGCGGCCGGCGGTGTGCAGCGCGTCGGCGCCCGCCGCGACGGTCATCACCAGCAGCAGGGTCACCCAGGCGAGCAGCTTGCTGGGCAGCCCCGCGCCCCGCAGCGCGAGGATCGCGGCTAGCACGATGACGAGCATCGCGTCGAGCAGCAGCGGGTAGCCCCTGGCCAGGCGCGGCGTGATGCCTGCCTGCAGCACCACCGTGCGGATGGCGGAGTAAGACAGCACGAACGTGGCCGCCGCCAACGCGGCGACGCCGAGGAAGACGGCCGTTACGGCGAGAATCCGGAGGGCACGCGCTCCGTCAAGTGGAGCGGCACCCGGATCGGCTGCGGTATCCAGCAACTCCTCGGGGCCTAAGGTCTGCACGCTCATCGGCCTGCTGGATCCTTCCTCATGATGCCGGTCCGGCCGTGTCACCCCTAATAGTCACGAACTGGCCTTACACATAGCAAGCAGGCGGCTATCCAGGCGCGGCGCGAGTCGCGCGACAATGGCACAAGAACGGGCGGGAGCGCCCTCCGGTGCGTGCGCCGGCGCGGCCCTACGATCACGGTGTCAAAGGAGACGACATGCCCTACTACCGTGCGGCCGGTGAGATTCCCCGCAAGCGCCACGTGCGCTTCCGCGACCCGGCCGGGAACCTGTACGCCGAGGAACTGATGGGCGAGGAGGGCTTCGTCTCCGACTCTTCGCTGCTGTACCACCAGCACCCGCCGACGGCCATCGTGAAGAGTGAAGGGCTGACGGACACGGCCGGACAGTCGCTCCTGGTCCCCAATCACCCGCTGCTGCCGCGGCATTACCGGACGCAGGACCTGCCGACTGGTGGTGACCTGGTCCTCGGCCGCCAGCTGATGATGGCCAACGACGACGTGCGCATCTCTTTTGCGGCCGCCGACGCGGACTCTGACCTGTACCGAAACTCGGCCGGCGACGAGGCTGTCTACCTTCGATCAGGGTCGGCGAGGTTCGAGTCGGTCTACGGCGTCATCGAGGCCGACGCCGGCGACTACGTTGTCGTGCCGCGTGGCACCATCCATCGCTGGCGGCCCTCCGCCAGCGGCGTGCACGCGCTCGTCGTCGAGGCACGCGGCCACATCAGGCCGCCGCGCCGCTACCTGTCGCAGTTCGGGCAGTTCCTCGAGCACGCTCCGTACTGCGAGCGGGATCTGCGCGGGCCGACCGGGCCGCTGCTCGCCGACGGCGAGGAGGTGCCGGTTATTGTGCGCACCGGTGCGGGCCTGACCAGGCTGACCTACGCCTACCACCCGTTCGACGTGGTCGGCTGGGACGGCTACCTGTATCCGTTCGCGTTCAACATCGCCGACTTCGAGCCCATCGTGAAGCGGACGCACGCGCCGCCGCCGGTGCACCAGACGTTCGAGGGCCCGAACTTCGTCATCTGCTCGTTCTGCCCGCGGCCGCTGGACTTCGATCCAGAGGCCGTGCCGATCCCGTACAACCATCACAACGTCGACTCCGACGAAATGATGTACTACGTGGCCGGTGACTACTCGGCGCGCAAAGGCTCGGGCGTCGGACTCGGCTCGATCACGCTGCATCCGTCGGGCTTTACGCACGGCCCGCAGCCTGGCGCGGTCGAAGCCGTCATCGAAGCCCTAGCCGCGGGCAAGACAACCACCGACGAGACCGCGGTCATGATCGATACGTTCCGACCGCTGCTGCTGGCTGGCCCCGCTCGGTCGGCCGAGGATCCTGAGTACGCCTGGAGCTGGACGAACGCGGCCCGCGGCAAGGTCAAGTCCGAGGGCGCAGATCTGGGGCCTGGGTTCTGATCCGACGCTCGCGGTCTTCCCGGGCGGCTAGAGCATGATCTTGCCGCCGGAGACGTCCAGCGTGGTGCCTGTGATCCACGCCGATGCGTCCGACGCGAGGAACAGCGCGGCCGCCGCGACGTCAGCGGGCTGCCCGATGCGACGCAGCGGGAAGCTCGCCCCGAGGGCCGCGAGCTGGTCAGGCGACATCGACGCGCGCATCCTGTCGTTCTCGGTTGCGGACGGAGCAATGCAGTTAGCGCGGATGCCGCGCGACGCGAACTCGCCCGCTAGGTGCCGGGTAAACGCGATGACGCCTGCCTTCGCGGCGGCGTAGGCGGCGGCCGATCTGGCGGCCTGGCGTCCGGCCGCGGAGGACATGGTAACGATGACGCCGCGCTGGCGCTCGAGCATCGCGGGCAGCACGGCGCCGACCGTGTAGAACACCGAATTCAGGTCCGACTCGATGACCTCGCGCCAGTGCTCAGGACGCTCGGACTCGGTGGGCACGGGGAAGCCTGCGCCACCGGCGAACGCCGCCAGAATGTCGGCCGGACCGAGTTGCTCCGAAACCGTGTCGGCCATGGCGTCCACCTGCTCCGGGATCGTGCAATCGGCGGTCACCCAGATCGCGCGACCGCCTCGAGCGCCGATGCCGTCAGCGACGGCCGCCAGCGCTGTTGCGTCGCGGCCGACCACGACGACCTTGGCCCCGTTCTCGGCCAGCGCTGCTGCCGTAGCCGCGCCGATACCGCGCGAGGCTCCCGTGATGATCGCGACCTTCTCGGCCAGGTCCGGATACTGGCCGATCACCGCCGGAACCCCGGCGGCCTGGATAGTTCCGTTCATCTCTGCGCTCGCCCCTCCGTCGCTTGCCTGGTGTCCACGTCTAATCTTAGACATCTAACCATTAGACGTCAAACGAAGCCAACGCGACCCCGGGCATTTGCCCGATGTGCGCGGCCCGCTGCAGGGCGCGTAATGCCCCGATGCGCTGCGCCATGGGGCGCTATGACAGTCCCGTCCTGGGCCGGAGGGGTTTGCACATGCGTGTTCTTTTCGAGGACCACCTGGCCCAGCGTCCCCGGGGCGGTGGGCCTGGTCTGGACGAGTCGGGGTGGACTTGGCGACCGTGCCTGTCAATTCGGACGGTCGCGCTGGAGCCAACGGCCCAACGCCAGGGCAAGCTGACACGCAGGACGTCCGGCGCCAGCCGAATCTGGCCACCGCGCCGGACGTCCAGCACCTGAGGCCGCGCGGCGGCCGATCAGATCCGCCGCGTGGCCGGTTCCTGCGCTTGAGCCGTGCTGCGTGGGGTCAGCCGCAGGCGGTGGCAGCGGGCCGGGCAAGCGGCGCGCGGCCTATCGCAGCGAGCACCATGTTGATCACCGCCGGATTGCTCGGCATGTCGGTGTGGCTGACCGCGAGCGCGGGACAGACGGACTGGACTTGCACATCGATCGCGCCCGCGAGTCGAGCCGAGTCTGGGGGAGTGACGACCTGATCGTCCGCGGTCCACAGCGACAGCCAAGGCGGCAGCCCGACCCCCCGTGCGACGTCGAGGCCAGCGAGGAGCGAGCTGCCGGGAACAAGCTGCCGGCATGCGGCCGGGCAGTCGCCCGGCACGAGCGCCAGGGCAGCGGCGGCTAGTCCAGTGCCGTGGAACGGTGCGCCGAGCGTGACGATCCGCCGGGCTAGCCGCAGGCCGTGGTCGTGCCTAGCCCACAGCAACGCAACGACGCCACCGGCGGAATACCCGACCACGTCTACCGATGGAGCACCCCGGTGCATGGCCGCCGCGACGGCGCTGTTGAGAACGGCGGCATCGGCGACCAGGCTGCCTGTGCCGCTGCCCGGCAACTGAACGACGACGGCCTGGCGGCCCTCGGCTCGGATCTGACTGGCCAGCGCGTCGAGCGAACCGGTTTCACCGCCATAGCCCGGCACTAGCAGGACCGGCCCGGGCCGGTTCTGCTGGGGCGTGAGCGCCGACTTGTCCGTGGCGTGTCTGGCCGCATCGGCGCTTGCCTGGGTCTGCTTCGACGGCCCGGCGGCCGAGGCGAGCGTGAAGCCGGCCGCGGCCAGGAGGACGACCACAACTGCCACGGCCACGATCCGGGCCGTGCGCGACAAGCGACCGAACCTTGAGCCCAGCCCGTTGCCGCGCTGCTGACCGGGCTCGTGCATGCGAACCACCGTACGTGACTGGCGGCCCAGGTCGGCTCGGCGTGTTGCCGCTTCGCCCGGGGTACGGGGAGGATGGCGGCCGGAAGCCCTTGCCCGACAGAACGGAGCAGCACATGACGAGCCTGCCGGAGCGGGCGCGCGAGCTCATCGACGGTCTGAACTTCGCCACGGTGACGACGATCCAGCCTGATGGCGCGCCCCAAGCCAGCGTCGTCTGGATCAAGCGGGACGGTGAGGACGTGCTGTACTCCACGGTGAAGCACAGGCGCAAGTACAAGAACCTTGTCGCAGACCCGCGCACCAGCCTCGTGATCTACGAGGCCGCCAATCCGTACGAGTACCTGGAGATCCGAGGTACGGCCACGATCACGGACGACCCGGACGGTGACCTGATTGAGGAGTTGTCGCAGAAATACACAGGCGAGACGTTCCAGGATGCGCCCGGCAACCAGCGAGTGATCATCCGCGTGAGCCCGTCGCACGTGGTCATCGGCGGCTGACTCCGCGCCCCGCTAGCGGCCAGCACGGTGCCGGCCCGTGCGCATCCCGTAACCTTGGGCCGTGACGCTTCGCCTGCACGACACCGCCACGCGCTCGGTGCGCGACTTCGTTCCCCTTCAGCCGGGGAAAGTCTCGCTGTACCTGTGTGGCGCCACCGTACAAGCTCCTCCGCATATCGGGCATATACGGTCAGGCGTCAACTTCGACATCCTGGTCCGCTGGCTGCGCGTGTCCGGTTACGAGGTCACCTACTGCCGGAACGTCACCGATATCGACGACAAAATCCTCGCCACCGCGGAAGACGAAGGAACGCAGTGGTGGGCAGTTGCCGAGCGCAACCAGCGCGCCTTCACGCGCGCTTATGACGCCCTCGGCTGCGAGCCGCCGGATATCGAGCCGCGGGCGACAGGCCACGTTCCCGAAATGATCGTCTTGATGCAGCGGCTGATCGATTCCAGCCATGCGTACGCCGCGGGTGGTGGCGTGTACTTTGACGTCGGTTCGCTGCCGGATTACGGCGCGCTGTCGGGTCAGCGGCTCGACCACATGCGCCCGGCCGAGGACACCGAGGACGACAGCGCCAAGCGCGATCCGCGGGACTTCGCCCTATGGAAGGGCGCCAAGCCGGGGGAGCCCACGTGGCCGACGCCCTGGGGTCCTGGCCGACCAGGCTGGCACCTGGAGTGCTCGGCCATGTCGACCAAGTACCTCGGTGCGACGTTCGACATCCACGGCGGTGGACTTGACCTGATCTTTCCGCACCACGAGAACGAGCTCGCCCAAAGCCGCGCTGCCGGGGACGGATTCGCGCGCTACTGGGTGCACAACGGCCTCGTCCACATCGGCGGCGAGAAGATGAGCAAGTCGCTCGGCAACTCACTTCTCGTCGACGCGCTGATCACTCAGGTTCGACCTGTTGAGCTGCGTTACTACCTGGGCCAGGCACACTACCGGTCGGAGATCGACTACTCCGCCGACGCGCTGGGCGAGGCCGTGACCGCCTACCGGCGGCTCGAGGGATTCGTCATCCGCGCCGCGGAGGCGCTCGCGGGTGACGGCTCGCTAGCTGACGTGAGCCCGCCGAACAGCGCGTCGCTACCGGCCGCCTTCACCGCCGCGATGGACGACGACCTGGCCGTGCCGCAGGCGCTCGCGATCGTCCATGAGTCCGTTCGGGAAGGTAACGCGGCGCTCGCGGCGGGCGACGCGGCTGGTACCGCGAAGGGACTCGCCGAAATCCGGGCCATGCTCGCCGTGCTCGGGCTCGACCCGCTCACCGCTCCGTGGGGCACGAGTGCCGAGGGCGGCGACCTGCGACCCGTGGTGGACGCGCTGGTCGGCGTCGTGCTGGAGCAGCGCGAGGCAGCGCGGGCACGCAAGGACTTCGTCGCGGCGGACGCGATCAGAGACCAGCTCTACCAGGCCGGCGTCGTCGTGGAAGACACTCCGCGGGGCCCGCGATGGGAACTCCGGTCATGACGGGGCGATCTGCTGGCGGCGGCCGAACCAAGTCCGGCAAGCCGCGCCCCGGTACTGGCGGGTACGGCAAACGCAAGCTCGAGGGCAAAGGTCCGACTCCGCCCGCCGAGATGCGCCCAGGCCATCCCGCGCAGCGCCGGGCCGCCGCGCAGGCCAAGGCCCAGGGCAGGTCGAGCGGAGCGGGCCGCGCCGCTGCGCAGAGCGGCAGCCCGCGAACTGCAACCGCACGGGGTGACGGCGCCGGCCGTGATGGCCGCGGCGCTGGGCAGGCCCGCGGCGCCGGGCAGGTGCGTGGCGCCGGGCAGGTACGAGGTGCCGGCGGCTCGGCGGCCGAGATTGTCGCCGGGCGTAATTCGGTGCTCGAGGCGCTTCGCGCCCGTGTCCCGGCGTCAGCGCTGCATGTCGGGCCTCGCCTGGACAGCGACGAGCGCATCGGACAAGCCGTCGCGCTGGCTGCCGACGTCGGCATTCCGGTTGTCGAGGCCGGCCGTAATGAGCTGGATCGCATCACCGGCGGTGCCATCCACCAGGGCCTGGCGCTGCGCATCAAGCGTTACTCCTACGCCGACCCGGACGACCTCGTGCAGGCCGCCATGGACGCAGGACAGCAGCCGCTCATCGTGGCGCTCGACGGCGTTACAGATCCGCGCAACCTCGGCGCGATCGCACGGTCTGTGGCGGCGTTCGGCGGTCACGGCATCCTGGTGCCGACTCGCAGGTCGGCCGGCGTCACGGCCGGGGCCTGGAAAGCATCGGCCGGCACGCTGGCCCGTGTGCGTGTCGCGCAGACCGCGAACCTGGCCAGGGCGATCGCGACGTATCAGGCCGATGGACTCTTCGCCGTGGGGCTCGACGCGAGCGGACCGACTGACGTTGGCGAACTGGCGCTGGCCGACGCCCCGCTGGTGCTCGTCGTCGGGTCCGAAGGCAAGGGACTGTCCCGGCTCGTAGCCGAGCGCTGTGACGCGGTGGCGCGGATTCCGATTACCGGTCCCGCCGAGTCGCTCAACGCCGGCATCGCGGCCAGCATCGCCCTCTACGCGGTCAGTCAGCTCCGCGTCCAGCTCGGCTGAGCTGCGTCCGCCCCTAAGGTGGGACTAGGGGGAGGTGGTCACGCTATGGACCCTCGCGAATCCCTGCCCACCTCGCCGGACGCTGCCCGCGCCCGCCTCGTGACGGAGCTCCGCGCACGGGACGTCGGGCTCACCCGGACCGTCCAGAACGCGTTCGCCCGAGTCCCGCGGCACATCTTCGTGCCCGAGGTCGGTCCGGCGGCGGCCTACCGGGACGAGGCTCTCGTCATCAAGTGCGGACCCGACGGCCTTCCGGTTAGCTCGTCGTCCCAGCCAGCGATGATGGCGATCATGCTGGAGCAGCTCGACCTCGGGCGCGGCCATCGGGTACTAGAGATCGGGACGGGCAGCGGCTACAACGCAGCCGTGATGGCCGAGGTTGTCGGCCCTGGCGGCCAGGTGGTCAGCATCGACATCGACCCTGAGCTCGTCGCCCGCGCGGAGGCGAGCCTGAACGAAGCCGGCTACTTCGACGTGTCGGTGCTGCGCGCGGACGGGGGCTACGGCGCTCCCGGCGACGCGCCGTTTGATCGCATCATCGTGACCGCAGGAGCATGGGACATCGCGCCCGCCTGGCTTGACCAGCTCGGTCCGGGTGGCCGCCTGGTACTGCCGCTGTCGCTCCGCGGGATGCAGCTATCGGTCGCGCTCGAGCGGGCGGGCGAGGCCTGGGTGAGCAAATCGGCGTGGCGATGCGGCTTCGTGCCGATGCTGGGGGATTTCGCGGGGCCTGAGCGGGTGTTTCGGCTAGATGAGCCGCAGCCCCTGGTCGCCCAGATGTCCGACGGCAGCCCTATTGATGGACCGGCGCTCCGCCACGCGCTCACCGGACCGGCGACGCATGTAGGCGCCAGAGCGCCGGTCGGCCTGAGCGAGATCGCCGACCTCGATCTCTGGCTCACGCTCACAAGCCGAGACCTTGCTCGGCTGACGGTGCTGGCAGCGCCGGGTGGCTGGCTCGCGCTGGCGCCCTTGCTACCTGTGGGCGGACTCATAGGGCACGCGACCGATCCGGGCAGGATCGGCGTCGCCATCCTGGTGCCCACCGAGACCGCACCTGACGGCCCGGTCGGCCCCAGCGCCCCGCCGCGGGTCGCCTTTTCCGGCTTGGGCCCGGGCGGCGCCACGATCGCCGCCTGGCTGGCCGACATGACAGTCGAGTGGGCGGCTCGCGGGCGTCCCGGAGCGCACGAGCTTGAGCTGACTGTTCGCCCAACCGGCGTCGGGCCGGAGCCAGCGTCGCCGGGTGCTCACGTCTCGCCTGGTGCTTACGTGATGCGGCGTCCGAGCGTGACAATCCAGGCTGGCTGGCCAGGTTAGGCGCGTCTCGTTCCCTGGCAGGGTTAGGCGGGCCTGGCGCGCCCGGTGCTCTCCGACAGCAGCGGAGCCGGACCGACGATCAGCGGGTCAGGCCGGCCGACGAGGCTGTCGTTCCGACCCTTATATGGCACCTTGCTGAGTACGTATCGCATCGCTTCAAGCCGGGCGCGTTTCTTGTCGTTGCTCTTCACTACCGTCCACGGCGCGTCGGCCAGGTCGGTGTAGAAGAACATCACGTCCTTGGCCTCGGTGTAGTCATCCCACTTGTCTAGGGAGGCGAGGTCGACAGGGCTGAGCTTCCACCGCTTGACGGGATCGTGCTGGCGGTGAACGAACCGCCGCAACTGCTCGGCCCTGGTGACGGAGAACCAGAACTTGATCAGCGTGACGCCGTCCCGGCCGAGCATTCGCTCGAATTCGGGCGCCTCTCGCAGGAACTCCAGGCTCTCGTTGGGCCGGCAGAATCCCATGACGCGCTCGACCCCGGCCCGGTTGTACCAGGACCGATCGAACATTGCGATTTCACCCGCCGCCGGCAAGTGAGCGATATACCGCTGCAGGTACCACTCGGCCTGCTCTCGGTCGGTCGGCTTTTCGAGGGCCACGATCCGGGCACCACGGGGATTCAGGTTCTCGGTGAAGCTCTTGATCGCCCCGCCCTTGCCCGCTGCGTCGCGGCCCTCGAAGAGGATCATCAGCCGGCCGCCCGTGGCCTTCACGTGGCGTTGGAGCTTCAGCAATTCGATCTGAAGCGCGTCCTTGGTCTTCTCGTAGTTCCGTCGGTTCAGCCTGCTGGCATACGGGAAGTCCTCGCGCCAGGTTTCCGCCACTTTCCCGTCGCGCTGCACCAGCTCAGGGCCTTTTTTACCGGGCCGGACGTGATATCCGAGGCGCGCAGCCAGCTCGTCAAGCAGCTCGTCAGTGCGCATGTCGCCGTGCGTGCGGTCACGCGCAGGTCCACTGGCTGGCGCGCTCGCCAGCGCGGTCACTGGTCTGCAGCCCTATGGGCGCGTGCGTCCATCGTCATGGCCGCGGCCTGCGGGCGTGGCCCGCTATCCAGATCGCCGACCGTCCCGACCAGCCTCACCGCTCCCCCGTTTCCACGACCAAAGCCGCTGGCGCAGCTGTCAGTACGAGCGATACCGGCTAAGTACCCGTGCTTGTTGGCCACACACCCGGCCTGGCAGCACGCGAGAACTGCCGGGACGGCCAACCAGAAGTTAGGTTCAAACGTCTAGAAATCTGAACAAGTCTTTCTTCGGGCCAGCCGCCGTCGCCTTGGCCGTGGTCTCTGACTGCTAGCTGCGGGGCGCGTAGTAACGAGGGGTAATCATGCGGCAGTCAGTTCAGCGGTGGTTGGCTAGCTCAGCGGTGGTGGCAGCCGTCGCGGCGGCGGCATCACTGACAGCTGGGACCGCCGGCGCGGCCGTCATCACGGGAGGCAGCCAGCCGTCCCAGGTGCGGACGGTGGCGGCAACGTATGTACCGCCCGCGAAGAATATCTATTTCGGCGACCACGGCCCTGCGGTCAGGAGCGTTCAGCAGCGCCTGAACCAGCTTGGCTACTACGCCGGTCCCGTCGACGGGCAGTACGGCGGCGACCTGCAGGAGGCCGTGTGGGCGTTCAAGGAGGTCCAGGGCCTGCCGATGAACGCTGAGAGCAACTCGGTGATCACCGCGGCGTTCCGCCGGGCACTCGTGAATCCGAGGCAGCCGCAGGCGAAGTTCCCGGGAGGCGGGGCCGCGCGCATCGAGATCAACCAAAACATCCAGGTCCTGGTCCTGTACCGGGACAACAAGCCGCACCTGATCCTGCACATCTCCTCCGGCGGCGGATACCACTTCTGCGCGAAGGGCAGCTGCGGGGTGGCGGTCACGCCGGACGGCAGCTACAAGGCGCTGTCGTACCTGCCCGGCACCATCACCGTGCCGCTCGGCTTTATGGAAAATCCGGTCTTCTTTATCGGCCGCGCCTACGCCATCCACGGCGGCGACCCGGTGCCGTGGTATCCGGCGTCACACGGCTGCGTGCGGATCTACTCTGACGTTGTCAACTGGTTCCACAACGAAGTTCACATCGGATCCACCCACATCTACGTCTATGGGCGGGCGCCGTACCAACCCAGCATCGTTGGCAGCTAGGCCGTCTCGGCGCGCTTGGTTACACCCCGGCGTCGGTTACGCAGTGTGTATCGTCCGCGACACACTCGACACGGAACAGCGCCATAGCCTGCGAACTGCGGGTCGAAGCGAATAGCATCTTGCTGCGAGCAACTAACAGTTGGGTCTAAACACCCAAAAAGACCTACAAGTCTTCGTTGGCGAAGCCGCCGTGGCTTTCGTTCGGTTCATCATCACGACCCGGAGGCACGCACCAACCAGGGGTGACGATGGCGCAGTTGGTTCGGCGCTGGCTGTATTGCGCGGTGGCAGTAGCCGCAGTTGCAGCCTCGATTGTGTTCGAGGCGGGGCGAGTCAGCGCAACCCCTGCGGCAGACGCGCACAAGGCTTCGGATGCCCGGACAGCAGCCGCTGGCTCGTCGGCAACGAAGACCACCAACGGTTCGGCCACGACGGACGCGGTCGCGCCCCCGACGGTGCTGCGCTTCGGCGCCCACGGGCCCGCGATCAGGAGCATTCAGCGGCGCCTCAACCAGCTTGGCTACTATGCCGGTACGGCTGACGGGCGGTACGGTCCCGACCTGCGTGAGGCCGTGTGGGCCTTCAAGGAGGTCCAGGGCCTGCCGATGAACGCTCTCAGCAACTCGGTCATCACTGCGGCGTTCCAGCAGGCGCTGGCACATCCGAGGCAGCCGCTGGATAAGTTCCCGCAGGGCGGCGCCGCGCGTATCGAGATCAACCTCCGCATCCAGGTGCTAATCCTGTACCAGGACAACAAGCCGCACCTGATCCTGCATATCTCCTCCGGCGGCGGTTACTACTTCTGTGCCGCGCCGAACAACTGTGCAGACGCGGTCACGCCGGACGGCACCTATACAGCGCTGTCCTACATCCCCGGCGGCATCACGGTGCCGCTTGGTTTCATGGAAGATCCGGTCTTCTTCATCGGCACCGTCTACGCCATCCATGGGGGCGAACCCGTCCCCTGGTACCCCGACTCGCATGGCTGCGTGCGGATCGGCTCCGACGTGGTGAATTGGTTCCACAACGACGTCCAGATCGGGTCCACGCCCATCTACATCTTCGGCACGGCGCCGTACCGGCCGAAGCTGGCCTCAGCCAGCGTCAGCTAACCGCCTCAGCTGCCAGGTGCGCTGGCCGCCGCCCGAATCCCCTCGTCCTTGCCCGTAATCGCTGCATAACGGCCTGGCCAAGGCGGCAGATCGGGTCACCAAGGCAGATAAGCTACCCCAAAGCATGGAATCACCGTTGTGATCGGAGCGCAGGATGATGCGTCGGGTTGCCCTATTCGCGGCCGCGGCCGCCGCCGCCGCCGGGCTCGCGGCCTGTGGCAGCAGCCCGGCCACTACCACCAGCGCCACCGTGAGCTGTACGTACGCCGGGATCCAGTCCGCTCTCTACCACAGCGGGGCACTGACGGTCGCCACGGACAAGCCCGCTTACCCGCCGTGGTTCGAGAACAACAACCCGGCTAACGGCAAGGGTTACGAGAGCGCCGTGGCCTATGCGATCGCGCACCAGCTCGGGTTCAAGGCAGGGCAGGTCCACTGGGCCTACGAGCCCTTCGACGCTTCGTATGCGCCAGGGCCCAAGAAGTTCGACTTCGACGTCAACGAGATCTCCTACACGGCTCAGCGGGCCACAGCCGTCTCGTTCTCTAGCAGCTACTACGACGTCCAGCAGTCTCTCGTCGCACTTAAGGGCTCGCCCATCGCTACCCAGCACTCCCCGGCGCAGCTGAAGACGTACGTCTATGGCGACCAGATAGGCACCACCAGCCTGGCCTTCATTACCGGCAGCATCCAGCCGACGAGCCAGCCCAAGGTCTTCTCCACGCTCAATGACGTCAAGCAGGCCCTCCAGACCAAGCAGATAGCTGCCCTTGTGACCGACACGCCCACCGCGCAGTTCATCTCGTCGTCGGAGATCCCGGGGTCGGTGATGGTGGCCCAGTTCCCGAGCACGGGCGAGCACTACGGGCTGCTCTTCACCAAGGGCAACCCGATAGTCGGCTGCGTGAACAAGGCAATCGCGACGCTCAAGGCCAACGGAACCCTGGCGGCGCTTCAGCAGAAGTACCTCCAGATCTACCTGTCCGTGCCGACGATCAAGCCGTAGTGATGCTGGGCAGTTCGTCAGCACCGTCGCGATGATCGGCAACAACCCGGTGTTCGGTCCGGATAACCGCGAGTACGCGCCCGATGCCGCGCCGTCGATGCTGTCGGCAGCGGCCATGCCGGGTACGCCTGTCTTCGGCTACGGCGGGCGTGGTCCGCGGTTGCTGTCCGGTCGGCGGGCGCCGGGCCCGCGCGGTGTCCACCATCAGCACGCTCGTCGTGCTGGCTGCCCTCGTCGCGATCTTCCTCGCGGCGCCGGGCAGTAGCCAGGTCCGGCACACGTTCTTCGATCCGCACGACATGTGGCAGTCCTTCGTCGGCAATCCGAAGAAGGGGTACTACTCGGTCGGCGCCGCGATCTGGTTGAACATCCGGATGTTCCTGACGGCCGAGGTCCTGATCCTGATCCTGGCGCTGGTGATCGCCCTGATCAGGCAGTCAACCGGACCCGTGCTGTTCCCGCTGCGGGTGCTGGCGATGATCTACGTCGACTTCTTCCGCGGCGTCCCGCTGCTGCTCGTGGTGTACGCGGTCGGCTTCGGCCTGCCTGCGCTCCGGCTGTCGTTCATCTCCAGCCAGTCCTATGCCGTGTACGGCGTGGTTGCCCTCACGCTCTCGTACTCCGCTTACGTCTCCGAGGTCTACCGGGCCGGCCTCAACTCGGTGCACCGTAGCCAGGTCGCTGCGGCACGTTCACTCGGCCTGACGCAGGGCACCGCCCTCCGGTACGTGATCTTGCCCCAAGCCATCCGCAACATCGTTCCGCCACTGCTGAATGACTTCATCAGCCTGCAGAAGGACACGGCGCTGGTCGGTGTCCTCGGCGCGATCGAGGCGAACCAGGCGGCTCAGATCTACGGCAGCACCGTCTTCAACTACTCGAGCCTCACGGTGGCTGCCATCCTGTTCCTGGTGCTGACGATTCCCCTGGCCAGGTTTACTGACCGCCTCATTGACCGGGACCGGCAGCGCCGGCTTGCGGGGGCCGTGGCGTGACTGTCGACGCGTCGCCTGGCGCGATGGTGGTCGAGGATGTGTTCAAGTCCTTTGGCCCGAACCTCGTGCTCAGCGGCATCAACCTCGAGGTGGCTGCGCACGAAGTCGTCTGCCTGATTGGTGCGTCCGGCTCCGGGAAGTCGACGCTGCTGCGCTGCATCAACCTGCTCGAGCCGATCGACTCCGGCCGCATCAGCCTGCTCGGCGAGCAGGTCACCGGGCCTGGCATCGACGCGAACCAGGTCCGACGCCACGTGGGGATCGTATTTCAGTCCTACAACCTGTTCCCGCACATGACGGTGCTACGGAACGTCACGCTCGCGCCGACGAAGGCCCTTCGCATGCCGAGGGCACAAGCGGAAGACGCGGCCAGAGAACTGCTGGCCAGGTTCGGGCTGGCCGACAAGCAGAGTGAGTACCCAGACCGCCTGTCCGGCGGACAGCAGCAGCGAGTCGCGATCGTGCGAGCCCTGGCGATGCAGCCGCAGATCATGCTCCTGGATGAAGTGACGAGCGCACTCGACCCTGAGCTCGTAGCCGAGGTGCTGGACGTCATCAGGGAGCTGGCGGCCGGCGGGATGACCATGCTGATCGCCACGCACGAGATGGGCTTCGCCCGGGACATAGCCAATCGCGTGTGCTTCCTGGAGGAAGGCTTCATTGTCGAGTCCGCTTCGCCTGGCGAGCTGTTCACCGATCCCAAGGACGAGCGCACCCGCCGATTCCTGCGCCGCATCGTCGACGCCGGGCGGATGTAGCCCGAGCTAGCCTGGGCCACCGACCTCAGGTCCTAACGTCGCTTGACCGGCCCCATCTTCAGCAGCCGCCACCACGTGATCAGAGCGAAGGCGACAGCCAGCATTAGCAGCACAGCCATGTCGATGAGCCACGCCGCTGCGGTGTGGTCCCACAACGGGTCGCCTCCCGCGGCGGCGGTCGGCTTGCCGACCAGGGCGCCTGCGGCGACGGTCGCACTTGGGCTTGGCGTCTTGCTAGCCCGGCCGCCGCTGATGACCTTGGCGACCGTCACCGGACCGGACGCCGGCAGGGACGTGACCTGTAGGCCACGCCCGGCCGCAGCCGTGGGCGGGATCACCGTGTTGAGGTTCGCTGTCGACGCGGTCGCCGCGTAGCCCCAGCGCGATGGCGAGAGCCACGACACCTCCTGGAGTCCAGCCTTGCCGTGCAGCGGGAAGACGCCGCCACTGAGGACCACCTGGAACATGACGACGACCACCAGCAGCGGCATAGCCTTGTCCGACGTGTCGGCGATGGAGGACAGGAGCAGGCCAAGCGTCATCGAAGCCACGCCCAGCGCGAACATGGCCAGCATCAGTTCCACCAGGGGCAGGTGTGTCAGGATCGCGCCGCTGCTTGGCAGCGGCCGCCCGGTCAGTCCGATCAGCACCAGCACTACCGCCTGGAACCCGCTGATCAGGCCGAGGACGACAAGCTTGGACATGAGGTAGGCACCAGCGGACAGGCCAGCCGATCGTTCCCGGCTGTAGATGGACCTCTCCTTGACGATCTCCCAGATAGCGTTCGCTGTGCCGCTGAGGCACGCGCCGACGGCCAGTACGAGCAGCACTGACGTCGCGTCGGCGTTGTTGGGACCGACCAGGCCCATGGGCGAGGGGATCACCCGGACGAGGACGCCCAACGCTATGGGCAGGCCGGCAAGGACTCCCAGATAGAGCCGGTCTGATGCGATGACTGCTAGGTACCGACGGCACAGCGTCTGCGTCTGCGCCAGCTTGTTGCGAGACGCCGGCGGCGAAGGCGCCGACACGGACGAGGCCGCTGGCGCGCCGGCGCCGTCCATCTCCGCCGCGATGTACCGGTAGTAGTACGCCGAAGCCTTAAACTCTCCGGCCCAATCGCGGCCGGGCTGGGTCTCGAATGATTGAAAGACTTCGGCCCAGTCCGGCTTGCCGAAGTGCTTAAGGCCGTCGGCAGGCGGGCCGAAGAACGCCACCTTGCCGCCAGGCACGAGGACGAGTAGCCGGTCGCACAAGTTGAGGTTCGCGACGCTGTGGGTCACCACGATCACGGTGCGGCCGTCGTGGGCGAGCTTGGCCATCTGCTCCATGACGGACTTGTCGAGCCCGGGATCGAGGCCGGACGTGGGCTCATCCAGGAAGAGCAGCGATGGCTTGGTCAGCAGCTCGAGCGCGACGTTGACCCGCTTTTGCTGGCCGCCGGACAGTGCTGACGTCCTCGTATCCGCGTGCGCTGTCAGCGACAGCTCAGCCAGGACCTCGTCGATCCGGCGCTTGCGCTCCTGCCTGCTTGTGTCGCGAGGAAAGCGCAGTTTGGCCGCGAATTCGAGCGCGCGCCGCACCGTCAGCTGCGTGTGCAGTATGTTCTCCTGCGGAACCAGCCCGATCCGGTGCCGCAGCTCGGCGTAGCTCTTGTAGAGGTCGCGACCGTCGTACAGGACCTGGCCCTCCGTGGCGGGTGCCGTTCCCGTGAGCGCGCCGAGCAGCGTCGACTTCCCGGCGCCGCTCGGACCGATCACGCCGAGCAGGCACCGCTCGCCGAGCGGGAAGCTCATGTGGTCAAGGAGCACCTTGCCGCTCGGCAACCGAACCGTCAGGTCGCGGGCCGTTAGCGAGATGTCGCCGGTGTCCAGGTATTCCTGTAGCTCGTCGCCGACGCGCAGGAACGTCGCCGGCCCAATGCCGATCAGGTCTGTCTCGGTCACGTGGGCGACGCTGATGCGCTGTCCGTTCAGGTACGTGCCGTTGTGGCTGCCCAGGTCGGCGATCTCATAGTCGCCGCGGCCTGTCCTGCGCAGCTCAGCGTGATGCCGGGAGACGCTCAGGTCGGATACGACCACGTCGTTATCTGTGGCCCGGCCGATGCGCAGCTTCCGGGTCGGCATGCTCAGCACCGCGCTCGGGGAGCGGTCGATGAAGGACGGCTGCTTCCTGCGTTGGACGACCGCCCCAGCAGGGCTCGGCGACTCGTTGATGTCCGGGGGCGCGGCCGGGACGACGGGGGTGACTGGAGCGGCCGGGGTGACCGGCGCGGGCGCGTCAGCCGGCTGCCACATGGCCGTAGCCGCCTGTATCTGCGCGGGTGCCCCGTCGGCGTGCGCTGGCGCGCCGATCACCGTGCACCTGAGCAACGGGCCGTCGTTGGGGTGGCCGAGCCGAATAGCGCAGTTGGTTGTGATCTCCACCTGACGTACTCGCTGCCCGTCCACGAACGTGCCGTTGGTGCTGCTGCCGTCCTCAAGCTGCCAGCCGCCCGCGGACCGCTCGAGGATGGCGTGCTGCCACGAGACGCGTGGATCCGCGACGACGATGTCGGCCTTCGGGTCCCGGCCAATCCGATAGGTCGATCCAGCCTTGAGCAGGAGGTCGACGCCCGCGCCCTTCACGTGCAACTGGTGGCCCAGGGCGGGCTGCGCCGACCGCTCAGTCCGTATCGGCTCGGCGCTCATTGGCTCAGTCGTCATATTCCCAGCGCTCATCGGGTTCGAGTGGTTATGCGCCAACTGTAAAGCGATTGGCTACGGCAGGGGATACGCAGCGCACTATGCGCGCTTATTCAGCAAAGCGAGAAGTTGACAGTCGCCGCCGGGCAACCTGGATACTTGGGATCACCCAGCGTGCTAACAGCTCATCGTTCTGTCGTCAGCAGCTGCGTCGCGCCATCTCGGGCAGGAGGAGCGGTGAGCGAGCAAACGCCCGGCACGTCAGATGAGTTCGGCAGCTCCGGTCAATTCAGCCTCGGTTCGCTGATCGCCGGATATCGCCTTGAAGAACGCATCGGTCGGGGCGGCATGGCCGTGGTGTTCCGCGCTTATGACGCCAGACTGGACCGGCATGTAGCACTGAAGGTGCTGACACCTGCGCTGAGCGACGACGACGCGTTCCGCCAGCGATTCATCCGCGAGTCACGGATAGCCGCGGCGGTCGATGACCCGCATATCACGCCGGTGTTCGAGGCAGGCGAGGCCAACGGTGTGCTGTTCATTGCGATGCGGTACGTGCGTGGCGGCGATGTAAGGTCGCTCATTGACCGGCTCGGCCCACTGCCCGCCGAGCGCGTCGCCGAAATGGTGTCACAGGTCGCGTCGGCCCTAGACGCGGCGCACGCCCGCGGCCTCGTGCACCGGGATGTCAAGCCAGGCAACATGCTGCTCGAAGCGAGCCAGGCCGCGGACCGGCCTGACCACGTCTACCTGTCGGACTTCGGGCTCAGTAAGACGGCCCTCGGTGTCTCCCCGCTGACCGCGACCGGCCAGTTCCTCGGCACCCTGGATTACGTTGCGCCCGAGCAGATCGAACGCCGACCGCTTGACGCCAGGACGGATGTTTACGCCCTGGCATGCTCGGCAGTCGAGATGCTCACCGGTGCACCGCCGTTCCAGCGCGGTCAGGGCATGTCAGTGATGTACGCGCACCTGTCCGAGCCGCCGCCGCGGGTCCGACAGCGCAGACCCGATCTATTCCCGGACGTCGACCGCGTGATTACCAAGGCGATGGCGAAGTCGCCTGACGACAGGTACTCCACTGCCGGAGCATTCGCGACAGCTTTGCGGCACGCTGTTAGCGGACCACTCGGCATGATCGGACGGGACACATCGCCCCCGGGCCACCCCGTTACCCAGGTTGTCGGGGCTGGCAGTCCTGATCCGGCGCATCGGCGGGAACCAGCGCCCGATCGGGAGTCGGACCCACGTCCCGTGGGTCGCCCAGGCGAAGCCCTCACACGGGCGTCAGACCCTCACTCGCGGCGACAGGCAGACATCAGCGATCCGACCGCGACGGCCGACGCCCGCTGGCCCGAGTCGTGGACCAGTGGCGCGAGCGCGGCCGGCGTGGAAACCATCCGGCCGGCTACACCGGCGCGGCGATCGCCGGTGATGATCGCGGCCGCATTAGCCGTCGCGCTGCTTGTCGGCGGCGGCGCCTACGTCTTCTCAACGCGCGGGCACGCAGCCAGCAATCCGGGCGGTACCTCCGGCGGCGGCGCGACTGCTGCGCTGGTGCCACCGTCGTGCAGCACGGCGACGGCCGCGGCTCCGACGCTGAATCACGTCACGACCGTCACGACTGCGATCGGCGGCGCTCCGTTCGGCGCGACCGTGACCGCCGATGGCCAGTACTCATTTGTGACGGTCGGCGACGCGATTGACGTGCTGCATAACAGCACCACGTTGACTCCGACCTTGATCCGTACGATTCCGGCTCCAGGCGCTAGCCGTGACGCGGAACTGACCAGCGATGGGAAGTACCTCGTCGCGGCTGCGGGCAGCGGAGCCGTGGTGGTTGACGTCGCCGAGGCTGAGCAGGGTGCGCCGAATCCCGTCGTAGGCTCGCTCACCACGGCAACCGGGATGGGCGCGTCCCAGGTGCTCATCACGGCAGGCAACCAGTTCGCGTTCGTGACGCTGCAAAGCAGCGCCGAGATGGCCGTGTTCAACCTTCAGCGGGCCCTGGCACAAGGATTCGGCCCGTCGGATCTCATCGGATTCGTGCCACTGGGCGATCAGCCCGTCGGCATGGTCTCGGATGGCACCTGGCTGTACGTCACCGACTTCTCAGGCAACCTCAACGTCCTCAGCCTGAGCCGCGCGGAGACCGATCCACCGCGCGCGGTCGTATCCAAGGCGCGCGCGGGCTGTCAGCCTGCCCGGGTTGTGATCTCCGCCGATCACCAGGTGCTCTGGGTGACCGCGCGAGCAAGCGATGCGTTGCTGGCCTTCAATGCCACCAAGCTGCGGACTGATCCCAAGCATGCGCTCATTGCCGACATCAAGGTGGGCGAGTTCCCGCTCGGGGAAGCGCTGGTCGATCACGGCCAGCGGATTGTCATTGCCGACTCGAATGCCAACGGCGTCGAGGATGCGCCGTACAACCTGGCTGTCGTGAGCACGGGCAACGCGCTGAACGGCAAGCCGGCACTGCTCGGATATGTGCCGACAGGGCCCGTTCCGCGCCAGCTCGCCGTGCCGCCCGATGGCACCACCATGGTGGTGACCGTCGAAAACGGGCACTCCGTTGAGGGCGTCAACCTGGGAGATCTGCCATGAGCACGCCTGCCTGGCTGGAGCGTCTCGATGGCAGGCAATGTGGCCGGGCATATGCCGTAGCATCGGGCTAATGAGGCATCCGCGATGACCAGCACTGCGACGCGCAGCATGCGCCGGCCCCCACGCGGCGGTCGGCGTACCCGCCGGTATCTGCTCGTCGTCGTCATCATCATCGCTCTGCTCGTGGTCCTGGATTTCGCCTCCAGGGCTGTGGCCGAGAACATCATGGCCACTCAGATCCAGAAGCAAGGTTTGCCGAAGAAGCCGGACGTCAGCATCGGCGGCTTCCCGTTCCTGACGCAGGTAGCTGCGAAGAACTTCCAGCAGGTGACGATCAGCACGACCAACCTCCCCGAAGGCCCCGTCACGCTCACGAAGGTCAACGTAACCGCGACATGGCATCCGGCTGCGGTCCTACTCCTCAGCCAGCGGCACCATCTCCAGCCTCTCTGGCACCGCGCTCATCAGCTTTGCCTCGCTGGGTAACACCCTGGAGCAGCAGGTCGGCCCGCTTGGGTCGCTGCTGGGCGGCGCGGGCCTGAACCTCACAGCCGCGGGTCCTAGTGAGGTGAAGGCGACCCTCAATCTCGTCGTCACATCCGGCTCGGCTACCTGGCGGGTAACTCGATTGAGTGGTAACCAGCTGCACATCGGCCTGGTTTCCAGTAGTGGCCTGCCAACGTCATTGCTCGGGTCAATCCAGAGCGTCACCGTGCAGATCCCTAAGCTCCCGCTCGGGCTCACAATCAACAGCGTCAGCGTGACCCCGAGCGGTGTAGTAGGTAGTGTCAGCGGTCGCGATGTGTCATTCGGGAGCTAAGCCCGCTTCGCCAAGTGCTGGGCCGTTACCGGCTACAAAACGAAGGTCCTTTAAACCGCCAATCACCGGCCAATATGAAGCCGATCGCCGTAATGTTTTGACTTCTAGCCGGTAGCGGTTACCGAGGTGGTTCGCGGTGCAAATGAACGTTACAGCGGGTACGGATAGCCCGGCACCACCCCCGGCAGTAGGCCCGCTGGTAGCGTCCGTTGACTTCCCGGTCCGGTCAGGGCAGATACCACCGCTCGCTGACAGATTCAGCACGCGCCCGGAAACCGGACCTGACCTGACGATGGCGCTAGATCGTAGCCCCGCGATTGCGCTGGCGCCGCGCTCACGTCGGGTCGGTGCGGGTTCACCACAAGACTGGCTGCGGTGCAGCGGCAAGACTCAGCTCGCCGCGCTTTTCGCGGAAACGCAATGGCGATCCCGATCGATCGACTTGCTGGTCTGGATTGAGGCAAACAGCCTGGCGTCGATCCTCGCTGGCTATGTCGAAGCCGCCATGCTCATTACCGGGACTCGCCTGCCGGGTGTCGCCGAGTCCGTCGCCGCGAGCTTCCTGAGCTGGCTCGGTCAGACCGACAAGAAATGGCTGCTCGTCCTCGACGATCTGGCGGACGCCGAGGTGCTGGATGGGCTCTGGCCGGGCGGCCCGTCGGGGCAGGTGGTGATCACAACCGCCAACACCCAGGCGATGGCGGGTCTTCGCGACGTACTCGTCGTGGAAATCGGGCCGTTCAGTCGCCGCGAGGCGATGAGCTACCTTGTGGGTCGGCTGTCCTCGGACCCCGACCAGCGGCGCGGCGCCATCGACCTGCTCGAGGACCTGGACTGCCAGCCGCTGGCACTCGCGCAGGCGACGGCGACGATCGGCAGCTCGTGGATGACATGTGTTGACTACCGAGAGCAGTTCCACCGCAGACTCGAAGTCTTCAACCTGCCGCCGGGTTCGCTCATGCCTCCTGCGGGGGTGACGTGGACGCTCTCCGTCGACCACGCGGACCAGCTGCTGCCGGGCGGATTCGCCCAGTCCTGTCTGGCAATCGCGGCGATGCTGGACGGACACGGCAGTGCCGGCCTCGGTGTTTTCCGCGCCGTCCGCGCTGGACGTACATCGCGGGTCCGTCAGTTCCTGCTGCGCAGGCGGCGGAGCGCGTTCGGATGGCGCTGGTCGTACTCGATCAGGCCGGCTTGATCGGTATCGACAGATCGACCGAGCCACCCATCGTCCGCATTAGTCCGGTGCTTCAGCGCGCCGTCCGGGGCGCGATGTCGCCCACCATGGTCGAGCAATCGGCACTCGCGGCGGCCGCTGCGCTGCTCGAGACGTGGCCGGAGGCCGAACGCGGAACATGGCTCGGCCAGAGCTTGCGGTCGAGCGCGGGCAACCTACGGCGCGCGACCGGCGGCCTGCTGTGGCGAAATGGCTTGCACCCGCTGCTGCTGCGCGCCGGCCGCAGCCTCGATGATGCGTCGCTGACCGGCCCCGCAGTCGAGTACTGGACCCAGCTGACCTCGACCGGTGACCAGGTCTTCGGTCCCGGCCACCCGGATTCCATGGTCGCGGTCGAGCGACTGGCTGGCGCGTACGTGACCGCCGGCCGGGTGGCCGAGGCCGTTGCCTGGTACGAGCGGATCATGGCCGACTGGGGCCGCGCCTTCGGCCCCGACCATCCGCGTACCCTGGCGGCCCGCGTCCGGCTGGGCCGCGTGCTAGTGACCGCTGGCCGCTACGCTGACGCGATTGCGGTGCTGACCGCGGCATTGAACGACGCCGAGCGAGCCTACGGGCCAGGGCACCCGGAATGCGCGATCATCCGCGACGAGGTCGCCGCTGGCTATCGCGCGGCGGGTGAGATCAGCGAGGCGATCAGGCTGTACCGGCTGATCCTGGGCGAGCGCGAGCGCAGCCTCGGCGCTCATCACCACGACACCATGCAGACCCGCCAGTTCCTAGCCGAGGCCTACCTTGCCGACGGCCGGACGCGAGAGGCTTTCTCGCAGTACAAGAAGGCAGTGTCGGATCTCCAGCGCAGCCAGGGGGCCGAAGATCCGGACACACTGCGCGCCAAGGCCGCTCTGGCATCCGCATACCACCAGGCAGGCCGGATGCCGCTCGCGGTGCAGGTGTTCGAGCAGGTCCACGGGTCCATGACCAAGGTGCTCGGGGCTGATAACCCAGAGACGCTCTCGGCGGCCCTGAACCTGGGCCGGGTGTATTACGCAGTCGGGCGGCTGACCGACGCCCGCGCCATTCTCACCGACACCGTGGCCCGGGGCGAGCGGACGCTCGCACCCGCAGATCCACTCACCAAGGCCGCGCGCGAGAGCCTAGCGGTCATCATCGGTGGAGGGGACTAGTAGCGGGCGATGTCCGCAGAACCGAGCCCCGCTGGCGCGCCGCTGCTCGCTGACATCGCGCAGCGGTGGCAGGCAGCCGACCGGCTACTGCCGGCACCCGATGGGCTGCCGCCGGCACCCGACGGGCTACCGCCGGCACCCGATGGGCTGCCGCCCGTATCGCCGGTGCCGGAGTCGGACAGTCAGTGCCGCGCCGTGTTCACCGTGCCAGGAGTGGGCGGGCGGCCAAGCGCCGTGGGCGCGTGCGAGCACTGGCACGGTGACCTTGAGTCGCTGGAGCTGACTTGGGGAGCGGCGCGCAGATTCCAGCTCACGGCCCGGGTCGGCGGCCCGGATGTAGGTGCCGCCCTCGACGGTCTGCTGCAGTCGTGGCGGGTGCACCTAGCCGACCTACCCGGCGTCGACGACCCCGATAGCGCGGCCGTTGTCATGTGGCCGAGCCGGGACATCGACGGCATCCAAGCGCTCTTGGGCCATGGGCTCGCTCCGCGCAGCGTCGTGGCGGCGCGCCGGGCCAGCCGGCCGCTGGACGATTCCGGGAATCCTGCCCGCGGCGCGGACGCAGCGCCCGCAGCGCCCGGTTTCGACGTCAGGAGGGCCGGTCGGCAAGACGCTGACGCCGTCGTTCGTCTGGGCCTGGAGGTGATCAGGTTCGACGCGCACTTCGGCGGCGTGGTCGAGCGGCCGAGCACGGCATCAGCCCTTCGCGCCGAGATGCTTACGTTGCTGGCCGAGCCCGAGCCCTGGATCTGGCTGGCCAGCAGAGACGGCGATCCGGCCGGCGTCCTGATCGGCGAGCCGCCACCGGTGCAGTGGATCGCGCCGTTGTGCGGCGTAGCGCCTGTCGCGTACAACATGCTCACGTTCGTGTCGCCCGCTGACCGCGGCAGCGGCATGGCGCAGGCTCTGGTCCGAAGCTTCCACGACGCCGCCGATGCAGCTGGAGTCCCGGCCACGTTGCTGCACTACGAGAACGCGAATCCGCTGTCAGCGCCATTCTGGGCGCGGCACGGCTACCGGCCGCTGTGGACGCTCATGGGAGGCGAGACCCGCCTGCACCATGCGCTGAAGCGCATGGTGCAGGCGGATGCGCGGGCGGACGGGTGCCGATTCAGGCGGGTGCCGACGCCCGAACGCGCCGCTACGCGCGGTGCTTGCTGCGCGAGGCCTCCTGGGGCTCGCTCTCCCGCGGAATCTGGAAGAACGGCGAGCGCAGGAATACCCGGGCGATGAACAGCAGGACCACGCCGAGCGCCACGATGCCAATAAGCGACCACCGCTCCGCCCAGGAAGCCTGCGTCTGCAAGCTCTGCTCGAACATCCAGCCGAGGAAGCCGGCCGCGCCGAGCGGAAGCAAGCCGAGGAAGATGAAGTTCAGGACGCTGCTGACGACCCGGCGCCGGTAGTAAACGATCATGGCGAGCGCCGTGAGGACGTAGAAGATCGCGAACAGCAGCCCGGTCGTATCGATGACGTCGTAGAACGCGTTCTCGACCGACGTAGCCAGCATGTAGACCCAGAAGATCGCGATGAGCAGCACGCCGACAACGAAGCTCGCGATAGCCGGCGTCTTGAACCGACGGGACACGTTGCCCAGGAATCCGGGCAGGGCCCGGTAGCTCGCCATGCCGTACGCGATCCGGGAAGCCAGCACGATGCCGGTACCTGTGGTCGCGATGACCGACAGCGCGATAGACAGCGCCATCATCTTGGCCCAGAAGCCACCGCCAAGCGCCTGCGCCACGTAGACCAGCGCATTGGCCGAGTTGGCCTGCAGCGCCTTCGGCGACACCACGCCCTGGAAGCCGACCTGCGCCAGCGTGTAGATGATCGCCAGCAGTGCGACGGCGATAATCGCCGCGCGGCCGGGGTTGACCCGACGGTGCTTGACTTCCTCATTGACGTACAGCGTGCCGTCCCAGCCGCCGTAGACGAACACGGCGATCAGGAAACCGGCCAGGGCGCTGCCCTTCCCGTCGATACCGCTGACGCTGAACCAGCCCTTGGTGATCGGGAAGGAACCGTGGTGGTGGCCCAGCACGAAGATCAGGCCCGCGATCGCGAGGCCGATGAGGATCAGGTACTCCACCAGCGCCATGCTCACCTGGACGCGGGCCGTGATCCGGATGCCGACGATGGAGATGATCAGCATGAGGACCCCGACGGCGCTGCCGATGGCGATCCAGCCCCACGTGTTGGTCGACGTCGAGCCGAACACTGCGAGCACCGACGGCCCGAGCAGCAGGATCTCGGCCACCGTGCCGATGATGTAGGCGACGACCATGAACCAGCCGGCCAGGAAGCCAAGGTACGGGCTGATCGCGCGGCCAACCCACTCGAACGTCGCGCCGCAGTTGGCGTTCCACAGGTTACAGCGGCGGTAGGCGTACGCGATGATCAGCATCGGGACCGCTGTTATCAGCAGGATCGGTCCGCTGCCGTACGCGGTCGCCGCGGCGAGCGCGGCCAGGGAGAGCCCGATCGTCGCGGCTGGAGCCGACGACGCCATCCCGATGACGGTGTCCTGAGCGACACCGATCGCGTCCGGCTCAAGTCGCGCAGCAGGGCTGGTCGATGCGCCCGACAGCGCGGTCGCAGATTGATCGGTCACCAGGTTTCTCCTCTCGCGATCGCACTTATATCGCAACGCGCGCCGTAGGGGAAAGATCAAATATTGGCCGCTTGCGTGATCATAGCCGCCATTTACACGTCATAGAAGCGCCGTGATGAAGTTCGTAGCGCCGATCGGCGTCGCCCCGTCGTGCCCTAATCGGGCTAGGCTCGGAAAACCATGAAAACGACGGGAACGGGGCCGCATCGACATCGCGGCCGCTGCTTGGGCAATGGGAGGCTGGCGTGACCGACCCGCAGGTACTGGCTTTCCGACCGGCGACGGACCAATTCGCCTGGACATTTGGTGGTGCCGAGCCGGTGGCACGCATCAGCCCAGGCACCATCCTGGAATTGTGGACCGAAGACTGCTTCGCAGGCCGCGTCCAGGGACCGGATGACCTGGTCTCCCGAGTCTGCGAATTCCCGTATTTGAATCCGCAGACCGGTCCTTTCTACATCGAGGGCGCTGAGCCGGGCGACACGGTCGCCGTCCATTTCATCTCCATTAGGCCTGCCAGGGACTGGGGTGCGTCCACGACCGTGCCGCTGTTCGGGGCGCTGACCTCGACACACCTGACGGCCACGCTGCAAGACGCGCTGCCCGAGGTCGTCTGGATCTGGGCGCTTGACCGTGCCGCGGGGCTATGCCGGTTCTCGGCACGTGACAGCGAGCTGACCGCCGACTTGCCGCTGAACCCTATGCACGGCACTGTCGGCGTGGCTCCGGCCAACCTCGAGGTGCGGTCGGCACTGGTACCTGACGCGTTCGGCGGCAACATGGATACGCCAGAAATGCGGGCCGGGGTTACTTGCTACCTGGGCGTGAACGTTCCGGGTGCGCTGCTGTCGATCGGCGACGGACACGCCCGCCAGGGCGAAGGCGAGACATGCGGCGTCGCGGTCGAGTGCGCGATGGACACGGTGCTCGTGGTGGACCTGCTGAAGGGCATGTCCACGCCGTGGCCACGGCTGGAGTCCGATACCCACATCATGTCGGCTGGCTCGGTGCGACCGCTGGAGGATGCGTTCCGGATCGCTCAACTCGACCTTGTCCAGTGGGTTTCCGGCTACTGCGGCCTGTCGTCTCTTGACACCTACCAGTACCTGAGCCAGGCAGTCGAGGCACCCCTCGCGAACGTGGTCGACACCAACTACACGTCAGTCGCGAAGCTCCGCAAGGAATGGCTGCCAACCGGACGCGCGGGCGCTGGCGAGATCATGCGCGGCATGCATGACCACTTGCGCGAAGTGGCGCGCGCATACCGCGGTGACTAGCGCGTCCCTTGCCAGCAGCTACAGGGGCCGCACGCCGTCGGCGTGGCGGCGCGCCAGGTCGCGATAGACCTGTGGATTCGTATCGACCCATTCCTTGGCGGCGCCGCTGACCTCGCGAACGACCCTGGCTGGCGTGCCGACGGCGATCATTCCGTCCGGGACGCGCATGCCTGGTGGTACCGTCGCGCCCGCCCCAACTAGCGCACGGCTTCCGATAACCGCTCCGTCGAGCACGGTGGCACCGTTGCCAATCAGCGCCTCGGCGCCGAGGACTGCGCCGTGCACGACGCACAGGTGGCCGACTGTTGCGCCGTCGCCGACCTCCGTGACTGGGTCCATTCCGCCGTGGACCACCGACCCGTCCTGTACGTTTGCGCCGCGCCTGACGATGATCGTGCCGAAGTCGGCGCGCAGCACCGCGCCGTACCAGATCGATGCCTCGGCCTCGACGCGGACGTCACCAACCAACGTTGCGGTCGGCGCGATCCAGGCGGTCGGACTGACGACGGGTTCCTTGCCCTCGAAGGCGAACAGTGGCATCGGGCCATGATGGCAGGCGCGGGCAAGCGGGGTCAGTGCCAGGCTCTCCGCGTGCCGCTCAGCTGGCGGTTGCGGGCTGCAGCACCGCGAACACGACGACGTTGCTCAGGTAGTGGCCGGTCGCCGGATCGAAAGTGCCGCCGCACGTGATGAGCCTGAGCTGTGCGTTCGGGACAGGTCCGTACACCGCCGCGGTCGGAAACTTCGTCTTCAGGAATCTCCGCACCAAGGTGACCTTGAAGACGGCCATCGGCCCGTTTCGGCGCTGGACGTAGATCAGCTGACCCGGTCGCATCTCGCGCAGCCGGAAAAACACGCCCGGGCCGCTGACTGAGTCGATGTGCCCGGCGATGACAGCCGACCCGATCGCGCCGGGCCGTGGGCTCCCCGTGTACCAGCCAGCCACGCTGATGCTCCCAGGGACCTGCAGCGTGCCGGTGGCCGTCAGACCAAGCCGGACAAGTGTCGTGCGGACACCAATCGCAGGTATCACCAGGCCCGTCGGCCTGGGTACAAACTGCGCCTTGGCCTCCGGCGCCGCAGCGTAATGGCCAGCCGGGATCGCCGTGATGGGCGAGTGCCCAACCGGCGTCGCCGGCCGTCCGGTGTGGCCGGCCCACACGATGCCAGCCACGCCGAGGCCAATCACCACGAGGCCGGCGACGGCGAACGTGGCCGCCCACGGCCGCCGGACGACGCGAACGGGCGAGACGTGCCGGGTGCTGCCCGCCTCGACTGGCGGCGTGCTCTGGTGCTGCACAAGGTGCGCGTCGGCGGCCTGACCAAACGGGGCCTGCTCGTAGCCACTTGCGTCCGGGCCGTCGCCCCGCGGACCGAAGAACTCAGCGCGCATGCTGAGCGGGCCGCCGTCGACGCGTCAGCATTGCGGTGCCCGTCACGGTGATGGCGAGGCCGACGATCGCCGCCGCCGCCCACGGCACGAGTGCCGCGCCCGGCTGCCCTGCGGTGCCGCCGAAGCCGGTCTGCGGACCGCCAGCGGGCGCAACCTTGCTCCCGGCGGCCTCAAGGAGGTCGTCAAGTACCAGCTTGCCAGGCTCGTCGAGAACAACGATCGTGTGGATGGTGCCAGCGACAAGCTTGATCGAAGCGGTGACCGATTTGCTGGCCCCCTTGGCCTGCACGGACCACGTGCCCGGGCCGACGGTGACGAACGACGAAACGCTCCCGAACTTGAGGTTCGAAGCAAGCGTCGTGCCCCCGGCCGTGACCGTCACGGTGTCTTGTTGCATCGAGGCCTCGATGATGCGCACGAGTGCCTTGCCTGGCGGCGTCGTCAACTCGTCCGGGATTACCTCAAGTCGCAGACCAGACGCCGGGCCGAGGCCGGCCACGGTGTAGGCGTGCCGCGGCGCGATGTCGACCACGGTCGACAGCACTGGTTTCGAACTCGATGCTGCACCGGCCCCGCGCATGGCCACCGTATAGTCCCCGGCAGCGACTTGCTCGAACGGCGAGACGGTGCCGTACCTAACGTGATGGAGGACGATCTGCGCATTGGCGTTGTCGAAGGAATACAGGTAGACGTCGACGGCCGGAGTATTCGGCGACAGGTGCGCGAGCTGGATCCAGCCGACCTGGCTCGATGCCGACGCGAACGGCGTCGCGACCGCGACCTGCGCGACTGCGAGCCCAAGCGTGGCAAGCGCTATCGCGGTCATCGTTCTGACAACTCGCGCGGGCAGCGACTTCAACCAATACACCCCCAAGACCGCACTCAGGGAACGGCCAGGTCTTAACCGCCACAGTTCATCACATCACTCACCGTAATCTCAGCCGATCCGTCGATTTGTCCGGGCGAATTTTTGAGACAGCGCGCAAGCCGCGGCCCAGGCGTTGCCGTCGGGCGCGGCGCTGGACGTTTCGGCTACCATCAGCACGACCCAGCCGGTGTAGCTCAGTTGGCAGAGCGGCCGTCTTGTAAACGGCAGGTCAGCGGTTCGATCCCGCTCACCGGCTCCACATCGCCAGCTATCTAGCTGGGCAAACGGCGCCCGCGCGAATGCCTGGCGTCTCCCGTGACTGACGCGAGCCGCTGGAATGAGCGTGAAATGAGCGTAAGCGGCGTTGATCATGCCCCCGCTCCTTCCACAAGCCGCGCAACGGCCTCTGCGGCGGCGAGGTGGGCGGCGGCTTCGATGTGCGTGTAGTGCGATGTCATCGCCTGATCCGCATGGCCCAAGCCTGCGCGACGGATCTCGGGGTCCACGCCGGCATCGCGCGCAAGGCTCGCCGCTGAGTGCCGAGCCTCATGGAGCTTGATCACCGGTACTCCCGCGGCCCGGGCCAGTTTCGGGAACCTGTGCGTCACGTAATCCGGGTTCCACGGGCTGCCGTCGGCCTGGCAGAAGATCAGGTCATTGTCGATCCACGCCGTCGACGCCCGCAGCCGGGCGGCCACCTGCGCCTTGCGGTGCTGGCGCAGCAACGCGACGGTCGTCTCGTCCAGCCAGATGCGACGTGCGCTCGTGCGGCTCTTCGGCCTGCCCTCGGTCACCGTGCCGCCGATCTGCAGGACGGGCCGTTCGACCGTCAGGTAACCGGCATCGAGGTTGGCGCCGGCCCAGCGGAAGCCGACAGCCTCTCCGCGCCGGGCACCGCGCAGGACGACTATCCGGAGCATCAGGCCGAGCGGGTCTGCCGTGGTCGCTGACAAGAACTGCCGCGCCTCGGTCGCGCTCCACCGCCTCGCTTCCTCACGCTCCTCGGGCTCCAGCTCAACCATGAATACCGGGTTGAACGCGATCACGTGACGGCGGCGCACCTGGAAGTTCATGAAGGCGCGCAGCGCGGCGTACACGCGGTGCTGCTGCGCGATGCCGACGTGCTTGGCTTGCGTGCGGACGTCTCCGGGGAGGACCGCGTCGCGATCCTGCTCGCGTGCCTTACGGATTTCCTCGTTGAAGTCCTCGATCCGCTTGAACACGGCCGCGCATTGCTCGCCGCCGATACGGGCCAGGGTTATGTCCTCCAGGACGGGAAGGAGCCAGTGCTCGCCTATGAGGGTGAGGTTGCGCAGCCAGCTGGGCCGTGCCTTGCGCTTGCCCCCGAGCCACGCACACCACGCCTGGCCGAACATCTCCTCAGGGCTGGCGAGGTCCTGGCCGAGGGCGAACCGGCGGCGCACATCGTCCGTGGATGGCAGTTCGCCGCCGCGCCTGGTGCGGTCCCAGATGAAGTCGCCCAGGGCTATGCGCGCCCTGGCATCTTCCCCAGCAAGTTTGATCAGGTCGCAGACCTGTCCGAGCGTGGCGTCCGCATCGGACTCGCGGGCGAACCCGCTGCGCTTGAGCTCCCGCCGGCCCTGGCTCGTGTCGATCCACTTGGCGTAGGTCCAGCCGTTCGGAGCGTGGTGGCGCTTAGCGAGATCCGGACAGCCTGATCCGAGCTGCTTTCCCGTCACCGGGTCAGTGCAGCCGCAGCGCTTGAACGTGCGTCCCCTGGAGCTCACGGGGCGTCATCGCCGTTGGTCGGCGGGTTCGTGCCGTAAACGTCGCTGAGAAACTCGCGAAGCTCGCCGAGCATTTCCCGGGTCACGAGACCGCGCTGCGCCTGCAGGGTGCGCTTATCCATCGCTGCCCGCGTGTCCTCGTCGCCGATGCGGGCGTCGCGCTCCTCGCTGAAGTCCCGGTGATCCCACAGGACGCGGGCGGCTAGCTTGACCTGCGCGGGCTCGACGCTGAGGCGCCGGGCTGCGTGCCGCTCCGTATCCGATGGCAGCCTGAATGCGTCGACGAGATCGCCGCGCATAAGGGGAAAGTCGTGCTCGCCGCACCAGCGGCGAATGGGCTCGAGCAGTGGCTCGATGCGCTCTCGCTCTGCCTTGGATCGCCGCCAGACTTCCGCCCTCTCCTCGTCGATCGGGAAGTACTCGTACGGCGCCTCGTCAGCGGGCATGTCGTCGAACCTGGTACGCCCTCTCAGCAGCCTTTCGAGCTCCTCTGGTGAAATCAGCAACTCGCGTAGCCCTCTGGGCGTCATAACGGCGCCATCACCCATGTCGATGTGCTCGTTCTCGCCCGGCATCAGCTCGTCGAGCGTGACCTCCAGTGCTCGCGCCATCAGCAGCACCTCATCCAGCCGCGGGCGGCGCAGGCCAGCTTCAAGCGAGCCGACAGTTGATGTGCGCCAGGCCTTAAGCCCGTACAGCCGGAACACGCGGGCAGTCTCCTCCTGCGTCCAGCCGTTCTTGCGGCGCGCCTCAGCGACACCACGGGCGATCAGGTCATGCACGCGCACCTGCCAAGTATCCACAGTCTCGGATGCTTGAGTCAGCATAAGCCTCATCAACCTTGTTGCCAAGAGTTTCAGGGTAGTTGACTGCCGGACTTGAATCCCCTACCGTCTACCTGGAGGACCCGGAAATCAAGGTAGTTGGCTGGAGAGGCGATGGCAACCGACGTGAAAAGCCCGCTGCAGGACTGGTGCGACGAGCACGACGCGGGGCCGACGGCGCTCGCCGACCTGTCCGGCTACTCGACCTCCTATATGTCGCTCATTCTCAGCGGCAGGCGAGAGCCGCCGCCGCACGTGAAAGTCGCGATCGCGCACGCCATCGGCAAGAGGGTGCGCGACCTCTGGCCGCCAGTTGAGCGGACGCCGGTCGCATCATGACCACCGAGCAGCAGCAGCGCACCTGGACGGCAGCCGACATCTTCGCCCTGGGCGTCCGAACCGACGTGCCGACGGCAGGGGAGATCATCGCCGGCTGGGGGCCCTAGCGAGTCCTACAAGGCCGCTGCCCGCGGTGACTTCCCGGTGCCGGTTCTCAAAGTGGGACGCCGGCTAGTCGTCCCTGTCGCGCCCATCCTGGCCCTCTTCGAGATCCACCCGGCCGGGCTCTCGCCGTAGGCGTGCAGTTCGTCCCCAAGGCCCAAGAAATAAAGAGCGCCGCCCGGACCAGGGGCGGCGCACCGAGCAGAAAGCAGGTAGGCACCAGTGTCCGACAACTACGACGACTTGCGCAAGCAGGCAGACGAACCCAAGCCCGAGAGCTGGAAGCCCGAGCAGGCCGGTGACGAGGTCGTCGGGATCGTGGCCAAGCTCGACTCCGGCTGGGACCGCGACGGCAACGACTACCGCGTCGCCACCGACCGGAAGGTCAGCACCTGGTGGGACCGCCAGAAGTCCGGCAGGCCAGCTGCCACCCCGGCCGACGATGCCGACTACGTGACGCTCGATGACGGCCGGGTGATGGCACCACCAGAGCCTTACGACGACGAGGTCCCCTTCTAAACGACTGCGCCCCGGGCCAGGATCCACACCCCGGCCCGGGGCCCTACTAAGCGAAAGGTCGTCGCCGCGTGCAAGCATACGGTGCCGCGATCCTCAAGCACCACGCCGAACTACTGGCAGCGTCGGCGATTGCCCCCGAGGTGGCCATCGCCGCCGGGATCAGGTCGGCATCCCGTCCCTCGGAGCTGCCGCCCGAGTTCGCCTGGCTGAAGGACCGCGGCGGCCTTCCTGCGCTCATCTTCCCGTGGCACCGGATCGACGGCGAGTCGGTGAATCAGCTCCGCCCGGACAAGCCGGTCGACTTCGGCGAGGGCGACACGCGCAAGTACTTGTGGCCGAAGGACGCCGGGAGCGTGCTGGCAGTTCACCCGGCGATGCTTGGCCGCGTTCTTGACCCTGCCGTGCCATTGGTCTGGGTGGAGGGCACCAAACAGTACCTGGCCGCCGTCTCGGCGCTGGCGGCCGAGGAGTTCGCCGTGGTCGGCATTGCCGGATGCTACGGGTGGATGCACGAAGGCAAGCCAGTGCCCGACCTGGACAAGATTCCATGGGACGGCCGGCTGGCCTACACCGCGTTCGACGCTGACGTCGAGACCAAGCGCGGAGTCTGGGAAGCAGCTGCACTCCTTGACGAAGGCCTGCGTGTTCGCGGGGCCAGGTCGGTCGGCTATGTGAAGGTGCCCGGGGCTGGCAGCGCAGGCCTGGACGATGTGCTCGGCGGCATCCCGGACAAGACCTCGGCCATGGTCATGATGATCGAGCGCGCCAGGTCGAAACTGCCTCGCAGGCCCGCCCGCAAACTGACACACAGCGCGCCCCTTGACCCCCCGCGAACACTTGAACACTTGAACACTTCGCTCTCACCTGCGGAAACGCAAGCTCCAAGTGTTCAAGTGTGCAACGAAGAGTGCGAGAAGCCGCCTGCGCTGGCCTCTGAAACGGACATCCTGGCGAAGCTCGAGGAGATCGTCAGCCTGCTCGGCGTGACCGGCGAGTCCCGGATCGTGCGCGCCGCCTACCTGACCGTGGTGTCCCAGGTCCTGGAAGAACCAGTCTCCCTGGTGGTGAAGGGAGAGTCTGCGGGCGGCAAGTCGTACTCGACTCGCAAGGTTCTGGTCCTCGTCCCGGAGGAAGAGACCTACAGCATCACTGCCGGGTCGCAGCGCTCCCTTATCTACACCGAGGAAGAGTTCGTCCACCGGAGCATCGTCATGTTCGAGGCGACGGCGCTGCGCGAGGCGGCCGAGCAGCGTGACGGCGACATGACCGCGATGCTCGTGCGAACGCTTCTGTCGGAGGGCCGGATCCGCTACCCGGTCACAGAGAAGGGTGATGACGGCAAGTTCACCGTCCGCATGATCGAGAAGAAGGGCCCGACCAACCTCATCGTCACGACGACGGCCGACAACCTGCATCACGAAAACGAGACCAGGCTGCTCTCGCTGGTGATCGATGAGAGCCCGGAGCAGACCCGCTGGGTCCTTAAGAAGATCGCCGAGCGGCGCAACCAGGCTGTCCCGGCTGAGCCGCCGGACGTGCGGCCCTGGCACCAGCTCTTCCACTGGATCAAGTACCACGGCGAGCACCGGGCCTACATCCCTTACGCCGGTTATCTCTCCGACAACGTCAGCGCCGCCGTTGTCCGGATGCGCCGCGATTTCAGCACCCTGCTGGGCCACATCGAGGCTCACGCGGTCCTGCATCAGGCCAGCCGCGAGCGTGACGGGTTCGACCGGATCATCGCGACCGCTGCCGACTATGAGGCGGCGCGGGACCTGCTCGCCGAGGCGTTCGCGGTGAGCTCCGGCAAGCGGGTGCCTGAGTCGGTGCGCAAGGTCGTCGCAGCGGTGGCCGAGCTGCTGGCCGAGGACATCGCGGTGCGCGGCAAGGACGATCCTGCGCCGGAGATCGTAACCGCCCGGGTGGCGAAGCGGATAGAGCGCAGCCGGCCAACGACCACCAAGGGGCTTAAGAGTGCCGTCGACAGCGGCTATCTGGTCAACCGCGAGACGGGAACGGGCAGGGGGCATCCCGCCCGGTACGTGCTCGGCAACGAGGCGATGCCCGCCGACACTCCTGCCATCCCAGGGTCAATCCCGCCCGAGGCTTGCACACTTGAACAGATACTTCCCGCATCGCCGCAGGTCAGCCCTAAGTGTTCAAGTGTTCAAGTGTTCGCGGGGGGTAAAGGCGACGCTGGCACTCATTCAGATTCGAGCCCGTCAGGGGACTTGGGCGCCCCGGTAATTGAGTCCCTACCGGATGACTCGTACTGGCCAGACGAGCCAGGCGAAGACGACCCGGAGTCCGGCGCTGAGCCTCCGGCTAGCCCGGAGACATCGCCCAACGGCCACCATCCGGATGGCGATGACCTTGTCCTCGTAGCTCAGGATGGCGACGAGGGGGAGTGGCGGGCATGACGGTGCTCATCAGCCTGCTGACGCAGGCCCGCCAGGCCGGACTGCGGCTCGCTAACGAGGACGGCAGCCTGCAGGTCCGCGGCTCCCGCGCCCACGAGGCTCTCGTCCGCCAGCTGCTCGATCGCAAGACCGAGGTGATCGGCGTGGTCAATGTCTACAGCGGCGTCGTGCCGGTCCTCGACTGGCGCAGGTTCCCGATCTCATCGGAGCCGCGGGCCTGCGTGATCTGCCGCCGTCCGACGCTGCTGCTCGATTTTGACCGCCGGCCATGTCACAAGGGCTGCGCCGAGAAGTCCATCTCACCCATCGCTAACCCCCGGAGGGATTCCGCAGCATGAACGAGGAGAACTTTGAAAGCGGCCCCTACACCGCGCTGATGCCTGCTGGCGGCTGGCGGGTCGAGTTCACGAAAAAGGATGGCTCCGGCTTCGATGAGCCCCTGGTCGGCTGGGCCCTGAAGAACGGGCTGGTTGTCCCCCTGGTCACTGACTGCGACGGCCTGGTGGAGGACGGGGACGCGTGGAGTGGCGGTCACCGCGTCTACCACCCTGGGCAGCGGGAGACTCCTCCGGCGAGGCTGGCGCCCCTGATTGCGGCCATAACGGTCACGGCCCGCACCCGGACAGCGAGCCCTGCGCCTGCGCCTGCCACATCGGGGAAAGCGCACGGAGTGTCCAGTGACCGACGAATGGGTCAGTTGCGGCGGCGGGCGGCGCTTCCAGCGCCTGCGTGACGAGACCTATGCATCCTGCCTTGACTGCCAGACCTCAGCCCGCCTTGCGGCTGCTGGCATCGGCCCGGACGACCCTGGCGTAGCAAGGATTCGCGTGTGGAACGCCGCCGTTTCTCCCGACCCAACGCAGGCCTACGCAGCATGACAACTACTCCCGTAACGCGTAACTGTGCCCGGTGCGGCACCTCATTCCCGGTGACGCGCCCGCATGCGAAGTTCTGCTCAGCGCGCTGCAGAGTAGCGGCGAGCCGGGAGACGCGTAACCAGCCGACTGTTACGCAACCTGCTGCTGCGACCGCGAATGTGGTACCTCTGCGTCCCCGGCAGCCCGAGCCCGCTGTTACGCGTCAGGCGACTGTCCCCGCCGGGGACGCCGGGCCGATCATGGTCCGGCCGCGCTGCCCCGGCTGCCACTGGAGAGCCGCCCGGCCTGTTCCGGCTGGCGAGGTCACCAGCTGCGAGGCCTGCGGCCTCGGCTATGTCGCGGAGGAGTGGTGACCGCGATGACCAAGACGACGCGACGCTGGCTGGCCAGGGAACTCGCCGAGCTGGAGAGGCGTGGCAAGCGCATCCTCTCGGGAGGCGAGTTGCCGTGGGGCGTGCCCTGGTGCGCAGGCGCAGGCTCGCCCGGTCACCAGCCGCCGTGCTGCGCAGGCTGCGCCGGGCGCCTGTGGTGCACCGACCTGGCCGCGCAACTTGTGCCTCGCGTCATCGAACTGCGACAACTGCTCGCGCCTCCGCCCGTCCAGGACGCGCTGTGGTGACCGCCAGGCGCGCGCCGCGCCAGACGCCAGACGCCCGAACCCTGCCGTCCGGCGAATGGGAGCGCTTGCTGAGAGAGCGCAGCTACCTGCGGCCGTTGCCTCCGCCGCTGTCGCTGCATCAGATGGCCCGGCGCCGTAGCGACCTGGCCGACGAAAACGAACAAGCAGAAGGAGTCCAGCAATGACCGACGTTTCAAGCCGTGAGCCCGACATCGTGATCACCCAAGAGCAGGGCATCGCCGAGGGCTGGATAGTCCCGATGGACGCGTGGGGCATAGCCTCCTTCCGCGGCGAGCCAGTCGCAGCCGTAAGCCGCGCCCTGTTCGACGCGCTCAAAAGCGCCTTCCGGTTCGCCGCAACGACTGGCATGAATATCACGGACCAGCAGTGGGCCGATGCCGGCGCCCAGCTCCTGGCCGAGGGCACCGCGCCGCCCGACCTCGGAGATCTCGAGGGCCGCACCCACCTGGTGCCACCATGGGCCGTCCTCGGGGACCTGCTGCAGGTGCTCATTGCCAGCGCCCGCGACACCGCCGGTCCAGGCGAGCCGCAGGACGAGTTGTACGCCACCGACCCCGTCAGGGCACTCAATGGCGAGTCGATATGGCTCCAGCGGCCGAGGGCTGGCCAGTGGACCGCGTACCTGCCTGGCGACTACTGATGCCAACCACAAACCGCGAACTCGCCGCTCGCGCCCAGGCAATCGCCAAGGGCTCCGATGGGCTGCAGCGCCGTGCCGCCAACACGGCGGCTATCGCGCTGTCGACGACCACCACCGTCGGTGCCGCGAGAAGCGCGCTTGCCGACTTGTGGCAGCGGGATGTCAGGGACGCCGCGCTCGAACTGATCGGCCGTCTGGCCACGATCATGCCGGAAGACGCACCCTGAGCATGGTGCCGGCCGTCACGTGTGCCACGGAAGCAGCGATGCCCGGCCGGGAGTTACTCGCGAATCTGGAGGCAAGCCAATGACCGGATCAGGCAACACGGAGACTGTCCCCGCACCGCCAGAGCTGCAGATGCCAGGTGTCAGGGAGCTGGTCGTGCCGAGGCTGCCGGCGGAGCGACGGCGGGAGCTGCTCGAGTGGCTCGCACGATCAGCCCTGGACCTCCCGCCCGAGGCTGTGGCCGAGCTGCGCGAATCCTGGAGCGACTGCCGCCTGTACGGACCGGATCTCGACGAGGCGTGGCACCGCTACCTGGAGTGCCTGGCCGTCGCCGAGGGCAAGCTGGACGGGCTCGTGGACTGGCTGAGCATTGAGGACGCAGCGCAGCAGGAGGCGGACGCTCTGGCGTTCCTTGCAGGGTGAGGTTCGGCGCCGGGCTCCGTCTGGCGCGAGGCAGCGATCGACTTGATCGGCCGCCTGGCCGCCGAGATGATCGGGAAGTGAGTGACGGAGGCCGGTCCGAGGTGGTGGCCCTTTGGCTGGGCTGCAGCGTGGATGCCAGCGGTAAGGCCGGGCGCCTGCTTCACCAGGATGGCCGGCAATTCACGGAAGGCGAGGTGGCCCTCGCCTGGAGCCTCACCGAGGACGAGCGGTCGGCCGTGATCGAGGTCCTCGAGCTCCGCGTCGCTGAGGCGGAGGCTCCGCTCGCGCACGCCGAGGCGGAAGGTGCCACCCGGGTAGCGGCAGCGGAGGCCGCGGTAGTTACTGCTGAAGCGCGGGCAGCTGCGGCTGATAAAGCCACGGCCGGTGCCGCCGCCGAGCTGGCCATGCTGCACCGCAAGGACTACCGGGACTACTGCCGCTGGCGTGTTGATCACCGGGGCTGGGACAGGACCAGGCCGTGGGCCCCGTTGCGTCGATCGGGACCATGAGCGTGTGGCATGCTCTGCTTGAGTGCAAGCAATGTATGCCGGAACGGCTCGATCCCGACGCATAACGGAATGAATAGCGCACTGGCGGTCGTTGCCGGAGTATGTAGCTAGCCAAGGGGGTGGACGCCGGAGTGCCTTACGAGACGCAATTCCACCTGACCGTCCATGCTGAAGGTCCTGCAGCCGATGACGGCCATATCCCGCTAGCGGAGCTCGCCAGGATCGTCGGTGGCCTCCAGGTCACCCTCGAACGGCTTGCGCTGGCACTGGAGACCGGAACCTTTACAGCCCGGGGGCCAAGGCCACGTGAGGTAGTCGAGGCCGTGCGCCTGGACTTCGCGGGGTTCAGGCCGGGATCTGTGATTATCGACATCACTCGGCCGGGGCAAATCGAAGCAGACGAGCTCCTTGAGCGATCGCTGCGGGCGCTTGAGGCCGGTGTCGTCGGGATCCGCGCAGGGAGACATCTTCCCGCATACTTCACACCGCAAGTTATCAATGGCCTGCGCGAGCTTGCGGGGGGGATCACGGCCGGGAATCTGACCAGCATCACCTTCGGTCACTCGGGTCGTGACAGGTTCGTCATTGACTCGGTATTCCGCGAGCGCATTCGCGAGATGCCCCCTTCGGCGGCAGAGGGCGAAGCAACCGTGGTCGGGCGACTGCAGATGGGTGACTTCTCGCCGGCGTCTCTCCGGTGCCGAATCGACACCTTCGCCGGCAGTGTGGCCGCAGACTTCGACGCCGACCTCCGCGACGCCGTACTCGACGCAATGGACCAGATGGTCATGGCTAGTGGCATCGCAGAGCTGCAGCCAGATGGATCCACGGTCCGGTTGCTGCACTTGTCATCTCTGGAGATCTTGCCTAGCGCGAGGATGTCGCCCCTCGTGACCCTCCAGCGGAAGCAAGGCGTAGAGCCAATCAGCGACATCGGTGAGCTTCAGGGCCACGACACCGACGACTTCGGGCCGTTTCTTGACGCCCTCAATTCGGCGCGCGGACGGTGACCAATGAAGTACGTCGTCGTTGACACCGACGTGTTCTCCCGGCTCTACAGAGGCCAGGATGTGGACCAGTACCGCCAGCTGCTAGCGGACTCTGTGCCGGTTCTGTCGTTCGCCAGCGTGGCCGAGCTGCACTTTGGCGCTGTCTCCGCAAACTGGGGCGACCGCCGTCGGCAAGGCCTCGAGGATGCAATCAGCCGCTACGTAATCCCGCCCTACAACGAGGAGATGGCGAAGCTCTGGGGGCAGCTCAAAGCACAGGCGGTACGGGCCGGACACCCCCTTGGGGCCGCTGAGCAAACCAACGATCTATGGGTCTGCGCCACCGCGATCTACCACAACGCCCCGCTGCTGACAGGTAACCTGCGCCACTTCGAGAACTTCCCTGGCCTAACGCTGCTGTCGTAGCCGATCAGTTTCCCTGCGAGGCCGCTGCGTCCGATCCCGCCGGGCCTGACCGCTAGCCTGCCAGCTTCACGTCCCTGACGGCGAGAGCCGGTTGGTGCGCTCCACAGTCTCCGGCGGCTCGCCGGCCGACAGCCGCTGCAGGCCTTCGAAGCAGTAGGCCACCAGCGTCGCCAGGCCGTTGCGCTCCACGTAGAAATTGCGCTCGGGTTGTGCCGGGTTCCACAGCGACTGGAACACCTCGAGCATGATTCCGCGGTCCCCGGCCGGGAGCATCTTCACGGCGGGTACGCCGGCCTGCGCCAGCCAGTCCCACAGCGAGCCGTCGGCGATGCGCTCGTGCACCTCGCCGACGGTGGCCGTCTTGCCCTGGTCGATGAGCGAATTGAGAGCGAAGCCCAGCGCCGTGTACTTGGTGGCCCGGTTCGGGTTCATAGTCGCGTTCCTAGCTGTCGCTGAATCCAGCGCGAAGTCTAGGGAGGCCAGCGGATCAAGGCCATAGTTTCCGGCGAAAGGGTCCGGCGGCATCGGAGCGACCGTAACGGCGGTTCCCGGTACCACCAGCACCTTGATGTCAGCCTCGAGGTGGCCGCAGTAGGCCCACAGCGCGTCCTGCAGCTCGCGGATGATCCGGGGGGCCCAGTCGGGCGGGACCTCTATCACCAGGACCTCGCCCGGCGCGACGATCAGCGCGTGCTCGCGCGCCAGTGCCCGCAGCTCGCCGGGCGTAACCTCGTCGCGGTCGTTCATCTTCATATCCTCCTGCCAATCGATAGCGCCCTGGCGAACGCTGCCGGGAGCGCGGCCGAGCCGTACGGCGGCAGGGGTGATCCCGGCTTTCCTCCGGGCTCGCAGTGGGGGCAGTGGTCGTGGACCTGGCGGTCGTACTTGTGCTCGCTGTCCTGCCCGCATTGCATGAGGGACTGGTTCCACCAGTTCCCGGCGGGCTTGTCCGCTGGCACGGCGACCTTCGCGGCCACCCGGGACGTGACCGGTTCCGGCGGGGCGTAGCCAGGGTTCGGGGCCTGGCAGTGGCAGCAGCGGGCGAGCACGGCGCGGTAAGGGCCTCGGCAGTTCGCGCACGTTGTCAGCTGGCCGTTGAGCTCACCGTAGGAGGCCTCGGGCCGAAGTGTCACGAACGGCACGGGGACCTTCACCTGAGCAGGCGTCTCTGTCCAGGTCAGGCCCTCGGGGACCGGTGCCGCCGCGACTTCGGGCAGCTGCGCCGGAAGTTTCGACACCGCGAGCGCCAGACTGTCTGGGATGTCGTCATGGATCGACTCGAGCCGCGCCTCGATGTGCATCCCGCCCGACGGGGTCAGCGTCGCTGACACGCCTCCCATCTGCCGGAGCAGCTCGCCGTCGTCGGGGAGCACGATCTCACGCCGCTCGAGCATCAGGTTGAGCCGCTGATACGCCTGCTCCTTGTCCTTCAAGGTGGAGAACGCGCCCCTGACCGGGCAGCGGGTGACCTGCTTCGCCAGCAGCTCGGTCGCCGGCCCGCCGGGCCCGTTGGTCTCCGACCAGATGGTGAGCGACCACCTGGCGGCGAGGTCGCCGATCTCGGCGAACTGGGCGTCGTACTCACGCTTGCTCGTCTCAACCCACGGGACGATGGCCAGCGGACGGCCGTTCACGCCGTAGTCCTGCAGCACCGAGACGATGGCGATTGCGTGGCGGTCCCGCTGACGGCCCCAGTCGAGACCCATGAGGGCGGGCGCGCCGCCGCCGTCACGCACCAGCGGGTACCGGGCCACGCAGGCGAGGATGTCCTCCCGGCTGAAGAACGCGTCGCCGGCGCCAACCCACTCGCCGAGAACCTCGGCGCGGAACCGGAGCGGCGGCAGGATCCTGCGCATCGCCGCGATGTAGCCCGGCGAGATCCAGTGCGCATCCGCGAGCGCCCACTGCCGCGCCGCGATGTCGGGGTCGTCGCCGGCCAGCCCGGCCTGCATCCACTCGTAAAACGCTCCGGAGTCACCCCACGGCGCCGAGGCGAGGATGATCTTCGCGTCAGGCCGTGCCGCGGTCGTCGGCAGCGCCGCGGCGCCGAGCAGGTCGTCGGCAATCCAGCACGCCTCGTCGATGAGCAGCAAGTCGATGGTCGCACCGCGCACCGCTTTCTGCGACGCCGTCACTGACTCGATCCGGGAGCCGTTGTCGAGGGTGACCCTGGTCTTGAAGTCGTCGTCGACCGACGCGTTCAGCAGCGGGTGACTGGCGATCTCCCGAACCGCCTCCAGGATCCGCAGGGATGCCTTCTCCGTTGAGCTGAGCACGAGGATCCGCTGCCGCCGTTTCCGGAACGCCTGCCAGCATGCCCGCAGCGCGAACGTCCGTGACTTGCCCAGCTGGCGGGCGGCGGTGATGCACGTCATCTTCTGCGGCAGCGTCACCGACTCGGCCTGCCACGGTTCCAGTGGCCAGCCGACCAGCTGCGCGAAGAAACCTAGGTCCTTCCTGGCGCGCGCTATGTCCTGCGCGCTGATCTGGGTACTAGCCCGCACACGCTCCCATCAGGGGCCGCCGTCCATCGCGGCCTGCTCGTCGTCATCCAGCTCCGCCATCAGAAGCGCCAGGCTCGGGCCTTTCCGCCCGGCGTTGTGCGCCGCCAGCCGCTTCCACAGCGCGGTCCGCAGAGTGTGAGCTCGCATCTCCGCGCGGTGCGCCGCCCGGTCGAGTGACTCTCGTGACCGGGTCAGATCCCTGCCCTGCATGCTGCCCATCGCCGGCCTGATCTCCGTCCGGTCCGTGGCCGTCTCCTCGGTAATCATCTCGGCCACCGCGTCGTCACCGAGCTGCGCTTCCAGCACGCTCCGGTAGTCGCGCAGCCGCTCGACTTCAGCCTCCGCCTGCGCCCATGCCGCAATCGCTGACATCAGCAGCGGGTCATCAGCCGCATCCGGCGCGCAGCCAGCCGACCTGGTGAAAGCATCGGCGATCTCCCGGGCACGTACACCCGTCAGCACGGGCGACCTGGCACCGTGCGTGAGCGCCAGCTGGTTCCCCATCTCAAACGGCCTGCCCGGGCGTTCGGCTCGAAGCCGGTCCCGGCGCTTGCGGGAACGCTCCGTGCTCGTCATGGGCGCAACGCTGCCTGCAACGTTGCCGTTGCGAGCACTGTCAGCATCCATATGACTTCCGGGCAGTAGCGGCCAGCGAGCAGTGGAACTTGTGACCAAGCGTAATCGCGCTCGGCTCCTCTGCGCTGCTTCGCCGATATGCGCAGACGCGCAGTTGCTGCATTGTGGTTGCAGCTCAGCCGCTGTAGTACAGCCACAGCGCGGAATGTCCGTCGTTAGTAACGCTGGCCGTGACGACCACGGATCGTTACTAACGGCCCGTAGTCTTGGATCGTGGCCATGACCGTCGCCGAGAGGCAGCGAGCGTTCCGGCTGCGCCAGGCCGACCGCATCGCGGAACTAGAGGCGGTAGTGGGCGATCTGCGGGACCGTGCCGAGTCCGCCGAGCTCGCCCTGACGGCTGCGAACGACGAGATCGAGCGTCTCGCCGGGCTGGCATGCAGACACCCGGCCGCCGCGGTTGACGGCGGCCGGTGCGCTGCCTGCGGTCAAGACGTCTGGTAATCACTGCCGCCCGTTCGGCTGGCTTCCCTCGCGAAGCGCGCCGACGTCTACATGCCGGTAGAGGGTCGCCCTGCTGACTCCTATGACTTCGGCGATGCGCGCAGCCGACATCTCGGGGTGTGCCGTGGCGAGCATCGTGGCGGTAGATACCTGGTCGGAGGTGATCGACGGGCCGCGAACCGGCAAGGTGCCGCCGTGGCGGTCCTTAGCCGCGGCTAGGCCTTCCAGGGTGCGCTCGCGCGTGAGCGACGCTTCCAGTTCGGCCAGCGCGGCCATGATCTGGAAGAAGAACTTGCCCATCGCGGTGGAGGTGTCGATCGGCTGGTCAAGCATCCGGATCTGGACGCCGCGCTCCCCGAGCACGTTGACGATGTCGACGAGGTTGATCAGCGACCGGCCGATCCGGTCCAGCTTGGTGGCGACCAGCACGTCACCCTTGCGCAAGACCGTGAGTAGCCGGTCCCATTCGGGCCGCGAGCGCAGCTTGCCGCTCCTGCCGTCGTCGGCGTAGATGTTCTCCTCGGGGATGCCGTCGGCGAGCAGGCGCTGCACCTGGTTGTCGACGTGCTGCGCCCTGCGTGATTTCGCGGGCTGCATGCTGACTCTCGCGTATCCGAACGTGGCCATCGTTCCTGCCTCTTATCGTTAGCTGATCACTCCCCTTGGCGGCCAGGCTCCGCGCCTGGCCGCCGCGGGCAGCGGTCAGCTGGCGAGCTCGTCCTCGCGCGCTCCGCCGAACATGTCCGCGAGTTCATCCATCGCGTTCAGGTCCTCGCTGCTGCTGACTCCGCCGCGCATGGCGAGCTCGTACAGGGCGTCCCACGCGCGGTCCGGCCAGTCGGCCCCGGCTGCCTCGGCAACCGCGAGCAAGGGCGTCCAGATCTGCGCCAAGCGCCCGTGCACGCCCTCGGGCAGTTCCGGCTCGGCGTCGGCGAGCTCCCCGGCGTGAGCGCCTGCCCACGACCCGAGCGCCTGCCGCAGCAGGGCGGCGCCCCGGTCGGCACGCGTGGTCAGGTCGGCTACGGGCATCGCTGCCCGGTGCATGCGGATCCGGATGCACCGCGACAGCAGCGCCTCGAGCGTGCCGCCGGTCGCGGTCTCGATCACGTCAAGGCCGGCCAGCGCAACAGCGCCGAACACGGCGACCCGATCGGCCTTGCTGCCGCGCATCTTGAGCACGGTCCCGTTGGGGAGATAGCCGGAGTTGAGCACGGCCCTGACGCCCTCCTTGCGGGCACCGCGGCCAAAAAGCACATCCGCTTCGTCCAGCAAGACGGTCGCGTGCTCGCGGCCGAGAGTGTGCGCCAGTGCTGCGACTGTCGGCTCGCTGTCGATCCCGAACACGTTCGGGCAGAGGCGGCCGAGCAGCTCCAGCACGCGCGTCTTACCGCTGCCGGGCTCGGAGCTAACCAGCAGCAGCCGCGGAGTCGCGCGCCACAACAGTCGCCCGTCGTTGTTCCGGACGTGGCAGTGGGCAGCCCACAGCGCGACCGCGTCCCTGGCCGCGGGACTCGCGAACGAGGCGAACTCGTCCAGGTACGCCGCTACGTAGTTCAGGACCTGGCCGCCGTCCAGTTGCTGGCCGGTCGTCGCGACAGTTCCCGGAGGCCGCTCGGCGAGCGCGGTGCCCGGCTCGGAAACGCCAGCCGCTATGGCAGCTCGCCTTGCGCCCCTGCTGGCGCGCTCGGCGGCGCTGGCGATCATGTTCATGTTCACTGGTCGTCGCTCCTGTCGTCCTGGTCGTCCAGCAGGTCCGCCATGTCGGTAGTCCCGCAAGGGTCGGGCGCCGGGAACAGTGACTGCTGCACTGGCGGCGGCGCTTCCTGGCTGAAGAGATCCGGCGTCATCGTGAGCCAGCTCGTCATTGCGGTGCTCCTGCCTCTGGTCTCGTACCTGGTTGCGGTAAGCGGTCACGGTTACTCTCGGGTGGTCGATCCACCAGTTGCGCAGTTCCTCGGTGGCGTACTTCATGGCGAAGACCTCGGTGCCCGACCACAACGTGAATGCGTCGGCGAACGGAGCATCGCGGACGGCGAGATTGCCGCGCAGATCGCGCTCGGCCGCGAGGTACTGGGCGTAGGCCGCTGCCTGCCAGTCGGTCGTTACCGGGTCGTCCCGGCGGGCGCAGCGCGCAGCGTGGCGCTGTCTGGCAGCAGCCTCCGCCTGCTCACGGCGCTCCATCTCAGCCTCGAGCGTTGCGTGCCACTGTTCGTCACTGCTGGCGCCGTACCACTGGACGAGCTCGCGGTCGCTGTACTCGGCCAGCGTTGCGGCTGGCGCGCTCATGACGCCGGACCGTTCAGCTCAGAGTCGTTAAGCTGCTCTTGCATCGGAGTGTCCTATTCACTCGGGTGCCACGCCCCGGGAGGACGGCAATCCTCGCCGGGGCCCTCTTCACATGTCTCAACTGACGATAGCACCATTAGTCAATTGAGCAAGACGTTATCTGAGACAGTCTCCGGCGAGTTTCCCCAGCATTGCCCTGAGCCGTCGCACTGCCTGTTTGACAGCCGTCAGATGAGACACCATTGGGACTGCAATCCCCGCAGTGTGGCCAGCTCCTCCCTACTGACGAGTGAGCTCGCGTCACCCGGACGTGCACGGTCCGGTAAGGACCACACGCGAGCAGTGCTCATCGGGTGCATCCGGTGCGCTCGCACCGGCCGCCGCCGGCTACCGCGCCTATGTGATCGCTTGCACGGTATATGGCGGTTTTGCAGTGCGACTACCGGCTCTGTCCGTGAGCGCCGATTTTCGTCCCGTGGCAGCGCCCGTTTTGCCGTATCTGATCGCCTGGCCGGGTATGGAGGTGATCTTCTCGATCATCATTGACCTGCTGGAACTGTGCTGCACCTGTTGTACGGGACCTGGCCGAGATCCGGAAAGCTGTCGAGTTCACCTGTTACCAGCCTGCCAGCTTGCATGTAGCTGACCTTGAACTGCACAGGCAGCGGCTGCGGGCAGCTGACCATGACATCGAAGGTGACTGTCAGCCATCCGGTCGCGCCAGGGCCAAGTGCCGTGGCCTGGCCCGGGCCTAGGGCCGGCTCAGGTAGCGCGCCGCAGGTTCCCCACCGGCTGGCTACCGCCTTCAGTCCGCCCAGCGGCAGCACGGGTTCGATCTGGCGCAACGCCACCGCGCGGTCCGATTGGTTCACGACCTCGACGCCCAGCTGGAGAGCGTGACCCAGCTGAACAGCGCACCGATTCCCGGTCGCGAGAATCGCGGTGTCGCCCACCGGCAACAACGTGGGGCGGGCCGTGGCCGCCTGGGCCGGCCTGCCGCTGGCACTCACCTGGAAGTGCCCGCCGACATAGCCCAGCAGCAGCCCGGCGGCCAGCGCCGTGAAGGCGATGCTGATTGCCGGCGCTCGCGCACCTGACCACGGCCAGCGCGGTGGGTGACCGCCCCATCCGATCACCTCGGCGTTACCGGCATCGTCTCGCGTTTCCCCCAGCCCGGCGGGAACGGCTTGTGCGGCACGTTCAGGGTGCACGGGCGGCTCCACGTCCTGACAATAGGCTGCGGTGAAGTCCGCTGGCCAGCCTGTCTGTGCCTTGATCGTGCTCCTGACGTCGCGTCGCGCTAGCTGCCTGACGCCCGGGCTCCGCCGCGACATCGGAGCGGGCGGGGTACGACTACCGTCCCCGTCTGTCAGCGTCATTTTCCGTTCTTATCCGGTGTCCGGTTTGCCAGGTTAGGAAGGCGCGTCTTCGCCGGGATGCATAGGTAACGGCCCGGCTTGCGCGGCCCCGGTTCCTGCAAGCGCTTGCCAGACCTCCGGCAGATTGTCGCGCGAGATCGCAAGCTGGACCTGGCGGCCGCCGGCCTGTCCGGTGATGACTATCCAGTCGCGGTTACCGAAGAGGGACGGCGCCTTGCTGACTGCAATGGATGACTCGCATCCCCTGAATGCGAACTCGCGGAGGGCCTGGGGCGCGGAGATCATGAACGCGTCAGTGCCGGCGGTCAGCCGCTTCGGCCCGCGCAAGGGAATCCACTGGCCACGGTTACCCCTGAACCCGCCCGTTCCGAGAATGCTGGCACGGTCAAGGGTCGTTGCGTAGCGCGCCTGCGCGTCTATCTCGCTGCGCAGCGGAGCGTTCCTGGCGCGCTCACGGTTTCGCCGCATGACCAGGCCCACAATGACGGCGGCCACCGCCGGCATCGTGAGCATCGGGAGCAGGTCCATGCTCGGTTCCTTAGTCGCTGGGCGGATTCAGTTCTTCAGCAGGTCCCCGTAGGTGCTTCCCTCGACTGCGAGGGCGGCGAACAGGACCATGATGATGCCGGCCACGGTGGCGTTGGACGTGCTGCTGTGCGCCGGGTCCGCCGCGGCGGCGCTACGCGCGAGTAGCGCGAGGCTGGTCATGGCTGCCAGCATCCCGCGCGAACTGGTTGCTGGGAATGGCTCGCGGTACTGGGGGGGTCGCGGGTACCGGTGATCAGCGCGCCGGGTGTCCGCGCTCCCTTTTGGTTCCTGTCATGGTTGTGGCCTGGCTCGCCAGCTCCGGGGTTATGGCCATGTCGGCTATGACGACGAGGGCGTGGCGGTCTTGTGTGAGCTCGTAGACGTGCGGGTCGCCGTGGCGGTTTCGGGCTCCGGCGAGCCGCCACGCGTTCGCAAGCGCCTGCGCGGGGTCAGCGGTGACGGGCAGCCCGGCGGGTAGCCGGTCGCCTGGTAGCAGCATCGCGGCGCTGCCCAGGTATACGGCGGTTCCGCTGTCTGCTGCCTGCATGCGTGCACCTCTAGCCCGGCGACATCCGCTCCGTCGTAGAGACTAGGGCCTTTCCGCGCTGACGTCTGTCCTCCGGCGCCAGTCGGCGTGCCGTAACGCTCCGTGACGGGCGGCTGATTATGAGGGCAGCGTGGTCAGAGGAGTCAGTTGTGAGAACCGGGCCCAGGCAGATCGCGGAGCGGGTGATGCAGGCCCTGGAGGCTGCGGAGGTGCCGCTGCCTGACCTGCCGGCGACGGTCGCCGGCAGCGTGCTGATCGCGCTGGGCTCGAGCGCGGCAGAGTATGAGGAACTCGCGCACGGCCTGGCCGGGTTGTTCCGGTCGGATCTTGTTGCGGCGGTGGAGTCGGCGGTGCAGCGGGCGCTTCTCCATATTGGCCACCGGCCGGGTGACTGATTCTGCTGGCGACGACCCAAGCACAGTCCGGTCTCCCTGTAGCCGAGCCATTGTTCGCTCTTAGCAGCCGCGCCCGTTTTGTCCGGGTTGACGCACAGCGGATGCGGGCTGACGATTGGGGCGAGAGCCCCGGGCCGCCGTTTGCGGGGCTCTCGCCATGTCCTGCGGCCAACGGCTATGCGATCGGCCGTGACTGGGGTACTTGCGGCCCGATGGCCGACGGCTATGCTGAAGGCTGGTGAGCCGGGAAGCCTGGTCGGCGCAGTGTCCGCAAACGGGAGCCTTCGGGTTCTTGTCCGACAGGAGCACCGGCCGTGATCATAAGCGCACCACCTGACCTTTCCCCGAGCCTGTGCTGGCGGTAGCGGCGTTCCTCGGCGGGGCGGTGGTCAGCCTGGCTACCAGCTGGCTGCTGGTGTCGCGGCTGGAGCGGATCGGCGAGCGGCTGGGCCTGTCGGAGGCGCTGCTGGGGATGGTGGCCGCGCTGGCGGCGGACGCGCCGGAGATCACCGCGGCGGTCACCGCGCTGGCAGGTCATCAGCAGCGCGTCGGCGCCGGGGTCGTGCTCGGCTCGAATGTGTTCAACCTGGCGGCGCTGCTGGGCCTGGGCGCGGTGGTGGCCGGGCGGATCGGCCTGCACCGCAAGGTCGTGGTGCTCGGCGGGGCGGTCGCGGTGTGGGCGGCGCTGGTGTGCGCCGCGGTGGTGGCCGGGGTGCTGCCCGCCGCCGCGGGGCTGGCGCTGGCGGTCGTCGTCCTGGCGGCGTACCTGGTCGTGCTGGGCACCGAGGGGCGGGGCACCGGGTGGCTGCGGCCGCCGCGGCGGTGGCGGGCGTGGCTGCGGTCGGCGGTCACCGAGGAGGAGCTTGAGCTGGAGGAGGCCATCCGGCCGGGCCGGGGCCGCTGGCCGGACGTGGTGTTCGCCGCGGTCGCGCTGGTCGTCGTGGTGGCGGCCAGCGTGACGATGGAACGGGCCGCCATCAGCCTGGGCGCGAGGTACTGGCGTCCCGCAGATCGTCACCGGCGGCCTGGTGCTGGCTGCGGTGACCAGCCTGCCTAATGCCGTCGCCGCCGTGTACCTGGCCGGGCGGGGCCGCGGCGCGGCGACACTGAGCACGGCGCTGAACAGCAACACGCTCAACGTGGTCGCCGGGCTGCTGCTGCCGGGCGCGCTGCTCGGCCTCGGTGCGCCGTCGGGCCAGGCGGGGCTGGTCACTGCCTGGTATGCGGGGCTGACGGTGGCGGTGCTCGCGGTTGCCTGGCGGCACCGCGGGCTCCGCCGCCGCTCGGGCGCCGCGATCATCTTCGCCTACGCCGCCTTCGCCGCCTCCGTCATCATCAGCGGATACGGGGCCGTCGGAGGGAGCCCGCTCATCGCGGGACTGGGCTTGCTGTCTGCGGTGTGTCTTGCGGCCGCGCTGGCGCTGCGCGCCGGCGTGCCAGTGCCTGCGCGACGGGGCCGGCGCCCAGACGCCGGAAGCGGCAGGCGGCGGCGCGTCTCGCCGCACGGGGACCGGCAGTGAGCCGGATGTGTCAGCTAACGGCCACTGGGTGCCGGGCGGCCGGGCCCTTGCGGCAGGCCCGCGCGCGCCGGGCAGCGGTGCGTCGCTGCTGCCCGGCGTGCCTGCCCGGCGGGTCTGGGCGCTGAGCTTTGCGTTGCCGGCACTGGTCGCCGCTGCGGACGCGGCCGCGGGTCACCGCGTGGTGCTGATCGGGCTGCTCATCGCGGGCCCGTGCACTGCCCTGCTGACCGGACGGTGGCTGCCGACCGCGCTCGCCGGCGCGTGGGCATGCGGCCTGGCCGTCCTGCTCGGATTCCCCGACGGCATCTGGGCCACCGCCGCGCACCTGACGTTCATGGCCGCCGTCGCTGCCGTTTCCCTGGCCGCCACGGCTGGCGCGGCACTGATCGCCAGCGCCAGACGGTGAAGGCGGGCATTCCTGCCTGATGGCCGAATCCGCCGCGGAGTCGGCGTTGTCGTCGTCGCGACGGGCGCGCGCGACTTGTGATCATGGCTGACTGCGCTGCGATGCCCGCACAGCTGACCATTGGCAGTGCCATTTCGCGGGTCTACCCTGAGATGGCGGCTGACATGGAGGCTGCGGCACGGGTCCCTGACTGCCGCACAGGTCGTCGCCGATCAGCGCAGGGCTGCGGGCAGGTGATCGGCCAGAAGGCCGGCGCGCGCGCCGTTGCCCTCTTCCGCGCGGGCTGCGGGATCATAGCGGGGTGAGCAGTGAGGATCCCGACAGCGACAGCCCCCGGCTGACAGTCGTCAACGTCCCGGCAGGCGTGCCGTCTATACGGCCCGGCGGCTTCGCCCTGACGGCGGCTATGCGGCCGCTGATCCAGCCCTCCCCGGCATCAACTCACTCTTTTCCGAGCAGCTACTGGCGGGCTTCAGGCCTTTCGTCATGGCCATCAGTGACCAGCTGGCCCGGGCGTCCCTGAACCTGAGCAGGCTCACCGAGAAGCTGAAGAACTGCGAGCCGCCGAACTGGGATGGAATCGAGCACCCGGACTACGCCGCCGCGCTGGAGATCATGAACGACGGTATTCCGCTGGTGTGGGTTCCGCGGGCTGCCGTGGTCGGGCGACTGATGCGGGCCGCGGACTATGAGAGCCGTGCGCAGATCCTGGCTCAGGAACGGCTGGACATCGCCGACGACTGCAGCAGAGTGCTGGACCAGGTCGGCGCGCCAGACCTGGAGCACCTTATGGGTCTGGCCGCAGAGGCTGTGCGCGCGCTGCGTGACGGATACTGCGCGCCGGCCCAGTCACTGGCTAAGGACGTCGTCGATACGTGGCTGCGTGATGCGGCTCGGCGCGGCGTCGTGTTCGATCCGGTTTCTGACTACGGTTTTTACCGCCTGATAGGCGGCCAGCTGGAGCCGGTGACGGGCGGCACGCGGTTCACCGAGCTGAAGGCCGCCGGCGTCCTTGCGCCCGTCGCGCCGGCGCTCGCCAGGTTCAATCATGGCGATCCGGTACTGCCGCGATTCTCGCGCCACGCATCAGCGCACGACGCCCGGCCAGAGCACTACACCAACGCCAATGCAGTCGTCGCAGTCATGCTGATGACTTCGGCTCTGAGGCAGTCCGACGAACTGGGCTGGTAGCGCGCTGGTCAGGCGAGCCCGCCTTGGTGGTAGGCGGCACCGAGAAACTCGATGTACCGCTCGTAGGCATCGGCAGCGTCCGACATGTGACACGCCCTGCCTGCTGGCGCCTGTCACCGTCTGTGACTACCATCTGACTAGACGTTAAGGCTCATGCTCAGATTGAGGTCGTGTACCAGCCCCTGCGATTCGCGATCGCCTGATACCCGCCCCGGAGGCCGCTGAGGCCCTCGGGCTGTCAAAGCGGTCGGTCGAGCGGCTGGCGCGGCACGGATTCCTGGAGAAGGTCCACGTTCTGGGTGCCGTGAGGTACCGGGAATCCGACGTTCTCGCCATCATCCGCAGCGGCACGCGCGGTGCGCCCCGGAGGCTGGCATGAGCGGCCGCCGCGCGGCCGCGATCGCGCTCTCACTCGTCGTCGAGCTCGCCGACCGCCTCGACGCAGCGGGCGTCACGGCTGACTGCGCGCCGACGCTGGACGAGGGCATGGACGCGGTCTGGCCGCTGGCGAAGCGGCTCGCGAAGATCGAGAAGACCGCCGGGCAGGCCGGAGCCGCGGCAGCGCAGGCCCGCGAGGCCACTCTCGAGTGCGCCGTGGCCAGGTTCGCCGCGTCCGCCGGGGTCGTGCGACCTGTCGCGACTGAGCACAAGGACACCGGGCCGCGGTGGCGGAAATTCGACCCCGGGGAATGGCATGTCGCGCTGCTTCCGGGTCCTGCCCGGGAGCGCGAGCTCGACAGGAAAGTGGCCTAGATGACCCGGCACAGCAGCCCTCGGCGGCTCGCAGGCAAGCGGCGCCGCATGGACTCCTGGGTGGACCGCGATGCGCGGAAGATTCAGGCCGGCGAGCAGAAGCTGAGCCGCGGCATGCGGCAGAGCCGCGACTGGCCCGTGAGCGGTGAGCAGTCAGCAGGTCAGTCCCGCGCCGAGCCGGCGGAGGGCACCGAGGAGGAGGCGGGCTGACTTGGCCTACATCATCGGCGGCTCAGGCCTGTCCCCGGAGCGCAAGGCAGCCGCGACCGCGCGGACGACGAAACGAGCAGGGAGGCCCAGCGTGGCCAGGAAGTCAAAGAAGAGGGGCGCGAAGCGCAATCTGTGCTGGGCATGCGGCAAGCCAACGAAGTCGAAGAAGTTCTGCAAGCCCTGCAAGCGGAATCACCCGGTCGCTGTCAAGGCACAAGCGGCCCATCTGAACAAGGCCTACGGCGGTCAGGTGCCGGTGGTCCGCGCAGTGCCTGTGGTCAAAGCCGCGAAGCCGCGGTGCCCGAACCCGGTGTGCCGTGCTAAGGGCGGCCGGAACGCGAATGCGTGCGCCCGATGCGGGACGACGCTGGGTCCCGCTCAGGCAGCGCGCGCCGAGAAGTCGGTCCGCGCCGTGCAGCTGAGCATCGTTCATTCGCCGGCCTGGTGGGAAGCCCAGGCGATGCGCCAGCACGACCCGGCGGAGCGCGAAGCGTGCTTCGCCGAAGCCCGCAAGGCCATGCAGGCCCAGGGCACCGAGGACAGCTCGCTTGTCCGGCTGCTGGTGAAGGCATCCGGTTCCGGAAGCGTCCGCGAAGCCTGGCTGAAAGAGGCAGACCCCCATGCGCGCGAGGTGCTAATGCGCGCTCTCAACAACCAAGGAGGCCGGTCGGCGTGATCGGAAGCATCACCGAGCAGCGTGACCAGTTGCTCGCACTTGAGCGCAGGCGCCAGGAGATCGCCGCACAGGCGCCGGTGCCGCCGGCCACGACCGCGCCGGTGGCTGCCTCTCTGTCGGGCGCTCCCGTGGCCGGTTCCGGGCCTGCGCCAATGGCACTCAAGGCCGCTGAGCCGGACGTCACCAAGCGCGGCAAAGGCAAGGAACGCGGCAAGCGGAAGGACCGCGACCTGCGCGCTGAACCCGCGGGCACGGCAGCAGTCGCCGAGGGCGCGCGGGCCGTGATGGAGGCGGAGACAGCCGGGAAGTCGGTCAGCGAGCGCGGCGCCGAGCCCGGGCCCGGCGAAGGCGTGATGCCAGGGCACCCTGAACCGGAGCAGTTCGGCCGGGCGTACCTTAAGGCCGGCCACGCATCTCCGAGCCCTCAGAGCGAGGGCCCGCGTGCTAACCCGATGCCCCAGATGCAGCACTACGTGCCGCCGGACGCGCCGATGGCGGCCACAATCCCGCCACACGTCATCGAGCACTACACCATGGGCTCGCCGAGCGACCGCTAAGGAGATCGTGATGACCGAGATGACGCAGGCCGCCGACACGGCCGCAATGCGAGCCGAGGCGGACCAGCTGAACGCATCGGTCCGCGAGGACAACCGCAGTTTGTACGAGCGCCAGCGGCGGGCAGTGCAGCTCGCGTACGAAGCCGACCTGATCGATGACGCAGCCTTGTGCCTCGCCGAGCTGACCAGCGCCAGGCAGCGCCTCCCGCGGCTGCAGCAATCAGCAGACGAAGCCATCCGCGCCGAGCGGGCAGCAGAGGACCGCTACCGCGCCGAGGACAGGAAGCGCGCGCGGGTTGCGGCGGAGCAGGCGAAGGCCGACCCTGCCGACGGCGATGTGCAGGAGAGGATCGCGCTGCGCCTGCATGCACGGCAGGGAGCGGCCGGAGCCTGCATGCAAGAGGTGAGCACTGCCCGCGCGGCGCGGGTCGCGGCCGAGCGCGAGCGGGACGAGTGGCAGGCGCACGTCGACGTGCTGGAACGCGAGGCAGGCGCGGCGAGGCAGAAGGCCGAGAACCCGGGCACTGCGCCGGCGTCACCGGGTCTCGCGCCGGGCGTCTCGCGGCTCTCCGACATGGACCAGGAGACGCGGGACCTCCTGACAGCCGCGGTGCTGCTGGCGGCGGCACTGCCGGGCGGCAGCGGACCCCAGCAGGCCGCCGGGCCGGACCGGAGCGTGCGGACGACAAACGGCGAGCTCGCGGCGCAGGATCCATCCGGCTTCCGCCTGGTGCGCCAGGGCATGCACACCTTCGCGATCCCGCCGGCGCAGGGCCGGTAATGATCGTGCGCGGCCGGGGCGTCAAGGTCAGCCGGGCGAGCGCAAACCACACGCTCCCGCTCCGGCAACCAGGAGCCGCCGATCCTGGTAGTCCTTGGCGGGGCAACGCGGGGCGGGGGCGGAAGCCCGGCGGCGGCGCGCCAGCCAGCTGCCCGTCCGCAGCGGGCATACCCGATAACCCGGAGACGGGGGCGCCATGGGATTCGGCCGACGGGTCGTCCGCAAGTCGGTGCGCAGGGTGACGCCGCGACCGGTGCGCAGGGCCATGCATCCGGCACGGACGGTGAAATACGCGGTAACGCCGAACTGGGCCGCAAAAGGCGCGAATGCGATGATAGGGCTTAAGGGACTGCAGCCTCCAGGTTTCAGCGGCAATTTGCCCTGGTCAGCTGGTGTGCTGCACACAGCCAACCAGGGCCGCCGTATCACCGGTAGCGGGTAACGCCGCTACGGGTTGTTGGCCCTCACCCTCTGAAGACCAGGAGCACGAGGAGGGCGAAGGCCACAACTGCGAGTACGGAGCCCATGACTATCACCGCAGCCTTGCTCGTTAGCAATTCCACGAGCAGCAACGCACCTCTCGACGGCTTCGGGGGCTCGGGCGGCTCGCCGTGATCGCGCGCAATCTGCTCGAACTCGTAGAATGGATCCCAGTGTCCGCGTTGCCCGCGCCCCAGCTTCGTGGGCTGCCACTCTGGGTGCGATCTCCTGGTCACCACTGCACCTGCCCTAGTGCGTTAACGCTTACGGTACCCGCTGCTGGGACTTGGCAGGAGCCTCCGGGTGTCAGGAGCAAGTTAGCGCCATAGATGCCGGTGCGGGGCGTTCAGTGCCGCTGTTGGCCATTTAGTCCGACGCCCCCGCCGCGCAGGGCCTCATTGCCTGCGGCTCCGTAGGACTTGAGTGCGAACCAGCGCCCAGCCCTGCGAAGGCCCAGAGAGCGAGCCAGCCGAGCCAGTGCCCATGCAGCAAGCGGTCTATCCGCAGCACCCTTCGATAGTTCACCGGCTTGTCCCCGATGCGCAAAGCGCAGTCACGCCGCTTGTTGGGGTGGCGGGAGGCTGTGCACGGTTTTGTTGCCGTCGGCGCTGACGGCGGTGGTTGTACCAACCATGGTCGCCCTCAGCCCGTGTCAGCGGTATCAGTTCGCGGGCTTCCGACATGTCGCCGTACTGCTCGCCCAGGTCGATCCACTGACGGTCATCCCGCATCCGCCAGCCCTCGATAGCCGGGTTGCCTAGCGTCCTGGGCATAGCAGCCTGGCCAGTGGGCTCAACCTTGGCTGCCTTCCGCTTAGCTCTGGCCGACCGGCTGCTCCGCTCGTTCGTAACGACGGGCAAACACGTCCCGCAGTACAGGCTCCGCTTGGTTGCGGCCTTCCGAACAACGCAGCGTCTGCATCCTCCGCCACGGCCGCCCTAAGGCGATGATGCCCGGCTCCGGGATGGCTGGAGGAGAACACGATCTGCTGCGCGGTCGCGGTGGCCAGCGACCACTCGACGCTGGCCGAGGCTGGCCAGCTGATCCGCGCCCGCGGTGGTCATGGCCCAGGGGTCACTGTCCGGTACTCCCGTATCTCCCTCAGCTGTCGCGGAGCGGCCCGGTCGAGAACGCGGGGTACCAGACACGTCGCCCGCCAGGCCCAGCGGACATAGCCGGGGAAAGCGATCAGCGCCCGGTTGCGCGCCACGCCGTCCAGGATCACCCGTGCCGCCTGGGAGGGCTCGACCATCTTGGTTCTGCCTGGCGTGCGGCTCGCCAGTTCCTGGGGCAGGTTGACCATCACCGCGTTCTCGAATACCCGCGTCCGGACGTACCCGGGGCACACGGCGCTGACCTTGACTCCGAGGTCGGCGCCTTCCAGGCGCAGCGAGAGGGAGAGCCCGACAACGGCGTGCTTGGCGGTGCAGTACGGGGCGCCGAACGGCAGCGGGAGCAGGCCCGCCGCCGACGCCGTGTTCACGATGTGGCCGTAGCCTTGCCTGGCCATGATCTGGTAAGCGGCGAGCGTTCCGTACAGGACGCCGTGGAGGTCCACGTCGAGGACCCGGCGCCAGTGATCGGTTGTCAGGTCGCGGGCGTCACCGCCGATCGCGATGCCCGCGTTGTTGAACTGGTAGTCGAGGCGCCCGTACGTGGCGGCGGTCTCCTCGACCAGGGACAGGACATCCTGTTCTCGCGACACCTCGACAGTGCTCGCCGTAGCCAGGCCGCCGCTGTCCGCCACGGCAGCGGCCACCCGCTTGGCGTCGCCGGAGTTGATGTCCGCGACGATCACCCGCGCGCCTCTTCGCGCCAGCTCCATGCTCAGGGCCTCGCCGATGCCCGAGCCACCGCCGGTCACGATGGCCACCTTCCCGTCGAGCGAATCTGGCATGGCCGCCTCCTGTCGTCATTCCCATCGGAAGAAACGCACCGCCAGCGCGCTGAAGAGGATCGCGTACGCGGCCAGCACAAGCAGCGGCTCGATCGGGGGAAACCCGTCCAGCAGAGAACTCTGGATGGCCTGGACCGCCGCGCCGAGCGGGGTCAGATTGCTGACGTCGAGCAGGGCTCTCGGCATTTCCGCGCGCGGGAAGAACAAACCGGCGAAGAACATCAACGGGAAAGAAGCACACTGCGGCGAGCAACCCGGTGGTTCGCGGCCGGGCGATGGCAGACACCCACAGCCCGATGGCAAACACTCCGGCCATCGACAGAGACAGTGCCAGCACCAGCCCGCCGGCGCTCTTGGGGGCGGCGACGCCGAAGCCGGCAATGGCAACCACCAGGAGAAGGATCAGTTCCAGCACCGCGAAGCACACGTTGAGGACCAGTTGCGCGGCGAGCACCCAGGCCGGCGGCACCGGCGTGGTCGACAGGCGGCGCAGGACGCCCTGGTCGCGGTAGATGGCCAGCGGGACGGGCAGGCCGTAGAACGCGAGCGCGGCGATGACCAGCGCGAGGAAGATCGGGACGTACGCGTTGAAGTAGGTGAGGCCGCCGAGGACCTTCAAGTGCTGGCGGTTCTTCGAGATGCTGCCGATGATCACCAGCAGCAGCGTGGGCAGAAGACCCCGACGAGCAGCCCGAGGGGCAGCCGGCGGGCGATCCTGGACTCGTTGAGGACGATCATCCCGAACGCCGTCCGCGGGCGTGCCGGCGGGCAGCAGCGAGGACCGGATGCTCATGGCCGGGACACCGTCCCTCCGCTATCCAGGTGGCGCCCGGTGAGCAGCACGAACGCGTCCTCGAGCGTCGCAGATTCCACCTGGACTTCCCCGGCGGTCAGGCCGGCCGACGCCAGCGTCAGGATCACGGCGCTGACCAGATCCCCAGATCCGGTCACGAGCACCCGCTGGCCGTGACGCTCGACGCTCTTCACCTCGGGGAGCCTGGTCAGCAGCCGGTCGTCGAACGGCCCCGACGGAACGAACCGGACCCGCTGGCCGCCGCCCGCCCGCTGGGCTAGCCCGGCGGGGCTGTCGATCGCCACGACCCTGCCCCGGTCGATCAGCGCCACCCGGTCGCAGAGCCGCTCAGCCTCCTCCATGTAGTGCGTGACCAGTACGATCGTCGCCCCGCGGTCGCGCACGCTCTCGATGAGATCCCAGGTGTCGCGCCGGGCCTGGGGGTCGAGCCCGGTCGTCATCTCGTCGAGCATGGCGATCTTCGGCCGCCCGATGAGGGCCAGGGCGATCGACAGGCGCTGCTTCTGCCCGCCCGACAAGGACATGTAGAGGCTCTTGAGCTTCCCGGCCAGCCCGAGGACGCGGACGAGTTCCGCCACATCGGCCGGGGTCTGGTAGAAGGACCGGTAGAGCCCGAGTATCTCGCGGACCCTGAGCAAGCCCGGCAGTGCGCTGTCCTGAAGCTGTGTCCCCACGATCAGGTGCAGTTCCTCGCGGTTTTCGCGCGGGTCAAGTCCCATCACGCGCGCCGACCCCGAATCGGGCGAACGGAGCCCGATAACACACTCGATCGTGGTGGTCTTGCCTGCCCCGTTCGGCCCGAGAAGACCGAAAATCTCACCCTCGGCCACCGAAAACGACACGTCATCGATGGCCACCGTCGTGCCGTACGTCTTGCGGAGGTGCTGTACCTCGATCGCCGGGTGCTCCGTGCCGTTCATGTCGTCATTCCTCGGGCGGATGTGCCTCGGCGCGGGTGGCCAGGTCGAACAGCGTCGCCAGTTCACGGGCATGATGATCGACGTCAAGATCGGGGTAACGCGCCATCCGGGGCGGGACCTGGTCGATGGCGCCCCGGACGGCCACGGCCATCACCTCCGGGTCGAAGTCGCGGCGGAAGTCACCGGCTGCCTGGAAGTGGGCCAGAAGCTGCTGCAGCGAGGTCACCAGGTGGTCGAGGGACTTCTCCTCGAAGAGCGGGCTGCCGTCATCGGCCCGGGCGTTGATGAAGATGTCGCGGAACGCCAGCAGGTTATTGCGGTTCTCCCGCATGAACGCGAGATTCGACTCGATGTAGGCGCGCAGCATGCCCGGGCCGGATGACGCGGCCAGGATGCGCGGCAGCATGAAAGCCTCGCCCCTGGCGAGCACGTCGGCGACGATCTCCCTGATGAGGTCGTCCTTGCCAGCGAAGTGATAGGAGATCACTCCTTTGCTGATGCCGGCCCGCTCCGCGATCCTGGCCAGCGACGCCTGCCCGTAGCCGACCTCGGCGATGGTGTCGACGGCTGCGGCCATGATCTGGGCCCGGCGTGCCGCCTCGATGAACGTCCGATCCCGCTGGCCGTCCGGTCCAGATTCTGATCGCACGTTCAAGAATATATCCAGACGGTCAGATATTCGTCAAGATGGTCAATCCGCCCCCGAGCGCGACGACACGACCAGGGACGTGGGTATACGCACGAACTTCGCGCGCCGGCGGACATGCCGCCCCTGCGGGCGCGGGCCTGATGTCATGCGTTCGAACTGCGGCCGACCTGGCACTGGTGCGCTCATTGCTGGCCTGGACTCGCCGCCTCGTCGTCCTGGCTGAGGATTTCAGGCAGATCCCGATGCACGCCTCGCAAATATTCACACCGGGACCCACGACGGTGCGGTACTCGGCCAGATCGCAGAACGAGCACCGCGGCATGCGGCGGGCGCCAGCGAGCGTTAACCAGCGAGGTGGCACGGGCGTTCCGACGACCAAGGCGCACGGCGGGCAGTATGGCCCGCAGGCTCGGCAGTTCTCATGCGAGCGGTAGCCAGCGCGGCGCTGCCTGCAGTTGCGCAACTCGGGGAACTCATCGTCGCGGATGTCCGTCCAGCTGCCGGGCTAGCCGCGGGCAAATCGCCGGCCGCATTCACGGCAGTACTCCAGGTTGAACGTGCGCCAGCGAGACCCGCGCAGGAGCCAGCCGAATCGTCTCATCCGCCCGCCTCGAAGTCGGCTTCCCGCTGGCGCGGCCGCATGCGGCGCTCGTACTCGGGGTCGAGGGGCAGGCTGACCCAGTGCCGCGCGTCATCGAGGGGAAGGCCAAGCTCGGCTGCCCATGCACAGCACTGCTGCCATTCCGGGCTGCCAGGAGCTAAGTGCCTCGCGACAGCCTCGGACAGGGTCAGCGCGGTGATCGCCTGCTCGCGGGTCAGCTGTCGGCTCGGCATCCACGAGACTGACCACCAGCCGCGGTACCTGGCGTAGTGCGGGCTGCGGTCGCTGGTCATTTTCTCGTCGGTGATCGTCAGTGCCATGAGTCGTACCTCTCAGATGCGCCCTTGGTACCAGTTGCCCATTGTTAATGGTGCCCTCGAAAGCGACTGCCCCGGTTGCACGACACCGTTGTCCGCGCCGCCGGGGCGAGCGATGAGTCGGGCGACGTCTTCGGCGCTGAGTCCGTGCAAGTGCATGTCGTTGTGTATCTGGAGCGGCTGCGGCCCGGCCAGCTGCTGACGGGCGGCACGCGAGCGAGCCAATGCATGCAAAGGCCCCCAGATGATCAGATGATTCGCAGGACGCCGGCCGGACGATGAGAGGTTGCTAGGCGGTTCTTCTGACCCAGTCGTTTGTGCGCTCCTGGCCGGCGCCCTTCCTAGAACTTCCGCCCTGTACCAGCAGCTGTCAAGGCCGGTTAACCGTTCGCCGGAGCCCAATGACAGATGTCACGAGTGGTACCACTGCACGAGCCGGCATGTTGCGGCGCTGTCGACCGCTCCCGTCCCGCCAGTTGCGAACGGGCCAACGGAGGCTCCTCAATCGGGTTCAGTGGTGAAGGCCGATGAGCCACGTCTCGGCCTCCCGCGGGGAGATGAACCGGAATCGCTTCATGTGGGCAAGCTCTGGCCGCGTAAGGAGACCGGCGATCTCCTCGTGCCGCGCGGCGTGCGTCTGCACAGCCCAGCGCACCTGGTGAGTATGCGCCCACCACCTCCAGGGCGGGGGGGTGGAGGTGTGCGCCCCGTCGCCCCGGCGTGTGAGCAAGAGTCTGAGGGAACGAGCCACGACGCGACGCCACACGACCTGGCGCGGATAGTCCAGGGCGACGATGGCGTCGGCGTGCGGATACACCAGCTCCTCGGCGTTGTAGGGCGCACCGTCGAACACCCATCGCCGCCCGGCTTTTGCGAGGGCCGCAGCGACCCGTGCAGCGAAGCCGGGAGCCTCGTCATCACCGAGCGCGTCGCGCTCGATGTGCCGGGCGTCCAGTCGCACCGCGATCTCGCGCGCGAGCGTCGTCTTTCCGCTGCCCGCGCAGCCGACCACCACGACCCGCTCCAGGATCGGTTGCATAGATCATCACCAGGCTCCCATGATGAGGGTGTGGAGAAGATATAGATGGTCACGAAATATGGATAAGGCAAACGCAGCTGGAGAAGGCAACGACCAGAGGTCTGACCGCTGGTTCGCGGGTGGTGTCGCGACCTTCTTTGTCAGCGGCCTACTCACGATCAGCTGGCGGGTGTATACCGCCGGCAAGGTGCCCTTCTGGTCGGCATGGCCTGGGATTCTCGGGATCGCGCTCGTGGGCGCAGGTGTCATCATGATGGCTCTCGGCATCGGTATTGCCCAGGGGCAGGATCGGGGGCGGCCCAGGTCTGGTTGACTGGCGTAGAGGATGACGATGGTGATCACTTGCTCTGCTCGATGGCTGGTTGTGCAGGTGCGGCGTGCAGGTGCAGGTGGTAGTGGACGGCTGGCGCGATCACTGGCTGCGGGCTCGCCACGATCGCCGGAGATGGCCGATCGGGCAGCAGTTCGTGTGAGGCAAAGGTCGCGCTGCATCGCCGTGTGACCCACTCAGGCGCGTCCAGATGCTGCGTGCCGCGGTGCCTGTACAGAACGATGCCCAGCGTGGTCACCGACCCGACAGTGACGGCCGCGACCACCGCGACGATGATGAGCGCGATCGACGCGAGCCACTGCGCGATCTCGTACGTGGCGTAGGTCTCGACGCCGAGAACGACGAAAGCGAGGACCGGGAAGCCGCGCGGCTCGACGTGGACGAACTTCGGGTTAGTGAACGTCGGCACGGTCCGCCTCCTGCCTGGCCTCGGCCTGCCGGATCTTGCGCTGGCGGGCGAGCTCGCGCTCAACATGCCGGACGACGCGGTGCAGCGCCCTCGAGCCGGTGCGCTGACGGCGGCCGATGCCCTTGCACACCCGGCACCTGACGGGCCGCGGCCGCTTCTTGCTGCCCTTGATGACCGACCGCCTGCCGCGGCAGCGCGGGCACTTCCCGAACGGGTGCACCCACAGCGACAGCAGCCACAGCACGACGATCGCGAAGGCGATCAGGACATGGCCGGCGGTCAGCATGGCTCACCCGCCGCCGGCTCCGGCTGACGCCAGGCCCGCCGAGAATCCGGCCGCGTACCCGGCGGCGTGACCGGCAGCCTCGCCCTCCATCCAGCCCTGCTGGTAGCCGTCATCCCAGCCCTTGTGGTAGCCGGCCTTGAACATGCGGCACGGCAGCCGGTGACAGGCTTCGTCGTCGCACTGCTCGGCGAGGTGCTGTGACGTGCCGGGCTCGGCGAGCTTGCTGAAGTACCCCATGGGGTGCCTGAGTCCTTCCGCTCAGCGGCCGGTGTGCCGCCCGTAACACCGCAGGTCAGCGGCGCCGTAGTTGTGCCGTGTGCCGCAGCCTGCGCGTCGCCGCAGGTCAGGGCTGTGCCGCCAGCGGCACATTGCGCCGGGATCATGGCTGGCTCGCCGCGGCCTGGACGTCGGCGAGGCGGGCGCCCTTGGCGGTCCTGGCGCCGTGGCGCACCGACACTGACGCGACGCCGAGGCCGCGCGCGTCGGCCGACAGTGCCTCGCCGGTCGCGCCGTCCCACCGGTCGGGGAACCGCTGCGCCAGCCGGGCAGCGGCCTCGGCCCACGGCAGCGAGTTGTCGCCTGCGAACACCGCGGCCGAGGTCGGCGAGCACGTCCCGGGCGGCGTCCTCGGCCGCTCCGGCGGCGACGCCGGTCAGCGTCCCGGCGGACTCGCGCAGCTGGCGGGCGCGGATGGCGACCCGCTCGGTAGCGTGCATGTCGAGATAGCTGGACGCGGACGACCTGCGGCATCGGCCGCCGCGGACAGGTAGCCGATCCCGGCGTCGATCTCCGGCCGGAACGTGGTCGCCCGGATCCCGTTCTTGTACGCCGACGTGCCGAGCACCATGTCGTTCTCGACCTGGCCCATGACCTTGAGGCAGAACCGGCAGCGACACGTTGCCGCGACACGCCGGTCGGCAGGCTGGCCTTGTCCGGCCGCTGCGTCGCCAGCACCAGGAAGACGCCGAACGCCGGGCCGATCTTGATGATGAACTCCGCGTCATCGCCGGCGGTCTTGCCGTACCGGGAGTCGAACAGGTTCTGCGCACTCGTCGATCACGCACGCCAGCGGCCACAGCTTCAGCGACCGCCGGTTGAGCGATCTCGCGGGTCACCCGCTTGTCCGGGCACACCTCCCGCGGCAGCGCCTTGCAGCCGCTCAGCGCGGCGGCCGATCTCAGCGCGCAGCAGCCGCAGCGACTCGGCGGCGTAGCCGATCGCGTCGTCGTGAATACCGGACACGAACCGGTGGCGACCCGCTCGAGCGGGTCGAGGTCGCCGGATCCCTTGAGCTCGTGGATCCACAGCTCGCACGGCGGGTCGAGCGCGGCCGCGCACGCGAGGACCCGGACCGCGTTGGTCTTGCCCTGCCGCGGGATGGCTGCCGATCAGCCAGTTGTGGTAGATCAGCGGCACCCTGACACTGCGGCCGCGGACGTCGGTGCCGAACGGCACCGGCTGGAAGATGTCACACGTCCCCGACCTGCAGCAGCGGCCACGGCGCCGGGCGGGCCTTGGCGACGTCGGTACGGCCGACCCACAGCTCGAGCCGTCCCGCGTGCTCGTGCGGTGACCGGCTCGGGCCACACCGCGCCGAGCGGCCGCCGGAGACCGGAGGCGAGCTGCTCCCGCCGTTCGATCACCATCGACGTCGTGACGCCGAACGGCAGGTCGACCTCGGCGCGCCAGCCGGGGCCGTCCTCGCGCACTGGGCGAGGGAACACCAGCTCGCGGCCGTCGCGGAGCCACCGGTCGATCCCGGCGATGCCCAGCGCGCCGAGTGCGCGGGTGATGACGTCCTGCGACGGTGGCTGCACCGCGGCAGGGAGGACCGCGGGCTGCACGATCGCCTTGCCGTGCGGCTTGCCGTGCCGGGCGAGGACGAGGACCGCGACCAGGGCCGAGCAGGATCCACGCCCACGCGCGGCGCGTGCTCCGCCAGGCAGGACGCCGACAGCCGACACCACGCAGGCAGATGGCGAGGATGATGCCGCGGGCGGTGCGGGTCTCACGGCCCTGCTTGTGGATCCGCAGGTGCTCGTTCAGCAACCCGTCCGCGGCGGCCTGATGCTCGAGCGAGTACAGGTCGGTGGCGTGCCACCAGCGGATGATCCGGCCGAGGATGCGGAACACGCCGACGACCGCCCACGCGACCGTCAGCGTCAGGTACTGCGGCGAGCGGACCGCCGTGGTAAGCAGCGGCGTGGCCGTGCTCGTACCGCCACGGTGGTGCAGGTGGCGTACGGACGCCGCGCGACAGCCCGCCGAGGCCGTCACCGTCGCGCAGATGCTGCAGGGATGATCGGCTTGCGCGCGGCCGCGCCGTCGCTGACATCGACATACGCCGGACGGGACGGGTGCGCGTCGCCGAGCTGTACCTCGGTCGGCGCCTCGATGGCGCGCAGTGCGGGTACATGCCCGTTGCCCTGCGCTTCGGTTGCTTCAGTTGCCATGATGGTGCTTCCTTCCTTCACGGGTTGGAGACCGGCGCCGGGTGGACCTGCCGTAGGGGAATGGGAACGCACCCGGCGCCGGAGCCTGCGTTCTCTAAGTACTTGCCGACGTCAGCGACTCGAGGTGAGCGTGAAGCGCGCGGGCGCGGTCCTGCCCGACGTGCAACCGCGCGCGGATCTGCCGGATGCTCGGGAGCGCTCCCGCAGCGAGCTCGGACATGAACTCGGACTCGGCATCGGTGGCGCTCACGGTCGGGGCCCGGGTGCGCTTCCCGGGTGCGCCTGAGGGACGAGCACGGGTGCGCATGGGAGCGGGTGCAGGTGCGCTCGCCTTGCCCCTGCCGGGTGCGCTCCGCTTGCGCGACATGCTGATCGCGGTCTCAGCCGAGAGCACGAACCCGACTGCGGGCCAGCCGGCCAGCAGCGCACCACGCCAACCGTGGGGCAGGCCTGACGCGACATTCGCGGCCAGGGTCGCCGCGACTGACAGCGCCAGTCCGGTGCGCGCCAGCCAGGGAGATGAGACCCCGGCGCGCGCAGCGCGGAGCATGACGAGGCTGGACGTCGCGACCACGCCGTCGATGGAGAGGGGCAGCAGGTATGCGGCAAGCGGCTCCTGGCCATAGGCGAGCGCCAGTTTGGCTATGTGGAGGTACGACACCACCGCCGCGATCCCGGCCACCAGCAGCACCGCGGCTGCAGTCAGCGTCCGGTAACGGTCCTTGTCCGCAGTCATGACTGGCCGTCCTTAACTAGATGGAGATGCCGCTCGCGCCGGCCCTCCTGCCGTGACGGGTTGTCCAGGTCGACGCCGGCCGCGCGCGCGGTCTCCCGCATCAGCGTGAAGAGCGCGTCGAACCTGGCGTCGTGACCGTCGACTCGTTCCCGGAGCGCCGCGAGCTCGGCAGTGGCGGCGTTCATCGCGCGACCCGCATGATCTCGTCGATCTGTTCCAGCGCCTGCTGCCGGTCGGCGTGCTCGTTGCTGAGCGCCTCGCGGAGGACCGCGCGGATCTCGGCGAGCTTGCCTAGCTCGGACTCCGAACGGGCCCCTTTCACCTCAATCAGCAGCCGAATATGGGAGGCCAGACGTCCGGCCCAGATGGCGTAGTGCACCTGCGAGCCAGTCGCGGCGTCGGCGTCAAGCGCCCGCTCGTAGTCCTCGAGTACCGCCGCGGCCGCAGTTAGTCGGGCGTTCAGTTCCACACTCACCATGGCGCGACTTCGCTATCGATCACGTCGAGCAGGCGGGCGGCGTGGACCTCGAGCCGTCCTAGCTGGCGAGCGCATTCCGTCGCGGAGTCGCGCGGCAGACCCGCCAGCTGGTCGATGTACCGGCGAGCCTGCTCGACTGGCAGGCGCTTCCACGCCGGGAGCTCCCGGCGCTGCGGCCGGACGAGCATGGCAAGCACCACCGTCAGCGCAGCCGCCAGGTCCTCGGCCATGTCGGCGTAAGGAGCGTCGGTGCTGCCCGACTGTTTCGCGGCGAACGCCGCCAGAACCTCGCGGGCATCGTCGAGCGGGTCGCGGGCGATCGGGGGAAGGTGCGGCAGTTGCGCGCCGCGCGGTACGAGTTTGGCTACATTGCTGGTCACGATCTGGTCCTCCTAGCTAGGGCTTGATCCAGGGCTCCCGATGGCGTTCTGAGCGCCTCGGGAGCCCGCTCTCTTATGCGGCACTGGTCTGATTCCGGGCATGACGAAAGACCGCCCGATGGGCGTTGGATGAGCGTGGGCGGCGAGAGAACAGGGACGAAAGGTGGCGACCAGCCGCCAGGCACATGTGCGCGCTGAGCTGCGCAGATGCGATGGAGCGCGAGCGGCGGAGACTAGTGGAGACGAGCGCTATCCGTCTTGTAAACGGCAGGTCAGCGGTTCGATCCCGCTCACCGGCTCCAGATTCTCGCGATCTGCTCGGCGCTGACTGCGCACACTTCTCCTGCCTCGTTTCGCGGCCTCCTCGACGCGCCATCCGCTACCACCTGCACCTGCATGCGGCGCTCTGCGGCGTTGTGCAGGCATCGCTACCGCCTCAGCGATCACGCACCGCGGTTAGCTCGCGCTCCACCTCGGCGCCGGGTACGCGGACCACCGCTACCGCATATTCGTCTTCTAGGCGCTGTCGGCTGCGTGCGCCGCCAAACGGCGCGTTCCTGGTTACGGCGACGTGTTTTGACGTGCGATGATCGGCTGTGTCGCTGCGTTGCGGGATACATGCGGGGACTGGTATGAGGCACGGGTCATGAGAACGGGTGGCGTACTCGTCCTGGTCGCGGCAGTAGCCACGGCGGCCAGTTGCACCGGAGGCCCGCAGAGGTCGGCTGCTACACATCCCGGCAGCTCGGCCCACCACGTAGCAGCCGTGGCGGGATGCCCGGTGACACGTCCGCTGCCGCATGCTTTGCCTCCTGCGCTCCCGCCTCTGCCGGTGCCTTACATCCACGGCTGGTACGGCAACAACGCTCTCTGGATCGGAGTGCCATCGGGCGGGGTTCTTCCTGCCGGCCGCCCCTATGGGACACCGTGGCCCAACGAATGGGGTACGAAGTTCCCCTGGTGGCGGATAATCCCCGGACAGCTCACCATAAGCGCGAGGCGGCTAGACGGTCCGAGTGCAGGTTTCCACGCCGAGATCCCGTCCGGCTACGGCACGACCGGCTTCAACCCGAGTGGCCTCATCTGGCCCTCGCCTGGATGCTGGCAGGTCACCGGAACAGTCGCGGGAAAGTCGCTGACGTTTGTGACACGTGTGGAGATCGCAAGCTAGAAGGCTGCAGGACACGTCCCGGTCGCCTCTAGGCATTCCCGGAGTACTTCCCTAGTGTCGGTGCTGGAGAGGGCTCGGTGAAAGGACGCCGTCATGACCGTCTCAGGCAGTACGTCACCTGTTCCGCCCGCCCAAGTGCCGTGCTTTTGCTGCGGCCAGCTATTCCTGGCTGGCGACATAATCCGGTTCGAGCAGCATCCGCGAGAAGGCGTATGCGCTCCGTGTGCAGCGTGGCTGAACAACCAAGGCCAACCCGTCACTCGCACACGCGTCTGGCGTCGGCACCAGGGGCGCTGGCGCCGCCTGTAAGACTCGCGGCACCTGATCGCAAGTCCAGCAGTGGAGCAGCGGGGGCCGTGGGTGACCTGCACCTGCTCCGGTCGGTGTCGCGACTCGAGCAGGCGGCCATGCAGGTGACGCCCGCGGCCAGCTCTTGCGGTTGACCTTGTCACAGCGCTGCAGGATGCTCGGACTGCCGCCGCCCAAGCCTCGGAACTCCGAAGGCTGGGCGCACCAAGGAAACCAACGAAAGGTCCCCAGGGAGGGCCTGTGACCACGAACGACGATAATTTCGGCTTCGGCAAGCATGACGAGGTCGGCATGCGTGAAGATCGCTGGGGCGATCCCATAGGGGTCGTCAAGGTCGAGCCACCAAAGCCGCCCCCACGCTGGCTGCTGAAGCTGAGGGCCCTCGTGCGCAGGCGCGAGAACTCAGTGGCACAGCGCCAGTAGGCAGGCCGGTCCCGGCCCAGCGGAAGCCGACAGCCTCGCCGCGGCGGGCACCGCGCAGGACGACATCGCGCTGCATCAGCATCCACAGCCCATGCTCGACTGGTTCGCGCAATACATGCGCTGATCTAGCCCACGGTGTCGTTGTGCCCACCGTGTCCCTCCAGAAGACCCGGCCAAGCCCTGACATGTCACGCGCTGTCGGGTCCCCGCACATCTCCTGGCTCGGCGCGATGATCACCGCGCGAGTTGGGAATACCGATCACGTGCCGGATTCGCCGTGGTGATTTGCTGACGCGCTTCTCCCAGTCCCAGCGCATACCTGTGACAGGAGGCTGCACGTCAGATGATCCAGCCAGAAGGTAATGGGGCTCGCCCGGCGGGAGCCACAAGCGAGGCGGAGGACCGGCCGACGCTGGCCCGGACCGGGCCGCCAGCGCTATCCCGGCGGGAAATCGAGAACATTGATCATCTCCTGCCTTATCTGTCCTATTCCGGGGAGCAGCTGGCGGTCAGCGGAATCCCGGTAACCAGGCTGTGGGACGGCTCGCGTCCGATGCTGCTCTACCTGCCAGACCGAGCAGTGGACAACTACCGGAGCATCCGAGCGGCGTTCGCGCGCTATTTCGACGTCTCGGTGTGCTGCGCGATCAAGACGTGTTACCTGGCCGGGATGCTGTCCGCCCTGCGAGCCGCGGGAGCGGGAGCTGAGATCGCCAGCGAGTTCGAATGGCGAATTGCCCGCCGGATCGGGTTCCCGCCCGAGCGGACAGTCGCCAACGGCGTCTGCCGCCCGGCACCGCACCTGGAACGGTTGCTCAGCGAGGAAGTGGCGCTGCTCGACATCGACAGCGAGGAGGAGCTGGCGCGCACTGAATGGCATGCCCGGCGGTCCGGGGCCAAGCCCAAGATCATGGTCAGGGTAAATCCGCTGCCGCCAGATGCGTACTTCTCGGAACGGTCCAAGCTCGGCGCCGAATGGGACGCGACGTACGAGCTGCTTGAGCGCGCGGCGCGATCGCCCTACCTGCATCTGCGCGGCCTGCACGCGCATCAGCTGGTCCACTGCTCTGACCCGGAGCAGTTCGCTCACCTGGCGCGCCGAATGGGCGAGCTCGCGGACGCGTTTGCCACGGCCAGCGGGACGCGGCTGGAGATCCTCAACCTCGGCGGTGGTCTTGAGTCGCGGTTCATGCTCGAGCGAGACGGCCGAACGATCGGCGACTTCGCCGCCGCGGCGCGCGATGCTCTCTCCGGAGCGGCCGGCATACACCTGTTGCTCGAACCCGGGCGCTACATTTTCAGCGACGCCGCGGTGGTGCTGACCCCGATACTGGGCACCAAGAACAAGGCGGGTGCCGACTGGCTGATCACCGCCGTCGGCTCCAACGTGCTCCCCGCTACCTCCGACCGCGCCTACCCGCCGCTGCCGCTGCGCCTAGCCGCCGACCAGGACTGGCAGCACTGCCACGTGGCCGATGCCACGCCCGCTCCGTCGCGGCTGTACCTCGACGCTGAACTTCCTGCCGATGCGGCCGCGCACGGCCTGGCCCTGATTGGCTGCGGCGCCTACACGGCGGTCCGCGCGTCGTTGTGGGGAACCGACCTGCCGGACATCGCGTTCCTCAACGGCGGTAGGGCAGAGCTTGTGTTTGACCGGTCCGGCCAGGATGCGGCGGTGCGGTACCTGTACGGCGTCGATCTGCGCGGCACGACCTGAGCCATGCGCGCGACAACGGATGGCCGAGCAGCCTCAGCGAGCGGGACGGTCAACATCGGCGACATCACCGTCCGTCGGCTCGGCTATGGCTCGATGCAGCTGACCGGGCCGGGTATCTGGGGCGACCCTACCGACAAGCCGGAGGCAATTCGAGTCCTGCGGCGTGCGGTCGAGCTCGGCGTCGACTTCATCGACACTGCTGACTCTTATGGCCCGCACAGCGCCGAGCAGCTCATCCGGGAGTCTCTGCACCCCTACGACGGCGTGCTGGTCGCGACGAAGGGCGGAATGGTGCGCACCGGCCCGGGCGAATGGAAGCCACTAGGCAGGCCGGAGTATCTGCGGCAGGAGGTCGAGATGAGCCTGCGGCGCCTCGGCCTCGACCACATCGGCCTGTACCAACTGCACCGCATCGACCCGCAGGTTCCGGCCGAGGAATCCCTAGCGGAGCTGGTCGCGCTCCAGCAGGAAGGCAAGATCCGCCATATCGGCCTGTCGCAGGTGACCGTGGCGCAGATCGAGCAGGCGCGCAAGACGGCCACGATCGTCAGCGTGCAGAACCTCTACAACCTGTCGAGTCGCCGGGCCGATCCGACGCTGGAGTACTGCCAGCGGGAGGGGATCGCGTTCATCCCGTGGTTCCCCATCGGCGGCGGCCTGCTGACTGGTTCGACCGGCGCAGTGCGGGACGTCGCAGACGAGCACGACGCCACCACGGCGCAGGTTTCCATCGCTTGGCTGCTGCACCGGTCGCCGGCGATGCTGCCCATTCCCGGGACCGCGTCGGTCGCGCATCTCGAGGAGAATGTCGCCGCGGCGTCGCTCCGGCTGTCCGACCAGCAGTACCTGCGCTTGCTGAACTCCGCCTGACTCGGAGTCGCTGCCCTCAGGTGCCGATGTAGACCGCGAGATGCTGGCCGGTGAGGGTTGAACGGGCAGCCACGAGGTCAGCAGGCGGGCCCTCGAAGACGACCCGGCCGCCGTCGTGGCCTGCGCCGGGGCCAAGGTCGATGATCCAGTCGGCATGCGCCATGACGGCCTGATGGTGCTCGATAACGATGACCGACTTGCCGGAGTCGACGAGCCGGTCGAGCAGGCCGAGCAGGTGCTCGACATCGGCGAGGTGCAGGCCGGTGGTCGGCTCGTCGAGGACGAGGACACCACCCTTCTCGGCCATGTGCGTGGCGAGCTTGAGCCGCTGGCGCTCTCCGCCGGACAGCGTCGTAAGCGGCTGGCCAAGGCTGAGGTAGCCGAGGCCGACGTCGGCGAGCCGGTCGAGAATCCTGCTTGCGGCGTCGTTCTTCGCGGCACCGGAGCTGAAGAACTCCCGTGCCTCCGCGACCGGCATCGCCAGCACCTCGCTGATGTCCTTGCCACCGAACTTGTACTCCAGCACCTCGGCCTGGAAGCGCTTCCCTTCGCACTCGTCGCAGACGGTTGCGACGCCTGCCATCATCGCCAGGTCGGTGTAGATGACGCCGGCGCCGTTGCAGGTCGGACACGCGCCCTCGGAGTTGGCGCTGAACAAGGCCGGCTTCACGCCGTTGGCCACTGCGAACGCCTTGCGGATCGGGTCGAGCAAACCGGTATACGTGGCCGGGTTGCTCCGGCGCGAGCCGCGGATCGGCGCCTGATCGACAGCCACTACTCCGTCACGCCCGGCCACCGATCCATCGATCAGGGAGCTCTTGCCGGACCCGGCTACTCCGGTGATGACGACCAGCATGCCGAGCGGGATCTTGATATCCACGTTCTGCAGGTTGTGGGTCGAGGCGCCCCGTATCTCCAGGGCTCCCGTTGGCCGCCGTATCGTCGTCTTCAAACGGGCCCGGTCATCCAGGTGCCGCCCGGTGAGCGTGCCACTAGCGCGAAGCCCCTCGACGGTGCCTTCAAAGACCACTTGGCCGCCCTCCGAGCCCGCCAGCGGGCCGAGGTCCACCACGTGATCGGCGATCGCGATCGCCTCCGGCTTGTGCTCCACCACCAGCACGGTGTTGCCTTTGTCGCGCAACCGCAGCAGCAGTTCGTTCATCCGCTGGACGTCGTGCGGGTGCATACCGATGGTCGGCTCGTCGAAGACGTAGGTGACGTCGGTGAGCGAGGACCCGAGGTGACGGATCATCTTGGTGCGCTGCGCCTCGCCGCCCGACAGCGTGCTCGCCGGGCGGTCGAGGCTGAGATAACCGAGCCCGATCTCGACGAACGAGTCCAGGGTCTGTTGCAGCGACGCGAGTAGTGGCCGTACGGACGGTTCCTCCAGACCGCGCACCCAGTTGGCGAGGTCACTGATCTGCATCCCGCAGGCGTCGGCGATGTTGATCCCGTGGATCTTCGACGTCAGTGCCGCCTCGCTCAGTCGCGTGCCGCCGCACTGCGGACAGGTCGCAAACGTGACCGCTCGCTCCACGAAGGCGCGGATGTGCGGCTGCATGGCGTCTACGTCCTTGGACAGCATCGACTTCTGGATCCGCGGGATCAGCCCCTCGTACGTCATGTTGATGCCCGCGATCTTCATCCTCGTCGGTTCGCGGCGGAGGAAGTCGTGCCTCTCGGTCTTGGTGAAGTCGCGGATCGGCTTGTCCGGATCGAAGAATCCCGACGCGCTGTAGAGCCGGAAGTTCCACCCGCCCGTGGTGTAGCCCGGGACGGTGATCGCGCCCTCGTTGAGCGACTTGGAGTCGTCGAATAGCTGGGTGAGGTCGATGTCGGAGACCGTGCCCCTGCCCTCGCATCGCGGACACATGCCGCCGGCGCGGGTGAAGGTCGCCCTCACGGTCTTGCTGTCACCGCGCTCGACCGTGATAGCACCGCTCGCTCGTACCGATGGGACGTTGAACGAGAACGCGTTGGGCGAGCCGATGTGCGGCTGCCCCAGTCGGCTGAAGAGGATGCGCAGCATCGGGTTGGCGTCGGTGGCGGTGCCAACCGTCGAGCGAGGGTCGGCGCCCATTCGCTGCTGGTCCACGATGATCGCGGTCGTCAGCCCTTCGAGGACGTCAACCTCCGGCCGGGCCAGGGTCGGCATGAAGCCCTGGACGAAGGCGCTGTAGGTCTCGTTGATCAACCGCTGCGACTCCGCCGCGATCGTGTCGAACACCAGCGAACTCTTGCCCGAGCCGGAGACGCCGGTGAACACCGTCAGGCGGCGCTTCGGGATCTCGACGCTGACGTCCTTGAGGTTGTTCTCGCGCGCACCGTGCACGCGGATGACCTCGTGGCTGTCAGCGCCGTACACCGTGTTCCGCACCACTACGACTGCACCGGATCCTGTAGTAGCCCCAGGACGTTGCCGTCCGGGTCTGTGAACGTGGCTACCAGCCGACCGCCGCCGACGTTGCGAGCGGGCTCGTTCACGGCGGCTCCCGCCGCTGTCACTTCGGCCAGCTTCGCCTCGATGTCAGGTACGTGCCAGTAGGCCACCGGAGCGGTCATGCCTTGCGACGCACCGCCCGGCACTAGCCCGATGTGCTGACCGGCGACGTCATAGCCGACGTAGTACGACGCGTCAGCGGTCGGCGGCACGCCGAGAAGTGCGGTGTAGACGGCCTTGGCCGCGTCCAGGTCGGTCACGGGATGCAGCACTGTCTTGATTCCTTCGACGGAAGATTCGGTCATGGTCACTCCTGAAATCGTGGGATCACGTCGACCCCGGTGTGTCTCGTCAGGCGTTCACGCTAGTTGCGGCTCGCTGGTCTGCGCTTCTCGATTCCTGACCGGTCCGCCGACCTGTCCCACCGCCCGTCGACTGCTTTACGTCATAAAGTTCCTCGGCTCAGCCCCTTGACTTTACGCCATAAAGCAGCGTCTACTTTATGGCGTAAAGCAGATCAAGGAGGCAGGCATGAACCACACACCCGACACCACCGCCGCCGACAACGGCGGCGGCCTCAACCCCCAGCAGGCCGCCGCCCTGCTGGAGCAGACCACCGAGCAGGCCCGCCGCGAGCTTCAGCCCTCCCCGCCGTGGCTCCTCGTGACCAGAGCGTTGATGGTCCTCGGGGCCTGCGGCGCGGTCTGGCTCTCGGTACGCGGCCAGCACCCCTACCGGGGCCCGACGGCCGCCGACATCCCGATCCTGGTCGCGTTCATTGTCATCAATTTCACCGCAACCGTCGCCGTGCGCAGGCGGGCGACTGCGGGAGTAAGCGGTCGAACCCCGTTCCGCCCGGCCGAGATTACCGTCGCAGCGCTGGCATGGGTCGCCGCGGCCGTAGTTGTAGCGGCGCTGGCCGCTGCGGGTGTGAGCTACGCCCACTACCCAACGACGGTCCTGCTCATTCCCGGTCTGGCTTGGGCGGCCACCATGGCAGTGCGGGGTGACTGGCACCGGTGCGTCACCGGGCTGGCGGTCGCCGTTGTCGGCGCCGTGGGCGAGTTCGCCGGGCCAACCGGGGCGTGGGCAGTCGCCGCCGTGGGCCTGTGCGTCGTCCTTCTCGGCGCTGCCGCCGACGTTGCCTGGCGTCAGCGCGGGTGACGGTGTGCCATGACTGACGACCAACTCGACCCGCTGATCCACGTGCCGACCCGGTTGAAGATCGTCGCAACGCTGGCCGCGCTGCCCGACGGCGACACGCTGTCCTTCACCCGCCTGCAGGACATGATCGGGCTGACGCCCGGCAACCTGATCATCCACCTGCGCAAGCTCGAAGAAGCCGACTACATCAGCAGCGAGAAGACCAAGAACGGGACAGCACCGCAAACCACGGTGGCCCTGACCCGACACGGCCGAGAAGCACTTGACGCCTACACGCAGGCGCTGCGAGACCTGCTCGGCGGCCTCTAGATGGCCCGGTCTTCGTGACAGCCCCTCGACGAGGGGCTGTCAGCCGTTGCACGGCAAATGAACTCGTTCCCGGAACCCATCACCGATCACCGATCACCGATCACCGCTCGCCTTCGAGTGCTTTGAGCGCCCTTCGCACCCGGGCCAGGAATTCGGCTTGTTCGGCCGCGCTCGTCACCTTCATGCGCTCGAAGGCGCTCTCAAGCCGCACGTCAACATAGAACTCGCCCGCGTCCTCATGGAAATGAAGGAACGCCCGAGGTCCGCGCGAGAATGATCCGCGCTTGCGTTCTCGCAGCTGAGGAATCCCGCGCAGCTCAGCTAGGAGGGCCTCGATGTGATCGAGGTCGTCGTCAGTCGCGTGCCGCACGTGCTGAGCATGACGCATCAGGCGACCACCGCGTCGCGTTGGCGGCGCAGAATCTCGGCGACTGTGTCGGCGGGGGACAGTTCCGACGTGTCGAGCCAGAGCCCGATCGGCGGCGTCGCAGCGAGCTGCGCATCCAGGTCTTCGACTTTGAATCCGCCCGGGCGGTAGGCGGTCTTGCCGGTGGCGGCGTGGCGCTCTCGCTCCCGTTCCCAGACGACGCCAACCGAAGGGCGGAGAACTACCAGATGCCGAGGCCTGGCCGCGACGGACTCGAGCCACCGCGGCACATCCGCGCCGAAGATGTTGTCCTGCACCACTACGGTGAACCCTGCGCTGCAGTACTGGTCAGCCGTCAGCGCAGCCAGTCGGTAGCGGAGATCGAGCAGTCGCCTGGCTTCCTCGACCCGCGGGTCGCCAACGTGCACCCAGCCGCACACAGCCCAGCGGTAGAACTGACCGCCGCGGATGTGCACGCCGCGCTCGAAGTGCCGGGCGAGCAGGTCGGCAACTGTCGACTTGCCCGCCGCCTGCACGCCGGTCACCAGCCAGACGCCGTCAGTCAAGGTCGGGCCGGCTCGGCGTTGGCATGCTCGTCGCCGAGACCGAACATGGCTAGGCACGCCTCAAGTCCGGAGATCTCTACCGGTACCCGTCTGCGTCTGCTGCCAGGTCTCCCGGTCGAGCCGAAGCCGTAGCAGGGTCGCTGGCTGCCCGCGCCGCACCTGACGTTCGATGCCGTCATCGACGTAGCCGAGCTTGCGCGAGACGCGCTGCGACGCAACGTTGTCAGTGAACGCGCCTGACGTGGCGTAGCGGGCGCCGAGCCCGGCGAACGCGAGATGCAGGACAGCGGCGCGCATCTCGGTTCCGATTCCGCGGCCTTGGTGAGCGAGGCCGAGCCACGACCCGGTGGCGACCTCGCGGAGTATGGCGAAGTCTGCCGCCGAGATGGCCTGGGTCCCGACGACCGTGCCATCGTGCACGACGACGAGGTCCAGCGACCACTTCGACGCTTCCCAGTGCGCCTGCTGGGACCACTGGTACTGGAGCGTGCTGCGGGCCCGGTCGACGGGCGCAGCGTCGGTCCAGGGGATCGAGAACGGCTGCTCGGCCGGATCGTGAACGCCCGAGGCCGCGAGGCCGGCGAGCTCGGTGAGATCACTGCCGGTTGGCGGCCGCAGCTCAAGCCGTGGCGTCGTCAACCGCAGTCCGGCGAGCGGCCACCATTGATTCATGCTCGTCATTGTGCCGGCCGGCGCCCGGACCAGCACCTGAATTACAACTCGGCCGGACGGCCGTTCAGGCATCAGGTAGGTCGGGCTAATCTGTGACGTGCCGCGCGGGATGACCGGTAAGTCCCCGCCCCCTGACCGGAGGCCGAGTGCAGTATCAGTTGTCCAGGGCGATCGCCGGACCGTTCCTGCGCGCCATGGCCTGGCCTACGGTCGTCGGAGCCGAGCACATTCCGGCGAGCGGCGCAGCCATCCTGGCCTCCAACCACCTGTCGGTGGTCGACTCGATTTACCTGCCGCTCATGCTGGAGCGGCCCGTCACGTTCGCCGCGAAGTCGGAGTACTTCACCGGTACCAGGCTCCGTGATCGGGCCGTCGGCGCCTACCTGCGCGCCACGAATCAGCTGTCGACCGACCGGGCCGGCGCGCGAGCGGCCCAAGAGATGCTGGAAGCTGCACTCGGGCTCCTCAGCGCAGGTCAGCTGTTTGGCATTTATCCGGAGGGGACGCGGTCCCCAGACGGGCGGTTGTACCGGGGCCGCACTGGCGTCGGCTTCCTGGCCCTGAATTCGGGTGCGCCCGTCATTCCGGTCGCGATGGTGGGAACCGAGCGGATCCTGCCACCTGGCCATAAGGTGCCGCGGCCTGGCCGGATCGAGATCCGGATCGGGGAGCCGCTCGAGTTCGCCGAGTTTCGCGGTCAGCCAGCCGGGGCCAGGCAGCGCCGGGCGGTCACCGACGAGGTCATCCAGGCGATCCAGAAGCTGTCAGGACAGGAATACGTGCCGATGTATGCGTCGGCGCGCAAGGAAGAGCTGGCGACTGCGTCCGCGAAGCACTGACGCGGCGACCGGCGTCACTCGCCCGAGCTGGCGTCCCGCGGCTCGGGGCTCGGGGCTCGATCCCAGACAAAGATCGGCCGGCCTGAGGTGTCGTAAGTCTGGTCCTGATAGCCCGCCGGCTCGCTCGCCGGGGCCGCGTCGCGGCTGACCGGTTCCCACAGCGAACCGCTCGGCGATAGCGGCACCTGACCTGGCGGGCGGCCGACTCGGGGCTGGCGCACCGGCAGCCCGGACGGCGCGACCCTGGGCGCAGACGATGCGTCGAACTCGCCACCTCGGTCCAGGGCCGAAGCGTTGCCGTCGCGATAGTCATAGTCGTCCGGCGAGCTCCAATCGCCGCTTGAGCCGTAGTCGGCGTTTGAGCCGTAGTCGGCTAGAGAACTGCTCGCCACAGGGGAGCTGTAATCGGGATGAGAGTCGACGTGCGACGGCGCGCCGGTGCCCGTCGGGGACCGGTAGTCCACCGGTGGGAGCGGGCTCGCCGCACCGCCGGAACCCGACAATGTCGGGTAGCCGCCTGATGGGCTGACGCCTGACGGGCTGGGGCCAGCGGGGAAACCAAATCCCCTGGGCGTGAGGTCGCGGTCGAAGTGGCTGGCGCGGCTGACTGGGTCGTAGCCAGGCTCGGCGTCGTAATCCGGCTCGCCTGCCTCGCCGAATGCAGGTGCGCCGGCCGGACCACCATGGGCCGTAGCATCCCAGGCGCGCTCGTCCGGGGCCAGGGCCCGGTGAGGCGATCTGTCAACAGACGGCGCGCCCGCGTGCCGACCAGGCGCCACGGCCCATGGCAGCTCTCCGTCGGGGGCGTCGGCCGGCTCCCAAGGCGGCGCGCCCGATACGGACGGATGCCTGTTGACTGCTCGTGACGCGGGGTCGTGCGAGAGCCAGCCACTGTCAGAGACACCGGTTACCGCGGGCTCACCGGAATATGGCTCACCAGAAACTGACGGGCTCGGTCCGCGACCAAGAGTTGGCGCGAACACGCCGTCCCCGCCGCCGGGCCATCCGCCATCACCGGCGGGCGGCGATACATACCGGTCCACGCGGGCCCCGGGGGGCCGAAACGCGACGGTCGGTACCGGAGCTGGCGATGAGAACAGTTCGAGCATCCTGTCCGCGTCAGATCCGGGGTGCGGGTAGCGGGACTGTGCCTGCCGGTGCGTCCACTCGGCGGCGACGGCCGGTTCTGGGCGGCGGCGCCGCGGTCCGGTCGCCGCATAAGCGACGGTCAGGAGCAGGAGAAATAGCAGCAGGGCGCCGGAGATCTCGGCGGCGCGCAGGATATGCGCGCCGATGCCCTGGGCCGATGACGGGGCCGGGGCAGCGGTGGGAGTCGCGCGCGGCAGCGCGCCGGCGGCGGCCCGCTTTCCAGGCGGCGTGGCCAGCGCGGCGGCGGCCGTCATCGCCTGACCCGCGCTGACGGCGCCATAGCCCGACCCGATCGCGAGACCGCCAGCCCGGCGATGGGTGGTGGTGGTGATCAGCGTCTGGCGAACCTCGGCAACGGTCAGGCTCGGGTACCGGGACCTGATGAGGGCGACTACGCCGCTGACCACGGCGCTTGCCGCGCTGGTGCTATTCATGGCCTGGTAGCCGCCGGCGTTGTCGGCGGCGATGACACGCGCGCCGGGCGCGGTCAGCTGCACGTAACGCTGGTGGCTCGACCAGGAGGCCTTGTTGAACGCCGAGTCGAACGCACCGACCGCAATCACACCGTGGTAAGCGGCCGGATAATTGGGCGCATCACCTGCGGCCTCGTCGTCGCCCGCGGGCGCGACCAGAACGACGTTGTGTGCGAGCGCGTAACCAACAGCCGCCTGTTCGGCGGGGCTGCCCCCGGCGGCCGCTGTCGCTCCGGCGGTACCGCTGCTGCCAGCCTGGCCGGGATCGATGGGCAGGTCGATAACGGTGGCGCCGTGGTTGACCGCGTACCGGATTCCGGCGGCAATTGCGGCAGGTATCGCGGCAGCGACCGAGGTCTGAGTGAGCTGAGGATCATCGGGCGGAAGCGTGACCGGGATGGAGAGTATCCGCGCCTCGGGCGCGACTCCGATAATGCCGGCGCTGCCGCCCGATCCGTGGCCACGGCCGGAGATCAGACTCGCGATCGGTGTCCCCTGCTCACCCGCGTACTGGCCAGAAGCGTTCGGAAAGCCGGTCGGCACGGCCGCTGCCGTTACCGCGCCGGTTAGGTCGGCATCGCTCGCGATGACGCCGTCGCTCAGCACCGCGACGGTCACGCCGGCGCCCTGCGACCCCGTCCAGGCGGCCGTGATGCGTAGCGAGTTGAGCCACCACTCCTGGTTGCGGACCTGGTCGGCGGAAGCTGGCATGGCAGACAGGCCGAGGCAGATGGCCGCCGTGCCGGTGGCGATCAGTGCCATGACGGGGCGGGGGAACCTCAGTGGCACGCCGCTTTGCCTTCCATGCTGTAGGTACCGACATTGTGCCATGTTCAAGGTATTTGCGTGCTATCAGAGCGAATCCGGCCTACCGAGAAGATCGCTAGGGCTCGGCCGCGGAGTGCCTATTTTGGCGGCCCAGAGGACAGCCGGACGTGCGCTCCGGGTGGCAGCCCGAGCTGCTCCGCGGCGTCCCCCGTGTTGATGGCCAGGGAGATCAGCCCCGCACTGTCCGTGAACGCGACGATCTCGCCCGGTGCGCCAGCCGCGAACGTGTCCAGGTAGGGAACGGTGAACTGGCGCCGACCGCACCGCACCACGACGGCTGACCCGATGCCGATGCCCAGCCGACCGACATCGGCCGCAGGAATGGACAGCTGTACGTTCCCAAACCTGTCGATGGACATCACCTCGCCCTCCGCGCCGCCATCATGCAGGCGGCTGGTCGGAGCGGGCAGGGCAACCAGGTCGGCGACGCTGATCTCGTCGCCAGCGGCGCTGAGGTCCAGGCCAGCGGCCAGGTGGGCGGCGACTGGCATGAAGATGTCCCGCCCGTGGAACGTGGCCGAGACCGGATGCAGCCATAGTTCGCCGTTCGTAAGCTGCACCGCTGTCTTGCCGCCGCCGAGCGTCGCCACCGCCCATGACAGCAGCCCGTTATCGGGGCCGACGAGGATGCTGTCGCCTGCCGCCACGGCAATGGCGCGGCGGGCGGTGCCGACGCCAGGGTCGACGACGGCGACGTGCACCGCCGGCGGCAGGTAACTGACCGTCTGCGCCAGCACGGCGGCCCCGCGTCGCACGTCCCCAGGCTGCACGAGGTGGGTGATATCGATGATCCGCGTGGCCGGGGCGATTCTGGCGGCGGCGCCGTGACAGGCCGCGACGAAGCCGTCCTCTAGCCCGTAATCGGTCAAGAAGCTCATGTAGTTATAGACGGTCACGACTGGTGAGCGTACGTCGCCTTCGCCGCCGCGCATAGTGACCACAGGCCGACGTCGTCCGGACCGGACGTGCCTAGGATGTGCCAATGGCGCTGGTTGCCTGGGAGGCCACGGTGGCAGCATTGTCCGAGCGCGAAATGCGCATCCTGGCCTTCGAGCGAAGCTGGTGGCGCCTAGCGGGCGCCAAGGAGCGCGACATCCTGGAGGTCTTCGGCGTGCCGGTAACCAGGTACTACCAGCTCCTGAACGAGCTCATTGACCGGCCGGAGGCCGCCGAGTTCGACCCGGTGCTCGTCACCAGGCTGCGCAGACAGCGCAGCCGGCGCAAGCGACTTCGCTCCGCCTTTCCGGACTGACCATGACCGCGCGCGCCGACGGCACCGGCCCGCGGTCTCGCTTGCCGCAGCCGGAGAGCGCCGACGGGCGGGCCGGACTCGCCGCGCTGCTCGCCGCCCCGGCGCGAGCCCTCATCGCACTGGATTTTGACGGCACGCTCGCGCCGATCGTTGAGGATCCAGATTCGGCCAGGGCAACGCCGGTCGCCGCCGACGCAGTACGCCGGCTCGCCGGGCTGGCTGGCACGGTGGCGATCATCACCGGCAGGCCGGCTGCAGACGCCGCCAGGTTCGCCGGCGTTGCGGATCTTCCTAACCTCACCGTTCTTGGCCACTACGGCCGACAGAGATGGGAACGGGGCCAGCTTTCCGGCTCCGCCCTCCCGCCAGGGCTCGCGGTAGCCCGCGCTGAACTGCCGGCCGTGCTTGCGTCCGTCGGCGCTGACCCTGGCACCTGGATCGAGGACAAGGGCGAAGCCGTCGCCGTGCACACCCGACGGGCTGCGGAGCCGCTCACCGAGCTTGACCGGCTCCGGGCGCCGATGACAGAGCTGGCGAGCCGCACCGGCCTTGCCCTGGAGCCGGGTCGGCTGGTGCTCGAGCTGCGCCCGCGCGGCGCAGACAAGGGCGAGGCGCTCCGCGAGCTCGTGATCGAGCGGCGCCCGGCGGCCGTCTTGTTCTGCGGCGACGACCTCGGCGACAGGCCGGCCTTCGAGTTCGTGCGCCGCTTGCGCGCCGAGGGCACGCCAGGCCTACTGGTGGCGAGCGGCTCGGCCGAGACGCCAGCGGACATTACGGCGGCTGCCGACCTTGTCGTCGCGGGACCGCCGGGAGTCGCCGACCTGCTCACCGGTCTCGCCGACGCCTTCGCAGCGACTAGCCAGCACCCTGATAGCTGACGCAGCCAGTTGCTGCCGGGGTGGGACGCCCCTAGCCGACGGCGATGTGGTCAAGCGCCCGAAGCTGGTCATCGAACCACACCCGAGGCGGCATCGACATCGCCGCGTCGGCCAGCGCCTCGCTACGGCGGACACGCTCCGCTTGGTCCATCGACAGCGCGGTGTGCAGGGCCTCGGCCGTCTGGCCTATGTCAAACGGATTGACGAGCAGCGCCTCCGCGCCGAGCTCCGCCGCCGCGCCCGCCTCCGTCGACAAGACGAGGGCGCAGCCGCGGTCGGACAAGATCGGCCCCTCCTTCGCCACCAGGTTCATCCCGTCCCGGATCGGGTTGACGAGCATTACGTCGGCGATCCGGCAGGCCGCGAGCGAGCGCGGATAGTCGTCGTTGACCTCGAGTATCAGGGGATTCCAACCAGGCTCGGCGAACTCATCCTCGATCTGATGTGCCAGCCGCTGCACCGCAGCGGTGTACTCGCGATACTCGGGTAGGTCGTGCCGGGACGGGTAGGCGAACGCCAGGTGGACGACGTTGCCGAGCCACTCCGGGTGCGTTCGCAGCAGTTCTCGGTAAGCCTCAAGCCCGCGCACGATGTTCTTGGACAACTCGGTCCGGTCAACCCGGACGATAAGTTTGCGACCTTCGGTCGCCTCGATCAACGCGGCCCGCCTGGACAGGACGTCCCGGCGGCTCGCGCGATCACGAAGCTGGTCGGCGTCGACGCCGAGCGGGTGGACACCGATGCTCGTGACGTGTCCGCGGTAGCTGACCCGGCTGCGCGCGCGATCTACTGCCGCGCCGAGGAAGGCCGCGCAGCAGTCGACGAATGCGTCCGCCCAGCGCTGGCACAGGAATCCCGCGTGATCGGCGCCCAGAATGCCGGCCAGCACCTCGCGTCCGACGTCGTCTGGCAGCATCCGGTAGTAGTCAGGCGGCGCCCACGGCGTATGCGAAAAGTGCGCGATCTGGATGTCGGGCGCGCGCTCGGCCAGCAGCCGCGGCGCTAGACATAGGTGATAGTCCTGGATCACGGCCCGCATGGGCGCACCGTCGGCGGCGGTCTCGTTCCGGCGCCTGGCCTCCGCCGCGCTCGCGAGCGCCGTGGCGAACATCTCGTTGTAGGTACGGAACGCCTCCCAATCGCGGGCGAAGATAGGCCCGAAGTCCGGCCGGTTCGGGGTGTCGTACAGCATGTGGTGGACGAACCAGAGGGTCGAGTTTGCCACCGCGTTGTAGGCGCGGTGGAAGATGTGCTGCGGTATGTCGAGCATGCGCACGGTCGCCCCGCCGCCGACGTCTGTCGGGTCGAGCAGGCCGTCGGGTGCTAGCCGGGCCGCCGCCCTGTCCGCGTCGCTCAGCGCGGCGCAGACCCACAGCATCTCGGCGTCGTCGGCGATGGCGGACAGGCCGGACACCATGCCGCCGCCGCCGCGCTTCGCCGACAGTCGGCCGTCGTCGCCTCGCGTGAACGAGACCGGCCCCCTGTTGGACGCGATGAGTACGTGCCCGTCGGCTTGCGCTTGGCCCATGTACGGGCAGCCTAATCTGCGGTCGGCGACACGACCTGGTCCGACCCGTCACATGCGCCGCCGGCAACCGGCGCGCTCGAGCCGGCGCTCGTGAATCGTCGCAAACGTGGTGGATCGACCGCTCAGCGAGCAGCGTGGTACGTTGAACTCGACAGCTTCTGCGCACGTCAGCGACCTGGCGACCAGATGCGTGTTGCTAACTGAATATCTCATCCAGAGGGGTGGAGGGAACGGCCCGATGAAGCCCCGGCAACCATCACGTTGATCGTGCGTCCGAAACGTCGACGCAGCTTTGCGCGGCGAGGTCGTCACGTGACAGGTGCCAACTCCGGCCCACGGCCCGTTTGCCGTTGGGACAGATGAGGAGAGAGGCCTCGCCAGTGAGTACTACGCTGACCAATCCAGCGATCGCTCCATCCCCAACCCGTTTCGGCTACGCGACCCACCTTGCCTGCCGCGAGTGCGGGCATACCTGCGCGCTCGGTTCGACTCATGTATGCGACCAGTGCTTCGGGCCGCTCGAAGTTGCCTACGATCTTCCGGCACTGACCAGAGAGTCGATCCAGTCCGGTCCGCTCAGCATGTGGCGGTACGCCAGTCTGCTGCCGGTGCCGTCCGACGTCGCCAGCAGACCCAACCTCGATCCCGGCTGGACCAGGCTCGTGCGCGCGGATCAGCTTGCGAGCACCCTCGGGATGCGGGAGCTGTGGATCAAGGACGAGCGCGGCAACCCGACCCACTCCTTCAAAGACCGGGTTGTGGGGGTAGCGCTCGCCGCGGCCATCGAGCTTGGCTTCAATGTCCTCGCGTGCCCGTCTACGGGAAACCTGGCGAATGCCGTAGCTGCCGCAGCCGCACGGGCCGGCATTCGATCGGTGGTCCTCATCCCGGCCGACCTCGAGCCCCAAAAGGTGATCGGATCGGCTGTCTACGGGGGCTCGCTGGTGGCCGTGGAAGGCTCATACGACGATGTCAACCGGCTCGCCTCCGAGCTCGCCGATGACCGGGAAGACTGGGCGTTCGTCAACGTCAACGTCCGGCCGTATTACGCCGAAGGTTCCAAGACCATTGGCTTCGAGGTGGCTGAGCAGCTCGGCTGGCGGCTGCCTGAGCAGATCGTCGTCCCGGTGGCGTCGGGCGCGCAGCTTGTGAAAATCGACAAGGCGTTCCGCGAACTGATCGCGACCGACCTCGTCGAGGACTCGCCTTACACGGTGTACGGCGCGCAGGCTACCGGCTGCTCGCCGGTCGCCGCCGCGTTCCGTGCTGGGCATGATGTAGTTCAGCCGGTGCGGCCAGCCACGATCGCAAAGTCACTCGCGATCGGGAACCCCGCCGATGGGCCTTACGTGCTGGACGTGGTGCGCCGGACCGGCGGCGTCGTCGCCGACGTCAGCGACGACGACCTGGTGGACGCCATCCGACTGCTCGCCGCTACGGAAGGCATCTTTGCCGAGACGGCAGGCGGCGTTACGCTCGCTGTCCTCCGCCTCCTGCTTAAGGAAGGCAAGATCGACCCGGACGCCAGAACGGTCATCATTAACTCCGGGGACGGGCTCAAGACCCCGGATGCCGTGGCGGCAACGCTCGAGAGCACCGTTCCCATCGCTCCCACACTGGCGGCCTTCGCTGCTCGCGAGCCGTCCCTACCGTCGCCCCCGTGCTGAAAGGCAGAACCAGCATGACCGTGTCCGTGCGGATCCCCACGATCTTGAGGAGCTACACCGGGGGGATTGCGGTCGTCACGGGCCCGCCGGGAACTGTGCGCGAAGTGATCGCCGGACTCGACGCCGACTACCCGGGCATCGGTGGGCGGCTCCTGGATGACACGGGCCAACTGCGCCGGTTCGTGAATGTCTACGTGGGCGAGGAAGACATCCGGCTGGCCCAGGGTCTGGACACACCTGTGCCGGCGGGCGGCCAGCTCTCGGTGATCCCCGCGGTCGCTGGTGGCTGATGCGCCGTTACGGGAGAAGGCCCGTGTGCCGCATGAGGCTTGGCACATTGCAACAGAGACAGGCACAAGTTGCCGCAACCCGGCTTTCCACGTTGTAAAGTCATGTCCGGTCGCTGTTGGTAGTGGATTGAACAGCAGGCAGAACTTGCTGGTGAGGTCAGTACCTGCGCCGCGATCAAACGGGTTCCGCAAAGCAAGGGCGGGACCCGCAGCCCGAGCAAAAGTTAGGGAGTTGTTGGTAATGGCTCAGGGCACCGTCAAATGGTTCAACGCGGACAAGGGCTACGGCTTCATCGCGGTCGACGGTGGTAGGGACGTCTTCGTCCACTTCTCAGCTATCCAGTCGGATGGCTACCGCACCCTCGAAGAGGGCCAGCGGGTGGAGTTCGATATCACGCAGAGCGACCGTGGTCCGCAGGCTGAGGCCGTTCGGGCCGTCTAGGCTCCTCTGCACGACACAGCCGAAAGAACCCGGCGCCTTGGGCGCCGGGTTCTTCGCTGTTGTAATGACACCACGGTTAAACGAGGGGAGCCAGGCACCGACGGTGCCGGCTCCCTCGTTTGAGCGGCGGTTGTGCAGGGAATCGCCTCTTTCATATCCGATGGCTTCGCCAGCGCCATGCGGCCTGAACTGGGCAAAGGTCCCGGTAGCTGACCCCGAGCTTGCACTCTCCATGGGAGAGTGCTAAATATTACGTTGGCACTCTCGGGGTGAGAGTGACAACGCAGTGACGTGATCGGGGCGATGAGGCCCTTCTGGCGGCGGGCAGGGACCGACCGCCAGACGCGGCCGTCCGTCGCGGGCGTCGGCCCGGTCGGCACGCAGGCACAAAGTTCCGGGAGGACTGGAAGCCTATGGCAGCGAAGATGATCGCGTTCAATGAGGACGCCAGGCGCGGCCTCGAGCGCGGCATGAACCAGCTCGCCGACGCCGTGAAGGTAACCCTCGGCCCTAAGGGCCGGAATGTGGTGCTCGAGAAGAAGTGGGGAGCCCCCACGATCACCAACGATGGCGTGTCCATCGCGAAGGAGATCGAGCTCGAGGACCCGTGGGAGAAGATCGGCGCAGAGCTCGTTAAGGAAGTCGCCAAGAAGACTGATGATGTCGCTGGCGATGGGACTACTACGGCGACGGTGCTCGCCCAGGCGCTGGTCCGTGAGGGCCTGCGCAACGTCGCTGCCGGGGCCAACCCGATGTCGCTTAAGCGCGGCATCGAGGCGGCCGTGGAGCGCGTCAGCGAGGAGCTGTCCAAGCTGGCCAAAGACGTGGAGACCAAGGAGCAGATCGCCTCGACTGCCTCGATCTCCGCGGGCGACACCGCGATCGGCGAGATGATCGCCGAGGCGATGGACAAGGTCGGCAAGGAAGGCGTCATCACCGTCGAGGAGAGCAACACCTTCGGCCTGGAGCTTGAGCTCACCGAGGGCATGCGCTTCGACAAGGGTTACATCTCGCACTACTTCGTGACTGACCCTGAGCGGATGGAGGCTGTCCTCGAGGACCCTTACATCCTCGTGGTCAACTCGAAGGTCTCTGCGAACAAGGACCTCCTGCCGCTGCTCGACAAGGTAGTTCAGTCGGGCCGGGCGCTGGTCATCATCGCCGAGGACGTCGACGGCGAGGCCCTGGCGACCTTGGTCGTGAACAAGATCCGCGGTCTGTTCAAGTCCGTTGCGGTGAAGGCGCCTGGTTTCGGTGACCGCCGCAAGGCCATGCTCGGCGACATCGCCATCCTGACCGGCGGTCAGGTCATCAGCGAGGAAGTCGGCCTCAAGCTGGAGAACGCCGACCTGGACCTGCTCGGGCGGGCCCGCAAGGTCGTCGTGACTAAGGACGAGACGACGATCGTGGATGGTGCAGGCGACCCCGAGCAGATCTCCGGCCGGGTGAACCAGATTCGCACCGAGATCGAGAACACCGACTCTGACTACGACCGCGAGAAGCTGCAGGAGCGGCTCGCCAAGCTGGCTGGCGGCGTGGCCGTCATCAAGGCCGGCGCGGCGACCGAGGTCGAGCTGAAGGAGCGCAAGCACCGCATCGAGGACGCGGTGCGCAATGCCAAGGCTGCGGTTGAGGAGGGCATCGTCCCCGGTGGCGGTGTCGCCCTGATCCAGGCTGGCAAGAACGCGTTCGAGAAGCTCGAGCTCCTCGGCGACGAGGCAACCGGTGCGCTGATCGTGCGCCGGGCGCTGGACGAGCCGCTGAAGCAGATCGCGATCAACGCTGGCCTTGAGGGCGGCGTCGTGGTGGAGAAGGTGCGCTCGCTTCCAGGTGGCAGTGGGCTGGACGCGTCCGACGGTGAGTACGTCGACATGTTCAAGGCCGGCATCATCGATCCGGCAAAGGTGACTCGGTCGGCGCTCCAGAACGCCGCGTCGATCGCGGGGCTGTTCCTCACCACCGAGGCAGTCATCGCCGAGAAGCCGGAGAAGGAGAAGGCCCCGGCCGCTCCTGGCGGCGGTGACATGGACTTCTGATCCGTCAGTCCGCGCGAGCGGGCAGCCGGAGGAAGTCAGCAACATCGCGTCAGGCTGAAGTACAGCAGGAGGCAGTTCCGGCACGGCCGGGACTGCCTCCTGTCTTGTCGGGTGCGCGTTCCCGACAGGGCCGGGACTGCCTGCTTGCCGGGTGCGCGTTCCCGACAGGGCCGGGACTGCCTGCTTGCCGGGTGCGCGTTCCCGACAGGGCCGGGACTGCCTGCTTGCCGGGTGCGCGTTCCCGACAGGGCCGGGACTGCCTGCGGTCTTGTCGGGTGTGCGTTCCCTCGGCTCGTCGCGCGCGCCGGCTCCACAACACGCGCGCGACGAGGGATTATCAGGCCATGGGTCCGGCCACCGAACAGCTCATCCGCGACTATCTCAACAGGCTGACGGTTGCCGCGCGAGGTCGGCTTGGCCCAGATGACGTGCGCGCGCTCGTCGACCGCACGCGCGCCTTCATCGAGCACCAGGCTGGTGCGGCCGGACCGCCTACCACGCTCGAAGTAGGCAGCCTGCTCTACCGTCTCGGGGACCCGTCGACGCTGGTTGAGCAGGAGCGCCAGCGACTAGCCGATGTGCGCGGCGAACTGCCGGAGCCGCCGCCGGTCCGCAAGCCGTTCGCCAGAGTGCTGCGACGTGATTCCGGCAAGCCTCGAGGCGCGAGCCGGCACTTGCCCGCGGCGCCGGGTGGGCGGGCCGACCTTCAGTTCATGCTGCTCCACAGCAATGGCGCGGCAGACGAGGCCGGGGGTAGCTCAAACGGGACGGTGCGGGATGCGACGACCAGTGAAGGCGGTCGTGCTGATAGCCATGCATCCACGCCGTACGTCCCGGCACAGCCTGGCGAGCGCGACTGGTTTTTCCGTGAGCTGGGTGGCCAGTCGGCGCCGGACCAGGCCGAGCCGCAGGCGGCCGACATCGAGGAGGACGAAACGGCCGAGCCGGGCGACCTCGCTCCGACGACAGTCAGCCCCGACTGGCAGCTGACTACACCGCGCGATCCGGTAATCCGGCAGCAGGCGCGCCGGGCATTAGCAGCCGTCGTCGCGTGGTACCGCCGCATGCCGAGGGAAGCGTCGGCTGTCGTGCTGCTCGGCATCGGCGGCGCCAGCTATCCGCCGGTCTGGCTCGCCGGCGCCGCAGTTGCGCTGCTGCCATCACGCGTGTGGGATGGCCGCGATAAGTGGCTCGGCCTGGCGCTGCCCGTACTTCTGACGATCGTCGCTGCCTCGCTCGGCGTCACCGTCGGCGGCCATGGCTCGGTTGGCCACGCCCTCCACGAGGGCTGGGCGTTCGGCGTTGCTGGCAGCCGCGTCGCGGCCGTACTCGGTGCCGCCTATCTGTGCTGGCGAACCGTGCACGGGCGCCGACCGCCCGTCGCGCCCCCCTGGAATCGGCCGCGTAAGGTCCACTGATGGATGCCTCTTTAGTCCGATAGCACGGGCGTCGGCAAGTCGGCGTTGCCGCCTGGTTCGGCGAACCGTAACCGGGGTATGAGGAGCGTCAAACTTGCTGGCGTGCCGACAGGTCACCAGCCGATCATTCCGGCCTCGCTCGCGATCCCGTCCCAGCACCATCCGCCGTGCGAGGTTGCGGAAGACGTGGTCCCGGCGCGAGCTGGGACCACGTCTATGCGTCGGTAAACCGGCAGCGTCCATCAGAAGAACTCACTGAGCTGCCGGCAGCGCGGGAGGTCGCCCACAACCGATAGCCTTACTCGGGCAGGCGTCCGGAGCCTGCCCTGATTCGTTCCTCCTCGCGTAAGGTCCCGCACGTGCCCACTGGCAAGGTCAAGTGGTATGACGCCGACAAGGGGTTCGGCTTCCTCACCCGTGACGACGGGGGTGAGGTCTTCGTGCACTCAACTGCGCTGGAACCGGCCGGCACCGCTCTGCACCCCGGTCAGCGGGTGGAGTTCGGCGTCGCCGAGGGTCGTCGGGGGACACAGGCACTGCAGGTCCGCGTCCTCGAGCCACCGCCGACGGTGGCCAAGACCGCGCGCAAGAGTCCGGACGAGATGATTCTGATCATCGAAGACCTGATCAAGCTGCTCGACGGCATCTCGAACACCTACCGGCGGGGGAAGCACCCAGATAGCCGGGAGGCGAAGAAGACCGCTGCCGTACTCCGCGCTGTCGCCGGCGACCTGGAGGCCTGACCGGCGAGCTGGTGATGTTGCGCGGGCCTCAGAGCGCCGGCCCGGGCGAGGCTCGCCGGGCGCGGAGAATCCGTCGGCGTCTGCTAGCGACGAGCCACACCAGGGCTAGCGCCAGGCCGATCGCGGCGACCGTCAGCCCGGCGAAGCCGCTCCCAGTCAGGGACAGCAGCAAGCCGATCAGGCCGCCGGCCACGAGCGCGAGCTGATGCACCGTCTCGGAGAACGCGAAGCCAGATGACCGCGTCTCGGGCGGGATCTCGCGCTGCACGATCGAGTCGAGCGCCACCTTGACGAGCGTCTGGCTGATCGCTGCCGCCAGAGCCACCGCCAGCACCGACCACAGGCCAAAGAACATCGCACAGGCAATGCTCACGAGCGTGGCGAGGGCGAGCACAGTGAACATCAGCACCTGCGGGGCGCGCGCCTTAAGGGCGGAGCCGATCAGCGTGCCAAGCACGCCGCCGATTGCGATCGCGGCGGCGAAGCCGCCCAGCGCGATCTTGTAGGACGTGTGGCCGAAGTGCTCGCTGCGCAGGACGAACGCCAGGAAGAAGAGCATGAATCCGTAAAAGACACGGATCGAGGCGTTTGCCTCCATCGCTTCGCGGACGACCGGACCGACGCTCGGCGGCGTGAACATGCGCCGAAGGCGTGACGGCTTACCGCCGGCGCTGCTCCCGCCTCCGGTGGCGCGCGGCCTCGCGCCGCCAAGTGTCTGAGCGCCCGCCGTCGGGTCGCCCGGCGTCGCGGCGGATTCGAAGACCCACGTGCCACCCGGTCCCCGCCGGCCGTCCGCACTGGCTGGCCCGGCGCCGTTGCCGGCGTGCAGCGTCTGGCCCGGTTCGCCGCCCGGGTCCCGGGCGGCGTCCTGATCTTCGTCTGACATTGCGTCGACGCGGGCGGGGAGGCGGAGGCCGAAGATCGCCGCCGCGAGGTAAATCGCGGTAGCGAACCCGAGCACCCACGCCGCGCCGCCGCCGTGATCGCCCGCGAGCTTGTCGATCCCCAGGGCAACGACGGCGCCCGTGGACGCGGCGATGATCGAGCCAAGATTCAACCGCGCGTTAGCGGTCACGAGCGGAATTTCGGACGGCAGCAACCGGGGCGTGACCGCCGCTCTCGTGACCCCGTACGCCTTCTGCAGGACCAGGACGCCGAAGGCGGCAGGCAGCAGCGTCACCGCATCGTTGTGATAGGCGGCAGTGACCATTCCCCAGCACAGCAGGCAGCGGGCGAAGAGCGTCCCAGCGAGAATGTAGCGATTGCCTTGCTTTACCCGGTCGAGCAGCGGGCCGATCAACGGAGCAAGTATCGCATAAGGGGCAATCGTTACAAGCAGCGCCAGCGCTACTCGGCCGCGCGCCTGGTCAAGGGAAGCGCTGAAGAAAAGCGTGCCCGCCAGGGCCACGGCGACGAAGGCATCGGCGAATCCGCCCGCGGCGGTGAGCTCGATCAGAGTCGACAGCCCGGTCCGGCCGGCTCCCGACGCGCTGGTCAGGCGGTGTACAAATCGCCCTGCGCCCCCGGCGGTGGCCGCGCCGGCCCGGCCTACCCGTTGCGACGCCGTAAACACCGATCGGCCAGCGCGCTTCGCGCGCTCGCCCGTACCGGTGCTTCCCATGCCTCAAGTATTCTGCCTCTTCGAGGTTGGACAACCATCGCGTGGCCGTCAGCGCGCGCCGATTTGGCCCGGGCTGCACGTGCACACCTGCGGATGAGGAACAATTAGCTAAGTGAGCCCTACAACCCGTGCGCGTGCGGCAGCCCTCGATGAGGCCTGCGTGGAGGCGACTGACCTGGCCCGCGCTGCTGCCGAGGAACTAGCGGGCGTCGGCAACGTCGGCGAGCCCCTAGGTGTCGGCGCGGACGACGAGCGCGTGGTCACCCACCTGTTTGGCTGCCTGGATCACGCCTACGTTGGCTGGCGCTGGGCGGTGACGGTCACCAGGGCCGCCCGGTCCAAGACGGTGACGGTCGACGAGGTAGTTCTACTGCCGGGGCCTGATTCGCTTCTGGCGCCCGCCTGGGTGCCGTGGAGCGAGCGGGTGCGTCCCGGCGATCTCGGCGTCGGCGACCTGATGCCCGCCCCAGAGGACGATGAGCGGCTGGTTCCGGTGAGCATGCTCGAGGGCGACGACGGCGTGCTGGACTGGGATGACAGCGCCACGTGGGATCAGAGCGCCGACCTAGCCCTCTCGATCGGATCCACCCCGACGGCTGCGGGAGCCGAGGACGGAGTTGCTGCCCTGCTCAGCGGCCGGACGCGCGTGCTGTCGGCGATCGGCCGGGACACGACCGCCCTCCGCTGGTATTCCAGTGAGCACGGGCCGAGCACGCCACTCGCCCGCGCGGCGCCAGGACCGTGCGTCACGTGTGGCTTTCTTACTCCGTTGGCCGGCCCGCTCGGCCGGGTCTTCGGCGTATGCGCGAACGAGTTCGCGCCCGACGACGGCCGCGTCGTGTCGCTCGACCACGGGTGCGGCGCGCACTCCGAGGCCCTGACCACGCGCGCAGCCGCTGGCGTCATCGCGCCGGTGATCGACGAAATCGGGTACGACCTGGTCGACATGCCCGGCATTGCGCTGGCCGATACCGTCTTCGAGTCGCTCGACCACGAGTCCTGACGGTCCTGCGGTGCCGCTGGACCACGAGTCCTGACGGTCCCGCTCCGCCGCCTTCGAGTCGCTCGACCAACGAGTCCTGCCGGTCTCGCGGCGTCCTCGCCGCCTCGGTCGCTCGACCCAGGCGTTCTGACGGGTCTCGCGGCGCCTAGCGCGGCGGTGCGTTGGTGACGTCGGCGTTCGTAGTGCCGGCGTCCGGCCCGCTTTCGTTAGCCGTGATGTCAGTCGCGCTGTGATAGCCCGCGGCCGCCCGGCGGCGCTCGGCCGCCCGCTCCCGTGAGCGCTTGAGGTGCGGCACGTAGGCCAGCCCAAAGAATCCGAGGAGGCTGCCAAAGCCGGCCACCCAGATCCACCATCTGTCGGCGGTGGGCAGGCTGTCCCGAACGATGAGCCAGCACGATAAGGGCCACGACGAATCCGGCCGTGATCACGCCCGTAATCAGCCGGTCATTGCCTTCAAGCGGCGGCGGCACCGGACGTTCGGGGTGGCTCACCGGCTCAGGCTAACCGATCGCCGAGCACCTGGACGGCCGTCACCGGGTGAGCCGCAGCGGGCGTAGTGCTGCGCGGCGCCTGGCGTCGTGGGACGATGCTCGCGGACCGGAAGGGATCCAGGCGGCCGACGTCGGCTGACTGCGGGCCGGTCCGCCACCGCCCGTGCGCCTAACTAATAGCCGGAATGGATGAGCATCGGCTATAGTTAGCAAGAGTAATGACTCAGGTTAACGAAGATGACCACGCCGCAGCAGACCAGGTCCGACGCGGGGTTGGCGAGCGTCCTGCGGATATCAGTGAGCCGCCTCGCCCGCCGGCTGCGGGCCGAACGGCTGGCCAAGGGTCTGGAACCGGGCTTGTCCGACACTCAGCTGGCCGCGCTCGCAGCGCTGGAACGACACGCCGCGATGACTCCTGGCGAGCTGGCCGAGCACGAAAAGGTCCAGCCGCCGTCGATGACGAGGGTGATCGCAGCTCTGGAGGAGCGTGGCCTGGTCACGCGCGGCCCGCACGCCACGGATCGCCGGCAGGTGGTCCTGACCGTCACCGAGCCTGGCCGGGCCGTCGTCCAGCAGTCCAGGCAGCTCAGGGAGGCATGGCTGGCCAAGCGACTGCGCGAGTTGACTCCGCAGGAGCGAGCGACCCTGCGAGCCGCGGCGCCGATTCTGGAGAAGCTCAGCCAGTCCTGACGCGCTCAGCCCAGCCCGGCACCGGCCAGCTCAGGACCGGCCAGCTCAGGACTGGCCAGGCCAGCGCGGGCCTGACAACCACAGGCGAGGCCAGCATGGGCCCGCCCCCCACGGCCCAGCCTGACGGCGGGGTGCGCTGGGGGGACAAGACGTTCAGCTCGCTGCGGACCCGCAACTACCGCCTCTTCGCGGCTGGCCAGGTGGTGTCGAACACTGGCAGCTGGATGCAGCGGGTGGCCCAAGACTGGCTTGTGCTCGAGCTCACCCACAACAGTGGCACGGCACTCGGGATCACGACCGGACTGCAGTTCCTGCCCCTGCTGCTCTTTAGCCTGTGGGGCGGCGTCGTCGCTGACCGTTACTCCAAGCGGCGGATCCTGATGGTGACCCAGTCCGTGATGGGCGCGCTGGCTCTCATACTGGGCGTGCTAGCGCTGACCGGGGCAGTCCGTATCTGGCAGGTTTACGCGCTGGCGTTTGCGCTTGGCCTGGCGACGGTGATTGACAATCCCACCAGGCAGGCCTTCGCAGTCGAGATGGTCGGCCGGGACGGGATGGCCAACGCCATCGCGCTCAACAGCGCCGTCTTCAACCTGGCGCGGATCGCGGGCCCGGCGGTCGCCGGCGTCGTGATCGGGGTGCTGGGCACTCCCGCCGCGTTCCTAGTCAACGCGGCGTCGTACGGCGCCGTTCTGATCGGCCTGAAGCTGATGCGTCCCGCGGAACTGCGCCCGGCGCATCGAGCAGAGCGCGGGCCAGGTCAGCTGCGCGAGGCGCTGTCATACGTGCGGGCCAGGCCCACGTTGTGGATGCCACTGATCCTCATCTTCTTCGTCTCTACGTTCGGCATGAACTTTCAGGTGACCACCGCGCTCATGTCCAGGACGGTGTTCCACACCGGGGCGAGCGCGTTCGGCCTCGCGTCGGCTGTCTTCGCATTCGGCGCACTCGGCGGCGCGCTCCTGGCCGCCCGGCGCGGCCGGCCGACGCTGCGATTGCTGCTGGCGACGTCGTTCGCGTTCAGCATCTTCGAGATCATGACCGGGCTCGCACCGGATTACGCGACGTTCCTCGTCGCGCTCGTGCCGACAGGCCTGGCGCTGCTGACGTTCACGACGGCCGCTAACTCCAGCACGCAGCTGGGCACCGCGCCGGACATGCGCGGCCGCGTCATGGGCCTGTACATGCTGGTTTTCCTCGGCGGCACGCCGCTCGGCTCGCCGCTGGCTGGCTGGCTTGCCGAGGCTTTCGGCGCCCGCGTCAGCATGGTCTCCGGCGGCGTCATCTCGGTCATCGCGACCGTCGTGATGACGTTCCTGCTGGCGCGCAGCCGCGGCGTGCAGGTGCGGTCCTACTTGCGGCCCGCAGAGCTGACCCGCATGACCGCGTGAACCGAGCGGTGCTGATACCAATGGCGGGATGAGGCTGTTCGTCGCGATTGAGCCGCCGGCCAGCGTGCTTACCGAGCTGGCCGCCGCTATTGAGCCGCTTCAGGCGGCCGCGCCGGAACTGCGCTGGACGAACCGAACCGCCTGGCACCTGACGCTCGCATTCCTCGGCGACGTCGACGAGGCCGTCCTGCCAGAACTCACTGCCCGGCTGGAGCGGGCGGCGCGTAGGCACCCGCCGCAGCTACTCGCCATCGAGGGCGCCGGCGCATTTCCGAGCCCGATCCGAGCCAGGGTGCTCTGGGCAGGCATCCGGGCCGACAACCGGCGCCCTGGCTTCGCTGGCCGCTTCCGTCGCCGCCGGCGCCCGCCGGGCCGGCGCTCCGCCACCAGACGAGGGCCGCAAGTACCGTGCGCACCTGACGCTCGCGCGCTGCCGTCAGCCGGCCAACGTGGCCGGCCTGACGGCGGCGCTCGCCGGCATCGCCACGACCGCGTGGACGGCGCGGTCGGTTCATCTGATTCACAGCGTGCTCGGCGGCCGGGAGCCCCGCTACGACGACGTGGGCGAGTGGCCGCTGGTCGCAGCGGCGGGCGCTGGCACCTGAGCAATCTGGCCGGTGGCGGCCTACAGTCGTTCGAGCACGTAGTCGATGCAGGCCGTCAGCGCTTCGACGTCGGCGGGCTCGACCGCGGGGAACGTGCCGATGCGCAGCTGGTTGCGACCGAGTTTGCGATAGGAGTCGGTGTCTACGATGCCGTTCGCGCGTAGCGTCGCTGACAGCTCGCCCGCCTTGATGTGATCGGCGAAGTCAATCGTGACTACTACCGGCGAGCGGCTCGCCGGATCGGTCACGAACGGCGTCGCGACCGGCGACTTATCAGCCCAGTTGTAGAGGATGTCGGAAGACGTCGCGGTCCGCTCCGTCGTCCAGGCCAAGCCCCCCTCGCTCAGCATCCAGTCGATTTGCTCCGCCAGCAGGACCAGCGTCGCGACGGCCGGCGTGTTGTAGGTCTGCTGGAGCCTGGACTGGTCGATCGTGGTCTGGAGGGACAAGAACTCCGGTATGTAGCGGTCGCTCGCGGCGATCCGCGCTGCGCGCTCGACCGCAGCCGGTGAAAGCAGCGCCAGCCACAGTCCGCCGTCGGCGCCGAAACACTTCTGCGGGGCGAAGTAGTACGCGTCGAACTGGGCGGGGTCGATAGCGATTCCGCCGGCCGCGCTCGTCGCATCCACGAGGACCAGGGCGCCGGCGTCCGCGCCCGGCACGCGGCGGATCGGCATCGCGACGCCCGTCGACGTCTCGTTGTGAGTGAGCGCGTACGCGTCCACCCCTGGCTCCATCCGCGGTACGGGATGCGTGCCCGGCTCCGAAGAGATGATCGACGGCTCGGGCAGCCAGGGCGCAGACCGCGTCACGGCGGCGAACTTGGCCGAGAACTCGCCGAAGCTCAGGTGCTGAGTACGGCCGGCCAGCAGCCCGAACGCCGCCACGTCCCAGAATGCCGTCGTACCGCCGTTACTGAGCACGACCAGATAGTCATCGGGGAGCCCGAACAGCGTGGCTAGGCCCTCCCGGACGCGCTGGACGACGTTTCGTACCGGCGCCTGGCGATGCGAAGTGCCAAGCAGGCTGTGGCCGGCGGCAGCGAGCGCTTCGACCTGCGCGTCGCGGATCTTCGTCGGGCCGCTGCCGAACCGCCCGTCAGCGGGCAGCAGCCCGGCCGGAATGACGACCTTGGCAGGCTCAGACATCCTGGTCAAAGACCTCGTCGGCACCGGGGACGTCGCGGACGGCGCGGGCCTTCGGCCCGACGTAGTTGGCGCTAGGCCGGACGAGCCGGCCCGTTCGCTTCTGCTCCAGGATGTGTGCGGCCCAGCCGGCTGTGCGCGCGCAGGTGAACATCGACGTGAACATGTGGGCCGGTACCTCGGCGAAGTCGAGGATGATCGCCGCCCAGAACTCCACGTTCGTGGCCAGCACGCGGTCGGGGCGCCGTGCGTGCAGCTCATCGAGGGCCGCCTTCTCCAGCGCTGCAGCCACCTCGTAGCGCGGCGCGTCTAGTTCCCTGGCCGTCCGCCTCAGTACTCGGGCGCGGGGGTCCTCGGCCCGGTAGACGCGATGGCCGAAACCCATCAGCCGGTCGCCGTTGTCCAGCGCCTGCTTGACGTAAGCGGTGGCGTCGCCCGTCTTCTCCACTTCCTCGATCATGTGCAGCACACGCGCGGGCGCGCCGCCATGCAGCGGCCCCGACATGGCGCCGACGGCTCCTGACAAGGCCGCGGCGACGTCGGCCCCGGTAGAGGCGATTACCCTGGCGGTGAACGTCGAGGCGTTCATGCCGTGCTCGGCAGCCGACACCCAGTACGCGTCGATGGCCTTGACATGATTCGGGTCGGGCTCGCCGCGCCAGCGGATCATGAACCGCTCGGTGATGGTCCTGGCCTCATCGACTCGCTTCTGGGGCACCATCGGCAAGCCGAGGCCGCGCGCCGCCTGGGCGACGAACGACAGCGCCATGACCGAGGCCCGGGCCAGGTCGTCGCGCGCCTGCTCATCGCTGATATCCAGGAGCTGATGCATGCCCCACGCCGGCGCGAGCATCGCGAGGGCGCTCTGGACGTCGACGCGGATGTCACCGGAATGCACCGGGATCGGGTACGGCTCGGCGGGCGGCAGGCCCGGGGCGAACTTGTTGTCGACGAGCAAGCCCCACACGTGACCGTAGGAGACGTGGCCGACTAGCTCCTCGATGTCGACGCCTCGGTACCGGAGGGAACCGCCCTCCTTATCCGGCTCGGCGATCTCTGTCTCGAATGCGACGATGCCCTCGAGTCCAGGCACAAAGTCGGACATTCGCTTTCCTCCGTCTCTACGTCACGGGCAGGCCGACGGGCTGGCCAGGGGGTATCAGGCCGCTCGTCGAGCGGCGGGGGCCTGCGGCCTTGATGGCCCTGCGCCCCTATTCAACCGCTTGATGGCTACGGACGGGTAACCCAGGTCGGCACATCAACGCGGCGGACCTGCCGACCACCGACCCATGTGGCGCAGCCCGGTGCCTGGCGACCCTGGGACCGATGCGAGAGGATCACTACCCGTGGAGCCATCTCGACATGCTGACCAGCCTGGGCTCGGTCTGCCAGGCACGCTGGACGAGGCCATGCTGCCCGCCGAGCCCATGGACCTGTTCGACACGTGGATGGGCGACGTGATCCGCGCGGGCCTCCCGGAGCCCACCGCGATGGTGCTGGCCACGGTTTCGGCCGACCAGCGACCCCGCTCCCGCATGGTGCTCATGAAGTCTTCTGGGCCGGACGGCTTCACGTTCTATACGAACCGAACATCGCGCAAGGCCAGTGACCTCGCCGAAGTTCCGGAAGCCTGCCTGCTCTTCCCCTGGTATGCGATGCACCGGCAGGTGATCATCGAAGGGCCGGTTGAGGCGCTCTCGACGGCCGACAGCGAGCCGTACTTTCACAGCCGGCCGCATGGCTCGCAACTCGGCGCCCGGGCGAGCCGCCAATCGGCGGCCCTGTCGTCGCGGGCCGAGCTTGAGGAGCGCTACGCCGAGCTGGAGCGTCGCTGGCCGGAGGGGACGGAAGTTCCCATGCCGGACTTCTGGGGCGGCTACCGGCTCCGGCCGCGGCGGATGGAGTTCTGGCAGGGCAGGCCGAGTCGGCTGCACGACCGGTTCCGGTACACCCGGCACGAGGATGCCTGGCAAGTGGTGCGCCTAGCGCCATGACGCTCGGCGGCGTCGGCCAGTGCGACGCCGGCCACGTCGGCGAGCTCACCTAGCACGGTCTTTGGCTCCCAGCGTTCGGCCCGTGGGTAGCTGCGCTGGCCGTCTTCGCCGCGACCGATAGTCGCCGGGCCATCGCTGACAGGTACTCCCGAGCTCCGGCGCGGCATAGCATCAATTCTGGAGGTAATGGGAGTGACAGCGCACGGCCTGATCGATACGACCGAGATGTACCTTCGGACCGTATTCGAGCTCGAGGAAGAGGGCATCGTTCCGCTGCGTGCCCGCATCGCCGAGCGCCTTTCCCAGACTGGCCCGACGGTGAGCCAGACGGTTGCCCGGATGGAGCGCGACGGCCTCGTGCGCGTGGAAGGCGACCGGCAGCTAGCCATGACGGAACTGGGCCGGATGCTGGCCACCCGCGTCATGCGCAAGCACAGGCTGGCCGAGTGCTTGCTCGTCAACGTCATCGGGATGCCCTGGGAAGACGTGCATATCGAGGCATGCCGGTGGGAACATGTTATTTCGGACAATGTCGAGCGGCGGCTCGTCGAGCTACTCGACTATCCGGTTCGATGCCCCCACGGAAACGTCATCCCGGGTCTCGCCGAGCTCGGCGTTCCCGACGACGCCAGCAAGCTATCCGAGGCGGCGGCGGACGAACCAGACATCGCGATGAGCGCGCTGGCTATTCGCGACGGCGAGCAGGTTGTCGTCAGCCGCATCAGCGAGCAAGTTCAGAGCGATTCAGCGCTCATGCTTAGACTCAAGAACATTGGGATACAACCCGGACGCGAGGTAACGCTTGCGGCCAGCGACAATGGTGTGCGGGTGACAGGTGCGGACAGGGTCGATGATCTCGGGACGGAGCTATCCGCTGAGGTCGCCGCGCACGTGTTCGTCTCCCGGGTCTGACGGCAGTCAGGTGAGCGTGGCATGACACCGGCCGGAGGCGTGCCAGTTCCGTTGCTCACCGCGAGCGACGTGCTCGAGCAGGTATCAGCGGGCGTCGTCGTGATCGACCGAGACTGCAAGCTCCTGTACGCGAACTCGTTCGCGGTCTCCCTGTTCGGCTTTCCAGACGACTCCGCGCATCTGGCCGGCCGTCCGCTGCTGTCACTGGGGATCGAGCAGTCGGACGCTGCGACGGTTCAGCAGATGGCCGAGAACGTGCTGCGCGGCTGGCCGTGGGAAGGAACGTTCGCAAGCCAGCGCATCGACGGATCCCGAGTCTTCGTACGGGCGCACGCGGCACCGCTGCGTGACGGGGCGGGCGAGATCACCGGCATCGTCGTGATGGCACGGGAAGCGACGCGGCGTGGCGGCCAGCGCGCTAGCGACCGGATCGGCCTGCTCGAACGGATCGGCGAGCGCCTGGCCAGGTCCCTTGAGCTCGATGTCACGTTGCGCCAGGTAGCTGAGACACTGGTTCCGCAGTTCGCCGACCACTGCTTCATCGATCTGCTGCACGGGGACGTGCTCATCCGCCGCGCGCACCTGCACTCGCGGGGGTGGATGCCCGATCCCGGTACCTGGGCCCTGACTGGCGAGCCGATCAAGTACCCCAAGGGTCACTTCTGCGAGCTAGCAATGACCCAGCAGGACACGGTGGTCGTGGCCGACCTGGCCGAGGAGTCATTTCCGGCCCCGACCCCCGAAAGCCTCCAGGCGTACAAGGACGTAAGGCTGACGTCGGTGATGGCCGCGCCGCTGATCGCCCGCGGCCAGCTGCTCGGCGTCATGAGCCTGGCCCTTTCCTATCTGACGGACCGCGACGAACGTCACTACGGTGCCGACGACCGCGATTTCCTGAGCGCGATCGCCAGCCGGGTCGCGATCGCGATCGACAACTCACTGCTCTTCGAGGAGGAGCGCCGGACGGCGCTCGCGTTCCAGACAAGCCTGCTGCCCAAGGACCCGCCCCTCGTCGATGGGCTCGAAGTCGCGTACAAGTACGTCCCGGCGAAGCCGCTGGAGACACACGGCCAGGGCATTCAGACACAGGTCGGCGGCGACTGGTACGACATCATCCCGCTCTCGGCCGGGCGGGTCGGGATCGTCATCGGCGACGTCGAAGGCCGCGGCGCGAAAGCGGCCGCCGTCATGGGTCAGCTACGCGCGGCGTTGCGCGCGTTCGCCCAGGATGACAAGTCGCCCGCCGAGATTCTGCGCAAGCTCGACGACTGGGTGGGCTCGCTAGCTCCGATAGCAGCCGAGACGCCGGGTTTCGCTGAGTCGGACCCGCCGACCGTCAGCTGCACGTACCTCATCTACGACGCGTGGTCGCGGACGCTCTCGTTTGCCAACGCCGGTCACATGCCGCCGCTCATCGTCCGCGGGCACGACGTGAGCCAGCTTGAGATCCGCGATCGCGGGGTCCTGCTGGGGGTGCGTGGCAAAGGAGTGCGCGGTCTGCCGACCTACCGCGAGGAGATGCGCTACCTCGCTCCGGGTTCGACGCTCGTGTTCTACACCGATGGCCTCGTCGACAGGCGGCAGCGGGCTGACGGCGATGGTCACTACTCCGACGGCGAAGTCCAGGAGATGCTCCGGCACGCCGTCAGGGGAGCGGCCGACGGAACCGTCGAGCAGATCGCCGTGGCCGCCGAGCACGCCGTGCCGGGCGAGATCGACGACGACATGGCGGTCGTCGTTGTCAGGACGTCGGAGGTCGACCTCGCGTCCTGGGAAGGTCAGTTCCCCGCCGAGCCGATTCGCGTGTCTGAGGCACGGCGGCTCGCGCACGAGACGTTCACGGGCTGGGGCATGGACCCCGATCAGGCGGACCTGACCTGCCTGCTCGTCTCCGAGGTCGTTACCAACGTAGTTCTGCACGCGGCCGCGTCGCCGACACCGCGCCACGAGCTCGTGCTCGAAGGCGCGGGCCCTGGCCCGATGGGCATTCTCGGGGACTGGGAGCTGTCGCCGTTCGACGAGGGATTCGGCGCGCCGCCCGGCAAGGACTTCACGCTGCGTCTGCGACGCGGACACTCGGCGATCTGGGTCGAGGTGTTCGATGCTGATCTGCGGCTGCCCAGGATCAGGAGTGCTGGCGAGAGCGACGAGGGGGGCCGTGGTCTGTATCTCGTCGATCAGCTGGCGACGCGGTGGGGCTCCCGGCCGACAAAGGACGGCAAGGCAGTCTGGTTCGAGATGCCGATCAAGAACGGGATAGGGCCAGGCAACGTGGTCTAGCGGCCGCGTGATCGCGGCTCAGTGCGTCTGGGCCGCCCACAACGCGAGAACGCCGACGATCACCGCGATCATGACGACCAGCCAGGTCCTGGGCGTGACCAGGAAGCCCATCCGGCGCCGGGTCCGGGTGACGATGTAAGCGATGATGAGCGCTATCACCACGAGCAAGACGGCGCCCTGGCGCATGTCACCTCCCGGCTTTCGGTTCCAGCATAGAGTCCCGGGGGCGTCGGCCGCTGTAAGCTCCGCGATCATGGCATAGGGCGCCAGGGTGGATCTGCTGCCCCACTACGGGCAGCAGATCCAACATCGCGCCCAACGGGGTCGCCGTGTGTCGTACGGCGTGCGCACTCTTAGGCCACGCTGCCCTCGGAAAGCGTGCCGAGCACCGCCGCCACCGGCAGGTCTCCGTCGGGGGTGCGGACCGACGCGTGCAACCGGCGCAGCACGGTGACCTGCCGGGCTAACGCCTCGATCTTGTCCTCAACGAGGCGCGCCGCCGCGTCACGCTGGCCCTTGCTCACCGACCGGCCCGCCGCCAGGCGGGCGAGGGGCCTGACTTCATCGAGCCGGAAGCCGAGGTCCTTCAGGGCCAGCGCCGCCGCGATGTAGCCGCCGTACTCGGCCGGGTACTTCCTCATGCCACCGGGCGATCGACGTGGCGCCGGCAGGATCCCAAGCTGCTCGTAGTACCGGATTGTCCGGCTGCTGACACCGGCCGCCTTTGCTAGCTGTCCGATACTGACCAGGCCCGCGGCGTCGTCACTGACGTGTGTCATGAGCGGCGTTACCCCCGTCCCGGAGTGCTGAGCGTCAGATCGCTCATCTACGGATCGTAGTCGGATGACTACAAAGATCGCGTGCCAAATCATCAGAGGAAAGGGCCGCTTCTCGGCTATGGCGGTCACCAACCTGCGCGGTAGCCTCAATGGGACGGCATGCGTCCGGCTGCCCGTGTTGGCTGCGAACGGACGGACGATGGCGCCGCCGGGTCTGGAGGTCGTGAAGTGTCTGAGGCATACATCGTCGGGGCGGTACGGAGCCCAATCGGGAAGCGGAACGGTGGCCTCTCGGCCGTCCACCCTGTGGACCTGGCGGCGCACGTACTGCGTGAGCTGATAGCGAGAACCAGCGTCGACCCTTCGGCGGTGGAAGACGTCATCATGGGCTGCGTGTCGCAGGTCGGCCCGCAGGCGATCGACATCGCCAGGAACGCGTGGCTCTCGGCCGGGCTGCCGGAGACCGTTCCTGGCGTGACTATCGATCGCCAGTGCGGCTCGTCTCAGCAAGCTGTCCATTTCGCCGCCCAGGCCGTGCTCTCCGGTACTCAGGATCTGGTGATAGCGGCGGGCATCGAGAGCATGAGCATGGTGCCGATGGGCAGCACAGTGGCCCTGCCGCACAAGGAAGGCATGGCGCTGCCGTTCGGTCAGGGCTGGCGTGACCGGTACGGCGACCAGGAGATCTCGCAGTTCCGCGGTGCTCAGCTCATGTGCGAGAAGTGGGGGATCAAGCGCGCCGAGCTTGAGGAGTTCTCGCTGGAGAGTCACGCGAGGGCGATCCGCGCGATCGACGGCGGCAGGTTCGACCGCGAGATCACGCCCGTCGGCGGGATCACGAAGGACGAGGGTCCGCGCCGGGATTCCACTCTGGAGAAGATGGCCGAGCTTAAGCCGCTGCGGCCGGGCTGGGAGCTGACCGCCGCCACCGCGTCGCAGATCTCCGACGGCTCGGCGGCGCTGCTCATCGCCTCGCCGGCCGCGGTCCGCAGGCATGGCTTCACCCCGCGGGCGCGGATCCGCACGCTGGCGGTTGTCGGCTCGGATCCGGTCTACATGCTCACCGGGCCGATCCCGGCGACCGAGCTTGCGCTCGCGAAGGGGCACCTGTCCGTCGATGACATCGATGTCTTCGAGGTCAATGAGGCGTTCGCGCCCGTGTTGATTGCCTGGTCACGGGACACCGGCGCATCGCTCGATAAGACGAACCCGAATGGCGGCGCGATCGCACTTGGCCATCCGCTAGGAGCCACTGGTGCGATCTTGATGACCAAGCTGCTGCACGAACTCGAGCGGACTGGCGGCCGGTACGGCCTTCAGACAATGTGCGAAGGCGGCGGACAGGCCAACGCAACGATCATCGAGCGCCTCGCCTAAGACCCATCCTGGGAGACCCGGTCCGTGCCAGCGCGCGGGCCGGGTCTTCTGCGTGCTGCGCTGCGGCGCGAGCCGACCAGCCGGGGTGTACCTGTGCGGCCCCGTTCCCATGGAATATATAATCAGAATTATAAGTTCTTTGCAGTGAGAAGGCTAGGTAACCTGGGTCGCTGGCCCGGGCCACGACTTGAAGGGTGAGAGGAACATGCTTCTTACGACATTCGACCCGTTTGCCGAGTTCCACCGCGCGCTGCGGACTGCCGACGGCGGGCACGCTGGCATGCGGATGGATGCTGTCCGCCGTGACCAGGAGGTTGAGCTGCGGTTCGACCTGCCCGGCATCGACAGCGACAGCATCGACGTGACGGTGGACCGGGGCGTGCTGACAGTCAGCGCGTCGCGCACGGACGAGTACGCCGACGGCGAGAAGCCGTATGTCCGCGAGCGGATCATGGGCTCGTTCACGCGCCGCATCCGGCTGTCTGACAGCGTCGACGCCGACAACATCGCCGCTGCGTATGAGGGCGGCGTTCTGCGGGTCACCGTTCCGCTGACGGAGAAGGCGACGCCTCGCAAGGTCGAGGTCCGCACCGAGGCGCGGGCCGCGGTCGAGGCCTGATCCTCGCGGTAACCTGCGAAGGGCTCGCGCGGCGTTGCCCGCGCGGGCCCGATCCACGTCAGCACTACCACCTACGACGGGAGGCCAGCCATGGCGTCGATGCCATTCGACGACGCGAACATGCCGCTGTTCACCGTCGGTCAGGTCGCCGAGATGCTGGAGGTCCAGCAAGCCTTCCTGCGGCGGCTAGATGAATTCCGGGTAGTCCGGCCGTCGCGATCGGCCGGCGGTCAGCGCCGGTACACGCGCAACGAGGTCGTCGTCGTCCGGTATGTCGTCGAGCTTATCGACGCTGGAATGACGCTAAACGGCGTCCGCCGGGTGCTGCAGCTAGAAGCCAGGGTTCGCGAGCTGGAAGCGGAGCGCGACCAGTTGCGCGCGGCCCTGGCCGAGGCCAGATTGCGAGCGCTAGCGCACGCTAAGTCGCGAGACGCTGAGCCGGAGCAGCCGAGCTAGTCGGAGCCGGCCAGCGCCGCCATCGACGGATCGTCGTCGTGACTAGCGCGGCTCACGTAAACCTGCGGGCTGATGGTGTGCAGGGCCGTCAGCATGTCGCCAAGCTCGTCGTCACGAGGAAGCGCGAGGATGACGTCGCCAGCCAGTTCGGAATCCGTGCCTGCGCGAGGGGACAGCCGGATGGCGGTCACCTGCTGACGGGACAGCACCTCATTGAGCCGCGCCCTGCTCCAGGGATCGTCGGAGAGATTGATTCTGATTCGCCACATGGCCATGCGGTGGCCCTCCAAGTCTGCGTAACTCACATTCACGAACGTGCCGTGTACTCGTTGCCGACGTGATTCCGGCTCGTAACGACGACGTGAATTGAGGGGCCGCAGCTTGCTGGCCGCGCGCTTAGGCCGGGTCGAGACCGCCCCTGCTAGTTGATCATCACGTTAGCGGAAACGATCAGGCTCAGACCTTTGATCGGAAGAAATTCAAAAAGGACTTCGATGGTGTGGGTCCGCGCTGATCCTGATATCGCGAGCCATAAAGCGACGACCCATAGGGATGTTCGGTCGGCGAGCTCGTGCGGAATAGGCACAACTGGCCGATCTTCATTCCAGGCCAGAGCTTGATCGGCAAGGTCGCGACGTTTGACAGCTCCAGCGTGACGTGGCCGGAGAAGCCGGGATCAATCCAGCCGGCGGTCGAGTGCGTGAGCAGGCCGAGTCGGCCGAGCGAACTCTTCCCCTCGAGTCGGCCTGCAACGTCGTCGGGGAGCGTGATGACCTCGTACGTCGACGCCAGCACGAACTCGCCTGGATGCAGAACGAATGGCTCGTCGCCGTCTGGTTCGACGAGCCTCGTGAGGTCGGGCTGCTCCATTGCCGGATCGATATGGGGATATCGGTGATTCTCGAAGACGCGAAAATAGCGATCAATCCGGACGTCAACGCTCGACGGCTGGATCAGTTCCGGCAGGAACGGGTCGAGCTTGACGCGGCCGGATTCCAGTTCTGCCTTGATATCGCGATCGGAAAGCAGCACGTTGGCAACCTACCGTCTTTGCCGCCCCCGGCGGTGGCCGTCACTGCCGTCGGGGCCCCGTCGGCCTGGCCTTTCGCCGGTAAGAGCGTGGCCGCCTGGTAGGGACTGAGCGAGCCGCGGCTATCTGCACCATCCGGTAGCATGTCCAGGCAGGTCGCCTCGCCATAGCCGGTCGCAGCGGCGGTAAGGCTTAGCGCGGACCTTCTCGCGGGTGTAGTTCAATGGTAGAACGTCAGCTTCCCAAGCTGATAGTGCGAGTTCGATTCTCGTCACCCGCTCCGAGACAAAGCGCCAGTTCAGCGGCGCTTTCCCCGGTCAGCATGGGCCTCTCACGACCTGTCATTGACTCTGGATTTCTCACAATTTCTCACATCCCTTCTCGTGCCTCACGCGCCAAGAAGCGCGGCGATGGCGTCGCGGGCGGTCTCCAGGTCGCCCGGGCGGACCCGGATGTAATGCTTGAGCGCGGTGGCGCCGCCGTCCGCGTCGCCGGCCCAGGCGGCGACGATCGCGATCGGCACCTGGTCGAGCATGACCGCGGGTCCGGCTACCGGCTCAGCTCGCAGGGGCGCGAGCTGATGGGAAATCTGGAGCCGCTTCGGGAGTGGGCGGTTCGATCCCGAGGACCCGCAGCAGGCAGGCCGTAGGAACCCGGTATGTGGAGCCCACGTGTAGTACCGGGCAGGGGAACTCGCCGCGCCGGGCCAGTTCGCAGCCGGTCGAACGGCCCAGACCGAGAGCGCGGGCCGCGGTTGGCACGTCGACCACGACTGGCAGGGCGATCAGCTCGGCGCGGGTGAGCCGGTCCGCCCCACGTGGCTTACGGTCCATGGTCATTTCACCTCCCTGGCCGTTCCTTGCTGGTGTCGGCAGCCGGACCAGATCCGGAGGTTGCAGTGCCAGTTGCGCGCTGCAGTCGGCTGGCGGCGAGGTCGACGAAGGCAGGGTTGAGGTCTATGCCGGTGAAGCGGCGCCCCAGTTGCAGGGCGGCCAGGCCGGTGGTGCCGGTGCCGGCGAATGGGCAGCGATCAGCCCTGCGGCGGCTAGGGTGCTCCTACGGATCCTCCAGAAGGCGATCGCACCTGAGGAGTCTTGACCCGCGCGTCGGCTAGGTGTTGTTCCCTGCTGAAGCCAGGCTTGCGATACGTCAGAACGCACCGATCTAGACGCGACTGACGCGGCAGGGATTCTGGACAGATTCTGGTGCAGGGGTCTCTGAAGAGCTCGCTGTCGTACTTGCCATGCGGCTAGATTTCGTCCCATGGACATTCGTTGACTGCGGCTGCAATGATGCCGGTGAAGGCCTGGTCCTGGGAAAGCATCAGGTCGTCGACGCGATTGACCGGCGCCCAGCCACGCGCGTTGCACAAGATCATCCCGTTGTAATTGGCCAGGTCCTGCACGCGGACAGACTGTTCGGCTTGCGGAACGCCGGCGGCCGTGAGCTGGCGGCGCAGCAGAAGCATCGTGATGCCCTCCAGCTTCGGCGCGTCGGGCCAGATCACCGTGCCGTCCCGCCAGAACCCCACGTTGGTGATGGCGCCCTCCGGGATAACGCCCGCCTCGTTCACCAGCAGGCCCTCGTCAAAGCCCGCATTTAGCGCGATTTCGCGGAACCGGCCCTGGCCCCAGCTGCCGACGTGCTTGAGCCGGGCTAGGGGTCGCTGGAAATCCAGGGCGGTCATCGACTGCGGGTGGCGCGGCATGTCATGCGGTTCGCGAACAGTGACGATCTGACCGGCCCAGAAGCCGTAGACGCGAACGCTGGCGTCTCGCCGGCCTCCAAGAGCATGCCGAACGCTGGCCCGGACTTCATCGCCGTCAAGTGCCCGCCCGTACACCTCGCGGTGGGCCGCCTCCAGGCGCGACAGGTGCAAGTCCAGACCGCGGGTCCGGCCCCGGCGCACCTGCATCGCAGTGAAATGACCCCACCCCTCGCGTTCCAGAAGGGACACGGCCGCATCGTCGGCTGCGTGGCCGTTGACCTCGATCGCGATGTAATCGCTGGGCATTCGGCAGATCCTTTCGTGCCGGATACGCGGTTGCAGCACGCCTGTGTTCTGCGGCCAGGGAGATACCTACCTTGAGTTCAGAATGATGATCCTCATGAACGTCGATGATGACTGTCCTGTGGGACACGAAGTCTGCCTTGGCTTCGTCTAGAAGCGCCAGTTTCTGCACCACTGCTGGCGCATGCTCTTCGAACGCCTTCTTAGTCGCCGAGTTGCTGAGGTCGGCTTCGTTCACGAGTATCAGAGCGACGGCAGTCTTGCTGGGGTCGGCGAATGTCTGCACCGCGTCGACAGGACAAAAAGCGTTGCACCAACAGGCTCGCTTCCGCATCAGAACTTGTGCGCGCAGGCGCGGTGGCGCAAAGGCTGCGGCAAAACAGGCGACGCCTACGGCACGGTGTAGACCACGAGCTGCCCCGTCACGGTTGGCTTTGACGCGGACGTCTGGGGAGCGCCCGCCGGGATTATCACCGAGTTGCCGGCGATCGCGATCGGCGCGTTCGTCGACGTGGGCAGCTGGTGCCTGTACACGATCGCGCCGGTGTCGCGGTTGAAGGCGACCAGGACACCGTTATACAGGGTCGTGAAGACGAGGTCGTTGGAGACTGTGACCGCGCCCAGCGGTAGCCACGGCACCTTCGTGTCCCACTCGACCTTCCCGGTTGTCAGGCTGAGCGCTTCCACCTCGCCAGCCAGCTTGCCCTCCGCCGTGACCGGAATGACCTCGCTCAGGCTGGTGGCCTTGAACGGCAGATCGATGGTGGCCACGTACACGCTGTTGCCAGCGACGGCCATGTTGGACAGCACGCCGCCCAGCGGTCCGGGAAGGATCGTGTAGGGCGCCGTCAGCCTGATCTTGTGCTCCATGAGCAGGAGCCCATTGTTGTCAGTCCCGTTGTGCTCCCCGACCGGCGTCTTCCACAGCAGGGCGCCGGTCGACGCGTTCATCGCGTAGACGATGCCCATCTTGCCGCTGCCGATGACCACCGGAACGTGGCCGACCGTCACCGAAATCGGCGAGGCCTGCATGTCGTGGTCCATGTAGTCGTTCGGCACGCCCTGGTAGTACCACCGCAGCTTGCCCGTCGCCGCGTCCAGGTTCACGTCGCTGTTGGTGTAGAGCTGCGCCGAAGGATGCGACATGGCCGACGCGGCATTCTGATACGGGTTTCCGGTGCCGAACGTGACCGATCCGTCAGTGCCGACTAGCGGCGTCTCCCACGCGCCGCCCGAACCCAGGCCGATCGACCGCACGCCCGCGTCCGCGCTCAGCAGGGTGTTGAACCGCCAGATCACCTTGCCGGTAGAAGCGTCAAGCGCGAAAAGCACGCCGCCGCCTGGCCCCTTTCCGTAGGCGCTGGCCAGGTAGACGCGCCCGCCCGCCGCTTGCGGCTGAATCTCGAACGACCCCTGCCCGCTGTTGAGCAGGCTGGCGTCGGACCAGATCACTTTGCCGGTCCCGGCACTCAGCGCGAAGACTGTGTATGGCGTGGTCCCGTACACCCGGCCCCCGGCGACCGCGACCCCGTCCGGTCCTGGTCCGCTCACCTCCGGCGTGTTCACCTGGTGCTCCCACAGCAGCTTCCCGGTGGCGAGCGACAGCGCGTAGACGTTGCAGTCCAGGTCCTGGATGTACACGACGCCGTCCACCACGATCGGCGCCGCGGCGAGCGAGCCCGTCGGGCCCGCCCCGGCCGCCGCGTTGCCGGCCAGCCTGAAGCTCCACGCTTCGCGCAGCTGCGACACGTTCGCCGAGGAGATCGTCGATCCAGTCGCATCACGGGTGTTGGCGACGTCGCCATTCGGATACGGCCATGACCCGGACGCCGTGGCGGCGCCCTTGAAGACGGTGGTCGTCGGCTGCGCGGTGGTGCCGCCGCACGCCGTGGCCAGCAGGCTCAATGCCATGACCAGGAGCATGCCAATGCCGCGCCGCGCCGCGCGATTGCTGATCGTCATACCCATCCGACCCACCTGCCGTTTCCATTTCGGCGGGGAGCACCGACTTCGTGGACAGCCGCCGATCCTAAAAACTGATATCACTATGCTAGATACATGGCATCACGCGGTCAACAGTCGAGTTCGGCGGATCTCGCCGCGAGGGGCAGATCGGCTCGCGTGAATTACTAGCCTCGCTAATCAGCCGGGTCCAGCTTGGCCGGACTAGCCAGAAATCCTTGGCCTTGAAGCCAAACCGCGCCGTCGCCAGTTGCTACTTACTCGCCGAGCGAATCCTTCGTGGAGGTCATGGATGAACGATCCACCCCAGGTCGCCGGCGCGCGAACCTTCACCGACAGTCACGAGCCCGCCTGTGACGATGCCGAGGTGCTGGTCAGGATCGGCCAGGGCGACGAGGATGCGATGGCTGCGTTCTACCGTGACCACGGCCGGGTGGTGTTTGCGCAGGTTCTGCTCGTGACCGGTGAGCGGGCGCTGGCCGAGGAGATCGTGCAGGACACGATGCTCGCCGTCTGGCGCGGGGCGCGGTCCTTCCGGGGCGAGTCGTCGGTGCGGTCCTGGGTGATCGCCATCGCCCGGCGGCAGACCCGTGACCGGCTACGAAGCCGCCGGCTGCAGGTGGTGGATGACGCCTACCTGGCCGATCAGTCGGATTCTGGTCCGGGCCCAGAGATCATGGCCCTGGACCGAGCCGAACTTGCCGAGGTGCGGGGGGCGATCCGCGAGCTCGCACCAGCCCACCGCGAGGTACTGGGCCTCGCCTTCGGCTCCGGGCTCAGCCTCCCCGAGGTAGCCAGCGTGCTGGACATCCCGGTCGGGACGGTGAAGAGCCGCCTGGCCGCGGCGCGTACCGCGCTGAACCGGATTCTTGACAAGGAGGGCCAGAACCGATGAACGCAGACCCTGCTGACACCCTCTCTCCCCATCTAGACCTCGGTGACCTGATCGCCGAGGCCGCCGGCCAGCCGGTAGGCGACCGGGCCCGGGAACACCTGGCCGGCTGCGAGAACTGCCAGCGCGAGGCGAAGCGATGGAACCTGGTCGCCGACGGGATCCGCGGGTTGGCCGCCGCCGCGCCAGAGACAGCGCCAGAAGCAGGCCAGCCTGCCCGGCCGCCGGGTGCCGGGCGGCGTGCACTGGGTGGCCCGTGGCGGCGCGCCATGCTGGTGGTCGGCAGCGCGGCAGCCGCGCTCGTCCTGCTCATCGGCATCGGTGAGCTGGCCGGAGTCGTACACGTGCACCTATCCCTTCACCGAAGCCCCAACGTCCTCGCCGCAGTCATTGGGTGCTCCCAGCTGGAGCTGGCCGACGGGACGCTCGAGCACGTGAGCGGCAGCAGCCTGGTCATCAAGACGGCCAGCGGCCAGCCGGTCATCGTGACCACAACGGCGCACACATTTGTATCCATGTCCGGAGCGCTGCTGAACGACATCACGGACGGCGCATCAGTCATGGTGCGCGGCTCCAGCTCTAACGGGACGATCAATGCCGCCATCGTCACGGTCGGACAGCCGTTCAGCGCGGTGAACCCAGCAGGCTTCGTGCCTGTCCAGGGGACGGTAGCGGACGCGAGCAGCGTCGGGTTCACGCTCGTGACATCCAGCGGAACCCGGATCCCGGTGACGACCTCCGGCGACACGCTCGTCGTAATACCCCACGCGAGCCCTGGGCAGCTACGCGCGGGCGTCACCATCTTCGCCGTTGGACGCGCCGGACCGGGCGGAACGCTGTCGGCACGAGCGGTGGCAGCGGTCTCGCAACTTCCGTCAGGCGTGCACGTCGGCATGCGAGTAAAGGACTGCTCGCCCAGCTCGGTCGACACCGCGCTCGGCGCGATCAGTTCGACGCCCCACTCCGCGAATGGTTAACCCGAGTCCGACGTGCCTGCCAGCTCAGTTCAGCCGGCGTTCAAGGAAGCGCCGTTCGGCGCCGTCGTCCGTGAGCCGTCTCGCGCGTCGATAGGCATCACGCGCTTCGTCAGTGCGCCCGAGACGGCGCAGGAGTTCGGCCCGGGTCGAGTCCAGGTAGCGGAAGTCGTCGAGACCGGCTGCGCCGAGATTGGACGGATATGTGGACCGAGGGCTGCATCATGATGCCTTGGTTACGATGAAATTAATGGACTTTTCGGGCCGAGACGGGCAGCAGCTGGCGTATCAGGAAACCGGGGCGGGTCGGCCGGTCATCCTCATGCACGGGCACATGACGAGCGGAGTCCACTGGGTCGAGTCAGGGCTCGCCGGACGGCTGGCCGGGCGCGGGTACCGGGTGATCATGCCAGACATGCGCGCGCACGGGGTGAGCGCCAAGCCGCACGACGCCGCGTACTATCCGGCCGACGTGCTCACCGACGACGGCCTCGCGCTGATCGACCACCTTGGGTTGACCGACTACGACCTCGTTGGGCATTCACTCGGCGGGCGGACCGTCGTCCGGATGCTCGCCCGCGGCGCCACGCCGCGGCGCGCGGTGATTTCCGGTTATGGGCTTGAGGCGTTGCTGCACGCGGCGGAGCGAACTGGGTGGTACCGGGAGTTCTTCCGCGCGTGCGGTACCGGCGCCTTCGAGCCGGACAGCGACGAACAGGAGACGGAGGACTGGCTGCGTGGCAGCGGTGGTGACCCTCAGGCGCTGCTGCTGGCACTCGACTCGTGGGTGAACACGACTGCCGCTGAGCTGATGCCGATCACGGTGCCGACCCTGGTCCTGACCGGCGCGGATGACTGGCACGATCAGACCGCGAAGGCCCTCGCGGACGCTTTGCACGGGCGGCATATCCAAGTGCCCGGCGACCATTTCACCGCCGAGCAGTCGCCGGAGTTTGAGGAAGCGCTGACCACGTTCCTGGCTTCGTAGCTATTCCGCGACAATCGCGTGGCGATCCGGTGTGGCTCAGTGTGCGGCGTCGCGATGGCACCGGGCGCGGGCCGTGAGCGGGCTAACCTGAGGTCAGCGTGCTCGAGGAGAATCAGATGCCTGCCTCAGACGAGCCCACGCCGGGCGTCTCCTACGACGGAACCCTGCCCGCTAGCGCCCAGCCCGGCGAGCGGATCCCGGCCGTCTTCCCCGGCGGCCAGCACGCGGTGTTCCCGCCGCATGGCTCGCACTACTGGATATCGGCAGTCCTCCTGATGCTCGTGGTGGGTGCGGCGGTCGGGCTTCTACTCTGGCTAAGCCGGCTCGGCGAGGGCAGGCGCCGAGCCCGGCTGGCGTGACCATCGGCGGAACGTAAGCACTGGAGTGTGACAGCTGTGACGGAGACTGCCAACGTCGAGATCCGCCCGCTGGCGCCGGATCGGTCCGGCGATGCGGCCGATCTATTCGAAAGCAACGCGACCACGGCTGGCTGTTGGTGTACGTGGTTTCTCCTGCCGAGGAAGGAAGTGCAGGAAGGCTGGGGCCAAGGCAATCGCGGCAGGTTCGAGAGCCTGGCCGGCCACGAACGGGCTGGCGGCCTGCTTGCCTACGTCGCCGGGAAACCTGTCGGCTGGTGCGCGATGGGACCGAGGTCGTGGTACCCCACTGCCGCTAGGTCCCGGCTGCTAGGACACCGCGATCCAGCTGAGGATGACACCGTCTGGTTCGTGCCGTGCTTCTTCGTTCGTAGCGGGTGGCGCCGCCGCGGAATCACCGAGAAGCTGCTGCTCGCGGCCATGGAGTACGCCAGTGCGCACGGCGCGACGGCGATCGAAGGCTTCCCGCTGGCGAGCGATGGCCCGCACAAGAGCGATCGCTATCTCGGCACCGAGCCGCTGTTCGCCGCGTGCGGCTTCAGCGCAATCGCCCGGCCCTCGCCTCGCCGCGTCGTCATGCGCCGCGACCTGGAAGACGGGCAGGTCAGCGCCTAGCGATTGAGTAACGCTAGGCGACGAAGATGCAGAACGTGTGACCGGCCGGATCCGCGAGCGCGTACAACGGCTCTTCGGAGTCAGTCCGGTCTAGCCGCAACTCGGCGCCAAGAGCGACGGCACGGTCACGCTGGCGATCCAGTGCGGCGCGATCGGGAACCGTCATGTCCAGGTGGAGTTGCTGCGGCACATCGTGGCGCGGCCAGGTGGACCGGCGCAGCTCATCGACCTGCTGGAAGGCCAGTTTGCGGACGCCGGCGCGGTCCGTCAGGACGAGCCAGTCAGCGGAGTCGTCGTCGTCGACGGGCGCTTCGTCGCCGGGACGATAGACCAGGCCGAGAAGTTGCCGGTAGAACTCAGCCAGGGCCCGGACGTCGGTCGTGTCCAGCACGGTGTGCAACAGGCTCGGGTACTGCTCGGCTCCGCCGTTGTGCATTCCGCAGCCTCCGGTTGGTCGGGTATCCGCGGTCCAGGCTCATCCCCGATGATTCAGGTCGTCAAGCCTGCAACGGAACTTATGGACTCACGGTGGGTGAGTCGGCAGACGGTGACGCCGCAGGCGGTGACGCCGAGGCCGGTGAACGCGGCAGGTGCCGCAAGAGCACCGGTGGAAGTACGCGTTGTGTCCCAGGCCAGCGCGCCTATCACTTCGACCATGACACAGGTGTGAGCAGTCGGCTTCTTTGCGTCATCGCAGTTGATAGCGAAATCCATTGGTTCTAGTGTCTTGGCGTGTCTTCGGATAATCCTTCCGATCTGTCCAGTGAGACGGTGTCGGCCGGTCGCCCTCGCGGCAGCGGTCCGGTCGTTCTGCTCTCCCTGGCGGCCGGCGTGTGCCTGGCGGTCGCAGTAGTGGCCGGTGGCGCAGCCCGGGCGGATCTGACTCGCCAGCCGAGTGTCGTCCAGCGTGACGCGGCCGCCGCCGTAGCTGTGGCGGACCGTTGGCGCGACTGGCCGGCCGGGCGCATCTTTCCGGCAACGCTGACGTACTCGACGAGCTTGCTGACCACCGAGACAGCGAGCCGAGTCGGTGTGGCACCGCAGTCGACCTGCGGCAACGCGGTTGAGCCGGCCCTGGACCGGCTCGCCGCGAGCGAGCACTGCCGGGCCGGGTTGCGGGCAACGTACGTGGACGAGCTGGACGGTGTCGTCTACACGATCGGCGTACTCGCGTTTCCCAACAGCCGCGACGCGGGCACCTTCGCGGCGCGACTACCCGGTACAGAGGCCGGACCTATCTCATTGAGGCCACTGGCGCTGCCGGACACGGCTAGTTCTCAGTTCGGCCCGGCCGCAGGGCAGGCAGGCACCGCCAGCCACGGCGGGCCGTTCGTCGTGCTAACTGTGGCCGGTTATACAGACGGCGAGCCAGCCGGGCCTGGGCAGCAAACGCGACCTGGCATCTTCGGGCCCGCGAGCACGCTCGCCGGCGAGGTAATCGGCCCGCTGACCCGGCCCATCACCGTCAATTGCGCTAGCCGGGCTTGGTCATGCTGAGCCGGACACGCATGCGTTCGGTTACGGCTGCACGCGCCGCGGTCACAGTTGGCCTGCTGACCGCGCTCTGCCTCGCAATAACAGGCGGCGTCGCGACGGCTCAGAGCATCGGACAGCAGGTCCGGACGGACGATCTCGCTACGCTGCGCCAGATCGACGTGCCGGCGGCGTGGTCACAGAGCAAGGGCAGCGGCGTTACCGTTGCGGTCCTGGATACCGGCGTTCTGCGCTCCGCCCCGGATCTGACCGGACAGGTCACGGCCGGCGCCTGATTACACCGTCGGTGCCAACCCTCCGGGCTACCTACCGCCGCACCTGCACGGGACGTACATCGGCTCGATCATCGCGGGCCACGGCAGCGGGCCGGGCGACTTGGAGGGCATGATCGGAGTCGCGCCGAAGGCGAGGATTCTGTCCCTCCGAGTGATTCTCGACGACCAGGAGCCTGGGTTCGCTGTCTACAACGAGAACGCCAGTTACGACGACGCGATAGCGAACGGCATCAAGTACGCGGTCGGTCACGGCGCCCAGGTCATCAACATGTCCCTCGGCGGCGCCGAGGCTACGAGGAGCCTCCGCGTTGCGGTGGCGTATGCGATCGCGCACAACGTTGTGGTAGTCGCCGCAGCGGGCAACGACGGGAAGAGCGGGCGCGCCTTCACGCCGTACTCCTACCCGGCGGCCTTCACCGGCGTGATCTCCGTCGCAGCGGTGGGGGCGAGCGGGAGGCGGGCGTCGTTTTCCGATCAGAATTCCTCGGTCGTGGTGTCCGCGCCCGGCCTCAGCGTCGTCGGCGCCGGACCCGGCGGCTCCTATCTTGTCGGCGACGGGACGAGTCCGGCTTCAGCATTCGTCGCGGGCATTGCCGCGCTGATCAGATCCCGGTACCCGCACCTGTCACCGGTGCAGGTCATGCAAGCGATTGTCACCTCGACGCGGCGCCGGCCCAGCCAGGGCTACGACCCGGCGGTTGGCTTTGGCGAGGTCGACGCGGCGGCGGCACTCACCGCAGCGGGGCGGCTGGCGGCGGCTTCAGCGCAGCCAGCCGGGCTGGCCGCAGCGGCTCACTTTGGCGCTCCCACCGGTCCGATCGCCGTCATTCACCGTGACCGCCGGCTCATCGTCACGCTGGCCGCGGTCGCGGTCGCCGCCCTCATCGCGTTCGGCGTGCTCCTCGTCCTTCTCGTCGCAGCGCTCCGGCGTCGGCGCGCACAGCCGCCACGCCCGGCCTCGCCGCCATCTGCACCGCCGACTGGCCCACCCCCGGCGTGGCCGACAGATCCCCCGCCGCCGTGGCCGACAGATCCGCCGCCGCATAGGCCGACAGATCTGCCGCCCCATTGGCCAACTGATCCGTCGCCGCATAGGCCCACCGATCCGCCGCCGGTCTGGCCGGCCGGCCCGACCGAGCCCGTCGGCCCATGAGCCCCACCCGCCCGCGTAACGCGACCGCCGCAGAGGAAACGTGATGACTGATACGAGCGAGCCCTGGCCGCCTCCGCCAGGCCCTGGCCCGGTCGGCCCGTCGGGCACCGGCCCGGTCGGCCCGTCAGGCACTCCGCCGCCGGTCGGCCCGTCAGGCACTCCGCCGCCGGTCGCCGTCGGCACCGCCCAGTCGGCCCGTCGGGCACTCCGCCGCCGGTCGGCCCGTCAGGCACCGGCCCAGTCGGCCCGTCGGGCACTCCGCCGCCGGCATGGCCGGAGCTTCCCACGGCGTTTCCGGCCCCGCAGTCGGACTGGTTCGCGCAGGCACCAAACACGCCGCCGCCGGCTCTGGACGCCACATTCGCACCGGTCGTGCCGCTGCCAGCGGAACAAGTCGAAGCAGCGCTAGCGCCGACTGCGCCGCCACGGCGGCGACGGGGTGGGCTTGTCCTCATCGTGGCGCTCGTCGTCGTCGGCCTTGCCGGAGTGCTCGGCGGCGGCGGCCTGCTGGCAAAGGAACTAACCCGGAAGGCAACTAAGGCCGAGCAAGCTACAGCGCTGGCGAAGGAAATAGCGTCGCGCTGGCAGCGGCTGCCGGCAGGCACCATCTTCCCGGCAACATTCAGCTACAGCAACGGCGACAATGCCCCGACGATGGCCACGCGCGTCGGCATCGTTCAGCAGACGTCTTGCGCGGCTGCGCTCGACCCGACCGCATTTGAGCAGTTGCGGCACTTCGGCTGTGTCGCGATGCTGCGAGCCACGTATGTCAACGGGGTCGGTGCCCAGGCCGTCACCGTTGGCATCGCGGTGTTTCCGTCCGCACTGGCCGCCGAGAAGGCCCAGGGCGGGCTTGAGTCCGCAAACGTGGCCGATGGCCTGGATGCCGCGCCGATCGCCGGCACGATAGCCGACACATTCGGCAACGCGCAGCGCGGTGCCGGGGACGCCCAGTTCGCCGGCTCCTATGTGGTGCTCTATACAGCTGGATACACAGACGGCCTGCCAGGCAGCGTTGCTTCTTCTAACGACGAGCTTCGCTACCTGGGGCAAGGGGCCATGAGCGCGCTGGAGCCGATTCTCACCAAGCACCCCAGACCGTGCACGATGAAGGACATCAAGTGCTGACTCGATCCCGTATCGCCGCCCTGACGGCACTCAGCCTGGGCATGGCGGCCGCCGTCGGAACTGCGGCGCCCGCGGTGTCAGCATCGCCCGCGGTGTCGCATCGGCCGACTTCGCACGCGTCACCCGCCCTTGCGAGCGGCGCTCACTTCCCGGCCGGAGCGGGGAACAAGCTCGGCCACGAGCTAGAGCAGGCGTGGCAGATAACCAGGGGCCAGGGTGTCACAATCGCGCTGCTGAGCACGGCCGTGGATCCGGTCACGGGACTTGCTGGCAAGGTGATCAAGGGTCCCGACTACGCTCCACTGGCGGGCGCGTCGGCAACCGACGGGACGATCCTCGCATCGCTGATCGCGGGCAGCGGACCGACCGGCACCAACGCGTTCGGCACTATCGGTCGCGCGCCCGGCGCGAAGATTCTGGCCATAAAGATCGCCGACTTCGACTCGCACGGCGGCAACAAGTATCTGGCCGACGGAACGTGGCAGAGCATTATGGCGCGCGCGATTCGCTATGCGGTGAACCACGGTGCCAACGTCATCGCCAACTACCCCGGCGGGGACGGATCCACGCCTGCATTGGACGCCGCCGTGCAGTACGCGATCTCCAAGAATGTCGTAGTGCTCGGTGGGGCCACGCCTCCGCTGCACAAGCAGAAGTCCAGTCCGCTCTATGTTCCGGACAGCCTGCCTGGTGTCATCAACGCCACCGGTGTCTCGCTCAACGGACTGCCCAAGTTGCAGGGCGCCGACACCGAGCCTGTCAACAACTCGGTCCTCGTCGCCGTCCCCGACAACACGCTCGCGGCAACTGGGCCCGGCGACTCCGCGTACACCGCCTGGGGCTTTTACTCCGACATCGCCTGGCTGGCCGGTACGGTGGCTCTGATCAAGGCGGTCTATCCGCAGATCACCCCAGCAGAGGTAGCGCGCGCGCTGGCCGAGTCGGCCAGCTATCACCCGTCGGGCGGATACAACACCAGCGTTGGGTTCGGGCTGATCAACCCGATTGGCGCGTTGCACGAAGCCGGCGCTCTGGTCAAGCTCGGCGCAAGCGCCGCCGCCGGGCCTGACATCAAGAGCGCAACATCCCGTTTCGGCGCTGCCCAGCCTGCGGTCATCGAAGCCGTCCAGCACGCGAAGGCGAAGCTCTATGGGTTCGGCGGGGCGATCGTCGCCGGTCTTGTGCTGCTGCTGCTCGCGCTGATCTTGGGCATTCGGCGGCGCCGTCGGCGTCCCGTCATCGCTCCGGCCACCGGCGGCCCGCCGGGCACCGGGGGCCCGCCGACCGCGCTCCCAGTGACCAGTTTCCCGCCTCCGTAGAAGTCCGCGAACGGCGCAGGTCGAGGAACGGGGTGGTCAAGCCACCCCGTTCCCATCTGGATTGCTAGTGCAGTCCCGACCAGCTCGTCGGGTAGTTCGGAGGCAGCAGGCCGAAGGGCGACTGGCCCGCGTTCGGGGCGGCCGGGCACGCCGAGGGCCTGGAGCAGCTCATCGAAATTGACTCCGACGGCGGCAGGGAAGGGACCGCCGCCGCTGATGCCCCCGGCGACGGCAAGCTGTGACTCAGCCGAGGAGCTGTCTGGCATGGCCCAGCCGGTCTCGATGCCCGAGCTGCCGTTGAACATGCTGGCGATCTCGGTGGTGGGCGTGACCTTTTCGCCGACGCTGACGGTCGGCTGGACGTCCTCGGCGACGTAGACGACGAGTCCGGCGGCCGGGCCGTCGGTGAGCTGGTAGGTGATCCACCCGCCACCTGGCCACCCGCCCGAGGTGTCAGTCGCACTCGTGATGACCGCGTCACCGATTGGGTAGACAGGCCCGGACCCGGCAAAGTCGGCGCCCATGTCGATGCGCTGAGGCTGGAGACCGGTGACAGCGCGAAGCGGATTCAGGTAAACCGGTGGTGGCGGCGGCGGCTTCGCGACTTTGCGGTGCTTGCCAACAGTCAGTGGGGCAGCGCCTTTCCGACTACCGCCACTGGTCTTGTTGCTGGCGGCCGCCGTGGCTGCGTTGAGTACGCCTGACAGCTGGCTGGGCTGAATTGCGCTGGCAAGAGCGGCCATGGATCCGCTGCCCGCTGCGGCGTTGGTGGCCACGGCCTGCTCCGGTGTCACCGGCTGCGGCTTGACCGGAAGGAAGAACGCCCCGCCGGCGATGGCTCCTCCCGCGACCGTAACGGCCGCCGCAACTGCGACGGCCACCGCCGGCCTGGGCAGCAGGACGGGCTTGGCCTGAGCTTTGCGGTGCCTGGACGGCGCGCGGCCATTCCGGGCCGTGGACCGGGCAGCCGACCGTGGCGGCTTGGCGTGGCGGGGGATGGCGTAGGTCACGTCGGGCTTTCAGACGGAGCGCTGGACTGCCGCTCGGCGGTCACCATCGATGCTGGCGAGTGCGCTGACTGGCGATCAGCGATCGGTCACCAGCGGCATGCGGACTTCGTGCAGGGTCAGGGCGGCGGGGTCGCGGTCGGTCACCGTCGCGCACGCTCGGTGCTGTCGGTTCACTACCCTGCACTGGATTTGATCGCCGTGTGGCCAGAACTGCCAAAGACAAACAGATCTCTTTGGAACTCTGTGGCCTAAAACACACGCTTTCCGACGGGCCGTCGTCACCGACAGTAAGCGTGATGCAGCTCGCGGTACCGGCCAGCCCGCGCCTGAATAGCACCGGTTAACTACGGTTGCTGATAGATGAGCAACACCAGGCAACTCGCGCTCAACGACCGGGCGTTCTGCTTGGCGTCGCTGCATCGGCACCACTGCTCGCGGTTCTCGGTCAGGCTGGCTGGCGCTCGAAGCCGATCTGAGCCTCGGCGTCGATGAACCCAACAGAGCGGTACACCCGGATCGCTACATAGTCCGGGTCGGCGGCGATGACGAGCGTGCTGGCCATGCCGTCAAGGCCATGCTGTCCGGCGCGCCAGACCAGGGCTCCCGCGATGCCCTTACGGCGCCAGTCGGGGTGCGTCTCGACATTCTGGTACCTCGCGATGCCCGAGCCGTCGGTGACGAGACCGAGATGAGCGACGAGTTTCCCGTCGACGAAGGCGCCGAACCAGAATCCGTGGCCGGCCTCCGTGAGCGATCGCTCCGAAGCAATCTTGGCGGCCAGAAACCCGGGCTCTGCCCCAGGTTCTCCTTCGCTCAGAACCGTCCGCAGGTCCGTGGCCTGCTGCCAGTCATCGTCGCCCGCGAGCTCGCGGAAAGTGGCAGCCTCGTAGGAGCGCGGCGGCTCATGCACGGCCTGGGTCGTAAGCACGGCGGACCGGTCCATACGCAGCCCGGCGGCGACAAACGCGCCGACATCGACGCCGGTGATCTCCGTGACGTCGATGCCGAGAGCGACGTGCTTGGCCGCTGGGAACTCGGCCGCGAACCGCTCCAGCCAGTCATCAGTCTGGCCAGCCTCCGGGGGCTCGGCTAGCAGCAGGAAGTTCCCCCACCAGTAGCTTGGATTGTGTGGGCTGCGGACGGCGAGATAGCTGCCCCGGTCATCGACGCGACTGCCTTCAAGCAGCCGGATCATGAGGTCGGTGCGGTACCCCAGTGACCGAATGCGCACGTTCAGAGCGTAGTCGCGTCGAGCCTTGTAGCCTCGGCAGCATAAGCCAGCTCCGCCCTAACGTCGCAAGGAGCAACTGACATGGGCCTGTTCCAGCGTGCTCACGACATCGTCTCGGCCAAGGCCAATAAGGCTCTCGACGCCGCCGAGAACCCGAACGAGATGCTCGACTACTCCTACGAGCAAATGCTCGATCACATCACCCAGGTCCGCCGCGCCCTAGTCGACATCACGGCGTCGAAGAAGCAACTCGAGCTCCAGCAGCAGCAGCTGCAGCATTCGGCCGACCATCTGAATGACCAGGCCAAGGCCGCGCTCGCCGCAAACCGCGAGGACCTGGCGCGCGAGGCGCTCTCCCGCAGGGCGGCCGCCCAGCAGGAGATCGACGGTCTTGGGCCGCAGCAAGTGCAGCTCGCCGACGAAGAGCAGAAAATGGAGCAGACGCTCAGCACCCTCCAGGACCGGGTCAACAAGTTCCGGTCCCAGAAGGAAGTGATGAAGGCCCAGTACACCGCAGCGTCGGCGGAGAGCTCCGTCAACGAGGAAGCCGCGGGAATCTCCCGGAGCTTCAGCGACTCGGGCGCGGCACTCCAACGCGCGCAGGACAAGATCGCGAACATGCAGGCCAGGGCCGCCGCGACCGATGAGCTTCTGCAGTCGGGCGTTCTCGAGGACGTCGGCGGCGACACCGACGACATCCAGCACGAACTGGACGCCGCGGGTGCGAACGCGCAAGTGGACAAGGAGCTCGCGGCGCTGAAGGCCGAGATCGCCAGCGCGCCCGCTACCCCGGAACTGCCGGCCGGCAGCGGCAGCTGACCCGGCGGCGGTCAGCCAGCTTCCCGCGCGGCATTGGGCGCCAGGGTGGATCTGCTGCCTCACTAGGGTCACCAGATCCACCTTCGCGCCCTTTCCCGCTCTTAGTGGCCGCGCAGCCGGTTCCGGCACCACCCGAGCCCGGCGCGCTAGCATCGCTGTGTGGGTTTCCTTTGACTGTGACCTGATCTAGCGGCACGCGGGCCGCCCTTCCTCGTCCGTCCGAGGCAAAGACGACGAGGAAGGACGAGTCATGGCGTTCCCGCATAACCAGACCCGCCTGGGGCTGGGCACTTTGCTTGCCGCCCTCGCGGTGGAACTTGTCGACGAGCTGGTCGACGGCACGAAGAGTGCTGCGATGCCGCTCATCCGGCATGATCTTGCGCTCAGCTATCTGCAGATCGGCCTGCTGGCGGCCGTTCCCCTCGTCGTGGGTAGCCTCCTCGAACTGCCAGCCGGCGTCATGGCGGGCACCGGACCTCGGCGACGCCGGTTCATCCTCGCTGGCGGTCTCCTCTTCGTCGCGTCCGTCCTGGCAGCCGGCCTGGCCACGTCGTTCCTAGGGCTGCTCGTGGCGCTGACGATCTTCTTCCCGGCCTCCGGACTGTTCGTCAGCCTGACCCAGGCGGCGCTGATGGATGCAGCCCCGGCGCGGCGAGCACAGTACATGGCTCGCTGGACGCTGGCCGGCTCGATCGGCGCCGTGACCGGTCCGATCCTGGTTGCCGCTGTCATCGCGGCGGGCGGAAGCTGGCGGCTGGCATTCGCTGTCATCGCCGGGCTTGGCGCGGTGGCCTGGTGCGCTGTCGCGCGGACCGGCCACGCAACCGACAAACCTCAGGACGGGAACGGGGCCAACCCAACCGAAGTCGACGACGGGCGCGGCGATGCGAGCGATCGACCCTGGCCGGGCTGGCGATCGGCGCTGTCGATCATTCGCCGCTCCGGAGCCTTGCGCTGGCTCGTGTTGCTCCAGGCGGCGGACCTGATGCTCGACGTGCTCACCCCGTTCCTGGCCTTGTATCTAGTCGCGGTCGCGCACGTCTCACCTGGCGTCGCGGCGGTAGCCGTTGCGCTGCGCCTCGGCGCCGGCCTGGCGGGCGACGTCATCGTTATCCGGCTGCTAGAGCGGCGGGATAGCAGCCTGGTGCTCCGCGCGAGCATCTGGGTCACGCTGCCGCTGCTGCCCGCGTTCCTGCTGGTGCCCGGCCTCGTCCTCAAGCTGGTGCTGCTGGCCGCGGTGACGATCGCGACGGCGCCGTGGTACCCCATCCTCCAGGCCGAGTTGTATGCCAGCCTGCCCGGACGCAGCAACCTGGCGGTGTCTCTCACCAGTGCGGCAGGGCTATTCGGGGCGCTCGGTCCGCTGACCGTCGGCGTCCTCGCCGACCGCTTGGGCCTGGGCTGGGCCATGGCGACGCTGTGTGTGGTGCCCGTGCTGATGCTCGCCATCCCGGCCAGCGGCCGACGCGGGGCCGGGCCGGGGCCTTCCACTACACTCGCCAGTTGTGACAAGCACGGGCGTGCCTAGCACGGGATCCGAGGTCAGAGCGCGCTTCGCGCCGTCACCGACCGGCATGTTCCACGTGGGAAGCGCTCGGTCGGTCCTGTTCAACTGGGCATTCGCCCAGCATGAGAGCGGTGTGCTCGTGCTGCGGATCGAGGACACCGACGCCGCCCGCAACAAGCCCGAATGGACCGACGGCATCATCAGCGCGATGGCGTGGCTTGGCATCGATGCCAGCCAGTACGAGGGTCCGTACTTCCAGTCGGCCAACCTGGTCAAGCACACCGAAGCCGCGCGGCGGCTCTATGACCAGGGCCGTGCCTACTACTGCGACTGCACCCGCGAGGACGTCATAGCCCGGAGCGGTGACCCGCACCGCGGCTACGACGGTTTCTGCCGAGACCGCAGCCTCGGGCCGGGCGAGGGCCGGGCGCTGCGGTTCCGGGCTCCGGACGAGGGCGCGACAGTTGTCGACGACCTTGTCCGCGGCCGGACCGTGTTTGAGAACTCGACTGTCGAAGACTTTGTGCTGGCGCGCGCGGACGGATCGGTGCTGTTCCTGCTCGCTAACGTCGTCGACGACATGGAGCAGCGGATCACGCACGTCCTGCGCAGCGAGGAGCACCTGCCCAACACGCCGAAACAGCAACTCCTGTGGGAGGCGCTCGGGCATGCAGCGCCTGCGTGGGGGCACCTGCCGATCGTCGTGAACGAGAAGCGACAGAAACTATCCAAGCGTCGGGACAAGGTTGCCCTCGAGGACTTCCGGGATGAGGGTTATCTGGCGCCGGCGATGCGCAACTACCTGATGCTGCTCGGCTGGGCGCCGCGAGGCGATCGGGAGATCGTGCCGTGGGATGAGATGGTCGACGAGTTCCGGATCGAGGACGTGAACCCATCGCCTGCGTTCTTCGACGTCAAGAAGCTGCGCGCGTTCAACGGCGAATACATCAGGGCGATGCCGCCGGACGAGTTCGCCGCCGCCTGCCAGCCGTGGCTTGTGCAGCCCGGCGCGCCATGGTCGGCCGACCGGTTCGATCCCAAGGTGTTCGCGGACCTGGCGCCCCTGGCGCAGACGCGTGTCGCGCTGCTGTCGGAGATCACCGCCATGGTGGACTTCGCCTTCCTGCCGGAGCCGGTGATCGACGAGCCATCGTGGGCGAAGGCGATGCGGGAGCCCGCCGCGGATCTGCTGGCCGACGTTGCCGCCGCGTACGCGACGGTGCCCTGGCAGCCAGACGCACTACGCGAGCGGCTGGAGGCCATCGGCACCTCGTACGGGCTGTCGCTGAGCAAGGCGCAGGCCCCGGTTCGCGTCGCGGTGACCGGGCGGTCTGTCGGCCTCCCGCTGTTTGAGTCGCTCGCTGTGCTCGGCCGGACCGAGACCCTGCGGCGAATTGACTCGGCGCGTGAGCGAATCACCGGGCTGACCTAGCCGACGCGCATCCCGGACCGGTACCACTTCGAATACCACCTTGGTATCCTGGGATAGTGAGCATCCAGATCGCCGTCCGGTTGCCGGACGAGACGGTGCACAAGCTCGATGAGCTCGTTGCGGCGGGCGAGGCGCCGAGCCGGGCTTCGGTGATCGAGCTTGCGCTCGCGAGGGAGTTCCGCCGTCTGGTCGCGGCGAGGGACGCGGCGATCCTCGCCGGCGCGGGACGGAACGAGGACATGGATAGCCTGGCCGACTACGCCGCGCGCGCCCCGATGGACATCGAGTAGTGCGGCCGATCCATGTAGCGCATCTGGACAAGTCGCGTCCGGTCGTGGTCCTGACCAGAGAGCTTGTCAGACCGTACTTGGACCGCGTAACGGTAGCCCCGATCACCAGCACGATCCTGGGCCTGTCGACCGAGGTCGCGGCCGGACCAGCCAACGGCCTCGACGATCGCTGCGTGATCACCTGCGACAACATCGTCACCGTTCCGACGACGGCTCTTGGCCGCCTGATCGGTCACCTCCTGCCCGCCCAGGAAGCCGCGCTGACAGCGGCGATTCACGCGGCGTTCGACCTCGACTAGCTGAGCGCACCCGCCCCTGCGGCGGCTGGAGCGCCCGCAGCAAATCAACGGCCTGCGGATCATGCTGCTCGACATTGGTGAGCAGTGGCGAGTTCGCCCCGGGCCGCGTGTAATTGATCCGGCCGGCATGCAACCGCCTGACGCACTTGGGTGGTCTGTGCGAATGAGGAGGTGGCCATGGGCGCTGCGGCGGACGCCGAGTTCACCGACTTCATGCATGGCCGCTGGTCGCAGCTCGTTCGCCTCGGCTACGGGCTGACCGGCGACCGCCAGCTCGCCGAGGACCTGGCGCAGACGGCGTTCGCCAAGGCTTACGCCTCCTGGGGCAGGGTGCGACAGGCCGACAACCCCGATGCGTACCTGCGCCGGATCGTGATCAACGCCAACTCCACCCGATTCCGGAAGGTGCGCGTGGACGAGGTGCTGACCGCCGCCGTCCCGGACCTCGTCGCGGCCGCCGATGGCGCGGACCAAGGCGGCGACCGGGACGCGCTCATGGCCGCGCTGATGCAGCTCCCGTATGGGCAGCGGGCCGCGGTTGTGCTCCGGTACTGGCTGGACCTGAGCGAGGCGGAGACCGCGGTCGATCCTCGGCTGCTCAGTCGGCAACGTTAAGAGCCAGGCGTCGCGCGCGCTGGTCAAGCTGCGCTCCACCGTGGCGCTCGTCGAAGGGGGAGCGGCATGAGCATTCAGGACGAGCGCGACCTGCGAACGCGGCTTGGCGGGCTGCTCGACAGCATCGATCCTGCGCCAGTGCCTGTCGCCAGCGTGATGCGACGGGGCCGGGTGATCAGGATGCGCCGGTGGGTTTCGGCTGCGGCTCGGCGTCGCGGTACTCGCCGCCGGAGCCGTTGTGCTGCCCGGGCTGATCCGGGGCCACCAGCGGCGCGATACCGATGGCGTCGCGGCACTACACGGTGACCGCGCAGGAGCTCGGCCCGACGGCCAAGGCTGGCGTGGTCGGTGTCGGCACGATCAACAACAAGCGCTGGCGGATCGTACTCGATCAAGGCCGTCGGTGACGGCTGCGCGCTCGAGCCATACCTGCTGACGTGCGGCCGTACCTACGGCGTGCCGTCGGACCGCGCGACGTCGAACCTCAGACGCCACCGGTGGCAACAGCACGCAGTTCCAGCTCGGCACCGTCGGAGCCGACGTGACGCGCGTCGTCATCCGGCTCAGCGACGGCAGCCGGCTCGACCTGCGGCCGTGAGCGCCTACGGTCGTCGCTGGGTCGCGATCGCAGCGCCGTCGCACGCGATCGTCGGGCAGAAAGCTTCGTCGGCGGTCCGAGTATCGCGTATGCAGTCCCTACCGTGACCAACGGCTTCACCGAATTCGTCGCCTGGCTCCGGCCCGGTCAGCCCGGCTTGCCGCGCGCGTCCGCGTCAGTCGGCTCGGGAAGTGTTCGATGGCGTCGCGTGGTCGACATCGGTCAAGCATCGGACCCTGGGGTTACTGCGTGCGTTCGCCGACGGCGGGTCGTGCACTCCCGACCGCGACCAGGCTGCCGCTGCCGCGCATCGGCAAGCCAGTATTGCAGCTCACGTGCGGGCCGCTGTTCCGTGGCACCACCACCAAGCAGATCGGGGCCTCTGGCGTCGTGGTTGCTGCCGACGGGAGTGAAGAACGTCGTCATCAAATTCGCCGACGGCAGTCGGATGCGGCTGGTCGCGACCTCCGTCGGCGGGACGCGAGCGATCGGCTACGGCCTCCCGAACGGGCCCAGGGTGGTGCGGATGCTGGAGTATGGATTCGCGGGTCAGCTTCTCGGCTCGGTGTCGGGGGACGGTTGGGTGTGCTAGGCGGGACTGGCACGCAGGCTTCGGGTCCGCGCAAACTACTCACCTAGGCTGGCGGACGCACTACCCGGACCGGTTGCGCTCAGACCGGCGTGTGCTTTGCTACTGCGGTGACTCAAGGCTCCTTTTGCGAACGCGTCCGTGCGGGTGAGACGGTCTTCGGCGGCTGGGCGGTAGCGCCCAGCCCAGTCAGCGTCAGCGTCCTCGCGCGCGGCGGCCTGGATTACGTGGTCATCGACCTGCAGCACGGGACGGCGACCGAGCCCGACTTGCCTGCCCTGACCACCGCCATCAGGCTCGCCGGGGCGACACCACTCGGTCGCGTCCGGTACGCGCATCCGGCCGACATCGGCCGCGCGCTCGACCTCGGCTGCGAGGGGGTGATCGTGCCGAACGTCGAGTCGGCCGAGCAGGCCGCCGCGGTAGCGGGCGCCTGTCGGTACCCGCCAGAGGGTTACCGGTCGGCGGGCGGCGCGCTCGCCATGGAGACTCGGCCGCTGTGCATCGTCATGGTGGAGTCGGGCCACGCGATGAGCGAACTCCCGGCGACGCTCGCCCTCTCCGGCGTCGACGGTATTTACGTGGGTCCGCGCGACCTGTCGTACTCGCTCGGGTGCCCGCTGGACCCGCACGATCCAGTGTTGCGGCCCGCGTTCGAACGGATCTGGGCCGACTGCGCCGCGGCAGGCAAGCCGGTAGGCGTGCACGCGACCGACGGAGCGACAGCTCGGCTGTACCGGGAGAACGGCTGTCGGCTCGTCACGGTCGTCTCCGAGACACTCGCGATCTCGCGCGGCGTCGTCGGTGAACTGGGAACGGCGCGTTCCTAGCCGAGCGGCCGCATCTAGTCCGGCTAGGATCGCGAATAGTAGCCCGCCCTTCGGAGGCGCAAATGGGACTAATGGATAGGGTCAAGGCGCAGGCGAACCAACTCGCCCAGATGACCCAAGACGCAGCTCAAGAAGGCCGGAGCAGGATCGACCAGGCCCAGGCGGGGCGTCGCGGTGACGCGCTCCTGCGCCAACTCGGCGCTGCCGTCTTCGCAGATCGCACCGGCCGCGGTACCCCCGACAGCCAGGCCAAGATCGAGCAGCTCATCAGCGAGATCTCCGCGCACGAGCAGCAGAACGGCCTCAACCTGACGAATCCGCAGCCGAGCTGGCCGCAGCCGAACGCGCCGCAGCCGGGCGGTCCCGAGCAGAGTGGGCCGCAAGGCGGGAACCCACCGGACAACCCGTTCTCTGGTCCGGCAGGTTCCACGTATCGGCCCGCTGGCAGCAGCTCCGATGCTGGTCAGGTGTTCCCGCCGCCTGGCGGTGGGCCGGATGCAGGCACCGGGTTCCCGCCACCGGGTACGCAGTTCTTCCCGCAGCCTGGCGACGCGGATCCCGAGTAGGCAGTACGAGCGGGTACTAGCCGCGCACGTCGGGCGGATCGGGATCGCGAGGCAGCCCGAGTATCCGCTCGCCGATGATGTTGAGCTGGATGTCGGTGGTACCGCCGCCAATCGTCAGCGCCCTGGTGATCAGCACCTGCCGCGCCCAGTGCGCGCCGTCGGGCTCGCCGTCGGGGGTGACAGGACGGCCGAGCCCGCCGGCGAGTGCGCCGGTCACGGCCGACATCTCCCAGCACAGCTCCGCGACCTCCTGCGCGTGGCGCATGCTGAGCAGCTTCCGTACGCTGCCGGTGGCGCCGGGTTCGGTGCCGGACAGCTGCTTGAGCGTTGCCCGCAGCGAGAGCACGTCGATCGCGTGGCCAGTTCCGACTAGCTCGCCTACCCGGGCGAGCGGTACCTCCGCAGCAGCCTTCGCAGTTTCCAGCAGCTCGGGCACGCCGCAGCCAAATGTCCACGAGCGTGATAGGGACACGCGCTCGTTGGCCAGCGTGGTCCGGGCGATGCGCCAGCCCTTGTTCACGTCGCCAACCAAGCAGTCATCGGGAACGAAGACCTCGTCGAGGAAGACCTGGTTGAAGAACGAGTCGCCGCCGATCTCGCGCAGCGGCCGGACCTCAACGCCGGGCGAGTGCATGTCGACCAGGAAGTAGCTGATGCCGTCGTGCCGGGGCTCGGTCGGATCGGTGCGCGCGATGCAGATCGCCCAGGATGCTTGTCGCGCGAGCGAGGTCCAGATCTTCTGGCCGCTGATCCGCCAGCCGCCATCGACGCGCTCGGCCTTCGTGGTCAGGCCGGCCAGATCGGATCCGGCACCTGGCTCACTGAAAAGCTGGCACCACAGGTAGTCCGCGCGCAGCGTGGCCGGCAGGAATCGCTGCTGTTGCTCCGGCGTGCCGTACTGGATGAGCGCGGGCACGACCCACGCGCCAATCGCCAGGCCGGGAACGTGCAAGCCCGCGGCCCGCAGTTCTTCGTCAATGATCAGCTGCTCGAGCGCACCCGCGCCTCGTCCCCACGGCTTCGGCATGTGCGGCATGACCCAGCCGCCGGCGCCGAGCGCGGCGTTCCGGTCCGGGCCGGGCAGGCTGGCGATCTCGGCGAGCTCGGCTCTGACCGACGCGCGCAGCTCGTGGTCGCCGCCGTCCGGCAGCTCGAGCCGGACCACGCGCTGGCCGCCGGCCAGGGCCAGCCGGGCAACCCGCTCCTTCCAGTCACCCTCGGCCGAGTCACGATCTCCGCCATCGATCCGGCTCAGCATTGCCCCCAGCGTCATGGCGCGCCGGTAGTACAAATGCGCGTCGTGCTCCCACGTGTAGCCGATCCCGCCCAGCACCTGGATGCACTCGTGCGCGCACGTCACCGCCGCCTCGGCCGCCAGCATGGCCGCCACCGCGGCCGCGAACTCGGCGCCCGCGTCCCCGTCGCCCACGGCCCGGGCCGCGTCCCAGACGGCCGCGGTCGCCTGCTCAGCGGCGACGAGCATCCGCGCGCAGCGATGCTTGACGGCCTGGAACTGGCCGATGGGCCGGCCGAACTGGTGCCGGATCTTGGCATAGTCGGCGGCGGTGTGCACCGCCCAGTCGGCGATGCCGATAGCTTCGCCGCCGAGGACAACCGCGGCCAGGCTCGCGACCTTGGCTGAGGTCAGGCCGCTGAGCTGACGCTCCTTCGGCACGGCTACGTCGGTTGCCGTTACGCGGCCGAGCTGGCGAGTCAGGTCGAGGCTGTCGACAGGCGCGATGTCCAGGCTCGCGGCGTCGACGGCGACCCAGACGGTGGCGTGACCGAATCGAGCCGGCAAGATGACCAAGTCCGCGCCGGGTGCACCGAGCACGATGTTCGCGTGGCCGCTGATGATCAGGTCGTCGCCCTGGCCGGCTGCGGCCGTGACATGGGCGGCGATGGCGACGGCCCCGTTCCCTTCACCATTTGCGAGAACGTTAATGAGCTTGCTGGTCGCGCCCGCCTCAACCAGAACGGCGCTCGCGAGTGCCGTCGGCACGAATGCGCCGGGGACCAGGGCCCGGCCCAGTTGTTCCACGGCGACGGTGAGCTCGGGCAACCCGAAGCCCTGACCGCCGTCGGACTCGGCGACGTGGAGGCCGAGCAGGCCCTGGTCGGCGAGGCTCGGTCGCAGCGAGTCGCGGTAGATAGGCGACGCCGTCCGTCTTGGCCGTCGGCGATGGCCCTGATTGCGTCGGGCGGGCTGTGACGCTCAGCCCAGGCGCGGACCGACTCGGCCAGCTGCCCATGTTCTTCCGTCACGCCAAGCGCCATAGCTGCACCTCATCCGCCTCGATCCCGCCGGTCACGTCCGCATTCTAGAATGCGATTCGGTTTGCGGCCAGGGCTGCCGGTTCCGGCCTGCTCGTCGCCCGCCCGCGCCGGGCTCCAGGGTGAACATCCAATGAAGTCGGGACCCCGACTATTGCCCGTCGCCAGAGCCGGGTTCTTGAATAGAAACCGCGGCCATGGTGCCCATGTCGTCCGTGCCAACTACAACTCTCTGCTGCTGTCTGCGAGTGTCACGGAGGCATGAGATGGGCACCGCTATGCTGGCCAATTCGACGGTCAAGCTGTCGTTCGCGTGGAACGCGTTCTTCTTCTGGGGCGCCTGGGCCGTCTGCATCATCGGCCTACTGATCGTGCTCTGGGCCGCGCTGCGCTCCAAGCGCTGGGAGCGCTGGACTACGCAGGACATCCTCATCGTCGCGTCCCTCGGCGTCATCCTCGAGGTCTACGACAACATCATCGGCGACCAGTTCATCAAGCCGATCATCGATGTCATCCCCGGCGCCGACCTGCTGCAAGTCCACGACCTGCCGTACATGTTCCTGCTCATGGTCGGCGTCGCGCTGGTGCGCAAGCCGGGCTGCGTCACGGCCATGGTCTTCATCAACTTCCTGCTGTCGCAGCTGCTGTTCGGCAGCGGGCACGGCGCGCTCGACTGGACCGACGGCCTGACCCAGGCGATCTTCTGTGACCTGTACATCGTCGCTCGCCGCGGCAAGGTGTACGCCCCCGGTGCAAGCGTGCTGTCGATGGTGATCGACGGTCTGATGATCGGCATCCTGCGCGGTGCCCCGAACGCCTTCCTCACCGACTGGACGTTCGACCCGTACCTGAACTCGATCTACTACACGTGGTACGCAATGTGGCGGGACACGTGGTCGAACGCCTTGGGCAACGCCATCGAGGCCGCGATCACCGCACCGCTCGCCCTGCGCGTTGCGCGGTCGGTGATCCCGTCGCTCGGTGCCCGGCGGCGCGCGGCTGAAGGTGTGGACCCGTTCGCCGAACCGCAGCCAGCCGGAGGCGGTGTTGCGGCCGCGCCTGCCGCTGCGGCCGCGGCCGCGGCCGCGGAGAGCCTGCCATCAGAAGGAGAGCTGGCATGAGGCGCGCCGCGTGGATCTTCTCGGTGATCTCGGCCGTGCTGCTGATCTACGGCCTGATCGACTACCTGACGAAGTACAACTGGGCCCAGGGCGACCAGAACCCCTTGTTCGGCAACCAGAACGTCCTGCTCAACGACGGCGCCACGGTCCTGATCGCGGGCGGCTTGCTGGCGATCGGCTCGGTTCTCATGTGGATCCTGGCGCTGCGGAAGGAGCACGGCGATCAGCAGCAGGCCGGTTCTAGCCGCTGACGACATCTCGTTCGCCTATCTGGGCGCGACCTCTGCCGCATTGCGGCACGTCGACCTCACCGTCGCCGCCGGCGAGGTGCTGCTGGTCACCGGCCTATCCGGGTGCGGCAAGTCCACCCTGGCGCTGGCGCTGTGCGGCCTGATCCCGTCGCGGGTCCATGGTGAGCTGCGCGGGCAGGTCAGCTTCGACGGCCGACCGCTGACGGGGCTGCCGCCGCACGAGGCTTCGCAGCTAGTCGGCATGGTGTTCCAGAATCCCAACCTCCAGCTCATCAATCACACGGTGCAGTCCGAGGTGGCGTTCGGCCCGGAGAACCTGGCGCTGCCGCAGCCAGAGATCGCCGCGAGAGTGGACTGGTGCCTCGACGTGACCGGGATGGCGGGCATGCGGATGGCGTCGACCGTGACGCTGTCCGGCGGGCAGAAGCAGCGCACCGCGATCGCGGCCACGCTAGCGATGCGGCCGCGGATCCTGGTGCTAGACGAGCCGCTGTCGGACCTGGACCCGGTGGGTGCGCAGGAAGTGCTCGGCACCCTGCGCAGGCTCGCGCAGGATGAGGGTACCGGCGTACTGATCATCGAGCACCGCGTCGACGAGGTCGCGCCGTGGGCGGACCGGGTCGTACTCATGGATGGCGGCCGGATCGTACTGGACGAGCCGCCGAGGGCTGCCTGGGCGGACCAGGCCAGGTGGGCGGGCATCGGCGTCGGGGTGCCGGACATGGTGCGGCTCGCGCACGCCCTGCCGGACGCTTTCACCGGCCCGCTTCCGCTGTCCGTCGACGAGGCGCTCAGCCAGGTGCGAGAGACCTGGCTCGGTCCGGCGCTGGCGCAGGCCGCCAAGGCGCGCGCGGGCGTCCGCCAGGCCCGCGCGAGGAACGGAGCCGCCGTCAGCAGGCCGCCGGCCGCCACCCCCGTGCTCGCGTGGGATCACGTGACGGTCGACTTCGCCGCCAAGCGCGCGATTGACGACGTGACGCTGTCCATCGCCGAGGGCGAGTGGGTCGCGATGATCGGCGCGAACGGCTCGGGCAAGAGCACGCTGACCGGCCTCACCGTCGGTCTCGGCACGCCGAGCTCTGGCCAGGTGTACTTCCGCGGCAACCCCGTGCGGCCCGGCAAGGTATTCGAGCATGCGGCGCACGTGGCGCTGCTGCTACAGGCCGCGGACGAGATGCTGTTCGAGGAGACGGTCATCAAGGAGCTGCTGTTCGGCAGCCGGTTCCGGGCGATGCCACCGAATCCGGTTCTCGACGTCGACGGGGCTATCGAATTCTTCGGCTTCCGCGGGCTGGAGCAGACGAGCCCCTGGGAGCTGAGCCAGGGCGGCAGGCAACGGCTGGCACTCGCGGCGCTACTTGTCGGTGCGCCCGGCGTGCTCGTGCTCGACGAACCAACGACTGGCCAGGATGCGCAGCGGATGCGTGCCTTCCTGCGACTGCTGGAAGCGGTCCGCGCGCGCACCGGCCTGACCATCCTCACCGTCACCCACGACATCCGCGGCCTGGCCAGCCGCGCAGCCCGGATCGTGGTGCTCGACGACGGCCGCGTTCAGCTCGACGGACCGGCTCGCGAAGTCCTGGCGCGAACTGCAGAGCTCGAGCGCTGGGGCATCATCGCGCCGCCGGTCGCGAGACTGCAGACCGGCTTGCTCGGAGCCGGGGTCACCGACGTGCTGCTTTCGGTGGAAGAACTCGTCGCCGCGGTCACGTCCGTCCGTGGTGCTGGCGTGCCGGGTGCTGGCGTACCGGCCGCTGGGGTGCCGGGTGCTGGCGTGCCGGGTGCTGGGGTGCCGGCCGCAGCGGCGGGTGCGACATGATGTCGTCGCTGCTGGGTCGCACGGTCATCGCGTACCTGATCGTCTTCGCGGTCCCGATGATCCTGCCGGTCTTGTTCTTCAAGCTGGTCGGGCTCGGCGGCCTGCGCGAACTTGTCACCTACGAAGCGCGGGATACCCCGCTGCACAAGCTCGATCCGCGCCTGAAGGTCCTGTACCCGATCGCGATGGGGATCCTGAGCATCATCCTGAACTGGGACTTCATGCTGATCATCTTCGGTCTCAGCATCTTCCCCTGGTTCTGGCTGCGGCCGTCGCGGGCGAAGGTGCGCGTCCTGATGGTCATGGTCGGCGGTCCAGCGCTGACGGGCTTCTGGTCGCAGGGCCTGTACTACCTGCCGCCGCCGCCGATCCACTACATCTTCCAGTTCCCGTGGACGATCAGCTGGCTTGGCTCGCCCGGCATCACCGCCTACGGCCTCGTGTTCGGGCTTCAGCAGACCGCTCGCGTACTCGTGACCGTGTCGACGTCAATGCTGATCCTCGTCAGCACGGACGTGGGGGACTTCACCTGGGCGTTCGAGCGGTTCCGGATGCCGCCGCAGGTGGGATTCGCGCTGACCGCGGCGCTGCGCTTCCTGCCCGACATGATCGCCAGGACCACACTGGTGCTGCGAGCGATCGAGTTGCGTGGCTACGACCTATCCCGGCCGCGCTGGTACCAGGTCAACAAGTGGCCGGACTACCTGCGCCGAGTGGGCCGATGCACGGTCCTGGTCACCGTGCCGCTCCTCGTCGGCAGCCTCCGCGGCACGACCACGATGGCCATGGTGGCGGACGCGCGCGGCTTCGGTGCCAACAAGCGCCGTGGCTCGCTCCGAGTGCACAAGCTCACGCCTGTCGACGTCGGCGGCTACGTCATCCTCGTCGCGCTCGTCGGCGGCGGGATCGTACTCAACCATTTCCACGTCGGTGCCCGCCCGTACTAACCGGCGGCCCGCAGCACGCCACCGCGGCCGCCCGGCACGCCGACAGGCTTCCGGCCCGCATCTTCCGGCTCGCCCCGAGTGCACCAGGAGATCCGATGCGTTATGACGCAGTTCTGTTCGACAACGGCGGCACGCTGACGCACCGCACCTCCCCGGTTGCCGCCGTGTGCAGCCTCGCCGCGCAGCTTGGCGTCGAGATCTCAGAGGAAGACGCCGCCCGCAACTGGCGGCGGTCCAAGGAGCACAGCCGGTCCATCATGGCCGACAAGCGGTTGCGGCGGAACCTGTCCAGGGCGGACCACCGTGACGCGTACGTCACGGGGTACGCGCCGTTCGAGGAGATCGCGCCGGGCCTGGCCGACCTCATGTATGACAAGTGGAAGACCAACCCGCACACGATGGTGCCGTATCCCGACACGCCTGCTGTGCTCAAGTCGTTCGCCGGTGCCGGCATCCCCATCGCGATCGTGAGCAACACGGGCTGGTCCATCGACGAGGGCTACGCGGCCGCTGGCATCGACGGATTCATCGAGACGTTCGTGCTGTCGTGCGATCTCGGCATCGCCAAGCCAGATCCAGAGCCATTCCTGCTGGCCTGCGAGCGGCTGGGCGTCCCGGCCGACCGGACGCTCATGGTCGGGAACAACCGTCTCGCTGACTCCGGCTCCATCTGCGTCGGCTGTCACTGCCTGATCCTGCCGCCCGTGCCGCCGGGCGCGACGCGTGGCCTGCGCGCCGCCGCCGACGTCGCTGGGATCCCCTGGGCGGAGTGATCGCAGGCGCCGCTGCGGCCGGCTGGGGTCGACGGACCGTACTCCCGGAACCGACTAGGGGGAAAGCGTGGCCAATGGGCCGCGAATTGTAGCGGCCTGTCCTGCTGCCCGCCATACGCCGAAGATCGTATGGTGGCCATTGGACGCGGCTGCTCAGAATCACATGCGTGCACCACCGCGGGGCCGTGGTGCGTGTACCTGCGCTTCTGCCCAGCCGGGCAAGTCGGGACGTCCACACCGAAGGGCGAGGGGGCGGCTGGGCGGGAAACTTGCACCCGCGCGCCCCAGGCAGGAGTAGCAAATGCCAGTCTTCATGGATTTCCACCCGGACCTGAAGCTGCCGCAGGAGGCAATCGCGCAGATTGCCGACGACGCTCAGCACGAGCGGGCCGACGAGTTCGGCGTGCGTCAGATCGAGCTGTACCACAACGCTGAAGGTCAGGTCTACTGCCTGCTCGACGCGCCCGACGAGGAAGCCGTGCGCGCCCACCACGCCGCTCTCGGCGTCCCGTGCGGCGACGTACATCAGGTAGACAGCTTGGCCTGACACAAGGTCGTCACCGTTCGGCCGCTTTCGGCGGCCGCTGCGACGCGGGCGGTGTCGTCCGGTTGGCTGGGGCGCGCGTCTGGCGCAAGTTGGCCCCGCTGTTTGGCACGAGTTACCTACTGTTGCCGATAGATGAGCAACAGTAGGTAACTGGTGACATTCGCCAGCCGAGCCGCGGACTGAGAAGCTGTATGAAACTCCTGACCATCGCTGGTCTAGTTTTCGGACTGGCATTCGCCGTGGGCGGAGCCCTGGCCCAGCGCCGCATTCACCGGCTGGCGAAGGCCACGAGCGTGCCCGGGACAATCGTTGGCTTCGAGCGCCAGTACGCCTGGCGGCCAGTGCCGAGCTTCCCGACCGTCGACTTCCGCACCCTGACGGGAGACAGTAAGCGGGTTACCGTCCCGCAGGGCAGAGTGTTGACCCGCGTCAAGGTCGGCAAGCCGGTGACGGTCATCTACGACCCTGCGAAACCCCACGTTGCATACATCGGGTCGGTGGGGCTCCGCTACGGCTGCTACCTCTACGTCATCTTCGGCTTGTGTTTCGCGGCCCTAGCAGCGGCAGCCCTCTCCGCCAGCGGCTAGGCGACCTACTCCGGCACAATTCATGGTCCAGCGTGACACTGCACAGTTTCGCGCGATCTCGAGTCCTAGTTTGGCAGGGTTTGCGGTCAACGAAACTGTGCAGTGTCACGGCGTTAGGCAGTCACCGGCACCAAACGCGCCGGTCCATGCCACGGCCAGTGAGAGGTGCGGCGCGGGGGGTGACAGGCGGCCTGGCGTTAGGTACTATTGAGTAAGTTACTCATGAGTAGTATTAGTGAGCGATGCTTCGCCGGGAGCCCAGGGGAGTCGCAATGGGGCACTTCAAGAGCAACCTCAGGGACATTGAGTTCAACCTCTTCGAGGTCCTGAACAGGCAAGAGCTCCTTGGCGCGCCGCCGTTCGCTGACGTGGACGAAGAAACCGCGCGGGGCATCCTGGACGAGGTCAGGCGCCTAGCCGAGGGCCCGATCGCCGACTCGTTCGCCGACGCCGACCGCAACCCGCCAGTATTCGACCCAGCTACGCACTCGGTGACGATGCCCGAGTCGTTCAAGCGCTCGTACAACGCGTTTCTGGACGCTGAGTGGTTCCGCCTCGAGCTGCCGGCCGAGCTCGGCGGCACGTCCGTGCCCCGGACGGTCGCCTGGTCGGTCGCCGAACTCGTGCTCGGCGCGAACCCGGCCGTGTGGATGTACTGCGGCGTCGGCACGTTTTCGCACGCCCTCTGGCAGCTGGGCACGCCGGCGCAGAAGAAGATCGCCGAGCACGCGGTCGATGGTCGCTGGAGCTACACGATGGTGCTGACCGAGCCCGACGCCGGCTCGGATGTCGGCGCCGGCCGGACCAAGGCCATCGAGCAGCCCGACGGCACCTGGCACATCGAGGGCGTCAAGCGCTTCATCACCAGCGCCGAGCACGACATGGCGGACAACATCCTGCACATCGTGCTCGCCAGGCCCGAGGGCGCGGGCCCGGGCACCAAGGGACTGTCGATGTTCCTCGTGCCAAAGTTCCACGTGAACGACGACGGCTCGGTCGGCGAGCGGAACGGCGTCTACGTGACCAACGTCGAGCACAAGATGGGCCTGAAGGCGTCGACAACGTGCGAGCTGACGTTCGGCGCCGACCACCCGGCGGTCGGCACGCTCATCGGCGACGTCCACGACGGCATCCGCCAGATGTTCATGATCATCGAGTTCGCCCGGATGCTGGTCGGGACCAAGGCCATCGCGGCGCTGTCGACCGGCTACCTGAACGCGCTCGACTACGCCAAGACCCGCGTCCAGGGTGCAGACATGACGCAGATGACGGACAAGGCAGCGCCTCGCGTCACGATCATGAAGCACCCCGACGTCCGGCGCAGCCTGCTGCTACAGAAGGCGTACGCGGAGGGCATGCGGGCGCTCGTCCTCTACACGGCGAGCCAGCAGGACGCCGTTCAGCTCGCCACCGCGAGGGGCGAGCGAGATGAGCTTGCGTCCGCGGTGAACGACCTGCTGCTTCCGGTCGTGAAAGGCGTTGGCTCGGAGCGAGCGTACGAGCAGCTCGCCCAGTCGCTGCAGACGCTGGGCGGCTCCGGCTATCTCCAGGACTACCCGATCGAGCAGTACATCCGGGACGCCAAGATCGACAGCCTGTACGAGGGCACCACCGCGATCCAGGGCTTGGACCTGTATTTCCGCAAGATCGTCCGCAACCAGGCTGAGGCACTGACGTACCTGATCGAGCAGGTTCGCGAGTTCGCCGCCGCAGATAACGGCAACGGTCGGCTCAAGAAGGAGCGGGCCGCGCTGGCCAACGCGGCTGACAACGTCGAGGGCATCGTCGCCGCCATGAACGGCTTCCTCGCCGGCAGCCTCGAGCAGGCGCCGCAGATCTACCGCGTGGGCCTGAACACGACGAGGCTTCTCCTTGCACTCGGCGACCTCGTGATCGGATGGCTGCTCAGCCGGCAGGCCGAGGTGGCGCTCACCAAACTCGACCAGGGCAGCCTGAGCGCGAGTGATACCGCCTTCTACCAGGGCAAGGCGGCGGCGGCTGGGTTCTTCGCCGCGACCGTGCTCCCGCGACTGTCCGCGGAGCGCGAGATCGCCGAGGCCACGTCGCTTGACCCAATGGAAGTCGCCGAAGACGCGTTCTGATCCCACCAAGACCAGCGCCGGCCGTCCGCTGCCTCCCCCTGCGGACGGCCGCGCTGCTGACCGCTAGCTCGCACCGGCACGGTCGACCTATCGATCCGGCGGTCCGGCGTAACCCGCGGGTCGCTCAGATTTCGTACTGAACGGCGGCGCGCGATTTGGTGTTCGGACGGCTGAGCCGCCGGATGATGTCCTGATGGCCAGCGTTGTCGCGGTACGCGACGTAGCTGCCGACGTCGTCAAAGTCGGCGACCACGGCGAAGTCGAAGCTGCCCTCGTTGATCCCCAGGTCCGGGCCAACGTGATACGCGCGTAGCCCGGGCTGTGTGGCCGCGAAGTCGGTCAGCTCGGCCGTGAACTGCTGCTCCATTGCCTCAGTCATGCCCTCGGTCCACGTGAACAACGCGACGTGCCTGATCATCAGGTTCCCTCCGCGGTCCGGCGCCTCAGCGTCATGGCATCAACCGTAGGGTCACGACCAGGCGAGCATCGTTAGCGGGTCGGTCAGCATGGCGCCGACGTCTCGCAGCACCGCCGAGCCGAGGTCTCCGTCGACAAGCCGGTGGTCGAACGACAGCGCGAGCGTGCACACCTTGCGCACGGCGAGCTGCCCATCGACGACCCACGGTGCGTCCTTGACCTGGCCGAACGCCAGTATCGCAGCTTCACCAGGAGACAGGATGGGGGTACCGGTGTCGACGCCAAAGACCCCAACGTTGGTGATCGTGATAGTGCCGTGCGAGAGATCGGCGAGCGTCGACTTGCCGGCTCGCGCCGTCTCGGACAGCTGCGCCAGCGCTCTCGCCAGCTCGGGGAGCGACATCGCGTGTGCATCCTTGACGTTCGGTACGACAAGTCCGCGATCGGTCGCCGCGGCGATGCCCAGGTTGACGTAGTGCTTGACGACGATCTCCTGCTCGTCGTCGTCCCAGGTCGAGTTGATCATCGGGTGCCGCGCCACGGCCAGGATGAGCGCGCGACCGAGCAGCAACAGCGGTGACACCTTCACGTCGGCGAACTCGGGCAACCCGCGCAGCCGTGCGGTCGCCTTCATGGTCTCGGTGATGTCGATCTGCAGGAACTCGGTCACATGCGGCGCCGTGAAGGCGCTCGCAGCCATCGCGGCCGCTGTGTGCTTGCGCACGCCTCGGATCGGGATCCGCTCTTCGCGCGCGACCGCCGTGACGGTCGGAGCGATTTGGACGGGAACGGGGCCAGCCGGAGCCGGAGCCGCTGCCTGCTGGACGTCGTCTCGGGTAATTGACCCGGCTGGCCCGGTCCCGGCGACCGAAGCGAGGTCGACGCCCAGATCCCTGGCCATCTTGCGAACGGGAGGCTTCGCCAGCGCGGTCGCTGGACGCACGGGCGCGCCGCCTGCTGAGAGGTTGCCGGTGCCGCTGGTGCCCGATCGCGTCGCGGCAGGTCCTTCGCTGGCGGCGGGCTCAGCGCTCACGGCCGCTAGCGCCGGCGCCGATGACCTCGTCGCACCTCCGCCGTTGGCCGACCGCCCAGCGCCCGGCTTGCGGGCCCGGCGGCTCGTCGTGCCGAGCTTCACGCCGTAACCCACGAGTACCGCCTGCCGTTCCGCCTTCGGGGCCGGGCTGCCGTGCATTCCCGGCTCGACAGCACCCTCAACGGGCGGCGACGGCACGAGGTCCTCCATCTCGCTGATCATGCGCTGCGCGACCGCCTCCGGCGGCACGTCCCCGGCGAGCTCTGCCTCTGCTGGCGTCGCGCCGGCGTCGGCGCCGACCTGCACGGCGATGATCGGGGTGCCGACGTCCGCGGTCTGGCCCTCGGGCACCAGCAGCCTCGCTACGACGCCTTCGTAGGGACTCGGCAGCTCGACGACGGCCTTGGCTGTTTCGATCTCCACGATGATCTGGTTGATCGTGACCGCGTCACCGGGCTTGACGTGCCACCTGACGATGTCGGCCTCGGTCAGGCCTTCGCCTACGTCGGGGAGCTTGAACTCCTTGAGCTCTGCCATCCAGGCCTCTCAGTAGCCGAAGGTGTGGTCGACAGCATCCAGAATCCGGTCCAGGTCTGGCAGGTAGTGCTCCTCCAGCCGGGAAGGCGGATACGGGGTGGTGTACGCGCCCACGCGCAGTACCGGAGCCTCGAGGCTGTAGAAGCATTCCTCGGTCACTTGTGCGGCGATTTCCGCGCCGATGCCGCCGGTCACGACGGCCTCATGCACGATAACGCAGCGACCGGTCTTGCGAACCGAGGCGAATATCGTCTCCGTGTCGAGCGGCGCCAGCGAACGTAGGTCAATGACCTCCATCGACTTGCCGTCGCCCGACGCTGCCACGGCGGCCTCGGCGCATGTGCGCACCATCGGGCCGTAGCACAGCACGGTGACGTCGCTGCCGGGAACCAGCACCCTGGCCGAGTCCAGCGGGAGCGCGGCCGCGAGGCCACCCTCGACGTCGACGTCGGTCTTGTCCCAGTACCGGCGCTTCGGCTCGAAGAACAAGACGGGATCGTCGCAGGCAGCAGCCTGCTGGATCATCGTGTACGCGTCCGCGGGATCACCGCACGACACGACTCGCAGCCCTGGGATGTGGGCGAACAGGGCTTCGGGCGATTCGCTGTGATGCTCGACCGCGCCGATGCCGCCGCCGAACGGGATCCTGATCGTGACGGGCAGCCGCACGCTTCCCAGCGATCGGTAGCGCATCTTCGCGAGCTGGGTGACGATCTGGTCGAACGCAGGAAAGACGAAGCCGTCGAACTGGATCTCGCAGATAGGCCGGTAGCCGCGGAGCGCGAGCCCGATGGCGGTGCCGATAATTCCCGACTCGGCCAGCGGGGTGTCGATGACTCTGGCCTCGCCGAAGTCCTTCTGCAGCCCGTCGGTCACGCGGAACACCCCACCGAGTTTTCCAACGTCCTCGCCCATGATGAGCGCCTTCGGGTCGTTCTCCAGAGCCTTGCGCAAGCCCTCGTTCAGCGCCTTCGAGAGGGTGAGCGTGGTCATCGTGCGGCCTCCTCGGCGACGAACGAGTCAAGGTAGGCGACGAACTCGGCCCGCTCGGCGGCGAGCTGCGGCGTCTCAGCCGTCAGCACGTCGTCGAACATCGACTCGGGCTCCGGGTCAAGCATCTGCTGGCAGCCGGCCCGGACCCGCACCCCCACCGCCGCGGCTTCCGCTTCGACCTCGTCGAAGAAGCTCATCTCGGCCTGCTCGGTGCGGATCAGATACTGCTTCACGCGCTCGATCGGATCCTTCAGCTTCCACGACTCGAGCTCGGCCGACAAGCGGTACCTGGTGGGGTCGTCGGTTGTCGTGTGCGCGCCCATTCGATAGGTGAACGCTTCGATCAGCGTCGGGCCCTGCCCCTCGCGCGCCGCCTGCAATGCCTTACGGGTGACTGCCAGGCAAGCGAGCACGTCGTTGCCGTCGACTCGGACGCCAGGGAAGCCGAAGCCCTTGGCCCGCAGGTACAGCGGTGTGCGGCTCTGTCGCTCCAACGGCTCGGAGATGGCCCACTGGTTGTTCTGGCAGAAGAACACGATCGGCGCATTGGTCACCGACGCCCAGATGAAGGCCTCGTTGACGTCACCCTGGCTGGTCGCGCCGTCACCGAAGTACGCGATCACTGCCTCGCCGTCCTCGCCGACCGCGCCGTCGCGCTGGATGCCCATCGCGTAGCCGGTTGCGTGCAGCGTCTGGCTGCCGATGACGATCGTGTAGAGGTGGAAGTTGTGGGCGGTTGGATCCCAGCCGCCGTGGCTGACGCCGCGGAACAGCTCAAGCAGTTTCATCGGGTCCAGGCCGCGGCACCAGGCCACCCCGTGCTCGCGGTAAGTGGGGAACGCCATGTCACGTGCGCCGAGAGCGCGGCCGGAGCCGACCTGCGCGGCCTCCTGGCCGAGCAGAGAGGCCCAGATGCCCAGCTCACCCTGGCGCTGAAGGGCGATCGCCTCGAAGTCAATCCGGCGGACGATGACCAGGTCCCGGTACAGCGCCTTGATCTCGTCGGCGGAGATCTCGAGTGGATAATCCGGGTGCTCGACTCGTTCTCCCTCAGGAGTGAGGAGCTGAATCAGCTCAGCCGAGTCCGCCTGTCGTTCTGGCTCACGGGCCGCAGCCCGATTAGCAGAGCGGGCGGCGCGTCCGGCATCTTTGACGGCCACGTGCCACTCCTTGCATTCTCATGTTCGGTCGCGAGCAAGCCCGGACCGTTCCGTCGTCCCGTCGGTGACGGAGCGACAGTACTATCGCCGCGCCTGCAATGGTCAAGCCCAGCGGGCCACAGGGTACCGATGGTGACGCACGTCACTAATCGGGTCACTGCGACCACCTTCAAGGCTACTGCGAGGCAGCCCCGATCCCTACCCGGTGTGGAGGACCCGGCTGGTACTGCGGGGCGGCCCGGATCCACCCGGTGTGGAGGACCCGGCTGGTGGTGCGAGGCGGCCCGGATCCCTACCCGGTGTGGAGGACCCGGCTCGCGTACTGTTCGTGCTGTGCCCAGATTTGTGATCGACGTGATGCTGAAGCCGGAGATCCACGACCCGCAGGGCGACGCGATCGCCAGCGCATGCCGCCGCCTCGGCTTCGGGCAGGTCGCGGGCGTCCGTCAGGGCAAGCGGTTCGAGATCGACCTGGCCGAACCGGTCGAAGAGGCGAGGATGACCGAGCTGGCGGCCGAGCTGCTCGCAAACCCCGTGATCGAGGTGTTCTCGATCCATCCCGCCTAAGGCGACCTTTACTGATAAGCGACGAAGCCCGCGCATTATCGAGGCGCATTACCGAGGCGCGCGTAAAAAGGTGCCGTCTGGAGAGACGGCACCATTCTCTTTGCGCCTTGCACCGTGAGCGTCTGGCCCGCCGCCGCCACCCCTACACGCGTGTCCTTACCTGATTGTTATTTTCGCCTTCCCGGCTCTGCCTGCCGTCGCCACGCCCGCGCGACGTATCGCAGGATGTGTTTCCGCAGTTCAGCGGCTTACCACAGCATCGGCGCGCCCCGAGGCGGTAGCGCACTGTTCGTCCAGAGATCGCCTGAGTTCATGATTACCCGGCTCCGTCCGGGGAAGCCTTCAGAATGTGAACTGACTGATTCGGCATGGGCGAGGAGCGGATGCGATCTCGGGTGTTCCATTCTGGGGAACCAGCCGCAGACGTGGAGTTCTGCCTGGTCTTCCCTCGGGAATCGCTGAGCGTCCCGGTGATGCGGCGGGTACTCGGTGACACCCTCACGCGCCTCGGTGTCGATGAAAGGTGCATCAGCGACATTCTGCTGGCTGTGACGGAGGCGTGCACGAACGTGCTGCGCCACGCCGGTCCCGGTCGGCGCTATGAGCTGGTCGCGCACGTCAGCAGCAAGCGCTGCCTGCTCGAGGTGCTCGATAGCGGCCGCGGCTTCGACCCCGCCGCTGTTAACCGTCGGCGACCAGGTATCCGGCATTCGGTTCGTCCGGTCGGCAGCCTGCGACATCACCCGACTGCTCCGGCGTCGACCGCGCCCGGCTCACCGACCACGCTGCGCAGCCGGATCGCCCGGTCGAGGCGGCTGGCCAGGGAGCGCGCCATCGCCGATCTGCCCGAGTCGGGGCGTGGCCTGGCCATCATGCGAGCCTGCGTCGACGACGTGACCATGCACAGCAAGCCAGGTCAAGGGACCGTCGTCTCCCTGAACAAGCGGCTCGAATGGCGCAGCGATTCGCCGCTGGCGCGGCGACCGGCCTCACAGCTCAGGGACGCGGGCTGAGCGGGTAGCCTGCGAGCATGCGCCGCCCCCGAGGACGCCTATGACGGCCCGGATCGGAGTCGTCACCTTCCCAGGTTCGCTTGATGATCGTGACGCACGGCGCGCCGTCGAGCGCGCTGGCGCGACCCCGGTCGAGCTGTGGCACGGTGACGGCAGCCTGCACCAGGTGGACGCCGTCATCCTGCCGGGTGGCTTCTCCTATGGGGACTATCTACGGTGCGGTGCCATCGCGCGGTTCGCCCCGGTAATGGCCGAGATCGTTCTCGCGGCCGGGCATGGCCTGCCGGTCCTCGGTATCTGCAACGGATTCCAGATTCTGTGCGAGGCGCACCTTCTTCCGGGCGCTCTGACTCGCAACCTAGGCCGCCGGTTCATCAACCGGGATGTGCGGATCAGGATCGAGAACAGCACGTCTGCGTGGACGAACGGGTACGACAGCGGCGACGAGATCACCGTAGTGCTGAAGAGCGGCGAAGGCGCCTACGTCGCCGACGAGCAGACGGTGGCCGAGCTCGAAGCCCGCGGTCAGATCCTCGGCAGGTATGTAGACGGGAACCCGAACGGATCAGTCGCTGACATAGCCGGCGTCGTCAGCGAGGCTGGCAACGTGGCCGGTCTGATGCCGCACCCGGAGCACGCCATCGATATCCTCACTGGCCCGGCTGCGGACGGTCTTGGGTTCTTTACCTCGGTCCTGCGGGCCGTCGCAGTGGGATCGGCGCGGGCGCAATGACCACGCACCTGGCCACCGTCGCGACCACCGACACCGTCGCCGCTGCCATGGCCACCCCCGACCGGGCGCAGCCCTTCGCGGCTCTCGGCCTGACGGCAGAAGAGTTCGAACGGATCGTCAGCATCCTCGGACGCAGGCCAACCGACGCCGAACTAGCCGTCTACTCAGTGATGTGGAGCGAGCACTGCTCCTACAAGTCGTCCCGCAAGCACCTGCGGCAGTTCGCCGACAAGGCGCCGGCCACTGACGTCTTGCTCGCGGGCATCGGGCAGAACGCCGGTGTTGTCGACATCGGACAGGGCTACGCCGTCACGTTCAAGATCGAATCGCACAACCACCCGTCCTACGTAGAGCCGTTCCAGGGCGCGGCGACTGGTGTCGGCGGCATCGTCAGGGACATCCTGGCCATGGGCGCCCGCCCAATTGCCGTGATGGACGCGCTGCGATTCGGACCGGCCGACGCACCAGACACCCACCGCGTGCTGCCCGGCGTCGTCAGCGGGATTTCCTTTTACGGCAACTGCCTCGGTCTGCCCAACATCGGTGGCGAGCTCGCGTTCGATCCCTGCTACCTCGGCAACCCGCTGGTGAACGCGCTGTGCGTCGGCGTCCTTCGGCACTCCGACCTCAAGCTGGCTGCCGCGAAGGGGGCTGGTAACCAGGTCATCCTGTTTGGCTCACGCACCGGCCCTGACGGGATCGGCGGCGCGTCCGTTCTCGCCAGTGCTTCGTTTGGTGGCGCGGGCGAGGGAGCGAAGCGACCTAGCGTCCAGGTCGGCGATCCGTTCATGGAGAAGCTTCTCGTCGAGTGCTGCCTCGAGCTGTACCGGGCTGGTCTCGTTATGGGCATCCAGGACCTGGGCGCGGCGGGCGTCGCGTGCGCGACGACGGAACTGGCGGCGAGCGGCGGCACCGGCATGCGGGTATGGCTCGATCAGGTGCCGCTGCGGGATGCCTCGCTCGGCCCGGCTGAGATCTTGATGAGCGAGTCGCAAGAGCGCATGATGGCGATCGTCACGCCTGAGCACGTCCCAGCGTTCATGGCGATCTGCGCGAAGTGGGACGTCCAGGCGACGGTCATCGGCGAGGTCACCGGATCTGGTCGGCTGGAGATGACGTGGCACGGCGCCCACGTAGTCGACATTCCGCCTGCTAGCGCCGCCGACGAGGGCCCCGTCTACGACCGTCCAGTGCGCCGCCCGGCGACGCAGGATGCGCTTGTCGCCGACGATGCGGCCCGGCTGCTCCGGCCCCTGCCCGGCAGCAGCGAACTTGGGGCGGACCTGCGGGCAGACCTGATGCTCCTGCTCGGCTCGCCCGAAGGTGGCGACAAGACCTGGGTGACTGAGCAGTATGACCGCTACGTCCGCGGTGACACGGTGCTGGCTATGCCAAACGATGCCGGGTTGCTGCGGATCGACGAGTCGACCGGACTCGGTGTCGCGCTGGCGACCGACGGAAATGGGAGGTACTGCCAGCTCGATCCCTACACCGGCACGCAGCTGGCGCTGGCCGAGGCGTACCGCAACGTGGCCGTCTCGGGGGCGAGGCCGCTCGCGGTCACAAACTGCCTGAACTTCGGCTCACCGGAAGACCCCGCGGTGATGTGGCAGTTCACTGAGGCGGTGCGCGGCCTGGCCGACGGCTGTCAGCAGCTGGGCGTGCCGGTTACCGGCGGCAACGTCAGCTTCTACAACCAGACCGGGAACGCGCCGATCCAGCCGACGCCAGTCGTGGGCGTGCTCGGCGTCCACGACGACGTGCGCAATCGGGTCGGATCGGGATTCGCTCTGCCGGGCGCACCCATCGTCCTGCTGGGCGACACCAGAGAAGAGTTCGGTGGTTCGCTATGGGCCTGGCTCCGGCATGGCCACCTCGGGGGGATGCCGCCCGCGGTGGACCTCGAAGCCGAGCGCGGGCTGGCCGATGTCTTGGTCACCGCGGCCGCCCGCGGCCTGCTCGCCGCCGCCCACGACATCTCGGACGGCGGCCTGGCCATAGCGCTGGCCGAATCATGCCTGGCTGGCGGGACCGGCTGCACGGTCGCACTGCCAGCCGACCCGGCCACGTTCCTGTTCAGTGAATCCGCGGCCCGCGCCGTGGTCGCCGTGCGTCCCGGTGCCGAGTCAGCCCTGATGGCCCTGTGCGAGGAGGCACGTGTGCCGGCGGTGGCGCTTGGCGCGACTGGCGGCTCGGCGCTCGAGGTCAGCGGCTTGTTCGCGGTGCCGCTCGACGAACTTCGCAACGTGCACCGCGGCGCTCTGCCCGCATTGTTTGGCTGATCTATAAGGTCGACCACCAGAACGCGAGCAGCTGGTCGGCGGGTTGCTGGGTGGCGCACGCGCTGAGGCTAGCCCCGAAGGTCGGGCCAGGAAGCTCCCCCGTCTGCGTGAGGCAATCCCCGTTCCCCAGGTTCGCGTACTGGAAAAAGGCATGGCCGTCGGTCATCACGGCGGCACGCGCGCGGCGCCAGCGCTGCGCACTGCTGAGATTGCAGTGCCGCAGGGCTAGTTTCGGTTGGCCGCCCCTGCCGGCTGCGCTGAGGCACTGCCCGGTCGGCAGGTAGATAAAGATGTACGTCGCGCCGCCCATCAGGTCAGCGGTCCACTGCGGCGACCCCTCCGTCTGCTGGGCCTGCGCTACCGGGCTGAAGTGCAGCGTGCCGTCCTCAGAGTGAAGCTGGAGCAACTGGCTGCTGGTGGAGCCCGGCTGCGTTGCCGCAGTCACCAGGCCCACGGTCTGGAAACTGACCACCCTGCTGGGCAGCGGTGGTGTGCGGTGGGGCGTGGCCGGGTGGAATGCCACGACGTAGGCGATCACCGCGGCGGCCGCGAGCAATATCCCCGCAACGAGGCCAGTGAGCCTGGGCAGCCAGGGGCCCCTGGCCCGCTTGCCCGCTGACCTGCGCTGACCTGGCATACCGAACGAATACCCGGATCAAGCCGTCGATGGGACCAGATGGCCGGAAATTCCAGAAGAAATTTCGTTTCTGGCCTCGGGCCGGGTGCTGATCGGCCGCTGCGGACAGGGGCCGCCCTGTGCCGTCGCCGCGGCGCGCTGACGCCGCGTCGCCCCTGTGCCGCCCGCCGCTACGCGGCGCGCTGACGGACGGGTCGGCTAGCCTGCGGAGTCGTGCCACCACGCGGGCCCGACCTGGCCAAGCTGCTCGCTGCTGTCAACGAGCAGCGAGCTGCGCTCGCTCAGGCGCCGTGGTCGGGGCTAGCGACCGAGCGTGCGCTGGGCGCGGCGAGCCTGGCCGCGGTGACGGACGCGCTAGCTGCGGGTTCGCCGCCGCTTCGCCCAGCGCTGCGGGCCGCAGTGAGGTACAGCCTGGGCCTGCTCGAGCAGCGCGTGCCCGGCCGGACAGTCGAGGTGCGGGTGCCGCCGTTCGCCGCGATCCAGTGCGTGCCGGGGCCACGGCACACCCGGGGGACACCGCCGAACGTGGTCGAGACGGATCCGCTGACCTGGCTGGACCTGGCGGCCGGGCGCGTTGGCTGGCGAACGGCCGTCGCGGACGGCCGGGTGCGGGCCAGCGGTCAGCGGTCAGACCTTTCGCTTTACCTTCCGCTCGTGTCCAGCGGATCTGGCGGGGTCCCGAGTCACTAGAATTGACTAGTGATTAAGCCCGACGGCCTGCTGTCGCATGATCCCTATCTCCCGGACCCGGCGAGCACCGGCAACGCGGCTGACGTCGGCGACTCGGGCGACGCGGGCGAGCAACCGCCGCGGGACGCCTGCGGCGTCTTCGGCGTCTGGTCACCGGGCGAAGACGTGGCCAAGCTCGCGTACTACGGCCTGTACTCCCTTCAGCACCGCGGCCAGGAGTCGGCGGGTATCGCGGTCAGTGATGGCTCCCGGATCGTCGTCTACAAGGACATGGGCCTGGTCGCGCAGGTGTTCAACGAGTCGGTACTCAACACGCTGCACGGGCACATCGCCGTCGGGCACTGCCGGTACTCGACCACCGGATCCTCGGTCTGGGAGAACGCCCAGCCGACGTTCCGCGCCACGCCGTCGGCCAGCCTCGCGCTTGGGCACAACGGCAACCTGATCAACACGCTCGAGCTGGCCAGCCTGCTGAACGGCGAGGCCAGCGGCCTGGGTGGGCGCGCCACGTCCGACACCGACGTGCTGACGGCCCTATTCGCGGCCAGCGGCCGCAGCGGGCCAGCCGACGGCGATGGCGCCAGCGCGCATCCCGGCGTAGAGGCCGCCGCGCTGTCGGTGCTGCCGCTCGCGCGTGGCGCATTCTCGCTTGTGTTCATGGACGAGCAGACCCTGTACGCCGCCCGCGACCCGCAGGGATTCCGGCCGCTCGTGCTCGGTCGGCTAGCGCGAGGCTGGGTGGTCGCTAGCGAGACCGCTGCGCTGGACATCGTCGGCGCCGCGTTTGTGCGCGAGGTCCAGCCCGGCGAGCTGGTCGCGATCGACGAGCGCGGCGTAAGGTCACACACGTTCGCGGCCGCGGAGCCGAAGGGTTGCCTGTTCGAGTATGTGTACCTCGCCCGCCCCGACACGGCAATCGCCGGGCGCAGCGTGCAGGCGGCCAGGGTCGAGGTCGGCAAGCGGCTCGCGGGCGAGTACCCGGCCGATGCCGACCTGGTTATTCCGGTGCCGGAGTCGAGCACGCCCGCCGCCATCGGATACGCGCAGGCGAGCGGCATCCCGTACGGGCAGGGACTGGTCAAGAACTCGTACGTGGGCCGGACGTTCATCCAGCCCAGCCAGACCATCAGGGAGCGCGGTATCCGGCTCAAGTACAACCCGCTGCGCGAGGCAATCGCAGGCCAGCGCCTGGTTGTGGTCGACGACTCGATAGTCCGCGGCAATACACAGCGCGCCATCGTGACCATGCTGCGCGAGGCCGGGGCGGCGGAAGTGCACGTCCGGATTTCGAGCCCACCGGTGGCGTGGCCGTGCTTCTTCGGGATCGACTTCGCCAGCCGGGCTGAGCTGATGGCGGGGAACCTGTCGATCGAGGAGATCAGGCAGTCAATCGGAGCTGACTCGCTCGGCTTCGTCTCGCTCAAGGCGCTGATCGAGGCGACGTCAGTGCAGTCCACCAGGTTGTGCCATGCGTGTTTCGACGGCCACTACCCGATCCCGGTAGCCGAGGCCGAGCGGGGCAAGCACCTGCTCGAGACCGTCGGCCCGAGGGTCAAAGGACTGGGTTGACCAGCGGTAACGACCCCGGTCGCCGGTCACCGGCGGCCAGCGAGCCGCTGAGCTACACGTCGGCGGGCGTCGACATCGACGCTGGGGAGCGCGCCGTCGAGCTCATGAAAGCTGCCGTCGGCAAGACCGCAGGACCGGAAGTCATCGGCGGAATCGGCGGTTTCGCGGGCCTGTTCGACGTCTCCAAGATCCGCGGCATGCGGCGGCCGTTGCTGGCCACCTCGACGGACGGCGTCGGAACCAAAGTTGTCATCGCCCAGCGCCTCGGCAAGTACGACACCATCGGACTGGACCTGGTCGGCATGGTCGTTGACGACCTCGTCGTATGCGGCGCGGAGCCGCTCTTCATGACCGACTACGTCGTCTGCGGCAAAGTCCGCCCGCAGCGCGTCGCTGACATCGTGGCCGGGATCGCCGCGGGCTGCCTCGAGGCGGGCTGCGCGCTAATCGGCGGCGAGACGGCGGAGCATCCGGGGCATCTGGCCGCGGACGACTTCGACCTCGCCGGCGCGGCGACCGGAGTCGTCGACGGTGACCGGTTGCTCGGCCCTGACCGCGTGCGCGTCGGCGACGTCGTCATAGCGATGGCTAGCTCAGGCTTGCACGCCAACGGGTTCTCCCTGGTGCGGGCCATCCTCGACGCACCGGGCGCGAGGCTCGACCTCGAAGCCCAGCCGGCCGAGCTTAGTCAGCCACTCGGGCCTGAGCTGCTGACCCCGACGCGGATCTACGCCAGGGACTGCCTGGCGCTAGCCGACGCCTGTACCGTCCGCACGTTCGCGCACGTCACCGGCGGCGGGCTAGCGGCCAACCTGGCCAGGGTGCTGCCGCCGCAGGCGGACGCCGTCCTCGAGCGTCCGACATGGCGGCCTGCGCCGATCTTCACGCTGCTCGGTGAGCGCGGCAACGTCCCGGCGGCCGAAATGGAACGCACATTCAACATGGGCGTCGGCATGGTAGCGGTCGTCGCGCAGGAGGACGGCGACACGGCGCTTGACGTGCTGACAGATCGTGGCCTGCCGGCCTGGGTCCTAGGCCGCGTCACGGCCGGATCCGGTCAGGTGCACTTGACCGGCCGCCACTCCGCTTAGCCTTCGGGCCAGCACCCGTCTCTACCGGTGGGCATCGGCTCGCCGGCCAGCACCCGTCTCTACCGGTCGGCATCGGCCCGCCCGGCCAGCACCCGTCTCTGCCGGTCGGCGTCGGCCCGGCTGGAAAGCAGCCGTCCGCGCCGGTCGGGATTAGCCCGATGGGCCGGGACAGCCTCGTGGGCTGCCGCCGATCCCGCGCGCCGAGCGCGCGTGGCGCCTCTAGCGTGCTGTCAGGCCCCGGTCGAGGAACCGGACTGCCCGACGAGGCCCTCGGCGTCATAGCCGCCGTAATCCTCGTCGTCCCAGTCCTCATCCTCGTCGTCTTCGTCCGGTGCGTGATCGGCATCGTCGTCCCCGGAGTAACGATCGCCCAGGTCCGCGTACGTGGAATCCCCGCTGGCGCCATGCTGCGAGTCGACGCCCAGCTCAGCCCGCAACCTGTCAAGGTCCGTCCCGCCGCCGCTGTACTTCAGCTGACGTGCCACCTTGACCTGCTTGGCCTTGGCTCGGCCGCGCCCCATTGGCTCGACCCCCTCTAAACGTACGGAACCCGATGGGTCCCTGGTCACCGCACTAGTAAGTTGCCCGTTACCACGCCATGCTGGCGGTTTCGTGCAGACAAAGCTAACCCGCCGCAGTTCCGCTCACCGGATCGCGGCGCGCTCGCCCTGACGTACAGGTACAACCGTACCTGCTTTGGGCGCTGGGCGCCTCCGATGATTCTGCCGAACCGCCGTCGATCCCCGTGTGCAGGCCGCCGGTCGTCCGTCCGACAGGCGCATCTCAGCACCGTCACCGACCAAGATAGATGCCTCGGAGCCTGCCCACTTCGGCGATACGCAGTTCAGCGAGACGATCGGCGGCCACAGCCGGTGGGATGCCGTCGGCGTCGGCCATGGCCAGGATCTGCCGGGTCGTTCCCAGAATCTGCGCCGCCCTGGCCTTGGCCCGCTCGAAGCTAAAGCCGTGCAGTTCATCGGCGACCTGAATAACGCCGCCGGCGTTGACCAGGTAATCCGGTGCGTACACGATGCCGAGGTTGGCCAGCGTCTTCTCCACGCCCGGGTGCGCCAGCTGGTTGTTCGCGCCGCCACAAATGATCTTCGCGGTCAGCACCTCAACTGTGTCGTCGTCGATCGCCCCGCCCATGGCGCACGGCGAGTACACGTCCAGCCGGCTGCCGACCAGCTCGGCCCGGCTGTCGACGACGGTCACCTCAGGGTGCTCGGCCCGTACTTGCTCGGTAGCTGTGTGATTCGTGTCGAAGATCACTACCTGCGCGCCATCGCTGATCAGGTGATCGACCAGGCGGTGTCCGACCTTGCCCACGCCCTCGACGCCGACGGTCCTCCCGTCCAGGCTCGTGCTGCCCCAGACGTGCTCGGCGGCCGCCCGCATGCCCTGGAACACACCAAAGGCGGTGAGCACCGACGAATCCCCGGCGCCCCCGTTGGGCACGGTGCGGCCGGTCACGAACCGGCACTCCCGGGCGACTATGTCCATGTCCTCGCTGTACGTGCCGATATCGCAGGCCGTGATGTAGCGGCCGTTCAGCGACTCGACGAACCGTCCGTAGGCGCGCAGGAGGGCCTCGGACTTCATCTTGGCGGGATCGCCGATGATCACGGCCTTGCCGCCGCCTAGGTCGAGCCCGGCCAGCGCGTTCTTGTAGGCCATGGCTCGCGAGAGGTTCAGCACGTCGGCGAGCGCCGCGCCCTCGTCCGCGTACGGGTAAAAGCGAGTCCCGCCGAGCGAGGGACCGAGGGCGGTCGAGTAGATCGCGATGATCGCGCGCAACCCCGACGGCTCGTCCTGGCAGTAGACAACTTGCTCATGCCCGGGCTGGCCCTCGGCCTGGCCAGCCCCGAAGACAGTACTCACGTAGATGAGCTCCCGAAATCAGCCCGCGTCGCCGTTGCCGCGGGATCGGGCACCAGCCTATCTCCGGGACGCCCGTTGGATGAGAGACGCCTGATCACTACCGACGCGTAACCCTTTGCCCGGAGGGGTACGGCATGTCACGATTAGTCATGCTGCCAAAGCGCGACAAGTGCCGGACTTTCGGGCGCTTTCACCGATACGGTCCGTTAGCTGGCTCGATGCGCCGACAGCAAAGAGCGGACGCCGATCGCGGTTCTGTCAAAAACTCCCGAAGCCGATTATCTAGTGTCAGTTTGGGGATTAATGGCAGGCTCCGGTCGGTTAGCCCGAAACAGCGCAGTGCGCTCGCTGTCGGCGATCCGGTAGTGGGCGGGCTGGCTGGTCGGCAATCTGGGACCGCGCCATTTGGCGGGGCGGGAGGGAGGATTGCGGCACTCGTAGCACGTGCCCGAGAGCCGACTCAATGCCTGATCTTGGACCCAATGGTGCCGGCCTGGAGGAGAACGGCAGCTAGATAGGGGTCTACGAGGACGCGGAGGCAGTCGAGCTAAGTATCTGATGGGAGTCGCAGATTGACTTTTCCGAATCTGCCCGTTGCGACGCTGCGTGTCGCTATACTCACGCAGCGTGACATGGTTTGCCACGGGGGATATTGGGCGACTCGCCGAAGAACTTTGCTCCCGGTTGTCGACTTGTCACGGCTGGTGATGGCAATATGGTCTCAGTGGACTATATGGGACATCCGAGGCAGGCTTCACTAGAAGCCGCGAACAGTAAGAGAAGTAGTTAGGGATCGCAGTACCGGTCCAGGAGGAGAGGCCGTCAACATGTCTGCACGTACGCCAGAAGCGGAGCCGCTGCTAACCCCGGCGGAAGTCGCCACGATGTTCAGGGTTGATCCGAAGACTGTTACCAGGTGGGCAAAGGCAGGAAAGCTAACGTCAATCCGGACGCTTGGCGGTCACCGCCGGTACCGGGAGACCGAAGTCCGCGCCCTTCTTGCGGGTATCCCGCAGCAGCGCTCGGAATGAGGCATGGCCGCGGTCCGGCGTCGGATCGCCCGGACGGCTGGCGCTTGAGCCTGCGCCCCAGCCAGCGGCCATTTGCCTTGCAATTGGGGGGGTCGACCCCGGCGGCCAGGACGCCGCATCGGGGGGCGCACTTCGCGTTCGATGCGACGTAGAGCATCGGTCAGTGAACGTTGCCGGGGTCGATCCGGCCTCCAGCTAGGAGCCGGAGACCGAGGGCTGTCGCGTCGACAGCCATAAATTTGTTCAAGACCTCTTAAATTCCGGGAACGGGCTCGTTCCTGTCTAGCGCGCTTGCCGTGCGATGATCTGGCGGCGCGAACCATCATTCGACGAGATTGCGGCCGAAGGCGCCCAGCGCTCGCGCGTGGCGCGTCCTAGCCGTCCAGTCGCCGCGCGCATCCAGTCGCCGCGCGCATCCAGTCGCCGCGCGCGCTCCGGTCGCCGTGCGCGCTCCGGTCGCCGTGCGCGTAGGTCGCGGTCGTCCGCTCGCGCTGCAGGCGCGGGCTTCCTCAGCGTCAGGTCCGCGGCTGCCCGAGCTGGCGCGGCGTTTGCGCGCCGAGCACGATGGAGCACTGCCTCGTGGCGTCGGGGGTCTCGCCGTCGACCCAGACAGTCACGCGATAGTTGCCGGTCTCGACCGGGATCGTGGGCGAGTCGGCTCGGACGACGAGATAGAAGCCGTGACCGCCGACGATCAACTGGGAGGCAAACACCTGATTCATCGAGGACGTCGGAGGACGGTCCGAGACGCGGACCGTGACAGCCTCGCCGGCTGGCACCCGGATTGCGATCAACAGCCCAGGCCAGGGCGGCCCAGCGTAAACCAACTCTGGCGCATCCGTCGCGACCCAGACGTCAGTATCGCCCCAGACCGGGCCCCCTGCCATGTCGCGTCAAGGAACGTCCCGCGCGCAGGATGCGGTCCCGTGTCTCGCCCGGGTCCTCCTTGGCCGTGACGGCCTTGGTCAGCGGGTAGCTGCGGTGGTCGGCGGCCACGGGCGGATCCTGGATCCTCTTGCGTGGTGGCTACGGGTGCGCGGCTGCCGGACGGCCATCGGATAGGGCGCGAAGGTGGATCTGCTGCCCCTAGTCGGGCGCCACATCCACCTTCGCGCCCTATGCGAATTCAGGTGCGCGGCGCGGCGGCCCGCGCGAGTCGATGAGAGCTCGGATCAGGCACACATAACGGTATCCCGGTACGCCGCGATGCTAACTGTCTGTAGCGACATAACAACTTGGTGTCATCATCCATGCTGACGAACGCGCCTCGCGATACTGACTGAGCGTGCCGTGGCAGCTCGGCGCTTCGGCAGCACGATCGGCCTCGTGCCTCATCGCGTCAGCAGATTGTGCGTCCGGTGAAGCATGCAGCGTCCCGGGGGGGACCCGCCTGGATGGCGGAAGATGCGGCGCTTTGGAGGGGAGGTACGCACAATGCGTGATCCAGACCTGGTGCAGCGCGCGGAGCGCGCTGCCGGCGCATTGGAGCGGGCTTGGGATCGCTGGCGGAGCATGCACGGACTTGGTTCAGATCCGTTGCCGCCAGTGTCGAGCTATGTGGGTTACTCCATGGAGGAGCCCTGGGGGCAGCCCCGTGTGGTGTTCGGCGTTGCCGCCGACGATGCCGAGCGGCTAGCCGCGCTACTGGACGGGCACGACTGTTACGGGCCCGTACACGCCGAGGTCGCCGGCAGACCGGACTGGCGGCGCATGCCGGCTACCGATGCTGGTACGGCGGCCTGGGCTGCCGATGACTACCTGAGCATTCCGCAGCAGGGACGACCGCCGGCGGCTGACATGCTCCCGCCGGTAGTGCCGCCCGACGGTGCGTCGGAGCTGGCCTGGAACGTCCTCGGGCCGAGCGCGGCCGACAGCGCGCACAGGGAGTGGGCTGCGACGGTCGCTCCTGGCGACGCGTTTACTGCCGACATCGGGCCGACCGGCATCGACGGCGAGCCAGAGCCCGGCGACCAGGTCGAGTTCGCAGGCGTGGACCCGATTGGGACGCCGCCGGGGATGAGGCCACAGGACCTCGCGCCGCTACCGCCGCTGCCCGACCCGTCCCCGGCCGGACCGGTGGGTTCCGCGTCGCTGGCGCCCGCGAGAGCCCGAAAGAACACGAAAGCCAGCCGCGGGTCCGCCTATCGGGGCCTGCGCTACCAGGGATCCTCACCTCGGTACAAGGCCGCCCCTGGCGCTGCTGAGCCAGCGCAAGCGGACGCCGAGGACGCGCCTGCGGGCTCTGCCGTCCCAGCGGCTCGTGCCGCGGAGGCCGATCCTGCCGTAGCGGACTCGTTCGTCCCGCCGGAGACCGCTGTCGCACCGCAGGCGGCTGTCGCGCCGGAGGCGGCGGTCGCATCGGAGACTGCGGTCGCACCTGAGACTGCGGTCGCACCGAAGACTCTGGTCGCGCCGCCGTCCGTCGGCACACCGGCGACCGTCGTCGAACCCGAGAGTGCGGTCGCGCCGCCGTCCGTCGGCACACCGGCGACCGTCGTCGAACCCGAGAGTGCGGTCGCTCCGCCGACTGGCGCGGCACCGCAGTCTGGCGCCGTGCCGCAGACTGGCGCAGCACCGCAGTCTGGCGCGGCACCGCAGACTGGCGCCGCACCGCAGACTGGCGCCGCACCGCCTGTCGCCGCACCGCAGACTCCCGTCGCTCCGGAGGCAGCTGTCGATCAGGACCAGGCTGTCGACCTGGACCAGGACATGGCTGTCGATCCGGACCCGCCTGGAGTCCGAGACTCCGCGAAGGCTGCTGACGCATCGGCGGCCGAGCCCGCAGCCGCCAAACCTGCGCGCGTGAGGTCACGTCAGGCGTCGAAGGCCAATCGAAATCGACGCCAAGGGCCAGGTGCCCACGAAGCCTGGGATTCCGTAGGCGAGGAGTCCGCTGACCGCTCGATGTAAGGACGCCGCGGCCTGTCAGTACCGTGCCGGACAATCTGGATGTGCGGATAGCGGTCATGCCAGGTCGCGGTGGCAGCGGGCTGCTCGGCCCGCTGGGCGATGACGACACGCTCGCTGGCGATTCGGAGCGGGTGCCGGACCTCGCGGCAGCGATAGGCGAGTACGAACGCGCGCAGGCCTCGATCCGGTGGGTCTGGTCGTCGACCCGATCGTTGTATCCGGATCTCCTGCGGTCGGGCGTCCGAGTCGCGCGCTGCCACGACGTCGAGCTCACGGCCGCCCTGCTGACGGCCCGGGATGGGCCGCACGACAACTCGGCGCAAGCTGTCGCCCAGCCGCGAGACGCCGACGACACCGCGGCGGCGGCTCAGCTCCCGTTCGACGCACATGACTCCGCACCGCAGGACCCGGCGGAGGACCTGGCTGCTCTCGTGGCGGCCCACTCGGAGCAGCAAGCCGGGATCCGGGCCGACGCCGAACCTGGCAAGTTCGCCTTGCTCGCCGCGGCGGAGTCAGCCGGCGGCATCGTGGCCGCCGAGATGACGGCAGCAGGCCTGCCCTGGCGTGCTGACGTCCATGATCGGCTGCTCACCGAAGTGCTCGGTCCTCGACCGGCGGTCATCGCCGGACAACCGCTGCGGCCGGCTCGGCTGGCCGACCTGGCCACGCAGATCTCCGCAGCGCTGGGCGCGGTTAAGCCGGTCAACCCCGACTCGCCCGCCCAACTACTGCGGGCGCTGGCGGCCAGCGGCATCCGGGTGACGTCCACGCGTTCTGCGGTGCTTCGTCAGTTTGATCATCCGGCGATACCGCTACTTCTTCAGTACAAGGAACTGGCGCGTCTCTACACGGCGAACGGCTGGTCTTGGCTCGACACCTGGGTATCAGCTGGGCGGTTCCGGCCCGAGTACGTGGTCGGTGGCGTGGTGTCTGGGCGGTGGGCATCACGCGGCGGTGGCGCGCTGCAGATCCCGAAGCTTTTGCGCCAGGCTGTCGTCGCTGACCCCGGCTGGACGCTCGTCGTCGCGGATGCGGCACAACTCGAACCGCGTATCCTCGCCGCCCTGGCCGGCGACCGCGCGTTCGCCGAGGTCGCCGGCACTGGCGACCTGTACGACGCCGTGGCCGCCGCCATTGGCGGGGACCGTGCCACGGCCAAGCTCGCGCTGCTCTCGGCGATGTACGGCGGTACCGGCGGCGACCGTGGTCAGTCGCTCGCTCTACTGCGACGACGGTTTCCGCAGGCGTCCGCTTTTGTCGAGAGCGCGGCCAGGGCTGGCGAGGAGGGCCGGGTGGTGCGATCGGTACTCGGCCGGACCTGCCCACCGCCGTCGGCCGCCTGGCGTTCGCTAACCAGCGAGTCGGGCGATCCCGACCAGGAACGAGATCCGGGTGCTGGCGCCGCGGCCAGGGCCAGGGGTCGTTTTACGCGCAACTTCGTCGTTCAGGCGAGCGCGGCCGACTGGGCGCTCGTCCTGCTCGCTCTGCTGCGATCGCGCCTAGCCGCGCCCGCTCAGCTCGTCTTTTTCCAGCACGACGAAGTCATCGTGCACTGCCCGGCTGAGCAGGCCGACGACGTTGTGGCCGCGATTGGGGGCGCCGCGGCAGGCGCGACTCAGTTGATCTTCGCCGCGACTGAGGTCAGCTTCCCCATGACGACGGCTGTGGCCAGCTGCTATTCGGCGGCAAAGTAGCCGTGCCGCGCTCGTCGCGGGGCCGGGACGTCGGCGGCAGGTGGCACCGGCGGCACCTCGGCCGTGCAGTACATGCACCGCTTGGCGGCAATCGGGATGGTGCTGGTGCACTCCGGGCACTGCCGGTCCGTCGCGGCCTTGTTGCGGTTGGCGAGCGCTGTCAGCTTGGTGGCAGGCGCGACGATGAACCAGTAGACCACGGCCGCGATCACGAAGAACGAGATGGCGGCGTTGATGACGGCTCCGTACGTGAACGTGGAGGTGCCGATCTTGAAATCCAAGCTTCCGAAGTTGATGTGGTCGCCGGTGATCGCGGTGACCAGCGGCGTGATCATGTCCTTGACGAGAGCCTGAACCAGCGCGTTGAACGCCACGGCGATCACTACCGCCACTGCGAGGTCGATGGCGTTGCCCCGCATCAGGAACTTCTTGAAACCGCCCATGCCAGCTCTCCACCCGCTTCGTCCAGGGAAGTCCACTTTTCTCCGCGCGACGCTACCAAGCGCCGCCTCGTCGCACGGCCGGACAGCTGGAATCCGGCAGCCGTGCGGGCGTGGCTGCCGGCTTCCGTGCGTGCTGGCCTGTCAGGGCCGTGCAGGCGTCGCTCGCCTGCCCGCGGGGAACGGGCTGTCGCAGCGGCGGTGCTCTGTGATAAGCACGCAGCCATGCCGGGCGTGCGGACGAGGGATTGGCACCGTGAGCATTGAGGTGACCGTCCGCGGTATCAAGATCCCGCCCGAGGAGCTGACCTGGCGGTTCTCCAGGTCGCCTGGACCGGGCGGTCAGTCGGTCAATACCACCGACAGTCAGGCCGAGCTCTCATTTGACGTCTTGCGCTCGGCTGCGCTGCCCCCGATCCTCAGGCAGCGCGCCCTGACGGTGCTGGCGGGCCGGCTGTCGGATGGCGTCGTGTCCGTGGCCGCGAGCGAGTACAAGTCCCAGCTTCGCAACAGAGAAGCCGCCGCGGCGCGGCTCAGCGCCCTCCTGACCGAGGCGACCGCACCGCCGCCGCCGCCGCGGCGGCCGACGAAGCCCACCCGCAGTTCAGTCGAGCGCCGTCTAGCCGAGAAGCAGCGTCGGTCCAGGGTCAAGCGGCTGCGCAGGCCCGACGATGAGTAACTGGACGCGGCCCGTTCCCTGACTGGTGCTGGCACTGGGCTTCGCCAGCCTGCCCGCTACCCTAAACCGGTGAGCGGAGCCCCTGGTCAGGATCGTGGCGGTGGCGGTCGCGGTACGCGCCGACGGGGTGCGACGCCGGCGCGGACCGGCGCCATGGCGGTCCGGGGCGCGGCTCGGCCGGCCGCGCGAGGCGCACGGACCGTGACCAGCGTCGGCGGGAGCTGTCCCAGAACTACCTGCGGAGCCCCGAGGCGGCCCGACAGTTCCTGGGCGCAGTGCGGCTGGCGCCAGACGTGCTCTGCCTCGAGGTCGGCGCGGGCGAAGGCATCCTCACGACCCGGCTGGCGGCGCTGACCGGCGAGGTTATCGCGTATGAAATCGACGACCACCTGGCGGATCGCCTGCGCGCCCGGGTGGCCAGCAGGCCGAATGTCCGCGTCGTGGTCGGCGACTTTCTCGCGGCGCGGCCGCCGTCCCGCGCCTTTCAGGTAGTGGGGAACGCGCCGTTCTCGCTGACGTCCCCGATCATCGACTGGTGCCTCCGGGCGTCTCGGATGACCACAGCCACGCTCATCACGCAGCTCGAGTACGCGCGGAAACGGACCGGCGGCTATGGCCGCTGGAGCCAGCTGACCGTCAGCACGTGGCCCCAGGTGCGGTGGGAGCTGCGGGGGACCATACCGAGGACCGAGTTTCGGCCGGTGCCGCGCGTCGACGCCGGCATCCTTCTTCTCGAGCGTCGGCCCGAGCCGCTGATCAGCCCGGCCCGCCAGGCGGCCTACCGGCGGCTCGTGCAGGCGGGATTCACCGGAGTCGGAGGCTCGGTGCAAGCGTCGCTGCGGCGGACCTATCCGCCGGACAAGGTCGCGGCCGCGTGCGCGAGCGCCGGGCTCGACCGGCGGACGATCGTGGCGTACGTGACTCCGGTTCAGTGGATCCAGATCTTCAACGGGCTCGACATCGGGCCGCACCGCAGAGGTGGGTCGCGGCAAAGCCGCTAGGGGGCGCTGGTGCCCTTCCGGCCGTACTTGTCCTCGAGCCTGACCACGTCCTCGCGCCAGCCTGGCGCGGCCGTCGAGGCTTCGGCGAAGGTCAGGTCGGTGATCGCGGTGATGCGGTGCACGGTTCCCGGCGGCAGGTGGATGGTGTCGCCAGGACCGAAATGCTGGCTAGTGAGATCGTCGGCAGTCGGCCCGTAATCGACAGTGGCCGCGCCGGACAGGACGCTGATCGTCTCCTCCTTCTGGTCGTGGTACTGAAGGCTCAGCGAGTGCCCGGCGACCACGTGAAGGATCTTGCCGACGTATTTGCCGTCGTGGGCAGCGAAGATCACCTCGTGACCCCAAGGCTTGTCCTGCCTAGGCGCCTGGTAGATCTCGGCCTGCGGCGCCGAGGCTGTTGCCTCGCTGGTCTGCGCAGTGGTCACAGCGCACCCTCCTATGTGAAGCCCATGTCAAGGCGACGGTTTGCAACGCATCCTAGTTAACCTGCGGCGACGGGCTCTCCGGACGGAGCGGCGGTGAGCCCGTGCAACCTGGCGGCAGCGTCGGCCAGCACCTCGTCGCGCTTGCAGAACGCGAAGCGCACCTGGGTCCGTCCGGCTTGCTGGTCGTCGTAGAAGACTACGTTCGGCACGGCGACGACCCCGCAGCGATACGGCAGCTGACGGCAGAAGGCCAGGCCATCGGACTCCCCGAGGGGCGAGATATCCGTCGTGATGAAGTACGTGCCCTGCGGCAGGAAGACCTCGAAGCCCGCGCGCGCGCAACCCGGCCGCGAGCGTGTCACGCTTCCGGCGGAGCCCAGAAGCCAGGCCGGCGTAGAAGGCGTCAGACAGCGCCAGCCCGGTAGCGATGGCGTACTGGAACGGGCCGCCGTTCACGTACGTCAGGAACTGCTTGGCGGTTCGGACCGCGGTGACGAGCTCAGGCGTGCCGGTGACCCAGCCGATCTTCCAGCCGGTGAACGAGAATGTCTTGCCGGCGGAGCTGATCGTGACGGTCCGCTCGCGCATGCCGGGCAGGCTGGCTATCGGGATGTGCTCGCCGTCGAAGACGAGGTGCTCGTAGACCTCGTCGGTGACGACCAGCAGATCGTGCTGGATCGCCAGATCGGCGATGGCGGCCAGCTCGGCGCGGGTGGCCACCATGCCGGTCGGGTTGTGCGGAGTGTTCAGCAGGATGAGACGAGTCCGGCTGGTTATCGCGTCAGCGAGCGCGTCCAGGTCCGGCCGGAATTCGGGAGCACGCAAGGTAACGGGCACCCTGGTGGCACCCGCCATCGCAATGCACGCGGCGTAGGAGTCGTAGTAGGGCTCAAGGGCGATCACCTCGTCGCCCGGCTCGAGCAGCGCAAGGAGCGCCGCGGCGATGGCCTCGGTAGCGCCGGCAGTGACGAGAACCTCGGTGTCGGGGTCGACATCGAGGCCGTAGAACCGCTTCTGGTGACTGGATATGGCGCTGCGCAGTTCCGGGACGCCAGGTCCGGGCGGGTACTGGTTGCCCCGCCCGGAGAGGACTGCATCGGCAGCCGCCTGCGCGATCTCGATCGGCCCGTCGGTATCCGGGAAACCCTGACCGAGGTTCACCGCCCCGGTCATGGCCGCCAGGGCTGACATCTCGGCGAAGATCGTCGTGCCCATCCCGGCCAGCGCGCTGGTCAGCAGGGGTCGAGTCATGGGGGTGCCTTCCGTGATTGCCGGCCGGACGGCCGTGGCTGCCCGACGCCAGTATCACACGCGTTCATATGACATTTTCTCGGTGAGACCGGCACGACGGGGCCCGCAAAGTTCGCGCTCAGACGTGGGGACGCTTTCCGAGGACCGCCAGGAGCCGGATGCGCAAAGGCGGCCCCGGTTTCCCGAGACCGCCTTTGCTTGTTATGCAGAGCTTAGAAAGCTTTGCGTGCGTTACCGGCCGAACTCGGCCGGATCTGGTTAGAGCGGACGGACCTGCTCGGCCTGGGGGCCCTTGGCGCCCTGGCCGGCGGTGAACTCGACCCGCTGGTTCTCTTGCAGGCTGCGGAAGCCGTCAACCTGAATCGCGGAGTGGTGCACGAAGACGTCGGCGCTGCCGTCGTCGGGGGCTATGAACCCGTAGCCCTTGTCGGCGTTGAACCACTTCACGGTGCCCTGAGGCATGTGCCTTCTCCTACTGGGTGATTCTGCGGGATCCACGGACGAGGATCCTGGGTCGCCACGACGTCGTGCCCGCTGCCCGGGTCACTGAGTCTCCCCCGTAACGGTGGTACTACCCCCCGGGCGTCAAACCTTGGCGTCGCGCACGCAAAATACGAATGCAACCTCCTCTATCAAACACCATCAACGGAGCGGCGGTTACCGGGTCTGCCTTACTAAGCGTCCTGGTCTAGCGCCACCAGGGTCCGGCCAGCTGCGAAATCCCCCTGCTGCCAGGAAAAATCGCAGCCAGCGAGCAACTCTCGGCGGGCAAAAATTCTGGGGCCTGGCACAGCGGTCCGCGTATTCGGAAACGTGCGCGCGGACCAAGAATAGGCTCAGAAAAGATGCTAATAATGTCTATAGCGCTGGAAATACGCTGGCTCGGCGATGCGGACCCGGCTGGACACCGTCCGCTGGTCGCGGGCGGTCGGCGCGACGTCGGCTAGCGCACCCGCAAACCGTGCAGGAAATTCGGAGCTTGCGGCTCGCCCGTTCTCAGCCGCCATTGAGGAAGCCCTGGTGTCCTGATGACGGTGAGCCCGGCACGACCGGCTCCTGACAGGTCGGCACGCCGGGTGGCCAGCGGAAGGAGTCAGATGTCCAGCACGTCGATCTTGCAGCCAGCAGTCCGCTACCTGCCGGTCCGTCGCCCGGAGCGCCCGAGCCACCTGACGAACCTCACGGGCCGCCAGTTCCGGCCGGGACCACGCGGATCGGCGCAGCGCCGGGCGTTGCTGGAGTCCCGCTGGCGGGAGACGGTCGAGCGGATCACCTCGCTCTCGATCGCTTACCACGACGCCGCTCAGCTTGTGCCTTCCGGCGTGCCCAAGAGCCATGGGGCCCGTTCCCGCCTGGCCCGTCGGCTGGCGCGCCAGGCAGTAGCCGAAAGGCAGACGCTGGCAGAGATCGAGGCCGCGCTAGAGCGGATCACGGCGGGCCGGTACGGCCGGTGCGAGCAGTGCGGACGGCAGATCGCCTCAGCGCGACTGGCCGCGGAACCGCACGTGCGGTACTGCGCGGCGTGTGATCGCGACCGGCTCGCTGACTCCCTGACGACGGCGGGAACGAGGTAGCCCGACCGCCCTCAGAACGGCACCGGCCGCGTCCCGACGACGGCGATCTTGTCGAGCTCCGCCGGCGGAACTGAGCGGGGATCAGCGGTCAGCAGTGTCTCACCCGCTGCTGGGTCGCTCATCAGGGCGAACGCGATGCCGGCCGCGAGGCGGGCTTGCGCCGGCGCGGCGCCGCTGGTGAACCCGGGACGCTCGGACCGGCCGCTGACCAGCCGCGCGAGGCTCGGGAGCGGATCGAGTACCTCGATGGGGTAGTCGGTGCCTGCCAGGAGCGCGACGCCCCGGCGGGCCAGCTCGGTCCACGGGTAAGCGCGCCCGGCTCGCTCCGGTCCGAGGGCCGGGGCCAGCTCGGCTGCATCGGTTACCGCGAACGACGGCTGGATGCACGCAACGACGCCGCTGGCAGCCATCCGGTCGATCAGTTCCGCCGACAGGACGCTGGCGTGCTCGATGCGCGGCGCCGCCGCCGCCACTTCCGCCACGTCCCCGTCGAAGGCAAGGTCGTAGGCATCAAGCACTGCCGCCACGGCGCGGTCGCCGATGGCGTGCGTGGCGATGCGCCAGCCGCGCTCGGCGAGCGGCCGGATCCGCCTCGCCAGCGCCGGCGCATCGGCGAAAAGCACGCCGTTGCCGCGAGCGTCGGCGAAGTCCTGGCACAGCGCGCAGGTGCGGGGGACAAGCCAGCCGTCGGCGTAGAACTTGATCCCCTCCAGCCGGACCCACGGCCCGGAGTCGGCGCGACGGGCGTCAAGCTCGGCCAGGCCAGACTCGTCCGCGAGCCCGCTCGCCACGTAGATCTGAACGCGGCACGGCAGCGGCCCAGCGGCCTGCTGAGCGATGAGCGCCTCGAGGTACGCCCAGCTCCGCATGCCCATCTCGGTAATCTCGACCAGCCCGGTCGCGGCCGCGCCACGTAGACCGCCCATGAGCCGGTCCCCGAGGTTCGGCGCTGCGAGAGGTCCAGCCGGATCGGGCACGTCCATCGGGCTGCGGCCCTGGTCCGCCACCGACCGATGGAAATCCCTGACGGCCTGCGGAGTCGACGGGAACCCTACGCCGGCGGCATCTCGCAGCAAGTGCGCATGATGGTCGACGAAGCCGGGAACAGAGACCTGCGCGGCCGTCGGGCTTGTCCGCATGAGCAGCTCCTGATGTTGACTGTCATCTCATGGTGGCCGACGCGGCACGGAACCTGAGTTGCGCGCCGGCGTGTTCGCGGGCGAGCCTTGGTCAGCGCCCCGCGCGCACCGACGGCCAGCAGCGGAGAGGGAATCAAGAGTGCCGTACCAGACTCCGGCTAGCGACATAGTCGCGATCATCGACGCGCCGCCGACGCCTGCCGCGTCACTAGCACCAGGCCGCCGGTTCGTCGCGTTTGTGCACTACGAGTCGCACCCGCCGGTAGCCCAGCTAGCCCGGCCGTACGTAGCGCTCGCCGGACTGCGCCTGGATCCGTCTATCGGCGGACGTCAGCGCACCCGGCGCCTCACGGGCATCTCGGTTATCGCCATTCCGGGCGGCCAGCTTCGGCGGCTCGAACTGCCCGAGGGCAAATCGGTGAGCGTTCCCACCTGGGCGTGCGACGGTCGCCGGTTCGCCTTCACGGTGGACGAGCCTGACGGAATCGCGGTGTGGGTGGCGGACGCGCAGGCCGCCACGGCGGCCGAGGTACCGGGCCTGCGAGTGCGGGACGTACTCGGCGGTGATCCGACGTCGGGCGGTTCGACCGTGCGGTGGTCGCGCGACGGCAGCACGCTAATGGTGCTCGGCTCCCCGGCTCCGCCTGGCCCGCTCCCGGTCGAGCCCATCGAGCCGCGACTGGAAGACGCGGCCGGCAAGCACTCGCAGATGGCCACGTACACCGACCTGCTCCGGACCGACGCGGACGCCGATCTGTTTGAGGAACTAGCGACCACCGTGCCGCTGCGCGTCGATCCGGGCTCGGGTGCCGTCACCGAGCTGGGCGAGCCGGGCATGTACTACCACGTGAGCGAGTCGCCCGACGGCCGGCATCTGCTGGTCTACCGGCTGCAGCGGCCATTTTCGTTCCGGGTCCCGTTCCCGTACTTCGCGCGGCGGGTTGAAGTCTGGACCGCCGACGGTGAGCTCGAGCGGATCATCGCCGACCTTCCCGTCAGCGACGAGGTGCCGCGGCAGGGCGTGCCGACCGGCCCGCGGCTGGTGTCGTGGGAGGAGTCCATGCCCGCCAGCCTGGTGTGGACGGAGGCCCTGGATGGCGGCGATCCAATGGTCAAGGCCGAGTTCCGGGACGAGCTGTCCCGGCTGGCTGCGCCGTTCGATGAGTCGCCGCGGCCGTGCGTCCAGGTGGAGCACCGGTGCGTCGGCTGGTACGACATGGCAGCGCCCGGCGAGCTGCTGATCACCGAGCACGACCGGGACCGCCGGTGGCTTACGTCCCGGCTGACAGACCTCGCCGCGCCGCAGGACAGTCGCGTGATCTTCGATCACTCGGTCGATGAGGCCTACCTGGATCCAGGCACGCCGGTGATGACTGTGCATCCGGACGGCACGCGCACTGTTCTTCAAGATGGCCACCAGATCTATCTGCGCGGTGACGGCGCGAGTCCGGAGGGCGACCGGCCGTTCCTCGATCGCCTGGACCTGTCGGACCTGAGCACCAAGCGCCTATGGCGCAGCCCTGCGGACGCCCATGAGCAGGTGCTGGGCTTCGCCGGGGATGACCGGGAAACGCTGCTGATCTGGCACGAGAGCCGGACCGAGCCGCCCAACCTGGCGGTCACGCGGCTTGACGCCGCCGGTGAGCGCACACCCCTCACGTTCTGGCCGGACCCGCACCCGCAGCTCACCGGCATGGAGAAGCGACTGCTCAGCTACGACCGGGGCGACGGGGTGAAGCTGACCGCCATGCTCCACCTGCCGCCGGGCTACGACCGAGATCGCGATGGCCGGCTGCCCCTGGTTGTCTGGGCCTATCCGCTGGACTATGGCGACGCGGCGACAGCAGGCCAGGTTCGGGGCACGACCGAGCGGTTCACCCGGCTGACGGCGTCCGAACCGATCTGGTTCGTCTTGCTTGGTTACGCGGTCTTGCAGAACGCCACGATGCCCGTCATCGGTGACCCGGAGACGATGAACGACACCTACGTGGAGCAGATCACCGCGGCCGCGCGGGCACACGTGCAGGCACTGGCGGACATGAGCATTGCCGACCCGCGGCGGGTAGCTGTCGGTGGCCACAGCTACGGCGCGTTCATGACGGCCAACCTGCTGGCCCACTCGGACTTGTTCGCCGCCGGGATCGCGCGCAGCGGCGCTTACAACCGAAGCCTGACTCCGTTCGGATTCCAGACCGAGCGGCGGAACTTCTGGGAAGCCACGTCTGTATATGACCGTGTGTCGCCTTTCCGCTACGCGGACAAGATCACGACACCGCTGCTGCTTATCCATGGCGCGCTGGACGCGAACTCGGGCACGTTCCCGATTCAGTCGGAGCGGCTGTTCCAGGCCATCCAGGGAACTGGCGGGACCGCGCGCCTGGTGATCCTGCCGCATGAGAATCACGGCTACGTAGCGCGCGAGTCGGTGCTGCACGTCCTCGCCGAGCAATTCGGCTGGCTCGAGCGCTGGCTGGCCGAGCCGCCCGAGACCGACGCCGAGTCGACGGCTGTCGAGTCTGAGGAGGACTGGGAGTGACGCTGCGCCGACTGGGCAGCTTGACTCCGAGGACGGCCTGCTGGTCGCGCGATTAGGTGTCTCGAAACTTATGCGGCGCGGGTTTGCTGGTGCCAGAGCACCAGCAAACCCACGCTGTTGACGTTCAGCGGCTAGTGCAGCAGGCGGAGCGTGTTGACCGCGTCGTCCACGTAGTAGACGCCGCCGAAGTCAGGACGTACGGCCAGGCCGAAGAGTGCACCTGAGCCCGGCGGGCTGCCCGATGTGTCGAGGAACTTATGGAAGACCTGCTTGCCAGCCGGCGTAGTCTCGACGATCTTGCCGTTACCGCCGTTGACCGTCAGGATGTCGCCGTTCGGGGCCATGGCAAGGCCGAGCGGATTGTTCAGCTGGTTGCCTGCCGTCACCAGATGGCCCATACCGGTACTGCCGGATCTGTTCAGCGCGTCCGAAACCCGGAAGATCTGGCTGGTCAGTGTCTCGGCAACGTAGAGGTTGCCGTCGTCGCCGAGGCCGAGGCCGGTGATGCCGAGCACGAACGCGTTGGCGTCGGTTCGCTGTGGGTAGCCCGAGGCAATCGTCTTCGACGTTACGACCTGTGGCGGCGCTGACGCCGATAGGTGAAGAGTCAGCCGCTGCACGTAGCCGTTGTTCACCACCGAGGGCGAAGACGACGCCGTGCCCACCAGCACGTTGGACACGAACAATTCAGTGGTGCTCCCGTGGGTGACGGCGACGGAGTCCCATGGCCCGTTGATGCCGTCGGTGATGGTCTCCTTGACGTGGCCTTCGCTGTTCAGGACGATCAGGCATCCGGCCTGCGAGGTGGTCGCGCTGCCGTCGACCGACGGCAGGCTCCCGACAATTACCCAGCCGCCCGGTAGCACCTCGAGCGCTGTCGTGAGGCCCACCCCGCCTGGGCACGGCCCCGGCAGCCTGCTGGCGTTGATGTGCGCAAACAGCGACCGATGCCCCGTCGGCGTGATCTGGACGATCGTCGTGCCGGTGCCCTGCAAGTTTCCGCCGCCGGCGGAGTTATTGAAGTTACTGACCAGCACGCTGCCTGCATGCTCGTCGCCGATGCTGTGCTGGACGATGAAGATGCCGTACGGATTCTCATCGCCGTTGAAAGGTACGGTCGAGACGAGTGTCGTGAGCTTGTTGAAATGACTCAGATACGGAGCTGTCGCGGCTAACGCAGGTGCCGCGCTCAGGCCAAGGGCAGTGATGACCCCGGCCGCTGCGGCTGTCACCGCCGCAATGCGATGTCGTACGGGCATGCATACTCCCTTCGAGGCTGGTTCGGTGCGCCGAAGCCGCCCCCGCAAGCCCGCACAGGTGACCCCGACCGCCAGGGCGGCGCGGCATTATCGGCCGCCCGCCGCTGAAGGTAACGGGGAGAATGGCGCCGCGGTTCGGCGCACCGCCAAAGCTTTGCCATTGACACCGCGTCTGGCCCGCGGTCTGGTGGGTTAGCGAACGAAACGGTCCGCTACGGACTGGTAGTGCTGAATCTCGTCCTTGGTGAACCAGACGTCGATCTCGTACGCCGCCTCTTCGACATTGCCAGAGGCGTGCACCAGATTCGCCACCGCGATTCCGCGTGCATTGGCGTACGCCTTGCTCATGTGCGCGAAGTCACCCCGGATGGTGCCGGGCGGCGCCTGGTCGGGGTAGGTCGAACCAACGAGCTTCCTCGTGCAGGCGACGGCCTCGACGCCCTCGAGCACGAAGGCCACCACAGGCCCGCTCTGCATGAACTCGGCCATCGCGTTGTAGACAGCGGGCCCGAAGCGCTCCTCCAGGTCGAAGTAGTGCCGCCTGGTGAGGTCGGCATCCATCCAGACCATCTTGCTGGCGACCACCTTGAGCAAGTTGTCCTCAAAGCGGGCGAGCACGCGGCCGATCAGCCCCCGAGCCACGGCGTCGGGCTTGAGCAGCAGCAGGGTCCGCTCGACTCCGGTGTCGTTACTCATTGCTGTTCCTCTCAAGTCCGCTCAGTCCGCAGCGATGCGGCCCGGACAGCTTAGCGACGTTACCGACCCGCTCAGCGCAAACACCATGCCAGGCGCCCGTCGAGCTGACAATTCGGCTTGCAAGCAGGCATGACGTGCTTGCTTGGGTCCCGCAACTCTCGGTCCAGGACGCCTGGTCCAGTAGGGCGTAGCGCACATTGGGCCGCTTACGCTGCTAATTCTCGCTAGTCTCCTAAGTGCCGGATTCATCGGCCCTGGCGGCGCAGGCCGGGGTGACCCGACGATTTAAGGGACCCGGTCGAGCCCCCGATGATCTCCGGCCAGGTCCCGGTTAGGCAGATGCACGTGCATGACACGTGGGCAGCCAGAGACCTGCCCGTCCTGGACGCGACTATCGGCTTGCTTGAGCACAGCTATATGGTCACCGTCACCGACATCGCCGACAAGGCGGCCCTCGATCCGTCAGTAGTGGCCCAGGCTCTTGAGGCCCTGGACCCGGTCTACGTCGACTTCAGGAAGACGACAACCGGCGGCGATCCTCGGTTCTGGTACGTCTTCAAGGTAACCCCGGAAGCCAGACGGGCCGTCGGCCAGTGGCCGACCGCGGAGGCTCTGGTCTCCCGCCTGGCCGAGGAGCTGTCGACCGCGGCCCGCCGGGACGGGGACGCCGAGCACCAGGGCCTGCTGGCGTACGCGGCCCGGCTGATCGGCGACACGCTGCGCGACGCCGCCGTGCGTGCCGCCGGGGCCGTGCTGGCGCCGGCGTTCGGCGGGATTCCGGTGCCAGAGGTGGGGCAGCAGGTGCCGCCTCCTGCCCCGCCGGAGGACGCGGACTTCCACAGCCTGGTGCCGCTCCCCGAGCTGCCTGAGCTCTTGCGGCCGCAGCGACCCCACAGCGCGGGTCAGGCGGCACCGGCGGCGGCGCAGCCCGAGCCCACGCCAGCGCCCGAGCCCACGCCCGCGCCAACGCCCGCGGCTGCGCCGCATCCGTCCGCCCGGGAACAGTCCGCCCGGAAGCGGTCCCCGCGGGAAACGTCCGCGGCTGAGCCGTCCACATCGGCCGAGCCGAACCCCGCGCCGACGGCGCAGTCCGCCGACGTCCCCGACCTGACCCCCTGGCCGGACGGCTCGAATCGGGCTGAGACGTCCGCAGCCGCGCGGAGAGTGGCCGCGCAGCCCGAGCCGACCCCGTTCCGGTCCCAGCCAGGGATCTGGCCCGCAGCAGACGCTGACCCGGATGCCGCCGACACCGACCTCGACATGGTGCAGGCGCGCCGGGACGCGGTGTGACGCCAGCGGTTACGTCGGGGCCATGGGGGGCTGCTTGCTAGAGCGGCCATCCGGCGGTCGGCCCAGCGCTGGCCTGACGGGTGCAATCGGCTTCCAGTCCTTATACCGCCTGGGTCCTGACCACAGGGCGGGCACGGCGTCGATGGCATACGCGATGGCGTACGCCGCGTCCTCATAGTTGAGCCGCCAGCCTACGAAATCAGCCCAGGCCTCCTCCGGGTTCTGTCCCCGCTCGAGCGGGAAGTCGACCTCTTCGAGTCGATTGATCGCCTCGAGGAACTGCTCGTACGTGATGCTGATGCCCTTGTCGGGGTCGGGCTCGAGCGGGATGTCGAATCCCATCGCCCTGGCCACGTCCCCGAAGCAGGTAAATCCGGCCCGCAGGCACAGCCGGGCGGGCACGACCGGAGCCGACGACGGGTTGAGCGAGAGCATCATCGCGGCCGAGTCCAGTACGCACAGCAGGGACGTGACCCAAGATGACAGTGGCTTCGGCGAGCGGAACCTGACGAGCGGCAGGTACGTGGTGTGACTCTCGCCGACATCGGCGGCCCAGGTTTCCCAGAATGCGTACAGCTCGGGCAGCGTATTGATGGAGGAGACGCCGGAACCGAGCGCGTAATGAGTGCGGGCCAGGAACTCTGGTCCCCAGCTCGGAAAGCCCGCCCGGGCGTTGAGCAGTGATACGCCGTTCTCCCGGCGGTTGAACTCGGAGTACAGGGTCGGCAGGTAGGCGATCTGCAGCGTCACCGTGATGATTCCGGCGAGCGCGGCGACGTCGAGGATGGCCTGCTGCAGGCCGCCGTGTGCCCGGTCGGAGCCGATCTGCCAGATGCCCGGCCCGGCGAGGCTGAACGCCGATGTGATGCCGCCGTGTATCAGCGGCCAGAAGATGAGCGTGAAGCCGACAAAGAAGAGCCCCAGCCAGGCGATGATCTGAGCAAGCAGCAGCGTCGGCGCCTGTGCGGCGAGGATCCGGTCGCGCTGCCGATAGTCGTGCACTTTCAGGACGATCAGCACGAACAGCCAGTCGACCAGCTTATCCACGTGCTTAGTCAGCCGACTGGCTGAAGACCGAGGCACGATCAGCGTGCCGATCACGCTGCCCGCCGACGTGACGACGAGCAGCACGCCGACGGCTGCCGCCACGTAGCGCGCGGCCAGCGGTACGACCATTGTTCTCCTCGCGGGAATGCCGTGGCCGGACGAAGCGGCAGACTAGCGCACAGGCTCCCGGCGGTCAGAACCGGGCGTGTTTTGACCCGGTAACGAGCATGACATTGCATTCCGCGCACTTGCGTGACGCAGTCTCGTCGTGCAATTCTCGATATGCACTCATCTGCTCCTCGGGAAATGGTGCGCGTTCGCGGGTGCCCGCGCCGCCTTGATCCCGCCACCGAGAGGGAGCGCCGGTGAACGCGGTGGAGTACCAGCAGTTGCCCACGCTCGTCCGGCTGGCCGCGCCGAGCGCGGCCGGCCTCCCGGCCGACGTATTCGAGCCGCCGTTGTCCCAGTTAGGGGACAGACCCGGCAGCGATACGGGCGACGTGCACCCGCGCTCGTCGGCAGCCGACGATCTCCGGCTCCTGCTAGCCGGGGCGCACTCCTTGTGCGCCATGCTCGGCGAGAGCAGCGCCCCGGCCCTGCCGACCCTGCGAGAGACCACCGAGCGCGCCTGCACCCTGGCGCAGGCAGGGAAGTACGACGACCTGACGGCGGTTCTCGGCAAGCTGCTGCCCGGGCTAGAGGCGGCCGTGCGGACCGTGCCGCCGCCGCTCCGGGCCGACGCCTACGAGCTGACCGCGATGGCGTATCAGGCGTGCTCAGCGGCTCTGATGAAGCTCGCCGAGCCGCTCGCCGCCTGGGTCGCGGCCGATCGCGCGATGGCGGCCGCGGAAAAGGCCGGGAACGTTGTCCTGGCCGCCGCCGGCCAGTACCGGCTCGCGTCCGTGTTGGTGGACTCGCGCGAATGCGCACTCGCGGACGAGATGGCTAGAACGGCTCTGCTCGCCCTGCGCGGCCGCGCCGAGCTCGCTGATCCCGATGCGCTGTCGCTGTGTGGCGGTCTGACAGTGCTGCGCGCCGTGATCGCCGCCCGGACCGGTCGTCCGGCGGCCGCGTTCGGCCATCTGGCCAAGGCCCGGCTGCTCGCCAGCCGGCTGGGCACGCGGCTCGCCAGCGCCCTGCCAGAGTTCGGCGCGCCGTACGTCGCGGTGGCTGAGCTAGGGGTGAGCGTCGAGCTTGGCGATGCCGACTGGGCGCTACGGGTGGCGGCGTCGCTCGACCCGGCGTGCTTGCCACCGACCTGGAACGCTCGGATGCTCATCGACGTGGCCCGCGCCTACGCGCTACGCAAGCAGGTCGACGAGGCGACCTGTGCCCTTGCCCGGGCTGCGGAACTGGGGTTCGGCGAAGAGCGTGATCGAGAGATCGCCCTCGATGTCGTGCGTGACCTGCTCGCCATGCAAACGCCGGCAATTCCAGCGCTCGCCACGCTCGCCAAGCGACTGCAGGTGCTTCCCGCCTGAAGCGCGGCTCGCGATCTAGCGCCGGGCGCCGCACGCGGCTCACGCGCCGTCACTTCGCTGCTGCTGAAGGCTGTTCAGATCGGCGAGCGGGGCGAGGTGCTGCAGCTTGGCCCGGCTGATAACAGAGCGAACGGTCTGGACCTGACCATCGACGATGTCGATGGTCAGCACGGCGATGAGGCTGCCGTCGCTGGCCAGCGCGAGTGCTCCCGGCTGCCCGTTGACCTCGGTCGCCCGGAGCGATCCGTGCACGTGGCGCACCTGGTTGGCGATGACAGTCAGGAGCTTCGCGACGTGCTCGCGGCCGACGATCGGTCGCCGCCAGGACGGCGGAACGCCGCCGTTGTCGCCGTGCACCTCGACGTCATCGGCGAGCAGGCCGAGCAGGCCATCCATGTCACCGTTGGTCACAGCCGCGAAGAACCGCTCGGCCAGGGCCGCGCGATCGCTGGCCACGACGTCGAACCTCGGCCGCCCAGCCTCGATGTGCTGTCTGGCCCGGCGGCTCAGCTGCCGGCAGGCCGTCGTACTGCGGCCAATGACGGTGGCGGTTTCGTCATAGCCGTAGTCGAAGACGTCGTGCAGCAAGAACACCGCCCGCTCCAGTGGCGTCAGCCGCTCGAGCAGCAGCAAGAAGGCCATGGACAGCGAATCGGCCTGCTCGGCGTGCGCGGCCGGGTCGGGAGTGGGCTGATAGAACGACTCGGAGCCGGTTAGCAACGGCTCGGGCAGCCACTCACCGACGTAGGCCTCGCGCCGCGAGCGCGCGGATCGGAGCTGGTCTATCGACAGCCGTGTGACCACCGTCGACAGATAGGCCTTGGGAGAATCGGGCTCGCCGTGCTCAGCGACGGTCCGGTGGTAGCGCAAGAACGCCTCCTGCACGACGTCCTCCGCCTCGGTTACCGCGCCCAGCATCCGGTACGCGATCGAGAACAGCAGCGGACGCAGGCTCTCGTATACCGCCCCGGTGTCGCCATCGCTGATGCGGTCGGAGATTCCGCTGCGCTGACTAGCCATGTGCTCCACCTGCCTGCTCAGCTGGGCCATGCTCAGCGGGATACGCCGCGTCCAGGCCGGTTACGAAGCCCAGCCGCCAGCTCGGCCAGACGAGCTTCCAGCCGAGTTCACGCTTGGCCTTTCCGTTAGCAGAGCCCCGGATCTGCGTCATCATCGACACCGCCGCCGAACCGCCGGCCAGCTGGCCCAGCCAGGCCGGTACGTGGAGCGGAGCTGGGGCGCCGGCCGCCCGGGCAAGCACCGGCAGCCATTCAGCGACGGGGGCCGGGTCGTCGTCGACGATGTTGTAGACGCCGGGTGGTCCGCCGTGCACGGCCGCCACCGTGGCGCCGGCCGCGTCGGTGACGTGCAGGAATGACCAGATACCGGCGCCGTTGCCGATCATTGGCACCTGGCGGCGCTTCAGCATCGAGACCATGATGTCCGACGCTCCAGGTCCGTACAGGCTGCCATAGCGGAGCGCAACACCCTCAAGCGGCGCCGCTGACACCGCGCGCTCGAGGTGCTGAATCGCCGCCATCGAGGCCCGCTGAGCGGCGGGCGGGTCAGGGTCCAGTGGATCTGACTCGGTCTTCACCGGCGCGCCGGACCTGCCGCCCGGCCAGCCCGCGTAGCTCTGAACGACGACCCGGCGGACACCCTGGGCAGTCGCGGCTGCCAGCAGATGGTCGACGCCCGCGGTACGCAGCGCGTTCGTAGGCGCGAAGGCCTGATCGAACTTGCGCAAGCTCAGCTTTGCCGGGATTGCAGTCATCTCGTGGACGATAACCTCGGGCTCTGCCTGTAGCAACCGCCGCACCGACGGCCGTGGCGTCAAGGCCGTCCACCACGAAGGGATCCGCGCCCGCGGCGCGTAGCCCGGCCAGCTTTGCCGAGACTGCGGGTCGTGGCGCTGACCTGGTCCCCGGCCGCGATCAGCTGCGGCACGAGCTGCCTGCCGATCACTCCGGTCGCCCCGACCACCAGCACGCGCATCGGTTCCTCCAGTGCCTGAATGTCTTCCGATCAGACTCTGAGACGAAACACCTACCCGCTCCGTGACACCTACAGCCGGCGTTGAGCCGTCGGCGAACTCGGCCCGCACGCCGAGCAGCCGGACCGCGCGCCGGTCGCTGAACTTGTCCAGGGCAGCGAGCGCGGCCCGCTCGATCTCAGCGGCGTCGAAGGTGGGCGCGTCCAGTGGCACCCCGTGCGTGCTGGTGAAGAACGGTTTGTACCGGACCTTGACCACCACGCGCACGGCCGGCCTCTCCTCGGCGATCACGTCCAGCGTGACGCGCCGGGCGATCTGTGCCACCTCAGCGACGACCCGGTCCCAGTCGCCGATGTCCTCCTGGAACGTGACCTCGCGGCTGCGCGATCGCGGCACGTATGGCTCAGCCGTGACTGTCGAGCCGTCCAGGCCGCGGGCCGTCTGCACCAGCCACGGTCCGATGGTCGGCCCGAAACGCGCAGCTACTGCGGCTATGTCCGCGGTGGCGAGGTCGGCGACGGTCTGGATGCCAAGCTCCGCGAGCTTGGCTGCGGTCTTTGCGCCGACGCCCCACAGGACGGTCACCGGCTCGGCGCCGAGCAGCTCGAACCAGGTCGCGTGCGTCAGCCGGAACACGCCGGCCGGCTTGCCGAAGTTGGTGGCGAGCTTGGCCTGCAGCTTGTTTTCGCCGATGCCGACCGTGCACTCCAGGTTTGCTGCCGCCTTGATCGCCTGCTGCACCCGCCGCGCGAAGTCCTCGGGATCGTCGCTGTCCACGGCCAGGAACGCCTCGTCCCAGCCCATCACTTCCGTCACCGCGCCGAGGCCGCGCAGCGCCGTCATCACCGTGTCGGACGCGGCCTCGTATACCGACTCGGTCGACCGGCAGGAACACGCAGTCCGGGCACCGGCGCGCCGCCGTCCGCATCGGCAGTCCCGAGTGCACGCCGAAGGCGCGGGCCTCGTACGAGGCAGTCGCCACGACGCCGCGCTTGGCGGGGTCACCGTCGCCGCCGACCACGACCGGCACCCCGCGCAGCTCCGGTCGGCGCAGCACCTCGACGGCCGCGATGAACTGGTCGAGATCGACGTGCAGCACCCACCCGGTCACGTGTCTAGTCTCGCGCCGGCCAGTTAAGCTCGCGACATGGCTGGCCAGGGCGGCACCAGGGCGACCGACCAGCTCGCGCGACTGGGCATCCAGCACGCCGTGCACCGGTACACCCACGATCCAAGGCACGCTTCCTACGGCCTGGAAGCGAGCGAAGCACTCGGCGTGCCGCCCGAGCGCGTCTTCAAGACGCTGGTCGCTGACGTTGACGGCCAGCTCACGATCGGCGTCGTCCCGGTTGCCGGCAGCCTCGACCTGAAGGCGCTGGCCGCGGCGGTCGGCGGCAAGAAGGCAGGCATGGCCGACGCGGTACAGGCAGAAAAAGCCTCAGGATACGTAACGGGCGGTATTGCGCCACTCGGGCTCCGCAGGCCGCTGCCCGTCGTGATCGATGAGAGCGTCCTCGCGTACGACACGGTGTTCTGCAGCGCCGGGCAGCGCGGTCTGGAACTCGAGTTGGCGCCGGCCGATCTGATCAAGGCCGCTGCCGCGCAGACCGCACCGATCCGCCGCGACTGACCTGGTGAGCGCTGCTGGCCACGGGCCCCTGGGCGCGATCGCTAGATGCGATCCCGGAGCCGAAGCTTGCCATTGCCTGTTCTCGGCCGCTCCGAAGCTCCGGCTTGGGACTGCCGGGCCTCTTCCTCATCGTGCTCGATCACGTGCATGACGGCATTGATGAGAGCGAGATGCGTGAACGCCTGCGGGAAGTTGCCAAGGTGCCGCCCGGACGTCACGTCGATCTCCTCGGCGTAGAGCAGCAACGGGCTGGCGTAGGACAGTACCTTTTCGCACAGATCCCGAGCCCGCCGGTGCTCGCCGATCTCGGAAAGTGCTGACACCAGCCAGAACGAGCAGATCGTGAACGTGCCTTCCTTCCCCGACAGGCCGTCATCGGTCTGATCTACCCGGTACCGGAGTACCAGGCCGTCCTGGGTCAGCTCATCGGCGATGGCCAGCACGGTCGCGCGGATGCGCGGATCCTCCGGCGGCAAGAAGCCCAGCAAGGACATCAGCAGCAAAGACGCGTCCAGCGCGGTGGTCTCATAGTGCTGGCAGAAGACGCCGCGGTCGTCGAGTGCGTTGGCGCAGATGTCCGCGTGGATCTCGTCGGCCGCCTCCTGCCAGCGCCGCGCCGCGTCCGGGTCCTCTCTGATCTTGGCAAGCCGCGCACCCCGGTCCGCGGCCACCCAGCACGCCATCTTTGACGACGTGAAATGCTTCGGGGCGCCGCGGACTTCCCAGATGCCGCAGTCAGGCTCGCGCCAGTGCTCTAGTGCGTGCTCAACCTGATTCTTGGCCAGTTGCCAGACGCGCTCGTCGAGCCGGTCGCGCGACCTCGTGTGCAGGTAGAGCGAGTCGAGCACCACGCCCCAGACGTCGTTCTGCTGCTGCGCGTAAGCGTCGTTGCCGATCCGGATCGGCTGCGCGCCCTGGTATCCGTGCAGGTGCTTGAGCATCTGCTCAGGTAGCTCGCTGCGGCCGTCGATCCCGTAGACGATCTGCATGTTCCCGCGGTCGCGCTCGACGACGTCCGTGAGGAACGCGAAGTAATCGCTGGCCTCCCACTCGAAGCCGAGCGTGAACAGGCCCCACAGCGCGAACGTGGCGTCGCGGATCCAGCTATACCGGTAGTCCCAGTTCCGCTCGCCGCCCGGCGTCTCCGGCAGCGACGTGGTCGAAGCGGCCGCGATGGCACCCGTAGGAGCGAACGTGAGGCCCTTCAAGGTCAGCGCGCTGCGGGCCAGGTGGGTTCGCCAGCGATGATCCGGGAAGTCGCCCCGGGCGAGCCAGTGCTGCCAGTGGTGCGCGGTCCACACCAGCCGCCGGTAGGCCTCCGTGTAGTCCGCCGGTGCATCCAGGCTGCCCCAGGACAGCGCGACGAACCGGGTGTCGCCCTCGTGCAGCAGCGTGCGCGATCGTGCGCTCGGACCCTCCAGGCCAATCCTGATGTCGGAGGTCAGCGTCAGCGTCAGGTCGCCTTCGTCCGGGGTGATCTGGGCCTGGTAGTAGCCGCGATCGGTATGTTCCCAGGTACCACGGATGCGGCCGTAGTCGAAGACCGGCTCGCAGTCCATGACCAGTTGCACGTTGCCGTTCACGCAGCGAACTGTCCGCAGCAGCGTGTGCTCGGCGTCATAGTCGGTGGGCGGCCGGGTATGGGAGCTGCGGCCTGGCCGCTCATGTCGCCACGGGCCCATCAGCAGGCAGTCCCGGACGACGATCCAGCCTTCTCCGCAGTCCCAGCTTGTCTCGACGACCATCGTGCCGGGCAGGTAGCGACGGTCAGCGGGCATCGCGATGTTCTCGGGCCCGAACTTGAATCGTCCCGCGTCCCGGTCGAGGATCGCGCCGAAGACGCTCGGCGAGTCCATCCTCGGCAGGCACATCCACTCGACAGCGCTGCTCGGCGCGATGAGCGCCGTCACCTCACAGTCGGACAGGAACGCATAGTCGGCGATCGGCGGGAATGGCGACGCCACTGTGAACTGCGGCACACCAAGATCGTGCCACTGACCAGGCGATAGGGCCACGTTTCCGTCCGAGGCGACCGGCGCGGGCGTCGTAGCCGAGCCGGCCTGCGCGATGCCAGTCGGCCAGATCTCTGCGCTAACTCCGTCGGCAGCAGCCATCTTGGCTAGCTTGCCCGGATATGGCGACCGGCTAACCGTACGTCAGCGTACGTCGCGTGGCCGGAACTGCACGCTGATGCGGGGACCGGTGGGCCTCGCCGATTTCGGTATCGAGTGCTGCCACGTGCGCTGGCAGCTCCCGCCCATGACCAGCAGGTCGCCGTGGCCGACGTCGTAGCGCAGGGCCGAACCGCCTCGGGCCGGACGCAGCAGCAGCGGACGCGGGGTACCGAGTGACAAGATCGCGACCATCGTGTCCTCCGTGCGGCCGCGGCCGAACCGATCGCCGTGCCAGGCCACGCTGTCCCGGCCGTCGCGGTACAGGCACAGGCCAGCGGTAACGAACGGCTCGCCCAGTTCGTCGGCGTAGTGGGCGTCGAGCGCATCCCGTGCCTCCGTCAGCAGCGGGTCCGGCAATGCCTCGCCTTCTCCGTAGAAGCAGAGCAGCCTGGGGACATCGACGATGCGGTCGTACATGTGGCGTCGCTCGGCCCGCCAGGGCACCCTCTCCCGGAGGCTCTCGAACAGCTCATCCGACCCGGTCAGCCAGCCGGGGAGTGTGTCGACCCAGGCGCCGTCGGACAGTTCGGTGCGCTGCATCTGGTCAAGCGGCGCGAGTGACGGCGAATCCGTCAGGTCAAGCAAGGACCCCTGGAGAATTGCGTCCATACGTTCGATGATACGACGGGTTTCCAAATATGTGTTCGGATAACCCGCGAGACCCGGCGACCGGGCGGATGCGCGCCTGGAAGCGCTCCGGCAGGCGTTCCAGCGTCGCCTGGAACGTCCGGCAGCTACGGTCTCCTGGACGGGCAGAGCGGGAAGGAAAGGCGCGTGCAGGAGATCAGCGAGCGCCTGCTGAGCTGGGCATCGATCCTCGACGATCAGACGCGCGAGCAGGCCAAGCGAGCCGCCACGCTGCCGTTCATCTTCCCGCACGTCGCGCTCATGCCGGACGCGCACCTAGGCAAGGGCGCGACGGTCGGCTCGGTGATCCCGACGGTGGAGACGATCATCCCGGCCGCGGTGGGGGTGGACATCGGCTGCGGCATGATCGCCGTGCGGACCCAGTTCACGGCCGCCGACGTCGCGGCCCGCCGTGATGTTCGCTTGCTCCGCACCGCGATCGAGCGGGCCATACCGCTGTCGGCGGGCAAGTACAACCACGCGATCTTGGGATCGGATACTCAGCGGCGGATCACCGAGCTGGAAGAGCTTGACGGCGCTCACAGCGCCGACCAGATCGCCAGCAACTGGCGGCTCCAGCTTGGCTCGCTTGGATCCGGGAACCACTTCATCGAGGTCAGCCTCGACGAAGATGACCGAGTCTGGGCGTTCCTGCACTCGGGTTCGCGCGGTGTTGGCAACAAGCTGGCGAGCAAGCACATCAAGATCGCCCGCGATCTGTGCGAGCTGCGGCGGGTCGACCTGCCCGATCGCGACCTCGCCTACCTATCGGAGAACGAGGACGAGTTCTGGGCCTACATCCGTGATCTGCGCTGGGCCCAGCGGTTCGCGTTCTTGAACCGTCAGGAGATGATGGCGCGCTTGCTCGGGTGCCTGACGTCGTGGCTCGGGCGCGACGTGACGGCCACCGAGACGGTCAACTGCCACCACAACTACACGGCGCAAGAGGAGCACTTCGGTCGCAAAGTATGGCTGTCCCGTAAGGGCGCCATTGACGCCTCGACCGGCCGGGCTGGCGTCATTCCTGGCTCTATGGGCACGCGGTCGTACGTGGTGACTGGGAAGGGCTGCGCGCTCGCGCTGAACTCCGCGCCGCATGGCGCGGGCCGGATGTTCAGCCGGACGGCCGCTCGCCGGCACTTCAGCCGGGCCGACCTCGAGACCGCGATGGCCGGGATCGAGTGGCGGCATACCGACGCCTTCCTGGATGAGATTCCGGGCGCCTACAAGGACATCGATCAAGTGATGGCCGACGCCAGCGACCTCGTCGATGTCCAGCACACCCTGCGGCAGATCGTGAACGTCAAGGGCGACTAGCCCGCCCTCGGTTGCTCACCCCGCGGGCGTCGAAGGAGACAGGCCAAGAATCTGTCCGGCCTCGTCAACGGCGCTGATGAGCTGCTCCGGATCGGCCGCCAGCCGAGCAAAGACTGCATCCACGGACCTAAGCCCGGCCCGGTCGAGCAGCGTCTTCTCGTTGGTGATCCATTCGGCGCGCTCGGCCAGCACGCCGTGCGCGGCCTGCGTCGCAGCGGTGGCGATAAGCCCCGCCGTTTCAGCCATATGACCGCGCGCGGCGTGGGAGCCCCGCGCGTAGCCCAGCGTCAGCGCGGCGTCTGCGCGCCACCGCCGCGACGCGCTGATACACAGCTTGGCGGGGTACTCGGGCCGGGGAAGGCTGCCCCGTAGCACGCGATTCAGGGCCAGTTCAGCGGCCACGACGTACGTCGGGATGCCGGCCAGGTGGAACATGAGCCGCTCGATGTCGAAGCGTCCCTCGCGAGCCTCGACGATCCGACTCTCGACGTCGTCGAGATCACGGTAGTGGACGTCGACGCGGCGGCCAGCTACCCGCAGCCAAGCGCCGCCATTGAACACCCCGCCACCCCAGCCCCCGATTGCTGAGATCTCGCCAGGCCAGCCGAGGGTGCGGAGGTCATCCGGATCGAAATGGCCTCGGTAATACACAGCGAAGTCCCAGTCGCTGTCCGGCCGATTCGCACCGCTTGCCCGGGAGCCGCCGAGGGTCACCGCGAGCACGCCAGGAAGGTCGGCCAGGCTGTCGGCGACGTAATCAGTGAACTTGTCGTCATGCACAGGCGGCAGGATAGGCCCGGCCACGCATAGGTGCGGCGGATGAGTCGTCAACATCGCGACATGCTTCGGCTACCGGCCGGCCGTCGGCTGATGATGTGCGCGCGCTTCGAGCCAGGCTGCGAACGTCTGGACGCCTAGCACGTCCGCGTCCTCGGCGGTGAGTGCGCCTGTACGCAGTGCGCGGCCGATCTTGCCCAGCACGGGCACCGGAACCCGCGCCGCGCGCCGCGGTGTGGCAGCCAGCCAGATGCGCGCCAGGTCCCCGGCCGTCAGCACCTGCGGCCCGGCGACCTGGACACGGCCGTCGTGCGGCTCCTGTTCCGCCACGTCGGCCACGGCGCGCGCCACCTCGGCCGCGGCGATCGGCTGAAACCGCGCGGCCGGAATCGGCACGACGCGCCAGCGGGCCGCTGCCGTCAGGGCCATATCGAATAGTTCATGGAACTGCGTCGCCCGGACCAGCGTCCATGGCACTGGCCCGGTGCTGATCACGTGCTCCTGCTGCGTCTTGACCCGGTAGTAGGCCACCGGAACGCGCTCGCAGCCCACGATCGAGATGCCGACATGATGCCGCACGCCGCACTCCCGCTCGGCTGCCAGCAACCGCCGCGAGCCGTCGACCAGAACCTCGGCCGCGCGCCGCGGCGCGGAGGCGTTGCTGGCATCGATAACGGCATCGCAGCCGTCGAGCGCCGCGGCCAGGCCCTGGCCGGACGAGAGATCGACGGGAAACAGCTGGCTGTGGCGACTCAGGACGCGGACGTCGTGGCCGCGGGTCGTCAGTTCGGTCGTGATGTGACTGCCGAGTGTCCCAGTGCCGCCCGCTATCGCGATTCTCATGACGTCTTAGACGGGGCGCCTACGGCGCCCGTGACATCCGACCGGTGGCCCTTGCCCGGCGTCAGGGAGAGCTCGACGCGGTCTCCCATGGGCCGGTAGCCGAGCCGCTGATACAGCGCGTTGCTGATCGGATTCGCCAGGTCGGTGAAGAGCAGAACGGCCACCGCGCCTGCCGTTAGCGCCGCTCGGCTCACCGCCGTCGTGACGGCACCGCCGTACCCGCGCCGCCGGTACGCGGGTGGTGTGTACACGCTGAGCACGCGGACGACCCGGCGACCTCGCGCGTCACTCCCGCCATCGCTACCGGCACGCCGCCGGTCTCCCACAACATAAGGCCATCGTGGCTGAGCCGGTCGGCGACCGCACGTGCGGCCCGCCCTGGATCGCCTGCGCCAGTCTCCTGCGAGAACGCGACGGTCCAGTCGACGAGCAAATCCTGGTCGCCAATGTCGGCCGGGCGAGCGCTACCTGGCGGCATCGGATCGGGCGGCGTAAGCACCCCGAGCCTGAACAGCCGCGTGCGCATCCGGGCAGTCCCGACTCCGCCCGTTCGGGCGGCCCAGGCAGCGAGGACAGCAGGCTCACCCGCGTCGGCGACATTCACAGTGACCGGCTCCGAGCGACTGGCGGCCACGAGGTCGACCAGCGAGTCGGCGGATCCAGGTGGCAGGGAGGCGATCAGGACCGGGAACGGCGGTGTCTGGAAGAACGCCCCGTCAATGGCGCCGTCCGCTGCCTCATGCCAGCCGAAGACAGGTCGCCGGCCGTCGGCCAGAACACGTCCAGGCTGTCGGTCAGTCGCCAGGTCATATGCCATCCTCGCCAGCGGGAGGTGCCGGCCGCACCACGTTTTGGGCCAGCGCAGGCGAGGCCGGGACGTGCGGATACGGCGCCGTTCCCGGACAATGGGTTTGGACTTGAGTACTCGGCCGAAGGAGCCAGCATGCGGGTGATCGTGGTCCGGCATCACGCCATCGACGACGCCGGGTTCATCGGCGACGCCTTCGTGGCGCGGGGCGCGGAGGTGAGCGTGCACCTGTTCCCGACGGACGGCCCGCTGCCTCCGCTCGACGGCGTCGACCACGTGATTGTCCTGGGCGCAGCCTGGTCGGTGTACGAGGACGCGATCAGCGACTGGATCGGCGCTGAGCTGGAGTGGATCCGGGCGGCTGACGCCGCGAGCGTCCCGGTCCTCGGCATCTGCTTTGGCGCGCAGGCGCTGACCGCGGCCCTCGGCGGCCTGGTCGAGCGCGCGCCGCGGATGGAGGTCGGCTGGACCACCGTGGACACGCTCGATCCGGACCTGATCGAAGAAGGGCCGTGGCTTGAGTTCCACGGCGACCTGTGCCTGCCGCCGCGGGAGGCGCGGGTGCTGGCGCGCAACGAGGTGTGCGTCCAGGCGTTCAGTATCGGACCGCACCTGGCCGTTCAGTTCCATCCTGAGGTCGACGCCACTCAGCTCGGCCGCTGGCTCAGCGACGGCGGCCGGGCCGAGGCGGAACGGGCCGGCCAGGATCCGGACAAGCTGCTGGCGCAGACCGAGGCCGAGGAGGCGCAAGCCGCGGTCCGGGCGGACCGGCTGGTCGGCTCGGCCCTTCGGCTAGCCAGCGGACGCTGACGGCGCCGGTTCCGCAGCGCTGTGTCCCGACGGCAGGGTTCAGAGTTTTCTTACGTTTTGGCCGATTTGGTGGTCTAGGTGGTGACAACCGAGCGGGATTCGGTAGAGGGTGTACCTGATAACTCCAGGCTGCCGATGCAGCACGGCGACGAGGAACAGGTGCGATGCCAGACATCCTGACGGTCTACGCCGAGTCTCAGCCGGACAAGCTCGGCGTCGTCGATGACAAGGGCGGCGACGACGTTGTCCAGCTCACGTACGCCGAGCTGGAGGCGGCTTCGAACAAGCTCGCCAACGCCCTGCTCGACCTGGGTGCACGGCCTGGCGGCAAGCTCATCTGGTGCGGGCCGAACTCGATTCCTGTGGTCACGGTCGTCAATGCAGCCCGGAAGATCGGCGCCGTGGCGGTTCCGCTGAACTACCGGCTCACGCCGGAAGAAGCCAGGTACGTCGTCAATCACTCCGATGCGGAGATCGCCTATGTCGACGCGGAGTATGCGCACCTGTTCGACGGGCTGGTCGGTGAGCTGGCGAACCTGCGCCACGTCATTGTCTACGGCGGGTTCCCGCGAGCCGGGATGCGCAGCAGCGACGACCTGACCGCGGCGGCGTCGGATCAGCCCGCCGACGTCGGCGAGGCCGTCGGCACGGGCGGGACGATGATCTACACCTCCGGCACCACCGGCAAGCCGAAAGGCGCCGTCCGGTTCGCCGCGGACATGGAAACCGGCCTGGCGCTCGTCACCCTGCTCGGCTACCGGCCGGACGACATCTACATCACGTCCGGACCGCTGTACCACAGCGGCCCCGGTGCGTTCATGGGCATCGGCCTGCTGTTCGGCCAGACCATCGTGGTGCAGCGGAAGTTCGATGCCGAGGACTGGCTCCGGCTGGTCGAGAAGTACCGGGCCACGTCCACGTTCTCGGCGCCGGCGCTGATCCGGATGGTGTGCGCGCTGCCGCCGGAGGTCAAGGCCAAGTACGACAGGTCCTCCATGCGCGTCATGATCGCCAACGCGGCGCCGTGGAGCTACGCGCTCAAGCAGCAGTACGTCGCCGACTTCCCGCCCGAGTCGCTCTGGGAGGTCTACGGCTCGACGGAGCTGGGGGTCGACTGCGTCCTCAGGCCGGAGGACCAGATGCGCAAGCCCGGCTCCTGCGGCCAGCCGGCCCCCGGCATCGAGATCGTGCTCTTCGACGCCGACGGGGACGTCGTCACCGGCACCGGGCCCGAGCACACGGGCGAGCTGTTCGTCCGGTCCAAGGGCGTCTTCAACGAGTACTACAAGCAGCCGGACAGCTACGAAGCGGCGAGCCGCGGCGATTTCCACACTGTTGGCGACATCGCCTACTGGGATGACGAGGGCTACCTCTACATCTGCGACCGCAAGAACGACATGATCATCTCGGGCGGCATGAACATCTACCCGGCCGAGATCGAGGCGGCGCTCGAGCAGCACCCGGCGATCTACGACGTCGCGGTGTTCGGGATCCCGTCCGAAGAATGGGGCGAGGCCGTGCACGCGACTGTCGTGCTCGCGCCCGGCGCGACGCTGTCCGCGGACGAGATCAAGACGTTCGGGAAGCAGCACCTGGCTAGCTACAAGGTGCCGAGGTCGGTGGACTTTGTCGACGAGCTGCCGCGGACCGGATCCGGCAAAATTCTCAAACGACAGCTTCGCGCCCCATTCTGGGCGGGTCGGACGGCGCAGGTCGGGCTGACGCGGGATCTCGTTTCCGGCAAGCGGTACAAAGAAAAGGGACACAGTGCGATAACGGCGTCAACCAGGGTCTGGTGTCGGAGCGTCGAGAAGATGCACTCTCTGTCCTGGGGGCAATGCTTAACCCGACTTGACGCCATTTTTTGACCAAGATCAGGTCAAAGCAGCCGGGCTCCCGCCTCGCTGATTCGGGGGACGTCCGTGGGTATACGGGGTCAATTTCGCGCTCACAATCACTCTGCTCGGCGCCTTGGGCTTGTCGCGACCGGGCTCGTACTCGTGGCGGGCGTGCTGCCCGTCGTGGGCGGCGTTGTGCCGGGGACCACCGGCGTCGCGCTTGCCGATGACGTCATGGCATCGCAGAATGCGCTGCGCAACGGCTGGGACAACGCCGAGCCGAACCTGAGCCCGACGACGGTCAAGACGTTCAGCTCCGCGCCAGTGTGGAACGCCGCGGTGCAAGGATCGGTGTACGCGCAGCCGCTCGTCCTTGGCTCCACCGTGATCGTGGCCACCGAGAACGACTGGGTCTACGGACTGAACGCCGGGACTGGGCGCCGTCGAGTGGTCGACGCAACTCGGCAGTCCTTACCCGATCTCGACGGTGTCGACGTTCACCAAGTGCACCGACTTGGTGCCGAACATCGGCGTCACGGGCACCCCGGCGTACGACTCGACCACCGGCCACATCTTCTTCTTCGCGAACATCATGACGAGCGGCGCCCCGCAGTACTACCTGGTCGAGATGGATCCCACCAACGGGACCGTCATCAGCAAGACCTTGATCAGCGGCCACCCGAGCAACGACTCGAGCATTACCTTCAGCGCGAAGTACAACATGGAGCGTCCCGGCGTGCTGATCGACGGCGGGGCCGTCTACGCGGCGTTCGCTTCGCACTGCGACTTCAAGCCCTACGCCGGCTACGTGGTGCGGGTCAACATCTCCGCCAGCCCGCACACCGCGACGCTCTGGACCGACGAGTCCGGCGTGACGAACAACCAGGCCGGCATCTGGCAGTCCGGCGGCGGCCTCATGTCGGACGGTCCCGGTCGGATCTTCCTCACCTCCGGGAACGGCGTTTCCCCCGTGAAGCGCGCTGGCTCGTCGCCCGGCGGCCAGCTGGCCGAGTCGGTGATCCGCCTGGCTGCGAACAGCAACGGGACGCTGTCGGCGCAGGACTTCTTCAGCCCCGCCAACGCTCCGACGCTCGACGCGGGCGACCTCGACCTCGGGTCCGGCGCGCCGGTCGGAGTCCAGTTCCCGGTCGGCACGTTCAGCCACGCTCTCGTGCAGCCCGGCAAGGATGGCCGGATCTGGCTACTCAACCGGGACAACCTCGGCGGGCGTCAACAGGGTCCGAGCAGCTCCGATGCCTCCCTCTTCGTGACCAAGGCCTACGGCGGCGAGTGGGGCCACCCGGCGATCTTCGGCGACACGCCCGTGACCGTCGCGAACTCTCACAACAACCCTGTCGACAACGACTTCCTGTTCTCGGTCGGCAAGGACGACGTGATGCGGTTGTTCCGGTTCTTCGTGAGCTCCACGGGCAAGCCGGGCGTGACGAACCTCGCCAACAGCACGCTCACGTATGGCTTCACGTCCGGCTCGCCGGTGGTGACGTCCAACGGCGACGACCCGACATCGGCGGTCATCTGGGAGGTGTTCACGCCGAACACGACGGGCAAGACCGGCGTCGGTTCGCAGCTCGAGGCATATCAGCTCGGGAACGTGGCCTCGAACGGAACGACGCCCAGTCCGTGCGTCTCCACCAATCCGTGCAAGCTGGCAACCATCTGGCACTCCAACACGTTTACGTCGGCCAAGTTCTCCATCCCGGCCACCAGCCAGGGGTGGGTCTACGTCGGTACCCGTGACGGCCACGTGCTCGCGTTCTCGGCACCGGGAGCGGCCGCGCCCGCCGCGACCACTACGGCGACCCTGCCGCAGACCGCCGTCGGCTCCACGAGCACGCAGCCAGTGTCGGTGACCGCGACGAAGACCGTCACCATCACCGGCGCGACCGCCAGCACCGGTGCCAACAACACGCAGACGACCACTGCCAGCGAGTTCTCGGCCGGCCAGCCGAGCGTGAATGGCAGCCCGGCGACGTTCCCGGTCACGTTGCACAAGGGCGACAAGCTCAGCGTGCAGACCAGCTTCACGCCCACGGTTCCGGGTGGCAGCAGCGGCACCCTGTCGCTGAGCACCAACTCGAGCACCAACCCGACGGTGGACGTCCCCCTCACTGGCGAGGGCACCCAGCAAGGGATCTACGCCCAGCCGTCCACGCAGACGTTCCCGCTGGCGCCCGACCAGAACGTCACCCCGGTGCCGATCGGCATCCAGAAGGCGGCAACGGTCGACATCGCCAACCTCGGCACGGTCACCCAGACCATTACCTCGGTGACGCCGCCGTCGGCTCCGTTCACGGCCAGTAACCTGCCGGCGGTCGGGACCAAGCTCGACCCGGGCGCGTCGATCGCCGTGCAGGTGACCTACTCGCCGACGTCGCCAGGAGACGCCACCGGCTCGTTCACCGTCGCCGGCAGCAGCGGGCAGAAGGCCGTGGTCACCCTCTCGGCCGTCGGCACTGCTGCCGTGAGCCAGCTGACGGCCTCTACCGGGACCGTGAACTTCGGGACGATCCCGGTCGGCAAGAAGGCAACCGCCGACTTCCAGGTCTCCAATACCGGCAACACCCAGAGCTTGGTGAACGGAGTCGCGAATCTGGCTGCCCCGTTCGCGGCGCCGCTCAAGCCGGACGTCGGGCTGCCTTTCAACCCCGACTCCGACCTGCTGCTCCCGGTGACCTTCACGCCCACGAAGAAGGGGAAGTTCACCACGCACTACATCCTCAAGTGGAGTGACGTAAACGGCCCGCACAAGGTGACCGTCACGATCACCGGAACCGCCAGCTGATCGAGTCCGAGCAGGGAACGGGGGCGCTACACCAGCGTCCCCGTTCTTGTTCCGCAGGCGTTATCGCTCTACAGCCGCGGTAGAGGAATTACTTTCTTCGTCTACAACCCTGATAGATAGAAGCGCGTATTCCTTTACAACTTCCGTAGAAAGAAATAGGCCTGCTGAGGTAACGCGCTGCATTTACCAGAATGCTTTCCGCGAGAGTTGCTGAGAAAAAGGACACGGTGCGATAACGGCGTACTCGAATTCGTGCGGCAGAACCCCATCGAAGGGCATTCTCGTCACCTTGGGGCCTAAACCCGACCCGGCACGAACTCTCGCGACGGTCAGGCACGCTGTCGGCTCCGCCGCACTGACCTGGGAGACGTTCCGTTGCGTATATGGGGCAGGTTTCGCGTTCGCCATCACTCCGCCAGGCGCCTTGGACTCGCCGCGACCGGGATCGCGCTCGTGGCGGGCGTGCTGCCCGTCGTCGGCGGCGTGGTGCCCGGCACAACCGGCGCGGCGCTCGCCGACGAAATCACCGCCTCGCAGAACACATTGCGGACCGGCTGGGACGAGAGCGAGCCGAATCTGAGCCCGACGACGGTCGGGACGTTTTCGCCTACGCCGGTCTGGAACTTCGCGGTTGATGGCTCCGTGTACGCGCAGCCGCTTGTGCTGGGCTCTACGGTCATCGTGGCTACCGAGAGCGACTGGGTCTACGGGGTCAACGCCACGACAGGCGCGGAGCTCTGGGGAACCCGGCTCGGCAGTGCCTACCCGCTCGCGAGCGATACGACGTTCAAGGGGTGCACCGACCTTGTGCCCAACATCGGCGTGACGGGTACGCCAGCGTATGACTCGAGTACCGGTGACATCTTCTTCTTCGCGAACATCATGACCGGCTCGCCGGCCAAGCCGGAGTACTACATGGTCCAGATGAACCCCGCCACCGGGAAAGTCATCCGGAAGACCGCGATTACCGGGCACCCGTCCAACGACTCCCACGTCACGTTCAGCGCCAAGTACACGATGGAGCGGCCGGGCGTCCTGATCATGAACGGATCCGTCTACGGGGCCTTTGCCTCGCACTGCGACACCAAGCCCTATGACGGCTACGTGGCCCGGGTCAGCATTGCCACCACCGGATGGACGCTGTGGAGCGACGAGTCCGGGGTCACCTACAACGAGGCGGGTATCTGGCAGTCCGGCGGGGGGATCATGTCGGATGGGGCCGGCCGGATCTTCCTCACGTCGGGCAACGGCGTGTCGCCGGTCAAGGGCGCGGGTACCTCGCCCGGCGGCCAGCTCGCCGAGTCGGTCATCCGGATCGGTCTCAACAGCAACGGGACGCTGAAGGCCGAGGACTTCTTCAGCCCGGCCAACGCACCGACGCTGGACGCGGCGGACACCGACTTCGGGGCGGGCGGGCCGGTCGGCGTTCCCTTCACCGTCGGGGGCTATAGCACGCTCGAGCAGGACGGCAAGGACGGCCGTGTCTGGCTGCTCAACCGCAATGGCCTCGGCGGCCGCGAGCAGGCCGCAGGCAGCAAGGACAACGACCTGTTCGTGAGCAAGGCCTACGGCGGCCAGTGGGGCCACCCCGCGATCTTTGGTGACACCAACGCGACCCAGGCCAACGCCGGCGCCACCCCCACGGACAACGACTTCCTCATCTCCGTCGGCAAGGACGACGTGATGCGGTTGTTCCGCTTTGGCGTCACGACGGCGAACAAGCCGTGGCTGTCGAACGTCGCCGTCAGCTCGCTCACGTTCGGATACACCTCGGGTTCGCCAGTGGTGACGTCCAGTGGTGATGACCCGTCGTCGGCGGTGATCTGGGAGGTCTACACCCCGAACACGGCCGGCAAGACCGGCGCAGGCTCGGTGCTCGAGGCGTACGAGCTGGGCAACGTGGCCTCTAATGGCACAACGCCCAGCTCGTGCACGTCGACCAATGTGTGCACGCTGACGCCCATCTGGAGCTCGGACACGTTCACAGCGGCCAAGTTCTCCACCCCGGCGATCAGCAACGGCTGGGTGTACGTCGGCTCCCGCGACGGGCACGTGCTCGCGTACTCGGCGCCGGCCGCCGCCGCGCCAGCAGCGACGTCGGCTGCCACCCTGCCGCAGACCGCAGTCGGCTCGACCAGCAGCCAGGCGGTCACCGTCACCGCGAAGACGACCCTCACCATCACCGGCGCGACGGCCAGCACCAGCGCCAACAACACCCAGACAACGGCCAGCGAGTTCGCTGTCGGCACGGCGAGCGTGACCAAGAAGGGCAGCAGTACCTCAACCAATGTGACATTCCCGGTCACGCTGACCAAGGGCGAGAAGCTGTCCGTCCGCACCACGTTCACACCCACTACCCCAGGCGGGAGCAGCGGCACGCTGTCGCTGAGCACCACCTCGTCAAGGCACCCGACGGTGGACGTGCCCCTCGCCGGCGAGGGCACGCAGCAAGGGATCACCGCCCAGCCGAGCACGCAGACGTTCCCGTGGGCGCCTGACTGGCCGGTCGCCATCGATGTACCCGTCGGCGGCCAGAAGCCAGAGATCGTCGACATCGCCAACCTCGGCACCGTCACCCAGACCATTACCTCGGTGACGCCGCCGCAGCCGCCATTCAGCGCCAGCAACCTGCCCCTCGTCGGCAGCAAGCTGAAGCCGGGCGAGTCGATCGCCGTCCAGGTGACGTATACGCCCACGTCGCCAGGACCTGCCACTGGCTCGTTCACCGTCGTCGGCAGCAGCGGGCAAAAGTCCGTGGTCACTCTTTCGGCGATCGGAACTCCGGCGGTTAGCCAGCTGAAGGCCTCGCCAAGCGTGAACTTCGGGACGATCCCGGTGGGCAAGAAGGTAACTGCGTACATTCAGGTCACCAACACCGGCAACACCCCGACCACGCTGACCGGAGTCGGAAGCGTCAGCGGGCCGTTCGCGGCTCCGCTCAAGCCCGCGGTTGGGCTGCCGTTCAACCCCGATGGGGACCTGCTGCTTCCGGTGAAGTTCACGCCGAGCAAGAAGGGCAAGTTCACCTCCCGCTACACCCTGCACTGGCGGGATCTAAAGGGCAGCCACACGGTTGTCGTGACCCTCAGCGGGACCGCCACGTGAGTGCCTAATCACGACGAGTAAAGGGAACGGGGCCGTGTCGAGCGGCCCCGTTCCTGTTCGCCGGGCCGCAGGGAGAGCCCCAGAGCGCCGAAGTCGGCCGCGGTAGCGCGCCTTTGCCGGGCCGTCGCTGAAAAAAGCGCTACAGAGGTGTAACGGCGTCATCCAAACGCCGGTGCCGAACGTCAAAACAAGGCAATCTCATGTCAAGGAGCCGTCGGCTAAACCAGGCTAAACCCGGCCTGGCGTCAAGTTTGGGTCAACACCCGGCAGAGTTGTCGGCTCCCACCTCGCTGATATGGGGAGACCTTCCGTGCGTATATGGGGAAATTCAGGCATTCGTATTCATATCGCCCGGCGCGTTGGCCTTGCCGCGACCGGGCTCGCGCTCGTCGCGGGGGTGCTGCCCGTGGTCGGCGGCGTTGTGCCCGGCACGACCGGGGTCGCGCTGGCTGATGACATCACCGCATCGCAGAACGCGATGCGCACAAGCTGGGACTCGAGCGAACCCAACCTTAGCCCGACGACAGTCGGGACGTTCTCCCCGGCGCCGCGCTGGAACTTCCCGGTAGATGGCGCGGTATACGCGCAGCCGCTCGTGATTGGCTCGACCGTGATCGTGGCCACCGAGAGCGACTGGGTCTACGGGATCAACGCAGGAACCGGCGCACAGCTCTGGGCCACGCGACTGGGCAGTGCGTACCCGATCGCGAGCGATCCCACGTTCAAGGGGTGCACTGACCTGGTGCCGAACATCGGCGTGACCGGCACCCCCGTATACGACGCTACTGGCACCAAGGACATCTTCTTCTACGCCAACATCATGAACGGCAATAACCCGGCGTACAACTTGGTGCAGATGAATCCCACCAACGGGACCGTCATCAAGAAGATTCAGATCACCGGCAAGCCGAGCAACGACCCGAACATCGGGTTCAGCGCCAGGTACAACATGGAGCGGCCCGGCGTGCTGATCCTTGACGGGGCGGTCTACGGGGCGTTCGCCTCGCACTGCGACACCAAGCCCTACACCGGCTACGTGTCGCGGATCAATATCTCGACGGGCGCAGCGACACTGTGGAGCGATGAGTCAGGGGTCACCAACAACCAGGCTGGTATCTGGCAGTCGGGCGGCGGCGTCATGTCCGACGGGTCCGGCCGGATCTTCCTCACCTCCGGCAACGGAGTGTCTCCGCCGAAGAGTTCGACGCCCGGCGGCCAGCTGGCCGAGTCGGTGATCCGGCTCGCGGTCAACAGCAACGGGACGCTATCGGCCAAGGACTTCTTCAGCCCCGCCAACGCACCATCGCTCGATGCGTCAGACACTGACTATGGCGCCGGCGGGCCGGTCGACGTGGGTAACTTCACCGTGGCTGGCGACAGCACGCTGGCGCAGATCGGCAAGGACGGCCGGATCTGGCTGCTTAACCGCAATGGCCTCGGCGGCCGCGAGCAAGGCCCGAACAGCACTGACAAGGATCTGTTCGTGGGCAAGGCCTATGGCGGTGAGTGGGGCCACCCGGCGGTCTTCGGTGACACGAACGCGACCCAGGCCAACTCCGGCACGACTGCCACCGACAACGACTTCCTTTTCTCGGTCGGCAAGGACGACGTGCTGCGAGTCTTCCGTTTCGCTGTCACCTCGGCGAATAAGCCGTGGCTGACGAATGTGGCGAACAGCCAGCTGACGTACGGCTTCACCTCTGGTTCGCCGGTTGTGACGTCCAACGGTGCCGACCCGACGTCGGCGGTCATCTGGGAGGTCTACACCCCGAGCTTCAAGTCAAGCCCCGACCCGACCGGCGCGAACTCAGTACTTGAGGCATACCAGCTGGGCAGCGTGGCCTCGACAGGCGGCACGCCTAGCCCGTGCCTGTCGACGAATCCGTGCAAGCTGACGAACATCTGGCACTCCAACACGTTCACGGCGGCCAAGTTCTCGATCCCGGCGACCAGCCAGGGATGGGTCTACGTCGGAACGCGTGATGGTCACGTACTCGCCTACGCGGCACCGGGCGCGGCAGCGCCCGCTGCCACGACTGCGGCGACCCTGCCGCAGACGGCGGTCGGCTCGACGAGCACCCAGCCGGTCTCGGTTACCGCGATAAAGACCGTCACCATCACCGGCGCGACCGCCAGCACCGACGCCGCGAACGGGACGGCCCCGGCCACCGAGTTCAACGCCGGCCAGGCGAGCGTGACCAAGAACGGCAGCAGCACGCCGGTCCCGGTGACGTTCCCGGTCAAGTTGCACAAGGGCGACAAGCTCAGCGTCCAGACCAGCTTCGCGCCCACGGTTCCGGGCGGAAGCAGCGGGACGCTGTCGCTGACCACCAACTCGAGCACGGAGCCGACTGTGGACGTGCCTCTCACCGCGGAGGGCACGCAGCAGGGCCTCTATGCCCAGCCGAGCGCGCAGGACTTCGTCTGGGCGCCGGACTGGCCTGTCGCTATCGATGTACCGATTGGCGGCCATAAGCCGGAGATCGTTACCATCTCTAACCTCGGCACGGCGACCCAGACCGTCACGTCGGTCACGCCGCCGACGGCGCCGTTCTCGGCTACCAACCTGCCCGCCGTCGGTACCAAGATCAATCCGGGCGATACCATCGCCGTGCAGGTGACCTACTCGCCCACATCGCCGGGCAACGCCACCGGGTCGTTCACCATAGTCGGCAGCAGCGGGCAGAAAGCCGTGGTCGCGCTTTCAGCGATCGCGACGCCAGCCGTGAGCCAGCTGACAGCAGTAGGCACGGCCACCCCGAGCAACATCCCGAACGCTCACGCCCCGGTGGGCCACGCGGCGGCTAAGACATCTCTGAATTTCGGATCTGTCTCGGTGGGGAAGAAGGCGACCGCTTACATCCAGGTCAGCAACACCGGCAACACGTCGACCACCCTGACGGGAGTCGGGAACCCGGCCGCGCCGTTCGCCGCACCGCTCAAGCCGAGGGTGGGGTTGCCTTTCAACCCGGATGGCGACCTGCTGCTCCCGGTGACCTTCGCGCCCACCAAGAAGGGGAAATTCACCACTCAGTACCAGCTCCACTGGCGGGACCTGTCTGGCAGGCACACGCTGATCGTGACCCTGACAGGAACCGGGGTCTGACGGCCGAGTAACGAGAACGGGGGCGCCCGCCAGCGCCCCCGTTCTCGCTGTTAGCGCTGTTCCTGGCGAATGGTTAAACAGACGGACACAGTCCGATAACGGCGTCATCCAAATCAGCACGCGGTGCGTCAACAGTAGGCAATGCCGCGCTAATGGCAATGCCTTTACCGCCGCTCGCTGACTTGGGGAGACCTTCCGTGCACATAAGGCGACTTTTTCGTGTCCACCAGCGTCGTGCGCGGCGGCTGGCACTAGCCGTCGACCGGCCTCGCCCTCGTCGCGGGGGCGCTGCCCGTCGTAAGTGCCATTGCACCGTTTACCACTGCCGTGGCCCACGCCGATGACGTGATGGCTTCACAGAACCAGCTTCGCAACGGCTGGGATTCGACCGAAACGGCAATGGGCCCGTCGGTAGTCCCGAGCTTTGTGCAGCGATGGAACGACACGACACTGGGGGAGACGGCGACTGGCGGCCAGACGGTGTCCGGCGCGGTGTACGCCCAGCCGCTCGTTATCGGCTCGACGGTCATCATCGCAACGGAGACCGACCAGGTCTACGGGCTGGACGCGGGAACAGGCAAGTACCTCTGGCACACGTCGCTGGGCAGCCCTTTCGTGATTGCAAATAATTCCACGCTGAAGACGTGCACCGACTTGACACCGAACATTGGCGTGACCGGGACCCCGGCCTATGACTCGGTCACCGGCCACATCTTCATGTTCGCCAACATCATGACCAGTGGCGCACCCCAGTACTACATGGTCGAGATGAATCCGACCACAGGCGGCGTGGTGAGCAAGACGCTGATCACTGGCCACCCCAACAATGACACGCACGTCTCGTTCAGCGCGAAGTACAACATGGAGCGGCCCGGCGTCCTGGTAATGGGCGGCGCTGTCTTCGGGGCATTCGCGTCGCACTGTGATCACAAGCCCTACGACGGTTACGTCGCGCGCGTCGACATCTCGACCCACGCGAAGACGCTCTGGAGCGATGAGTCAGGCGTCACCTACGACCAGGCCGGCATCTGGCAGGGCGGTGGCGGTCTCATGTCGGACGGGTCCGGCCGTATCTTCGTCACGTCTGGGAACGGCGTGTCGCCGGTCAAGCGTGCTGGCACGTCACCCGGCGGGCAGCTCGCCGAGTCGGTCATCCGGCTCGGGGTCAACAGCAACGGCACCCTCGCGGCGAAGGACTTCTTCAGCCCGGCCAACGCCCCGTCTCTGGATGCGGCCGACAAGGACCTCGGCTCCGGCGCGCCGGTCGGGGTGCCGTTCTCGGTCGGCGGTCTCTCCACCTTGGTTCAGATCGGCAAGGACGGCCGTGCCTGGCTGCTGAACCGCAGTAGCCTCGGCGGCCGCGAGCAGGGCACTAGTAACACTGACAAGGTCCTGTTCGTAACGAAGGCCTACGGAGGCGAGTGGGGACACCCGGCCATCTTCGGCAACACGGCCGTGACCATCGCGAACTCTCACACCAACCCCATCGACAACGACTTCTTGTTCTCTGTCGGCAAGGACGACCTCATGCGGGTGTTCCGATTTGGAGTCACCAGCGCCAACAAGCCATTCCTCACGAACGTCGCCACGAGCTCGCTGACCTACGGCTTCACATCAGGTTCGCCGGTGGTCACGTCCAACGGCGGCGACGCCACGTCGGCCGTCGTCTGGGAGGTGTTCACCCCGAACACCACCACCAAGTCCGGCGCGGGCTCGATGCTCGAGGCGTACCAGCTCGGGAGCGTGGCCTCGCACGGCACGACGCCCAGCCCGTGCGTGTCCACCAAATTGTGCAACCTGAAGAACATCTGGCACTCCAACACGTTCACCGCGGCGAAGTTCTCCATCCCGGCGACGAGCCAGGGCTGGGTCTACGTCGGATCGCGTGATGGTCACGTACTCGCGTTCGCCGCGCCCGCAGCGGCAGCACCCGCCGTGGCCGCGACGGCGACGCTGCCGCAGGCGGCGGTCGGCTCGAGCAGCAGCAAGTCGGTCTCGGTGACCGCGACGAAGACCGTGACCATCACCGGCGCGACGGCCAGCACCGGCGCCAACAACACGCAGACGACGACGACCAGCGAGTTCACCGCCGGGCAGGCCACCGAGATCAAGAAGGGCAGCAGCACCCCGGTGCCGGTGACGTTCCCGGTCACGCTGAACAAGGGCGACAAGCTGCGCGTGCAGACCACGTTCACGCCCACCGTCGCCGGCGGTAGCAGCGGCACCCTGTCGCTGAGCACCAACTCGAGCACCGACCCGACTGTGGACGTGCCAATCAGCGCGCAGGGCACTCAGGACGGGCTGACGTCAACGCCGAACACGGTGACCTTCCCGCTGGCGCCCGACCAGGGCGTGATCCCGGTGCCGCTCGGCATCAGGATTCCGCAGACCGTCAACATCACCAACTTCGGTACGACGACGCAGACCATCACGTCGGTCACGCTGCCGTCGGCTCCGTTCAGCCTCTCGAACGTGCCGGCGGTCGGCACCGCGATCCCGCCGGGCGAGACGGTCACCGTGCAGGTGCTCTATTCCCCGACATCGGTCGCGACCTCGACTGGGTCCTTCACCATTACGGGTAGCAGCGGGACTCCGGCCACCGCCAGCTTGTCAGCGGTGTCCACGGCGGCCCAAAGCCAGCTGACTGCCGCCAACCCAGTGGTGAACTTCGGGAACATCAAGATAGGCAAGAGGGCACGCGCCTACGTCAAGGTCACCAACACCGGCAACACCGAGAGCCTGGTACAGCAGACCTCGGCCGTCGAGGCGCCGTTCGGTGCGCCGTTGAAGCCGTCGGCGAGCATGCCTTTCAACCCAGACTCAGATCTGCTGCTGCCGGTGACCTTCACCCCAACAAGGAAGGGCATGTTCACGACTTCCGTACAAGATCACGTGGAAGGACGTGAACGGCAAGCACACGCTGATCGTGACCCTGACCGGAATCGCGGTCTGACCGCCCGGCCCTATCGGGGCCACTGACCGGCCAGCCAACCTAGTGGCAGGAACGGGGGCGCACGAGCGCCCCCGTTCCTGATTGCCAAGGGTCGAAGGGGCGTTCGCTTCGTCGGCCCCGTTCCGGTTCCTCGGTGTTCTGGCCTGTCGTAGCCGGTCAGGTGACTGCCGCAGGTCGCCTATTCTTCGCATCGTGATCATCGAAGTCGCCGACCTTGCCCCCGCACCAGAGCGTTCCGTCGTGGCCATCGAGCCTCCTGGCGACGAGCCGGGCACGTGGGCAGGTGCTCCGAGCGCGGTCCGTGACGGCGATCAGATCGTGCTGGCGTACCGGCTGAGGCGACCTATCGGCCACGGCCGGGGCTACGCCGTGGTGATCGCCCGCTCGGCTGACGGAGTCGAATTCGAGACCATCCAGGTGATCACCAAGGACGAGATGGACACCGAGTCGCTTGAGCGGCCGACGCTGGTGCGAACCCCGGCCGGGACCTGGCGGCTCTATCTGAGCTGCGCTACGTGGGGGACGAAGCACTGGCGTGTCGAGATGCTCGAGGCCGGTACTCCCGATGCCTTCGACCCCCGGCAGCGCACTGTCGTCCTGCCCGGCGATGCCGTGACGGCGATCAAGGACACCGTGATCGTCCGCCGGTCGGGTGTGTGGCATCTGTGGGCGTCCGTGCACCCGCTGGCGGACGAGGCCAGCACAGACAGGATGACAACCGACTACGCCACCAGCGCTGACGGCGTCGAATGGACTTGGCACGGACATGCGCTGACGCCGCGGCCGGGCGAGTGGGACTCGCGGGGCGTCCGGGTCAGCGCGGTCCGGTTCACGCCAACCGGAGTCATGGCTTACTACGACGGCCGGGCCAGCGCGGCGGAGAACTACGAGGAGCGAACCGGCGTCGCCGTCGGCGATACGCCGGACGCGTTCACGGCGATCGGCAGAGCGCCGGTCGGTGCGCCACCCGACGGTCGCGGCGGGCTGCGCTACCTGAACATCGTCGACCTCGGCAACGGGCGCGAGCGCTGGTACTACGAGGTCACCAGGCCAGATGGCCGCCACGAGCTACGTACCGAGCTGCGCTAACCGGCGCCCCAGAAATTCGCGGGGCCGACCGTTGCGGGCCTGCCGCTGGCCGGCTGGCCTCGCGCCAACGAGGCCACCGGAGTCCTCGCGCGGCCGCAGCCAACTCTCGTAGTCCCCGCCGGTGATCTCCGTCAGCAGCTGGATGTCGGTCTCGAAGTACGGCAGCAGGGCCTGCCGCTGTTCCCACGTCAGCGGCCTGCGCGGGGCCGCGCCATCCTGGAGGCTACTCTCGAGCCGGTCAACCATGGCCTTGCCGCGATGACCAGGCATAAGCGCCGCGCTAGCCGACGCTGCCCGCAGCAGCCTTGAGACGTACTGGTGGCGGCGCGTGTAGTCGGGATGAGCGGTGACGTTCTCGCGCGGAACGTGGTCGATGAGTCCTTGCCGGACGCCGAGAAAGCCACAGATGCGGTCCAGGGTGCCCGGCGGATCCTCGACGAGGTCGCGGTACCGGAAGACCAGCACCTGCTCGCGGGGAAACACCGAGTACAGGTGCTCCAGCTGCTGGCCGTAGAACCCGATCCGCTTGTAGTGCCAGAAGTCAGCCCACCCGGCCATGACCCGATCGTCCTCAGCCGCGCACGCCGTCACGAAGTCGTCGATCGGGTCCAGCCCGGAGGACCAGAGGTGCGTCCAGTTCGAGTGCGCTCGCTCAACCGGATCGCGCACGACGATGATCAGCTTCGACTGCGGAATGAGAGCCTTGATGCGCTGCTGGGCGTCGCGCCGGTACAGGTAGAAGGGCGTCGACTCGCCGCGGAGCGCCCCGGCCGGCGCGGCGTCGAACAGGGCTTCGTAGTCGGAGCGGCGCCAGACGTGCTCCCGGTACGTCTTTGCGTCGCCGGGGCCGCCTTGAGCCGCCGGCGGCCCGTCGGTCAGGAAGAACTTCGGCTCCTTGATCGTCGACAGATACAGCTCCGGATGCTGGGCCAGCGCAGCGTGGAGCGCCGTCGTTCCGGCCTTGGGCGCGCCCGCCACGAAGAAGTCCGGCAGCGCCACGGCTTCCTCCCGAACTGGTATACCCAGTGGATCTATAGGAGATCGGCATTATTGGAGCGCTACCCGGAACCGCGACCGCAATGCATTGGCCGAGGAAGATATCCGGGCGGTTTCGCTAGGTGCTTAACTGCGTTCTGGCCGGGCCGCGAGCCCGGCATCGAGGACGTCGGCGAAGCGCCCGCGAACTAGAACAGGCACGGATCCGCTGATGTCTACTTCGCCCGCAATAGTGACGTCCGCGCCGAACCCGGCGTCGGCGAGTTCCGTGCCACTTTCGCAGTTGGCCAGGGCGGCGTTCGGTTGTGCCTCGATCGAGTGCCAGGCTGCTGCGGCCGCGTGCGCTTCCGGGCTCAGCCCGGTCATGCCGAGCCCCTGAAGGGCGGAGATGACGGCTCCGGCGCCCCACAGATCCTCCAGGCCCGGCCGGAGCGTCCCGTCCGGCCAGCGCTCGCCGGCTGCGATCACGGCGATGGCCGACTGGCGGTCTGGATCACCCGCCTGATTCGCGAGCCAGTTGGCGACGGCCGCGCGGTTGCGCAAGCAGGCGGCGACGATCTGGCGGCCTGAGCGCGCCAGGGCCGAGGAGAGGGCCGAGCCGTTGGGCGATGGCAGGACGATCCGGTCCAGGCCCCGCGCGGTCCTGATCGAGGCGGGTGACAGGCTCACGAGCGGCGGGGCGCCGTCGGTCCTGCGGGACCCGATGTCGGCGAGCGCGGCCTCGGACCGGCCTACTGCTAGGACGGCCCCGTGTCTACTGGCGAACGCCTCAGCCGACCGGTCGCGCCACGGATACGGGAACACCTCGGCGCCTTGGTCGATCGCCACGCTCACGGCGGTGGTGAAACTCAGGACGTCGACGATGACGGCATAGTCGGTATCTCGGATGATCTCCTCTGCGCCGCGCAGGCCCCACTCCATCCGCACGGCGTACTCGCGCTGACCTCGCCTCTGAACCACCACGGCACAGTCTCACGCGCTTGCGGGCGTGTCCGCCGCCTGGCGGATCTGGACAGCCAGATGTAGCGGGCGGGTGCCGGTCAGCGGGAAGTGGTTGTCACTCCAGGGCCGCCACGCCCCCCGTTCCTGGCGGACGCAATCAGGTCTGGCCCGTAGTGCGGCCGGGTCAGCACAGGGCCAGTGGCGAAGACGAGCCTGAAGAACACGTGAAGTGCCCCCGGCGACGGCGGTGGCGCGACCGTGGCGCTCATCTCATACCGGCCGCCAGGTACGAACTCGAGCGATTGCGATGAGAACAGTCCTTGGCCGGCCGGGCGCCCGGTGGACGAGTAGGACGCCAGCGACAACTCGACCTGCGAACAGCCGGCAGGCAAGGCGGGGACGTTGAAAAGTGCGTTGACCGTGTCGCCGAGACGCACATTTCCCTGAAGCTTGCGCACGTTGTTGCTGCTGCCGTCACTATGGAAAACGACATACGCGACATCAATGACCGCGGCCCGGCCGCGTGCACATGATCCCGTCGCCGCGACCGATGAGTCTGGCAGAGCGCCCGCTGCCACCAGAGCAGATGTCAGCAGGAATAACGTGACCGTCGCGCGAATGGCCGTGCTTCTTGCGTATCGGGCCATGCTCAACTCCGTTTCGGCGAGGCTATCGGGCCTGTCGTCGTCCAGGCAGGGCTCCGAGCGCGGCATGCTGGCGGCCCCTAGCGCGGGGAGCGCAAGCCCGCTGAGAAGTGTTTCAGAAGTTCGGTGTGGTGTCATGGTGCACCTCTGTTCTACGGTCGCGACCCTCCGGTTTCACTTGACGAACGTCTGCTGTCAGACCCACGCGCTAGCGTGCAGTTCAGAGAGGCGAGAAGGCGCTGCTGCCGGAGGCTGCGATGAGCACTGCCCATCAGGGACTGACTAGCGAGCGAGCGGACATAGCGGACACGCTGGCGAAACACCGGGGGTTCCTGCGGTACACGACGAGGGACCTGTCGGACGAGCAGGCCGCACAGCGGACGACGGTCAGCGAGCTGTGCCTGGGCGGAATCATCAAGCACGTCACGGCCGTCGAGCGGCGCTGGACCAGGTTCATCGCGCTCGGCCCATCCGCCATGGGCAAATGGGACTCGCCTGAGCAGATGCAGCAGTTCGTCGATGGCTTCCGGATGCTGCCGGGCGAGACGCTCGCACGGCTCCTGGACGACTACGCGAATACTGCGCGCGCAACCGACGAACTGGTGGCGGCACTTCCCGACCTGGATGTGTCCCAGCCGCTGCCCGAGGCGCCCTGGTACCCGCCCGGCGCTCGCTGGTCGGCCCGCCGCGTGCTGCTGCATATCATCGCCGAGACGTCGCAGCATGCCGGGCACGCGGACATCATCAGGGAAGCCCTAGACGGCGCGAAGACCATGGGCTGACCGGAGCCGAACGAACCCTACCTCGCGGTGCTCGCCTAGCGCCGGTCCGGTCGGGTAAAGATCAGGTGTGACCGCCGATCGCCAGCGACGCGAGCCGCCCCCGGATCTCTCCCCGATGTTGGCAACGTCGGGCGCGCTGCCGACTAACGACGCCGGCTGGGCGTACGAGATGAAGTGGGATGGGCTGCGCGCACTCGCGTATGTATCCGGCGGCAACGCCCGGCTGACTTCGCGGACGGGCCGCGACATCACCTTCGTCTATCCAGAGCTCGCCGCGCTTCCGGCGGCTGTCGGAAACCATGACGCGGTCATCGACGGCGAGATCGTCGCCTTCGGCGGCGGGCCCTGGCCCGACTTTGAAGCGCTGCAGCAGCGGATGAACATAAGCACCGCAGCACAGGCCCGCGCCCTGTCGGCGCAGAACCCGGTCAGCTACCTCGCGTTCGATCTGCTGTGGCTGGACGGCGGTTCGCTCCTGGATGAGCCGTACTCGGGCCGGCGGGAACTGCTGGAGAGCTTGGGCCTGGACACCGGACGCGTGCAGGTACCGCCGTCGTTCGCTGGCGAGTCCGGCGCCGACATCCAGGCTGTGTCAAAGCAGCAGCACCTCGAAGGCATCATGGCCAAACGGCTCAGTTCGCGGTATGAGCCGGGGCGCCGGACGACGGCGTGGCGCAAGATTAAGAACAAGCGACGCCAGGAGGTCGTCATCGGCGGCTGGCAGCCGGGCGAGGGCGGCCGGGCGGGCTGGATCGGCTCGCTGCTTGTCGGCGTGCACGACGAGGACGGCGCACTGGTGTACTCCGGGCACGTCGGCACCGGGTTCACGCAGCAGACGCTGCGGATGCTCGGCGAACGGCTTGCGCCGCTTCGCCGCGACACTTCGCCCTTCGCGGACGCCATCCCGCCGGAGGACGCGCGCTTCGCGCGCTGGGTGGAACCGCAACTCGTGGCCGAGATCGAGTTCGCTGCGTGGACGAAGTCTGGCCGGCTCCGCGCTCCGGCCTATAAGGGCCTGCGCACCGACAAGGATCCGAAGGAGGTCATCCGTGAGCCCTGACGCGAAGAAGGTGCAGGTCGAGGTTGACGGCCGGAAGCTGACGCTCAGCAACCTCGACAAGGTGCTGTACCCCGAGGCCGGGTTCACCAAGGCGCAGGTGATCGACTACTACCTGCATGTGGCGCCCGTCCTGCTGCCGCACATCGCGTCGCGTCCGGTGACGATTAAGCGCTACCCCGAGGGTGTGGATGCCGACTTCTTTTTTCAGAAGAACGCGCCCGCGCACCGTCCCGACTGGGTACCAACGGCCACCGTCGCGTCGCCAGGCTCGACGAAGTCGCGGGAGACGATCGAGTACATCCTCGGCGGCGATCTGCCGACACTGATCTGGGCCGCCAACCTGGCGGCACTGGAGCTGCACACGCCGATGTGGCGCTATCCCCGAATGGGCGAGCCTGATCTGCTTGTGTTCGACCTCGATCCGGGGCCGCCAGCCACAGTGGTCGAGTGCTGCGAGGTCGCCCTTCTCCTGCGGCCGCTGCTCACCGAGCAAGGATTCAGGCCCGTCGCCAAGACGTCGGGTGGCAAAGGGCTCCAGCTGTACGCGACCGTCACGGGAGTGACTTCGCAGGAGACGAGCGATCTCGCCAAGCGGCTGGCCGAGCGGCTGGAACAGGAGCGGCCTGACCTGATCGTCGCCAAGATGACTAAGGCGCTGCGGGAAGGCAAGGTCCTGATCGACTGGAGCCAGAACAACGCGGCGAAGACGACGGTGGCGCCCTACTCGCTGCGTGCACGGCCGCAGCCGACCGTGTCGACCCCGGTCACTTGGGATGAGGTCGAGGCCTGCAAACGCGCGGCCGACCTGGTGTTCACCGCGGGCGAGGTAGTGCAGCGCGTCGAGAGTGAGGGCGACCTCTTTGCCACGGCTACGTGAGCCGCGCTCAGGGGCCTCGATCATGCTGGTGGTAACGCCCGCCTTGCCGAGGTGTTACGCACCCGGTGCCCGCACCAGTATCAAGTGCTCTGAGAAAAGCTTCAGCGCCGAATCGATTTCTCGAAATTTCGCCCCCGGTCCGGGTTCTGTAATGCGCTGATGCCGGCGGCGCCGGAACTGCCGGTCCATCCGGCCCAACAGAGTGATGACATTTCCCGCATCTCGTTGCTCAAGCGAAGGCGGCCTGTCGACTTGCTGCGCGGAAGTATGGTGCTTCCGCATTGTGCGGCACGTTATACGTTTCTTGCTCCAACCAGGGAGACGGTATGCGATTCGGCGTTCTTGGGCCGTTGTTAGCTGAAGCTGATGACGGTACGCCGTTGGTGCTGGTTCGGTCATCCCTGCGCAGCACGCTTGCAGTCCTTCTGCTATGGGCGCGACAGCCGCCGACGAGAGCGCAACTGATCGATGCACTCTGGGGTGATCATCTGCCAAGCGACGCGGAGACAGCGCTTCGCGTCCGAATGAGTGATCTGCGGCGTGCGTTGGCTGGTCACGACCGCCTTATTACGCACCGGGCCGGCTACCGAATGCTGATCGAGCGGGGTGAGCTCGACATCATCAGCTTCCGTGACCTCGCTGCCCAAGGTCGAGCAGCGCTTGACGGCGGAGACGCTGAGGGGGCGGCCAGGCTGCTGGGCCAGGCATGCGCGCTGTGGCGAGACCCGCCCCTTGCCGACCTGCCGGATACGCCTACCATGCGTTTGACCGCGGACGCGATGCTCCAACAGCGGCGCGACGTACGCGAGTGGCTGATAGATGCACGGCTCGCCCTCGGGCAGCACCATGATGTCCTCGAGCAGATTCGGGCCGTCATGGTGGCTGATCCGCTTTCCGAGCATCCGCATGTCCAGCTCATGCTCGCCCTCTACAGGTGCGGTCAGAAGTCGGCAGCGCTCGCCGCTTATACGCGCCTAGGCGAACTGACGGCCCGCGAATTCGGTCAAGATCCAGGGCCGGAAGCCCAGGCCCTGCTGAAGCAGATGCTGGCGGACAGCCCGGACCTGTTCCGGCCGCGGCTACTGGACCGACCTTCGGATGCGCGTCGCCATAAGCCGCCGAGGGCTGGCAGCGTGTGCCGTCATCCGAATCCACAGACCTCGTCGCGGGTGTCGAAGCGGTTGCCCGGCCAATGCCGTCGTCCAGCGTCGCCGTAGCCCGTGTAGCAAGAAGTTAGCGGACTCCACCTGAGAGCTAACGCGTCGCTAACCGGCTGCTCACGGCTGATTCGTAGGGTTCAGACCGCTGTCTTAGTTACCAAAGCTTGCCAGCTGACGCTGGCGTGCTAGCGAAGCTCGTGGAGTACTACATGACACCAACGCGAGTTATGAAGGGCGCGAGCGGAAGGCACAGCTCGAGTCGTTTCTCGCACATGCCGCTCGCTGTCCTCATCGTCACCGTAACTGGCTTGGTGATGGCATGTGCCGGATGCATTGCGCCGCTTACTCCAGCTCGGCTGCCGTTGAAGGCTGTGGCGACGCGTGCCGCTATCGGCGCTTCGGCAGCGAAAACGGTATTGCCTGTGATGACACCACGGCAGCAAGTCCTCGCCGCCCTCGCGGGCTACATGACCGCACTCGGGCAGGCCGAAGAGTCCAGGAGCAGCGAGGTCGCGCGTGAATTGCTGCGGCCGTATCTAGCCGCAGACAGAGTCGAAGGTCTCGTCCGCGCGATGACGGCGATCTGGGCACGCGGCGAGAGCTTCCACGGCCAGGACCTTCGGCATGTCGCGAAGGTCACGGTGGTCGGCCGGCACGTGTTCGTTCACGATTGTGACGACACCAGCGGCACAGCCTTGGTCGACATCGTCACCGGGGAGCTCGTACCTGGCTCATCCGGCACGTCGCGCGCCAACGTCGTCACCCGTCTCGAATTGGCCGGCAGTCACTGGCTTGTTCAGTTCCAACTCGTTGAGGACGTGCCATGCACTCCGTGACAGGCCTGGCGCGGTCAGTCCTTGGCATGTCCGTGGCGCTCTCGCTAGCGATCGGGTGCGTCTCATTGGATGCAGTGCCGGCCACCGCGAGCGCAGCGGAAGGCATGACGGGCGCGTGCAATCCGTACGTCGATGGCACCCTCATCCCGGTGCCATGCGTCGCCTTGACTAGCGGTGGCGGATCCGTCGGAAGCGGTGCTGATGCGGGTGGAACCGCTAGCAAGGGCACGATCGTGAACAACTCCTGCCCAGTGACTGTGCTGGATATGACCCAGGCACAGAATCTCGGGCTGTCCTGGCCGCCACCGACCGGTCATAGCTGGGCACTGCTGCTGTGCTTTGCCGGTGTATTGGGCGCCGGACCGCAAGCTGTACTCATCAACAGTTCGACCGGCGTGCCTTCTGTCACGCCGCAGCAGCTATTGGTCACGGCCTTGGGTGAGCTGCACATTCCGTACCCAAGCCCGGAGACCGCGCCGCCGCGCGGACGCGGCCTCGTTGGCCTGCCTGAATGGTTCTGGACGCCAGCAGGCAGCTGGCACGCCCGGACAGTCACGGTAACCGCGGGTCCGGTCTGGGCTGTCGTCACGGCCGTGCCGTTTGGCCTGACCTTTCGGCCCGGCCCCGATCTGAGCCCAGTCACGTGCGCCGGGCCTGGCACGGCATACAACCCGCAGGAGCCGTCGACGGCACAACACACCGATTGCTCCTATACCTACCTAAGACCCTCGGCAGGCCAGACCGGTAACGCCTATCCGGCGTCGGTGACTGCGACCTGGCGGGTCACCTGGACGGGCTCTGGCGGCGCTGGTGGTGTTCTGGACGCAAACCTGGCAGTCTCCGCTCGCTTCAGAGTTTCGGTAGCGCAGGCGGAGGCCTTGGTGACGAGCCCGTGAGCACCAAACGCCCGACGGAGATCGGGACCGCGTATTTCCCTGAGCCTGATATCGCATCCAACGGAACGGTTCGCGGCGGCGGCCATGGTCGCAACGCTGGGCTGCTGCGAGGGCTGCCTCGACGGCGTCGACCTACGATGATCGCCCTCGCGGTTGCGATGGCGGGAGCTGGCGTGGTTGTATCCGCGGCCGTTTACCAGCACGCAGATCATCAGATCGCAGTCGTCATGGTGACGGAGCCGGTTCCAGTTGGCGCGGTGGTGGTGCCAGCTGACTTGTCGACGACGAATGTCACCGTCGCATCCGGCATCGAGGTCATTCCGGCCCGGCAGATCGATCAGGTTAGCGGCGAGATCGCGGCCGTGACGCTGCGGCCGTCGACCCTGCTAGCGCCGTCCGACCTGACTGCGGTGCAGTCTCCGGTCTCGGGCCAGGAGCTGATCGCGGCACCCATCAAGCCCTACGGACTGCCGGCCAGCGGGTTGCAAGCTGGCGATCACGTGCTCGTGGTGGCGACGCCCGGCCAGGCGGGCCAGGCGGGCTCCTCTTCAGCCGCGCCCTCTCTGAATTCGCCCGTACCGGCCGTCGTCGAGGCGGTAAACAACGTTCCCGACGCCGACGGGTTCGACGTCGTGGACCTGCTGGTCACCGACGGCAGCTCGGCGCCGGTTGCCAGCCAGATTTCAACTGGTCAATTCGCACTCATCGTAACGAGGCGGGGATAGCCATGGGAGAGCTCTACGCACTCGTCTCAGCGGGCGGTTCACCCGGAGTGACTACGGCGGCTATCGCGCTCGCCTTGGCATGGCCGTCGCCCGTGATCCTGGCGGAGTGCGACCCGAGTGGCGGTGACGTCCTCGCCGGGTTGCTGGCAGGTCACGTGCCTGCACGCCAAGGTTTGATGGAGCATGCAATCGAGGCCGGACGCCATGGCCTCGCAGCGGCGCGGTCTCTACCCGCACAGCTGATCCCCTTGGACGCCGACCGGAAGAGGACGCTACTACCTGGACTGACCGATCCTCGCCAGGCGCCGGGCATCACCTCTGCGTGGCCTGCTCTAACCGGGACGCTGATCGCACAGAACGCAGACGTCATCGCCGATTGCGGCCGACTCGACGCCGGATCCTGTGAGCCGCTCGCCGTCCTGTCGGCCGCGCGCACGATCGCCGTCGTCCTGCGCCCAACCTTGCGGCAAGTGTGGTCGGCCCGGCCCAGGGTCGACATTCTCGCGCACCTCGCCGGCCCAGGCTCTCAGGTCGCCCTGCTGGTGACCGGACCGGGTACGCACTCGGCCAGCGAGGTTTCGCGCGCGCTCGGCGTCCCCATCGCAGCCGTGCTGCCCGACGATGCGCGGAGCGCGGCGCTGCTGTCCGACGGCGCGGGCAGCTTGCGCACCCTCACGCGCGGGTCACTTCTGCGCTCAGCCCAGATAGCTGGCAATGCGCTACGCGACTACGAAGCTGTTCCGACGCATCAGGCCGCTTCTGCTGGGAGCGCCCAATGACGCTGAACTGGCCACCAGCTCCACCGGCATACCTCACCGGCCTGGGCAATGGTGGCCCGAACGCCCACCGCCATCGAATCGTATTGCCGTTGCCGGATGGGACCGAGTCTCAACCGGACCATCGGGATGCGTCTGATCCGCAGGACGTGCCAGAGCTGCCCGACCTGCCGCTCACCTCGAAGGCGCGCGCACCGGCCTAGCCGATCCCCGGCTGATCAGGGGCGTCGCCGACATCACCGCCATGATCGCGACACGCCTTGATGACGGCGCGAGCACGGCCGAGGTGATGCCGGTGATTCGCGAGACGGCGCGGCGCTGGCTGGAAAGCCAGGTCCGCGCTGGACTCCTTCCAGCGTCCGTAGGCGAGGCATTGGACGAGCTGGCCAGGGCCGTGCACGATCAGCGCTACGGGCTAGGCCCGGTGACGGCATACATGCGCGATCCGCGGGTCGAGAACGTGGACATCAACGGCTGCGATCAGGTGTGGGTCACGTATGCGAGCGGTGAGCGCGTCGCTGGGCCACCCGTCGCGGCCAGCGACGATGCGCTGATTTCGATGATCAGAGCATGGGCGACCCGGGGCGGGCAGACCGCCCGGGACTTCTCGGCTGCAGCGCCGCTGGTGAACGTTGCGCTCGCCGGCAATGCGCGGCTGACTGCCACCATGGCGGTCACGCCCCGGCCTTGCGTCTCGTTGCGCAGGCACGGCCAGCTCGACGCGACGCTGGCAACGCTCACCGAGCTCGGCTCAATCGACGTCGCGCTGGCGGGGTTCCTAGCTGCGGCCGTGCGCAGCCGATGCAACATCATCGTGACCGGCGGCGTCAATGCAGGCAAAACCACGATGCTGCGCGCCCTCGCTGGCGAGATCCCGCCAGGGGAACGCATTGCGACGCTCGAGAGCGAGTTTGAGCTCTATTTGAATGAATTAGGTCAGCACCCGGATGTCATCGCGTTCGAAGCGCGCGAGGCGAACTCCGAGGGGGTTGGCGGAATAAGCCTGCATGACCTGATCGCCCATGCGCTACGCCACAACCCACGCCGGATACTAGTCGGCGAAGTGCGCCGGGCGGAGATCATGCCAATGCTCGAGGCCATGAACGCTGGCCAGGACGGGTCGATGTGCACACTCCACGCGAACTCCGCGGCCGAAGCCTTCGACCGGATCTTGATCCTCGCCTTGCGCGGCGGCCTAGCCCTATCCGAACGCGCTATCCACATCCTCGTCGGCATGGCGGTCGACCTCGTTGTGCACCTGCGGCGGAGTTTCGACGGCACCAGGACCGTCCGCTACGTGTCAGAGATCCTTGAGGTGATGCCGCCGGGAGACACCGAGCGCCCGGCGGTTAATCGGCTATTCCTGCCCGACCCCCAGACCAGCCGCGCTACGGCCGCGCACACACCGTCGTCAGCCCTGCTCAGTCGACTCACGGGCGCCGGATTTGATGCTGGGCTGCTCGACAAGCGTCGGCCTCATATGCACGAGGGGCCAGTGAGGTGGTCACCATGACGGCGCTGGCGGGACTGGCGGGTGGCCTGGCGATCGCGGGTCTGGTGCTTCTAGTCCTTGAACTCACGAGGTCCGAGCCGCTATTGGGCACTCCGCCTCACCGACGGCCTCATCTCAGCAAGAGGGCGCGTCGGCAGACGCTGATCGCACTAGCGGTCGGCTTCATCACCCTGCTCGTCACGCGATGGCCGGTGGCCGTGATCGCCGCGGTACTGGCTGTCCTAAATGTCCCGCGACTCGTTTCGGGCAGCGCCGCCCGACGGCACTTGGCGGTGCTGGAAGGCCTGGAGCAATGGACGCGCCGCCTGTCCGACATGCTGACAGCAAGTCGTGGCATCGAGGATGCATTGGAGGCGTCGGTTCGGTACGCCTCCCCGGCTATCGCGCCCGCGGTCGCCGCTCTCGGTCGTCGGCTGGCTGCCAGATCCGGCACCGAGGAAGCCTTGCGGGAGTTCGCCGCCGACGTCGATGATCCGGCTGGCGATCGCATCGCGGCCGCGCTCATTATCGCGACAGGACGTCGCGGCGGCGCCGTTCACGAGGTACTGAGCGCACTTGCTGCGATGCTGGCCCGAGACGTCGCGAGCCGCCGGGAGATCGAGGCGGATCGGGCGCAGCACCACACAACCGTGAAATGGCTGACTTTTTTCGCGCTCGGCTTCGCAGTGTTCGCTGTGGTGAACAAGGCGTACTCGGCGCCGTTCAGCACGCTGCCGGGTCAGGTGGTAATGGCTGTAGTGGCCGCGCTTTATGCGGGCGGGCTCGGCTGGCTTCACCATCTCGGGGCCGTTCCTATCCAGGGAAGATTCCTGGCACGCGTCGCAGTCGGTCAGCGCACTGGCGACCCTCTCAGTGATAGCAGCCACTCTCAGTCCAGCGTCTGGCGAGGCAATGGCATACGAGCAGGGCACAGCGCGGCCGGCCGAAGGAGGCAACAGTGAGCGCTTGGTTGGTGGTCGGAGGTTTGCTCACCGGCTCCGGCTGCTGGCTGTTCATTCGTGAGCTGATTCCGACTGGCCCAAGCTTGCGGGCCGCGCTGGACCGGCTCGACCTCAGCCGGCGGCCGAGCCGATGACCAGGCCCCCTTCCGGGTCCGGCTCGGTCGCCACCTAGCAGCCGAGGTGCCCTGGTTGGCGATACCGGACGCCGACCTGCGGATACTCGGCAAGGACCAGTCGGATTGGCTAGCGAGCAAGATCGGCTTCTGCGCAGTCGGACTAGCACTAGCGCCATCGCTGTCGGCCCTCGCTGCACTCAGCGGGCGTTCCTTGCCCTGGGCGATTCCGGTCGCCGGGATGGTGGCGCTTGGAGTGCTGATGTCTTTCCTGCCCGACCTGAAAACACGGGCAAACGCCAGAAGCAGGCGGGCCGACTTCCGACATGCGCTGGCTAGCTACTTCGACTTGGTTGCGCTCGAACGTGGCGCCGGGGCGGCACCAACCGAAGCGCTCGAGGCCGCAGCGCAAGTCGGCTTCGGCTGGGCCTTCGCGCGGATGAGAGCCGCGCTGGAACGGGCCCGAAAGGCCAGTCAGCCGCCGTGGGACGGTCTAGCCAGGCTCGCGAATGAGATTGGCGTCGGCGAGCTCGGCGACCTCGCCGAGATAGCTGAAGTGGCCGGCCAGGACGGAGCCCGCATCCTCGAGACGCTCACTGCGCGGGCCGAGGCAATGCGGGCACAAGCGCTAGCTGCAACAAAGGCACAAGCGGGCGCGCGAAGCACCACGATGGTCCTGCCAATCTCGCTCTTAGCTGCCGGATTCTTGGCGTTACTGATCTTCCCGGACTTTTACCGCCTGTTTGGCTAACCAGCGTGCATCCGAAAAGGGAGTGCCATGATGTCGGCAGATCAGAGGATTTGCAAGGTGCGGTGCTTTATTGCGCGAGTGCATGCGTGTCTGACCGCCGTGCAGTCAGGCGATTCCGATTCGGGCGCGCTAAGCCTTGAATGGGTCGCGATCGCAATAGTCCTGGTGGCGGCCGCGCTCGCGCTCGCTACTTTCCTCTCCGGCAAGCTCGGAGCTCTCGAGTCCCTAATTGGGAGCTGACTCATGAGAAAACGCGGTAACTCAGGCAGCCGCTGCCGTGACGATGGCGGCGCACTGACCCTGAGCTACGTTGCCATTCTGCCGTTCGTCTTCGTCGTCGTCATGACGCTGATGCAGGCTTCTTTGTGGTTTCTTGCGAGGAACGCTGCTTTAGCCGCAGCTAGGCAAGGCGCCGACGCGGCGCGAACGTTCGATGCATCCCGTGCTGCCGGACCGGCTGCCGCTTTGGCATTTGCCCGCCAAGCTGGCCAGGGCTATCTCAACGAGCCGCAGGCAAGCGAGGCCGGGAGCACGGCCACAACCATTTCCATCACTGTTAGCGGGCACGTTCCCAGCTTCGTGCCAAACCTTCTCCTCAGCGTGTCCGAGACGGCACAGGCGCCTGTCGAAAGGTTCAGGCCGTGACCGGCAGAACGCGCGCACAGCATCAGTATCGCGCCGACGACGGAAACGCTGCGCTGGAAATCGCAATCCTGGCACCGGTGCTGCTGGGCTTACTCGCGCTTGTTATTGCGGCGGGTCGCACAGCGATCGCCCAAAGCGCAGTAAATGCCGCCGCGAGGGACGCCGCGCGGCAGGCGTCTATCTCGCTTACGCCGACGGCCGCGCAGGCCGCTGCCCAGGCAAGTGCCCGTGCCGCCCTGCGAAGCGATGGACTCGATTGCATGCCCGTCGTCGTGACCGACACAAGCCAGTTCGGAATACCACCCGGGCATCCTGCTGCGGTTGCCGCCACTGTCAGTTGCACGGTTGCCTTGTCCGATCTGGCGCTCCCGGGCCTGCCTGGCACCGTGCGTTTGCAGGCGGTCTTCACGAGCCCGCTGGACATTTACCGGTCGAGAGGTACAGGGCTAGCAGGAGCACCAGCGACCATCCGGCTCATTCGAGCGCAAAGCGCCGATGGGCAGGCCCGCAGTCTCAACGGGTCTCGGAGCTCACGCACGGAGCTCGGCACTTGAGCGCGGATCGTCGGCCGGTTGCCGACGGCGTGCGCCGGGCAGCGGCCAGCAGTTCGAGGATTGGCACTACTCGGCCCCTTCCTTCCGACAGATCGGCTGTCGACCTAGTCACTCCTCTGTCACGCCGACGTCACACCAGTCGCAGCACTATCAGCAGCATTTCAGACCGTCACCGTGATTCCGAGCGAGGCGCGCTATCGCTGATGATCGTGGTCCTGTTCGCTGTGTTAATGACGTTGGCCGGCATCGTGGTCGACGGCGCCGCGAAGTTAACAGCCGACGAGAACGCTGTCGCGTTTGCTCAGGAAGCCGCTCGAGCGGGCGCGACGGCGGTTGACGTGTCAAACGCCTACGCATCCGGTTCGTTTGTGGTCGACGAGGGCCGGGCGCTCCTCGCAGCCCGGCAGTATCTCGTTGGTGCGGGCTGTGACCGGTTCGCGGTCGAAGCTATAAGCACGCGAGCGATCCGAGTCAGAGTGACGATCACCGTACCAACCAAGTTTTTGTCGCTGATCGGCATCGACGCCGTCGCCAGCACCGGCACAGCCACAGCGTCGCTGGTGACGGGTGTAACAGGAGGGACATGATTACTCGGACGCGCTCCAGGCTAAGCGCGCTCGCCGCGCTCGCCGCGCTAATGGTCTTGGTCGCTGGCCTGCCCGCTGTGCTGTACCGGTTCGGTGGGTCGCCGCTACCGCATCAGGTGGTGGGCTGGTCGCACCTCTCGAGAATCCTGGCCAGCCGGGGCGACGGGACAACGCTGCTAGAGATCATCCGCGTCTCTTCCTGGCTGGCGTGGCTGCTATTTACCGCATGCGTGCTCGCTGAGGCGCAGGCGTTTGTTCGCGGTCGTCAGGCACCGCGCCTGCGCCTGGGCGGCCTGCAAGGGTCTGCTGCACACCTCGTCGCTCTCTCTGCGATCGCGTTTACAGCCCCGCCCACAATCACGTTGGCAGCCTCGGCCGTGGCGGCCAGTCAGCCCGCTCAACCCCACGCAGGTACTTCCCGAAACGTCGGCGAACAGACTGCAGGGCCCGGAGTGATCCGCGAGATCGCGGTTGTGGATCTGTCTCGGCAATCCGTTGCGGCGCCTGCTGCCGGACACATGGCCGCCCCGTCTCGGCCACTGGTCACGCAGGATGCGTATTCGGACACGGAAACGACAATTGTGACGGTCCACCCAGGCGACTGCTTGTGGTCGCTTGCACACCAGTACCTCGGCGCCGGTGACCGGTATCCCGAGATTGTCAGGCTCAACTATGGCCAGGAGATGGCCAACGGCCACGTCTTCCGCAATCCGTCGCTTATCGAGCCGGGCTGGCAGCTACTTATTCCTGTCCGCGCATCGCTGCACCAACATCAGAACGGTCGCGTCGGCCATCATCTCGGCCACCCGACGGCGGATGAGCACTTTCGCCGTCGCCACCCCGCCGCGACGAAGCATCCGCCGCAGCCGTCGGCTGCTCATAATCGGAACCAGAACGAGGTCATCGCACCCTCACCGACGACGACTCCCCGCACAGCGTCCACGAACGGAGTGGCCGACAACCGGCTCGCCCAAACGGGCGTAGCCTCCGGGCAGGCTGGCTACCAAGCGTTGGCGGGCACTAACCCGGCAGGTTCGGCTCTGCCTGTCGCTGTCGCGTTCGTCACCGGAGCAATTGCCAGGCGCGGTACTTGCAAACCTGGCCCGGCTCCGGCGTGTTCAGCGACAGCACCGTCGGAACGGCCGCCGGATAGCGCTGCCTCCGGAACGTCAAATGCTAGAGGCCGAGCACCAGCTACGCGCTGTCGCGCCGGCCGAGCAGCTAGAGACTCTTCGCGACGCGCTCGTCTGCCTTGAGGTAAGCCTCATCGCCGCTGGCCAAGAACTGCCTGACATCGTCGGCCTCCACGTCAAGCCGGATGTGCTTGAGGTCCTGCTCGCCGCTCCGGCGGCCGACGGCCCGCCGCCGCCTTTCGCGATCAGCCCGGGCAGATTAGGCATGTGCTGGCAGCTTGATTTGCCAGCCACAATAACTGCGCCATCGGGCGATGGCACGGCCGCCGGGAGTCGGTTCGCCGGTCTCGCCTGCCATTTACTGCCGGGCCTGATGACCGCGGGCGCCACCACCGGCGGTTACCTGCTGCTCGACCTGGAGTCCATGCAAGTAGTCGGCTGTGATGGACCGCAGGACCTTATCGACCGGTTCATCACCACTATCGCTACCGAACTGGCCACCGCGCAGTGGAGCGGATGGTATGACCTAATCCTAGTTGCCTGCCCCGAACTAGCTGACCTAGGCCGCGCTGAGCATTGCACAACGCTGGACGAAGCTCTCGACCTTTTGACGGCCCGACAGGCATCGGTTGCACACCGGCTCGCCGAGCGAGCGCCAGCAGACGTGCGTGAGCTTCGATTGGCCGAACCCGATAACGAGGACTGGGGACTTACCGTCGTCGTAAGTCGGGCCGAACCGTCGGCGGAGCAGATGACTCGTTTGCTCCAGCTTGCGGACGAGCCTGCGGGAATCGCTGCGCTCGTAGCGGGAGATCCGGAGTCGGCTGACGGCCGCATGGCGCCGTCCGCTATGCAACTGGCACCAGACCCCCAGCAGCCGGACGGCATCATCGCGAACGTCGTACCCCTCCAGATCACCGTGTGGCCGCGTGCTCTGTCAGCTGCGGAGTATGACGCGATCGGTTCGCTTCTTGCCACGGCAGCCGACACCAACGACGTTGGCCAAGAAGAGGAGACGTATCTCGCCTACGGAGCGCCGCCATGGATCCCGCAAGCCATTGACCTTAGGTGTCCGCAGTCGAGTGCAGACGATGAGGGCTGGGCAGATGATGTCGGCTCGCCCACCAACGCGCCAGCGGAACAGCACTTGGCCGGACAGGACGAGTCGATATGGGAGCGGAATCGAGCACCGGAGCACGCTTGGGCTCCAGCGCCCACCTCGACGTTGGAGGAGCTGGTCGCGCCGGAGGGTGGCTCGCCGCCGGGGCAGGGCCGCGTGGCGGGAGGCGACTGGGCGCGCGCCAATGGCTGGGTGCTGCAGCAGGCCAATCCGCCAGGGTCGGCCGTGCCGTCGTCTTCACTGGAGATCAGAATCCTCGGCCAGTTCGCAATTACCGGCGGCGCCAGCCAACTCCAACCGAAGCAGGCTGAGCTTGTCCTCGCACTCGCGCTGGCGGCCCCGGCAGCGCTGTCGAACTCAGCCCTACGTAGCATTCTCGGCGCCGATCCGGATCACCCCAAACCTTCAGATGCCGTACGGCAGCTGATCAGTAGGACGAGGCGGCGGCTTGGACTGGCGGGCGACGGACAGGAATACATCATCCACGCGGGCAACGGTCAGTACGTGCTGCATACGCAGGCGGTCCTTGACTGGTCCCGGTTCCGCGCGCTCGTCAAATCTGGGCGCGCTGACGACCTGCGCTCGGCCCTCTCGCTGATCATCGGTCAGCCGTTCAGTGGCGGCCATTTCTGGTGGATCGACATTCCGCTGGTGGAGACCGTTCGCGCCGAGATAGTGGACGCAGCGGAGACACTCGCTGAGCTCGAGCTAGCGATCGCTTCGCCACGCGCGGCAGCGAAGGCCGCCCGGGCCGGCCTGCTGGCCGAGCCTTCGGCCGAACAGCTCTGGCGCGCTGTTATGCGCGCTGAGCACGCAGCCGGGAACCTCGCTGGCGTCGCCGAGGCTTGGCGGCGATGTCTTGACGCCATCGAAGAGATAGCGCCGGATGGCGAGCCACACCCAGATACCGCGGCGCTCTACAACGAACTCACACAACGCACGCGCCAACCAGCTCAGGTTCCTTAGGATGCAGCGGACATCGACTGTCGCCAGGGCGTTGCTTGAGTTACGCTGATTACACTCGTAACCCAGGGAGTGAGTCGTGGAGAAGGCAGCGCTTGACCACATTCGGGAGAAGCTCGAAGAGAAGATCAGAACGCTAATCCCCAACGGGGGCATCGAGCGGGTAGTGCTCCTCCAGTATGGCGACGACCCTGTCGTCGAACCTGGTGAACTCGCCCTCCGGATATTCGTCGCAGCCAGCGATGACGAGGAGGAACGCGAGCGCGTCGCGGAGGCGTTCGGCAGCGCGTACCGCGAGCAGCTGAAGGAGGTGCGCGAGGGGCTCAACAAGAAGATGCCTGAGGTCAGGCGCCTGGAGGTGCGCTTCGGCGCTGACGGCGGTGGCCCTGGGATCATGCTCGCTACGTCGGGACGCAATCTCGAGGCCCGCGCCCTGGCCGGCGGTGACCTGACGCCCGTGATGGCGCGCCTCGGGCCCGTGGACCTGGAAACCCTCGACACGCTCATCACGGTCGGCATCGCGGGCAGTCGTGCGGATGCCGTCCGGTGGGCGCTAGCGCGTATCAGGGAGCGTCCCGCCTACGAGCAACTGCGAGCCAAGGCACGCGAGATCGACGAACTCAAAGCACAGTTCTGAGGGGCCGCCCCCAAACCGCTGCAGCGGGTAGAGACCTAGCGTGGCGACAGACATGAATGCCGACGGCAGGCCGCGCATCAAGGTCGGGCTGCAAGCGCTCGGCATCGACAGCGGCAGCAAACCTGAGGTCATGCAAGCCGTTGCCGCCGCGGCGGACGCGTGCGGCTTCGCGACACTGTGGTGCGGCGAGCACGTGGTGATGGTCGACACTCCAAAATCACGCTATCCATACTCGGCTGACGGCCTGATCGCTGTGCCTGCCGATGCGGACTGGCTCGACCCACTGCTTAGCCTGAGCTTCGTCGCAGCACACACCCGCAGAATCACCCTGGCAACGGGCATCCTGCTGCTGCCTGAGCACAACCCGCTGACCATTGCCAAGCAGGCCGCGACGCTCGATGTCTTGTCGGGTGGCCGATTCACCCTTGGCGTAGGAGTGGGCTGGTCCGCGGAGGAGTTCAACGCACTGGGCGTGCCGTTCGAGCGCCGCGGCGCGCGAACGACCGAATACATCGCCGCGATGCGACGCCTCTGGGCATCCGACGTTGCGAGCTTTTTCGGAGAGTTCGTCCGGTTCGACGCGGTCCGGGTCTACCCCAAGCCGGTAAGCGGGCGGAAGATCCCGATCATCATCGGCGGCACCACCGACGCGGCGCTGCGCCGTGTCGCGATGACCGGTGACGGCTGGTACGGGTTCAACCTTGCCGCGGCTGAGGTTCCGGCGCGGGTGCGCACGCTCGCCACCTATTGCGGCGAGCGCGACCGGGATCCGCACAACCTGACCGTCGCGGTCTCTCTGAGCGACGGCAGTCCAGATCTGCTCCCCGAGATGGAAGCGGCAGGCGTCACCGAAGTCGTCGTCGTCGCCGCGCCGCCCAGCCAGCCGGACGCGGCCGCTGTCTGGGTGCAAGAACTCGCTGAGCACTGGATTCACAACCCAGCCCAGCAGGGCACCGCCTGATCTGCGCGAGCAGCAGGCAGCGACCGGTCACGTGTTGAGCCAATACCCAACGTTCCTGGCCAGCATGTCGCGCACTGCGCCGGTAAGCCAGGCGACACCCATCCCGATCAGTCTGTCGCGCACCTAGCCAACCCGCAGCCGCGACCGCGACCATCGAGCGGGCGATGTGACGGACCAGCTTTAGGCCGGACGGTGGCTGCATCTATACGATCTCCCTTATGGTGACCATCACCACTGCGAGCGGAGCCACTCGGTGACCGGGCAGCCTGATACCGCTGTCGCCAACATCGGCGTCGCCGGGCTCGCCGTCATGGGCCGGAATCTGGCCAGGAACCTGGCCCGGCATGGCTACGTCGTGGCGCTGTACAACCGCTCGGTCGAGCGGACCCGGAGCCTGGTAGCTGAGCACGGCGATGAGGGATCGTTCGTACCGGCCGAAGCGCTTGAAGAGTTCGTGGCCAGCCTCCGTCGGCCCCGCGCGATCATCATCATGGTCCAGGCCGGCGACGCGACCGACGCGGTCATCGATGACCTGGTCCACCTGCTGGCCGAGGGCGACATCGTCATCGACTGCGGCAATGCGAACTTCGCTGATACCCGCCGCCGGGAGCGCAGGCTGCGCGAGCACGGCCTGCACTTCGTCGGCAGCGGCGTCTCCGGCGGCGAGGAAGGCGCCCTGCTCGGCCCGAGCATCATGCCCGGTGGATCGGCCGAGTCGTATCAGCGCGTCGGCCCTATCTTCGAATCGATCGCGGCCCAGGTGGACGGGACGCCGTGCTGCACTCACATAGGACCGGACGGCGCCGGGCATTTCGTCAAGATGGTGCACAACGGCATTGAGTACGCCGACATGCAGCTCATTGCCGAGGGCTACGACCTGCTGCGCACCGGCCTGCAAGCGTCGCCGGCCGAGATAGCCCAGATCTTCAGGGAGTGGAACGAGGGTGATCTTGAGTCATTCCTCGTCGAGATCACGGCGGACGTCCTAGCCCACGTTGACGCCGAGACAGGCAAGCCGTTCGTCGACATCGTGCTGGACGAGGCCGAGCAGAAGGGCACCGGGCGCTGGACAGTACAGAGCGCCCTCGACCTCGGCATCCCCATCACCGGTATCGCCGAGGCCACGTTTGCCCGCTCGCTATCCGGCCACGTCGATCAGCGGGCGGCGGCGCGCGACGAGTTCTCGAGCCACACGAACGAGTGGCAGGTCACCGACAGGGCTGCCTTCATCGAGGACGTGCGCAAGGCGCTGTACGCGTCGAAAGTAGTCGCCTACGCCCAGGGGTTCGACCACATCAAGGCCGGCAGCGATCGAGTACGACTGGGACATCGACGCCGGCGCGCTAGCGACGATCTGGCGCGGCGGCTGCATCATCCGGGCGCGCTTCCTCAACCGCATCCGCGAGGCGTACGACGCCGACCCGCAACTACCCTCCCTGCTAGTTGCGCCATACTTCGCACGGGCCGTGATGGATGGCGTCGAGAGCTGGCGCCGAGTGGTAGCTGGCGCAGCCCGAGCCGGCGTGCCGACGCCAGCATTTTCCTCATCGCTGGCCTACTACGACGGGTTGCGGCGTGATCGCCTGCCCGCTGCTCTGATCCAGGGCCTGCGCGACAACTTCGGCGCGCACACGTACCGCCGGACGGACCGGCAAGGGGTGTTCCACACTCAATGGGCTGCCGACAAGTCCGAGTCGCCGGCGTAGTATGCCGGTGAATGCAACGCCGGATGAGAACTACCGGTGCCTCCGCGAACCCGACCTGTCGGCAGAACGGCCTACGGCTGCGCAATTCGCTGAGCCGTGGGATCGGGCGAGTACATCAAGCGTCGAGGAGATAGGCCGACGGGTAGTCGGTTGACCCCGTTCCCTTCGTAAGGGTTTCTCTGTCGACCGGTATGGAGCGCCCCGGCGCGCGGTCGATGAGCGGGGAGCCGATAGATTGGGCTGGGTCGTCGCCGAAGGGAACTCCCGATGTCGCCAGATGGGTCGGCCACGGTGCCCGCCATGTGGAATCCGTTCGCGAACATGGCCGCTGTTGCAGGTCACACGGTCACGATCGTCGGCGGCCGTGGCTCGACGGTCTATGACGCGGATGGCCGCTCCTACCTGGATGCCATCGGCAGCCTGTGGTACTGCAACGTGGGTCACGGGCGGTCCGAGCTCGCGGACGCGGCCGCCGCGCAGATGCGCGAGCTAGCGTGCTACCAGACGTTCGAGGTCTTTTCCAACAAGCCGGCCGAGGCGCTGGCACAGCGGGTCGCCTCGCTCGTCCCGATCACCGACGCGAAGGTGTTCTTCACGCCCGGCGGCGGATCGGACGCCATCGATAGCGCGGCGAAGCTAACGCGCGCGTACTGGCGCGCGGTCGGCCGGCCCGGCAAGCAGATCATCGTCGCGCGCTCGCACGCCTATCACGGCATGAACGCGTACGGGACGTCGCTCGGTGGCATCCCGGCGAACACCGATCCGTTCGGCGAGCTAGTGACGCTCGTCGAGCACGTGCCGTGGGACGATCCAACAGCCCTGGCCAAGATCATCGAGCAGGCCGGGCCCGACCGGATCGGCGCGTTCTTCTGCGAGCCGGTGATCGGCGCTGGCGGCGTCTACTTCCCGCCCGACGGCTACCTCGCCGAGGTGCAGCGGATCTGCCGGGATAACAATGTGCTGTTCGTCGCCGATGAGGTCATCACCGGTTTCGGGCGAACGGGGGAATGGTTCGGCAGCATTCGGTACGGACTCGAACCGGACCTGATGATTGTCGCGAAAGGCCTGACGTCCGGTTATCTTCCGCTCGGCGCCGTCGTCGCTGGCCCGCGCGTCTGCGAGCCGTTCTGGCGGGGTGGTTCGACGGAGGTGTTCCGACACGGGTACACGTACTCGGGTCACCCGGCCGCTTGCGCCGTCGGCCTGGCCAACCTCGACATCATCGAGCGCGAGCAGCTTGTGCAGCGGGTCAGGGAGCTTGAGCCCGCGCTCGCCGCTGCGTTGGCGCCGCTTGGGCGGCATGAGCTCGTCGGACAGGTGCGGACCGGGGCAGGCCTTCTCGGCGCGGTCGAGCTGAGCCAGGCCGCCAGGGAAAATGATCCTGGGTTGGGCGCGCGCGTCGTCGCGGCGGCCCGGCGGCGGGGCGTCATTACTCGTCTGCTGCGCGGGGTAGCGCTACAGATCTCGCCGCCGTTCGTCATCTCCGCTGCCGAGCTGCACCAGATCACCGAGGTGCTCGCCGCGGCGCTTGACGCCGAGGTGCGCTGAGCGGCTGCCCCGCTTTCACCCCGACCGGATGCTGCATAGTCGCGGACTTGCTGCCGCTGTCGCTGCAGCAAGTCCACGACGACACAGTTCGCGGTTGGGCGGCAGGCGGCTAGCCCGCTATGGGGGTCGTTTCGCGGGCCGCGCCCGCAGCTGCGGGCTCTTCAGCCGCGGCGTCCTCGGCTGATGCGATGCGCTGCCGGCCGCCGACGCCGAGCGCCGCCATCGCGCCGAGCAGAGACAGCCCGGCCGATGTGGCAAGCGCCGGGCGAATGCCGTCGATGACGCCGACGCTCGAGCCCAGGTGCCCGCCGGCCGAGAACACCGCGGCAACGATGGCAACGCCGAACACGGCGCCGAATCGCTGCAAGGTGTTCAGCACGCCCGATGCCGTGCCGATGTCGCCGGGCGGCACGGCACCCAGCGCCGCCGTTGGCGTCGTCGGGATCACCATCGAGATACCGACGCCGGCGATCACGAGCGGCACCACGAGCTCGGTGTAGGAGGCGCGGGCCGTGACGTCCAGCGCGACCCAGAGCAGGCCGCCAGCCTGCATCGCCATCCCGGTCGCCATGAGCGGTCGAGCGCCGATCCGGTCGGCCAGCCGTCCGGCGATCGGGGCGACGAGTAGGGGCGTGGCGGTCCACGGCAGGAACCGAAGGCCAGTAGCCAACGGCGTGTAGCCGAGCCCCAGCTGGAAGAACTGCGACATCAGGAACGCCGCCGACGTGATCGCCGCGAGGCTCATGAAGCCGGTCGCGTTGGCGGCACCGAAGGCCCGGATGCGCAGCAGCCGCACTGGAAGCATCGGCTCTGACACGCGACGTTCCCACCCAATGAACGCAACTATCAGGGCGGCGCCGAGACAGAGGGCGGTGACTACCTGGTCGTTGCCCCAGCCCACGTCCGTCGTGCGCACCAGGCCCCAGGCCAGCGCGAGCGTACCGACAGCCACCAGTGCCAGGCCGCCGATGTCGAGCCTGCGGGCCTGGCCGCGGCTTTCCGGCAGGCGGATCCTCGCCAGGATGGCGGCCGCTATGCCGATCGGCACGTTGATCCAGAAGATCCAGTGCCAGTCCAGGCCCTGGACGACTCCGCCGCCGACGAGCGGTCCGCCGGCCACGGCGAGGCCACCGATCGCCCCCCAGATCCCGACGATCGTGCCCCGGCGTTCGGGCGGGAACACCGAAGCCAGGATCGTCAGGCTCAGCGGCGTCACCAGCGCGGCGCCCAGGCCCTGGAATGCGCGAGCCGTGATGAGCGCGCTGGCGTTTGGTGCGAGCGCGCACGCGGCTGAAGCCATCGTGAACAGCAAGAGCCCGCTCACGTACATACGCCGTCTGCCGAACTTGTCGCCGATCGCCGCCGCGGTGATGATGCCCGCGGCGAACGGCAAGGTGTAGGCGTTGACCGTCCACTCCAGTGTCCCGACGCTGCCGCCGAGGCTCGCGTGAATCGCGGGCAGCGCGGTGACAACGACTAGCGCATCGAGTGCGGTCATGAAGAAGGCCACCGATGTCAGCACCAGGGCCCAGCTCCGCTGGCCACGCGTCGTGGGGGCGGCCGCGGTCGCGGTGAGCTGCATGTTCCCACCTCCGGGACCGGGCAGCGGCGCCGATCGGCGCCTTCGGTCTACCCGACTCACCTCTCCTACGGCTTTCAGCGCGCCGGATCGACAGGTGCCGCGGACTTTCTCCCTGGCGTGCGGATCGAGGCCGGACTTGTTTGAGCGCGAGTTAGCCGGTGTTGCTCATAGAAGGACACCACTAGCTAACCGGTGCTCATTAGCGTCGCGACGGCCTAGGCCGCAGCGGACATTCGCATAGCCGCCGCGCACCTTATGCCCAAGAATTAGCAGTCAGGGCGGTTTGCGGCACGCGTGATCGAGCTGATCTCGAAGCGGACCATTCTCGGTGTTCTTGATCGCCCGCGCCCAGGCGGCCGAGGCCTCATCGGAACGTCCGGCCCGTTCAAGCAGATCGGCGTGGGCCGCGTGCAGCGGCCCGTAGGCGTCGAGCTGGCCCGAGGCGAGGACAGGCTGGAGCACCGCCAGTCCGGCCAGCGGACCGTCAGCGAGCCCGACCGCTACGGCCCGGTTCACCTCGACGACGGGTGAAGGCGCGCGCCTCGCTAGCTCGCCGTAGAGCGCGGCGATCTGCGGCCAGTCGGTCTGGTCGAACGACCGCGCGGCGGCGTGCAGGGCGGCGATCGCCGCCTGAAGCTGGTAGGGCCCGGGTGCCCGCCGTGCGACGGCCGCATCAAGGATCGAGGTGCCCTCGGCGATCATCTCCTGGTCCCATGAACCGCGGTCCTGATCGGAAAGCAGCACAGGGCGCCCGGCCTCGTCGAGCCGGGCGCGGGCGTGCGAATGCGTCAGCAGCATGAGCGCAAGCAGCCCGGCGGTCTCGGTGTCCGCCGGCAGGAGACGGTTCAGCACGCGGCCGAGCCAGATTGCCTCGGCACAGAGGTCAACGCGGAGCAGCGCCTGGCCCCCGCTCGTCGTGTAGCCCTCGTTGAACACCAGGTAGATGACTGCCTGCACCGCGGCGAGCCTGCTGGCGAGCGCGGTGGCGGGTGGCACCTCGAACCTGATCCCGGAGGCGCGGATCTTTCGCTTGGCCCGAACGAGGCGCTGCGCCAGCGTCGGCTCGGGAGTGAGGAAGGCCGCCGCGATCTCGCGCGTCGTCAGGCCCGCCACATAGCGCAGCGTCAGCGCCACGCGCACCTCGGGTGCCAACGCGGGGTGGCAGCACGCGAAGATCAGTCCCAGGCGATCGTCTTCCATCGCGGCCTCCTCCGGGTCGGCTAGCGGCTCGCCGCCCACCGCCTGGCCGGTCGCGGGCCCGCCGGTCACGGGCCGCCCGTCACGCGCTCACCGGTGGCGGCGACCCCCTCGCCACTTGCTGCGGCCAGATCACCGGCAGCGACGTGCTGCTGAGCGCGGAGCTGGTCGATCGCCTTGCGCCAGGCGGTCACCGTCAGCCAAGCACCGGGTTTCGGTGGCACCCCATCTCGCGGCCAAGTCCTGGCGGCGGCCACGAAAGCCTCCGCGACCGCGTCCTCGGCTGCCTGGAGGTCACCGAGCCGCCGCGCGATCGTCGCGACGACCGCAGTCCACTCCTCGCGGTACGCGCGCTCAAGCGCGGCGGCTGAACCATCGGGGAGGCCGGGGTCGGGCTCGCCTATCTCAGGGCCGCCTGCCACGCCTGCCCATCCTTGACCGGCCGAACTTCAACCAAGCCGTAGCGCATGATCGGCATCTTGGCCGCCCAGTCCAGCGCCGTGTCGAGATCAGGTACGTCGATCTCGTAGAAACCGAGCAGATGCTCCTTGGTCTCCATGAACGGACCATCGGTGAGCAGCCGCTCGCCGTCCTGAAGCGCAATCGTCGTGGCCGTCTCGACGTGCTCGAGCTGCTCGGCTCCCAGCAGGGCACCGGACTCGCGCAGCGCGGCGGTGTAGTCCAGCCAGCTGTCGTAGACGCCGTCGATGGATTTCGCGCCCTCGGCTGCGCCTGGCGTTGAGTAGATCAGTAGCGCGTACTTCATCCGGTCCTCCGGTCACGATCGAGGGCTAGCATGCCGCCTGTTCGCATATCCAACGGTGACGCCATGCCGAAATCGACAACCTCCAGCGCAGAGATTCCGAAACTACGCGTCGACGGCGGCGAACCGGCGGCGTGGGTGGCAGTCAAGCCGCGGACGGTCGGGAAAGACACGGCCCCAGCCGCCACCTATGCGATCATGGCCGCATGACGGCGTGGCACGACTTCGAGCAGGCGGCGCCAGAGTTCGCGCAGCGCGTGCGCGCGATGTTCGACGCCCACCGACACAAGACAATCGCCACGTTGCGAGCCGACGGATCGCCCCGGATCTCCGGGATCGAGACTGTCTTCGAGGACGGCGAACTGGTCTTTGGCTCGATGCCGAACGCGCGCAAAGGCGCGGACCTCCGGAGAGATCCGCGGTTCGCGCTGCACAGCGCCACGGTCGATCCGATCGAAGGCGCTGAGGCTCAGTGGCCGGGCGAGGCCAAGATCTCGGGCAGCGCGCTCAGAGCCAGACCCAGCACCGAGGGGCCAGACAGCGCGGACGGCGACGGCGACAGCTTCCGCGCCGACATCGCCGAGGTCGTCCATACCCACCTCAACGACGAGGCCACGATGCTCGTCGTCGAGTGGTGGACTCCCGCGAACGGGCTACGCAAGATCGAGCGTGAATAGCCGTCAGGGCGCACGCGCGGGAAGCTAGCCAGCGTCGGCCCGCGTCAGCGGCTTGAGCACGTCGAACTCGTTGCCGTCTGGGTCGGCGAGGACGACCCAGCTGACGTTGGTGCCCTGGCCCACGTCGACGCGCCGTGCGCCGAGCGCTTCCAGCCGGGCCACCTCGGCTGCCTGGTCCTTCGGCCGGAGGTCGAGGTGCAGACGGTTCTTCGCCGTCTTCCCGTCCGGCACCCGCTGGAAGACGATGCGCTTGCGCTGGACCGTCTCGGGTGCATCGGGGCGCCGGATCGCCGCGCCATCGGCCCGCACCAAGCTGCCGTTGCGCGTCCTGTTATCGGCCTCGAGCCGAATGTTTCGGCCCACCATGCCGCAAGGTCATGCGGTTTCGCGCAGTCGACCACGAGCCCCCTGGACGTCATGGCGCATCCTTATCGCCTTTCAGAGGCACAGATTGCCCTGCAGCGCGATCTCCGCGCCGTGATGAAGCAATCGATCTCACGCGGACGCGCCGATAATCACGCAGAAGACGGGTCACCTCTGGGAGGCAAACCTGGAGACTTCGGGGGACTGCATCGGACCGACCTCAGGCCGAGCGGCCAGTTACCCGGCGCGGGTGACGGCCAGCCGCGACCTGCTAGCTGCCGCAACGCAGATGAGACACGATAGAAAGAAGCGGCACACGCTGCGGCAATTACGATGGGCCTGTCAGCGTGACTACCGGGCCGGTCTCGCCTAGGGCACATGGTTGTGTTCTCGAACGAGTGCGCACAAAAGGATCACTATATGTCTCGCCCCATAGGCCTTTTCCTGGCAGGCGGTCTGCTGGGAATCGGCTGCGTGACTGGCTGTTCTGCTGGACCAGGACCGCATCATGTCGCTGGCCACCGCGCAGCAAGCCATCGCGCCGCCAGCAGGCCCGTGTTACCGCCGCAGCCGCTCACGCGCGCAGCTGCCAGCCACTGCCGCAGGACGATTCCGAGTCGCATTGGCCCGCCAGGGACAACTCCGGCCGACCTCTTCGGGTGGGCGAGTTCCTACGGCAATGGGAAGCTGTGGGCGGGCGGACTGGGACCAGCGGGTGTGATCACGGCGAGCGCAGCTAACGGGCTACTCAACCCAGACGGCTCGATCGGGTACAAATACGGCTGGTGGCGGAACATCACTGGCTACCTCACGATCTCGGGCCGGCGGCTCGACGCGCCGGCTCCGCCTCTGAAGCCTTCAGTCCCCAGTGGATACGGCAACACGGGGTTCCAGGCCAGCGGGGTTACCTTCCCCACCGAAGGCTGCTGGCAGATCACAGGGAAGGTCGGGCCTACCTCCCTCACCTTCCTGACTTTGGTAGTCACGAGCGCGCATCGTTCGCTGATTTCCTACCCCGAGCACCAGTTACCGCGCCGGCAGTACCGCCTGGTAACAGCGGGGCTGACTCGGCCGGGTTCCGTCCCGCCTCAGGCCGCCAGTTCGGCGACGTCGAAATCGTGTCGACCGGATCGATCATGCAGCGGGTTGGCCAGCTCGGATTGGAGAACTCGCTGATAACTGGTTGCCAACGGATCTTGTGAGCTTAGCGAGGGTCCGCAAGCGTCGGATGATTCCGGTCTGCCAGACAATCCGCAGCCCGCGCCGCATTCTTGAGGCTGTTCAAGTGCTATCAGCTACCTCAAGAACTGCGAGCAAGGACGGCGAATTCTGACTCTAGGCGAGCCTAGGACCCGGTCAATCGGGCAGCCGGAACGGCGTGCCCCGCTGGGTCCTGCGAGTGCGAAGGTGAGGTCGGCGCCCGCTCCTCAGTGAGTGTGTCCGGAGGCACCACCGCCCAGGCCACCATCGCATGGACCGACAACCAAACCAACGTCGTCTGCCAGTTCACACCAGCCGGCACCAGCCTCGCCGGATCAGCCAGCTACGACCCCTACGGCAACACCACCGCCGCCAGCGGCTTCGCCGGCACCATCGGCTACCAGTCCGACTTCACCGACTCCGCCACCAGCCTCGTCCGCATGGGCGCCCGCTGGTACGCACCCGCCGACGGCCAGTTCACCAGCCGCGACACCACCCAGGTCAACCCCATCCCCGACCCCGCCGCCGCCAACCCCTACGCCTACGCGCCGACAACCCGCTCACCGGCACCGACCCCACCGGCCACATGATCGTCGCAGACCGCAGCGGCGGCGGGTGCTCCCCAACTATCTCTGGTTGCCCCGGCTACAAGCAGCCCGCCTACACCAAGCGGCCAACACATTCCCTGGAGCAGGCCGATTGTTAGGAGCCGGTTGATCCGCGCCAATGCGACGATGGCCACGGCCGTGAGCAGCAGATAGGCGACCGTATTAAATTGATAGAACCCCGAGTTATAGGCCGGAGTGAAGAGGATCGTCCATATAGTCCCAGCAACTCCCGAGAGCAGTGCCGTCCCCGCCCCGGCGAATGCCAGCCCCTTCCGGACGGTGGCTGCGGCTCCGAAAAGGTCCGGGCTTGGACTCGGCTGACCGCATCAGAAGTCTCGTAATAAGAGTCCGCTGGCTCCATCCCGGCGGATTCGAGGGCTGGCCCCATGGCCGACGCCGGCGACAGTCCATCGGCCGGATCGGCGAGGACGATGATAGGCGCACCGCACCTGGGGCAGAGTCCAGTTAACTCACCAATCTCGGCTCGGCACTCCGCGCATGTCATACGGCACTCCCTCCTGCGGGTTTCCGTAAGGTGTGTCACACAGAATGCTCGACAGCTAACGCGTGGTCAATGGACCTTGCTGGCCGCCACAGGCTCCTGACCGGCTTCCCTGCCATCGGTTAAAGCTCTGTCAGCACGCGAGCACCAGACACTTGTCGGGAGTGGCGATGGCTCGCGATCTGGCCTCACTCTGCGCGCTCAACGATTGGGGCCTAACTCGATAGCGTGCGTCTTCTTGAGACTGTCTACTTGTCGTCCGGGACCGGCTGGAACAGGATCCGGCTGCGGCCGATGCTAGGAGCAGGTGGGTGTCCGGTCGCTGCGCCAGCTGGGACATGGCGGTCGTGCCTACCTCCCCCGGCACCCGGCCGTGCTGGTGCCGCTGCTCGACGGCGAAGCGGCGGACTTCGACGGCGAGATGGTGCAAGCCCACATTGGTCTGTGGGTACCCCGTTCGCGGTCCTGGAATGCCGTTGTTCCCCGCAGCGCTGGCCCCTCAGACGCTCAAGCTGGCCGGGCCCGCGCACCCGGGCGTTCGTCCGCGCCCTGATCACCGAGCTGTGCTAGCGGCGAGCCATCCGCTGACATGCGGATGCCGGCCCGCGTAATAGGCGGGCCGGCATCCGAGGGGGTTGTTACGGGTGGAACAGCGGAGTCATCGGCTTGACGCCGTCGGCCGCATCGCAGGCATTCGCGAGGCACGGGAGGCCGAAAGCGTCCTCGATGCTCCTCAGCAGCGAGTAGTGGTTGTACGGGGTGCCGTCGGTGATCGGGTAGTGGCTAGTCTTGTTCGTGATCACGATCGTCACGACATGTCCGCCGCCTGGATCGGCACCGCAGCAGCCGGTACCAGGCTCCCCCTGGTCGGAGAAGTCATCCTCGTCCCAGGTGATCACGATGGCGTTGCGACCCTGCTGCCAGACCTTGGACGCCAGGATCTGGCTTACGGTGTTGCCCACGTAGGTGTCCCCGGCGGAGATGAGCCCGTCGGTGGAGCTGCAGCCGCCGGTGCCGTGCATGTCATGGCACTGGTCCGGAACGATCAGGCTGTAGTTGGCGAGGTCGCCAGCTGCCAGGTCGGTCGCGAGCTGCGTGTCTGGAACCATGTTGGCCAGCGCGGTCTGGGAGTCCGTGAAGTTCACGAACGGGTTGTGCTTGGAGGCGTAGAGCGCCACGCTGTTGCTCGGCCACTTGAAGGTGTACGGGCCGTTCGCGCTGGGACCGGTCATGATGACCCCGGTCGGCGGGATCGGCGGCAGGCTCTGGAAGTAGCCTCGCCAGGTCTTTCCCGCCGCAGTGAGCTGACCAGCCAGGCTCTGCGCGGCGATCGTGTGGTCGACTGTGGTGCCCGCGCAGTTCGGGTCGGTTGAGGCGAGATCGGGCGTGCAGTAGAACTGATTGTCATCCTGGATGCCGAAGAAGCTGCCGCCGATGTTTGCAACGTAGTTGGGCTCGCTCGGATGGGTGACCCCGAAGTAGTCCGTGGCCAGACCGTACTGGCTCGCCAGGGCGTTGATGTTCGGGGCGAGCTGGTTGCCGATGATCGTCGAGTAAGAGGTGTTCTCCATCATGATCTCGACGATGTGCTGATAGCGGGGGATGGCGGAGTGGGAGCTGCTCGCCGAGCTGATGCCCGGCGTTGCAAGCCAGGCCACCCCGGCGATCCCCACCACGCCCACGACGATTTGCCGCAACTTCATGCGCACTTGTCACCCTTCGCTCGTTGGGGACGCTTTAGACCGGAGCGTGGCAGGGTGGCGGTCGCCTACCTGAACCCCGACGGAGCCCACGGCGCCGAGCGTCGTAGTCGCACCCTAACAGCGCGCGAGCGCGGGAAAGTGGGACGAAGATGAGGGTCGGCTGAACCGGAGCTTGCATTTCGGCGAACATCCGGGTGGGTGTGCTGGCGCCGCGATGGTGGCCCTGCTAGCCATTGTGGAGGTAGGTGGCGCCGCGCGATCAGCCGGTCGGCTTCGGCATCCACGAGCGGCACGACAAGCCGTTCAGGGAGGGAGCGATACCGGCATGACTGCGACGCCGAGCGGGCGACATTCCCCGATCTACCGGGGACGCGCCCGCGCCTAACCAAAGCACAGATCGTCGACCGCGACGGCCGAGCGCTCATGAACGGCCACCGTCGCAGCTTGACCGAGGTAGCCAGCGGGCGCCGATTCCGATTCGCTTCGACTCGGCTGGCCGGACAAATCGTCGACGACCGAACCGGCGAACTGCTCACGCCCGAGGACTAGTGCGTGATGGTCATCGCTGGTCCGCTGCTCGTATCTTCTTCACGGCTCCTGGCGGCGGCTGCCTCACCGACCCTCAGTGTCTTGCGGAATTTTTGAGACTGTCTACTTGCCCTCCGGAACCCGCAAGAACAACAGGTCGGGAACGATGCCGTCTTCGGGACTGCCCGCGGGCGGCTCCAGGCACACCTGGTCCGGCTCGTCGAAGGTCCGCCGCCAGCCGAGCGCTTCCTGCCAGAACGACGCGATCTTCGCCGGATCAGGGCTATCGATGCACAAGCACTGGATGCGAATGTTCATGCCGCGACTCTGGCGGTCGGCACGTCCCACTATCCACCTGATATCGGGCGCCTGCGTGTCCGGGCCGTCGTAGCCTGTCCACCGCTGCTTACCCGCGCGCCGCTCTATGGCGGCGCAGGTGCCCGCGAAGCCGACCTGACTGGCCAGCGCGCCGCGAGCTGGGTAGTCAGACTGACATCGCCTGGGCGACGGCACCGAGGATCTGCTGCTGGTCAGCACCTAGCAGAAGAGCCCGCTGTACGAAGGCTCGGGCGTGCTGGAGCACAAGCTGCTCCCGCTGGGCGTCGGACAACGAGGGCGCTGTCGCGGTAACCCGTGTCCCGCCCCCGTGGCGTGAGTTGATCAGCCCTGCAGAGTCCAGCTCGCGATAGGCACGGGCGACAGTGCCGACGGCCAATCCAAGATCGGCGGCTAGTTGGCGCAGGGGAGGCAGCCGCTCGCCGGGCTGAAGGACCGCGGACTCGATGAGTTCGGCCAGCTGGCGGCGCAGCTGCTCGTAGGGCGGCGTGGGATCGTCGGTGTCGACAATCAGCGCAGGACGGGCGGTCATCTGGCGGACCGCGTCCGCTGAGCGGGACGGGCCGGGGAAAGCACGGATGTGGCGCACCAGCCCATTAGTGCTGCCAGCGCCGGGAGCAGCGCCAGCAGGCTCCATCCCGCGAACGTCCACCAGGTGGGGCGGCATGACAATGACAGCAGGGCGACTGCCGTCAGGAGGCAGGCACCAGCCAGCGGGAGCGTTACCAGGACGCCGCAGGCGCCCGTGATGGTTCGCGCAGCGCGTTGCCGCAGGGCATCATCCGCCGCGACCGTCGCCGAATCCGCCCCAGAGCGTGGCCGCCGGACGACAACCCGCAGAGCGGCGCTCGCAGCAAGCAGGCCGGTGACTACCAGCACCGCGAGCGGCACGCTGTAGAACGACCCCGGCCACGGGCCGGCGCCCTGCTGCAAGGCGGTGGTGCATTGCAGCAACAGGATCCTGCCCGGTCGGCCCACGTCGTCCGCTGCTCCGGTGGCCGTGGTCACTGTGAGCAGGGCCACCAGCAGCGCTGCAGCGGCGACCACCGCCCTGGCCAGCCCCCGCGGTAGGTAATCACGTACCCGTCGGACCTCTAGCGCCGCCATCCGGGTCCGGCCCGTTGGCGACCTCACGCTGGTCTCGCCGATCACGACACCGGCCAGGACGCACAACCCGAACACCGGCGCGGCCAGCAATAGCCCACGGCCAAGCGCGCCAGAGGCCGCAGCTGCACCGCCCGCCACGAGGCCGCCGATCACCCCGGCCCAACGCCAGCCAGCCGTCCGGCGAGTGACCACAGCGGGAAGCACGGCCGGCTCCAGCAGGCAGCCGCCGGCCTCCGCGCGCGCTTCAGCGTGAGCGCCAGCGGCACGCCAGCTATCAGGCATGCCATGACCACCAGCAACAGGCCGCCCATCACGCTCTCCCTGCTTGTATCAATCAAGTGACACAAGTAGCTTCTCAGTAAGAAGCAGCTGTGGCAAGCCCGGTAAAGCCGGCGCCCGAATCTTGACGTGAGCCGTTGTCGTACCTGCTGTCACGGCGCTGCCGCTTACGTGGTTGTGACTCCCGCCCGCTTGCCCTCCGGAACCCGCAAGAACAAGAGGTCGGGAACGATGCCGTCCTCGGGACTGCCTTCCGGCGGCTCGATGCGCACCTGGTTGTCCTCGTCGAAGGTCCGGCGCCAGCCGAGCGCGGCCTCCCAGAACCCGGCGGCCTTCGCCGGATCCGTTGAATCGATGCAGAGACACTGGATGCGAATATCCATGGGCCAGACTCTCGGTCAGCCCGCCTCTGGGTGTCCACCGGATTTCGGGCCAGTAATCGGTCAGGCCACCAACCCAGAGCTAGGAACCCGCGCCGCCCGCGCCTTCCAGGCAGAACTCATTCCCCTCGGGATCGGCGAGGATGAGCCAGCCCGCACCAGGGGGCTGACTGTCGGCGACGGCGGCGCCCAGTCCCAGCAGCCTGGCCAGTTCGGCTCTCGGGTCATCGCCGGGCGGCATCAGGTCCAGGTGGACCCGGTTCTTCGCCGTCCGCGGCTCGGGAACGGTTGTGAAATAAAGTCTGGGCGTCGCGTCGCCTGGTGGCACGACTGCGTACTCGACGTGGCCAGGCGTGGCGTCGCGTTCTGCTGCGCTCCAGCCGGTCACTGCAGCCCAGAACAGGGCCTGCGCTCTGGCGTCGGTGCAGTCGAAGGTGATGTTGTGAATGCTGGCGTACATATGAGGTGCTCCGCTTTCGTCGCGGGCGCCTCAGACGCGGACGTCAGAATCCCGTCGGAGGCGCGAATGGGTAGTCAGACATTGATCGCGCCTCCCTCCGTTCGCTGACCTGACGTCAACGGCAGCATCTCATCCCAGTCCCTCCGGGGACCAGCCGTTATTCGCGCATACTGCAGGCCGACGAAATGACGGGCGACTCCTTGTTTCGTAGCCGTGACACGCTCGGCGGGTCGGCTCCGCATAGCTCGAGAGACGGCGCCGCTTAGACCCAAGCGCTTTTGCGACCGTCCAGTTGCCCTCCGGAACCCGCAAGAACAACAGGTCGGGAACGATGCCGTCCTCGGGACTGCCCTCCGGCGGCTCAAGGCACACCTGGTCGACCTCATCGAAGGTCCGGCGCCAGCCGAGAGCCGCCTCCCAGAACGAGGCGATCTTCTTCGGGTCCGGGCTGTCCACGCACAGACACTGAATGCGAATGTCCATGGGGCGACTCTTACGCCTGCGCGCACAGAAGTCGACGGGATAACGCATCATGCGCTGACCGCCCGACAATCAGTTCAGACCGGGTCTCGCGGGAGAGAGTGCTGGCAGTATGCGCAGACAGGATGCGCTGCAACTGACGCGACAGCTTCATCAACGGGGGCACCACAGTCCGGGCAATGCGTGGGCACGTGCCACAAGCCGCCCACCGAGGCGGTGTTGAGCAGCACGACCTTCGAATGATGGGCCGGATTGAATCGAACGCGGACGCTCTGGCCAACTTCGAGGCGGCCTTTGAGCAGCTGAATTGTCGTCTCGAAGCCATCGCCGACATCTGGGTTGACCCTGATGGTGGCCGTGCGCGCGCCGTCAGGGCCGAGCGCCAGGATGGTGGCAGTGCCCGGGCTGCCGTCCTTGGCCAAGCGCAGCTTTTCCATCATCAGCTTGTCTTGGGGCGACATCTTGGAGCGCTGGGGCTTGGATGGGCGCGCACCCGTGTCGCCGTTAGCCTCGGTCCCGTGTTCGGACAAAGCCGCCCTCCGTCCTGGATTGGAATGACCGAAGCTTAACGGTGAATCGGACCTCGGGCTGTGCACCGCGTTCCCGCCCGCTCGGAAGGGGCGCGATCATGCCTGGCCAGCGTCTACCGGATATCGGGATGGACGTCGACGGCGTACTCCGGCATGGCTTTGCGACGCTCGCCGTTCCGCGCATGCCGGACGCGCCTGCGATCGCCAACTGACGCGTGATCGGCTCAGGATGCCGCGAGTGCCCCTAGGGCGTTTTTCAACTTGGCGGGGTCCCAGTAGCCCGATTCGGCCTGGGCCTTTCCACGGCGTCGCCATGCGTCCTCGATCCCGTGGCGCACAGCGAGACGGATGATCCAATAGAAGATCGCCAGTGCCACAACCGGACCGAATGTCAGCAGGAAGATGACTGCCAAAGGCGCAAGACTCATGTCGAAGATCGACCTCCTTTGGCCCGTTCATCTTCATGGTGAGACGACCATCCGGCACTGATCATTGTGTCGCCAACCATGATCATGTGAAAGCTGGCATCGCGATAAAACCGCTAGTCGCCGACATCGATCGGGTCGGTGGATCTTGAGACCGCCTGGGTCCTGTCCTGCCCGCTGCCCGGTTCGTTGCATCTGTCAACACGCATGCAGCGCACGCTCGCGCTTCGACGAATTTTGCGAACTCGTCCGGCTCACCGCCCACGCCATCCTCCGCCAGATGGGGCGCACCGATTTCCGTCAGCGCGACGGGCTGATCAATACGACTATCTAGGGGCTGCGAAAGGTTCAGTCAACCGGCAATGTCTTGCCATCAGCGCTCAGGCTGGATCAGGTCCTGCCAGATCCCTCCGGTCCGTACGCCCCGCAGCTGCTCGCAGCCGGGGCGTGCGTGCGGATCCGTTTCCTCGACGCCACACCGTCTGGCACGAGCCGACCTATGGCAGCCCGCGTCAGCACTGCGAGACATTGATTGGCACGGTGATCGTACCCAGTTTCCCGGCAGGCCCCGCCACCGCGAGCGTGACGCACCCGCCGCGCCTGGTCATGATGGCCCCGAAGTAGGACGCAAATTCGCGACCGCATGCCGACAGCCGAACGCGGCGACTGAGAACTGGCAGAGGACCGCTCCACAGCGTCGCCCAGCGCGCAGGGGACGTGAATAGGAGTCGGGCGGAGGTGGGGCTCACCACCGAAATGGTCCGGTACGGTCGCGCGTCAGGCGCTACAGCAACGGGGTCCTTCCACGAGAGATACGCGTGGCCGTCCTTGCTGCGCCATCGGGTGCTGTCGCCGTTGAAGCCCCCGCGCAGGGCTGGGCTCCCAATCCCGGCGACAGATCGCGCACCAGGGTTTGTCGCGCTTTGCCCAAACGAGTCACGGCAGGTGAGAACTGTCAGCTTGCCCGCAGAGGTTCCCGCAGCGCCACCACCAGTACACGCAGCGAGAGGAAGCACAACAGCCACGAGCAATATCGCCACCAGTGAGCGGGATCCACGGTGAGGGCGGCCCGCCAGATGCACGGTAGCCATACCCAGCATTATCGCCTTGGGCTGAGCACCTGAGATCCTCGATCGTGTAGGCAACGGCCGGCTTTGCGGTCCACGTTCGGCTCTTGCGGCAGACGGTGTATCTCGTGCTGATGGTCCTTCGACCGGTTACTGAGACTGTCTAGCTGCCCTCCGGAACCCGCAAGAACAACAGGTCGGGAACGATGCCGTCCTCGGGACTGCCCTCCGGCGGCTAAAGGCACACCTGGTCGACCTCATCGAAGGTCCGGCGCCAGCCGAGAGCCGCCTCCCAGAACGAGGTGATCTTCCTCGGATCCGCGCTATCTACGCACAGACACTGAATGCGAATATCCCTGCGGCGACTCTTACGCCGCGACCGCTCCGGTGTCCACCGGTATTCGGCGCCGCTCCGTTGGGCACGTAACGGGCACCCGGCGTAGTTCCCCACCCCCACTCGATCTGTCACGTCGTCTCCTCGGCGGCGAGATCAAGAGCTCGGCACCATTGGTCGCCCAGGCACGTTCACGGTCCATCACACCTACAACTGCGCGTCCGCAGGCGGCACCGGGAGCTGGGATCTGGCCCGTTCGCCCGGCAGTCCCGCCCCCCGCTACGGGGCTGCCGAGCCAGCGGTCAGGGCTGATAGAGACAGCTTCGGCAACCCCTCGCTGGCCACTTCGGCCATTTCATTGTCCGCCCGGCTCATGGCATCCATGCTGGCTGCGACCGGACGACCACGAAGCCGAAGCTTCGACCCGTGTAGGCAGTGTGAGTGCCTATGCAACGCATGTCAAGCAAAAGCATGAACAGTCAGGCTTGTTGCTCAGTGATCAACGCTGCGTAGTCCCTGCGTCCCGCTCAGCTACCGTGATTACTACGATGAGTCGCATGGCCAAAGACGCCGTCGACAAGGGGAGTCCCACGCCCTACTTCGACCAGGTGGCGGAGTTGCTACGGCAGCAGATCGAAGACGGCCAGCTGAAGCCGAACAGCAAGATCCCGACGCAATTCGAGCTGGTCGAGGCCTATGACGTGTCGCGGGGTACCGCATCCCGCGCGACCGAGATCCTCATGAACGAGGGCCTGGTGATCTGGTCCAAAGGGAAGGGCCTTTATGTGGCCGACGCCGGGTCGGTGGCGGCCTGGAGGAGAGCCCGGCGGGCGGCCAGGAACCGCACGAGCCCGTAACGACCGGCTAGCTGGACGCGAGCTCCGCACCAGCACGGGCCACTGCCTCCTCGACCGCCCGGAGCAACAGGCCATCCCAGAGCCGGCCAAGCGTCTCGGCAATCTCTGCATTCTCGGTAGGCTCGTAACCCAGTCCGAGCAAGATGTTGTGGGCCACTCCCCACCGCATCTTGGTCAGGGTGACGTCGTTCTTCTCTGCACACTCGATGATGTTCTCAGCGATTCGGGTGTAGGGCATGGTCTCACTTCCTGCTCACGGCCTCTCCGCCGTGCAATCTCGGCAAGGATACCCCATCTACGACTATTAGATTATATATGGGACTGCTAGGCACGAATCTGGGCAAGGCGGGACCGGAGTCGTGGCAGCCGTGGTCCTCCCGCCGTCGACCATGATCACGACGAGTCGGGAGCGCCGCGGGTGACGCGTAGTACATGGCGCTCGACCTGCTCTTCGCGGACGATCTAGCCTGGCGGAAATGGTGGCCGCTTGAGGAAGGGAGTGCTGGCCTGTGCCTGATCCGTCCAGTGATGCAGTCGAGGTGCTCTCCGGTGCCGCGGAAGGAGACCTTAGGTGGGTCGTTGTCGTCGAGGGGAACGACGAGGACCTCTACACAATGCTGCGTGTCTACCGTGGTGCCCGCCAAGTCGCGGGTTCAGGTTTTGGCGGGCCGAAGCTGTATGGCGATTCGCTGGTCAATGAGTGGCGGGGCAGGACCGACGACCTGCCGTACTTCGTGATGGCGCGCACCTCGCCGATCGTGGATCGTGTGGTTGCCACAACTCATCGCGGATCTGACATCACGCTTGCGCTGTCGCCGCCAATTGAGGCCTTTGGCCTGCGATTCGCCGCGGCTGCGCTGCCAGCGGGAGAGGAGCCCTCCAGTCTTCGGGTGGAACGCGCAGGCGTGGTACTAGAGACGCGGCCGGCGCCGATGCCCCGGCCGCCTGAGTAGCTGATCGCGCTGCCCAAGCTGACGAGCTGCGGAACCGCTAGTGCCCCTAGGGCGTTTTCAACTTGGCGGGGTCCCAGTAGCCCGACTCGGCCTGGGCCTTTCCACGGCGCCGCCATGCGTCCTCGATCCCGTGGCGCACAGCGAGACGGATGATCCAATAGAAGATCGCCAGTGTCACAACCGGACCGAATGCCAGCAGCAAGATGACTGCCAAAGGCGCAAGATTCACGTCGAAGGTCCTCCTCCTCCTTTGGCCCGGTCATCTTCATGGCGCGACGACGATCCGGCACTGATCATTGTGTCGCCAACCATGATCATGTGAAAGCCAGGCGATCCGCGGAACGATCGCCGTCTTGCCGGGATCTGACTCCGGTCCGGAGGTTCTTCAGGACCTCGCGGATCCCTGCGGCTTCGGCTCGATGCAAGCCGAGTGTCAGGCCGAGCTGGACGACTCCTACGACCAGAACTCGTCGGAGGTGTAGACGTCGGTGCTTTGCGTCCAGATCTCGGCGGCCTTCCCGTCGGCGGTCGGGTGGGCGATCAGGATCTCGTCGTCAGCGAGCTGCTTGCCGTCGCGCTCGGCGAGGACCTTAAAGAGCGCCACGCCATGCTCGTCATTAGCGACGACGTCGTGCAGTTCGAGTCGTAGCGTGCCCCCTGATAGCTCGAAGAGACGGCCGAAGAAGCCGAGTACCTCACCGATGCCTTCGTAGTCACCCGCGATCTGGCTCCGGCCCGCGACGTGATACCGGATGTCCTCGGCGAAGTATTTGGTCTGCAGCGCCTCCAAGTCGCCACGCATGAACGCCGCGAAGGCCTCGCGCAGCAGCACTTCATTCGGATGCGTCATTCTCAATCCCCCATTCGGTCAAGATGTCGCACTATCATCCGGGCCGCCAAACCCGCAGTCAAGATCCAGTCGAATCGCCATCCGGCCGCATTCGCCGATCCGTCTGATCCAAGATCGACCGAATGCTCCCAGGACGGCCCGGAGCTAGGATCGAGGGCACGAGAGCACGCGCCCCGGAGGTCCTGGCATGACGACGACTGCACCGACGACCGCTTCCGCCGAGGGCACGCCGGAGATCCAGGACGCCGGTTACGTTGACGTGCTCGTCGTCGGTGCGGGTGTATCAGGCATTGGCGCCGCGCACCACCTGCGGGAACAGTTCCCCGACCGCACGTTCGTCATCCTGGACGTCCAGGACAACCGCGGCGGAACTTGGTGGACCCATCGGTACCCGGGCGTGCGTTCCGACAGCGACCTCTTCACTTACGGCTACAGGTTCAAGCCGTGGCGCGGTCCGTCGATCGCTGCCGGGGAGGAAATCCTCGCCTACCTCGACGAGGTCATTGACGAAGACGATCTCGGCCAGTACATCCGCTACAGCCACCGGGTGACGGCGGCCAGCTGGTCCACCGAGGAGCGCCGGTGGACAGTCCAGGTCAACCGCGAAGACACCGGGCAGCAGCTTCGGTTCACCACCAGCTTCCTGTGGATGTGCCAGGGCTATTACAACCACGCCAAGCCCTACCGGCCCGAGTGGGAGGGCATGGACCGCTTCCAGGGCGTAATCCTCCACCCGCAGCAGTGGCCCGAGGACCTCGACCTCGCGGGCAAGCGCATCGTGGTGATCGGCTCCGGTGCCACCGCCGCGACACTGATCCCGGCGATTGCCAAGCAGTCGGAGCACGTGACGATGCTGCAGCGGTCCCCGTCCTACTACTTCGCGCCGCCAGCCACGAACGATCTCGCCGTGCAGCTGCGCGCCCTGGACATCCCCGAGGAGTGGACGCACGAGATCTTGCGTCGTCACTACACGCAGCTAACTCACTGGCTCGCCCGGACCGCCGTGGATGCGCCGGGAGATCTGCACGCGTTCCTCCTTGAGTCGATTCGCCCGCTGCTGCCCGAGGACTTCGACGTCGACAAGCACTTCACTCCTCGTTACCGGCCCTGGCAGCAGCGCATCGCAGTCGTCCCCGACGGCGACTTCTTCGCAACGCTGCGCGAGGGCAAAGCCTCGATCGTCACGGACACCATCGAGACGTTCACCGAGCGCGGGATAAGGGTCAGCTCTGGCGAGGAGATCCCGGCGGACATCATCGTGACCGCCACTGGCTTCAACATGTCGGTCCTGGGCGACGTCGCGTTCACCGTCGACGGCGAACCGGTCGACTTCGCCGAGCACGTGACCTGGCGCGGCATCATGATCAATGGCGTGCCGAACATGGCGTACGTCTTCGGCTACTTCCGGCACAGCTGGACGCTGCGCGTGGACCTGGTCAGCGACCTGGTATGCCGCTTGCTGGCCAAGATGCAGGACGACGGCGCCACGATGGTCGTCCCGACGCTACGACCGGAGGACGCGGACATGCGGCTCCGGCCGTTCTCCGATCCGGAGAATTTCAACGCCGGCTACGTCATGCGCTCGCAGCACATCCTGTTCAAGCAAGGCGATCGACAGCCGTGGACGCACCTGCTCGAGCATGACGAGGAGCGCGAGCTCCTGCCCGCGGCGGATCTCGACGACGGCACGCTGGCCTATAGCTGAGCAAGAACGCGACCGCGGACTCGAGACTGGAGTCCGTCAGGCTCTGGATGCGCTCCAGCTGCCGTTCTGGCTGCCGTTAGTGCTCGCGACTTGGTAGTTCCCGGACATGGAGTTGCCGGAGACCGAGCCCGAGTAGGTGATCTGCGTGGAGCCCACCGTGCCGAACTGGATCGAGCCGCCCGACACCGTGCCATGGATCGGAACCGTTCCCGCAGTCGAAAGCTGGATTGTGCCGGTCAGAGTTGAGTTGTTCTGCTGCCAGTGCAGTGTGAAAGTGCCCGTGTAGGAGCCGCTGTACTGGCCGTTCCACGTGCCAGACAGGGCGCCGGTCGTCGCTGCGCTGGACGTCGCCGCGGGTGCGCTGGCCGCCGGTGTCGTCGCGGCCGGGGCGACCACGGCTGACGCTTTAGGTGGTGGCGTCGTAGTCGACGGAGACGTGCTGCACGCGGCGAAGAGCAGGGCCGCCGGGGCAGCGATAATCACGTACTTGATCCTTGACATTGCTTCAGTCCTCCCCAGATTCAGGCGTAGCGCGGCCCGTGTCGTTGGACGGAGCGCGCCGGTCGGCTGTAGTTGCCGCCATCAGCGCCGTAACGAGTTCCTGGGCATCGCGGAACGTAGCCCGCAGCCCGGTGGCCACCTCGTCGACCACTCCGCGGAGCCGGGGGATGGTGACGCCCTCCCGATCGCCACCATCCCCCGCCTCGCGAACTCGGACGATGAATGTCCTCACACCGCGACTATGGGCGGGCGCGGTTTTGCTGGCCTGAAGGTGGCCTTAAGGCCGCCAGCTCGCGGCGTCCATCAACGGAACCGGAACGACGTCGAGTTCGGCCATTCGCCTCGCGTACGCGGCGTATCGCCGCCGCGCTTCGCCATGACGGCGCAGCCGAAGCTGGCTGGCGATGAGGGCAAGCCATGCGTCCTCGTCGTAGGGCTCCCGTTCCAGTAGCTGACCGAGGTACTGGCCGGCGGACTCGTCATCACCGCGATCGACGGCGAGCCGTGCCAGCAATCGCAAAACCATCAACAGCCGGGAACGGGCTTCCTCCCGTGCTTCTACCGCCCAATCCTCGTAGAGGTCTTCCTCGAGAAAATCGCCGGCGTAGAGCTGTCGGCTGCGCTCCAACGGCGCGGTCGCCGCGTCGCTGTCTCCCTTCGCCATCAAGTCGATGCCGCGGTCGGCTGCCGTCAGGAACTCGATCAGATCAACGTCGAGGTGGTCCAGGCGCAAGGCGATCGTCCGGGCATCGGCGACCAGGTAGTGGTCGGCCGGGTGTCTGCGGACTGGGTCAAGCACCTTGCGAAGCGTGCTGAGAGCGACCGATAGCCGGTTGGACAACGGTCCCGGGTCTTCGCCTGGCCACATCGCTTCGGCGGCAGCATCGCGCGTCAGCGGGTGGCCCCGTCGGGCGACAAGCAGTTTGAGCAGGTCACGGGCCTTGCGGGACTGCCAAGCCAGCAAGGGGACGGGGTCGCCGCCGCGTAGCACGGCAAAGCGACCGAGGGTGACGATGGAGACTTCCGAGCCGCCGCGGCTCGACGCCAGCACGCCGGGGACGCCAAGGGCAGGCGCCACCCCGAGGGCTGTGAGCTGCCGCCGGGCCTCGTCGGCCATGGCGCGGTCACCGATGAGCATGCCGAGCGCGAGGCGGCCACGCGCCGATCCGACCGTGTTGCCGACGTCATCCCACAATCCGATGGCCGATCGCAGTCGCTGCTGTTCATCGCCCGGCGCTCGAGCCGCCGCCTGGAGCTCGAACGCCTCGGCCAGGGCGGCGCGATCACCAGTCGAGCGAGCCTCTTTCTCCGCCTGCCGGGCGAAATCCGCGGCGGCGGCGCCGTCCCCGCCGCGCAACTCGACCTCTGCCCGCGCGCACAACGCGGCCGCCCGCTCAAGGCTGCTGGCCAGTGCGACGGCCTCCGCGGCCGCGTTTCTGGCCGCCGCGACGTCCTCGTCGGCTAGCACCCGGGCCAGGCCGAAGAGCGCGCTCGCGGCCGTGTGGGCGTCGTCTGCCTCGGCGGCGAGTCCGCGAGCGCGCTCGAATGCGCCGCGCGCCCGGACGATGTCGCCTCGCTGGCGGTACAGCTCACCAAAGATCACCTGCGGGATAGACGCGTGCAAGGACCCGAGTGCGTCGTAGATGGCGGTGGCGTCGGCGGCGGCCGCGCGCGCGTCGTCCAGCTGGCCCAGGCGCAGGTGGGCCTCGGCCTTGTTTGTCAACGCGAGGGCGGCGAAGAACCGGTGGCCAGCACCGGTCTCGAGCGCCCGCTCTGCTTCGGTGATGGCGAGCGCGATACTCGCCGTTCTCCAGGGCCCGCGAGCTCAGGTTGGCGTGGATCCTCGCGAGCTGCACAAGGTCGCCGCCATCGCGCGCCGAGGCCAGCGCGAGCCGGTAAGACTGCTCGTTGCGCTCACGTTGACCGAGACTCGCAGCCGCCAGCGCCACCGACACATGCGCCGCGGCAATCGCGCAGGCGTCACCGCTGGCGGCAGCCTGACGGAGCGCCGTGGCTGCGAGGTCGGCCGCATCGGCGTGCCCCTGGCTCCACAGGGTTGTGCTCAGCCATGCGGAAACCATTGCGTCATCGGCGGCCATCTGCCGCCGATCGTGCGCAGCCGCCAGCACCGCGGCGGCCTCGGCTGACTGGCCCCGGAGGTAAAGCAGCACACCGTACCGCCAGGCAACGCCGGCTGGGAGCCCGGCCGACCCGGCCGACTGCCGCACGCGCATGAACAGTTCGATCGCGGCGTCCCACTCGCCCACCGCCTGCAGGGCTTCAGCCAGGACCGCGTCCAGGCTCGGGTCATCACCCGTGCCGTGCTGCCGGAGAACCTCGATCAAGCGGGCAGCCGCGCCGGTCCGTATCAGGGTGAGTCCGTGGCGGCCAACGAATGACCGCGCCTTGCCTTGCGCTCCCTCGGCATAGCACTCGAGCGCCTGGTCTAGCCGTCCATTGTCCTCGAGCCATCGGGCTACCTGATCGCGTGTAGCCGCAGCGCCTGATCCATGCTCCGCGGTTACGGCGCCGGTCAGGACCGGCGAAAGGCGGTGATAGCCGACGGCACCAGCTTCGACGAGGAGACCCCGTTCCTGAAGGCCGTTGAGATCGTCATCGGTTGCGCCAACCCCGACGCCGTGCAGCAGACGGGTGTCGACGCGCGGCGCCAGCGACGCTATGTGCAGCACGCGCCGCGCCATCGGGTCCTCTCCGGCCACAAGATCGTGCGCAAACGCGCGCCACGGGCGTCCGCGGCTGTGGCGAAGACGGGCCAGCTCATGGTCATGGTCAGCGACGTCGAGCCGTTCGAGACGATCCAGCAGCAGCTGAAGCGCTGCCGGCCAGCCGCCCGTCAGGGACCAGCACTCCTCGGCAAGGGCGGGGAAGTGTTCGCCGAGACGCAATGCGACGAGCTCAGCTACCTCGGCGACCGTGAAGCTGAGGTCCGGCGCAGCGATGTCGAGGATTTCGCTGTGTCCCTGCGCGGCGCCGAGCCCGAGATCAGGCATGCTCCGTCCGGACAGCACCAGATGCAGGTTAGGCGGCATCTCGAGCGACAGCACGCGCAGCAGATGGCTCGCTGCCGCATCCTCGCCGATCGTCTCGAGGCCGTCGACGATGAGCAGCGACTCACCCGGCAAGGCGGCCGCGAGCTCGCACAGCATGGCCGCGCGTGCTTCGGCGAGAACTTTCCGGTCGTCGGAGCCGGTGGCGGCGGCGATCGCGGAGCGTCCGGGCAACGGTTGTTCGCCAAGTGCCGCGGCGAGAAGGTCCGCCAGCGATTCTGCCTGCGCGTCCGCGGGCCGGAGGCTGACCCATCGGGACTCCGCTCGGGCAGCCAGCTCCGCCAGCGCAGTGGTCTTCCCGTAGCCCGCTCCGGCGACCACGAGCGTTGTGCGTCGATCTAATGAGGCCGAGAGCAGCGCGGCGACTCGCGGCCGCGGCACCAGCGCTGCGCCGCGCCGGCCTGCTGGCGCGGGGCTATGCGAGACGTCGCTCACGTCCCTAACCGGGTCGCGGCGGGCGGGGGCAGCGTCATCCATCGGCCGATCTCGGTGTCGGCCGAGTTGACCTTCCGAAGCAAGATCTCGTCGCGCGTGGCCTGGTTGTCATACGGCTCGACCTCTGCCTCGTAGAGCCGTAGCTCCGCCTTGATGACGGCACAGGCGGCCGCGAACTTCGTCCAGTTGTCGTAGAGGTGGAAGACGGAGCGAAACGCCGTTAGCACGACCACCGCCGCACCGATGATCGCGGCCGGTCGCGCGTCGTTGGGCGCCATGATCCCGGCCACTGGCACCGCCGCGGAGGCGACGAGCAGGAACATCTCCGAGATCTGGAAGCGGAACCTGCTGACCCTCGCCTGGCGCTCATACCAGCGGAAGACACGCTCAGCCTCGCTGCGCGCGTACGACACCGGCGCGCCCGCGGGCTCGTCGCGCGCCGACGGCTTGGTCGATGCCCTCATTGGGTGCCTCCAGCGGGTAGCCATGGCGGTGAACGTGGCCGCGGCAGGCCGGCGCACGACCGCGGCGAATAGGGGCGACAACGCGCCCGGGCGCGCCCGCGCCGCGGTACCGGCCCCGGCCAGCTCCGCAGGTCCTTGGGTGAACGGGTGCTCGCGGGCCATGCGGACGATCGTCCCGAGGGGCAGGGCGAGCCAGGGAACGTTGAGGAGCAGCACGATCGGGAAGTGCGGCGACGAGTGAACGCCGTTGTACTCCTCGGCCAGGATGATCAGCACCACGGCGCTCATGGAGCCTGACCAGATCAGGGCGGGCACTCGGATCCACTCGCGGCCGCGGCTGATGGCGTAGATGGCGGCGACGTAGAACGGGCCGTTCCAGAGCACGTCGATCCAGATCGTCATGCGCCAGAACGCGGGCCTGGCCATCAGCAGGGGATCGTACTTCTGGCCATAGGAGTGGACCATGTCGACGATCGCGTGCGGAGGCCAGGCTGGATACGTGAAGTGGAACGGGTTGGCGATCGTCAGCTGCTCGATGTCGACGAAGTACGTGATGAAGAACAGGTTGACTGCGAAGAACGCAAGCAAGATCCAGTCGACCTTGCGGCTGCGAAGCGGGACGACTCGACGCTGCGGGGCGGAGCTAGCGACAGTGACGGACGCCTCACCTGGCGGGGTTGCGCCATCTGTCACAGAGTCCACTAAATTATGCTAATGGCCCCGCCCGCAGATGCGCCGGGTAATGCCCGGGCGCTCATGACTGGAGTGCCTCCGTTCCCGGCTGCGTCACAGGTGACGCTCGCGAACTGGCAGGATCCGCCGTTCAACCGCTGGGGGTTCCAGCACATCCGCGAGCTCATCCCGACCGCGCGGATCAGCCGCGGCCAGGGCCGAGCCCTGCGACTGCCGCGGTCCGAACGGGACATCTCGGGGCTGTCGTTCCGGTCGGCTGGACGCGACGTGACGGTCGCGGAGATGCTGGCGGAGACGTACACCGACGGCTTCCTGGTCCTGCATCGCGGCAGGATCGTCTGCGAGCAGTACTTCAACGGCATGAGCCCGGACACGCCGCACCTTCTTATGTCCGTCTCGAAGTCGATAGTCGGGACGGTGGCCGGGATCCTCGTCAGTCAGGGCCTGCTCGACGTGGCGGCGCCAGTCGAGAAGGTGGTGCCCGAGCTTGCTGGTACCTCATTCCAGGGCGCGACCGTCCAGCATCTGCTCGACATGCGGGCCGGAACGCACTTCGATGAGTCCTACGACAACCTTGAGTCGGACGTCCGGACGTACGAGCGCGTGTACCTGTGGCGACCCGACATAGCTGAGCCGCGGCCCGCCGACGCGCTGGCGTACTACGCGACGCTGCACAACGACGGCGAGCACGGCGGCCCGTTCCGGTACCGGTCGATCCTCACCGACGTGCTCGGCTGGGTGCTGGAGAAGGCGAGCGGCGCTCGGCTCCACGAGCTCATCAGCCGACTGCTCTGGCAGCCCATGGGGGCCGAGTTCGACGCCGAGATCACGGTCGACGGGCATGGCAACGCGATGGCCGACGGCGGGGTCTGCGCGACGCTCCGCGATGTCGGTCGGTTCGGCCTCTTGTTTGCCGCGGGCCGATCGCAGGCTGGCCGACACGGCCCCGTTCCCGCTCAATGGATCCGGGACACGATCGCGGGGGCACCGGACGGGCCGCAGGCGTTCGTGGCGGCCGATGACGAGCCCGGCTTCCCGCCCGGGGCGCACTACCGGAACTGCTGGTGGGTTCGCGAGCCCGCGGTACCGTTCTTCCACGCTTCCGGGATCAACGGACAGAACGTGTTCGTGCACGTCCCGACCCGGACTGTCGTGGTGAAGCTCTCCACGTGGCCGACGGCCCTGAGCCCGATGATCAAGGTAACGACCGACGCGGCGACGGCCGATCGCCGAGGCGCTCGACAGCGGCCGGATCTGAACCGTCAGTTGACCGTTGAGTGGATCACCACGGGCGGCACGTCGTGCCCGTCGACGCTGTCGAAGATGCCGGGCGCATTCTGGAACTGCCCGCTCGGATTGTCATGGAGCGTCGAGTTCTCGATCGTCAACGTCCCGGCGCCGTTGTCGACCACGAAGAAGACAGCGCCGCCGCCCTCGCGCGCGTTGTTGTAGCGGATGATCGTTCCGTCGATGAGGACGCTGTAGCTGTTGCCGTCGGTGTAGATCGCGCCGCCGCTGCCGCCGCCGGGAGTGCCAGCCTGTTTCGGGTTCTGCCCCCAGCCGATCGCGTCGTTCTTGGCGAAGAAGCTGTCGAAGACGTCCCACTTGGCGTCGATGCTGGACAGGGCCGCGCCGTTGGAGCACCGGCCGCCGCGGAAGGTGTCCTTCGTGATGTAGACCGGGCTGCCCTGCCACATCCCCAGCGCTCGGATCGCGCCGCCGCCGAGGTCGGGGCCGTAGGGGTAGCACTTATCGCTGATGAACCCGGAGTTCACGACCTTGAGCTGGCCGCCTTCGTCGAAGATCGCGCCGCCGCCGTAATCCGAGGTCGACGACTGCTGGACCGGCGAGTAGGCGTCCTCGAACGTCAGGTTCTGCACGACGAGCTGCGGCCACTCCTGCTCCCAGCAGTCGCTCGTGGTGTACGTCTGCTTCGGGTCGCAGGTGTTCATGTACAGGATCCGCACCTTGCCGGCGCCGTTGAGGGTGACCTTCCCGCCCCCGTCGATCACCGTGCGCTCGTGCGTGTTCACGACCTTGGCGGTGGCCGACATGGTGATGGTCACCGGGTTCGGACCGCAGTTGAACGTGATGACGCCGCCCTCCGCGACGGCGTTCACGACCGCGGCGGACGTGCAGCTCGCAGGCGTGCCGGCGCCGATGACGTGGTCCGGGTGCGCCGTGCCGACGGCCCGAGCCGCGCCCGGCACCACGGCGGTGCCCGCCGGGTTGCCATAGCGGGCCAGGGCGGGGACGACCGCGGCCGGGCTGGGCTTAGGCGTTGCCGTGGATGTCGAGGCCGACGGCGTGGCGGTGTCTGTCCCGACCGCGGCAGCCGCATTAGCGGTGGTGTTCGGCCCGGCCGCGCTGGCGTCGCGGGTCGCCGGTGACGCTGGCGTCGTTCCGCACGCAGAAAGCGCGAACCCGGCCGCCAGACTCGCTATCAAGAGCCCGACGTGACCCACTGATCGCATGGCGCCAGATCGTATCGGCCCCGGCCGAGATCAACCTGTTATTACGCGAAATCCCAGCTAGGCCCCAAGGCGGCAGATCCGGGACAGATCTGGCACAAACCGCCCGCCCGCTCGCCGCCCATGCGTAGGCCGCGTCGCGCGGGGCATGGGCTACCCGAGCGAGACACTGGACAGCACTGAATGACGAAGGAGCGCCGCCGTGCCCGTCATCCCTCAGGTCATGCTCAACAACGGCCAGGAGATTCCGCAGTTGGGCTTCGGTGTTTTCCAGGTTCCGCCGGATGCGACGTTCGACGCCGTGACAAGCGCGCTCGATGCTGGCTACCGGCATATCGACACCGCCGAAATGTATGGGAACGAGGCCGAAGTCGGCGCGGCCGTCCGCAAGTCCGGGCTGGACCGTGGCGATGTGTTCATCACCACGAAGCTGAACAACGACGTGCACCGGCCCGACGACGCGCGCGCCGCCTTCGACAGCTCGCTCAAGGCGCTTGGCACCGACTACGTGGACCTGTTCCTCATTCACTGGCCGCTGCCGACCAAGTACGACGGCGACTACGTGTCAACCTGGCTCACGCTCGAGGAGTTCTACCGCGACGGACGCGCGAAGTCGATCGGCGTGTCCAACTTCCAGCCCCACCACCTGCGGCGGATACACCAGGAAGGCGGGATAACCCCGGCCGTCGACCAGATCGAGGTCAATCCGTACCTGACGCAGGACGACGTGCGCAGCTTCTGCGCCGACTTCCAGATCGCGATCGAGGGATGGTCCCCGCTGGCTCGCGGCCGAGTCCTCGGCGATCCGACTATCGACGACATAGCCCGCCGGTACGGCAAGACACCGGCTCAGGTCGTCCTGCGCTGGCATATCGAGCGAGGCGACATAGTCTTCCCCAGGTCGGTGACGCCTGCTCGGATCAAGGAGAACCTCGACATCTTCGACTTCGAGCTCACCGGCGAGGACGTCGAGGCGATCAGCGCGCTGAACCGCAACCAGCGGACCGGGCCCGACCCGGACACCTTCGCTGGCTAGCTGCCGCGAGTCGTCGCCAGCCGCCCGGCCGCGCCCGATCACCTCCTGCCGGCAGGCAGACTGTCTGTCATGAAGCGAATGGGCAGGCCAGCGGCACTGGCCCTTGGCGTCGCCAGCATGCTCGCTGCGGGCTGTGCGTCAGCTGGCTCAGGCAGCGAGCCTCCGTCGCCAGGGTCCCAGTCGGCCCCGTCCAGCACTAGCTCGGGCACGGCCTCACCTACCGGGACTGCCCCAGCGGGCAGCGTGCCGTCGCCCGCGCACACCGTCGTCGTGTTGATGGAGAACCACGCATACTCCGAGGTGATCGGGAACCCGCAGGCGCCTTACCTGAACCAGCTAGCCCGCCAGGGTGCCGTCTTTACGCATTCCTACGCGATCACGCACCCGAGCGAGCCGAACTACTTGGCGCTGTTCTCGGGCAGCACCCACGGCGTCGTCGATGACAGCTGCCCAGTCGAGCTGACGGCGCCGAACCTGGCCGCCAGCCTGATCGCCGCCGGGAAGACGTTCGCGGGGTACTCCGAAGATCTGCCGGCCACAGGGTCGCAGGTGTGCTCGGCCGGTGAGTACGCCCGCAAGCACGTGCCGTGGACCGATTTCCGCAACGTGCCGGGATCGGTGAGCCTGCCGTTCTCGAGCTTCCCCGCCGCAGACTTCACCCGGCTGCCGACGGTGTCGTTCGTGATCCCGAACTTGTGCAACGACATGCACGACTGCAGCGTGGCGACCGGAGATTCGTGGCTGCGGACGCACCTCAGCGCATACGCCAGATGGGCGATGACGCACGACAGCCTGCTGATCATCACGTGGGACGAAGACGACGGCAGTCAGTCGAATCAGATCCCGACGATCTTCGCGGGGCAACTCGTCCGGCCCGGCAAGTACGGCGAGCGAATCACTCACTACAGCGTGCTGGCGACGCTGGAGGCCGCCTACGGCTTGCCGCGCATCGGCAACGGAACCGCCCGTGTACAGCTCCCGATCACGAACATCTGGCGGAGCTGAACTGAGTCCCGCCCCCGGGGTCCTTGATCGTCAGAACCCTCTCAAGCTGGCACCAGTGACTTCATACTGGTGATTCATTGGGTGCTTGGGGGAGGGGCGAGCGATGAGGTTGCGGTCGGGCGTGGCGATCGATCTCGGCACGGTGAACACGCTTGTTCACGTCGTCGGCCACGGCATCGTAATCGAGGAGCCGTCGGCGATAGCCGTCAGCGCGGCGACTGGTGCCGTGGTGGCAGTCGGTAGTGAGGCCGACGCGCTCACCGATAAGGAGCCGCAGGGCGTCCGGGTCATCCATCCGTTGCGCGACGGGGTGATCGCTGACCTGGACGCGACTGTCGCGATGCTCCAGGCGTTCTTGCAGCACGCACGGTTTCGTCGCAGGCTGCGCCGAACCGACGCGGTGGTCTGCCTGCCCGTCGAGACCACGTTTGTAGAGCGGCGGTCTGTCGTTGTGGCGGCGGAAGCGCTGAAACCGCGTTGCCGTGTGCAGCTTATTGATGAGCCAGTAGCCGCGGCGGCCGGGGCGGGCTTTGATCTGACAGCTGGATCGGGTGCTTTCATCGTGGACGTGGGCGGCGGCACGACCGAAGCCGCAGTCCTCGCGGGCGGGCACGTCGTGCGGACGCGCTCGTTGCGGCTTGGCGGCAACGCGATGGACGATGCCATCGTCCGCGACGTGCGGCGACAGTACGACCTGCTCATCGGCCGGAACGCCGCCCGGAGCCTCAAGATGACGCTCGGATTGACGGACGATGTGCTGGCGGAAGCCGAGGCGGTCGGCGTCGACGCGGCGCGCCGGGTGCCGCGCGTCCAGCGGATCTCGGCCGGATTGGTTGCCCGGGCGATCGAGCCCACAGTCGCAGCGATCACCGGCGCCGTGGAGGAGATGCTGTCGGACATCCCGCCGAACCTCGCGGAGGAGGTCTTCCGCGGCAAGATCAGGCTCGCCGGCGGCGGTGCGCTGCTGCCCGGGCTCGCGTACCGCATCGAGGCCGCCGCCGACGTCCCTGTGGTTGTCGTAGACGATCCGCTCCGATGCGTGATCAGGGGAGCGGCTCAGATCCTCGAACGCGGAATCCTCGCCGCGTTAGCGCCCGTCACTAGTCGAGCGCCGTCCGCGCTAGTCGAAGTCGCCTGCCTTCATCCCGCTAACGAACTCGCGCCACTCGTCGCCGCTGAAGACCAGGATCGGCCCGTCGGCGCCGGCCTTGCTGTCCCGGATCGCTGCCCCGCCGTCGGCCAGATCAGCGACCTCGACGCATGAGTTGGCACTGCACAGAGTGCTCCGCCGCCATCTCAAGACGCTTGCCGCCGGCGCATCGGCGCGCATACCTGAATACAGTTCAGGTCGGGTTGCAGGGCTCGGGTTATCCGGCGAGATTTCCGCTGGCACTATCGCTCCTAGGGGGCTCCGACTGCCGTCCGGAAGCACAGACGGCTATCTCCAGTGTGCCCGACGCATGACTCAGTCACACCCGGCGTTGCACGCAGGTCAGGTCCAGACGTCGCGCGCGACCTTTCGGATGAGCTTCCGAGACGCATCTTCGTCTAGTGCTTCTGCCTGTCAGACGCTCGAATGCCAGCCGGTATTCGTAGGCTTCGGTCTCTTCTTCGACGAAGCTGTTGCCCGTCAGGTGCTCCATGTAGACAACGTCGGTCGGCTTGACGCCGTGCACGGGTGCGAACTCCAGAAGCGCGAAGCCGCCGGGGCCAATCGGATAGAGGCCGGAGAAGGCAAGCACCTGGATCGTCACGTTGGGCAGACGAGAGATGCGTTCCAGCTGCAGCAGCTGCGCCCGCATGATCGATGGGCGTGCCGAAGCGATGCCGCAAGGCGGCCTCGTCGAGAACGAAGCTGAAGTGCTTCGAATCTGGCATCAGCCAGCATTGCCTGACGTCGGAGCCTCGCATCGATCCTTCGCTGGATCTCGCCGGGCGGAACAGGCGGAGGATCGCCGTACGCGACCCGGGTCGCCGCTCCCGCGTAATCCTCGGTTTGCAGGAGCCCATGAATTAGCTCCGGCGACCAGCAGCAAATGCTGTGCGCAGCGGCTTCCAGCCCGATGTAAGCGACATAGCCTGCAGGGAAGGTGCTCGCATAGGCGCTCCACCAGCCGCGCGCATCCTGTTCATCGGCCAGCGCCCGCAATTGGGCGCGCTGCTCGTCGTCTACGTCGTAGAGGTTGAGCAAGAGCTCAAGGTCGGCCGCCTTGATTCCCGTCCGGTGCGTCTCGATCCGGCTCACCTTGGATCCAGACCAGCCAAGACGCGCCGCGACATCATCGCCCGACACGCCTGCGTGCTCGCGCAAGTGCCGCAGCTCTGCAGCGAGAGCGCGGCGAACCGCTGAGCTTGGAAGGTCGGGCACGACGCCACATCCTGTCCAGCAGTCGCAGCTGTCGACAAGAAACTCATGCGAATCGTAGCGCCGGGAGACCTGCAAGTGAAGGTTTCAGAAAGAACTTCATTACATCATGCACTGCATCTTGCAGAATTGACGAGCCTTTCACTCACACTGAGGTCAAGAGGGCTATCCCTCATAGGGGCGGGAGGCCGCGCCATGGTCGCTACACCAAGGGGCCGGGTCGGTCTAAGACGTTTGCCTCGGCTCGATTCCCTGGCGCGGCCGAGCGCCGAGATCTCTCGGATTTCAGCCGCGGTCATCGGCGCCGTCGAGAGCCAGAGGGCCGCCAGCGGCGGGAACGCGGAGAGCAAGTTCAGTACACGACGCTGGGCTGGCAACGCCCGCCAGCCCAGGTCATCGCCACACGTCCACCCGAGCAGAAGATCGGAATAGAGTCATGGCCTTTACAAACAGTACAACTACGTCACCGGAAGCGCAATAGCTCACCGGAGTTCATCAGTTCAACGTGCGTACCGCGATCGCAAAGGATGGCCCGCCATGGTGCTTGACATCATCGGCTGGTCGTTCGTAGCAGCGGTCACCGCCTGGGGGATCACATTGTCCTGGGCGAAATACGGGCAGGCGCTCGCTCGTGCGGCGCTCGAAGATCAGATCCGCTACTGGCACGCGGAGGCGGTCAAGGCGCGCGAACTGGCGGCGCAGCTCAAACACGAGATAGCCGCCTGGTCCAAGGGCTGCCAGCAAGGCCGCCAGGATGTCATGGCGATCATGCCGCTCCTGGTGGCCGAGCAGGACCGGCTCGCAAGGTCCAGGTTCGCGGAAGCAACTGAGGTCTAACTGACGACGCGTCCCCAGTCGTATCCACTGGCCCGACTGGGGACGCCGACGAAAGCTCGACGACTAAACGACTACAGGACGGCCTAGCCGAACTCCCCGGCATTTACACCGGAGATGAAGGCTTCCCATTCCTGAGTCGTGAACACGAGTACGGGCGCGGAGATGGGCTGCTTGCTGTCCCTGACTGCGACGCCGCCGTCCGGGAGATCGTGCGACCTCCACGCAAGAGTTCGAGCTGCACCAGGAGCTCCTCCGCCACGACATTCTCGCTGACCATGCTGGCGGTGACATTTTCAGGGTCCGCAGCACTTCTCAGTGCTGGATGGCCAGCCTCTGCAGTTCCCATCGCGCTCTCGGTCTCCTTACGCGCGAATGCGGCACTCGGCGCAACCGCCAAAATGCCGCAAACCCTTGCTTAGAAGTTCTGGGCAATTCCCCACGCGGCGCCATGGATCGGGACTCATCCGCTGGCGCTGCGGAGACCGGCGTGGGGAGCGTAGACCGGGCAAACCCGACGAATGCACAAAGCGGACTACTCACAAGAGCACGACGCACCTGCAGCATCATTGATCTACCCCTGGAGCAGGCGATCGCGGGACACGTCTGAAACTCAAACCTTGACTCTGCCTCGTAATCGCATCTAGACGTGGAATTACGCACGGCGCACGCGCGCACGGCTGCGACGCTGCGGTCGATGTCCTCGTCCGTCGTGCTCCAGCCGCTCACGCTGAACCTCATCGCCCGGCGTCCTTGCCACGTCGTCGGCCCGCACCAGCAGGTGCCGTCTTCCTGCACCGCGGCGATTACCTCGTCGGTGCGCTCGGTCGAACCGAACGACACGAGTACCTGATTGAGCACGACGTCGTTCAGCACGTCGAACCCCGCCTCTTCCATTGCCGCCGCAAACCTGCGCGCTTGCCCGCAGCTCGTCGCCACGAGCGCGGCGACGCCGTCACGGCCGAGCGATGCGAGTGTGGCCCAGACCTCGACGCCGCGCGCCCGCTGCGAGGACTGCGGCGTCAGATGCATGGCCTCGGCCGGAGCGCCCGGTAGGTACGACGCCGACGCCTCCATCGCCGCGCTCAGCACCTCCGGGTCGCGGACCAGCGCAACCCCGCAGTCGTACGTCGTGTTGAGCCACTTGTGGCAGTCGGTCGCCCACGAATCGGCCTCGTCGACGCCCGCGACCTGGCTCGCCAGCTCCGGCGAGGCCGCCGCCCACAGGCCGAACGCCCCATCGACGTGGATCCACGCGCCGGCCTTCCGGGCCCACTCGATCAGCGGCGCGAACGGGTCGCTCGCGCCCGTATTCACGTTCCCGGCCTGGAGGCACACGATCGCCGGACCGGTGAGGACAGGCAGGTCGCTCGGGTCGATCCGGCCCTGGCCGTCGACCGGCAGCTCGATGGCCCGATCCCGGCCGAGGCCGACAATCCCGAGTGCCTTGCGCACCGTGGTGTGCACCTCGGCTCCGACAACCACTGTCACGGGCGGCGCACCGACGAGGCCCTGACCGGCCGCGTCCCAGCCGTTCCTGGTCAGCACGGCATCGCGGGCCGCGGCCAGGCACGTCGCGTTGGCCATCGTGGCGCCGGTCACGAACCCGCCCCTGGCGCCGGCCGGCAAGCCAAGCAGTTCGACTATCCAGCGGAGCGCCACATCGCTCATGCGTGCGGCGACCGGTGACATAACCGCGAGGGCGGCGTTCTGATCCCAGGCCGTGCTGAGCCACGAGGTTGCCTGTGCGACAGGCAGGGCTCCGCCGATGACGAACCCGAAGTACCGCGGCCCGTTCGTCGCGACCGTTGCGGGCGAGCCGACGACGTCGACGAGCCGGAGCACGTCCCGAGCTGGCAGGCCAGCTACCGGCAACGCGAAATCGAGCTGGCTCAACGCAGTGACGGCTGCGCCCTCGGGCGACACCGGCCGGTCCGCGACGTTGGCCAGGTAAGTCAGCGACCTGTCAAGCGCGTCCTGCAGCAGCTCGGGCCGGCCCGCCAGCATGGCCTCGACATCCAGTGCGTCCTCCATCGCGCCTGCCCTCCCCGTCAGAACCTCGCTTGTCGCCTAAAGACGATATAAGCGCGCGAGTGCCCACGGCTGACGGGCACAAGCTTGGGCCGCGAAACAGGAACATTGGCGCGACCCCGTGACCCGGGCGTCGCCTTCCGTTAGCGTCGATGTGAAATCCAGTCGCTGCCGGCCACCGGCAGTCGGCCTGGCCTGGAGGTGGGCCCGTGGACGAAGTTGCTGACAAGTTCCTGGACCTGATCCATGAACTGGAGGACGTCTCGAGGACCGTGACCGCGCACCAGGCGCTCACCGACTTCGACGAGACGACATTGCAGATTTTCTGGCAGAAATGGCCAAATGTCTCCGCCTGGGCCGGATCCCTATGGTCGATGCTGTGCGCGGAGATGTCCGGTCCCTCGGGTCCGCAGCGCGACCCGGACGCGGCCGAGACCGGCGGGAGCGGCTAGCCATGGCGACGATCCGCGACGTGATGAGCACGTCGATCGTCGAGACAGAGCCGGCTGCGTCGGTCACCCAGGCGGCCGCCGCCATGGTCGCCGCCGGAGTCGGCTCCGCCGTCGTCATGCAGGGCTCATTCCTGGCGGGGATCCTGACCGAGCGGGATGTGCTCCGAGCCGCGGCATCGGGCCACGATCTGAGCGCCGCGACGGTCGCCGACTGGATGACGCCCGATCCGCAGTCGGCTAGCCCGGATGCGACCACCGAGGATGCAGCCCAGATCATGCTGCTCCACGGTTTCCGGCACCTGCTCATCGCCGAGGGCAAGCAGGTGTGCGGCGTGGTCAGCCTGCGCGACCTGTTCGCGGCCCGCATCCGCCGCTGACGGATCTGACGGATCTGACCGAGCCGGGCAAGCGGGGAGACGAGCTACGGCAAACGCCGAGGCTAAGCGGGCCCGACACCCAGGTCAGCCCGACGCCTAGGTCAGCCGGACGCCTAGGTCAGCCGGACGCCTAGGTCACCCCGACGCCTAGGTCACCCCGACGCCTAGGTCACCCCGACGCCTAGGTCAGCCCGACGCCTAGGTCAGCCGGGTACGTCACCCTGACCTCGGTGATGGTCGAGGCGAAGTCCCGCTGGTTGTTGGTGAGGAAGCGATCCGCGCCAACCGCGACAGCGGTCGCCAGGTGCGTCGCGTCGGCTGCTCGCAATCCGTACTTGACCGCTAGTGCAGTGGCGAGCTCGGCAGTGGCGCGGTCTACTGGACGCAGGTCGAGGCGGGCGAGCAGACCGGCGAGCACGCGGACCTCAGCGACCTCGCCGTCGCGCAGCGGCTTGCCGAGTACTTCAGGTATCAGCAGCACCGATCCGACGCCAGCAAACTGGCCGTGCACCCGCCGGAACAGCTCAGCGACAGGCTCGCCGAGCGGATGACCGGGCACCGCCGAGTAGATGAGAACGTCCGCGTCGAAGGCGTCCACTAGCGTGAGTCGCGGCCCGACCGGACCGCGCGGACCAGTTCCTCCGCGCGCTCGGGAGTGAGGCCAGGCGCCCTCTGGCAGCTCCGACGCCTCAGCCGCCGCGATCAGTTCGTGAATGCGGCCGGCGTCCTCGATGATCACACTGGCGCGGCTGCGCATTACGTCAGGTCGGACCAAGACGGCAACAGGCCGACCGTGCCTGGTGATGGTGACTTCCTCGCCGTCCTCGACGCGGGTCAGTAGCTCAGGCAGCGTTGCTCGCGCCTGCGACACGGTGAGCGTAACCATGAACCAAGTGTACATCGTTGTACATCGACGTACGCAGTTACCGGCCGGTCGCCACGGGGTACACCCCACAGCTAGGTGCCGGGGGATCGCACCTCGCAGACATCGCAGAGGAGCGTCACACATGACGGATGGAAGTACGCCAGTCGTGTTCGTTCACGGTCTCTGGCTGCACAACACCTCGTGGGGGCCGTGGGAGCAGCTATTCCGCGAATCCGGCTACGACCCGCTCGCCCCGGGCTGGCCCGGCGAGGCGGCCACGGTGGAGGAAACGCGGCGTGATCCGGCGAAAGTGGCCGGCTACGGCATCGATGACGTTGTCGAGCACTACGCGCAGATCATTCGCGGGCTACCAAATCAGCCGGTAGTCATCGGTCACTCCTTCGGCGGCCTGGTCGTGCAGCGACTACTCGGGCAGGGCCTGGCCACTGCTGGCATCGCCATCGACCCAGCGCCCATCAAGGGCGTGCTGAACGTGCCCGTCTCGGCGCTCCGGGTGGCGTCGATCGGGCTACGCTCGCCGGCCAACCGCGAGAAGGCCGTGTCGCTCACGGCCGAGCAGTTCCGCTACGGGTTCGGGAACGCGCTGTCCGAGCGGGAGTCGTCCGAACTGTTCGAGCTATGGGCCGTGCCGTCCCCGGCCAAGCCGCTGTTCGAGGATGCCAGGGCGAACTTCACCCCGCGCTCTCCGGCGAAGGTCAACACCCAGAGCGTGACGCGCGGCCCGCTGCTGATCACGGCCGGCGGCAAGGACCACACGGTGCCACCGTCCATCAGCACGGCCACGCGCAAGCAGTATCACAAGTCGCCGGCCATCACGGACTTTGTCGAGTTCCCCGATCGCGGTCACTCGCTCACGATCGACAGCGGCTGGCGCACGGTCGCCGACTACGCGCTGGACTGGCTGAGCAGGCGACACATGGGTGCCGTGCCCATCCCCGTGGGCTAACCGACTAGGACCTCGGCCACACGACCGCGACTAGCGCGCCGCGGTTCAGCGCACCGCGGGCTCAGTAGGCAGGGCCGTATTGCTGGGTCCGGTCGAAGTCTGCGTCGACCCATTCCGCGTAGCGCTTAGCGGCCATCCGCGCCACGACGACTTCACCGAGGCTGACGGCCGCGAAGAAGAGGATCACGACGCCGAGGCCGTAGAAGAAGCCGATCTGCTCGAGGAAGCGCATGGCCGCGGGGTGGAAGAGCGACCCGTGACTCGCCACGGGTGATCCCGTCGTAATGCCGTGGCTCGCCAGCTTGTACGCCGAGACGAGCGGGCCGAGCACGAACCAGACACCACCGAGGGCTGCCAGGAACGCGCCGAACGGCGCCGCCCTGTCTGACACGAGGACCAGCAGGCCGCCGAGAACGACAGCGGCCGCGGGCACGATGGACAGCCACAGGCGGCCAGAGGTGTAGGCCCACGCTTTGTCCGGCGTGTACGCAAAGCCGATATACGGCCCGATGAACGGCACCAGGCCGCCCCAGACGCCGAGGACTATGAGCAGGACACTGATCACGCGCCCCCGGTACGCCAGTGATTGGCTCGCCATGACGTCATCTCCCAACATCGCGGTAGGTCAGGCATCGCGAATGACGCGCTGATGCCGAGCTACCCAGACGGGGCGAGTTATGCGGCGCCTTTCACAGCGGGCGAGCTCCGCATCACATCCAGTGTCACCCCGCGACCGCTCATGCGGAACAGGCGCGAGCGCCTAGGCGAAAGCGGCCGCGACGCGCAGGGACCGATACAGAAGCTGCTGGTCGCCGAGCCGGCGCCGCAGCTCGCGCTCCAGACCGCCGATCGGGACGAGGTTCTGCGGCGCTCGCGGGTCCTTATGCGGCGAACTGGCCAGCGGCGGCAGCAACCGCACGCTCAGGTTTGCCAGCCGGACGACCTCGGGGACCGGCAGGTCGGCCGAGCATTCGAGCCGGACCACGCCGGACCAGGGCGCGCCCGACGCGCCGGGCAGGCGCAGGTACCAGGAGTTGCGGCGCCATGACGTGCCCATGGTGAAGGCGGGCGTTCGCTGACCGGGCCCGAGCGCGCCGACGACCGAGGCCTGCTCGGGTGGCAGGTACGTGGTGTGGTGCGTCTTGATGTAGCCGATCGTGCGGTCCAGGTGCGTCCGTCCCCGCAGCGGGCCGTCGACGATGAGCAGGTCGTCGGCGTCGGGATGCTCCTTGCGGAACACCAGCGCGAGCTGGACCTCGGCGTCGCTCAGCCGCTGCTGCAGCGCGAGCGACAACTGATCCGGCGCCGATCCGGCCGCTTTCCACGCGCGGTAGGTCGCGTGCCGGCTCTCGATGCCGGCCGCCGTCTCGGCGGCGGTGAATAGCCCGCGCTCGACGGCCACGTCGGAGATCTGGGCCGACCCGTTCAGGCAGGCCAGGCCCGCCGCGTACGAGGCCGCGATGCCCGGCGACGGCTGTCCGTCACCCCCGTACACCCAAACGCGCGCGTCGATCCGGCGCACCCCGTCAAGAAAGAGCACAGTTCCGGGAACGGGGCCGCCCGACTCCGCCCCCATCGGCCGCCAGCGGTCGGTTGGCAGCTCCAGATCCAGCACCAGCTCGGCGGTCGACTCGTGCAGAGAATCGCCGGTCAGTTCCTCGCCCATCGCCATGCCGTAGCTCGGATCCCAGGGGTCGACCGAGAAGGACATGCGTGTGCCCGAATTCGACACGGCAGCGTTAGACGCGGCAGTGTTCGACGCGGCTGGGCTCGCCGGGACGGGTGTCACGCCCGTTCCTTCACGATCGTCGACGTCGCCCCGGTCCGGTTGACGACGAACCGGACCGGCACGCGCTCGGCCAGCTCGGGGACGTGCGTGATAACTCCCACCATGCGATCTGAGTCTGCCGCCAGTCGCTCGAGCGTGCTCGCAACGGTCTCCAGCGTGTCGCCGTCGAGCGTGCCGAACCCCTCGTCCAGGAACATCGAGTTCAGCTCGCGCATCCCGGCCGACAAGGTAATGACCTGCCTCGACAGTGCGAGCGCGAGCGCCAGCGAAGCCTGGAACGTCTCGCCGCCGGACAGCGTATGCACCGGCCGAGTGCTACCGGCGTCGTTGTAGTCGATGACGACGAGGTCGTTGCGGTTGTCCAGGGCCAGCTCGTACTGATCACCGGATAGCTCCATGAGCATCGCCGACGCCTCGGTGACGAGCGTGCTGAGCGCTTCAGCGCACAGCCAGTTCTCGAACTTGTTCGCGCGGAGCAGGTTGCCCAGCAACGTCGCGACCTGACTCTCTTCCTTGCGCGCGGCGATCTCCTTGTCGAGGCTGGCCGCCTTCGCGCGGTCGGCGCGGATCCGCTTCAGGTCGGCCTCGGTCTTGGCGTGCTGCGCGGCGACGGCGGCTGCCGCCCTGGTCAGCGGGTCCGCCACGACGTCGTGATCGGCGAGTACCTGCGCGAGCGCAAGCGCCGAGTCATCGAACCGCTGTTTCAGCGCGCTGGCGGCTTCCTCCAGCTGCGGCAGCGTGGCGCCGCGGGCCTCGGCCTCGGCGGTGGCCCACCCGCTCAGCGTCGCCCACGCGGCGGCGAGGTCCTGGCCCGCACCGGTCGCGATCGCCGGCGCGCCGAGCGGCACGAGCGTGTCCCTGGTAGTGCTGAGCTTCGCCCACGCGTGCTGCTCTGCCGTGCCGAGCGCGTCGCGGGCCCGCTCGGCCGCAGTCAGTTCGGTCTGGCGGGCCGTCGCCTCGGTGCGAGCCTTCTGCAGCGCGTCGTCGGCGGCGGTAACGGAGCCGAGTAGCTGCGTCAGGCTGTCTTCGCTCGGCACGTCGGCCATGACGAGCGCGGCCTTCTCGAGCCGGGTTTGCGTGGAGCGGAGTTCCGACTGCGCAGCGACCGTTGCCTTCGCCGCGGCGTCGTGGACTGATCGTGCGTGCCGCTGCGCTTTCGTGGACGTCTCGACCGCAGCTCTAGCGGCGCTCAAGTCGGCCGGCGCCACGTGAGCTGGTAGTGCCGAGACTCGCTGACGGCAGACCGGACAGTCGTCGCCCACATGCAGGGCCTCGGCCAGGCCCGCGGCGGCGTGCGCGCGCTGAGCCGCCTCGAGCGTCTCCTGCGCGAGGGACGCCGCGAGGTCGGCCGCCTCCAGCTCGGCGGCAAGCTTGTCTTCGTGCTCGCGGTGCGTGGCCAGGGCGACTGTCTGAGCCTCGGCCTCGGCGATCAGGTCCCGTCGCAACGTGTGCAGGCCGAGCTGGTTCTGCACCTCGGCCTTGTCCGGGAGCGCCCCGCGGGCCTGCTCGGCCAGCGCGGCTGCTTCTGCTCCGTCGTCCCGGCGCAGCCGCGCGGCGGCGACCAGCGCCTCGGCCGCCGCGATCTGCTGGGCGAGACCGCCGACCTCCCCGGGCGGGCGGACGGCGGAGAGCTGAGCGGCCTCGTTCCCTGCCGTTGTCACGCGATCCGTGGCGTCGACGGATTGCTTATGCAATTCGGTCAGTGTCGCCAGCCTGGTGTCGACCTCGGTCGCGAGCAGGGTGAGCGCGGCCACGCGAGCGGTCGCGCGGGACTCGGCGTCCGGCGTGGCATCGGCGAGCTGGTCGCGGGCCTGCTGGGCGAGCTGCTGGCGGGTCTCGGCGAGCTGGGCGCGCTCGCGGGCGTGCTGGCCGATCTCCTTGTAGACGCCGTACGCGAGCAGCTCGACGAGCAGGCGCTGGCGGTTGGCCGGGGTCGCGCGCAAGAACTCGGAGAAGCCGCCCTGCGGCAGCAGCACCGACTGCGTGAAGTGCTCGTAGCTGAGGCCGAGGAGGTCCTGGACCTTGCCCTTGACGTTGTCCGGGCCCTCGGCGAGCTGCTCGGCGCTGGCCTCGAGGATCTCCGCGAGCGGGGCGTCGGACGGAATGCTGGCGTCGAGGCGCTCGAGGCGGGCGGCCTTGGTGGTGACCTTGCCGTTCTTGTCGCGCTGGAGCGAGCGAACGGCGACGTAGCGCTCGCCGGCCAGCTCGAAGATCAGGCTGACGCGGCACGCGTTGGCGGAGGGGGCGAGGGCGTTGCGGACCTCTTTCTCGTTGTCCCAGCGCGGAACCGTGCCGTAGAGGGCGAAGCAGAGCGCGTCGATGACCGTGCTCTTGCCCGAGCCGGTCGGCCCGACGAGCGCGAAGAAGTCGACGTCGGTGAAGTCAATATCGGTCTCGGTCCGATACGAGCCGAAACCGTCGAGAAGGAGTCGCAGCGGTCGCACGCGCCCAGTCTGGCGGACAGCGCAGACATTCGCGCGAGTACTGACGCCCCCGGTCCGACCGAAGTTAGGAGGTCCGACCGGAGTTAGGAGGTCACGCCCGCGTGCTCGTGCACCGCTCGTGCGTCATGACGGCGATCCGACGATGTCAAACGTAGGCTCGATCCCGCCGCTGTGACCGAAGATGCTGACCTTGCGCAGCCGCAGTGAGTCGGACTTCTGGAAGGCCACGTCGCCTGAATAGCCCTGGTACGTGCTGCCGAACTCGTTGCAAATGCCGTTGGTGTAGGGCAGCCAGCGTGCGAACAGGCTGTCACCGTTGCTGTGATCGAACATCGACGTGTAGCCAACGTTGTAAATGATCTTTATGCCCGCTGCGTTCAGCGTCTTGGTGATGTACTTCAGCGCCGACAGCGTCGCGCTCTGCACCGCGGCGTTGGATGGGTACTTGCGCAGCGGCGCATTCGTGTAAGCCTTGGCGAAATCGAGCGCGTTGTCGGCCCAGACCCAGTGGTAGCCGCGAGCCCTGGCGTTAGCGATAACGTCGAACGCCCAGACGCGCTGGTAGCTCGGGTTGCCCCAGTCCACCATGAACTGTGTCGGGAATCCGTTCTCCTTGACCAGATCGGAGTATGGCGTCGCGTGCGTAGCGGTCTTACCTGAGTACGTCAGGAACCACTCGGGGTGATGCCGCCATGCCCAGGCAAAGCCAACACCGGTCGCGGTGTTGTAGGAGTCGCTGACGCCGTTGAGCACTATGTGGTTATTGACAACGCGGAAGACCTTTGAGCCCGGCAGCGACATGTTGCCGTTGAGCGCACCATCGTCAACGCGGACCGACGTCAGGTCCTTGTAGACGATGGGAACGCTGCCCGCTGCCTTGGTCTGCTTCATCACGCTGAAGAACCAGGAGTTTTGCAGCGTCATCTTGTACTGACGGTAGTTGGACGAGCTAGCGCCACCGTCAGTGCTGAAACCCACGCTCCTTGTCGCGGCAAAGGCCGACGTCGACATCGGTACCACGAGTGCAAGAAATACAGCGCTAATAAGTATCGGCAGACGACTCAACTTCACAGTTAGCCTCAAAGAATCAGGTTTCAATAAGCGGTCCGTTGGCAGACCCGGGCAACAGTAGGCCGCCCCCTGTCAGAGTCAAGTAGTAAATGATCTTGAATACGGGCATCTAGTGCCAAACAGCAGGTCGGGGCGTTAAAACCGGAACAATGTGAATTACATCACATACCATGACGACTGTCGCGGCGGCATCCCACCGGACCGTTAAACGCCGCCTCCCGGTCCATGCGCAGGACTCCTGGCGGCAGCAGATCTCGGCCGCGTGCGCTGCTCACGCCAAGCTGGGTTGGGCGGGTTTCCGCGCATGTTTCGCTGGGCTTCGCGAGACTTGGCTGATGACTTCCGAGTCGGCTAGTCAGCTAGCCGAAGGCGCCAAGATCTGGGTCATCTGCGGCAACTCGTGCGCTGGCAAGACAACGACAGCCCGCCTGCTCGCGCAACGACTCCCGCGCGCCGCGCACGTAGAAGGCGACGAGATGCAGCGACTGATCCTGTCGGGCTGCCGGTGGGCGGTGCCCAGCGATAGCGACCCCGACACCGGGCGTCTGACTGGCGAGGCGGGCGCTCAGTATGCGCTGCGCATCCGCAACGCGTGCCTCGTCGCCGCCGCGTTCGCGGATGCCGGAATCACGGCCATCGTCACGGACTCGATCGTCAACGAAGGGTTCGAGTCGCTCACCGAGGTCCTGGGCGGCCGGCCGGTCAACTTCGTCGTGCTGCGACCGCCCGTAGCGGTGCTACGGCAGCGCGGGATTGACCGGCTGCCCGAAGAAGCCGCGTATCTGGCGGGCCGCTACAGCGACTCAGATCACCCCGAGGCCGCGGAGTTCGCCGGCCGGGTCCAAGCCGCAGCCGACGGTCGGCCGGTCAACGAGTTTGAGGCGGTCATCGAGCGGGGCCTCGATCGCCTGCCGCACGTCGGACTCTGGGTTGATCCCAGTGGCATTGATCCGCAAGGTGTGGTGGATCTACTGCTAGACCGCCGAGCTGAAGCTGCCTGGATGGTAGGCGCTGGAACGAACTCGGGTCACTAGCAGGCAGGTCGAGGCCGGGCGCACACCTTCGCGCCGCCGCTACCCGACGGATCGCTTGATCGGCGGCTGACCATGCCCCATGTCAGGCAAAGAAGGCCAGCTCGTCGATGAGGCGGCTGGCGCCTGCGATGAGGCGATCGGCCTCGTCAACGGCTTGCCTGGCTTCATATGGGGTTGGCACGTCACCTGGTAGGCGCGGGTACTCCAGTTCATTGCGACGCCGGCGGAGATCGCCGAAGACCCGGAAGCTATCGCCGAACTGGGCCCTGACAGCGCGTTCCACCGCGTAGTGCCCGCCGCTTGCAGTCGCGCGTAATCCTTGCTGAGCGAGCAGGGAGTTGCAGGCAAAGCGCGCTGCATCGTAGGCCAGTACATAGGCGCTGTGACTATCGGCGTCGACAAGGCTGGCGGCGGTTGTGGCCGTCTTGCGGGCTTGGACGAGCATCGCCGTCCCGTCCGCTCCCGATCCAGTGACGAGCTCTAGTTCGCGAAGGCCGATGAGCTTCTCGACGTCGGCCTCGCCGCGCTGCCACCTAGCCATGGCCGTTCCCCTCGGTCGCCGCGAAGTCGTCGTCCGCCTCATCGTCATCGTCGGGCTGAAGCACAGTTACGTATGGTCCGGACTGGATCTGCCGAACGAGGGGATCTGTAGATTCGCGCCACACGACATCCGGACGGATGGCCGGATTGACGGGCATGCTCAAGCGTTGCTGAGCTCGGTCGGCGGAGTCGTACACGTCGCCTCGCTCAGCGTTGCCCACCACTAGCACGTCGAGGTCGCGAGGTGGTGGGCCAGCCTCCTGCTGCAGGAACCGGGCAGCCCAGGAACCGAAGATGAGCACCCGGCTCGCGCCAGGTATGCCTGCGAACTCTTCGGCGACTACCTGCTGCGGACCCCACGAAAGAAACAGCAACTGGGTCAGCGGAGCGACCAGGCGATTGTCAGTGTTTGCCTTAACCAACGCGGACCTGCCAATCGCGCGCCTCCGCAATAGGCCGGACTCGGTCAGGCGCTTGATCTCCCCGTGGACCGTACTCAACGGGGCGCCAAACCTGTGCGCTAGCTCTGTCAGGCTGTACTCGCGGTCTGGGTTTAGCAGTGCCGTCGCGAGGATGTCCGCCTGCAGCTGCGACCGGAATATCGGCAGCAGTGCCGGAGCCGAACTTCGCATAACTCGAATTTATCTTCAGCCTATCCGAAGCGTCAAACGCGCCGCGCGGTCCGCTGCGCAGCACACGCGGCTTGCCACGCGACAGGGTTAAGCGCTGTTGCCGGCGCAGGATTCCGCATGGACACGGAGCTCGGTGCGGTGACCTAATGTTGACGTGTCACACCTGGCTTAGCGGGCGGCGGAGATGTTTGAGCGGTTTACCGACCGGGCGCGGCGGGTTGTTGTCCTGGCTCAGGAAGAGGCCAGGATGCTCAACCACAACTACATCGGCACCGAGCACATTCTGCTCGGCCTCATTCATGAGGGCGAGGGTGTAGCGGCCAAGGCACTGGAGTCGCTGGGCATCAGCCTGGAGGCGGTCCGCCAGCAGGTTGAGGAGATCATCGGCCAGGGCCAGCAGGCACCGTCGGGGCATATCCCGTTCACGCCGCGGGCCAAGAAGGTCCTGGAGCTGTCGCTGCGCGAGGCGCTGCAGCTCGGCCACAACTACATCGGTACCGAGCACATCCTGCTGGGGCTGATCAGGGAAGGCGAAGGCGTCGCTGCTCAGGTGCTGGTGCGGCTCGGCGCCAACCTGATCCGCGTTCGCCTTGAGGTAATCCAGCTACTCCACGGCAGTCGGCCAGAGCCTACGCGGATCGGCTTGCCGGAGCGCCGAAGGCTGTCGCTGGTGGAATCCCGCCTCGACGCGCTGGACAGGCGACTAGCGGCAATCGAGCGGCGGGTGGGCACCGGGCCCGACACCGTTGACTTGGACGGGCAGATCGAAGAGGTCCGTGGCGAACGGGAGTCCGCTGCCGTTGCCCAGGAATATGAACAGGCAGCTTCGCTGCGTGACCGGGAAAGGCAGCTGCTCGCCAGTAAAGCCACGCGCGAAGAACAGTGGGAAGCCAAATTTCCTGGCCTGCCATCGCTGGCAGAACAGTTCCAGCAGCTCCGCGACGAGATCGAGCGCCTCCGAGCCCTGCTCCGCGATCACGGCATCGGATCAGAAGACCGCCCGGCATAACCAGGCCACGAACGATGTGGCTGTGATCCCGCTGCATATACAGCAGCAGGAGCACCACAACCACGTCGTATCGGGGTGGGTGCGGTCGGCTATTCGCCGGTGGCGCCGTCGATGGACTCACGCAGGAGATCGGCGTGACCGCAGTGCCGGGCGTATTCGCCAATCAGGTGGGCGAGGACGAACCGGAGGCTCACTTCCTGCCCGTAAACGACGGTGAAGGTGACGTGGTCGAGCGGATACGACGCGGTGATCTTGCGAGACTCCGCGCAGGCCTCGAGGTAGTGCGTGAGGACGTCCCCTGCCGGCGCCGAGCCGGGCTCGAAGCCACCCGCGAGCTGCCGTCCGGCGACGCAGACCTGGAACCAGTACACCTCGGCGTCGGTCAGGTGCCGCAGCAGCTCGAACAGCGACAGCTCCGACGGCGTTACCGAGCGCCGCCGGAGCTGTTCCTCGTCCAGACCCTCGCACTTCCAGAGCAGCGTGGCGCGGTAGTGATCAAGCATCCGCTGCAGCACCTCGGCCTCGCCGCCGATGTAGACGTAGTCGGGCCGCTGAACGTCCTTGATCACTGCCATTGGTTGACCCTTCCGGTTGTGCCAGACGTGCCGGCGCCCCTGTGGCCGACGTCTCAACCCAACGACGAACGGGAACGGGGCCGGTGGACCGGGATCCACCCCGCTGGCACACGGTCGTTCGATCGACCCTGGGCCGGGTACGGAGCAGACAAGCTTCAGCGGCCTCGGGGGGCAGACGTTGACAGTCACGTCTATCGACTATGCGGCGGTTTTTCAGCAATTTTCGGCGCCGGTACTGCTGCTGACGCCCGAGCTCCTCGTCGCTGACGCGAACCAGGCGTACCTGGATGTAACGGGCCGAACGCGCGACCAACTGCTGGGGCTCAATATCTTCGCGGCATTCCCCGACAATCCTTCAGATGCGCACGCGTCGAGTGTTCAGGACAGCAAGGCATCGTTCAGTCGGGTGCTGGAGACGGGGAAGCCCGACTTCCGCTCGTTCCAGCGGTACGACGCCGAGGTGCCGGGCAGCCCTGGCGTGTACGAGACGAGGTACTGGAACTCCAACAACGCGCCAGTGTTCGGGCCTGACGGGCAGATCGTACTGATCACGCACCAGCTGGAGGAGATCACCGAACGCGTGCGCAGGTTCCTCAGCGGCTTGCAGGACGAGGGGGAGGCCCGGGCTGCGGAGAGCGGCCGACGCCGCCGACGCCGGACAGTACCGGCGCCAAGAGCCGGGAACGGCACTAAGAACAGTGACCGGCGCCAAGAGGGGTGACCGGCGCCAACCAACAGTGACCGGCACCAGCAACAGTGACCGGCGCCAGCAACAGTGACCGGCCAGAGAACAGCGACCTCGTTGTATGGGCCAGTTAGCCCGCAGACACGCTCTGCGCGACGTCGGCGAGCACCGCGGCCACGTCCTGCGGGCGCGACCACATCGGCCAGTGACCCGTCGGCAGGTCGACGTACCTGACGTCGCGCAACTCGGCCAGACCGGCGATCCACGGGTAGCCGGCTTCGACCGCGGCTTTGATCTCGTCGGACGTCATCGAGCTGCAGACGACGGTACTCGGCACGTCGAGCCGGCGGTCGTCGGTGAAGTCATGAGCCTCGCGGATCGCGCCACCGGGTTCGGGCACGGCGCGCTGTCGGAACGTCTCGAGTTGCTCGTCGCTCAGGCCTTCGATGCTGCTCCCGTCCTCCTGGAGCTCCTGCCACGTCGGCAGGGGCAACTCAGCGGCGTCGAAGCCCGGGTTGAGCGCACCCCTCGCCGGGCCGGAGTCGACGTAGACCATGGCGGCGATCTGCTCGGGAATCCGATCGCTCGCCGCGTAGCCGGAAACGCCAGCCCCGCTGTGTACGGCGAGCACCACCGGAGAGCCGGCACCCTTCACGGCATCGCAGATCGCATTGACGTGGTCGGAGAGGGTGATCGCGGAACGGTCGGCATCAGCCGACTCCAGACCGGGCAGCGTGAGGGCCGTGACCTCGTGCCCATCGGCACGAAGAGCGGAGACAACGTCGTCCCATGCCCAGGCGCCGAGCCAGAATCCGGGAACCAGAATGATCGGTGCGGAAGTCATGCACAGACCCTACGGACGGGCACTGACATTGACGATGCGACGGTTGCCGCTCATCCTGTGAGGCATCCACCGAAATGGGGGATGGGATCGGAGTGATATGCGCCGAGTGCAAGCGGGAGGTTGCTGAGGGCACTAAGACCTGCCCGGTATGCGGAGCTCCCGTTAGCATCCAGCCTTCGGCGACAAGTGAGCCGCCGACAGCATTAGCTGACGAGGCGGGAGCGTGGTACGCGTACAGCTCGATGGCTGCCAACCAGGCGCTGGCGGACGCGCCTACCTGGGATGGGCCTGCAGCAGCACGGAGCTCTCGACGAGGTCTGCTGGTTGCAGCCCTTGTGGCACTCGGAGCTTTGGTAGCAGCGATCCTGGTTGCCAGTCTGGCGAATTCATCGCCGCAACGGCGGCCGAGTGCACAGACGCGGCAGCTGACGGAGCAGCAGCTTCGTCCCGGGGACTGCCTGACTGGGTCGAACCTAGGCCTGGGAACCAACAGCTTGCCCTACACGGTAACGGCGGTGCCGTGCAATCAGCCGCACCTGGCCGAGATTTTCTTCACAGGCAATCTGTGGCCTGCGTCCCTGGCTACGTACCCCGGCGATCTCACAGTGAGCAGCGTGGGGGAAGGCCAGTGCGCTTTGTTGCTCCCCGCATATGCCGGCGACTCGGCAGCTGCGGTTACTTATGACTGGATTACGCCGTTCGGTAGTAGTGACTGGGCATCGGGTGACCGAGAGGTCGTCTGCGTTGCCTATGAACAGGGAGTTTGGCTGCGTAATTCACTCAAGGTGAGCCGCCGATAACGAGGCCGCCGCGCGAGCGCGCTCGCGGTAGCGGTGTGGTTCCGTCAGTTGGCGCTAGTCGCTGGCGCCCGACTGGCTGTCCGTCATTTCGTCGAGTAGCTCAGCGAACATGCGCTCGACCCGCTCGTCGCCGATGCCTTGCTCGGCGACGTAGTCGCCGAACAGCTGGAGCGGCGTCCGGCCGGCCCGGGTCGGTTTCCGTCGTCGGCGCCCTGCTGGCCGGGCCGCAGCCGATGCGCGTCGTCGAGCTGAACCTCAAGGGTGTTGGGCAGCTTCTCCCGGACCAGGTCGCCGAGCCCGGCGCGAGCCTTCTCGGCCAGGATGACCCGGAGGTAGGCGTCGCCCGACTGCTCGCCCTCGGCGATGACCTGGTCCAGTGATCCGCGCAAGGTCTTGAGGGTCCGACCGCCGCGGATCTTGACGGGGCGGGCATCGGCTCGGACACCGGGACTGGCGGTGACGATGAGTGCGGCGGCCTCGTTCCCTTCCTCACCGAAATCGATCGCCAGCGGAGAGCCTGAATAAAACGCCGGGCACGGGGCTGGGATCTCTTGCTGGCGATGCAGGTGCCCGAGCGCCGCGTAGTGGGCCGAGGACGGGAAGATGCTCGACGGCACCTCGTACTCGAACGTGGTCTGCACGTCGCGCTCGCCGCCGCCGCGCCGGCCGCCGAGGAGCGTCGCGTGCGCCATGACGATGTTGACGGAGTCCGGGGTGAACTGCTCGGTGAGCGCGCTGATGATCGCCTGAACCCGGCGCTTGTAGTCGAGGGCGTGCTCGGCGTTCTCGTGGAGGAGTAGCTCGGCGGCGCGGACGGCGTAACGCTGTGACAGGAACGGCATCGCCGCGACGGTGGCGCGCTCGCCGGCGCGGGTAGTGACGCTGATCGTGCCGCCGCTCGCTGGCGTCTTAGGAGCGCCGAGGATGTGTACGCCGAGCTCGCCAAGGACGGGGCGGTAGACGCTGTCGATCAGGTTCGGGTTGTCGTGGTTGCCAGCGATGGCGACGATGTGGCGGTCGTCTGCGCGTAGGGCAAGCAGAGCGCGCATGACCAGGCCTTGCGCCTTCGGACTCGGCGCTGACGTCTCGAACAGGTCACCAGCGATGAGCACGAGGTCGACGTCCTCGGCCCTGGCCGTCTGGATGAGGCTGGCCAGCACGGCCTCGTGCTCGTCATGCCGGTCGCGGCCCTTCAGCACCTTGCCGACGTGCCAGTCGCTGGTATGCAAGATCTTCAAACGCGCCGTCCCTCTCACCGTCGTTCGTGATCGCCCGGTACCGTTGGCGGCTAGCAGCTCCTGGCGTTCGCTTCAGCTGAGTCTGCCGCACTTCGGCCGCGGTCCGCTGGCCACGTGCAGTTACTCCGACGGCCAGGGAGATAAACGGCCTCATGGCCAACGTGAATGATCAGGCCAACATGCCGCCCTGGCTGCTCCGCTTCCTCGAGCGGCAGCGGGTGACCCGGCTCGGGATCTGCCGCCGCGATCGGGCTGGTCGCCGGCGTGCTCACGGCCGTGTTCGGTGAGTGGATCTACGCGCCGAGCATCGGCTGGGACGTGCTGGCGCTGTGGTTCACCAGCACTCTCTGGTTCGGCATCTGGCGGATGTCAGCGGAGACCACCGCGCGCCGGGCGACCAGGGAGGATACAAGTCGGCCGGTCAGCGACGTGCTGGCGCTCGGCGCCGCCGTGGCCAGCCTCGCCGCCGTGGGCATCGTGCTCGTGCGCGCCCACCACACGGTGGCGCCGATCAGATCGTGCTGGCCACGCTGGGCCTCGTGACCATCGCGGTGTCGTGGCTCATGGTGCACACGATCTTCACGCTGCGATACGCGCAGCTGTACTACACCGAGCCCGTGGGCGGCGTCGACTTCAACGAGCCGACGCTGCTCCCTACGTACAGGGACTTCGCCTATCTCGCGTTCACGATCGGGATGACGTACCAGGTCGCGGATACTAATCTGAAGACGTCAGATATCCGCCACACCGTCTTGCGGCACGCGCTGCTGTCCTACCTGTTCGGCTCGCTCATCCTTGCTTCGGCCGTCAACATCATCGCGAGCCTGGGCTAGCTGGGGAGCGAACTTCGCGACGCCCGCTAGGGGCAGGCGGTCTGCATCTCCTTGATCAGCGGATCCGCGGTGGACTTGAAGCTGGTGACGGAGTTCGTCAGGTTGGTGAGGTTCGTTGGCGTCGGGCTCTTGGCGAGTGCCGCGGCGTTTGTCTTGATCGCGTTGAGCGCGTTAGATAGCTGGTTCGCCTGAGCCGCGAACGGCCCCGCCTGGCTCTTGAGCGCGTTGAGCTCCTGCTCGGCCTTAGTCAGGTCGGTGGCTAGGCGGCCTGCGGACGAGATGCTCACCGGGGTGTTGCTGAGGTCGGTCAGCGTTGAGCGAAGCGCGGATACCTGCGCGCAGGGAAGCGCGGAGGCTGACCCAGAGCCGCTGGCCGGCGTTCCGGAGGCCGAAGTGGCCGGTGCCGACGTACCGCTTGAACCGGTAAGACCGGAGGATCCGCACGCTGCGACGACAGCGACGACGCCCAGGCTGAGGACCGACATCGTCAACCGCCGGGCCGCTGGCTTCGTACGGTTAGGCGCGTTATTCATCACCTCTTGCTCTCCTGGCGACGCAGGCTGAAACCTCTTCCCGAATTGGGACCCCCGTTCGCGCAAGCCAACGAGGCTCCGCCCGATCTTGGGGCGAGGAGCTCCAGCGCTTATTGACAGACCACCTAGCAAAGTGATATCAAATTGATAGATGCGGCTTGGCCGCGGTCATGAGTTACTGGAGGCAGCCCGATGCAGGCATCAACCGAGACCCTCACTTCGTCGCGACCCATGATCGTCACGACGACCGAGAACATCCCGGGCACCCGAGTGGTGAAGACGATCGGCCAGGTATTCGGCCTCACCGTCCGGTCGCGGAGCCTCGGCGGCAACATCGCCGCCGGCCTCAAGAGCATTGTCGGCGGCGAGATCGGATCATACGTCAAGCTCAACGAGGATTCGCGGCGCCAGGCGCTCGACCGCATGGTGCAGAACGCCGCTGCCATGGGGGCCAACGCCGTGACCATGATGCGCTTCGACTCCACTGAGATGGGCCGGAGCATGAGCGAGATTGTGGCCTACGGCACCGCCCGAATCGTCGAGACGGTTACCGACGCACCCGACTCCGTCAGCACGCAGGGCTGAGGCGACAGTCATGCACCCGGTGGAATGGGTGATCCTGGCGGTAGTCGTGCTCGGAGTCGTCGTTGCGATCTTCGGCTTGGACCGGTACCGCGGGAACCGGAAGAGCGCCAACAGCGGCAGCGGCTCAGAGCCCACGAGCGAGGTGTTCATGGATCCAGCTACTGGTCAGCGGATGCGCGTGTGGTACAACCCGGCGACCGGCGATCGGGAGTACCGCCCCGAGTGAGTCGTGGCCTCCTCAGCCTGGCGAGCGATAGCGAGGTCAATTCCTCGGGGGCCTCAGCCGGCGGTGCGCGGAGAGACCAATCCGGTCTGGTAGGCGAACACAACGAGCTGCGCCCGGTCGCGGGCGCAGCGGAGTGCAGAGGCGCTCGAACTCCGCGGCGGACTCTGGGGTCATCTCGGCGAACTCGCGTTCTGCAGCGGCCGCTGGTTCGTCACCACCGAGGCGGCGATACACCTCGACGCTGCCGGGGCAGTCCAGTCGGCCTCCTGTGGTGTTGGCCAGGATGACGGCGCCGGGATGGTCTGGAAACAAGCCTGCGTAGGTTAGGACAACGAACCCGCCGAAGCTGGTGCCGAGGACAACGGGCTTGTCCACCCCGAGTGCATCACACAACCTGCGCAGGTCCGTTCGGCCCAGGCGCGCAGGTTCCAGTGCTCAGCGCTGCTGCGGTCACTCCGGGCCGTGGCCGCGCTGGTCGTAGTAGACGACCTAACGTGCTCGGCAAGCTGGGGTAGCTTCGCCTTCATGTTGATGTGGTCTACGCCGGGACCACCGTGAACGGCGACGACGGTAGGACGGTCCACTGTGGTGTCACCGTCCGGGAGGACTGATGGCCCGGATACGTCGAACCAGAGGCGCACATCGCCAAGGCTGATCCGCATCAGACGACTCGCTGTGCCTTGCCCAAGCCCGGGTCCGCCATTCGTGAAGCCTCTAGGCCAGCTTTCTCAATCAGACTCATCGCGGCGTTGGGGACGGAGTAGCCGGATCGACACGACTGCCCACAGGCCGGTCAGCGCGAGCCAGACGATCAGGCGCAACCAGGGCCTGAGCCCGACTGGGATCCCGAACGCGGGCGAACCCTCCGCCGGCGCTGACCGCGCCCTCAACTCAACGCCGCTTCCGAGCGTTACGAGATAGCTGCCCAGGGCCTCCAGCGCGAGCCCGAGGGCGACGACCACGACGACCCGCTGTGCCCGGCTCGGCTATCGGCAAGTACGCAGGCGGCTACTGCGGCACAGCGTGTCGCGGTATCGGCTCGGGACAGGCCGTGCGCGACTGGGCGACCGCTTCACGTTCCCTGTTCGCGAGACTCTCCATTCCTCGCCGGTCATCGATCCGCGCTCGTCGTCGTCGAGCTGCCCGAGTCTGCCTGAATCGACCTGCGGCCGGCACGATCGAACGTTATGGCAGCGGCTGAACCAGGCGGATGTTGTTGCCGGACGGGTCGCGGAACGCGCAGTCGATACCGTAGGGCAGCCGCTCAGGCATGCCGGTGAACTCGACTCCGCGCGCGCTCATTTCGTCGTACGACGCCTGGCAGTCGTCGGTGTTGAAGAACACTGTCCCGGCGAAGCCTTTCGCCATCAGGTCGCGCACCTGCTCCGCGGTGGCGGCGTCCATGACCGGCGGGCCGGGGATGGCCATCAGCGTCACCGCGAAGTCCGGTTGGCCCGGCATGCCGACGGTGAGCCAGCGGAAGTTCCCCATTTCGGCCACGGTCGCGTCGGAGCGCACCTCCATACCCACCTTCTTGGTGTAGAACTCCAGCGCGTCGTCCTGGTCGTGCACCCACAGCTGGGCGTTGGCAACCTTGATCATGGCGGCCTCTCCCGTTCTCGTCGGATCGATTGCCGCAACGGTAGCTACGCGGCCCCGGCGGCGTCTTCTCCAAACGTCCGGTGTTGCCGCCGGCCGTGCACCCGCAGCACGCACGCCGGGATCACCGCGTACGCCGCCGCAGGAGGGAACGAGGCCCGGTACGCCGTCGGCGTCCTGCCGTAGGCGCGGCGGAAGCTGCTGGTGAACGAGCCCACGCTATCGAGGCCGACGCGGAAGCAGATCTCGGCGACCGGATAGTCGGTGTTGCGGAGCAGCGCCGCGGCCCTCTCGAGCCGCCTTGTCAGCAGGTAGGCATGCGGCGACTCGCCGAAGGCGCGCTTGAACTGCGCGCTGAAATGGGAGCGCGACAGCCCTGCTGCCCGGGCCATGTCGGCTACGGTCAGCGGCTCGAAATACCGTCCGTCGGCTAGGTCTCTTGCGCGCAGCAGGTGCCTAGCCGCGGGAACCGATGCCATGGCCACGATTATTGCTGCGGTCAGTGGGATGCGCACAGTGGCCGCTGCTCTCGTCCGCAGCTGGCCACCAGGCTCCTGTACGAGAAAGCTGGCGAGGCACAATCAGAGGTGTGAGCGTGGAACTGAATCACACCATCGTGTCCTGTCGTGACCAGCAGCGGTCGGCGGCGTTCCTGACTGAGATCCTCGGCCTTCCGGCTGCGACCCGGTTCGCTCATTTCCTCGTGGTGCAGGCCGACAACGGCGTCTCGCTGGACTACTCCGAGACAACGGGCGACATCACTTCGCAGCACTATGCCTTTCTGGTCGGGGAGGCTGAGTTCGACGCGGCCTTCGGCCGCATCCGCGACCAAGAACTGACGTACTGGGCGGATCCGGGCAAGTCCAGACCGGGGCAGATCAACACGCGCGATGGCGGCAGGGGCCTGTACTTCGATGACCCTGACGGCCACGTGATGGAGATCCTGACCCGGCCGTACGGCAGCGGCAGCTGATCCGAGATCGCCGGCTGCATCTGGGCCATGTCAGCAAACGCGGGCGCTGCTAGTGGATCCGGGCAAAGGCCTGCGGCGTCCAACGGTCATGAACGGACTGTTCCGGCCGCAGGGCATGGCATGGCCAAGGCGGCGGCGTGGCTGGTTCCCTGCGTTGGCCGGCGCGTGCATCTTGTTGACAACGCTGGCATCAGCCGCATGCGGCTCGGCGACCTCTGCCAAGTCGGTGTCGCCCGGGTTCGCAGGGTACGACTGGCAGGTCGTCGCCATCAGCCACGACGGAGTGAATACGAGCATTCCGGCCCGGCTTCAGGTCGCTTTGCAATTCTCGCGGGGCGGGCGGTTTGGCGGCAACGACAGCGTCAACACCTTCAGCGGAACGTACCGCGCGACCGACGGTGGCTTCACGGCCAGTGACCTGTCCGCCACGGCGGTCGGCTACGCCGGGCACGACCCAGCCGTCCTGCTGGCGATCAGGGCCATCGCGTCTTTCGACAACGGCGTCCGCGCGACCGTCAAGCTGACCGCAGACCGACTCGTAGTCGGCGTCGGCTCCTACACGCTGACCTGCCTGCGCCGCGGGTTCGCGCCAACGCCTCCGTCCCCGGTGCCCGTTGGCTGATGGTTGGCTAGACGGCCGAGGCTGGGTGGACGGCGGGCGCCACCTGGTCGAGGAGGCGGCGCAAGGTGCGCTGATCCTGGTCGCTCAGGCCGCTGATCGCTCCGCCGTGTGACTGGTCGGCGAGTGCTTTCGCGGTTTCGAGATGGCGCTGCCCGTCCTCGGTGAGGTGCAGGAGCGTGATGCGGCGATCTGCCGGGTGCGGGAGCCTGGCCACCAGGCCCCGTCCCTCGAGGCTGTCGATCATGTCGGTGACGGTGCGGGGCGAGACCTGCAGGATCTCGCTGACCTCCCGCATCGACTGGTCGCCATCTTCCAGAGAGCGCATGAGCTTGTAGGAAGAGAGTGAGAGGCCGGACTCTCGCAGCGCGGCGTCGGCGCGCGTGCGAATGCGCCGGGCGGCGAACAGGATGGCGTCCACGACCTCATAGCCGGTCTGCGGCTTCATCGGCGGCGCACCTCCTCTTGTTCTGGACAGGCCCGGCTGGCCGGGAATATCTGCCTCGCGTCAGTGGCTAGATCCTGAGTATACTCACTATCCGGGACTTCTTAATTAGCCTGAGACAGGACTCGTCCGGAACCCGCCGCGAGGACGAGTGACCTCGAAAATGGCAGGAAAAGGAACTTCGTGCAAGCGCGCATCAGCCAGAAGGTAGCGGTCAGCGTCGTCTTCGTCGCCGCCATGTTCATGTCGATCATGGACGTGACGATCGTCAACGTCGCGCTGCCCACGATTGGCCGCGACTTCGCCGTGAGCCCCACCGCTATCGACAGCATCTCGATCGGCTTCCTGGTCAGCCTGGCCGTGTTCATCCCAGCGTCCGGCTGGCTTGGAGACCGATTCGGTGGCAAACGGGTGATGCTGACGGCGATCGTGGTGTTCACCCTCGCGTCCGCGCTCTGCGGACTGGCGAGCAGCCTCGGCGAACTGGTCGCGTTCCGCATCCTGCAGGGCGTCGGCGGCGGCATGCTCGCGCCGGTCGGGATGGCCATGCTGTTCCGGGCGTTCCCGCCGGAGGAGCGCATCCGTGCCTCGTCCATCCTCACCGTGCCCACCACGCTGGCGCCCGCGCTCGGCCCGGTCCTGGGCGGGCTGCTGGTCACTGACCTGTCGTGGCGCTGGGTCTTCTACGTCAACGTGCCGCTCGGCATCGCGGCGTTCCTGTTTGGCGCGTTGTTCCTCGAGAGTGCCCCGCAGGCCAAGCCCGGGCGCTTCGACCTGCCCGGGTTCCTACTCTCCGGGGTCGGCCTCGGCGCCCTGATGTACGGAATCTCCGAGGGGCCCAACAAGGGCTGGCACACGCCCGAGGTGTTGCTGACCATCGGCGCTGGCCTCGTCCTGCTCGGGATCATGGTTCTCGTCGAGCTGCGGACGGCTGAGCCGATTATCGACCTGCGACTGCTGGCAAACAGGCTGTTCCGGGCCAGCAACGGCGTCATGGTCCTTGCCTCGGTCGCGTTCCTCGGCACGCTCTACGCGATCTCGCTGTACTACCAGGACGGCCGCGGCCTGAGCGCGCTGGGCTCCGGGCTGAGCACGTTCCCGGAGGCGTTCGGCGTGATGGCGGGCGCGCAGCTCGCGAGCCGCTGGCTGTATCCGCGGCTTGGCCCGCGGCGCCACATCGCCATCGGGCTGGTCGGGACTGCGATGTCGATAGGGCTGCTGTCGCTGCTCGGGCCGACGACGAGCCTGTGGTGGGCGCGGTTGCTCATGCTGACACTGGGGCTCTTCATGGCCCAGGTGTTCGTGCCGGTGCAGGCGGCGGCGTTCGCGACGATCACCCGGGCGGCTACCGGGCGCGCCTCGACGATGTTTAACACGGTCCGCCAGCTCGGCGGCGCTGTCGGCGTCGCGGTGCTGACGACGGCCATCGTGCTGATCGGCCCCGTGCACCTGGTGGCCGGCCACCTGGCCGCGAACCTGGCCGCGTACCGGGTCGCCTTCCTGGTCGCCGCGGCCATCTGCCTGCTGGGCCTGCCCGCGGCGCTGCGCATCAACGACGCGGACGCGGCCAGGACGATCCCAGCCCGGCGCAAGTCCCGGTCCGAGCGCGCAGCCGAGCACGTCGGCCAGCACGACCGCCAGCCCGCTCTGACGATGGCCGACTGACGCCGAAGACCCCGTTCCTGGTCTTATAAAGATCTTTTAGACCGGGAACGGGGCCGGTTCGTACCGCGGGCTGCTAGGCCGGGCTGGCGATGCCAGCCTGGTCCTCTCGCGCGCGCATTACGATCCCGGCAGCCACGGTCAAGACGCCCAGCGCGAGGAAGATCGCGGGATGTTCCCAATCGGCCCATACCGACATCGGGAGCCGGTTGGTGATGCCGAAGAATCCTTCGAAGACGCCAACCGCTCCTATTGCTGCCGCCCAGATGGTGAGGAAGCGATTTCGCAGCCTTACGCCGGCGATCAGCAGTCCCGTCCCGAGAAGAGCGAATGGACCTGCGTCGAAGAGTGCCACGAGGAGGGATTCGACGCACTACATTCGCGCCGAAGCATAACTTCTGTCACTGTTTGAGTGACAGGCCGACTTGACGGGACTGAGCGGTGATGGGCGAAGGGCTCGCTGAGCTATCCGCAGACTCCGTCATTCGTACCGGTGGCTGGCACCCCAGATACGCCCGCGTCCTGCTCATCGAGCACGATGAGCAGGACGCGGTGATCCTCGTCGACGGAAACGGTGACGGCGCCGAGCTGGAACTGGAGTACTGGCACCGTGGCGACGACGGTCGCTGGCTTGGCGGCAGCACGTCCGGTTACGGACCGCTCGCCTTCTTGCCAACCTTGCGAGCCTGGAACGCGGGCCCTTTCGTCGCCGCCGTCGGACGGACGCAGCCGAACGCAGAGGTCACGGTGACGTACGCCGGCGAGGCTTATCGCCGTCGGGCCAGCGAATTCGGAACGTGGGGCTTTGTCCACGCGGCCGACTCGCCGGACACGGGTGAGCTGCCCCGCCTTCGTGAGTGAGATGCCGCCGACGGCCTGACGGGTCTCCGCCGGGCCGTCGCGCTGGAGGCTGGCTACTTCTTGGCTCCCACCGGCTTTCTGGCCGACGACGTCTTGCTGGCCGCCGTCCTCTTAGCTGTCGTCGTCTTGATGGCCACGGGCTTCTTGGCCGATGTCGTCTTCCTGGCTGTCACTGTCTTGGTGGCCGACGCCGTCGGCTTCTTGCTGCTCTGGCTCTTGATGGGCTGACCCAGTTCCCGCCAGCTGGACTCGTGGATGTCGACGTCGCACTTTTTCGCGGCCTTCATGATCCGCTTCCAGGCGGCGTCCTTCTCCGAGTCGCTCACGCCTTCCACCTGGTCGAACCGGGCAATGGCGTTGCGAATGTGCTTGGCGTCAGTCAGGGGCTCCTTGCGCTCCTTCGGGAACGCGAACACATTGTCCGGCAGCTTGTCCTGCTGAGCCGTGCTCAGGCCCTTGGTCTGCCTGGGGATCTTGATGCCGTGGGCGCGCTCGCTCTGAATCTCCCTGGCCTTCGCGATGTTCTTCTTCGCTGCTTCCTTCTGCTTCGTGGTGGACACCGAAGTTTTCCTCCCGAGGCTAGATACGGATAGTTCGCGTCTGGCGTACCCAGGATTGTTCGGCGCATACAGAGAAGGCCGCGACGATCCGAGTAGTGGCTAGCGAGTCTCTCCTGGTTCCCGGAAGACCTCTGCGGAGAGCGGGGTCATCGGCTTCAGGCTGAAAATTGCTTCGACAGGGAGCCGGAAGAACTCAGCGATCCCCAGGGCCAGTTCCAGGCTGGGGTTGTAGTCGCCCCGCTCGATGTAACCGATCGTCTGGTAGTTGATGCTGAGCTTGTCGGCGAGTTGCTTGCGCGAGAGGCCGCGCTCTGCCCGCAGGACGGCGAGCCGGTTGTAGACCCGGCGCTGGCCCTCAGGCATCGACGGGCTGGTCGGTCTCGATCCAGGCGAGCATTACTGAAGGCAGCGCCGGGATGTACACGATCACCCACATCGTGGCGGGCACGACGTTGTTGGCGTCGAGCCGCAGAACGTTGCCGCTGGTCAGGTAGATCACTGTCACTGCGGCGGCGATGGTCAGGATGGTCGCCAGCAGGTGGTGCGACAGGGCGTAGGCCTGCTGGCGGAGGGCGCGATCGCGCTCGTCGAGTCGGGCGCGGCGGCCGTCGATCCGCCCGCGTGCGTAGCGGTAGCTGACGAGCAAGGCGGCCACAGTCGGCAGGAGCGCCAGTATGAACAGGGCCAGGACGAGCCATCGGTTCAGGCTGGTGTGCTTGAGTCCTGCGAGGACGGCTACGGCTACCGGGTAACCGGCAAGGGCGACGACGACCACTAGGCGGCGTCGCGATCGTGACAGGTACTCGATGCCCCGGGCAGTTGTGCTACTCACTTCGATACCTTTGATCCCTGTTGTTGTATCAGATGTTGTGAACATACAACGGATAATCGGTCAGGTCAATATCTAGTGCGGCCGAGACCGGAGCAATGGCGGCGCTGGGGATGGAAATGCCACATGGTCGGCCCCTTGGGTGAACGGGCGGCGGGCCGATATGGCCCCGTTCCCAGCTGTAATGATCTTTCTTGAGAGTGCAGGCAGGGGAGCTGGTTCGCCATGCGTCTGGAAGCCGCCGAAGCCCGCGACCGGTTCGCTGGGTCGCCGGTGCTGCGGCTCGCGACGGCCGGGGCCGATGGACGGCCGCACGTGGTGCCGTGCACGTTCGCGGTGGATGGCGCCAGGCGGATCGTGATCGGCATCGACAACAAGCCCAAGGCGTCCACGAATCTGCGGCGGCTGCGCAACATCCGGGAAAACCCGCGGGTCAGCCTGCTCGTAGATCACTACGCCGACGACTGGACACGGTTGTGGTGGGTGCGGGCCGAGGGGACCGCGGCCGTTGAGGAAGCTGGCGTTGAGCACGCCGAGCACTGGGATCTGCTCCGGGCCAGGTATCCGCAGTACGGCGCTGTGGTCCTCCGCGGGCCGATGATCGTGGTGACGGTCGAGCGGTGGTCGGGCTGGGCGTTCACCTGACATCCGACTTGGCGAGGAACGTCCGATAAGTTTTCCAGGTCTCGCCAGTCTTACTGGAGAGCGCTGCGTGCGACCGGTCTCGGCTTTCGCCGGGGTTCACGATCTGATCTAGCGGAGGTTCGGGATGTCTAAGCTGCGGGCGCACAACATCGTCGTCTCACTTGACGGGTACGCGACCGGCGAGGACCAGTCGCTCGACGCCGGGTTCGGGTCGGCGCAGCCGGAATTCTTGGAATGGTTCGACAAGACCCGGATCTGGCGGGGAACGGAGTCCGACGGGAAGCTCGGGCCGGATGAGGCGATCGCCTCCACCTGGGGGACGGCGATCGGAGCCGAGATCATGGGCCGCAACAAGTTCAGGCCTACGACCGGCCCCTGGCCCGACGATGGCTGGCGCGGCTGGTGGGGCGAGGACACGCCGTTCCACACGCCTTGTTTCGTGTGGACGCACTACGAGCGCGAACCGATGGTGGTTGGCGATACGGTCTTTCACTTCGTCAGCGGGAGCCCGGCTGAGGTGCTCCAGCTGGCTCAGCAGACGACCGGTGGCCTGGACGTCCGGCTCGGCGGCGGGCCGACCACCATCAAGGAGTTCCTGGCCGCCGATCTCGTGGACTACTTGCACGTCATTCAGATTCCGGTCGTGCTCGGCCGCGGCGTCCGCCTCTGGGATGGCCTCGGCGGGCTGCACGAGCGGTACTCGGTCGAAGTGGTCACCGTCCCGAGCGGAGCCACTCACCTGTTCTTCACTAGGTAAGCTCGGGCATTCGCCTGGGGCTGGCCTTGGCTTGGCGTGGGGCCTGGTCTTGCTCGGCCTGGGGTATGGTCTCGGGCTGACGTGGGCCTGGCCTGGTGGAGGAGAGCGATGGTCACCGACGATCGGGTAGGACCGCCGAACTTTGGCAGCGAGCGCGTCATGCTGCGCGCCTTCCTGGACTACCACCGCGCGACCCTCGCCATGAAGTGCCAGGGCCTTACTGACGATGAGCTGCGGCAGCAGTCGATGCCGCCGTCGACGCTCTCGCTGCTCGGCCTCGTGCGGCACATGGCGGAGGTGGAGCGCACCTGGTTCCACCGGGTGTTCGAGGACAAGGACGCGCCGATGGTCTGGTCCGACACGGTCGACTTTCAGGCGGCGTTCGATGCGAGTGCGTCGAGTAGGAGCGAGGCGTTCGCGGCCTGGGAGGCTGAGGTCGAGAACTCGCGCCGGATCGAGCGCGAGGCTGAGTCCCTCGACGTCGCCGGGTATCAGCCGCGGTGGAAGGAAGACGTGTCGCTGCGGATGGTCATGTTCCACGTGCTGCTCGAGTACGGGCGGCACAACGGGCACGCCGACCTTCTCCGCGAGGGCGTCGACGGGACCGTCGGCGCCTAACTCCTCTCGTCTTGGCCCTGGGCAGCCAGTGGCCGTGGTCCGAATAGGCATCGTGAACTCGGGCCGTCATGGCGACCGCCGTTAACTTGCTGTATATCGGCTGAATACATGCTGATCTTTTACGAAACGGTGGTGAACCGACAGCAATGACCACGCGTCTCGTAACCGGGTTCGATTATTCCTGCTCAGGCTGGTCTGAGCCGGTACGTCGCTCGGAGGGGAGAGAAAGCATGGGGTCAATTGCGGCACCCAAGGCGGTGGCTTGCGTGTTCGGCAGTCGCCATCACCATCACAGCTACGGCCATCGCGGCGTCCGCGCTCGGCACGGCATCGGCCGCGATCGGTGCCAGCCATAAAGCCGGTCACGTTAAGCCAGCCGCCACCCACGCGGTGAGCAACACGACGTCAACGGCCTACCCGGTCCAGGCGCTGACGCAGGAGTTCGAATCCAACACCCAGCCGTTCTGCCCGGCGAACAGCGGAAACCCGCCGTGTGATGGCGGAGCGAACGATTTCGGCACCATCGACCGCGTCCCTTCCGGCTTCTCCAACGGCGGCGTCGGCAACTATGCGCCGTTCACCAAGGCACTGACCGAGGGCTGGATGGCCCTCATCTCCGGAACGACAGTGCGCAATGAGGGCGGCGGTTGCCCGAGTTCCGCGGTCGAGGCGTGCACAGGGCCGTATCTGCTCTTCGGCTCGGGCAAGGGGCTCGGTGCTGAGAACGTGTTCCCCAAGAACGGCTTCACGATCACCAATGACCTCTACCTCTCGCCGACCACCGCCGCTCCGACTGGCTCGCTCGTAGACGACGATGTCTCGATGAACAGCAGCGCCGGCAAGTTCGTGATCGACAACATCATCACCGCCTGCGCCGAGAACACCGTCAGCAAGGGGTTCGGGTTCGTCATCAACTTCGGCCACAACTCGCCTGGCTCGTGTGCAAACACTTCGTCCAGCCCGGTCGTCACCAAGGACGGCTGGTACCGGTTCGTCTTCTACTTCACCAACATCAAGGGCGACGCTTACCTGAACGAAGCCGTCTACAGCGAGAGCACCGGCAAGGCGATTGCCTGGTCTGGTCGTCAGGCACTCGGCGGCGGCGCTCCTGAGCCGATCAGCGCGTGGGGTGGCCCCGGGTACTTCTGGCTGCCGACTGAGCAGTTCGGCGGCCTGCCGATGGCCAACGTCGCGCTGCAGCTCGGATACGTCGCTGGCGGCCACAAGGCGTAATGCGAGGCAGCGCGACAGCACCAAGCCCTTGAGCCCGTTGAGACGGGGGCGGGAACGGGGCCGGGGCGTTATGCCCCGGCCCCGCTTGTTTGGATCTAGCTGCCGACTCCCGTTTTGACCGTGCCGCTTCCAGCGGGGCTCACGGGACCCGTCTTGCCTTTGCCGGCCGGATTGTTACCGGGCTGGCCGCAGGTGAGTTTCGCGCCCTTCTTGACTACGGAGAATCCGGAAGTGAGCCCGCGGGCGCCAGTCTTCGAAGCCGGGACTATCCCGATGGACAATTCGCTGCCCTGGGGAATCCCCGCGGGGTTGAGTGTGAGTCTCGCTTCGCCGTCGGCCGCCGACTTGCCAATGATCTGCTGAAGATTATCGGTGCCACCACCGTTGGGCCCGGTGCAGATCTCACCGAACGTGACGATCGCAGGGATGCCGGCATCAGCCAGCGTCTGGCGCAGCAATCCCGGGTTCTGCAACTCGCGGACGTCGACGTAGACCAGACCGCTCGACAGGGTGTTGACGGACCAGGCGTCAAGGTTGACGTGCACCGGCCGTGCACGTGGAGCAGCGGAACCGCCACCAGCGGAACCGCCACCAGGGGAACCGACACCAGCGGCAAGCGCTAGGCCGACGCCGAGCGCTAGGCCACCGGCGGTGGCGCCGGCAAGTCCGCGGCGCACCCGACGCCCGCGCGCCCGTGCCTGGATCGTGCTCACGGGCCGTTCCAGGCGCACATCGGTCATGGAATCTGTGCAGCTGGTCAGCGAACTGCGCATCGTGGCCAGCATTTCGTCGTCATTCATCGGGCGACCTCCTGGTCCAGAAAGGACGGAATCTGCGTGCGCAGCGTGCCGAGAGCCCGGTGCAGATGCACCCCGACTGTGCCCGGCGAGATGCCCAGCAGCGCAGCGGTGGATTCGGTATCCAGGTCGAAGAAGACCCGGAGCACGACCACCTCGCGCTGACGCGCCGGGAGGGCTCGGATGGCAGTGACCAGCGCGTCATTGAGGCCATCTGGCTGCCACGCTGGCGGCGATGACGTGATCGCCTCCACCGGCACTTCCCGTCGCCGATGGCGCCACCAGGACACGTGCGTGTTCAGTGCGGTCCGCACCACCCACGCACGCGGCACCGGATGGTCGCGTACCTTCCGCCAGGACATCCAGGCTCGGGTGAACGCCTCCGCTACGAGATCCTCCGCCAGTGCCCGATCGCCAACGCTGACGAGCACGATCCGCAGGCAGTCGTCCTTGGCGGCCGCGTAGAACTCGCTGAACTCCCGTAGTTGCTGCTCCACGCCCTAACTACGCATCCCGCCGTCGATTCCTTTACCGCGTGCCCGCAGAGATTATGTGCCGCGCGAATGACGGCATCCGCCCCGAGGTCGAGATCGTCGCGGCCGGGCACCGAGCCCACAAGGGCGGCAGATCGCCGTGCCGAGCAGCCGCCCGTTGGCTGGAACACTTGGCAGCCTTATTTAAGGTTATGCGATAACCTAAAATAAGGAGGCGAGATGGCGAAGGTTATCCGGCGGCACTGGATCACCGAGACAAGCGCCGGTCTGGCGCGACGTGACCGGCGTTCCTGTGACTACGAAGCTTACGTTCCTGACCTCCTTACGGGCCGGAAGATCGTGCTCGACGGCGACACGGCAGCTGACATCGCAGATGCGGAGCGAGCCATCGCGGTCCTGGATGCCCAAGCTTCCACGCTGCTAGACACAGAGGCGCTCGCTCGCATCCTTCTCCGCGCGGAATGCGTCGCCTCATCTCGCATCGAGGGCCTAGAAGTCGGCGCGCGGCGCCTGCTCAGAGCCGAAGCGGCGCTTGAGCTGGGGGAGCAGCCGACTGATGTCACCGCGATAGAGGTACTTGGGAACATCGACGCGATGGCCTCTGCAATCCAGACCGTCACGCCAGGCACGTTGGTTACCGTCGATCTCCTGCTTGGCTTCCATCGCCGCCTCATGAAGGACACTCGGCTCGAGGCACAAGCAGGGCGCATCCGGACGGAGCAAAACTGGATCGGTGGCAGCGACTACAACCCCTGCTCGGCCGCGTTCATACCGCCACCGCCGGAATACGTGCGTGATCTTCTCGACGACCTCTGCAGCTTCTGCAATGACGACGCACTTCCAGCCGTGGCGCAGGCAGCGATCGCTCACGCGCAGTTTGAGACTATCCATCCGTTCGCCGATGGCAACGGCCGAACCGGGCGTGCGCTCATTCACTTCGTCCTACGCAGGCGAGGTCTGGCCACCCGGGTGCTACCACCGATCTCATTGGTGCTTGCGACCTGGGCAAACGACTACGTCGCCGGGCTAGGAGCCACCCGTTATCGAGGCCGGCCTCATCGACCGCCGCTTACGACGGAACCAATCTGTGGGTGGCACAGGTTCGCGGCCGCCTGCTTGCGGGCAGTTGCGGATGCGACCAGCTTCGAGGAGAAGGCACGCTTGCTCCAGGACGAGTGGCGGGCAAGGCTCGGTCGCGTCCGAGCAAATTCCGCTACTGACCTTCTACTACGCGCTCTGCCTGGAACCCCTGTCATCACTGTCAGCTCAGCGGCGGCCCACCTCGGGCGCACGTTCCCAGCCCGTCAACGCGGCGATCGCGCGACTGACTGACGCAGACATCTTGAGACAGGTCAACGTAGGCCGTCGCAACCGGGCCTTCGAAGCGCCCGGCGCGATCGAAGCATTTACTGCGCTTGAGCGACAACTCGCGAGTCCGGCAGGTGACACCCGGACAAGTGCACCCTCACGTCGCGTTCCACTCCGTCGAGTGAGTCAGAGCTGAGTCCAGCGCACCTGGCAGTCATGCCAAGTCCTCGTCATGAGCCCGCATTTACGTAACTCTGGCGCGAGGCGCGCTAGCGTGCCCCGATGGCTCAGAACGGGGGCGGGTCGTCGTGGGCGCCGGGGATGGCGGCGAACGGGTCGGCTGGAGCGCTCGGCCCGTCGTCCACGCCAGCCCAGACGCCCTGCTCGCTGGGCCTCGTCGCCCACGCCGGGAACGGGAAGTCGACCGCCAGCGGCACCGGGATGTCGGGCTGCGCGATGAACATGGTGCCCGGCTTGGCGATCATCGCGCGGGCGCGCTGGGCGGGCGGCAGGAAGCCGTACTCGGGCCGTTCGGCCTCGGCGGCGTCGAGGCGACCGGCGACCCGGATGGCGCAGTTGGCGAGGATCCGCCGCTCGACCTCGCTCGCCGTCTGCTGGGCGCCGATGAGGATGACGCCGAGCGACCGGCCGCGCTCGGCGACGTCGAGCAGGATCTGCTTGATCGGGCTGTCGCCCTCGCGCGGCGCGTACTTGTTCAGCTCGTCGAGGACGACGAACATCAGCGGCCGCGCGGTGCCCTGGCGTTCCTTGCGGGCGAACTCGCCCCGCAGCGTGACGCCGACGACGAACCGCTGCGCCCGGTCGGGCAGGTTGTGCAGGTCGACGACCGTGACCTGAGCGCGCGACGTAGAGATGGACCGCTCGCCGCGGTGCGCCAGGTCGCCGCGGATGATCGCATCCAGCGGCTTGACCGCGGAACGGAGCCGCCGCAGCAGCGCGTTGATGCTGCCGGTGACCGCGCTCCCGGCGACCCAGTTCCCCCGGAGCTGATCGTTGCTCAGCTCGGCCTCGAGCAGCTCGACCAGATCCCCGAACGACCGGATGATCGTGTCGTTGGCCGGGTCGACGCCGGCGATCCGGACGGCGCCGTCGCCGCCGGTCACCGACCGCGTCGCGCCGCAGCCGGGCGGCGACCTGCCCGATGCAGCATCGTGTACTGGGCCCGCTCGTCCTCGGCGTCGGCGAACACGAACGGCAGCAGCTCCGTCCTGCGCAGAACTCCGCCAGCGTCCAGTAGAACGGGCTCGACCGCCTTGTCGCGGGCGGTCACGTCCGGGGTCCCGGCCGTGTCCCCGGGCCGTGGCGGGGCGAAGACCCTGACATTCTGGAACGGGGTCGCTGGCAGTCCCAGCTCGTCGTACCGCTTGCGCTGCTCGGGTGTCAGCCGCTGGTTGGCGTAGTCGAGGAACAGCAGGTCCTCGCCCTTGACCGAGAACACCAGCATCTTGGTGTTGTGCGCCTCGCCCGCGAGCACGCCGGAGTTCAGGATCGAGTGCAGCAGGAACAGCGCGAAGCTGGTCTTGGTCGCGATGCCGGACACGCCGGAGATCGAGACGTGGGCGCCGCGGGTGCCGTCGACGAACTCGAAGTTGACGTACACCGGCTGGCCGTCGCGGCCGAACCCGACCGGCACCTTCGCCTCGCCCATCTCGTCGAAGTACAGCGCCTGGTCGCGCTGCTCGCCGGTCGCCCGCGTCACGACCGCGCCCGGCATCGGCGGCACGTAGACCTCGGGCTCGACCCTGGTCACGGTGACCTGCGCGACCTCGGCGATCTCGGCCGGCAGCGCGCCCTGCTGGATCAGGAACACATCTGACGGGAACCGCGCGCCCTCGTGCACCGCCTCCACGTTCGTGACCACGCCGGAGATCTGCACCGGTCCCTGGCCGGGCAGCTGGCGGCTCGTCACCACCACGTCGTCGAGCTGCAGGTACTGGTCCGGGCTGATCGCCACCGAGAACTGCAACGGCGTTGCCGCCACCGTGCCGACCACCAGCCCGACGGGCTCGTGAGTGTCCAACTAGTCGTCCCGCATTCCGCTTCGCAACCCCAGGTGAGGTGCCAGGGCAAGCCCGTGTGGCATGGGATTACCTGCTCACGAAGCGTAGAGCCATTAGGACGAACGCGCGGCCGACCCGAGGTTGCAGCTCGGACCGGCTCTATCTATGCGCTCGGCCTCGGAATTCGTCCTTTGCTCGGGCACCAACCGCGCACAGAGATCTCGCGGCTATTCGCCGCGGCTGAAGACCGCGCCCGCGCGAGTCGAATCCAGATCCTGTCTAGGCCGTCGTCTCCGACCGCGATCGACGCCGCCGCCGCGCAAAGCGACCGGTGGAGGAACTCGCCGAAGTCACAGGAGGTTTGCGCCATGCCTCATCCCTCCCCGAATCATTGCTCGCGCTTAGCCACTTCAGACCGGGTCCGGTTAAGCGTGCCCCAAGAACCGGATAACCCTTCGACGCGACTGCGCCGGCAACGGTTCCCGCGCCAGAGAGGCCGTTCCGGCGCCGACTTGTACGATGTTGACAACTAACCTGATCGTGCAGCTTGCCGGACCGGCGCTCAGCGATCTGCCAAGTCGGTCGCGCCGAAGGCCGCTGGAGGCATCGTGCAGCACATTCTCGCCTTGTCGCGTATCGCGGTGATCGTCCGGCACTGGTTTGAGATCGACCTAGATGACTCGTCGATGGAACATGGCGTGCGAGTCGAACTCCGGGAGCTAGCAGACCACTCGCACCGCGGTAGTGAGTCGGCCGCTCAGCTCGTGACCTTAGATCGCCCCTTGTGGCGCGCCGATCTCTTTGATCGCCACACAGACGTTCCCGGGAGCTTCGGAGTAGCCCATTACCATCCGAAATTTCTTGCAAACGAGCCCTGTCCACGCGTGTGGGACTCGCAGTTGACAGCCGATCCCTGGCGCTGGCTCGAGGACCAGTTCATTCATATGGGAACGGGGCCGGGGAGTGAGCCGTGGCCGATCGACGCTGCGGACGGAGCCGAAATGCGCCAGCTCGCCGGAGCTATCGTGGCGGTAGCCAAGGAGTTCGCGCCCGACCGTTGCACCTCCGCAGCGCAGTGCTTTGAGCTGACCCGAGACGTGCGCGATGCGGTTCAGCTGATGATTGCGGAGCTTGAGCGCCCGGACCTGCTGGACACGGAATGGGTGGCGCCGTGGACGGACGCGGTCTAGCTCGTGTCCGTCGAGTGGCGGCTGGCTGTTAGCGTCCGGAGCATCTAGTCGAGCTGGACGATGATCCCGGCTCCGCGCTTCTCACCCGTCCGGGCGGCGAACTCGGCGGCCGCGAGGTCCTGCAAGGCAAGACCCGTCGCGTCGAACAGAGTGAGCTGGCGGTCGTCGGGTAGCGGGTCTGCGGCGGTGATGATGTGGTCGTCGGCCTGGATCTCGATGGGTGCGCGTAGCGGCGAGCTGTTTTGACGAACCTGAGGATCGACCAGCCAGTTCTGGCTTCGATCAAGCGGCTGACCGCCAAAGCCGAATCGATTGTCTTCGCGCCACGGCCGTAGGACTTCATCGTCAGGTTGATGTACCGCTCCGCGAGCAGTGGCTCGGCGCGCCGCATAACGGCGAGGCAGTGTCGACCAGACCGGTCTGAGATCACAAAGAAGCGGGCCGGCTCCCGTTGCGGAAGGAACCGGCCCGCTGACTGCTGCGACCTAGGTCACTGTGTCGGGTGGGAGGGTTACAGGTTGCGCAGCAGTTGTGACACGCGTGCTCGAGTGACCCCAAGGATGACCGCCATGTCCGTCACCGAGTAACCCGAACGGCGGAGCTCCAAGACGACCCTCTGCCTCGTCCTCGCCGCTTCGTGTTCAGATCTGTCGGCTAGGGCATAGAGATCATTCATGTTCGTTACCTGTTCTCCGATCGCGCCAAGATCCGGAGTGATGGTGATGACCGCGTCGGAGTGGACGGCGCGGTCGGTCAGGCTCTCGATGTAGTCGCGGACCATCGCGTCAGCTGTCGCGAGGGTCTTCGACTGAGTCACGCCGAGACCTTCAATGTGAAGCTCCCAGCCGTGCTTCCACCGCTTAGCGATGACGTTGTATCGCTCGGTGGCTCGGTCCTCCTCTATGGTGGTGATGCTCCTAGTCATTGCATGCTCGCTCAGGGTTGGGTTCTCTCTCCTGGGTTCCGATCTCTGTCCGTTCCGTCTGTTGTCCGTTTCTCTTTCCGTGCTCTCGCCGGTTTGGTGCGCGCCGTGACCGGCACGATCCGTCTACTGAAGCCAGCCTCGGGGGAGACAGCTCAGCTTCTTGATCGTGTCGGCCACAACGCCCGGCGAGACGGTGCCTCCGCTGGGCACGACTGCCATGTGTTCGCCGCAGGGGCAGTACCACTTGACGTGGCTGCCCTTACCTGGCTTCTCTGTGCAGTTGTGCTTACGAAGTCGCCGCTCGACAGTTCTATATCTCATAGAACTGGCCATGCTGAGAACGCTACTGGCCTTGCTACTTGGTGTCAAATCTGACTTGACACTTGCTGTCAACCGCGTACTGCGACATCCTCGCCATCGCGGACGCCGGCGCCGGCCTGCGACGTGCTGACGCTCGAGGGCTGCAGCTCTGACCGCGCTGCGCTCGCCGATATGGCCCTAAGCCGGTTGTCAGACACTGAGATTTCGCTGCTGAAACGACTTCTCAAACTGAACAGCTGGTGGTAGGCGCCCGACGGCTTCTTCACCGTCCGCGCACACGGCACCCGCCAACCCCACGGTCGCCCAGCCCGGCTTGTGCACAGATCCCGCGCCCGGCTAGAGCAAAGGGTCAGGTCAGAAAGCTGCAGCACCCGCGAGCCGGCAACCTTGACAAGAGTCAGGGCCGTTCGCTGTTAGCGTCCGGGAGCGTCTAGTCGAGTCTGGATGATGATCCCGGCGCCGCGCTCCTCAGCCGTCTGGGCGGCGAGTTCGGCTGTCGCGAGGTCCTGCAACGCAAGACCCGTCGCGTCGAAAAGAGTGAGCTGGCCGTTGTCGGTGCGCCCGGGTGCCGTACCGGCGATCACCTCACCGATCGACCGCGGATGCTGCTCGTCCGTGAACAGCCCGGCTGCCACTGCGTGCTGGCATTCGCCCAAGCGGCTGGCCTGGACCCAGTCATCGACGACCACCAGCGAATCGCGGAGCGTGGCTATCTCATGTTCTTGCTTGCCAGCGGTATCGGCGCCCATCGCGTTGATGTGCACGCCCGGAGTTAGCCAGTCACGATGAAGGACGGGCTTCCTGGCCGGAGTGGTCGTGACGATGACATCGGACCTGTGCACTGCATTCTCGAGGGAACCTGACGGCTGGCAGGCAATGCCGTACTCGCCAAGGCGATCGCAGAACGCTTTCGCCATCGGCTGACCATCGGTGTCGAGTGGCTCGAACACGCTGACTTCGATGCCTCGCTGCCACCAGTCGAGCGCCCGGGCCTGGGCCTCGGCCTGGACACCCGAGCCGACAATGAGAGCCGTCTGAGAATCGGGGCGTGCGAGGTATCGCAGTCCGATGGCTCCAGCCGCCGACGTCCGGATCGCAGTGATGAAGTTGCCGTCGATAATCGCCCGCGGCACTCCGGTCGCGGGTTCGACGAGAACCACCATGGCTTGGTGATTGTCCAGGCCCCTTGGCCCGGTTCTGCGGCCAGTAGCCGGCCACCTTCAGGCCGAGGGATTCCCGATCAGGCCAGTAGCCGGACTTGATGCCAAATACTCCGCCCGATGCGAGCGGCTCACGGATCACCGGGTAGAGCTGAGCCTGCTGCTGCGAGGCGGCGAGGTAGGCGGATTCGATCGCCGGTATGACGTCGCTCAGCGTCAGCATCTTGCTGAGATCACCGCCGGACAGAACCCGTACGTCGCGTCCCATGGCTATCACCGGCTCCGGCGAGAAGCGTCGATCCTAATCAACTCCGCGATCTGGCCCTGCGTGACTCCATAGGCCTGCTGCTGCAGATCGACGCACACGCAGATGTGGATAGGCAGGACCTGCACCCTGTCGCCGATCCGCAGTTCGTCGTCAGCCGCGCCAAGTGTCGCCACGCCGTGCTCCTCCGAGAGCCGCACGAAGTTGCTGAGCGGGCGGTTCTTGATCTTGCCGAAGCCGTGCTGCTGGGTCGAGGTCATGGTCAGTGTCTTGTTACCGCTATCGAGCACGACACGATCCGGCCCGACACTGACGACTGTTGCCAGGATCGTCGCGGCTATCTGGTCGGGCGTGCACGCGTACATCTCCAGCGTTCTCAGGTCATTGAAGATGTAGGTCCCCGGCCTGATCTCCGTGATGCCGTCGTCCGCGCTCAGGTACGGGGCCGTGATCGTGGAGCCCGCGCTAACGACCTGCACGGGGATGCGCTGCCGCTCGAGCTCGTCACGGGCCTGCCTCATCGCAGCGGCCTCTTGCCGGGCTACGGCCTCGATCTCGGGCTGAGCCGTGACGTCATGGGCGTGACCGGCATGAGTCAGGATGCCGATGACCTCGAGGCCAGCCAGGCCGGCGATCTTACCGCCGAGCTGTCCGGCCATCTCTGGCTCAATCCCGATCCTGTGCATGCCAGAGTCGATCTCCAGTAGCACCGGCAGGGTGCGGCCTGCCGCCGCCGCCATGCGGCTGTAGCCCTCGGCAACCTCCAGCGAATCGGCGGTGAGGGTGATGCCGCCGTCGGCGCACAGCGGAAGCAGCCGGGCTAGCTTGGCATCGCCGACGATGTTGTAGGCGATGAGGATGTCCTCAATGCCTGCGGCTCGCATGACCTGGGCCTCGCCGACGGTTGCCACGCAGATGCCGGTGGCGCCGGCCTCGAGCTGCATCCGGGCAATCCGCGCGCTCTTGTGGGTCTTGACGTGCGGACGCAGCGCTACTCGCGACCTGCGCGCCAGCGCGGCCATCCGCGCCACGTTGGCGGCGAGGATCTCCAGGTCGATCAGCAGACAGGGCGTATCGAGGAGCGAATCGTTCAGGTCCGTCGGCAACGGCACGGTGAAGCCAGCGGGCGCAACGTCGGAAGCCGCGGACGGACCGCTTATCGGGCTTTGCGGCGGAGCGTCGGCACCCGGCACGCCGTCCATCAAGCCTTGCTCGGGTCGAGTTATCGGGCTTTGCGGCGGAGCGTCGGCACCCGCGGGCACGCCGTCCATCAGGCCTTGCTCGGGTCGAGTTTCATGGCCACGGTCTTGACCTGAGTGAACTCGAGCAAGCCCTCGAGGCCCTTCTCTCGTCCGTGACCGGAGCGCTTGACGCCGCCGAACGGCATCTCCGGTCCGCCGGACGCGCCGTAGGTGTTCACGAAGACCTGGCCAGCCCGAATCTCGCGCGCCACGATGTGCGCCTTGTTCACGTCGCGCGTCCACACGGCGGCCACGAGACCGTAGTCCGTTCCGTTCGCGAGCTCCGCTGCCTCATCAAGGTCGGCGAAAGTGGTCACGGCGACGACGGGGCCGAAGATCTCCTCCTGAGCGATGACGGCATCAGGCGGGACGTCATCGAAGACGGTCGGCATGAAGAAATAGCCGCCCTTCAGCCTGTCGTCATGGGGCTGGCCGCCGCCCGTTACGGCGCGTGCCTCGGTCTTGCCCAGCTCCACGTACTTGGAGACCCGCTCCAACTGGGTCGCCGAGATGAGCGGGCCCAGGTCCGGGTCTGAGCGGCCGGGACCGAGCCTGAGGTGCTGGAACCTGTCGACCAGCTCGCCGACGACGCGGTCATGCGCCGACGCCTCGACCAGCATCCTGGATCCTGCCGAGCAGGTCTGGCCCGCGTTCTGAATGATCGAGTTCACCAGCACCGGCATCGCGGCCTCGATGTCCGCGTCGGCAAAGACGACGTTCGGAGACTTGCCGCCTAGTTCCAGGGTCACCGGTGTTACGTGATCTGCCGCCGCCTTGCTGACGAGCTTGCCGACCTCAACGGAGCCGGTGAAGGACAGGTGATCGATGCCCGGATGAGCTGCCAGCGCGGCGCCGGCTTCCTCGCCGAAGCCGGGAACGACGTTCAGGGCACCAGGCGGCAGTCCGGCTTCGAGTCCGAGCCGGCCGAGATGAATCGCCGTCAGCGGAGCTTCCTCAGCGGGCTTGAGCACACAGCAGTTGCCGGCCGCTAGCGCGGGCGCGACCGTCCGGGCTCCGATCTGGAGCGGGTAGTTCCACGGGATGATGTGCGCCGTGACGCCGAAAGGTTCCCGCAACGTGTAGATGAACAGGTCTGGATCGATCGGGATCGTGTCGCCGTAGAGCGTCTCGATGGCGCTCGCGTAGAACTCGAAGTACCGCGCGGCGACATCGGCGTCGCCCTTGGCTTGACGCAGCGGCTTGCCAGTGTCAAGACTCTCCAGCTCCGCGAGCAGCTCATGGTCCCGCCTGATGAGCTCCGAGATTCGCCGCAGGATGCGTGCGCGCTCGGCTGTCTTGGTGCGACGCCAGGTTCGCTCCAGCGTCTCGCGCGCGGCGGCGACTGCTGAGTTGATCTCATCTGGACCGCCGCGCGCCACCTCGGCGAGCTCGCGGCCGGTCGAAGGATCCAGGTCTACGAACGTCGCTTGCCCGTAGACCTCTTCCCCGCCGATCAGCACCGGATAACGGGTCATGGGGCACGCTCCTTATCTAGCTTCGGTTCCTTGCGCGCTCGGCCGCGCAGTCGCCCGGTCATAGCGCCCGCACCCGCTCCGCCAGCCACTCCTCCACGAACGGATTGGCCGCTATCAGGCCGCCCAGCAGAACTGCCTCGCTCGCGATCACGCTGGGCGTCACGATCGGCGGATCCGGCAGAGCCGACATCGCCAGCTTGATCTGGTGATCGAACAAGTCGAAGCTCCCGGCGAAACCGCCGCCCATCACCATGTTCTTCGAGTCGAACGTGACGGCGAGGCGGAGGAATACATCCGCGATCCCGCTGGCCGCGAAGTCAACAACGCTCTGGGCGATCCGATCGCCACCGCGCGCCGCCTGGCAAAGGGAGGCGCCATCGACCACGTTCCCGGTCCCGCCTTTGGTTTTGTAAGCGCGGCTCATCGCATCGGGAAGCAACTGCCGGCCCAGCGTGCTGGCGTCCTGGCCATTCGCGGGCCAGTCGGCGATCCGGCCCGCCCGCCCGCGAGCGCCTCTGACGAGAGCGCCGTCGACCACGATGCCCGCTCCGATACCGCGGCCGTAGTTCACGACGACGAGCGACGACGCGCCGGGCACCGTGCCGCGATCGCTGAGCTCTGCCAGCGCAGACAGGTGGTCATCCTGCTCGACGACGACGGGGCAGGACAGCTGGTCCTCCAGCATCGCCTGCAGTGGCAGGCCGTCCCAGCCGTGGTGAATAGGGGCTCGCGCCAGCCGCCCCGACGCCGGATCGACGGACGCGGAGATTCCGACTCCGACGCCAACCAGGGGACCGGGAGCCTGCGGCAGACCGGACAATGATCGACGTCAGCGACGTGACGATGCCCCCGGCCAGGTCGTCGGCAATGTTCGGGGTCGGTAGCGAGGTGGCACCGATAATCGTCCCGTTGGCGGCCGCTACTGCCACGCGCGTGGTCTCGTTCCCGACGTCGACTCCAGCGACCGACGCAACCGAGCTGTCGAACCGGTACAGGCTGGCCGGGCGGCCGAGGCCGCCGGTGGCGCGGGTCGCCTCGTCCTCCGCGACAAGCCGGCTTTCCAGGAGTGCCGCCAGCAGCCTGTGCACCGTGGGGATGGCAAGGCCGGTCAGCTGGGCCAGATCGGTGCGCGCCAGCGCGTCGGCATGACGTAGCTCGTGCAGAAGCGCCAGCAGATTCTGGGTCCGGCCCGTTGATGTACTCAGTCGCGGCGCGGGAGTGAGGTGACGGGCCAGCACCCTGATGCCGGAACGCAGGCCGCCCGCTGCGTCCCCGCTGTTGGCTGGCTTGGTGCTGGTTGGCTTTGCCGTGCTCACTTCGCCGTGTAGCCCCCGTCCAGTACCAGGCAGCTTCCGACGGCGAACGAGCTCTCGTCGCTGGCAAGGAAGAGCGCTCCGTTCGCGATCTCAGCCGGATCGGCGACCCGCATGATCGGTGCCCACGCCGCCTGTTCCGCGGCCGTCTTCTCGGGATCGAGACTGTTGTCGACCTCGGCCTGGAGCAGAGGCGTCCGGGTGATGCCAGGACACAGCGCGTTGACCCGGATGTTGTCGCGGATCAGGTCGATGGCGAGCGAGCGCGTCAACATGATCACGCCGCCTTTGCTGGCGTTATAGGCGGGAGACTCGGGCACGGCCACGATGCCCATTTCGGAGCCCATGGTGATGATCGTTCCGCCGCCCTGCGCGCGCATTTGCGGGACCGACTGCTTGATCAGCGTGAACATGCCTTTCAGGTTCGTGTCGATGACGGCGTCCCACTCTTCCTCGGTCAGCTCCGAGATGGGCATCACGCTGGTGATCCCGGCGTTGCAGAACAAGATGTCCAGGCGGCCGAAGCTATCGACGGCGGTGCGGACCATCGCGGCGGCATCCTGCATCGACCGGACGTCGCCCTGAATTCCGACCACATCGTGGCCTGTCCCGCCCAGGTCGACGAGGGCATGATCGAGCGCGTCGGCGTTGATGTCGGCGATCACCACCTTGGCACCCTCGGCCAGGAACAGGCGCGCTGTGGCCTTGCCGATGCCGGACGCGCCGCCCGTGATCAGCGCTGACCGGCCCTCGATGCGCCCCGTTCCCTCGGCCATTAAGTGCTCCATTCCCGCAGGTAACCGGTCACATTGGCGTGTCCTGCCAGCGCTGCCGCACCTTGACAGCTATGGCCGCCTATTCTAAAGTCCATTCATCTCTCATAGAGAGAAAAGAAGTATATCCAGGTCGCCGCCAGTCTCCAAGCGGGAGGCAAGTCAATGGCCACCACTGACGACCACCCGTCCTGCAGGCCGGGAAAGACTACGGCGAGCTACGGCGGAACTCCATCGGCCTGCCGAGCGCCATGGCGATGTCGCTGGCCTATATCTCGCCCACGATCGGCGTCATCTTCATCACCGCGCTGATCGCCAGCAAAGCCGGCCTCGCCTCGCCGTTCGCGTTCGTCATCGGCACCATCGGCATCGCGTTCATGGCCCTCACGCTCGCGAACTTCTCGACGCGCGTACCGTCGGCCGGCACCTTCTACACGTTCATCAGCCAGGGCCTCGGGTCGTCGACGGGCTTCGTGATGGGCTGGCTGCTCTTCTTCGCCTACGCCTTGCAGAGCCCGCTGAACACGAACCTCTTCGGCTCCTTCGTCAGCGGCCTGATCAAGTCGAACTTCAATGTCGACATCCCGTGGTGGGTGCTGATGACCTTCATCATCGCCTTCGTGGGTGCGCTCGCCTGGTGGTCGATCCACCGCTCCATGCAGCTGGACCTGGCTTTCGTCGTTGCCGAGGTCACGATCGTCGGCGCACTGCTCATCTTGATCTTGGTCAAGGGTGGCGCCCAGGGGCAGGTCCCGGGAGCCTTTAACCCCGCCAACATTCCTTCTGGCGGCCTGTCTAACATCGGCCTGGCGTTCATCTTCATCGTGTTCGCGTTCTTCGGCTTTGAGTCATCGACCACCGTGGCCGAAGAGGTTAAGCGTCCGCGGCGCAACGTGCCCATCGCGCTGGTCGGCTCCGTGGTGCTCACGGGCATCTGGTTCTGCTTCGCCATGTACGCGGTGATCGTCGGCTACGGCAAGAGTCACATCGGCGCGCTAGCCTCAGCCTCGGCCCCGGTGACCGATCTCGCGACTCGCTACATCGGGCACTGGTACTCGATCGTGGTCTCGCTCGCCGCCGTGTCAGCGCAGATCGCCGTCCTGATCGCGATTCACAACGCCAACTACCGCATCTTCTATGCTCTCGGCCGCGAGCGGATGCTGCCTCGTGTGCTCGGGCGGACGCACCCGCGCTACCAGACTCCGCACATCGCGATCATCGCCTACTCGGTCGTGGCCCTCGCCCTTGGCCTGTTCTTCGGAAACCTCTGGGGTCCGGCGGCCGCGTTCGGTGACGTCGGCTACTTCTCCTCGCTTGGGATTCTGCCGATCTACCTGCTAACGAACATCGCGCTGATCGTCTTCATGTGGCGCAAGCACAGGTCCGAGTTCTCCTGGGTGTGGCACGGCCTCTTCCCGGGCATCGCGGTGGTGATCATGGGATACGGGCTCTACGCGAGCCTGCACCCGCTGCCTGCCTACCCCGAGAACTTCATGCCGTTCTTCGTCCTCGGCTGGATCCTGATCGGCGTGATCTGGATGCTGTACCTGAGGGCGCGAGACCCGGGCAAGCTGCGGCTGATCGGACGGATCATTTTCCTGGACACTCCCGGGCCCGCTGCGGTGAGCGTTCCGGCCGGCCCTGCAAGCGAGCCGCCTCCGGCAGGCCCGGGCGAAGTCGAGCCGTCAACTGGGTGAGGCGTGATCAGGCCAAGTTCCTGGCCCGGCTCTGCCGAACGCTACGCGGCAAGTCCGAGTCTGCGTGGGCTGGTCGTCGGCGCAGCTCGGCCTCGAGCAGCTCGACGAGATCGCCGCAACGTCCGGATGATCGAGTCGGACCGAGCTTGACGCGCCCGATGGCCTGACGTACTCCGATCTGGCCACCCGGGCATCTTCCCGTAGAGGACGCGAAGTGAGGTGGGTCGGGCTCCCGGCTCACCCGCACCATCGACGCGCACATGGCTCCGGAGGTCGTTGCCGCGTCGTTTACCCATTCAGGCCGACCTCCGAGACAACTCGCCGGTCGGCAACGACGCTGCGGCTCCGTGTTAAGGACAGCAACGTCTACTTGCATGCCTCCCAGGCACTGCATAGGGCGTTGGCTAGGTGCATCTGGCGGGGAGTCTGGCAGGAGACGCGGACAAGGTCGGGGCTGGCGACGATGATGGCCAGCGCGCGGGCGCGGGAGGTCGCGACGTTCAGGCGGTGCAGGTCGTAGAGGAACTCCATGCCGCGGGGCGCGTCGTCGGCGGATGAGGTGGCCATCGAGTAGATGACGACCGGCGCTTCGCGGCCCTGGAACTTGTCGACCGTGCCGACCTGGAGACCGCTGAGCCCGGCCGACGCGGCCGCGGACTGGATGGCGCGGATCTGCGCGTTGTACGGGGTCACCACCATGATCTGCTCGACGCCGATCGGCGCGAGCTCGCCGGATCGGTTGCGCCACTGGCGGCCGAGCAGGTTGCGGACCAGGTCGGCGACGACGGCGGCTTCCTCGGGCGAGGCGTTCGAGTTGCCCTCGTGCGGGACCTCGACGACGCGGAGCCCGGCGCCGGAGAGGGGCGGATCGCCGAGGATCTCCTGGCGGACGAGATCGGGCATCGCCGTCAGCTTGCCGTCGTAGAAGGTCTCTGACGTGAAGCCGGCACAGGTCCGGATGCATCCGCCACGTCTTGTCGATGAGCAGCCCGGCATCGGGCGGCATCGTGGCGCGCTCGCCGAGGATGTGCTCCAGCGCTGACACGCCAGAGCCGGGCGGGTGCGCGGCCTGGCTCGGATGGGCGAGTTGCTGAGGGTCGCCGAGCAGCACGAGGTTGCGCGCCGCGCCTGCACGGCGAGTACGTCGGCCAGGACATCTGGCCGGCCTCGTCCACGAACAACGTGTCAACGCTGCCCTGGAACTCGGGCCGGGACCACATCCAGGTTGTGCCTGCCGCTACGTCGAGGTCGCCGTCCGCGAGGCCACTGACGCAGCTTGGGGTACTCCAAGGACTGAGCGTCCGCGTGCAGGAACGGGTTGTCCTTGTCAGCGCGCTGGCCGACCCTCGGGACTGCGGCCCTACGATCTGCCGCGTGTTTGAACACCGCATCGATCAAGTTGCAGATGACCGCGTGCGACGGGCCGGTGATGCCGACAGTCCGGCCTTCCGCAATCAAGGTCGAGGATCTGCTCGGCGCCGGTGTACGTCTTGCCGGTTCCCTGGCGGCCCCTGGATTGGCAGGTATGAGTTCGCGAGCGTCAGAGCGAGCCGGACGGCCGCCTCCTGGGCCGACTCGTCGGGACGTCGAAGGGGCAACGTTTCCGCGGAAACGCCGGCGGGTGGTCGGCGCATCAGCAGCGCAGTCGCGCTGTCGAGCCCACCGAGACCGTCGGCCAGGACCCGAGCGCCGAGATCGCGCATCCGCTCGGCCTGCAACTTGATGCCGGGCGGCCCAGCCTGGACCAGCGCGGACGGCAGCGGGCCGTCGTAGTCGCGGCACCGACCTTCAGCACGATCTCGCCGCGCGCGTCATCGACCGAGTCCACGACGAATCCCCGACCGGTGATCGGATCCGCAGCCTGAGCCAACGGCCCGAACTTGTGCTCCTGCGGCGGGAACGAGAACTGCCGCAGCACCGACCGCTTCACCGTGCCGACGACCTCGCCTCCGGACAGCAAGCCCAGCGCGTCCGGCTCGGCCACCAGATCCGACGACGACAGCGTCCGCACGTAGAAGTAGCGCCACCACGCAGGCTTGTTCTCCCGCCGATGCCACTCCAGCAGGTCGGCGAGCAGCGCAATGGCCGCCTGCTCGGGAGTCCGTCGAGACGGCTGCGCGGGCACCGACGACAGCAGGTCCGAGCGAAGCCGCGTTACCTCCGAATCCTCGCCATCGGGCTCAGTCTCCGCGACAACCGGCCGCGGCAGCTCCGCCAGATCAACACCGAGCCGAGCCGCCAGCTCAGGCCGCCGCGCCTCAAGCCAGTCCCGCAGCGCCAGCGTGGCCCGGCAGTCGTCCTCGTTGTAGCCCGCGATCACCCGCTGCCGCTCCGCATCACGACGCGGCCGACCCATCCTCCAGACGCCGCCTCGAACTCGACCAGCGCCGCCGTCGCGTCCCGCAACCCGACAAGCCGCGAGTACCCGCACAGCGGCTCGAGTCGCTTGATCGAGTACGACTCCACCCCGGCCTGCAGCCCCTGCCGCACCACCCGGTACAGGTCGACGAACACGCCGAGCCGGAACAGCTCGTCCACCTCGTCCTCGCGAGTCGCGATACCGGCCCATCAGCCGCCCGACGGCCTCCTGCCGCGTCTCGTGCAGCTCGCTGAGGTGGTCGACCGCCGTCGGCTCGTAGTGGTTGTAGTGGTACACGTGCAGGCCCGGCCGCTCCGCCCGCCGCGAGGTGATGAAGTCGATCAGCTCCTCGAACGCCCGCTTCTCGCCCGCGCGGTCGAACGCCCAGAACTGCGTGTACCGTGGCGCACCCTGCGCATCGGTCTCCGCGGTATCCACGATCCCGAACAGGTACTGCAGGCCGAACTCCTTCCCGTCCTCGGAGAAGTAGCGCGCACCCTCGATGTCGAAGAACAGGTCACCCTCGGCCGGCTCCGGCAGCGCCAGGAGCCCTCGATTAGGCACCAGCTCACCCGTCAGGCATCCCGGTCCGGCTCCAGCAGCTCGTAGGCGATACTGCCGGCGTCTTCGCTGGCGACCTGCAAAATCGCCTGGGAACGGGCTCGTTCCAGCGATTCCCGGCTCGTCCCTCGCAGCGCCGGGAGCGGGTCCAGAGCGGCGAACCCGCGGCGGGTCGGAATGCCGAACTCCTTCAGCCGCCGCCGCTGGCCCTTAGTCATGCCCGCGACCAGGGACAGGTCGTCGTCCGCGCGCCGCCGGGCCGCGCACGCTGGACTCCACCGGCAGATCGCGCAGTGCTCCACCGGCTCGGGGTAGGTGTCGGCCGGCGGGTTCGCGCCGGTGTCCGCGTCGATGAACTCGGCCAGCAGCCGCCGGGTCTGTCGTTCGTACGCGGCGAAGTCGGCGACCTTGAACGAGGCCCATTCGCCGGTGCCGAGCGCCAGGTGCAGCCACCGCGGCGCGTCGCCCTGCAGGTCGGCGAGCAACTGGGAGTAGAACGCCGTCTGCGCCACGGCTCGGCCCTTTGCCGTCCGGGCCAGCTTGGCGTCGACGACCTCATACCGTGCGCGGTCGTCATCAGGCCGCGGCTCGCCGTCCGGCGCGGGAATCAACTCGGCTCGCACCAGAAAGTCCGGGTAGCCCAGCAACGCGGACTCGCCACTCGGCCCTGCCTCGCGGGTCAGCACGCCCTGATAGATCACATCGACGCCGTCGGCGATTGCAGCCGCCGTGGAGGCAGCCCCGATCGCCGGGTTCGAGGTGTCCGTGGTGATCTCCACAACCTCCAGGCCGCGGTCGCGGAACCCTTGCAGGATGGTCTTCTCGTGCGCCTCGCCTCGTTTGACGAGGTCATCGAACCCTGCGTCGTTGAAGTACGGAGGCTTCAGCACGCCGCGTGCTCGGAGCAGGTCGAGCCGGGTCAAGTGGCGGCAGGCCAGGAAGTTGGCGACATCGCTGGCGGACAGCCGCACCTGGCCGTCGATGATCCTCATTCCCGAGTTCTAGCACGCCCTGGCTGACGGCCTTCTGCCCTCCAGCGGCTCGCGCAAGGCGCCTCGAGACGACGCCACTTTTCGTCAGTGTGCGGACTGCCATTCGCGACGCCATTCGCGAAGGGTTTCGCGTGTGGCAAAAGTGGCTCAAGATAGAGCAATAACCGTATGCCGGCGTACGCCCTAGGCGGGAGAGCGGAACGATGTTCGGTAGGCGGACTCGCCTGGGCGCACGGCGCAGGCGCGAATGGGACCGACGCATCGCGCGCCTGTTCGGCGGTCCGCGGCCGCGGCGCCGCGACCGGAGCGGCGTCGACGAGCCCGGCAAGATGGCGGTCCCGCAGATCAGTCAGGATCGCGACCTTAATCACCGGCCTCGCCGCGTTCGCCTTCATCCTGTGGATCGGCTGGGTCGTCTACCTCTACGTCGTCCGCAACGGGCCGTCGGGCGCGACCTTCGACCCGGACCGGAAATGCGGCGCGCTCGGCTTCTCCTGCGGCGTCGCGACGAACATCCTCGCGTCCGGCGTCCTCGTCGCGTTCGCGTCCACGTTCGTGCTGTGGCGGCTGTTCGGCCTACAACGGCGCTACCGGGCCAGGGCGCGCGAGGACTCCCGCGAGCTCGTCCCGACGGCGGGCGCGATCATCGACCAGGTCGTCGGCCGCGACGAGCTGTGCATGGCGGTCATGACGGACCTGCACGATCGCACCACGCGCCCGCACGTGATCGTCGGCGGCGTCGGAACGGGCAAGACTGCCGTACTCGTCCGGCTGACCGAATACCTGGCCGAGAAGCGGGCGATCCCCGTTCCCATCAAATTGCGGGACGCGACGACCGAGCTGGACTTTGAGGCCATGGCCCGCACCCGGTTCCTCAGCGAGGTCAACCCCGGCCTGATCTCCTCCGCCGAGGGCGAGACCATCTGGCGGCGCCTGCGCAAGGACGGCAAGATCATCGTGCTCGCCGACGGGCTGGAGGAGGCCATCGTCGGGACGAGCGCCGAGCCGGAGCGGGACAACATCATCCGCGAGGCCATCCGGCGCGCGCACCAGCACCACCTGCCGCTCGTCATCGCCTCGCGCCCGCACGATCCGCTCCGCGCGACCGACGCGGCGATCCTCAACCTGGAGCCGCTCAGCTTCGAGGCCGCCCTCGCCTACATCGGCAGCGACGGCACCAGCGAGGACGAGCGCCGGCTGGCCTGGATCGTCGAGACCGCCGACGTCGTCGAGGCGCCGCTGTACCTCCAGATCACGCGCGAGCTGCACGTCAAGGGACTGCTCGAGCCCACCTCGGCCGGGCAGCAGGGCGTCGTCGACACCCGTGGCGTCGACCGTTCCCGTCTGCGATTGAGCCTTCTAGAGACCTGGGAACGGGCTCTCATCAGTGGCCACTTGCGTGAAGAGATCCCGCTGAATCGTGCCGAGCGGCAGGCCGCGCTTGAGCAGATGTCGGCCCTGGCGTGCGCCGGGCTTCAGGTTCGACCGGCTGGAGGTCGAGTTCGAGATCGACCTCGGGCCGCAGCTCAAGGCCGAGGTGGAGCGGCGGCTGACCACGATCGACGAGACGACCGGCCACGCGCCGGGCGTTCGCAACATCGACGTGCGCCTCGCCGCCGCCTGGGCCGCGCAGCTGGAGCTGGTCGAGGTGCGCGGGCACAGCGTCCGGTTCCCGCACAGCCTGATGCAGGCCTATCTCGGCTCACGGATGCTCGAGGCTGCGCTGCGCGATCCCGACTACCTCCGCGACGCGCTGCAGTACCCGCGGCCCGGCCGGGAGTTCGTCATCGCCCTGGTGCTGCGGTCGCGCGCGGCGGATGCTGCGGGCCGGGCAGCGGACCGGTCCGGCGGTCGGCCGCCGCAGCCCGACCCGTCAGAGGCGGAATCGAAGGCGCGCAAGAGGCGCCAGCGCAGCTCCCGCGCTCCGGAACCTGTCCGCGGTCACCAGCCGCCCTTCCTCGCGCCGTTGCGCGAAGTCGCTGCTACCCGAGAGGACAACAAGGTCCTTGACATGTACGCGGCGGCGCTGGAAATCGATGGCGTCTCGGCCGAGCCCGCGCACGAAGACATCGCCGCCGAGATCACGGAACGCTGGTCCCGCATCCACGCTCAGGACCCCAGAACGCTCGAAGAGGGCAAGCTGGCGCTGGTGCACCGCTTCGGCGAAGCGGCGCGGATGGTCGACGACCGATGGCGCGGCGGTGAGCTGATCCAGGCCAGGCCGGCGTACCAGGAGCTGTTCGCGATTGGCTGCTCCGACCGGTCCTACGCGGTTCAGCTCGCCGCGGCGCAGGAGGTCGGCGTCAGGCGGCGAGACGGCTTACGAGGAACTGCGGCACATCCTCACCGCGCCGTGCGCAAACTGTGACGGCGAGCGCGCAGAGCGGCCGGAGCACCCGGCCGCGGTGAAACACGCCGACCGCTCCGCAGCAGGGCAAGACCGCAGCGCCGAGACCTCACGCGCGGCGGTCATCAGCGCCTGGCTGGCGCCGATGCTGGTCGGCTCGATCGGCGCCCGCGGCAGCGCACCCGCAGACCGGGTCATCGCCGAGCATGCGCAGGCAGACCTGACCCAGTGGCTCCGGCACGTATCGCAGGACGGGCGGCTAACCGGCGAGCAGGACCTGCCCATCGCGCTTGAGATCGCGCTGGCACAGGGGCTCAAGTACGCAGCTAACCGCCGTCCTGGCCAGCCGGACGTGCTGCGCGAGTCCCGCATGTTCCTCGCGGAGCAAGCGCTGGAAATGCTCAAGAGCGCCCGTTACTGGTTCACGCAGCTGACGCTGATCCACGCGCTGACCCTGCTCAACCTGTCCGAATCCAAGCAGCCCTGGGATAAGTACGGCGCCAAGCCCGAAGCGATCGTCCAGCACTGGCTCGACGTCGCCGGCCGCGAGCGCTCCGACCGCAGCCGGGCGCCGGGGACCCGGCACGACCCGCATCCCTTCGTCAGCGAGGCGGCGCTGCTCTGCGTCCTGGCGCTCAAGACCGAGCGGCCGCAGCGGTATCTGTGGATCGACGAGAGCGGGGTCGTCGGTCAGGTCGGCTCCCGGAACCTCAGCCAGATAACCCAGCAGCGCCGCCACCGGCTGTGGATCCCGCCGTCCGCAGGCTGGAGCGCGCTGAACGGGCGCGCCCAGCAGCTCGTCGCCGACGTGCTCCTGCTCCGCAACCTCGCCGACCGCGGCGACCTGCCGCCCGAGCGCGAGCGACGCCTGCGCCGCTCGAACCGCGACGACCTGCCGCCGTGCATCACCCACTTCCGCGAAGCGCTCGAGCCTGGCGCTCACTGTCGGCACGGCCGTGTCGATCGTGCCCGGCGTGAGCTGCGTCGACGGCTGCGTCTTCGAGCTGTGCCCGTATCCGCCGAAGGGCATCCAGCCGCGGGTGGAGATGAGCGAGGCGTTCTGCCGCCGCCAGCTCACCTTGCTGGACAGGAGCCTGCGGCACCCGTTCACCCGGCAGGCGCCGTGGCAGCAGATGACAGCGACGCAGCTCAGCCGGTTCTGGACCGAGATGGCCGACCGCGCCCGCGGCCCGCGCCCGCAGTCTTCGAGAGCTGGCCGCAATGGCAGACGCTAGCTGGACTCGGTGACCGCGGCACGGGGTAGCCCGGGCCTGGCGGAGGTCGCCGGTGGGTTCGGCGGCCATGATCGTATGATCGCCGACGTGGATCTCGATGGTGCGGGTCTTGGATGACAGGTCTTACCGCGCTAGGAGTCACTCGTCTTCACCAGGGTGACAAACGTCAGTGACCGGCCTGCGACCGTGCCCGTCACCTGCCAGCATCCGGGTGCAGGCCAGATTAGCTCGCTCGGGACGAAGCCGATAGGCCCATAGCCGTCGGGTACTTGCGCGTGGAAGCCTGCGCTCGGTCCATCCAGCCTGCGCGCGGCGACCGTGAGCGTTCCGGCGATGCTCCGCCACCAGGGAAATTTGGTGCCCCACTCGTTCGGCCATGGGGTCCCGTAGGGCCGCCCGGCGGGGAGCACTCCACCTGCTGGCACTCCGATCCATAGCGCAGCGTTGCCGTACCAGCCGTGGATGTAGGGCACGGGCAACGGCGGGCTCGCTGGCGCGGAAGCATGCGGCATTGGCCGTGTCACCGGGCATCGCCCGTGAGCACCCAGGCTGCGGGACGAACCGATTGTTGATGGCTTTGTGTGCGCCGCGGTTGACGACGGTGCGCCTGCTGTACAGCTGGCCGTCACGCAGCAGACAACGACTGCCATAGCCGCGACGGCCCGTCTCATACCTTCATTGTGACCCCGAGTTGCGCAAGATTTAGCGCAAGTCATGTGGCGCCGGTGATCGTCTCGAGGGCTGAGCCGTCGTTGACGGTGATCAAGAGGGCGAGGTTAGCGCTGCCCGAGTGTCGGGGCTTGGCGTTACCGTCTTGCCATGCTCGCGGACCAGCTGTCTGGCCGGGACGGCATCACTCGTCCCCGGGTGATCGTCTCAGTTACTGCGACCGCGGATGGGCGTGTCACGCTCAGCCGCATGGAGCGGTTGCTCGATGAGGGCCCGAACCAGCGGTGGCAGGCTCCGTGGCCGCCGGATGTCGGCGAGTTGCTGACGCGGCGAGCGACCGCCATCGAGCAGCGTCATCATCCCACTGTGGTCATGGAGGGCAGCGGCACCTTCGTAGCCGACGACGCAGGTTCACTGCATCTTCCGGACACGAGCGTGCCAGCTGACGTGTTGTGGACGGACTTCCTGCCGTACCGGAGCACAAGGTGGTTCGCTGTCGTGGACGCTCGCGGCAGGGTGGCATGGACACACAAGGGCGATGAGGAGACAAGCCTGCTGGTTATAGCCAGCCGCAGCACGCCCTTGCCGTACCTCGCCCACCTGCGCCAGGAGCGGATTCCGTACCTCCTCGCCGGTGCCCATCGGGTGGATCTGACGTCCGCGCTGGCGAAGATCCGGGCGCAACTCGGCGCAGAGTGCCTCGTGTCGGAGGCTGGCGGCGGGCTCAACGGCGCACTCCTCCGGGCCGGTCTGGTCGATGAACTCCACATCATCACCGTCCCCGTACTGGTCGGCGGGCTCGGCACGCCATCGATCATGGATGGCCCACCGCTCGAACCCGGTTCGCTCCCCGATGAGCTGCGCGTAATAGATGTCCAGGTCGGCGCTCATGGCACCATCTGGGCGCACTACGAGATCGTAACTAGGTGTTCCACGCCCTGAAGCCCCGTTCGCTGCCCTCAGCAGTTCATGCTCCACATCGTCACGAGACGAGCCGATGTGCTCGATAGTCCGCGGTCGAGGATGCCCGTGGGTCCGAACTCTCAGGCCGCCTTGGCGAGCGCGCCAATCGCCACCAGTGGGTCAGGCGGCGCGCCGTCCCTTCGCAGTTAGACCGAAATCGCTAAGGCTGCCCTGGTAGATCCATCGGGGCTTTCGCTGCCGGATCGTGGCACGCGGAAGCCCTGGGTCTCACCGGCTGGGCGGGGCGTTGGCGGGCTCGAAGAGTTCGACGACGTTACCTGCAGGGTCTTCGATCAGAATCTGCTTGCCGCCCGGGCCAGAGAGGATGTCGTTGCGGAAAGGCACGCCCTCGGCGCGCAGGCGGGCGACCTCGGCTGTGATGTCGGGGACGATGAAGTGGATGCGGTTCCAGCCGCCTGGCCCGGGCTTGCGGCCGTCGGGCATCGGCCGGCCTGCTGAGCTCCTCGGCCCCGCCAGCAGCAGCCGCAGGTTGCCGCGGGTGACGTCGGCGAACGCGGGCGCCGCGCTGGTGCGCACCGTGAAGCCGAGGTGGCTGGTGTAGAAGTCGATGGCCGCCTGAACGTCATCGACCATGTAGCGGACGCTGACCATGTCTTCCGGGGTGCTCATTCAATCCTCCTAGACGGTTGCATGCGCCGGTGCCGGGGTGATGGTGGCTAGCCAGAACCCGATGCGCGTATCGAGCTCGGTCGCCATCGCCTCGAAAGCTGGATACGTATCTTCGTGGCTGCCCACGGACGCGGCGGGATCGGGAATGCTCCAGTGGAGGTAACCGGGATGGCCGGGGAACTCGGGGCAGACTTCCCGGACGCGGTCGCACAGGGTGATCACATGGTCGAACCGCTGCGCTGCGAAGACGCTGAGGTGCTTGGGCTGATGGCTGGCCAGGTCGACGCCGCGGGATGCCATCACGCGCACCGCGTTCGGGTGCAGTGGCTTGGGGTTACTGCCCGCGCTGAACGCCAGGACCCGGCCGGCGGAGCGGGCTCGGGCAAGCGCCTCAGCGGCCTGCGACCGGGCGCTGTTGCCCGTGCACAAGAACAGCACCGTGCACCGGTCTGGATCGCGGCCAGCTAGTGCGGGTAGTGCTGGTAGCGCGGGATCCGAGCGCAGTCCGGGATGTAGCGACGCCCCGGCGGCCGCTAGCGCCCGTGCGCAGTGTGCCAGGTCCAGGTGGTAGTAGCTGTGACGGCCGTCGAAGCTGCTGCGCCGCGCCCCCACCAGTCCGCTGGCTCGAAGCTGGCCCAGGTGGTAGGAGACCAGGTTCTGCGGTTGCCCGGCCAGGTCCACGAGTTCCCGGACCTGGCGGTCGCTGCGCGCCAGTTCTCGCAGTAGCCGCCAGCGCAGCGGATCGGCCGCCATCCGCGCGAACGTCGGCGGCGCGAGTTGGGCGCCCGACTCCATGACTCTTACTATACATCAATCTAGTTTGATGGACTAGCTCGCAATTAGCGCCGACGCGACCGGTCACCGCGGAGTCGCGGCGGGTCCGCTACTGATACGCCCGCGCCTGGATCTGGTACAGCTCGGAGTACCGGCCGCCGCGCGCCATCAGCTCCTCATGGGTGCCGACCTCGGCCACTCGCGCGCCGTCCATGACGACGATGAGGTCGGCCATCCGCACCGTGCTGAATCGGTGCGAGACCAGGATGGTCATGCTCCCGTTGTGCTTGCGCTCGTGCGCCCGGCTGGAGTAGCGCTCGAAGAGCTGATGCTCGGTCTCGGCGTCGAGCGCCGCCGTCGGCTCGTCGAGCACCGCGATCAGCGGCTCGTCGCGCATGAAGCCGCGGGCCAGCGCCAGCTTCTGCCACTGGCCGTAGGAGACGTCGACGCCCTCATGCCAGGTCGGCCCGAGCTGGGTCCGCAGACCGGCTGGCAGCGCGTCGACCACGTCGCGCGCGCCGGCCCGGTCCAGCGCGGCGACCAGGGCCGGATCGCTGTCGAACCGGGGAAGGTCACCGAGGCCGATCGTCTGCCCGGCCTGGAACTCGAACCGGAAGAAGTCCTGGAACGCCCCGGCCAGGCGTTCCCGCCACTGCTCCGGATCGATGTGCGCGAGGTCCGTGCCGTCGATCAGGATGCGGCCGGAGCTCGGGTGGTAGAGCTTGGCCAGCAGCTTGACCAGCGTGGTCTTGCCGGCCCCGTTCTCCCCGACGACCGCGACCACGGCGCCAGCGGGCAGGAACAGGTCGACATCGTCGAGCGCGCGGCTCGTCGCGCCCGGATAGCCGAACGTGACGTGCTCGAACCGGATGCCGTCGGTGATCCGGGTCGGCGCCGGCAGGTCGGCGTCGCGGGCCGCCGCAGCGGCGTAGTCCTCGAGCCAGGCGAGCCGGCGCGATCCGTCCATCCAGATGCCGCGCAGGAAGCCGATCTCGCCGACCGTCGCGCCGACGTAGGAGGACAGCCGCGCGCCCGCGGTCAGGACGAGGATGGCCGCGGTCGGCGACGCGCCTTTGCCGGTCGCCGTTATCGCGATCGCGCCGACGTAGCCGAGGCCGAAGATCGCCCAGCCGCCCGCGTACCAGGCCGAGGATCGCGTCCGCGTCGCCGCGACCGGGCCGTACCACTGCTCCCAGGCGGCCCGGCGGCGGTCGGCCATCCTCGGGCCGATGCCGAGCACGCGCAGCTCCTTGCCCGGCGACGCAGTGGTCGTGAGCGTGAACAGGTGCCTCGCCAGGCGCTCGGCCTGCGCGCCGCGCTCCTGGGCGACCCGCTCGACGACCGGGCGCCACGAGGTGGCCGCCACGGTCGGGATGGCGAAGAACACCAGCAGGATCAGCACCGGGTTGACCGTCGCCAGCAGCACGATGGTGACCGCCAGCCGGAGGATCCAGCCGGCGGTCGAGAACACCGACATGTACATGTGGTCGAGGGTGAAGATCTGCTCGCGCAGCACCGACAGCCGGTCGAGATACTCCGGCCGCTCCTGGTGGGCGATCGTCGAGATGCTCGCCTGCAGCCGGGCGACGTGCGACTCCAGCGCGATCGTCACCTTGTCCCGGAAGCGCCGCTGCACCCTGGTGGACACGGTCTGCAGCAGCCAGGTGCCGACGGCGGATACGGCGAGCGCGATCACCGCGAAGCGCAGCAGGCCCGCGTTGTGCTCGAGCAGCCCCTTGCCGAGCAGCTCGAACCAGACCGCGAGCAGCGCGTCGGGCAGGGCCGCGACCAGCGCCAGGATGAACGCGACGCCCATGAGCGTCGGCTCGTAGTGGAAGCCGAGCTTGCACAGCCGCCACATCGAGGAGAGTGCGGGCGGCAGCTTGTCGGCGGGCCCCTCGGGGTTCTGCCAGGCGTCGCCCGGATCCAGCGTGGCATCCGGACTCGCAGGCGACCTCGCCCCGACCCAGGCCCTCACCCGGATCCAGCACGGCGTCAGGCGAGGACATCGAAGATCACCTCCTCCTCGCCTTCCTCGGGCGTGCCGGTCTCGAACCGCTGGGCCTGCAGCGAGAACATCGTCCAGTACCGGCCGCGCAGCGCCATCAGCTCGTCGTGGCTGCCGAGCTCCGCGATGGCGCCGTCCTCCACCACGGCGATCCGGTCGACATGCCGCACCGTCGAGAACCGGTGCGACACCAGGATCGTCGTGCACGACCTCGTGGCGGCCAGCACGCGCTCGAAGATCTCCGCTTCGCCTCGGACATCGAGCTGCGCGGTCGGCTCGTCGAGCAGGACGAGCCCGGCCCCGAGCCGGACCGCTGCCATCGCCCGCGCCAGGGCGATGCGCTGCCACTGGCCGCCGGATAGCTCGGTGCCGCCGGTGTAGCCCTTGGCCAGCACGGTGTCGAAGCCCGCCAGACCGCCAGCCCCCGCTTCGTCGAGCGCGGCGGCGAGGACCCTGTCGGCCTCCGCGGCATCGGTGCGCGGATCGCCGACCGCGTCGCGCGGGATCACGTTCTCCCGCAGCGACAGCTCGAACCTGACGAAGTCCTGGAACACCGCCGTCACCCGCCGCCGCCACGAATCCAGGTCGAGGTCCTTCAGGTCGACGCCGTCGACCTCGATCGACGCCGGACTGCGGATCGTAGAGACGGCACAGCAGCTTGGCCAGGGTCGTCTTCCCGGCGCCGTTCTGCCCGACGATCGCCAGCGAGCTGCCGGCCGGGATCTCCAGGTCGAGCCCGCGCAGCACCGGACGGGACGGCGCGGCCGGGTAGGCGAACGTGACGTCCTTGAACCGGATCTGCTGAGCAGGCATCCCGTCGGCCGGCCGCGAACCCGGCGAGACAGTCCCCGCCCGGCCCATCGCCGCCTTGAGCCTGGCGACCGCGGCAGCCGGTGCCGCCGCGCCGTCGAGCGCCCAGTTCAGACCGCCGAACGCGATCATGGACGTGCCGACCGCTGCCTGCGCGTAGACGACGAGTCCACCCAGGCTCAGATGGTGGCCGAGCGCCGCCGAGGCGAGCATCCACAAGACCAGGCCGTTGGCCGCGAGCACGATCACCAGACTGGCGATGACTGACCGTTCCCGCATTCTGGTGGCCTCATACTGCAGCCGGTGCAGGCGACGCCGGCTGGCGACGAAGCGGTCCAGCACCCAGTCGGGCAGGCCGAAGATCCGCAGTTCCTTCGCCGCCGGCGGGTCCACGGCGAGCCGGTAGGCGTACTCGGCGTCGCGCTGCGCCTGCCGCACCTCCTCGGTGTTGCGGTCCTTCCAGACCGCGCTCTCCCGCAGCAGCCAGTGCGTCGCGAGCCACGCGCCGGCCAGCACCGGCGGCGCCCAGAACGAGAAGCCGAAGAGCACCACCGCCTGGGCGAAGCCGGCGAGCATGTCCACCAGGCCGCTCGCGATGAAGTCCATCGAGATCGACAGCGGGGGACCGGTCATGCCCCGGTCGAAGTCCCTGGCCACCTGCAAGTCAGCGGCCAGCTCCGGATCCTCCAGGTGCCCGATGCCCGGCACTGCCACGCAGGCGCTGGTGAGCTCGTCGTAGAGCCAGGCCGCAGTCCGGTCGCCGAGGTTCGCGCTCAGCGCGGTGTGGAGCGGGCCGAGTACCTGCAACAGGATGAACAGGACGCCCACCACGACCAGCGCCACCCCGAGGCTCTGCTGGTGCTGAATCGCCGCCGACCAGCACGCCGGTGGCGATGGAGAAGGCAGCCGGCAGCAGCCCGCGCAACGCCAGCAGCGACCACCATCCGGTCGCCATGGCCGGATCGGCGCGCTTGAGCGCCACCGCGAGCTGGAGCTCCTGCCGAGCCCGCAGCCGACGGAATGCCGACGGCCTAGCCTCAGCGATCATGCGAGCCAGTGTCACACATATGGACCGACATCGCTAGCCGTCATTTTTGCCACGGAAGGCCTACCAGACATGACCCCAGCCTGCCCGTCAGCGCCGGCCTCGTCTTGGAAATAACGGCAACGTCTGCAGGCAAGCCCTCGGTGAATATCTCGTGGACCGCCGGAATCTCTGCAGCGTGGCCGCCACGACCGGGCCGATACTTCGGGTGTGGCCTCTGCACGCGTGATCCTGGTATCGGACACTCACCTGTCGCCGCGTGCGCGGGAGGCCGAGGCGAACTGGGACGCCGTGCTGCGCTACGTCAGCAAGGTCGCGCCAGACCTGGTCATCCACCTCGGCGATCTCTCGATGGACGGCGCGCACGACCCGGCCGATCTCCGTTACGCCCGTGGGCAGCTCGACAGACTGCCCGTCCCGTGGCACGCCGTTCCCGGTAATCACGACATCGGCGACAACCCGTCGGCTCGGCTCGCCGGCGGGCGAGACGGTGGACCCGGACCGGCTGCAGCGGTGGCTCGACATCATCGGCCCCGATCGCTGGTCCCTTACGCTGAACGGCTGGACCATCCTCGGCATCAACGCCCAGCTCGCCGGGACCGGGCTCGCGGCCGAGGACGCGCAGTGGTCGTGGCTCGAGCAGCGCCTCGGCGAGCCCGGCACGAGCGGCCAGCCGGTCGCGCTCGTCACGCACAAGCCCGTGACCGCCGCGGCGGCCGAGATGGCGGCCGCGCCGTCGTACCGGTTCCTGCCGGCGCCTGCCTGGCGGCGCATCTCGCAGCTCAGCGGGCACAACCGGCTCGCGCTCGTCCTCAGCGGCCACGTGCACCAGCGTCGGCAGCTGCACTTCCACGGCGTGGATCACATCTGGGTGCCGACGACGTGGGCGGTCCTTCCTGACGAGGCGCAGCCCGTCCTCGGCGCGAAGCGATGCGGGATCGTCGCGCTCAAGCTCGGCGACAGCACTCCGCCGGAGCCAGAGTTCATCGAGCCGGACGGCATCGCGCAGCTGACTATCCGCGACGATCTTCCCGACCCCTATCACCACCGCTGACGTCGTCCGTCGAGCATTCGCTCCGCGTGGCGCGACTTCCGCAGGACTGATGACTTTCCGCCTTGTCGTGGTTAATGTCCTGAGAGGGAACGGGGCCGCACCCACCTCCGCCAGCACGACGCGCGCCGCCGCAACAGCGCACAGCAACAGCATCAGTAACTCAGGTCCGCACGAAACTAGGAGCTCCGATCATGGCGTACGACATCGCATCCGACATCCGGCTCGACCCGAGGATCAAGGCGATCCTGGTCGGCATGGCGCTGGAAGGCGGCAGCGACGTCGACAGCCGCGAGACGATGCTGGCCGAGGCGACCTCCGAGGAGGCGCTGGCGCAGGCCGAGCTGTTCAAGGGCTTCATGGACATGTGTGACACCGAAGAAGTCGCGCCCTCGGCCGGGCTGCGGGTCCACACCGAGAAGGTCGTCTCCGAGCCAGACGGCAACAGCATCAACCTCCAGGTCATCCGCCCGGACAACGACGAGACGGTCGCCTGCGTCTACTACATCCACGGCGGCGGCATGATGTCGCTGTCGTGCTACGACGGCATGTACCGCGGCTGGGGCAAGATCATCGCGGCGAACGGCGTCGCCGTCGTCATGGTCGACTTCCGCAACGCGGTCGCCGCTTCGTCCGTGCCCGAGGTCGAGCCGTTCCCGGCCGGGCTCAACGACTGCATCTCCGGCCTCAAGTGGGTCGTCGCTAACGCCGCAGCAGCTCAACATCAACCCGGACCGCATCATCGTCGCGGGCGAGAGCGGCGGCGGCAACCTGACGCTCGCCACCGGCCTCAAGCTCAAGCAGGACGGCGACCTCGGCCTCATCAAGGGCCTCTACGCAATGTGCCCCTACATCCGCGGCACCTGGCCGACGCCCGAGAACCCGTCCTCGACCGAAAACAACGGCATCCTGCTCGAGCTGCACAACAACCGCGGCGCGGTCGGCTACGGCATCGAGGCTTTCAACGAGCGCAACCCGCTGGCCTGGCCGTCGTTCGCGACGGCCGCAGACGTCGAGGGCTTCCCGCCGACCGTGATCAGCGTCAACGAGTGCGACCCGCTGCGTGACGAGGGCATCAACTTCTACCGCCTGCTGCTGAGCGCCGGGGTCCCAGCGCGCGGCCGTCAGGTACTGGGCACGATGCACGGCACGGAGATCTTCACGATCGCCTGCCCCGAGATCAGCCGCGACACCGCCCGCGACCTCGCAGCCTTCGCCAAGGGCTAGCTAACCGCGACGCAGCGCAGTGGCTGTCTTATGCAGCAGCAGTCTTATGCGGTGACGGTGAACGTCAGCGGGCCGCCGGGGATCGGCTGCGTGTTCGGGTATCCATAGGAAGAGGTCAGACCGCCAGCGTCGGTGATCTGGAAGGCGACTGTGTACGTACCTGGCGGCAACCCCGCTTCGAGCGAGGCGCTGAACACAACGGGCCCGGTCAGAGTGGATGTCACGCCGCCGTCCCCGCCCCCGACAATGACGCCCGAGCTATTGAAGACGGTCGCGCCCATACCTGTCACGGGCGCGACCGCGTCCGCGACATCTACGGTCAGGTCGACGAACTGGGTGTTCGGGTTCTCCGTCAGCGTTGTCGGGCTCAGCGACGCGCCGGTGGCAACCGGCGGCGTCGTGTCCGGGACCCGAGTCAGCGTGATGCCGAGATCGGGTTCCCCGTACTCGGTCCCATAGACCGACACGTCTCCGGCACCGTCCACGACGGCGATGCCGCCGACCGCACAGCTGTCTGCCAGCGAGAACATCGAGACAGGTATCGAGTACGTCCCATCCGGATTCAGCGTGGGCGTCGTCGTCTGCTGTGAGCACGGACCGCCCGGCTCGAAGTCCACGGTGATCGCGCTGATGCCGCCCTTCGCGCCGGCCATGTTCATGGAGATCTGGGAGGTGGCGGTCTGCGTCCAGTTGTCGAGCTGGCTCGGGTTCGCCGCGAACCCGCTGGCCTTGATCACCGAATTGCCCGTCACGGTGACGGGGAGCACGTTGAGTTGGCTGTATGTGGCGTGGTTGCCGGCGTTGTCCCAGAGTTCGAGCTTGGAGACCGTCCATGTCCCGGCGGCGGCGCTCGGAGGGATGCTGACGGCAGGCTCGCATCCGGCATTGGTGTCGTCGAAGACGATGCCCGCGCCGCACATGCCGTACTGATTGGCGATCGAGTAGACATCGCTAAAGCTCGTCGACAACGTCTGGCCGCCGGGGCCTGTCAGCGTGAGCACGCCCTTCCAGAAGCCTGCCTGGCCATCATCGGCGTTGAAGAAATAGGTCACTGACCCGCCGCTGCCGCCGTTGTAGACGTAGAGCAGTGGAAAGTACGAGGCCGGGAATGCGAGCGAGTCGTAGGTGGGAGCCGTGGAATCGACCAGCTCGGTCGCGGTCAGCGTGCCGGCGAACTTGTTCAGGTCGTTGCTACTCAGACTCAGCTTCTCGTGCTGGTCGTCCTGCACGATTACCTGCGTCACGTCCCAGTGCGCGGTGCCGGCGAATGAGTACTGCGGCACCGTGAAGGCATAGGAGTAGGTCGAGTCCTGCGCCGTCCCGGACGCCGTGAGCCCTTGCGTGAAGCCGGACAGGGCGAACGGGATGTCGTAGGTCAAGCCTACGTAGGTGCCGGCCTGCGGCCCCTCCATCCGGACCTTGACGTCGCCAGTGATCGACGTCGCTGACGGGTTGGAGTCCTTGACAGTCCAGTTCAGATCGACGACAGCGGCGCCGCCGGAGGCATCGACGCTGTGCTGGGCAAAGGCCAGCTTGGTCAGCGTGAGCTTGCCACCAGCCGCCGCTGCCGCGTGGGCCGCGACTGCAGGCGCGGCCCCCACAAAGGTGGCCGCCGCGAGCGCGGCAATGGTGATAAATCGTCCCGTGAACCCACGTAGCTCCCCGTTCATGCGCAATCCATAGCACGAAGTGATGATCCATAACAGACCGCTTTGCCGAACTTTGACGCGTTAGGTGCCTGCAGCTCGCAGTCCACTCAGACCCAGAGACATGAGGGCCAGAAGGACAAGTTGTTAAGCCCGGCGAAGGTATGGCGAAACCGCCAGCGGGGGAGAGACAATCCATCCGGGCGGCTGCAATGTTGCGGTCTTGTCCGGCGATGAGGTGAACGGCATGACAACGCCCACGAAGATGTGGCAGAAACTTACTCGCCGGATGGGCCGCGACAGGAACCCGCTGCGCCGCCGTTCGGACGTGATCGACGCGTGGCTCGTGCCAGCGGCAATAGTCGCGTTCCTCGCCCTATGTCCGCTCGTCCTGACGGTCACCGGCTCCTGGATGCGCGCGGCCGCCGCCAGCCAGCTGCAAGCGCAGGCATCCTGGCACTCGGTACAGGCGGTGCTGCTCCAGCCCGTGGCCGGCCCTGAGCAGGCATCCCACGGGGTGAATTCCTGGCTGAGCCTGGTCGCGTGCTCAGTGGACCACGGACGGAGTGCAGCGGACGGCCAGCGTGCCAGCGCCGTCGGGTACTAGGGCGGGCAGCAAGGTCACCGTGTGGCTCGACCCCGCGGGCAACGTGCACACCCCCCCGCTGACGGCGTCAGCGGCCAGCGATCGCGTGGTCGTGGGGCGGGTGATGGCCCTGATCGCTCTCGCGGTGCTGTTCGCCATCATGGTCATCCTCGTCCGCCGGATGCTCGACCGGCGGCGGCTCGCGGGCTGGGAACACGCCTGGCTCTCAGTCGGGCCCACCTGGAGCCGGCGCCGCTGATTGCCGCGGGCCGCGGCACGAGGCCTCTGCCTTAGTCGGCAGCCGGGCTTCCGGCATAACAGGAAGACTTTGACACTCGCTGGCATGTCAAAGTCTTCGTGATCATGGTGAAGTGCGTCCGAGCCGTGTCCGCTGCTAGCGAAGCCAGCCTCGGCCATCCTTATTGATTTGGCCCACACTGCGCGTCCACCCGGTAGGTTCGATGTTCCGGAGTTGATGGGGAGGGTGCGGGGTGTCTGAGACCAGTTCGGGGCCGGCGATTCTCGTCGAGGGCCTGACCAAGTCGTTCGGCGACGTGCACGCGCTGCGCGGGATCGATCTCGCGGTACCGCGCGGCACCGTGCTCGGCGTCCTCGGCCCCAACGGCGCCGGCAAGACGACCGCCGTCCGCATCCTGACGACCTTGCTTCAGCCGGACAAGGGCCGGGCGCTGGTCGAGGGCCGCGACGTCGTCCGCCAGGCCGCGGCGGTCCGGCGCTCCATCGGGCTGTCGGGGCAGTCGGCCGCGATCCAGGAGGAGCTCACCGGCCGGGAGAATCTCGAGATCGTCGGGCGGCTCTATCACCTGAGCAAGGCGGAGTCCCGGCTCCGCGCGACGGAACTGCTAGCGCAGTTCGACCTGGTCGACGCCGCCGACCGTCATGCCAAGAACTACTCAGGCGGCATGCAGCGCCGCCTGGACCTGGCGGCCAGCCTGGTCGGACGGCCGCAGGTGCTGTTCCTCGACGAGCCGACCACCGGCCTCGACCCGCGTTCGCGGCTCGGGATGTGGGACATCATCAGGTCGCTTGTCGCCGGCGGGACGACGCTGCTGCTCACCACCCAGTACCTCGACGAGGCCGACGAACTGGCCGACGAGATCGTCGTGATCGATCACGGCCTGGTCATCGCGGCCGGCACGGCCGAGGAACTCAAGGGCCGCGTGGGCGGTGACGTGCTCGAGTTCACCGTGCCGGACCGCAACCGGATCAGCGACGCGGTCGCGGCCATCGCGCGGATCGGCGAGAGCGAGCCGCATGCCGATAAGGAGACCGGCGTCGTCAGCGCGGGTGTCGGCGGCCGCGGCTCGGACGCGCTCGTCGACGCCGTGCGCGGCCTCGACGCGGCAGGCGTGCGCACCAAAGGCCTGGCGTTGCGGCGGCCGTCCCTGGACGACGTGTTCCTCGCGCTGACCGGGCACGCCGCCGAGGAGGAAGAGGATCTCGCCAAGCGCGGCCGCGGCCGCCGCAAGCGCCCAGCCAACGAGAGCGCAGCCAGCGACAGAGAGCGCAGCGAGCCAGAGCGCCGGCAACGACACCGCGAAGGATGCGTCATGACCGCGACCGCCGTCCGTACCACCGCCGCGCTGCCAGATGGACCGAGCCCGCTCGTCCGCGGCCGCTGGGCCATCAGCGACACGCTCACGATCACGAAGCGCAACCTGCTGGTCTGGCTGCGCGTGCCCGCCTACATCGTCTTCACGGTGATCCAGCCGGTCATCTTCGTGCTGATGTTCCGCTACGTCTTCGGCGGCGCGATCCACGTGCCCGTCAAGGGCGGGTATGTCAACTTCCTGATGCCGGGGATCATCGCGCAGACCGCCGCGTTCGCGACGTTCGGCACGGCGATCTCGCTCGCCCAGGAGCTGAAGAAGGGCGTGATCGACCGGCTGAAGTCCATGCCGATGGCGCGCTCGGCGGTACTCGCCGGACGCCTCGTGGCCGACACCCTGCGAATGACGATTACGATCCTCATCGTCGTCGGCATCGGCTACGCCGTCGGATTCCGGTTCGAGAACGGCGTCATCCCCGCCATCCTCATGGTCCTCATGGGCATCTTCCTGGGGGTGTCGATCTGCATGATTTCCGCCTTCACTGGGCTGGCGATCGGTGACGAGGAATCGGTGCAGGCGTTCGGGCTGATCTGGCTGTTCCCGCTCACGTTCCTCAGCTCGGCGTTCGTGCCCATCGCGTCCATGCCGGGCTGGCTGCAGGCATTCGCGAACAATCAGCCGGTTACCTACGTCGTCGACACCATGCGCGCGCTGGCGCTTGGCGGTCCCGTCGCGGCGAGCCTGTGGAAGAGCCTGGTCTGGCTCATCGGGATCCTGGTGGTCTTCGGGCCGCTGGCCGTCCGCGCCTACAAGCGCGCCGCCTAGTTCGGGGTTACGCGCCGCCTAGTTCGGGGTCATCCGCCAGCGCAGCTCGCGCTGCTCAGATGACCCCGTCGGCGGCGAGTGCGTCCGATCTGCTCGCTCGTGAGCTTCAGCAGGCCGGCGTAGATCTCGTCGTTGTGCTGCCCGAGCTCAGGGCCCAGCCAGCGCACCGTGCCCGGCGTCTCCGACAGCCGCGGGACAACGTTCTGCATCGGGATCTCGCCGAATTCCGGATGCGCTATGCGCAGGATCGCGTCCCTGGCCGCGAAGTGCGGGTCGGTCAGCATGTCGGCGGCGCGGTAGATCAGCCCGGCCGGGATGCCGCTCTCGTGCAGCAGATCGAGCAGCGCTGCGGCCGGCCACTGCGCGCTCCACTCCGCGATCAGCCTGTCCAGCTCGTCGGCGTTGGCGCCGCGCGCACCGTGCGTGGCGTACCGCGCGTCGTCGGCGAGCTCCGGCTGACCCATCACCGTAGCCAGCCGCCGAAACACCGAGTCCTGGTTCGCGGCGATCAGCACCGGGCCATCGCGCGTCGGGTACGCGTTGCTCGGCGCGACGTTGGGCAGCACGGACCCGGTTCGCTCACGCTGGTAACCCGCGACCGCCCACTCCGGCAGCAGCGATTCCATCATCGCGAGCACCGCCTCGTAGAGGGCGGCGTCGACGATCTGCCCGCGTCCGGTTCGCCGCCGCGCGTGCAGGGCCACGAGCGTGCCGAGCGCGGCGAAGGTCCCCGCCAGCTCATCGCCGAGGGAGATGCCCGCTCGCGACGGCGGCTTGTCCGGATCACCGGTCACGTATCGGATGCCGCCCATGGCCTCGCCGATCGAGCCGAACCCGGCGCGCGCGGCGTACGGCCCGGACTGCCCGTAACCGGTCACCCGCGTGATGATCAGCCCGGGATTGGCTCGCCACAGGTCCGCCGGAGCGAGGCCCCACCGTTCCAGCGTGCCCGGCCGGAAATTCTCCACCAGCACATCGGCCGTGGCGATGAGTGACCGGGCGAGCTCCTGACCGCGCTGTACCCGCAGATTGAGCGTGACGGATTTCTTGTTCCTGGCCAGGATCGGCCACCAGAGCGACTGGCCGTGCGGCTTCTCGCGCCCCCACTCGCGCATCGGATCTCCGGTGCCGGGCGGTTCGACCTTGATGACCTCGGCGCCGAAGTCGCCGAGCAGCTGCCCGCAGAACGGCCCGGCCAGCAACTGCCCCATCTCAATGACGCGAACGTCTCCAAGCCCGCCGTCTCCGAGCCTGCCGTCTCCGAGCCTGCCGTCTCCGAGGCCGCCGTCACCAAGCTCGCTCTCAGTCATCTGCTGCCTCCAGCCGGAAGTCCCGTGAATTACCGATGCTGCGGCATGGCAGCCTTCCGCCGGCCATTGTCGGTTTACCTGCCTTCCCTAGCGTCTGAGACATGGACGATATGGGCATTTTCGGATCAGGGGCCTCCGGTGACGGTTCCGAGGCCGGGGTTTCCCGCCGCACATTCCTCAGCGGTGTGGTCGTCGTTGGCGCGGCCGCGGGCCTGGCAGGCGTGGCCGACGGTGCGTTCACGCACCAGGCAGCCTTCGCCTCGACAGCACCTTCTGGACCTCCGACGACGACGCTTCCGCTGCCAACGACTACCGCGCCCGAGCAGCTGTGGCTGACCTGGGGCAAGAACCCGGCGACTGACGTCACCGTGACCTGGCTCGCACCAGGCACCGTGGCCCAGCCGGCGCCGACGCTGGCCTATTCCCGTTCCCCGATCGGGCAAGGTAACCCGGGCCGGGTCATCCGCCTCCCCGAGCCCCAGCAGCTCGACGTCACCAGGCACTATCCGAAGGCGTCCTCGGTGCTCTTCACCGATGGCCTGAACGCCCAGACGACGTACCACTACCACGTCGAGCTCCGGGACCTCGAGCCAGGCACGCGCTACTACTACCAGGTCAGCGACGGCGCGACAACGCCGGCGACGGCCGGCGCGAGCTTCGAGACGGCGCCAGCTGGCCGCGCCAAGTACCGCTTCTCCAGCTACGGCGACCTCGCGACCCCGTCGTGGGACCTGAACGAGTCCGGCAACATCTGGCACGAGTCCTGCGACAACGCCTTCTTCGCCGTGAACGCGATCGAGAACCCAGGCGACGGCAACGGGCCGCCGCTGTTCCATCTGCTCAACGGCGACCTGTGCTACGCCAACCTCGACATCATGAACGCCCCGAGCGTCTGGCGGGACTTCGGCATCAACGCCGGCCGGTCCGCCAAGAACCGGCCGTGGATGCCGGCCCTCGGCAACCACGAGACCGAGTTCGGCACCTGCGACCACGCGGGTCAGGCGGGCAACGCACCGGGCGGCATCTCGGCCCAGGGTGCCGCGGGCAACTACTGGAACGGCCCGTACGGATACGGCCACTACCTCAGCCGCTTCCTGCTGCCGGACAACGGCGTGACCAACTACGACGGCAACCACCTGCGCGGCAACTTCTACGCCTTCCAGGTCGGCACCGTGCAGTTCATCTCCCTGGACGCCGACGACGTCATCTACCAGGACGGCGGCTCGGCCTACCTCAACGCGGCCGCGAACGCCGTGCCCGAGACGACGAGCTCCGGTGCCCAGATCCCGAACGGCACCGTCACCTATAACCACGCCTACACTGGCGACCTGAAGATCGTGACCGCGGACAACTCCGCGGTCCCCGACTTCGGCACCGGAACGCCCAACCTCCAGACCATCTGGCTCGAGCGGACGCTGCGCGAGGCTCGCAATGACGACAGCGTCGACATGATCGTCGTGTTCATGCACCAGTGCGCGATGTCCACCTCGCTCCCCGGTAACGGCTCCGACCTCGGCATCCGCCGCGCGTGGCTGCCGCTGTTCGACCGGTACGAGGTCGACCTGGTGCTGTCCGGGCACGAGCACGACTACGAGCGCACGCTACCCGGTCCGCGGCTACGACGCCGGCGCGCTCGGCACGGTCGTGTCCCCGAACCCGGACCAGACCACGGGCGAGAAGGTCGACACCCGCCGCCCGCGCGTCGCCACGACCGAGTCCGTCGCCGTCGACGGGCTCGAGGGCTGGGACACCGAGAAGGGCACCGTGTTCCTTGTCCTCGGCGGCGGCGGCACCAACGGCCCGTCCAACGTCTACGGCGAGGACACCTCAGACGGCCTGCCGCAGGCGAAGGTCATCACCGAGCGCAACGCCATCACCGGATCGCAGGCCGCCGGCTTCCACCGGAACGCCGCCGACTCCATCGAGGACGCCCCCTGGTCCGCGGCGACCAACGTCGGCGACGCCTACGGCTACGCGATCTTCGACGTCGACCCCGGCCACCGCCCCGGCGACACGACCATCACGATGAAGTACTTCGCGATCCCGGCCGTCAGCAACGAGGCCGGCTCCGCGCACGACGGCACGACCACGCTGCCGACGACGCCGTTCGAGACGTTCGTCTTCGGCCGCGGCCTGTCGGACAAGCACGGGCACGACAAGCACGGGCACGGCAGGAAGCCGCTCGCGACGACGACCGCGTAGCGGGGGCTGACGCAGGCTTGAACGGCCCCGTTCCCGGCCCATTGATGTTTTGGAAGGGAACGGGGTCGTCCCGCGTCGCCGCCGCACTACCGCCAGTGGTCGAGTGGCATCGGGCCGCGGCTCAGGACCGTGCGGATCGCGAAGGTGCTGCGCGCTTCCACGACGGACGGAATCGTGAGGATCTGGCCGAGCAGCAGTTGCTCGTAACTGGCGAGATCGGGCACGGCCGCTTCGACCAGGAAGTCGTCGGAGCCGGACACGACGTAGCAGGCGACGATGGCGGGGATGCCGAGCAGGGCCCGCTCGATCCGGGACGACGTCTCCTGCGAGTGGCCTTCGACCTTCAGGCCGATGAAGACGGTGAGGCCGAGGCCGGCCCGTGCCCGGCTGACCTCGGCGCGGTATCCCTCGATGATGCCGCTCGCCTCCAGCGCCTTGACCCGGCGGAGGCACGCGGACGGCGAGAGCGCGATGGCGTCCGCCAGATCGACGTTGGCGATCGCGGCCGTCGTGCTGAAGCCTGCCGACGATGGCACGATCTACTGCGTCTGGTGAATGCTCCGGCATGATGTGCAGCCTAGCCGCCAGACCGCGCAATGACATTGCGTCAACAGGAGGTCAGCGGGCAATATTTGCCATCGCGTGCGAGGCCGTTTCGGCCAGGCTGAGGACATGACCGAAGCGACGTCACACCAGCCGTCTGGCCCTTCGTCCGGCCCCTCGTCCGGCCCCGCGCGCGCAACTGCGGAGCACCTGACTACGTCGCGGGGCGCCGCGCTCTACATCGGCGCCCTGCTCGGGCCCGGCCTCCTGCTCCTGCCCGGTCTTGCCGCCGCGCAGGCAGGGCCGGCGTCGATCCTCGCCTGGCTCGGCTTGCTGTGCTTGTCGGGTCTGTTCGCCGCCGTGTTCTCGGCGCTGGGCCGGAAGGTTCCCTCGGCGGGCGGTGTCACCGGGTACGTCACCGCCGGTCTCGGCGCCGCGCGCGGGCCTGGTGACCGGCTGGTCGTTCCTGACTGGCTGTCGTGTGCGGTGCTCCCGTCGTGTGCCTCATCGGGGCGAGCTACGTCACCGGCCTCACCGGCGGCGGCGTGGTCACCCGGGCCGCGATCGCCGCGGTGCTGCTGCTGGTCGTGCTCGCGCTCGCGGCCGGCGGCCTGCGGGCGAGCGCCACCGCGCAGCTTGTCCTCGTGAGCCTGCTGATCGGCGTCGTCGTCGTGGCGGTGACCGGATCGGCGACCTCGGCGCGCGCTGGCCAACTGGACGCCGTTCGCGCCGCACGGCTGGCTGTCCGTCGGGCACGCGGCGACGACGCTGATGCTGTCGTTCGTCGGCTGGGAAGCGGTCGCGCCGCTGACGACGCGGTTCGCCGACCCGTCCCGGCAGCTGCCGCGGGTGATCGGGATCGCGCTGGCCGCGACGACCGTCCTGTACCTGAGCCTGGCGATCGCCACCATCGGCGTTCTCGGGTCGGGGCGCTGCCACGAGCGTGCCGCTGGCTGACCTGCTGCGGCGCTCGATCGGCCCGGCCGGCCCGGCGGTCGCGGCCGTCGCGGCGATCGTGCTCACGCTGGGCACCACCAACGCCTACGTCACCGGCGCCGTCTCCATGGCGCGCGAGCTTCTCGCACGGGCGTGCGGTCAGCGGCGCGGTCCAGGGCCGCAGGCCAGGTTCCTCGGCCGCGATCGCCGTGCCGGGCTCTGCTCCTGATCACCTTGTACGGGGCCGGCCTGGTGGACACGGCGTGGCTCGTCGCGGTGCCGACGACGCTGTTCCTGTCCGTCTACCTCGCTGCCATGGCCGCCGCCGTCGTCGTCCTGCGCGGCAAGGTCAGGGCGGCGGCCATCCCCGCTGCGCTCGCGGTCGTCGTCATGCTGGCCTACTGCGGCTGGCTGCTCGCGATCCCGGTCGTCGTCGCGGCGGTGGTCGTCGCGCGCGCCCGTTACGCCCATCGCGCCGTGTCTATAGTCAGACCATGCCGAAGATCGCCACGGCCGACCGCGTCGGCCGGGAGGACTGCAAATGAACGGTGCCCAGGCTGTCGTCCGCACGCTGGTCGGCGCGGCGTGACGACGTGCTTCGCCAATCCGGGTACCTCGGAGATGCACTTCGTCGCCGCACTGGACGCCGTGCCGGAGATGCGCGGCGTCCTGTGCCTGTTCGAAGGCGTGGCGACCGGCGCGGCCGACGGCTTTGGCCGCATGACCGGGCGGCCAGGCCGCGGCGCTGCTCCACCTCGGTCCCGGCCTCGCGAACGGGCTCGCCAACCTGCACAACGCGCGCCGGGCGCACACGCCGCTGCTGGCGATCGTCGGTGATCACGCGACGTACCACAAGCGGTTCGACGCGCCGCTGGAGTCCGACATCGACGCGCTCGCCGGCTCGGTCTCTGGCTGGGTGCGGCGGTCAGCGCGCGCGCGAGGACGCTCCCGCCGACGCTGCAGACGCCGTCGCCGCGGCGCTGCGGCGCGCCCGGCCAGATCGCGACGCTCATCCTGCCCGCGGACGTGACCTGGACCGACGGCGCCGAGCCTGTCGTGCTGGCGCCGTTCCCGTTGCGAGAGCCGTCGCCGGTGACAGAGCGGGCGATCGTCCGGGCCTGGGCGCGCTGCGCGGCTCGGGCGGCAGCGGCGAGCGGTGCACGATCCTGCTCGGCGGTAGCGGACTGCGCCGCCCGGCGCTCGAGGCCGCCAGCCGGATCGCGGCGGCGACCGGCGCGCGGGTGCTCGCCGAGACGTTCCCGGCGCGGCACGAGCGCGGCGCCGGCATCCCGAACGTCGACCGCCTGGCCTACCTGGTGGAGTTCGCCGCGAGCCAGCTGGCCGGTACTACCCACCTGATCCTGGCCGGGGCTAGCTCGCCGGTCTCGTTCTTCGCTTATCCCGGCAAGCCCAGCACGCCGCTGCCGCCCGGCTGCCACGTGCAGGTGCTGGCCGAGCCGGGCGACGACGTGGCGGGCGCGCTCGCTGCGCTGGCCGACCGCGTCGCGCCGGGCGTCCTGCCGTCGGCGCCCGTGGTGGCGCGGCCGGAGCTGCCGCCGGACGGCGAGCTCACGGCGGAGGCCGCGGCCGCCGTCATCGGAGCGCTGCTGCCCGAGGGCGCGATCGTCTGCGACGAGGCCAACACCTCCGGACTGTGGCTGCCCGGCGCCACCGCGGGCGCGCCGCCGCACGACTGGCTGAGCCTGACCGGCGGCGCCATCGGCCAGGGGCTGCCGCTCGCCACCGGCGCCGCGATCGCCTGTCCGGACCGGCCCGTGCTCGCCCTGGAGGCGGACGGCAGCGCCATGTACACGGCGTCGGCGTTGTGGACGCACGCGCGCGAGGGACTAGACATCACGACGGTCATCTACAGCAACCGCGCGTACGCGATCCTCAACATGGAGCTGGAGCGGACTGGGGCGCCCGTGACCGGCACGACGGCCCGCGACCTGCTCGACCTGTCCCGGCCCGACATCGACTTCACCGCGCTGGCTGCTGGCATGGGCGTGCCCGCCAGCCGCGCGACGACGGTAGCCGAGTTCACCGCCCAGCTCGGATCGCGCTCGCCGAGCCGGGGCCGCACCTGATCGAGGCTGCCCTGCCGCCGCGCGGCTAGCGGTCGATTGGCGCCAGCGGCCTGGACCGCGCGGAATACGCGGCTGCGATCAATGTGCCGACCAGGGTGAGCGCGCCGATTACGTCGAGCGCGGTCGCCAGCTGCTGACGGAGCCGGACCCGACCCCGTTCCCGTGGTGTTAAACCCCGGACCGCCTAGTCAGCCGCGGTGTGGGCGTCGCGGTAGTGGGCGGCGAGGATGTCATCGCCGAAGTCGCTGCGCGGCCGTCGCAGCACGGTGTGCGCGTGGTTCCCGTCGTCGGTGGTGTTGTCGTACTCGATCAGCAGGTCGTCGCCCTGCAGCCGGTAATAGTGCCGCGTCCCCGGCGTCAGCGGCCCTTCCCAGGCGAAATACAGGTCGCCGCCGGCGACGCGGGCGGCCTCCCGGCGAGCGAGCTCGGCCGGCAGGCGATCGAGATACAAGCCGGCGAGCTGGTCGAGGAGCGCGCGGGCCGTCGGGCCCAGCGCCGATGCGGCAACCCCGACTGGCTCGAGCACCGGCTGGGCGCGCGGCGAGGTCGCCGAGCGAATGTCGTAGGGCGCCTGGTCCGCCACGATGGCAGCTGACCGCCCGGCAGGCCCGAGCGCATCGAGGAGCGCGCGGGCCAGGTCCTCCTCCGGAGCCAGCGGCCGCGACACCGGACGCCCGGCGTAGCTGACGCAGGCCGGGTTCGCGCCCAGGAAGACCGGCGCGGGCGAGACCTCGTCGCCCAGCACGGTCATCGTCACCGACACGTGATGGCCCTCGAATCGCCACGACCACGGCTGGTCCGCGGCCGGGTCGCCAAACACGGCTACCCAGTAGTCGCCGCTGTGCCGGTTATGACGACCCCGTTCCCGCAGATCGAGCACTTCCTCCAGGGCCACGATCACCATTGCCTGCGCAAACGCGTGCTCGCTGAGCGCCGTCGCCAGCAGCCGGTGCGCCGCCTTGCGGGCGGCTGGCGTCAGCAGCGCGAGGCACGCGCCGGGCCTTGGCGCCGGCCGGTACTCCAGCCACCGGCGCGACGCTTCGTCGCTGAACGACGCGCCGCGAGCTCGCGCTGGCTGTCATCGAGCGCCGCCAGCAGGCCGGAAGCGGCCGCGCGCATCGAAGCGGCCAGGGTCTCAGCGGTCATGGGTCCGGTATATCAGGATGAGCTGGCGGCGCCAGGCGACAGACGGGGTCGCCGACGGCGCGGACAAACAGGCAGAATACGCATGTGACAGCCGCACGCGCACCTGACCCCGCTCATCGTGGCGATCGTCATCGGCGCCGGGGCGTTGCACGCGACCTGGAACGCCATAGCCAAGCAGATCGACGACCGCCTCATGGCGTTCGCCTGGATCGGCGTCGCGTCGACGGTCTGCGGCGGGCTGGCGATCGTGGTGACCGGTCTGCCGTATCGCGCCGCCATCGGCTTCGCGATTGCCTCGGCCATCATCCACGTGGGCTACGACCTGGCGCTGATGAACTCCTACCGGCTCGGCGCCTTCAACCAGACCTATCCGATCGCGCGCGGTACCTCGCCGCTCATCGTCGCGGTCGGAGCGTACTTCCTCGCGAACGAGCACCTCAGCGTCGCGGCGCTGCTCGGCGTCGGCACGCTCGCGGTCGGGCTGATGAGCCTGGCGTTCTCCGCTGGCCGGCTGAGCCGTCAGGATCTGCCCGCGGTCGGTGCAGCGGTGCTGACCGGGGTGACGATCGCCATGTACACGATCGTGGACGGGCTCGGCGTCCGCCGCGCGCACGACCCGTGGGCGTACGTGGCGCTGCTGTTCTTGCTGCAGGGACCGGCCATGACGGTCGCGGCAGCTGCCCGGCGGCCGCTGACCGCGTGGCGCGACACGACGACAATGCGGCGCGGCCTGCTTGCCGGCGTCCTCGTGCGTCGTCGCCTACGGGATCGTGCTGTGGGCGCAGACCAGAGCGCCGCTCGCCGAGGTCGCCGCGGTCCGGGAGACCAGCGTGGTCTTCGCCGCGCTGATCGGCGTCGCCGCGCTTGGCGAGGCGTTCGGCAAGAGGCGCATCGCCGCAGCCGTCGTGATCGCGACCGGCATCCTGCTGATCAGCTTCTGACGGGCTGCGAGGTTCGCCTACGTCGTCTGCGGGTGAAGGCCCGGTTGCGCTGGGTCGGCGATGCGTGGCACGCTCTGGTCCGCGTCCCGGCCGCGCCTATCTAAGGCCTAGCGCCGCCACTCGTGGTGGTGCCAGTTGGCGTCGTTACCCTGCTGCCAGTGGCGCCGTACGTGGCGCCGGAATCGGGCCGCGGCGAAGATGCCCGTGACGCACATGACCAGCCCGAACAGCAGCGCGATCTTGAAGAACGCCAGGAAGACCCAGCCCGCGCCGAGGCTATGCGACACGGCGATCAGCGCGATGAGGACCAGCGGCAGGATCCGCGGCCCGCGCCGGTAGGCCACCATCGGCCGGCCGGCGGCAAACCAGGGCGACGACTGCCAGCCCGGTCCGCCCGGTGCGCCCGGTCCTCCCGGTCGCGCCCGGTCCGACTGGCGATCCGACGAGCTCCGGCTCCGGCAGGTCGGTCATGACCGCCCGCAGCTCGCCGAAGGTCTTTGCGCTGAGCGCCGCAGTGACGCGCTCGTCCAGCTCGTCGGAGGTGAGTCGGCCTTCCGCGTAGTGCTCGCGCAGTCGCTCGATAATGCGCTCGCGGTCGGCGTCTGACACGCGGATGTGCTCGTCCATGCCCCTGCCTGCCTTACTCATAGTTCCTGCTCGTCGTGCTCGTCCTGCTCGTCCTGGTCCGCCGCGACCGCGTCGTCGGCAAGGATCCGGTAGAGCTCACGTCGGGTCCGGCGTGAGCAGTCGTTCGGCTGCCCTGACCTGGTCGGGAGACCCGGTACGGGCCAGCTGCATGATGCCGCTGCCAAGCCGCGCAGCCTCGGCGATCAGGCCCGGTACCTGCCACGCTTCCTGCTGTGTCGAGGACTCCCACGCGCCGCGGGCCATCTCGGGGTTCTCGCTGACGTACTCGCGGCCGGCATCGGTGAGGCTGAAGACGCGCTTGCTGCCTGATTCCTCAGCTTCGATGAGCCCCTCGTCGGCGAGCTGCGACAGCGCGGGGTAGACCGCGCCAGGGCTCGGCCGCCAGGCGCCTCCGCTCCGCTCCCCGATCTCCGACATGATCTGGTAGCCGTTGCGGGGTCCCTCCCGCAGCAGGGCCAGAATGGCGGCGCGCACGTCGCCCCGGCTGGCCTTGGGCCCGGGCGGTGCGGGCGGTCCCGGCCACCAGGCGCCACGCGGGCCGACGAAGCCGCCGCCCCAGTGTCCTGGACCCCTCCGGCCGCCGAAGCTGCCCTCCCATGGGCCGTGATGCCCGTGTCCGCCTGACATGGCCGCGAAACCCTTGCTGACCTTGTCCAGCACCTCACGTGCACAGCCGAAGAGCTCAGACAGGCCAGGCTGGAAGTCGCACGCGCGCCATGCCGTCGCTCCCGCTGCCATCTTCATCCGCCGCCTCTCGCGATACGATCACGATATATCGACAGCGTACGTCTGCTTCGACCGGATGACAAGTCATAACTCGAGTCGCTGCCCGGAACGGGGCTTCGACCAGTACAACGATCGTGAAGTGCGATGAGATCCCGCGGCGGCCGCAGGCTCGTTTGCGGCCGCCAGCTCGTAGTTGCCTTCGCTCGAGCTCCCGTGGCTGGCCTGCCAGCGCATTCTTGGTCGTTACTGTCCGGACTTAGTCGTTACTGTCCTGATTGCAGGGGACGCCCTCCGGGGACTGCGCACTGGCCGAGGCCGCGCCGTCTGTGGCGCTGAGCTGGACAGGCTGCCCGCAGGCCGACGAGCTGCTGACGATGATGAAGATCACGCCGCCCGTCTGCGATCCAGCCTGCAGCGCGGCGTGCTGGCAGGTAGCTCCCGTGGAGCTGCGTTCGCAGCTCCAGCCGTCCCCGCGGTCCGACGCGGCGTGGTCGTGACGGCCGCGGCCGATCATCGAAGATCCGGCCGGAAGCGTAATCGTCACTGTGAGCTCGCCCGTCGCGGCCGAGCCGGTGTCGGTGACCTGGAATACGACCTGCGCCAGCTTGCGGGGGTGCCCGCCGTCGACACTCGACGCTGGCCGCCAGCTGCGCCGAGGCAGACGGATCCGGACTAGGTGACGGCGATGAGACGGCGGGCTGTGTACTCGCGCTCTTCGACGAGCGACGCGGCCGAGCTCCGCGCCTGGCTCGGCGATATCGACGGGCTGCGCCCGGCCCGCGTCTTAGCGGACTTGCTGGTCTCGGGCGGAGCTGGCGTGCTCAGGGTGACCCGCAGCGGAGTCGTCCCGGCTTGCGGATGGTGTCCGGATCCGGTCGGCGTCTGGTTCCCGGTCAAAGTGACGGCGAAGGCCACCCCGAACACCGCGACGATCGCAGCAGCGGCGCCTGCGACCCACCGCACAACAATCGAATTTCGCATGCCAGCCGTGCCGAGTGCCCATCTGCTGCCGCCAGCTCCGCTGCCGCCCTTGGGCCTGCCTCTGTGTCCGGCTCCGATCGCATACGTCGCCGTCGGCTGCCCCGGTCCCGGCCCCAGCAATGGCAGCAGGCAAGCCAGTCGCGGCGGCAGCGTCACTGTCCAGCTTCGGCAGCCAGGTACGAGGCCGCCGCGCTGCCGAGGAAGATCGGCGCCACTTCGCTGCGCAGCACACCGTTGATGTCGGATAGCTCGGCGCACACGGCCTGGCACTCGACGCACTCGCTGAGATGCTCCGACACCAGGGTGCTATCTCGCCTGGGCAGAGCATCCAGGACGAAGGCGCCGAGCCTCGCGGCAGTCGGTTTGCACGCCTGCCGCGTCGACACCAGTCATGTGCAGCTGTCAGGTAGCCCTGACGCAGGCCCTCTTTGGCGCGCCGGCGCAACGCGGCAACGCCGTGGCGCGTGAGGCCGAAGATCGGCGCCACCTCGGCGTCGCTCGACCGCTCGATCTCCGTATGCCACAGCACCGCGCTCCAGCGCTCGGGCAGCGACAGGAATGCTCGCGCCATCAGCGACCTGTCCAGGCCGGTCGCGGAGGTGTCGAAGAACGGCTGATCAGGATCGTGCGGCAACTGCTGGTCTATCGCGAGCTGCCCGCGGTGACGTTGAAACCGGTCGTAGCACACCCGCCGCACGGCCATCAGCAGATACGGCCGGAACGCGTCTGTTGGCCCGCCGCCGTACAGCGCGACACCCAGCACCTGGGCGAAGGTCTCGCCGACGACGTCGTCGACCTCGGCTGGCGATACGACCAGATCGCCGGCCAGCCGCCGAGCAGCCTGCTCGTGCCGCTGGCGCAGTACCGCGAACGCGGCCGCATCCCCAGCGCGCACGAGATTCAGTAATCTCGCGTCGTCTAGGTCATGCGTCGCTGGTATCTCATCGGTCAATTGCTGCTCCCGGCCCCCACGTTCTACGCCTAGCACGCAAATGAATCATCGCGCTTGCCGCATCATCATGATGCGCATTTGCCGCCGATTCCGGGCCGGGTGGTCGAACGCGGGCGGCGCACATCGGGCCCATCTACCGCGAATCCAGTCGGCCTGGACCCGCTGAAGGGCGTGGCTGGCCCGCTGAGCACCTCGCTGTGCCGCGACCGCCGGCGTGTGACTTCGCAGCTCGACCTCTACCTAACAGGTTTGGCCGGTGCCGTCGACGACGGCGATCATTGTGACGGGTGTACGCAGGTGGTAGTGCTGGCTGCCGACGTGATACCAGACATCGATGCCCTGCTCAGACGCCTTGTCGCCAGACGACTGGGCGACGACCATGAGCTGGACGTTGGGGCCTTTGGGAGGGCCCCCGCCCGGCGTGGGCGGGATGCGGGCACCGGCTGCGTTCTGCCTGGCGCTCCACTCCAGCTCCGGGTTCGCCGGATGATGGCCGCCGTTGGGCGGGTAGCCTGTCCAGTCGCCGTACAGCCCGCCGCTGTCGGGAATGACGTAGGCGGCGATCTGCCGCAGCCTGACAGGATCGGCGAAGGCCACCTTATCGACGACGGCCACCTGGCTGCCGCTGTTCGGGATCGTGTTAAACCCGTCGACGACGACATCACCTCGCTGGATGGGAATGCACTGGATGAACTGAGATCCAGGGTCCATCTCGCCAGAGAGCGGGCCGCCCTGGATGACTGACGCGCCGCAGCCAGCCAGGGCGGCGCCGAGCATGACGAGCCCGCCTGCCATGATGCCGAGCCGGTTCATCATGCCTCCTCTAGCACTAGCACAACCTTGGCGAACCCATACAACGTCGCCTGACGCCGTCGCCCGGCGCGCTTGTCACTCACGGTCCGCCAGCTCGGCGATCACGTCGGCGTGACACGACAGCGGCGCGCACCAGCAACCGAGCCGTCTGCCCCGCAGCTCAGGGAGCAGCGCCAGCAGCTCGTCGCGACCGAGGAGGTAGTCGCGGTATTTCGAGACGATCTCGTCGCGGTCACCGTCTTGGCCCACGCGGAACGGGTTAGCCAGCGGCGACCCAGCAAGCTGCCAGCCGCCGCGGCGCATGGGCCTGCCTACGTACACCACGTCCGCGAAGCCAGGATCGTCTCGGTGTCCTTTGAGGTTCACGACGGTCGTCGGGCTCATCCGGCGATTCTCCTCCGGCGCGCCAGGCTGCAGCCGTCTACCAGTGCCCGCGGTGGACGACCTCGCCGAAAGGCCGCCGGTTGGGATTCCGCACCGGACTCAGCGGCCGGTCCGCGGGATAGCCGAGCGACAGCAGCAGCACCCAGTCGCGATCTGCCGGCAGCCGCAGGACGCGCCGCGCGAGTTCCATGTCCGTGACGCCGGCGTGGCAGGTCCCGATGCCGAGGTCGGCTGCTGCGAGCGTCATGCTCATAGTGGCCTGGCCGAGGTCGAACTGCGCGCGATGGAACTCGTTATCAGCAACCGGGGCGACGACCGCGATGGTGGCCGCCGAGTTGCGCGACGTGATGAGCACCGTAGAACACTCCGGACAGCTCACGCAGCTGCGCCTCGGTCGGTGACGACGATGAAGTCCCACGGCTGCCAGTTCTGCGAGGACGGTGATCTGCGGCCCGCCTCGAGGATCTGGTCGAGGTCAGCGGCGGGGATCACCCGGTCCTGGAAAGTGCGGACGTTGCGGCGTGCGGTGATGGCGTCCCATGTCTGCATGACATGACACTAGAACGAGATCAGGTGGGCCGCCTGCCGGGCCAGACTGCCGCAAGCAGGCGTCGTATCCAGGGCGTGTCGAGCAGGAACGCGGTCGCGAGAACTACCCCGACGCCCACGGCTGCGCCGGCGATTGTGTCAGTGAAGTAGTGGAACTGGATCGCGATCAGCGCCACGGCGACGATGCAGCCCACCAGCACCAGGCCCAGCATGATCAGCCGCCGGACGCGTGGCTGCGGCCGCTGCGGCGCGAGCATCAGTACGCCCACGACGGCAATCAGCGCTACCACGACGGACATGTGCCCGCTGGGATAGGTCAGTGAGCTGCCGAGGGTCTCGTGGACGAGCGGCTTGAGTACATACTCGGTCAGTCCCACGGCAACGACGACGCTGATCACGGCGAGCACCGCGCCGTTCACCCGGCGCGCTGCCAGGCAGGCCAGGACGATGACGGCGGTGAAGGCCGTCACCTCAGGACGGTCGCCGAGGCGCGTGATGTCGAACATAGCGCCATCATGCGCAGCCAGGTGGCCCACGAGCCACGAATCGATCGGCCTGTCGACGGCGTTGCCGCGCGGACTTGTGTGCCGCGAGGACGGCGAGGACCGCGACGAGCAGGAGACAGCAGGCAGCCGTGATCGCGGCCGGGCGACGGGCGCCATCCGGGATCAGCGGCTGTACCCGCGGAGGCCGCGGCTGTGGCGCGCCTGGCCCACTCTCCTCATGCTCGCGGCGGGTCGCGTCTGCACTGGTCATAGGCCTGCGATACTACTGTCGTCCGGAAGGCTATCCGATTTGTCCGGTTATCCCGGTCCGCAGCGGGGTAACACTGCGATTACCCGTGGTATCGGTTCGGGGGAACTGCCATGGGTCTGGTCTTTCCAGCAGGCAAGTCTTCGGGGGAGTGGCTACAGGTGGACCTGCTAGTGATCTTTTTCGTGCTTCTGTTCATAGCCTGGCTGCGCAAGGCGTGGACAGGTTAGTGCCGAGCAATCCCTGAGTAACCCCCCAAGGCTTGACGGTCACCGGCGCGAGAACGGCAAGCCACGCCTGTGCTTTCGCCATGCCCTCCGTCGCTAGAGACGGGCAGATCGCCATGTCGCAATGACGGGGCGTCATGGCCCTGCGGGGCGCCTGCCTGGCTCGCCTGTGCCTCCGCCGTGCCCCCCGGCGTCGCTGCTGGTGCCCGCCACGGGTGCCCGTACCGTCCGGTCGGCCGCGGAGTCAAGTCCAGCGGCCGCCAGTGCCTGCTCGAGTGTGATGGTCTCGCCAGTGCCGCCGACGCTCTGGGTGGACAAGCCGCCACAGGCCACGGCTAGGGCGAGCGAGTCGCCAACGCCGAGTCCGCTGAGCCGGCCGGCCAGGAAGCCGGCGTCGAAGTTGTCGCCTGCGCCGGTCGCGTCGGCCGCCTCGAGCGGCAGGCTCGCCGCCCGGACTACCTCGTCGCCGCGGCAGGCCAGGCCGCCGGCCTCGCCGGCTTTGACTGCGACGATGTCGCAGGTAAGCGCCAGCCGCCGGGCTGCGGCCTCGGTGCTGGCGACGCCAGTAATCCGTGCCGCCTCGGCCGCGTTCGGCAGGAAGATATCCACTAGCGGCAGCGTCTCGGCAAGCCCGCCGGTCCACTGCTCGGACGGATCCCAGTTGGGATCGACGGACGTGGTAGCCCCGGCAGCGCGAGCTCGCCGCAGCAGGGCGGGCAGACCGGACCAGAGCCCTGGCTGCAGGAAGTAGCCGCCGACGTGCACGTGACGGCTGCCGTCGACCAGGTCTAGCGGCACGTCTTCGCATTCGAGCAGGCGCAGCGTGCTATCGCTGGTCAGGATCGCGCGGTCAATGCCGCGCGACACGACAACAGTCAGCGAGGTCGGCGTGCCGGCCGCCCGGCGCGCGACAACGACGTCGACGCCATGCCTGCCGACCTCGTCGACGAGCGCTCTGCCGATCCAGTCGTCCCCGATGCAGCAGGCGAAGGCGACCCTGAGGCCAAGCCTGGCCGCGGCGACGGCAGTGATGGCCGATGAGCCCCCGAGCAGCATCGATCCCGTCCGGACGATCTGCTCTCGCTGACCGAACGCGCCCGCGAGATCGCCTGCCAGCTCGCCAGCGGACAGCATGACGTCCGGGTTGAGGTCACCGATGACCAGCAAGTCGTAAGAGGACAACTGCCTAGCCTGCCGTCACGAGCGTGCGGAGGAAGCTGCCGTCGGCCGATGCGATGCTGCTCTTGGCCGGAGGTAGTCGATGCTGGATCGCTCTGCACGGTTCCTCCTCGGTGGCGCGCGGGACAAGGTCCGCCACGACGAGCTGCGGACGCAATGCACCTAGTAAGTTAAGGTTCTTTACTTCTGGCCACAAGACCCGTCCCGGCATTCGGCGGCCCGGCAAGCCGGACCACGCCTACCTTGGCAGTCATGCAGACCAAGCTGATCCTGGTAGTGCGCAGCGATCTCGGTATGGGCCGCGGCAAGATCGCGGCGCAGGCGGCGCACGCGGCCGTTGCTGCGGCGCTTGCCAGCATCGGCACGCCAGATTTCGCGGCCTGGCTGCGCGATGGACAGCCGAAGGTCGTGCTGCGGGCGGTCAGCGAGGAGGATCTGCACGCGATCGCCGATCAGGCCGCCGCTGCCGGGCTGCCAGTCGCAGGTGATCCACGACGCCGGCCGTACCCAGGTCGCCGAGGGCACGCCGACCTGTTGCGCCATCGGTCCAGCGGCCGACAGCAAGATCGACGCCGTCACCGGCGAGTTGTCTTTGCTGTAGCAAGCCCGGCTGGGGCTCTGCGTGCCGCCCACGCCTTGGCTATCCCCGCTGCGCGCCAAGCCAGGACGGCTGCCGATCCGGAACCCAAGCCGCGATTAGCTCGCGTCGTCAGTGTCTTGACCAGCACCTTGGCGAGTTTCGACAGGGTTGCGTTTACCGCGTCGCGGTCGAAGGCGTCCGGGTTGAACTCGGCGGCGGACTCGATGCCGAGCCAGGACAAGCAGCGCCGCATGGTCGTCGTGTCTCGGGTTGGCCAGGACGTTGAGCAGGTCGGCGTAGCCCCAGACGCCACCGGAGTCTTCGGGCGGGCCTGCCCGGCGGCCGCCAGTGCACCGCGGATAGGCGACACCCGGTTCAGCGGGCAGGACAGCCTCGACGACGATGTCGTGCTCCCAGCTGTCACCGAAGTCGTACTCGTACCGAAAGCGGTCGCCTGGCCAGTCGGCAACCGCAGACAGCTTCTTGCTGGCGGCGCTGCGAATATCGAGATCGTCATCAGGGTCGGGGATGCCATAGTGGCCCGCTGGTGTCTCGAACACGTACAGATGCGAGTCCTGCCAGCCGAATCCGCGCTGGATCACGGTGTGCAGCCGATGGAGCGTGATGTCCGCCGGCACCTCCAGCCGTCGCCAGATGGGCGGCTTGGCCCCACGCAGTGTCACCTTGAGCCGGTGCACGTTCTTCGGCGGCGCAGGCCGCTTCGCCGCGCTCACCTTTGTCCGTGCCGGCGGAGCCGTGGCCGGCCCGGCCGCCGCACCGGGTGACTTACCGGCCTCAGGGAGTGCCGCAACCCGCGCCACCAGCAAGCTGATGTAGTCCTCGACGTCCTCCACCTGATCCGGCTCGGCGGGGCATGTCGGGCATGCCAGCGCCTGGGTGAGGATCGCGCGGGCTTCCGCCGGATCCAGATCAGTGAAGATCACTTCCGGATCCTGGCCGATCTTCCGGTACTCATTGCGGAGGGAGTCGGAGTAGTCAGCGACGTAACAATCCTTGATGCCGCCGCCGAGCAGGTAATCGATGAGCACCACGATGGCGTGAGCCTTGCGGCCGTAGCGGAACGAGATGACCATCGAGCGCTGCTCGCCGTAGATGTCGGTGTAACCAAAGCAGCGACCAGGGACCGGAGCCCCGAGACCGGCAGCCCACGGCCATGTCGGCCAGCCCGTCGCGGACCATCTGCGCGGCAGCGTCAGCCGCCATGATCCTCAGCTCCGGCGGTGCGACCGCAGCCAGGACGCGCATCATGGCGAGCGCCTCGGGACGCCGCTGAGCCGCGAAGGCTTCGATGATGTCGCGGATCACGTCGGCGACATCGAGGTTGGGCGGAGCCGCGCTGCGGAGCTGACCGATGAACTCCGACCCGCAGACCTCGGCCTCAATCTGATCGCACCCGGGCTCGAGCAACGGCGCGAACCACGCCATCACGTTCTCGGCCGACTCCGATTCTGACGGCATGAAACCGGCCCGGGTCAGCAGGTCGATCGCCTGGTCTGCGGTCGCCGCCCTGTCGATCAGGCGGATCGCATCCGGCGGCGCCTCAGTCTCGATCGCGAGCTGGCGGAGCCGTGCGAGCCGATCGAGCTCACCGGACTCCCACAAGGCAGACTGGCCGTCATCGGGCACCACGCTGAGATGCCGACTCGACTTGCCGGACGCAGGACGCTTGCTCGTCACGCTGGCCATCGTGTCAGGGTCGCGCGGGCTCTTGTGCCGGTTTTGCTCGGTGCCCGGCCACCGGATTGGCGCCTCGCTGATCACCGGGAAGTGTCAGTGGCGGGGGCTATCGTCAGTCGCATGCCGCGGGTGGTGCTTGACGAGGTAGACCTCGGCTCAGTCGAGGAGGCCGTTGGCGCGGCCGCGTACGCCGCGGGTTACCGCGAGATGGAGGACGGCGTCGTCCGCCGGATGGAGTGGGTGCCCGCCAGGCGTGCGCTGAGCGGTGTTGTCCAGGACACGGGCGGCGAGTTCCACGAGACCGTGGCGTACTTCAGTGCTACCAGCCCGATGCGGCTCGCCGCCGGATACTGCAGCTGCGAGGTCGGCTGCGAGTGCAAGCACGCGGCCGCGCTCACGCTGGCCGGGGCGCTGGCCTCGGGCCAGGATCTCAGTGCGCCTCGAGTGCGCTCCCTCCCGTGGGATCAGCTGCTGACTTCGCTGACTCAGGCACGGCCAGAGTCGGCTCGCCGCGGGTCGCCGCGGCTCGCGATCGAGCTGATCCTGTCAGCGTGCTGACCAGACCAGCATTGACCGCCGGACGGCCGCCTCGCCGCAGCTGACGATCAAGGCGCGAGTTGTCCAGCCAGGCGCCAAGCTGGACTCGTGGGTCGGCGGTCAGCTGACCTGGGACAGGCTGGACTCCCGGCTATTCGCCGCCGGGCTCGCCGACGCCCAGCTTCGCGTGCTGAAGGAGCTCTACTGGACGCACCGCGCCGGTGATCCTCGGGCTACCGGCCGTACTACGGCGGCGAGAAGCTGCTCGACCTGGCCGCGTTTGAGTCGCGGCGCCTGTGGTCGCTGCTGGACGAGGCCGAGTCCGTCGGGGTACCGCTGGTCTACCGCAAGCTCGGCGCTATTCCGAAGTACGGCACGGCCGAGCTGTTCCTAGACGTGACCAGGAGCGAGCCGTCGGGACCGCTGCGCATCAGTCCAGTCCTCGGCGTGGACGGCAGTGACAACGAGATCTGGCCGCTTTGCTTCTTCGGCTCGGAGGCGCACGGTCTCGCCTACGTCGACCGGGCCGAGGCCGAGCGGACGCCCGACCCAGCGCGCTGGCGGTTCCGGCTGGCCAGGCTGATCAACCCCGTTCCCGTGCAGTTGCAGCAGCTGGCGACCTCGCGTCAGTCGCTCACCGTTCCCGCCGCACAGGAGCGCCGATTCCGCGAGGAGTTCTATCCGCGCCTGCGCCACGCCACCTCGCTCATCTCCTCGGACGGATCGTTTCCGCTGCCGGCCATCTCACCGCCGACGCTGGTGCTCGGCGCCTCGTACGGTGCGGGACACGAGCTGGCGGTTAGCTGGGAGTGGGCTTACCAGGTCGGCGACTCGCAGCTGCGAGCGCCGATCAGCCCGGCTCGGGCGCTGCCCGGACCCAGCGACCCGGCGACGGACGTCGCCAGCGGCGCCATCGCCGCCGCCGGGCATCGCGCCGAGGCCGACGCCGAGCCATACCGGGACGTCGACGCTGAGCGGGCCATCCTGGCCGAGCTCGACATGCCGGCCGCCGCCTTGAGACCGGCTCAGCTCACCGGACTCGAGACCATGAGATTCAGCACGGAGACCCTGCCGATGCTGGCTGGCCGGCCCGGCGTCGAAGTAGAGATCAGCGGCACTCCGGCCGATTATCGCGAGGCCGGCGACTCGCTGCGGATCGAGCTCTCCGCGGAGCAGCTGGCCGGCGACAACGACTGGTTCGGTCTTGGCGTCATGGTCTTCGTCGAGGATCAGCTCGTCCTGTTCAGAGACCTGTTCCTGGCGCTGACGCGGGGCGATGAGTACCTGCTGCTCGACAACGGTGCCTACTTCTCGCTGGACAAGCCGGGACTTCAGGCGCTCGCCAGGCTCATCGAGGAGGCGCGGGCGCTCCAGGACCGGCCGTCGCAGTCGCTGCGGATCAGCAGATTCCAGGCTGGCCTGTGGGCCGAGCTGGCCGAGCTTGGCTTGGTCAGCCGCCAGGCAAGCGCCTGGCAGCGACAGGTCGATGGCCTCCTGGCGTTCGCCGGCACCGGGCCGGATGCAGCGCCACTGCAGACGGTGCGAGACCTCGGCCGCGTGCCGCTGCCCGCCGGGCTGACCGCGCAGCTGCGGCCGTACCAGGTCGAGGGATTCCAGTGGCTCGCGTTCTTGTGGAAGCACCAGCTCGGCGGCATCCTCGCCGACGACATGGGGCTGGGCAAGACGCTGCAGGCGCTGGCGCTGATCGCGCACGCGCGCGCGGAAGATCCGGCAGGCGCGCCGTTCCTCATCACCGCACCGACCAGCGTCGTGTCGAACTGGGACGCCGAGGCCGGCAGGTTCACGCCAGGTCTGAAGGTGGTCGTGATCACCGACACGATGGCCCGGCGCCGCAAGGACCTCGCGGAGATCATCGCCGGAGCCGACGCGGTGGTGACGACCTACACGCTGCTCCGGATTGACTTCGCGAGCTACGCGGCCGTTCCGTGGTCGGGACTGATCCTGGACGAGGCCCAGTACACCAAGAATCATCACGCCAAGATCTACCAGTGCGCCCGGCGATTGCCCGCCCCGTTCAAGCTGGCTATCACGGGCACGCCGATGGAGAACAACCTCATGGAGCTGTGGTCGCTGCTGTCGATCACGGCGCCGGGACTGTTCCCGCATCCGGAGAAGTTCCAGGACTACTATGCTCGGCCGATCGAGAAGCAGGGCAGCGCTGAGCTGCTCGAGCCAGCTGCGGCGGCGGATCAAGCCGCTCGTGAAGCGCCGCACGAAGGAGCAGGTCGCGGCCGACCTGCCCGCCAAGCAGGAGCAGGTGCTCGATGTCGACCTGCATCCGAAGCACCAGAAGCTCTACCAGACCTATCTCCAGCGCGAGCGCCAGAAGGTCCTGGGCCTCATCGACGACGTCAACGCCAACAGGTTCACGATCCTGCGGTCGCTCACGCTGCTGCGGCAGCTGAGCCTGCACGCTGGGCTCGTGGACGGGCAGCACGACGACCTGCCGTGCAGCAAGCTCGATACGCTGCTCGACCTACTCGAGGAGGCGGTCGGCGGCGGACACCGGGCGCTGGTGTTCAGCCAGTTCACCCGATTCCTCGAGCGAGCGCGGCAGCGACTCGACGACGCCGGGATTCCGTACTGCTATCTGGACGGCCGGACACGCGACCGGCCGATCGTGCTGCAGCGGTTCAAGAACGGCGATGCGCCCGTGTTCCTCATCAGCCTCAAGGCCGGGGGATTCGGGCTGAACCTCGCCGAGGCCGACTACTGCTTCCTGCTCGATCCGTGGTGGAATCCTGCGACCGAGGCGCAGGCCGTCGACCGCACGCACCGGATCGGCCAGACCCGCAACGTCGTCGTGTACCGCCTCATCGCCAAGGACACCATCGAGGAGAAGGTGATGGCCCTGAAGGCGCGCAAGGCCGCGCTGTTCACGTCGGTGATCGACAGTGGGAATGTGTTTGGCAGCAGCCTGGACGCTGACGACATCCGCGGGCTGTTCGAGTGACGTGTCGCGCGCGAGACTGCCGGAAGTTTGAGCGGCTTCCGCCAATTCGAGGCTAAGGTCTGTGCTGAATCTGACTGGTGACGGCGAGCGCTGCAGGAGGTCCGCGTGGGCGCTGTCGATTCTCCGACTGACCTCGAGCTGACAGACGGCACTGCGGCGCGCCGATTAGACCAGCGCTTAGAGCGCCTGGCTGCCGCCCATCCGTCGTCGCCGGATTATGCCGAGCGGCGCTCGCTCGTTTGCGAAGCCGCGGACGTCGGCGACAGCGACCGACGCGACGGCGACGCGACGCTGACCAGGTCCGTCCGTTAACCGACGCCGAGCACGCCGAGCACGTAGCCGAGGTCGAGGTCCGCTTAGAGGGACGCCCGAGCCGCGGGCCTGCAGACGGACATCCAGTACACGCTCGATGGAGGCCGTGAAGTCTGGACCGACCAGCGCGAGGCGCTCCACGATGCGATAGTCGACGACCTTTATGCGCGATCGGCCGGCGTCCCGTGCGAGGGCAAGGCGATACTGGCCGGCGGATTGCCTGGAGCTGGCAAGACGACGGTTCTCAATGAGTTCGCGGGCGTTGACCTGTCGCGGTACCTGATGATCAACCCGGATCTCATCAAGGAGGAGATGGCACGCAGAGGATTAATGCCGACCGTCGACGGCTTGACGCCGATGGAGGCATCAGACCTCGCGCATGAAGAGTCGTCGCACATCGCCAAGCGGTTGGCAACCCGAGCCCAGGCCGACGGCAAGAATGTCATCTGGGACATCACGATGGCTAAGACGGGCTCGATCGCCGAGCGAGTCGAGTCCTTGCGTGCAGCGGGATACTCCGAGGTTGATGGCGTCTTCGTCGACATCCCGGTGGAGGTCAGCGTTCGGCGGGCAGATGCGCGGTACCGCGAAGGGCATGACGAGTTCCGGGCCGGGCAAGGAATCGGCGGCCGGTATGTGCCGGAGGCAACGATCCTGAAGAACGCCGATGCCGAGTGGGGCAGCGGCAATCGCCGGAACTTCGAGCAGCTGAAATCGACATTCGATTCCTGGCGCAGGTACGACAACTCGGTTGATGACCGCGATCCGGTACTCGGTGGAGTCGCGGGCACGTTCGGCACAGACAAGGAGCGTTGCTCGATGAGCGGCAACGAGGTCATCGACTTGATGGACGCACTGACGTCGGGCGAGCTGAGCCTAGACGAGGTCGCAGCGAGGTTCAGGCAGCGGCGGTGGGCTAGGACCAGGGGACCGGTTGCGCGCAGTTACGCCGAGATGGCCGACCTGGCGCAGCTGGATCCGGGCGCCAACGTCCCGGGTTCCATCGATGATGTGACGGCGGCTTACGATCGCGGCGAGATTACGCGGGAGCAGTACCGGACCCTGGCTCACGCTGTCGCGGACGCCATCAACAGCGTGGATCGATCGTCTGACTAACAGGGGCTGCCGGCTCGGACGCCGTGGGGCCCTGGTGCCGTGGTGCCGCAGGCCGCCGACCGCTCGGCGCTCCGGCGCCCGCGTGCCAGCCCGCCCGCCAACTCAATTGCACCAGGAGCCGCCCGAGTGACCACCTACGACGTCGTACTGCGCGGCGGACGCGTCATCGACCCGGAGACTGGCCTGGACGCCATCGCCGACGTCGCCATCACCGGCGGGCGTATCGCCGAGATCGGCACTGCGCTCGCGTCAGCCCCAGTCGACCTCAGCGTCGCCGGCCACGTGGTAACCGCCGGGTTCATCGACCTGCACAGCCACACGGCGGACATTCCCGGACTCGGCTGCGTGCACTCGACGGCGTTACGACGGCGCTTGAGCTGGAAGCCGGCGTCACCCCCGTAGCCCCGGCTTACCAACGAGCGGCCGCCGAAGGCCGGCCGATCAACTACGGCTTCGCTGCGTCCTGGGCGCTCGCAAGGATGGAATCGATCGGCGGCATCGCACTCGGCGGCGGGCTCGGCACCTTCCTGGCGAACGTGGCGACCCCTGCCTGGCAGGGTCCTGCATCGCCGAGCCAGCTAAGCGCCATCGCGAGCCGGCTGTCAGCCGACCTCGCCGACGGGGCGATCGGCATCGGCATGCTGGTCGGGTACGCGCCGGGTTGTGATCCGGGCGAGTATCTAAGGGTCGCAGCGCTCGCAGCGGACGCTGGCGTCGCGACGTTCACCCACGCCCGCGACCTGATCGAGTTCGCGCCGAATGCGCTCATCGACGGCGCCGAGGAGATCGTCCGCGCGGCCGGCGAGACCGGCGCCCAGATGCACTACTGCCATATCAACAGCACGTCGCTCCGCCACATCGACCGCGTGCAGGAGTTGGTCAGCCGGGCACAGGCGGCGGGCTCGCGAGTGTCGACCGAGGCCTACCCGTACGGATCGGGGATGACCGGCATCGGGGCTGCGTTCCTCGCCCCGGAGCGACTGCACGAGCGAGACCTGACGCCGGCCGATATCACCTACGCGCCGACCGGCGAACAGGTCGCGACCGAGCAACGGCTCCGTGAGCTCCGCGCAGCCGATCCCGGCGGCCTGGCGGTCATCAGGCATCTGAACGAGGACGACCCGGCAGATTGGGCTGTGCTCCTGCGATCGCTGACGTTCCCCGACGCGATCGTGGCGAGCGATGCGATGCCACTGACGTGGGCCGACCCCGTTCCCGATCCGATGACGTGGCCACTACCCGACACTGCGTTCACCCACCCCCGCACGGCCGGGACGTTCGCCCGCGCGTTGCGGCTGCTCGCGGCCGACGGCGGGCCGCTCGGCCTGGCCGAGACGCTGCGCCGATCGAGCCTGCTCCCGGCTCGCCTGCTCGAGGCCCACGTGCCCGCGATGCGCCGCAAGGGCCGCGTCCAGGTCGGTTGCGACGCGGACATCGTCGTCTTCCACCCGGCGACCGTGCACGACCAGGCGACCTACGCACAGCCCACCCGGCCGTCGGCCGGGATCAGGCATGTCCTCGTCGGCGGGACGTTCGTCGTCCGCGACGCCGGCATCGTGCCCGCAGCCTTGCCTGGCCAGCCGGTCCGGGCGACGCCTCGGTAAGAAGATCACAATCGTGACGGGAACGGGGCCGTAACAAATCACCGCCGCTCCAGCGCGAGGCGGTGTCGGCAGGTCCCGCTACCGTCTTGCCACGATGACTGATGACCAGTTAGCCGCCAGCGGCGAGTTACGGACGGCCGGATTCCCGGAGTGTCCCCGGTGCGTTTACTACCGCACCGGGCCGGTGCCGGTGTGCGCGGACTGCGCGGGGCGGGGACTGCTCCGGCCTGGGTCAGCCGCGTGCATTGTCTGCGCCCAGCGCCTTCGGCCGGATGGCTGCTGCCCCAACGAGCTATGCCGCAGCCCGCGTCGTCGGATCAGCAAGATCCACGCGATCGGGTACCAGTCCGGGCCGCTGCGCCGCGCCATCAACAGCTACAAGTACCGGGGCTCCCGCGGTCACGCTGTCGTATTCGGTCGGCTACTCCTCGCCTGGCTCGACCAGCACATGACCGCCGACCGGCCAGGGCTAATCGTGGTCAACCCGAGCTTCGTCGGACCAGGCGGGCAGGAGTTCCCGCACACCGAGGCGGTGCTGGCCGCGGCCGCCGCGGCCGACTCCGACAACCGCTGGCCCTTCGACATCGCCAGACCGGCGGCAATCATCAAGACGCAGCCAACCCTGAAGTCCGCCGAGGGTCAGGCCTGGTCCAAGCGCGTCAGCGGGAATGAGCTGCGAGATGCGCTGCACGTTCCGTTGGCTGACCGGATTGCAGGTCAGTACGTGCTGGTCTACGACGACGTCTGCACGACGGGCACTCAGCTCGACGCCGTCGCCGGGGTTCTGCTGGACCAGGGAATGGCGGCGCGTGTGGAAGGAATCGTGCTCGCTCGCGCTCCGTGGCGGGGCGAGCAGGGACTGGCCGACGCCCGTGGGCACTCTAAGATCGTCCGGCCTTAGACGGCTGTCGGCCTTGGCTTCGGTAGAACGCCACCTGCGCGGCATGCGCGGCTCGCAGATCGTTGATTACCTGACGGGTGCTGCCAGCCAGCTATCCGTGGGCCTAGGACGACCGGTTCGGCGGATCTTGAATACGTCCTCAGCCGCAGGTCTCCGCTACCCGGACGGTCAAGACGACCATGGGGACCCCATCCCATCTGGGGAAACCTCCCCTTGGGCGTCAACTGGCCGGGCGCGCACGATCGTGTCCAACGCCAATTTGGCGACCTACGGATGCGAAGGACTAACGATGAACAGCACGTTGCGAGGATTGGCATTCTTGGGCCTAGCTGCGGGACTTGTCAGCGCGGCAACCGGATGCGGGCTGGCCTCACGGGATCAAGCCGCGACTACCCGTTCGCATGCGGTCACGCGACCCGCGACGAAGGTGGTAGCCCGGCAGCCACAGGCATCGCGTCCGGTCACTAGGGAGCTCGCTTTGCCGGTTGCCGCCTCCCCGTCGAGCAACCCGTCGACGCCTGCCGCCTCGGGCTACACCGGACCACGCTTCAGTTCCCCGACTTCGGCGATGATCTACCTTGCTAGCTCGTACAACAGCCACAACGCCACGGCACTGCGCGCCGTGACGACTCCGGAGTCCTACCGTGAGCTGGTGCAGATGCGATCGGAGGCAGTGAACCTCCAGCTGCGTAATTGCACGCCCGATCGCGGTCGTGGCGACTACATCTGCTACTTCAGGCACGACTACCCAGCCAGCCTGCACCAGTCAGGTCACGGCGCGTCCAAGATGCTGATCGCTCCCGCTCTGAACCCCGGCTGGTATCTCTACGGCGTCCTCGACTGCGGTTGAGCTACCGCAACAGTGCTTTGACTGCCTGGTCAACTAAATTGACGGTCAAGTATTGAGACTAATATCGTTGACGTCGTGACCGAGAACGAGGGGACCGAGCTCGCTGACGCGGACGACCAGATCGGCATGGCTGCCATGCTGCGCGGTGCGCGCAAGGCGTACGGCAACGCAGTCCGGCAAGCTTTCGCCGACGCTGGATTCGACGACGTCCCGCGCAACGGCGCGTATGTACTCGCGCGGGTTTACGAGGACGACTCGCCGTATACCCGGCTGAACCGCGAGCTCGGGATCAGCAAGCAGGCGGTCAGCCAGCTGATCGATACCTTGGTGATGCGCGGCTACCTGGAGCGGTCGGCAGATACTGAGGACCGGCGCCGCATTCTGCTGCACCTGACGCCACGCGGCCGGGCTGCGGCTACGGTCTCGTGGGAAGCGGCGACGGCTGTCGACGAGGAGCTCCTACGTCGGCTGACCGCGGATGGAGTTGCGTCGCTCCGGGCCGGCCTGGCCGCGCTGCGTGAGATCGCGGCAGAGTCCGAGGCGTCGCATTTCGACCATCAGCACTGACCGCCGCGTCCGGCTGGCCTAATGGTCGTAGCGTGGACGCGCTTCGGTGTCGCCGGCGGCGCCGCCCCGCTGTCGGTCGCAGGGCGTTGCTCGCGGCCCCGGCGAGCGCGGTCCCGCGGTCGCTGCCAGCATGCAAGCGGTGGATCCGGGTCAGCCGAAGTGGCCAAGCCAGCGCTGCGTGACTGCGAGCAGCCGAGCGGTCTCGAGCCGGTACATGTGCTCACGCCCGCGCAGCTCGATCGAGACGAGCCCGGCCTGCTGAAGCACGCGCAGATGCTGTGAGGTCGTCGGCCAGGAGTGCTCGAACCAGGCGGCGATGGCGCCCGACGTCATCTCGCCGCCGTGGGCGTGCAGAGCGGCAAGGATAGTCCGCCGAGACCGGTGCGCTAGCGCGCTGAAGACCGTGTCGAAGTCGTCGAGCTCGGCGAATCCCTTGGGCTTGGCTGTCACGTGCCGAGCGTGACGCGCTCATAGTGCGGGAACTCCCACTTCGGGCGCCCGTCACGGTCCTCAAGCAGCGGATCCATTGCGCCCCAGATGGCCAGGATCGACGGGTGCTCGCGCGCATGCTCGTAGCCGCCCTCGACCCAGGTGAAGATCTCGACGTAGGTCGGCTCGTCGGCGAGCTCGCGGTAGATCACCGACGGTCCATCGGTCACGAATCCGAGCTCCGCCAACGCGGCCCCGTGCCGTCCGAGCAGCTCGAGGAATTCGGCTTCAGCATCGGGTCGGACCCGGTACGTGCAGATGACGGTTTGCTTAGCCATGCGCCTAATTATTAGCCAACTGCCTAAGCATTGGCAATGGCCGTACTGTCAGTGCCCGGGTCTATACCTGAGAACGTGGCCGCCGGCGGCCAGTCCGGCCGCCAGTCCGCGGCCGCTAACCCCTCAGGCGTCTCCTAGGGAGGCAGATCACTATGACGATGCAACTAGAGATGCGGGTCGACGGACCCTTCTCACTCGCCGCCGCGGCATCCTTCGGCTTCGGGCCAAGTACCGGGCGTCCGTTCCCGGACTCCCGGCTGATGCGGCTGGCCTTCGTTGCCGACGACCTTCAGCATCATGTGGGTGTCGCGCTCACTCAGCAATCCAACGGCAATCTGGTCGCCGACATCAGCGGCGAGACCAATATGACCGCCGCTGCGGACCAGATCCGCCGGATCCTGTCAATCGATACCGATGTCACTGGCTGGCTCGCCGCGGGCCAGGCGGATCCCGTCCTCGGCGCGATCCAGGCCGACAATCCGGGTCTGCGACCGGTGCTGTTCCACTCGCCCTATGAGGCAGCCGCGTGGTCGGTCCTCTCACAGCGGCGCCACCGGACGCAGGCGATTGCGCTCCACCGTCGTCTGTGTGAGGCGGCCGGCGTCACGTTCGAGCTGGCGGGTCAGGCCGAGCCGGCGTTTCCATTGCCAGGGCAACTGCTGGAGATCTCGGAGTTCCGCGGGATCGAGGAGGCCCGGCTGGCCCGGCTGCACGGTGTCGCGCAGGCCGCGCTCAATGGTCAGCTTGACCCTGACGACGCTGCGCGCCATGCCTGCGGCTGACGCCATGGCCGGGCTTCAGCGGATCAAGGGTCTCGGGCCGGTCTACTCCATGCTGGTCTACCTGAGGTCGACCGGTGTGACCGACGGGCTCGCGGTGGGCGAGCCGCGGCTCGCTGGGTACTTGCGGCACTACTACGGGCTGGCGAGCACGCCCGACGCCGCGGAACTCGAGCGGATCGCCGAACCGTGGCGGCCATTCCGGACCTGGGCCGGCGTACTGTTCCGGGCGGCCGGCGACCGGGAAGGGCTGCCATTCGAGCAGCCAGGGCGGGGATCTAAGGCACCGCCTGCCGAGGGCGCTAACGCGCCGTCATGCCGGGGGCCCTCGACGCGACCGTCGTGCCGAGGGTGCCGCCGCGTCAACCGATCACCGGAGCCACGACATACGAAGAGGGGCGGCGCCAGGTTGGCGTCGTCCCTCTCGGTACTGCTCGCGAAGCCGCGTCCTACCGAAGCACGAGCTCGCGGGCGTTGTCGGTCTGCGTCGGGTGCTGCGCAGGTGCCGCCACAGCGTGCGCGACCTTGCGGGCCCGGATCTTGCTGCGCTGGGCGAAGGCGCCCGCGGCGGCAAACGCGATCGACAGGGCGACGGCGATGCCGACGGTGGTGATGATGGCGACGATGGCGTCGTTCAGGCTCTGCATGCTGATGCTCATTGGATTGTCCCCTTGCCGGTCTGGTGTTTACGCCGTTTACAAAATCCATTATGCAACGCGAAGATAAACGCTGTCAACTCAAGCTAGCGGCGTATGCACCGACGGCAGCCCATGGTCGGAAACGCAGCGACGCGGGGTCACCCGGCGGGCAGGCGGTTAGCGGCGGGCGGGCAGTCGGCGGGCAGCGAGCGGGCAGCCGGGCAGGCGCGGCGAGCCAGGCGGGCACGGCAGCCGGCGCAGGCTCGGAGCCGGCAGGCTAGGCGTGCGCGTCGCGGCCGAGTGCCAGGTTCAGCGCCTGGCTGGGCGTCAGTCCTGCGCCCGAGCGGTAGGCCTCGTCGTACGCCGCGTCGCCGAGCCGGTCGCGCAACTGGGCCTGCACGCCCACGCGCAACTCCTGCTCGGCGTCCGACCAATTGATCGTGCGAATCTCCAGCGACGCGTCGATGTCGGCGTCGCCCGCGCCGTGCAGAGTCGCGGCGCGCACGTCATCGCCCTGCCAGGCGGCGACGCACGCGGCCGCGAAGATGAGCTCGCCCGAGCCGACACCCGGCCCAAGCCGACGGCTGGTACGCAGGCAGCCGCGCAGCAGCGTGGCAGCCTCGGCGTAGCGGTCCTGGATGAGCCGGAGCAGCGCCAGGTTGCAGCGCAGGAAGTGCAGGAGCAGATCGCCGCCAACGCGCTCGGCCAGGGCGACCGCTTCCTCCAGGAACGCGCTGCCCTCCTCGATCCGGCCGGCGTGCAAGGCCATGCTGAACCTGTGGTTGAGCTCGACAGCCGTGAGCAGGTCATCGCCGGCCTGCACGCGAGCAGGCCAGCGACCTCCTCGTGGATGCGGGTCTTTTCCTCCGGCGAGCGCAGTCATCGCCGCGAGACCCTGCAGCTGCTCGCCGAGCAGCTGCACGTCGCCGAGTTCGCGCGCGATGGCGACGCCCTGCTCAGCCAGCTGGTGCCCGGTCTCCATGTCGCCGGTGACGTAGGCGGACTCGACGAGCTTGCTGATCGCCTGAGCCTCGACGTGCCGGTCGCCAACGGCGCGTGCCATGGCGCGCGCCCGCTCGGCGTACGCCTTCGCGGCGGCGAGCTCGGCGAGGTCCGTCCTGGACAGCAGGCCGATCAGCTGCCCCGCGACTGTCATCGCGTCCGCCAGCAGGGCGCTCGGCGCGGCGTCCTGGCCTGTCGATGACGGGCCGGAGGTAGTCGAGCACCTCCGGATGGCCGCGGCTGAGGCTGAACCGCCGCAGGCTGACGGCCAGCGCCATCATCTCGTCGCCGCGTCTTCGGCGCCGCGAAATGCGCGAACGCAGCCCGCAGGTTGTCCCACTCGGTATCGAACCGGCGCAGCCACTGCCCCTGGTCGCGGCCGGTGGTGGCAGGCCCGCCCAGCTTCGCCAGATCCAGGTAGTAGCCGAGCGTGCCGGTCTCTGATGCGCAGCACCTCAGCATCTCCGCAAGCACGCAACAGTTCCTGCGCGCTGTACTGCCGGATCGTCTCGAGCAGCCGGTACCGGACCGACTGGGGCGAGTGGTCGGCGGCGACGAGGCTCTTGTCGACCAGCGACCCGAGCAGGTCGAGCACGTCTAGCGCATCGACCTCCGCGCTGGCGCAGATCGCCTCTGCGGCCTCGAGGTCGAAGCCGCCGGCGAACACCGACAGACGGGTGAGTGTCTCCCGCTCCCGCTCGGTCAGCAGGCCAAACGACCAGTCGACCGTCGCCTGGAGCGTCTGCTGCCGCGGCATCGCATTGCGACTGCCGCCGGTCAGCAGCCGGAATCGCTGGTCAAGCCGCGCGGCGACCTGGGCGAGCGACATCGACGACAGCCGCGCCGCGGCCAGCTCGAGGGCGAGCGGGATGCCGTCCAGCCGCCGGCAGATGGTCACGGCATCGCGCGCGGATAGCTCGTCGATGACAAAATCCGGCTGGTGCGCACGGGCCCGTTCGGCAAAGAGCTGGACCGCGTCGCTTCCGGCCAGGTCGTCGACAGACTCCGCGTCGCTGCCGGGCAGCGTCAGGGAGGGAACGCGGTACACCCGTTCGCCGTCGATTCCGAGCGGCTCCCGCGACGTGACGAGGAACCTGACTTTCGGACACTGCCGGATCACCTGGTCGCAGAATTTGGCAGCCGCGTCGATCAGGTGCTCGCAGTTGTCCAGCAGGATCAGGCTGTCCTGCCCGGTCAGCGCCTCGATCACCGCGTCGGCGACGGCAATCGCGCTGAGGTCCTGTATCCCCAGGGCGGCCGCCACGACGCCGGGGATCTGGCTGCCGTCGGTGAGCGGCGCGAGTTCGGCGAGCCACACTCCGTCGGCGGTCCTGCCGATGAGCTCGGCGCCGGCCTGAAGCGCCAGCCGGGTCTTGCCGCTGCCGCCGGCGCCCGTCAGCGTCACGAGCCGGGACGTCCGGATCAGCTCGCGGATCTCGGCCAGCTCGCGCTCCCGGCCGACGAACGCGCTCAGCAGCGTCGGCAGGTTGTTCGGGAGCTCGGGGTTGTCCAGCGAGGCGAGCGGCGGGAAGTCCGGCGCCAGGAAGCTCGCCTCGAGCTGGAAGACCTGCTCGGGCCGGCCGAGGTCCTTGAGCCGGTGCAGGCCAAGGTCCTTCAGGCGGGCACCCGCCGGCAGCGTGCCAGCTAGCAGCTCGGCCGTCGCTCCCGAGATCAGGACCTGGCCGCCGTGGGCGGCGGCTTCCAGGCGGGCCGCCCGGTTCACACCGGGTCCGAAGTAATCGCCGTCGCGTTCTTCGCAGACGCCGGTATGCAGGCCCATGCGCACCAGGATCGGCCGGCTCGTCGGCCAGGACTGCCCGCCGAGCGACTGCTGGGCGGCCAGGACCGCGCTGACCGCGGCCGCCGCCGTCCAGAACGCCGCGCAGAAGGCGTCGCCGACCGTCTTGAAGACGTAGCCGCCGGCCGCCTCGATCGTCGACCTGAGGATCTCGTCGTGGCGGCGCAGCGCGACGGCCATCAGCTCCGGCTCGGCCTCCCACAGCCGGGTCGAGCCCTGGACGTCGGTGAACAGCAGCGTGACCGTACCGGACGGAATCGGCGCAGACTGGGTCACCTGCGCAGGATAACGCGCGCGGACGGCCAGGCCGAGTTGGCTATCGCGCGCAGACAGGACGAGTCGGTAACATCCGAGCCACTGAGCGGCAACTAGCGCACAACTCCATGTCCCGGTCCGTGGCCGGCTCGGTCGACCTGGCGCCGAGAGGAGACCGGGCCCGTGACCTTCGTTCCCTACGATCGCCCGATCCGCGCCGCGTTCATCGGCCTCGGCCGGATCTACGACCTGAATATGCGGGCCTACGCCGGTAACCCCGACGTCGAGGTCGTCGCGCTGGTCGACCCGAGCCCGGAGCGCCGCGAGCAGCGCCAGGCAGACTGGCCAGATGCGGCCACGTTCCCATCCGTAGAGAAGCTGGCAGCCAGCGGGATCGATATCGACGCCGTGGAGTGCCTGCTGCCGATCCCGCTGCACGCGGACGGCATCGTCGAGCTTCTCGACCAGGGCTGGCACGTCAACGCGCAGAAGCCGCTGTGCAACGACCTCGCCGCCGCCGAGCGAATGCTGGCCGCGGCCAGCGCCAGTGACCGGGTCCTGCGCGTGATGGAGAACTACCTGTTCTACGAGCCGCTCCGCAGGCTCAAGGCGGTGGTCGAGGCCGGGGACATCGGGGAGGTGGCCGGCTACCACGTGAAGATGGTCGGCAGCGGCAGCGGCGGCTGGGACGTGCCGTGGAGCAGCTTCGAGTACCAGCTGGAGCAGATCAAGCTCGGCCGCGGGATCATGGTGTTCGACGACGGCTGGCACAAGCTGTCCACGGCGCTGTGGCTCTTCGGCCCGGTGCGCGAGGTGCGCGCCTGGATCGGGGTCACGTCGTTCGGATCCGGCATCGACATCGACGCCCCCGCGGTGATCAGCTGGGAACACGAGAACGGCGTCCGCGGCGTCTGGGACATCACGCTCGCGCCGGACCTGTACCTGCGATCGGACTACTACACCAACGACGAGCGCTGGGAGGTCACCGGGCACCAAGGGCTACGCGCGGGTCAACCGCATCATGGCGCGCGGGCATCCAGGAGCCCAGCCTCGAGGTGTACCGCGACGGCGAGATGCGCGGGTACCACGCGCTCGACGACGACTGGGCGAGCAGCTTCCGCGACTCGGGCCTGCACTGGCTGCGCTGGCTCCGCACGGGCGAGGGTCCGCTGATGTGGAGCCCCGAGCAAGCCGTCGACGTGCTGCGGTTCGCGCTCGCTGCCTACGAGAGCAGCGCGCGCGGCGGCATCGGCGTCAGCCCTATCGGACGTCGCCTAGGCCCTCGAGGTCGCCCTGGTCGGTAAGGTGCGCATGTGACGGGTCGCGACGTGCGCGTGGTGTTCACCAAATTCGATGGCAGCCTGCACTGGCACCAGACCATGCAGTACCTGGGCGAGGACGAGCACGGGACCTGGCTGGGCGCCCGGCCGGATCTTCGGCCCAGCGGGGTCAGCGAGCCGCCGGTGGTTTTCGCCGAGCCGTTCGTCCAGCTCGTGCCGCAGGGCCAGTGGTGGACGGCGGTCTTCAACGACGCACCGGCCAGGACCGAGATCTACTGCGATATCGCCTCGCCACCTGAGTGGAAGCATCCAGGCGAGGTGACGATGATCGACCTCGACCTCGATGTCGTGCGGCTGCGCGCCGACCAGCGTGTCCTGATCGTCGACGAAGACGAGTTCGCTGAGCATCAGGTGCGCTACGGCTACCCGGCGGAGGTCATCACCGAGGCCGAACGGGCGGCCGCCTGGCTGCTCGAGGTGATCAGCGCCAACGCGGAGCCGTTCGGTTCGGTCTACCTCGGCTGGCTGGCCAAGGTCTCCTGACCAGACGAGCCGGCGGTCAGTTTCCGGCCACCTGTTCCGACACTGCCTTCCGCCGGCCCGTCAGCTACTCGGCCAGTAGCGCACGCTACGGCCGCACCTCGTAGACGAGGTTGAACGGCGTCTCGGCTGCCCGGCGGAATCTGGTGAACCCAGCGTCGGTCGTGATCTGCCTGATGGCGGCCTCACCGGCCTGCGCGCCGAGCGCGTAGCCACCGGGCTGCGACAGCGCGTTGGGCACGCACAGCAGCGTGGAGAAGCTGTAGTAAGTGCGCCCCACCGGGTTCAAGTTGCCGGCCGTGTCGTCGGCTGCGGCCGGCTCGACGACCAGCCATGTGCCGTCCGGCTTGAGTGCCTGCCGGACGTGCCGGGCGGCTGCCATCGGGTCGCCCATGTCGTGCAGGCAGTCGAAGGTGGCGACCAGGTCGTAGTCGGTGCCGGAGAATCCGGCTGCCTGCGCGACCTCGAAGCTGACCCGGTCGGCGACGCCGGCGTCGCCAGCCCGCTTGCGAGCGAGCTCGATCGAGCCGTCGTGATAGTCCGAGCCGGTGAACGTGGAGTTCGGGTACTCCTGCGCGAGCAGGATCGTCGAGGCACCGAGGCCGCAGCCGAGGTCGGCGACGGTCGCGCCAGCGGTGAGCTTGTCCTGCACGCCGGTCAGGGACGGGATCCACGAGGGGATCAGGTTGGCGATGTAACCGGGCCGGAAGAACGCCTCGCAGCCGATGAAGACGTCGTTGTCGTGCTCATGCCAGCCGAGGCCGCCGCCGGTCCGGAACGCCTCGGTGATCCGCGGCTCCGCCTTGAGCGCGCCGAGCGCGAGGACGAATGCGCCGGGCGCGTAGACCGCGCCGTCCGGATCGGTCAGGACGAACGCCTGCTCCTCGGTCATCGAGTAGCTATCCGAGGCGGCGTCGTACTCGACGTAGCCGCCGGCCGCCTGGCCGCGCAGCCACTCGGCCACGTACCGCTGGCTGGTGTTGGTGCGGCCGGCGAGTTCCTCAGCCGTTGCCGGTCGCCTCGCTCAGCGCCTTGTACAGGCCGAGGTTGTGCCCGATCACGACGCTGCCCGCGGCGACGGTCGCGCCTAGGTCGCCGACGAACTTGCCCAGGAAATCCTGGAGCCTGTCGGTGTCGATGGCCATGCTGAACCCTCCCAGAGTGCTTTCATGCGGTTCCAGCAAGCCTGCGCCGGGCTGTTGCACTGGCATTGCAATCGCGCTGCAACGACGGGGCACCTAATAGGAAGGGAACGGGCTAGCTCGCCCGGACGAGGAGGAGACGTGCGGGCCAGATATCCGGATTTCGAGGGATACATCGAGCGAGACGGCATCAAGGTCGGTTACGAGGTGCTCGGCCAGGGCGAGCCTGCCGTGGTGTTCCCGCCGCTCGACCCGATCGTGAGCTCGCGCGCCTGGAAGGCGCAGATACCGTACCTGGCGCGGTCTTCGAGGGTCGTCAGCATCGATCCCCGTGGCAACGGGCGGTCCGACCGGCCTCTGACGTCGGCCGCGTATTCCGACGCCGAGTTCGTCGCCGACACCATCGCGGTCATGGACGCGGTGGGCGTCGCGAAAGCGCGTGCTCGTCGGCCTGTGCAGCAGCGCCTGGTACTCGCTGCTCACGGCCGCGCAGCATCCCGAGCGCGTGCTCGGCGTTGTCAGCATCTCGACCTGGCTGCCGTACCTGTCCGACACCCCCGGCCAGGGTGCCAGCTGGGTTCGCCGACACGCTGTACACCGACGCGGACTGGACCGACGAGCACTGGCAGTACTGGCAGCAGGACTGGCACGGCTTCGCCGAGCTGTTCTTCAGCGAACTGCTGCACGAGCCGCACTCCACCAAGCAGCGGGAAGACTGCGTCGGCTGGGCCATGGACGCCGGCGGCGCAATCGTGCAGCTCAACGAGGAAGCGCCGCTGTCCACCACCAGTAAGGCGGAGACCGAGGCCATCCTCGATCGCGTCAGCTGCCCGGTGCTGGCCATCCACGGCAGCGGTGATCGGTGCACGCCGTGGGAGCTCAGCGGCAAGCTGGCCGAGCTGACGAGTGCGGAGGTGCTGACCCTGGACGGCGCCGGGCACCTGCCGCAGGCGCGCGAGCCGGTCGTCATCAACCGCGCGATCCGGGACTTCGCCGACCGGTTCAGGCCGCCGTCGGCCCGTACGCGGCAGCGGACCTGGACGCGGCCACTGAACCGGCCGAAGCGGGTGCTGTACATGTCCTCGCCCATCGGCCTGGGCCACGCCCGCCGCGACCTGGCCATCGCCGACGAGCTGCGCGCCCTCCGGCCTGGCCTGGAGGTGCACTGGCTGGCGCAGCATCCGGTGACCGAGCTGCTGCACCGTCGGTCGGAGCTAGTTCATCCCGCGTCGCAGTTCCTGGCCAGCGAGTCCGGCCACATCGAGAGTCGAAGCCGCCGAGCACGATCTGCATGCGTTCCAGGCTGTCCGCAGCATGGACGAGATCATGGTCAGTAACTTCATGGTCTTCGCCGACCTAGTGGAGCGCGAGCACTTCGACCTGTGGATCGGCGACGAGGCCTGGGACGTCGACTACTTCCTGCACGAGAATCCCGAGCTCAAGCGTGCGCCGTACGCGTGGCTCACCGACTTCGTCGGCTGGCTGCCGATGCCCGATGGCGGCGACCGCGGAGCGGGCACTGACCACCGACTACAACGCGGAGATGATCGAGCAGATCGCTCGCTTCCCGAGCCTGCGGGACCGGTCCGTCTTCGTCGGCAATCCGGCCGATGTCGTGCCCGACGGTTTCGGTTCCGGCCTGCCGCTCATCGGCGACTGGGTCGGCGCAGAACTTCGAGTTCTCTGGCTACATCTCGGGTTTCGATCCGGCGGGCATCGGGGCGCACGACGAGGTCCGCGCCGAGCTCGGCTATCGGCCCGAGGAGAAGGTATGCCTGGTCACCGTCGGCGGGTCCGGCGTCGGGTCGGACCTGCTCTACCGGGTGATTGACGCCTTCCCGGCGGCCAAGCAGCTCGTGCCGGAGCTGCGGATGATCGTCGTCACCGGCCCGCGCATCGATCCTCGCTCGCTGCCCGCGGCCGACGGGCTCGACGTCCGCGGCTACGTGCACGATCTGTACCGGCACCTCGCCGTGTGCGACCTCGCCGTCGTGCAGGGCGGGCTCACGACGACCATGGAGCTCGCCGGCATGCCGGCGCCCCTTCATCTACGTTCCGCTGCGCCATCATTTCGAGCAGAACTTCCACGTCCGGCATCGCCTGAGCGCAGTACGGAGCTGGTCACTGCCTGGAGTACGAGGACGCTACGCCAGACGGGCTCGCCCGCGCGATCGCCGGGCAGATCGGGCGCGAGGTCAGCTACCGCCCCGTCGAGACCGACGGTGCCGCGCGGGCAGCCGCCAGCCTTGCCGAGCTCATCTGAGCAGTCGGCGAGCGGCGTCGGCGTCGCCCAGTACGTGTGGCAGCCCGTGCTCGCGAGCTAGCTGCCGGGCGCGCTCCAGCTGTGTCTTGGCCAGCTCCGGTCGCCCGCGCGAATCAGCGCCTTGCCGTCCACGACGAGCGCCTCGGCGAGCGGAGGTATCCACGGCGTCCGCTCCGCGACGGCCAGCAGCGGCTGCAGGACCGACCGGGCGCGCTCGGCCTCTCGTCGGCTCAGCCAGGCCCGGGCGACCGACAGATAGACCTCATAGCCCGGCATCCAGGCGCCCGTGCTGCGTGGCCGCGTGGTCCAGCATGTCGGACGCGCGCGCCAGCAGCTCAGCTGAGCCAGTTACCTCAGCCAGTGGTGCCAGACAGCGCAGGACATATCCCTCCGCGCCGTCCCGTTCCGCTGCTGCAAGGCCGATCTCGAGTAGGTCTGGGACCTCGGCCGCGGATCCGGTGAGCAGCAGGGCGGCACTGAGCGTGGCGCGCGTCAGGGCGCGACACCAGCCGTGCTCGTGCCGATCGGCCAGTTCTACCGCCCGGCGGCCGAGGTTCACCGCGTCATCACCGCGGCCGCGGAGCCTGGCGAGCAAGCTAAGGTGCGCTGCAAACCACGATGCCCAGTGCGGATAGCCGCTGCGCCGGTTGGTCTCGATCGCAGCCAGGACCCGTGCCTCGGCCGTATCCCAGTCGGCTAGTGCGATCGCCAGCGATGCTGACTCAAGCTCGGCCCACTGCAGCCTGAACAGGTCGCCTTGCCGTCGCAGTAGTGGATCGAGCTCGGCCAGTACAGCGCTCAGGCGCGGCGTGTCGCCAAGACAATTGGCCGCGGATTTCAGCCCGTCGAGTCCCACTGCCAGCGCCTGGTCGTCTGCTGCCGCACGACCTGCCGCTACCGCGCGGAGGCCGAGATCGAGAGCCGCATCGAGGTGCAGGCGATTGGTGGCGACAACGGCGAGCCGTGACAGCAGGTCAGCTTCGCTGGCCCGGTCCGCCGAGCGACAGCGCGATCTGCAAGGCACTCGCCAGGTTCGATTCACAGAACGTGATCTGCTGGCCAAGCGAGACCGGCACGTCGCCGCCCAGTTCGCGCAGCGCGTGCATCTCCTGCCGTCGGTCCCCGATCGCGCGGGCGCGGGCCGCTGCCTCGGTGAAGTCGCTGAAGGCTGCGACCCTGGTTCCGGCGATTTCGCGTGCCCGACCGCGCGCGATCAGAGCCCGAACCCCAACTTCGGCAAGATCGCCCCGCTCGGCGGCAGCGAGTGCACTGGTCGCCAACGCGGCCGCATCGGAGGCGGCATACCTGCGCATGGCCTGCAACGCCGCGACCAGCAAGGCGCGCGCCGCCCGCGGCCAGTCACCGATCGCGGCAGCATGCCGGGCCACTGCCTCGGGCTGCGCAGTCAGCAGGTCGGCGGCTTGGTGGTGGTAGGCAAGCCGCGTCGGCTCCGGCGTGGTGGCGTACAGGACCTCGCGGATGAGGTCGTTGCCGAACTCGTAGTGCCGTCCGCTGATGACCAGCAGCCTCGCGAGCAGCGCCTGCTCGCAGAGTTCGAGCGCGGCGGCGGGCGTCGAGACCCAGCATCGCGGCGAGGTTCAGCGGATCGACCGCGGCGCCGAGCACCGATGCTGCCCTGAGCAGCGCCTCGACCGGCGCACCCGCGCGGCGGACGCGCGCCTGGACGGCGCCGCGCAGCGAGTCGGGCACGCCATCATCGCCGCCCCGAAGAGCGCTCAGTACCTCGACCACGAACAGCGTGTGGCCGCGCGTGCGCTGCAGGATGTCAGCGGCGAGCGCACCTTGCCCGGCCTCGCGGGCTAGCTTGCTCGACGGCGTCGGGCGCGAGCGGCCCTACGTCGATCCTGACCGCCACCGGGTCGAGCGCCGTGCCGATCTCGGCTCGCGTGCTCGGCCCGGACCGTCACTACCGTCAGCAGTCGGGCGCCGGTCACATGACGTCCAAGGAAATGCAGCAGCTCAACGGTGGACTGGCCGGCGTACTGGAGGTCGTCGACGACCAGCAGGACCGGATCGCGCTCGGCCAGCCCGCCCAGCAGCGCCGTCACAGCCTCGAACGCGCGCCGGCGCTCGATCTCCATACTGCCCCGGTCGGGCGGAGCCGGGCCGAGCAAGTCGGCTACGGCGGGCATTAGCGCCGCTGCCGCGCCCGCGTGCTGGCCCAGCATGTCCCGGAGCCTGGCCGCGGTCATCCGGGCAACCGCCGGAGCGAGAGCTTCCACGATGGGCTGGAGGAACAGCGACCGCTCGGTCTCGTAGCAGCGGCTGCGCAGGACTGTCGCGCCGTCATCGGCGGCCTCGGTGGCCATGAACTCGGCCAGGGTGGTCTTGCCGATACCCGCCTCGCCGGCGATCAAGACGAGGCCGGGTGCCCGGCCCGCGGCCCGGCTCCAGGCCATCCGCAGCGCCTCGAGCTCAGCGCCGCGGCCAGTCAGCTCCGGCCGTGATCGCACGGGCCGCGCCGCCGTTCGCGGCGGCGCGGCCGCGCGCCCTGGCTGTGCGCCATCCTCGGCTGGCCGCTCTGCCTCCTCGCGCAGGATCGCCAGGTGCAGGTCGCGCGTCTGCGGGGCCGGATCGCTGCCGAGCTCGGCCTCCAGTCGCTCGCGGAGCGCCGCGAAGGCGCGCAGCGCCTTTGCCTGCTCCCCGGCCGCGGTCGCGGCCGACATGTACACGCGGTGCGCCGCCTCGTCCAGGCCGTCAGCGGTCATCGCCGCCTCGGCATAGCGGACGGCGATGGCCGGATCGCCGGTCGCTAGCGCCGCCTCAGCCGCCGCCAGCCGGGCGCGGCGAAGCAGTGCCTGCGATTCATCGCGCGCCGGATCAGCCCAGCTCGCGTACGGCTCGTCGGCGATCGCGATGCCGGCGGACATCAGATCACAGGCGCGCTCCGCCGCCGCCAGCGCCGCGGCCGGCTGCGCGGCCAGCTTGCGCTCAGCCTGATCACAGAGCCGGGCCGCCATATCCAGGTCGACGCTGACCGCAGTCTCGTCACCGAGCCGGTAGCCGGTCCGGCCGCCCTGGATGACGCTCGGCGCCAAGGACCGCGCGCAGCCTGCTGATCAGCGAGGCGATATTCCGGTCGGCCCCGGCCGGCGGCGTGCCGTCCCAGAGCACCTCGGCGATCTGATCCGTCGTGACCAGGGCTGGCCTGGACACCGAGAGGAGCTTCAGGAGCAGGCGCGACTTGCGGCTGCCGATCTGGGCGTCGGCAAGCTCGGCTCCGTCGCAGACGACTGCGAACGCGCCCGACAGCCGCAGTTCGACTCGCGGCGGCCGACCGGCGTCCGCGAGCACTTCGCTCCCCACGATGGTTTCCTACCCGTCTGGCGCTCGCAGTGCAATGTGGCTGGCGGTTGCGACGGCCGCGACCGGGTAGGCCGAGGAGCTACGAGCGACCCCGTTCCCATAGGTAATCAGATGCCATCTGAGCGCCCTCGGCCATTGATGCCAGCTTCAGCCAGGTGATCCTGGGCTTGACCGTGTAGAACCCGGCGAACGTGCCGAACCCGCAGTCGGTACCCGCGATCACGTTCTCGCGCCCGACAAGCTGGGCCAGCCGGATGATCCGCTGCGCCACCAGCTCGGGATGCTCGACGAAGTTCGTGGTGGTGTCCAGGACGCCGGGGATGAGCACCTTGCCCTCGGGCAACCGCACGTCCTTCCAGATCTTCCACTCGTGCTCGTGCCGGGGATTGGCAGCCTCGAACACCAGACCTGTCGGCCGGGCCTCGAGCGCAATGTCGATGATGCTCGCCAGCGCGATGTCGGTGACGTGCGGCCACTCGCCGTTGCCCCAGCACAGGTGCATCCGCATCTGCTCCGGCGGGATGTCGCGCAAGGCGTAATTGAGCGCGCGCACGTGCATCCGGATCTGATCGCGGAATTCTTCGTCGGTCAGTATGTCGTTGCCGAGCATGGCCCTGGTCATCGCGAGGTCCGGGCAGTCGACCTGGAGCACGATGCCGGCTGCGGCGATCGCGTCGTACTCGGGCTTCATCGCGTCGGCCAGCGCGAATATGTACTCCTCGTCGCTCGGGTAGTAGTCGTTGGCGAGGAACGCCGCGATGACTCCCGGCGAGGCCGCGGTCATGAACACGTCCGCGGGCTCGGCGTCCTTGACGGCAGACTTGAGGTTGTCGATGTCCTTGTGCACGGCGTCCGGGTCGCGCAGGGAGACCGGTCCGTCACAGGCCGGCTGGTGCATCACCCTGGCGGCCGCCTCGTCGCCGGCGATGTACTCGAACACCTCCGGGTACTCGATCATCTCGGTCACGGCCATCGGGCGGCCTGTGCCGCCGAAGCCGTTCAGGCGGTCCTTGACGTAGGTGGAGTAGCCGGACTTGCCCATCTCGCCGTCGCTGATGACACTCACGCCGGCGGCCAGCTGACTGGCCACGATGTCGGCCACGGCCTCGGTGACACGGCTGTCAAAGGTGGCGGGATCGACGTCCTTGCCTGTTTCCCGGTCGGCGATCAGCTGGTCGAGGTCCGCCGGCCTGGGCAGGCTCCCGGTGTGCGTCGTCAGAATCCGGTCGCTACTCCGTCGCATGCTCCTGCTCCTTCCGCACCGGAGATACAAGGGATGCCAGAGTCCACACTGCGCCCGTTCGGGACGACGCGCTAGTGCGGTGCGATCCAATTCCGGGCCTGCGAGGAGGCTGCGTGAACTATGGGGTGACGGCTGCTCACCAGGTCGGCCGTCGCCTATCGCCAGGCTGGGCGGCGGCTAGGCTCCCTGGACGTTTTGCGCGATTTGCCAGGAAGGTCGGCCTCGCGGGCGGCTTCGGCGGGCCCGAGGGTCGGCTGGGTACGCATTAGCCGCAAAAGGTACGGAAGAGGTGAGGCTCCTGCCGCTGCTGCCATCTGCTGCATTCGCAACTTGACATCCAGCTCGAGCCCTGCCTATGTTTAACACATTCGTTAATTAACAGGATGGTTAAATGATGGCTCAAGATCAGCTCAGCGTGATCTTCGCGGCGCTGGCGGACCCGACGAGGCGGGCGATCCTCGCCCGGCTTGCGGACGGGGACGCGACCGTCACGGAGCTGGCTGAGCCGTTCTCGATCAGCCTGCCGGCCATCTCGCGACATCTGAAGGTGCTCCAGCGCGCGGGCCTGATCTCCCGCAGCCGGTCTGGCCAGTGGCTGTCGAGCACTCTGGAGGCCGCTCCGCTCAAGGAGGCGACCGACTGGATGGAGCGCTACCGGCAGTTCTGGGACGCCAGCTTTGACCGCCTCGACGCGCACTTGCGCCGCGTCCAGGAGGAGCGCGCAGCTAACGGAGGGATCGACCCGTGACCATTCAGCGGGAGTTGCAGGAGGAGCCCCGTGGCAAGACCGGCCTTGGGGCTTCGGCAGAGCCGTTTGAGCCGGGGACAGCTGGCGAGGTCCCCCCACGACCAGGACAACTAACACAACCACCACGAAGGAAGGCAATGTCATGACCGCAACCAGGGAAATCACCATCTCGCGAGTGTTCGACGCTCCGCGCGAACTCGTGTACCGGGCCTTCGTCGACCCCGACCAGCTACGCCAGTGGTTCGGCCCAGTTGGCTTCTCGGTGCCGTACGAGTCCGTCCAGATCGATGCGAGGGTCGGCGGATATCAGCGCCTCGTCATGGTTAGCGACGACGACCCGACGGTGCGCAGCCCGGTCGATGCGACATTCACCGAGGTCGTCGAGAACGAGCTCCTCGTCGGGCACCAGGACGTCGAGGGCATCCCGGGGACTACCGGCACGGTCAGGTTCAGGCTGCGCCTGGAGTTCCACGAGGAGCCCGACGGCAAGACGAGGCTCGAGCTGCGCCAGGGTCCGTTCCACGAGCCGATGGGCACCGACACGATCACGGGCTGGGAGAGCTCCTTCACCAAGCTGGACTCGCTGCTGCGCAAGTCGCTCTGACTGCCGAGCACCACTAGACCGCGCACAAGCACTAAAGGAGATCACCATGGGCAAGCTCGTCGTCAGCGAATTCATCAGCCTCGACGGAGTGATCGAGGATCCCGGCGGGGCGGAGGGCACACCGCAGGGCGGCTGGACCTTCCGCTTCCCGGCGGAGGAGGGGATGCAATACAAGTTCGACGAGCTCATGGCCAGTGACGTGCAGCTGCTCGGGCGCGTGACCTACCAGGGGTTCGCCGCGGCGTGGCCGGCCATGGAGGAGGCCGCGGGGGACTTCGGCAAGCGCATGAACGAGATGCCCAAAGTGGTCGTCTCGACCACGCTGACCAGCGCGGACTGGCGCAACTCGACGATCATCTCCGACGACGTTGCGGCCGAGGTCGCCGCGCTCAAGCAGCGGTATGCCGGGGACATCCTCGTCGCCGGCAGCGGAACGCTCGTCGAGAGCCTGCGTAGTCACGGACTCGTGGACGAGTACCGCCTCATGATCCATCCGGTGGTCCTCGGCGAAGGCAAGCGCCTGTTCGGCGACGGCGCGGTGCCGGCCGACCTCGACCTGGTCGACATGCGCAAGGTGGGCCCGAGCGTGGTCGTCCTGGCCTACCGGCCAGCGGAGGCACCTCCCGCGTGATCGCCGGGACCGCAATGGCGCGGTCTGGATCGGCCGCGATCTGCGGACCACGAGCGGTGCGGTAGCGTCGGCGGGATGCCGAAACTGCCGCCCCGTGTCCGGGTGCTGCTGCTATTCGTCTGTGCGCTCGTGCTCGTCGACACGATCTTCTTCACCGCGCTCACGCCGCTACTGCCGCATTACGCCCACGTGGCCGGCCTGTCGAAGGCAGGCGCTGGTGTCCTGGTGGCGGCTTACCCCGCTCGGCACGCTGATCGGTGCGCTTCCCGGCGGGATTCTGGTCGCCCGGCTTGGCGACAGGTCGGTGGTCCTGCTCGGCCTCGGCGCTGATGAGCGTCTCCACGCTGGTCTTCGGCTGGGCATCGGCGCCGCTGATCCTCGACTCTGCCCGGTTTGTCCAGGGTCTTGGTGGCGCCTGCACCTGGGCGGCCGGAATGGCCTGGCTGGCCACCGCGGCGCCGGCCGACCGGCGCGGCGAGATGATCGGGGCTGCCCTCGGCGCCGCGGTTGGCGGCGCCCTGCTCGGCCCGGTCGTCGGCGCCGTCGCCAGCCGGGTCGGCACTGGGCCAGCGTTCTCGGCGGCCGCGGTGGCTGGCGGTGCACTCATGATCGCCTCGTTCGCCGTGCCCAGCCCGCGCGTGGTCGAGCCCCAGGGCCTGGCGGCCGCCTGGCCGGCCCTGCGCAATCTCCGGGTGAGCGCCGGCATGTGGCTGACGATGCTCGCCGGCCTGGCGTTCGGCGTCATCGACGTGCTGGTGCCGCTTCGGCTGGGACGCCTTGGCGTGGACGCCGCGCTGATCGGGATCACGTTCCTGGCCTCGGCGGCCATCGAGGCCAGCCTGGCTCCGCTGAGCGGCCGCCTGGCAGATCGGCGCGGCCCTCTTGTGCCGGTCCGGATCTCGCTGGCCGCAGCCGTGGCGGTGAGCCTGCTCGCGCCGGTCGCGGCCCCGGCGCCGTGGCTGATCGCGCTGCTCATCGTCGGGATGCCCGCCTTCGGGACGCTGTTCACGCCGGCGATGACGCTGCTCAGCGCCGGCGCGGACCGGCTCCAGCTCAATCAGGGCCTCGCCTTCGGCCTCGGTAACCTCGCCTGGGCCACCGGCCAGGGGATCGGGGCCGCCGCGTCTGGTGGCATCGCCGAGGTCACCTCTGACTTCGTGCCGTACGCGCTGCTAGCGGCGGCCTGCCTCGTGACGCTGGTGGCCACGGCGCCACGAGGCATCCGGGCCATAACTCGCCTGCGCAGCCGCGGAACCAGCGCATGAGTTCCGTATGCATTGCCCCCTGGCAGGACTGGCTGGCCGCCGCGCGGCTAGCCTGACCGAGTAGGAACGCTGTCGGCTGCGCCGCCGAGAGCGAAGTGCCGGCCGCAGGCTGGAGGTGGCCATGACTCTTCCGCGTGAACACACAGCCTCCGCGACCGCATCGCAGTGGCCGTCGGCCTGGCCGCTCCGCTGATCCTGGCCGCGATCCTGGTCCCGTTCCGCACGGACTTCGCCAACACCGACGCGGCGCTCGCGATGATCCTCGTGGTCGTCGCCGTCGCAGCCCTCGGCAACCGGCTTGCCGGATACATCGCCGCGGTCTCGGCAGCCGTCTGGTTCGACTTCTTCCTGACCCGTCCCTACGAACAGTTCAGGATCAACCGGGCGACGGACATCGAGACGACGATTCTGCTGCTGGTCATCGGCGTGGCCGTGACCGAGATCGCCGTCTGGGGCCGCCGTCAGCGCGCCGCGGCCAGCAGGCGGGCCGGCTACCTGGCGGGCATCAACGACGCCGCGCGCGCCGTCGCGACGGGCAGCTCGCCGTCAGCGCTGATCGAGCAGATCGCGAGCTCGCTGACACAGCTGCTGTCGCTGCGCTCCTGCCAGTTTCAGTACGGTGTGGCTGGCATCGGCCGGCCCGCCAGGATCCAGCACGACGGCGCAGGTCGTCCTCGACGGCCGGCCGGTCAGTGTTGCCGAGGCTGACCTGCCTGCCGGAACCGGCATCGAGCTGCTAGTAGAGAGCGGCGGCAGACTCCAGGGCCGGTTCCTGATGCAGCCCGCGCCGCAGGCCCGGCCGAGTCGCGAGCAGCTGCTCGTCGCCGTGGCGCTGGCCGATCAGGTTGGCGCAGCGCTGGCCTCGAGCTACCCGGCCGAGGCGTAACCCGGCGCCGGACCAAGCAAGCAAGCGCTTGGGAGGCTGGCCAATCACCAGCCATAATGGCGCGATGGACGCGACGCGTAAGAGCCAGCCTGCGAGCCGGGCCGCCGCATCCGCCGCATCCGGCGCGAACGGCGCAGTTCGGTCCAAGCGGCACGCCGACATGGTCAGGATCGCGAGTGAGCTCTTCGCGCAGAAGGGCTTCCGCGCCACGACAGTGCGGGAGATCGCGGAGGCCGCCGGGATCCTGTCCGGCAGCATTTACCATCACTTCGACTCCAAGGAAGCTATCGGCGACGAGATCCTCTCCGGGTTCCTCGACGAGGTCCTGGCGGACTACCGCTCGGCCGTCAGCGCCGGATCCGATCCGGCGAACGTGCTCGAGCGGATCGTCAGGTCGAGCAGCCACACCCTGGCCCGCCATCACGCCGCGCTCACGATGCTCCAGAACGACTGGAGCTACTTCAGCACGCAGCCGCGGTTCGCTTACATGCGCAAGGACCTGCGGGAGATCGAGCGGATCTGGATAACCCAGCTGGAGCGCGGCAAGGAGGCCGGGGTCTTCCGCGCCGACATGGACGTCAAGCTCACCTACCGGCTGCTGCGCGACATCCTGTGGCTGCCGATGAACTGGCGCGTAGCGGGCGGCTTCAGCACCGACCAGGTAGTCGACGCACTGCTGCGGCTGCTCTTCGACGGGATCACCAGCCCGGCCGCGCGAACCCGCTGATGGCGGGGCCGTCCGCTACGAGCAGCTGCTCGACTGAGCCTCCTTCGACCCGTGGCCCGGATCCCGCCCGGCTGCTAGCCTGCTGACCAAGCAAGCGTTTGGTTATGGCCGCGGATGCGCGCTGACACGCGGATGGCAACTGACGCCGCAATGGCACTGACACTGCAGGAGTGACGATGGGCCGGCTCGACGGGAAGATAGCGCTGATCACCGGCGGTGCCAGGGGGATGGGCAAGTCGCACGCGCGGCACTTCGTGGCGCAGGGCGCCAAGGTCGTGCTCGGCGACATACTCGACGACAAGGGCAAGGAACTGGCCGCCGAGCTTGGCGAGGAGAACTGCCGGTACATCCATCAGGACGTGACCAGCGAGTCCGACTGGGCCGGCGCGGTCGCGGCGACGATCGAGGCGTTCGGCGCCCTGAACGTCCTGGTCAACAACGCTGGCATCCTGGCGAACAAGAAGATCGCCGACATGACCCTGGCCGAGTTCCGCCGGTGATCGACGTGAACCTGATCGGTGAATGGCTCGGCGTCAAGAACGTGATCGACCCGATGACGGCGGCCGGCGGCGGCTCGATCATCAACATCTCCTCGGTCGAGGGGTTCACGGGCGCCGCGGGCATGTCCGCCTACAGCGCCAGCAAGTTCGGCGTCCGCGGCGTCACCCGGTCGGCCGCACAGGAGCTGGGCAAGTTCGGGATACGGGTCAATTCGGTCCACCCCGGCGGCATCATGACCACCATGACCGCGACCGCGTTCGAGTCCTTCACCGACATCAGCGACGGCGAGGGATTCATGCGCTCGCTGCCGATCTCGCGGTTCGCCAAGTCGTCCGAGGTGTCGCACCTGGTCGTCTACCTCGCATCCGACGAGTCCTCCTACTGCACCGGCAGCGAGTTCGTCGTGGACGGCGGCATGCTGTCCGGGCCCGGTTACTGAGCAAGGAGCTGGCTGATGACTGAGCAGGTCAGGCTGGACGGCCGCGCGGCGATCGTGACCGGCGCTGGCCAGGGACTCGGCCGCGCCGAGGCACTCGCGCTCGCGGCCGCCGGCGCCAGTGTCATTCTGAACGACCTGGACAGGAACGGGGTCGACGCCGTCGCCGCCGAGATCACGGCCGCGGGCGGCACAGCTGTCACCTGCGCTCGGCGACATCGGTGAGTGGTCGACCGCGGAGGCGCTGCTCGCCACGGCGCTCCGCGAGTTCGGGCGGCTCGACATCCTGGTCAACAACGCGGGCGTGCTGCGCGACCGGATGATCTTCTCGATGTCGCCGCAGGAGTGGGACCTGGTGCTGCAGACGCACCTGCGCGGCCACTTCCTGACCAGCCGGGTGACGACCGCGTACTGGCGCGAGGCGAGCAAGCAGGCCGGCGGCGAGGTGTATGCGCGGATCATCAACACCTCCTCCGAGGCGTTCCTGCTCGGCTCGTCCGGGCAGCCCAACTACGCCGCAGCCAAGGCCGGTATCGCCGCGCTGACGGTGACGACCGCGCGCAGCTGCGCTCGCTATGGCGTGCGCGCGAACGCGATCTGCCCGCGAGCGCGGACCGCGATGCTGGGCGACCTGATGGGCCCGCCGCCGGCGGAAGGCCCCGACCCGCTCGCCGCCGAGTACGTCGCGCCGCTGGTGACCTATCTCGCGAGTCCGGCGGCGGCGCAGATCAACGGCGAGGTCTTTGTCGTCCATGGCGGCGTCGCGGCGGTGATGGCACCGCCACAGATCAGGACCACGTTCCTGGCTAGTGAGCACGGATCGCAAGACGGGATGTGGACGCTGGACGCCGTTGCCAGCGCACTGGCCGGCTTTGCCACCGGGCCGTCGGGCGCGGGATTCCTCTGCGAGGACACGCTAGGGCTGGCGAGTGAGACCATCGGCTTTGCCGGAGGTCAGTAGTGGCCAAACAGCGCGACCGGGTCCAGATGAGCGATGCTGAGGTCGCTGCCATGCTGGCCGGCAACCGCAAGGTGCAGCTCGCGACCATCAACCCGGACGGCTACCCGCACCTGGTGACGATGTATTACGCCCTCGTCGACGGCAAGATCGCGTTCTGGACGTACCGGACCTCGCAAAAGGCGCTGAACCTCGCGCGCGACCCGCGGATCAGCTGCCTGGTCGAGACTGGCGAGGCCTACTTCGACCTGCGCGGCGTGCAGATCCAGGGCACGGTCGAGACGATCACGGACCCCGACGCGGTCTACCAGATCGGCCTGGCCATCGGCGACGTCATGGGCAACGCCAGGACCGACGCCGCGGCGGGCGCGGACAGGGCGGCCATCAACGACTACGTGGCGAACGCCGCGCGCAAGCGCTACGGCTACGTCGTCGAGCCCGTCAGGGTCATCTCCTGGGACCACACCAAGCTGCTCGGTCAATAACCGCTGCCGGGCCATCCGCGCTGCCCGGCGCCTGCTCATCGCAGCACCGATGAGTTCTGCCGTCCCCGATCGTTTCAGTTGGTGTGACGCATCAACTAGCTGTCAGGGAGGCTGTTGTCATGGACTTCAAGCTTGAGCTCGTGATCATCCCGGTCACCGACGTGGACCGGGCCAAGGACTTCTACATCGACCGGGCCGGTTTCCGGCTCGACGTGGACCATCGGGCAGGCGAGGACTTCCGGATCGTCCAGCTGACGCCGGAGGGATCGGCCTGCTCAGTGACGCTGATGCGCAATCCGGACGCCGCGGGCTCGGTGCAGGGCCTGCACCTGATCGTGACGGACATCGACGCGGCTCGGGCTGAGCTCACGGGCCGCGGCGTGGACGCCAGCGAGGTGTTCCACTTCGGCGCCGGCGGCCAGGAATCCGGCCCTGATCCGGCAGCGTGCCAGCTACAACTCGTTCCTGTCGTTCAGCGACCCGGACGGCAACGGCTGGCTCGTGCAGGAGGTCAAGGCAGGCGAGGCAGCGCACTGATGGCTGCCGATCGCGGCGATCGCGGCGGTGCGATGCTGGCGGAAGCCGCCGCCGACGGTGACAAGGCCGCGTTCGACGAGCTGGCCCGGCTGCACCGCCGGGAGCTGCACGTGCACTGCTACCGGATGCTGGCCTCGTTCGACGACGCCGAGGACGCGGTCCAGGAGACCTTGCTGCGCGCCTGGCGCGGGCCGCGACGGGCTGGGCAACGGGCCGGAGTACCGGGCGTGGCTCTACCGGATCGCCACGAATGTCTGCCTGGACCATGCTGCGGCAGCGGTCGCGCCAGGCGGCGTCGATGTCGACCTACGCCGACGTGCCGTGGCTACAGCCCTACCCCGATCCGCTGCTGGACGAGGTGTCCTGCGGGCGAGGAGCCAGCGGATGTGGCCGTCGGGCGCGAGACCATCGAGCTGGCGTTCCTGGCGGCCCTCCAGGTCCTGCCGCCGCGGCAGCGTGCCGCGCTGATCGTCCGCGACGTGCTCGGCTGGCCCGCTGCCGATGCGGCCGGCCTGCTCGGCATCAGCGTCGCCGCGGCCAACAGCGCGGTCCAGCGCGCCCGGTCGCTCATGCGCGAGCACCTGCCGCCGCGGCGCGCGGACTGGCAGCCGGCCAGGCAGCCGAGTGCCGCCGAGCGCGAGCTGCTGGCGCAGTTCATCGAGGCGCACGAGCGCTACGACGCGGCCGCGATCGCCCGCATCTCGGCCACCGACATCCGGGTCACGATGCCGCCGTACCCGATGGTCTTCCAGGGCCTGGATGGCATGAAGCCGCTGTTCGAGCGGGCCTTCGGCCCGGACCGGGACGGCGACTGGCGGCTCCTGCCGGCCGCGGCCAACCGGATGCCCGCCGCCGGCAGCTACCTGCGGCGGCCCGGCGACTCGCTGTTCCGGCCGTTCAAGCTGGACGTGCTGCGGATCGACGAAGGCGTGATCGCGGAGATCACGACGTTCGGCCCGGCCCAGTTCCCGGCCCTCGGCCTGCCGCCGTCGCTGAGCTGACCCGACCGCGAGCGGGCCGGCGCGGCGCCTGCGGACGGCCTCGTCGTCCCACGCACCGCGATCGAGCCGGGGCCTGGCGCCTCCGGACGGTCTCGTCCCACGTCTACATGGGTTTCGCGATCTTGAGTCCTAGTTCGCCCCTTTTGCGGTCGCGGAAACCATGAAACGTCAGCGGCCAGTCGGCGCCCGGGCAGCATCGACCGCGGCTGGCGGCCGACGGCCGCTACATCATCTCGTCTGTCGTCGGGATCAGCACGGTCTTGAGCTCGGTGTAGGCCTCGATCGCGGTTCGGCCGCCCTCGCGCCCGATGCCGGACTGCTGATACCCGCCGAACGGCGCGTGCGGTTCCAGCGCGTAGCCGTTGATGCCGACGGTGCCCGCACGCAGGGCCCTGGTCATCCGCAGCGCGCGCTTGATGTCGGCCGTCCAGACGGTCGCCGCCAGCCCGTACTCGGTAGTGTTCGCGATCGCGATCGCCTCGTCCTCGTCGGTGAACGGCATCACGGACAGCACCGGGCCGAAGATCTCTTCCCTGGCGATCGTCATGTCGTTGTGCACGTCGGTGAACAGCGTCGGCGTCACGAAGTTGCCGGCTGCCAGGTCGCCGTCGCCGCGGCTGCCGCCGCAGACAAGGCGGGCGCCTTCCTCCTGGCCCTTGCCGATGAGGCTCAGTACGCGGTCGAGCTGGCGGGTGTTGATCAGCGGCGACGCCGTCACCGCCGGGTCGAACGGGTTACCGTAGTTGACCATCCCGGCGATCATCTCGGCCATGCCGAGGAACTCATCGACCTTGTCGCGGTGCACCAGCGCCCTGGTCTGGGCCAGGCAGACCTGCCCGGACAGGCCGAGTGTCACGGTGCCCATGGTCAGCGCGGCGGCGGTGCCGGCGTCGCCGTCGGCGAACACCAGGGCCGGGCTCTTGCCGCCGAGCTCCAGGCTGACCCGCTTGAATGTGCTCGCCGACGCCTCGACGATCTTGCGGCCGACGGCGCGGCTGCCGGTGAAGGAGATCTTGTCCACCATCGGGTGGTTGATCAGCGCGTCGCCGGTCGGGTCGCCCGGCCCGGTGACCACATTGAGCACGCCAGCCGGCAGCCCGGCCTCCTCGATCAGGCGGACCAGCCGCAGGACCGAGAACGTCGCGTACTCCGACGGCTTGAGCACCACGGTGCAGCCAGCCGCGAGCGCTGGGCGCAAGCTTCTGGGCAGTGAGCAGCAGCGGCGCGTTCCACGGCACGATGGCCGCGACGACGCCGATCGGCTCGCGCAGCGTCATGACGAGGTGGTCGCCGCCCTGATACGGCGGCAGCGTCTCGCCCCCGAGCTTGTCCACCCAGCCGGCGTGGTGGTCGAATACGTCGGCGACGAACCCCGCCGACATCCCGTACACGGCACCGAAGCTGAGCGGCACGCTGTTGTCCAGCGCCTGAAGTGCCAGCAACTCGTCGCCGTGCTCGCGCACGAGGTCGGCGATCTTGCGCAGCACCCGGATCTTCTCGGTGGCACGGGCCCGCGGCCAGGTGCCGGTGTCAAACGCTGCCCGCGCCGCGCGGACGGCCCGGTCCACGTCGGCGGCGGTGGCGACCGGGAACGAGGCGACATCCTCGCCGGTCGCCGGGTGGCTGTGCGTCCAGGACTGGTCCGCCGAGCCGGGTCCCCAGGACCCGTCGATCAGCAGCTGGCCGTCGGTGAGCCCGACCTCGTCCCGGTGCGTCTTGATCGAAGCGACCATCGAATGCCCCTCAACTGAAACGTGTTCTACTTCCTCGGAGGGTATCCCGGGGACGTGTCCGGATGGTAGAGAGCCGCAGCCTCACGCAGATCCGCGCACCGCAGCCAGGAACCCCGGCGGCTCGCCGCCACCGTGCAGGAGCAAGGTCGCGCCGCTGACGTATGAGGCCTGCGGCGAGGCGAGGAACATGCAGGCATCAGCGACGTCGGCTGGCGTCGCCATCCGCCGAAGCGGCACTGTCTGCCGGACCGCCGCGGTACCGGCGGCATCACCGTAGTGCGCCGACATGGCCTCGGTCTCGACGAAGCCGGGCGCGACGCAGTTCAGCCGCACCTGCGGCGCCCACTCGACGGCGAGGCTGGTCACCAGGTGATGCAGCCCGGCCTTGGCCGCGCCGTACGCGGCCGTGCCAGGCGACGGCCGGGTACCGCTCACGCTGCCGATCATGATGATCGAGCCGCCGCCGTCTTGCGCCTGCATGACCTCGTTCGCGCTCTGGGCCACGTGCAGCGGCGCGATGAGGTTCAGCTCGATGATCTTTTGATGGTAACGGGGTGATGCCGTGGCCGCCGCCGCCTCAGGTGAGCCGCCGGCATTGCTGATGACCACGTCGATCCGGCCGAACTCAGCGTTCGCGGTGCGAATGAGACGCGCAGCCTGGTCCGGATCACGCACGTCCGCCTGGCAGTACAGCGCATCGCGCCCGCTAGCCGACGGCACGTCGGCGGGTGGCTGTCCGGCCGCACACCATGACCTGGCTGCCTGCCTGCAGGAAAGCACGGGCGATGCCTGCCCCGATACCCCTCGTGCCGCCAGTGATCACGACGGTCGGCGCCGCCGACGCCGGGCTCCCGGCGCCCGCGCCTAGCAAGGACATCTGGTCATGTTAGGCCTCTGCTCGCGTGCTGAGCGGCTGCGGGACGGCGGGCAGCACGGTGTCGAAATACGATCGGGCCGCGGCGGTCGTGCCGACATCCCGGCCGGCTGCCTCCGACATGTACCAGCGGTGCTCCAGGATCTCGTGGAAGATCTCCGGCGGGGCAAGCCGCCTCGCGCAGGTCGGCGGGGATGGCCGCCACGACGGGGTCGTAGATCTCCTCCAGCCAGCGATGCGCGGCGACCGTCTCTGAGACCGCGTGGCCGTTCTTCTGCTCGAGGTAGCCGCGGAAGCTGGCGATGTCGTTCAGCAGCCTGCGGGCCTGATGTTCCTCGGCGGCGATACCGGTCCGCCGGAACAGCTGCCGGCTGCTCTCGCCCGACTCGGCGACCCTGGTCCGCACGCGCAGCCGCGTGCCCTCCGCGCTGTCGATGAGCTCCACCTCGTCGGCATCGAAGCCGAGCTCGTTGAGCCGGCGCAGCCGCTTGGCGATGCGATGGCGCTGATCGGCCGGCTTGAAGAGCTCCTCGTGGTTGAGCTCCTCCCACAGGCCGCGGTAGCGGTCGGACGAGATCCTCGCTGACCTCGATCGGGTCGACGTCGTCGGGCAGCAGCTCGCCGGCCTGGAGGTCCATCAGCTCACCGCAGACCCGCTCGGCCGCCAGCTCCAGGTCGAAGCCGCGCTGGCCGTCGGTCAGCGTCGGGTGCTTCTCGCTGGTCTCGGCGTCGACCAGGTACGCCTGGTAGGTGCCCGCGTCGGCCCGGAAGAGCGCGTTGGAGAGCGAGCAGTCGCCCCAGAAGAAGCCAGACAAGTGCAGCCGGACGAGCAGTTCGACCAGGGCGTCGAGCAGGCTGTCGGTGGGCAGGCCGCCGCCGCGCCTGCTGGAGAACAAGGCCCGGTAGGTGCTGGAGAACTCAAGGAACCTCGTGACCAGGATCGCGTCCTCGTCGCGGCCGCGGTCGACCACGATGCCGACGACCTCGACAGCTGGGATGCTGAGGTCGGCCAGCGAGCGAAGCAGCCGGTACTCGCGCCGGGCCAGGGTCTCGCTGATGGACTTGAGCGCGTACAGCTCACCGCTGTCCTCGACGAACCTGACGATGTGCCGGGAGATGCCGCGCTGGCGGATCTCCACCAGCCGCTCGTCCTGCCACTCCTCGAGCGGCTGCGTCCACGGCAGCGTCAGCAGCCCGGACACCTCACCCGCGGGCGGGCTGAATACAAACCGCATGTGCCTCTCCGGTCGTGTTACCGAGCACTGTCGCTTTGGGGTGGCGCGTAGGTCGTCGGGACGCTGCCTTTAGTGTTCCGGGCCGGCCACTAACTGCCAACTGGGCTGCGTTTCCGATACTGCTGGCGCCGCCGAGCCAGGCCTGGTTGTCCTTTCGGTCACCACGGCGGACGCGGCTAGGCTTGCCAGGCAAGCAGTCGCGATCGTCGCTGCGGAGCCAGGTATGCGGCAGGAGGTGGCCGATGAAGCCGGACTGCCGGATCCTCGCCATCATGGGCTCTGGCGAGACCAGCCCGACGATGGTGACCGTGCACAAGGCGCTCGTCGGCGAGTTGGGCGTGACGAGGCCGGACGCGGTGCTGCTGGACACCCCGTACGCATTCCAGGAGAACGCCGCGGACATCTCGGCCCGAGCGGTCGCGTACTTCGCCAGCAGCGTCGGGCTGGACGTCGCGGTCCTGGCTAGCCGGACTGCGGGCAGCGGCGCCGGCCGGCCGCACCGGACCAGCGGGCGGCCGAGCATGCCGCCGCGCAGGGTGCGCCGCGCCGCTGACTGGGTGTTCTCCGGTCCCGGGAGTCCGACCTATGCGCTGGCCCGGTGGCGCGAGAGCCCGCTCGGCCTGGCGCTGCGCGAGCGAGTCGCGACCGGGACCGGCGTGACGGTCCTGGCCTCCGCCGCGGCGGCTACGGTCGGCGTCGCTGCCGTTCCGGTGTACGAGATCTACAAGGTCGGCGCGGCCCCGCACTGGCTCGATGGCCTTGACCTGCTGGCCGCGGCAGGTCTGCGGGTCGCGGTGATTCCGCACTACGACAACGCCGAGGGCGGCACGCACGACACCCGCTACTGCTACCTGGGTGAACGGCGGCTCGCCGTGATGGAGCGCGAACTGCCAGCCGACGCAGCGGTGCTGGGCATCGACGAGCACACCGCCGTCATCTTCGACCTGATCGCGGAGACGGCCGAGGTGCGCGGCCGCGGCGGCCTGACGATCCGCAAGAACGGCGTGTCCACTGTGCTGGCGGCCCCGGCGGTGCTGCCGATCGCGGACCTGCGCGGCACGATCCGCACCGGCACGCTCGCGGTCAGGTCGCCATCGCCAGCCGCGCCGGCGCCAGGCCAGCGCGAGCCGGACGGCGCCACTGCCGCTGCCGAGGTCGTCGAGCGCGCCGAGCGGCAGTTCGAGGCGGCGCTCGCAGCTGGCGACGGGAGGGCACTGACCACGACCATCCTGGACCTGGAGTACGCCGTGCACGCCTGGATGGCCGACACCGACGAAGATCAGGGCACCGAGCAGGCACGCGCCGTGCTCCGCGGCATGATCGGCAGGCTCGGTGACTTCCTGACCGACGGCCTGCGCGACCCGGTCGAGAAGCTTCGGCCGGCTGTCGGCCCGCTGCTCGAGCTGCGGTCCATGCTCCGGGCGCAAGGCCGCTACGAGGAGTCAGACTCGATCCGCGCCGCGCTCGCCGCCTCCGGTATCCAGATCGGTGACGGCGCCGGCGGCACCGAGTGGGCGGTCAGCACCTGATCGCGGCCGGTGACCCTTGTCACCGCCGATCGGCAAGTTGGTACATTCGGCTCTCTTTTCACATACGGGAGCTCGCGTGGCTGTCGCTCACCCGGCCGACCCTGCCCTGACCGCGCGGGTCCAGTCCTACTTGCGTCCTGGCGAGCAGCTCCTGTGGTGCGGCCGGCCCGATCCTGCGGTGTTCTTCGCCGCCACGGATATCATCGCTATCCCTTTCAGCCTCGTCTGGCTCGGCATCGCGCTGCTCTGGGAGACCGGGACGCAATCGATTGGTGCTCCGGCAGCCTTCCGCGTCTTGGGCGTGCCGTTCGTACTCATCGGCGTCTACCTCGTCGCGGCCGATTCGTCACGCGGTGGGTTCCGCAAGCGCAGGACGATCTACGGCATCACCGGCGAGCGGGTGATCGTCCAGACCGGCTCGACGTTCAGGGAGACGCCCGTGCACGGTGGCTCGATGACCGTCCGTCGCCGCCGCAACGGACGGCACGCGACCGTCGTGTTCGAGCCCTTCGGCTCCTACTACGCCACCAGCGCGCCGACGATGACGGGACCGCCCATGGACGGGTCCGGGATGCCGACCATGACTGCGCGCCAGCAGCAGGCGAGTAGCGCCTGGCTCGCTCACTTTCGCTGACGTTGCCGACGCGGACGCCATGCTCACGGCGATCAACCAGGCCAAGGCAGCACGGCCGCTGCCAGAAGGCTGAGGTGTTACGCTGCCCAAGCAAACGCTAGGTTAACGTGCGAGCGAGGTACCCCTCATGGCCATCGAGGCGCACACCAGCGACGGTGTCGCGGAGGTCGTGATCGACTACCCGCCCGTCAACGCCCTGCCGGTGCAGGGCTGGTTCGACCTGGCGGACACGATTTCAGGGGCCGGCAAGGATCCCGGCGTGCGGGCCGTGATCCTCGCCGCGGACGGCCGCGGCTTCTGCGCTGGCGTCGACATCAAGGAGATGCAGCCGCCGCGGGCCATGATGCGCTGATCGGGGCGAACCGCGGCTGTTACGCGGCGTTCGCCGCCGTGTACGAGTGTGCGGTCCCGGTCATCGCGGCGGTGCAGGGCTTCTGCCTGGGCGGTGGCGTCGGGCTGGCCGGCAGCGCGGACATCGTGATCGCCGCCGATGACGCGACCTTCGGGCTGCCCGAGGTAGACCGGGGCGCGCTCGGTGCGGCTACGCACCTGGCTCGCCTGGTGCCGCAGCAGCTGATGCGAGCCATGGTGTACACGTGCGAGCCCGTTCCCGCCCTGGAACTGAAGCGGTACGGCACGGTGCTCGACGTGGTGCCGGCGGCCGAGCTTCGGGCCAGGGCCCGCGACCTCGCCGCGAAGATAGCCGCCAAGGACGGCGAGATCATCAGGCTGGCCAAGCAGTCGCTGAACGGCATCGAGCCGGTCGACATGCGCCGCTCCTACCGGTACGAGCAGGGGTTCACCTTCGAGCTGAACCTGACCGGCATCTCCGATCGCGCCCGGCAGTCGTTCGTGGACGGGTCGCGCGAATGACGATGACCGGCGCTGGGACCGGGGCGATCATGACGGCTGCTGAGGTGGTCGGCGAGCTGCGGTCCGGGATGACGATCGGGATCGGCGGCTGGGGCTCGCGGCGCAAGCCGATGGCGCTGGTCCGGGCGCTGGCGGCGTCGGACGTGACCGATCTGACGATCGTCAGCTACGGCGGTCCCGATGTGGGGCTGCTCGTCGCGGCGGGCAAGGTCCGGCGGGTGGTCACCGGCTTCGTGTCGCTGGACTCGATCCCGCTGGAGCCGCATTTCCGCCTGGCCCGGCAGCGCGGCTCGATCGAGCTGACCGAGCTGGACGAGGGCATGCTGCACTGGGGACTGCTGGCCGCCGCGCACCGGCTGCCGTTCCTGCCGATGCGGGCCGGGCTCGGTTCCGACGTGCTTCGCGTCAACCCCGAGCTGCGCACCGTCCGGTCGCCGTACGCCGACGGCGAGGAGCTGGTCGCCGTGCCCGCGCTCGCGCTCGACGCCGCGCTGATCCACATGAACCGCGCCGACGCACGCGGCAACGGCCAGTACCTCGGGCCCGACCCGTACTTCGACAACCTGTACTGCCTGGCCGCCAGGCGCGCCTACATGTCCTGCGAGCGCATCGTGCCGACGGCCGAGCTGCTGGCGGGCGGGCCGCCGCAGAGCCTGCTGATCAACCGGGCGATGGTCGCCGGCGTCGTGGAGACGCCGAACGGCGCGCACTTCACCAGCTGCGTCCCTGACTACGGCCGGGACGAGGAGTTCCAGGCCCTGTATGCGCGGTCGGCGGCGAGCCCGGAGGCGTGGGCGAAGTTCGCGGGCGAGTTCCTGTCCGGCGGCGAGGATGGCTACCAGGCGGCGGTGGCCAGGCACGCGGCTGAGCAGGCCGATGCGGGCCGGTCCGGGCTGACCAGCGCGGTCCGGGCATGACCAGCGGCGCGCCGACGCTGGCCGAGATCTGCGTGGTCGCCTGCGCCGAGGCGTGGCGCGGCGACGGCGCGATCCTCGCCAGCCCGATGGGCATCATCCCGACCCTGGGCGCGCGGCTGGCGCAGCTCACGTTCGAGCCTGACCTGCTGCTGACCGACGGCGAGGCGACACTGCTCGCGCCGGCCTGTGGCGCCGAGCCGGACGACCGGGTCGTCGAGGGCTGGCTGCCGTTCCGCGAGGTGTTCACCATGCTGGCGGCCGGCAAGCGGCACGTGATGATGGGTGCCGCGCAGCTCGACCAGTTCGGCAACCAGAACATCTCCTGCATCGGGGACTGGGCCAGGCCGAAGGCGCAGTTGCTCGGCGTTCGCGGCGCGCCCGGCAACACGGTCAACCATCCGGTGAGCTACTGGGTCCCGAAGCACTCACGCCGGGTCTTCGTCGACCGGGTCGACATGGCCAGCGGTGTCGGCTACGACCGGGCCAAGGGGCTCTCCGGCCGGACTGCCGGATTTCACGAGCTGCGCTGCGTGGTGACCAACCTGGCGGTGCTCGACTTCGGCGGGCCCGACCACTCCATGCGGCTGCGGTCGGTGCATCCTGGCGTCTCGGTGTCCGACGTGGCCGAGGCGACCGGCTTCCTGCTGGCGGCGCCGTATCAGGTACCGCAGACGCGGCTGCCGACGGCGGCCGAGCTCACCCTGATCCGCGAGCGCCTGGACCCGGACGCGACCCGCGACCGGGACCTCGCGTGACAGCACCCGCGCCGGTGCCGATCCAGACCAGGCTGACCGGAGCTCACAGGCATCCGGTACCCGATCGTCCAGACGGGGATGGGCTTCGTCGCGGGCGCGCGGCTGGTCGCGGCCACTTCACGAGCGGGCGGCCTTGGCATCATCGGCTCGGCCACGATGACGCTCGATGCGCTGCGAACTGCCATCGCGGCGGTCAAGGAGCGCACCGACGCCCCGTTCGGCGTCAACCTGCGCGCCGATGCGCCCGACGCGGCGGAGCGGATCGAGCTGATGATCGCAGCGCGGCGTGCGGGTGGCGTCGTTCGCGCTCGCGCCCAAGCAGGACATGATCAAGCGCCTGAAAGACGCGGGCGCGGTCGTGATCCCCTCGGTCGGCGCGCGCCGGCACGCCGAGAAGGTCGCGCAGTGGGGCGCCGATGCGGTCATCGTGCAAGGCGGCGAAGGCGGCGGCCATACCGGCCCGATCCCGACCAGCCTGCTGCTCCCGCAGGTCGTATCGGCCGTGGACATCCCGGTCGTGGCTGCTGGCGGCTTCTTCGACGGGCGCGGGCTGGTGGCTGCGCTGGCGTACGGGGCCGAGGGCGTCGCGATGGGTACCCGGTTCCTGCTCACGAGCGACAGCCCGGTCGCCGACGCAGTGAAGCAGGTCTACCTCGGCAAGACGCTGACCGACACCGTTGTGACGACTCGCGTCGACGGCATGCCGCACCGGGTGCTGCGGACGCCGCTGATCGACGGCCTTGAGCGAGCCGGCCGCCTGCCTGGCCTGGTGCGGGCGGTGCGGAACGCAGCCGGATTCCGCAAGCTATCCGGGCTGACCTGGCCAGAGCTGATCAGGCAGGGGCAGGCTATGCGGCAGGACACGGAGCTGTCCTGGAGCCAGGTGCTGATGGCGGCGAACACCCCGATGCTGCTCAAGGCGGCCATGGTGGACGGGCGGCCCGATCTCGGCGTGATGGCGGCCGGCCAGGTGGTCGGGCTGATCGATGACGTGCCGTCGTGCGCCGAGCTCATCGAGCGGATCATGGCGGAGGCCCGTGACTGCCTGGCCAGGCTCGGCCAGCTCTAGCGCTCAGGACACCAGGACTATCCAGAGCGGCCCTGGCGCGAACGTCATCGGCTGCCCGAGTTCGTCGTGAACGTGGTGCCACCCGCCGCGCTCGGCCTTGACCAGCGCGCCCGATACGCCTTCCCATCGCGCAGGACGATCGCCGTGCCGGCGCCGGTGCTCTCGGCATACGGCGGGCGCATACGCCCCCACTCGAGGAACCGTGATGTGCGGACAATCGTGTGCTGGATCACGACCGTTGCCGCCGACATCTGCCTGCCCTCGGTGCTGGCCGCCCTTCTGCCATCCATCCAGACCAGCCAGCGGCTCCTCACCGCGGACCAGGTGAACCTGAAGGACGCGGCCGGGTAGGACACTGACCGCGAGGCGGTGACCATGCCGCCTGCCGGGGCGGGCCCGAACCGGAATCCGATGTCGTGCGCTTTGGTCGCGCCCTTCGCCTCGGCCAGCAGCTCGCGAGTGCGGGCATACAGGTTGTACGGCGCGACGCGATGGTAGTCCCGGTAGTAGCCGGCGACGCGACCGGCATAGAGGTCGACGATCCGTGCCCGCTCCACGACGGGCAGCAGCTGCGGCTGGGCGCCGGAGAATGCGAAAGCCGGGCGGCCGAACTGGCGCAGCAGCTGCAGGTCGTCTTCCCGCGCGCTGCGGACGGGGCCGATCACCGGCGGGATGTGCGAAGAGAAGATAGCCAGGAACCGGCTGAGGCCGCCCTCGACCGGCAGCACGTACACGATGTCGGCTCGCGTGAGGCCGGTCTGGGGCCGGGCGAATCCGATGTTGTCGATCTTGACGGCCAGGATGGGGCCTAGCGCCACCTGATCGGCTCACCCGTGAACGGCGAAGCCAGCTGGCTGACCCCGCTCGTACTCGCGCTCGGGCTCGGGCTCGGCGTGCTCGGCGACAACAGCGTGGTCCTGCTGGTACAGCCGCTAGCGGCCAGACCGATACCGACGGCCGCTGCCATGGAGGCCGCCACGACAGTGGTCGTGCGAATACACCTCATGCTGCGGGTAATTCTCCTACGGAGTGCGGCTCGCGTCGATCTGGTCGAAGTCGCCGAACCCGTTGAAGGTGCCGCCGCCGCCCGACCACTGCCACATAAGTGCGTACTTCGAGCTGCTGGTCACACCGCCAAAGAACTTCGCGCACGTCTTCGTGCCCGACAGGCACCACCCGGACGGGTGGTGCGCCAGGCTGCTCGTGTCGCCGATGTAGGTCCATTCGTAGGTGTTAGGGATCGCGGCGTCGGCACCGGTGCCGAAGATGGTCCGCCACACGGCTGGCGAGGAGTACACGCCGGCCTTGCGGGCTGAGTGGCTCGTCAGGTAGCTGGCGAAGCCGTTGAAGTCGGCCCGGTTGAGGTCGGCTCTGACTCCGGCGGACCTGATCTTGCCGCTGCAGGCTGAGGTGTAGACGTTGTTCCAGCCGTTGTCGCTGGCCGGCGTGAAGCTAGGGGCGTTACCGGGCAACTCGACGTCCATGAAGACGACCGGGTAGGTGACAGCGGGCGACTGCCTCCGTGCGTCGCTGAGCGCACGGGCGGCCTGTGCCGCACCCCACGTGGTCGCTTCCTTGACAGTCCCGTTGTAGTGCGGGTCCACGCCCGGTCCCCCCATGAACCAGTAGACGCCGGTGCCGATGCCCTGGTGATAGGTCACGAGGTCAGTCCGCGCATCCGCGGCGTCCGTCTTGGACCAGACGACCTTCGTGCCACAGTGCTGCCAGGCGGACCAGTTGCCGGTCATCCCGATGTAACCGCCGTAACTGCCACCGATCGCTGGCTCTCGGTAGGGAGCCGAGCCGGGTATAGCCATGTAAGTACTATCCGTGCCTGACCAGAATCCCGTCACCGCGGCCGCCTGCGCCGTGTCCGTGGCCTGGCACGGCACCGGCGCCTCCGCCGGCGCCTCCGCGCGCCGCGGTCCGCCCAGCTGCGGCCCGCCCGGCCGCGGTCCGACCGGCCGCGGTCCGCCCGGCCGCCGGGCTGCCCTGCACGGCGGCCAGCACGACCCCGAGGACGACAGCGAGCACCAGCGCCGACCCGAGCGCGCCAAGCGCAGCTCGCCTGGTCCGTCTCCGCCCGGTTCTGTGAAATCCCGCCATGACCGCCACCTGTCCTCTCGGGCAGGCTGCCCGCCGCGCTCACGAGCCCGCCGGCGGGTAGGCCGGCGGCTGGCATCTGCCTTTGTCCCAGGCTATGTCCGGTTTCGCACTGGCCGCCGTCGGCGAAATGCCAGCTTTGGTAGAAATCGCGTAATTGGCCCGTCGCTACGACGACAACCTGGGCCGCTAGCTGCTCGGGGTTGTCGACCGTCATCACGATTGATCGCACTGCAGCGGCACCTGAGGTCGCGGCAGTGCCTCTGCCTTCTCGGCCAGCGACATCGGACCGTCATCGTGTCATCGTTGATCACTAGGTTCGCCACACCAGCGATTCTGCCGCGCCCGGATACCCGGGCGGCAGCGCTGAAAAATATGTCATGGCCATGTCGATCCGGTGCCGGAACGTTCGACGCACGGGTGAACCGTCAACTGAAAGGACAGGGCAGATGAAGTTCTTCGGATACACCCTCGGTGACGCCGATACCCCGGCCGACCCGCCTGACCAGGAGATGTACGAGCGGATGGGCGGATTCATCGAGGAAGCAACCAAGGCCGGCGTCCTGCTGGCGACTGGCGGCCTCGCGCCGGTGAACGAGGGCATCAAGGTCAACTACGTCGATGGCAAGTACACCGTCCTGGACGGTCCCGTTCACCGAGGCCAAGGAGCTTGTCGGCGGCTGGGCGCTGATGGAGTGCCGCGACAAGGACGAGGCAGTGGAGTGGACGAAGCGCTTCCTGGGCATCGTGGGATACGGCCAGACGACGATTCGCGAGGTCTACGGCGGGTGACAGTCGCTACCTGGTGACCTGGCGCGACCGGGTGACGTTGGCGCGATCGGGTGACGTTCGACGCGACCGCCTGACGTTGGGCGCGACCGGGGACCGGCAGGCAGATCGCTGCCATGCCGGTCCCCGCCGGTTGCCGAGCCCCGTGCCTAGTGATGTGATCGGTTGTCGTGACGGACGCCAGGACGCAGGCCGCGATCGAGACCGTCATCCGGCTGGAATCCGCCCGCCTGATCGCGGGGCTTGCCCGCTACACCGGCGACATCGGCCTGGCCGAGGATCTCGCCCAGGACGCGGTCGTCGCGGCGCTCGAGCGATGGCCGGACGACGGGGTGCCGCGCAACCCGGGCGCCTGGCTCATGACCGTGGCCAAGCGTCGCGCGATCGACTATTTCCGCCGCAACACCGAACTCGACAAGAAGTACGCCCAGATCGGGCGCCTGATGGCGGCCGAGGAGACACCCGACTTCGACCGGGCGTTCGCCGACGAGATCGACGACGACATGCTGCGGCTGATCTTCACGGCGTGTCATCCGGTGCTGAGCGTGCAGGCCAGGGTCGCTCTCACGCTCCGGCTGCTCGGGGGGCTGAGCACGGCCGAGATCGCGCGCGCCTACCTGGTATCCGAGCCGACGATCGCCCAGCGAATCGTCCGGGCGAAGAAGACGCTCGCCCAGGCGCACGTGCCGTTCGAGGTACCCGACGCCGCGCAGCGGCCAGCCCGGCTCTCCGCCGTGCTCGAGGTGATCTACCTGATCTTCAACGAGGGCTACTCGGCGACCGCGGGTGACGACTGGATGCGCCCGGCGCTCTGCGCGGAGGCTGTTCGCCTCGGCCGCGTGCTGGCCCAGCTCGCTCCCGCTGAGCCCGAGGTCCATGGCCTGGTCGCGCTGCTGGAGATCCAGGCGTCCAGGATTCCGGCGCGCACGGACGCCGTCGGGCGCTCCGGTCCTCCTGCTGGACCAGGACCGGACTCGCTGGGACCGGCTGCTGATCGGCCGTGGGCTGGCGGCCTTGGAAAAGGCCATGGACCAGGGCGGGGAACGGGGTCCGTATGTGCTGCAGGCGGCTATCGCGGCATGCCACGCTCGTGCGTTCCGGCCCGAGGAGACTGACTGGCCGCGCATCGTCAGCCTCTACGGCGTCCTCGCTGAGGTCATGCCGTCGCCCGTCGTCGAGCTCAACCGCGCGGTCGCGGTGTCGATGGCGTACGGCCCGCAGGCGGGGCTCGATCTCGTTGACCAGCTCGCGGCCGAGCCAGCGCTGCAGGGCTATCACTCTGCTGCCGAGCGTTCGCGGTGATCTGCTGCGCAAGCTCGGCCGGGCCGACGAAGCGCGCGCGGAGTTCGAGCGCGCCGCGGCGCTGACCGGGAACGAGCGGGAGCGCCAGCTATCCGCTGACCGAGCGCGCGAGGCCGCCGCCGAATCCGCGGCGAATGATGGCGCAATAGACGCGGCTTCGGCCTGTCGTTGTCTCAATATGGTCGCTGTTCATGCCGATGTGCCATTATCTATTGGCAAACTAGCCTTTGGCCAGGTCGATAGGGAGGCACATGGCCAGCCATCAGGCGCCGCCACCGGTGGGTGCTGATCATTCTCATGCACGGAATGCGCACCCGATTAGCAAGCGGAACAACCCCAACGCCAATAGCGTGCAGCGCACACGCGCCTGGACGGGGCTGTGGGTGGTCGTCGGCGGAGATGTGGCCATCGCGGGCGCGGCCATTTTTACGGTTTTCACCGTCTGGAAGAGCGGGCATAGCGGCAGTAATCTCACCCCCATTGTGGCTGTCCTGACGAGTGCCTTTACTGCTATCGGCACAATGACGACGGCCTATTTCGGCATCAAGACCATGTCGAACACCGCGCAGTCTTTTGCGCCGGCAGCGCACGCGGCCGCCAGCTAATGCGTGCTGCCATGGGGACCCGCCGCACTGCCAGCAGCACGGCGGTGGGCCACATCGAGACCCGGGCGGACAGCCATCAGGCGCGCCGGGCCAGCCCGGTGACGGGCCGCCGGGCCGCCGGCCATCAGCTCCCACGGGGCCTCCGCCCACCAGACCGTCGCCGCCGACCGGACCGGCGCAGGCTGGCGGGCTCTCGGCTCTTGGACTGGCGCCGCCGGACGCGCCGTCGCCGAGCGGCACATTCCTAGCCGCCCCGATCATCGTGGATCTTGAGCTGCCGCCAGATCTCATCAGTGCAGATCTCGTTGACACTGAGCTGGTCGACACTGAGTTCGTTGGCACCGAGCTCGTTGACACCGAGTTCGTCGGCACTGAGCTCATCGACACTGAGCTCATCGACGTCGAGATCGTCGACGTCGAGATCGTCGACTCGAGATCGTCGAGGTGACGGACGAGCCGTCGCTTGAGGTCTCCGACGACGGGCAGCGGCCCCAGGCCGACGCCGAGAGTGAGGAGTAGTCGCGACCGCGCTGCGTGCGAGGATGGAGCCATGCCGGAGTCCTTTGCCCGCCGGTTCGCGGCGGTTCGATCGGTTCAGGGACCGCTAGCCTTCGGCCTCGATCCGTCCGCGGATCTCCTGGCAGCGTGGGGACTCGGCGACTCCGCTGACGGCCTCGACCGGTTCGCTGACATTGTCCTCGAGGCCGCGGTGGGCCCGGTCGGCCTCGTCAAGCCGCAGTCCGCGTTCTACGAGCGCCACGGCTGGCGTGGCGTCCGCACCCTCGACCGGCTGATCACCGGTGCCCGCGGTGCCGGCATCCTCGTCATCCTGGACATCAAGCGCGGCGACGTGGGCTCGACCAACGACGCCTACGCGGAGGCCTACCTCGGCAAAGGCGCGCCGCTGGCAGCCGACGCGATGACGGTGCATCCGTACCTGGGACTCGGCGCGATGGGCAGCTTCGTGTCGCGGGCCGCGGAGTCCGGCAGCTGCCTGCTCGTCGTGACGCGCTCGTCCAATCCCGAAGGCCGCGCAGTCCAGGCGGCGCTGGCGAGCCACGGACGGAGTATCGAGCAGGATCTGCTGCTCGAGATCGGCGCGCTTAATGCGCGGCTGGCGCCGGGCGAGCTAGGTCCGGTCGGAGCGGTGATCGGCCCGACGCATATGCAGCCAGAGCTTGACCTGGCCGCGGCACACGGTCTGTTCCTCGCGCCGGGCGTCGGCGCGCAAGGGGCGACCCCGGCGGACGTGGCCACGGTATTCGCTGCGTGTCCCGATCGGGTGATGCCGAGCGCGTCGCGCTCGCTGCTGGCAGCCGGGCCGGACGTGAGCCGGCTGCGAGACGCGATCGCGCGCTCGCAGCCGACTTCCGCACGGTACTCGGTGGCTGACTCAGCTCAGCCGCCGACCGGGGATCCCGGTGCCGGAAATCATGCGGTCACGTGCAAGTACCTCGGTCCGCTGCGGCCGCACGCCCGGAACGAGCCCTGGAACGGCATGTTGATTGCGGTGAAGGCACCAGGCGCGAACACGCGCAGGGAGCCTGCCGTGACCGGCTTGCACATCGCCGCCGAGAAGTTGCCGACGTCCGTGATCGTCAGGAGCACATGGGCAGTGCCGCCGGGCCGCACCGTCACCAGCGTCGACGGCCGGGAGTGGTCCCGGTTCGCCGCACTGCCCACCTGCTTGCCGTTCCGGGTTGCCGAGACGCCTGGGTACCCGAGCAGCGTGCACGTGCCTGTCGAGGTGTTCGAGAACTCGAAGTCGTAAGACGTGCTGCCGGCCGCGCCGTTGCCGGGCGTGCCGAGCCAGACGGTGAGATCGCCAGCGGTGCAGCGGTGCGCGGCCGCAGGAGCTGCGGTAGTGCCGGAGGACGCAAGCGCGACGGCTGGGAGCAAGACGGCAGCGCTGGCGACAGAAATGGCGGCAATGCCGCGCCGCATCCGGTGAGGTGTCAGGTGCATGGAAACTCTCCTTCTCTTTAGTACTGACACCGCTATGACGACGGAGCACGGCAGTGCGTTGTATTTCGAGACAGTCAGTCGGCTGGTCTGTGTGGCAGGCTGCCTGGATGATGGTGGGGGAGCCGCGTCGACGGGAGCTTTCATGATCTTCATCACGGCCAAGTTCCGAGTGCTGCCCGAGTACGCCGACGACTGGGCGGCGATCGCGGGTCCCTTCACTCCGCGCGTGCCGCAGCGAGCCTGGCTGCCTGTGGTTCGACTGGTCTCGCAGCCTTGATGACCCGACCGAGTTCGTCCTCGTCGAGGCGTTCCGCGACGGCGAGGCGGGTGCGGCGCACGTGCAGTCGGCGCACTTCAAGGAGGCGCGGCAGACGTTGCCCGCGCACCTTGCCGAGACGCCCAAGATCGTGAACTTCATCGACTCCCGCAGGACGACTGGTCCGAGCTGGGCGAGATGGCGGTACCCGGCCGCGGCTAAGCCGGCAGCGAGCCCGCGCTTGCCGGCCCGCCGCCAGGCCGGAACGTGAACAGGCGGCCAGCCGGCAGCGTGCAGTACCGCCGGCGCTGTGAGATACGCGGCCGGCGGCAGATACCGCGGCCGGCAGCCGGTGCACGCCGACTCCGGTCAGTGTGGCTCGTCGCCGGTGCGTCAAAAGCCACCTCGTCGAAGCCTGCCGCCGCGAACCAGGACCGTATCTCGCCGGTCAGATCCGGTGGCCGCCGGTTCCGCGTCCAGATCACCGTGCCGCCAGCGGCGCACATGACGGCCGCTGCGCCTGCGGTACGCAGGATGTCCTCGTCGCTCAGGTTGCCGAAGATCCCGCAGAGCAGCAGGACGTCGGCGGGCAGCGCTTCGGCGTAGTTGGCGACGATCCCGGCGTCTGCCTCCGCACGGTGATGTTGGCCAGGCCAGCGGCCGCGGCGCGGTCTCTGGCAAGCCCGGCATTGCGCGGATCACTCTCGACCAGCAGGGCGCTGACGTCGTCCCGGCGTGGATGACCAGGCAGCACGCCGATCACGTCGCGTCCCTGCCCGGCGCACAGGCTGACGAGGCGGATCGGTCCGGCCGGCGTCATCGCGAGCGCGATGGACAGATGCGCCTGCACTAGTGCCAGCCGCGTGCTCAGCGCAGATGCCGGGTCGTCGTAAGCGTCGTGCCACCTTGCCCAGTCGCGCACTCGCGTGCCGCCCGTCAGCCCGCGAGCGCGAGCCCGCGGGCCAGCTCGGTGTAACCGGCCAGCACGTCGGCGCCGCCCTCGGTCAGCAGCTGGATGCACACGTGGTCGGCGCCGGCGTCGAGGTGCGCCGCGAGCTGGGCAGCGACCTGCTCGGCGCTGCCGTGCGCGACGAGCGCGTCGATCAGCCGGTCGCTGCCGCCGTCTGCTAGGTCATCGTCGCCAAAGCCAAGGCGTCGCAAGTTGGACGGTGTAGTTGATCAGGCCGAGGTACGGATTGCTGACCCGCTTGCGGCCAAGTGCGCGCGCCCGCGCCTCGTCGGTGTCGAGCACCACCTTGTGCTCAGGCGCGAGCAGCCGGTCCGGTCCGAGAATCTCGCGCGCCAGCCGCGTGTGCTCCGGCGGCACCAGGTACGGGATCGCGCCGGCGGTGCGCGCGCCCGCCAGGCGCAGCACCTTCGGGCCGAGCGCGGCAAGGACAATGCCTTCCGCCGGGACGCGGTGGTCGCGCAGCTCATCGACGTAGCCCGCGAGGGTGTCGTACGGACTGGCGTAGTGCGCGGTCGCCTCGCGGTGGCCCGCGCCGACGCCAAGCACGAAGCGACCAGGGTGACTGGCCTGGATCCGTGCGTAGGAGGACGCGACGGTGGCCGCGTCGTCCTTCCACATGTTCACGATGCTGGTGCCGATGACGAGCGAGTTGGTGGCGGCCAGCAGCTGATCGACGATCGCAAGCTCGCCATCCGGAGAGCCGCCGAGCCAGATCGCGCCGAAGCCAAGCCGCTCGAGGTTGGCGGCGAGGTCCGGCGTGGTCTGGACCGCGGCGCGCCAGACTCCGAACCGTCCCAGCTGGTCCCGCAACTGCGATGTCATGCGTCTCCCTCGTCTCGCGCTCGTGGGAGGCCGATCAGGTCGGCCATCTGCTCCATCTGCTGCTCGAAGAACTCCGCGCGTGCATCGATCACATTATTGAACTGGCCGAACAGCTCGAAGCTGACGACACCGAACAGCTGCACCCAGGCCGTGATCCCGGCGAGCATCAGGCTGTCCGGCAGTCCGGGTGAGATGCCAGCGCTGGCCCTGGCTAGATCCGCCCGCAGCGCAATGCTGAGCGAATCGATCATGGCAGCTTGGCCAGCCTGCGCTGAGCAGGCTGCCCGCCGCGAAGGCGTCGGTGAGGATGCGGCCAAGGACGGCGTAGGCGCGTGCGGCCGGGGCGATGGTGTCCTGCGGCGCCGCGTAGCCGGGCACCGGGCTGCCGTAGAGCAGCGCGTACTCGGCGGGACTGGCCAGCGCCCAGGCCCTGATCGCGCGGGACGCGGCCAGCCAGCGCTCGCGCACCTGGTCGCGGTCGGCGACCGTCGCGTCCGCGGCCTCCACGGCTTCGCCAATTGAGTTGTAGCCGTCGAGGATCAGCGCCGTGAGCAGGTCGTCCCGGCTGGGGTAGTACCGGTACAGAGCCGAGGACACCATGCCCATGTCGCGGGCGACGGCACGCAGCGAGAGGTTCGCGCCGTCGGTCTCCAGGTGGCGGCGCGCGACGGTCTTGATCTCGTCCATCATCTCGGCCCGCACGCGGGCCCGGATTGACGCTGCTGGCATAGCAAAGATTATTGCACACAAACGAGAGCACTGCTCTTGCATCTGAGCTCGAGCTATGTAAGACTCGTGCTTACAAGAGAGAGCACTGATCTCGAAGCGGCGGGCCGAAGCAATCGGCGCTACCGCGTACACCAGAGGAGAGATACATGTCCGAGCACGTCATCGTCGGCGCCGGGGCGGTCGGATCCGCCACCGCACTGCTACTGGCCGAGCGCGGCGAGCACGTCCGCGTCATCAGCCGGCGCGGCAGCCGGACCAGAGCACCCCGCCATCGAGCGCGTAGCGGCGGACGCGACCGACGCGGAGCGGCTGACTCGGCTGGCGAGCGGCGCCGCTGCGCTCTACAACTGCGCGAGCCCCCAGTACCACCAGTGGTTCACGGACTGGCCGCCGCTGGCGGCCGCGCTGCTGACCGCCGCCGAGCGCAGCGGCGCGGTGCTCGCGTCGATGAGCAACCTGTACAGCTACGGACAGGTCGACGGGCCGATCACGCAGAAGACGCCCATGGCGGCGACGCATCCAAAGCTCCGGCTCCGCGGCGAGATGTGGCAGGACGCGCTCGCCGCGCATGAGGCCGGCCGCATCCGGACGACCGAGGTACGCGCCAGCGACTACATCGAGCAGAACTCGCTGCTGTCGACGGTGATCGGCAAGCCGCTGCTGACTGGCTCGCGCGGATATTCGCCCTGGCCTCTGGACGTGCCGCACAGCTGGACGTCGATCGCCGACTGCGCCAGGGCGCTCGCCACCGTGGCGACGGACGAGCGAGCGCTCGGGCAGGTGTGGCTCGTCCCGACCAACCCGGCGCTCACCGTCCGGCAGCTGGCGACCCAGGTTCACCGAGGTCAACGGCGCGCCGAAGGCCAAGCTGACCGCGATCCCGTACGCCGGTGCTGTGGACTACGGGCGTGTTCTCGCCGCTGCTGAAGGAGCTGCGGACCACGCGCTACCAGTTCACCAGCCCGTTCGTGATCGACTCGAGCGCGACGACGGAGACCTTCGGGCTGGAGCCCACGCCCATGGATGACGCGCTGCGCGACGCTGCGGCCCGGCTTCGCAGCTAGGCGATCGCGGCCCGGCGACCTCCGTTACCCGTCAGCAGGCAGCTCCTGGCCGTACTGGTCAGGGGCTGCCGTCGTTTCTCGCCCGCTACGAGGCGATCAACGCATTACCGGCAGTAACAATCACAGTGTGGTTAAAACTGGTTGACGCCTCTCCGTAATCCGGGCGACTTTCCGTATAATGTCTACCAGTGGAGTAGGAATTCGATAGATTCTCGTGTTTGAGGTAGTTCGGACCGAAGGAGTTGTGGCATGCGCAGGACTCACCGGGTTGCGGCGACAGCAGCCGCGCTTGCCCTGGCAACTTTGGTCGCCGCGTGCGCGGCCGGGAACGGCGGCAAAATCGGCTCAGGCAACCCGGCTCCTAAGGGCCAGGCGCAGAAGGGCGGCACCGTCACGATCGCTGAGGTCGGCGTGTCGCCGAACTTCATCTTCCCGCTGGTGCCAGCCACGAACTCCAACGGCTACAACCTCAACCTGACCCTGGGTCTGTGGCCGTACCTGGTCTACTCGGGCAACGGCACGAACTCCGCCCCCAACCCAGCGGAGAACCTGTACAGCTCGCTGAAGTGGTCCGACGGCGACAAGGTCATCACGATCGTGCTCAAGCCGTGGAAGTGGTCCGACGGTACGCCGATCACCAGCCGGGACTTCACCTTCGTCTACAACCTGCTGAAGGCGAACTACAACGACTGGTTCGATTACGTTGCGGGACTCTTCCCGGTCGACGTCACCAAGGTGACGACGCCGGACTCGCACACGGTGGTCCTCGACCTCAGCCGGTCGTACAACCCGGAGTACTACACCGACGACGTGCTGTCCACCGTCCCGCTGCTGCCCCAGCACGCCTGGGACAAGACCTCGATGACCGGCACGGTCGGCAACTACGACCAGAGCAAGTCCGGTGCCAAGGCCGTCTGGAACTTCCTGCAGAAGGAAGGCGGGGACATGGGCACCTTCGCCACCAACCCGCTCTGGCAGGTCGTCGACGGGCCGTGGAAACTGTCGCAGTTCCAGAGCTCTGGCTACTACTCGTGGGTGCCGAACAAGAACTACTCGGGGCCGGACAAGCCGATCCTGTCTAAGGTCATCTGGACGCCGTTCACCACCGACACGGCCGAGATGGACACGCTGCGCTCCGGCACCACGCTCGACATAGCCGGCCTGCCCCTGAACGACATCCGGCAGATCGGGGCCTTGAAGGCGGAAGGCTATTCGGTGGCCCAGGTGCCGAGCGCCGGTGTCGCCGAAATCCTGCCGAACCTCTACCACCCGACGGCGGGCCCGCTGCTGCGCCAGCTGTACATCAGGCAGGCGATGGAGTACCTGATCAACCGGCCGCAGATCGTCTCCAAGGTCTTCGCGGGCTACGCCGACCCCGGCAACGGCGCGGTGCCTGTGCTGTACGGGAAGCAGTGGGACTCGCCGCTGGAAAAGTCGGGCGGCCCGTACCCGTACTCGCCGCCGAAGGCAATCGCGCTGCTGAAGGCACACGGCTGGAAGGTCGTGCCCGGCGGCACCGACACCTGCGTGAGCCCCGGCACTGGTCCCTCGAACTGTGGCGCTGGCATCACGGCGGGCGAGCCGCTGAAATTCCAGCTGCTCTTCGGCTCGGGCACTGCCTCCTTCGACCAGCAGAATGCGGCGTTCCAGTCCTCCGAGGCGCTGGGCGGCGTCAAGATCACGCTCAAGTCCGAGCCCTTCGACACCCTGGTGTCGACGACCGGTACCTGTAACGCCCAGTCCCATCCCGCCGCTACCTGCAACGACTGGCAGCTGGAGCAGTACGGCTACAACACCCTCGGCATGGACCCGTCCGGGGCAGGCATGTTCAACACCGACGCCAATGGCAACTATGGCGGGTACTCGAGCCCGGAGATGGACAGCCTCATCAACGCGACCGAGTACGGCTCAAGCTCGGCGGCCTTCTTTGCCTACGAGGACTATGCCGCACGTCAGTTGCCGCTGCTGTACCTGCCGAACGCATCCTTCGTCTTCGTCTACAAGAACAACCTGGCGGGCATTACGCCGCTCAACCCGTTCTCCGGCCTGCTGAACCCCGAGGTGTGGTACTACACCAAGCCCGCTTCATGACCTGGATCCTCGTCCGGCGGATCGGCCAGTCGATCGTCGTCGTGATTGGCGTCATGATCCTCACGTTCATCCTCGTGCACCTGGAGCCGGGCAGCACGGCGAAGGCCGTGCTGGGGCTCAAGGCGACGCCGGCGAGGATAGCGCTGTTCGACAACACCTACGGGCTGAACCGGCCGCTGCCCGTGCAGTTCTGGCTCTACTGCGACCACGTTCTGCATGGCAACTTCGGCATCTCCTACTCGGCCGGGCAGCCGGTATCCACGCTGATCGCGCAGCGGCTGCCGCGTGATGCGCTCCTGCTCGGCCTGTCCACGCTGCTCGCCCTCGTCATCGGCGTACCCGTGGGCCTGTATCAGGCCGTCCACCACGGCACCATCCGGGACGACGTCGTCGCCGGCACCTGGTTCACGCTGTACTCGGCGCCCGACTTCATGGAGGCGCTGCTGCTGATCGCCATCTTCAGCGTGCACTTCCACCTGCTCCAGCCGGACTTCCCCGGCGGCATCACGTCAGTCGGCGGCCTGCTCGCCGACCCGAACGCGCTGATTCTGCCCGTGACCGTGCTAGCGATCAACAGCGTCTCGAGCTTCAGCCAGTACATGCGATCCTCGGCAATCGAGGAGCTCGCGCAGGACTACATCAGGACGGCACGTGCGAAGGGCATGCGGGAGCGGCTGATTCTGACCCGGCACGTGCTGCGTAACGCACTGCTCCCGATCATCACGATCCTCGGCCTCTCGCTGCCGGACATCGTGGCGGGCGCCGTCATCGCCGAGGCCATCTTCAACTTCCCCGGCATGGGCTTGCTGTTCTGGCAGTCGGCCCTCAGCCACGACTTCCCGGTCATGCTGGGCGCAACCTTGATCATCGGCGTGGCCACCGTGGCGGGCAACCTCGCCGCGGACCTCGCCTACGGCATCCTCGATCCCAGGATCCGCCATGCAGTCGCCTGAGTCCGCAATCGCCGGTCCGATCGGCATGCTGCCGGAAGGTGGTCAGGTCGCTGCCCCGATCGGCTCGCGCAACCTCGTCGTTGACGACTTCCTGCGCAACAAGCGCGCCATGGGCGGCTGCGGGGTTGTGCTGCTGCTGATCCTGTTCTGCTTCGTCGGGCCGCTGATCTACCGGACAAACCAGACCACCGTCAACCTCAACCTGGCCAACCTGCCGCCCGGCGGCGGCCATCCGCTCGGCACCGACGAGTACGGGATCGACATCCTCGGCCGGCTGATGGTGGGCGGCCAGTCGTCGCTGGAACTCGGATTCTCGGTGGCCATCGCGAGTACCGTGATCGGTGCCCTGTATGGCGCCATCTCCGGCATGGTCGGCGGCATCGTCGATGCCGTCATGATGCGCATCGTCGACACCTTGCTCGCGGTGCCGACCTTCATCCTGTTGCTGATCGTCTCCAGCATGTTCACGCTGAACCTGACGGCAATCATCGTGATCCTGACAGTGCTGTCCTGGCCCTATGTCTGCAGGCTGGTCCGGGCGCAGGTGCTGTCGCTGCGGACTCGCGAATTCGTGCAGGCGTCGACGGCGATGGGCTCGACGCGCATACGGATCCTGTTCCGGCACATGGTGCCGAACACTTTCAACATCTTCATCGTCACTGCCACCTTCGCGGTCGCCGATTCCATCTACGCCTTGTCGGCGCTGAGCTTCCTCGGCCTTGGCCCGCCGCCTCCGTTCGCCGACTGGGGCACCATGCTGACCACGGGGGTCAATGACCTGTTCGACAGCTACCCATGGGAGGTGTACCCGGCGCTCATCGTACTGGTCATCACCATCCTGGCCTTCCGGCAGATCGGTGACGCGCTGAACGACATCGCCTCCGCGCGGTCGTCCATCAAGTAACAGAGTCGACCGCAGCAGCGCGACCGCGGGCCATGCGCCGCGGCTGTCGGTGGTTCGGTCTAGCCTGTTGCCGTGGCACCGGACCTGACGCCAGACCCGGTCAAGGCTCGCTACCTCGACCTGGTCGATGACCTGATGGGGATCGACGGCGTGACGCCGCCGCCCGGCGGGAGTGGCTTCGGCCGCGGCTCGCTGAAGTATCGCGGCAAGATCTTCGCGATGCTCGTGCGCGGCAGCCTCGTGGTGAAGCTGCCGGCCGAGCGCGTCACTGCGCTGATCAAGGGCGGCGATGGCGTGGCCTTCGACGCCAACAAGGGCACGCCGATGCGCGAGTGGTTCAGCCTGGCGCCCGCGTCCGAGCTTGACTGGCTGTCGCTCGCGACCGAGGCGCTGGAATTCGCCCGCGCATCGCGGCATTAGCCGCCGGCGCTACGGCGCGACCGCCTCGCTCACCTGGAGCGTGCCGCCGCGGCTGACGAATGGATGGCTGCGCGTTGCTTCGACTGCGTCATCCAGGGTGTCGGCGGTGATGATCGTGTAGCCAGCTACCTCGCCCTCGGCCCTTCCGCTCCGCTCGCCGGAGCTGGCAACGACCTTGGATGGCCCTAGTGGGGAGCCCGGGTCGACCATGCTGTCGCCGACGCCCCCGGCCCACTCCATGAACGCCGACATCATCTGCTCGCGCGCCTCGGGAGTCGGGGGCATCTCCATGGCGCCGTGGTAGGTAATCAGGAACGTGGGCATAGGGATCTCCATTACTGCTGCTCAAGAAGTGGTGTCAGGCCGGAGGATCTGCCGGCAGCATTGCCGGCCGCTCGGCAGGCTGGCTATGGTCGGCTGGACATAACAGTTGTCCAGTCGTCCGGAGCGTGCGGAATGGACCTTCTCAATGTCGGCGAGCATGACGCGCTGGCCGAAACGCTCAGTGCCATCAGAGTGCAGAGCAGCGTTTACTGCCTTTCAGAGTTGCGCGCGCCGTGGGGATTTCGGGTCGACGGCGCAGCCACGGCCAAGTTCCATCTGGTGCTTGACGGAGTGTGCTGGCTTGAGGTCGACGGGCTGGATCCGGTGCGCCTCAACGCACCCGAGCTAGTGGTAATCGTCGGCGGTCAGGCCCATGTCATGCGCGACGAGCCAGGATCACGCGTCCAGCCCTTGGACTCGATGATCGCCGATAATCCGCTTGATGCCAGCTCCAGGCTTAGCTATGGCGGTACCGGCGCCACCACCAGACTCCTCTGCGGCGGTTTTCAGCTGGCCGCCCCCGTGCCCGCCCGGCTGCTCGCCGGCCTTCCGTCCATCGTGCGCCTGAACTACAGCCGCAGTGATGTCGGCGGCTGGATCGATCCGCTCGTCACGCTCGTCCGTCAGGAGGCCGACCGCGCGGCGCCTGGTGCGCAGGCGATCTTCGCCAAGCTCGCCGATGTGTTCCTCAGCCAGGCGTTGCGGAACTATCTGACCGAGATGGGTCAAGATGGTCTGCACCTCACGACGACGCCTGACGCTCAGATAGAGAAGGCCGTCGATCTGCTCCAGCAGTGGCCGGATCGGCACTGGACACTCGAGCAGCTTGCACGCGAAGTCGGCCTGTCTCGCACGCTCCTCGCAACCAGGTTCCGTGACGGCACTGGCGACAGTCCGATGCGGCACCTCACCAAGATCAGGCTTGGGCAGGCGGCCGACTATCTCACCACGGCGGACCTGAGCCTCGAGGCCATCGCCCGGCGGACGGGATACGCGAACGACACCTCGCTTTCCAAGGCATTCAAGCGGGAGTTCGGCGTCTCGCCCGGTACTTACCGACGCCGCAAGGGCAACGTCGCAGAGCTGATCGTCAGTTAGGCGTCATCTGTGACGGAGGACCGGCGCTGACGGGCCCGTTCCCTCAAAGCCGTTCGATCACCGTCACGTTCGCCTGACCCCCGCCCTCGCACATGGTCAGCAGGCCGTAGCGCCCCCCGGTCCGCTCGAGCGAGGACAGCAGCGTCGTGAGCAGCCGTGCCCCCGTGGCACCGAGCGGGTGGCCGAGCGCGATCGCGCCGCCGCAGACGTTGACCCGGTCCAGGTCGGCGCCGGTCTCGCGCTGCCAGGCCAGGACCACGCTGGCGAACGCCTCGTTGATCTCCACCAGGTCGATCTGGCCGATGCTGAGCCCGGTGAGCTTGAGTGCATGCGCTGTGGCCGGGATCGGCGCCGTGAGCATCAGGACGGGGTCGGCGCCGCGGGCGCTTAGGTGGTGGATCCGGGCCCGCGGGGTGAGTCCGTGCTCGGTCAGCGCTTGCTCCGAGACGACCAGTACGGCTGCGGCCGCGTCCGCGATCTGGCTGGACAGGGCCGCGGTGATCAGGCCGTCCTCGCGCAGTGGCCTGCAGGCCGGCCATCTTCGCCAGCGAAGTGTCGCGGCGCGGGCACTCGTCGACGGCAGCCGATCCGTAGGGCGCGATCTCGGCCGCGAAATAGCCGGCGTCGATGGCCTGCGCCGCGCGCTGGTGGCTGGCCAGCGCGTAGCCCTCCATCTCCGAGCGGCTGATGTCCCACTTCCTGGGCGATCATGTCCGCGCCGCGGAACTGCGAAATCTCCTGACCGCCCGTACCTGGCCGCCCACCCGGACGAACCGCCGAACGGATCGGTAAACCCGTACTGCTGCCCGGCGAGCATCGCGGCCGCGATCGGGATCTGGCTCATGTTCTGGACGCCCCCGGCGACGACAGCATGGGCAGTCCCGCTGAGGACGGCCTGCGCCGCGAAGTGGACTGCCTGCTGGGATGAGCCGCACTGGCGATCGACGGTGACGCCGGGAACCTCCTCGGGCAGACCGGCCGCCAGCCACGCCGTCCTGGCGATGTCGCCGGCCTGCGGGCCGATCGTGTCGACGCAGCCGAAGACGACGTCGTCGACGGCCAGCGGATCCAGGCCCGTGCGCGCCAGCAGCGCAGAGATCACATGCGCACCCAGATCGGCCGGATGCGCCGCGGCGAGCCCGCCGCCGCGCCTGCCAACCGGCGTACGCACAGCGTCGACGATGTATGCCTCGGCCACCCTGCCACCCTCCCGAGCTCCTGCCTAGAACACGTTCCATTTAAGCCGGCCGCCCGGAGGGTCAGCACCCAAGTCCGCTGCCATACTGCGTCAGGTCGCAAGTGCAGCCCGAAGAGGGGCTGAAGAGGGCGCCACTTGCAATCTCACGCCCCATGCTGCCCCGGCGGCTGGATCTGGCGGCTGCCGGTTTGTTGTGAGAGTGCAACTGCCGCCACTAGAACGGCGCCACTTGCAACCTGGCAACAAACGAGGGTGCTGGCGGCGTGCCAGGGGCGAGCTTGGGCGCCAAGACGGATCCGCTCGCGCAGCCTGGGCCGGACGTCCCGGCTCCGCTACCATGGCTAGAACACGTTCTAGTTGAGCAGCAGGGGCCCGGATGCACATCAGCTACACGCCTGACCAGGAGCAACTGCGCCAGGAGCTGCGCGAGTACTTCGCCGCCCTGATGACGCCGGAGCGACGAGCCGGGCTGGCCCACGCTGACGGCGAATACGGCGACGGCGGGACCTACAAGGAAGTCGTGCGCCAGCTCGGCCGCGACGGGTGGCTGGCGATCGGCTGGCCCGCCGAGTACGGCGGCCAGGATCGCTCGGTGCTCGATCAGCTGATCTTCACCGATGAGGCCGGCGATCGCCGGGGTCCCGGTGCCGTTCCTGACCATCAACACGGTCGGTCCGACGATCATGCGCTTCGGCACGGCTGAGCAGAAGGCGCGGTTCCTGCCGAGGATCGCAGCCGGTGAGCTGCACTTCTCCATTGGCTACTCCGAACCGGGCGCGGGCACGGACCTGGCCTCGCTGCGAACCCGGGCCGTGCGCGACGGGGACAGCTACGTGATCAGCGGCCAGAAGATGTGGACCAGCCTGATCCAGTATGCCGACTACGTCTGGCTTGCCTGCCGGACCGATCCCGAGGCGCCGCGCCACAAGGGGCTGTCGATCATCATCGTGCCGACCGACGCGGCGGGCTTCTCCTGGACACCCGTCCGGACCGTCGCTGGGGTGACCACGAGTGCTACCTACTACGCCGACGTCCGGGTCCCGCTCGCCAACCTGGTCGGCGAGGAGCACAAGGGCTGGCCGCTGATTACCAACCAGCTCAATCACGAGCGCGTCGCGCTGACCTCGGCGGCCCCGGTGACGTCCGCGCTCGCCGACGTCACCGACTGGGCGAGGTCAACCAAGCTCGGCGACGGACGCCGCGTCATCGACCAGGAATGGGTGCAGCTCAACCTCGCCCGCGTCCACGCCAAGGTCGATTTCCTCAAGCTCGTCAACTGGCGCATCGCCTCGACGGCCGGGTCGCCCGGCCCGGCCGTCGCGTCCGCGACGAAGGTGTACGGCACCGAGCTGACCATCGAGGCGTGCCGCCTGCTGCTGGAGGTGCTGGGCGCGAATGCCGAGGTCCGGACCGGCTCGGCGGGCGCACTGCTGGCCGGCCGGATCGAGCGCATGCAGCGGTCGGCCCTGATCCTGACCTTCGGCGGCGGCACGAACGAAGTGCAGCGCGACATCATCGGTGCCGCGGCGCTTGGTCTGCCGCTGAACCGCCGGTAAGACGACAAGACATAAGAAAGGGAACGATGGACTTTACGCTGACCTCGGTTCAGGACGACCTCGCTGCCCTTAGTCGCCAGATCCTGACCGACCTGGTCACCCAGGAGCGGCTGCGGGCGATCGAATCCGGCGATACCAGGTTCGATGCCTCGCTGTGGGCCGAGTTGGCTAAGGCTGGCGTGCTGTCTGCGGCCCTGCCTGAGGCACTAGGCGGCGCTGGCCTTGGCCTGCTCGAGCAGTGCAGCGTGCTGATCGAGCTGGGTCGCGCGGTCGCGCCGGTGCCGTACCTGGCCTCGATCGTGCTCGGGGCATCGGCGCTGGCCGAGTTCGGGTCGCCCGGTCAGCAGGAGCGCTGGGCCGGTCCGGCGGCGCGCGGCGAGGTGATCCTGGCCGCAGCCCTGGCCGACGAGGACAGCGACGACCCGCGGGTGCCCGCGACGTCGGCACATCAGTCCGAGGGCGGCTGGCAGCTCACCGGTGCCAAGACGACAGTGCTCGCGGGCGTCATCGCCGACCTGCTGCTCGTGCCCGCGAGCACGCCCTCTGGTGTGGCCGTGTTCCTGGTCGCGCCCGGCGATCCGGGCGTGACCGTCCAGCCGCAGCAGGTCACAGGCGGCGACGGCACCGCGCTGGTCGAGCTGACGCGGGCGCTAGTGCCGGACGACCGCGTGCTCGGCGGCATCGCCGCGGGGCGCGAAATCATCGACTGGCTAGTCGCGCGCGGCACCGTGGGGCTGTGTGCGCTGCAGCTAGGCGTGTGCGAGCGAGCACTGGAGCTGACCGCCGCCTACGCTCGCAGCCGCGAGCAGTTCGGCAAGCCCATCGGCAGCTTCCAGGCTGTCTCGCAGCGGCTCGCCGACGCCTACATCGACGTCGAGGGCATCCGGCTGACGCTCTGGCAGGCCGCCTGGCGCCTCAGCGAAGGGCTGCCGAGCGAGACCGAGATCGCCACCGCCAAGTTCTGGGCGGCCGAGGCCGGCCACCGAGTCGCGCACACCGCCGTCCACGTGCACGGCGGCGTTGGCATCGACACCGAAGGCGATGTGCACAGGTACTTCGTCGCGGCGAAGCACAACGAGTTCGCACTCGGCGGGGCGACCGCGCAGCTTCGGCGTATCGGCGCTGCCCTCGCGTCCGCCTGAGTAGGCCGGTTGGTCGCAGGCTACGAAGGCCGGCACGTAATTACCACAGCAGCAGGCGCTGCCGGCCGGTGACCTAACGGACGTCCAGGTCCTTGACCTGCATGATGGAAGTGGCCTTGATGGCGAAGCCCGCCCGCTGGAAGAGGCCGAAGCCAGCAGTAGGCGAGTCGGCGTTGACGGTGAGCGAAGCGGCGGTGAAGCCGGCGGAGCGGGCATCGGCGAGCGCACGGGAGAGCAGGGCGGAGGCGATGCCGCGGTTGCGGGCCGAGCTGCGAATTGCGACCACGGCGATGTACAGATCGAGGATGCCGGTCAATTCGGTGTAGGCGTCGTACTCACGGCCGATGAGGACGCCGATGGGCTCGGCGCCGTCGTAGACAAGGTAGCTGAAGGCTGAACGGAAGGCGTTGTAGCTGAGGAAGTGAGCCCATTCGTCTGGCGTCACCTGGTCCGCTCGCCCGTGATCGCTGAACGCCTCATTACGCACCAGGCGTGCTTCCTCAGCCAGATCTTCCGTGAACGTCACGACCTGGACCCCGGCGGGAACCGGCGCCTCCGGCCCGGCCGCCGTCAGGTCGGCGGCCATCACGTGGAACCAGCGCGCAGGCCGGTAGCCACGCGATGCGAACAGGGAGCTCGCCCCGGAGTCGCCGGCCGGGCACCAACCCGATATCGACAGCGGCAGACCGGGATAGCGCTCCACGTGCAGCGGTACGGCAGCAAGCTCGGCCCAGTCCAGCAGCCGTCCGCCGATGCCCTGCCCGCGGTAAGCCGGGTGGACCCCGCCAAACTGGCTCATCTGATGGACCTGATCGGCGGAGCCGCTCGAGGAAAGGCAGCAGTAGCCGACCAGGACATCCCCGTCACGCACCGCGATAGAGCCGCGTGGATAGTCGCGGCCGGGGTCACGGAAGGTCTCCAGGAGATCTTCCTCCCCGAAAACGTCCCCCGTCTGGTCCACTTCCTCGATCGCCGCCAGCAGCACCGCACAGGCCGGCACGTCCTTCGCCTCGATCGGCCGCCAGCTCAGGGTCCCGGTGCTGCTCATGGCGCGAAACATAGCGAACGGGAGCAAGCCGACGCGAACCGTTTACCTATCCGTACGCCCGGCCGCTACCCGGAGTGGCAGCGACCTTCAGGCGGTGAGCTTCGGGCGGTGCGCTAGCGGCGGATCGTGGACAGCCCGCCATCGACCGGGATCACCGCGCCGGTGAGGTAGCGGCCCGCGCGTGATGCCAGGAAGATGGCCGCGCCCGCCATGTCGTCGGGCTCGCCGACCCGGCCGAGCGGCACGCCCGCGGCGACGGCGGCCCGGCTCTGCGGGTCGTCCAGCATGAACGCCATCATCTTGCTGTCGAACGGACCAGGCGCGATCGCATTGACCGTGATCGACTCGGCTGCCAGCTTGCTGGCCAGATGCCGGGTCAGCATGTGCACGCCGGCCTTGGTCGTGCTGTAGGCGTAGCTCTCCATGGCCGGGACGCCGAGACCGTCGATCGAGCCGATGTTGATGACCCGCGCTGGGTCGTCGGCGGTGGCGGCGGCGCGCAGCAGCGGCAGGCTCGCTACCGTCAGCGCGAACAGGGCCTTGATGTTGACGTTCCACAGCTTGTCGAACGCGTCCAGCGGGTATTCCTCGAGCGGCGCGCCCCACGATGGCGCCGGCGTTGTTGACCAGGATGTGCAGCTGGTTCTCGCGCTCGCTGACGGCGCTCACAAACGCCTCGACGCCCCCCGCCGCGGCCAGGTCCAGCGGAACGGAAATGCACTCGCCGAAGGCCGACAGCTCGGCGGCCATGGCATCGCAGGCGGCTGCCTTACGTGCCGTGATATAGACGCGGCAGCCTGCCCGGACCAGTCCGCCCGCGATCATCGCGCCGATGCCGCGCGATCCGCCCGTGACCACGGCGACCTTCCCCGCTACCGAGAACAGCTCGCCTGCCGGCTGCGCACCTGCCTCGTTACCGCTATCTGGCACCGCCACGTTCCTCTCCAAAAGGTTTGTTTGTGCACCGCATCATGCCAGGCCGCGAATGCGGAACTCTAGCCTCGGATCGCGGCCGGACGCCTCGGCGAGCGCGCCGCGTGCCTCGCCCGCAAGCACGCTGACGAGCTCGGCGGCGGGCAGGTCGCGAGTCAGCTCGTGCGTCTGCCCGGCCCACAGATTCACCAGGTCCGGGTTGCCGGCGCTGCGTCCCGCCGCGCGCAGCGGGCCGGTCAGGTAGTGCACCTCGGGATACGCGGATGGCGCGTCTTTGCTGTGCTCGTCCAGGAACTGGTTGCGGATGCCGCGGGCGAGGCGGCCGGTGAACGCCCGGGTCAACGCGGTCGGCGTGGCCGTGCGCGACGGCCGCACGCTGCACGGCCGAGGTGCCGGCTTCCGGACAGCGCAGGAACGCCGTGCCGAGCTGAGCCGCGCGTGCGCCGGCCGCCAGGACTGCGGCGATGCCCGCACCGGTCGCTATCCCGCCAGCCGCGACCAGCGGCAGCCGGGTCTGGCTGCGCACGAGCTGGAGCAGGGATAGCAGGCCGAACCCGCCGGCGTCCTGCGCGGGGTCGTCGGCGAAGCTGCTCTGGTGGCCGCCGGCTTCGCTGCCCTGTACTACCAGGACGTCCGCACCTACGGTTGCGGCGCGGCGAGCGTCGGCAGGCGTGGTCACGGTGATCCACACTTCGCTGCCAGCCCCGTGCAGGGCGTCGACGGCTGGCTGGTCAGGGCAGCCGAACGTGAACGAGGTGACGGCGAGCGGGTCCGTGGTTACCAGGGTCAGCTTCGCTGCCCAGTCGTCGTCGTCGAATCTGGCCGTACCCAGCTCGACACCCGCGTCGGCCGCTGCCCCGGCGATGCTAGCGGCGTAGCGGGCGACTGGGCCCGGTGGCGCGGCGGTGCCAGGGACGAACAGGTTCACGCCGAGCGCGGCGCTGCTCAGAGCCTTGGCTCTGGCGATCTGGTCGCGCAGCGCGTCCGCGGTGAGGTACGCCGGCCGCGAGGAAGCCGAGGCCGCCCGCGTTGCTCACCGCTGCGGCCAGCTCCGGCGTAGTCGGACCGCCGGCCAGTGGCGCGAGCACAATCGGCACTTGAAGTTGGTCGAGTATCACCTGCCCGCTCCTTCCCGGAGTCACCCTAGCTGGCATGATCGATGAGCGATGTCTATGACCGAACCCATGCCCGTCGTCCGCCTCGGCGCGTCGGACCTGTACGTGAGTCGCATGGCGCTCGGCTCCTGGCGTACCTACGAGCGAATAAGCCGGGAACGGGGTATTGCCGTCATGCGGGCCGCTCGCGAAGCCGGTGTCACCCTCCTCGATGACGCCCGGTACAACGACGAGACCGGCAAGGCGCCTATCCCGTCCGGGTACTCCGAGATCGTCTTCGGCGAGCTGTTCCGGTCGGCGGGCTGGCAGCGCGACAAGGTTGTTGTCTCAAACAAGCTGTGGTGGGAATTCTGGCCCGAGCAAACTCCGGCCGAGGAGCTGGCCGCCTCCCTCGGCAGGATGGGCCTCGATCACATCGACCTCATCTACTCCGAGGCGCCGCCGGCGGACGTCCCGCTCGAGGATGTGATCGCGATGATCACTGACTTGATCACGGCGGGACAGGCGCGTGCCTGGGGAACGCTGAACTGGCCGCCGGCGCTGCTCGAGCGCGCCTGGTCGATCGCGGCGCGCGGCGGGATGCCGGGACCGTGCGCGACCCAGCCGCCGTACAGCCTGGTGAAGCGCGACGTCGTGGAGGACCCGGCGCTGGAGCGAGTCGCCGCTGACCGGGATATCGCGATCGTGGCGTCTTATGCGCTGGCCGGCGGGGCACTGACCGGCAAGTACGCGCTCGATCCTGACTCCGGCCGGGCGGCCGGGCAGCTCGACCGGCCGCCGTACGCGGACGGCGTGGTGGCGGGCCGCCAGCTTGTCGCGCTCGGAGCTGAGCTCGGGCGGGATCCGGGCCAGCTCGCGCTGGCGTTCGTGCTGGCGAACCCGATCGTGACGACGGTACTTTTTGGCGCCACGCGGCCCGAGCAGGTCGCCAGTAACGTCGCGGCGCTGGCGGTGGCGGCGGAGCTCTCGGCCGGCGAGCTGGCGCGCCTGCGCGCAGTTGCTACTGGAACCACGGGCGCTGCCGGAAGCACGGCGCTACCGGAAGCACGGGCTGAGGGAAGCTAGGCCGGGCCCGCGAGCCCGGCCGCCCACTGCGCCAGCTGGCGCGCGACGCCGGCCGTGAACCCAAGGGCCGGGTCGATGTCGACGAGGAGCGTGGGCACCCCGCGGTCGCGCGCCCACTTGTAGTGGTCGGGCTGATGCTCGTCGTCGATCCAGGCCAGGGGCCGGTCGCCGACCGAGTCGATGACGGCGGGCAGCTTGCGAAAAAGGTAGTCGGGCGCACGTAGCGGGAACTCGATCACCGGCAGCTCGGGCAGCGCGATGACCGGGCAGATAAGCCGATTGGCGCGGTGCTCCCAGGCGGTGGCCCACACGAGCTCGAACGAGCCGGATAGCGAGCGCAGCAGCTCGCCGTGGCCGGGGGAGAGCAGGACTCGCTCACCAGGGAAGAAGTCATACTGCTGATAACCATCCGGGCAGTCGGCCGCGCGCCACGGATTAAGGACGCCGTCGACATCGACGAGCAGCATGGGACGCGGATCTGCGTTGCTGAGATTCATCAGGCTCCCGCTCTCAGATCTCGGCCGATGCGCAGGCCGTCGAAGGCAACCGCGCACACGGCGTCGGCAAGCTCACTCACTGATGTCGCCCGGCGGCCCGGGCGGTACCACTCGACAAGGGAGTTGACCAGGCCGAACAGCAGTCGCGCCGTCACCGCCGGATCGACGTCGGGCCTGATGTCACCGTCCTGCTCGGCTTCGGCGACCAGGTCGGCCACGATCTGGTCAAATTCGCGCCGCCGCGCTAGCGCCTCGCGCTCGCTGCCAGTATTGCCGCGGGCGCGCAGCAGGAGGGTGACGTACGGCAGCCGCTCCGCGAGCACCTGCACGCTGCCTCGGACCAGGCGCTCAAGCCGGTCGATTGCGGGCTCGCCGCTGGCCGTGACGTCGGCGGCCACGGCAAACAGGCCATCGAGCGCCCGGTCGAGCGCCAGCGCCAGCAGGTCTTCCTTGCTGTCGACGTGGTAGTAGATGGACGACTTGGAAATGCCCAGCCGACGGGACAGGTCCTCCATGCTGGTGCCGTCATAGCCGCGCTCGTTGAAGACAGTCACGGCGACAGCCAGCAGCGACTCCAGGTCGTAGCCCGGCCGCCCGCGGCGTGGTGCTGACTGGCCAGCAGTGGCCTGGTCTTGCGCCATGCGGACAAGATAAGGCACCGAACGACCGGTTTGTAAATCACCTCACCCGGCCGGTGTCGTCGGAGCCCGGGGGCCCGCCTCGGCGTTCCGGCCTGCTCGCGTGACTCTGAGCAGGAGACCCCCACCCAGAGCTGGGTGAGGGTCATGCCGATGGCGTTAGCCTGCGAAGTCCTAGCCGGACGCTACGACGTGTCCAGCTGTGACCTCGGGAGGATTCGGAAACAGTGGCTCGAGATTCGCGTGCACGAACTCCCCGGCCCGCTTGGTCGACTCTTCCTCCCCTGGTTCATCTTGAAAAACCGAGGTTGAGAGCATTACCCCATCCCCCGCATTGACCCAGTAATAAGCTACGAAGCCGGGAACCTGTCTCGGAGAATCTTGACAAACTGGTCCTCGACTCGGCGTCCCGCCTCTTCAGGATCGGTCACCCCGTTGTATCGCCGTACCACGGCATACATATCCGGCCTCCTGTCTAAGCTCGCCCCCGAGGTCGCTTCACGCGACTAATCCAGGATGCCTTCCCCCGCGGTCCCGGAGCGACGCGGGGGTGCCCGGGCCGTCTAGCTGGCTTCCGGCCTTTCGCGCGCCAGATACCGTCTCGACCCTGCCGGTACGCTTGGTGCCTACTGAGCTACCGGTCGGGAACTGCGAGGACTGGCAATGGCGCTGCTGCGAAGCTACGTGAGCGGGAACTGGATCAGGCCCGACGGGGACGGCCGGCCAGTGCTGGACGCAGTGACCGGAGCGGAAGTCGCCAGGGTCTCCTCCGCCGGCATCGACATGGCCGCGGTACTTGACCACGGCCGGTCGGTCGGTGGCCCAGCGCTGCGCGAGCTGACCTTCCACCAGCGCGCTGGACTTGCTGAAGGCGCTCGGCTCGCACCTGCGCGAGCATCGCGAAGAGCTATACACGCTGTCGGCGCGGACCGGCGCGACGCTGGCCGACTCCAAGTTCGACATCGACGGCGGCATCGGCGTGCTCCTGAGCTACGCCAGCAAGGCCAGACGCGAGCTGCCGAACGACACCGTCTACATCGAGGGCGCGCTGGAACCGCTTGGCAAGTCCGGTCAGTTCGCCGGGCAGCACATCATGACGTCGCGGCGCGGCGTCGCCGTGCAGGTCAACGCGTTCAACTTCCCCGTCTGGGGACCGCTGGAGAAGCTGGCACCGGCCTTCCTGGCGGGTGTGCCGAGCCTGATCAAGCCCGCGAGCCAGACGGCGTACCTGACGGCCCGGCTTGTCGAGCTGATGGCCGACTCGGGCCTGCTGCCGGCCGGCTCGGTGCAGCTGATCTGCGGCAGCGTCGGCGACTTGTTCGACCACCTCACCGAGCAGGACCTGGTGTCATTCACCGGATCGGCGGCGACCGCGCGGCAACTGCGAGCTCATCCGGTCGTGGTCGGCCGGGCGGTGCGATTCAACGCCGAGGCAGACTCACTCAACTGCTCGATCCTGGGCGCGGACGCCGGTCCCGGCAGTCCGGAGTTCGATCTCTACGTCCGGCAGCTCGTGACGGAGATGACGGTGAAGGCCGGGCAGAAATGCACGGCGATCCGGCGCGCGTTCGTGCCCAGCCAGTTCGCCGACGCGCTCACTGACGCCGTTGCCGCGCGCCTGGCCGCGGTCGTCGTCGGCAGCCCGGCCGAGCCGAGCGTCACGATGGGCGCGCTCGCCAGCCTGGAGCAGCGCGAAGAGGTGCGGCGCAGCGTCAAGGGGCTATCGGCAGCCGGGCGCCTGGTATTTGGCGACCCGGAGCAGGTAGCCGTCGTCGGAGCGGACCCGGCGGTCGGCGCATTCATCTCGCCGCTGCTGCTGCGCTGCGACGACTCGAGCCGCGCCGAGCCGCACGAGATCGAGGCCTTCGGGCCGGTGACGACGATCATGGGCTACGGCGGCACAGACGAGGTCATCGAGCTAGCGGCGCGTGGACTCGGCAGCCTGACCGGATCAATTGTGACCGGCGATGCCGCCTTCGCGCGCGAGGTAGTGCTTGGTGCCGCGCCGTGGCATGGCCGGCTGCTGGTGCTCGACACCGACGACGCTGCCGAGTCCACTGGGCACGGCTCGCCGCTGCCGCCCCTGGTGCACGGCGGCCCTGGTCGGGCCGGCGGTGGCGAGGAACTGGGTGGCATCCGCGGCGTGCTGCACTACATGCAGCGGACTGCCGTCCAGGCGAGTCCCCGCGTGCTGTCAGCTGTCACGGGCACCTGGGTGCCGGGCGCCGCACGCGACACCACTGGCGGGCACCCGTTCCGCAAGTCGCTGGCTGACCTCCGGCCTGGCGACACCGTGGTCGCCGGGCCGCGGCCGGTAACGCTAGAGGACATCGAGCACTTCGCCGAGTTCACCGGGGACACGTTCTACGCACACATGGACGACGAAGCCGCGCGCGCCAACCCCTTCTTCGATGGCCGGGTTGCGCACGGCTACCTGGTCCTGTCGTTCGCCGCCGGGTTGTTCGTGCAGCCAGACCCCGGACCGGTGCTCGCGAACTACGGCGTCGAGAACCTGCGGTTCCTGACCCCGGTGTACCCGGGCGACGACCTGACCGTGACGCTCACCTGCAAGCAGATCATCCCGCGCGAGGACGCGGGGCATGGCGAGGTGCGCTGGGATACTGACGTGACTAACCAGAAGGGCGCGTCAGTCGCCAAGTACGACGTCCTGACCATGGTCGCCAAGCACTGGCCGCCGGCCTGAGGAGTCACCAGTCGCGAGGGCCCCTGCCGCTGCCGTAACTAGTCGAGCCGCCGCGACGCCTGCCCCAGCGGGTCGGCTGGCCTGATCGCCGCCAGACGATGAGGCCGAGGACGATCAGTCCCAGCAGCACCACAATGAACGGCCCGAAGGTCGGGATCCGCCAGAGATACCGAAACAGCCGGAAGATCTCGTGCCAGATGAACAGATGGATGAGCAAGCTCGCGATGCCGCCGCCGCCGAGCGCCACGTGGTGGGCGGCGGCAGGCAGCTGGGCGGCGACCTGATCCGTGGTCACACTCTCCACGATGCCACTTGCCTCAGGGTGCTTCGTACGGGGGAGTTCGCCTCCTCGATGGCGGGCCTCCCCCGTCCGCGGCATCGGGATGGGGACGAGGTGCGCCGTCCGGGCTATAATTACTGACCGAATGATCGGTTAATAAGGAGCGCCGATGACCGAAGTCGCCGGCCCGCAGGCCGCCGAGCTGGAACGTCACTTTGAGGAGACGATCGCCCGCGACCGCCGGATCGAGCCGCGGGACTGGATGCCGGATGCCTATCGCAAGACGATGATCCGGCAGATCGCCCAGCATGCGCATTCGGAGATCATCGGCATGCAGCCCGAGGGCAACTGGGTGACCAGGGCGCCGTCGCTGCGTCGCAAGGCGATCCTGCTGGCGAAGGTGCAGGACGAGGCGGGGCACGGCCTCTACCTCTACTCGGCCGCTGAGACCCTCGGGGCGGATCGGGCGGACCTCACAGACCGGCTGATAACCGGCAGGCAGAAGTACTCCTCGATCTTCAACTACCCGACGCTGACCTTCGCTGACGTCGGCGTCATCGGCTGGCTCGTCGACGGGGCCGCGATCTGCAACCAGGTGCCGCTGTGCCGGTCGTCCTACGGGCCGTATGCGCGCGCGATGATCCGGATCTGCAAGGAAGAGTCGTTCCACCAGCGGCAGGGCTATGAGCTGCTGATGACGATGATGCGGGGCACGGCCGCGCAGCAGGAGATGGTGCAGGACGCGACGAACCGGTGGTGGTGGCCGTCGCTGATGATGTTCGGGCCGCCCGATGCCGAGTCGCCCAACACCGAGCAGTCCATGCGCTGGCGGGTGAAGCGGCACACCAACGACGACCTGCGCCAGAAGTTCGTCGACATGACGGTGCCGCAGGCCGAAGCGCTCGGCGTCAGGCTGCCCGACCCGGAGCTGCGCTGGAATCCCGAGCGCGACCACTACGACTTCGGCCAGCCGGACTGGGCCGAGTTCAAGCGCGTGATCGCCGGCAACGGCCCGTGTAACGCGGAGCGGATCGCCAACCGGCGGGCCGCCCACGAAGGCGGTGCCTGGGTCCGGGACGCGGCCGCCGCGCACGCTGCGAAGCAGGCGGCCCGGCGCAAGGAGGCGGCGGCATGACGAGCGACAGCGACGCGACCGCGGGCAGAGGCGACGGGGCCGAGATCAAGCTGGCCGCTGTTTGAGGTCTTCCTGCGTAGCAAGCGCGGCCTCAATCACGTGCACGTCGGATCCCTGCACGCAGCCGACGCGACCATGGCGCTGCATCATGCGCGCGACCTCTACACGCGGCGGAACGAGGGCGTCAGCATCTGGGTGGTCAGGGCCGCTGACATCACGGCCTCGAGCCCGGACGAGAAGGACCCGTTCTTCGCGCCGAGCGGCGACAAGGTGTACCGGCACCCGACGTTCTACGAGATCCCCGACTCGGTCCCGCACATCTGAGACGAGAGCTGACCATGGGCTTCGACACCGCCTACGAGGCGATCACCGAGGAGACCGACACCGGCCACCGGTGGGCCTTCGGCACTGGCTTCACCGACCCGCTGGCGGGCGTCGATACCACAGTGCCCGCCGGCGTCGATGGCGCCGACCTGGCCGCGTACTGCCTCATGCTCGGCGACGACGCGCTGGTCATGTCGCATCGGCTGCAGCAGTGGCTGGCCAGGGCGCCGGAACTGGAAGAGGACACCGCGCTGGCCAACATCGCCCTGGACCTGCTCGGTCAGGCCAGGCTGCTGCTGACCAGGGCCGGCGCAGCCGATGGGACGCAGCGCACCGAGGACGACTACGCGTTCGGCCGGGCCGAGCAGGAGTTCCGCAACGTGCGCCTGGCCGAGGTCGCCGACGCGGACTTCGCCGGGCTGATAGCCAGACTGCTCGTCTCTCAGCACCTGGCGGCTCGCGTTGCTCACGCAGCTTCGGTCATCGGCCGATCCGGTGCTGGCTGCCGTAGCCGCGCAGGGCGTCAAGGAGGTCACCTATCACCGCGACTACGCGGCTCAGTGGTTGATCAGGCTGGGTGACGGCACCGACTTCTCGCGTGAGCGGATGGAGGCTGGTCTGGCCGCTGTCGCGCCGCTTCTGGCCGAGTTGTTCGAGCCTTCTGCCATCGAGGGCGCGCTCGCGGCGGTCGGTGTGGCGGTAGACCCGGCCGGGCTGCGAGCCGAGTTCGACGCGGTTGTCAGGTACGTACTGGCCGAGGCCGGGCTGGACTGGCCGCACGCTGCGGGTCCGGCGGACGTCTCGGGGTTGGCCGGCCGGGATGGCGTGCATACCGAGGCGATGGGCTCCCTGCTGGCCGAGCTGCAGAGCGTGGCGCGGGCAATGCCGGGGGCGACATGGTGAGCCGGTCCGCCATTGCCACGGCGCGGCAGATCGCCGAGTCCGTACCCGATCCCGAGCTGCCGATGCTGACGCTCGCGGACCTTGGCATCCTGCGCGATGTCAGAGTGGACGGCGACCGGGTGATCGTGTCGCTGACGCCTACCTACTCCGGCTGCCCGGCCATGCACGAGATGCGCAGCGACGTCGCGGGCCGACTCGCGGCGGGCGGGTTCGCCGAAGTCGAGGTACGGACTGTGCTCAGTCCGCCGTGGTCGACCGAAATGATCAGCGCGGCAGGCCGCCGCAAGCTGGCCGAGGCTGGCATCGCACCACCCCGTTCCCGGCCTGATGCGCCGGCTGGCGCGGTGCCGCTCACGCTCTTCGCGCCCGGCCCGCCTGTCGACTGCCCGGTTTGCGGATCTTTCGACACGCAGCGGACGGCCGCGTTCAGCGGGACGGCGTGCAAGGACCTGTACCGATGCCGGGCGTGCGCCGAGCCGTTCGAGCACGTCAAGGAGATCTGAGCGTGACCGCGATCGCTGAGGAGACCACCAGAGCCGGGCGGCGGCAGTTCCGCGAGCTGACGGTGGCACGGATCGACAGGCTGTGCGACGACGCCGTCGCTGTCACCTTCGAGGTGCCGGCTGAGCTGGCGGAGGAGTACCGGTTCCGGCCGGGCCAGTCGCTGACGGTGCGGCGGGTCACAGGCGGGCGTGACGAGCGCCGCTCATACTCGATCTGCGCGGCGGCTGGCCAGCCGCCGCGGATCGGCGTGCGCGAGGTGCCCGGCGGTGCGTTGTCTGGCTGGCTGGTGCACGAGGTCCGGCCTGGCGATCGGATCGAGGTGCAGCCGCCGTCGGGGACTTTCACCCTCGATCTGAGCGCGCCGGGCAGGCATGTCCTGATCGCCGCGGGGTCGGGCATCACGCCCGTGCTGTCGATCGCGGCGTCCGCGCTGGCGGACGCGCAGTCGGAGGCGACCCTGCTGTACGGGAACAGGCGCGCGGACACGGTGATGTTCGCCGACGAGATCGCCGACCTGAAGGACAGCTATCCGGCGCGGCTTCAGCTGGCGCACGTGCTTGTCCCGCGAGCCGCAGGAAGTCGAGCTGTTCAGCGGGCGGCTGGACGCCGACCGCCTGGGCCGGCTGCTGCCTGCGCTGTGCGACGTGGCGGCGATTGACCACTGGTGGCTCTGCGGGCCGTACGGGATGGTGACCGACGCGATGGCGGTGCTGGCCGAGCTCGGCGTCCCGGCGGCGCGGGTGCACCGCGAGCTGTTCTACGTCGAAGACGTCCCGCCTGAGCCCGAGCAGCACGTCGAGCAGCCGCTGACCGGCGGCTGCGAGGTCACGGTCTTGCTCGACGGGCGGCAGACGACCACGACGATCCCGGCGGACATGCCGGTGCTCGACGGGGCGCAGCTGGCCAGGCCGGACCTGCCGTTCGCGTGCAAGGGCGGCGTGTGCGGGACCTGCCGGGCGCGGGTCGTGTCCGGTGAGGTGCGGATGCGGCGCAATTTCGCGCTGGAGCAGTCGGAGCTCGACGCGGGCTTCGTCCTGACTTGCCAGTCGCTGCCGGTCTCCGCAGAGCTGACCGTCGACTACGACGCCTGAGTCGGGTTCCGCAGGCGACCGTTGCGTGCCGGGGGCTACTTTGGACCTTTTGCACTTAATGCGAGCGCCCCGGCGAGGTCGATGTGCGAATCGCGTGCGCATCTGTGGCACCTGCACAGCTGCCAAAACCACACACGCGTTTCGTCGGCTTGGTCACCGGAGCCCACAAGGAAGCGGATATATGCCGCAAATAACACGCATCGTCGCGCGCCAAGCGGCTCTTGGCTGGGGGCTGGGCGGTTAGCATGGCGGGCATGCCAGCCGACCGGCGCCGGCCTGGCGACCTGGAGATCACCAGCCCGGCCAATCCGCGGATCAAGCAACTCGTCGCGCTGCGCCGACGGCGCGCACGTGACCAGGCGAGCGTGACGCTGGTCGAAGGGCTCGCGGAGATCGAGCTGGCCTTGGCGGCCGGCGTTCGCCCCGAGGTCCTGTACTACTGCCCGGCGCTGGCAGCCCCGGAGTCGATGCCCGCTTGCTGATCGCGCGGCCGCGCTCGGCGCTGAGGTCGTGCAGGTCAGCAGGCCCGTCTTCGAGAAGATCTCCTACCGCGAGGGTCCCGACGGCTGGCTGGCGGTGGTGCCGTCCACGATGAGCGAGCTCGATCGCCTGACACTCGGCGCCAACCCGCTCGTGCTCGTCTGCGCTGGCCTGGAGAAGCCCGGCAATCTCGGCGCGATCCTGCGCACCGCCGACGCTGCCGGCGTCGCCGCGGTGATCGCGGCCGACCCGGTCACGGACTGGGGTAATCCGAACGTGGTGCGCGCCAGCAAGGGCACCGTGTTCTCGGTGCCGGTAGCGTCGGCGTCCAGCGCTGAGGTGCTCGACTGGATCGCCGCCCACGGCCTCCAGCTCGTGGCCGCGACACCGGACGCGACTCAGCTCGTAGCCGAGACTGACCTGACCGGACCCACTGCCATCGCCGTCGGTGCGGAGCAGACAGGCCTGCCCGCCGACTGGCTGGACCGGGCCGCCATCCAGGTCCGGATCCCGATGTTCGGCCGCGCGGATTCGCTGAACGTGTCGACGTCGGCGGCGATCATCACCTACGAGGCGGTCCGTCAACGTCTGCGGGCCGGCGAGCTCGCCGATCCCGCCTCGATACGATCTGGATATGCCTGATCTTTCCCTGCTGCCGCCATCCGCCACGATCGTCGGCGACGACCTGCGGATCGGCGGCTGCTCGCTAACTGAGGTAGCCGCTGAATTCGGCACGCCTGCCTTCGTATTCGATGAGCAGGCGCTTCGCGACCGGGCCCGCGCTTTCCTGGACGGCCTAGCGCGCAGACACTCGCGCAGTCGCGTTTGCTTCGCGACGAAGTCGTTCCCGTCGTCGTCGATGATCAGCATCCTGGCTGGCGAGGGACTTGGCTTCGACGTCGTCGGCGAGGGTGAGCTGCGCATCGCGCTGGCTGGCGGCGCCGATCCTGCCACGATCGTCATGCACGGTAACGCCAAATCCGACGCCGACATTCAGGCGGCCATCGATGCAGGCATCGGCTACATCGTCGTGGACGGCTTCGATGACATCGACCGGATCGCGCGGCTGGCCACCCGGCCGACGCCGGTGCTTCTTCGGGTCAGTCCCGGCATCGAGTCCAAGACGCACCTGGCGCTCGCGACCGGCGGCAAGTCGGCCAAGTTCGGCGTGCCGGTCGAGCAGGTGCCGGAGGCACTGGCGCGGATGCAGGCTGCGCCGATGATCGAGATGCACGGTCTGCATGCGCACATCGGCTCGCAAATCCTTAATCTCGAGCAGTTCGAGGCCGAGGTCGAGGCGCTCGCCTCACTTGGCAAGTTCGACGTCTACGACCTCGGCGGTGGTCTCGGGGTCCGGTACGAGGCGGCCGACGTCGCACCAGAGATCGATACTTACCTGGAGCGCCTGGTCGCTGCGGCGCACCGCCACCTCGGTGACGACGTGGAACTGGTGATCGAGCCAGGCAGGTCGCTGGTTGCGCCGGTCGGCGTCACGCTCTACCGGGTGCTCACGCTGAAGCTGGCAGGCAAGATGCACGTGGCGACAGACGGCGGAATGGGCGACAACCTGGAGTACTCGCTCTACGGGCAGCGATTCGCACCGATGGTCGTTGGTCGCTGGGACGAGCCGCAGGTGCTTGCTGACCTCGTCGGCCGCCACTGCGAGTCCGGCGACATCGTGACGCCTGACGTCGAGCTCAGGAATCCTCAGATCGACGACCTCATCGTCGTCCCGGTGACAGGTGCGTACTGCTTCACGATGGTGAACAACTACAACGGGGCGCTGCGGCCGCCGGTCATCTACTGCGCCGACGGCGCGGCACGGCTTGGCGTCCGGCGCGAGAAGCCGGACGAGCTGCTGGCGCGCGAGATGGGCCTGATGGCCGCCGCCAGGCAGGCCTAACGACCGCGGCCAGGCCGACCTGACGGCCGCGGCCCGGCCGACCTGATCGGGTGCAGCCCGCCTGGATCAGCCGCCGCCGACGCCGAGCGCGGTCAGTAGCACCAGCGTGATCGTCACGACGGCGAAGACGCCGTGTGCGATCACGACAGGCAGCGGGAAGTTACGCTCCGGCGGCCCAAGATCATGTGCGCGCCCTATCGTCGTGATCGGCCCGCGATCGCCTTGGCCGGCACCGCGTAGATCGGCACCGCGCACATCAGCACCGCGCACATCAGCACCGCCACCATCGATAGCGGCGCCCGGCCTGCCCGGCTTGGCTGCGGTTCGCCCCGCGGCCAGCCCGGTAGACACCGAACCAGCGGACCGCCATGGTCACCCCGAGCGTCGCGGCCAGCAAGACTGCCGCGAGCGCCGTCCAGGCCAGCCGGTCCTGGTCGAAGATGAGATAGGCGATCCAGATGAGCAGCCCGCCGACGGCCAGCAGCACGTGCGCTGTCAGCACGCTGGGCGGCAGCCGGGTGGCCGCGACAGACTGAAAGTCCTTGTCGTATTCGATCAGCCAGACGGACAGCAGGTACAACCCAGCGCCGGCGGTCGTGATCCAGGTAACAAGCGCGATCAGGCTCATGCGTCCCCCGCGTGCGTGGTCACTACGACGGTAGAGCAACGCCGTGCCGCAATCGGCGAGAACCGCCTGATTGCTACACGGATCGAAGCTCGCCATAGTTCACACGGGCAGCATCAGCGCGGCTGGCGGCCGAGCACCAGCACACCCGAGGTAGCAAACATGCCGCCGTTGCCGAGGATCACGCTGATGTCAGCATCGGGTACTTGCGCGGCCGCCTCGCCGCGCACCTGACGCACGCCTTCCTGAATGGCGAACATGCCGTACATGCCGGTGTGGGTGTACGACAGGCCGCCGCCGTTGGTGTTGAGCGGTAGCCGGCCGCCCGGCTCGGTGTTGCCGTCGGCGATGAACGCGCCCGCGTCACCCTTGGCCACGAAGCCCAGTGCCTCCAGACCGTAGATGGGCACATGCGCGAACGCGTCGTAGATCATCATGTGCCGCACATCCGCGGTCGTAATGCCCGCTTCCGCGAACGCCGCCTGGCCCGCCAGCCGGAACGCCTGCGACTCGGTGAAGTCGACCATCTGCGAGATCATCGGCGTCTCCATCGACTCCCCGGTGCCGAGCACGTGCACGGCAGGCTTTGGGAAGTCGGCCGCCCGGTCGGCGGCGGTGACGATCAGCGCGCCGCCGCCGTCGGTGACCAGGCAGCACTCAAGCAGGTGGAACGGGTAAGCGACGAGCCGCGACGCCAGCACGTCCTCGACGGTGATGAGGTCGCGGAACATGGCCCGCGGGTTCCGCGCGGCCCACTTGCGCTGCGCGACCGCGACGTAGGCGAGCTGCTCATGCGTGAGCCCGTACTCCTTCATGTACCGCAGCAGCGGGATGGTGAAGGTACTGGTGGGGCCAGTGGTTCCGTAGGGCGCTTCGAACTGGCCGGGGATGGAGGACGCTCCGCGAGGGAACGGGCTCGCCCCCACCCTCGAGCGGCCTGATTCGCCGTGAGTGATGAGTACCGTTGTCGCATAGCCGGCCCGGATCGCCGCTGCCGCGTGCCGGACGTGCAGCAGGAACGAGGTGCCGCCGACCGCGGTGCCGTCCATCCAGGCGGGCGTGATGCCGAGGGCGTGCGCAACCTGCACCGGGCCCGGCGCGTTGACCGTGGCGATGCCGTCGATGTCGCGCATGCGCAGGCCCGCGTCAGCGACGGCGTTGACCGCGGCCTCGATGTGCAGCTGAAGGGTCGAGTGGTCAGGTAGCTTGCCGACCGCGTCAGTCTCGGCGGCACCGGCGATGATCACACCCCGTTCCCGGCTCATTGCCTTGCTCCTGATGGCGCGAAGACCGGGAGGCTGATGTCACCGCGCTGCTCAAAGGTCACCTGAAGTGCCATGTCGAGGACGAGGTCTTCGGGCGTGTTCGGCACGCCGACGATGTTGGTCATCATCCGGGGCCCTTCGGCGAGCTCGACGACCGCGATCGCGTAGGGTCCGTCGTCCTCGAAGCCGCGGGCCGGCCGATGGTTGATCACGTACGAGTAGAGCGTGGCCTGGCCGCTTGCGGTGAACCACTCGACGTCGGTTGAGCCGCAGGACGGGCAGATCGGCCGCGGATAGAAGTACGGCTTGCCGCAGTCCCGGCAGCGCTGGAGCACGAGCTCGCCGCGGGCGCAGCCGTCCCAGAACGGCTGCGTCTCCGGCGTCGGCTCGGGAACGGGCTTGGCTGGTGCGCTTAGCTGGTGCTGGCTTGCCCAGCGGGGCGGCTCGGTGCTGGCTTGGCGGCGTGCTCAAACCAGCCTGCCTGGGGTCGGCCGGAACGACCGCTCGACCTGCTCGGCCAGGTCGTCGAGCTCCCAGGGCTCCTGACTCAGCAGCCGCACGACCGGGCTCATGTTGTTGTACAGCGACACCTCGAAGCCGGCGGAATGCACGATCCGGCCGGTCAGCCAGCCAGACCGCGCGCTGGCCAGGTAGGCGACCAGCTTGGCCACGTTGTCCGGGGAGCGGCGCGCGTCCTCATCCGACGGGCCGGTCGCCGCGGCGGCGGTCGGTCGGGATGGAGTCGGTCATCCGGGTGGCGGCGGCGGGGGAGACCGCATTACAGGTAACCCCGTACTTGGCGAGCGAGTTCGCGCAGGACCAGGTGAGGCCGACGATGCCCATCTTGGCCGCGGCGTAGTTCGGCTGGCCGGGGGCGCCGTGCAGGCCGGAGACGGACGTGAAGTTGATGATCCTGTTCTGCGCGGTCTCCTCGCGCAGCGAGCGCCAGTGCGCGGCGGCGAACTTGGACGTATTGAACGTTCCCTTCAGGTGCACCCGGATCACGTCGTCCCACTCCTGCTCGGACATGTTGAAGATCATCCGGTCGCGCAGGATGCCCGCGACGTTGACGAGGACGTCGAGCCGCCCGAACTCGGCGATCGCGCTCTTGATCAGGCCCTCGGCGGCCGCGTGGTCGGAGACGTCGGCGCCGTTGACGATCGCCTTGCCGCCCGCGCCGGTGATCTCCTCGACGACCTGCTGCGCCGGCGTGGCGTCCGTGCCCGAGCCGTCCACATTGGCGCCGAGGTCGTTCACCACGACGCTGGCGCCCTCGGCCGCCAGCAGCAACGCGGTCGACCGGCCGATGCCGCGTCCCGCGCCTGTGACGATCGCGACCCGTCCCTCGAGGCTGCCCATGCAGCTCACCCAACCCTCTCGTGACATCCAGTTGGCCCGATATTAGAACGCTCTTCTGGAATTATCACTGAGATCCCGGTCATATGCAGCTGGCGGCTGCACGTCATCTCGGCGCACGCCGGATTGCCGCCTGGGAAGCCCGGGTCTCGCTGAGCCATGAGGTAGCATGAATCTATGTAGATGACAGCTACATAGAGCGGAGCGACCAAATTGGCCGATTTCGTAGGCCGATCTACCGAGCTGGGCTTGCTCAGGAAGCGCCTGGATCTGGTGGCTCAACTCGGCCGGGGCACGGCCGTTGCCATCCGAGGCCGCCGGCAGGTCGGCAAGTCGCGGCTGGTGCAGGAGTGTTGTAACAAAGCGGGTCTGCCATACCTCTACTTCACCGCGATCAAGGGTGCATCTCCGGTCGAGTCGCTCGTCAGTTTCAGCCGGGCACTGCGCGAGTCGGGGCTTGCGGCTCGTCCGGAGCTGCTTCCTGAGTCGGCTCCCGCCAGCTGGACGGATGCCTTCCGTCTTGTCGCGTCGGTCTTGCCGGCCAGACCGTCGATCGTCGTGATCGACGAACTGCCGTGGCTGGCCGAACAGGATCGGCAATTCGATGGTGCGCTGCAGGCCGCGTGGGACCGGCTGCTGTCTGACAAGCCAGTCTTGCTATTGCTGCTCGGCAGCGACGTTCACATGATGGAGCGGCTGACGGCATATGACCGCCCGTTCTTTGGCCGGGCCGACAACTTGGTGCTGCAGCCACTCAGTCCGCGCGATGCCGGCGTGGCCCTGGGCCTCGAGCCCGCTGACGCCATCGATGCGCACCTGATCAGTGGCGGTCTGCCTGGAGTGATTCGCAGCTGGCCGCACGCGATGCCGTCGCTTGAGTATCTGCGAACCGAATGCGGTGATCCCGCGGCTCCTGTCTTCAGCATCCCCGAGTCATCTCTGCTGGCAGAGTTTCCAGCTCCGGATCAGTCCAGGAGAGTGATCGAGGCAGTCGGCGGTGGTGAACGTACTTACGCCAACATCGGCGTCGCTGCTGGCGGCGGAGACGGGGGTCTAGCCTCGGGAACGTTGTCACCCATCATCAACCGGCTGGTTGCCGAAAAGCGCGTGCTAGCGATCGATCAGCCGTTGTCGACGAGACCGGGCCGGCCCGCCTTGTACCGCATCTCTGACAGTAACCTCCGCTTCTACCTTGCTATCGGACGGGCCGCGCAGGAACTAGTGCGCCGGGGTCGCCCGGATGCGGCGTTCCGCGTCATCGAGCGTCGCTGGCCGACCTGGCGCGGCAAAGCTGTGGAACCGCTAGTTCGGGACGCGCTGCTGATTACCTCGGCGGAGGGCAGCCTTCCGTGGCGGGATACCGAAGCCGTCGGCGGGTGGTGGAACCGGCAGTTCGACCCGGAGGTTGACCTCATTGGCGCAGATCGTGCGCCGGTGGCAGGCCGGATCCTTTTCGCGGGCTCGGTCAAATGGCTCGGCACCCCGTACGACCGGCATGATCTCGCCGCACTCATGCGCGGCGCCAGCGCCGTGCCCGGCTTCGTCGCAGGGGAGACCGGCCTGGCCTTCGTGTCGCTGTCGGGTCGGTCGCCAGACGTCGACGCCGCAGAGGTCCAGCTGGACTGGGGTCCTGGCGAAGTGGTCGCGGCCTGGCAGACCTGACCCGCGGCGATCGCGTGGCTGGCTATTCACGGAACTGGCGCCGGCCGTGGCACGATGCTGCGAATGGCGAGGCAGCTGGCAACGAGGCGGTGAGGACACCGATGGCTGAGCCGCAGGGACGAAAACCGGGAACCAACTCCTGGCAGTGGGGGCGCACCGCGCAGACTCAGCGCGCGCTGCTGGATGCGGCCCGCGATGTCTTTACGAAGCAGGGTTTCGCTGAGGCGAGCATCGCCGACGTCGTCGAGCGGGCCGGGTCGAGTGTCGGCAGCCTGTACCACCATTTCGGCGGCAAGAGCGAGCTCTTCCTGGCGCTGTGGCATGAGCACCAGCAGGCCTACGAGGAAGCGGCGAGCGCGGCGGTCGCAGCGGCGCGGCAGGGGGGCGTGACCGACCCGTTCGAGCTGTTCGCGGCTGGGGCGCGCGCCTACCTGGAGGGCGCTTGGCAGCGGCGGGATCTGTCCATGTTGTTTTCGACCGGCGACGGGCCGCCTGGCTTCGAGGTGACGAAGCGGCACCGTGGCCACGAGTGGATCCGGCAGAACGACGCGCTGCTGCGACTCCCGGATACCCCGCTGGACCGGCTCTACGCCGCGGTGCTCACCTCGGTCATTGCCGAAGGAGCCAGGGAAGTCGCCGCGGCCAGGACCAGGGCCCAGGCCGCGCACGTCATCGAGGCAGTCATCGAGTACGTGCGCCGCCTCATGGCCGCCGGTCCGGCTCACCCCTGATCGCCAGGTACCGCACGCCCTTGACAGCGGATGCGCCGCCAGGCTTTCATCGGTCTAGAACGCGATTCTAGGATTGTCAGCTATGCGCTCGGGCTTATTAGGCCGGGTGCGGGCGTGCTTATCGGTACTGCTCCAGCCAGGGAGGCTCCAGTGGAACTAGATCTAGGCCCGGAGATCGCCGAGTTCCGCGCCGAGACGCGAGACTGGATCGCCAGTCACGCGCCGGCCGGCCTGGCCGAGCTCACCGACTGGAACAACGTCGTCACGACCGGCGGCTACGGCAGCGAGCGGCGGGCCGGGGCGATGCGAGACCCGCTCTACGCCGAGTGGGAGCGCGAGCTGGCCGAGGCCAGGTTCATCTGCCCGCAGTGGCCGGAGGCGTTCGGCGGCAAGGGCCTGGACGCCGTCCGGGTCGCGATCTTCAACGAGGAGCTCTACCGGGCTGGCGTGCCGCGGGTCGTCCGCGGCATGGGCGAGAGCCTGGTCGGCCCGTCGGTCATCGTGCACGGCACGCCTGAGCAGCAGGCGCACTTCCTGCCGCGGATCATCACCGGCGAGGACGTCTACTGCCAGGGCTTCTCCGAGCCCGGCACCGGCTCGGACCTGGCTGGGCTGCAGACCAAGGGCGAGATCGACGGCGACGAGATCGTCATCACCGGGCAGAAGCTGTGGACGTCGGGCGCCGCCCGGGCCAACAAGATGTTCGTGCTGTGCCGCACCGACCCGGCCGCCGAGAAGCACGCGGGCATCTCGTTCGTGCTCATCGACTTCAAGGACCCGGCAGTCACCTACCAGCCGGTCCGGCAGATGTCCGGCGCCGCAGAGTTCTGCGAGGACTTCCTCGACGGCGTGCGGGCACCGCTGTTCAACGTGATCGGCGGCCTGAACAACGGCTGGCGGGTCGCGATGACGACGCTCGGCTACGAGCGCGGCGGCTGCGCCACGATCCTGCACCTGGCGTACGAGCGCGAGTTCTGGGAGCTAGCCGAGACCGCACGCAAGCGGGGCAACAGCGCCGACCCCGAGATCCGGCAGAAGCTGGCCTGGGCCTACAGCCAGGTCGAGATCATGCGCTTCTCCGGGTTGCGGGCGCTCGCCGAGCTGGCGCAGGGCCGCCAGCCTGGTCCGGAGGCGTCGATCAACAAGCTCTTCTGGAGCGAGTACCACAAGAAGCTCGGCGAGATCGCGATGGACATCGAGGGCACCGACGGGCTGATCCGGCCGGAGGGCGACGGGTACGCGACGACTCGCCTGGCAGAACGTCTTCCTGGCCAGCCGGGCCGGGTCGATCTACTCCGGCACGAACGAGATCCAGCGCAACATCATCGCCGAGCGTGCCCTGGGCCTGCCCAAGGAGCCGCGGGTGCGGGCGTGACGACCACGACAACCGACGCCAGGGCCGCGGCCAGGGAGCTGATCACCCCGGAGCGGCTGCGGGACTTCTTCGCGCCGCGCAGCATCGCGCTGGTCGGCGCGTCGGAGACCTCCGGCTGGGCGCGGTTCATCGTCGCCGCCAGCAGCGCGGTCGGCTACACCGGCCCGCTGCTGCCCGTGCACCCGAGGCACGACAAGATCTTCGGCCGCCCGGCCGTCCGGACCCTGCGCGACCTCGACGAGCCTGCCGACCTGGCCTTCATCCTCGCGCCGACCGAGGCAGTCGCGACCGTCATCGAGGATGCCGCGGTCGGCGGAGTGCGGAACGCGGTCGTCCTTGCCTCGGGTTACCGCGAGGCAGGCACCGCCGGCGTGGAACTCGAGGACAGCCTCATCGCAGCCGCCGCCAGTCACGGGATCGTGCTGCTCGGACCCAACTGCCTGGGTTTCCTCAACACCGCCGCGAGGGCCGCGCCCTACGCGCTGACCGTGCCGCTGCCGCTCACCGCCGGCCCGGTCGGGATCGCGCTGCAGAGCGGCGCGCTGGCCAGCGTGCTGCTGGCCTTTGCCCGGGCGCACGCGATCGGCGTGAGCACGGTCGCCAGCCTCGGCAACGAGGCGATGATCACGACCGCCGACATGCTCGACTACCTCGTCGCCGACGAGCAGACCAAGGTCATCTGCATGTTCCTGGAGGAGATCGGCGACCCAGCGGCGTTCAGCGCGGCGGCGCAGCGAGCCGACGAGGCCGGCAAGCCGATCGTCGCCCTGAAGGCTGGCGCCAGCCAGGCCGGCCAGCAGGCGGCCCTCGCGCACACCGGCGCGGTCGCGGGCGACGACGCCGTGGTCGATGCCGCGCTGCGGCAGCTCAACATCATCCGCGTCGCCAGCGTCGAGGAACTGCTGACCACCGCCGCGCTGCTCGGCTACGACCGGCACCCGGCGGGCCGCCGGATGGGCGTGCTGACCGCGTCCGGCGGTGCGTGCGACATCATCGCCGACCGGGCCAGCGCTCGCGGCATCGAGATCCCGCCGTTCGCGGCCGAGACGACGAGGGCGATCGCCGCGCAGCTGCCGTCGTTCGCAACCGCCCGGAATCCGCTGGACGTGACCGGCTACGTGCTCGCGAACGCCCGGACAACGACGCTGACCGCCATCGACGAGGCGCTCGACGTGGCGGTCGAGGATCCCGGCCTGGACTTCGTGCTGTTCACCGGCATCACGATGCCAGACGCGCGGCCGCCGGACGAGGCGGCCGCTGGCCTGCTCGAGGCCCGCCTGGACTGGATCGCGCAGCGGATGGCGTCGGCGCCGATCCCGGTGATTCCGATCGCCTCGACCTGCGTGGACGTCACCGGCTACGCCAGGGAGCTGCTCGGTAAGCACGACATCCAGCTGCTCGGCGGGATCGAGCTCGCCGTGCAGGCGATCGACAACGCACTGCGCTGGCAGGACGGCCGCGGCAGTGTCCGGCCGCTGCCTGCCCGGCCGCGCCCGCGAGCGGCTACCGCCACTGCCTGGTCGGAGGCCAGGGCCCGCGACCTGCTCGTTGCGGCCGGCCTACCGGTTGTGCCCGGCCGGCTCGCGCGCTCGGCCGATGAGGCGGTCGCGGCGGCGCGCGAGCTCGGCACGCCGGTGGCGCTCAAGATCAGCTCTGCCCGCGTCAGCCACAAGTCCGATATCGGCGGCGTGCTGCTGAACCTGTCCGGAGACGAGGCCGTCCGGTCCGGCTACGAGCAGGTCGTCGCCGCCGCGAAAGCCCATAATGCCGGGAACGAGGTTCTTGTCACCTCGATGCGCACTGGTGGCGTCGAGGTCCTTGCGGGCGTCACCATGGATCCTGGCTTCGGGCCGGTGCTCGCGGTCGGGCTCGGCGGCATCTGGGTCGAGGTGCTGCGCGACACGAGCCTGCGGGTGCTGCCTGCCGACGCGGCCGAGGTGCGTCGGATGCTGGGCGAGCTGCGCGCGCTGCCGCTGCTGCTCGGCGCGCGCGGCGGCGTCGCCGCCGACCTTGACGCGCTCGCCGACGTGGTCGCCAGGCATCGGCGAGCTGGCTGCCTCGATGCCAGGCCTGCAGGCCCTCGAGGTGAACCCGCTGTGGGTTCGCGGCGAGCAGGTAGAAGCGCTGGATGTGCTGGTCGTCACCGATGAGCAAGCTGAGTATCCGACAGAGAACGGACAAGGGGAGCCGAGATGATCCTGGGTGTCAGTGCCGAGCAGGAGGAGCTTCGCGCCTCGGTCCGGCGGTTCCTGGCCGACCGGGCGCCGATCACGGCGGTGCGCGAGCTGATGGAGACCACCGACGGGCTGGACGCCGGCGTGTGGCGCCAGGCGGGCGAGCAGCTGGGCCTGCAGGGCATCGCGATCCCGGAAGAGTACGGCGGCGCCGGCTTCAGCTTCGCTGAGCAGGCGATCGTGCTCGAGGAGCTCGGCGCCGCGCTCTACGGCGGACCGTACCTGGCCAGTGCCGTGCTGGCCGCCACCGCGCTGCTGGCCAGTCAGGACGAGGACGCGAGGAAGACATACCTGCCTGGCATCGCGTCCGGGGAGGTCATCGCGACGCTGGCCTTCACCGAGGAGGACGGGTCCTGGGAGCCGGAGGCGATCCGGCTGACGGCTACCGGCCGGCCGACGGCTGGCGGCTCGACGGACGCAAGAGCTTCGTGCTGGACGGGCACACCGCCGGCCTCATCCTGGTCGTCGCGCGCACCGGAGACGGGCTTAGCCTGTTCGCCGTTCCGGCTGACGCGGCGCGGCCTGACCCGGACCGCGCTGCCCACGCTGGACCAGACCCGAAAGCTAGCTCGGCTTGACTTCGCCGCCGTTCCCGCGTCCTCATCGGCTCGGTCGGCGACGGCGCCGCGGTCCTCAGCCACACGCTGGACGTCGCCGCCATCGCCCAGGCCGCCGAGCAGCTCGGCGGCGCGCAGCGCGCGCTGGACATGGCGGTGGAGTACGCCAAGGTGCGGCACCAGTTCGGCCGGCCGATCGGCAGCTTCCAGGCCATCAAGCACCGCTGCGCCGACCTGCTGCTCGAGGTCGAGTCGCTGCGCTCGGCCGTTCAGTACGCGGCGGCCGCGGTGGCCGAGGGCTCGGCCGAGGTACCGGTCGTCGCCTCGCTGGTCAAGGCGTACGCCTCCGACGTCTACTTCCACGTTGCGGCCGAGAACATCCAGATCCACGGCGGCATCGGCTTCACCTGGGAGCACGACGCGCACCTGTACTTCAAGCGGGCCAAGGCGAGCGAGCTGTTCCTGGGCGACGCGAGCTACCACCGCGAGCACCTGGCCACCCGCATCGGTCTCTAGCTAGCGGCAGCTCGCCGGCACGGGATAGCTGGTGACGGCCCATGCGCCGTTGATCTGCGATCGCTGCGTGCGTCACGTAGACGGTGTCCTGAGTGGCCGCGAGCGCAACCACCTGGCCGCTGACCGGCAGCGTCGCGACCGGTCCCGTCGCGCTGCCGGCCGCGAAGCAGACGAGTGCGTGGCCGGCCGCCGCGGTGGCAGCCAGGACGGTCTCGCCATCGGCCCAGATCTCCTCGGTCTTGGCCAGCACCGGACTCGCCCTGACGAACTCCGGCGTGGTCACCCGGAGCTGGCCATCGAGCCGCACTAGCGGACCTGAGGCATCCGCGTTGGAGTTATGGATGGCGAAGGTCGACACCCACAGCGAACCGCCAGTGCCGGTCACGTAGCCGACCTGCTGCCGCAGGCTGCCGCCGAACCTGACGCCTGGCTGACCGGCGATAACGACATGGCTGTCGTAACCGTAGCCATTGGTCGCCTGGACGCGCCACGCGCCCGTTCAGGTATCCGGCCCAGGTACTCGGCGCCGTGTTCTGGCTCGGCCCGACGCTCGTGCCGGGATTCAGGCGCGCGGTCGCCCGGCCCGGCTGGCCTGGTGCCGGCATCCGCACGGTGAGCAGGCCATACTGCGTCGGGTATCAAGGCCGTCGTCCGGCTGACAGGCAGGACGATGTTGGTCTGGATGCCGCCGTACGCAGAACGGAGCCGCAGATCAGGACTCAGCAGCCACAGACCGCCTGAGCTACTGCTTGCCGTCGGACATAAACCACACAAGCCCGCCTGGCCCGACGGCGAGCACGGTCGGGTCGGCGGGCACCGCGACCGCCCGAACGAGCTTCCCAGTCGCCCGGTCATAGGCGCTCAGAACGTCAGGCCCGTTGGTGAGCACGTACAAGTACCGTCCGCTGACGGCGAGCTGCTGGACCTGGTAGTCGGCAGGGAGGCCCTTTCAGGTACATGGGTCCTGACTTCGGCCGGTGCTGCTGGCGAGTGAGTTCCGGCGCAGACTGATGGCGCCCGGCCAGCAGGTAACTGCCACCAGCGGCAACGAGCAGGACTGCTGTCGTCGCCGCGATCGCGGCCGCCAGCCTTCGCCGGCGCCTGCGTGCCGTCAGACGCGCCCGGTCGGCGAGCCCAGCCCGCGGCGTGCACGAACTCGCTGGCCGCGTCGAGAGCCGCTCTGAGCTCCTCCTCGAGGCTGGCGCTCATGCCCTGCTCCCGTCTGGCTGATCGGCAACGAGCTCGCGGAGCCGCGCCATCGCCCGTGCGTGCTGCGATTTGACTGTGCCGACTGAACAGCCAAGTACTCGCGCGGTCTCGGCTTCGGTCAGGTCATCGAAGTACCGCAGCACTAGCACCGCACGCTGCCCGGCAGGCAGTTCGCGCACGCAGCTCAGCAGCGCGGCCCGGCCGGGCAGGCCCTCGATCGCCGGGTCCGGCAGTCCTGGCAGCCGTGCGCTCATCGAGCGGCGCACTGCCGAACTTGCGGCGGCGCCCGGCGTCGATGGCGGTAGTAACGATGATCTTGCGGACGTAGGCTTCCGGCACGTCCTTCTGCGCGGATCGACGGCCAGCGCCGGTAAGCGCGTTCCAGCGCGGTCTGGAGCAGGTCCTCTGCCTCGGCCAGGTCACCGGTGATGAGGTAGGCGCCGCGCAGCAGCCGACGCGACGAGGCGGCGACAAAGGAACTGAAGTCTGCGTCGTCGGCAGCCCGCATGCCGCCTCCCTCCGCCGACCAGTCGCGCAGCCATCTGCGGCCTCGCTCTCGCTATTGCAGACGAGTCTGGCCGCTCAGATGGTTGTCACCAGTGTGGCGGAGTTTCAGCGCCCGGTATCCGCAGGGTCGCTGAGGCAGTTGCGCAATTCCTCTGCCAGCGTGCGCAGACCAGTACCCAGGCTGGCGAGTTCTTTGACGACTTGCTCAGACGGCAGGTAGTGCTTTCGTCTGCGCGTACCGCCTGAGCCGTCGCCGGGGTTGTCGTGCCTCGTCTCAAGCCAGGTCGGGTCCGTCACGGCAGAGACAGTAGCCAGGAACCGGCGATTCATTCACATGCGACACGCGTAAAGGATCTTGACCTTGAGTCTTGACGAACGGTAAATATCGCTGTCAGCCGCGTCCTCGACGTTAGATCTGAGTGCGCCGCGCATACCGCGGCGCGTGCGGCCGGTACTCGCCGGTGACCTGGCCAGGCGCAGCGCGGCCAGGAAGTCTGCCGGTCCGTCGAAGTCCGGCATCTCTAGGTACGCTGCGCCGATGCCCTCAGGGTCGTGGGCATCGGAGCCGGCGGCGCCGGGCAGGTCGTAGCGGGCGGCCAGATCGGCAGCCTGGCCGTTGCGTGCCTGATCCTGGATCTTGGCGTTGAATACCTCGATGACGTCGGCGTGTCCTGCCGCGCACAGCTCCTCGGCGACTGCGCCGAGGCTGGAGCGGCCGGGATCGAACGGATGCGGCAGGTAGATGAGCCCGCCCTGGGCCCGGATCAGGCCCGTCACCTCGGCCAGCGGCAGGACGTATGGGATCCGCTCGGTGAGGAACAGCCCGATCACGTCGCCCTCGCGCGTGCGGATCTCCTCGCCGACGATCACCCGCGCGCCGATCCCGCGCTCGGCTGCTGCCACCGCCGCGGCCGTCACGTTGTGATCGGTGATGAACACGACGTCAAGGCGCTCCTGCTCGACACGCTCGGCGAGCTCGTCAATGCTGGTGACCGCGTCACCGGACAACGCCGTGTGCAGGTGACAATCGACCCGCACCCGGCGGTTCGGAGCCATCAAGCCTGCGGTACGGGGACGCCGAGCTCGGTCAGCAGTTCCTGCGAGTACGTGACCCGGCCGGTGAGGCTCTGCGGATCCCGGTGGCACAGCATCAGTGCGGCCGCCGCCATCACCGAGGCCGGCTCGGAGTTGGCCGCGCCCTCGCTGGTCAGGTGGTGGAACACGGTGCCAGGCGTCGGGACGACCTTCGTGGGTGACAGCGCGTTCACGGCGATGTTGTCGGGGTACAGCTCGGCCGCCAGGCCAGTCGAGAACCGCTCGATGGCGGCCTTGCACATCCCGTACACCGTCCCGCCCCGTCCGGCGAACGGGCCAGGCGGGATACCCGGATGCCTCGCCGCGATCGAGGATATGTTCAGGATCCAGCCGGCGCCGTGCGCACGCATGCCGGGCAGCACGAGCCTGGCCAGGTGGAACGGAGCCTCGACCTGGACCGAGAACATCAGCGCGTACTGCTTCGGAGTGAAGTCCTCGACCTTCGTGAAGTAAGTGACGGCCGCGTTGCTGACCAGGATGTCGGGCGCGCCGAGCTGACTGGTCGTCTCGGCCACCAGCCGCTCGCGATCCTCGGCCTTGGACAGGTCGGCGGGGATGGCGATGGCGGTGCCGCCACCAGCCCTGATCTGCTCGGTGGTCTCGCCGATGGTGCCGGCGAACCGCGACGTTCCCGGCTCAGCCGTCCTCGCCGCGACGGCCACGGCTGCGCCTTCGGCGCCGAACCTCCTGGCGATCTCGGCGCCGATACCGCGGCTCGCGCCCGTGACGATGGCCACCCGGCCTTCCAGCAAACCCATGCAGGACCTCCGCACTCGACGTGCAGTAACGAATACCAGAACTCGTGGTAGAGCGAAATACTAGAAGCGTGTTCTACTAGGCCAATTGGACCCAGGCGGCCCGGCCGTGTCAATGCTGGCGGCCGTCACTGCGCTTCTCGGAGGTCATGATGCCGCTCAATCACAGTCTCGTCGGTGTGCCGGGGGAACCGCACGAGCGGTCCTGGACCTCCACCGACGCACTGCTGTACGCAATCGGAGTCGGCGCGGGCCTCGGCGATCCGCTGACCGAGCTTCAGTTCACCACCGAAAACACCGCCGGCGTCGAGCAGCAGGTGCTGCCCACCTACGGCGTGCTGCTGGCGCAGGCCAGGGCGTCAGGTGACCTCGGAGACTTCGACCGGGCGATGCTGGTGCACGCGGAGCAGTCGATCGAGCTGCACAAGCCGCTCCCGGTACAGGGCACGCTGCGCACCTCGGCGATGGTCACCGGCATCTACGACAAGGGATCTGGCGCGCTCATCGAGACGGAGAACCACGCGGTGGACGCCGCCACCGGCGAGCCGATGGTAACGACGCGCGGCAGCACCTTCATCCGCGGCGAGGGCGGCTTCGGCGGCGATCGCGGCACCGGCAAGCCGTGGCAGCTCCCAGACCGCGCGCCCGACCACAAGGTGACGCAGCAGACCAGGCCAGAGCAGGCGCTGCTGTACCGGCTGTCCGGCGACCGCAACCCGCTGCACGCCGATCCCGCGTTCGCGGCGAGGGGCGGCTTCAGCCGGCCGATCCTGCATGGCCTGTGCACCTACGGCATGACTGGCCGGGTCCTGCTGCACGAGCTCTGCGGCTCCGACCCGGCTCGCTTCCGCTCAATGTCGGGCCGCTTCAGCAGGCCGGTGCTGCCCGGCGAGACACTGGTCATCTCCATCTGGGCCGGCGAGACGGGAACGGCCCAGTTCCAGACGGCCACGGAGGACGGGACGGTCGTCATTGACCGTGGCGTCGTGGAGTTCCGCTAGTCAGTGCCGGCGGCAGAGCTGGGCACGGGCCAGACCCGGTGCGCATAGCCTTGGCCGCATGAGCATCGACAAGCCTGAGATCGATTTCCCCGGCGGCGAGCCGCCGGCCGAGCTGGAGATCACCGATATCTGGGAAGGTGACGGCGTCGCAGCCAAGGCCGGCGACACCGTGCGGGTCCACTATGTGGGCGTCGCGTACTCGACGGGAGAGGAGTTCGACGCCAGCTGGAGCCGCGGCGATCCGCTGGAGTTCCGGCTCGGGGTCGGGCAGGTCATCGCTGGCTGGGATCAGGGCGTACAGGGAATGCGGGTCGGCGGACGGCGTCAGCTGATCATTCCGCCGGACCTGGCGTACGGCGACCGCGGTGCCGGACACGCAATCTCGCCGGGGGAGACGCTGATCTTCGTGTGCGACCTCGTGTCGGCCTGACAAGCCTGGCCTAAACTGCGTCAGTGCTCAGCCGGCCGGAGGACGTCACAGACGACATGCTCCGCGACGTCCTGCGCGCCGGCTGGAATGTTGCCGCTACGTCCTTGACGTACCAGGCGGTGGGCTTCGGCAGCCACCACTGGCTGGTGGACACGAAAGACGGTGACAGGCTCTTCGTCACCGTCGATGACCTGGCCGCCCAAGTCGCGCAACGCGGCCGACACGCCTGACGCAGCCTTCGCTCGGCTTGAGCGGGCCTTCGCACAGCACTCTCGCTGCGACGAGATGCGGGCCTGGACTTCGTGGTCGCACCGGTCCCGGCCGCCGGCGGCCAGGTAGTGGCGCGCCTTGCGTCCAGGTACTCGCTGGTGGTCCATCCGTACGTTAAGCACTCCCACGCCGGTCGCGATGGCGCCTTCGATGCGAGCGCTGACCGGCTGGCCGTGCTTGGCCAGCTGATCACGCTGCACGGCGCCAGCGCCGAGCCGCCGGAAGCCGACGACTTCGCAGTGCCGCGGGTAGCCGAGCTGGCGGCGGCGATGGGCCAGACCGGCGCGCCGTGGCGCGCCGGGCCGTACGGGCCGCTCGGCGCGTGATCTGCTGGCAGCGCATGCGGCCGACCTGACCAGGCTGCTTGCCGCCTATGACCGCCTCGCGGCCCGTGTCGCGCGCACGACGGACCGGATGGTCATCACGCACGGCGAGCCGCATTCGGCGAACGTGCTGGCGACGCCCGGCGGATTCGTGTGGGTCGACTGGGAAAGCGTGCTGCTGGCCCCGCCTGAGCGCGACCTGTGGGCGCTCGCGGAGACCGATGCGTCGATTCCGGCCGCTTACGCGGCCGCCACGGGCGTGGCTGTCGACACCGACGCGCTGGCGCTGTACCGCATGTGGTACGACCTGGCGGAGATCGCCGCCTACATCAGCCTCTTCCGCGACAGCCACGGCGAGACGGCCGACACCGCCGAAGCATGGCGCAATCTCCGGCACTTCCTGCGGCCCGGCGAGCCGGTGGCCGTCGGTCTTCCGTCAGTCAGATTTAGGATGATAACCGCTAGTCTGTCGTCATGACGTTGCCAGCGGCTGCCAGGGATATCACAAGCCAGTTCCTGGATCTGATCGATGTCAGCGCTCCCGGCCTCGTCGAGGGCTTGTATCTGCGCGGCTCGCTCGGGTTCGGCGAGTACTTCGAGGGCCAGAGCGACGTCGACTTCGCGGCGGTCCTGGCCGCCCGGCCGGATGCGACTCAACTCGACGCGCTCGCGGCAGCCCACGCGGCCGTATTCGAGGCGCACCCGCATCCGCACTTCGACGGTTTCCACCTGCTGCGCGATGATCTGGCCCGGCCCCCTGGTGAATGCGAGGACCTGCCGTGCATGTTCGCGGGGAGCTTCGCGACGGCCAGCCGCGACGACGTCAACCCGGTGAGCTGGCACGAACTCGCCCGGCACGGGATCGTGATTCGCGGACCTGTGCTGACAGCCGGCGACGTCTGGACTGACGACGCGGCGCTGCGCGCGTACTCGCATGGCAATCTGACCTCCTACTGGTCCGGGGTGGCCGATGCGCTGGCCGCGCACGGAGCGGAGGCCGGGACGCCTGCGGCGGCCGCGTGGTGTGTGCTGGGCGTCAGCCGCCTGCATCACCTGCTCGCCACCGGCGCGATGACCTCCAAGAGCGGCGCCGGACGGCACGCACTGCGCGCGTTCGGACCGCAATGGCACCCGATCATCGCTGAGGCGCTGCGGGCGCGCGAGCAGCCAGCGGCTTCGTCTGCTTACGAGAGCGACCCTGCGGCGAGGGCTCGTGATACGACCGCGTTCACGGTCATGGCGATCGACGCCGGCCTCGCGCTAGGAGCGGTTGCCGCCGGTGCCGGACATGCCTGACTGTCGGCTGGCCGAGCGACCGGCTGGTCTGCCACGCTGATGACCGTGCCTTCTGCGCAACCTGCAGTGCCGGTCCCGGATCCCGCTCTCGTCGTGCTCATCGGGGCGTCTGGTTCCGGCAAGTCGACCTGGGCCGCGGAGCGGTACCGGGCGGCCGAGATCGTGTCCTCTGATCAGCTACGGGCTGTCGTTGGCAGCGGCGAGCACGACCTGAACGCGTCGCTCGATGCCTTCTCGCTACTCGATCAGATCGTGGCCGCGAGGGCAGGCCGCCGATTGACGACCGTGGTGGACACCCTGGGCCTTGACCCCGAGCGGCGGCTAGCCTGGCTCGCGCTCGCTCGGCGATCCGGGCTGCCCTGCGGTGGCGGTGTTCTTCGAGACCGACTCGGCCCTGTGCCGTGCTCGCAACCGCGCGCGCGAGCGTCCCGTCCCGGCCGCAGTGCTCGACGCACAGCTACGGCGCATCGCGGACGTCGCGGCGCAGCTACAGGCCGAGGACTGGGACCTGATACTGCGGCCCGCAGGTGACACGACCGGCCTGCACGTCGCTGAGCCGCTGCACGTCGTGAACCCCAGCACTCGCCAGGCAGCCGGCGGGCGGCCGACATTGCAGCATAGCCAGCCCGCCGAGCTTGACTTCGTGCTGCAGATCTCGCGCTTCAGCTGGTCGGACGATCCGGCGGGCTGGCTCAGGTCCGTCGCGCTCGCCGCCGCCGAGGCCGGATTCACCGGTCTCGCGCTGATGGATCATCTCATCCAGATCCCGCAGGTCGGCCGTGCCTGGGAGCCGATCCCGGAGCCGTGGGTCACGCTCGGCCTGCTGGCTGGCCTTGATACCGATCTGCGGCTCGGCACGCTCGTCACTCCGGTCACGTTCCGCGCTCCCGGCATCCTGGCCAAGGCTGTGGCAACGCTCGACGCGCTCAGCGGCGGACGAGCGTTCTGCGGTATCGGGGCAGGCTGGTGGGACCGGGAGCACGCGGGCTTCGGACTGCCGTTCCCGCCGCCTGCCGTCCGGCTCGACATGCTCGAGACGGCCATCGAGACACTGCGCGCGCTGTGGCGGCCAGGGACGAAGGAGTACGACGGTGACCGCGTCCGGCTGCCCGAGACGACGTGCTACCCCCGTCCGGCGTCGGCGATCCCGGTCATCGTAGGTGGCAGCGGCGCGCGGACGCTGCGGATCGCAGCCCGACTGGGCGACGGCTGCAACCTGCCGTCGGACGAGAGCGTGCTGGACGTCAAGATCGCCGAGTTCCGGGAGCACTGCCGCAATGCTGGGCGTGATCCGGCCGCAGGTCGCGGTCACCGTTCTGGACGTCCCGGTGATCGGCCGCGACCGCGAGCACGTGGCGGGCCTCGTCGAGACGCTGCGCGGCCGGGTCAGCGCGGACGCGTTCGCCCGGCGACATCATGCCGGTCTGGCGGCCGATCACATCGGCCGGTATCGGCTGCTTGCTGAGCGCGGTGTCAGTACGGTCTTCGTCGCGCTGCCGGACCTGACCGGTCCCGACGACCTCGGCCGGCTTGAGCCCATCGTCCGTGCCTTTGCCTGACTGCGTGGGTGTCCGGCCGCCCCGCTACGACGCGTGCACAGCGCCGAGGCGGCGGCCGTCCTCCAGGTAGAGCGTCGCGTGCGTGCGCGCTGTGCCATTGTGCTTGCGTACCGCCTGGACGCGGCGGCGGATGGGCGCGCGGAGCAACTCCAGAGCCCCGGCCACCGGAAGCACCCGGTACTCAGAAACTTCCTCCGGCTGAATCACGATGCTGGCAAGCGCCGAGTCATTCAGCGCGCCGCAGTCGAACAGGTACCGTATGCCGCCCGGATTGCCTTCGCGCCACGGACGGAAGTCCATGCACGCAAGCCGGCCGCGGGTGACATCGAGGCCGCACTCCTCACGAACTTCGCGCTGGCAGGCCTGCCACGGCGTCTCGCCGTCGGCCTCCATGATGCCGCCGGGGATAGTCCAGCCGGATTTGTAAGTCGGCTTCAGGATCAGCAGCCTGCCCTTGCGATCAAAAATGAGCGCGCCGGCTGATACAGGCACCCTAGGCAGGACAAACTCGTCCTCGACGTCTTCGGCTCCGGTGCTTTCCGCCATAGCTCACCCTATGTAGCTCACTGGACCGGCCTGGCTGGCGGATCGGACGGTAGATTGCCCGGATGGCGACGTTCATAACCCGGCTGGAGCATCGGGGCGGGGCAATCCGGCTAGCGGTGAAGGATCTCATTGACCTGGCCGGCGTCCCGACGACTGCGGGCAGCCGCTCGCTGGCCGAGACGGCCTTGCCTGCCGAGGCCGACGCGCGCTGCATGGCCGGCGCACGGGCCGCCCGCGCCGCCATCGTGGGCAAGGTGAACCTGCACGAGCTTGCCTTCGGCGCCTCCGGCGTGAACCACTACTTCGGTACGCCAGTGAACCCGCTGGATCCAGGCCGGGTTCCAGGCGGATCATCCAGTGGCTCTGCCGTCGCGGTCGCCGACGGCGACGCCGACATCGCCTACGGCTCCGACACTGGCGGGTCGATCCGGATCCCTGCCGCTTACTGCGGCATCACCGGCCTGAAGACGACACACGGGCGCGTGCCGCTTGACGGCGTCTGGCCGCTGGCACCGAGCCTCGACACCGTCGGCCCGATGGCGCGCGATGTCGCGGGAGTTGCGGCGGGCATGACGCTGCTCGAGCCGGGATTTGCGCTCAGCGCTCCGCCTGCTGCGCGCATAGGCCGCATCCGGCCGGCCGGCTTCGACGTCGATCCGGGCATCGATTCCGCAGTCGACGCCGCTCTGCTTCGCAGCGGGTTCGAGGTCTCTGAGGTCGACCTGCCCGGCTGGCAGGACGCCCGCGAGGCTGCGGGCGTCATCATCGACGCCGAAGCCGCCGAATCCAACCGGGTCCTGCTCGCCGACCCGCAGCGCCGCGACCTGCTCGGCGCGGACGTCCGGGCCAGGCTCATCGAAGGGGCCGCAACCACCTCGGCCCAGCTGGCCCGGGCGCGTGCCTTCCAGTCGACCTGGCGCGTGGCCATGACGGCGGCCCTGCGTGACGTCGACGTGCTCGCTCTGCCGACCGCGATGTTCTACCCGCCGCTGCTCGGCCAGGCCGGGCGCCTCCCGCACACAGCCCTGACGAACCCCGTCAACCTCAGCGGCCTGCCTGCACTGGCGCTGCCGATTCCGAGCTCGGACCGCCTGCCAGCCAGCCTGCAGCTAATCGGCCCGGCCAATAGCGAAGCTGTCCTGCTGGCGACCGCCGCGATCGTCGAAGCAACCGCGGGCTACCGGCGTAATTCCTGATGCACCGGCCTAGGGCAGCTTCCAGTCAATGGGCTCAGCGCCTTGCTGCGCGAGCAACGAGTCTGCGCGGCTGAAGGGACGCGAGCCGAAGAAGCCTCGATCGGCCGACAGCGGGCTCGGGTGCGCGGACTGGATGCTCGGCGCGCTGCCGAGCAGGGGTGCGAGGTTCCGGGCGTCGTTACCCCAGAGGACCGCGACCAGTGGTCCGCCGCGCGCCGCGAGCGCCTTGATCGCCTGCTCAGTGACGTGCTCCCAGCCCTTGCCACGATGTGAGCCTGGCTGCCCCGGCTCCACCGTCAGGACCCTGTTGAGCAGCATGACACCGCGCTCGCTCCAGGGCGTCAGGTCACCGTTGGACGGGCGCGGGTGGCCGAGGTCGGCGGTGTACTCCTTGAAGATGTTGATCAGGCTGCCCGGCAGCCGTCGCACCTCGGGCGCGACCGAGAAGCTGAGGCCGACAGGGTTGCCCGGCGTGGGGTAAGGATCCTGGCCGACGATCAGTACCCGAACATCGGCCAGCGGCCGGCGGAACGCGCGCAGGATGTTCTCGCCGGCCGGCAGGTAGCTGCGGCCGGCCGCGATCTCGTCGCGAAGGAACGCGCCGAGCTCCGTGATCTTTTCCTCGACCGGCGCTAGAGCCGCCGCCCAGTCCGGGGCTACCAGTTCGCTCAGCGAGCGTGCTGCCATGGCAGCCCACTGTAGAGCAGATCGGCCGGCCCGACGCCCGCGTTGAGCGCCCATCTGACCGGCGAGGCCGCCGAGCGAGAGCAGGCTGCGATTTAGGCGGGATAGTGAGTACGTCCCTTGGGTCCGTGCCAGGATGCGACGGTGACCTCGCTTACGGGACATTTGTCGACGAGGATGCGCCGCCTCGGCGCTGCCGCGGCAGTAGTGGCAATAACCGCTGCCGGCGCAGGCTGCGCGACCGGCGGGACTCCAGCCGCTGCGCCCGGCACAGTTCGCCCCAGCGGGAGCGCCGCCAATGCGAGCGCGGGTGCGGCGCTAGCCGCCGATGCCCAGAGCGCGTCGCCAGCTGGGTCGTCCCCGACGCCAGCGACCACGCCGTCCCCAACGCCTTCTCCGTCGAGTTCGCCGCCACCTGTGCTGACCACGACGGTTCCAGGCGCGCCGAACTGCCCGATGTTCCCGGCCGACAATGTGTGGAACACCAACATCGCCAAGCTGCCCGTCGATGCCCACAGCGCGGCCTGGCTGCGCAGCATGAACTCGTCGTCGACGTACTTGCATCCGGACTTCGGTCCGAACTCAGGCGGCTATCCCTACGGCATCCCGTTCACCGTCGTCACCAGCTCGCACAAGACCGTGCGGATCAAATTCCAGTACGCGAGCGAGAGCTACCGTGGCCGCTATCCTTTCGGGCCGGACACGCCGATCGAGGGCGGCAAGAACGCGGGCGGCGACCGGCACGCGATCATGGTGAACTCGACGACCTGCACGCTCTATGAACTATTTGACGCGCGGTACTCAGCGTCCGGATCGACGGCCGGCTCGGGTGCCATGTGGCACCTGAAGTCAAACGCGCTCCGCCCGGCGACCTGGACCTCGGCCGACGCAGCCGGATTGCCGATCCTGCCCGGGCTGCTCGACTTCGCGCAAGTGAAGGCCGCAGTCGCGAGCGGGAAGCCGATTACGCACGCGATCCGGTTCACAGCGGCCGCGACCAGCGCCGCCTTCCTGTGGCCGGCCAGGCACGAGGCCGGCTCAGGCCCGATGTCGAAACGGCCACCGATGGGCGCTCGCTTCCGCCTGAAGGCGAACTTCAATGTCGCGAGGTTCTGCAAGAACTCGGAGCGCTACTGCCGGGACGCCAAGGCCGTCCTTCTGGAGATGAAGAACTACGGCCTGATCCTTGCCGACAACGGAAGCAACTGGTACTTCCAGGGCAGCGCCTACCCGCAGTGGCCGGACGCGCTGGTGTCGCTCCTGAAGGGGATCCCGGCGCGGGCATTCCAGGCGGTCAACGAGTCCTGCCTCATGGTGAGCAGCAAGTCGGGCCAGGCGAGGGCGAAGGCGGGCTGCCCGATCGGCTGATCGTCGGCCGGATAACCTGCTGGGCCCTCGCGCTGGCCGCGTTCGAGTTGTCAGGCAGTGCCAGCAGGTGCATCACCCTCGGCGCGAGCGGTTTTCCAGGTGCTAACACGCGTCTGGATGTAGTTCTCGAGGTCGGCCGGAGTGTGCTGATTGGCAAGCAGGGGCGCGCTCCGCAGCCGCTCGAGGGGTACCTGCAGGTTGGAGATCTGCTGTGCGTGCAGCTGAAGGAGGTGCGACACCTCGCCGGCCGCCGGGTTCGCACCGCTCGATGCGGGCGCGACGACGCCTGCCAGCGGATCATCTGTGCGCGGAGTTGCGAGCGTCAGCGCTCCGCCGAGGTCAGGCGCGGCCGCATCACGCGCGGTCAGGGCGGGCAGGCCCCACCGCACCTCGATGGTCTTGAGCACCGAGGTGTGGTCGATCGGCATGGTGCCAGCGGGCACCCGGTAGATGGTGCCTGCGGGGATCAGCGGCGACACGAGCACGGCGGGTATCCGCACGCCGAACCGGGTGAAGTCGAATCCGAACTCGCCCGGGCTGCTGTCCGGCGGCACCGCGCCTGACGGCGGAGGCACGTGGTCGAACAGTCCGCCGTGCTCGTCATAGGTGATGATCAGGAGCGTCTGATTCCAGCCAGGTCCGCTGCGGACCGCCTCGTAGACCTGCTGGATCAGGACCTCTCCGAGCGCGACGTCGTAGTTGGGATGCTGGCTGTTGCCGGTCGATCCCCAGCTCGGCTCGAGGAATGAGTAGGCCGGCAGCGTCCCGGCCGCGGCATCGGCCTGGAAGTCCTTGAACTTGCCGAAGAACGTCTCGGGCGCGTTAGTGGTGTCGGGATAGTTGTCGCGAGTGAGTGGCTCTGCGGTGTAGCCGTAGATCTTCCAACTCAGATCGTGGGCTGTCATCAGTCCGAAGATGCTCTTGACCGTGTAGGACGAGGTGCCGTCGTTCATGTGGCCCTGGCTGGTCCCCGCGCAGGCGAACGCGCGATTCGGGAAGGTCTCGGTCGGCACCGAGCTGTACCAGTGGTCACATACCGCGAAGCCCTTCGCCAGTCCGGAGAGGACCGGCAGGGCCGCCGGGGGGAACACGCCCATGATGTTCGCCGCGGTGGTGCCCGCGAGGACTGTGCGCCCGGATCGCTGGTCGTAGGCGATCGCGGCGTCGAAGTTGGTGACGAAGCCGCCGTTCGTCGCGATCGGCGGGGTAGGCGCGCTGCCCGCGCCGAACAACTGTGAGTTGGTGTTCGCGTAACCCTCGCCCGGATCGGCCCCCGGCATGAAATATGCGTCCGAGCTCGTGGCGTCGATCTGGAATACCGTGACCGGCTTGCCGTCCGTGCCGTTATTAGACTCGGTGCCGAGCAATCCCTCGAATGGCTGGCCGTTCGGACCGATCTTGCCGGGATACAAGAATCCCAGCATGTGATCGAACGAGCGGTTCTCGAGCATGAGCTGGACGATGTGCTGGACCGTGGGCAGCTGATTGGGCTGCGGCGGCGCGGACGGCGGGGGAGTTGACATGTGCACATGCTGGCCGACTTATCGGCCGTGCTCAAGACAGACCGGCGCGACGCGACCGCGGGCGGCCCGGGCGGCTGGCCCGAGCACCTTTACCGTCTCGCGTGCAGGTTGGCGGTCGATATGGTCGGATTTACGGGCACCTTAGCGGGTAAAGGTCCGCTGCCCCTCCCTTGCGCATCCCGGCACTATACCCCATAGGGGTATAGTCTTGGCTGGTTGCGCTGTCGGAACGGAGGAGACTGCCACATGGACGCTATCGCCCACGCGCTCGCTGTCGCTGGGTCGATGGCCTGGCAGATCACCTGGGCGCTGATTCTGGGCTTCACGCTGTCGGCCATAGTCCAGGCAGTGGTGTCAAAGGCCGCCGTAGCGCGCCTGCTCGGCGACGACAGACCTCGGACCCTGGCCATCGCGACCGGCCTTGGCGCTGCGTCGTCGTCCTGCTCGTATGCCGCGGTGGCACTGGCGCGATCGCTGTTTCGCAAGGGTGCCAGCTTCGTGGCCGCCATGGCGTTCGAGATCGCCTCGACCAATCTCGTCATCGAGCTCGGCATCATACTCACGTTGCTGATGGGCTGGCAGTTCACCGCGGCGGAGTTCGCCGGCGGTCCCGTGATGATCATTATCGTGGCCGTGCTGTTCCGCATGTTCATCCGGCAGCGAGTGGTCGCTGCGGCGCGAGAGCAGGCTGACCGCGGCCTCAGCGGCTCGATGGAGGGGCATGCCGCCATGGACATGTCACTCGCCGCGGATCGGCCGCTGCTTCGCAGGCTGCTGTCCGCGGATGGCCTGACTTCGGTGTCTCATGTGTTCGTCATGGAGTGGGCTGCGATCATCCGGGATGTCGTCGTCGGCCTGCTGATCGCCGGCTGCGTTGGCGCATGGGTACCCGACAGCTTCTGGCGCGGCTTCTTCCTGTCCGGACACCCCCTGGCGGCCCAGCTGTGGGGACCGCTGATCGGCCCGGTGGTAGCGATCCTGACCTTCGTCTGCTCAATCGGCAATGTGCCGCTGGCCGCGGTGCTGTGGCAGGCGGGCATCAGCTTTGGCGGCGTGACCGCGTTCATCTTCGCCGACTTGCTGATCCTGCCAATCCTGAACATTTACCGGAAGTACTACGGCATCAGGATGACTCTGGTCATCCTGGGCACGTTCTATGCGGCCATGGTGGCCGCCGGCTACGTCGTCGAGCTTGTCTTTGGCGGGCTCGGGCTGATTCCGGCACGGCATGTCGCCAAGGTCGGCGTCACCGGCGTGTCCCTGGACTACACGACCTGGCTCAACATCCTGTTCTTGCTGCTGGCTGCGTTCTTGGTGCTGCGGTTCATGCGGACAGGCGGCATGTCGATGTTGCGGATGATGGGCGGGCCAGCCGACGGGCACGACGGGGCTTGCCACGATGGGCACGGGACCGTCAAGCCGAGGCTAGATACCTCCCGTAATAGGTAAAATTGGCACTACGCAGTGTGGCTGTCCATCCCTGCCGGGTAAGCTGCCCAAACTGGATCTGGTCCATGCGAAGGCAGCGAAGCCGACGCTAGGCAGCGGCCCGCGAAGTACGAACGCGAGCACGCCGGAGGTAGAGACACGGTATGGCACTTCGGGAGCGCGCCATGATCGGGCATGCCGTCGAGCTGCCCGAGCCCTGGCGGTCGGCGGCGCTGACCGTGGTGCTGCCCACCTACAACGAGGCCGGCAACCTGCCCGTGATCGTGGCCGAGCTCTTCAATCTCCCGCTGCCGGGTCTGCGCATCCTGGTAGCTGATGACAACTCTCCGGATGGCACCGGCGCGATCGCCGACGAGCTGACGGAGAAGTACGGGCCCGACCGGCTAAGTGTCATGCACCGGCCAGGCAAGCAAGGACTCGGCCGCGCGTACGTCGATGGCATGACGCACGCCATGGCCGAAGGCGCGGAGTTCGTGGCGCAGATGGACAGCGACCTCTCGCATTCGCCCCAATACCTTCCGCAGATGCTCGGCACGCTGCTTGCAGCCGACGCCGACCTCGTCATCGGCTCGCGCTATGTCGCGGGGGCGAGCCTGGCCAGTGAGTGGTCTTGGCGGCGCAAAGCGCTGTCCGGCTTCGCGAACATGTACGTGCGCGTGCTCCTGCGCCTAGGGGTTCGTGACGTCACGGCCGGGTTCAAACTGTGGCGCAGCTCGGCGCTGACGACCATTGATGTGGCTGGCGTTCGCAGTAACGGCTACAGCTTCCAGGTCGAGATGAACTACCGGGCCGTTCACCACGGACTCAAGATCGTGGAGCTGCCAATTCACTTCTCCGACCGGCGCGACGGCGAGAGCAAGATGAGCCTGAAGGTTCAGCTCGAGTCCGCGATGATGCCGTTGTCGCTGCGCCGTCGTCAGCGCTAGAACCGCTTCAGCTAGACAGCACGTCACCTGGACAGTGCGTCACCTAGACAGCAGAAGGACCCGGCCGATATCCCAGCCGGGTCCCCGCTCGATATTCGGGTCGAGGAGCGCGAGCAAGACTGGCGCTAGCGCTCCCCGTTCCCTTCCTGATCTTGAATTTTGCTGGCTCAGGCCGCAACGGTCGCGCGGACGTTCGCCGGCTCGAGCGCAAGCTCCAGCACTTCGCGGACGTCGCTCACCGGGTGGATGCTGAGCGCGGCGCGGACCTTCTCCGGCACATCCTCCAGGTCCGGCTCATTCCGCTTGGGGATGAGCACCGTCGTGATCCCGGCCCGGTGCGCCGCAAGCAGCTTCTGCTTGACGCCGCCGATCGGCAGGACACGGCCGGTCAGCGAGACCTCACCGGTCATCGCCACGTCGGACCGGACCAGCCGGCCTGACAGTAGCGAGGCCAGCGCCGTCGTCATAGTGACGCCAGCGCTCGGGCCGTCCTTCGGGACAGCGCCGGCGGCACGTGCACGTGCACGCCGCGGTCCTTCAGCTGCACGATCGGCAACTCCAGCTCTGCGCCGTGCGAGCGAAGGTAAGACAGCGCGATCTGCGCCGACTCCTTCATCACGTCGCCGAGCTGCCCGGTCAGCGTCACGCCGGTCGAGCCCGTCTCCTTGTCCGCGAGCGACGCCTCGATGAACAGGACGTCACCGCCGGTACCGGTGACCGCCAGGCCAGTCGCAACGCCAGGCACTGCGGTCCGCTCGGCCGACTCCGGCGTGTGCCGGGGATTGCCGAGATAACCCGTCAGGTCACCAGCGTCCACGGTGACGGGCATCGTCGTGGTACCGGACTCCGCCTGCGCCGCGATCTTCCGCAGCACCCTGGCGATGGTCCGCTCCAACGATCGGACGCCAGCCTCGCGGGTGTACTCGCCCGCGATCCTGCGCAGTGCGTCGTCGGTCAGCGTGACGTCCGACGCCTCGAGCCCGGCCCGGTCCAGCTGCTTGGGCAGCAGGTGACCGCGCGCGATCGTCACCTTCTCGTCCTCGGTGTAACCGTCCAGCGTGATGAGCTCCATGCGGTCCAGCAGTGGTGCCGGGATGGAGTCGACCACGTTCGCGGTGGCGATGAACAGCACGTCGGACAGGTCAAGCTCGACCTCGAGGTAGTGGTCGCGGAACGTGTGGTTCTGCGCCGGGTCGAGGACCTCGAGGAGCGCCGCAGTCGGGTCACCCCGGTAGTCAGCGCCGAGCTTGTCGACCTCGTCGAGCAGGACGACTGGGTTCATCGAGCCTGCCTCGGTGATGGCCCGGACGATGCGGCCGGGGAGGGCACCAACGTACGTACGCCGGTGACCGCGGATCTCGGCCTCGTCCCGGACGCCGCCGAGCGCGACGCGGGCGAACTTACGGCCCATGGAGCGGGCCACGGACTCGCCGAGGCTCGTTTTGCCGACTCCGGGCGGTCCGCCCAGGGCAAGCACGGCGCCGCTACGACGCCCGCCGACAAGCTGGAGCCCGCGATCGGACCGCCGCTTGCGGACGGCGAGGTACTCGATGATCCGGTCCTTGACGTCATCGAGGCCAGAATGGTCGGCGTCGAGCACCGCCCGTGCCCCGGTGATGTCGTAGGCGTCCTCCGTGCGCTCGTTCCACGGCACCTCAAGCAGGGTGTCCAGCCAGGTCCTGATCCAGCCAGCCTCGGGCGACTGGTCGGAACCGCGCTCGAGCTTGGCGGCCTCCTTCAGCGCCGCCTCGCGGACATTCTCCGGCAGATCGGCAGCCTCGATCCTGGCGCGGTAGTCCTCCTCTTCCGAGGCGGGCTTACCGTCCAGCTCGGCCAGCTCCTTACGGATGGCGGCTAGCTGCTGGCGAAGCAGGAACTCGCGCTGCTGCTTCTCCATGCCTTCCTTGACGTCGTTGCTGATTGTCTCGGCGACATCAAGCTCGGCGAGGTGGTCGCGGGCCCAGCCGACGAGTGCTTCGAGCCTCGCCTGAGGGTCGCTAGTCTCCAGCAGCTGGCGCTTCTGCGCCACGCTGAGATAGCCGGCGTAGCCAGCGCTATCAGCAAGGGCTGAGGGGTCGGTGAGGCGCTGGAGCACGTCCACGAACTGCCACGCTCCCCGCTTCTGCAGGATAGTGGCAGCCAGGCCGCGATACTCGCGGGCGAGCTCTATGGCCTGCTGGCTCGGCTCTGGCTCCTCGATGATCGTTCCCTCGACCCAGAGCGCCTGGCCGGGACCGACCGTGCCGGTGCCAATGCGGACCCTGGCGGTACCGCGGACTACCGCGGCGCGCTCGCCGCTGGGTAGCCTGCCGACCTGCTCGATCGTGGCGAGGGTGCCGACAGATGTGTAGCTGCCGTCCGGGCGCGGCACCAGCAGGACCTGAGCCTGGGCGTCTTCACCGGCGGTCGCGGCGGCTAGCTGCGCGGCCTCGATGGCCGCGCGGGGCTCAGCCGCGGAGAGGTCAAGCGGCACCACCATGCTCGGCAGGACAACGTTGTCGTCCAGCGGCAGTACCGGCAGCGAAAGAGTCTCGGCCATTACAGAGGTCACTTCCTCCGAAGAGTAGGCGCTAGGTTGCTTACGTAATTACGGGTCTACAAGACAGCTTGGAGGTTTTTTGTTCCTCAGCTGGAAGACGTTCGCGGTGAGCGGACGCTAACCCGGATTTGGGCATGTGCGCGAGGAATGCACCATAAGTCGGGGGCACGCGGTGCCTCGGGAGCTTAGCTACGCATGAGTAACAGCGCTGGAGAGTGCGAAAGTGTTCCGGGCCGGGCAGCGAGCCGAATCCCCAGGCAACTTCTCGCATCCAGCGGCGGGAGCATTATGCGATCTTTACGCCGATTTGAGCCGCCAGGATCTCGCGACGCTAGCCGTCAGCCCATCGGATAGTGCTTCAGCGCGACCGCGTACTCGCAGCCCGCGCCCATGCCGACGTAGCCGGCCATGTCGCGGAGGAACTGGTCAGGGTTGAAGTCACCGCCGAGGCCCGCCAGGTAGGCACGGTGCTCTTCGAGTGAGGCGACGCCGAGGTCGATCGTGGCGGTGACGTCGACGAAGTGGCTCGCATTGCCCGAGGCTGCTACGTAGGCGTCCCTGATCTGCGCGCGAGGCAGCTCCAGCTCGGGGAAGACCCACTCGTTTGCGGCGTCCCGGCACGCGTCCAGCGTGGCAAGCCCCACGGCGCGGTGATCGGCGTGGTTGACCGGGCCGTCCTCGCCCCAGGTGAGGTCGAAGCTCATGGTGATCACGACGTCGGGCTGGAGCTGGCGGAACGCCCTGGCCAGATCCCGGCGCAGCGGCACGCCATACTCGATCAGCCCGTCCGGATGACCGAGGAACAGCACGTCAGAGACACCGACGATTGCCGCGCTGCGCTGCTCCTCGGCTTCCCGCACCGGTCCGACCTGCGCCGGCTGCTGGCCGGCGATGCCCGGCCTCACCGCTGCTCACGAGCACGTATGAGACGTGCTTCCCCTGCGAGGTCCACCGTGCCACCGCCGAAGCGGCCCCGTACTCAAGGTCATCAGGGTGGGCGACCACGGCCACCGCGCGGTTCCAGTCCTCGGGCATCGGCTTCATGAGCATCGCCCTTCCCGCACCGCCGGCTGCCGGGTGCGCCTAGTCGTGTGTGCCAGCTCCATTCAATCCTGATTCGGGCCGCCCGGGCGTAAGCTGCGGCGTTGTGCTGCCCCGTGTCCAGGCCATCAGGTACGTGACGCCGCTGCGCGAAGGCGGCTCGCTACCCGCCGTCATGGAGGCCGACGACCTCGGCACCTACGTGGTCAAGTTTCGCGGCGCTGGGCAGGGCCGCAAGGCGCTGATTGCCGAGATCATCAGCGCTGGCCTGGCCAGGGCGTGCGGGCTGCTGGTGCCGGACCTGGTCATGGTCGACCTGGATGCCGCCCTCGCACCCGGTGAGCCGGATCAGGAGATCCAGGACCTGCTCCGGGCTAGTCACGGTCTCAATCTCGGGGTTGATTTCCTGCCGGGCGCACTGGACTTCGAGACCGGCGCGGCGACGGTCGAGGCTGAACTGGCCGGGCGCATCATGTGGTTCGACGCCCTGGTCAGCAACGCCGACCGGTCGTGGCGCAACCCGAACATGCTGCTCTGGCACGACAGCCTCTACCTCATCGACCACGGCGCTACGTTGACGTTCCACCACCGGTGGGCCAGCGCGGCGGGGTCCGCTGAGCGCCTGTACGACGTCAGCGAGCACGCGCTGCTCGGCTGTGGCGCGCTGGTGGAAGCCGCGGACGCTGAACTGCCGGCGCGACTGCACCCCGAAGTCCTGCGCGCGGCGGTCGCGCAGGTACCAGCCGAGTGGCTGGCCGATGAGCCGGGCTTTGATGATGCCCGGCAACTGCGGGAGGCCTACGTTGACCAGCTGAGCGCCCGGCTGGCCGCCCGCTCGGCCTGGGTCCCGGCCCTCGCGGCCGCGGCGAAGGCCGGGTTGCGACAGGTCAGGGCGGCCGACAGGGCCGGACGCCCGGCGGCGCGCCCGGCGAGGCTCAGCAGCGGGGACGCGCCATGACCGGCCAGCCCACTCCGACGGCGCAGGCCCCTAAGGCTGAGCAGCAGCCGTTCGAGTACGCAGTGGTTCGTCGTGGTCCCGCGTGTCGATCGAGGCGAGGCCATGAATGCCGGCGTCCTGCTGTACTGCCGGCCACTTGACTACCTCAAGGCCTGGATCGAGCTGGATACCGGGCGCCTGCTGGCGCTGGATCCGGCCGCCGACGTGAGCGCGATCGAGCGCGCGCTCGGCGCGGTCGTCCGCGTTTGCGAATCCGATCCCGGCGCCGGTCAGGCTGGCCTGCAGGACATCGGCCGCAGGTTCGGCTGGCTGACCGCGCCGCGGAGCACCGTCGTGCAGTCCGGCCCAGTCCACACCGGCCTGACGACCGATCCCGATGCCGAGGCCGAACGGCTGCTGCACGCGCTCGTCCGCCGACCTGGCTAAGCTTGGACGACGTTAAGCCCTGGCAGTCAGCGAGGTCAGCTCACCGCTGACGGCTTCCCCCGCCGGGGTAGGTGAGGGGAGCTGTCATGTCATGCGGAGTCTGTCACGCAGGAAACGGCCGTGCGAGACGTAGGAGTCCGCGGCCCGGACGATCGAGCGCCGCTCAAGGTGGCGCTGCTTGGCTGCGGCTCGGTCGGGTCGCAGGTCTACCGGCTGCTGACCGAGCAGTCCGCCGATCTGAAGGCCAGGGCGGGCGCGCCGCTGGAGATCGTCGGCGTCGCGGTGCGCGACCTCAGCCGACCCCGCGAGATCTCAGTGCCGCCGGACCTGCTGACGACCGACGGGCTGGACCTGGTCACACGCCCGGACGTGGACATCGTGATCGAGCTGATCGGCGGCATCGAGCCGGCCAGAACCCTGCTCCTGGCTGCGCTGACGGCCGGCAAGTCGGTGGTGACCGCCAACAAGGCGCTCGTCGCCGTCGATCGGGCGATGCTGCACAAGACCGCGAGCCAGGCCGGGGCGGACCTCTACTACGAGGCGGCGGTCGCCGGCGCGATCCCGCTGCTGCGCCCGCTGCGCGAGTCGCTGGCCGGTGACGAGGTCAAGCGGGTACTCGGCATCGTGAACGGCACGACGAACTTCATCCTGGACCGGATGGACACTTCGGGTGCCGACTTCAGCGCCGCCCTCGCGGAGGCGCAGGCACTCGGCTACGCCGAGGCAGACCCGACGGCGGACGTGGCCGGCTTCGACGCGGCATCCAAGGCGGCGATCCTGGCCAGCATCGCGTTCCACACCGAGGTGACCGCCGACGACGTCTACCGGGAGGGCATTCTGTCGGTCACGGCGGCCGACATCGCCAGCGCCAGCGCCATGGGCTTCGTGGTCAAGCTGCTGGCGATCTGCGAGCGGTCCGACGGCGGCATCTCGGCCCGAGTGCACCCGGCGATGATCCCGCGGACCCACCCGCTGGCCGCGGTGCGCGAGGCGTACAACGCGGTCTTCATCGAGGCGGAGTCGGCTGGACGGCTGATGTTCTACGGGGCCGGCGCTGGCGGTCAGCCGACGGCGAGCGCAGTGCTCGGCGACACGGTCGCGATCGCGAGGAACCTGCTGGCCGGGCTGCGCGGACCCGACTCCTCCACCTACGCGCAGCTGCCGCTGATTCCGATCGGCGACGCCCGCACCAGCTACTACGTGCAGCTGGACGTCGCGGACCGGCCTGGCGTGCTGGCCCCGGTGGCGGACGCGTTCGCGCAGCAGGGCGTGTCCATCAAGGCGGTCCGGCAGGAAGGTCGCGGCGACGACGCGAACCTGATCATCATGACGCACGCCGCCAGGGAAGCGGCCCTGGCCAAGACCGTCGCCGTGCTCGGCGCGATGGAGGCCGTGCGGAACGTCGACAGCGTCATGCGCGTCGAGGCACTGGAGGGCGAGTGACCGCAGCGATGACCAGGCCAACACCGTGGCGCGGGATCATCGCCGAGTACGGGCCGAGCCTGCCGGTGCCGGCCGGATTCACCGGTGGTCACGCTTGGCGAGGGCGGCACGCCGCTGCTGCCCGCCCCGGTGCTGTCCGAGCTGACCGGCTGCTCGGTCTACCTCAAGGTCGAGGGCGTGAACCCGACCGGGTCCTTCAAGGACCGCGGCATGACGGTCGCGGTGACACTGGCGGCGGCGCGTGGCGCGCACACGGTGATCTGCGCGTCGACCGGCAACACCAGCGCCAGCGCGGCCGCGTACGCGGCCCGGGCCGGGCCTGCGCTGCGCGGTTCTGCTGCCGAAGGGGAGCGTCGCGCTCGGCAAGCTGGCTCAGGCGCTCGCGCACGGCGCGCGGCTGCTTCAGGTCGACGGCAACTTCGACGACTGCCTCGAGCTCGTGCGCAAGCTGGCTGCCGACTACCCGGTCGCGCTGGTGAACTCGGTCAACCCCGAGCGGCTCCAGGGCCAGAAGACCGCATCCTTCGAGATAATCGACGCGCTCGGCGACGCGCCGGACGTGCACTGCCTGCCGGTGGGCAACGCGGGCAACATCGCCGCCTACTGGCTTGGCTACCGGGAGTACCTACGGCCGCCGGCGCTGCCACCAAGACGCCGCGCATGCTGGGCTTCCAGGCGGCCGGTGCGGCGCCGATCGTCCTCGGTCAGCCCGGTTCTACGAGCCCGTCACGGTGGCGACCGCGATCCGGATCGGTAACCCGGCGTCCTGGCATCTCGCCGAGGAGGCGCGGGCCGAGTCCGGCGGCCTGATCGACTCGGTCACCGACGAGCAGATCCTTGCTGCCTACCGAATGCTGGCGCAGCGCGAAGGCGTGTTCGGCGAACCTGCCTCGGCTGCCGGGGTCGCTGGTCTGCTGCGGCGAGCGCGGCCGGTCAGGTTGCGGCGCGGCTCGACGGTGGTCTGCACGATCACCGGCCACGGCCTGAAAGACCCGGACACCGCGGTGAGTGGCGCGCCGCCGGCGGTGACGATCGGTGTCGACCTCTGCGGCCGCCGCCGGCCCTGGGCCTGCGATGACGGGCGGCCGGGCGTGACCTGGCCGGACCAGCCCGTCACTGTCGTCGTCCCCGGCCACGAGCGCCAACCTGGGGCCGGGCTTTGACTCACTCGGCCTGGCCCTGACCCTGCACGACACCGTCGAGGCGCAGGTGACCGATGCGGGACTGGAGGTACAGGTAACCGGCGTGGGCGCCGATCACGTCTGGCGGCCTGCGGAAAAGCACCTGGTGATCCAGGGCGATGCGAGCGGGCTTCGCTGCGATCGGCGACGAGCCGCCGGGCATCGCGATTTCGTGCCGGAACGAGGTTCCGCAGGGCTTCGGCCTTGGCTCGTCCGCGGCGGCCATCGTGGCCGGACTGCTGGCGGCCCGCGCACTCGCGGCTGGCCGCCGGACCGCGGCCCGCCCGGCAGACGTGCTGCCGGACGCCGAGGTGCTGCGCCTCGCGTGCGAGATGGAAGGACACGCCGACAACGTGGCGGCGTGCCTGGCCGGCGGGCTGACCATCACCTGGGCTGGGCCGCGCCGGACCGCAGGTCGTGCGCGCTGACGCCCTGCCCGAGCTCGCTCCGGTGCTGTGCGTGCCAGCGATCCCGCTCGCGACGAAGACCGCCCGGAACGCGCTGCCCGCGCAGGTGCCGCACGCGGACGCGGCGGCCAATTCAGCCAGGGCGGCGCTCCTGATCGCCGCGCTGACCGGCAGGCCGGACCTGCTGCTCGACGGCACCGAGGATTTCCTGCATCAGCGCTACCGGGCACCGGTCATGCCCGCCACCGCGGCGCTGCTCGCCGCGCTCCGTGGCGCCGGGATCGCCGGCGGTCGATCTCCGGGAGCCGGGCCGTCGGTGCTCTCGCTGACCGTCGACGGCCAGCACTGCGACGCCGGCGACGTGGCGCGGATCGCGGCACAGGCAGCGTGAACCCTGGCGGGTGCTGCCGCTGCGGGTCGACAATCACGGCGCCCGGCTCGCTTAGCGGGTGACCATTTCCCCGCCGGATCTGCCATTTCGTGTCGCCTGACGGCCAGGGCTGGCGGCCATCCGGGCACTGTGCTGCGCCTGATCGCTAGCCTGTTAACAGCGGGCTGGCGGCGACCTGAAGGAGCGCGATGCAAGGACCCGGGGAACCGCAGGTTGACGCGTCGCCGTCCGTGCCGCTAGCCCTGATCGCCAGGGAGTGGGGCCGGATCGGCATCACCGGCTTCGGCGGCCCGCCCGCGCATATCGCGCTGCTTCGCCGGCTGTGCGTGCAGCGGAACTCCTGGCTGACCGAGGCCGAGTTCGAGGACGGCATCGCCGCGACATCCCTGCTGCCGGGCCCGGCCTCGACGCAGCTGGCGATCTTCTGCGGCTGGCGGCTCGCTGGTCCGCTCGGTGCGATCGTCGGCCGGTACCTGCTTCATCGTTCCCGGCCTGGTCATCATCCTTGGCCTGTCGGTGCTGTTCCTCGCGCACTCGCCGCCCGTCTGGGTCACCGGTGCCGCGGCTGGGGCCGGATCGGCGGTGCCGGTGGTCGCGGTCGGCGCGGCGCTGGGTCTGGTGCCCGCGAGCTGGCGCAGGGCTGGGGCGGCGACCCGCGGCGCGTGTTCGCTGGGTCTGCTACCTGGCTGGCCGGCGGAGTCGCGGCCAACCTGGTCGGCGAGTTCCTCGTTGTCGTCCTGCTCGCGTGCGGCCTGGTCGGAGTGGCTGGTCAGCCGCCGGCCGGGCAGCCGGCGGTGAGTCCGGAGCGGACGCGCCGGTGATCGCGGACGGCGGACGAGCGGCCGCTAGGCGCCTTCCTGCTCCCGCTGGCGGCGAAAGCCGGCTCACGGCGGGCGTCTTCGGGTCGCTCGCCTGGGTGGCGCTCAAGGTGGGCGCGCTGTCATTCGGCGGCGGATTCGTCATCATCCCGCTCATGCAGCATGACGCCGTGCACACCTACCACTGGATGACGACCGCGCAGTTCCTGAGCGCGGTGGCGCTCGGTCAGGTCACCCCCGGCCCGGTGGTGCTGACCGTCGGAGTGGTCGGATACGCGGCGGCCGGGCTGGCCGGCGGCCTGCTCGCTGTGCTGATTGCGTTCGCGCCGTCCTTCATCTTCGTGCTCGCTGGCGGCCCGCACTTCGACAGATTCCGGCGCAGCGAAGCGGCGCAGGCGTTCCTGTCCGGCGCCGGGCCCGCCGCCATCGGTGCCATCGCCGGCGCCGCCGTGACGCTCGGGCTGGGCCTGACACAGCTCTGGCAGGTCGGCGTGCTCGCGGCGGCCGCCTGCTGGCTCCTCTTGCTGCGGCGCGGCGTCGTCAGCACGCTGCTCGGCGGCGGCCGCCGTCGGCGTCATCGTCGCGCTGGCGGGCGGGCCTCAGCTAGCCGGCGTTCAGCGTCGGCGCCATGATCCGGGCCAGCACGTCCGCGCGCAGCGCGGCGATGTCCGCGCCGGCCCCGGTGAGCAGCGTGAGCGCTCCGTTGCGGCGCTCGTCGAGGATGCCGATGAGCATGTGTCCCGAGGAGATGCTCCGCTGGCTGAGCTGCTGGGCCTGGCGGACCGCTCCGGCCAGTGACCGCCTGGTGTCGTCTGCGAACGGAAGTCTCCGCCGGCCGGGGACGCCCGCCCGGTCCAGCGCGCCCGGCCCGAATGCCGCATCTGTCGCCCGGCGCACCGCGTCCAGATCGATGCCGAGCGTGGACAGAGCGTCGGCATCCAGCCCGTCTGGCGCGTCGTGGTCGCCGCGTGGCAGCCGTGCCCGCAGCGCCGCCAGCTCGAGGCCTGCTGCCGTTAGCGCGTCGGCAGCTGGTCCTGGCTCCCTGAGCAGGCCGATGAGCACGTGCTCGCTGCGGATCTCGTCCTGCCCGGCCTGGTCTGCTTCCTGCCTGGCGTCGACGAACGGCCTGCCGCGCGGCGGGCTCGAATCGCTCAAACACTGTCGCCTCCCCTGCGCGGGCGACCCCTGCCGCGACCGCTGCCCGACTCCATGGTCATGCCGGCGTAGCAGGCCGGCGTACTTCTTGTGCACAGCCTGCTTGCTGACGCCGAGGAAGAATGCGACCTCCTGCCAGGACCAGCCGTGCTCCCTGGCGTTCCTGACCTGCAGCGCTTCCAGCCGCTCGGCGAGCTCGCGCAGTGCCCGCGCGGCCCGCAGGCCGGCTGCCGGGTCCTGTCCGCTGGCCGCTTCGGCCAGCGCAACCTCGTTGCTCATGTTGTCAATATAGGTTGACGGTGAGCCGGGTGTCAACCTAAGTTGACGTCATCGTCGGACCTGGCACTCCGGCTGCAGCTTAGCTCTTCATTTCACGTTCACCATTGCTTCGTTTGCAGATAGCAAGCTTCTGCTTTGGATAGCAATTCATGTCATCCGAAGCACTAGCGGAGGTTGTGGACTGATGACGACGCATTCACTGGATCGGCTTGCGCGAGGGCGGCGGTCGCGCATCGCGCTGCTGGGAGCGGGCGCAATGCTGGCCGGCATCCTGGCCGCCGTCGCGGGGACCAGCGGCGGACAGGCGCACGCGGGCATCCGGCCGTGGTTCCTGCCGGGCAACCTGGTGGTGAGTACCTCCGTCTACGAGGGTCAGCCTGGCTTGTTCCAGCCCGGCGTTACCGTGCTGCCGCCGGGGTGCACGACCGGATGCGCGACGGCCACCAACGACGGCACCTACCCGGGCGTGTTCAACAACGACCTCGCTGACGCCAGCTTCGGCGTGACCTCGCCTATCTTCCTGGACCAGATCACGCCCGAGGGCCACCTCGTCAACACGCTGCGCGTGCCGGATGGCGCCGGTCCGTTCGGAGCTGCGGCCAGTCACGTCGTGACCAGCTTCTCGTCGAAGTCGGAGGTAGCACTTAACCTGTCGACTAACGGCCGTGACCTGACCTTCATGGGCTACGACGCTGTGCCGAACGCTGTCGACGTCTCCAACTCCAACACGCCTGGCGACCTCGACCCGACGAACCCCGTCACCGGCCAGGACTACCGCGTCGTCGCCGAGGTCAACCAGTTCGGTCGGATCCACTACACCCTGAGCAACGCCTACAGCGGTAACAACGGCCGGGCAGCGATCCTCAACAACAGCGATGGCAACAACGTCGTCTACACCGCGGGCAACGCGGGCAATGGCAGCAACCCGCAGCCGGACGGGATCATCACCGGCGCGGGCGCGCAGATCGTCACGCCGCAGTACGCGCCAGAAGCGCTTCAGAATCCGGGTCAGCCGACCCCTGTTGGCAGCTTCAGCGTCGCCCAGCTCGGTGATAAGCCCGACAAGGTCGGCAAGGACACCAACTTCCGCGGCCTGACCATCTTCAACAACGTCGTGTACTTCACCAAGGGCAGCGGCAGCAACGGCGTCAACACTGTCTACTTCATCGATACGACCGGCACCGCCTGCCCGAATGGCGTGGGCGTTCCGGCGGCCGGGGCCACGCTGCCGACGTCGCCGATCGCGTACGACCCGGCGCTTCTGCAGACCGAGGGCGTCACGCCGTACAACATGTGCGTGCTGAAGGGCTTCCCGACGACGCTCGCCAAGACGTCGACGGCCTTCCCGTTCGGCATCTGGTTCGCCAACGCAGACACGTTGTACGTGGCCGACGAGGGCAGCGGCGACAACACCTTCTCGACTGCTTCGGGTACCTACACCAGCGCGGCCGCTCAGACCACGGCCGGCCTGCAGAAGTGGGTCTTCGACGGCAGCAGCTGGAGCCTGGCGTACACCCTGTCCGCCGGCCTGAACCTCGGCACCCCGTACACCGTCAAGGGCTACCCGACGGGCGACAACGCCGCCACCGGGCTCCCGTGGGCGCCGGCCACCGATGGCCTGCGCAACATCACCGGCCGGGTCAACCACAACGGCACGGTGTCCATCTGGGCCATCACCTCCACGGTCTCCGGCGGCGGCGACCAGGGCGCGGACCCGAACAAGCTCGTCGAGATCACCGACGACCTGGCAGCGACCTCGCCCGGCAACCACGAGCAGTTCGCGACCGTCGAGCGGCCGGCTTCGGAGAGGTACTACGGGGAATCTCTTTCACCCCGAGTACTGGCCGCGACGGCTTCGGCTGGTAGGTGTCCGGCCCCAGCACGCGGTGCTGACCGGGATCGAGGCAGCCAAACGGAAACGGCTGCCTCGGTTCCGCTCAGTACCGCTAGGAGCTCAGCAGAAGCACACCAGCCAGAGCGCGCCACGACGCCGACGTTCTGCACGAGCCGCAACCGCTCGGACAGGATCGCCCTGGCCAGCAGCGCCGTCACGACCGGGTAGAGCGACGCGAGCACGGCGGCGATCGACAGGTTGCCGCGGCTGGCGGCCAGCGCGTACGAACCGTTGGCGACGATGTCGCCGACGCCGATCGCGGCGAGGGCGGCCAGCCGCCTGCGCGATTAGCCGGATGCCCCGTAGGACGCCGGTGCGCAGCACGATCGGGCCGAGCACGATCAGGCCGCCGATCCGCTGGCACAGCAAGGTGCCGTACAGGTTCGTGCCAGCGGCGAGCGGAAGCAGCGTGTACGCGACGCCGAAACCGACGGCCGCGCCGATCGCCAGGATGAGCGCTTGCCGCCGCACTGCGACGCCGGACCTGAATTCTGGGCCCGAGGCCAGCACGATGCCGGTCAGCGTGACGACGATGCCCGCGAGCTGCAGGATGCTGAGGTGCTCGCCACGCACAATGCCGACGAGCACCGGGATCGCGGAGCCTGCGGCGGTGATCGGCGCGACCAGGGACATGGGTGCCGTCGCCATGGCCCGGTAGAACGCAGCCAGGGAGAGAGTGGCGACCACGCCGGCCGCCGCTGCTATCAGCAGGTAAGGCCCGGCGGGCACGTGCAGGAACGGGAACAGGACAAGCAGCCCGGCAAACGCCATCGCTTGCGAGATGAGCACCGCTGCCGACGCGTCGAGCCGCCGCGAGATCAGGCCGCCGCCGAAGTCGGATGTGCCCCACAAGGCGGACGCGGCGAGTGCCAGGAGAGCGTTCACGCGCCTGCGGCCGCGCGTCCCGCCGCGACTCCGGTCAGCGTGGCTAGCACGAACTCACCAAGCGACGGCAGGTCATAGCCGCCTTCCTGGATCGCCGCTACCGGGCCGATCGACCCGATCAGCTCGCCCGCGGCCTGGTAGCGCGGCGGCGCTCACCTGCAGCGGGCTCTCCGGATCGGCGGCGGCCGCGTCCACGCCAAGCGACAGGACGATGGCCTCGGCGCCATGTGCGCGGGCGTCGTCGCACAGCAGGCTGACCGCGGCGAGCCACGCGTCATCTGCACTGCCGGGCGCGAGCGGGAGGTTGCGGTTGGCGCCTGTCCCGGCCCCGTTCCCCCGCTCGTCAGCGAAGCCCATGTAGTGCGGGAACCAGCCAGCGCCCGGGTCGACATGGACGCTCCCGTAGTAGACATCGGGCCGGCCGTAGAAGATCGCCTGCGTGCCGTTGCCGTGGTGGGCGTCGATGTCCAGCACGGCGACCCGGTCCAGGCCGGCCTGCCGCAGCGCCTGCGCCGCGACGGCTGCGTTGTTGAGATAGCACGAGCCGCCGTACCCCGCCGGTCCTGCATGGTGACCCGGCGGCCTGCACAGCGCGTAGGCAGCCGGGCTCACCGGCGGCGACCAGGCCGGCCGCGGTCCTGGCGCAGTCGGCGGCCGCCCTGATCGCCTCCCAGCTGCCCGGCCCGACCAGCGTCATGGTGTCGTAGCAGTACAGCCCGACCTGCGCGTGGGTGGCCGCGGGCGTGCGCGCCGTGCAGGCCCGCCAGCATGGCAGCCGTCGGGAAGACGTAGGGCACCACCCGGTCGCGGCCGTAGTCGGCCGGGTACCCGCCCGCCTCCCAGGCGGCCCAGATCGTCGCCAGGTGCTCGACGAGCGCCTCATCGTGCACGGCCAGCAGCGCCGCGGCGTCGTGCGCCGCCGCTGGCAGCACGGGGGCGCCGGCGCCGGTCAGGCTGCGCAGGATGACCGTCGCGCGCTCGGGTACCTCGGTGCCGTCCTCGCGCAGGCCCAGCCAGACCTCGCCCGCCGGCTGGTGCAGCAGGCAGTCCTCGCTCCAGACCACGGGTATCCCGAGCACGGATGCGCCGGGCTCGCTCGGCTCGCTGCTCACCCTCGCCACCCTCGACAGTCACAGACCTAGCCCTTTCGTGGCATGCTCGCTGGGTGAGGCTACCGAATGGACAAATCACGCGAGCCCGCGATCTCGGCATCAGGATAGGGGTGCTGCCGACCGGCGCCGACCGCCTCGATCGCTGACGTGCCAGGTCTCGGCGTCGGGCACGTCACAGTCTGGCGGGACGAGCCGGCCCCGCCAGCGGGCCGCGGTGTGGCCAGGACCGGGGTGACCGTGATCGATCCCGGCGGGAACATGTTCGCCAGCCCGGTGCCGGCCGGCGGCGCGGTGCTGAACGGGGCCGGCGAGTGCACCGGGTTCCTCGCTGCCGGGGAGTGGGGCCTGGCCGAGACCCCCGTGTTCCTGACCTCCACCATGCAGGTCGGCCGTGTCTACGACGCGGCGTGCGAGCTGCTGATGAGCGAGGATCCCGCCATCGGCGTCGACGACGTGATCATCCCGATCGTGGCCGAGTGCGACGACAGCTTCCTGTCCGACGCGCGCCGCATGCAGGTCAGCGCCGCCGACGTGAAGGTGGCGCGGGAAGCCGCGCAGGCAGCCGGCGCGGCGGTGATCCGGCGGGCGCCAGAGGAGGGCGCGGTCGGCGCCGGCACCGGGATGAGCTGCCTCGGCTTCAAGGGCGGGATCGGCACGGCCTCGCGCGTCGTGCCGTCTGGGCACGTAGTCGGCGTCGTGGTCCTGACCAACTTCGGCGATCAGCAGCGGCTGACAATCGACGGGGTCCCGGTGGGCCGGCTGCTGCCGCCAGCCGAGGAGACGGCGGGCCGCAGGCTGGCCGCCCGCCCGCCCGCCGGGTCGTGCATCACCGTGATCGTCACCGACGCGCCGCTCGACGCGACCGCATGCTCGCGGCTGGCCAGGCGGGCCGGGCTCGGCCTGGCCAGGACCGGGTCGACCGCGCACCACGGCAGCGGCGAGATCTTCCTCGCGCTCGCCACCGGACTGCGCGCGCCGCGGGGCGCGCCGGCACCGGCGGATGTGCTGCAAATCAGGGGCTCGGGGCTGGACCCGTTCTTCGACGCGGCCGTAGAGGCTACCGAGGAGGCGGTGCTGACCAGCCTGCTGGCGGCCCCGACAGTCACCGGCCGGGACGGCAACACCTCGCCTGGCCTGCCGGCCGCGAGGGTTCGCGAGCTGCTGGTGGCCGCCGGCCGGATCACGGAGGGCTCAGCCGGACCCGTCTAGCCGTCCCTGGGGCCGTCACCCTCTAAAGCTCAGCTGCTCGGCTCGTCCGCCGGGTCGGTGGCTCGTGGTGA
>CAVSQI010000008.1:0-510842 GCA_963730085.1 uncultured Actinomycetota bacterium | reverse complement strand
TCGCCACCTCCCAACGCAAAGATGCGGTTTGAGGTAACGGCTGGCCGGGTTTGTCCCTCGACGAAGGTTGTTCCAGGAATGCTGGATGCGGCCTTCGCCGAGGCGCTGCGGGCGGCTAGGCGGTCGCGTGCGGGACTGTTACTCGGCGCGGATGTCGGCGTGGCACTGGACGCACGTGGTGGGCGGGTCGGCATCGGCCAGGGTTCCGCAGGCCGGGCACACGCGCCTCAGCCAGCAGGCGGGGTCCCCCGGCCGGTCTCCTCTCTCCGCCGCTCGCGCTCCGGCCGCGTCGTAACGGTCGCCACCACTCGGCGATGGCCCTTCCTGCACGCGACCGACCTCGGCGTCAGGTTCTGGTGTCATTGTTGTTCCCGTGCTGCCGACGTCAACAGCGATTCTAACGATCTTCACGCCTCCCGCGGAAGCCGCACCCGACGGACGGGCGGAGGATGCGCCGTCGTGTTCCGCATGACGCGGAACCGTTGCTTGCGACGAGACGTCCAACGGGCATGCAGATCGTCGACACCAGATCGAAGCGCAAAGTCGGGACCGGCCGCGCACGTCTCGCGGTTGGCGGTCCAGCAGTCGTGCTGCTGGCATTAGCGGCCACAGTCCTTTCTGCCTGCACCACTCCGCGCGGTCCGGGCCTCCGGACGGGCGCGCCTGCGGCGGCCGACGTTGCCCTCGTGCACTACAACAACTGCGCCGACGCACTCCAGAACTTGCGCGGCGCCGCGGGCCGATCACTTGCCACAGGCGGATTCGCCGCTAGCGCCGCAAGCGAGGCGCCAGCCAATTCGGTTGCGGGCGGTCAGGCGCTGGCGCCGCAGAGCGCCGGTGCTGCGGCGTCCGGGACGCCAGGCGCGGCCGCGCCCGGATCGTACTCGACCACCAACACCGCGACGCCCGGCGTGGACGAGCCCGACATCGTCAAGACAGATGGCCGTCGGATCGTCACGATCACCGGCAATGTGCTGCGCGTTGTTGACGCGCAGACCCGGCAGATCACCGGCGCACTCGACTTGCTGCCTGGATCCGGTTCGAGCCCACCAGGCGTTCCGGTGCCTGACGTTCCCGTACCGTTCTTCGACGGATTCACTCCCGCGAACCTGCTGCTGTTCGGAACCCACGCGCTGGTCATGTTCAGCCAGAGCCGTTACCCCATCGACGGCTTGCACACCGGCGCGGGCGCGACCGGATCAGCCGTTTCCGCTAGCGCGACTCCGAATGGGCCCATCCTGGGGCCGCAACTGGTGCTTGTTGATTTGTCGACGGGCACGCCCCGGATCATCAGCGAATTCACGATGGACGGCGCGCTTGTCGATGCCCGGCAGGTCGACTCCGTGGCGCGGGTTGTGGTTCAGTCCGCGCCGCGTTTCTATTTCCCGCCGATGGAGTCACCGGGCGGCCAGGCAGGAGTGGCCCCGGAGCGGGCCGCGATCGCGCATGCGGGACTGAGCGAGTGGTTGCCGCGCTACGTCGTGACGACGCGCGGGCACCGACAGTCCGGGCTGGTGAACTGCGCGTCAGTCAGTCACCCGGCCGACGCGGCGTACTCGGGCGGCTCGATGCTCACGGTGCTCACGTTCGATCTGACCGGCACGAGCCTCGGGGACGGCGAACCCGTAACCATCGTCGCCGACGCCGACACCGTCTACTCCGATGGCGCCAGCATGTACATAGCTAGCCGCCAGTCAACTTCGGCTCCGGCAACGGGTGTGATTTCGTCGGCGCCTTCAGTCGGCGGTACCACCTCGCCAGCGCCCGCAGTCAGCGCGACCGGCCCGGTACCACCACCTGTCACCGCGACCGCAGGAGCTGACTCTCCTGCCGAGCTGGTGGCTGGTGCGCAGTACACCGGCATCTACAAGTTCGACATCTCCGGACCAGGGCGTCCGGTGTACGAAGCGTCGGGCATGGTGCCGGGCTGGCTGCTTGGCTCGTCCGGGCTGGCCGAGTACTCGCTTTCGGCGTGGAACGGTGCGCTGCGCGTCGCGACCACCACTACCGGCATACTCGGCCTCGGGACTGAACAGCAATCCCAGTCCGCGGTTTACGTACTGGAACAGGCCGCAAACGAGCTGGTCATCGTCGGCACGGTAGGCGGCCTTGGTGTCGGCGAACAGATCTACGCCGTGCGCTTTGTCGGCCCGGTGGGTTATCTCGCGACGTTCCGGCAAACGGATCCGCTCTACACACTCGATCTGTCCGATCCGGCGCATCCGAAGGTCGCCGGGCAGCTTCTGCTGAGCGGCTACTCGGCCTACCTGTATCCAATCGATGCGACCCATCTGATCGGCGTCGGCCAGGACGCGAACGCGCAAGGCCAGACCACGGGCACGCAGGTTTCGCTGTTTGACGTGTCGGATCCGGCCGCACCCGTACGGCTGGCGGTCTACGACCTCAAGTTTGGCCATTCCGAGGCCGAGTTCGATCCGCATGCGTTCTTGTACTGGCCGGCCAGCAGGCTGCTGGTGATCCCGACGCAGCTGCCGTACGGCGCGACAGCTCCGGCCTCGGGGACAGCGCGAGGCCTTGAACCCGCGTACACCGAACCCGCGTACACGACGGCGAGCGAGGCGGTGGTACTGCACGTCGGGGGCAGCGGCTTCACTGAGCTTGGGACGATCACTCATCCCGCTCCGTCGGCGTATCCAGGCGACGGCCAGATTCTGCGCTCGCTGATCATCGGCAACGCGCTCTGGACACTGTCGGACGCGGGCCTGAAAGCAACCGACATGACGACGCTCGCGCCGCTCAGTTGGGTGGCCTTCTAGCTAGCCAGTTCCGTACCCGAGGGGTCGCGTGCAGCGCGGCGCACGGGACGCGGTCAGGTCACAGCATTTGGCGCCACACGATCGCCGACAACTTATCGATAGTGTCAATGCCGTACTGCTCGGTCGGGTCGCCGGTGGTCAGCACAGCGATCAGATAGTCGCGGCCCGCACCCGAGATCCAGCCGATGCTATTGATCTGCCAGTTGTCGTCCGCGCTGGTTAGCGGCAGCCAGCCGTTCTTCAGCGCGACAGTGGTCAGTAGCGGTGCGCCCCCGGCCACCCCCCAGCGTTGCGATGGTGTGACGCGCTCCATCAGCCCAAGCATGAACGCCTGCTGCGCGCGGCTGAGCAGGTCGTTGCGCTGCAGCAATTCACGCAGCAGGGCGATCTGGTCCGACGGTGTTGTCGTGCTGAGCCCCCAGCCTGGCCACGGGAAACCCGTGCAGGTGACGCAGCCAGATGGTGTTGTGTGAGTCAGACCGACCGAGTTGTTGTAAACGCTTATGCCGCGGGCTCCGCCGACCTCATCCCAGAGCGCCGTCGCCGCGTCGTTGTCACTCTCTTCGATCATTTCCTGCGCCAGCGTCACGTCACTGGCCGACAGCGAGGTACCGCTCGCATGGCGCTGGGCCAGGAGAGTCTCGAGGATGTCGACCTTGACGATGCTGGCCTCGTCCTGCGGCGCGCCTCGGCCCAGCGTCCAGGCCTGGCCGGTCCGCATGTCGTAGACGGCGGTTAGCACGGTGCCTGCCCGTGTTGCGAGGAAGGCCCTAGCCGCCTGGCCCAGCGGATCTCGATGCACCACGGGGCTTGGCGAGACCGTAGGTGGCTGCGCAACGGCGGGGCGTGACGAGACCGCGCCGGCGGACGGTGTTGAGCTTGCTGCATGGGGATGGCGGCTGATGCGCGCAGCGGAACTGCGATCTGCGACACGCCCGTCGTGGAGCACCACGATCACCGAATCCGCAACGAGCACCGCGACGGCAACCGCGGCCGTCAGCAGGATCGCGTGCTTGTGTGTCGCCACGAGGCGCGGGCGGCTGGCGCTCGGGCTGCCGCCGAACTTGAGCAACTTCACCGCTTTCTCGCCGGGGCTGTCCAGCCTAGGCCTTAACAGCTTGCCCGGCGGGCACGAGTGATCCCGGATGATGCCGGACTGTTATCATCCTTTAATGGTCGAAACCGCTTAAATAACCACGCGACTGTTAAGACGAGGTAATGCACCTGGCTGACCCTTCACAGGTCAGCCCCCGTCCCCGATTCCTGGCGAGCTGACGTCAGTTTTTGGCCGCACGGCAGTCCGCGCGCGCGGCCGCGGGCCGCGGCGGGCGCAGTAGGCGCGTTCCCGTCATCATGCGGCCGGTGCTGGCCCGCACGTGGCCTCGTGGACCTCCCGGGTGAGGGTGCTCAGCTGCTCAGCGAGCGCGTGAATCTGCTCGGTGAGGTCGGTGTTCTTCTGCAGCAGTTCGGTCTGAAACTGCCCGAGTTCCTCGCGGTGCTGCGCCGCCGCTTCCTCGTTCGCGCGGTCAGTGCGAGTCTGCGCCTTCTGCGCAATGATGACGAGCGCTCCGGTGTAGAACGCCACCGCTGAGAAGACAAGGTTCAGCAGTATAAACGGCGCCGGATCGAAGCCTTTCCCGTTCAGGAGGCCTGTCCATGACTTGGCCAGGAAGTGGATGGCGTTGTTGGACAGGACCCAGCCAAGAATGATCGCGGAGCTGACGATCAGGAAGCTGACCGTCCCCATTCCGCTCGCCACGGCCTCCGAGACACGTTCCATGAAGCTGCTTCCGCCCGCGTACGGAGACCCGTCGTCGCCTGGACGCCTGGCGTGGTGGTAGTGCACGTGAAATCGCATCGGGTCTTTTGCGACCTGCCGGTCCTGTGCGACCTGCCGGTCCTGCTCAACCGCCGTCGTGACCATCTGCCTCTCCTTATCAAGGACCTAGACCGGCCGCACGTACGCCAGCGTCGCGCTGGATCGCGTCGGATCGACCTAGTCACGCATTTAGGCGTAAATAGCTGGAAAGATCAAGCATGCCGGTGCGGACAGCGTAGATGAATGACGCGATTCCGTCGGCGTACCGAGATCACCCAGTTCGTGTGACGACAATGCGGCCGGTCTGCGGCGACGTTGGAGGAAGAACGATCGCCGAGAGGGGTGGGCCAGTGTCTGACAGCGAAGACGGCCGGATGAAGTCGCTCAGCGACCGGGCACGCTCGGTGCTGGCGAACGTCGGCCAGGACGATCGGGTTAAGCAGGCTGCCGCGGTGAGCAAGGACGTGGCATCCCGAGCTGGGGATGCGTCTAAAACCTTCACCCGTAAGGTCACGCAAGAGGACGCGTGGGAGGAACTGCGCGCCGACGTGGAGTTGCAGACCGAGATCGCGCAAGCTCACCACGCCCTGATCCTCGACCTGCTTGACCGCGTCGCCGAGCTTGAGGCGCGGACTGGAGCTGAGCCCCGGGGCAGCCGTGGCGGCTGAGACCCAGCTCACGGCGCTGCACGACGAAGGTCGCCGTCGTGTCCCCAACCCGCCGGCGCTCGACGTGGTGGTCGAGGGCACCGGACGCCAGCGGCTCGCGGCGTACTACGTGTACAGCGCGCTCTTGGCAGGGCTCATTGGCGACGACTTGATGCCCACGCGCTGGCCGCAGAGTTTTGCTGAGCCGATGCGGCGGATGGGCCTGATGCCGTTCGCGGTAAGGACAGGCCCGGCTCTCGACGCACAGCTAACACCGGCGGAGCAGGCCGCACGGCGAAGCCCGGGCAGGCAGTCGCTGTTCGCGCGTCTCCTTGTCGGTCTGATCAACCAAGGCGCATTCGGTCCGCTGTGCCGAACCGCTGACAGTGTGCGCCTGGAACCTGGTTCGGAAGATAACGCGGACCTGGCGCTCCTCAAAGGCCAGCACGTCGTGGGCACCTGCAAGGTGCAAGATCACTGGGAGCTGGTCGCGCAGCACCTCGCCGGCTTGCCGGTCTTCGAGCCAGCTGCAGAGGCTGGGAAGTCGCGGACGACCGAAGAGAGAGTGGCCAGCCAGCTGGAAGAGACGGGTATCTCGCACGCCGTCAGCCTGGCCACCACTCTCGCGGTCAGCATCCATCCACTCGGCGCTGCTGCTGGGCTCGGCACAAGACTGGTCCGGGCGCGGATCCAGACCGATCGAAACGAGGCCCACTCGCTCAGGTACCTGAGCGATGGGCTACGCGCCGTGCGCGACGCGGCCTACGGCGAGGTCGACGACCTGCGAGCACGTGGCGCCTGACAGTCGAGGCGCCGTGCCGTGCACGTCGCGCGCGGATCCGCCAGGCCGCCGACGCGATCGTCGTCGCCGGACGGCTCACCGCGCCGACGGTACGCCGGATCGCGAGTGATTCAGCGAGGACAGCAGCTCGGCCGCGGATAGGCGCACTTCATCGCCGACGCCATCATCACCGGCGATGGCGAGGCAGGCCTGGGCGGCTGCACGGGGGTCGATCGCGGGCAGGAGCTCGGCCGCGGATAGGCGCACTTCGTCGCCGACGCCATCATCACCGGCGATGGCGAGGCAGGCCTGGGCGGCTGCACGGGGGTCGATCGCGGGCAGGAGCTCGGCCGCGGATAGGCGCACTTCATCGCCGACGCCATCATCACCGGCGATGGCGAGGCAGGCCTGGACGGCGGCACTTGGGTCGATGGCGGGCAGCTGCTCGGCCGCGGATAGGCGCACTTCGTCGCTGACGCCGTCATCGCGCGCGATGAAGCGGAATGCTTCAGCAGCGGCGTGATGATCGCGCGTGACGAGTTGCTCGGCGCCGGTCAAGCGCTCTTCATCGGAGTCGAAGTGCATGGCGTGCTCACTTTCTGTGCGAGCGGATTCCAGCTGCGGAGCCCACCGACTGCTTCACTCAACGTCTTTGAGAACCTTCTGTACCTGGTCAAGCTGGTCGCGCAGCTGGGCGAGCTGCATGTTGATCTCGGCGAGCTTCATGTCGGTGTGCTCCTGCGCCGTGACGGCCATCTCCGACAGACGACGGTATTCGGCACTGCTCGTCAGCTCGACTCGTGTCTGTCGGCTGATCGAGAGTTGCCGTCCCCACTGATAGATCGCGTACGCGGCGAGAGCCGCGACGACCAGAATGGAAATGACGATCGCAATATGGCTATCCATGACCCACCTCTGCGTCCGTGTCTGGCTCGGTGCCCGCGGTAAGTGTGGTGACCGCGGCCATGATCTCTTTAGGTGTCAGCTGGAAGGCGAACGGCGTCACTTCGTAGAACTTCATGGCCTTTCCGTCCGCTGAGACCTCAATGACAGCCGATACCAGGCCGGCTGCTTCGAGCTTGCGCAGATGAACCTGCAGCAAGGCCCGGCTTATGCCTAGCTCGCGGGCGAGTTGGCTGACGTAGTTGCGCTGGCCGGCCAGGGCCGCGACCACGCGCAGGCGGTGCGGGTTGGCCAGCGTGCCTAGCATCCGCAGCAGCCGGTCCCCGGTCATCTCAGTCGCGTCCACGACGTCCTTTCTTGCACCTGCAAAGAAAAGTTAGCATATGCCAACACCACTCGACAAGCGGAGTGGGCAAGAGCGTGCGGGCCCGTCTGCGCTGCCGACGCGGGACGACCCGGCAAAGAGCCGACGCACCGCGACCCAGCAAAAGCCCAGGGGACTGGCAAGTTGCGGCTAAGTCAGCGAACTGACTTGACTAGCCTGCTTGCGCCAACCGACACTTAGTGAGTGATCTAACTTACAAGAAGAGTGAGGCAGCGATGGAATCTGACCCGGGCGCAGACATGTCGGCCGATGACTCGCGGTTGGCTCTTCGTTCGACTGTCGGAGCGATCACGCTGGTGCTGCTGTGCGCCGTCCAGTTCCTCGACATCGTCGACTCGGCGATCGTCAACGTCGCCCTGCCATCAATCCAGCACAGCCTGAACTTCTCACAGCAAAACCTGCAGTGGGTGGCGAGTGGCTACATCCTCACCTACGGCGGCTTCCTGCTGCTGGGTGGCCGCCTCGGCGACCTGGTCGGGCGGCGCCGCATGCTGCTGATCGGCCTGGCTGTCTTCGCGGTGTCGTCGCTGACCGCGGGCCTGGCGACAAGCTCGGGAGTACTGGTCACTGCCCGGCTCGTACAGGGCGTCGGCGCCGCGCTCATGGCGCCGGCCGCGCTGTCGCAGCTCACGACCGGCTTCCGCGAAGGCAGAGACCGGAATACCGCACTCGGGATCTGGGGTGCTGTCAGCGGGATGGCCGCTGCGGCTGGCGTCTTCCTCGGCGGCGTGATTTCGCAAGGTCCGGGATGGCGATGGGTCTTCTTCGTGAACCCGCCGATATGCGTCGCCGTCGCTGCCGGGGCGCTGGCGCTGCTGACGAGGGACGGCAAGGCGAGAACCGACGGGACACCCTTCGACTCGCAAGGGGCCATGCTCGTAACGGCGGGCATGCTGCTACTGGTCTACAGCCTCGTGCGGGCACCGGTTGTCGGCTGGGCGTCAACGCAGACGCTGCTGACCCTGTCTGGATCCGCGATCTTGATTGTCACGTTCGCGGTCAACGAACTGCGGTCCGGCAATCCGCTCGTGCCCTTCGCCATCCTGCGAGTGAAGGGGCTGGTTGCGGCTGACCTGACCCAACTGATTGCGTTCTGCGGATTCTTCTCGATGTTCTTCTACGCCACCCTCTACATGCAGGAGATCCTGCACTATTCGCCGATTAAGGCCGGAGTCGCCTACCTGCCCATTACCGCCGGGTTCGCCGTGGCGGGCGGTGCTGCGTCACAACTGATCACGCGCATCGGCACGCGGCCGGTGGTTGTCGTCGGCTGCCTGATCGCCGCAGCGGGTATCTACTACGTATCTCGGGTGCCGCTGCACGGCTCGTACCCGAGCGACTTGCTACCTGGGTTCTTGCTGCTGTCACTGGGGGCCGGGCCGGTCTTCGTCTCGGTGACCGCGGCTGCCAACGCGGGCGTACCCTCCGGCAGGGCCGGCCTCGCGGCCGGGCTGCTCAACTCCTCTCAGCAAATCGGCAGCGCCCTCGGCCTCGCTGTCCTATCCGCCGTCGCTATTACGCGCACCGACCACCTGCTCGCGGCGCATGTATCGGCTGAGGTGGCGTCGGACGCCGGATATCACCGTGCACTGCTCGTCGGCTCGGTCTTGATGGCAGGGGCGGCGTTGATCGCCGTGCGCATCGGCAACACGAGGAACGCGGGCCCGGTGGTCATGGTTAACTCCGGCAACGCCCCTGAGCTTGCTCCAGCGAACTCGCGAGCCGCAGAGAGCGCATCACCGCACCATGTGTACCCTGATAAGTGAGATGACTGACTCATCATTGGGCTCGGCAGCCGTCGAACGGCAGCCTGGGAAGCGGGAACGACTGGTAGCGGCCGCCGTTCAGCTGCTGCATCAGCAGGGCATCGAACGGACCACGCTCGCGGACATAGCGACGGCCGCGGATGTACCAGTCGGGAACGTCTACTACTACTTCAAGACCAAAGACGACGTCATCGCCGCTGTCATCGAGGCACACGCCCGCCAGATCAAGGCGACCCTCGCCGAGATCGACGCTCGTTACCGGGCGCCGAAGAGTCGCCTGAAGGCCATGGTTCGGGAGTTCGCCTCCCGCAGCGAGATAGTGGCCGACTACGGTTGTCCGTTCGGCAGCCTGTGCTCGGAGCTCGACAAGCGCGGTGCGCAGTCCGGCTTTGCAGTTGCTGAACTGCTGCATCTGCTCATCGACTGGTCTGAGGAGCAGTTCCGGTCGCTGGACCGGCGCGATGCGCACGATCTTGCCCTCGACCTGCTGGCCGCCTACGAAGGCAGCGCGCTGCTGGCCAACACGTTGCGTGATCCGAGCGTCCTGTCGCGGTCGGCACGTCGCGTAGACCGCTGGATCGACGCCCTGTAACACGGACGCGACCATCCGGACGCACTAGCGGCTCATCATCGAGATCGCCCGCCTGGTGTGACGACAACTCACCCGAGCGTGCGGGAAGGTTGCAGGGTCATGAGGCGATGTCGCGCTGCTCGGCAGCGCTTTCGGCCAGAGGTAGTCGAAAATGCCAACTGCACGAACAATTTTCGAGGAAATATTCGATAACGATGAGGCCTTCCGGTTGTTCTGCTCGATCGCTGCCAGCGACGAGGCACAGGGCGGGTGGGAAAACGGCCGGATCGCTGCGCTTGTGCCTGGCTCGTACCAGGCCCTGGCACCGAAGATTGCCCGGCACGGCGCGGATGAGGACAAGCACGGGCGCATCTTCGACGCACTGCTGCGCAAGCGCGGTCTTGAGCCCGTAGCAGTGCCGCCAGACGCCGACTACACGATGCGCCTGGAGGCGGCTGGTATCGGGTTGGCGCACAGCCTGCTTCGCGGCGACGGGAAGCTGACCGAACTCGATATCGTGTCTTACCTGGCGCATAGTCGGGTAACTGAGCAGCGCGCCTCGGAGCAGATGCGAGCTCTGCGCAGGTATGCTAGGAATCGCGGCGATATCGGACGCGCCGTTAGGATGATCTCCGACGACGAGGACAACCATCTGGCGTACTGCCACGAGGAGCTGCTGAGTCTGGCCAAGGCCGGGCATCAGGAGTTCATCGAGCACACACTGCGTGCCACCGCGCTAGCCGAAATCGCCGTCTACCGAGACGTGAGCACGGCGGTGATGGCCCACCTGGGCCGCATTCTCGGCTGGTCGAGGGCGAAGTCAGCTCTGCTAGCTGCTGGCATCCAGGTCGTCTACGTCTACGAGCGGCTCTTTGGGTGGCGGCGGATGGTGTCGTTGCGCATGCCCTCCCGGCGCAACGCGCTCGGTGGCCTGCAGCCAGCGCACCGCTCGTAAACCGACGCCCTGAGCGCTACCCATCATTGCAGCGCCGGCCGCCCGTCTCTGCGAGTTGTCTACGTGCAGGGACCACACTGCGGTCGGAGAAGGCGCACACTAGGAGACAATGAAACCGCCACACGCCGCGCCCCGGCGTTACCTGCCATCAAGTCCCTTCAACGTCCCTGTCCCTGACTGCCCTGTCGAGACGTTTGCCGTGCACGACCAGATCACGCACGACAAATACGGGCTCGGCGTCGTTCTGGCGGTTGAGGGCGACACCGCCCTGCTCGTGGACTTCGGCACGCACAAGGTGCGCGTCGCTATCCCGTGCGCCAAACTGGTGAAGCTGTAAAGGGCCGCCGCGGCTGACGGGAAGTTGCCGTCAGCCGCGTTTGGCCTGCCGGGCTCGGTAACGCGCCCAAGTGCCGAAAGCCCAGCATCACCCGGCGCGATCGTCGCTTGTCGCGGACGAGTACGTGGCAGCTGACCAGCTAGATTGGCTGGACTTGCTGTGCCTGAGGTCCCTTCGGCCCGCGCGCCGCGGTGAACTCGACTCGCTGGTTCTCTTGAAGGCTGCGGAAACCGTCAGTCTGAATGGCTGAGTGATGAACGAAGACGTCGGCGCTGCCGTCGTCAGGTTCGATGAACCCGAATCCCTTGTCCGCGTTGAACCACTTCACGGTGCCTTGAGCCATTGCTTTCCTCCTGCTAGAGCGATCTTCGGAGCCGCACGGCGTGCGTCCCTGGTTGCCGCGACGGCCAGCCGGGGGAAACCTGGCTTTGGCTGACAATGGCGCCCGCAGTCAGAATCCGCAGGCGCTATGACACGTGAACGAACTTCGACTACAACCACGATCATTAAACACCGTCACCGGCCATACACCCGACACCTTGGCATCGGCGTGAGCCCTATCGCGGCCACGTGCCAGGCGCAGCTGCGCGAATCAGGAGCCGCGACCCCTTGCGGCGCTCGTAATCACGCGCACTCACCGCGTCTTGGCCAAATGATCGGTTCTCTGATTCCGGAATTGATTTGCTGGTTATTCTGAACTAGCGTACGCTCGAAGGCAAGGCACCGGTCTCAGTCGCCGATGGCGGACAGCTAACCGGGGTTACCGGAGGAGTTCACGTCCATGGCGGTCGTCTTGATTGCCGTGCTCGTGGCCACATCGGCGCCGCGTACCCGGCTGGGGCCGCCGGTGCCGAACGGCAGCTCGCCTATCGGGCAGCATTTGCGAGGCCAGGTCTTCGTCACGCGGGACACAGCGTCCGCTATCCAGAGCTAAGGAAATCCGTTATGCCTGACCCAGTCGCGATAGCCGTACGCTGCTCGGCGCGGGGGCTCTTATGGTGACTGCCGCCCTCCCAGCAGTTCGGCCTCGTCAGCCAGATCGGCAAGCGGCCGCCCGCATGGAGCCGGCTGAGGTCCCTGGCATGGATGTCTCGTGCGAGGCGGCGGGTGAGTGTCTCATTGTCGCCCTGAGCGGGGTCCTGGATGTCACGAGCGCTCCTGCTCTTCGTGACTGTCTCCTGCGCCTTCTCCGCCCGGCGGCGAGCCAACTGATCATTGACCTTTCCGGTGTCAGCGAGGCCGACTCCAGAGGGCTTGCCGTCCTGGTCGGAGCCGAACGTCGGGCCAGACTGCTCGGCGGCTTCCTCCGCCTGGTCGCGCCAAAGTCCGGTGTCAACGCTGCGCTAAGGGCGACAAGGCTAAGCCTGCAGCTCGATATCTATCCAACGTTGGAGGCAGCGATCAGCTGCCCGGCATCCGCCTGATGGCCGCCGGGCCCGAGGCAGTCACCTCGGCAACCGCAACGCCCGGGCCGCGGGGGAGCGACTATGCGCGCCTTTCCCGACAGGTCAGGCAATCGGGCCTGATGCACCGACGGCCAGGGCGCTACGCCTGGCAGATCACGGTCACCGCGGCGCTGCTGGTTGGCGGCTGGGCCGTCTTCGTCCTCGTGGGCGATTCATGGTGGCAGCTGGCAGTGGCCGCTTTCCTCGCGATCATGTTCACTCAGCTGGGCTTCCTCGGCCATGACGCCGGACATCGCCAGATCTGCGAGTCCCGGCGAGCCAGTTACCTCCTGGGCATCATCTTGGCCAACCTGGGAATCGGGCTGAGCTACGGCTGGTGGGTAAGCAAGCACAGCCGCCATCACGCAAATCCCAACACCGAGGGCGCCGATCCGGACATCATGATGAGCGTCCTGGCCTTCACGCCTGGCCAGGCAGGCAAGGCCCGCGGCCTCGCGCGGATCCTGTTCCGCTTCCAGGCCTACCTGTTCTTCCCATTGCTGCTCGGCGAAGCCATTAGCCTGCACGTCGCGAGCATCCGCGCGTTGGCCGGCGAGATTCGCCGCCGTCGGCCAGTGGAAGCCATCCTGCTCGCAGTGCACATCGCCGGCTACCTGTCGGTCGTCTTCATAGTCCTGTCCCCGGCCAAAGCCATCGCGTTCATCGCGGTCCAGCAGGGCCTGTTCGGCCTGTACTTGGGTGCCTCTTTTGCTCCCAACCACAAGGGAATGCCGATCCTGGCGGCGCAAGACCAGACCGACTTCCTGAGGCGTCAGGTCCTGACCTCCCGCAACGTCCGCGGCGGCTGGCTGACAGATTTGGCGCTCGGCGGCCTCAACTACCAGATCGAGCACCACCTGTTCCCCTCGATGCCTCGCCACAACTTGCGCCGCTCCCAGCCACTGATCAGAGCATTCTGCCTACAGCACGGCCTGCCCTACAGCGAGGTGAGCATCACCCGGTCGTATCGGCAAGCTCTGGGCTACCTGCGTGCCGTCGGCAGGCAAGCAACGGCATAACGCGTATTGCGCTCAATGGCGGCGCGAGGTCGCAACCGGGTCAGCCCGTAGGGAACCGGACGGTCGTCTCGTACGCTGAGTCAGGTAAGCGACCGCTTCGCCGGCTCCCCATCCTGCTTCCACGATCGGAGGCCCGATGCACCTGCTCCGCCGCGCAGCGTTACGGCGGGCTGGGACTCGATCGGAGCGGCACGGTGACGGGCCGGTTATCGAGCGGATTGCCTTCTGGAGCGCGTCGCACGCAAAGACTGCCGTCATCGGCTGGTTCAGCCTTGTCGGTGCCGCCTTCCTGGCGGGGCAGCTGCTGGGAACGCAGAGCCTGCCGCAGTTTGACCCTGGCCAGGCCGGGCAGGGTGAGCGCCTCCTGCACCAGTTGAACGTGGCGACACCACCCGCCGAGAGCGTGCTCATCCAGGTGCGAGGCCCGGGAGCCGACGGGCGCACCGTCGCGAATGACCCCGAGATGCGCCAGGCGGTACGCCAGGTGACGGCGGCGCTTGACCGGTTGCGTACCGCGGCGATAGACGTCAGCGCGCCGAGCCTGGCGATGAGTCGGCCGACGTCAAACCGAGACGCGACTGTATGCGCCGGGAAGACGAGGGGAACGGCGGTCTGTACTGCGAGCGCAAGCGCCGACGCCAGCCTCGTTTCGGCCGGAGGGCGCAGTGTGCTAGTGACGTTCCGGGTAGCTGGACCGCACTCCGAAGCGGACACCACCGTAGCCGCGGATCAAGCGGCGGTCGCCAGAGTGCAGGCGGCGCACCCAGACCTGCTGGTAGCTGAGGCGGGTGGAGCCAGCGCGAGCGCGGCGGGGAACTCTTTGCTGGAATCCGACTTCAGGCGGGCGGAGTTCAGCTCGGTGCCGATCACGCTCATTTTGCTTCTGTTGGTATTCGGCGCGCTGATCGCCGCCGGCATTCCTGTCGTACTAGCGGGTAGTGCCGTCGCGGCGACGATCTCGTTGCTGGCGATTCCCAGCCGATGGCTACCGATCAGATCTGGCACCGCTGAAATAGTGCTGATACTTGGGATGGCGGTCGGCGTCGACTACTCACTGTTCTACCTTCGTCGCGAGCGTGAGGAGCGGGCAGCTGGGCGCTCGCCCGCCGACGCGCTGCGGGTAGCGGCCGCCACTTCTGGTCGGGCGATTGTCATCTCCGGGCTGACTGTGATGATCTCGCTGGCCGGGCTGTTCCTGAGCGGGATAATCCTGTTTACCGGCATGGCAGTGGGCACCATCACGGTTGTCGGCGTCGCCGTGGTCGGCTCGCTGACCGTGCTTCCTGGGCTGCTGTCCCTCCTTGGCGATTGGGCCGACCGCGGCAGAATCCCGTTCCTCGGCCGTCGGCTCACCACCGCGCGGCCGTCACGACTGTGGGCGGCGCTGGTCCGGCGAGTGGTACGCCATCCCCTCGCGTGGGCCGGTGCCGCGGGAATAGCAATGCTGGCGCTGGCTGCACCAGCGCTTGGCATGCGGCTCGGCAATCCCATCGTCGACCTGCCCGGTAACGTCGTCGTAGCGCAGACCCTGGACAAGATCTCCGTGGCGTTCCCTGGTCGGCCGGCACCGGCAGAGGTTGTGGTAACCGGCCATGATCTAAGTAGCCCGAGTGTCCGAAGCGCAGTGAGCGCCCTGGAAGAGGGCGCGTCAGCGGGAGGACCCATCCGGGCGCCCATCACGGTGACGACAGTGGCGTCCGGGCGTGGCCTGGTCATCCTTGTGCCGCTGGCGGGCAACGGATCGAGCAACGTATCGACGAAGGCTCTTCTCGTGTTGCGAGACCAGGTCTTGCCGCAGACGCTCGGCAGGGTGAGCGGCATCAGCTATGCGGTCACCGGCAATACCGCCACCAGCTATGACTGGAGCACGACGCTGCGTGCGCGCATGCCGGTTGTGTTCGGGGTGGTGGCCGGGCTGGCGTTCCTGGTGCTGATGATTGCGTTCCGTTCCGTTGCGCTGCCACTCGTTTCGGTAGTGCTGAATCTGCTGTCCGTCGCGGCTGCCTATGGCGTGATAACGCTGATCTTCCAGGACGGCTGGCTACAGGGGCTGTTCGGCTTTTCAAGCAACGGCGCAATCGCACAGTGGGTGCCGCTGTTCATGTTCGTCTTCTTGTTCGGGCTGAGCATGGACTACCACGTCTTTATCCTCAGCCGGATCCGTGAGAGGTGTGCTAGCGGCATGCGCACCGCCGATGCGGTGACCAGCGGCATAGCTGCCAGTGCGGGAGTGGTGACGAGCGCTGCGGTCATCATGGTGGCGGTGTTCTCCATCTTCGCAACGTTGTCCTTCGTCGATGTCAAGACGCTGGGCATTGGCCTGGCCGTTGCAGTGCTCATCGACGCAACTGTTGTGCGCGGCATCCTGGTTCCGGCGGCGATGGCGCTGCTAGGTGAGCGAAGTTGGTATCTGCCCGGCTGGCTGGGCTGGCTGCCGGGGCGCCAACTGCACCAGACGGACACGTCTGCGCCGGCCCTGCCGGTGCTCGGCTCGGCTGGCTGACAGTGGCGAACCGTCCAATTCGCCGGGACGGTTCCGCGCCCGGCAGTCCGTCATGACGACCCGCGAGCCTCGTCGAGAGCCTCGTCGAGGGCCTGGAGGAGAAGGTCGGCGTGCAGGGGCTGGAATACCAGGGGCGGCCGGATCTTCAGGACGTTGCCGGCCGGGCCGGTTGCGCTGAGGAGTATTCCGCGCTCGCGCATCGCCTCGGTCACTTGGCGCGCGGCCCCGGCGGCTGGCCTGCCCGCCGCGTCGATCAGTTCGACGCCCAGCATGAGGCCATCCCCCCGGACGTCCCCGATTAGGGGGTGGCGGTCGGCGAGTGCCAGCAGGCCTTGGCGCAGGTAGGTGCCGACGTTCGCGGCATTGGCCACCAGGCCTTCTTCTTCGACGACGGCCAGGACCGCGAGCGCGGCCGCGCAGGCTACCGGGTTGCCACCGAAGGTGCTGAATAGCTCGACCTCCGCGGGGACGGTCTCGAGCAGCTGGGAGCTGACCGCCAGAGCTGCGACAGGGAAGCCGTTGCCCATCGGCTTGCCCATCACCACCATGTCAGGCGCGATCCCTGATGCCTGGAAGCTCCACAGGTGCGTTCCGGACCGGCCGTAACCGGCTTGCACTTCGTCGGCCACCACAAGCCCTCGCAGGGTCCGTGCCCGCCGGGCTGCCTCCTGAAGGTATGCAGGTGGAGGCGACAGGATGCCGTCCGCGGTGAAGGCCGGATCCAGGTAGATGGCCGCGAAGCCGTAGTCGCCGAGCGTTCTGGCGGCCTCGTCGATGTGCGCGGCGTACCGCTGCACCCACCCCTCGTCTTCCCGGCGGTACGGACCGCGGTACCCGTCGGGTGCGGGGATCGTCGCGACGTGGGCAGGCCGCTCCCGCTTGGCCCACTCCTCGGGGGACAGGGCGTGAGTGGCCTCGGTGAGCCCGTGGTAGGCGCAGGCGGTCACAACCGCGCCGCCCCGGCCGGTGGCCGCGCGGGCGACCCGCCACGCGAGGTCGTTGGCCTCGCTGCCGGAGTTCACCATCATGACGGCGTCCAGCTCCGGCGGCAGGGTTGCCTGCAGCCGTTCAGCGAGCTCGACGACCGCCTCGTGCAGATAGCGGCTATGAGTCGCCAGCAGCTGCTGCTGCTGCGTCACAGCCTGCACGACCCGAGGGTGACTGTGGCCGACGACGGCCACGTTGTTGTAGCAGTCGAGGTACCGCCGGTCGTCGGGGTCGAACAGCCAGACGCCGTCGCCACGAACGAGGTGGACCGGATCTGAGTAGAACAGCGGCGACCGGGGGAGCACCCGCCGGCGGCGCTCGAGCAGGCTACTGGTCGTTGACCTTCGGTAGGGGAGCCGACGGCAGGCGTCACGGAAACGCCGCGCGACAGCATCCATCCCCATCCCCTCGATGGCGTCCAGGAACGCGCGGGCTCCGGGCTCGCCGCTCGCTGCGTACGCGGTGTTGTCCGGGTAGAGCCTGGCCCCGCCAGGCAGTGACCGTGACCTCGGTGGCGAGCCTGGTCGCCACCAGATCCGCGAGCAGCCCGGCCTCCTCGTCGTCGAGCGGAGTCACCGAGACGTAGCCGCCGATTATCGCGTCCGCCGCGTCGATGGCGTCGGGACGGCCGTGGAGCACATCGGCGACGGCCACGGCGAGATCGCAGACCAGCGGCGCATGGGTCATGTCCCCGAAGTCCACGATCCCGCTGATTCGAAGATCATCGTCGAACAGCACGTTGTCCAGGCTCATATCGCCGTGGATCACCTGTGCGCGCAGCCGGGGCAGGACCGGGACGACCCTGGCATCGAATCTGTCGAGAACCCATTCCACCTGAGCCCGGCGCCGGCCGTCGGAGATATGGCCGAGCAGCGGGCGGAGCTTGTGCGCGCGGGTGATGTTCCACAAGATCTCGTAATCGGACGCGGGGTGGAAAAAGCCGCGCAGCGCGCGCCCCAGGCGGGCTGTGGTCTGCCCGTGAGACCAGATCGCCGCGGTGGTGAGCGCTGTGTTTGTGGTCACCTGCCCGGGCAGGAACGTGAACAGGCGAGCCGGGTAGTTCCCGCCGTCGGGCCCCGCCACCTCGAGCCAGGATTCCCCCGCCGCGGACGGCAGGACGCGCATCACCGGTAGGTCCGGATCCACCTGTTCGATGTGGCGGAGAGCGGCGGCCTGCATCGCCAGGACGGGCCCGTCATCCGCCGGATTAGAGATCTTGAGCAAGAAGCGCTGCCCGTCCGCGGTGTCCACTCGGAAGTTCTGGTCCCGTTCGCCCGCGAGGGACTTGAGAGACGACGGGTCGACGCCGAAGCCGTCCCGCAGGATCTGCGTTGCCGCCTCGTCGCCGAAGGCGGGCGGCGTGCTCTCCAAGGGGTTAGGGCGCTCCACCATAGGGCCGAAGGCTATCTTGCGGCCCCGCCGCCCGGCCAGCGGCGCCCGGCCCCGCGGTTCCGCGCCCGGGAACTGGCGTCCAGCCCTACTAGGATCAGACGATGCCCATCCCAGCGGCGTTCGACTTGTCGGGCCGGGTGGCGGTGGTCACCGGCGCGGGCGGTCTCGACGGCATCGGCTTCGCCACCGCCAGGCTCCTCGCCGAAGCCGGTGCAGCTGTGATGATCACCGCCACCACGGCCCGGATTCACGACAGGGTCAGCGAACTGCGCAGCTCTGGTTTCGACGCAGCGGGGATCATCGGCGATCTCACCGATGCCGGCGTGGCGTCCGGGCTTGTGTCGGCTGCGCTGGAGCGGTGGGGCCGGCTGGACATCGTGGTCAATAACGCTGGCATGATTTCCGCCGCCGACCCCGTGTTCGAGTCCGGCACCGTTGAGTCCATGGACCAGGCGACATGGCAAGCTGGGCTCGCCCGCAACCTGACCACCGCCTTCCTGGTCACCAAGGCGGCGCTGCCGGTCATGATCAGCCGCGGCTGGGGGCGGATCATCATGGTGGCCAGCGTGACCGGCCCGGTGATGGCGATCCGCGGGGACGTCGCTTATGCCACAGCGAAGGCGGGCATGGTCGGCCTCACCCGCGCAGTCGCCCTCGACACTGCACGGCACGGAATCACTGTCAACGCCATCGCTCCGGGCTGGATAGCTACCGGCTCGCAGACCCCGGAAGAGCGCGGCCAGGGGCAGTCCACCCCGGTCGGCCGGAGCGGCTCACCCAATGAGGTCGCAGCGGCCGCTGCCTGGCTCGCCAGCCCCGGTGCGTCCTACATCACCGGGCAATGCCTCGTCGTGGACGGCGGCAACTCGATCGCCGAGCAGCGCGCCACACCATCGTGACCGGTTTTGCTGATAGTCGCCCCCAGCGGGGCACCCACAACGGGGGGAAGCGCACCCTGGTCCTCGCCGAGCCAGATCGGCAGTTCGCGGGCGGTCACTGGCGTTGCGCTGTCGACGCCTTGTGGACCGGTGCGTGCGGGATGTCGCGGCCTCACGGGAGGCATTCTTCAGGATGGTGCGCATGACGACACCTTCACCATCGGCGTTCGATCCCCAGGCGTTTGAGGGGACGGCCGAGTACTACGCGGTCGGGCGTCCTCCGTATTCCGCGCAACTGGCGGACACGATGGCCCGGGAGCTGTCGCTTGATGGCACCGGCCAGCTGCTCGATGTGGGCTGTGGACCTGGCGTCCTGGTGCTGCCCCTGGCCCGGTTGTTCGACCAAGTGACGGCGCTTGATCCCGAGCCCGGCATGTTGCAGGCGGGCCAACGGCGTTGCCACCAGGCGGGAGTCGCCAACGTGCGCTGGGTGCAGGGGGTCGCGGAGGACATCGCAGCGCTGAACCTCGGCTCGTGGCGAGCGGTCACCTTCGGACAGTCGTTTCATCGGGTCCGACGGCTGGAGGTTGCCGAGACCGTCTATGACCTACTCGTGCCGGGTGGCTCGCTGGTCCTGATCTCGCACCACGTCGACGGCCGTCCACGGCCTGCCGATCCGGGGTACCCGGAGATTCCCCACGCCGCGGTGCGGAAGCTCATCCTCGACTACCTCGGTGACGGCACGCGCCATTACCTCGCAACCTGGAACGAGGGCCAGCCGGCACGCTTTGAGGACACCCTGTCGCAGACCCGGTTCGGCGGCTCGCGCACCATCTACGCGCCTGGGCGCCCCGACCTGATCAGAGACATCGACACCGTTGTGGCCAACTACTTCTCGCTGTCGTACGCCGCACCCCGATGGTTCGGGAACCGCCGAGCCGACTTCGAGTCCGATCTACGTCACCTGCTGCACGAGTATTCGCCAGACGGTCTCTTCTGGGACTGGCCAGGTGACACCGAACTCGTCATAGCAACGAAGAGCTAACGGATCAGGCGAACTTGAGCACGACTAGGGTCAACCGGCATCCTCAGGTCCCGGCCGGCCTCCAACTATCGGGAACTCCATGATTCGCGGTTCTCTGCGGCTTGCTGTCAGGAGACCCAGTGCTGGTACGGAATCTCGCTGAGCAGCATCTTGGTTCCCGGCGGCGTCGCCGAGACCGAGCCGACGATCCCGATCTTTACGTGCATTTCAGGCGCGGCCCAGGGTGGCAGGTGCTGGGCAAGGCGGAAGGTATATGGCACGAGCAGCGCGTCCAGCACCTGCCGTGCCGGGCGGGCGCCCCTAGCGCAGAGCCCGGCGACGAGGCGCGCCAGCGGCATGCGCAGCACGCCGCCTTGATAACCATTAAGGGCGGATTCGGCAAATCAGAGGACCTCGGAATGGAGCGCCGCGTCGACTGCCGGATCCTTACGTGCGGTAGATGTCGCGTCTGTGGCCGATGTCGACAACGGTGACGACGCGTGCCTGGTCATCGATCCGGTAGATAACCCGGTAGGTGCCGCGGCGAGCGCTGTACCTGTCGTCCAGCGGTGGGAGCAGCCGCTTGCCAACCCGGTGCGGTTGTTCGAGCAGCGGACCCGTGATGAACTCAAATGCTGCTACAGCCACGGCCTCTGGCAACGTTTCGGCGAGTGCCCGGCGAACCGTCGGAGTAGCTCTCATGGTGTAACGGCGCGGCTCGTCCTCGCTCACTCTCGAGCCTGGCGGCGGCGGATTGTCTCCGCAAGTTCATGAGCCGAGACTTCCTCACCGCGTGCGAGTTCGGCGTCAGACTCGGCAAGCCTCCGCAGAGTGTCAGTGTCACGCAGGATGGCCAGGCTCTCCTCCAGCTGGTCAAGGTCATCGACAGCTACCAGGACGGCCGACGGCCTGCCGTGGACCGTAACCGTCACACGCTCGTGATGATCTTGCACGCGGCTGACTAGCTCTGACAGGTGGCTCTTCACCTCGCCCAGCGGCATCGTCGTCATGGTCACAAGTCTGACCAAAATCTTGCGCACCGTCAAATCTCCGATGCGGACAGCTGGGGGGCCCGGTGATCAGCGTCCTGGCTAGTCGAGAGTTAGCTCTGGTCAGAGGCCATATGAGCTGATCGGAAGCGCGCCCCCAGCAGGATTCGAACCTGCGCACAAGGCTCCGGAGGCCGATCATTCCACTCGAGAGGAGCGCCCAATGGCCTGCGCAGAAGTCTGCGAGGATTGCGCGTTAGCCTCGTGCAGTCCGCGCCTGGTCCGGATCTTGGCGGGGCCTGGGGGAGCGGACTTGCCTTGCAAATCTGTGCGCGGCCCGGGCCAGATACCTCTAGAGCCTGTTATAGATGAAGATGGGCTAGGACGAGTCGTGGCAACGGGTCGGGGGCAGGCCGACCTTCAATGGCGGGGACACCAATGCGTGTCGGCCTCTGAATGCCGCGTTTTGCGCGTAGCGGCGTTCCCGGCTGAGATGGGCAGGAAATGATTGGTCAAGTGACCGTGAGCACCAGCATAGGAACGCTACGCGGTTCGCGGCATCGAGGACGGGCTGTGCGTGTTCCGCGGGGTGCCTTACGCGGCTCCGCCGATAGGAGCAGCCCGGTGGAAGGCCGCCCAGCCGCACCCAGGATGGGATGGCGTGCGCGACTCGGCAGAGTCCGGGCCGTCGGCCCCTCAGCCATGGCTGCCAGGTGGAATGCCGCCGGTCGGGTCGCACGGGGCCCCGCCGTTCGGCGAGGACTGCCTCACCCTCAACCTGTGGACGCCTGGCATCGATGACGCTCGCCGGCCAGTCATGGTCTGGATCCACGGCGGCGGCTTCCTCACCGGTTCGGGGAGTCTGCCGTTCTACGCCTGTGACACCTTTGCGCGCAACGGTGACGTCGTCGCAATCTCAATCAACTACAGGCTCGGCCCGCTCGGCTTCCTCTCGGGCGTCGGTGACGCGAACCTCTGGCTGACCGACCAGATAGCGGCCTTGCAGTGGGTCGCAGCCAACCTCGCCGCGTTCGGCGGCGACCCGGCGCGCGTCACGCTGGTGGGCCAGTCTGGCGGAGCGCGTCTCGATAGGCGCTCTCGCTCAGCACCCCGCGACGCTGGGCCTATTCCAGCGCGCGATTCTGCAGAGTCCGCCGCTTGGGCTAGAGCTACCCACGGCGGAAGAAGCGCTGGCGCGGACAAAGTCGCTTGCCCGCCACCTCGGCTACGACGATCTGGATGTACTACACGAGGAGACGTGGGAGCGGCTGATAGCCGGCACCATCGGCGTCATGGGTGAGTACGCGCAGTTCGGCGAGTGGGGACTGGCCTTCCTGCCGGTCATCGACGAAGCAACAATGCCCCGGCATCCCGTCGTCGCCCTAGCGGACGCCGACATCGATCTGATGATCGGCTGGACGTCGGGGGAGGCTTCCTTTGCATTCGGCATGCATCCGCAGTACGCCGAGGCAACTCGCGACGAAGTCATCGGATGGGCGCGCACGCGATACGGTGACCGCGCAGCCGCCCTGTACGACACATACGCGCAGACCAGTACAGCAGGCAGCCCGCGCGATGTGCTCACCCAGATGGTGACCGACGGCCTCTTCCGGTGTGGCGGACTCCGGGTCGTCGCAGCGCGGGCCGTCACTCGCCCGGCGTATGCCTACCAGTTCGAGGTGGCTTCGCCGCTGCTGGGCGGGGCGCTTGGCGCGACCCACTGCATGGAGCTCCCCTTCACCTTCGCAAACATCGACAGATGGGGCCCTGCGCCGTTTGTACAGGGAGTCCCCCCTGAGGTCGTTGAGCGCGTTACTGGCGCTCTGCACAACGCCTGGATTAGCTTCATCCGCAATGGCGATCCCAACCCCGGGCGTGGCGCGTCCTGGCGACCCTACCGGGGCGACGACCCGACGGTTCTGGTCATCCGCGACGACGACATTCGGGTCGTGAGCGATTTGCCAAGTCCGGCTCTGTGCAGCCACACCTGACGACACGTCCCATGAAATGGTGCGCCAGCCGAAGGCAAAGCCCCATTGCCATGAGCAATGACATGTGAGCAATGACAATGGCAGCCGAGTCCGCGAGCAGGAGCACGAGCGGTAACTGTCGCGCACCGGTCCGCGGCGTTGACGTTGGAGATAAGTGGCTCGGCAGCCAGGTGCCCGCGAAACCCGGGACCGAATCCCGATGCGGAGCTGTAGATACCGGGTCTTCCGGACATATCCTTGTAGCCGTGGGCGCAGAGGTGAGCCGGAGCCAACCGCGGACACCAACCGCAGGACAGCCAACCGCAGGACAGCCAACCGCAGGATCGCCGACTGCCGGACCGCCGGGTGCTGAGCAGCCGCCCGCCGGGACGAGGCTGAAGTCGGCCGTCAGGATCGTCGGCTTCGATGTCGTAGGCCCTCTGATTGCTTACGCAATCCTGCGGAAGGCCGGGCTGTCGGCGGTAACGGCGCTGATTCTGAGCGGCGTGCTGCCGGCAATAGGCGTCACTGCGAACGCGATCCAGCGGCGCCGGGTGGACATCATCGGGGCGGTCGTCCTGGCGGGCATCGTCGTCGGAGCGGTGGTCGGGCTTGTGAGCCATAACGCCCGGCTCGTCCTGCTGGAGGGCTCGGTGCCCACGGCGGTGTTCGGGGTGGCCTGCCTGAGCTCGCTCCGCGCACCGAAGCCCCTGCTTTTCGGCTTCGCGCACGAGTTCGTCGGCCCGGAGAGCGCGAGGGGACGCGAGATGACCAGGCTGTGGCAGTTCGCCGCCTACCAGCACGCATACCGGGTTGTCACCGCGGTGTGGGGTGTCGGCTACCTCGTCGAGGCCGGGGTGCGCGTCGCCATCGTCGAGAACACCTCGACGGGCACGGCGCTGGCCGCGTCCAAGTTCCTCCCGTACGTCAGCGCCGCCATCCTGGCAGGATGGACTGTCGCGTACGCGCGCTATCAGTGGCGAAAGGCGTGAAGGCCCAGCGCCAGGCCAGCAGCTTCTCCGCATCGTGCGCGAGTGTGGAGATCGCTTCGCGATCGTCACCCGGCAAGCGGTCCACCGCGGCACCTTCACCCGACTAGCTACTCGACCCCTGCACCCCAGGACGACTTCGTCAGGCGACACTAGACGCGCCCTGGCAAACTAGGCTCACGAGGCGTCCAGGCGAGAAGATGCAACCATGAACGATCCTGGCGGCGCCCGCGTCGCGGTCTACATCGACTTCGACAACATCGTGATCTCGCGCTACGAGCAGGTTCATGGCCGTGGCCAATTCCAGCGTGACAGGGTGCGCGGGTTCAACAGGTCCGACAGGCCGGCCGATCCGGACGTCGCCGAACGGCTCCGGCGCGCCACCGTGGACGTCGGCGCAGTGATCGACTTCGCGTCATCGTTTGGCACTCTCGTGCTCACCCGCGCGTACGCGGACTGGTCGGCCCCGGTGAACGCTGACTACCGCGGGCAGCTTGTCAGTCGCGCAGTGGACTTGGTGCAGCTGTTCCCTACCGCCGCCTACGCCAAGAATGGCGCCGACATCAGGCTGGCTGTGGACGCGGTAGAGGACATGTTCCGCCTGCCCGACCTCACCCATATGGTGATCGTGGCCGGGGACTCTGATTACATCGCCCTTGCTCAGCGGTGCAGGCGTCTGGGCCGTTACGTCGTGGGTGTCGGGGTCGCAGGCGCGACTAGCAGATCGCTCGCAGCGGCGTGTGATGAATTCGTGACCTACGACGCGCTTCCTGGCATCACGCGAACCGATGCCGCCCCTCAGCCAGCAGGCTCGGCCGCCGGCGTGCAGCCCGAGCATGATGAGTCCGGCAGTGTGGCGTCCGCGCGCGGTTCGCGGCGTTCCCGGCGACCGGAGACATCAGTCATCGACGAGACTGATCTCGATTCCGAAGACGCGCAGGAGCTGGCGACCAGGCTTCTGGAGCGAGCACTGCGACTCGGCCAGGAAAAGGATGACGCTGACTGGCTGCATAGCTCTGCGGTGAAGAGCCAGATGAAACGCATGGACCCCTCATTCAGCGAGACGGCGCTTGGCTACCGCTCGTTCTCAGACTTCGTAAAGTCACGAGAAGCCGTCGCCGAGCTCGACGAGACGAACCCGGTGCGGCTCGTGCGGCTCAGCCCGAGCATGACGGCACGATAGGGCGTCGGCGATCACGAAATTGAGCGGTGAGCGGTTACCTGCATACAACGGCCTCGGAGGCCGTTTCGCTCGTGTTCGAAAATGGTGCCTCTGGCTGCGCCCAGCAGGATTCGAACCTGCGCACACGGCCCCGGAGACCGTGCGCCGTCGTGCTCATGAACCTGCCCTGACCTGCGGAAACGGTCCCTTAGACGGCGTTGAGGTTGCATCCCTATCGCAGGTCTCTCGCGAGTCTCGCAACGTGGCGGCGCTTTGCGCCGATCGCGCTGGTCACCGGGGTTAGCGCGGCCCAGGCCAGTCGGCCATGTGCTGGGATCTTGTACAGCTGCGTCCGCATTGGCCAGTACGTCGGTGCCTCGCGGGACTTCCTGATGCCGGTTAGGCAACCCCGCTGCCGCTTTCGCGACGCGGTACGACTCACGGTGCGGGAGCGCCTGCGAGCGCGCAGAGAGTCCCGCCCGCGCAGCGCGGTCTCGTCGCTACCAGCCCGCTCGCGGGGCGCAGCAGTTCGGCGTTCCCAGATTGCAACGAAGCACTTGTCGCAAAGCGGCCTCGTAACGGTCAGATCGCGTTTGGCATGGATCCGTTCGGCGCGACTGCCCCACAGACGGCGGGCAAGTGCGCGGAGGTCCTTGGCGCTAAGAACGCTCAGGCCTTCCTGCCATGCGTGCCGGGCCGCGCTGAGGTTTCCCGCGGCTTCATGCGCGTCGCCGGGACCGAACAGCGCTGAAGCGTGGTCGGGAGACGTGAACTCGTGCTTTCCGCAGATGCTGACGGCTCGCCAGCGCGTCAGCTGGTGAACATGGCGATTGCGATGAACTGGCACGCAGCGGCGGCGCACACGCAGGCGTGAAAGACCTCGTGATAGCCAAATACTGTCGGAACGGGGTCGGGTCGGCGACGGTGATAGACAATCGCGCCAACGGTGTACAGCAAACCGCCTGTGATCATCAGCGCTGCCGGCCCGGAGCCTTCATGGATCCATACAGCCGGCAGCGATAGGCCAGCGGACCAGCCGAGACCGACGAACACAGTCCCGACCAGTTTCTCGGGCGCCCCCATCCACGCGAGGTGGATCACGGCGGCCGTCAAAGTGCACGCCCACATCACGCCCAGGCAGACCAGGCCTACGGTGCCGCGCACGGCCAGAAGCAAGGCTGGGGTCGCAGTCCCGGCGATGAGGAAGGAGATCATGGCGTGGTCGAGGCGCTGAAGCCGCCGACTCCACGCATGGCTCCAGTTGCCGCGGTGATAGAGCGCGCTAGTCCCGAACAAGGCGGTCACGCTGGCCGCATAGATGCTGTCGGCGGTAAGTTGCCTACCGCCGCGTGCAGCGGCGATCAGAAGTGTGCCGCACACCAAGGACGCCGCGAACCACGTCAGATGCAGCCAGCCGCGCAGGACCGGCTTGACGTAGAAGATGGCGCGTTTCGCGTCGTAGAGCGCGGGGGCAGGGGGGGCCATAGGCTCTCCTCAGTCAGCACTAGACGCGACGCCGCCGAGGTCAGGAGCAGCCTGGAGGCGACCCGCCGCCGAAGCGGCTGTCGCCCGCTCACGAAGGTACGGTACGGGCAGAAGTGCTTCAACCCCGACCAGGGCGGCACGTGCAGCCCAGGGTCCGCCGCTGCGGGCGTCACGAGGTGTCGTCCTCTGCCGCGCGACCCATGATCTCGAGGGGGGCCATGTGCACGCGGCCTCCGTGGCCGTTTCGCCCGCGTTCGAAAATAGTGCCGCTAGCTGCGCCCCCAGCAGGATTCGAACCTGCGCACACGGCTCCGGAGGCCGTTGCTCTATCCCCTGAGCTATGGGGGCTGGCACACACGTGATGACCAAGGCCGGACTCGCCGAGGACCGGAGCAACAGTATCAGGATCGCCGATCCCCGGACACGCAGCCGATCTGCGCGCGTCAGCGGGCCAGAGCCGGTAGCCTCGCGCCGTGACGAGGGGACTTGGCCGCGTACTGGTTGTCGACGATGACGAAGTCATCCGGCAGCTAATCGCCGTCAATCTCACCCTTGAGGGCTTTGAGGTGGAAACCGCCGTCGACGGTCGCGACTGCCTGGAGAAGGTCGCCAAGGTCGATCCAGACGTCATCACCCTGGATGTCATGATGCCGCGCCTGGACGGCTGGGTGACGGCGACCCAGCTGCGCAAGAACCCGGCCACGGCCGGCATCAAGGTCGTCCTGATCACAGCACGGGCGCAGGAGGACGATCGGGACCGCGGCCGTGAGATCGGCGTGGACGCGTACCTGACCAAGCCCTTCGACCCGGCGGAGATGATCAGAGTCGTCCGCGAGCTGGCCGGGCCGCAGACCAGCACGTCTGAGTGACCTGCGATCTCGCCGCCTCGCCGTAGCCTTGGATGGTGATCACCGGCGATCTCGACCGCGAACTTGCCGCGTCCCTGGCCGCCCTCGCGGCCGACGGGCAGCTTCCGGCCGCCGCCGCGCAGTTCGCTCCCGCCGGCACGTGGCGCCCGGCTCCTGGCGGCGGGCCGTCGGCATTCGCGACGTCGCTCGCATTCGAGCTGGCCCGTCTCGACGGTCGCAAGCCAGCGGAAGTCGCGGCCGTCCTCGCGACTCCGCTCGGCGCGATCTCGTGGGTGCAGACGGCCGAGCCCGCCGGCGATGGCTACCTGACCATCACGGTTACGGCACAGGCTCTAGCGGCCTCGGCGGCCCAGATGGCGGCCGCGGGTACCGGCTGCGCGCAGAGCACCATCCTGCGCGGTACCACCGCCGCCGTCCGCCCCTGGCCTGACCTGGCCGCCGCACATGGCTGGCCGGACGCCTGGCAGGACCAAGCGGACACGATGACCGGCCGACTCGCCGACGCCGCCGGCGCGACCGTCACCATCACATCGGAATGGGAACGGGGTGGGGTTCAGCGCCCCGCACCCGACACGCAGTCGCCGGTCTACGCGGCGGTGCGCTACCTCGGCGCGAGCTCGGTCCGGTACCGGCTGGCCCGGACGTTGCCCGGTAACACGGCCCAGCTTGCGGAGCTGTCGGAGCCACGTACGCGGACCGCGGATCCGCTGTATGGCGTCCAGCAGGCCCACGCCGACGCCGCATCCACCCTCCGCTGGGCTGCTGATCTGCACCTTGAGCGCCCGGATCTGGGGGAGCGGCTGGCGGACTTCTTGACCGAGCCGGCTGAACTGGAGTTGCTCGGGCTGCTCGCCTGGCTCCCGGTCCGGGTCGCCGCCGCGGCGCGGCGGCGTCGTCCCGACGAGGTGCCGCGGTATCTGGAGCAGGTGGTCACTGCCTGGCTGGAGTGCAAGCAGGCGGCGGCCGGCCTTGCCCTTCGGTGGCTCCGCAGCGCCGGACGAGCCCGAGCTGGCGAGCGCACGGCTGGTGCTGGCCGATGCCGTGCGGGCCGTCCTGGCGGCCGGACTGGCGCTGACCGGCATCACCGCGACAGAGCGTCTGTGACGGGGGTTCCTGGGGCTGGCTTGATCCGGAGGTGTTGCTCGATTGCCGTGACCGTCGGCAACCGGGACTTGAGAGAAGCTCCAGGTTGAAGTAGGTTCGCGGGTCAAGCAGAGATATGTAGCGGTATGGGGGCCGGCGCTTTGTCACAAGTGTGCGGGGATCACAGAGCCTTCCCCGTGAATCCGCGGTTCGATTGCCGGCCAAGCGGGTAACCCGTGGGTAGTAAGCCCCCCTGGACGTACCCAGTTCGCGTTCGTTTCGGTCCTCCGTGTCAGCAGCCCCGCGCTGGCGCGAGCGTACCTGCGGACATGTCACGACTCGGCCGGGTTATTGGCGGCTGGTCATGGCAGTTCTGGATGTGCGGCCACAGCCGAAGGAATGCCGTGGGTCAGCTTGGTGTTAAGCTGGTTGTCGCACCAGATGCCCCGCCCCGGGGAGAGGTGCTCGTTCGTACTCCCTCCGGTCGCGTCCCTAGCGCTCGGTGGCGTGCGATCTCGACATTCATCTGCCCATCGTGGGAGTTTCCGGTCTGCCCGGCCCTACCTAAGGACCTGGTCAACGTCGATCCATGCGGCTCTGAGCCGCGACCGGGACGGCCTGCCAGCAGGCGGCGGTGGCAGATAGCAACACGACAGCGGGCAAGTGGCACGTACAGCCGTGACCCGCACCCTGGGAAGGACCCCTTGTGAGCGAAACCTTGGACCTGTTCTCGGCCGAGAACGGGGATTCTGCTGACCTGTCTAGACCGGGTTCGTCCGGGTCTTATAGCCCACCGGTCGGCGCTGCGGAATCCCCCGGGACTTCCCACGACGGAGCCGGCGCGGTACGCTCCGTGCCGGATGCCGTTGACGCGGCCACAGGCGGCGACGAGGTCGGCGCGAATCCCTCTGGTGCTATCACCCCAGCCCGGGGATTGTCGGCGATGCTGCTGCCCGAGCTTCAGCGCGTCGCCCAGTCGATGGGCATCTCCGGCACCGCGAGAATGCGCAAGGGCCAGCTGATTGCGGCCATCGAGGAGAGGCGGCAGGGCGGGGCGCCGCAGGAGACTAGCCCCATTGGCCGTACCGACGGGGATGTCCCGGCCGTCGCAGGCAAGAACCAGAAGCCGGCGGCCCATCACATCGAGACTTCTGACAACTCAGTCCAGCGGGAAGCGCCTGCGGGAGCCGGCGTTGACCGCACCTTCGAGCAGGACGCCATGGAATCGCAGACATCGACACAGCCAGGGCTGGGCGGCAGCAGCGCGATTGGCATAGGGGAAGCGGCACGCCATGCTGATACGGGCATCGGCGGCGCACCCGCGGGCGGCGCTGGCGCCGCGGACAATGGCGGGTCCGTCGTCAACGGAAGCCCGCGCAACGAATCCCAGCAGGCTGGCGATGGCCAGCGCGGCGACCGTCGTCGCCGGACGACTCCGCGCCGCGATGACGGTGGCGAGCAGCCGCGCGCCGCGAGCGACGGGGACCGAGACGGTGGCGTCAGCGGGCGCGGCGAGCAGGGCGGCCGCGACCAGGGCCCGCGCGAGCAGCAGAACGCCCGCGAGCACCAGGGCAGCCGTGACCAGCAGGGCGGCCGCGACCAGGGCCCGCGCGAGGGGCAGAACGGCCGTGACCAGCAGGGCGGTCGTGACCAGCAGGGCGGTCGTGACCCGCAGGGCGGCCGTGACGGGCGACGATCGGGACGGCAGCGGCAGCCGCCGGAGTCGGGACCGGTTCCGTAACCGCAACACCGGAAGCCGGCGCCGCGAGCGCGGCGGGGGCGGCAACGAAGCCGAGCCGGTGATCACCGAGGACGACGTGCTGATCCCGATCGCGGGCATCCTGGACGTGCTCGACAACTACGGGTTCGTGCGCACTACGGGGTACCTACCAGGTCCGAACGACGTGTACGTGTCGCTCTCTCAGGTGCGCAGGTACGGCCTTCGCAAGGGCGATGTGATCGAGGGCGCCATCCGGCAGCCACGCGAGGGCGAGCGGCGCGAGAAGTTCAACGCGCTCGTCCGCCTCGACAAGATCAATGGCCTGGACCCCGAGCAGGCGAAGAGTCGGCCCGAGTTCTCCAAGCTGGTCCCGCTCTACCCGCAGGACAGGCTGCGCCTCGAGTCGGACGCGACAATCATGACGACCCGCATCATCGACCTGATCTGCCCGATCGGGAAGGGTCAGCGCGGCCTGATCGTGTCGCCGCCAAAGGCGGGCAAGACGATGATCCTGCAGGCCGTCGCCAATGCGATCACGAAGAACAACCCCGAGTGCCACCTCATGGTCGTCCTCGTCGACGAGCGGCCCGAGGAAGTGACCGACATGCAGCGCACGGTCAAGGGCGAGGTCATCCACTCGACCTTCGACCGGCCGGCGGAGGATCACACCACGGTCGCCGAGCTCGCGATCGAGCGAGCCAAGCGACTTGTCGAGATGGGCCACGACGTGGTCGTGCTGCTCGATTCGATTACCAGGCTGGGCCGCGCCTATAACCTGGCCGCCCCGGCCAGCGGCCGGATCATGTCTGGTGGTGTCGATTCGACGGCGCTGTACCCGCCGAAGCGGTTCTTCGGCGCGGCGCGCAACATCGAGCACGGCGGCTCGCTCACGATCCTGGCCACGGCGCTGATCGAGACCGGGTCACGCGCCGACGAGGTGATCTTCGAGGAGTTCAAGGGCACCGGCAACATGGAGCTGCGGCTGCGCCGCGAGCTGTCCGACAAGCGGATCTTCCCCGCGGTGGACGTGGACGCGTCCAGCACCCGGAAGGAAGAGCTGCTGATGACGCCGGAGGAGCTCAAGATCGTCTGGCAACTTCGGCGTGTGCTGCACGCGCTTGAGCCGCAGCAGGCGCTTGAGGTGCTGATGGACCGGATGAAGGGCACCAAGAGCAACGCCGAGTTCCTGCTGGTCGTGCAGAAGACGACGAACGCCTCGGCCTAAAGCGTGCAACCAGCGGTGCAAAGTGGGTGCTGGATCGCTGGGAATGTGCGGACGCCTCTGCACGTTGCACGGTCTGGCACACTGGTAAGCCAACGAATAGCGGTACCGGTTCACGCCGCGTAGTTACTGCGCAGGCGACCCGGCGACCGCTGGAACCAGGAGTTAGCAATGAAGTCCGGTATCCACCCGGAGTACGTCGACACCACGGTCGTGTGTAGCTGCGGGAACACATTCCAGACGCGCAGCACGGCCAAGAACGGCGTCATTCACGCCGACGTCTGCTCGCAATGCCACCCCTTCTACACGGGCAAGCAGAAGATCCTCGACACCGGCGGCCGTGTGGCGCGGTTCGAGCGCCGATTCGGCAAGAAGGCTGGCAGCGGCAAGTAGTCAGGCAGCCCCGTTCCCGTCCTGAATACCGGGGCGGGAACGTTTCGCCTGTCCAGCTTTCGTCAGTTTCATCAAAGGGAGGTAAGCGGTGTTTGAGCGGCTTGCCGATCTCGCCGCCGAGCACGCGCAGCTAGAGGTCGACCTCTCTGACCCCGCCATTCATTCCGACCAGGAGCGGGCCAGGACGCTCAGCCGTCGTTACGGTGAGCTGACCCCGATCATCCAGGCCTACGCCGAGTGGCAGCAGGTATCAGCCGACGAGCCGACGGCCCGCGAGCTCGCGTCTGAGGACGCGTCGTTCGCCGTCGAGGCGAAGCAGCTAGCGGCGCGGCGTGAGGAGCTTGAGAATCGAATCGCCGAGCTGCTGGTGCCGCGCGACCCTAACGACGACAAGGACGTGATCCTTGAAGTCAAGGCCGGGGAGGGCGGCGAGGAGTCGGCCCTGTTCGCCGGCGATCTGCTACGGATGTACCTGCGATACGCCGAGCGGCACGGCTGGAAGACCGAGGTGCTCGACTCCACGCAGACTGGTCTCGGCGGCTACAAGGACGTCACTGTCGCCGTCAAGGCCCGCGGTGACGAGGGCGCCTGGTCCAAGCTCAAGTACGAGGGCGGCGTGCACCGGGTCCAGCGCGTGCCGGCGACCGAGTCGCAGGGCCGGATCCACACGTCGGCGGCAGGCGTGCTGGTCCTGCCCGAGGCCGACCCCGTGGACGTCACCATCGACCCGGCGGACCTCAAGATCGACGTGTTCCGGTCGTCGGGGCCTGGCGGGCAGAGCGTTAACACGACTGACTCGGCCGTGCGGATCACACACCTGCCGACGGGTGTCGTCGTGTCCTGCCAGAACGAGAAGAGCCAGCTCCAGAACAAGGAGCAGGCGATGCGCGTGCTGCGGTCCCGGCTGCTCGCTGTGGCGCAAGAGGAGGCCGACGCCGCGGCCTCGGCCGAGCGGCGGAGCCAGGTCGCTACCGTCGACAGGTCGCAGCGGGTTCGGACCTATAACTTTCCGGAGAACCGGATCTCCGATCACCGGGTCGGCTTCAAGGCGTACAACCTAGATCAGGTGATCGACGGCGACCTGGACGCTGTCATCGCGGCCCTCATCGACGCCGACCGGGCGGAGAAGATCGCCGGCGTCGAGTCGGAGTAAAGCCGTGAGCCTGCTGCTTGACGAGATCGCTCTCGCTACGGCCAGGCTCGCCGAGGCCGGGGTGGAGTCGCCGCGCACAGACGCGGAGCTGATCGCCGCGCACCTGCACGGCGTCTCGCGCTCGGAGCTGCATCTTGTCCCCGATTCTGGCTTCGACCCGCGATTCTGGGACGACGTTGCCCGGCGCGAAGCTCGCGAGCCGCTACAGCACATCACAGGCGTTGCCTACTTTCGCTATCTGGAGCTCGCTGTCGGGCCAGGCGTGTTCGTCCCCCGGCAGGAGACCGAGGTGATGACCGGCTGGGCAATCGAGCGGCTCGCCGAGATGGACGTGGCCGAGCCCCTAGTGGCCGACCTCGGCACGGGCTCTGGAGCGATCGCACTGTCGATCGCACTGGAGGTGCCGCGTGCCCGGGTGCACGCAGTGGAGGCCGATCCGCTGGCCCGAGAGTGGGCCGCCCGCAACATCGCAAGCGTCGCTGAGGCGTCGCCGCACACGGCGGGTCGTGTCCAGCTGCACTCTGGCGACTTTGCGTCGGCGCTTGCAGAGCTTGACGGCGAGGTGGACCTCGTCGTGAGCAACCCGCCGTACGTTCCGCTTGGCGCATGGCTGCCGCCTGAGGTGGAGGAGTACGACCCGGCCACTGCGCTGTGGGGTGGTAGCGACGGCATGGACGCCGTCCACGTCGTGGCGAGCGCAGCGCGACGATTGCTGCGGCCGGGCGGGCTCGTCGCTGTCGAGCACGGCGCTCAGCAGGGCCCGGCCGTGTACTGGGTGTTCGCCGAGGAGAACGGCTGGCGGGACACGCGCAACCACGTCGACCTGGCTGGGCGCGACCGATTTGTCACCGCGACCCGGCCGTGAGGAGAGGGTCGGCGTGGCAGGATGATCAGACATGAGCGCCTGGTTCGACTGCGCCGATGAATCCCAGCGGGCCGCCGGGCTCGCGGCCGCAGCCAACTCCGTTCTCAACGGAGAACTTGTCGTCCTTCCGACCGACACTGTCTACGGCGTCGGCACCGACGCCTTCAGCCCGACGGCCGTGACGAGGCTCCTTAACGCCAAGGGCCGTGGTCGTGACATGCCTCCGCCCGTGCTAGTCGGCACCGTCCGCGCGGCGACGGCCCTGGTGGAGGATTTCGGTCCGGATGGGCAGCGGCTCATCGACGAGTTCTGGCCGGGCGGGCTGACGATCGTCTGCCGGGCTGCGCGGACCCTGAGCTGGGATCTAGGCGACACCAGGGGCACAGTGGCGATCCGGATGCCTGAGGACGCCGTGGCCCTTGACCTGCTGCGCGAGACCGGACCCATGGCTGTCAGCAGCGCCAACCTGACCGGCCAGCCGGCCGCCACCACCGCAGCCGTGGCGAGGGAGCAACTCGGCGAAGCGGTTTCGGTATATCTGGACCACGGGACGGTGCCCGGCGGGGTTGCCTCGACCATTGTCGACCTCACCGGACCGCAGCCGCGGCTGCTGCGGCGGGGTGCCATCTCAGTGGGTCGACTGCGCGAGATTGCGGCCGTAACGGCCGGGGCCGAGGCTGGTTCGCCATGACCTGCGGGGCCGCCGTACTGTACGCCTGCCCATCTGCCAGCCGGTGCGCCGGCATAATCCGTGGCAGCCGGCCTTGTGCTCTACAGTGGCCCGTGATGCTGCGTACACCTGGTTCCTCGGACGCGGGTCAGGTGACCCGGTGAAGGACTACGTCCTAACGCTCCTGGTGACGGCGGCCGTTACGTACATGCTGGTGCCCCTAGTCCGCCGCCTGGCGAGGCGGATGGGCGCCATCAAGGAGCCCCGGGATCGGGACGTTCACACTGCAGCCGTCCCGACGATCGGCGGCCTGGCGATGTACGGCGGCCTCGCTGCCGGGCTGCTCGTCGCGGACCAGATCAAGCAGCTGAGAGAAGGCTTTGCCAACACCGGGATGGTCAGCGGCCTGCTGCTCGCCGGCGGCCTGCTGGTCGTGGTCGGGATCATCGACGACCGCTTCGGCCTCAGCCCGCTGATGAAGGCCGCCGGTCAGGTCGCCGCCGGAGGCATCCTCGTCGCCACCGGTACCCAGCTCAACTGGCTGCCGTTTCCCGGCGGGCGGACATTCCTGCCGACCCCGCCTCAGTCCACGGTCATCACCATCCTGATCGTCGTCGCGACCATCAACGCAGTGAACTTCATCGACGGCCTGGACGGCCTGGCGGCAGGCATCGTCGCGATCGCCGCGGTCTCGTTCTTCCTGTACTACTACTCGATGACGAGGGTCATCGACATCTCGTCGCTGGCTGCGCCCGCTCTTGCCTCGGCTGTCCTGATCGGCATGTGCCTGGGCTTCTTGCCCCACAACTTCTCACCAGCCAGCATCTTCATGGGCGATACCGGGTCGATGCTGCTCGGGCTCCTGCTCGCCTACGCCCCGATCTCGAGCATCCCGTCGCTGGATCCGGCCGTGCTGGCCAGCCACATCAACCGGTATCCCGTGATCCTGCCGCTGCTGCTCCCGGCGGCGCTGCTCGTCATCCCGTACGCCGACCTGCTCCTGGCGGTTGTCCGGCGGACTCGAGCCGGTCAGTCTCCATTCGCTCCCGATCGCAAGCACCTGCACCATCGGCTTCTGGACATCGGGCACTCCCAGCGGACGAGCGTGCTGATCATGTACCTGTGGGCAGCCGTCTTCTCCGGCACCGTCGTCTGGCTGTCGCTCCAGCGAACCCAGCAGCCGGGCGGAGGCAACCACCATGGCCACCCGGTGGTTGTGTTCATCGCGATCACCGCGGCCGCTGTCGTCGTGCTGCTCCTCATGTCACTGCCCATGCTGCGGCAGTGGGGCCGGAGCGCACGGGAGGACGAAGCTCAAGCTCAGCTTGAGGAGACCTGGCCCAGGGGGGCCGTCGCTGGGCTCGGAGCGGGAGAGCTCGAGCCAGCGATCGCAGCAGCGGCTGAGCTCGAACCCGCGCTGGCCGCCGCCGCCGAGATCGAGCCGGTACTGGCGCCCGCGGCCGAGCTCCAGCCGCCCGACGCCGCGCCGGAGGCCGCGACGGGCTCGGCCGAGCCGCAGCTCGTCGCCGCGGCTGCCGTGTCGCGAATGACGCCGCTGTACGCGCCAGCGCCGAATGGCGGCTCGCCTGGATCGCTTGCCTCGCCTCGTCCGCCCCGCTCGGCTGCCTCGGCGCCAGCCGACTCGCCGGGCGCCGTCCGGGACTGGGCGGATTCTGGCTGGGCTAGACGGGACTGGGCGGTTCCGGACTGGACCGATCCCGACCTGACGAACCCGGACTGGGGGAGGCAGAGCAAAGCGGCCGGGCCGCCGGCTGCCCCAGGAGCGTCCGATCGCGGTAGTGCTGATCCGAGGGGCAGCGATGGTCCGGCCCGATCGATCATCGGGACTCCGCCACCCGCTGTCACGAACTTCGGTGCCCACGCCGCGCCCGTTGCGGACCGGCTGGATTCCGAGCGCCGCGACGCTCGCCACGACGAGGTTTGACGTCGGCCTGACGCGGCCGAGTCGACATGTTTGACGTCGGCCTGACGGGGCCGCGACAATCCGTTGACCTTGCGGGACGGCGACCGCCACACGCGCGTGACCAGCCAAGACGTCGTTCCTGATTGTGCCTTTCGTCACGGTAGGTGACCCACTGAGCTACTAAGCGAGAGAGCTTGTGATATCTTTCACGAGCACCCACTCGTGGCCTGGATCGGAGGCCGTGATACGTTGCGGTCACCTGGCCACAATGGCCAGATGGCCACGTGCCAGCGAGCACGAGCCCCGACGTAGCGCTTCGCGTTGATGCAGCCAAGCTGTCCTCAAAGATCATCCGGAGTCCTCCAGAAGATGCTGGCTAACATCGCCCCGATGGCGCGGCGATCAGCAGCCGTGACGGCCATTGCAGCCACCGTCATGGTCGTGCTGAGCGCTGCAATCGGCGGTCACAAAGCCGTCATCGGCGCGGCGATCGCGGTAGGCATCGTCGCGGCGTTCTTCGGCCTGAGCGTCGTCGCGCTCAGCCGGGCCGCGAAGATCAGCGCCCCGGCGATGATGCTCGCCGGGATGGGCACCTACGTCGTCAAGATCCTGGTCCTGCTCTTCCTCGTTGGTCGATTCCAGAACAGCACTGCGTTCAGCCCGTGGTACTTCGGCCTGACAGCCATCGTTCTCGTCCTGGTCTATGACGCCGCCCTGGCGATCACCTTCAGCCGGACGAAGATGCTCTATGTCGAGCCGGAAAGAGAACGATGACCCGTGGCTCGCACACGTTTCCCGGACGGCGGATCGCGGCCCGCGACTGGTGCTGCACCAAGTCCGCATTCGCGGGCCCGATCGCATGACGCCCGGGCTATCGCCAGGAGGGGATCGCGTGCCGACTCAGCAAGATCAGCTGGATCAGCCGAGCCCGGTGGACACGCCCGAGGCTGGGCGCCAGCAGGAGACAGAGCAGGCGGCTGCGCAGGAGCCCATACGGCACGGCGACGGATGGCAGATCCTCAGCTACATGCTCGGCGGCATGATTCTCTACGGCGGGATCGGGTGGGTGGTCAGCCACTTCACCGGGATCGCCATCCTGTTCCCGCTCGGGATGATTCTCGGCATCGGCCTGTCGGTCGCGCTCATCATTTTCCGCTTCACCCGGACCTGACGGGCACTGCGGCGACGATCGCCACAGATACCCCATACCCGCGTGCGAGTGCGCCGGCCACTTGCGCCATGATGACCTACCTTGACCCGCAGCGGCCTGCGACGGCGCCAGTCTGCACGCGACAGCCCGAAGGGGTAGCCCGGTGAATCACGTACTTGCCACCTCGGCCGCTGCCAGCTGCAACGGTCACCTCTTCTCGGGCTGCGGATTCCAGTCGCCCTCTATCAATGACTTCTACTTCACGCCGTTCTTCAAGGTCGGCAGCGTGGGCTTCGGCAAGCCGGGACTGCTCCTCCTGCTGAGCACGGCGCTCGTCCTGCTGTTCTTCTGGTTCGCGTTCCACAGCCCTAAAATCGTCCCGAGCCGCATGCAGAACCTCGGTGAGCTGGGCGTCTTGTTCGTGCGCGACCAGATCCTGCGGCCTCAGCTTGGCCGCAAGGGTGACAAGTGGCTGCCGTTCCTGGTCTCCATGTTTTTCTTCATCTGGATCAACAACATCATGGGGATCATCCCAATCCTGGACTTCCCGGCGATGGCGAAGTACGGCTATCCGGTAGCGCTCGCCGCGATGGTGTGGCTCATCTACATGGGACTTGGCATCAAGCACCAGGGGCTCCTGGGCTACATGAAGACGCTGACGGTTCCCTCGGGCTCGCCCTGGTGGATCCTGCCGCTGCTGGTCCCGATCGAGTTCTTGTCCAACGTGCTCGTGCGGCCGTTCACGCTATCCATCCGACTATTCGCGAACATGCTGGCCGGGCACGTGCTGCTGCTGGTGTTCACGCTGGCGACGTGGTACCTGCTGTCGGCATCGATCGGGATTCTCTACTCGGCCGCCTCGTTCACCGTCGCGATTCTGGTGACCGCGCTTGAGGTGCTGGTTCAGGCACTGCAGGCCTTCATCTTCACGATCTTGACCGCCACCTACATCTCGGGCGCGTACGAAGCCGCGCACTGAGCCGACCCCAGAAGATAAACCCGGCGGACCTTCCGCTGGCCGACAACTAAGGAACACACCATGCAGCAACTGGTGCACCTGCATCACCTGCTCTACGTGGCCTCCGGCGCGCACCACGCGGTACTTGCTGCCGGGGCGCCAGGGTCGGGCTCCGGTAACCCGATCTGGTACCACATCATCAACCTGGGCGCGCTGACGTACGGTCTTGCTGCCATCGGCCCCGGCGTCGGCATCGGCCTCATCTTCGGCCGCACCATCGAGTCCATCGCGCGGCAGCCGGAGGCCGCTGGCCGGGTCACGGGCCTCATGTGGATCGGCTTCGCGCTGACCGAGTCGCTGGCCCTCATCGGCATCGCGGTGCCGTTCTTCATCAAGTAGAAGTACCGGCTGGAAGGTAGCCGCACATGTCTTATCTCCTAGCGGCCTCGTCATCGTCGCCCAACCCCCTGGTCCCGAACTGGACCGAGGTCATCGTCGGTGCGATCGCGTTCTTCATCGTGTTCGGCGCACTCTGGAAGGTGCTGCTGCCGAGGATCATGACGACCCTGAACGACCGCACCGACGCGATCGAGGGCGGCCTTGAGCGGGCAGCTGAGGCGCAGGCCGAGGCGAACCGGATGAAGGAGCAGTACCAGGCCCAGCTCGCCGAGGCGCGACACGAGGCGGCCCGGATGCGCGAGCAGTCGAGGGAGGAAGGCGCCGCGATCATCGCCGAGATGCGCGAGCAGGCGCAGGCGGAGGCAAGGCGCATCACCGAGGCGGCCCGCGCTCAGATCGAGGTCGACCGGCAGCAGGCGTTCTCGTCGCTGCGCAGCGAGATCGGCATCCTGTCGGTCCAACTGGCGAGCAAGATCGTCGGTGAGTCGCTGGAGGATGAGGCTAGGCAGAGCCGGGTTGTTGACAGGTTCCTGGAAGACCTGGACGCCAGCCGTGCGGGCGCGGCCGCGGCGCGCACGCCGTCATCGGGAGCGCAGACGTCGTCATGAGGGGCATGAGCAGGGCATCTCTTGCCGAGGTCGAGGAGCGGCTCGAGCCGCTGACAGCGAGCTCGCAGGCGGCGACAACGCTGTCCGAGGAACTGTTCGGTGTCGCGAACCTACTCGCGACGCAGGCTGTGCTGCGCCGCGCTCTCGCTGACCCGTCGCGCGCGGCCGACCAGCGCGGCGCGCTGGCCCGGTCCGTGCTGACCGGCAAGGTGAGCCAGGAGACAACCGACCTGGTCGCGGCCGCCGCGGGAGCGCGGTGGTCGGCGCCCGGAGACCTCAGCGCTGCGGTCGAGCAGCTTGCGGTGCAGGCGCTTGTCGCCGCGGCGGAGCACGAGGGCCGCCTGGACGACCTCGAGGACGAGCTGTTCCGGTTTGGCCGGATCGTCGCCAGCCAGCCTCCGCTGCGGATGGCACTGACCAACCCGTTCGTCTCCGCCGCTGCCAAGCGCCAGCTCCTGACTCAGCTGCTGGCCGACAAGGTCACACCCGAGAGCCTGCGACTGATCACCGAGGCGGCGGCCAGTCCGCTCGGCCGCAATCTGGACCTTAGCCTGGAGGAGTACGCCCGGCTGGCAGCGCGGCGCCGCGCTCGGCTGGTCGCCGAGGTGCACGTGTCGGTCGCCCTGACGGCTGCGCAGCGGCGACGGCTGGCGGCGGCTCTGACGCAGGCATACGGGCACGAGGTGTACCTGAACGTGGTGCTTGACTCGCGGGTCGTCGGCGGCATGACGGTGCGGGTGGGCGATGAGCTCATCGACGCCACGGTGGCCACGAGGCTCGCCGAGGCGCGGCGGATGCTCGCGTCCTGAGCTGGACCCCGCGAAATCGCAATAAAGAACGCAAGACATACAGAGAAGGACACGAGGAAGATGGCGGAGCTGACAATCCGGCCGGAAGAGATCCGGAGCGCCCTTGAGCGGTTCGTCGAGGCGTACGAGCCCGGCGCCGCCGCCACCGAAGAGGTCGGCGCGGTCGTCGAGGCCGGCGATGGCATCGCCAGGGTTTCCGGCCTGCCCTCGGCCATGGCCAATGAGCTGCTGGAGTTCGAGGACGGCACGCGCGGCATCGCGCTGAACCTGGACGTCCGGGAGATCGGCGTCGTCGTGCTCGGCGACTTCAGCCGGATCGAAGAGGGCCAGCGGGTCAAGCGCACCGGTGAGGTGCTGTCGGTGCCCGTCGGCGACGGCTTCCTGGGTCGCGTCGTCGGCCCTCTTGGCCTGCCGCTGGACGGCCTCGGCCCGATCGAGGGCAGGACCGAGGACCGGCAGCTCGAGCTGCAGGCACCGAGCGTCATCAACCGCAAGCCGGTCACCGAGCCGCTCCAGACCGGCATCAAGGCCATCGACGCCATGACTCCGATCGGCCGCGGTCAGCGCGAGCTGATCATCGGCGACCGGCAGACCGGCAAGACGACGATCGCGATCGACACGATCCTGAACCAGAAGCAGAACTGGGACTCCGGCGACCCCACCAAGCAGGTGCGCTGCGTCTACGTCGCGGTCGGCCAGAAGGGCTCGACCGTAGCTGCCGTGCGGGCCACCCTCGAGGAGGCCGGGGCGCTCGAGTACACCACGATCGTTATGGCGCAGGCCTCCGACCCGGCGGGCTACAAGTACATCGCGCCCTACACCGGCTCCGCCATCGGCCAGCACTGGATGTACCAGGGCAAGCACGTAATGATCGTGTTCGACGACCTGACCAAGCAGGCCGAGGCCTACCGCGCCATCTCGCTGCTGCTGCGGCGGCCGCCGGGCCGTGAGGCATACCCCGGCGACGTGTTCTACCTGCACTCGCGGCTGCTGGAGCGCTGCGCCAAGCTGTCGGATGCGCTGGGCGGCGGGTCGCTGACTGGCCTGCCGATCGTCGAGACCAAGGCCAACGACATCTCGGCCTACATCCCGACGAACGTCATCTCGATCACCGACGGCCAGATCTTCCTGGAAACCGACCTGTTCAACTCCGGCGTCCGCCCGGCCATCAACGTCGGCCAGTCGGTGTCCCGAGTTGGCGGCAACGCGCAGATCAAGGCCATGAAAACGGTGGCCGGCGGCCTGAAGCTCGCGCTGTCCCAGTACCGCGACCTGGAGGCATTCGCGTCGTTCGCCTCGGATCTGGACCCGGCGAGCCGCGCTCAGCTGGACCGCGGCGCGCGGCTTGTCGAACTGCTGAAGCAGCCGCAGTACAGCCCGTTCCCGGTCGAGCGGCAGGTCGTTTCCGTGTGGATCGGCAACGAGGGCTACCTGGACGACGTGCCCGTCGAGGACGTCCGGCGGTTCGAGACCGACTTCGAGGACGCGATCCAGCGGCTGCACCCCGGCATCTACGACACGATCCGCGAGACGGGGCAGCTCGGCGAAGACACGATCGTCGCTCTGAAGGACGCGGTCGCGGCAGTTCCGCGCGACCTTCGAGATGTCCGATGGCTCGCTGCTCGTGCCCGAGGAGCGCGCCGAGGCGATTAACCCCGATGAAGTCGAGGCGGAGCGGCTGCGGAAGTACCCGATCCCGCCGCAGCCGCCGCTCGAGAAAGAATAAGGCGGTATAGGCCAGTATGGGAGCACAGCTTCGCGCGGTACGGCGGCGGATCAAGAGCATCCAGTCCACTGCCAAGATCACGCGCGCCCAGGAGCTGATCGCGTCCTCGCGGATCATCAAGGCCCAGCAGCGGCTGCACGCAGCCGCGCCATACGCCAGGGAACTGACCCGCGCCGTGGAGGCGGTGGTCGCCAGGTCAGAAAACGTCGACCATCCGCTGACCCGTCCGGCGGCGAACCCGAAGCGGGCCGCGGTGGTGGTACTGACCAGCGACCGCGGCTTCTGTGGCGGCTTCAACGCGAACGTACTGCGCGAGGCGCAGAGCCTGCGCGCGCTGCTTCGTGAGCGCGGCCTCAGCGAAGCTACGTTCGTGGCCGGTCGCAAGGGCATCAGCTGGCACCGGTTCCGCGACCGGGCAATGGCGGCAGAGTGGAGTGGCTTCTCCGATACTCCGCACCAGCAGAACGCGACGGAGATCACCGCTGCGCTGCTGGAGGCCTACGAGCGGCCGACCGAGGATGGCGGCGTCGACGAGATCCATGTCGTCTACACCGAGTTCGTGTCCATGCTGACGCAGCGGCCCGTAGTTCACCGGCTGCTGCCGCTCGAAGTTGAGGAGCAGGCTGAGCAGCCGCCGTCCGGCCCGATGCCGATCTATGAGTTCGAGCCGTCACCCGAGGATGTTCTCAACGCGCTTCTGCCGTGGTATGTGGAAAGCAGGTTGTTCCACGCGCTCCTGGACTCGGCGGCCTCCGAAATCGCCGCGCGGCGGCGGGCAATGAAGTCGGCCACCGACAACGCGAACGAGCTGATCGAGCAGCTCAGCCGGGAAGCGAACAAGGCACGGCAGGCCGAGATCACCCAGGAAATCAGCGAGATCGTGGGCGGCGCCAACGCGCTAGCCGACGCGACCAGGGAGTAAGTGAGCACTGACATGACCGCTACCGCAGAGACCACCGCCGCCGGCGCGCCCAGCCCGGCGGCCACCGGCCGCGTAGCCAGGGTGATCGGCCCCGTCGTGGACGTCGAGTTCGCGTCCGAGGAGATGCCCGAGATCTACAACGCGCTGCACGTGGACGTGCTCCTGGGTGATACGCCGAAGAGGCTAACGCTGGAAGTCGCCCAGCACCTCGGCGACGACACCGTGCGGGCCATCTCGATGGAGCCCACCGACGGGCTGATCCGCGGCGCGGCGGTCACGGACACCGGCGGCCCCATCACCGTGCCGGTCGGCGACGTGACGAAGGGCCACGTCTTCAACGTGCTCGGTGAGCCGCTGGACGTGCCGGCGAGTTCGCTGAAGGTCACCGAGCGCTGGTCGATCCACCGCGACCCGCCGCCCTTTGACCAGCTCGAGCCCCGGACCGAGATCCTCGAGACCGGAATCAAGGTCCTTGACCTGCTCACCCCGTACGTCAAGGGCGGCAAGATCGGCCTGTTCGGCGGCGCCGGCGTGGGCAAGACCGTGCTGATCCAGGAGATGATCACCCGCGTCGCGAAGAACTTCGGTGGTGTGTCCTGCTTCGCGGGCGTGGGGGAGCGGACCCGTGAGGGGAACGACCTCTTCCTCGAGATGACCGAGTCCGGCGTCATCAAGGACACCGCGCTGGTGTTCGGCCAGATGGACGAGCCGCCGGGCACCCGGCTCCGGGTGGCGCTGTCGGCGCTGACCATGGCCGAGTACTTCCGCGACGAACAGCAGCAGGACGTGCTGCTGTTCATCGACAACATCTTCCGGTTCACCCAGGCCGGCTCGGAGGTGTCGACGCTGCTCGGCCGGATGCCATCGGCGGTGGGTTACCAGCCGACACTGGCGGACGAGATGGGCCAGCTCCAGGAGCGGATCACCTCGACCCGCGGTCACTCGATCACGTCCATGCAGGCGATCTACGTACCCGCCGACGACTACACCGACCCGGCGCCGTCGGCGGTATTCGCGCACCTGGACGCCACGACGGCGCTGTCACGTGAGATCACCCAGAAGGGCATCTTCCCGGCGGTCGACCCGCTGGCCTCGACATCCCGGATCCTGGCCCCGCAGTTCGTGGGCGAGGAGCACTATGCCGTCGCCCGCGAGACGCAGCGAATCCTGCAGCGCTACACCGAACTCCAGGACATCATCGCGATCCTCGGCATCGACGAGCTCTCCGAAGAAGACAAGGTCACCGTGCAGCGGGCGCGGCGGATCGAGCGCTTCCTGTCCCACCCGATGTTTGTCGCCGAGCAGTTCACCGGCCAGCCTGGCATCTTCGTGCCGCTCGAGGAGACCATCGCCTCCTTCAAGGCCATTTGCGAAGGCAAGTACGACCACTTGCCTGAGCAGGCGTTCTTCATGGTCGGCGGCATCGAGGATGTGGAGAAGAAGGCCAAGGACATGGAGCGCTCATGACGATGAACGTGGAGCTCGTCGAGCCAGAAGGCGAGCTCTGGTCCGGACAGGCTGAGATGGTCATCGCCCGGACGGTTGATGGTGAGATCGGCCTGTTGTCAAACCACGCTCCGTTGATCGGCATCCTGTACGAAGGCAGCATGGTTCAGATCCGACCAGACGGGAACGGGGCCGACATCTTCGCCGCCGTCACCGGCGGCTTCTTGTCCATGGCCAATAACCGCGTCTCGATACTCGCCCGACAGGCGCAGCTCGGCAGCGACGTCGATCCCGTCGTTGCGCAAGCGGCGCTTGACCAGGCCATCCAGGACGCCGGCGCAGCTGCCAACGCAGCCGAGGAGCCGGCGAACATCAGGTACTACCGCGCGCTGCTGCGAGCCGCGGCCGGCCAGGGCAGCTGACCGCGACCTCGCAGGGGCGCAGTGACCGGCTACTCGCCTGGCTAGAAGCGGCTCTGGCTGAGTTCCAGCGAGGCCTCCTAGCGCTCGCCTCCCGGCTTCCACAGCAGATCGCCGTCGGGCTCATTGACGCGCCTGGCCAGGATGAAGAGCAAGTCGGAGAGCCTGTTCAGGTACGTGGCGGCGAGCGGGTTCATCGTGTCGCCGTGTACCTCGAGCGCGGCCCAGGTGCTGCGTTCGGCGCGCCGGACAACGGTCCTCGCGACGTGCAGCAGCGCGGCGGCCGGACTCCCGCCGGGCAGCACGAAGCTGCGTAGGACCGGCAGTCCGTCATTGAACTCGTCGCAGGCCTGCTCGAGCCCGGTGATGTAACTGGCATCGATCCGCAACGGCGGATAGGCAGGATCCGGCGATACCGGGTTGCAAAGGTCCGCGCCGACGTCGAATAGCTCGTTCTGGATTCGGATCAAGAGCGCGGTGATGTCGGCAGGCAGCTGGCCCATGGTGACCGCGACCCCGATTGAGCAGTTGGCCTCGTCGGTATCGGCATAGGCCGCGAGCCGGGGATCTGTCTTCGGTGCGCGGCTCATGTCGCCGAGCGCGGTGGTCCCGTCATCGCCGGTACGGGTATAGATGCTGGAAAGAACGACGGGGGTATCGCGGTCGCGGGCCATGAAGACACGGTACCGGGAGCCGAATTTTTACCTGATCGGGGTGAGCAGGTGCTGAGCGTGAAAATCGCTGGCCGGCAAGGTCTTGCGGGCTTGGTGGCCGACCCAGGATAGTCCGTGCTTCCCGGCGTGATTAACGCGCTGACCATGGGGTATTCACAACACTGAACACAATGTGGCATCGTATGAATACGAAGCGTAATCACGTCGGGCGGCTCGGGGGTGCCGCCCAGCAGGAGCAGTAACAAAGAGCTTGGGCCTGATCTGGGCCCGCAAATGAGCCGCTTGGCGGCTCGCGGTCCATCTCGGCAAGCCGGCGGTTCTCGGGGGCCCGCCGGAGTGCGGGGGCCGCATACAGGTGGGGGGAGCGCGCTCCCGGCCGTAAAGGCCGGGAGCGCGCTGATGTCTGGGTCCGGCAAGTCCAGCTCCAGAACCCGTCTGGAAGCCCTGGTCGCGGTCGCCGCACGACGGCGTCTAACCTTGTGGTCGATTGGCGCGATCGGGTAGAGCCGCTGACAAATGGCCCGATACCCTTGGTCAGCGCCGCGGCGGCTCGTTCTCCCGGCGGCGGGATCCCGTGCCGGATTGCGGCAGAAGTATCGGCTTTGCGGGAAATCAGGCGGTCTGGGTTCCGGCCGGTCAGGTGTCCGGCGGCCTGAGGGTTCCGGATTGTTGTGAGAGGACGGACGGGCCGTGTACGACTACGTGATCGTCGGTGCTGGCAGCGCGGGATGCGTGCTGGCCTCGCGGCTCAGTGAGAACCCTGACTCGCGGGTGCTACTGCTGGAAGCCGGGCCACCGGACATCGCCGACGAGATCCACATTCCGGCTGCTATCAACCTTCTCTTCCAGAGCGCCTATGACTGGAACTACCAGACGGTGCCGCAGGATCGGGCCGGCGGGCGCGAGATCTACTGGCCCCGCGGCCGGGTCCTTGGCGGCTCGTCGTCGATCAACGCCATGATTTACATCCGCGGGAGCCGACACGACTACGACTCCTGGCGAGATGACTACGGCTGCGACGGCTGGGGCTACACCGACCTGGTGCCATATTTCCTGCGCTCTGAGTCAAACTCGCGCGGCGGATCGGCCTACCACGGCGCCACGGGCCCGCTCAGCGTGCAGGATCTCAAGTTCAAGAGCGGGCTGACCGGCGACTTTGTGGCTGCGGCCCGTAATTATGGCCTGCCCGCCAACAACGACTTCAACGGCCCGGAGCAGGTGGGAGTCGGCTACTACCAGGTCACCCAGAGGGGCGGCCGTCGGTGGTCGGCGGCCGACGCGTACCTGCACCCGGCGGTTGGCCGTCCGAACCTCACTGTCCACACCGATGCGCTCGTCACGGGGATCGACATCGAGGGTGGCCGTGCCACCGGGGTCCGGTACCTGCGTCGTGGCGCGGAGGAACTCGCTCGGGCCGAGGCCGAGATCATCCTGTCGGCGGGGGCCATCGGCAGCCCGCAGCTGCTCATGCTGTCTGGCGTTGGCCCAGCGGACCACTTGCACGAGCACAACATCGCGGTCATGGCCGACAATCCGGGCGTTGGCGGCAACCTCTCGGATCACCCGGTCGTGGCGGCGATCTGGAGCGCACCCAAGATTAGGAGCCTGTGGGAGAAGGCGGGCCCGCGGAATCTGGTCCGCTGGCAGCTGATGCACTCGGGACCGATGACGACGAACATCGCCGAGGCGGGCGGCTTCACTCGGACAGATCCGGCGCTGGCTGCGCCCGACATTCAGTGGCATGTGCTGCCGGTGCCGTTCGTCGACGGTGGCCTCGCCGACCCGGCCACACGCGCGCTATCCGTGCTGATAACGCTCGTGTCGGTCGGCAGCCGCGGAAAGATCCGGCTGCGCAGCGCCGACCCGCGACACAAGCCACTGATCGATCCGTCGTACTTGTCGGACATCGACGACCTCGATGCCCTGGTGAGAGGCGTTGGCATCGCTCGCGACATCGTGGCCAGCAAGCCGCTCCTCGGCAAGGTTCAGGCCGAGGTCGCTCCCGGCCCGGCCGTCCGCACCGACTCAGACGTGCGCGACTGGATCCGCGGCGACCTGTCCACGCTCTATCACCCCGTCGGCACGTGCGCGATGGGTGGTGACTCGCGGGTCGCGGCGAGCAAGCTGGCCAGCGTCGTCGACACCGAGTTGCGGGTCCGCGGCGTCGAGCGGCTGCGCGTCGTCGACGCCTCGGTCATGCCGACGGTGCCGCGCGGCAACACCAACGCGCCGACGATCGCGATTGCCGAGCGCGCGGCTGACCTGATCCAGGGCCGGGCGCCCCTCGCGGCGCTCGACCCGGCCGAGTCCGGCCTCTCGATCATCAGCTCGCGCTAGCCGCCCGCTCGCTGCTGGTCGCGCTGCGGGTCAACGCGTTTACCCGCCGGGACGTGGCTGCACCGGCGCCGCGCGGCGCAGCGTGCTCGATCACTTGTAGCGTCGGCCGTGGAGCATGGTGACGATGTTGAGTAGCTTCTTCATGTCCTCGTCGGTGCGGCTGAAGGACGTGAGATTCACCAGCGGCTTCATCCACTGCCTGGTGATCGCCTTCGGCCGGGCGAACTCCCGCAGCCCGTCAGCGCCGTGGATGCGGCCGAACCCGGAGTCACCGGACCCGCCAAATGGCAGCGACGGCACGGCCGCGAACGAGATGACCGAGTTGATCGCCGTCATCCCGCTCTTGAGCTCGCGGGCCGCGGCCATTGCCGCCCTCCTGCTCCCGGCGTACACGGTGCCGCCGAGGCCGTATCTGCTGGCGTTGGCGCGCTCGACGCCCTCCTCGAGGTTCGCGACCTTGGCGACCGTGATGGTGGGCCCGAACGTCTCGTCGGTGACCGCCTTGCTCTCCTCCGGCACGTCGGCCAGGATCACTGGCCCGACGAACGGGCGCCGGATGCTGCCGATGCCGCCGATAACCGGGCGGCCGCCGCGCGCCATGGCGTCGGCGATGTGCCGCTCGATGACCTCGGCCTGGCCCGGCAGCGTCATGGGTCCATAGTCGGCCTCGCGGTCGTCGCCCGGCCGGATCTTGCTCACGCGATCGGTCAGCTTCTCCAGGAACGTGTGATACACGTCCTGCACGACGTACACGCGCTCGACGCCGACGCAGGTCTGGCCTGCGTTGGACAGCGCGCCCCAGGCACACGCGTCCGCGGCCGCGTCCAGGTCGGCGTCGGCGCCCACGATGAATGCATCCTTGCCGCCGCACTCGGCGACCATGGGGGTGAGATTCTCGGCGCACGCCGCCATGACCTTCTTCGCGGTCGCGGCTGAACCCGTGAACGCGATCTTGTTGACGTGGCTGCGGGCCAGGTAGCCGCCGGTCTGACCCATGCCGGTCACGAGCTGCAGAACTGGCTGCTCGGGCACGACCTCGGCGAACGAGCTGACCAGCCACGCACCGACCGCGGGCGTGAGCTCACTGGGCTTGAAGACGACTGCGTTCCCGGCCGCAAGCGCGTAGGCGATAGATCCCATGGGAGTGAAGACCGGATAGTTCCACGGTCCGATCACGCCGACGACGCCGAGCGGCTGGTACTCCAGCGTCGCCGCCTGGTTGATGGAGACCAGGCCACTGCGGACCCGGCGCGAGCGGAGGACCCGGCGGGCATGCTTGGCGGCCCAGTCGACGTGCACGATCGCGAGCAGGATTTCCAGTTGCGCGTCAGCGATGGGCTTGCCGGTCTCGTTGTGCACAAGCTCGGCCAGGCGCCCGATGTACCGAGTCAGGTACGACTTCCACGCCAGCAGGCGCTGCCTGCGGTCGGTCCAGCCGAGATCGGCCCACCACCGCGCCGCTGCTCTCGCGCGGTCGACGGTCTCAGCCACGTCCTGCTCGTTGTAAACCGGATACGTGCCAACGACCTCGCCGGAGGCCGGATTCAGGCTGTCAAAGGTCTCGGTCGACCTGACGAACCCGAGAGTCCCGAGCGTGGCTGCCATGCCGTTCCACCGCCGTTCTGCGCGATTTGCTGAGATTGTACGCTGCGACTTGCCGAGCGCCGACTGGCTCACCTCAGTACATCATCGGCTCGCGCGCCAAGATCGCCTCGGGTAGGTTGTGCCCGTGGTCCGGCCTGGTACCTGCGACGCGGACCGGTACTGGCTCAGCGTCGCCATCGAGCTGTCCAGGCGATGCATTCCGTCGGCGTCCGCATTCTCGGTCGGCGCGGTAGTTGTCGGCGCAGACGGCACCCGGCTGAGCGACGGGTACTCGCGCGAGCTGGCTCCGGGCGATCACGCGGAGGAAGTAGCACTGGCCAAGATCGGTGCGCCCTGGTCGGCGGGCTCGACGGCGGTGACCGGACTGGCCGACGCCACCCTCTACAGCTCGCTAGAGCCATGCGCCGCCAGGACCTCCCGGCCGACCCCGTGCGCCGACCTGATCATCGCCAGCGGCGTTGGCCGCGTCGTCGTCGCGTGGCACGAGCCGCCGATCTTCGTTCCTGGCGGCGGCGCCGAGCGGCTCCGTGCCGCCGGGATCGTCGTCACGACGCTGCCCGAGCTAGCGGCCGCCGCCAGGACCGTGAACGCGCATTTGCTGGCGTAATCGAGGACGTGCTCTGGGCCGGCCCTGCTGCTGGCGACGGGGTTCACGCGTCGGCGGGTCTGGCGAGGTGATACATCACGTGCGGCCGGACAGCGTGACCCGCCGGTACCCGCGGGTGATCGAACCGGCCCACTTCCACCATTCCAATCCGCCGCATGACAGCCTGCGACGGCTCGTTCAGCACGGCAGTCATGGACCACAGCTCCGGCAGCTCCGCGCCGTCAAAGGCCACGGCTACCGCCGCCCGGGCGGCCTCGGTCGCGTAACCGAGATGCCAGAAGTGGCGATCCACTCGCCAGCCGATCTCCGTGCCGCCGGCACCCGGCACCCCGTCGGGCAGCGGATCGAGGCCCGTGTAGCCGATGAACTCTCCGGTCGCCGCCAGTTCGAGCGCCCAGAGGCCGTAGCCCTGCTGATCGAATCGCAATTCGATCCGCTGCACGAACGCGTCGCTGGTGGCTCGGTCGAGCGTATCCGGGAAGAACCGCATCGTCTCCGGGTCGCCATTGAGGGCGGCGAACGGCTTCAGGTCGGCAGACCGCCAGCGCCGCATCAGCAGCCGGTTAGTCCGGATCTCATCGAATCGCCGCGTCATCGCCGCCCTTCCGGCCTCCCGCGCACGGTGCTGATCGCCGGTCCAGTGCGTTAGCTGGCGACTACGGTGACCGCGCCGAGCCCGAGCGCCTCCACCGGTTCCGTGATCAGACTCGCATCGCCAACCAGCACCGTGACCAGGCTGACCGTCGGGAACGCGGCCACGACCGCCTCCGTTGCGGCAGCGGTGCTCGTCGCCGCTAGGCGCTTGTAGAGCTGCGCTTGGTAGTCGTCAGGCAGGTGCTGCTCCACCTGATCTGCCAGCGTTCCGGCTACGGCAGCGGCCGTCTCGTACCGGAGCGGCGCGACGAGCACGAGGTTCTGCACTGCCAGGTCGCGCTCGGCCTCGGTCAGTCCCTCAGCGGCAAGCGTGCGGAGCACGGTGTGCATGTCGGCGAGCGCCGGAGCCGTCGACGCAGTGTCGACCGCACCGCTGATGGCCAGCAGCGACGTACCGGCGGCACCATTGGCGGTCCCCGACGCCGGCGACCGCAGAACCTGAGCGAATGCCCGGACGCCGTAGGTGTAGCCCTTCTCCTCGCGCAGTACCCGGTCTAGCCGGGATGTCAGCGTGCCGCCCAGGCAGTACGTGCCGACAACGAGCGCCGGCCACACCGGGTCGCGCCGATCAGGCCCGGTCCGCCCGACGAGCAGTTGGGTCTGCACGGCGCCCGGCCTGTCCACGATGACGACCCGGCCCGTGTCGTCCGCAATCGCCGCCGGAACGCGCGCCGGCGGCGCCGTCGGAGCGGTCCAGGTGCCGAGCGTGTCAGCGAGCATTCGATCCAGCTCAATACCTGTCAGGTCACCGACGATGACGGCGGTCGCGGTCCCAGGCCGCACGTGCGCGTCGTAAAACGCGCGTGCGTTTGCGGCGTCGATCCGGCCGACGGTGTCCTCGCTGCCCTCGCGCGGCCGGGACATCCGCGACGTGGCAGGGAACAGCTCAGCCGCCAGCTGCTTCGCCGCGCGCCGCGGCGGGCTGGCGAGCTCGTGCGGTATCTCGTCGAGCCGGTTGCGTACGAGCCGGTCGACCTCGCTCCGCGCGAACGCCGGCACTCGCAGCGCCTCGGCGAGCAAGCCGAGGGCTCTGGCCAGGCGGGAGGCTGGCACCTCCATGGAAATGCGGGCGCCGGTGTAGTCGACGCGGGAGCCGACCGTCGCGCCGCAGCGCTCCAGTTCGGCGGCGAACTCCTCGGCCGAGTAGGGCCCGGAGCCTTCCGAGAGCGCGTGCGCCATGATGGTCGCGATTCCGTCGAGTCCGTCGGGCTCGGCGTCGAGCGGCGCGTCGAGGCAGAGTTCGACGGCCATGACCTGCTGGCCGGGTCGGTGGCACCGCTGCAGTCGGAGGCCGCTAGCGAGGGCGCCGTGTTCGGGCACCGGGAACTCCCACGGCTTGGCCTTGCCGGCGGCCGGCTGGGGGTGCAGATCCATCGTCACGAGCGGGTTGCTCACCGGCCAGTCCCTTCGTCGTCTGCGTGCGGGGTCACGGGCTCGTACTCCAGCACCGCTCGATTGTCGGTCCGGAGCCTGGCCGCGGCGACATCCCGGACTTCCTCCGCGGTTACGTCGAGGATGCGGCCGATCGCCGTGAAGGCGAGCTGTGGGTCGTCGAAGAGGACGGCGTACCGGCACAGCTCATCCGCCCGGCCTGCGACCGTGCCCAGCCGGTCGAGCCACTCGCGTTCCAGACTCGCCTGGGCACGGTCCATCTCCTCGGCCGACGGACCATCGGCGCCCAGCCTGGCCAGCTCGTCGTCGACGGCGCCGCCAATCTCGGCGAATTCAGCGCCGCTGGCTGCTTTGACGTCAAGGAAGCCGAGGGACGGGGCACCAGCGAGGCGCAGCATGCCGAAGTCAGCCGAGATGGCGGTGCGGTCGCGCCGTACCAGCCGGTTGTACAGCCGTGATGCCATGCCCGAGCCCAGTACCGTCGTAGCGAGGTCGGCCGCGTCGCAGTCCCGGGTGCCGTCCGGTGGCAGCCGGTAGGCCGCGATCAGCGCGCGCGCCGGCACCTCATCGCGGATCAGCTCGTGCAGGTCCGCGCCGATGGTGTCGGGCAGTGTCGCGTCCCGTGGGGCCGTCTTGCCGGTGCCAGGAGGGATCGAGCCGAAGTACTTCTCCGCCCACGCGAGCGTCTGCCCGGGGTCGATGTCCCCGACTACGGAAAGTACTGCGTTGTTCGGGGCGTAATTCGGCGCGGAAGAACGCCCTGGCATCCGCCAGCGTCGCGGCGTCTAGATCGGCCATGGAGCCGATGGGCGTGTGGTGGTACGGGTGCCCGGTCGGGAAGGCGAGCCCGACCAGTCGCTCGAACGCCGTGCCGTACGGCACGTTGTCGTAGCGCTGACGGCGCTCGTTCTTGACGACATCGCGCTGGTTCTGCAGCGACTCCTCATCGAGCGCAGCGAGAAGCGAGCCCATGCGGTCGGCCTCCAGCCAGAGTGCGAGTTCCAGCTGGTGCGCGGGCATGGTCTCGAAGTAGTTGGTCCGCTCGAAGCTCGTCGTGCCGTTCAGCGAGCCGCCAGCTCCCTGTATGAGCTCGAAGTGGCCGTTGCCGTGGACCTGCGCCGAGCCCTGGAACATGAGGTGCTCGAAGAGGTGGGCAAGCCCCGTCCGTCCCTCGGCCTCGTTGCGCGAGCCGACGTCGTACCAGAGGCAGACCGCGGCAACGGGAGTGAGGTGGTCCTCGGAGAGCACCACGCGCAGCCCATTGGCGAGCCGGTGCTCGGTCGCCGTCAGGCCACCGGCGCGTAGATCGTGGGAAGCTGTCTGGCCCATGAGCTGGTCATGCCCCTTCGGTTGCAGGGCCTGGCGAGCCAGGCCGGTCGGCTAGTGGCGTCAACTCAGAACAGCCGCAGCATGCCGTCGTCGATGCCGCGCATCGTGTCGTAGTCCAGCGTGACGCATCGAATGCCGCGATCCTCAGCCAGCACCCGTGCTTGCGGCCTGATCTCCTGCGCGGCGAAGACGCCGACGACGGGTGCGAGCAGCGAATCCCGGTTGAGCAGTTCGAGGTAACGCGTGAGCTGCTCGACCCCGTCGATCTCGCCGCGGCGCTTGACCTCCACGGCCACGCTGACACCCGCTGCGTCCCGGCACATGATGTCGACCGGGCCGATCGCCGTCGGGAACTCTCGGCGCACGAGTCGCCAGCCGTCGCCAAGCACGTCGAGTCGGGCGGCGAGCAGCTCCTGAAGGTGCGCTTCTACGCCATCCTTCACCAGCCCGGGGTCGACGCCGAGGTCGTAGTGGGAGTCGCTGATGATCTCAGCGAATTCGATGGTCAGCGTCTCGCCGGATTTGCCGGTGACGACCCACCGGCCTGGTTCCTCTGCGAGTCGGCACGGCGGAGACATCCAGTTCAGCGGCTTGTAGGAGCCGCCGTCAGAGTGGACCAGGACGGAGGAGTCGGCCTTGACGATGATCAAGCGCGTAGCCAGCGGCAGATGCGCGGCCAGCCGTCCCGCGTAATCCACGCTGCACCGGGCTATGACGAGACGCACGAGTTCACACTGTAGCCGGGCGCGCTAGGCGCGCAGGCGCGTGAAGGCATCGCCGGCCAGGTCGAGGATGAGCTCGATGCCGTCGGCGCGGCTGATGGTCGCGTCCTCCGTCAGGGCCGGGCTGCTCTTCCCGGCTCGCTCGGCCAGCGCTATGCACGCATGCAGCGCCGCCCGGCCCAGGCCGACGAACGCGGCCTCTGGCGCCGGCACCTGCGCGGTGAACGGCGGCACCGGACGGGGCACGACCTCGGGCCAGTCTGCGGGATCGCGCGGGGTGTCGAGGGAGAGCAACGGCGCGAGGTCAGCCGCGATCGCGTCGCGCGCGGTGAGCGGCGCGCCAAGCTGCCACCGCTTGCGCAAGGTTGCGATAACCGAGGTGGCACGGTACTGGCTGGTGACGACCGCCCGGCCCGGTATCCAGGCGGAGACCGCGATGGTGGGCACGCGCAAACCCGATCGGTCGAAAGCGAAGTTCATCTGACCTGGTGCGGTCGCCGGATGCGGTGGCGGCGCTGCGGGCGGCGCCACGTGGTCGTATGTGCCGCCATGCTCGTCGAACGTGACGACAAGCAGGGTGTTAAAGGCGTTCGAGCCGTGCGGCGATGACGCGGAGCGGACCGCGTTGTAGATCTTCGCGAGCAGCGCCTCGCCGCCGAGCATCGACGACGGCGGGTCGATCGGCGTGTCCGGGAACAGCGCGGCGAACGCCGGATGCATGTCGTTGTGGCCGTAGAGCAGATTCGGCTCGATGAACGAGTACGTCGGCAGGTTGCCGTCGGCGGCGTCCTGCAGGAACTGGTCCGTCGAGACGAATCTGGACCCGAAGTACGGCCACAGGCGCGGCGCGTGAATGATGCCGGTCAGCGAGATGTGGCTTGGCGGGTCGCAGTACACGCGCCAGCTAAGGTTCTGCTGGTCGAGCCGCTCGAAGATGGTCTCGGCGGTGTTGTGCAGCGGGAACGACTCCGGCGGGGACAGGTTGACGACATAGCCCGACGAACTGCCCGCGTGGAAGAACGAGCGGTTAGCGAACGTCTGCGACGGCACTTCGCAGAACCAGTGATCAAAGCACGTGAAACCGCGCGCAATTGCCGACAGTACCGGCAACTGCTCGGGCGCATATCCGGTCATGATCTGCGCGTACTCGTCGTATCGCGGCTGCCTGCCGATCTCAGCGCTGAACGCACTGATGAAGTCGGTCACGAAGCCGTCCATGGACGGCCGCTGACGCGCATCGGCTGGAGCGTTGAACGGTGCCGCCATCTTGTCAGCGAGCACGCCGCGGTTAGCTGCCGGATCGATGACGCCGAACAACTGGGTGTTGACGTGCGGATACTCTTCCCCGGGATCCGTGCCTGGCGTGTTCATGCTCGCGGCCACGCCGTAGCTGATGTCAGCGCCGCCAGAGCGATCAGCAGCCCAGTCGGGCACCGGGTTGGACAGGTCCTTCCCGAGCACGCCCTCAAACGACGCCACCTCGCCTGGCTGGTACAGCCGGCCGAGCAGATTGTCGAACGAGCGGTTCTCAAACATGAGGACGACCACGTGGTCGAGGGCTGTGCTCCGGTCGGGCGGTGGCATACGGCTCGCTCCACAAGCTCGGGAAGTCGGCAGCAGTTGGTCTGCTGTCATCATGATCGCGCAGCGCGCCGCCGCGCGCACGGACCGCGGACGCCGCCCCGTCGCAGGAGCACGCGAGGCGCTGACAGCGTGCGATGGCCCCGACGGTAGTGTCGCGGTCAGTGCAGCTTGACACGGGAGCAAGCCATGGACATTCGCGAGGTAGCGGTCGTCGGCCTCGGCACGATGGGCGCCGGCATAGCCGAAGTATTCGCGCGGGCGGGGATCGGGGTTGTCGCGATCGAGGCTGACCCGCAGGCCATGAGCCAGGGCCTCGGGCACCTGGACGCCAGCCTCTCGAAGGCGGTGAGCCGGGGCAAACTATCCGCAAAAGAGCAAGCGGAGATCCGTGCCCGCATTCGCCCAGCCGCCGGGTTCAGCGACGCCGCCGCTGTCGACGTAGCTGTCGAGGTGGTGCCCGAGCGGATGGAGATCAAGCGGCAGATCTTCGCGGAGCTGGACCGGGTCACGAGCCCGACAGCCATCCTCGCGACGAATACGTCGTCGTTGTCGGTCACCGCGATCGCGGCAGCGACCAAGCACCCCGGTCGCGTTGTTGGCATGCACTTCTTCAACCCCGCTCCCGTGATGCGGCTAGTGGAGGTCGTCTCGACGCTGCTCACCGATGACGGCGTCGTCGATACGGTCGCCGACCTTGCGCGTCGCCTCGGCAAGACGCCGGTGCAGGTCGGGGACCGGGCCGGGTTCGTCGCCAACGCGCTGTTGCTGCCCTATCTCAACCAGGCCCTCGAGCTGCTGGAGATCGGGTACGCCAGCCGAGAAGACATCGACATGGCGGCCACGGCCGGCATCGGAATGCCGATGGGCCCGCTGGCGCTGCTCGATCTCATCGGCCTCGACACCGCACTGTCGATCATGAAGGTGCTGCACGCGGAGTTCGGCTTCACCAGGTACACGCCGGCGGCGCTGCTGCGCCGCCTCGTCGACGCAGGCCGGACGGGCCGAAAGGCCGGCCGTGGCATCTATGACTACGCAGACGGCGGGGGTCTTGCGGAGACCGGGCTCAGCTCGAGTGCTCCCGATACCGTCACGCTGATCGGGTCCGGCGATGAAACCGAAGCCGAACTCGCAACCGCCCTGGCGAGCGCTGGCGTGAACGTGACGAGGAACGCCGCCCACCCAACCGAGCTCGTGCTGATCGCCGCGACGGCGGGGCGGCCGGTCCTGCCGGCGGCGCTCGCAGCCGGCCGCCCGGAGCAGTCGGTCGGCTTGAACCCCCCCAACGGTCTTGCCGACGGTCACCTTGTCGAACTGATTCACACGAGCCTGAGCTCCGAGAAGGCCATGGCGGCCGCGGCCGCGCTGGCGGAGAAGCTCGGGTTCACCGCTGTGCGGGCGCCGGACCGGCCGGGATTTCTGGTTGGCGCCTTGCTGTACCCGCACCTGGCCGACGCGGTTCGGATGGTCCAGGACGGTTACGCCACGGCGACAGAGGTGGATACCGCGATGATGCTGGGCTGCGGATACCCGCAGGGGCCGTTCCAGCTCCTGGATGCTGCCGGGCCGTCGATCGTGCTCGCGGGTCTGCGAGCCATGCAAGAGGCCTACGGGTTCCCGTCCCTTGCGCCGCCTGTGCTCCTGGCCGAGCACGCGGCGGCGGGAATTCAGTGGGCCAGCGGGCGCAGCGGACCTAGCTCGCGCGCTGGTGGAGGCGGTTGAAATCTCGCCGGCGGTACACGTGAGTCCACGGAAGGCGCGGCGGCTGCCGTCCGATGCACCTAGCAAGCCCCGACGTGCGCGACGGCCACGACCTGAACCTGCCGCGGGCGGTGCGGACGCCGTCCGGCTCGGGCCGCCGCTGCTGGAGGAATGGCCCGATGGCGACTGGATCGTCCGTCAAGTGCCCGGCGCCGCCGCGGCGAAGACATACCGGTGCCCAGGCTGCGATCAGGAGCTCGTCGCGGGCACCGCGCACCTGGTGGTCTGGCCCGCCGACGCCAGCGGAACGGACGAGCGTCGGCACTGGCACAACGCATGCTGGCAGCGACGGCCGCGCCGGCCGGGCCCTGGCTTGCAAACGCATCGATGATGACGCGATGACCGAGATCACCGCGAACACCGTGTTGCCAGCCCGACGGAACGAGGTCACGCTGGTCACGTCCGACGGCCTGAGGCTGGTGGGCGAGCTCGCGCAGCCGGAGCGCCGGCCTGCTGTCGCGACCCTCATCTGCCTGCATCCGCTCCCGACGCATGGCGGAATGATGGACAGCCACATCTTCCGCAAGGCTTCGTACCGGCTACCCGCGCTCGCCGACCTCACCGTGCTCCGCTTCAACACGCGTGGCACGTCATCTGATCGCGGTCGCAGCGAGGGCGAGTTCGGCGCCGGCGAGACCGAACGGCACGATGTCGCAGCGGCGATCGCGTTCTGCGCGGACCTCGACCTGCCCCAGCTATGGCTAGTGGGCTGGTCCTTCGGCAGCGAGATGACGCTGCGCTGGGGCAATGATCCAGACGTAGCGGGGGCGATCTTGCTGTCGCCGCCCCTACGTCGCGCCGGGGACGCCGACCTCGATGCGTGGGCCCGCTCGGGCAAGCCATTGCTCGCGCTGGTCCCTGAGCACGATGATTACCTCCAGCCACCGGAGGCGCGCCAACGATTCGGCCGCGTGCCGCAGGCGGAGGTGATCGGAGTGCCGGGCGCCAAGCACCTATGGGTGGGGGAGCGCTACGTCCGGATCGTGCTCAACGAGATCGTCCGCCGGACGAACCCGGCCTCGTGGCCGTTGCCCACCAACTGGGAGGACTGACCGTGAGCATGTTCGACCTGACCGGCAAGACCGCATTCGTGACCGGCGCATCGCGCGGAATCGGCCGTGTCATCGCGGTTGCGCTGGCCGACGCGGGCGCCGATGTCGCCCTCGTGGCGCGCAGCGCGGACGGCCTTGCCGATACCGCCGAGGCCGTCGACGCAGTAGGCCGGAAGGCCGTTGTCATCCCGACGGACGTCACTGACTACGACGCCGTGGCCGCGGCCGCGGCAGCCGCGATCGAGCAGCTCGGTGCCGTCGACATCGTCGTGAACAACGCCGGCGGGTCGAACTTCATGGTCCCGTTCCGTGACCTGCGGCTGTCGGGCTGGGACAAGCTCATCAAGCTCAATCTCAGCTCTGCGGTCTACGTGTGTCACGCGTTCGCCAGCCACCTGCTCGATCGCGGCAGCGGCAACGTGATCAACGTCGCGTCGGTCGCCGGAATCGCGTCCTCGCCGCTCATCACGCCGTACGGTGCGGCCAAGGCGGGGCTGGTGTCGCTGACCAAGTCGCTGGCGGTCGAGTGGGGCCAAGCGGGCGTCCGGGTCAACGCGCTGTGCCCTGGCTGGACCGCCACGGAGCTGAACCGCGCCCTCTGGGAAGACCCAATCGCCGGCCCGGCCACGGTCGCGACCTCGGCGATGAAGCGGTGGGCAAGCCCGGAGGAGATGGCGGGTCCAGCCGTGTTCCTGGCCAGCGACGCGTCCTCGTTCATGACCGGGCAGACACTCGTCGTCGACGGGGGCCAGACGATCAACGCCTGAGCGGACCTGAATTATCGCTCTGGCCGAGATGCACCAGGGCCCTCCCGCGACAGCGGGAGGGCCCTGGACCCGTCTACAGGTGATGGGCGGCTACTCGGTCCACCACTCGTCGTCGCCCTCGCCCGGCTTGCCATTGGCTGCGGCCTTGGCTGGAGCGTCCGCGGCCGGAGCAGTCGCCTGCCGAGTCGCCGCAGCCGGTACCGGGGCTGGCTCCGCGTCGGCGGCCGGTCCGGCCGTGACGGCCCTGGCCTGCGGCGCAGCGACGGCCGGCTGCGCCGCGCCGGACTTGAGCGCGTCCACGAGTCCCGGCATGGTCCCACCGAGCAGCTGACTGATCTGCTGGAGGTGAGCGCCGACGCTGTCCTTCTGCTTGTTCAGCTCCTCGACCTGCCGCTGAGCGTTGGTGCGCACCCGCTCCGCTTCGGCCTTGGTGTCGGCGAGCAGCTGGTCGGCCTGAGCCTTGGCCTGGGCCAGGATGCCGTCTGCGTTCTTCTTGGCGTTGCTGACGAGCTGCTGGCTGTGCTGATCGGCCTCCCGCCTGGTCTGCTCGGCCTGGATGCTGGCCTTGCTCGCGCGCTCCTCGGCGACAGCTGCGCGCTGCTCCGCCTCGGACACCATCTTCTGGGTGGCTTCCTGCGCCTTGGACAGCCGCTCGGTCTCTTGCCGCTCGGCTTCCTCTCGCCGCGCTGCAAGCTGCATTTCGAATTCGGCCTCGGCCTGCGCCCGCGCCGCCTCGCTGTCCTCGAAGGCCCGCTGCGCCTGGCTGCGCATCTCGTCGGCCTGCCGCTTCGCGGTGGTCAGGATCTCATCCCGGTCACGTTTGGAGGAGGCCCGCATCTGGGCGACCTCGCGCTCGGCCGTCGTCCGCATCTTGGCGACCTCGCGCTCATTGCCCGCGCGCTTCTCGGCTACCTCGTGGTCCGCCGTGGCCCGGAGCTTGGCCACCTCGCGCTCGGTGGTCGACTTCAGCTCGTCAGCCTCGCGGCCCGCCTTCGTCCTGATCGCCTCGGCCTCGCGCTCGGCGGACGAGCGCTGATCATCGGTCTCGCGCTTGGCGACGGCCCGCAGCTCGGCAGCCTCGTTCTCGGCGGACGCGCGGGCCTCGGCGGCCTCGACCTTGGCGGCCGCGTTCAGCTCGTTGGCCGCCGATCGGGCTTCCTGGACTATCTCGGTGGCCTGCTCCTCGGCGAGCCGGAGTAGTTGCTCGATCCTCGAGCCAAGGCCCGAGTAGGTCGGCCGCTCCTGCTCTTGAATCTGCCGGTGCGCGTCGGCCAGCTCGCGCTGCATGGCCTGGGCGTTCTCCTGGTGCTTGCGCACCTCCGTGTCGAGACGCACCAGTTCTTGCTGGACCTGGGTCGGGTCATAGCCGCGCATGACCCTGGAGAACTCCGGGATGGAGTTCTCGACAAAGAAGTTGCTGAGCTGAGCATCGATGTCGGGCTGCATGTCGCCTAATCCTGGGTAGACGGGAGGGTCGCGCACCGAAACGATCGCCTATCGGGTCCGATTGCCGGGGTCGATTGACGCTGCTGACAGCTGCCTTAGCCCGGCCGGCACGAGGGGACTTTCGCCCGGTGCTGGCAGCGTACTCCCCCTGTAGACCGTTGGCGGCGTGTTCGCAGTGGGTAGTACCGGAGATATCGATTTTTAGCGATTTGCGATATAGGTGACGCTGCTTCGTCACGCTACGTTCGCGCTGCCTCGACGAGTTCGGTGAGAACCCCGCCGACGTCGGCCGGGTGCAGGAAGGCGATCGAGGCGCCCATCGAGCCGTGTCGCGGCCGCTCGTCGATAAGGCGTACACCCGACGCTCCGATGGCAGTCAGCGCCGTTGTGATGTTCGCCACGCCGTAGCCAATGTGGTGGATGCCCTCACCGCGCCGCTCGAGGAACCTGCCGACCGGCGTGTCCGCGGCGAGCGGCTCGAGCAACTGGACGTATGAGCCGCCCGCCGGACCAGTGGCGACGTGCAGCATTGCCTCCTTGACTCCTTGCGACTCATTGACTTCCAGGCTGGCGACGGTAAGCCCGAAGGTTGACTCGTAGAAGGCGATCGAGGTTGTCAGGTCACCACAGGCAATGCCGACGTGATCGATTCGGGTGAGCACGGCTTCTGTCCCTCCGGGCGCTGAGTCACTGACAGGTATCGTTTCAGCTATGCGCGAGGCAGTAATCGTTGGCGGTGCCCGGACCCCGATAGGCCGGCTGCTCGGGTCGCTGAGCGGTTTCAGTGGAGCCCAGCTCGGCGGGCTGGCCATAAAGGCGGCGCTGGAGCGCGCGGGCGTGCCCGCTGACCACGTCGAGTACGTCATCATGGGCCAGGTGCTCCAGGCCGGCGAGGGTCAGATCCCGGCCCGCCAGGCGGCGGTAGCCGCCGGTATCCCTATGACGGTTCCAGCTCTGTCGATCAATAAGGTCTGCCTGTCGGGCCTTGACGCTATTGCGCTTGCAGCCCAGCTGATCCGCGCGGGCGAGTTCGACGTCATCGTCGCGGGCGGCATGGAGTCGATGTCTCGGGCACCGCACCTGCTGCCAGGGTCACGCCTGGGCTTCAAGTACGGCGCCACCGAGCTTGTGGACTCGATGGCGCTGGACGGCCTTACCGACGCCTTCGACCAGGTGTCGATGGGGGAGTCGACCGAGCGGCACAACGCCAAGCTGGGCATCACGCGGCAGGAGCAGGACGCGTTCGCGGCCCGGTCGCATCAGCTCGCAGCCAAGGCCATCAAGGACGGGCTGATGGCGCACGAGATCACGCCGGTGGCGATTCCGCAACGGAAGGGCGAGCCGCTGATCGTCGACACCGACGAGGGTGTGCGCGCCGATACGACAGCTGAGTCGCTGGCCGGCCTCAGGCCCGCGTTCGCGGTCGACGGCACGATCACGGCCGGCTCGGCTTCGCAGATCAGCGACGGCGCTGCAGCCGTCGTTGTGATGTCCGCGGCCGCCGCGGCCGCAGCTGGCGCGACGGTGCTGGCCGAGATCGGCACGCACGGCGTGGTCGCCGGACCGGACAACTCGCTGCACTCCCAGCCAGCACGGGCGATCCAGCGCGCCCTCGACAAGGCCGGCCTCAGCGTCGACAACCTGGAGCTCGTCGAGATCAACGAGGCGTTCGCCGCCGTTGCGATCCAGTCCATGCGCGACCTCGGCGTTGACCCGGAGAAGGTGAACGTCGACGGGGGCGCCATCGCGATCGGTCATCCGCTTGGAGCTTCGGGCGCGCGGATCGCGCTCCACCTCATCTACGCGCTGCGCGAGCGGGGTGGCGGCCTCGGGGCAGCGGCGCTGTGCGGCGGCGGCGGGCAGGGGGACGCGCTACTCCTGCGGGTGCCAGCCCCGGTCGAGGGCTGAGCGAGTCGTGCCCGCGCTCACCGGGCGGGCCCGGCGTAGCGAAGACCCCGCGAGTCTGATCGCGGCGGCCAGGTCAGGCGATCCCCGTTCCCTGGCGCGGCTTGTTTCTCTCGTCGAAGACGAATCGGGCGAGCTTCGCCGCGTCATGAAGGAGATCGCGCCGCTGACGGGGCACGCGCACGTCATCGGCCTGACCGGAGCGCCGGGCGTGGGCAAGTCGACCGTCACCGGAGCGCTCGTCCGGGCCTACCGGCAAGCCGGCCAGCGTGTCGGCGTGCTGGCGGTTGATCCGTCGTCGCCGTTCAGCGGCGGGGCCCTGCTGGGGGACCGGGTGCGGATGCAAGCTCACGCCACTGACGACAAGGTCTTTATCCGGTCGATGGCGAGCCGGGGGCACCTCGGCGGGCTGTCGTGGGCCACTCCGCAGGCGGTGCGCATCCTCGCGGCTGCGGGCTTCGACGTCATCCTGATCGAGACCGTAGGCGTCGGTCAGGCCGAAGTCGAGATCGCCTCGCTCGCCGACACTTCGCTGGTCGTGGTCGCCCCCGGGCTTGGCGACTCCATCCAGGCGGCGAAGGCGGGCATCCTGGAGATCGGCGACGTATTCGCCGTCAACAAGAGCGACCGGCCCGGCGCGCAGGAGGCGGTCAGGGACCTGCGCACGATGCTGGCGATGGCGACCTATGGCCCCGACGACTGGAAGCCGCCGATCGTCAGCACGGCGGCGATGGCGGGCGACGGCATCACCGACCTCGCCGCGGCCATCGACAAGCACCGCGTCTGGCTGTCCGTCAGCGGGCAGCGGGACCAGCGACGGCACGATCGCGTGCGGGCGGAGATCTCGGCGATCGCGCTGGGAGAGTTGCGAGTGCGGATGGGCGGCATACCCGGCGAGTCGCGGCTTGACGAACTGGCCGAGCGCGTGCTGGCAGGCGATCTGGACCCGTACTCGGCCGCGGACGAGCTGATCGGCGGTTGACAGCCGGCTGCCGAAAACCACTTCCAACGTGTGTGGCAAAAGTATGGAGAATCTGTACTTTTGACGCACGCGATCGCGGGTCGGGTCTAGTGCGGGCTGGTTTCGGCGGCTTCGGCAGAACCGGCGGGTTCGGTTGCGTCAGGCATTTCGGCCGGATCAGGCATTTCGGTCGAGCTGGTCGCTTCGGTTGTCCCGGTCGCGGTCGCGGCGGCCACCTCGGCAGCCTCCAGAACGGACTCGCTCCATAGCCGGGCGTCGTAGGCCTTCTTGCCGCCGCGGACGCCGAAGAGCCGCTTCGTGATCACCAGGTACAGCACCAAGGCAAGATTGATCGCCAACAGTACGAGCGCGGTGGCCGTGACCTTGCGCGTGAGGTCGTAGATCTCCAGCGGCAAGCCGAGCGACGTCGCCACCATCGCGAAGTACTCGCCCCAGCGCCTGGCAAGCCACAGCCCGGCGGCTTCGACAACCTCGACGATCGCGTAGATCGCCAGCCCGATGGCAAGCAGCGTCAGCGTCTTGGTGCTCAGCGTGAGAGCGTGCTGCAACAGCCCGACCAGCTTGGAATTGCTGATGTTGAAGCCGAGCTGACGGAACAGTCCGCGGATGACGGGCAGTTCGCGATCGAAACGCGCGTCGATTGTGGCCTGGGAGTGCCGAAACTGCCACAGGAACACCGCCCCGGCGCCGACCAGGAGGCCGCGCAGGAAGCGCTCGATCGCGAACACGCGCAAGATGAGATTGCTTCTGATCTCGCGGCCACGCGGAACGACGGGGGCCGATGCCGCTGGTCCGGAGCGGGTAGGCGGTCCCGCTACGTAGGAGCCGCAGCGCAGGCACTGCCACGCCTGGCCATCAGGCAGCACGGCGCCCATCTGGGCGGCCAGCTCCGGCTCGTCTGGCGCGAAGGTCAGATGGCCGCTACGTCCGCAGGACAGCGTGCTCCAGTCCACCTAGGCAGCTTAGGGCAGCCAGCGGCCGCAACGATCCAGGCGTCGTTTGCTCAGGCGTCGATCAGCACGCCGTCAGTGAGGACGAGCACGTCGTCGCAGGCCAGTTCCAGCGCTTCGCGATCACAGCCCATGAGCAGGACGCCGCTGTCGCGGCTGAGGTCGTTGATCGCGGCTGCTAAGACGGAGACTTCCCGCGCAGCCAGCCCGTCGAGCAGCCCGTCCAGCAGCAGCAGCTCAGGCTGATGCACGGCCGCCGCCGCGAGGCGCGCGCGCCTGGCGATCGCGTCTGGCGCGGCTCGCAGCGTCACCTCAGACCACGGCATGAGCGATAGCCGGTCCAGTATTGCCGCGGCGAGCAGGTGCCGGTCCTGCCGGTGCGGGCGACCGAGGCGGGCCGAGTGCTCAACCAGCCCGCGGACACGTATCCCTGGCAGCGACCTGGCGTTGCGGCGGGCGACGCCGACTCGGCGGCGGACCGCGGCCCGGCCGCGGATGGTTGCCATGTCGTGGCCGAGTACCCGCAGTTCCCCGTAAGCCGGACGGGCGACGCCGGCGAGCAAGTCGACGAGCGCTGCCGACTGCGAGGGATGATCGCTCAGGATGCCGAGGGCTGACTGGCCGGGGATCGGCGGTCCGATGCGGAAGCTGGCCGAGCGCACGGCCCAGCCCCGCCCGCGCCGCACGCCGATGCCAGCAGCCAGCACGGGATCCGGGCCTATGAGAGCGCGGCCGGACGGCATCTTTTTCCCCCGGATTTCGCTATGAGTCGATCCCCCGCAGGCAATGTAACGATCTGTAATTGACCATGTCCACGTACGCGCCGGCCGACTCGCCAGCTGTTGCGCAGTCGGTGGAAATGCCGGGCCAGGCTGGTCACGGTACGTTGTGCCTGTGCCCAAGCCGCTGGATCTACCGTTCGACCCCATCGCCCGCGCCGCCGATACCTGGGAGAGCCGGTTCGGCGACGCCAAGGCCATGGCCGCCGTGACGGCGATCATGCGGGTCCAGCAGATATTGCTCAGTCAGCTCGACGCGCTACTGCGGCCGCATGATCTGACGTTTGCCCGGTACGAGGCGCTGGTCCTGCTCAGCTTCAGCCGGGAGGGGGCGCTGCCCATGCGGATTATCGGCGAGCGCCTGATGGTCCACCCGACCAGCGTGACGAACACGATTGACCGGCTCGAGCGTCAGCACCTCGTCATCCGCAAGCCCAACCCGCGCGACGGCCGCGGCACGCTCGCCGAGATCACGCCCGAAGGGCGGGCGATCATGCAGCGGGCGACCGCCGATCTCATGTCGGCGGAGTTCGGCATGGGCGGCTACACCGAGGAGCAGCTGCGCGAGATGTTCAGCCTGTTGCGCGGACTCCGGGTGACCGCGGGTGACTTCAAAGACAGCTAGCCGACGATCGGGCGCGGCTGCCAGTGCAGGCCGCCATCCGCGGTGACGTAGATCTCCCCGAGTGCCGGGTCGGAGGGTACAGCGACGCCGTCCTTCGCAGTCGTCATGCCGACGTAGCTGAAGCCGCCGGCCGGACCGGGACCGCCGAGGTTAGCCTGACGCCAGGTTCGGCCGCTGTTACGGGACTCGTAAATCCCAGCTGCGGTAGCCAGCACCAGCTGGCCCGCGGTGCCGGATGCCACCGACGTGGCCGCATCGGGGTGCCTCACGCTGCCGGCGACCTGCCAGCTTGAGCCGTTCGCCGTGGTGTACACGGTGGTCACAATCAGCGGACCACTGGAACTTGGACCACCCGTCGAACCGGTGGTGCAGGCGAGCATGAGCTGCTGCGGGCTGGTCACCAGCAGCGCCCGCGATGGCGTTCCGTTCGCCCCCGGAGGGCCTGGCGCGCACGGGGCCTGGCCGGCCAGCAGCCACGTGCCGCCGGACACCGATCCGGTCAGTACGGCACCCGTCGGCGTGAGCAAGTACCCAGTCGTTCCGGTGACGACCAGGTCGGCCGATGCGGCCTGGCCAGCCGCCATCGTGCCGGCGGGCACGGTGACCGGCGTCCACGTCTTGCTGCCGGCCGCTGATGTATTCAGCGAGAAGCTCGTGCAATTCGCGGCGTACTCGGGCCCGGATCCCGTGCAGGTGGCGAACAGGCCGAGCGCCGGCCCGCCGGGCGGCCGCTTCGATGTCGATGACGCGCTGGCCGCCGGTGGATTCCGGGGTCCAAGACGCGCCGCCGCTCGTCGTCGCGTACAGCGCTGGACCGAAGGCCCAGCCGTCGCTGGGGCTCGCAAACCGAAGCTGGCTAACGCCGTTGCTGCCGTCTGGGCCGGGTGCGTAGGGAGCGCTGACCCCGTACCAGGTACTGCCGTAGTCCGATGTGCCGGCGAGGGATGTGCAGAATTGCGAGGCGCACGGACGGGCGGCCTGGCCGATGACGGCGCCGATCACGGAGTTCGACCCGGTGCCGACGAAGGTCACGGATGTGGGCCTGAAGCCGGGCGGCGGGATCGTCCAGGAGTTGGACAGCGTGGTCCGCTGGGGAGGCCGCTGGATCGGACTGCTGCTGCGCGCGGACGGTGCGACGCTGTTCGACGTGGCGTGACTCTGGCTCGGCTGTATCGATGCGGGAGTGACTCCGCCCGCCACGGGCTTGCCGGCGTGGTTGCTGCTGCCGATGAGCTGCGGAACGGAGACCGCCGCGGCCAGCACGACGGCACAGCCGGCGGCCGCAACAACAGCCTGTCGGGCTTTGCGTTGCCGCGCCCGGCGGCGGATCCCGTCGAGGGCACCCGGCGGCGGCCTGAGCGGCTCCACCTCGCCACCCAGCCAGTCGTCGATCTCGTCGCGTGGGCTACTCACGGGCCTCTCCCAGCGCGGCCTTCAGGCGGGCCCGGGCGTTGAACAGGTCAGCCTTGATGGTGCCCTCCGGGCGGCCGAGCATGACGGCCACCTCCTTGAGCCCGAAGCCACCGTAGTAGTGCAGCAGGAAGGGACTCCGCAGCCGCTCGGGCAGCGCCTGGATGAGCGCCCGAACGTCGACATCCTGAGCTGGGTGATACGCCGCATCGGCCGGGCCAGCGGCCGTCATCACCCTGATCGCGTTGCGCTCGCGCCCGGTCTTGCGCCAGTGATCCCTGATGAGGTTGGTGGCGATCATGTAGAGGTAGCTCTGCGGGTTATCGAGGCCGGTCCACCGTGATAGCAGCCGGGTGAAGGCCTCCGACGCGATTTCGTGCGCCGTCTCGTCATCGTCAACGAGCCTGCGTACCCAGCCCGCGAGACGCGGGTAGCAGGCGTTGAACAGTTCCTCGACGGCTTCTTGGTCCGAGGCGTGAAGCCTGGTTGCCGTGCTCCGCTGATTAACCGGATTACCTCGCTTGGCCACGCGCCCTGATCCCAGCGGCCACGTTAGCTGAAGGCTTGCCGTGTCTTCTAGGCCCGCGACGCCGGGACAGAGCACAGCGCAACCTGCGCTGGTTACACCGTTTTGCATGGCTCTACCACATTCTCGTCGTTTGGGAGGAACGCAACGATGACAACGTTCTTTACACATTCGGTGCATGCCGGGCACTAGCTAAGACGACGCACAGGGCGGATGGTTGCGACAGCCTTCGGATACTAGGACGTCCGAGCTTTTTCGCGGCCCAGCCCGCGGGTAGACTGAAACTAGATACTAGGACGTCCGACTAATTCTGTGCTTGGGGTGCTCGATGGGCGACCGACGGGACGCACCGGACGACGGCCGGGAGCGCTGGCAGCGCCGCTATGACGCGTCGCGCAAGCGCGATGCTGACTTCACCACGCTGTCCGGGGTCGAGGTTGACCCTGTCTACGGACCGCCGACCGGGTCCGTGGTGCCCGGCTTTGACCGGGTCGGCTGGCCGGGCGAATTCCCGTTTACTCGCGGGTTGTACCCCGGCGGCTACCGCGGCCGCACGTGGACGATCCGGCAGTTCTCCGGATTCGGCAACGCCGAGCAGACCAACGAGCGGTACAAGATGCTGCTTCAGGCCGGCGGTGGCGGGCTCTCCGTCGCCTTCGACATGCCCACGCTCATGGGCCGCGACTCTGACGACCCCCGATCGGCTGGCGAGGTCGGCCACTGCGGTGTCGCCATCGACACCACAACCGACATGGACGCCCTCTTCGGCGGCATCCCACTCGCCGACACCACGACGTCGATGACTATCAGCGGACCTGCCGTACCGATTTTCTGCATGTACCTGGCCGCGGCGCAGCGGCAGGGCGCCGACATCGGTCGTCTGAACGGAACCCTCCAGACCGACATCTTCAAGGAGTACATCGCGCAGAAGGAGTGGCTGTTCCCGCCGCAACCGCATCTGCGCCTGATCGGCGATCTCATGGAGTTCTGTGCGCAGCACATCCCGGACTACAAACCGCTGTCGGTGTCGGGATACCACATCAGGGAGGCCGGGTCGACAGCAGCGCAGGAGCTTGCGTTCACGCTGGCAGATGGCTTCGGGTACGTGGAGCTTGGGCTCTCGCGCGGTCTGTCCATCGAGACGTTCGCGCCCGGCCTGTCGTTCTTCTTTGACGCGCACATCGACTTCTTTGAGGAAATCGCCAAGTTTCGCGCAGCCAGGCGAATCTGGGCGCGGTGGCTGCGGGACGAGTACGGCGCTACCACGGAGCGCGCGCAATGGCTGCGTTTCCACACGCAGACAGCCGGGGTGTCGCTCACAGCACAGCAGCCTGATAACAACATCGTCCGGACCGCGATCGAGGCGCTCGCCGCCGTTCTCGGCGGGACGAATTCGCTGCACACCAACGCCCTGGATGAGGTGCTCGCGCTCCCGAGTGAAAAGGCCGCCGAGATCGCACTTCGCACCCAGCAAGTGATCATGGAAGAGACCGGCGTCGTCAACGTCGCCGATCCGCTCGGCGGCTCCTGGTACCTCGAGGCCCTGACCGACAAGCTTGAGGCCGAGGCCGAGGCGATCTTCGCGCAGATCAAGGCCATGAGCCCGGACGGCACGATGACGGCGGGGATTCTGCGGGGCATCGAAGACGGCTGGTTCATGTCCGAGATCGCCGAGGCGTCGTTTGCCTACCAGCAGAAGCTGGAGAAGGGTGACAAGCGCGTCGTCGGCGTCAACTGTCACACCGACACGGTGGAGAAGCCGATCGAGATCCTGCGCGTCAGCCACGAGGTGGAAGTCGAGCAGGTCGCGGTCCTGCGGCAACGGCGGGCCGACCGCAGTCAGCCGGCCGTCGATGCGGCGCTCGAGGCCATGCTCGCGGCCGCGCGATCGGGCGAGAACATGATCCCTTCGATGATCGCCGCGGCGAGCGCGGAGGCCACTCTCGGCGAGATCTGCGGCGCCCTGCGCGACGAGTGGGGCGGGTACTTCGAGGCGCCGGCGTTCTGAAAGCCGATCCCGCTGGCGGGGTTTCTCGGTACGGGGGGCCGAGCCCGCTGGCGGGGTCTCCGGTGACGGCTCGCGTCAGGCCGAGGCAGCGCGAGGATACTGGTTGCCACTCGAGCGTCGAGCCGTTGCGGTCGCGGCTTGCTTCTTTGGGGGTACACGAGGGGCAGAGCGCGCCGCGCGTGCGGCAGGATGGAGTTATGAAGCAGCCGCGGGACTTTACCCTCTCTGGCGCTATTGACCTAAGCGCCCGCCAGGCCGCTGTGCAGCGCAGGCAACGCGCGGCGGAGCAGGCCTCGGCATCGGGCGGCGAGCCGGGCGCGCAGTCCGGCCTGATTATCGACGTCACTGACGAGACGTTCAACACCGAGGTCGTAGCCCGGTCCCGCAGTGTGCCCGTCGTGCTTGACCTCTGGGCCGAGTGGTGCGGTCCGTGCAAGCAACTTGGACCAATCCTGGAGAAGCTCGCCGTCGAGGCCAACGGCGGTTTCGTGCTCGCCAGGGTCGACGTCGACGCCAATCCCCAGCTGAGTGCTGCGCTGCAAGTGCAGAGCATCCCCATGGTGGTAGCAATCGTCGCGGGCCAGGTGGCTGACGGCTTTCTTGGCGCGTTGCCCGAAGCGCAAGTGAGGGAGTGGCTCGGCCAGGTCATGCACGTTGCCGAGCAGCTTGGCGTGCGGCCTGGTGCACCTGCTGACCTGTCATCGGATGGCCAGGGCACGGCCGCCGATGGCCAGGTACCCGGTTACGGGGAAGGACCGGCCGATTCCGGGCCTGGCGCGATGTTTGCTGAGGCGCAGGACGCTATGGAGCGCGGCGATCTGGACGCCGCCGCGGCTGCATTCGAGAAGGTACTCGACGCCAGCCCGGGCGATCCGGTCGCGACCATGGGCCTCGGGCAGATCGGCCTGATCCGGCGCGTCGAGTCCTACGATCAGGCGGCCGCCCGACGCGACGCCGACGCTCGTCCCGACGATGCCGAGGCACAGGGCAGGGTTGCCGACGTAGAGCTCGCCATGGGTCAGATCGACGCCGCGTTTCAGCGGCTGCTCGACACCATCAAGCGCACATCAGGCGACGAGCGGGAGACGGCGCGCAAGCACCTCGTGAGCCTCTTCGAGATCTTCCCGCCACGTGATCCGAGGGTCACGAAAGCCAGATCCGCGCTGTCCAGCCTGCTCTTTTAGCCGACGGCGCCAGCCGAGCCGGCGTCGGCGAGCTGCTCCAGTGCGGGCAACGCCGCCTCGAGCGCCGCAAGCTGGTCGGCCGGCAACGTCATCAGGATGTCGGTCAGCAGGTTCGTCGCCTCGGCGCGGATGCGCTCCAGTACGTCGCGGCCGCTGTCCGTCATGGTGACGAGGAATGCTCGCGCATCGCCGGGCGCCGGCTGGCGCGACAGGTAACCGCGCTCCTCGAGCACATTCACAAGGCGCGTCAGCGTCGACGGCGCGATGCGCTCGGCCGCGGCCAGATCGCCGAGACGGACCGGCCCGCACTTGCCGACACTGGAAAGCGTCGAGAGCTGGCTCGGCGTCAGGCCGGCCAGGTCATGCTTGCGCAGCCGACGCGAAAGGCGCAAAACGGCAACCCGGAGCCGGGCGGCGTCGATCGCGGGCCGGGTAAGCCCGGATTGCCCCGCCTCGGCGATACCGACCGAGGCGATCGCTCCGCTTGATCTCGAAGACACATATGCAGGGTACGTCCCCGTGGCGGCGGGTAGCCCGATTGTCGTCCGCTCAGCGCGCGTTGCGGCACCCCTGCGCCGACCCCCAGGTCCTTAGCGCATCATGTCCTTATGGAGGAGCTATCCCTCAACGGACGGGTGCTGGCGGCCAGCCCCAAGCTAGGTGATCCGAACTTCCGGCGGGCCGTGGTCTTGATCGTCGAGGACGACTCTGACGAGGGCACGCTGGGCGTCGTTCTGAACCGCCCGACCGACGTCCCTCTCGACGAGGTCCTCGAGTCGTGGACTCCGCTTGCTTCGGGGCCGCAGGTGATATTTCGCGGCGGGCCGATCTCGCCGAATAGCGCGCTCGCGCTTGCGCTCGCTCAGGGCGGTGAAGAGCCAGTCGGCTGGCGGTCTCTCGAGGGCACGCCGATGATGTCGAGGATCGGGCTTGTCGACCTGGGCGCGCCACCGGAACTGCTGGCGGGCGGCATTTCGTCGATGCGAGTTTTCGCCGGCTATGCGGGCTGGGGGGCCGGCCAGCTGCGCGACGAGATCGACGAGGGCGCCTGGTACGTCGTGCCCGGGGATCCGGCGGACGCGTTCGCGGCTGAGCCACAGGGACTCTGGGCCGAAGTGCTGCGCCGTCAGGGCGGCGACCTGGCCCTAGTCGCCACGTTCCCGGACGATCCGGCCATGAACTGATCCGTTCAGACCTGCCCGGCAGGGGGCGCCTGGCCGTTCCGACGCCCGATTACACTTGTGGGCTGTGAGCACAGAAGTCATACCTGGCACAGACGTTCGCCAGGACTCAGATGTCCGGCCTGACACGTCCTTCGGCGATGGCGACCACGAGCGGTTCGCGCACTATGTCGAGAAAGACAAGATCGTCGACAGCGCGGTGCTGGGGACGCCAGTCGTGGCGCTGTGCGGCAAGGTCTGGGTGCCGAGCCGGGACCCGAAGAAATTCCCGGTCTGCCCGGATTGCCAGCGTATCTATGAGTCGCTGCCGGAGGGCGGCGACTAGGCGGCCGACAGTCGGCGCTTGTCCGCCAAGGATCCGGACTACTCAGCTGGCTGGCGGTGACCAGCGGCTACCGGGGTTCCCTCGAGGATGACGCCAGCCTGGCGCATGGCCTCGATCGCGTCCTTGGTGCTGGTCTCGGCTACGCCCGCGGTGAGGCTGAGCAGGACCCTCGTGGCGAAGTCCGCCACCGCTGCGTCAGTGGCGGTAGCGCGCACGCAGTAGTCGGCCGTTAGGCCGGCGATGTCGACGTCGGTCACTTGCCGCTGGACGAGCCACTGGCGCAGAGACTCGCCGCCCTCAGTGGTGCCTTCGAAGCCGCTGTAAGCCGCAGCGTGCGCGCCCTTGCGGAATATCGCTTCGACCCGGCTCGTGTCCAGTTCCGGCCGGAACAGCGCACCGGTCGTCCCAGCGACGCAGTGCGGAGGCCAGGTCAGCGCGTAGTCGGGCTGCGCGGAGAAGTGCGAGCCCGGGTCCACGTGGAAGTCCTGAGTCGCCACGACGTGGTCGTACCTGGCGCCATCGGGTCCGGCCAGGTACTCGGTGATCGCGCTGGCCACGGCGATGCCGCCAGGGACCGCCAGCGAACCGCCTTCGCAGAAGTCGTTCTGCACATCGACGATGAGGAGTGCGCGCACGGGCCTGAGCGTAGCGCTAACCGACGTCGGCAGGCATACCGCCAGTGATGCGCACAAGCTCGTCAAAAGACGTGGGGAACACGGTGTGCGCGTGGCCGGCCGCGGCCCAGACAATGTCGTAGGCGGCAAGCGCGTTGTCGACCAGCGTCCTGACCGGCTTCGGGTGGCCGACCGGCGCCACCCCGCCGATTCGCTGCCCGGTCGCGGCGTGGACGAAATCAGGATCGGCGCGGCCGACCGTGTGGACGCCAAGCTCGGCGGCGACCTTGGCGGTGTCGACTCGGTGCGCGCCACTGGTCAGCACCAGCAGCGGCTCTCCATCGGCGCTGAATACCAGGCTGTTCGCGATCGCGCCCACGTCGCAGCCGAGCTGCGCCGCCGCGGTCGCCGCCGTCGGAGCGGGCTGATCGAGCTCTCTAACCTGCCCGGGCACCCCGAGCGAACGGAGTGCGCTGGCGACGTGTTCTGCGTTCCTGTGCATGGCAGTAATTTTGTCATGATCGACGGAGCCTGCCGGGCCGTCAGTCTCGGTCTGGCTCGAATACGGTCGGGATCGCCGGGTAGCCGCGCGCCAACTGCAGTGCGTACGGCGGCAGCTCGGCCAGGACCCGCTGGTGCCTGGCGCGTGCTTCGGCGATCGGCTCGCGGCCCACGACCACGCCCTCGTGGACGAGCCGGGTCAGCAGGGCACGGCCGGTCGGTGACTCCGCGGGCTCGTAATCCGTGACGACCTCGGTTTCGGCCCAACCTGACACGCCGAGCCGGCGCAGCGCCCACTTGCGGCCGCCGCGCGACGGCTTGCCCACCGACCGCTTCGCGACGGGACGGAGCGGCCCGGGCGCTTCGCTGTCGGACCGCGCGACGAGCTTGTAGACAAGCGCAGCCGTTGGGGCGCCCGAACCGGTGACCAGCGACGTCCCGACGCCGTACCCGTCGACCGGCTCCGCCGCTAGCGCTGCGATCGAGAACTCGTCGAGGTCACCGGTAAGCACGATCCTCGTCTCGGTCGCACCGAGCGCGTCGAGCTCGCGACGCGCGTCGCGGGCCACGATGGCCAGGTCGCCGCTGTCGATCCTGATCGCGCCGAGGCGCGGACCCGCCTGCTCGACAGCGGCGCGGATCGCGCCCGGCACGTCGTACGTGTCGACGAGCAGCGTCGTGCCCTTGCCGAGCGCGTCGACCTGCGCGGCGAACGCGCGCCGTTCGTCGTCGTGCAGCAGCGTGAATGCGTGCGCGCTCGTGCCGCTCGTGGGCACGCCGTACTGGTAGCCAGCCTGCAGGTTCGACGTCGTGGCGAAGCCGGTCATGTAAGCGGCGCGCGCGCTCGCGACGGCTGCGCGCTCGTGCGTCCGGCGCGAGCCCATCTCGACGAGCGGTCGGCCGTGTGCGGCCGTCACCATCCGGGATGTCGCGGAGGCGATCGCGCAGTCGTGATTGAAGATCGACAGGGCGAGCGTCTCCAGAACCACAGCTTCGGCAAAGGTGCCCTCGACCACGAGGATCGGCGAGCCAGGGAAGTAGCAGTCGCCCTCGGCGTATCCCCAGATGTCCCCGCCGAACTTGTAGTCGCGGAGGAATTCGAGCGTCGGCTCGTCGGCGATCTGGTTGCGTTCGAGAAACGCGAGCTCGTCGTCGCCGAACCGGAACCGCTCCAGCGCGTCCAGCAGGCGCCCGGTGCCGGCGACGACGCCGTAGCGCCGCCCGTTCGGTAGGTGTCGGGCGAACATCTCGAAAACGGCGCGGCGACGAGCCGTGCCGCTGCGCAGCGCGGCGCGCACCATCGTCAGCTCGTAGTGGTCGGTCAGGAGACTGGTGTGCGAGGTCACGGAACGCAGCCTACGGATGGCTCGCCGGTGGAGCGGTGGGCGGGAGCGTCGGTGCAGTGGACATAACGAGCTATTTAGGCGAACCCCCGCGACGGCGCGCGCGTAAATTCGGCGCAAATGTCCGTGCGTTCGCGTCGGCCGCGAGTGGAACACTAACGTCAAGGGAAGTGGGACACTTGGCTACTGGGGAGGTGACGGCAGGTGGGCGTCGCGCCAGTTGAGGTCGAACAACCGATAACGGGCCAAGATACGGCTCTGGATGCACCGTGGGTAACTGTCGTCTGGAATGACCCGGTCAACCTGATGACCTACGTGACGTATGTCTTTCAGAAAGTCTTCGGCTACCCCAAGGTGAAGGCGGAGAAGCTCATGCTGGACGTACATCACCGCGGCAAGGCGGTCGTCTCGTCGGGCACGCGCGAGGCCATGGAGCGCGACGCCGAGACGCTGCACGGCTACGGCCTCTGGGCCACTGTGAGCCACGACTCGTGACCTGGGACTTCCTGGAGCCAGCGGAGGACGGCGAGGACAGCCTCGGACTGGCGGCATCGTTCCGGCGCGTGCCCGGTGGGGCGGCGGCGTACTTCGAGGAAGCCCAGGCCGGCGTCGTCCGGAGCCTGGTCAGCCAGATTGCCGAGCTGGTCAGCGCCGACAGCACCGCCGCCGAGGTGGCCGAGACCGGCGCGGACGACGCGGTCGAAGCCGAACTTGGGCTGTCGAGCCACGCCGAGCCGCCGGAAGACCCGGTGCTGGCGCGGCTGCTGCCCGATGGCTACCGCGACGACGCGGGCGCATCGGCCGAGTTCCGCCGCTACACCGAGGAGAGCCTCCGGACGGGGAAGGTCGCTTCGGCCCAGACCGTGCTCGCCTCGCTGCCCGCAAGCGGCGGCGAGGTACTCCTCAGCGAGCCCGAGTGCCAGCAATGGCTCCGCGCGCTGAACGACGTCCGCCTGGCGCTGAGCGTCCGGCTCGGCATCACCGACGAGAACGAGGATCTATCGGAGCACCTCGCGGCCGACGACCCGCGCTCCGCCTACGTCTGGGTCTACCAATGGCTGGCCTATCTGCAGGACAGCCTCATCGAGGCCCTGGCCTGAGCATCGGCCGCAAGCCACCGCCCATGCGGGTCAACCGGGCGTTTCGGCTACCCTCCTGGCATGCTGACGATCAGTTCCGAGTTGCGGTCCAAGGTCGTGGCGCATGCCCGTGCTGATCATCCCGACGAGGCCTGCGGGGTGATCGCCGGGCCGACCGGGAGCGACAAGCCAGATCGGTTCATCCCGATGCTCAACGCCGAGCGCTCACCCACGTTCTACCGGTTCGACTCGATGGAACAGCTTCGCGTGTGGCGAGAGATGGACGATCGGGACGAGGAGCCGATCGTGATCTACCACTCGCACACCGCAACCGAGGCCTATCCCTCGCGGACTGACATCTCGTACGCCAGCGAGCCGACCGCCCACTACGTGCTGGTATCGACCAGGGAACCGGATGAGGCCGAGTTCAGGTCGTTCCGCATCGTGGACGGCGTCGTGACCGAGGAAGCCGTAGTCGTCGAGCCGGAATGATCGCGGCCGGCGACCGGTTGCATCCGCTAGCAGCCCGGGTCGCCGGGTATCACCGACGTGCGAGCGTACAAACAGGAGCAGAAGAGCCATGGCAATCGAGGTCCGAATCCCGACCATCCTGCGCAGCTATACCGGCGGCCAGAAGTCGATCGAGGGCGCGGGCTCGACTCTTGACGAGCTGCTCACCGACGTCGATGGCCGTTACGACGGCCTGCGCGAGCGGCTTGTCGATGACGCCGGGCTTCGCCGGTTCATCAACGTGTACCTGAACGACGAGGACGTGCGGTTCATCGGCGGCCTGTCCGCGCCCGTCAGCGACGGTGACACGATCACAGTGCTGCCGGCCGTTGCGGGCGGCCGGCGCTGATCTTGGCGCGCTGGCAGACCAATGCGCTACGAGTCCATCCTTGACGCCGTCGGCGGCACGCCTCTGATCGGGCTGCCGAGGCTGTCGCCGAGTCCGGACGTGCGGCTGTGGGCCAAGCTCGAGGACCGCAATCCAACCGGCTCGGTGAAAGACCGGGCGGCGACGTACATGGTCGCAGCGGCGGAGAAGGACGGGCTCCTGTTCCCCGGCGCGACGATCCTGGAGCCCACCTCCGGCAACACCGGCATCAGCCTCGCTATGGTCGCCCGCCTCCGCGGCTACAAGTTGATCTGCGTCATGCCGGAGAACACCTCGCAAGAGCGGCGCATGCTGCTCGAGGCCTATGGGGCGTCGATCGTCGCGTCGCCCGCGGCCGGCGGCTCCAACGAGGCCGTGCGGGTGGCGCAGGGCCTGGCTGCCGAGCACCCCGACTGGGTCATGCTCTACCAGTACGGCAACGAGGCCAATTCCCGCGCCCACTACGAGACCACCGGACCGGAACTGCTTGCTGACCTACCGGAGATCACGCACTTCGTGGCCGGGCTCGGCACCTCGGGAACGCTCATGGGGACGGGCCGGTTCCTCCGCGAGCACGTGCCGGGCGTTCAGATCGTGGCGGCCGAGCCGCGCTACGGCGAGCTGGTGTACGGCCTCCGGAACTTGTCCGAAGGCTTCGTGCCCGAGCTGTATGACGAGTCGGTGCTGACGTCGCGGTACTCGGTGTCGTCGGCCGACGCCGTGCGGCGGACCAGGGAGCTGCTCTCGGTGGAGGGCCTGTTCGCGGGCATTTCGTCCGGCTGCGTCTTGCACGCCGCCCTCGGCATCGCCGCCAAGGCGCAGGCGACCGGCCAGCGCGCCGATATCGCGCTGCTCATCGCCGACGCGGGCTGGAAGTACCTGTCGACCGGTGCCTACGGCGGCACCCTCGCGGAAGCCGAGGCCCGGCTAGAGGGCCAGCTCTGGGCGTGAGGTCCTGGTTCATCTTATTTTGGGAACCAAGCCGTCGCCGAAGCTACCCTGCAGTAGGTACCCGGTTCGATGAGGAAGACATAACGCGGATGACGATCTTCGACGAGGCCACGGCCGTGACCCGCCGTGAAGATGGGCGATACGAGGCGGTGCTCGACGCTCGGTTCGCCATGGTGGTGCCCGGTGGCGCCACGCCGCCGGCCATCAACGGGGGAGCGCTACTGGCGACCGTCATGCGCGCCGTGCTGGCCGAATCGCCGCTCCCGCACCCGGTCGCGACCAGCGCTCACTTCCTCCGTGTGGGCGCCATCGCGCCAGCCGAGGTGCACGTCACGTGGCTCAAGCACGGCCGGACCGCCGCCACCGCGCGAGCTGCCCTCGTCCAGGACGGCAAGGTGATCCTCGATACGACCATGACGGTGGGCGCTGTCGCAGGCCCGGCCGAAGCTGCTGACGCCGGCCATCCGATCGGCGCTGCACCCGCGACGCTGACGTGGACCGGGCCGCCGCCCGGCTTCCCAGCCATCGCCGACTGCGTAGATCTCGGCCAGTGGCGCGGTACCACGGCCGACGACGGCACGTCTGGCTACGCGGCGCAGGTGGAGGTGCTGCTGGACCCGACCACGACGGGCTGGCGCCGGGGCGAGCCGTCCGGGCTGCCGGAGATGCGCGGCTACTTCCAGCTTCGGGAGAAGCAGGATCCGGACCCGTACGTGCTGGCGCTGGCCCTGGACGGTCTGCCGCCGGTGGTCTTCGGCCTCGGCGCCACGAGCTGGGCGCCGACGGTGGAGCTCACCTGGCATATGCGCGCGGTTCCCGGCCCGGGACCGCTCGCGGTCGCGGCGCGAGCGCGCCACGTAAGCGGCGGCTGGTTCGACGAGGAGGCCGAGGTGTGGGATGCCTCGGGTCGCCTAGTCGCGCAGAGCAGGCAGATTGCCAGGGTCGGGCGGGGCGCCATGCGCGAGGCAGTGACGCTGCTGGACGTTACGGGACGCTCTTGATCCGCCAGACGAGAATCGAGCCGAGCGCCGCCACCACGGCAGTCCCGCCGAACAGCGTCGGGTAACCGCCGAGAATCACTAGCGGGCCGGCGATCGCGGCACCGATGGCGGCCGGGCCGACTATGGCGATGTTGATGATGCCGAGATCCTTGGCGCGGTCGGCGGCGGCCGGCAGCACCTGGGTGATGAGCGCCTGGTCGACGGCCAGGTAGGCACCAAAGCCCATGCCGAACAGCACCGCGGCCACGAGCGAGGCGTCCCAGCTCTCGACGAAGGTCAGCAGGAGGGCGGCCAGGCCCATCAGGATCCCGGAAACGGTCACGATCATCTTCCGCTTGCCCATCCGGTCGGAGATGATCCCGCCGACGATCGCCGTCAGCACTACGCAGACCGTGTAGATGACGATCAAGATCAGCAGGCCGGTTGCGGCGGGGATGTGGTTGTGCGCGTACAGCTTGACCTTGTCGCGCAGGAAGTAGAGCAGGTAAAGGGTGCCCATGGCGATCGCGAGCGAGGCCAGGAAGCGGGTGATCCAGGCCCACGCGAAGTCCGGGTACTCGCGCGGGCTGATCCAGTACGCCTTGAGAAGCTTCTTCCAGGAGAACTCATCAACGTGCACGGGATCGAGCGGGTGGTCGGGCGTCCAGAACACGAAGGGAATGACGAGCAGGAAGAACAGCACTGCCATCACGTAGTAGCTGCTGACGACGCTGCTGGCCAGCACTAGCACGACCAGGATCGTGCCGACGACGAGGCCCAGAGCCTGGGGCATGCCGACCCAGCCGGCCACAGTCGCCCGCTGCCGCACCGGGACGTGGTCGGGTATCGCCGCGCTCAAGCTGGCGTACTCGCCGTTCTGAAATGCGCTGAACAGGACCCACAGGACGGCCACGCCCGCCACGGTCCGCTGGTGCGCGAGCACCAGCAAGCTGCCGGCACCGAGCAGGGACATGATTAGTGTCCACCGATGCCGTCGCCCATTCAGGCCGAAAAAGCTGAACGCGTACGTCGTCCGGTCCGACAAGGCGCCCGCTACCGGGGTTGCGAGTACCGAGGCGATGGCGCCGACGCCAGACACGATGGCGAGGGCCGCGAGCTTGTGCGCCTTGTCGATGTTCTGCAGTTGGATGGGCAGCAGAACCTGAATCGGCGTGAGCGACGCCATCCACATGCCGAGGCTCGCCAGGCTCAGCCCGGCGATCCAGCCGGATTTGACGTGCACCGACGGCTCGGCAAGCGCGGGCGAGATCGCGCGCGAGTCGGTCGACTGGTCGGTCATGGCACCTCCGCGGACCCGGCGGGCACGCTGTCGCTCGTTGGGGGGTCTGTGACCCAGATCATGCCGTTTTGGGGATGATAGTTGCAGTGCCGGATTCGTCAGTACGTTTCCGGTCGCTGGCCCGTCAGACTGCCAGGCTATCCTGGGCCACTGTGGCGACCAAGATCTTTCACGGGAACCCCGAAGCTCCGTGCAGGTAACGATTGTGGGCTGGTCAGGCAGCTTCCCGGGCCCGCTAAGCCCGGCCTCTTGCTACCTGGTCGAGGCTGACGGTTTCCGCCTGGTGCTCGATCTCGGTAACGGGGCCGTCGGCGCCCTCCAGCGCTACACCGGGCTCGGCGACGTGGACGCGATCTGCCTGAGCCACCTGCACAGCGACCACTGCATGGACCTGATCGGGTACTCCGTCTACCAGAACTACCATCCGGACGGCCCGCGGCCGCGGATCCCGGTCTACGGCCCAGCCGGGGCGCAGGACAGGCTCACCGTCGCACTCGGCTCCGAGCGCCTTGGCATGGCTGATGCGTTCGACTTCGCGACGCTGACGCCGGGAACGATCGAGATTGGTCCGGTGCGGGTTACGACAGAGCACATGGACCATCCGGTCGAGACGTTCGGCTACCGGCTCGAGCATGCCGGCCAGACCCTGGCGTACTCGGGCGACACGGGGCCTGCCGACGAACTCGTCACGATCGCCTCCGGGGCCGACGTGCTGCTGTGCGAGGCGTCCTTCGTCGACGGTCCCGACCTGCCGGCGGCCTGCACCTCACGGCCCGCCAGGCGGCCGAGCACGCCGCGCGAGCAGACGTCGGCGAGCTGGTGCTGACCCATCTTGTGCCGTGGAATGACCCAGCTGTCAGCTTCGCGCAGGCGTCCGAGGCCTTCGGCGGCCCGATGAAGCTGGCCAGCTCGGGCCTGCGTCTGCTCGGCTGATACCGTAACCGCCGCGAACCGGCGTTCGCGGCCGTCGCGCATAGACTCCTCTGCCATGCGCGTGCTCGTCACCGGTGGCGCCGGATTCATCGGTTCGCACCTCACCGACGCTCTCGTCGCCAGGGGCGACACAGTCGCTGTCATCGACGACATGTCAGCCGGCCGCCCGGGCCGGGTGCCCGAGCAGGCAATCGTGCACAAGGTCGGCGTCAACGACGCAGCAGCGCTGACGGGCCTCGCGGCAGAGTTTGCCCCGAACCTGATTTGTCACCTTGCCGGGCAGATCGACGTGCGGTCCTCGGTAGCGGATCCGGCGGCCGACGCCCAGGTGAATGTCGTCGGCACCGTCAACGTGCTCGAGGCGGCCCGGGCCGTTGGCGCCAGGGTGCTGCTCGCCTCGACGGGCGCGGTGATCTACGGCCGCGACGCGCCGATCCCGTCGATGGAAGACGTGCTTCCGCTGCCGGAGTCACCGTATGGCGTCGCGAAGGCCGGCGCGGAGCAGTACTTGCTGCTCTACAACCGGCTGCACCGGACGAACCACGCCGTCCTGCGGTTCGCGAATGTCTACGGGCCTCGCCAGGATCCGGCCGGGCAGGCTGGAGTTGTCGCGATCTTCTGCGCGCGGGCGATCGCGCGGGAGCGGCCACTCATCTACGGCGACGGCCAACAGACTCGCGACTACGTTTACGTCGGCGACGCGGTAGCGGCGTTCCTGGCCGCCGCCGACAGCGGCCGCCCCGGTACCTGGAACATCGGCACCGGCGCCGAGGTCAGCGTGCTGGAGCTGACGCAGGTGATCAGCCAGGTCGCGGGCTATCAGGTCGATCCCGTCTTCGCCCCGGCGCGGCCAGGCGAGCTGCTGCGCGGCGCGCTCGCGCCCGCGCGAGCGCGCCGGGACCTTGGCTGGGAGCCGACCACGGGGCTCGCAGTCGGGATCGGGCGGGTGTACCGGTGGATCGAGGCAGGCTCGCCTGAACGGGCCGGCTGGTAGCACTAGGCTGGCCGGTATGTCACGACCGGACGGCCGTCAGCCCGATCAGCTCCGCGATGTCAAGATCACCAGGGGATGGCTAGAACACGCCGAAGGGTCAGTACTCGTCGAGTTCGGCGCGACCAGGGTGCTGTGCGCCGCGAGCGTGCAGGAAGACCTGCCTCGGTGGCGCCGCGGCAGCGGGCAGGGCTGGGTCACGGCTGAGTACGCGATGCTGCCGCGATCGACGAATACTCGCAGCGACCGGGAGTCAGTCAAGGGCCGTATCGGCGGCCGCACGCACGAGATCTCGCGCCTGATCGGCAGGTCGCTCCGGGCGTGCTACGACCCCAAAGCGCTGGGCGAGAACACGATCGTCCTCGACTGTGACGTCCTCCAGGCCGATGGCGGCACGCGGACGGCGGCGATCACCGGCGGGTATGTCGCACTGGCCGACGCGATCGGCTGGCTCAAGGAGCGCAAGCGCACGAAGGGCGAGCCGCTGACGTCTTCCGTGGCCGCAGTCAGCGTCGGGATCGTCGACGGGCAGCCGCGGCTTGACCTCTGCTACGACGAGGACGTGGCCGCCGAGACCGACATGAACGTCGTCTGCACGGGCGATGGAAGGTTCGTCGAGGTCCAAGGGACCGCCGAACGTGAGGCGTTCGACCGCAAGCTACTCGACGAGCTGCTGGATCTCGCTGTGGTCGGGTGCGCCGAGCTGACGGCTATCCAGCAGGCTGCGCTCGGCGCATGACGGGCGGCCCGGAACAGGCTCCGAAGCGGCTCGTTCTGGCTACGGCCAACCAGCACAAGCTGCTCGAGCTCAAGCGCATTCTGGCGGCCGGCCACGTCGACGTCACGCTGGCCAGCCTCGCCGAGTTCCCCGACGCTCCAGAGGTCGACGAGACTGGCGCCACTTTTGCCGAGAACGCGCTGCTCAAGGCCCGCGCCATCGCCGATTTCACTGGACTGCCCGCGGTCGCCGATGATTCGGGACTGTGCGTCGACGCGCTCAACGGCATGCCGGGCGTGCTATCCGCCCGCTGGTCTGGGACACACGGAGACGACATGGCCAACCTGCGGCTAGTACTGGCTCAGCTCACGGACGTGCCCGACGACCGGCGAGGCGCGCGGTTCGTCTGCGCGGCTGCCCTGGTTCTGCCGGGCGGCCGTGAGCACGTCAGCGAGGGCGAGGTACTCGGTCGGCTCATCCGGGAACCGCGCGGGCTTGGGGGGTTCGGCTACGACCCGATCTTCGTGCCAGATTCTGCGACAATCACGACGGCCGAGATGGACCCGGCGGACAAAGACAGGATTAGCCACCGCGGCAAGGCATTGCGACGGCTTGCCCCCGTAATCGCCGCGTTCCTTGGCTAATCTCGAACGAAAACTCAAGGAGAGGGAACGAGCATGACCGACGTACGCCTCGCTCCCGGTGACGCAGCCCCCGACTTCACCCTGCCCGACGCCGATGGCAACGAAGTCAGCCTGTCGTCGCTGCGGGGTCGGCGGGTCATCGTCTACTTCTACCCGGCGGCGATGACCCCGGGCTGTACCAAGCAGGCGTGCGATTTCCGGGACAGCCTGGACAGCCTGGCTGCGGCCGGATTCGCCGTCGTCGGCGTGTCGCCGGACAGCCCCGCCAAGCTGGCGAAGTTCCGCGACCGGGACGGTCTCACCTTCCCGGTCCTGAGCGACCAGAAGCACGAGGTACTCGAGGCCTACGGCGCTTACGGCGAGAAGATGCTCTACGGCAAGAAGTCGGTCGGCGTCATCAGGTCCACGTTTGTCGTCGGACCGGATGGCAAGATCGAGCAGGCGCAGTATGGGGTGAAGGCGACAGGTCATGTCGCTAGGCTGCGCAAGGAACTCGGCGTCTGACGCTGGGGCCGTAGCCCAACGGCAGAGGCACAGGATTTAGGTTCCTGACAGTGTGGGTTCGAATCCCACCGGCCCCACAAGTTTGGTCACTGCGCTAGTTTTCCGAGAAGCTGCCGGTTATGGGCGGGCTTATTCGGGTTTGCGAGCCAGATAGGCCACGACCTTGATTTCGGCCCGCAGCGGCAGGCCATCCCGCAGCTGGCCCTGAGCGAGCTCGACGGCCGATCGATGGAACTCTGCCTCGCCGACATTCTGAATGGCCTCGTAGGCCGGGCCACTCGCGGCCAGCGCTCGGGCGTAAATCTCGGGGTCAGCGAACTCCCAGGCGAATGGAACGTCCACGCGTTCAATGTCGGTGAACCCCGTTGCCTGGAGGAGTTGCTCGCCCGCCCCAGGCCGGCCGAGCGACACCATCGCCGCCTGGTTGTCGACCTTCTCTAGCGCGGCGAGCCGGAGCGGAGCCAGCGCCCAGGCCCCGGGAGAGATCTTCAGGTGACCCCACACCGTTATCCCAACGCGTCCACCGGGGCAAAGGACGCGGTGTATCTCGGCGACCGCGTCGGGTGTGGTGCCCCAGATACCCCGAAAGCTGGTGACGACGTCGAACGACGCCGCGGCCCACGGCATGGCGTTCATGTCCCCGACCCTGACGTCGGCTGTCGGATTGCGGTCTTGGGCCACCGCGACCAGCCTGGCTGAGGCATCGATCCCCGAGCAGGAAGCGCCCCGAAGGCCGGCCAGTTCCATCGCCAGGCCGGACCCGCAGGCCACGTCCAGCAGCCGGTCTCCGGCGTCGACTCGCAGGCGATGGTGCACGGTGACGTACTCGCGGCAGTTGCCGGGCTCGCTCAGCGACGCGAAGTCCGCCGCTTTACGGCCCCATCCCTCGTCGACCGTGCTCCACTGCGGAACGCTGGTGGTTGGCGTCATCACGGGTGGCTGTTCCACTGGCGTCGCCTCGGCTCTTGTGGCGCTGGTCTGGCCCGATCCTAATCAGCGCGGCCTCGCACGCAATAGAAAAGGATCAAGCCAGGCGACGGGCGTCGCGCGGGTTTCTTGTTTTCTTGACTGATTCAGGAAAACACGGAAGACTGCGTCGGGTGACGGCGACGGGGGAGTTCGAGCACATGCTGCGCGGGGCAGAGCTGCGCGTCACCCGTCCGCGGCTGGCGGTGCTGGGCGCGGTGCACGCGCTATCGCACGCCGACACCGAATCGATTATCGCTGCCGTACGCAGGGAAATCCCTCAGGTGTCCCACCAGGCTGTGTATGACTCACTGCACGCGCTGACCACCAACGGCCTGGTACGGCGCATCCAGCCGTCCGGTTCCGTCGCCCGTTATGAATCACGGGTCGGGGACAACCACCACCACGTCGTGTGCAGGTTGTGCGGTGTCATCGCCGATGTCGACTGTGCCGTTGCCGAGACGCCGTGCCTGACGGCATCCGACGACCGCGGCTACTCGATCGATGAGGCCGAAGTTATCTACTGGGGTCTGTGCCCTGACTGCGCCACCGCCCAGGCTCCTGATCACTCGGCTTGATCCAGCCATTCCGAGAGGATTTCCCATGTCGGACCATGAAGACCCCATCGCAGAGATGAACACGGAGAGTGCAGGCGGCTGCCCCGTCGGAGCTGATCGCGCCCCGTACCCGGCCCAGGCCGGGGCCAACAGAGGCTGGTGGCCGAACCAGCTCAACCTCAAGATCCTCGCGAAGAACCCCGCTGTGGCCAATCCGCTCGGCGCGGAGTTCAACTACGCGGAGGCCTTCAAGACCCTTGATCTCGCCGCGGTGAAGCGGGACATCGCTGAAGTGCTGACCACGTCGCAGGACTGGTGGCCTGCCGACTTCGGCCACTACGGGCCGCTCATCATCCGGATGGCCTGGCACGCCGCCGGCACGTACCGCATCAACGACGGCCGCGGCGGCGCCGGAGCTGGCCAGCAGCGCTTCGCGCCGCTCAACAGCTGGCCGGACAACGGGAACCTGGACAAGGCCCGCAGGCTGCTCTGGCCGGTCAAGAAAAAGTACGGACAGAAGCTGTCGTGGGCGGACCTGATGGTGCTCAGCGGCAACGTCGCTTTGGAGTCCATGGGCTTCAAGACGTTCGGCTTCGGCGGCGGCCGCGAGGATGTCTGGGAGCCAGACGACGACGTGTACTGGGGTCCAGAGACCACCTGGCTCGGCGATGAGCGTTACACCGGCGACAGGGAGCTCGAGAACCCCCTCGCCGCGGTCCAGATGGGCCTCATTTACGTGAACCCGGAAGGCCCGAACGGCAACCCGGACCCGCTCTCCGCCGCCCGCGACATCCGCGAGACGTTCCGCCGGATGGCCATGAACGACGAGGAGACGGTCGCGCTCATCGCTGGCGGCCACACCTTCGGCAAGACTCACGGCGCCGCCGACCCTGAGCAGAACGTCGGGCCCGAGCCGGAGGGCGCACCACTTGAAGAGCAAGGTCTCGGCTGGCGCAACAGCTTCGGCACGGGCAAGGGCCGGGACGCCATCACGAGCGGGATCGAGGTCATCTGGACACCGACGCCGACGAAGTGGGACAACAGCTTCCTCGAGACCTTGTTCGGCTATGAGTGGGAGCTGACGAAGAGCCCGGCGGGCGCGAATCAGTGGAAGCCAAAGGACGGCGCCGGAGTCGGCACTGTGCCGGACCCCGAGGACCCTGCGGTGCGGCGCTCCCCGATGATGCTGACGACCGACCTCTCGCTTCGGTTCGACCCGATCTACGAGCCGATCTCGCGGCGGTTCCTTGAGCACCCCGACGAGCTCGCCGACGCGTTTGCCCGGGCGTGGTTCAAGCTGACGCATCGCGATATGGGACCGATCGCTCGCTACCTAGGCCCCGAGGTCCCGACCGAGGCCCTGCTGTGGCAGGACCCCATCCCGGCGGTGACGCACGAACTCATCGACGCCGCAGACATCGCGGCTCTCAAGGGTCAGATCCTCGCCTCGGGCTTGTCGGTGTCAGACCTCGTGTCGACCGCCTGGGCGTCGGCGGCGTCGTTCCGTGGCAGCGACAAGCGCGGTGGTGCCAACGGAGCCCGCGTTCGCCTCGAGCCGCAGAGCGGGTGGGAGGTCAACGAGCCGGACCGGCTGGCGACGGTTCTGCGTACCCTGACGGGCATCCAGGAGTCCTTCAACGCCACCCAGACCGGCAGTAAGCAAGTCTCGCTCGCGGACGTGATCGTCCTCGCTGGCGGTGTCGGCGTCGAGCAAGCGGCCACGAATGCCGGCATCCACGTCGAGGTCCCATTCTCGCCCGGCCGGGGGGACGCCGCACAGGACCAGACCGACGTGGCGTCCGTCGCCGCGCTGGAGCCAGCGGCCGACGGCTTCCGGAACTATGTGGGCAAGGGCAACCGGATCCGGGCTGAGTACCTGCTGCTGGACCGCGCAAACCTGCTGACCCTGAGCGCGCCCGAGATGACGGTGCTGGTGGGCGGCCTGCGCGTACTCGGCGCCAACTTCCGCCAGTCGCCGCTCGGCGTTCTCACCGCCAGGCCAGAGTCGCTGACCAACGACTTCTTCGCGAACCTGCTCGACATGGCCACGACGTGGGCCCCAACGTCGCAGGACGCTGAGACATTCGAGGGCCGTGACGCTGGCACGGGTGAGGTCCGCTGGACCGGTAGCCGTGTCGACCTCGTGTTCGGTTCGAACTCCGAGCTGCGCGCGCTCGCCGAGGTCTACGCGAGCGACGACGCGCGCGAGAAGTTCGTTCGCGATTTCGTCGCGGCGTGGGTCAAGGTGATGAACCTCGACCGGTTCGACCTGCCCTGATCCGGACTGTCCGGGTCGGACCGTGACGTCCGACCCGGACACTGACCCGGTGCTGCGCGGTCATGTCGTCAGGATGAGCCCATGCGAGTAGAGGGGCCGGTCGGCTTTGACCTCGACCTGACTCTGATTAACTCCAGGCCCGCGATCATGGCCGCTTGGTCGGCTGTAGCCGATGAACTCGGCGTCCACATTGACCTCGCCGAGGTCGACACCCGCATGGGCATCAAGCTCGAAGACGAGGTCAGCTACTGGTTCCCCGCCGAGATGGGGCAGGCCGCGGCGGACAGTTATCGCCGCCACTACGTCCGGCTCGCGCCAACCATGACCCTGCCGATGCCTGGTGCCGCCGCGGCGCTGTCAGCCGTCCGGCATTCCGGTGCTCGAGCGGTGATCGTTACCGCCAAGCACCCGGTGTCGGTCGGGCCAAGCCTCGCGGCCGTCGAGATAGTGGCAGACGAAGTATTCGCGTTTGTGCATGGTCCCGAGAAGGCGGTGGTTTTGGCCGACATCGGCGCGGCAGTCTACGTCGGCGACACGCCGGCCGATATGGCAGCCGGCCGTGACGGCGGCGCGCTACCGGTAGGGGTACCGACCGGCTCGTTCGGCGCCACCGATCTGACGGCGGCTGGCGCGCGGGTCGTGCTCGCCTCGCTGCTGGACTTCCCGTCGTGGTATGCAGGCTTCCGAATGGGAGCACGATGAGCACGGACATCCTGGCGCTAGCCGACCGATTGTGGCGCGGCGACGTCTACATCGGCGAGTATCACCCGCTCACGCATCTGGGCGGCATCGCCCAGATCACCGACGACGTGATGTTCCTGCCGGCGTTCGCCAACGTGACGGCGACCAGGACGGCCGCCGGACTCGTGCTGGTCGACACCGGCAGCTCGTTTGTCGCGAAATCCATTCACGACGAGCTGCGGCGGTGGACGGCGCTGCCGTTGCACACGGCCGTGTACTCGCATGGTCACATCGACCACGTCTTCGGCGTCGGCGTCTGGGAAGCTGAGGCCGCGGACAAGGGCTGGGCGGCGCCAATCGTGACCGCCCACGAAGCACTCCCGCGGCGCTTCGACAGGTACCGGATGACCGTCGGCTACAACGAGATCATCAATCAGCGCCAGTTCGGCGTTCGGGGGCTGCGCTGGCCGACCGAGTATCGCTACCCGGATCGCACCTACCGGAGCGAGCTCACCCTGGATGTCGGCGGTACGACGTTCGCGCTGCGGCATGAGAAGGGTGAGACCGACGATCACACCGTCACGTGGATTCCGGACCACAAGGTGCTCTGCTGCGGTGACCTGTTCATCTGGGCGTCGCCCAACGCCGGAAACCCGCAGAAGGTGCAGCGCTACCCGCTGGAATGGGCAGCCGCGTTGCGCCGGATGACGGAACTGCGAGCTGATTACCTGCTACCCGGGCACGGCCTTCCGGTCTGCGGAGCAGACCGCGTGGCCGCCGCGCTGACCGATACCGCCGAATTGCTCGAGTCGCTGGTCAGTCAGACGCTGGCGGTCATGAACAGCGGCGGCCGGCTCGACGAGGCCATCCACAGTGTCTCGGTTCCGCGCCGGCTGGCCGACCGGCCCTACCTTCAGCCGGTGTATGACGAACCCGAGTTCATCGTCCGAACCGTCTGGCGGCTGTATGGCGGCTGGTGGGATGGGAACCCGGCGACGCTCAAGCCAGCTCCGGAGCGCACGCTGGCAGCCGAGATTGCGGCCCTGGCAGGCAGCGCCGCCGCGCTCGCGGCTCGCGCCGTCGAACTCGCCGAGTCTGTCCCGGCCGCGCACGACGCCGCCAGGGCCGGCCCCCGAGGCGTCCCGGCCGACGGACCTGACCAGGCAGGTGATGAGCTCCGGGTCGCCGGGCTGCCCGGCGGTGAGGAAGCGCTGCGGCTAGCCGGGCACCTCGTCGAACTCGCCTGGCTGGCTGCCCCGACGGACAGCGAGGTCCGGCACGCTCGGCACCGGGTCTTCACCATGCGCGCGGAGCGCGCGACTTCGACGATGTCCAATGGGGTATACCGGTGGGCGGCCAACGAGTCACTCGCTGATCCGCAGACGTAGCGACCAGATCTGGAGGGCCACATGACGACGCTTGACGGGATCGATCAATCCGTTCCGCCCAGCGGCACAGGCTGCGTCGAGTGCGACGCGGCTGGCGGCTGGTGGCTGCACTTGCGGCGCTGTGCGCAGTGCGGCCACATCGGCTGCTGTGACAATTCTCCGTCGCAGCACGCGACCAAGCACGCTGGTGCCGAGGAGCACCCTGTCATCAGGAGCTTCGAGCCCGGCGAGGCCTGGTTCTACGACTACCGGACCGACGAGATGGAAGAGAGCGGCCCGGCGCTGGCGCCGCCAGAGCATCACCCACTGGACCAGCCAGTGCCGGGACCGGCCGGTCGCGTGCCACGCGACTGGCAGGCGCACCTGAACTACTAGGGCACGGCTGGCTTAAGCCGCACCCAAGCAACTGTCGCTTTCATCGGCGTCGCGGCCCCGATTAATCGGCGGTCGCTGTTAATCCGCGGCCGGAACGACGATCTGGCCGGGATCACCGCCCGTACCCGCGCCCGCGGCGGCCATTACCGGAACCGGCGGGGCCCAGTCGTAGCCGCGCTCGCCATGCTCGCCGACGTCCAGGCCGGATTCCTCTTCCGCCTCGGTGACCTTCAGCCCGACAAGCTTGTCGGTCACCAGCAGGATGAGCCAGGTCATGACGAACGGGTAGACAACGCCGGCGACTGCGAGCACGGCCTGGCGGCCAAGCTGAGTCAGCCCGCCAGGCTCACCCGCAGCGTTGACGGCGAGGCTGGAGAACACCCCGGTCAGGACTACGCCGATGAGGCCGCCGACCATGTGCACGCCGACTACGTCCAGCGAGTCGTCGTAGTGCAGCAGTTCCTTGACGTTCACCGCGAAGTAGCACAGCGTGCCGGCGGCGGCGCCGATGATGATCGCGGCCCACGGCGGAACGTAACCGGATGCGGGTGTAATCGCCGCCAGTCCCGCCACCGCGCCAGCCGCGATGCCGGCGCCCGACGGCTTCTTCTTCCGCCACCACTCAAAGCCCATCCACGCGAGCATCGCGGTAGACGCGCCGAGCTGCGTATTCACCAAGGCATATGCGGCGACACCGCCAGCTGAGCCGGCGCTGCCGGCGTTGAAGCCGAACCAGCCGAACCAGAGGATCCCGGCACCGAGCAAGACCAGCGGCACATTGTGCGGCCGGTCGAGCTGCTTGGTTCGCTTCAGGTAGAACGCAGTCGCCAGGGCGGCCGCGCCGGCCAGTTCGTGTACCACCGAGCCGCCGGCGAAGTCGATCGCGTGCAGGCCGCCCGTTCCCAAAATGCCGCCGCCCCATACCGCGTGCGCGAACGGACAGTAGACGATGAGGGACCAAAGGCCGATGAATACCAGGTAGCCGCGGAAGCGCATTCGCTCGCAGAATGCCCCGGCGATCAGGGCCGGAGTGATGACCGCGAATTTCATCTGGAACGCCATGTAGACAAGCGCCGGAATCGTGGGCGCAAAGTGCGTCGGGTTTACCCCGACGCCGCGCAGCATCACGTTCGACAGACTGCCGATCACGCCGCCGTGGTCACTGCCGAACGTGAGGGAGTACCCGATGATGACCCACAACAGGCTGATCAGGCCGATGGCGACAAAGGACTGGACCATGGTCGCGATCACGTTCTTGGCTCCGACGAGCCCGCCGTAGAACAGCGCGAGTCCCGGCATCATGAACAGGACCAGAGCCGTGGACGTGAGCATCCAGGCGGTGTCTCCGGCACTTATATGCATAAAAGCCCCTTGCAAGATAGTCGCGGCGGCGCTGCCGAACCCGCTCGCGGGCGAGTTACTTTGCGACGTTTGGCCACTATATGACCAATAGTGATCCGACGTTGCGAGCGTAACTATAGGACTGGAATGAGCCCTTCTGGAAGACCGCAAACGTGTCGGCTTTCCTCGCAGGCCGCACGCAGTCCCCACTCGTGACCTGGGCTGTTGTTGGCAGGCTGAATCAGGTTCCTGCGGGGCGCGGGAGGTTCGTTCCGCAGGGTTACGTGAACAGCGTCGGGCTCTCGGGGCCGTTCTGGGGACTGTGAGCCGACCACGACTCGAGCAAGGGTCGCAAATCCGCGAGCCTCTCGATGATCGCGTCAGGTTCGGCGGCAGCGTAGGACGGGACGTCGCTGCCTCGCATCAGCACGGCGCGCAGGCCGGCGTTCTTGGCGCCGTAGACGTCGTCGTACGGCCGATCGCCGACGAAGATGCAGCGGGCCGGGTCCGTCACGCCGACGGCAGTCATCGCCGCCCGGAACGCCTCCGGGTGTGGCTTGGTCCAGTCGATCTCGCTGGTGTAAACGGCTCCATCGAACAGGTCGAGCACGCCGTCGCGGCGGAAGATCTCCTCATGCCAGCTACGCGGCCACATCGTATTGCTGAGAACGCCGATCTTGATCTGGCGGTTGCGCAGGAAGCCGAGCAGCTCTGGCACGTCAGCATCGGTGTACGTGTGTGGTTCCCAGGCGTCGACGTAGCTATCAAGGAATGCCTCCGACACCTTGACGCCCGCGGTGGCGAACAAGGCACTCATGGTCGCGCTGCGCTGCTCGGTACGGGACAAGCGCCACAACTCGTCCTCGGCCGTTTGCAGTGCCGCTGCGATGGAATCGGCCTCGTCAGCCGGAAAGTGCGGGGCACATACCGCTGACCAGAGCCTGGCGATGTCGATGCCGTGCCAGGGCGTCAGCGTGCCACCCCAGTCAAAGATCACCGCGTCCACTGCCACGGGCCGATACTAAGCGCCGACAGCCGGTTCCGGAGCCTGGCGCCAGGCCTGCCGTCGCCCCGGCCAGGGGGCCTAGCGCGGCTCGGGTGATCGAGGCACCGCTCGCCTCGGCTCCGTCATGGACGTTCAGTTATTCCGGCGGCCTCGCCACCAGAAGAACGAGCCTCTGCGCCTCTTGTTAGAGATTGCGAAAAGGACGCCAACAAGCACGACTGCACAAAACAGGATGATGTCCATGCCGCCTCCCGGCTGTTTGAACTGCTCAGAAGAGGCGTCGGGCCTGTACGGGGCGACAACCGTAACGGTCGACCTGCCCAAACGAGGCGTCGCTCCTAAGAGGACCTGCTGGCCACGGTACTCCGTAGACGGACTGCGGAGTGCGTGCCGAGCGCTGCGCCGCCGAGTCGGACGACCGAGTCGACGACAGGCAGGTGTGCCCTGATGGTTATGGCCAACGCTGCCCTGTCCGGTATAGCGTCCGCTTGCCCGGACGTGCGCGCTAGGGAATGGACCTGAGGATTGGCTGAGGCGTCGGTGATTTGTCGCCAAGAGTTTGACCAGCGTGCTTAGCGTCTGTGGCGGCATTGTCCATTTCCCGCCCGATGGGCCAAGCACCAGGAGGACTTATGCGACTTCAGCATCGAAGCGGCGGTGCACGTCGGCTGCGTCTGACCGCGGCAGGCGTGAGCGCGGCGCTCGTCGGCGCGATGTGCGTCATCGGGGGGACGTCACAGGTCTTGGCGTCGACCGGTACCAAGGCAAGTCACGGCAACGGGGGCAACGCGTGCCATCTGGGGAACGGAATCAAGCACGTCATCCAGATTGGCTTCGACAACGTGCACTTCTTCCGCGACAACCCAAACGTCCCGTCTGACCTGGAGCAAATGCCGAACCTCCTCAACTTCTTCACCGGTAACGGCACGTTCTTGTCCAACAGCCACACGCCGCTGATCGCACACACCTCGACTGACCTGCTAACCACGGCCACTGGCGTGTACGGCGACCGCCAGGGTGTCAACAGCAACAACAGCTTCCAGGTGTATAACGCCGACGGCACGACCGATCCGGCTACGGCATTTACCTACTGGACTGACCCGATCGACGACACGGCCAGGGCGCCGAACCCTGGAAATGACACCAACCCCAACATGGTGTACTCGCCGGTGCCGCCGGCGACCGCGTCCTCGCCGGTCTCACCAACCACCGTCGCGCCGGCGCCATGGGTGCCCTACACCAGGGCTGGCTGCAACGTGGGCGAGGTCGCGACAGCCAACCAGGAGCTCGAGAACCCCAGCTTCGACATCCCGAAGGTGTTTGGCGTCAACTCGCCAGAGGCTCAGCAGGTGGCTGCCGACACCACCGACTCCTTCAAGGACAATGAGACCGCGGACTACGTCGGGCTTGGCGTGCACTGCGCTCAGGGCGCCGCGTTCTGCGCCGACGCCCAGGCGGTCAAGTTCAACCAGACGACGGCGTCGCCCACGGCCGTGGCAGACCTGCTCCCGGATGAGCCAGGCGGCTACAACGGCTACCAGGCGCTCTTTGGATCCCGCTATCTGACCCCGCAGATGGGCGGCGGCGTCGCGAACGCCACCCACGACGGCGTTCCCGTGACCGACGCTGCAGGGAACCTGACCGACGAGTTCGGCAACACGATGATCGGTGACTTCACCTCCCCCCGCAGGCCTGGATTCCCCGGCTACGGACAGATCAACGCCGCACAGTCACTGTCATACACGGCCGACATGCTGGAGCACGGCGTCCAGGTCGTGAATGTCTACATCTCCGATATCCACGGGAACCAGTTCCTGCCCAACAGCCCGCAGGTGCCGACAATGGGTACTGACTGCGGCAGCGCTTCAGGCGCGCTCGGTAGCGGCACCCCGTGCTACATCGACCAGGCCAAGTACTACAACGACGCGTTCGGCGTGTTCTTCAAGCGGCTCGCCGACGACGGGATCACGCCGAAGAACACGCTGTTCGAACTCAGCTCGGACGAGGGCGACCACGAAGCCGGCGGCAACGTGGGCCGCGCGGTTGCGCCCTCCCCGGCCGGGTGTGATGGCGTCACGGTGCCGTGCACCTACACGTCCTCGAACTTCGGCGAGATCAGTGCCAATGCGACAGGCCTGCTGGCCAGCGAGACGGGTAACACCATTCCGTTTACCATGCAGAACGACACGTCGGCGCAGTTCTATCTGACGGGCAATCCGGGTCCAACTGACCCGGCTGTGCGTACGTTCGAGCATGAGGTGGCGAGCCTTACTAACCCGCTCAACCCATACTCAGGCACGGCGAACGAGCCGCTGACGAACTATCTGGCCAACCCGGTTGAGGAAGCGATCCTGCACTTCGTGAGCGCGGACGCGGCGCGGACGCCGACGCTGACGATGTTCGCGAAGCCGGACTACTTCCTCCAGGCGGCACCACTTTCCGGCGCATGCAAGGGACAGCTCATCTGTCCGACCACCGGGTTCGCCTATGACCACGGCGACTACGCAGCCGAGATCAACAGCAACTACGTCGGCTTCGTCGGACCGGGCGTGCAGCACCTCGGTCTCGATGGCCCGACGGCCAGCGAAGGCCCGTCCTCCGCGGGTGCTAACAGCGGCCAGACGGTCGTGGCTGACTATCACTTCCCCGGCCCGTGGGTGGACGAAGCCGACATCAGGCCGACCATGATGTACCTCACCGGTCTGCAGGACGACTACGAGCACGACGGGCGCGTGATCAGCCAGATCTTGAGGTCCCCGAACTCCGCGCTCAGCGATCCTGGCGTTACCAGCCTCGGTGAGTGCTACAAGCAGCTCAACTCCAGCGTCGGTGACTTCGGCGCGGCGACGATCGTGGCATCGACAAACGCCATCGAGAGCACGAGTGCTGGCGACGCCACGTACAACAGCGTGGAGAGCCAGCTGCGCGGGCTTGAGGTGGTCAGGGACCACTTGGCGAGCTTGGTCAAGGGTGAACTGGAGGCCGCGGCCTTCCGGGACAAGCCCATTCTCGGTGCAGGCATCCAGACCTTGGGATGCCTGGGCCTGATTCACGAAGCTCAGAAGGTGGCCAGCGCGAGCTAGCTCACCGGCGTCACGGTAACGTCAGCGGCCCCGGGCGGAGCCCGGGGCCGCTGACGCGCCTGACCCCGACGGCCGATAACTGGCAGCCGGCCGAGCGTCAGAGGCATCCGCCTGGGAGACTAGTCCGCATGCCATCGGCGTTTTGAGAGCCGTGGTACGGAAGGGGCGAGGTTAAATGGCGGAACCAGGCGCGGACGTAGCAGTCCGCGACGCTGAGCCAGTCGAGGGCGCCGTGGCGAAGAGCGATCCGGACCTGCTGCTGACGCAGATCGAGCAGACCCGCGAGGACCTCGCGCGGACAATTGACGACCTGGCCGAGCGCGTCAGCCCAGCCAGCAACATCCGGCTGCTGCGCGACAAGGCCACGGCGCAGATGGCCAAGCCCGAGGTCCAGTTTGGCGCGGCCGCCGTCGGCCTCGCTGTTGTCGGGATCACGATCCTGCGCGTCTGGGCGAGACGCCGACGCGGCCACTGACGACCTCGCGAGATAGACGCAGGCGCCTGACGCCTCCTGGGCCTGCGTGAGTCTGCTACAGGAACGTCTGCCCTTCACCCCGGTACGTGGGCACCGTCGCGGCAACAGCTTCCTCTTCCACCAGATGCAGGTCGCTGAATCGTTCGCAGAGCTCGCCTGCCTTCGCGTGCCGCATCCAGACCTTGTCGCCGATCCGCAGGCCGTCGGCGGCCGGGCCGATGAGCGGCGTCTGCACCTCGCCGGCACCCTCGTCCTTGTCCAGCCGGAAGCCGGCCGGCAGGTACGGCGACGGCACGCGGCTTGGCGTACCGGGTCCAGAAGCCAGATAGCCCCCACCGAGCGCGGTGATGACGCCGGGCCCGGGACGTCGCACCACTGGCAGCGCGAACATAGCCGCGGGCTGCCCGGTGAATCGGCGGTAGGCGTCGAACAGCGTCGGCTGATAGAGGCCAGATCCGGCCCCGATCTCGGTGACAGCTGCCTCGGACGATGTGCCTTCGAGCGAACCGGTGCCGCCGCCGTTCACGAACTCCAGCGAGGTCAGCTGGCGAATGGCCGCGACAATGGCGGCGCGGCGGTCGGCGAGCTCCGCGGCCGATCTGCGCTGCATGGTCCGCACGGCGCGGGCGTAGAGCGGTCGGCCCGGCGGGCTGTCACCGACACCAGCGATCTGAGATTCGTACGCCATGAGACCGACCAGCCGCAGGCCTGGGCGGCTCAGGATCGCCTTGGCTAGTGTGACCGCCTCGGCGGGCGAGCGGACCGGAGAGCGGCGCGCGCCCGCCCTGAACCTGCCGCCCAGCGCCTCGTAGCCGGCATCGATGTCGATGGCGACCCGGATTTGATGAGGATCGCTGACACTGGCCCGCGCCTTCTCGATCAAGTCAAGGTGCTCGGTGCAGTCGACCATGAGCGCGATCGACGTGGCCGCCGTCGCATTGCCGGCGAGCCGAGTCAATGCGGCTCGATCAGCCGTCGGGTATGCGACGACGATGTCGTCGCTGGTGTCGCACGAAGCAAGCCAGAGTGCCTCGGGCAGCGTGTACGCGAGGATGCCGCGGAAGCCGTCCATCGCCAGCACGTGCTCGATGAGATGCCGGCAGCGGATCGACTTGCTTGCCAGCCGAATCGGCTTGCCGCCAGCCCGGCGCGTCATCGCCGCGGCGTTCGCGCGGAATGCGGCCATGTCGACGATCGCGAACGGAGCGTCGAGGTGAGCCGTCGCTAGGTCCAGCCGCCTGAGATCGTGCGGATTGGCGCTACGACTCACGCGCCGTCCTCCGGCTGGTCTTCCTTTGTCATCGCGGTGTACTCGGCCGCCGACAGCAGACCCGGTGGCACGTCGCCGTCAGTTTCGTCGAGGCGTACCCGGAATAGCCAGCCCGCGCCGTACGGGTCGGAATTCACAAGGCCGGGGTCGTCGTCGATCTCCGGGTTAATCTCGGTCACCTCTCCGTCGACGGGGGAGTAGAGATCGCTGACGGACTTCGTCGACTCGACCTCGCCGCACGGCTCGCCAGCCGCGACTCTTGACCCTGTGGCGGGCGCCGACACGAACACCACGTCGCCCAGCGCACGCTGGGCGTGGTCGGTGATCCCGATTGAGGCCGTGGAGCCGCTAATGGCCACCCACTCGTGCTCCGGGGTGTAGTAGAGCTCGCTGGGAACGGTCATGTTCGCCTCTCTTGCGCCGATTAAATAGATATGAGGTAGGACGTCGTGGCCAAGTCAGGCCGGGCGCCGGTAGAACGGCAGTTCAACCAGTGTGGCCGGCTCGATGCGACCACGGACATCGACCGCCAACGTCCCCGTTCCGGTATCGGAGTGGGCTGCTGCGGCAACGTCTGGCCGGACGTAAGCCATCGCGATCGGGACGCCTAGCGTCGGTGACGGTGCGCCGCTCGTCACGGTGCCGCTCGGCTCGCCGTTCCAAAGGACGGTATAGCCGTGCCGCGGAACCCGACGCGACTGGCTGGTCAGGCCGATCAGCTGGCGCCTTGGGCGCCGCGTTAGCGCGGTCGGCCAGGGCGCGGCGCCCGACGAAGTCGCCAGGCTTGTCGAGCTTGACGACCCGCCCGAGACCGGCGTCGAACGGAGTCACGTCGGCAGACAGCTCGTTGCCGTAGAGCGGCATCCCGGCCTCGAGCCGGAGCGTGTCGCGGGCTGCCAGGCCGGCCGGGACGAGCCCGTCGGCCGCGCCCGCGTCGCTGAGCTCGGCCCACAGATGCTCGGCGTCGGCCGGCGCCGCGAAGATCTCGAAGCCGTCCTCGCCCGTGTAGCCGGTCCGGGCTAGCAGCACGCCGCGGCCGGCTACCTCTGCGGGATAGCTGGCGTAGTACTTGACGGTAGTCAGGTCGGCGTCGGTGAGACGGGCAAGGATCGTGGCGGCCTGCGGGCCCTGGACAGCGATCAGCGCGTAGTCGTCGGTCCGGTCTTGTACGCGGGCATCGCGGCCAGCCGCGCGGTCAGCGAGCTCGGCGCCCACTACTGCGGAGTTGACGGCGTTCGCAACGATGAGGAAATCGTCGTCGGCCAGCCGGTAGACGATCAGATCGTCCAGGATGCCGCCGTCGTCCGCGCTGATCATCGTGTAACGAGCGCGCCCAGGCCTAAGTGCGGATGGCTCGCCGGTGAGCGCGTAGTCGAGGACCGCGGCGGCCCCGGCGCCGGTGACCGCAAACTCTCCCATATGGGATAGGTCGAACAGGCCGGCCGCCGTCCGGACGGCGTTGTGCTCGGCCGTCTCACTCCCGTAGCGCAGCGGCATCAGCCAGCCGGCGAAGTCCGTCAGGTTGGCGCCGAGCTTTTCGTGGACGGCCGTCAGCGGGGTGCGGCGCGGTGGCGTCGGCGCTGGCCCCGATGGGGATGCTGAAGGCGCGTCTGATGTCGGCGGGGAGTCTGTCACGACCACGGAGCCTACCGGGCCGTAGCCAGATGTGGCGGGTCCGCTCGGCTGGGCGGAGTGGCTCGCCCCCGTCCGCGGGTAGAGCATGAGTTGGCTAGTGATGCTCAAAGATGAGCACCAGTAGATAACCGGTGCCAAACGACGGTAACCAAAGGCGCACTGGGAGGTGCCGCGTGGACGTGCTGACCGACGAGCAGGTGGCTGAGCGGCTGGCTGGGCTGCCCGGCTGGACCCAAGATCACGACAGCATCGTGCATACGCAGAAGCTGGCCGACTTCAAGGCCGCGCTGCTGTACGTGGGCGCCGTCGCGTATCTGGCCGAGGCGGCCAATCATCACCCGGACATCCTGATCCAGTGGAACAAGGTGACGCTGACGCTCTCGACTCACTCTGCCGGTGGCCTGACCACTAACGACTTCGGCCTGGCTGGGCAGATCAATCAGCTCGGCTAGGCGGAAGGCCGGACTCAATGAAATGGTCAGGCGGGACGTGCGGCCGTCCGGGCACGGGACGCTGTTCCTCTGACCACTGTCCTGGCCCGATCTCCGAGTAGAATGATCTTGAAGTGAAGGGGGACTTCGCTCGCCGGGAGAGTCGATCTTGAATTGCACTGCTGACGATTGGTCTCGGTCCGGTGGTTACCGAAGATCGTCTCGCGCCGTGCGCCCGCACATTATCTGGTTGACCGCAGCGAGCCTGTCGATGTTGGCTGCGGGGGTGGATTTCGAGCAGATCGATCCGGTGAACACGTCCGCTATGCGGGCGTGCCATGCGCTGACGGAGGCGGGTAGTCCCGTCGACCATCCGCACCTTCCGGCGCTGTCGTTCGAGGGCTTCAAGAACTGGTGGTTCCATGGCGACGATCGGCAGGAAAGCTGGCTCGTACGCGATGATTCCGGCGAGCCGGTCGGCTGCTACCAGTTGATCTTGCCGGAGCGTGAGAACCGGGCAATGGCGTTCGGCGGACTGTTCGTCGCTCCGGCCCGCCGCCGGGCCGGAGCGGGCACTGCCCTGTTGGCTCACTGCGTTGCGCAGGCCGGGCGGGCGGGCCGGAGCGGGCTGGCCAGCACCGGCGCGGTGCGGGCGAAAGTACGTGACGGCTCGGCCGGTGCGGCATTCGCGGCCGCCAGGGGAGCCGCCACCGGGCTGGCCGAGGTGATCAGAATCCAGGAGATCACCCCGGTCTTGCTCAAACGGCTCGCCGCCGTGCGCGCGGAGGCCGAGACCCACGCCGCCGGGTATGAGTTTGTATCCTGGACCGGGCGTACCCCGGACACTCATCTTCGAGCAGGTCGCCCTGGTCAACAATGCGATGTCGGACGCGCCTAGAGAAAGCGGAGTGGAGCCGGAGACCGTGGATGCCGAACGCATCCGGGCAGCGGAGCAGTCGGCCCTGGCCAACGGGGTGCATCTGTACTCGGTCGCCGCACGCCAGAAAGCCACGGGTGTCTTCGTCGCCCTCACCCAGCTGAGCATGTACGCGGGAACGGAGGACTGGGCGAGTCAGGGCGACACGGTCGTGCGGCCGCAGGACCGGGGCCATCGGCTCGGCATCCTCGTGAAGTTCGCCATGCTGGACCTGCTCACCCGGCACGAGCCCGGCATCCGCTACATCCTGACCGGGAACGCCGAGTCGAACACCCATATGGCCGCGATCAATGAGCGGCTCGGCTACCAGGTCGCGGACACCTACCGCTCGTGGCAGTTGGACCTGACGGCCTGATGGGCTTATCGCGCTCGTCAGGTCGTCAGGCTCGCTCACTGGGCGCCTATGCGTCCTCGCGCTCCAGTTCGGCGTCCCGGCCCTCCCCGATCACTCGTCATTAGCGCGCTGACCTGTGCAAACACACTGTTCAACACTGCCAATTGGGCGCTATCTCTCATATGATGATCTTGGAAACACACCCCACCACCAGCGAGGCCCCCTCGACAATGACGACCATCTACACCGCGAGCTACCAGAGCTACCGGCCGGAGATGGGCCACGCAGTTGTCACCAGCCTTGGCCTTCCTCGCTGGCGACCCAGGGCAGGCACCTGGCCGCGGTGCTGGTACATCACACCGACCCCCGCGCTTCTGCACGCGACAGCAGGCGACTTCAACCGTGACTATCCGGTTCGGCTCACCCGCTTCGGTGCCGCCAAGATCGCCCGCGCGCTGGAGCACATAGCGCACGAGCACCAGGCGCAGCAGCTTGTCTTGCTCTGCCACGACCACGACCCGACTGACTGCGGCCGATCCCTGTTCGCTGACTGGTGGCTAGCCGTAACGGGCGAAGTCATCACCGAGATCACGTAGCGCGGAGCCCCGCGATACGAAGCGGGCCGGGCGGTGCTACCAACACCGTGCTCCCGGCCCTAACCGGAAACGAGGTCCGGCTGTGCCAACAATCTCCAATGACCCTGATCGTGTCCAGGTCTACAACTCCCTCGTCGCTGAAGCATCGGCCACGTTCAGACAACCAGCTGGCCCGCATACGTGCTGACTACGACCGCGGCGAGATCGACATCAGGGGAGCGGCTGACGAGCGCATCGTCTGCATGACCGAGTACCTAGACCGGCTCCGGCTGCTCAGGTGTGAGTACTTGGACTGGACTGAACACTCGCGCTAGGACGGCCAGGCTTAGGGCGAGCACCCGCCTGGTCGGCAAGGAGCCAGGTGACGCGCCCCCGTGATGCGCCACCTGGCCCCTTCTTCACCCGTTCGAGTCTCTAACGCCGCCACGCCCCCGGGTGGCGCGACCCACATGGCGAAGAAGCCGCCGCTACACCGCGACCTTCGTTTGCTGGCAGCCGCCCCGGTGCACCGGGACGACATGCAGCCAGGCGCTCCGCCGGGGATCGGACGACCCCTAGACGAAGGTCCCCCTCCGCGGCCTACGGTTCCTTCATTTCCAGCCGCGCCTTCCCCCGTTCCGGATTTGGCCGGACACCTCAGCGCTGCGTGGGACTCTAGTTATACACGCAGTGGCGCAGCAATTACAGCTAGTTACAAGATTGCGTTGGCATCACTTCAGAAACGCAGTTCAGCCGGGTACGGCGTCGCGATGTACGGCCTCCGGAGCGCGGCCGTGGGCCGTGGCCAAGAGCCGATCAGTCGAGCTCGCACGGCAGATGCTTGATGCCGTTGATGAAGCTCGACAAGAGCCGGTCGGGCTCGCCAGCTGCCCGGATCTTTGGCACGCGCGTCAGAAGTTCGCGCAGCATGACCCTGATCTCCCGACGCGCGAGATGCGCACCGAGACAGAAGTGCGGGCCGGCCGCGCCGAAGCCGACATGCGGGTTCGGCGAGCGCATGATGTCGAAGCTGCTGGGGTCGGTGAACACCGACGGGTCCCGGTTGGCAGCCCAGTAGAACAGCACGGCCTTATCGCCTTCGCTGTAGTCGTGACCGTTCAGAGTGCAGTCGCGCGTCACCGTGCGGCGCATCCAGATCACCGGCGAGGCGTACCTGACGATCTCCTCGACCGCGCCCGGCAACCGACCGTCGAGGTCGGCCAGCAGCAGCTCGCGCTGGTCGGGGTGGTGGGTCAGTAGGTTCAGCGCGTGCGAAATGGCTGTGCGGGTCGTCTCGTTTCCGGCCACAACGAGCAGGATGAAGAACGAGCCCAGCTCAGCTGCCGTGAGCTGCTCGCCGTCAATGTTCGCGCTGATCAGAGACGTGATGACGTCGTCACGCGGATGTTCGGCGCGGTCGGCGGCTATCTCCGTGACGAGGTCGGCCAGATCCTTGCCGGCGGTCAGCAGCTGAGTGATGGCCTCATCCATGTTCTCGCTGATGAACTCGGGATCCGCACCCGACAGAATGAGGTTGGTGTTGCGCAGGACCATGTCGTAGTGCTCGTCGCCGACGCCCATCATCTGGCAGATGATCTTCAGGGGCAGTCGGGCGGACACGTGCTGGACGAAGTCACACGGGCCAGTGACCAGCAAGTCGTCGACGATGCCGGCTGCGACGCGGTCAACGTCGTCTTCGAACTTCTTGATCATCTTTGGCGTGAACGTACGGGACACGATCCGCCGCAGCCGCGCGTGCCTCGGGTCGTCCATGTTGATCATGGAACCGAAGTACTCGTTGAACTCCGGTGGCAGGTCCTCGATGCTGGTCGAGCCGCGAGCTGAAGAAAAGAGCTCGGACTGGCGGCTCGCTCCTGATACGTCCGCGTGCGACACGAAGGCGTAGTAGCCATCGCCCGCCACGCTGAGGGGCCCCTCCGGCACCATGAAATACGGCGGCTTGTCGAGACCACGCAGCTTGGCGAAGTCGGCATCGCGGGCGTCGAGGGGCTGCTGCCAGAACTCGAGCAGGGACAGGTCAATGCCTTCGACTGAACTGGCCGGTGTGGTCATGACGCCGCCTTCGTCTAGAACCGCGTTCGGGTCCTAGTGTTACAGACCACCCCAAGTCTCCGCCATGTCCTGATGGCGTCTGTAGCTCTCCGGCCCGTAGGCGTGGAGGCCGAGCGCTACGACGTACTCACCGGCGCTGCCGCCAGGCTCGTCGGGACGCGTGCGTGCGCGTACCGTCTCGTGAGCATCGCGATCGCGATTGGACTCGGCACCCCGCTCATGTCGATGAGAATGGATGCGATGTGCGCCCGGCCGAGCGCGAAGACGGCCCAGCCATCGCCCGTCGTGCGGACGAGGGTTAGCTGCCGGGCACCCTGGTCTTCGGGCACCAGGCCGGCCATCGCCAGGCAAGCTCCGACGGCATCGAGCCGCGCCGACAGTTCTGCCGGCGATTCGCCGAGCTCAGTCCGGAGCTGAGCGTACGCCGACGCCATCGGGGAGTTCAGCTCTCGTTGCCGGTGCCCGGGCTCGACCGGGGTCCAGGCGCACGCCACCGGGACGGGTGCGCGGAGGGCCAGGCCGAAGCCCGCCAGGCCCCCGGCCCCAAGAGCAGTGGCGGTGTTCATCGCTCGCCGCTCAGGGCCAGCGTGCCGACCTCTGCTAGGCGACCGGTCATCGCCGTGCGCGAGCTGGCGCGGGACAGCTGTGGCTGCATCAAGAAGCAGGACATCCGGCTGGCCGCAGCTGACCGTTACGCGCAGGCCCTCATCCAGGCCGAGGTCGATCGCGCTGCGCTCCAGGTAGACCGACATCAGGCTCGGCGGCCAGGCGAGATTGCGTGGCAGCGGCCCGGAGTCGTGCAACCGAACACCGCGCCAAGTCGCCACTAGCTGGCCCGACGCGTCGACGGCCTCAATGTTCCACAGCTGCGGCACCAGTGATGGTGGCGTGAGCGCCGACACGCGCCGAGTTGCGTACGAGCTTGCCGCCGGTGACTGTCCGCCCGGCGCGTCCTGCGCCGGTGCCTGGCCAGCCGACGTGGGGGTCGGCGACTCCATCCCTAGCGTCTGTCCGACCGAATGCTGCCTAGACGACGGCTGAGCATCCAGCGGTGGTGCTTCCGTCGTGTTCGTGCTTGCCTGCGGCGTCCGAGCTAGCGAAGTGGCTGGCACCTCCCACGTGTGCAGCGCCGACAGCGTCGCGCCGCGACGAGACCCCGAGCCGTCGGCCTGCTTGCCGCGGGCCTTGCGCGCCTTCCGGGACCGACGCAGGTGCGCACCGCGGCCGGCAACCTCCGTGCCCGCTGGTTCCGCAGGTCCTCCGGCGCGCGGCGTCTCGTCGGGCGGCGCGAGGCTGGGCGGCGCGAGGCTGGGCGGCGCGAGGCCTCCAGTGTGTGCTGACACGCTCGCGATCTCGGCCTCAGGCGCCGCCGCCTGGCCCGGCACGAACGGCGGTTCCGGCATCAACGCCGGTTCCGGCACGAACTGCGGTTCCGATACCGAGGCGGGGCCTGCGTCTTCGATGTTGTCAGCGCCAGCGACGCCGCGCTCGTCACCGGCGCCGTGGCCGTCACCGGCGCCGCGGCGGTCACCGGCGCGGTGGCCGGACCTGCCCGCGCGGGCGCCATTACCGTCACCCATCTCGCCTGGCTGACTGGCAGCGGGGGCAGCGACGTCGAAGACGTCGCGCCTCTCATCAGCTCCGCCCGGCCAGCGTACTGGCTCGGCAATTGCCCGGATCTCCACCGGCCCGTCGACAGCCCGTCCGGCGAACTGCACCGATTCGCAGGCCACGGGCCTAACCCGGCGGTGCGGAACGCAGGCCTGAAGCACCTGCAACGCGGCGTCGTTCAGGGCCGGGCTGCCGAGCAGGAACTCGGTGTTCGCGAGTTCGCTGTCGGCCGGATACCACGGATGGTCGTCCGTCCCCCTGGCCAGCGCGCGACCCGAGCGGGCCGTCACCTCGGGTAGCAGCGCAATCCGGCGGAACCGGCCCGACTGGAAGCTGATGGGCCCGTACAGCTCGGCCCCGTCAACTAGGTCGGCCGGCCCGCTGACGAGCTGCTGCAGCGCGGGCGACGCGGCAGCGAACGCGGCTTCTGGCATGTCAGGCACGCCGGGCAGGCTGGGCGCGCAGTTGAACTCGGCGCGCGCGTGGTCGATGCGGTAGGAGCTGTCCGCGCACCGCAGCGCCGTGACGATCCGGTTGCCGTTACGCAGCGCATACACCCGCAAGAGCGCCGCGCCACCGGAGGGGATCAGTACCGGCGAATCGAGCCGCACGTGCGTAGCTCGGCGCATTGGCCGGCCGGCGAGCACGGACGCGGCCTGTGCGAGCGCCTCGAGGGCGAGAACTGGCGGCAGCAATGGCATCCCGTCGATGCGGTAATCCGCCAGGTACGGGTCGCTGGCAAGGGAGAGCGTGGCTGAGCACACGAGCTCGACGCCGGGATAGTGCACATCGACCTCGCGGAGGAACCGGCCGCCTCGCGCTAGTCCGGCCGCCGAGAGCTCGCCGTGGGTGATGACCTGCGCCGGTGCGGCGGGCAGCCGGCCGACGCGGCTGTGCAGCGCGATGCTAGCGGGCAGGCCGGGCGTCCTCAGGAGCTTCAGCAGGAGGCGGCTCACGACATTGACCTCCAGCGGCGGGGCATCGGCAGCCGCGAGCTCGATGGCAAGTTCTGGACGGTTGCCGAGGCCGTTCGCCCGCCACGCCGGCAAGTCGAGATGCAGATGGCGACAGTCTGCGGCCGCGGCGAGTTGACCCGCTCGGCTGGCGAGCGCGCCGGTGCACAGCGCGTGCGTGCTTGAGGCGGCGAGGCCGTACCGGTCAGACACCGTCCCAACGGAGATGATCAGCTTCACCTGGCCAGGCCGAATCGAGCCGACAAGCAGCTCAAGCGTGCCGATCTCGTCAGCCAGTTCCGCGTTGACGCTGGCCTCAGTCAGTTCAGCGACGGGAACGGGGTCATCGATGCTGGCGCCGTACGCCAGCGCGGTGACTTTTCCGAGTCGGTCCTCGATGCGCCGGATGGCCGCCGCCAGGCTCGCCTTGTCGGCGAGTTCGATGACCTCGTAGCCGATTCGTGCGCCTGCGGACCGTAGCTGCTCCAGGCCCGTGACCAGCTCGGCGTCGTCGTACTCGCCGGCCCGGCCCACAATCGCGACCCCGGTCCCGTTGCACGCGAGCACCTGGGCGAGCGCGAGACCGGCGCCACCCGAGCTACGGCTAATGACGATCACGTCGTCTGGGCCGAGCACGAGATCGCCGCCACTCTTGACGGCTATTTCGGTCAGGACCGGCTCACTGGCCAGGCCGGCATCGTCGAGCACGATCTCGCGGAAATGCCCGCGTCCGGCGCTGGCGTACCGCCTGATGGCTTCGCCGCTGATGCCGTCCGCTGGCACGCGCACAATAGTGATTCCGGTCGCTGGATGTTCGGCGTGCACGCTGGCGAAGAACCCGGTGAACCCTGCGCTCGTGGTCACAACGACGAGCTGTCCGGTCTCGATGGTGTCCTTGGCGGCCTTGACGGCGGCGGTGCGTGACGGCTCGTCGGCGGGGTCGTCCAGGATTGCCAGCGTGCGTGCGGCCGCTGGATCGGCGGCGAACAGGCTGCTGACCTCCGTCAGCGTCGGGCTGCTGCCAGCCAGGTGCAGCCGCCAGGATTCCGGCGCGTCTGGCGCCTCCGGCGCGTCTGGCTCCTCGAGCGCGCTGACGGGCCGAAGCCCTTCGGTGAAGCATCGGGCCCACGGTCCGAGGCCGTTGATGCGCCCTCGCGCCTTGCCGCGCGGCACCGCGACCTCGTACGCGGCCGCCCCGTCGGCTGGAACCGCGTCCGACGACGCTACGGCTGCGAGCGCAGGAGCCGCGGGTTCGGCCCCGATCTCCGGCTCGGCCGGGGTCTCCTGCTCGGCCGGGATCTCGGGCTCAGCCCGAGTCTGTGTCCCGCCGAGCACTCTGGATTCGTGGGCGATCGCGGGCTCGTCGCCAGGGGCTGGCGCCGCGCCCGCAGCGGCAACGTCTGTGTCGGCGGCGGCCGTTTCTGGATCTAGGGCCGAGGCCGACTCCGGGCCGACGGCCGAATCCTCGGCGGCCGCGATCGCGCTGTCAGTGACCTCGGCTGAGCCGTCAGTGACCTCAACTGCGCTTTCAACGGCCGCGGCTGGGCCGTCAGTGACCTCGGCTGGGCCGTCAGTGACCTCGGCTGGGCCGTCAGTGGCCTCAACTGCGCCGTCAGTGAACACAACTGCGCTTTCAACGGCCGGAGCCGAGTCGTCAACGACCTGGACCGAGTCCTCAGTGTCCGCGATCGGCGTGTCCGAGTGGGACGCGTCAACAGCCGGCGCCGCATCGGCGACGTCGATCTCAGCCTCGGTCGTCGGCGTCTCTGCTTCCGCCGCGGTCTCGGTCGGCGATCGTGCTGGCAGCCGTCGCTCTAGCTCGTCGCGCTTGCTGGCGAGGTCGTGCACGCTCGCCGGACCCGCGGCGGATTCGGCGGCCTCGGCCTGAGCTGGCACGCGGATGGCGACGGGCGTCTGCGGTGCGACCTCAACCGGGCTAGTGATGAATACCTGGTCGCGCCAGATGTCCACGGGCCGTGCGGGTCGGCCGGCAAATAGCGGCTTCGGCTGCTCGAGCGCTCCGGCCGCAAACAGTGCCGCGGCAACGCTCGAGCTGTTCTCCGGGTGCGTGAAGCCGGACTGAAGGCTGATCGCCGGAACCCTCGTGACCCGGCCGGCCGCCGACACCAGAATTCGCCCCGGACCTGTCTCGACCAGCAGCGTGGCCCCGATCGCACCGCCTGCTACGGCCTCGGTCAGTCGCTGCGCGCCACCGAAACCGTTGCAGATAAGGTCGATCGCGTCGTCGACGGACTCGATCTCGGTGCCGGTCATCGTCGAAATCAGACGTCGCCGCGGCGGCCCGAATCGGAAGCGCTGCGCGATCGCGGCGCGCAGTCCGACGGCGCCCGCCGGGTCCCCGCTGAGCCTGCCAGCGTGCCCGGTGGGGCTCGCCCCAGCCCCACTATCAGCCAGCTCGGCCGCGCGGAGCAGGTACTGGGCGCGCAAATCAGCGATCTCGATGACCTCGGCCTCGCCGAGTACGCCCGCCCAGGCGAGCCCGGCGAGCGCGCCGATACCGTGGCCGACGGCGCCCGCCGCCCGCACCTCGAGCGAGTCGAGCCAGCGCAGCATGTCGAGGCAGTGGGCGATACCCGAGGTCAGGGCCACAGGTCCCGGCCGGGAGTCTTCGACGTCGCCGCCGTATGCGCTCGCATCGCCGGACAGGAGCAGCGTGACCCGACCATCCGCGTTGTCGGACGCAAAGATGCCAGGCCTGACCGCGATCAGCCCATCGGCCAGGTCCGGCAGCAGCGTCACGGCTTCCCGGGCGAGCAGCGCGAGCTGGTCCTGGCGCGTCGCGACGAGTCCGACCTTGGCTTGGCCTTGCTTGGCCAGGTCGCGGCCGAGCGTGCAGGCCAGATCCTGCATCTCCGCGTCGGAGAGTGAGCGCGCGACGTCCGCGATCCTGGTCAGGACAGCCGCGAGCGCGAACTTGTCACGGGCGTGCACCAGGAACGGAGTTGGCTCCGGCTCGGGCTGCAGGCGCGGCTGCACGCCGCCAGAGTTGTGCCTGGGCGTCGCCCTGGCCAGCGACGGCACGGACCGAAGCCAGCCGTCCTGACGATGCCGCGGCGCGCCAGGTTCGTGCCGGAGCACGAGGTGCACGTTGCTGCCGCCGATGCCCATGGTCGACACCGCCGCAAGCCGGGGGCCGCTCGGCCATTCCTCCGGCGACTGCGGCAGGACAAGCCCGGCGTCACCCCCGGCGATCAGCTCGTGCGGTTCGTGTACGCCCGTTGTCGGCGGCACGACCCCGGTGCCGAGCGCCAGAACGGTCTTGATCAGCCCGGCTGCGCCCGCCGCGGCCTTGGCGTGACCGATGTTCGCCTTGATTGACCCGATGGCTGCTCGCCGCCTCGCGCCATCGCGGACTGTGCAGAGAGCACCCAGCTCGGCCGCATCACCCGCAGCCGTAGCGGCCCCGTTCCCTTCAATGAATTGGATCTCCGCGGGGTCAACGGCGGCGCGGTCATAGGCTCGTTGCATCGCGAGAACCTGGGCGCTTGCCTGCGAGTCGATCGGGCTGCGCACGCTGCCGGCTGACGTGCCCCAACCAAGGATCTCGGCGTAGACGGTCAGGTCGGCTGCTCGGGCATCCGCGGTGCGCATCAGGACGACCACGCCGCAGCCCTCGCCGGGTAGGTAGCCGGTGGGCTCGCGGTCGTAGATGCGCACGTCCGTGGTCGCGAGGATGCCCGCCTTCGCGAGCCCGATGAGCTCGAGTGGATCGAGGCTGACGTCAACGCCGCCGGCGATGGCCGCGTCCAGGTCCCCGGCCGCGAGGGCCGCGCACGCGGACGCCACTGCCTGGAGCGAGGACGAGCAGGCGCTGTCGACAGCATGGCTGCCACCGCGGAACCCGAAATACGCGCTTATGCCGGTTGCGATTGTCGCGGGCATGCTGCCGGCCAGCGAGGACGGTCCCATAGAAGGGAACGGGGCAAGATACGTGGTTTCCGCCGTCTGCAAGACGCGGCCCGCCTGATTCGCGGGGATCTCCTGGGTGTCGAGCGCTTCCGTCAGTACGCGACGTACGTAAGGCCACCTGACCCGCAGCGCGTTGGCCCTGGACGTGTCGCCGGCCAGTGTGTTGCCGATTATGACGCCCGTGCGATCGAGGTCAAGTCCGCTGCCGGCAGGCAAGCCCGCCGCTGCCAGCGCGCGAGCGGTCGTCTCGAGCGCCAGCCAGTGCGCCGGGTCGGAAGCGAGATACGTTGCCCGGTCGACGCCGAAGGCTTCGGGCTCGAACTGCCAGCCCTCCAGCACTCCGGCCCTCGTGCTGTACGTGGCGTCGGAGATGGTGCGGTCGGGCTGGTAGTAGTCCGTCAGGTCGATCCGGACCGCTGGGAGGCGACGGAACGACCGTCGGCCCGTCAGTACGACGTCGAGCAGGGCAGCCGGGTCGTCGGCATCAGGAAATCGGCACGCAAGGCCGACAATCGCGAGTGACTGAGCGCCCGTGGTTCCGGCGACTCTGCCTCGGTTGGCCCTGTTGGCTGCGTTCGCGTCAGGCACGGCGCTGTCCTGGGGTGACATTACGGACAGCGGGGACGCGAATTATGCCATTAATACACCGCTGCCGATTGCCGTACGTCCGCTCTGAGGCAATTTTGCGAATCGGCAGCAGTAATTCCGTGCACGAGCGAGTGTGCATTTTTCCCCCGGATAGTGGCCTGTCTCCCCCCGGACCAGCTCCACGGCGCTGAGCTGGCGCTGCCGCGGTTCCGGCCCCCCCTGCTGCCCTGATCGGCAGCTCGGCTCCGCGATGCCCGATTGCTATTGCTGCTGGGTGTCACGACATTATTCGTCGGCCCCGGAGCGCGGTCAAGGCGAAATTCACGACGCGTTGTTTTTCATGACTGGTGGCATTTCTTGGAAACACGACCAGCTAATGGTGAAAGTGGCTGCCGAAGGCAAAGTGTCCGTAGGCCCAGCTTGCGGCCGCGAGGCTGGTGGGTTAATGACGCCGGCCTGACCGAGCGTGATCGTCCGCAGGCATCCGGCGCTGAAGTGGAGTGCGCTACCCTGAACTCGTGCGTTTCGCCGGGCTGCTCCTTACCTAGCCGCGCCGACCGTCCCTGTCGTTGGCGCGGCTGCCCCTGGTGATCCCGGGGGCGCTTCTGTTTCCCAAGGCCGAGCCTCCGGGAACCGGGCCGGGCAGGGGCCGATCCCGACCTCACCATGTACGCGAGGAAAATCATGACAGCCGCCGATACCGCGGATCGCTTCGATCCGCGTGCGATCCAGGAGAAGTGGCAGCAGCGCTGGGCCGAGTTGGACGTGTTCCGGGCCAGCGACGACCCGGCAGACCCGCGGCCGCGGACATATGTCCTGGACATGTTCCCGTACCCATCGGGCGATCTGCACATGGGCCACGCCGAGGCGTACGCGCTTGGCGACGCCATGGCGCGGTATTACAACCTGCGCGGCCACAACGTCCTGCACCCGATTGGCTGGGACGCGTTCGGCCTGCCAGCCGAGAACGCGGCCATCAGGAATAACACGCACCCGGCCGACTGGACGTACAAGAACATCGAGACGCAAGCGGCGTCGTTCCGCCAGTACGCGGTCTCCTTTGACTGGTCGCGGCGGCTCCAGACGTGCGATCCGGAGTACTACCGCTGGACGCAGTGGCTGTTCCTGCGGTTCTACGAGCGCGGGCTGGCCTACCGCGCTGACGGCTACGTCAACTGGTGCCCTGTCGACCAGACGGTGCTGGCCAACGAGCAGGTCATCGACGGCAAGTGCGAGCGCTGCGGCACCGAGGTCATCCGGCGCGTCCTGACGCAGTGGTACTTCAAGATCACCGAGTACGCCGACCGGCTGCTGGCGGACATGATTCCGCTCGAGGGCAAGTGGCCCGAGCGGGTACTGCTGATGCAGCGCAACTGGATCGGCCGCAGCGATGGCGCCGAGGTTAGCTTCGAGATAGACGGCCGGGATGAGCCTGTCACGGTGTTCACAACCCGGCCGGACACGCTGTACGGGGCCACGTTTTTCGTCGTGGCAGCCGACTCGCCGCTGGCGGGGGAGCTGTGCGCCGAGTCTCGCCGCGCCGAGCTCGAGCGGTATATCGCCGACGTGCGCAAGCTGACAGACATCGAGCGCCAGTCGGCCGACCGGCCCAAGACGGGCGTGTTCCTCGGCCGGCACGCGATCAACCCCGTTAACGGCGAGCTGATCCCGATCTGGGCCGCAGACTACGTGCTGCCCGACTACGGCACCGGCGCGATCATGGCCGTGCCGGCCCATGACCAGCGCGACCTGGACTTTGCGCGCGAATTCGGCCTGCCCGTTCGGGTAGTGCTTGACACCGGCATGGCGGATCCGGGAACGACAGGAGTCGCCACGCCCGGCGAGGGGACGCTGATCAATTCGGGCCCGCTGGATGGGCTGTCCAAGCAGGAGGCCATCGCCAGGATCATCGGGATCCTGGCCGACCGCGGCCTCGGTCGCGGCGCGGTCAACTACCGGCTGCGGGACTGGTTGCTGTCGCGACAGCGGTTCTGGGGCGCGCCCATTCCGATCGTGTACTGCGACGGCTGCGGCGAAGTCGCGGTGCCCGACGACCAGCTCCCGGTGCTGCTTCCCGACTTGCGCGGTCAGGAGCTGGCGCCCAAGGGCGCGTCACCACTCGCCGCGGCGACCGACTGGGTCGTCGCCGTGTGCCCGAAGTGCGGCGGCCCGGCGAAGCGGGACACCGACACGATGGACACGTTCGTGGACTCATCGTGGTACTTCCTGCGCTACTGCTCGCCGACGTTTGAGCACGGGCCATTCGAGGTCGAGTCGGTGCGCCGCTGGTCGCCGGTCGACCTGTACGTGGGCGGCGTCGAGCACGCGATCTTGCACCTGCTGTACTCGCGGTTCTTCGTCAAGGTGCTCTACGACATGAAGATGCTGGACTTCATCGAGCCGTTCACGGCGCTGGTGAATCAGGGCCAGGTGATCAACCAGGGCAAGGCCATGTCGAAGTCGCTGGGTAACGGCGTCGACCTCGGAGAGCAGCTCGCGGCGCACGGCGTCGACGCGATCCGGCTGACGATGATCTTTGCCAGCCCGCCGGAGGACGACATCGACTGGGCGGACATGAATCCTGACGCCCTGGTCAAGTTCCTGGTCAGGGTGGCGCGTATCGCCACCGAGGTGGCTAGGTCAGGCGGCGGCGCGGCGGCTTCGGATATCGCCAGCGGCAACGTTGAGCTGCGCAAGGCGACGCACCGGACGATCGACGAGGTGACCAGGCTCGTCGAGTCGACTCGGCTGAACGTCGCCGTGGCCCGGCTGATGGAGCTGGTCAGCGCCGCTCGCCGGACCATCGACAGCGGCCCGGGCGCTGGCGACCCGGCTGTACGCGAGGCGGCCGAATCGCTGACGATCATGCTGTCGCTGTTCGCCCCGTACACCGCGGAGGAGTGCTGGGAGATGCTGGGCCACCAGCCGTCGGTGGGCCTGGCGTCCTGGCCAGCGGCCGACCCCGCGCTGCTGGTGCAGGACACCGTGACGTGCGTGGTGCAGGTGGACGGCAAGGTGCGTGACCGGCTGGAGGTCGCGCCTTCGGTGGGCGAGGACGAGCTGCGAGAGCTGGCGCTCGCCGCGCCGGGAGCCGACCGGGCGCTGGCCGGGCGCGGCATCCGGACGGTCATCGTCAGGGCGCCGAAGCTCGTGAACATCGTCTCTGCCTAGGCCGGGGCGCGCGGGTCCGCCTACCGACTCATGCGCCTTGAGCCTGAGGACATCGTGGAGGACGACCTTGGCCTGGTCCTTAACCAGGCTGGCGGGTCGGGCGACTGATCAGACGCGTCGCAGCACCGCCACAACCTTGCCCAGGATCTCGGCTTCATCACCGGGGATCGGCGTGTAGGCGGGGTTGTGCGGCATCAGCCAGATGTGGTCCGCGGATCGCTTGAATGTCTTGACGGTGGCCTCGCCGTCGAGCATCGCGGCCACGATGTCGCCGTTCTCGGCCACCGGCTGCTGGCGCACCACGACCCAGTCACCGTCGGCGATGGCCGCGTTGATCATCGAGTCACCGACAACCTTGAGCAAGAACAGATTGCCCTCGCCGACGATCTGCCGCGGCAGCGGGAAAATGTCCTCGATCGACTCCTCGGCGAGAATCGGGCCGCCGGCCGCGATTCGGCCTACCAGCGGCACGTACGCCGCTTCCTGGGAGGCGATGTCCATTGGCGTGTCGTCGTCGAGATCGTGCTCGGGCCGAATGGCGGGATGGCCCGGAAGGCGGACCTCGACGGTGCGCGGACGCCCGGCATCGCGCCTCAGGTAGCCCTTGGCCTGCAAGGTCGACAACTGATACGAGACGCTCGAGGTGCTCGTCAGGCCGACTGCCTCGCCGATCTCCCGCATGGATGGCGGATAGCCGCGGCGCTGCACTGACTCCCTGATCACTTGAAGGACCTTGCGCTGTCGCCAGGTCAGCACGTGACCGGGATCCGGCTTGTCCGGCAGATCGGCGACGACGGCCGGCACGCTGCCCTTGGGGCGCCTCCCCGGCTTCCCGCGCGGTCGCGCGCCCGCGGCGGCTTCCACGTCCGCGTCTGTCAGGTCGAGGTCGATGCTCGAGGCCTCGCGAGCCCCGTCATCGGTGGTTGCATCGCTCATCTTGGGCCTCCGGCTCGGATGGGGTGGTGTCGGAAATGGTCTTCAGTCGAAGCCGACGGTAGCGGTTATAGCTCCGGATCTCAAACATCTGTTCGACGACACTCAAAAATGTCGTACCCCTGCGATAGAACGATACCGTATCTTCGTTCGATCGAACGAGAATGCGATAGAACATAGATACTATCGAACTGTCATTCGCTAGTTGGAGGCTGTCATGGGCGCACCGAGCACAGTCGAGACGCCAGTTGCCGCAGTGGAAGCTCGCAGCGCGGCCAGACTGGACGGCTCCGGCCGTGGCCGTCCGCTCCGGGTTGTTGACGCGTCGATGCCAGCCTTCGCTGTTCCGGCCGCCGTCGGTTCCGTCGCGGCGGCCAAGCCGCGCTCTAGTTCGATTCCGAGTGCTGCCAGTCGTCGGCTTCCGCTCGAGCCCGGCCCGATTCTCAACGGCTCGATTCTCAACGGCCCGATTCTCACCGGTCCAATCCTCACCGGCCCAATCCTCACCGGCACGGTTGTGTCGGGTCGCGAACCCCGGTTCGGGTCGGCCGCCGGTGCCCAACCGACGCGTGCTCCGCTACGCCTGACCAGGCGCGGCCGGCTCGTGGTGACGGTGCTGCTCGTGGTTGTCTTCAGCGCAGCAGTCCTCATGCTGACCGCGCTGGTGTCGGGTCGCGCGCAGGCGACGAACCATGGCGAGCCGAGGGCGGGCTATCAGGGGATGCACGAGATAGTGGTCAGGCCAGGTCAGACGTTGTGGTCCATCGCGGCCGCAGCCGAGCCGACCGCCGACCCGCGCAGCGTTGTTCAGGAGATCATGTCGGCCAACGCGCTCGACGGCCCCGGCATCAGAGCCGGACAACTGTTGTGGGTTCCGTGATGGCCGACGGAGCAGGTTCCGGTACGCGAGGGACCTGACGGTCTGCGCGGTTTGGATGGAGCCGGATGTCTTGCGCAGATTCGGCGTGCTGCTCGGACGCGACACGCCGGCGTGTTCTCAGGTTTTCCAAGCCGCGCCCTCAGGGACGAGGCATCGTCTACCAGCGAGTTCCGTTCGCGGGCGGCGGACTTGCCAACGGCCAACTCATGGACCACAATATGTAGTAGTTGCACGCTTGTAATTTTGCTATACCTTGTGCTTTGAGGGCGTGACGTCTAGGCCACCGGGGAGGTGATCGCGTGTACTGTCCGTATTGCAGGCACCCTGACAGCCGGGTCATCGACAGCCGGGCTGGAGACGACGGCACCGCGATCCGCCGGCGCCGGGCGTGTCCCGCGTGCGGCCGCCGGTTCACGACGCAGGAGAGCGTGATCTTGACGGTGGCGAAGCGCAGCGGTGTCACCGAGCCCTTTAACCGGGACAAGATCGTCCGCGGCGTGCGGCGGGCCTGCCAGGGCAGGCCAGTCTCCGAGGATCAGCTCGCGCTGCTCGCCCAGCAGGTCGAGGAAGTCATCAGGAGCCGGGGCAGCGGCGAGATTCCCTCACACGAGGTCGGGCTCGCCATTCTCGGCCCACTGCGTGACCTTGACGAGGTGGCGTACCTTCGATTCGCCTCGGTGTACCGCGGGTTCGAGTCGCTGAGCGACTTTGAGCAGGAGATCGCCGCGCTGCGCGCTGCGCATCTGAATGGGTGGCGCCCGGAGGATGCGCAGTTCCTTGCCGACCAGGCCGAGCTGCGACCCGAGGGCTCGGGCGAGACCGGATCCGCGGCATCGGCTGGTAATCGCGCCTCCAGACAGCACGGGCAGCAGCCCGCACCGGCCAGCTAGGACGGCCGAGCATTACGAAATCACTGGGAGGGCCTGCAGGCCCGCTATCGGATCCGACCGGATCCGCGAAGGGGGAGCACATGACCGAGACGGCGAGCGGGGCGGCGTCGCAGGGCAGCGGCAAGCGTGCCGATGGCCTGACCTTGCGCCGTATCTACACCCGCGAAGGCGTTCACCCCTATGACGAGGTGACGTGGGAGCGCCGCGACGTCGTGATGACGAACTGGCGGGACGGCTCGGTCAACTTCGAGCAGCGTGGCGTGGAGTTTCCCGACTTCTGGTCGGTGAACGCGGCGAATATCGTCACGACCAAGTACTTCCGCGGAGCACCCGGCACGCCGCAGCGCGAGTGGAGCCTGAAGCAGCTGGTCGACCGCGTTGTGGGCACCTACACAGCCGCCGGTCGCGAGCACGGCTACTTCGCGACGGATGACGACGCCGAGATCTTCGAGCACGAGCTCAAGCACGCGCTTATCCACCAGATCTTCAGCTTCAACTCGCCGGTCTGGTTCAACGTCGGGACGACGTCTCCCCAGCAGGTGTCCGCCTGCTTCATCCTCGCGGTCGACGACACGATGGATTCGATCCTCGAGTGGTACCGCGAGGAGGGCCTGATCTTCAAGGGCGGGTCGGGCGCTGGCGTGAATCTGTCCCGGATCCGGTCGAGCAAGGAGCTGTTGAGCTCGGGCGGTACGGCGAGCGGCCCCGTTTCCTTCATGCGGGGTGCCGACGCGTCGGCTGGCACCATCAAGTCCGGTGGCGCGACGCGGCGCGCCGCGAAGATGGTCGTCCTCGATGTCGACCACCCAGACATCGAGGAGTTCATCGAGACCAAGGCGCGCGAGGAAGAGAAGGTCCGTGTCCTGCGCGACGCGGGCTTCGACATGGACCTCGGCGGCAAGGACATCACTAGCGTCCAGTACCAGAACGCCAACAACTCCGTCCGCGTGTCCGACGAGTTCATGCGCACGGTGGAGTCGTCCGGCCTGTTCGACCTGGCGGCCCGTACCACAGGCGAGCCGCTCGAGCAGGTGGACGCCAAGAGCTTGTTCCGCAAGATGGCGCAGGCCGCGTGGGCGTGCGCAGATCCTGGCATTCAGTACGACGGCACGATCAACGACTGGCACACGTGCCCGGAGTCGGGCCGGATCACGGCCAGCAATCCGTGTAGTGAGTACGTCCACCTGGACAACTCCTCGTGCAACCTCGCCAGCATCAATCTGATGAAGTTCCTGCGGGCCGACGACACGTTCGACGTCGAGAGGTTCGAGCAGCTAACCGAGCTGATCATCACCGCGATGGACATCTCGATCAGCTTCGCCGACTTCCCGACCGACAAGATCGCCGAAACCACTCGCGCGTACCGACAGCTCGGCATCGGATATGCCAACCTCGGCGCGCTGCTCATGGCTACTGGCCACGCGTATGACTCCGACGATGGCCGGGCGATCGCGGCGGCGATCACGTCGCTGATGACGGGGACTGCCTACAAGCGGTCAGCCGAACTGGCGGCCGTCGTAGGACCCTACGAGGGTTATGCGCGCAACGCGACGGCCCATCAGCGGGTAATCGCGAAGCACGCGACGGCGAGCGCATCGATCAGGCCGGTTGGCAGTATCGACACGCCGGTGCTGGCGGCGGCGAACAACGTCTGGCAGGAGTGCATGACGCTGGGCCGCACCAACGGGTACCGGAACGCGCAGGCGAGCCTGCTCGCCCCGACGGGCACGATCGGCCTGATGATGGACTGCGACACCACGGGCATCGAGCCCGACCTTGCCCTGGTCAAGTTCAAGAAGCTTGTCGGCGGTGGGTCGATGCAGATCGTTAACCAGACCGTGCCGCGCGCCCTGAAGAACCTTGGCTACCAGCCAGAGCAGGCCGAGGCGATCATCGAGTTCATCGCCGAGCACGGTCACGTCGTCGATGCGCCCGGTCTCCGGCCGGAGCACTACCCGGTGTTCGACTGCGCCATGGGCGACCGCGCGATCAGCCCGATGGGCCACGTCCGCATGATGGCGGCGGTTCAGCCGGCGCTGAGTGGTGCCATCAGCAAGACCGTCAATCTGCCCGAGTCGGCGACGGTGGAGGACATCGAGAAGATCTACTTCGAGGGCTGGAAGCTCGGCATCAAGGCGCTGGCCATCTACCGCGACAACTGCAAGGTCGGCCAGCCGCTGTCGGTCGCCAAGAAGAAGGCGGCCGAGGCGTCGGAGCCGGCAACTTCGCACGAGGTTCGGCCGGTGCGGCGCAGGCTGCCCCGTCAGCGGTCCGCGACCGTGACGCGCTTCTCCGTCGCGGGCGCCGAGGGCTACATGACCGCCTCGAGCTACCCCGACGACGGCGTCGGCGAGGTCTTCCTGAAGCTCGGCAAGCAGGGATCCACGCTCGCCGGCGTCATGGACGCCTTCTCGATAGCGATCTCGGTGGGGCTCCAGTACGGCATTCCGCTGGAGTCGTACGTCGCGAAGTTCACCAACATGCGGTTCGAGCCCGCGGGCATCACCGACGACCCCGATATCAGGATGGCCAGCTCGGTGATGGACTACATCTTCCGGCGCCTGGCGCTCGATCACCTGCCGTATGACGATCGCGCCGAGCTCGGCATTCTCACCACCGAAGAGCGCACAGCACAGCTCAACGGCGACGACTCGCACGGCGCCGGCGATGACCTTGACCCGGAGGAGCTTGCGCAGTCCGTTCCGGTTGAGAAGGTCCAGCGTTCCCCGGAAGGTGTGGCCGAGACGGTGGCCACCGAGCCTTCCGGCTGGGCCGGAAGCGCCGCACAGCTCGACAGAGCTGATCGAATCGCAGCTGGGTCGCGTGGCAGATGCGCCCCTGTGCCTGACGTGCGGGACCAAGATGCGCCCGGCTGGTAGCTGCTACGTCTGCGAAGGCTGCGGCTCAACGAGCGGCTGCAGCTAGAAGTGACGCGCTCCAAGAGAATAGTCCCAGCTCAAGAGGGGTGCGGCACGATCGCCGCGCCCCTCATCAGCTAGGCTCGCGCGCGGTGCGTTTCGCCGGAGCGCGGATCAGCCGTGGCCAAGCCTGCCGCGGGATGCGACCGCCAACAGGATCACGCAGGCGCGGTCCAGGACCGTGCGCGGCTGTCGCGGCTGTTGATCAGCCGCGGGCGGATCGGCGTGACATCAGCATAGCTCGGCCGTGGACCACGTCGTAGGCGTCGCCCAGGCTCGCTCCTCGGGGTCGGCCTAGGTCAGCCGGCCGTCGGCGAAGCTGCGCGCAGCAGGCACGGTCTGCTCTCGGTCAGCGTCGGAGGCGCGGACCCTGGCTCGGCGGCCTGGTGCAGCCATCGCTCATGGTGAGCTCCCTGGCGAGGCGTCGGGTTCGGGGCGGTCTTGCAGGTCGACCAGCGTCATGGCCTCCCGGTCCAGCTTCCCTGGCATCGGGATCGCCGAATCGGGAGGCGAGCTGCTGGATATGGCCGCGCAGCTCGGCCAGCGCCTCATCGGTGAGCCGGATAGCACCGCGGTGCACGTCCACCTCGCGGCGGCGGCCTGCCTGCTTGGCCCGGTAGGCCGCCGCGATGTCCATCGCGGTGGCCTCCAGCACTGATCCGAGGAATGCGGCGGTCTCCTCCGGGTCGGCATCGTCGCCTGGCGGCTCGGTCTCGGCGGGCGCGTAGACCCGCTCCGACCTTGCCGCGGGCCAGCGGCCGGTACTCGGCGACTTCGATCAGCCCCGCTTGCTCGAGCTGGCCGAGGTGGTAATAGAGGCGATCGGCGGGCAGCCCGGCGCAATCGGCCAGCTGCCGTGCTGACCGTGGCGCTTCGCCGAGCCACCCCAGAATCCGGATCCGCAGCGGGTCAGCTAGCGCCTTGTGCACCCCATGCCAGGGCTTGCGCGGTGCGCCGGGCCGGGACGCGATCGGCTCCACCAGCTTTGCTGAACTATCTTCCATTGACTGGAAAATATTACAATGAACTCTCGGACGTCAACTAGGGAGGTCACGTCGGGCCGAGGCGGGCGGCACGGCGCTGCTGGTGGATCAGACGGGCCGCTTCTCCCAGACCGAGACGTGCGAGCGGCTATCGGTGGTGAAGGGCGCGCGGTTCCAGCCGCCCAGCGGTTGCGCAATCGAAGCCCGGCGAGCTGTGCCATCAGGTCGAGCTCTGACGGCCACACGTAACGGAACGGGATAGTCCGGTAATCGCCTGTCCCGTCCGTGAACTCGACGTAATGGCCGGAGTACTGCTGAGAGGCGTGGTCGTAACCGTAGGAGACGATCCTGTCGGCTGCTCGCCCGGTACCCGAGGATGTCCTGGCCCGGCGGCAGCTGCCGCAAAGGCGGGACGCCGGTCTCGATCACGAAGCAACCGCCTGGGGCGAGGTGCTCCGCGACATTGCGGAAGCACGCCACCTGCGCTGCCTGCGTGGTGAGGTTGTTGATCGTGTTGAACACCAGGTAAGCCACCGTGAACGTGCCGTCCACCCTGGTCGTGGCCATATCACCGATGGTCACCGCGATAGCGTCACCACCCGGCTTGCTGCGTAGCCTCGCCACCATCGCCTTGGACATCTCGATGCCATGCACCGGCACTCCGCGCTGCGACAGCGGCAGGCCGATGCGACCGGTGCCAATGGCCAACTCGAGCGCCTGCCCGCCGCCCGCCAGTTCAGCGAGCAAGCTGACCGCCGGGTCGATGGCGTCGGGCTGGAACATGGGGTCGGCCGGGTCGTCGTAGGTCGCCGCGACCGGTTCTCCGAAACACCCGTCTGGATCACTCACGGACCGAGAACCTAACGTGCCCGCACCCGCCGCGGCGAGCGATTTTCGCGCGAGCGGGCCCGGATTACTCCAAGCCGGGCCAGTTGATGAGCTGCGGCACCAACTCGGCAACGCCGTCGATCCGGAGATCGCCGACGGTGTCGCGCCGGTAGAACGCGAGAATCATGTCGCCCGGGTCCGCTGTCACGATCGCGGTCGGCTTGACATGGCCATGCACGTCACCTTCGAGCACGCGCACGCCGACCGGCCCTAGGTCGAGCAGCCAGGTCCCGCCAGGACCGGTCTCCAGGATGATCGTCGCGGGCTCGTACGGCCAGGGACCGTTGGTCGGCAGCGAAACCGTAATGAACTCGTTCACGCCATCGGCGGCGACCGGGTCCGGCAACGGCAGTCCGTGGCCCCCGGCCTGCTGGGCGTCGAATGCATGCACCGCGGCTTCCTGCACCTGGTGGCGCGCTATCGCCGCAGACGTGTTGGGTGCCATGTCGAACTCCTCCCACCACGTCCAGCAGATCCGGTTCGGGCCCGCGTCTGACAAGGCTGATATCAGCCGCGCCGTGGCATCCGCCGACCACGCGAGTAGCTCGCCATGCGGTTCCCGGTCACCGATGGCGTCATCGGGAGGCGGTTCGTCGGCCGGTCCGGCAGCTACCGCGGCGGCCCAGAACAGGTGGACCTGGCCAAGATGGGTAACCAGGTCGGCCACGGTCCAGTCGGGACAGCCAGGCACCTGCGCGCCCATGCCAGCCTGGGCCGCGGCTTCTCGCAGCGCCGCGGAACGGTCTTCGATCAGGGCCAGCATGTCGGGGAAGCTGAGACTCTGCATGCAAGCCGTTGTAGCACGGACCTCCGACGGCTACTCGAGTGCCTGACCCGAGCCGGCCGATCGAGCGGCGCCGCCTTTCCGGATGCCATTCCGCGCCGATCTCCTAATGCAGGTGCGACGACATTCCGGTGGCATCCAAATGTGGACCTCAAGATGCAGTCTGTGATGCGCTATACAAGTCTCAGTGCAAGGGAGGGGAATGGCGTCACCACAGCAGCGATCTTCCCTGCCCGGCCAGGAGGCCGCGCAGGGATGGCTGACCCGTTGCCGTCGGCTCGCGGCCGCCGCGCCATTGCCCGTTCAGATTCTGCTCGTCGTACTTATCGTTGCGTTCGCTCCAGCGCTGGTGGCGATCGGGCTATTTGCCATGCTCGCTTACGGGCCCTACGCGCTCTGGACGGGGAACAGGTCGCGGCTCGCCTCCGGATCGGTGGCGCTCTGGGGCGTCGCCGTGACGGCCGCCTTCGCGCACGGCGCTGCGGAACCGAGGTACCTGCTCCTGGTGCTGCCGCCGGTGATAGCGGTGATCGCGAGGATCGGCGTCCTTGGCCGGGTGCCGGTCCCGTGCCGGACCACGGCCTGGGTGCTGATCTGGTCGTTGCCGATCGGTATCGCGACGTTCCGCATCTGGCACAGCCAGCGGTTGTTCGGCCCCGCCGCGGCCTGGTCGGTCGCGCTCGTCGTCCTCGGCTGGCGGCTGGCCATGGCGCTCCAGGAGAGCCGCGAGCTGAATCGCCGAGCAGCCATTTCCGGTACGCTCGCGGCGCCGTTCGCGATGGCGACCGCGGGAGCGGGCAGCCCGGCCAGCGCTGCGCCTGCGGCTGTTGGCGACTCCGCCGTCAGTGGCTCGCCTCGCGGTAGCTCGGCCTTCGGCGGCGCGGCGATCGGAGGCGCGCGCCTGGGCGGCGGGCCGGGCGCGCCCGCAACCGGCGCCCGTTCGCCATCAGGTGCGGTCCGGGCTGCGCAAGCCGGCCGCGGCCTGCGCAGCGTCGACGGCCACGCCAGCTCACTGGCCCGCCCGGCCGCGGATCCGGCACCGACCTGGCCGGCCATCACCGTCGACGAGGCCATGGGCGAGCTGAACGCCATGATTGGTCTCGCCGCTGTCAAGGATCAGGTGCGCTCGATCACTGCGTCGGTAGAAGCGGCCAGGCGCCGGGCGATGGCCGGGCACGGCACCGAGAAGCCGATGCAGCATTTCGTATTCCTCGGGCCGCCGGGTACTGGGAAGACGGCCGTCGCTCGGGTGATCGCCAAGATCTTCTACGCGTTCGGCCTGCTCGACTCCCCGACAGTCGTCGAGGCGCAACGCGCCGACCTGGTCGGCGAATACCTTGGCGCGACAGCCATCAAGACCAATGAGCTGATCGATTCCGCGCTCGGCGGGGTGCTGTTCATCGACGAGGCGTACAGCCTGGTGAACGACGGTGACGGCCAGGGGGACAGGTTCGGGAACGAGGCCGTCCAGGCTCTGCTCAAGCGCGCCGAGGATGACAGGGAGAACCTGATCATCATCCTCGCCGGTTACGAACGCCAGATGGAGTCATTCCTCGGCTCCAACCCAGGCCTGAACTCACGATTCAGCCTGCGGGTCAAGTTCCCGACATACTCGCCATCTGAGCTGATGGCGCTCGCAGAGTCTGCCGTCCAAGGCCGCGGCGAGCTGCTCGACCCGGACGCCCGCCCGGTACTGCGGCGGATGTTCGAGGAGATCGGTCGCCGCCGCCTCGCCGACGAGCTCGGCAACGGCAGATTCGTGCGCAGCCTGCTGTCCAAGGCGGGGCAACAGCGCGATGTGCGCGTCATGGCCGGACCGGCGGAGCCGACGCTCGACCGAGCTGGTGACGATCCGCGGGCAGGATCTCGAGCTGGCCTACGCCGAGCTCACGGCCAGGTTCCGCGGCTACACCGACACGCCAACCGTCGAGGGTGCACTTGCCGAACTCGACGCACTCGTCGGGCTCGAGCCCGTCAAGCGTCAGGTCCACGAGATCGTCGCGCAGCTTCGCGTCGCCCGGCTGCGCGACCGGCAGGGGCTGGCCAGCCAGCCGCCGTCGCGGCACTTCGTCTTCACCGGGCCGCCGGGGACTGGCAAGACGACGGTGGCGCGCATCCTCGGCCGGATCTTCGCCGCGCTCGGCTTGCTCGTCCGGCCGGAAGTTATCGAGGCACACCGGGCCGACCTGGTGGGGGAACACCTCGGCTCGACCGCGATCAAGACGTCGAAGCTCATCGACTCGGCGATGGGCGGCGTGCTGTTCATCGATGAGGCATACGCGCTGTACAACGACGCCTACGCGGGCGGCGACGCGTTCGGCTCCGAGGCGATCGCGACTCTTCTCAAGCGCGCGGAAGACGAGCGTGAACGCCTCGTCGTCGTCCTCGCCGGCTACACCGATGACATGGACAAGCTGCTCCGCAGCAACCCGGGCCTGGCATCGAGGTTCAGCACGAGGATCGCGTTCCCGAGCTATACCGACGCCGAGCTGCTCCAGATTGCCCACGTCATCGCCGCACAGGCGGGCGACGCCTTCGACGCCGACGCCGTGCCGGCGCTCCAGTCGATCTTTGCCCAGGCGGTCGAGACAGGCCGGATCGACACACTCGGGAACGGCCGGTTCGCCCGCTCGCTATTCGAGCGGGCGTGCGCGTCCCGCGACGTGCGCGTCTCGCTGCAGGGCGAGGAGGCCAGCGCCACCGACCTGACGACGGTGCTCGCGGCCGACCTCCTGACCGCTTACCGCCAGCTAGCGGGCTGACAGCGCCGCGGCGCTAGGCGCCGATGATCCGGAACCTGATCTGCTGCCCGGGCCGTAGCTGCGCCGCGCGGCCGAGATCTGCGGTGACCACAACTGCGATGACCGGATAGCCGCCGGTAGTCGGGTGGTCCGCCAGCAGCAGGATTGGCTGGCCGTCGTGGGTGATCTGGAGCGAACCTGTCGCCACCCCCTCGCTGAGCAGCTCGCCTCGCCGGCCGCGACGGAGCGTCGGCCCGGTCAGCCGGAGTCCGGTTCGGTTGCTCGCCGGGCTCACGACGTACGTTCCGTCGGCCAGCGCGCCTAGGGCATCGGCGGCGAACCAGTCGTCGCGCGGCCCGGCCAGCGCCCGCAATTCCGCCGGACCCGCACCTGATCGGGTCGGCTCATCCGGGCGCGGTCGCCCAGGTCCCGGTTCATGTGGCCGGGAACGGGGCCCGTTCAGCGGCAGCCATTCGCCGGGCCGCAGCGGCGTCGGCCCAAGGCCTGAGAGGGAGTCTGTCGACCGGCTTCCGAGCACAGGTGCGATGCCGATACCGCCGTTGATAGCGACATAGCTGCGAAGCTCGGACGCGGGCGAGCCGAGCCTCAGCAGCGAGCCGGCCGGGACGGTGAGCGCTGTAGCCGGACGCTCGTTCCGCTCACCGGCAGGGCCCTGGATCCGGACCGGGACGGGCGCGCCGGTAACCGCCACGACCGCGTCGCTCTCGAATCGCAGCGCCAGCCTGCCGAGCGTGACCTCCACGCACGCGTCGCCAGGCTCGTTCCCGACCAGGTAGTTCGCCAGCCGCAGGCTCGCGGTGTCCGCGGCGCCGCTGGTCGGCACGCCGAGGTGCGCGAAGCCGGCCCGGCCCAGATCCTGAACGGTCGCGAGTGGCCCGGGCTGGAGGACCTGGACGCGCCGGGTAGGGGTCAGCGGGTCTGGCTGGCGAGCTGCCGGGTTCGGTTCCCGCATGGGCAGGCTGTCCACCGCCCGGAAGCGGACCCGAGCCGGCGGCGCCAGCAGCGCTGGCGGGTCCCGGTCGGGCTCCCACAGCGCGGCCGCGGTCCGGCCGATCAGCCGCCAGCCACCGGGTGACTCCGCGGGGTAGACGGCCGCCAGACCGCCGGCGATCGCGACCGAGCCCGCCGGCACGCGCAGGCGTGGACTATCAAGGCGGGGTACGCCGGCGAGCAGTGGGTCGAGCCCGGTGAGGTAGGCAAAGCCTGGGGCGAAGCCGAGCCAGCCGACCTGGTACTCGGCGGCCTGATGCCGGGCGATGACTTCCGGCACGGACAATCCAGTCAGCGTGGCGACATCGGCCAGATCGGGCCCGTCGTAGCACACGTCGATCTGGACGTCGGATCTCTGAGCCGGTTCATCCAGCGCGGTCGGCCTGCGGTTCTGCCCGGTGGACCCGGTGTCAGCGAGCGTGGTCAGCCGCGTCGCGAGCGCGGTGGTTTCCCAGCTTCCCGGCTCGACGGTGACTAGCACTGTCGCCGCGCCCGGCACGACGTCGACAACACCAGGCAACTCCGCAGCCCGGATCACGCCGGCGATTGCAGCGGGCCCGTTCCCTTCCTGAGCGCTCGCCGGCGTCTCCAGCAACAGTGGCTCCAGCAACACTGCCGCATCGCCAGCCGAGCGGATCCTTATCACGCAAAGGGCGCCAGCGTGACGCCCGCCTCGTCGAGCGCGGCGCGGACAGCGGCGGCGAGGAGCACGGCGCCTGGCGTGTCGCTGTGCACGCAGATGGACCGCGGGTTCACCTCGACCGCGGCGCCGGAGACGGTCTCGACACTGCCGTGCACCACCATCTGGACCGCGCGAGCCGCAACGACTTCAGGGTCGGTCAGCACCGCACCGGGCTCGCTACGTGGTACGAGAGAGCCGTCGTCGCGGTAGCCACGATCCGCGAACGCCTCGGAGATGGCCCGCAGCCGGACGTCTTCCGCCGCCGTCGCCAGTGCCGATCCCGGCAGCGTCAGCAGCGGCAATGCCGGGTCGTAGCTGACCGTCGCGGACGCGATCGCCGCGGCCTGCTCCGGATCGGTGACAGCCCGGTTGTACAGCGCGCCGTGCGGTTTGACGTAGCTGACCCGGCCGCCTTCAGCGCGCGCAACTCCGTCGAGAGCGGCAATCTGGTACAGCAGCTCGGCGGTCAGCTCCTCGGGCGGCACGATCATCGGGCGGCGGCCGAAACCGGCCAGGTCGCGATACGACACCTGGGCGCCGATGGTGACCCCCCGCGCGACGGCGCCGGCGCACGCCCGGCGGATCGTGAGGGGGTCCCCGGCGTGGAAACCGCAGGCGATGTTCGCGCTCGTAACGATCCCGAGCAGCGCCTTATCGTCCCCGAGGCGCCAGGCGCCGAAGCTCTCGCCAAGATCGGCGTTGAGGTCGATCACCAGCTTCGGCCCCGTCGCCGGGTACTCAGTCATCGGACGCTCGTTCATCTGGCTCCCCCTGGGCCAGGTCAGCCGGGCTCTTCCGGAGGCAGGTCCGCGAGCGCGGCGGCGATGTCAGTGTCCCTTGAGCCTGCCGACCGCACAGTCTCGATGAGGGCGTGCAGTACCTCGTGCCGGTCCTCGCCCAAGTCAAGCAGGCGCTGTGCGGCCTCCCATAGCTCGGGTGGATCGCCCCGCCAGAGTCGGTCGGCGAGCGCGATGTGACGGTCGATGTGCTCGCTGTTCGCGTCGCGCTCACCACGACCATGGCTAGCGTCGGCGTCGTCGTGATCGGCGGCCAGCAGGTTTCGGCGGTCAGCGTGCCGGGACGGATCCAGCTTCGCGAGGTCGGTCCCCCGGTAGCTGCCGCGCAGGAGCGGGAACGCGAATACGCGCCTGGCCAGCGCTTCGAGGTCTCCGTCGGGCAGCAGACGCGTGACCATGTCCGGCTCGAGGCCGAACGACGCCGGATCGCGGTAGACACTCGGGAACGTTCCCATGGAGTCAAAAACAGCGTCCAGCGTGGCCCCGAGGGCCGCCGCGTCGAGCCCGGAGCGTGCGCCTGCCCAGCGCACCCAGGCAAGAAGCACGTGCGGCATGGCCTCCTGGTCGGCCTTGGACAGGACGATCTTGCGCGGCAGCCACTCCAGCAAGAACGTCTCGGCCTTGGCCGGGCTCACTCGCAGCGGCCGGCCGAAATCGCGTTCGCACCCGTAGTCGACGATGTGGTCAGCGCACCGACTCGCCGCCTGCCGGTCAGACAGGTCCTCAGCCTCGTCAGAAGCCAGAAACTCGGCCACCAGCATGGCGCGGCGATCCTTGCGCCACGGCGCACGACGGCTGGCGGCGTTGACAGCCGGGGCTGACGGCACGCTCTGCTGGCTCGTCACACCGGCAGGCAGCACTGGCGGCAGCGTCCGGACCCTGGCCCGGATGAACGCGTGATACGAGGGGAACGAGGCACTCACGGTCGGATCCGCCGCCGCCTCGGTCGCCGCGAGCGCGGTCGCGAGGATGCGCCGGGCTTGCGGGGCGTCGATCTGCATGAACGTGGGCGCGGCGCCGTTGCCCTTGGCGCTGCCGCCGTCCCGGCAGTAGTCGAGCAGCTTGGCGACCTGCGAGGTCACCCAGCCGTCGCGAGCGAGTCCGCCCGCGTTGTAATCGACGACGACGACCAGCGCGTGCTGCTCCTGGCCCGCGTAGCTGAAGACGCAGACGACCTCGTCCCGATCGCCGTAGGCGTCGCTGTTGACGTAGCACTCGGCAGCCTCGACGGCACCGACGTGCTCCGCCCAGGCCGGCCGGGCCACGCCGCGGTCCATGAGGGCGAGCGCGGCCTCCTCAGCCTGGGCGGCCTGCCGTGACGTGCCGAGGCAGGCGATCCCCGACAGCAGCGCGAGAGCGGCCGGGCTGCCCTGCTCGGCCGCGTAGCGGACCAGCCCCTCGCCGACCAGTTCCTCGATACCCGCCCGACGCCGCGCCCCGCGCGCGGTGCCGCTCGGCCGGTGCCCCCACCAGGTCCCGAGCAGCTCGCTGACCATGAGCTCAGCGTCGAGGGGGCTACGGACTGCGAGCAGCTCACGGGCAGCGCGCAGCATCTCGGCGAATAGGGCGTTCGGCGGCGGACCACCCGGGCCACCGGCGCGGCGGCCCGCCGGAGGCCCTGCCGAGCCGCGATGACCCCTGTCGCGCGCTGGCTCTCGGCGTCGGCTCTGGGGGCTCACCGTTCTAGCTTCGCAGATTTCCGGAGTGGGCACGCCCCGCCTCGCCATGCTCGTGCCCGATTCTCACGTATCCCAGATATTTCGCCGGAATCAAGAGTTACCGAGAGCACCACTTCCGCCCGTCTTTCGGACGAACAGCCCATTAGTCCGGTACGGTCCTAGTGAGCCATGCCCGCCTGCCTGGTGTGCCGAGTTTCAGACCGGGCCGACGGCCCGCCATGACGGTGTTCTTGCAGTTGGGCAGGCCTGCCAGGCCGACGGTCTGCAGCCAGCGCCGTCGTCTGGTTAGCCCAGGCGTGCTCCGGACCAGGGCTGCTTCCCGCTGCGGCGGCACGGCCGGGCCGGGTGTGCGGGGCTGGTACATAAGTGATAATTGAGTTTTTGGGTGTCTAAGCGGGTGAATCCAGGACTCGGGATCGGGCCGGCTGGCATTGTGATCCCGGTGTGAGAGGACGGCGGTTACCACATGCGAGCAGGACTTACGGCGTACCGGCGAACCTTGGCTGCGTGCTGCGCCGTGCTCGGTCTAGCTGCTGTGCTAGCCGCCTGCGGGCCCGTGTCAAGTGCTACGTCCGGAAGCAGCGGCCAGGGCGGCTCGACGGGGTCGGCGACGAACTCGGCCACGTACGCCATGATTCCGGGAGGGTTCGCGAGCTACCCGTTCCCGTTCTTTACCCTTAACACCTTCGGTAACGACAGCACCTTCAACACCAACGACTTCCAGTACCAGCTGTACCGGCCGCTGTACTGGTTCGGCAAAGGCACGAGCCCCGACCTGAATTACGCGGAGAGCCTTGCCGGGCCGCCTTCCTACTCAAGGCCATCGGGTGACCATCAAGCTCAAGCAGAACTACAAGTGGTCTGACGGTGAGCCCGTCGAGGCGAGCAACGTCGTGTTCTTCATGAACATGATGATCGCCGAGGGCAAGAACTTTGCGTTCTACAGCCCGAACGGGCTGCCCGCCGACATCACGAATGTCAAGGCCGTGAGCAAATACGTCGTCACGATGGACATCACCGCGCCCAAGTTCTCCGAGTCATGGTTCACCAACAACATGCTCAGCGAGATCACGCCGATGCCGACCGCCTGGGACCGGACGAAGAGCGGGCCGAGCCACTGCTCCACCACCGTCTCGGACTGCATCGCCGTGTACAACTACCTGGCCGCGCAGGCCAATACGCATCCGAACACGTGGCCGACGTCGAAGATCTGGAGCATCGTCGACGGCCCGTGGAAGATGCAGAGCCTAGACAGCCAGGGCAAGCTGGTCCTCACGTACAACACCGGCTACGGCGGCCCGGTCAGCCCGCATCACATCACCACGTTCACCGAGCTGCCATTCACGTCCGAGCAGACCGAATACAACGTGCTCCAGGACCCGACCGCCAATCAGACCATCGACGTGGGCTATCTCCCGACGGTGGACGCCCCGGTGCCGCCTGCGGGCCAGCTCGCCGGCGCTAACCCGGCATCGTTGCCCAACTACAAGCTCAGCGTTCTCTACGTCTGGCAGCTGACGTACTTCCCGTACAACTTCAACAACAACACCGGCCAGGCCCCGATCTTCAAGCAGCTGTACTTCCGGCAGGCCTTCCAGGACCTGGTCGACCAGGAGGGCGTCATCGACGGGCCGATGCATGGCTACGGCAAGCCGGAATATGGCCCGGTCGGCACGTTCCCCGTGACGAAGTACCTGTCGCCGTCGCTCGCGACAGAACGGCGATCCGTGGCCGCTGAGCATTCCGAAGGCCCGGGCCATCCTGCAGGCGCACGGCTGGTCGATCGTCCCGAACGGGATCGACAAGCTGCCAGCGGGCCGGGACCGGACCTAAGTGAGTGCGGGGCCGGTATCGCCCCCGGTGCGCAGCTGAATTTCACGCTGCGGTACGCCACCGGAACTGACTGGCTGGAATCGTCGGTCCGCGAGATCGCGTCCAACGCCTCCCTGGTCGGCGTAAAGGTCACCCTTCTGGGCGAGTCGTTCAGCGACGTCGTGAACTGGGCGTTCGACGTTAACGGCGAAGCCTGGCAGATGGCCGACTGGGGCATCTGGACGTTCGCGCCTGACTACCTGCCGACGGGCGACACGCTGTTCGAGTCCGGTGCGCCGAACAACGCGGGCCAGTACAGCAGCGCAAAAGACGATCAGCTGATCAACGCCACGCTTGACGCGCGCAGTGCGAGTGCATTTCCTGTCGGCTATGTACACGTGGCAGAAGTACCTGGCCGGCCAGCTTCCGGTCGTGTATCAGCCAGACGCGCCGACCCTGATCGAGACGATCAAGGGGCTGAACATAGGCCCGCAGAACAGCGCGCTCGACATCACCCCGGAAATGTGGTTCTACCGGCGGTGATCCAGCGAGGGCCAGGCAGGCCAGAGTCGTGACGGCGTACCTGACCCGCCGGATTCTCCAGGCGATTGGCGTTGTGCTGCTCGTAACGCTGATCGTGTTCGGCCTGCTGAGGCTTACTCCCGGTGGCACGGCCAGCGGCTGTGCTCGGCCCGGGATCGGCGCACCAGCAATTCCTGCTTCAGTACCTGACCTGGCTCGCCCGGGTCCTGCACGGCGACCTCGGGTATTCGCGCGCGCGCAATGAAGGCGTTACGTATCTCCTGGCGGCCAGCCTGCCGCGGACCCTTGTGCTGATGGGGTTCGCGACACTGATCGCGCTGGTCGTGGCGATCCCGCTCGGACTCCTCCAGGCCACGTACCAGGGTCGGGGCCTTGACCATGTCCTCCGCGGCCTGACCTACGTGTTCTACAGCGTGCCGACCTTCGTGCTTGGCGCGCTGCTCGTGCTGTTCTTCGCGGTTGACAAGCACATCTTCGGCTCCGAGGGGCCGCAGGCACCCGGCATTACCGGGGTCATCACCGATGCACGGGACCTGACGCTGCCGGTCCTCACGCTCGCCCTGGTGACGATCGCAACGTTTGCGCGGTACATGCGGTCAGCGGCGCTGGACAGCCTGGCTCAGGAGTACGTCGAGGCGGCCCGGGCGCGTGGTGCCGGGCGGGGCCGGGTGGTCGGCGCCCACGTCCTGCGCAATTCCCTTGTGCCCGTCGTGACGCTCGTGGGGCTCAGTTTCCCGCAGATCGTCGGCGGGGCTGTCGTCGTGGAGAGTCTGTTCAACATCCAGGGCATGGGCTGGCAGCTCTGGCAGGCGGTGCTCAACCACGACTACGCGGTCACGCTCGGCTTCACGCTCGTGATCGGCGTCGCCGCCGCTGTCGGGTCGCTGATCGCTGACATCAGCTATGCCCTGCTGGATCCGCGAGTCAGGTACGCGCGAGCATGACGACGAATCAGACGGCCACTGAGGGCGCGCCGGTCCGCGGCAGCCGCGGACGGCACGCGGGCCCGGCGGCAACTGGCCAGCCCGCAAGCGCACGGCGGGCAGAACTCGCCAGCCAGGCCCGCCGCACCCTGGCTTGGTGCCGGGTCAATCCGCTGGTCACGGCCGCCAGCCTCATCATCGTCGCGACGGTGGTCGGCTGCTTCGTCGGCCCGTTGCTCTATCACACCGACCAGACACACGTGTTCCTGTCGGCGGCCAATCTGTCCCCGCGCGCCGGGCATCCGCTGGGCACCGACGGCGATGGATCTGACGAGCTCGGCCGGGTCATGCGGGCAGGGCAGATATCTCTCGAGGTCGGCGCCGCGGCAGGCCTGCTGGCGGCCGTCCTGGGCTCGCTCTGGGGCGCGACGGCTGGCTACCTGGGTGGGGTGGCTGACGCCGTAATGATGCGCATCGTCGACGCCGCCATCGCGATCCCGGCAATCGTCTTGCTCCTGCTGCTGATCTCCATCTACCAGCCGTCGACGACCATGCTGATCCTGGTGATCGCGGGAACGGCGTGGCTCGCCACAGCGCGCCTTGTCCGTGCCGAGGCGCTGACGCTGCGCGTCCGCGAGTACGTCCAGGCGGCGCGCGTCATGGGCAGCGGCAATCTGCGCGTGATTGTCCGGCACATAGCGCCGAATGCCGTCGGCACGATCGTGGTGAACGTCAGCTTTCAGATCGCCAATGCGATCCTGCTGCTGGCCACCGTGAGCTGGCTGGGCCTCGGCGTGCAGTTCCCGTCGGTTGATCTAGGCGACATGATCGGGGCCGCGACGCAGACCATCTCCAATGGCTACTGGTGGCAGATTGTCGTCCCCGGAACGGCCATCGTCCTCATCGTCGTCGCCTTCACGATGCTGGGCGACGGCCTGCGCGACAGGTTGTCCGGCAATGGCTGATCCCCAGCTGAGTCGCCGCCCGCCGGGCGAACCGACGCTGTCCGGCGCGGACTCGGCCGCCCCGGTGCTGCAGGTCACCGGCCTGCGCACCGAGATCCGGCGTAACGACGCGACGGTACACGCCGTCGACGGCGTGAGCTTCACAGTCGGGGCTGGTGAGTGCCTCGGCATCGTGGGCGAGTCCGGGAGCGGCAAGACGATGACTGTCCGGTCGGTGGTGCGGCTGCTGCCCGCTGGCGGAGTCATCACCTCCGGCTCGGCCGTGCTGGCGGGCACCGAGCTGACGACCTTGTCGGAGCGCTCGATGGAGTCGATCCGCGGGAACGAGGTCGGGATGGTGTTCCAGGACCCGTCCAGCTCGCTCGACCCCACGATGACGATCGGTCGCCAGATCGCCGAATCCGTGGTCGTGCACCGCGGGGCCGACCGCAAGACAGCGGCTGCGCGGGCCGTGGAGATGCTCGGGCTGGTTCGGATGCCGGAGCCGGAGCGCGCGGGCTCCCTCTTCCCGCATCAGCTGTCCGGCGGCATGCGCCAGCGTGCGATGATCGCCGCCGCGTTGGCCTGCGAGCCTCGGCTGCTGATCGCTGACGAGCCGACCACGGCGCTCGACGTGACCATCCAGCGCGAGATTCTCGAGCTGATCGACGACCTGCGCGCGCAGTTGCGCATGGCCGTGATTCTCGTGACGCATGACCTGGGTGTCATCGCCGGCCGGACGGAGCGGGTTGCCGTGATGTACGGCGGCCGGATCATCGAGCAGGCGGAGACGGCGGCGCTGTTCGCCGGTCCCCGGCACCCCTACACCGAGGCCCTGTTCGACGCCCTGCCAGAAATGGCCGGCGACAGCCGGTCGCTGTACAGCATTCCGGGCCGCCCGCCCGACCTGGCGGCGCGCCCGCCCGGGTGCAGCTTCGCGCCACGCTGCCGTTACGTCCGTGACTGGTGCGGCAGCCACGGACCGACGCTGGACGGCGAGCATCCCGCCCACACCTACGCGTGCTTTTTCCCGCTGGCCGCCACCGTGCCGAGCGTCGAGATCAGGCAGCGGCCGGTCAGCCTCTGGATCGGCGGACCGGGCGCGGCCGCGCCGCACGCGGCCGCGCCAGGACAGCCCCGTAGCCGCGGCTCAGACGTGGGTGCCCAGGTTGCCACCACCGCTCGTGCCAACCCCGGCGGGCCGCTGCTGCGGGTCTCCGGGCTCGTCAAGGACTATCAGGTCGACCGTGGCCTGTTCGATCGGCATGGCCGCAGCGTCAGCGCCGTCGCCGGCGTCAGCTTCGAGTTGGCGGCCGGTCAGACGTTCGGTCTGGTGGGAGAGTCAGGCTGCGGTAAGACCACGATCGCCAAGCTGCTGGTCGGTCTTGAGCGGCCCGCCGCTGGCTCGATCGAGTTCGACGGGACCGAGCTGGCGACCCTCACGCCGCGTCAACGGCGTCGCCAGCGGCCCGGCATCCAGCTGATGTTCCAGGACGCGTTTGCCTCGCTCGACCCGCGAATGCGCGTCCGCTCGATCCTGGCTGAGCCGCTGTCGATACAGCAGACCATCCGCCGTCGTGGCCGTCGGCGCCAGGTCGCCAGGATCCTGGACGAGGTCGGGTTGCCCGTCGACGCGGCGGGTCGCTACCCGCGTGAGTTCTCCGGCGGCCAGCGTCAGCGGCTGGCGCTCGCCAGGGCGCTGATCCAGCGGCCGGCGCTTATCGTCGCTGACGAGCCCGTCTCGGCGCTCGACGTCTCCGTCCAGGCTCAGATACTCAACCTCATGCGCAAGCTCCAGCGTCAGTACGAGCTGAGCTACCTGTTCATCTCGCATGACCTGTCGGTAGTCAGGTACATGGCCGACACGATCGGCGTCATGTACGCCGGCAAGCTCGTCGAGGTCGGCCCGACCGAGCAGGTCTGCACCGCCAGGCCCACCCCTACACCATCGGCCTCATCGAGGCGGTGCCGGCCGTTACCGGTCAGCCCGCACGCCGTTCGACCCCGCCGCCGGGGCTTTCAGCGCCAAGCGCGGGATCCGGCGCGGCGCCGGGCGTCGCCGCGCAGCCCCTGGTCGGCTGCCGGTTCCGGTCCCGGTGCGGCTTCGCCGAAGACATCTGCGCAGAGCAGGAGCCGCCGCTGCGGTCGCTGCCGGAAGCCGACCAGCTGGTGGCGTGCCATTTCCCTGTCATTCCTGGTGTGCAGGATCGACCGTCTGGTCAGTCGATTCCGAGCATTGCGTAATCGCGTTTTGTCCGCCGGTGGGCCACGCTGCCGGACCGTCGGCGTGGCCCACTGTCGTGGCGTTCCCGCTGGTCAGCACTGCAGCGAGAGGTTGCGCCTGACTTCCGGGCGTAGTGCCCGGCAATGGCGCCGGCCTCGGCCAGTTGTTCCCGGCGTCCTACTTAGGTGCGTTCTTGCCGCTAGCCTTCTTGTGTTCGCAGTAAGCAGGAAGGAGCCTTCGATGGCGCGCGGCTGGCCTGGACGGAGGCGCCTGCAATGAGCACCGGCACGTCCGTGCCCCGCCCGCGGCTACCCGGGCCGGATATGTCCGACTCTGCTCTCCTCGGGTCGCTGCTGCACGATGCTCCCGTCGGGTTCGCCTTCCTCGGGCCGGACGGCCGGTTCCTGCGGATGAGCTTGGTGATGGCGTCGCTGACGGGGGGCGACGACGCCGACCAGGCTGGCCGTACCCCTGCCGAGGTCTGGCCGGCCGATCTCGCTGACGCCGCACGCGCGGCGCTGCAGCGGGTAGCTGCTGGCGACCGGCCGGTACCGCAGTCATCCCACGTCATCGTCACTCCCGGCATCGGCGGTGGCGGTGAGCAGGTGCGCCACTGGTCATTCTCCTGGTTCCCGTCCAGTGATGGAGAAGTGAACGGGGTGGGGACGATCGCGATCGACGTGACGACGCAGCACCTCGCCGCCGAGGCGGTCCGGCGCAGCGAGGAGCGTTATCGGTCACTGGTCCAGGCAGGCGCCCAGGTCGTGTGGGTCACCCGGCCCGATGGCGAGATCGCAGAGGACTCGCCTGAGTGGCGGTGGATCACCGGCCAGTCGGCTGAGGAGTATCTGAGCAACGGCTGGCTTGAGGCCGTCCACAGCGACGACCGTGAGCGGGTCGAGGCTGCGTGGCGCGAATGCGTCGGTTCCGGCAAGGTCTTCGACAGCCGGTACCGAGTCCGCAGCCGGACAGGCTCGTACAAGCACTACGACGTTCGCGCGGTGCCGATCGAGCGGGACGGCAAGATCATCGAGTGGATGGGCGCCAGCACTGACGTGACGGCGCAGCGTGAGGCCGAGGAGATGCGCGGCCGCCTGACAGAGCAGCTGTCAGCCGCTGCGCTGCGGACGGCTCGCCTTCAGCAGGCGACCTCGATGCTCGCCGAGGCGCTGACCGTCGAGCAGGTAGTGCAGGTCATCACCGAAGTCGGACGGTCGGCGATCGGTGCTGAGCGGTCCGCCGTGGCGCTGATGGACCCCGACCGGCTCCGGCTACGAACGATCAACCCCGACGGCCTGCCGGGCGGCCCGGGCGCTCCCGCCGGCGATATGCCGCTGTCGGTCGCCAGCGTGATGACACAGGCGATCAGCTCGCGTCGGCCCGTCCTGCTCGAGAGTCCGGAGGTGCTGCGCCGGCACTTCGACGGCGAGGAAGTCGATGTCAGCCTCTTCCTCGAGCACACCGACGAGAAGGCCTGGGTCGGCCTCCCGCTGCTGTCATCGGGCGCCCCGCTCGGCGCGCTGCGATTCTCCTTCACCAGGCCGCGCCAGATCACCGAGGAAGAGCGCGTCTTCCTGGAGGCGCTGGCCGGGCAGTGCGCCCTGGCTTTGGAGCGGGCCACGCTGTACGAGCGGGAGCACACCACCGCCGAGACGCTGCAGCGCAGCCTGCTGCTCGACACGCTGCCGACGGTGCCCGGCATCGTGCTGGAGGCACGATGCATGCCAGTGACCAGGAACATGGAGATCGGCGGCGACTGGTACGACGCCTTCCGGCTGCCGGACGGTCGGCTGGCGGTGGCTACCGGCGACGTCATGGGCAAGGGGCTGACCGCGGCCGCCGGGATGGGCCGGGTCCGCAACGCGCTACGGGCGCTCGCGCTCACCGATCCGCGTCCGGCCGCAGTCCTGGCCGGCCTCGACCGGCTTTTCCTCGCCACCGAGCTGGCCGAGCAGGTCACAACCGTCGCCTACCTGGTAGTCGACCCGGTGACCGGCGAAGGCGTGGCCGGGAACGCCGGCCACCTGCCGCCGCTGCTGCTGTCGCCCGACGGACCACCGCGGCTGGATCCGACCGAGGCCGGCACGCCCCTCGGGTGGGCCAGCCCCCGCACGCAGTATGCGTTCCGCCTGCCGCCAGGCAACACTGCCGTGCTCTATTCCGATGGACTGGTGGAGAACCGGAAGCGCGGGCTGGATGCCGGGCTGGACGAGCTTGTGGCCGTGGCGGCGCAGGCGCCAGCCCCCGTCGCCGCGGATCCGGCGCAGCTGCTTGGTTACCTCGTCGACCGGATGCTGACCGGGTACGAGCAGGACGACGACGTCACGGTGCTGGTCCTGCACGTCCCGGCCCAGCCGGACAAGTCTGGCGACAGGGGGCGAGCCGGTTCAGGAAGGAGGGGGAGGGCATGAGGAATGCGGGTACCATTCCCGAGGTTGTGCTCTCCGCCCGGCCGGTCCAGGCACGGGCGTTTACTAGCGCAGCTAGAGCGGAAGGCGACGATGCTTTTCCGCACCCGTACGACCTACCCGCACACTGCGCCTAATGTGGTGGACGGGAGAGAACCTCGGGCAGGACAAGCATTCCTGCCGCGCGTCCGGACTGCTGGCGTGGTCCAGAGAGCCGGATTGTCGCGGTAGGGTCCAGTGCTCACGACAGAGGTATGCCGGAGAGGTGACAGTGTCGCCTGCGAGTTCGAGCAGCCGGGTGCTGGTCGCGGCGCGGTGGCCGTCATCCAGCGAGGGGAAGAGGTGACCGCGGTGGCTAGCGCTGCAGGCTCGGCGGCGCGACGGCAGAGTCGTCCGTCAGCCCAGGACGCACGCGTTCCGCAGCAGGGCCGTGGCGGCTCTGCGGGTGGCAAGGCGCGCGCGGCCGACCAGCCAGTAGCCCTGGTGCCGGGTGATGGCGTCCCGGCGGCCAGGCGACCCGCAGGTAGTCGCGGCCGCAAGCCAGCGGGCAGGCCCGAGACCTCATCAGGTAGCGCCAGTACCGGCAGTGTCAATGGCACGAGTGCCGACGATCAGGTTTCCGTAGGCAAGGGTCGCAGCCGGTCTGCGGCTGGTGCCAAGGGCAGGCAGGGAAAGAAGGCCGCCAGTGAGCTGCCGGGTAGGGGAGAGCATCGTGACAACGGGAGCATTGACGTGACGGCGGATCCGGATCTGGCCGCACAGGCTGGCGTGGATACGGATCTGGATCCGGCCGAGGCAGGCGGCCTGGAGGCCGATCCCGACCTCCCCGATGTAGCCGATCTCGAGGGCGACCCTGATCTCGCCGACGTGGCGTTCATCGACGTTGACGCTGAGCTGGAAGAGCTGGAGAACGTCGAAGGCGACGAGGCGGATGCCGAGGATCTGACCGTCGCGGCCGACACCGCGGATGCCGCGAGCTTGCCAGCCGAGACCGCGGAGGAAACCGAGGCAGCTGACGGCAGCGTCGGCCCGGCGGCGACAGCAGATGGCGCAGCGGTCGCTGCGGCCGAGGATTCCGAGGACGATGCGTTCGTCTACGGCGATGATGACGAGGACCTGCCCGCCGCGCAGGTCGCCGTCGCCGGGGCGACGTCTGACCCGGTCAAGGACTATCTCAAGCAGATCGGCAAGGTCCCGCTCCTCAACGCTGAGCAGGAAGTCGAGCTGGCCAAGCGCATCGAGGCTGGCCTGTTCGCCGAGGAGAAGCTCGCCGAGACCGCCAGTGCGCTCCGCCCGGAGACACGGCTGGACCTGGAGTGGATCGCCGATGATGGTCGGCGGGCGAAGAATCACCTGCTCGAGGCCAACCTCAGGCTCGTAGTCTCGCTGGCCAAGCGGTATACCGGCCGCGGCATGCTCTTCCTTGACCTAATCCAGGAGGGGAACCTCGGTCTGATCCGCGCGGTAGAGAAGTTCGACTACACCAAGGGCTACAAGTTCTCGACGTACGCGACCTGGTGGATCCGCCAGGCAATCACGCGGGCCATGGCCGACCAGGCCCGGACTATCCGGATTCCCGTGCATATGGTCGAGGTCATTAACAAGCTGGCCAGGGTCCAGCGGCAGATGCTCCAGGACCTCGGGCGAGAGCCAACTCCGGAGGAACTGGCAGCCGAGCTCGACATGACCCCGGAGAAGGTCATCGAGGTGCAGAAGTACGGCCGCGAGCCCATCTCGCTGCACACCCCGCTTGGCGAGGACGGCGACAGCGAGTTCGGCGACCTCATCGAGGACTCCGAGGCCATCCAGCCCGGCGAAGCCGTCAGCTTCACCCTCTTGCAGGAGCAGCTGCACTCAGTGCTCGACACGCTGTCGGAGCGCGAGGCCGGCGTGGTCTCGATGCGCTTCGGGCTCACGGACGGCCAGCCCAAGACCCTGGACGAGATCGGCAAGGTGTACGGCGTCACCCGCGAGCGGATCCGCCAGATCGAGTCCAAGACCATGTCGAAGCTCCGGCACCCGTCCCGATCGCAGGTGCTGCGCGACTACCTGGACTGACAGGCCGATAGCCGGTACCCAAGGTCGGCCCCTTATCAGCTGAGCTGGTCGGAGCCGCCGGATAAACCGGAATACAAATCGGTCGCGAGATTAGCCGGTACGTAGAGTCGGCCGCCAGATCAGCCAGTACATAAAGTCGGCCCCTGACCAGCTTGCTGGTCAGGGGCCGACTGCTAGATCCGGAGGTCAGGAGTCAGCATCCGTCGGCTTGCTGGTCAGCCTGCCGGTCTCGTCATGGATCTCGACTGCGATCTTGGCAAGGGCGTCGGCATGCTTGCGGTTGTGGTGGGCGCAGAACAGCAGCTCGCCAGAACCGGGGAGAAGGACGCGTACATACGCGGGCGCGCCGCATCGATCACACAAGTCAAGGGCGCTCAGCGGCCTCGTTGGGGCAATTGCTCCGGTCATAAGTCGCCTCCTCGCCTCGAGGACGGTGCCGGGGGGTGTAGTCCGGTGCCGGGGCCTCCCCGGCCCTGGCGGCTACGTCGCCGACAGTCCGTCCAACCTGTGATCTCCTAAGCATCACAACACTCAGGGCTGTCGTTTGTCATCCCCCGCGGGCGAGGAGTATGCCAAGGGCGAACAATCTGCTATGCCCGATCGCTCGGCACCGTGAGGTCTTTGAGCATGTATAGGCGAATTACTCCATAGAGCGAACTATGTCGCGCGGCGTGGTGGCGCCGGGCTAGGCGGAGCGGCGGCTAGTCTGCCCTCAGGGGCTTTGCTAGCCGCGTCGCAGGCAGAGCCGCGAGACACGTTGCCCACCTCGCCGCTCAAGGAGCAGTTGTGACCGCCGTCAGCACAGAACCCGCTAGCAGGGCGTCAGCAGGCCGTGGGCGCCCGGGTACCGGGCCAGGCGGGCGCGAGCCCGCCAGGGCCGCCGGGGCGAGTGCCAGCCAGGCACACGGCCCGGACGGATACACCGCGCGGCACCTGACCGTTCTGGAGGGCCTCGACGCCGTACGCAAGCGGCCGGGCATGTACATCGGCTCGACCGACGGCCGCGGCCTGGCGCAGTGCCTCGGGGAGATTTTCGACAACTCCGTCGATGAGGCACTCGCCGGCGCTTGTTCCCGGATCGACGTGATCCTGCACGCTGACGGGTCGGCCGAGGTGATCGACAACGGCCGCGGGATACCAGTCGACAACGAGCCCAAGACGGGTCTTTCCGGCGTCGAGCTGATCATGACCAGGCTGCACGCGGGCGGCAAGTTCGGCGGCGGGTCCTACACCGCTTCAGGCGGCCTGCACGGCGTTGGTGCGTCGGTGGTGAACGCTCTTTCTGGTCGGCTCGATGTCTGGGTTGAGAAGGCTGGCTACGAGTGGAGCATCAGCTTCCGGCGGGGCGTTCCGGGGGAGTTCGCGGGCGACGGGCCGGATGCAGCCTTCAAGGCGGGTTCCGGGATCCGCAAGGGTCGCAAGGTATCGAAGTCAGCGACGGGGACACGGGTCCAGTTCTGGCCCGACCGGCAGATCTTCATACCGGGCGCCGACTGGAAGTTCGGATGGCTCGCCCAGCAGGCCAGGCAGACCGCCTACCTGGTGCCCGGGCTGAGCATCAGGGTCACCGACGAACGGCCGCCGCGCGAGCACGCCGATGACGGCCACGCCGAGGACGGCCCCGCATACGACGCAGTGGCCGGGCAGACGGCGGAGTTCAGGTTCGTCGGCGGGATCAGCGAGTTCTGCGCCCATCTGTCGCCCGGTGCGGCAGTCACCGACGTGATCCGCATCGCCGGTAGCGGCATGTTCACCGAGACGGTGCCGGTCCTCGACGACGACGGTCACCTCACGCCAACCGAGGTGGAGCGACAGCTCGAGGTCGACGTCGCGCTCCGCTGGGACACCGGCTATGACACGACGCTGCGGTCCTTCGTCAACGTCATCCCCACGGCGAAGGGTGGTACCCATGTCACCGGCTTCGAGCGGGCTATCGTCCGGACGCTGAATGACCAGCTCAAGGCGGCCAGGCTGCTGAAGGCCGGAGACGATCCCGTCATCAAGGAGGACGTGCTCGAAGGCCTCACGGCGGTTGTCTCCGTCAGGCTGCCGGAGCCCCAGTTCGAGGGTCAGACCAAGGAGGTTCTTGGTACGCCCGCAGCCGCCAAGATCGTCAGTCAGGTCGTCGCCACCGAGCTCGGCAACTTCCTGGAAGGGCGGGTGCGCGGCAGCAAGCAGCAGGCACGGGCGGTACTCGAGAAGGTGGTTTCAGCCGCCAAGACTCGGATCGCCGCGCGAGAGCACCGGGAGAACCAGCGGCGCAAGTCGGCGCTTGCCACCTCGGCGCTGCCCGCCAAACTGGTCGACTGCCGGTCGGCGGACGACCGAAGTGAGCTGTTCATCGTCGAGGGCGACTCCGCGCTGGGCACGGCCAAGAACGCCAGGGACTCCGAGTTCCAGGCCCTGCTCCCGATCCGCGGCAAGATCCTCAACGTGCAGAAGGCATCACTCGCCGACATGCTGAAGAACGCCGAGTGCGCCGCGATTATCCAGGTGCTCGGGGCAGGCTCCGGCAGTGCGTTCGACCTGGACTCCGTGCGCTACCAGCGCGTCATCTTCATGGCCGATGCGGACGTCGACGGTGCGCATATCCGCACCCTGCTGCTAACGCTCTTCCACCGGTACATGCGGCCCATGGTCGAGGCCGGCCGCGTGTTCGCCGCGGTCCCGCCCCTGCACCGGATCGAGCTAACGAACCCGCGGAAGGGACAGCAGAAGTACATCTACACCTACAGCGACGCCGAGCTGCACCGCACGCTGCTGGAGCTAGAGCGCAAGGGTCAGCGGTTTAAGGAGCCGCCGCAGCGCTACAAGGGCCTGGGCGAGATGGACGCGCGCCAGCTCGCCGAGACCACCATGGACCCACGGCGACGCGTCCTGCGCCGAATCAGGATCGAGGACGCGGAGGCCGCTGCCGTCATGTTCGACCTGCTCATGGGTAGCGAAGTCGGGCCGCGCCGCGATTTCATCGTCGGCGGCGCCACCGAGCTTGACCCTTCGCGCATCGACGTCTGAGCGTCGCGACTACGTGCCAGGGCAGTGCCGCGCGGATTCGGGGGAAAACCGCACGGCACTGCCTGACGCTGGCACGCCGCCACGGCGGCGGCCTGCCAGCTGATCTACGAGCCCGTCGTGCCGCCGGAGCTCGGGCTGGCAGAGCTCGAGCCGCTCGACCCCGTGCCGCCCATGTGAGTGCACTTGTGCTTGCCGGGTGAGCCTGCCGCAGGTGCAGCGCCAGGGCTGCTCGAAGCTGACGAGGACGGTGACGACGATGCGCTCGGCGACGCCGAGGACGAGGTCGCCGACGCGCTCGATGTCCCAGCCGTCGTTCCCGGGCTGCTCGTTGACGCCAGTGCCACACCGGTGAAGCCCGCTCCTACGCCAGCGGCGACAACTCCGGTGATGATGAGCCGCCGGGCGCGGCCCCCAACTTTGGAAACCATCCGGTTCCTCCCTTCGCGATGGCCAGCCGCGGGGCGCGGCCGGCTCGCCTTCGGAGGTCAGCCTGCGTGGCAGGGCTGGCAGGCACCCGAGGTCGGGCTCTCAGCGGACCATGAGCTACCCAGCACGCCAAAACGACTCGCCACCGGATCAGGGACGCAGCTCGCCGTCGAGGTCTAGCTGGCGGTCCCGCCGACGGCGGCTAGCGGATGGCGCACCCGCTCGCCGGAACCGTCCCGGCGTCCGAGCGGCGGCGGCAGCTCGACCGGCGTGCCGGCCTCGGTGGCGCCACGCGCCGGGCCGGGGCCGGCCCACGCGAGGACGAGGACGTCTTCGCCCTTGAGGAAGCGGTGACACCGAACGCCGCCGGTTGCCCGTCCCTTCGGCGGATACTCCGCAAACGGGGTGACCTTGACGGTCGCCGCCATGGCCCCCGGCAGCGCGCCCGCTGCGCCAGCGACGGTGACGACGACAGGGTCGTCCGCGTCGCTGGATGCCGCGCCATTGAGCGCCCCGCCACCGGGATCGACGGCCCCGAACCAGATCGCGGTGGCGCGCGGCGACAACCGGATGCCTGCCATTCCGCTGGCAGCCCGGCCCTGCGGCCGGACGGCTGCCGCAGGGAACCGCAAGAGCTGGGCATCGCTCGTGATGAACGTGAGGTCGACATTCTCGTCGGCGAGCTGGACAGCGCCGACGATCCGGTCACCGTCCTTCAGCGCGATGACCTCGAAGTCGGTGGCGTTCTGCGGATAGTCCGGCGTCACGCGCTTCACGACGCCCTGAGCGGTGCCGACCGCGAGGCCAGCACCGGCGACGTCAGCGGCGACGATCCCGATAACGGTCTCACCGGGCCCGGTCGTGATGAACTCGCTGATCGGGGCGCCCCCGGACAGCGCCGGGGAGTGCGCGCTGGGCGGGAGCGCGGGCAGCTCGAGCACGTGCAGGCGGATCAGTCGGCCCGCCGAGGTGATGACGCCGATCGTGCCGCGCGTCGTGGTGTCGACCGAGGACACGATCACGTCGTGCGCTGCCCGCTGGCCGCCCGAGGGCCGAGACGACCGCGATGACGGGCTACCCCGTTCCTGTTCCTGGTCGTCAAGCGGCAACGTGGCCTGGTCACCGGGCGCCGGCCTGGCGGCCGTGCGGGCGAGCAGTCCGGCCGACGACAGCAGCACGGTACAGGGCGCGTCAGCCACCTCAAGCGGCGCGGCGGCCGTCCTGGTCGCCCCTGTGCCCTCGAGCAGCACAGTCCGGCGCGGCGTGGCGAACTTCTCGCTGACAGCGGCCAGCTCGGCCGAGACCAGCTCGCGCAGGCGCGGCTCGGAGTCGAGGATCCCGGTCAGCTCCGCGATCTCCGCCTCAAGGGTGTCGCGCTCCCGCTCAAGCTCGAGCCGGTCGTACCGCGTGAGGCGGCGCAGCGGGGTATCGAGGATGTACTGGGCCTGGACGTCGGTGAGGTCGAAGATCTGAATCAGCCGTTCCTTCGCTGCGGCCGCGTCGTCGCTGGTGCGGATGACCTGGATGACCTCGTCGATGTTGAGCAGGGCGATGACCAGGCCGTCGACGAGATGCAGCCGGGCCTCGCGCTTGGCGCGGCGGAACTCGCTGCGACGCCGCACGACCTCGATCCGGAAGTCGACATAGATCTGGAGCAGCTCACGCAGTCCGAGCACCTTGGGCTGACCGTCGACGAGGGCGACATTGTTGATGCCGAACGTCTCCTCCAGCGGTGTCTGCCGGTACAGCTCGTCGAGCACCGCTTCGGGCACGAAGCCCGACCTGACCTCGATGACGAGCCGCAGGCCCTTGTTCATGTCCGTCAGGTCCTTGAGGTCGGACACGCCATTCAGCTTCTTGGCCTGCACCAGGTCCTTGATGCGCTGAATGATCCGCTCCGATCCGACGCCGTACGGCAGCTCGGTGATGACGATGCCGGTGCGCCGCGGAGTGAGCTTTTCGATCCTGGCGGCGGCTCGTGTGCGGAACAGGCCGCGACCTGACTCGTACGCCTCACGGATGCCGTCGAGCCCTACGATCTTGCCGCCGGTGGGCAGATCCGGACCGGGCACGAACCGCATCAGCGTCTCGAGGTCGGCGTCCGGGTTGCTGATCAGGTACCGGGCGGCCGCAATCACCTCGCCCAGGTTGTGCGGCGCCATGTTGGTGGCCATCCCGACCGCGATGCCGGCCGCGCCGTTGACGAGCAGGTTCGGGAAGGCGGCGGGGAGGACTTCAGGCTGCGTCTCGGTGCCGTCGTAGTTCGGCACGAAGTCGACCGTGTCCTCGTCCAGCGAGTTCGTCATCTCCGTTGCCGCGGCGGCCATCCGCGCCTCGGTGTACCGCATCGCCGCGGGCGGGTCATCCGGCGAGCCGAAGTTGCCGTGGCCGTCTACCAGCGGCAGCCGCATGGACCACGGCTGATGCATCCGCACCAGCGCGTCGTAGATGGCGCTGTCCCCGTGCGGATGCAACCGACCCATGACGTCGCCGACCACGCGGGCCGACTTGACGTGAGCTCGCTCGGGTCGCAAGCCCATCTGACTCATCTGGTACAGGATTCGGCGCTGGACCGGCTTGAGCCCGTCGCGCGCATCGGGCAGGGCGCGCTGGTAGATCACCGAATACGCGTACTCCAGGTAGCTGGCGCGCATTTCATCGGTGACGTCGATGTCGACGATGTTCTCCTCGAACTCCGCGTCGTCGATGTCGGTGGCGTCACCGCCGCGGCCGCGGCCGCCGCCTGCAGGAGATGTGGTGGTGCGTCTGGCCATGACCGCCATTGTGCCGCCCCAGCGCGCGTCTCGCGCGCCGCGCAGGCCGGCGCGCCGCGCATACCGGCGTGCCTAGCACTGCGTGCCGCAGCAGGCCGCGCGCGCCGAGCGGGTGCGCGCGGTCGCGCCGCAGCACGCCCGTGGTTGCCTCAGGTGGCGGAGAAGCCGCCGTCCACCCGGATGATCTGGCCGGTCACGTAGTCGCTGGCCGCGCTGGCGAGGAACACCGCGGCCCCGGCGAAGTCGCCCGGCAGTCCGTTGCGGCCCACCATCGTCCGGTTAGCCAGCGCCGCGAGCCGAACTGGATCGGCCGACACCTCGGCCGTCAGCGGCGTTACAACGAAGCCGGGGCAGATCCCGTTGCAGCAGACACCGCGAGCAGCCCACGCCTCCGACTGTGACCGCGTCAGCGACGCGACCCCGCCCTTGGCCGCACCGTAGCCGCCGCTGTTACCAAAAGCGCGGTCGGCTTGCTGGGAGGTGACGTTGATAATGCGGCCCCACCCGCGCTCAGCCATCTTCGGACCGAAATGCTGCCCCAGCAGGAACGGGGCCGTCAGGTTCACGGCCAGCAGCTCGTCCCACTGCTCGATCGTGAGCTGCCCCATGGGCGGGCGCAGGTTCAGGCCTGCGCAGTTGACCAGGACGTCCGGCGGCCCCGACCGCGGCGTACACCTCCTCGGCAGCCCGGTCCAGCGCCCCGCGGTCGCCGAGGTCTGCCTGCACACTCGCGGCCTGGCAGCCGACCGTCGCCAGCTCCTCAACGGCGGTCCGCAAGTTGCCGGCGTCCCTGGCGATGATCGCGACGGACGCGCCCGCCTGGCCCAGCGCCAGGGCAATGGCCCGACCGATGCCGGAGCTTCCGCCTGTCACGACGGCGACGCGATCGCGAAGCGAGAAGAGCTGATCAAGGTAGGAGGTCATCGTGTCCAGATTCGTCGGGGCCGTAGGCCGGAGTCGGTCGATAGTGGGGCGAAACCAGCGTAGCGGTTGCTTCTCGCGCCGAATCGCGCCGTGTAACGCCACGCCGCGGTTTCGTTTGAGCACCAGTTGACTATTGCTGCTCATCTTTGAGCATCAGTGGGTCACTGGCGCTCAACCGGCCGACCCCGCATGAGCCTCCGCTGCTTCCTCCGTTCGACGCCACCACCCGATAGCGTGGGCGCGATGACCGAGGCAATCCATGCGCGCACCGTTCGTGCTCATGACCTCGAGTTCGGCGTGCTGGAAGCCGGGTCTGGTCCGCTGGCGCTGTGCTTGCACGGCTTCCCGGACTGCGCTCACACATGGCGCCACTTGCTGCCGGCCCTTGCTGCGGCCGGTTTCCATGCGGTCGCTCCGTTTACGCGCGGGTACGCGCCGACGCAGGTCCCGGCCAACCGCGACTACCGGCTGAGCACGCTCGCCGCCGATGCCATCGCCCTGCACGAGGTCCTGGGCGGCGGGTCAGATGCAGTGCTCATCGGGCATGACTGGGGCGCCGAAACGGCCTACCTGGCGGCCACGGCGGCACCGGACCGCTGGCGGCGCCTCGTCACCTTGGCAGTGCCGCCCGCTGGCATGGACCCCGTCCTGTTCGCCGACTTCGAGCAGCTCAAGCGGTTCTGGTACATCTTCATGTTCCGCGATCCAGGCGGCTTGGCACTGAACATTGTCGCGCGGGATGAGCTGGCCTTTCTGGGTGAGCTCTGGCGGGCTTGGTCGCCCGGGTTTGCTGCGGCCGACCACCTGGCTGTGGTCAAGGAGTCGTTGCGGGCACGGGAGAACCTCGCCGCCGCAATCGCGTATTACCGGGCACCCACCGACGGTGGAGATGCCACCGTCGCGCCCCAGCCCACCCTGTACCTGCACGGGACCGCCGACGGATGCATCGCCGCCGATCTGGTCAGGGACGCTGCGGACTTCCTCGCGCCAAGCTCGCGCGTCGTCTTCGTCGAAGGCGCTGGCCACTTCCCGCAGCTCGAGAAGCCGAGCGAGGTCATTGATCACATTGTGGGCTGGCTCGGACAATAGTCGCTGCGGTACAGTGCGGCTCCAGCTCGAAGAGCGGCCAGGTAGGAGATGTAGTGGGCCTGTTGATAGGCGTTGCCGTCGCTGCGATCGGAGGCTGGTGCTTGTGGGGGATCATCAGGAGTGGGGTCCGCAAGGGCGTCGAGGAGGCGCTCCGAGATCATGATGCCTGGCTGCGCCAACGCGGCAGCCCGTGAACAGTCGGTGTTAGAGCAGCGGGCGCGCGCCAACGAGGCCGAGCGCTTTGGCTGCAAGCCGACAGCCACCCGCTAGCGCTTCGCCCGCCGGCTTCTTGTCCAGCCAGGCCGGCAGGAAGCCTGCGGTGAATGCGTCGCCAGCGCCAGTGCCGTCAACGATGTGCTCAACCGGCGCGGCGCTGACACGTACCGGGTCTGGCCGACCGCCGGAGTACATCATCGCGCCGTCAGCCCCGAGCTTCATGACCACGTGCGGATACCACGCGTTCAGGACTCTGGCCGCCTGCCCGGGGTCGTCCCGCCCGGTGAGCACCTTCCCCTGATCGGGATTGACGAAGAGCAGCGTCGCGCCGTTGGTGAGCTGGAGGAATGGTTCGGCGCCCACGCGGGCTAGCGGCGCCGAGGACGCGCCATCGACTGAGATGGTCATGCCCACTCTGCGCGCCTGTCCGAGCGCCGTCAGAACCGCCTGGCGCGAGCCGCCGTTGAGCAAGGTGTAGCCGGAAACGTGCAGGTGACTGCCGGGGGTGAACAGATCCTGCGGAAGGTCGTCAGATGCCAGCGCGGCGTTGGCCCCCGGATCCGAGAGCATCGTGTGATCACCCTTGTGGGTGATCATGACGACGCAGGTACCGGTCGGCCGCTCGGGGTCCATGACGAGGCGTGCGTCGACTCCGTACCCCATCAGCTCCATGTCGCGATTGCGGCCAGCGATGTCAGCCCCGCGGCGACCGACAAACGCGACTTCAGCGCCGTCGACTGCGAGCCAGGCGGCGATGTTGGCGCCCGAGCCGCCCCCGTGCATCGATACCGTGGCCGGGGTATCGCTGCCCCTTGCCAGGGGCGCGGTCGCGTGCGCGACCGTGTCCGTCATGAGGTCACCAACGACGACAACGCGCGTCAATGTCGTCACCACCTTGATCAACAGGCTCTGTCAGGACGAAGGCGGGGAACACTGGCCCTGATCAAAGCTCGCGCTTAGAACTTAACAGCTTCGCGGACTCATCTCGTGCCGATCAGGGTCGTAAACTGCGCATTGGGGCAGGTACTTCAGCCGGGAAGTGTGGTCACCCGCCCGGCGGTGACCTGCAGATTCAGTTCCGATTCGGCTGCCAGGCGCTGGTTGAGCCAGCCTAGCTGATCACGGAAAACCCGTCCGGCCGGGTACGCGGGCACGAGTCCGGAACCCACCTGATCGGTCACTGCCACAACGAGAGCGCTCGTCTGACGCCAGGCGGCGACGAGCTCGTCGATCGCGGCCTCGACGACCGTCGCGGGATCCGGTCGGCTCTCATCGGCGCTGCTCCCAGCGCTCACAGCTGCCGGCTGCACCTCGTCGGCCCACATGCCCGCCTGGTCGAGCACGGCGGCAAGCCACGTGCCGATCCCATCGACGAGCAGAGCTCCCGTCTCGGTCCGCAGGAGTCCCGCGATGTCCAGGCTCTCCACGGTCCGCCACCAGTGTGGTCGGCGCGCCCGGTGGGCGGCGACCCGCCGCTCCCATTCGGCGTCGGGCTCACCGCCGGGGCCGGTCCAGGACTGGCTGTCGGGCTCCCCGGGCACGTCGGGATGCAGGCTGTGCGCACCCAACGCCTGGTCCGACCGTGCCCGCCTCGCAGGCGCGAACGGACCAGCCGCGAGGTACGTCACCTGCGGTTCTGCAGCCAGGCGAAGCTCGGCCTCGGTGGATTTACCAGACCGGCCGCCGCCGATGATGAGCGTCCGGTGCGGGTGCGGCCCTCGGGGCGACGGCGCCGGGGTCGGGCCCGTGATCACCTGGCCATCGCGGGCCTGGACGGCTCCCCACAGCGCGCACCGGCGGGCCATCTCCTCCTCTGACGAGATCCGGTGGTCGGTGTACAGCGCGGCGACCGTCGTTCGGTCGTGCACGAGCTCTCGCGCGCGCAGCTCGCCGAGCTGCGCCGGACTCGCGAGCAGGTCGAGCAGCGCGATGTCATAGGGCCTGGTCCCGGGCGGCGGCGCTGGTATCTCGCCCGGGCCGCCAGCGAGCAACAGCCGATCCCCATCCGGGCCGGTGATATCCAGTCCGCCCGGTAGCCGCTCGACGTGTGCGGCGGCAGTGGAGTCCGGCCCCGTTCCAGACAGAATCGGCTTGCCGGGGACAACATCAAGCCAGTCAGCGACCAGCACGCGGCCGGGAGCGCGGTGCTGACCGGCGGATCGAGCGCGCATACAGGACGCGCAGCGGCAGCCGTTTTCTGGCCAGCCGGATGCCCCGCCGGTGCCGAGTACGAGCGTGTCCACTGACCTGCCTGATGATCGCCGTTAGTTACGATGGCGGCCTTGATCCTAGCTATCGAGGCGAGAGATGACCTGGACCTGGCAGTTGGAGAAGGAAGACGGCACAGTGATCGTCGCCCGTGAGCTGTCGAAGGAGACGTTCACCAGCCAGGGGGACGCCGAGAGCTGGCTTGGCGAGCAATGGCCCGGCCTGCTGAAGGCGGGCGTGGACCAGGTCACGCTGACAGAGGACGGCCGCGTCGAGTACGGCCCGATGAGCCTGCATCCGGCGCAGGAGTAGCCCGAATCGCGCCGCCGCCGCTTGCTGGCGGCTGTTCGGCAGCCGCGGGCATCACGGCCGCTGTCGCGGGCTCGCTGTAAATGCCGGGTCAGTGATGACCTGGCCGCCGAGGATGTCATCGATGTGCTGGAGTACGGCCCCATCGAGCCGAACTCCGGAAGCCTTGACGTTCTCTCGGACCTGCTCAGGCCGAGTTGCCCCGATGATGGCGGCCGAGACCGCCGGATTCTGCAGCGTCCATGCGACCGCGAGCTGCGCCGACGAGAGGCCCGCCTGCTCGGCAACCGGCTTGAGCTGCTGCACTCGGGTGAGGATCTCGTCGGTCAGCAAGCGCGATATGAAGCCTGAGCCCTGCTCGTCGGTTGCGCGCGAGCCCGCCGGGGGAGCGGCGCCCGGCTGGTACTTGCCGGTCAGGACGCCCTGCGCGATGGGGGACCAGACGATCTGCCCGATGCCTTCGCGCTGACTCACTTCGATGACTTCGGACTCGATGACCCGCCAGATCATGTTGTACTGCGGCTGATTCGAGACGATCCGGTCCAGGCCAAGCTGGTCGGCGATCTTTAGCGCTGCCTCAATCTCCTCGGCGCGCCACTCCGACACGCCGATGTAGAGAACCTTGCCCTGCCGGACGAGGTCGTCGAAGGCGCGGAGCGTCTCCTCGAGCGGCGTCTCGTGGTCGTAGCGATGCGCCTGATACAGGTCGAGATAGTCGGTCTGAAGACGACGCAGCGAGTTGTGCGCGGACTCGATGATGTGCTTGCGGGAGAGTCCCCGATCATTTTGGCCAGGGCCCGTAGGCCAGAAGACCTTGGTACAGATCTCAAGCGATTCACGCCGGACGCCATGCAGTGCCTTACCTAGAACCGTCTCGGCCCTGGTTCCTGCGTACACGTCCGCGGTGTCGAACGTGGTGATGCCCTCGTCTAGGGCGGCGGCCACGCAGGCAAGGGCGGCGTCCTCGGCTACCTGAGAGCCGTGCGTTATCCAGTTCCCGTAGGCGATCTCGCTGACTTTCAGGCCGCTGCGGCCGAGGTGACGATGTTCCATATCGGCACAACCTAGCGAAGACCCACCGTCAGGCGGCGGCAGCGGGTCGTCACGCGGCGAGCGCCGAGCTAGTGGCCGGCATGGCCAGCGCCGGGATCGCGACCGTTGTTGGAAGCGCGCGAGGGCGCCGCCGTCAGATCTTGTCGCCGCGGCTAACGCGTGGCTTGGGGACCCGCATGCGGCGCATGCTGATGCCGCGCATCAAGGTGTACATCATCACGCCCCTGGTGCTCTTTCCAGGGAAGCGCTCAGCGGCCAGCCGCTTGACCCGCTGGCCGACGAGCCAGCCCTCGACGATGATGAGCAGCACCAACGCCAGCACGATGAGGTCAGCGATGATCTTGGTGCTGCTGCCCGGCAGGAAGAGCAGCGCGAGCAGAACGACGACCATGATCATGTAGTACTCGCCGAAACCGCGTCGCGCGTCGACGACGTCTCGGGCTAGGGCGCGCACGGGCCCGCGGTCCTTGGCAGGCAGAGCCCATTCCTCGCCGCGCTGGAGCGCCTGTGTCCGGCGGACCCTGTCCTGCTGCGACCGTTGCTTGGACATCTTCGTCGCGGCTTTGCGGTCGGCTGGGGCCTGGTAAGGCTGACGCCGGTTGCCCTGCGCCTCGCTGCGCTTGGGCGTCGGCACGCCCTTGGGGGCGGTCCGGCCGGGCCGAACCTGCGGTGCCTGCTCGGCGTCGCTGTCGTCGGCTGCTGCCTGATCCGGGTCGGCCAGGTCGGCATTAGTAGAACGTCGTCGGAACACGCTTACAGCCTACCGGGATGAAGGGCGCAGATCAGTCTGGCGGAACTGCGAGCCGCGCAGACAGTCAGCCCGCGCGTGTCACGGGGGCTACCTGGGCGGCTAGTCGGTGACATCTGATCGGTCGATCTTGGTCCGTGGTGACGGTTCTGCTGGCTACGTCGTAGGCTTGAGCCGAGATCTGCCACCAAAATGTCCGTAGCTCAGGGCGGCGCCAGTCCGTGACGCCGGACGTGCTGCGGTAGCAGGACTTCCGATCGAGGGGATGGTCGCGCCCATGGGCGTCATGAAGCGGGTCACGATGGTCTTCCGCGCCAAGGCCAATAAGGCGCTCGATCGGATGGAAGACCCTCGGGAGACCCTGGATTACTCCTATCAGACTCAGCTTGAGCTCCTCCAGAAGGTTCGCCGGGGAGTTGCGGACGTGGCGACGTCCCGCAAGCGCATCGAGCTCCAGATCAACACGCTGCACCAGAACGGCGCGAAGCTGGACAGGCAGGCCAGGGACTCGCTCGCCGCTGGGCGCGAAGACCTCGCTCGCGAGGCACTGACTCGCAAGGCCGGTGTACAGACTCAGCTGGACGACCTTCAGACTCAATACGAGTCACTTCAGGCCGAGGAAGAGAAGCTCACCCAGGCCTCGCAGCGGCTGCAGGCCAAGGTTGACGCCTTCCGGACGCGCAAGGAGACCATCAAGGCCACGTACACCGCGGCCGAGGCGCAGACGCGGATCAACGAGGCCTTCACCGGGATCTCCGAGGAGATGGGCGACGTCGGCCTCGCCATCCAGCGGGCCGAGGACAAGACCGCCCAGATGAAGGCCCGCGCGGGTGCGATCGATGAGCTCATGGCCTCGGGCGCGCTGGACGACATGGTGAGCGGGCCGCACGACGACATCCAGGCTGAGCTCGACCGCCTGGGCGCGACGCACGGCGTCGATCGTGAGCTGGAGCAGATGAAGGCCGAGCTGGCCTCGAGCGCGCCTCGGCAGATCGAAAGCACCCCGGCCGGCTCAAGCGACGGCGCTGCGACGGCGCCGGCGAGCGCGGCGTCGACCGTCGAGCCGAGTGAACAGGAATGATCGTCCGCATCCTCGGCGAGGGTCAGCTTGAGGTTCCGGACTCAGCCGTCGCCGAGCTGAACCAGCTTGACGCGACCCTGGAGGCAGCTGTCGAGCGTAGCGACGAGGCTGCCTTCCGACCTGCGCTGGCGGCGCTCCTCGCCAAGGTGCGGGACGTCGGCTCGCCGACCGAGGCCGATGACCTGCGGCCGTCTGAGCTGATCATCCCCCAGCCAGACGCGACCATGGCCGAGGTGCGCAAGCTGCTGACCGACGAGGGGCTCATCCCGGGCTAGCGGCCGTATTGCCGGTACGGGACAAAACCGAAAAGCGGTGGCGAGCGTCAACCGGGAACGTGCCTGGAAATTGCCGCTTCATGGGCATAAAGAATTTTGGGGCCCGAGTCATGCTTCGTCCCGTTTTACGGGCACGAAAAACCATGAAGTGTCGAAGCCGCGGACCTGACAGGGTTGGGGATGCGTGCGTCGGGAACGTGCAGCGGCCTATTTCCGTTTACTAAGAGGATGCTGAGGCTGCTTGCAGCCGGCAGCATGGCAGTGCAGGGCAGGGTAGAGACCCTGCCCTCACAACTGTCCAGCATCGGGTGTAATGAAGTAACAGAGCGGCGAGGTAGCCGCTCAGAAAAGGGAGGCGGCGCCGATGGCGCGCACTCGCTACAGGTCCGACCCAGGGCTCATCGCGCGCATGGGCGCGACGATGTTCCTACTCGGGCTCGTTTTCGTCGGATTCGCGACCGGCCTGGTGTACCTCATCGCGTACTACACGAGTCACCGGCACGGCGCCAGCGGTGCGCCGGTGAATGTCGACGTCCTGATCTTCTTTGCTGCCGCGATCGGCATCGGCAGCGCGCTGGGCTCGTACTACTGGTCCGACAAGATCGCGCTGCGTACTTCGGGTGCGAGGCTAGTTGGCCCGAATGACGGGCCAGACGCCGCAAGGCTGCATGGCATCGTGGACAGGCTGTGCGCGCTGGCGGATATGCCCAAGCCGAGGATTGCGATCGCGCCTACGCACATGCCGAATGCATTTGCGACCGGGCGCAACAGCAAGGTTGCCGTGCTCTGCGCGACAACAGGCATCCTCGACAGCAGCAAGCTGACCGACGAAGAGCTCGAGGGCGTGCTGGCGCATGAGATGTCGCACGTCGCGCACAAGGACGTCGCGGTCATGACGATCGCCTCGTTCCTGGGCATCATCGCCGCCCTCATGGTGCGGTTCGCGTTCTACTCCGAGCTGTTCGGCGGTCGTGGCCGGAACAACAACAGCCAGAGCCAGCTGCTGATCATCCCGGTCATGCTTCTCAGCATCATCGTGTACGTCGTCAGCTTCCTGCTGATCCGGCTGCTGTCGCGGTATCGCGAGCTGTCGGCCGACAGGTCTGGCGCGCTGCTGACCGGACGGCCGTCCGCGCTGGCCAGCGCCCTGGTCAAGGTCAGTAGCGACATCGGCCGCATCCCGACCAAGGACCTGCGCGAGGCCGAGCCGCTCAACGCGTTCTACTTCGCGCCCGCGATCCGGCCTGGCCAGAGCCTGGCGACGATCTTCTCGACGCACCCGTCGCTAGACCGGCGGCTGAAGGAGCTAGACAAGATCTCCCAGCAGCTCGGGCAGCAGCGGTAACCGGAACGGCTCAGGCCCAGACGGGGAGGACACGCGTGGGGTTCCTGGATGCGCTGCTCGGTCGCACCAAGCCGGTGCAGGCAAACCTGGACCAGCTCTTCGCGCTGCCCGGTGCTGCGCTGACGCTCGAGGCCGGCACGGACTTCAGGCCGACCGGCACTGGGTCGGTCTGCTTCCGGGCAGCGGAGGGCAGGGCCTTCATCGACATCGAGAAGGATGTCCAGGACCTGCTCAACATGGACAAGGACACGCCGCCGGTGCAAGTGTCCACCGACCGGTACAACTTCACGTGGCTGGTCTCCAAGCACTCCCCGGATGACCCGGAAGGCCTGGTCACTGACCTGCACGCGGTGAACTCGTCGCTAGAAAATGGCGGCTTCGGTCCGCAGCTGCTCTGCACGATCATGGCGTTTCGCGACACCGGCGGCCGCTCGCTCGGCCTTGTCTACCTGTACAAGCGCGGTACGTTCTACCCGTTCGCACCGCTCGCGGGGGACAGGCGCGACAACGCGCTGGAACTCCAGATCCGCGGCGCGCTCGGCGCGGACCTCAAGATCGAGCCGGACCTCGGCCGTTGGATGCCGATCTGGGGCGCGCCCGGGATGTAACCGGGCTTCCCCGCGGGGGCACCGCCCTGCCGCCAAGAGGTTAACCGGGCTCAGGCCGCGCTCGCCTCGGATAACGGCAGCGCGAGCATCTGCTCCAGCGCGGTCCTGGCCTGCGCCGCGGTCAGATCGTCGACGGTGATCTGGTTGACGACCTGCCCGGCGACCAGGGATTCGAGCGCCCAGACGAGATGCGGCAGGTCGATCCGGTTCATCGTGGAGCAGAAGCACACGGTCTTGTCGAGGAAGACCACGGTCTTGTCCGGGTTGGCGTTAGCCAAGCGCTGCACCAGGTTGAGCTCGGTGCCGACTGCCCACGACGACCCGGATGGCGCCCGCTCGATCGTCGAGATGATCTTCTCGGTCGACCCGACATAGTCCGCGGCGAGCACCACCTCGTGCTGGCACTCCGGATGCACGATGACGTTGACGCCCGGAATGCGCTCGCGGACCTCGGCCACGCACTCGGCGGAGAACCGGCCGTGTACCGAGCAGTGCCCGCGCCACAAGATCATCGTGGCGTCGCGGAGCTGGTCGGGGGTGAGGCCTCCGGTCTCACCCGGCGCGTGCGGGTCCCAGACCACGCAGTCATCGAGGCTCATGCCCATCTCCAGCACCGCGGTGTTGCGCCCCAGGTGCTGGTCGGGCAGGAACAGGACCTTGCTGCCCTGACCCAGCGCCCACTTAAGGGCGCGGCTGGCGTTCGACGACGTGCACACGGTCCCGCCGTGCCGGCCAGTAAACGCCTTGATGTCGGCGGAGGAGTTCATGTACGTGACGGGAATCACGTCGTCGGCGATGCCTAGGTCCTCTAGCGCATCCCAGCACTGCTCGACCTGGTTGTAGGTGGCCATGTCCGCCATAGAGCAGCCCGCCGCTAGATCCGGCAGCACGACCTTCTGTTGCGGCGAGGTGAGGATGTCGGCCGACTCGGCCATGAAGTGGACGCCGCAAAACACCACGAACTCGGCGTTCGGGCGAGCCGCGGCCTCACGGGCCAGCTTGAAGGAGTCTCCGGTCACATCCGCGAACTGGATGACCTCATCACGCTGGTAGTGATGGCCCAGGATGAAGGCCCGGTCGCCGAGCGCCCGGCGAGCCGCGCGTGCCCGCGCTACCAGGGCTGGATCGCTAGCCGGTGGCAGCTCACCCGGGCAGCTCACGCCCCGCTCGGCCGCCGGATCCGCGCCCGCGCCGAGCACGAGCAGCGGCAGCGGGCGGCGCGCACGTGTAGCTTCGGCCAGATCTGCTTGGCTTGGCGACGTGGTCATGGCATCCCCGATCCCTTGACACTTATCGTCTGAGTGACGATACCCATCCTAGCCGATCGAGCCAAGTCGGCAGCGGCCGGGCGGGCCGGGGTTTGAGATAGTTTCTGCCTGTCAGCTAGCCCGTCGCTGGAACCTAGGTGCTCGGCATTACGACGGCGCCGGCTGGTCCGGAATGAGCGAGGCGGGGACTATCGTTGACCATGCAGGACGGCCGCGCAGGTAAGGCAGCGGCCACCCGGCGGACGCCGGAGCCGACGCGACGCAGGAGCTAACCCAGATGACAGTTCAGGACGAAGCGACCACCAAGGGCATCGTTCTCACCGACGCAGCAGCGGTCAAGGTCGGCAACCTGCTTCAGCAGGAGGGCCGCGATGACCTGCGGCTGCGCATTGCCGTGCAGCCTGGCGGCTGCTCTGGCCTGCGTTATCAGTTGTACTTCGACGAGCGCGAGATGGATGGCGACGTCGTCAGCCAGTTCGGCGCCGTCCAGGTCGTGACCGACAAGATGAGCGTTCCCTACCTGATGGGCGCGACCATCGACTTCGTGGACACGATCGAGAAGCAGGGCTTCACGATCGACAACCCCAACGCCAGCGGCTCGTGCGCCTGCGGAGACTCGTTCCACTAAGCCCGAGCCGACGCTCACGGGGGCCCAGTAGCCTCCAGCAACTGCCGTCTGAGCCGCGCTACCAAGCGTGGAGCGCAGGCGGCAGTTGCGCGTCCTGGCAGCGCGCTGCGCGGCAGTCGCGGCACGCGGCCGCGGCAGGGTCGCGCGCAGGCCGCGCGGCGGGTGGGCGGCTGGTCTCATGACGGGCTTGAGTGCCCAGAAGGCCCAATGCGTGTAGCCTGTGGCCGCCAGCGCGGTCAAGCCGCAGGGCGGTCCACATCTCCGCGTGGGACAGCCGCGACGCGACCGATAACAGCGCGGGCGACCCGCACGAAGTCCGTGCGCGACAACCGCACATGACCTGCGCGACAACCCCCGGCGCGGACTAACGGAGACCCTCGATGCGCATAGCCGTCACCGGATCGATCGCCACTGATCACCTGATGACCTTTCCGGGCCGGTTCGCCGACCAGCTCATCGCGGACAAGCTGCACAAGGTCTCGCTGTCGTTCCTGGTGACGGACCTCGAGATCCGCCGGGGCGGGGTGGCCGCCAACATCGCCTTCGGCCTCGGCTGCCTCGGCCTCGAGCCGCTTCTGGTCGGCACCGTCGGTAGCGACTTCGCCGACTACCGGCGCTGGCTGGACGACCACGGCGTGGACACCAGCATGGTGCGCGAGTCGACCAGGTTCCACACCGCGCGCTTCGTCGGCACGACAGACGCCGACCTCAACCAGATCGCATCCTTCTACCCAGGCGCCATGAGCGAAGACGTCAGCCTTGACCTCAGCGGTCTGTCCGGCGTGGCCGACCTCGTCCTCGTCGGCGCCGGCGATCCGGCCGCGATGGCCAGCGTGACCAAGCAATGCCGCCAGAGTCAGATCCCGTTCGCCGCCGACACGTCCCAGCAGCTCGCGGTCCTGGCTGGCGACGAGATCCAGGACCTGATCACCGGCGCCGCGTACCTGTTCAGCAACGAGTACGAGTCGTCGCTCATCGAGCACAAGACGGGCTGGAGCGCGGCCGAGGTCATCTCCCGTGTTGGCGTGCGGGTCACCACGCTCGGCGCCAACGGTGCGCGGGTTGAGCAGCACGGCGAGCAGCCTGTGCTCGTTGGCCCGGTCAAGGACGTGCAGCCGGCTGACCCGACAGGCACCGGCGACGCGTTCCGGGCCGGCTTCCTCGCCGCCGTGGCGTGGGGCCTGAACATCGAGCGATCAGCACAGCTCGGCAACCTGCTCGCCGTGCACGCGCTCGAGACCACGGGTCCGCAGGATTACACGCTCAAGCCTGCTGCGCTGCTGGCCCGTTGCGCGGCCTCGTACGGCCAGGACGCCGCTGACGAACTCGGCAAGCACGTTAACTGATTTCATACCGGGAACGGGGCCGCTCGAGTTCCACCCGCCGCCAGGAGGCGCGGTAGCGTGGCGGGCATGCTCGCTGCGCTCGCGTCCAGCTATCACGGTCCGCCGGAGTTGACGTTCGCGCGTGCTTTCACGTCTTGGCGCCTGGATCCGTGGACGCTGGCGGCCGTCGTCGTACTCGGCGCTGCGTACGGGGCAGGAGTGCGGCGCGCGCGCAGGCGCGGGACGCCGTGGCCTGCTGGCCGGGCTGTCGCGTTCTGCGGCCTCGGTCTCGGATTCGCGGTCGTCGCCACCATGTCGTCGATTGGTGTGTACGAGCCGGTCCTGTTCTACCTGCGGTCGGTCCAGACGATCCTGCTGCTGCTCGTCGTGCCGCTATTCCTCGCGCTTGGCCGCCCGCTGTCGCTAGTGATCGCCACTGCGCCGCGGGTGGGGCGACGGCTGGAGAGGGCGATCGGCGGCCGCGTAGCCCGCGTGCTTACGTTTCCGGTCATCACGACGTTCGTCTTGGTGCTGACGCCGTTCCTGGTCTACTTCACGCCGTGGTACGCGGCTGGCTTCCGCTCGGGGCTCGTGGCGCAGCTGACGCACATTGCGCTGATGGTGCCGGGCTTCGTTTTCTTCTGGACGTTGCTGCGGGTCGACCCGGTACCCAAGGCCTACCCGTACGTCGTCGCGCTGTGGATCACCGCGGCTGAGGTAGTCGGCGACGCCGTCCTGGGCCTGGCGGTGATCGCCGACACCAACCTGATCGCCGGGCCGTACTACCACGCGCTGGCCCGGCCCTGGGGGCCTAGCCTCGCGAGCTCGCAGGTCATCGGCGGCGGCGTGCTGTGGGTCCTGGGCGACATCGTCGGCCTGCCGTTCCTGGCCGCCCAGCTGATCCAGATGATCCGCGAGGACGAGGCCGAGGCGAAGGTGATTGACGCCGAACTGGACGCGGTCGCTGCCGTCCAGAGCGACGTTGCGCCCGCGGATGCGGTTCAGACCGCAGCTGAGCGACCTTGGTGGGAATCCGACCGGCGATTCGCCGACCGCTTTCGCGCGGTCGACGGCCCCGAGTAGCCCGTCCATCGGCATGGATGTGCAATCACTGGTTCCCTGACGCCTGCCCTGACGCCAGTGGTTCCACATTCATGTGGTGATCAGTAGCAGCGGCGGACCAAGAACGACCAGCCAACCGTCAGATCGGCTGCGGCGACGAACTCCTGCGACTTCAAGGCACACCACGCAGGCAGGTCGGTCTTCGCCGCGGGGTCGTCCGCCAGTACTTCGATGGTCTGGCCGACCGGAACCTCGCGGATTCTGTCGGCCAGCATGATGATCGGGATCGGGCACTTCTTGCCGAGCGCGTCGAGCGTCAGCGCGGGCCTCGGCGGGGCGACGGCGGCGGTCGGGTTGGAGGAGTGGCCCGGCAGTGGTGCGGCGTTGCCTGCTCGCTGAGCCGTGGATCTGCCTGCGCGGCGCTCGCGACTCACTCGGTCACCTCCCCTGGGTAATCAGGCACTGGCTGATCACGGGGCGGCCGGGGACGAGGTGGCCGCCCTGACAGTGTCGCGCACGGTCGCCACGATTCGGGGCAAGACATCCAGGAACTCCTCCACTGACCGCGGCGTGACCGCACGCGGAACCGATACCCGCACATTGCCATGAGTAAGCGCGCCCATTGCCGCGAGCACATGACTGGGCTGGCGGGTGTCAGCCACACAGGCGCTGCCCGACGACACCGAGAATCCGGCCCGGTCCAGCTCCGTGACGATCGCCTCGCCGTCGACGTAGAGGCACGAGAAGGTGACGATGTGCGGCAGCCGCGCCACCGGGTCGCCGTGCACGACCGAGTCCGGCACCGTCACGGGAACGACGGCGCGGATCCGGTCGACCAGAGCGCGAAGCGCGGCGTCGGTCGCACCCCGTTCCCTGCTCATCGCCGTCAGGGACGCGGCAGCGGCGATGATCGCTGGGACGTTCGGGAAGCCGGGGACGCGCCGATTCTCGCGCTCATCGGCCGGGAACGGCTCGCGCCAGCGTGTGCCCTTGCGGATGGCTAGGACGCCGACCCCAGCCGGGCCGCCCCACTTGTGCGCGCTCGCCGTCATCAGCGACCAGCCATCAGGGACTGGCAGCCGTCCAGCGGAGGCGCCGGCGTCGATCAGGAGCGGCACCCGGTGACGCTAGGCAGTCAGCCGCGACGTCGTCGACGGGCTGGATCGTGCCGACCTCATGGTTGGCCGACTGCAAACAGGCGAGCAGGGTGCGCTCCCGTTGCGCAGCGGCGCTGAACTCGTCGATGTCGGCGCGCCCCAGACTGTCCACGCCGGTGATCGTGACGGTGGTCCCGGTGACGCGCGCGAGCCAGTCGGCGGCGTTGAGCACCGCCGAGTGCTCGACGGCGCTGGCGACGAGGTGCCCGGGTCCGCGCGTCGCGGACTGTCGGGCCTGCACGGCCCCGAGAACGGCCAGGTGCACGGCCTGCGTCCCCGACGTCGTGAAGGAAAGCTCGTCGGGGCGACAGCCGAATTCGGCCGCGACGGCCTCCCTTGCCTGGTCGAGCAGCAGTCGGGCTCGCCTGCCCTCGTGGTGCAAGCGAGCCGGGTCGGCCCAGCCATCATCGAGAGCGGAGAGCAACGCCTCGCGCGCGGCCGGATGGAGCGGCTCGGCCGAGGCCGCGTCGAAGTACGCCACGCTTCCGACTCTAGGTGGTGTCGGCACGCCGTAGTCGCGCCGGAGGTTGGGGGTACCCCGTGCTACAGCGCGTCGGCGTTGTACTGTTTTCCACGACAGGCTGTAGGACGTCGAACTCAACCGGCCGCTGACGCCGGGACTTAGCTGCTGGGAAGGCTATAAGTGAGTCCCATCCACCGGGCCGAGAGGCGCCGTGCCGCGGGACAGGGGGCCGCCGAAGACGGGGCCCAACTGCGCGGGGCGAGGCCGCGGCTGGTTCGGCGCTGGGTGCCGCGGGGCGCCCTGGTCCTCGTAGTAGTCACGTTGACCGCGGGCTGCAACGCCAGCACCGTCGAGCACCTCGGGCTGCGCGACCCGATCACGACCCAGGCCAAGCTCATCGTGAACCTCTGGCAGGGTTCCTGGATAGCCGCGCTTTGTGTCGGGGCCGTGGTCTGGGGCGGCATCTTGTGGGCCATCGTGGTCTACCGAAAGCGGAGCGATGACAAGATTCCGCACCAGGTCAGGTACAACCTGCCGATCGAGATCTTGTACACGGTGATCCCGTTCATCATGGTCGGCGTGCTGTTCTACTTCACCGCGAGGGACGAGAACAAGATCACTGCGCTGTCCGCGCATCCGGACGTAGTCGTGAATGTGACCGGATTCCAGTGGAGCTGGCAGTTCCAGTACCCGCAGTATCCGGTCAAGAACTCAGCGGCGGGCGTGACCGAAATCGGCTACATGTGGAATGGCGAGCTTGGCAAGGCCAACAACACGAACCAACTGCCGGTGCTGGAGATCCCCGAGCACGAGACCGTGCGGTTCAACCTTCGGTCCCTGGACGTCATGCACTCGTTCTGGATCCTGCCGTTCGACTTCAAGCGCGACGTGCTGCCCGATCATCCGAACCACTTCGAGGTCTATCCGACGGCCACGCTGTACAGCGGTCCTGACACCATCGGGCACTGCTCGGAGCTGTGCGGGCTGTACCACAGCCGGATGCTGTTCCGGATCAAGATCGTGACGCCGGCCCAGTTCAAGGCCTGGGTTACCGCGCAGCAGAAGCTGCAGAACGCCTCCGGGGGTGCTCAGTGACCACGTACAACCAGCCGGCACCCGGAACCGTCACCGGTGGTCCCGAGGTTGCGCGCCCTTACGGCAAGGGCTCGATCCTTGCCGACTGGCTCTCCTCGACCGACCACAAGATCATCGGCCACCTGTACCTGATCACGTCGTTCGCGTTCTTCTTGGTCGGTGGCCTCATGGCCATGATCATGCGGGCGCAGCTACTCGGACCCGACTGGCGCATCGTGTCGGACCAGCAGTACAACGAGTTGTTCACCATGCACGGCACGATCATGCTGCTGCTGTTCGCGACGCCGCTGTTCGTCGGCTTCGCCAACGAGATCATGCCGCTCCAGATCGGCGCGCCCGACGTGGCGTTCCCGCGGCTGAACCTGCTCAGCTACTACATGTTCACGTTCGGCGGCATCATCTTGCTGTTCAGCTTCCTGACCCCCAACGGCGCGGCGTCGTTCGGCTGGTACGCCTATTCGCCACTGACGAACGCCACGTACTCGCCAGGCGTTGGCGGCGACATGTGGATTATGGGCCTGACCCTGTCGGGCCTCGGGACGATCCTCAGCGGCGTCAACTTCATCACCACGATCCTGTGCATGCGCGCGCCCGGCATGACCATGTTCCGGATGCCGATCTTCACCTGGAACATCCTGCTGACGTCGGTGCTGGTGATTCTGGCCTTCCCGGTGCTCGCGGCGGCGCTGCTGGTGCTGGAGATCGACCGGAAGCTCGGTGCTCAGGTCTTCTCGGCCAACAGCGGCGGGGCGATCTTGTGGAACCACTTGTTCTGGTTCTTCGGCCATCCGGAGGTCTATATCGTGGCGCTGCCGTTCTTCGGCATCGCCACCGAGGTCCTGCCAGTCTTCTCCCGCAAGCCGCTGTTCGGCTACAAGGGGCTTATCGCCGCCACCATCGCCATTGCCGGCCTGTCGATGACGGTGTGGGCACACCACATGTTCACCACCGGCGCGGTGCTGCTGCCGTTCTTCTCGTTCATGACGTTCCTGATCGCCGTGCCCACCGGGGTGAAATTCTTCAACTGGGTCGGCACGATCTGGCGAGGCCAGATCACGTTCGAGCCGGCGATGATCTTCATCCTCGGCTTTCTCGTCGTGTTCCTGTTCGGCGGCCTCACCGGCGTCATCCTGGCCTCGCCGCCGCTTGACTTCGCGGTCAGCGACTCTTACTTCGTGGTGGCGCACTTCCACTACGTGCTGTTCGGCACCGTGGTCTTCACCATGTTCGGCGGGTTCTACTTCTGGTGGCCGAAGTGGACCGGCAAGATCCTCGACTACAGGCTCGGCCACCTGCACTTCTGGCTCGTGTTCCTGGGCTTCAACGGAACCTTCCTGGTGCAGCACTGGCTGGGCCTCATGGGCATGCCACGCCGTGTCGCGAACTACCCGGACCTGCCGCACCTGGCGACGACTCTGAACGACATCTCCTCGATCAGCTCGTTTGTGCTCGGCGCGTCGACCTTCGTGTTCCTCTACAACATCTACAAGACGTGGAAGACCGGTGAGCGCGTCACGGCCGACGATCCGTGGGGCTTTGCGAACTCACTGGAGTGGGCGACGTCCTGCCCGCCGCCGCGGCACAACTTCACCTCGATCCCGCGGATCAGGTCCGAGCGGCCGGCCTTCGACCTGCACTACCCGCACATCCGGACTGGCCGGGACCGGGATCTCGAGCATGAGCGTCAGCAGACGATCGGAGCTGGGTCGTGAAAGTAGAGGCTTACCTCTTCCTGGGGTGCGCCACCTTCTTTGGCGCGTCAGACGTCGTCTACTGGCAGTTCTCCAAGGATCCCACCGGCACGACGGCCCTGGCCCTGGCCGTGGGCCTGGCGTTCCTGACCGGCTTCTACGTGCTGTTCACCGGGCGCCGGCTGCCGGTGCGTCCCGAGGACACCCCCGAAGGCGAGATCGACGAGGGCGTCGGCGAACTCGGCTTCTTCAGCCCGCACAGCTGGTGGCCGCTGTTCGTCGGCCTGGCCGCTGCGCTCGCGGCCCTCGGCGTGGCGATCGGCTGGTGGCTGTTCCTCATCGGGGCGCTGTCCTTGGTGTTTTCGGTCATCGGGTTCGTCTTCGAGTACTACCGCGGGCACTACGCGCATTAGCGGTTAGGCGGGCCCTGGAGGGCTCTGGCTCGCTCCTGCCTGGTCGGCCGCGGGGCCCGCTGGCCTAGCCCGCGCCAGCTGACGCGCTGGAGCCTCGGGGGCCACACTGACGCGCTCAGGCGCCTGGCGCCGCGCTCACGCGCTCACTCGCTCACTCGCCAGGCGCCACGCTGACGTCTCGTGCGAGGAGGCGCCACGTGCCCCCAGGCCCCGCGTCCGCGCGCTCGGCGCCGCATGACAGATGACCACGCAGCGCAGCGAAACTGCGATCAGCGATGGCGCGATAGCGCCTGGTGGACATGGGGAAGACCCTCATGCCACGGCAGATCATCACAACCCCTGACGCGCCGAGCTAGCTGGTCCAAGCCGCGCTCATAGGGCGCGAGGGTGGATCTGACGCCCAACTGGGGCAGCCAATCCACCCTCACGCCCCAAGGAGGAACACACAAGGAGTGCTAGTGCTCGTCCTCGCCCGACTCGGCCTGCGTCGAGCCGGTGCCCGCGGAGATCGCCGTGTGACCGTGCCCGTTTCCTTCGACGGCGTGCCCGTTGCCGCGCCCGTTCCCGTGACCAATCGCGTGACCGTTCGCCTCGGGGGCCGGCGCCGTCTCGGTGACGACCTTGTAGAGGCGCTCGCGCACGCGACCGAGGCCGCCGCGCATCCCCTTGGACGGGACATCGGTCTCGGCCGTCTGGGCCGCCGCCAGAGCCGGGTAGTCCGAGCGCGACAGCAGCACGGCGAGCGACTCCTCGTCGACCGGTCGCGTCTCCTCGATGAACTCGCCGCCGGGGAGCTGCCGGACGATGCCGGTCTCGACGCCGTGCTCGACGAGGTGGTTGTCCTTGCGCTGGAGGCCCAGGCAGATCCGCTTCGTGATGATGTAGGCGATCACGGGGCCGACGAAGATGCCGACCCTGGCCGCCCACGTTATCCAGTAGAGCGGGACATTAAAGAAGTCGGCGAGCAGGTCGTTGGCGCCCTCGGCCCACAGGATGCCGTAGAAGGTGATCACCGCGATGCCGAGCGCCGTCCTCGTCGGAACGTTGCGCGGCCGGTCATTGACGTGGTGCTCGCGCCTGTCCCCGGTGACCCACTGTTCGAGGAACGGCCAGATGGCCGCGAGGGTAAACACGAGGCCGAGCGGCACTAGGGCCGGTATGAACACGTTGAAGGCGAACGTGTGCCCGAAGAAGACCCATTGCCAGGCAGGCATCACGCGCAGGGCGCCCTCCAGCATGCCCATGTAGAAGTCCGGCTGCGAGCCCGCCGACATGGCGACGGGATTGAACGGCCCGTACAGCCAGATGGGGTTGATCTGAACGAAGGTCGCCGCCACCGTCAGGACGCCGAAGACGAAGAAGAAGAACGCGCCGGTCTTGGCCATGAAGTACGGGTACGTGGGTGCCCCGACGACGTTCTCGTTCGTCCGTCCCTTGCCGGGCATCTGCGTGTGCTTCTGATGGAACATCAGGAACAGATGCGCGCTGACCAGCGCCAGGATGAGGCCAGGAATCAGCAGCACGTGCAGGATGTACAGACGCGGGACGATCAAGTGCCCTGGGAACGCGCCGCCGAACAGGAAGAATGCCACGTAGCTGCCGACGATCGGGATCGACTGGATGACACCTTCCAGGATCCGCAGGCCAGCGCCGGACAGCAGGTCGTCTGGTAGCGAGTAGCCGAACAGGCCCTCGAGCAGGCCGAGCGTCAGCAGCGTGATGCCAATCAGCCAGTTGATCTCGCGCGGCTTGCGGTAAGCGCCGGTGAAGAACACCCGCAGCATGTGCGCGAAGATCCCGGCCATGAACAGGTCGGCAGCCCAGTGGTGGATCTGCCGCATCAGCAGGCCGCCACGCACGTCGAAGCTGATGTGCAGCGTCGATTCGTACGCCTCGCTCATCCGGACGCCGCGCAGCGGAACGTAAGACCCGTGATAGATGACGTCGGTCATGCTGGGCTGGAACCACAGGGTCAGGAACGTCCCGGTGAGCAGCAAGATGATGAACGAATAGAGGACGACCTCGCCCAGCAGGAAGGTCCAGTGATCCGGGAAGATCTTCCTGAGCAGGACGCGGACGCCACGGGCACCGTGCAGCCTGTCGTCGAGCCAGTTGCCGGTACCCTCCAGCGCCCGCTCGACGCTCATGACCGCTCCCAGAAGCTCGGACCGACTGGTTCGTGGAAATCGCTCGTCGCGATCAGGAAGCCCTGCGAGTCAACACCCATGGGCAGCTGCGGCAGGGGCCTAGTCGCCGGACCGAAGAGCACCTTGGCGCCGTGGGCGGCGTCGAACGTCGACTGGTGGCACGGGCAGAGAATGTGATGGGTCGTCTGCTCGTACAGGGCGGCCGGGCAACCGACGTGGGTACAGATCTTCGAGTACGCCACGATGTCGTTGACGGTCCAGGGCAGCACCGTGGGCGCTCCGAGCTCGCCCGGCCTGAACTTGATGATGATGACGGCCGCCTTGGCCATCGCGTCGTCATCATTCTGGAAGCCCTCGGGCGCGACGCTAATGATGCTGCCCGGCGAGCTGAACTCGGCCGGTGTGATCGGCCGTCCCGTGCCGTACACGACGAGCCGCCGACCCTTGCGCCACACGGTGTGGTCAAGGCTCGTGCCCGGCAGCGGCCCCATGTCGCGCAGCAAGACCACCGGAGCGACCGCCAGCGGCACAGTCGCGGCGATCAGCGTGCGCCTGAGCATGCGGCCGCTTGACAAACTGGCTGGTCTCCGCGCCTTCCTCGAACGTCTCCTTGAAAGCCGCCCGATCGGCGTCAGTCGACCGCATCGGGTGACGCAGCTCGGCTCTGCTCGACCGGCGGCATGACGTTCCGGACCCAGATCACCGCGCCGGCGCCGAGCAACAGCAAGGCCAGTCCCAGCGTGCCTCCCAGCCACAGGTTCGAGTGCTGGGCGGCGGTGATCGAGCCGACGCCGACCAACCCGTAAGCGACCAGGAAGCCGAATCCGGCAAGCATGGCCAGCACGAAGCACGCGGCGACGATCCGCGCGGCCTTATTGGCCTTGACCGGATCTGGCGGCTCGGCCGGCAGCTCGCGGGCTGCCCCTCTCGGGCCCCGCCGTCGTCACTCGGCCGGCCAGCAGCGTCCGAGCTGCGGCAGGTGCCGGCGTGCCGATCACCCGCCGCGGCGCAGCGTGGCCTTCGGACTCGGCCGAGCCTTCGCCGCCGCGCTGAACCGTGTCTCGCCGGCCCCGCGGCTCTCGCCGCTGGACAGGTACTCGGGCCAGCTCTGCTCGCCGGCGTCCCCGGAGCCCAGGCTGACCTGAGGGGTTGTTACTCATGCGCCTTCCCGTGCTTTGCAGTGATCCAGAGCGCCGTCAGCACCATAAACAGCAGCAGCCCGAGGAACGCCACGAGACCCTCCGTCACTGGTCCGACTCGGCCCAGGCTGAACCCGCCGGGGTTGGCCTGCGAGCGCACGGTGGTGACGTAGGCGATGATGTCCCGTTTCTCCTGCGGGGTGATTGTGAGGTCGTTGAACGCCGGCATTGCCTCCGGGCCGGTCACCATCGCCTCGTAGATCTGCGTCGAGGTCGAGGCGGTCAGCGACGGGGCGAACTTGCCATAGGTGAGGGCCCCGCCGGCGCCCACGAAGTTGTGGCAGGCCGCGCAGTTCGCGACGAACAACTGCTGGCCGAGGCCGACGTTGGCGCCTGCGGTGCTGACCTGTGCCGCCGACGGGATCGGCGGGCCGCCGCCGAGCGACTGAATGTAGGCGGCAACCGCGTGTGTCTGGGATTGCGTCAGGTGCGCCGGCTTGCGGACGTTCTCGGCACCGATCTCGGCCGCTGGCATCCGGCCAGTGCTGACCTGGAAGTCAACCGCGGCGGCGCCGACGCCGATGAGGCTCGGCGCCTGGGCCGTCACGCCCTCGGCGTAGAGCCCGTGGCAGGTCGCGCAGTTCTGGACGAAAAGGTTCCGGCCCTGGGCGATCTGCGCTGCGTTCGTCGCGGCCGGCGAGGACGCGGCTGCGGATCCGCCCGTGGCGATGGCGTATCCGCCGCCGATCAAGACGAGCACGAAGCCGACGACGATATAGCCAGCGGCCCAGTGCCGGCGCCTCGCGGTGATCCAGCTCACAGCTATCCCTAGGTTCCGCTCAGTGGATCAGGTAGATGGTCGTGAACAGCCCGATCCAGACGACGTCCACGAAGTGCCAGTAATAAGACACGACGATGGCGCTCGTCTGCTGTTCGAGCGTGAATCTCTTGGCGGCGAATGTCCGGCCGAGTAGGAAGATGAACGCGACCAGGCCGCCGGAAACGTGCAGCCCGTGGAAGCCGGTTGTGAGGAAGAACACTGACCCGTAATTGCTGGACGACAGCGTGACGTGCTGCTTTTGGATCAGGTCGAGGTACTCATAGCCCTGGCCGAGCACGAAGTACAAGCCCATGAGGAACGAGAGCACGTACCACTCGCGCAGGCCCCACTTGGGGAAGTTCCAGATGCGGCCGGCCCGCCGGATCTGGTGTCGCTCCACCGCGAAGACGCCCATCTGGCAGGTCACACTCGACAGCAGAAGCACGGTGGTGTTCACCGAGGCCAGCGCCAGGTCGAGGTGTGCCTTAGGCCAGGCCTGGCCCAGGCCCTTGTCAACCGAGCGGATGGTGAAGTACATCGCGAACAGCGCGGCGAAGAACATCAGCTCCGACGAGAGCCAGATGATCGTGCCCACGCTGACGAGGTTGGGCCGACTGGTAACTCCTCGCGGTGCTACCTGACTGGATGCGGTGACCACGGAGTCATTATTACGACACCGCGTAGGGATGCGTAGCCCGACCCCCCAGGTCGGTAGCATCATTTGACATGAAGGTTGTCGTGTATAGCCATGATGCCGACACTCGGGCCCGAGTCCGGCTCGCCATCGGCCGCCGCCCGGCCGCCGACGTGCCGGAGGCCGAGATCATCGACGTCGCCACCGAGGCCATGCTGTGGCGCATCCTGGACGCTGGCGGGGCCGATGTGCTCGTGCTCGACGGCGAGGCCCAGCCGGCGGGCGGCATGGGTATCTGCCGTCAGGCCAAGGACGAGATCAACAACTGCCCGCCCGCCCTGTTGATCATTGGCCGTGCCGACGATGGCTGGCTCGCAACCTGGTCGCGCGCCGACGCCGTCACCAGTCACCCGATCGACCCGATGGCCCTTGCTCGGGAGCTTGCTGGCCTGATGCGCCAGCGCGCTGGTACGGGCAGCGAGATAGTGCAAAGCTGACTGGCCCGCTGCGCAGTCCAGACCATAACAATGGGAACGGGGTCGACCCCCCACGCAGTAGCTTGACAGCCTGACCCGGATCGAGGTGGCCCTAGATGGACACGCGCGCAACCTGGCCCGCCTTGATCGGCGCGCTGATCAAGGGTGACTCGCTCACCGCGGAGGAGACCGCGTGGGCGATGAACGAGATCATGGAAGGCGCTGCGACCCCGGCCCAGATCGCGGGCTTCGGTGTCGCCCTCCGGATCAAGGGAGAGACGGCCAGCGAGGTCACTGGCCTAGCCCAGGCCATGCTCGACCACGCTACGCCGATCTCCATCGAGGGCCGGACGGTTGATCTCGTCGGCACCGGCGCCGACGGTGCCAGGACGGTCAACATCTCCACGATGGGCACGATGGTGGCCGCTGCCGCCGGAGCCCGGATGGTCAAGCACGGCAACAGGGCTGCATCCTCTGCGTGCGGCACTGCCGACGTCCTGGAGGCGCTTGGCGTCGTCATCGACTTGCCCGCGCCGGCGACCGAGCAGCTGGTGCGCGAGATCGGCGCGGCGTTCCTGTTCGCGCCGCTGTATCACCCCGCCTTGCGGCACGTGATCGTGCCGCGGCGAGAGCTCGGTGTGCCGACGGTCTTCAACATCCTTGGCCCGGTGGCGAACCCGGCCCGCCCGGTGGCTCAGGCGCTTGGTGTGGCCGACCCGCGGGTAGGCCCGATCCTCGCTGGCGTACTCGCGGCGCGCGGTTGCTCAGCTCTGGTGTTCCACGGCCATGACGGACTGGACGAGCTGACCACGACGGCCCCGTCGACGATCTGGGTGGTGCACGACGGAACCGTCAGCGAGACCGCGTTCGACCCAGAGGTGATAGGCGTGCCGCGCTCGGTCCCCGCCGACCTGCGGGGCGGCGACCCGGCCCACAACGCGGCCGTGGTCAGGGAGGTTCTTGGCGGCCGGCAGGGCCCGGTGCGCGACACCGTGCTACTCAACGCGGCGGCCGCACTCGCCGCCGAGGCGGGAGTGGCGGGGCCAGATGCGCTGGTGCCTGCCCTTGCGGATGGACACCGCCGAGCGACCGAGGCTGTTGACTCGGGTGCTGCTGAGAGCCTGCTGAACCGCTGGATAGACGCCAGCCGCAGGCTCGCTGCCAGCTAGCAGAGTCAGGCCTCGGCGTAGCCGATGGAGAAGGCCGCCTCGAGGTCGTGCCGAGAGTAGGTGCGGAAGGCGATGTGCGTCTCGGTGTGGGTCACCCCGGCCACCTTATTGACCGCGCCCGGAATGACGTCGCTGAGTTCCTCGTGTGCCCTTACCCGAACCATCGCGACGAGGTCGAACTCGCCGGTCACCGAGTAGACCTCGCTGACCGCGGGGATCTTCGCGATCTCCTCGGCGGTCTCCGGGATGCGGGCCACGTCGGCCTTGATCAAGACGATTGCGGTGACCATAGCTCGCCTCCTCGGCTGGCCGGGAGCGCGCGCCCCGACCGCGCCAGTAGCGTACCGCCGGATCAGCTAGCGATGCTGATGAGCCTAGGTGGGCGCGAGGGGCCGATGCCTGCGGCTAGACGTAGCAGCCCCGTCAGCACGTCAGCGGTGGCCTTGGCGTCCGGTAGGGCTCGATGGCATGGCGCCGTCGTCGCCGCGAAATAGTCGGCCAGCGTGCTGAGGCGGCAGTCCGGCACCTCGTCCGGCCGAAGCAGGAGGCGAGCCAGCACGGCGGTGTCGAGCACCGCCGCCGGCGGCCACGTGAGCTGACACGCGGCGCACGCTGCCGTGAGGAAGGCCAGATCGAACGGTGCGTTGTGGGCGACGATTACGCAGTCGCTGGCGAAGGCCAGGAACGTGCGCATGGCCACCGCGGGCATCGGCGCGCGTCCGACCATTTCATCGGTGATACCGGTGAGCGCGGTGATGTCGGGGGGAATGGGCAGACGCGGCCGCACCAGCGACGAGAACTCGCCAGTGACCTGACCGTGCGTCAGCCGGACGGCTCCGACTTCGGTGATCTCGCCCGCATCCTCGAGCCATCCGGTGGTCTCGACGTCGACCACCACGAGGCTGAGATCCGCCAGGGCTCCGATCATGAGTTCACGCTAGGACGCGGTGCCGACAGTCCGGCTGAGGCGCGCCGACTTGGACCACTGTGGCCAGCGGGGCGTTAGAAACACGCCGTGAGAGTTCGCGAAGTGGTTGAATCCACCTTGCGGACGCCGCTAAGGTCGTGGACCGAGCCGCATCGCTTGGCAGTCGCCATACGGCGGCGGCGAGCGGCCCCAGCCGAATCTCCTGGCTCAGCGGGCTCGTGGCCCGACCAGGAGAGCCGGGGACCCACCGGACGGCACGCAGACGCGGCGCCGCCAGGGGTGAATCGGCCAGCGCACGCGACTGGCCGTAGGGCAGACTTCCACAGCCCGAACCCGTCAGCTGACCCGGCAGGCCGACAGTGGAAGAAGGAGCGTGTCACGCACGTGCATACGCCGCCGTCGGTGAGCAGGATCGTTCGGCAAGGTGTTGCGGCTGTGACCGGCTCGGTCTTTGCCGCCGGACTACTTATTGGCATTGGGGCGAGCGCAAGCGCGGCGCCCGCGCCGACGCTCAGCCAGGCACAGGCCAAGCTTTCCAAGCTTGATACGCAGCTGCAGAAGCTCGACCAGCAGTACGACCAGGTGAAGCAGCAGCTCGCCGCCACCAACCAGCGGCTGGGCCTCGTCAACAAGCAAGCGGCAGCCAACGGGGCGCGGTTCAATGCCCTGCGGCAGCAGATCACCCGCATCGCGATCACCGCATACGAAGACGGGAACCTGAACTCCTCTGTCACGCTGCTGACATCGGGCAAGCCGCAGCAGATCTTGGACCAGTCTTCGATATTGCTCGAGCTCTCCGCCTCGAACGACGCGCAGATCAACGAGTTCCTCGCGGCCGCCCGCCAGCTCACGACTACCCAGCTGCTCGCGCAGCGCACCAAGATCGGCGTCGACCAACTCGTGGCTGGCCTCAAGAAGCAGCGGGAGTCGATGCAGAAGCTGGTGAACCAGGAGCAGTCGATCGTCAACCAGCTCACGCCGGCTCAGCAAGCGCAAGTCGGGCCGGGCGGCGGAGCCGGGAGTGTGACGTACCACGGCCCCACGTCGACGCAGGCCGACAAGGCAGTCGCGTTCGCCTATAGCAAGATCGGCTGTCCGTACACGTTCGGCGGCGCTGGCCCGTGCTCGTACGGCTACGACTGCTCGGGCCTGACAATGTCGGCCTGGGCCTCCGCTGGCATATCAATTCCGCACAACGCCGACGCGCAGTGGGTCGACCTGCCGCATGTCAGCACCGCTAACATGCAGCCCGGTGACATCATGATCTTCAACGGCGGTGGCCACGCGGGTATCTACGTCGGGCACAACGAGCTGATCGATGCCCCGCACACTGGCGCAAATGTTGAGCTCATCTCGTTCAGCGGTTGGTATGCGCAGACCTTTATGGGTGCTGTCCGGCCGTAGGCCGAGGTACTTCACGCGTCGTTGGGTACTATCTGAGCTTTGGCGACTGGCGGCGTCGAGATGACGGCGCCAGTCGGTGCCGGGGAGCGATGACCAAGGTTCTGGTGGTGACCAACGACTTCCCGCCGCGCAGCGGCGGGATCCAGTCGTTCGTGCACGCGCTCGCTGCCCGGCTGCCAGCCGACGGCGTTGTCGTGTACGCGCCTGCGTGGTCTGGCGCTGCCGAATTCGACGCCCGGCAGCCATTCCCGGTTATCCGGCATCCTGGCTCGCTGATGCTCCCGCTGCCGTCTGTTCGGTCCCGGGCGTGCGCCCTGCTGGCCGAGCACGGCTGTGACAGCGTGCTGTTCGGCGCGGCCGCGCCGCTCGGGCTGCTCGCGCCTCATCTGCGTAAGGCAGGCGCTGAGCGGATCGTTGGGCTCACGCACGGGCATGAGGCCGGCTGGGCCGCGCTGCCGGGTGCCAGGTCACTGCTGCGGCGCATCGGTGACGAGGTCGACGTCCTGACGTACCTGGCAGAGTACTTCCGGATCCGGATGGCCAGAGCGCTGTCACCCGATGCCGTCGGCCGCATGGTGAAGCTGACGCCGGGGGTTGACCCACTGGAATTCAGGCCCGGTGCAGGCGGTATGCGGATCCGCCGCGAGCTCGGCATCCCGGGGGACCGACCGCTAGTCGTGTGCGTGTCCCGGATGGTTCCGCGCAAGGGCCAGGACATGCTGGTCCGGGCGTGGCCGACAGTCCGGGCGCGGTCAGGCTGCGATCCGCTGCTGGTGCTGGTCGGCGACGGTCCCTTCCGGTCGGCTCTGGAAAGGCTGGCCCGCCGGACCGGAGTCAGCGACTCGGTGCTGTTCACCGGGCCGGTGAGCTGGGGCGACCTGCCCGCGTATTACGACGCTGGGAACGTGTTTGCGATGCCGTGCCGGACCCGACGGGCCGGCCTCGACGTCGAAGGTCTCGGCATCGTGTATCTCGAGGCATCAGCGACCGGCTTGCCAGTCATCGGCGGCGACTCCGGCGGTGCGCCCGACGCCATCCTCGACGGCGAGACCGGCTACGTCGTCCCGGGCCGCGACCAAGAAGCACTCACCAACAAGTTGGTCGAGCTACTGGCCGACCCAGTAGGTGCGGCCGCGATGGGCGATAAAGGCCAAGCGTGGATCGACCGCGAATGGACCTGGGACCTCGTCGCCGAGCGCCTGCGGCAGATCCTCGCCGGCAAGCCGGGCTAACCAAGCAAAGGCCGGTACCGAGCTGACTGGGACAGCCATTTCTCTGCCCTGGCGGCCCCAGTCTGGTCGGCACCGGCCCCAGTGCTAGCGGGTGTAAAGCTTCTCGATGTCGGCTGCGAAGTCCTTGGCGACGACGGAACGCTTCACCTTCAGCGATGGCGTGATGTAACCGTTGTCCGTCGTGAAGTCGACCGGCAGGATCACGAACTTGCGGATCGACTCGGCCCTTGAGACTGCCTTGTTAGCGTCGTCGACTGCCGCTTGAAGCTCGGCAAGCAGATCCGGGTCCGCGGCGAGATCGGCGGGTGTCGCGTCGGCTGGTTTGTCGTGTTGCTGCTTCCAGAAGTCGAGCGCCTCCGGATCGAGGGTGATCAGGCAGGCGATGAATGGCCTGTTGTCACCGACGACCATGACCTGGCTGATCAGTGGGTGGGCGCGCAGCCGGTCCTCGAGGACGGCCGGGGCGACGTTCTTGCCTCCCGCGGTGACGATCAGTTCCTTTTTGCGGCCGGTGACGCGCAGGAAGCCCTCATCGTCGAGCGTGCCCAGATCGCCGGTATGCAGCCAGCCATCCTCGTCGAGCACTTCCTTCGTGGCTTCCTCGTTCTGCCAGTAGCCGGCGAACACGATGCCGCCGCGAAGCACGATCTCGCTGTCGTCCGCGATTCTCGCGGTCACGCCGGGCAGCGGCTGGCCAACGGTACCGACTTTGTTTCGGGTCGGCTTGTTGACTGTCGCTGCCGCAGATGTCTCCGTCATCCCGTAGCCCTCGAGGACGGTGATTCCAGCTCCGCGGAAGAAGTGGCCGAGCCGCTCGCCGAGCGGTGCGCCGCCGGAAACCGCGTAGGTCACCCGGCCGCCAACGGCTGCCCGCAGCTTCGCGTAAACCAGGCGGTCGAAGAGCGCGTGGCGGGCTTGCAGGCCCAGGCCCGGGCGGCCCGATTCCGTAGCCTCGCTGTAGGCGATGGCCGTGGCCGTGGCCGTGGCGAAGATCTTGCTCTTCGCCGGGCTCGCCGACGCTTGCTGCTGGGCGGTGTTGAAAACCTTCTCGAACACCCGCGGTACGGCCAGCAAGAAGGTGGGCCGGAATTCCCGTAGCCCCTCAGCCACCGTGCCAATGTTCTCCCAGTGCCCCAGCACTGCCCCCGACTCAAGGCAGCCGACCTCGATGATCCGGGCGAACACGTGCGCCAGCGGCATGAACAGCAGTGTGCTGCCGCCAGCGAGCTCGAAGATCTCGGGCAACGCGCCGTGCACGGCGTTGCGGACGGCGGAGAGCAGGTTGCGGTGGGTCAGCTCGCAGCCTTTAGGCCGACCTGTCGTGCCCGACGTATAGATGATCGTGGCCAGGTCGCTCGCCTTGCGGCTGGCGCGTCGCTGGCGGAGCTGGTCGTCGCCGATATCGACGCCGGTCGCGGCCAGCTCATCAAGTGCCGATATCTGCCAGACCTCCGACAGGCCGCTCAGCCGGTCCCGCAAGCTTGCGATGATGGCGACGTGCTGGTCAGTCTCGGCGATCACACCTCGCGCGCCCGAGTCGCTGAGGATCCATTCGACCTGCTCGGCGGACGACGTCTCATAGACCGGCACCGTGACCGCGCCAGCCGACCAGATCGCGTAGTCAGCCAGTGTCCACTCATAGCGGGTGTGCGACAGGAGGGCGACGCGGTCGCCGGGCTCGATCCCGGCCGCGATCAGGCCCTTGGCCAGTTCCGATACGTCGGCCTGGAACTGCCCGGCTGTGACGTCCTGCCACAGGCCAGCTACACGCCGCCGGAGCATGACCTCACTAGGATCGGCGGCCGCGCGGCTGAAGACGACATCGGCTAGTCCGGCGTCGTCCGGTACCTCGATGAGAGCAGGGATTCCAAATTCAAGCACCGAGCCTCCACTAACGACCACGTTCCCGTCCTGATCTTCTTGGACGTTACCCCGCCGCTGAGCCACAACCCTCGTCGCGGGCCGACTAGGCCAGCGCGAGGGATTTGCCTACTGTAGGTGGATGCGTGTGCATGCGGTCAGCGACGTTCATGGCAGGGCCGACGCATTGCGCACGGCGGGGACCGGCGCCGACGCCCTGATCTGCCTGGGTGACCTGCTCCTATTCATCGACTACGCCGACCACAGCCAGGGGATCTTTCCTGACCTATTCGGCGCGGAGCAGGCCGGACGGCTGATCGCGCTTCGATCGGCCGGGCGATTCGACGAGGCCAGGGAGATGTCGCGCGAGCTGTGGGCCGGCTGGGCGGTGATCCGCGCGAGCATATCGAGTCGGCGGTCTCGCGGCAGTACGCAGAGCTGTTCAACGCGATGCCAGTGCCCGCGTACCTGACCTACGGAAATGTCGATCTGCCGAAGTTCTGGGCCCAGCACGCGCGCCCCGGCCAGCAGATCCTGGACGGCGAGCGTGTCGACCTCGACGGCTGGACGTTCGGCTTCGTCGGCGGCGGGCTGCACACCGCGTACCGGACGCCGAACGAGCTCGACGATGACGTCTTCGCGGCCAAGGTGGCGGCCGTCGGTGAGGTCGACGTCCTTTGCTCGCACATCCCGCCCGCGGTGCCTGAGCTGCTCTACGACACGGTGGCGCAGCGCATGGAGCGGGGGAGTGAGGCTCTGCTGGCGACGATCAAGGAGACACAGCCGCGTTACGTCTTGTTCGGGCACGTCCACCAGCCGCTGCAGAGCCGAATCCGGATCGGCCGGACCGAGTGCATAAACGTCGGCCACTTCCGGGCCACGGGGACGCCATACGTACTTCAGTGGGGCTAAAACGCTGGACCGGCTGGTCAGGCACCAGCCGCGGCTAGGGGTACGCTCCGAGTCATGGCGGACAAGACTTCCTCCAGCATCGCAATCACCGCGACGCGCCAGACAGTTATGAGCGTTATCGCTGATTTCGGCTCCTATCCCGACTGGGCGACGGGAGTGAAGTCCGCTGAAGTGCTCGAGACGGGCTCGGACGGCCGCGCTCGCCGCGTCCGATTCGGGCTGGACGCAGGCGTTATCAGGGACAGCTACGTGCTGGTCTACGAATGGGACGGGGACGGCGCGGTTCGCTGGCAGCTAGATGAGTCCGGCTCGATGGTGACCGAGATGTCCGGAGCTTACGAGCTCAGCGATGACGGGTCGAGCACCAAGGTGAACTACGAGCTGACCGTCGGGACCAGGGTGCCGATGATCGGGATGCTGAAGCGACGGGCCGAGAAGACGATCATCACCACGGCACTCAAGGGTCTCAAGTCGCGGGCAGAGTCAAGCGCATGATTCCGCGGAGATCAGGAAACGGTGACATCAATGAGTGAGCAATCCGGGCGTAATGGGTCGTCGGAACGACCGGGGTCGGGTTCTGAGCGACCCGGGCCGGAAGGGCCGGGCTCGGAGCGGGCGAGTTCGCAGCCGTCGGGTGCCCAGCCGTCGGGTTCGACGCGGTCGGGTTCGGGGGGATCGGGTTCGGGGCGGTCGGGTTCCGGGCGGTCGGGTTCGGCGCGGTCGGGTTCGGCGCGGCAGCGGCAGTCCACGCCAGCTTCCGACATGCTCAGCGATCTTCAGCGCTGGCTGGTGCGATCAAGCGCCCGGAGCATGGGCCGGGAGCTCAGCGGCCAGGTTCGCCGTACGTTGGGCGGTGGCCGCCAGCAGCCGTCTGCATCCAATGTCTGGGATACCGCGACCACTGAGATTCCGCCCGACGTCGGGGAGTCACCAGAGTGCCAGTGGTGCCCGATCTGCCGCGCGGCGCGGCGGATGCGTGAGGGCGGATCGGGCATCGGCGGGCAGCTGTCTGGTGCAGGTGACGCCGTCGCGACGGTTGTCCAGGACGCGATAGGGGCGCTGGACTCGATCCTCAGCCGGGCCAGCAGCGGCGATCAACACGCCGCCAGCAGTTCGCGCACCTCTGCCTCTGGGAAGTCGGGTTCGGCCCCGGCGCGGCGGCGAAGTCGGCTTCCGCTCCCGGCGCGGCGGCGAAGTCGGGTTCCGCTCCCGGCGCGGCGGCGAAGTCGGGTTCCGCTCCGGGCGCGGCGGCGAGCGCTGGCGCGGACAGCAAGCCGGATGCCCAGCGAGCCGGCCGCACACGGCCGAATGGCGCCAACCGGTCTTCGGGTGGCGGCGCGACGGACGATGCTTCCGCCGCCCGCGATCGTGACACGGAAGACCCGGAGGCCTCGCTCGCCGGAGATCACGGGCCAGGTGGCTGGAAGCCCGGCGACAGGCTGGCGACCGAGCGCGTCATAGACCCCGATCCGTGGGCGGGAGCCACGGAAGCCGACGATGGTAGCGGTGACACCGGACAGCCAGGAACGGACGCGTGAGGTCCGTCAGCGAGGACCGGACGAAGCCAACCTGGACGGGCGGGGGCATGGGCCTGACGATCGGGGTTGATGTTGGCGGCACGAAGGTGGCCGCCGGCGTCGTCGATGACTATGGGCACGTCGTCGAGAAGCTAAAGCGGTTCACACCCGCCGCGAGCCCTGACGACACCATCGGGGTCATCGCCGGCGCGGTGAACGAGCTGCTCGCCCGGTACGAGGTCGGGGCCGTGGGCATCGGCGCGGCGGGTTTCGTCGATCAGACTCGCTCGACGGTGCTGTTCGCGCCCAATCTCGCGTGGCGGGATGAGCCGGTGAAGAAGCTGGTGGAAGAGCGCATCGGCCGGCCGGTCGTAGTGGAGAACGACGCCAACGCCGCTGCCTGGGCGGAGGCAAAGCTTGGCGCGGCCCGCGGACTCGAGCAGGTGCTCCTCATTACGGTGGGCACCGGCATCGGAGCCGGCATCGTGCTCGACGGCAGGCTCTATCGCGGACGCTTCGGCTCGGCGGGCGAACCGGGCCACTATCGCGTCGTGCCGGAAGGCCGCTTGTGCGGCTGCGGGAACAGCGGCTGCTGGGAGCAGTACGCCAGCGGGAGTGCCCTTGTCGCTGAGGCGCGCGAGTTCGCGCGGAGGTCGCCCGATGCGGCTTCCCGGCTTCTCCAGCTCGGTGGCGGCAGCGCGGAAGGGATTGACGGGCCTGCCGTAACCGTCGCGGCACGGGAAGGGGACACCGCTGCACTTCGGTGCTTCGAGATCGTCGGTCACTGGCTCGGAACCGGCCTTGCCGACCTGGCCGCCATCCTCGATCCGGGCTGCTTCGTAATAGGCGGCGGGGTTTCTGAGGCTGGCGAGTTGCTGCTGGGCCCGGCGCGTGAGGCGTACGAGCACGGCCTGACGGGGCGGACCCATCGCGCGTTCGCGGACGTGCGGCTTGCCGAGCTCGGGCCAGACGCCGGGCTGATCGGCGCGGCCGACCTTGCCAGGAACGGGATGGCTGACTAACCCCGCGTGGCCGACACAGGCGGGTCAGGCCGCACTCAGCTGCGCTGACGGCTTATCCGGCGCCGAGGCGAGTAAGAGTCACAGGACAGCCCCGTCGTCATCGTCGTCTCGGTCGGATCGATCGCCGAGCTTGACGATCAGCGTCACGAAGCCGCCGACAAAGGCGGCCACAGCGATGAGCGCCGCTTCGGCGGAGATCGTCCAGTGCAAGAAGATGCTGGCGACGAGCAGGTAACCGGGGCCGCCAACGACGCCCGCGAGTGCCGCCTTCGACGCGGTGTCAAGCCGGGCCGGGGGCGGCAGGGGCGCGGGCACGTACGGCTCGTCCTCTTCCTCCGGCGGCGTATACGAGCGGGGAAGGCTAGCCGGACGAATCACGCGCGTGCGATCCACGGGAATGGCGAAGCTCGTCGCAGGCCCAGAGATCTGATCCGACGAGCCTTGGGAATCTGCAGGCTCAGACGCGGGATCGGTCGTCCAGCCGGACGCAGGCGGGTCGGTGGTCCTGCCCGGCGCACCTACAGTCCGGCCCGAAATGTCCGTGCTCGGTTCTCCTTGAGCCGCGGTCGGCCCTGCGGGGTCGGAGACGTGACTCGCCGGGTCGGTAGGCTTACGCTCCGCGTCGGCGGGACTGGCAGCGGTCTCAGCTGGGCTTGCGTGCCGCTCAGCCGTGTAGCCAGGCACCCTGGCTGGACCGGACGGATCAGGCAGGTCTTCTACGGTCGGCCACGGCACGACCGCGGTTGTCCGATCCGTCGGGACATCGAAGCGCGCGATCAGATCACGCCACGCGGCCTCATCGCCGCTGACCTCGCCGCCGATGTCCCCAGGTCCGCTCATCCGCCGTCGATCCCCGCCTGCTGGTGTGCTGTCTGCTCGCCTGTTGATTCCCGCCCCACGTGCGAATGCATACGCACGAACTCTAGGCTTCCCGCAAATATTGCCTCTGCATCATGGTCCAGCGTGGCGACGTGGTAGCTATTGGCCAGTTCTCGCACTTCGAGCTGATTCGCCGGGAGCGTTTGCCTGAGCAGTTTGAGGCTGGCCGGCCCGACGACGTGATCCGTTGCGCTGCGGAAGGCCAGCACCGGCTGGGTCACCTCGCTCAGATGCTCCTGCGTCGTCTTCCACAACCCCGGCAGCGTGGCCACGGCCTTCACCGGCGTCCGGTCATAGCCGGTCTCTTTCGCGTTCGGGTCCTTGATGTCGCTGGCGATGCCCTTGACGGAAGGCACCAGGTGCTTCAGAACTGGGACGAGGGCGAACAGCAACTTGTTGTCGACGGTCAGCGACGGATTCACCAATACCAGCCCGCTGACGGCTTGGCCGCGTAGCTCGGCCAGTCGCAGCGCCAGGCAGCCACCCATGGACAGGCCCATCAGGAAGATCTCGTCGGACCGGGCCTGGAGTTCGTCGAACGCGCGGTCAACTTCTGCGAACCAGTCTTCCCAGCGCGTCCTCGCCATCTCCTGCCACGTGGTGCCGTGACCCGGCAGCCTCGGCAAGCTGACGCCCAGGCCAGCCGCGGCGAGGTACTCGGCCCACGGACGCAGCGACTGCGGGCTGCCCGTGAAGCCGTGGCAGAGCAGCACACCGGTTGGGCCGCCGTCATGAGCGTAGGCCTCCGCGCCTGGCATAACGGGCATGAACCGCATCCTCTCGCCGTGCCCGACCTGAGCCGGGTTTGTCATCTCATCCGCATAGTTGCACGCCGCGCTCGGCCGCGGGAGTCGGTTTGGTGGTCTGCGGTATGCAGTCTGGTGATCGCCGGATCACCCGTGACGTGGGAACATATGACCGTGTTCTATTGGGTGGTTAAGGCGATCCTATGGCCGTTCCTGCGGCTGATCTTCAGGCCGTGGGCCGAAGGCACTGACAACGTGCCCCGCGAGGGCCCAGCCATCCTCGCCAGCAACCACCTCTCCTTCTCCGACCACTTCTTTGCCCCGCTGCCGTTGCCGCGCAAGGTTGTGTTCCTCGCGAAGTCCGAGTACTTCACCGGCCGCGGCCTCAAGGGCCTGTTCAGCAAGGCATTCTTCAGCGGCATGGGGCAGATTCCCGTCGACCGGACTGGCGGCGAGGCGGGCGAGCGGGCCCTCCGTACCGGCCTGCGCGTCCTCGCGGCAGGCGAGCTGCTCGGCATCTACCCGGAGGGCACCCGCACTCCGGACGGCCGTCTCTACCGGGGCAAGACAGGCGTGGCTCGCCTCGCACTCGAGGGCCGGGCGCCTGTCGTCCCGACCGCAATGATCGGCGGCTTCGAGTTTCAGCCGCCCGGCAGACTTACGCCGCGGCTGGCGGTGCGGCCTGGAGTCCGGTTCGGCAAGCCACTGGACTTCTCCCGTTACTACGGACTCGAGAACGACAAGATCGTGCTGCGGGCGGTCACCGACGAGATCATGTACGAGGTCATGAGGCTATCGAGCCAGGAGTACGTGGACGAGTACGCGCAGCGAGCCAAGGGCAGGGTCGCTCAGGCGCTTCACCACGACTCCCGGGCCAAGGACCGCGAACCCGACGCAAGTCTTGAGAACGGACAGGTTGCCGGGGGCGACGCGGAGGCCGACGTCCACAAGTTCGAGGACGCTTCGGACTAATCCGACGCCGCGCGCTAATCCGAGTGCATAATCCGCTGGCCGCCGCCGGCGGGCTTATCGGTCTGCGGTACCCGCGACGGGCCTACCGGTCTGCGGTGCCCGCGATCGTCCGAAGGCCCGCGACGGGTCCACCGGTCTGCAGCGTCTGTCGGATGGTGGATATGACCAGTTGAGGCTCGAACCGGACCCGGCGGGGCGTGAAGTGAAGCACGCTGATACCAGCGGCTGTCATGCGTGCGTGGCGCTGCATCGTGTGCTCCCAGTCCGCCTCGTCGAAGTGGTATTCGCGCGAGTCGACCTCCACAGCCACTCCGAATGCCTCCCACCAGGCGTCTGGCGACGCGAGAAAGACGTCGCCGACGTACAGGCGCGGGTTGTACACCGGGGCCGGGAGATTGGACCGGTCGATGAGGTCCATCAGGTCGCCCTCGGGCCCGGACCTGATTCCTCGGGCGACGTCTGCCATCACGGCCCGCAGCCGGACTGAGTTGCGCAGCCTGCTTTGTCCGAGTTCTGCGGCCAGATCCTCGAGTGAGCAGCCCCTATCCACGCCGAGGCACACGATCGCTCGCATGTCGCGGACGTTGGCAGCGGCTAACGCCGCGTCCGTCACCGCCCGCGGGATCGTCGTGAACCTGATGGCCCCTTGGCAGTAGTACTGGCTTGGCATCCGGCGCGTGCGGTGCACGCGGACGTAGCCCCGGTCAGCGCGCTGCGATGCTGCCGGCACCAGGACATCAACGATGCCGGTCGCGCCCGGTAAGAAACCGTAGCGTCGAAGCGCAGCGCGTCCCGTAAGCAGGCTGGCCCTGCCCGCGTACAGCAGCGCCGCCATATCGAGCTGATCAACGGTCGGAGTGCTGGCTTCGGTCAGATATACGCCTGGAAAGATTCGCTGCCATGCACCGCCCGGTTGAATCCGGTAGGCGATGGAACTCATGCCGATGCCTAGTGTGGTGGCCTGGCTGCGGGATAGAACGCCAAACTGCTTGTCCAACAGCCTCGCGAGCGGATCGCGTCCCTTACCTCCGCTTTGGCGACTGGGACCCCGACGAGCGCCGCGTGACGCAGCGGATGCTGCCGGGAGGAAGGGTTCCCGCGATTCGGGCGTGCGGCCGCTCGTTGGACCTCCACTCTGATCAGACGCCGCATCCACGAGCTACAGGCTCGCATGAGGTAAGGACAAAGCGGCTATCACGGGCGAGTTCTGCCGAGGCGTGGTCTACCGCGCGCTGATTGCTGGAACGCGTGTGCGAAAGGTACAAAAAAGTTGTACCAACGTCGCACGCGTTTACCGGAGCCGATCTTGCTGCGCGGAACAATATTCGTGCACGTCATATTTCGGGCGTTAGAGCGACTGCGTGCACCTGCTGGTCGCGATCGCCGCCGCGAATCAGCGAGCCCAGGCTTTCGTTTGCTCCACCGCGCTGCGCCAGCGGGCGTGAGCGGCGTCGTCGCGTCCGCTCCGGCGTAAACCGGCGGTCGAGTCGCCAGGTCGCCGCCAGCTCTTCGCGCGAAGACCACACTCCGGTCGCCAGCCCGGCCAGGAAGGCGGCGCCGAGCGCGGTTGTCTCGGCCACTACAGGCCGCTCGACCGGGCGCTGGATCTGATCCGCCTGAAGCTGCATGAGCAGGTCGTTGGCACTGGCTCCGCCGTCGACCCGCAGCGCCGGGACAGCTCCGGTCCGCGCCCGGCGAGCTGCTGGTGACCCCGGCCAGGGTGGCTGACTCCGCCGTCATCACATCGATCACGTCCCGGACCTCGAACGCGATCGCTTCCAGCGCCGCCCTGATCAGGTGAGCCCGCGTGGTGCCCCGCGTGAGGCCGAACATCGCACCGCGAGCATCGGGATCCCAGTCCGGCGCGCCGAGGCCGGTTAGCGCCGGGACGAACACGACCCCGCCGGAGTCCGGAACCGAGCGCGCGAGTTCCTCGCTCTGGGCCGCGTCGTCGAGCAGCCCGAGGCCGTCCCGCAGCCACTGGATGGCGGCGCCGGTGACGAACACCGATCCCTCGAGTGCGTAGGTCAGCCCCTCCGACGGCGACAGCCAGGCCACGGTCGACAGCAGCCCGGCGCCCGACCTGACCACCGTCGGGCCCGGTGTTGACCAGGACGAACGAGCCAGTGCCGTAGGTGCACTTGGCCGCGCCGGCCTCGAAGCACGCCTGCCCGAACAGCGCCGCTTGCTGATCGCCCGCGATTCCGGCGACTGGCACCGACAGCCCGAGGAAGGCATCAGGGTCGGTGTGGCCGACGACGCCGGTGGATGCCACGACCTCCGGCAGCGCGTGCGGCGGAACGCCAAACAGCGCGCATAGCTCCGTCGACCACTGGCCGGCCTCGATGTCGAACAACAGCGTCCTGGAGGCATTCGAGGCGTCAGTCACGTGCAGCCGTCCGCCGGTCAGGCGCGCGATCAGGTACGAGTCCACGGTGCCGACCACCAGCGAACCGTCAGAGACGCCGGCCCAGACGGCTGGCTCGTTCTCGGCCAGCCAGGTCAGCTTCGTGGCCGGTGAAGTACGGATCGATCCGCAGCCCGGTCAGCTCCGCGACCCGCGGCTCAGCGCCGCTCGGCTCGAAGCCGCTCGCAGATCCCCGCGGTCCGCCGGTCCTGCCAGACGATCGCCCGGCGCGGCGAGGCGAGCGTGGCGCGATCCCAGATCACCGCGGTCTCCCGCTGATTGGTGATACCGACGCAGCGATGGCCGGAGATCCGGCTGAGGCAAGAGCCTGGTGCACATGCGGCCAGCGGTCGCCTGCCAGATACCCTCGGGCAGGTGCTCAACCCACCCAGGCTGTGGGAAATACTGCCGGAATTCCTGGTATCCCCGACCCGCTAGGGTGCCTTGGTCGGTCACGATGAGAGCGGTCACGCCGGTCGTTCCGGCGTCGATCGCGAGAACTGTCATGGCCACTAGTCTGGCGTCAAGGAAGGCGAGAGGGAGCACGCATGCGAGTCGGAGTCCTCACCGGGGGCGGAGACTGCCCAGGGCTTAACGCGGTCATTCGGGCAGTCGTCAGGACCGGCGTAGCCGAGCACGATATGGAGTTCATCGGCTTCCGGGATGGCTGGCGCGGCCCGCTTGAGGGCGACACGATGGCCCTGGACGTCAACGCGGTGCGGGGCATCCTGCCCCGTGGCGGCACGATCCTCGGCTCGTCCCGAACCAATCCGCTCGCCGAGACCAACACGGTGGGCGGCAAGACCGGGATCCAGCGCGTCCAGGAGAACCTCGACAGCCTCGGCGTGGACGCCCTGATCGCGATCGGTGGCGAGGACACGCTCGGCGTCGCGAGCAAGCTCAGCGAAGCGGGCGGCCAGGTCGTCGGCGTTCCCAAGACGATCGACAACGACCTTGGCGCCACGGACCTGACGTTCGGCTTCGACACTGCCGTGAACATCGCCATGGAGGCCATCGACCGGCTGCACACGACGGCCGAGAGCCACCACCGGGCGCTCATTGTCGAGGTCATGGGCCGGCACGCGGGCTGGATTGCGCTGCAGGCCGGCATGGCAGGCGGCGCCAACGTGATCTTGATACCGGAGAAGCCATTCGACATCGATCAGGTGATCCAGTACGTCGAGCACCGGTTCCAGAGCCACTACGCGCCGATCGTCGTGGTTGCCGAGGGCGCACAAGTGAAGGCCTCGGCCGAGGAAACGGCTGGCCAGGAACTCGACGCGTTCGGCCACACTCGGCTCGCCAACCGCGGCGTCGGCCAGATGCTCGCTGACGAGATCGAGCGCCGCACCGGCAAGGAGGCCCGCTGCACCGTGCTCGGTCACATCCAGCGCGGCGGCACGCCAACGGCGTTCGACCGGGTGCTCGCGACCAGGTTCGGCGTTCAGGCGGCGCACGCGATCGCCGACGGCGCGTTCGGTTCCATGGTGGCGCTGCGTGGTACCGACATCGTGCGCGTGAAACTTTCCGAGGCAACGAGCGAACTCAAGCTCGTACCGCCGGAGCGTTACGCCGAGGCTGAGGTCTTCTTCGGCTAGGACCGTAAGACCAACATCAAGACGGGAACGGGGCCGCTGGACTCTGTCCGCCTCGAAGGGCCGCGGCCTCTGCCAGCCCGCCCAGCGCCCGGCCTGCCCAGCTAGGAACAACTCCTATCGGCTGCTTGGTACCACAGTGGCTGGGCGACTTGCAGATATCGACCGCCGCGTTTGCTGAGGTAAAACTCGATGCTCCACGCGGTGCATGTCGCGCCGCGAGGGTTGCCGGCGGTGAGCTGCTGGCTGAGGAACGTGACCAACGCATCGACCTTGCCGCCGCCGATCACACTGATGCTGCGCAGGTGCTCGTCCGACTCCGTAGTGGTCCCGAACTCGGCGCTGAAGGAGGCCGACGAGATGGCGCCGCGGAGTGCCAGGATGAACGTCCGCTTGTAGGTCAGATAACTGTGGTTGTTGATCGCATCGAAGTAGCGATTCAGGGACGCGACTATCGCTGCCTCGTCTGGCGCCGTAGCAGCGGCCGGATCGACGATGAGCGGGTTCTGACCAGCAGGCGCAACGCTGGCGGGTGGAGAAGCTGACGGCCTGGCGGTCACGCCCGGCCGCTCAGCGGGCGCACCCCGACTCATGCGGCCGTGGTCGACAACGAGGGTCACGGCGCCTGCGGCCGCAAGCAACACAACCACGAACGCGGCGGTCAGCGCGATCCACCGCCCGTGGCTGATTAGGTCAGGAAGCTGTAATTGGTCCGCCGAGCCATCAGGCGCGTCCTCAGGTTCCGGTGGCTCGCCGATGGCGAGGTCATCGTCGACAGCATGGAGGTCTACGGACGTCTCGGCGAGCTCGAGTGCGGCAGGCCACAGGGTGCGCTCGGCCGCAAACGGACGCTCGCACGGTGGCAACGCAGCGAACTCAGGCTCGACCCGGCTGAACTGGAGTCGGCCGCCCCCGCCGCCGGCCACGTAATGGTCAGGCCGCCGTGCGCCGTATCTGTCTGCCGCACCATGGCTGGCGCGCGACGCCGCGCCCGAAAAGGCGCCAACCGGCGAGGCGGCCGTCGCGTACTCGCCACAGTATGGGCAGTCATCTTCGGCAGATTCTGTCTGCCGGCCGCACCTGCCACAGATTGCCATCGGATCGGTCCTTATGCCGGCTGCGCTAGGTGATAGTCACTATAAGTATCCGTCCGGATACTCTCGGGCGCCACCGAGATGGGAATTAAGCGTGCTTCGGGCCGGGCGTCTTCACCTGCAGATGGCAGACTGATGTGATGTCCGTACTGCCTGTCGCCGGCAAGGCTGACCGTGATGTGCAGAGCAGCCTGCACGAACCCTGTGTCTTGCTCAAGCTTGGCGAGATCGTCCTCAAGGGTCGGAACAGGCAGCATTTCGAACGGCTCTTGCACGACAACATCAGGCGGGCCGTGCGCGACCTCGGCGTCGACGTCCGGGTATGGCAGCGCGAGGGCGTGATCGTCCTCCGTGTTGCCGGCGCGGAGGCCGGCGGCGTGGTGGCCGAGGCCGCTGTGGACATGGTCGCCGAGCGCATGAGGTACGTCATGGGCCTGGCGCGGGTGTGCCGGGCCGTGCGAGTGGCCAAGGATGTGGATGCGGCCGTCGCCGCCGCGGTCGAACTCGTCGCTGGCTGTCCCGGCTCGTTCGCGGTGCGCGCGCGCCGCCGCGACAAGCGCTTCCCGGTCACCTCGGCAGACCTGGCGGTGCTCATTGGCAGCCGCATCCAGGAGGAGTACGGCTATGTCGTCAACTTGCGCGCGCCGGATACCACCGTGTACGTCGAAGTGGATCAGCGCGAAGTGTTTGTCTTCACTCAGGGCTGGGCCGGTCAAGGCGGCCTGCCGGTCGGCATGAGTGGCCGCGCGCTGGTCCTGATGTCCGGCGGGATCGACTCGCCGGTTGCCGCCTACCGGATGATGCGACGCGGCCTGCGGTGCAACTTCCTGCACTTTTCCGGTATGCCGCTGACCGGGCCTGAATCGGTCTACAAGGCGTACGGCCTGGCCCGCCAGCTCGACCGGTACCAGACGGATTCCAGGCTGTTCGTCGTAGCGTTCGGGAGCGCGCAGCGGCGGCTGGCGAGCTCAGGGGCTGGCAAGCTCCAGATCGTGGCGCAGCGGCGGCTCATGCTGAAGACCGGCGAGGTCATGGCCCGGCGCCTGCGGGCCGCCGCGCTTGTCACTGGCGACTCCCTCGGCCAGGTCAGCAGCCAGACTCTGGCAAACATCACCGCCCTCGATGACGCCGTCAGGCTTCCTATCATGCGTCCGCTGATCGGTCTGGACAAAGCCGAGATCGTGGCCGAGGCACGGCGGATAGCCACGCTTGGCATCTCCGAGCTGCCTGACCAGGATTGCTGCTCGGTGCTCATGCCGCGTCAAGTGGAGACCAGGGCTCGGATCGAAGACTTGCGCAGGATCGAGGCGCGGCTAGACGTCGATGATCTTGCCGAGGAGCTGGCTGCCGCAGCGCAGGAGCACCGCCTCGGTCAGATCTGACAGAGCTCGCTGTAATTTTTGGCCTAGACGTTGTCAGTGCGGTCAGCCCGAATCATCGGGCCGCTCCAGATGGCGGCTGCACCGCCAAGGCGGGTGAGTATGCCGCCGGTGGCCCACAAGGAGCTGGTCCGCGGGGCGAGAGCCACGTCGCTGACGCCGCTGCCAAGACCGCCGGCGACTGTGATGGTGCTACCCCAGCCGGCTGGAGAGGCGTGCACTATCAGGCCAGTCGCAGACGCGTTCGCTGGCGACGCTGTCAGGAGCACCTCGCCGTCCAGACCCGGTGCGAGTCGGCCGGCCCAGGCCGTCACGCCGCTGCCCAGCCGCGACCAACGGTTGCCATTCCAGTGCACGAGTTCGAGGCGAGGTGAGCCGGTGCGGCTGAGCTGGTCGCCCGCTACCCAGACATCGCGGCTGGACAGCGCCAGAATGTCCTGAGGCTGAACGCCATCCAGCGCCGGCCCGGTTCGCATGCGCGACCACGTGCTGCCGTTGTAGCGCAGGATGACGGGTCCGCCTGGGTTTGCTGCGATCGCCCAGATGTCACTCTGCGACACCGCGCTTGCCCGGTAGATCGAGCCCGCCAGGCCGGTCACTGGCAGCCATGACTTGCCGGCAAAGTGCCAGGTGCCGACCGTCCGCGACCCATCGACGGCGGTGCCGAAGACCCAGACGTCGCTGGCGCTGATTGCGCTGAGACCGGTGATCTGCCCGCTCGGCCACCGACGAGCCATCCGCCAGCCCAGGCCGTTCCAGTGCAGCACGTATCCGCCGTACTGGGCCGCGGCCCAGATGTCGTTGGCGGCCGGCGCGCTTGCGTCATTGATGAACCCGGTCAGTCCGGCTGGGAGCGTCGATGGAGTCAGCGTGGCGCCGTTCCACCGCGCGGCGATTGGCGTGCTCGGGCCGCCGGGATTCGTGCCCCCGAACGCCCAGGCCTGTCGAGGCCCGGTCGCGACGATCACGGAGAAGCCCGATGCATTGTCTGGCTGGCCGTAGTGCTTTATCGCTGCCACGCGCATGACCGCGGCGCTCGTCCTGGCCGGCGGCGGTGCCGGGGCTGGCGCGCCGCCGCTGCTCTCGGCAGGAGTCGTCACGGCCGCCGCCGGGCCGGAGAGGGCGCCCGCGCAGACCGCGATGGCTGGCATCAGGGCCAGCGCCGCAGTAAGGCGCCACTTCAGCATCTATTTCTCCGCCGATACTCAACCGGTGCGTGTGACGCGCGTCGTCTCGTGGGCACGCAACGTGCAGGTCAAGGCTTTATCAAGATACCTGGAAGCGGATAGGACCGCAGGCTGGATCTTGGGACGCGCCGGGCGTGGCCGTGTGGCAGGCTGCTGCCGAGGTGAGAGACGTGAGAATTGGATTGCAGATTCCGGATTTCAACGACGCTGGCGGCTCGGAGCACCTGGGCCGACGGATCGCCGCCGTCGCACGCACGGCCGACGAGGCAGGTTTCGACAGCATCGGGGTTATGGATCATTTCTTTCAGATCTCCATCATCGGTCCGCCTGAGCAGGACATGGTCGAGGCGTACACCACCCTTGGCTACCTCGCAGCGTGCACCTCAAGCGCGCGCCTGCTCACCCTCGTGACAGGTGCCGTCTACCGGCATCCCGGCATTCTGGCCAAGATCGTCACAACGCTCGACGTCCTGTCGGGAGGGCGAGCCTGGCTGGGGATCGGAGCGGCCTGGAACGAAGAGGAGGCCCGGAGTCTGGGCGTGCCGTTCCCCCCGGTCGCCGAGCGGTTCGAGCGGCTCGAAGAGACGCTGCGCATCTGCCTGCAGATGTGGCAGGGCGACGAGGCGCCATTCCACGGCAAGCACTACCAGCTTGAGCGGCCGCTGAACCGGCCGCCCGCCGTCACGGCACCACATCCGCCGATCATGATCGGCGGCTCGGGGGAGCGCAAGACGCTGCGGCTCGTCGCGCGCTATGCGCAGGCATGCAACCTGTTCCCCGGCCCCGACCTCGCGCACAAGCTAGACGTGCTCCGGGTGCACTGCGAAGCCGAGGGCCGTGACTACGACGAGATCGAAAAGACGTGCATCTACCGGTTCGACGTCGGAGAGCGAGGCGAGCGGGCGTCCGAGATCGTTGACCAGCTTGCTGGACTGGCTGAGCTTGGCATCGACATGGCGATCGGCGGCGTGTCCGGGGTGTGGAGCCTGACGCCGCTGGAGATCATGGGCAGCGAAGTCATACCCGCCGTAGCTGACCTGTAGGGTCCGCGGACAATCCACGGGCCGCGACGCGCGCGCCGTAGCGCTCTTGGTGCGGGCTCAATCCGCTCGATGACCGTCAGCCCACGGTCGCGGGCTGGATGGCCGGCGTGAGCGTGCGCCCGAGCAGGCGGGGGAGCGCACTTGCCATCGCGCCGAGCTCGCGGATGTCGTCGCCTGTCAGGGCCTGGTCGCCGTCGCACATCGCGGCCGCCGGGTGTGGGTGCACATCCACGATGATGCCGTCTGCGCCCACGGCGATGGCGGCCCTGCTCAGCGGCAGTACCAGGTCGCGCCGCCCGCCCGAGTGCGACGGGTCCACGATCACCGGCAGGTGCGACAGTCGCTGGGCGACGGGCACCGCGCTGATGTCCAGCGTGTTCCGGGTGGCCGTCTCGAAGGTCCTGATGCCCCGTTCGCACAGCACGATGTCGAGATTTCCGCGCTGGGCGATGTACTCCGCGGCCATGAGCCATTCCTCGATGGTCGCGTTCATGCCGCGCTTGAGCAGGACCGGCATGCTGGCGGCCCCGACAGCCTGGAGCAGCGTGAAGTTCTGCATGCTTCGGGTGCCGACCTGGAGCATGTCCGCGTAGGAGCAGACGAGGTCGACTGAGGCCGGGTCGATGACCTCGGTCACGACCGGCAGGCCCGTCTCGGCGCGGACATCGGCGAGGATCCGTAGCCCTGCCTCACCCAGCCCCTGGAACGCGTACGGGGACGTCCGTGGCTTGTAAGCGCCGCCGCGCAGCAGGGAGGCGCCGGCCTGCTTGGCCATCCTGGCCGCGGTGAGCGTCTGCTCTGGCGTCTCGACGGTGCAGGGGCCGGCTATGACTGTGACCGTGTCGGGGCCGATTGGGACGCCGCCGACGGTGATCGTCGAACGCTGCGCATGGTGCTCGCGGCTAACGAGCTTGTACGGGACCGAGATGCGGACGACATCGCTGACGCCGGGGTAGCTGCGCAAGTTGAGCGCGCTGAACTGATCGACGTCGCCGACCAGGCCGATGATCGTGCGGGACACCCCGCGGCTCACGAAAGCCTCGCCGCCGGCCGTACCGACCAGCTCGACTATCTGGGCAATGTCTTCCTCGTTGGCCTCAGCGGCCATCACCACCACCATCGCGTCCTCCTCGTCCCCATCATGCAGAAAAGCCCCGGACCGATCTGGCCCGGGGCTCGATGTGCGTGTCGCCTGCGTCAGCGCAAAGTCTGGCGGGCGACCGGCCCAGGGCCAGGCCGGTAGCCAAAACCAAACCAATATGCGCTACGCACGACGGGAAGCCTAGCGCACCGTAGGGGGTGCCCGCTGCGCGGTGGGCACGGCTCAGCCACTTTCGGCGTGGTGGCAAGATAGCTGCACCTGCTTGGGACAGGGTCGACGTCGCGGTCCACCGCGGCGAGCATTTCGGGAAGGGGCAGTCAGCGGGACATGACGCAGCCCGACACCGGCGCGCCGCCGCGCAGCGAGCACGGCGCGCACGGCGTCCGGCCGCCGGAGCCCCGACCTGACGCCGCGGAGAATGACGACATGTCGCGGCCAGTCCAGAATCCTGGCGGGACCCTGGATGCTGTTGAGCGGCGTGGCGGACCTGAGCTGCCCGCCGCGAGCGAGCTGCTAGGCGCCGGCGACGGCCACGGCGGGGCAACGGCGGCCGGCGCGGCCGAGCCGCATTGTGCTGGCGGTGCTGGCGGTGACCGCCAGCGCTCGGGTCTCCCCCCTGGCCAGTACATTCCCCGGACGCTGCCGGTGCTGCACTACGGCCCGATCCCGGCGTTCAACCAGGAGACGTGGGACCTGAAGATCTTCGGCGCGACCGAGTCGGGTGCCGAGGCGAGGTTGCGCTGGCACGACGTCGCGGCGCTGCCTGTCGGCCACGTCCTGGCTGACTTCCACTGCGTGACCAAATTCACTGTGCGCGGCCTCCAGTGGGCGGGCGTCCTCGCGGCTGAGGTGCTGCGGCGGTACCCGCCGGCGGCCGCAGTGACCCACGTGATGATCTGGGCGGACTTCGGCTACAGCGCGAACATCGGGATCACGGACTTCGCCGCGGAGACCACCCTGCTCGCCACCCATCGCGACGGCGAGCGGCTCACCCCCGAACACGGTTACCCGCTGCGCCTGGTAGTGCCGCACCTCTACGCGTGGAAGAGCGTGAAGTGGATCCGGGCTGTGGAGTACCTAACTACAGACCGCCGGGGCTTCTGGGAGGAACGCGGCTATCACAACACCGCCGATCCCTGGCGTGAGCAGCGCTACTCCTATCAGGAGATGGAGGGCGAAGGCCCACCCATGTGACCGTGCGCTGATGCCGGCTGCAAACCGCGGACCGCTAGAGGCCGACCGTGATGGTGATGGTCGACCCTTGGGGCGCCGTCCCTGTTGGGGAGTACGACAGGACGCGGTTGCCGGGGAGCACCTGGTTGACGTTCACGTTGAACCCGGCAGCGGTGAGGGCATTCTCTGCCTCGTTGATGTTCATTCCCTGGACGTCCGGCACCGGCACCTGCTGCGGGCCCTGTGATACCGACACGGTCACGACCTCGCCGGCCGTTACGGGAGTACCTGGCGCTGGCGACTGCCGGGTGATCATTCCAGCGGGCTGCGTGCTGGTCGTGTCGGGGACCTGGTTGATGCTGAAGCCGCCAGATTGTGCGGCTCCCTGTGCGGCGCCCACCTGCTGGCCGACAAAGTTCGGCAGCGGCACGCCGGCGCTGACCACGATGTGAACGGGCTTGTCTTGCGGCCAGTGCGTGTAGGCAACCGGGTTCGTGGCGATGACCTCGCCTTGCGGAATGCTGGCCGACGCCTGGTACGAGGGCTGGGCCGGGGTAAGACCGGCGCTCTTGAGCGCCTTGTCGGCCTGGGCTAGCGTCTGACCCGTCACCTGAGGCACGGTGATCAGGACGGGGCCGAGCGAGCGGATGAGGATCACCTTGCCACCGTGCCTAATCCGCGCCCCGGCGGCCGGCTCGGACGTGATGACCTCGCCTGCGGCACAGTGTTGCTGTACCTGGCCGGCCCGGAAACGGCCACGAGGCCCGCGTTGGACAGGTCGGCCTTGGCGGTACTGACGGTCATTCCATCGACGCCTGGCACCGGGAAGTACTGACCTTCGACCAGCCACCACGCGATGACGGCCACGAGCACCGCGCCGAGAACGAACAGGATCCGCCGGCTGAACAGCCAGCGCTGCAGGAGTGGGTCGCGGTAACCACGAGAGCGCAGGCGGCGCGGCGGGCGGCCGAAGCTGCCATCCTCGCCGTAGTCGTCCGCGACGTTGGTCGGCACGATCATCGTGTGATTGGCACCTGGCGCCGCCGCCGTCGGCCCGTAAGCGGCGGTGGGATGCGGTGCCACGTCGCCATTGCCGCGCATCGGCCCCGTTGCATCTGGCCCCGCGGCCAGGCCGTTACCGCGAGCGGCCGCGTCAGCCGACACTGGATCGTGGAACGGCGGGACCTGGCTGGCATCGGCGCGATACGCGCCGTCCATGGCGCCGGATTCCGCACCGCCTCGGGCACCGGACGGCAGCGGCATGCCGCGCCGGACCTCGGTGATCGCCCGCAGGTAGTGCCGGGCGTCGGGTGGTCGCAGGTCGGGATCACGGCTCGTGCCGAGGGCGACGAGCGCGTCGAGGGCGGCCGGCAGGTCCGGGTTGACGCTCGACGGTGGCGGCACTACGAAGTTGACGTGCTTGTAGGCGACGGCGAGGGGCGTCTCGCCGGTGTGCGGCTGGGTCCCGGTCAGCATCTCGAATAGCATCACGCCGACCGCGTAGACGTCGCTGCGCTGGTCGGATGTGCTATTGGCCACCTGCTCGGGCGCGAGGTAAGCGGCCGTTCCGATCAGCAGCCCGGTCTTGGTGTGGCTGAACCCCGCGGCCGCCCGAGCGAGGCCGAAGTCGGCCACCTTGACCGACGTCCCGGTGCCGAGCAGCACGTTCTCGGGCTTCACGTCACGATGGATGATGCCTGCGTCGTGCGCTGCGGCCAGGCCGACCAGGACGCGCTCGATGATGTCCAGCGCCTCCCGCGGGCTGAGACGGCCGCGGGCCACGAGCAACTCACGCAGAGTGGGCCCGGGCACATACTCCATCGCGATGTAGTGGAGATCGGCCGTGGAGCCCTGGTCGAACACGGCGACGACGTTCGGGCTGGATAGTCTCGCTGCCGACCGTGCCTCGCTGATGAAGCGAGAGACAAACTCCTGGTCGCGGGCCAACTCGGGATGGGCGATCTTGAGCGCGACGATGCGGTCGAGCCGCACATCTCGAGCGTGATACACCGTGGCCATGCCGCCGCGGGCAATCTGCGACTCGACGAGGTACCGGCCGTCAAGCAACTGCCCGATCGGCGCTGACAACGTCGTATCCATCAGGAGAAGTGTAGGGGCGCGGCGAGGTTTCCCGCCCGGTAACGAGGTGGCGCGGCGGTCGGCCGTCAATCCGCCGGCGGCGACGAGGCCAGCGCGAACTTACGCTTCGGGACCCGGCCGGCCAGGTGGGCAAGTCGGCCTGCACTGACCGCAAGCCGCATCGCCTCGGCCATGACCTCGGGGCTGCGCGCCCTCGTCACCGACGTCGCGAGCAGGACGGCGGCGCAGCCCAGTTCCATGGCTACGGCGGCGTCGCTGGCCGTGCCGATTCCGGCGTCCAGGATGACGGGCACGCCCGCCGAGTCGGTGATCAGCTCGATGTTGTGCTGATTCCGGATGCCAAGACCAGAGCCGATGGGCGAACCGAGGGGCATTACCGCGGCGCAGCCTGCCTGCTCGAGGCGCCTGGCGAGGACCGGGTCGTCGTTGGTATAGGGCAGCACCGTGAAACCGTCAGCGACGAGCTGCTCTGCCGCCGTGAGCAGTTCGAGCGGGTCGGGCAGCAGCGTCGTTTCGTCGGCGATCACCTCGAGCTTGATCCAGGTCGTGCCCAGTGCCTCGCGGGCGAGCCGGGCCACGCGGATAGCCTCCACCGCGGTGAAGCAGCCCGCGGTGTTGGGCAGTACCCGGATGCCGAGGTCCTTGAGCAGGTCGAGCACCGATCCGACGGCGGTCGGATCGACGCGACGCATGGCTACGGTGGTCAGCTCGGTTCCCGAGGCCGCCAGCGCGCGGCCCAGCACATCGAGGCTGGGGGCACCTCCCGTTCCCATGATGAGTCGGGATGTGAACGCCTCACCAGCGATCACCAGCGGATCGTCCACTTTCAGCCTCCCTGGACCGCCGTCAGCACTTCGACCTCGTCCCCGTCTGACAACTGCGTTGCTTCCCAGACCGCCCGACGGATGACGTCGCCATTAACGGCGACGGCAACACCGGTCTCAGCATCGGTGAGCATGGCGACCGCAGCCGCGAGCGACAGGCTCGCGGAAGTGCGGTGCGGCTTGCCGTTGATGGTTATCTCCATGCCGCCGCCTCCACGGGCAGGCCCGATTCGGCGGCCAGACCGGGAGCTCCCGGTCCAGTCGATCCAGGCTCGCTCCGTGGCGGGAACCGCCCGACCCCGAACGACCGCCAGATCGGATCGGGCGTGCCCGTGCGCAGGAAGGCCGCGATTGTGTCGGCGGTCACCGGTGCCAGCAGGACGCCTGCGCGGAAATGCCCGGTCGCGATGACGAGCCCTGGCAGTTCGCTCGGGCCGATGACCGGCGCGTTGTCGGGCGTGCCTGGCCGTAGGCCGGCCACGATATCGGTGAGCTCGAGTTCAGTGATGCCTGGGACCAGCATGCGGGCGTCGCGGAGCAGCTCCCAGACGCCGCCGGCGGTGACTGTCGTGTCCGGACCGAGTTCCTCCTGCGTTGCGCCTACGACTAGCTCGCCGCTCTCGCGCGGGACCAGGTAGACGCTGCGGCCGCGGACGATGCCGCGAACTGTGCGCTGGAGCAGGCCGGGGGGCAGCCCGGCGGCGTCCATTGCCGGGGTGGTCCGCAGCCTGATGATCTGGCCCTTCACGGGCCGGACCGGCGGCGCAATGCTTTCGGGGAGGCCGGGTATGAGGGCCGATTCCCAGCCGGCGGCCAGCACGATCGACGACGCCTGCACGACCGAGTCGTCAGCGAGGCGTACACGGTCGGCGCGGCCGGCGGTGCAGATGATCTCGGTGACCGACTGGCGGACGATGCGAGCCCCAGCGGTTTCAGCCGCTCGCAGGAGCGCCACGGCGAGCAGCCGAGGGTCGATCGAGCCGTCGTCGGGAGCGAGCAAGCCGCCTCGGACTGATGGGTCCAGCATCGGCTCGGCCGAGCGGCACTCGCGCGCTGTGAGCTGCCGGAGGTGCACCCCGAAAGACTCCTGGAGCAGGCGTGTCTCGGCGAGCACGGCATAGTCGTCCGCGTCGTAGGCGACCTGCAGCGTGCCTGTCTGGCGGAATCCGGTTGGCAATCCAGACGCGGTCTGCAACTCGGCGGCGAATTCGGGGTAGCGGCGCAGCGATTCCTGCCCGAGCCCGAAGATCTCGCGTTCAGCGTAAGCAGCCTCGGCGATCGGCGTCAGCATGCCCGCAGCCGCGTGGGTCGCGCCACTGCCTGGCTGCGGATCGGCGACCAGCACACGCTGACCCTGCTGGGCTGCGCGCCAGGCGATGCTGAGGCCTATCACGCCCCCGCCGACGATGGCGACGTCGACTGCCTCGTTCTGAGCGCTCATGTCCGCTCCCTTCGCCGGCATGACCCGGATCAGGTTCCTGCGGTCGGCGGCTCACCAGCCGCCCTCTCAGTCCGGTCAGCACCAGACTCCCGCGCGATATCCGCCAGCTTATCGCCGCTTCAGGCCGGTCGCGGGACCCGTCATGAGAGGCCCGGTACAAAGGAGGTCCAGGATCGCCCAGAGTTGGACGTCTGGTATGTAACCGGACCGGCTCCCGTCACCCAGGCGAACCCGATGGCCGGGCTGACGAAATCGAAGCTAGCCCCGTTCCCGCCGAATCGCCTTCCCTGGACTGAGGGCTTCCATGTGCGGCCGCCGTCGAAGGTCACGTAAAAGGTCCGTCCAATCGAACCCTGCGAGCCGGCCGACACCGCGATCCCGTCGGCCGGGCCGAAGAACCGCACCCGCGGGTACGGCCCGGCTCCGGCCGGCATAACGACAGACCTCCAGTCGGCGCCATCATCGGCCGTCACCAATAGCACCGCCGAGTCCGGATAAGCCCAGATAACAAGGAACGTGGCACGTCCAACCACCTGTGGCTCAGCTACCTCGCAGCCATTCTGCTGACACGCTGACGGCGGAATCGGCAGCGGCGGGCTCGCCCAGTGCGCCCCGCCATCGCGAGATACCAGCACAGCGCCCGTCAGCGACCCAGGGCAGAAGCCGGTAATCCAGCCGAGTCCAGCAGCTGCGCTCGGGCCGGCCGGGCCGGCCGCGACACCTGTCTTGTCGCACGCGATCGGCAGGCCACTGTCGCTCTGCGGATTATCAGGCCCTTCCGCGCTGCTCGCGGCTAGCGACCACGACCGGCCAGCGTCCGACGACCGGTATAGCCGAACGGCGTTCTGCGACATCGCCGCGCCCATGCTTTCCAGCAGCCAGCCCTGCCGGGCGCCAGCAAACGCCAGCGCGACCGGCTCGACCGCGCCCGCGACCGGCCCCGAGCGCCACCACGACCGTCCCCCATCCGCCGTCCCGAACACGACCGACTGGCTGCTCGACGTCACCCCGACAACCCAAGCCTCCCGGGCTGAGTCGACATGGAGGAGACCCTGGCCAGATGACAGGGCTGCGCGTGCAATGGGGGGAGTGACGACGTCCCAGGTTCGACCGTCGTCAGACGTCCGCGCGACATCGAGCGCGGAACTGCTGGCCGGGCTCTCGGTCCAGATCAGGGCCCACCCTGAAGAGGCCGAGGTCATCTGAAGCGTCTCAATCCATACCGGCCGCGCTGGTCGGGGCTGGGGGGACACGGACGCAGCGCTTTCTCCGCCGTTCGCTGCGTCTGTGTCCCCTCGGCCCCCGGCCACATTGCAGGCGGTCACGGCTAGGACAATCGCGAAAGCTAGGACCACGCGCTTCATGATCTGATGACGGTCGCGAGTATCGAGCGGTTGGAGGCTGGATGGCCGAGCCGGCCAGGGTTGTGATCGTCGGCGCCGGCCTCGCTGGTCTCCGAGTTGCTGAGGAGCTGCGAGCGCGCGACTACAAGGGCGCGATCACACTGATCGGGGCCGAGTCGCGTCCGCCGTATGACCGGCCGCCGCTGTCGAAGAAGCTCATGACCGGCGAGCTGGACGACACGTCCCTGCGGGCCGACATGGAGTCACTGTCCGTCGACCTGCGGCTGGCTGAGCGGGCCACCGAACTCGCCGGCGCGGTCGTGCGGACTGATCTAGCAGAGTACGAGTGGGACGCGCTGGTGCTCGCCACCGGCGCGAATCCGGTGACGCTTCCCGGCAGCGGGCCTCAGCAGGTGCTGCGGACCGTCGATGATGCACTCAAGATTCGGGCCATGCTGACACCAGGAACCACGCTGGCCATCGTCGGCGCTGGCTGGATCGGCGCCGAGCTAGCCACCGCGGCCGCAACCCGTGGCTGCGCCGTCACAGTGCTGGAAGCTGCGGATACTCCGCTAGCCGGTGCTGTCGGCGCCGACATCGGCGCCTTGACCATCCCCTGGTACGCCGAGGCCGGGGTCGACCTTCGGCTGAACCAGAGCGTCGCGGCCATCGAGACGGGCGGAATCGGGCTGGAAGACGGCGGCTGGGTGCCGGCCGACGTCGTCGTTACGGCGATCGGCGTCCGGCCCGCAGTGTCGTGGCTGACCGGGTCGGACGTGCGTCTCGAGAACGGAGTCGCCGCGGACGGGCAGCTGAGGACCAGCGTCCCGACCGTTTTCGCGGCGGGAGACTGCGCGTCGTTCTGGTCAGCCCGATACAGCAGGCAGCTACGGTTCGAGCACTGGGACGTCGCGTTGCACGCACCCGAAATTGTGGCCGCGAACATCCTGGGCGGGAGCACGGCCTACGACCCCGTTCCCTATTTCTGGTCTGAACAATTCGGCCGGATGGTGCAGTACGTGGGCTATCACGGCGACGCCGACAAGCTCATCTGGCGCGGTCGGCCGGCCGAGGCGAGGTGGGCGGTCTGCTGGCTCGCGGGGGATCGGCTTGTGGCAATCCTGACCGTCGGACTTCCGCGCGACCTGATCCAGGCGCGGCGGCTCATCGAAGCGGGCGGTCTTGTCGATCCGGCGAAGCTGGCCGATGCTGGGATTGCGGTCCGGGACTCCGGGATCGCTGACTGACGCGCCGGACTTGGATGGGATGGGGTAGGTTTCGGCGGCGGTCCGATGTGGGAAGCTCCTGACGTGGCACAGATCGACCCCCCGACCGACGCCATCGTCGGTGACTGGCTGTCCGTGCCCGAGGTCGCTGGCCGGCTTGGCCTGCCAGCGAGTCGGGTAAAGCAGATGCTCCGCGACCGCAAGCTCGTGGCCGTGCAGCGACCAAGCGGCGAGTTCGCTATTCCAGCCGGATTCCTGGACGGTAACCAGGTCATCCAGGGACTCGGCGGTACCCTGACGTTGCTCTTTGACTGCGGGTTCACCGAGACCGAGGCGCTGAGCTGGCTGTTCACCGCCGACGACTCGCTGCCAGGAACTCCGGTCCAGGCGCTGACTGAGCACCGTCGCACCGAAGTCAACAGGCGGGCCCAAGCGCTGGCGTTCTGAGCCGCTAGCCTCTGAGTTGTGCCCGACCAGGTTGCCAACCGGCACGTCCAGCTGCGTAAACGGCTAGCGTCGGCTCGCCTGTACCTGTGCACCGACGCGAGGGAGCGCCAGGGCGACCTGCCGCGATTCCTGGATGATGTGCTCGCCCACGGCGTCGACGTCGTCCAGCTCCGGCAGAAGGGCCTGGAAGCGGGGCAGGAGCTGCGGTACCTCAACGTATTCAGGCAGGCGTGCGCCGAATACGGTGCGCTGCTGGCCGTGAACGACCGGGCCGATGTCGCCTACGCCGCAGGCGCAGACGTCCTGCACCTAGGTCAGGACGATCTTGCCGCCGGAGTGGCCAGGAAGCTCATTGGCCCAGAACCGATCATCGGGCTGTCGTCGCACGCGCCCACGGAGACGTCCGCGGCTGCGAGCGAGTCGTTCGCCGATTACTTCTGCACGGGTCCGGTCTGGCCGACGCCAACGAAGCCCGGTCGTCCGGCGCCAGGGCTTGAGCTTGTTCGCTACGCAGCGGGTCTTCATACGACGCGACCGTGGTTCGCCATCGGCGGGATCGACGAGAGCAACCTGGATCAGGTCCTCGCGGCGGGCGCGACTCGGGTCGTCGTCGTCCGCGTGCTGACCGAGGCCGAGCAGCCTGGAGCCGTGGCAGCTCGACTAGCCGAGCGGCTTCGTTAGCGCACCGGCGGCCGACGCGCCGTAGTTCCGTCTCGCGGCGCGGTGCTGGGATCTCCCGGTGTGGTGCCTGGATCCGCCGATCCGGTGCTTGAAGCTCCCGATCCGGTCCTTGCTCTGCCGGTCGAGTCCTTGTCTCCCGGTCGAGTCCTTGCTCTCCCGGTCGGGTCCTTGTCTGTCCCCGGCGGGGCCCTCACTCTTCCCGATCGGTCGCTGTCACGGCCAGTGCGGCGAGCGCGGCCTTGGCGTCCGCGGTGATCGGCGCGCCGTCGAGGGCGGCGACGGCCTCCTTGACGCTGGCGCCGATCAGGGCTTCGCACTCGGCCACGGCGCCCGTTTCCGTCAGCACGGCCTTCACGCGGGCTGCCGCGGCCTCGGTGAGGTTCCGATCGCCGAAATGGCGGTCAAGTATCGCCGGCCTGACTCATGCTGGCCCGCTCCCTGGCTATCGCCATGAGGACTGTCGGTTTGCCTTCGGAAATGTCGCCGCTGACCGGCTTGCCCGTCCGCGCCGGGTCGCCGAACACGCCGAGGACGTCGTCGCGTAGCTGGAACGCGATGCCGAGGGGGATGCCATATTCCGTGCAGACGGCCTCGATGGCTGCTGTGGTCCTCGCTGGACCTACTCCAGGTGTGGTCTTCGCGGCACCCGCTGCGAGCGACACACCGAGCTGGAGCGGTCGCTCGATTGTGTACTTGGCCGTCTTGTACGTGACGACCCGCAGCGCGGCCCGGACCGACGTGCTGTGGCTCACCTGACTCAGCAGGTCGAGGTACTGGCCGGCGGCTACCTCGGTGCGCATGGCGTTGAGCGCGGGCTGGCCTGAGGCCAGCACCTCCGGCGCAAAGCCACTGCCGTGATACAGCTCGTCGGTCCAGGCGAGGAGCATGTCGCCGATCAGGATCGCGGCCCCGAGGCCGAATTGTTCGGCCGAACCGGCCCGTCTCGCGGACCCGGCCGCCCTCGCGGACGCCCGCGGACCCGGCCCGCCCGGTGGACCCGGCCCGGAGGGCAGATCGGGTTCCGCCGCCAGATCGCTCGCCGCTCGCGAATCTCAATTGGTCGGCCGGTCCGAGCTTGCCGGCGGCGAAGCGGCTGGCGAACTGCCGGTGCACGGCCTGCTGGCCCCGCCTGGTGTCGCTGGCGTCCATAACATCGTCGTGGACAAGGGCGCTGGCCTGAAGCAGTTCCAGAGCCGCTGCAGCGGTGAAGATCTGCGGGCAGTCGCTGCCGCCAGCCGCCCGCCAGCCCCAGTAGCAGAACGCTGGCCGGAGGCGCTTACCGCCCGCGAGGAGCCCCTCCATGGCATCGAGGCAGGGGAGCAGGTCGTCGCCAACACCCGCGAGCGTCTGCCGCTGCTGCGCCAGAAAGTGCTCAAGCGCGTGCGCCACCTCGGTTCGGATTCGCCCGAGGTTGGCCTGGCCGCCCGTGGCCGCGTGGGTTGCCATGTTTGCCGAGGGTAGACCCCCCGGAGCGATGCTGTCGGCGTGGTCACCTCATAAAAGGTAAATAAGCCCTATAACGGGGAACGGTGGCGTCGCTCCGCCCTCGGGTCGCTCTCGCCGGACCGGTAACCTACTGGTCATGCCTGTTGGTGCCGCACCCGCGATCAGGGACTTGCTAGCCGCCGGGCGGCAGTCGTTCTCCTTTGAGTTCATGCCGCCGAAGACGGAAGCCGAGGAGGAACGACTCTGGCTGTCGATCCGCCAGCTCGAGCCCTTGCGGCCGACGTTCGTCTCGGTGACCTACGGCGCTGGGGGGTCGACCAGGGACCGCACCGTGCGCGTTACCGGCCGTATCGCTGCGGAGACCACACTGACGCCGCTCGGCCACCTGACGGCGGTGAATCACTCGGTCGCGGAACTGCGCCACGTGATCGGTTCGTACGCCGACGTCGGCGTTCGCAATGTGCTGGCGCTGCGCGGCGACCCGCCCGGCGATCCGGGCGCCGACTGGGTGGCGCATCCGGAGGGCCTGGAGCACGCTGACGACCTCGTCCGCCTAGTGCGCGCCTCCGGCGATTTCTGCGTTGGCGTCGCTGCGTTCCCCGAGGGCCATCTCAGGTCGGAGAGCTGGGAGTCCGACGTGGACTTCCTGGTCGGGAAGGTCCGCGCTGGGGCTGACTTCGCGATCACGCAGATGTTCTTCTACCCAGAGGACTACCTGCGGTTGCGCGACGCCGTCGCCGCGCGCGGCTGCGACGTGCCGATCATTCCAGGCATCATGCCGATTATCAGCGTGCCCGGAATCGAGCGGTCGGTTCTGCTATCCGGCTGCAAGTTCCCGCCGACGCTGGCTGAGGAATTGCGCGCGCACGCCGACGACAAGTCGGCCGTGCGCAAGATCGGCGTCGAGTTTGCGGCCGCCATGTGCGAGCGCTTGCTGGCGGAGGGAGTGCCGGGGCTGCACTTTTACACGCTGAACGGCTCGCGCGCTACCAGGGAGATCTACCAGGTGCTTGGTCTGCAATCTGGTGGCCACCGCCCGTCGGCCAACGCGAGCTGACGACGCCGTAGCGCGCAATGCTCGCGGCGCGGGCAGCGTGGAGCGCAGTGCAGGCCGTCACTGCGCGACCGGAGCTTTGAGTCTTACTGACCCGGCTCGAAGAGCGGGAGCGTGGCGCCCATCACGGCGTAGGCCGGACCGCCACCTGGAAACAAGAACCCGGTGAGCAAATCGACGAAACCGAGGCTGCGGTACAGGCGGCGCGCAGGCGTCTCTCCGTCCCTGGTCGACAGCACAGCCGTGCGCTCGCTTCGTCCCGCCGCCAACGTCAGCACCATCTGGCGACCGATCCCGCGCGCCTGGTAGTCCGGATGAACGTGCACTTCAGCGATCTCGACTACGTCATCCAGCCATCCGTTAGCCGTCGGCACGTCGGCGCGGGCTGTGATGCCCGCGTGCACGACGTCATGCCACCACTGACCGTGTTGACCGTGAAAGCCGTAGGTAAACGCCACGATGCGAGCGGGAGTACCTCTGTAGACGGCTAGCGCCCGAAAGCCGGGATTGCCCGCGTGCCGCTGCATGATGGCCTCGCGCGAGGGGAGCTCGTCGGCCGCCGCACCCATCGCAGCCGCGTAGATCGTCAGGAAGTTCTCGATGTACGCGAGGAAATCGGCCCGGGACAGCTCAGCGATGCCAACTGCGGACTGCACCAGGACAGCGTAGCCCCGCGACTCGAGCGCCCGGTGCGCCCAACACATAGCGGGGCGCCGCCCATCCTCGCCGTCGCTGCACCCATCCTCGCCGTCGCGGCCACCCATGCCTGGCTGTCGCGGCCGCCTCGCTTAGCCGCGCTCCCGCGCTGGTCTGAAGGTCCCGTCGAGGTGGTCAGGCATTGGGAATTGGTGGCGCGAAATGGCGAAGCGGTCGGCCGAACGGAACCAGCGGCCATTTTGTCAGACCCTCCCGGTAACTTCGAACGCAGATGCAAGAGCTAGACAGGCGAACGAATATATGTTCGAATATCGTTGTGCGAAGGAGCGCCGGGCCCCCTCGGTTGCTCGCCTCGGCCGGGTGAGGTGTGGGGAAGCGCCCCGCCCGGCCGGGCACAGCGGAGAAGGAGCTTCGATGAGCCCGATCGTTCAGGTGAGGCCGGGAGCACGTCGCCAGCCGGGAGCAGAGCCCGGAGCAGCGCGCCAGCCGGGAACGCCACGGCGGCAGGCGAGGATCGCCCCTTCTGCGCTGGCACTGATGGAGTCGGCTCGGCACGGACTGGCTGCCGCCGAGGACGAGGTGAGTCCCGGCTCCCGGTATGTGAGCGCGCATCTGGCCGCGCTCCGGGCCGCGGCCGCTGTGGTGGCGGCGCGGGCCGAGCCGCTTGGGGGACGGCGCCGGCGCCCGCAGAGCGTGTGGGAGCTGCTGCCCAAGGTGGAGCCAGCGCTGCGGGAGTGGGCGGCGTTCTTCGCTGCGGGAGCGGCGAAGCGAGCCGCGGCTGAGGCCGGCCTGCCTCGCGCGGTCAGTGCGGATGAGGCTGATGACCTGCTGCGCGACGCCGAGACGTTCATAAGCCTCGCAGAGGGCGCGCTAGGCATTCTGGGACACCAGGAATTGCTGCCGCTGCCGACCGCCGGCTAGCCATTCACCAAGAGACCGGGCGGGCCGCTGTGGCCTGCCCGGTCTCGAAGTTTCCTCAGCCCTAACCGCGCCAGGGTTCCGGCGTCTGCGCGGTCGGGCGGCGTCTGGCTTGGCTGATCAGAAGGTGTCGATCGCCCCGCGCGCGTCGGAATCCAGGATTCCCCAGCTGATGAGCTCTTCGGTGAGGTCAGCGGGCGTCTTGTCATAAATAACGGCCAGAGACCGGAGGTCCTCTTGGCGGATCGAGAGCACACGGCCGTTGTAGTCGCCGCGCTGGCTCTGAATCGTGGCAACGTAGCGTGACAGCGGGCCGGCCTTGTCCTTGGGCAGGGTCGCCATACGCTCAAGATCGATCACCAACTTCGGCGCTGGCGCAATCAACGTTGGCATGACATCGCCAGGGAGCAACTCCGACACCGGGACTCCGTAGAACTCGGCGAGTTCAGCAAGCTTCTGCACAGTCACCGATCTGTCGCCTCGCTCGTAGGAGCCAACGACTACGGCCTTCCAGCGGCCGCGAGACTTTTCCTCAACGCCATGAAGCGAGAGCCCCTGCTGGGTGCGGATGGCGCGCAGCCGCGCACCGAGGGTCTTGGCGTAATCAGATGCCATAGTTACGGCCCCCTGGCCTGTGATAGCTAAAAGTAACGGTTACGGACAGTGACGGTAGGGCCCCCTGAGCGCACGGTCAAGCCGATTGCCAAAAACCGGGTGAAGTTACGCCAAGTTACGCGCGTCGTCTCGTCCCAGGTCGGGGTGCCCCCTGTCGGGGTGGCGCTGGCGGTGGGGTCTCCTGAAACCCCGATGGGGCCGGCGATTCTCGTTTCTGCGCGGCCACCGCACGCGCCGCTGCCGCGACCTCGCAGTCTCAGATTAAGCGCACTATGTTGTGACTCAAATCACTGATGGCGCCGTGTCGCGAATTGTTCACAGAATGTAATGAAAGTGGGGTTCGGCGGGTGGCGGAGGGTCCCTACCGTCGACACTGCACAGCTTCGCGCGATCTCGAGTCCCGGTTTGGATCGGTTTGCGGTCACCGAAACTGTGACGTCTAGCGGTATGCCCGAGTCGCTCCGCCCCTGCCGACACCCGAGTGTCGTGCAAGGCGCGGCCGCGCGCATCTATCCCGCTTGCGAGGCCTGTGCGCGGCGTGGCCGCGCGCATCCATCCCGCTTGCGATGCCAGCCGGGGTGCTGCTGATACGGTTGTGCCGGTAGACGTCCTTTAAGCCCCGTCCTGTGAGGCGGGAAAGGGGGTCCTTTTGATGCATGTGCTTCAGTCAGGCCCAGCCGGCGAATCCGGCGGTTCGCGGGTGGATCAGGCCGCGACCAATGCGCGCTCAGCTTCGCTGCCCGCGGGCAAGACAGTTCTCACGGCGGACGAAATCGGCCGCGCACTCACCAGGGTGGCGCACGAGATACTGGAGCGGACAAACGGCGCCGCGGATGTAGTTCTCCTCGGTATCCCCACAAGAGGGGTGCCGCTCGCGCGCCGACTGGCCGCGAAGCTCGCTAAGGTCGAGGGCCGGCCAGCGCCCGCCGGTTCCCTGGACGTCACCATGTACCGGGATGACCTGCGGCTGCGCCCGGCCAGGACGCTCGGCCACACGGCCGTCCCGGCCACGGGAATCGACGACAAGATCGTCGTCCTGGTCGACGACGTGCTCTACTCAGGCCGCACGGTGCGCGCGGCCCTGGACGCGCTTAATGACCTCGGCCGTCCACGGGCGGTCCAGCTCGCGGTCCTTGTCGACCGAGGCCACCGTGAGCTGCCCATCCGGGCCGACTACGTGGGGAAGAACCTGCCGACCTCGCAGCGCGAGCTCGTCCACGTGCTGCTGACTGAGACGGACGGCCAGGACGCGGTGATCCTGAGCATGGAGGCCGGCCGATGAATCGACATCTGATCTCCGCGGCCGACCTGAGCCGCGATGACGCCCTCCTGATCCTCGACACGGCCGAGGAGCTATCCCAGGTCGCCGACCGGCCGATACGCAAACTGCCGACGCTGCGGGGCCGTACCGTCGTCAACCTGTTCTACGAGGACTCCACGCGGACCCGGATCTCATTCGAAGCGGCTGCCAAGCGGCTGTCGGCCGATGTCATCAATTTCTCCGCCAAAGGCTCGAGCGTCGCCAAGGGCGAGAGCCTCAAGGACACGGCTCTGACGCTCGAGGCGATGGGCGCCGACGCCGTCGTCATCAGGCACCAGGCCTCCGGCGCCCCGCACCGGCTGGCCCACTGGGTCCGCGGCAGCGTCGTGAATGCGGGTGACGGCACGCACGAGCATCCCACGCAAGCGCTGCTCGACGCGTTCACGATGCGCCGCCGGCTCGGCCGACTCGACGGCCTGCGGGTCGTTATCGTGGGCGATGTCCTGCACAGCCGTGTCGCGCGCTCCAACGTTCTGCTGCTGCGGACGCTGGGCGCCGACGTGACGCTCGTCGCCCCGCCGACGCTGCTGCCGGTTGCCGTCTCGAGCTGGCCGTGCGAGGTCAGCTACGACTTCTCAGCGGCGCTGCCGAAGGCCGACGTCGTGATGATGCTGCGTGTCCAGGCGGAACGCATGAACGCGGCGTACTTTCCGACGGTGCGCGAGTACAGCCGCCGGTACGGCCTTGATGCCACCCGGCTGGCCCTGCTGCCTGAGCACGCCATCGTGATGCACCCTGGCCCGATGAACCGCGGCGTCGAGATCGCGGCTGAGGTCGCCGACTCCGAGCGCTCGACGATCGTCGAGCAGGTGGCGAACGGCGTCAGCGTCCGGATGGCGGTGCTCTACTTGCTGCTCGGCGGCGCCGACCTTGCCGCGACGACAACGCTTTCCACGATGCAGGCGGAGGTGGCCAGATGACGGGCGACCGGGCCGCGTGGCTGATCAGGAACGTTAGGCCCCTTGGCGGCGACCCGACCGATCTGCTGCTGCGTGACGGCCTCATCGTCGACGCAGGCAGTGGCCTGTCTGCGCCGCGGGGCCCAGGTCGTTAACGCCGCGGACCTGGTCGTGCTGCCCGGTCTGGTCGATCTGCACACCCATCTGCGCGAGCCCGGCCGGGAGGATGCCGAGACTGTGCGGACTGGGACCGAGGCCGCCGCGCTTGGCGGCTTCACCGCCGTGCACGCCATGGCTAACACCGATCCGGTGGCCGACACCGCGGGCGTGGTCGAGCAGATCTGGCGGCTCGGCACGCACGCAGGCCTGTGCGACGTGCGGCCAGTTGGTGCGGTAACCGCGGGCCTTGACGGCAGCCGACTCGCCGAGCTGGGCGCCATGGCCGACTCGGCGGCGCGGGTGAGGGTGTTCTCCGACGATGGCCGGTGCGTCTCAGATGCAGTGCTCATGCGGCGCGCGCTCGAGTACGTCAAGGCCTTCGACGGCGTGATCGCCCAGCACGCTCAGGAACCCCGGCTTACTGACGGCGCACAGGTCAACGAGGGGGAGATTTCCGGGCTGCTCGGGCTCACGGGGTGGCCGGCGGTGGCGGAGGAAGCCATCATCGCCAGGGACTGCTTGCTGGCAGCCCACGTTGGATCGGCCCTGCACGTCTGCCACGTGTCGACCGCAGGGTCGGTGGAGATAATCCGCTGGGCCAAATCCAAGGGCTGGCGCGTAACGGCCGAAGTGACGCCGCATCACCTGCTACTCACCGATGAGCTGGCTGTCAGCTACGACCCGGTCTACAAGGTCAATCCGCCGTTGCGGACGCACGCCGACGTCGAAGCCCTGCGAGCCGGACTTGCCGACGGGACCATCGACTGCGTCGCTACCGATCATGCTCCGCATCCTGCCGAGGACAAGGAAACCGAGTGGCAGGCGGCCGCGTTCGGGATGACCGGGCTGGAAACCGCCCTACGCGTGGTCCAGGCGGCCATGGTCGAGACCGGGCTGCTCGACTGGCCCGGCGTGGCCGACCGGATGTCGGCCCGGCCAGCGGCGATTGGTCGCCTCGACGGCAGCGGCTCCCTGGGCGGCAGCGGCTCGCTCGACGCGGGCGGCGCGCCGTTGCACGGTCGGCCGATCGAGCCTGGATCGCCGGCGAACCTCGTGCTGTACGACCCGGCCGCATCGGGCACCGTCGATCCGACGGAGCACGCCTCGCGCAGCCGAAACAGTCCGTTCACGGGGATGGTCTTGCCGGGTCAGGTGGTCGCTACGTTCCTGCGCGGTACGCCGACAGTGCTCGACGGGAAGCTGGCCCGATGACGGGACCGGCAGCGGGCGTCGGCGGATCCGCCCAGCCGGCGATTCTGGTGCTGGAAGATGGCACCACGTTCCACGGAACGAGCTTTGGCGCTGATGGTGAGACGTTCGGCGAGATGGTCTTCAACACCGGCATGACCGGTTACCAGGAGACGCTGACTGACCCTTCGTATGCCCGGCAGATCGTCGCGATGACGGCGCCGCACATCGGCAACACCGGTGTCAACGACACCGATCCCGAGTCTCGCCAGATCTGGGTGAGCGGCTACGTCGTGCGCGAGCCGGCCCGGCTCGCGTCGAGCTGGCGGGCCCAGCGCACCCTGCAGGCCGAACTCGCGGCGCAGGGCGTTACCGGAATCGCGATGAGCGGGACGCGGGCACTGACCCGCCACCTGCGCGACCGGGGCGCGATGCGGGCCGGGATCAGCGCTGGTCCGGCCGATCCGGCCGAGTTGCTCGAGCGCGTCCTGGCCAGCCCGCTGATGACGGGCGCCGATCTTGCTCGGGAGGTGTCAACGCCGCAGCCGTACGTAGTGCACCCGCCGGATGGCACCCCGTTCCGATTCCGGGTTGTCGCAGTCGATCTTGGCATCAAGGCCGCGACACCGCGCGCGATGGCCGCACTCGGGTGCGAAGTCCACGTGCTGCCGGCGACCGCGACGGCGGCCGAGATCCTGGCGGCCGGCCCGGACGGGGTGTTCTTCTCCAACGGCCCCGGCGATCCGGCCGCGATCGGCTACGCGGTCGACGCCATGCGAGGCGTGCTGGCCGCGCGCTCGCCAGTCTTCGGGATCTGCCTCGGTAGCCAGGTCCTCGGGCGCGCACTCGGTCTTGGGACGTACAAGCTGCGGTTCGGGCACCGCGGCGTGAACCAGCCCGTGCAGGACCTCCGCACCGGCCGGGTACAGATCACGAGCCACAATCACGGGTTTGCCGTCGCGCTGCCCGGCGCCGATGGGTCCGACGGCGCGGCCGCGAGCGGCGTCAGTTCCGGTCGGGCGCTCGCGGGGCGCGCATTCGAGACCGACTTCGGGCCGGCGGAGATCACGCACCTGAACCTTAATGACGGCGTCGTCGAGGGCCTTCGGCTGCTGGCGGTGCCCGCGTTCAGCGTCCAGTACCACCCGGAGGCCGCGCCGGGGCCGCACGACGCATCCGGGCTGTTCGCGGAGTTCTGCGACATGATGGAAGGAGCGCGGCGTGCCTAGGCGCGAGGACCTGAAATCCGTGCTCGTCATCGGTTCTGGGCCCATCATCATCGGGCAGGCGTGCGAATTCGACTACTCGGGCACGCAGGCCTGCCGGGTTCTGCGCGCCGAGGGCATCCGGGTCAGCCTGGTCAACTCGAACCCGGCCACGATCATGACCGATCCCGAGTTCGCCGACGCCACGTACGTCGAACCCATCACGCCGGACGTGCTGGCCAAGGTGATCGCCAAGGAGCGACCGGACGCCATCCTGCCGACCCTCGGCGGGCAGACCGCGCTCAACGCCGCCGTGGCCCTGCATGACAACGGCACGCTCGCCAAGTACGACGTCGAGCTGATCGGGGCTGGCATCGAGGCGATCAGGGCCGGCGAGGATCGCAACCAGTTCAAGGAGATCGTCGTCGGTATCGGCGCCGAGGTCCCGGCCAGCCGGATCTGCCACACGCTCGAGCAGTGCCGCGCTGCCGCCGCTGAGCTCGGCTACCCGGTTGTCGTGCGGCCGTCGTTCACGCTCGGCGGAACCGGGTCGGGGATCGCGCGGACGGCTGCCGACCTCGACCGCATCGCTGGCGCCGGGCTCGACGCCAGCCCCGTGGCCGAGGTTCTGATCGAGGAATCGGTGCTCGGCTGGAAGGAATTCGAGCTCGAGCTGATGCGGGACTCGCGCGACAACGTCGTGATCGTCTGCTCCATCGAGAACGTCGACCCGATGGGCGTACACACGGGCGACTCAGTGACGGTTGCGCCCGCCATGACGCTGACCGATCGCGAGTACCAGCACATGCGCGACGTCGCCATCGCCACCGCCCGGGCCGTCGGGGTGGACACCGGCGGCTGCAACATTCAGTTCGCGGTCCACCCCCAGACTGGCCGCATGGTGGTCATCGAGATGAACCCGCGGGTGTCGCGGTCAAGCGCGCTCGCGTCGAAGGCGACCGGGTTCCCGATCGCGAAGATCGCAGCTCGGCTCGCGATCGGCTACACGCTTGACGAGATCCGCAACGACATCACGGGGGAGACCCCGGCCAGCTTCGAGCCGTCGCTGGACTACGTCGTCGTGAAGGTGCCGCGGTTCGCGTTCGAGAAGTTCCCCGGAGCCGACCCGGTGCTGACCACGCACATGAAGTCTGTCGGCGAGGCGATGGCGATCGGCAGCAACTTCGCCGAGGCGCTCCAGAAGGCCCAGCGGTCACTGGAGCAGGCTGGCGCCTCGTTGAGCTGGGCCCAGCCACCGGGCGACAAGGACGCGCTGCTCGCGGCTTGCGCGGTTCCGCACGACGGCCGCCTGGGGACCGTGCACCAGGCGCTGCGAGCTGGCGCCACAGTCGCCGAGGTGTCATCGGCCAGCGCGATCGACCCCTGGTTCGTCGACCAGATCGCGGCGATTGAAGAGCACGCTGCGGCCATTCTGGATGACGGGATCGGGGTCGGCGGCCGGCGACGGCGCGAGCGATCGCCCGGGCTAAGTCGCTGGGCTTCTCGGACGTGCAGCTCGGCCAGCTCACCGGCAAGGCCGAGGAGCAGATCCGCGAGCTCCGCGAATCGCTGAACGTGCGGCCGGTGTATCACACAGTCGACACGTGCGCCGCCGAGTTCGCCGCCCGCACGCCGTACCTGTACTCGACGTACGACATCGAGACGGAGGTCCCCGCCGGCGATAAACCTAAGGTCATCATCCTGGGCAGCGGACCGAACCGGATCGGCCAGGGGATCGAGTTCGACTACGCGTGCGTGCACGCTTCGTTCGCGCTGGCCGAGGCCGGCTACGAGACTGTGATGGTCAACTGCAACCCCGAGACCGTGTCCACCGACTACGACACATCGGGTCGGCTCTACTTCGAGCCGTTGACGCTCGAAGACGTGCTCGAGGTCGTGCACGCCGAGCAGGCAACCGGATCCGTCGCGGGCGTGATCGTGCAGCTCGGCGGCCAGACGCCGCTCGGGCTGGCGCGCGCGCTCGCGGCCGCGGGGGTTCCGGTCGTCGGCACGTCGCCGGACGCCATCCACCTGGCCGAGGACCGCGGCGAGTTCGGCCGCGTGCTGGCGGCTGGCGGCCTGCTGGCGCCCCGGCACGGGACCGCGACGTCGGTGGCCGAGGCGGAGATCGTCGCGCACGAGATCGGCTACCCGGTGCTGGTCAGGCCGTCCTACGTACTCGGCGGCCGGGGCATGGAGATCGTGTACGACGATGCTGCGCTTGCCGACTACGTCCGCCGGGCGACTGAGGCGTCGCCGGAGCATCCGGTTCTCATCGACAGGTTCCTCGACGACGCGATCGAGATCGACGTCGATGCCTTGTACGACGGCGCCGAGCTGTACCTCGGGGGCGTGATGGAGCACATCGAGGAGGCGGGCATCCATTCGGGCGACTCGGCCTGCGCGCTGCCGCCGATCACGCTGAGCCAGGAGTACATATCGCTGATCAGGTCCTCGACAGAAGCGATCGCTCGTGGGGTCGGCGTCCGCGGGTTGCTCAACGTCCAGTACGCGCTCGCGGCCGGCGTGCTGTATGTGCTGGAGGCCAACCCGCGGGCGTCCCGGACTGTGCCGTTCGTTTCTAAGGCGACGGCCGTGCCGCTGGCCAAGGCGGCCGCGCGGATCATGCTCGGCGCGACTATCGCGGAGCTGCGGGCGGAGGCGATGCTGCCGGCCGCAGGCGACGGCGGCACGCTTCCACTGGACGCGCCGATCGCGGTCAAGGAGGCGGTGCTGCCGTTCAACCGGTTCGCTGACGCCAGCGGCGCGGGCGTCGACACCGTCCTCGGCCCGGAGATGCGCTCGACCGGCGAGGTCATGGGCATCGACGAAGTGTTCGGGACCGCGTACGCCAAGAGCCAGGCCGCGGCGTACGGGTCACTGCCAGTCAAGGGCAGGGCGTTTGTCACCGTGGCCGGGAAGGACAAGCGGTCGATGATCTTCCCGGTCAAGCGGCTGGCTGACCTTGGTTTCGAGATCTGGGCCACGCGCGGAACGCAGGAGGTCCTGCGCCGCAACGGGGTTCACGCCACGCTTGTCCGTAAGCACAGCGAGGGTCGCGGGCCCGACGGCGAGCCGACGATCGTCGAGCGGATCCTCGATGGTCAGGTAGACCTCATCGTGAACACGCCGTTCGGTGGTCCTGGCCAGTCCGGTTTCCGGCGCGACGGCTATGAGATCCGGACGGCCGCCGTCCGCCGGGCCATCCCGTGCATCACCACGATCCAGGGACTGTGGGCGGCGGTGCAGGGCATTGAGGCCATCGACCGGGACGAGGTAGGCGTGCGGTCGCTGCAGGAGCACGCGGCGCGTCTGCGCGGTACCTGGTCAACGGCAGCGCCGGAGCATGCGCCTGTGCCGACGACAGTGGTCCGCGGGACATCATGACGCCGAGCGAAGTGGACTCGCAGGTCGGTCCCGTGCAGGTGCGCGGGACCGTCCTCACCGTGCGCCGGGTCGACGCTTATCACGCGATGACACTCGTCGCGCCGGCCATCGCGGCACGCTTCAAGCCTGGGCAATTCGTCACGCTGGCAGTCGGCGGGCCGGACAGCTCGATGCTGTTGAGCCGGGCCTTCTCCGTCCACGACGTGCGGCCCGATCACGGGGGCACCGTCGAGTTCATATTCGCGGTGCACGGCCGCGGGACGCAGTGGCTGGCCGAACGGCGCGCCAGGGATGTCCTCGACGTGACCGGGCCGCTGGGCAGGCCGTTCCCACTGCCACGCGACCCAGTGAACTGCCTCCTTATTGGCGGCGGCTATGGCAGCGCTCCGCTGTTCGCGCTGGCGGCGAAGCTACGAGAGCGCCGCTGCGAGGTCGACTTCCTGCTGGGCGCGGGTAGCGGAGACCGTGTGTTCGGTGCCCTCACGGCTCGGCGAACCGGCAGGTCGGCGACCATCACGACCGAGGACGGCTCGCTCGGTGTTCGCGGCGTCGTCACCGACATGCTGGATCAGGTCATCCACGATGGGCGGACCGACGTGATCTACGCGTGCGGGCCCATGCCCATGCTGCGGCAGATCACCGTGCTGGCTCGTCGCTATGACATTCCGGTGCAGGCGGCCGTCGAGGAAGCGATGGCCTGCGGCGTCGGCGTGTGCATGACATGTGTGCTGCCCGTCATCGGCTCGGACGGGATAACCCGGATGGTGCGGTCGTGTATCGACGGCCCGGTCTTCCGGGGCGAGTCGGTGCGCTGGGACGACATCGGCACGATCCCGTTCGACGCGTTCGGCGCGCCGGGCTGGGAGCCGCGGTCCCGCCGGGCCGCCCATCAGCAGCGCCCATCTGACCATGATGGGAACGGGGTCGGCTCGGGACTCGGCCATGGTGAGGCGCCGGGTCGTCGGCCTGCTACCCGTGAGCAATCTGGCAACGTGCCGACGGCAAGCGACACGCCTGTGGGCGGTCAGTCGGCGGGCGGACAGTCCGCCGGGGGCTCATCCACGGGGGCCCAGTCGGACCGGGGCCAGTCGTCGCGGGGCGGGTCTGCGGGACGCGGCCACACCGCGAAGGGTCGCGGAGGGAGGCAGGAACATGGCAATTGACCTGCGGACCAAGCTGGGCCACGTGGAACTGCCGAATCCGATCATGACGGCGTCCGGCTGTGCCGGCGCTGGGCGCGAGTTGGCCCAGTTCATGGACGTGTCCAAGGTCGGGGCCATCGTGACCAAATCCGTCATGCTCGGCCCGCGGTCGGGCCGGCCGACGCCGCGAATGGCCGAGACGCCGAGTGGCATGCTGAACTCGATCGGACTACAGGGACCCGGCATCGACGCGTTCCTCCAGCGTGATCTGCCGTGGCTGCTGTCCAGGGGCGCCCGCGCCGTCGTATCCATCGCTGGCGGCACGGTGGCCGAATTCGCCGATCTCGCTGGCCGCCTGTCCGACGCCGCCGGGGTGACGGCCATCGAGGTCAACATCTCGTGCCCGAACGTGGAGCATCGCGGCCAGGTGTTCGCCTGCGATCCTGACTCGTCAGCGGCGGTGATCGAGGCTGTCCGGACCAGGGCGCGGTACGACATCCCGGTGTTCGCCAAACTGTCGCCGGACGTCACTGACATCGTGACGATCGCCAAGTCCTGCGTGTCGGCAGGCGCCGACGGCCTTTCGATGATCAACACGTTGCTCGGCATGGTGATCGACACCGACACGTTGCAGCCGCGCCTCGCCGGATTGACCGGCGGGCTGTCCGGGCCGGCGATCAGGCCCATCGCCGTCCGCTGCATCTGGCAGGTCCACGAGGCGCTGCCGGGCGTTCCGATCATCGGCATGGGCGGTGTGCGAACAGGCCGGGATGCTCTGGAGCTCATCCTGGCCGGCGCGTCCATGGTCAGCGTTGGCACTACGCTCTTCCACGATCCGTCGGCGTGTATACGGATCCTGCGCGAACTTGAGGAGGAACTGACGGCCCGCGGGGTAGACCGCCTTGCGGATGTTGTCGGGCTCGCTCATGAAGCTCGGGCCCTGGCCGGGCGCGCGGTTGGCGCCAACGCCAGAGTTTTGAGGAGGACCTGATGCCCGGGTATGCACCGATCGCCGTCGCTCTCGACGCACCGGACCTGGAGACCGCCGCCCGTTGGGCCTCGCTCGTGACGCCACACGTCAGCACCGTGAAGATCGGCCTCGAGCTGTACTTGCGCTACGGCCCACAGGCCGTCGCCTCAGTCCGGGGTGCTAGCGGCGTGGATATCTTCCTCGACCTCAAGCTGCACGACATACCGGCGACAGTGGCTGGCGCGGCCAGAGCTGTCGCGCGCCTGCGCCCGGCGTTGCTGACGGTGCACGCCGCCGCCGGCCCGGCGGCCATCCGGGCAGCTGCCGAAGCGGCGCCGGACACCAAGGTCGTGGCCGTGACGGTGCTCACCTCACTGGGCGAGGCCGACCTCGGCATGATCGGGCTGGCCGGGCCCGTCAGCGAGGCCGCGCGCCGACTGGCGGCGGTCGCGGTCGAGGCGGGCGCCCGCGGGCTTGTCTGCTCGCCGCAAGAGGTCGTCGCCCTCCGCGCCGAGGTAGGGGAGGACATCGACCTGATCACGCCAGGCGTACGACCGGCGGGGTCGGCGATCCACGATCAGGCCCGCGTCGCAACGCCCGAGGAGGCGCTGCGCGCCGGGGCCGACCTCTTGGTGATCGGGCGGCCGATTACGGGTGCGGCCGATCCAGGGGCTGCGGCATCGGCGATCGCCGCCTCGCTGCGTCGCGTCGAGGCGCGCGGCTGAGCGTCGAGGTGCGCGGCCGGGGTCGGCCCGATGCCGCCGTCAAACGGCCGGGAGTAGCAGGTATCTGAGGCCGACCGGAATGGACGGAACGCAGGGTGTGACGGGCCGGGCCGGAATGGGCGCCACGAAGCGGCGTGACGGACCGGCCGGAATGGGCGTTACCGCGGCCACAACGGCCGAAGACGGGATCGGTGGGCGCGTTGATGCGCTGGTCAGGGGCACCGCGAAGTGTCGCAGGAACTCGAATTTCTTGCGCTACCAGCGAAAATGCAACTACGCTGGGTGCACGGACTAGTACAGGCCGTCATATTGGCTAATTTGTGCCAATGCAAACGGGGGTTCGCGTTGCCGAGCCGGGCGTAACTCGCTAGTTTCCCCTCGCGGAGCGACATTTTCGATACGAAACCCGAGGTGACCTCGCGTGGCTCTTCCCCCACTTACCCCCGAGCAGCGGGCAGCGGCGCTCGAGAAGGCAGCCCAGGCCCGTAAGGACCGGGCGGAAGTAAAGAACAAGCTCAAGCATGGCTCGACCACCCTTCCCCAGGTCCTCAAGGAGGGGCAGACCGATGATGTTGTGGGCAAGATGAAGGTGTCGGCACTCCTGGAGTCCATGCCGGGCGTCGGTAAGGTGCGGGCCAAGCAGATCATGGAGCGACTGGGCATCGCGGAGTCGCGGCGCGTTCGTGGCCTCGGTGCCAACCAGCGAAGCGCGCTGGAGACTGAGTTCGGCGGCGATATCTGAGTAGTTCTGAACGAGCCAGGGAGGGGGCCGCGGGAAGCATGCGCGCAGCCGAGCCGCGCGGGCTGCGCCGCGGTGCCCCGGCCCCTGCGCGGCTGACTGTGCTCTCCGGCCCATCAGCGGTCGGCAAGAGCACCGTCGCGGCCCGGCTTCGCGACGAGTGCCCGTGGATCTGGCAGTCGGTATCAGTCACGACGAGGCCGCCGCGGGTCGGCGAGGTCAATGGCCGAGAGTATTTCTTCGTGTCGGACACTGAATTCGAGGGAATGGCGGCCCGCGGCGAATTGCTCGAGTCCGCGCGATTTGCCGGTAACCGTTACGGGACTCCGCGGGCGCCTGTTCAGCGACGGCTTGAGCAGGGCAAGCCAGCTCTGCTGGAGATCGACGTCGCGGGCGCCAGGCAGGTCCGGGCCGCCGTCCCCGGTGCGCTGCTCGTGTTCATGGCCCCGCCCTCGTGGGATGAACTAGAGCGCCGACTCGTCGGCCGGAACACCGAATCAGCCGAGGCCATGAGCCGTCGGCTAGAGGCTGCGCGCACCGAGCTCGCGGCCAGCGACGAGTTCGACATCACGCTGGTTAATACGTCTGTCCAGGACGTGGTCGAGCAGCTGGTAGCCTTGATGCGGGCTCAGTATGGGGATACGGCCCTGGACCTTGCCGAGCAAGGCATCCACTGCGATCCAGATCCGGAAGGCACAAGTTGGCAGCGACTCCGGCCATAGAAGGAATCATCAACCCGCCGATCGACGACCTGCTCGATGTGGTGGAGAGCAAGTACGCGCTCGTGATTATGGCGTCGAAGCGGGCGAGGCAGATTAACGCCTACTACGCCCAGCTCGGCGAGGGCTTGCTGGAATACGTCGGTCCGCTGGTCGAGACCAGGCTTCAAGAGAAGCCGCTGTCGATCGCGCTTCGCGAGATCAGCGATCGCCTGCTGGCCGCGGAGACGCCGGAGAGCTGAGCAGGGCTTATCTAGCAGGCCTGCACGGCAACCAAGCCCGGAGGGTGGCATGCGCATCGTCCTGGGCGTTTCTGCAGGGATCGCGGCCTATAAAGCGTGCGAGCTCCTCCGGCTGCTGACCGAGTCTGGTCACCAGGTCAGGGTTGTGCCCACGCCAGCTGCTCTCAACTTCGTCGGCGTTGCGACCTGGGCGGCCCTGTCCGGGCAGCCAGTGACGGTCAGCCCATGGGAGTCCGTTCACGAGGTGCCGCATGTCCGTATCGGGCAGCAGGCCGACGTTGTCATCGTCGCTCCGGCGACCGCCGACCTCATCGCGCGCGCTGTGGCTGGCACGTCCGACGACCTGCTCACGGCCGTGCTGCTGACCGCGCGCTGCCCGATCATCTACGCCCCAGCGATGCACACCGAGATGTGGGAGCATCCGGCGACGCGCGCGAACGTGGCGACCTTGCGCGACCGCCGCTGCATCGTGCTCGACCCCGCTTCCGGCCGCCTAACGGGCGCGGATTCTGGGCCGGGCAGGCTGCCGGAGCCCGCAGAACTGTTCGCCACGGTGCAGCGGGTACTGGCCAGGGGAGACGCCGCCCTGGCGCCTGACCTGGCGGGACGGCACGTCGTCGTGTCGGCCGGCGGTACCAGGGAAGAGCTCGATCCGGTCCGCTATCTCGGCAACTGGTCCTCGGGCAAGCAGGGCTACGCGCTCGCCCGCACCGCTGCGAGTCGGGGGGCTGCGGTCACGCTCGTGGCCGCGAACACCGACCTATCGGACCCGGCTGGGGTACGCGTAATCCGGGTGAAATCAGCGGCCGAGATGCACTTGGCGGTGGCCGCGGCGGCCGAATCAGCCGACGCAATCGTCATGGCTGCCGCCGTTGCCGACTTCCGGCCGGCGGTCCGCAGCGCCACCAAGATCAAGAAGGACGACGGGGCGCCCGAGGCGATCCTCCTGGAGGAGAACCCCGACATCGTCAGGGACCTAGTGGCGAACCGTCGGCCTGGTCAGCTGATCGTTGGCTTCGCCGCCGAGACCGGCGACGTCCTGGCCAACGGCCGCGCCAAGCTGGCGCGGAAGGGCTGCGACTTGCTGGTTGTGAACAGAGTTGGGAACGGGCTCGCTTTCGGAACTGCCGATAATGAGGCCACGGTCTTGTCCGCTGATGGGGCCGAAGTGAAGTTGCCGCGTGCGCACAAAGACGAGATTGCGGACGCGATCTGGGATCTCGTTGCCGCCAGGCTCGAACCGGCGAAGTAGAGCTCGCTGGCGCGCTAACAGGGTTTACCTGGAGGTCCGTCACGGCGCAGGTGGCGCACCGGTACAATTCGGCGGAGATCAATTGGGGAGCCTGCGGTCGCGGCCAGGCCCATCGTCAACTCAGCAAAGAAAAGAAAAGGGTGTGTAGTGGCTCGTCGTCTCTTCACCTCCGAGTCTGTCACCGAGGGACATCCCGACAAAATGGCAGACCAGATCAGCGATGCGATCCTGGACGCGATGCTCAAGGGCGACCATCGAAGCAGGGTCGCCGTAGAGACGCTCATCACAACTGGCCAGGTGCACGTGGCCGGTGAGGTGACGACCGATACGTACGTGGACATCCCGGGCATCATCCGGGAGAAGATCCTGGAGATCGGCTACGACTCCTCGGCGAAGGGCTTCGACGGGTCGACCTGTGGCGTCCAGGTCTCGATCGGCTCGCAGTCGCCCGACATCGCGCTCGGCGTCGGGGAGGCCGTGGAGCACCGCGAGGGTGAGGGCTCAGACGAGCTCGACCGCCAGGGCGCCGGTGATCAGGGCCTGATGTTCGGTTATGCATGCCGCGACACGCCCGAGCTGATGCCGCTCCCCATCACGCTTGCGAACCGCCTGGCCAAGCGGCTTTCTGAGGTGCGCAGGAGCGGCGAGGTCCCGTACATCCGGCCCGACGGCAAGACTCAGGTCACCATCGAGTATGCCGGCGACGAGGCTGTGCGCCTTGACACGGTCGTCGTGTCGACCCAGCATGCGCCCGCCATCGACCTGGCCGGCCTGCTGACACCGGACATTCGCGAGCACGTGGTCGAGCCGGTGCTAGCTGGCCTCGAGATCGACACAACCGGATACCGGCTGCTGGTCAATCCCACCGGCAGGTTCGAGATCGGCGGCCCCATGGGCGACGCCGGGCTCACCGGTCGCAAGATCATCATTGACACGTACGGAGGGATGGCCCGGCACGGCGGCGGCGCCTTCTCCGGCAAGGACCCCTCCAAGGTGGACCGCAGTGGCGCGTACGCGATGCGCTGGGTTGCCAAGAACGTCGTCGCCGCCGGCCTGGCTGACCGCTGCGAGGCCCAGGTCGCCTACGCGATCGGCAAGGCCAAGCCGGTGGGCCTGTTCGTAGAGTGCTTCGGCACGGAGCGGGCGCCGGTCGAGCGAATCCAGGACGCCGTGCTGCAAGTCTTTGACCTGCGCCCGGCGGCCATTATCCGCGACCTCGACCTGCTCCGCCCGATCTACGCGCAGACGGCGGCGTACGGTCATTTCGGCCGTGAGGAGCCTGACTTCTCGTGGGAGCGCACCGACCGCGCCGAGGCGCTAAGGTCGGCGGTCGGGGCCTGAGCCGACCTGGTCAGATGCCTGCGGTGGTGTCCGCAGGAACGGGCAATTTGTCATTATCCACGTATTGTTGTGGTATTGCCCCTAACATCTTCACCAATGTCGAAGCCGATCCAATCCGACACGGCCAGGTGAGCGATGTCTTCTGACAGAAAGGGTTCCGTCGGCGACGCCGCGGGGGCCGCGAACGCCGCCGCCAGTGCGGACGTTGGCGTCGGCGATGGCGTCGCGGACGACGCGCAGGCGGATGATCCGTGGTTCGCGCCTGGGCCCAAGAAGACGGCCGACGACAGCACGGCCACAGCCAGCACCGCGAGCGATGGACATGATGGGCAGGCCGAGTGGTTCTTGCGCACCGGGCGCGCTGGCTTGCATCCGGACTCCGAGACGCCCTGGGACGAGGCGTCTGCGGAACCACCTGCTGATCACCACGAATTCCGGGTGACCGCCGCTGGCGCGCCGCCTTGGGCGGGCGAGTCTACGGCCGTGTCCGCCAGCACGCCGCCCCCGTGGGAGACCGGGCCATGGCCCGGCCCGGCCGCCCTGAGGTCGCAGGACCCGCGCCCGCCGGGCGATGATCAGGCGGGGACGCCGGCCGCGCGCGCGGCGGCGGCAGCGGGTCTGGTGAACGGCGGCGCGGTCAGCCCGGCCGTGGACAGCGCCGACGCAGCTGCCGCCCCCGTCCGCTGGTCGGCCCGTACCGTGGCGACGGCTGGGCTGATACCGCTCGTCGTTCCCGGCCTTGTGATTGGCTTCCTGAGCCTTCGTCAGGCCGGCAGCGATGCGGTGCGCAAGGCGGCATGGCTGTCCATCTGCGCGTCCATCGCGTGGGCGGTGATCATCATCGTGCTCGTGACCAGCGTCTCGGGTGGCTCCGCCGGGAGCTGCACCGGTTACCCGGCGGCCGTGCACCAGGCCTACGAGAAGGTGCTCACCGATCTGCACAGTAATGCCCCGGCTTCGGCCGAGGCCTCGGATCTCGAAACGGCAGCGAGCCTGGCCAACTCCTCCGCTGCGGCGACCGGCCAGCTCGGCGTTCGAAACGCGCTCTTCACGATGGCTAACGACCTAGCGCAGGCCAGGACTGACGTCGTAGCCGGGCGGGCCATCTCGGCGCTGCTGCGGCAGCACCTGGCCGCCGACGGCACGCTGCCCGCCGGATCGTGTTCCAGCTGACGGGAACGCCAGGACTGAACGCCTAGCGAGGTCGAGGTGGCCTGTGCCGTCGTCGCCTTCTGGTAGGACAGAAGCGTGTCGGGCCAGGCTTCGCAGACAGCGCGTCAGCGTGTGTCACGCCGTCGCGCCGAGCGGCAGCCGGCAGCTGACATGCCAGTCGCGCGGGTGGCCGTCGACATATCCCTGCCGCACCTGGACCGGCCGTTCGACTACCTGGTCCCGGATTCGCTCGCGGCCGCTGCGGTGCCAGGCAGCCAGGTCCGGGTCCGGTTCGCCGGTCAGCTCGTGAGCGGATTCGTACTGGCGCGCCTGGCATCCAGCGATCACCCGGGCCGACTGGGTTATCTCGAGCGAGTCGTCGAGCCGGAACCGGTGCTCACGCCTGAGATCGCGGAGCTGGCCCGCGCAGTAGCCGACCGCTACGGCGGTTCAATGGCCGACGTGTTGCGCCTTGCCATTCCGCCGCGCCACGCCGCGGCAGCGAAGGCCCTGAACCGCCCGCAGGACGTGCCCGTATCTCCGCGCGGTACCACGGCGACTCCTGACCTCACCGCGGGCACATGGGCACGGTACCGGGATGGCGAATCGTTCCTGGCGGCGCTGGCGGCTGGCCGGAGCCCCCGCGCGGTGTGGTCGGCGTTGCCGGGGCCGAGCTGGCCGGATGAAATCGCCTTGGCTGTCGCGGCGACGTCGCGGTCCGGCCGCGGCTGCGTGGTCGTGGTGCCTGATGCCCGCGACCTGGCCCTCGTCGATGACGCGCTGGAACGCCGCCTCGGGCCCGAGCGCCACGTCGTGCTGACGGCCAGCCAGGGGCCGGCGGAGCGGTACCGCCGGTGGCTGGCCGTGGCCAGGGGCGAGGTCAAGGTCGTGGCGGGAACCCGGTCGGCGATGTTCGCTCCAGTCGCCGATCTGGGCCTAGTGGTGCTCTGGGACGAGGGCGACGACCTGCACGCCGAGCCGCGCGCGCCCTATCCGCACGCGAGAGAGGTCCTGGTGCGGCGCGCCTATCTGACGCACGCCGCCGCGCTCATCGGCGGCTTCGCCAGGACGGCCGAGGCCGCGTTGCTGCTATCAACCGGCTGGGCCCGGCCGCTCCGCGCCGACCGGGCGGTCGTCCGCCAGCATGCGCCGGCGGTACAGGCCGCAGGCGACGAGGCGGAGCTTGCCAGGGACGAAGCCGCGAGGTCGGCGCGGCTGCCCAGCCTCGCGCTGCGGACGGCGCGCGACGCGCTCGCTGACGGCCCGGTGCTCGTCCAGGTCCCCCGGCGCGGCTACCTGGCCGCCGTCGCGTGCGAGCGATGCCACGCCCGGGCGCGCTGCACCTGCGGTGGTCCCGCTGAGCTGCCCGGACCGCAGGCTCCGCTGCGCTGTGGCTGGTGCGGATCGGCCATTGCCCGCGCGTGCCGCCAGTGCGGTCACGAGGGGCTCCGCGCCGTCGTGACCGGTGCCCGGCGTACTGCCGAGGAGCTTGGCCGGGCGTTCAGCCCGGTGCCAGTGCTCACGTCGGGCGGTAGTGAGGTGCTCGACCGGGTCGGCAGCGCCCCTGCCGTGGTGGTCGCGACTCCGGGCGCAGAGCCGGTAGCCGATGGCGGCTACGCAGCCGCCATCCTGCTCGATGGCTGGGCCATGCTCGGGATGGCGAGCCTGCGGGCCGCCGAAGAGGCCGTGCGCCGGTGGCTGAATGCCGCTGCTCTGGTCCGACCTGCGCCCGACGGCGGCCGCGTCGTGATCGTCGCAGATGGCAGCCAGCCAGCGGTGCAGGCGCTGATCCGCTGGGATCCGGCCACGTTCGCCGACCGCGAGCTGGCCGAGCGCGAAGAGCTGCGGTTCCCGCCTGCAGTCAGGATGGCATCGGTCGCCGGATCGCCTGACGCCGTCGACGCGGTGCTCGCGCTCGCGAGGCTGCCCGACGACGCCGATGTCCTCGGCCCGCTGCCTGCTGTGAGCGGCCAAGATGCCCGCGCTTTCGCGCAAGGTACCGCGGTGACTGCGGATGGCACCGAGCACCGCCAGGACGCTCGTCAGTATCTGATCCGTGTGCCCAGATCAGAGGGCACGGAGCTGGCGCTAAGCCTGCGTACCGCGCAGGCGGTCAGGACCGCGGCGAAGGAGCCGGGCCCAGTCCGGCTGCAGCTCGACCCAACAGCGCTGATCTGACTACGGTCCGAACAGGCCGTAGGGTACTTGGGTGACCAACTCACCTGGAGGCCCGCAGCCAGGGCCAGCGGCCGGCGAGAGCGCCCCCGGCCCTGGCGGCCGCGAGCGCTTCCGGATGCCGCCTGTGCGGCTGGCACCGCGGGCTGAGCTGGCCGCCGCCGCCCGGGTGGCGCCCTTGCTGCGGGCTGCGCGTGAGCTCAGGGCCTGGGCTGGGCAGCAGCCCGAGGTTGAGCTAAGCCAAAAGCTAAGGGCCAAGCAAGCACGCGCGGCCGCCGAGGAGCTTGAGCTCACGTTCGACGAACTAGACGCGGCGTGGCAAGTGGTCGCGGCGACGAGCGAAGCCGCGAGTGCGGATCAGCTTGCATCGGGCCCAACATCGAACGCGGTCGTGCCGCTTCCGGCCGCCAGCGCAGAGGATGTCCTGCGCGAGTGGGACGCCGCGCTGGCGGCGGTGCTGGCAGGCGAAGAACTGGATGGGCTCGCAACCGCCCTCTACACCGTCGGCGCACCGGTCCGGATCGAAGCGCTGTTCGAGGCCTACACGGCAGCCGCGGGCACTCCCCGGCTGCCAGTGGCGGACAGTGCTAGCGCGGGCAATGTCACAGGCAATGGCACCATCGGTGATGCTGCCGACCCAGGCCCAGCCGGCGTCCGAATGCCAGACGCCGACGAAGCGGCGGCGCTTTCGCATGCGCTCGAGACCCTCGCCGACCTCGCTGTGGTGGAACTCGGGACAGAAGAACACGGCGGCCTCACTGTGGTCCTGTCGCCGCTCGGCGTCTGGGGCGTGCACCGGCGACTGCTCGCTCAGGGCTGGCACGTGCCGGTCCTCGGCCCATCCGATCGGGGTGGTGCTGTCGGGCTGCTCATGACATTGGCAAGCTGTGACGCCGAGGATGGCGAAACAAAGATCAACGAATGGCTTGTCGGCCGGTCCGAGGAGCAAGCTGCCGCTGAGCTGATCGCCGCCGCAGTGGCCGGCACACCTGGTCTGCGCGGCGCGGCGTTCGCTGTTCTCGACCGGATCGGCAAGGCCGCGACCGAGGAGGTGCGCGACGCCCTGTCCGAGCCATTGCTGCGGGCGCATGCGGCCGTCTGGCTGCACGAGCACGGCGAGCCCGCCGACCTCGGCCCAGCCGATCGAACATGGCTGCTCGTAGACCTCGGCGCCGGCCTGCTCGAAGAAGCTGACCCGCGTGATGTCGTGGCCGAGCTGCTCCCCGACGTGGCACCCGACGCGCAGGCCGAGATCGTCGCTGGCCTGTGGCAGGTCAGGCACCCCGGCGTCATCGACCTCTTGACGACGCTCAGCGAGCATCATCCCGATCCAGGCGTGGCCCGTGCAGCGCGCAAGGCTGCCTTCAAGGCCAGGTCGCCGGGGGCCGGTGCAGGACCGCGGGCTTCATAGACTTGATCGGCTGCGGCCTTTCCGTCGGGCTGCTGGAATGGCGCTCATGCCTGGAGGAATGCAGTGAGTATCAGGCCCATCCGGTTGTTCGGTGACCCGGTGCTGCGGACGCCCGCTGACCCGGTGACAACGTTCGACGCCGAGCTGCGCAAGCTGGTCAGTGACCTCAGCGACACGATGATGGATGCGCCCGGCGTCGGCCTCGCCGCCCCGCAGATCGGCGTCGGGCTGCGCGTCTTCACCTACTACGTCGACGACGTGCTTGGGCACCTGATCAACCCCACGCTATCGCTGTCTGAAGAGGTGGCGGTCGACGACGAGGGCTGTCTGTCATTCCCAGGCCTTGCGTACCCGACGAAGAGATCGTTTGGCGCGGTTGCCACCGGCTTTAACATGCACGGCGAGCCGACCACTGTCGAAGGGACGGGCCAGCTCGCGCGCTGCGTGCAGCACGAGACCGATCATCTTGACGGAGTGCTGTTCATCGACCGGCTGGATCCGACCCAGCGCAAGCTGGCGATGAAGGAAATCCGGGGCTCGGAATGGTGGGGTGAGCCGGTGCCGCTCATCAAGGTCTCTCCGCATCCGACGAAGGGCAAGGCGTTCTAAGGCATGCGCCTGGTCTTCGTCGGTACGCCGGACACAGCGGTGCCATCCCTGGATGCGCTGCTGAAGTCCAGGCACGAGGTCGCAGCGGTGATCACCAGGCCGGACGCTAAGGCGGGGCGCGGCCTCAAGGTTGGTCAGAGCCCGATCGCCCAGCGAGCGGCCGACGCCGGCGTCGAGATCCTGCGGCCGGCCCGGCTGGCCGGTGAGGAGTTCCTCGGCAGGCTCCGTGAGATCGCGCCGGACTGCTGTCCGGTGACGGCCTATGGCGCGATCATTCCGCAGGTCGCTCTCGACATCCCCCGCACGCGGCTGGGTCAACTTGCACTTCTCCGTGCTCCCGGCCTGGCGCGGTGCGGCCCCGGTACAGCACGCGATCTTGCACGGTGATGACGTGACTGGCGCCACCACGTTCCAGATTGTCCGCGAGCTAGACGCGGGCCCGGTATATGGCGTGCTGACCGAGTCCGTCCGGCCAGCCGACACCGCCGGGGACCTGCTCGAGCGGCTCAGCGTTGTGGGCGCCGAACTGCTCGTCGCCACGCTGGACGGCATCGAGTCCGGCGAGCTTGAAGCTCGCGAGCAGCCTGCCGACGGCGTCAGCCTCGCCCCCAAGATCACTACGTCCGATGCGCGCGTCAACTGGCGCAATCCGGCCGCCGCCATCGACCGGCAGATCCGCGCGTGCACGCCGGAGCCAGGCGCGTGGACCGATCTTCACGGCGTCCGGGTCAAGCTGTGGCCGGTCAGGTTGACCGGCGACGGCGGCAGCGATGGTCGGCTCGCACCGGGCGAGCTTCGACCGCTGCGCGATGGCATTCTCGCCGGGACCGGAACGACTCCCGTCCAGCTCGGAGACGTTCAGGCCGATGGCAAGCGCAGGATGCGCGCCGCCGACTGGGTCCGCGGACTGCGTCTTGGCAGCCCGCCCGCGGTGCTGGGCTGAATGGCTAAGCGATCTGGGGATCCGGCCAGGCGTGCCGCGCTCGACGTGCTGCTGGCAGTCGCGGAGCGCGACGCGTACGCCAACCTGCTGCTGCCGCAACTGCTCGCGCAGCGCCGGATCATCGGCAGGGATGCGGCGCTGGCGACGGAGCTGACATACGGCACGCTCCGCGGTCGCGGTACGTACGACGCCGTGCTGGCCATTTGCTCGGACCGTGACCTTGGCTCGCTAGACCCCGCAGTTCTCGAGGTCCTGCGGCTTGGCACCCACCAGCTTCTCGCGACGAGGATCGAGCCCCATGCCGCGGTGGCTACGTCGGTGAATCTCATCAAGGATGCAGTCGGCCAGCGGCCGGCCGCTTTGTAAACGCAGTGCTCAGGCGCGTGGCTACGAGGGATCTTGACGGCTGGATCGGCATCGCGGCTCCGGCGCGGGAGTCAGATCCCGTCGGCTACCTGGCTGTGCGTTACAGCCATCCCCGATGGATCGTCGAGGCCTTCGCGGCCGCACTTGGCGAGACATCCGGCGGCGAGATGCCGCAGACCGAGGCGGCCGTGGCCGCAGGCGGCGAGCGTCCGGTCGTCCATCTGTGCGTCGTACCGGGCCTCGCGGACCGCGAAGAGCTCGTCACCTCCGGCGCGGCTCCGGCCCGCTGGTCTCCGGTTGGCGCCTACCTGCCCGACGGGGATCCGGCCGCTATCGCCGCCGTGTCGGAGGGCAGGGCGGGAGTTCAGGACGAGGCGAGCCAGCTCGCGGCGATGGCCTTGGCGGCGGTCGGCGTCGATGGCGCCGACGATCGGTGGCTGGACTTGTGCGCCGGTCCGGGTGGCAAGGCCCGGCTATTGGCTGGCCTCGCGGCCAGGACGGGTGCGCGCCTGCTGGCTTCGGAGGTGCGCGAGCACCGGGCCCGGCTTGTCCGGTCCGCCGTCAGCACGGCCGGATCCGGTGGCGTCGTCGTCGCCGACGGCACCTTGCCCGCCTGGCCGGCCGGCGGATTCGACCGGGTGATCGCCGACGTGCCGTGCTCTGGGCTCGGCGCGTTGCGGCGTCGGCCCGAGGCGCGCTGGCGGCGAACTCCGGCGGACGTCGAGGCGATGGGCGGCCTACAGCGCCGTCTGCTCGCATCCGCATTGGACGCGGCACGGCCTGGTGGTGTCGTGGCGTACGTCACCTGCTCGCCCCATGTGGCGGAGACAGCGGACGTGGTGGCCGACGTGCTAGCCACGCGGCCTGGCGTCGAGGTGCTCGACGCATCCGCGGCCCTGCCGGGGGTACCTGACATCAGGTCGGGGCCTGGCGGACAGTACGCGCAGTTCTGGCCGCATGTGCACGGCACGGACGCCATCTTCCTGGCGCTGCTCCGGCCCGGTGCCTAGCGTGCGGCACTCGGCAGCGCACGCGCCCGCGTGCGCCCGACGCGGCCGGTGCCGATGTCGGCCCGCGTGCCTTGCGCGTACCCGGCTCCGTAGCCGCTGCCGGTGTACGTCACCCGCGCCTTCCTCGTGATCGGGTACGCGCGGGCGACGTTCTGCCGGATGACCATCGATCGATCGGCGAGCACCAGCGCCGCGCCGTTAGTCTCGGTGACCGTCGCCGCTTCCTCGGCACGCCGCTCGGCTGTCCGCACCTTCGCGACTACCGCCGTCGTGTAGCCAAGCAGCCAGCTGCGCCGCCACGCGCGCACGTTCTCGGCCCTGGCCGGCACCTGCGCCGCGACGAGCCCGTGCCACATCTGGACGAGCACGGAGGTGTACAGCACATCGGTGCGCTCGATGTCGGAGGCGTAACCGAACACGTGCACGCGCTGGCCATCGCGGGCGGGCAGCAAGATGCACTGGCAGCGCAGCGCCCCGGCTAGTCCGCACAGCAGGTGCGCCTGAACCCGGGCCCACGGGTTATAGATCTCCAGGATCCGGTTGTCTGGCGTGTCGGTCTCAGGCCGCCGCGCGGCGAGCAGCGCGCGGTCGATCCCGTACTTGGCCATCAGCTCGGCCGCCTTCGCCGTCAGAGCCTGCGCCTCTTCGACTGTGACGCCCTCGGCCTCGGCCTTGGCCAGGAGCTTGCGGATCCGGTCGAGCAGCCGGTCAGGTGCCTCGGTCGTCGGTACGGTGCTCAACGATTTCCCCTCGGGCAGCGAGCCTGTGTGCCGCTGACGAACGTAGCGGACCGGTCTGACACTCCGCGCCATTCGCGCCACCATGGGCCGGCCTAGAATCACCTCTGAGATGAAGGTTCAGATTGCGCCGAGCCTGCTGTCGGCTGACTTTGCCAGGCTCGCCGACGAGGCACACGCGGTCGCGGGCGCGGCCGACTGGCTGCACGTCGACGTGATGGACGGCCACTTCGTTCCGAACCTGACCGTCGGACTGCCGGTCGTGGAAGCGCTGCGCCAGCATACGCAGCTGCCGCTCGACTGCCACCTGATGATCGAGAACCCGGATCGCTGGGCGACCGGCTACGCAGATGCCGGCGCGCGGAACGTCACCATCCACGCCGAAGCGGCGAGCGCGCCGATCCGGACCTTGCGCGCGATCCGGGCGGCCGGCGCGGGCCGGCCTCGCCTTCAACCCGGGCACGCCTGTGCTCTCGGACGCGGACCTGCTTGCCGAGGTCGACATGCTGCTGCTGATGACCGTGGAGCCCGGCTTCGGCGGCCAGCCGTTCCTGGACGTCGTCCTGCCGAAGGTGCGCCGGGCCCGCGAGCTGATCAATCACTACGGCGGCGAGGTCTGGCTGCAGGTAGACGGCGGGGTGACCGAAGAGACCATCGGGCGATGCGCCGAAGCTGGGGCCGACATGTTCGTCGCGGGCTCGGCGGTATATGGCGCGGCAGATCCCGCGGCCGCCGTGACGGCGCTGCGCGAACTCGCGGTGAACGCGAGCGCGCCAGGCAACCCAGGCTGATCCGGTGGCGAGTGCGAGAGACCAGGACGAGGAACGGGGTGGCGTTCGGCTCACCAACCTCGACCAGGAACTCTTCGTCGGCGCTAACGCAACGAAGCGAGATCTCGTCGACTATCTGGACGCGGTCAGCGACGTGTTCATCCCGGTCCTCGCGGACCGGCCGCTATCGGTCGTCCGGGCGCTGCGCGGCCAGGCGCCGTTCATGCAGAAGAACGTCCCGAAGTACACGCCCGACTTCGTGCGGACCGTCACGGTGTGGGCCGAGAGCTCGCGCCGCGAGGTGGCTTATGCGCTGTGCAACGACCGGCAGACGCTGCTCTGGTTCGCCAACCAGCGGGCGGTCGAGTATCACCCCACTTTGATGCGGGTGGGCTTCCCCGACAGTCCGGACTTCATGGTCCTGGACATCGACCCGCCGTCAGCTGACGAGTTCGGCAAGGCGGTCGCGGCGGCAATGCTGGTGCGATCGGCGCTAGAATCCGCCGGGCTGGCTGGCGCGGTGAAGACGAGTGGTGCCAAGGGTGTGCACGTGTTCGTACCGCTGACTCCGGGCCAGAGCGGCCCTGACGCGGCCGCTGCTACCCGGGCGATCGCGGCGAGGGCCGAAGTCCTGGACCCGGATCTTGCGACGACTGCGTTCATCCGGGAGGACCGTGGCGGCAAAGTGTTTATCGATCCAACCAGGGCGGGCGGCGCGACGGTCGTGGCCGCGTACAGCCCGCGAATCCGGCCGGGTACGCCTGTATCGTTCCCGGTGCCGTGGGCTGACCTTGCCGGTGTCCGGCCGGCCGACTTCACTGTAGCGACGGCCGCTCGCCTGCTGGCCAGGCGCGACGTGTGGGCCGAGCTGCTGCCCGAACCGCAACACCTGCCAGCCGAGCTCGTCTCGGCGGGCCACGAGATCCCCATCGCCAGAGTCGCCGCGATGCACGAAGGGAAGCGCCGCGCCCGGGCCCGCCGGGACGAGGCCTGATGCGGAAGTCGTCGCGACGCACGAAGGGAAGCGCCGCGCCCGGGCCCGCCGGGACGAGGCCTGATGCGGAAGTCGCCGCGATGCACGAAGGGAACGCCGCGCCCGGGCCCGCCGGGACGAGGCCTGATGCGGAAGTCGCCGCGATCGTCGGTCGTCCAGGGGTCAGATCGTCGGTCGTGCAGGGGTCAGAAGCGCCTGCGGTAGCCCGAGGGCGGCACGCCGAGCGCGTGCACGAATGCCCGGCGCATGGCTTCCGGCGTGCCGTAACCGCAGGCGCGGGCTACCTGCTCCACCCCGAGGCCAGAGTCCTCCAGCATGCGGCGGGCGGCCTCAAGCCGCACGGCGGCGACGTGCTTGCCTGGCGGGACCCCGGTCTCGGCGGCGAAGGAACGCGCGAACTGGCGAGTGGACAGTCCTGCCCTGGTCGCCAGTGCTGGCACAGAGAGGTCAGCAGCTAGGTGCTCGCTGATCCACTGCTGGACCTCGCGCAACGGGGCCCGCTGCGGCGCCTGGGCGCGCAGATGCGCGCTGAATTGCGCCTGCCCGCCCGGCCGTCGCAGATAGACGACAAGTCCGCGAGCGACCGCGAGTGCCGCCTCGCTGCCAACGTCCTCTTCGACCATGGCGAGAGCCAGATCGATACCGGCCGTTACGCCGGCTGAAGTAGCGATCGCGCCGTCCTTGATGAAGATCGGCTCGGTGTCGACGATGACATCCGGAAATCGGCGGGCTAGATCCGCATCGTAGGCCCAGTGCGTGGTGACCCGCCGCCCGGCCAGAAGGCCGGCCTCGGCCAGGACGTAAGCGCCAGTGCAGACCGAGGCGACCCGCCGGACCAGCGGCGCACAGTGCCGCAGCCAAGCCGCCAGTTCCGGACTCGGGCAACGACCGCCGGGGCCGCCGGGCACGACGACTGTGTCGATCCCGGGCGGTGGGACGGCCCGCAGTTCGGGTGGTCGGCAGCAGGCGGAGGCCGGACGATGTCTGCACTGGGTGGCCGTCGAGGCTGGCGGTGACTACGCGGTAGCCGGGATCGGCCGTCGGGGCGTGCTCCTGCACGTATTCGGCTGCTCCGGCGAACACCTCGAGCGGTCCCGTGACGTCGAGGCTCTGCACGCCGTCGAACAGCGGAATGACGACGAGCCTGGGTTGCATGCGTCCATCCTGGCGGCCGGTGTCGGCGGCAGCAATGATGAATATCCCGCCTTTCCTGCCATCGACACTGGCCCTGCGGGTCGCGACGTCCTCGGTGGCCGGACAGCCGCGGATGAATAGGTGTACTTACCTGACCCCGTAGAGGTGCTCGAGTGCGAGCTGGTCGAGCCGCTCGAAAGCCATTCCGCGGTCAGCCAGTGTCGCGACATCGGGCACGAACCCGGCGACGTCGCGCCACGTTTCTCCTGACGCCAGGGTCGGAGTGTCGAGCTGGTCCACGCCTGCTTCTCGCAACGCCTCTTGCACCTGCGGGTCGGCCCGGAACGCGCGCACCTTCTCACGCAGGATGAGGTAGTTGCGCATGCACGCTGCCGCCGAGTCCCACACGCCGCGGTCGTCTTCGGTGCGGGGTGGCTTGTAGTCGAAGTGCACCGGGCCGTCATAGCCGCCAGCTTCCAGGGTATCGACGATCCAGAAAGCGCCGCGGGCGTTGCCCGCGCCGAACCGCAGGTCCTGGTCATACCGTGGGCCGTTCTGGCCGTTGAGGTCGATATGGAACAGCTTGCCGTGCCAGAGCGCCTGGCTGATGGCGTGCGCGTAGTTGAGCCCGGCCATCTCCTCGTGGCCGACCTCCGGGTTGATGCCGACCAGCTCGGGGTGCTCCAGTTCGGTGATGAACGCGAGCGCGTGCCCGGCGGTCGGGAGCAAGATGTCGCCGCGCGGCTCGTTCGGCTTGGGCTCGATGGCGAACCGCAGCGAGTATCCGTGGTCGATGACGTACTGGCTTAGTACGTCGAACGCTTCCTTGTACCGGGCGAGAGCGGCTCGCACGTCCTTGCTGGCTCCCGACTCCGCGCCTTCCCGGCCGCCCCAGCACACGTACACGCTGGCCCCGAGCTCGGCGGCGAGGTCGAGGTTGCGCATCACCTTCGCCAGCGCGAACCGGCGGACGTCCCGGTCGTTCGCGGTGAAGGCACCCTCCTTGAAGATCGGGTGGCTGAACAGATTGGTGGTGGCCGTTGTCACGACCAGGCCGGTGTCGGCCAGGGCCTGCCGAAAGTCGGTGATCCGCTTGTCCCGCTCCGTGTCGCTGGCGTCGAAGTCGAAGACGTCGTTGTCGTGGAAGTTGACCCCGTAGGCGCCAAGCTCGGCGAGCTTGCGGACGGCCCGGTCGGCCGGCATGGGCGGGCGCACCGCGGGACCGAACACGTCGACCCCCTGCCAGCCGACCGTCCAGATGCCGAACGAGAAGCGGTCAGCGCGCGTCGGTGCGTACCGGTCTGCGGACATGGTCATCGTTCCTTTCTTCCCGCCGGGACTGGCAGGCCTCCGGTCCAGGACGACGTCGCCGCGCGCAACGCCGCGAAACTCTCCCGCACGCGAGGCTGTGGCTCGCCGGAGTAGCGCCGCGCAGGTGGTCGCGGCCAGTCCGGCGGCTGCGGCGCCCCGGTCAGTACCCACGCGGCTTGCCGTGCGGCGCCGAGCGCGACGTACTCCCGCGGTTCTGGCACGTCGACGTCCGCCTCCGAAGATTCCCGGCGCGAGTGCGCACACGGCTTCCGAGCGCGCTCCGCCGCCGATGAGCAAGATCCGGCGCGGCTCGACTCCAAGCAGCTCCACCGCGTCACTCAGGGAGCAGAGCACGCCCTCGACCGCCGCCCGCGCCAGGTTCTCCGCTGTTCCGTTCGTGGTCGTCAGTCCGGTGATCATGCCCGTGGCTAGCGGCAGGTTGGGCGTACGCTCGCCGTCGAAGTAAGGCAGGAGGGTGATGCCGGACGCGCCGGACTCGGCGGCCAGCGCGCGCGCGGCCAGCCCGGCCAGATCTGTTCCAGTCATGGCGGCTGCTGCCGCCAGCACCAGGCCAGCGTTGACCGTGCACACCAGGGGCAGGAACCTGCTGGTCGCGTCGGCGAACCCAGCCACTGCGCCTGAAGGGTCGGCAGCCGCGATGTCCGTCACTGCGAATGCTGTGCCGGACGTGCCCACAGATACCGCTATCTCGCCGGGTTCCAATGCCAGGCCGAGCGCGGCCGCCATGTTGTCGCCAGTACCTGGCGCGAGTATGGCACCACTGGGCGTGTGCCCGACCGCCTCGCTGGGTGCCGCCACCCGTGGCAGCGCCGGCTCGTGGCCGAGGGCCGCAGCGGCCACGCCGGGCAGCCATTCGCCCTTCGCGGTCGCGAGGTACCCCGTGCCGGACGCGTCGCCGCGGTCGGTGACCGGTTCGGACGCGCCGAGCTGCAGGGTCAGCCAGTCGTGCGGGAGCAACACCCGGGCAACCCGCGCGGCGTTTTGCGGCTCGTGCTCCGCCAGCCAGCGCAGCTTGGTGACGGTGAACGACGCCGTAGGGACGCTCCCGGTCGAATCGGCCCACCACCGCGGGCCGCCGAACTCTTCGACGAGTTCGGCAGCGGCCGCGGCCGACCGCATGTCGTTCCAGAGCAGGGCCGGACGGATCACCGAGCCGTCACTGTCCAGGACCACCAGCCCGTGCTGCTGGCCGGCGACCGCGATGGCATCGGCACGGCTCAGCAGGCTGTCGCCAGCCTTGTTCAGTGCGGCCCACCATGCCTGCGGGTTAACCTCGGTGCCGGCCGGGTGCGGCGCACTGCCAGCACCGACCACCGTGCCGTCCGCGGCGTCGCACAGCACCACCTTGGTGGACTGCGTCGAGGAATCTATTCCCGCAACCAGCATCCGGCGCCTCCGAACATGCCGCATCGCTCAGCCGTCAGGTGGTTACCGCGGCTCCGGCAGCCACTAACGCAGCTCGGATGCAGTCGCCAGATTGAGAAAACTGGTATCGCTCCGGCTCGCTGCGGCCGTCGCCGTGTCCAGCACCGTGGCAAGCTCACTCATGCTGAGAGCTTCGATGTTGACACCGACGTCGCTCAGCTCATGCAGCCCGCCAAGCAGGGCACCGGTGAATGCGACGTTAAATTCGGTCGCCGAGGCGGGATGCAGCCCCGTTGCCCGGTAAAGAACGGCTCCTGACTTCCTGACCGCTACCAGCCCATCGGAGCCGCAGGTAATGACGACGAGCTTCGGTCCCTCGGCCAGCCACAGCCGCGCTACGGCCTCCACTCCGCGACCTGGATACAGCCACGAGATGTCCTCAAGGCTTGTCGTTACCAGATCAGCTGCCTTAACGGGCCGGTCGATCAGCAGCCGGCCACGTGTCGGCGAGCCCATAACCGCAGGCTTCACAGTCACGTCGAGGCACACAATCGCGCCGCGGTCGCGCTGGCGCGCGGCGGCCCGGAGTACCCAGGTAGATCCGGGCAGCACACAGCAGTCGAGCACGTCGAGATTGAGGACAGTCGTGTCGGCCGGGATCCAGCCCAGTTCGGCTGCACTCCACTGCCAGCTCGCTGTGTCCCGGAAATAGACGCTGTCCGTGCTGTCCGCGTCTGCCTCGGTAGATGCCACGGCAATCATGGTCGGCTCGTCGGCATCGGCCGAAGCGCTGATGTCGAGACCATTGCTCGCCGCCTGCACTCGCAGGAACTGGCCCAGTGAGTCACGGGATAGCCGAGCCATCAGCGCCGTCGGGTAGCCCAGCCGGGCGGACCAGCTCGCCGTGGTGAATGCGCTGCCGCCTGGTGATGCCTGTATCAGGCTGGAGCCGGGTGCAAGTACGAGCTTCACCATAGCCTCGCCGATGACGGTGATCACGAGACACCGGTCCTGCCTGGCCAGCATGCCGTCGCCTGGGACGTGTCGCCCCATGCGCTCCGCACGAGGCTGGCAGATTCCATCGCGTCCGTCTCCTTCCTAGGTGCTGCCCCCGCCCAGGGTTTGTTTTGGTCCTCAACAAACTAAAGTGAACTGAGACTACATATGTCTCACTAAGGTCGTCAACGGGTCCCGCTCCATGGTTTTGCCGCAATAAGGCGACGGTCTGCCATAGGGCTGACGTGCTGCGATGGGAGCCGGGGCGCTGTCTGCGTCGAGCCGCCCAATGGCCTCTCTGCGCAACAAAACGACGGCGACGCGGTGGCCGACGAGCTCCCGATTTCGATGTCAGCCCGGCGGTGGTCGCCGCGGCCGCCAATGCCAAGCCCCGCGGGCGCGGGACTCATCCACCAGCGGGGCTTGGCCCCTGAGACCGTCTGTCCTCTCACTTGCAGGGCGTGACATAGTTTCCGGACTGAACAAACTCAGACGTAATGGGGAATGGCAGACGACGATGCGCGATGGCGAGAAGCAGGAGGAGCGGGTGAAAGACACCCGTGCCCATGACCTGCCCGCTCGCGCAGACCACTCGCTCGTCCGGCGCAACAACCTCGAGCTCACCCTGCGCCTGCTGGCCCTGACCCCTGGTCTGTCCCGCGCGGATCTCGCCAGCGGCACGGGGTTGACTCGCGCGACGGTGACGCGTCTTGTCGCGGAGCTGATTGAACTTGGCCTGGTACGGGAGGGCACTGTCAGCTCGTCGCGAGGGGTTGGGCGGCCGGGTACGCCGCTCGACATCGACGGCCGACACGTTCTTGCGATCGGTCTCGAAGTGAACGTCGACTATATCGCGATCTTGGTGAGAGATCTTGGCGGGCGTGAGGTCCACAAGGATGAATGCGCCTTCGACTCAGCGAGCGCCGGCCCAGACGGATGTGTTCGGGCCACGATCGACCTCTGCCACGCCGCAATTCGGCGCGTCCGTAATCGCCGACACGATCGCCGGCCAGTCATTGTCGGAGTTACAGCCGCAATCCCCGGACTGGTTGACATTCGCGATGGAGTCGTTATCGAGGCGCCGAACCTTGCATGGCGGGATTACGCATTCGGGGCCGGCCTGCGTCTCGGTCTTCGCTTGAACGGTGCCCCGGTGCAAGTTGGCAACGATGCGAACTTCGCCGCTCTGGCCGAGTTCCGGATAGGAGCATGGGCCGGTACCGCGGACCTCATTTATGTCACCGGCGAGGTCGGCATCGGCGGCGGAATTATCGCAGGGGGCCGGCCGCTGCTGGGCAGTCGCGGCTTCGGCGGAGAGATCGGCCACATGCGGGTTGACCCGGTCGGTCCGCGATGCGTCTGCGGTCGGCGCGGATGCTGGGAGGCTCTCATCGGAATGTCTGCAGTGCTGCGGTCCGCCGGCATCAGCACGCCCTCGGGAACCCATCCCCGTACGATGCTCGAGACCCTCGTTAGGCGAGGCCGAGAGGGTGACCAACACGCGCTCGAAGCGATTGATCGGTTGGGCCGGGATGTCGGTGCGGGTGCGGCGATGCTCAGCAACATCTTCGATCCCAGCGTGATCATTCTCGGTGGCTACTTCGTTGCGCTTGAAGAGTGGATCCTGCCACGAGCCCGAAGCGAGCTCGTGAAGGGCACGTTGGGACGCCGGCACGCGACGCCCGACCTGGGTGTGTCGGGACTCGGATTTACGGCCGCTGCGCGCGGCGCAGCCCTGCACGCCATGGATGCTGTCTTGTCCGACCCAGCGACGCTGCTCGCATCTCCGCTGCAGTAGCGCGGCGTAACAGATCCTGGTTGCCGGGTCGGCTCGTCGAGGCGGACTTTGCGCCACTTTCTGTTATCAGGATGAGACTCTCAGGCTGACATGTGTGCTGTATGGTTCCCGGCATCCACTCTTTAGGGTGCTTTCGGCAAGGTGAAAGGGGTTTTGGGGGATGCAAAGAAGTAGAGGAGGTCTGCGAGCCCGCTCGCTCCGCCCAGTTGCCTGGGTGAGTCTGGCGGCAGCCGTTAGCCTCGCAGCCGCGGCATGCGGCTCGTCCTCATCGTCATCGGGATCGACGTCGAGTGGCTCCAACACGATTCCCAAGGTTGGTGTGAGTTCCTTCAGTGTTGACGTCGCGTCGACGATGTCGCATTTCAAGGACCTGGCCCATTTCGCGACCAAGGGCTCCAACAGCCTGCAGGTGGGCGTGATCCTGCCCGACACAACGTCGTCACAGCGGTGGGTCGACTTCGACGCGCCGTACCTCACCGCCGCCTTTGCCGACGCCGGGTACACGCAGTCGCAGTTCCGGATCGACAACGCACAGGGCAGCGACGCGACTGAGCTGACCATGGCCACGGCCGACATCAACCTGGGCGCCAAGGTCCTCATCATGTGTCCGAACGATGGCACGGTTGGCGTGGCGATCGCCAAGCTTGCCGAGTCCAAGGGCGTCATCCTGATCAGCTACGACCGCGCCACGTTCCAGGGGTCGAAGACGTACTACGTCAGCTTCAACAATGAGCTGGTCGGCGAGCTGATCGGCCAGGGCTTCCAGTCGTGCGTTACGTCCTGGGGGATCAAGAAGCCTCAGGTCTACGTCCTGAATGGCGGCGAGGACACCGACCCCAACGCAATCTCCTTTGCGTCGGGCTACAACAAGGTCGTTTGGGGCCAGGCAGCCAAAACTGTCAATGCGGGAGCGACTAATAGCGCCGGAATGTCGCTGGTAGCTGAGAACTTCGCTCCGCAATGGAACAACGCCCTGGGCGGCACCATCTTCCAGCAGGCGTTCACCGCTCATAAGAACATAAACGCGACAATCGAGGCTAATGACGGCCTGGCGAACGCGGTGATCACCGACCTGAAGGGGGCTGGGGTTAAGCCCAAGACGATCCCGACCACCGGGCAGGACGCCACGGCTCAGGGCATGGCCTGGATCCTTCAGGGCTACCAGTGCGGCTCGGTGTACAAGCCGATCTACCTGGAGGCTCAGGACGCCGTATCCCTGGCCACGATCCTGCTGGCCGGCGACAAGCCGCCTGCGGGTCTGCTGAACGGGACGACCGTTGACCCGGCCGACTCGACCATCACCGAGCCGGCGTCGCTACTGACCCCGAAGTGGGTGGACGGGTCCAACATGGAGTCGACCGTGGTCAAGGACGGTTTCGACTCCGCCTCGGCCATCTGCACGATCGCGGGCGCGACCGTCTGCACCGCGGCTGGCATCTCGTAGTCAACTGAACAAGGGGACCTCGAGAGAGGTTCTCATCGAACGCTCCTCCCAACGGGGCTGGCGGACCTCCAGGCCGGGGGTCCGTCAGCCCCGGTGTGGGCGAGCCGGGCCAGTCCGGACTGGCGGGGGCCCAATCTAGGCAAGGCTAATGACGGATCTTCACGATGACTGAGACGAACCAGGCGCCGGAAGGCGCCAGCCGCGACGGCGACGCGGCGGAGCCCCTGCTGAGGCTGCGGGGAATCGACAAGCACTTCGGACCGGTGCAAGCGCTCTACGGGGTGAACCTGGACCTGCCCGCTGGCCAGGTAACCGGCCTCTGCGGGGACAACGGTGCCGGGAAGTCTGTGCTCACCCGGTGTATCGCGGGCGCGCACCAGCCGGACCATGGCCAGATTTACTTCCAGGGACAGCCGGTACACATCCGCAGCACTAGGGACGCCAGCGCGCTGGGGATCGAGACCGTCTATCAGGATCTGGCGCTGGCCGACAACCTGGACATCGTCCAGAACATGTTCCTCGGCCGCGAGAAGTTGCGCCGTCGCCTGCTCGACGAGGACTCGATGGAGAAGCAGGCGGCCGAGACCCTGAAGACCCTGCGCGTGACCACGGTGCGGTCGATCCGACAGCCGGTGGCCTCGCTTTCCGGAGGTCAGCGGCAGGCGGTCGCGGTGGCCAAGGCCGTGATGTGGAACTCCAAGCTCGTGCTGCTCGACGAGCCCACCGCGGCGCTCGGCGTCGTGCAGACCCGAACAGTGCTGGACCTGGTCAAGCGGCTCCGGGACCAGGGGCTGGCGGTGATGGTTATCTCCCACAACCTGAACGACGTCTTCGAGGTCGCGGACCGGATCGCGGTGCTGTACCTCGGGCGGATGGTGGCCGAGGGGCCGACTGCGAACTTCAACCGGCAGAGCGTGGTCGAGTTCATGACGACGGGCACCTCTAACGGGCGGCCCGTCGAGCCTGCCGGAGCTGCCCCGTGACAGCAGACGCGGGCGAGACCCCGGGCGGCGCGGTGGATGCCGGGAAGGCCGTGGACCTCACCGCCGCCCCCGGGGTCGCAGCGGCCGATGTCCCGCCCGAACTCCTCGCCCAGTCGCTGCGCCAGTACCTGCGGGCCTGGTGGCTCCAGGTCCGCGGCGGCAACAGCGGTGTGCTGCCGGTCGTCTTGGCGATCGTACTGGTCGCCATCGTGTTCGAGGTCATCACTCCCGAGCACGCCTTCCTGCGGCCGAGCAACCTCGTCTACATCTTCGGGTTCAGCACCGTATACATGGTCCTGGCCATCGGCGAGACAGTGGTCCTGCTCCTCGGCGAGATCGATCTCTCGATCGGGGCCGTCGCGCTGCTCGGCGGCGCCGTCGCCTTCAAGCTCGTCCAGCAGCCCGGGCCGGACTTGCCCTGGTGGGCCGCGATGCTCGCTACGCTCGCTGGCTGCGGCGTGATCGGTGCCCTTCAGGGGACGCTGGTTGCCCGGCTCAAAATCCCGTCCTTCGTCGTAACCCTGGGCGGCTTCCTGCTGTTCTCCGGAATCCTCATCGTCATCCTCGGCGGGGCTGACGGGAACGTAAGCCTCAACACGTCCGTCGCCAACCAGCGCCTCATCTATGACATGGTCCAGGGGGTCATCGTCCCTGCTGTTGGCTGGGTAGCCCTCGCGGTGGTCCTCGTCGGGGCGGGCGCAACCCTCTGGCAACGTGCAGCCGCGAGGCGGCGGCAGGGCCTGGTGGCTCCGCCAGGGAGCCTGACGGCACTCAGGATCGCCCTGATGGCGCTGGTCGGGGTCGCCGTCCTGCTGATCTGCAATGTCAACCGCGGTACCCTCATCCTGTCGATAGCGGGCGTTCCGTGGGTAATCCCGATTGTCCTCGTCGTTCTCGGCGGCTGGACGCTCCTACTGCAGCGAACCCGTTTCGGCCGCTATGTCTACGCGATCGGCGGCAACGCAGAAGCGGCCCGCCGCGCCGGCGTCAGCCTCGTCCGCATCCGCACCTGGTCCTTCGCGCTGTGCTCGGCGACCGCCGGCTTCGCGGGCATCTTGCTCGGTTCCTATTTCCTGGGTCAGTACAGCACCAATACGGCCGACCCCGGTCAGCTTGTCTTGTACTCCGTCGCCGCGGCCGTCATAGGCGGCGTCAGCCTCTTCGGCGGCCGGGGTAAGGCGGTCCACGGCGTTCTCGGCGGCCTCCTCATCGGCGGCATCGCTTACGGCGTGTCCCTTCTCAACCTAGGTCGGCTGTCCACGCCACTGCAGTACGGCCTTCCGGGCGTCGTGCTCATCGGCGCGGTACTGGTCGACGTGCTGTCACGGCGCGCGGCTGGGAGCGTGACCAGTGTCTGACATCCCCGTGACCGCGGACCCCGGCGAGACGCCGGCCGAAACAGCGAACGCCGGAACGGTAATCGATCTTACCGCCGCCCACGACGTCGTGGCAGCGGATGTCCCGCCCGAGCTTCTCGCCCAGTCGCTGGGCGGGTACCTGCGGGCCTGGTGGGCCGGAGTCCGCGGTGGCAATAGCGGCGTCCTCCCGGTGGTCCTGGCCATCGTGGTAGTCGCCGCCAGCTTCCAGATCGCGAACTCGGCGTTCCTGTCGGCGCCGAACCTGGTGAACCTCTTCGAGCAGAGCACCGTGTACATGCTGCTCGCGATGGCGGAGATCTTCGCCCTGCTCCTCGGCGAGATCGACCTCTCCGTCGGCCTGGTGATGGGACTCAGCAGCGTCGTGGTCGCCCAGCTCGTGCAGCCGACTGGCGCGCACTTCCCGTGGTGGGCGGCGATCATCGTGGCGCTGATCGCCTGCGTTGCGTTCGGCGCCATGCAGGGATGGCTCGTAGCCCGGCTGAGGTTGCCGTCGTTCATCGTCACCCTCGGCGGGCTGCTGATCCTGGAGGGAGTGGCAATCATCCTCCTCGGGCACGACGGGCTCTATAGCATCGGCAACTCCCATTCCACCAACGAGGTCGTCCTCTACGACATCTTCTGGGGGCACTTCAGCCCGGTGGTCGGCTGGATCTTGCTAGCCGTGCTGGTCGCGGCCGTTGCCACGGCGCTCTTGCTGCGGGACATGCGCAAGCGCCGCGACGGCCTCGAGACTCCGCCGCGCAGCCTCACCGCGCTGAAGGTCGCCCTCATCGCGGTGGCAGGCCTCGCAGTCGTCGCCATCTCCAACATCAACCGAGCCCATTCCGGGACGATCGAGGGAATTCCCTACATCATTCCGATCGTCTTGATCGTGCTCGGGGCCTCGACGGTCCTGCTGCAGCGAACCCGCTTCGGCCGCTACGTCTATGCCATCGGAGGCAACCCCGAGGCCGCGCGCCGAGCCGGGGTCAGGGTACCCACCGTCCGAATCTGGGGCTTCGTCCTTGCCGCCCTGACGTCGGGGATCGCCGGGGTGCTGTTCCTCTCGTGGCAGGTCGAGATCACCAGCAACATCATCAAGACCGCCAACACCTACGTGCTACTGGCCGTGGCGGCGGCGGTCATCGGCGGCACCAGCCTCTTTGGCGGACGCGGCAAGACCATCCACGGCGTCCTGGGCGGCCTTGTCATCGGCGGCATCTACAACGGCCTCTACCTGCTCGGCGTGTCGAGCCAGGGATTGACATCGTAGTTGCGGCAGTGCTCCTGGCGGCGGCGACCGTCGATGTCCTCTCGCGTCGAGGTGCGCCGAGCCGAGCTTGACTCCGCAGCGAGTTCGCCGCGGAATACCCGGCATGGCACACTAGTTCTCGCAAGTACGCGTGCTCCGGGGTCGGTGAAAGTCCGAACCGGCGGTTACAGTCCGCGACCCGGCCGAGGCCATCGGCCGGCTGACCCGGTGAAATTCCGGGACCGACGGTTACAGTCCGGATGGGAGGCAGCACGTGCGCGGCGATGATCCGCGCTGGCGTTGAGGGCCAGCTCGCGGATGATCAGGCCGCGTCTGCGCCATCAGCGCATCCCCGGAGCCCGTGCAGGACAGTGGCTCCGGAGGAGGACACGGTGTTTACCGGGATTGTTGAAGAGCTCGGCGAGGTCGTCGGCATCGATGTCGGCGAAGACTCGGCCCGGATCAGGATCCGAGGGCCACTTGTCACCGCCGATGCGGCCCGTGGCGACTCGATTGCGATTAACGGAGTCTGTCTCACCGTCACCGCCTCGCAGGACGGCGAGTTCAGCGCGGACGTCATGGGTGAGACGTTGGATCACTCCAGCCTTGGCACCCTGAACGCAGGCAGCGTCGTGAACCTCGAGCGCCCGGTCCGTCCGGGCGGCCGCCTCGGCGGGCACATAGTTCAGGGCCACGTCGACGGCACCGGCACCCTCTTGAGCCGCGGGACCTCCGGCGACTGGGATACGGTCCGGATCTCCATCCCGGCTGAACTGGCCCGGTACGTGGTCGACAAGGGCTCGGTGGCGGTCGATGGCATCAGCCTTACCGTCTCGGGAGTCGGCGATGAAGCCGGCGCCGCGTGGTTCGAGGTAAGCCTGATCCCGGAGACGCTGTCGCGAACCACGCTCGGTCGCAAGCAGCCGGGCGACGTCGTGAATATCGAGGTCGACCTCATCGCCAAGTACGTGGAGCGACTGCTGGCCGGGAGGTTCCAGTGACACAGCCCGAAATCGTGATGCAAGAGAGCACGCGGCTCGACGACGTCTCCCGTGCGATCGCTGACGTCGCGGCGGGTCGTCCCGTTCTGGTCGTGGACGACGCCGACCGGGAGAACGAGGGCGACATCATCTTCGCGGCCAGCAAGGCCACGCCAGCGCTTCTGGCGTTCGCCATCCGGCACACGAGCGGCGTGATCTGCGTGCCGATGCCGGGGGAAATGCTTGACCGCCTGCAGCTTCCGCTGATGACGAGCCAGAACGCCGAACGGATGCGGACCGCCTACACCGTGAGCGTCGACGCCCGCGACGGGGTGACGACCGGCATATCGGCGGCGGACAGGGCCAAGACCATCCGGACGCTGGTCGACTCCGCAACCGAGCCGTACGAGATCGTGCGGCCGGGGCACGTCTTCCCGCTCAGGTACACGCCCGGCGGCGTGCTGCGCAGGCGCGGGCACACCGAGGCGGCCGTAGACCTGGCCCGGCTGGCCGGGCTGACACCGGCCGGCGTCCTGGCGGAGATCGTCAATGACGACGGCACGATGGCCAGGCTGCCGCGGTTGCGCGAGTTCGCCGACGAGTATGGCCTCGCTCTCATCTCGATCGAGCAACTGATCTCCTACCGCCGGCAGCATGAGCGCGTCGTTACCCGCGTCGTCGAGACGCGCGTCCCGAATGAGTTTGGTAACTGGCGCGCGCTCGGCTACCTCAACACCGTCGACAACACCGAGCACCTCGCCCTCGTGCTAGGCGACCTCACCGAGCCGGGACCCGACGTGCTCGTGCGAATGCACTCAGAGTGCCTGACCGGCGACGTGTTCGGGTCGCATCGGTGTGACTGCGGAACGCAGCTCGAGGCCGCGATGGGCGCCATCGCGGCCGAGGGCCGTGGCGTGGTGCTGTACCTGCGCGGACACGAGGGACGCGGGATCGGCCTGCTGTCAAAGCTGCGTGCCTATCAGCTCCAGGACGGCGGCGCCGACACCGTCGATGCGAACACCGAGCTGGGCCTTCCAGTGGACGCGCGCGAGTACTCGACAGGCGCGCAGATGCTCACCGACCTTGGCGTGCACTCGCTGCGGCTGCTGACAAACAACCCGGCCAAGGTGGACGGACTTGCCGGCTACGGCCTCGAGGTCGCCGGCCGAGTAGCGCTGCCATCGCTGCCGACAGCGCACAACCTCCGGTATCTCACCGCCAAGCGAGATCGACTCGGTCATGAGATCCACAACCTGCCGATGCCGGGCGAGGTCGACGGCGACGCGACAGCCTCGACCGCGGGCACGCGGTGAGCGGAGCGGGGCGGCCGGACGGCGACGTAGTCGACGGGGCCGGGCTCACCCTGGCCATCGCGGCCACCCGCTGGCACGCCGAGATCACCGACCGGCTGGTGGACCGTGCGATGGCCGCTGCCCGGGCCTGCGGAGTGGCCGAGCCGCTGATCGTCCGCGTTGCGGGCGCGGTAGAGCTACCAGTTGTGGCGGCGGCGCTCGCGCGCAGACATGACGCTGTCGCGTGTCTTGGCGCCGTGATCCGCGGCGGGACCCCGCACTTCGAGTACGTCTGCGACGCGGTTACCTACGGCCTGACCAGAGTCGCGCTCGACGCCGGAACGCCGGTCGGAAACGGCGTGCTCACCTGCGACACCCTTGAGCAGGCGCGTGATCGCACTGGAGCGGAAGGCAGCGCCGAGGACAAGGGCTGGGACACGGTCGTGGCGGCGCTGGAGACTGCGATAGTGCTCCGGTCGCTCGACCGCCAGCCGCCGTCATGACCGATGCTGCGAGTATTTGGACATGGTGACTTTGTCAAAGGCTGCCGAGATCGGCAGCCAGGACCGCTATCTCGCCGTCATCTCGACGGCCCGCAGCGACGGCACGATCCAGTCCTCCGTGGTGAACGCCGGAGTGCTCGCGGACCCGCGGACCGGCCTGGACGCGGTGGCGTTCGTGACGTACGGCAAGGCCAAGCTCGGCAACTTGCGCCTTAGGCCGCAGATCACCGTCACGTTCCGGGCTGGCTGGCAGTGGGCCGCAGTCGAGGGGAGCGCGGCGATCATCGGCCCGGATGACCCCGCGCCTGGGGTCGACGACGAGCGGCTCCGGCTCCTGCGCCGGGAGGTCTTCGCCGCAGCGGGCGGTACGCACGACGACTGGGACGAATACGACCGGGTCATGGCGGCGGAGCGCCGGGCTGTCGTGCTCGTAACTCCGTCCCGGGTGTACAGCAACTAGGCATCATGGCGGCGGCGCGACCTGCACCAAACCGGGCATTCGTCGCGCGTCGCCAGCAGCCGATGGCTGAAGATCGCGTGCCCGGCCAGTCGCACGTAGCCTAAGGGAAACACTGACGGCGCCCGGATTGTTGGCGCAGTGGATGGCAAGTAGATGCGCGAGGTGACCGGCAGTGCGCGACATTCTTGATCCCATCACCAAATGGTGGGACGCGAACGAGACGTTCGGGCTGGCCACCGTCGTCCAGACGTTCAGCAGCGCCCCGCGCGAGCCGGGTGCCGCCATGGCTGTCTCGCCCGCCGGTGAAGTCGTCGGCAGCGTGTCCGGCGGGTGCGTCGAAGGCGCTGTCTACGAGCTCGCCACCGAGGTAGTCGCCAGCGGCCAGCCGATACTGCGGCGGTACGGGATCAGTGACAACGACGCATTCGCCGTGGGCCTCACCTGCGGCGGGATCATAGACATCTTCGTCGAGCCGGCCAGCCGGGCGCGCTTCGAAGCGCTTGGCGAGGTCGCGGAGGCAGTCAGAACGGGCACGCCGGTCGCGGTCGCCACGATCATCGAAGGTCCTGGCCAGATCGGGTCCAGGCGCATCATCTGGGAAGGCGACTCCGCCGACGGGACGCTCGGCGCCGGCGAGCGCCTTGACCAGGCCGTCGACGACGACGCCCGCGGCATGCTCGCGCAGGGCCTGACCGGGGTCCGCCGCTACGGCCCGCAAGGGGAGCGGCGCCGCGACGAACTTGCCGTCTTCGTGCAGTCGTTCGCGCCCGCGCCCCGGATGCTGGTGTTCGGCGCCATCGACTTCGCCGCCGCGGTCGCCAGGGCCGGTAAGTTTCTCGGGTACCACGTCACCGTCTGCGACGCGCGGCCGGTGTTCGCAACGGCTTCCCGGTTCCCGGAAGCCGACGAGGTCATCACCGACTGGCCGCACCGCTTCCTGGCCGGGACCAGCACCGACGAGCGCACGGTCATCTGCGTGCTCACGCACGACCCGAAGTTCGACGTCCCGCTCCTCGAAGTAGCGCTGCGTCGGCCCGCGGCCTATATCGGCGCCATGGGCAGCCGGCGCACGCACGAAGACCGGCTCGCCCGGCTTCGCGAGGTCGGCTTGAGCGAGACGGAACTGTCGAGGCTCCGCTCGCCGATCGGGCTCGATCTCGGTGCTCGCACGCCCGAGGAGACGGCCATCGCGATCGCCGCGGAGCTGATCCAACTGCGCTGGGGTGGCACCGGCCAGCCGCTCACCGCGACCACCGGCCGCATCCACCACGGGCAGCTGCCCGGGGACCGTGGAACGTCCGACGTGCTGGGCGAGCGCACCGCTTGACATCAGGGCCAGGGAACGTAGCCGGAGTCCTGCTCGCCGCCGGCGACGGGAGCAGGCTCGGCCAGCCCAAAGCCCTCGTCATGGTCGGCGGCGAGTCGCTCGCGCGCCGGGGCATCACGCTGCTGCGGGCAGGCGGGGCAACTCCGGTCGTCGTCGTCACGGGTGCGGCCAGGCTGGACGCGACGGACCTGGCCGACGCGAGCGTGGTCTGCGTCCACAACCCGCGCTGGCGGACCGGTATGGGCTCGTCCCTGGCGGTCGGCCTGGCGGCCGTTCCGGCCGACTGCACGGCCGCCGTGCTCGCGCTGGCTGACCAGCCGCTCGTTGGAGCGGAGGCAGTGCGACGGCTTATCGCCGCGCACGCGGCGGGCGCCAGCCTGGTCGTCGCGTGTTACGGGGGCCAGCCGCGCAACCCTGTGTTGATCGGCCGTGAACACTGGTCCGAGGTCGCGCGCATGGCCACCGGTGATACCGGCGCCCGGCCATTTCTGCGCGCACACCCGGATCTGGTCACGAGCGTCGAGTGTGCCGACACCGGGCGCCCCGACGACATCGACACGCGCGAGGACCTAGCGCGTGTCGCGGCGCTCCTTGACCGGTCGGCCCCGTTCCCTGGCGAAGGCACACCTAGCTCATAGTGGCGTGCACGCCCCAGCGGTACGCCACCCGCGTCGCCCGGCTCAACGGTCACGAGGTCGGTACCGGTCACGAACGCGTTTGCCGGGCAGGTCATCGGCTCGATCGCGACGGCGCGGCGCCGAGCGCTCTCGCCGAGCGGATCGCCGGTGAAGACCTGCAGCCACCGGTAGCCAGGACCGAGCCAGACCGCGATCTGAGCGTCCGGCCCGGATAGGCGCGCCCACGCGCGGCCGTCGGCGTCGACGGCGAGAGCGGTGAACGCGTGGTCGAGGACCGTCCGGTCGATCTTCCGGCCTGCGCGGAAGTCGTACTCGAGCCGGCCACGTCGACTGGCTCGCCGACCGGGATGCCGCGGTCGTTGGTCGGCTGCCAGCATCCTGCGGGGAGTTGCAGCTCGCAGCCATCGACGAGGCCGGGACCTGCCGTGAAGTACGGATGCGCGCCAGCGCCAAACGGTGCCGCGCGGCTGCCGGCGTTCCGCGCGGTGAGCGTCACCTCCAGGCCTTCGTCCGGGCTGAGGCGGTAGCTCACGCGCAGCTCAAGGCAGAACGGGTACCCAGGGCGGCCAAGCAGGTCTAGGCCGAGCTCGACGTGTTCGGGTGCCTGCGCGACGACGCGCCAGCTCGCCCATCTGGTGATTCCGTGAATCGCGTTGTCGCGGGCGGGCTCGGAGATGTCGAGCTGGTAGCTCGAGCCGCCATACGCGTAGCGGCCGTGGTCGATCCGGTTGGGCCACGGAGCGAGCAGCTGACCCGCGCCTGCGGGCGGGAGCTCGTCCGGCGCATAGTTTCTGATGAGCGGCTTGCCACGGAGGCTGAGTGCGCGCAAACCAGCACCGAGTTCGGTCACCGTGGCCGTGAAGTCTCCGGCTGCGATCTCGAACTGCGCGCCGGTAAGCGGGAGCGTCGGCTCTGACATGAGAACCATCTTGGCCCCTGTGGGCCGAGTTGTGCCGGCGGGGCTGCTTGGGGAGCGGGGGACCTTCAGCCCCGCCGGCTCTTTGCACCCTAGCGGCCTGGGCTGTCCGTGCGCGCGAAGTTCAGCAACCCCGGTGCGACTTCTCAGAAGATGACCACCAGTTGCCCCGCGCTACCTAAAGCTGCCGACATAGCTGGCGAAAGCTACCACATTGTCCCCGTAGTGCCCGGTGGTTTGATCAAATTCGCCGCCGCAGGTGATGAGCCGCAGTGTCGGCCAGCTGGTATAGCCGAACACCTTCCCGGCTGGGAACCTTGATCTGCTGTAGAGCGCGACCGAGTACGTCTCGAAGATGATCGTCTGGCCGTCACGCAGCCCTTGATCGCCGGGATGTTGACGCTCACCGGCACCGAGCTCGGCGGAAGGCCGCCGGTGCCGGGCTGGACGGCCTGGGCCGAGCGCGGACGGCTCTGCGGTTGGTCAGGTCGAGCGCCAGCCGCCGTCGCACGGCGGGCTGGCGCGCTGGGCGCGGGCGCCGTGTTATGGCCGACGAAGGCGGTCACTATCCCGGCCACGATCATCGCGAACGCAGCCGAGCCGAGCCAGGGGATCCAGCGCATCGTCCCACTTATCCCCTGCGGCTGGATCTGTTACCCCCGGGGCGAGTGCGCAGACGGGCGGCTTCAGTCGGCCAGCGGGCTGCCCGCGCCGAGCCCGGCGGGAGCGCGAGCGAGCGAGCCGTTACGGATGGCCTCCGCCGCGAGCACGCCGAACAGGTAGAAACACGCGGCTTCCTCGTCGTCAAACGTCTGGAGTTCCTGACGGCCACCCAGAACGGAATTGAAGACCTCGAATCCCTGCTCTGTCTGGACGAGGCACATCGCGCCGTCGACGGCGCTCGCCGATGGCGTACGACCCGGCCGGGAGGCCAGCGAGAGCGGCCAGGTCAGCGAACACGATCTCGGTAGCCAGCCGAGCCCGGCCCGGGTGACCCGGCCTGGCCTTCGTCAGCTCCCCGGCGGCGCCTGCTTGCGGCTCGGTGGCCGGCTTCGCGGGCGGCGTAACGGGCGGCGCCTCAGGAGGATTCGCCGGCGAGGTCACAACCCGATTCGTGGATGTCGCCGCAGTCGGGCGCCCAGCTGCGCCACTGGCCGTCGCTCGCGACCGGCGGGCGGAGGCAGCCCGCAGCGCCTCAGCTTCCAGCGGTAGCGGTGCAGGCGCCGCCACCGGCAGCGCGATGCTGCTGCCGGTGTCAGCCATCGACATATAGGCGGCCGGGATGGAGTGCTGTCCGGTGCTGCCAGGGCTGTAGGAGCCGGGGACAGGCCGGTGGCTCGTGGTGCCTGGCCCATAGGCGGCTGGTGCCGAGTACTGCCCAGATGGGCGTTCTGAAGGCCGGGGAGGGCCAGAGCTGTCCGCCGAGACCGTCGGCGCGGGTCCGGTAACCGGACGCGACGCGGCCGGCAAGCGCGAGTATTCGGTCCGCTCTTCGCGGATATCGGTGACCTCGGACCTCGGCGCCACGAGTTCGAAGACGCCCCTGTCGACCTGCCAGTAGCCGAGCTGCTCGGCCTTAAAGCCGTCATGCCCGAGATAGCCGATGTGTAGCCGGTCGCCGAGATCGTCGACCACCATGCACCGCTCGCCGCGGAACACGCCGACCGGCCGAGACTCCCAGACGGCCTGGACATCGGCGAGCCGAAGCTGCTTGCGCCAGTGTCCGGTCGCCGGCTCGAATCCGAGACTTCTCGGGCGGCGGGCAGGCCGCGAACAGGACGATCTCGCCCTGCCCCGGCCCTAGGCCGGCCTCAAAAGGTGATCCTTGATACGTCGCCATCAGCCGGTAGCGCACAGTTCAGGCCCTTCTGCCGGACGCAGCCACACCTGACCGTCGTACCGTGCGATGAATTCGGACGTATCGCTGCCGATACGGTGAATCTCTGCGCCGACCGGGACCGCTATCGGCTCTGTGAAGTACTCGGCGACAGCCAGTTCGCGGCTGCTGGTGTAGCCCGTGCCCGTGAACGGCGGCTGCATGGCCCAGTCGCCGCCGTACTGGGCGGAATAAGGGACCTCGTAGGTCTCCGTCCCGACTGCTCGCCAGCGGAGAACATAAATCTCCGACATATCCGGAGTGAAGTCTGAACCGCTAAAGCCCAGGCTGAAGGCCTCGTAGAGGTTTTCTGGCCCGCCGACGCCGCTGTCGGCCACCTTATGCACGAACCCGGAGATGACGGACCTGCGGCCCGTCAGGTATGGCTCCACCATCCGCGGTGGGATCGCCTTCTGCATGAGCGTGCCAGGTTCCACCGCTCCGGGTCCCTGGCTCACGTAGTTCACTTGGTCCCCTGTTGTCGCGATGCAACGCGCTGAACTCTTGTCCTGAACGGGTCTACGCTGCGACGATTCACCGCCAGTCCCACGAGACTCTCATATCGCGAAATGCGTCCTCAACTACTTCGGTGCAGCTAGTCCGTGTTGCGCTACGTTACCTGCCGATTTGGGCCGACCTGGTCACCCAGCATCGCCCTATCAGCCGCGCCGGGCCAACGCAGGAGTGACCGGAGCGGGCATTACAGTTGGCGAAATGGTCGAGCTGAGGGCAGGAGACGAGCGTTATCGCGGCGACCTCGGTGACGCCGATCCGGCTGTTGCGGCGGCGCTGGCTGCTTATGCCGAAGGCAGTAGCGGCGAGCACGCCGTTCTGGTAGCGCTGGCCGACAGCCGGCTGCTGGTACCGGTGGTCGCCGCTCGCGCCGACGACCCCGCCAACGGCGACAACCTCGCTCACCAAAGTATTCGTAATCTGGCCCCGCTGGCTGGCGCGGAGAAGGCCACCGAGATGGCGATGCCGGAGATCGTCGGTCGAGACGGCAGGCGGGCGATCCCGGCGTTCACGTGCGCAGCCTCGCTGCAGCGGTGGCGGCCAGGAGCGCGGCCTGTTCCCGTGCCGGCGGCGGGCGTGTGGCAGTCGGCAGTCCAGGAGTCACGTGCGGTCGTCATCGACATCGCCGGCCCCGTTCCCCTCGTGGTCGAAGGCAGCCGGCTGGCGGCGCTTGCCGCGGGCGGTGCGGTTCTGGCCATGTATGAGGATCCAGATGTTTGGCAGCAGGTCGCCGCGGCGGCCGCCGCGGTGGCCCCCGGCATTCGGGTGAAGCTCAGCGAGCCGGCCGGGGACTTGGATTTCACCCTCGAGCTAGCCCCGCCCGCCGGATCCGGCGGCCTGGTGCCAGAAGAAGTCGCCAGCCGCATCGCGGACGCGGTTCACGATCGGCTGCCGTTCCGGGTCCGGGCGGGGATCGCCGTCATACGGCGACCCGGATAACCCGGTCGTGTGCTGCCCCGTCAGCGGAACCTCGGTATTACGATCACGAGATGTGCAGCCAGTAACCGTGGCCGAGGCAGCCGATGAGCTCTACGGGCTAGCGCCGGGCGACTTTACCGCCGCCAGGGACGAGAAGGCCCGCCAGCTGAGAGCCGCAGGCCAGCGAGATGAAGCCGCCGCTATCAAGAAGCTCGCGAGGCCCACCGCGAGCGCGTGGCTCGTCAATCAGCTCGCTCGAACGGCTCCTTTGCAGATGACCCGCCTGTACGAACTCGGCACCGACCTGCAGGAGGCGCAGCGAGCGCTCGCCGGTGACCGGCTGCGCGGGCTGTCGGTTCAGCGCAGGCAGGTCGTCAGCGACCTAGTGGCTGCGGCCAGCGACCTCGCCGTGCGGGCGGACCAGTCCGCGAGCGACGCCGTGCTGGGCGAAGTCCGGGCGACCCTGGAGGCGGCGCTCGCCGACGCCGATGCCAGAACGGCGGTTCAATCGGGGCGGCTAGCCAAGGCCCTCGCCTACGCCGGTCTGGGCGAGGTGGACCTGACCGGTGCGCTGGCCGGGCCTGCTCGGCCCGGGCGGCGACGAACCAGTCGGCGGCCCAGAGGCCGCTAGCGCCGACACGAGGTGAGCGAGCGCGGCGCGACGACGAGGGAGCGGTGCCGGGTGACGCTGCGCGTGGCGGTGCGGCGCAGCGCGCCGCCGAATCCCTGCAGGCGGCGCAGGAAGCAGCGGCTATCGCGGCCGCGGCGTTCGAAGAAGCCGAGCACGCCGTTGCGGCTATCGATGAGCAACGCCAGTTCTTGCACCGCCGAATAAGCCATCTGGAGCAGGAGATCGTCGAGGCCCGGACGGCTCACGCGCGACTTACGCGCGAAGCCAAGCAAGCCGAGGGCCGCCGGGCCGTCGCTGCGCGTCGCCTCGAGACAGCCAACCGGCACCTCGAAAAGGCACAACGGGCCGGTGGCGCAGACCACTAACGGCGAGCTAGGCCTGGCTGATATTGACTAGCCAGGGCACGCCGAAACCGTCGACGCACATACCGAACTCGTCGCCCCACACTTGCTTCTGCATGGGCATAGTGACGGTGCCGCTGGCCGAAAGCCGGTCCCAGTAGCTGCGCAGCGCGTCGGCGTCATCGCCGCTGAGGCTCACCGACGCGCCCGCCATCGGCTGGTACTCCATCGCCGCGGGGACGTCGGCGCCCATGAGCGAGTAGCCGGCGTCGGTCTCCAGCACCGAGTGCATGACCCGATCCGCGTCTGGTCCGCCGGTGCCGAGGTCCGCGAACGTGGTGATCGTCAGGTCGCCACCGAAGACATCGCGGTAGAACTCCATCGCCTGCCGGGCATTGCCGTTGAAGTTAAGGTACGGGTTCAGTTGAGACGCCATCGGCTCCTCCTGATTGCTGTGAGCCTGCTCTTCCGACCCTAATCCGACTCTGGTTCAGCGGGACGGCGAACCCGCTCCCGGAGGCTATCGCCGGTCGGCGCGTCGGGCCGGATTCAGCTGCGCTGGGTCTCGATCGCGCGCTCGGCCTGGGCGAGCACCCGCGTCACTGCGTCGCCGAACCTGACATCGCACGGATGACTGGTTTGTCCGGCTTTCACGTTTGCTGCGAGCTCGGTGAGGGCGACCCGCAGAGCGCTGGTCGGGTCGTCGGCCTGCGGCGGAGCCGACGCTCGACCGTGCTCTCCCCAAATCTGGAGATCAAAGCCAGCCGCGGGCTCTGGCGCGCCCAGCGTCAGCGTCGCCGTGCTGGTCGCGCCGCCTTGGTGGTGAAACACCACGTGCGTTATGTCGCCGCGACCCGCGTCGGCGGTCACCCACTGGACCGGTCCCAGGATCGGCCACAGCAGCGAAATTACGTGCGGGCCGAGGTCCCACAGCGCGCCCTTCTCGCGCCGCCATGGTGTATTGAATGGGTTGGACTCGGCGTACACGGAGGAGAGCCAGGCCACGTGCCCGCCAGCCCAGCCACCGACCTCGGCCACATCCGCAAGCCAGGCCCTCGCATCGGGCTGGAACCGCGCGGTAAAGAACACGACGGACGCGACGTTGGCCTCGGCCACTGCCAGGGCCAGCGCATCACTCGCCTCAGTCGTGAGCGCTAGCGGCTTCTCCAGCAGCAGGTGCTTGCCCGCCTGCGCGGCGCGCAGCGCGAGCTCGCCCTGGACGTCGGGTGGCACGGAGAATGCGACCGCGTCGACGGCCGTCAGGAATGCATCGAAGTCCGTCTGCACCGAGGCACCGAAGGGCGCAGCAAGCTCGGCCGCGGCGGCCGAGTTGCGACCCCACACCGCCGCGAACTCGATGCCGGGGCTGTCGGCGAGGGCGCGCGCATGCGCGACCCGAGCCCAATAGCCGGTGCCCACCAGACCGAATCTCAGCGGACTTCCCGATGACGGCACAGCGTCGTCCAGCCGGCTCGATCTCGCGTTCATGGAGTCATCAGTCACGCCAGCCACGATGCCAGACCAGGAACTAGTCGTGCGGCCGGCCCGACGCGCGCTCGTGATCCGGCCTGACCTTCTGGCGCCTCGACAGTGAGTAGCCGGTCCACAAGAGACAGCAGATCAACACCGACGGCAGCCCGGCAACAACGAAAACCGCGATGGCGATGGGAAAGAGAATTGGGTGATGCTCGTCGGATTGTTTCCGCCTGAGTAGCCGCCGATGAACAAGTACAGGACAACGGCCATGATGACGGCGACGGCGACGGACCCGACCACCGACAGCACGAGCATTACCCGGCTAAGCCAGGAGAGCCTGGACCAGAGCGATCGCAAGCGCGTCACTGCTGCATCAGTTCCCTCGGTCGATTGCTTTCCCGCATTATGACCCGCTGGCGCGCATCGGGGCGGGCTGAGAAAGTCTGGGCGGCAGGCCCGCTGGCTATGCTCATGGAGTCGGCCGGGCACCGCGGCCGCGGGTGGCACGGAGGATGACGCATGGATGCAGCAGCCGAGGCCGATGCGGCAGTCATTGCTGCTGGTCAGGCTGCCAACGCGGGTGCAGATCCGCTGCGCGACATGCCCGCCGAGGGCCTGGACGACGCGCTGCGGGCCATCGCGGCGCGTCTGGTCAAGAGCGCCGGTGTCATCATCGATGCGAACGCCGACGACGTGCGCGCGGCGCGAGCTGACGGCCTCGCCGACGCGTTCGTGGACAGGCTTACCCTCGATGCCGAGCGCGTCGAGGCAATGGCCGATCAGCTCCGGGCGCTCGCCGACGTGCCCGTCGAGCCAGCCAGGTCGTACGTCCGGGACCTGCCCGGGGACCTTGTCCTGCACGAGTGGCGCCGGCCCGTCGGTGTTATCGGCGCGAACTTCGAGGCTCGTCCCAATGTCGTCGTCGATATCGCCTCACAGCTGATCAAGTCGCGGAACGCGGGCGTCCTGCGCACTGGCTCCAGCGCCATCACGTCGGCTGCCGTGCTGGTCGACGACGTCGTCGGACCGGCCATGGCCGAGTCGGGGCTCGACCCGGCGGCGATACAGCTAGTGCGCGTTCCGGGCCGCGACACTGCCATCGCACTCGTGCGACAGCCGCGGCTCATCCCGCTCGTCATCCTCCGCGGCAGTGGTGACAGCACCCGCGCGCTCGCGCATGAAGCGGCGCTGCACGGCGTCCGGACGCTCGCCCACGCCGACGGTGGCGCGGTGATGTTCATCGACCGATCGGCCGACACCGAACTTGCCCTGCGGCTCGTCGAGCGCAGCCTAGACCGCCTTGGCGTCTGCAACCGGCTCAATCTGCTGCTCGTGCACCGCGCCGTCTGGGACCAGACGGTCTCGGCCCTCACGGCGGTGACGGACAGGCTCGGCATCGCGGTTTCGCTTCCGCCGCACCCGCATGCGCTCGGCCATGAGTGGGCTCTGGACGCTGGCGCCGAAGCTACGATCACGCTCGCCGTCGCCGAGAATGCCGCCGACGCCGCGCAGATCGCGAACCGGGAGACGTCAGGGCTGGCAGCCGCGATCGTCGCGGCCGACGCCGGCGCCGCTACCCGGTTCCTTGAGACATACGCCGGGACCGGCGCGTTCTGGAATGCGACGCCCCGCCTCCTCGATGGCTTCAAGCTGCTCTCGGTACCCGAGACTGGCATCAACATCGACGTCGTGCCGGGGCCACGCGGGCCGGTGACGTTCCGAGACTTGTATCTGCGCCAATATGCCGTCGTCCCGAAAGACGCACTCTAGACCGGGTAGACGACCAGCGATTCGCGATGGACTGCGTGGATACCGCGGACAACCCGGCGCGCCGCTGGATGCGTCGGCACCTGGCCGTGCAGGAATCCTTTGTTGAGCAGGAACGTGGTCGCTAGCTGCGGCTGCGCCAGCAGCAGCGCGTCGGAGAGCTCGGCGACCCGGTCAGCCGAGAAGCCAGCGAGCTGCGCGAACGCTTCCTTACTGGCGCGTGACGTCCCGTCGGCAAGCTCCCGGCAATCCTTATAGGCATCGGGGTCGAGCAGCGACGTCGCGCTGCGCGCCTCGCCTGTCTCGCCTGCGCCTGTCTCGCCTGCGCCCGTCTCGCCTGCGCCTGTCTCGCTTGCGCCCGCGGTGCCCGCGTACCGGAGCCGCAGCAGGATGCCGATCACGCACGCGACTTCCTGTGGTGACAACGCTCGGAGCAGTCGCAGGATGCTCGACGGCAGCGCGACGGAACCGCGGCCGAGCAGCCGCTCGGGATGGCGGACGTCGAGCAGTTCGACGACCGAGCCCGCGGCGAAGTCGCCGTCGACGCGCTTGACGCCGGACAGGAACAGCGTGCTGCCAGTGCGGAGGCTCTCCTCGGCGTCGCGGTTCACATACACCGAGCCTTCCGAGTACGCGATGCCGCCGATCCAGCGCTTCGATGGCTCGAGCCGACCGTCGGCAGCCCGGACGACGGTGCCCATCCGGGCGCGCGGATTCAGGCTGCGAGCCACGACGTCGGGCTCACGCGCCGACCCGATCGCGGCCTCGACGCCGCAGCACGCGGCCCTGGCGGCGGCGCTTAGCTTCGAGCCCATACCGCCGCGGCCCGTGCCGCCGGCGGTGACTCGGACGGCCCGCGCCTCGGCTGGGGTCAGCCGGTTGATTCGCTCGCTCAGCGATGAGTCACGATAGGCGGCGCGGACATCGGTCAGGAACAGCAACCTTGAGGCTTCGGCCGCGACCGCAACCGCGACGGCGACCTGATCGTTGTCGAGTGCCGAGACCGGATCTGTTGCGTCATTGCCGTTCACGATCGGTAGCAGGCCTCGCCCGGTTGCCTCGCGCAGCACCTGACCGAGATCACCCATCGCCCGCGCCGACGCCAAGTCGCTGCGAGAGACAAGAATCTGGCAGACCTCGACGCCGACAGCCGCGGCGAGCTGACGGTACAGCGCCATCAGAGCAGGCTGGCCGACCGCCGCAGGCAATGCGGTCTCGGTAGCTTCCTGCCCATCGTCAGGAGCGTCGTAGCGGCGCAGCGTCTCGGCGAGTGACGAGACCAGCCGGTGATAGTCCGCGGTGGAGTCAACCGACTCGCGGACGGACCCGATGAGCGCCTGTAGCGCGGCCGCCGCCCCGGCCGTCGGACCCTCGAAGGCAAGCAGCCGACGGCCGAGGCGCGCAGCCCCGGACGTGACGAGGATAATTTCGTGCCCGGCGCGCTGGACAGCGGCGATCTGACTGACCAGGGTGGCGATGACGTCGAGGGCGAGCCCGTCTCGGCTGGCGATGGAGCTGGACCCGAGCTTGATTACCTGTCTGGTCACGGATAACTCACGACGATCGCGCGGCAGCGAACTGGGACCAGCGGACGCGGCGAGTGCGGCGACCGCGAGCCGCGTGCATGATCATCCTCGACGCTATCACGGCGCGATAGCGACGGCATTGGGCGCGAAGGTGGATTCAGTGCCCAACTAGGGGCAGCAGATCCAAGCTGGCGCCCAATGACACAGCTTCAGGAGCGGCGCCGGCGTAGCGCGACACCGCCGGCCACGGCACCGACGGCGATGAGCGCCAGTCCGCCAGCCGACAGGCCGGTGTCCGTGGCCGTCGATGTCGTGCCCGAGCCGGTCTCGGCTCCGCCGCCGGTGGGCATCGTCGTGACGTGGAGCGTGGCCACGGCCGAGCTGCCGTCGCTGCAGTCGATGTCTGGGTTGTACGTGGCCGGCCGGATGGTCGACGGCAGCGTTACGGTCACGCTGAAGACGTCGTCACCAGATTGCTTGGTCATCGGGATCTGCTGCGGAAGGCCGAGCGTCGTCCCGAACAGGGGGCCGACGTGGCCGGCAGGCTGCCGCATGTCACCTGGAACGTGACGGCAGTACCGCGGGTCACCGTCGACGGACTGGCAAACGCGACGGCGCTCCCCGGTGCACCTGTCGTCCGGGCAGCTGCGGAGGCGGACGGTCCGAAGACCGCATAGCACCACGAAATACACACCCGCCGCCCAGCCGGCAGCGGGGGCAAGAACGGCGATTCCCCCGTTTAGCCTTCGCTGGATACCCGGTGCCCTGATGGCCAAACGAACACCGCCTAGCGGTGCATGGCAGGATCGGCACCATGCTGCGCTGGCTAACCGCAGGCGAGTCACATGGCCGCGCCCTCGTCGCCATCTGCGAGGGTGTCCCCGCCGGGGTGGAGGTCACAACCACCGACATCGCCCGCGCCCTCGCGCGCCGCCGCGCCGGTTACGGCCGTGGCGCCCGCATGAAGTTCGAGCAGGACGAGGTCGAGATCACCGGTGGGATCCGGCACGGCGTGTCTCTCGGCAGCCCGATCGCCGTCCGGATCGGCAACACCGAGTGGCCGAAGTGGGAGAGCGTCATGTCGGCCGACCCGGTGGCGGCGGAGGTGCTCGCGGCGCAAGCCCGCAGCGCGCCCCTGACCAGGCCGCGCCCTGGACACGCCGACCTGGCCGGCATGCAGAAGTACGGTCACGACGACGCCAGGGCCGTCCTGGAACGGGCCAGCGCCAGAGAGACCGCGGCTCGCGTCGCGCTCGGCGAGATCGCGCGTCGCCTGCTGCGCCAGGTCGTCGGCGCCGAGATTCTCAGTCACGTTGTCGCGCTCGGTCCCATCCGCGCGCCGGACGACTACGTACCAGAGCCACAAGACGCCGAGCGGATAGACGCGGACCCCGTTCGGTGCCTGGACGCGAGCGCCAGCGCAGCGATGCAGGCCGAGGTGGACGCGGCGCACCGGGACGGTGACACCCTCGGCGGTGTTGTCGAAGTCGTCGGCTACGGGCTGCCGCCGGGCCTGGGCAGTCATGTGCACTGGGACCGCCGGCTCGATGGCAGGCTGGCCGGTGCGCTGATGAGCATCCAGGCCATCAAGGGTGTCGAAGTTGGCGACGGCTTCACGACGGCGATGCGGCGCGGCTCGCAGGCCCACGACGAGATCGAGGGCGGCTCGGGCCGGATCCGCCGCACCACCAACCGGGCCGGCGGCATCGAGGGCGGTATGAGCACGGGCGAGCCGATCCGGCTGCGCGTCGCCATGAAGCCGATCTCCACCGTGCCCCGCGCACTGGCCACCGTCGACGTGCGGACGGGCGAGTCCGCCAAGGCCATCAATCAGCGCAGCGACGTGACCGCCGTGCCGGCCGTCGGGGTCGTGGCTGAGGCCATGGCCGCGCTCGTGCTGGCCGACGCTGTGCTGGAGAAGTTCGGCGGTGACAGCGTTCCCGAGACCGCACGCAATGCCGAGGCCTACCTCAAGGCACTGGTGATCCGGTGAGCGTGAACGGGGAGTCGGCAGGCGCCGACGCGGCCACGTTCCCGCCCGTTGTTCTCATTGGGCCGCCGGGTGCCGGGAAGAGCACGGTGGGCGCCGCGCTCGCAGCGCGGCTCGGGGTCACCTTCACCGACACCGATGCCATCGTCGAGGCGGTGGCGGGCAAGCCGGTAAGCGACATCTTCATCACCGACGGGGAACCGGAGTTCCGGCGCCTCGAACGGGCGGCAGTCGCTGAAGCCCTCGAGGAAGTGGGCGACGCGCGGGTGGTTGGGCTCGGCGGCGGCGCGGTGATGGACAGTGAGACGCAAGCCCGACTCGCCGGACATCGAGTGGTGTACCTGGAGACTGGGTTCGGCGAGCTTGTGAAGCGCGTGGGTTTGGACCGGGCGAGGCCGCTGCTGATCGGCGCGAGCCCGCGTGCCCAGCTCAAGGCCCTGCTCGACCAGCGACTACCGGTATATGACCGGCTAGCCTGGCGCACCGTGAAGACAGACGACCGTGACCCGGACGAGATCGCGGCCGAAATCGCCGCCGTGATCGAAGCTGACACTGCGGGCGACGGACGGTGACCGCGACCCGCATCGCAGTCGGGGGCGAGCGCCCCTACGAGGTGGTCGTCGGCACCGACGTGCTGGCCGAGTTGCCCTCGCTGCTCGGCGACCAGGTTCGCAACGCGGTCGTCGTGCACGCGGCGAGCCTGCCCGGTATCGCGGCCCCGGTCTGCCACGCGCTGTCCGGCGCCGGGTACACGGTGCGCCCGGAGCCGGTACCCGACGGCGAGGCCGCCAAGGACGTCAGGGTGGCCGCCGGGCTTTGGTCTCAGCTCGCCGCCGCCGGCGTTGGGCGATCCGACGCGATCGTGGGCGTCGGCGGCGGAGCGGTCACCGACCTGGCAGGCTTCGTAGCCGCGACATGGCTCCGCGGCGTTCGCGTCGTGCTGGTCCCGACCACGCTGCTCGGCATGGTCGACGCCGCGGTTGGCGGCAAGACGGCCATCAACACGCCCGACGGCAAGAACCTGGTTGGCGCGTTCTACCCGCCCGCCGGGGTGCTCGCCGACACCAGCGTGCTCGCGAGCCTGCCACCGGTGGAGTATGTCAGCGGGCTGGCCGAAGTGATCAAGGCCGGCTTCATCGCGGATCCGGTGATCTTGGATCTCATCGAGGCGGATCCGGCCGGTGCCGCGAAGGCCGGCGGCCCGCGCGAGCGCGAGCTGATCGAGCGCGCGATCGCGATGAAGGCGGCCGTCGTCTCGGCCGATCTGCGCGAAGCGGGCCTGCGCGAGACGCTCAACTACGGGCATACGCTCGGCCATGCGATCGAGCGCGTCGAGGACTACTCCGTTCGGCACGGGGAGGCGGTGTCGATCGGCATGTGCTTCGCGGCCGCCGTCGGCCGGCTGGCTGGCCGGCTAGACGCGGGGACTGCGCATCGGCACCAAGCCGTGCTGACGTCGGTGGGCCTGCCGGTCCGGTACCGCGCTGACGCGTGGCCGGCGCTACGCGCAGCCATGTCGGTCGACAAGAAGACGCGTGCGGAAAGGCTGCGTCTGGTGATACTCGACGGACTCGCCGCCCCCGCGATCATGACCGATCCGGCGGAGGAGCTGCTCGAGGCCGCCTACGCGGAAGTGAGCTGATCTCGTGACCACCGTCCTGATCCTGAATGGCCCCAACCTCGGCCGGCTCGGTTCGCGCGAACCCGAGATCTACGGCTCGGCCACCCTGGCCGACATCGCTGCCGCGTGCCAGGAACTCGGCGCCGAACTAGGTCTGCGCGTGGATCTGCGCCAGACCGACGATGAGGCGGAGCTGATCGGGTGGGTGCACGAGGCGGCAGAGCTGCGGTTGCCCGTGGTGATCAACCCGGCCGCGTTCACGCACTACTCGTACGCGCTGCGCGACGCCCTTGCTATGCGCACGGCGCCGCTGATCGAGGTGCACCTTTCCAATCCGGCGGCGCGCGAGTCGTTCCGGCACACCTCGGTCGTCTCGGCCGTCGCCGACGGCACTATCGCCGGTCTCGGCGCCTCGTCGTATCTCCTCGCGCTGCGGGCTATCGCCGGCTTGCTGCCGGGCTGACGTCTGTCCGCCACTCCCGGCGACGGTTACGATCATCCCGAACGGAACGGGGTCGGCTGGCCAGCTGCTGGCCGCGAGGAGCGGCCACAGGCGCGAAAGGGCATTGCATGCGGATCGGGATGGCGCTGAATTATGCGGGCGGCTTTAAAGAGACGGCAACCGAGCTCGCCGACTTCGAGAAGGCAGGCCTCGACATCGTCTTCGTACCCGAGGCCTACAGCTATGACGCGGTGAGTCAGCTCGGCTACCTGGCCGCGGTGACGCAGCGGGTTGAGCTGGCGTCCGGAATCATGCAGCTCTACTCGCGCACTCCGACCCTGACGGCGATGACAGCCGCCGGCCTCGACTACGTCTCCGACGGCCGCTTCTCGCTCGGGATCGGCGCGTCCGGCCCGCAGGTCATCGAGGGCTGGCACGGCGTGCCGTACGACGCGCCGCTGGCCCGGACGAGAGAAACGATCGAGATCTGCCGGGCCGTCTGGCGCCGGGAACGACTTGAGTACAACGGCAAGCACTACCAGATCCCGCTGCCACCAGGGCAGGGCACCGGGCTCGGCAAGGCGCTGAAGCTCATCAATCACCCGGTCCGCGAGCGCATTCCGATCATTCTGGCCGCGCTCGGCCCGAAGAACGTCGAGCTTGCGGCCGAACTCGCCGAGGGCTGGGAGCCGATCTTCTACTACCCCGAGAAGGCAAAGGACGTCTGGGGGCCGTCGCTCGCGGCGGGCAAGGCCAAGCGCGATCCGTCGCTGCCGCCGCTGGATGTGTTCGCACAGACCGCGCTTGCCATCGGCGAGGACGTCAAGGGCCTCATCGACCTGATCAGACCCGTTCAGGCGCTGTACATCGGCGGCATGGGCGCCCGCGGCCGCAACTTCTACAACAACATGGCGGTCCGCTACGGCTACGAGAAAGAGGCCGCTGCCATCCAGGACGCCTACCTGGACGGGCGAAAGGACGAGGCCGCCGCGCTCATTCCGCAGGAGCTGCTCGAGAACGTTTCGCTCATCGGTCCGAAGTCGTTCGTAGCCGAGCGGGTCGCGGCCATGAAGGAATCGGGCGTGACCACCTTGAACGTCGCGCCCATGGCCGGAGCTCACGCCGAGCGCATCGCGCTGATCGAGCAGATCAAGGAGCTGGCCGGGTAGCCGCGGATGCAGCACGCCCGCTGCGCTCACTCCCGTGTTGTTTTGAGCCGCGACGCGCGGGCAGGGTCGAAGCAGCGCCAACGTGATGGGAGCCCGATGCGTACGAAGGGGCGGGCAGACCACGGTCCGCGAGTGCTGATCATCGGCGGTGGGTTCGCCGGGATGACCGCGATGCACGCGCTGGCCAGGTCCGGCGCCGCGGTGACGCTGGTCGACCGCAACGTGTACAGCACGTTCCAGCCGCTGCTGTACGAGGTGGCGACGGCCGGGCTCACCGCGGCCGACGTCGCCTACCCGCTATGGAGCGCGACGTTCCGGCGTGGTGCCGAATTCCGGAAGGGCGACCTGTCCGGACTCGATCTCGAGCGGCGGGTCGTGACCCTTGCGGCCGGCGAGGAGCTCAGCTTCGACTACCTCATCATCGCCACCGGGGTGAGCGCAGCGTTCTTCGGCGTGCCTGGCGCGGCCGAGTACGCGCTCAGCCTGTACACCCGTCGTGACGCCGTGACATTGCGGAACACGCTGATGGACGCGCTCGAGCGGCGCAACGAAGGCCGCAACGATCCGGAGATCGACATCACGGTCGTCGGCGGCGGTGCCACCGGGGTTGAACTGGCCGGCACACTGGCCGAATTGCGTAACTTCGCGCTCCCGGCGGTCTATCCGAACATCGACAGGTCGATGTTCCACGTCCGGCTGATCGAAATGGGCCCGGCGCTGCTAGCGCCATACCATCGCACGCTTCGCGACTATGCCCGGCAGCAGCTCGTCAACCGCGGCGTCGATGTCATGCTCGACACGGCGATCAAGGAGGTCAGGGACGGCTCCGTCCTGCTCGCCGACGGCAGCGAGCGCCGCAGCGACGTTACGGTCTGGGCCGCCGGCGTCGCTGGTCCCGACGCCCCGTGGATCGAGGCGCTGCCGCGCGGCAAGGGCGGCCGCATCGAGGTCGGCGCCGACCTCAGGGTGGCCGGCCAGGAGCGGGTCTTTGCCGCCGGGGACATCGCGATCAATCCGGCCGACCCGGTCCCGCAGCTCGCTCAGCCAGCCCTGCAGGAAGGCAGGCACGCAGGCGAGCAGGTGGCCCGGCTGATCAGCGGCCAGCCGACACGGCCATTCGCCTACCGCGACAAGGGGATCATGGCGACGATCGGCCGCCGGTCGGCGGTGGTACAGCTACACAGCGGTCTTCGGCTCCGGGGAACGGTGGCGTGGCTAGCCTGGCTCGGGCTGCACCTGATCTACCTGCTAGGCAACCGGAACCGGGTGGTTACGCTCGTCAACCTGGCCTGGCGGTACCTCACCTGGAGCCGCGGCGGCGGCATCATCGTCGGTGACGACGTGCCGGAGCAGAACTGAGCGCCTGAACCACGCAGCGAACGACGTGATCGGGGCGCTACGGCCGGTCTAGCGCCGGTAGAGGCACAACTATGTAGTTAGCTGTCATCTACAGTCCTGGTATGGCCCATATGCACGAAGCGCGCCGCGCCGCGGCCCAGCAGAGGATCGCAGAGTCGGGCGCCGACGCAGCGCTCATCACGGCCCCGGCCAATGTTCGCTACCTGTCCGGCCTGGTTAGCTCCAACGCCGCGATCTTGCTGCCCGCCGCTGGCACGGCGGTCCTAGCAACGGACTCCCGCTATGCGGAGGCCGCCGAGCGTGATTGCACCGATATCGAGGTCGTCACCCAGCGCGACATCGAGCCGGCCCTGGCAGCGCTCGCTGTCGAGCGCGGCTGCAAGACCCTTGCCTTCGAAGCGCAGGACATGACCGTTGAACGCCATACGGCCCTGGCCGATCTGCCCGGTGGGCCGCACCTGGTCCCGCTTGGGCGCGTCGTTGAGGGGCTGCGGATGATCAAGGACGACGGCGAGATAGCGCTGCTGGCGCGCGCGTGCGCCATAACCAGCGATGCGTTTGCCCAGATCCTTGGTGAGATCGTGCCCGGTCGGACCGAGCGCGACCTCGCCGTGCTGCTGGAACGGACGATGATCGACCTCGGAGCCGAGGCGCCGGCGTTCGACACCATCGTCGCTAGCGGCCCGAACGGCGCGATCCCGCATCATTCGCCCGGCGACCGGGCTTTCGAGTCCGGCGACCTCATCACCATCGACTGCGGAGCCCGGTACGGCGGCTATCACGCGGACATGACCAGGACAGTTGCGCTCGGGCAGCCGGCGCTGGCAGCGGGAGATCTATGACCTGGTGGCGCGGGCCCAGCTAGCTGGCGTGGCAGCCGCTATTCCCGGCGCTGAGGTCGGCGACGTGGACGCGGTCGCTCGCGACATCATCGACGCGGCCGGTCACGGCGACCATTTCGGTCACGGCCTGGGCCACGGGGTCGGCCTGGAGGTGCACGAATCACCGCTGATGGCGCGTGGCCGGACAGGTAGACTTGCAGACCGGGTTCCCGTCACCGTCGAGCCTGGGGTCTACCTGCCCGGTAAGGGCGGAGTCAGGATCGAGGACACCCTCGTCGTCCGTGCTAGTGCCAGCCGCGGCGGCGCGGACCAGGCGGGACCGCCGGAGATACTCACCACGACCGCCAAGGAACTGCTCGTGCTGTAACGCGGGCACAGCAGTCCCGTTCGCATGCAGGAGACACCCCGTGGCCACCACCAACGACCTGAAGAATGGCATGACGCTCAACATCGACGGCGCGCTCTGGAGTGTGGTGGATTTCCAGCATGTCAAGCCGGGCAAGGGCGGCGCCTTCGTCCGGACAAAGCTCAAGAACGTCCTCTCGGGCAAGGTCGTCGACAGGACCTTCAATGCCGGCGTGCGGGTTGAGGTCGCGAACGTCGACAAGCGGGAGATGCAGTACCTCTACCGCGAGGGCGATGACTTCGTCTTCATGGACACCACTGACTATGACCAGCCGCACATCCCCGGCTCGGTTGTCGGTGACGCCGCCAACTACCTGCTGGAAGAACAAACGGCGACCATCGCCTTCAACGACGGCACCCCGTTGTACGTCGAGCTTCCGGCCGCGGTCGAACTGACAGTCCAGCACACTGACCCGGGCTTGCAGGGAGATCGGTCGACCGGCGGAACCAAGCCAGCCACCCTGGAGACCGGCGCTCAGATTCAGGTTCCGCTCTTCATCACCACCGGCGAGAAGATCCGCGTCGACACTCGGTCGGGCGACTACCTCGGCCGGGCGTGATCAACAACCGCGCAACGGGGGACTGAGCACCGTCATGGCAGCCCGGAGTAAAGCCCGCAAGCGGGCACTGGATGTGTTGTTCGAGGCCGAGGCCCGCGGCGTTCCCGTGCTTGAGCTGCTTGCCGAGCGGACCGCCGCCGCGGATCCGCCGGTCTCGGACTACGCCGCCGAGCTTGTCCGCGGCGTCCACACCCACGCTGGTGAGATTGACTCCCTGCTGGCCGCGAACGCGCATGGCTGGACGCTAGACCGGATGCCAGCCGTCGACCGGAATGTCCTGCGGATCGGCGCCTTCGAGCTGCTCTGGAACGATGCGGTGCCGGACGCGGTGGCCATCAGCGAGGCGGTCGCCCTAGCCAGCGAGCTGTCCACCGACGACTCGGGGTCATTCGTGAACGGCCTGCTAGCCCGGCTGCTCGAGCTGAAGCCGACGCTGGCGCTCTGATCAGCGACCAACCGCGAAAGCGCTTGCCTCGGGCGATTGTCGTAGCCGGCCGTTACAGTCGGCACAAGGGCAGGCGGCACAAGGCCCGGCGGCGCAGGAGTAGCGGCGCACGCGGGTGAGTGCTCGAAGTCGGTGGCGGTGATCAATGGGCGACGATACTGACTGCCACATACTCCACGTGGACATGGACGCCTTCTACGCCAGCGTCGAGATAAGGGACCGACCCGAGCTCGGCGGCAAGCCGGTCATCGTAGGTGGGCTGTCTGGCCGTGGCGTGGTCCTGTCGGCAACGTACGAGGCGCGCGCGTTCGGTGTCCGGTCGGCGATGCCGATGACGCGGGCTCGCCGCATGTGTCCGCAGGCGGTCGTCATCCCGCCGCGGCACGGCCTCTACGGGGCCGTGTCCAAAGAGGTCATGGCGATCTTCAAGGCGGTCACGCCGCTGGTAGAACCGCTTTCGCTGGATGAGGCGTTCCTCGACGTGTCCGGGGCCGAGCGGCTGCTCGGATCCCCGGCCGCCATCGGTCAGCTGATCCGCGGACAAGTCGCCGAGCAGCAGCAGATCACCTGCTCGGTTGGCATCGCCACCAATAAGTTCCTCGCCAAGCTCGCATCCGTGCACTGCAAGCCGGACGGACTGCTGGTGATACCGGCCGACCGGGCCCTGGAGTTCTTGCACCCGCTGCCCGTATCCGCGCTCTGGGGTGTGGGAGACCGGACGGCTCGCTCGCTAGCTCGGCTCGGCCTGCGCACTGTGGGCGATATCGCGCATACGCCGGAGAACGCGCTGGAAGCTGAGCTTGGCAAGGCCGCAGCCGTTCACTTGCACGCGCTGGCTGTGGGCCAAGATGACCGTGGCGTCGAGTCCGCCGTGCACGAAAAGAGCGTGGGCGCGGAGGAGACGTTCGACGTCGACGTGAATGATCCAGCAATCATCCGGCGGGAGCTGCTCCGGCTATCGCGGCGGACCACCGGTGCGCTCCGCGCGTCGGGTTACGCGACCCGGACTGTCGTCGTCAAGCTACGCAAGGCCGACTTCACGACCATCACCCGCTCAAAGACTCTGCCCGAGGCCACCAGCGAGACCCAGCGGATCTACGCGACTGCCTGCGCTCTGTACGAGGCGTCGGGGCTGAGCGACAAGACGATGCTGCGCCTCGTCGGTGTCCGGGCCACCGGGCTCGTACCAGCTGACCAGGCGGCTACCCAGCTCCTCCTTGGCCCGCCGGCCGGGTCTTGGCGCGACGCAGAGTCCGCCCTGGACCGCATCACTGGCCGATTCGGGCCGGACGCGGTCCGGCCGGCAACCCTGGTAGATCGGTCGGAATCGGGACCTTCAGGGGTCATTCGGGGTGGTCGGCGGTCCGGCGTCGATCCGGCGAAGGGATGACGGACGGTAGCGATCTTGTACCTGATTGCCTCCGGCGGCCGTGTACCCTTTCCGAGCGCCCCTTGACCCTCGTATTCTGGGCGTAAAGCTAAGGCTGTTGTGCGGTTAGCATGGGCAGGAGTCGTTGGGAGGCACAGTGCCGCTGTCTGAGCACGAGCAGCGCCAGCTCGAGCAGATTGAGCAGGCGCTCTACGCCGAGCATCCGCGACTCGCTCGGGCAATGCGGGCTAAAGATCCCAAAGTCCACTATCGGCGCAGAGTCGTTGAAGCGGCGATCGGCTTCATCATCGGTGTGGGCGCCGTGGCGGCAGGGTTCTACCTCAAATACAACTGGCTTTCCGCCGCGGGCTTCGCGGTCATGATCGTCAGCAGCATCTGGGCAGTGGCCAGCTACCGGCGCATGGCCGGCATGCTGCTGGAGCGCGGCCAGCGTCGCGAGCGCCGGGACCGCCGCGACCGCCGGGCCCCGAAGGCCGCTGCGAACAGCGGGCTGATGGAGCGGATCGAGGAACGCTGGCGTCGCCGCCAGGAAGGCAACAACCGCTAGCGCCCCCGATGGGCGTTAGCGCCTTGCGGTCACGTCGAGCGCTGGGCGACCGCCCGCCTTATTTGTCGCCGGACGGCGGGCCAGGACGCGTCCAGCCAGCTGAGCAGTCCGCCTGCCCGTTCCAGGAGCCGGCGGGCCGCGGCCATCGTTGACGCCGGCACTAGCGTCGCCCGGACGCGCCGCCTGCGCGGAACGGTGCTCGCGGTCGCTTTGCGTACGACTCGCGTGTCGGCGGCCAGGCCGGCACCGGGCGCTGGCTCACGGGCGTAGCGGGCGCGCTCCTCGGCGTCGGCGACCCTGGCTAGCGCAGCCGCCGCGGCCGAATCAAACCCGGCGAGCTGACTGATGCGCCCGGAAACGGCTCGCGGCGTCTCGCCGGGACTGCTTGGCATGCCGAGGTCGGCCAGGTCGTCTGTCAGTTCAAGCCAGGCGGTATGCGCCATGCCCGCATCGCCGGACGCAACTAGCCAGCGCCGCCGTCTGGTCAGGCGTCTGATCAGCGCCGGTGTACCGAGCAGGAGCGCGACCAGCAGCGGGATGCCGATCGGCAGCCAGAGCTGCGCAACTGCGCCGTTGACGCCCGTGCCGGCGACGCCGACCTGACCGTGCTGGAAGCGGTTGAGTTCCGGGTTCTTCTTGTTCGCGCCAGTCGTGGGGCCACTGGCGTGGCCATTAGGCGAATTGCCCTGCTGGGTAGCGCTGCGAGCAGTCGACCGTCCGGTGGCATAGCCGGGCACGGTAGCCGTGCCCTGCGCGTTAGCGCCGTTGGGCGTTGGCTCAAACCGTAGCCAGCCCTGCCCGGCGAGGTACAGCTCCGGCCACGCATGCGCATCGGCGGTCGTGACCTGCCACTGGCGGTCGGTGCCGGGCGAACCTGCCGTATACCCGACCGCGATCCGGGAGGGAATGCCGACAAGCCTGGCCAGGACGGCCATGGCCCAAGCGAACTGCTGACAGTAGCCGCGGCGGTCATTCGTGAGGAAGTGCACTAGCCAGTGTGTCTTCGGCAGATCAGGCTTGAGTGTGTACGTGAACGCCTTCGAAGTCAGCCAGTTCTCCAGGTCGATTGCGGCCTGTAGCTGTGTGAGCGCACCCTGGGTGTGATTGCGTGCAATGGTGAGCAGGGTCGACGAGTCAGGGCCGCTGTAGGTCCCGTACTGACCCTGGATGTTGGGCGGCACCCCCTGATTCGGGTTTTCGACGGCGGCCTTGCTGGGATTGGCTTCGCGGCTCGTGATCGAATAACTCAGGCCCGACAGGCTCACTGACGGGCTACGGATCATGAGGGAGCCAGCTAGTTCCTCCCAGTCGTCGCCCGGGACGATCAGATCGACCGGATAGTAGGGCACGGGCAGGTACGCCTCGGTACCGCTGCCTTGACGCAATGCCATCTGCACGTTGGTGTGCACAGCTGGCGAAGTGCCGCCGAGTTCAGCCTGCGGACGGTACGGCAGCGCCGGGCCGGCAATCTGGCTGGTCCGACCGGCTCTTGCCGGGAACTCGGGCAGCCACGCGGAACGGCTGCTGTTGTAGTTGAGAACGAAGACCTGGAAGTACTGCTGCGCTGGGTCGCGTATGTCGGTCCGGTAGGACAACACCGGTTCCGGCCGCTCGATCAGGTCGTGCTGGACCTGCAGCAAGGCGTTCAGCCCGCCAGGGCCTTCGGCTCTGCCGTTGTGAGTGGTGCCGAACAGGTTGTGGCTATGAACTGTCGGCAGAATGACCGGGATCGCCACGGCCAGGCACACGGCTGCGAGGCCGATGCGTCTGCCCGATGCGGCCAGTTCTTTGGTGTCGGGACCTGCGCCGGTCTCGTCCGCGGACTGGACAAAGCGGAATGTGACGAGCCGACCCCACATGCGCAGTCGCATCCGTCCATCGGCCGACAACAGGCCGAGAAAGCCGGCGAGCGCGGCTGCGAAGGTCACCGTCTGGAGGAGGCCGAAGCTCTTCAGATCACTCGCCACCGGGACACAGAAGAGCACTAGCAGCGGGAGCCCCGCGAGCGCGGGGCGACGCAGCCGCACCGCGATGATGTCCACGAGCACTGCGATGAGCCCGATGCCCGCGGCGGCGACGAGGCTGACCGGCCGGGTATCAGGTACAGGCGGCGAGAACTTGAACTCATCGAAGGCCAGGGGGACCATCCGGCCGAGCAGCCGGACCGAGTGGTATGTCGGGATCAGGCGCAGGAACGAGGCTGAATTCGCGAACACCAGGTTCAGGTAGATCAGCAGGCCCGCCACGTAGCCGGCTGCGGTCGCGAACCCCCGGAGCGTTCGTCGGCCGGTGGCGCTAGCCGCGGTGAGCGCAATGATCACTAGTCCGATCGCGCGCGCCGGCCATTGCGGCGCGAGCAGCAGCGGAACGCCGGCAATCAGGACGAGGGCGGCGATCGCTACCACCGAGCCCACAGTTGACATCCTGGTGACGATGCCGACGGCAGCGACCACGATCACGGCACCGAGGCCGGCGGCCAGCCAGGCGCCGCCCTGGAGTACTGAGCTGATGGAAAATGACGCCAGGCACACGGCCAGGGTCGCGCTGATGCTGATGCGCACGTTCATGCCGGCGCGCCGTTCGGAGTGCCGGGATACAGCGACGTACCCGTCGCAACGAGCATCTCGGCAGCGCGCGGCAGGCGCTGCCAGGCCATCGACAGCGACGTGTCAGGATCCACGATCGTGACATGCCACCCTGCGCCCCGCAGCAAGGCGGCTGCGGTCGCCAGTTCACTCGGCTGGCTCGCGGGGCTGTGACCGCGGGCGGCGTCGCTGCCGTCATCGGTGGCACCGGCGTGCCCGTTGGCGCTCGGCTGGTCCGCGCCTTCGATGACCGGCGAGGTAGGCGGGCTCGGCCGCTGCTTCGGGTCGACCCAGCAGGCGACGTCGAGTATCAACGCGATGCCTTGACTGCCCTCGGTTCGGCACGCAGCGAGCTGTCGGGCTTCAGCTTGCGACAGCCGGCCCATGACCGCGATGATCACGCCGCCGCCTACCACCTTGAGCTCCTTGAACGCGCGGTCCAGGGTGCGCTGGCTCGAGGGCCGGATAATCGCGAGGGCGTCGAGCAGCCTGTCCTCGAAGAACGGACCGGCTCGGATCAGGTCACTGTCCGAGATGAACTGACCGGTCAGGCCCTCCTGTGACACGTGCACGCCGACCGACGCCGCCGCGCTCACCGCAGTCTCGAATGACGAGCCAGTTCCGCTGCCGCGGTGGGCTATGGACCGGCTATCCAGCAGCACCGTCGCCCGGTTGCGCCAGCGCTGCTCCTCCCGGCGGACCATGAGCTCGCCGTACCGCGCTGTCGAACGCCAGTGCACGCGCCGCCGTTCGTCGCCGTCCCTGTATTCGCGGGGGATGACGTCGTCTTCCCCGGCCATCGAGGCGAGCCTCGCCTGACCCTCGCCTTCGCCCGCCCACGCCCGGCTGATGACCGTCCGCGCCAGCGGCACGACGCGTGGCGTCACGACGAACGTGGTCCGCTCGGACAACGAGCGACTGATCTCGACGAGGCCGAATGAGTCGGCCACGCGCAACGAGAGCGGGCCGATCTCAAACTTGCCGCGCAGATCAGAGCGAAGGGGATAGCTAAGCTCGCGCGATCCTTTCCGCTCTATTTTGTCGAGCACGTAGCGCGGCCGGGGGCCGAGTGCATACGGCACCGCATCCTCGGCCAGCAGCAGCCCCGTCGATGCCCTCGAGATGTTCTCCACCCGGAGCGTGACAGTGGCTGTGTGCCCGGCCGGGACGCGCGGTGGCTTGATCATGCGGCTGACGCTGAGGCGGTACTGGCCGCGACGGGCCGCAATGCCCGCCAGCAACGGCAGCGCGACGAGAGCGATTCCGACACAGAGGAGCGCGCGCTCGCCGAGCAGGTAGCCGGTGAGCGCTGCAGCGATGCCAGCCGCGAGGAACGACGAGCCCCGGGTCGTCATCCCTGAGAGCAGCGAGGTCCGCATGGCCTTGTTCCTTCCGGCCCCTAGCCGAGTGTAAGACCTACCGACCCGGCAGCGGCAGCCGTCGGACGATCGCAGCCAGCACCTGATCAGGCAGCTCGCGTCCGACCATGGCCTCAGCGCTCGGCAATAGGCGATGTGCGAGTACCGGTACCGCCAGGAACTGGACGTCGTCCGGAATCACGAAGTCCCGTTCGTCGAGCGCGGCGTAGGCCCGGCAAGCGCGGAGCAAGTGCAGCGCCGCTCTCGGCGAGGCGCCAAGTCGCAGTTCAGCGGACGTCCTGGTGGCGCTCGCGAGGTCGATGATGTATTGCCGTATCGCAGCGGAGACGTGCACGTCACGGACCGCGGCGACGAGCGCCCGGATGTCGGCTGCGTGCGCAACTGGCTTCAGGTCGTCCAGGGGCGAGCTCGAGCCGTGGGAGTCAAGCATTGACAGCTCAGAGTGCGGGTCGGGGTAGCCGATGGCAATCCTGGCCATGAATCGGTCTCGCTGCGCTTCGGGCAGCGGATATGTGCCCTCCATTTCGACCGGGTTCTGCGTCGCAATGACCATGAACGGGCGCTCGAGCAGGTACGTGCTGCCGTCGACGGTGACCTGCCGCTCCTCCATCGCTTCCAGCAGTGCCGACTGTGTCTTCGGCGAAGCCCGGTTGATCTCGTCGCCCAGCACGATGTTTGCGAATACCGGCCCTGGCTTGAACTCGAATTCGCGCAGCTCCTGGTTATAGGCACTCACACCCGTGATATCGCTCGGCAGCAAGTCTGGCGTGAACTGCACGCGGCGCACGGAACAATCGATGGACCTCGCGAGCGCCTTGGCGAGCAGAGTCTTGCCAACGCCGGGCACATCCTCGATCAGGATGTGTCCTTCGGCGAGTAGCACAGTCAGAGCCAGGCGCACCGCGCCTGGCTTTCCGGAGATGACGGTCTGCACCGCCGCGCTGACTTGCCTCGCGATGTAGACGAGTTCGTCCAGCGATCGATCTGCCTGCTGGTCAGTGTCGGTGACCACGTGCCCTCCTGCGGCCATTCCCCAATTAGCTGCGATCACTGCTCATCAGGCACTTCAGCGCCAATCCACCACACCGGCACTGCCGCGGCGTCAAGAGCCGTGCTTTCCAGACACTACGTCTTCCGCTTTATATGAGCGATTGCCCTCCTGCATCGAGGTCGTAACACTGTGGCCACCTTACGGGTCGATTATCCGGGCGCCGGATGCGACCGTCCTTCGGCGCACGCCCGGCCACCGGACCGGTGCGCGTGCTGTCCTCTCCATTCTGCTCCACGGTGATGACCTGGTAACTCCCCACGAGACGAGCTAATTCACGGGCCTTCTGTGATTGACGGTGGGGGAGAGTGGAGTACAGTGGTGCTCCGTGGGGCCAGAAGGGCCGCGGCGGGCCACGATGTGGGGCACCTGGGGAGGTGAGGTGAGTGTTTCTCGGCACTCACACGCCTCGCCTCGATGAGAAGGGTCGGCTGATCCTGCCCGCCAAGTACCGCGAGGAGCTGTCCACAGGACTTGTCTTGACCAAGGGCCAGGAGCGATGCCTGTACGTGTTTCCGGTCACGGAATTCGGCCGAATCACCGAGGCGCTGCGGACAGCGCCCGTGACAGCCAAGGCCGTCCGCGACTACAGCCGCGTCTTCTTCGCGAGCGCCTCGGACGAAGAACCGGACAAGCAGGGCCGGATCACGATCCCTGTGACACTGCGCGAGTACGCGGGACTCCAGCGCGACTGCGTCGTCATCGGGGCCAACACCCGGCTGGAGATCTGGGACGCGGCAGCGTGGACCAGCTACCTGGAGCAGCAAGAGGACGCGTTCTCCGACGCATCTGAGGAGGTACTGCCAGGAGTTCTGTGATGGCGCTGGATGCCCGGCGGGGTCTCCACCCGTGCTGGCGGGCTACTACGGCCCGGCTGACGTCACTTCCCCGGCGGCAGGCGGTAACCGCGGCCCTGCAGGTCAGTCGCTCGGATGGGGACCCGGTCGGGCATCGCGCCACCGCGGTAAGCAAGCACAACAAGCGAGCACCAAGCGAGGGGGCGTCATGGGAACGGCTGCGGCCGCCCACGTGCCGGTCATGCGAGACCGGGTGCTTGAGCTGCTCGCTCCGGCCCTGACGCCACCCGGCGCTGTGCTGGTTGACGCCACGCTGGGCCGTGCTGGTCACGCCAGCGCTCTGCTGGCGGCTCATCCCGGCCTGAGTCTCATCGGCATCGACGCCGACGCGAGCGCGATCGAGGAGTCGCGCGTGGCGCTCGTTGGCTTCGGCGAGCGCGTGACCCTCGTACAAGCCGTTTACGACCAGCTGCCGCAGATTCTCGCCGCGGCTGGCGTGCGCGACGTTCAGGGTGTGCTGTTCGACCTGGGCGTGTCGTCACCGCAGTTGGACGACCCCGGTCGCGGCTTCGCCTACGCGCAGGACGCCCCGCTCGACATGCGCATGAACCAGGGCGGGGAGCTCACGGCCGCCGACGTACTGAATTCCTACCCAGCTGACGAGCTCGCCAGGGTGCTGCGGGAGTACGGGGAGGAACGGTTCGCCCGTCGAATCGCCGATGCTGTGATCCGTGAGCGGACGCGTGCGCCGCTCACCAGCACGGCGCGGCTCGTGGAAATTGTCCGCGAGTCGATTCCTGCTCCGGCCAGGCGGACGGGCGGCAATCCCGCCAAACGCACATTCCAGGCGCTCCGGATTGAGGTCAACGGTGAACTCGATGCGCTACGGCTGGCCCTCCCGGCCGCGCTCGATGCTATTGCGGTGGGTGGCCGGATCGTCGCGCTCGCCTACCACTCGCTGGAAGACCGAGCGGTCAAGCGCGCGCTGGCTGACCAGACGGCCGATACGACGCCGCCGGGCCTGCCCGTCACGCTCGAGCGGTCGCGGCCGCAGTTCAAGCTCCTGACGCGCGGCGCGGAGCGGCCGTCGGCCGATGAGGTCGCGGCGAACCCGCGAGCCGCGTCGGCCAGGCTCCGGGCGGCCGAGCGGATCCGGGTGGCCGCATGACAGCTCAAGACACGAGGCGGCGCGGAACTGCGCAGTGGCCGACGACCGAAGTTCGGCGGACGGGGCGCGCCCGGGTGGGGAACTCGGCGCTCAGAGAGGGACGGCCAGACCGGATGGAGACCACAACTAGAGATCGAGAGGCGCTGCCGGTGCCACCGCCGCGGCAGGCAACTAGCGGACCGTTCCGCGCCGACCCGAGGAGGCGCCCAGCCCTGGGGGCGACGAGGCAGCCAACGCTGACCAAGCCTAGGCAGACGCAGGTCCGATCGGCCTCGGCCAGGGCAACAATGGCGCCGACCGGCGCCGCCGCGGCAAGCGGACGGCAAGCCAGGCTCAGCGCCGATCGTCTCCCGGCCGACCGCGCAGCCAACTCGGCTCCGGGCGCCGGGGCGCGGCGGTCGCGCCGCTAGCGCAGCCGTTCCGCGGATGCGATTCGTGATGCTCGTTCTCGTCCTGCTGGGCGGCGGGCTCATCTGCCTGCTCGTCATCAATACGACGCTGGGGGCCACGAGCTTCCGGATCAGCCAGCTGCAGAGTAAGAACGCAACGCTGACAAGCCAGGAGCAAGCTCTGCAGCAGCAGATCGCGGCCGAGCGGTCGCCGGCGCTGATCGCCCGTCGGGCCTACGCACTCGGCATGCGAGTGGAGTCGAAGGGCAACATCCTGGACCTGCGCACCCACCGGTTCGACGAGCTGGCGAGCCAGCCTGGCGCCGTCGTCCCGCTTGGCGCTCCTGGCGGCGCCACCCCGGGCGGATCGGGGCCGTGAGCGGACCCGGCGGACGAGACAGTGACGACCGGGCGCCACGAGCGCGTCGACCGGGGCCGCTGCCAGGCGGATCTCGTGGGCCGGCGAGGTCGCCATCACCCGGAGTGCGCGGTCGGCCCCGATCAGGCGACCCCGTCCGCCGCGGCGCCAGGCCTGCACCGGGCCACCCGAGCGGCGGGGAGTCATACCGCAAGACCGGGACCCAGGATGGCGGCCGCGGCGCGGCGGGGAGTGTCGTCGGAGGGAACCGAGACTCCCGCGCGCCAGGCGCGCGGGCGATTCCGCGTCCGGACACCGGGGTGCCGCGCTCGCTAGCGCGCCCGGCGCGGCGCGGCAATCCGGGTCGGCGCCTCCGGATCACGCTGCTGTGCACTGCCTTCGTGCTGTCGATCTTCGCTGCCCGGCTGGTCCAGCTCCAGGGATTTGACTCTGCGGCCTACAAGACGGATTCGACCCAGCAGCTGCTCAAGCGGATTCCGATTTCGGCCGTCCGCGGTGACATCACCACCAGCGACGGAACCGTGCTGGCGCTTACGGTGCAGACGTACACGGTATTCGCCGACCCGGTGCTGATCCCGATGGCACAGCGCTCTGGCGTGGCTGGGGCGCTTGCCGCACCGCTCGGGCTATCCGCCGCCGCGATCACTTGGAAGCTCAATCACCCGTCAAGCCCGCAATACCAGGTACTGGCCACTGGCGTCTCGGTGACGACGGAGAACAAGATCAGCGAACTGCAGCTACCAGGCATCGACGCGCAGCCGAGCTACACCACCGACTACCCCAACGGGGAACTGGCGTCGAACATCGTGGGATTCACCAGCAACCGCGGCGATGGCACTAGCTTGTTCGGCGCGCAGGGCCTGGAAGCCCAGTACAACTCCCCCCTGGCCGGACGCGCTGGCAGCCAGGAAGTCGAGGTGGGCACCGACAACGAGCCCATCCCGCTGACGGAGATCAACATCTCGCCGGTAGTGCCGGCCAAGAACATCCGGCTGACCATCCAGGCAGACATACAGTACGAGGCTGATCAGGTCTGCAAGCTCCGTGTGCAACAGACCCACGGTCGCAACTGCTCGATCGTCGTAATGCAGCCGAAGACGGGCGCGATCCTGGCGATGGCGCAGTGGCCAACCTATGACCCGTACAACCCGGTGCCGTACAGCAGCACGACGAACATCAGCACGGCGAACGTGTTCGCGCCGGGAAGCACGCTTAAGCCAGTCACGATCGCGGCGGCCCTGGAGCGCGGCGGCCAGACGCCCACGACGGCGTATTCCGTGCCTTACAAGATCACGGTGAACGGCCTGTACACGTTTCACGACGCTGAAGTCCACCCGACCGTGCGCTACACAATTGCCGGCATACTGGCGCACTCCAGCAACGTCGGCATGGTTCGCATCGCCGAGCACATCACCCCGCAGGAGCAGTACGACTACCTGCGGGCGTTCGGGCTCGGATCGGTCAGCGGGCTTGGCATCAACGGCGAGAGCCGTGGGCTACTGCCCAAGCCCGGGACGGCCAGCTACTGGGCCGACGACCGTTTCGAATACGCGTTTGGCCAGGGTGTCGGCGTGACGGCGGTCCAGATGGCCAGTGTCTACGCCACGATCGCGAACGGCGGCGTCCGGGTCCAGCCGACACTGGTGGCCGGCACGACGGACGCATCGGGCAAATTCACCCCGGCCCGCCCGCCCGCGCAACGGCGCGTTATCAGCGCTCAGACAGCCAGCGAACTGCTGACCATGCTGGAGCAGGTCCCCGAGGTGGATGCTCAGGCCGGCCAGCCCTGGGGTCTCATCCGCGGCTACGCCGTCGCTTCGAAGACCGGTACCGCGCAGGTCTCCGAGCCTGGTCAGGGCAACTGCCTCTGCCAGTATGGATCGAGCTACATCGGCATCGCACCAGCTGACAACCCGCAGCTTGTCGTGGCCGTCAACATTCAGGATCCGCGGGGCAAGTATTACGGAGACCAGGTCGCCGGGCCGGCCTTCTTCGAGACGATGAAGTTCGCCCTGCAGGCCATGAGGATTGCACCGGACTATGCCAAGACGCCCCAGATAAGGCTCACGGCGCCGTGATGGGAGGTACCCTCTGCCCGTGCCAGCGGCCTTCCGCCCAGATCGCGTATCTCCGCGCCCGCTCAGCGGGCTCGCGGCGCTACTCGGGTTGCGGGCGGCCGACCCCGAGGGTACGAGCCGGGGGCCGATAGGTCAGCCCGGCGGCCTGACGGGCATCACACACGATTCCAGGTCCGTCCGTCCTGGCGATCTGTACGCGGCCCTGCCGGGAAGTACGGTTCACGGAGCCCGGTTCTGCCAAGCTGCGGCCGCGGCCGGCGCGGTGGCGGTGCTGACTGATCCATCAGGGCGCGAGGACGCGATCGCCGCTGGCCTGCCAGTGTTCGTTGTAGCTGATCCCCGGGCCCGACTCGGCGAGATATCGGCGTGGATCTATGGGCACCCGTCGGAAAGGCTGTTGCTCATCGGCGTGACCGGTACCGCGGGCAAGAGCACCACGACCTATCTGCTCGAGTCCGGCCTGCGCGCGGCTGGATACAAGACCGGGCTGATAGGCGGCGTGGCGACTCGGATCGGTGACTCCGAAGCGGTGAGCGGGCTGACCACGCCGGAAGCGACAGACCTCCAGGCGTTGCTGGCGACGATGGTCGAGCGGCGGGTCGGCGCGGCGGCGATGGAAGTCTCGAGCCACGCCCTGACCCTTGGACGCGTCGCGGGAACCCGCTACGACGTCGTCGTGTTCACCAATCTCTCCCAGGACCACCTGGACTTCCACGCCAGCATGGACGACTACTTTGCCGCCAAGGCCGAGCTGTTCACGCCTAAGTACGCGCGGGTCGGCGTCGTCAATATTGACGATGCTCGTGGCCGGGAACTCGCCGCAACGGCGGGGATACCCGTCACGACGTTCTCGGCAGAAGGGCGGCGGGCCGCTGACTGGCGTGCCGTAGACGTTCGCTCGGGCGCGGACGGCTCCACGTTCCGCGTAATCGGGCCGGGCGGAGTGGAGGCGGACGCAGCGGTGGCGCTGCCGGGCGGCTTCAACGTTGCGAACGCGCTGGGCGCGATCGTCGCACTTGTCGAGGCTGGGGCCGGTCTCACTGCAGCCGTGTCCGGCGTCGCTGCGTGCGCTGGCCCGCCAGGTCGACTGGAGCGCGTTGATCACGGTCAGGACTTCACAGTGCTCGTCGACTATGCCCACAAGCCAGGTGCCGTGGAGGCGCTGCTGACGGTCATGCGGGACGTCACGCAGGGCAGCCTCGTCATCGTGCTCGGCTGCGGTGGAGACCGCGATCGCGGCAAGCGCAGGCTCATGGGCGCAGCCGCGGCGCGCCTCGCCGACGTGGCGGTCTTGACCAGCGACAACCCGCGATCGGAAGACCCGCTTGCGATCCTGGCGGAAATGCTGGCCGGTGCCATCGACGTACCGCAGCAACAGCGGGCGCAGGTTATGGTGCAGCCCGACCGCGCCACCGCGATCCAGACGGCCATTGCCTCGGCGGGCAAGGGCGACGTAGTGCTCATCGCCGGCAAGGGGCACGAGCATGGGCAGTACGTTGGCGGCGCCGTCATCCCGTTCGACGACCGGGAGGTCGCCCGCGAGGCCCTTCAGCGGCGCCAGGCGGCTGACGATGCGACGATGGCGAGCGAGCTGTCAGTACCCGACGCTGCCGCCGACGACGTTACCGACCTGGATCCGGAGGACACGTGATCCCGCTCTCTGTGGCCGAGATCGCGGCGGTTACCGGAGCGGAGCTCGATGCCGTGCCGGACGCGAAGGTGCTGGTCACCGGGCCTGTGGTCATCGACTCGCGCGAAGTTGCCCCGGGCAGCCTGTTCGCGGCCCTACCCGGGACGCGGACAGACGGGCACGCCTTTGCGGTCGCCGCGCTCGCAGCGGGTGCGGTCGCGGTTCTAGCCGCCCGGCCGGTCGGCGGCCCGGCACTCATCGTGCCCGACGTGCAAGCTGCGCTCGGCAAGATCGCCAGGGCCGTGATCGATCGTGCGCCAAACCTGACGGTCGTGGGGATCACCGGCTCGGCTGGCAAGACCACGACTAAGGACCTGGCGGCGCAGCTCATCGAGAAACTCGGGCCTACGGTCGCACCGCGCGAGTCGTTCAACAACGAGATCGGCCACCCGCTGACCGTGTTGAAGATCACCAGCCAGACGCGGTACCTCGTCTCGGAGCTGGCCGCGCGCGGCCTCGGCCACATCACCGATCTCTGCGCGATCGCGCCACCGCGCCTCGGCGTGGTGCTGTGCGTCGGGCACGCCCACACGGGCGAATTCGGAAGTCTCGCGGCTATTGCGGCGGCCAAGGGGGAGTTGCCGGCCGCGCTGCCGGCCGACGGCGTGGCCATACTCAACATCGACGACCACCGCGTGGCTGCCATGGCCCACCGCACGCTGGCACGCGTGGTCACGTTCGGCCGGTCGCCACAAGCCGACGTGCAGGCACAGGAGGTCGGCACCGATGCCCTCGGCCGGCCGAGATTCAGCCTGGTGGCGCGAGGCGAGACGGCGCCGGTCCAGCTTCAGCTCTACGGCGAGCATCATGTGCAGAACGCGCTGGCTGCCGCCGCCATCGCGGCTGAGCTTGGCATGTCGGTGGCCGACGTCGCTACCGGCCTGTCGGCTGCGGTCGCCCGGAGTCGCTGGCGGATGGAAGTGACCCGGCTGCCTGACGGCATCACGGTCATCAACGATGCCTACAACGCAAATCCGGACTCGGTGCGCGCGGCGCTGGCTGCGCTCTCGACCATGGCGCACGGGCGGCGCGCCTTCGCGGTACTCGGGCAAATGACCGAGCTCGGAGACGATGCTGAGAGGCTGCACGAGACGGTTGGCGAAGCCGCCGCCGCGGCGGGTCTCGCGGGACTGATCGTGGTCGGTGAGGACGCCGCACCTATCCTCGTTGGCGCCAAGACAGCGGCGTCCTGGCACGGCGAGCCGGTCTGGGTCCCCGACGCTGCTACTGCTGTCCGGGCCGCCCGTGACCGGTTGCGGGACGGCGACGTCGTCCTCGTGAAGGCGTCGCACTCCATCGGCCTCGAGCGGGTCGCCCTCGCGTTGACCGGCGAGCGGCCGATAGCCGACGAGGGGCCGCGCAGTTGAAGACCATCTTGGTGACCGGGGCTGTGTCGCTCCTGCTCGCCCTGTTCGGCACGCCGCTGATCATCTGGTTGCTTCGCAGGCAAGGCTACGGTCAGCCGATCAGGGTCGAAGGCCCGAAGTCGCACGAGACCAAGCGCGGCACGCCGACGATGGGCGGCGCCGCGATCGTGCTCGCGGCGTTGGCCGGATATTTCATCGGGCACCTCGTCACGCATATTCCGCTGACGACCTCCGGCGTGCTGATCCTGCTGCTGATGGCCGGTCTTGGCCTGGTGGGATTCATCGACGACTTCATCAAGATCTTCCGGCAGACAAGCCTCGGCCTGCGCAGCGGCACCAAGCTGGCCGGCCAGGCTGTCGTCGGCGCTGTCTTCGCCCTTGAAGTCATCCAGCACCCCGATGCGCTGTCCATCACGCCGGCCGACGCGCACCTTTCGTTCCTGCGCGACTTCGGACCCGCCATCGGAACGCTGCCGTTTGTGATCTTCGCCGTGGTCATGATCGCCGGAACGTCCAACGCCGTGAACCTCAGCGACGGCCTCGACGGACTCGCGACCGGCGCGACCATCCTCGTGCTGGCTGCGTACGTCCTGATTGGAATCTGGCAGGAGCGCAACGACTGCACGCTCTTCCTGTCCCGCCAGTGCTACGTCATCCGCGACCCGCTAGACCTCGCCGTGGTGGCGGCCGCGATACTCGGTGCCTGTTTCGGCTTCCTGTGGTGGAACGCGCCGCCCGCCCGGATCTTCATGGGCGACACCGGCTCCCTCGCCCTCGGCGGTGCGCTGGCGGGGCTCGCCATCTGCACGAAGACCGACCTGCTTCTGATCATCCTGGGCGGGCTGTTCGTGATCATCACGATGTCGGACTTCATTCAGATCGGCTTCTTCAAGCTGACGCGTCGGCGCGTGTTCAAGATGGCGCCACTGCAGCACCACTTCGAGATGATCGGCTGGGCGGAAACGACGATCGTGATCAGGTTCTGGCTGATTTCCGGTCTGTGTGTCGCGCTCGGGCTGGGCCTTTTCTACGCCGAGTGGCTCCAGACTTAGCCCATGGCCGCCACGCGCGACACGACGCAGCCCGCTCGCCTTGCCGGGCAACAGGCGCTCGTTGTCGGTCTCGGCATCACCGGCCAGTCCGTCATTTCGCTCCTTGTCAGCTGGGGTATGCACGTCACCGCCGCTGATTCGCGTGACGACGCCGAGCGCAGAGACCTCGCCGACATACTGGCGAAGGACGGCGTGTCAGTCCGGCTCGGCGACGGCGCGGTCGGACCGGGCGCGACAATTCCGGCGGGCACTGAATTGGTGGTCGCGTCACCGGGGCTGCGGCCGGACACGCCGCTGCTGGCGACCGCCGTAGCCGCCGGGCTCGAGGTGATCGGCGACGTCGAGCTGGCCTGGCGACTGCGCCCGGCGCTGCCGAGTGGCGGCCGCCAGCAATGGCTCGCCGTTACCGGCACGAATGGCAAGACCACAACCGTCCGGATGCTGGCCGCGATGCTCGCCGCTGCCGGGCACCGCAGCGTCGCGGCCGGGAACGTCGGCACCCCGATCCTGGACGTCGTGAGCGACCCGGAGCCCTACGCAGTCGTGGCCGTCGAGCTGTCCAGCTTCCAGCTCTACTGGAGCGCCACGCTCGACCCGCTCGCTGCCGTCGTGCTCAACATCGCGGCGCACCACCTCGACTGGCACGACGACATGGAGTCCTACACGGCCGCCAAGGCCAGGATCTTCGGGCCAGGGACCATCGCGATCTGCAACGCCGAAGACGCGCGATCGGTGGCGATGGCTGAGCAAGCGGCGGCCCGTGGCGCCAACCGCGTCGTCGGCTTCCGCCTCGGCGATCCTGGCCCCGGTGAGCTAGGCGTAGCCGATGGCTGGCTGGTGGACAACGCCTTTGGCCGGGACCTCCGTCTTGCCCCGCATGAGATCGTGCGTCCCGCAGCGCCGCACAACGTCGCCGACGCGCTCGCCGCGGCTGCGCTTGCCCGCGCCTATGGCGACCAGCCGGCCTCGATCTCAGCCGGGCTGGCTGGCTTTGTGCCTGAACCGCATCGGATCAGCCTGGTGGCCGAGCGGCACGGCGTGATGTTCATCGATGATTCGAAGGCGAGCAACCCGGCGGCGGCGGCCGCATCCCTGGCCGCGTTCCCGTCTATTGTCTGGGTGGCCGGCGGGCTGTTCCGCGGCAGCGACGCCGATCTTGACGCCGTGGTGGCGGCCGCTGCCTCACGACTGCGCGCCGCCGTCCTGATCGGTACCGATCGGGGGAGATTCGCTCGCGCGCTTGCGCGACACGCGCCGGATGTCCCCGTTACGGAGCTGAGCAGCACCGAAACTGGAGTTATGGACGAGGCGGTGGCGGCAGCAGCGGCAGCAGCTCAGCGCGGGGACACGGTGCTGCTGGCACCGGCGGCGCAGTCGTGGGATATGTTCCGCGACTATCCGGCGCGCGGAGACGCGTTCGCGGCAGCGGTCGGCAGGCTGGCGGATTCGCGGTGAGCCCGCGGCCGGTTGGCGCCGGGTCCGCGGACACTGGACTGCCGGTCCCGCGCGCGCTGTCCGGCGACGATGACGCCAGCCTGGCTGCCGGCGCCGGCCAGCCGGGACGGGACGCTACAGCAGCGGGCGTAGCGGAGGGAATGGACGGCCTGCGCGCGGGACTGCGGCGCGCCAAGGCGCTGCTCGACCGCCCGCTAGCCTCGTACTACCTCGTGCTGGGCTGCGCACTGCTCCTGCTCGGCGTCGGCCTGATGATGGTGTTCTCGACGTCGACGGCCTACGACCTCGACGTGGGGCTGCCGCCCTACTCGATGTTCGAGAAGCAGCTGCTTGGGGCCGCGGTCGGGCTGCTGCTGATGTGGCTGGCCGCCAAGTCGCCGCCGCGACTATTCCGGAAGTTCGCGTATCCGCTTCTGCTCGCGTCCGTGGGCGGCCTCATGCTCGTGCTGTTGTTCGGGCACGAGGTCGACGGCGCGAAGCGGTGGCTGAACGTGGCTGGCACGCAGGTGCAGCCGTCCGAGTTCGCCAAATTGGCGCTCGTCGTGTGGGGCGCCGACCTGCTGACCAGGAAGGAGAAGCTCAAGCAGCTCACCGACTGGCGGCACATCCTCGTTCCGCTGCTGCCCGGTGCCGCGCTTATGTGCCTGCTGGTGATGATCGGCAAGGACCTGGGCACCACGTTCTTGCTGATCGTGATCTTCCTGGCGCTGCTCTGGGTCATCGGGGCACCGGGCAAGCTGCTCGTCGGCATGCTGGCCTTGATGCTGTTCGCGCTGCTCATGCTCGTCGCCGTGCACTCGTATGAATGGGCCAGGATCAGCAGCTTCCTATCGTCGCAGTCACCGAGCTGCCGCAACCTGACGTGCTACCAGCTTGTCCAGGGTAAGGACGCGCTGGGGTCCGGCGGGCTGTTTGGCGTTGGCAGCGGCGCCAGCCGGGGCAAGTGGGGCTGGGTTCCCAACAGTCCCACCGACTTCATCTTCGCGATTCTCGGCGAGGAACTAGGGCTGGTCGGCACTCTCTGCGTAGTCGTGCTGTACGGCGGGCTGGCGTATGCCGGGCTGCGCGTCGCCCGCCGGGTGCCAGACACTTTTGCCCGGCTCTGCGCCGGAGCGATCACGGTGTGGCTGACGGCGCAGGCGCTGGTGAACATGGGCGCCGTCCTCGGGCTGCTACCGATCACCGGAGTACCTCTGCCGCTGATTTCGGCCGGGGTGTCCTCGTTGATCGTCACGATGGTCGCGATTGGCATGCTGATGTCGTTTGCCAGGTCCGAGCCGGGTGCCGTGCAGGCGCTCGCGGCGTCCGGCCCGAGCCGGAGCATGCGGCTGATCGGCTGGTTCGGGATCGGAGACCCGTTTCGGTAAGCAGCTCGGTCAGCGCCAATGCGCCGACGGCACGCGCGGTGAAATCAGGCGCGGTAGCGTGGCCGGCCGGGCAGTAAGGCGGGCGTGACCACAGTAGTGTGGCCGGTCAGGGACGGTTTGGGACGGTCGGGCGGGCAGGAAGGGTGAGCGACAGCATGAGCGTCAGCGTGGTGATTGCGGGCGGTGGCACGGGTGGGCACATCGAGCCTGCCCTGGCGCTCGCGGACGCGCTGCGCCGGACCGATCCGCATGTCGCGATCACGTGCCTCGGCACCGAGCGGGGCCTAGAGACCAGGCTGGTGCCGCTGCGGGGCTATGACCTGGCGCTGATCCCCCCCGTGCCGCTGCCAAGGAGGCTGACGCCCGCATTGCTGTCCGTGCCGAGCCGGCTGCTCCGCGCGGTGAGCGCGACTGCCGGGATCCTGGGCCGGACCCGAGCCGACGTCCTGGTCGGCTTCGGCGGCTACGTCGCGACCCCGGGCTATCTCGCCGCCCGCCGCCGCAAGATCCCGATAGTCGTGCACGAGGCGAACGCGAAGCCTGGCCTCGCGAACCGCATCGGCGCCCGGCTCACCAAGCACGTCTACACAGGTCAGCAGGGAACGAGGTTGCCGCACGCTCGGTTCGTCGGTATCCCCATCCGACCTGAGATCGCGGGCCTGGATAGGGCCGCGCTCGCTGACAAGGCGCGCGCTCACTTCGGCCTGCAGGCCGACATGCCGGTCCTCCTGGTGACCGGCGGTTCGCAGGGTGCAGCGTCGCTCAACACGGCAGTTCTGGATGCCGCGGAGGCACTGCGCGCGGCCGGCATTCAGGTGCTCCACGTGGTCGGACCGAAGGCTGGCGAGGTCGAGGTGCCGGCCGGCCCGGTGCCATACGTCGTGCTGTCGTACCTGGACCGAATGGACCTCGGTTACGCGGCGGCGGACTTCGCGCTGTGCCGAGCGGGCGCGATGACGTGCGCGGAGCTGACCGCCGTGGGCCTCCCGGCCGCGTACGTGCCGCTACCGCACGGCAACGGCGAGCAACGCCTGAATGCCGAGCCGATCGAGCAGGCCGGCGGAGGCCTGATCGTCGACGACGCCGATCTGTCGGCCGACTGGATCGCCTCGGCCGTGGTGCCGATTCTGCGGGATCGGGCACGCTTGACTGCGATGGCCGAGGCGGCGGCCGCCAGCGGGCACAAGGAAGCGGCCACCGAGCTAGCAGCGCTTGTCCTGTCGGTCGGACGGCGACGGCCGGGACGGCGGCGGCGGCGCAAGTAGCGGTTACCCGACGGCGGACAGGGAGGTAACAGGGTGGGCCTGGTCACTCCGGTCGATCCGGTCCCGGTGGACGAGCTCGGCAAGGTCCACTTCGTGGCCATCGGTGGCGCAGGCATGTCGGGTATCGCCAGGATCATGCTGGCCCGCGGCGTAACCGTCTCGGGCAGTGACTCGACGGCGTCGCCGCTGCTCGACGACCTGGCGGCCGCCGGGGCGCGAGTTACAGTCGGACACTCGGCGGCCAACCTTGGCGACGCCGACACGGTCGTGGTCTCGACAGCGATCCGCCCCGACAACCCAGAGCTGCTCGAGGCGCGGCGGCGCGGCCTGCGGGTCATGCACAGAGCGGCCGCGCTGGCCAGCATCATGCTCGGCCACCAGGGGATCGCGGTCGCCGGCACCCACGGCAAGACGACGACGACGTCGATGATCGCCACCGTGCTCCTGCACAGCGGTTCCGAGCCCTCCTACGTCATCGGCGGAATCCTGGCCGAGACCGGACTCGGCGCGGCCGAGGGCACTGGCCCGGCAGTGGTCGTGGAGGCCGACGAAAGCGACGGCTCATTCCTCATGCTGGCCCCCGACGCGACGGTGCTGACGTCGGTCGAGGCGGATCATCTTGACAACTACGGCACACTCGCGGCGATCGAGGAGGCATTCGCTGCCTTCGTCGCCCGAATCTCGGCCGGCGGCCTGCTCGTTGCCTGCGCAGACGACCCGGGCGCGCGGGCACTCGCGGCGGTCGCCCAGCCGACAGTGACCGTGCTGACGTACGGCACCGCTGCCGACGCCTCCTATCGGGTGGCCGATATCCAGGCGCGGGGAATGCGGACCGAGTTCACCATCACCGGCGGCCCTGGCACGGTCCTAGCCGGAGCCGGTCCCGTCCAGCTCGAGATCGCAGTGCCCGGCAGGCACAACGCGCTCAACGCGGCCGCGGCGTTCGCGCTGACCGTCCAGCTCGGCGTGTCAGTAGCGGACGCGGTTGCCGGCCTGGGCGCTTATCGGGGCGCGCGCCGGCGGATGGAACTCAAGGGCGAGGCAGATGGCATCCAGGTCATCGACAGCTACGCTCACCACCCGACCGAACTTGCCGCCGACCTCGCGGCGGCTCGTGACATCGCGGCGGGCGGCCGGCTGATCGCGATCTTCCAGCCGCACCTATTCAGCCGCACCCGGTTCTTCGCGGCCGAATTCGGCGCTGCGCTCGGGCAGGCCGACGAGGTGCTCGTGCTCGACGTCTACGCGGCCCGCGAGGACCCTGAGCCTGGCGTCACCGGCAAGCTGGTCAGCGACGCGGTGCCCGGCGGCGGCGCGCTCTTCGTATCCGAGCGTGCCACCGTCCCCGCCGTGGTCGCAGGCCTGGCAAAGCCCGGCGACCTGGTCCTGACCATGGGGGCTGGCGACGTGACCGCGCTCGGGCCGCAGATCGTGCAGGCGCTGCGTGAGCGGGCGGCCGGGCCGTGAGGCGACTGCCCGCGACCGACCCCATGGCTAGGCCGAGTGGACGTGACCGCGGCCAGCAACGTGCGGAACCGGCAAGACCGGGCGGTCGGCGTGCCAATGCAGCGCGCGCGGTCTTCTTTGGCGGCATCATCCTGGCGATCCTGGCTGGCGCCGCGTGGGCGCTCCTTGGCTCGAGCCTGCTCGTTGTCCGGCACGTCGTGGTGACGGGCACTCGACAGGTCCCGGCCGCGCAAGTGCGCACCGCGGCTCGGATTCGAGTCGGCCAGCCGCTGGCCCGAGTAGACACCTCGGCTGCCACGCAGCGGGTGGAGCGCATCCCAGCTGTGCTGTCCGCCACCGTCAGCCGGTCTTGGCCCGACGCGATCGTCATCACCGTGCGCGAGCGGACTCCGCAGCTGGCCGTGTCCGCCGGAGGCGGATATGACCTCATCGACAGCCATGGCGTCACCGTTCGCTGGGCAGCGCACAAGCCCCCCGGCATGCCGGTCCTGAGCGCTCCGCCTGCCACTCTGCGAGGCAATGGCGCGGTCCTCGCGGCGGCCCTCGTACTGCGCCAGCTACCCACCGAGTTGCGCGCGCGGATTGTCTCGGTCTCGGCGCAGTCCGCTACCGATGTCACGCTGCACCTGACGGGCGATGTCACCGTGCTGTGGGGCAGGGTCGGGCACACCGCCCAGAAGTGGGCCGAGCTTCAGCTGCTGTTGAAGACCCACGCTCGCGCCTATGACGTCAGTGACCCTGCCGTCGCAGTGACCCAGCGGTGATGGGCGCGGTGACGCGGCGGTGAGGGATGGCGGTGCCGCGCGAAACCCATGGCGCGACACGCCGGGCCGGGATGCTGACAGTGGTTGACCTGGCCAGCCGCGCAACCCTACTGTCCCTAACAGTCGGCAGCTTGACATAACTCTAAATCTCAAGTTGAGGGTGAGAGTTGACGAGCCAGAATCCGCCGGACCAGTGGGACTCGGGGGAGTTCGCGGGCAGGAGGACCGAGACCGGGGCGGCCCCGTTCCCGGCAGCCGGAGCGTAGCCGCCGTGGGCGGCGAGACCGCGACACATCGTACGAGCGGAAAGGTTTGCTCCTCGTGGCAGCACCGCAGAACTATCTAGCGGTCATCAAGGTCGTCGGTATCGGTGGGGGCGGCGTCAACGCCGTAAACCGAATGATCGAAGAGGGACTGCGCGGCGTCGAATTCATTGCGATCAACACCGACGCCCAGGCGCTGCTGATGAGCGACGCCGACGTCAAGCTAGACGTCGGCCGGGAGCTGACCAGGGGACTCGGCGCCGGTGCGAATCCAGAGATCGGCGCGAAGGCCACGCAGGACCACCGCGAAGAGATCGAAGAGGTACTCAAGGGTGCCGACATGGTCTTTGTCACGGCTGGTGAAGGCGGCGGCACGGGCACCGGTGGGGCGCCCATCGTGGCCGAGGTTGCTCGTGCCCTTGGCGCCCTGACCATCGGAGTGGTGACCAGGCCGTTCGGCTTCGAGGGCAAGCGCCGGGCTTCCCAGGCCGACCTCGGGATCGAGAAGCTGCGAAGCGAGGTCGACACCCTCATCGTCATCCCGAACGACAGGCTGCTGTCGATCTCGGACCGGCATGTCAGCGTCCTGGACGCGTTCAAGGCAGCCGATCAGGTACTGCTGTCAGGTGTTCAGGGCATTACCGACTTGATCACGACACCCGGACTGATCAACCTGGACTTTGCTGACGTGAAGTCGGTCATGTCCGGGGCCGGGTCGGCGCTCATGGGCATCGGCACCGCCCGCGGCGATGACCGGGCCGTGGCTGCGGCCGAGATGGCGATCTCGAGTCCGCTGCTCGAGGCGAGCATCGACGGCGCCCACGGCGTCCTGCTGTCGATCCAGGGTGGCTCCGATCTCGGCCTGTTCGAGATCAACGAGGCCGCGCAGCTCGTGGCGAATTCAGCCGCGCCGGACGCGAACATCATCTTCGGCGCCGTGATCGACGACGCGCTGGGCGACGAGGTTCGCGTGACTGTGATCGCAGCCGGGTTCGATGAGCCGCAGGCTGGCCGCCCGCGCCCGCGGACCACTGCGTACAGCGGCGTGCGTCAGGCCGCCGACGTTGTCGCTAGCGGACTGGCACCGGCCCCCACGACCTCGAGTGAATGGCGGCCGTTTCAGCTCACCGAGAGCAAGGCGCCGCGCAATCCGGCACCTAGTGCTCCGGCTGCAAGCGCGCCGGGTGCTCCGGCGTTGAGCGAGTCGGACGGGGCTGCGGGCAGTAGCGCCGTCGGACAGCCCTCAGCGCGCGTCGACGGCGCAGCGGGCGATGGCGCCAAGGTCGATGGCATCCCGGCACCGCGCCCAGGCGGATCGGAGGACGCAGGCGCCTTGGCCATGGACGGGGCGCCGAGCGGCGGGCGGACCAACGGCGCGAGGCCAGCGGACTCGCTCGGCACCCGGCGCATGTCCGTCGTGTTCGAGGAAGATGACGAGCTCGACGTGCCCGATTTCCTGAAGTGACCGCGCGCATCCCGGACGAGCGCGAGCCCTCAGCTGACTCCGACCGTCGCCGGGTGAGCCCGACGATCCTCGCCACCCGTAGCATCCTGTCGTGAGCGCGGATCCGTGCGATGCCTTGATCACGCCCGGGCCTGACCTCGGCGATGGCGTGCTGTCAGCCTTCTCGGGCCGGTCCGGCGGCCGCAGCAGACCGCCGTACGAGAGCATGAACCTCGGCCTCGGCGTCAATGACGATCCGGCGACCGTGCAGGCCAACCGAGCTGCGCTCGCCCAGGCCTGCGGCCTGCCCCCGAACCGCCTGATCTTCATGCGCCAGACGCACAGGACGGACGTCTGGTACGCCGGACCGGGGGCGCACGAGCCACCCCGACCAGTAGACGCGATGTTCACCGATGTACCGGGCCAGGCGCTGTGCGTGCTGGCGGCCGACTGCGTCCCCGTGCTGATTGCCGACCCGGTCGCCCGCATTGTCGGCGCGGCGCACGCGGGCCGCGAGGGCCTGGCCGGGGGAGTGGTGCCCGCGCTGATCACGCAGATGATGACTGCCGGGGCCGTCCCGGCCCGCATGCACGCCGTGACGGGCCCATCCATCTGCGGCGGTTGCTATGAGGTCCCGCCGGAGCTGCAGGCGCGGGTGAGCGCTGTTGCGGCGGCCGCGCGCTGCGACACGTTCGCTGGGGCCACTGGGCTCGACATCGCGGCCGGGGTGCGAGCGCAACTCGCCGGCGCTGGTGTGATCGATATCACGACGGACGGGCGGTGTACGCGCGAGTCGAAGGACCTGTATTCCTACCGGCGAGACGGCGTCACGGGCAGGTTCGCTGGCCTGGTCTGGCTGTCGCCTCGATGACCCCCGGCGACGGCGGCGAGCGGCTGGCGGAGCTGACGACGAACCTCGCGGCGGTGCGTGCTTCCATCGCGGCGGCGTGTGCGGCGGCGGGCCGTAACGCGGCCGAGGTCCAGCTGATCGCTGTCACGAAGACGTTCCCCGTTTCCGACATCATCTTGCTGAACCAGCTCGGCGTCGCCGATATCGGTGAAAACAAGGACCAGGAGGCGGCGCCAAAGGTCGCGGCGTGCGCGGCCGCCGGCATCGAGGTGCGCTGGCACTTCGTCGGCCAGCTTCAGGTCAACAAGGCGGCCAGCGTGGCCAGCTATGCATACATGGTGCACTCAGTGGACCGGATGCGCCTGATCGACGCCCTGAGCCGCCGAGCTATCACGGCGGGCCGCGAACTGCGCTGCCTCGTCCAGGTCAGTCTGGAGGCCGCGTCCGGCCGCGGCGGTGCCGATCCGCGTCAGGTGCTCTACCTGGCTGACGCCATTTCCGAGCGAGACGGACTCAAGGTGGCGGGCGTCATGGCGGTCGCGCCGCTTGGCCAGCCTGCCCGCCCGGCGTATGCCCGGCTCCGCCACATCGCCGAAATGGTGCGGTCAGCCCATCCGGGCGCGCAGGTGATTTCGGCTGGCATGAGCGGTGACCTGGGCGATGCCATTGCGGAAGGCACGACACATGTGCGAATCGGTACGGCGTTGCTCGGCGGCCGGCGGGCCTTCGTCAGGTAATGTCCGACGCGTGTGACCCGGTCACTGAGCTGGGCCGCCTGGCGTGCACGACGGAGGACAAAAGATGGCCAGCGCTATGCGCAAGATGGCGGTCTATCTCGGGCTGGTAGAGGACGACCGCCACTTCGAGGATCAGTACCAGGAGGAGTTCGTCGACGAGTACGACGAGTACGGCGCCGAGCTGATCCAGGACGAAGAGCGGCACGACGTGTACCTGCCTGAAGCTCCGGCCGGCGCCCGGGTAAGCGATCGGCACACCTCTGGCCAGGTGCAGACGACCGATTTGGCGAGGATCACGACCTTGCATCCGCGCACGTACAATGAGGCTCGTACGATCGGAGAGCACTTCCGTGAGGGCACTCCGGTGATCATGAATCTGACCGAAATGGTCGACAGCGACGCCAAGCGTCTCGTGGACTTTTCGGCCGGGCTGATCTTCGGACTGCGCGGGAGCATCGAACGCGTGACGAACAAGGTGTTCCTGCTGTCCCCGGCCAATGTTGAGGTAGCGGCGGAGGACAAGGCCCGCATCGCGGAGCGGGGCTTCTTCAACCAGAGCTGAGCCTGCAGTCCATTGGCTGGAGGCTCGGAGCAGGACGCGTTACCTGCATGACCGAATAGGTAGACCGCGTGTGAACATATTCAAAGATGTGGCCTTCTATCTGCTGTCGGCCTACCTTGTTCTGTTGATCGCCAGGATGATCTTCAGCTGGATTCAGGTCTACGCCAGGTCGTGGAGCCCGAGTGGCATCCTTCTTGTGGTAGCTGAGGGTGTTTACTCCGCCACGGACCCGCCACTGAGATTTCTAAGGCGCTACATTCCCACGGTCCGGCTCGGTAGTGTGGCCCTTGACCTCAGCTTCATGCTGCTGTTCCTGGTGGTCTATGTGCTCTGGGAAGTCGCACGGTGACGGTAGGGTCATCAGGTAGCGTCCAAAAGGGACAAAGCTTCAGGGAGAAGAGATGCCACTGACGCCCGCGGATGTGCGGAACAAGCAGTTCAGCACTACCAGGCTCAGGCCGGGCTACGACGAAGAGGAAGTCGATGCCTTCCTCGACGAAGTAGAAGCAGCGCTCGACGAGCTCATTCAAGACAACGAGGAGCTTCGGGCCAAGCTGGCTGAAGTGCTGCGCGGCAAGCCGCCTGTCTCGCTGACCCCGCAGGCCGAGGTCCCCGAGATGATGCAGCCCGAGTCGATCAGGCATGAGCCCGAGCGGCGCCCCGAGCCCGTGATGATCAGCCCGCCGCGGCCGGTCGAGGACAACATGGACACGGCGGCCCGCGTGCTTGCACTAGCTCAGCAGACCGCCGATCAGGCGATCGCGGACGCCCGGCGCGAGGCCGACGAGACGCTGGGGCGGGCTCGTCGCGAGGCCGACGACATCCTGACCAAGGCACGCCGTCAGGCCGAGCAGGTCACGAGCGACGCCCGCGCCAGGGCTGAGAGCCTCGAGCGCGACGCGCAGGAGAGGCACCGCCAGGCGATGGGTTCGCTCGTCCAGTCTCGCGAGGAGCTGGAGCGCCGGGTCGACGACCTGCGTGCCTTCGAGCGCGAGTACCGCAGCCGCCTCAAGGCGTACCTCGAGGGTCAGCTTCGGGACCTAGAGGCCGGCGCGGCCGACAGCGGGGTGTTCCCGGCCGTAGGCACGGGCCAGCAGCCGCCCGTGGGCGTCGGGGTCGGTCGGCTGGACATGCGTAATGGCGGCCAGAGTGGCGGCTACCAGGGGATTCCTGAGCCGGTCGCGCACAATGGAGGCTTCCACCCGTCCGACGCAGGCCAGCACGACCGTCGCTAGCGCCAACGGCTAACCAGTCTGGCTTCCCGATTAACGGAGCCCTCAGTTGATCAGGTTCGGCGCAATCGTGTCCGTCGTTGCGGTCGCGATGGGCCTGCTGATCGTGGGCGCAGTCGGCGGGGACCTGAAGCTGGTGTACGTCTCGATTGGCCTGGCGGCGCTGGCGCTGCTCATGCTGATTGCGGGCGTGGCCATCTGGCGCGACGCCGTATTCGGCGCGGGGTCGACGTCAGCAGCCAGGACGGCGGCCGAGCCAGAGCTTGTCGGCTCGGTGGGTCGCGGCGGCGCTGCGGGGGCGGGACCGGGAGCTCGGCCGACTGGCGGCGCCGGCGCTCGGCCGGGCAGTGGTCCTGGATCTCGACCGGCCGTCGGCCGCGGTGCCCGAACGGTCGGCGGTTCCGGAACTCGAAGTGGTCGGTCGCAAGGCAATGAGCCGGCCGCCGGTCAGTCTCCGCGTCGGAGAGCTGGCGCCGATGACGCTGCCGCCTCGACCGGCCGCGCGGCTGTGCACCCATCCCACCGGTCACCTGGCCGTCCCGAGTCAGGCGGGCGTCCCGAGTCGGGCGGGCGGCCGGAGTCGGGCGGGCGGCCAGAGTCGGGCGGGCGGCCGGGGTCAGGCCGGCGTCCGGAGCGCGATGGTGAGACGCGTGTCGGCCAGATACCCGTGCCGGGCGCAGACCGCGAGCAGCGCGATGGTGACCGGCGCGAGCCGGATCAGCATGAGCGAGACCGGCGCGAGGCGGATCAGCATGAGCGAGACCGGCGCGAGCCGGATCGGCGCGAGGCGGATCAGCATGAGCGAGACCGGCGCGAGCCGGATCGGCGCGACCCGGATCAGCATGAACCAGACCGGCATGACCGGGATCAGCGTGGCGGGGATCACCGTGATGGGGATCCCCGTGACCAGGACCAGCGGGACCGTAGCCAGCGCGACTGGTCCATACCTGGGCCGACAGCAGATTCTCCGGCAACGGGCGTCCGACCCTCAGCGGGTCCGCTAGGCGCGGCTGGTCTCGCCGCCCGCCAGCTGGGCATGAGCTCAGCCGCCGCTGAGCCGACGGCTCGTCACCCAGCCCATGGCCAGCCAGGCGCGACTCGACCGCTGCCCGGCCAGCCAGCCGCTGTGCGGCCGTATGCAGCATCCGCCGGCGGCGTCCCGGCCGGCGCCGACGTGCTTTCCCGGCGTGCTGCTGTGACAGAGTCGCCCGGGCCCTCTGGTCCTGGTAGGCACGACCGGGATCCGTTGGCTCCCGCATCGCCTTTCTTTAGTCCGGCGAGCAAGGGTTCGCCCGACACCTCAGGCCTTGAGCCGACCCCCCACGGCCCAATTGCGGACGTGCAGTCGGCGGGTTCAGCATCGGCATCGGCATCGTCGTCGACGACTTCGTCAGTGTTCCCGAGTCCCGGCACCGCGCGATCCAACCCGGCGACCACTAGCCCGGTGACCGGCGGTCCGGCCGTCACACCGTGGGCGCGGACACAGACCCCATTGGACAGCGCTAACGATGCCGCGGCTGGCGATCGGGCATCAACCTCTGCCGCGGCGCCGTCCGGGCGGCCGGATGGCGCCGTTTCCGTGGTGCCAGGCATCGGCCGGTACCACACGTCCGACTGCATCTTGATCCGGTTCCTCGGCGACGAGGATCTCGAAACTATGACCGTGCAGCGGGCCGAGCAGATGGGCTGCGTTCCCTGCCGTGCCTGTCGGCCCGAGAAGCCTGGCGATAGCGCTTAGCCGCCCTTCCCCGCGCTCCATGGCTGGCAAATTGCTGTCGCCATAGCAGCAGCCACAAGCCATTCATCAAGATCATCTACGTTTCAGCGCGGCCGCAGCCGTTCAGGGTCGTGGCGTAGTGGCCGACGCTGGGCCGTCAGTGGCTCCGCTGCAGCCAGAACGTCAGGCCGAGGTCTGGGCTACCGTGCCGGAAGACCTCGGCGCTATCGGCCTCCGAGTCGGCGGCGTCCAGGTCGTTGCGGCCGAAATCGACAGCGAGTACCTCGCCGCTGATCAGCACCCGATGCTCGGTCAGCGCCGCCGAAACGTCCGGATCAGCGGTCGACCAGCGCAGCGAGATTCTGTCGCTGACGTCGAGCCCGTCGCTCTTCCGCGCGTCCTGGACCTGCCGGATGAACTCACGGGCCAGGCCCTCGCGGCGCAGTTCGGCAGTGATCGTCACCTCCAGCGCGACCGTGTCAGCGCCCTCCGTGGCGACCGTCCAGCCTGCGATCGGCGTCTGCGTCACGACAACGTCGTCGGGGCCGATGCTGACCACATCACCATCGACCGCCAGCTGCACCTCGCCATCAATACGCAGGCCGGCGGCCAGCGCCGCCGGATCGGCGGCGGTGATCGCGGCGGCTACCGGCTGCGTTCCGCTGCCGAATCGCTTGCCGAGGGCACGGAAGTTTGCCTTGACGGTGTGGCGCACGGGCGAGCCATCGGACACATCAATCGGCTCGATCTCCCGGACGTTCAGCTCGTCGGCGACCTGGGCCCGCAAGTCGGCCGGCAGGTCGGCAAAGCCTGGCGCCGCGACGAGCGCCCGCGCCAGCGGCTGGCGGACCTTGACGACCGCGCTGGCTCGCGCGGACCGGCCCAGCTCCACGAGGCGCCGGACGAGCGCCATCTGCGCGGTCAGTTGCGTATCGATCAGCGACTCATCGGCAACCGGCCAACCGGCCAGGTGAACCGACTCCGGCGCGTCGTCTGGGCGCAGCACACCCCAGATGTAATCGGTGATAAATGGCGTGATAGGCGCCATCAGCCTCGTCACGACGTCCAGCGCGTGCGACAGCGTCGCGAACGCCGCCGCGCCATCCGGCGTCGAAGGCCCGTCCCAGAACCGTCGCCGCGACCTGCGGACGTACCAGTTGGACACGTCGTCGATAAACGACGCGATCCGTCGTCCTGCGGCGGCCGAGTCGAAGTCCTCCAGTGCAGCGGTGACATCGCGAACTACGAGGTTCAGCTCGGTCAGGAGCCATCGATCAAGCGGCGCTCGCTCAGCAGGTGGCGGCGCCACCGCATCGCCGGAACCGGCCGCCGTCGCGTCGCCGTGGGGACTCCCGGCCGCGGGCGTCGCCGCGTGTGCCGCGTTCGCATACAACACCAGGAACGAGGCCGTGTTCCAGTACGTCAGCAGTACCTTACGGACGATGTCCTCGAGTACACCCGATCCGATCTTCCGCGTCGCCCACGGCGAGCCCGAGACGGCGAAGAACCAGCGCACGGCGTCCGCGCTGTGGGCTTCCATCAGCTGCATCGGCTCGAGGACGTTCCCGAGATGTTTGCTCATCTTGCGGCCCCGCTCGTCGACGAGCAGACCCAGACAGACCGCGTTCTCGTACGCGGACCGGTCGAAGAGCAAGGTGCCGACCGTCATCAGCGAGTAGAACCAGCCCCTGGTCTGATCGATGGCTTCGCAGATGAACTGGGCCGGGTAAGACGTGCGGAACTCGGGCTGATTCCGCCACGGCGCTCCAAACTGCGCGAACGACATGGCGCCCGAGTCGAACCACACGTCGATGACCTCGGGCACCCGCCGGGCTGTGCCTCCGCAGTCGGGGCAGCTGACGGTGATGTCATCCACGAACGGCCGGTGGGGATCCACCCCGGTGAGGTCGGTCGCGGCAAGTTCAGACAGCTCAGCGAGGGATCCGACGCAGGTGACGTGATCGGACGGGCACACCCAGATGGGCAGCGGCGTGCCCCAGTACCTCGTCCTGGACAGCGCCCAGTCGACATTGTTGCGGAGCCAATCGCCGTACCGGCCGTGCTTGATGGTCGCGGGCTGCCAGTTCGTCGCCTCGTTCGCCGCGAGCAGCTCATCGCGGATGGCCGTGGTGCGGATGTACCAGGAGGGCAGCGCGTAGTACAGCAGTGGCGTCCCGCAGCGCCAGCAGTGCGGATAGCTGTGCTCGTGCAGATGCGAGCTGAACAGCAGGTCCCGGTCAGCGAGGTTCTCGATAAGTCTCGGGTCAGCGGCCTTGAAGAACATCCCGCCGACCAGGGGAATGTGCTCTTCGAAACGGCCGTCAGGCATGACCGGGTTAACCACCGGCAGGCCATGCTCACGGCTCGCGGCCATGTCCTCAGGGCCGAAGGCCGGTGCGAGGTGGACCAGGCCAGTGCCGTCCTCCGTGGTTACGAACGTCCCGGTAACGACCCGGTGCGCGTCCGGAATCTCGATCAGGCTGAACGGCGGCCGATAGGTCGCGCCGGCCAGCTCAGCGCCGGTAAACCGGTCAGTGATGTGCCAGCCCTCGCCGAGGACTCGTGCGAAGAGCGCGTCGGCGACGATCACGCGATCGCCGACGCCAGACCGGCGGGCTTGGACATACGTCTCGTCGGGATGGACGGCGACGGCGGTGTTGGAGACCAGGGTCCACGGGGTGGTGGTCCACACAAGCAGATCAGCGCCGGCAACCTGGGCCGGCGCCGTCGGCGGCAGGGAACGGAGCGGGAACCGCACGATCACGGAGGGGTCCGCCACCGTTCGGTATACGTCAGGCTGGCCCATCTCATGGTCCGACAGCGGCGTCCCGCATCGCGGGCAGTACGGGCCGACCCGGAAGTCCCGGATCAGCAGGCCCTTGCCGTAGATCTCCTTGAGCGACCACCAGACTGACTCGATGTAGCTGGGGTCCATGGTCCGGTAGGCCTGGGACAGGTCTATCCAGTAACCCATTCGCTCCGTAAATTCAGCAAAAGCATCGACATGTCGCAGGACGGACTCGCGGCAACGGGCGTTGAACGCAGCTATGCCGTATGCCTCGATATCCCTTTTTGAGGTAAGGCCCAGTTCTTTCTCGACCGCTACCTCAACTGGCAGGCCGTGGCAGTCCCAGCCCGCTCGACGCGGAACGTGAAAGCCCTGCATCGTCTTGAACCGCGGGAAGGCGTCCTTGAGGACTCTGGCCTCGATGTGATGGACGCCCGGCATGCCGTTCGCTGTAGGCGGACCCTCGTAAAAGTTCCATCTGGGGCCATCGGCCGTCTGCTCGAGGGAGCGCTCAAAGATCTTGCTATCTTGCCACCGGCGCAGGACCTCGTGTTCAAGAGCGGGCAGGTCAGCGCTGCTTGGCAGCGGGGAATACGAGCGCGCCATGGTGGCCTTAAGAATAGCGGACGGGTTTCCAGTCCGCCGGTCCGCGGCTCGCCGGACGCGGCTCGCCCGCAGGGGCCGCCGAAAATGCGCGGTTGGCAGTCGCCGAGCGGCGGGTATGTTTGCGGATTGCGCCAGTCACCACTTATCCTCCGGTGACTGTTCGCATTGATGATCGAAAGCCCAGGTACCGAGGGAGGCGGACAATGACCGCTACCGCGCATTCTGGCGCCGCCGCCCTTCCGGTGCGGCCGGGCGAAAGGCGCTGGACTGAACGCGAGATTGCCGAGCTTCGCGGCCAGCTAGCCGCTGAGGCTGCGGCGCTGCGCGCCGATATTAAGCGCGCTGAGTCCGACATCGCGAGTCGGCTTGGCGACGCCGTCAGCGACGCCGGTGACGACCAGGCTGACGTCGGTGCCAAGACGTTCGAGCGCGAGCACGAGCTCGCGCTGACCCACAACGCCCGCGAGCTGCTGGCCCAGAACGAGCGCGCCATCGCGCGCATCGAGTCCGGGACGTACGGCACATGCGAGTCCTGCGGCGAGGCCATCGGCAAGGCCAGGCTCCAGGCGTTTCCGCGGGCTACCTTGTGTGTGTCGTGCAAGCAGCGCGAGGAGCGTCGCTGAGCGGCCCGGTGGCAGCCGAGCAGCAGCCGCAACAGGGTAAGTCCGGTGGCCCCGCCGGGCTTACTGTCGGCGTGCCTCGGCGCCGGATCGGAACGCTTCTCGCCGTCGCTGTCGCCGTCCTCGGGCTGGACATAGCGAGCAAGGCCGCTGTTGTCGCGACGTTGAGCGGTCACCCGCCGATCCGGCTGGTTGACGGTTTCCTGAAGCTGCGCGTCGACCGGAATGCAGGCGCCGCGTTCAGCTTCGCGCCGGGCCTGACCATTGTGTTCTCGCTGATCGCGATCAGCGTCGTGGTGGTGATCCTGCGCTCGTCGCGCCGGATCCGCAGCCTCCCGTGGGCGATCACGCTCGGGTTGCTCCTCGGCGGCGCAACTGGCAACCTCGTCGATCGGATCTTCCGGTCGCCCGGTTTGTTCCGCGGCTGGGTGGTGGACTGGATTCAGGTGCCCCACTGGCCGGTCTTCAACCTGGCCGACTCGGCGATTGTGTGTGGCGGGATCCTGGCGGTACTGCTGTCTATCCGCGGTATCAGGCTGGACGGACAGCGCGAACCCAGATGACGGCCACAGGCGCCCGACGCGTCCCGGTGCCGGACGGGCTCGACGGAGAGCGCCTGGACGCTGCGCTGGCCCGCATGTTCGGGCTATCGAGGACCCAGGCTCAGGATCTGGTCGGGAACGGGGCCGTTCTCGTCGACGGCAGTCGCCCTGCTAAGTCAGACCGCGTGCGAGCAGGGGACTGGCTCGACGTGACGTTGCCCCCACCGCCGGTGCCCCTTGCGGCCCGTCCCGAACCCGTACCAGGCCTCGGCATTGTCTACGAGGATGCCGACATCGTCGTAGTCGACAAGCCGCTCGGAGTGGCGGCCCACCCTACCCCCGGCTGGAGCGGACCAACAGTCCTGCAAGGCTTGCTCGCGGCTGGCCATACGGTAGCGACCAGCGGCGCGGCCGAGCGGCAAGGCATCGTCCACCGCCTGGACGCGGGCACCACCGGCGTGATGGTCGTCGCCAAGAGCGAGCCGGCGTACAGCGCGCTCAAGCAGGCTTTCCGCGAGCGCACCGTCGATAAGCGCTACCACGCGCTCGTGCAAGGCCATCCCGATCCGCTACGGGGCACCATCGACGCGCCCATCGGGCGTCACCCGTCCGGCGACGGCCGGTTCGCGATCGTCTCCGATGGGCGCCCGTCGATCACGCACTACGACACGCTTGAGGCGTTCCGCGGCGCGAGCCTGCTGGACGTGCGGCTTGAGACCGGCCGAACCCATCAGATCCGGGTGCACATGGCGGCCGTCCGGCATCCGTGTGTCGGGGACAGACTCTACGGCGCCGATCCGGTACTGACGCAGCGGCTCGGCCTATCGCGGCAGTGGCTGCACGCGGTCAAGCTCGGTTTCGCGCATCCCGCTGATGGGCGCCGCGTCGAGTTCGTCAGCCCGTACCCGGCTGACCTATCCCATGCGCTGGACGTGCTGCGGGCCGAGGCCTGACGGCCCCGGCCCGCAGCATTCTTCACACGCGTCCTTACCTGGCGAAGTGACTCTCGAAGTCGCCGAAGCTGATCGGCTCGCCGGTGCTCGGGTTGAGGAACAGCCGACCGTTCGACGGGAAGGCTGAGCTGAAGTTGAACAGCGACTTCAGCGACCCGGCCGACGCATCTGTCGATCCGTCGCCGAGGGTTGACAGCCCCCAGTTCTGCTCGATGAACTTCACCACCGAGCTCTGATCGATCAGCGTGTTGTCCACGAAGTTCGATCGTGACCACGGCGACACCACGAGGAACGGGATCCGGACGCCGAGGCCGCAACGGCCCTGCTCCTGCGCGCTGGCGCTGTTGACCGGAACCGGCTGCGAACCGCAGGTACCAGAACCCGTCAGCGTATCGAGGGAGGTCTGCGACGCGGTGGTGATCGGAGCCAGGATGTGGTCGTACCAGCCATCGGAGTCGTCGTAGGTGATCACGATGGCGGTCGACCGCCACGTGGGCAGCGCCTCGAGGTGGTTGATGGTGTCGGCGAGCCACGTCTGCTCGTCCAGTGGGTCGGAGTAGCCGGCGTGACCGTCCTGGTAGGCGGCAGCCTTGAGGAGCGAAACCTGCGGCAGGTGACCGGTGTCAGCCGCGGCCCAGAAGTCGGCCAGGTCGTACTGGTGGTTCGCCTGGTCCTGGCGGCCGATCATGGCGACCGACGTCGGCGGCAGGTGCATCGGGTTAGCCGTTGCGGCGTTGTACTCGAACGGCTCGTGGTGCGGGATGTAGTCGACCACCGACGCGCCGCCAACGTTCTGGTGGCTCTCGGCGCAGATCTGGTCGGTCGTCGGCTGCGTGCCATGGCCAGGCACGTATCCGTTGTCGAAACCGCCCTCGAACCAGCCCCAGGTCAGATTCCCCGCGTCCAGCGCGGTGCCGATGTTCGGTCCGCCCATGGTCAGCGTTGTCGCCGCGGTGTTACCGTCGCCGCCGACGGCGCTCGGCAGGTACGAGCAGATGTCAAACGTGGGGTCGGCGTCGGAGTAGGTGGTGCCCGGGCCGGCTGCCTGCGCAGGTCCGGCCGTGATGTTCGATGCGTCGACGGTGGTCGTGTTCAGGCCGGCCGGGGCGGCACACGGCGAGTCGTTGATCGTGGCGAAGGTCGGGCCGCAGGTGGCGCCGTAGGTCTGCCCGCCGGTGACGTTGAGCGCGCCCGGCGTGGAGGGGCCGTAGTTCGTGGTGAACGCGTTGTCGCTCATGGCGTACTGCTGCGCGTAGTTCCACAGCCCGGTGACGGTGTTGCCGTCGTAGTAGTCCATCACCGCGTAGTTCTTCGCGGCGTCCGCGGGCACCGGCTCAGCCGATCCGTTGTCGGTCAGGCCCGCCAGGCACGTGGCGAGCGTCTTGTTGCGGCCCGTGGTCTGCGCGAACAGGTCCATGGCGCCGTGATCGACGTCCGTCTGCTCGTCCTTGTACCCGTGATCCTGGTCGCACGTCATCGGGTCGGCGCGGTCGAGCCGCTCCGGGTTGGACAGGTTGGGGTTGCTGGTCAGCAGCGGGCCGGTGGGCTGGCCTGCTGCGGTGAGGTCGTTGTACAGGCCGTTGACGGTTGGGGTGCCGGAAGCGGCCGTGAATGCGGGCTCGCCGGCCGGGTTCGCGGCGTACGGGTAGGTCCCGAAGTAGTGGTCGAAGGAGATGTTCTCGTCGAAGAGGACGACGAGGTGCTTGATCGGTGTGGTCGTGTCGCCGTAGCCGGCGCCTTGGGCGCGCTGGACGCCCCGCTCGCGATAGCGCCGGTGACACCGAGTGCCATCGCCGCAAAGAGTCCGGCGGCGGCGGTGAGTGTCAGGGCCCTGCCTGGTCGTCGCATCCGCGCTTCCTTTCGGTTGCCGATTGAAGACTGCCCGCCTCGGGCGGATAGCCAGGCCCAAGAGCAGGCCGCGCGGTAGATGTTAGGCAGGCTAATGAAGGACGTGATGATGTCACGGAAGCCATTTCCGTAACGTTTGACGAGGCTCAAGTGAATGGCGCGTAGCCAATCGGCGGTGTGGCCGGTGCTAATGTCGGCCAGTCACGAGAGCCGCGGCTGGTGCCGGTCTCGGCCCGGCTGGCGCGTGTCGCGGAGACCGGCTGTCGGCGGCCGGCGGTAGGGTCGACAGACACCAAGCGATGTGCCCCAGCTGAGCGGCGCCGATTCATCGGTCGCCTTGCTCGGGCTCGTGGCAGCATGCCTGAAGGAGGCGGTGCTTCATGGCGGCAGGCCGGGCGAGCAGGGGATCAGAGGGCTCGTTCGTGCACCTGCACGTCCACACCGAGTACTCCATGCTCGACGGTGCCGCGCGCCTGGCGGAGCTGTTCACCGAGTGCGAGCGGACCGGCATGCCCGCTGTCGCGCTCACCGACCACGGCAACCTCTATGGCGCCTTTGACTTCTGGTCCAAGGCACAGGCGGCCGGCATCAAGCCCATCATCGGCATCGAGGCCTACGTCGCGCCCGAGCACCGGGGTCACAAGCAGCCTGTGCGCTGGGGAACCCCAGCGCAGAAGGATGACGATGTTTCCGGGGCGGGCGCATATACGCACATGACCCTCCTCGCCGAGACCACCGAGGGCATGCACAACCTGTTCAAGCTGTCGTCGATCGCGTCGTTGGAGGGCTATTTCCGCAAGCCACGGATGGATCGCGAGCTGCTGTCCCGCTATGCCAGCGGAATCATCGCGACGACCGGGTGCCCCGGCGGCGAGGTCCAGACCAGGCTGCGGCTGGGCCAGTACGACCAGGCCCTGGCGGCCGCGGCCGAGTTCCGCGACATCTTCGGGCCGGACAACTTCTTCGTAGAACTGATGGATCACGGGCTGGGGGTGGAGCAGCGCTCGGCTGACGGGCTCCGGCGCATCGCCAGCACGCTCAGCGTGCCGTACCTGGTGACCAACGACTCGCACTACACCAAGGAGTCCGACGCCGCCGCCCATGAGGTCCTGCTGTGCGTGCAGACCGCCACCACCATGGCTGACCCGGACAGGTTCCGGTTCGAAGGCACCAGCTTCTACCTGAAGAGCCCGCAAGAGATGCGGGCGCTGCGCAGCGACGATGACTGGCAGTCAGGCTGTGACAACACCCTGCTCGTGGCGGAGCGGGCCGGCGCTGCTTTTACCAAATCCAACCTGATGCCGCGATTCCCGCTGCCCGCCGGCGAAACCGACGAGAGCTGGCTGCGCGCCGAGGTGTGGCGGGGCATGGACCGTCGCTATCCAGACGGTTTCGACGAGCGCCGCCATCAGCAGGCGGAGTACGAGATGGGCGTCATCGAGACGATGGGGTTCTGCTCATACTTTCTCGTCGTCGCTGACTTCATCATGTGGGCGAAGCGCAACGGGATCCGGGTCGGGCCGGGTCGCGGCTCAGCTGCGGGCTCGATCGTCGCGTATGCACTCGGCATCACCGACCTTGACCCCATCGTTCACGGCCTGGTGTTCGAGCGATTCCTGAACCCCGATCGCGTGTCGATGCCCGACATCGACATCGACTTCGACGAGCGTCGTCGGGGCGATGTGATTAGGTACGTCACAGAAAAGTACGGAGACGACCGAGTCGCTCAGATCATCACGTACGGCACTATCAAGGCGAAGGCGGCGGTCAAGGACGCCGCCAGGGTGCTGGGGTTCCCGTATGCGCTCGGCGACCGCATCACTAAGGCGTTCCCGCCCGCCGTGATGGGCAAAGACATCCCGCTGGCAGGCATCTCCGACACCGATCACCCACGCCATGGCGAAGCCGGAGAGCTGCGGGCGCTCTATGAGGCCGAGGCCGAGGTCCGCCAGGTGATCGACACCGCCCGCGGGCTTGAAGGCCTGATCCGGCAGCCGGGCGTGCACGCGGCCGGCGTGATCATGAGCTCGGAGCCACTGCTCGCGCACATACCGATCTGGCGGCGTGAAGCCGACGGCGCGATCATCACGCAGTTCGACTATCCGGCCTGCGAGGACATCGGCCTGCTCAAGATGGACTTCCTCGGCTTGCGCAACCTCACGGTGCTCGAGGATGCTGTCGAGGGGATCAAGGCCAACCGTGGCGTCGAGGTCGATCTCGATCACCTGCCGCTCGACGACAAGCCAACGTACGAGCTGCTGGCCCGGGGCGACACGCTCGGCGTCTTCCAGCTCGACGGCGGGCCGATGCGCGCGCTCCTGCGGGCCATGCGAGCGGACAAGTTCCTCGATATCTCGGCGGTCATCGCGCTGTACCGGCCGGGCCCGATGGCGAGCGCTCCCGTCTACGCCGACCGGAAGACGGGGCGGATGCCAGTCACGCCCATCCACCCCGAGCTGGCGGAGCCGCTCGATGACATTCTCGGGGACAGCTACGGCCTGCTTGTGTACCAGGAGGACGTCATGTTCGCCGCCCAGCGGCTGGCCGGGTACTCGGCTGGCCGCGCTGACCTGCTGCGGCGGGCCATGGGCAAGAAGAAGAAGGAGGCCCTGGACAAGGAGTACCAGCCGTTCGCGGCCGGCATGAAGGCCAACGGCTACTCCGACGCCGCCATCAAGACCATCTGGGACGTCATGGTCCCCTTCTCCGGCTACGCCTTCAACAAGGCGCATGCGGCCGGGTACGCGCTGATCTCGTACTGGACCGCCTACCTGAAGGCCAACTACCCGGCCGAGTACATGGCTGGCCTACTCACGTCCGTAGCTGGCGACAAGGACAAGTCAGCGCTGTACCTCAGCGAATGCCGGCGGATGGGCATCAAGGTCCTGCCGCCGGATGTCAACGCGTCCAACGCGATCTTCACGCCCGTCGGTCCCGACATCCGGTTCGGCATGGCGGCGGTGCGCAACGTCGGGACGTCCGTGGTGGAGTCGATCGTCGCGGCGCGCACGTCGAAGGGTGCGTTCACGAGCTTCTCCGACTTCCTGCGCAAGGTGCCGGTGAATGTCTGCAACAAGCGGGTTATCGAGTCGCTGATCAAGGCCGGCGCGTTCGACTCGTTCGGGCACCCGCGGCGTGGCCTGATGCTCGTCCACGAGCAGGCAGTCGACGCAATCATCGACGTCAAGCGCAACGAGGCGATCGGACAGGACTCGCTGTTCGGCGACGACTCTCAGGATGACGTGACCTTCGATGTTCCCGTTCCTGCCGGTGAGTGGGAGAAGTCCACGCTCCTCGCTTTCGAGCGGGAGATGCTGGGGCTGTACGTGTCCGATCATCCGCTGCTGGGCGTCGAGCACGTGCTGGCGGCCGCGACCGACTGCTCTTTGGCCCAGCTCGTGGGATCAGCGGAGGACGAGCCGGACCGTGGCTCTCGCGGCGACCGGGACGTCCAGGTGGTTACCGTCGGTGGCATCTTGTCCGGGGTGCAGCGCAAGGTAACGCGCCAGGGCAGCACGTGGGCCACAGCAACCTTGGAGGACCTGGAAGGCGCCATTGAGGTGCTGTTCTTCCCGGCCACGTACGCCCAGTGCGTGAGCCAGATCATCGACGACGCCATCATCTTGGTGCGCGGCCGGCTGGACCGGCGCGAGGAGGTACCCAAGCTGGTCGCGATGGAGGTGAGCACGCCGGATGTGACGGCTGGCGAGACTGGCCCTTTCGTGGTGTCGATGCTGGAAGGGCGGTGCGTTCCGCCGGTGGTCGAGCGGCTCAAGGAGGTGCTGCGGACGCATCCCGGCCCGACCGAGGTTCATCTGAAGCTGCTCTCTGGTGACCGGGTCAAGGTGCTGCGCCTGGACGACAAGCTACGCGTGAAGCCGTCGGCCTCACTGCTGGCCGATCTCAAGCAGCTGCTCGGGCCCGGCTGCGTCGGTTAGCTGTGCGCCAAGCAGGTAGCATCGTGTCCTGAGGTGAGCCGGGAAGCCTGGTCGGCGATTGCCAGATGTTGGAGGCTCGCCTTGACCAGGAATCAACAGCACCGGGGGCGGGGGCCAGTGATCCGCAGGCTGCTGCGCGGGTCCGAATGGCGCCGTGAGGTGCTGCGGACCAACCTGTGGGTGGTGCCCGCCATCGAGGTGGTCGGCGCTGGGCTGTTGTTCGTCGTGACCTACGCGCTGGACCGAGCCGCGTACAACGGGGTGTTCCAGACACCGGGCTGGGCCATCAGCGGCGGCCCCGACGTCGCCAGGACGGTGCTGACGGCCATCGCCGCAGCGGTCATCACCGTCGTGGGCGTGGTGTTCTCTATCGTGATCGTGGCGCTCACGCTGACCTCGACCCAGTTCGGCCCCCGAATGCTGCGCACCTTCATCCGGGATCGCGGTACTCAGCTAACGCTGGGCACCTTCGTCGCCACGTTCGTCTACGCGGTGCTCACGCTGGGCTCCGTCGGCTCGATCACGCACGGATCACGCGGCGCATTCGTCCCGCACATCAGCGTTACGGTGACTCTCGCGCTGATGCTGGCCGACCTCGCGGTGCTCATCTACTTCCTCCACCACATCGCGATCCAGATCCAGCTTCCGGAGGTCATCGCTGGTATCGCCGGCGATCTGCAGAGCGCCATCGAGCTGCAGACCGGTGATCCATCCGAGGGCGCGGACGCCGAAATGGCCAGCGAGGTGATCGCGAGCATGGACGGGGAAGGCGGCGTCGTTACCGCGCCGCGCAGCGGCTATCTCCAGTACCTCGAGCACCGCACCCTAGTCTCGATCGCGACCGAGGTGGACGCCGTCATCCATGTCCTGTTCCGGCCTGGCCACTTCATCGTCCAGGGCCAGGAGTACGCGACGGTCTGGCCGAGCGCCGCCGCGGATAGCGTGGCGCGCGAGCTCGCGAGCGCGCACGTCACCGGGCCGTACCGGACGCTAGCCCAGGATGTGTCGTTCGGGATCGACCAGCTCGTGGAGATCTGCATCCGGGCGTTGTCCGCCGCAGTGAACGACACGTTCACGGCGCTGACGTGCATCGACTGGATCGGCGACAGCCTTGTCAAGGTCACTGGCCGGTGGCAGCCAACCAGGGTGTACCGGGATGGGACCGGAGCCGTGCGCGTCATCACGACAGAGGTCACCTGGGAGCGGCTCGTGCAGCGCTCGTTCGAGAAGGTCCGCCAGGCAGCGGGCGGAATGCCGGCCGTCATGATCAGGCAGCTCGACGCGCTCACCAAGGTCATGGAGCGGACGACGACGGCGACTGAACGCCAGGTGCTGCTCGATCAGGCTGCGATGATCGAGCGTCTCAGCGCCGGGACGGTCGACGAGCCGACTGACCGGGCGGACATCAGCCGGGCCTATCAGCGGGTACTGAACGCCAGCCGCGAGGCACTCACGGCATCAATCGGAGGCCCGCCGGACAGCGTTCGCTGAGCGCGACGTGGATCAGGCGTCTCGTCGTTTCAGCAGATACCCCCCGGCTATCAGGAGCAGCGCCGTCCAGCCGCAGAAGACCGTGAACCCCTGCCAGGGCGAGAGCACCTGATCGGAAGCCGGAACGACGTTCCTGATAAAACCGCCAGCCACGGTGGGGAACCAGTCGTGCACGTGTTTGCCCCAGTCGTAGCTGTCGAGGAGGCCTAGCAGCGGTCCGACGACGAGCACGAGACCGATCACCGCCGCGATGGCCCCAGCGCTGTGCCGGATGAGCGAGCCGATCGCGAGCGCGAACAAGCCGAGCACGGTGAGATAGAGGCCCGCGCCGACCACCGCCCGGGTCACATTCGGCTGGCTCAGCGAGACGCCGACCACGGGTTGGACGAGTGCCTTGCCGACGAAAAACGACACGAACGAGACGACTTCGGCTATCACGAAGATCAGCCCCGCGAAGACCACGCACTTGGCGGCCAGCACGGGCAGCCTCTTGGGCACAGCCAGCAGCGAGGCCCGGATGACGCCCGTCGAGTACTCGGTCGTCATCGTCAGCACGCCGAGCACGCAGATCGCCAGCTGACCGAACCCAATGCCGGTCTGGAGGATGAAGGTCACCGGATCGGACGCAAGATCGGCTGTCCGGCGGGGCGCACGGCCCGTCTGGATGGCGTGCACAGTCAGCCAGCAGAACAGCGCCGTCAGGCCGATCGTGCCGATCACGAAGATGGCTAGCGACCAGACAGTGGACCGTACCGAGCGGATCTTGGTCCACTCCGCCAGCGTCAGGTGACCGAATCCGACGCGAACGGCTGGCCGCGGCTGGCTGGTGGCGAGCTGGCCTGGGGCAGCGGTCGTGCTCATCGGACGCTCCCGTCGGTTGACTGCGCCGGCTCGGGCTGAAGCCGTTCAGAGTCTGGCTGAAGCCGTGGTGGCGGAGACTCCAGGTGGCCGAACTCGAGGCTGTCCGACGTCAGCTCCAGGAAGGCTTCTTCGAGCGAAGCGAGCTGGGGGGTCAGCTCGTGCAAGACGACTGACGCCGACGCAGCCAGCTCGCCGACACGGGCAGCTGGGATACCCGTGACGGTCAGCACTGGGGTCTGGTCGCCGTTGCCAGTCTCCGTAGCAGCTATCGGCACAGCGTGGCCGCCATCGGCGGTGATCAGCGCGGTGAGGCGCTCCGGGTCGGGCGTACGCACCCGGACTGACTGCCCAGATCCGCGGGCGATGACCGCCTCAGTGGCGGCATCGGCGAGGAGTTGGCCACGGCCGATCACGATGATGTGGTCAGCGGTGACCGCCATCTCGTTCATGAGATGGCTCGATACCAGCACCGTCTTGCCCTGGCTCGCGAGGTGCTTCATGAGGTTCCTGATCCACAGAACCCCCTCGGGATCGAGACCGTTGACCGGCTCGTCCAGCAACAGGATGTCCGGATCGCCGAGCATGGCGGCAGCGACTCCGAGCCGCTGACTCATGCCCAGGGAAAAGCTGCCTGCGCGCTTGTTGGCGACCGGTCGCAAGCCGACAAGATCGAGCATCCCGTCGACCCGGCTGCTCGGCAGGCCCTGGGTCTGGGCCAGGAACAACAGGTGGTTGCGCGCGCTGCGGCCAGTGTGCACTGACTTGGCCTCGAGGAGCGCTCCCACGGTCCGCAGCGGCGTGGGCAGGTCAGCGTAAGGCTTGCCGTTGATCGTCGCCGACCCGCTGGTCGGGTGGTCGAGGCCGAGAATAATGCGCATGGTCGTCGACTTGCCTGCCCCGTTGGGCCCGAGGAACCCGGTCACGCGGCCGGGCTGGACCGTGAACGACAGGTGATCGACCGCGACCGTGGTGCCGAACGCCTTCGTGAGGTCTCTGACTTCGATCATCGGCGGCTCTCATCCCGCGAGGGTGGCAACTTGCGTCCTATCGCGAGGTGAGGTTATCAGAGCTAGACCGGCGCAATCCGACCCCGTTCCCGGGAAAAAGGGACACCAGCGGGCATCAAGATCAATACTTGCACCGGTCGGTGTTCGGGCCCGCCGGAATGTCCCGTACGCTGCAACGAGGGCTATGAGTGATGACAGCATGCTGACGCCGCCTGCCGGCGTGGCACCCCACCTGCAGGCGCGGCCAGCCCGACTGGCCCCCGCGCTCCTTAGCGCTGTGCTGATCGTCGCGGGCAGCCTCGTCGTAGGGGTGGCCGGCGGGGCCGTCTGGGCCGCCGAAGCGCCTCGGGTGCTTTATCAGGTCTACACCCTGAACCCGCCGACGGCCTACGCCACGAACCCAGAGACAAGTGCGTTCATCGCCGCAGATGGGTGGTACTGCTTCATCGCGCTGGTCGGCGGGGCGCTAATCGGCCTGCTCGGCTACCTCTTCGCCGTGCGGCGCTATGGCCCGGTGCCCATGGCCGGGATCGTCGTCGGCTCGATAAGCGCTGCCTTCGTCACCGCCTGGCTCGGGCACGCGCTTTCTGGCGGGCCGGGGTTCGACCACGTGCTGGCGACGAGCAGGCCCGGTACGTTCCTGCACGCGCCGATCGTGCTCGGCTCACATGGCGCCCTGGCTTTCTGGCCGCTGGGGGCCGCGGGTGTAGCCGGGGGGATCGAGCTTGTTCGTGTGCTGAGAGCCCGGCATCAGGAGACATCCGCCGGCCTGCCAATGCCGGGCATGGACACGTTCGGGTCAGGGACCTATCTGCCCCGACCCGCCAACGGCCGGTCATACCTCGGCCAAGCGGGTAACGGGCACGGGCCGGCTATGCGCCCGCAAGATACCCGGGGCGCGTCCGGCGCTCCGGAAGGGAACGAGGGCGGATCCGGGCTGCTTGGACCGTAACCCCGCTTACCGCTAGACGCGAAGCGTGGTGAGGCTGGTCGCCGCGTCCACTGCCATGGCGGCGCCGACGATGCCGGCATCGTTGTGAAGGGAGGCGGGCACAACCTTGGCCCGCAGCCGTGTCAGGTACGGCAGGAACTTGTCGGACTTACGGCTGACACCGCCGCCGATGATGATGAGCCCGGGGGAGAGCAGCGCCTCCATCTGCTCGAGGTATTCATCCACGCGGCCCGCCCAGTCGCCCCAGCTGAGGTCGTGCTCCTCCCTGGCGTGCTCAGAAGCGCGCTTCTCGGCGTCCTTCCCGCGGATCTCGATGTGGCCGAACTCGGTGTTCGGCACGAGTAGGCCGTCGATAAACAGCGCGCTGCCGATACCCGTGCCGAGCGTCAGGAGCAGCACTGTCCCCTGGACGCCCTTGCCTGCGCCGAAGCGCATCTCGGCGACGCCCGCGGCGTCGGCGTCGTTGAGCACGGTCACAGCCAGCTTGGTCTCGGATCCGAACAACTTGGCCGCGTCGACTCCGATCCAGGAAGGATCCATGTTGGCTGCCGTATGAATGACCCCGCCGACGACTACGCCCGGAAACGTTATGCCCACCGGGCCGTCCCACTTGAAGTCCTGTACGAGCTGACCCACGACCTTCGCCACTCCCGCTGGCGTGGCCGGCTGCGGCGTACCGAGCTTCTGCCGTGCCGCCATGAGCTGTCCCGTGGCCGTGTCGACCGGCGCCGCCTTAATGCCGGTACCGCCGATGTCGATCCCAAGCACGTGAGCCATGCATGCCTCCGGTTAGGGCCCGACGCCGACGAAACGCCGGGCGGGCTGCGCTTCCTGGACCAGCCTAAGGCCCGAAGGCAGCCCGCCGGACGCTGCAACGTTCGGGACCGGCCGCACAGGACAACTCCGTGCTTATGCACGCCACCCGGTCGGCTGGCCCTCAGATTGACATGCGCTCGCCATGTATGGCCGCGAAGTTGACGACCTCCGGGGTCTGCTGCCCAGCGCCGGCGTCCGTGTGTTGCTCGCGGTCCCCGTCCTGGCCGGTTTCGCTATCGCTCGCGGCGGCTTCGTCGTCGTCACCGTCCGCACCGTCGCCGTCGTCCGCACCGTCGCCGCCGTCGAACTCGTAGCCCTGATCCGGGTCGTAGGCGACGAGGTCAGCCTTCTGCCGGTAGGCGTAGTCGGTCCTGATCAGCTCGCGCAACTCCGCGCTTGTGTGAGCGCGAAGCTCGTCGGCCGATGCGCGGTACCGAGCAGACCAGATGTTGCCATCGAGACTGATCACGTAGGCCTCGTCCCAGTGCATCTGCAGGTCCGCGAGCGCGGACGCCTGACTCCTGTCCATGCCGCCTCCAGTGCTGGCCCCGGCCGGGCGTTCCTGCACGCGCCGTGAGGGGTGTCAGAGCCAGCTTCCTTCGTCATCATAGCGCACTATAGAGCGCTCTAGTGCAGCAGGCCGCGTCCTGCCTGTTTGAGCAGTTCACAAGCGTTCTAGGGTGATCTTCGTGGTGAAGGTGCCCAGGTTTGACGCCAACGCTCTCGGGCCGGTGTATATCTACGTCGGCGTCGCCAACCACATCGCGGCCAGGATCGAGGCGGGGGAGTTGCCGAGGGGTGGCAGGCTGCCCGCGGAACGGGACCTGGCAGCCGATTATCAGGTTGCGGTAGGCACCGCGCGACGCGCGGTAGAGGAGTTGCGGGAGCGCGGCCTGGTGGTGACGCTGCCGGCGAAGGGCACGTTCGTCACATAATCCGCGGAGCTGCACGAGTGACCGTCAGTACGCCGGGTCCAGAATGCAGACGATGCAGACGGAGCCATCTAGCGGTCGGCTCCGACGGATATTCGCAGCCTGAAGCTGGGAGATCTCAATGCGGCATATCACGGTCGCCTGCCTCGACATGGCGGGGACGACGGTCGCGGATGACGGCAGCGTGATGGCTGCGTTCGAGGCCGCGGCGGCAGAGTTCGGGCTCGTGCCCGGCACGCCACGATACGCCGGCGCAGTGGAGTTTGTTCAGGCGACGATGGGTCAGTCCAAGATCGAGGTGTTCCGTCAGCTCCTGGCCAGCGAGGATCGCGCCCAGCAGGCTAACCGCATCTTTGAAGCGAGCTACGCGGCATCGGTGCGCGCAGGCCTCGTGAGGCCACTCCCTGGTGCTGTCGAGACCATCACGGCACTGCGGGCGGCGGGTGTCAAAGTCTGCATGGCGACGGGGTTCGCGCCGGTGACAAGGGACGCGCTGCTAGACGCGCTCGGCTGGCGGCCGCTCATCGACCTCGCGCTGTCGCCCGCGGACGCGGGCCGGGGCCGACCGTGGCCCGACATGCCCCTGACGGCGCTAATCCGGCTCGGCGGCGGCTCGGTCGCCGAACTGGCCGTCATCGGCGACACGGCGAGCGATATCGAATCAGGCTTGCGCGCGGGCGCCGGCCTGGTCGTCGGCGTGCTGACCGGCGCAGGCAGCGCTGAAGCCCTCGCTGCCGCCGGAGCTCCGCACGTGCTGGACTCCGTCGGCGGCCTGGTGCAGCTCATCGGCCTCGGCTCGCAGATCTCGCCGTAGCGCGTCGGCAGTTGCAGGCGCGGAGCCCGTGCTTTCAGCCGAGGCTATTGATGCTCACGACCTGGCTGGCTGGTGGCGGTGTCGGCGGCGTAACCCCGTTCCACTCGGAGAACGTGATGTATTCGCCGTGCGGGCCGCCGAAGTACACGACGTAGGGCTTGCCGTGCGCGGAAACGTCGAGCGTGTAAGCGCCTTGGCGGCACTCGAGTACAGACTGGCCGTTGCGCGTCACGGACGAGAAGACGCAGGTGCTGATCCCCGTTGCACTGAGGTTCTTATTGCTCAACGCGCTCGTTGTTAGCGCCTGCCTGCTCAGAAAGCCGGTGATGCGACTGGCGGTCCCGGTGGGAAGCTCCACGTACTTGCCGCAGATCTTGGCGCAGACACTGGCTGGGGCGTCTTCCGCAGCCAGGAAGGCCGCGTTGACTTTGACGTACGTCACGCCGCCAAGCACGAGCACACCGAAGCTGTTGCCGTTGAGTCCCAGAGTTCCAGCCACCGACGTGCCGCTGAAGCTGACGTCAAACGTCGCCGTCTGCTTGCCCTGATGCACCGATCCTGTCATGTGGACGCTCGTGGCCCCACTTGCAACGGTCTGGACTTCGGGCATGAGCTTGGCCTCGGATTGGCTGCCGGCTGATGAGCACGCTGCGGCTGCCAGGCCAGCTGCCAGCGCAACAGCCAGCCTGCTCACCCGCAGCACTTGCAGGCCCATGACCGCCTCTCCTCGGGTCGGGGCGCCCGCGCGCCGACGACACCGCAGGCAGGCTACAGCAACCGGGTGAACCGGATGGGGTCGCTCAGGCCGGACAAATCTCGTTCGCATCTCGACCGGGCAGCCCGGTCGCTACCTCCGGTTGGTCAGCCGAGGTTGGGGATACTGATTAGCTGGCTGGGCGCGGGGGCCGCAGGCGGCGTGACCGTGTCCCAGTCAGAGAACGAGAGGTTTTCTCCGTGCGGACCGGTCAGGTACACCGGGTACGGCTTGCCGTGCGCCGCGACGTCGAAGATGTATCCGTCCTGCTTGACCTGGAGAACGCGCTGGCCATTCAACGAGGCGGGAGAGAAGACGTCGCCGCTCTGCTCGGCCGCCTTCGTGTTCTTGTTGCTGAACGCTTGCGTCAGGATCTGGTGGAGGCTGAGCGAGCCAGTGATCTGGCTGGCAGTGGCGGCGGGGAACTCAACGTACTTGCCGCAGTACTTGGCGCACACACTCGCCGGAGCGTTGGCAACCTGCAGGAACCCTGGGTCGATCTTGATGTACGTCTTGCCATCCACCGAGAGGATGTACAGGATCTTGCCGTTCACTCCGACGGTGCCAAATAGCGACGTGCCGCTGAAGCTCATGTTCAAGACGGCGGTCTGCGAGCCATCAGGTCCCGAGCCGGCGATGTGGACGCTGGTCGCCGAGTCGGCCGCGGCGACGATTTCAGGTATGACCTTCGCAGCGGACTGGCTGCCAGCTGGCGCGGAACTGCAGGCTGCCAACGCGAGGCCAGCTGCCAGCACGACGGCCAGCCCACTGGTTCGGAACACCCGCAAGGTCATCAGAGCCTCCAGTTCTGGCCGGCGCGCCATCGCGCCAGCGCCACGCCGCTGGCAGGCTACAGCATTGTCGACCCATACCGGCATCAGTTCGCGCCATAGGCCGGATCCTGTCAGGCTCGGCGCCGTGGGGCCGTGGTCCCGCACGGGCCCGTGGCTCGCGTGCCGTGGCCCGCACAGGCCCGTGGCTCGCGTGCCGTGGCCCGCACGGCTCCCTGGCGCGTCGGCTGTCCCAGCGCCCTACGTCGCGGCGGCGTCGGCGAAAGCCTCGAGGCTCCAGCCTTCCTTGACCGCGTCCCGCATCGCTTCCCAGCCCTCGCCGTGACGATCAAGGTGGCGATGCGTCAGCACCACCCGGGTGCGCCGGGGGCTTTGCGGAGTGAAGGTAACCTCGATCTCGCTTGTCCTCTCGGGATCAGTCTGAAGCTGCCAGTTGAGGCCGATGTCCCAGCTGAAGCGCACAAGGTGCGGGGGATCATAGGCCAGAACACGCGACCAGCGGCATTCGCTCCCGTCGGTGCCGCGGTCGATGATGTGGCCCCCGACGTACGGCTCGAACACCATCTCAGCGAGTTCGGCCGACAGGATGTGGTGTTCGGGGTTCCACCAGGAGCCGATGCCGTCGGTAAAAACACGGAACGCGTGCTCCACGGGTGCCTCGACGTCGATCGCCGTTGTCACGGATGTGGCATCTATTTGGGTTGTCATCTTTCTTCCTCCTGAACTGGCTGGGTCGCTCCAGCCTGTGTAGCCGCGGCGCTGAACCGGATCAGCGCCTGCCGCCAGAACTGCTCGAAGTAGTCGCGGATCGCGCCGATCCCGACCGGGTCCACGGAGTAGACGCGCCGCGTGCCCACTGGCTGATCGATCACGAGCCCGGCGGACTTGAGCACCCTCAGGTGCTGCGATACGGCCGGGCGGCTCACCGGCAACTCGCGGGCGAGCTCGCCGACAGCGCTTGGCGACTCGGCCAGCCGCTCAAAGATCGCGCGGCGGGTCGGATCGGCGAGCGCGGTGAGGACCGCAGCATGGTTAGTCATGACTTACGGTAAGTTACAGCTTACCGAAGCACGCGTCAACCCGCGGCGTCGCCGGGGCGCAGTGGCGCGCCAGCCAGAACTGGAGGCTCGTATGAGCCCGCCCCGTGGGCCGTGGGCGATAGCTAGGTTAGGGACAAATACCTGCGAAACGACCTGCCGGAGAGGCAGCCCGGTCCGGGCTCATACCAGTCGGCGCTGACCCTCAGCTCGTGGCCAGTCGATCGCGAGCACCACATTGCGGTCGGCAAGAGTCCCAGCGCCGGCCCCGCCGTCCGCGGTGATGCGATCCCGCACCTGCCAGTCATTGGCAGCCAGTTCGCGAGCGAGGGCCGCGAGGTCGACCGGTTCGGCGCTGCCCTGGTAGCTGGTGGCTGCAGCCGAGTCGATGACCGTGCACGCAAGGATCAGCGCCGCGTCCGTCGCGAGGAACTCCACGATCCGCGACTGTTGCGGCCAGTCGATGTGCGATGCGGTGGTGACCTGCCAGAAACCGACGCCAGTGCCGTCGGCTATCGCGGTGACGGCATGGACGTGGGTGTGGCCATTGAGCCAGGCGACTACGCAAGGATGACGAAGCAGGACACTCCGGAGCTCGTCAGCTAGGACGCGACGATCGGCGCCCGGTGGTCGCGCGTCGTTGATCAGGGTCTGGAGCGGATGGTGGCTGAACAACACGACCGGCCTGGCCGCGCTCGCGGTGAGCTCCGCCTCGAGCCAGGTCAACTGCGTCGCGTCAATGGAACCTTGCCAGCCGCCGTGATGGTTGACCGTGTCGAGCACGACGCACCGGAGTGGGCCTTGATCGAAGGCGTAGTACGCAGTCCCGTCAGCGAGGTTGCGCGCGGAGTACCCGTGTCCGGAAGGCCTGCCAGCAGACCTGAAATGCTCGCGGATGTGGTCGGCTCGCACGATCGGAATCCGGCCGGGGTCGGGAGTAACGGTCAGGCTGGTGCCACGGGCCAGATCGGCGAGCACGTCGCCATCTGCACCGTCGAACCTCGCGACCAAGTCGGCGGCGTCAATGTCATCGGGCGGAGTAACCAGCTTGACGCCGCCCGTGGGAAAGTCGACGAGCCAGCCAGCGGGCGAGACGGTGCCCTGCAGCATGTTGTCGTGGTTACCGTGGACGGCGTACCACGGCAGCCCGAGCCCCGTCGCCCGGAACTGTCGGCGGGCGGCTGTCAGCACTCCCGGCACGTCGGGGAAGCCGTACCGGCTCCTCGGCAAGTCGGCGGCACCACCCTCCGGATGCCAGTACCGCTCGTCCTCGACGGATGGCCCGGCCACACCCTCATATGTGCTGAGGTCGCCGGAATCGGGTCTGACTTCGCCGCCGTCCAGCAGGTCTATGTAGCTCCGCAGCTCGTTGAGCTGGCAGTTGTCCGTGGCATCACCGGTCACGACCGCGAAGTCCAGTGGCGCATGCGAGATCGGAGCGGAGGTTGTCCGGCGGACCGTCTGCACCATCGCCTCGGCGACGTGGAACGTGAACAGCTCTTGCGCACGGTAGGTCCCGACGATGCCGACGGTGTCGCGCAGCGGCGAATCCGGGTCGGAGAAGCGGTCAATCAACTCGGCGCGGCCTGGCGACTGGTGATCCATGACGTGTGTGTCCGACAAGTGGACGAGGGCAAGCAGCGGAACTGCCGCTCGCTGCCAGCCTGTTCGCAGACTGCCACTGCACAAGTCGGTCCTGGTCGTGTGCTGCTCACCGGCTGAGGCGATTAGCTGGCGGTAGCCGCCCAGGCCTGAAGGCCCAGGAATGATCCGGCGTCGCGCGGTCGAGTCAGTGGTCACCTGCGCTTAGTCACAATGCGCGCTCCGTCAGCTTGCACAGGCACGACAGTATCGAAGGAAGCACCGTCGAAGGTACCGGGCCGACTTGCGGTCGTAGCTATCCCTCCTGCAAGGTGTGCACAGGCCATCGCCATGCGAATGACATACACCGGACGCGGGAGCCAGCCGGACGTGACAGCCCGTGAAACCCAAGAACTTGGCCCGGCAAGTGCAGCGGCCCGACCTATCGGGCTCCGGGATGTCGCCAAGCTAGCTGGCGTATCCGTTGCCTCGGCGAGCATGGCCCTCAATGGTCAGCCTGGTGTCTCGGACGAAACGCGCCGGCGGATTGCCACTGCCGCCGAGCAACTGGGCTACCGCGCTAATCCGCAAGCGCAGGCCCTGCGCAGCGGGCGTAGCTCGATGTACGGATTCGTGGTTCGCAATCTCGCCAATCCGTTCTTCCTGGACGTCATGAGTGCCGCTGAACAGGTCGCTAGCGAGGCCGGGGCGACCCTGCTCGTGCTGGATTCCCAGTACTCGACCGACCGCGAGGCCGAACACATCAAGAACATGGCCGCGCAGCGCCTAGCCGGGCTCGCCATAGCGCCGGTAGGGGCTGGCAACTCGATCCGGCTATGGCAGCAGCTACGTCCAGGCACTCCGGTCGTAGCACTGAACGCGTCGCTGCCTGGCCAGCCGGGCCTGTCGCTGGTGTCACCCGACAACCGAGCTGCCATTTCGCTGCCGATGCGGCGCATAGCAGAGCTAGGCCACACGTCTGTCGCGTTCGTCACGGCACCGCGCGGCCTGATGGCGGACGCCGACCGGCTACGTCACTTCCGGCGGCAGTCGGCTGTGCACGCCGTCCGCGCGTCGGTGATCTACACGCCGCTCACCATGCAAGACGTCGAGCGGACAACGACGGCCGCCCTGTCGGATGCCAAGCGGCCGACGTCCATCATCACGAATTCCGACTACACCGCGCACGCCATCTACAAGGCAGCCCGCGAGCTTTCGCTGCCGATCGGTCCGGCGATCTCCGTTGTGGGGCATGACGACTTGCCGACGTCAGAGCTGCTCGACCCACCGCTCGCGACGATCCGCGTGGACCGGCGACAAATGGGACAGGCGCTCATGGCGCGATTGCTAGCCGCGGAGCCGCCTGAGGACTTCGTCGCATCGGTTGAGCTCGTCGAGCGCGCTTCGCTTCAGGCACCTGCGAACGGCTTGTGGACGGCGCCTACCTGGGATGATGGCCACGGCATGGCCAGGGAGCGACAAGTCGGTAACGACCCTTGACACGTGTGCAACGCCTGCGCCAGCATCTCAAAGGCTAAACGTTTCAGACATTTGGACGTCTCCGTTTCGCGGATTGGCAGGTGGACGATCGGCGGGCGTGGAGTTCGCCGATTTCTGGCCGGCGCTCGGCCGGTCACAGGTGGGGAAGCCTCAGGAGGCATTAGTGAGAACTCCGTACCGACTTGGACTCGTCAGCCTTGCTGTGCTGACGGTCGTCGCGGCGGCGGCGTGCAGTTCGAATTCGTCGCCGTCGTCATCGTCATCGGGTGGCTACGACTGGTCGAAGGCCACGTCGGCGGGATCGGGCGGCGGAATGTCCGCGCTCGTGGCCGCCGCCAAGAAAGAAGGAACGCTCAACGTCATCGCGCTGCCGAATGACTGGGCGAACTACGGCAACATCATCAAGGACTTCGGCGCCAAGTACGGCATCAAGGTCAACTCGATCGCGCCCTCGGACAGCAGCGCGCAGGAAGTGACGCAGATCCAGCAGGAGAAGGGCACGTCCCTGGCTGCCGATGTACTTGACGTCGGCGGCGCCGTCGCTACCGCCAGCACTAGCCTTGTTCGCCCCGTACGAGGTTGCGACCTGGTCGTCGATCCCGGCCGGGCTGAAGGATGCCAGTGGGCTGTACGTCGGCGACTACGGCGGCTACATGTCCGTTGGCTACGACTCCGCCAAGTTCGGCACGATCACCTCGCTGAGCCAGCTGCTCGGCAGCAAGTTCAAGAACGCCGTCGCCCTGAACGGCAACCCGACGCAGGCAAACGCAGCTCTGAACGGCGTCATGATGGCGAGCCTGGCCTCGGGCGGCTCGACCGGCAGCATCGCCGCCGGCGTGAACTTCTTCCACCAGCTCAAGGCGGCGGGCAACTTCAACGCTACGCAGGCGACGCCGGCGACCATCAAGGCGGGAACGACGCCAGTGGTGTTCAACTGGGATTACCTCAACACCGCGTCCGTGGTTGGTCAATCGGCTTCTACGTGGAAGCTCTTCATTCCGGCCGGCGCCACGCTGGGCGGCTTCTACTATCAGGCAATCAACAAGCAGGCCCCGCACCCGGCGGCGGCCCGACTGTGGGAGGAATTCCTGTTCTCGCAGACTGGAGTCGGCGGACAGAACCTGTGGCTGGTCGGCGGCGCGCGTCCGTCTGAGCAGGTCGCGATGACGGCCAACGGCACCATCAACAAGTCGGCCGCGGCCGCCTTGCCTCCGGTTACCGGCACGCCAGTCTTCCTGACCCAGCCTCAGGCCACCGCTGCTGCCACCTATCTGGCGGCGAACTGGCCCAAGGCCATCAGCTAGGTATTAGTAGTGGCTGCTGCTACCGCTACGGAGGCCGGCGCGCCGCGCGTACGCGCGGCGCGCCGACCTCCGCTCGCCTGGGTCGGGACCGTGCCGTTCCTGGCCTACGCCGGGATCTTCCTGCTGCTGCCCACCGGCATCGTGATCTGGAACGCGTTCAAGGGAAGCTACCGGCAGCTGGACGCTCGCCAACGTCACCGCGCTCAACACCGGTCCGGTCCGCAGCGCCTTCAAGGGCTCGCTGGAGCTCTGCCTGATCTCGTCGCTGATCGGCGCCGCTCTCGGGGCGCTCCTGGCGTACGCGGTGGCGTCCGGTAATCCGGACGGCGTTATACGTCGGCTCTACCTGGCCGGGTCTGGCGTGCTAGCGCAGTTCGGTGGCGTCACGCTGGCGTTCGCTTTTCTGGCCACGATCGGCCCGGCTGGCTTCATAACGCACGCCAGCTGGTACAACAACTTTCCGTGGGGCATCGGGCTGATCTACTGCTACTTCCAGATCCCGCTCATGGTGCTGGTCTTCTTGCCTGCCATCGACGGCTTGAAGATTCAATGGCGAGAAGCGGCCGAGAGCCTGGGCGGGTCGACGTGGCATTACTGGCGCTACGTCGGCGGCCCGCTACTGGCGCCGGCCTTCACTGGCGCAGCCCTGTTGCTTTTCGCCAATGCCCTGTCGGCCTTTGCCACGATCCAGGCCTGGGAAGACCAGATCAGCTACGTGGTGCCGCAGTCCATCAGCGGCTCCTTCATCAGCGAGGTCGGCCTGGCCAACGTTCACCAGGGCGACGCGCTAGCGCTAGGAATGATCGTCATGGTGGTCATCGTCATGACCGGTTATGCACTGCTACAGCGACGGGCGGCGCGATGGCAGCACTAGACCAGCCGCTGGCCGTCGCAGCCGACCTCGCCGGCTCGGCCGCTGCGAGACGGCCGGGCGGCTTGCGCGCCAGCAGGCGCAGGCGGCTGAATCTGTTCAGGTGGGTAGTGTTCACGATCTTCGGCCTGTTCTTCATCCTGCCGCTGCTGTCCATGGTCAGGGTCTCGCTGGAAGGCACCACGCCCGGAAGCTGGTCAGTCTCCGCGTGGACGCAGATCGCGTCCTATCCCGGGCCGCCGCCGTTGCTGCCCGCCATCGAGATCACCCTAGAGCTGGCCGTCATCACGAGCGCGGTGATGCTGGTGCTGGTGGTGCCGACCATGATCTGGATCAAGCTGCGGGTGCAGTGGTTCAGCCGGATCATGGAGTTCTTGTGCTTGCTGCCGCTGACCATTCCAGCAATCGTGCTCGTGGTTGGCCTCGCCCCGATCTATAACCGGATCGAGCACTACAACACGTCGGCGCTGATGCTGTTCTGGGCCTACGTCATCCTCGCGCTGCCGTACGCCTACCGGGCCCTGGCGGCGGGCCTGGACGCCGTAGATGCCACCACGCTATCCGAGGCGGGCAGGAGCCTGGGTGCGCGCTGGAGCACCGTCATGTTCCGCATCATCGTGCCGAATATGTGGCAAGCGATCCTCAACGCGCTGCTACTCACCGTTGCGCTGGTCCTCGGCGAATTCACTGTCGCCTACCTGCTGTCGCTCGTTAATCTGCAGGTGACCCTGTTCGAAATCAGCCGCAGCACGACCAACGCTGGTGTGCTGTTCTCGGCGTCCGCCGCCACACTGCTGTTTGCATTCATCCTGTTGTTGGTCCTGTCCTACGCCGGGCGCCGCCTGCGCCGCGGTCGGCCGTGAGGTGAAGCCGTGAGCATGCCAGCGACGAGTACTGCATCCGACGTGACTAGGACGGCGGTCGAGGTGCGGATGGAGGGACTCAGCCGGCACTACGGATCGGTCGTCGCACTTGACAACCTCGATCTCACCGTGCAGCCAGGAGAGCTCATCGCGCTGCTCGGCCCCTCCGGCTGCGGCAAGACGACGACACTCAGGCTCCTCGCTGGCCTCGAGGATGCGGACACCGGCCGGATCAACGTGGCCGGCCGCGACATCACGAGGCTGCCTGCCAGCAAGCGGGACATGGGCATGGTCTTCCAGGCGTACTCTCTCTTCCCGCACATGACTGTGAAGGAGAACGTCGCGTTCGGCCTGCGGTTGCGGAAGATCAGCTCGGCGGAACGGGACAAGCGCGCCCTGGAGATGCTCGAGCTCGTGGAGCTCGCCACACAGGCCGATCGCTACCCACACCAGATCTCCGGCGGACAGCAGCAGCGCGTCGCGCTGGCGAGGGCGCTTGCGATTGAGCCGCAGGTGCTGCTGCTGGACGAGCCGCTGTCCGCACTCGACGCCAAGGTTCGCGCTCAGCTACGGGACCAGATCCGGCGGATCCAGCTCGACGTGGGCATCACCACGCTGTTCGTGACCCACGACCAGGAAGAGGCACTGGCGATCGCCGATCGCGTCGGAGTAATGCGAGCCGGCCGGCTTGAACAGCTGGCGCCGCCGACGCAGGTGTATGCGCGGCCCGCGACCTCGTTCGTCGCGGAGTTCGTCGGTCTGAGCAATCGGCTGGCCGGCACCGTGATGGGGTCGGTCGTCACGGTCCGCGGCCACGATCTGCCTCTCGTCGATACGTCGACACCCGCCGGGCCCGTGACGGCGATCGTGCGACCCGAGGCGGTCACGCTGGCCTCGGACGAGTCCGGCGAAGCCGGCCCCATGACCGGAACGGTTATCGCTTCGACGTTCCTGGGCGCGACCAGCCGCGTCACGGTCGACCTTGGTGATACGACGATCATGGCGCAGTTGCCAACGTCCGAGGCGACGACCCTGTCGGCGGGGAGCCGGGTGACGTTGACGATACGGCCCGATCCGGTGCTGGTTTCAGCGGATGCCGCCGCCGCGAGCGAGGAGTGAGCGGAGGTCACTCGCCGCTGACGACGGCTCGTCGGCTGGGTCCCGGTCCGGTCCAGCGCGCGGGCTCCGTCGCTCCCTATCGCTCCGTCCAGATCATTGACGGCGAGCCGCACCTGGTCCGTCCGGATCTGGCCACAGCGGATAGTGGGTCCAGTGCTGGCGCACGGCCGCTACTTACGCTGGTCCATCTCACCGATCTGCAGCTCGCGGACGTACAGTCGCCGACGAGGTTCGAGTTCCTCAATCGCCAGTTTGCTGATCCGAGGTACGCCGAGATCATTCCGGTGCAGCGGCCGCAGGAGGCACTAAATGCGCACGCCGTCAATGCGATGCTGCATACGGTCAATGCAGCCGTCGGACCGGTTACCGGGACCACACCGGAGCTGGCTATCACGACCGGCGATGCGATCGATAATGCGCAATGGAACGAGATGCAGGTCTTCCTGTCGCTGTTCGATGGTGGTCGCGTCACCATGAATTCCGGCGGCCCACATTACCAGGGCGTCCAGGCTCTGGACTGGCCGGACGACGTCTTCTGGAAGCCAGATGGCGTCGCTGACAATGGCCCGGATTTGTTTCGCGCAGCATTTGGCTTTCCGGATTGGCCAGGATTGTTGCGCCGAGCGCTGGAAGAATTCACCGCCCCTGGGCTACGCATGCCGTGGCTATCGTGCTTTGGCAATCACGAGGCGCTGAATCAGGGTGTGGGGGTGGTTAGCGCCGACATTGCCGCGGCGCTCGTCGGTGAGGTCAAGCCCTGGGCGCTCCCGGAGGATTTCGACCACGACCGGGCGCTTGAGCTCTTTACACATTGCCCTGAAGTATTCATGGCCGGGCCGGCACTGCGGGTGGCCGCCGACCCGAGCCGCAGACCCGTAACCCGCCGAGAGTTCGTCGAATTGCACTTCCGGCCGTCGGCCCAGCCGAGCGGACACGGCTTCACCGAGCGGAATCGGACCGACGGCACGGCCTACTACGTCCACGACACGGAGGCCGTCCGGCTCATCGCGCTCGACACAAACTGCCTCGCCGGCGGGGCGTCCGGCTGTCTTGATCACGACCAGGCGCAGTGGCTTGAGCAGCGGCTCGCCGAAGTGCACTCCAGGTACCACGACGCTGCCGGCCACTCCGTGCGGACCGCGAACGAGGATCGGCTCGTGGTGATTTTCTCCCACCATGGTGTCGAGAGCCTCGTTCATCCGCTGACTCGTCACTCGGGGCCCGACGGTCAGCCGCTGCTCAGCGGCACTGACATGCTGGCACTTCTGCACAGGTACCCGAACGTGGTCCTCTGGCTCAATGGCCATACACACCTCAATGCGGTCCGGCCACGACGTGACCCGCGCGATCCGCGCGGCGGCTTCTGGGAGGTCACCACCAGCAGCATCGTCGACTGGCCGTGCCAGGCGCGCCTAGTCGAGATCGTCGAGCGCGGCGGCCAGTTGTCGATCTTCTGCACCATGCTCGACCATGACACCCCGGTGAGCCCGCGGTCGCTGGCTGACGCCGCCGACCTGGCTGCCTTGCATCGCGAGCTCGCAGCCAACATGCCCTTCGCCGGGATGGACTCCACCCGGCCCGGCACCCATGCCGATCGGAACGTCGAGCTCCGGGTCGCGGCTCCGTTCCCGGTCGGCCGGTGATTCAGCTTCCCAGTCAGTGGCGCCAGTGATCCGAACGGAGCGCGGCCACGTCCGAGTCAGCACCCTCCAGCCGCACATCCGCGACGCCCGCGCGGCCCATCGTCCACAAAGTCAGCTCGACCGGGTCGCCGGTAACGGTCACCACCGGCGTGCGGGCCTTGGCAGTGATGCGCACCCGGCCGCGTCGGCTTCCCGGCGCTGTCCGGGCTCCGGCGGTATGGGCGCCGTCAGTATCGGCGCCGCGGGCCGCCGGCTCATCCGCGGCGCCGCGGCCGGAGTCGACGCGCACGAGTTCAACCCCGACCGGTGCTTTCCGCAGCATGAGACGGGCCAGGCTGAGCCTGTCCCACAGCACGTCGACGAAGTCCGGATCGACCTTCCGGGGCTGCCAGTCAGGCCGGGCCCGCAGGACGTCCTCGTGATGGACGAAGTACTCGACCAGGTTGAGCTTCTCGTCGGCGCCTGGCAGGCCGAACATCGAGAGCCGCGGCGGGCCGTTCCTGATCAGCTCGATCAGTTCTGCGAATGAGTGCCGACGGGAGATGTGCGCCTGCACCCGCCGGGTGTACCGCGCGACTGGGCCGCCCATGACGCCGGCTCCGGCGTCAGGCCGCCGCTCGCGCAGCACTAGGTGCGCGGCTAGGTCTGCCGTTTGCCAGCCCGCACAGAGCGTCGGCTGGTCTGGGCCGACGTCAGCCAGCAGGTCGCAAAGGGCGTGGCGCTCGTCCTGCGCGTGAGTCACGATTTGCTCCTAATGTCAGCCGAACTGGCTGGATCATCGCAGCAATAGTCGCCGCGGTGCCAGGGGGGTTGCGGGACGGCAACGTGACACTGAAGCGATGGTAAGCGATGTGTACCCCGGCTGTCGGTGGCAGGGCGCGGCCGCACAACCCTGCTGTAGGCGCCGTGCTGACGGCCGTGGTCGCCAGAGCCGCCGCTCGCCCCGGGCCCAGAGCCGGGACCGACCGGAGCACGCTAACCTTTCGCTGGCGAGGAACGAGGAGGCAAGGTCATGACCAGCGGCCAGGAAAGCCGGTCTGCTGGCATGCGCGCCGCGACCCGATCCGATCGCCGGGAACTGATGCTGGCCCTGCTGCTCGGCGCTGCGGGTGCGGGTGTTGCGTTCCTGGCTAGCCGCCAAGGCTGGGCGCAGGTTCGCACGATCCCGCCGAAGCCGCTGCCGGCCAGCCAGGTGACGGTCACGGGTTCGGCGCTGGTGCCGTATTCCGGCGCCCTGGCCCTGGCCGGCCTGGCGACGCTCGCCGCGGTGCTCGCTAGTCGCGGGCTCGCTCGGCGCCTGTTTGGACTGCTGCTTGCCCTCATCGGAGTCGGCCTCGCGGCATCGGCGTTCACCGTTACCAGCGCAGCGGCCATGTCTGCGGCCAGTTCGAACGTGGGTCCGGCCACCGCAGGCGCCGGTTCAGTCACGGGTGGGGACGGCCAGCCGACATCGGTCCCGAACGTCGCCGGTGCAGCCTCGCACGTGACGTTCAGCGCGGGCGGGTGGCAGGCGCTGGTCGTCGTCGGCACGCTGGCGATGATCGCTGCCGGCGCCCTCGTTGCCTGGCGAGCCGACCGGATGGCCGTCATGTCTGGCCGATACGACTCACCGACCGCTCGGGCCCGCGGCGCTCAGCCCAGCACCGGGCCAGGCGCGGAACTGCGCCCGACCGAGTCCCTGCGGCCGAGCGGAACTCTGCGCCCGAGCGAGTCCCTGCGCCCGAGCGAGTCCCTGCGCCCGAACGCGGGTCAGCGCGTCGGCGCTGAGAGCGTGGCATCCGCAGCGGCCGAGACGGCTGACTCGGCCTCGATCTGGGAGGCGCTGAGCCGCGGCGACGATCCGACCGTTGTGGACACCGGTCCGCAGAAGTCCTGAATCAGCCCGGAACGGTATAATTCCGATAACTACTCCCCAATCTTCTGATACCGCCATGCAACCCGCGTAGGCTTGGGCTCGCGCACTGGTTGACGCGCGGCACACCGCCGCGACGCTGACCGGCGAAGGTTGAAGCCGTCGCGGCGGCGAGGCCGTCGGTGCCAAGCCACGGACAGCACGGCCGGCGCGCGCTTGACCTTTATCTAGAGGCGGGAGGGCGGCCACCACAATGGCCTGGCAGGTGAGGGCAGCGGCTTCCCCGCGAGTCCAGCCGCACGCCCTTGTTCAGCTGGCTAGCAGGATGCTGCTGGCGCAGGGGGGCGCGTCGGCCTTGATCGGCTTTGCGTATAGCCGCCGGAACGCGCCATGGCTCCTGATCACTGTCGTCGCCGCCATCGTCGTCTGCGCCCTCGCGGGCGTCGTCCGCTCGGGCAACCACGGAGCGTGGCTGGCCGCCGTCACCGTCGAGGCGGTCCTGGTTGCAACCGGAGTCATCCGATTCGCCTACGTCCGCTACATGGGTGGCTCGCTGCTGGCGATCGTCTCGCTCGGCGTGCTGCTGCACCCGGCGGTGGCCGGCGCGTTCGGGCGAGTGCGGCAGCGCCAGCCTGGCGAGTTGCCAGCAGCCATAGACGGGGGCGGCCGGTCGGTCGACAGCAGGCTCGCTACGATTTTGACTCAAGGCATCCCACCCGAGGGGGCGGCATTACCGCGTGAGCGTGCTTGACGACATCCTCGACGGAGTGCGCGCCGACCTGGCCGTCCGCCAGCGAGAGACTCCGCTAGAGCGGCTCAAGGAAAAGGCAGCCAGGGCACCCTCGCCCAAAGACGTGATGGCGGCGTTCTCCGGCACGGAGGTCGCCGTCATTGCCGAGGTGAAGCGGGCCAGCCCGTCCAAGGGTGCGATGGCGGCAATCGCGGACCCGGCCGCGTTGGCCGCCGACTACGAGGCTGGCGGTGCGCGCATCATCAGCGTGCTGACCGAGCAGCGCCGTTTCGGCGGCAGCCTTGATGATCTCGCGGCTGTCCGGGATGCGGTCGCCGTGCCGGTGCTCCGCAAGGACTTCATCGTGAGCTCCTACCAGCTCTGGGAGGCCAGGGCGTTCGGTGCGGACCTCGCGCTGCTGATCGTCGCGGCGCTCGAGCAGATCGCGCTCGTGTCGCTGGTCGAGCGCGCCCTGTCGATCGGGCTGGTACCTCTCGTCGAGGTGCACACGAGCGCTGAGCTCGATCGCGCGATTGACGCCGGCGCCACCGTGATCGGCATCAACGCCCGCAACCTTGCGACACTCGAGGTCAACCGAGGCGTGTTCGCCGAGCTGGCGCCCTGCGTGCCGCCGGGCGTCATAAAGATCGCCGAGTCGGGGGTGCGCGGCCCGCACGATCTGCTGGCGTACGCCGCGGCCGGAGCCGACGCCGTGCTCGTGGGCGAGAGCTTGGTAACCGGCAAGGACCCGCGGTCTGCGGTGGCCGACTTGGTAACCGCTGGGTCGCATCCGGCGCTGCGGTCCGGCCGGGGCCCGCGCCCGGCCGGCGGCCAGCGGCCAGCCGGTGGTTCCGGCCCGAAGGGCGGGGAAGGCCCAGCGACCGGACCGGACCCGAGCGCCGGTCAAGGTCCGACCGATGAGGAACAGCCATGACCACAACGCCCACCGAGCCGACAGCGGTCCCCGACGCAACGGGCCACTTCGGCAGCTTCGGCGGCCGGCTGGCGCCCGAGGCGCTGATGGCGGCCCTGGACGAACTGACGACCGCGTACCTTGAGGCCCAGGCGGACCCGGCGTTCCAGGCCGAGCTGACTGCGCTGCTGCGCGGCTACGCCGGCCGCCCCACGCTCCTGACCGAAGTGCCCAGGTTCGCTGCTCAGGCCGGCGGGTGCCGGGTCTTTCTCAAGCGCGAGGATCTCGCCCACACCGGCTCGCACAAGATAAATAACGTGCTCGGGCAGGCGCTGCTGACCAAGCGGCTGGGCAAGACGCGCATCATCGCCGAGACCGGAGCCGGCCAGCACGGCGTGGCCACCGCGACCGCGGCTGCGCTGCTCGGCCTCGACTGCGTCGTCTTCATGGGCGAGGTAGACACGAAGCGGCAAGCACTCAACGTCGCCCGCATGCAGATGCTCGGCGCCGAGGTCGTGCCAGTGCAGACCGGCAGCCGGACGCTCAAGGACGCGATGAACGAGGCGTTCCGCAACTGGGTGTCCACCGTGGACAACACGCACTACTGCATCGGCTCGGTCGGCGGGCCGCACCCGTTCCCGGTGATGGTCCGGGACTTCCAGCGAGTGATCGGCGTGGAGGCACGGGAGCAGATCCTCGCGGCGGCCGGCCGGCTGCCCGACGCGGTAATCGCCTGCGTCGGCGGCGGCTCGAACGCCATCGGCGCCTTCCACGCTTTCATCCCCGATGCCGGTGTCGCGTTGATCGGGTGCGAGGCGGGCGGCGACGGCCTGGAAACGGGCCGCAACGCGGCCACGCTGACCTTTGGCTCCGCGGGCGTGCTGCACGGGATGCGCACCTTTATTCTCCAGGACGCCGATGGTCAGACGATGGACACGCACTCCATTTCGGCCGGCCTGGACTACCCGGGCGTCGGTCCGGAACACGCTTGGCTCCAGCAGACCGGCCGGGCCAGCTACCAGCCGATCACCGACGCGGAGGCCATGGACGCCTTCTCGGTGCTGTGCCGCACCGAGGGCATCATCCCGGCGATCGAGTCGTCGCATGCACTGGCGGGCGCGCTCAAGCTCGGCCGCGAACTCGGGCCCGACGCTGTGCTGCTGGTCAACCTATCGGGGCGCGGCGACAAGGACGTCGACATCGCCGGCCGCTGGTTCGGCCACCTGACCGACGAACACGCAAACGACGGGAACGGGGCCGCGCGGTGACCGCCGTCGGTGATGCGTTCGAGGCCGCGGCAGCAGAAGACCGGGCTGCCCTCGTTGGATACGTGCCTGCGGGGTTCCCGTCGGTGGACGGCGCCATCGAGGCGGCCCTCGCGATGGCGCAGGCTGGCGTGGACATCATGGAGATTGGCCTGCCGTACTCCGACCCGCTGATCGACGGTCCGGTTATTCAGGAGGCCGTGCACCGCGCGCTCGTCGGCGGCACGCGCGTCAGCGACGTGTTGCGCACAGTCGAGGCCCTAGCAGTGGCCGGCGTACCGACGCTGATCATGACGTACTGGAATCCGGTCGAGCAGCACGGCGTCGCGGCGTTCGCGCGCGACCTAGCTGCGGTCGGCGGCAGCGGACTCATCACCCCGGACTTGACCCCCGAGGAAGCGGGCCCGTGGCTGGCAGCGGCCGCCGAGCATGACCTCGACCGGGTCTTCCTGGTCGCGCCCAGTTCGTCGACGGAGCGGATCGCGCTCGTCACATCCGTCTGCGGCGGCTTCGTCTACGCCGCCTCGGTCATGGGCATCACCGGGGTCAGGGAATCGGTCAGCAGTCAGGCGGCCGGCCTGGTCCATCGCACCAAGGAGGCCACCAAGCTGCCGGTCGCGGTCGGGCTCGGCGTGCGCGACGGCCGTCAGGCCGCCGAGGTGGCCGGGTTCGCCGACGGGGTCATCGTGGGCACGGCGTTCGTGCAGCGGTTGCTGGACGCCGACAACCCGTCGGCGGGACTCGCCGACGTCGAAGCGCTCGCGGCTGAGCTTGCCGATGGCGTGCGGGCTGGCCGCTAGACACGGGTTGCGCCCCGTTCAGCGGCGAAGCCTTCGTGGATGATCTTGTTAGGCGAGGGAAAGGATCCGTTGGCACGCGGGCCTGATCTCCAGCCGAGCCGTTCCGATATACTCCTAGCCAGTGCTAGGCAGGTGCGAGCACAGCAGGGCCAGTGTCGTCCCGCGTGACAGGGCCAGTGTCGTCCCGATCCCACTACCGCCCCATTGGCGATGGCGGCGGACGAGACGACAGGAGCGCTCTGGATGGCATCTGCCTCCCTGCCGCCGCCAGCTGGGCGGCCCGGTACCGGGCAGCACACCAACGGTCTGTACAACAGTCAGTACGAGCATGACGCTTGCGGGGTCGGATTTGTCGCCGACCTGACTGGCGAGCGTCGTCATGACACCGTCGCCAACGCCCTGACTGTGCTGCGCAACCTCGATCACCGCGGAGCCAAGGGCGCTGACCCGGAGTCCGGTGACGGCGCGGGCATCCTGACCCAGATGCCTGATGAGCTGCTCCGTTCCCGTTGTAATTTTGATCTTCCGGCAGCCGGGAGTTACGCGGCCGGGCTCGCCTTCCTGCCGTCGGGTCGAGACGGTGCGCTGGCGCAGGCCGGGGTGGCCCGCATCGCGGCCGCCGAGGGTCTGACGGTTCTCGGCTGGCGCGATGTCCCGTACGACGCGGCGTGCTGCGGCACGGAGGCGCGCGCCACGCTGCCGCGGCTCGTCCACCTGGTCGTCGCCGGGCTGGCGGGCGAATCCGGGATGGCGCTCGAGCGGAAGGCCTACTGCCTGCGGAAGCGGGCCGACCACGAGCTGGGCCTCTACCTCGCTAGCCTGTCCAGCCGGACGATTGTGTACAAGGGCATGCTGACGGCGCTTCAGCTTGGGCCGTTCTTCCCTGACCTTTCCGACCCGCTGTATCGCTCGGCCATCGCTCTTGTGCACGCGCGGTTCTCGACCAACACATTCCCGTCGTGGCCGCTGGCGCATCCGTACCGGCTGATCGCGCACAACGGCGAGATCAACACCATCCGCGGCAACCGGAACTGGATGCGAGCGCGCGAGGCCCAGCTCGCATTCGATGTCCTCGGCGCCGACGCGGATGGACGCGGGATCGAGCGGCTGTTGCCGATCATGCCGGATATTTCAAGCACGGGCGCGGTGAGCGACTCGGCCAGCTTCGACGCCTGCCTGGAGCTGCTGCACCTGGGCGGCCGGTCGCTGCCGCACGCAGTCTTGATGATGATCCCGGAACCGTGGGAGAACAACCCCCACATGGACGGTGACCGGCGCGACTTCTACCGCTTCCATGCCTCGCTGATGGAGCCGTGGGATGGACCGGCGCTGATCGCGTTCACGGACGGCACTGTCATCGGCGCCGTGCTCGACCGGAACGGCCTGCGGCCCGGCCGGTACTGGGTCACCAGCGACGGTCTGGTCGTGCTGGCCAGTGAGGTAGGCGTACTAGACATCGACCCAGGGCGGGTCGTGCGCAAGGGGCGGCTCCAGCCGGGCCGCATCTTCCTGGCCGACACCGGGGCCGGTCGGATCATCGAGGACGAAGAGGTCAAGTCAGCGCTGGCAGCCGAGCAGCCATACGGCGACTGGCTGCACGCTGGCATGATCCATCTGCGCGACCTGCCGGAGCGCGTCCGTGAGCTGCCCGACAGCCGCGTGCTGCTGGTACAGCAGCAGATGTTCGGCTACACCGAGGAAGACCTGCGCGTCTTGCTCACGCCGATGGCCCGCACCGGCGCTGAGCCGCTCGGCTCGATGGGGTCCGACACGCCGCTCGCTGTCCTGTCGGAGCGCCCGCGGCTGCTGTACGACTACTTCAGCCAGTTGTTTGCGCAGGTCACGAACCCGCCGCTCGACGCGATCCGGGAGGAGCTCGTCACCTCGCTCGGCTCCGCAACAGGGCCCGAGCACAACCTCCTCGAGCCGGGCCCCGCATCGTGCCGTCAGGTCGTGCTGCCGTTCCCGGTCATCAGCGACAGCGACCTCGCGAAGATCGTGCACATCAACGACGACGGCGACATGCAGGGGTTTGCCGCGCACGTCGTGGACGGCCGCTACGAGGTTGCCGGCGGCGGCGCGGCGCTGACCGCCCGGCTGGCCGAGATCCGGGCCGAGGTGTCCGCGGCGATCGCGGGCGGTGCCCGGATTATCGTGCTGTCCGATCGTGGCGCCGAGGCGGGCGGCGGCGAGGCACACGGGTCGGCTGGCGGCGGTACGGCCCCGCTGGGCGAGACCTCTGATGAGCACCTCGGGCCGATTCCGTCTCTGCTGCTCACCGGCGCCGTGCACCATCACCTGATCGCCGAGCGGACCAGGACGATGGCGGGCCTCGTCGTAGAGTCGGGCGACGCCCGCGAGTGCCACCACATCGCGCTGCTGCTCGGCTACGGAGCGGCGGCGGTGTGCCCGTACCTGGCCATCGAGTCGGTCGAGGAACTTGTCCGCCGCGGCACGCTGCGCGACGTCACTGAGCAGAAAGCAGCGGCCAACTTGATCAAGTCGCTCGGTAAGGGCGTTCTGAAGATCATGTCGAAGATGGGCGTCTCCACGGTCGCGTCCTACACCGGCGCGCAGCTGTTCGAGGCCGTCGGCCTCGGCCCCGACGTCATCAACTCATGCTTCGCCGGCACCGCGTCGCCTCTTGGCGGCGTCGGGTTCGAGGAGATCGCCGACGAGATCCGTCGTCGGCACGCGGTCGCATACCCGGCCCGCGGCGGCAGGCCGCACCGACGGCTCGAGACCGGCGGTGAGTATCAGTGGCGCCGTGACGGCGAGCCGCACTTGTTCAGCCCAGAGGCAGTGTTCAAGCTTCAGCACGCCACGCGCAGCGGGCAGGAGAACGTGTTTCGCGAGTACACCAGGCTCGTCGACGATCAGTCAGCGAAGCTGATGACGCTGCGCGGGCTGCTGCGGATTCGCGGCGTCGACGACTCACGTCCCGGGGCCCGCACGCCTGTACCCATCGAGGAAGTCGAGCCAGTCGCGAGCATCGTCAAGCGCTTCGCGACCGGCGCGATGTCATACGGCTCGATCTCGGCCGAGGCGCACGAGACGCTCGCCATCGCCATGAACAGGCTCGGCGGCAGGTCCAACACCGGCGAGGGCGGCGAGGATGCGCGCCGGTACGTTCCTGACGAGAACGGTGACCTGCGCCGGTCATCCGTCAAGCAGGTCGCCAGCGGACGGTTCGGCGTGACCAGTGAGTACCTCGTCAACGCCGACGACTTGCAGATCAAGATGGCGCAGGGCGCGAAGCCGGGCGAGGGTGGTCAGCTACCCGGCCACAAGGTGTATCCGTGGATCGCCGCCACCCGGCACTCGACGCCCGGTGTCGGGCTGATCTCGCCGCCGCCCCACCACGACATCTACTCCATCGAGGACCTAGCTCAGCTCATTCACGACCTCAAGAACGCCAATCCGCTAGCGCGGGTACACGTGAAGCTCGTCGCCGAGATGGGCGTCGGCACCGTCGCCGCGGGCGTGTCGAAAGCGCACGCGGACGTCGTGCTGATCTCCGGGCAGGATGGGGGAACCGGCGCCGCGCCGCTAACGAGCATCAAGCACGCCGGCGGCCCCTGGGAACTCGGGCTCGCCGAGACCCAGCAGACGCTGCTGCGCAACGGGCTGCGGGACCGGATCGTGGTCCAGGTCGATGGCCAGCTCAAGACGGGTCGAGATGTGATCATCGCGGCGCTGCTGGGCGCCGAGGAATTCGGCTTCGCCACGGCGCCGCTGGTGGTCTCGGGCTGCGTCCTGATGCGGGTCTGCCACCTGGACACGTGCCCGGTTGGCGTCGCCACCCAGAACCCCGAGCTGAGGAGGCGGTTCACCGGGAAGCCCGAGTTCGTCGTCAACTTCTTCGAGTTCGTAGCCCAGGAGGTGCGTGAGTACCTCGCTCGGCTCGGCTTCCGCACGATCGACGAGGCTGTCGGGCAGGCCGAAGTGCTCGACGCGACCGCGGCCGTCAGCCACTGGAAAGCGGCGGGCCTGGACCTGCAGCCGGTTCTGCACGTGCCGGAGCTTCCAGCAGGCGCGGCGCGTCGCTGCGTCACCAGCCAGGACCATGGCCTGGATAAGGCGCTCGACAACACCCTGATCCTGCTGGCCGAAGGCTCGCTCACAGACGGCGCGCCGGTGCGGCTGGAGCTGCCGGTCCGGAACGTCAACCGGACGGTCGGCACGATGCTTGGCAGCGAGCTGACCAGACGCTGGGGCGGTACCGGGCTTCCTGACAACACGATCGACGTGGCGCTGACTGGCTCGGCCGGGCAGTCACTCGGCGCATTCCTGCCGCGGGGTATCACGCTGCGGCTGCATGGCGACGCCAATGACTATCTGGGTAAAGGACTATCCGGCGGCCGGATCATCGCCATGCCCCACGCGGCCACGGACTTTGCTGCCGAACGGAATGTCATAGCGGGCAACGTCATCGGGTACGGCGCGACGAGCGGAGAGATGCTCCTCCGCGGCGTCGTGGGCGAGCGGTTCTGCGTGCGGAACTCAGGGGCCACGGCCGTAGCGGAGGGCACCGGTGACCACGGCTGCGAGTACATGACCGGTGGTCGCGTCGTTGTCCTCGGGCCGGTGGGCCGGAACTTCGCGGCCGGGATGTCGGGCGGCATCGCGTACTTGCTTGACCCCAATCCGCTGCACGTCAACACCGAGATGACCGACCTCGAGCCGCTGACCGAATCCGACGGTGACTTCCTGCACGAGCTGGTCGGCAGGTACCAGGCCGAGACCGGTTCGACGGTTGCGGCCGCGCTGCTTGCCGACTGGGACTCGGCGGTCCAGAGGTTCGCTCGGGTGATGCCGCGCGACTACAAGCGAGTGCTGGCCGCGGCCCGCCGGGCTGAACGCGACGGCATCGACGTGAGCGCGGCCGTGATGGCCGCGGCGAGTGGCTGAGGGAGCGCGACATGGCTGACCCACGGGGCTTCATGACCACGTCGCGGCAGACTCCGGTCCGCCGCCCGGTCGACATCCGCATCACCGACTGGCGAGAGGTGTACACCGAGTTCGGATCCGACAAGCTCGAGCGCCAGGCCGGCCGGTGCATGGACTGCGGCATCCCCTTCTGCCACTCGGGCTGCCCGCTCGGCAACCTGATCCCGGAATGGAACGACCTGGTCCACACGGGGGACTGGCGTGCTGCCGCCGAGCGGTTGCACGCGACCAACAACTTCCCCGAGTTCACCGGTCGGCTGTGCCCGGCACCGTGCGAGTCCGCGTGCGTCCTCGGCATCAGCTCCGACCCAGTCACCATCAAGCAGGTCGAAGTCGAAATCATCGACCGCGCCTGGGCCGAGGGCTGGGTGCCGCCGCGTCGGCCGGCGCCGGTGGCGCTGGCCGCGGGCCGGAGGGTGGCCGTGATCGGCTCCGGCCCGGCGGGCCTGGCCGCGGCCCAGCAGCTCACCAGGGCTGGGCACGCGGTCGCGGTCTTCGAACGCGATGACGCGCCAGGCGGCCTGCTCCGGTACGGGATTCCCGAGTTCAAGATGGAGAAGCGGCATCTGGATCGGCGGCTGATTCAGATGCTGGCCGAGGGTACCGAGTTCCGGTGCGGCGTTGCGGCCGGCCGGGATGTCACCGCGGCCGAGTTGCGCGCGGAGTACGCAGCGATCGTGCTGGCCTGCGGCGCGACGGTCCCTCGTGAGCTGCCGGTGCCGGGATCGGACCTGACCGGCATCCACCAGGCGATGGAGTACCTGCCACTGGCCAACCGGGCAGTGGCGGCCGCTGATGGCGCCGGTGGGGGCCGGGCGGGCGACGGCCGTCGGCGATCGCGCCGCGATCGCGCCGCGGCGAGCCCCGGCGCTGACGTCCGGTCGGCCGAAGGGGGCCAGTCCTCGCCTGCGGCTGTTCCCGAGACCGCGATATCGGCGGCCGGACGGGATGTCGTGATCATCGGCGGCGGCGACACCGGGGCGGACTGCCTCGGGACGGCGCTGCGCCAGGGCGCTGCGTCCGTGACGCAACTCGAGATCCTGCCGCAGCCGCCGTGCGAGCGGCCCGCGAACCAGCCGTGGCCCGTGCATCCGGCTATCTTCCGGGTCTCCAGCGCTCACGAAGAGGGCGGGGAGCGCGTCTACGCGGTGTCGACCCAGCGGTTCCTCGGCGACGACAGCGGTCGGGTGCGCGGACTGGAGTTGGTCGAGGTGGAGTCGTCGCCAACCGGCTTCCAGCCGGTGCCGGGGACCGAGCGCGTGCTGGCCTGCGACCTTGTGCTCCTGGCCATGGGTTTTACGGGCGCTGAGCGCGGCGGGCTCGTCGCAGACCTGGGCGTCGAGTTCGACAGCCGGGGCAACATCGCCAGGGACGGTGCGTTTGCGACCTCGGTGCCTGGGGTGTTCGTGGCCGGCGATGCCGGCCGGGGTCAGTCGCTCATCGTCTGGGCGATCGCGGAAGGGAGGTCGGCCGCCGCTGCCGTCGACGCCTACTTGTGCGGTGACACGAGCCTCACGACGGCGATCAGCCCGACGGCTGCCCCGATCAGGTAGCGGCCGATCAGGTGGGGCCAGAGGTAGTGGACCCATACGAAGCGGCACTGCGCCAAGAACCGGGGCAGAATTACCCGGGCAACACGGGTGCCAGGTAACGTCCTCCACATGCCGGCCGCCTATCTCCCGACCCCGGCCAACGCTGTGTGGCACCTGGGCGTGATTCCGGTCCGCACTTATGCGGTGTGCATGGTCGCCGGCGTGGTGGCCGGCCTGTGGCTGACCGCTCGTCGCTACCGCCGGGCCGGGTACCGCCCGCGAGTGCTTCTGGACGTGGCCACCGTCGCCGTCCCGGTCGGCGTGATCGGCGCCCGCATCTACAGCCTGCTGACCAACTCCGATCGCTACTTCGGGGCGGGCCGTGACTGGACGGACGCGATGCGAGTCTGGGACGGCGGCATGGGCGTTGCGGGCGCGGTGGCGGCCGGGGCGCTCGCCGCCTGGTGGTACTGCCGCCGTACCGGCATCGAGATCGGGCCCGTGGCGCTCGCCGCCGTCCCGGCTCTAGCAGTCGCCCAGGCGATCTCGGTCTGGGGCAACCTGTTCAGTCAGGAACTGTACGGCCGGCCTTCTGGGCTGCCTTGGGCCGTCCACATCTCGCCCCAGCACCGCGTCAGCGGATTTCAGGCCTTCGCCACGTTTCAGCCGCTGTTTCTCTACGAGTCGCTCTTCGACGTAGCGCTCGCCATCGCGCTGACCATCGCGATCCGCCGCTTCCTTCTGTCTGGCGGCCAGGCTTTCGCCCTCTACGCGGCGGTGTGGGCGCTGGGTAGCGGCATCATCGAGAGCCTGCGGATCGACTCCTCGGCCAAGATGTTCGGGCTGCGAACGAACATGATCGCCATGGCGGTCGTATTCGTCCTTGCCTGCAGCTACCTGATCGCCCTCCGGCGCCAGCGGCTCATGCGGCTGGCGATCATGCGAACTGATCCGTCCGAGCCACAACGGGCACTACGGCCACGTTCCAGCCGGGCCGCCTCCGGAAACCTCGGCATCACAGCCTCAGACGACCAGCCCAATCCAGCACCCGGATCGCTGCCCGGCAGCCGGTTATAGCTGCTACGACGCGCTACCCATGCGGGACAGGCTGGCGGCTCGCCGATGACAACAGCTCGCGGGCGATGATGAGTTTCTGAATCTCGCTCGTTCCCTCGTAAAGGCGGTACAGGCGCGAGTCGCGGTACATACGCTCAACCACCGTCGAACCCATGTAACCGAGCCCGCCGTAAGTCTGAACACCCCGGTCAGCCACGCGGGACACCATCTCGCTGCAGAAGAGCTTGGCCGACGAGGGTCCGGCAGCCATGTCGGTGCCTGCGTCGTAGGCGGAGGCGACCGAGAGCACCAGGCTCCGCCCGGCGCTGATCTCGGCGTAAGAGTCCGCCAGCATCGCCTGGACTAGCTGGTAGTCGCCTATCGGGCGCCCGCCTTGCTTGCTCGCAGCCGCGTGCGCCACCGACTCGTCAAGTATCCGCTGAGCAGTGCCCACGCACATCGCTGCGATGTGCAGCCGACCTCGAGAAAGCACGGTCATGGCGCTGCGGTAGCCGCGACCCTCCGTGCCGACGAGTCGGCCTGGCGGCACCCTGACGTCGCTGAAATTGACCTCGGCGGTCCAGGCGCCGCGCTGACCCATCTTGTGGTCCCGCGGGCCTACGGTGAGGCCAGGGCTGTTGGCGTCTACGGCGAAGGCCGAAATGCCGTGGCCAGCGTCTGCAGTCGGGTCGGTACGGGCGAACACCACGAACAGCCCGGCCAGCGGGGCGTTAGTGATGAAGCGCTTAGTTCCGGACAGGATCCAGTCGCGACCGTCACGCCATGCCGATGTCTTGAGGCCGGCCGGACTGGAGCCCGCCTCGGACTCGGTCAGCGCGAACGACGCGATGATGTCGCCGGCGGCCAGTGCTGGCAGCAGCGCGCGCTGCTGGTCCGGGGACCCGAACTTGGCGATCACCTGCCCGGCGATGCCGTTGTTGGTGCCGAACAGGGACCGGAATGCTGGCGTGGTGTAGCCGAACTCGAACGCAAGGCGTACGTCCTGCGACATCGTGGCGCCGGACCCGCCGTATTCCGTCGGCAGGGCGTAGCCGAAAAGGCCCAGCTCTGCAGCTGCGGCTCGCAGGTCGTCGGGGACCGCGTCGGTCCTTTCTATTTCGTCCTCGCGCGGTATGACCCGCTCGCGGACGAACCGCCGCACTGCGTCAAGCACCTGATCGAAGGTGCCGTCATCCATCTGAGCCTCCCGCCCTGTGCGGACCCGATCCAAGAGATTATTACGACTTGCTTAGGGGCCCGATCGCGTGCATGCCGAGACGGCGGATGCGACTAGGGCAATACCCTACGGCGCCGCGAGCCACGACGGAACTCCGCCAGCGTGGCACAGTTCAAAGTCAGAACTTTGGTCCCACGAACCGATCAAGCCGAGCGACTGCATCTCGGCGCGCAACCGAATAGTATTGCGTCGCGAATTGCGTCTGAGTCCCTGAAGATCGAGAGCCTCGCCGCACAGTTCGAGGATGTCTGCCGATTCGTTGGTGAACATGTACCGCGGATACTCATACCATGGTCGCCATCGACGAGCCGTCGCCGTACGCGGTTCGTGAAACTGGAAGCCATCCGAGTGGAAGAGCCCTCTACGAATGCTGCTGGGTGCACGTCCGTAGAATCTCGCTGCTGCCACGGAGCAAGCTCGATCCTGCGCTCATGCTTCCTGCCCGGCCCGTGCTGCGGTAGCAGGCATGGCCAGTGCTTCCACCAGCGCGAGCACCTCGGTGCAGCCTTGCCTGTGCAGCGTCGATACCTTTTTTGCCAGGTCGCAATGTGGTTAGCGTGCTCTGGCAGCTCTTCCAGCAGACCAGGCCAGGCATCCGCGCACATGATCTGCAGGGCGCATACACGCCTTGCGCGGATCGCCGCTGGACTTATGTTGCCGTCCCCCAGATAAAGACCAAGCAGGTAGGCGTAGTCCGCGCCAGGCTCGGCCGTAAGCCTCCTGGTTGCACGCACCGAGGTGATCTGACACGCGGATGCGTGGCCCCGAGTCGTCGCGCCAATAGCGCAGTGTCGATCGGCTGACGGAGACGCCGCAGACAGGCTGATCGTCGCAAGCCGCAGCCGTGCTCGATCAGGAAGCAAATCGCGGCCGTCGAACGTGCTGCGCGGTACAGCACTATCGTCGGCAGTGTTGCCGACAATCCGGATCGGACATTGGCCAGGGTCGTCGGCTTGCTGGCCTGGCCACAGAGTGCCCCGAGTGGGATTCGAACCCACACCCCTGTCGGACGATGCTTTTGAGGCCATGTCTACCTAGTTCCATCATCCCGGCATATTTCAGGATCTGTACTGTTTTCACGGCATCCCTTCGGCCATCGCAGTATTTGCCGTGCGAACCATCATGGTGATCGCGCAGACTCAAGCCTGCTGGCTGCCGGGACATTCGCAGGGCGGCTGGGCCACCCGGGAGGTGGCGACCACCAATGTACTGGGTCTTGGATACGCTCGCGTCGTGAGTAAGAGCCCACTGACTGTCGTGATAGCCGAGGACGAGGCCCTGATCAGGCTCGACCTGCGCGAGATGCTGGAAGAGGAAGGCTACGTCGTAGCAGGCGAGGCTTCCGACGGCGAGGCCGCCGTCAAGCTCGCTGAAGAGCTCAGGCCTGGCTTGGTGATCATGGACGTCAAGATGCCAGGCCTGGACGGGATCTCAGCCGCCGAGCGGATTACCGCGGACCAGGTAGCCCCGGTGATCATCCTGACCGCATTCTCGCAGCGCGACCTCGTACAGCGGGCCAGCGAGGCGGGCGCAATGGCGTATCTCATCAAGCCGTTCACAAAGGCCGACCTGGTTCCAGCGATCGAGGTGGCCGTGAGCCGGTTCGCGGAAATCGCGGCCCTGAACGCCGAAGCGGCCAGCCTCCGCGACCGTCTCGAAGTACGTAAGCTGCTCGACCGGGCAAAGGGCGCGCTTCAGGATGGACGCGGTATGACGGAGGCCCAGGCGTTCCGGTGGATCCAGAAGACGTCGATGGACCGCCGGCAGACCATGCGCTCGGTTGCCGAGGACGTCTTGGCCGAGGCCGAGAAGGCGGCCGCCGACTCTGCTGTAGACACGAGTACCGCTTCTGATGAGAGCGGGGCCGCGGGCCCAGCGAGCTGACAGGACCCTGGCGAGGTAGCAAGAGGTAGCAAGCGGACGGGGCCGGCCACACAACCCCCGTTTTGTAACCGGCGCCCGTCGCTTGCGGCCGCCGGACGCCGGAAGCGACGGGCGGTCAGTTGAGCCAGTGGACCTTTGGTGCCATGTCAGCCTTCCCCGGGCCGGCACGTTCTCTACTCGGTCGCCTCGCTCCGGAACAACGTTAGCGACGGGTGGCGGCGCCGCGCAGAGACACTGCGATACCGCTGCCAGAATGAGGGAAACATCCCGTCAGGCGATGGCACCGCGGTGACGCGATGGTGTAGTTCGGGCCTTTAATGCCTTCTCCGGGTTGGGCTCAGGCGGGCCTGGTGTCACCCGGTACCGCGTCTCTGTGCAAGCAGCTCAGCCGCGCAGTGCAGACGCGCCTGCCGTCTTCGTCCGTAATGACGATGTCGTAGGTGGCCATAGTCCGGCCGCCATGGACGAGCGTCGCGACGCCAGTGACGAGACCTGATCGCACGGAACGGTGGTGCGTGGCATTGATCTCGATGCCGACTGTGAACCGGCCGGGCCCGGCCTGCAACGCCGAACCGAGCGAGCCCAGCGATTCCGCGAGCACGCACGACGCACCGCCGTGCAGGATCCCGTAAGGCTGCGTATTGCCCTCGACTGGCATCGTGCCGACCACGCGCTCCGGCGACGCCTCGATGATCTTGATGCCCATGCGCCCGGGCAGCGTCTCATTGCCCTGGGTATTGAACGCGGCCATGATCTGCTGCTGACGGTCCGAGAACTCGGGCACCTAACCTCCACGTTCCCTGCTTATGTGATCTTTGGCATGAGTTGGAGCCAGCGTAGGGGTGGCCATGATCGACAGGCCAGGCGGGCGCCAACGCCCGCGTGAGTGACAGACCCGGGCACTAGGATTTGGACGTGGCAACGAAGGATCCGGAGTCGGCAGCCCCGGCCGACGCAGCGCAGACAGAGCCGTCAGCCGGCGAGGCAGCGGTGCTCGCCACCGAGCCAACGCTGGCCGACGAGGCGGTGCTGTCCGATGAGGCGGTGCTGGCGGACGAGGCGGTGCTGGCGGACGATGCAGGCCTGGCGGACGAGGCGGTCGCCGAGGATGCACTTGTCGCCGACGACGCGGCCAGCGCCGGCGAGCCTCAGCCGCCCGGGCGGCGTGGCCGGTTGCTGCTGCTCGACGGGCACTCGCTCGCCTACCGGGCGTTCCACGCGCTGCCGCCCGAGAACTTTTCCACGACGACCGGGCAGCCGACCAACGCCGTGTATGGCTTCACCGCAATGCTCATCAACGTGCTGCGCGATGAGCAGCCCACGCACGTAGCCGTCGCCTTTGACCGTGGCGAGAAGACGTTCCGGCACGAGCAGTACGTCGAGTACAAAGCCACGAGGAAAGAGACGCCGTCCGATTTCCGGAGCCAGCTGAGCCTGATCTTCGAGGTGCTCGACGTGCTCGGCATCTCACGGCTCTCCGTGCCCGGCTACGAGGCCGACGACATCATCGCCACACTTGCTACCGAAGCCGCGCCGGACATGGATGTCCTCATCGTGACCGGCGACCGGGACCCGATCCAGCTTGTGACCGACCGCGTCACGCTGTTGTACACGATGCGTGGGCATCAGCGAGATGGCGCGGTTCACGCCGGAATCCGTGCTCGCGAAGTACGGCCTGACCCCAGCGCAGTACCCGGATTTCGCCGCCCTGCGGGGCGACCCGAGTGACAACCTGCCCGGTATCCCCGGCGTGGGAGAGAAGACCGCGACCCGCTGGATCGAAGAGTTCGGCTCGCTGGCCGATCTGGTCGACCGGGTCGATGAGGTCAAGGGGAAGGCCGGCGACGCACTCCGCGAGCACCTGGCGAGCGTGCTGCGCAACAGCCAGCTCACCCAGCTGGTTCGTGACGTGCCGCTCGATGTCGGCCCGGCCGACCTGAGGCCGGTGCCATGGGATCGCGAGCAGATCCACCAGCTATTCGACACGCTCCAGTTCCGGGTCCTGCGTGACCGGCTGTACACGACGTTGCCGAACGGGATCGGCGTCCTGCCGTCCGCCGCGGCCGCGCCAGCGGTTGCTAGCGCGGGATTCGACGTCACCGCCGTGCGACTCGGCCCGGACGAGGTCTCCGACTGGATTGAGCGGCACGCGGCCGGTCCTGGCCGGTCCGGCTTGGCCGCCAGCGGTAGCTGGGGTAGGGGCACCGGGAGTCTTACCGGGCTCGCTATCGCCGTGCCTGGCGGGGAGGCCGCGGTCATTGACCCGGCCCGGCTCACCGAGGCTGATGACAAGGCGCTCGGCGCGTGGCTCGCCGATGCCGCTCGGCCTAAGGCCTTGCACGACGCCAAGGGCCCGATGCACGCGCTGGCCGCCCGCGGGTTCGAGCTCGCCGGCCTGACCAGCGACACAGCGCTGGCCGCTTACCTCGCCCTGCCGGGCCAGCGCTCATTTGACCTGGCCGACCTGTCCCTTCGGTACCTGAACCGAGAGCTCAGTAACGCCGAGCCTGCGTCCGGCCAGCTCACGCTCGACGTGGCGGACGATGCCGAAATCGCCACCGCGCTGGCCCAGCGGGCCCAGGCGACCGCAGAGCTGGCGGATGCGCTGGACCGTGATCTAGCCGAGCGCGGCGCGACCGAGTTGCTCGCGGCCGTCGAGCTGCCCCTAGTCGGCGTGCTGGCCGCGATGGAGCGCGCGGGGATCGCCGCGGACACCGAGCACTTCGCCAGCATGTCGGCGAGCCTGGGCGCTGAGGTGAAGGCGGCCGAGCAGGCGGCCTACGCGGTGGTCGGGCACGAGTTCAACCTTGGCTCGCCTAAGCAGCTTCAGGAAGTGCTGTTCACCGAGCTCGGTCTGCCCAAGACCAAGCGGATCAAGACCGGGTACACGACCGATTCCGAGGCCCTGACCAGCCTGCTGATACAGACCGAGCATCCCGTCCTGGCCCACCTGCTGCGGCATCGCGACGTGGCCAGGCTCAAGAGCGTCGTCGACTCGCTTATCCCGATGGCCGACGTAGACGGCCGGATCCACACCACCTATAACCAGATGATCGCGGCGACCGGGCGGCTTTCGTCGACCGACCCGAATATGCAGAACATCCCTATCCGCACCGAGGAGGGCCGCCGGATCCGGCAGGGCTTCATCGTCGGCTCGGGCTATGAGTACCTGCTGACCGCCGACTACAGCCAGATCGAGCTGCGAATCATGGCGCACCTGTCGGCCGACGAGGCCCTGGCGTCCGCGTTCTCGTCCGGGCACGACTTCCACGCTGCAACGGCGGGCCGCGTGTTTGGCGTCGCGCCGGACGACGTGACCCCGGATCTGCGCAGCAAGGTCAAGGCGATGAACTATGGCCTGGCCTACGGGCTGTCGGCGTTCGGGCTCTCCCAGCAGCTACGGATCTCCCCGGAGGAGGCCCGCGGCTACATGGAGGAGTACTTCGAGCAGTTCGGCGGTGTGCGGGATTACCTCCGCGCGGTCGTGGCCAAGGCCCGGATGGATGGCTACACCCAGACGATGCTCGGTCGCCGCCGCTATCTGCCCGACCTCACCTCGGACAACCGACAGCGTCGGGAGATGGCCGAGCGGATGGCGCTGAACGCGCCGATCCAGGGGTCCGCCGCCGACATCATCAAGGTTGCGATGCTGACTGCGCACGCTGAGCTGCAGGCAGCGGGTTTGCGTTCGCGGATGCTGCTCCAGGTCCACGATGAACTCCTGTTCGAGGTGGCCCCGGGTGAGCTGGATGCCGTCCGCGAACTCGTGACAGTCGCGATGGGTGGCGCGGCTGACCTCGCGGTTCCGCTCGAGGTCTCCATGGGCTGGGGCCGGAGCTGGGCCGACGCCGCGCACTAGGCGCCCAGGTCGGACGCGGCCGCAGTCTCGTCGCGTGACTCGGGCCGTATTGCCCTGGTCGGCAGCCTGGACCGGCCATGCCGTGGGCCGTCGGCCGCAGTGCCTAGCCCAAGATTGACCGGTCGGCCGGGCTCTCATATGCTGGTCGCTGCACTGTGTTCTGGTGCAGTCCGCCAATGGTCAGGCAGCCCGCGGGGCAGTCTTACTGCAGGCCGCGGGTTCGGTCATGCTGACCAGGCATGTCACGCAAACCATGGCTTTCCTTTGTCGGACACGCCTCGCACGGTACTGTCCAGCGACCAATCCATTCCTGTCCGTAGTCCGGAGTCCACCTACACATGACGAGTAGCACAGAGGCCACCTCGACCCCCAAGGTAGCGGTCAACGACATCGGTTCCGAGGAGGCCTTCCTCGCCGCGATCGACGAGACCATCAAGTACTTCAACGACGGCGACATCGTCGAGGGCACCGTCGTCAAGGTCGACCGGGATGAGGTCCTGCTCGACATCGGCTACAAAACCGAGGGCGTTATCCCATCCCGGGAACTGTCCATCAAGCACGATGTCGACCCGCATGATGTGGTCAAGACAGGCGAGCACATCGAGGCCCTGGTTCTCCAGAAGGAGGACAAGGAGGGCCGGCTGATCCTGTCCAAGAAGCGCGCTCAGTACGAGCGCGCCTGGGGGACCATCGAGAAGGTCAAGGAAGAGGACGGCGTCGTCACCGGCACCGTCATCGAGGTCGTCAAGGGCGGCCTGATCCTGGACATCGGCTTGCGGGGCTTCCTGCCTGCCTCCCTCGTCGAGATGCGGCGCGTGCGTGACCTGCAGCCCTACGTCGGCAAGGAGATCGAGGCCAAGATCATCGAGCTGGACCGCAACCGCAACAACGTGGTGCTGTCCCGCCGGGCCTGGCTCGAGCAGACGCAGTCCGAGGTCCGTCAGAACTTCCTCAACACCCTCCAGAAGGGTCAGATCCGCAAGGGCGTCGTGTCGTCGATCGTCAATTTCGGCGCTTTCGTCGACCTAGGCGGCGTGGACGGGCTCGTGCACGTGTCCGAGCTGTCGTGGAAGCACATCGACCACCCGGGTGAGGTCGTCGAGGTCGGTCAGGAAGTGACCGTCGAGGTTCTAGACGTCGACATGGACCGCGAGCGGGTTTCGCTGTCGCTGAAGTCGACGCAAGAGGACCCCTGGCAGCAGTTCGCCCGCACCCACCAGATCGGCCAGGTCGTCCCCGGTCGCGTCACCAAGCTGGTGCCGTTCGGTGCGTTCGTGCGCGTCGAGGAGGGCATCGAGGGCCTGGTGCACATCTCCGAGCTCGCTGACCGGCACGTGGAGATTCCCGAGCAGGTCGTGCAAGTCGGTGACGAGATCTTCGTCAAGATCATCGACATCGACCTGGACCGCCGGCGGATCAGCCTGTCGCTGAAGCAGGCCAACGAGGGTGGCGGCGCTGACGTCACGGGCGAGGACTTCGACCCGACCTTGTACGGCATGCCGGCTGCCTATGACGAGCAAGGGAACTACCTCTACCCGGAGGGCTTCGACCCCGAGTCAGGTGAGTGGCTGGAAGGCTTCGACAGCCAGCGCGAGGAGTGGGAGCGGCAATACGCCGAGGCCCGGGCGCGGTACGAGGCGCACCAGCAGCAGGTCGCCGACGCGCGGAGCAAGGCCGACGCTGCGGCCGAAGAGGCTGGCGAGCAGCCCGAAGCCGGCGACCACAGCACGTCTAGTGCCGATTCCGAGCGGGCTGGCACCCTGGCGTCGGACGAGGCGCTTGCCGCTCTCCGCGACAAGCTGTCCGGCGGTCAGAGCTGACGTCCACTTTCAGCGATTCGCGACGATGGCGGGCTCAGGTGCGCTGCACCGGGAGCCCGCCGTCGGCGTTTTCTGGCCGAGCTGCCCGCATGAGCCGCTGACGTGCTGCGAGTAGGCCTGACAGGCGGAATCGGGGCCGGCAAGAGCGAGGTATCTGGGCGGCTGGCCGCCCAGGGGGCTGTCGTTGTCGACGCCGACCTGATCGCCCGCGAAGTGGTGGCGCCTGGTACCGATGGGTTCGCGGCCGTGATTGAGACTTTTGGACCAGACGTTCTCGGGCCGGATGGCGCCCTTGACCGGTCCCGGCTCGGCGACATCGTATTCGCCGACAAGGAGAAGCTGGCCGCGCTCAACGCGATAGTTCACCCGCGGGTCGGGGCCAGAATGCGCGAGCTCGAGGAGGCGGCCGGGCCCGGCTCGGTTGTGGTGCACGACGTGCCGCTCATCGCCGAGAACGGACTGGCAGACGCCTATGACCTGGTAGTCGTCGTGGACGTGCCGCCGCGGATCCAGCTCGACCGGCTGATCCGGCACCGGGGCATGAACCGCGAGCAGGCGCGGGCGCGCATGGCGGCCCAGGCGAGTCGCGCACAGCGACTGTCGATCGCGGACATCGTGGTGGACAATTCGGGCTCACTCGCTGAGCTAGACCGGCAGGTCGGCGAGTTGTGGAGTGAGCTGCGTCGCCGAGCTTTCCTAGCATCGGCCGATGAGGCGAACGCCTGACCGTCCGACTTGCTCGCCAGCGCGCCGCTGGAGGGTCGGCCTGGATCGAAGGTCGGCAGGCAACCCCCACCGAAACGTGGCCCAACCGAACAAACCGGTCCAATATGAATATTGCCGCGGCTTTGACAGGCAAGCGCGCTTCATGGCTGGTGAATTACTGTCGCTGGGGCGACAGTCAAGGTACATCCATCAAGATCATCTACTCGCACGGCTTCGTAGGCGCCGAGCGGCCCTCCGCCGCGGAACGGCCCCGCACTGCTGCTTGGTCCCGGCTATCCGCGCGGCGGCCGTGCGATCGTGACGGCGGCCAAGCGGGACTCGGTGCTGAGCGACGCCACCGGGCGCGGAATGCCCAGGGTCCGCGCCAGGTTATGTGGACGCGTAGCCCTGTTCGCGGACCTCGCCCGGCCCACCCGGAGGGCGCGGGCGCGACGCGGAGCCTTGATGGGACTCGCGGCGACTTGACCACGGCTTTCGGCTGAGCCGGCGGACTGTCGGCACGTCGATTTACAGTGGTGTGAGCCAGGGACGGATCTGCGTTATCAGGCAGCTTGGGATGGGCCAGAGCCCGACGAGGGACGCAGTGCGAGCAGAGGAGAAGTCATGCGGCCGGTGACCGACCTGCAGCGCAGCGTTGCGCCATTCCAGGTCGTCACGGACATGGTGCCCGCCGGCGACCAGCCGGCTGCGATCGCACAGATGGATCGCCGCATCCAGGGGGGCGACAAGGACACGGTACTGCTCGGTGCGACCGGCACTGGCAAGACCGCGACGGTGGCCTGGCTAGCCGAGCGGATTCAGCGGCCGATTCTGGTCATGCTGCCGAATAAGACGCTGGCTGCGCAGTTTGCGAACGAGCTGCGCGAGATGCTGCCGCGCAACGCCGTCGAGTACTTCGTCTCTTATTACGACTATTACCAGCCGGAAGCGTATGTTCCGCAGACCGACACCTACATCGAGAAGGACTCGTCGATCAACGATGAGGTGGACCGGCTCCGGCACTCGGCGACCAACTCGCTCCTGACCAGGCGCGACACAATCGTCGTGGCGTCGGTCTCCTGCATCTACGGCCTCGGCACGCCACAGGAGTACGTGGACCGGATGCTGAAGGTGAAGGTCGGCGACCGGATGGACAGAGACGGGCTGCTGCGCCAGCTCGTCGGGATGCATTACACGCGCAACGACCTGGCATTCACTCGCGGCACATTCCGGGTCCGCGGCGACACCATCGAGGTGATTCCGCAGTACGAGGAGCTCGCTGTCCGGATCGAGATGTTCGGCGATGAAGTCGAGCGGCTGATGACGCTGCACCCGCTGACAGGCGAGGTCATGAGCGAGGACGACGAGCTGTACATCTTTCCCGCGTCGCACTACGTCGCCGGCCCGGAGCGGATGGAGCGGGCAATCGCCGGGATCGAGGTCGAACTAGAAGACCGCCTGGCGGAGCTGGACAAGCTCGGCAAGCTGCTCGAGGCCCAGCGGCTGCGCATGCGGACGACATACGACATCGAGATGATGCGGCAGGTGGGTAGCTGCTCCGGCATCGAGAACTACTCGCGGCACATCGACGGCCGGGCGGCAGGCAGCCCGCCCAACACGCTGCTTGACTACTTCCCCGAAGACTTCCTGCTCGTCATCGACGAGTCGCACAACACGGTGCCCCAGATCGGCGCCATGTACGAAGGGGATGTGTCGCGCAAGCGCGTCCTTGTGGACCACGGGTTCCGGCTGCCGAGCGCCATCGACAACAGGCCGCTGACCTGGGAAGAGTTCGGCGACAGGATCGGTCAGACGCTGTACCTGTCGGCGACGCCTGGTCCGTACGAGCTCCGGCAGACCGGCGGCGAGGTCATCGAGCAGGTCATCCGGCCGACCGGGCTGGTCGACCCCCAGGTGGTTATCAAGCCGACGAAGGGCCAGATCGATGACCTGGTCGGCGAGATCAGGGAACGGGCCGAACGATCCGAGCGGGTGCTCGTCACGACGCTGACGAAGAAGATGGCTGAGGACCTGACTGACTATTTGCTCGAGCTGGGTATCCGGGCGAGGTACCTGCACAGCGAGGTCGACACCCTGCGGAGGGTCGAGCTGCTGCGCGAGCTCCGGATGGGCGAGTACGACGTGCTCGTCGGCATCAACCTGCTCCGGGAGGGACTCGACCTGCCTGAGGTGTCGCTGGTCGCGATCCTCGACGCGGACAAGGAAGGCTTCCTGCGCTCAGGCACGTCGCTGATCCAGACCATCGGCCGGGCGGCCAGGAACGTCTCTGGTCAAGTGCATATGTATGCGGACAAGGTCACGCCGTCTATGCAGCGCGCCATCGACGAGACGAACCGGCGCCGCGACCGGCAGATCGCCTACAACAAGGAGCACGGCGTCGACCCGCAGCCGCTGCGCAAGCGGATCGCCGACATCCTGGACCAGCTAGCACGGGAGGACGCCGACACTGAGCAGCTACTGGGCGGCTCTGGACGGCAGCAGAGCCGAGGCAAGGCACCGGTTCCGGGCGTGTCTTCGCGGGCACGAGCAGCCGTCGCTGCGGATAAGGGCGGCGGACCGGCCCGCGCAGACCTGGCCGCGCTGATTGCCGAGCTGACCGAGCAGATGCATGCGGCGGCGGCCGAGCTTCAGTTCGAGCTGGCCGCGCGCATCCGGGATGAGATACGTGACCTGAAGCACGAACTTCGGGGCATGCAGGCGGCTGGGGTCTAGCGGGACTCGCGCGCTGACAGCCCTGCAGGTCAGGGTGCAGGAGCAGGAGCGGGTCGGGCTGCAAGAGCAGGGTCGGGTCGGATCGACGATCGAGCGCAGAGGGGGACCGGTGCTGGCGTTGCACTTCGTGATCTTGGCAGGACGTTCGGTTGATCCTGAGCCGGCGTCAAGAGAACGTCCAGCTTCCCACTTGGCGTAGGGTCTGAGTCATGCTGGGGAGCTTGCTCGCCGCTCTGCTATCGGCGACTTGCTACGGGGTCGCAGCTGTCATGCAGGCCATCGCTGTTCGCGCTGCGAGCAACCGGACTGCCGAGGTCGTCGGTGAAGCCGGGCAGGGCGTAGACCCCGGGCTGCTGGTCCGGATGCTGCGCCAGGGACTCTTCCTGGCGAGCATCGCGATTGACCTGGTGGGGTTTGTCGCGCAACTCATCGCCTTGCGCCAATTGCCGCTGTTTGCCGTCCAGGCGATCATGGCAGCCAACCTGGCGGTCACTGCCGTGTTCGCCGCGTGGATCATGAAGGCTCGCCTGTCGCTGCGCGAGTGGCTCGCCGTGGCCGGCGTTGTCGTCGGCGTCGCGCTGCTCGGCCTGTCGGCTGGCGCCCAGGGTGCTTCGAAGGTCGGGCCAGAATTCCAGCTCGGCCTGATCGCCGCGGTATTTGCCGTCGGAGTTGGCGGGTTCGCCGTCGCACGACTACCCAACCCGGTACGCACGCCAGCGCTTGGCGCGACCGCAGGCCTCGGCTACGCCGTGCTGGCGGTGTCGGCTCGGATCCTGCCCGGATTCTCGCCGCTCCAGCTCATCAAGAGCCCTGCGGCCTACACGCTCGCTGCCGCCGGCATCGTCTCGTTCCTGCTCTACGCCACAGCCCTCGAAGGCGGTAGCGTCACGACCGCTACGGCTGCCGTCGTGCTCGCCGAGACGATGCCGCCAGCGCTCATCGGCGTGATCTTCCTCGGTGACACAACCCGGCGCGGGTTGGCGCCGGTCGGCGTCCTCGGCTTCCTGCTGGCCGTTGTGTGCGCCGTTGCGCTAGCCCGGTTCGGCGAGGCGAGCGAGAGCCATCGGGCTGATCCGCAGGCGCAGGAGACTGCGGAAGTCGGCGAGGCGGCAGGTCGTCGTGCCGCGTTACGCGACCGTCTGCGCTTTTCCGGGCAGAACGGCTTCTAGCTGCGCAAATCCGACCGTCGGCTGCACTAAGGAGGCCGTGTCCGGCCAGTTCTTGGTGCGGGGTTTGATATCCTGATACCCCGTGGGCGAGCGGGACAAGCCGCCGAATCTGACCACGGGAGCCTCATTGGCGATTCCAGCACGTACCTCACGTCCTGCTACAACCAGGCATCTCTTCGTCACGGGTGGCGTGGCCTCGAGCCTCGGCAAGGGACTCACCGCTTCCAGCATCGGCAGGTTGCTGAAACTCCGCGGCCTGCGGGTGAGCATGCAGAAGCTCGATCCGTACCTCAACGTCGATCCGGGCACCATGAACCCGTTCCAGCACGGCGAGGTCTTCGTCACCGATGACGGCACTGAGACTGACCTGGACGTCGGGCACTACGAGCGATTCCTCGACACCAGGCTGCCGGGCTCAGCAAACGTCACGACCGGCCAGATCTACTCGCGCGTCATCGCCAAGGAGCGACGCGGTGACTATCTGGGCGACACGGTGCAGGTCATCCCGCACATCACGAACGAGATCAAGGCTCGTATCCGGGAGATGGCCGGGCCGGAGATCGATGTCGTGATCACCGAGGTCGGCGGCACCGTCGGCGACATCGAGTCGCAGCCATTCCTCGAGGCAATCCGCCAGATCCGGCACGAGATCGGGCGGGACCGCTGCTTCTTCCTGCACGTCTCGCTGCTGCCCTACATCGTCCCGTCGGGGGAGCTGAAGACCAAGCCGACGCAGCACTCGGTTGCCGCGCTGCGCAGCATCGGCATCCAGCCGGATGCGATCGTCTGCCGGTCCGACCGGCCGATCAGCGACGGCCTCAAGCGCAAGATCAGCCTGATGTGCGACGTCGACGAGGAGGCCGTGGTCTCAGCGCCTGACGCCCCGTCGATCTACGACATCCCGAAGGTCCTGCACTCGGAGGGCCTTGACGCGTACGTGGTGCGCAGGCTCGGCCTGCCGTTCCGCGACGTGGACTGGAGCGACTGGGACGATCTGCTCCGCCGCGTGCACCGGCCAGCCCGTACTGTCACGGTCGCGCTGGTGGGCAAGTACGTCGACCTGCCAGACGCCTACCTGTCCCCGGCCGAGGCGCTGCGAGCCGGCGGGTTCGCGCACGACGTCGCGCGTGAACATCCGGTGGGTGACCAGCGACGACTGTCAGACGCCCGAAGGCGCGGCGCGTCAGCTCGCCGACGTCGACGGCGTGCTCGTGCCCGGCGGCTTCGGCGTCCGCGGCATCGAGGGCAAGATCGGGGCGGTCCGGCACGCTCGCGAGCACGGCATACCTGTCCTAGGCCTGTGCCTCGGCCTGCAGTGCATGGCGATCGAGGTGGCCCGTAACGTGGCCGGGCTGACGGGCGCCAACAGCACCGAGTTCGACCCGGAGACTGAGTACCCCGTCATCGCGACGATGGCGGATCAGGAGGACGTGGTCGCGGGGGAGCGGGACATGGGCGGGACCATGCGCCTCGGCCTGTACCCGGCCGTGCTCGCGGATGGCAGCCAGGTGCGCGAGCTGTATGGCGAACCTGTCGTGCAGGAACGGCACCGGCACCGGTACGAGGTGAACAACGCCTACCGCGACAAGCTCGAGGACGCCGGGCTTCGGTGCTCGGGGCTATCGCCAGATGGTCGGCTCGTCGAGTTCATCGAGTTGCCGCGCACCGTGCACCCCTATTTCGTCGCCACGCAGGCACACCCCGAGTTGCTGTCCAGGCCGACCCGGCCGCACCCGCTCTTCAGCGGGCTGATCGCCGCGGCCCTTGAGCGCAGCCGGGCCATGCCGGCCGGCGAGGCCGTCGCCGCGGGGGCCGCGCGACCAGTGGCGAGCGCCTGAGCGTGGCCGATATCCGCGACGAGCCGGGCGCGTGGCCGGTTCGTGACTCGGTGGTGCTGGTACGCGCGCAGATCGTGGGAGTGCGCAGGGATGCTGTCGAGCTACCCGACGGCGAGGTCGTCGGCAGAGAAGTAGTCGAGCACCCGGGTGCGGTCGCCATCCTGGCCCTGGACGACGAGGACCGCGTGCTGATGATCCGGCAATACCGGCATCCTGTCGGCGCGACCCTCTGGGAGATCCCGGCCGGACTGCGCGACGTCGCGGGTGAGCCGCTCGTCGAGACCGCCCGCCGAGAGTTGCTGGAGGAAGCTGGGTACCGGGCTGCGACCTGGCACGTGCTCGCCGATTTCGCCACCTCGCCTGGCATTTCGACCGAGCGGCTCCGGGTCTTCCTGGCTCGCGACCTGGCCGTGGTCCCGGCTGCCGAACGCGAGTATGTTCCTGAGCATGAGGAGGCGTATCTGACCACGGCCTGGGTCCCGCTGGCGGACGCCGTCCGCGGGATTCTGGCCGGGGAACTCCACAATGGCGTTGCTATGGTGGGTATCTTGTCCGCTTATGCGGCGCGGGGGGACGGTTTCAAGGCGCTGCGTCACGCCGATGAGCCGGAGACCCTGTGACCGCGGCACGAGGCAGGACTAGGACCCTGACCGGCGCCGGGCCGGACAGGTTGCAGGGCAAGGAAGGACACAAGGCCAATGAAGGTCGGCGTTCCTAAGGAAGTCAAGAATCACGAGTACCGCGTCGCGATCACGCCTGCCGGGGCGCACGAACTAGTGCGGAACGGGCACGAAGTCTTCATCCAGCAGGGAGCGGGCGACGGGTCGTCGATTCCGGACGTCGACTTCGTCGAGGCGGGGGCCGAGATCTTGCCGACCGCCGACGACATCTGGCAGACCGGTGACCTGATTCTCAAGGTCAAGGAGCCGGTCGCGGAGGAATACCACCGGATGCGCAAGGACCAGGTGCTGTTTACGTACCTGCACCTCGCCGCCAGCCGGGCCTGCACCGACGCGCTGCTCGAATCCGGCATCACGGCGATCGCTTACGAGACGGTTCAGCTGCCGGACGGCTCGCTGCCACTGCTGGCCCCGATGTCGGAGGTCGCCGGGCGGATGGCGCCGCAGGTCGGTGCCCATCACCTCCAGGCCGACGGCGGTGGCCGTGGCGTGCTCATGGGCGGCGTGTCTGGTGTCTACGCCGCGAAAGTCGTCGTGCTCGGCGCCGGCGTGTCCGGCATGAGCGCCGCGGCCATCGCGCTCGGTATGCAGGCCGAGGTCCTGCTCGTCGACAAGAACATCGCCAGGCTCCGCCAGGCCGACGCGATCTACCAGGGACACTGCCAGACTGTCGCGTCGAACGCCTACGAGATCGAGCGCGCGTGCATCGACGCCGACCTGGTCATCGGCGCCGTGCTCGTGCCGGGCGCGAAGGCGCCGAAGCTCGTGTCCAACGACCTGGTCTCCCGGATGAAGCCAGGCTCGGTTCTGGTCGACATCTCGATCGACCAGGGCGGCACGTTCGAGGACAGCCATCCCACCACGCACGCCGAGCCGACGTACCGCGTGCACGACTCGGTCTTCTACTGCGTAGCGAACATGCCAGGCGCGGTGCCGCACACGTCCACGTACGCGCTCACGAACGTGACGCTGCCGTACGCGCTCGAGATCGCCAACATGGGCTGGCGTCATGCGCTGACCCACGATCCGGCGTTCGCCCTCGGCCTTAACACGCACGAAGGCAGCATCACGTGCGCGCCAGTCGCCGAGGCGCACGGGCTGCCCTGGGTGCCGCTTGCCGAGGTGCTCACCTGACCACCGTTGCCCGAGCGATCGGGCGCTATCTCGACCACCTGGCCGTAGAGCGGGGCCTCGCCCGCCACACGCTTGAGGCGTACCGACGTGACCTAGAGCGCTACGCGGCAACGTTAGCTGCGGCCGGGCGGATCGAGATCGACGACGTCAGTACGGAGGACGTCGCCGACTTCCTCGCCGGGCTGCGGCAGGGCGACGAGAAGCATCCGCCGCTCGCCGTTACCTCCGCCGGGCGTGCAGTCGTCGCCGTTCGCGGGCTGCACGCGTTCGCCCAGGCGGAGGGGCTGACGCCGGAGAATCCCGCTCGGGTCGTGCGGCCGCCCGCGCCGCCGCGGCGGCTGCCGAAGGCAATCTCGATCGCTGACGTGGAGCGCTTGCTGGACGCCGCCGGCGTCGGTCAGTCGGCGCTGCGCGACCGCGCGCTGCTCGAACTGCTCTACGGCACCGGTGCCCGCATCTCGGAGGCAGTCGGGCTCGACGTGGATGACGTCGAGCTCTCCGGCGACTCCAGGTCGTCATCGGTCGCCGCGGTCATCCGGCTGAACGGCAAGGGCGGCAAGCAGCGGCTCGTGCCGGTGGGCAGCTTCGCCAGGGACGCGGTAGACGCCTATCTAGTGCGGGCGCGTCCGGCGCTTGCCGCGGCGGCGGGCCGAGGTCAGCCGAGCCCGGCCCTGTTCCTGAACGTGCGCGGCGGCCGGCTGACCCGGCAAGGCGCGTGGGGCACGCTCCGCGCGGCGGCGAGCCGGGCGGGCCTGGCCGAGGTCTCGCCGCACGTGCTGCGACATTCATTTGCCACCCACCTGCTCGACGGCGGCGCCGACGTTCGGGTGGTGCAGGAACTGCTCGGGCACGCCTCCGTCACGACGACGCAGGTCTACACGCTCGTGACCGTCGACAAGTTGCGCGAGGTATACGCGTCCGCGCATCCGCGGGCGATCGGCTAGCTCGCCACGGCCGCGAGCTGCCGACGGCGGTGAGTGAATGCGACCCCGTTCCCATTCTGGGCACGATGGGGTGCGCTTCGGTCACTATGCGCATGCGGTTCATTTGCCGCCTCCCGGTGCGCCGGCTTGCCGGCGGCCGGCCCAGCGCTTAGAGTCGCGTGGCAGTGAGCGCGTTCGCGCTAGCCGCCGGGAGGTGCGGTAGCTGTGTCTGCATCCCAAACCCTGGAGGTCCGGCCCGGAATGGTGGGGCCAACCGGGCGGCCGCTGCCGGTGTTCCCTGACCCTGAGCCCTTGCTGGTGCACGGTCCGGCCCGCATCGCAGCCGTCTGCAACCAGAAGGGCGGCGTCGGCAAGACGACCACCACCATCAACCTGGGTGCTGCGCTGGCCGAGCACGGGCGGCGCGTGCTCCTCGTCGACTTCGACCCGCAGGGCGCGTTGTCGGTCGGGCTGGGCGTTCAGCCGCACGAGCTCGATGCGACCGTCTACAACCTGCTGATGGAACGCAGTCTGACCGCCCACGATGTCATTATCAAGACGCCCGTCCATGGCATGGACCTGCTGCCGAGCAACATCGACCTGTCTGGCGCCGAGGTTCAGCTCGTGCACGAGGTTGGCCGCGAGTTCGTGCTCGGCCGCGTGCTCCAGCCGGTCATTCCGGACTACGACATCATCCTCATCGACTGCCAGCCGTCGCTCGGCCTGCTCACGGTTAACGCGCTCGCGTGCGCCGACGGCGTCCTCGTGCCGCTGGAGTGCGAGTACTTCGCCCTGCGCGGCGTGGCGCTGCTGATGGAGACCATCGAGAAGGTTGCCTCCCGGCTCAGTCCGAAGCTTAAAATCGACGGCCTGCTCGCCACGATGTACGACTCCCGTACCCTGCATACCAGGGAAGTCCTAGCCGGCGTGGTCGAGGGATTCGGCGACCGCGTCTACCACACGGTCATCAGCCGGACGGTGCGCTTCCCTGACTCTACGGTGGCTGGTGAGCCGATTACCAGGTTCGATCCTGCGTGCAACGGCGCCACCTCCTACCGTGAGCTGGCCAAGGAGGTACTGGAGAGGTGGCGTCAGGGCGGTCCCGCGGGTCCCGTTCGCGCCGGGTAAGACTGCCTGGCGTCGCAGAGCTGCTGCGACCCCCGGCCCGCAGTCCCGCGGCCGACACCGAGCGCCAGGCGAGCGGCAGGGAAAGCCACCCACAGAAGATCACCGTCTACATGTCCGGCACCGAACTCTTCGAGCTTGAGCGGGCTCGGCTCGCGCTCCGCTCGTACGGCATCGCCGTCGACCGGGGCCGGATCGTGCGCGAGGCCCTGGCGGTCGTGCTTGCCGACCTGGACCAGGCGGGGGAGGAGAGCCTCGTCGTCCGGCGGCTTCGCGGAACATTATGAGTGCAGTGGAGATGACCGGCGAATCAGACGAAACTGCCCCGCCTGCGGGCAGTTTCCAGGTGCACCTCGACGTCTTCGAGGGACCGTTCGACCTGCTGCTGGCGCTGATCTCCAAGCACAAGCTCGACATCACCGAGATCGCGCTGTCTGCCGTCACCGACGAGTTCATCGCCTACATCCGAGCGCTCGCGGGCGGCTGGGACCTCGACCAGGCCAGCTATTTCCTCGTCGTCGCCGCGACGCTGCTCGACCTCAAGGCCGCACGACTGCTGCCAGCCGGCGAAGTGGACGACGAGGAAGACCTGGCCCTCCTCGAAGCCCGAGACCTGCTGTTCGCCCGGCTGCTGCAGTACCGGGCGTACAAGGAAGTCGCTGACGTGTTCGCCGCGAAGATCGCGACGGAGGGCCGGCGGTACCCACGGCGTGTTCCGATGGAGCCGAGGTTTGCCGAGCTGCTGCCCGAAGTCCTGATCGGGATTGGAGCTGTCGAGTTCGCCGCCATCGCCGCTCGGGTGCTGGCTCCACGCGAGCCGCCGGTGGTCTCGACCGCGCACCTGCACGTCCCGCGGACCTCAGTACGTGAACAGGCTGAGATACTGCTAGCACGGCTACGGTCGCTGCGGCGCGCCACATTCCGCCAGCTCATCGCCGACTGCAACGGAACCTATGAGATCGTGGCGCGGTTCCTCGCCGCGCTGGAGCTCTACCGCGACGGCCGAATAAGCCTCGACCAGGTGGCTCCGCTCGGCGATCTTTACCTTTCCTGGACAGACCGGGGTGAGCTAGGCATTAGCCCAGACCACGAGGAATACGATGGATAACGGGCCAGCGGACCTGCGAATGGACCTTGAAGCCGTGTTGCTAGTCGCCGACGAGCCGGTGCCTGCGGAGGTCCTGGCCGAGGTCACCGGCGAGCCGACCGCGGCCGTGGCGGCGGAGTTGCGTGCACTGGCCGAGTCCTACACCGCGCAGCGCCGCGGTTTCGATCTGCGCGAGGTGGCTGGCGGCTGGCGGCTCTACACGCGGGAGGAGTGCGCGGCTGTCGTTGAGCGGTTCGTCAGTGACGGCCAGGAGATCAGGCTGACACAGGCCGCGCTCGAGACCCTCGCCGTCGTCGCCTACCGACAGCCGGTCGGCCGGGCGCGGGTGGCCGCGGTGCGGGGGGTGAACTCAGACGGCGTGATGCGGACTCTTGTGCTGCGCGGCCTCGTTGAGGAGGCTGGCTCTGACCCCGACACCGGAGCGATCCTGTTCCAGACGACCGGCTACTTCCTGGAACGGCTTGGCCTCGCCGGGCTCGCCGACTTGCCGGACCTCGTGCCGTTCCTGCCGGAGCACCTCGAAGACGAACTGGACGAAGGCCATGACGCGACCCGGTAGTCGCGGCCAGGGCCGCCCGCAAGCCGAGCCACGCAGCGGTGGCTCCGGCCTGGGCGCCGCTGACCTGGCCCGAGCCAAGGCGGCCGCCGCGAGCCTCCGTGCAGACTTCGACAACGAAGACGACTGGGGACCGGACGACGAGCCCGGCGAGCGCGACTCGCTGACCGATGTGCCTGGCGGCGTGCGCTTGCAAAAGGTGCTCGCGGCCGCCGGGGTGGGCAGCAGGCGGCACTGTGAAGAGCTGATCGGGGCCGGCCGCGTCGAGGTCGACGGCGAGATCGTGCGCAGGTTCGGAGCCCGGGTCGATCCGCAGCACCAGGTCATCCGCGTGGATGGGCGTCGCATCCCGGCGAGCGAGGATCTCGTGTACGTCGCGCTGAACAAGCCGGTCGGCGTGCTGACCTCCATGTCGGACAGCCGTGGCCGCAAAACGATGGCGGACCTGCTCGGCGATGTCGGCGAACGGCTCTTCCACGTTGGCAGGCTCGACTACGACACCGAAGGCCTGATGCTGCTCACCAATGACGGCGACCTCGCGCATCGGCTCTCGCACCCCCGCTTCGGCGTTCCCAAGACCTACCTGGCGGAGGTCGCCGGTCCCGTGCCGAAGGATCTCGGCAGGCAGCTCGTGACCGGCATCGAGCTGGAGGACGGCGTGGCGAGCGCGGACAAGTTCCGCGTGGTCGAGCAGGTCGGCAACCGGGCTCTGGTGGAGATTACGCTGCATGAAGGTCGCAAGCACATCGTCAAGCGCATGCTCGCGGCCACCGGCCATCCGGTCAGCCGGCTGGTACGGACGCAGGTAGGGCCCGTCTCACTCGGATCGCTGCGACCTGGGACCACGAGGCGGCTGTCGACCAAGGAAATCGGCGACCTGTACTCGGCCGTCGGCTTGTGACCGCTCGGCGGAGTAAAGGAGGAAACGTGGCGGTCCGTGCAGTCCGCGGCGCTGTGCAGGTGAGCGGGAACGACCGGGCTGACATCCTGGCGGGTGCCACCGAACTGGTTACCGAGGTGATGAGCCGAAACGAGCTCAGCACCGAGGATGTCATCAGCGTGATCTTCACCGCGACACCCGATCTGACGGCGGAGTTCCCGGCCCTTGCCGCGCGCAAGCTCGGATTCCAGGAAGTTCCGCTGCTGTGCGCGACTGAGATCGACGTGCCGGGCGCGATGCCGCACGTCGTTCGCCTGATGATGCACGTCGAGACGGCCAAGCCGCGGTCCGCCCTCCAGCACGTCTACCTCCGTGGTGCGGCGGCGCTCCGGCTGGACATCGCACAGTGACCGAACCGGGCGGGGACGGTCTCCGGGCGAAGACCGATGACGGCGACGGGCCGGGACTAGGGTCCGGCCGGCGGCCGGACAGCGTCGTGGTCATCGGCACCGGGCTGATCGGCACGTCGATCGCGCTGGCGCTGCGCGAGCAAGACGTCAGCGTCTGGCTGGCCGACGCCGACGATCAGGCGGTAATCCTCGCGGCCAATCTCGGCGCCGGGCAGCCGCTGCCGGCCGACGGCGTGCCTGGCGGCCCAGCGGACATCGTCGTCCTTGCCGTTCCGCCCGCGGCCGTCGCGTCCGAGCTTCGGTCCGCCCAGGCGCGCGGTCTCGCGCGCACTTACACCGACGTCGCCAGTGTGAAGGAACTGCCCGCTGGCGGCTGCCCGCGAGCTTGGCTGCGACCTGGCCAGCTACCTGCCCGGCCACCCGCTGTCTGGCCGCGAGCGGTCGGGCCCGGCGGCGGCCAGAGCGGACCTGTTCGTCGGCCGGCCGTGGGTCTTGTGCCCGCAGCCCGAGACAGACGTAACAACCATCAGGCTGGGAACGGGCTTGGCCGAGGCCTGTGGCGCATTGCCGGTCGCGGTGTCGTCGGCTGACCATGACCAGTGGGTGGCGCTGGTGTCCCACGCACCACACGTCGTGGCGGCGGCGATGGCGGCGCGTCTGGTGGACGCGCCGGGGGACGCGCTGGCGCTGGCGGGCCAGGGCTTGCGCGACGTCACCAGGATCGCCGCATCCGGTCCAGGCATGTGGCTGCAGATCCTGAGCGCGAACGCCGAACCCGCCGCCGCGGTGCTGCGAGCAGTGGCGGCGGACCTGGAGGGGGTTGCCGACGCGCTGGCGAGCCTCGCGGCGGGCGACGAAAACGCCGTCAAGGATATTGCTGACCTGCTAGGGCGCGGTGGCGACGGCGTGCACCGCATCCCCGGCAAGCACGGCGGTCCAACCCGCGATTTCGCCGCCGTGCAGGTTGTCATCCCGGACCGGCCCGGCGAACTGGCCAGGCTGTTCCGGGTAGCCGAAGAGGCCGGCATCAACATAGAGGACGTGAGCATCGAACACTCGCCTGGTCTGCCCGTCGGCGTCGCGGAGTTGTGGGTCAGGCCAGACGTCGTGGCGGGGCTGTCGGGCGTGCTCGCTGCCGGAGGCTGGCCCGTTCGCCGGTAGCATCGCCTAGTGACCGAATCAGCCGCCAGGATGGTGTCGACCGGCGTGGATGAAATACGGCGTTATGCCGGTAAGCCCGGTCTGGTGATTGCCATGGACGGGCCGGCCGGATCGGGCAAGTCGACGGCAGCCCGCCGGGTTGCCACTGAGCTGGGCCTGCGCTACCTGGACACCGGCGCCATGTACCGGGCGCTCACGTGGTGGCTGCGCGAGCACGGTGTCGAGCTCACCGACACCACAGCCGTGCTGGCTAGCATGTCCGAGCCGCGCATTGCGATCAGTACGGACCCGGCCGCTCCGTGGATCACGGTCGACGGGCAAGACGTGGCCGGCCCGATCCGCGGCCGCGACGTCTCCAACACGGTTAGCATCGTCGCTGCCATACCGCAGGTACGTGCCATGCTGATCGCGATGCAGCGAGACATCATCTCCGGCGCCGCGGCCCGCGGGGGGATCGTCGCCGAAGGCCGCGATATCGGCACGGTCGTCGCGCCCGACGCCGCGATCAAGGTGTACCTCACGGCGACCGAGGACGTTCGCGCGCAGCGCCGCAGCGCGGACCTGGCCGCCGACCCCGCTGCGACGGTCGAGGCGACCAAACGCGAGCAAGCGCGCCGGGATCGGCGTGACGCTGGCCAGTCCGCGATGGCCGACGACGCGGTCGAGGTTGACACCAGCCTGCTCAGCCTGGACGAGGTCGTCGAGCTCGTCGTCGATATGGCGCGCGAGCGGCAGGCGGTCTCGCGTGGCTGAGCCGGACGAGTTTGCCGAGCCAGCGGAGGCCGCGGCCCCGGTGCTCGCGGTCGTGGGCCGCCCGAACGTCGGCAAGTCCACGCTCGTTAACCGGATCCTCGGCAGTCGCCAGGCGGTCGTCGAGGACACTCCCGGTGTCACGCGGGACAGGGTGACCTACGACGCCACGTGGCGCGGTCGTGCGTTCACGCTCGTCGATACCGGCGGCTGGGAACCGTCCGTCGAAGGTACGCCGTCGCTGGCAGCGCGGGTAGCCGCGCAGGCGCGGACCGCAGTAGACGCAGCTGACGCTGTGCTGTTCGTCGTGGACGCCGTCGTCGGCGTCACCGACGCCGACGCAGCGGTAGCCGCCGTGCTGCGGCGGTCCAGGAAGCCGGTGGTGCTCGCCGCGAACAAGGTGGATGACGCGCCCGGCGAGCCGGAGGTGCACGGACTATGGGCACTCGGGCTGGGGGAGCCGATCCCGGTCAGCGCGCTGCACGGCCGCGGCAGCGGCGATCTGCTCGACGCGGTGCTCGGCGCGCTGCCCGAGGCGCCGGCTGAGCGTGACGCGGCTCCGGGCGGGCCGCGCCGGGTTGCGCTCATCGGGCGGCCGAACGTGGGTAAGTCGAGCCTGCTCAACAAGCTCGCTGGAGCTGAGCGCGTGCTAGTCGACGCCGTCGCAGGTACCACGCGTGATCCCGTTGACGAGCTGATCGACCTCGGCGGCAAGACGTGGCGGTTCGTCGACACGGCGGGCATCAGGCGGCGCGTGCGCGAAACCCAGGGCGCAGACTTCTTCGCTTCGCTGCGTACCGAGCGAGCGCTCGAGCGAGCCGAGGTCGCGGTCGTGCTCATCGACGCCAGCGAGCTGCTTGCCGAACAGGATCTCCGGATCATCTCGATGGTGATCGACGCTGGTCGCGCGCTGGTGATCGCCTATAACAAGTGGGACTTGGTTGACGCTGACCGTCGAGAGTTCCTGGACAGGGAGATCGACCGCCAGATGCATAACGCGCGGTGGGCGCCGCGCGTCAACATCTCAGCCAAGACCGGCTGGCACGTGGACCGGCTCGTGCCCGCGCTTGAGCTAGCGCTGGAGAGCTGGGACACCCGGGTGCCGACAGCTCAGGCTCAATGCCTGGCTGACGGCTCTGATCGCACAGACACCTCCGCCGGTGCGCGGCGGTAAGCAGCCGAAGATCATGTTCGCCACGCAGGCGGGCACCAGGCCACCGCACTTCGTGCTGTTCACCAGCGGCTTCCTCCAGGCGGGCTATCGGCGCTTCATCGAGCGAAAGCTCCGCGAGGAGTTTGGCTTCGTCGGGTCGCCGGTCCAGGTCTCCATGCGACTGCGCGAGAAGCGTTCCGGACCATCCGGTCGCGCGGCGCGAGGTCCCGGCCGCGGCTAAGGCGCAGCGATCCAGAACCAGACTGTCGTCCCGTTGTCGTCGCGCACGTAGCCCCACTGGTCCGCGAGCGACTGGACGAGGAACAGGCCGTGTCCGTCCGACGCGAACACCTCGCTACGGACGACCGGCGCGCTGAGCTCAGAGCCCTGGTCGCAGACCTCGACGCGCACGCCGGCCTCGGACTCGGTGATCACCACCTGCACCGCGCCGCCGCGGCGGCGTGACCGGCTGTGCGTGATGGCGTTCGTGACGAGCTCAGACGTGAGCAAGACGACGTTGTCGAGGGCGGGGTGTAAATCGCCGAGTGCCTTAGCCGCGAAGGCACGTGCCTCGCGCACGTGCTCGGGTCGGCCGGGAACGGTGAGCGTGCCAAGGACGGCGCCGCCGGCCATGGCGGCGAGCAGCTCGGCGGGCTCGCTCACGCGAGCGGCGGTAGCTGCCATCCAGGTCGCTCCCTCCCGCGCGTTGCCGGGAATCCGCTGGTCCGGAACGGCGAGTCGTCCTGAATTGCTCGAATATTGGCGGCAGAACCCGAGCCAAAAGCAGGCGGCGCGAGCGCGACGCCTTCTAAGCTCCAATCATGAAGTGGCGATGCAAGCCACGCAAGTGCATGACACAAATCACTGGCGTGAGATTTCATATGGGATCTCACCAGATCGGTGTTTCCTGTATCGTCTTCGATACCTAGAGACGGCAGCCAATCCCTCTGCCTGAAAGATTGGCAGCGAGCTTCCCGAAGGGGCGAGTTCAGTGTCGGTCGGCCCAACCGTTCGTCGACGTCGGCTCGGCAGCGAGTTAAGACGACTGCGAGAGTCGCAGTCCATCAAGCTTGAAGAAGTGGCCGAGCGACTCGGTCTCGCTCCGTCGACCCTTTCCCGGATCGAGACGGGTAAAGCGCCGACGCGAACCTCCTACCTCAACTCCATGCTCGAGCTCTACGGTGTGGACGATCCGGGCCAGCGCCAGGTGCTGCTGGAGATGGCCCGGGAAGGGCACCGCAAGGGCTGGTGGGCCGTCTGGGACGGCGTGCTGCCGACTGGGTTCGGCATCTATGTTGGCCTGGAGGCGGAAGCCGCCTCATTACGCGTCTACGAGGCGCAGGTGGTTCATGGCCTGCTCCAGACCGAGGACTACGCCCGCGCAGTGATGTCGACGGTCCGTCGGCGCCAGACTCCAGAGGAGATTGACAGGCTGGTCAGGCTCCGGATGCAGCGCCAGGATGTGCTGCACCGAAGCGATCCGCTCGAACTGTGGATCATCATCGACGAGGCCGTGCTGCGGCGCATGGTCGGCCCGTCGCGGATAATGCGCGAGCAGCTCGAGCATCTATATGAGGCCAGTCAGTGGCCGAATGTGACCCTTCAAGTGCTCGGATTTGGCAGCGGACTGCACCCGGGCATGGGCGGGTCTTTCGCGATTATCGAGTTTCCCGAACGATTCGACCCCGACGTTGTTTATACCGAGGGAGTGACCGGACAGGCGTATATTGAGGAGCGCGATCGCGAGGTGCGCGCGCGTTCTGAAGCCTTCGACCTCCTTCGCGCAGCTGCTCTCCCTCCTGTCGACTCGGCGTTGCTCATCCGCTCGATATCTGAAGGATCTGAAGTATCGGCCTGAAAGGAATACACCTGCATGTCCGCATACGACACTTCTACCGCAGCGTGGATTACCAGCCGCGCCTGCAATAACTCGGCTTGCGTTCAGGTCGCGCACCTGCCCGGTGGCCTGGTGGCGATCCGCGACTCAAAGGACACGACCAAGGCGCCGCACATCTTCGATGGTGATGAGTGGGCTGCGTTCCTGACCGGCGTAAAGGCGGGCGAGTTCGATCTGCCGCTGAGCTGACCCGGGCGGGGCAGAGGCTGACGGCCCCGGAGCCGTCGGACGTCCGCGATCCGGCCTTTGGTTCGGCGACGAACGCGAGCGAACCTAGGGCCGCCGGTTATCGAGGATCAGAAAGCTCAATCGGCCGCAGATGACTGCGGTGCGGGGCCGATAGCGGCCCCGTTCCCGGACGAGTCGGGATCGAGGAGCGGTTGCGCGAAGACGTGCCCCAGTGGCTCCGGGCCCACGTATTGCTGGCACCGGCAATCCTCGACCGCGCACGCCGAGGTGCGCGGGTTGTGAAAGCTCAGGTGGTGGCTGCACCCGCAGATCGGCTGCGGCTCGGGCGGCGCGCTCGGCGCCTGGCTCCGCGTCTGGGCGAGCTTGCCCTTGGCCTCCAGGACTGCCAGCCGACGGCGATGGTGCTGCTGCAAGGCGCCGCCGAAGATCGGCGGGATGATAAAGACAAGCCACCAGTAGCTGCCGATAAAGTCCGTGACCCCGTGCACGGACTCATCTTCCCGCATTGCCGCGGGAATGGGCAAACGTCAGTCTGGAGCTGCGAACTCGCCATCCAGGGCGCCGCCGAGGAAGGCGGCCCACTCCGCTCGGGTGAAGACCAGCTCCGGGCCATCGGGGTGGCGGGAGTTACGCATTGCGACGTCCCCGTCGGGCAGGAACGCTATCTCGACGCAGTTCCCGCCGGTCGGGCCGCTGTGACTGCTCTTGATCCACGTCGCCCTTGTGTCACGGACGGTAACATCACGCGGGCTCGACCCGACACTGGTGCTCACTCGGATTCCTCCAGATCCTCGATCATGGCGCGGATGATATCTGTGGTCTGATCGGCCGTCGTGCTCGACCCGGCGATCTGATCCATCGCCTGGGCGTATCTGTCGACGTCGACACGCTTGTCCAAGTACAGCGCGCTCGTCAGCTGCTCTACGTAGACGATGTCGGGCACGTCATCGGTTGCGAACTTCAGGATGCTGAAGCTGCCCGGTGCGGCGTACGACGCACCGGTGAGAAACGGGCAAACCTGGATCGTGAGGCCGGCCCGGTCTGAGATCCCGAGCAGGTGCTCAAGCTGCCCGCGCCGGACACTGACGCTTCCGACCGGCCGGCGCAGGGCGCCCTCATCGATGATGGCCCACAGGCGCAGACCGCCCGTGGCGAACCGCCGCTGCCTTTCCTGGCGCAAGTACAGGCGCCGGTGCGCCTCGGTGCGGGTGTACGCCCCGAGCTGAAGCACCGCCGTCGCGTAGTCCTCCGTCTGGAGCAAGCCGGGCACGAACTGCGCGTCGAAGCTGCGGATGGACTCGGCCGACTCCTCGAGGCCGATATAGGACTGGAACCACGGCGGCAGAACGTCCTGGTACCGGTGCCACCAGCCCTGCTCGTTGGCTTGGCCGGCGAGAGTCAGAGAGCTGATCGCGCTCGGCCGTGTCCGTGATGCCGTACAAGTTGAGCAGGTCAGCGATGTCGACCTCGCGTACCGCATTTCGGCCTAGCTCGATCCTGCTGATCTTTGATTCAGAGGCACGTATTGCCTTGGCGGCGGTCTGAGCCGAAATACCACGAGATTCGCGCAGCCGCCTTAACTGCGTGCCCAGGAGAATACGCAGAACTGTGGGTGCAACAGCAGTTTCAGTGCGCATATTCTTGCTGGCCGCCGTCTTGGCAGTTTGTGGCTCACCACCGTGCGACATCGCGGTTCGTGACTCGGCAGCGGGAGAGCCGACTGTGGACGAGGCGTCACCCGCCGCGCTGGTAGGGCAGGCATCGCCCGATACCGCATCGTCAGGGCTCATCCTGCCGAGCATCAACCGCCCTCCCTCCGGCCGTGCCGCGTGGGGCTTACTATCGTGCGGCAACTGCACGAGTCACCATGAGGATTTAAACCTCTCGCCCTTATACGCGGTCACTTGCTGCGCATGCGCGTAATGGACGCGGCCCAATTGCCAGCCAGGTGATGATATCGCAGTGCCGATTTTCGGCTGGCCTTTTAAAGCGGCGCGACACGGCATTGTTACTGCGTGTGCCGTAACATCGCACCGACCACGGCCGCGGTCCGCCTCATCCCGGGGCAGATTGAGGCTTTCGGTACCATCGCGGAGGTACGCCAGCACTCGCGACGCGGGAAGGCAGGACGCATGCGTTACAGGCCTCTCGGCAAGTCCGGGCTTCTTGTCTCGGTGGTCGGGCTCGGCGGCAACAACTTCGGTCGGCGGCTGAACGTTGAGCAGACGCGCGCGGTCGTGGACGCGGCCATCGACGTCGGCATCACGCTGATCGATACTGCCGAAACCTACGGCGGCGCCGGGCGGTCGGAAGAGATCCTGGGCGAAGTTCTTGACGGCCGTCGCGATCGAGTCGTGCTGGCCACCAAGTTCGGCTCGCAGGGCGGCGACATGGGCTACGGGCCCGCGGCCGGCGCGAAGGGTAGCCGCGCCTACATACGGCGTGCCGTCGAGCGGTCGCTGCGCCGTCTGCGCACCGATTACATCGATCTCTACCAGATCCACACGCCAGACCCGATCACGCCGATCGACGAGACGCTGGCCGCGCTGACCGAGCTCGTCCAGTCCGGCCACGTTCGGTACATCGGTCACTCGAACTTCTCCGCCGCCCAGATCGCGACGGCGGCGGCCACGGCCCGCGAATTCAATACCGTGCCGTTCATCTCGGCCCAGAATCATTGGTCGCTGCTGGAGCGCCAGGGCGAGCTTGAGGTCGTGCCCGCAGCCATTCAGTTCGGACTTGGCGTGCTGCCGTTCTTTCCGCTCGCCAACGGCCTGCTGACCGGAAAGGTTCGCCGAGGTGTTCCGCCACCTGCAGGGTCCAGGCTGGCCGACCGGGCGGACTACATCACCGACAAGAAGCTGGACAAGATCGAGGCGCTGGCTGGCTGGGCCGACAAGCACGGCCGGACGTTGCTGGAGGTTGCCATCGGTGGTCTCGCCGCTTGCGCCGGGCTGTACATCGGTCATCGCCGGGGCGACCTCGCCCGAACAGGTCAAGGCCAACGCCGCGGCGGGCGAGTGGGAGCCAACCCAGGAAGAGCTGGCCCAGATCGACGAGCTCGTGCCGGTCTTCGGCTGAGAAAGCTTGGCGCACATGAAGGCAGCCCAATGAAAGCAGCACTATTCGAACGGCACGGGCACGCCGCGGACGTTCTGCGGGTGACCGACGTCGAGACGCCGGAGCCAGGGCCTGGCGAGGTCCGAGTCAGGATGAAGCTGTCCGGTATCAACCCGACCGACTGGAAGTCCCGCAGCGGCGCTACCCCGCGGCCCATCGACGGCTTCCAGATCCCGCATCTCGACGGCAGCGGCATCATCGACGCCGTCGGGCCGGGCGTCGATAAGAGCCGCGTCGGCCAGCGGGTCTGGGTCTGGCTGGCCGCCGCCGGGCGGCGGTGGGGTACCGCCGCGCAGTGGTCAGTATTGCCGTCCCGGCAGGCCGTGCCGCTCCCGGACGGCGTGTCCGACGAGCTCGCCGCCTGTCTGGGCGTGCCCGCGATGACAGCGCACCGGTGCCTCGTCGCCGACGGCCCGGTCCGTGACAAGGCCGTGCTCGTCGCGGGCGGGGCCGGTGCGGTCGGGCACTTCGCCATCGAGCTGGCCAAGTTCTTCGGTGCTCGGGTCGCGACGACGGTAAGTGGCCCGCAGAAGGCCGAGCTGGCCCGCAAGGCAGGCGCCGACCTGGTCGTGAACTACCGGGACGCAGGCGCCGCGGATCAGTTGCGCGCGTTCGCGCCCACCATGGACCGCATCGTCGAGCTCGCGCTCGGTGCCAATCTCGAGCTCGACCTCGCCGTGTCGGGCCCGTCGACGCACATCGTCGACTACGCGGCCGAACCCAGCGATCCGGTGCTACCGGTGCGCAGGTGCATGACCGCCAACCTGACGCTGCGCTTCGTGCTGCTCTACGCCTTCCCGGACGAGGCCAAGGATCAAGCCGTGACTGACATCAGCGCCGCGCTGGCAGCCGGAGCGCTGACGGCGCTGCCGGTTACGCGGTTCCCGCTCGACGAGATCGCAGCTGCCCAGCGGGCAGTCGAGGCCGGAGCAGTCGGCAAGGTCCTACTCGAGATTCCCTAACCGGGCAGGTGTTGGAGGCGGTCGGTCCTCTCCGTTCGATGCTGGAGTTCCTCATCTGCCAGCGCTGGTCGCACACGATCCCGACCGCAACTGGCAAATCTGGATGACCGACGACCACGCCGCCCGCGACCATCAGCGAAAGAAGCTTCAGCAGCACGCACCGGCTTTGTACGACGCCGCCATGGAAGCGCTCACGCCGGAGCAGCGCAACGAAGCTGAGGCAGTCGCCGCCGGGCGCAAGCAGCTGGCGGCCGAGTTCGGAGGCCGACGGCCCGATGACCCGCGCCAATTGAACAGCGGGCTGCTCAGGTCGGCCTCAGCTTCATCTACGACAGCCTCTATCGCTACGAATCGAATGCCGCAACCATCCATCGATGCTAGCGACCGATCTGCTTATGGAGAGCCACACCAAAGGACTGCTGCTTCGCAGCGAGCCCACGGCGCAGTTCGCGGCCCCGCCCGGTCTACCTGCACGGCGCATGGCTGCTCTACGAGGCGCTTAAGGGAAGCGGCCAGCTAACGCCTGCGCTTAACTTGCGCGAACTACCGTCGCTCGGGCGCGATATCTACGCGCTGAGTGGTGGGGCGGACGAGCACGCGGTTGCCGAACTGGCGGGAACTGCTGCCACGCGAAGTGGTCGATCAGATTTAGGTGCGAGCCAAGTCGTGGGGGGTCGGGCGCGGTCGTCGCTAGGTGATTGCCCGCGCGGTAAAACTGCCTAGCACACCGCGGGTGCCCCCGGACCCAACTCAGCGCTAGCAGCGCCGTCGTCTCGTCGGTCAGTGTGCGCTCATGCTCCACGCCCTGGCCGTCGCGCCAGACAATCCGTGCCTTCGTGGCGCCTTCGCGCCAGTGATCTTAGTCACCAGCCCGCATCATCGTCGGGCGTGCCATCGAGGAACGTCGCCAGCTATTAGCGTACGAACAGGCGTTCGATGCGTCGATAGGACAATCGTAGGAACGGACACCTATGCGGTGTTAGTGCGCGGGCGGCTCTACTATCCGATAGTGGGCTCCGTTGTGCGCCTTATTAGCCCGTTTCCTCCAGCCGAAGTCAAAGAGCGAATGGCAGACGCGGCAAGGAGCAAACCCCTGCTTGGGCATTGGGGCAGCGCAGGCCCCGCGAACCCGATCACTTGGATGCGGTTGAGGCGAGATCAAGGCGTACGCGCCCGCTTCGTCGCTGACGATGAGGTCGTGCTTGAGCAATGGATTCAGGTCATGGACAGGCTCACGGTTGACAGTTGCCGCGTGCAACTTGCGCCCCTGGAACGAGGTGAGCCTTCAGCGGGCGGGACGCTGCTCGTCTGTCATTTCTTCGTACCGGCGGCGAGGCAGGCGGTCAAGGTCGTCATGGGAGGTCTCTGGCTGGTGTTCGGCTTGGCGTTTGTTATTGGCTCTCTCGTTGACACCAAAGCGACTGTTGGCGGCAGGGCGTTCTTGCTGCTGTTCGGCGGCGCGAACGCCGCGGTGGGGGTTCTTGGCCTGTATGGCGTGCGGCCGCGTGCTCGGCGCAGTCAGGAGTACGTGTTGTCCTGGCTGGAGCAGGCTGTGATGGCAAACCGCGCCGCGTCCGACACGGGCGCATAGGTTCACTGGCACGGTTAGCAGAGGTGCGGCATTAGTGCTCGGAATCGGAGGCCGCCGCTCCGATGACCCGCAGCAACAATCGCAGCCCGCGTAGTTGGCCGGTCAGTCCGCGTGGTTGTGCTACGACGTCGGCTTCGACGTCGGCGAATCCCCGGATCATGGATACGGTTCGCGGGATTGCGCGTTCAGGGACCAAGACTCCGCGTGCGCTCATTTCTTCTCTGAGAATCTGCTCGATTTCATCGAGGCTCTTGCCTGCGGAGCGCACATGCACTGCTGCCATCAGATCCTTCATGGAGTCATAGGTGCCGTGCTCACCCCTGGGAGGCTCGCTTGTTGCCAATAGGCCCTCCGTCGCTACTCCGCACAGCCGAGCCGACCCTATCGAATCCACGTACGCCCACAAAACGCGTCCAAGCATCGCTGCCACGCGGCCGAGGGTTGCTCGTCTATCTGGTATCGGCCTGCGCATTCCCCAAGCCCGGAGGCGCGCGCTACGCCATGAAGATCTACAGCGGCGACTGGGCCAGATAGGCGTCCCGGCCGAAGTAGTCGACCCGGAAGACGTTCGCGCCGCCTTCGGTCGCCGATTCGACGATCTTCGGCGTGGCGATCTCAGTGAACCCGGCCGCGTCCAGCGCGACGCGGAAGCCAGCGGCGCTCGCCGCGGCTACCTCGAAGCCGGCCGCAGCTGCGGATGGCGCAGGCTGGTCGGGGCGTGGTCGAGTATCGTCGGCAGCGTCGCGGTCAGCGTCGGCCTGTACAGGTCGAACGGCGGCGATTCCGCCCGTCCAGACAGCATCGTCACGGCCGGTTCGGTCAGCTCGACCCCGCCGGGCGCTTGCGCGTTCGCGACGACCAGGCCGTCGACCTGCAGGACGGTCTCCTCGCCAGCTTCGGTTACGGCTGCTGCCGGCCGCTCGGTCCGCGCACCGGCACATGACCTCGCCGTTGCCCCGGCAGGACGACCTGAGCCAGGCCCGAACGGTCGCGGATGATGAGGAAGGTTACGGATCTTCGAGCTCGCGGCGGCGGTGCAGCCAGCCGGCGATCGTGACTCGGTGGCCGACGTGCGCCGGTAGATCGGCAGACAGTACTCGTGAGATCATCACAGCTCCCTGCGGGGTTGTGGCGACCCCTTCGGAGTGCGGGCGATAAGGGAACTCGCGGTGCCACCGCACTTTCGCCGATCCGGCGCGCCTGCCGCGACGGGCGGCGTGCCGGATGGCCTCGTTTGGCCCTATGACGGGGGCTGGCCGGCGGGGCATTGGGCTGGCCGCTGGCGGCGGCTGCCGATCCTCCCCGCGCTCAGGAGTGTCTTCGCTGCCGGGCGCGAGGCCCCCTTCTCAGCTTCCGGGGACTCTCTGCTGCCCTCCGGCCTCGTGCTTTCAGGCGCCGAGGCTGGCGGGCAGGTGCTCACGGTGACCGGCGCTACTTGTCTCCGTCATCGCGTTAAGCAGCAGCATAGGGGGCATTACGCTGCCGCCGGCAACGGGTTTTCCGGTCACCAGGAATGCTCCGGTGCTGACCCAGGTGCATCGAGTCTTTCCCGCTCACGCCGGTTCGTCGTCTGTAGTCCGTCCGCCTACCCTTATGGCATGTATGTCCCCCGCCACTTCACCGTCGCCGACCTCGCTCAGATCACCGCGTTCGTGGACGCCGCGCAGTCTGCCGACCTCGTCACGTTCGATGGCACGAAGCCGGTATCGACGCTGTTGCCGGTGATCTGGGACAGGCCGAAGGCGCCGACCACCAACGGGGGACCGGTCAGCTACGGGCGGCTCCTGGGGCACATCGCTATCGCCAATGACCAGTGGAAGACCGCCCAGCCTGCGGCGCATGCCCTCGCGATCGTCCGCGGGCCGCAGGCCTACATATCCCCGAAGTGGTATGAGAGCAAGGCCAGGCACGGACGCGTGGTGCCGACGTGGAACTACGAGGCGGTACACCTGACCGGCACGATCGCATTCCATCAGGACACCGAGTGGCTGCGGGCATTCGTGACGCGGCTGACGCGGCTGCATGAAAGCGGTCGGGAACACCCGTGGGCGGTTACGGACGCACCGCCCGAGTACATCGATGGCCAGCTGCGCGCGATCGTCGGCGTCGAGCTGACCGTCACCTCGATTGAGGCCAAGCAGAAGCTCAGCCAGAATCGCAGCGAGCTTGACCGCGAGGGCGTAGTCGCGGGACTCCGAGGTGAGCCCGGTCCAGGTCCGGCCGCCATCGCCGAGATCATGGCCGCGCAGCTCGCGATCACCGAAGCCGAGTCATAGTCGCCGCGTTGTTGACGGCGACGTTGTAGGAGTTGCACGACGTTGTTGGAGTTCGGCGGGGAATAGCGCCCGTTATAAGTTGATTTGCCCCCGCCTAACTCCAACAATCTGGAGATCCGGCCGCGAAAGTCCTACAACGTCGCAGTTGGCGCGGAGTCGGCGGCCTCGAGCTCGTCCGCCTCGCCGTCGCACGCGCTGGCACAGCTGTCGGCGTCGCCGCGCTCGGCGGCCTCGAGCTCGTCCGCCTCGCCGTCGCATGCGCTGGCACAGCTGTCGGCGTCGCCGCGCTCGCCGGCCGCAATCGCCGCCGAGATGGTCGCGAGCTGCGTCACCTGGGCGGCGGTCAGCCGGTCGAACAGCGACCGCCGGACCTGTTCCACATGTGACGGAGCCGCGGCGTCGAGCGCCGTGAACCCCGCGTCCGTCAGGCGCGCGACCTGGCCCCGCCGGTCTGTGGGGCAATCCAGGCGTTCCACCCAGCCGCGCTCCTCGAGGCGGGCGACCGCGTGGGACAACCTGCTCTTGCTGGACGTCGAGGCCTCGGCGAGCTGACTCATGCGCAGGGCTCGGTCTGGGGCTTCGGAGAGATTTACGAGTATTTCGTAGTACCCGTGGGGAATGCCGTAGTCCCGCTGTAGCTGGCCCTCGACAGCCGAGAAGAGCGTCTGCGCGGCGACAAGAAACGCGCGCCACGCGCTTTGCTCCTCGGCGGACAGCCACCGAGCCCGGGAATCGGCCATGAAACGATCATACACCAGGTAGTTGAGCGTTTGACAAATTTTCGTAGCCGTGATATTCATTGAGTACTCAACAAGTTAGCACTCAACTACCTCTCATCGGGAGTGATCACCTTGACCGCAGCAGTGACTGAGAGCACGATCCCCGGCTACGAGGCCGGGACGTGGAACATCGACCCGATCCACTCCGAGGTGGGCTTCTCGGTCCGGCACATGATGGTCAGCAAGGTTCGCGGGAGGTTCACGAACTTCAGCGGCCAGCTCGTCACGGCCGGCGACCCGACCCAGTCCTCGGTGACCGCGGAGATCGACCTCAGCTCGATCGACACCGGTCAGGAGCAGCGTGACGCGCACATCAAGTCCGCTGACTTCTTCGAGGTCGAGACGTACCCGACGATGACCTACAAGTCCACCGGCGTCCGCGTTGAGGACGGCGAGTACATCCTCGACGGCGACCTGACCCTGAAGGGCGTTACGAAGAGCGTCCCGCTGCGCCTCGAGCTCAACGGCTTCGGGCCCGACCCGTATGGCGGCGTCCGCGCTGGCTTCAGCGCCACGGGCGAGCTCAACCGGGCCGACTTCAACGTCAGCTTCAATGCGCCCCTGGCGAACGGCGGCGTAGTCGTCGGCGACAAGATCACGCTGCAGCTCGAGATCGAGGCCGTGAAGGCCTGATCTCTGCCGCACAACACACTGGCCGACCGCCGTGCGCTCCATTGAGGAGCACGCGGCGGTCGGCCATTCGTGTACTGACTGGGCTCCGGGCCGCGGCCTGAGCGACATTGCGTCAGCCGGACGCGCCCGCCCAGCCTGCTAGCAGTTCCGCCTCACGCTGGGGCGAAATCCCGATGCCGGGGCGGCCCGTTCCTGGCACTCGGTCTTCCGCGCGGATGTCGGCGACGGTCTCGCGCAGCGGCCGCGGGGTGAGCCCGGCGGCGAACGAAGCGGCCGGGCTGGCGCGGCTCATGTTGACCGCGTCGCGTTCACCGACAGGCCACAGCGGCAGCGCCGCGCCGTCGACACCGCGGGAGATCAGGAAGTCGCTGCTGACCCACGTCAGCTCGGTTCCCGGGGGCGCCACCTCGGCCGCGATTGTCTCAAGCATCTGACCGAACCCGAATGGCGGTGCTGGGTTGACCGTGTGGAACGTGCCAATGTTCGACCGCTCCAGCAACGAAACGATGAACGCGGCCTGGTCGCGTGCGTCGATGAGCTGGATCGGGTCGTCTGGGTCACCCGGCGCGAGCACCATGCCGCCCCTCGCGACGCGGTCGACCCACCACGTGAACCGGTAGCTCCGGTCGTACGGCCCGATCACGTACGTCGGACGGATGATCGTCGTATCCGGCCCGAACAGCTGCACGCTTTCCTGTTCGCAGGCAGCTTTGAGGCCGCCGTAGTTCTCGTCCGTGACCTCCGTCGCCTCCGGGTCGTCGACAGTGGCCAGCGCCGCGCTCTCGTCATAGTTCGGCTGCATGGTCGGACTGTACGCGGACACGCTGGAGATGAAGACGTACGTGCCGCCGCGGCCGCCCAGGGCCGACGCGAGCGAGCGGACCTGGCGGGGGAAGTATGCGCACACGTCGATGGTCGCGTCCCAGCTGCCGCTGGCGAGCGCCGCCAGGTCGACGTCTCGGTCACCGGTCAGGTGGGTCGCCAGCGGGAACAGCTCGGGACCCGTAAGGCCGCGATTGAACAAGGTCACGTCGTGGCCGGCGTCGATGGCCGCGGCGGCGATGTGCCGGCCCACGAACGCGGTGCCACCGATGATGAGGATCCGCATCACGCGGCCTTGAGGGCCGCGAGCTGAGCGGCGATTGTCGCCGCCGTCGGGAACGTCAGGCCTACCAGCGTGACGTGCTTCCAGCGCAGGACGCCGCCCGAGTCGATGACGAAGACCGAGCGACGCAAACCGGCGCCGCCGAGCGTTATGCCGTACTGCCGGGCGACCGGGAGCCCCTCGTCGGCGAGCAGCGGGAACGCGAGGTCGTACTTGCGGGCGAACTTCTCATGGCTCGCCAGGCCTTGCGGGCTGATCGCCCAGACCGATGCGCCGAAGCCTGTGAAGCTTTCCAGCCCTGACGTATACGAGCACAGCTGGCGCGTGCAGACGGTCGTGTCGTCGCCGGGATAGAACGCCAGCACTATCGGCTTCCCACGCTGCTGCGACAGCGTGTACTGCGAGTGGATGACCTCGCCGTCGGCAAGTTCGATGCCGGGCAGGGTGAAGTCGGGGGGAACTTCGCCGATCTCTGGTGTCTTAGCCACGCGGCGTCCTCCTGGCGCTCGTTGCGGTTATGCCCATGTGCGGGCCTGTTGCACAGGGTATGCGTTGCCCTCGCGCCGCAGCAGCCACGCACAGTTATGGGTGATGATGGACTTGTGACGGATCGGGGAATGGCTGAGTCCAGCGGCTACAGCCTCTATGCGGAGCTGGCGGGCTGGTGGCCGGTTATCTCCCCGCCGGCCGAGTACGCCGACGACGGCGCCGTCATCAACGCGATCTTCGCTGCGGCCGCACAGCCTGTGCGTACAGTGCTTGATCTCGGCTCCGGCGGCGGCCACGCTGCGCTGCATGTCAAGGACAGCCGGTCGATGACGCTGGTCGACCTGTCGCCGGACATGCTCGAGGTGTCGAAGCAGCTCAACCCGGAGTGCGAGCACGTCGAGGGGGACATGCGAACGATCCGGCTCGGTCGTCAGTTCGACGCGGTGCTCGTGCACGACGCGATCGACTACGTGACGACCCAGGACGACCTGCGTCGCGTCATCCGAACGGCCTTCGTGCACTGCCGCCCGGGCGGTCTGGCGATCTTCGCACCTGACCACACGGCCGAGACGTTCCGGGCGGGCACAGGGGGAGGCGGCGGCCACGACGGCGCTGGACGGCACGCGAGTTTCCATGAGCGGACGTCGGATCCCGATCCCGACGATGACTGGGTCTTGGCCGAGTACGAGTTCACGCTGCGCGACGCGGACGGCACGGTGCAGGTTGTTCCCGAGGCGCACCGGCTCGGCTCGTTCCGCCGGGACACCTGGCTCGCGTTGCTGCGTGCTGCCGGGTTCGCAGCTGAGATCAGCCCAGGTACTCGCGGCGGGAACGGGGCCGGGTCGGCCAAGGTGGTCTTCATCGGCCGCCGGGACCCAGGTGCGCCATGACGCGCCGTCGGCGACCACGTCAGCTGTGGGAGCAGGGCGGCGGCATCCCCGGATCGCTCGCGGGTCAGCCGCTGCCGCCAGAAGCGTTCAGCGAATCCGGTGGCAGGCGCATCCCGCAGCGGCGGCATGCGCGGAAGGTGCGCGTCGGTGATCGGCGAACGCCGGTCTGGCTTGTCCCCGCGATATTCGCGTTGCGTCTTGCTCGCGCTCATCATCACGATCATCGTGACAGCCTGAAATGAAGCGAAGCGCCTACATTGACGCGTGATCCCGGCAGCACTTACGAACATTTGCAGGGGAAGGGCGAAACCGCCGCCGCCGGATCTTCGTCCTGACGGCACACATGTTGTGGCCCTCGGGAGCCGTGGCGGCCTGCCGCCCGTCCGTTACGAGGTGGTTTCGGGGGGCGTGAGCGGCAGCCAGACCCGGAACCGGGTGTTGCCCGGCACCGACTCCACGCGCAGGTCGCCGTGATGTCGCTGCACCACTATGCGGTAGGAGATGTCGAGCCCCAGGCCCGTGCCCTGACCGACCGGCTTGGTGGTGAAGAACGGCTCGAAGATGCGGTCCTGAATCTCTGGCGGCACCCCCGGCCCGGTATCGCCGAACTCGACAAGTAGCAGGTCGCGGTCGAGCGCTGTACGGATGGTGAGCGTGCCTGAACCGTCCATGGCCGAGACCGCGTTGTCGATGAGGTTCGTCCAGACCTGGTTCAGCTCGCTGGGGAACGCCGGGACGCGAGGCAAGTCGGGCGCGTAATCCCGGACGATCGTGATGCCGTCTCCGATCTTGGCGCCGAGCATGGCGACCGTGCTATCCAGCAGCTCGTGAATGTCCACGACCTGGTACGGCGCGCGGTCGAGCTGCGAGTACTGCTTGGCCGCGCCGACGAGGCTGGAGATGCGCGCCACCGAGTCCGTGATCTCATTCAGCAGCTGCTCGGTCTCGATCGTGTCGGCCAGCCAGCGCAGCGCCCCCGCCAGTTCTGCCTCGGCGCTGGTGCCACCGCCGGCAGCCGCGTCGGTCACAGCGTCGGCGATCCGATCCAGCTTGTCCGGCCCGATGCCGGCCTGCACGAACGGCGGCGCGAGCTGCCAGCTATTGCCCACGTTGCGCTCGTCGAGCCAGTCAGTCAGGGCGTCCTCCAGGTCCGATGCCTCGAGTGGGCCGAGAGCGGGCGCATTCGTGACGCGTTCGGCCGCGTCGTCGAGGATCTTGACCAGGAGTTCCAGGACGGCTCCCTCGTGGCGGCCCGACGCGATCGCAGGCAGCTTGCGCCGGACGGCGGCGATGTGCTCCCGAAGCCCAGCGGCCGCGCGGACCGCGGCCGCGGCCGGGTTGTTCAGCTCGTGCGTCAGGCCTGCTGACAGCGCGCCGAGCGCTAGCAGCCGCTCCCGCTGGCCGATGGCCTCCTGGGCGTTCTTGATGCCGAAGAACAAGCCCTCGAGCAAGTGCTTGGCCATCGGGAACCAGTCGGACATCAGCTGAGCGAACTTCGCCGCGTCGAGTACGAAGAAGCGCGAACGCTCGGTAACGCGCATGGAGTTGTTGTAGACCTGCGGCACCCGGTTGCCGAAGTAGGCGAAGAAGGCCCCGGCGTAGACGCCCGGATCCGACGCCCTGGTCGTCTCCACGTCGTCTGTGCCGATGCGGCGGGACAGCACGACCGTGCCCGACAACAGCACGTAGAACGTCGTGGCAGGTTCGCCTTCGGCGTACACGACGCCGGGCTCGGCGACGATGACCCGTCCTTCCTGGCAGAGCCACGCAAGCTGATCGTCGGTGAGCTTCTCGAACAGGAACAGGTGGCGGAGCTCGTCGGCGCTGCACCGCGCGTCGGAGCCGGATGTCTGCGGGCTGGCTATCGCGTCGGTGCTCACAGCTTCTCCAGGTAACGGTGCACAAGCATGACCGCCATCGCGCCTTCGCCGACCGCCGAGGCGACGCGCTTGGCGGATTCGGCGCGGACGTCACCCGCAACGAACACGCCGGGCACGCTGCTCTCCAGGTGATACGGCGGCCGGTCCAACGGCCAGCCGGCCGGTGGCTCGCCCTCGACGAGCAGGTCAGGACCCGTGAGGACGAAGCCATGGTCATCGCGGACCACGACGTCCTTCAGCCAGTCCGTCAGCGGAGCGGCGCCGATGAACGCGAACAGGTACTGGGCGTCGACGGTCTCCGTCTCGCCGGTCGTGCTGTCGCGCAGCGTGAGCCGCTCGAGGTGATCGGTGCCGTGTGCCTCGACCACCTCGGTGCACGTCCGGACGCTGATCGCCGGTACATTGTCCACCTGCTCGATCAGGTAGTGCGACATCGACTTGGTGAGCGACGGAGCCCGGACGAGGATCGTCACCGAACGAGCGTGCTTGCCCAGGTAGACAGCCGCCTGGCCGGCCGAGTTAGCGCCCCCGACGATGTAGACGTCCTGATTGATGCAGCTGGTGGCCTCGGTCAGCGCCGAGCCGTAGTAGACGCCGCGCCCAGTGAGCTCGGCAAGGCCCGGCGCGGTGAGCTTCCGGTAGGCCACGCCGGTCGCGAGTATGACGGTGTGCGCGCTGATGGCGGTACCGTCGGCGAACCTGAGCGTTCGGGCCGACCCGTTGACCTCGAGACCAACGACCTCGCGCGTCGTGAGGATCTCGGCGCCGAACTTGGCGGCCTGCCGTCGCGCCCGCTCGGTGAGTTGCGAGCCCGAGACACCGTCGGGGAAGCCCAGGTAGTTCTCGATGCGTGAGCTCTGACCGGCCTGGCCGCCGGTGGCTGTGCGCTCCACGAGCACGGTGCGCAGGCCCTCGGATGCGCCGTACACCGCCGCGCCGAGCCCGGCCGGGCCGCCGCCGATGACGATCAGGTCGTAGAAGTCTGTCGACGGGTTCGTCGCCAGGCCGACCTTGCTGGCCAGCTCTGGCTCGGACGGCTCTACCAGCACCGTTCCGTCGGGTGCGATGACGACCGGGAGCGCTTCTGCCACTCTGGCCTGCGGCCTCGAGGAGCCGGCGACCCTCCGGCTCGTCGGCGGCGTACCAGCGGTACGGCACCTGGTTGCGCGCGAGGAACTCGCGGACTTCCGATGACCGGGCCGACCACCGGTGGCCGACAATCTTCGTCTCGGGCACGGGCCGGTGATCCGACGACAGCCACGTCTCAAGCAGCGAGTCAACGACCGGGTACAGCTTCTCTTCCGGCGGATCCCACGGCTTGAGCAGGTAGTAGTCGAGGTCCACGACGTTGATGGCGTCGATCGCTGCCCCGGTGTCCGCGTACGCGGTCAGCAGCGCGCGCCGTGCGCCTGGATAGATGTCCATTGCCCGTTCGAGGAATTCGATGCCGTTGAGCTCCGGCATCCGGTAGTCGGCCATGATGACGGCCACGAGGTCGCCGCGCAGCTTCATCTGCCGCAGCGCATCGAGCGCGGCTTCGCCGGATTCCGCGCGCACGATCCGGTGCTGTTCCCCGTAGCGCCGCCGCAGATCCCGGGCGACGGCGCGAGACACATCAGGGTCGTCGTCCACCGTCACGATGGCAGCGCGCGACCGCGATTCCTGCGGCGGCGGGGCGGACGCCGGATTGTCGCGTGACTCGAGTGTTGCGGCCGCTGCGTCTTCCATCCGCCTATCGTAAGTTCCGCGCGCACGTTGTAGTCGCGTCGCGGTGGCTGCAGACCGCTGACCATCAGCGTTTCGTGTCTTATTCGCTAACGGCGTAGCCAACCAACCTGACTAATCCCGTTATGGCGGCTAAAGTCCGAATGCAGTATCGCGTCGACGGCGACCACGTGCGCAGCCAGCCCGCGGCCGTCTGTCGGCGGCGTCTTACCATGCTGGGCATGAGACACGCGGGGGCCGCATCACGGCTCGCCGCGGCCGCGGTGCTGGCGGCGGCTGCCGCCGCGACCGGCTGTGCGGCGTCGGTTACCGCGACCGGCAGCCATCCGGTCAGCGCCTCGACTCGCGCGGCGCCGTCGGCGCGATCGACTCGGTCACCATCGACGACGGCGTCCGCCGGCACCATCTTCCTCGCCGTGGCCTGTTGTCGTCCCAGTGCCAGCTGCCGTTGCCGGGCTGCATCAGACCAACGCGCGGCCGACAGCTCAGGACTCGGTGTTCCAGGCCGAGATGACCGACTTGTGGGCGGGGGTCGTATCCGGCCGTCCCGATCTCGCGCAGCCTGCCTTCTTCCCACTGGTGGCATATGAGCAGGTGAAAGCCATCGCTGATCCGGCCGCCGACTGGCAGAACCGGCTGGTCGCCGAATTCAGGCAAGACGTAGTCGCCGCCCACAACCTGCTTGGCGGTCGGGCCAGGCAGGCCACGCTCGTCGACGTCGTCGTACCAGACGGGGACGCCGACTGGATTAGCCCGGGTGTCTGCTCGAACGGCATCGGCTATTGGCACGTAGCCAACGCTCGCTTGGTGTACCGCGTGGACGGCCGGACCATGTCCTTCGGCATCTCCACGCTGATCTCCTGGCGGGGCCGCTGGTACGTCGTACACCTCGGTGGCGAGCTGCGGACGTCATCCGGCGGCATGGTGGATCAGCCGTCGTCGGGGCCTGGCGTCCCAGGGCCTCAAGGCGGCTGCTGACCAGCCGATCACAGCGGGACGGCGCTTTGAACTGCCGCGCCGCCCTTGCTGGCGGCGAACAGTTCGACCGCGCGCCAGCAGTACCACGCGACGATGCTGCGATACGGGTGGTACGGCTCACCCAGCAGGTCTAGCTCCTTAGCCGTCGGCGTCGGAACGTTCCAGGCCAGGCCGTAACCGCGGCGCACGCCCAGGTCCCCAGTTGGCCAGACATCGAGCCGGCGGAGCTGGAACATCAGGAACATCTCCGCAGTCCAGCGTCCGATGCCGCGAACGCTCGTCAGCCGAGCGGCGATCTCCGCGTCGCTCTGATGTGCTAGCTGGCGCGGGCCGAGCAGGACATTGCCATCGAGCACGTTGGCGGACAGATCACGGAGCGAAGCCACCTTGGCGCGGGAGAGACCCACGGCGCGTAGCGATTCGTCAGAAAGCCTGAGCAGAGCCTCAGGTGTCGCCTCGCCGCCCAGAGCGTCAAGCAGCCTGCCGTGGATCGCGCGAGCAGCGTTGCCTGCCAGCTGCTGGTAGGTGATTGCCCGGACGAGCGTGCCGAAGTGAGTCTCCTTCGGCACCGGGAATGACGGCGGTCCCGCCTCGGCGACGAGCCGTGCGATCACAGGGTCGCGCTCGGCCAGCTGCTCGGCGGCTGCTCTGGGCGACAACTTGCGCGATCGCTGCGCGGGCTCAGCCGACATTCCGGCCGCCTCCCTCCGATTGACGTCCTTCATGCCGATCATGCACGGCGTCACCGACACTCTGCGGCGGCGACAGGCCGGCGACAGGCCAGCGAGGGTTAGCTCCGGGCGGCGGGCCCCCGCTAAGCCCGGATGGCTCGGGCAGTTATCTCCATCTCCAGGTAGCGGCCGGCCAGCCCTTTCTTCTTGGTGAGGCCATGCGAGTAGCGGTCGACGCTGGTCGTGGCCTTCAGGAGCAGGCCGGCGTCGTCGGCGCGGGCCTCGGTGATGGCCAGTTCGGCGGGGGCACTGCGACCCTTGACGGTGATCTGCCCGCGCAGCAGCCACCGGTCGCCGTCTTGGACCAGCTCGGTTGAGGTGAATGAGATCTGCGGGTGCTCCGTGACATGCAAGAAATTAGCTGATTTGACGTCCTTATCGCGGGCGGCGCCGCCCGTATGGAAGCTGGCCGCATCAACAACCGCCGAAGCGGTCGAGGACGTCACCGGGTCGGCGATCGTGATCTCCCCGGAGATCGGTCGGAAGGTGCCGTGGACACCGCCCAGGCCGAACATGTGCCGGGTCGCGAACGTGATTGACGAAGCTGCTGGATCGAGCCGGTAGGTGCCGGTTGCTGGGATCTGCACGGTCGCCGTGTCAGGCATGGCGTGCACCTTTCGTTGGTGACGAGCGGGTATTCACGCCCCCCTTCAGTGACCCTAGTGCAACCTCGAGCCGCTCACTCGCGGCGTCACGCTTGGCACCAGCCGCCTAGCGACCTTGCGCGCTGATCCAGTCAGCCTTGCGGCCTGCCGACCGCGGCCGCGACGTGCGGCGCCCGGTGAGCTGTCACGACGACGCCCGTGACCATGATCGCCAGCGAGATGACCTCCCCGGCCACACCGACCGCCGTGCTGTTGAGCGTCTCGTGCAGGAATGCCGCGCCGAGGGCGATCGAGATGAGCGGGTCGCAGACCGTGATGATCGCTAGCACGGGCGCGATGAGTGTGCCCTTCTGGAAAGCGTTCTCATTCAGTAGGAATCCGAGCGGTCCCACGACCACTAGCGCGTAGATCGGCCAGTCGGTCAGTACCGCAGGCAAGCCGCCGCTCACGTCGGTGACAACAATTTTGACGAGGAAAGCCGCGACCCCGTAATTGATGCCGCACGCAAGCGCGAGCGCGAGCGGCCGAAGGAATTCACTGCGCCGAGCCAGGGCGAGGCAGCCGACCACCCCAGCGCCGAGCCCGGCCGCCAGCGGCAGGATGACCAAGAACCCCACGCTCGACTGGCCGTTCGTTGGCCGCGCGATGCTCAGGAAGCCGGCCAGCCCGATCGACGTGGCGATCACGCCACCGATCAGGTATGCGTCCCACCGCTTGTTGAGGTAGGCGTTGATGAGGGTCGCGAAGATCAGGCCGAGGACCAGGAGGGGCTCGACCAGCGCCAGCGGCCCGTACCTGAGCGCGAGGACCTGAAGGCCAAAGCCAAAAAGGGTCCCGCAGACCGACGCGAGCCACAGCGGCTGGTGCATCAGGTCGAGGAAGATGCGCGGCGACAGTGGGCCCCGGCGCTTGACGCGCTTGGTACTGCGCTGATCCGCCACCGACGCGACGCCGAATACCAGCGCTGCCCACACGGCGAGCACTACAGCTAGGTACGCGGACAACTGTTAGCCCCCCCGTCGGTCCACATCCGCTACCACATACCCAGGTGGCCGTCGGTTCCATCCGGTCGGCAGGCGAATAATCCAGAAATGCCCTAAGCGGTACATTGACGGCGGCGACGAGGCTGCCAGCCTCGAGGCCCTTGAAAAAAGTGATATCACAATGATACCGTGCAGTGACGATGACATGTGAGCAGCTAGCGCGCTGGTCCTGCGACCCAGCGGCGTGGCTACCGAGGAGGCGGCCGTGAGCGAGCCAGCAATCGCGGCGGGCGAGCCAGCAATCGCGGCGGGCGAGCCAGCAGTCGCGGCGGGCAAGCCGCGAGCCGATACCGCCGAGCGCGACCCGGCAATCTCGGTGCACGGGCTCCGCAAGAGCTTTGGCGCCAAGCAAGCTGTAGCCGGCATCGATCTCGAGATCGCGGCAGGCTCATTCGCCGGCCTTGTCGGCCCCAACGGGGCCGGAAAGACCACGTCCCTGTCGATGATGACCGGCCTCCTGCGGCCAGACGGCGGCAAGGTAGTCGTGCACGGTCTTGACGTGTGGGCTGATCCGGCGGCTGCCAAAGCGGTGATGGGCGTGGTACCCGCGGAGGCCCGGTTGTTCGACCGGCTCAGCGGTGCCGAGCTGCTTGAGTACGCCGGGCGGCTGCACGGCGTTCCTGCCGGCGGAGGCGCGAACCCGGTCGGCGCAGCTACTCGACGTGCTCGACCTCACCGCCGACGCCAAGCGCCTAGTCGCTGACTACTCCACCGGCATGCGCAAGAAGGCGGCACTGGGCTGCGCGCTGATCCACAACCCGCCAGTCTTGTTCCTGGACGAGCCGCTCGAGGGCGTCGACCCGGTTTCGGCAGACGTGATTCGCCGTCTGCTGAGCCGGTTCGTCAGCTCCGGATCCACGGTGCTGTTTTCCAGTCACGTGATGGAGACCGTGGAACTTCTATGTGACCACGTTTCGATCATCGTCCAGGGCCGAATCGTCGCGACCGGTACCACCGACAAGGTGCGGGGCGGCAAAACGCTGCAGGAGGCGTTCATCGCGCTGGTCGGGTCGAAGGCGACCGACGAGGAGGACCTGTCGTGGCTTGGCTCCTCGTCCAGCTGAAGCTCAGGCTGCTGACGAACGCGCTGCGCGCGTCCCGGCGCGCCAAGGTGTCATTCATCGTCAGCACGGGATTCGCGGCCCTCATCGCCATTGGTACCTTCCTGCTCCTGGCCGCGCTGCGCACCGGCAGCGCTCCGGTCGCACAGACCGCCAGCGTCTTCACAGTCTTCGCGTTCGGCTGGCTCATCGTGCCGCTGATCACATTCGGCCTGGACGGCACGCTGGACCCAGCGACGCTAGCGCTGTATCCGCTGCGCACCCGGCCGCTTGCGGTCGGCCTACTGGCCGCGTCGGCCACCGGCGCGTGGCCACTTGCGAACATGATCGGGCTGCTCGGCGTCACGATCGGCCTCGCTCACACAGGTGCGGCCGTCGTCGTAGCGGTCCTAGCCGTGGCGCTGCAGGTCCTGTTCTGCATCGCCCTGGCCCGGCTGGTGACCACAGGGCTCGCCGGGCTATTGCGCTCCCGGCGCGGCACGGATCTCGCCGCGTTCGCCGTGATCCCGCTCTTTGCGTTGTACGAAGCCTTCGCGCAGGTGGTCCCCAGGCTGGCGGCCGAGGGAAAGATCACGGCGGTCACGTTCGCGAATCTCGATAGGTGGCTGCGATGGCTGCCGCCCGGCCTTGCCGTGCACGCGATTCACGACGCATCGGCTGGACACCTCGGCACCGGCCTGTCGCGGCTTGCGCTGCTGGCCGCGATCATCGTCGTGATCGGCTGGCTCTGGGTCAGGTCGCTCAGCCGTGCCCTCGTGTCGGTGGATACAAGCACCCAGGCCTCGGCGGTCCGCGGGCGGCCGCTGCCGTTCTCGCGAGCCGGTATCCGCGGCACGGTGGCGGGCCGGTACCTCATCTACCAGCGTCGTGACCCGGCTTCGATCGTTCGCTGGTGCATACTCGCCGTCGTCATGGTTGCCGCGTCCGTGAGCACGATCCGCACGCCGAGTTATCACGTGGCACTGTTTCTGAGCGCGGCGCTGGCAGGCGGGATGCTCAGCCTGTTCAACGCCAACTGGATTGGCGTCACCGGGCCTGCGTTCACACTCGAGGCGTTGGCGCTGACCGGACAGCGGTCTATCCGCAGTTACATCGCCGGCCGCAACCTCGCGCTCGCCGCCATCGCCGTGCCATTGGCCGTGGTCGTGTCGTTCGGCCTTGCGGCGTTCGCTGGGCATCCGATGGACGGCTTCCTCGCGCTGCCGATCGATCTCGCCGCGGTCGGCATCGGCCTGGCCCTCAGCAGCCTGTACGCGGTGTCGCTGGCCTACCCAGCGGTTAAGCGGGTCGGTAGCCCGATACCCAACGCCGCTGACGGTCACGGCGGTCAGGCGTTCCTCGGCAGTATCGGCAGTCTCTTCGGCGTACCAATCGTCGCGATCCCGGTGATACTCGCGGTGAACCTGACGACCTCGGTGCCGAGCGCCGTCCGGTTCCCGGTACTTGCGCTGTGCGCAGCAGGCTACGGTCTGGCGGCGGTGACGGGCGCTGGCCGGTGGGCCGCCGCCGTGGCGGCGGCCAGGATGCCCGAACTCAGTCAGGTTGCGGCGAGCAGCAAGCTGTAGGGCGTCCCATGCTGATTCAGGGAACGAGGAGAATCGTGCGCGACTCGGTGTAGAAGGCCCGCGCCGCCATGCCCTGCTCACGGGGACCATAGCTGGACTGCTTGGCACCACCGAACGGTGCCTGGAAGTCGACGCCGGAAGTCGGCGCGTTGACCCGGATCATGCCAGCCTCCAGTCGCCTGGTCAGCCGCAAGGCCCCGTCGAGGTTGCTGGTGAAGACGGCGGCCACCAGTCCATACCTGACCTTGTTCGCGACGCTGACCGCCTCCTCCGCTGACCCGGCCCGGATCAGCGCGGCGACCGGCGCGAATACCTCCTCGGTCGCGAGGGGACCGGCTGGCCGGTCGAGCTCGACCAGCGTCGGCGCCAGGTAGTACCCCGGCACATCGAGCGCCGCGCCGCCGGTAATCACCCGGCCGCCGGAGGCTGCCACTGCGGCGAGCGCGGCAGCGCGCGCCCCGCTGTCGATGACGGGACCAACCAGCGTCTTGTCGTCGGCCGGATCGAGGACCTGTAGTGCCTCGATCGCGGCGGCCAACCGGTCGCGGAACTGCGCATAGACGGCGTCTTCGACGATCACCCGGCTTGTGGCTGTGCATTTCTGGCCGGCATAGCCCATGGTTGCGTACGCGATCGCGGTGGCGGCCCGGTCCAGATCCGCGTCGGCCAGCACGATGGATGGGTTCTGGCCGCCCATCTCCGCCTGGACACGGCAACCGCGCTGCGCCGCCCGACGGCTGACGTCGCGGCCGACCTCGGATGAGCCGGTGAAGGAGATGGCCGCGACGCCGGGATCGTCAATCAGCACCCCGGCCGTGGTCGCGCCGCCGAGAACGACCTGGAACACATCGCGCGGCAGATAGGCGCCAAGGATGTCTGCCAGCGCGAGCGCGGTCGCCGCCGCGGCGCTCGACGGCTTCAGGATTGTCGCGTTGCCGTACGCAAGGCTCGGGGCGGCCTTCCACAGCGGGATCGCGACGGGGAAGTTCCACGGGGTCAGTAGCGCTGCGACGCCTAGGGGCACGTGCCGAGCCATCAGCAACTGGTCGGGCGCGGCCGCCGGAATCGTCTCGCCGTCAGGCAACAGCGCAGCCTGCGCGTAGTAGCGCAGGATCGCGACGCCGCGAGCCACTTCGCCGCGGGCTTCGGACAGTGGCTTGCCTACCTCACGGACGACGAGATCGGTAACCTCCGTCGACCGCTGCTCGAGGGCACTCGCCGCCTCGGAAAGCGCCTTCGCCCGGGCCGGGCCCGGCGTCTCTCGCCAGCCTGCGGCCGCCGCGACGGCCCGGCCAACCGTCGCCATGGCCTCGGCTGGACCCGCTGGTTCCCACTCGCCCAGGACGTCGGCGGGGTTGTGGGGGTTGACGCTGGTGAATGTCATCGGCTGGTTCCCTTTCGTACTGCTAGCTGCCGTTACCGATCTCCAGCAGCACCTTGCCCCTGGGCTCGCCGACCGCGCGCAGGGACGCGATGGCCCGTTCCCAGTCGGCCAGGCGGAATCGGTGCGTGACCAGGAACCCTGGCTTGATCAGGCCGGAGTTCAGCAGCCTGACGACGTCGCGCCAGGCTCCGGCCGTGTACGAGAAGCTGCCGAGTATGGCTATGTCGTTGTTGACGGTGTCATCGACGCTCAGCGCGACGGTCTCGCCGTGCGGCGGCAGCCCAAGCAGCAGCACCGTGCCGCCGCGCCGTGCGGCGGTGAACGCGACGGCCGCGGCCGCGACCGCGCCGGCCGCCTCTACCACGAGGTCATAACCTGCGCCCGCGGCCGCTGGCGACGTCTCGAAGCGGGCGGCGCCGGCCTCCGCGGCGAGGTCCGCTTGCGCCTCGCGGCGGCCAAGCACAACCACCTCAGCCGGCGACCACAGCCTGACCAGGTGCGCCGTCAGCAACGCGATGGTCCCGTCGCCGATGACGAGCACCCGACTACCCGGAGCCACCGCGGCCCTCGTCAGCCCGCGGTAGACGACGGCAGCAGGCTCGGTCAGCACCGCGTCCTCAGCGGCGACGCTCGCAGCGATCGAATGCACGAGCGCCGCGGGCACGACCACGAGGCCGGCCGCGGCGCCGTCGCGGGTGAAGCCGAATTCGTCATAGGTCTCGCAGAGGTTGGTCTCGCCGCGAACGCACCGCGCGCAGTGGCCGCAAGCGACGATGCCTTCGACGACGACGCGGGAGCCCGCGAGTGGCGAGTCACCGGTGACGATGCCGGTCCACTCGTGGCCGAGGCCGATCGGGTAGCGGATGAACGCCGGGTCGACCTGGCCGCCGATGATCTCGAGGTCGGTACCGCAGAGCCCGACTAGGTCAGGCCGCACCAGGGTGTCGCCCGGCGCCGCCGTCGGTGCCGCCCGGTCCGTCAGCTCGACCACGCCGGGCCGGATAACGATCAGCGCCGGCTCGGTGCCATTCACGCATTCTCCGCTGCGGGCAGGTCCGAATAGCGCGGCCCGCCCAGGATCTCGCTGACCCGGTCCGCCGCGCGGCGGACCGCCTGGCCCAGTTCATTGATGCGCCAGGCAGGGCAGGTCACCCTTGATCCCGGTGACGCTGACGGCACCGGCGACGGCGCCGTCATGGCCGAAGATGGCCGCACCCAGGCAGAAGATGCCCTCGGCGTCCTCCTCGTCGTCCATCGCGAACCCGTTGCGGCGGACCAGCTTCAGATTCGCTAGCAGCGAGTCGACGTCGGTGATGGTGTGGCTGGTTCGCCGGCGCAGGCCGGTCTGCGCGCATAGATCGCGTACCTGCTGCTCGCTCATGGTCGCCAGGATGGCCTTCCCGGCCGCGGACGCGTGCGGCATTTCGCGCTGTCCAAGCGGCGTGTGGAATCGGACGCTTCCGGGCCCGTCGACGCGCTCGATGAAGACCGGGAAGCCGTCGTCGCAGATCGCCAGCCGCGAGGTCATCTTCGTCAGGTCGGCCAGCTCGGTGAGCAGCGGCCGGCTCAGGTCGCCAAGAGGAAGCTGGCCGCGGGCGATGTCGCCCAGCCTGATCGCGCCGGTCCCGAGCGCGTACCTGGGGCCTGGCTTGCTGTCGCGGAGCATCCCGAATGCCGTCAGCGTCCGGGCCAGGGCGAGGGTTGTGCTCTTCGACGTGCCGATAGCCCGCGCTAGATCGCTGAGGGACAGTCCTTCAGCTGGCCCGTCCGCGACGATCTGCACCAGGCGCATTGCCCTGGCGACGCTCCGAACCGTGTACCGGCCCGCAGCATTCGCCGGGTCGACAGCGGTCTCGCCATCTACACTCGCGGCATCTGGCGGCAAGGCCTGACCTTTCGGCTCTGTTCGGTGCATCCGAACGCTTTGTCAGGAAGTGGTAACGAACCTTGACATGATCTCCGATGTCCGGTTTCGTTACCAGCGTGATTCTATATCACACAACGGCGTTCGGTACAGCCGAACGAAAGAATCGGAGCGTGGCGCGCGCGCAGGCAGCGGCGCAGCGCATCGACGGCTGGCTGGCCGCGCGCGGCGGGGCTGACTCGCCGAGGGCGGGGGACCGGGCGATCGGCTTGGTGCTCACCGGGCCGGCGGCGGTGGCCTGGGCGTGCGGCGGCGTCGCGCCGCCGGTAGATCGCACTGCCGCCACCGACCTGGTGTGGGCCGTCTTCACCCATTTCGGCGCCGCGCTGATCACCACCAACGTCGAAGCCGAGCGGATCCGGGATGAATACGATCCGGCGGCGCACGGGTTCGCCGACCTGGTGACTGTCCCGTGGCAAGACGGAGGCGCGTACGTTACCGCCGCCGAGCGTATCGCCGGTGCTCCCGCGCGCTTGCTGGCCGCCGACGGCCATCCGGCGTTCGGGATCGATGCAACCGACGACCTCGTGTCGCTGCGGCTCTCCTTGTCGGAGCCAGAGCAGGATGACCTCGCCGAGCTTGGACGCGACGCGGCGGCGGCGCTGCAGTCCGCCCTCACCGGCTGGCGCCCCGGCGAACGTGACCTGGACATCCAGGCGCGCTGCGCGGCTGCGCTCGAGACGACTGGCGGCGATGCACCCGTGCTGATCGTCGGTGGCGATGATCGGCTGGAACGCTATCGCCATCCGCTGGCCGTCGGGGCGCCGGTGCGCCGCGTCGTGATGGCCGTCGTCGTGGCGAGGCGGGGCGGGTTGCACGCGGCCGCTACTCGGTTCGCAACCGCTGCGCCGCTTGACACCGCGTACGTCGATCTACGTCGGCGCGTGCTCGCTATCGATGAAGCCGTCTTGTCCGCCAGCCGGCCCGGCGTGACGTACGGCAGCGCGCTCACTGCGCTCGCGGGCGCGTACGCAAAGGTCGGCGCGCCGGGCGAATGGGCGGGCCACTACCAGGGTGGTCCCATCGGCTTTGCCCAGCGCGAGTTCGAGTTCGCGCCGGGCCAGGCCGGGGTGCGCTGGCACAACGAGAAGATCGCGGCCGGGCACGCGCTCGCGTGGAACCCGAGCCTGCCGGGAGGCGCCAAGGTCGAGGACACCTACCTGGTGACCGGCGCCGCGGAACTCACGCCAGTGACCCGGGCGCCGGGATGGCCGGACGAACGTGACGATGGCCGGCAGCCGCCGCGCCCCGCTGTACTGGAGGTCGGTACGTGACCGACTAGATCGCAGGCCCGTATCGCTCACGGGCGCCGGGGTGCTAGCCGACCGTGGCCTCACCGCCGAGCCGGTCGCCCCTGCGAGCGAGGCGCGTTTCGGTGACGGCGCGCACTTCCGCGTGGAAATCCCGAGCTGTGAGGGACCAGCGGTGCTGCGAGCCGTCGTGGCTGAGGCCGCGGCCCGCGGCGTAACGGTTAACCGGGTCTCGCAGGGCAGCGGTGCCATGCTGCATTCCGAGGCCGAGCTGGCCGAGCTCGCCCGGATCGCCGCCGACAACGGCATCGAGGTGTCGCTATTCGTCGGCCCGCGGGAAGAGTGGGACATCGGCCGCGCGGCCGCGTCCGCTGACGGCGGCGTCTTCGCTGGCCGACTGCGCGGGACCCGGCAGCTTCGGTACGCGGTCGAGGACATCCTGCGCGCGACCGAGCAGGGGATCCGTGGCTTCCTCATCGGGGATCCCGGCTTGCTCTACCTGGTGAGCGATATGCAGGCAGCCGGCCAGCTACCAGCGTCGATCGTATGGAAGGTCTCAGCCGTCCTGGCGCCATCGAACCCGCTGGCTTTCGGTGTCCTGGAGCGCCTCGGCGCCTCGACCGTCAACGTGCCCTCTGACCTCACCCTGGGCCAGATCGCCGAGATGCGGTCGGTCAGCTCGGTGCCGATCGATCTGTACGTCGAGACGCCGGACGCAATGGGCGGGGTCGTCCGCGGCCACGAGGCGGCCGACATGATCACCGTCGCCGCACCGATGTACGTCAAGTTCGGGCTGCGCAACTCCCGGCCGCTGTACCCAAGCGGCCTGCACATCACCGACGACGCCGTGGCCATCGCGCGGGAGAAAGTGCGGCGTGCCCAGATCGCGCTCGAGTGGATCGACCGCAGCGGCCTGAAGCTGGCCCAGTCCGGCCCCGGCGCGCCCGGGCTCGGTATTCCGGAGCCTGTCCGGTGACCAGTAACCGCCTGCGCAGTCAGGCATGGGTTGCCGGTGACGACGAGGTCGCGCTCGAGCACCGGGTCGCGCTCGCGAGCGCCGGGCTGCGAGTCAGCCCGGCCGGGGACCGGCCGCTCATCGGCATCGCGAACTCGGTAAGTGATCTGAATCCCTGCAACCTGCCGCTGCGCGACCTTGTCGCCCCGGTAAAGGCGGGCATCGAGGAAGCCGGCGGCATCGGCGCCGAGTTCGGGACCATTTCACTCGGCGAGGACCTGATGAAGCCGAGCGCCATGCTGTACCGCAACCTGCTCGCCATCGAGGTCGAGGAGCTGATCCGCGCCAACCCGCTGGACGGGCTCGTCGTGCTCGCCAACTGCGACAAGAGCGTGCCCGGAGCGCTGATGGGGGCGATCAGCGCGAACGTCCCGACGGTGCTGGTTACGGGCGGGTCCCGGCCGGTTGCCCAGTTCCGCGGACAGCCGGTTGGCACCGGCACCGCCCTCTGGCGGATGTGGGACGAGCGTAGGGCAGGCCGGCTCGACGACGCGGACTGGGCAGCGTTCGAGCAGTGCCTGAGCTGCGGGCAGGGTGCATGCAACACCATGGGCACGGCGTCGACAATGGCCGTCTTGGCCGAGGTGCTTGGCCTCATGGTCCCGGGCGCGGCCTCGATCCCGGCAGGCGAGGAACGGGGCAGGCTGGCGGCGCATGCGGCCGGACGGCTCGTGGTCAGCGCGGTTCGCCAGGACCTGCGGCCGCAAGCTGATCCTGACCGGCGACTCGTTCGCCAACGCCATCGTGGCGCTGCACGCGATCGGCGGCTCGACCAATGCCGTCATTCACCTGGCGGCGATGGCGGGCCGGGCGGGCGTGCCGTTCGCGCTGGAGGACGTCGGCCGGCTTGGTGCGACAGTCCCCGTACTGGCCGACGTCGAACCATCCGGGGCCGGCCTCATGGCCGACTTTGACCGGGCCGGCGGCGTGCCGACGCTGCTGCGCGAGCTCGTCGGCCACCTGAAGACCGGGGCGGTCACCGTCGCCGGGAACTGCATCGGTGACGTCATCGACGCCGCTGCGCCCGCCTCTGGCGCCATCCGGCCGGCGAGCGCGCCGCTGCGGGAAGGCGGCGCGTTCGGCGTGGTCTTTGGCTCACTGGCGCCGGACGGCGCCGTGATCAAGACCTCCGCCGCGACGCCGGACCTGCTGCGCCACCGGGGACCGGCCGTCGTCTTTACGGGCTACGAGGACATGCTGGCCCGCGTCGACGACTCGTCGCTGCTCATCACGCCGGACTCGGTGCTGGTGCTCACGGGCTGTGGCCCGGTTGGCGTCCCCGGCATGCCGGAGTGGGGCATGATCCCCATCCCGGCTCGGCTTGTGCGGGCCGGCGTGCAGCGACATGGTCCGGGTCACCGACTCCCGTATGAGCGGCACCAGCTTCGGCACAGTCGTGCTGCACACCGCGCCGGAAGGCGCCGTCGGCGGTCCGCTGGGCCTCGTTCGCGACGGTGACGTCATCGTCCTCGACGTGCCCGCCGGAACGATCGACCTAGAAATCAGCCCGGCCGAGCTGGAACGCCGCCGGGCCGAGTGGGCTCCGCCGCCGAGCAAGCACGTGCGCGGCTGGCCGGCCATGTACGCCAGGCACGTCCTGCAGGCCCCCGATGGATGTGACCTGGACTTTCTCCGGGCGCCGACGCAGGCGCACCGGGCCTTCGTGGAACCAACAGTGGGCCGTTCATGAGAGCAGTCCGCATAGGAAGGGAGAGACCGGTGAGGCGATGGAAGATGGCGGCAGCCGGTGCTGCCGCCGCGCTGCTCGCCGCAGGGTGCGGCAGCAGTTCTGGCAGTGGCGGCTCGGGCAGCAGCAACGCGCCCGTGACGCTCACGATCTGGCACAACTATGGCACTGAGCAGAATGCGACAGCCCTGGTCAACCTGGCCAAGGCGTTCCATAAGCTGCATCCGAATATCACGGTCAACGTGGTCAGCCAGCCGGCCCCCAACTACTTCGCGCTGTTGCAGGCCAAGGCCATCTCGCGCAACGGCCCGGACCTCGCGGTGATGTGGACCGGCCTGTTCACGCTTCAGTACAAGGGCTTCCTGCAGAACCTGAAGGGCCTCGTGCCGGCATCGGCGCTCGCCAATGTCGACCCGAACGCGCTGAAGTGGACGTCCGACAGCTTCAACGCGGCGAACGGGCCGTACGTGATCCCGCTGGAGAACCAGTTCTACATCGGCTTCTACAACAAGGCCGACTTCGCCAAGGCCGGGGTCACATCGGTGCCCACCGACTGGTCGCAGCTCTTCGCCGCGTGCACGAAGCTGAAGGCGGCGGGCTACACGCCGATTGTGTACGGCAACGGCGGCCAGCCGCTCGGTGCCACGTTCTACCCCTGGTACGACATGAGCTACATGATGATCGGCGCGTACCCGGTTTCGCAGTGGCAGGGCCTGTACAGCGGCTCGACCCCGTGGACCTCGTCGGCCATCAGCGCGCAGCTTTCGAACTGGGTGAAGCTGCACAATTCCGGCTGCACGAACTCCGACGTCGTCACCAACACCGAACAACCTGGGCCAGTTTGAGTCCGGCAAGGCAGCCATGATGGTCGACGGCACCTGGGACACGCAGAAGTTCACCAGCGCGCTCGGCAGCAACGTCGCGGCGTTCGCCCCGCCGTTCTCCGACACCCCGATCAAGGGCGTCGTCGACTTCGCCGGTGACGGCCTGTCGATGATGAGCTACTCGCCGCACAAGGCGCAGGCGGCCGAGTTCCTGACGTTCATGACCACGAAGCAGGCTGCGGCGATCATCAACGCGGCCGGCCTGATCCCGGCGATCAACGGCACCTCGACCACCAACCCGGTCAACCAGGAGATGCTGAACTTCGTCAGCCAGGGCGGCATGACCGTCTACCCCATGCTGGACAACGTCGTGCAGGGCAACGTCGTCAACATCGGCTCGAAGTTCCTGCCGTCGGTGCTGAACGGCAGCGAGTCGATCGCCAAGGCCCTGCAGGACATGAAGACCACGCTGCAGCAGTTGCCTGCGAGCCAGCGAGGCAATACGTTCCCCTAACCCGACGATCCCCTAACCAGCCCCGCAACGGGGCCACGCAGGACAGGTAGCGGCGGGACGCGCCTTCACCACGGGGGCGCGTCCCGCCCCGCCCCTGTTACCCAGTCCATCGACCTGCGGAGTGCGTTCGTGAGTCTGACCGCCAACCCGCCGGTCCGGCGCCCGCGCCGTGGCCGGCTTGCCCGCAAGCGCCGGCTCGCTGGCCTGCTGCTGTCCGTGCCGGCGATCCTGCTGGTGGGTGGTCTGCTGTGGGCACCGATCGTGCAGGCGGTCCGCTACTCGATGACGATGTGGGACGGCTACTCGGCGCCGGTCTGGATTGGGCCGAGCGCGTACGCGACCGCCCTCAGTGACCCGATCGTGCACAGGGTGCTAGAGAACAACGCACTCCTGCTGCTGGCCGTCCCGGTCGCCATCGGCATCCCGCTCATCATCGCGGCGCTGTTGCACGAGCACGTCCGGGGCTGGCGCTTCTTCAGGTCCATCTACTTCCTGCCGACCGCCATCTCCTGGGTCGTTATCGGCATGGTGGCGCTGCAGTTCTTCGCGGCCAACGGAATGCTGAACGGGTTTCTGGCCGACATCGGCCTCGGCTCGGTGCATACGGACATGCTCGCGTCGGAGTACAGCGCGCTGGCGGCGCTGGCCATCACGTTCATCTGGTCCATGATCGGCACGAACACGATCATCTTCCTGACCGGGATGGCGACGCTTGACCCCACGCTGGTCGAGGCGGCGCGCGTCGACGGTCTCAGTCGAAGGCAGATTTTCTTTCGCGTCACGCTGCCGCTGCTCACCAGGTTCATCCAGTTCGCCTTCGTGATCACCGTCATCAGCGCGTTCTCGGCGCTGTTCAGCCTGATCTTCGTGATGACGGGCGGCGGCCCGGGCCTGGGCACTACCACCCTCGAATTCTTCGTCTACCAGGCCGGATTCGCCCAAGGTCAGTTCGGGACCGGTGCGCTGTACGGCATCATCCTGTTCGTCATCATGATCATCGTCGGCATCGGTCAGCTCCGGCTCATCAGGTCGCAGGACGGGGAGGGCTGGTAGGCGTGGCCACGGCATCCGCATCCCCGGCCGAGGCGACGACCGCGCCCAGCGCACCCGCGACGTCGGCTAAGCGCTGGCAGTCAGCCCGGTTCCGCCGTCGGGTGACGGCAGCGATCATCTTCGTGATCATGATCGTGATCGCGGTCGTCATGTTCTACCCGTTCTGGTACATGGGCGATAACTCGTTCCGCAACCAGGCCCAGTTCGACCTGCAGCGCGGTCATTCGTTCGCCGGCTGGACGCAGCTTTTCCACTACCTGCCGGTCGTGCACGAGCTGGTCAGCTCCACGATCGTCTGCGCGGCCGCGATCGCGATCATCCTGGTCGTCTCGACCACCGCTGGCTTCGCGTTCGCGAAGCTGCGGTATCGAGGGAGCGGGTTCGTCTTCTTGCTGATCGTCGCCGCGATGATGGTGCCGCTGCAGTCGATCATCATTCCCGAGTACGTGAACCTGGCGAAGTTCAACCTGACGAGCAGCTACACCGGGGCCGTCTTGGTGTACGCGGCGCTCGGAGCGCCATTCGCAACGTTCTTGATGGCGACGTACTACCGCGGCATCTCCGACGAGCTGATCGAGGCGGCCGTCATGGACGGCCTCAGCTACGAGCGGACGTTCCTGCGCATCGCGCTGCCACTCTCGCTGCCGGCCATCGCGACCGTTACCGTGCTGCAGTTCATCCAGATCTGGGACGATCTCCTGGTCGGGTACCTCTTCTTGCCGACCGGTGACCGGACCATCACCGTCGGCCTGGCTGTGCTCTCGTCTGGCCGCACGACGGGCATCCCGCCGCTGATGGCGGGGTCGCTGGTCAGCGCCATCCCGGCGATCATCGTCTACCTGATCTTCCAGCGCTACCTCATCAGGGGCCTGACCCTGGGCATGGGGAAATGACCGGCGGGCAGCTCGTGTGGGAGGTTGCCGCCGCGACCGGCGCCGAACTCGGGGAACGACCCGTTTGGGACGCCAGTGTGGGCGGCATCGTCTGGGTGGACATCAACGAGGGGTCTGTCCACCGCTTCACCACCGACGCCGGGGACACCGTCATTGCGCGAGCGGGCGTATCGGTCGGCGCCGCCGCTCCCCGCGTCGGCGGCGGCTACGTGTTCGCCACCAAGAACGGGTTCCGGCTTGTCGGCGCCGATGGCACCGCGGACGGCCCGCTTGTCGTTCCGCCGGGCATGCCCGCGAACGTGCGGTTCAACGACGGGGCGTGCGACTCCGCGGGGCGGTTCTGGGCGGGCACGACTGCCATCGACGGCGAGGCCGGAACCGCGTCCCTGTACCGGTTGGACGCGGATGGCTCGGTCACCGAGATCCTGACTGGGGTGACGGAGTCGAACGGTCTCGGCTGGAGTCCGGACGGAGCCACCTTCTACTACACCGATTCCGGTGAGCCGGAGTCCACGGTTCGGGCATTCGGCTTCGATGAGCGGGCGGGGACGCTTCACGACGAACGCGAGCTGGTCCGGTTCGGCCCCGGTGACGGAACCGCCGACGGCCTCGTGGTCGACGCCGACGGATGCCTCTGGGTCGCGATGTGGGAGGGCGGCTGCGTGCGCCGGTATTCCGCCGATGGTGCGCTGGTCGGCTTGTATCCGGTGCCGGTCAGCCGCCCCACCTGCCCTGGCTTCGGCGGCCCGGACCTAAACGAGCTGTACCTCACGACGGCCTGGCAGGGTCTGCCAGGCGAGCGGCGCGAGGCCGAGCCGCTCGCGGGACATCTACTGCGTTCCCGCCCTGATGCGCGCGGGCAGGCACCGAACTGTTACGCCGGATAGGAGCGACCACATGTCCCGGATCGTGCTCGACGCGGTCTCGAAGCAGTTCCCCGGCGGGACCACTGCCGTTAATGCGCTCGACCTGGACGTTTCCGACGGCGAGCTGCTGGTACTGGTAGGCCCGTCAGGGTGCGGCAAGACGACGGCCCTGCGGATGGTCGCCGGGCTGGAGGAGGTGAGCTCTGGCACCATCTACATCGACGACCGCCCAGTCAACGACGTAGAGCCGCGCCACCGCGACATCGCCATGGTGTTCCAGGGTTACGCCCTCTATCCGCACTTGTCGGTCTACGACAATATGGCCTTCAGCCTCAAGTACCGGAAGGCAGTCTCGAAGGCCGAACTGAAGATGCGCGTTCAAGAGGCCGCGCGGATCCTCGAGCTCGAGCCCTACCTGGACCGTAAGCCGCGGCAGCTATCGGGCGGTCAGCGGCAGCGGGTGGCAATGGGCCGCGCGATCGTGCGCCAGCCCCGAGCCTTCCTGATGGACGAGCCGCTGTCGAACCTCGACGCCAAGCTCCGCGTCCAGATGCGGTCGGAGATCGCCCAGCTGCAGCGTTCCCTTGGCACGACGACTATCTATGTCACCCACGATCAGACCGAAGCGATGACCCTTGGCAGCCGCGTCGCCGTCCTCCAGCACGGCGTGCTTCAGCAGATCGCGTCGCCGCAGGAGCTGTACAAGAACCCGGCCAACCTGTTCGTGGCTGGGTTCATCGGTTCCCCGCCGATGAACCTCATCGAGGCCAAACTGGAACGAGGCGGGGACGGCGAAGATCGACCGCACGTTGTGTTCGGGGGGCATCGGCTCGCCATCCCGGCGCAAGTCACGGCCGAGCGGCCCGGCCTGGAGAGATTCCTCGGCCGGGATGTCGTCCTCGGGATTCGGCCAGAGCACCTCTCCGACGCCGCGCTGAAACGGGACGTCGACGCGGCATCGGTGCTCGAGCTGCCGGTGCGGCTCCGCGAGGAGCTTGGCTCTGACGTGCAGATCCACTGCGGCATCGGCGCGGCGGCCTATCACGGCGAAGCCGCCCCGCAAGACGTCACGTCGCTGGCGACGCTGGTCGCCCGCATGGATCCGCAGACGACCCTGGCCGAGGGTCAGATCGCGAAGGTCGCCGTCGACACCACGAGGCTCCACTTCTTCGATCCAGCCACCGGGCAGGTAATCCGGGACTGACATCGGTGTCAGTTGCCCGAGTCAGCTGACACTAGATCACCCGGAACGGGGGAGTCGCAGGCCCTCGCCGCCGACCAGAGTTGAGTCGACGTATGCCGCCTGCCGCAGGCGCCGACAACGGGGAGGCCTGGGCGGCACCTGCACGCTTGGAGCCGTTATGCGCAAGGCCGCGATCGCTAGCGGAATACTCGGACTGATCCTTCTCGTTGCCGCCGCGCTGTTGGCCTGGTGGATAACGCCGAGTTACATAGCCCGCCTGCCGAGCAACTACAACAAGACCCGAACGTACGACGGGACGATTCGCAGCTTGGTCGTCCCCAGCGCGCTCGCTACCGGCAACGTGGCGGCCGCCGTCAAGACGGGGCTGCCCGCGACGTTGACCGATCACGTCAGGGTGCTCCAGACCTCCGGCAATACCGCACAAGTGCAGGACACCAGGACGATTACCAGCGGGGGATCGCAGATCACCAAGACCGTCAACAACTACTCGCTCGACCGGTCGACCCTGATGGCCACGAGCAGTCACCCGGGCAACTGGAGCGTGACGCCCGCCAAGGGTGTCGTAGTCAGCTGGCCGCTGGGCGCGAAGCGGCAGAACTACACGGGCTGGGTGCCCCTGACGCAGACGACGACCCCGCTGAAGTACGTGCGGCAGCAGACGCAGGGCGGGATCAACACCTACGAGTACCAGGCCATCGTCCGGCCGACGGTGATCAAGAATTCGCAAGTGCTGTCAGGCCTGCCAAAGGCGCTGCCGACGTCGCTGCTTGGCCGTATCAGCGCGGCTGGGCTCATCCCGGCGGCTGATATTGCCGCCCTGTCCAGGGCTTTCCCTGGCGCGACGGCGATTCCGGTCAAGTACACGTATCAGGCCGCGAACTCCTACTGGGTAGACCCGAATACCGGACTCGTCATCAACGTGTCCAACAACGAGGTGGAGACCGGCAACATCGCCATGCCAAACGGCACGCTCATCCCGATCTTCCCGATCCTGTCGGACACCTATCACGCCAGCCCAGGGAGCCTCTCCCAGGCGGTCAACGATGCCAAGAGCGGCAGCACGACGATCTCGACGTGGGGCGTGACAGTCCCGATCATCTGCCTGTGCATCGGCTTCGTGCTGGTAGTGGCGGCGATAATCCTGTGGCTGCTCGGGCGCAGCCGCGGGCGACCGGTTCACATTGATGAGCGCCAGCGCCACCCGAGCCCGGCCGGCTCGATCAGCTGAGGTCGCCAGCTCAGCTGAGGTCGCAGCTCAGCTCCGGTCGCCGGGCCGGCTGAAGTCCACGTGCGCCGGCCGTGGCTCTGCCACGGCCGGCGGGCCGGCCAGGCCGAGCCTGCCGGCCAGCCTGCCGAGGTAGGCAAGAACGTCGTCGGTCCCACGGTCTGGCAGGCCGTACGCCACGTCGGTCACGCCCATCTCGGCCCAACGCGCGAGCTGATCCGGGTCGGGTTTCCCGGCCAGCACGCGTATTTGCGGCAGTTCGGCTCGGCCTGCCTCATGCCAGGCCTGATGTAGGAGCGCGACCTTGGTCTCGAGCTCAGTCTCGCCGGGCGTGGTCAGCCAGCCGTCGGCTGACCGGGCGATCCACGCGAACGTCTTGTCGTTGCCGCCGGCCCCGATGATGATCGGTATCCGTGGCTGCTGGACGGGCTTCGGCCAGGCCCAGGAGGCCCCGAACCTGACGAACTCGCCGTCGTAGCTGGCCTCCTGGTCCGACCACAGAGCCTGCATCGCCTCCAGGTACTCACGCACGACAGTGCGCCGCCTGCTGGCCGGCACGCCGTGATCGGCGAGCTCGTCGGTATTCCAGCCGAATCCGGCGCCGAATACGACCCGGCCGCCAGAAAGGTGATCGAGCGTCGCGATGGTCTTGGCCAGCGTGATGGGGTCGTGCTCGGCGGGCAGGGCGACCGCCGTGCCGAGCCCGATAGTTGACGTGACTGCGGCTGCCATGGCGAGTGACACCCACGGATCAAGTGTGCGCAGGTAGCGATCGTCGGGGAGCTCGGCCGTTCCCGTCCGCGGATGCGGCGCTTCGCGCCGAGCCGGAATGTGGGTGTGCTCAGGCACGTAGAAGCAGTCGAAGCCGACTTGCTCGGCGGCGTGGGCCGCGGTGGCCGGGGTAATGCCGCGGTCGCTGGTGAACAGGACGACGCCGTAGCGCATGCACACTCCTCAGCGTAGGAATGGCCAGTAACTGTAGTCATCAGGCGGCTAGCAGCGCTTCCAGGTCGGCGGCGTTGCGCACGCCGTAGTCCTGGTAACAGTTGTTCATCAGTGCGTGGACGACCCGGGCGTTCTCAGCCAGTGACTCGACTTTGGGTACCCACGCCCGCAACTGGGGACGCGAGTAGAGGTACTCGAATCGCTCGGCCGCCGTCGTGCCTGGCTTCTTCCAGGTCTCGTCGTTGCGACCGTGGAATCGGACCACGGACAGGTCAGGATCGGTGACGTCGAGCACCGTCGGCAGCCGTGACACCCTCGGGGCGTCCACGACAACCAAGGCCAGGCTCAGGTCGGTCAGACTCCGGATCGTACGGTCGCGATCAGCGGGCTCGGTGAGCCAGGTCGGGGAGCGGAACTCCACGCAGACCGGCACGTCAGGCCAGCGCTGGCGGACGGCGGCAAGCTCTTCACGGTTCGCCCTCTTGGCCGTGAACCACTCGGGATACTGCAAGAGGACGGCGCCGAGCTTGCCGGCCGTTCGCAATGGGCGCAAGGCAAGCTCGAAGCGCCGCCACGCTTCCTCGACCGCGTCGGGATCGAGGTGCGACGCGTAGACGTTCCGCTTGCCGGCGAATTCCGGCCTGATGGAACCACGCATGTCCGGCCAGAGCGAGTCGGGGCGGGCAGGATGGCCCGTGAGCAGCGAATAGGCCTTGACGTTCATGGTGAAGCCGTCCGGGGTCCGCTCCGCCCAGCCGCGCGCCAGATCAGGTGACGGCGGGAAGTAGTACGTGCTGTCTGCTTCGGCGATCGGGAACCGGGATGCGTAGAACTTCAGGCGGTCGGCTGCCGACATGGACTTCTTCGGGATACCAGTCGGTCTCGTTGACCAGCGTCCTGTCGGTCCACGAGCAGGTACCGACCAAGATCCTCGGCGGCGTCATACGACTACCGATACCCCGCGGCCGGGAACTACACAGCGCGCTGGCTCAAGAGCCGCTTCGCGGCGCTGGCGGATTCGGCAACCGGCATGTGCAGCTCGAAGACCGACCCAAGGCCCACTGTGCTGAGTACCTGCACCGAGCCCTGATGCGCCTCGGCGATCGCCTTGACGATCGGGAGGCCCAGTCCGAACCCGTCAGCCTTGCGGCCGCCCACATCTAGCCGGGAGAACCGGCCGAATATCCGCTCGACCTCGGCTGCCGGGATGCCGGGACCCGAGTCCCTGACGGCCAGGATGATGGTGTCGCCGTCACGACGAGCACTCAGGTCGATCTCGTCACTGGCGTGAGTGTGGTGGACGGCGTTCTCGATGAGCGCATCCAGCGCCAGGCTCAGCCGGTCGGCGTCAGCCTCTATCTGCGCTTCGACCAGCGCGCTCACCGACCACCGGCGCGGCACGTGATGCCATCGATCCAGCGTCTCGACGAGGATCTCCTCGACGTTCAGCGGAGCCAGATGGACGAGGTCGGGACCTTCCATGGCGGCAAGCAGCAGCATCCGGCTCGTCAGCCGTCGCATCCGGAGCAGCTGCTCAACGGCTACCCGCGCGTCCTTTTCGATGGAGTGATCGGCAGCCGCGTTCTTGATCAGCTCGGCATGGCCAAGCGCGATCGTGAGCGGGGTCCCGAGCTCATGCGAGGCGTCCTGAAGGAACTGGCGCTGCTGGGCTAGGAGCCGGAGATTGTGCTCCGACACGCGCTTCATCTCTTCCAAGGCCGCGTTACGCCGGCGCGAATGCCAGACCATGACCACGAACAAGAGCGCGAGCAGCGGCACTTCGGCCAGATAGTCCGCGTCCTGCTTCCCGCGGAGAACCTGGTAGCCGATCAGGCCGCCGGTGGCAAGCGTCACCACCGAGACCGTCAGGATGGTCGATCCAAGCCGCCAGAGCCGGAAGCCGTAAGCCGCCGTCAGCGTGACCCAGATAATCAGGAACGGCACTGTCTGCCATCCGGGGAGGAGGCGCATCGCCAGGAGATTCAGGCCGATGAAGATCACCCAGGTGATGTCGACCCAGGCTGAACGGGCCTTGTGCAGTATCTGCTTGCCACGCATGGAGCCAGCGCCTCCGGCTACGACGGCCGCGGCCGTCGTCGTTACACCGTTGGCACCCGGCCGTGCCGGGCGCCAGCCCTCAGATGAGAACCAAGGCAACCCTACGGCCTCCGGAGGAGTTTCGACGGTGTTTGTCCAGGTCGCTGGCCGGATGGCCGTGTGACGGCCTGGTAACCCGGCGTGACCAAAACCAGCGCAAGACTTCGTCTGTCCGGCCCAGCCGTGGGCAGAATCCGTAGACGTTGGTACCTGAGCATCGACGCGATCAACCATGACGGGGGAACGATGACAGCTGAACACGCACGCTGTTCATGCCGAGCACGCGCACGAGCATGGTCCGGACTGCGGCCACGCTAGCGTCCGGCATGACGGACATACCGACTACGTACACGATGGTCATGCCCACGCGTCTCATGGCGGCCACTACGACGAGCATTCGCTCCCGCACGTAGCCCACGCTGATCACGAACACGCTCACGAGCCCGGCTGCGGCCACGACGCCGTGCAGCACGGTAACCACATCGACTACGTTCATGACGGGCACCATCATGCCGCCCACGGGGACCACTACGACGAGCACTGAGCAGCGGGGAGCGCGATGGACTGGTGGAGCGTGTCCGTTGAAGCCCGGACAGATGACCAGGGAGAGCTTGCCGAGGATGCGGTCGACAAGTTCCTCGCACTCACCGCGCCCTACAGCGGCACGGTCAGCATGGGAGGCAATCCGGCGCGATGGACCGCGACGGTCAGTCTCGAGGCAGCGGGAGCTGCTGACGCCGTAGCAGAGGCGATCCGAGTCGTGACTCTGCTGGGCGCCGAGGCTGGCTTGCCCGGCTGGCCAGTAGTTCGGAGCGAAGCCGTGCGCGAGGACCTGACCGAAGCGGACGGATCCGCCTAACGGCCGAGCGGAGACGTCCGTTTCGTATTTCCGATCGAGGGCAGCTGCGATACCTCACATCGACTGGAGGCGTGTTATGAGGATCGGAGCAGCCCTCGCACTGCTGACGGTCGGGGCAGTCCTACGTTTTGCGACGGCGACCACGTCAACCCATGGTTTCAATGTCCAAGTCGTCGGCGACATCATGATGGCGATGGGCGTGCTCGGCCTGATTCTCTGGCTGGTCGTATGGGCTCCGTGGGTTCGCAGTATCCGGCGCGAATATCCAGCTCGGCTGCCCGTGGACGAGGAGGACCTGGTACGTCGGAGGGATCCGCCTACCGCCGCAGCGAGCACTACTGAGCGGGTGCCTGACGTCGGTCAGGCCGGCCGATGACGGCCGACCTGACCAAGGGTGTCAGCCGCTCCGCATGCGTGCGGGCCGAGGTCCGATCTTCATCACTGTCCGCTCATCTGCCAGGCGAAAGCCAGCGGTGAGGCGGCGGTGAGGTCGATGGCCGGTTCGGTGTTGGAGTACGACTGCATGTTGTCGTCGAACTCGGCGCTGGCCGAGTTGAACTGCGCATAGGTGTTCACCCCGTTCGCCGGGCAGGCGATCATCCCGGTGACCAGGCCCTTGGTCGCTTGCGAGTTCGGGCCTTCGACGGCGGCTCCAGCGAGCACCGTGCCGGTGCCGTTCAGGGATCCGACCAGGTTGGCGACCTGGTGCTGGAGGCAATCGGGGAACGCCGCCCCGTCACCGACGATGAACGATAGACCCCAGCCGTTAGCGCCCAGGATGTTCCCGAGCCAGCGGTCGGCGTAGGCAGCGTACGTCGTGGTGCCGGTCAGGTGGTCGTACTCGCTCGCCATCACCGACAGGCCGGCGCCGTGCGACGTGGTGTCATATGTATTCCACGGGAACCCGAAGCCGAATGGGTCCTTGCCTGACTGTGTCACGGCCTTGTCGAGCTGCTTCTTGAGGTCCGCGGTCAGGGCGGCGGGAGTCGTCGCCAGACCGGCTGGGTCGCCCGCCTGGTTGATCGCGTTGGCCAGCTCGTAGTGCGCGAGGCCGGAGACGTCGTAGAGGTTCAGCGTGTCGGCCGCGTCGTTAGGCCCGGTGATGTACGCGTTCGCCCATTGCGCCGCGAGCGGCAGGTAGTACATCGGGTCACTGTGCGGGAGACCGGCCGGCGGGGTCGCGGCCGCCAGCGCGTTGTAGAGCTCGGTCGCTCCGAGCTCGAGGTCGTCGCGCCACTCGGCCTCGGGGTAGAAGCTGAATGGGATGGCGGTCAGCAGGTTGCCCGTCCACGCGGTGTTGGCGAGGTCGTACACGTCCTCGGCGTCCTTCAGGCACGTGTCCGCGTACGTCGGGTCGGTTGTCCGGAAGACCTGGTAGCACTCGGCGAACGCGGCGGCGACGCGCCCGGCGAGGTTCGGGCTGATGAGCGAGCCAGGCGGCCCGGCCTCGAAGACAGGCCGATTGCGGATGTAGCGGTAGAGCGGGCTGGTGCCGCCGTAGGTATCGTCGGCCTGGGGCAGCCGCCAGATGTCGTGGTCGCCGATGGTCTTGGCGTTACCTTCGCCGATGCCGACCTGGTAGTACAGGGTCTTCGTGTTGTCGTTCCACATCTTCAGCAGCCAGTCGGTACCGAACTTCGCCTCGGCGGTGAAGCCCGCGCCAGCCTCGGTCGGGAAGTCGCGGGCGAGCAGCAGCATCAGGTCGACGGTGTAGCTGCGTCGTCTCGACGAACTTCAGGTAGTCACCCGCGTCCCACCACCCGCCGGACGCGTCCATCGATATCCCGAGCGACGTCAGGCTCCCCGAGAACCGGCCGCTGCCGGCGTTGTAGCTCGGCGTGAGGTACGTCATGGCGTTCTCGTCGTTGAGGTGGCCCGGGCGCCGTCCGCAACGCGGACGGAATGTAGTTGGGACCGTCGCGCTCGTTCTGATAGAAGGACAAGGCGTTGGCCATGGCGGCCGCGTAGACATTCTGGGCGGTGTCGATGACGAAGCTCGGCGACGTCGCCGCCACCGGTCCGGTGACGGAGATCGAGTACGTGCCGGGCGTCGTCACCGAATCGAAGTCGAGTGCGTAGACGTCTGGGTAACTCGAGCTCCACGAGCCGAGATTCGCGCCGATCGCCGCCGTGTACACGGTCGAGCCGGCCGAGTTCTTGACCGAGAACGTCGCGCCGGTCTCCGCGGTCGACGACATCAGATAGGCCCGTTTGGCCGCGTCCGGATAGCCGAGCTGGTTCACGCGCACGTAGGCCGTCGCCGTCGCTGCCTGCGCGGTAGCGCCGATGCCGACAGCGATCAGGGGAACGGCGGTCGCCGTGCCGATGATGATGGGCAGGAATCGCCAGCGCATATCTCAACTCCCGTGACTGAGCGCCCGGCTGCCCGCGATCCGGCTCGGATCGCAGGCAGCCAGGCGAACTGACCGCTAACTGGTGAAGGGTTCGAGCACCTGGCTGAAGGCCCAGGTGTTCTGCGCGATGCCCGAGCAGGTGTTGCTGTCGACCGTGCCGGGGCAGCCGCCGTTGTCGCGCTGGATCGCCCAGATGGAGAGCAAGTTCATGCCCTTGGACTGAGCGAAGCTGAGCATCGTCGACGCGTCGGCGAGGTAGGTGACCTCAGTCTTCTTGCGAAGATCGTCGATGCCAGGCAGCAGCGTCATCGCTTCCATGTTCCAGAGCTGCGTGGACGTCAGACTTGGGTAGATGGTCTGCAGTTGGGCCTCGGTATTCGTCGCCGCGTTGATGGCGGCCTGACCCATGTCCACGACGCCTTCCTTGGCGATGTAGTAGTCGAACACCATGATGTTGACCGACGTGACGGTGGCGCTGTTGGCGACGGCGCTCTGGAGCACCGCTTCGCCGTTGGGGTCGAGCCCGTACTGCTCTACCGGGATCGTGTACTGGATCTGGAGCGGAATGCCGTTAGCCGCGGCCCACTGCTCGGTCAGGGCGATCGCCTGGTTGCGCCGGTTGATACCGGCGGTGTTGTTGAGCGAGCTGGACTCGACGTCCATGTCCAGCCTGGTGACCCCGAGCGTGGTGATGACCGACTCGTAGTCGGCCGCGATGGAGTTCACGTTCGTGCACGAGTCGGCGATCTCGGTGCCGCCGTGATCGGCGCTGTATCCGCCGAATGACGGGATGACGTCGCCGCCCGCCGCGCGCAGTGCCGTTATATCGCCGGCGTAATAGTTCAGTGGCTGCCTCGAAGTGCCGTTCCAGTCCAGCGAGCATGAGTTCTTCCCGGTGGATTGCAGGAACGCCAGCGTGAAGTACTTGGCTCCCGAGGACTGAGCCGTCGACGCGATGCTGGCCGTGTTCGGGGCGAGGTACGTCTCGTAGTACGGCGCGTAAACGTGCGCGGGCAACGGGGTGTAGGTCGCGGCGGAGGCCTCGGAGCCGCCGACGACTAAGGGTGACAGCAGGCCGGCGACTGCTGTCAGGCCGAGCGCGATTCGATGCTGGACTCGCACGAGCATCTCCAATCTGGCCGGACCCCCCAGTTGATGTATTTAGTTCGTATACTTTCCAAACGAACGTGTCAATAGGCGCGCGCGGAGCACCGCCGTTGGGGCGCTGCGGAGCGCAGTGCGCGTGTCAGCGCAGGCGGTAAAGGTCCTCGCCGGCGTCGGTAACGACAAGCGTTTCCGGGTCTGCTGCCCACGCGGCCGGGTCGACGTGCGCCGGGTTCAGATAATCCAGGTTGACGGCCCGAGTGAGGTCCTCGGGGATACCGGTGGCCAGCGTGACGGTTACCCGGTCCTGCTCGCCGTTGATCTCGTCCCACGTCCCGGCGCCGCGCAGATGTGTCGAGTGGGCGAGATCGCTCCAGTGCAGGCTGGAGAAGCGGTCCCATTGCTTCATGAAGTAGTCCCGGCAGTGGTAGCCGATCTCGGCTATCGCCGGGTGCATCGCGGCGATCTCCTTGATGTGCGGTGCATACAACACGACCTGGCCGCCGTCGGCGACTACCGGCTCGACCTTGTAGAAACCCTTGGCGCCGGTCCACATGTCGCCATACTTGGCCGGGATCAGCGACAGCACCCGGCGCACCGGCTCGTCGAGGTAGCGGACGTGCACCTCGCGCCGAGACATCGGCGGCCGCTGCCCAGGCCCGCGATCGGGTCGCCGAACATCATGGCGTGCAGGTCGTGGCTGTGCGACTTGGTGACCATGCACAGCGCGTATCTCTCGCCGGCGACCATAGAAGCGGCCTCGTCGATGAGCGCCCGTACGGGGGTGATCCCGCGGGTGCCGATGATCGACGCGCTCGTGATCAAGGCGCCAAGCCAGTGCGACAGGTCGATCAGTTCGCGACCCGAGACGCCGGGGAACAAGTACTTGTTTCCCCCCGAGTAGCCCACTACCTCATGCGGGAACACCGGGCCGACGATGACCGTGACGTCGTGCTCGACGACCGCGTGATTGATACGCACGCGGCAGGAGTGCGTCAGCATGCCGTCAGACAACTCGGCGATGCGATCGGCGCCGATCGTCCCGATGTCGGTGAACGCGTCGGGATCCCACCAGGCGTGGTTGAGCACCGTCATCGACGGATACCGATCCGACAGGCCGCCGGGCTCGTAGCCCAGGTGCAGAGCGAGCTCATGCTCGCTCATGGGGGCGTGGGTCCCGAGAGCGACAAGAACTGTGAGGCGGCTGACGCGCCCGTGGAGTTCCGCATGAATGGCCGGTATCAGCAGCGGCAGCGGGCACGTGCGGGTGCCGTCGGGAACGAGAACGCACACGCTGCGCCCTGCCAGGTCCAGCGCTGCGAGCTGGCCGCGCAGAAACCCGGTCATCTGCTCAGCGGCGAGGACGTCCTGTGGGCCGCCGATCTGCGCTACTTCGATGGCCGCCTACTATACGCTCATGATCGCGGGCCAAGCGGTGCTGGTGCACCCGGACCGGCTCCTGCCTGCGGATCCGGGCGAGCGTGCGGTAGCCCGTCGGCTGTACGCCGCGACACGCGAGCTGCCAGTTATTTCGCCGCACGGCCACGTAGATCCGTGGCTCCTGGTGCACAACGACCCGTTCCCGGATCCGGCGACACTGCTGGTGACACCCGACCACTACGTGACCCGGCTGCTGCACGCCAGCGGCGTCGGCCTGGAAGACCTCGGGGTGGGCAGGCTACCCCTGCCGGAGGCCTCAGCGCGGGCAGCATGGCGACTGGTGTGCGAGCACTGGAGCGTGTTTCGGGGCACGCCGGTGCAGTTCTGGCTCGAGGCCGAGTTGGCGGACATCTTTGGCGTCACGTCCCGGCCGTCCGCGCAGACAAGCGATGCGATCTACGACCAGGTGGCAGAGCGCCTTGGCCAAGACGACTACCGGCCCCGGTCGCTATACCAGCGCTTCGGCATCGCAGTGCTGGCGACCACTGACGACCCGTGCTCGGATCTTGCCGCGCACGCGGCGCTGGCCGCCGACCCCGAATGGGGCGGCCGGGTTGTCCCGACTTTCCGCCCCGATGCCTACCTCGAGGCGGGTGAGCCTGGGTGGCGCGACGCCGTGGCCCGGCTCGCGGAGGCGGCCGATACTGACACCGGGGACTACCAGGGCTACGTGCGCGCGCTGGAGGACCGGCGTCGATATTTCATCACGCACGGTGCCACCGCGGCTGACCATAGCCACGCCGACGTGCGCACCGACCCGCTGGAGCGCGGTGAGGCGACGCGCATCTATCGCGCTGCCCAGGGCGGCACCGCCACCACCGCCGAAGCGATCGCATTTCGGCGGCACATGCTGCTGGAAATGGCGCGCATGTCCGCCGACGACGGGCTGGTGATGGCTCTCCACCCGGGCGTACGGCGCAACTACCATCCGGCGACGAGGGCGCGGTTCGGGCCCGATACTGGCCACGACATCCCGATCCGCGCCGAATTCACTGACGCGCTGCGTCCGCTGCTCGAGCGCTTCGGCACGCATCCCGGCTTTCACCTGGTTGTGTTCACGGTTGATGAGACGGCGTGGTCGCGCGAACTGGCGCCGCTGGCCGGCTTCTTCCCGTCGGTGTACGTCGGTGCGCCGTGGTGGTTCCTCGACGCGCCCGACGCGATCCGGCGGTTCTTCGCGGCGGTAACCGAGACCGCCGGCTTCTCGCGGATATCTGGGTTCGTCGATGACACCCGCGCCTTCTGCTCGATCCCGGCCCGGCACGACATGTCGCGACGCGTCAACGCGGGTGTCCTCGCGCGGCTCGTCGGCGAGCGCCAGGCTGGGCGAGGACGAGGCAACCGAGACAGCCATCGGTCTGGTCACGGCCCAGCCGACGACGGTGTTCAAGCTGTGAGTGCTCCGCGCCTGACCCGAGCCGTCGGACAGGGTCGCGCCGCGGCTCCGGTGCGCGTGGTTCACCTAGGGCTGGGCAACTTCTTCCGGGCGCATCCGTGCTGGTACACCGAGCACGCGACGGACGCCGCCGGCTGGGGTTTCGCGGCCTTCACAGGTCGTGGTAGCGAGTTGCTCGTCGATCGGCTGACGGAGCAGCAGGGGCTGTACACCCTCGTGGAGCGCGGCGGCGAGACCGACAGCTTCGAGGTCATCGCCAGCCTGTCCCGAGCCCACGTCGCCGCCGAGCACAACGCCTGGCTGCACTGCTTCCGGGCGCCGGAGCTGGCCGCGGTCACGATCACGGTCACTGAGGCCGGATACTTCCGCGGCGTCCACGGCGGGCTGGACGCGAGCCGACCCGAGGTCAAGGCCGACATCAAGGTGCTGCGGGACGACCTGACCGGATTCGTGCGCACGGCCCCAGCCCGGCTAGTCGCCGGGATGGCGGCGCGGAGAGCCGCAGGGGCAGGCCCGCTGGCGCTCGTGCCGTGCGACAACACGCCGGGCAACGGGGCGCTCGCGCAGCGGGTCGTGCGCGACCTGGCCGAACTCGTCGACCGCAGCGTGGCCAGCTGGATCGCCGACTCGGTATCGGTGGTCACGACCATGGTCGATCGGATCACGCCCGGCCCTACGCCGGACGACGTGCGCGCCGTCGCGCAGTCGACCGGCTTCGAGGACAGGTGCCCCGTCGTCTCCGAGCCGTTTCACCAGTGGGTGCTCAGCGGCGAGTTTCCGGCGGGCCGACCCGACTGGGCAGGACGCGGGCGCGATATTCACCGACGACATCACGCCGTACGAGCAGCGCAAGCTGTGGCTGCTCAACGGCGCGCACTCGCTGCTGGCGTACACCGGATTGATCCGAGGTCACGAAGCCGTCGCCGACGCTATCCGCGACGAGACGTGCCGGGCTTGGCTCTCCGACTGGTGGGCCGCGGCCTCGTCGCACCTGCGGCAGCCGGCTGCCGAACTCGCGGACTACCGCGCCGCGTTGTCGCAGCGCTTCGCGAACGGGCGGCTGCACGACCGGCTAGACCGCATCGCCGCCGATGGCTCGCAGAAGCTCCCGATCCGCATCCTGCCGGTCCTGCGCGCCGAGCGGGCTGTCGGTGGGTTGCCCGTCGGCGCGACGCGGGTGATCGCGGCCTGGATCTGCTACCTGCGAGGCGCTGGCCCGGTGGCCGACGCGCGCGCTGACGAGGTGGTTCCGCTCGCGGCTGGGCCACTGGCTACGGCGGTGGCGCGCGTCCTTTCGTGGCTGGACCCGGCGGTCGGCAGCGACGCGGAAGTCGTGAGGATCGTCACCGAGCAGTGCCGTGAACTCAGCTTGATGGAACGGATGGGCAGGCGCACGGCGGAGCGGCGGTTGCCCGCACCGGGACGAAAGGGGGATTAGTGAGATGACAGGAGACCGTCCGGAAACGATGCGCGCATGGGTGGTGGACGAGCCCGGACCTATCGAGGGCGGTCCGCTCAGCTACCAGGAGAAGCCCGTCCCGGCTCCCGCGCCCGGAGAGCTTCTGGTCAAAGTCTCCGCTTGCGGCGTGTGTCGCACCGACCTGCACGTCAGCGAGGGTGACCTGCCGGTGCACCGGGAGCACGTTACCCCCGGTCACATGGTCGTGGGCTCGGTAGCTGCGCTCGGTGACGGCGTCAGCGACTACGCGGTGGGGGACCGTGTCGGCGTCGCGTGGCTGCGGCATGTCGATGGCACGTGCGCCTACTGCCGGCGGGGCGCCGAGAACCTGTGCCCGAACTCGCTATACACCGGTTGGGACGTCGACGGCGGATACGCGGAGTACACGACAGTGCCGGCGGCGTTCGCGTATCGGCTGGCCTATGACATATCCGACGTCGAGCTGGCCCCGCTGCTCTGCGCCGGGATCATCGGCTACCGAGCTCTGCGGCGCGCGTCGCTGCCCGAACACGGTCGGCTCGGACTGTATGGCTTCGGCGACAGCGCGCACCTGGTTGCCCAGGTAGCCGTGGCCCAAGGTGCCACCGTGCACGCGCTGACGCGAGGCGCCCGGGCCCAGCGGCTGGCGCTCGAGCTCGGTGCCACCTCGGCCGGCGGCGCGTACGACTCGCCGCCCGAGCCCCTGGACAGCGCCATCCTGTTCGCTCCGGTCGGAGATCTCGTGCCGGTCGTCATGCGCGCCCTAGACCGCGGCGGCATCCTGTCGGTTGCCGGTATCCACCTCAGCGACATACCAAGCCTCAACTACGAGCGCGAGCTGTTCTACGAGAAGGAGCTGCGCAGCGTCACGTCCAACACTCGACACGACGGCCGGGAGTTCCTGGCACTCGCCGCTCGCTACAACGTGCGCGCCAGAACCCACGTGTACCCGATGGCGGCAGCGCTGCAGGCACTCCAGGACCTGAAGGCCGGGCGGTTTGAGGGCGCCGCCGTGCTCGTCAACCACTAGGTCCGCCGGTCACAACGACGGCACGTTGCTCTATGCAGCTACCCGACGTCGGGGCATGCTGGCGGGTGGGCGGCTCGCCGCCTGGGCTTCCGGACACGCATACACGGGAGGGTGCCATGGCCGATCTCTTCGCTCTGCTGGAGCAAGCAACAGCCGACCACCCGGACCACGTCGCGGTCCGGATGGATGAGCTGGTCCTGACGTACGCACAGCTGCGCGACGCCGCCGGACGCATGAGCACGCTGCTCGCCGCCCACGGTGTGGAGCCTGGCGACCGCGTCGGGATCATGCTGCCGAACGTGCCGGCCTTCCCGATCGCCTTCTATGGCGCGCTGGCCGCTGGCGCGGTGGTCGTGCCGATGAATCCGCTGCTGAAGAGCCGCGAGGTCGGTTACTACCTCAGTGACTCAGGCGCAAAGGTGGTGCTGGCCTGGGACGCGGCGCTGGCCGAGGCCGCCAAGGGCGCTGCCGACGCCGGGGCCGAGGCCATTGGCATCGAGACCCCAGACATGACTGGGCTGCTGGATGGTCATGCCGCGGCGCGAGAGCGTTCGCAGCGGGCCGATGACGACGACGCCGTCATCCTGTATACGTCCGGGACGACGGGACGGCCGAAGGGCGCCGAGCTCACCCACGCCGGGCTGGTCCGCAACGCCCAGCTGACCGCGCGGACGCTGCTGAAGAACAATCCCGACGACGTGATGATGGGCTGCCTGCCGCTGTTTCACGTGTTCGGCCTGACCTGCGGGCTGAATGCCACGGTCGCGGCGGCCGGGACCCTGACGCTGCTGCCGCGGTTTGACCCGGCCAAGGCTCTGGAGATCATCCAGCGTGACGCGGTCACGATATTCGAGGGTGTGCCGACCATGTACGCCGCGATACTTCACCTGCCAGGTGCCGACCCGGCTCAAACGGCGACACTCCGGGTATGCGTTTCGGGCGGCGCCTCGCTGCCAGTGGAGATCCTGCGCGGCTTCGAGCAGAAGTTCGGCTGCATCATCCTCGAGGGCTATGGGCTGTCGGAAACGTCGCCGGTTGCGTCCTTCAATCACCCGGATCGCGTCCGCAAGCCCGGCTCGATCGGCACTCCGATCGAGGGCGTGCAGATGCGGCTGATCGACGACGAAGGCAACACCGTGCCCGACGGCGAGATCGGCGAGATCGCGATCCGCGGTCACAACGTGATGAAAGGCTACTGGGGGAAGCCCGAGGCCACGGCGGAGGCGATCAGAGACGGCTGGTTCCGCACCGGAGACATGGCGAGGGTCGACGAGGACGGCTACTACTACATCGTCGATCGCAAGAAGGACCTGATCATCAGGGGCGGTTACAACGTGTACCCGCGTGAGATCGAGGAAGTGCTGCACGAGCACCCGGCAGTGGCAGAAGTGGCCGTCATCGGGCTGCCGCACCCGGAGCTCGGGGAGGAGGTCGGCGCCGCCGTCACGCTCAAATCGGGTGCCACAGCGACTCCGGCTGAGCTCATCGCATTCGCGAAGGAACGGGTCGCCGCCTATAAGTACCCTCGGCGCCTCTGGCTCGTCGACGAGCTGCCGAAGGGGCCTACGGGCAAGATTCTGCGGCGCGAGGTGCATCCACCCGACGAGGCCGCGCAGGCGTAGCCGGCAGCCGCTCCATCGGCCCCGTTCCCTGGAAGTTAAAGGGATGTTTGCGTATTTTGCACTTTTCGGGCCGTCGCCAGCTGGGCGACGATGGCGCACTCGCGGGTAGCAGTTTGCCGCCCGCCGCGCCGGGAACGCCAACGCCTGACAGCCGATGACAAACGGGGGGAACGCCATGCCGTATGTGAAGGTCGGCCAGGAAAACACCGGGCCGATCGAGCTGTACTACGAGGATCACGGCTCGGGGCGGCCAGTGGTGATGATCCACGGCTACCCGCTCAGCGGTCGCGCGTGGGACAAGCAAGTCCCGGTCATGCTGGACGACGGCCGCCGGGTGATCACTTACGACCGGCGCGGCTTCGGCAAGTCCAGCCAGCCGACCACCGGCTACGACTACGACACCTTCGCGAGCGACCTGCACACGCTCATGGAAACCCTGGACCTGCGCGACGTTACCCTCGTCGGGCACTCGATGGGCACCGGCGAAGTGACCCGCTACCTCGGCAAGTTCGGGTCGGCCCGAGTGGCCATGGGAGTACTGATCTCTCCCATCCCGCCGTTCCTGCTCCAGACCGGCGACAACCCGGAGGGACTGCCCGCCAGCCTCTTCGACGGGTTCATGCACACAGCCCGCGAAGACGGCCCGGCGTGGATGAAGTCGTTCCTGGACAACTTCTTCAACATCGACAAGTTCCGCGGCACGCTGGTCAGCGACCAGTACTACCAGGCCTGCTGGAACCTCGCGACGTCGGCGTCGGCGACCGCGGCGGTCGCCTGCATCCCGACGTGGGAGACCGACTTCCGCGGCGACCTGCCCAAGATCAACGTGCCGATGCTCGTCATCCAGGGCGACGACGACCGGGTCCTGCCCTATCCCAAGACGGGGCAGCGACTGCCAGGCATGATCAAGGACATGCAGATGGTCACCATCGACGGCGGCCCGCACGCCATTTCGTGGACGCACGCCGACCAGGTCAATGCCGCCCTGCTGAAGTTCATGGCCTGACACGAACGACAACCGACCCAGAGTCGCTGTCATAACGGGCGGCTCGCAGGGCATCGGCGCCGGCCTTGTCGCCGGATATCGGCGGCAAGGCTGGGCGGTCGTCGCCAGCGCCCGGCACATCATGCCCAGCGACGATCCGGCCGTGCTCACCGTCGAGGGCGACATCAGCGAACCGGGGACCGCTGGACAGATCATCGGTGGCGCGCTCGAGCGGTTCGGACGCGTCGACACCCTGATCAACGACGCGGGCGTCTACATCTCCAAGCCGTTCACCGAGTACACCTCGCGTGACTATGACGTCGCCGTCCGCGTCAACCTCACGGGTTTCTTCCACATGACGCAGCGCGCCATCCCGGAAATGGTCAAACAGGGCGGCGGACACGTGGTCAACATCAGTAGCACCCTCGTCGATTACGCGAACGCGAAGGTGCCGTCGGCGATGGTCTCGCTCACGAAGGGCGGCCTTACGTCGGCAACGAGGGCGTTGGCGATTGAGTACGCGTCGCGCGGCGTCAGGGTCAACGCCGTCTCGCTCGGCGTCATCCAGACCCCGTTGAACGCCGAAGAGAGCTACGAGTCGCTCGCCAGCCTGCATCCACTCGGGCGCGTTGGGCAGATTAGCGACGTCGTCGACGGCATCCTGTTCCTGGAGTCATCGCCGTTCGTGACCGGTGAGATCCTGCACATCGACGGCGGGCAGATCGCCGGCCACTGAGCGGCTAGGGGCGATAACGTGGCTGACCGCGACAGCAAGCAGATCGCAAGGTTCATCGACGGTCTGCGGGTGAAGCCCGGCTCGCGCGTGACCCTTGCCCGGGACTTCGACCCCGGATCCAAGGGGCCGTTTGCCACGAAGGCGGACGGCGCGGCGCTGCTGAGCCGCGGTATCGAGATCGCCTCCGAGTTCCAGGCCCGCCTCGCCGCGCAGGACACGTACGGCGTCCTCATGGTCCTCCAGGGCATCGACGCCGCCGGCAAGGACGGGACGATCCGCCACGTTATGAGCGGGGTGAACCCGCAGGGCGTGAACGTCCACAGCTTCAAGGTGCCGTCGGACGCGGAACTGGCCCACGACTACCTCTGGCGGTACGCGAAGAGTCTGCCGGCGCGCGGACAGATCGGGATCTTCAACCGGTCGCACTACGAGGAGGTCCTCGTTGTTCGCGTTCATCAGGAGAATCTCAGCCGGGAGCACATGCCATCGCAGGCGATAGGCCCTGACGTGTGGAAGCGCAGGTACCGCGAGATCAACGACTGGGAGCGCTACCTGGCCGACAACGGGATCGTGACCGTGAAGCTGTTCCTGAACCTGTCGAAAGAGGAGCAGCGCATCCGCTTCCTCAAGCGCATTGACGTGCCGGACAAGAACTGGAAGTTCTCCGCCAGCGACGTCAGGGAACGCGGAAGCTGGGACGCATACCAGAGTGCCTTTTCCGACATGCTCTCCAACACCAGTACCAGCTACGCACCCTGGTACGTGATCCCGGCTGACCGTAAGTGGTACGCCCGGACCTGCGCGTCCGCGATCCTGGCCCACACCCTCATGACCATCAATCCGCAGTACCCGACCCTGAGCAAGCTGGCGAGGCAGGAACTCAAGGAGGCCAGGGCTCAGCTCGAGGCGGAGGCGCCGCCATCGCGGGAACGCAAGGCGGTCGGCGGCCATCACTAGCGCCCGCTCAGGCCATGTGCCGCCGGCTTCCAGCGCGCCTTCAGGTTGGCGTCGTTTGCTCGGGTGTGACCACAGCCAGGCCAACCACCCATGCCAGGCACGAAACGCTCGCGGAGCCAGAGATGCCCGCGCTCACTGACACGCGCGAGGGCCCGCCGTTGCCCGGGTGCCTCGTTGAGCTGCCCCGACCTTGGCGCCTGTTGCTCACCGCCGGGTGGAACCTGACCGAATCCATCGGCCTGCCGATCGCCGGTTACCTGGTCGCGGCCACGCTGGGTGGGCAGGCCGCCGGAATGGTCGCCGCCACGGCGGTGGTATGGCTGACAGCGGTCGTGCGCCGGGTAGCGGCGCGGAACGTACCGGGCCTACTGACCATTTCGGCTGTCGTGCTCACGATCCAGACGATTCTCGTGATCGCCACGGGCAGCGAGCTGGTCTTCCTCCTGCAATTCCCGGTCGCCAACCTAGCCTTGTGCCTCCTGTTCGCGCGGACGGCGCGAACCGGCAACCCCCTGGTAGCTGACCTGGCCGCCGAGGTGGTCGCGCTGCGCCGTTCGCCCTCGAATCCTGGACTCGACAGCTTCTTCCGCAGAGCGACGTGGCTGTGGGCCGGGATATTCGCCGGCTCAGCCGTCGGCCTGGCGGCCCTTCTGATGGTCGAGCCGGCCAGGGTCTTCCTGAGTCTGACAACCGCCATAACCGCGGGAGGAGCTATCGCCGGCGCGGTGTTCTGCGGACTCTGGTTCATCAGGGTTGTCCGGCGCTCCGGTATTCGCGTCACGTTCAGCAAGGCGCCTGCACCGGGTATGTGATCAACCCGCCCGGTCGCCCGGGTCATACTGCGGCTCACCGGCACTGGTCGCGGCTCGGTCGATCGCTTCGAGGAGCATGCGCACGGCACCCGGCATATCGACGAGCGCTTGCCGCAGATCCTCGAGTTCCTGCGGGCCTTGTGGGTTGGCGTCGGCGGCGGTCTCGGCTTCCTCGTAGTCCTCAAGGCGGTCACGCGCCGTCTGTACTTCGGAAGACACGAGCAGTTCTTCGAGTTCTTTACTGGGCATCTTCCGCTGGTACCCGAATCGGGCATCGTTACCCGGTAGAGCCGTCTGACCTGATCGGCATCCAACGAGAGCGCCCCGGCAGCACGTCGCTGCCGGGGCGCTCTCGCTCGTAACCTCCTAGAAAGCGATCCGCCACACGCCGCGACCGTGGGTCGCCGCGTAGATGTAACCGTCAGGTCCGGCGGTCAGGTCATCCACCACGGCGTTGGGTAGCCCAGCGCCGAGGCGCGACCACTTCGTGGCGAGACCCTGGCCGGCCGCCGCCGTGAACACGCCCTGGTCGGTACCAAGCGCCAGGCTGCCGTGGCTCAGCACAAGTGCGTCACCAGGGACGTCCGGCAGGTTGCCGGATATGTTGGTCCACGACTTCCCGCCGTTCTTGGTCTCGAACACGTGACCAACACCGCCGCCAGGGATCCAGCGCCGGGAGAAGGCGCTGAAGACGGCATAGGCGTGCGCCGGGTTCTTCGGGTCTACGGTGACGCCGCCGATGTAGCGGTTGGGCAGGCCGGTCATGTTGATCTGGTGCCACGTGCCGCCGTAGTTGGTAGCGATGCCCGAGGAGAACGACGGCCCTGGGTTGCCGCCGCCGCTCACCCACGCGGCGTAGATGGTCTTGCCGCCGCCTGCCGAGGACAACGCCGTGATCGCGTGACCAGCACCGGTGTCGAAGACGGGCGTCCACGAACACGCGGTGGCTGTGCAGGCGGTATTCCAGCCGGCGGTGCTCACCCAGACGAACTCGCCACCTGCCACCCACACGTTGGTGTTCTGCTGATCGGGAACCAGCGGCATCACGAAGCGGGCGTTCGGGTCGCAGCCAGTCAGTGGCGTTTCGCCAACGATGGCCTGGCCCGCGCAGGTCGGGGTGACGAAGGAATTGAAGGAGTGGCCTCCGTCAGTGCTGGAGTAGATCGTCCCGTCGACGTACTCGCCGACGAGCTTGTTCGCGTTCTGCGGGTCGATGATGACGTTGGTGCCGTCACCGCCGGCCGGCTCGACCATCTGGCTGCTATTGCTGCCGTTGTTGCTAACCCACGACGAGCCGTTGTCCTGCAGACCACCCCAGACGGCGGTCGCCTTGCCGGCCTTGCCTGCCCTGGCGTCGTAGTACTGGAGATCCCGCAGGGTCGTGTTCAGGTCGGTCCAGTTTCCGTCCGCTGCCGCGTCCGACAGCGGCCGGCTGTAGACGCCGCCGTCGTTGCCGATGACGATCTTGCCGTCTGCGATCATCGCGGCGTGCTGGTCGGGGTGGGTGACGTTGGGGCACGTGGGCGGGTTGGTCGTGTCGCACGCGAAGTTGTAGTTCCAGTAAGGGCTGGCGGTGATCCACGTGCTGCCGCCATCGTTTGACTCGTAGAGTTCCTCAAGCCCGGCGTAGATGTGGTTGGGGTCGGAGGGGTCGACGGCCAGATCCTGGTTGTACCAGGTCTGCACGCCCGGGGTACCGAAGGTCGGCGACGCTGACCCGGATGCCGCCAGCTTCGACGCGTTGGCGATCAGCGTCCATGGACCAGTCACGCTAGCCGGGCTACCGGACGCGGAGAAGATGCCTTGCAGCACCGACGAGGCTCCCGCGCCCTGCGCGGTAGGCGACTGGACGATCGCGTACAGCTTGCTGCCGTCGGCGGAGTACGCAAACGTGGTCCGGCCGATGTCGCTGGCGTTGATGTCGCCGGTAGGCGTCACCATTTTGAACGTCTTGCCGCCGTCCGTGGACTGGTAGAAGCCGTTGAACTGGGTGTTGCCCGGACCGTGCCAGCCGATCGCGGCGATCACGACGCTGCCGCCCGAGCCGGGCTGGATGGCGACGTCGGTGACTTGCTGGTCGTACGGCGGGTTGTCGACCGGGCCAGCCGGGTCGAGGACCTCGGTCCAGCTGCTGCCGCCGGCCGCGAGCCGGAACAAGCCGTTGTTCGTGGCGGCATAGGCGTCGCCGCTCGGGTCGAAGGCGACCCTGAACACCGTGTGGGATACCAGCGGGTTGCTGCCAGAGCTGTCGTCTCCGACTCGGCGCCACGTGCTGCCGTCATTGGTGGATCGGTAGACGCCGGTGCCGGCGTAGGAGTCCTGCGACGTGTTTGCCTCACCCGTGCCAACCCACAGTGATCCGTCAACCGGGTCAACAGCCAGCCCGCCGATGGACAGCGTCGGCATCTTGTCGAATACCGGCGTCCAGTGCTTGCCTTGGTCTCTCGACCGCCACACGCCGCCGTCGGCCGTACCGGCGAACCAGGCGCCATCGGGCGTCGCCGTGAGCGCGGTCACGCGCCCGCCGACGAGTGAGAAGCCGGCACCTTGGTTGCCCCAGAAGGGGTCGGTGTAGTTGCTTGGCTGCGCGTTGTAGGGCTCGTTAGTGAATTCCTGCCATTGCCCGCCGGTCTGCTTCAGCGCCGCCGCTTGCCGCGCGGCGTCCACGAGGGCCTGGCCTGAAACCGTGGTGGCTGGTGCCGTGCGTTGGAAGTCGTACTGAGCGAGCTGATCGGCCAGATCATCGTCGCCGCCACTCGAGTTAATCGACGACGACGGTGTGCTGTGTTGCTTTAGGTACTTGTTGAGGGCCATCTGCCGTGCGCCTGCGCCGCGCACGCCGCCGGCACCCGCCACGCCAACTCCGCTGAGGGAAAGTACCGTGGTTATGGCGACGGAGCCCACCAGGGCAACGCGCCACAGCCGGATCGGATGCTGCATCTCCACCTCCTTGTGGTCGGGCCAGCCCCGAGCGCACAGGCGGAAGCAATCCGGCGTGGCCGTGTATTTGCTCGTCGCAAGGCAGGATCAAGCCCTTCTTGGCCTTGCTCCCCGGGGGTCCACAACGTTTATATAGACCTTCTGAGTAAGAGTTCAATACTTTGTGCACAGCAGTATCAGCGGCATCTGATCGCCCGGCGGCCGCTCCGGCGATGTATGCGGCCATGGCGCCCGCCTTTGTCACCGCCGCAGATCGGCTGGAATCACTTCGGGCGTTGCCGGGCAGGCTACCCGTTCTGGTGATCGTTGGTGCGCAGGACGAGCCGCTCCGGGGGCCTTCAGCGCAGCTGGCGGCGTGCGTAGGCGATGCGTCGCTCGCAGTCATTTCCGACGCAGGCACTGTCCGCAGTTCGAGAACTCGAGGGAGTGGTGGGAAGCGCTCTCGGGCTTCCTGGCTCGACTTGCTCCGCAGGCCGCACAGTGCGCCGCGAGCTGACGGGCGAGGTCAGCTTCGGACGGCGCTACATCTCCTTCAGCACAGACGTCATCAGTTCTATGGATTCGTCGAGGGACAGCGCTGAGGCCTGCAGGTGGTGGAAGAACATGTTGTACTTGTGGACCTCGGCCATGTCCTCAATCCACAGCACGCCGGTCGGGTACCCCGTGCAAACGACGTCAGGGTCGGCCGGATCCGGGAAGCCCATGATGACAAACGGCAGGTCCATTGCGACGTGCGCGCCGGCGCTGAACGGGATGAACTGGAGGAACAGGCCGGGCACGACGCTCAGCTCGATGAGGTGCTCGATCTGCTCGCGCATCACAGCGCGGCCACCGACCTGACGGCGCAAGGCCGCCTCGTCCAGGACCACCCATACGTCAGGCGGGTTCGCCGCTGCTAGCCGCTGACGCTCCCTAATCAGGTCCACCGACCGGTCGTGCTCGTCAAGGGAACGGCGCATCCGGCCGGCTGCGATCACTTCGCGCGCGTAGTCCTCGGTCTGCAAGAGGACCGGTATCCGGGTGAGATTGACGTGCTTGATCTCCGAGGCAGCGCTCTCCATACCCAGGTACGTCGCGAAGTGTGGCAGCACGCTATCGCCGTAGGCGTGCCACCAGCCCTTTTGCCGGGATTCGCGGGCCAGCTGCAGCAAGCTTTCATGCTGGTCTTCCGGCACGCCGTAAATTCGGAGAAGGTCGCGTACGTCGCGCGGTGCGGCCGTAACCCGCGCGGTCTCGATCCTGCTGATCTTGGACGCCGAGCACTCCAGCATCTCGGCGACGTCCTCACAGGTCAGTTTCGCCGCCTCGCGCAGTCGCCTGAGCTCTAAGGCGAGACGGCGGCGCCGCACCGTCGGGCTGAGTGTTCCGGACACTTTTCCGTCCGATCTGGCGGTCCGTGCGTGCTTTCCGAGGCAACTATGTGCGCGTGCTGCCGCAATCCTAGTCAATCGACCTTGCAGGGCGAAATGTGAAGCTCAGTTCGCTCGGGCTGCCGGATGGGTGAGCGGCAGGCGCCGACTGGCGAAACCGAGCGCGAGCCCACCCACTCCGGCAATCGCGAACGCGATGCCGACTCCGGCGGCCACCGGCCAGCCATGATCGGTCGCCGTCGCGACGGCGGCACCACCGAGACCGATGCCTATGGCGGTGCCGAGCACGTCGGCGAGGCTCAGCGACGCCGACGCCCACCCTTCGCGACCTTGTGGCGCCGCTCGAAGCATGAGCAGGGTCGTCGGCGCGTAAGCCAGGCCGATGCCGAAGCCGGCAACCGTCCAGGCTGCTATGCCCACCTCGACTGGAATGGCACGCGACAGAACAAGTGACATGGCAGCGAGTCCGGTGAGGATGACAACCACTCCCCAGCCAACCAGACGCCGTGCCTCCCACCGCGTGTTGAGCCGAGACTGGAGCCAGGCGCCCGCGGTCCACGCGAGCGTTGATCCGGTGACGGCAATGCCAGCTACCGCCGGACTGTAGTGGCGAACCGTCGTGATGGTGAGTGTCACGTAGGCGTCAGCGCCAAAGAAGGTGAATGTCAGCAGGCCACGGCTCAACATGACCGCAGGCAGCCCGGGCCGTGCCGTGAAGGTGCCAGCTGGAAGCAGCTTGCGCAGCGCCACGGACATCGCCGCAATGCCGAGGGCCAGCGCAACGGCGCCCGCCGGGACGTCGCGGGCGGCCGCGACCAGGCTGAGGCCGGTTAGCATCAGGCCGGCCCCGGCCGCCGCCGTCAGGCCGTCACGGAGCCGGTGGACGGTTCCGGTCGCAGGCGGCTTAGCCCCGACTACGGGCTGCTTGCCCAGCCGGAAGAGCGCGGGCAGGGCGATCGAACCAGTGATCGCTACGACCGGCAGCAAACCCAGGAATACCCACCGCCAGCCGACCAGGCTTGCCACGGCGGCGCTGATGGCCGGGCCGACCAGGCCCGGCACAACCCAAGCGGTGGACAAGACAGCCATCATCCGTGCTTGCAGCCGCTCGGGAAGGCTCCGGCCGATGGATACGTACGCGATCGCGGGAACGGCCCCGGCCCCGATGCCCTGGAGCAAACGGCCAGCCACGAGGACCAGCATGCTCGGAGCGAGCCCGGCCACGGCGAGGCCCGCTCCGAACAACGCAAGACCGCCTAGGAAAGGGCGAGCCGGCCCGAACCGGTCAGCTTGCCGGCCCGCCGCCACGATGCCCACGACGTTGCCGAGCATGAACGCGCTGAATACCCAGCCATACAGCTTCAGCCCGCCGAGCTCACGAGCGACGACCGGCATGATCGTAATGACAGCAAGCGCTTCCGAAGCGATGAACGTTATGGTCAGGACCAAGCCGACGGTCAGGGCTCGGTGGCTCGGGGACCAGAGTCCGCTAGCGGCCGCTACTGAGTCATCCGTGGCCCCATCCGGCGTGTCAGGTGCTCCGCCAGATTCGGGTTCGGTCTCGACACTCACGCATCTAGCAGCCCCAGGGGGGCCTGGATCTATTCCGAGCGACTCAGTCCGCGAGCCGGAACGCTAGCTCCGTCTGCCATTTGCTCGTATCGGGTTGGTCAGCGGGGTTGGTCAGGTAGGACTCTAGGCGGCAACCCCACTTCTCGCCGACGTCGGTCTGAGCTACTTCGAACGCCAGTCCCCGTGCCTCGGCCCAGTCGAGCAGTGCCGACGTCGCGGCCATCAGGGTCTGTGGAGCGCCAGTGTGAGTCATGACAGCGAACTGGCCCGAGGGCAGCGTCCCGCCGCGGATGTCGCCGTCATCTTGCACGGCGGATTCGACGGGAACGCCTGCTTCCACAAGCAGCTGCCGTTCCATATCGATCACGTGATACCGGAAGAATGGCGGGCCAACCGGCGCGATGCCGCGAGCGCCGAGCCAGCCGAAGATCTGTGGAATACGGTCCGCCACCGCGCCGACAGCCGCCATGGTCACCCACGCAGAGATGCCTGCGTACGGCACCGCCGCGCGCTGTGTGATCTCCGGCGCTACATCCATTGGGTCCCCTTGTCGTTCAGGCCGCTTCTTGCGGCGCGATTGGCTCCTGGAGTTCGGTTACCCAGTCATCCCGGACGTCGTCGACCTTGAGCGTCACCTCACGCGCGTAGCCGAGTGACTGGTATCCGCTGGCGTCGATCCACCTGGCCAGCGCCTGAATGCTGGGCAGCACGTTGTCCATGGAGCCGTGATGGATAAGCGTGGCGGCCGCGGGGACCTCGTTGAGGTCGACAACACTAAAGCGCTGTCGGCCGTCGGCTCGCTCAGCGATCGGCAGCGCTGCGTGCACCGTGATGGCGCCAGCCTCATCGCGGCGGTCTTCGTAATAGGCGAGCCCTGGGCCGGTGATCGCGATGCCCGCCTCGCAGAGCTGGCGAGGAAGCTCGCGGTAGAGCGGCTGGATGACCGGGGTGATGAACTGCGGTTCATATCCGGCCGCGGTGCCCGTGAGCTCGGCGACTCGCACAGCCGGGATTCGCCTGACGACAACAGGAGCGGGCTCGCCGACTTCGCCCTCGATCGCCAGCAGCCTCGCTTCGACATGCGCCAGCCTGGCGGCGTCGGCCGCGATCTGCTGCTCGAGCTCGGCTTGCCGCAGCCTCAGCATCCCGCGCAGTTCGCCGGCAGTCACGTGTTCATCCAGGATCGAGGCCACCTGGCGCAAGGTGAAGCCAAGGTCCTTGAGTGCGACAATCCGGTTCAGCCTGGATAGCTGGCCGGCTTCATAGAAGCGATACCCAGTCGCTGAGTCGACGCACGCTGGCTGAAGCAGACCGATCGCGTCGTAATGACGCAGCATGCGAATGGATACCCGGCCGTGCCTGGCGAACTCTCCGATGGCGAACATGACATCTCCATGCTTGACCCTCACACCATGTCAGGGTCAAGCGGGTCCTGGATGGGGTCGCCTGCCCGTTGATGTCCGCCGGGCCACGCAGGGGACACTTAGCTATGCGCGTTCGTCCGGCGGACACAGGGCAGGAGGCATGTCGTGCAATTCGGGATCTTCTCGGTCAGCGATATCACTCGGGATCCGGTGTCGGGGGAGACGCCATCGGAGGCTGAGCGTATCGACGCGGTCGTGCAGATCGCGGTGAAGGCCGAGGAGGTCGGGCTGGACGTCTTCGCCATCGGCGAGCACCACAATCCGCCATTTTTCTCGTCATCGCCGACGACGCTGCTGGCGTTCATCGCGGCCAGCACCGAGCGGCTGCTCGTGAGCACTGCGACGACGCTGATCACGACGAACGACCCGGTGCGCATCGCCGAGGAGTACGCGATGCTTCAGCACCTATCCAAAGGGCGGATGGACCTGATGCTCGGTCGCGGCAACACAGCGCCGGTGTATCCGTGGTTCGGCCAGGACATCCGCAAGAGCCTGCCCCTAGCGCTCGAGAACTACAACCTGCTGCACCGGCTCTGGCGCGAAGACGTCGTGGACTGGCACGGAGAGTACCGTTCCCCACTGCAGGGCTTCACGTCCATCCCACGGCCGCTGGACGACGTGCCACCGTTTGTATGGCACGGCTCGATCCGGACGCCGGAGATCGCCGAGCAGGCTGCGTACTACGGGGACGGGTTTTTCGCCAACAACATCTTCTGGCCCAAGGAGCACTACATCCGGCTGATCCAGTTCTACCGCCAGCGTTACGCCTACTACGGTCACGGGACCGAGAAAGAGGCGATCGTCGGCCTTGGCGGCCAGGCTTACATCGCCAGGAACTCGGAGGACGCGAAGCGCGAGTTTCGACCCTACTTCGACAATGCGCCGGTATACGGCCACGGGCCGTCGATGGAGGAGTTCATGGACCTGACGCCGCTCTCGGTGGGTAGCCCGCAGGAGGTCATCGACAAGACGCTGACGTTCCGCGAGCACTTCGGCGATTACCAGCGGCAGCTCTTCCTGATGGACCACGCGGGCCTCCCGCTGGCCACCGTGCTGCACCAGCTGGATCTGCTCGGCGGCGAGGTAGTGCCAGTGCTGCGCAAGGAGATAGCGGCCAGGCAAGACCCGGCGACTCCCGCAGCTCCGACGCACGCCAGATTGGTCAAGGCCAAGTACGGCGACGAGGCACCCCGTCAGCCGCGGCCTAACGCCAACCGTGGTGACAATGTCACTGGCGGGTCCCCCTATCAGGACACCGCCACCGAGTCGAAGATTGAGTACCCGGAGCTGTAGTGCCCGACCGTGGGCCGATGACCGACGTCAAGCACGACCGCTGACCGACCCAGCCGCGCGTGGCTGGAGCCACCACCGACAACCCGGGAGGACCGCCGGTCATGAGCAGCCCCGCAGCTGAGCCATTCAGGCTCGTGATCGTCAGCGCTGGAGCGAGCGACCCTTCCTCGACGAGACTGCTGGCCGATCGCATCGCCGACCGCACGTGCGAGCTGGCGGCCTGTCACGGCGGGACGGTCACATCCAGCGTCATTGAACTGCGCGAGCTCTCCGCGGACATATCTACCGCCGTGGTGTCGCAGCTGATCCCGGCAAGACTCCAGGCGGCGATCGCGACGGTGGGCGACGCTGATGGGATCATCGCCAGCACGCCCGTTTACAAGGCCGGTCCGAGTGGCCTGTTTACGTCGTTCTTCGACGTCCTCGACGACGACCTGATCATCGCCAAGCCTGTCGTCCTTGCCGCGACCGCCGGGACGGCGCGCCATGCGCTGGTCGTCGACGAGCAGATGCGGTCCATGTTCGGGTACCTGCGCGCGCTGGCGATCCCAACCTCACTGTTCGCCGCGCCCGAAGACTGGGGTGACCCAGCCCTGAACAAGCGCATCGACCGCGCCGCCGTCGAGCTCGTGCTGCTGATGGAAAGCGGCTTCGCCCGGAAGATCCGCGATGCATCCTGGGACAGCTACCAGCACGAGTACGGGAGCGCGGGCGGAACCGAGGTCGGCATTGACATGGACACTGATCTCATGCGACTCGCGGCGGGCGGATCGGCAGGGTGAGTCAGACGCCCGCTGCCCGAATCCCGGTGCCTGCCACGCTGCCGACGGCCATAAGCGTCCGCGGGGCCAGGCACAACAACCTTCGAAATGTCGATGTTGACGTGCCGTTGTGGCGGACTGTCGCCGTCGTCGGGGTGTCTGGGTCTGGTAAGACGTCGCTGGCCATCGGCACGCTCTATGCCGAGGGCATGCAGCGGTTCCTGGAGAGCCTCAGTACGTACAGCCGACGTCGGCTGACCCAGGCGCAGCGGCCCGATGTGGACCGGATCGATCACCTTCCGCCCGCGCTCGCGCTGCGACAGCGGCCACCGATACCGGGGCCCCGCAGTACGGTCGGGACTATGTCGGAGGTACTCAATGTCCTCCGCTTGATGATGTCCCGGCTGGGCTCGCACCTATGCCCGAACGGCCACCGTGTCGAGCCATCGGTCGCCACGCTCACTGAGGAAATCACGTGTCCGGTGTGCGGCGCGCATTTCGAGCACCCGAGCGCCGAGTCGTTCTCCTTCAACTCCTACGGCGCGTGCCCGGCCTGTCAGGGCCTCGGAGTCAGGTCCGAGGTCGACGAGAGCACGCTGGTGGCCGATCCGGGCAAGACGATTGAGCAGGGCGCGGTCCTGCCGTGGAATTCGGGTGGCCGGCGGCTATCGATGTATGCCGCGCGCGAGCTCGGGGTGCGCCTGGATGTGCCGTACCAGTCGCTGACAGAGCAAGAGCGCGACATCGTGCTGCATGGCAAGGCCGTGCGGGAGGAGGTGACGCTCAGTTCGAGCACAACCGGGCGGAGCGTGCAGCTTTCCGTCAACTACGACAACGCTGTCGCTGCGGTGGAGCGCTCGCTGCGCAGCAGCAGCGAGCGTGCGCGCCGAATAGTGCAGCGCTTCGTCGTGACCCGCGTGTGCTCGGTGTGTCACGGTACCCGGCTGCGGCCTGAGGCGCTGACGTCGCTCCTCGGCGGACGTAACCTGGCCGAGATTAGTGCGCTCGGTCTCGATGCACTGCGAGGGTTCGCGGCCGGCCTACCCGGCGGACTACCTGCCGAGCTCAGCCGGCTCACGACAGGGCTGCTCACCGAGCTCAACGGCAGGCTCACCCCGTTGCTCGAGGTTGGACTCAGCTACCTGACCCTTGACCGGCCCGGCGCCTCACTCTCGACGGGGGAGCGGCAGCGAATCGAACTCACCTCAACGGTTCGAGAGAGCACGACGGGCATGCTCTACGTGCTGGACGAGCCGTCCGTCGGGCTGCACCCCAGCAACGTCGTCGGCCTGCGGAAGACGATCAGCGCGCTGGCTGGGAACGGCAATTCGGTGGTCGTGGTCGAACACGAGCGGGACCTCGTCCGCGCTGCGGACTGGGTGATAGAACTCGGCCCGCGTGCTGGCGCGAGCGGGGGGGTGGTGATAGCCCAGGGCACGCCCGCCGAAGTACAGACGGACCCGGACTCGATCATCGGCCCTTTCCTCGCAGGAGCGAGGGCCGTGCCGCGTGAGCGTTCCGCGCCTGCCGACGCAGCCGGGGATATCACCGTCGAGATCAGCGCGCTCTACAACCTGCGCGACGTTCGGGTTGCGTTTCCCGTTCGCCGGCTGACGGCCGTGGCCGGGCCATCGGGTGCAGGTAAGACCGCACTCGTCCTGGAGAGCCTGATTCCCGGGGCGCGAGCGCTGCTCGGCGAGTCAGCGCTGCCCGCACACGTACGCCACCTCGACCTTGACGGCATCCGCCAGGTCGTGCAGATCGATGCCTCGCCGATCGGCCAGAACGCGCGGTCCACGCCCGCGACCTACTGCGGAGCATTCGACCAGATCCGCCGCCTGTTTGCCGAATCTCCCTACGCCCGCAGGCGGCGGTGGAAGCCGGGCCACTTCTCGTTCAACACGCGGGAGGGTCAGTGCCCGACCTGCCGGGGGCTGGGCCACATCGACCTCGACGTCCAGTACCTGCCCGACATCGCTGTCCAGTGCCCGACCTGCCACGGCAGCCGCTTCAACGAGGCCACACTGGCTGTCCGACTTGACGGGCTGACCGTAGCCGACGTGCTCGCGCTCAGCGTGGACGACGCGCTCGAGCAGTTCGCCGGCCGGTCGGCCGTCGCCGTGATGCTGCGGCCCGTCAGCGAGGTCGGACTCGGTTACCTGAAGCTCGGGGAGCCAACCCCGTCGCTATCGGGGGGCGAGTCGCAGCGACTGCGGATCGCTTCTCGGCTCCGTAGCAGTCAGCACGGCGCCCTGTACGTGTTCGACGAGCCGTCTACCGGTCTGCATCCGCTGGACGTCGCCACGCTGGTCAGTGTCTTCGACCGGCTGCTAGCGGCGGGTGCCACGATCATCGTCATTGACCATGACCTCGACCTGCTCGCCGCCGCCGACTACCTCATCGACATGGGGCCTGGCGGCGGGCCTGACGGTGGTCGCATTGTCGCAGCAGGCCCTCCGGAAGATGTCGCGCGAGACGCGGGGAGCGTCACCGGGCCCTGGCTGGCGGAGCAGTTCGGCCTGCCGGAGGCCGCTGACGCCCGGTGAGACTGTGCCGACACCTCAGGCGCAGAAGTCCCGAGCGCGCTGACTGAGGACAGTGGCGGCGGCTGTGGTACCGGACCGAATAAATCGGGCGACCGCGGGTAGCTGGCGGCCGTGGCAAGAGCGAGAACTGTAGCCGGGTATGCGATCCCCGGCATCATCGTGTTCTTCTTCTGGATAGTGGTCGTCGTTCTGGCGATCATCCTGCTGGCGTTCATCGTGCACTGGGCTGGCGGCGGAGTCCTCGACCTGAGGCTTGGGCACTTCGTCCTGAACGTCGGCTTCACCTAACAGGCACGGGCACCCTGCGTGTCCGCGATTCAAGCACCGGGCAGAACTCTCCAGTGCGTACGGCGGTAGCCTGCCGAACTGTGGCGAAGTCTGAGCTACTCGAAGGATCAGCCGCATGACGGACTGGATCTTTCAGGGCAACGGCAAGCGGTATGGTCTCGATGCCGCCATCGCCACGTCCCAGGTGATCGCGTGGAGGACTCCGCGCTACCGGAGCTTGACAGCTGCAGGGGATCGCGTCTGGCTCCAGATAGTGGGACGGAAAGAACCGGGCATCTACTACATGGCGACGATCACGGAGCCCACCTACGAGGACCCGGAATGGCGCCTCGGCGACTCCGCCTATGCGCGGTGGCGAACCGACATCCGGTTCGACGGTCGCATCGATCCGCCGTTGCTAAGAGTGGAGTTGCTCGCCACCGCCGAGCTTGCCTCGTTCCGGCCGTTCCACGGTTTCCAGGGCTCTACGGTGCCAGTTCCCTCAGACGTCGCGGCGGCATTGTGGGAGCGCGCCGCAACTCGCCTGGAGCCACTCGGCACAGACAGCGAGCTGCCTGGTAGACAGTAAGCCCCGCCCGTGGCGCCGCATCTGGCTTGGGCATGATGGCTCACCTAGTACTTTCGGCAGGGCTGCCGTCAACGTTCGGCGGATTGCTCCGCCTGCAGCGTCGCTATCTGGGCCCGGGCAGCGGCGACCAGTTCCTCGTTGGTGTTCGCGTGGCCGCTCAGGCCCCAGCCTCCGTCTACTGCCTCGGTCAGCAGCACCCATGTCCGACTCGACAGTGTGGGGTCGTCCGCTGCGTCGGCGGCGATCTTCGTCAGGCGCTCGACTACGGCGAGTTGCTTGCTGCGATCGAGCGCGCCCGCGTTTGTGAGGACCTGTATCCGCACATAGTTGCCTTCGCCGTCGACGTTGGACAGATCGCCGGCCGGCAGGTCGTGTACGAAGGCTGCGGTGTTCTGTCGGAACATGGGGATGTCCGGGACTTGCTCGATATCCATGACCGCGGCCGCCAAGTCGGTGGCCAGCCGGTGCTTGTCAGTAAATGTCCCAGCTACTGCGTAAACGTCGATCATGGGCATTTGGGTGCTGCCTCCTGGCGTCGTGACTCAAATTCCTCTTGCGGCGGCCCGAATGACATCGAGCACAAACTCGGGCTGCGAGAGCATCACAACGTGGCTGCTGTCGGCCTCGTAGGTTGTCGCGCCCATCCGCTTCGCTACGAATCGCTCGAGCTCGGGCTGGACCGTGCGGTCGTTGTTGGCGACGATGTACCAGCTCGGCTTGGACCGCCAGGCGGTGCCGTCAGCCCTGGCGTTGAAAAGGTTCGCGTCGGGCGGAACGTGGGTTGCCCAGACGACCTGCTGCTCCTCCTCGGGCAGGTCGCCAGCGAAGCATGCGATGCCTTCAGGGCGCATCCAGATTCGCCCAGCGTCGACCTCGATGTAGTTGAAAACGTCAGTGACCGGGAACGGGGTCTGCTGACTCTGCGACGTTTCGCCCTCGTCTGGCGCAAGTGCGGCGATATAGACAAGCCCGGCCACCCGATCGTCGGTTCCCGCCGCGGTGATGACGGTTCCGCCATAGGAGTGGCCAACCAGGATGGCGGGGCTGCTCACCCGGCTCAGCGTGCGGCGCACTGTTGCGATGTCACCCTCCAGCGCGTCGAGGCTGTGCTGGCTGGCAATCACCTCGTGGCCCTCTGCCCGGAGCGTCGGGATCACCTTCCTGAAGCACGAACCGTCCGCCCAGATCCCGTGGACGAAGACGATGCTTGGCTTGGTCTGCGACATGGGTTCTTCTCCCTCATCGTCGGTTAGCTGAGATCCTTCGCCGCGAAGACCGTTCGGGCATCGCTTGAACGAGCGATATGTTGCTGATGCCGAGCTTCGATCCGGCCCAATCGCACGTGTCATCGCGTCCCGGTCGGCCGTAGCGGGGCAGACGTAAACTCGCGATGTGAGAGGCCGGATGGTAGGAAGCACCGGGGGCACTCCGGTGCGTGGCCGGGGCGACGAGCTCGCTGCGATCGGCGCTCGCCTTGACCAGGTTCGTTCTGGCGTCGGCTCCGTCATCATCGTTGAAGGCAGGGCAGGACTCGGCAAGACCCGGATGCTCGAAGCGTGCGCGTCGATGGCTGTCGAGCGTTCGTTCCGGGTCGGGCGCGGAGTAGCGGAGCCGCATCGCCGAGTCGAGCTCGACGCGCTCTTTGACGCTCTCTTCGACGGCGACAAGCCTCTCGTTGCACGCGACGCACTCAGCGACCTGCACGCCTCCCCAGAGCAGAGATTCTGGCTACTGCAGGACATCCAGGCGCTGATCGAAGAGGCAGCGCTGAAAGATCCGCTGCTCATCTGCCTTGATGACCTCCATTGGGCCGGAGATGGCTGCGCCGTGGCTATGCGGCAGCTTCCACAGCGGCTCGCCTCGCTGCCCGTCGGCTGGGTGATGGCATTTCGCCCGAACCAGGGGCTTCAGCCGCTGCAGGACGCCAAGGATCACCTCGAAGATGCCGGGGCCGAGATGATCCGCCTCGGTCCACTCGGACGTAAGGCCGTCGCCGAGCTTGCCATGGACGTTCTCGGTGCTGAGCCTGATGACGAGCTTCTGGATAAGGCTGAGCGAGTCAAAGGGAACCCGTTCCTGCTCATGGAGTTCTTCCGTGGCCTCCAGGACGAGCGGATCGTGACGGTCGAGTCGGGCCGAGCGAGGCTGCTCGAAGACCGCCTGCCACGGCGGGTCAGTGACAACATGCGCGCGCGGCTGTTGCGCATGTCACCGACCGCGGACCGGCTGGCGACGCTGGCTTCAGCTTTGGGCCGCCGGTTCTCCGTGTACGAGTTGGCCGACATGACTCGTATGCCGATCGCCGAGTTGCTGGATCCGATCAAGGAACTGGTCCAGGCCGACATCTTCATCGAGAGTGACGAGCAGCTGGCATTCGGCCACGACCTGATTCGCGAGGCTGTGCGAGCCAGCTCGCCCGTCCCGGTTCGCCGTGCGCTCGACCGTCAAGCGGCCGATGTGCTCCTGGCCCGGGGCGCGCTCCCCGTCGAGGTGGCGGAGCACCTCGCTGACAGCGCCGAACCTGGCGACGAAACCGCCATTGCCACCTTGCTGCAAGCCGCTGACGCTCTGGGGACGACCGACCCCGGAACCGCCGCCGAGCTTGCCGGTCGGGCACTGGAGATCACGCCCCCTCGCCATCCGCTGCGGGGGCCGCTGGTCGCCCGACGCGCGATTTCCCTGTTCGCCGCCGGCCTCGGCGAGGAAGGCAGGCGGTTTGCCGACACCGCACTCCGCCAGGTACTCCCGGCCGAGGAAGAGGCACGAGTACGTTTCACCGTGGCCAGCATGTTCGACGTCTCTCCTGACTTGCGCGCAGACAACGCGCGCGCTGCGTTGGCGCTGCCAGATCTGAGCGCCGATCTGCGCGCCTGGCTCTGGGCGTCGCTGTTCCACAGTTTGGTAGTCGGCGGACGAACAGACGAGGCGCGGGCCATCGAAGGCAAAGCGCGGGAGGCTGTTTATTCGACCCCCAATCACGCTTGCTGGTTCGCGTTTGAGCTCCCCGAATCGGCCGTGCCGTACCAGCTCTCTGACTTCGGCCGCGGCCTTGAGATTCTCCAGAACGCCGAGCGCCGAGGACTCGACGGCCAGGAAGACGCCCGGCAACGGCTCGCGCACAACTTCCGATCATGGTTGCTGGCGGCTGTGGATCGATACGAGGAGGCCCTTCAGGCGATCGACGAAGGGATTGCGTCCGCTCAACGAGACCGGCAGAACTGGGCGCTGCGCGTATTCGAAACCACACGAGGCCGTCAGATGCTTCAGATGGGTCAGCTCGGGGAGGCGGCAGTCGCGCTTGAGGGCAGGTACAGCCTCGGCGAGGCGCGCCTGGTCGTTGGCGTGCTCGAGGCGCCCAACGTAGTCGCCCTAGGCAAGCTCAAGATTCACAGCGGCGACGAGCCGGGCATGGCAGAGGTGGCCGAGATCGCGAAAGTCATGTTGCAGACGAGCGCCCCCAGCGTCCAGTCCCATGCCGCCTGGTACCTGGCGTTGCACGCGATGTCTATGGGCAAGGCTGAGGACGCACACGATTGGCTGGGTGTCTCCGGCCATCACAATCGCTTGAAGCTGTTCCCCCTGTTTCCTTTCGAGGTAGCCGACTGTCCGCAACTGGTGCGCATCGCGGCGGCCGTCGGCGACCAGGAGCTCGCGGAGCACACGTATTGCGCAAGCAGAACGTCGCTGTGAGCTCAACCCTGACGTCATCTCTTTCAAAGCCGCAGCTGCGCACGCCAGGGGATTGTGGCGAAGGTCCACCGACGACCTTGACTGCGCCGCATCGCTGTTCGAGACCGGGCCACGCCCGCTGGCCACGGCGTCGGCGTTTGAGGACCTCGGCCGCGTGCAGCTATCCGGCGGTGCGACCGATGATGCTATCGCGTCGCTCGATCGGGCCCTGGCGATCAACGTCCAGGTCGGTGCTAGCTGGGACGCGGCCCGGGTCCGGAGCCGGCTCAGGAAGCTCGGGGTCCGGCGGCGGATCGTCGTTTCGGAGCGCCCGGCCACCGGCTGGGCGGCTTTGACCAGCGCGGAAGCAGCCGTGGCCCAGCTCGCGGCCGAAGGCAAGACCAACCGCGAGATCGCGGAGACACTGTTCATATCGCCACACACTGTCAACACCCACCTGCGCCACATCTTCGACAAGCTCGGCGTCAACTCGCGGATATCCCTGACCAGGGTGGCCCAAGCGCCGCGGGTCGGGCAGTGAAATCATTGCCACCATGAGCAGCGACGTGATCACAGGGCGCGACGGGAAACCCCGCTGCGGTTGGGTCAACGCTAACGATCCGGCATCTGCCCGCTATCACGACCAGGTCTGGGGAGCCCGCACCTACGACCAGTCAGCGATGTTCGAGGCACTCACGTTGGGCGTGTTCGAGGTGGGGCTGAGCTGGTCGATCGTGTTCGGCAAACGGGACGGATTCCGGAAAGCCTTCCGCGACTTCGACGTCGTCAAGGTCGCCCGGATGACCGAGCAGGACGTCGACCGCCTGGTTCAGGACGCCTCGATCATCCGCAACCGCGGAAAGATCCAGGCCAGTGTTGACAATGCGCGGGCGATGCTGTCGGCCTCGCCGAGCCTCATGGCGCTGGCAAAGTCCTACGAGGTCGACCGCAAACGGGCGCCCCGGTCCATCGCCGACCTGCCTAAATCCACGCCTCAGGCGGAGGCGTTCGCCAAGCAGCTGAAGTCGCAGGGGTACCGCTTCGTGGGACCGACCAGCGTGTACGCGTTCATGCAAAACGTCGGTGTCGTCAATGACCATGTCCATGGATGCTTCCGCGCGATCGACTACCACCCCACCGCCTCGGCCGGCCGGGCGCGAGCCGGAAGCTGAGCGCCGCTCTGGTGCCAGTGAGAGCCCGCTCCGGCTAGCCGGTAGCATCTGCGCTCGCGACCCTTGGAGACAACGATGATGCTCACGTCCCATCTTCCGGCAGCCGACCGCGAACGGGCCGAGGTTCGGCTGCGCAGCAATCTCATGGCCTGGCTGACAACGGTGCGACCAGACGGGCAGCCCGTCACCGTCCCGGTCTGGTTCCTGCTGCGCGACGACGAGACGATTCTGCTGTACACCCAGCCGCAGAAAGAGAAGCTGCGCAACATCGCGGCCAACCCGAAGGTGAGCTTGTCGCTTGACGTCACCGATATCGGCCGTAACGTCGTGCGCCTGGAGGGCACGGCTGAGCGGGCCAATGGTCAGCCGCCAGCGAATGAGCAGCCCGAGTACCTCGCCAAGTACACCGAGCGCATAGCGGCTTTGTTCGAGACTCCCGAGCGGTTCGCCGCGATGTTTTCTGCCGCGATCATCGTCACGCCTTCCAGGTTGCACGTCTGAGGCCGTTGCGGCCGAGGGACCGCAAGCGCAGAACCGGAGCAATCCACTCAGAAGGGAGCCGTGCTGCTCTCCGCAGCCGGCCAGCGGCCTCATGTCGGCAAGGAATTCCGCCCGGGTGGCTGGCGTTGCCGCGCTGGTGAAGAAGATTGGTTTCTTGTCGTTCGGGCACTGGTCATCGTCGCCGGGCTCGCAGACGAGGTCGGCGTCGGACGCGCTGCTGCAGTCGATCGAGTTGGCGGTGGCTGCCGAAGAGCTGGGAGCCGATGGCGCGTACTTTCGCGTGCACCATTTCGCCAGTCAGCTTGGTTCGCCCTTCCCGTTGCTCGCGGCCGTCGGCGCCCGCACGAACCGGATCGAAATCGGGACCGCCGTCATCGACATGCGCTATGAGAACCCGCTCTATATGGCCGAGGATGCCGGCGCGGCCGATCTCATATCCGGCGGTCGCCTCCAGTTGGGGATCAGCCGCGGTTCACCGGAGCAGGTGATCGATGGCTGGCGCTACTTCGGCTACGACCCGCAGGAGGGCGAGACCGACGCCGACATGGCCCGCGGGCATGCCGAAGTGCTGCTCGAGGTGCTGCGTGGGAAGGGCTTCGCGCAACCTAACGCCCGGCCGATGTTCCCGAACCCACCGGGCCTCCTGCGCGTCGAGCCTCACTCGCCAGGGCTCCGCGACCGCATCTGGTGGGGTGCAGCGTCACAACGGACGGCTGCCTGGGCGGCTGAGCTGGGCATGAACATGCAGAGTTCTACCCTGATTAGCAATGAGTCGGACAAATCCTTCCACCGGCAGCAGGCTGAGCAGATCCAGGTATTCCGTGACGCGTGGCAGAAAGCTGATCACCAGCGCGAGCCGCGCGTGTCCGTCAGCCGGAGCATCTTTGCCCTGGTAGATGACCGGGACAGGGCTTACTTCGGCAGTCGTAACCAGGACGCCGACGAGGTCGGTTTTATCGACGCGGAGACCCAGGCGATTTTCGGTCGCACGTACGCGGCGGAGCCAGACGTGCTGATCCAGCAGCTCAGGGACGACGAAGCGATCGCGGCCGCCGACACGCTGCTTCTGACGGTGCCCAACCAACTCGGTGTCGACTACAACGCGCACGTCATTGACAGCATCCTCACACATGTGGCGCCCGCACTCGGCTGGCGTTAGGCCTCCGGGGCCCGCGGCGAAGTGCGCCGCTCGCGACACCGGCCAACGACAGGCTTGATAGCGACGTGATCGGATGTGCCCGCTCTCGCTAGCGCGGGCCGGGCATTGGCGCTACCATCGAGATATGACGCAACATTAGGGCTGGTCGCAGAGTCGGCTCTTTGTAGTTACTCGCGATGATCTGCCGCCTGGCTCTCAGGCCTGTCAAGCCGTGCATGCGGCCATTCAGTTCGCGCTTGCTTTTCCTGACGTCGCGGCTTCCGCTCCCATCCTGGTCGTACTCGCAGCTCGCGATGAGCTCTGTCTCGGCTGGCTGCGAGACGACGCTGTCATGGCGGGATTGCGAGTTGCGGCTTTCCACGAGCCCGATCTCGCCGGCGCACTGACGGCCCTTGCACTGGAGCCGGCCGCAAGTCGGCTGGTCGCCAGGCTGCCGCTGGCGCTGCCGGGCTCGCTCACCTCCGCAGGAGGAGGGGAGGTGAGAACATGACGACTACTGCCACCGACACGCGGTCCGAGCTCGTTGAGGTGACCGCCGAGCGCGACGCCCTGCGGGCGCAACTTGCCGGCGATCTGCCGGCTGCGACCCGCTGGCTGCAGCGCAAGGTGTGGCGTCAGGCCGGTGAGCTGGACAGGCTCAACCGCAGGATTACCAGCCAACGGTTCGTGCTGCGAACGCTAGATGAGCTGGGCCGGTCCCTGACCGCCGAGGAGTACCGGGCCGCGCGCGACACGGTCAGCAACGCTCAGTTGCGTGACCGGATCGCCGCCGACCCGGCATGACGTGCGGGTCCTGGTGGCGGCGCCTGCCGCCGCCAGGACCTGGCACCATGACGTTGACGCCCCTGGAGTCCGACGGCAGGGCAGCCGCCTCTAAAGCGGAAAGAGCGGGTTCGACTCCCGCCAGGGGCACCCGTGGTCGGCCAGCCAAGCCCTCCAGATACGAGACCGGAGATTCTTGCTGACGAGCGGTCATTGGACGGAGCCTCGTTCCGCTCCGGTGATGAGTGCAGCTTGGTCGAGCCAGTCGGCAAGTTCCCGCCGTCGACGCTCCAGCCTGTCCATTGCGCCCGCCGGTCTGCGCCCCAGAATGCCGCCGGAGAACCGAGAGCTGCGGCGAATAGCGCCATCCCGATCGCGAACGGCGCTCCGCTCACGTCCTGCTGGCGGGCAAACGCCACGGCCATCGAGGCTGCCACGTAGATGACGAATCCACCGCAGAAAGCGAGGGCGAAGATACGCGCCGCTAGTGGCTGGCGGAAATCGAGCTCGCGCACATCCCCAGTATCTCCGGCAAGGCTGCTCGAGTCGCGATCTGAGGCCGACGTACCTGACGGCAGCGAGGGCAACCAGGAGGTGCTTCAAAATGGATTCGGGAGGCGGTGTCGGATCGGGGCAGAGGTGTTCGTAGCAGGGGTGAGCGGGCGGCCAACTGTGGGCGCCTCAAGCAGAGGGAGATGGTCTGAGATGCAGTACCTGGTATCCGTGATCACCGACACAGTCGACCTCGCCACCGCGGATGAGATGGCGGCCATCGACGCGTTCAACGCGGGGCTCGAGGCCCAGGGCCACTGGGTCTTCGCCGCTGGTCTCGCGGCGCCCAGCACGGCCACCGTCATCGACAACCGGGGCGAGGAGGCGTTGGTCACCGACGGGCCCTTCCTGGAGTCGAAGGAGTACATCATCGGCTTCTGGATCATCGACGCCGCTGACCTCGACGTGGCGCTCAAGCTCGCCACCGCCGGGTCGAAGGCCTGCAATCGGAAGGTCGAGGTTCGGCCGTTCGCATGAGCGGGGTCGACGTGCGGGAGGCGATCACCCAGGCCCATCACGAGGAGTGGGCGCGGGTGGTCGCGTCCCTGACCAGGCGTTTCGGTGACCTCGACATCGCCGAGGAGGCGGCGGCCGAGGCGTTCGCGACAGCCGTCGAGCGGTGGCCGGCTGGCGGCGTACCCCCCAACCCCGGAGCCTGGCTGACCACCACGGCCAGCCGCAAGGCCATCGATCGGCTTCGGCGCGAGAACAAGCGCGGCCAAAAGCATAAGGAGGCTCAGCTGTTGCACGACGACCGCCCGCCCGAGCCGCCTGTCGACGCCATCGACGACGATCGGCTCCGGTTGATCTTCACCTGCTGCCACCCGGCGCTCGCGATGGAGACTCGTGTTGCGCTGACGCTGCGCATGGTCGCCGGCCTGACCGTGTCCGAGATCGCCCGTGCCTTTCTGGTGCAGGAGACCACTATGGAAAAGCGGATCACCCGCGCGAAGGCCAAGATAAAGGCGGCTCGCATCCCGTACCGGCTGCCGTCGGCGGAGGATCTGCCGGCGCGGATCTCCGGCGTACTCGCCGTCCTCTACCTCGTTTTCAACGAGGGCTACCTGACGACTGGCCCCGGCACCGATCCCGTACGTGACGACCTGACCGCCGAGGCGATCCGGCTCACTCGCCTGATCCGTGCCCTCATGCCAGCTGACGGTGAGGTAGCTGGGCTGCTGGCACTGATGCTCCTGACCGAGGCCCGCCGGACGGCGCGGGTTTCGGCTGGCAGCGAACTGGTGACTCTCGACGAGCAGGACCGCGGCGCATGGGACGTGGCGCTGATTGCTGAGGGTCACCGGCTGGTTCGCGAGCGCCTCGCCGCCGGGGTGGCGCCGGGTCGCTACCAGGTCCTCGCCGCGATCAGCGCCGTGCACACCTCCGCCCGCGACGTCCGCGACACCGACTGGTCGCAGGTCGTCGCCCTCTACGACCAGCTCGTCCAGCTCGACCCGTCGCCGATCATCGTCCTCAATCGTGCCATCGCGGTCGCCGAGCTTGACGGTCCGGAGGTAGCACTAGCGGCGGCCGACCGTCTTGAGAACAGGTTGGCCGGGTACCACCTCTACCATGCGACCCGCGCCGAGCTGCTGCGCCGGCTGGGCCGCAGCCAGCAGTCGCGCGCTGCGTACGACAAGGCAATCGAGCTCGCGCGCAACCCCGCCGAGACCGCCCACCTGACACGCCGCCGCGACCAGCTGGGATAGCGCCCGCGGATCTCCATCGAAAACCTCGTGCAACGTGGCGGCCATAACCTGCCCGGAAGGCCGCGACGCTGAACCGGTCACGCCGCGTTGACGTGGCAGTGGCAGATGGGCTTTCCCTTGGCGCGCACGATCGACCGCAGGAGGCCAAACCGCGGATGACCGAACCCACTGTTGCGAATGTAACCTCGCCTGCCCGCGCCCTGTTTCATACCGCGCCGCGCTGCGTGGAAATCAGGGAGGTCCCCGCACCGCGGCCTGCGGCCGGTGAGGTCCTCGTCCGCACCTTGTGCTCTGGCATCAGTGGTGGCACTGAACGGCTGGTGTACCGCGGCGAGGTCCCCGCCGATCTGGCGCTCGACGACACGATCGACGCTCTTGGTGGCACCTTCTCCTATCCCTTCGCCTATGGGTATGCGTGCGTCGGCGAAGTAGCGGAGTCCGGCCGGGCGGTTTTCGCATTCCATCCGCACCAGGACGTATTCGCGGCGCGGGCCGATGACCTGATTCCGCTGCCGGCTATCGAGCCAGCGTCCGCAACCCTGTTCCCGCTGGTCGAGACCGCGTTGCAGGTGACGCTCGATGCCGGGACCGGCTATCGCGACCGGGTCATCGTGCTCGGCGCCGGTGTACTCGGGCTGCTAACCAGCTTGCTCCTGCAGCGCTCCGGGTGGCGGCCGCTGCTTGCCGAGCCGCAGGCGTGGCGCCGCGCGTTGGCCGACAGCCTCGGCGCCACCGCCGCAGCACCGGACGAACTCGTGGACGAGGAGGTTCCGCTGGTCATCGACGCTAGCGGCAACCCGGATGCGGCAGCGATGGCGCTGAACATGCTGGCCCACGAGGGAACCCTGCTGATCGCGTCGTGGTTCGGCACGCAACCAGTCGTGCTGCCGCTCGGCGGCGCGTTCCACCGGCGGCGTCTGACCATCCGCAGTACTCAGGTTTCCACGGTGCCGGCCCGGCTGTCCGGGACGTGGTCGCGGTCGCGGCGCCGGCGGGAGACCGTTGAGCTGCTGCCCGAACTACCGTTGGCAGAGCTGTGCACCCACGTCTTCGCATTCGGTGCCGCAGCCGAGGCGTTCCGGGCCGTGGACGAGGGGATACCCGGGTTGATGCATGCCGTTCTTGATTACGACAGGAGTGCTGCCGGTGACATGTGAAGTCGGGCTGAGCCGAAACGTCCGTGCCTTCCATGTCATGCCGGGAGTGCCCGGGCCAGAAGGGCAGCTGCATGATCATGACTACCGAATTGACATCCTGGTGGAGCGTGAGCAACTTGACGGCCGCGGCATGGTCTGTGATCTGGATGTGCTGGAAGCGGCGCTGACCGAGCTCACCAGCCAGGTCGAAGGCCGCAACCTGGAGGAGATACGCCCAGCCGGGGCCGAGGCGGTCACGGTCGAGGTGTTCGCCCGCTGGGTGCACGACAGCCTCTCGGCCACCGTCGCCGCCGCCGGCGGCGAGGCACTGGCAGTGCGGGTGTGGGAGACTCCCGTCGCCTTCGGCGGATATCGCGCACGATGCTGACGCTCTGGCTGACTACGGGGCACGTGGGTGGCCCGGTGAGTCAGGGGAGGTGGCTGGTGTCGTTGACACGATGGACGGCAGCAAATCCGCGGCTGTGCCATTGGATCTCGTTGATGCAAGCAGAGCCAAGGTATAGCCGGTAAAGGGTGCCGAGCGGGACGCCGAGAGCGCGACACAGCAGGATCTTTATCGGGGTTATGTGGCTTACCACCAGGACGTTCTGCCCGCCGTGATCTTGCAGCAGCCGGTCGCAGGCCCGGTTGACCCGGTGGGCGGTGTCGGCGAAGCTCTCCCCGCCCGGCGGGGCCTGTTCAGGGTCGCGCCGCCAGGCTGCCGCGGCTCCAGGCCAGCGCTCCTGGATTTCTGCAAGGGTGAAGCCGTCCCAGTCACCGAAGTCCGTTTCCCGGAGATCATCATCGATGACCGCGGTGAGGCCCAGTTCGCCGGCCGCGATGGCAGCGGTGGCGACAGCGCGCTGCAGCGGGGAACTGACCACGGCGTCGATCGGAGCGCCCGCGGCCAGGCGGCAAGCGGCCGCCTTCGCCTGCCGGGTTCCGTTAGCGCTCAGCGGGAGGTCGCGGAGCCCGGTGAAGCGGTGTTCTGGTGACAGTTCAGTATCGCCGTGCCGCAGCAGGACGGTGGTGGTGGGATCTGCTGTTGGGTTATCCCAGCCCAGTGTCATGTGGCCGTCCCGCGAGTGTGAAGAAGCAGTGTGTCGACCGGTCCCTATAACGGCAAGACGAACATGTCATCACAACGGTTCAGCGCTCACCGCGGCGGTTCGGGTTCTGCGGGTCAATGGGTCGACGCTGTCTGGGACGAGGCCGTGCTGAAGGCGCTGAGGAACTTGTTGCGGAAGGCGCTCATAGGCTCGAGCGGAGCAAGGCGCCCGGGCAGCAGCCCGTCCTGCCAGTGCCAGGAGGCAATCTGCCGGAACACGGCAGGGTCGCGGGCGATGATCGAGATCGGCACGTTGTGACTGGCCCCAGGGCTGGTGATAGGGGTGTCGGGTTGCTCGTCGCCGAGCAGGATGAGCACGAGGTTTGGGTCGTTGAGCTCAGTCACCCATGAGGTGAGGGCCTGGACCGAGTACTGGATCGACTTGCCGTAGGCCGCGCGCTCCTGGCTAGCGCTGCCCAGGACGGAGAGCGCGGTGTGGCCGCGCGCGGGCATCGGGTCGAATATCGAACCGTTGCCGACCTTGTTCCAGGGCACCATGGTCGGCAACGGAGCCCAGGGCGAGTGCGAGGAGACCAGGTCGATTTCGGCCATCACCGGCTTATGGCCGCGGGCGAGTTCGAGCCGCTGGAACGCGGCCAGGATGTACTGGTCGGGCATCGGGGCGTAGCCGAACGTCGGGCCGTGGTAGCCGACGTTGCTCCGGTCATAAAGCTGGTCGTAGTGGTAGAACCGGATGCCGGACGGCCAGGTTTGGTCGTCGGTAGCGGGGCTGTCGCTGACGGTGCGCCACCCGGACTTGTCGAAGGCGTCGCTGAGAGTGAATCGGCTGCTGCCGACGAGCTCCGAATACCGCTGCCGGCTGTTGACCCACAGCCCCGCCTGCAGGGTGGAGTGGGCCTCCTGGCTGATCCCGCCGTAGCCCGGGGCGGTAATCCAGGCGCTCTGCGTGGACCAGCCCGCTCCGGCTAGCGATGCGTTGGCTCGGCGCAGGACGGCGTCGATGCCAGGGGAGAAGCCCGTGCCCTGGATGGAGACCTGTCCGTAGCTTTCGACGAAGGCGACGATGACGTCCTTGCCGCGCAGTCCGGTGAGCAGGTCCGAGGCGGGGATGCTGGCTTCGGGGTCCGAGCTGTGGATGGCCCGCTCGAAAAGGCGCTGGTCGCTGAACGCTGACTGGGTGGCGCGCACCTGGGCGACGGCCAGGCCGACGGCGCTGGTCGAGGCAACCGGGGATCCCGGGATGAACTGCAGTGACAGGCCAGCGCACACTGCCCAGACTGCTGCGAGGCCAGCGAGGCCGCGGACCGCCAGGTGGCGATGCTGGGCGGCCACCGTGGTGATGTGAATGGTTGCTGCGGTGATTGCGCCGACGACCAGGATGAGACCGAGCCCGAGCAAGACGAGCGCAATGTCTGTGCGTTTGGGGCCGATTGTGTCGCGGACCACGCCGAGAGCCGAGCCGATGCTGCCCCAGTCGAACACCGGGTTGAACGCCCGATCGACGTACTCGTAAAACGCTAGGTTGAGGATCTTGGCAAAAGTGAGCACGCTGAGCAGGATTCCAGCGACAGCGGCCACGATCCGTCGCGGCCGGCGGGGCAGCATCAGCGCAACAGCAACCAGGATCAGCCCTTCCAGCGGGATGCGGACAAAGGCGGCAGGGGAGAACAGCCACGGACGGTCGGGCGCGAGGAGGTCACTCCACACGACCGCGATCGCAAGCACGGCAAAGGCCAGCCGCAGGGCCAGGCGAGTTCGCGGGCCGGCGCCGGCACGGTACAGCCAGATCACGTCGTGGCCGAACGACTCGGCCAGGAGCACCAAGGCGGCAGCGACCGCGATCATCCCGGTGAGGGGCTCGAGCAGCCCGGATGCGGCGACGGTGAGCACGATGCCCTGGATTGCGGCCACGACCTTGCGCCAGTACCGGGGTGGCAACGGCAAGGCCAGCCACGGGATCAGCCAGCCAGCCAGCAGCAGCGCGTAGCGAGCGGCGCCGATGAGCAGCACCCAGCTGCCATAGGACCGCGACACGGCGATGCTGAGCACCAGGATGAGGAAGGCGTCGACCTCGCCGTCGAAGAGGCCGCCCAGCCGGGTAGCCGTGCCGGTCCGGCGCGCCACTTGCCCGTCAACGGCGTCGAGGGCCAGCGCGACGATCGACAGGCTCACCAGCGCCGTGATCGATACCGGTCGGCCGAAGGAGTCCGCGACGAGGCCTGCGACCCCGGCGGACAACACCGCCCGGGTCAGGGTGACCCAATCCGCCGGGAGTATCGCCGGCTGGTCGCTCCGCAGGCGGGCGGTGGCAATCAACCCTGTCGCTGCCCAGCCAGTGGCCAGCCCCGCGATCCAGCCAGCGACGCCGAGACCGGCCGCGGCGGACACGACGCCGAGCAGAGCGGCTGTGCTGAGTATCCCTAGGATCGTGGCGAACCGAATGGTAGCCCGCGCACCGTCATCGGCCGCGCGAGTCGCCGGCGCCGCGCCTTTGTCCGCCGGGAGAGTCACGACTACGGCGCTTTCGCCCGCCGGGCGAGTCGCCATTACAACGCTTTCGTCCACCGGCCGAGTCGCCCCCACCGAGCCTTCGTCCGCCGGGCGAATCGCTCGCACCGCGCCTCCATCTGCGTAGCCGTCTGCAGCCGCACACTCGACCGTGTGAACGAGTCCACGATCAAGCTGGTTCACCGCCACCGGACCCGAGGCCGCGCCGCTGTCGCAGGGGACGTTTGAACGATGTGTCTGGCCGATACGTATACCCGGTGTGGCGCGCCTGCACTCAGCCCCGGTCCCGGTCGGGATCGGTCCCGTCGTCCGCCGCTTCGGCTTGCCATTGCTGCGTGTGGCCGCCGCAGCCATGGTGCTTTGGTTTCTCGTACGGCTGGTGGGCGCAGCGCCGTTCGAGGACGGCGTGCGGTCGGTCACCTGGCCGGCGGTCGTGGCGGCCGTCGCGCTCACAGCCTTGACTACGGTGTGTTCTGCCTGGCGGTGGCGGGTCGTGGCCCGGGCACTTGGCATCGACATTGGCCTGCCGGGCGCGACTTGCGCCTATTACCGTTCTCTGTTCCTGAACTCCGTGCTCATCGGCGGCGTTCTCGGCGACGTCCATCGGGCGGTCACGCACGGCCGACACGCTGGAGACGTCCCGCGCGGCCTGCGCTCGGTGGCGTGGGAACGCCTGTGCGGTCAGATCATTCAGGCCGTGGTGACCGCCGTCGTATTGCTGACGCTGCCCTCGCCGGTCCGGCCCGCGCTGCCGTACATCCTGGCGGGTGTCGCGGGCGTAGCCGGGTGCGTCGCGCTGGTGGTTCGCAGCTCCGTTCGCCGCGGCCGGTCGCGGCTGGCACGCGCAGCCCGTGCCGTTGCCGAAGACCTGCGTTGCGTGCTGGCAGCAGACGTGTGGCCCCAGCTCATGCTCTCGTCGGTGCTGGTCGTGGCCGGGCACACGGCCACGTTCGTCATCGCGGCCCGGGTTGCCGGGTCCACCGCACCCCTGGGCGAACTGGTCGCACTGCTGATGGTGATCCAGACTGCAACGGTGATCCCGCTAGGTATCGGCGGGTGGGGGCCACGGGAGGGTGTCGCCGCCTGGGCCTTCGCCGCAGCCGGGCTCGGCGCAGCCACCGGGATCACGGTCACCACCCTCTATGCGGTGCTCATGCTGATCGCGGTTACCCCGGGGGCTGGCCTGCTGCTGGGGGACGCCGTTCGCCGCCGTCGCGGCCCGAGACACTCTGGCGAGTCGAGACGACCCGATCTGGCCCGCCGCCAGAGGCCGCTCGTTGCTGACCGGCCGCGGCCGGTAACCGACCCCGGCGCGCCGCTGACGACGCACTCGACCAGCCGCGAGGCCGAACGGCTCGTCCCGTGACCGAGGCGGTCCCGAGGGCGGCGATCCGGCGGCGTATTCGCATCCCGCTGCGCTTCGCTGACGGCTACTCAACCATTGCCACGGTCGTCAGCTTCACCGGCCTGACCGACGCGCAGCAGCACGTGGCCCTCGAACTGGGCCGGCCCGCGGCGGCCGGGCTGCCGCTAGTGCGCCTGCACAGTGAATGCCTCACCGGTGACGTATTCGGCAGCCAGCGGTGCGACTGCGGCCCGCAACTGCGAGAAGCGGTGGAGCGGATCACCAAGCACGGCGGCTACGTGTTGTATCTGCGCCAGGAAGGGCGCGGCATCGGACTGTATGACAAACTCGACGCCTACGCGCTGCAAGATCGTGGTCTGGATACCTACGACGCGAATCTCGCGCTCGGTCACCGCGCCGACGAGCGCGACTACACCAGCGCGGCCCAGATGCTCCACGCGCTAGGCGCCAGCCGCATCCGGCTGCTGAGCAACAACCCGGACAAGGGCGCTCAGCTGGCCCGCCTGGGCATCACCATCGCCCGGCAGGTGCCCACCGCGCTGCACCTTACCGGGGCCAACGCCGCCTACCTCGCCACCAAGGCCCGGCGCGGCGGGCATAGCCTGATATCGCGGGGACTTGAACTCGCCGCTGAGCCGCACCGGCATGCGGATCCGCGTGCCGGTCCAGCAGACCTAGGGTTCGAAGCCCGATGACAGACATCCGCGACAATTCGCCACCTGTCGCCGCGCCGCCTGCTGCCGCGCTGGCCGCGGCGCCGGCCGCCTCCGCGGCGCGCACGCTGCCGACTGGCGGTCCGGGCCGCGTCCTTGGCCTGGACGGGATCCGGGGCCTAGCTGCCTTGTTCGTCGTTCTCAACCACATCTTCGAGCGCGCCTGGCCGGAATACCCCGGCGTCAATCACGCCCCGTTCTGGGCGGCCTGGTTGATCTACGGCCGGGGCGCGGTCGCGATATTCATCGCCCTGTCGGGCTTCTCGCTGGGCCTCGGCCCAGCGCGCTCGGGGTGGAAGTTCAAGTCCCTCGCGACGTACGCGCACCGACGGGCCTGGCGCATCTTGCCGCCGTACTGGGCCGCGCTCGTATTCAGTCTGGTGATGACCTGGTACGTGCTCGCCCAGCCCAACCTGCCGGTGCCCAACGGGAAGTCCGTCGTCGTGTACGGCTCGCTCGTGCAGGACGTCTTCACCGTCGGCACCCCCAACCGGGCGTTCTGGTCAATCGCCATCGAAGTCCAGCTCTACGTCCTGCTGCCATTGCTGCTGCTGCTCGTTCGGCGGGTGAGTGCCCTCGCGATGGTGGGCCTGGTAGCTGCCATCGTCGTGACCGTCGGCGTGCTGGGACCTCATGTCCCACTGATGAACACCGCCCTGGTCAAGTTCACCCCCGACCTCGCGGTGCTCTTCGCCGTCGGCTTGCTGGCCGCCGGGATCGTCACCGCCGGCGAGCGCACGCGATCACGGCCCTGGGCCGGTTGCGCGCTGGCCGCCGCCGTGCTGGCAATCGTGTTGATGGTCGTCAAGGGCTCCGTTTGGTCGAACCTCAATCTGTTCTGGCTCGACCTGGCCTGGGCTCCGGCCATCGGCTGCTTCCTCGCCGCGGTCGCCACCTCGCGCCCGCGGTTCGTTGTACGTCTGCTTAACAGCCGCATGCCGCGGACACTCGGCTCCTGCTCCTATAGCTTGTACCTCACGCACCAGCCGATCGTTATCGCGGTGTCCTACGGGCTGGTGCGGGGCCGCGTCACGTCCGGGGCGCCGATGTTCTTCGTGCTTGCTGCGATCCTGTTGCCCGCTACCGTATGTTTCGCGCGGATATTCGCCGCCCTGTTCGAGATTCCCTTCCAGCGGCATCGCGGCTGGATCCCGCTCCAGCAGGCGATGTCGGCTCGGCTGCGGCAGCTACGGCTTGACGAGCCAGCTCCCGTCGCCATGCGCTGGGGGAGCGTTAGCCGGGCGAACGGCCCACAAAGTCAAGCTGGTGAGCGATATAGACCAGCTCGCCTGCAGCCAGCTGCTGCCGGCGCACGGCCAGCCAGTCGGCCAGGTCCACCGGGTCCACCCATTCCTGCCGACTCCGCAATGCGTCCCGGATCGTATCAAGAATGCAGCGCAGGAAATAAGCCTCGTCGGCCGGGTAGTTCCCGTCCGCGGCCGGGTACACGACCCAGTCCGACGATCCCGCCGCCAGCACGGGCGCCCCCGCATCCCGCAGGTGGTGAAACAGGCGGCGGCCCGTGCGGCTCTCCCCGGCCGGCCGGCCGTAGCGGATACGCTCGTCCATATCGCGGTGGTAGGCCCGCATGACCTGCTCGTCGTGACGGTCGCTGGGCGCGAAGACACTGTCGCCGTCGTAGTTGATCGTGAACCAGTAGACGCCGCCCGGGACAAGCAGCCGCAACAATCCGGGCAGGACGGCCGGCACCTCCACCAGGTCCAGGACGGCGTTGGCGATCAGCACGTCGGCCAGCTTCCCGTGACCGGCGTCCAGGTAACTGCGGAGCTCGGCATGCACGAGGCGCACCCGCAGATCGCCCACCTGCAGGCCATCGGGCAACAGGTCGCAGTGCACATCCCGCGCGGCCGCCCAATCGCGCAGCCACTGGCGCGAGCAATCCAGCAGCTGCCGATCCGCGTCCAGCAGAACGTACTCGCCGGCGCCGACGACTCCCCAGTCCAGCAGACGGGCCACCATCGTCCCCAGGCCGGCGCCGACCTCCAGTACCCGCGGTGCACGCGCGGGCATCAGGCGGCCTAGCTCGGCCAGCACCTGCCGGTTGAGCGCCCGATCATCCACGGTCGTTTTCGCGGCCAGGTAGCGGGCATAGCCGGAGGTCGTCGATGCTTCATCGAAGCAGGTCATTGCCTCTCTTCTACAATCGCGAACTCGCGCACCTGGGTCGAACCTGGTCCACCGCTTCTGCGTACCATCCTGTGTCAGGTATGACGGATCGGCGGCGGGTGTAGTTCAGATCGGCCGGAGGCTGGAGGCTGGCTTAGTGCGGCAGGCACGCGGAACGGCGGGAGGATCGTGCGGGTCCATGTAGTGGTCCCCGAGGGTTTCGACAATCCCGGCCAACCTAGCGGCGGCAACATCTACGACCGGCGAGTCTGCGCGGGACTGGCTGGGGAAGGCTGGGAGGTGGCGGTCGCTACCGTCGCCGCATCGTGGCCGGTACCGGACTCGCGCGCCCGCGCCGACCTCGCCCGCATCGTTTCCGCCATCCCCGACGGTGAGATGGCCCTGATCGACGGACTGATCGCCTCGTCGACCGCAGCGCAGCTGCTGCCACACGCTGGCCGGATACGAATGACAGTGCTCTTGCACATGCCACTAGCCACAGCCCTCGACACATCCCATGACGCCAGCGCGGAGCGCTCTGAGCGAGTCGTGCTTCGCGCGGCCACGGGCGTGGTCGTTACCAGTGAATGGACCCGCCAGCAGGTCCTGACCCGATACGAGATCCCGGCTTGCCGGGTGCACGTCGCCCGGCCGGGCGTCGATCAGGTCGCTGCCCCCGCCCGGCCCGTCCGCGGTCACCTGATCTGTGTCGGAACTCTCGGTCGCCACAAGGGACAGGACATCCTTGTCGAGGCACTCGCCGAGCTGGGTGACCTGGACTGGCATTGCTTGCTTGCCGGACCAATCGACCGCGACCCGGACTTCGTCGACCAATTGCAAACCCGTATCACTCGCCTCGGCTACGGCCACCGCGTTCGGCTCACCGGCGTCCTGACCGGCGAGGCGCTCAGCCACGCATATACCACCGCCGACCTGCTCGTCGCTCCGTCCCGCTCAGAGACCTACGGCATGGCTGTCACCGAAGCGCTCGCCCACGGCCTGCCCGTCATAGCGGCCGCGGTGGGTGGGCTGCCCGAAGCGCTCGGCTCTAGCACCGATGGCGCCTGTTCCGGCCAACTGATCCCTTCCGGCGATCCGGCTGCGCTCGCCGCCGCGATCCGGCGCTGGCTGGGCGACGAGAGCTACCGACACCGGCTACGGACCGCCGCACGCAAGCGGCGTTCGAACCTGCCCGGCTGGCGACAAACCACACAAGAGGTTGCTAACGCACTGACCGCCCATGGGCGCAGTAATCCTGTGCCCGTCGGAATCAACGATGGCCCTGGAAAGACAAGCGGCCGGGCTTGAACCGCCAGCCCCCTCGGACCGTGACACTAAACGTGGCCGCGCAGGTGTGGCTCACATTGAGTCGTGCCTGCACAGGTTGGCGGCGGATCTGCCTGATCCTCTCGCCGCAGGAGCGCACTTACAGGCGCCTCAGTCAGGATGTAGCGTCGCGGGAGACTTTATGCAACTGGAAAGTGATCAACACAAAGTGCGCTCGATGACCTTCAGAACCGAGAGCCGCATAACTATCGCCCGCAGCGTCCGTGAGGTGTGGGCGTATGTCTGTGACGTCCGGCGCTGGCCGGAATGGGCACCAACGGTTCTCGAATGCTGGGTTCGCGGAGGAGCTCCGCTTCAGCCCGGCTCGCAGGTGGAGCAGCGGGCGAAGGATCTGGGAAGGACTCACCGCCGGTGCCAGGAAGTGACCGTCGTCGAAGCGCCCAGCCACGTGGCGTTCGCCGGGACAATGGGTACTTCCGCGTCGCGCTGGGGCATGGAACTCGAGCCGGTGGACGATGGGCAGACCGAGGCCATGATGTGGATTGAGGTCGACCTCGCGGGCTTCATGCGCGCGGTCCCCGGCCTTTTCAAGGGCAGTGTTCAGCGCGTGAGCGATCGCGAGATGGTGGCCATCAAGGCTGCGGTCGAATCCGCTACGCGGCAAAGCGCGGAGTCTTCGACGTGAGCCAGATCGACGATACGCGAGGGCGCCTGATCGAGGTGTACCGCAAGAAAGCGAAGCACTACGACATCACCTCCCGGCTCTACCCCGCGCCGGGCTACCCCCAGCGCGCGCAACGCGTCCGCGCGGTACAAGCGCTCGGCCTTCGCGCGGGTGACACCGTGATCGACATCGCATGCGGCACCGGCCTTAACTTCGAGCTGATTGAGGAAGTGATCGGTCCCGACGGCCGGATCATCGGCGTCGATCTGACCGACGCGATGCTCGCTCAAGCCCAGGATCGGATCGAGACGAACCGCTGGGGCAATGTCAGCCTCGTGCAATCCGATGCGGTCGACTTCGATTTCCCGACCGGGATCGACGCGATCCTGTCCACCTATGCCCTGACGCAGGTGCCCGAGTGCGCAAAGGTCATCGCCCACGGCGCCAGGGCCCTCTCCGGGCGCGGACGCTGGGTCGTGCTGGATCTCAAGGTTCCCGGCAACACGCCTGGGTGGCTAGTACAGCTCGGAACCGCAATGGTGCGTCCGTTCGCTTCCATAGACGAGTGGACCATGCGCCGTCCATGGGACGCGATTCGCGTGGCCATGCAGGAAGAACTGGCCGAGACCTCTTGGACCGAGTTGTTCTTCGGAACCGCATTCCTCGCTGCCGGGTCCTGTGACCCTGGAACCTTCGGCCTCTGACCGCGGCATCCCTGGCAGGCGGGCGCGGGTGGGTGGCCGTTGACTTGCCGATTTCGCGAGGTCACACTGACCGCGATGGAAGGAGGTTGCGGCACCCGCCCCGCGGCCGCATCAGTGTCTGCGGATATCCGGCGCCGATCGGTGGCGAGTAGTTCGCCCAGCCTTCGCACTGCGATCTAGGAGGTGCGTGCGACGATGCGACAAATAAGGTCCTGGTTCAGGGCTCGGCGCCTGCTTCGGCTGCCTATCTGGGCCGCAGCCTTCGCAGTTACATTCCTGGTGGGTGCGGTCGTTGGGCCTATCGTGGCGAGTGCACATCCTGTGGACAGCTCCGCTCGCACCGGCCAGTCACTAGGCGTGCCACCCTTAAAACATGTGTTCGTGATCATGATGGAGAACACGTCCTACAACGACCTTCTGTCGGCAAGTAATCCGAACACGACGTTCATTCAGCAGCTCGCGGCTGATAACGGGCTGGCGACCAATTACTTTGGCGTCACGCACGTGAGCCTTCCCAATTACATCGCCGCCACGAGCGGGTCGAACTGGGGCTCCAATAGCGATGCCGTCGCCCAGGCGCCGTTGTTCGACCACCAGAATCTGGTCGACCAGCTCGAGACAGCGGGCGTGAGCTGGAAGGCGTACATGGAAGGCCTGCCCTTCCCCGGTGATCTGGTGAGTCAGACCCCCGACGGGCTGTACGTGCGCAAGCACAATCCGTTCCTCATGTACCCCGACGTCTACAAGCAACCCGACCCGGGCCGACAACGTCGTCCCGCTGACGCAGCTCAGCACCGACTTGGCGACCGGCAACGTGCCGCGCTTCGTCTGGATCACCCCGAACATCTGCAACGACATGCATGGGGGCGCAACTTCCTGCCCGTTCCCCAGTTCGCCGACGGACGCGCTGCAGGCCGCGCTGTATCAAGATGGCGACAACTTCCTCCGTACCTGGGTGGATGCCATCACGCATAGCAAGGCGTGGACCGGACACTCGGCTATCTTCATCACCTGGGACGAGGGCGGCTTTGAAGACGAGTCTCCATTCGGGCCGACCGACATTTCACCCGGTCCCGATTCCCCCATCCTGCCCGCCACACCGGCCGACCCGACCAGCGGCGGTGGCGGCGACCTGGCTGGCGGCACCGTTTATGGTGGTGGCCACGTCCCAATGATCGTGATTGCCAGGGGCGTCGGACACCGCGTCGACTCCGTGCTCGCAGACCACTACTCGCTGTTGCAGACCATTGAGCTGAATTTCGGCCTCCCGCTGCTGGGTAACGCGGGCGACACCGTCCAGGTCGGGAACCTCAGCTCGCTGCTCGGGTAAGCCGAAGCATGGTGGCAGCCCTAGGGACTGATCCGGTAATTGATCCTGGGGCTGCCGCCTTGCTGGCACGACCGAAAGCGGGCTATCGGCTTGCCCGTGCACACACCGTCGCGCGCCTTGGGAGTTGTCGCGTTGCCTGGCAACGTTGGCGTGGTCACGATGCCGCCGCTGACTCGCGATATGCGGGGGTGGGCTGGCGATCCGGGTCTTGCGCGTATGCGAAGCGCCCACGGCACAATGTATGCATTCGCTGCGAGAACGTGTTGCTGTCGCAGGTTGGAGAAGTCAGTGCCGAGCATGCAGAGTCCGACGGTCCGCCGCCGCCGCCTCACCTCCGAACTCCGGCGGTTGCGCGAGGCCGCGAAGCTTACCTGCGAGGACGTCGCGGAGCGGCTGGAATGCTCAGCGTCCAAGATCAGCCGGATCGAGACCGGGCGCGTCGCGGTATCGCCGCGGGATGTCCGCGACCTGCTGCTGATATACGGCGTGACGGGCAGTCAGCACGACAGCCTCATGCAGTTGGCCCGGGAGTCCCGGCAGAAGGGCTGGTGGCACGCCTACGGCGACAGCGTGCAGCCACAGCTGGCGACATACTTGGGGCTCGAGAGCGCCGCCGCCGAGATGAGGATTTACAGGGTCAATCGCATTCCGGGCCTGCTGCAGACTGAGGCCTACACGCGAGCACTCCTGGCTAGCGGCAAGGTAAGGACGACGCTTCCGGAACAGGAGCAGCGGTTCGCACTTCTGGCAGAGCGCCGCCGGCAGGCTCAGGCCAACCCGCCGACTACGTGGGTCGTGCTTGACGAAGCCGCGCTCCGGCGTCAGGTCGGCGGACCTGAGGTGACACGCGCGCAGACCGAGCACCTGATCGAGCTCAGCGCTGCGCCGCACATGTTCCTCCAGGTGATCCCGTTCAGCGGCGGGGCGCACGTGGCGATGGATGCGCCGTTCGTCATCCTGGCGTTCCCCGATCGAGCAGACCCCGATGTGGTCTGCGTCGGGTACGCGACCGGGATGCTGTGGATCGAGGACGTCACGGAGGTCCGCAACTACAACATGATCTTCGATCACCTTCAGGCAGCGGCGCTGTCGTTCGACGAGTCCGTGGCGCTGATGATCTCGGTGCTGAAGGAGCTGTAGCACTCGCCCAGCCATCTTCAGCGCCAGGAGCAGGGCTATTCACTGGCGAGCGAGCAGGAGCGTAGGACCTTCACTTCGCCCGTAGCGCATCTCCAAGTCCGAGGTGTCGCGGATCTGCGCCGCCCTCCTACCCGCTCGGGTTACTCGGCCTGCCGCGCCCGGCAAGAGCGTGCCGTCGCCGGCGCTGGTAGCGCAGAACGGCGAGCTCAGCCGCAAGGACGACGAGCACGACTGCGCTGGCCACCGCGAGCCCCAACGCTGGAGTTCTCCAGGCGGTCCCACCGCCCATTGGGTACACGGTGTCCTGTGCGCCGGTGTCCACTGCCGGGACGACTACGTCCGGTTGGTGATCTACTCAACCCGGATTGCACACCGCGATCTCTTGTCGGCCCCCGAACCAGGTGATCAGGGCGTCGCGTAGTCCGGTGTCGGTGCCATCTCCCACCCAGGCGACGTACCCGTCAGGGCGGATCACGACGGCGGCCGGGGCGCTGACTGAACCAAGGACCGGAAGCTCCCACCGGCCGTCATATGCAGCATGGACGAGCTGGATCCGGTTGGTCCAGGGCGTGATGTCAAGCGCACGTGGCTGATCGAGGTTGAGCAGCACCGGCCTGGCGCCGTGCAGAAGCTCATAGACGCGGAGCGGGCCATCGGCGGTGGCGATGTCCAGATCGGGCATGCGTCGTCCGAGCAGGGGATGCCCCGGTCCGAGGTCATAGTGGATGTCAAGACCCGACATCATGGCGGCGAATCTCTGACGTGGCTCGTCCATCCTGAGTAGCTCGGTCATGGTGTTGCGCAGAGCCTGGTGGCGGTCGCCGGGGCTGGTCAGTGCGACTTGCGCCATTGTGTTCTGCAACACTCGGGCGCCGACCGGATGACGTTCGTCGTGGTATGTGTCCAGCAGGCTCTGGGGTGATGTCTTCTTGACCACCTGGGCCAGCTTCCACCCCAGGTTCACGGCATCCTGGACACCGGTGTTAAGACCTTGACCACCGAGCGGAGGATGCACGTGGGCTGCATCGCCCGCTAGCAGGATGCGCCCCTTGCGATACGACGCCGCCTGCCGAGTGTTGTCTGTGAAACGGGAAGTCCAGCTCAGGCTGTGCACCCCGTAGTCCGTTCCGTCCGAGGCGATGAGTGCCTCGCTAACGTCCTGCAGGGTGGGCTCGGTGGCGTGCTCGACCTCGCGTTCGGTCAGGACGATCCGAATCCGATCTTCGCCCTCTCCCGGGCCGATCCCACCGCCCGGACGCAGGCCGAACTCCGGCTTCTCGACCATCTCAACCTCGGCCATGAGCCAGCTCGTCGATGGATCCCAGCCGGCGAACTCGATATCGGCTGCCTTTCGGATCACGCTGCGGCCCCCGTCGCACCCGACCAGAAAGTCCGCCCGGATCGACGTGCCGTCGGACAGCGCGACGTCCACGCCGGCGTCGTCCTGGGTGAACCCTGTGACCTCACGTTCGCGCGCGGTCGGCACCCCGAGCTCTTGGACCCAGTCAGCTAGCAGGCGCTCAGTCTCGATCTGCGGGAGGGCGAGGCCGTAGTTGTGGCGGGATGGCAAATCACTGATGTCGAGGGGAGTTCGGCCGAATCCCTGGATCTGCATCGCCTTCCCCTCGTCGAGAAACCGATCGGCGACGCCGCGCTGATCGAGAACCTCGATCGTGCGCGCGTGCAGACCGCCGGCACGTGAGCGGTCGGGATCCGGCGTGGCGCGTCGTTCAACGATGACGACATCGACCTGAGCCAGGGCCAGCTCAGCCGCCAACATCATTCCTGTCGGACCTCCGCCGGCGATCACCACCGCATGTCTGGCCATTCGCCACTCCTTCCCTTCCGCCTCCCGGCATCTCGAATACAACCGCAGCGCCTCTTACCTTGGCGTCTACCATCATGGGCGTGCTCGCACGTTAGGATTGGCGTGGCTCGATGGACGCGCCCAGGGGAGACGGCGATGGGGCTTGGCGGTCACTGGGAAAAGGCTGATGCGAGGATCGTGGATTACAGCGATCACAGAGACGGCCTGACCGGGGGTTACGTCTGTGACTATGTGGTAGACGTACAGCCGCCCGATGGAGCCACTTTCAGAACGACGTTTCGGCACCGGCGCCCGGGCGGGTGGCGCGCTGCAACCGATTTCGCAGCGCCGAGCAAGGGCGACGTCGTCGGCGTGCTTTTCGATCCGACCTCGCAGAGTGTGAAGTTCGACCGCGACGATCCGCGGCTGAGCCTGCGGGCGAACAGGCGTGCAGAAGAGCGAGCGGCGGACGAGCGTTTGCGCCAGGCGGCCGAGCAGCCGCCGGGAACGCCCGGTCCCGATGGAGGTTCAAGCCAGGTGAGAAGGATTCAGTCTGGCGACTCGGCGACGTTTGGCGGATGATCCCTCGCGGTCGACGCCGCGCTAGTCGGGCGCTCACCTACTGAGAAGGTCGGGCGCTGGCTCCACACCGCCTACACCCCATCGACATGCCGACTTCACGTCAGCGCGCGAAGTTGGCTGATGGCAACGACGAGCCTGCCGCGGACGGGTCTGTCCTCGTCAGGAGCACTCGCCGGGATGCTGGATGTGTCGCTGCTGGGCGATCAAGCGATCGCCGACCATGTCAATGGCGTGCGGCTGGGTTCGGTCCGAGCGATGGCCCTGCTGGCCTACCTGGCGTTGCATGCAGGCACGCGACAGTCACGAGAGCGGCTCGCAACTCTGTTGTGGCCAGAGTCAACTGACGCGCAGTCTCGTACCAACCTGCGACGGGAGCTGCACCATCTGCGTCACGTCCTAGCAGGCGAGCCGGCCCTGGTCGTGACGCCCAGGGATCTGTGCTGGCGTGACACTGAGACGTGCCGCGTCGATCTGCGTATCTTCGAGGTCGAGCGGCTGGCCGCGGCAGCCGCTGCCGCGGCCGAAGATTACGACAGCGTCATCACGCACGCGCGCCGCGCGCTGGCCGAATACCGCGGTGACCTATTGCCAGGCCTGTACGACGACTGGGTGCTCGACGCTAGGACGCGCCTTGAGCGGGACTGCGCGGACCTGTGCGACCAGCTGTGCACTGCGCTGGCGATGAAAGGCGACCTGATCGAAGCGGCGCGGGCGGCACGCCGACGCATCGACTTGCAGCCCCTGGACGAGGCCGGGTATCGCGTGCTCATGCAGCTGCAGGCGGATCTCGGCGACCGGGCCGGCGCCGTCAGCACCTACCACCACTGCGCTTCGCTCCTTGAGCGCGAGCTCGGCATCATTCCGGATCCGACAACCCGACTGCGGTTCGAGCGCTTGCTGACCGACGCCGACACGACAGGTCCGCCCCCGCCCGGAGCAGAGCGCGCGCGCGAGCGCACCGGGCGACCCGCACGTCTCGTCGGCCGGTCCGCTGAACTAGGTGTGCTTCAGGATCTGTGGCGCGCGGCAGCCGCAGGTCAGCCCGGCCTGGTGCTCGTCCGCGGCCCGGCCGGTGTTGGCAAGACCCGGCTCGTCACCGAGCTGGCCGAACTGGTGCGAGCACAGGGCGCGGTGGTCGCGACGAGTCAGTGCTTCGGCAGTTCCGGTCGACTGGCCCTCGCTCCGGTTGCGGATTGGCTGCGCAATCCAGCTATCGCCGCCGCCGCCGAGCGGCTCGATGATCGCTGGCGCGCCGAAGTCGAGCGGCTGGTGCCGGTCGGCCAGCGGGCTGAGCCACCTTCCACCGCGGCAGTCTTCGTCGACGCCTGGCAAGGGCATCGCTTCTTCGAAGGACTGGCGCGGGCCCTGCATGCCGTCGGCCGCCCCATGCTTCTCGTTTTGGAGAACGTGCAGTGGTGCGACGAAGAGACGCTGGCGTTCCTTTCCTTCTGCCTGGGCATAGCGCCGAGCGCGCCCGTTCTGGTCGCCGCGACAGTCCGCACCGGCAATCCTTTCGAGGATCGCGGCCTCGGCGACTGGACTGACCGGACGCGGGCGACTGGGCTGCTTACCGAGATGGCACTCAGTCCGCTCGACGTGGCAGACACGGCCCGGCTGGCCGATGCGGTGTCGCGAGAGCCCCTGAAACCGGCCGACTTTGAGCTGCTCCAGGCGACGACAGGCGGGTTCCCGCTCTATGTCGTTGAGGCGTTGCGCGGCGGCGATGGAATCGGCCCCGTTCCCGTTATGGCAGGTGACCTTACTGGTGTGCTGCGCAACCGCCTTGAGCAAGCGACAGCCCCGGCCCGTGACCTGGCCGCGCTGGCGGCCGCGGTCGGGAGCGACTTCACCCTCGATCTGCTGACCGAGGCGAGCGACCTGGATGACGACACGGTCGTGGGCGCGGTCGATGAGCTGTGGCAACGCCGGATCGTGCGTGAGTTCCGCGACGGTTACGACTTCTCTCACGACCTGCTGCGGGAAGCCGCTTATACCCAGGTGAGCCCGCCGAAGCGCTGGCTGGCGCACCGCCGCATCGCGCAGAGCCTGGAGCTCCTGCACGCCGACGATATCGACCAGGTCGCAGGGCGCCTCGCGGAACAGTACGCCCGTGGTGGGCGACCGGCGCGGGCCGTGGTGTACTACCGGCGCGCCGCCACCGTCGCGGCGAGCATGTTCGCGTACGCCGAGGCCATCCGGCTGCACAAGGAGGCGCTGGCGATCATTCAAGCGCTACCCGCGGGCAGGGACTCCGATAGCCAGGAGCTCGCCGTGCTGGAGGCCCTGGCGGCGCCGCTCAACGCCAGGTACGGCTACGCCTCCCCGGAACTGCAGCAGACATTGGAACGATCGGTCGCTCTCGCCGAATCGCTGCGCCGTCAGGACTCAACGCTGAACGCTCTCGTAGCGCTCTGGACGTCCCGGTTTGTCCAGGGTCGCACCGCCGATGCTTACCAGATCGCGACGCGCGCGCTCGGGCTCGTTCAGCCGGGCTCCGTGCAGAGCGGGTTCGCGCACTTCGCCGTCGGCGGCTCGGCCCTGAGTCTCGGCAAGCTCGCCGAGGGCGTGGAGCACCTGGAGACGGCTATCAATCAGACGGCGGGCGCGGTATCGCTCAGCGTCGGGACCAGGCCTGAGATTCACGGCCTCGCGTGGGCGGCCCACGGTTACTGGCTGCTCGGGCACGAAGACGACTCCCAGCTCAGCTGCGAACGCGCCGTGAAGCTTGCCCGCTCTAGCGGTCACCCGTACACCCTGGCCGTCGCGCTAGCCTACTGCGCTATCACTCAGCAGCTGCGCGGCGACGTCGAAGAGCTGCGCGGCACCGTGGCGGAGCTCACAGACCTCTGCGCGCGGTACGGATTCGCCTACTACCGCGAGTGGGCGCTCATCCTGGAAGGCTGGTCTCGGCCGGGTAGGTCGTGCGTCGATTTGGTCAGGCGCGGCGTCGACAACCTGAAGGCACAGGGGTCGTTCGTCCGGATGCCGTACTGGCTGTCGCTGCTCGCGGAGGTACTTGCCTTTAGTGGCCAGTCCGGTCCGGCGCGGGCCACGCTGGACGCAGCGATCGCCGCGGCGCGTACGCGCGACGACCTATGGTGGCTGCCCGAGGTGATGCGGAAACGCGCATCATTCGACCAGCGACAGGACGCCCAGTCGCGGCTGCGCGCTGCGGCGCAGCTGGCCTCGACGCACGGCAGCAGGACCCTGCTGGAGCGCTGCGAGCGTGATCTGGCTGCTCTGAGCGGCTGAGATTCTGCGTTCGGCCGGCGTTCGCATGGTCACCCACGCAACCGCGGCCTGACGAACGCTGGGGGAACGGCACCGTCCGTAGCGTGACCGTGTACGCAACAGTCAGCAACGTCTCACCGAGGGGAACCATGACTACCACAGCCGGCAGGACAACTGCCGCATACGATGATCTGTCAGCAGTTTTGCGAGGCGACCTGATCTTGCCTGCCGATCCGGGCTATGACGAGGCTAGAGCGGTTTACAACGGCATGATCGACAAGCATCCGGCCGCCATCGTCCGGTGCCGTGATGCGGCCGACGTCATCGCGTGCGTGCGGTTCGGCCGCGCGCACGGCGTCGAGCTCACCGTCCGCGGCGGCGGGCACAGCGCTGCGGGGCTCGGCGTCGCCGATGGCGCCCTGGCCATCGATCTTTCGCTGCTGCGCAGCACCACCGTCAGCCCGGAAGATCACACGGTGCGCGTCGACGCCGGTTGCGTGTGGGCTGACGTGGACCACGCGACCGTGGCGTTCGGCATGGCCACCCCATCCGGCTTCATCGCCTCGACCGGTGTCGGCGGCCTGGCGCTGGGCGGCGGCATCGGCTATCTGGCCCGTCGATTCGGTCTCACGGTCGACAACCTGCTCGAAGCCGACGTGGTGCTCGCTGACGGCAGCTTCGTGACGGCCAGCCCGACGTCGCACAGCGACCTGTTCTGGGCGCTGCGCGGCGGCGGCGGGAACTTCGGCGTCGTCACCTCGTTCACGTTCCGCTGCCACGACATCGGTGAGGCGGGCACGATCATCGGCGGCCCGGTGCTTTACGACATCGCCGACACTGGCGAGGTCATGCGCTGGTACCGCGAGTTGCTGCCGTCGCTACCCGAGGAGCTCAGCGGCTGGATTGCCGTGCTCACGATCCCGCCGGCGCCGCCGTTCCCCGAGCAGCTCTGGGGTCGGAAAGCGTGCGGGATCATCTGGTGCTACACCGGTCCGCACGACCGGGCCGACGAGGTGCTCGAGCCGGTTAAGGCGTTCGGGTCGCCGCTGGTGATCGGCCTGCAGCCGATGCCATTCACCGCCCTGCAGAGTGCCTTCGACGCCCTGTACCCGGCCGGCCTGCAGTGGTACTGGCGGGCAGACTTCTTCAACGAGATTTCCGACGCGGCCATCGAGGTGCATCGCAAGTACGGTCAGCAGCTGCCGACCGGCCACTCGACCATGCACATGTACCCGATCGACGGCGCGGCCAGCCGAGTCGCTACCGACGCCACGGCCTTCGCCTACCGGGACGGAGGCTGGGCCGGCGTCATCGTCGGCGTCGACCCAGATCCGGCCAACGCCGACGTCATCTCTCGGTGGGCTAAGGACTACTGGACGGAGCTGCACCCGACGTCCGCGGGCGGGGCGTACGTCAACTTCCTGATGAACGAGGGCCAGGACCGAGTCAGGGCGGCCTACCGAGGTAACTACGACCGCCTCGCGCTCGTCAAGGAGCGCTACGACCCGCAGAACGTCTTCCACGTGAACCAGAACATCCAGCCCGCGAGGACCTCGTGAACGAGCCCGTCCTCTTCGTGATCGACGACGACCCCGGCGCCGTGCGGGCGCTCAGCGGCGATCTCAGCCGACGATTCAGCGAAGACTTCCAGGTCATTGGCGAATCGTCGGCCGCCGCGGGGCTCACCGTCCTGCGCAGGCTGGCAGGCGAGCACCAGACGGTGGCCCTGCTCATCGTCGATCAAGACATGAGCGAGATGACCGGGGTGGACTTCCTCGCCCAGGCGCACCAGCTGCACCCGCACGCCAAGCGGGTGCTGCTGGTCGAGCGGGACTACTCGGCGCGCAGCCCGGTCGTCCAGGCGATGACGCTCGGCGAAGCGGACTACCACCTCAGCAAGCCGTGGATGCTCGAAGAGGATCTGTACCGGGTCGTCAATCAGTTCGTCGCGGAGTGGGCGACGGATCAGCAGGCCGGCTTCGACCTGTTCCACGTCGTCGGCCGGCCGCAGGACCGGCGTACACATGAACTGCGGGAGTTGCTCGACCGCTTTCACGTGCCGTTTCACTTCGACACCGCAGGCAGCGAGCACGCCCATGAGCTACTCGCCAGCGAGGGCCTCGACGGATCCCGGCTGCCAGTGATGATCCGGCATGACGACTACACGATGGTCGAGCCGACGAGCGCGCAGATCATCGCGGCGGTCGGCGGAAGCGTCACGAGCGACATTGACGACTGTGATGTGGTCATCGCTGGCGCCGGGCCGGCGGGCCTGGCAGCGGCCGTCTACGCCGCGTCCGAGGGCCTGCAGACTGTGGTGCTCGAAGAAACTGTCTCTGGCGGCCAGGCGGGAAGCAGTCCGATGATCCGGAACTATCCCGGCTTCCCATATGGCGTCAGCGGGCACGAGCTGACCCGCCGGACGTGCGAGCAGGCTTGGATGTTCGGTGCGCACATGGTGTTCGCACAGCCCGTCCGTCGTCTGGAACGGCGAAGCGCGAAGTTTGCCGCGATGCTCACCGACGGGAGTGCGATCACGGCGAAAGCCGTAGTCGTAGCCACCGGCATCGCATGGCGCCGACTCGGCGTGCCGCGGCTGGAGGCATTGGTCGGCTCTGGGGTCTTCTATGGCGCCGCCGGCAGCGATACGCAGGCCATGGAAGGCCGCGACGTGTTCGTGATCGGCGGTGGGAACTCAGCCGGGCAGACCGCGCTGCACCTAGCCAGGTTCGCACGGCACGTGACGCTCGTCGTGCGCGGCCGCGACTTGGAGCGGTCGATGTCGGAGTACCTGATCCGGGAGATTGCCGTCTCGGCGAACATATCCGTGCGGCTGAACACCGAGGTCACCGACGGCGGTGGCGATCAGCGCCTAGAGGTGCTCAGTCTGCACGACAGGCTGACGGACCGGGACGAGCACGTACCGGCGGGCGCGCTGTTCGTCTCCATCGGTGGCGAGCCACGGACGCAATGGCTGCCCGCCGACGTCCAGCTCGAACGTGGCTACGTCCGGACGGGCCGTGACGTCGTCCGGGACGGCGGCCGGGCCGGGACGTGGCCGCTCGGCCGCGCGCCACTGCCGCTCGAGACGTCGGTGCCGGGCGTGTTCGCCATTGGCGACGCTCGCTACCGCTCGATGAAACGGGTCGCCGCCGCCGTCGGCGACGGCGCGACGGCAGTTCGGCTCGTTCAGGAGTACCTTGCTGCGGCGGTTACGGAGGACGTTTCGCTGGCCGGATAGGCCTGGCGGGTGCAGGCCTCGTCCCCGTCTTGGCCGTGAATCGCATCGTGTCAGACCGCTCGGTCACACTATGGGCGTGACTTTGACGACTCGGATGCTCACGCCAGACACCTGGGAGGACTTCGCTGCGCTTGTCGAAGCCAACAACGGCGTCTGGGGTGGTTGCTGGTGCATGGGATTCCACCCGGAAGGCGTCGGTGCTGGCCACACCCGAGAAGGAAACCGGGAGGCGAAGCATCGGCACGTCACGGGCGGAACGGTCCACCAGGTGCTCGTCTACGACGGTGACCAGTGCGTCGGCTGGTGCCAGTTCGGCTCGCCGCCGGAACTCCCCAACATCAAGAACCGAGGCGCCTACGACCGAGAGGCCGATGACCCGCCGGACTGGCGGATCGGCTGCATCTTCACCAACGCGAAGGACCGCGGCAAGGGCGTCGCCGCCGCTGCAGTCGCGGCTGCCCTCGAAGAGATCAAGCGGGCCGGCGGCGGCGTCGTCGAGGCCTATCCGGAGCAAACCGAGGAGCGGCCGCCGCAGCGCGGCGCCTATCTGCATACAGGCCCGGAGGAGTTGTATGCACGATACGGCTTCACGCGGGTGCGGAAGATCGCGAAATGGCGGTGGGTCATGCGCACCAAGATCTGATCCCGCCGCTCGCCACGGCGGTGTGGCCAACGAAGGTCCTCGACGAGCGGCACCCACGTCGCGGTGCATTCGCCAGCCAGGTAATCGCGGCCACAAGGGCCAACGACCCTGGTTGCACGCCCAGGGTCGTGGATATACAGGTCTTGTGGCAGCATCACAAAAGAACTGGCTCGGGGGCCGTCAATTCGACGTGGACAGGTACCTGCACGGCGCCACGCTCGAAGAAACCGTCGCCCGCGGGGTCTACTGCCTGGTCACTGGCAAACGGCGAGACTCGAACGTCTACTTTGTACAGTCGGGCGAAAGCTGGGTCCTGGTCGACACTGCATTTCGGGGCCGGGCCGAGCTGATCAAGAGCGCAGCGGAGACCCTGTTCGGAGTCGGCGCCCGGCCACGAGCGATCGTGCTGACGCACGCGCATCCGGACCACACTGGCTCCGCTTCCGAACTGGCCCAGCTGTGGGACGTCACCGTGTACGTGCGCCCCGACGAGCTGCCGTTGCCCCCCTCTGGCCGCATCATCGGCGCCTTGGCCCGTGTCGAGCTCCCCTCCGGGCCGGACGGGCTGAGGCCCATCGACCCGAACGAAGGGGTCCCGGGCCTGCCGGACTGGCAGGTCATCCCCACGCCCGGCCACACCCGCGGCCACCTGGCGCTGTTTCGGGAGGGAGACCGTGCACTCATCCCGGGCGACGCCGTTCTGACCGTCAACCTCCATTCGGTTGGCGACGCCCTCTCGCAAAGGCACATCCTCGGCGGGCCACCGCGCTTCACCACTTGGAACTGGCGAGCAGCAACGGAGTCTGTGTCTGAGCTGGCCCGGCTGGAGCCGAGCATGTTGGCGCCGGGTCACGGAAGACCCATGGCCGGCCCGATGCTGGCTCCCGCGCTGAGGGCCCTGGGCGAGCAACTTAGCAACCCCGCCAGCGCCACCTTGCGGGCTCATCCGCGGATCACAAGCTGAGCCCTTGCGGCGTTACTCAGGCCGAACCTGGGGAAACAGATAACGCATCGGCCCGCCGCACGGCCTACCCGCTACGGCACCTACTTCGATGACAGGCCGTCCTGGCAGGAAGCCCGGCACTTGCAGGCGCCTGCCATGGGAATGCTTGCCATCGTCGCCACGTTCGCGGGCGTTGCTGGCCAGCGTGATCATCCACGGCACCGACGCTTTCTCCACGCCGGGTCAGCGTCTGGCCCTCGCCGTCAGCGTGGAAGTGCCCTGAGAAAGGATGCGTGAGGACATGCGCCGGACTGCCATCGGCTACGCGCTCTCTGGCCTGGTCGGCCTCGGAATTACCGCGGTAGGCACGCGATTCCTGGTCTCGCCGGCGAAGGCCGCAGCCGCGTACGGGATCTCCGTCGGACGGGAGGTCAGCGGCGCTGATCCTTATCTGTCCGTGAAGGGCGTCCGCGACGTGGCGTCCGGCTTGATGACGTTCGTACTGATTGCCGCGCGAGAGCCGCGCGTGCTGGGCGGCTTCATGCTAGCTGCGACGGTGATCCCGGTCGGCGACGCGGTTATCGTGCTGCGTCGGGGCGGTCGGAAGTCAACCGCTTATGGCGTGCACGGAGCCACCGCAGCCGCGATGACCGCCACCGCGGCGATCCTGCTCGCATGAGCATCTGCGTTTCGACTTGCGCGATGCGCTGGGCATAGTCGGTGTCAGTCGCTCTGGTCCGGGCGCGCGGCTCCGGAATGCCCTCTTGGTGCTTTATGAGACTATGCGTCGATGGTCGGAAGGACTGGCTCGGAAATCGACATCGACGAGAGGCTGATCGTCCGCCTTCTCGAAGAACAGGCCCCCCACCTGGTGGGTCTAGAACCGGTGAAGGTGAGAGACGGCTGGGACAACGCGATTTGGCGGCTCGGCGATGTGCTGGCGATCCGGATCACACGGCGCGCGATCGCGGTCGATCTTCATCTGCACGAGCAGCGCTGGCTTCCGCTCCTGGCGCCCGGACTTCCGCTGCCCGTTCCCACGCCGATAGTTGCCGGGGTCCCAAGCGCCCAGTTTCCCTGGCCCTGGAGTGTCGTTCCGTGGTTCGAGGGCGACACTGCTGCGTTGGCGCCCCCGCTGCCACAGGAAGCCCGAGCGCTTGGCTCTTTCCTGGCGACCCTGCACACGCCGGCGCCCAGAAGCGTTGCCTCTAATCCCGCCCGTGGAGGTGCCCTTATGGCGCGTCAGGAGGCTATGACGGCGTGGGCTGAACAGCCACTGACGAGTGGGGACGAAGCCCTAATTGCCGACGCAGTACGTGTCTTCAATGCTGGGCTCCAGGCAGCGATCGCGACCGAGCGAGTCTGGATCCATGGCGACCTGCATCCACGTAACGTGCTGGTCAATCACGGACGCATCTCCGCAGTGCTCGATTGGGGAGACGTGACCGCCGGCGATGCGGCCACTGACCTCGCCGCAGTGTGGTGGCTGTTCGATCTTGACGTTCATGGCGACTTCTGGGCCGCCTACCCTCAGATGTGTCCAGGCATGTGGCATCGGGCGCGAGCCTGGGCGGTTCTGTTCGGCCTCTCCTTCTTGAGCTTTAGGCTTCCAGACGACCCGATGGCCCCCGATACTCAGGCACACGAGCTAGGGCGACGCCAGCTCAGTCGCGTGGTGGTAGACCAACAACCGCCGTGACGGCCCCTGATTGCGGCCACTGACTTTGAGGCCACCAGCGGCGGGGCGCATTCCGCATCTGGGTGGTTTCGGTGCGGCCCTGCGGACGGCGCTCCGCGGCGAGATCCTTCGGCCGACTAGCCATGTCGGACAGTTGCGAAGGCCGTGCAAGGCGGTCATATTTTGCCGCCGCCCGCCGTTATAGGTTCGGGAAGGAGATATCGGGGTTGTGCTCGGATAGCGCTGACGGCGGCCCAACGATGTTCGTATCCGGTTCCCCGATGACTGTCTCGTCCTTGCCGTGATAATCGAACTTGCTCAGCACGTGCTTGATCGCCTCGAGCCTGGCCCGCTTCTTGTCGTTGCTCTTGACCACAGTCCACGGCGCGTGCGCGCTGTCGGTGTAGTGAAACATTGCCTCTTTGGCATCGGTATAGGCATCCCACTTGTCCAGCGATTCGATGTCCATCGGGCTCAGTTTCCACTGCCGAACCGGATCGACCCGGCGGATGATGAACCGCGTGCGCTGCTCGGAACGCGTCACCGAGAACCAGAGCTTCGTCAGGTGCAGGCCTGAACGGACCAGCATGCGCTCGAACTCCGGCGCTTCGCGCATGAACTCCCAGTACTCGTCATCGGTGCAGAAGCCCATTACCCGCTCCACGCCCGCTCGGTTGTACCAGGAACGGTCGAACATGACCATCTCGCCCGCCGCGGGCAGATGCGGTGCGTAGCGCTGGAAGTACCACTGGGTCCGCTCCCGCTCGCTCGGCTTGGTCAGCGCGACAACGGTGGCGCCGCGTGGGTTCAGGTGCTCGGTGAACCGCTTGATCGTGCCGCCCTTACCCGCTGCGTCGCGGCCCTCGAACACGATCACGACTTGCTGGCCGGCGGACTTGACCCAGTTCTGCAGCTTGACCAGTTCGATCTGCAGCGGGCGCTTGAGATGCTCATACTCGGCCCTTGGCATCTTCTCGGAGTATGGGTAGTCCTCACGCCACGTGTCGACAACCCGGCCGTCCGGCCAGCGCAGAACTGGGTCGTCGTGTTCATCGTCGTCGTCTACCCGCAGTCCGGCGATCAGGCCCGGATCGGACGCCCAGTCCTCCGGCAGCGCATTGAACTCAGCAGCTTCTTGGCTAGTCACCTGACTAGCACAGCATCTCCTGGGCTGCGGATGACCAACGGGCAGAACTTTCGTGCCGGCTGGAAGCACCGAATGATCACGCTTGGTTGCAGATTGACGCGCTTAGTCGGAGCACTATCGTCGGCAAGATCGAGACTGTCGTGCTCTGGCGCCGACAGGCCCGGTGGAACTGGCCATGCTCGAAGCGTCGGGCTGGCGGTGCTGGCATTCCGGCCGGGTAGGGTCTTGCTGGTGGACGGGACGCAGAACAAGGACAGCAGGCGCTCATGAGTGCCTCGGCCACGACGACTGCGAGCCCGCCGGCGAGCGAGGGCTTCACGCACCGGCAGATCCTGGTGATCATGTCCGGGCTGATGATGGGGATGTTCCTGGCCGCGCTCGACCAGACGATCGTGTCGACCGCGCTGCCGACCATCGTCGGGGACTTCCACCACAGCAACCTGCTGTCGTGGGTCATCACCGCGTACCTGCTGGCCAGCACGGCCTCGACGCCGATCTGGGGGAAGGCGGGTGACCTGTACGGGCGCAAGCGCCTCTTCCAGCTGGCCATCGTGGTGTTCCTGGTAGCCAGCGCGCTCTGCGGGCTCTCCAGGAATATCTTCGAGCTGATCGCATTCCGCGGCTTGCAGGGAATCGGCGGCGGCGGCCTGCTGTCGCTCGCCTTCGCGATCATCGGCGATGTGATCCCGCCGCGAGAGCGCGGCCGTTACCAGGGATATTTCGGCGCCGTCTTCGGCGTCTCCAGCGTCGTCGGCCCGCTGGCCGGCGGGTTCGCCGTCGACCACCTCACCTGGCGCTACATCTTCTACGTCAACCTGCCGCTGGGCATAGCCGCGCTGATCGTCACCAATCGCGTGCTGCGGCTGCCCGTGCGCAAGCGGGAAGTGAAGATCGACTGGTGGGGCGCGATCCTGCTGGTCGCCGGGGTGTCGTGCATCCTGCTCGCGACGCAGCTGGGCGGTAATACCTACCCGTGGGCATCGTGGCAGATCATCGGGCTGTTCGTGCTCGGAGCGCTGGTCCTGGCCGGCTTCGCGCTCCGGGAGGCGGTGGCGCCCGAGCCGATCCTGCCGCTCGGGCTCTTCCGGCTGCGGATCTTCACGGTGTCCAACATCATCTCCTTCGTCAGCGGCGTCGCGATGTTCGGCGCGCTGGCGTTCCTGCCGCAGTACCTGCAGCTCGTGCACGGGGTGTCGGCCACCGAGTCGGGCCTGCTGCTGCTGCCGCTGCTGGTCGGCCTGCTGGCCATGAGCATCAGCTCGGGCATCTATATCTCGCGCACCGGGAGGTACCGCTGGTTCCCGCTGGCCGGTACGATCATCGTCACTATCGGGCTGGCGCTGCTATCGCGTCTCGGCGCGCACACCTCGCTGACGATAGTGAGCCTGGACATCCTGGTCTTCGGCATCGGGCTCGGCTTGTTCATGCAGGTGCTGACGCTCGTCGTGCAGAACGCCGTGCCGATGAAGGAGCTAGGCGTCGCGACCTCGTCCGTCACCTTCTTCCGGTCCATGGGCGGCGCCATCGGGGCATCCGCTCTGGGCGCGGTCCTGACCGCGGGGATCACCGCCGAGCTCCCGCGCTACCTGCCGCCGGCCGCGCTGGCCGTGGGCGGGAACAAGGTAGGAGCGCTCATCGGGAGCCCGGCCCAGCTGGACGCGCTGAAGCGCACGCATCCGGCGATCCACGAGGGCATCATCCAGGCGTACTCGCATGCGATTGACCGGCTGTTCCTTGTCGCCGTGCCGGTGTCGATCCTCAGCGTCATCGCCGCGTTGTTCATCAACCAGGTGCGGCTGCGCACGAGCAACACCCAGACGCGGCCCACCGTTGAGCCTTCCGCCGCGGCCGGCGAGGATGCGGTCACGGTCGCTGCCGAAGGGACGCATTAGATGCCTGGCGTGACCATCTCGGCGGGCTACGGCGCGGGCGGCAGCATCATCGCCCCCGAGGTCGCCCGCCAGCTCGGCCTCCCGCTGCTCGACCGGGCGATCAGCTCCCACGTCGCCGCGCAGCTGCAGGTGTCGGTCCAGGAAGCCGAAGGCGCGATGATCCGCCGCCCCCTCGTCGACCGCTTCTTCAGCGTGCTGTCCCCGCTGGCCGGCGGGGTCCTCGGCGCCGGCACCGACGGGACGCCGCACGACGTCACCCCGCCACCGGATGAAGCGGCATTCTTCCGCGAGCAGGCCGAGGCGATCATGCGCGAGGCCCTCGCGTCGGGCGCGGTGATCCTCGGGCGGGCCGGCGGCGCCGCTTTCAGCAAGGAGCCAGGCGTGCTGCGGGTGCGGCTGTTCGGTCCGCCAGAGGCGCGCATCGCGCAGGCGGCCCGGATCGAGAACGTGGACATGGTCACCGCCCGTCAGCGCCTGCCCCACGTCGACCGCGCCCGCGCGCAGTACGTCCGCCGCCTGTACTGCGTCAGCATCGATGACCCGGAGCTATACCAGCTGCAGATCGACAGCACCGCGATGCCGCTCCACGCCTGCGCCGACCTCATCGCCGCCGCCTACCGCAGCTACGTCCAGGCTCAGCAGGCCGACGCCTGACCACGGATCGCTGGGCCTGCCGCGGCCCGCGCAGCTCGACACTCGCAAGGCACCCAGCCGACCTGGGAGCGATGGTTTGAAGCAGACCGTTGACCGCCTGGACGCAAGTTGCGGCGACCTCAGTCCGGTTGTCCAGGGACCTCGTAAACCTGCGCGGCCTCCCTGGCGAGATGCAGGGTCTCGACGAGCTGCTTCTCGGTGAGCAGCTCATGAGTTTCCATACTCTTGAAAGCACCCGTCTTGGTCATGGCTTGTTCCACCGCCTCGGCGGTGACCGAGTCGGGAACGTCGAAGATGGCGTATCCGTCATGGGACCCCACCTGCCAGTACATGCATTCAAGGGACCCGCCGAGGGATTCCAGCGTGTGCTGTACCACTGTGGTCTGGTCGCCGCCCAGGCTGTTGATCATGCGTGCCCAGGAGCCGCTCGAGTAGTTGAAAATTTGGATGTATTTCGGCATCGGTTCCCCCTTGCCTGCGCCGGACCCGTCTTCTCACGTAAGGCTCCTGCGGGTCACCCCCGAGCGTATGCCCGGCCGGAATGTCCGTCTGAGAAGGGAACGCCGCGCGGTCAGGCCGCGATGGGCTCGTGGCGGGCCCGCCACGCGGCCTCGGCCCTGCCCATGGGAGTCGATGCTGGCGACCGAACGGACGGCCAGATCTCCTCGGAGATGGCACGCCAGTCGGCGGTGGCGGAAAGCTCGCCGAGAATGGCAAACAAGCCCAGGTTGATGCGCTGCAGGATCACATATGACTGGGGGATGGCGATGTACTCAGCGAGCGGGCTTCGCACGTCGAAGAAGCGGCGCACGACCGACGAGGCGTAGTCGCTGGTGATGGTCAGCGACCCTGGCTCGCGAATGGTTTCGTAGAAGACAGCAAGGTGCTCGATGATCGCCTCAGTGCTAACCGGTGCGCTGGGGCGCAGGAATCCTGCGCTCTCTAGCGTGCGGCGGAATGCCTCTGGGTCGTGCTCGATGCAGATATCTCGGTTCATCCGCAGCAGTGGCTCCAGTTCGGCCGCCGTGAAGTGCTTGACGAGCCCGAAGTCGAGGAAAGTGACCCGGCCGCCCCGGTGGAACAGGTAGTTGCCGGGATGCGGATCGCCATTGAAGGCGCCGATCTCGTACAGGCTGCGGAAGACGAACCGGTAAATCGTCTCGGCGGCGAGGTCGCGCTCTCGCTGCGGCCAGCTTGCAAGCTCGGCGAAACGGGCCCCGTCCGACAGCTCGGTGGTCAATACCCGCCGGGTGGACAGCTTGCTGACGATCGCGGGAACGTGGATGGTCGGATGGCCGCGGTAGTAGGCGGCGAAGCGCTGCTGGTTGGCGGCTTCGCGGCGGTAATCAAGTTCCTCCAGCACCCGGTCGCGCAGCTCGGCCAGCAGCGCGTCGACGTCCTGGGCCGGGGCAGTGATACGCAGGATCCGGCGCAGCAGCGCAACGTTACGCAGGTCTGCGGCCATCATGTCGGCGACGCCCGGGTACTGCACCTTGACGGCGACTGCCCGGCCGTCGAGGGTGACCGCACGGTGGACCTGCCCGATCGAAGCAGCGGCTATCGGCTCCGGATCCCAGCGCGCGAATGCCCGTTCTGGCGGCCCGCCGAGTTCTTCTGCCACGACGGTAGCGACCAGCTCCGGCCTCATCGGCGGCACGCTGTCCTGCAGGCGAGCGAGAGTGCGACGGACGGCAGGGGAGAGCCCGTCGTCGACATAACTGGCCATCTGGCCGATCTTCATCATGACACCCTTCATTGCCCCCAGGGTGTCAGCCACGTCCTCGGCGGTCCTCATAGCAAGGTCCGCCCGCAGTACCTGACGCTGCTCGCCTGCAGCCGCGTAGAGCTGCGGCGCGCTGCTCACGTATCTGAGACCGCCCCGAGCGAAGAGCCGGAATACCGCAAAGGCTCGGCAGCACCGCAGCCACAGCCGATGAGCGAGTGTCGGACGGGCCAAGCCGGCCATCTCCTCAGGTAGACGGCGATGCAGCAACATCGCCCTGTCTACTAACACGCATAGCAGTCAGCCGCAGTTCATGGCCGGGAGCTGGCGCAACCGGGAGCGCAAGCCAGACCCCTAGGACGACGCGCCGCTCCGGCCCGGCCGCAACGCCAGGGCTCCAGCGGCACCGGTCAGGGCCGCGCCGCTGGCAGACGCAACGACCAGCCAGCGGCCTCTCTGCGGTAGCTCCCGCCACGATGACAGGCTGGCTACCACGTCGAGGGCGTCGGACAGAGCACCCGCAGCGACCCATGCGCCGGCGGATCCGCGCTCGGCGCCTGGGCGCTGCAACGCCGTCAGGGCGCCTAGCCCCAGAGCCAGGTCGCGCGCTCCCAGAGCGCGCCCGAACACTCGAGCGGCCAGATCGTCCGCCGCTGTGCCAACCCACGGACGAGCCGGGACCGAGGGCCAGGCTAGGGCGGTGAGGCCGATTACCACGCGCGCGGCCGCCACGGCCCTGGCACCATGTCCCAGCAGTGCCGGGATAGCCCCCGGTGTCACTTGCGCTCCTCCTTCGAGCAGGCCATCGAGGCCAGACCCAGGCATGTATGCACCGAATGATCGTAGCCGGGGAGCCCTCACTCCGCTCCCGTCGTCAAGCCACGTGCGCAATCCTCGATCGCAAGCGTCATCGCCTCGGCCACGTCGGGCTATAGATGGCCTGGAAATGTCACTTGTAGCGCCGGCGAGCTATGAGGCCTGCGTCGACGCGCGGGGAGACTGAGCTGTCCCACCCGCGATCGCAGCCTGCCCAATCCCTCGCAGCATCCCCTCGAAGATCAGATGGTGAATTGGGTAGAGCGCGTACCAGTAGGCGAGTCCTGCAAGGCCGTGAGGATCGAAGATCGCTGTCTGGCACAGTGTTGCTCCTGCGTGATCGCCGTCGACCTCGAACTGCAGCCAGATGCGCCCTGGTGCCTTCATCTCGGCTCCAAGCCGCAGGAGCCGATCCTGTTCGAAGGCCTCCACCCGCCAGAAGTCGAGCGTGTCTCCTACCGCCAGCCGAACGGGATCCCGGCGCCCGCGCCGAAGACCTACGCCGCCGACGACCTTGTCCATGAGGCCGCGCAACCGCCAGAAGCCGTTTGCGTAGTACCAGCCGGTCGTGCCGCCGATCCGCTGGATCGGCGCGAACGTCTGCTCCGGCGATGCGCTGACTCTGGTCCTGCGTGAAGCAACGGCCCGCTGGCCCAACGTCACGCCGCCCCAGTTTCGCCCCTGATATGCAGACAGGGCATCCGACCACCGGGTCTCGGCGAACTCACGGTCCTCGTTCGCGAGCGCGCGCTCGATGGCCTGGCGGAAGCCTCTCGGGCGGACCGGAAACACCTGGCGGGCCGATGCGTCGCGAACGAGTGTGTTGTTTCGCAGGCTTTCGATGAGTTCCCGGCCGATCGTTGCATACACCGGCGTCACCACGCTCAACCAGAGCCCTGATACGCGCGGTGTGGCGAGAGGGACGCGAATCAGGGCGCGCCGGAGGCCAGCCTGCCGCGCGTACTCCCGCATGAGGTCGGCGTAGGTGATGCGGTCGGGACCTCCGATCTCGAAGAGCCGGCTCTCCTCGAGCTCGAGGTCGAGCGCAGCGAGCAGGTACCCGAGGACGTCCTCGATTGCGATCGGCTGCGTGCGCGAGACAACCCAGCGCGGCATCAGCAGGACAGGCGAGCGGTCGACTACCGAGCGCACGATCTCGAAGGAGACGCTTCCCGAGCCGATGACGACGGACGAGCGAAACTCGATCGTCGGGACGCCCGACTCGCGCAGGATCCGCCCGACCTCGTGACGGCTCTGGAGGTGAGTGGATACATCGTCCTCCGCGCCGAGGCCGCCCAGGTAGATGATCCTGCCGACGTCGTTCTTCCGTGCGGCGGCTGCGAAGTTTTCCGCGCCGCGACGGTCGGCGTCCGCGAACGGCCCTGACGCGGCCATCGAATGAACCAGGTAGTAGGCGGCCGTGACACCTGCCAGAGCCCGGTGCAGCGAGTCGGGCTCTAGCACGTCTCCGCGGACGATCTCCGTTTGCTCAGCCGTCCGTCCCGACAGCGCTTCGGGTCTCCGCACCATGCAGCGCACCTGGTCGCCCCGACTCCTCGAGCTTCCGCAGCAGTCGGCCGCCGACATAGCCAGTCGCCCCGGTGACCAGAACGGAGCCGGTTGCGTGCTCCATAGGCGTCGGTATGAGGTTGTGACGGTTCCGCACACGTCACCCCTTTGTCGCTTTGCGGTATGAGATCACCCGTGCTGACGGCGCGTGCAACCTGCGTGCATGTCAGGTGGTTCGCCGCCCCCTCCCGCGGTCGGCGCATCCTAAGCTTGCGCGCCGTCGCGCTGGTTGTCGCCGGTGCGTTCGTAATCGCCCTGGAATCCCCGCCAGTGTCACGCGCGCTCGGCGTCGCTGCCGGCCTCCGCCTGGCGAGCTTTGCTCGGCCGATCCGGCCCTCCGACGAGGTTACTCGGCTCGGCCCAGCATCTGCGGCGTTGGTTCCCCCTTTTGCCTCCCCGGGATACCGGGCAAATCGACATCCTGAGACCGCCGGAGATTCGAGCTGGATGCTCCGGACGCGGCCGCGAAAGACATCCCAGGAGCTTAAATGTCAAGCCACGAGCGAGGATTGAGGGAGGTTTTCCCGGTGGCCCCAGGCGGTGGCCTCGTCGTAGACGGTGCCGGTCTTGAGGCATCCGTGGAGGATGCCGACGAGCCGGTTGGCCAGCCTTCTGAGGGCATCGTTGTGCTGGTGTCCCTTGGCGCGCTGCTGGTCGTAGAAGGCACGGGCGCCGGGCGAGGCGTTCAGGGCGGCGAAGGCCTGGGCGTTGAGAGCATCGACGAGCCAGCCGTTGTGAACGAACCGAGCCGCGACGACCCTCTTCTTGCCCGACGCGCGGGTGATCGGGCTGGTGGCGGCGTAGTTCCTGCGGGCCTTGCCGTCGGCGTAGCGGCGGGGGTCATCGCCGAACTCTGCGAGCACCCGGGCGCCGAGAACGGCTCCCATGCCGGGCTGGGACAGGTAGACCTCAGCGTCCGGGTGCCGGCGAAAATGGTCCCTCACCTGCTCTTCGAGGGCCTTGACCTGCTCGTTCAGCGTGGTGACCAGCGCGATCAGGGACCGGACGGTGCCGGCGTAGGCGGCCGTCAGAACGGCCGGCTGGCCGAGGTGGTCCCCGCGCAGCGCCGCGAGGATCGCGGTGGCCTTGTCCGGGATGTTGCGGCGGCGGGCCCGTTTGAGGGCGGCGCTGACCTGCGCGCGGGTCAGCCGTGCCGCGCGCGCGGGCTCCGGCGCCTTGCCCAGCAGCTCCAGGGTGTCGCAGGCGTCCAGGTCCTCGAACGCCTCCAGCGCCGCAGGGAAGTACTCCCGCAACTGGTGCCGCAGCCGCTGCACCGCCCTGGTCCGCTCCCAGATCATCGTCTTGTGCATCCGGGCGGTCACCTTGACCGCCTCGGCCTCCGGGGAGTCCCCGGCTGCCTCGCGGAGCTGGTGGGAGTCGGTCCGCACCATGTCCGCCAGCATGTGCGCGTCGCCGGCGTCGCTCTTGGCCCCGGACACGCCGTGCCGCTCCCGGTACCGGGACGCCAGCAGCGGGTTCACCGGGTAGACCCGGTACCCGGCCGCGATCAGCGCCGTGACCCAGGGACCGCGGTCAGTCTCGATCCCGACCAGCACCTCCGCCTCGTCCAAGTCCTCGCCCAGGCGAGCGCCGATCAGGCCGTGCAGCTGGGCCATCCCGGTCACGCCCTCGGGCACGCGCTTCTTCGCCAGCACCTTCCCGGCCCCGTCCATCACCTCGACGTCGTGATGGTCTTCAGCCCAGTCATCACCCACGAACAGCCGCATGCGCACTCCCGCCAGCTCTGTCGGAACATGTCAGCAGCCAGCGGGAGAACTATCAGCGACCTAATAAAAACAGTGCTCACGCCATCGGCGGGCACGACATCCCAGCAGCGATCAACTCTCCCGGTCACCGGCAGGGGCACGATCTTTCGCCAGGGCTCAAAAACCCAGGAGCACAAAGTGCTCACCTGCCGGCGGCCACCTTCAGCCAAGTCTGCCGGACGGCGGACCCGACAACTCTTATTAGGAGTAAACATGACATCCCACACGACTGTCTCGCCGCTGGAAGCCGCCGACCGCCTGGCCATCCGGGAGCTGGTCGACGCATATGCTCACTGTGCCGACAGGCGGGACGCCAGGGGCCAGATGGACCTGTTTACCGAAGACACCCGCTTCTTGGTGTTCTATGACCTGACTTCCGAAGAACCGTCCCAGGAGCTGCGCGGACGGGAGTCTCTGGCCCCCGTGTTCGACGACCTTAACCAGTACGTCGCCACCATGCACTTCAACGGGCAGAGCACGATCTCTCTCGACGGGGGCCACGCCAGCGGCGAGAGCTACTGTCTAGCCCACCACCTTTCGGTCGGCGAGGACGGGCAGCGCACGCTGATGGTCGCGTCCATCCGCTACCTCGATCAATTCGTCAAGCAGGACGACCAGTGGCTTTTTGCCGAGCGCCGACTGATGGTCAACTGGATCGATACGCGACCGTCCAAGACCTGATACCGAGGACGTAGCTTGAGGGTAAGGCGCGCGCCACACCGCGGTAGAGCCAATTCGAGACCGCGAGCATGCGCGCATGCTGCATTCGGTCATTGCCCTTCGGCTCGGGTGGGCGGCGTATTAGGAAAGCAGGACGGGAGATGGGAAGTCGCGGGTGCGGTGGGCATCTGTCGCGCTTGTCAGACTCGCCGCCTGGCCATGGGCGACAATGCGGGCATGGCCCTCCTGCCAGTCCGGCAGCTCGCCGTCAGCCTGCTCCCAGTCAGCGAACGTCGCCTCGTCGCACCACTCATCGATGCGGCCCATAGTGCGCAGGTGCGGATCGCTCCCGACGAACGCGTCCATCGCACTGCGGTCGCGCCATGCCGTCCGCGTCCAGTAGGTGTTGTTCGCCTCGGCCAGCACGTCGGCGCCGAGGTTACCCTCTGACTTCTGCGCCTGCTCGGTCACCGCGACGGCGCTGGCGAAGAAGTCATCGAAAAACGCGGGATCCCGCAGCCTGAGCCTGGTGACAACGATGACGGGCATGGCCGTACCTCCTCAGACCGCTCCCGCGCTCATTCAAACATGCCCCCCGTTGCCGCCGAATCTAATCCGCGAGACCGGCGGGATGCCGTCGGTCACGACTACTCGTGCAGCGCCTGGAACTGCCCGACCAGCGGCCACATGTGCTCACCCATCTCTACTTGAGTGAGGAGGATGCCGACCGTGCCGTCCGGGTCGACGAAGAAGTCGGTACCCAGTCCGCCGGACCAGCCGATGCGGCCGCGCTGGGGTCCTTCTGTCTTGACGGCCACGCCAAAACCCCATCCCGTACCGTCCCAAAACCCTGGGAAGAAGCTGTCCGCGGTCTTGCATTCCGCCGGCACTTGGTCGCTGGCCATCTGCTGTAGGTGATCAGACGAGATCATCGGCTGGCCATTTACTCGCCCTCCCTCGGCAAGCATCTGGGCGAAGCGGTGAAAGTCCGATGCCGTGCAGACGAGCTCGCCGTGGCTGACGTCGAACGGCGGCGACCCGGCGTAGAAACCGCCACCGGCCGGCTCGACCTCCACCAGTCCGTCGTCACCGTGTCGGTAAGCAGCCGGCAGCCGGTCCAGCTTGCCCTCCGCCACCCACAGTGCGGTGTCGGCCATCCCGAGAGGCCCGAGGACGTCCTCGGCCAGATGCTCACCGAGCGGGTGGCTCGTCACCCGCGAGATGAGAATGCCGAGCACGCCAAACGAATGGTGATAGCGCCATCCCTCTCCCGGCTGGAACGCTAGCGGAAGTTCCGTCAGGCGACGCAGCCACTCGTCAGCACCTATCGCCGGTGGCTCCGGGCCAGCCTCAGTGCCGTTCGCGGCCATCGCCTGCTGCAGCGGCGAGGCCTGAATCACCATCCCGTACCCGGAGGTATTGGTCAGGAGGTGGCGAAGCGTGATGGCCCGGCGAGCCGGGACGGTGTCGTCGAGCTCAGCTGCTGGATTGCGTAATACCTGACGGTCAGCCAGCTCTGGTAGCCAGTCCACCAGGCTCTGGTCGAGCTCGAGACGCCCTGCTTCGACGAGACGCAGCGCCGCGACCGACGTAATCGCCTTGGTCATGGACTGGATCCGCATGATGGCGTCCTCGCCCATAGGACCGCCGCCGATTGACATCACGCCAGCGGTGACCACCTCGGCGTTCCCAGCGCCCAAGAGCGCGACCCCGCCGGGAATGGTGCCGGCGTCAACGTGACGCATTAACAGTTCTTGCAACGCTGTGCTCACCTCGGCGATCGTGCCACCCTCGACCGCGAGGATCAAGCTACGGCCTCGACAGACAGCTCGCACATAGTGCGCTCGCTCAGCTGAAGTTACTCCTCGCCGATGTCCGCGAGGCTCTGGCGCAGTTCAATGATCAGCGGATCGCCATCGGGCAGCACGCGTTCTAGGCGGTCGACCGTGTCGCGGAGCAGAACGCGGGCGTCGCCATAGCGCCCCAGTCGGCGGTAGACCTGGGCCAGCTCCGCACGGCTGCGCAGCGTATCAGGGTGGCGCGGGCCGAGTACCCGCTCGAACCCGGCCCAGGCCTGCTCGCAGGCCAACTCCGCCGACGCTGCTTTGCCCGCTTTCTGGTAAGCGGCGCCAAGGTTGTGTCGCGCCGCAAGCGTGTCCAGGTGCAAAGGCCCGAGGACGCTGTCCCGGTCGGCCACCACCCGCTTGAATACGGTAACTGCCTCTTTCGCCCGCCCGCTCGCCAAGTAGGAGTCGGCCAGGCCGTGACGCGTCGTCATCGTCTGCGGGTGTCGGTCACCCTGGGCGCGCTCCCGGTCGGCCAGCGTGCGCCGATAGAGGGCTATGGCACTGGAGTGCTGGCCCGCAGCCAGGTAAGCGGCGGCAAGTTCGTCGCGCGCACCAAACGTATCGGTATGCACTGGCCCGCAGATCCGTTCGAATCGGGGAACAGCGCGTTCAAGGATGGTGATCGCCGCCAGGTGCTGGAGCGCCGCTACGAGGGCATGGCCCAAGCGGCGCTGCGCGTCGATCACGTCACGATGATCGGGCCCGAGCTTCTGCGTGAGGCCGTCGAGTACCCACTGGAACCATGGAATGGCGTCCTCAGCACGACCGGCCGCAAGGTAGGCGTCCGCCAGGCGCTGGGCGGCCACCATTGTGTCTGGGTGCCCGGTCCCGAGCAGGCGGCTGGCGGTCGTCGCCAGGTCGCCCCAATGGTCCACCGCAGGTTCGGTCAGACGGGCGCGGTCCAGGCTGTCTCCCGCCCGCACCAGCACCGGATGGCAGCCTCCGTCCCACAAGAGGTTTCCGGTGACGCGGCGGAGTGTCGCCACACAAGATCGAAAGCCGGAAGCAGGCCAGCCAGGAAGCTCTCGTTCCGGCCAGGCCTGGAGCAATGCGTTCGCGACCGAACTTGCAGCCCGATCCCGTAGGCCTTCGGGTATCGCGGCACGCAGCCTCGCCTGCAGGACTGGGCTCATGCGGATCGTGGGAGGTGCCGTTGCCTGTTCGACAGTGAGCAAGCTGAGCTGTTCCACCGCCGCCAGTGCCGCGCGAGTGAGTTCCTTGCTGTCCGAGGCGTCGCCCGAGAGGAAGGCCGCTGCCGCAGGAGTGGCGAGCACGGTCTGGGGAAAGCCGTGCCCGTCCAGCAACGCGGCCATGGCCAGCAGTGACTGGACCGAGCCGCGCGGCGCCAGCTGATCCGCGCGGTCAAACGAGAACGTCCACGTCACGGCCGCTGCCGGCGGCCTTGTGCCGGGCACCTCGGCCAGCTGCTCCCGCCTGCGCATGTACTGTGCTCGGTAGTCGCGGCACGTCACGGGGGAGTTGGCGATCACAGCGCTGGCCTGTGCCAGCGCGAGAGGGTCAAAATCCAGGTCCTGGGCGAGTTCGATCGCACCGTGGCGCTTGTCCGTGTCCGCCGACAGGCGGTCACTCAGATAGCTAATGGCTTCACGCGGGCTGAACGGCCCGACCCCTACGACCCGCGTTCCGGCGGGGACGGCCGGAGCGTCAGCAGACGTTACCAGCACCCGGCCAGCCGGGCCCGCCGGCCACAGACCATCCAGGGTCACAGTGCCGACGAGGTCATCGAATACCACTAGCCACGAACGACTAGTCTCGCCTAGCCAACTGAGGAACTGCGCCGCGACTGACTCACAGCTGCTCGCCTGGTCCCGACCGGTCGCTGCCGCCATCGCTGCGGCGTAGCCAGAAAGGACCGAAGCCCGGCTCGAAGCCTCGATCCAGACCAGTAGGTCTATACCGCCTGCGTGCCACAACGATTCGGCGAAGGTCACCGCAAGCTGGGTCTTACCTGATGACCTCAGCCAGTCCAGCGCATCGGATGAAGCAACCGGGCCTGAGGCGGCAGCCAGAACCGCCGCCCGATCGGGGATCAATGCGAGCGCAGCCCCGGCTGGCAGCGCAGCCTCCAGGTTTGGTGCAGTCTCCGGCCTGGCACGGAAGCCGTCCGCCAGTACCGGCATCGGCCCCGATCGGACGGGCCAGGGCGGCCGGCCTCGGACCATGCCTGTCGGGCGCGCCACTGGCGATGCGCTGCTCACGGCGCCGTTACCATCCGTCCGCCGTGCGCGGCCGGCGCGGCCGTCAGCCCGGTGTCCGGCGGTGGCTGACACACCGTCCGCCTGGCTCACAGCTCCTCACTAAAAGCGAGCACGGGATTCGTCCTGGTGAGTGTTTCCTTGCGGAAGAAGGCGGGGCCTGTGACGCGCATGAAGACAAAGCCGATTACTCCAGCCACGGCGGCAAGTACGGCGATGATGAAGATGCCGCCGATCTTCCAGTGCAGCCCCGGCACCGTCCACATGGTGTAGCTGTTGCTCGCCACCCAGTCGCTCTGCAGGCTGTAGAAGCCAGCCGCGTACATGATCAGTCCGCCGAGCCCGGGCAGGATGCCACGCATCCACAGATTCCAGGCGCTGCTTGTTAGCGTGCGCCGGTAGTACCAGACACAGGAGAATGCGGTCAGCCCGTAGTAGAACGCAATGTACAGACCTATCGCGGTGACGGCATCGCCGATCGGGTTGCCCTGGGAGATGTAATTCAGCGGGATGTACAGGGCGATCGAGATCGCGCCCATCACCACGGTCGACACCGTCGGGGTCAGGTACTTGGGGTGGATCTTGGCGAAGGACTCAGGCAGCGCACCGTGGGCGGCCATCGACAGTGTCGTGCGTGCGGTCGGCAAGATCGTGGTTTGGGTCGACGCTGCGGCCGAGCTGAGCACCATGAGGATCAGCAGCCGAGACAGGACTGTACCGAGCCCCGACGTACCGAAGATCGCTCCGCCGAGGACCGACAGGACGTCGAACTGGTTCGCCGGATTCCTCAGCCCAATGCCCGTTGTGCCGATGCCTGCGAAGGCCTGAACCGAGATGATCACGACCACGTAGGTGACCAGCAGCAGGACCGTCGAGATGATCCCCGCTCGGCCCGGCGTCCGGGATTTGTCGGCGGTCTCTTCGTTCACCGACAACGCGGTGTCCCAGCCCCAGTAAATGAACAGCATCAAGATAATCCCCGACACAAAGGCTGAGACGGTCATGTGCGACGGCGACAGCCAGCTGAGGCTCACGTGCAGTGCCGTCCGCGGCCGATGGCCGCCGTACACCCGCACCAGGGCCGTGGCCGACATGGCTAGCAGCATGACGATCTCGATAGACAGCAGCACCTTCTGGAAGTTGGCGGAAACCTCGATGCCGCGATAGCAGATGTAGGTCATCGCGACGATCCACAAGACCCCAACCAGCAGCACCCAGCCGCTGGAGGCGTTGATGCCGATCGCGCTGTTAGGCCCCTGGATAAGGAAGAACATGTACTGCCCGGCTACCTGGGCCAGGCTGGCCATGACCAGGATGTCAGCGGCCATTACGCCCCAGCCACCGGCCCAGCCGGTCTTGGGACCGAACGCCCGGGCAGCCCAGATGAACGTGGTCCCGCAGTCGGGATCGGCCTTGTTCAGCTCGCTGAAGCCGAGCGAGCACAGGAGCATCGGCACGAACGCCAGCGCGGCGACTAGCGGAGACTTCAGCAGGACGGCGACAGCGACGAAGTACAGCGTCGCGGCCAGGCTATAGGCCGGAGCGGTCGAGGCCACCCCCACGACGACGCTGGACACCAGGCCAAGAGCGCCTGTCTTGAGACCCTTCTCTCTGGGCTCCTCCACTGGCCGCAGGCCAGGGTTAAAGATGGCGGCCATGGCTCGCCCTTCCCCCACACACACACAATGCTGTTGAGCTGCGATTCCGCCCCCATCGCGCCTGGACACGTAGAGCAGGACCACCGAGGACGACTTTACCCGACTAGTCCGATCTCGCCCGCGAAACCCGATTTACCGGTCGACAACGAGAAGCGCATCCTCGGCAGGCTCGGTGGAAATTCGTTCTGCCAACCGGGCCTAGTCGTTCCTGCTGATAAGGCAGCAGGGCCCTGGACGATCTGGCCAGGAGCACCTGGGAGAGTCCAGGCAGTGGCCCCTGTGAAGAGGCTCGGCGGAATCGCGGGGGGACGACGTTACGCCTGGCCGTCACCGTTCTTGGCAGAGATCCAGGATGCGGGTCTGCGGCGTGCCTGCCAGCGCGGGCGCGCTTTGTGGCGACGACCAGACGCTGGAGCGCAGGAACTCCAGGAATGCCCCGGCCTCCTCGGCCGTTTCGAAGTCAAGGTTGACGACGATGTAGGTCGGGTCGTCAGCAGGCCGGAGGACGCGCTGGTGCTTGACGCCGGACTGCCGGCGCGGTTCCTCGAAGCGGTCGAACGCGGACTTCCACACGCCGTAGTCGGTGATTGCGTGCTCGATGTGCAAAGTGATCATGCCCCCATAGTCGGTCGACGGTGTCGCTGGTGCCATCCCAGATGTCTGGGATCCGTTGCCACCTAGGCTGTGGAGGTGCTCGATGACCGTCGGCTGCGCGTTGACCTGCTCGGCAAGCTGCGCCGAGTGGTCAGTTTCGACGCGTACGTGTTCCTGCTCACGGATCCGGAGACTGCCGTCGGCTCGTCGCCTCTCGCTGACGTCCCGACGCCATTGCTCGGGGCGCTGCCGCGCCTGATCCGGGCCAAGTATCTCACCGCAGCAAACCGCTGGACCGCCCTCGATCCTGGCCAGGTGGCGCTGCTGAGCGCGGTGAGCGACGGCGATCCGTTGCGCGCCTTGCTCTCCGAGCACGGTGTCACCGACGTCGTCTCGCTCGTGTTCCGTGATCGCTTCGGCTGCTGGGGATTCCTCGACCTGTGGCGCGCAGGTGGTGTGTTCACCGCGGCGGATGCCCGCCGTGTGGCGGCTTTCGCCGAACCCGTCACCGCGGCGTTGCGTGAGGCGCAGGCGGACACCTTTGCTGCCCGACCGTCGTCCAAGTCACGACCCGGGCCTGTGGTGTTGCTGCTCTCGCCCGAGCTCGACGTGATCGGCCAGACTCCGCAAACCCACGAGTACCTGCAGACCCTCATCCCGGCCGAGCAGGGGCGCGCGCCGGTTCCCGCCAGCGCCTACAACGTTGCGGCGCAACTGCTCGCGGTCGAGTCCGGAGTGGACGATCACCGTCCGAGGGCCCGGGTCCACCTCTCCGCCGGGCTGTGGCTCACCTTGCGTGCCGCCCGCATCGGCACCGACATCGCCGTCACCATCGAGGAATCGACGCCCGCCGAGCGACTCGATTTGTTCAGCCGCGCGAGCGCCCTTTCGATGCGTGAATCCGAACTGTTGACCTATCTCGTCTCCGGCGCCGACACCAGGGAGATCGCCAGCCGGATGTTCCTCTCCGAGCACACCGTGCAAGACCACCTCAAGTCAGTGTTCGCCAAGACCCAGACCCGAAGCCGCAAGGCCCTCCTCGCTCGCGCCTTTGGCACCTAGCGCTCGGCTGCTGCCTACGGTGGCTTGCCGGCAACGTCGGCCCCGTTCCCGTAGGGGCCAGCACGAGCCGCCGGTGGTTGACCGCGTATACAAATCACTGTGACCAGACCCGGCCCCCACTGGTGGCCGCGATGGCATGCGGCCGGGACACGACAATGCTCCGGAATGGCAGCACGCCAGCTCGCCGTCCCGTAGAAACGCTGAGACCATCGCGAGCGGTTGCGTACGCGGAGCCCGGCCGCATTGCTTGTCGAACGTCTTCGCGATCCAGGATCATGGCTGCATGGACGACACAGACGCTTCGGTGCGAGCGGAAAACGCCGAGCTGCGTCGACTGCTGCAGAAGCATCAGTGGGCAGGCCTCACTCCCTTCAAGTCCGACGGATGCTGCCCCGAGTGTTGCGGCCCGGCGCCACCTCGTGGCACCGGGCATAGGCCCGGTTGTGCGATAGCGGCAATCTTGGTAGTGAGTACGCCGCTGCCAAATGACCTTTAGCAGTAGACAGCAGTTACGTTCAATGGAGGCCGAGCGGCAGGCGGACAGCAGGTCAGCCGTGCGCGGCCGGCTACAGGACTGGGCTTGTTCCTCCGTCGAGGTTGATGGCCGATCCTGTCACGTAGGAGGAGCGATCTGACAGGAGATAGGCCGCCAGGTCGGCGAACTCTTCCGACCGGCCTATTCTGCCGAGCGGGATATTGGTGCGGTCGGCCATCTGGCGGTACAGCTCGTCCTCGGACTGGCCTGACGCGTCGGCGCGCCGCCGCCACTGGCCACTCTTAACCAGGCCGATCAGCACAGCGTTTACTCGGATGCCATGGCTGCCCAGGTCCTTGGACGCGGCCTTGGTGATGGCCAGGCCGGCAGCACGGGAGGCGGTCGTGGGCAACGACGCGGCACCAGCGGCCTTGGCGCCTACGTTGAGCACGTTGACGATAGAACCGCCACCAGCAGCGATCAGGTGCGGCACAGCCAGCCGGGTGCAGCGGACAGCTGCAAGGACCTTGAGGTCGAGATCGGCAATCCAGTCCTCATCGGAGACCTGATCGATCCGTCCTGCCGCGCTCTTGCCTGCGTTGTTCACCAGGCCGTCGACGCGGCCCCACCGAGCGACGGCCGCATCGACGAACCGCTCGATGTCAGCCAGACGGGTAACGTCGGCCTGCACCACAAGTGCATCACCGTCGCCTTCCATCAGCCGCTGCTCGGCGGCGGCGAGTCGATGGGGGTCCCGTCCGCAGACCGCGACCCGGGACCCTTCCTCGATGAGCCGATCCGCAAGCGCCGCTCCCAGCCCGTCGGTCCCGCCTGTAATGAGCACGACCTTGCCATTCAGGTGCAGATCCATTGAGCCATTCTGGCCCAATCCCCGTCGCTGCCGCCGTTAGCTGAACGCCCCGGCGCCACCCGAGGCCGCGCCGACCGCGCCCTGCGCGTGGCCTTAGGTCACCGGAAGGCGACGTCGGCGACCCAAGGCGCCGGTAGTAGAGTCGCCGGCGTGACGGGCGAGAGCCGCGATGTTAACGTCCCGGTGACCGATGGAAACGACTGGCGGATCAGCGTTTATCTGAGCGTGCCCGGCGCGGCTCCGCGCCGGATCCGCCCGCTGAGCCCGTACCAGGTTGCGAAGGAGCTGCGACGGCGGGTGCCGGGCCGGCTTGTACCCCGGACGGACGGCCGCGACACCGTTTTCCTGTACACCCATGCGCAGCATGTGACGGTGGCGGCGGAGCAGGCTGCCAGTGACCTGCTCGCTGAGTACGGCATGCCTGCGCAGATCGTCATCGAGCGGTGGCATCCGGTCGCCGAGCAGTGGGAGCCGGCCGAGGTGTCGCTGTCGGTCGATGAGGCCGCCGTGCGGCCGGAGAGCGCGCAGCTGGATGCGGGTACTGAGCAGCAATTCGGTCGCGACCCCTAACGATTCGCCGGGTTGTACCACACCGCGGCCCCGTTCCGCATATCAGGCGAAGGTTCAGCCGATCGGCCGCGTGAGCAGATATGCCGCCGCAGGTCGGTGCAGGCGGTGACTCGTCGCGCAGGCATTTCGGCAGGCGAGAGGTGGGGCGGGGCAGGCCGCGGCATATGAACTGGCGTGGGTGAGCTCGGCGCGTTACGGTCTGGTTGCGTGTCTCGAATCGGTGGCGGCCAATGGCCAACGCGCGGCGCGGCCGGCCGAGTGGTAAGCGGGGTCGATGAAGTTCAACCACGTCGGAATCCCGACGCAGCATCGGTTTGACGGTGAGATTCCGCTGCCGCACCTGCAGATGACCGTGAGCGATCATCTGAACAATCCGTTTGGCATCCAATGGCAGCGATACTGGAGTGGCGCGCCGTACCCGGACTTGGTCAAGACAGTCGCGCACGTTGCGTTCGAGGTTGACGATCTGCTGGCGGCGTTGGACGGGCACCGCGTCATCATCGCGCCGAACAGTCCCAGCCGTGGTGTGACAGTCGCATTCGTCGAGGTCAACGGAGCACCGGTTGAGCTCATGCAGATCGATCACGAGGCACGACCCGACCTGTAACGGGCGCGGCTCACTCGTGAACAACTGCTGATCTTCGAGCCGCTGCGCTGTGCCAAAGGTTTAGGCGAGGAGGCCTGACGGCCCCGGAGCGGTCGCCCTTCCGGTGCAAATACGAGCCGTGGTTCTGCGATGTCGTGGCGAGCTCACGCAGTCGGGTCAGTCCGCAGCGTGCTTGCCGTTAGGGCCCGGATCACTGACGCGTGCCGCGCGGGGTCGCGGCGTGGGGGCGCAAGTCTGGACCCCGCACGCTGGCAGAGAATCGTTCTTGCTGGCGGCGGTGAATTCGGGCGGGCGCACTGTGCGCGGCTCGGGAGCGTTCCCGCCTTGTTCGACCGTGCGCCTTGCGGCTGGCATGCTGGGCAGATGAGCTCGGGCATTGGTGGGGAGCGTGTGGGTCGTGACGAGCTTAGGTCGGTACAGGCACCGCTGAAGGACCGCTACCGGGCGGATCCGACCGAGGCTGTCGTGACTCTGCGGGCTACCGGAACTCTTGGCGAGGGTATCTCCTGCTCAGTAGAGAGCGGCCGCGCGCTCGCTGCCGCAGGTCTCCACCCGTCGACCGGCGGGGATGGGTCGCTGATGTGTTCCGGTGACATGCTGCTAGAAGCGCTCGCCGCATGCGCCGGGGTCACCCTGCGGTCCGTGGCCACCTCGCTAGGCGTCGAAGTCCGCGGTGGCTCGGTGACCGCCGAGGGCGAACTCGACTTTCGCGGAACGCTCGCGATCGACAGAGATGTGCCAGTGGGATTCAGGGCGATCCGCGTCCAGTTCGACCTCGACACCGACGCCGCCGAGGGAGACCTCGCAACGCTCTTGCGTCTGACCGAACGCTATTGCGTCGTCCTCCAGACAATCGCCGGCGCACCCTCACTGCGTGTTGAGGCTGCCGCCACACAATAACGAGCAGCCGCTCAAGCGCATCACTCTGTTACGGCGGGCTGTGCTTTAATGCGCGGGTTCAGGCGACTATCATCCGGGCCATGGACGAGCCTGAGCCGATGCCTGTATTTACCTTCAATCCGGACGGGCCGACCACGATCACGTATCCCGACGGGACCGTGTCGGTCAACGATCCACGGCCGGACGACACGACCACCACAACCGCGACGGTCCCGGACGTTTCGGCGACGGCGACGCAGGCCGGCGACACCTCGAGCACGACGTTTCCGCCGGAGTCGCCGGATCCTCAGCCGGGAGTGACGTCCACTGTTCCGGAGCCGAGTGGCGGTATTGGGAAGTCCGGCACCGGCACGACCGCTTCCGAGGCCGCCATGCCAGCCGACGCGCCGGGCATAGACGAGCCGCCGGACTGGGGAGCGACCCCCGCCGACACCGCTGCCAGCAACTCGCTCCTCAACCCCGACGGATCGATCACGACGCGACTGCCCGACGGCAGCACTCAGACCGTCGTCAGGCTCCCCGGCGGTGCGACGATCGTCACCAGTACCACGCCGCCAGGAGCATATTCACTGCCAGCTCCTCCGGACTCGCCACGATCACGCCGCTGGATGGGACGGAGTCGGTAAGGACTCCGCCGCCGGACGGCACCGCCGACGCCCGCGTTACCAAGTCCCCGACGGTGCAATTTCGTGTTCCTTATGCACATACCTGGCGGCCGATCAGCCGCCTGAGCTCATCGCTCCCGACAGGTCCGGAAAGTTCCTGGCCGATCTGATCGACCAATGGGGACTGGGCGCTCCGCATATCGTCGGTCCTGACGTTGGCACTGCCGCCGCGCTCTTCCTTGCGGCCAAGGCACCAGAACGCGTCACGAGCCTGACCATCGGTGGTGGCGCTGTCAGTTACCCGATCGAGGCCGCCGGTGCGCTCAAAGACGTCATCGAGGCACCCAGCCTCGATGATGTTCGCGGGCTCGACGCCAGAACCAACATCGGCGACGCGGTCCAGCCGGCGGCACCGAGCGACACTGAGCCTGAGGTCCACGAGGACTACGTGAGCGCTTACGACCTCGGCCGGTTTGCGGAGTCGGCCCGGTTCGTACGGCACTACCCCGAGCAGAACCCGGTGCTCCGGGACTTGCTGCCGACGATCACGACCCCGACCCAGATCGTCGCAGGCGAGAACGACGAGCTCGTGCCATGCTCGAACAACCGCTATCTCGACCAGCTCCTCCCCAATAGCGAGATTCACCGTCTCGACGCCGGTCATTTTGCGTGGGAGCAGGCGGCGGAGGAGTACGGCCGGCTGGTCGCCGACTGGGTCAGCGGCGGGTATCGGCGCGTCATAGTCGGCTAGCCTGCCGGCGTTCCAAGTTGGAGATGGTCGCCGATCTGGCTTTGACCCAAGACACAGATCACGTAGTTCCTGAACATGAGAGCGCGCTGGATGTGGTTCATTTCCCGCCACAGGCAACAAGGACTTGTCCGCCGCCCAGGCGAACGTGTCGCTGGCGACGGTCCAGTCGGCCGGCTCTGAGTGTGCGGGCCGGGCTCACGTGGCAGCGGTCACGCGTCATCCCGGCCGAGTGTCTGGTGTTGCGGGGGCTGGCCGTCGGGGTGCTCGGGGGTACGGTTAGCCAGCTGTCGCGGTTCGTACGGGCTCCAAGCGTGGCGGCGCGGGCCTGACCAGCGGGCGGGGACCGCGTCGAGGCCCGACGCTAGCTTGTACGCGGCTGCCTCATAGTTGATCCGCCAGCCCCGGAAATGCGGCCAGGCCTCCTGGGCCGTCCGCTCGACGGGGAACCCGACGGACGTGATCCGGTCCCAGCCTTGCAGGAATTCCTCCCAGCTCAGCTGGACGGGGTCGTCGGGGCGCGGGTCCTCGTCGACCGGGATCCGGAGTGTGCGGGTCAGCTTCCGCAGGCTAGTGAAGCCCATCTGCACACATAGCCGCGCCGTGAACGGCGCGCTCGCCGGGCAGGCCGCCAGGTGAAGAGCGGCGGCGTCCATCACGGCCAGCTGCGAGACAACCCATGAGCTGTGCGGCTCGGGTGATCGGAAACGCAGCAGCGACGGGTAGCTCGAGTGGGACTCGGCCACGTCGGCTGACCAGCGTTCCCAGTCGTCGTAGATGACTGTCAGCTGCTCGACGCCGTCCACCATCTGCGCCCTGGCCAGCAACTCCGGCCCCCAGGCTGGGCTCCCGGCCCGGGGACCAAGCAGCGTGACTTCTGTTTCACGGCGGTTGTAAGCCGCGTACAGGGTGGGCAGGTAGGCGATCTGCAGGGCAACGATGATCAGTCCGGAGGCAGCCGCGAGGAACTCGACGGCGCTTGGCTCCGTGCCGCTCCTCGCTGCGAACCCGAGGGTGAACAGCGATGAGCCCGCTTCGCGAAGGGCGGTGGGGAAGCTGCCTCCGGGCAGCCACAGCAGCAGTCCGAAGCCGACCAGGAAACCGGCCAGCCAGAGGAGCAACAGCAGGCCCAGCGTGGCAACGGGCTGGCTGGCAAGCAGAGCATCACGCCGGTCCCACCGCCTTACGAAGCGACCGATCGCGGTATAGAGCCGGTCTACGAACCGGTCCACGACCTTGATGAACCCGATGCGGCCGCGGGGGATGACGAGAGTGATGGCGACGTTCACCCACACGGCGCCGACAAGTAGTACCCCGAGAACTGCTGCTGCGATGCGCACGACCTTGATGCTAAAGCCGGCATGGCCAGGCCCGGGGGCGCGTTTCGCCGGGGCGTGTCCTACCGGCTGTGTAAATGACGTGGCCTGACGATGAGCCGCAGGAATGTGGCTCGCGGAAGGACACGTGATGTCAGACACTGCGATGGTGCCCCGCAACACCGGTGACCGGCCAGCTGGCCCGCCGCCGCTGATCGATGAGCAGCTGGCGGATCAGCTGCTGGGCAAGGCCCAGGCCGAGGGCGTGGAGCTGCTCGGCCCGGACGGATTACTGTCCCAGGTCACCAGGGCCGTGCTGGAGCGGGCGCTGGCCGAGGAGATGACCGATCACCTGGGTTATGAGAAACACGACCCGGCCGGCCGCGGGTCCGGGAACAGCCGCAACGGCCTGACCAGCAAGACGCTGCTGACCGACGTCGGCGCCGTCGGCCTGACCGTGCCGCGGGACCGCAATGGCAGCTTCGACCCGAAGATCGTGCGGAAGGGCCAGACCCGGCTGGACGGCTTCAACGACCGGATCGTCGCCTTGTATGCGCGGGGGATGACTACCCGCGACATCCGGGCGCACCTGCGCGAGATGTATGACGTCGACGTCTCTGCGGATCTGATCTCCCGGGTGACTGACGGGGTGGTCGAGGAGCTCGCCGAGTGGCAGTCCCGGCCCCTCGACACGGTCTACCCGGTGGTCTTCATCGATGCGCTGATGGTGAAGATCGGTGACGGAGTGGTCACCAACCGGGCGGTCTACCTGGCCATCGGGATCGACTGCGAGGGCGAGAAACAGGTCCTGGGCCTGTGGGTCGGCCCGACGACCGGCGAGTCCGCCAAGTTCTGGCTGTCGGTGCTCTCGGAGATCAAAAGCCGCGGCGTGGCTGACGTGTGCATCGTGTGCTGCGACGGGCTGACCGGCCTGCCGGATGCGATCGGCGTGGTCTGGCCGCAGGCGATCGTGCAGCTGTGCGTGGTGCACCTGATCCGCGCGTCGCTGCGGTACGCCTCCAGGAAGTACTGGCTGCCGCTGAGCCGCGACCTGCGGCCCATCTACACCGCTTCGGATGAGACCGCCGCGGCCGCAGCGCTGGAGGACTTCGCCGCCGCCTGGGGCGACCGGTACCCGGCCATCGTGAAAGTGTGGCGGGCGCACTGGGCGGAGTTCACCCCGTTCCTGGCTTTCCCGCCCGAGGTCCGCAGGGTGATCTACACGACGAGCCCATACGTGTTCCCCGGATGCCCCTGTTCCGGACGGTCGCACCGTATGCCCAGCCACCAACGCCGGGCCAGCGAAACAACGCGCGGGCACCCACGGCCTTTCATACCGGGTACGAACCTGATCGAGTCGATGAACGCCCGGCTGCGCAAGGTCACCCGCAACCGCGGCCAGTTCCCGTCCGAGCAGGCCGCCCTCAAGGTGCTCTACCTGGCCGTGCGGAACCTGCAGGACTACCGCAGCCCGAACACCGGGATCCGCAGCTCCGGGTGGAAGCAGGCGCTGCAGGCACTCACGATCTACTTCGACGGACGAATCCCAACCCCATGACCGCCACGATCATTTACACAGACGGTCGGACGCTCCCTTTCGCCGGTCCTTGTGAGCCAGGTCGGTAACGCCTTTCAGATGCTGACCGCGCTTAACCCCGCTGTTCTGGGGGTCAAGGGCGCACCGTGCCGCTGCGCAACGCTGAGTGGAAGCCATCGTAGAGGCAACTCTCGTGCCAGATGAGGACGTGCTCTGCTGCGGGCAGCCGAGTCCAGGTCGCCATCGCCGGCTAGCCCAGGCGGTGTGGCCGCGCACCCCGCTATCGCCGTTCTGATGGCACCCCGCAGCGGCACAAGAGTGTGGGCTCTGCTGGCTGGGTCCTCCACCCGGAGAAAGCCGTTTTCGACGACGCGTTGCGGGACAATGTCTGCCATGGCGAAGCAGCCGATGCCGACGTCACTGTGTGGAGCTGGTCTGTCTCTTCTTATCGCTCTGTCGGGTGGGCTGGTGGTGCTTCTGACTGAGGTTGGGTCTTGGCCGGCGGTCGTCCTCATGCTCGGCCTGGCAGCAGTTCTGACAGGGGTAGTTGGCTTGTGCGTCTATGTCTATCGGCACAGCCGGGGCACCGGCGCTGGCATTCTGAGGTCACTGGGTCATGCCGTGAGTGCTGCGGTCAGGCTCATTGCTGACTTGGTCCCCTAGAGAGCGCTGCGCAATGACCCCGGGCTCCAATGCGGCTGATGAGCGGATGCTTCGTCGACGACCTGCGGCTCTGAGATCGCGGGTCGGGGCGGGTCCTGGTGGCGGGCACGAACTAGGCTTGCTCTTGTACGGTCTGACCGGCGGACGGTAGAACCTGTATATGCGCAAGGTAGAAGCTGCGGCAGAGCAGACTGCCCACGTGCCGCCCGAGGTCGTCTGGTCGCTGCTCGGCGACGTCATGGTGTACCCGCAGTGGGGACCATGGCGCAAGGCGGGCTACCGGAGCGAGGGCGACGCGGCCGCGAACGGCAAGGGCGCCGTCTACTGGCTGGAGGGGTCAAAGCGGTACGGGTTCCGGTACCCCGTCTCGGTTGAGGAAATCCTCGACGTGGAGCCTGGCAAGCGGCTGGCCTACACCGTCCTGCGTGGCATCCCGGTGCGCAATTACCGGGCCGAGGTCACGCTGACCCCGTCACCCGACGGCACCCTGATCCGCTGGGGCGCATCGTGGGACCGGACCATCCTGGGCCGCCTGGTGCACCGGCCGCTGCGTAACCTGTACCCGGTCATCGTGGCCGGCCTGGTGAAGGCCGCGGAGGCTTACCAGAGCTAAACGCGACACCCCAGCCTTCGGCGCGGCTCCGGCCAACGCTGCAACGAGGTCGCGCGCATTCCTGTCGGTGCCGGTCATCATCGGCATGAGCGAGCGTGACGGCCGAGTCTAGGCATGTCGTAGCGTTGCGAACGTCACGCAAGGCGACTGACGATGGCGGTCACCGCCAGCTGGCGGCAACAGTAGCGTCGTTGTGCTGTTGCTCCTGTGCTGGGACCAAGGTCATCGGGACTCGAGCCTGGGCAGCGATTCCTCAGCATTCAGCGCCACCCCGGCGCCGTGCGGGCGGCGAGATCGCCCGCGTTGGAACTGGTCGGACGACGACCATCGCCGCGGGAGGTCCTTCAAAGCGGGTCGGGCTCACCGTGTCTTAGTCGGTCTACAGGCGTCGTTGTGCGATCGGATTCGCTGAAGCTGGGGGTCCGATCGCGCAGATTCGGCGCCTACGAGGAAGGTCTAGGACGAGTCGTCTGACGAGCGCAATCTTGATCAGGTATCCGACAGCTGCTAGGCGATCCTGTGGGTGGTGGGGCCAGGACGGATCCGAACGCAGCATTGGCTCGGAGCAGCGTCGCCAAGCTGGCGAGCGGTATCTACATTGACAGGAAGGGCGTAAAGAGACGGACCGGGCCGCCAGCCAGCATCGCTGTCAGCTCGGCGTTCGGCTCACCGAGGAGCTCGCTGGATACCAACCCTGTCGCAAGGATTGCCTGCCCGAGTTGGCCAAGGTTGGCGCCATGCTCGATGAGAGCCTCGGAGTCCCTGTATCGCTCGAGCACGACGCACTCGGATTGATCGTCGCTGAAGTAGATCTCGTACTGCAGCGTCCCGGTGTCCGTGGCCCGCACGATCTCCATGGCTTGAGCGGACAAGCGCTTGAACTCCTGGAGCTTGCCTTCTTGAAACTTGAACCGACCGATGCCCTGAAGCTCACTCATTGCCATGCCCTCCAGTGCTTTTGTGATCGCGCCCGCTCATAGGGCGCAGGCCACAGGACTGTCGCCGACCTGTGTTAACCACCGAGTGTTCTCATTTGAATGCAGAGCTGGGCGGCGGGGTGTTTGTCTCGCGCGTCTGGCCGGGAAGCTCGGATAGCACTCCAGAATGGACTGGCAACGTATCTGGGCTACAGCGGTCTTTCCGGCCTGGTTGCCTCCCAGGGTCAGCTGCGGGTGGCTTGGGCAGTGATCTCCAGGTCGAGGTACCGGGCGGCCAGGCCCTTCTTCTTGGTGATGCCGAATGCGTACCGGTCGATCCGGGTGGTGGCGCGCAGGGTGAGGTCGTCACTGCTGCCGCGAGACTCGGTCACCGCCAGGTCCACCGGGACGGCATGGCCGCGGGCGGTGAGCTGCCCTCGCAACACCCAGCTGTCACCGTCCGGCACCAATTGCGAGGACTCGAACTGAATGTGCGGGTGCTCCTGGACGTGCAGGAGGTTCGCGGACTTGACATCCTTGTCGCGCTGGGGATGCCCGCTGGAAAAGCTGGCGGCATCGATTACCGCCCGGGCGGTGGAGGCGGTCACCGGGTCGGCGATGGTCACTTCCCCGGATAGCACCCCGAAGGTTCCCCTCACTACGCCCAGTCCGAACAGGTGCCGGGTGGTAAAGCTGACCGACGAGCCGGATGGGTCGATCCGGTAGGTACCCGTCGCCGGGATCTGCACCGTAGCAGTGGTCATGACGTTGCCCTTCTGTGCCCAGGGGAGTCCCGGTCGCCCCCGCCGAAGACTCTTAACGGGCCTATTGGTCTTGCCGTTTGGCGTCTGCGGATAGCCGACTGCCGCCTAGAGCCGGAATGTCGGCCTAGGTCCAGGCTGGCGTACGGCAAGGTGAGCAGGCATCACTTGATTGCGGTGATTGAGCCTCGGCAGCTGCCTTCCAGTTCGCGACGAATGCCGCAAGCCCTCGGGGTCGCACATCAAGGCTGATCATGTTGGCCGGTCCGCCGGTCTACCGGGTCGCTGAGCTGCCTGCTGCCGTCCATGCCGCTGACGGCGGGCTCACCGTCGTGCTCGTCGACGCAGGCGCGCGGCCCGGCGGCCAGTACTGGCGGCATCCCGACCAAGCCCTCGGCGCGGACGAGCGCGCGGGACACCACGACTGGAGGACATTCGCGGCCTTGCGCGGCGCGCTGCAGGCGTACGTGGACGGCGGCCGCATCCGCTACCTTGCCCGCGCCCAGGTCGCGCTGCTCGACGCCGGCCCGCCGTTCCTGCTCCACCTGACGCCCGCGACGGGGGACGCCCCGCCGGTCCCGGACGTCGTTGCGGCAACAGACCTGATCCTCTGCCCCGGAGGATATGACCGCCAGCTACCGGTCCCGGGCTGGGACCTGCCCGGCGTAATGGCGGCCGGCGGCGTCCAGGCGCTGCTCAAAGGTGCCCGCACGCGGCCGGGCAACCGGGCAGTGATCGCCGGCACCGGCCCGTTCCTGCTTCCGGTCGCTGCCGCGTTCGCAGCGGCCGGCGGGAAGGTGGCAGCTGTCTGCGAAGCGAACAGTCCGCTGCAATGGGCTCGCCAGGCCCACCGTGCGATGCAGGCGCCAGCCAAGGGCCGCGTGGCGCTCGCCCGCCACAAGATCCCGTACCACCCGCGGACAGTGGTGACATGCGTGCTCGGCGACAGTGAGGTCCGGGGCGCGGTACTGGCGAAAGCGGACGCTGCAGGGCGGGCCCTGCCCGGCACCAGCCGCGAGGTCGCTGCCGACCTCGTCGCGTTTGGCTGGGGCTTCACCCCGTCGCTGGAACTGCCACTCGCGGTCGGCGCCCAGACACGTCTCGACTTCGACGGCTCGCTCGTGGCAACCGTGGACGACCAGCAGCGGACGGGCGCTGCGCGTGTCCGGGTTGCGGGTGAGGCGACCGGCGTCGGCGGCGCAGCCCTGGCCTTGGCGGAGGGCGAGCTCGCCGCGCGCTCGCTGGTAGCGGAGGTAACCGGGGAACCGCTGCGCGCCCGTGGCCTGCACCGCCGCATCGGACGTCTGCGCAGCTTCGCGCACGCCATGCAAGCCGCCCATCCGATCCCGTCCGGCTGGACGCACTGGCTCACCGACGACACGCTCGTATGCCGGTGCGAGGAGGTGCCGGTCGCCGCGGTCCGTAACGCCGTGGAGGACCTCGGCGCGGCCGACCCGCGCACCCTCCGCTCGCTTACCCGCGTCGGGATGGGCTGGTGCCAGGGCCGGATCTGCGCCAGCCCGTGCGCCTTTCTTGCCGCCGACCTAACCGGCGGCGCCCTGACCGCCGATGCCCTCGAGGCGATCAGCCGCCGCACTTTCGTCGCACCGCTGGAACTGAGCCGAGTAGCCCGCCTCGACGCGTCCATCGCCCCCGAGGAGATCCTGTGAGTGCTCCCATCCCCGCGTCCACCTCCGGCGATGAGCTCGACGAGACCTTCGCCGCCGCCGCCGCGGCCCGTCGCCCCTGGGCCCGGTGCAGCGCCACTCGCCGCGCCGCGGTGCTGCGCGCCGTCGCCAGCGCGCTCGATGCCGCCGCGGGGACACTCGTGCCGATCGCGCAGGACGAGACACACCTGCCAGCCCTGCGCCTCACCAGCGAGCTGACCCGCACCACCTTTCAGCTGCGCCTGCACGCCGACGAGATCGAGACCGGCCGCCCGTTCGACGCCCGCATTGACCACGCGGACCCGACCTGGGGCACGGGACCGCGCCCTGACCTGCGCCGGATGCAGGTGCCGCTCGGCCCCGTCGTCGTCTTCGCGGCCAGCAACTTCCCGTTCGCGTTCAGCATCGCAGGCGGCGACACCAGCTCGGCGCTCGCCGCCGGATGCCCGGTCATTGTCAAAGCCCACCCAGGGCACCGGCGGCTGTCCGACGCGACCGCGGACATCGTCGTCAGGGCGTTGCGCGCCACCGACGCCGCGCCCGGGCTGTTCGCGATCATCCACGGCGACGACGCCGGGAGGTCGGCAGTCCTCGATCCCCGCATTGCCGCGGGTGTGAGTCCAGTACTTTCACTAGGGATTCAGTGCCGGTCCGCGAACAGTCAAGCCCTACGCCATCGGAGAGTCATTCAGAGACTGACGACTCGACGGGTGCGCTCTCCCGGTAGATGTGGCTGCCCCTGGTGTATGGAATGCGAGTACCGGTCACTTGGCCGTCGACGGCAACGCCGTGGCTTGCCAGTCGTTTCACGATCAGCGGCACGGCCGCAGGCCCGGCGAAGAAGTACAGAAACCCCGACTCGCCCGCTCGTCGTATTCGAATGCCTCGGATACGCCGGCCGGCTATAGAGATCAGCACGACGAGCTGGGTGATTTGCTCGTAGCCGACATCTCGTGTTGCAACGAACCGCGCAATAAGGCCTCTGCCGCGGAGCCTTACACCCCAGTGATAGAACTCAAGCCACAGATAGGGGACCCTGACCCGGTTGGTCTCCGGCGCCCCTTGATACAGCGCGATCTCTTGCTGGCCGGAGGAGCTCCCGGCGAATCGCGCCTCGCGCGCCGCAGCCGATGCGTTCTTCATACGGGCAGGTTCGAAAGGGAGCATCGGCCCGTCGACCATCCCATGACGACAGCGTATCCGCGCCGTTGCGTGCCGGGGCGGAACCTCAGTCAGCTTCACCTGACCGCTCAGCCGGTTCCAATCAGCGCGTCCGGAACTTCGCGCAGGAAGATCTCAGCAGTCTTGGGCCCGACGCCCTTAATGCGCTGCAGCCGCTGACTGATGTCTTCTCGCGCGCTGGCAGTGCGCACCAGCCGCGCGACGGAGCCGTCATAATCCGCGATGAGAGCGCGCATCACGTCGCGTAGCTCCTCACTCATGACAGAGCTCATGCGGTGATAGTTGCCTTCCCACAGCTCGTGCCACAGCGGGTGGCGGTCGTCAGCGGTGAAGTGCTCTGGGGTGTCCCAGCCGTCTTCCCTGAACTTGCGAAATGCGTTCGCGGCTGTCTGCTGCGGTACTGGCCGCCCGAATAGGACGCTGGCGAGCAGCCAGTCGAACAGGCCTTGGTCGCTGGTGGTGTCGATGCCGAGGTCGGCGGCAGTGATCAGCGCAGCCATGGCGCGTTCCCTTCTCTAAGTGGCCGCCGCCAGAGCGGGCGGCGCGGTCAAGTTTGGATTCGAGCTGCGCGACGTCCTCGTGGACGATGAACGCGCGCTGTGTGCGATCGACGCCCCCGGGCCCCGTCGAGGCCGCCTAGTTCGAGTGTGTCGAAGGCGACAGCATCCTAGATGGCGGCCCGCGGCATCCTTGACTCGCTGGTCGTTGCAGGCGACCGCCAGGGCGCGACGGTGCGGCGTCCCGGCCGCTTGCTCCGGCAGCGTCGGTGCTCCCGACTCCCGACTCCCGGCTGTTCGAGCGGCTACGGGCTGCGATGCACGCGCGGCCGCTGTCCCACTGTCAGCGATCGCATTACTTGGCACCGGCACCGCCAGCAGCTACCACTCCGCGCGCGACGCAGCCGACACCGCCGACGCAAGCACCGGGCTCGGCAGCCAACTGTGGTCGGCAGCCGCCCCGTCCGCTCCGCACCTTCGCGGCCGCCCAGATAATTTCGGGTTCCGGCGATCCAATAGCTAGGCAAGACTGACCGGCAATCAGCAATGTGGCCGCTCAGCCGGGCCGCGATCAGGCGCGACGGTACCGCGAGGGCATCCATAAACGGAGCGAGCGGTGCGGCCATCTTGGGCGTCGTGCCGCGCGCACGCGGTCCACCCCGTTACCGCGGTACAAAGCGAATACTCCTTCTGGACCCGCAACGCCGAGCCGGAAATCCTTCCGGCCTGCAGCGAGCTCGGCATCGGCTTCGTCCCGTTCAGCCCCTCGGAAGGGTGTTCTTTACAGGCACCGTGAACCGCTCGACAGAGTTCAGCGAAGGCGACATATGGCGGCCCATTCCCCGGTTCACCGCAGAGAACCGGGCCGCGAACCAGGCGCTGATGGACCACGTCATGCTGCTCGCCAGGCGAAGGGCGCCACGCCGGGACAGGTCGCGCTGGCGTGGCTGCTGGCCCAGCACTGGTGGGTCGTGCCGATCCCCGGCACCAGGCGACTGCGGCTGGAGGAAAACGCCGGCGCGACCCACGCGGCGCTGTCCGCGACGAGGTCGCGGACCTCGATGCGGTGGCGGCGCAGATCGGCGTGCGGGGTAACCGTTACAACGACTTGCACATGGGCCTGGTCGCGGGGTGACCAGTCTGCTCACAGGGGCGGCCCGCAGGAGCCAAACCTGGCCTTGCAGCACGCAGCTGTGGATGCGCGCGGCCGGTCGGTGCCGGAACGACGAACACCAGACAAGGCCAGCCGGGTTCGAGGGCTCGGCGCACACCGTCGCCGGTGACGGCACCGTGGTGCAGGCCGACGCCGACGGCGGCAACTCTCAGCCGAGGTAGTCCTGTCCGCGTGCCCGGTGATGGGGATAGCACCCTAAGGGACGGGGTACCAGGTCGGAGGATGGTTCGGTCGGGGTTGGCGCGCCTGGCGAGAGCCGGCACGCCCAAAGGGGGAGCGGAGAGCATCATGAGTGTCATCGACGAGGCGCTGAGCGCCAATGCGAGCATGTCCAGCGGCTTCGATGCCAGCCGCGGGAAGCCGCCAGCGCCTCGGATCGCGATCGTCACCTGTGCGGATCCCCGGCTCAGCAACATCGAGCAGATGCTGGGTCTGGCCGACGGCGACGCCGACATGATCAGGAACTTCGGCACAGTGATCGATGACGACTCGATCCGGTCGCTTGTTCTGTCGACCAGGCTGCTGGGCAGCCGGGAGATAATGATCATCAATCACACCGACTGCGGGATGCTCAGGTTCACCGACAGCGAGATGGAGGACCGGCTCCGCAACGAGACAGGGCGGGCGCCGATAGCGCCGGCCAAGTTCTACAGCTTCACCGACGCCGTGGCGAACACCAAGGAGCAGATCCAGAAGGCCAGGTCACATCCGTGGATCTCGCCGGACGTTCCAGTCCGGGGGTTCGTCTATGACGTCAACACCGGGCGGCTCAGCGAGGTGTTCCCGGACCGGGCGGCCGTCGCTGGTTAGTCTCGACCTCATTGTCAGACTTCGCATCGAAGCGCCGTGATGAACTCGATTCGCGCGGGGATCAAGACGCAGACAGCGTCAGACCCCTGGCATGCAGCGGCGGACAACTTGACCCCCCAGGACAGCGGGGTTAACCGCTCCCGCACGTCAACACGCTATGCACGGTGCGGGACGTGCACGCATGCTGCCGTCGTGTGCTAGCGCGCTGGGCGTGTGGTCCCCAGTTGATCCCTCAAGCTGAGACGGCTACGGCTTGGGGTGGCATGAGAGGCACTCTTCGTGTGATCTTCAACAGAGGTGCGACCTGGCAGAGCAGGGAGTTTGTGCGTCGGTCGAAACCTCGCGGTTGGACCCGACGGGTCTGGCGGCTGCTTGTCGGTCGGTGCACCCGACGTCACGAGACCCGAAGGCGCTGGCCCATGACGGTGGTAGGCGTCACGCGAATGAAATGCTCGGGTTCGCCGTCAATCCATGACTCGAGGCCGATTTCGGCGATCTTCGAATGTTCTGCATCGCTGTCCAGGTGATGCGCTGGGCCCTGGACAATCACAATCCATCCCTCGCGCCGGTCAGTATCGGTCTGGTCGATCTCCACCACGACGCCGTACTCGGCGTCCGGGATATCAGTACGCAGGTCCTCTTCGGTGAAAACGGCCCGGTAGGTGCGGAAGACGATCGATCCTTCATGCATCTTGTACTCAAAGGGGAGCGCTACCGGCCCGTGTCGGCTGGTATAGACGAGACGGCCGATTGTCGCGCTACTGATCAACTCCATGCATTCGGCGTCGCTGAGACGCTCGAGGACACGCCGCGTGCCTCGGTCTTGGTTACCGGCCATAGCCGTCCGCGCCTCCAATCATGGCAGCGTTCTCCCGAGGGCGAACCGTGCCGGGATTCCCGACTCGGGCTGCGGGCCTGACTCAGGAGGTCAAATAGCGCATAATCAGCAAGCGGCAACCTGCCGTTGCTCGATCACTGCGGCGACTTCGAGGTGGCACAACCGGCCGCCAGCCGGGCGGTGCTCGCACAAAGCGGCAGTACTCGTGCTTCGTTGTATTGTCCCGCCCGCAGCACACGTGAACGCCGAACTTGAGGCAGATGCCCCCTCCGGCTCCAGCGAAACGGACGGCCGCGGCAGTGTCATCAACCGCACTCGAACGCCAGCCATTCACAAGCAGACGGATGCATTCACTACGGCAGGAGCGCGCGATTGTGACGGGCGTCTCCAGGGATGTCGTAGGCGAACTTGAGGCCTGGATCGAGTGGCCTTCGGCGATGTGCACCCGGGATGGCTGAATGCCAACGGGACGATCAAGAGCGCCTCGGCGACTCCGTAGGGCTCGCACTTCCAGAGGTGACCCGTAGTCGGTTCGGATCATGTGGGCGTATTAGTTCGTGGTGACGTGGCCGATGCCGAAGGCGCCGTACAGAAACTTATCCCCGGTTCCGCACGATCCTGGACCGAGCTGATGAAGCGCACCTCGAGGAGACGCTGCAGACGGCCTTCGAAATGCCGCCTCTGGCCGCGGGTCACAAAGCGGTCCTGCGGCCGCGGACAGGGCCTGCAAGGAAACCCAGCTCGGGCCCAGCCAAACTTCCGTTGAATAATTCAAGAAATGCATTGCTAGGTTTATGGGCGCAACATAGCGTGGGCTGCAGGCACCGAGGTCCCGCCGTCGCCGACGGCCCGGCTGCTCGGCGTCGGTGAGGCCCGCTCATGAGCGAGGACCGGCCCAGATCGTGTTAGGCACCAGCCACTTCGGCAACCCCTCGCCGCGTACCAGACCGGGCAGCGGCGTCGCCGGATGGGCGGTGTCCAGCCACCAGCCGCCTGCGCTGGCCGATGTCGACCAGAGCACCGGCCCGGGTGTTCACGGGCATCGGGCACAACCGCCCCAGTTTGCCCAGGCGGTCGTCGACGTCGACAGCTCCTAACCACGGAAGACAGGGGACCCAGTCTTGACTGAGACCACACAGCAGATGCCCAACGACAACGCCGCTGTTCGCCAGTTCAACGTTGCTTTCCCGCAGTCGGATCTGGCCGACTTGCGGAGACGTATCAACGCGACCAGGTGGCCGGAGATCGAGACGGTCACCGACGACTCGCAAGGCGTGCGGCTCGCGATGATGCAAGACCTCGCACGCTACTGGGGCAGCGACTATGACTGGCGGAAGTGCGAGGCGAAGCTGAACGGCCTGCCGAACTTCGTCACCGAGATCGACGGACTCGACATCCACTTCATCCACGTCCGCTCCCAGCACGATGACGCTCTGCCGCTGATCGTCACCCATGGGTGGCCCGGCTCGATCATCGAGCAGCTGAAGATCATCGAGCCGCTCACCAATCCCACCGCGCATGGCGCGAGCGAGGCTGACGCGTTCCACCTGGTGATTCCTTCCCTGCCGGGATACGGGTTCTCCGCCAAACCGACAACCACCGGGTGGGATCCTGTCCGCACCGCACGCGCCTGGGTCGTGCTCATGAAGCGCCTCGGATACACCCGGTTCGTGGCGCAAGGCGGCGATTGGGGCGCCGCTGTCACGCAGACAATGGGCATTCAGGCAGCACCGGAGTTGCTCGGTATTCACTCCAACATGCCCGGGACCGCCCCGGCCGCCATCAACAAGGCGGTCCAGCGCGGCGACCCGCCGCCGCCGGACCTGTCCGCCGAGGAGAAAAGCGCGTACGAGCAGCTGAGCAACTTCTACGCCAAGCACGTGGCCTACGCCCAGATCATGACGACGCGCCCGCAAACCCTGTACGGGCTGGCCGATTCACCAGCCGACCTGGCGGCGTTCATGCTGGACCACGGCGACGGTACCGGCCAGCCCGGGCTTGTCGAACGGCCCCTGGCAGGAACGCTGGACAGCGCCCTGACGCGAGACGACATCCTGGATAACATCACGCTCTACTGGCTGACGAACACCGGGATTTCCTCGGCTCGCCTGTACTGGGAGAACAAGGCGGACTTCTTCGACGCCAAGCCCATCACGATTCCGCTTGCCATCAGCGTCTTCCCCGACGAGCTGTATCAAGCCCCGCGGAGCTGGGCCGAGCGCGCGTATCCGCACAACCTCATCTACTACAACAGGCTCGATCGAGGCGGCCACTTCGCGGCCTGGGAACAGCCAGACCTGTTCGCTGCCGAGATGCGCGCCGCGTTCGCGTCGCTGCGCAAATAGCGCCAGTCTGCTTAATCTGCTTTGGGGTTCGGGGGTACCGACCGGCTCGCCGAGATCATCGGGCTTGCCCGTGCGCTGGACCTTGTACTCACCGGGCGTGAGATCTCGGCCGCGCGGCGCTCGCCATTGGACTTGTCACCGAGGTGGTGGCACCTGGCGAACACGTGACACGCGCGCTGGAGATCGCCGAACGCATCGCAAGCTTCCCGCAGGCCACGCTGCTGGCCGACCGATGGGGACTGCTCGAAGAGCTCGACCAACGGATGGAGTTCACGGCGCAGCGCGACGTGCGCACGCTGAAAGAGGTGGCTGGCGACGCGGAGCAGGCGTCGGCGCGGTTCACCTCTGGCGGTCGGGAAGGCTGACGACACATGCACTCAAGCGGGCCCTCGGCGATCAGGTCGGTCCCCAGATGGTCCCCAGGCTGAGACAAGCAAACGGACCACGACGACCAGGGTCGTTATATCCAACAGTAGACGCCTCGGTGTTTCCGCAGCCTGACCCAGCCCGTTACCCCGCTGGCCGTGGGCAGTGCGGTGTAGGGCTTCGCCGACACCGACGGGGCCCATGTCGGCGCAGCGGGGCTAGCGGTCAGCCAGACCCAAAGCCTTTCCCACTGCGGCGATACCGGCCGCGTCGGCGAACGCGAAGCTAAAGATCACTTCGTCCGCACCAGCATCGATGTGACCGGCGACCAAGTCCGGAATTTCGTGCGGCTGTCCGACAGTAAACCCGGCGATCTCGTCCGGCGACGCAGACGCCGCGAGCATCTCGTTTACCTCGGCAGTGTTCTGGCTGGAAGTCGTCAGGATCAACGGCGTCATCCAGGTCACGCCGATCTCGGCCGGGTCCCGGCCCACCTCGTCGCAGTGGCGGTGCAGCACCTTGATCTTGCGGGCCAGCGTGTCCACGTTGCCGGTGACGTTGCACTGGTTGGCGTACTGAGCGACCAGCCGCAGCGTCCGCTTCTCGCCACCGCCGCCGATCATGATCCGCGGGCCGCCCGGCTGCACCGGCCTCGGCACGTTGCGTGCATGATCGAGCCGGTAATGCTCGCCGGCGAAACTCACGTCGTCTCCGGTGAACATGGCGCGGCACACCTGGACAGCTTCCTCGAGCATGTCCAGCCGGACCCGGTCCGCCGGATAGTCGACGCCGAGGCTCTGGTGCTCGACGTCGTACCAGGCGCCGCCGATGCCGAGGATGGCCCGTCCCCGTGAGATGACATCCAGGGTGGTGACGATCTTGGCGAGAATGCCGGGGTTTCGATACGTCACACCAGTGACCAGCGTGCCAAGCTGCACGCGCTGGGTGCGGGCCGCCAGCGCCCCGAGCAGGGTGTAGGCCTCCAGCATCGGCTGGTCCGGCCCGCCCAGCGGCGGCAGCTGGAAGAAATGATCCATCACCCACACCGAATGAAACCCTGCGTCCTCCGCGGAGGTCGCGAGACCGGCAACGTGTTCGAACAAGTCGGCTGGGTCAAATCCCGAGAAATTAGGCAGCTGAACGCCAAAATTCGTCATGCACACACCGTAGCGATTGCAATCAGCTGCTGACGGCTCCCGTCAAACACGTTATGCACCGTGAATGACGTGCACGCAATCTCCGGTCGTGCGTCAATGCCCGCTATGGCCACCTCCGCCCATGTGGCCGCCTCCGCCCATGTGCCCTCCGTAGGACTCGCCGTAGCTCTGTCCTTGACCCTGGCCGTGGCCGGGCTAGTACCCGTGCGGCGCGGACCGAGAAATGCGCGATTTCATTCTGGGGGCTTGTCACCCAGGCTTGGAACGGGCTCCGGATCCTGCCGCAGGCCGTCGCGAAGCCCTGGGCGACGCGACCACCCTGCGCCCACGTTATTTCGTCGTGGTCGCGCGGGCATTGGACCGTCGGCTCGATGTGACCGTGCTGACAGCGCCTATTCCTCGGTGATGTTTTGAGCTGCGTGATTGCGGTCATGGCGTTCGGCCAGCCGGCGTAGAACGCGAGGTGGGTGATGGCGTGCCCCCTGTATCGCCTGATGGCTGACCCGTCGGCTACAGCGCTGACCCAGAGTGGCCGATGAGTGCGTCAGTTGAGCGCGTGCGCGATGAACTCAAAGTCGGCGGCCATGCATGCTGGCTCTTGTGGAGGGAAGCCCCCGCGGTGACGGCCACGGTCCGCCCGCCGTTCCAGCTGTGCACCGCGGAACAGAAGGAAGGCCCGGGCCGGTGTTGTTCACCCTCGACGTCGATGGCGAACGGTTCGTCATTCGCCGACTAGGAGACGGCACGGCCTACGACTGGCTGAGCGGGCCTAACAACGGCTACGGATTCGCGTCGGGCGGGACACCGACTCGGTCGGTGGAGGAGCACCGGGAGAGCATCCGCGTCTTCCTCGCCATGATCGATCCCAACACGGGCTACATCGGGGACGACTGAGGGGAACCTTGGACTCGGCAGGCCGCTCGCGGTGGCTGGCTTTGCCTTGTTCAGCCTGCGGTTGTCGGGATGGGCGCGGGAGACTTAGGCCCGGCGGACGCGGCCGCCCTGGTGCTTGTCTCCTCCCAAAGCGGTTGTGGTGACTGCCCCGGCGGAGCTGCCCTTTAGCCAGGCTGACCAGGACTCCTGCCAGTAGCCCCAGCCGTTGTCCCAGGCGAGCACGCGCGGCGTGCCGGTGATGGTCACCGGGTCGCCGCGGTAGGCGGTGTGCCGCCACCAGGCAGCGCCGTCGACAGTCATCCGTACGCAGCCGTGGCTGCAGTTCTCGTGCCCCAGGCACCAGAACCCGCCGGGGCTCTGGTGCATGTACTCGCCGCTGTCGGAGATCTGCACGTCGCTGTAGACGAGTTCGTGGTAGTACCCGGGCTGGCCTGGCTTGATGTTAGGCGAGGTCATCCATACCGAGTCGTAGTTGCCCATGGTCAGATGAATGCCGCCGGTGGTGTAGAAGTCGTTTCCGAAAGCGTCGTAGCCGCCCATACCGCCGCTGACCGGAATCGTCTTGGCGAGCGACCCGTTGATATAGAAGTGGGCCCAATCGGTCTTCAGGTTGACCTTGACTACGTGCGAATCGCCGATCTTGAACGGATGGCTGACGTCGCTTCCGCCCCACAGGCCTGGCCCGCCGGGGACGCCGGTCAGGTGCGCGTTGAGCAGCACATGCTGGTGGGCCGGCCAGTAGCTCTGCGTACGGAAGACAACCTCGCTATCTGAGGCCCAGAACCACGCGCCGGTGACCGGGACGTCGCTGCTGACCTCAAGCGCCTGCTCCACGGCGGCCCGGTCCGAGCGGGCCACGTCGTAGTTGAAGTCGACGATGATCGGCATGCCGACGCCGACGGTCTCACCGGAGCCGGGAGTAATGCCGCTGATCTGCAGGATCCGAGCCGCGCTGGTCGTACTGAAATGCGTAATCTCGGTCGTCGCTGCGCCCTTACTGTTTCTGGCGACGGCGGTGACAGTGTAGGCGGTGGCGGGCTTCAGCCCCCACTGCGTCGACCAGCTCGTACTGCCAGGTCCGTACTGCCCGGTGACGCCGGAGTTGCCGGACGCCACCGTGACCTGGGTGAGCGTGCCTCCAGACGCTGTGATCTGCACCTGAGTGTCGGGAGCGACCTTCGCCGCGCCGCCGGCCGGCGACACGGTCACGATAGCGGGCGGCGTGGGTTTGCTGACTGGCCGCTGTGTGACCGTATGCGCCGTCGCGGTCACCGAGCCCGTCGTCGCCCCATACGTAATCGCGCTTGCCAGTACGAGTCCGCCAGCTCCCGCGACCAGCCATCGTCCGTTCCGCACTGCGGGCCTCGCCATCCACGAAGGACCTGAGATTTATCCGAAATAGTACCGGCTTCAGGAGGACGCCCGGGTCGCCTGGCTACGGCCTGCATCAGGCTCGCGACGTGTCACTAGAGGTAAACAACGCGAGCGCACAAATCGAGACGGACGCGGCTGGCCCTGGCTTGGATACAGCGGCTGAAGGTAGCCCGGGCGTGGACGGAATTCCAGGTCGAGTATCCCTGGTGCTGGGACCGGTCTCGACCCAGGATCGGTCAGCAAACTCGGGTCGATCGGCACTCAACCTTTTGCCTTACCTCAGCGTTAGTTGAGTATGCGGATCCGGAAGGCGGAGCTGTCTTTCGAGGATTTCGTGCGCGCCCGGGCGGGGAGCTTGCTGCGGACTGCGTTCGTGCTGGCAGGGCAGAACCAGGCGGAGGCAGAGGATCTGTTGCAGATGGCGCTGGAGCGGGCCTACCGGCACTGGGGGCGGATCTGCCGGGCCGGCGAGCCAGACCGCTGCGTACGGGCGATCCTGGCGAACGCGTCGGCCGATCGCTGGCGGCGGATGGCACGGCGGGCCGAGCAGCCGCTGCTTTCTTCCGACCCCTGGCCTGCGGTGGCGGACCGGACCACTGACGTCGAGAACCGCGACTTCCTGCTGCGAGCGCGAACCCGGTTACCACCACGGCAGCGGACGGTACTCGTGCTCCGGTACTTCGATGACCTCTCCGAGATCGAGACGGCGCAGATGCTGGGGTGCAGCGTAGGCACCGTCAAGAGTCAGGCTGCGCGAGGGCTGGCTCGGCTGCGAGCGGCGGCAACTGCTGACAGCCCTGGAGCACCAGCCGAACCGCGGCCTCTGCCGAGGCCCGTGGTCGCGCCAGAGGTAGGCAGTGATGGCTGACATCGAGCAGCAGTTGCGTGCGGCCCTGCGGGCAGCGGCCGTCGACGCCGAAGAGCCTGTGGCAGGCGCGCTGATCGCCGCGGTACGTCGGCGGCACCGGCGACGCTCGATGCTACTCGCCTGCGTGGCTGTGGTCGTGGCCATGGCGCTGGCCATCCCGGCCGCGATCGTGGTGCGCACGGTCGTTGCGAGCCCGCCGCCTGCAACAACGCATGCCAGACACCTACCAAACAGCCTGCGAGGACTGCCGCTGCCAGCCGGGATCAGCCTGCGGTTCCTGACCACGACGCCCGCGTGGTACTCGACGGCGACTGGGACCAGCGCGCCAATCGCCGTCCTGCGGCAGACGCAGGGTTTCCCCGTCTACGGGCGGGTCCAAGGCGGCACCTGGGAAGGAGCCGGCTGCATACGGTTCAGGTGCTACGCCCCGCACGAGTACTACTTCATTGCCGACGGCTCGCATACTGCGACCCCGATCGGCACCGGAATTGCGAACTGGGGCCTTGTCGCGTCGAGCAGTTCCGGGGTCTGGCTGCTCAGCTACCCGCATTACTGGGACAACCCGGCGAGAACGCCGGCCACGGTACGGCTGGTCAGCACGTCCGGGCAGGCTCTCGGCAGCCAGTACCAGCTGCCGGCCGGGTACTGGCTCCAGGCCGCGGTTGGCCGCTACCTGCTGCTGCGGAACCTGAACAGGCTCCCGAGCGAACATGCACCCGACGCCTTCGTGCTCTGGGATCCGTCTGCACGGCGGGTGATACGGAACATCGACAACCCGATCGCGGCCAGCCAGGACCGGATCGCATGGACCAAGGGATGCCGAGGCTGCCACGTGCAGATCCTGAACGTGGCCACCGGAAAGACCGTGTCCACCCCTCTACCGGCCGGCCCGCAGCCGCATAGTTCTCACCTGACGGCGGTCTGGGGCCTTGGCAGCTTCAGCGACAATGGTCAGCTGCTCCTGTATGAAACCTTCGGCGGCACGGTGGATATCGTGAGCGCCAAGACCGGAGTGCTACTGCTCGGAATACCTACCGTCGGCGCGGGCGAGCAGTCCGC
>CAVSQI010000007.1:0-326933 GCA_963730085.1 uncultured Actinomycetota bacterium | reverse complement strand
CTCCCATTGCCTGAGACAGGAGTTCCCGTGTCTCCCTGTAGTAGTTGCGCTGTCGGATCCTGGCTCGCAGGTCGCGCAGCCGCGGGGAGGGGTCAAGGGTCATGCTGTCGAATCCGCTCATTAGGATTCCGGTGATCTGAATTCTGCTCCTCGGACGCCGCTTCCGGGGCGTCGCGCGGGATTTTCCGCTCACTGTCAAGTCACCTTTCAAGGTGAGATAGGGGATGTCTTAATGGAGAATTCTTGAGTGAAATAGCTGGGCGCGCCGACCCGTTTGGCGAGACGAGCCTGATTTCTTCGCCGGCATTGCGCTACCGCCGGGGTTTCGATGTGAACGTGCCCAGTATCAGCAGCGATGCGTACGCTATTGCTTGCTGGAGGTCGGGAGCCTCGATGAAGGTGAATTCTTCCTGGATCTGCTCCAGTGTCCAGCCTGCGCCGGCGAGGCGGAGGAGTTGTTCGACGGTGAAGCGGTGCCCTCGGATGCATGGCTGCCCGCCCATCTTGCCGGGGTCGACGGTGATGCGATCAAAAGGCCTTGTGCTGTCCGGGGGTTCCTGCCGATCAGTGACGTCCCGTCGCGAGAGGCGTTCGCTCGCCCGGGTGATCTCGAAGTCATCGGCCTGGTAGTAGACCTTGTACCGGAGCGAGGTGAAGCCTAGGCTCTCGCAGAATCTCTGTGCCGTGAAGTTGCCCAGGTCGGTGGTCCATTCGACGCGGCTGCATTCGTTCTGGTCGGCGATCGAGAGTATGTGCTGCATGAGGGCAGCGCCGACGCCGCGTCTTCGGTTGTTCCTGGCTACGTAGAGTTCTTTCAGGTAGAGAGACTTGCTGGTCAGTACTGCTGGCCACAGGTAGGAGTAAGAGGCGAACCCGGCGGCCTGCGCCCCGTCATAGGCAAGCAATCCGTATACCTGAGGATTGTCAGAGAAAAGCACCTCGCCAATCTGCCTTGCTTTCGATCCTCCGGGCTCGGGATCTGATTCACTGTAGAGACTGTCCATCTCTTGAAGGATCTTTACTATTTCGGCCAGGTCGGCCGGAGTGGCCTGAGCTATTCTGAGCATCGTCTCATTCCTCGCCTGGGCATGAGCTAGCGGGTTCTTGAATTCGCGGGCCGGGAAGCATGAGCGGCGCGGATGGCGTCCTGCTCTCTCGGCGCCACCGTTCCTTGCCTGTGATGGGGTCAGCCTGCAAGTTGCGGTTAGGGCCGCTGTCCGGCGGCCCGCCGTCGTGGCGTGGCCAGTCGAGCCGGGCGCATACCATCCGCCGTGCCTCGTCGCCCCTGATGTCCCAGTAGTCAGACAGCGCCGCGACGACTTCCAGCCCGCGTCCGCCGTCGCTGTCGCCGCTGCTGGCCCAGTTGCCGCCCTGGTCCTCGACTTCCAGCCAGGTGTACTCGTGCTCGCGGACCTCTGCCCGGACGGTGACCCGGCCTCCTAGCAGGGCTGACCGGCTGTGCCGCACGGAATTGGTGACCAGTTCCGAGCAGATGACCTGCGCGTCGCAGACCCTGGGGCAGCCGTGCAAGACCCGGCCCAGGAACGCCCTGGCCTCCACGACCTGACTCGGGCGCGCGGCGAAGACCCTGCTGCACAGCCACGAGGTCGCAGACGCCGGGACCGCTCGCCGTTGAGATTCGGCCTCCTCGTCCCCGACAGCCAGCGCCGAGAAGATCGAGTCTGGATCATCGCCGAGCGCGGCCGCGAGCCGGAAGAGCGTGGCCCGGTGGCAAGGCGCGACGGGCTGGCTTTCCAGCCGCCTCATCGTGCGCCTGCTCACGCCCGAGTCCGCTGCCAGCTTGTCGTGTGAGAGCCCGCGCGCGATCCGAGCTTCCCGGAGCCGTGCGCCGTCCACCTTGGTGATCCAGGAGCGCCCGGGCCGGGTGCTGCTGCGACTTCGCTGCGACATAGCCGTGAGATATGGATCAGGCATGGCTGGTCACCCCGTGCGCGGATCTATGTGCGGTCACCTTCGCGCCCGGCACGCCGAGCAAGTGACCTCTGTCCAAGAGCCGGTGCGGGACAGGCGTGTTCACTGTTGGTGTCCTCCGATATGGGCTCAGGCAGCGGCAGGCCGCTGACCGGGCTTACGAGCCTCGCTGGCCGCGATGGGACGCCGATACCTGAATGCGGGACGACTGAGGACGTCTTTGCGTGGGACAGTGCGGCCGACCACGGCCGATGCGATCGCAGCCGAATGCGTCGCGCGGAGACAGGACTTGGCGACAGTGCTTAACTCAGGCCGTGTGCCGACGCCCAGATACGTTCAAAGCTCGCGGCATAGCCGCCTGTCAGTTCGCCCAGGGCGTCCTTGCGCAGGTGCAGCACTGGTGAGTTGGCGGCCGGGACGCCAAACACGTGCTGATTGACGAGCACCTCATCGTCGGCGAGGTAGATCGAGTTGTACAAGACAGTGCGATGAAGCCTGATCTCGGCTCCGACTGTCTGGCCTAGCGGCTGGAATAGAACCAGCGCGTTGTGGATCTTGGCGGCCATAGACGCATCGATCCCTTCATGCGTGCCGCGCTCGGCGACTTGCGGGCAGCCGGGATCACCGAGTGCCATCCGCACGCGCACTCCAGCGTCCGCCCTCTCGATCAGCGCGCCCACAAGCCCGGCGTCTTCCGCGATGAATAGCCCGCTGTAGGCCAAGATCGCTACCTCACGGGCCGCGTTGCTGAACAACCGATGCCAGGCACCGCGCGGTACAGACCAGCGGTGCGGGTAGATCGCCACGACTTCTGAGGGACGGGCCACAGCCTGCCGCGCCGCCACCAGTTCAGGCCACAGTTCGGTCTCGTCCGCCCCGAGCAACGCCGCCAGTCTCCACCGGAACCTCGGATATGGCGTCCGGCCTTCCAGCCACCTGCGGACAGTCTTGGGGTCTACGCCAAGCTCGGTAGCGACAGCGTTCTCATCAAGACCGGAGCGAAAAATCGCGCGGCGCAACGTCTCGTTCAATCTCAAGCGCCTCCCGAAATGGCTTGCCCAGGCGACGCTAACACAAGAAGTCCCTAGTCGTCCCTCCTGGAATGCTCCACGACATACGGAACCAGAAGGAAACGCGGGCGCGAGTGGACGCGCCGAAGACGTCCCGACTAGGGTTGTGGCGTCCTTTGCCGTCCCTGCGGACGCGGTTGGGTGGATGCCAAACGAACGGCTGCGCGCAGCGCTTCTTGAGAACGGGATGACGCCTGCCGCCCTGGCCGAGCATCTTGACGTCGATCACAAGACAGTCGAGCGGTGGATTAGCGGGCGCCTTCCCTATCGCCGGCACCGGTATTCGATCTCGGTGCGGCTGGGCGTCGAGGAGAATTACCTGTGGCCCGACGCGCTCGCACACGATCAAGTCGCGGCGGCATCCGAAAGCGAAGTCATCGCGATCTACCCGCACCGTTCGGACGTGCCCCGCGAAACCTGGAAGCGTCTCTTCGACTCCGCAACCAGCGAGATCGGCATCCTGGTCTACGCCGGGATGTTCCTCGCCGAGGACGCCAGCGCGCTAGCGGCTCCTGGTCGACAAGGCCAAGTCGGGCGTCCGGGTCAGGGTCTTGCTCGGCGATCCCGATAGCCCGGAGGTTGCCGAGCGGGGCCACGATGAGGAGATCGGCGAGGCGATGGCGGCGAAGATCCGCAACGCGCTCGTGAATTACCGGCCGCTGCGGGCAGTCAAAGGCGCTGAGGTCCGGCTCCACCGGACCGTCCTGTACAACTCGATCTACCGAGCCGACAACCAGCTCCTTGTCAACATGCACGTGTACGGCATGCCCGGCCTACAGCGCCCCGGCCCTTCACCTGCGGAAAATCGCGGGCGGTGAGATCGCCGCCACCTATCTCGATAGCTTCGAGCACGTCTGGAACACAGCCATCCCAGTCACGGAGGACTAGCTCATGGGCCGGCGCATCGACTACTACGACGACCCCGAGGCCCCGGCCGCCAACAGCCTCGTCCCGTCCGTCAACGTCGTCGTCACCAACGACGCCGGGCAGATCCTGATGATCAAGCGCTCCGACAACGACAACTGGGCCATCCCCGGCGGCGCGATCGAACTCGGCGAGTCGCTAGTAGGCCAGCCGTCAGGGAAACGCGCGAGGAAACCGGCATCGACTGCGAGATCACGGGGCTAGTCGGCATCTACACCGACCCGAAGCACGTGATCCTCTACACCAGCGACGGCGAGGTCCGCCAGGAATTCTCGGTCGTCCTCACCGCCCGTGCCATCGGCGGCTCGCCCGACCCCGAGCAGCGAGAGCACCGAGGTCCACTGGAAAGACCCAGCCGAGGTGGCCGACCGCCAGATGGACAGATCCATGCGCATGCGGATCAACGACTTCCTGAGCCCGGCAGGCAGCCCGCACCTGGGCTGACTGGCTCACCCGATCGCAGCCGCCACCTGCAGCCGCCGAGTCATGGCGAGAGCCATACGAGCCTGAACGACGTGCACAGTGTCAACGAGCGCGGGCGCGGCCCGCTTGATCGCATGACTGACCGGATGGTCAGGCGCGTACCGGGCGAAGATCTCGGCCAGTCGCGCGTCAACCGTCGTCACCGTGCCGTCCGGTCCGCCGGTCATGTCGCAGTAGATCAGCGCCTCATCCAGATCCGGGCGAGGTCGGCCGAACTCGGCCGCGAGGTCGGCAGCCAGGCCCCGCTCGCTCGCTTCGACGATCGCGCAGGTGTGATGCGCGACCAGGCAGCACAGCAGGTGGTCCGCGCCTTCGGCGTCACGCAGGAAGCGCGCACCGTCGAGCGGGTGAAAGCCCGTGGACACCAGTCCGGGCGAATAGCCGATGTCGTGGAGCCAGGCCGCCGGCCTCGAGCAGGTCTGCGTCTGCGCCGAGTATCGGGCTCAGGCTGCGTGCCTGCGCGGCGACGCGCTGCGTGTGCGCCCAGCGCACCGGTAGCTGATCCTGCAGGAGCTTGCGGGCGATCTGCGCGGCCCATTCAGATTGGCTCATGCCCTCACGCTAGGCGCACGCCCACGGATGGTCACGGACGCACCGGGACGTCATGAAGACGTCCCGGCCCGCATTCCCGTCCGGCACCTACCGACAGCTCACGGCGATCTAAACGGGACGCTCCAAGACGTCCGAACGCCACCGAGACGTCCTCGACATGTCCTTTCACGCCGTGTTGGCGTCCACGTCAGACACCGCAATCTCTGAGCATGCGTACCACACGTCAGCCGCGATCACGGCACCCCGCGCACGCGCCGCTCAGCCAGTCAGCCGACGACCCCAGGAGGTGAGTTCTGATGCTGATCATCGCTCTGAGCGTCGGCGTGGCCATCACCGTCGCCACCGCCTTCATCACCTTGTGCCTGGGCATCCGCCGCGAGGACCGCGCCGCGCTCTGCCGGCCGGCACCGACCTTCGCCACCCGGCAGGCACGGCGCTTTACCGGACTCCGGACCACGCCCGGCCGGCCGGGCGCGAAGCACGACGTCGGGCAGCGAGTGAGGGTGGATGCGTGACGGTCACCTTCTCGCTGGTACTTATCCTCGGCATTGCGGTCTGGATCATGCGCCGCTATGCCGGCTCGGGAGGTCGAGCACGACCTTGCTCAGGGCGCTGCCAGCCATTTGTCGAAGGAGGGGCGGCTATGAGAGTGCACTTCTGGCGGCGTGCCACGATCGTGATCGTGAAGTGTGCCGATATACCCCCACAGTGTATTCTCGTCAATCATCTTGAATTTGTGCGCGAGCTTTAGCAGCGACCAGGTGCTTACGACCCGAATCCGGTTCTGGGAAGCAAGACGAGCTGCATCGCGGTCATCGGTAACAAATATGCACGGGAGCTGACGCCGGACGATGACGGCGATTGTCTCTGCCTCGCCGAAATGCTGGCTGCGCTTGTCGCCGGGGCCCGCAAGGCTGTCGCGTAGCACGAGAGCATCCTGGAGTTCTGCCTGGTCCGGGTAAATCGGGTGTCCGAAGATAGCCGGGGCTTCTGCGAGCGTGGCTTGCCCCGGATACCCGGCAGACTTGGCGCACTCACTCGCTACGGAAGCGCACCACCGCCCTTTTCCGTTCGCGAGCATTTCCAGCAGGTCCATCCTGTTGATGATCGCGAAGTTGATCAGGACGGTGTTGTCGGGGAACATCAGCAAGGTCATGCGGCATCACAGGCCCAGCCCGGCAGCCAGGTCGTCAGTGCTGACCTCGGGTATCTCGGGAGAGTCCACCTCGAGCGCTGCCTCGTCAACGTCCAGCATCCATGCGAGCGTGGCCCGGCTGATGGCGCCCGATGCGACCCTCTCCAGGTGAGCGCCCTGGAGAGAGAGCGGGAACCGCCGCTGGACCGCGTCGTCCATGCGGACGGCGATTTCGTCGAACTCCGACTCAGCGGGGGGGTGATGCCACAGCAGGCGCTGTGTCCTGAAGGCTGACCATTCGGCGACGACTGCCGGGATGTAACCCAGGAGTGAGTTCAGGCGGTTGCACAGCGCCTCGACGGAGACACCCCAGTCCCAGATGTACCGGGCGAGCCGGGCAGCTGTCAGTGACTCCCAGTCGATTGCCTCTATCTGGTCGCTGGGCATCAGAAGCTCTGCCGCGAACGCATTGGCGGCAGCCTCGCGCAGCGCCGCTTCCGGGTTGCTGATCTCGTCTTCATGGTGGCCAAGGAAGATATGGCCAAGTTCGTGGGCGAAGCCCCAGTTCTCCCGGAACCAGCTGGGGGTGGCTTGCATCGCGATCACTGTCCTGCAGCCGATGGTGAGCGAGTAGGCGGTGGATAGCTCTTTTACCTGGACCACGCCGATGCCCAGGCACTCCTCGATGCGGTCCGCGAATGGCCTGACGAAATCTGGTCCGAGTGCTTCCCGGACTTCGGCCGGTGACTTGGGGCGGATGTCGCTCACGGCCGGATCCGGCTTCGGGTAAGCCTGGCGGTAAGCCAGGGCAATATCGTCGATGACCTGCCTATCGTCCTGGAGGCTCGGCACGGTCCGCTCGCCCGTCTTAGGGTCGTAGTTATGACGGGCTGCGATGGTCAGCCGGTTGGGGTCCGGATTCCCGGTGATTAGCCAGTGGAGGTCCTCCCCTGCCATCTCCGAATACCGGGCCAGCTCGACCGAGCCGAACTGGCGTTGCCCGTTGAGGGCCCGGGAGAAGGCGTCCGGCGTCATGCCGATCAGGGCGGCTACCGCCTTGTGGGGCATTGCCGGGCAGGCGCGATCTAGGCTCTGGCGTACGCGCTCACCAATGCTGGACATGCAACTAGCGTACCTCCCGATTGGGAAATTCCCAACTGGACTTCGGGTCCAGGCGGCACGACACAACGTCGAACAGTGGGATCGTGGATAGTCAGCGACACTGTCGCGAGCGTGTTCAAACGGCATACGTTTTGGGAAGATCCCACCGGTTTCGGTGTCCGAGGGGGGGACTCGAACCGCTGGCCAATGCCCTTAGCGGCGGTGGCGTAGACCCCTGGGTGCGTGTCTGAGCTGGGCGAACTCTACCGTCTCCAGGATTCCTCGCCCCAATGTCTTGGATCAGCGTCAGCTAGGACCCTGGCGCTAGCCCGCCAGGCCGGGGCCGGCAGGTTCGATCCCGGTGTCCAGATGCCGGATCCTTGCTCACGGACAGGAGCGCCTGGCTTGGCTCGCCGTTTGCCGTCTGCCATCTGTGGGCTCAGGCGATCTTGAGCTGCTCGTCGCCGAAGTCGGCGATGAGCTTGAGCGTGCCGCCGAGAGCGGCGATGAACCGGTTCAGCACGTCCTGGGTGGACACGTCACCGCGTTCGATCTGAGACACCCGGGCAACTGACACGCCCATCCTGGCGGCCACTTGGTCCTGGGTCATCCCGCGCCGCTTGCGCAGCTCCGCAAGCCGCCAGCCCCGGGCATCGTCCAGCATCGCCGAAACCGCGGCATCGAAAGCCTCCTGCCCGCCGGTGGTCGCGACCGCCCGCTCCAGATGCCCGGAGTCCCGCCAGCGTGAAGTGCTGCTCACAGGCCCATCTCCTTCCTCCGCTCGGCCAGGTAATCCTCGTACAGTTGCTCTGCGCGCGGGATCGCGGTCCGGTACCACCGCGTCCACTGCCCAGACTTGTCGCCGACCACGAGCAGGATCGCCGACCGCCACGGATCGAACACCAGCAGGATTCGGATCTCCGCTCGCCCGGCTGAAGGCGGCCGCAGTTCCTTCATGTTCGGGATCCGCGACGCGGTGATCGAGTCCACCAGCGGGGGGTCCCGCCAGCGATGGCCGGGGAGGTGCTGAAGCGGATGAAGGACAACGGCGCACGGACATCCTCAGCAACATCCCCGCCAGCATCGCCCAGGCCATCGTCGAAACCATGTGAAAGCGCCCAGAGGCACCCGCCTTACATGGTCGCCTTGTGCCAGGTGCGGCCGCCGTCGGTGGTGTGCAACAGCATGTTGCGGACGGTCGGCTGCCGGTTGGCGAGCACGATCCAGCCGGTCGTGCGGCTGGTGTAGGTCAATGACCTGAAGTTGTCGCCCGCGTCACCGTGGATCGTCTGGGTCGTCCAGGTCTTGCCGCCGTTGGCCGAACGGTAGATCCAGTACGTGCCGCTGGACGCGGCCCCGGCGGCAGCGATGGTGATCACCGAGGGATCACCAGGTGGGCTGGCGAAACCCTGCGGGATACCCGCGACCGGAGCGGTCCCGGCCAAGTGCACGGTCCGGCCGCCATCGGTGGAGACCAGCACCTCCTTGCGAACGCTCTGCCCGCCGGTCGGCCGCGCGCACAGCAGCGCGACGCGAGACGGGCTGGTCGCCGTAACTCCGGCCAGCCGGTAGCCGGTGCCCGGACACCGGGACGAGTAACGAGCCCATCGCCGCCCGTCAGCGGACGCCCACATATGCGTCGAACCGGTCACCCAGACCGAACGGCCGGAGACGGCCAGGCCGGTGGCGTCCTCATTGATCGCCGGAACCCGGGTCCATCTGACCGCGCCAACCGGAGTGGTGAAGAACTGGCCGTGACCAGTATCCGGCCGCACCGCCGCGTAGACGGTGGTCGTCGAGGCGGCCAGTGCCAGGGCCTGGCTGCCATTATTAAAGAAGGTGCCGGGAGGCCCTCCGTGCTGCCAGGTCGCGCCGCCGTTGCGGGTGTGCCACGCGCCGAACAGCCAGCCGTTGTCCTGGCTGGTGAACAGCAGGCCGTCCCCGGCTGGCACTGTCGGCTCGATGCTGATGTCAGTAGGCGGGCTGAGGAAGCTCCAGTGCTTCCCGCCGTCGGCGGTCGCCATCATCGCCGCCTGGGAGCACACGGTGGACAGGCAGGACGTGGTGCCCACTGCCACACCCTGCTTGGGCGAGGCGAAGTTCACGGCGGCCGGCTCGAAGTCGGCCGCTACCTTCGCGCAATTGCTTCCGGCCGGTGCGATGACGTGGCTAGGGCAGGAGGTAATGATCGCCAGGGCAAAGAGGTCGGGCCCGTCGGGGGAACTGAAGGCGTCGATCGCATAGAGGATCCCGGCGGCCGGGTCGATTGCTAGCACTTCGCCGACGGTGCCGCCCGGCTCACTTGGGTCTTCTGCCGTAGCAAAGGTGACCACGACGTCCTTGGTACGGCCGTCGATTCCCTGAAGGCTTCCGCTGAAGCCGAGGGCGTAGATGGTGTCCGTCTGCGGGTCGGCGACAAGACCGGCCGACGCGTCGGCGCCGAACGTGGCGGTGACGGTGTTCGTAGCGCCGTTGATCACCGATATCGAGCCGTCGCCGTTGTTGGCAACGTAGATCTTGTCCGTGGCCGGATCGACGGTGATGCGCCTAGGGAACTGACCGACCTCGATCGCGGTCTTGACGGTGTTCGTGCTGCCGTCGATCACCGACACGCTGTTGCTGTCGAAGCTGGTGACATAGATGGTGTCCGTGATCTGGTCGAGCGCGATCCCGGACAGGCGGGAACCTATGTCGATGGTGGCCGTCACGCTGTTGGTGCTGCCGTCGATGACCGAGACCGAGCTGGCGTTGAGGACGTAGATCGTGTCCGTTTCCTGATCCACGACGACCTGGCCAGGGGACATGGCATCCGGGATCGTCGTTATCGACTTGCCGGTCTGCGCGTCGATCACCGCGACAGCGTGCTCAGTAGTGATGTAGAGGGTGCCGGTCGCCGGATTGATCGCGCCTGCGATGGCGTCGAAAGGCACCACGATCGTCCCTGTTATCTTGCCGGTTAGCCCATTTACTACCGACAGGCCGGTTCCGGTCGTGGCTGAGGGTGCTGAGGGTGTAGACCGTATTGGTCTGCGGATTCACCGCCAGTACGTCGTTGCCAAACACCGGATCGGTAGCTGTCACAGCCCAGGCCGCCGGCCGGGGCACCGCTACCGCCGCCCGGCCAGGCGCCACCGACACCCCAGCGCCCCAGGCCAGCCCCGCCACCACGCCAATCGCGAGAACGACTTTCGCCAGCCGGTACCCTCTGGGACTAGCAGCAGCGCAGGCCACACTCATGCCCATGACAAGTACCTCCGCCAGGAAAGCCATCCGCGCCTGCATCACCGTGTAGACGCGCTATGACCCCTGCCGGTTTACTCAGCCGATCTGCCAGCCGCCCAAGCCCGATAGGCGCCATCTCCTCATGAACAGAAGAACGACCAGGCTGGCGACCGTGCTAGCGGCATGTGTGCCGCACATGACGGGCAGGGCATCGACAGTTATGAGGCGAAGGACCGGGTCAGGGTCGTCGACCAGCGAGGTGATCTTCTCGTCGATGAGGTGACCGCGGGTTGATCGCCAGGACTCGCGGTGGCAGAGACGGACAAGCCCCTGGGCTCCGGTGGTGATGGCGGTCACCTGCCAGCCAGCCGTAAGGCCCTTCTCCCAGGATGACGGGGCATTGGCGAGCTTGGGAGAGACGCTGAAGATGCTGACCGCCGAGCACAGCTCGCGAGCGGGGATGACCGTCCCGCTGGTCTCGACCTCCACCAGCAGCCCGGCCGCCGCCAGGGCGCACGCCAAGCCGGTGACGGCCAACTGCTGGGCCAGTGGCTCCCCGCCGATGATCACCGCCAGCCCTGCGCCCGTGCCGGCGGCGGCTGCAGTTGCAGATGGTGCTGATGGCCGAGCCGAACGTGTCGCAAGCTTCGGGTCGCGCTGGTCGCGGTATAACCCTGATGCTCGTTCCCGTAGTGCCACCGGGGATTCCGCTCATCGCCGCCTCCACCGCGAGCCTGCTGGCATTCTGGCCGCCTTCGCTGCCGCGATCACCTGGCTCGCCGCTGCCGGCCGGGTCGCCGCGATGAGCAGGACCTGGTGGCTGATCGTGGCCGTCAGCGTCATGAATTTCGTGCTGAAAGCCGCCTTCCGATGATCTGGCCGCGGGCGGGAACTGAGTCAGCGGGCACTCGCCGTCGTCGCCATGATGCCAGCGGCCCTGCTCACCGCGCTCGTGCTGACCGAGACCGTGACGACCGGCCAGCACCTGGTGATCGACTCACGGCTTGGCGGGCTCGCCGCCGCGGTGGTGGCACTGAGGCAGGCCTACGTCCATCTCGGCAACGCGACGATGATCGCGCCGAGGTCGGAGCTGTCCGCGTCACCTTCCGGCACCTCGGGCCAGGTGCCCCGCGAGCGTGCCCGACACAGACTTCGCCGTGCCGTTGCGGGCTAGCGGGCCGTTCTTCACCCCTGCTATGAACGCCGCTGCCCAATCCGACACTCACCACTGAGAATTATTTCAGGAATGCGGTTTGAAGCACGGCACGGCGGGCGACGGAATCCACTCGATCAGGTCGAGTCGTCTCGCCCATCGAGGTGGTTCTCGGTGGTCATGACCAGAGGGTGGCGATCGGCGCTGCGGTTATCCGGTCATCGATTTCCTGCATGAATGGTCCGCTGTGCAGGAGCAGGCCGTGGATGAAGCGGTCGCCCAGCTCATCTCGCAGCCATTGGAGGTGCCGGTAGCTGGCGGCACCAGGATTGCTGCTCGCCTTGACTTCGATGGCGATGACACGGTGCCCGGCGAGCTCGATCAGCACGTCGATCTCGCGGCGGCCACCGTCCTGACGAAGGTGGTACAGTCGCGGGCCTAGCTCGCTGATCGGCAACTCGGCGCGAAGCTGCGCGACGACAAAAGTGTCGATCAGGCGGCCGAGCATGTCGGAGTCGAGCAGGACCGATGTAACGTCCGCGCCTGATTCGGTGACGGTGAGAGCCGGGTCAATCAGGTACCGCTTGGGCTGCTGCCCAAGGCGCTTGAGCCTGTCGGTGAACCAGGCAGGCACGACGTCCAGGACGTACAGGTTGCTCAGCAGGTGCTCGTAGGCAACGCCGGTCTTCCTGTCTATGCCTGCGGCCTGGATAAGGGTGGCCTGGTCAGCTGTGCCGGCGGTGTTGAGCGCGAGCGCCTCGAAGTAGCGCCGCAGCCGAACGGGATCGCGCCCCGGCTCGGCGTCTGCCGCATCTCTGGTGAGCAACTGCTGGACGTAGCCGTCGTACCACCGCCGTCGGGCACGCTCGCCTAGCCGCAGTGCTGGTTCCGGGAAGGTGCCCTCGAGCGCCAGCCCGACGTAGTCGCGAATGTCAGGGGCCGACGCCGGTACTCGCAGTGCGGATGCGCCATCGCGGACGATCCTGTCCGTAAACGCTCCACCGCTGAGGGTGCCAAGCTTTTCCCGCATGGTGAGACCGGTCATGGGGATGTGTATGAGCCGGCCTGTACCCGGCCAGCTCTGGGCATCGAGTTCCGCCCGGACGGAACCAGTGAGGAGAAAGCGGCCTGGCCGGGGGTCTGCGTCCACCGACCGTTTTACCGCGCTCAGAACCTCGGGTGCCTCCTGCCATTCGTCCAGGAGAACCGGCTCGGCCAGATCTCGCAAGGCAGCGTCAGGATCGCTGCGGAAAACCGACCGGACTCCGGGCTGATCGAGGCTGATTACCGTCGCCGCGAGCTGTCGCGCAGTCGTTGTCTTGCCCGATGCGCGAGGTCCCAGCAGGGAGATGGCCGGCAGCTCAGCCAGCAGCTCAGCCAGGAGCGGATCGACGAGCCGGTGTTTATAGGTCACCTCCACACCTGGATGATACCGGCTTCACGCGCAAAGAAATCCCCATCTGACGCATCGTGTGATCCTCATTTTTCGCACCATGGCCCAGTGCTCTCGCCCGCGAGATCGGCCTGGCCGTGTCAGCAAAGAACCCCGGGGCTCGCCGGCCCCGGCAGTTGCCGGGGCCAGCAAGCTGATGGCGGGCTTACCCGCTTGGGTTAGTGCTCGGGCCGGTGGTCTCGATCTTGTCGAGTTTGCGGATGATGATCGGCTCGGGCTTTCCTGGTGTGCATTCAGCGCGATGCGTTGCCGTTTAGTAAGTGCTAGTGCATATCGGGTTGATCGGTGCGTCGCGTTGCACGCTGCATGGGCGGCACGCGCCCGTGCAGGGGGCGCGGCCCGCGCGGGCGCCGCCCCTGGCTGGGTGGCGCCTGCGCGGGCGCTGTGCGGTGTCGTGGCGTGGGGTCAGTGGCGGGCGGTGGTGATGCCGCGGGGGGCGGAGAATCCGGTGGCCAGCCCGGTGACGGTGCGGGTGGCGGTGCTGATCACCGAGACGGTGTTGTCATTCATGTTGGTGACGTAGGCGGTGGCCCCTGCGGGGTCGAAGGCCACGTTGCACGGCCCGGAGCCGACCGGGATGGTCGCGGTGACCGTGCCGGTGGCGGTGGCGATCACCGAGACGCTGGCGGCGTTGTTGTTGACGACGTAGGCGGCGGTCCCGTCGGGGGTGAGCGCGACGGCGGTGGGGTGGTCGCCGACCGCGATGGTGGCGGTGACGGTGCCGGTGGCGGTGCTGATCACCGAGACGTTCGCGCTGCCGTTGTTGGCCACGTACACGGCGGACCCGCCCGGGCTTATCGCCAGGCCCACCGGGTAGCTGCCGGTCGCGGTGATGGTCTTGGTGACGGCGTTGGTGGCGGTGCTGATCGCGTACACCACGCCCTGGGTGTGGTCGGCGACGTACAAGGTAGACCCGTCCGGGGTGACCGCGCTGTCGCGCGGGTCGCCGCCGACGGAGATGGTGGCGGTGACCGCCTGGTGGCGGTGTTCACCACGGAGATGGTGCCGTTGCCGGCGTTGGAGACATAGGCGGTGGCGCCGTTGGGGGTGAAGGCGACCGCGGCAGGGCCGGTGCCGACCGTGATGGTCCCGGTCACCGCGTGGGTGGTGGTATCGACGATGGAGATGGTGCCGGCGCCGTTGTTGCTGACCCAGGCCTGGGTGCCGGCCGGGTTGAGCTGGACTTCGAACGCGTTAGAGCCGGTCGCGATGCTGGCGGTGATGGCGCTGGTGGCCGGGTTGTAGATCTTGAGCGTGCCGTCACCCCCATCGGCGACGTAGACGACGGCGGGGGTCGGCGCGACGGTGGTGATGCCGCGGGGGGCGGAGAATCCGGTGGCCAGCCCGGTGACGGTGCGGGTGGCGGTGCTGATCACCGAGACGGTGTTGTCATTCATGTTGGTGACGTAGGCGGTGGTGCCTGCGGGGTCGAAGGCCACGTTGCACGGCCCGGAGCCGACCGGGATGGTCGCGGTGACCGTGCCGGTGGCGGTGGCGATCACCGAGACGCTGGCTGCCGTTGTTGTTGACGACGTAGGCGGCGGTCCCGTCGGGGGTGACGCGCCACGGCGGTGGGGTGGTCGCCGACCGCGATGGTGGCGGTGACGGTGTCGGTGGCGGTGCTGATCACCGAGACGTTCGCGCTGCCGTTGTTGGCCACGTACACGGCGGTCCCGTCCGGGCTTATCGCCAGGCCCGACCGGGTAGCTGCCGGTCGCGGTGGTGGTCGGTGACGGTGTTGGTGGCGGTGCTGATCGCGTACACCACGCCCTGGGTGTGGTCGGCGACGTACAAGGTAGACCCGTCCGGGGTGACCGCGCTGTCGCGCGGGTCGCCGCCGACGGAGATGGTGGCGGTGACCGCCTGGGTGGCGGTGTTCACCACGGAGATGGTGCCGTTGCCGGCGTTGGAGACATAGGCGGTGGCGCCGTTGGGGGTGAAGGCGACCGCGGCAGGGCCGGTGCCGACCGTGATGGTCCCGGTCACCGCGTGGGTGGTGGTATCGACGATGGAGATGGTGCCGGCGCCGTTGTTGCTGACCCAGGCCTGGGTGCCGGCCGGGTTGAGCTGGACTTCGAACGCGTTAGAGCCGGTCGCGATGCTGGCGGTGATGGCGCTGGTGGCCGGGTTGTAGATCTTGAGCGTGCCGTCACCCCCATCGGCGACGTAGACGACGGCGGGGGTCGGCGCGGCGGTGAGCAGGGCGAGCAGCGCGGTTCCGTTCGGGCTGCCCAGGCCGGTGCACGGATCCCAGCCCGGCCCGGCGTTGTACCCGTTGTTGCCGCCGTTGGTGATGTCCTGGAAGCCAGGCGCGGGCGCGTTGCCGGTCACTCCGGCGTACAGCAACGTGTTGATCAGCCCGAATCGCTTGCCGGTTGCCTGCGCGAGCCGGCATATCAGGGCAGCCCACAGCGGCGCGACCGCGCTCGTGCCGCCATAAACGCAGTTCTGGCCAGCGTACCGAACCTGGTACCCGGTAGCCGGGTCGGCGTTGCCAGCCACATCGGGCACGCCGCGGCCGGCTCCGTTCCGCCCGGCGGGCACGGTCACGTGCGACTGGAACGGCGGCGGCGGGAACACGACGCTGACCCCGCCGCCGGTCGCGCCGCTCGCGTCATTCCAGACCGTCTCTGAGGTGATCGTTCCCGTCGCGGTGTTCCCGGTCAGGCTGGTGCCCCCGCAGCCCAGGACATAGCGGCCGGAAGGAGGATATTCGCAATGCAATAGCCCGTCGGTGAGGCGGTCAGGCGCGCCCCAATCCCCCGAATCCACGCACACCGTCGTGCCCAGCGCGCAGGCGTCAGCGAACTGCTGCTCCAGCGCCGTTAGGGTCTGGGACGACCAACTCGCATCTTCCGGGCCGCTCCAGCTGATGCTGATCACGGTCGGCGACGGGCTGGCATGCACTGCCGCGGTTATCCCGTCCACCCACCCCTGGGCCGTGTTCGGTGCGAAGTACACATACTGCTGGGCCTTGGGCGCCAGCGCGCCCGCGATCTCGATGTCCAGCATGACTTCGGCGTCAGCGGACTGCCCCGGGCTGTTGGTCGCCCCGTCCACACCGACCACGATTACCGCCGGCGGGTTTACCCCTTGGCTGGCGAAATAAGTAGCCAGGTCCGCCTGCGTGTTGATCCCGCCGCCGAACTCCAGGATCGCTAAGACCTGCCCGGTCCCGTCGGTCCCGGCAGGAAACTTGTAGAACGCGCCTACCTGCGCCGGGGTGTAAGACACCGCGGCCCCGGCGCCCGCTGACGGGGTGGCGATCGCATGCGGCCTGGCCTGCGGCCTGTCATCCAGTCCGACCACCGCGGTCACGATGCCGTCAAGCTCGGCAGGCAGTTGCAGCCCGCCGGTCCGGTACCGATGTGTCACGGACCCGCCGGACGGGTCCGGGGTTGTCACCCGGCGCAACGACACCCCGAACGCCGCCGCGAACGCCGATACCGGCCCGGACGCCTTCAGCTGGCGCGCGCCCGCGTCGGACACCGTCACCTCCAGGCCGTACCGGCCAAGAACCTGCCGTACCCGCTCCACGTCAGCCGGATCCGCGCCGAAGCGCTCCGCCAGCTCTTCCCGCGACAAGGTAGTCGGGCCGTGCACGTACTCCTGCGGCAACTCCGCCCGCCGCCGCGTCACCACCGTGACCTGGATCTGCTCGTCATCGGCGACCGGCCCGGCATCCTCCGCCTGCGGCAATTCCGTGCGCTCGCTACCAGGAATCCATACGAACCCGCTCCTTGGAGCCTGCGGCATGCCTCTCCCTCCTGGCCGCCCGCACCGCGCGCGCGACCTCACCATTTCAATATGCGTCCATTGCGCCGGTCTTTCCAGTCTTGTATATGCCCCTAACCGCAGCTAGTCTTGCGCGGACCCAGGGTCGGTAATGGCCTGATAAATCGGCGTCCTGCGTCATCTGGGTTCAGATAAGACGAGATGGACCTTGGGCAGGTCCGCCCCGGATTATCTTGGATGCGGCCTGAGCATCCGCGCGGAGCATTAGGCGTAGGTAAGGCGTATCGTTGTCATAAGCCGCAAAATCCATATTGAGGTTCTCGGCAGTAACGGCTGCCAGAAACGGCAGATAACGCCTGAACAGGCGGACGCACGGCACGAGCGGTGGGGCAGGCTCGTCAAGCGCATGGGTACCATCGGAAGATTCACGGACACTGGCGAGCAGATCGTCGGCGAGTTCGTGGACTTTCTGCTCATCGCCGAGCCTGGTGCAGGCGGACAGTTCCAGGGCGCTCATGCGGGTCTGGCTGAGGCAGCTGATCGATGGCCACCCGCGTTGTGGTCGTGCCCGGGCGAACGCCTCGGCGGTTTGCTTGACCGGCCGCGTTAGTTAGTCAGGCTCTTCCGCCTCGCCCGCACGAGTATGATCCGCCGCTGCTGCCCCAGCCCCCCGACTTAGCGATATCCCAGCCTCGCTGCTCACGCATCTGAGCAGAGAAAATTCGGCAGCCCATTCCGAGGGGCGCTGAACATTTTGAACGAGACATTTGACGCCGGCCAGGTGACCCAGATCGCCAGAGGCCGATGGCGCGCACTGTGACAGTCACTCACGATTGTCTACGTCTACGGTTCCCGCGCGTCTGCACGTTAAGGCGCGCAGACATAGACGTAGACAAAGACAAACAACAACCCGCCGGACCAGCGATCCAGACGAAGGAGCCGCCCGCGAACGAGCCCCGGAGAGGAAGGTGATCACCACGAACGACATTCAGCACAACGCCACGATTCACGTCGGTGACGCACTCGACATTCTCACCGCGATGCCGGACGCGACCGCCGATTGCATCGTGACCAGCCCGCCGTACTGGGCCAAACGCGACTACGGCATCACCGGCCAGTACGGCCACGAATCAGACCCAGCCGCCTACATCGCCACGCTGGTCGCCGTGTTCAGCCAAGCCCGCCGCGTCCTGGCTGATGACGGCACCTGCTGGCTCAACCTCGGCAACTGCTACTCAGCCGGCAGCCGAGGCCGTCGCCATGATCTTCTATTACTTCCTGGCCGGCCATGCGGCTTCTCGGCCATCGCCGAGAAGCTGACCGCCCAAGGCATCCCGAGCCCGTCCGCGCACGACCCGAAGCGCAGATCTACTCCGATCAGGTAGTCCACCCGCCGATCGTCGGCACGGATACGTTCAGCCGCGCTCATCCCGCAGCTGGACCGCTGGGCTAGCCACCAAGTTCAGCCCGCCGCTGCTCTCTGACACCATCACCGAACTCGCCCAGGCCCAAGAAGACCCGCAGCACGACCATGGCAGCCGAGCAAGCCCGCCAGGACATCGCGGACTGCGATGCCAAGCTCCGCCAGCACCGAGCCGCCCTCGAAGCCGGCGCCCAGCGCACCCTCGCCGATGGAGCCGAGGTCCGAGCCCAACGCACGCTCGCCGAAGCACCCAAGCCGCGCGCATGACCCGAGAGGAATAGACGCCATGGTCACCGAACTGCACGACAACATGCGCGTGCTTGACAAGGCAGACCGGGCCGACAAAACCGAGATCTACGGTCAGCTCGGCCTAAGACTCACCTATCAGCCAGGAGAAAAGATAGTGATAGCCCGGGCCAGACCACTGGATTCCATGTACGTAAGAACGTGTCCGAGGGGGGACTTGAACCCCCATGCCCTATACGGGCACTAGCACCTCAAGCTAGCGCGTCTGCCTATTCCGCCACCCGGACCTAGCTGGCGCGGACCTCGCCGTCCCAGCCGCATCACGATAGCAAATCACAGCACTTCTCGCGACGCCAGCGCCGTACAGACCGCCAGACTGGGCACCCACGAGGAGGTTGTGGCGCTGTGATGCAGCAACGTTGCGCCCCCATTGCTGTAGACCGCGGGCAGGGGGAACAGCAAGGATGGAGTGGTCCTGCTGTCCCAATAGCAAGGCGACTCCATCGTTGCTGTCCGCAGCGGGCGGCGGACAGCAACAGGGGCGCAGCGTTGCTGTTGCCGCACCGCGTTGCGGGGCACATTGCTGTCAGCTGCGCTGCCAGCGGCGCTGTCGCCGGGCTGAGCGCCATCGCCCGCCCCGGCCCACCCCCGCGACCAACCCCTTAACGCGGCACACCACCGGTGGCACGATGGCGGGATGACGATCACAGCGCAGCAGGAGGTCGCGGGCCTGGCCAGCGACCTGATCAGGATCGACAGCATCAACCCGGGCGACGACACCGGCCCAGGCGAGCGCGCGGCCGCCGAGCACGTCGCGGCGCTCCTCGCCGAGGTCGGCCTCGAGCCGACCATGCTCGAGTCCACGCAAGAACCGCGCCAGCGTCATCACCAGGATCGAAGGCGCGGACCCGTCCCGACCGGCCCTGCTGATCCACGGCCACCTCGACGTCGTCCCCGCCGACCCGGCCGACTGGCAGGTGCACCCGCTGTCCGGCGAGATCAAGGACGGCTGCGTCTGGGGCCGCGGCGCGGTGGACATGAAGGACATGGACGCGATGATGCTCGCCGTGGTCAGGCAGCGGCTGCGGGAGGGCCGCAAGCCGCCGCGCGACATCGTGCTGGCGTTCCTGGCCGACGAGGAGGCCGGCGGCGACCACGGCGCGGGCTGGCTGGTCGACAACCACCCCGAGCTGTTCGACGGCGTCACCGAGGCGATCGGCGAGGTCGGCGGCTTCAGCACCATGATCGGCGGCCAGCGCCTCTACCTGCTGCAGACCGCCGAGAAGGGCATCGCCTGGATGCGCCTGATCGCGCGCGGCACGGCCGGCCACGGCTCGATGCTCCAGCCCGACAACGCGGTCACCGAGCTGGCCGAGACGGTCGCGCGGATCGGGCGGCACGAGTGGCCGGTCCGCCTCACCCCGTCGGTCGAGGCCTTCCTCGAGGCCGCCTGCCGACGCACTCGGCATTAATTTCAGCCGGAACGATACCCGCCGAAGTACTCGCCAAGATAGGCCCGATCGCCCGCATGGTCGGTGCGACGCTGCACCAACACGGCCAACCCGTCGATGCTGACCGCCGGCTACAAGGTGAACGTCATTCCCCAGACCGCCACCGCCCAGATCGACGGCAGGTTCCTGCCGGACCTCGAGGACGAGTTCTTCGCCGAGTTCGACCAGCTGCTCGAGCCCGGGGGTCCGGCGCGAGTTCATCAACAAGAAGATCGCGCTGGAGACGACGTTCGACGGCGCGCTGTGCGACGCGATGACCCAGGCGCTGCTCGCAGCACGACCCGGAGGGCAAGGTCGTGCCTTACTGCCTGTCCGGCGGTACGGACGCGAAGTCGTTCAGCGAGCTGGGCATCCGCTGCTTCGGGTTCACGCCGCTGCGGCTGCCGCCCGAGCTGGACTTCGCCGGGCTGTTCCACGGCGTCGACGAGCGAGTGCCGGTCGAGGCGCTGGAGTTCGGCACGCGAGGTGCTCGACACGTTCATCGACCTGTGCTGACCCGCAGCGCAACCGGAGATTGGCTAGGCCACCCGCTCGAGCATGATCACTGAGCATTAGTCAGGACCGCGATGCTGTTCCGTCGTTTGCGCGAATGCCAACGGTGAGTAGTGTTATGGTTACTCATAGTGCGGGGCTGACTATGGGGGCGCACCCCTTCCACTGCGTCTCCGGTCAACAGTCTCGTGCTGGCCGGTCTTCGAACGAGGAGGGTTGGCTGTGCTGTCGGATCAGCTCCAGGGCCCCGGTGGGCCGTCGCCCGGCCGCGCTCGAACGCGGCCGAGGTGGCGCTGCGCCTTGTGCGCCGGCCTGGCAGTCCGGCTGCTTGATCCTCGTGCCCGGCAGCGGGAAGGGTTCCGCTCCGGCGGCCACGGCTAGCGCGCAACCGCGCTGGTCGTGGCCGCCGTAACCGGAACCTGAACGACCGTAACAGGACGCGCGGCCCTGGGCCCAGTCGCGCACCGTCACGTCGTGTCTACGTACAACGTAGCAGAGCGAGAGTACACGATCCGACAGGAAGGGCTCGGAAGGACGAGGAGCGAAAGATGGGCACCTGGGCGATTCAGGCGGCGGCGCACGCCGCGCTCTACCTCGGGTATCAGCTGACGGCCCGGATCAGGCGGCGCGTCGGCCTGATGCTGGCCGACATGCTCGGCGACGACGATGAGGAACTCAGACTCGCCTGAGCCGGCGCCGCAGAAGCAGCGTCAGCGGATCTGGCCGAAGCCGTCGCCGGACGAGTCGATGCCCAATCCCGGCGCTCGCCGACCCAGCCGGCCACGACTGACCGCAGCCCCGCGAGTGACCCCGCGCCAGCGCCGACTCCGAGCATGCGGCAGGGCCACACGCGAGACGGAGCCAGCGGGCACGGCACGTCCCGAGGCATGCCGCGCCATCCGCTAGCTTCCGGCCCGCCTCGGCAGCGTCAAGCTGCCTGGCTTCGCCCCGAAGTCCTCGCACGCCGCCTGGTAGGCCCGCCAGGAAAGCTCGGTCCGGACCGGATCATCCGCCTATCCGGTCCGGACCGTCCTCGCCCCCGTCCTCCGGTGCGCAGGTGGCGCCAAGTGGGACTAACGAGTCGACATGTGGCAACCAAGCGCCCTGCCGCGGATGGGCAGGTGCGCATGAATGCGCGGATCCATGTTGGAATTTGGGTGTCGATGCGCGCATTCATGTTGTTGGGCTGCCGGGCGTGAGTGCGACATAACGCGTTAATGGGGCATCGGCGCGGGCCGGTCGCTCACGTTGGCGCGGGGCCGGGCTAGGTGAATCCAGGTGCGGCCGCCTACGGGCTCGAGCTCGACCGGCGTGTCTGCCTGATGATCCGGCGGCGCAAGCGTCGCCGTGCGGCTGCCGTCGGCGAACAGGCGCAGCCTGGCGAGCTCCCAGTCGCCGTACTCGGCGTGATCCGTGAGGATCCGCCGCGCGACGTCCCTGTGACGTTCCTCGCGGCAAGTTGAGTACGAGATAGGAGTACTCGCGCCATCACCCTTATTGTGCGCGTCGGCGGCGATGATTCAATCTGCGTTGGGGAATCTGCTACCACGAAGATGCGTTCGGTGCCACCGATGAGTGATCTGATCGGACTCGCGGAGTCAGTCGGCCGGCCTGCGGTAGCCTCCTGGCGTCTGCGAGATGTGAGGTAGAGAAGAGCGTGGCAGCAAAGACTAGTCCGACGCCGCGGCGCGGCAAGCCAACGGCAAGGCAGCGCCGCGACGCCGGTTCGAGCGCCGCGTCCAACGGCGCGCGGCGACTCGTGATCGTCGAGTCGCCAGCCAAGGCGCGGACGATCGCCGGATACCTGGGCAAGGACTACGTCGTCGAGTCGAGCATCGGCCACATCCGTGACATGCCGGGCAGCGCGGCCGACATCCCTGACCGGCTGAAGAAGGAGCCCTGGGCCAGGCTCGGGGTCAACGTCGACGCCGACTTCGAGCCGCTCTACGTGGTCAACGCCGACAAGCGCCAGCAGGTCAGCAAGCTCAAGCAGTTGCTCAAGAACGCCGACGAGCTCCTGCTCGCCACCGATGAGGACCGCGAGGGCGAGGCGATCGCCTGGCACCTGGTCGAGGAGCTCAAGCCCAAGATCCCGTACAAGCGGATGGTCTTCCACGAGATCACGCCCGAGGCCATCGCGGCCGCGGTCGCCAGCCCGCGCGACATCGACAACGGCCGGGTCGAGGCTTACCAGACCCGCCGGGTGCTTGACCGGCTCTACGGCTACGAGGTCTCGCCCGTGCTGTGGAAGAAGGTCATGCCGCAGCTGTCGGCCGGCCGGGTCCAGTCGGTCGCCGTCCGCCTGGTCGTGGACCGGGAGCGGGAGCGGATCGCGTTCCGGCCGCCCGCTACTGGGATCTCGAGGCCGAGTTCGCGACGGTCGCCAAGCCAGGCAAGGCCGACGAGGACGTGCAGCTCGTTCACCGCCACGCTGGTCGCGCTCGACGGGCGCCGGATCGCCCAGGGCCGTGACTTCAGCCCCGACCGGCGAGCTGAAGGGCCAAGGCGACCCGGCCGGAGCCGCTGTCCTGCATCTGGACGAGGTGGCTGCCGCTGGCCTGGCCGACCGGCTGCAGAACTCTGCGTTCTCAGTCAAATCGGTTGAACGCAAGCCCTACCGCCGGTCGCCCTACGCACCGTTCCGTACGACCACATTGCAGCAGGAGGCGTCGCGGAAGCTGGGCTTCTCCGCCAAGTACACGATGTCCGGTGGCCCAGCGCCTGTACGAGAACGGTCACATCACCTATATGCGGACCGACTCGGTGACGCTGTCGCAGACCGCCATCACCGCGGCCCGCAAGCAGGCGCGCGAGCTGTACGGCGACGAGTACGTCCCCGAGCAGCCGCAGAGTCTACACCAGCAAGGTCAAGACCGCCCAGGAGGCGCACGAGGCGATCAGGCCGGCCGGTGACAGCGTTCCGCACGCCGGCGCAGTCCGGCCTGTCAGGCGACGAGCTGCGGCTCTACGAGCTGGTCTGGAAGCGCACGGTCGCCTCCCAGATGAAGGACGCCGTCGGCGAGTCCGTCTCGGTCCGGGTTTCCGGCCGGTCGACCACGCAACGAGGAGGCCGAGTTCGGCGCGTCCGGCAAGATCATCACGTTCTACGGCTTCCTCAAGGCCTACGTCGAGGACGTCGAGGAGGCCGACGGCACCGACCGCGACGACCGCGAGCGCCGGCTGCCGCCGCTGGCCGAGGCCGACCCGCTGAACGCCCTGCGGCTCGCGGCGGCCGAGCACTCGACCAGGGCGCCCGCGCAGGTACACCGAGGCCTCGCTGATCAAGGAGCTTGAAGACCGGGACATCGGGCGGCCGTCGACGTACGCGACGATCATCGGGACGATCCTGGACCGGGGCTACGTGTTCAAGAAGGGCACCGCGCTGGTGCCGTCGTTCGTCGCGTTCGCCGTGATCACGCTGCTCGAGCGGCACTTCGCGCACCTGGTCGACTACGAGTTCACCGCCCGGATGGAGGACGCGCTCGACGAGATCGCGACCGGGCAGTCCGGCCGGGTGCCCTGGCTGCGCCGGTTCTACTTCGGCACCGACGGCGAGGACGGGCTCAAGGACCTCGTCAGCGACCTCGGCGAGATCGACGCCAGGGACGTCAGCTCGTTCCCGCTGGCGGGCACCGACATCGTGATCAGGGTCGGCCGGTACGGCCCCTACCTGGAGCAGGACGGGCAGCGGGTCAACATTCCCGAGGGCACCGCGCCCGACGAGCTGACCGCGGACGTCGCGGCCGACCTGCTCAGCAGGCCGAGCGGCGACAAGATCCTCGGCACCGACCCAGAATCCGGGCTGACCGTGGTCGCCAGGGCCGGCCGGTTCGGCCCCTACGTGACCGAGGTGCAGCCCGAGGACGCACCGTCCTCAGCCAAGCCGAGGACGGCCTCGCTGCTCAAGGCGATGGACCTGGACAGCGTCACGCTTGACGAGGCACTACGGCTGCTCACGCTGCCGCGCACAGCGCCGCCATCTTCAGGTGATCAGCGTCCAGACGGCTTCGGCATCGTTAGCCAGCTGTAGTAGGCGAGAATGTTCAGTTTCCTGTACGGTCGTCGACCGCTGAGGCAGCAGTACCGGAATGCCATTTGTGATCTCGTAGCGGCGCCGGAGCCTGGGGTTATAGAGCATCATCTGGTCGGCGAAGTAAATCAGGCTGCCTTTGTCAACTGGGCAGGCCAATATCTTGAGTAGCGCTCCTTCTAGTGCCACAACAAGGTCCTTTCCCTCTACCGACTGTTGGTTGCCGGGAGCAAAGCTGCGGCAAGTGCTATCAGTGCGAGTATTTGTGCCGGGCCGCTGAACGGACCGCTGCCCACGACGGTGGGGTTGCTCGCGCTTGCAGTCACGACGCCGGCCGCGAACATCGCGCCGAACGCGATGAACTGCCGCCAGCGCGGCAGCCAGATGTCGATCAGCGCGAGCACAGGGACAGCAGCAGCTATCGGACCTCCCGCGACCACGAGCACGGCGGTCAGCGAGCTACAGCGTCAGCAGCCGGCGGTAACCGAACCCCCGGCCGGATGCCTGGTGTTGGCGCCGGCCATGGCTGCTCGTGGCTGGCGTCAGCCGGCGCCGAGCGCGGCTGTCTGGCCTCGACTGTGGGGGACTTTCGGCGGCGCGGCCGCCTGATTCCCCAGGGCGATTCCGGCCAGGACCAGCAACAGGATTCCGGATGCGATGATCGCAGCGTGATACACGCTGGCTGGCTGGAACCTGAGCGTAATGGTGCCGCCGCGGCCAGCCGGCGCGACGAATGCCTGCTGCCATCCGTCCAGGGTCACTGGCCGGAGGGGGTGGGCGTTCAGTTCAGCGGTCCAGCCAGGGTTGAAAATTCTCATGAATTTCAACATAGGAGGCCGGCCCTCAGCCGATACGCAATTCCCTGGCATCGGAATTCCACGTCATGACGCGAAGCTGGCGCGCCGGAGCGCCGAGTGTATGGGCGCGGCTGATTGCCGTACCTGGCGGACTATCGCTGAGCGTGACGTCGGTGATGGTGAAGTCGGACGAGGAGGCCGCCCTGAGATGATGGAGCCCGGCCGGAAGTGAAAGGGCGCCGTTGGGCGCGCACAACAGCAGGTGAACAGGCCGGATTTGGGTGAGGTCAGCGAGTGTCCCGCTGACAGCGGTCTTGTATCCATGCCCATCGATCAATACCAGCGGCCCGGATCCGCAGCTGAGCTGGAACTTGGTGCTGCCGACCGCCGCCGCGGGCCGCAGATGGCGCAGCGCGGGGACCACCACACCGGACAGACCTATTGGCAGTTGAGCCAGGCTGACCTGCCGCCGTGTTACCGGCTGCTGGTGAGTGTGACGCTGAGAGTGTCAGGTACAGCTTGTCGGTGCGAAGCGGCGGGCTCAATTTCACGACGCCGCCTAGACCCACTGCAACAAGGCGATAGCCATTGGGACTGCCGACAAGGACGCCGGTCGGGGCGGTGGCGATGCCGACCGCAGGCGTCGGCGCCAGTCTCCTGATCGTCCGTCGACCATGCCAAGCGATCTCCAGCGTCGGATGAAGGTCAGTGGCGCTGGCGATCCAAGGTCGTCCAGTGCTCGGCCCGAACAAGTTGCCCGGGCCCAACATCGGCGAGGACTCCCACGTGGAGCTCGCAGTCACCTGAAATTGCGTTGTGGTGACCGGAGTGAGATTGGTGATGAGGGCCTCGAGCGCAGGACCGGGCCTTGGCGCGGCGGCCAGTTGGGCAGTCAGCTGACCAGATCGCGATGTAGTAAAGACGCGGTCGATGGACGTGCCGCCGTCCTCGTGGAGGCCGCTGGTCGGCGGCGACAGCAACTGGCCGAAGGAATACGCGGTAGTGGGCGCCGTGGCGCCAGCGCGATCCTGCGCCACCTGGAGGTACTTGGTCACGCGCACGCCGGGGATGAGCACGTCGGTGATACCGGCGCCAGGATTGACCGCTACGACATTGCTTGCGTCCGTGATCGTAATCCTCAGCCACCTCGTCAGCCCGGTCGGTACGCGTAGCGGCTGAGTAGCGGCGGTATTCACGACATCACTGACCGCGCTTCCGGCGGCTGTACTGACGCGCAGCTGGTTGGCGACTGACCGGAGGTAGGAGTCGACGAGCAGTTGAATGCCGATGCTGGTCGGCAGCCTGATGGGATGCGTGAAGTTGATCTGAATCCACTGGCCAACGGGTGTGATTGGATTGCTCTCTGCCCACGCCGTCTTTGGATTGCCGTCAAAGGCGTTGACCGGGTCGTACTGGGGCGACTCGCCTAGCCAGGTCCCAGCGGAGGAAGCCGTGACGCTGGCTGCGCCGGACAGCACTGCGACAGTTTGATGGTCCGCTGTGGGCACGGGGAGGATCTGTCGAGGCGGGCCACCTGCGCCGCCCAGTGGGTCATCTACCGGGTTCCGCTGCTGAGCTGTGTAGGTATAGGACTGGAAGTTGTTGGTCGAGCCGAAGTCGTTGTCAGCCCGCCGCTGTCCGTCAGTGATCGCCCATAGCGCTGGACGACTGGCGAGCGGCTGGCCGGCTATTACCGTGGGCTGGCTGGTGAGGACGTCCTGTCCCGCTAGCTGAAGCAATGAGTCCGGCCCGCCGTTGACCAGTATGGTCTGGCTGACCGGAAGTACGGTGACCGGACTAGCTGGCCGGAACTCCGCGCTGTCTGCGGCAAATATCTCGACGGCGGGGTAGCTCGGCGCGAATCCGGGCGCCTCGCCGACGACGTCGGGATAGACGGGCGAAGCGATAGGAGGTCCGAATGACGCAACTCGCCGGAACCCGGACTCGGCCAGCGTCTCATTGACGACCTGCGGCGGGGTAAAGGTCGTCAGGAACGGCGCGGTGTCGTTGCGGACGACGATGTAACGGATTCCGGCTCTAGCCAGGTACTGCGCCAGCCCGGGAACCGGCCCGCCGGACTCGATAGCCTGCTCGGCTGTCTGAAGCAAGATCTGCGAGCCTGCTCCGCCATACGGCACGATGCCGCGCTCGGCCCAAGGGGAGGTGGCGAGTGGTTCTAGCGGACTATCGATCGTGTCGCCCCAGGTGTACTGAGCGTGCGGATCGGCCGGCACCACGAGGGCTGTCTCCCGCGCGGAGTGGGTAGCCAGGTAGTGAGCCGTCTGGTACCAGTAGCCGGGCACGCTGGTGAAGGATCCGGCCTGGAAGATTCTCCCGGACAGTTGCGGAAGCGCCAGTCCAGCGAGGGCGAGTGCGACCACCGGAGCCGTCACGGCCGCGCTGGCGATCCTAGTGTGCGGGCTTATGCGGATTCGCAGGCGCCAGCAACGGTCCATCGCGTGCGCAACGCCCAGGCAGAGGGCGACAGCGATCACCGGCTCGAGCTTGTACAGACTTCGGATGGGAGCAAGTGGGCCATTGAGAAGAGCGTCGACCGCGGCGTGGAATGGCCCGCCGACTGGTCCGTAGTAGCCCGCTAGAGCCACCAGCGCCGCAAGCCCGACGCTCAGGCACAGCCACCGGCGCTCCGGCATATCCCGCCGGGCGAGGCCGGCTAGCCCTACAGCGGACACGATCGTGGAGGCCAGGATTGCCGGAACCGAACTGACAGTCGACCACCCGGCCTGGAGCCAGGGCGGGCCACCGAGATTGAGGTAAGCGGTCCAGGTTCCAGTCCCTCGCAGCACCGTCGCCGCCGACATGGTGCGTTCGGTCGCCGCAGACTGCTCGATGTACGGCAGGAAATTGAACGCGTACTTGCCCTGTAGGAGGAGCGGGACCGTCCACCACGCGGTGCCCACCACGACCGCGATGGCCCACTTCCAGGCCAGTTCGATCCGCAGTCGCGACTTGACCTGAGTAAGGATGTAGAGGGCTGGCAAGACCAAGACGGCGAGCACGTAGACGGCATTAACGCCACCCATCGCCGCGATCGCGACCGCAGACCTACACGCCGCCCTGGTTGCTGTGGAGCGGCCCTGGATGGCCGAGACGAGCGGCAGCACCGCCCATGGAACGACGAGTCCGGGCAGCACGGCTGCGGAAGTCGAGCCGATCAGGATAGTGAAGGTAGGCCACAGCGTGAAGACGGTCGCTGCCAGCACTCGTGAGCCGTCGGTGCCGATCTCCAGTGCTCGGCTCAACCTGACCAGACCCGTGAAGCCGACGGCCATGATCAAGGCAAGCCAGACCCGTTCGAGCAGCCAGATCGGCACATGCACTAGCTGACCTGCCCAGTAGAACGGTGCCATCGGGATCGCATAGCCGACGTACTGGTCCTGCAGACTGCCAAACCATTCCTGCGGATTCCACAACGACCACAGTCGGCCGAGGAACTGACCAGCATTGATGTCAACGCCGAGCTTGGTGTCATAGAACACCCGGCCGGTGTCCGTGACGGCGAACACGAGCAACGCGATGAGAAAGACAATCAGGAACAGCCATCGGTCGCGCGGAATACCACGGACCCGGAGGAGTTCGGCGTCGGCTGGTGGGCTGGTAGGCAGCATCGGTGCTGCGATGGTTGCAACGTCACCGGGTGAGCTCCCGTTAGGCCCACTCAGAGCCGAAGGATGCCGATGCCGCTCGCGGCTAGACGTGTGGCCGCGACGGCTCATGCATTCCGTCGCATGATCAGGAGCAGATTCCAGGTAACGAACTCGCGCACCCAGGGTATGCGGACGACAGGCCTGCACCACCGGGGGTAGTAGCGGGGAAGCGCCTCAACAATCTGGATACTGTCGCGCGACCGGATCAGCCGCATGATCGTTCCGATGTGCACTCGATAGAGGTTGTCGCCGACGCGATGCTTGGGCTCGCGGCCATGGCGCCTGGCGTAGCGACGAGCTGCGAAGCCGGCTCCGAGCAGGTGCCACGGTGACATTTCGTGACCACCCCAGGGCGAGTACCAGTTCGTGTACGACAAGTAGATGAGGCCGCCTGGCTTCGTAGCCCGGATGAGCTCGTCGATCAGGCCCGCGGGGTCGGCTACATGTTCCAGAACGTTTGACGTGAAGCAGATGTCGGCGCTGCCGTCTGCCACGGGCAGCCAGTAGCCATCGGCCAGCACCGCCCCCGGCGGTGCCTCTGCGCCACTGAACATCTCGGCCGGGTCGGGCTCGAATAGATAACAATTTGTCCCGCGGCGCCGGAACTCCGCGGTGAAATGGCCGGCACCGCCACCCACATCAACAACGGTCCGCCCGGCCAACTCGATATGCCGGGCGAGCTGATCTGCCGCATCCGCGGCTAGGCCGCCGTAGAAGGCCGCTGGCTCTGTCTGCTCGCGCAAGAAGAGCCTGAACAGGCGGATTGACCTGGCAATACCCTGCCGTTGCGCCGGGCTTGCGGCCGGCCGGGGCAGCGCGGCAGCTTTCTCATCGGCTAGCTGAGCCATGGTTTGGGATTGCTGGCGCGGCATGGGAGATGGCAGGCTCGTAGAGCTCGTAACGTGCCTTTCCTGGTCGCATGTGGCGGTCGGTCACTACGCTGACCGGATCAGCGAAATTACCGGAATGATACGTCAATGTCCGGTACACATTACTCGTTGGTACCCTACGAACGCTTGCAATGACCGACTTCGTGGCGAGCAGGGAGCGTGGTTGCATGACTTACGACTCGGCCGCCCTGCCAGCCGCTCAGGTTGGATCTCCGGCCACTGCGTCACCTGAGCCGCGCCTGACCGAAAGCCAGGCCGGTGACGGCTGGAGCCAGGACCTGGCAGCCAGCCCGGAGATCGGAGATCAGGTCGGGCGTCGGTTGTTGTTCGTGGCCTGGCGTGATCTTGCCAATCGGCGCGCTGGCGGCTCTGAGGTACTGGTGGACCGGCTGGCTGCAGGCATGCAGGCCCGCGGCGACCATGTCACCTTGCTCTGCGGGGGCGCCACGGCTGAGCGCCGGTACGAGGTCGTCCGAAGCGGCGGCACTTATAGCCAGTTCGTCCGCGCGCCGCTCGTCTATTGGCGGCACCTGCGGCACAGTGACCTGGTGATCGAGGTATGCAACGGGATGCCGTTTTTCACCCCGCTGTGGTCCGGCCGGCCAAAGATCTGCCTGGTCAATCATGTACATACAGAACTCTGGCGAATGATGTTTCCACGCCCGATCTCCGCGGCGGGTCAGTTCGCCGAGAGCAAGGTCATGCCCTGGGCGCATCGGGGCAACCTATTTCTGACGGTGTCCAACTCGACCGCTGACGCGCTGCGGGAAATGGGAGTAGCCGACGACCGGATCCGCCAGATCTGCAACGGCGTCGTCCAGCCCGATCCACTGACTCCGAGGTCGCCCGAGCCACTCTTCCTGGCCTTTGGGCGGCTCACCGAGTACAAGCGGATCGACATCCTGCTGAAGCTCTGGGAGCGCGTTCGCCATGTGGTCGGTGGCAAGCTCGTTATCGCGGGCGACGGGCCAGAGCGGTCGCGCCTTGAAGCGCTGGCTGGGCCAGATGTGATCTTCGCGGGCCGGGTGTCCGAGGAGGAGAAGCACCGGTTGCTCAGCTCGGCATGGCTCCTCTTGCATCCGGCGCTGATTGAGGGCTGGGGCATCGTGATCACGGAGGCGGCCATCCGCGGCACCCCGGCGATCGGCTTCGACGTTCGCGGCCTGCGCGACTCGGTGGTCAACGGACAGACCGGGCTTCTTGTGAAGAACGAGGGCCAGTTCGCGTCCGCGTGGGCATCGCTGGCCCTCGACCGGCAGCGCGCCGAGGCTATGGGAGTCGCGGGCCGAGAACGGGCTGAGCGCTTGCATTGGTCCGCGGCGGTAGAGGGGTTCGCTCAGGTAGCCGATGAGGCACTCGACCGGGAGCGTCGGCGATCGGGCGCGAACAGACGGCCATGACGGCACGGAAGTAATGATGGCGGTACCTACCGCTGCCCCAGCCGTCGCCGTCAGTCCGGGATCTCGCCTAGGGCGCAGTCGGCGATGGCTAGCCCTGTTGGTCAGCGCACATGGCCCGGCGGCGGCGGTTGGTCTGGTGCTCGGCTTGCTGGCGCTTGGCCCAGGCCTCGGCCGCGGCTTCCTGCTCAGCTACGACATGGTGTTCGTGCCGTCGCCGCCGTTTTCGAGGGCGCTGCTCGGTTTGGGCGGCGGGCCACCTCGGGCGGTGCCAAGTGATGCAGCGATCACAGTCGCCGCGCGGGTGCTGCCATCGGACATCCTTCAGAAGCTGATCCTCGCTTCTGATCTTCATGGCCGCCTGCGCGGGCGCGGCAGCGTTGCTGGCGACCGGCTGGCGCGCAGCGCGCGGCAGCGATGCGCCGCTGCTGGCCTGCCTTGTCAGCGGCGTCTTCTACGCCTGGAATCCGTTCGTAGCTGAGCGCCTGCTGATCGGCCAGTGGGCCCTCCTCCTCGGATACGCGGGCCTGCCGTGGGTGCTGCGCGAGGTATGCGCCGGTCCTGCCAGGATCAAATGGGGTCGGCTGGCCCTCGTCATGCTTCCGGCCGCGATCGGCGGCTTCGCGGCCCTCATCGTGACCGGGCTGGCCGCCTTGCCGGCATCACTGGCGCGGGGTAGCGGGCGGTGCGCTGGCGACGACTGGCAACCGTGATCGCGGTACTGGCGCTGCTCAGCCTGCCCTGGCTGATTCCCTCCTGGCTCGTGCCGGTGCATGCCGATCCAGCCGGCGCCAACTTCTTCGCAGCCAGGGCGGATACCCCGCTCGGCCGCCTCGGCAGCCTAGTCATGCTGTCCGGCATCTGGAACTCTCAGACGGTCCCGCGCGGCTACGGCGGCGTCGGGTCGTTCTTCTGGCTGGTCGTGGTGGCGTGCGCATTGGTGTGCTACCTCCTGGTGGCGCGCCGACACCGACACCGAGGCTGGCCGGGTCTCGGCCTGGCCGGTTTGCTGGGTCTGTGCATCGCCGCGATCGGCGTGACGTCAGCAAGTCGGGCAATGCTGCACGACCTGATCGCCTTCTGGCCAGGCTTCGCGGTGCTGCGCGACGGTCAGCAGTTCGTGGCCCCGCTCGCGCTCGTGGAAGCCGTGGGCCTCGGCGCGGGCGCCGCGCGGTTGCTCGGCCGTGCTCAGCCACGGGCCGTCAGGCTTGCAGCGACGCCGACAGGTCGGCGGCGGCCGGAGCCCGCCGCGGCCGCACTCGTGCTGCTGGCGATGTTGGCGCCGGTGGTCTTGCTTCCCGGTCTGGCCTGGGGCCTTTCTGGTCGGCTTCGGCCGGTTCAGTATCCGGCTGACTGGCTAGCCGCCAGGCAGATCATCGACACCAGCGCGCAGCGCGGAAGCGTCCTGCTCCTGCCCTGGGGCGCATATCGTCGTTACCCTTGGAACGGCGGCGAGGCTGTCTACGACCCGTGGAACAAGTTGCTGTCTCGCGAGGTCGTCTCGAGATGACGGGCTTGAGGTTGGCCGCACGTCATTGCCGCCCGAGAGTTCGGCGTCGATCCGGCTGAACCGGATCGTGTCTGCGAGCGGGCCGCTTACCCTGCGGCTCGGTGCCGCTGGAGTGCGCTTCGTCGTCATCGACGCGGGTGCTCTGCTCACAGCTAGGTCTGTCGAGCCCTGCCGGTCAGGCCAGCCTCGCGGCGCGAGCCAGGATTCCGGGCGCCCGTGTCGTGCTGGCGAGCTCCGACCTCTTGGTCTTCCTGCTGCCGGGAACCTAGAAGGCGACCTCGGGCGCTCGCGGTGACGTAGCCTGGTCGGCTGTGGGGGACGGCGGTGCAGAATCTGGATGCGTCGCGGACGCAGCGGCTGAAGGCCGCTCTGTCCGAAGGCCTCCGGTGCCTGCCGCCCCGCCTTATCTCCTGCACGCCACGACCGCCGAGCTCTGCCGCAGTTGCAGACCGTCCGTATCGGGCTGACCTGCCAAGGGCGACTGCGATCCCGCCCCATGCTATGTCCGACGCCGTAGTCACCGCCCTGACCACCAACGCAACCGCCAGTGCGGCTCCAGGAGTCAGTACCGGCGCGAGGGCGGCGATGAGGATGACCTCGCGGACTCCGATACCGCTAGGGACGACCACGAGCAGCATTGCAACGGAGCAGGCCAGCGCGTAGGCGCCGAGGGCGACGAACAGCGAGTGAATGCCATCGTGGGCCAAGTCGGCCACCAGCAGCCATGTCTGCACGTCCTGCAGGATCCAGCCACCAACTATCCAAGCCAGAGCGCCCCCGAGACCGCGCCAGCTGACCTCCTGCTCCAGCGGTTCTTGCCTGACGATCTCTGAGGACAAAGTTCAGCAGGCGGTGAAGTATCGGCGGGGCAAGGCAGACCGCAATCACGGGAATCGCGGCCAGAAAGAGCAGATACCTTCGTGAAACTGCGGCGTGGGTGAAGTAGGACGCCCGCCGCACCGATCGCCAGCCCGACGGCGAGCAACGCAGCCATCCACATAATGACGGACGCGGCGCCCCGGCGCCTCGGCACGTCGTAGTCATGGCCCAGCTCCACCTGTGCGGCAAGGGACCAGAATCCCCCGGGCACGTACTTGCCGAGCTGCGCCATAAAGGTAACCCTGGCCGCCACGAGGAGTGGGAGCTTCGAGCCCAGATCGGCGAGCAGGCGCCGCCAGGCGAGCATCATGCAGGCCGCGCTTGCCATCGCGGCGCCCAGTGCACCGGCAATCGAGTACCAGTGGAGACTGTCGAGCGCGCGATGCACCTGCGGCCACTCCAGCGCTAGGCCATATGAGCTGAACCCCAGGATTACGACGAGTAGTCCGGCCCGGATCCACCTGCTCGCGCGTATGCGTTGAAGCACGCCCAAAGAATACCGAGATGGTCAACTTCGTGGCACAAGTAACCGTTACTCTCTTGATACGACAGATCTGGCGCGCAGGCCTCGTCAGGTGGCACACTTTGGTGCCAGATTTGTGACGCGCGGCTCCCAAGCCGCAAGAGAGGGTTAACAATGTCGCGTACGTTGCTGATCATCGTCGCGCTGGTGGTGGGGGCAGTGCTGGCCGTCGGCGGGTCATTCGCTACGTCACAGCTCGTGGGCAACTCCACTCCGTCGAACCAGGCTCCGTACAACTACGGCGGCTAACTGTGCGGCCGGCGAATGGCTCATGCTCGCCGAACCTCATCGGCCGCCAGATTTCGCCAGCCTTCCTGTTACGGAGATGTGTCTAGTTTCCACGTGACGCGCAGGCTACCAGCCAGTACTATGTGCCAATCTCGTATCGAGATATCCCATAACTGACATCTGGAACCGGCCCTTGGAGGGTTCGATGCGCCGTGTCTTCGGGGTTGTCCTCGCGGGGCTGGGAGCGTTCCTGATAGTGGGCGCGCTGACTGTGCCGCTTCTATCTACCTGGCCAAGTCGTCAAATTCCCGCTGAACGAATACACCGTGAGCAGGCTGGCCGGTACGAACGTTTCGTACTTCAGCCCGCACACAGGCGCGGAGGTCAACGGCGCCACCGTCAGGGCGGTCAGCACGACGCAGGGCGACGTCGTTGCTGGGAGTTCAGGCACTGCCGTATGGAACAACACCACCGGCGTGTTCGACGTGACAAGCCAGCCGCAGGTGGCAATCAGCTACTCGACCGAGCGTCTGGCCTTCGACCGTCGGACGGGCGTGCTCACCAACTGCTGCGGCGCGGAAGTCGGGACCGCGCGCCCGCACTTCTCCGGCCAAGGCTACGTGTGGCCTATCGGGACACAGCAGCAGACCTACGACGTATTCAACACCTCGACGAACAAGCCCGAGCCGACCAACTTCACCGGTACCGCAAACGTCGACGGCCTCAATACCTATCAATTTGTGCAGGGCATTAGCAACCAGCAGATCGGCACGATTACAGTACCGGGCTCGCTTGTCGGTACCGCGGATCAGGCGACGGTCACGCTGCCCGAGTACCTGACAGCCACCAACACGTACTACGTCGATCCTGGCACCGGTGCGCCGGTCAAGATCATCGAGGCGCAGAACGAGACCCTGCAGGACCCGCTTACCGGCGGGACCGCCCTGGTCCTCTTCAACGGCACGCTGACCTCGACGCCGGCCACCGTCTCGGCGGCCGTCAGCACGGCGCAGCATTACGACTCCGAGATCTCGGACCTTGAGACCATCGGTCCCGTGGTCGGCTTCCTCGTCGGCCTCGTGCTGCTAGTTGTCGGCATACTGCTCATCAACTTGCTGCGCGAGGAGTACTACTACGAGGAAGACGACGAGGTCGTCGGCGCGCAGGCCTGATTAACTCCACCCGTAGCGCTGCAGGGGCGGGAGTTCTCCAGCAAGCCTTGGAGACCTCCCGCCCTTCGCATTGTCAGCAGCGGGCGATGATGCAGACGGCCGCCCATCTCGTGATGGTCTATGGGAACAGCCGGCGCTAGATTAGAACCGGTTCTAGTGGCGGCCGTCCGCTAGCAGCAGCGAACTGGGAGGTGGCAGTGGGATCGAAGGGGTTCTGGCGCCGGGCTGAGGAAGATCCGGGCTGGATCGCAGTGGTAGATCCCGACGGCACCGAGCACGCGGCGGGCGACCTGCTCAGCCGCGTCAACCAGCTCACGCACGCGCTCCGGGCGCGCGGCCTGAAGCCCGGCGATGGAATCGCATCGCTGCTCCCGAACGGCAGCGCGCCGGTAGAGGTCTACCTGGCGGCGCTTCAAAGCGGGCTTGTACCTGACGCCGATCAACTGGCACTTCACCGCGCCCGAGGCTGCCTACATCGCCACCGACTGCGGCGCCAAGGCGTTCTTCGTGCACGAGCGGTTCGCGAAGCTCGGCACTGAGACGGCCGACCAGGCAGGGATCCCCGCCGATGCCAGGTTCAGCTTCGGCGACGTGGCCGGCTTCACCAGCGTGGACGACCTTCGAGCCGGGCACCCCGACACATTGCCCGCCGACCGAACCGCCGGCACGACCATGCATTACACGTCAGGCACCACCGGGCGGCCCAAGGGCGTCCGACGGTCGCTGACCGGGTTTGACCCAGACGACGCCGTCGTCCTCGCCGCCGGGCTGCTGTCCTTCTTCGGCGTGACCGACGGCCAGCCCAACGCGCACCTCATGACGTCGCCCAACTACCACACGGCCGTGACGGTGTTCGGTGGCGGTGCGCTCCACCTGGGCCACACGCTCGTCTGCATGGAGGGATTCGACGCCGAAACTGCGCTCGCGCTGACCGAGCGGTACAAGTGCACGAACTCGCACATGGTGCCGACGCAGTTCAAGCGCATGCTCTCGCTGCCCGACGCGATCAAGGCGAAGTACGACCTGTCATCGATGCAGTGGCTCATCCACGCGGCCGCGCCGTGTCCGATCGGGATCAAGCAGGAGATGCTCGACTGGTGGGGTCCGTGTGTCTGGGAGTACTACGCCGCGACCGAGGGCGGCGGCACAATCGCCTCGCCGCAGGACTGGCTGGCTCATCCGGGCACCGTCGGTAACGCGTGGCCGATCAGCGAACTGCTGATCGCGGACGAGGATGGCAACTCGCAGCCGACCGGCACGCCGGGCACTGTCTACATGAAGATGGGCCTGGCTGATTTCGAGTACTACGGCGACAAGGCCAAGACCGAAGCGAACCGGCTGCAAGGTTTCTTCACCGTCGGTGACATCGGCTACCTGACCGATGACGGCTTCCTGTTCCTCTGCGACCGGAAGTCGGACATGATCATTTCGGGCGGGGCGAACATATACCCGGCCGAGATCGAGGCCGAGATCATCATGAGCCCGAAGGTCGCCGACGTTGCCGTCTTCGGCATTCCGGATGACGAGTGGGGCGAGCAGATCAAGGCCGTCGTGCAACCTGCCGATGGGGTGGCGCCGGGCGATGACCTGGCGGCGGAGATCCTCGCTGGGCTCGAGGGCCGACTCGCGAAGATGAAGTGGCCGAGGTCCATCGACTTCGTCGAAGAGCTGCCGCGCGACCCGAGCGGCAAGCTACTCAAGCGACGGCTGCGCGACCCCTACTGGGCAGATCGGCAGAGCAAGATCTGAACCGAGCCGGCGGCGCTTAAACCGGCTGAAGATCCGGCTGAGCAGCGACCCGCGTCAGCATGTCGATGAGGCGCACTGTCGACTTCGACGCTGGCGGCTCGCCATAGGTCATCGCGAAGACGTGGCGCCGGGCCCCGGGCAACTTGGTCGTGGCGATGCCCGGATGTCTGGCGGCCCGCAGGCACAGCTCAGGCAGCGTCGTAACGCCGAGTCCAGCCGCCACGAGCGCCTGCACGGCTATGTAGTCGTCGGTAGTGAAGGAGATCCTGGGCGTGAATCCCGCGGCCTCGCACTGCCGCACGAGGTAGCTGCGGCAGCGTTCGCATCCGGCGATCCACCGGCTGCCGGCGTGGGCGGCTAGTCCAGCTGATTCTCCGGAGTCGGCGGCAGCCGCGGTCACGAGGTGTATGGCCTCATCGAGCAGCAGCACGCCCCTGGTTCCCTCGTCGGCTGGCTCAGGCGGGGCCGGGTCCAGGTCCTGCTGGTAGTGCCGGAAGACGATAGCGACGTCGACGTAGCCGGCCCGCAGCATGCGCAGCGCTTCGGGCGGTTCGGCTTCGGTCAGCATGAAGTCCATGCCGGGCGTCTCCGCCGCGAGCCGCGCGGCCGCCGCCGGTACCAGCGTGCCCAGGGCAGACGGGAACGCGGCTAGCCGCACCCGGCCCTGGCGCAGGCCGACATGCGCGGCGAGCTCGGCCTCGGCCGAGTCGAGTCGGCCGATGATCTCCTCGGCGCGCTCGGCCAGCAGCCGCCCGGCCTCGGTGAGCCGGATTCCCCGGCCGACACGCTCGAGCAACTGGGTCCCGGTTTCGGCTTCAAGCCGGGCGATGTGATGGCTGACCGAAGGCTGGGCGTAATTGAGCGCCCTGGCGGCGGCGGTGACCGAGCCGTGCCTGGCGACCGCGACCAGTACCTTCAGCCTGGTCACATCGAGCATGTTCAACTATAGATCGGCTCGTTGTGACGGCCGCATCCCATCGATCGCAACCGCGGTCGCGCTGGGTACGGCCGGGCCGGGCTAGCCGATCTGGCCGCGGCCTTCGAGCAGCGGCGCGGCCGGGTCGCGGGCCGGGCGAGCGGGGTCGGCGGCCAGCTGGCGACGGCGCCAGGCGATTCCGGACAGAGCCTCGAGTACGACCCGGTTGGCCAGGAACGCGGTCACCTCGGCGTGGTCGAATGGCGGGGCGACCTCGACGATGTCGATGCCGGCCAGGGGCAGCTCCATAGCGATCCGGCGGACGGCGTCCAGCAACTGCCGCCCGGTCAGGCCACCCGGCTCGGGGGTGCCGGTCCCGGGCGCCATGCCGGGGTCGACCACATCGACGTCGACTGACAGGAAGACGGCGTCGCATTCGTCGGTCGCGATGGCGAACGCCTCCGTCAGACAATTGTCCAGCCCCTTGGTGACGACCTCCGTCATCTCGAAGCTGCGCATGTGCTGCCCGGCCATCCACTCCAGGGTCTCGGGCTCCGGCCAGTAGCCGCGGAGCCCGATCTGGAGGAACCTGTCGCCGCGGATCGCGCCGGACTCGATCAGGCGGCGCATCGGCGTGCCGTGTCCGTGCAGCAATCCGAATTGGGTGTCACCGGTGTCGGCGTGCGCGTCGAAGTGGATCATGGAGACCCGTCCCCAGCCCACGTGCCGCGCGACGCCGGTCGCGTCCGGGAGCGCGATCGTGTGATCACCGCCGAGTATCACCGGGATCGCGCCGCCACGGCAGGTTCGGTGGACCGCTTCCTCAAGTCGGCGCAGGGAGAGCTCAGTGTCTCCGGACGGCATCTCGACGTCGCCGGCGTCGGCCACCTTGAGCTCGACGAGCGGGTCCACGCCGAGAGCGAGGTGCGGCCTGGAGCCGTCGTGCGGCAGGTAGTCGGTGAACCTGATCGCCTGAGGACCGAACCGGGCGCCGGGCCGGTGCGACGTGCCGCCGTCGAATGGCGCGCCGATGATCATGATGTCCGTGCCAGCCCAGGACTGCGGGTCTGCGAGGTCGGCGCGCTCGTACGCCGAGGAACGTCGCGTCCGGGCCGTACATGCCGCCGAGTCGTGTCATGTGGTTCACGGTAGCCATCGCGGCCGAGTCGTTCACCTGGTGGCTGCGAGCAGCGAAGCACGGCGGAAACCTCGCGTGTGAGAGCCTGGCGGATCAGGCGAGTTACGCATGGACGGAGAATGGGTGTCGCAGAGCACGCAGCAATCTCCTTGAATCGCGCGAAGCTATTCAGGATCTTGTCTTTGCTCGGGGGCGGCGGTTGGAGCTCGAGGGAGTCTTTAATCTGCGGGATGTCGGTGGGTATCCGGCGGCCGGCGGGCGCACGACGCGCTGGCGGGCGCTGCTGCGGTCTGACGCCTTGCACCGGCTGGATCCGGCCGGCGGCGCTGTTCTGGCGGGCCTTGGGCTGCGCACCGTCCTTGATCTGCGCACCGAAGCCGAGGCCGAGCTTGCGCCGAGCGCGCTGGACGGACTGGCCGACCGGCGGACGCACGTCTCGCTGCTCGCGGGCGACCTGGCCGCGCTGCCGCTCGAGCTCGACGCGATCTACCGGTACATGATCGACCAGTGCGGCGACACGATTGGCGAGGCAATCAGGGTCCTCGCTGACCGCGGCGCCTTTCCCGCGCTGGTGCACTGCAGCGCTGGCAAGGACCGGACAGGCATCGTTGTCGCACTGATCCTGGCCGTGCTCGGCGTGCCCGATGAAGTGATCGCGGCTGACTACGAGCTCAGCGCGGGCTACCTGGACAGCGAGAGCACGCCAGCGATCGCGCAGCTTCAGGCGAGCACGGGCCTCGGCGCTGAGCTAACCCAGCCGCTGCTCAGCAGCCCGGCCCCGCTCATGCTCGACGTTCTGGCGTGGGCGCGGGAGTCCGGCGGATCCGTCGACGGCTACCTGCTCGACCGCGGTCTTACCGAGGCGGATCTGGATCGGCTGCGGGCCGCGCTGCTCGTCTGAGGTCGGCTACCGTCTGTTCATGCCCTTCGACGACCTGGACCGCCGCATCGTCGCGGCGCTCGTGGACGACGCGCGGGCGACGTACGCCGAGGTTGGCGCCAGCGTTGGACTGTCGGCACCCGCGGTCAAGCGCCGGGTCGACCGGCTGCGGGCCTCCGGCGCCATCACGGGTTTCTCCGCCCAGGTCGATCCCGCAGCGCTCGGCTGGACGACGGAGGCCTACGTGGAGCTGTTCTGCCGGGGCCGCACCTCACCCGGTGACATCGGGGCCGCGGTGGCCAAGCACCCGGAGGTCATCGACGCGGCCACCGTCACCGGGGAGGCCGACGCGCTGCTGCACATCAGGGCCGCCGACGTCCGCCATTTCGAGCAGGTGGTCGAGCGGATCGGAGCCGAGCCGTTCGTCGTCCGGACACGCAGCGTGATCGTCCTGTCTCGACTTGTCCACCGCCCGGATGTGCTGCCGCCGGGCTCCGGAGACTAGCATCGGCAGTTCAGCACGCTTGTCCTGAATATCTGCTGAATGGCGGTTCTGGTCGGTCCCATCGGCTACAGTCTTGGCCATGTCCGAGCGTCATGATGATCACGCAGCTGAGAGCCGCCGGATGACCACCGGAGAGTTCCGCGCGACTCCCGATGTCTCGGCGAGCACCGCGCAGTTCCAGGCATTCGCCGAGGAGCGGCCCGACGACACCCGGACGTGGGACGTCGCAACGCCAGCGCGCAGCTCTGCGAAGATCGTCATGCTCGTCGGCGCGGTCGTCGTGCTGGCGATCATCGTGATCCTGGTCGTAGCCCTCGGCTAGATCTGACACAGTCCCGCCCGCCAACGTCAATGCCGTCGCGACCTCCGTCGCGGCGGCATGTTTGTATTGGCAGTCATGACCGCTTCGCCAGGTGCCGACGTCGCGGCTCAGCCACCGGCCGGTGAGAATCCGGGCGAAGAGAAGAGCAAGCTAACCGCGCTCGAGGGCCTCGCCGCGCTCTCGCTGGACGCACTCTCCTCGGTGGCCTACGGGCCGCAGGCGATCATCATCGTGCTGGCTACGGCCGGCGTGGCGGCGCTGCACTACACGCTGCCGGTCACCCTCGCGATCGTGCTGCTGCTGACCGTGTTGGTGATCTCCTACCGGCAGGTCATCGAGGCCTTCCCCAACGGCGGCGGCGCGTACGCGGTAGCGAAGGCGCATCTCGGCGCCAAGCCGAGCCTCGTGGCGGCGGCGTCGCTCGTGGTCGACTACATCCTGAACGCCGCCGTCGGCGTGTCGGCGGGCGTCGAGGCGCTGACGTCCGGGTTCCCCCCGCTGTATCCCGGATCGGGTGTGGCTATGCCTGGCCGTGCTCGGGGCGATCACCGCCGCGAACCTGTGGGGCGTGGCCGAGTCGGCCCGACTGTTCATCGCGCCCACTGTCATCTTCATCGTCGCGATCTTCGCGGTCATCATCGGCGGCCTCGTGCGCACGCATCCACTGCCGTTCCCCCAGGGGTCGGCGTCCTCGGTCACGATGACCGTCGGCATCCTGCTCCTGCTGAAGGCATTCGCCTCCGGCAGCGTTGCGCTGACCGGAGTAGAGGCGATCGCGAACGCCGTACCCGAGTTCCGGGAGCCGCGGGCGCGTAGGGCCCAGCACACCGAGGTCGGGCTTGGTGTCATCCTGGGCCTGATGCTGATCGGCATCGCGCTGCGTGGCGGACAAGTTCAAGGCCGAGCCGTCCAAGACCGTGACCACGCTGGCCCAGCTCACCCAGGGCGCGCTCGGCCATAACTTCGCCTTCTACGTGGTCCAGCTGATCACCACCGTCCTGCTCGCGCTCGCCGCCAATACCTCGTTCGGCGGACTGCCGGTGCTGGCGTCGCTGCTGGCGACCGACAACTACCTGCCGCACCTGTTCTTCCTGCGGGCGCAGCGGCAGGTCCACCGGTACGGCGTGGTCGTGCTGGCCATCTTCGCCGCCATCCTGCTGGTCGTCACCCGTGGTGACACCCAGGCGCTGACACCGCTGTTCGCCATCGGCGTGTTCGTCGGCTTCACGCTGTCGCAGGCTGGCATGGTCAGGCACTGGCGCGAGCGGCGCGGACCGGGCTGGCAGGGCCGGGCTGTCATCAACGGCGTCGGCGCCGTCTTCACGCTGGCGGCGCTCGCGATCGAGCTGATCAGTAAGTTCACCGAGGGCGCCTGGCTCGTCGTGATCGTCATACCGCTCCTCGTGCTGATGTTCAGCCGGATACACACGATCTACGTGCGGATCGGCGCGGTGCTGCAGATCGGGCAGGTGCCGCCGCCACCTGAGCGGCGCAGCGCCCTGGTCGTCGTGCCGGTCGGCAGCATGTCCAGGCTGGTGCAGGCCGGCATCTCGGCCGCCTTGTCGCTCGGTGACGAGGTGGTGGCCGTGACCGTGTGCTACGACGACCCCGAGGCCGAGGAAGCCGCAGCGCACCTGCAGCCACCAGTGGAACGAGTGGAACCCGGGCGTGCCGCTCGTGACCCTGCACAGCCACGCACCGCTCGCTCGGGCAGCCGATCGTCGACTACCTGCGTGAACTGGAGCAGGCGCCGACTCACGATCAGCTCGTCGTCCTGATTCCGGAGGTGCAGGCGGCGCGCCCGTGGCGGCGGGTGCTGCACAACCAGCGCGGCTTCGTGCTCGAGCAGGCGATCCACCACGGCACGGAGAACGTGGTGATCTGCCGACTGCGCTACCGGCTTGCGGCGGTAGCGGCCGACGGGGGCGGCCTCGCCGGCCCGGCCAGCGACGGCGCGAGCCACCCCGAGGTACCCGGGAAGATGGGGCCGGAGCTGCCACGGATCGAGCCGCCGCCGGGCCAGGAGCGGCCGAGTTAGGTCAGGCGCCGTCCGGATCTGGCTGGTACCGGTATCCCATGCCGGGCTCGGTGAGCAGCCAGCGCGGCCGAGCCGGATCCGGCTCCAGTTTGCGCCGCAGCTGCGCCATGTACAGGCGCAGATTTCCGGTGGCGTCGGCGTAGCCGGGTCCCCATACATCGGCGAGTAGCTGCTGCTGGCTGAGCAGCTTGCCGGGGTTACGCAGCAGCACCTCGAGCAGGTGCCATTCGGTGGGAGTCAGTCGGACGGCCCCGTTCCCGTCATGATCGTGACTCCCGCCGACCGGACTGCGCAGGACTTGCTTGGCGGCCAGGTCGACGACGAGGTCCCCGAGCCGGACTTGCGGCGCGTCGCCCTCGGTACCAGCTCGCCTGCGTCACGGCCCGCATCCGGGCCAGCAACTCGTCCATGGCGAACGGCTTGGTGACGTAGTCGTCGGCGCCGGCGTCCAGCGCCTCGACCTTGTCGGTGCTGTCGGCGCGGCCGGACAGCACGATGATCGGCGCCTCGGTCCAGCCGCGCAGGCCGTGGATCACATCGAGCCCGTCGAGGTCCGGCAGGCCGAGGTCCAGGATGACCAGGTCAGGCGGATGCTTGGCGGCGACCTCGAGCGCTTCGCTGCCGGTGCCGGCGGTGTGCACGTCGTAGTCGCGTACCCGCAGGTTGATCCGGAGCGCCCGGACAATCTGCGGTTCGTCGTCGACCACCAGGACCGTTGTCACGGGATCAGAGTGCCACGCGGCGCTGCCATGCCGCGCGATCAGGCGGTCGATGCGCTGTCGGTGGCGGGGTAGTCACGGACGGCTGAGGCGGCTTCCGGTTCCATGGTGCCGGGAACGGGGTCATGCGGGCCGGGCACCGCCGGCAGCGACAGGGCCATCGTGAGCCCACCACCAGGGGTGTCCTCGGGCTCGAGCGTGCCGCCCATGGCCTCGGTCAGTCCGCGCGACAAGCGCCAGCCCAAGCCCGACGCCGGTGGTGTTGTCGGTGTCGCCGAGCCGCTGGAACGGCACGAACATCTGATCCCTGTTCTCTTCGGGGATGCCGGGCCCGCGGTCGATGATGCGCAGCTCGACCCGGTCGCGCAGCGCACTGCCGGTCAGCGCCGGCGGCGTGCCTTGCGGCGAGTACCGCAGTGCGTTGGCGATGAGGTTGGCGATGACCCGCTCCAGGATGCCGGGGTCCACGGCAACCTCAGGCAGGTCCTCGGGGATCTCGACGGTCACGATTCGGGCGGCTGGGCCGAGGTCATCGAGCGATCGCGCCACGATCTCCGACAGGTCGGCGGGCCGGGGGAACACGGCCAGCGCACCAGCCTGGAGTCTGCTCATGTCGAGCAGGTTGTCGACCAGCCGGGCCAGCTTGTCAAGCGACTCGTCGGCGGTCGCCAGCAGCTCGTCTTCATCCGCGGCGTCCCACGTGACGTCATGCGAGCGCAGGCTGGTCACGGCCGCCTTGGCCGAGGCCAGCGGAGTCCTCAGGTCATGGCTGACCGCGGCCAGCAGCGCGGTGCGAACGCGGTCGGCCTCGGCGATGGGCCGGGCCGCTTCGGCGGCTTCGGTGAGCCGACCTTGCTCGAGCGCGGCGGCGGCGTACGCCGCGAAGGCGCCGAGCACCCGGCGGTCGGTGGCCGGCAGATGCCGGCCGCGCAGGGCAAGGATGAGATCGTCGCCGACCGGCATCTCGACGTCGGCGTCCTCCGGTCTGGCGACCGGGCGCTCGCCGGAGACACCGACCGGTGCCCACTTGCCGGACTGGCGCTCGAGCAAGGTCACCGAGTCCATGCCGAAGGCCTCACGCACCCGGTCGAGCACGGCTGGCAGCGCGCCCTGGCCACGCAGCACGCTGCCCGCGGTCGTGGCGAGCAACTCGGACTCTGCCCCGGATCGCGCAGCCTGGGTCGTGCGCCGGGCGGCGGTGTCCACCACCGAGCTGACCGCGAGCCCGACCGCCACGAAGATGACCAGGGCGAGGGCGTTGTTGACCTGCGCGATCGTGAACGTATACAGCGGCGGCGTGAAGTAGTAGTTCAGGAACAGCGAGCCCGCGACAGCCGCGATCACCGCCGGGATGAAGCCGCCGACGAGCGCGACGGCGATCACGCCGGCCAGGAAGACCAGGACGTCGCTGGTGAGGTTGACGTGGCCGCGCAGGTTGCCCAGCGCGAGCGTGAGCAGCGGCGGCAGGATCACCGCCAGGGCGTAGCCGGCCAGCTGGCGGCGCCGGTTCAGCCCGCCGCGCACCCGCGGCAGCGTCCGGCCGCGGCCGACGTAGGAGTGCGTCACCATGTGGACGTCGATGTCGCCGGACTCGCGCATCGTGCGCATGCTGACGCCCGGCCCGGTGAGCAGCGAGGCCAGCCAGCCGCGGCGGCTGACGCCGAGCACCAGCTGGGTCGCGTTCTCGGCCCGGGCAAACGTCAGCAGGGCGTCGGGCACGTCGTCGCCGACGACCTGGTGGTAGGTGCCGCCGAGTGACTCGGTGAGCTGGCGCTGGCGCGCCAGGGCAGCCGGATCCGCGCCAGTCGAGGCCGTCGGAGGTGGTCACGTGGACGGCCAGCAGATCGCCACCCGCTGACCGCGCGGCGATCCGCGCGGCGCGCCGGATCAGCGTATCGCCTTCCGGGCCGCCGGTCAGCGCGACGACGACGCGCTCCCTGGCCTCCCAGGTGGTGTGGATGTCGTGCGCCTCGCGGTAGCGCTGGAGGCCTTCGTCGACCTTGTCGGCCAGCCATAGCAGCGCTAGCTCGCGCAGCGCTGCCAGGTTGCCGATGCGGAAGTAGTTGGTGAGCGCCGCGTCGATCTTCTCGGCCTTGTAGATGTTGCCGTGCGCCATCCGGCGGCGCAGCGCCTCCGGCGTCATGTCGACGAGCTCGACCTGGTCGGCCGCGCGGACGACGGCATCCGGCACCGTCTCCCGCTGCGGGACGCCGGTGATCTTCTCGACGACGTCGTTGAGCGACTCCAGGTGCTGGATGTTCATCGCGGAGATCACGTCGATGCCGGCGTCGAGCAGCTCGTTGACGTCCTGCCAGCGCTTCTCGTTGCGCGAGCCGGGCACGTTCGTGTGCGCGAACTCGTCGACGAGCGCGACCTCGGGATGGCGCGCCAGGACCGCGTCCAGGTCCATCTCCTCGAAGGTGGTGCCGCGGTACGGCAGCGTTGCCCGCGGGATGACCTCGAGGTCGCCGATCTGCTCGGTGGTGTGCGGGCGACCATGTGCCTCGACGTAGGCGACGACCACGTCGGTGCCGCGCTCACTGCGGCGGTTGCCCTCGTTGAGCATGGCAAACGTCTTGCCGACGCCAGCCGCGGAGCCGAGGTAGATCCTCAGCTGGCCGCGGCTGCCCGGCTGCTTGGGGGCCCGCACGTCAGCGAGACCACCGTCAGAACTCATGACATAACTCCTAGCCCGAGCGTCTCACGGCGCGTAGCGGTAGCCCATACCGGGCTCGGTCAGCAGGTGGCGCGGCCGCGGCGGGTCGTCCTCGAGCTTGCGGCGCAGCCGGGCCATGTGGAAGCGCAGGTAGTGGGTACTGCCTTCGGCGCCGGGTCCCCACAACTCGGTCAGCAGCCGGCTGGCGGGCACGAGCTGGCCGGCTGATCGCAGCAGGACGTCCAGCATGCGCCACTCTGTCCTGGTCAGGTGCACGTTCTCGGGCTGCGCCCCGTTGTCCAGCGTGCGCACGATCGTGTGGGCGGTCAGGTCCACTTCACAGCTGCCGATGGTGTAGACCAGGGTGGTCGGCGGGTGGGAGTCGCGCCGCAGCGCGGCGCGCAGCCGGGCCATCAGCTCCTCCATGGAGAACGGCTTGGTGACGTAGTCGTCGGCGCCCGCGTCGAGCGCGCCGATCTTGTCGTCCGACCCAGCCCGGCCCGACAGCACGATCACCGGCACCGCCGACCAGCGAGCGCAGCTCGCGGATCACCTCGGTGCCATCCAGGTCCGGCAGGCCCAGGTCGAGGAGCACGGCGTCGGGGGGCCGCCGTGCTGCCTCGACCAGGGCGTCCTGGCCGGCCACCGAGGTTGTCACCTCGTAGCCGCGGGCGCGGAGGTTGATCTGGAGCGCCCGCAGCAGGGCCGGCTCATCCTCGACTATGAGGATGCGCCCAGCATCAGGCTGGGTACTTTGCATCGAGCGCGCGGTTCAGCAGCAGCACGTTGACGACCGGCTGGCCGAGGAACCCGATCGTGCGGGCCCTCGTGTTCTGCTTGACCAGGGCCTGCACCTGCGCCGGGCTGATGTGCCTGGCGGCCGCGACCCGTGTCCACCTGGATGGCCGCGTAGGCCTGCGAGATGTCCGGGTCGAGGCCGGAGCCAGACGCGGTAACGGCGTCGGACGGGATCTTCGAGATCGGCACGTGGTCGAACGCGGAGATCTGCCTGCTGCCGCTGCTTGATCAGGGCGATCAGCTTGGGGTTGGTCGGTCCGAGGTTGGAGGCAGCCGAGAACAGCGGGTCGCAGCCGAAGTCGTTGCTGGCGCCGCTGCTCGCGGCCGACGGCCGTGGCTGGAAGTACTGCGGCAGCGGGTTGCCCTTGGCGTCGACGAACTCCTGGCATAGCAGGCTCGATCCGACCACCCTGTGGTGGAAGCTGACCAGCGAGCCGTTGGCCTGGTGGTTGAACGCGCCCTGCGCCAGGCCGAGCATGGCCAGCGGGTAGACGATGCCAGTGATCACGGTGAATACCAGCAGGCCGCGCAGCGCGGCAAGGTGCTGCTGGACGAAGGAGGGTAGACGGTTCATTGGTCACATCACCTGAAGCCTGGTATGAACTGGATGATCAAGTCGATGAGTTTGATCCCGGCGAACGGGATGATCAGCCCGCCGACGCCGTAGATCCACAGATTCCTGCGGAGCATCGCCGCCGCAGACGACGGCCTGTACTTCACGCCGCGCAACGCCAGCGGGATCAGCGCGACGATGATCAGGGCGTTGAAGATGATCGCCGAGGCGATCGCCGACTGCGGGCTGTGCAAGTGCAGGATGTTCAGCTTGTTCAGCGCTGGGATCACGGCCGAGAACATGGCCGGGATGATCGCGAAGTACTTCGCCACGTCGTTGGTGATCGAGAACGTGGTGAGCGCGCCGCGCGTGATGAGCAGTTGCTTCCCGATCTCGACGATCTCGATGAGCTTCGTCGGGTTGGAGTCGAGGTCCACCATGTTCCCGGCCTCCTTGGCGGCCGAGGTTCCGGTGTTCATGGCCACGCCGACGTCCGCCTGGGCAAGGGCCGGAGCGTCGTTGGTGCCGTCACCGGTCATCGCGACCAGCCTGCCGCCCTCCTGCTCCTTCCTGATCAGGGCTATCTTGTCTTCCGGGGTCGCCTCGGCGAGGAAGTCATCCACGCCGGACTCGTCCGCGATGGCCTTGGCAGTCAGCGGGTTGTCGCCGGTGATCATGACGGTTCGGATGCCCATCCGGCGCATCTCGTCGAACCGCTCGGCGATGCCCTCCTTGACGATGTCCTTGAGGTAGATCACCCCGAGAGCGCTGGCCGTCCCATTGGCCTTCTCGGCTACCACCAGAGGCGTGCCGCCGACCGCGGAGATCCCGTCGACCATGCCGCCTAGCTCGTCCGGCGGCGTGCCGCCGTTGTCCCTGACCCACTGCGCCACGGAGGAGGCAGCGCCTTTGCGGACCTCTCTGCCGTCGGCCAGGTCGATGCCGCTCATCCTGGTCTGCGCGGTGAACTCGACGAATTCAGCGTCCTGCAGCTCGCCTTCATGGCGCTCGCGCAGGTCGTACTTGTCCTTGGCGAGCACCGCGATGGATCGGCCCTCGGGCGTGTAGTCGGCCATGCTGGACAGCTGAGCTGCGTCGGCGAGCTCCTGCGCGGTCACGCCGGTGACGGGCAGGAACTCGGTAGCTTGCCGGTTGCCGATGGTGATCGTCCCGGTCTTGTCCAGCAGGAGCGTGTCTACGTCGCCCGCGGCTTCGACAGCGCGGCCGGACACGGCCAGCACGTTGCGCTGCACCAGCCGGTCCATTCCGGCGATGCCGATCGCCGACAGCAGCGCCCCGATCGTCGTCGGGATGAGCGCGACGAGCAGCGCGACCAGGACCACGAGAGTCTGGGGCGCGCCGGAGTAGAACGCCATCGGCTGCAGCGTGATGACGGCCATCATGAAGATGATCGTCAGCGACGCCAGCAGGATGTTCAGCGCGATCTCGTTCGGTGTCTTCTGCCGCTTGGCGCCCTCGACCAGCGCAATCATCCGGTCGATGAACGTCTCGCCCGGCTTGGACGTGATCTTCACGACGATCCGGTCCGACAGCACCTTCGTGCCGCCCGTCACCGCGGACCGGTCACCGCCGGACTCGCGGATGACGGGCGCCGACTCACCGGTGATGGCCGACTCGTCGACGGACGCGACGCCCTCGACGACGTCACCGTCGCCGGGGATGATCTCACCGGCCTCGACGACGACGTAGTCACCGAGGGTGAGCTGCGTGCCGGGGACCTGCTCCTCTTTCAGGTCCCGCTGGCCAGCCTGCCAGCCGACTAGCCGGCGGGCGACTGTCTCGCGCTTGGTCTTGCGCAGCGTCTCGGCCTGGGCCTTGCCACGGCCTTCGGCTACGGCCTCGGCCAGGTTGGCGAATAGGACAGTCAGCCACAGCCAGACGACGATCGTCCAGTTGAAGACCGACGGCTTGGCGATGGCGGTCCCCGTGGTCAGCACGGCGCCGACCTCGACCACGAACATGACCGGGTTCTTGAGCTGGACCCGCGGATCTAGCTTTCGGAAGGCGTCAGGCGTCGACTTCCACAGGATCTTCGGGTCGAGCAGTCCGCCACCAATCCGGCGTGGCTGTCCGCTCTTGGTGGCCACGGGCCTGCCGCCCGCATCCATTGTTGTCACCGACATCTCAATGCAGTCCTTCTGCGAATGGCCCGAGGGCGAGTGCGGGGAAGTAGGTGAGGCCGATGAGCACGAGGATCACGCCGACGAGCATGCCGATGAACAGCGGCTTGTGGGTCTCCATCGTGCCGGCGCTGGCCGGCACGGGTTGCTGTCTGGCCAGCGACCCGGCTAGGCCGATGGCGAAGACCATCGGGGCGAACCTGGCCAGCAGCATGACGATCCCGCCGATGGTGTTGTACCAATCGGTATTGGTCGTCAGGCCGGCGAAGGCCGAGCCGTTGTTATTGGCCATCGAAGTGAACGCGTAGAGGATCTCGGTCAGCCCATGCGGGCCGGGGTTCAGGATCGACGCCCGAGGCGTCTTCAGCCCGATCGAGAGGCCTGCAGCCGCGAGGACGGTCGCCGGCGTCGTCAGGAAGTAAAGCGCCGCGTACTTCATCTCGGTCGGCCGGATCTTCTTGCCGATGTACTCCGGCGTCCGGCCGACCATGAGGCCGCCGACGAACACCGTCACGATGGCCAGCACGAGGATGCCGTACAGTCCGGCGCCAACACCGCCGGGCGCGACCTCGCCGAGCGCCATGTCGGCCAGCGCGATGCCGCCACCGAACGGTGTCAGCGAGTCATGGAAGCAGTTCACCGCTCCGGTGGACGTCACCGTCGTGGAGGCGGCGAACAACGAGCAGCCGGACGTGCCGAACCTCGTTTCCACGCCCTCGGTGGCGCCGTGAGCTAGGTGGGCCGCAGTGGCACCACCCAGGCCGTAGTGAGCCTCGAAGAAGCTGATGCCGCCGACCGCTGCCAGCCAGATGATCACCATGACCGCGAGCAGGGCGTAGCCCTGCCGGTTGTCCTTGACCATCTTGCCGAACGTGCGCGGCAGGCAGAACGCGGTCAGTAGCAGCAGGAAGATCTCGAACCAGTTGGTGAACGGGTTCGGGTTCTCGAACGGGTGCGCGGAGTTGGCGTTGAAGAAACCGCCGCCGTTGTTGCCCGCCTCCTTGATGGATTCCTGCGAGGCCACCGGGCCGCCGACGATTGTCTGGTGCGCGCCCGACAAGGTCGTCACGCTGTGATAGCTGGTGATGTTGTCGATGACACCACTGGCCATCAGGATGATGCCGCCCACGACGGCGAGCGGGATCAGGTACCGGACCGTGATCCTCGTGGTGTCGACCCAGAAGTTGCCGAGTCGGTCCGTCTTGGACCGCATGAAGCCGCGGACCAGAGCGATGGCCACCACGATGCCGACGGCAGCCGACATGAAATTCTGCACAGTGAGGCCCGACATCTGGGTCAGGTAGCCCATGGTGGACTCGCCGGAGTAGTTCTGCCAGTTCGTGTTCGTCACGAACGATGAGGCAGTGTTCCAGGCGAGCGCTGGCGGCACGTTCTTCATGCCCTCCGCCAGCAGCAGGTAGCTCTGCAGCCGCTGAATGCCGTACAGGAACAGCACGCTGATCGCGGAGAACGCCAGCACGCTCCGCGCGTAGGAACTCCACTTCTGGTCGCTCGCCGGGTTTACGCCAACGAGCCGGTAGATCCACCGCTCGACGCGCCAGTCCTTGTCGGTGGTGAATACGTGCGCCATGTAGTTCCCGATGGGCACGTAACACGCCGCGAGGGCGGCGACGAGCAGGCCGAGCTGAAGCCAGCCTGCAGCAGCGGAACTCATCAGAACCTCTCAGGCAGGACGAGTGCGACGAACAGATAGACGGTCAGCAGAAGCCCGCCGATCAGGCCGATCCAGTTCTCAGCGCTCAAAGCGTTCGACCCCCTTGACGATGAGCCAGAGGACGCCGAAGACGACGATCGTCAGCCCGATGTAGGCGAGGTCTTGCATGGTGTCCTCCAGCGGACGCCTAGGAAGTGCAGAGGTAGACGCCCAATCAAACCGCGCTGAACAGGGCAAACGACCGGTCCAAACGGGACCCATGCGGGCCCGGCAGGATTCCTAACAGAACCCATGCGGCCGTCAGTGCTTGGCGGTTCTAGACGTCAAAAGCGGGGCCGCTATCGCGGCCCCGCTCACGTAGTACCCTCCGCCCGCCTTCTGCTACCGGGCGTCGTACCGGCTAGTCAGGCAGCCAGATCGCCGAGGATGTCGCCGAACCTCGTCACGGCGGCGCTGATCCAGGGCAACTCAAGCGGATCGGACGCCGTCAGCGCTTGCTCCCGCTGCGCGTCGGTCTCGCCGTAGAGCTGACCCGTTGCCAGCCGGAGTCGCAGCGCCGACGCCGGCTCGCCGAACGCGCTGCCGGGCAGCGTTCCGGCGCCGTACCGGCTGAGCAGGAGCGCGGCCAGGTCGGCGCCGGTCCGCACGCCGAACCTGCCGCGCAGGTGCTCGCGCCACGGCTCGAAGTCCGGGTACAGGTAGAAGGCCGCCTGGGGCGGCGCGACGTCGAGCCCGGCGTCAGCGCACATCCGGGCCGCGGCCTGACAGACCGCCGCGTGCAGCGACCGGCTCCGGGAGACCCGCTCGGTCACGTCGGCTGGCTCGTCGAATGCGAGCGCGGCCGCCTGCTGAACAGGAGCAGCGGGCGCCGACCAGATCTCGCTCGCGATCCCCAGCAGCCGTCGGCGCAGGACGGCGCCGGCCGCCCCGTCGGGCATGCGAGCCACGCCGATACGCCAGCCGCCGACGGCGAGGCTCTTGCTGAGCGCCGTCGTCACCACTGTCCGGTGGGGGGCGACGACAGCGGGGCTCAGAAACGGCGTGGCCGGGTCGTGAACGAGGTCGCGGTAGATCTCGTCGCTGATGATGACCAGGTTGTGGCGCTCGGCTGCGGCGCACAGGTCGCGGACCGCGGCCGGGCTTGCGAGGCGCCCCGTCGGGTTGTCCGGCATGGTGACGAGCACGGCCCCTATTGGCCGTCCGGCGGTCCGGCTGGCGCGGACGGCCGCGTCCAGCGCGGCGCCGTCGCAGATTCCGCCTTCGCCGGCGACAGCCGGTACGAAGTGCGGGACGACGCCGCACAGCGTGGCTTGCGCTGCGTAGCTCACCCAGCTCGGCCTGGGCACGGCCACGTCCATGCCGAGGGCGAGCAGGACGCCGAAGAGCAAGGCCTTGCTGCCGGGGCCAGCCACCACCGCGGCCGGCTCGGTCGGCAGCCCGCGGCGCGACCAGTAGCCGGCGGCGGCCGCGCGAAGCCGCTGCGAGCCAGCCACCGGGCCGTAGGCGCCAAGTCCGGTTGCCGCAGCGAGCTCGGCGGCCAGTCGCGGATGGACCGGAAGCCCGGCCTCGCCGAACGCGAGCGGCAGCACGGGCTCGCCGCGTCGTCGCCGTGCGGCCAGTTCCTCATTGGCCGCGAGCGTCGCGGACACCGGCACGCCAGCCGCCGCCAGATAGCGCCGCCGGGAGCGCCGTCGGCGTGGGCTTGGTGGCGGGTGGCGAGGATCGGAAGGGGGTCTTGATGGTCGGCAGCGGCAGGGTCGTCGGCTCGGTGATGGTGGCTGGGCCAGCCCAGGGCATGGCGAGGCTCCTAGCTGCGGGGGCAGGCGGGTGCGTCGTTTCCTAGGCGGCGAGGCTACCCGCGGGCAGGGCTTTGACCTGCCTTTGCTAGGTAAAGCATCAGTATGGTAGGTCAGGTCTGACGCTGAGCATCAGCGGAGCTTATGCTGGTCTAGATGCTCGACATTCACCGTCTCCGGCTGCTGCTGGAGTTCGCCGAGCGGGGCACGATCGCCGCGACGGCGGCCGCACTCGGCTACACATCATCCGCCGTTTCCCAGCAGTTGTCGGCGCTGGAACGTGAGGCTGGCGCAGGGCTGTTGAACCGCACGGCGCGGACAGCCGAGCTGACGGAGGCTGGCAAGCGCCTGGCGGTGCACGCGGCCGAGATCCTCGCGCTCATGGAGGCCGCCGAGGCCGATCTGGCCGCGCCCGAGCCCGCGGGCCGAGTGGCGATTTCCGCGTTCCCGACAGCCGCCGTCGCGTTCGCGCCCGCACTCACCCGGACGGTGCGGGCGCATCCGGCCTTGAACCTGCTGCTCCGGCAGACCGCTGGCCGCGAGGTATTGCGGCAGGTTCGGGCCGGCCAGGTGGACGTCGCGATCGTTGACGACTGGAGCGGCCGATTCGCGTCCGGGCAGCCGGCGCTTCGGTTCTTCCCGCTGGTCACCGATCCGCTGGTGCTCGTGGTGCCGCGTGGCCACTGGGCGAGCGACGTGCGGGTGCCGATTTCGCTGCACAGCCTGCGCGACGAGCCGTGGCTGGCCCCGCCAGCCGGTGAGGCGTCTCGCCTCGCTGTCGACCTTGTGCTGGCCGCGGCCGGGGGAGTGACGGAGGCGCCGTCGCAGTTTGAAGGGCTCGCCACGATCCTGAGCCTCGTTGCGCGCGGCATCGGCATCGCCATCCTGCCGCGCCTTACCTTGGCCGGCGGCGACGCGCGCGTGGTGGTTCGGGAGCTGCCCGGAACGAGTCCAGCACGGGATTTGTACGCCGTGGCGAGGGCATCGTCGGTGCGCAGGCCCGCGATCGCGGTCATCGTCAGGGCGCTCACCACCGCGGCGCGCGGGCTGCCCGGAGCTGCTCAAGCAGGTGCCCGACGACGGGTTCGACGCCACCGAAACGCCGGCCTAGCGCGACGCCCGCATCGGGCAGACCCGCCGAAGATTCTTGGCCCGGGAATGTCGAGAATCGGCGCGCTGGTGTGACGTCCAGGTGAGCGGCACCGCGGGGCGCCGCCAGACCGGGAAGGATAGATCCATGCGATTCATGCTGCTGCAGAACTACGGGCCAGTTGAGTCGGACTGCCCGCCGATGACGGAGTGGAGTCCGGAGGACGTCAATGCCCACTTCGCTTTCCAGCTGGCGCTGAACGCCGAGCTGGCGCAGCGAGGTGAACTGGTTGACGCCCAGGGGCTGGCCGGGCCGGACCTGGCCAGGTTCGTGGTCTCCGACGGAACCGGCGCTCCGGTCGTCACTGACGGCCCGTTTCCCGAGACCAAGGAGCTGCTCGCCGGCTACCGGCTCGTCGATGTCGAGGCGAGCGAGCGGGCGATCGAGATCGCGGCCCAGGCGTCGGCCGCCCCAGGTCCGGGTGGGGTGCCGATCCGTCAGCCCATCGAGGTCCGTCAGGTGCTCAGCGCGCCTGAGCCGGAGCTGTGAGTGAGACGTCGTGAGCGAGCGCGGGCCGAGCGGACGGTCGCACTGACAGCGCCGAGAACCTGCTGCGTGAACTCGCGCCGCGGGTTCTTGGCGCACTCGTGCGCCGTTATGGCGACTTCGCCGACTGCGAAGACGCCGTCCAAGAGGCGCTGATCGTGGCCGCTACCGACTGGCCGGCCGACGGGCTGCCGGATAATCCGCTCGGGTGGCTCATCCGCGTCGCGTCTCGCCGGCTCGTGAACCTTCACCGCGGCGATGCCGCGCGCCGCCGCCGCGAGGAACTCACGGCATCGTGGTCCCGCTCGCCTGCGGAGCCGGCGCCGGAACGCGACGACACGCTGATCGTGATGCTCATGTGCTGCCATCCGAGCCTCACTCCGGCGTCGGCCATCCCGCTCACGCTCCGGGCGGTGGGCGGCCTCACGACCCGGGAGATAGCCGCCGCCTTTCTGGTCAGCGAGCCGACCATGGCGCAGCGGATTAGCCGCGCTAAGGCGACCATCAAGGCGTCCGGAGAGCCGTTCGCGCTCCCGCCGCCGGAGCAGCTCCCTGACCGGCTTCGATCAGTGCTGCGTGTGCTCTACCTGTTGTTTAACGAGGGCTACACCACGAGCAGCGGTCCCGACCTCGCTCGGACCGACCTGTCTGGCGAGGCGATTCGCCTGGCCAGGATCATGCGAGCCGCGGTGCCGGGCGATGCGGAGGTAACGGGGTTGCTCGCGCTGATGCTGCTCACCGAGGCGCGCCGTCCTGCGCGGAGCGGGCCGGGTGGAGAGCTGATCCCGCTCGCCGAACAGGATCGCACGCGCTGGGACGCAGCTTTGATCGCCGAAGGCGTCTCGCTCATCACCGCGGTGCTCGGCGGGGGGCACGCGGGCGAATACCAGCTGCAGGCGGCGATCGCTGCGATTCACGATCAGGCACCATCCCACGCGGCCACCGACTGGGCGCGCATCCTGGTCCTGTACGAGTTGCTGGAGACCATGACGGCCAACCCGATGGTCACGCTGAACCGTGCGGTCGCGACCGCGATGGTGGACGGGGCGACGGCCGGCCTTGCCGTAGTGGACGGTCTTCGCGGGCGCCTCGCCGACCACCACCGTCTGCACGCTGTACGCGCGCACCTGCTCGAGCTGGCGGGCGACGCCGCGACCGCCGCCGACGAGTTCAGCGCGGCCGCCGCGCGGACTGGCAATCTCCGCGAACGGCACTATCTGGCCACCCAGGCGGCCCGTCTCGCCGCGGAATCTCGCGGAGCCGCGCCGGCGTGATGGGCGGGCGGCGCGTCGTGGTACGCGCTCGCTAGGTGGCTAAGCTGCCGCCGTGCACCTTGACCTTTCGCGCTCCGCGGCCGAACTGACGGCCCAGCTTGTTGACATGGAGTCGGTCAGCGGCAACGAGCAGCCGCTGGCCGACGCCATCGCATCCGCACTCGCTGACGTTGCGCACCTGCGGGTGCACCGCGACGGCAACGCCATCGTGGCCCGGACAGATTTCGGGCGGGCCGAGCGCGTCGTGCTCGCCGGCCACATTGACACGGTCCCGGTGAACGACAACCTCCCGTCACGTCGGGAGGACGGCCTGCTGTTCGGCTGCGGCAGCTGCGACATGAAGTCCGGGGTCGCCGTGCAACTGCGCCTCGCGGCCGGGCTCGCCAGTGCGGTCCGGGACGTGACCTACGTGTTCTATGACTGCGAGGAGGTCGAGGCGGAGCGGAACGGTCTGCTGCGGCTGAGTCGGCACCGCCCCGACCTGCTGGCGGGGGACTTTGCCGTGCTGCTCGAGCCGTCGGGGGCCGTCGTAGAAGGCGGCTGCCAGGGCACGTTGCGCGCCGACGTCACCGCGCGCGGCGAGCGCGCGCATAGCGCCCGGTCGTGGCTCGGCAGTAACGCGATTCACTCCGCGGCCGGCATCCTGGACGTGCTGCGTAGTTATGAACCCAGGCAGCCAGTCGTCGACGGGCTGAGCTACCACGAGGGCCTGAACGCCGTCGGAATCCGCGGCGGCGTCGCCGGGAACGTGATTCCCGATGAGTGCGTAGTGAGCGTCAACTTCCGCTTCGCCCCGGACCGAACTCCGGATCACGCGGCGGATCACGTCCGGTCGGTGTTCGACGGGTTCGAGGTTCGTGTCACCGATGTCGCGGGGGGCGCCCGGCCCGGCCTCGCCCAACCGGCCGCCGCGTCGTTCGTCGCGGCCATGGGCGGGCAGCCGCGAGCGAAACTCGGCTGGACGGATGTGGCCAGGTTCGACGCGCTCGGCATCCCGGCCGTTAATTACGGTCCCGGCGATCCGCAGCTCGCCCACACTCGCCATGAGCACGTGCCGGTGGCGCAGATCGAGGACTGCGAGCAGCGGATGCTGGCCTGGCTAGCGACTGCTTAGTCGGCGATCCGAGGAACTGGAAGCCGAGAAGCGGGGCGCAGCGGCGCCCGGACGCCGCCGCTCCCCGCTTCTAGTCGGCCGGGTCGATGGTCTGGTTGAGGCTCATGCAGGCGGTGCCGACGCCAGCGTGATGGTCTTCGTCATTGTCTGGTCCGACGTCGTGACCCACGTGATCGTGACGTTCGAGCCGCCGCGAATCGTCTTCAGCACGGTCATGAGCGAGGCCGGCGAGCTGACCCGGTGGCTGTTCACCGCCGTGATGACGTCACCCGGGAGCAGGCCGGCCGTGGCAGCGGGGGTGCTGCACAGCGAGCCGATCACCAGCGTTCCTGAGCTGACCGGGGCGACGCTGGCGGGGATGCCTGGGTTCGAATCGTTCGACACGCAACTGTTGGGCGCCGTAGGCGGCTGACCGCCGAACGTCTGCTGGTTGGACTTCTCCTGCTGGAGCTGGACACGTGGGTTCGTGGCGTTGCTCTGGGCGCCGTTCGGCCCGCTCGGCACCAGCACTCCGACGAACCCGGTCGGCTGGATCTGAACGCCTCCGCCCTGCTGACCCGCGATGATCCGCCTCGCGATGGACAACGCCCGGTCGATCGGGATGGCAAAGCCGACGTTCTGCTGATTGTTGGTGAAGCTGTTGGTGCTCGCCGCGGTGTCCATGCCGATGACCTTGCCGTCGGTGCTGGCCAGCGGACCGCCGGAGTCGCCGGGGATGATGTTGGCGTTTGTCTCGATCATGCCCGTAAGTCGTTCGGAAGACTGGCCGCTGCCGTCATCACTCGCGGTGATCGACTGATTGAGCCCGGTAACGCTCCCGGGAACCGCGCTGATGCTGCCCGTCCCGCCCGCATTGCCCATACCGACGACGCTGTCACCCACCTTGACAGTTCCGGAGTCGCCGATTGGAACCGTGGTCAGCCCGCTAGCGCCGACGAGCTTGATCACGGCAACATCTGAGCCCTTGTCGTAGCCGAGCCACTTAGCCAGGTAGCGGTGATTGGTCGCCACCACGGTCGCCTGCAACTGAGTGGTGCCGTTGATGACGTGATTGTTCGTGAGCACTAGCCCGGACTTGCTGATGATCATGCCGGTCGCCGCTGCCGCGGCGCCATTGCCGTTGTACTTCAAGTCGCTGGTGATGACGACGAGACCCGGCTCGACGGCCTGCTGGACCTGTCGCAGCGTGCTCTGGCTAATGTTGGCGCCCGGCGAGACCTGATTGCCGAACGGATTATTGCCGGATCCGTTCCCGTTTCCGAAGGCTCCGCTTCCCGGGCTGCTCGCCGACGGCGGCTGGCTGCCGGTGTTGGCAAACGCGACGACGAGACCGCCGGCCGCCGCCGCGATGGCGGCCACCGCGATGTAGGTAATGGCCGTTGTCAGCCCGCGTCGACGGGGTGGCCGCGGCGGCTGGCCATATCCACCCGGCATGCCGTACCCGCCGCCTGGCGGATAGCCGCCACCGGGCGGATACCCGCCACCGGGCGGATAGCCATATCCGCCACCGGGCCCGTATCCGCCGCCGGACCCGCCGTACGCGTGCTGGCCGTAGCCGGGCTGCTGGCCGTAGCCGGGCTGCTGTCCGTAGCCGGGCTGCTGGCCGTAACCGGGGGCCGGGTGGCCGTACCCGGGCTGCGGGTATCCGAGGGGCTGAGTGAATCCGGCTGACCAGCCTTCATCAGCGCCACGGTCGGCAGCACTAGGCTGGCCCGGCAGCGCAGACTCTGGCTCTGACGATCCTGGGCGTGGCGATTCTGGCAGTGCTGGCTCCTCGTCTACTAGCCCGGCTTGCGCTGGATCAACCGTCGGCTCAGCTGGGGCGGGGGTGTCGGCGTTCCAGTCCGTGCCGGTCTGACCTGGCTCGGGACCGTCGGACCCGGCTGCAGGACGGGCCCACGATTCCCAGAAGCCAGGCTGCTGGCCCTCGCTGTTCTGCTCGTCCATCTCCATCACCCTCTGCCCCGTGCAAGCCAGCCTATGTCCGGTCGGTCGCGCCCTCTTCAATCGGACACGCGCGCCCAGATGTAGCAGTACTCAAGTAAGCACTAGCGACCTGGAGGTTAGCTGAACGAGCCCTGAGGATCGCCTATCGCCAGGCGCTGGAAACGCCCCGAAGCTCTCAGGAAGACGATATATCTTGTCAGCCACCGCGTAGAGATATATCTTAAGAGCGACACGAACCCGCACGCAGGAGTGGACAATGTCAGCACCGCCGAGCACCTATCAATCCAACCTGAACCGCCGCGAAGAAGTGGCAGTCTCCGGAGCGGCGCTGGCCGAGGCGCCCTGGAAGCTCGCCGGGGCCACCGGCGTCGTGGTGGCGGGTGCGGATCTGGTTACCCACCTTGCCTTCCACCTGCTGAGCTTCCGCCTTGAGTGGGCCACGGCGCTCTCCATGGGCGTTGTCGCTTTCTTCGCCGTTGCCGGCGCCGGGGCGCTGGTCCGGAGCAAGAAGACTCGCGCGCTGCGCTGGGCCCGGAGCAGGCCGTGGCGGTTCGCCGTCGCGCCCGGGGCGGCGGCGGCCATCGTCGTGTTCGTGCTGACGGTGCTGCACGGAAGCGGAATCGTGGGCAGTGCCTTCACCGCCGTATGGCACGGCGCGATCGCCTACGCGCTGACCGGCGTCGTCGGAACGGTTGTCCGCCCGCGTCGCGAGCTGCGGGGCTGATCGAAGCCGCTATGCGCGGCCGCGCAGGCCGTGCTCGGCCAGCGGGCCGACTCGAAGTCCGCGGCGCTCGCACTCGTCGAGCAGGAGTGGCACCGCAGCCAGCCCTGCTTGCCAGGCGCCTGTCGGGGACGTGCAACCCGAGTCGTGCAGCAGGACCGTCACGCCGCCGTCGAGACCGGTGACGAGTGTTTGAAAGACCGATTGCGGGGTGGCGCCACGAGTCCATTCCCGGCCCCACGACCGCCAGAGCACAGGTGTTAGCCCTAGCTCACGCGCGGTCAGCAGCGCCGCCCCGCTCAGCACCCCGTACGGCGGCCGGAACAGCGTTGGCTGTTTCCCCGTCGTTTCGGCAATCAGTTCCGTCGCCCTAGTGAGATCCGAGCGAGTGGCTCGCGGTCCGCGCAGCGTTAGGTAGCGATGATCAAATCCGTGCACGCCCACCTCGTGGCCAGCAGCGGCGACCTCGGCCGCCATGCTGGGCGTTTTCTCGACCATGCAGCCGAGCATGAAGAACGTCGCGCGGATGCCGCGCTCGTCGAGAGTCTGCAGGAAGCTCGGCGTCGAATCCGGGTCGGGCCCGTCGTCGAATGTCAGCGCGACATGGTCAGAGTCGCCTTGCCCAGCGAGCCGGCGGAAGGCTAGCGTGCGCACTGGCTTCAGGCCCGTAATGCCAGGACCGGCGTGGGCGACAGCAAGTCCGGCTGCTGCCGCCGCAAGCCATGACGCCGAGCGAAGCGATCGGCGGTCGATGGCTTCGCCGCGCCGACCTGCGCCATCGTCGATGCCTTTGCTCGAACCTGGCGAAGATTTCACCAAACGTCCTCGTCGACTGCTCGCAAGTAAGCCCGCGGTCAGGCTAACCTGCCGAGGGGCTCGTGATCCAAACGCTGACACGTACGAACAAAAGGTGCCGACGCGGCCGCCGGTTACCTGGGATCATGTCAGTGTCGCGATCAATGGTTGCTATCACCCGGCGCCTAGGGGGACCCGGTTGTCTGTGCACGCAGCGCGAATTGTCTTTCCCGCAGCCGATCGGGAGGAGATCGCGGCGGCGACCGCCGAGATCTTAGCCAGCGGCACGCTCACACTCGGCCCGTACACGCGGCTATTCGAGGCCGCTTTTGCCGCAGCGCACTCACCACAACACGCCGAACCGCCACACGCAATTGCCGTCTCGAGCGGGACCGCGGCGCTGGAAATCAGTCTGCGCGCAATCGGGGTGACCGGCCGCGACGTCATCGTTCCAGCCAACACGTTTTTCGCAACTGCCGAAGCGGCGTTGCGCGCGGGTGGCAGGCCGGTGTTCGCCGACATCGACGCCGGTACCTTCGCGCTGAGCCCCGAGACGCTGCTGGCCGCGCTGACGCCGCAGACCGCGGCCGTGGTACTCGTGCACATCGGCGGGCTCATCTCCCCGGATGTCGTCGAGGTCGCGAGGATCTGCCGCGATCGCGGCGTGGCGCTCGTCGAGGACGCAGCCCACGCGCACGGAGCGCGCTTCGATGGCCAGTTCGCTGGCGCGTTCGGAACGGCAGCCGGGTTCTCCTTCTTCCCGACGAAGGTCGTCACGTGTGGTGAAGGCGGCATGATCGTGACGTCGTCCGGCGAGGTCGATCAGCGGGCGCGCACGTACCGCGATCAGGGCAAGGGCAGCGTGAGCGCGAACCATCACGTCCTGCACGGCTACGCCTGGCGGATGTCGGAGCAGGCCGCGGTGACCGGACTCGTGCACCTGCGCCGGATGATGAGGTTCATCGAGCACCGCCGCGACGTGGCCGCGCAGTACGACGCCGCGCTTGGCGGACTGGACGGCCTGGAGCCGCTGGGCGAGCCGCCAGGCTGCCTGGGGAACTATTACAAGTACATCGCGTTGCTGCCGCCCGGCGCGGACCGGAGCTCGTTCAAGCAGATGCTCGCTACGGATTACGGCGTCCAGCTAGCCGGCGAGGTCTACGAGCTACCGCTGCACCGCCAGCCGGTTTTCGCCGAGTTCGCTGGCCCGCCGCTGCCGGTCGCCGACGATGTGTGTGCCCGGCATATATGCCTGCCAATTCACTCCGACATGACAGCCGACGAGGTCGACCAGGTCATCGGCGGCGTCTCCGCCGTCTACGACGCACTAGCGAGGGTGTAACGGATGCATCGGTGTCCGTGGTCGTTCCGCGGGTAAGGGTGGACACATGCGCATCGCAGTAACTGGGGGCTGCGGGTTCATCGGCTCGCACGTCGTCGATCACCTCGTGCGGGCCGGACACGACGTCGCCGTCCTGGATGTAGGGAACCGCTGGCTCAATCCCGACGCGGAGTACCGGCACGCGGACCTCTTTGACGAGGTCGCCGCACGGGCAGTGATGACCGGCGCCGACGCCGTGTTCCACCTAGCCGGCGCCGCCGACGTCAACGACGTCGCGGCTGATCCGGTGCGGGCCGTCAGGCTTAACGTCGAGGGCACCGCGCGGGTCCTCGAGGCGGCGCGCGGTGCGGGCGTCGGACGGTTCGTGCTAGCCAGCACCGTGTGGGTGTACGGCGCGGCCATCGGCCACGGCGAGCTGACCGAGGACGCGCCAATCGACCTGCGCAGCCCCGGTCACGTGTATGTCGCCACGAAGCTGGCGGCCGAGCTGCTCGTCCACAGCTATCGGGCGATGTACGGGCAGCACTTCACCATCTTGAGGTACGGCATCCCGTACGGGCCGCGCATGCGCGAGGCACTTGTCGTTGCGCGGTTCGTCCGGGCCGCGCTGGCGGGTCGGCCGATCACGATCGCGGGGACTGGCGAGCAGCAGCGCAACTACGTCTACGTCGAGGACCTCGCGGATGCGCACGTTCGGGCGCTCGCGCCCGAGGCGGCCGATCAGACACTGGCGCTTGAGGGTGGCACGCCCGTATCAGTGCGGGAGATTGCTGACACTGTCTGCAGCCTCGTCCGCCCCGTACCGGTCCGCCACGAGCCCGCCCGCCCGGCAGATTACGAGGGCGCGACGATCTCCGCGCGGCTCGCGAAGGAGCTCCTGGACTGGTCGCCGGTCACCTCTTTCCCCACCGGTGTCCAGCTCTACGTGGACTGGCTGAACCGGCCGTCCGATGAGCTGTCACCGACGGAGGAGGGCGCATGACTGTCGGGCGGACCGCGGTGCTCCTATCCGGGTCGATTGGCATGGGCCACGACGCACTCGCTTCGGCGTGCGCCACATCGCTCGAGGCGCAAGGCTGGACGACGGGGATGCTGGACGCCATCAAGATGATGGGTAGCGGGAGCGGCTCGGCGGGAGAAGCCGTCTTCCGGGCCATGCTGGCCGTGCCCGGCCTGTACGACGCGTTCCACTATTCCTCGCTGCGCGCCGGGGGCAGGCTCGCGAGGCTGGCCGACGCCGGAGCCCGCAGCCAGCTCGTGCCGAGGCTGCGTACGTTCCTCGATGAGCATCCGGCCGATCTGCTGATCTCCGTGTTCGCCACCGGTGCCGCGGCCGGCAGCGAACTAGCCGACCGTTACCCGGCGATGCGGCACATCGTCTTCTGCACGGACGTGACACCGCACCGCCTGTGGGTGCACAAGAACGTCGACATGTACCTAGTGACCGCGGAGATCGCGGAGCTGGCGGTACTGCGATTCCAGCCCGACGCCAGGGTTCAGGTTGTACCCCCGCCGGTCCGACCCGCCTTCTACCACCCGCTGGGACAGTCATCAGCCAGGGCGTCGTTCGGCGTGCCGCCCGGGGAGCGCTGCGTTCTGCTGATGTCAGGCGCCTGGGGGCTCGGCCCGGTCGCAGCGGCAGCCGAAGCGCTGGCCGACGCGGGCGTCCACGTGCTGGCCGTCGCCGGACGGAATCGGCGGCTGGCCCGGAATCTCGCGGCGGCCGCCGCGCGCCAGCCGCGGGTGCACGCGTTTGGCTTCACCGACCGGATCCCCGACCTGATGTCGGCAGCCGACCTCGTCATCACCAGCTCCGGCGACACGTGTTCGGAGGCGAGGACGGTCGGGCGACCACTGCTCCTGCTCGATGTCGTTCAGGGCCACGGCCGTGACAACTTGCAGCATGAGCTCGAGCTCGGGAACGCGATGGTCACGTCGGCCGGAGCAAGCGATGTCACCCGTTCCGCGCTCGCAGCGCTCGACCGTGCGAAGCCAGTTCCCGCCGCCCCGGTCCGGTCGTCGGAGGCCTGGGAGACGGCGTTCAGCGCGGCCGTCAGCAGCTGCGGTTTCTGAGCGGCCGCGGTGGCGGCCGGGGCGGGGTGGCGCTGAATAGTCGCCAGCGTCATCGGCACCGCACCGAGCACCACCATCGTGCCGGCCCACAGGGTCAGCACGCTGCTCGTACTCGCCGTGCCGAGCGCGAGGCCGAGGCCCCGCACGGCTCGGCCTGGCAGTCGGCGTCGCCGCGTCGGCTCGTCGGCTTGCCGGACATGCGTGCGGGCCATCGGCTCGACACTGGCAGACGCCTGGTCCACGGGGCGGTCGCCGACGACGGCAGTCGCCGGAGCAGCCCCGATCGCCAAGATCCCGGCAGTCAAGAGCAGAGCCTGCGGCACCATGCTGTTCGGGTCAGTACCAAGGCCGCCGAGGAAGCCAAGATCCTGCACGAATACCCAGTCGATCGCGCACAGCGCGATGGCCGCGATGGCCGCGGCCCGCGCCAGGGCAACCCGCCCGGTCAGCAGGCAGCCACCGACCGCCGCCATCGCGATCACAGCGGTCAGGTTGAGGGCGAAGCCGTGACCGGCCACGAACGCACTCACGTCGCTGACGAGGCGGTGCAGGACGGCCGGCTGCCTGCTGGCCGCCATGGCGCCGACGCTGGCCGCCAGCGAACTCGGCCGGCCGTGCACCGTGCCCTGCCAGAAGCCGCGGCCAGGCCACGCCTGCAGGATGGCGAAGGCGAGCAGCAAGCCACCGCTAGCCCGAAGCAGGCCGCGCCCGAGGCGCGGGCCGTGCCAGGCGGCCAGTGGCAGGGCAAGCAGCAGGCCGGCTGCGCAATAGAACAGCGCCGCACCCGGCGCACCCATCAGCCAGCTCACGCCGGGCACGAGCATGCTCCCGAACGCCTCGCCGAAGATCCAGACGACCAGTCCCCAGCCGAGGCTCATGAGCGCGGCCGCCCGCGACCAGCGCGGACTGGCGGCGGACAACAGCCAGACACCGATGCCGAGCTGGATCCAGACCGCGCCGGCCGCCGCCTCGACGGGGTGACCCGACCAGGCAGCTGCCGCCCAACTCACTGTGTGCAGGACCCAGCCGGGCGAACCGGCGGCGGCTGGTCCGATGACGTTCGACGGCAGCTGACCCGGCATGGCCGGCTGGGCCTGGAGCAGGCCGTCGAAGATCCACAGGATGCCAAAGCCGATCCGCAGCACACGACGCGCGGCCGGCTCGGTCTCGCTCGCTGCGCGCCTCGCCGCAAGCTGGCGCGTCAGACGTGCGCCGAGCCTTCGCTAGCAGCACTTCCCGGCACGTCACCCACGCGATAGCCAGCAGCACGAAGACGAGGAAGATGATCTCGCCTTCGTTCAGCAGCGCGGTCTTGAAGGCTGTCGCGAGCGCTCGCGCTGGCGGCGCCCGATGGGGCGATCATTCCCGGCATAGCCAGCCCAGTCCCGCGGAGGTCACGATCGAATCTAACGTGACAAACGCGGCTGCCTCAGCGATGCGAAGCATTTGTGCCTGGCCGGATACGAACGGTAACAATCCACCGAGAGCCGTCCGTCCTCGTCGTCGCCGCAGCCGGCACACCCGGTAACGTGTCTGCTGACGCGGTGGTCGTCATTGCCCACTCCAGGAGGCCTGCCCGCGGACTCGGTTCGACAGCCGCGGAGGCAAGCGAGTGACAGGAATGACGGACGCCTTGACGCCTGGCGCGGCTGAGGCCGCGCTACCCGGCGGCCGTCGGTCAGCAGGGCTGATTGCCAGGAGCCTGTTCCTGCTCACCAAGCCCCGCATCATTGAGCTGCTGCTCGTCACCACGCTGCCGACGATGATGCTTGCCAACCGGGGGCTGCCCTCGCTCCGGCTCATCATCGTCACGCTGCTCGGCGGCGCGCTGGCGGCAGCCAGCGCGAACACCCTGAACTGCTATATCGATCGTGACATCGACGCCGTCATGCGGCGTACCAAGGGACGGCCCCTGGTCGCCCGTATCCCGGCGACCGGTCACGGCGAGATCGGGCAGGCCGACGGCACCGCGATCAAGCCCGGCGAGGCCCTAGCGTCTGGTGTCCTCCTGGGCGCGGCATCAACTCTCCTGCTTGGGCTCGCTGCGAACTGGCTGGCAGCCGCGCCTCGCCGATGCGGCGATCTTGTTCTACGTGTTCGTCTACACGCTCGGCCTCAAGCGCCGGACCGCTTCCAACATCGTGATCGGCGGCGCCGCCGGCTGCTTCCCGGTACTGGTCGGCTGGGCGGCGGTGACCGGCAGGATCAGCGTGTGGGCGGGCGTGCTATTCGCCGTGATCTTCTTCTGGACGCCACCGCACTTCTGGGCGCTCGCCATCAAGTTCCGCGATGACTACGCCGCCGCGAACGTGCCGATGCTGCCCGTCGTCGCGACCCCGGCCGCGGTTGCGCGGAAGATCGTGCTCTATTCCTACGCGATGGTCGGCGCGACGCTGCTGCTGACGCCGTACGCGGGTTGGATCTACGGGTGCTGCGCGGCCGGACTCGGCGGCTGGTTCCTCGTCGAGGCGCATCGCCTGCGGGGTCGGATCTCGACTGGCAGCGGGCCGGCGCCGATGCGGCTGTTCCACCTGTCGATCGTCTATTTGACGCTGCTGTTCGCCGCCGTCGCGATTATTTCGCTGCTGCCCTGGGGTCGTTGGTAGTAGGAGCGAAGGCTGACGGTGCCTCCTACTCCAGGATGACGTCCCTGGCAAGACCTGAAGTTATTGTTGAGCGAGACGGATGCTTCCGTATTACGGCGGGTGAATCTCGTGAGCAGGCTCAATACTCGAACCCGGTGGGCTATCCCAGCCGGGGTGCTGGCGATCGTCGGGATCGTCGCCGCGGCGACCACGGTGGCCGACGCATCGGTCCCGTCGCTACCCGCTCGAACGGCAGCACAGCTCATAGCCGAGGTCAGCCAGGCGGCCTCAAAGCCACTCGGGCCGTTCACCGCTACGGTGCAGGAGACGGCCAATCTTGGCCTGCCGCAGCTTCCCCTGGTCACGCAGCAGGGTGGCACCGCCGCTCTGACCTCCGGCACCCAGACCGTGAACATCTGGTACAGCGATCCGCAGCACGTCAGGATCGCCCATCCCGTGCAGGCCGGCGAGTCCGACCTGCGGCTGAACGGCCGCACGGTGTGGTTGTGGAACAGCAAGACCCAGACCGCGACCAAGATCACGCTTCCGGCGAACGTTACCGGCTCGCCGGGTCAGGCAGGGAACGGACCCTCCAGCGGCTCATGTCCGCCCGCGAGCGCGAACTCGGTGTGCGCAACACTGACGCCACAAGCGGCGGCCAGCCAGGTACTCAAGGCCCTCGGGCCGTCCACGGTGGTCGCCGTCGAGTCCAACGTCAAGGCACCGACTGGGCCGGCGTACCAGCTCGCGCTCGAGCCGCGGACGAGCCAGTCGCTCATCGGCAAGGTCGTCATCGTGATCGACGCGAGCAGTCACCTGCCGGTCAGCGTCGACGTGTTCGGACGCGGCTCGACCGGCCTTGTCTATAGCGTCGGCTTCTCGTCGCTGAGCCTTGGCGCGCCTGCGGCGTCGAACTTCACCTTCACGCCGCCGCCGGGCGCGACCGTCAAGACGCAACGGGTGCCCAGCAGCATCCCCTCCGCGCTGCTGCCGACCGGCCTGGGTTCGGCAGGCGCGGCCGTCAAGGCAAACGGCGTCGCCGTCAGCCACGCCGCGGCTAGCGCCGGGACGCCGCCATCCGCCCTGCCATCCGGCACCGTGCCGGCGGTCCCCATCCCCAAGCAGGCGCTCGCGGCGATCAACGCCCAGTTCGCCGCCAGCCTGCCCGCCAGCATGTCCAAGGCCCAGCGGGCGGCAGCGATCAAGGCGTTCGACGCGCACTTCAAGGCCGGGTCCGGCTCGAGCTTGAAATTCGCGGGCGGCACGCCCGCAGTCGCGGTCGGTACGAGCTCGAACAATGGCGGCGGGTTCATGAACATCCCGACGCCGACTGCGGGAGGCGGGCAGAAGGTCATCGGCAAGGACTGGCTTTCGGTCGTCGCCACTCCGGCGAACCCGAAGGTCGCGGCCGCGGTCCAGGCCCTGCTCAGCGGTAAGGGACCGGCCCTGCCGACGCCGCCGGCGCCGTCAGGTCTGGTTGGCAGCTCCTCGTCGTCAGCGTCGTCCTCGACGGCCTACAGCTCGACGCTGACCGTCCAGGGCGGACCGAACCTGGCCGTCCTTCGGGCGCTGCTGCTCGCCACCACACCGGAGCACGGCACCTGGGGTAGCGGGCGCTTGCTCCAGACCAAGGTCTTGTCGGTGCTTATCACGAGCAAGGGCCAGATCCTGATTGGCGCGGTCACGCCGGCCGTGCTGTACGCCGACGTCCCGGCCGCCGGGTAGGCCTGAGGCCGTGACCGATGTGGCGTGCCCCGCATGAGCACGGTGACTGAGCTGGCGCTGGCGAGCAGCGGGCTGACAAAGCAATTCCAAGGCGGCCAGCTCGCCGTCGACGGCATTGATCTGGCTGTGCCGAGCGGATCGGTCTACGGCTTCCTCGGACCGAACGGTTCGGGCAAGACGACGACGATCCGAATGCTGCTCGGACTGATCCAGCCGACGTCCGGTAGCCACGACGTGCTCGGTCTTCCGATGCCAGCAGCGCAGGCCGCCGCGCTACCGCTGGTGGGATCGCTGGTCGAGGGGCCGGCGTTCTACCCGCACCTGTCGGGTCGGGCCAACCTGGCCAGGCTGGATGCGGCCGACCGAACGGCGAACCCGGCGACCATGCGCGACCGGATCGAGCGAGCGCTGGATCGCGTCGGCCTGCTGGCCGCGGCGGACAAGCGCTACCGCGCGTACTCGCTGGGCATGAAGCAGCGGCTCGGCATCGCCACGAGCCTGCTGCAACAGCGTCAGCTCGTCATCCTGGACGAGCCCACGAACGGACTCGACCCGCAGGGGACGCGCGAGGTTCGGTCGCTGATCAGGCAGATCGCCGCGGATGGCGCGACCGTCTTCGTCTCGTCGCACCTGCTTGCCGAGGTCGAGCAGATCTGCAGCCACGTAGGCGTCATGCGAACTGGCAAGCTGGTGTATCAGGGCCCGCTGGCAGATCTGCGCGGTCAGGCCAGGCTGCTGGTGAGGACGTCGCAGCCCGATCAGGCCGCAGCGGTGCTGCGGGACCTCGGCCTGACCGGCGTGACGCACGCGGGCCACGAGGTGAGCGCCGACCTCGGGTCGATGCTGCCAGAAGTGATCAACGAGCGGCTGGTTCACGCAGGCGTGCCAGTCGCGGGCCTCGAGACGCCGCGGCGCAGTCTGGAAGATGAGTTTGTCGAGCTGACGGGCGAGGGCTTCGATGTCGACTGAGTCGAGGCCGCTGGCCGGGCCGCGCACCAACGACGAGCTGCCAGCCGACATCACTGCCGATGATGCGCCCCGACCGCATCGACCTGACGAGATGTCGGCGGTCCGACGCGGCCCCGTTCCCGCCTGGTTGAGGCTTTTCAGGTCAGAGGTGCGCCTCGTCTTCGGCCGTCCGAGGAACCTCGCGATGCTGGGCGTGCTGGCGGTTGTGCCGATCTTCTTTGGGATCGTGTTCCGGTTGACGATATCGGCGCCGACGGGTCCTGGCGGCGGGCCGGCGTTCCTGAATCAGCTCGCGGGCAACGGAGTGTTCCTGGCCCTCGTGGTACTGACGCTCCTGCTGCTTCTCCTGCTGCCGCTCGCTGTCGCGGTTATCTCAGGAGACTCGATCGCTGGCGAGGCCAGCCATGGCACACTGCGCTGCCTGCTGACAGTACCGGCTGGCCGCACCAGGCTGCTGAGCGTGAAGTACGCGGTGATTGGCGTCTTCTGCGTTGCGGCGTGCCTGCTAGTTACCGTGATTGCCCTCGTCATGGGCCTGATCCTGTTCCACACCGGATCGGTCACGCTGCTGTCGGGGACGACCGTTTCGCTCGGGACGGGCATTGCGCGCGTCTTGGTCATCACGGCGTACGTTGCCGTGGCGCTGACAGCTGCGGGCGCAATCGGGCTGGCCGCGTCCACGCTGACGCAGCACCCGGTCGGGGCGATCGCAGGGATCCTCATGCTCATCATCGGGAGCGAGATCTGTGACCAGATACCGCAGCTTTCGGCGATCCACTCGTACCTGCCGACGCACTTCTGGCTGTCGTGGGACGGTTTGTTCAGGGCGCCGATCGACTGGTCCGGCGTGGAGCACGGACTTGTGTCGTTCGCCGTGTATGGCGTGATCTTCGTGTCCATCGCCTGGGCGAAGTTCACGTCCGCCGACGTCACGAGCTGATGGCGTCGCCGTAGCGCGAGGACGGCTCCTGACGCTGGCAGGCGATAGCGTGCAAGGGTGCGTTCCGAACTGCCCGACATTGACACCTTGCTCAAGGCGGCGGTGGCTGGCATCGGTGGCGCGGAGCGGCCAGGGCAGGTCGCGATGGCCGACGCCGTGCAGAGCGCCATGGAGTCCGGGAAGCATCTGGCCGTGCAGGCCGGCACCGGCACCGGCAAGTCCCTGGCCTACCTGGTACCAGCCGTACGCCACGCACTCTCCGGATCCCCTCAGACTGGCTCTGGTCAGGCGGGCTCCGGCTCGGGCCGTACCGTCGTCATCTCGACTGCCACGATCGCCTTGCAGCGCCAGCTCATCGAGCGCGACCTACCGCGGCTGATTGCGGCGCTCAGGGAACTGCTCGGTCGGGAGCCTGTTTTCGCCATCCTGAAGGGCCGGCGCAACTACCTCTGCCTGAACAAGGTGCACGGTGCTGCTCCTGACGAGCCGGAGGAGGCGCTGTTCGACCCGCGTTCGGTCTCGGCGATCGGCCGCCAGGTGACCCGCTTGCATGAGTGGGCGGCGACTACCGACACCGGCGACCGGGACGAGTTGATCCCTGGGGTCGACGACCGCGCCTGGCGGCAGGTCTCGGTGAACGCGCGCGAATGCATCGGGGCCCAGAAGTGCCCGTTCGGGACGCAGTGCTTCGCCGAGCACGCGCGCGACGCGGCGGGCGAGGCGGACATTGTCGTTACCAATCACGCGCTGCTCGCCATCGACGCGATGGAGAACTACATCGTGCTGCCCGAGCACGACGTCGTCGTGATCGATGAGGCCCACGATCTGGTGGACCGGGTCACGAGTGTGGCATCGGGGGAGCTGTCGGCATCAGCCGTCGAGGCTGCCGTCCGGCGATGCGGGCGGCTGGTTAACGATGATCTGGCCGGCCGTCTTCGCGATGCGGGGGAGGGCCTCCGGCTCGCGCTGGCGGACACGCAGGCCGGTCGGCTTGACGTCCTGACCGATCAGGTCGAGCTAGCGCTCACGACCGTGCGGGATGCCGCGACGGCGTGCGCGGTTGACCTGCGCGCGCACGCTGGGAGTGATGACGACATCGAGCGGCTCGTCGCGACCAGGACGGCGACGGTCGCCGTGGAGGAGATCGCCGAGGATGCGGGCCGGATGGTCGCCGCCTTCGCGGCCGAGATCTCGGCGCGACCCGAGGTCGTCTGGCTGGACCGGCCGGTGTCCGACGAGTCTGCGCGCCCCGACACGCTGCGCGTCGCGCCGCTTCAGGTTGGCGGCCTGCTCGCTGAGAGGCTGTTCAAGCAGCGCACGGTGGTGCTGACTTCGGCCACACTGACGCTCGGCGGATCCTTCGAACCGCTCGCGCGGCAGTGGGGCCTGCCGCAACTCGGGACGTCGGACCCCGTCGCGCGACCGGCAGTGCAGCCCGACGACTCGGCTGTCGGCGCGACCCGGGACTCGCCAGACCCGCCCGACGCGCCCGGCGCGGCGGACCCGGCTGGTTCGGCGGACGCTTCTGACGCGGCGAACACTGCGGACACGGCTGGCGCGGGCCGGGCGGCGGACGGGGCTCGGGGCGGGCTCGACTGGAAAGGGCTGGACGTTGGCTCTCCGTTCGACCACCGCCGCAGCGGCATCCTGTATGTGGCGCGTCATCTTCCACCGCCGGGCCGCGACGGACTGCCAGACGCGTACCTGACCGAGCTACGGGAGCTCATCACGGCGTCGGGCGGTCGGACGCTCGGCCTGTTCTCCTCGATGCGGGCGGCGCGGCAGGCAGCCGACGCCCTGCGGGGCGACATCGGCCTCCCGCTCCTGTGCCAGGGCGAGGACTCGACCGGACTCCTGGTCAACAGGTTCGCCGAAGACGAGACGAGCTGCCTGTTCGGCACCTTGTCGCTGTGGCAGGGCGTAGATGTGCCGGGGCAGTCGCTTCAGCTGGTGGTCATCGACCGCATCCCGTTCCCGCGGCCGGATGACCCGCTGGCCTCGGCGCGCCAGCGCGCGGTCGCGGCCAAAGGCGGCAACGGGTTCATGGCAGTCGCAGCCGCTCAGGCTGCGCTGCTACTGGCGCAGGGCACAGGCCGGCTGCTGCGCACGATTGACGACCGCGGCGTCATCGCGATCCTGGATCCGCGACTCGCGACCGCGAGGTACGGCAGCTTTCTCCGGTTGTCGTTGCCGCCGTACTGGAGTACCTACGATCCGCAGATTGCGCGCAGCGCGCTGCGACGCCTCGCCGAAGCCGCGGCCGCCGCGCAGCCCTCCGGCTGAGGTCGCCGCGGGCCGATGTCACGTCCATACGCGGCACTGAGTGTGTCTCGCTGCTGCGGGCCGCCGTCGCGTGCCGCGCCCGGCCTTGGCTGACACGCCACAAACAGCATGGTTGGCGCTTTGCTGCTGCTGTAGCAGCAGTAGAGGTCCGGCCACGCTGTTCAGTCGGGGCGAGTGGGGCCTTGTAGCAGCAGTAGAGGTCCGGCCACGCGGTTCACTCGGGGCGAGTGGGGCCCGCTAGCAGCAGTGGAGACCCGGCCACGCTGTTCAGTCGCGCGACGGCGCGCACCACGAAGCGCGACGGTGCCCCGTCCGGCGGCCCTGGTCGCGTGTCGCACAAGCCATGGTGCTGCGCCGCCGGCAGGGCGGCGCAGCACGTTTGAATGATGAACGATCAGCTACAGAACGTCGTGACCGGGGTGCTGTTCGTCAGGTATCGGGGTTCGCACGGCCGGGATGGTGCCGAGCCGACCCGCCTGGTAGTCCTCGAAGGCCTGGACGAGCTCCGCCCTCGTATTCATGACGAACGGTCCGTAGGCCGCGACCGGCTCGCGGATCGGCTGACCGCCAAGCACCAGAACCTCCAGCTTGTCGCTGGGGCCGTTCATGTTGCGCCGCGCGCCGAAGGTAAGCACGTCACCAGGACCGAACACGGCAAGCTGGCCGGTCCGCACCGGTCGCCTGTCCGGCCCGACGGTGCCAGAACCTGCCAGCACGTAGCCGAGCCCGTTGAAGTCTGGCCGCCATGGCAGCCGGAGCTCAGCGCCTGGCTCGACGGTCGCGTGCAGCAATGTGATCGGCGTGTGCGTGACGCCAGGGCCAGCGTGGCCGTCGAGCTCTCCGGCGATGACGCGGACTAGTGCGCCGCCGTCGGCCGAGCTAAGCAGCGCCACCTGGCCAGCCCTGATGTCCTGGTAGCGCGGTGGCGACATCTTGAGGGTCTTCGGCAGGTTCACCCACAGCTGGAATCCGTGGAACAGCCCGCCCGTCATCACGAGATCCTCGGGTGGCTCCTCAATGTGGAGGATGCCGCCGCCAGCGGTCATCCACTGGGTGTCGCCATTGGTGATCAGGCCGCCGCCACCATTCGAGTCCTGGTGCCGGAAGACGCCATCGATGATGTACGTCACGGTCTCAAAGCCGCGGTGCGGATGCCAGGACGTGCCCTTTGGCTCGCCCGGCGCGTAATCGACCTCGCCCATCTGGTCCATGTGGATGAACGGGTCCAGCGCTTTCAGATCGACGCCGGCGAATGCTCGGCGAACCGGGAAGCCTTCGCCCTCGAACGCCGACGGCGCAGTCGTCACCGCGAGCACCTGGCGGTCGTGGCTGACAGCCGCGTCCGGCTCGGCGATGCGGGGCAGCAGCAAGATGTCCTCGACTGTCACGGCTGGCATGGCGTCCTCCTCGTGGCCTTATCTAGCATGCCCGCGCCAACAGTAATTGAACGCGCAACATTCCCGTGAGCTGCCAACCCCAGCTACCTGCGCCACACCCAGCGCCATGTCCCGACAAAACGCATATAGGGAACGGGGTGAATGCGTGGTTACTCCCTCTCTATCACGCGCGCGGACGGCTCTGGTGCAGCGCCTGACGGGCTGGCGGCGACCGGACAGCATCACTCGCTATCGCCCTAATTGCGCCGCTCTGATTACTGGCGAGTAGTGACCTGGGTCTCATTGGTTACTCGTGAGTAGTGACCTGCGTCTCATTGCGAAACCAACTCTGATCGCGCTGCGTCAGAGACCCGTAACGCATCGTGATCCTCCCCCGGATCGCGCCCCGGAGATACGCCGGGGCCAGCACGCAGCGGAACCCCACCGCGGTGTGAATCCCCCAATGGAAGGACCCCCCATATGCGAAGCACTGGACGACTGACCAACGCCATTCGCGCTCGGAAGAAGGCCGTGTCATACATTGGCGCAGCCGCCGCGCTCGTCGGCGCAGGCACCGCTGGTGCTGCATCTTTCGCCGGGGTTGCGCACGCGCAGCCCGCCGCCGTCGTCAGGCACGCTCATGCGCACGGGACTGTTACCCCTAGGCGGGCCGCGCACAAGGGCGCCGCAGAGGCCGGGTCAACCGGACGTCACGCCGCGACTAGCGCGACCCAGGCCACGCCGACGAAGAACGCCGCCCCGGCCCCCAGTGCCGCGGCGAAGAACACTGCGTCTGCTTCGAAGGCCGCGCCTGCCAAGAGCGCCGCGGCGGCCAAGAGCGCCAAGAGCGCCGCGCCCGCCAAGAGCGCCGCGCCTGCACCGGCCGCGCCGCAGCCTACGTCGTGGTCCCAGATTCAGCAGCAGGTTGACAAGCAGACCAGTCCGAGCGAGCCGCAGGCTGCCAACCAGCTGCAGCCGATTCCCGCCGCTGGCCAGCAGGCCTGGATGCCGATCTCGCCCGCGCAGCAGGCCAACGCGACGACGATCGTCCAGCAGGCGCTGCACAAGGGCATGGGCGTTCGGTCCGCGGTTATCGCGGTAGCGACGGCCATGCAGGAGTCGCAGCTTCAGAACATCAACTACGGTGACCGGGACTCGCTGGGCCTGTTCCAGCAGCGGGCGTCGATGGGCTGGGGAACGGCTCAGCAGATCACGACCCCGAGCTACGCGGCGGACGCGTTCCTCAGCGCTCTGCAGCAGCAGCAGGCCAGCAACCCGGGCTGGGCTCAGCAGCCGCTGTGGACGAGCGCTCAGGCCGTGCAGAAGTCCGGATTCCCGCTTGCGTACGCCAAGTGGGAGACCCAGGCGGTCCAGCTCGTGAAGAACATCGTCACCCAGGTGAAGTAACCCCCCGAGGACCCCGGCTGGTCAGGCAGCACCTGGCGCCTGACCAGCCGGTCTCAACCACGAAGGCGCAGCGAGGCCCGTCCCAACCCCCGAGGGACGGGCCTCGCTGCATCATGTCCGGAGCACGTCTTAGCCGGGCCCCGACAGCGGGAGCCCCGCCTCAAGGTGGGCAAGGCCCGCGTCGATCCGATCGAACATCTCGTCAACGTCAGTCCCGCCGTCGTGCAGGTACCACGGCATCGTCGCGGTCATGATCACGCCGATGATGGCGCCGGCGAGGTTTCTCGCCGCGAAGTCGTCAGGGCTACGGCCCGTTCGCGCCGCGATGGCCGCAGTGATCACTTCAGTGGTCCTGACCAGCTCGTCCAGCGCCCGCGCGCGGATCTCGGGCACGCTGAGGGTCAGCCGCGTCGTCTCGGCGAACCGCGCCGCGTCATCGGCGCTCATCTGTGCTCGCGCGGCCGCGGCCGCGCCACGGAACGCGGCGATAGGGCTGATGTCCGGCGGCTGCGCCTCCAGCGCCTCAAGGGTCACGACGTCGAAGTCGTCCTGAAGGACCACGTCCTCCTTCGTCGGGAAGTAGCGGAAGAACGTCGCCGGCGACACCTCGGCCGCGGCCGCGATCTGCTCGATGGTGGTCGCGTCGTAGCCCTGCTCGCGGAATAGCCTCAGCGCGTGCTGCCTGATCGCGGCCCGCGTCCTTGCTTTCTTGCGCTCGCGGAGGCCGCCTGCGGCAGGCACCTCGGTCATGTCACTCATTCTGCCGCAGCCGCGTCGAGCTTGGCGCCGGTAGCTTCGCTGGTCGCGGGCTGCCCAGCTGGGGTCGGCTGTGTAGCGCTGAGCGGCTGGCGCGGCAGGAAGAGCGCAGCGAGAACCGCCGCGGCAATCGCGATCGCCGCGCACACCCAGAGCATCACGTCGACGCCTCCGGCGTACGCGGTGTGCACCGCGTCAAGCAGCTCCGACGACCGAATCCGAAACGCGACCGCCACGCCCGTACCGACGCTGCTCTTCGCGGCTGCCGCTACGGCGGCCGACAGCCCGGTGGTCACGAGCTTGCCGCGGTAGACGGTGCTGAGCACGGTGCCGAGTACAGCGACGCCGATCGTGGCGCCGACCTGGCGCATGGCAGTCATGAGAGCCGACCCGGAGCCGCTGCGCTCTGGTGCCAGCGCGCTGAGCGCCGCGTTGAGCATCGTCGGCATCGCCATGCCAAGCCCGAAGCCCGTGACGGCGAACCACGCCGAGGTGAACCCGGCCCCGCTCGCGGCAGACGTGGCGGTGCCAACGACCAGGGCTGCGGCCATGATCGCGAAGCCGCCCGCTCCGACCGGCCGCGCCGTCAGCAGTGGCGGCTTGTCTCGTTCCCCGCTCGCTGACTTGCGCGGGCTCTGCAGACGCTGGCCCACGCCGAGGCCAATCGCGAGTCCCCCAATGAGCGGTAGCAGCCTGATCCCGCTGGCCAGCGAGTCGAGCCCTTTGACGTCGAGGAAGAACTGCGGCATCGCGAACGTGAGGCCGAATAGCGCGAACGAGATCATCGTCGAGAGCGTCGTGCCCCACGTGAAGCCCGCTGACCGGAAGAGACTGAGATCGACAAGAGGTTGCCCGCCGCGACGGCCGACGAGCCGCTCCCAGAACACAAAGGCCGCCAGAATGATCACGCCAGCCACCATCGCGCCCACCGCTGGCGCATCCGACCAGCCGTCCTGGCCGGCTCGGATGACGCCATAGGTCAGCGCCACCAAGCCGACGCTGGAGATCACGACGCCCGTTACGTCGATCCGGAGCCTGGTTGCGCCGCGCGACTCGGGCATGAGGAACACGACGGCGATCAGGGCGAGCACGACTATCGGCACGTTAATCAGGAAGACCGAGCCCCACCAGTAGTTGTCGAGCAGCCAGCCGCCCAGGATCGGGCCGAGCGGATAGCCGATGAACGTTGCGCCGCCCACGATGGCGATGGCGCGCGGACGCTCGGCGGGGGAGAACATCACCGGCAGGACGGCGAGCGACAGCGGCAAGATGACCGCCGCGGCGAGCCCGAGCACGGCGCGCGCCGCTATCAGCTCACCTGTCGACGACGAGTACGCGCACGCCAGGGACGCGATGCCGAAGAACACGAGCGCGCCGATGAGCAACCTCTTGCGCCCTATCCGGTCGCCCAGCATGCCAGCCGGCAACAGCGCGGCCGCAAGAACCAGGCTGTAGGAGGCCACGAACCACTGGAGGTCGCCGGTCGACGCGTGCAAGTCGACGGACAGCGTGGGCAGCGCGAGCGAGAGCACGAAGAGGTCGAGGCCGACCACGAGCACGCTGACCGCGAGGGCACCAAGCGCCCACCAGCGGCGGTTGCCCTCAGCGGCGGGAAGCTGGAGATCTTGCATCGGACCGTCTCCTGACGTAGCAGGCGAGATGATCGCCAACGAAGTGACTGTCGCTCTAATACGAGAGAGACTATCAAAAGATATTCAGAGTCACAATCCGGAGAGCGTAGGCCGACCCGCTTAACCCCCGTGCGGAGCTGAGCGACAGATGCCACAAATCAGCCAGCTCACCCCGGATTTATGGCAAACCGCTCGAGGTGCAGCCGGAATACGCGCTCAGCCGCAGGCTGAACGCGCATCCAGTTTTGGTTTGAAGTGCGGTTTGCAAGGAAGGTGCTTGCACGCGGGGCTGACTCGCATGGAGTCTGTTAGTAGACGGCCCACCAGTAGTTTCCCGCGATCAACTGGCAGCCTCGCTGCGGGAAGGAGCCGTGACATGCTTGCGCGTAGGGTCATCGCCGGAGTAAGCGGATCGCCGGGAAGCCTCCAGGCACTGCGATACGCGGCGGCGCTGGCTAGGTCTGAGTACGCACTGCTGGCGCCGGTGCTGGCGTGGGTACCTCCTGGAGGCGAGCTCGCAGACCGTCGCGCCCCGTGCCCGCAGCTGAGGACGACTTGGCAGAAGGCAGCCTGGGAGCGACTGTTTCAGGCGGTCGACCTGGCTATTGGCGGACCGCCGGCTGACCTTGAGTTCACCCCGCAGGCGATCCGCGGCCCGGCCGGGCAGGTGCTGAGCGACATCGCCCGGCAGCCTGGCGACGTGCTCGTCATCGGCGCAGGCAGGCGCGGTCCGTGGCGATTGACCGCCTGCAACGTCAGCAAATACTGTCTCGCGCACGCACACTGTCCGGTCATCGCCGTGCCGCCGCCTGAGCTTGCTGCCGAGTTGCACGGCTTGCATGGCTGGATGCAACGGCATCGCCTCCACCCCGAAGATGCGGACCTGCATGCTACCGGCGCTTAGCAAGGGAACGGGGCCCAGGGGCGCCTGCTCCTCGTTGACACGCTGCGGGACACTGGAGTCGGGGCGGATCCATGATTGACATGACCGATGACGGACCGGGCTTCAGTCGGCAGGTCGGTGAGCTAAGGAGTTAGCAATGCCAGAGCCACAGGGCGAGGAACTCGCGCGAGTGCGGGAACGCCGGGAAGAGCTGCGCAAGCGGTACCTCCGGCCTCTGGCCGACAGGCCAGCCAGCACCGTCAGCGGAGTCCACCACCTGGCGCTGATAGCAAAGGACACCGAGGCAACCATCAAGTTCTACCAGGAGTTCCTCGGATTCCCGCTGGTCGAGCTCGTCGAGAACCGTGACTACGCCGGATCGAACCACTTCTTCTTCGATATCGGCAACCACAACCTGCTGGGCTTCTTCGACTTTCCCGGATACGAGCACCCCGCGTGGCAGGAGACGATCGGCGGCGTCCAGCACCTTGCGATCTCGGTGACCGCGGACCAATTCGACGCGGCCAGGAAGAAGCTGGAGGAGGCTGGCGTCGACTACCTGGGCCCCGACCGCGGGGCCGACAACAGCATGTACTTCCGCGACCCGAACGGCGTCGGCCTCGAACTGTACCGAGAGGATCTCGGCAAGTTCGAGGCCGAGCTGCTGGTCGAGTAGCGGGCGGCGATCAGCCAGACCGGCTCTGCCTGTTCCGCAGGAACGCGCTGGCGATTGAGTGCTCGCTGCCTTCCTCCGGAATCAGCAGCCAGCAGGCCAGATACAGCGGGATGCCACCGAGGTACAAGGGCAGGCCGCCGAGGTAGGCGATGCTGGTGAAGCCCACGATCGTCAGGACGGCGAAGACGATCCGCACGATGGTGACGTCGACGTTGAAGTGCTCGCCGATGCCAGCGGCGACGCCCGCCAGCATGCGGCCTTTGATCGGGCGTCGAATCGGACGCGGCCCATTGGCCTGCGGCCCATTGGCCTGCGGCTCGCTGGCCTGCGGCTCGCTGTCGGTGGCGGCGGGGTCAGACTGCTGCTCTTCGGCGGCTGTCTCTTCGGTAGAGCTGTTCATGTGCTCTACACTGGCCGGCCGATCGCCACTTAACCATCGGGTAAGTCCCCGATTCAACCCTGATGCCGCCGCCGCAGGCCGTGGGTCGGAATGCGGGCAGTCGCGACGTGCTCGCGGTTCTCGCGACGGATAACCAGGCGCACGCCAGTCCAGGTGTCATCGATGGCGCACACTTTGTTGTCCACCAGCCCGGTCGGCAGCGCGATGTCACGAATGACGTGATCGGTCATGTCCGTTGGCAGCCTGGACGCACGCTTCGGAAACGCGATCCACAGCCCGCAGGCCGGGGCCATCCGGGCCCGCAGCCGCGGCAAGTCGGCCTCAAGCTCGGCCCGCTCGGTGACGAATGCCACGATCACGTCGTAGCGCGCGTCGTCGACGAGATCGGTATGCACGCTCGCGACATCGGGCAGCTCGCCGAGCGTGTCCTCGAATCGCTCCGGGGCGCCGATCAGCGCTATCTCGTCGCCGTCTCCGATGCCGAGCTTGCGCGCGAGGGGCGTTCCCGAGTAGTCAGGCTGGTCCGGCACTTGCGCTCCCTACTCTCGGCCCGGCGCGGCCGGACGTTCTCAGCCAGTGCGGTCAGAATGCGAAGCCGCCTGGCTTGCCGTTCCGATCGGCGATCAGCCCGGCGAGGGTCGCGATGGCGATCTCGGCCGGAGTGTGCGAGCCGATGTTCAAGCCGATCGGCCGGTGCACCTTGCTGATCTCGCTGGCCGGCACGCCGAGGTCGGCGAGCGCGGCCACATGCGGCGCCTCATGCCGCGGATTCCCCATGATCCCGACCCAGCGAGTCCCGGCTGCCAGCGCGTCCCGGAGCTGCACGCCGAGCTCGGACCGGTGGTGATCGGTGACGACCAAGTCGGTGCGATCGACCGGGAACCCGTCCAGGCGCTCCGCGAGCTCGAAGCCGTCGGCGGCGGTCTGCTTGGCACGCTCGGCGTCAGGCTCGATGAGCACCGGCCGGTAGCCTGCGTCGGCGCCGTAGCGCAGCAGGTACTTCGCGACCGGCGTCGCGAAGACGGCCACGAGCACCCTGTCCTCCGTCGGCGCGACGGCGTCACCGTGGGCGACCGCGCAGCTCGAGTCGTGGACGTGTCCCTGCTCGCCATGCGCGTGCTCATCGTGCTGCCGGTGCTCGTGGTGCTCGTGCTCCGAGTTGCCCATGCGTATGAGCTTGCCACCTGGCGGCCGGCAGGGGCAATAAGGCCATCCGGTGGCCATGAACGGGGAGAATCCGGGCAGAATTAAGCAGCACGCCATGTGACCCACCGCGAGCACCAGGATCGGAGCACGCCATGCGGCTGAGCGCGCGCAACAAGATCAGCGCTACCGTCACCGGAATCACCAGGGGCGAGGCGACCGCGAACGTGACGCTCGACGCCGGCGGCATCCGGCTCGTGTCGTCGATCACCGTAGAGGCCGCTGACGAACTCGGCCTGACCGAGGGTGCCCAGGTCATCGCCATCGTTAAGGCATCAGACGTGATACTGGCCGTGGCTGACTGATCCCTTCGCGGCCTCAGCGCGACCGAGCTAGCCCAGAAGTTGGGTTACGGACGCCCGCAGCCGGTCCATTTTCGCGGCGGCAGCCGCGCGCGCCGTCACGAGGGTCCGTCCGGTTACGCCCTCCACAACTTCTAGGTACGCCTTGACCTTTGGCTCAGTGCCGCTCGGCCGGATGACGACCCGGGCACCGGGCAGCTTGTAGCTCAGCATGTCCGCGGATGGAAGCTCCCACGTGCCGCCGCTGTAGTCGGTCACGTCCGTGACCGGATCGTCAGCGATGAGTGCGGGCGGGGCAGCACGCAGCCGCGACATCACGTACACCGTGGCCTCGGTCGGCAACGTCACCTGAGCGGTGAGATGCACGCCGTGCTCGATCTCGAGTGCGTCGTAGGCGTCCTGGAGCGACTCTCCGGCCGACCAGGCATCAGCGGCCAGGCTGAGCACGGCCAGCGCAGCACTGATGCCGTCCTTGTCACGCACCGCGCTGGTGACGGCGTACCCGAGTGCTTCCTCGTAGCCGAATGCGAATCGCACGCCGTCCCGCCGGTCGGCGGCGCGGACGATCCATTTGAACCCCGTGAGCGTCTGTGCGTGCTGCGCGCCCGCCGCGGCCGCAATCTTCCCTAGCAGGGAGCCTGATACGACGGTGCTGACGACAAGCTGTCGCGAGATGTCCGTGCCGGGATCGGCGGCGAGCCGCCTGAGCAGGAAAGCGCCGAGCAACGCGCCAACCTGGTCGCCGGTCAGCTGCCGGTAGCCACCCGGTGCGCCGGCGTCGGGAATCGCCACGGCAAGCCGGTCGCCGTCGGGGTCGTTGGCGATGATGAGGTCGGCGCCGGAGCGCCTCGCTCGCGCGACCGCGAGGTCGAGCGCGCCGGGCTCCTCGGGATTCGGGAAGCGAACTGTCGGAAAGTCCGGATCCGGGGCAAACTGCGCGTCGACGATGTCCGGCGCCGCGAACCCAGCCTGCTCGAACGCGCGCAGCGCCAGGCTCCCGGCGACCCCGTGGAGCGGCGTGTAGACGAAGCGCAGCCAGGCCGCGCTTGCGGGGGCGTGACCGAGCTCGGAAATGATGGCGTCCAGGTACGCCTGCGTGCTGTCGTTGCCGTACCGGGTGATGAGCGGGCTGTCCAGGGCCGCCACGGGAATGTCAGCGACGGGGCCGACGACCTCGATGGCGGCCTCGATGTCTGTGTCGGCCGGCGGCACGATCTGCGCGCCGTCGTCGAGGTAGAGCTTGTAGCCGTTATCGGCTGGCGGGTTGTGGCTGGCGGTGATCATGACGCCGGCCGCCGCCCTGAGATGCCGGATTGAATAAGCGAGGAATGGGGTTGGCTCGCGACTCGGCAACAGGTGGACGCGGATGCCCGCACCGGCCAGGATCCTGGCCGTCTGGGCGGCGAACTGGTCGCTGCGATTGCGAGCGTCGCAGCCAACCACCACGCCGGCCGCAGATGCGTGCGGGTCGCGGTCCAGCAGCCAGCTCGCCAGGGCTGCGGTCGTCGCGGTGACCGTGGCGGTGTTCATGCGGTTGGGCCCGGCGGCGACGGCACCGCGCAGCCCGGCTGTGCCGAAGCTCAGCCGGCGCGCGAATCGGTCCGCAAGCTCGGCCGCCGCCTCCGGCGAATCCTCGGCCAGGAGGGCCGTGAGATCCGCCTTGTCCTGGTCGTCAACTTCATGGGCGACCCAGTCGGCTGCACGCGCCCGTACATCCTCGGCAGTCACAATTCAGCCCAGGGTCGGCAGGATCGAAGCGAGTAGGTCGCCGAGACGGGCAGCCGACTCGTTTCCGGCCGCGACCACGTCGCCGTGGTCGAGCGCCTGCTCGGACAGGCCGGCGGCGATGTTGGTGACCAGCGAGATACCTAGCACGCGAGCGCCAAGGTGGCGGGCGGCGATTGCCTCGAGAACGGTGGACATACCGACCAGCCCGGCGCCGACCGCACGGAGCATACGGATCTCGGCCGGCGTCTCGTAATGGGGTCCCGGCAGCCCGGCGTACACGGCCTCGGCGAGCTCGTGGCCGGCGCCGCGCACCACGCCGCGCAACTCGGCCGAGTACAGATCCGTCAGGTCCGTGAACCTCGGCGGATACCCCGCTGGCGGCGGCGGTCCGGAGAGCGGCGACTTGCCGGTCAGGTTGAGGTGATCGCTGATGAGCACGGCCTGACCCGGCCGGAAGCCGGCCTCGATTCCGCCCGCGGCGTTAGTGAGCACTATCGTCCGGCAGCCCGCTGCGATCGCAGTCCGGACGGCGTGCACCACGGTGGCGGGGGAGTGGCCCTCATACAAATGGGTGCGGCCAAGAAAAACCAGCGCGTCCAGCCCGGCTACGGGTACCGACCGGACTACGGCCAAGTGTCCGGGCACGGTCGGAGCTGCGAGCTCGCCAAGATCAGCGAACGGGAGCTGGCTGTCGGCGGTTCCGATGGCATCCGCCGCGGCCGCCCAGCCGGAGCCGAGGATCACGGCAATGTCGTGGCGCGGCTTGCCGGTTGCCTGCGCGAGCCGCTGGGCGCTGGCGGCCGCGGCTGCGTACGGATCTGTCATTCTGGCTGTATCTGGCTCTCTGTGACGTACCGGCCGTCCCGACCCGATATGGCCGGACGGACCCGTCGATCGTAGCGACCAGCCGGATTCCGTTGCCACCTGCGCCGCCTTCGGGCCGTACGGGGACCGCCGCGAGTAGGACGCTGGCCGCGAGGTAACTTGCGGGAAGCGCCGTAAGGACGTCGCACTCATCCGGAGGGGGTTGCTGACACTGAGGTCTGCCGCTGACGGGGCTTCCTCGCGCGAGCCGACGCCGTCCGATTCCATGCTGCCCGTGGCCGACGCGCCTCCGGGTGCGGCGCCCAGGATCATCGGCCAGCATGACTTCGTCGTCGCGGCCTGCCGGCTCCCGGTTGACCTGGTTCAGGGTCCCGATGGAGACGAGTGGCGGCCCAGCCCGGGTGGTCTCGTCAGCGCGCTGGAGCCGGTTATGCGCGGAGCCGAGGGTGCCTGGGTCGGATGGATCGGCGCGCCAGGGGACTCAACCGAGCCGTTCGAGGTCGCCGGCATGCACCTTGTGCCGGTCAGCCTGTCGGCCGATGAGGTTCGCGACTTCTACGAGGGATTCAGCAACGCCACAGTGTGGCCCCTGTATCACGACGTAATCGCCCCGCCGGAATTCCGCCGGTCCTGGTGGGACGCCTACGTTCGCGTCAACGAGCGATTCGCCCGAACCGTGGCGGCGCACGCAGCGCTTGGCGCGACGGTGTGGGTGAACGACTACCAGCTCCAGCTGGTCCCGAAGATGCTCCGCGATCAGCGCGCCGACCTGAACATCGGGGTGTTCATCCACATCCCGTTTCCGGGCTACGAGATCTTCGCGCAGCTGCCCTGGCGGCGCCAGATCGTCAATGGTCTGCTTGGCGCGGACCTCATCGGATTCCAGCGGCACGGCGACGCCGCCAACTTCCTGCGTGCGTGCCGACAGGCAGCGGGAATGGTCACCAGCGGCTCGACCGTGCGCGTCCCGGCCGGCGGCCAGGAATCTGTTGTCGAAGCTGCCTCCGCCGCTGATGTTCCGTACTCCCGGCGACGTCGACACCCCGATGTCAGCCGGAATGTGCAAACAGCCACACTCCCTATCTCCATCGACTCGGCCGGCTATGCCGAGCTGGTCAAGCAAGAAGACGTGCGCGCCCGAGCGCGGGAGAACCGGCAAGCACTGGGCAAGCCTGACGTGGTTCTGCTGGGCATCGACCGGCTGGACTACACCAAGGGCATCCTGCATCGGCTGAATGCGTACGGCGAGCTACTCAGCGAGGGCCGGTTCGGACAGCTTCAGACGGTCCTCGTCCTGGTCGCTAGCCCGAGCCGGGAACGGGTCGAGCAGTACCGATTGCTGCGCGACGAGGTCGAGGTTACTGTTGCGCGGATCAACGGCGATCACGGTGAGCTCGGCAACCCGCCGATCCACTACCTGCACCAGACGTACCCGTCGGAGGAAATGGCCGCGCTGTATCTAGCCGCGGACGTCATGCTCGTAACGTCCCTGCGCGACGGCATGAACCTGGTGGCGAAGGAGTACGTCGCGTGCCGGGAGGATGAGACGGGCGCGCTCGTGCTCAGTGAATTCACCGGCGCGGCGGACGAGCTGAGCGGCGCGTTCCTGGTCAACCCGCACGACATCGAGGGCATGAAGGCCGCCATAGTGCGAGCAGCCACAGTTTCGCCGGCCGAGGCGAGGCGCCGGATGCGGAGCATGCGCCGCCGGGTACGCGAGTTCGACGTCAATCGCTGGGCGGCATCGTTCCTCGACGCCCTGAAGCAAGCATCGAGACTCCGCTAGCTATGCCGGGTGTGCGGTTCGGCATCATCATCCTCCCCGACCAGCGCTGGCAGGACGCGGCGCGGCGGTGGCGGCAGGCGGAGGAGTACGGCTTCGATCACGCGTGGACCTACGACCATCTGGGGTGGCGGTCCTTGGTCGACGGACCGTGGTTCGATGCGGTGCCAACGCTCACGGCGGCTGCCGTCATCACGTCCCGGATACGGCTAGGCACGTTCGTCGCATCGCCCAACTTCCGGCACCCGGTTAGCTTCGCTCGGCAGCTGACCGCGCTGGACGACATCAGCGCCGGCCGGCTCACGCTCGGCCTCGGCGCTGGCTCGACCGGCCGAAGCTTCGATAACCGGGTGCTCGGCGCCCCCGAGCTGACCGCGCGACAGCGGGTGGACAGGTTCGCCGAGTTCGCCGAGCTGCTTGACCTGCTGCTGCGTACCGATCACGTCACGTGGACAGGTCAGTACTATCGCGCGGTCGACGCGCGGAACCTGCCCGGCTGCGTTCAGCGACCGCGCATCCCGTTTCTGATGGCGGCGAACGGCCCGCGGTCAATCGCGCTGGCGGCGCGGTTCGGCGACGGGTGGGTGACCACGGGCAGCCCCACCGATGATCTCGCGGCGTGGTGGCGTGGTGTCGGCGACGGGCTGCGCCGCCTGCACGACGCGCTGACGGCGTGCGGTCGCGATCCGGCCACGGTGCCCAGGTACCTGTCGCTGGACGCCGCGGGCGTCTACGCGCTGTCAAGCGTCGACTATCTCGCCGATGCGGCGGGCCGAGCCGAAGAGCTGGGCTTCACTGACGTCGTTACGCACTGGCCGCGCCCGGACGGCCCATACGCCGGCCAGGAATCGGTGCTGGCGGCCGCGGCCGAACGGCTAGTGGGCAAAGCCCGCTAGACAGGTCGAAGCCGCCAGCGCCGAGTCAGCCCACGAATAGGGACAGCGTGTCGGCGACGCAGGCAGCCTTCTGCTGACCCTCGATCTCCACCCGCATCCGGATTGACGCGAGCGAGCCGAGATGCGTCTGCTTGACGTCAGTCAGCGTGGCCTCGGCCCGGATCGACGAACCGGTCAGCACGGGGGAGGGGAACCGAACCCGGTCCAACCCGTAGTTGATGCCCATCGTGAGGTGCTCGATACGGAAGATCTCCATGGACAGGATGGGCAGCAACGCGACTGTCAGGTAGCCGTGCGCGATCGTGCCGCCGAACGGTCCGCTCGCGGCGCGCTCGATGTCGACGTGGATCCACTGATGATCGCCGGTCGCGTCGGCGAAGGCGTTCACCTGCTCCTGGGTGATCTTGTGCCACTCGCTGAACCCCAGGCTTTCGCCCTTGGCCGCGACGAACTCCTCCAGGCTCGCGAATGTGCGCATGCTGTGCCACCTCCGTGCTCGGCGGGTTAGCCCTTCGTGAATGACGTCAGGACGTTGTCTGCCGTGACGGCAGCGGGGCTGCTGCCTTCACTGATCGTGACCTCAGTCTTCACGGGGCCGACGCCAGCCGCCAGCCAGGTCGTTACCTGAGTGGTCAGCGCGATGCCGAGGATGGTCTCAGACTCGGTCATATCGACGACCGTGGCGCTGTAGGTGCCCGCCGGGACAGTGACGGATTGCGTGCCGGCGCCCTTAACCGCGATGTGCGACGTGACGTGTTCCGTGTGGCCGCTGGCCGTGATCTGGATCTCCAGCGTGCCGTGCGATACCTGACCGGACGCGAGCTGCGACGCGGGCGGCCAGAGGATGTTGCCGGACAACAGCGTCACCTTCGTCTGCGAGCTGCCGCCGCTGAACTGGCTGAACGGATACGTAATCGAGCCGTCGGGGTGGAAGATGAAGTAGCCGCTGCTGTGCGACGTCACACCAGCGACCGTGATGGTGGTGTCCATCCGCACCTGCCGGCCGCCGGAGACCGGCGTGACCGAGGCGATCTTGTCGACGCTCGTGCCGACCGTGACGGAGGTCGTGTCCTTGTAGGTCCACGTGTTGCCGACCGCGATCGGGAACGGAACGGAGTTGGTCGTGATGACCGACGTCGATCCGCTCGAGCTGGTGCCAGCGGACGTAGAGCTGCTGCCGGTGCTTGATGAGCTGGAACTGCCCGCCGAACCCGGGCTTCCCGTGCTGCAGCCGGTCAGGACGAGGCCCGCAAGGGCCGCGAACCCTGCGCCGGCGCGCGCCGAATGACGCAGCGCAGATAAATGAAGACTCATTTCCTTGATCCCTCGCTCGCTACCCCCGAGCCGGTCGCCGACGTCGTAGGCGTCGCTGCGCGTGGTCGGCTCGCTCCCTGCACGGGAGCCTATTGGAATTCGCTCGCTCGTGCCGACAACACGCGTCGACGCCCAGATAGTGCAAATGGCCCGCGCTAGATGGCGCCGAAGAGCCTGTCGCCCGCGTCGCCGAGGCCCGGCACGATGTAGCCACGGTCGTTGAGGTGCTCGTCGAGCGCACCCGTCACGATGCGGACGGGGATCGTATCTTCCGGGAACGCCTCGGTGAGCCTGGCGAGCCCCTCGGGGGCGGCTACGAGGCTGACCCCGGTGACGCTAGCCGCATTCCGGTAGCGCAGCATCCGGATGACGGTTTCCATGGAACCGCCGGTGGCGAGCATCGGGTCCAGGATGAACGCTTGCCGTCCGGACAAGTCGGCAGGCAGCCGCGTTGCATACGTGGAGGCGATGAGCGTGTCCTCGTCCCTCGCCAAGCCCACAAAGCCGATGTCAGCCTTCGGCAGGAGCCGCGCCATCCCGTCGAGCATGCCGATGCCCGCGCGCAGGATCGGCACGAGCAGCGGGACCGGCCGTGCGAGCTTGACACCTGCCGCGACGTCGACGGGCGTCTGGACCTGTACAGGCTCGACATTGATGGTGCGCGTGGCCTCGTAGCCGAGCAGGGTAACCAGTTCGTCGCAGAGCTGGCGGAACGCAGGCGTGTCGGTGTTGATGTCGCGCAGCATGGTGAGCTTGTGCGCGACGAGCGGGTGGTCGACAACGGTTGTCTGCATTCTCGGTAGTTTGCCAGGCCGCGCACTCGGCGGCGTACGTCACTGGCCGAGACGGTCCTCATCGTCGGCTAGCCGGCTCGGCTGCACGCGTCAGCGATCGCGCTCGGCGATGTCCGCGGCGAGTTGCTGGGCAGCAATGCGCACGCCGGCCGGTACCGAGCGCTTCCTCGATCGCCGCGAGCAGCGCGCGCTGCGCACCGACGATGGCGTCGCGGGCTGCGCAGATCGCCGCGGTGGTCCACGTGCGGCCGGTGATCACATAGCTGCCCTGACCGCCCAGCAGCGCAGCGGGCGTGCCGTCGGGGCCGGTGCCCCACGCGTCGTGAACGAGCCGGTTCCGGTCGCGGTTGGCGTCCCGGCAGGCCTGCAGCGCCGCTCGGATCGCTCCGCGATGCGTCACGGCTAGATCGGCCCGGTGCCGGGCGATAGTGTCACAGTTCTCGATCAGCCAGTGCGTCTCCTGCCCGCCCGCAACCACCGCGGCGTGGTCGCTACCGATCAAGGCGCAAAACGCGATCCGCAGCGCGATCTCCATCACGGCCGCGGCCTCGACGACCTGGCCGAGCGCGGCGTAGCGGCTGTCGGCTTCGGGCCCGGGCTGGCGAGGTCCGGGTTCGTCGGGCGGCGACGCCGCTCGCTGTGTCATAGCCGGCAGCCTAGAGCCTACGGTGGCCTCGCGAGTCGGACCGCAGGCAATCGAAACTATGTTCTAATGAACGGATGAGCGCAGTTGTCCGTCCGGACTGGTGGTGCTATCCGCTTGAGTGCCCTGCGGGACATCCGTGGGCGCCTGGGCGCGTGACAGTGGGGTGGATGCCCTGTGACTGCGCTAACGCGCTCGGGAATCATGTGCTTGGCCATCTGTGGGTGCGCTGTCGCGCCAGTGGCTGCCATTCGATCTGGTACCGCCCCCGCCACGACGGTGCTGACCAGCACCACGGGCGCGACCACCTCGGGCGCGACGACCATGGGGGCGTCGCCGAGTTAGCCGACGGGTGCGGGATCGGCCAGTGCCAGGTCCGTCGGCCCGATGGCGGTCAGGTCGAGGAACGGGTCAGCCGCGGGTTCGGGCAGCGCCATCGCGCCCGCGCTGGGCGCCGGCCGGGGCCGCCTCGGCTTGCCTGCGGCCGAACTTCCGCCTCGACCTCGGTAGATGAGCAGGCCATTGATCGGGTCAGGCACTGCGTCCAGGGCCGCGCGCACAATCGGCAGCGCTCGAAAGGCCTCCCACTCGGCTTCGGTCTCAAAGCAGACCTCGAACGCCACGCCCCAGCGATCGGCGTGCCATGAGCCATCGAGGGCGCCGTTCGTAAGCGCTGCCTCGATTAGTTCTGAGTCATACGAACCCTGCCACTGGAACGCTGAGAATTCTCCGTGCAGGACTTCGATCGACCACCAGTCGGCCATTAGTTGAGATAGTACGTCTCTCGCCCAAGCGCACGGAAGACCCGAATTTCCTGGCTTGACGGATGACGGTCTAGCGCGTCGCGGCTCGCAGGGAGGCGGTCAGCTCGCTCACCGGAAGCCAGCCGTCGTGTTTCCAGATGATCTTCCCGGTGCTGGACGTGAGCACGTACCACGGCTGGTCCTGCACGCCGTAACCGTCCGCGAGCCGACCCGTCGTGTCCAGGGCTACCGGGTATCCCAGCGAGGTGCCCAGGCTCGCGACATAGGAGCGGACGGCCGTGACCGATGGCTCCGAAGCGGCCTCGTCGACGGCCACGAGGTCCGGCAGGCCGGCTCCTGGTGCCGCCCGCGCGTATTGGCTCAGGCCCAGCATTTGCGCCTGTAGATCCGAGGTCTCCCTGAGCCAGGTCGCGAAGAACACAACGAGGTGTGGCTTGCCGGGCCCGAGCGTCAGCGATCCTGAGGGGAGTGTCGGAAGTGTCGCCGGCTTAGCCGGAGACAAGCCGGAGATGTATGCGAGCGACTCTGTGCTGGCCAGCGCTGGATGACCGGGCAGTAGGCCGGACGCCTCCCGGGCCAGCAACTGCGCGGATTGCGAGATGCTGGCGTACGCCATCGTGGTCAGGTACACCTTCTGCTCGCGACCCTGCGGATCGATCACGAAGAGCGCGGGGGTGTGGTCAACCTGCCCATCGGCGATCTGCACCTCGATGCCGTAGCTCTTCCAGACCGCCTTGAGCTCCGGCAGTGTCCCGGTCAGGAAGTCCCACTGGTTGACCATGCCGTGGGAGCGCGAGTACGCGAGGACATCGGATGTTTTGATGGCAGTCGGGTTGGCGTCAATGCCCAGCAGCTGCACCTGATCGCCCGCCCGGCCAAGCAGGTCCTTGGCGGCGAGCATGCTCTGCGTTGTCAGCGGGCACACCGTCGTGCACTCCGAATCGGTAAAGGCCAGGATCACTACCTTGCCGCGGAACGCGCTGAGCGAGATGCGCTGTCCGAACTGGTTAGTGAGCGCGAACCCGGGCGCCGCGGTGCCGCTGAGCGACGTCCCCGGGTCAAGGTTGGGGTTCGCCGCGGCCTGCTGGGCTGACCCGGCGCCGGCCCTCTGGCCGCTGCTAGCCGCTGACCCACAGCCGGCCGTCGCGACGGCGGCGATGGCGAGCACAAGGCCCAGACGGCGGGCCCTTGACGCTATCGACGACACTGCGTAGTAGAACAATCGCACGACCCGATACTGCCACTACGCAGCCGCGACGTCATATCGAGGCTTCGATGCGCACCCCCAGATCAGGCAGGATGCAGGCCATGGAGCGCTTTCGAACTAGCCGGCTGATCGCTCGCGACTGGACGCCTGACGACGCCCACGCTGCCCTCGCCATCTACGGCCGCGACGAGGTTGCGCGCTGGCTCGGAGCGCAGCCGCGTCGTCCGGTGCCGTCGCTGTCGCAGATGCGGGAGCGCCTGGACGTCTGGATCCAGCGGTCGAGCGAGGAGCCGGACTACGGCCTCTGGGCCATCGAGCTTCGGAACGGACCGGCCGCCGGCGTGGTCGTCGGGGCGGCGTTGCTGTCGCGGTTGCCCGGCGGTGGTGGCCGCGTCGAGATCGGCTGGCACCTGAATCCCGAGCACTGGGGGAACGGCTACGCCACCGAGGCAGGCCGCGGCGCGATCGGGCTCGCGTTCGGGCTGAGCCGAGTCGGGCCCGACGCCGTCGAGACGGACCGGGCAGCTCGACGCACGCCCCTCGACCAGGTCTTCGCCCTCGTCGATCCGGACAACGCACGGTCTCAGGCGGTATGTCGCCGCCTCGGCATGACGCATCTTGGCCAGACCGACAGCTACTACGGACTTGTGCTTGAGCTGTTCGAGCTTCGCCGGCCGGGCCGGGGCTAGCACGAACGACAGGGAATATCGGGTTGCCTCGTGCTTGCTTGTTTGCTTAGCCTAAGTAAGAAGCTGATTACTTGCCGGCCGGTAGATCGCAGTGCTCCTCCGGTCGGCGATGTGGCAGGTGAGTAGGAGGGCCGCGGTGACGAGGCCAGGCGAGGTGGCAACTCGCTCTCGTCGGTTTGCGGCCGTGTCGGCGGCCGGTTACAGGGGCTCGGCCGCCGCGCCGCGCCCGCGGCTACGGATCGTCCTGGCCTGGCTATTCGGCGCCGCCGGGCTGGTCTGTTACAACTGGTGGCTACTCGTCCCGCTCAAGCCGGGCCTGATGTCGTCGCCGAACGAGCTGTTCAGCAACCTCGAGGTCACCGGGCAGCCGTATGCGGCAGCGATGCAGCACGCCGACGTCGCCTCTGGCCTGCTGCTGCTGGCGGCATTCTGGATCGCCGGGCGCGGCCCAAGCCGGAGCGAACGTCGTGAGTGGCTGGCGATGCTCGGCTTCGCCGCCGCGGGAGCGGCAGGTGGCCTGTTCCCCGAGGTGTGCGCTGATGGGGTCAACGCCGCCTGCCGTCGGATGGAGTACCGGCTCGCGCTGCCTGCCAGCCAATACATCCACATGGTCGCCGGGATCCTCGAGTTTGCTGCGATCACGCTGGCCTTGCTGTGGGCCGTGCAGCGTACTCGCCGGCAGAGTACGCGCGCCGCGGCCGCCTACCGGCGTCTTCGAATCGGCGCGCTCATCGGGTATCCGCTGCTGGGCGCGGCGTACCTGTTCGACAGGCTGGGCGGGCTCATGGAGGTCGCGTTCTTCGTCGGCTTCAGCCTGATGGTGATCACCTACATCGCAGAACGCACGACAGCGACTCGCACGGCCGCCCGCGCCACAGCGCCTACCGGCCAGTACTGCCGGGTGTGACGAGACCGGTCTCGTAGCCGTAGATCACAGCCTGGGCCCGGTCACGCAGCCCGAGCTTCGTCAGCACGCGCGCTACGTGAGTCTTGACCGTGCTCTCGCCCACCACGAGCTCGCGGGCGATCTCGGCGTTGGACCGGCCGCGGACGAGCAGCACGAGAACCTCGCGCTCGCGTTCGGTAAGCCGACCTAGCTCAGGCGCGGCTCGCGGCCGAACGCGGGCGAACTCTTCGATCAGCCGCCTCGTCAGCGCGGGTGCCACCAGCGCGTGTCCGTCGGCCGCAGCGCGGATGCCAAACAGCAGTTCCTCCGGCGGCGCATGCTTCAGCAAGAAGCCGCTTGCGCCGGCGCTCAGCGCGTCGAACACGTACTCGTCGAGGTCGAAGGTCGTGAGCATGACGACCCTGGCTGAGCCGGGCCCGACCGCGAGTATCCGGCGAGCGGCCTCGATGCCGTCCAGCCTCGGCATGCGAATGTCCATGAGCACGACGTCCGGGCTCGACGTTCTGGCCTCGGCGATCGCCGCCAGCCCGTCGGAGGCCTCCGCGACGACCTCCAAGTCGGGCTGCGTCTCTATGAGCATCCGAATGCCAGCGCGGACGAGCGCCTGGTCGTCGGCTACCAGGACGCGTATCACCGGTGTACCGGCAGCCACGCGTGCACCGCGAAGCTCCCTCCGGGCTGCAGGCCCGCGTCGAATGATCCGCCCAGAATCGCGGCGCGCTCGGACAGGCCAGCCAGGCCGCGACCGCCCGAGCGGCGCGAGGTAGCCAGTTTCGTCGCCGGCGCTGCGGTTACCAGCACCGGTTGGCTCGCCGGGTCAGGCGCGTCGTTCTCGATCAGCACGTCAAGGCCGTCGTCAACCCAGGCCAGGCTGACTCGCGTCGGCGCCTGGGCATACCGCAGCGCATTGGTCAGCGATTCCTGGACGACCCGGTACGCCGCCAGCTCGACCGAGGCCGGCAGCGAGGGCGGCAGACCCGAGACGGTCAGGTCGACGGGCAATCCCGCTGATCTCGCGCCCGCGACCAGGTCCGGCATGTCGTCTAGGCGCGGCTGGGGGCGCCGATCCAGCTGCTCATTCGCGTCGCGCCTGAGCACGCCGACGATCCGGTTGAGATCGGTCAGCCCCTCCCTCGCGATGTCCTCGATATTGCTGATGACCTGCGTCGCCACCGTCGAGTCTGCGTGGCTGGCGATTCGCGCCGCGCCCGCTTGGACGGCGATAGCGCTGAGCTGATGGGACAGCACGTCGTGCAGCTCGCGGGCGATGCGCGCACGCTCCTGATCGTTAACCAGCTTCGCCGAGGCGGTGGCGGCGTCGCGGTTCGCCGCAGTGACCTCGCCGAGCCCGAGGGCCGTCGCTAGCAGCGCTAGTGGGAGGGCCTCAGTGCGTAGGCCGTGAGAACTGGACAGCACGATCCCGGCGCCGACGACGGCAGTAACCGTGAGGATCCGAGCGGCAAACCGGATCCTGCGGTCGCCCCAGGCGCCAAGACCGTAGGCGCCCACCATGGTCGCCGCTGCCGACGAGTAGAGGTTCAGGCCGAGCTGCATCCTGATGATCAGGACGGCGCCAGCTAGCGACGCGGCGAGCAGCGGCCATCGCCGCCACCACAAAAACGGGACCGACTGCGCCAGCATGAGCAAGATAAAGCCGAACACGACCGGCGTCGGCGGAGTGTGTCCGGGATGCCGCCACCACCAGGGCACGTCCGTCGCAGCCCAGGCCAGCAGGATGACCACGATCAGCCGGTCGATGATGGCTGTGCGCTTCATCGCGAAGCCGTCAGATGCTGGCGGGCGCGAGCCGCTGGGCCGTCATGCTGCACAGCGTAAGCATCGCGGGAGAAAAACGCGTCATCAGCCAGGTGGACGACGTGTAGTCCCGGCGCTGACCAGGCAGGCGCCGGTCGCCGCTGCGGCGTTCGAACGTCCGCTGAGCGGCCGGCAGCGGACTAGACGGCGGCGCGCTCGGAGTTACGATGTCCGGACGGTCGCGGCGGCTTTACCGTCTGCGCGCCCGGCGGGAACGACTGACCCCTCACGGAAGGTAGTGCCATCAGCACTGCATCGGCGCCTGCAAGCGCGAACGCGACTGTCCGTGCCGACGCTCAGGCAAGCCCGGTCATCCATACCGAGGATCTGACCAAGATCTATTCCGGCACGGATTTCGCCGCGGTGGACAAGCTCAACCTCGACGTTCACACGGGCGAGATCTTCGGGCTGCTCGGACCAAACGGTGCGGGCAAGACGACGACGGCCGGAATGCTGACCACGCGAGTCGTGCCGACGTCAGGGCGTGCGCTGCTCGCGGGGATCGACGTGGCTGCGCATCCCGCGCTGGCCAAGCAGATGAGCGGCATCGTGTCGCAGCAGAACACGCTCGACCGGCAGCTCACCGTCTGGGAGAACCTCTACTTCCACGGCCGGCTGTTCGGCATCAGCGCTCGTGAGTCACGGCGGATCGCCGACGAGCTGCTTGAGCAGTTCCAGCTGTCGCGGTGGGCGAAAGCATCGGTCTACGCGCTGTCTGGCGGGATGGCTCAGCGGCTCATGGTGGCCCGGGCCATCTTCCACCGCCCCTCGGTGCTGTTCCTCGATGAGCCGACTGCTGGCCTGGATCCGCAGAGCAGGCTCGCCCTATGGGATCTCCTCGGTGAGCTCCACGCCGCGGGTCAGACGATCTTGCTGACAACGCACTACATGGAAGAGGCAGACAAGCTCTGCGACCGGGTCGCGATCATGGATCACGGCAAGATCCTCGCCCTGGACACTCCCGAGGCGCTGAAGGAGAGCATCGGCGCCGACACGGTCGTTACCGTGCGCGTCGTCGGCGACGCGAGCAGGGCCGCCGACGTGCTTACCGCCAATGTCGAGGGCGTCACGCGGACCCGGACCGTGGACGGCGGTCTGGAACTCCACGTGCAGGGCAAGGATCGGCTCATCCCGCGCATCGTTCTCGCGGCCGAGGCCGCCGGACTGGAGCTGGCCGACCTATCCGTGGCCGAGCCGAGCCTGGAGACCGTCTTCATCAACCTGACTGGCAAGGAGCTGAGGGACTGATGGCCACGTCTGTGACGCCGCGAGTGCCGAAGGCACCCGTAGCGCTGATCGGTGTCGGGCCGACTCGATCCGTCGCGGCGGCTAGCTGGACAGCGCTCGGCGCCCTCCTGCTGCGCGACGTCGTGGTGCTGCGCAAGCACGTCTGGGAGTTCGTGCTCCGCACGCTGATCCAGCCGTTCCTGTTGTGTTTTGTCTTCCTGTACGTGTTCCCGAAAATCGGGCAGGGCATCGGCGGGCACGGCACCGTGGCGCAGTCAGCGTTCGCGACGATCCTGGTGCCTGGCGTCGTCGGCATCTCGGTGATGTTCCAGGGCGTGCAGTCGATAGCGCTCGCCATGTCCCAGGAGTTCGGCTTTACCAGGGAAATCGAGGACAGGGTTCAGGCGCCGTGCCCGATCTGGCTGGTCGCCATCGCCAAGGTAGTTTCGGGCGCCGCGCAGGGCGTGCTGTCAGCCGTCATCGTGCTGCCGATCGCCTCAGTCGTGCACGCCCCGGGGGTGGAGGCGCACCTGACCCTGCACTGGCTGCTGATCCTGACGTTCGTCCCGCTCGCTAGCGTCGCGATGGCAGGGCTCGGGCTTGTCCTCGGCACGAGCTTCGAGCCGAGGAACATCGGGCTGATGTTTGGCTTCATCATCTTGCCGATCACGTTCCTCGGCGGCACGTACTACGGCTGGACCAAGCTGGCCCCGGTGACAGTGGGCGGCTGGCACTGGCTCCAGACGCTGGTGTTGATCAACCCGCTGATCTACGTCAACGAGGGCATGCGCGCCGCCTTCACGGACGCTCCGCACATGCATCTGTACGTCATCTACCCCGTGGTCGCGGCGTTTGGCGCCGTGTTCCTGGCCATCGGCCTGCGGAACTTCCGGCGGCGGGTGTTGTCCTAGGCAGAATGTCGCCATGAACTTCCTGACGCTGCACCAGCGCCTGTACGAGCGAACCGGCGGGCGGGTTGGCCACCGCCTCATCGGCGTGCCATCGGCCCTGCTGCGCACCACGGGTCGGCGGACCGGCACGTCTCGCACATCGGCGCTTGTCTACGCTCGCGACGGCGCAGACTACCTGGTGGTGGCCTCTAACGGCGGCTCGGACCGGCCGCCCGGCTGGCTCTTCAACATCGAGGCCAAGCCGGATGTCGAGCTCCAGGTTGGACGGCAGCGGTTCGCCGCCACTGCCCGCGTCGTCGGCGGCGGCGACCCGGAGTATCCGCGGCTCTGGGAGATCGTCAACGCCAACAACCACGGCCGCTACCGTCGGTACCAGGCGAGGACGACGAGGGAGATCCCCGTCGTCGTCATCGCGCCTCAGTGACAGCGCGTCAGTAGCGGCCTCGCAGTTCGTATGTACCGGCCCGGCGGGCCGCGAGGCGGGTCCACGGACCCGCCTCGCTTACGACGGCGCCGTCCGCGCTGAGCAGTGGCGACCAGTGCACCTTGATGATGGTGGTGCCGGCCCGGCTCATGCGCAGCGCAATCTCCGCGGGCGTGCAGCTCACCACCGTCGCCGGGGCGCTCGCCAGCGGCGTGGCGCCGAGGACCCGGTAGAGCTGCCAGTACGCGTTGTGCCAGACAGGTACCAGCCAGGGTTGGCCTTCGCGCACCGTGGCGGCCTCCGCGACGGCCGCGGGATCGGGCGTCGCTGTCGAGATGGCGACGAATCGCACGGCATTGGAACGAAGCCAGGCGTAGTACTTCGCCGGAGTTAGGACGCCGCCGTAGAAGAGCGGGTTGCGCTCGATGTCGAGCTGCCGCTCCCAGCCGCGCGCCAGTGGCACAGCCGAGGCGAGTTCCTGTGCCTCCCAGTGCCCGTACTGGGGCACCGCTTCCACGCGGGCAGTGTCGGCGTGCAGGTCGCGCAGCTCGCGAACTAGTGCAGCAGTCTGCGGAGCGTAAGGCGGGGCGTTGCCCTGCTCGAGATCCGCGATCGGCTGCGCCACCTGCCACGCCCACTGCCCCGGCGAGGGCAAGGCCGAGGAGCCAGCGCCGCCGTGCGCTGCCTATCCCGATCAAGATCGGCCCGGCGAGCAGCTCGCCCAGCCGGGCGACGTTCGAACCGATCAGGGTGGGAATGGCGACCGCCACGAGGACGCCGAGGCCGTAGATAATCGCGCCGGTCCGCACCAGACGCCACTTGCGCGGTACAAGCAGCACGACCGCGGCTGCGGCGACGAGGGGCGGCCCCCAGTTCTGGATCGTGAGGGGCTGGAGCGCCTCCGTCCGAGAACAGGGCCATGACCCCAAGCGGCAGGCTCGTCGCCGCGGCGATCACAACGGCGGGCGCAAAGTGACGGCTGAAGGCGAGCGACCCGGCTACCACGAGCAGGAACACAGCGGCCACCGGGCTCAGCAGGCAGCAGAGCGTGGCGAGCCCGGCCGCCGCGGCCAGCCTGGCGGTTGGCCGCGCCCGCGATGGGAACCCGGCCGGCGGGGACAAGAGAATGTCGACTACAGCCACGCAGCCCAGTGCCGCCGCAAGGCCGAGCGTGAACGAGGCGCGGCCGGCTGACAGCTCCGTCCACAACGCAAGGGCGACCCAGACCGCGGCCGCACGCGGGCGTGTGACACGGTGCCGGCGCAGCATGCTGGCCAGCAACACGGCCGAGATCACGACCGCTATCGCCATCGACAGCCGAACACCGACGAACCCAAGAACGTACGGCGCCAGTAGCGAGTATCCGGCGGGATGGAACCCGCCGTACCAGCTGAACAGATACCCCGATGTCGGATAGTCCCTGGCCCAGCCGGCCCGCGCCACCGCGGCCGACAGATCGGTCCCGACACGGGGGAAGGCGACGACCCACAGCAGGACGCCCACTGCCGTGACCAGTCCCGCGATGACCGGCGGGTGACCCAGGACTAGTCGCCACGCCTGCGACCGCGGCCCGCTGCCGCCTTGTCCCGGCGCCCTGACGGTCGGTCGGTCGGCGGCGCGTCTCGCGTCAGCCGGCATCTGTCACCGCCATGAACGTTCCGGATAAGCGAGCACTGCCCCGCGCGCGGTTACTCCGCGGGTTCTTCAATCTACGCCGAGGCTCCTGCGCAGTTGCGCGGGCTGTCCCGCCCCGGCGGAGCATCAGCCCCGGCTGCTGGAAAGCAGGGCCGGGGCCGATGCCGCACCATGCGGCGATCCGCTACCGGAGGACGGGCTCCGGCGCGATCTCGGATGCCGCCGGGTCGGACAACTGCGCCACCGTCGAAGCCGACAGCTCAGGCTCCGCCGAGCCGGACAGCTCCGCTGCTTCGGCCGGGATCACACCGCCTGCCGCCATCGGCCGCGGGACCTGGCGGAGCGAGATATAGCTCACCACGGCACCGGCGACCATCAGCGCGACGGTGACAACCAGGCCGGCGTGGTAGCCATCAAGGTAGGCGGCGCCCGGCCGGGCGCCGTGCAGCAGCGCCGAACCCTGCCGCGCCCGCAGCACTGCGCCGATCACCGTGATGCCGAGCAGCCCGGCCACTTCGCGCGAGGCGTTCATCAGCGCCGACGCCACGCCGGAGCGCTCAGTCGGCATCGAGTGCAGGACCGCGTTGGTCAGCGGCACGTTCATCACGCCAGCCCCGGCGCCGAAGACCAGGAATCCGGGCAGCAGGCTGGCGACGGTCGCGTCGGCTCCGAGCAGGGAGAACAGGTACAGCCCGACCGCCATGACCGCCATGCCGATGCCGACGGTCTGGCCGGGCCGCAGCAGGCGCGAGACCGGTCCGGCAAGCCCGGCGAACAGCGCCATGCAGAGCGCCATCGGCACGAACGCCAGGCCGGCCTTCGTCGGCGAGAAACCAAGGATGGTCTGCAAGTAGATCGAGGTGAAGAAGTAGATCCCGAAGATCCCGAATGCCCACAGCATCATGGTCACCGTGCCGCCGGCGAACACGCGCGACCGGAACAGCCGCATCTGGACCATCGGATGCGCGGTCCGCGACTCGATGACGACGAAGGCAGTCGCCGCCACCGCGGCAAGCGCGAACGCGCCGAGGATCAGCGCCCCGGTCCAGCCCTTGTCATGGCCCTCGATCAGCCCGTACGTCAGCGAGAAGAGTGCGAGTGCGGAGGTGACGAGGCCGGGGACATCCAGGTGCCGCACCACGGCCGGGTCGCGGGACTCCCCGACCGACGCGAGCGCGATCACGGACGCGACGATCCCGACCGGCACGTTAATGAAGAAGATCCAGCCCCAGTGCAGGTGCTGGCTGATGAAGCCGCCGATCAGCGGGCCGAATGCGAGCGCCATGGCACCGATCGCGGTCCAGACGCCGATGGCCGTCGTGCGCTCCCGGACGCCGGAGAACGTTGCCATGATGATCGCGAGCGTGGTGGGGACGACCAGCGCCGCGCCTAGGCCCTGCACGAGCCGCGCGCCGATCAGCACGCCGCCGCTGCCAGCCAGTCCGGCACCGAGCGAGGCGACCGTGAACACCGCCAGGCCGATCAGGAAAAGCCGCCGCCGACCGAACAGGTCGGCCAGCCGCCCCCCGGCCAGCAGCAGTCCCGCGAAGACCAGGATGTAGCTGCTCACGACCCACTCGAGCCCGGCGAGCGACAGATGCAGGCTGCGCTCGATGGTCGGTATCGCCACGTTAGTCACGTTGTTGTCGAGGTAGGTCATGAACGTGGCGAGCGACACTGCCACCAGCGACCACCAGCGTCTGGACATGTCCCGGGCTCCTCTCCGTATTCTCGTACGGTGTACCTGTACTCTGATCCCGTACGTCGTTCTTATACATCGTATAGGTCACTGGATACATTGCCTTGTACGGCGTATAGTTGTCAAGTGATGGACGCGGCGAAGGCACCAGAAGCAGAGCGGACCAGGCTGAGCAAGGAAGTCGTGGTCGAGCGCGGTCTTGCGCTAGCGGACGCCGAAGGCCTCGAGGCGCTCACGATCAGGCGGCTCGCGACGGAGCTCGGCGTGACGCCGATGGCGCTGTACTGGCACTTCCGTAACAAGGAGGAGCTGCTTGCCGCCCTCGGTGACCAGGTCTGGCGAGAGCTCGACACCGACATCGACATGGCGGCTCCGTGGCATGCGCAGATGCGCAGCCTGCTGGAGTCGCTGCTGCACGTGCTGCGGTCCCATCCGTGCGCCAGCCAGGTCATCCTGGACGGGGAGAAGCAAAGCGACGCCGCGCTCGTTGCCATCGAGACGGCGCTCGACGTGCTGCGTCGTGGCGGCTTCGATCCCGAGCAGGCGGCCGAGATCGCCCGCAGCGCCCTCTGGACAGGGCTGATGCTGGTCATGAGCGAGGGCTTCAAGCCGGGCTTGACCGACGCTGAGCGCACGGAGGAGCAACGGCTCGCGCGGGTGCGCCTGGCGCTGCTGCCGCCCGACCGCTTCCCGCGAATTGTCGAGGCCGCGGAGCCGATGTCGTCCTGCGAACCCGACGTCCACTACAAGCTCGGCGTTGACCTCTTCGTCGCGGGCGTGCGTGCCATGGCACCCGTGCAGTGACCGCAGCGCCTGGACGCTGACGGCGTGCGCATCGACTGGGACGTCCCAATCACGATGGATGACGGCCTGGTCCTGCGCGCCGACGTGTTCCGGCCAGACGCCGGCGATCGCTATCCGGTGATCATGACCCACGGCCCGTACGCCAAATGGCTCGCCTTCCAGGACGGCTTCCCGCGCCAGTGGGCGAGCCTCGAAGCTGACCATCCGGATGCCGTCGCGGGCTCGTCGAACCGTTACCAGAACTGGGAGACGGTCGATCCCGAGAAGTGGGTACCCGACGGCTACGTGGTCATCAGGGTCGATTCACGTGGCGCCGGCCGATCACCTGGCTACCTGGACATCTTCTCGGCCCGGGAGACGCGCGACTACTACAACTGCATCGAGTGGGCCGCGGCGCAGGACTGGAGCACCGGGAAGGTCGGCCTGCTCGGCGTGTCGTACTACGCCATCAACCAATGGCAAGTCGCCGCGCTCCAGCCGCCGCACCTGACCGCGATCTGCCCGTGGGAGGGCGGCAGCGACTTCTACCGCGATTTCACCCGCCACGGTGGCATCCTCAACGTCTTCGTCCGGCAGTGGTACCCGCCCCAGGTCGCGGGCGTGCAGCATGGGGTCGGCGACCGGGGACGCAGGCACCGGGCGACCGGCGGAACGGTGTCCGGACCGGAGACCCTGCCTGACGGCGAACTGCAGAGGAACGCAGCCGACTCCCCGGCTGCGGTTGTCGCGCACATGCTCGATGACGGCTACTACCGGGAACGCAGCCCGGACCTGCCGAAGATCACGGTCCCGGTACTGTCGGCCGCCAACTGGGCGCATCACCTGCACACGCGCGGCAACTTCGAGGGCTACAGCCGCGCCTCCAGTACTCAGAAATGGCTGGAAGTGCACGGGCTCCAGCACTGGGTGGAGTTCTACACCGATTACGGCGTGCGGCTCCAGAAGCGCTTCTTCGGTCACTTCCTCAAGGGCGAGGACACCGGCTGGGACACGCAGCCGCCGGTAGTCCTCCAAGTTCGCCGCGTCGACGGCGGCTTCGAGGAGCGAGCCGAGGATGGCTGGCCGATCCCGCGCACGCAGTGGACGCGGTTCCATCTCCACATCGACTCCGGCGCTCTGGAGCAGCAACCGGACGATGAGGAGCGGAGCGCGACATTCGACGCCCTCGGCGACGGCCTGGAGTTCTGGACGCGGCCGCTCGAGCAAGAACTGGAGATCACCGGGCCCGCGGCGGCCCGGCTCACCGTCGCGTCATCGACGACCGATGCCGATCTGTTCCTGACGCTGCGGGTCGTGGATCCGGCGGGCCGAGAGGTCACGTTCATCAGCGGCCAGGATCCGAACGGCTGCGCAGGTTTCGGGTGGCTGCGAGCGTCGCACCGGAAGACCGACCTCGAGCGCAGTCGCGCCTGGCGGCCCTGGCACACGCACGACGAGCACGAGCCGCTGACACCGGGCGAGCCTGTCGACCTCGATGTGGAAATCTGGCCGACGTCGGTGATCATCCCGGTCGGGTACCGGCTCGGCGTATCCGTGCAGGGCCGCGACTTCGAACTGCCAGGCGACGGCCCGTGGCCTAAGGCTTTTGGGGTCACGATGCGCGGCAACGGGATCTTCGTGCACGACGAGCAGGCTGATCGCCCGGCTGACACGTTCGGCGGGCAGACGACAGTGATCGCCGGCGGCGCACGCCCCGGCTACGTGCTCCTGCCCGTTATCCCGCGGTAGGCGACGTGCCGCCGAGGAACGAGTTGACGAATGCCGGACTGTCAGCCAACTCGGCCGGCGTCCCTTCCATCCGCAGCTGTCCGCCGCCGAGTACGTACGTGTGATCGGAGATGGCGAGGACGGCCTTGGCCCGCTGTTCGACGATGAGCACCGCGGCGCCCCTCTCCGCCAGCTGCCGAACGTGATCTGAAAGCAACGACTGCGCGATCGCGGGCGCCAGGTTGGCGGTCGGCTCATCGAGCAGGAAGACGGCGGGCTCGAGCATCAGCACGCGGCCCATGGCGAGCATCTTCCGCTCGCCGCCACTGAGCTTGCCCGCCGGCCGCTGCAGCATCGTGGCGAGCCGGGGAAATACGGCGAGCACGTGCTCGATGCGGCCTCCGATCTCCTTTCTCGGCAGCAGGTAGCCGCCCATCTCGAGGTTCTCCCGTACGCTGAGCGGCGCGAATACGTCGTCCACTTGCGGCACGTAGCCGACGCCAGCTCGGGCCACCTCTTCGGGGGCCAGGTTCGTGACGTCGCGGTCACCGACGAGGACACGGCCAGCCGAGACGCGCACGATGCCGACGAGGCTCTTGAGCAGCGTGCTCTTGCCGGAGCCGTTAGGGCCGACCAGCGAAACGACCTGACCAGGTGCGGCCTGCACCGACAGCGACCTGATGACCGGGTCGCCGCCATACCCCGCGGTCACGTTCTCGGCCCGGATCCGCTCGCCGTGCACGGCGCTCTCGGTGTCGGGGCGCTCGATGCCAGGCGTTACGGCGCCGTCAGCCGACAAGGTAGGCCTCCACGACCTCGGTCCGGTCTCGTAGCTCGGTCATCGTGCCCTCGGCCAGTACGGAGCCGTCCGCCATCACGATGACCGGATCGCAGAACTCGTCCATGATGGCGAGCTCGTGCTCGACCATCAAGATGGTCATGCCGTCGCGGCACAACTCGACGAGCATGCCGCCGATCCGGCGCGCTAGCTCGGGATGCACGCCGGCCATCGGCTCATCGAGAAGGAGCATCTGCGGATCGGCCATCAACGCTCGCATGATCTCGACCAGGCGTCGCTGGCCGCCGCTGAGGTCGCCGGCGTATTCGTTGGCGAGCGGCTCCAGACCGAACCTGGTGAGAATGCCAGCCGCCTTGGCGATGGCGGCCGTCTCGTCCTTGCCCCAGTAACGGCGGCCGGCGACCGCGCCGCGGAACGAGTCGCCGCGGTTTCCCGGCGCCGCGGACAGCAGGTTCTCCAGCACCGTGAGCCGCTTGAACTCGCTGGCCAGCTGAAACGTCCGAACAAGACCCATCCGCGCCCGCCGGTACGCCGGCATTCTGGTGACGTCCTGGCCGCGGTACACGATCTGCCCGGCCGAGGCGCTGTCCGTGCCAGCCAGCAGCGCCAGCAAGGTCGACTTGCCCGCGCCGTTAGGGCCGATGAGCCCGGTCAGCGTGCCGTGTCGCACTGTCACCGAGACCCCGGAAACAGCGTGGACGCCGCCAAAGTCCCGGCTAACGTCGATGGCCCGCAGGACGACGTCGTGCTCCGCCGTCGGCGTCGGCGTTCGCGGCTCTAGCCTGTCTGCCGGTATCGCCGCGGCAACCGGGCTGGCCGGCCCGGCGGTCGCCAGCGGCACCGGACCCGCGCTGGTCATAGGGATAGCCGGGGTCGTGATGGTGGCTCCGGTCGCCGCAACACTGGGCGCGGCGGGCGCAGGCTGGCTGTCGGGTGCCGCAGTGCCCGGCAACGCGATCACGCGTTTGCGCTCCGGCAGGACGCCCTGCGGGCGGAACCACAGGAACAGGGCGACCAGCAGCCCGATCGCCACCCACTGCAGCGACGGCAGCAGGTTGGGGGGCAGGCTCGGGTTCGCGTTCGCGATCAGGCGGGTCGACTCCTCGAACCCGACCGGCACGATGATCGCGCCGAGCACGGCGCCGAGGTGATTGCCGCGCCCGCCGATGATGACGGCGGCGAACAGGACGATCGTCTCGGCGTACGTCCACGCGGCCGGTGACCAGACGCTGATGAAGCTGACCAGCGCGGCGCCGGACAAGCCGGCGATCGCGCCGCCCAGCAGCAGTACGCCGGTCCGCAGCGACCGGAGGTCCTTGCCGAGTGAATCGGCGACCTTGTCGTTATCCCGCATCGCGCGCAGCGTGCGCCCGTACGGCGACTCCGTGATGTGGTGCAGGAACCAGTACACGAGGCCGGCCAGCAGCACGCACGCTATCGCGAACCCCCACTGGTAGCCCGTCGTGGTCGTGGTCATGACCTGCGACTGCAGCGGAGCCGGCACGATCGCGACGCCGGCGTCGCCGTTGAACAGCGGCTTGTAGTTCATGACGACCAGGTTCATGAGCACGGCCGTGACCAACAGGCCGACGGCCGCAAAGTCACCGCGCAGGCGGCGGCCGACCAGGAACGTAAACGGCAGCGCCAGCGCAGCACCGGCCACGGCCGCGCCTATCCACGGCAATGGGAACGGCAGGTTCAGGCCGCCGAGATAACTCTGGAAGGCACCGTTCGCGGTGTCCGGCGGGAGCGCCAGAATCGCCGCCACGTAGGCGCCCACCGCCTGGAAGATGATGAAGCCGAAGTTCGTGACGCCGCCGATGCCGAACTGCATGCTCAGCCCGAGGCACGACATGACGTCGACCGAGGCGTAGACGACTATCGTTAGCAGGTAGTACATCTGGCTCCCTGGCGGCGCTCACGCTCGCGCGCCGAACAGCCCTGAGGGCCGCACGGCGAGCACGACGAGCAGAGCTATGAACGCGATCACGTACTTGTAGTCGGGCTGGATGTAGGCGGCGCTCACCTCGGTTGCGAGGCCGATGAGCAGAGCGCCGAGCATGGCGCCATACGCGTGCCCAGGACCGCCGAGGAACACGGCGGCGAGGATGAGCACGACGAACAGGTCCGTGCTGGTCGGGCCGAAGCTGACGATGTCGATGGCGAACACGGTGCCTGCCAGGCCGCACAGCGCTCCGGTCAGCGCCCAGGTCATCGTGATGACGCGGCTTGTCCGGATGCCGCAGTTGCGGGCCAGGGACCGGTTGGCGGCCGTCGCGCGCATGGACTTGCCGAGCTTGGTGTAGCGAAGCAACGCGTAGACGGCGACCATCACGACGACACTGATCGCGATGATTACCAGCTGCACGGTGGACAGGATCAGCCCGCCGAGCTTGTGCGTCACGCCCTGGTTCATGGTGTAGGACACGTCGACGCCGCCTACGAAGGCCTGTATGCCGAACTCGATGATGAGCGCCATGCCCAGCGACACGATCACGATCGTGATGGGCGATGACCCGCGCCGCTGGAACGGCGCGTAAACCACCAGATTGAGCGCGACGGACAAGGCCGCGCATGCGGCCATCGCGATGATCAGGCCAAGCCAGACCGGCGCACCGGCCTGGTTCACCCAGTAGGCGACGAACATGCCGAACGTCATGATCGCCGCGAACGCCAGGTTGAGCACGTTGGTGACGGCGAACTGGAGGGTGAAGGCGACCGATGCGATCGCCAGGACGGCCGCCGTTATGAGACCGAAGCCGACGGACGCGAGAAAGATGGTCATGGGTCGATCACCCCTCCCGGCCGCTGCAGAGGCAGAGCATCGTGTGTGTAACGCCTGCGTCCACAGCGACCGGGCGAGGTGGCGTGCATCGGATCATCCGCCGGCTAGGGCGTTGTACTGGGCGGGCGAGATGTTGCCCGAGACCTGTACGGCGCCAGTTGCCGAATACGTCTGGATGATGAAGAGGCCGGGGGAGTCGTGGAAGGAGTCGAAGCTCGTCGCTCCGCCGGGACCGATGAAGCGGATCTTCTTGCCTGCCTTGAGCTCCCTGACACCCTGAGCGAAGGAGTTCACGACGACGGCGCCGGGCACGCCGTCTGCGATGCTGATGATGTAGGGCTGCCATTTCGCCGTATCCGTGCTGCCCGCGGCGACCATGGCGAGGGCGGCCAGGTTCATCCCGTCGTATAGGTGCACGGCGCCTGGTTGGCCGAAGTACGTGCTGAAGTTGCCAACCTGCGCGTTAGCCACCTTGCCCTTTACCGCCAGCAGCGCCTGCTTGAACGTCTGGTAGGCAGCGCCGCCGGTGGCTGTCCCCACGAGGTTGTCGGCGTGGAAGTTGGCGGCGAAGTCGGCGGCTCCGACGGCCTTGGCCGAAGCCTGGTAGAAGGCCGGCAAGATCGCCGCCGATGTACCGATGATTGGGATCATCTTGCCGCCGTTGAGCTGCTTGATCTCGGCGAAGAGAGTCGGGTCGGCGGCACCGAGCGCCTCGGTCATGATGGCGTCGGGGTGGGCCTGGACGATCTTCTCAGCCTCGGTACGGAACGTCGTGGCGTTCAGGTCCAGCGTCTCATTCGCGACGAGAGTCATGCCGGCCTTGCCGATGGCGGTGATGGCAGGCTGGACGAACGTCTGCGAGCCAATGTCGTTGCCGAAAGCGAGCGCGATCCGCTTGTAGTGGAGGTCCTCTGCGATAACCACCATCGCGTAGGACTCGGACGCGTCGGGCGGGACGAGGCGGTAGAAGTAGGGGAAGTGGACGTGGTCGAACTCCAACTGCCCGGTCATGCAGAACATCACGGTCTTGTGGCTGCTGATGACCGGAACCACGGCGGCCGCCTCATCAGACGTGCAGCCAATGACCAGGGCCAGGTTCGGTGTCCGACTCAGCAGGCTGCCAACGGCCGGGACAGCGTCCGCCGGGTCGCCCTTGGTGTCGGCGGATGTGCAACTCACCGTCTTGCCGAGAATGCCGCCCGCTTTGTTGATGGCTTGCGCCGTGCCCTCGCAAGACACGAGGTACGCGGGGCCGAGCGCGGCGTCGGGGCCGCTGAACGGGGCGACGTCAGCGAAGACGACCGAGCCCTTGCTGCCGCTGCTGCTGGACGTGCTGCTGCCGCACGCGGCTGCACCAGACGCCAGCGCCGCAGCGGCTACCACCGCCAGCACGCGCGCCGGACGGGCTCGCGTCCGGCCCGTGCCTCCTGCACGTCGCGGTCTTCCGGCGGCTTTCGCCGCCTGCTTAGTGGACCTCAACATATTCGTCGCCTCCGCGCTGTTTCCGATGGATAAGTCCTTAGCGGTGTTCCTCTTTGCAATCGGTTGTGGATCATCAGGCGCCCGCGGATACGAGCCCGGCGATCCGGTGCTTGATCGATGTCCTGATTCAGTGAGATGAGCCCGGCGGGGTGCGGGTCAGAAGCCGACCGCTGTCGAACCCGGCGGCCGCCATTTCCAGTCGGCAACATCCGGATCCTCGGCAACGACGCGGTTGCGAATCGCGCCGAGTCCCTCGACGGCTACCTCGATAACGTCGCCGGGCAGCAGCCACACGGGCGGCTGCCGAGCGAATCCGACGCCGCCCGGCGTCCCTGTCGCTATCACGTCGCCCGGTCGCAGCCGGGTGAACGATGAAAAGAACTCAATCGCGCTCGGGATGTCGACGATCATCTGAGAGGTACGCGCCGACTGCATCACGTCGCCATTCAGCGTCGTCGTGAGCGCCAGATCGGATACGTCGATTTCATCGGTCGTGACGACTTCCGGCCCGATTGGCATGGTGCCTTCGAAATTCTTGCCGCCGGTCCATTGGGTGGCCGCTCGCTGCCAGTCGCGTGCCGTGGCGTCGTTCAGTATGACGTAGCCCGCGATGGCGTCCAGTGCCTTGTCCGCCGGGATGTATCGACCACCCGCCCCGATAACGAGGCCAAGCTCGCCCTCGTAGTCGAACCGGCTCGTCAGAGCCGGCTTGACCAGATCGGCGTACGGGCCGATGGCGCTGCCTTCGCCGCGCACGAAGGCTTCCGGCCACGTCGGCACTTCGCGGCCGCCCTCGATAGCGTGCTCACGGTAGTTCACGCCCAGGCACAGGATGCGCCGGGGCGAAGGCACGGCGGGCCCAAAGTCTTCGGGCCCGACGTCATGGCCGTCGCGGTCCAGCACGCCGCGTACCGCGTCCAGGCCCGCCGGGCCGGCGTTGAGCAGTCCGCGCAGCGACGCCAGCGCCGAGTCACCCGTTGCGTCGCCGACGTCGACGTAACCGGAGCGGGCCTGGACGTGCAGGCGCAGTCCGCGGGGGGTGACAATCGTGGCGAGCCTCATTGGCGAACCTCCAGTTCGGTCACCATATCGGCCATATTGGTTGCCCCCAGCCGATTGGTTGAGCATAGGTCGAGGGACTAAATACGGTCAAGGGGTGCTATCGCCATTTGCTCAGCGCGAAGGTAACGATTTGTCTTGACCATTGGTAGGATTGGTTGCAATGCTCGTAGTCGGGGCGATACCTATCGTCGGCGAGACACCCACGGTCGGGGTTAGCGCACTCGACGACCCAGGATGCTGAGCGGAGTGGAGCGCGCATGCAGGCAGCAGTACCCGAGCCGGAACCTGACGTCGCGATGGCCGACTCAGCGAGCGAGGTTGGCGACTCATCGCGCGCGAGCGTGTCGTCGGCGGGCGGGCACCTCGAGCGCGGGCTCGCGCTGGCCGAGCTCATACTCGCGCGCTCGCAGAACGCTGGCCCGCATGGCGTCTCCCGCCTGCCAACCGAGCGTCAGCTCAGTGTCGACCTCGGCGTGACGCGGTCATCGGTGCGCACTGCACTCGCGCTCTTGGAGGCGCAGGGCCGTGTCTCCCGGGAAGTGGGCCGGGGCACGTTCCTACGGGAGCACTCGGGTGTGAGCCAGTCACCAGGCCGTGCCGAGGGTCAGGGCGGCGGCACAGAGACCAGACAGTCGACCGCCGACTTCGCGCCCGCCGACGTGATGACGATCAGGCGCCTGCTCGAGCCGCCGGCGATGGTCCTCGTGGTGGCCTGGGCAACTGCGGCTGATCTAGAGGAGATGGACCGGTGCGTCGCTCTCGGTGATCGCGCCGGCAGTTTTGAGGAATTCGAAGCCTGCGACCTCGCTCTGCACCGATGCATCATTGCGGCGAGCCACAGTCCCCTGCTCGTCTCGCTGTACGCCGCAGTCGAAACCGCCAGGCACGGTCAGGTGTGGGGCGACCTGAAGCGCCGCAGTTCATCCGCCGAGCGGCGAGGCCAGTATCAGTCGGATCACCGGGCGGTCGTCGAAGCGCTCAGGTCCCGCGACTCAGGCGGTGCCGTGGAGGCAATGCGGCTGCACCTGGCCAGGGTGCAGGAGCACCTCAACGTGTCCGACCCTGCGGCCGGCCTCCTCTGGCGTTAGCTGCCGCAGACCTGCCTGCCTGGTAACCGGCCAGTTAGCCGGCTGACGACGCTAACGGGGGCTGCTACCTGGACTGGAGCCGGACCGGTCGAGCCGCGGACTACTAGTTCGGGCTCAAAGAGCAGTTCCTCGTGCGGCATGGTCACCGATTCCATCTGGTTGACCAGCAGCGCGACGGCAGCCTTGCCCATGGATTCGATGGGCTGGCGGACCGTCGTCAGCGGTGGGTCGGTGCAGTTCAGCCACCCAGAATCATCGAAGCCCACCACGGAGATGTCGGCGGGAACCGACAAGCCCGACCGGCGCACCGCGCGAATGGCACCAAGGGCCAGGACGTCGCTCGCGCAAATGATGCCCGTGACGCCGTGCCTCAGCATCCGGGTGGTTGCGGCCTGGCCGCCCTCCAGCGAAAACAGCGCGTGCTCGACGGGCGCAACCGTAAGCCCGGCGCGCAGCACGTGCTCGCGGAACGCGCTGAGCTTGCGGCGCGACGGCATGTGATCCTCGGGACCGAGCACCAGGCCGATTCGTTCGTGCCCGAGTGAGGCGAGATGCCGGAAGGACTGGCCGGCCGCGACGACGTCGTCGGTGGACACGCACGGGAAGTCAAGGTTGTCGATCGCGGCGTTGACCAGCACCACCGGAATTCCCCGGCTGTGCAGCAGGCGGTAGTGGTCGTGCGGCGCGGCCAGCTCGCCGTAGTGGCCCCCTGCAAATACCACGCCGGAGGCGTGCTGCTCGAGCAGCATGTCGACGTAGTCCGCCTCGGACAAGCCGCCCGCTGTCCGGGTGCACAGCACCGGCGTGAAGCCCCGCTGCGCGAGCGCGCCGCCGATCACCTCGGCGAGCGCCGGGAAGATCGGGTTCTGGAGCTCGGGCAAGACAAGGCCGATGAGCCGGGCCCGGTCTCCGCGAAGCTGGGTCGGACGTTCATAGCCGAGCACGTCCAGGGCCGTGAGAACCGCATCCCTGGTGCTCTCGGACACGCCGGCCTTGCCGTTGAGCACCCGGCTCACGGTGGCTTCACTAACCCCGACCTTCTGGGCGACCTCAGCGAGCCGCCGAGCAGGAGTTCGCGTCATGCCGCAACAATACGACATCCGCTGCCATCTGCTTGCGTGACCTGGATCACTATCGGCGCGTCGCCTCGCCGGCCGCAGCGCCCGAATCGCCCGTACGCGGAGATCCTCGTAACCAAGTTGTGTCCTTGCAATGTTTCATCGATATCTTGCAGTCAGATGTTCGGCTCAGTATGTTCAGTGCAACAAAGGAAGGCGCCCAGGGCGTGGCGCAAGTCGACTGGATTCGGGATCATTCCCCGAACGCGGCCGACTTCGGCGCGTCCTGCTGCCACCGCGGCCCGGGCGTCCGAGATTGCCCACGTTCAGCCCAAGGGAAGAAGGATTGATCGATGAGCAGACAGCCTCACCGGTGGTCTGGCAGCCGGAAACTCGGTGCCGTCACTGCCCTGGCAGCGCTAGGGCTTGGGGCCGCAGCCTGCGGCAGCACGCCGAGTTCGTCATCAGGCGGTGCGGTGAGCATCAGCATCGACTGCGCACCGCCGGCGGCTCAGTTCCCGGTTCAGCACAAGGAGTGGCTCGAGGACGTGGCGACGTTCCAGAAAGCCAACCCCAACATCACCATCAAGAGCGTCTACAACTATCCCTGCGAGGTCCCGGCCACATTCACCGCCATGCTGCGGGCGGGTACCGAGCCGAATGTCTTCTACACCTACTTCACTGACCTTCCGCAGGTGCTGCTGGCCGGCCAGGCTGCGGACATCACGCCGTACGTCAGCGGGAAGACGGTTCCGGCGCTGGGTGACATCGTGCCGGGCTCGATGAAGGCGGTCACGGCTGGCAAGACGCTCTACGGCCTGCCGACCTCGAATTACACCCAAGGCCTGATCTACAACCGGACGCTGTTCACCAAGGCCGGACTCGACCCGAACAACCCGCCGACAACCTGGGCAGAGGTCGAGGCCGACGCTCAGAAGATCTCCGCGCTCGGGAACGGCATCGAGGGCTGGGGCGACTACAGCGCGCAGAACACCGGCGGCTGGCATTTCTCGTCTTACATCGACGCTCTCGGCGGCTCGATGGTGAATGGCGCCACGGCGCCGCCGACAGCGAACTTCGACAACGCGAACGGCGTGGCCGTCCTGAGTGCGTTGCACGCGCTCCGGTTCACCGACAAGGCGATGAGCGCTACGCAGGGCCTCGCGTGGGGTTCGCTGCAGCAGCAGATGGCGCAGGGCAAGCTCGGCATGTACATCGCCGCGCCGGACGACATCTACAACGTGATCGTGCCGACCGACAAGGGCAACGTGAACGATTTCGGCATGGGCGCGCTACCCAGCATGAGTGGTACGCCGGCCGCCTCGCTATCGGGTGGCAACGACTACATGTTCGCCAAGAGCGACACGCCGGCGCAGATCGAGGCGGGCATCAAGTGGATCACGTTCGAAAACCTGACGCCGGGCGTGGGCCAGTTCAACTTCGCCAGGATCAAGGCTGACGGGCAGCCGGTCGGCTTCCCCGAGCCCGAGCTGTTCCAGGGCGCGACCGGTGCGAAGATCAACGATCTCCGGACGAAGTACGGGACGGTCAACACCGCGTACTTCGCGCCGTTCGTCAAGGCGAACGAGAACGGCGTCGGCGAGCCGCTTGACGCTCAGGCGGTCTATCACGCGCTCGACCCGGTCATGCTGGCGGTGCTCACCGAGCCGAACGCGAACATCCCGGCGCTGCTGAAGACAGCCGCGACGAACGTCGACGCGATCCTGGCCAACAGCGGCGCGTGACGGCTGAGCGTGGGGGCCGGACCGGCCTCGGTCCCCACGCCTAGCACGGGAGCCGGCCCGCGCCGGCCCGGCCGCGGGGGCCGGGCCCTCGGGTCGGCTCCCGCGCCAGGCCAGGCTCTTACCAGCCACCTCGGGTTAGAGTCCGGCTCTGGAAGTTCAGATAAGGCGACAGGAGATCCGATGGCAGACGTCGTGACGCTGCGCAAGGCCAGCAAGGGGCCAGGCGCCACGAGGCAGGCGGCCGTGGACCGCTTTGGACACCGGGTCCGGCGCAACCTGTCGGCGTATGCGTTCCTCGTCGGGGCCGTGCTCTGCTTCACGTTCTTCTCGTGGTATCCGATCGTCCGCGAAGTCATCATGAGCTTCCAGAAGGCCGTGTACGGGGGCGGCTACACGTGGGCAGGCTGGCGGAACTACACCCGGATCATCCACGACCCGATGTTCTGGCAGGCCTGGCGCAACACGCTCGAGTTCACGGTGCTCGCGCTCGTCATCGGCTACGCCGTGCCGTTCTGCGTCGCGATCCTGCTCAACGAGCTCCGCAATGCCCGCGGCTACCTGCGTGTCCTGGTCTATCTGCCCGTCATGCTGCCGCCAGCCTCGGCGCTCCTGCTCTTCTCGTACTTCTATAACCCCCAGTACGGCCTCTTCGATGACATCCTGCGGCTCCTGCACCTGCCGACGTCCCAGTGGGTGCTCCAGCCCGGCACCGGATTCGTGAGCACGGCGATGATCTCGGTGGTCGTGGCGTCGACGTGGATGAACATGGGCGGCGCGACACTGATCTACCTGGCGGCGCTGCAAAACATCCCCGGTGAGTTGTACGAAGCCGCCGAGCTCGACGGCGCTGGCCTGTTCAGCCGCATCCGGCACGTCACCATCCCGCAGACCAGGCTCATCCTGATCTTGCTGCTCATGCTGCAGGTCGTCGCCACCATGCAGATGTTCGTCGAGTCGTTCGTGCTGACGAACGGTGGCGGCGGTGTCGGGAACAACACCCAGTCGGTGGTGATGCTGATCTATCAGTACGCCTTCGCTTACAGCGGTGCCAGCAACTACAACAGCGCATCCGCCCTGGGCGTGATGCTCATGCTCGTGCTCGCCGTGTTCTCCGGCGGCTTCCTATGGGCCACTCGCGAGCGCGGGTAAGGGGGGGCCAGATGGCAGGATTCGCAACAGCGGGCTCCTGGTCAGCGCGGCGTCGTGACGGTGCTAGCGCGGCCAGGGCGACACGGACGGCGACAACAACCAGGACGCTCATTTCCAGCGCTCAGCTCAACCGCCGCGGTGGCCGGATCACCTATCGGGTTGTCCTGACCATAGTGGTCATCGTGTTCACGCTGGTCTTCATCGGCCCGCTCTATTTCCTGTTCGCCGACGGGCTGAAGTCGACCCAGGAGGCGATCGCGACGCCGCCCACGCTGTACCCGCACCACGTGTACCCGAGCACGTACGTCACGGCGTGGAACCGGCTCGACGTCGCCAAGCTGCTATGGAACACCATGTATTACGCATTCGGCGCCCTGGCCTTCCAGCTGGTCTTCGACGTGACAGCCGCCTACTCGCTGTCCAAGCTGCGCCCAGCCCTCGGCAACGTCATCTCGTTCCTGATGCTGGCGACGCTCATGATTCCGGCCACCGTGCTCGTCGTCCCGCAGTACGTGACGGTCGTCGACCTGCCGATCCTGCACGTGAACCTCGTCGGCACACCCGAGGCCATCTGGCTGCCGTCGGTGGCCAACGCATTCAACATCTTCCTGCTCAGGCGGTTCTTCGACTCCATCCCTACCGACTACATCGACGCCGCGCAGATCGACGGCGCGTCGCGGCTGAGGATCCTCTGGCGAATCGTGCTGCCGATCTCGCGCCCCATCCTGGGGGTGGTATCGATCTTCGGATTGGTTGCGGTGTGGAAGGACTTCTTCTGGCCGCTGCTGGTCGAGTACGGGTACACGCCGACGAGGGAGACGCTCAACGTGGGCATCTGGCAGGCCTCGATCGGGACGCCGGAGAACCTCATCATCGCGGCGTCGGCCATGGCGGCGGTGCCGACGATCGTCTTCTTCCTGATCTTCCAGCGGAACATCATGGCCGGCCTGACCGCCGGAGGCATTAGAGGCTGACGCCGCGGCCGCGCGGGCCGCTCCCCGAACCCACCACATAGCGAGCGCTGCGAACCGGGTGGCTGTGAGCCACGCGGCCAGCCCAGCACTGCCCGAACACGACAGGAAGCAGGTACTCGTGCTAGATCTCGGCTCCTCCGACGCCATCCGGCCGACGGCTGGCGACGCCTGGTGGCGCAGCGCTGCTATCTATCAGCTGTACGTGCGCAGCTTCGCGGACTCGAACGGGGACGGTATCGGCGATCTTGCTGGCGTGCGGGCGCACCTGGGCTACCTGGCTGGCCTCGGCATCGACGCTATCTGGTTCAACCCGTGGTACCCGTCGCCGATGTCGGACGCTGGATACGACATCTCCGACTACCGCGACATCGAGCCGGCCTTCGGCACTCTCGCTGATGCGGACGCGCTGATCGCGGAAGCGCACGCCGTAGGAATCAGGATCGTCATCGACGTGGTGCCGAACCACGGTTCGGATCAGCACCCGTGGTTCCAGGCGGCGCTTGCGGCTGGACCGGGATCCCCGGAGCGAGCTCGGTTCTGGTTCCGGCCTGGCCGCGGCGCAGATGGCAGCGTGCCGCCTAACGGGTGGCAGTCGATATTCGGCGGGCCAGCGTGGACCCGGATCACCGAACCGGATGGTTCACCGGGCGACTGGTACCTGCACCTGTTCGCCCCGGAACAGCCGGACTACAACTGGGCGAACCCGGAGGTGCGGGCCGAATTCGAGGACGTGCTGCGGTTCTGGTTCGACCGGGGCGCCGACGGCATCCGGATCGATTCCGCGGCGCTGCTGACGAAGGATGCGACGCTGCCGGAGGTGGCGCCGGACGCGCCGCCGGGCCCGCTGCATCCCTATTCCGACCGTGACGACGTGCACGAGATCTACCGGTCCTGGCGAACGGTCGCCGACGAATACCCCGCCAGGGTGTTGATCGGCGAGATCTGGATCCCGGATGCGGCGCGCTTGGCCAGGTACGTCGGCCCCGGCGAGCTGCACACGGTTTTCAATTTCCCGTATCTGAGTTGTCCCTGGGATGCCGACCGGCTACGCGACGTCATCGACAACACCCTGGCGCTCAACGCGCCGGCCGGCGCGCCAGCCACGTGGGTCCTGTCCAACCACGACGTGGACCGGGTCGTGTCCAGGTACGGCCGCTGCGACACGGCGTTTGATCTGGCGCGGCGCGGCTACTTCCATGGACTCCCGGTTGACGTCGAGCTCGGCACTAGGCGGGCCCGAGCGGCCGCGCTGGTGACGCTCGCGTTGCCCGGCTCCGTCTACATCTACCAGGGCGAGGAACTCGGCCTCTGGGAAGTCCAGGACATCGCAGACGAGCTGCGACAAGACCCGATCTGGTTCCGGAGCGGAGGTGTCGATCCAGGCCGGGACGGCAGCCGGGTGCCGATGCCGTGGAGCGGCCAGCAACCGCCGTTCGGCTTCTCTCCGCCAGGAGCGAGGGACGAGCCATGGCTGCCGCAACCCGAGGAGTGGCGCGATCTGACCGTCGCCGCGCAGACCGGCGCCCCCGATTCGATGGTGGAGCTGTATCGCACGGCGCTGGCCATCCGCCGATCCGAGCCGGCCTTGGGCGACGGCCCGATGACGTGGCTCCGAGCCGACGATGGCTTGCTGGCCTTCGACCGCGGATCGAGCGTTCGGTGCGTGGTCAACATCTCGGCCAAGCCGGCCCGGCTACCCCAGCACGGCGGCCTTCTGCTGGCCAGCGGCCCGATGGATGGGGAACTGCTTCCGCCCGACTCCGCGGTGTGGTTGCGACTGACCTCGTCTCGACAGCAGTAACGTCGTCGTCAGGTTGTCGCCCCCCGTTTCGGTACGGTCCTCGCGAGGATGCCGAGCGTCGCGCGCAGTGCGCCTTCGGAGATGACCGGGAAGATGCCGGCGTCGCGCCACGTGGGATCGATGTTGGACCAGTCGTAGTACGACGTGACCAGCGTGCCCTGCTCGATCGGCTCCAGTCGGTACCCGTAGACGTGGCCGATCTGCGGCCGGATCCGGCCGAGAATAGTCCAGGCGATTTCCCGGTCGGGCTCGAACGCCGCGATCTTGACGGTCACGTCGTAGCGGCCGAGCTCTGGATAGTCGTTCAGCGCCTCGCGGTCCATGTGCACCACGAAGGTGTCGCCGACGGCGGTGACTGGACGGCCGTCGGCCGACTGAAGCATGCCGGAGCTGTCGATGGTCACGTGACCCTGCGGATCGCAGAGGATGGCGAAGATGGCCGCGGGGTCGGCCTCGATTGTGCGCTGGACCTCGATCCGGTCGGACGTCATGCCCGCATTGTTTCAGCTGGCGCGAGCATCGGACCACAATGCGACCAGCGGCGGTCCCGGGCTTGGAGGACCGCCGAGGCCGACCAGGAAATGGCTTGGCACTTGAGCGCTACACCGCCGTAGTCCGCGACCTGCTCGGCTCCGTCAGGGTCGAGCAAGGCGGCTGACCTCGACAGATCCACCAACCCGAGGCGGCGATGATCGCCACTATGCGGCACTGTCTGGGCGCTGGCGCAAGAGATCGTCGCGAGTGATTCGCCGGGCAAGCTCCGCAGCCTGCTCGCGGATCTCCGGGATGGCCGTCGTTTCGTACCACAAGCCGCGCAGCGGTGGTCCGAGTGTGAGCAGCACATCGCTCGGGATGCCCGCCTGGCTGAGGACCCGGCCGTCAGGCGCGGCGTCAACGCCGAGGCCCATCGGGTCCGGCCGAGCCAGCCCGGTGCTGAACAAGTCGCGCAGGAGCGGGCTGGCCGCGCTGGATATGTCGGCCGTCGCGCCGGTGCCGTTGATAAGCCAGTCGGCGTCCAGGGCCAGGTTCTCGTGCGTGCCGCCGCCGTCGGCCACGACCGCGAGCCTGTCGGCAATCGGCGTCACGGCCGTGATCTGGCCGCGGTGCACGTGGAGCCGACCGGTGGCGCGCAGGGCCGTGATCCGGCTCGCGGTCGCCGGCGGGACCAGGTGCCTGTGCACCTCCCAGTACCTGGCCAGGTGCCGGAGGAACAAGCGCTTGTCCTGGACCGGCATCCGCCGCCACAGCGTCGGCACGAGCGGCCGCAGCGCGTCCATGACGTCGAACCATCCCGTCGGGCTGGCGTCGATCGTCGCTCGTACTTGCCACATCAGGTCGATCAGCCGCACTGGACTGTCGGCCCGGGCCATGACTGGCAGCCACAGGGGCCGTCGGCTCGCCCGGCGCAGCGCCCGGATGCGGGCGCGGCAGCAAACCGTGCCGCGAGATCGCGTGAATCACGGTGCGCGGATCGCTGGCCGCGATCGTCACCGCGACGTCCAGCATCGTGAGACCGGTGCCCACGATGACCACCGAATCGCGGCCCTTCGTTATTTCGTCGTGCCCGGCCACGTCGGCGAGCGCATGTGGCGCCCACGGGTCGGTCACGACGCGCTCGCTCGCTGGTGCCTCGAGCGGCATCCTCGCGGGCGCGTTGCCCGTCGCGAGCACGACCAGGTCAGCTGCGATCTGGCCGGCCGGGGTCACCAGGCGAAGTCCGTGGCGCGCAGTGCCGGGCCGCACGGCCATGACGTTGGCGGTTACCCGCGTGAGGCGAGCGGCGGGGAACGCTGAACGCTCGGCGTCAGCCAGGGTGTCGCGCAGGTACCGACCGTAGTCCCGACGGGCCAGGAACGTGGTCCAGCCAAGTTCGCGGCCCATCGTCACGTCGCCGCCTGCGTTACTGGCGTCAGCTGCGGCCCATCGGATGAGGTGATCCGGATCGCCCTGGATCCCGCTCATCTGGCCGGCCATGGCATTCAGCTGGTGGGCCGGATTCTCGGTCGAATACGCCTGGCCCAGTCCGTGCCGCCCGTGCTGGTCGATCAGCGCTATCCGAAGCGGTAGCGCCCGTGGCGCGGCTTCCCGGAGCAGGTGAACGGCGGTGAGCGTGCCGCTGGCGCCGCCGCCGACGATCGCGACATCGAGTCCCTGCTGCTCGTGATGAGTCATGACGCCACGGCCTCCAGCTAGGCTATGTTGTCGATAGGATAACTCGATTATTGCCTGGTGCAACCCCCCGCCCGACTCCACGACTGCCCGTTAGGCGGTCTTACCCGCCGTCGCCCAAGACACGCCCGGGGCGACTGCAACCTTCCTGCAAGGCGAGAAAGCCACGATCGAATCCAATCCAAGGTCTGGAGACGACGATGGCAAGTACGCAGGTAATCAACGAGTTCCTGACCGCGATCGAGAACGCCACGATCGCTGGGTGCGACGCCTGGAGCGCCGACGCGACGCTCGACGCGACGGTACCCAACTGGCGTATGACAGTGCGCGGAGCCGACGCGATCCGCGGTGAATACGGGCGCTGGTTCGCCGATCCGGCGAAGTTCGAAGAGCTTCGCCGGCACCCCGCCGCGGATGGCGCTACCGAGATCGTGGAGTACACCCTGAGCTGGTTTGAGAACGGGGTCCCGCACGCTGCTCACCACCTGCACGTGCTCACCGTGCGAGATGATCGAATCGTGGCGGACACGGTGTTCTGCGGCGGTCGCTGGCCCGCTTCACTGCTAGCTGAGATGGAGGCCGCTCGTGCCTGACCGGGGCGGCGGCCGCGGCCAGCCCGACCTGCTGGTCGAACTGCTGGCGTCGGCGACGAAGCGGGAGCCCGTCGGCGGCGCTCCCGGCAAGTCAGGGGCGGTGCTGGAGCGGCTCGAGATCGATGGCGAACCGTATGTGTTGAAGCATCTCGACCTGGCGAACGACTGGACAATGCGGGCCTCGGGCAGCTTGTGCGGCGCGCCGCTCGAACTGTGGCGGCGCGGGGTCCTGGACCGGCTGCCTGACTGCCTCAACCAGCCCATCGTCGCGGCGGGGAGTGAGCAGGGCTCTGGTGCCCGCCCGTCAGGCGGCTGCGCTGTATTGATGCGCGACGTCAGCCGTTGGCTGGTGCCGGTCAGCGACAACGCGATTCCGTTCGCCCAGCATCGGCGATTCCTGACGCACATGGCGGCATTGCACGCCGCGTTCTGGGGCTGCGGCCCGGAGGTCGATGTCGTCCCGACGATGCACAGGTACCTGGAGCTTTCGCCGTGGATGGCGGAGGCCGAGGCGGCGATCGGATCGGATCACCTCGTGCCGCAGCTCGTGCGCAAGGGCTGGCCATTGCTGGCCGACGTGGCGCCCGCTGCGGCTGCCGTTGCCGCCCCGCTGGCTCGCGATCCGGGTCCGCTCGTGGCGGCGCTCGACGCGACCCCGCAGACGTTCGTACACAGCAACTGGAAGCTGGACAACCTCGGCAGCGACGACTTGGAGCGCACCGTGCTGCTCGACTGGGAGCAGCCGGGCCGTGGCCCAGCCGCGAGCGACCTCGCCTGGTACCTCGCCATCAACTGCCGGCGGCTGCCGGAGTCCAAGGAGGACTCGATCGTGGCGTACCGGACGGCGCTGGAGTACTGCGGCGTTGACACCGAGCCATGGTGGGATATCCAGCTCTCGCTGAGTCTGCTCGGGGCTCTTGTCCAGTTCGGGTGGGAGAAGGCGCTGGGCGGCTATGACGAAGAGCTCGCCTGGTGGGAGGCGCAGGCAATACGTGCCGAATCAATGCTGAGCTGACTGATATCGCCCACAATCGAGGGCACCTGGTGCAAGCCAGGAGCTCTGATCCGCGGAACGTTTGGCGCTGAGACGGCGGGAGAGGCTTTCGTTGGTCAGCTGATCCGTCCGGGTGACGGTGCGGCCCAGCAAGATCGCCCACGTATTACGGGGGAGGAGTCAATGGGCGCACCTGACTCGGAAGATCTCGATGTACGTCACGTGCCCCCGATGATGGACGTTCTGTACACAAAGACCGCGAGCCCGACCCAGACTCGGCAGCGGCCCGAACTCAGCGGACTGCGCGACCGTGCTGGCCTCCCGCTGAAAGCGCTGCTCCTGCCCACGGGCGATCTCGTGATGCTGGCTGCCGCCGCCATCCTGGTTGGCCCGCAGCTCTTCGGAGCCGCCTACGGCCTGCTGGTCTTCGCTGTCCTGCGGCTGACTCGTCGCCACAAGCTGCGTATCTGCCTGCGGCTTTTTGACGAGCTTGGCGTGCTGGTGGCGTCGGCGCTCGTGCCGGTGGTCTTGCTCCTGCCCTGGCTGAATTCCGTGGACCAGGTCAGGCGACTCGTCCTCCAGGTGACCGCGAGTCTCGTGCTCCTGGTGGTGCTGCGCGCCGTAATGTACAGCGTTTTGCGCGCCGCCCAGCGGGCCGGGCGTCTTACCGACCCGACCTTGATCGTCGGGACAGCCGGAACGGCCCGCGAAGTGGGCGACCTACTCCGTAGCCACCGCGAGCTTGGCCTGCGGCCGGTGGGGTTCGTCGGCCGCGCCGTTACCGCCGAGCGCACGTCACTGCCCGTCCTTGGGGACGTCGCCGCCATGGCCGACGTGATCCGGGAGCACCGCGTTCGAACTCTCATCATGGCCGACCCCGACGACTGCGACGCCGACGTGGTCTCGATGCTTCGCTCCCGCTGCCCGCCGTGGATCGCTATGTACGTCGTGCCGCGTATGCACGAGCTTGCTCGGGTCGCGCCGTTCGGGTACCGCGATGACATCTGGGGAGTGCCAGTGACCGCCTTGCGCCACCGTGGTCTCCGGCAGGCCGAGCGCTTCGCGAAGCGCGCGTTTGATGTCATCGCGACCTCTGTCTTGCTGGTGCTCGCAGCCCCCGTCCTGCTGTTGCTCTTCGGAGTTCAGTTCGTCACCAGCGGCTCACCGGTCATCTTCCGGCAAGACCGCGTGACGTATAGGGGCAGGATCATGAGGATCATGAAGTTCCGGACCATCAGCCGCCCAGTGAATCCCGACTCGCAGTGGACCGTGGATGACGCCGATTGCTCGCCGATCGGCCGGTGGCTACGGTCCACTCATCTCGATGAGCTGCCGCAGCTGTTCAACGTAATCCGCGGCGACATGTCGCTGGTAGGTCCGCGGCCAGAACGCCCGTTCTTCACGGCCCAATTCGCCAAGAAGGTTCCGCGCTACGAGGATCGGCACAGGACTAGCGCTGGCGTTACCGGGTGGGCGCAAGTGCATGGCCTGAATGGCGACACGTCCATTAGTGACCGGGTGCGATTTGATAACTACTACATTGAGCATTGGTCGCTATGGCTAGACATATCAATACTTATACGCACGCTTCTCCAGCCGATAGGTGGCGCGCTGAGTTTCCGCCGCACCGGCAGGAGAGACGCGGCGAGGATCTCGAAAGCTATCGAATCCGGCGGGTCGGGCAAGTCGGCGCCCTAAGCCCCCGGTCCGACGCTGCATCGCCTGAGCTAGGCATCCTCCCTGAGACGTCGCCGCCGGACGCGTCTGCCCCCGTTGTCGGAGAGCGCGCGGCATGAGGATCCTGCATGTGCTGCCCGGGATGGCGCCAGGCGGGATGGAGCAGCTGGTGGTCGCGCTCAGCGCCGATGCCATCGAGCAAGGGGACGAGGTAGTCGTGGCTTCGGGACCCGGTGCCTGGGCTGGCCGCATCGAGATGGCTGGAGGCGCGCATTGCGCGTTGCCGCTGACGTCACGAGCCTCGACCGCTAGCGCGGTGGCCGCTGTTGGCCGGCTCGCCAAGTGCGTGCGGCAGTTCAGCCCGCAGATTGTTCACGCCCATAACGTGCGGGCCGCGGTGATGGCGCGGCTGGCACTGGCGACGATCAGGGACCGCGTCGCGTTGATGACTACGCTGCACGGAGTGCCGCCGGCCGACTACCCGGCGGCTGGCCGCATCTTGCGCTCGGCTACGCCGCGCGTGATCGCGTGCGCGCCAGCAGTCGCTCGCTCGCTGCGCGCTTCGGGGTTCCCGTCCGCCCGTATCGACCTCATCGTGAACGGAGCCGCACTGGCGCCCGCGAGTCCGGAGCGGCAAGAAGAGATGCGCCGGAGGCTGGGCCTCGGAGCCGAGCCGGTCGTCGCAGGAATCGGCCGCCTCACTGAACAGAAGGACTGGCCGGCCTTGATCGCCGCCGCCAGGAATGTCCAGGCAGCCCGCTTCGTGGTCGCCGGGGACGGACCGCTACGGCACGAGCTAGAGAGCGCTGCTCGCAGATCTGGCGATCGGGTGACGTTCGCCGGGCACATCGATGACATCGCGGCGCTGGTCGGGATCGCCTCGTGCGTGGTCTCCGCGTCGGCCTGGGAGGGGCTGCCTCTCGCGGTGCTCGAGGCGCTCTCGCTCGGCGCGCCTACTGTCGCCACTGCCGTCGATGGAGTGACCGACCTTGTGCCGCCGGAAGCAGCCGTGCTAGTACCCGCAGGCGACCAGGCGGCTCTGGGCGCGGCCATCTCGCGCATTCTCGCCGACGGCGAATGGGCACAGTCGCTGCGTCGCCGCGCGCTAGCAGCCAGCGGCGCCTGGCATCCCGACCACATGCTGCGTAGATACCGGATCGCCTACCAGCGCGCGGTCATGTCGCACGACCGGTCCGCGGGGCCGGCCGCAGCGAAGGTCAGCTACAGGCCGCGGCTGTTGTCAGGCCGAGTATCGCCCCGGTCTTCGGTGGTAGCTTCACGCTGGCCATCTGGCCTGTGCCCGACGAAGTAGCGGCGGTGGCTCGCTCCGATCGAGGCAGCCTCGGCGGAAGGGTTGACCACGACGAAGCCTCCGCCGAAACTTCTGACGAGCAGGGTTCCCACCGGAACAGCCGGCCCGAGCGGGGCCCCCAGCGCACGGCACTGGCTGACCGCCGGAGCAGCTGGCGACCCGATCGCCAGGTATTGGTGGCCGTCCGCGGCCAATAGGTACGAAGCGAGGGCGTACTCGCGAGTAGCCGGCGTGACGGCTGTCGCGTAGTCCCCGGTATGGAACCAGCAGCTCTTGCGCTGGGCGACGCAGGAAGAAACCTCGGACTCGAAGGCCCGCCACAGATTGCCCGCTGCGCCCGCCTGAGCCGAGGCCGATAGGTAGAACTCCTGCATCAGACCGCCGACCGGGCCGAGCCAGCGCTGCCACAGGCCGGGGAAGCGGGTCGCGTAGCCGACGTTGAAGACGGCGCCAACCCCATGGATGCGCAGCCCGGGACCGAGGTAGCGAAGTGCGGCATAGGTCGCCGCCTGAACGGCTTGATCGGTGGGATACTTGCTCGCGACGCCGTACGTATTGGCACTGGTGAGCGCGTTGTCGACCTCAACGCCATCCCAGCCGTGGGAGCGGACGTCCGCAATAACGTTCCGCAGCCACTGACGCATGTACGCCCGGTTGCCGTAGTCCGTCTCCCAGATGCCCGGGTACCCGCGGAACTCCAGTGGATGGCCAGCCCCTGCGGCTCGGAGTAGCCATTGCGGATGATGGTGCCTGACCCAGCAGTAGCCCATTCCTGACGATATGAGCGCGCTGTCGGCTACCCCGGGCGGGCAAGACGTGCACGTGCCATTCGCAGTGGTGCAGTCGTCCGACCGGACCCCCGACAGGTCCTTGTACACATAAACCCGGACGGCGGGGTTCGCGGCCTTGAGTATCGGGATTAGCCGGTAGTCCCACGAGTTGAGCACGACGATGGCGTTGTGGCGGGCGATCGCCGCCCACTGCGCTCCGCTCCGCGTCCGTACTGATCCCTCGTCGAGCCACTGACTGAAGCCGCTGACCGCCGGCTGGCCGGGCCGAGGATGAGTGTTTGACGCGCTGTGGCCCCGTGCGCCCGCGGAGAGGGCATCGCCCAAGGTCAGGGTCACGCCGACGGCAGTGACGACCAGGAGCAGGCTGACCACGAGTCCCACCCACCGGGCTCTTGACACCGCGGACCCCGTCCGGGCCGCGGCGGCGTTGGCATCGCCCCAGCGGACGAGGTCGAAGCCCTGTGGGCCCTTCAGCGTGCTTCGACTGCCCTCAGCATGCGTCCTTCCCGGTGAGCGGCGAGCCATGCAAGGCACTGAATCCGGGTACTCGTTACGAGGACCCGTTACGAGCAACTGCTCGAGTGGCCGGCGTCTAGCCTGCCCGGCCTGCGTCACCAGTGCAATGAGGGGGAGAAGTGACCATCTCGGCTAATCAGAAAATCCCGAAGCTCGGTGAACTCCCGTCGCGAGGGGCGTTTCCCGACCAGCCTGGGGTATTCAGCCACAACCTCCATCTCGATGAGCGGCTCACCCTCACTGCGATCGCCGATTTGGCAGACCGCCTGCCGCGACAGTCCGTGATCTGCGACTCCGCGGCGCAGCCGCTGCTCGTACCTCAGGGCGGACCACCGCGGGGAGCGCTGTCCAGGCCGGGCGACGTGATTCGCAACCTGAACGATGCGAATTCCTGGCTCACGCTGCTCAATATCGAGGACGATCCGGCCTACGCCGACCTCATGAACTCCACGCTCGACGACCTTGAGCGAACCATGAAGGACAGGCAGGGGACGATGCGCAAGCGGGTCGGGTTCATCTTCGTCTCATCGCCGAATTCCGTGACTCCCGCTCATTTCGACATCGAGCACAGCTTGCTCATGCAAGTGAGCGGGGCCAAGATCGTGAGCCTCGGCCGCTTCGCCACCGAGTGGGATCGGCGACATGAGATCGAGCGCTATTGGGACGGTTCACATGGGCGGATCGAGTCGCTACCGCCCGAGTTGGCGTCGTATGAGCTGACCCCAGGTCGCGGCGTGTACATGCCCCCGATAGCTCCGCACTGGGTCCACAACGGGCCGGCCATATCGCTGTCGGTGACACTGACGTACTTCACGGCCGCGACCGAGCGCGGAAACCTGGTCGAGGCGTTCAACGCGCGGCTCCGGCGCATGCACCTGCATCCTCGGCATCCAGGCCAGTCCAAGTCTGCTGACCTGGTGAAGGTCGCGGCGATGCGCGGCAAGGCAGCATGCAGCAGGCTGCCTGGCCTGCGTCACAGGCAAATGACCAGCTAGGCGAGTCCGGGAGGAGCGTCGCTGGCACCACCTGGCACGTAGGCGCCGGACTGCAGGCGATATCGCCTGGTGTGCCTTTCGATCTTGGCTGCCATGGTCGGGGCCAGTGCCAGCGCTATCAGGCCGGCGCACGCCTTGAGTCCATCGCCGGGCAAGCCGCCGATGGCGGTTCTCCTGGCCTGCCGCAGATCGCCGATGGCGACCAGCTCCGATGCCCGATAGAAGCTCAGCTTGCCGCGCAGTGCTGACAGCCCGGCGCGGGCTGCGGATGCCTCGCCCGGCGACCTTGCCGCTTGTAGCTCGGCGGTCAGGAAGGCCACTCCGTGCCGGGCGATCGTGACGGTGTCGTACGACAGGCTCTCCGGGTGAACCCGGTGGATCGCAGTCGGGTGTGACGCCGACGTTATGGTTGCCCCGGCCCGAGCCATCCGGACCCACAGGTCCCAGTCCTCGCAGTAGTACTTGTCAGCGAAGCCGCCCGCCTTCTCGTACAGCGCCCGCGAGAAGAAACCGAAGTTGACGAAGTTGCGATGCAGGAGCGAGTGCACGGCGCTCACGCCGGCGCTGCGCTTGCTCGCGCCGTCAGCGAAGGTGAGTTCGGCCCCTGGTGTCCAGGACAGCTCTTGGGCGCTGATCAGACCCGGCGCGCGGGCGTGCGTACTGAGCATGGTCGCCAGGTGGTCCGGCAGGAACATGTCGTCGGCGTCGAGCATAGCCAGCAGGCCAGCGCTGCTCGCCGCGATACCCGCGTCGCGCGCCACGCCGGGTCCCCGATTGGCGAATAGCCGGACGACCTCGACTGGCAGTCGGTCCCGCCATCGGCTCGCCTGGCCCGCGGTGTCATCGGCCGAGCAGTCGTCGACGACGACCACGGCGCCGGGGCGGACCGTCTGGGCTGCGACGGATGCGAGAGCCTGGTCGATGTACGACGCCGCGTTGAAGGCCGGGATGATCACTGCTACGTCACGGGCGTCCTGCGCTGCCTGGCTAGAAACTGTCATCGCCCTGCTCCCGGCTCACCGGTGTGCCGCGCGGCCAGCAAGCGCTTGGCGCGGCGTCCTGCAAGCTCTGCGGCCAGTACAAGTCGCGTCGCCCAGCCGGTGGCGGCGCGTATCCGGACGAGCTGCCGTCGGTCCGGAGCGAAGCTGTGCTTATAGGTCTCTTCTCCGCGCAGGAAATCCACCTCGGCAAAGCCGCGCTCGCATGCGTCCGCGATGATCGCCGAAATCAGCATGATGGTCGCGTCACGCCAGCGTGGTTCCGTCTGACGGGCACTTTGATACAGGCTGACGCGGCCTGCCACCTCGAACGTGGCCATGCACGAGATGACGTCCTGGCCTGCCCTGAGCTCGTGCACGGTAACCTCTCCGGCTTGGGCACCGAGCTCGCATGCGGCCGCGAAGCGGTCGAAGACCGGCAGGAAGCGCGAAGAGTTGCCCCACTGGGCGGCGTGCAAGCGGCGCAGCGTCGCCAGCGCATCGCCGACCGACTCACCCCGGCAGATTTGATGTCGTACCCCTGCCTCAGTCAGGCGGGTCGAGGTGCGCGCGATCGTCCTGCGCAGTGTCCTCGGCCGAGCCTGCAGGTAGGCGGCCGAAGTTGCGGGAAGGGTCGCCCATGGGGCCCGGCCGACCACATCGACACGCGACTGCCCTGCCAGCGCACCGACGAGCAGCCCGTCGGGTCGCAGGCCGCCGAGTTCCAGGGTGCGCTCTCCCGGCCGCAGCAACCACTGGCGGATCATGCTCGTCACTCGTTCGGCGCTGCCGCTGCGGGCGAGCAGGTCGAGATGATCGGCGCACAGGTGCCCGCTGCCGATCATCCGCAGCTGAGGCAGACCGACCACATGACCCTGGTCAAGGGCGATGCCGCCCAGCAGCAGGCCGCCGTCAACGACGAGAATGTACGCCGGGTCATGGCCACCCACGCCGGCCAGCCACCAGGAGCGAAGGAACGGAGACGGCAGCGCCGACGCCCCGACCAGATCGTCCCACTGCGCTGCCCAGCCAGCCAGGCCCGTTGTGACGTGCAGGGCGGGACCAGTTGCTGAGACCTGCTTTGCCTTAGTCGGCACGCTACTCACGTATCCACCTCGCCTTAGGTCCTTTACCGGGCATCAGCTGAGCGGAGCGCGCCGCGCTGGCCGTCGGAAGGCATGACCGGCCGGTTCCTGAGGGCGGCCCAGCCGCCCTGCAGCGGCCCGGGCATGACCAGGCGGACGATGGCGGCGTAAACCCCGAGTGCTATCGGGCCGACAATGAGAAGCCCAGTCCAGGACGGCACCACGCCGAGTGCCGGAATCCTGCTGAGCGCCAGCACCACCACAGCCATGCCCAGCGTCCCGAGCATCGGCAGCCCGATCGCACGGACGATCGCGGCCCCGCGCATCGCGGTACGCCTGATCATCCACAGTCCGGTCAGCAGCGCCACGACGCCGGCGACGCACGCCTGGTCCAGCGCCACCGCCGTGATACCGAGCCGCACGGTGGCAACGAGGACGGCAGACAGGAGCGCAAGGTGGATGCATCGGGACGCGAAAACGAGACGTGTGTGCCCGACAGCCTTGAGCACCTCGAGGAAACTCAGGATCAGGGCGAGGAAGAACCCGTAGACCGCGAGGAACCGTACGGAGTTGGTGGCAGGTGCCCATTTCGCGCCGAGCAGCGCAATATCACCCGCAAACAGCACCAGGCCGGCGAACCAGGGGGCGCTCAGCGCGGTGATGAGCGCGATGGCGCTCTCGGCCGTCCGAGCTTTTGCCTGCCTTGTGGGCAGGCCGCAGTAATAAGGGAACAGCGCGCCGTTGGCGACGACAGAGATTGCAACATACGGCATGAAGCAGAGCCTGTAGGCCAGTGAGTACAGCCCGAGCGCACGCGGTCCAAGTATGTGGCCGACGATGAGGTAGTCGACATTGAGCAGGCCGAGGTTGAGTATGTCCGCCCCGCTCAGGTACTTGCCGTAGGCGAGAAGCTGGCGTGCAGAAAACCGGTCCCAGCCGGGCAGGCAGGCAGGCCCGATGACCATGGCGACGATGGCATTGCTGACCGAGCCGGCGACTTGGCCGACGACCAGTCCCCAGATCGGGTGACCAGCGAGCACGATGCTGATGGTTACCACCGCGCCGATGAGCTGAGGGAGACCGTCGGTGATGGCCCGGCGCGAGAAGCTGAGCGCCCTGGTGAGCCGGCCCATGGGAACCTGAGCTGCGGCATCAAACGGGATGCCCAGCGCGAAGCCACGGAGCACGAAACTGGCGCCTGGGCTGTGGAAAAAGTGCGCGATCAACGGGGCCAGTGCCCAGGTAACACCCGTCAGGATCAGCCCGCCGGTGACGACGATGGTCAGCGCTGTCCTCGACGCCTGCTCGATCCTGTCCGTCAAGAACGTCAGTGCGTCGCTGACGCCAAGCTGGTTCAGGGCGATCAGCACGTTGTAGGTAAGTGCCGCGACGGCCAGGATGCCGAACTCGGCCGGAGCCAGCGCCCTGGCGAGCACGAGTAGCACTACGGTCTGAGCGGCCTTGGTGGCCCAGGAGCTGGCTGACAGCCACAGGGCACCCCGCGCCGTCCAGGCACGGCGACGCGTGTCGGCCGCCCCCATGGCGTCTTCTTGGCGAGGTTGTGACGCGCTAATGCCTGAAACCCCCGTGTGCAGTTCGAGCAGCAGCCGGCCGCGCCCGTGCCGGGTAAGTACGCGACCGCCTGGGAAAGCCCTGTAAGGCAATGAACATTGAGCAGCTTCCCCGGGCGACTGCCTGGCTAAGCAGGCAGGCGCGTCCGTTGACGCTCGGCACAGCCCTGGCTGCAGCTTTGCTCGTTGCAGCGGCGGTCGGCCGCTGGCCGCTCTACCTGGCGGGCGCGATCGCCGCGGCACTCCTGATTGGTCTGCTCCTCTGCCGGCTCGAGCTAGCGGTGGCTGTGCTGGCGGCCGGGTTTTTCTTCAATGCGTACCTGGCTAAGGGCCTCGGCATCCTGACCGTCGACAAGGCAATCGGAGCCCTAGCCGTCGGCGCCTGGGCGCTTGACTGGGCAGTTAACCGGCGGCCGGTGCTGACGAGCCGTGGGTTGTGGTTGCTATGCGGCTTTCTGTTGTGGACCGCCGTCTCGTTCGCCGGGGCGGTGAACGAATCTGCTGCGGTCGTCTCGTCCTTGCGGTACGTGACGTTCGCCGTCCTGTATTTCTTGATCTTGCAGACGGTGAGAGGTGACCGCAGGCGCGCGGACGTTATCGTCGCAGTCGTGGTCTTTGCGGCCACGGTGGCAAGCATCATCGGGCTGCTCGCGTTCTTCGCCCAACACCTGCCCCGGGCGAGCGGACCACTCGCCGACCCGAATGATTTCGGCTTCCTCCTCGGCAGCAGCCTGCCGCTGGCTCTCTACCAGCTGAGATGGGCCAGCACACGGCGTACCAAGGCGCTCTGCGCCCTCGCGTTGGCCCTCATCCTCTGCTGCACGCTGGCTACTTTCTCGCGCAGCGCGCTGGTTGGCCTCGCGGCGGCGGCGGTATGGGCATTCGCGACCCGGCGGCTGAAGCTGCGGTGGCTCGTGGCCGTGCTGGCCTGCCTGCTGATACTTGTCGGCGCCGCACTGCTTGCCGCCCCGCAGATCATTCAGCGGGACTTTGGCCAGAAAGCTCACATAGCGACGGCGAACGTCGATGTACGGCTGGGCTATTACCGGGTTGAACTGAACGAGTGGCGGCACTACCCGATCGCCGGGGTCGGCCCGGGCAACTTTGTCTACCGCTTCTACCAGTTCGCCCCGGCCGCGCAGGAGAGCCTGCCGTTCCCTTCCAACGTGCTCACCATCAGTGGGGAGGAGGCTTACCTGGTGATCTTGGCCGAGCAGGGAGCGGTGGGCCTGGCGCTGCTCCTCGGCTACCTCGCTGTGTCCTGGGCCGACCTCCGCCGCCGGTTCCCCGCGGATCGCCGCCGAGACGACCTGCAGGCAGCGATGGCCGCTGGCTTCATCGTCGCGTGCGTCGGCGCGCTGTTCCTGGCGGAGCAGTATTACCCTCCGCTCTGGTTCCTGCCGGCGATGGGAGCCAGCATGGCGAGGGGCCTGCGTGCCGCAGCCGGCCGCCGTCAGCGCCCGGCGGCTGCGCTCCCAGTCGACCGGTTGCCAGCAGCGTCGCGAGGCAGCACGTGAGGCCGACGGTCGGGCACGCTGTCCAGCTGCGTGCCCTGTGGCCGCTTCCTCTTGGCCCCGCGCTGGCCGTGCTCGGCTGGCATCGGATCGACACGGACGGTGGATCGCTGGCCGTCTCACCGGCGCGGTTTGAGCGCCAAATCGCCATCCTCGACGGCGGGCGGCACGAGAACCCCGTCATGAGCATCGGCGAGGCCCGAGCACTCCTGGCAACGCCATCGAGCCGCGCCCGCGGGGTCGTACTTACCTTCGACGACGCCTGGGCCGACAATCATGCCAACGCTCTGGGCCCGCTCGCCGCGCATCGGCTTCCGGCGACGCTCTACGTGCCGAGCAGGTTGCTCGGGACGCCCGGCTACATGACCAGGTCCCAGGTGCTGGAGATGGCGGCGGCTGGGATCGCGATCGGTGCGCACAGCCGCACCCACGCGGACCTGCGTGCGTGCGGGCGTGATGACCTAGAACGTGAGGTGCGCGGCAGCAAGGATGACCTGGAGGATCTCACCGGGCGGGCGGTCACTTCATTTGCTTACCCGGTCGGGCTGCTTAACGAGAACGTCGTGCAGGCCGTCGCGGCGGCGGGCTTCACCTCGGCCATGACGACCCGGCACGGCTGGTGGCGCCCAACGACCGACCTGCTGCAGATACCGCGCGGTTTCGCTGAGAACTTCTCTGAGCGCACCTTCGCCGCTGCTGCCAGAGGCGGACTGAACGTCCTCGGGCCGATCGGCGCGATACGGCAGCGGGCACGGCGTGGAGGAGAGGCATGCGAGTCGTCCTCGCCCTGACCCAGGCGGTCGGCGGCCCGGCGCGTGTGGCGGCGGGGCTGGCTACGGTCGTGCCAGAGCTGCCCGACGCGCCCGAGGTGATTGTGCTCGGGCCGCCGGCCCTGTCGGCGGCCGGGCTGCCACCGGGCATGCTCAGACCGATAGCCGTGCGATCCAAGCTGGACGCCAGGGGTTTTGCCGCAATGAGAACGGAGCTCGCTGAGCTCGCCCCGGACGTCGTGCATGCGCAAGATCACCGCGCGGGCCTGGTGTGCGCGCTTGTGGTCGGCCGTGACATACCCGTCGCCATGACGTACCACGGCGTGCCGGACAGTGCCGCCGGGCGGTGGGTGAAGGACGGCCCGTGGTTGGGCCGTCGGCTGAGCATGGCCGGACGGAGCCGGCTACTGGCTCACCGGTTCGTTGGTCGCCGGATAAACAGCGTGGTCGCGCCTTCGGCGGCCATGGCCGACTTCCTCGTGCGCGAGATCCGGCTCCAGGCGGCAGGCGTTCGCGTGATCCCTAACGGAGTCAGTGTCCCGTCGAGCGCGCGGCCGCCTGGTCAGGTCCGCAGGTTCATCACGATCAGCTCATTCGAACCGTGCAAGGCTGTGCCCCAGCTGGTTGAGACCTTCCTGGGCATCGCCGACGGACGGCCGGATCTGGCCCTGCGGCTGGTGGGCGACGGCACTGACCGCCCGCGGTGCGAGGAACTCGCCGCCCATTCCGCCGCCGCAGTGGTGGAGTTCGCTGGTTATCGGACGGACGTATCGGACCAGCTAGCGAGCAGTGACGCCTTCGTACTGCCGTCGCTCAACGAGAACATGCCGATGGCGCTCTTGGAAGCGATGGCGGCCGGCTTGCCCTGCATCTGCTCTGATGTCGGCGGTGTCAGCGAGATACTCGATGACGACTGCGGGCTGCTGGTCCGGGCAGGCGACGCTGGCTCGCTGCAGACGGCCATGGAGAAGCTGATTGCCGATCCTGACCTGGCCGCCCGGCTCGGCGCGGCGGCGCGGCGGCGGGTGCAGGCGCTGTTCACCGTGCAGCGGTCCGCGCGCGCGCACCTGGAGCTGTGGCAGCAACTCGCAGACGGCAGCCACTGACGCCGCGCGGGTACTCGGCCACTCTGGGCCGACGTGGCCGGGTAAGGGTGGTCGCGGCCTACCGTTTGCCAACCCGCCATGGCTGCAGTCGTGCCGTCGACTCGCGGTTGTCGGGTATCGACCTGCTGCCGTCCGACCGCCCGCCGCCCGACTTCCTGGCGGCTCCCTTTCCAGCTGCGGCCCGTGCCATGTCGGTCCGGCCGGTCCGGACCGTGAGCGGCCGGAGCGCGGGCAGTCGCGGCCGACAGCCGATCCCAGATCAGGCCCGCTGCCGCCGCGAGGATGAGCGCGAGGACTAGCACAAGCGCCAGGAGCAGGGAGGTGTGCGGCGGCGCCAGAGTCGGGGTGGCCGAGGGCAGGCCGTAGATCTTCGGCACGACGACTCCGTTGCCCCGAAGCTGGCTCAGAAACACTTTGGTGGTTTCCGTTGCGATCTGGCGTGCCTGCGACGGGCTCCCGCTTCGGGCGACGATGTTGATGACTGCTGCATTGGACAGCGATTGGGCGCTCACCTGGTTGGCAAGCACTGGGCCGGACGTGGGGAACGGCAGCCCGGCAGCCACCCGGTCGAGCAGAGCCGGGCTGGAGACCAGCTGGACGTAGGTGGGAATGAGGCTCGCGATCAGGTTCGGGTAGTTCTGCAGGACGTTGGTGTTAGTCGATACCGGCAGCAGCGCGATCGACGAGGAGGATTCATAGGTCGTGGACCTGACCAGGACCAGCGTGGAGCCGATGGCAAAGATGACCAGGAAGGCGACCGCGCTGACGATCCGCTGCCGCCACAAGATCCGGCCGATGGCGGCCGGGGTTACCGGCGCATGAGTCTGGCTGCCCGTCACAATTCCTCCCTGCCACCGGTTGGAAACCCAGCCGGCATTTCCGGAGCGCCCCGATTGTCTGCGGGCGTCACGCCAAGCTCCTGCCACAGCGCGAGCGTGTGCTCGACCGACCGCTCCACTGGATACCGCTCGACGGCCTGGGCCCGCGCAGCTGAGCCGAGCCTCTTGCGCTCGCCTGGCATGGCCAGCAGAGTGTCGACCGCTTCGGCGAGGCTCGCCGGATCTTCCGGGGGTACGAGGATCCCCGCGCCGTCCAGGCACGAACTGCCGGCCACCCGGGTAGCCACGATGGCAGCGCCGCAGGCCATGGCCTCGAGCGTCACGAGGGCCATGCCGTCATAGCGCGCCGGAACGACGACCACGTCTGCGGCCCGAATGTCGGGGGCCGTGTCCGGCCTGCGGCCAGCAAGCTCGACCCGGTCGGCTACGCCAAGCGTGGCTGCCTGCCGCTCAATCCCCGCGCGGTCGGGCCCGTCTCCGACCAGACGCAGCCGGACGGACGGCGTGCGCATGAGCGCGAGCGCGGCGACTGCAATGTCCGGGCCGCGCTGATGAGACAGCCGCCCGACGTCCAGCACGAGCGGATCGGCGCTTCTGGCTGTTCGCGGTCCATCTGGCCGGAATCGGGCCGGATCGACGCCGTTGGGATTCACGAGTATGGAGTCCTGGCCGGGAGCGAGCGCAGCCTGGCCGGACGCTCGTTCTTCATCCGAGACGGCTAGCACCGCGGACGTCACCGGCAGCAGGGCGCGCTCAACCAGCCGGTAGATCGGCGCTTGCCAGCCGCCGACGAGCCAGGACCATCCGTGCGGCGTGAACACGCTCGGCGGCCGGCGCCGCCCCAGGCTGGCCAGCGCGAGCCGCCCGAGGGCGCCGGCTTTCGAGGAGTGCAAATGGACCAGCGCGTGCCCGCGCACTAGCTCCCTGAGGCGGGTGAAGGCGCAGATGTCGCTGGGATGTGGTGACCGGCGCATCTCGAGCCGCTCCCATCGCGCCCCGTGCTCGGCCGCCCAGCCGGCGAGTTGACCGGTTCCGGGACACGCGACTGTGACGTCATAACCCACGCTCACCGCCGCCCGCGCCAGCTCGCGCACGCACACGGCCACGCCTTCGGTCGTCGGTTGGGACACCATGAGCACTCTGGGTGACGACGGCACCCGCCGACTCCCGCGAGCCGACCGAACGCTTATGCGCGCCTGCGCTGGCACCGGAGGCGACGGTATGACGGTCATCGTCACAGTAGGTTCCCGAGCGATACGCTAAGTAATCACCATGTCGATCCGGCGATTGTTCCCGGTGGTACCTCGGGCGGCTAATGCGTCAGCCGCGCGGCGTGCCGGCGCCAGTCGGCGAGACGCGCATCGGCCGCTCGCCGCAGGCCAGCGGCATGCCCGCCGGCCTGACCCGCCAGCCGGCTGACCAGGCCTTCTGCGCGGTTCAGCCAGCCTGGGTGACAGTATGCGGCGCCGAGCTCGCCCGTCCAGCGCCAGGCTTCAATCGCGGCCGATTGGTCGAGCTGGTCGAGGTCCTTTTCGATCGAGGCAGCGTGAACGGGCACATCGAGCAGGCGCGCAGCTAGGTGCCCGGTCAGGCGGGCGACGCTCGCGTAGCGCGGAACGCCGAGCGCGGCCGCCGCTGTTGCCAGGGCGCCCGCTGCCTCCTGAGCTCGCTGGCCATCGCCGCGCAAGAGCGCGAGCCGTGACGCCAGCAACTGCTGGCGGAAGTCAAGACGCCAGCCGAATACGAGATCACCCGTGAGCAGCTGGGCCGACTCGGCCAGTCGGGCCGCCGCGCCGTCTGGGTCGAGCGCGTCAATGCCCGCTTCGGCAAGATCCTGAAGCGCGGCGATCGTGAGTTCCGCCCGGCCCTCCGAGCCGCCGAGCGCCAGCGCCTCGAGGTGGCATTCAAGGCCTTGCTGCGTGGCCCCAAGGTTACGCAGCACCCAGCCGGCGAAGTTCACGGCGCGACCAGCGAATCTCGGCACCTGACGGCGGTCCACCTCGGCCGCGTACTGATCGAATGCGGCGAGTGCGGCGGCCCCGTTCCCGGCCATGGCGTGCGCATGCCCGGTGAACAACAGAGCGTGCAGAGTCGCGGACGTGTGCTCCACGCCGATCTGTCCCCGCGCGGCGGGGCGCAGCAGCGCGAGTGCCTCGCCCGGACGGCTCTGATGGGAGCGCAGGACCCCCAGCCAGGCGGCCGCCGTCACGCGGTCGGCGCCGTCAGCCAGGGACATGGCCTCACCCAATAGCAGCTCGGCCTGGGCGAGATCGCCAGCGGCGTGCCGCGTGCGGCCGCCAACGGCCAGGCACCGGGCTCGCGTGGCCGAATCCGGCGCCGCCAGCGCGCCATCGGCCGCAAACTGGGCAGCCTGGGCGAACCGGCGGCCAAAGTAGGATGCCCACGCCCCGACCTCGAGCGCCGCCGGGTTGGGCGCGGCTCGCTCGACGTCCAGCAGAGCGGCGTCGTAGCCGCCGCGGCGGGTGCGGACCCTCGCCCGCGCGAGCCACGTCTCCGGATCCGCGCGGAGGCTCAAGGCATCGTCAAGAAGTTCTTCCGCAGCCGCGTGCTCGAAGCGCTCGGCTGCCTGCGCGGCCGCGTCGCGCAGCGCGGCGGCGGCCAGCTCTAGGTCGCCGCCAAGCCTCGCGTGCTGCGCGACGATCACCGGGTCGGTGGCGGGCCGCGCTGCCAGGACGCGGCCGACTTGCCGATGCAACAACGCGGCGCGACCCGCGGTCGCGCTCGCGGCGAGGGCCTCGCGCACGAGCTCGTGCCGGAAGCGCAGCCGGCCGTCCTGCTCGATGAGGAACTGCTTGGCCACCGCCCGCTCGGCGTCAGTGAGCAGCTCGATCAGTGGACGGCCCAGCACGGTGGCCAGCAGGTCCAAGTCGAGTTCCGGGCCGACCAGCGCGGCAGTCCGCAGTGTGGCGCCTGCTGCCCCCAGCTCGTCGCAACGCGCCGAGACCGACTCGACCAGCGAGGCCGGAAGGTCCGCGCCCGATGCCTGCTGGGCCAGCTCGGTCAGGAAGAGCGGATGCCCCTTTGAACGCGAGTACAGCGCGTCGACCCGGCCCGCGCCGACCAGCTCCGCTGCCGCTACGCGGTCGAGCACGTCGAGGTGGACGACGGCCGCACCAGGCAGCCGATCGCCTTCACCCGGCCGTACGGCCGCGATGATCGTGGCCGTCACCCGCTCGGACCGGTGGAGGAAATGCAGCAGGTCCGCGAGCGCGCGCCCGGCCAGGTGCGCGTCGTCGATAAGGATGACGAGCGGGCCGCGCGCGCTCAGCCGGCCGAGGACGCGAGTGAGCGCGGCGTAGAAGACCGCGGGCCCAAGCATGCTGTCGGCGAGCACCGGCAGGGGCCGCGGTTCGCGGACCGCGCCATGCGCTGGGCCCAGCAGCGGAGCGAGCATCGCCGCGTCACCCGCGAGCAGGTCGTCGGTGACGTCGGGGCCAAGTCTGTGCAGGACACCGCTCAGGGCGCTGAGCAGCGCGTCCAGGGGCAGCGAGCGATCGAGCGGCCCGCACGTCGCTAGCAGCAACGGTGTCGCTAGCACTGAGGCGACGGCCGGCCCAGGCCCGCAGCAGCGTTGTCTTGCCGATGCCCGCTTCGCCGACGACCACAACGAGCTCCACGGCTCCGTCGCGCGCGCGCAGCGCCGTGGCATCCAGGAACGCGAGCTCGTCGTCGCGGCCGACAAGCGTGATTGTGTCGCCGGCCGCCGCATTTGTCGCAGCCGACAGCTCGCCTCGCAGGATCGCGGTGTGGAGCGCGGCGGTCTCGGGTGACGGGTCGGCGCCGAGATCATCGGCGAGCCGTTCCCGACTCGTCGCGTAGGCCGCCAGGGCCGCGGCGTTCTGGCCGCCGAGCGCATAGCCTCGCATGACAATGCGCAGCGCTGACTCGTCGTATGGATCACGCTCCAGCGCGGCCGCGGCCGCGTCGCAGGCTGTGATCCAGTCACCGGCGTCGAGCAGCGCCGTCGCGGCGCAAAGCCGCGCCCGCGCGCTCAGCCGGTCGACCTCGGCGCGCCGGAGCTGAGCCCACTCGCCGGGTGGCACGCTCGGCCGCGCGGGGCCCAGCAGCGACAGCGCCACCCTGGCGGCAGCGCCGGCGCCGACGAGGTTTCCCGCTGCCCGGCGCCGTTCGATCTCGGCAACGAGATGGCTCAGCTGCTCGATGTCGAGCCAGTCATAATGCAGGACGTAGCCGCCGTCGCGGCGATCGATGCGCTCGCGGCCAAGCACCGCCCGCAGCCTGCTCATCAGCACGGCCAGCTGATCCTCGGGCCTCGTCGGCCCGGTGTCGCCCCACAACGCGTCGACGAGCACGTCTGTGGGCACTGCATCTCCCTGCGCCAGCGCAAGCATCTGGAGCGCCAGCCGCGCCTTCTTGCTGCCGAACGCGGCGCGCGCGTACCCGTCGATACCGAACTCGCCAAGCAGCCGTACCGCCAGCGACGTCATGGCGATATCAAACCTCGCGGCGACCGACGGGCGCTACGTGCGGCGCAGCCCGGGCGGTCTGGCGGCCGGTCAGGACTGGCGCAGCTCAGTCTTGAGAATCTTGCCCGACGGGCCCTTGGGCAGCTCCGCGGCGAACCGGACCTCGCGCGGGTACTTGTAGGCGGCCAGTCGTTCCCGGCAATACGCGATGATCGCGGCGGCGTCCAGGTTGGCGCCCTCGCGCAGCACGACGACGGCGACTACCTCCTCGCCCAGACGCTCGTCCGGCTTTCCGATCACCGCGGCCTCGAGGATGTCGGGATGAGCGAACAGCACTTCCTCGATCTCGCGCGGGTAGACGTTGTACCCGCCGCGGATTACCAGGTCCTTGGTTCGGTCGACGATGAAGTAGAAACCGTCTTCGTCTACGTAGCCGAGGTCACCTGTGTGCAGCCAGCCGCCGGCGAGGGCGCTCGCCGTCGCCTCCGGCCGGTTCCGGTAGCCCTTCATCACGTTGTGGCCGCGGATCTGGATCTCCCCGATCTGATCGCGCCCGGCGGGCAGCGGCTCGTCGCCCGAGTCCGCGATCCGCATTTCCACACCCCAGATGGGCTTGCCGACCGACAGCGGCTTGCGGTCGCCGGGCCGGTTGAATGACGATGTGCTGCCGGTCTCCGACAGCCCGTACCCCTCGAGTACCTCGATCCCGTACTTGGCCTCGAACGTGCGCAGGACGTCCTCGGGCAGCGAGGCGCCGCCCGACACCGCGACCCGCAGCGCGGACAGGTCGCGGTCGCCGATCTCCAGCTGAGCGAGCGCGTGCAGCATCGTCGGCACGCCAGCGATCACCGTGCATTTGTCCGCCGCGATCGCGTCCAGCACGTGACGCGGCTCGAACCGCGGCACGATCGAGAGGCAGCCGCCGTACCGAACGCTCACGTTGATCACGGAGGACAGCCCGAAGACGTGGAAGAACGGCAGCACGGCAAGCGTGACGTCGTCCGGCGTGGCGCCGAATAGCTGACCGGAGACCGTGCAGTTCATATACAGCAGGAAGTGCGTTAGCTCGGCGCCCTTCGGCTTGCCGGTGGTGCCGCTGGTGTAGATCAGCACGGCGGTGTCGTCGGCGTTGCCCGGCCAGATCGCGCCGCCGGATTCGGCGAGTGGTTCAGAGCTCATGAGGTCGGTGATCGGGAACGTCCCGTCGGGTTGCGCGGCCGGGTCACCGGCCAGGTACAGCCGCAGCCCCACGAGTTCGCACGCCTTCGCGGCCTCCGTGTGCAGGCCCGCGAGGCCCACCATGATGCTCGCGCTCGAGTCTTTGAGCTGGTGCTCGAGTTCCGCGGCCTTGAGTAGCGGGTTGACGGGCAGCACTGTCAGGCCGGCCTTGAGCGCGCCGAAGTACACGGTCAGGAACTCGGCCACGTTCGGCAGCTGAATGGCCACGACCTGACCGGGCGTAAGCCCGACCGCGCCAAGGCCAGCGGCGAACCGGCCGGACCGCTCGTCAAGCTCGCGGTAGGTCGCCGTCGTACCGCCCGCGCGGTAGGCAACCGCGTCCGGCGTTGCGGCTGCTGTTTCCCGCAAGATCGTTGCCAGGTTGAAGCTCATGGCGCCTCGAAAATCGGGCCTTCCGGCGACGTTGGTGAGACATACACTAAAGATGTATCAGCCGACTGCCTAGGGGTCGCGGAAACAGGTCGCGATGAATGCCATGCGGGACGCAGGCGCTGCGCCCGGTAACGATGCCGGGGGCGACGCTGCTGCCTGGACCGGGACGGGCAGGCCCCGAGAGGCCCCGTCGATGCGCCTGCTGCTGACCGAGCCCGCCCGGAGCCTGACCGACCTGGCGACGCTAGCGCTGGCGGCGTCGTGGCTGTCGGTCGCGCCGCGCGGTGATGGTCACGGGGTTCTCGTGCTGCCCGGCCTGCTCGCGTCGGACGCGAGCACTGTTGTCCTCCGGCGGTTCCTGCGCCGGCTCGGATACCAGGTGCGCGGCTGGGATCTGGGCCGCAATCTCGGGCCTACCGATGAGGTGCTCGATGAGATGCCGATCCGACTCGCCGAGCTCGCCGGGCGGACCGGGCGGGCGGTGTCGGTGATCGGCTGGAGCCTCGGCGGCATCTACGCCCGGGAGCTCGCCCGCCAGCGGCCGGCCGACGTCCGGCGCGTCATCACGCTGGGCAGCCCATTCGCGCTGACCGCTGGGCAACGGAGCCACGCCGATCACGCCTACCAGCGGCGCTATACCCTCCACGCGAGCGTGCGGGTACCGACGCGCGAGCAGGTCAGCAGGCCCATCGGCGTCCCGTCGACGGCGGTCTACTCGCGCCGCGATGGCATAGTGCCGTGGCGTGCCTGCATCGAGCCAGAGACCGACCTGCACCAGAACGTGGAGGTGCGCTGCGCCCACCTTGGGTTCGGCGTAGATCAGGCGACGCTGTGGCTCATCGCAGACCGGCTCGCCCTCCCTCCTGGTGACAGGAGTAAGTTCCAGCCGCCGGGCGCTCTCCGGTCGCTGTATCCCGTCCGTGACACGCACGAGGAGTAGCGAACATGCAGCAACTGACGGGGCTGGACGCCGCTTTCCTCGCGCTTGAGACGGCGAACTCAACCGGGCATGTCGGCGGCGTCAGCGTTCTCGATCCGAAGGACGCTCCAGCCCCGCTGACGCTCGCGCGCCTCACGCACGTGCTCGGCGAGCGGCTGCCACTGATCCCTGTCCTGCGACGCAAGCTGCTCAACGTGCCGTTCGGCCTCGACCAGCCGTACTGGATTGACGACCCGAACTTCGACATCGAGTACCACATCAGGGAGATCGCGCTGCCGCGTCCAGGCTCAGACGCGCAGCTGACCGAGCAGGTGTCCAGGCTGCACGCGCGCCCGCTGGACCGAAGCCGCCCGCTGTGGGAGATCTACCTGATCACCGGGCTCGCCAAGCGCCGCGTTGCTGTCTACACCAAGATTCACCACTCGGCGATTGACGGTGCGTCGGGCGCCGAACTACTGACGATTCTGCTCGATCTCACGCCCGAGGGGCGCGAGGCACCGGCCCAGGTGCCGTTCACGCCTACCCGGCCGCCGGGCCCGGTGGCGCTGACCGTGATGGCGGCCGCGAAGCTGGCCTGGCGTCCGGTCGAGACCGTGCGGTTCACCAACGAACTGGTGCGGGTGCTGCCCACGCTGGCACCAACGCTGAGCACGCTCGTCGGCGGCATGCTCGGGCTCAACCGTGGCGACGGCGAGATCATCCCGACGACACCGGGCCGGGCTCCCATGACGCCGTTCAACCGCCAGATCACCCCGCACCGTCGGCTCGCTCTGCGCAGCGTCGACCTCGACAGCGTCAAGGCCGTGAAGAACGCATTCGGTGTGTCCGTCAACGACGTGGTGATGGCCATGTGCGCCGGAGCACTTCGGCGCTGGCTCGGTGATCATGACGCGCTGCCGGATGCGCCGCTGATCGCCATGATTCCGGTGTCCGTCCGCGATCCCGGCAGCAAGACGGCGATGGGCAACAAGGTGTCCGCCATGCTGGCGACGCTGCCGACCAACGTGTCGGATGGCGCCGAGCGGGTCCAGGTGGTGCACACGGCGACGAAGACCGCCAAGGCTCAGCAGGCCGTGATACCCCAGGGTCTGGTTGACCAGGTCAGCGACTTCGCACCGCCGGCGCTCACAGCTCGGGCGGCGCGGGTCGTGTTTGCGACCGGTCTCCTGCACCGGCTGCCCCCGTTCAATCTGTGCATCTCTAACGTTCCCGGTCCGAACGTGCCGGTCTACCTGTGCGGGGCCAAGCTGCTCGCGCACTACCCGGTCTCGGTCATCACCGACGGCCAGGGCCTGAACATCACCCTCGTGGGTTACCTGGGCCAGTTGCACTTCGGCCTCGTGTCGTGCCGCGAGCTCATACCCGACATCGACGTTCTGGCCGACTATCTCGTCGACGAGCTAGACGTGCTGCTCAAGGCCGCCAGTCAGCATCCGACCGGCTAGCAGCCTAGGTACCGGGAGCGCGAGTGCCTGCGGCGCCAGTGCCACGAGTCCTAGTGCCAGACCGCGCCGACGCGTGGGGAGACGTCCACGTGGTACTTCCCGACGGCATCGCGCCGCCCGCGAGCGTGCCGACAGAGATGTTCGCCTCGGCGGTCGACGCCTACCTGACGGGTCGCCGCCTGGACATGCAGTCGCTCGCGCGGAATGTGGGGGTCGGCCGCGCGACCCTCTACCGCCGGGTGGGCAACCGCGAGCAGCTGCTGGATCACGTCATCTGGTGGCGCGGCCGGCGCATGGTCGCCAGCCAGGTCATCATGACCGGGCACCTGTGCGGTGCCCCGCGGATCGCGGCCGTCGTCGCTGGCGCGCTGCGAGCGATTGAGCATGACCGTCCGCTTCGGGCGCTCATCGAGTCCGAACCCGATGTAGCACTGCGGATCCTCACCGGCAGCCGCAGCGTGGCAGGCCACGGCATGGCCACGGCCCTCGCCCGCCTCATCGACCTGGAGCGCAGCCACGGCGCGTTCGATGCCGACCTGGACGCGCCGACGCTCGCCTTTGCGATCATCCGCATCAGCGAGGGATTCCTCTACGCCGACGTCATCGGTGATCGCGCGCCCGACGTCGGCCAGGCGATCACGGTGATCCGGGCGCTGCTGGCTGGCCTCAACCGGCGCGCCTGACTCACGTTTAAGCAAGCAAAGCGAATCGCGCGCGCAAACTGGTGCCGGATGGCGCCGGCCTCATCGTCAGCTCGCCAGCCGCTGCAGCAGATTGCCGACCCGAGGCAGCGCCGCTTCGACGTGCCTGGCGGCGCTGTTGCGGATCGTGTTGTAGGCCTTGACGACTACCTGTCGGCCGGATTCGGCCGCGCGAGCATCGGTTACCGTGAGCAGAGCCTGTGACACTTCCCGGCCGTGCTTGGCCAGATAGTCGCCGAACTCTGAGCTCCCGGAATTGCGGAAGTTCGCCCAGTAGGATTCGAGCTCGTCCACGAGCAGCGGAAGAAGTGCCCGCATCATGTGATTGATGTGGCCGGGCAGCAAGGTATTCACCGTCTTGTAGGCGAGCTTGACTCCAGCCCCGGACACGCCTGACAGCTCGGCCACTTCCTGCTCGATCAGCGCGTAGCAGTCGGCGACAAGCTGTGGCTGGGTATCAGGCGAGAACAGGATCTCGGCGAGCATGGCGGTCATTCGTGAGTCTCCTAAGCGCCGGGCGCTCGTGGCTGGATTTCGGCAGTTTGCTGCGGCTCCGTCCGGACACTAGACGGCCAGCGCGCGAGGACGGTTTACCTAGGATCGAGGCATTATGCGCCGCGAGTCATCCACTGTGGTTGCGCTGGTCGGTGACGTCTCAAGTGATCTGCTGGCCAGCTTGGCCAGATCGCCCAACGTCTCCGTCGCCCGGCCGCCGGCAGCTCCGGCCGCTGGCCAGGGCGCGGACGCAACGACAGCTCCGCGATCCGGCTTGGCGAGCGCCGCCGAGGCCATGCGGGCGGCAGCTCGCCAGCGCTCTATGTACGTCGTCATCCCGGCTGATCCACTGACTGACGTGGCGGCGTCGTGGCAGCAGATGTGGGACCCGGCGGCCGCGTCATCCGGAGCGACCGAATTCGAGTCCAGCGCCGCCGAAGCGCTCGCGGCCTGGCGGGCCAAGCGCTTCGAGCTGCCGGATTATTACGTCGTCATCGCCCAGGGGCACGGCAGCCGCACCGCTCCCGATTTCTACCTCGGCCCGCTGCGCGCTGCCCGCCCGCGGCGGGTCGCGGTGGCCGCCGTCGCCGATAGCGCGGCGCAGCCGACCAGTCTGCTCGACGCGCTTCGGTCCCTGGAACACGGTCCGTGGTGGCCGCCACTCGATGAGCTGCTCGACGTCGCACGCGGGTTCTACGCGGGCGGACTCGCCGAGGCGCAGCAGCTCGCCACGTAGGCAGGCCGGGCTAATGCGTAGTCAGCGTCGAGCCGGCCGCGAAGCCGCGCCGCTTGCCGCTGGACAACACCCACGCTTGCTGCCTGCCGTATACCTGCCACGAGTGCCCGGCGCCGGTCATGTCGACGATGGCAGTCTCCTCGTCGACCCCGACGACCAAGGTGCCGGTCGGCGGTCGCAGAACCGCGCGCGTGAGCAGGTCTGGCACCCAGCCCAGCATCTTGTCGAAATGCGGGAGCACTCGCATGTTCGGCAAGACCCCGAGGCCAGGATCGGGCTCGCGGTCCAGGGCGCGGAAGGACGGGACCCAGCCCGTCAGCGCGATGGCGCCGGCCGAGCAACCGGCAAGGGCAGCACCCGACCGCCAGGCCGCCACGACGGCATCCCAGAGCCGGGTGCCGCGGAGGGTCCTCGCCAGGAACGCCGGGTTGCCGCCCGATAGGTACACCAGTCCCGCGCCGCCTATCAGCGCGGCCAGCTCGGGCGCGTCGGCCTCCACGCGGTCGCGGGCGACGACAGGGACCTGCTCTACTCCCAGGCGGCTCGCCTGGGCGGCGCCGAGGTCGAGCCAGCGCTGCAGGCTCTGCTCGCCCTCGGGTGCTGCGGCCGTCGGGATCTGCACGTAGCGAGGCGCGCGCCCGGCCAGCAGCATGCCCTCGACGGCGGCCATCACCGGCAGATACTCACCGCTGCCCACGAGCGCCAGGGGGCCGGGGCTCACGGGCTGTTCCCGCTGCGATCCGCGGCGAGTCCTAGCTCGGCGAGGATCGCAGCTGTGTGCTGCCCGAGCGCCGGGACATCGCCCATGGCCGGTTCGCGCCCGGCGACCGTGACGGGGGGTAGCAGCGCTCGCACCTGTCCGCGCGGTGTGCCGACGTCACGCCACCGGCGGCGCGCAGCCAGCTGGGGGTGGGCAGCGAACTCGGCCGGCGTGCGGAGCCTCGCATTGGCGATGCCGGCCGCGTCGAGTCTGGCCTCGACGGTGGCGGGTGACAGCTCGCCAAGGGTCGATTCGATGATGGCCGTGAGTTCGTGGTCGTGACTGACCCGGTCGGGGTTGGTGGCAAACCTCGGGTCCTCGGTGAGCTCTGGCCGGCCGAGGACGTCGCGGCACAAGACTGCCCACTCGCGTTCGTTCTGGATGCCCAGGAACACATCGCCATGAGCGGTCGCATACGGACCGTAGGGGGAGATAGACGCGTGCCGGGCGCCGGTGCGCGATGGCGGCTCGCCGCCGTAGACCGCGTACAGATACGGCTGACTCATCCACTCGCCGAGCGCATCAAGCATCGCGACCTCCACGCTTGTGCCCGCGCCGCTGAGTTCGCGTTCGTAGAGCGCGGTCAGCACCCCGGTAAACGCGTACATCCCGGCGGCGATGTCGGCGACCGAGATACCGGCCTTGGCCGGCGTCTCTGGCGTTCCGGTGACCGACAAGAGCCCGGCCTCGCACTGCACGAGCAGGTCGTACGCCTTCTTCTGCTGGTACGGGCCGACCGCGCCGTAGCCGGAGATCGAGCAGCAGATGAGTCGCGGGTGGCGAGCGCGCAGCGTGGCGGCCGACAAGCCGAGCCGGTCGGCGGCACCGGGGGCAAGGTTCTGGACAAACACATCGGCGCGCGTCAGCAGGGCGGCAAGGATCTCCTGGCCGCGCGCGCTCTTGACGTCCAGCTCAATGGACTCCTTTCCGCGGTTGAGCCACACGAAGTAGCTCGACTGGCCGTGCACGGTTCGGTCATAGTCGCGAGCGAAGTCACCAACGCCCGCGCGCTCTACCTTGATGACGCGTGCCCCGAGGTCGGCGAGCTGACGGGTCGCGAAGGGCGCGGCCACCGCCTGCTCGAGAGAAACGACCGTGATTCCGGTCAGCGGCAGCACGCCCGCCGCGTCGATGTCTGTCACGAGGCGCTCGGCAGGTATCGACGCAGCAGGTCGGCCGCGTTCTGCCAGGACCAGGTCGTCCAGTCGGTGTCAAGCCCGGCGACGCAGTCGGCGATCTTGGCGCTGAGCTGCTCCGCTGTTGGCGGTCGCGCCGGGCTGCCGGGCGGGTAGCGGAGGACCGCGCGGTGCACCGCCCCGTTGTTAGTGCAGATCGTTGCCTGCAGCTCGCCGTCCAGGAGCCAGTCGCCGCCCGGCTCGAGCTCGGTCTCGACCAGTCCCCCAAGCCGCCGGGCAGCGTCGCGCTGGACGGCATCGTCGGTGAAGCTAGCGAACCCCGGGTAGCGGTCAAGCAGCGCGGCGGCCGCCGCGTACTCGAGGCTGAACTTGCCTTGCAGCCCGGTGTCGGGCTGATGATGGATCAGCGGGACAACCGTTGCGGCCGGGGTGCGCAGCTTGATCCGCCGCACGTCGGCGGCGTCGAGGTTCGCCGATACCGCCAGCTCGGCCACGGCCGCCAGCGGCCGCTGCAGCGCGTAGCAGCACGGGTAGAGCTTGATAGCCAGACCGGCCGGGACCGCGGGTCCGGTCAGGTCCACGCCGTCTGGATCGCCGCCGACGAGCCGCATCCAGTCCGCCAGCGCGGTGTCATCCGCGGTCGCCCCCGCTGCCGCGAGGTTTGCGGCGCGGATGCCAGCCTCGACGGCGAAGCCGACCTGAAGCGACTTCGCGTCAGTGCCGAACGCGCGCTGCACGCCGCCCGCGGCTGGCACGGCGAGCGCGATCGCTGTGGCGATCTCGGGGGCGCGCAGGCCCAGGGCGACGGCCGCGCCCGCCGCGCTCGCGGGCGCGCCGGCCGTGCACGTCGCGTGCCAGCCCGCCGAATAGTGCGCCCAGCCCAGCGCCGTGCCGAGCCGCGCCATGACGCCCGCCGCCGCCAAGTAGGCACGGGCGCCGCCGCCCGTTGCGAGCGCCGTCGGCACGCACACAGCGCTGATGTGCGTGGTCGACGGCATGTGCAGGTCGTCGAAGTCCAGCACGTGCCCGATGGTTGCCCAGCGGCCGGGTTCGCTCAGGCTGGCCGTTGCCTTCGTGACCGGGTGCTGTCGGGCCGCGAGCGTGACAGCGACGGTGTCCATCAGCGAGCGGTCGGCCAGGCCGAGGTCGTGGGGCGTGGGTTCCAGATCGTGCGCCCACTGGCCCAGGCTGACTGCTATCGACGTCACTTGCGGCCCCGCTCCGTCAGGATTGCCTGGGCCCGGCGGGCGAGCTGCATGATCCGTTCCGCCTTCATTCCCTGGCGCTCGTCGTGGCTGTTGCCTTGCAGGTAGCGGTGATAGAGCTGGGCGATCACGATTGACGTCTTCCAGGAACCGAACGCCTCGTACCAGCCGACGCTGGCCACGTCCGCACCCGTCTTGGCTGCGTACCGCGCGACGACCTCCGCCCGTGTTGGCAGGCCCATACACTCCTGGCCGACGGGGTGCGACGGCCTGTTGTCGGGGTCGTCGGACGGATCCGGCCAGTAGTTGAGCATCGTGCCGAGGTCTACGAGCGGGTCGCCGATCGTCGCCATGTCCCAGTCGAACACCGAGTGCACACGATCGGGGTTGGCGGGATCGAACTGGCAGTTGTCGACCTTGAAGTCGTTGTGCAGCACCGAGGTGCGCGTCGTGGGTGGCTTGCTCGCGGCCAGCTCGGCGCCGACGAGCGCGACCGTGTCGGCACTCGGCTGCATATCCATCCCGGCCAGCAGCGCCGGCGCCACCGCCAGCCACCGCCGCTGCCAGCCGCTGAGCTGCCGGTCGACAAAGCCATCGGGACGACCGAGGTCGGCGACGTCGGCCTCCTGCGGATCAAGCAGGTGCAGGTCCGCCATTGCGTCCACGACGGCGAAGCCGATCCGCCTGGCCACGTCCGGGTGAGCCGCCATGCTTGGCGGGATGCTGCCCCAGACGACCTGCCCCTCGCGGTACTCGATCACCAGGAAGTCAGCGCCGGCGACCGCGTGATCCTCGCACAGGAGATAGGCACGGGGCGCACGGTCGTACGACCGCCACAGCCGAGACAACGCCCGGAATTCTCGCTTCATGTCGTGCGCGCCGATGGCCAGCTTGCCGAACGGTGGCCTCCGGATAACGAGCCGACGGCCCACGAATTCGAGCAGGTAGGTGAGGTTCGCGGCGCCGTTCGGGAACTGCCGGGCGGCAACGAGCTCGCCGAGGCCCGCCATGTTCAACCGCAGATAGCTCGTGAGCCGGTCCCAGTCGAGTTCGTCGCCTGGCCGGACCGGGCCGTACTCGGGCGGATACTCCGCAGTCACGAGGCTGTTGCCTCCCACGCTGTCGGCATGCGAGCAGCTTAACGGCGAGCGCGTCGGTTAGCCGGTCGGCAGACGCGGCCGCCCGGCAATCGGCAACCGCACGAAATGACTAGTCATTTCGGGTGGTTCGCCACCTAGCTAACGCACACTCCGCGCGACGTCGGAAACCCGTACAGTAAGCGCTTTTCGCGTACACGAGGCGGTTTGTAGATGCCATAGCCCGTCTGAGCTATTTGCACGTTTTCGGCTGACTCAGGTCGTCTGGCCGGCCAGGCTTTCCAGGATCGAGTGTCAGGCCCGGCGAGAAGCAACCCCCTTATGGCCGCGTAGCTGGGCGAAGAACCGTCGTTAGGCAGGTAGTGGGTTCGGCGTCCTCCCACCGCAAGACCAGGAAAACCAAGCGCCACGGCCGGCATCGCAGCCAGGCCCGGGTCCGGCCGTCGGCCAAGCTAGTCGGCGTCGGCGCCGCCGTTCCGGTGCTCGCGCTCAGCGGCCTGCTCGTCAGCTATCAGGCGCAGGCGCAGCCAGCCCGGCCGAATCCCGTCGCTAGCAGCGTCGCCTCCTACGACATGCGCGCTCTGGTGGCTGGCGGCGGGTCCGCCGACGCGGCCGCCGAGGCCAGGCTGACGCCGCCAGCCGCCACCCGATCGGGCGCCCCGGCGCGCCAGGCCGGCCAGACCCCGCAGGGGGGCGCGGCCCACCGGTCGGGCTCGAAGCAGGCCACTCCCGCGTCCAGCCCGGCGGCCAAGGTGACGCCCCCCGCCTCGGCCTGCCCAGGCTCCGGCGGCGCCGGGGGTACCGGCATGCTGCCGTACAACTACGCGGCGATCGTCAACTTCCTGGTGGCACACGGTTACACCAAGATGGGCGCGGTCGGCATCGCCGGAAACATCTACCAGGAATCCAAGGGCGACCCTGAGTCGATTGGCTCCGGTGGCGGCGGCCTCATCGGCTGGACCCCGCTGCCGTCCGGCTTCGTGACCGGAAACGCCGCCGCCGACCTGCAGACGCAGCTCGCTGCCCTGCTGACCTACAACCAGGGCTGGGCGCAGTACATCTCGATGCTCAACGCGGCCACGAATCCGACCGATGCTGCGTACGTCTACATGACGTACTTCGAGCGGCCGGGCTTGCCGGCGGCTGCCAATCGTGAGGGTGCCGCCGTGGCGGTCGCGCAGGCCTGCGGGATCTCGTAGCCGCCGGAAGCCGTGAGTCCACGAGAATTCGCGCACGCTAAGCAACAACGGGCGGCCGATCCAGGACTGGATCGGCCGCCCGTCTCCTGCCGAGTTAGCGCACGGCGGCGAGCGCCCTGGCCGACTCGGCGGGTGGCGCCGGCAGCGCCGGCTGGCCGGCCGGGACCCGGAGCACCCGGCCGAGCCAGCCCGGTAGCCACCAGTTCGCGCGGCCGAACAGCGCCACCATGGCGGGGACCAGCAGGCACCTGATCACCACGGCGTCGATGAGAATGCCGGCGCCGAGCCCCGTGGCCAGGATCTTCAGGTCCGTCTGCGGGCCAGTGGACATGGACAGGAAGCTCAGCATCAAGATGGCCGCCGCGCTGGTAACCAGGCGGCCGGTGCGGCCGAGGCCCTGCGTCACCGCGTGCCTCGCGTCACCGCTGGCGTCGTATTCCTCCCGGACCCTGGTCAGGATGAACACCTCGTAGTCCATCGACAGCCCGAACAGGAACGCGAACACCATGAGCGGCACCCACATCGTGATCGCACCGGTGGCTGGGATGCCCCAGACGGCGGCAGACCCGTGGCCGTCTTGCCACACCCAGGTGAGGACGCCGTAGGCGGCCGCGAGCGACACCAGGTTGAAGACGACCGCCTTGGCCGCGAGCACGACCGACCGGAACGCCCTCGTCAGGAGCAGGAACGTCGCGACACCGATGATGGCCAGCATGAGCGGGAAGTCACCGTAGACGGCGTGGTCGAAGTCGATCAGCGAAGGACCCTCGCCGCCAACGCCCAGGACGTTGCGGGTTGGGCACCAGCGCGGCCTCTAGCTGCCGCATGGTCGTCTGGCCGGCCGTACCGCCGTCTTCCGCTCGCGGGATGACAGTCACGATCGCGGTGCCCGCGCGGTGGTAGTCGCTGGTCGCGGGTGCGAACGCTGTATACACGCCAGGCACCTTCGTCGCCGCCGCGCGGACCGCGTCGGCGTGACCGGACGTGAGGACCTCGGCGGGCGTCAGCACGCCCGCGGGGACGCCGCCGTCGGTCAGCGTCGTCAGGGCCGTGTGCGCCGGACCGGATGTCGCCTCAGCCGAGCTGCCGGGCAGGCCGAGGTGCAGCGACAGCGCGGGCAGTATCAGGGCGGCCAGGATCGCGATGCCGCCGAGCGCAGCCAGCCAGCGGTGCCGGTACACGCCGCGGGCCCAGGCTGAGAACACTCGGCTCGCGGACCGCTCGGTGCGCAGGCGCGGCCAGTCCAGCCGGGGACCCACGGTCGCCAGGACGACGGGCAGCAGGGTGATCGCGACGGCGACCGACACGAGCGGGACGAGCACTCCGCCGATGCCGACACTGCGGAGCATCGCGACCGGCAGGATGATCATCGACAGCAGGCCGATGGCGACGGTCAGGCCGGAGAACACCACTGCGCGGCCGGCGTGGTTCATGGCGGCGATGACGGCCGCCTCGTTGTCACGTCCGGCGGCCCGCTCCTCGCGCCACCGGCTGACCACCAGCAGCGAGTAGTCGATCGCCACGCCGAGGCCGATGAGCGCGATCAGGAACTCGACGATCTGGCTAATGCTCGTGATCTCGGTCAGGCCGCCGACCAGCAGGAACGTGGCGAGCACGGACACGCCGCCGATCACCAGCGGGAGGAAGGCGAGGAAGCTGGCGAACACGAGGGCCAGGATCACCAGCGACCCGAGCGCGCCGATCATGGCCTCGGCCATGATCCCGGTGCCCTTGTTGTTGCTTGGCGCTCCGGCTGACAGCAGCTGCTCGCCGGTGATACCGACGTGCCAGTGCGGCGGGACCGCGGCGGACAGGGTGTGCTGGATCTCCGGGCCGAGGTTCGGGCCGCCGAATCCGCTGACCGCGGGCGTGTAGACGAGCGCGAACGTGGTAGCCCCGTTCCGGGTATTGAATGCCTTGTCGCCCGTCGTCGCGTAGTCGGCGATCCGAACGTGCGGCCCAGCGCGCTGCAGCGATGCGAACGCGCGGCCCGCGGCGGCCGCGGCAGCTGGGCTGGTGACGTGCTGGCCAGGCGGTGCGGTCAGGACGGCGACGTACGGGGTCTGCGAGCCGCCGTTGCCGTACGTCGCGGCGATCTGGTTGTCGACCTTGAATGCCTGGCCGGGCATGGCGAAGCTGTTCGTCATCCGGTGCGTCGTCCCGCTGATAGTCAGGACGCCGGCGGCGGCGATCAGGAGCCAGAAGATCGCCACGAGGAGTTTGTGGCGAAGGACGAAGCGGGTCAGGGCTTGCATGACGGCCTCCGGGGCGCGATGCCGGCGGGCTGTCCGGCGGCGATTTCCAGCCTTCCGGCCAGGCCCGCTCGGGGTCGTCGGCCTGGAGCAGGCACTTGCGGAGTACACCCCCTGGAGCAGGCGGCCCGGACGTACTCCTGGCGGAGTAGACAAGCGGTCAACTGGGGGAGGACGAGCCGAGCGCGCTCAGCGCCTTACCCTGATCTTGTGAACCGGACGCTGGCAGAGTGGTGGCGGCGATATCGAACGTCGACCGCCCGCGATGTGACCTCGGCCTTGGTCATCACCGTTGTGCTGCTAGCAGGCTCGTACGGCGAGGCGCATCCGAATCAGCCGAGCGACGTGGCGGTTTTCCGGTCGCACCCCATCCCGCACGAGCCCACGGCGGCGCTGCTGCTGGTGGCGGCCGCGTGCCTGGTCCTGGCGCTCAAGCGGCGGTACCCGGTTACTGTCCTGCTCGTGTCGACCGCGGCGGTCGTTACCTACAGTGCGCTCGGCTTCGTGAACGGTGCGGTGCTGCTGGCGCCCGCGATAGCGCTGTTCGCGGTCGCCCAGGCGGTCTCCTGGCGGCAGGCGGTGGCGCTGGCGGCGCTCACGCTCGCGGCGCTGATGGCGTCGACGGGCCTGGCGAATCCGTTTGGCAGTCCGACCGGCGGCGGCTTCTACCTCATCCCCGCGCTGATCGCGGCGGCGCTGTTCGGCGGGATCGCCGTCAGCAACCGGCGGGCCTACGTCACGTCGATAGCGGAACGCGCCGAGGAGGAGGCTAAGCGCCGAGTCGACGATGAGCGCCTGCGGATCGCGCGTGAACTGCACGACATCGTCGCGCACTCGATGGCAACCATCAGCGTGCAGGCCGGAGCGGCCGAGCATGTACTGTCAACCAACCCGGCCGCTGCCGTCGACGCGCTGCACGCCATCCGGCTGGCCAGTAAGGACGGCCTCCGCGAACTGCGGGCGATTCTCAACGTCCTCCGCCAGGCCGACGAGAGTGACCCGGCTCAGCCCGCGCCCGGCCTGGCGCAGGTGGACGCCCTGGTGGCCGGCGCGTGCAAGGCCGGCCTGCCGACGACGCTCAGCCAGGACGGCGCGCCGTGGCCGCTGCCCGCCGGGGTGGACCTGGCCGCCTACCGCATCATCCAGGAGTCGCTGACCAACGCGATCCGGCACGCCGGGCCGGCCACCGCGACGGTATCGCTCGACTACGGCGACTCGGCGCTGTCCATCGAGGTGGCAGACACGGGCCGCGGCGCGGCTTCGAGTGCCGGCGGCCACGGCGGCACGTCCGGCGCGCACGGTCCCGGTGGCGGCCACGGCCTGATCGGCATGCACGAGCGGGCTGCATCGGTGGGCGGTACGCTGGCCGTCGGCCCAGACCCGTCGGGCGGTTACCGAGTCGTGGCCGTGCTGCCGGCTGACCGGCCGGCGTCCTGGTCGGCTGAGGTTGAATCGCATCAAGCCGGAACGGGGTCGCGCTCGTGATTCGAGTCCTGCTGGCCGATGATCAGGCGCTGATCCGGGCCGGTTTCCGAGTGCTCGTCGATAGCGCCGACGACATGGAAGTCGTGGGTGAGGCCGCCGACGGGGCGCAAGCCGTCGTGCTGGCCCGGCGGGAGCGGGCTGACGTCGTGCTGATGGACATCCGGATGCCGAACGTGGACGGGCTCGAGGCCACCCGGCGGATCGCTGCCGAGGACGACCTGGCCGGCGTTAAGGTCATCATCTTGACGACGTTCGAGTCGGACGAATTCGTCTATCAGGCAATCCGCGCCGGAGCCAGCGGCTTCTTGGTCAAGGACGCCGAGCCCGCTGACCTGATCCACGCGGTACGAGTTGTGGCGCGGGGTGACGCGCTGCTCGCGCCCAGCATTACAAGGCGCCTCATCACGGACCTCGCCAGCCGGCCCGAGCGGCGCACCGCGAACGTGCGACAGTGCTCGACAGCTTGACCGACCGAGAGCGCGAGGTCATGTGCCTGGTCGCCGGCGGCCTGTCCAACGACGAGATCGCCGCGCGCCTGTTCGTCAGCCCGCTGACAGCCAAGACGCACGTCAGCCGCATCCTGACCAAGCTGGCGAGCCCGGGATCGGGCCCAGCTCGTCGTCATGGCTTATGAGAGCGGCCTCGTGACACCCGGCAGCGCAGCTGCGTTGTAGCGCGTGCGGCAAGCTAGAGCCGCTCGCTCACCCACCGCCAGCCGTACTCGGCGTCGTGGACCGGCCGGACCATGGCGGCCTCGGCCCCGTCGGACAACTCCGCCACCACCTTGAGTAGCTGCCGGTGGAAGTTGTCTGGAGTGCGGCCGCTGTCGTGCCCGTGGTCTTGCACCAGCGTCACGGCAGCCTGATCAGAGCCGGACATCCGGGCGGTTATGTTGCCGTTGTAGTCACGGCCGACGCTGGCAACCGTTGCCGCGCGGATGATGTCCGAGCCGTCATCTTTTGAGATCCAGACGTCCGGAGCCGCCATATGGCCATTAGACACCCTGGAGCGCGCCTGCGGACCCGTGCCAGGCCGACCATCCGCGGCCGATCGCGTACGACACTGCGCTCAGAGCCCCGACAAAGAAGCCGATGGGCCAGTTGTACTGGTACGAGAGCGCGATCGCAGCCCAGACCGTCGCCAGCGCGATCGTCACGGCCAGGACCATGGCCAGCCCCGGCCTGCTGGTCAGGGATCGCGCCGCAGCCGGCGGCCCGATCATGAGGCTGAAGATCAGCAGTGCGCCGACCACGGGCACCGTGACCGCGGTCGCCAGGGCGACGACGATGAGGAAGTACATCTCGATGCGGGTGCTGCGGATGCCGTTTGCTTCCGCGATTTCCGGGACGATGGAGGACAGCATGAGCGGCCGGTATATGACCGCGATGGCGGCGATGCAGACGACGGCCAGCCCGGCGACCGGCAGGATCGCCGTGCTGCTCACACCGAGGATCTCGCCGAAGAGCAGCGAGTAGATCTCCGGCTCGTATTCGGTCGTCCGCGACAGGAACGCGGCCCCGAGGGCGAGCATCAGGACGAGCGCGAGCGCCGTCGCGACATCGTTCCGGCCCCGTCGGCTCAGCGATCCGATCCCCACGGCGCCGAGCAGCGAGAAGACAGCCAGGCCGACGAGGGTGCTGATGCCCAGCAGGCTGGCCGCGGCCGCGCCGGCGAACGCGCCCTTCGGGATCGCGTGGGCAGGGAAGGCGGACCCGCGCAGCACGACGAAGTACCCGACCATCCCCGCGACCACGGCCACGATCGTCGCCGTGATCCAGGCGTTCATCATGAAGCCCGTGAACATCAGCCCTCCGTCCCCGCCGGCACCTGATGAGCTCAGGCCGACGCATCGCTGTCTCGCGCGGATCTGGCTGTGACCGCGCCGGAGAGCAGGTAGGTGACGAAGATGAGGGCGACGATGAAGAAGCTGACGGGCAGCCCCAGGTGCGTCGACCCCCAGTAGTAGCTGTCGTAGGCGAGCAGCACGCCGAGCCAGGTCGCGAGCACGCCGATGACGCAGGCGATTCCGAGTGCCCAGGCGATTCGCCTGGTCAGCCGCAGTGCGGCGGCCGCCGGGCCGATCAGCAGCGCGGTTGACAGGATTGCGCCGATGGCCAGTGAGGACAGCCCCACGGAGACAGCAAGCGCCAGCATGTAGATCACGCCGACGAGGCGGACCGGAACCCCGCGCGCCGCGGCGATGTCGGGACTGACAGTGCTGAGAAGCAGCGGGCGGTGCACCAGCGCGACGCCAGCGATGGCAACGGCGCCCAGCGCGGCGACGACCGCGATGGTCCCGGCTGACGTCGTGAAGATCGACCCGAACAGGATGGACTGCGTCGCGCCAGTCGTCGCCCCGGTGGTCGCGGTCAGATACAGGAACAGCGCCGACAGGCCGATGGCCGCGCCGAGCACGATGCCTGTCGCCAGGTCGCGGCCGCGCAGGCGCTGAACGCCGATCATGTCCATGACGGCGGCGCCGACGACGCCCAGACCGACGAAGCCGATGACCGGATTGAGGCCGATCAGCAGCGCACCAGAACCGCCCGCGGCGGACACGTCGCCGAGCGAGTGTCCGGCGAACGACTGACCGCGCATGACCGTGAACACGCCGACGATGGCACAGACGACGGCGACCACGCCGCCGACCGTGACGGCGATGTGCACTTGCGTGCTGGCGAAGAAGCCTGGTTCGAAGACCGCGTCGTACAGCTGGCGCACGGCCGATCAGACAGCTTCCGCGGGCTCGACGGCTGCCTGATCGTCGCCGTCCTCTCCGGCGATGACAAGGACGCGGCCTTGCACCCGCAGCACATCGACCTGGTGACCATAGAGCCGGCTCAGCACGTCGGTCGTGATGATCTCGTCCGCCGGGCCGCTCGCGGCGCGCCCGCCTGCGACGTAGATGACGCGGTCCATGACGGGCAGCAGCGGGTTCATCTCGTGCGCGGACAGCAGGATGGCGATCTGCTGCTCCCGCGCGATTCGGGCGAGGAGCCGGATGATCTCCTGACCGCTCCGCAGATCGAGGTTGGCTAGCGGCTCATCCAGCAGCAGCAATCGCGGCCGGCTGATCAGGGCGTGCGCGATCAGCACGCGCTGCTGTTCGCCACCAGATAGCGTCCCGACCCTCGCATCGGCGAACCGCTCGGCGTCCACGGCGTGCAGCATCTCCCTGACGGCCTGGGCGCGGTGTGGCGAGCGCATGCGCAGGCCAAACCGGTTGCCGTCCAGCCCGAGGGCGACCAGGTCTTTTGCCCGCATCGGCAGGTCGGGGTCGAGCAGTACCTTCTGCGGCACGTAACCGACGGGCTGATTCCGCGGTGAGCGGGGCTGGCCGCAGATCATGACCGAGCCGGCGCTCGGGCGCTGCAGGCCGAGTATGACGCGCAGCAGGGTGGTCTTGCCCGCCCCGTTAGGCCCGATCAGCCCGGTGAACTCCCCGGGCCGGACGATGAAGGCGACGTCCTCCAGGATCTGCCGGCCGCCGAGCACGACGCTGACGTCGTCAACCCGGAGTATCTCCGGCGCGACCGCCGATGTCGTTCGGATAGCTCATGGCGGGGTTATCCATCACAGTTCCGTGTCACAACTTCTCGGTCGACAGATTGCTGGTCACCGCCTGCTCAATGGCTCTGACCTCGGCGAGCATCCAACGCTGATAGTCGTAACCCGTCGGCATGGTCTCGTAGACGCCGACCACCGGTACGCCGTTCTCGCTGAGCACTCTGCCGGATCGAGCTGGTCAGAGCGTCGATGACCTGCTGGTTGTAGCAGAAGACCTTGACCTGATGCTTGGTGAAGAACCCGGTCTCGAGCGCGATGTCCTGTGGGGCGGGGTCGACGCCGTTCATGATGTCGGCCTGGAACCTGAACGGCGTGAGGTTCCTGATGCCCATCGCGGCGAGCAGATAGTCGGCGACAGGCTCAGTGGTCGCCGCCGTGGTGCCCGCGTACTTGGCCTTGAACTGCGCGATCGCCGTGAGCCACGGGCTGAGCGAGCTGTCAAATCGTGCCAGGTTCGCTTGGAAGTAGGCCGCGTGCGCAGGCTGCAGGGCCGACAAATCCGTGGCCATGGCCTTGGCCGCGGTTGGCATTGTCTTCGGGTCGTACCACAAGTGCGGGTTCGGGGTGCTGTCCGGCAGGCCGAGCAGGTGCTGGACGACGATGACCTTGCGATCGGGAGTCGACGACGCGGACTCGATCTTGGTCATCCAGCTGTCATAGCCGACGCCATTCTGGACGATCAGCTGGGCCCTGCTGATCTCCTGGGCGACCTGCGGGCTGGCCTCGAAGGTGTGCGGATCGGTGTTCGGATTGTCGAGGATGGCGGTCACGTGCACGTACTTGCCGCCGATCTGGCCGAGCACGTTGGCGTACTCGTTCTCGGCCCCGATGGCGTTGATCACCGTGCCGCCAGCCGTATCGCTGGCATTGCCGTTGCCGCAGCCAGTCGCGGCCACCGCGAGCCCGGTCATGACTGCCGCCACGGCCACCGCCCGGCCCCAGCCCGTGAAGCGTGCGCTGACCATGGTCAGAAACATAGTCTGAGACTGAGTCTCAATGCAAGTGGATCGACGGAGCGGCGACGTCGGCGGCAAGCGGCGTCACCGAGCCGAGTATTTGCATAAACAGATGTGCATGTGTTTATCTTGTTTGGTGTCGCCGCAGACGCGAGGATTCGAGGCCGCCGGGGAATTGCTCAAGGTGCTGGCCGCACCTGCGCGCCTGGCCATCGTGACGGAGCTGGCCGAACAGCCTCGCTTCGTGCACGAACTGGTCGCGCGCCTCGGGATGAGCCAGCCGCTGGTATCGCAGCACCTGCGGGTGCTGCGCGGCGCCCGGCTGGTGGGGGTCGAGCGCCGGGGTCGGGAGGCCGTGTACTCGCTGGCCGACCAGCACGTGGCCCACATCGTCGCGGACGCCGTTCAGCACAGCAAGGAGGACCGGTGACATCCGAGCATCACGTTCACGACCACGATCACGTACACGGGCCCGGCTGCGGACACGCCAGTGCCGAGCGCGAGGGACATGTCGACTACGTGCACGAAGGACACGCCCACGCGCCACATGATGATCACTACGACGAGCACCCGCTCCCGCATCTGGCCCATGTCGGCCACGCCCACGTGCACGGCCCCAGCTGCGGACACGAACCGATACCGCACGACAACCACGTCGACTACGCGCACGACGGACATCGGCACGCCGCCGACGGTGATCATTACGACGAGCACTAGGTCGCGGACGCGCGCAAGTCCGCGGACAACCAACGGCACCGGCCCGCCAGGCAGGGCCGCCAAGGTAGGAGGGCCATGTCAGCTGAGGAGATGAACGACGACATGCACGGCGTCGTCGAACGCCGCCTCCGCCTGATCGACCAGCGCTATACGAGTGGCCGGCGCGCGATCGTCGACCTGCTCGTGAGCGCCGGTCACCCGGTCAGCATCGGTGACATCGCCGAGCGCCTGCCCGGCTTGCCGCGCAGCTCCGCCTACCGGCATCTGACCGACCTCCACGCGGCCGGCCTCGTCCGTCGCGTCACCGCAAGCGACGAGTTCACGAGGTTCGAACTCGCTGAAGACTTGACCGAGCACCACCACCACCTGCTGTGCGTGAACTGCGGCAAGGTCATCGACGTGACGCTCCCGGCCAACTTCGAGCAGCAGGCGACGGACGCGATCAGCCAGCTTGCCGACGCCGAGGGTTTCCAGGCCCACAGCCATCGCCTCGACGTGCTCGGACTGTGCGCGGCCTGCCGCTGAGGTCGCCCGCGGCGCCATCCGCCGCCCTGCTTGGTCCATGGCTGCTGGTCAGTGCCTTTTGGGCACGGCAAGTGCCACGATGATGCAATGAACGCTGCCAGTACGCGCACGCTGGACCTGGGGGATCTGCTCACGCGACCGCTCACGGACGCCAGCGGCGAGCCAGTCGGGCGGCTGTCGGACGTGATCGTGCGGTGGCGCGGCGCTGAGCCGCCGCTGGTCACCGGCCTTGTCGCCGCTGTCGCGGGCCGCGACGTGTACGTGCCGCTCGACGAGGCCAGCGCGGCCGATCCCGCGTTGCTGCGGCTGACCACGAACGCGATCGACCTGCGAAAGTTCGAGCGGCGCCACGGCGAAGTCCTCCTCCGGGCTGATGTGCTTGGCCATCGCCTCATCGACGTGGAGAGCGCGCGTCTGGTGAAGGCCGTAGACCTTCGGCTCGAGCAGCGCGACGGCGACTGGGTGCTGGTCGGCGTCGACACACGGCGCCGCCCTCGCCGGATCTTCGGCGGGCGCGGGGCTGGCGTCGGGATGACGGGCGGGCAGCACTTCCGTGACTGGGCCGAGTTCGAGCCGCTGATTGGCCACGCGGGCAGCGCGCTGCTGCGTGGCCCCTTCGGACGGATCCGCCGGCTGAAGCCGGCCCAGATCGCCGACCTGCTGGAAGAGGCCTCGAAGGCGGAGGAATCCGAGATCCTCGGCCAGGTGCATGCCGACCCCGAGCTGGAAGCTGACGTCTTCGAGGAACTCCACGAGGACCTCGCGACTCGCTTGCTCGGCGCGCGCACCGATGTCGACATCGCCGCCGTCCTCGCGCGGATGCGCGCGGACGACGCCGCCGATGCCGTCGCTGAGCTGCCGCAGTCGCGCCGCCAGCCGGTCCTTGACCTGCTGCCAGTCGGTCAGCGCACGAAAGTGCTGACCTTGCTCGGATTCAATCCAGCGAGCGCCGGCGGGCTCATGGGCGTCGACTTCGTCGCGGTTCCGCTGCAGGCCCGCGCGCAAGAAGCGCTCGCCGCGGTTGCCAAGGCGTCGGCCATGCAGCCCGAGGCGCTGACGACCGTGCACGTCCTCGATCAGGGCGGTCGCCTGGCCGGTGTCGTCCGGCTGGTCGAACTCGTGCAGGCGGATCGCGAGGCCGCGGTCACCGAGATCTACGACGATGATCCCGTGCGCGTCGGCGCGGGGACCGACGTGGCGGACGTCGCGGTCCTGATGAGCGACTACAACCTGATCACGGTGCCGGTCGTCGATGACCGGCGGACCATGATCGGCATCATCACGGTCGACGACGTACTCGAGGCCACGCTCCCTCGTGACTGGCGGCGGCGCGAGGCAGCCGAGCCGCCGGACGCCCATCACGGGGACGGGTTGTGACCGACGCGGCCGAGCCGAAGCCGACGGCCGCCGCCGCCGGCGACCCCGTTCCCGAAAGGTTCTTGGTAGCGCCGAGCGCCGTGCGCGATGACGCGCATCCTGGCGAGATCGAAGGCGCGCTGGGCCGGATCAGCGTCGGTGCCGACGCCAGCGGCAGCCGGTGGCGACGGCGGCTCGTCACGTTCCTCGCGATCGTCGGGCCCGGCCTGATCGTCATGGTCGGGGACAACGACGCCGGGGGAGTGGCAACCTACGCGCAGGCCGGGCAGAACTACGGCTACAGCCTGCTGTGGGTGCTACTGCTGCTGATCCCGGTGCTGATCGTGAACCAGGAGATGGTGGTCAGGCTCGGCGCGGTGACCGGCGTGGGGCACGCCAGGCTGATCATCGAGCGGTTCGGGAAGTTCTGGGGCGCATTCAGCGTCGGGGACCTGTTCGTGCTGAACTTCCTCACCATCGTCACCGAGTTCATCGGCGTCTCGCTGGCGCTGCGCTATTTCGGTGTCAGCCAGTACGTGTCGGTGCCCGTGGCCGCCACCTTGCTCGTAGGCATCGCCATCAGCGGCAGCTTCCGCCGGTGGGAGCGCGCCATGCTCCTGTTCATCGCGGCCAGCCTGTTGCTGATCCCGCTCCTCGTGCTCTCTCATCCGAGCTACGCCTCGATCGGGTACCACCTCGTGGTACCGGGGATCCAGGGCGGCGTCAGCTCCAATGCGATCCTGCTGATCATCGCGATCGTCGGCACGACCGTCGCGCCCTGGCAGCTGTTCTTCCAGCAGTCCAACGTGATCGACAAGCGCATCACGCCGAGGTTCATCGGCTACGAGCGGGCCGACACGTCGCTCGGCGCGATTGTGGTCGTCCTCGGGGCAGCCGCGATCCTGGCCGTCGCCGTCTACGCGGTCCGGGGTACCGGCCTGGCAGGCCACTTCACCAGCGCATTAGGAGTCGCGGACGCGCTCGGCGCGAAGAGCCGTGTCCTGGGCGCGCTGTTCGCGGTCGTGCTGCTTGACGCCTCGATCATCGGTGCCGCTGCCGTCACGCTGTCAACCAGCTACGCGTTCGGCGACGTCTTTGGCCTCAAGCACTCACTGCACCGCAAGTTCCGCGACGCCAGGCCCTTCTACGCCTTCTACGCGGGCATGATCGCGCTCGCCGCCGCCATCGTCCTCATCCCCGGCACGCCGCTGGGACTGCTGACGACCGCGGTTCAGGCGCTGGCCGGCGTGCTGCTGCCGTCGGCATCGGCCTTCCTCCTGCTGCTGTGTAACGACGATGCGGTGCTCGGCCCGTGGGTGAATCCCCGGTGGCTGAACGCACTCGCAGGCGGCATCATCGGCGTCCTGCTGACCCTGTCCGGCACGCTGGTCGTCACCACGCTGTTTCCGGGCGTCAACGCGGCGTTGGTCGTCATCTGGCTCGCGGTGCTGCTGCTGGCCGCCGCGGGCGCGGGAGGGTGCTGGTTGTGGCTGAAGCAGTCGAGGGGGCCGCGGCCGCCGGCGCGTCGGCCGCACGTCCTCATGTCACCCGCGCAGCGGCAGAGCTGGCGGATGCCACCGCTTGCCCTGCTCAAGCCCGTTACCTGGTCACCAGGCATGCGCCTCGGTATGGCCCTGCTCTGGGGCTACCTGGCGATCTCGGTCCTGCTCCTGGTCGTAAAGGCCGTCCAGCTCGCTGGCGGGTGAGCTAGTGGCCGATGGCGAGCTGGACGATCCTGACGATGACCAGGACCATCGCCACCGCGAGGTACAGGCGCAGCGCTGACATGCCAATCTTGTGGCCAGTCGACATGACGGGCCGCTGCAGCAGATTCAGCGCCGGCATCCGCCAGTTCTCCCGACCAGTGCGGTCAATTTCCGTGGCCACGGCGGCGGCGCGCTGACGCCGGACCAGGGCGTAGCTAGCCGCTAGCACCGCCGCGACGCCGCACCCGGCCAGGATGTCGACGATCTGTCCCGCGCTGATGTTCGGGAACAGCACCGAAGCGGTCAGGATGACCGACAGGCACACGAGAACCGCGACCACTGCCGCGGTGAACATGTTGGTCTTGCGGCCGTTGACCCAAGGGCCAAGGACATCCTTGTCGTTACAGAGCAGCAGGAGGAACACCGACGCCGAGGGCAGCAGGACGCCAGCCAGGACCTGGACGCCCTCGGTCAGCAAGCCAAGTGGCGATCCCGGGATCAGCACGATCGTCGCGGCCGCGGCGATGATGGCCCCGTAGATGGCGTAGAAGCCCTTGGCATGCCGCACGCCGCGATGCAGCGAGTGGTTCATGCCGAGTACGTCGCTGATCGCGTACGCGGTCGAGAGGGATACGGCGAACGCGCCGATGACGGACGCGTCGAGCAGCGCGATGGCGAAGAGCACCCCGGCGGTGCGCCCGGCATAGGCCTGCAGGCCTGTTGCGAGGCCCGCGGCGTTGCTGAAATGGCCGAAGCCGTGCGTCGCGGCGAACGCGACCGTGGTAGCTCCCATGATGACGGCGGCGCCGATGACCACGATGACGATGCCGATCCACAGGTCGACCTTCTCGTACTTCATGAACCTCGGCGTGATGCGCTTGTCGATCACGTACGACTGCTGGAAGAACAGCTGCCACGGCGCGACAGTCGTGCCGACGATGCCGATGACCAATAGCATGGCGGTGGACGCCTGACCCGACCCGCCCGGGAGACCCGGGACCACGAAACCCCGCGCCAGCTGCGACGCGGCGGGATGGGCCAGGAAGAAGATCGGGATCAGCAACAGCGATCCCGCGCAGAACGCCACGGCGATGCGCTCGAACCGGCGGAAGCTGCCGGTGAACGCCGCCCCGGTAATCACCGCGGCCGCCAGCGCCACCGCGCCTACCCTGGGCACGCCCAGGTAATCGGCGGCGAGCGTGATGCCGATGAACTCGGTGATGATCGTGAGCGCGTTCAAGATGAACAGGTCGATGACGCTGAACGCGCCCCAGAACTTGCCGAACCGCTCCAGGATCAGCCGGGCGTGTCCGACTCCGGTCACCGCGCCGAGACGAAGCACCATCTCCTGGTTCACGTACAGCACCGGGATCAGCAGCAGGAGAGTCCACAGCAGCCGCGTGCCGTAGTTCTGGCCCGCCTGGCCGTACGTGGCGAACGCGCCCGCATCGTTGTCGCCGACCATCACGATGAGGCCGGGGCCGACGATCGCCAGCAGCGTCTTGGCCTTGCGGCTGAGGCCACGGCGCGGCGCAGTGTCATCCAGCCGGATGGTGCCTAGCGCGCCGCGAATGTCGCCAACGTGCTCGGAGTCAAGTACGGCGCCCCGGTACTCCACTGCTGACGTCACGGTGACCCTCCCTCTCCCCGGTCGGGGCCGAATCGGGAGGCACGCAGCATCCGTCCACGCTGCGCTGAGGCAGCTGACTACATTGCGATGCGACGCCGCGCAGTGCGGGCGGTTACCGCGTGCCGGAAGAAAACGAGAAAGCTCGGATGCAGGGGTCTATGACCCGGACTACTGCTCTCCATCTCTCGCCTCCCTCCGGTCAGGACACACGCGGGTGTCGCAGCTACCGCCGCACATAAGGGAGAACTCCGGCAGACAACCGGTGCACCCCTACTCGTCAGAGCTTTGGCACGACACGACGTAGCACCGTCCACGGTGCAGCCACTTCGGGTCACCCCTTAGGCCGGGGAGACCTGTCCTGACCCTGGGCGTCTCTCGACGTCGTCGGATCAGTGGCCTGTGTTCATGTCGACGCCTCACCGAACGAGGTGCCTTGATCAACGCTAAACAGGGTACCCGACCTGCGCATATACCGGCAACCCGGCGCTGCCACATCGGTTCAGCCGGTCTTCGCCCACGACGGGTGACGACGTGGCCGCCGCCACCTGACAGCGTTGGTCAGGATGCGGCGGCCCGCTGTCAGGGCCGCTGCGACCATCCGCGCGACACGGGGGAGGCGGAAATGCCCAGTTCCGACAGCACGTTCGTGCTCGTCGCGACATATCCCGATAAGGAGATGGCTAGGTACGACTACCAGAAGGTCAAGGAAGCGCACGGCGCCGGCTTGGTGGGTTCCTACGATGCGGCCATCATCACCAAGGATGCCAGCGGCAAGATCCACGAAAGCAAGGACGAGACGGCTACGCGGCACGGCGCCTGGTGGGGCATCGCGGCCGGTGCGGCCATCGGCGTGATCTTCCCGCCGAGCGTCCTGGGCACGGCGGCTGTCGGCGGCGTGATCGGCGGCGTCAGCGGTCACCTGGCGAAAGGCATGTCGCGATCAGACGCGAAGGAACTGGGCGACTTCATCGATCCGGGGGAGGCGGGCCTGATCGTCGTCGGCGAGAACAAGGTCGAAGAGGCGATCATGAAGGCCGTTTCGAGGGCCGAGAAGCAGACCAGCAAGGAACTCGACGTGGATCCGAAGCACGTCGACCGCACCCTGCAGGAAGCAGTCAACGACATGTAGCCGGCGCCGCTTCGGCCGGTAGAGGCGGAACTGTGGAACAGCTGAAACCGCTCGACGCGGCGTTTGTCGATGCTGAGGACTCCGACCGCCGCACTTCGTTCGCGATCGGCTCGATCGCGATATTCGAGGGTCCGTCTCCCACGTACGAAGAGTTCGTCGCTGCGCTCGCTCGCCGTCTGCCGCTCGTGCCGCTCTATCGACGGAAGCTGCGCAAGGTGCCACTCGGCCTCGGGCCGCCGGTCTGGGTCGACGATCCGCGCTTCGACCTCCGGTACCACGTCCGGCAGACGGCACTCCCCGCACCGGGTGGGTGCGGGCAGCTTCAACAACTCATGGCTCGCGTGATGACGCAGCGGCTGGACCGCAACTATCCGCTGTGGGAATACTGGCTCGTCGAAGGGCTCGAGCATGGCCGCTGGGCGCTGATCACCAAGATTCACCACAGCATGGTCGACGGCGTCGGCGGCGCCGAAATGTACCGTGCGGTCCTCGACATCTCACCAGAACCCGCTCCGCCGCCCGCAACCTGGGATGATCATCCGGTTCTCGAACCGTCCAATTTGATGCTTGCGGCCCTCGCGATGGCCAATGCAATCCTGCTTCCCGTGCACGGGGCAGGCGCGATCTGGCGGGCGCTGTACGATCCAGGTCGCGCCATCCGGGAAGCCGCCAGCACAGTGCGGGGCATGGCCCGATACGTGCGAGCGCTGCCGCCCGCGCCGCGGTCATCCCTGAGTGGCTCCATTGGCCGGCAACGCCGGTACACCTGGGCCAAGGCGTCGCTCGATGACGTCAAGACGATCAAGAATGAGCTCGGCGGCACAGTAAATGACGTCTTCTTGGCGGTGATCACAAGCGGTTTCCGCGACCTGCTGCTGGCCAGGGCCGAACAGCCAACGTCGGCCATGGTTCGGTCACTGGTTCCTGTCTCGGTCCGGCAACCGGAGGAGGAAGGTGTCTACGAGAATCGGGTGTCGGCTCTCGTAGCTGATCTTCCGGTCGAGATCAGCGATCCCGCCGAGCGTCTCGCCGCGCTCGTGTCGCGGATGACAGACCTGAAAGCGAGCAGCGAGTCGGAGGCTGGCGAAGCATTCGTTGGCCTGCGCCAGTACACGCCTTTCGCCCTAGCCTCCCTGTTTGTCCGGGCAGTGTTCAGCATTCCGCAGCGGGAGATCGTCACGATCACGACGAGTGTGCCAGGGCCGCAGTTGCCGCTCTATGCGCTTGGCCGTCGCCTTGAGGAAATCATCCCGTACGTGCCCATTGCGACGACGCTGCGGACTGGCGTGTGCATCTTCACCTACAACGGCAAAGTGACGTTCGGGATCACTGGTGACTACGACAGCACCCCTGATCTCGATGTGCTTGCGCACGGCATAGAAGACGGCATGGCCGAGCTTCTCGCGGTTGTCAGGCGTCGCCGCCGCGGCAATCGACGGTAGTTAGCTCAGTTTGCTCTTGGTCTCGAGTAGCGCTTTGCGCAGCTCACCGAACGCGTTCTCGAGGCCCGTGCGGACGGTGTCTACCACGCCGGTCGCCGTCGAGGCCCGTCCTCGAGCTGCTTGCGCGCGTCGGACCACTTGGCTCGTAGGCCATCAGCGCGTTTAGCCTGTCGGAGCTCTCCATCGCGCCGAGGTGCATCTGGACTTCCAGATCTTCGATGCGCCCCTGCCACTGGGCGATCTGCGCCTTCGTCAGCTGTTTACGCAGGTCAGTCACCTTGCTGCGCAAGTCGTCGAGCTGGGCTTCCAGCTTGGCAATACGCTCTTCATTCGTCATACAGTGAATCTTTCCCGCCGGGCGGACCAAACCAGCGGCCCTGCGGGAACCAGAGGTTGCAGGTCAGCTGATGTTGTGCCGGTGGGCGTAGCCGATCGCGGCCGCCCGGTCCCGTGACCCGGTCTTGGCAAAGATCCGGCCGATGTGCGTCTTGACCGTGTGATTGCTGAGGAACAACTGCGCGGCGATCTCAGGGTTGGTCAGGCCGCGGGCGATGAGGCTGAGGATCTCCAGCTCACGCTCAGTTAGCCCGGCGGGCGGCGGCGCGGTGGCGGCGCTCGCGGCGGGGGCGGGCTCGCGCCTGCTGGCAGCGGTCGCCGCCGCTAGCAGCGTCGCGTGCACGCTGGGGTCAACGACCGTCAGCCCGCCGACCGCCGCGTGCAATGCCTGGGCGATGCGGATGCGGTCGGCGTCCTTGGTGAGGTAGCTCCGGGCGCCGGCGTGCAGGGCTTCGAGTACCGACGTGTCGTCCGCGAAGGTGGTGAGCACGACGATCGCGACGTCCGGATGCTCGGCGACGAGTCTCCGGGTGGCGCCGATGCCATCGAGCACCGGCATGTGCAGGTCGAGCAGGATCGCATCCGGCTGATGCTCGGCCACCAGCTCGAGCGCCTGCAGGCCATCCGCCGCGGCACCGACCACGTCGATGTCGGGTAGTCCGCCGAGCAAGAGCACGAGACCTTCCCGGACGCTGGCCTGGTCATCGGCGATAACGATGCGCAACGACGGCTCGGACGCGGGCATCATGACACGACAATCGGACGGGAACGGGGTAGTTCGGCGGTCACGATCCATTGATCATCGCGGCGTCCCGCCTGGAGCGTGCCATCCAGCAGCCGCAGCCGTTCTTCCATCCCGGTCAGGCCGTAGCCGCCGTTGACCGTCTGCACGCCGGGGCGGTCGGCGCCAGCGGCCGATCCGGGCGGCAGGTCGTTGCTGATCGTCAGCCGGACGTCGGGGTCGGCGTAGTCGAGGCACACAGCGACGGACTGCCCGGCGGCGTGCTTGGCGGCGTTGACCAGGGACTCCTGGGCGATGCGAAGCAGTGTCACGGTGGCTTCCGGCGGCAATGGCAGGGGAACGCCGCCCGTCACGAATGTGGCGGGAACGCCGAAACGCTGGGCGTGCGTCTCGGTCACCTGCGCGAGTTCCATTTCCAGCGGCATGGTGTCAACCCGCAGGGCATAGACGGCCCGGCGCGTTTCCTCGAGGCCGTCCGCAGCCATCCGCTGGGCCGCGCCGAGGATCTCGTCGGCACGGTGGATGTCGCCGTGGTCGGTCAGCACCGCGCGAGCCGCTTGAATCTGGATCCCGAGCGCTCCGAGCGAGTGAGCGAGCACGTCGTGGATCTCGCGGGCGATGCGCGCGCGTTCATCGAGAAGGTCAGCCCGTCGATGCTCCGCTTCGAGCTCATCGCGCTGAGCAAGGAGCGCCGCCGACTGCTCTGCCTGGACTCGGTAGGCACTGCGGTTGCGCCCGATCAGCAGGCCGGATACGACGATCGCCGGCAGCCCGAGCAGCACGCCGTAGCTGGCGCCGAACGCGAGGCCGCTGACCTCGATCGCCAGAACGCCAGCTCCGGTGATTGCGAGGCTTGCCGCGAGACTGGTTTCGCTGCCGGCACCCATGGCCGCGACGAACCCGAAGACGACTACTGCGCTCCCGCCGCCGCCCGCACCGGCAGCGAATCCGGCCCCGACGCCCATCACGACGAGGACGACTGGCAGCAGCCGAGCGCGATACCGCCCGGCGACCGGAGGCGGGCCTAGCAGCGTCCACGCCAGCAGCGCGGCGCCGACGAGGCTGTAGCCCGCGATCTGCAGCGCCATGGCGGCCGGGTCCTTCGGTGGGGCGAGGACGAATGCCAGGACGCCGAGCCACGCAAAACCCGCGGCGCGGGCCAGCACGTTGATGGTGCGCAGCACGGCTCCAGTATCGCCTGGCCAGACACCCCACGGATCATCCCGGCCGCCGTGATCGCCAGATTCGCGCATGGTCGTGACGCTAGCTGCGAGCACTCCGCTGGTGCGTCAGCCCAGGGACCGATGCCTGGGCTGAACCGGCGTCCTGTCTGGTACCAGGTGGTACCAGACAGCCTTAGGTGGCTCATGCCGCAGACCAGCCCGCGCTCCGATCCGCGACTGCACAGAACCAGAGATCGTGGATCCGTCAGCGGACAACACGACGAAGCAGGAGCACAGGATGTCACCGCTAACCCAAGCAATGATCGTCAACGCTGTGGTCTTGGCCACGGTGCTCGCGACCGACCTCGGTCCGGCCCGCAAGATCGGCCTGCTGCGGCTGCTGCGGCCCGTGGTCGCGGCGGCCGTGATCATTCCGTTCTTCATCAGCCAGCCAGTTACCCACGGGGCTGGCTTGGCAGTTGAGATCGCCGGAGGCATCGCAGGCGTGCTCGCCGGCCTAGCCGCCGCCGCGCTGATGAAGGTCTATCGCAGCCCGGCAACTGGTCGACCGGTCAGCAGCGCCGGCATCCCCTATGCGGTCTTCTGGACCGTCATCGTCGGGGCGCGGGCGGTGTTCTCGTACGGCGCCGCTCACTGGTTTACCGCGCAGATTGTCAGCTGGGCTGTCGCGAATCGGGTTACCGAAGCGGCGATCACCGACGGACTGATCTTCATGGCCGTCGTGATGATCCTGGTGCGGACGATCGGGCTCGGCGCGCGCGCATCCCGGCTTCCGGGCCGCAAGGAAGCAGCTAGCCCTCGTCATTCAGAACGTGAATTGCAGCTTCCTCGGCCGTAGCGCCGCCGCCGTCAGGTCCGGCGTCATGGGCCACGTAGTCAGCATTCGCGATCAGGACGGTCCCGTCCTCGTCTTCCGTCAGCCGGCCGGACCGAGGATCGGGGCCGTCCTCGCGCCCGAGCCTGACGACGTCGTCCTCGGTCGCGTTCTCGTCCCACCCATCGTCATATCGGGCGGAATCGTCGGGATCAAAGCTAATGTCTGGCTCCTCCACCGCCAGCAGTCCATCCAGCGACCGAGCCGCGTCCTGATCCGAAACCGTCGTGTCGTACCTGATCGCCCTTGACCAGCGCTCCGGCGGGACGACGCCTCGGTCCAGCGGATCGTCTCCCGGTGCGCCCGCGAGAGTGTCAGCGGCGTCTAGGACCTCGTAGTCGACGAGGTCATTCGCCTCATAGTCCCGCTCCTGCGGCATCTCAGCCCCTCCCGGTTACACCCCGCGGGCGGCGTGCCAGCCGTCATGTCCACCGTACCTGAGCGAGTCGAGGCGATCTCGCTGCTGGTAGGCGAAGATGAGCAAGCGATTGCTGCGCCCTTCCGGCACGTGGAGGCACGATATGCGCGATTCCGGCTCGCAACGGCCGCTTACCGCGCAAACCCTGCCCTACTGGCGAGGGAGGCTGCCAGTGCCGACCTACGATCGTGACCTCGTCACCACTGGCGTCGTCCACCTCGGCGTCGGCGGATTCCACCGAGCGCACCAGGCGATGTATCACGACCGCCTCATGAACGCTGGCACAGCACTGGACTGGGGCATTTGCGGCGTGGGCGTGATGCCGGGGGACCGCCTGATGAAGGACGTGCTAACCGCGCAGGACGGTCTTTATACGCTGGTCATCAAGCACGGCGACGGTACCTACGAGCCGCGGGTGATCGGGTCGATCGTCGACTATCTGTACGCGCCCGATGACCCAGACGCGGTCATCAGGAAGATGGCGGCGACGTCGACCCGGATCGTGTCTCTCACCGTCACCGAAGGCGGCTACAACATTGACGACGCGACCGGCGAGTTCGACGCGCGCAACCCGGACGTGCGTCACGATCTCGACGGTGCGTCGCCGCCGCGAACCACCTTCGGCCTGGTTACCGAGGCCCTGCGACGCCGTCGGAGCGATGGCCTGCGGGCGTTCGCGGTCATGTCCTGCGACAACCTTGCGGGCAATGGCGACCTGAGCAGGCGAGTATTCACTGCCTTCGCGCGGCTGCGGGACAGGTCGCTCGGCGACTGGATCGAGCAGGAGGTGACGTTCCCCAACTCCATGGTCGACCGGATCACGCCGGCGACGACCGAGGCCGACCGCGCGGAGATCCGGGAGCGGTTCGGGCTTGACGACCGCTGGCCGGTCGTCTGCGAGCCGTATACGCAGTGGGTAATCGAGGATAACTTCGGTGCCGGAAGACCGCCGTATGAGACAGCGGGCGCGCAGCTCGTTGACCGCGTCGAGCCTTATGAGCTGATGAAGCTCCGGTTGCTGAACGGCAGCCACCAGGCGATGTGTTACTTCGCTTACCTGACGCGGCTACCGGCTGGTCCATGAGGCGGCACGGGATCCATTGTTCCGGGCCTTCCTGCACGGCTACATGGACCAGGAGGCGACGCCGACGCTGGCGCCGGTGCCTGGCGTCGACCTCGTCGCGTACAAGCGCATGCTCATCGAGCGTTTCTCCAACCCGGAGATTCGCGACACCATCGCTCGCCTGTGCGCGCAGAGCTCGGATCGGATCCCGAAGTGGCTGCTGCCGGTCGTCCGTCACCAGCTCGCGACGGGAGGCGAGATCAGTCGCGCCGCCGCCGTCGTGGCGAGCTGGTCTCGCTACGCGGAGGGTGTTGATGAGCACGGCGATCCGATCGACGTCGTCGACCGGCTGGGATCAAGCCTTACGCAACTCGCCATCAAGCAGCGGAGTGACCCGGATGCGTTCATCGGGAACCGCTCGTTGTTCGGGGATCTCGTCGACGACGCCCGTTTTGCCGCCGCTTACCGCTCGGCGCTGACTTCCCTCCATCAGCGTGGCGCGCGGGCAACGCTCCAGTCGCTGGTCTGACGATCAGTACAGCGTCGTCGCGTGCCCGGCGCTCGGACAGTGCGACGCGATCGCGCACGTGGCGCACGCCGGGCTGGTCCGGCGGCAGGTGGTCTGGCCGTGGCGGCGCAGGAGCTGGGTGGCCCGTTGCATCGCGCGGACGCTCGTGGGCAGTTCAGCACTCGCGCCAGACTGAGCTTGGCGATAGCTCGCCGAGTAAGAGCGCCGTGCGTCGCCGTATCCCAGCCTGGTCAAGACCCGCAAGGCGTTGGCATCCAGCGCGAGCACGGCTCGCGTGCCGCTGAATAGCTCGATGCGTTCGACGCCAGGTGCGCCGATTCCGGGGAAGGCGCGCCACGGCGCACCGGCGATCGCAAGCTCGGCGCAACGCCGCAGGCGCGTTACTCGGTCGGTCGGCCTCGACGCCAACCACGAGGTCTCTCAGCGTCTCCTCGGGAGCGGCCAGGATCTGTTCGGGCGCCAGCCCGACCGCGTCGCGAAGCCGATCAAGGGCGCGCCGCCGCTGCCTGTCGTCGACCAGATAGCCGATGTTCTCCGCTAGGACAAGCTCCCAGCCGTCAGCGGAAGGAATGGGCTCGGGTGGGCCACTTACTTGTTCAAGTAGGTCCAGCAGCGCCTGCAGATCGCGCACCCGGCGAGCCTAGCGCCGCGGCATCACTGCTGCTTGGCGACCGTCAGCAGCACCACCGAGTCCTCCTGGGCAGCCAGGCGGTGAGTGGAGTCCGGCACCAGTAGGAGGTCGCCCGATCGGCCGTCCCAGGCGTCGGCACCAGCCGACAGCCGGACGCGGCCGGTGAGGACGTGCACAGTCGCCTCGCCAGGGTTCTCGTGGTCGCCGAGGACCGAACCCGCCAGCATGGCGATCGCGGTCTGGCGAAGAATCTTTTCGTGGCCGCCAACGACCGTCTCGGCAGCCCGGCCGCCGCTAGCCACGCGTGCACGCTCCAGCAGCTCGCGGGCCGTCGCGTCAAGCGAGAGCTTCTGCATAGCGCCATCTTTCCATGCGCGAGAAACAGGTTCTCGCGGGCCGTCCGCGGGGTGACCACCGATGCGGCGCCCGCTGCCCGGTCGGCCAGTGTCGTGCTACTGAGGATGACTATGGCCAGGTCAGTGCCTATTTAATTAATAGGCGCTAGTGATAGAGTGGCGACATGGATCAGGACGACGCTGATATGCAGGCGGTGACTGGCCTCGCCGACCCGGTGCGGGCCCGGCTGTATCAGGCGGTGGCCAAGAGCGGCAGGCCGATTGATCGTGATGAGGCGGCCTCGGCGGCTGGAATCGGCCGGCCGACTCGCCGCATATCACCTCGACAAGCTCGTCGAACTCGGCCTCCTCCTTGCCTCGTATCGACGCCCGGCCGGTCGGATCGGTCCTGGGGCCGGACGTCCGGCGAAGGTGTACAGCCAGTCCGGACGTGAGTTCGCGGTCAGCGTGCCGCCGCGTGAATACGAGCTCGCTGCCCGGCTGCTCGCTGCGGCCGTGGATTCCGACACCGGCGGCAGCAGCCGCGCGATGCTGCTTGATACGGCTCACGAGTTCGGCGCCGATCTCGGCGTCCGCGCGCGTTCGGACGATCGCGCGGAGTCGGGAACGGGGCCAGCAGTAGAAACTGTGCTGCGCCAGTACGGGTTCGAGCCGCGCACCGTCGAGGACGGATCAGTGGAGCTACACAATTGCCCGTTCCATCAGCTCGTCGCGTCGCACCAGACGCTCGTGTGTGGCATGAACCTGGCACTGATGCAGGGCCTGGTTTCGGGCCTGGGCGAGCCCGGCATGCGCCCCCAACTGGATCCGAAGCAAGGACGCTGCTGTGTCGTGATCGAGCCGGCGCGCCAGCCAGGTGACTCAGCGGCGGTCTTGTCATGACCGCTGAGCAGAGGCTGCGGTCGGCCGACCTCGCCGAGTTCACCGTGCCGGACCGTTCCGACGGTCGGGCCAGCAACGGCAAGCCTCACGTCGATCTCGACGCGGCCGAGCACGCTGCCGCGGACCTCCTCACAGCGCTCGGGATCCCTCTTGACAGCGAAGAACTGCGTGATACGCCGGGTCGGATGGCGCGCGCCTACGCTGAGCTGTTCGAGTCACAGCCGCTGCGGCTCACCACGTTCCCGAATGATGAGGGTTACGACGAGCTGGTGCTGGCTCGGGACATCCCGTTCCGGACCGTGTGCGCTCATCACCTGCTGCCTTTCTCGGGTGTTGCGCATGTTGGTTACTTGCCAGGTGACCGCATCCTCGGCCTGTCTAAGCTGGCCCGCCTCGTCGACTACTGCGCCGCCCGGCCGCAGACCCAAGAGCGGCTGACCAAGCAGGTCGCCGACCTTCTGGTCGGCCGGCTGCAACCGCGCGGCGCAGGCGTTGTTCTCGAGGCCGAGCACTCGTGCATGACTCTTCGAGGCGTGCGAGCTATCGGCTCTACCACTATTACTTCGGCTCTGTCGGGGACGCTGCGGTCGGACGCACGGTCGCGGGCAGAGTTCCTGGCCCTGGCCGGCGTACAGTGATCTCCGCGTTACGGGCCCAGTCTTCGAAAGCGGCGCCGCAGCTGGCGCCATCCGGACACGGGAGCTGACCATGACCGCAGATATGCCATACGTGATCATCGGTGCAAGCCTGGCCGGCGCTAAGGCCGCCGAGGCACTGCGGGACGCGGGCTTTGACGGGCCTATCACGCTGATCGGCAACGAGAACGAGCGGCCGTACGAGCGACCGCCGCTGTCCAAGGGCTACCTGCTCGGCAGCAGCGAGCGCGACGTCATCTATGTGCATCCGCTGCAGTGGTACGCCGACTCAGGCATCGACCTGCGTCTCGGCGTCGAAGCCACCAGCATCGATCCGGCCGCGCACCAGGTGAGCCTCGCCGATGGCAGCACAATCGGATACGCGAAGCTGCTCATCGCGACCGGCTCCTCGCCGCGACGCCTGCAGGTGCCTGGGGCTGATCTCGACGGCGTTCTGTCGCTGCGGCGAGTCGGCGACAGTGACCAGATCAAGAAGGCTTTCGAAGAAGCCTCGAGGGTCGTGGTCATCGGAGCCGGCTGGATCGGACTGGAGACGACGGCCGCCGCCCGCGCCGCCGGGGCCGACGTGACCGTGCTCGAGATGGCAGAACTACCGCTCGTGCGCGTGCTCGGTCCCGAAGTCGCGCAGGTCTTCGCGGACCTGCACACCGAGCACGGCGTGGACCTGCAATTCGGCGTTCAGGTGGCGGAGATCACCGGCCACGACGGGAAAGTCACCGGCGTGCGGCTGGCTGACGGTCGAACGTTCGAGGCCGATACCGTCATCGCCGCAGTCGGGATCACGCCCAATACGGAGCTTGCCACCGCGGCGGGTCTCGAGATCGACAACGGCGTGCGGGTCGACGCGCAGCTCCGCTCGTCGGACCCGGACATCTACGCAGCCGGGGATGTCGCTAACGCCTACCACCCGCTGCTGGGCAGGCGCATCCGGGTCGAGCACTGGGCCAACGCGCTCAACCAGCCGCAGACGGCCGCGAGGGCCATGCTCGGCGAGGACGTTTCCTACGACCGGATGCCGTACTTCTTCACCGACCAGTACGACCTGGGCATGGAATACACCGGGTTCGTCGAGCCGGGCGGTTACTCGCGCGTGGTGTTCCGTGGCGATAAGGAGCGGCGCGAGTTCGTCGCGTTCTGGCTGGACCAGGACGACCGCGTCCTGGCCGGCATGAACGTCAACGTCTGGGACGTCACTGATGCGATCCGCGAGCTTGTTCGCGGCGGTCAGCCCGTCGACGCCGGAAAGCTTGCCGACCCGGCGGTCCCGCTGGACACCCTGGCCAACTCCTGACCAGCTACCCGAGTTGCGACTGGTACCGGGCCTAGAGCCAACCGAGAAAGCTCATCAGGTCGCGCGCCACCAAGTGCACAGGCCGTTCGTTTTCGAGTGCGATGTCCTCGAGGCCCATGCCGTGGCCGACGGCGATCGACGCCTCGGCTTCCCGCAGATCGTCCTTCCTGCCGCTGGTTACATCGCCGGCCAGGCGCTGTCTGATCTGGTGCAGCGGCACGTCCAGCCGCGCGATCCGCAGCGGAAACGGGACCGCGTTTCGCAGTGCTTGCAACTCACCGGAATCACGCACGAAATACGCCAGCACAAAGCGCTCTATCCCGGCCTGCAGGTAATTAGCGGTGACAGCCGCGAGGTTCTGCAGCATGAGCTGCAACTCACCAGACCGACTCCCGTCGCGTGGACTGGCCCAGCCGAAATAATCCAGATCCAGGAGCGCGTAACGGATGTCGCGCGCCTCGAGCAGCGTGGCAACCTCTGCGGCGACTGAACTCTTGCCCACGCCGTAGACGCCCGTGACAAGAACGCCCTCGGCGTGTTGCGCGCCCATCTGCTCAGCCTAGGGTGAGCCTCCTCGTGCCGCCCCGGTGCTGAGGCGCCGCGGCGTGCGGGCGTCGACCGTCAGCACGCCCCTCAGGTCATCCATCGACTCCCGGAAGATCCGCGGCAGGTCCGGCTGACCTAGCTCGCTGACCCAGCGAGCGAAGGCAACCTTGAAGACAGTGGCGCCCGTCTCGCCGGCCAGGCTCGCGGCCGGTTCGGGGACGCCGCGCTCGCGTAGCGCGCCAGCAACCGCGCTCGCGAGCGCCGCGAGCTTGATCAGCTCGCGTTCCCGTAGCTCGGCGTTCGCTGACACGATGGCGTCGCGCAGCCTGACCCGTTCGGGGTTTTCCTGCAACGTCGCACACGCGGTTTCAAACGCCGCGCTCACGATGTCCAGCGCTGTCGCTGACGCCGGCGCGTCGGCGACGGCGCGCGTCAGCAGGCCCCGCAGCATCTCGGTCCCGTAGAACAAGACCTCGCGCTTGTCGGCGAAATGCCGGAAGAACGTCCGTTCTGTCAGTCCGGCTCGGGCCGCTATCTCCGCCACAGTCGTCTGTTCGAACCCCTGCTGGCCGTAGAGCTCCATGGCTGCCTTCGCCAGCCGGCCGCGCGCGTCCGGCTCCCATCGACCCATGGCGTGATCATACGTGATGACAGTCGCTGACATCAGGCGCTAGACTGATGGCAGTCACTGACATCAAGTAATCGGGAGGTTCCACATGCGGGTATTCGTCACGGGCGCGTCGGGCTGGATCGGCTCGGCCGTCCTTCCCGAACTGATCGGCGCTGGTCACCAGGTCGTCGGCCTCGCCAGGTCAGACTCCGCGGCTGCTGCGATCGCCGCCGCCGGAGCCGATGTGCTCCGTGGTGACCTGGATGACCTGGACACGCTGCGCGCTGGTGCCACCGGCTCCGATGGGGTCATTCACCTCGCGTTTATTCACGACTTCACCGACTTCGCAGCGTCGGTAACCGCTGACCGCCGCGCCATCGAGACGATGGGTGCCGCCCTCGAGGGCTCGGCCAAGCCTCTCGTTGTCGCCTTCGGGACGCCAGCACTGCCTGGACGCGTGGCGACCGAGCGCGACGACCCGAGTCCCGGTTCACCCGTGGCGGGCCGGGCCTTGAATGCCCGGGCGGCGCTGGACATGGCGTCCCGAGGTGTGCGCTCGTCCGTCGTTGGCCTGCCGAGAACCGTGCACGGCGACGGCGATCGTCACGGCTTCATCGCCCGCATGATCGCGTTCGCTCGCGAAGCAGGCGTCTCCGGATACGTCGGCGACGGGTCCAGCCGCTGGCCCGCAGTGCACGTACTGGACGCCGCACACCTGTTCCGGCTGGCGGTGGAGCAGGCCCCGGCGGGATCCAGGTTGCACGCTGTCGGCGACGAGGGCGTGCCGATCCGGGACATTGCCGCCGTGATAGGCCGTCACCTCAACCTGCCGACGGCTTCCGTGCCGGCGGAGGACTACGGCTTCCTGGGCCAGATCCTCGCGATCGACCAGCCGGCATCCGCCGCGGCCACTCGCGAACTGCTCGGGTGGCGGCCGGTCCAGCCAGGACTCATCGAGGACCTGGAGAAAGGACACTACTTCGGCTGACTCACGGCCCGGCCCAACCGGCCCGATTCACGCCGCCTGGCGGTCGAGGCGGCGTGCGATCGCGTGCTGAGCAAGGGCGACGAGGACGTCGCGGCTCGACTCGCGACGGCGCGCATCACAGGCGATGACTGGCACGCTAGAGCTGAGGTTCAGCGCCTGAGTAATCGACTCCAGCGGATGCCGTAGCACGCCATCGAAGCAGTTGACGGCCACAACGAAGGGAATCCCCTTGGCCTCGAAGTAGTCGATAGATGGAAAGCAGTCGGCCAGCCGTCGCTCGTCGGCCATGACGATCGCACCAAGGGCTCCGTAGGCCAGGTCATCCCACATGAACCAGAATCGCTGCTGCCCGGGCGTGCCGAACAGGTACACGACGAGGTCGCTTCGGATCGTGATGCGACCAAAGTCCATCGCAACTGTCGTCGTGGACTTCTGCTCCACGCCGTAGAGCGAGTCGACCTGCTCGCTGCGATCGCTCAGCGTTTCCTCGGTCCGAAGCGGCCGGATCTCGCTGACGGAGCCAACCAGCGTGGTCTTGCCCGCACCGAACCCGCCAGCGACCAGGATCTTGACGGCCGTCATGGAATCTGCGGCAGCCTCATGGTCAGAGACGTCGTAGGCCATCGACCACCTCCTGGAGGATCTTGAGATCGCCAACACCGGCGGGCTCCGCGCGGTGAATCGTGACGAAACCACGCTCGCGTAGGTCGGAAACGAGGATCCGGATGACGCCTACGGGCAGGTCCAGATCGGCCGCGAGATCGACCAGCGGAGCAGGTATCTGGCAACGCTGCAATACCTCGGCCTGCTCTGGCGGCAACTGTGGCATGTCGTGGCCGATGCGCCTGACCACGCCGACCATGTCGAGCAGGTCGAACCGCTGTCCGGACGGCCGGGTCAGGCCACCGGTCAGGGCGTACGGGCGGACGACCGGGCCGGCATCCTGGTCGAGCCACTCGGAGTCGAATGGCTGCACTGCCGTCACCACACCTCGGCAGTTGCCCGCGCGCCAACCGCGAGGTGCTGTCCGACGCGCGTGACCAAGAGGGCCATTTCGTACGCGACCAGGCCTACATCCGCGCCCTGGTTGGCGAGCACCGCCAGGCAGCTGCCCTCGCCCGCGGCCACAACGAACAGGAACGCCGACTCCATTTCGATGACGGTCTGCCGCACTGCGCCGCCGCCGAAGTGCTGGCTGACGCCTCTGGCCAGGCTCTGGAAACCGGCGGCTGCCGCGCACAGATACTCAGAGTCCTCGCGGGTCATGGTGTCGGACGACCCGACCGCGAGGCCGTCACGAGACAGGATCACCGCCTTCGTGACGTCGGCGACACGTGCTACCAGATCATCTAGCAGCCAGTCCAGCTGACCTGATCGGCGCATTTCAGGCCTCCTCATGGTTGGCGCGGTGCCGCGGGGTATGCACATCACGGCTGACGGGCTCGTCAGACAACTGACCAGCGTCCGACCTGCCGCGTTCCCAGCCACGCTGCATCGCGGACATCGTGCTCCGCGCAGCGTCGGCTGAGGCGGTGGTGGCATCCAAGGGTTCACCGGCCGTGCGGTTACCGTCTCGGAGCTGCGGCGCAAGGTTTGCCTGCCGAACGCGGACGGGCAGCCCATCGGTCTCACTGCCCTCGCGGGCCGGGTCGCCTTCGAAGTCAGGGACCAGTTCCGTTGCGCTGGCGATGGCGTGTCCCGTCTGGATAGATTCCGGCGTCCTGCCGCCTGCCGCCGCCGGCCTGGCCCACCAGCCCGAGTCGTCGGCCGATACCGAAGGTGGGGTGTGTGTACCCAGTGGCCCCACCACAGGCTGGGGCGCTGTGACGGCAGGACCGCCGTTGATTCCGCTGGCGCCGCTCAGTGCGGGTACCGGAGACTCGTGCCGAAGCGCATAGCGAGTGCTGGTAACGGGCGGCACCTGACCCTCGTCGGTAACGACCAGGTTCGTCGGGACGATCACCACGGCGGTCGTGCCGCCATAGACCGATGACCGAAGGGCGACGGTGATGCCGTGGCGGTGGGCAAGCCGGGAGGCGACGAACAGCCCCAGCCTGTCGCTGCCAGCGGGATCGAACGCTGGGACGCTGCCGAGCGTGCGATTGATTTCCGCCAGTTGCTGCTCGCTCATGCCGAGGCCACGGTCTTCAACTTCGACGCAGAACCCGCGGCCAACGAGCTCACCCTGGACGCGCACAACCGTACTCGGAGGTGAGTAGACCGCGGCATTCTCGATGAGCTCGGCCAACAAGTGGACGACGTCGGCGACGGCCGGCCCGGCGAGCGCCGCCTTCGATCGGACCTCAACCCGGACCCTCGAGTAGTCCTCGATCTCCGCCACGGCCGCCCTGAGGACGTCGATGAATGTGACGGGCTGCCGCCAGCCACGGCCCGCGGAGTCGCCCGCCAGCACGATCAGGCCTTCGGCGTGCCGCCGCATGCGCGTTGTCAGGTGGTCGATGCGGAACAGGTCCTCGAGTAGATCCGGCTCCTCGGCACGTCGCTCCATGCCGTCGAGCAGGCCGAGCTGACGGTGCAGCAGCGCCTGGCTGCGCCTGGCCAGGTTCCGGAAGACCTGGTTGATGCCGCGGCGCAGATTCGCCTCGTCAACGGCGGCAGCGACGGCGGTGCGATGAACCGTGTTGAACGCCTGGCGTACCTGGTCGATCTCGTCAACTCCGGCCCGGACCGGCGGCGCCTCCGCGTCGACGTCCACGGTCTCGCCGTCGCGAAGCCTGGCCATGACCGTCGGCAGGCGTTCGTGCGCGAGGTCGAGGGCCGCCTCGCGCAGGCTGTTCAGCCTGCGCATCAGGCGCCTGCCAATGACGAGCGAGAACATGATCGAGGCGATGACGACCATGAGGCCCAGGCTCGCCGTCACGATGAGCGTCGTCAGCGCCTTGCGTGCAGAGGACGTTACTTGCGCCTGGATCCAGTTCGGGCTCTTCGTCAGTACGACTTGGAGGTGGCTGGCGTAGGTGCCAACCGTGCTCTGCCAGCGGGGCAGTGCCACGGTCGGCTTCGCGCTGTCGGCCGGACCAGCGATGATCGCGTTCTCCTGGCTGGTCAGGGCCGCCGACAGCGACGTCGGCACCTCCTGGTGCAGCAGGCTGCCTGCCTCCGTGTCGAGCTGCGGTACCGCATCCCGAACCAGGTACTGCCGAAGGCCCGCGAGCTGGGCGAATTCCTTCTGATCAGCCGCAGGCATCCGCCCGGCCAGGACGTCGCCGGAGTAGATGTCGTTCTCCTGGAGCGCGAGCATCTCGGCCGCGTAGAGGTTCACCTCTTGCCGCGCGGTAGTGGCCAGCGGCTGACTCACGAAGGTCTCTTGGAGCGACTGCTCGGCCACCCTAAGACCGTCCGACATCACGGCACCGTAGGCATTGATGGCCGCCGTTCGACCGATGATCCCGCTCGCGACTTCGCTCCGCAGGTTCTGCAGCGTGACGTCGTCGCGCGCACGAACGTCGCGGCCGCCTTCTTATCCAAGCGAGAAGCGTTGGCGGTGACCGGCCCGGACTTGGTGATGGTCTTCACGACCTCGAACTGTCGATCGGTGACGGCCTCGTCCTGCCGGAAGGCACCTATCGCCTGGCCTCCGCCGGAGGACAGGTACTGAACCGCACCGCTCCGCTCCTGGTTGAGCGCGACCAGCGCGTCAGTAACCGGCTTGATGGTCGTGCCGCTGATCTTGCCCGCATTGGCCAGGCCGACCGCGGTACTCACCTGGCCGGCGACGGCGTAGGCGTAGACCAAGATCAGGGCCGCCAAAGGGACCATGACGAGCAGAAGCATCCGGAGGCGGATGGATGTTTGACGCAACCTCATTTATCGCGGCCCTCGGGGGAGACAGGGATCAGCGGTCCCGCCGGTACGCTTCTCCGTTTTCCCAGGATGAAACATAGTTAAGCGGGTGAATCCACGCACTAATTCAGTTACGAAGGGTGCCATACAGATGACAATGCGTCAAACCAAGCCCGGACTCAGCGCGCCCGAGCGATAGCTGAGCGTGTTCCTTCCCGGCTTGGGTCCATGGCGGCTGGTGCCGATCGTCGAGTTCCTGGACGACCCCGACGGCGGGGCCACAGATGGAGGTTGCGATGAATCTGCCCGAAGTCGTTTCGTACGAGGCGTGGCTGGCCGCTCGCCAGCAGGTACTCGCTCGGGAGAAGGAGCTGACCCGGCAGCGGGACCAGCTGAACGCGGACCGGCGTCGGCTGCCGATGGTTCGCATCGACAAGGAGTACACGTTCGAGGGCCCGCAGGGCACCGTTGGACTGCTCGAGCTGTTCGAGGACAGCGGCCAGCTGATCGTGCAGCACATCATGTTCGACCCGGACTGGGACGCCGCCTGCCCATCGTGCACAGCCAGCATGGACGAGTCCACGCCAGCACTCCTAGATCATCTGAAGGCCAGGGACACCAGCTATGTGCGGGTTGCGCGTGCCCCGTACGCCAAGATCGCTGCGTACAAGGAAGCGCACGGCTGGGCCTTCCCGTGGTACTCGTCCTACCGGAGCGACTTCAACTACGACTTCGGCGTCACTCTCGATCCGGCCGTGGTGCCGCCCCAGTACAACTACCGCTCTCAGCAGGAGTGGGCCGCCGTCGACCCGGACTGGATTGACCTGGAGTCGACGGAGGTCCCGGGCGTAAGTTGTTTCCTCCGCGACGGCGACTCCGTGTACCACACCTACTCGACGTATGCGCGAGGCACCGAGCTCATCGGCGGCCTGACCTACCCTCTGCTCGACTTGACCGCTCTCGGCCGCCAGGAGGGATGGGAGGAGCCCAAGGGCCGCGCCGCCGGACCGCGCGGTGCAGATCCCAGCTTCCGCTCCTGAGGAGCGCGGGGCCCGCGCACGCAGAACTGGACATTCTTGGTCTGTACTGGGCAAGATCGCGCGAATCGGCATGCGCAAGACCCAAGATGCCCTGGGGTCCAGCGGCAAGCAGGGAGGGATGACGTGGTCGCAGACTTCCTTGCCGAGCCGAATCCAGACCTGCTCATCGTGACCATCCTGCGCCACCGGCGCGACTGGCGGACGATGTGGATCGGCCCCGGTCAGAGCTCCTGGGACTTCCGCGCCGCCACGTTGAGTGCCGCGGTCGCCAGTGCGAGCGCGATGGCGGCGGAGTTCTATCGCGCGAACCCTGCCGGCGTTGCGGCAGAGTTGCTGATCCTGATCTTCGGCCGACGCATGCCAGTTTTCGACGGACCGCAGCTCCTGGTTACCGGAGAACCTGGTCGCTTCACGGCTAAGGACGCCCGCGACGGCTTGCTGTTCGCTGGTGCCACGCTGGAGGACGTGCTCGCGGCGGCCGGTGCGAACCCAGCACAGGCCGGCGACTACGCGATTAGCTGGACCCGCTCGATCTCCGCCCCGCGCCCTGGCCTGTGACCAGGGGTGCCCGCCACTACGCCAAGTCGCAGGTCGCCGCCAGTTCAGGTGCACCGACCGAGTCAGCCTGCTGCTGTTCTGGCGCGGCTTCTACGCGGTCCTGGCTCGCCGTCAGCCGACGGCCGAGGCTGAAGCCAATCCCGATCGTTGCCAGGCAGCCGAGGCACAGCAGCCCGATCCATAGCCCAGCTAGCCCGGCGGCAATCAAACCCGTCGAGATCGTCGGGGACACCACAAAAGCAAGCGAGTAAACCCCAGTCGACAGGGCGTTCGCGCGGCCCCTGGTCCGGTCATCGGCCAGGCTGTTAACCAACGGGGAAATGGTCGGCGCCATGAAAGTCTCGCCCAGCCCGAACAGCGCAGCGAAGCCCAGAATGCAGGCGATCCGTACTGCATACGGTAGATCAAGGCCGGCGAGCCCGAGTATCGCCCAAGATACGGCCCAGATCAGCCCGATCATCGCCAGTGCCCGACTTCGGCGCAGCGCCCGAACTAGGCGCAGTACGAAAAGCTGTGCCAGCACGATCAGGGCCGTGTTCGCGGTCAGCGCTAGTGCGACAACGCGCACCGGAGCGTGCGCCTCGACCGTGGCGAAGGCGGGTAGTCCGGCGTCCAAGGCCGCGTACCCCGTGAAAGCGAGGACCAGCGTCGCGATTACGACAGCGCGCAGCGGCCGGTTGGCAAGTACATCGCGGTAGCCCACCTTCGTGGCCTGCGACGCCTGCGACGGTCGGATGTCTGGCAGCTTGACCAGTACCACGGTGAACAGCAAGCAGCACAGAGCGTTGCCGAGGAACATCACCTGGAACGAAGCCGGGTGATGCACGGATGCGACGGCGGCGCCGATCACACCGCCAATCCCGACTCCCGCGTTAAGGACGGTGAAGTTCACGGCAAACGCGCGCTGCTGCTCATCGGGTCGCGGCGTCAGTCCAGCCAGCAGCGTCATGAACGCCGGGAATCTCGGTGCCATCGACGCGCCGAAGAAAAGCATGACCGGAATCGCTGTTAGCACGCTGTGTGTCCACGCGAGGCCGACGGAGCCGACTGCCTGACCGACAAAGGCGGCCGCCAGCACCTTGCGCGCGCCGATCCGGTCCATCAGTGCGCCGGAGAACGGGACGGCAACGAGTCCCACGGCGGCCTCCATCGCGAGCAAGGCGCCGACGACCGGAAGCCGGATCCCTCGCACCTGGTGTAGGTAGATGAGGGTTAGCGGCAGAATCAGGCCTGTGCCGAGTGCCGCGATCGCGTCGCCCGCGATCACAACCCTCGCGGGCTGGGGTATGCGCGTCGTCGACATGTCGCCAGCCTCGTTGCTCGCCCCAACCGAAGTCGAACGGTTATCCGCTCTCCGACAAGCTAGCTGCGGCGTCTGACAATCTGGCAGTGGCGGCAGATCCTCGGCGACGGCGAACTTCTCCGGTACTTTCGCGCGCGCTTCCGCAGCAAGCCTCACCCGGCGTCGCGTTTTGCCTGCTGGCGTGCGCCGCGTGCCCACGTGGACGCCCGCCGCTTCTCGGTGGCCGGAGTGCGGAAGCTACGGTCCTCGAAGGCTTCAGCCTTCATTGCCGCGCGCCGATTCTGGGGCCGTGCTGTGCCCCGCCCGCCTTCAGATGGTTGGGCATACTAGGCAGGCAGCTTTGCTCTGCCCATGGCGCGATCAGGGCGAGTAAAGCCAGGGTTCCCTGAGGTCGAGGAACTCGGTCTCGCCCAGGCTGAGCTTGTCCATCTCCTCCATCTGAGCCTTCAGCTCTGGCGGCGGCTCTTTCCGCTCGCCCTCGCGAGCCGCCTGCTCCGAGGCGAAGTACATGGCCATGGTGTAGCCACCGCCCGCGTGCCCAACCGCAAGGTTGCCGATCACCTCAGGCCGGAATTCTGCCCACTCGTCCGGGTTCTGCGCCATGAGCTCCTTGGCGCGCTCAGGATCTGATCCCCGGCCCTCCATCACCTGCAGGAAGCCTGCGACGTTCGGGTCGCCGCGGACGTCGGCGATGACGTCGTTGCTGTCGCGGAAGGTGACGTCGCCGCTGAACAGGTTGGCTGTCTCCTGCCACCACTGGTCCTGCTCCGGCCGGTGCTCGTTGCGCCGGGCCGCTTCCTCGGACTCGAACCTTGCCAGCGCGATGAACCTGCCGTCATCGGTCACCCCGGCGGTCGAGCCGAGCCAGCCTGGCGCACCCGATGCCAACTGCCGCGACCACATGTCAAACGCGGCGTGCACTGGCTGGGGGTCCGCTACCCGGCCGCGGATTTCCTGTACAAACATGCAAGCCTCCCCCCGAGACAAATGCTGTCTTTCGTCAGCCTTACTCAACGCTACGACTGGCGAGCGGTCGGACGCGTGGCCGCCCTCCCCGATGCCCGCATCGGCGACGGCTGGCCTGCTGCCGCGCGGGGTGCGAAGAGCGTCTCGAAGCCCATTCGAGACGTCTCATCGACGGAATCCGGGCGAGGGTGCCTGGCAACTCTTGACACAGCCGCAAATTTAGTTAACGTCAGGGACGTTATTTGTTGGGCGTGAGTTTGCTGCGCTATCAAGGCCTTCCGATGGGTCGGGAAGGACTGGCATGGCTCGCCTGGACCTTTCGAGTGTTGGCAAGGTATACGAGGACGGCACGCGCGCGGTCGCCGACCTCAGTATCGCCATCGACGACGGTGAGTTCCTCGTCTTAGTTGGTCCGTCTGGGTGCGGCAAGACGACGGCGCTGCGCATGGTCGCGGGGCTTGAGACGATCACCGAGGGTGAGATCCGCATCGGCGACCGGGTAGTCAACAACGTGCCGCCACGCGACCGCGATCTAGCGATGGTGTTCCAGTCCTACGCGCTGTATCCGCACATGACGGTGCGCGACAACATCGCGTTCGGCCTGCAACTGCGGCGGATGCCTAAGCCGGAGCTCAGCCGGCGTGTCGATGAGGCAGCGAGGATCCTCGGCCTCACCGAATACCTCGACCGTAAGCCCCGCAACCTGTCCGGTGGCCAGCGGCAGCGAGTCGCGATGGGTCGGGCGATCGTGCGTCAGCCGCAGGCGTTCCTGATGGACGAGCCCCTCTCCAACCTCGACGCGAAGCTGCGCGTCCAGATGCGCGCCGAGATCGGCAAGCTGCAGCGTGATCTAGCCGTCACGACCATCTACGTAACCCATGATCAGACCGAGGCGATGACGCTGGGCCACCGCGTGGCAGTGCTGAAGAAGGGCACGTTGCAGCAGATCGCGGCGCCTCAGGACCTGTACGACCACCCGGTCAACCTGTTCGTAGCCGGGTTCATCGGATCGCCGGCGATGAACTTCCTGGCCGCGACTCTCCGCCGCGATGAGGCGGGCGAGTTCTCGGTCGAGATGGGCGCCGAGACCCTGCAGGTGCCCGCGTCCGTGCTCGCCGCGCGTCCCGCGCTCGCAGGCTACGTCGACCGTGAGGTCGTCATCGGCGTGCGGCCTGAGGACATCGAGGACGCCGCCCTCACCTGGGCTGACGATGGCCGCACACTGCCGGCGGTGGCTGAACTCGTCGAGCCACTCGGCTCCGACCTGATGGTGTACCTGTCGCTCGACGTCCCACAGCCCTCCGCGCACGAGGACTTCGCCGAGCTCGCGCGTGACGCAGGTGACGTCGCAGTCGATATAGCAGACAAGACAACCGTCGTCGCCCGGTTCAGCCCGCGGAGCACCGTGGCAGTGGGAGACAACGTGAAGGCAACGGTCGCTACGGACCGCATGCACTTCTTCGAACCTCATTCAGGCGCTGCGATCTGGACCGCCTGACCCGATAGACGAGGAGACATATTCATGGCTCTGGCGAGAAAGACGATGGCGGCCATCGCTGTTGGCGCCGCAACGATGGGGCTAGCCGCCGGATGCTCGTCCGGCAAATCGAGCACCCCCCCAGCACAGTCAGGCTCACAGGCTGCAGCGGCATTCAAGGGCCAGTCGTTCACCATACTCGGCCAGTGGACCGGCCTGGAGCAATCCGCCTTCCAGAGCGTCATCAACGCGTTCGACAAGTCGACCGGCGCAAAAGGCCAGTACACACCCGCGGCGGGCGGCTCGGAGCCGACGGTGCTGGGCGCTAAGGTCGCGGGCGGCACCCCGCCGGACATCGCCATCCTGTCGCTGCCCGGCGCGATCGCCCAGTACGGCACCGCCGGAAAACTGCATGCCTTGTCGGCCACCAGCAAAGCCGCGGTAGCTCAGAACTTCGCCGCGGAGTGGGCGAACCTCGCGACCGTGAACGGGACGGAGTACGGGGTTCCTGTCGACGCGTCTGACAAATCGACTGTCTGGTACAACGCCACGGCGTTCAAGAATGCGGGCATCGCGAGCACGCCAACAACCTGGACGGGACTGATCACCGACGCCAAGACCCTGGCCGCCTCCGGCGTGCACACGCCGATCTCGGTCGGCGGTGGTGACGGCTGGACGCTCACCGACTGGTTCGAGAATGTCTACATTCGCACGGCAGGCATCGCGAACTATGACAAGCTGACCCATCACCAGATCAAGTGGACGGACCCTACGGTCGCCACCGCGCTGACCACTCTCAAGCAGATCTGGGGTGACAAGGCCCTGATCGGCTCGCCCTCGGCAGCGCTCACCGTCCCATTCACCGGCTCAGTCGACAATGTCTTCAAGGCCAGCCCCACCTCGGCGATGGTGTACGAGGCAAGCTTCGTGGCGACCACAATCCCCGCGGACAAGGACCCGGCCAAGGTCGGCACCGTGGCGAAGTACTTCGCGTTCCCTTCCATTAACGGCTCCGCTCCGGTGGTCGAGGCCGCGGGCGACTTCGCGGTCGCGTTCACCAGCAACCCGGCGGCGCAGGCCTTCATGACATTCCTGGCCTCGCCGCAAGCGGCGCAGCTACTCGTGTCTTACCCAGGCAGCGGGTTCATCTCTGCGAACAAGAACCTGGCGGCGACGGCCTACCCGGATGCGACGACGGCGGGCCTTGGGCAGCAGATCGTCAGCGTCGGGGACAACTTCCGGTTCGACATGTCCGACCAGACGCCCGCCGCGTTCGGCGGCACGCCCAACAAGGGCGAGTGGTCAGACTTGCAGAACTTCCTCAGTAACGGCAATGTCCAGGCCGCTCAGGCGGCACTGGAGAAGGACGCCGACAGCGTGACGTGGACCAGCTAGCCCGGTCCGCACCGAGCACTCGGTGACCGAGGAGGATTGAATGGCACAGGACATCGGGTGAGCCGGTTAGCCAGGCTGAGCTTGCCGGCTCCCCGTGCTCCTGGCCGAGACGCCAGCGGCGGCCACCACCCGTCAGCGGGGCAGGATGCCGTTGGCTCCCGGAGAGGTGCGGTGGCTGGCGCTGCCATTCCTGGCCCCGGCACTCGTCCTACTCGCGGCCATCCTGCTCTACCCGCTGATCTACTCGATCGTGCGCAGTCTGTTCGCCGACGGCGCTCCGGGCGGCTTCGGATCGTTCGTGGGGCTGCGGAACTACGGCTCGATCTTCACCGACAGCTCGACCCTGCGGGCGGTAGAGAACAATCTGCTCTGGCTTGTGGTCGTCCCCACGATCGTGACCATCATCGGGCTGATCTTCGCCGTGCTGACCGAGCGGATCCGATGGGCCACCGCGTTCAAAACCGTGCTGTTCATGCCGATGGCGATCTCCGCGCTAGCCTCCGGCATCACCTTCGCGCTCATCTACGCCGACCAGCCGAGCCGCGGCCTGGCGAACACGGTCACCGTCGGCGTTCACGACATCTTCGGCTCGTCCAGCGCCTACCCAACGGTGTTCAGCAACAACACCGCCGTGTACGCCGGGTCGGCGGCGGCCGGCTACACCACGAAGGCCACCTTCGCGCCCGGATCAGCCGCGCTGCTCCCGCTGACCGGCCTGAATCTCCAGTCGCCGCCACCAGCCGCACGACAGGCCGCGCTGCCACCGGTCTCGCGCGCCGTCTACGGCGTGATATGGAACGATTTCCGGCTTGGCGGCGGCGGCACTGTGGGCAAGATCGACCCGCGTGAGCTCGGCCTGCCCGGCATGCAGGTGCAGGCGATCCGCGGCGGCCAGGTCGTCGCCACGACCACAGCCGACGAGCATGGCAGTTTCGTCTTCCCGGGGTTGACGTCGGGCCGCTATCAACTGCGCCTGCCGGCGGCAAACTTCGCGGCGGCCTTCGGCGGCGTGTCCTGGCTCGGCCCCAATCTCATCACGCCCGCGATCATGATCGCGTACCTGTGGATCTACGCCGGGTTCGCGATGGTCCTGCTGGCTGCCGGAATGGCCGCGATCCCTCGTGACGCGCTAGAAGCAGCGCGAATGGACGGGGCGACCGAGTGGCAGGTTTTCCGGCGGATCACCGTCCCGCTGCTCGCGCCCGTGCTGACCGTGGTATTCGTCACGCTGATAATCAATGTGCTCAAGGTCTTCGACATCGTGTTCATCATCGGGCAGAGCGCGGGCGCGAACGAGAAGTACAGCGACGTCCTGGCGGTCTCGCTATACAACGCCTTCGGTAACCAGCAATACGGGCTGGCCAGCGCCATCGGGGTCATCCTGGTGCTGGCGGTAATCCCGATGATGGTCGTCAACATCCGCCGATTCCGGAGGGAGCAGCGATGATCCGCACGCTTGATTGCCCCCGCCGCTCGCGATTCGCAGGAGAGCCGGAATGACCGCCATCGCCGGAACGGACATCGTCACCGGCGCGATCGTCCGCAGCCGACGCGCCAGGATCGCGGCTAGGACCGGCGGCGGAGCGTTGCGGATCTTCCTGATCGTGGTCGGCCTGATCTGGCTGGTGCCGACCTTCGGTCTGCTTGTCGAGTCCCTGCGCAACCCGGCGCAGTACGCGAACGGGGGCTGGTGGAATGCGGTGGCGCATCCGGCGCAGCTCACCTTCAGCAATTACTCGGCGCTGCTGAAGAACCACGCCATCACCTCCTCCTTCCTGAATACGATCGAGATCACTGTCCCGGCTACCGTCGCGGTCGTGCTCATCGGAGCGGCTGCCGCGTACGCCTTCGCCTGGATGGACTTCCCCGGCCGAGACTGGCTGTTCCTGATCGTGGTCGGGCTGCTCGTCATCCCGATCCAGATCGCCTTGATCCCGGTCGTCCGCCTCTACTCCATCCTCGGGATCTCTGGCTCGCTCTACTCGCTGTGGATCTTCCACATTGCCTTCGGGCTGCCATTCGCGATTTTCCTGCTGCGGAACTACTTCGCCGGGATACCGCGTGACCTGATTGAGGCCGCCCGGATGGACGGCGGCAGCGACTTGCTCATCTTCCGCCGCATCATCATGCCGCTCGGCCTCCCCGCGATCGCGTCGCTCGGCATCTTCCAGTTCCTGTGGGTATGGAATGACCTGCTCGTGGCCCTCGTCTTCAGCAATGCTTCCACGCAGCCGCTCACGGTCGCCCTGGCAAGCCAGACGCGCCAGTTCGGCAATAGCATCGACATTCTGGCCTCGGGAGCCTTCCTTTCCCTGATTATTCCGCTCGGGGTCTTTCTCGCGTTCCAGCGGTTCTTTGTCCAGGGAGTACTGGCCGGCTCAGTGAAGTAGCTGGCTGAGGTGACACGGCGGCAAAAGGTTCAGAACTGGTGCGCCGCAAGGGACTTGAACCCGAACCCGCGGATTAAGAGAGGACCGCTCCGCCGCCACGAGCGCTCACCTGTACAGACGCAGCGCACTTGTGCCCGGGAAGCACCGGGCGCACGCAGGTCTGACGGAACTCGCTCCACGACCCGTTCCACGCCGCTGGCCCGATGGCCGTGAGTTAGCCATGGAAAGTGATGACTCAGGTTGCCAGATCGTCCGTTACGACGAACCGTTGCTTGATGCGTTCGAGCGACACCCCCGGCCAGCGTGTTGACCGTATGGCCGGCACCGGAAGGGGCGCAGAGAGAATCGAGGTGAGGAGCGGCAGCTCACTTTACCGAATTTCTTGTCAACTGGTATGTCGCTATGTCGCCCCGTGATATAACAGTGATCGTCACGAACGTACCGAGTGACATCCACACCTCGGGACAAGCTGTCCAGGCCATAGTCGCACGGGAATGTAGTGCCGCTGCATTCATTTGGAGGTAGTGTCGAATGCGTTCATCGTTTTTTCGCGATCGGTCACGACGTTTGTCACGGATCGCCAGGGGAGTAATAGCTGGCACATTCGTGGCAGCCTCGCTTCCGTCGCAGCGGTTCTCGTCCCATCTACGCCCGCCTCAGCAGACAGCGGATTCTGCGGAGTGCGGAACAACGCCTATGTTCTGCAGACGGCGCAGTCGTATACGTCTGCGCAACAAATGCAATCGGAACCTGAGGTTCGATGTCAGGATTCATTGGATACACTTCATAGTATCTGTCGGCTGCCGACCGTTCGCTGGAGATTCGGTCTCCGAGCACCCTCGGCAACCGCAGCGGTGCCCGCGGGGTCGGCTGGCAGGTCGCGGCCTGTGAGCCCGCCGTCATCCTTGCGGCCCTTCTTATCCTGCGCCGCTTCGTGACGTGCGGCTCAGCGCCCTTGAGCGCGGCTCCCGCCGGGGCATACCCGGTCGCGGGCATGGCGCTGGCGGCGAAATGCCCGGCCATCAAAACGGTTTCATCGTCTTGATCCGACGTTGGTACGGCGGCCGCTGCGGCGACTTCCTGGCGCCGCCGCTCGAGCGCCGTCAATTGGTCACGCTGCTCGAAAACTGAGCCGATCACGCGGACCGATCTCCTTCGTGGTTGAGCGCGCGAAGGAGTACCTCACGCGCATGGGGATCTGCCTCGCGCAGCCACGCCTCGCGGACGCTGCCGGCGCCTGACGCCTTCACAAGCAGCCGGACCAGCGAGCTGTCCTCGCTGCCGCGGGCCTGCATGGCCTTCCGCGCCTCCGCGTAGCACGCTTCCTAGTCCTCGTAGTGGTAGCGGCACTGGGCGATGCGGGGCTCGTCGTCGACGACTTTATGGATCAGTCTGTGCTCGTCGGTGATCCGACGCGACCAGTAGCGCTGAAAGCCGTACTTCAGCGGCTCGGGTTTTGCCGATGCCCTCGTTGGAGTTGCGGACGATGTCCTTGATCAGCGTATTGATCCGCTTGACGATCTTGCGGTCTTGGATCTGCCACCAGGTGTAGTCATCCCAGGCGGACTCGTCCGAGACCAGCTTCACCCTCCAGCCAGCTCGTGCTCGGCTCCGCCGCCGCTCTCCAGCCGGGCCCGCGGTCGATTGAGGCCAGCAGCCGTGCGCCGCGTTGGCCGGGCCGCGCCGCAGGTAGGCCGTCTCGCGCCAACGCGGACTGGGCCAGGTAGGCCTGCTCTGCCGTCGACAGCGGCCGCGACCCTGGCCCGGTATAGGGCGCGAGGTCCAGCTCGGACAGGTGAATGCCGAGCATGGGTGCTGGGTCGTCCAGTGCCATGAACGTCGTGACGGCCGCCCCGAAATCGCCGCCGTGCGCGCCGTACCGCTGATATCCCAGGCCGCGCATCAGGCGGTGCCACAGCCCCGCCGTGTACCGGCATGTCACCCCCGTCCGGGCCGGCCTGTCGGAGAATCCGTAGCCAGGCAGCGACGGGATCACCACGTCAAACCCAGGCCCGTCAATGCCGTGCGCGGCCGGGTCCGTCAGCCGCGGCACCAGCGGCAGGAACTCCGCGAAGCAACTCGGCCAGCCATTTGTCAAATCAGCGGGATTCCGTGGCCGCTGCGGGCCCGCTGGTGCACAAAATGCACCCGGAGACCATCGATCCGGGCCCGGAAGTGACCGAACCCGTTCAGCCAGCGCTCCTGCGCACGCCAGTCGAAGCCATCCGCCCAGTACTCCAGCAGACCCTGCAGGTAACCGAGGTCTGTTCCCTGCTCCCACGGCGCACCCGGCGCTGCCGCCGGCCACCGGGTGTTCCGAATCCGCGTACGCAGGTCGGCGAGGATCTCGTTGCTCAACGTGACATTGAACTGCTCGGCCTGGAAGATTGCCACTCCGAAAGCTTCGCAGTGGACCGGCAATGCAACAACTCCCGCGGCCGCCTGCCGCACTGGCGGTATCCGCCGCCAGGCGGGCCTGGAGCCGGGCGAAGATGGCGTCACTTCCGGTTGACGGACCGGACTGCCTCTTGCCTCGTCCTCCCCTCGGCGATCTTGTTGCCGCAAGAGGCGCGGCCGTCGCTTGGTCGCCGATCGCACCCTGTGCCACAGGCGCCCCGCGGACAAGCGCATGTGGCTTTCTGACACCTGCGAGGCCGGACCTCAGGCCTGAGTCAGCCACAGAGATAAGACATCTGCCTGATGCGCCGCGCCGCGCCTTACAGCGAACCTCGATCGTGCAGGACCGCGATTGCGGCTGCGTATCGACGTCAGGAAGGCTGCGACGTGAATACCGCTATGCATGCTGGCCCGGGGGCTGAGATCGAGGACGATATCGTCCGGCTCCGGCGGCGCAAGCTCGAATACGAGGCCGACGCCGCTCGCCGGACCGGACCGGACCGGCTTAAGACGACGCTTGCGGGGACGGCAACGCACGCTGTCAGCACGCGAATGGCAGCCGGCAGAATGTTCTCATCGCTCATCCGCGGTTTTAGGCGCCGCGCCGCGCCCTCGCGGACCCGGCGCCCACGCTGCGTCAGGCCTGCGTCGATACCCCGGATCCGGTGGTACTAGTGAAGCCGACCTTGCGGAATCCGGCGCCGCCGGGGAGCGGCTGCTGGACTACTACCTGCACATCGCGCTGGCCGCGGACGGGAACATCCCCGCCTGGGACAACATCCACCGTCGCCCGCCCATTGGGCGCTGGTCGGCAATCACGCGGCGCGCCCGCAGACCACTTGACCAACACCGCGAGCGCCATAACGGACGGGTTGCGCGGCGGGAGGCCGGACGCTTCTAGCGCCGCGAAGCCCGTGGAAACGATAAATATGTTGCTGGGCCGCACGCAATCGAGATATAACTCGTATCGAGCCCGGCGGTTCTCGATGGGTGCCGCTGGCCGACCTTCAGCCAGGCCAACCTAACGCACTCCTAGGGGACGAGATGAACAGGGCCCGCGCGCTCATCCGACTGCCCGGCGGACGCCGGACGAAATGGGCAGTCCTGATCTTCTGGCTGCTAGTCGTCGCCGTGGCCGGCCCGCTGGCCGGGAAGCTGACCGGCGCGGAGAAGAACGACGCTCAGTCCTGGCTTCCCGGCAAGGCAGAGTCGACTCAGGTACTGAACTTGCAGTCAAAGTTCCAGTCCCCGAATATCTATCCCGCCGTCGTTGTGTACGTCAGGCAGTCGGGTTTGACGGCCGCTGACCGCCACAAGGCGCTCGGCGACGCGGCCAGCTTCCGCGCTGTCAAGGGCGCCGTCAGCGGGCAGGTTGCCGGCCCGTACTTCTCCGCTGACGGAAAAGCTATCGAGTCCGTCGTTCCTGTCAACCTTGGCTCGAAGGGATGGAACGGGGCAACCGCTGCTGTCGATTCCCTCCGCGCGATCGCCAATGCTCATGCGAATGGGCTAGCTGCGCACATAGCAGGACCGCTCGGCGGCGCGGCTGACTCCGCTAAGTCCTTCAGCGGGATTGACGGCACGCTGCTGTTCGCGACGCTCGGCGTGGTGATCGTGCTGCTGCTATTGACGTACCGGAGCCCGGTGCTGTGGCTGCTGCCAGTGATGACCGCCGGGATTGCGCTGACCAGCGCCGAGGCTCTGATCTACCTGCTCGCCCGGCACGCCGGGCTGACGGTCAACGGGCAGAGCGCAGGCATCCTGAACGTGCTCGTGTTTGGTGCGGGCACCGACTATGCACTGCTGTTGACGGCCCGTTACCGCGAGGAGTTGCGCCGGCACGAGGACCGGCATGAGGCCATGGCTGTCGCGCTGCGGCGGGCCGGCCCGGCCATCATCGCGAGCGCTGGCACGGTGATCCTCAGCCTGCTCACCCTGACTGTCGCGGAGCTGAACTCCACCAAGGGAATGGGCCCGGTGCTCGCGATCGGCGTAGGCGTGGCGTTCGCCGCGATGATTACCCTGCTGCCAGCATTGCTGGTGATCTTCGGCCGCTGGATCTTCTGGCCGGCCCGGCCGAAGTACGGCTCGGCCGAACCGACGAGCCGCGGATTCTGGGCCAGGGTCGGGCGGGTAGTGGCAGCGAGGCCGCGCGTGGTCTGGGTAGCCACCGCGCTCGTCCTCGGCGGGATGGCACTCGGCCTGACCGGTCTGAAGGCCAGCGGCCTCACAACCGCGGAGTCGTTCGGCGGCCACCACCCTGACTCCGTCGTCGGGCAGCAGGTGATCGACCAGCACTTCCCGGCCGGCGCGGGCCAGCCGGTTATCGTTGTCGGCAATCCAGCGGAGTCGCAGCAGCTACTGGCCGCGTTCCGCGGCGTGCCTGGCATTACGGCTGTCACGGCGCCGCAAACCCACGCGGGCCACGTCTTCGTGCAGGGGACGCTCACCTCGCCGCCGGATAGCCAGGCCGCCTACACAACAATCGACCGGGCCCGGTCCGCCGTGCATTCGGTGCCCGGCGCGGACGCGCTTGTTGGCGGCAATACGGCCATCAACCTGGACGTTCAGCGCGCCGCAGCGCACGACCGCGACGTGATCATCCCGCTGATCCTGCTCGTTGTATTTATCATCCTTGGTTTGCTGCTCCGGGCGATCATTGCGCCGATCATGCTGATCCTCACGGTCGTGCTGTCCTTCGGCGCTGCGCTCGGAGTGAGCGCACTGGTGATTAACAACGTGTTCAGCTTCGGTGGCGCGGACACCTCGTTCCCGCTATTCGTGTTCGTGTTCCTGGTCGCGCTCGGCATCGATTACAACATCTTCCTCATGACCAGAGTCCGGGAGGAAGCGAAGAGAGCAGGCACCAGGCAGGGCGCGCTCACCGGCCTCGCTGCCACGGGCGGCGTGATTACGTCAGCCGGGCTGGTGCTCGCGGGGACGTTCGCCGTACTGGGCACGCTGCCGATCACGTTCCTCACCGAGCTCGGGTTCGCCGTGGCGTTCGGAGTGCTCCTCGACAGCATCGTGGTTCGCTCGGTCCTGGTGACGGCGCTCAACCTGGACATCGGTAGCCGGGTGTGGTGGCCCAGCCGCCTTGCTGGCGAGGCGCGGCAGGAAGCTGGCCGGACCAGTGAGCTGGAGGTTGCGCGCGCGGTCGGCGACTGACGCTCGCCACATCGCGCAGTCGGGGACCCGTGCCACTCGTCGCGGTCGTCGGGCATGCGAGCGGCGGCCAACAGCTCGGCCCGGTGATCAGCCCGCGCGCCTTCGGAACGATCGGACATTCCCGGCATCGGTCTGCATGCCGCGGGCTGCAGGCCAACGCGCCATGACTTCCGCGTGACTGTCACTGGCGTGCTGATCCCGCTGCGCGGCACCCCGCGATCCGCAGCAGCTCTGCGGCTCCTGGCGGGCTTACCCGGCGCGAACTGCGAGAACGCCCTGACGCTGACGCCACCTATCGAGTACCTCCTTGGCCAGCTCACGGTACGAGTGAGCGCCGTTGCACGCAGGATCGAACCTGGTTATCGGCTCTCCAGCCACCGTAGAGTCAGGGAAGCGCACCGTCCGGCTGATAACGGTCTGGAAGACGAGGTCGCCGAACCCCCGGCGCACCTCGGCCAGCACTTCCCTCGTATGCAAGGTACGGGAGTCGTACATGGTCGCCAGCAGGCCATCGACGGCAAGCTTCGGGCTCAGCCGGTCGGACACCTTGTCGATGGTCTCCATCAGCAGCGCTACTCCGCGTAGCGCGAAATACTCGCACTCCAGCGGAACCAGCACGCCGTCGGCGCAGGCGAGAGCATTCACGGTCAGCAGGCCAAGCGACGGCTGGCAGTCGATCAGGATCACGTCGTAGTCAGGGATTACCCGCTGCAGCACCCGGCCGAGCGCGAACTCGCGGGCGACCTCGTGCACGAGCTGGATCTCGGCACCGGACAGGTCGATATTGCTCGGCATCAGGTCCATGCCGTCGACGCGGGTCTTGATGATCACGTCGTGCGCCGTCAGTCCGCGCTCCATCAGCAGGTTGTAGACGGTCGCGTCCAGCTCGTTTGGTTCTATCCCGAGGCCCACCGACAGCGCACCCTGCGGGTCGAAGTCAACCAGCAGGACACGGCGGCCGTGCTCGGCCAGCGCGGCGCCGAGGTTGATGGTCGTCGTGGTCTTGCCAACGCCGCCCTTCTGATTGCACACGGCGGCGATGCGCGCTGGCCCGTGCACGACGATCGGCTCCGGTTCGGGGAAGACCGGCAGTGGCCGCCTCGTCGGTCCCAGCAGACGGCGCCCAACCTCGAGGATTTGGGATGCTGACACAGCTACCGCACCTCCCGGCAGCCAGCGCGAACGCGCTCACTGGAACACGGACTCTAGGCGCTGCACCGTGGCCCGGCAAGGCGGCGCACCGTAGAGCCGCAAATGAACCGCATGCACACAAGAGGACACCTTTAAGCAGGACAGTACGGGTGCGCCGCCAGGGACTTGAACCCCGAACCCGCGGATTAAGAGTCCGCTGCTCTGCCAATTGAGCTAGCGGCGCGTAAGACTCGGCGATCGTAGCGCAACTCACTTACCGGAGTGAATCGGATCGATCCGAAAGTACTCGCGCCTTGGCTCGCCGTGTCCGAAGGACAGCGTACCTTGCCGTACCCCTGATTACTCGCCGAGGAACCGGCCCATGAAGCCCGCGATCTTGGATGGCCTGGCGGTCCTGACCTCTTCCCGGTCGGCGAGGCTCATGACCCGCAGGCCGGCGTTCAGGCCAAGCCACCGCAGCGGTTCGGGCTCCCATTCGGGCGATTTGTGGCCGACCCAGGGCAGCCGCGTCAGCGCGCTGTCCGTGCCCGTGACCAGGTCCGCAAGTGTCCGTCCGGCGAGGTTGGTCGTCGCGACGCCGTCGCCCACATAGCCGCCTGCCCAGCCCAGCCCGGTCGCGGGATCGAGCCCGACGGACGCGCACCAGTCCCTGGCGATGGCGAGCGGCCCGCCCCAGTGGTGCGTCACCGGCACGTCCGCTACCGCCGGGAACAGATCGGCCAGCGTTCGCCGCAGGGCCGCGAACACGGTCGGCACCTGGTCATACGAGGACCGCACCGAGGAGCCCAGGTGGTAGGGCGCGCCACGGCCACCGAAAGCGAACCTGCCGTCTGCTGTCCGCTGCCCGTAGATGATCAGGTGCCGCAGGTCACCGAACGTCGGCCGGTCGGCCAGCCCGATCTCGTCCCAGAGCGCCTGCGGCAGCGGCTCGGTCGCGATCATCAGCGAGTAGACGGGCGCCACCGCCCGGCGGAAGCCTGGCAGCCCGGGCGTGTAGCCCTCGGTCGCCCTGATCACATACCGCGCTCGGACTGTGCCGGCCGGCGTCACGACCCGGCCCGGCGCGATCTGGAGCACCGGCGTGCGCTCATAGACCGACACCCCAGCCCGCCGGACCGCCGCCGCGAGCCCGCGAACCAGCCGGGCCGGGTGGATCGCCGCACAATGCGGCGTGTACGTGCCGCCCAGCACCTCGGTCGCCCCGGCGATCGTGCTCGCGGCGGCGGCGTCCAGCATGCGCACGTCCGCCTCTCCGAACCCGAACTCGCGCGCCTCATCGACCTCCGCCTTCGCGCGCTCGAGCTGGGCCGGGGAGCGAGCGAGCATCACGGTGCCTCCCTTGGCCCAGTGGCAGTCGATGCCTTCAGCGGCAGCTACCCGGCCGACCTCATCGACCGTGTCGTGCATGGCCCGCTGCATCGCCACCGCCGCGTCGCGGCTGGCCATCCGGGCCAGCTTCCCCAGCGAAGCCGGGAACAGGGCCGAGCACCAGCCGCCGTTCCGCCCCGACGCGCCGAACCCGGCGATCTCCCGCTCGCAGACCACGATCTTGAGGGTGGGATCCCGGTCCGCTAGGTAGTACGCGGTCCACAGTCCCGTGAAGCCCGCGCCGACGATGGCCACGTCGGCCTCGGCGTCTCCCGGCAGCGGGTCGCCAGGAGCAAGGGTTCCGGGCACCGTGTCGTGCCAGAACGACAGGGATCGGTACGGATCAGATCTGGGCATGCCGTACATCGTGGCAGGTGAGGGGCCGGCGATGGCCATCGGGCATCCTTGGTGGCATGACCGGAGTCTTGCCGCCGCCGCGCGACCGGCACCAGCCGTATCGGATCTGCATCGTCTGCCTGGGCAATATCTGCAGGTCGCCGATGGCTGAGCGGCTCCTGATCGCGGAGCTTGACCGGGCCGGGCTGACCGGCAAGGTGGTCATCGACAGCGCAGGCACCGGCGACTGGCATCTGGGCGAGGCGATGGATTCACGCGCCCGAGCCGAGTTGTCGCGGCGCGGCTACGACGGATCCGGGCACGAGGCCCGCCAGATCGAGCCGTCCTGGCTGGCACGCTATGACCTGGTACTCGCCATGGATCGAGCGATCCTCGTCAGTTTGCGCCGGATGGCTTCCCGCGAGATGGGCAGCTCGAGCCGGATCCAGCTGCTGCGGTCCTTCGATCCCGCCGCGCCAGACGGCGCCGAGGTGCCGGACCCGTACTACGGTAATCCGGACGACTACGCCGAGGTGTTCGAGCTTGTCCAGGCCGCGGCCAAGGGCCTGGTAGCCCACGCAGCCGCCGAACTGTAGCGGCGATGGACGCGGCGACGGCGGCCCGCCTGACCGCGGTGGCAGGCCGGGAAGTCATCGGCGCGCACAGCCTCGGCGGTCAGCACGGCGTCGTCCACTACCGGCTCGAGCTTGCCGACGGCGCGGTGGCGTTCGCTAAAGTGCAAAACCCACTTTCGGCAGGGAACGGGGCCGTCGGTTTCTCAGCCGAAGCGGCCGGGCTGCGATGGTTGGCAGCAGCCGAGTCAGTCCCCGTTCCCTCGGTCTTTGGTTGCGATGCGCGCTGTCTGATCACGGAATGGGTCGACGCCGCCGCGCCACGACCGGACGCTGCCAGTCAATTCGGGCGCGACCTGGCCGGCCTGCACCGGGCCGGATCGGAGCGCTTCGGCGCGCCGTGGCCGGGCGTGATTGCCGGTCTCGAGCTGCCGAACGATGGGGCCGACAGCTGGCCCGAGTGGTATCTGGCGAACCGCGTGCAGCCGTACGCCCGCATCGCCAGGGATGCCGGGACGTTGACGAAGGCCGATGTCGCGCTGATCGAGTCCGCGGGTGCGCGGTCGTCGGAGCTAGCCGGCCCGCCCGAGCCACCGAGCCGCATCCACGGAGACTGCTGGTCCGGGAACGTGCTCTGGTCCAGCGGTCGGGCCTGGCTGATAGACCCGGCGGCGCACGGCGGGCACCGGGAGACCGATCTGGCGATGCTCGCGCTGTTCGGTGCGCCGTACCTGGATCGGATCATGGGCGCGTACCAGGAGGTCGCGCCCCTCGCCCACGGCTGGCCTAGCCGGGTGCCGCTGCACCAGCTGCATCCGCTGCTGGTGCACGTCTGCTTGTTCGGCGCGTCTTACCGTGACTCTGCTCTTAACGCGGCCCGGCGGGTACTCGCCGCCTGAGCGTCCGGCGAACCGTCAGTTGCCGCGTCCTCATCAGCCTCATCTTCGGCATCCGCGAAGTCGTCGCGTCGAACCCTCAGCCGCCTCAGGCGAGAGCGGCAGCGCGAAGGCGAACGTCGCGCCGTCGCCCGGCTGCGACCGGACCCACGTGGTGCCTCCGTGCGCCGCCACGAGCGCGGCCACGATCGCGAGCCCGAGGCCGGTTCCGCCCGAGGTCCGCGCCTGGTCGGCCCGGTAGAACCGTTCGAAGACGTGCTCGGCTTGCTCCGGTGTCAGACCCGGACCGTGGTCGCGCACTTCGAGGACCGCGGCCGGCTGGTTGGCGCGGTGGAAGCTGGCGGCGGTCGACGCGTCGTCTTCGTCGGCCTCCACCGGGGGCGGTGGCGCTTCGTCCAGGTTGCCGGATCTGATCAGGACGTCGATCGGCGTGCCATCAGGCGTATGCGACAGTGCGTTGCTCATCAGGTTGCCGATGACCTGCCGGAGCCTGACCTCGTCGCCGATGACCAGCAGCGCCGCGCCAGAACCGACGGTCAGGTTGATGCTGCGGTTCGGTGCGACGACGCGCGCGTCGTGCACGGCGTCAGCCGCGAGGTGACAGCAGGTCGACCGGCTGGGCATCGAGCGGTCGCTGTTGATCGAGGCGGGCCAGCAGCAGCATGTCGTCGACGAGAATGCCCATCCTGGACGACTCTTGCTCGACGCGGCGCATGATCCGGTCGAGGTCGGCCGGGGATAGCTCACCCGTTCCGCTGCCGTTCGTATCGACCCCGCCGCGATGGCGGTAGTACTCGGCAAACCCCCGGATCGCGGTCAGCGGCGTCCGCAGCTCGTGGCTGGCGTCGGCGACGAACTGGCGCATCCGTTCTTCAGAGCGTCGCGCCGACTCTTCCGACTGCTCTCTGGCGTGAAACGCCGACTCGATCTGGCTGAGCATGACGTTGAGCGAGCGGCCGAGCCGACCCACCTCGGTCCCCGGATCGCGTTCGGGCACACGGCGGCTCAGGTCGCCCGCTGCGATCGCGCCCGCGGTCTGCTCGATGTCGATGAGCGGCCGCAGGCTGCGACGGATGAGCGCGACCACGAGCACGCCGAGCACGCAGATAACCGCGAGGCTGGCCAGCAGGTCGATGGAGGCGAGCTGGCCGATCGTCGTGTAGATGCTGGTGACATTCGACGCGATGGCGACGGTTCCGCTGATGCTGGTGCCGGCACCGTTGGAGTACGGCGTGGGGACCAGCAGGACACGCCAGCGTGTGCCGGACTGGCCCGCTACCGTAAAGGGTCCATGGCTGTGCTGGGCAAGCCAGGTACTGCTGGCCTGAATGGCCGGGCCCGGGATCGACGTGACATGCTGCGCGAAGCCGCCGCCGTAGTTCCCCGGCCCGGTGGCGGACGTCGGGATACCGACTTGGTGGATGTGGCCGGCGGCGATCCAGTCGACGGCCGCGTTCGCCATGGGAGCTGTGGTTCCGTTATCCAGATAGCCGGACACCTGCGTTTGAGCGGTGCGCACGTAGTTGCTCAGGGCGGCGTCTGGCCCGCTGAGCAGGTCGTTGCGCAGGATGAGCAGGCCGGCCACGCTGATCACGACCAGCGCGACCGCGACGAGGGTGAGCACCGTTGAGATGAGCTTGACGCGCAGCGGCAACCGCCCTGGCACGTCAGCGAGCGACTGCCATAGACCGCCGCGACCACCCGTCTGAGCCATGGAACCGAGTGGACCTAGGAGTGCGGAAGCCGCAGGACGTAGCCGACGCCGCGAAGGGTGTGCAGGAGGTGAGGCTCGCTGGTGTCGACCTTCCGCCGCAGCACCGAGACGTACGACTCGACAATGCCGGTGTCGCCGCGGAAGTCGTAGTCCCAGACGTGGTCGAGGATCTGCATCTTCGATAGCACTCGATTAGCGTTCCCCATGAAATACCGCAGCAGCTTGAATTCGGTCGGGGAGAGCTGGATCTGCTTGCCGCCCCGCCAGACCTCGTGGCTGTCCTCGTCCAGTTCCAGGTCGGCAAACTTCAGGCGGGGCGGTGGCTCGCTGCCGTCGCCCCTGGTCCGCCGCAAAACCGCCCGGATCCGGGCGATCACCTCCTCGAGGCTGAATGGCTTGGTGACGTAGTCGTCACCGCCCAGCGTGAGCCCGCGGATCTTGTCATCGGTGGAGTCGCGCGCGGTCAGGAACACGACGGGGATCTGGGCCCCGCCGCCGCGGAGACGCCGCACGACGTCGAACCCGTCCATGTCCGGCAGCATGACGTCGAGGATGATCAGGTCGGGCCGGTGCCGCTGAGCCGACTGCACGGCCTCGGACCCCGCCGCCGCGGTGATCACCTCGAATCCGGAGTACCGCAGGCTGGCGGCCAGCAGTTCCAGGATATTGGGCTCATCCTCGACAACGAGGAGCCTCGCCTCGGGCTGGCGGCTTCCGTTGGGCTGGCTGTTCATGCACCCATTGTCCGCCTGCCTTCTGAACGTTGGCTGAAAGCCTCCTGAGTCTGGCCTGGGCGGCACCCGCACCGCCGTTGGGTCAGGCGCCGTTCTGAGAGCCAGTAATGAGCGACTTGGGCACAGTCTGACCGGTCTGTAGGTCGGTGAAGAGCCTCTTGGCCTGGCTGCTATTCCACAGGACGGCGTCGCCGGCGGCCGTGGCGTAGTTCGAGCTCTCGATCGGGACCGTCGTCGTCAGCGGGTGACTGAGCGCCTTTGCGGCCTCGTACAGCTGATAGAGGCTGGTGGCCTGGTCGACAGTCAGGTTCGCGGCGGCACCGCTAGCAGCCGGCAGCGACTTGAACGGATCGAGCAGAACGCCTGTGCTCGTCATCTTGGTGAGCAGGGCCTTCAGGAAGATCCGCTGGTCCTGCTCGCGCTGGAGGTCCTGCGTGAGGAAGCTGTGCCGGTCGCGCACGTAGGCCAGCGCCTCGCCGCCGCTCAGGATCTGGCAGCCCTGGTGCAGGTGCACGCCCGACGCCGGGTCGTTGAGGGAGTGCGTGACACACATGCGCACACCGCCGACGGCGTTCACGACGTTGACGAAGCCGCCGAAGCCGATGTTCATGAAGTGGTTGATGTACAGGCCGGTGTTGTTCTGGATCGTCTTGGCCAGCAGCGCGGGCCCGCCGATCGAGAAGGCGGCGTTGATCTTGTTCATGCCGACGCCAGGGATATCGACGTAGGAGTCCCGCGGAATGCTGATCAGGACGGGCTTTCCGCCGCCGGCCGGAATATGCAAGATCAAGATGGTGTCGGACCGGCCGAAGCCGGTGGCGTCCAGGTGGCCCGTGCGATACCGGCGCTCCTGCGCTCCTGGTCAGCCCCTGGCGGCTGTCCGAGCCGGCGATGAGCCAGTTCGTTCCGACGCCTGGGCTGGGCCGACCGGGATAGTCGACAAGGATGTTGGCGCGGGTCAGCTTCGAGTTCAGGTAGAAGTACGTGCCGAGCACACCGGCGATGATCAGCGCGACGACCAGGCCGAGCACCAGGAAGATCCGGCGTGGCCGGAGCCACCCGCGCCACCGCGGCGTGCCCGGGAATCCAGGACCACCGGTCCGAGACGGGAACGTAGTCCGAGTCGCTACACCGCCGCCCGCCGGGGCGCCGCCGCCTGCGCCGGCCGCGTCTCCCGGCCCGAACTTGCCGCCGGGGCCGTAGCCGCTCCAGGAGTTGTAGTTCCCGGCCGACCCGGGGACGCCTTTGGCCGAGCGGCTCGGCGGCTGGGCAGGCCACGAACCCGGAGGCGTTGCCGGGCGCTGGCCGCCGACGCTGTACTGGCCGCCTGGGTGCTGCCGCGAGGGGATGCCGACGGTCTTGTCCGCGTTCGCCGAGGCGCCCTCGTCGGCGGCGTTCGCGCCGTCCGCTGACCGTCCGTCGCGGAACCAGTCATCTGGCCATTCGCCCATGGGAGCCTGCCTATCGCTGTCCGCTGTCCCCATCGTCTTTACCTGGAAGACGCCGCGACAGCCAAATCGGTGGTACCCGAGTGTGGCAAGGCCGCTACCCGAAGTCAGCGTTATTAGGCGTGTCCCGCCCACCAGATCGTGACGACGTCCCGGCCGGAAGTACCCAGGTCAGCTGGCCGCTCCGGGTTCACTCCCACGTCAGCGAGCGCCTCCGCTACCTCACCGGCGCGCTCGGGCGGCAGGCATAGCCGTCGGCGGGTGACATCGGTCAGCTCAGCAAAACTTTCGTAATCTCGCCCGCTCGGGCGCTGCCAGCGTCGCGAGCGCGCCCTCACGCCCATCGCGGCGAGTATCGCCAGCAGGTCGTCCGCGGCGGGCCCATCGGGCCGCACCAGCCCGTGGAATCGCAGCCAGAGCGCGTTCAGCGTGACGAGTGGATGCGTGGCCGTCATCTCGACGACGACGATCCGGCGGGCCGCCGCGGTCAGTGCGGCGAGGAAGGGCTCTATGTTGGCCACGTTGTACGTCACGTGATGGCAGGTAACGACGTCCGCCGGTCCCGCTTGGGCGGCCACATCTGGCCATGCGCCGACCACCAGCCGGGGCTGAATGCCGCTCGGCGCCGCCCGGTCGGCGAGCAGGCTCAGCATGTCCGGTTCGGTGTCGACGGCCGTCAGCGCGGTGCATCGCGGCAGCAGCGGCAGGCACCCGGCGCCAGCGCCGGAGCCGACATCGAGCACGCTGCCGGGCGGTTCGAGCGCGGCCCAGGCCCGCTCGAACGACGGACCCGACGGCGCCGCGGCGACGCGATCGGCGCGCCGGGCGAACACGGCCCGGGGCAGCACCCACGGCGACTCGCTTACCGCGGCCGTGATGTGCTCGGGTATGGCCCAGGCGGCCAGGTCCGATCGCCAGCGCTCCAGCAGCACGGCGAGCCGATCGTCGGTGGCACCGGCCGCCGTCATTGCCTGAGAGTCAATGTCGCCGAGCGCATGGCTCGAAGGTACGCCTGGTTCATGCGCAGCTGGGCGAGGCGGCTCACCGGGGCGCCGAGGCGCGCTATCGGATGCCGCGGCCGCGAGAACGCCGTGATCCGAAACAGCAGCCGCGAGCCCTCCCGAATCAGGTGGAACGCCTCCTCACCCTGTTCTGGGTGCTGCGGCAGCGTGCCGTACGCGAAGCCGCGACGATAGGCGTCATTGGTCACGTACACGACGCGACCAGCCGCGGTCACGTACGCGCCAGCGAGCCGGAACCAGAACGCGAACGTGAGGGCGGGCCGCACTGGCCCGCCCGGGTACACCGAGAATGCCGGCGCCGCGCTGAACCTGCCAGTCCCACAGGGCTGCACTGAGCCGATTGAACGTGGCCTCATCGAAGCCACCGAGATCAGCCTCCCAACGGTCGTGACGGTATCCGGCTGGCATCATGCCGCGGGTCGCGCCTGGCTCGGCGTAGGTCAGATCGCGCTCGGCCTGCGTCGCGGTAACTCGCGAGAGGTTGGCCAGCGACGGTGGGCGCATAGAGAACACCGCGGCACGATATCGCGGCTCCGCCGACCGTCAGTCTCGGAATATCAGCGGCCGCGCTAGCTGGCCGATGCCGTCGAGCACGCGCGGCCCAGCAGGACTCGCCTGTGGGTGCCGGTAGTGCAGGAATGAGTAGCCGAGCCGCCTGGCGAGCAGCCCGTCCGTCAGGACTTGATCGCCGATGACGACGCCGGGCAGCGGCAAGCGGCGGTACGGCGCGAGACCGAATGGCTTGCGTGCCGAGACGAGGTAGACCACGTCTATTCCAGGAAGCTGGGGGAGCGCCGTCGGCCGCCGGGCGGAGTTCGTGGCGAAACAGACGGCTCGTACGCCGGAAACGTCGCGCACCAGGTCAAGGACACCACCGATGCCGCGGTCGAGCGCGTCTTGGGTGCCGTCCCAGGTGGCGACCAACGGCTCGATGTCAAACACGAGCGTCCGCGCGCCGAGCGCGGCGACGAGGCGCGGCAACTCAGCCACGTCAGAGAACTGCTGGTACGCCGCGCTCACCAGACTCAAGTCGCGAACGCGAGCTGTCGGAGCAGGGTCCAGTTCATGGGCGTACTGGGTGGCGGGACGCCCGGGCGCTCGCGTGGCACCCGGACCCGGAGGGCGCGGGGTCGGATCGCGCAGCGGACCGGACGCGGGAGCGCGACGGACTCGCCGTCGATGCCGACCCGGATGTCAGGCGTGTCTCCGTCGACTATCACCTCCGTGGCGGTGATCATCCCGAGCCGGCCGGCCTGCGGTCCACGCAGCAGGCTGGCTGCTTCCCGCGCGCTACGCACCCGAATGCCGACGATCCCGAGCACCCCCCGGTCCAGCCGGGGCCGACGGCCGAGACCCGCCGGATCGCCCGTTCCGTATGGATTGTTGGCGACCAGCAGCGCTTGCGGACCGGTCACATGCCGGTCGCCCGCCGTGGCCGTGAGCCGGGTCCCGCGCTGCCCGCTGAGCAGGTCGGGCAGCAAGTCCAGCGTCGATCCGAGCTTGTCCTCCCGGTACTGCGGTGACTCGACGATTTCGGCGTAAGCGCCGAAGGACGCATTGTTGACGAACGTCCGGCCGTTGATCGAGCCCAGGTCGACGAGCAGGTCAACGCCATCGGCGAGCGCGCCGAGGCAGGCGGCCGGATCCTCGCGGTCCAGGCCGAGATCGAGCGCGAAGTGGTTACGGGTGCCCGCCGTAATGACGACGAACGGCAGGGCGTGCTCGGCTGCGACGCCCGCCACCAGTGCCTGCGTGCCATCCCCGCCCGCGACGCCGAGCAGGTCGGCGCCGTCGGCCACGGCTTGCTCGGCGACCGCGGCCACGTCGACCGGTCCGTCGCCTCCGAGCAGGAACACCTCGGCACCCAGCGCCTCGGCTTTCCGCTGCAGGTCGAATCGGGCGACCTTCCCGCCGCCCGATCGCGGATTCATGATCAGGAACGGACGCCTGGCCGATCGGGTGACGGGCCACTCCGGCATGCGCCAGTCGGCCGGATCTGGGGCCAGCGCGGTACGCGCGGCCAGCGCCGCCAGTACCCACGCGGCGGCCGAGGCGAGCGCGACCCAGAGAATTCCACGGAGTGCGAAGACCACGATCACGGTGATCGGCGACAAGACGAGCACGATCAGCGCCAGCCAGCGCCGGATGCCGTGGTTGGCCAGGAAGGTGTAGGCCGCGCCGAGCGAGACGACGGCGCTGGCCAGCCCGACGGCGAGCATTGCGATGCTCTGCAGCCCGGCGAAGGCGATGAGAATCGCCACCGCGACCGCGGCCAGCACGAAGCTCAGCCGGGCCAGCCAAACGCGCGACCGCGCTCGCGACACCACCTCAGGCTGGAGTCTCGCCGCACGTCCCTCGCAGTTCCCGCCGACTCGTGACCCTGCGGTCCGGCCGCAGGCAAGCGGCCGGACGCCCTCATGCCTCCCCGGACACCCTCATGCCTCCATTGACACCTTGGCGAGGCGCTGCCGCGCCATGGCGAGCAGCGGCTCCGCGCCATGGGAGGCCCGATCGAGGTGATCGTTCAGGCTGATCGCGGCGTTGATGAGCGCGAGGTGCGTGAAGGCCTGCGGGAAGTTGCCGAGCTGCTCGCCGGTCTGCCCGATCTCTTCGGAGAAGAGCCCGAGGTGGTTGGCGTACGTGTTCATCTTCTCGAAGGTCAGCTCCGCTTCCTCCAGCCGCCGGCGCGCGCGAGCGCGTCGACGTAGAGGAACGTACACAGGGAGAACGTGCCCTCCGAACCGCGCAGGCCGTCGGGTGTCGCCTCCGGGTTGTAGCGGTAGACGAGGCTGTCGGAGACAAGCTCCTTGTCCATCGCGTTGAGCGTCGATAGCCACAACGGGTCGGTCGGGGTGATGAAGCCCTCAAGCGGCATCATCAGCAGCGACGAGTCCAGCACATCGGTCGTCGAAGTGCTGCGTGAACGCCTTGACCTTCTTGTTCCAGCCGCGGGTCATGATCTGGTTGAAGATCTTGTCACGCTCGATCGACCCACCGGGCGATGTCGGCTGGCCAGCCCTTCTTCTGGGCGATCCGAATCACCCGGTCGAGCGCTACCCAGCACTGGAACCGGCCGTAGGTGAAGTCCTTGCGGCCGCCTCTGGTCTCCCAGACGCCCTCGTCCGGCTGGTCCCAGTTGTTACACAGCCAGTCGGTGATCCGCGTCAGGGACTGCCAGCCCTCGTACGCGATCGGCAGGCCGGCCATGTCCGCGGTGAAGATCGCATCCATGGCCTCGCCGTAGATATCGAGCTGGAGCTGATCGGCGGCGCCGTTCCCGATCCGTACCGGGCTGGATCCGCGCCAGCCCTCCCAGTGGTCGAGGATCTCCTCGTCAAGGTCAGACGAGCCGTCGACCCGATACATGATCTTGATCGGTCCCGACTTGCCTCCGGCCTGCTCCGTTGTCCGGTCGCGAAGCCAGAGGCCGAACTTCGCCGCCTCCTCCAGGTAGCCGAGACTAGACAGCGCGTGCATGGTCAGGGAGCCGTCACGAATCCACGTGTAGCGGTAGTCCCAGTTGCGCTCGCCGCCCGGCTGCTCCGGGCAGGCCCATGGTCGCGGCCGCCACCGGCGCTCCGGTCGGCGCGTAGGTCATGAGCTTGAGCGTCATCGCGGACCGGAGACCATCTCGCGCCACCGGCCCTGGTACGTCGACTGGTTGAGCCACTCGCGCCAGAACTGTCCGGTGTCGTCGGACAGGCGCGTGACCTCGGCCGGCCTGATGGCGCGTGGCTGGCCGCCCATCGTTTCGAGCACGATGCCCGCCACCTGACCTTCGTGCATGGTGATCGATGCTCGCAGGCCATCGCCAACGCGCTCAGGTACCGCCGCCTCGGGGTCTCCCGGCTCGCGTCGGCCCGCGCGTGTGCAGCGTGAGCTCCATGCCATCGGACCTGAATAGCGCGCCGTTCTCGGTGAGTTCCATCGAGTGCTTCGCGCGGCCGTAGTCGAATCGAGGCTGCAGGTCGAGGACAAAGCGCATGGTGCCGCGGGCCACTCGCAGCTTGCGGACGATTCGGTGCCGATCGGTCGGCTTGCCCTGGATGACCGGCATGAAGTCCTGCACCTCGCCGACCCCGTCCGGCGTCATGAACCGGGTGATGAGCAGGGCGTTGTCTGGCAGGTACAGCTGCCTGGTGACGTAGTCGTCGCGGTCCGGCGCGATCCGGAAGTAGCCGCCCTTGTCGGCGTCCAGCAGCGCCCCGAAGATGCTCGGCGAGTCGAACCGGGGACTGCAGAACCAGTCGATGCGAGCCGTCCGTCGTCACCAGCGCCGCCGTCTGGAGGTCGCCGATCAGGCCGTGATCGCTGATGTTCGGGTACCGCTCCATGCTCGTGTCTCCTCTCGTCGCAGCCGTGCCGACTCCCGCTCGCTTACCAGTCACCGTGACAGCCGGCCATCTGGCAGCGCATCACCCGCACGGGATGATCGCGGCCTCACCTCGCAGGTGCCCCTATCGAGCCGTTCACCCGTGGCGGGTGATGACGCTGCGACGACGTCGGCCAGATCGTGGTGCTACCACGGGCCCAGCCCGGCGGTTTCGCCGCGGCTGCACGAGAGCGGAGCGCAGATGGCGACCCTGACCGCCTGGAAGTTCGATTCACCGTACGGCGCGGACGATGCCCTGGCCACGCTGGAGAAGCTGCAGAGCGAGGCCCTGATACACGGTCCAGGATGCGGCCGTCGTCAGCTGGGAGCCAGGGCGCAAGAAGCCCAGTACCCGCGAGATGCACTCGACGAAGAAGGCCGGCGCGCTCGGCGGCGGCTTCTGGGGCCTGCTGTTCGGGCTGATCTTCTTCGTGCCGATCCTCGGTCTGGCGATCGGCGCCGCGGCCGGTGCCCTGGCCGGCTCGCTCGCCGACGTGGGCATCAGCGACAAGTTCATCGACAGCGTCCGGCAGAAAGTCACGCCGGGAACATCGGCGCTCTTCCTGCTGACCTCCGACGCGGTCGTCGATCGCGTCCAGGCCGAGTTCGCCGGCAATCGACCGGAGCTGATCAGCACGAACCTGTCCAGCGACCAGGAGGCCAAGCTGCGCGAGGCGTTCGCGCACGAAGACGCGTGATCTGAATGGAGGCATCGCGGTCGCTCCGGCCACCGCTGCATCTTCTGGGTCGCTGATCCTGCCGTTGGCGCTGGCGCAGTTCATCGCCAGCTACGCGGCGACGAACATGAACGTGGCGATCAGCGCGATCGCCTCCGATCTCAACACCACCGTCATCGGCGTGCAGACGGCCATCACGCTGTTCACGCTGACGATGGCGTCCCTGATGATCCCGGGCAGCAAGCTCACCGACATCTGGGGCCGCAAGCGGTGCTTCGTGATCGGCCTTGCGATCTACGCGGCCGGCGCCCTGCTGGCGTTGCTCGCCCCTGGGCTCGGGCTCCTCATCGTCGGCTACTCCGTATTTGAGGGCGTCGGATCGGCGCTGATGATCCCGCCGATCTACATCCTCGTGACTGTCGCCTATCCCGACATCAAGTCGCGGGCCAAGTACTTTGGCGTCGTTAGCGGTGCGGGCGGTCTTGGCGCCGCGGCGGGTCCGCTGATCGGCGGTCTGGTCACGAGCGCCATTAGCTGGCGGGCCTCGTTCGGGTTGCAGGTCCTGGTCGTCGTCTGGATCATCGTGATGGCCCGCAAGATCATCGACCCGGCTCCGGCCGGGCGGCGGCCGCGGTTCGACATGGTCGGCGCGATCCTGTCCGCTCTCGGCCTGCTCTTTGTCGTGCTCGGCCTCCTGATCTCCAGGACGTACGGCTTCGGGGCTGCGCGCAAGGACCTGTCCATCGGCGGCACCGTCGTCATTCCGAAGGGCTGGATCTCGCCGGTCTGGATCTCGGTGGCAATCGGCGCGCTCTTCCTGCTCTGGTTCTTCCTCCACATCAGGTCCGCGGAGAAGAAGGGTCGCGGACGTGCTCATCCGGATGCGGATGTTCAGCAGCCGCGTCGCGAACCTTGGCATGGGCACGCAGTTCATCCAGTGGCTTGTCATGCAAGGGTCGTTCTTTGTCGTCTCGGTGTTCCTTCAGCAAGTTCGGCATTTCGATGCCATCCAGACCGGGCTCATGATGATCCCGGCGATCGTTGGTCTCCTGGCCACGTCAGCCGCGGCGGACAGGCTCGCGCGGCGGCGGGCGCAGCGGTCGCTGATCATCGCTGGCTTCGTGATCACGGCTATCGGCATGGCGCTTCTGCTGGCGCTCGTCCGCAAGGACTCCGGCAACCTCAGCTACGTGCCCGGCCTGCTGCTCTTCGGAGCGGGCGTCGGCGTCATGCTCACGTCATCGGTCAACGTCGTCCAGTCGAGCTTTAGCGAGGCCGACCAGGGCGACATTTCCGGCCTCTCGAGGAGCGTCTCGAACCTCGGGTCGTCCTTTGGCACCGCGCTGGTCGGATCCGTGCTCGTGGCGGCGGCCGAAGGCTATCCCTTCGCGGCCTCGGCCGCGCTGCTCCTCGGATTCGCCTTGATCGGACTCGGCCTCAGCATCCTGCTGCCACGCCAGCGAGCCGCGGTGAACGCCGGAGGCACCGAAAGCACAAGGCCCGACCCGGCGATGGTTGGCGCCTCAGGCCATCGCTAGGCTGAGTGAGTACTCAGTCAGGTCGGGCGGTGGCCCAGGTAAGGCGGTGGCACGTGAGCGGTCGGGTAGCGGGCAAAGTCGCGCTGGTGACGGGCGCGGCCCGCGGACAAGGGCGGGCGGACGCCGTTCGGCTGGCGCAGGAAGGCGCCGATGTCATCGTCGTCGATGTGTGCGCGCCACTGCCCAGTGTTCCCTACGACTCGGCCACGCCCGAGGATCTGCAGGAGACCGTCCGCCAGATCGAGAAGACCGGGCGCCGCGTCGTCTCCGGCATCGTGGACGTCCGGGATCTTGAGGCGCTGCGTGCGATCGTCGACGCGGCCGTCGAGGAACTCGGCAGGCTCGACGTCGTCGTCGCCAACGCCGGGATCTGCGTGCCCAAGGCGTGGGACGCCACGACGCCGACGATCTTCGAGGACACGATCAGCACGAATGTCACCGGCGTGTGGAACACCGTGATGGTCGGCGCGCCGCATCTCGTCCGGGCCGGCGGGGGATCCATCATCTTGATCAGCTCTGCGGCCGGGCTCAAGGTGCAGCCGTTCATGGTGCCGTACACCACGAGTAAGTTCGCCGTACGCGGCATGGCCAAGGCGTTCGCGGCCGAGCTCGGACAGCATCAGATCCGGGTCAACAGCGTCCACCCGACCGGCGTGAACACGCCGATGGGCTCTGGGAACATGCAAGCCGAACTCGTCGCCGCGATCTCGGGCTACGAGCGTCTGGGCGCCATGTTCATGAACATGATGCCGGTGGATATCACCGAGCCCGAAGACGTCGCCGACACCGTGCTGTTCCTGGCCTCCGACGAATCCAAGTTCATCACCGCGCACGAGCTGGCGCCGGACGCTGGCGTCACGGAGTTCTGACCTGTGCGTGCCGACGGGCTAAGGCAAGCTGACGATCAGTCGGCGCGCGATCGGATCCTCGAGGCGGCGGAGCGGCTGTTCGCCGAGCGCGGCTTCGATCGAACGTCGACGGCGAGTATCGCCGCGGCCGCGTCGGTGCCGCACGGGCTGATCTTCTATCACTTCAAGACGAAGATGGACCTGCTGCTCGCCGTCGTGCGTGACCGCGAAAGCCTTGCCCTCGACGACTGGCTTCCGCCGCCGACGGCCGGGGCCGACTTGACCCAGGCCGTCGCGCAGACGTGGGCAAGCTTGTCATCGGCGCTCGGTCGGCCGTCGATCGTGCGGCGGATCATCTTTCAGGAGCTAGCCGCTCACCCTGAGGTCCGCCAGCGCGCGCTGGACTTGCACGATCAGATCAGCGCCGTCGTGAGCAGTCACCTGGCCCGCATTAGCGGTCGTGAGCCAGGGCCCGAACACGACGCCGCCGCTCGGCTGCTGACCATCGCGGCGGGCATGGTCCCACTGCTGGCCGAGCCCGGACAGTCCCGCCTCGATACTGACGCGGTCGCGGCGCTGGTCGCTCGCGGCCTCGAGAATGCCGGCGCTCCGGCTGAGAAGTAAAACGTTTGGGGTGAGCGATGGGATTCGAACCCACGACATCCAGGACCACAACCTGGCGCTCTAACCAACTGAGCTACGCCCACCATCGCCGCCAGCCACTGCCGTGCCTGGCGGCTTACGAAGCATACCGGGCGGCGGTTACTCCGCCGAACTCGATTGCCCCTCGGTCCAGTCTTCGGCCGCGAATCGAGCGGCGAGCTGGCGGGCGGTCGCGGTGTCTGGTCCTGGCTGTGGTACGAACACGGCCTCGCGGTAGTAGCGCAGCTCGCGGATGCTCTCGCGGATGTCGGCCAGCGCACGGTGCCCGCCGTGCTTCTCCGGGCTGGCGAAGTACGCGCGGGGGTACCACCGCCTCGCCAGCTCCTTGATGCTCGAGACGTCCACCATCCGGTAGTGGAGGAAGGCGTCGAGCTCCGGCATGTCCCTGGCCAGGAAGGCACGGTCGGTCGCGATGGAGTTCCCGCACAGCGGAACCTTGCGCGACTCGGGGACGTGCTGGCGGACGTAGGTCAGGACTACGTCCTGCGCCTCGGCGACATTGAGGCCGTCGGGCAACTCGGCGAGCAGCCCGGAGGCTGTGTGCATCGTCCTGACCACCTCGGCCATGCCGTCGAGTGCCTCCGGGGGAGGCTTGATCAGGACGTCAACGCCCGCATCGACGGCGTTGAGCTCTCCGTCGGTGACGATGCAGGCGATCTCGACTAGTGCATCCTTCGTGAGATCAAGCCCGGTCATCTCGCAGTCAATCCAGACGAGCCGGTCGGTCATTGACCCAGCCTAGGTGATCGCGGCAGCTCGGTGACCAGTCGCGCCGTCGCTCGCGCCGCGCCGCGCGCCCGGCCAGCTAGCGCGCTGATGTGCTGCGGGATCGGAATGTCGCTGGTCATCGCCGGGTCGGGCGCAGCCTGGCCGAAGACGAGCGCGGCGGGGAGTACGCCCGCCCAGATGGCCGAGTCGTAGTCCTCTGGATCGTCCTTCGGGCCGCCGGTGCGGACCTTGACCGACGCCTCGTCGAGCGGAACGGCCAGCACCGCGGTCGCGGCCAGTTCCTTGCGCGTCGGCTCTCTGACGTGATCCCAGCGCCCTGGCACCAGGTGATCGGTCACGGCCCGCAACGCCGCGAGCTTCTCGTCGGCGCCAGTAACGAGCCGGGCGGCACCAAAGATCACGGCGCTGCGGTAGTTCATCGAGTGGTGGAACACGGCCCGGGCGCAGACAAGCCCGTCCAGCAGCGTGACCGTGACGCAGACGTCCTGACCGTCGGCCTGCAGCAGAGATCGATTAGCCGAGGAGCCATGCAGGTACAGGGTCTCTCCGATCCGGCCGTATCCGGTCGGCAGCACGACGGGCCCGCCATCGATGACAACGCCCAGGTGGCACACGAGCCCTGCGCTCAGTACGGCGTCGAGATCGTCGCGATCCACTCGGCCCCGTTCCCTCAGTCTGTAGAGGGTTGTCCGGGACGTCGAGGACAGCGGCAGATCTGCATTCATGGTGCATACCGTATCGGTGCACGGCTGATCCCCTCTGTGCCTGGCGGCTCCGATAAGGGATCATTGCCGCAAGCGCGATGGGGCGCGCGCGCGTGACTGGCCTGGACGATGGGGTGAATGGTGGCAGGTGGCATGGAGGTTCCCGGCGGCATCCAGCGTGTGCCTGGCGTTCCCGGTGTGGAGGATCCGGTTGGCCTGGCTAAATGGATGGCCGGAGCCGGTCTGGCTGACCTTGGCGAGCTTCGCGGGGTGCAGCTGATCGCGGGCGGCCGGTCCAATCTGACCTACCGGCTGGACCTCGATGGCGGTCAGGTGGTACTCCGCCGGCCTCCGCTCGGACACGTGCTGCCGACGGCGCACGACATGAACCGCGAATACCGGGTGCTGTCAGCGCTCAGTGGGACCGCCGTACCTGTGCCGCAGCCGCTGGCGAATTGCCAGGACACCGACATCATCGGCGCGCCGTTCTACTTGATGCGGTTCGTCGACGGCTTGGTGCTGCGAACCATGCAGGACGGCGAGATCCTGTCCGCTGAGCAGGCCGCGGAGCTGTCCGATCTGCTGGCCGGCATGATGGCGACCATTCACGGCGTGGACTACGCGGCGGTTGGACTGGCCGACTTCGGCCGTCCCGAGGGCTACCTGGCTCGGCAGCTGTCGCGCTGGCAGCGTCAGTGGGAGCTGTCGAACACCAGGGAAATGCCTGGGTACGCCGAACTCGTGGCCCGGCTGGCGGCCGGGCTGCCTGAGTCCGCCGACGGGACGCTCGTGCACGGCGACTTCCGGCTCGACAACACGCTGGTTCGGCTCACAAAACCAGCCTCCATCGCCGCCGTCGTGGACTGGGAGATGTCCACCCTCGGCGATCCGCTCGCCGATCTCGGCCTGACGCTGTCGTACTGGGCGGACGGCGGCGAGGCGTTCCCCGACCTGAACGTCGGGGCCACCGTGACGGCGCTGCCAGGCTTCTACACGCGTGACCAGTTCGCGGCCAGGTACGCCGAACTCAGCGGGCGCGACGTCAGCGAGGTCGGCTACTACATCGCGTTCGGCTATTTCAAGCTCGCGGTCGTGCTGGAAGGCATCCACGCTCGGTACCTGCTGCGCCAGACCGTAGGTGAAGGATTCGAGCGGGAGGGCCCCGCCGTGCCGATCCTGATTGCCCGTGCCCACCAGATGCTCGACACAGTGGGCTGAAAGAAGCTTGGAGTGAGGCCCGGCGCCCCGCTCTCGCCGGGCCTCACTAGGTTTGACGCGGTACCCCGGCCGGTGGTTCACACGCCCGCGAAGGAAATATTTCGCAGTTATGGCGCGGAGCAGCCCTGGTCGCACATGCGCTGCGAGACGGCCTCGAAGAAGACCTTGCCAACCTCGGACGGGTTGCTGATCTGGTAAGCCACGCCGCTCGTGGCGGCCGCGATCTGCTGCATCCTGATGAAGTTGCCCCGCTGGCCGAACATGAGGATCACGAGCTCGACCTTGCGGCTCGGGTTGTACAGCGCGCGCAACTGCGTGAGCAGCTTGGCGAGCGGCATGTCACCGGGCGCGTTGTCGACGCCGGCCGTCAGCACCAACACGGCGTTGACGTAGTTCGGCTTGTAGGACTGCGTCATCGTCTTGTACGCGGCCAGGATGGCGTCGTTCATGGCAAGGACCCCGTTCCCGGCCCTCAGGATCTGATTGATCTGCTGAAGCTGAGCCCGACGGCTGATCACGCCGTAATCAGCAGGCAGCGGGCCCATGGAGACCAGCTCGTTGTAGGGCGGTGTTGCGGTCTGCGCCTTGCCCATCTCCCACAGACCCATGCTGGTGGTGTCCGGGAACAGGGCAAGCCCTTGCGACGACGTGGAATTGAGCAGTTGCATGATCGTCTGCGTGCCGCTCCCGGTCGGCTGGTTCATCGCGGCGGAGACGTCGGTCAGGACCAGGTCGCGGGAGCCGAGCCCGAGGCGCTGCCACACCTGAAGGTTGGCGGCCGCTTCCCCGGGGCTCACGGCGCTGGCGAGCTGGAGCGGCTGGGAGCCGAGCCCGGCCGAGGCCGGCATCACGTCTGGTCGGCCGTCGGACGAGCGGAAGCCGTAATAGCGGACGATCGACTGGCTGTAGCTGGTCTGCAGGTAGTTCCCGAACTCCCTCGCTGCCTGCAGCCGCGTTGGGACTGACGTTGTGAGCACGTACGGGTAGTCGAGCTCCAGACTGCCGAGAGTCGACGAGCTGCCCGCCGGGTACCTGGCAGTCAGCGGGGCGTGGGGGTTGGCCTGGTCGTACGCCAGCACAGCTTGCTCGCTGGCGACGGTCAGCGCGTGGCGGTAGAACGGCGCGCCGGTGCTCTGGACGAACTGCTGGAGCGCGGCGGGGGAGTCGAAGTTCTCTGTCGACTCGACGCCGAAGACAAACTTGGTGAACGCCGTCCGGGCCCCCGCGCCGGTACCGACCTGGCGACTTACCTGGACCAAGGTGGCGAGCCCGGCCGCACTGTCGTTCGGGTCAGGGAGGTCGACAGCCAGGCCCAGGCTGGCCGGCGGCCCGCCGTAGCCGGGCGGCAGCAGCGTGCCCCAGCCGGGTGGGGCGTCGAAGACCCCTGTGCTCGCAGCCACCGCTGGCGTAGTCACCAGCAACAGAGGGGAACGGGCGACGCTCTTGCCGGTCGGCTGCACATTCTGCGCGCCGACCGGGTAGCTCCGAGCCACGTCGACCCACAAGCTGGAGTCCGGGATCCAGGCGTCGATGGGCGTGGTGCCGCGCAACGACGCCTGCCCGTCGATCTGCCCGGCCTCCGCCGCGGAATCACCCTCGGTCACCTGTACTTCGGCGCAGCGGCCGTTGGCCGTGAAGTTCTGGTTGTTGAAAGCCCGCGCGGCGGCCTGGACGGCTGGGGCGATGTCAGCACTTGCCGCCACGTTGATCACGACCGGGGCCTGTGAGCAGGACGCCCGGTTGATCACTGCCTGCGCCGTCAAGGTGATCATGCAGACGGCTGAGATCGCCACCGCGATCACGACGAGCTTGGCTGTCCCGATCCGCCGCGAGCGTGCGCGGCGGCCGACGCCGGATCCTGCTGCCCGCGGTGACACGCCGCGACTATATCGGACTTCCCGCTACAGATCGGCTGACTTCGCTGGTTCTGAGGCCCTGAGGGACGATCGGCTGCGCGTTATCAAGCCACAATGAGACTGTGGTTGCTCAGGTCAGCATCTGTGACGCCAGCGACTCGCGGCTCGCCGACTACGTACAGCTAACCGACGTGCATCTGCGGCGGAGCCTGGAGGCAGCCCACGGCCTGTTCATCGCCGAGGGCGCGAAGGTCATCGGGCGGGCCATGGCCGCCGGTTACCCGGTGCGCTCGTTCCTGGTGGCTGCGGACAAGCTCGCCACCGTCGCGGAGCTGGCGGCTACCAGCGCTGCACCGCTCTACGTGCTTCCGGCGGCGGTCGTCGAGCAGCTGACCGGCTTCCGCGTGCACCGTGGGGCGCTGGCCTCCATGCAGCGCCTGCCGCTGCCGGCGGTATCGGCCGTGCTGACCGGTGCCCGCCGGATCGTCATCCTCGAGGACATCGTCGACCATGCGAACGTGGGCGCCGTGTTCCGCTGCGTGGCCGCGCTCGGTTTCGACGGCGTCGTGCTGGCGCCGCGCTGCGCAGACCCGCTGTACCGCCGTGCGGTCAAGGTGTCGATAGGCGCTGTGTTCGCCGTGCCCTACGCCCGGCTGGCTGACTGGCGCGGCGGCCTGGCCGAAGTGCGGGCGGCCGGGTTCCGGCTGCTAGCCCTCACGCCCGACCCGGCGGCGATCCCGATCAGCGCCGTTGAATCCAGGCCGGAGGACAAGTTCGCGCTGCTCATCGGCGGTGAGGGAGACGGCTTGTCCGGCCGCTGGCTAGCGGCCGCCGACCAGGCTGTGCGGATCCCGATGAGCCGCGGCATCGACTCACTGAACGCCGCGTCGGCCGCGGCCATCGCGTGTTACTCGCTCGGCGGCTCAGTGTCGTGACGCGTGGTCCGCTGTAGCCAACCGGTGTCGCGCCCGAGCCATGGGTAGCGACTTCTGGCTGCGTCGGGTACCGGCCAGGTGACGGCCGCGCAGTCGCGCAGGCGCGCTGCGGCGGACGGCGCCGCGCCTACCTGATCGAGGCCGAGCAGGGCCGCGCCGACCACAGGCGGGACGTCGACGATCCGGATGTCGGCGCCCGGCATGGACGCGGCGAGATCGTCGGAAATAGCGCCGCCGAGCAGCGGATCGCGCGCCGTCATGAGGCTGCCGCCGAGAACGACCGGTACCCCGCGCGTCTCCAGCAAACCGAGCCGTCGGGCCGCGACGGTTACCATCACGCAGATCTCCGTCGCCTGGCGCAGCACGACTTCGCGGGCCACCTTGTCGCCGTTGCCCGCGACCGCGAACAGCAGCGGCACCAACTCATGTCGCGCCGAGTATTCGATTGTGCCGAGGTGCATGCCGATGACGACATCCTCCAGGCGGCTCACGCCGAAGTGCGCCGCGACGGCGCTGCGCAACTCGGTCTCAGGTCCGCGACCGTCCTCCGCGCGGACGGCCCACCACAACGCCAGCGGGCCCAGTTCCCCGCCGCCGCCCCAGTCGCCGCTCAGCTCGCCGAGCGACAGGAACCTTGTCGTTCGCCCGTCTGGCGCTACGCCTACGCAGTTGATCCCGGCTCCGCAGACGATGCCGATGCCCCAGTGCGGACCATCATCTGGCAGGCCCGCGCGCAACACGGCGAACGTGTCGTTGACGACGGCGCTCGTGGCCGACCAGCCCAGCGACTGCACGAGCCGGTTCAGGTCCGCTTCCTCGACCGGCAGATCGGCCCCGGCCAGGCACGCGGACGTGTGCTGCGCTACGGGTCCGTCCGCTGGGACGCCCGCTTGCTCGGCCACATCGCGAACAAGCGTCGTCAGTTCCTTGGTGGCACGCTCGGATCCGATGACCTGATGGTTCGACGGCCCGCCGCGCACGGTCGCCAGCAGGGTGCCGTCGGCGGCGACGAGCGCCACGTCCGTCTTGCTGTTGCCGCCGTCGATCGCGAGTACGGCGGCCACGGCATCGCTCATCGGCTTGCCGCCCACGGCAGGAACTGCGCGTTCTCCGCGAGCAGCCTGTCCGTCAGGCCCTGAGCCAGCTCGTACTGCCCGACCAGCGGATGCGCCAGCAGCGCGGCGGCGACGCGGTCCCGACCGCCGCGTAGCGCAGCGTCTATCGCCAGCTCTTCGTACGCCGATACGTGCGCGATGAGGCCGCTCATCAGCGGGCTCACCGAAGCGACGGGAATCGGCGTCGCCCCGTCGGATCCGATTGTCGCCGACACCTCGATCACCGCTTGGTCGGACAGGAACGGCAGCGTGCCGTTGTTGCGGACGTTGACCACCTGGCGGTCGCCGGCGTCGGTCACGAGCGATGCGAGCAAGGCAACCGCGGCCTCCGAGTAGAACGCGCCGCCCCGGTGCGTGAGCAGCTCGGGCTTGACGTCAAGGGCAGGATCGGCGTACATGGCCAGGAGCTGCCGTTCGATCTCGGCGACAGCTTGCGCTCTGGTCGGCTGGCCCCGCTCTTCTTCGACGACCGCGTCGTGTGCCCAGAAGTAGCGCAGGTAGTACGACGGCACGGCGCCCACGTCGCGGGTCACGGCCAGCGGCAGGCCCGTGTGCCCGGCGATCTCCTCGCCGTGCGCCGCTAGCAGCTCAGGCAGCCGGTCCGTGCCGTCGACCAGCGCAGCTCGCTCCCACGTCAGGTGGTTCAGCCCGACGTGATCGAGCGCCACGGCTTCCGGCGCCACGTCCAGCAGCGACGCAAAGAGCCGCTGATAGCCGATGGCCACGTTGCAGAGTCCGACGGCGCGATGACCAGCGTCCAGCAGCGCCCGGGTCACGATGCCGACCGGGTTGGTGAAGTCGATGATCCAAGCGCCCGGCTCCGCCCGCTCCCGCACGCGCTCGGCCACGTTGAGCACGACCGGCACGGTGCGCAGCGCCTTCGCGAACCCGCCCGCACCGGTGGTCTCCTGCCCGATGCAGCCGCATTCCAGCGGCCAGGTCTCGTCCCGGTTGCGGGTGGCCTGGCCGCCGACACGAAGCTGAATCAGCACCGCGCCCGCGCCGTCCACCGCCGCGTCGAGGTCGGATGTCCACGAGAGCACGGCTGAGTGCCCGTACCGCGCCATGATCCGCGCCGAGAAGGGGCCAACCACCGCGAGCCGGTCGGCGTCCGGGTCGACGAGCACCAGTTCGTCGATCTTGATGTCCCTGGTCAGCCGGGCGATGCCGTCGACCAGTTCCGGCGTGTAGGTCGAGCCGCCGCCGATAACCGCGAGTTTCATGATCAGAACGCCTTCACTTCCGCGCCAGACTGCGCCACGTGGCACGCGGCTTCGTGACCGGGGGCAAGCTCCATGAGCTGGGGGGTGACCTTGTGGCAGATGTCGATCGCCAGCGGGCAGCGCGAGCGGAACCGGCAGCCAGGTGCCGGATTGACGACCTTGGGCGGCTCGCCCCGGTCGGTCTCCGCGGCGACGTTCAGCTCCGCCTTCGGGTCGGGCACCGCGGACAGCAGCAGCTGCGTATAAGGGTGCCGTGGGCCGGCGAGCACGTCCTCGACCGCGCCGGTCTCCACGAGGTGCCCGGCGTACATGACGATGAGCCGGTCGGAGACGTAGCGAGCGCTGGCCAGGTCGTGGGTGATGTAGAGGATCGACACGCCTTCTTCATCGCGCAGCTTGGCCATGACGTTGAGCAGTCCGATGCGGATTGACACGTCCAGCATGGAGACCGGTTCGTCGGCGAGGATCAGCTTGGGCCGCATCGCCAGCGCCTGGGCGAACCCGACCCGCTGTCGCTGCCCGCCGCTGAGCTCGTGCGGATAGCGCTGCAGCACCTCGGCCCCAGGGTTGAGCCCGACCGCGTCGAAGACGCGCGCCGCCTCGGTGAACCGCTCCTTACTGCTCAGCTCGGGGCGATGCAGATTCAGCGCCCGCATGACCCCATGGGAGACCCGGAACACGGGGTTGATAGAGGCAAACGGGTCCTGGAACACCATGGGAACCAGGCCGCTGTAGCGGAGCTTCTCGCGTCGCGACCGGAACGCCGACAGCGGCTTGCCCTGGAAGTAGACCTCGCCGCTGGTGGGCTTGTAGATCTTGGCGAGTACCCGGGCCACGGTGCTCTTGCCGCTGCCGCTCTCACCCGCTATGGCGACGATCTCGTGCTCGCCGACCGAGAAGCTCATGTCGTCGACCGCGTGCAGCGTTCGGCGCGACACGGCGCTGCCGATCTTGAAGTGCCAGGCTCATCCGGTCTACGCGCAGCAGCGGCTCCTGGCCGAGGCCGACGGGCTGGGGCCCGGGCTGTATCTCCAGCTCAGTCACTGAGAACCTCCGGCGCGTCGTACAGGAAGCAGCGCACCGAGGTGCCTTCCACCTGATAGTCGGGGGGTGGATCGGTCTCGCAGCGCGGCATGACCTTGGGGCACCGGGGCGCGAATCGGCAGCCCGCTGGCGGCCTGGCCAGGTCGGGTGGCCTGCCGGGGATGCCGGTCAGCGGCACTCGCGGGCCCCGGATCGACGGGAACGCGTCCATGAGCCCGGCGGTGTAGGGGTGGTGGGGGTGGTCGAAGAGCTGCTGGGTGGAACCAAGCTCGGACACCTGACCCGCGTACATGACCATCAGCCGGTCGGAGAAGTGCCTGACAAGCGACATGTCATGGGTGACGAAGATGACCGCGAAGTGGTACTCCTGCTGCAGGTCCTTGATCTGGGCCATCAGCGAGCGCTGCGCAACCACGTCGAGCGCCGACGTGGGCTCGTCCATGATGATCAGCTCGGGCGTGAACAGCATCGCCATGGCGATCATCGACCGCTGCCGCATGCCTCCGGAGAGCTGGTGCGGGTAGCTCTTGAGGTGGACCGGGTCGATGCCCACCATCTTGAGCACCTCGACCGACCGGTCGTGGATCTCTGTCTTGGACGTCTTGCCGTGGGCGCGCATGGCGTCCTTGAACTGCGCTCCGATCGACTGGACGGGGTTGAGCGCATTCATGGCGCTCTGCATGACGACGGACATGTCCTTCCAGCGGACCGTAGCCAGCTGGCGCTCGGTGAGCTGGACCAGGTTCCGGCCGTGGAACTCCACGCTGCCGCCGCTGATCTCGGCGGGCGGGTTGAGCAGCTGGGAGATGCCGAAGAGCAGCGTCGACTTCCCGCAACCCGACTCGCCGACGATGGCCAGGAACTCGCCCGCCGCCACGTCGAAGCTAACCCTCTCGACCGCGCAGACGATACCGCTCTCCAGGACGTACTCGACCGAGAGATCCCGGATCTCCAGGACGGGATTGCGCAGGAGTGGGCTGGTGAGGCCGTACTGGTCGTCAGCTAGCGCGTGCGCCATGGCTGGCAAGCCTCCTCTTGGTGCTGGCCTCGGCGGCCTTCCGGGCCTTCGCTGCGGTCAGCGGGCGCAGGGCTGGGTTGCCGATCTCGTCAAACGCATAATTGATAAACGCGAACGAAACACCCAGCAGGGCAATGCACGCGCCGGGCACGATCGCCCACACGTACAGCCCGCTGCCGAGTGCGTTGTTCTGCTGGGCCCAGTACAGCGTCGTGCCCCAGCTCACGTTGTTGGAGTTGCCAAGACCGATGAACTGCAGGCCGGAACCGGCCAGGACCGCGTAGAGCGCGTTGTTCAGGAAGCTGGCCAGCAGCAGCGACGTCATAGTCGGCAGGATCTCCACGATGATGACGTAAAGAGAACGCTCGCCCCGGACGCGCGCCGCCAGCAGGAAGTCCCGGCTGCGCAGGGACTGCGCCTGCGCCCGCAGTTGCCGGGCCGTGTAGGACCACCCCGTAAACGTCAGGACCAGGATGAGGACGTTGTTGCCGGCATTGGGCAGGTAGGCGGCGATGATGATCAGCAGCGGGAAGATCGGGATGACCAGCAGCACGTCGGTGACGAAGTTCAGCACGCTGTCCCACAGCCCGCCAAGATAGGCGGCCGCGACGCCGATCAGCATGGCCAGCACGGTGGTGAGGAGACCCACCGCGATGGCCAGGATCAGCACGTTGCGGGTGCCGTCGATCACCTGGGCGTAGACATCCCGGCCGAGGTTGTCAGTGCCCAGCCAGTGAGCGGCGGACGGGTGGGCGAGGACGCGCGTCGTGACCAGGTTGGGGTCCTGGTGCGCGAAGAGGCCGGGGAAGAGCGCAACGAAGATGAAGATCGCCATCAGGGCGACACCGATCGTGGCCTTCCGGTTGGTCCGGATCGCCGTCGTGACGCGGTGCAGCGCGCCGCGGCGTCCGGCGGCGCTGAGTCCGACGACGTCGGGAAGCGCAGTCGTGGTGACGGGGATTGCCATGGTTACCCTGCCGTCCTGGTGCGCGGGTCGAGGATCGCCGTGGCGATATCAGAGAGGAGGATCGCGACGAGCACGCAGATCGTGATGATCAGGAACAGCCCCTGCATGAGGGGGTAGTCGACGTTGTTCACGGCGGTCAGCAACATGTTCCCGAGACCCGGGTAGTTAAAGACGTACTCGACCAGGATCGCGCCGCTGACGACGAAGCCCAGCGACATGGCGAAGCCGGTGATGTTCGGCAGGATGGCATTTCGCGCCGCGTAGCTGATCATGATTTTCGATGAAGACAGGCCCTTGGCACGCGCCATGCGCACGTAGTCCTCGGTCAGCGTGGTCACCATCGTGTTCCGCATGGTCAGGACCCAGCCGCCGATGCTGGTGATCAGCAACGTCAGCGCTGGCAGGACCGCGTACTGCAGGAGCTGGCCGATGAACGAAAGACTGAGCGACGGCGTCGACGCCGATGGGGTAGGCGCCGTAGGAGGGCAGAACGCCGAGGATCGAGGAGAAGATCAGAATCAGCATCATGCCAACCCAGAAGAACGGGATGGCGGTGGTGAAGACGAACAGCGGCGGCAACGCGCTGTCCAGCTGGCTCCCTCGGCGCCAGCCCGCGATCGCGCCGATCGCGGTGCCGATGATGAAGGCCAGGATCGTGGAGATACCGATGAGGCCGAGCGTGTACGGGAGCGCTGTTCTGATGAGCTGACTAACTGGCTCGCCGCCGTTCCCATAGGAGAGCCCGAGATTGCCCTGGGCCGTGTGTCCCAGGTAGGTCAGGTACTGCTGCCAGATGCTCGCCTTGTCGTTGATGCCGAGCGAGTGTTCAATCGCGAGTTCCTGGGCGGCCGTCACGTTGTGCAGCTTGGAGATGATGTTGTTGATCGGATTGCCCGGCATGATCCGCGGCAGGAAGAAGTTCAGGGATAGCGCAGCCCAGAGCGTGAGCAGGAAGAATCCCGCACGGCGGATCAAGAACCTCATGGTGGTGCGTGGCCTTTCATCCCTCGTCCTGTCGGTGCGCGGTGGCCGCGGCGGCGGCGGTACCGGATCGGCACCGCCGCCACCACGTCTTACTGGTTCTCGTTAGGACGAGGGCGTGATGTTGAGCAGGTCCCAGCCCCAGTCGGGATAGGCGGTCTGGCCCTGCGCGTACGGGTTCGCCGCTGTCGGCCAGCCGCTGAACTGGGCCGAGTTGTACTGGTCCCAGGAAACGGCCGTGAGTACCGGGATGTACGGCACGTCCGCCAGCAGGACCTTCTCCAGCTTGAACACGATCGACTGCTGCGTGGTCAAGTCGTTGGTCATGCTGAACTGGGTGAACAGCGCGTCCGTCGCCGGGTTGCTGTAGCGCCCGAAGTTGGTCGACGCGGACTTACCGATCGGTGCGGTGTTCCCGGAGAACAGCCACTGGCGCATTTCGAAATAAGGGCCAGGACCACTCGTCTGGTCGTTGATGCCGAGTTCGAAGTGGCCGAGGCTCATGTCGGAGCTCCAGGCGTTCCCGCTCTCGTTGCGGGCCGTGACCTGAATGCCGACCTTCCCGAGTTGCTGGATGATGACGGTGCCGTCGGCCACCCAGTCGGAGTAGCCGCCGTTGTTCACCAGGGTGAAGGCGAGCTTCTGGCCAGCGCTGTTCTCGCGGACGCCGCCGACCATCTTGGAGTAGCCCGCCTGGTCGAGCAGCTTCCCGGCTTGCGTCGGGTTGAACGCGTAGTCGTTGAAGTACGAGCTGGCCTGCGTTTGGTCCACCCATCCGCCGCTGCGGAAGGAGGCCGCGACGCCGTCCTGGAAGGCGCCGGCTTCACTGCCGGTCTCACCGATGGCGCCGACTTGGCTCCGGTCGATCGCTAGCGCCAGCGCCTGCCGGACCAGGACGTTGTCCAGCGGGCTGTTCTTCAGACCCAGGTTGATGTCGACGGTCACCGAGCTCACCGACGGGGCCCAGTTGTGATAAGCACTGGGGTTCTTGGCGATGTAGGTCTGGCTGATGTTGGGAATGTACTGGCCGCCCCACTGGCACTGCCCGTTGATGAGGCAGTTGTTGCCGGTGGTGTTGTCGAGGTAGGCCGGCCACTCCACAGTCTTGACGGAGGGCTTGCCCGGCTGCCAGTAGTGCGGGTTCGCCTTGTAGATGAGGTTGGTCGAACTGCAGCTCCCGACCGTGTACGCGCCCGTGCCGACTGGGTTGGTGTCGGGATAGGTCGGCATCTTCGACGGCGCGATCTTGGACCAGATGTGCTCTGGGATGATGGGCTGCCGCCCGGCCGCAAGGTAGAAGATCGTTGGCGATGGTGCGTCGAAGTTGAGAGTCACCGTGTTGCCCGAGGTGGTCACGCTCGTAAGCGGCCCGCCCTCGGCCTTCCACAGCGACTGCAGGTCCAGCGCGCCGTTCTGCTTCAGGACGTTGAACGAGTACGCGACGTCAGCAGGCGTCATCGCAACGCCGTCGTTCCACTTGACGCCCGTCCGGATGGTGAAAGTGAGCGCCGTCAGATTGGAGTTCCAGGAGTAGCTGCTCGCCAGCCACGGGTGGATTCCCGCATTGGCCTGGGATCCTGTCTGCAGCGCGTTCACGAACATCAGCGGCTCGTAGATGACTCCCGTCTCGCTGGGGCCACCCTCCGGCCAGTTCGTGCTGAGCGGGTTGAACTGGCAGTTCCAGTTCGCACCGGTGACGTCGCTGATGATCAGCGGCTTGCCGGTCGTCGCGCCGGAGCTGCTGCCGCCGCTGCCGCTGCTGCCACAGCCCGCCGCTACCAGCCCCGCGGCGCAAATCGCCGCGGCGAAGACGAACGTTCTATTGCGTCTCACGACCCTTTTCCTTCCGTGAGCATGGTGGATGGGACGCCAGCGCCCCGGCTGACCCGGACGTCTCCTGCCTGGTAGGCGCCGGGAAACTGCTGCAAGCAGTGGCTTGCAAGCCTGATGAAATGGGGTTCGAATCTGAATCGTACATTTTCACCACAAATTGCCGATGCTCGTTGTGGTAGGTGTGCTATCCGCGTCGGTGACTGACCCGGGCCGCCCATCGAGGTGGGGGATGTCCAGGCCAGGCGCCAGCTGTGGTAGCTGAATCCCGGTGGCGGCGTCGACGGCGAGCGCGACGGCGCCGAGTAGTGGTGCGTCGTGCGGAAAATGTGCGAGTACTAGTTCGGGTGGGTAGGGCACGGTGGCCTGCAACGCCGCAGCCAGCCGCGGTTGGATCCGGTCCCAAGACCTGCTCATGCCGCCGCCGACCGCGATCCTGGCGGGGTTGATCAGGATGGCAAGGTTCACGAGGTGGAATGCCAGCTCGTCGACGAAGGCGGTTATCAAGTCGTGAAGCTCAGCTTCGTCGTCTGTGCGGTCGAACACCTCCGCGGCGGTGAGGTGGCGGCCTGCGCGGCTCGCCCGGCGCTGCAACGCCATGCCGCTGACCATGTCTTCGAGCATGATCCGCTGCCCATCGGGGAGGCCGACGTCAGCCACCTCACGCAGGTTGTAGCCGATCTCACCGGCCGCCCCGTCGCGGCCCGCCAGAACTCGACCGCCGACGACGATCGCGGCCGCCAGGCCGGTGCCGAGGTTCAGGTAGACGCCAGGGTCGGCGCCCGCTAGCGATCCCCAGCGCGCCTCCGCCTGCGCGGCGGCCTTTGCATCGGTTGTGAGTTCGATCGTCGTGGCCGGGAACGCCGCGCGAAGCTCGCGGCCAAGCTCAAGCGCGCCCCAGTCGCTGATGGCGGGTGCGAGCTCGACGCGGTCATCGAACGGAATGCCGAAGGTCGCCACGCCGACGGCGGCCAGGGTGGCGCCGGCCGCGCTCTCCGCGAGCAATGCCTTGGCTGTCTGCACCCCGTGGTCGAAGCTGACCCGCGCACCGCGCTCGCCGAGGCTGTCGACGACGACCGAGGCAATCTTGTTGCCCGCGAGATCGCAGACGGCCGCCGCGATCTTCGTGCCGCCAAAGTCGATGCCAAGTACGACGAGGGGAGTCAGCATGGACATCCTGATGAGATGGTTTCAAAAAGTTAGTTAGGACAGTATCCTAACTATGTGAGAAGCGAAAGGCACGGTTTGGTCTCGCTTCGATAGCGGCAAGCCGGCAGGTGCACCATCGCCGCGACGGCGGGTATGCGCCGCCGGCACAGCGTTGTGCGAGAGGATAAGAGAGTGGTCGTCACGACATCCGCGGAGCACTCAGAGCAAGCGGGTGTCCCCGACGCCGGAGTCTTCGTTCCGCCCGCACAGCACCGCACCGGTCAGGCTGCTCGGCCCCAGCTACTGCGGGCACTAAACGAGCAGCTTCTGCTCGAGCACATCCGTCGACTTGGCCGCTGCTCACGGGCCGAGCTAGCGCGCGTATCCGGCCTTTCAAAGCCGACAGTGTCGCTGGCGCTCGCCAACGTCGAGCGTTCTGGACTCGTGCAGGAAGCAGGACAGCGCACCGGCGTTCCCGGGCGGTCGGCCGTGCTCTATGAGATCCGGCCCGAGGCTGGTTACGTGCTGGGCCTGGACATCGGCCACCAGTATCTGCGCGGGGCGATCGCCGACCTGACCGGGGACGTGATCGCGCGGTCCGCGCTGCGGACTAGGGCGTCGAGCGTGAGCGGCCGGGTCGCCGAGCTGATCAGGCTGGCAGACGAGCTGTGCGGCGACGCGGGCGTGACGAGGTCAGGGATCACGCAGACCGTCATCGGAAGTCCCGGCGTCTATGACCCTGGGCACAACGCGATCGCGCTGGCCGGAGAGCTGGCAGGCTGGGGAAAGCCGGCCGTACTGTCCGAGCTGCGGGCCGCGTTCGGCGACCAGCTCCTCGTCGAGAACGACGTTGACGCCGCGGCCCTGGCCGAGCGCGAGCACGGCCATGGGCGTCAGGTCCGCACGTTCACCTTCGTATGGATCGGGACTGGCATCGGCATGGGCCTGGTCATCGAGGGCAACCTGCACCGCGGCGTACACGGCGTGGCGGGTGAGATTGCCTACATGCCCATCACCGCTGGCCGCGGATCCGATCCCGAGGACGCCAGGCGCCGTGGGCCCCTGGAGGCGGCTGGTTCGGCGGCAGCGATCGTCCGGGCCGCCCGCCGGGCCGGGATGCGCGGCGCGGTATCTGCTCGCCGGGTATTCGAGGCCGCGGCGACTGGCGACGAGCGGGCGATCGCCGTCGTAACGGACGAGGCCGAGCTTGTGGCCAGGGCGGTGTGCGCCATCGTGACGGTGGTCGACCCCGAGCTTGTCGTGCTGGGTGGCGGCATCGGGCAGGCGCCCGGCTTCGCCGCTGCGGTCGCCGTCGAGCTCCGCAAGCTCGCGCCCGTGATGCCGGACGTCCGGGTCAGCGCCCTCGGGACCGACGCCGTCGTGGACGGCTGCCTGGTCTCCGGCGCAGAGCTCGCCTGGCAGCGGCTGACCGCCTTGCTCCCGTAGCCAGAATCACCGGCTACAGTCCTACGGTGACTGCCCGTGATGCCGCGCCGCCGAGTGAGTCGGCCGAGCGCGCCACGCTGAGCCTGCCGCCGCCGAATTACCTGCGGTGGGAGATCATCGCGGTCTTCGCTATCTCACTGGGCGCGAGCGGCGTGAACGCGCTGCTCAGCCTTATCGGATCACTGCTCAGCAAGCAGGCACTCAGCAGCCAGCACGCGCTGCTCGTCGGGTCCCTGTCTCCGCATCACTACTTCGACCTGGTGCTGCAGCTCGTCGGCATCGCCGAGGCCCTGACGCCGGTTCTGCTCGTGATCTACCTGATGGCCAGATCGGGCGAACCACCGTCGGTCATCGGCCTGGACGCGAGCCAGCCGGGCCGTGACTTCCTCCGCGGCGCGGTTCTCGCCGCCGTGATCGGCGGCGCCGGGCTCGGCCTCTACATCGCCGCCTTCCAGCTCGGCATCAGCCTCAACATCGTGCCCGAGTCCCTGCCCAACGTCTGGTGGCGGATCCCGGTGCTGCTCCTCAGCGCCGTCCACGACGGGCTCCTGGAAGAGATCCTGGTGATCGGGTACCTGCTACGGCGGCTCGACCAGCTGGGCTGGACGCCCTGGAAGGCGATCGTGACCGCGGCCATCCTCCGCGGCTCCTACCACCTCTACCAGGGCGTCGGCGCTTTCCTCGGGAACGCTGTGATGGGCATCATCTTCGGCGTCCTGTACCGGCGATGGGGGAGGGTGATGCCGCTGATCATCGCCCACTCGCTGATCGACGCCGTCACCTTCGTCGGCTACGCCGCGCTGGTCGGCAAGGTGTCCTGGCTGCCCTGATTACTGGCTGCCCTAATCACCGGCCGAGCGAGCTGAGCACCACCGCGCCCGGCAAGCTAGCCAGCAGCGGCCCGGGAAGCGTCAGCTTTGAGCGCCGGACGCCGCTGCCGATCACGACGCGATAGGTCGAGGCGACTGCGTCATCCACGAACAGCGGCCACTCGGCGGGCAGCCCGATAGCCGTTATGCCCCCGTATTCCATCCCGGTCAGCTCAACTGCGGTCTCCATCGGCGCGAACGACGCCTTACGCACATCAAGCTCCCGCTTGACGAGGCCATTCACATCGGCCCTCGTGGTGGCCAGGACCATGCAAGCGGCCATCCGGGTCGCGCCGTCGCGCCGCCCCGCCACGACCACGCAGTTGGCCGATTCGGCCGGCGAGACGTCGTAGCGCTCGCAGAACGCCGCGGTGTCAGCTAGTTCGGGATCGATCTCCGCCACGCCAATGTCATTCACCTCGAGCTTGCTGGCGAGCGCCGACAGCGCCTCGGCGACAGCCGAGGCGAGGAGGTCAGGCCGTTCGAGCGCGGGAACAGCAGTCAGGTTGCCGATGTGCATCGTCACGCGCCGAGTCTAGGCCGCGCTAGCTGCCGAGGGAGTCGAGCTTCGCGTTGCCCTGATGCACCTTGCTCGAGCCCCTCATGTACTTGATCGTCACGTTCGTGCCGGGCTGGAGCTGCGAGAGCGCGCTCTCGAGTTCCTCGACGCTGGTGACCTTCTCGTCGTTGATGCCGACGATGGTGTCTCCGGCGCGCACACCGGCGTTGGCTGCCGTGCCGCCGGCGGTCACGGCGAGGACGGCCACGCCCGGCTGGGGTGCCGGCTTCGCTGGCGGAGGTCTGCGCCGTGATGCCCAGCGTGGCGCGGTCGGAGTTCGTTACCTTGCCATTCTTGATGAGCTGATTGGCGATGTTCTTCACGGTGTTGCTGGGTATGGCGAAGCCGATGCCGGGCGCGAGACCGCCCTCGCCCGGGAGGGTGGCCGCCAGCGTCGGAATGCCGATCACCTGGTCCTCCAGGTTCACGAGGGCGCCGCCGCTGTTGCCGGGGTTGATGGCCGCGCTCGTCTGGATCGCGGCGGTGATCAGCGCCTTGCCGCCGTCGGGCTCGCCGCCACCTACAGTCCGGCCGGTGGCCGAGACGATGCCCTGCGTCACGCTGTCGTTCAGGCCCGAGCGGGTTGCCCATGGCGAGCACGATCTGGCCGATCTCGACGTCGCTGGAATCTCCGAACGTGGCCGGCTTCAGGGTGCTGGCATCGCTTTCCACCCGGATCACGGCCAGGTCATCAGGCGCGAACTCGCCGATGACCTTGGCTGGCAGCGTCTTGTTCCCGACCGAGTCGACCACCTTGACGGACGTGGCAGTGCCGATGACGTGCTCGTTGGTCACCACGTCCCCGCTGGTGTCGAACACGACGCCCGAGCCGGTCGAGTCTTTCGTCGTTATCTGCACGACCGACGGCAAGACATTCCGCACGACTTGCTCGTACGCCGACTGGAGCGGAGCCGCTGAGCCGTTTGTCCGCGCCTTCGCCCCCGAGCTGCCGCTGGAGCACCCCGCGACGGCCAATGCGACCAGGATCGGCAGCGCGAGCGTCGACGGACGCATTGTCATTCCCCCCGATGACGAATCACCAACGCCCCTATTCTGTCCACCATGTCTTTGAGCGAATCACTGGCGCAGAACGTCGGCAGATCCGGCATTAGAGCTGGGGACGCGACTGCGCAGACGCTCGCCCAGGCGCTGGCGGCAGGCACGGTAACAGCGACCGAGCTGACCGCCTTCTACCTCGACAGGATCGAGCGACTGAACCCGGGCCTGCGCGCCGTGATCTCGGTGAGCGCGGAAGCGCACGCGGAGGCGACAGCCAGCGACGCGCGCCGGGCAGCCGGAGTCACCCGCGGACCGCTGGATGGAATCGGCGTCCTGATCAAGGACAACGTGTCCGCTGCCGGGCTGCCCGCGACGGCAGGCTCGCCAGCGCTGCTGCGCGCCGCCGCGACCGACGCGTTCCTCGTCGCGCAGCTGCGGTCGGCCGGAGCGGTCATTCTCGGCAAAGCGAACCTGTCGGAGTGGGCGAACTTCCGCTCTCGGCCATCCAGTAGCGGCCTGTCGACCTTGGGCGGGCAGACCGTGAACCCGCATGGGGTTGGTCGCAGCCCGTCGGGCTCGAGTTCAGGATCGGCGGTGGCCGTCGCGGCCGGACTGGCGCCGCTCGCGATCGGCACCGAAACCGACGGCTCGATAGTCTCGCCGGCGGCTGCGTGCGGCGTTGTCGGCATCAAGCCGACACTCGGTCTGGTCAGTCGCGGTGGCATTGTGCCGATCTCGGCAACCCAGGACACCGCGGGCCCGATGACGAGGACAGTGGCGGACGCGGCGCTGCTGCTGACCGCGATCGCGGGATCTGACTCAGCGGATCCGGCGACGGAGTCGGCTGCCGCACACGCAACCGACTACGCCACGTTCCTCGACCCGGCGGCGCTTGACGGGGCGCGGCTCGGCGTGTGGCGAGCGGGTTCCACGCCGGCTGACGGGTCAACCCTCGCGGTACTCCAGGCCGGCCTGACAGTTATGCACCAGCAGGGCGCCCAGATCATCGATCCAGTCGACCTGGCCGATAGCGACAAGATGGCCGACCCAGAGTTCGCGGCCCTGACACACGAGTTCAAGCACGACATCAACGCCTATCTCGCCGCGCTTGGCGGCACTCATCCAAAAGACCTGGCCGGCCTCATCGAGTTCAACAATCAGAACGCGGCCGAGGTGCTCAGCCACTTCGGTCAGGAACTGTTCGAGCAGGCGGAGGCGACGAGCGGCGACCTACGGGACGACGGCTATCGGGAGTCGCGGTCGGCCGCGAGCCGGATCGCGCGAGATGGGCTGGATGCCGCGTTCACCGAGTTCAACCTCGACGCCGTGGTCGCCCTGACTGGGCACCCGGCCTGGCTTACCGATCACGTCCTCGGCGACTACCACGGGTGGGGTACGTCTGGGCCGGCAGCGGTGTCTGGATACCCCTCGATCTCGGTGCCAGCCGGGCTCGTCAGCGGGTTGCCGGTCGGGATCTCCTTCATGGGGCCGGCCTGGAGCGAACCACGGCTGATCGCTCTGGCGCACGCGTTCGAAATAGGCCGATCCGCTAGCAGCGCCGCCGGGCGATAATCTGGCGCCCATGGATTCATGGGCTCAAGCTGACGTACCCGACCTGCCCGGATCGGGCCAGGAGCCGATGATCTTCGACACGGCCAGCCGCGCGCTGGTGGCGGCGGCGTCTGGCCCCGTGGCCTCCCTGTATGCATGTGGAATCACCCCGTACGATGCGACGCACATAGGGCACGCGGCCACGTTCCTGGCTTGGGATTTGCTTGTTCGGGTGTGGCGCGACGCCGGAAAGTCCGTCACCTACGTACAGAACGTCACCGACGTCGACGACCCCCTGATCGAGCGCGCCAACCGGGACGGAGAGGACTGGCGGGAGCTCGCCGCCCGCGAAATCGCGCTGTACCGGTCCGACATGACCGCGCTACACGTACTGCCGCCGAACCGCTACGTCGGGGCCGTCGAGGCTATGCCGCTGATCGAGGGCTTCAACCGGGTGCTGGCCGACCGCGGCTCGCTCTATGAAGTCGAAACAGACGTCTACTTCTCGCGGGCGGCCGACCGTGCCTTCGGCTCGGTGTCCGGGCTTGACGCCGACACCATGATCCGGCTGGCCGCCGAGAATGGTGGCGATCCAGGCCGGAGCGGCAAGAAGGACCCGCTTGACCCGATGGTGTGGGTGGCCGAGCGACCGGGTGAGCCGTCATGGCCGTCGGAGTTCGGCGCCGGCCGGCCGGGCTGGCACGTCGAGTGCGCGGCGATTGCGACCCACTACCTGGGCCGGACGTTCGACGTCCAGGCAGGCGGGCGGGATCTGATCTTCCCGCACCACGAGATGAGCGCCGCGCACGCGCGCGTCGCACTCGACGGCACCGGCGAACCGCCGTTCGCGCGGCACTACGCGCACGCTGGCATGGTCAGGCTCGACGGCGAGAAGATGTCGAAGTCGCGCGGCAACCTTGTCTTTGTCTCCGAGCTATTGGCTCACGGCAACGACCCCATGGCTGTCCGCCTCGCGATCATCTCCCACCACTACCGAGCCGACTGGGACTGGACTTCTGACTCTCTGGCCGTCGCGAACGAGCGTCTCGCCAGGTGGCGCGACGCGGTCGCGGCGACCAGTTCCGGCCAGGAGCGAGGCGAGGGCTTGCGCGTGCTTCAGGCGATCCGCGAACGAATGGCCGATGATCTGGATTCGCCAGGCGCCATCGCGGTCGTCGATGAGTGGGCAAACGCTGCCCTGGCCGGTAAGGCCGCCGGCTCTGGGCCTGTCGTCAGGGATGCCGTCGACGCGCTGCTTGGCATCGCCCTGTAGTGCACGTCACCGTTCGGTCGGCCTCGGCCGCGGACGTCGGCGAACTGGAGTCGATCGCGCGCGCGGCCTACCTCCCGTACCTGCCCCGGATCGGCCGCGCGCCCGCCCCGGTCACGGCTGACTACGCGGGGGCGGTGGCTCGCGGCGAGGTCTGGCTGGCGAGCACGCCCGAGCTCGCCGTCGGCCTGATCGTGCTCATCACCATGCCCGGCTACCTCCTGCTGGAGAACGTGGCCGTGCTCCCGGCCATGCAGGGACATGGCATAGGAACGGGGTTGCTCGCGTTCGCCGACGCCCGGGCCCGCGAGCTTGGACTCGGCGAGATACGGCTCTATACAAATGCGGCCATGACCGAGAACCTCGCGCTCTACCCGCGCCGCGGCTACGTCGAGACGCACCGGGCCGTTTCCGAAGGCTTCAGCCGCGTCTTTTTTCGCAAACGGCTGTGAGCAACTGGAGGCCTCAGCAGCTAAGCCTCACGGTCTGATTCGCTGGCGGGAGATCCTGCGCTGGTATCAGTCGCTGGCTCCGAGCGGAGGTAGTGAGCCGACCCCAGGGGGAGCCCCGAGGAAATGCGTACCGCAACGTCGAATATGCCTGCGTATGCTTCGAGCACTTCTCGATCTTTGTGACGAACATCGTGATCGGGACCGATGTGTAGTCCGCGATTGCGCAGTCCATGTACGCGTAGACGCACAAATCAACAAGGGCCACGCCGCTAGCGGTTGCCTTCGTCTTCCCCCAGGCTGACCACGTCAACTTCGTGGCCGTAATCGCGTCGTTGTCGCAGGTCACCGTGATTTCCGCCGGCTTCACCTGGGGCTTACTGCCGCAATATCCCAGGCTCACCTGCGGCGGAGCGGGTCGGGCAGCCTGACTGCACGCTGTCAGCAGCAGCAGTAGAAACAGGGCAGCCACACGAGCGCGGCCCTTCCTCGGCGCTATCTTCATCCCTGCCGCGGCTACCACACCTTTTTCGCTCGGCGCAGCCCGAATGGCCTCAATGTGAGGCTGCTATGCCCACGTCGCGCGTCGGCGGACCTTTGGCGACGGTTACGTAACGGCCGCGGCCCGTAGCAAGGCATGCGATACGGCGCAGTCACTCACGTTAAGTGAGGTGCACCTGCGGATTGAGTGCGGCTACGCAGATGTCGGCGATCAGGTTGACCACCGAGATCAGGATCGCCGTAATCAGCACGACGCCCATAACGACCATGACATCGCCTTGCTTGACCGCGGTCAAAAGCGCCTGCCCGACGCCGCCAAGCGCAAAAACCCAGTCGACAATGGCCGCGTACCCAAGCAGCACGCCGAATCCTGCGCCCGCACTTGCAATCACGGGGATGCTGGCTGGGCGCACAACGTGGCGCCAGAAGACATGCCGTTCAGCCAGTCCCATTGCGCGTGCGGTCCGGATGTAGTCCTCGCCGAGAACCTCCAGAAGTGTCGACCGCGTGAGCTTGGCTGTCACCGCCGTCTGGGTCGCGGCTACGGCGATCCAGGGCAGGATCATCCGGCCCAGCCACTGCCCCGGGCTGTGCGTGAAGGAAACGTAGCCCGGCTCCATCCACAGGTTCCCCGACACGGCCAGGGAGGTGGAGACGCCCAGCAGCAACAGCGCCAGCAGGAACGTCGGGACGACTAGCGCTCCCAGCGCTGCGCCATTGACGATCTTGCCGGCCCGCGACCTCGGCCGTACAGCGCTAACAGTGCCGATCAGGAATCCTGCGGTTAGCCAGAGGATCATCGCGCCGATCATCAGCGACAGGGTCGGCGGCAGTGCCCGCGACAGCACGGTGTCGACCGGCAGCCCGACGGTCATCGACTGACCGAGGTCGCCGTGCAGCAGGCGGAGCACATAGTGGGCGTACTGCCAGCTGGCTGGCTCGCCTGGACCGAGTTGCGCGTTGATCTGGGCGTTGGTGGCCGCGCTCGCGCTCGCGACCCCGGTCCGGTACAGGGCGAACGAGACGAGGCTAACGACCCACACGACCAGCGCGATACCGAGCAACCTGCGGAGAAGGACCAGCAAAAGGCCTTTCACTACGTGCGTGACCTCCAGGGCGTCGGTGCGTGAAAGGAACTTATACCGGAGGCCCAGATGGCGGGCACACCCCTCAGACCGGACCAGGCTCGCGGCCCGGATAGGGCTCGCGGCGCCCCGGGACGCCGCAGGTCAATTGATGTCGAACGCGTTGCCTTCCGGGTCCCTCATCCCAACGGCGTAGTGGTCGAGTCCTTCGTTGGACAGTGGGCCACTGATGGAGGCGCCTAGGCTGGCGAGCCGGCTGGCCTCCGCGTCGACGCGCTGCTTGCGAGTCTCCATCGGCTCCGTCCGACCGCCACTGGCATGGATGTCGATGTGCATGTTGGGTTGACTCTGGAAAGTTCTATCGGGCACTACCTGGAACCAGATGGCCGGACCGTTGCCTGCGGGATCGATGATGCGGTCCTGCCCAATGCCCAGGTCTTCCTCGCCCACGCCGACGTCAAGCCAGTAGTCATCCCAGGTCGCGAAGCCCTCTGGCGGTGGTGCGAACTCGTATCCCAGTGCCGCGGCCCAGAAGCGGGCGAGCGGTTCAGGATCCAGGCAGTCAATGACGAGTTGGAAGCGGACGGCCATTAGCTACTCCCTCGCGGCGCGGTCGGTGCCTTGACAGTCTGCACGAGGCATCGGACATTGACGCGGGGCAGCGAAGCCGCGGATGGGATCGGCCCCGCTAACGGCACGACCTCTAGGCGGGACAGGAGCGCCTACTTACAGCGGTTGACGAATTGATCCCATCGCGGGTGCCGGTCCCCGGCTGACGCTGCCCCCTTCGAGCCAATGCGCGGCTGGCCGATTTCAGAAATTGTGGTTACTATGTCCACCATTGCGACTAATGGTCCCGCCCGTGCCTCCGTTACCTTCAGGAGTGCGCAATTGCTACGTCTGTTCAGATGGATCGCTCCAGCAGTCGGCACGCTGTTGTGTGCAGGCTGCACTGTCGCAGTACACGTGGGATACGAAAATCAGCAAGTCGGCCGGGCCTATCGGGATGCGATCGCCGATCCGATGGCAGCCCTGACGAGCGCCGCGTCGGCTGCCGACAGTAGCTGCGCGGGAGGCAGTCAGCCCAACCCCTCCCGATGCTTTGCGGATACCAGAATCGAAATTGCTGATGTCATGACTCTGGAAAGAACACTGAGGAGCGCCCGGGTGCCGGCCAGCTTTGTCAGAGCGAACAAGGATCTCTTGCATGGCCTGGATATCTTCATCCAGGGGTTGAGTGAGCGCAACGCAGGGCTGGAAAGTCATTCAGCTGCGGAGTACACGGCTGGCTCCAGCTTGATCCAGAAATCACTTGCGCTTCAGCGGTCTGCTATCTCTGAATACCCATCTGACGCTCACATTTCGTTATGACCGGCACGCGCGAGACCCGGTTGGAGCATTGCCCGCCTAACGGCTCGCACCTTGAGGCGTAAGCATTCGGCTGCTCGGTCAGGTCACCGCCAGTATCGCGTCTGCAGGCATCGTTTGGAGACCGAGGTACTGTGACCGCATCGCACATACCCACGCGCGTCGCTCGTCAGTAGGGTTCGCCAACCGTTTCGTAGGCGCGGCCGCTCGGTGTTCGCCAGGTCATTCGGCCGGGCTCGTGCTGGTCGAGGTGCCAGCCGGGTGCCTGTTTGGCCTGATGGTGCCTTCTGCAAAGCGGCGCCAGGTTGCACTCGCAGGTTGGCCCGCCTTGATCGAAAGGCACGGTGTGGTCCAGGTCGCAGCGCCTGGCTGCGCGACGGCAGCCGGGGAACGAGCACGTGCGCTGACGAATCTCCACCAAATGGCGCAGCCGGTATCGGCGGGGTGTAGGCGGCCGACTGCCGACTGTGGCCGCACGGGCTCGTCTCCAGAAACTGGAGCCGGTCCTTCAGGTGGGCGGCCCACCGGATGCCGGTGCAGCGCCTGGTCCGGGTCCCTTGCGTGCGCAGGCATGAGCGGCTGCGCGGCCCGTTTGGTCGGTGAGCGTCAGGCACCACTGGGTGTCGCCCGTCATCGCGTCGGCCAGTTCTTGGCCAGTCACTGCATCCACTGGGCCGTAGCTGGCCAGCTCGCCTGGGCTGTTGGCCAAGCCAAGCCAGCTGACATCGGCATCGTGAGGTTGATGGTCCCCATCAGTTGCGGCCAGTCGGAGACGGCGGCGCCTGATGTGGCGGCGTCTGGAGTGGCGGCGTCGCCCGAGCTCGCGTCTTTGGTCGCGAGAGCGTCTTCGGCCTGTGGCGGGACGAGGCTCTGCACGGAGCGGCCGTTCAGCAGCGCGACGAAGACGGCGGCGCGGAGCTGGTCGACGCTTCCCTCGACACCGCGTGACTTAAGCCATCGAGCCAGCGCGCTGAGGCGCTCGTTCGCGGTGACGACCTCGCTTGGGCGCAGCTCGCGGCCGACGAGGGCAGCGTTACCCGAAGGTTCGGACCAGACCTGCACTTCGGCTTCCTTGCGGGCTGCTTCCTTGCGACGCTCAGCGGCCTCAGGATCCGCGGCCAGGACGGCTCGAGCTAGGGCCGCGCGAAGCTGGCCGGTGGTCATGTCCCGAGCCCGGTCAAGAAGCGAATCCACGATGTCTTTGGCGGCCTCGTCCGGCAGCGCGGCGAGCTGCTCCACGAACAGGCAAGCCCGAGGCAGGTCAAGCTCGCCACGGCTGAGTGCTGCGTGGACGTCGCAAAGACGCGCCAGCCCAGCAGCGATCGAAAGGATCCGGTCAGCGCTATAGCAGGTCAAATGCAAGGCCGCGGCGACCTCGTCGTCGAGGTGCTCGAACAGGCTCGGTCGGTCCAGCTCGAACGACTGAAGCTTGCGCCGCTCAGTCAGGGCGGTCAGCGCGCCTGCTTGGCCCGCCTGCGCCCAGGAAATCAGCCGCTGCCACGCGCACAGGACACCGATGTGCTCTGACTCGCCGAGATCGGCGTAGCCGCCCGCGATGGTCGTAGCAACTATCTGAGCCAGGTCTGGTCCTGGTGCCATGGCGTCGCATGCACCGCCAGCGGCGAAACCTCGCGCGCCGGGTCCGTCAACGTGATGGGTGAACCTGGCAGGCTCAGCCTGCGATTCGCCGGCATCGATCCATGCCCCGGAGAGATAGTGTGCGCGCACGTCGTCAGGGAGACCGCGCAGCCAAGCGGCTTCTTCGTCGTCATCGGGCGGGCCGCTGTCCGAGCTCTCGTCATCGTCGTACTCAGACTGCCACCTAATCAGGTCTGCTCTATCTTCCGCCGTCTCCCAGGGGATCAGGTTCTCGTCGAAGTCAGGCTCCCAATCCTCGCTCATGTGTGCGATCACCTCCCTTCGACTGCTTGTTACTAGATAACACTATCGAATGCCACTGACATTTTCCGCGAAGGCGTCCGGGTCTCCAAGCAAGGGCCTTGCGGGTGGGAGAGTCGCGAGGCACCGGCTTCGCGTCAACGCAGTTTTCCCCGGAGCTGTGCATGCCGTGGCCGGTTGTCCACCGGGCTCCGGCGCCGCCCGCACTCGGGCTACGCGGATTCCATGCTTGGTCCATGACGAACAATGAGCCAGCGGGCGCGGGTGTCCCGCACATATTCCCCACAGCGTCAGACCGGCAGACCGGGTTAGCGGGCAAGATTCGGCTTCGAGCGGGCACGCCGGATGCGGTACTCGCCGTGGTCCCGCACATGCTCGGCTTCTATCCGAGTCGGAGCCTCGTCGTGCTCGGCCTCGGGCCGCGACAGAGGGTTGTCGTGACGTTCCGCTACGACCTGCCCGACCCGGCCGACTTCGAGATCGCCGATGACATCGCCGACCACGCCACCTCACGTCCTCGGCCGTGAGCGCATCACGGCCGCGTTGCTTGTGGGCTACGGGCCCGAGGAACTCGTCGTGCCAGTGGTAGCGAGCACAGTTAGAAGCCTGATTGGCAGCGGCGTTGACGTCCACGAAGTGCTGCGCGCGGATTCCGGCCGCTACTGGTCAATGTTGTGCGACGACGCAGGCTGCTGTCCGCCCGAAGGCCGCTCCTACGACCCCGGGTCGCATCCCGCGGCCGGGACTCTGACCGATGCTGGTCTGACGGCGCACCCCGATCGGGAGGCTCTGGCTCGCACCCTTCAGCGGCCAGCCGGATCGGCCGATCGCATCCGTCGCGCGACGGTGGCGGCACAGCTCCGACTGTCGCAGCTAGTCGACTATGGCGCGGCGGCGGGCGACCCAATTCCGAGGCTGCGCGCGACGCGGACAGGCCGGAGGGAAGTTCAGCGCGCCATCCGCCGCTACCGCGACGGTGGCCGCATCGACAGCATCGAGCACCTCGCCTGGCTGGCCGTCCTCGTTGCTGACCTGCGCGTTCGCGACGATGCCTGGGCCCGGATGGATCCGGTTCATAGCGCGGACCACTGTCGTCTGTGGACCGACATCGTTCGGAGCGCAGCCATCGAGTTCGTGCCTGCGCCAGCGTCATTGCTCGCGTTCACTGCCTGGCAGAGTGGCAACGGCGCGCTGGCGGTCATGGCCGTCGAGCGTGCGCTTGCCGCCGATCCCGGATATTCGATGGCGCACTTGATCGACAGCGCCGTGCAGGCAGCGCTCCCGCCGTCAGCGGCGCGGATGCCGATGAGCCCGGCCGCAGTGGCGGCGAGCTACGCGCCTGCGCCGACCACAGGCACGGCGCAGCCTCAGCAACGGCGGGCATCCGGGCGGAGGCGCGTCTCCAGGGCGCGGCGGCGCGCCGGTCGAAGTCAGCCGGGTCGAAGTCAGCCGGGTCGAAGTCGGCCGGGTCGAAGTCGCCGGGTCGGCAGGTCGGTCGAAGTCCGCAATGGCTCGGCGCGCCTAGGGGACGAGCGCTGACCCGGCCCCTTCCATCGGCTCGCGGTCGTCGGTCAGGACGACCATCGGGGCGAGGAGTCGACCTTCCGGGTACTGGAGCGCAGCCGGCGGCAATGCGGCGAGGCGCCCGCTCAGGAGCACCCGGACGGTGGCGGGTCGGACGGTGGTGGGTCGGACAGCGGCGGCGTGGGCGGCGGTGGCGTGGGAGGTGGCGGCCTGAGTCTCGGAAGGGACTCGGCGCAGGGCCTGGGCAGCGACGGCGCCGGCGGAGCCGAACGTGACCGAGCCAGGGACCGCGTGGCTGATCCGGTCGGCGGCCAGTTCGTACTCGGTGCAGCCCAGGACGACGGCCTGGCAGTCGGCGGGAGTCTGCTCGGCGGCGGCGGCTACGGCGGCGGCCGTCGCGGGCTCGTCGCCCGCGTCGATGGCGTCGGCCAGGCCCGGGCAGGCGACGGCGGTGACCTTGGCCGAGCCGCCGAACTCGGCGATGAGGCGGCGCTGGTAGGCGCTGGAGGTGGTGGCGACGGTGGCCCAGATGGCGACGTTCTGGTGCGCGGCGGCGGCGGGCTTGATGGCGGGGACCGTTCCGATCACGGGGATACGCGGCTCGAACTCGGCACGCAGCGGCTCCAGGGCGTGCACCGAGCCGGTGTTGCAGGCCATCACCAGCACGTCCGGCTCGTACCGGACCGCGGCTGTGGCGCAGAGCAGCGCCCGCTCGGCGATCCCTTCCGGGCTTCGTGGTCCCCAGGGCATGCCGTCCGGGTCGCAGGCCAGCACAAGATCGGCGTCCGGTCGCAGGCGGTGCAGGGCGGCGCCGGCCGCGAGCAGGCCGATGCCGGAGTTGATCAGGGCGATTCGCACCAGCTAACTGTAAGAGAGGGCCAGACTTGGCAGACATGACGACCGGTATCGACCTGCTGCGCACCGCCTTCAGCACGTCGCGCGACACCCTGCGGCGAGTACTCGACGGGATCAGCGACGAGGAGTTCTTCTGGGAACCCGTCGGCGGCTGCTGGACAGTGCATCGAAGGTCGCAGAACCGTGGCGTCAACGTAGACGGCGCCGGGGAGTGGGTGCTCGACTACGACCCGTCGCAGCCGCAGCCAGCACCCTTCACCACGATCGCGTGGCGCACCGTACACATCGCTGGAGTCAACTATTTGTACTGGGACTACGCGTTCGGTTCGGCGTCACTGACCTTTGACCTCGAGCTGCCGGGAGACGCGGCGGAGGCGACGGACTGGCTGTTCGCTAGCCACGAGCCGCTGCTCGACGAGCTAGGCGCACTCACGGACGCAGACCTTGACCGTCTCGTGCCGACCAACTGGGGCGAGCAATGGCCCATACACAAGATCTTCGCGACGCTCGCCAACGAGCAAGTCCACCACGGCGCGGAGATCAGCCTGATGCGAGATCTCTATCGGTGCCGGGACTCACTGGCGGCCCGGCGTTAGTTCGGCAGTACCCAGTGCCGGCAGGCCATCGATGCTGACCGCGTTCCGTTCGGCTCGGTAGGCCGAGAGCTCGGCGGCGGACTTCTTTTGCGCCCACCGGTCCAGCACATCGCGCTCTGCCTTGACCTCCATAACGGGCACCGCGTACCCGCAGGAGTCGGCGATCCGGTCGACCTCGACGACGATGATCGAGCGTTCGCTACCCGAAGCCTGTCCGGCGAGGCGGGCGAGCTTGGCGAGGCGGCGCGTGCGCGGGAAGTGGGCCGCCAGCTCGTCCCACCGCGCGTCACCCGGCAGCACGACCTCGCCGGTGCCGTACAGGCGCAGGATCTTCGTGTCGTGATCAAATGAGCAGAACATGATGGTTATCTGGCCGTTCTGGCGCAGGTGCGCGATCGTCTCGGCGCCGCTGCCAGTCAGGTCGAGATAGGCCACGGACCGCGGTCCGAGCACCGCGAAGGTGTCCCGGTAGCCCTTGGGAGAAAGGTTCACGTGCCCGCCATCGCCGTCGCTGCTCAAACAGGGAGCAGTGGCAACAAAGAAGACGGATTGCCTGGCGATAAACTCCCTGAGCCGTTCGTCCAGCTCTGGGTAAAGCTTGCCCATGACGCGGTCCCAAGGTATGACGGGGAGATTCCGGTGTTGTCCTGCGGAAAGCAACTGTATGACGGCCGCCTGACTGGGCCGGCTAGGGAGACTTTGTGACCGAGGTGGAAGCGGCGGTCCGGCCGGGTTCGCCGGAGGACCGGCACCGGAAGGCTGTAGCCGCAATTCAGCGGGCCTACGCGGCGATCCCGCCCGGCAGCAAGATCCGCCTGGCGAAGAGCACCTCCAATCTGTTCAGGTTCCGCTCCGACACCGCAAGCGGATCCGGCGGCAGCCTTGACGCGTCGCCGTTCGCGCACGTGGTCTGCGTCGACCCGGAGACGAGAACCGCGAAGGTCGGCGGCATGACGACGTACGAGGATCTCGTCGCCGCGACCCTGAAGCACGGACTCATGCCGCTCGTCGTTCCGCAGCTCAAGACCATCACGCTCGGCGGCGCCGTCTCGGGCCTCGGGATCGAGTCAACGTCCCTGCGCAGCGGCATGCCCCACGAGTCGGTCCTGGCGATGGAGATCCTGACCGGTGATGGCCAGGTCGTAACCGCAACTCCGGAAGGCGAGCACGCGGACCTGTACCGCGGCTTCCCGAACTCCTACGGCACACTCGGCTACACGTTGTCACTGACGATCGAGCTGGAGCAGGTCAAGCCGTACGTGCACCTGCGCCACTTCAAGTTCACCGACCCGGCAGAGTGCTTTCAAGCCGTCGCACGCGTCGCGGCCGACGGCAGCTACGACGGTCACCGGGCCGACTTCATCGACGGCGTGGCGTTCGCGCTGGACGAGATGTACCTGACGGTCGGCGCGTTCAGCGACGTCGCGCCGTGGGTCAGCGACTACACGCGAGACCGGATCTACTACCAGTCGCTGCGGGGGCCGCGGGAGGACTTCCTCACGATCAGCGATTACCTGTGGCGGTGGGACACCGACTGGTTCTGGTGCTCGCGGCCGTTCGGCGTGCAGAAACTGCCGATCCGGCGGATCTGGCCACGTCGCTACCGACGGTCGGATGTGTACCGGAAGCTCGTCGCCCTGGACAGAAAGTACGGCGTCACGGGCAAGCTCGATGCACGCCTCGGGCGCCCGGAAACCGAAATGGTGGTCCAGGATGTCGAGATTCCCGTGGATCAGTCGGCCACGTTCCTGAAATATTTCCTGACTGACGTCGGCATGACCCCGGTCTGGATGTGCCCGCTGCGCTTGCGCGGTGAGATGACGTGGCCGCTGTACCCGATGCGGCCCGGTCAGGTGTATGTGAACTTCGGCTTCTGGGGGACGGTCAAGCTGCCGCCGGGCGGGAGCGACGGCTACTTCAACCGGCGCATCGAGGACAAGGTCACGGAGCTCGGCGGGCACAAGGGCCTGTACTCGACGTCGTTCTACTCCGAGGATGACTTCTGGGCCCGGTACAACGGCACGGAATACGCCAAGCTCAAGCACACGTACGATCCGCAAGGCCGGCTCGCCGACCTGTACGACAAGTGCGTGCGCGGTGTCTGATCAAGCAAGCGAAAAGAGGTCACACATGTCTCTGGCCGAGGTATTCGAGCGGGTCGCTGGCCCGGATGCCCCAGTCTCGTTCCAGGCGTTCGACGGCAGCTCGGCGGGACCAGCCGACGCGCCTATCAAGATGACAGTGAAATCCCCTACCGCGGTCGCGTACCTGGCGCAGGCGCCGGGCGCGCTCGGCCTGGCGCGGGCGTATGTCTCGGGGCACCTTGACGTCGACGGCGACATGTACACGGCGCTCGCGCGGATGGCACACGCGCAGGAAAGCGGCGCCAGCCTCACCGAGAAACTCAGGCTGCTGCAGAGCCTGGGCGGCGTGAGGCTGCTGCTACCGCGCGTACCGCCGCCGCCGCAAGAGGTCCGCGTCAACAGCCGGTGGCTGTCGGGCCGGCGGCACTCCAAGCAGCGCGACGCGAGCGCCATATCTCACCACTACGACGTGTCGAACACGTTCTACGAGTGGGTTCTCGGGCCGTCCATGGCGTACACGTGCGCGTGCTACCCCAGCCAGAACGCGACGCTCGAACAGGCGCAGGCGACGAAATTCGACCTGGTAGCGCGCAAGCTCGCGCTCAAGCCAGGGATGCGACTACTCGACGTGGGCTGCGGCTGGGGCGGCATGGTGATGCACGCCGCGCGCGAGTACGGGGTCAAGGCGCTGGGCGTGACGTTGTCGGCCGAGCAGGCGTCTTGGGCACAAACCGCTATCAAGGAACGGGGTCTATCCGACCTGGCCGAGGTCCGTCACCTCGACTATCGCGAGGTAACCGAGACCGATTTCGACGCGGTGAGCTCGATCGGGCTCTCCGAGCACATCGGCAAGGCCCAGCTTCCGGCGTACTTCAGGTTCCTGTCCAGCAAGCTCGTGCCGCGCGGCCGGCTACTCAATCACTGCATCACGCGTCCCGACAACTCTGCGCCAGCGAGGGTCACCGGCGGCTTCATCTACCGGTACGTCTTCCCCGACGGCGAGCTCGAGGGTCCCGGCTACCTGATGTCGCTGATGCACGACAACGGCTTCGAGGTCCGGCATGCCGAGAACCTGCGTGAGCACTACGCCAAGACGCTGACCGGCTGGTGCGCCAACCTGGACGCCCACTGGGACGAGGCGGTCGCTGAGGTCGGCGAGGGAACAGCGCGGGTGTGGCGCCTCTACATGGCGGGGTCACGGCTCGGCTTCGAGCGCAACCAGATCCAGCTTCACCAGATGCTCGGGGTGAAGCTGGCCGAGCACGGCGAGGCCGCCATGCCGCTCCGGCCGGACTGGGAGCCCGCGCGGGACTTCCCCGTCGACTATCCGCTGGACAGCTAGCCGGACTGCGACCGGTAGCTCTCGGCAACGGTAAACGCGAGGTCGAGTGCCTGGCTGCGGTTGAGCCGAGGGTCGCACGCGGTCTCGTACCGCTGGTGGAGGTCCGCGGCGATGATCTCGTGGCTGCCGCCGACGCACTCGGTCACGTTGTCGCCGGTGAACTCGATGTGGATGCCGCCGGGGTGGGTGCCGATGCGCCTGTGCACCTCGAAGAAGCCCTGGACCTCTTCGAGTACGTCGGCCAGCCGCCTCGTCTTGTGACCGCTCGGCGCTTCGAACGTGTTGCCGTGCATGGGGTCGCAGACCCACGCGACCGGGATGCCTTCGGCCTCGACCGCCTCGATGATGGGCGGCAGCAGGCTTCGGATCAGGTCAGCTCCCAGGCGGGTGACGAGCGTCAGCCGTCCTTCCTCGCCGTCGGGGCTCAGCTTGCGGATGAGGGCCCGGACGCCGTCCGGGGTAGCCTGCGGGCCGATCTTCACGCCAATCGGGTTCGCGATCCCGGTCGCGAACTCAACGTGCGCTCCGTCCAGGTCCCTGGTGCGCTCGCCGATCCAGAGGAAGTGCGCCGACAGGTCGTAGCGCAGGCCGGTGCGCGAGTCGGTCCGCGTCAGCGCCCGCTCGTACGGCAGCAGCAGCGCTTCGTGGCTCGAGTAGAACTCGACGGTCCGCAGCTCGTCCGGGTCGGCGCCGCAGGCTCGCATGAACGACAGCGCCCGGTCGATGTCGCCGGCTAGGCGCTCATAGCGCTGGCCGGAGGGGCTCTGCCGGACGAAGTCCTGGTTCCAGGCGTGCACCTGGTGCAGGTCGGCGTAGCCGCCAGTGGTGAATGCGCGGCACAGGTTCAGCGTGACGGCTGCGCAGTGGTAGGCGCGCAGCATGCGGTCCGGGTCGTGGGCTCGCGCCTCCGGCGTGAAGTCAAACCCGTTGATCGCGTCGCCCCGGTAGGCAGGCAGCTCGACGCCGTCACGCACCTCAGTCGCCCGCGATCTCGGCTTGGCGAACTGCCCGGCCAGCCTGCCGATCTTGACGATCGGAACGCTTGCGCCGTAGGTCAGCACGACGGCCATCTGGAGGATGGTCTGGAGCTTGGCCCGGACCGCGTCCGCCGTGGCGCCCGCGAACGTCTCGGCGCAGTCGCCGCCTTGAAGTACGAACGCCTCGCCGCGCGTGACGGCTGCCAGTCGCTCGCGCAGGACGTCGCACTCGCCGGCGAACACCAGCGGAGGTAGCCCGGCCAGCTCGGCCACCACCCGGTCAACTCGGCTCGGGTCCGGCCAGTCAGGCTGCTGCGGAGCCGGGTCGGCGACCGTAAGCGACGGGGGTTGCACGGATCTCACGGTACTCACCGGATGCGATTGCTCTTACCGGCAGGGGAGAATGGCCGGGTGGAATCCGCGAGTTACGCCGGCGAGCGCCGGGACATTATCTTGCTGGGCTCGACCGGTTCGATCGGTACGCAGGCGGCCGACATCATCAGCCGGAACCCGGATCGGTTCCGGCTGACCGCGATCGCCGCCGGCGGCGGACATCCCGATCAGCTCGCGACGCAGGCGATAGACCTGGGCGTCGAGGTCGTGGCCGTGGCCAGCCCTGCGGCTGTCTCGGATCTGCGTGCTGCCCTCGCCGCCGCGGGCTCGGCCGATGGCGCGCGGCGCAAGCTGCCCGAGGTTATCGCCGGCGCGGACGCCATCGCTGACCTGGCCGCCCGGCCCTGTGATGTGGTCTTGAACGCGGTCACCGGCGCCGTCGGGCTCGGCGCCACCCTCGCCGCCCTGCGGGCGGGCCGGGTGCTAGCGCTGGCGAACAAGGAGTCGCTGATCATGGGCGGGCCCCTCGTGGCCGGCCTCGCGGCGCCGGGCCAGATCGTCCCGGTCGACTCCGAGCACTCGGCGATCGCCCAGTGCCTGCGCGGCGGTCGGGCCGTCGAGGTGAACCGGCTCATCGTCACCGCCAGCGGCGGCCCGTTCTTGCACCGGACGAGGGCCGAGCTGGCGGATGTAACGCCGGAGCAGGCGCTGGCTCACCCCACGTGGAACATGGGTCCGGTGATCACCGTGAACAGCGCGACGCTGGTGAACAAGGGCCTGGAGCTCATCGAGGCCCACCTGCTGTTCGGCATCGGTTTTGACCGCATCGACGTCGTGGTGCACCGTCAGTCGGTGATCCACTCGATGGTGGAGTTCACCGACGGCTCGACCATTGCTCAGGCGAGCCCTCCTGATATGCGGATTCCTATAGCGCTCGCCCTCGGCTGGCCGGACCGGGTGCCGGGCGCAGCGGCCCCGGTGGACTGGACGACGGCTCACACCTGGACATTCGAGCCACTGGATGAGGAGGCGTTCCCGGCCGTGCCGCTGGCTAGGCACGCCGGAGCGGCAGGCGGGACGGTCCCGGCCGTGTATAACGCTGCAAACGAGGTATGCGTGGCGGCGTTCCTGGCCGGGCAGATCCCGTTCGCCGGAATCGTGGATACGGTGGCCCAGGTAGTCTCGGAGCATCAATACTCAGCCGGAAGCGCTGTGGAGCTAGCAGATGTGCTCGCGGCAGACGGCTGGGCCAGGGACCGTGCACGCGAGCTGACGGGGAAGCAGTGATTCAGGTGTCGCGCGAGACGGTCGCTGGGAAGGGAGAGGCCGGTTAATGGGCCAAGGCTCGGCATGGCTCCGTTACTTCATGCGGTTCCGGCTTCTGATCTTCCTGGTCGGCATCGTTGTGATATTCCTCACGCTGGCCAGCCAGCGCTGGGAGTTCATCCTCGGCGTTGCTGATCTTCATCGTCGCTCTGCTCGCGTCCGTGATGCTGCACGAGCTAGGGCACTTCCTCACCGCCAAGAAGTTCGGGATGAAGGTCACCCAGTTCTTCATCGGCTTCGGCAAGACGCTGTGGTCCACGTTCCGGGGCGAGACCGAGTACGGGATCAAGGCTCTGCCGTTCGGCGGCTTCGTCAAGATCACCGGTATGACGTCGGTCGAGGAAGTCGACGTCGCCGACGAGCCCCGATCATTCCGGAACCAGCCAGGCTGGCAGCGCATCATCGTGCTGGCAGCGGGCTCCTTCATGCACTTCGTGCTCGCCCTCGTGCTGCTGTTCATCGTCGCTATGGGGATCGGGCAGGCGGCCAACAGTAACCAGATTTCATCGGTGGCTAGCTGCGTACCAGCCAGCAACAAGGCTCTGAACAGTGCCAATCCGTGCACCGCTCATGAGCCCAAGTCCCCGGCCGAGGTGGCCGGCCTCAAGCCGAGCGACAAGATCGTCTCGATCGCCGGTAAGCCGGTTACGACGTGGAACGAAGTGCACAAGGCGCTGGCGGCGCAGCAGACTGGCGTTCCGGTGCCGATGGTCGTCGAGCGAAACGGTCGCACCGTCCACCTCACGGCCACGCTCGCGTCGGTCCCCGGCCGATCTGCTCCCTATCTGGGGATTACGCCCACCCTCGTGTATCAGCGGAGTGGATTCGTCGGGTCGGCCTCGTACGCAGGCACCCAGTTCGCCGACACGCTGACCGGTTCCGCCTCGGCCATCGCCAAGCTGCCTGCGGCCATCCCTGACCTGTTCTCCAAGAATCGGTCAAGTACTGCCGGCAGGCCAGGTGAGCAGCGTCTACGGCGTTGGTCAGGTAACCGGCGACGTGGTCGCGGCCTCGCTGCCGTGGCAGGCCAAGGCCAGCGTCGTGCTGCTCCTGATCGCGTCGCTGAACATCTTCGTCGGGGCGTTCAACCTGCTGCCGCTGCTACCGCTGGACGGCGGCCACCTGGCGGTGGTGATCTTCGAGCGAATCAGGGCATGGTTTAACCGGATACGCGGTCGGCCCGATCCGGGGCTTGTCGATATCCAACGACTCGTGCCGCTCAGCCTGCTCGTATTTGTGCTGCTCGTCGGCCTCGGCACCCTGCTGATCGCCGCTGACATCTTCAACCCTGTCCACATCCCGGTGTAAGGCGAGATCGCGACATGACAGTTGACCTGGGTCTTCCTCAGCTTCCGCCAGCGCCGCTCGCGGCCCGTAGAAAGTCGCGCCAGATAGTCGTCGGCAAGGGCAAGCACGCGGTACCTGTCGGCGGCGGCGCGCCCGTGTCGGTGCAGTCCATGACGACGACCCTCACGGCCGACGTCAACGCGACCCTCCAGCAGATCGCCGAGCTGACCGCGTCGGGTTGCCAGATCGTCCGCGTCGCGGTGCCGTCGCAGGACGACGCCGACGCCCTGGCCGACATCGCACGCAAGTCACAGATCCCCGTGATCGCCGACATTCACTTCCAGCCGAAGTACGTGTTCGCGGCCATCGACGCCGGCTGCGCCGCGGTGCGCGTCAACCCCGGCAACATCAAGACGTTCGACGACAAGGTCGGGGAGATCGCGAAGGCGGCCTCGGACGCTGGCATCCCGATCCGGATCGGCGTCAACGCCGGGTCGCTGGACAAGCGGCTGCTCGCCAAGCACGGCAAGGCCACCCCCGAGGCGCTGGTGGAGTCCGCCCTCTGGGAGTGCTCGCTGTTCGAGGAGCACGGATTCACCGACATCAAGATCTCGGTCAAGCACCACGACCCGGTCGTGATGATCAACGCCTACCGCCAGCTCGCTGAGCAGTGCGATTACCCGCTGCACCTCGGCGTCACCGAGGCCGGACCGGCCTTCCAGGGCACCGTCAAGTCCGCTGTCGCGTTCGGCGCGCTGCTCGCCGAGGGCATCGGCGACACGATCCGGGTGTCGCTGTCGGCTCCGCCGGTCGAGGAAGTCAAGGTGGGCATCGCGATCCTGGAGTCGCTCGGGCTGCGCCAGCGCGGCCTCGAAATCGTCTCCTGCCCGTCGTGCGGGCGCGCGCAGGTCGACGTCTATACCCTCGCGGACCAGGTCACCGCCGCGCTGGATGGGCTCGACGTGCCGCTGCGGGTCGCGGTCATGGGCTGCGTCGTGAACGGGCCCGGAGAAGCGCGTGAGGCCGATCTTGGGGTGGCATCCGGCAACGGCAAGGGGCAGATCTTCGTGCGCGGCGAGGTCATCAAGACCGTGCCCGAGTCCTTGATCGTGGAAACCCTCATCGAAGAGGCGATGAAGCTGGCGGCGGCGTCGGGCGAGTCCGTAGCGGGCTAGCCGCGCCTGATCGGCGAGCCGTTAGGCTGGAAGCGTGCTGCGCACCAAGCCATGGCGATCGGCGTCGCTGCGGCTGCTCACCGATCACGATCGCGACGAAGTTCTGGCCCTGTGCGATCGGGACGCGGTAACCAACGTCTTCGTGAGCTCGCGCGTCCGCTCCACGGGCCTGGACCCATCGCGGCTGGGTGGCCAGCTCTGGGGTTACTCGGACGGCGGCCAGCTGACGTCCGTCTGCTATTCGGGTGCCAACCTGGTACCGGTCGCGGCGAACTCGGACGCGATTGCTGCGTTTGCCTCTAGGGCCAAGCTCCAGGGTCGCCGCTGCTCCTCGGTTGTCGGCCCAGCCGACGCGGTCGGCCAGTTGTGGTCGCTGCTCGCGTCGTCGTGGGGGCGGCCGCGCGAGATCCGGGCCGCGCAGCCGGTGATGGCGATCAGCGGTCCCTCGCCCGTGGCACCCGATCCGCACGTCCGCCCGGTGCGCCCGCACGAGCTCGACGTCCTGCTGCCCTCGTGCATAGCGATGTTCACCGAGGAAGTTGGCGTCTCGCCGATCGGTGGCGACGGTGGCGCCGCATACCGGGCGCGCATGAACGACCTCATCGGCGCCGGGCGGTCGTTCGCGCGGATCGAGCCTGACGGGCATGTGACCTTCAAGGCCGAAATCGGCGCGGTCACGCCGTACGCGTGCCAGGTCCAGGGCGTGTGGGTGCCGCCCGAAGACCGGGGCCGCGGACACGCAGTCCGCGGCATGGCCGCCGTGGTGCAGGCGGCGCTGGGCTTGGCACCGGTCGTGACTCTCTACGTGAACGACTTCAACACCCCGGCTCGGGCCGCCTACCGGCACGCAGGCTTTACCCAGGTCGGCACCTTCATGTCGGTGCTGTTCTGAACCTCGCTGCCCGTCGGCCGCCGCGAAAACTCAGGTGATTTGCCTGTTCTCGGAGTGCTAGGATCCCCTGCTCTTGTGCCAACTGAAAAAGGGGTGATGAAGCATGCCGTCGGCGGGTTCGGAGAAACCCAGTCCCGACAACATCCTGGCGACCGAGCGCGAGCATCTGCGCCAGTCACGAGCGTTCCTTGAGCTCATGCGCACCGACGTACTGTCCCTGCGGGCTATGGGCGGCGACCCGGTCTCGGAGGAGTACCTCAAGGCCGACCTGTACCGTCGCGCCGAAGCGCTGCGCGACCTACCCGACACGCCGTTGTTCTTCGGGCGGCTCGATTACCGGCCTGGCGCTCTCGCCCGGCACCCCGACGACGCTCCGCAGCGAGCCGACGTGCCGGACAGCGAGCACTTCCATGTAGGCCGCCGGCACGTCCATGATCCGCACGGGAGTCCCGTCGTCATCGACTGGCGCGCGCCGGTGTCGCGGCCGTTCTACCGCGCTAGCCAGGCCGATCCGATGGGTCTCGAGCGGCGTCGCCGGTTCGGTTTCGCTGGCGGCGAGCTGACGGCGTTCGAAGACGAAGCATTCGGGCAGGGCGCGACGGCAGCCGGGCCGAGCCGGATTCTGATCGATGAGATCGAGCGGCCGCGATCTGGCCCGATGCGCGACATCGTGGCAACCATCCAGCCCGAGCAGGACGACATCGTGCGCGCCGTGGTCGAGCAGACGGTGTGCGTGCAGGGTGCGCCGGGCACGGGCAAAACCGCCGTCGGCTTGCACCGCGTCGCATACCTGCTGTACGCGTATGCGCAGCGCCTCGGCCGCGGCGGCGTGCTCGTCGTAGGTCCGAACAAGGCATTCCTCGCCTACATCGAGAACGTGCTGCCTGCACTCGGCGAGCTAGACGTCGCTCAGCTGTCGGTCGCTGACCTCACCGCGCGGGTTCCCGTGCGCGGAACGGACACCGACCGCGCCGCGCAGGTGAAGGGCGACGCCCGGATGGCCGTTGTGCTCGCGAACGTGCTGTGGGCGCGGCTCAGCGAGCCGGCCGAGGCGATCGTGCTGGCACGAGGGTCACGCCGCTGGCGGGTCCCCGCCCACGAAGTCGCCGAGCTGGCCGCCGAGCTTCGCACCAGGGGCGTCCGGTACGGAACCGGCCGCGACATGCTGTCGCATCGGATCGCGCACGTGATCCTGACCCGGATGGAGGCGGCGGGCGAGACGTGCGATGACCGGACGCACGAGTCCGTACGCCGCTCCCAGCCCGTACAGGCCGCTGTCGCTCAGATCTGGCCGAAGGCGGATCCGATCCGCCTGGTTTTCGCTCTGCTGTCCGACCGTCACCTACTGAGCCGTGCCGCCGATGGCGTGCTTGACCCCGATGAGCAACTAGCGATCGCGTGGCGCAAACCGCCGCGCGGGCCTGGATCGGCGCGGTGGAGCGCCGCCGACGCGGTGCTCATCGACGAGGCCGCCGATCTCCTCGAGCGCACCCCGAGCCTGGCGCACATCGTGGTCGACGAGGCGCAGGACCTGTCTCCGATGCAGTGCCGTGCGATCGGGCGCCGGTGCGCCACTGGCTCGGCGACGGTGCTCGGTGACATCGCCCAGGGCACGACGCCGTGGGCAACGAGCGACTGGCCGCAGCTCCTCGAGCACCTCGGCAAGCCGGAGGCCGACCTGCGCGTTCTCGACACCGGATATCGGGTGCCGCGACAGATTCTCGACTTCGCCAGCAAGCTGCTCAGCCACATAGCGCCCGGGCTGAAGCCAGCCTCGTCGGTGCGCCAGGACCCGGGTGCCCTCTTGGTCAAAGAGCTCGGGCCGTCCGAGATATCCGGCGCGCTAGCGGCCGCCTGTGCCGAAGCGCTCGACCGGCCGGGCTCAGCCGCCGTTATCGCCGCCGATGATCAGATACCCGCGCTGGCCGCGGCCCTCGCTGCCGCCGAGGTACCGCATGCCGTGCTGGAGGGCGCCGCTTCCGGCGACCGCATCACGCTCGTGCCGGTCACGCTGGCCAAAGGGCTGGAGTTTGACCAGGTCATCGTCTATGAGCCGACGCAGATCGCGGCGGCGGAGGCACGCGGGCTGCACCGCCTCTACGTCGCGCTCACCAGGGCCGTATCGAGGCTGACTGTGCTGCACTCGCAGCCGCTGCCAGCGGCCCTGATCTAGGGCTACATCTCCTTCAGGACCGCGGTCATGAGCGCCGCTGAGTTCTCAAACGACAACGCGGTCGCGCACAGGTGGTTGAAGAAGACGTTGTACCTGTCCACTTCGTCGACGTTCTCGACCCAGAGGGCACTCGTGAGGTCCTCCAGGTAGACCACATCGGGGTCGGGGTCTTCGCCGAAGGACAGGACGACGAAGGGGCGGCCCATGCCAGGATGCGCGCCGCCGCGGAACGGGATCACCTGAAGCGATACGTTCCGGGTGCTGGCCAGCTCGCGCAGGGATTCCAGTTGGGTGCGCATGACCTCAGAGCCGCCGACCTCGCGCCGCAGCGCCGCCTCGTCCAGTACCGCCCACACCTTGGGCATGTTCGTCCGGGTAATCTGCTGGCGCTCCATCCGCAGCGCGACGCTGCGCTCGATGTCCGTGCGCGGCTTGTCGACCAGGCCAGCGGAGAGCACCGCCCTGGCGTAGTCCTCGGTCTGGAGCAGCCCAGGGATCAGGTTGACCTCGTAGATCCTGATTTCCGACGCCGCGCTTTCGAGGCCGAGGTACGTGCCGAAATGCGGCAGCACGCTATCGCCATAGGCGTGCCACCAGCCCTTCTGCCGGGACTCCCGCGCAAGCTGCACCAGCGTGTCCCGCTGACTGTCCGGAACGCCGTAGATCTCGAGCATGTCCCGTACGTCGCGGGGAGAGACTGAGACCCGGCCGGTCTCGACGCGGCTGATCTTTGAGGCAGAGCACTCCAGCTGCTCTGCCACTTCTTCGCAAGTGAGCTTCGCAGCTTCGCGCAGGCGCCTCAGCTCGAGCGCCAACCGACGCCGTCGAACTGTCGGGCTGTGCGCACTTGCCACGCGATCACCTCCCCGCGAAGGATACTGACTGGTCGTTTACACGGGCGGTGCAACACAGTGTGACCGGGACAGCCGGGTTCCGTCCAGTCAGAAAAGCACGTTCACGGTTACAAGTCGGTCATGGAACGTGCAAATTTCCTGTGCACCTTGCAAATGTAGCTCTTGGCGATGCATTGTTTACCTGGGCCATTACTATACGCGGCGCAGCAGCTACAGAGGGTGACATGAATGAGGTCAACCTGGCCAGGCTTGAGGGCCTGGCGGACGTCTTAGTTCGTCGCGGCTGGCGGGCCAAGATCATGACGCCGCAAGGTCGGGTGCCCAGCCTGCACGTAGTCAACCCACTCGCGGGAGCACTAGCCGAGGACGTCTACGCAGGCCGCGGTCAAGACGGACGATGGTGGTTCTGGTGGTCGTGGGCGGAGCGCATCGCGCTCAGCGAAGACGTGGAGGACGCGGCCGCCAGGATCGAGCGCGTCCTCGCGACCGATAACTGATGACGTCAGCCGTCAGCGGTGCAGGCTTGCTGGCGGCAGGCCCGGGAACGCCTCGGTGGTCCCGTGCCAGGCTTCGGCTCGTAGCGCCGCGGCCTTAACCTGCTGAGCCCCGAAAGTGCGCAGCGTGGTGTCGGCAAGCGCGACCAACCCGAGATAGGCCTGCGCGACCCGGTCCTCCAGGGTGGCCGCGAGGGCCTTGGCTCCAGCCGGCGAGTCGACGGGGAATGGCAGCTCGTAGGCCACCGCAGCCGGCGAGGGCGTCGCGCCGCGCGCGCTGATTTCCTGCGTTAGGGAGTCCCGGGCCCGCACGTGGGCTACCCAGTCGTTCGACGCGGCCGCCTGCGCAGCCGATCCTTGCGGCAGCCGCGCGCCCACGATGCCATAGCCGTAGCTCGCCGCTTGCTCGGCGGCCAGAACGTTCTGGAGCGCGGCCAGTTCTGTTGATCGCGTCATCGCCCGCGCCTCGCTGCCTGCAGGTACGGCACGTGCGTCGCCTCGGACGCCGCGATAGAAGCGAACAGCTGGGCAAGCGACGGAGGCAGCACCGCGAGTTGCCCGATGAGCCGGTCGGAGGCCGCTTGCTCGGCTTGCTCCAGGGCAACCACCTCGGCCGACACGCCGCCCGCGAGGCTGACTGAAGCGGACGGGGTCGGCGACGGGCTGAGCGCCAGCGCACTCCCGGCCGGCACGATGAGCCGTGACTTGAGCTGCATCACGTGCGCGGCGTGGTCGGCATGCACTGAGCGGATAGCGGTCGCCAGGCTCGCGTCCTGACTCCCCAAGAGGCTGAGCATCGCGGTGTACCTAGCGACCATGAGCTGCTCGGCGGCGATAGCGCTGCGCAGCGTCACGATGTTCGGGACCGGCGGCGGGGGCGCGCCCAGTGACTGGACGCCCTTACAGCCTGTAACCAGGATCGGCAGAGCGGCGGCGGCACCGAGCAACCTCCGCCGGCTGACGCCGCCACCGTGTGCCACATGGGCAGGTCTTGGTGCCTGTCCACACACGGGAAACCCCTCCAGTACCTTGCGCCCCACACACCACGCTGGCCACCGCGGGCGCCCGGTTCATGCGCGAAGTCAGCATGTCATGCAGTCCGAACCGCCGGGCCCCGAACCGCAAGGCCGCGTCCCGGATAGGCTAGACGACGACGCGATACACAGGCACAGCGCGGAAAACAGCACAGGTCGCGGGCGAGGAGGTCGTCATGCACGGTGGCTCCCGTCGCGGTTCGCATCCCCAGGGCAGGCCAGGCCAGTCCCGGCGGAGCGGTCAGGCCAAGCCAGGCCAAGGCAAGCCCGGAGAGGGCAAGCCCGGCCAGGGCAAGGCTGGCACTCGGGGAACTGAGCCGCGGACTGCCCAATACGGCACCGCGCCTGATCCCGAGCAGCTGACGCGCTTGCTGGAGCCCGTCGTGCACGCCCTGGACATGGATCTTGAGGGCATTCGCGTGACGTCGGCCGGGCGCCGCCGGATACTCCGCGTAATCGTTGACGCCGATGGCGGCGTCAGTCTCGACGATATCGCCGTCGCTAGCCGCGAGTTGTCGCTCAAGCTCGACCACGCCACGGATATGGGTGAGCAGCCTTACGCGCTTGAGGTCTCCTCGCCTGGCGTCGACCGGCCGCTGACCCAGCCGCGCCACTGGCGGCGCGCGATAGGGCGACTGGTTGTGGCTCCGCTGAACGGGAACGGGGCCGGCCTCGCTGAGGGCCGCATCATTGGCACTAACGAGTCCGGCGTGACCCTTGAGCACGCCGGCGACAGCATGGCATTCAGCTACGCCGATCTGGGCCCTGGTCGCGTCCAGGTTGAGTTTGGTCACTTCGATGATCTGGGCAACGAGGATCTCGACGGCCTCGAGGAGGACATAGGTGGACATTGACCTGAGCGTCCTGAGGAGCCTGGAGGCGGAGAAGGACATCTCGCTCGACCTGGCGATCAAGGCCATTGAGGATGCACTACTCGTCGCGTACCACAAGACTGACGGCGCGGCCTCGGTCGCGCGGGTGGAGGTGAACCGGGGGACCGGTCACGTCACCGTGTGGGCTCGCCAGACCGCCGCCGACGGCGAACTCGGCCCGGAATACGACGACACGCCGGTGGGTTTTGGCAGGATCGCCGCGACTACAGCTCGGCAGGTCATACTCCAGCGGCTGCGTGATGCCGAGGACGAGCTGACGTTCGGCGAGTACGCCGGCCGCGAAGGTGACATCGTGGCCGGGGTCATCCAGCAAGGCCGGGACCCGCGGGCGGTGCTTGTCGACCTCGGCAAGCTCGAGGCGATTCTGCCGCCGACCGAGCAGGTGCCAGGCGAACGCTACATCCATGGCGAACGACTCCGCTGTTATGTGCTGCACGTACGCAAGGGCTATCGGGGGCCGTCGGTCACGCTGTCCAGGACGCACCCCAACCTCGTGAAGAAGCTGTTCGCGATGGAGGTGCCTGAGATCGCCTCCGGCGCCGTCGAGATCGCGGCCATCGCGCGCGAAGCCGGCCACCGCAGCAAGATCGCGGTGATCTCACACCAGCCCGGCGTCAACGCGAAGGGCGCGTGCATTGGTCCGATGGGCAGCCGCGTCCGCAACGTGATGACCGAGCTGCACGGCGAGAAGATCGACATCGTCGACTATTCGCCGGATCCGGCCGAGTTCGTGGCCCACGCGCTGTCCCCCGCCAGAGTGTCGCGGGTCCACATCGTCGACCTTCCGGGCCGGGTGGCTCAGGTCATCGTGCCCGATTACCAGCTGTCGCTCGCCATTGGCAAGGAAGGGCAGAATGCTCGGCTCGCTGCCCGGCTTACGGGCTGGCGGATCGACATCAGGCCCGATACCGGCGAGACCGGCCCAACCGCGGTCTCGGCCGGACCGGAGCCCGCGACTGGTGGCGCTGAAGCACAGGGCCTGTAAGCTGGACGGCAGGCGAGCGGTACCGATCCGAACCTGTATCGGGTGCGGCGAACGTGCGGCGAAGCCAGACTTGGTTCGCGTGGTGGCAGCGGGAGACGAACTGATTCCCGACGTGGCCATGCGACTGCCCGGCCGAGGTGCATATCTGCACCCAAGCCTGGCATGCTTGGAACTAGCCCAACGCCGCAAGGCGTTTCCGCGGGCCCTTCGCCTGTCGGCAGGACTGCCGGCGCCGAAGGTAGCGGAGTACCTATCTAGCAAGTAGCTGGTAGGTGGGTGCGTCGTGGCGGTGCCGACAGCCGGAGGCACCGGAAGAAAGAAGGCTGACTTGTAATGAGCGCCCGATGAGCATGCGGCGATGAACAGCACAAGCTGACGCCGGACGGAGCACGCGCTGCCCCGGTCGGCTGACGGGCCCGGTAGATCCGGGCCGAGTAGAGGGAGCGCAGTGGCGAAGGTTCGAGTTTACGAACTCGCGAAAGAGTTCGGCGTAGAGAGCAAGGCTGTGATGGCCAAGCTCCAAGAGATGGGCGAGTTTGTTCGGTCGGCGTCATCGACAATCGAGGCGCCGGTAGTCCGCAGACTCAAAGACGAATTCGCAGGCCAGGTGGCCAAGGCAGGCAACGGAGCTGGCGCACCTGCGCCCGCAACCAGGCGTGCCGCCAACGGCCATGCCCCCGGGCCAGCCGCCGTCGAACCGACCGCGGCTGAGGTCAGCGGTCCGCCTAGCGTGGCGGCGGCGGCTCCGCCGGAGCCGGAAGCCGCGGCGCGGCCCGGTCCGGCGATAACCGTGCCGTTCCCGCCCGATCAGAGCGTGGGTCCGCAGGTGCCGCCGGCCGAGTCTGCGCCAGCGGCGCCGGATGGACCTGCTCAGCCGGGTCGAACCGCGCCGCGTCCGGCCGCCGCCGGTCCACGGCCAGCTGCGCCCGCGCCTGGTCAGCGGAGTGCTCCGCGACCGGGACCACGCCCTGGCAACAACCCCTTCAGCTCGACCGCGACCGGCATGGGCGCGGCACCACGCGCGCCGCAGCCGGGCAGCCCGGCGGCACCGGGCTCGGTGCCCGGCGGCACCGCCGCACCTGGCGGTCCGCGTCCGGGCGGTCCGCGCCCCGTTGGTCGGCCAGGCGCCGGCAGCCCAGCTGATGCTGGGCGGCCCGGCGGTCCGCGGCCGGGCGGGCCGCGGCCAAGTCCGAGCAGCATGCCGCCTCGCCCCGTCGGCGCGCGCGGCTTCGGCCAGGGCGGGCCCGGCGCCGGAGCGGGCGGTCCGCGCGGCGGCGGATACGGATCCAGCGGACCTGGTGCGGGTCCTCGGCCCGGCGGCGGCCGCGGCGCACCGGGCGGCGGCGGTCCGGGCGGTCCGCGCGGCGGTCCTGGTGGCGGCGGCAGGCCGGGGTTGGCCCCAGCCCGGCCAGGCCCTGGTGGACGCGGCCGCGGCGGCACGGCAGGAGCGTTCGGACGGCCTGGTGGCCGTCCGTCGCGCGGCCGGAAGTCGAAGAAGCAGCGGCGCGAGGAGTTCGACAACATGCGCGCGCCGTCGATCGGCGGCGTGTCGATCCCGCGTGGCAATGGTCAGGTCATCCGGCTTTCGCGGGGTGCCTCGCTGAGCGACTTCGCGGACAAGATCGGGGTCAACCCGGCGTCTCTCGTGCAGGTGCTCTTCCACCTGGGTGAGATGGTCACCGCGACGCAGTCCGTCAATGACGAGACGCTGCAGCTTCTCGGTGCTGAGCTGAGCTACAACGTCCAGGTGGTCTCCCCGGAGGAAGAGGACAGGGAACTGCTGGAGTCCTTCGACATCGAGTTCGGCGAGGACGAAGGCGAGGACGCCGACCTGGTGGCCAGGCCGCCCGTCGTCACCGTCATGGGTCACGTCGACCACGGCAAGACCAAGCTCCTGGACGCGATCCGGCACTCAAACGTGGTGGCGCACGAGGCTGGCGGCATTACCCAGCACATCGGCGCATACCAGGTCGACACCGTCGTGGACGGGCAGGACCGCAAGATCACGTTCATCGACACCCCCGGCCACGAGGCGTTCACCGCCATGCGAGCCCGTGGTGCCGAAACGACGGACCTGGTGATCCTCGTCGTGGCCGCCGATGACGGCGTGAAGCCGCAGACCACCGAGGCGCTGAACCACGCGCAGGCGGCCGGCGTGCCGATCGTCGTGGCGGTCAACAAGATCGACAAGGAGGGTGCCGATCCGCAGCGCGTCCGGGCTCAGCTCACCGAGTACGGCCTCGTCGCGGAGGAGTTCGGCGGCCAGTCGCTCTTCGTCGACGTGTCGGCGCGCAACGGCACCGGCATCGACCAGCTGCTGGAGGCGGTCATCCTGACCGCTGACGCCGAGCTTGACCTACGGGCAAACCCGAAGCAGCAGGCCCAGGGCGTCGCTATCGAGGCGCACCTGGACAAGGGCCGCGGGCCGGTGGCGACGGTCATCGTGCAGCGCGGCACGCTCAAGGTCGGCGACTCGATCGTCTGCGGCGAGGCGTTCGGCCGGGTGCGGGCCATGCTCGACGAGAACGGCGACCAGGTGTCGGAGGCGCCGCCGTCCCGGCCCGTCATGGTGCTGGGCCTGACTGCGGTGCCCGATGCCGGCGACAGCTTCCTTGTCGTCGACGATGACCGGGTGGCGCGCCAGATCGCCGAGCGCCGCGAGGCCAGAGAGCGCAGCGCCATGTTCGCCCAGCGGCGGCCGCGGGTCACGCTCGAGGACCTGGAGTCGGCGCTCAAGTCCGGCGAGCGCGAGGAACTGCTGCTCATCATCAAGGGCGACGTTTCCGGCTCGGTGGAAGCGCTTGAAGACGCGCTGCTCCAGCTGGATGTCGGCGAGGAAGTGCAGCTGCGCGTCATCGGCCGCGGGGTCGGTGCCATCACCCAGGACGACGTCAACCTGGCGATCGCGTCCGATGCCATCATCATCGGCTTCAACGTCCGGCCGGCCGGCCGGGCTGGCGAGCTGGCCCAGCGCGAGGGCGTGGACATCCGCTACTACTCGGTCATCTACCAGGCGATCGAGGAAGTGGAAGCCGCGCTCAAGGGCATGCTCAAGCCGATCTTCGAAGAGGTCCAGCTCGGCACCGCGGAGGTTCGCGAGATATTCCGGGTGCCGCGGATCGGGAACATCGCCGGCTGCATCGTCCGCTCTGGCACGATCACTCGCAACAGCAAGGCCCGCCTGGTCCGGGACAGCGTAGTCGTCTCGGACAACCTCACCGTCGACTCGCTCCGCCGATTCAAGGAGGACGCGACCGAGGTCAGGGAAGGCTTCGAGTGCGGTATCGGTCTCGGCTACAACGACCTGCGGATCGCAGACGTGGTCGAGACGTTCGAGATGCGGGAGAAGCCGCGGACCTGACGGGTTCGCGGCTGACGCCGGGGCCGGCGTGTACGTCGGAGCCCTGACCATGGATCTGCTGCTCGGTGACGTGCGGTCGCTGAAGCAGAAGCGGTCGGTGGTCAGGCCGCTCATCGCTGACGTGCATCGCCGGTTCCCTGGTGTCGCCGTCGGCGAGACAGGTCATCTCGACCTGCACCGCCGGGCCGAGATTGGGGTTGCGGTGGTGAGCTCGACCGCAGCCAATGCCAGGGAAGTGCTGGACGCATGCGAGCGCTTCATCGCGGTGCGGCCGGAGATAGAGCTGCTCGCCGCGCGGCAGCAGCTCCTGACGCCAGAAGGGTGAGTCGGCCATGAACCAGGCCAGGGCCCGCAAGCTCGAGGATCGGATCGCGGAGATCGTCGCGGAGATGCTGGAGCGGCGCATCAAAGACCCACGGCTTGGCTTCGTGACAGTGACCGAAGCGAGAGTCACCGGCGACCTTCGCGAGGCGACGGTGTTCTACACGGTCTACGGTTCTGACGATGAGGTGGCAGGCACCAAGGCGGCGCTCGCCAGTGCGACGGGGCTGATCCGGTCGGAGGTAGGCAAGCAGACCGGGCTCAAGCACACGCCGTCGATCAGCTTCAGCCAGGACACGATCCCGGACACGGCCCGGACGATCGAGGACCTAGTGGAAAAGGCGAGGGCGGCCGACGCCAAGGTGGCCGCGGTGCGCGCGGACGCGGTACCGGCTGGCGATCCTGATCCGTACCGGACGAACGGCAACGAGTCGGCGGACGACGATGTCGATGACGACGAGCAGTGATCCCGAGTGGGCCCGCGCCGTCAAGGTCATCGACGGTGCTAGCCAGGTCTGCCTGGCCTGTCACATCCGGCCCGACGCCGACGCGCTTGGCTCGATGCTCGCGGTGCTGCACGCTCTCGGCAGTCGGCCAGGCGGAGCGCCGACAGTAGTCGCCTCGTTCGGCGACGAGCCATTCGAAGTGCCGGCGATCCTGCGCTTCCTGCCCGGGGTGGACCTCCTGACAGCGCCCAGTCGCTATCCCGCCCGGCCCGAAGTCATGCTGTCCTTCGACGCCGCCAGCGCGGACAGGCTGGGCGTGCTCGCTGGACCGGCCATGGCCGCCGACGAGCTCATCGTCCTTGACCACCACGCGTCCAACACGCGGTTCGGCAGCATTAACCTGGTCGACCCGACGGCGGCGGCGACTGCGGTGCTGGCTTCGAACCTGATCGAGCGCCTCGGCATCCCGCTCGCCGAGGAGATCGCGCTCGGCCTCTACGCCGGGCTGGTCACTGACACCGGGTCGTTCAAGTTCTCGTCCACGACGCCGCAGGTGCACGAGTTGGCCGCGCGCCTCCTGTCCACCGGCATCGACCCCGGCATCGTGTCCCGCGAACTCTACGACCGGGCTCCGTTCGCCTATCTAGCGATACTCGCCGCGGCACTCGACCGCGCCGTCCTCGAGCCCGACGCGGCCCGAGGTCTCGGACTTGTCTGGACACAAGTGACCAGAGCCGACCGGGCGAAAGCCGGCCTCGGCCTCGATGCCACCGAATCCATCATCGACGAGATACGGCGCACCGACGAGGCGGAAGTAGCCGTCGTGCTGAAGCAGGATGACAACGGCGACTGGCAAGTCTCGATGAGGTCGAAGTCTGTTGTTGATGTTGGCAAGATCTGTTCCGGGCTAGGCGGTGGCGGGCACGCCCGAGCCGCCGGTTTCTCTTATGTCGGCGGGGAGGGTGCGGCTGCTACAGCCGCCAATGCCATCGCCGCCATCAGGAATCTGCTGGACCGGCAAACGTGACAGTCCAGAGCGGGCTACTGATCATCGACAAGCCGCAGCGCTGGACATCTCATGACGTCGTGGCCAGGGTCCGCAAGCTGGTGCACACGAAGCGCGTCGGTCATGCTGGCACGCTCGACCCGATGGCGACCGGCGTGCTCGTGGTCGGCGTCGAAAAGGCCACGCGTCTTCTCGGCCACCTCGCGCTGACGGAGAAGGAGTACACGGGGACGATCCGGCTCGGTCAGACGACCGATACGGACGACGCCGACGGCAACATCATCGACCACGTTCCCGTCCATGAGATCGGTGAACCAGAGCTGCTGCGCGCCATCGGAGCGCTGACAGGCCAGATCAGTCAGGTCCCGCCGGGTGTCAGCGCCATCCAGGTGGGGGGCCAGCGGGCGTACAAGCTTGCCCGCGCGGGTGCGCCGCCTGAGCTTGCCGCCCGGACCGTCACCGTGCGCGAGTTTGCGGCGACCGCGATCAGACCGGTCGGCGACGTGCTGGACGTCGACGTGCGCGTCGCGTGCTCCAGCGGAACCTACATCCGGGCCCTGGCACGTGATCTCGGCGCGGCGCTCGGGGTCGGCGGGCACCTCACCGCACTACGGCGCACGCGGGTTGGTCCTTACGTGGCCAGCCAGGCGCGCACGCTTGATCAGCTCGCGGCCGCTGTTGCCAGCGGGACCGGCGTCGGGGTGCTGCCGCTGGCGGAGGCCGCCGCCGCGGCGTTCCCGCGGCGGGACCTGACCGACGCCGAAGCCAGCGCGGTCGGGCACGGCGCCAGGCTGCTCGCAACCGGGACGGGGGAGACGCCGGTGGCCGCGTTCGGGCCCGACGGCTCCCTGGTCGCGCTGCTCCGCGACACCGGCGGCGAGGCGCGCTCGCTGGCTGTCTTCACTACCGAGCTTGCTGGCGATCCGGTCGGCGGGTCCTGACGTGCCCGCAGACCCGCCGGCGTGGCAGTCTGTTGACATGCAGCGCTGGGGCGGCCCGGATGACGTTCCTGACGACTGGGGCCGTTCGGTCGTCACCATCGGCGTGTTCGACGGTGTGCACCGCGGCCATCAGCGGATCGTGGCTCGCGCGGTCGAATCGGCCGCTGAACTGCGGTTGCCCGTGGTCGTCATCACGTTCGACCCGCATCCGGATGAGGTCGTCCGGCCAGGGACGCATCCGCCGCTGCTGAACACGCCCCGGCGCGAGTGGGAGCTGCTGGCTGGGCTCGGCGTCGACGCGATCCTGATCATCCCCTTCACGCTGGAATTCTCGCGGCTCGGGCCAGACGAGTTTGTCCGGGCCGTGCTCGTGGACCGGTTGCACGCCGCCAGGGTGGTGGTGGGGGAGAACTTCCGGTTCGGGCATAAGGCGGCCGGCGACGTCGAACTGCTGTCCGAGCTCGGCGAGAAGTACGACTTCACCACCGAGGGCGTGCCGCTGCTGACCGAGAACGGAGTCACCTTCTCGTCGACCGGTATTCGCGCCAAGCTGGCCGACGGTGACGTCGCAGCCGCCGCGCACGATCTCGGCAGGCCACACCGAGTGGAAGGCGTTGTCGTCCGCGGGCACCAGCGGGGGCGTGCGCTCGGATTCCCGACGGCAAACCTGGAGACGCCCCAGCACACCGCCATCCCGGCGGACGGCATCTACGCGGGCTGGCTTGCCCGGCTTGACACGGACGGATCGGAGCTCGACCGGTGGCCGGCCGCGATCTCGGTCGGCACCAATCCGACGTTCGACGGCCGGGAGCGGATCGTCGAGGCATACGCGCTCGACCGCGACGACCTGGATCTGTATGGCGACCACGTGGCGGTCGATTTTGTCTCACGGCTAAGGCCGACCATCAAGTTCGGCTCAGTGGAGGAGTTGGTCGTGCAGATGCGCGCCGACGTTGACGACGCCAGGCGGGTACTGACGGCCAGCTAATTCGAAAATTGGGAGGGCTGGAAATGGCACATCCGAATGAGGACCTGCTCAGGCGCGGATACGACGCGTTCGCTATCGCCGACCTGGACACTGTGTTGGCCGTGCTCGCCGACGACATCGTGTGGCACAACGGCGGGTCGAATCAGCTCAGCGGGGATCTGCATGGTCACCAGGAGGTTATGGGCTTCTTCGGGAGGCTGGTCGAGGTGACCGGCGGCACGTTGCGACTCGATATCCACGAAGTCCTTGCGAACGACACGCACGGTGTCGTGTTGTTGACGGCGTCTGTCGAACGCGACGGCCAGCCCATATCCGTGCGAGAGGCCCACATCTGGCACGTGGCCGACGGCAAGGCGACCGAGTTCTGGGTCTTCCCCGAGGACACCGCCGAGTTCGACAGGATGTTCGCCTGACCCCTGCTCCCAGGCCAAGGTCTCGATCGCGTCGGCCGCGTGGTACCTTTGATGATCGGCTGGACTATCCGGCCTGGTTAGCTGCGCCCTCAGGCGGCTGACCGCCTCGCATCCCGCGAATTGCCTGCGCCGATGCGACATACCACGACAAGTAGTCAAGAGGGAGCAACGTGCCGCTCAACACCACGGTGAAGAACGAGATCATCGCCGGGCACGCGACCAATGAGGGTGACACCGGTTCGCCGGAAGTCCAGGTCGCGCTGCTGACTCGGCGGATCGCCGACCTGACCGAGCACCTCAAGGTGCACAAGCACGACCACCACAGCCGTCGCGGGCTGCTGCTGCTCGTGGGCCGCCGTAGGCGGCTCCTGCAGTACCTGGCCCGTACGGATATCAGCAGGTACCGCGCGCTGATCGAGAAGCTCGGCCTGCGCCGGTAACCCAAGAGCGGGGCGGCGTCGCGCCGTCCCGCGCTGATGACCACAACTAGATAACTACAGACGTACAACGTCCCGCGGCTCCGGCTAAGAGCACCAACAGCGCCCTTCGGGCCGGTCCTCGGTAGTGGTCCTCGGGTCATGGCCCCGCCTAGCGCGGGTCGCCAGGGCCGAGGGCTTCGATCGAAGACCGGCCGGCGCATCTGCAGGCCGGCCTTGGTGCTCCGAAGTGCGGCGGCAGGCGCGGGACCTCAGTCAAGGAGGTCACCCGTGGAGGGTGTCTACACCGCCGAAGTCAATATCGACAACGGCGAGTTCGGCGTTCGCAAGATCCGGTTCGAAACCGGGAGGCTGGCGAAGCTAGCGAACGGCTCGGCCGTCGTCTACCTGGACGACGAGACGATGGTGCTGTCGACCACCACCGCGGGCAAGAGCCCGCGGGAAGGCTACGACTTCTTCCCGCTCACCGTGGACGTCGAGGAGCGGATGTACGCGGCCGGGCGGATTCCGGGTTCGTTCTTCCGCCGCGAGGGCCGTCCGTCCGAGGACGCGATCCTGACCTGTCGGCTGATCGACCGGCCGCTGCGCCCGTCGTTCGTGCACGGACTGCGCAACGAGGTTCAGATCGTCGAGACGATCCTGGCGCTGCACCCGGACACCCTGTATGACGTCGTCGCGATCAACGCCGCCTCGATGTCCACTCAGCTCGCCGGCCTGCCGTTCTCTGGTCCGATCGGCGGCGTCCGCGTCGCGCTGATCAAGGGGCAGTGGGTCGCGTTCCCGACGCACTCCCAGCTCGAGGACGCCACGTTCGACATGGTGGTGGCCGGCCGGGTGCTCGAGGACGGCGACGTCGCGATCATGATGGTCGAGGCCGAGTCCACGCCGAGCACGCTGCGGCTGATCGCCGACTCCGGCCAGCGGCGCGGTGGCGCCGACCGAGGAGACGGTCGCGGCCGGCCTGGATGCGGCCAAGCCGTTCATCCGGCAGCTCTGCGAGGGCCAGCTGGAGATCGCCCGGCACGCGGCCAAGGAGACCGCCGAGTTCCCGGTCTTCGCCGACTACGGCGACGACGTGTTCGCCGTGCTGGAGGCCGAGGTCGGCTGCGGACCTGGCCCACGCGCTCACCATCGCGGGCAAGAATGAGCGCACCACCGAGACCGACCGGATCAAGGCGCTCGCGACCGAGAAGCTGTCCGCGCCAGTTCGAGGGCCGGGAGAAGGAGATCAGCGAGGCGTTCCGCGCGCTGAACAAGAAGCTCGTGCGGCAGCGGATCATCCGGGACGGGCTGCGCATCGACGGCCGCGGGCTGGAGGACATCCGGCAGCTATCGGCCGAGGCCGGGGTCGTGCCGAGGGTGCACGGCTCGGCGCTGTTCGAGCGCGGCGAGACGCAGGTACTCGGCGTCACGACGCTCAACATGCTCCGGATGGAGCAGATGATCGACACGCTGAACCCGGAGCGCACCAAGCGCTACATGCACAACTACAACATGCCGCCGTACTCGACCGGCGAGACCGGCCGGGTGGGCTCGCCGAAGCGGCGCGAGATCGGTCACGGCGCGCTGGCCGAGCGGGCGCTCGTGCCGGTGCTGCCGACGCGCGAGGAGTTCCCGTACGCGATCCGTCAGGTGTCCGAGGCGATCGGGTCCAACGGCTCGACGTCCATGGGCTCGGTGTGTGCGTCCACGATGTCGCTGCTCGACGCCGGCGTTCCGCTCAAGGACATGGTGGCGGGCATCGCGATGGGCCTCATCCACGAGGGCGGGCAGTACGTGACGCTGACCGACATCCTCGGAGCTGAGGACGCGTTCGGGGACATGGACTTCAAGGTCGCTGGCACCAAGGACGTCATCACCGCGCTGCAGCTCGACACGAAGCTCGACGGCATCCCTGCGTCGGTGCTGGGGGCGGCGCTGCGCCAGGCGCGTGGCGCCCGGCTCACGATCCTGGACGTGATGCGCGAGGCCATCGACGCACCGGGAGAGATGAGCGAGTTCGCGCCCCGGATCATCACGATCAAGGTTCCGGTCGACAAGATCGGCGAGGTCATCGGGCCCAAGGGCAAGATGATCAACTCGATCCAGGAGGACACCGGGGCAGACATCACCATCGAGGACGACGGAACGATCTACATCGGCGCTACCGACGGCACGTCGGCGGAAGCAGCCAGATCGGCGATCAACGCGATCGCGAACCCGCACATCCCAGAGGTGGGGGAGCGTTTCCTCGGCACGGTGGTCAAGACGACGACGTTCGGCGCCTTCATCTCGCTGCTGCCCGGTCGGGACGGACTGCTGCACATCACGCAGATCCGCAAGCTGCACGGCGGCGCCCGCATCGAGAACGTCGATGACGTGATCCATGTCGGCGACAAGATCCAGGTCGAGATCCGCGAGATCGACGACCGCGGCAAGCTGTCGCTGGTCCCGGTCGAAGTCGTTGAGCGCGAGGCGGCCGGTGAGGACCTGGGTGGCCACGACGAGCCCCGTTCCCGTGACCGTGACGACCGCGGCGGCGACCGCTCGCGTGACGGGGATCGACGTGGCGGGGAGCGTGGCGGCGACCGTCAGCGGAGCCGTCAGCGCAGTCGCGGCGGCTACAGCAGCTCCAACGCGTCGAACAGCTCCAACGGCTCAGGATCGGGGAACTCCTGACCGCCGGGTCCGTGTTGCGCACCGTCCTGCCGGGCGGCCTGCGGGTAGTCACGGAGTCTCTGCCGGCCGTCCGGTCGGCGGCGTTCGGCATCTGGGCGGGCGTCGGCTCGCGCGACGAGGATCAGAGGCACGCCGGCGCCACCCACTACCTTGAGCACTTGCTGTTCAAGGGCACCGGGCGGCGCACGGCGCTGGAGATCTCCGCAGCGCTGGACGCGGTCGGCGGCGAGCTGAACGCGTTCACCGCCAAGGAGTACACGTGCTACTACGCTCGGGTGCTCGACGAGGACCTGCCGCTGGCGATCGATGTCCTGTCGGACATGGTGACGGGCTCGCTCCTCGAGGCCAAGGAGGTTGACGCCGAGCGCGGCGTGATCCTCGAAGAGATAGCGATGAACGAGGACGATCCGGCGGACCTCGTACACGAGGCGTTCGCTGGGCAGGTGTTCGGAGACACACCGCTCGGCCGTCCGATTCTCGGGACTGTCGAGTCGATCAACTCGATCACCAGGGACCGGATCGCCGAGCACTACCGGGCTCGGTACACGCCAGACCGACTCGTGGTCGCGGCGGCCGGCGGCATCGACCACGATCAGGTCGTGCAGCTGACGTCGGCAGCATTCGGCGCCGTGCTGACCGGCACGGCCGAGCCCGTCCCGCCGCGTCTCGGCACGACAGTTTCAGGGCTCGCAAGCGGCACCGGCGTCCGCCTGGTATCCCGGCCGGTCGAGCAAGCCAACGTGGTGCTCGGTTGTGCCGGCCTGGCCCGCAGCGACGAGCGTCGGTTCGCGCTCGGGGTGCTCAACGCGGCGCTTGGCGGCGGTATGTCGTCGAGGCTTTTCCAGGAAGTCAGGGAGAAGCGCGGGCTCGCCTACTCGGTTTACAGCTTCAGCTCCCAGCATGCTGATTGCGGGCAGTGGGGCATCTACGCCGGGTGCCTGCCGGCCAAGACCGAGGAAGTCCTCGCGATCTGCCAGGAGGAGATCGCCAAGGTCGTCGAGTCCGGGCTCACCGACGAGGAACTGGAACGGGGCAAGGGTCAGCTTCGCGGCTCCATCGTGCTCGGTCTCGAGGATCCATCGTCGCGGATGAGCAGGCTCGGCAAGTCCGAGCTGGTCTACCCGCGGCTCGAGCCCGTCGACGAGATCCTGGCGCATATCGAGTCCGTCAGCCACGACGAGGTTCGCGAGATCGCGGGCGTCGTGCTCGGCCAGCCGAAGGCGCTGGCGGTTGTGGGTCCGTTCGACGACGACGAGGTATTCACCGCCGCACTGGCCGGCTAGCTTCGCTGGCATGGCTCCGAGTGACGCCCCCGGTCCGCTGATCGGATCGGGCCGGTCAGCGGACGTCTATGCCATCGGCACGGATCGGGTGTTGCGGCGGTATCGCCGGCAGTTCGACGTCCAGGCCGAGGCGGCGATGATGCGCTACCTGGACGAGGCTGGCTTCCCGGTCCCGAAGGTTTACGACGCCGACGGGTCCGACCTCGTCATGGAGCGCCTCGACGGCCGCGACATGCTCACCGATCTCGCCCGCAGGCCGTGGCTCGCGCGCCGCCATGCCCGGCTGCTCGCCGAAATGCACAACCGGCTGCACCAGGTCCCGGCGCCGCCGGGCTTCCCTGAGCCGCTGGGGCCGGGCGATACGGTGATGCACCTGGACCTGCATCCCGGCAACGTCATGCTGACTAGCCGCGGACCGGTCGTGATCGACTGGAGCAACCGCGCAGTCGGCCCGGCGGGGGCGGACGTAGCGATCGCGTACCTGATCATGGCCTGCTCCGAAGTCGACGACCTGCCCCTGATGATCAGGCCGATAGTGAGCTCGGTTCGGTCGGTTGTCGTCCGGCATTTCCTGCGCAGCGTGGCCGACGACCCCGTTCCCCACATCGTGGTCGCCGCCCGCCTGCGGATGGTCGATCCCAACGTCCGGCCGTCGGAAGTTGAGTGGCTGGCCCGCAAGGTGGCGGACGCCGAGCGGGCCGCGGCGGGCCAGCTACGCAGCTAGTCAGTCGCGCGGCAGCGGGGCGCTGGCATCGGCAAGCCACGCACGGATCTGCTCACCCTGTTCGTCCAGCGTCGGCGGCGGCAGGTCATACCGCGGCGCGGTGGCCGAGAACCGAAGCGGGTTGCGTATCCCCGGCACCGCCGACGTGCCCTGGCCGGACTCAACGACAGGGTCCAGGCCGATCTCCTTGGCGAACTCGACCCCGCCGGCGATGGTGTTGATCGGGCCGCACGGGACGCCGGCGGCGATCAGCTTGCCGAACCACTCGGCAGCGGTCAGCGACTTGAGGCGCTCGATCAGCAGCGGCCGGAGCTGATCGCGATTGGCGGTGCGGCCGGAGTTGGCAGCGAACCGCTCGTCCGTGGCGAGCTCCGGCACGCCCAGCACTGTGCAGAGGTTCTTGAACTGGGTGTCGTTACCTGCGGCGATGACCAGGTCGCCGTCGCCGGTCGGCAGCGGCTCGTAGGGGAACAGACTGGGGTGCGAGTTGCCCATCCGATGCGGCACCACTCCCGCGGAGGCGAACGCACCCGTCTGGTTCACCATGCCCGCGAGCGCGGCGGCCATGAGATTGACTTCGACGAGCTGGCCTTCCCCGGTTCGTCGGCGATGCTCGAGTGCGGCCAGCACCCCGATGGTGGTCTGCAGACCGGACATCACGTCGAAGATCGCGACGCCGGCTCGGTACGGCGGGCCGTCCGCGTCGCCCTGGAGGCTCATCAGACCCGACATGGCTTCGACGATCAGGTCGTAGCCGGGCAGATGCGCGCCGCCGCCGGAGCCGAAGCCCGTGATCGACGCGTAGATCACTGACGGATTGACGGCCCGGATGCTCTCGTAGTCGAGGCCGAACTGCCGAAGGCCGCCGGGCTTGAAGTTCTCCACCATGATGTCGGCGCGCCTGGCCAGCTCGACCGCGGCCGCGCGGTCTGTGTCGTCACGGAGGTTCAGCTGGACCGACCGCTTGTTGCGGTTGATGGACAGGTAGTACGTCGAGACGCCCTCCCGCACCGGTGGCATCCAGTGCCTCGTGTCGTCCCCACCTGGCCCTTCGACCTTGATGACGTCGGCGCCAAGGTCACCCAGGATCATCGTGCAGTACGGCCCGGCGAGGACGCGGGAGAAGTCGGCCACCAGTAGGCCTTCCAGCGGCCCGCAGACCTGATTCATAGCGGCACGCTACCAACCTGTCCCGTCCTGCCCGCGAAGGGGAAGTTACTCGTCCACTGTCGGCGGCCGTCGTAGCCGATGACGAGGGCCTCGTAGCCCGCGAGCGGCTCGATGAACGACAGGCCGGCGGGACCAGCGACGGCGAGTGCAGTGGCCAGGGCGTCGGCGAGGCCGAGATCGGGCCCGGTTACGCTCGCCGATGCGACCCGCGCGGTCGGTTCACCCGATCGCGGGTCGATGAGATGGCTGCCGCGCTCGTACGTCCCGGATGTGGCGATGCACGCGGTCAGCTCCACAATTTCGGCCAGTCGCCGCGGTTCATCCGGGTCGGCGATGCCGATCCGGAATGGCGCGCCGGACGGCTGACTGCCAAGGCTGGCGATGTCTCCGGCGGCGTTGACGAGCGCGCCCGACACGGGCAGGCCGGCGAGCGCTTCGAGTGCACGCTGCGCGGCCCAGCCCTTGACATAGCCCGTCGGATCGAAGCCGCCGGGCATCGCCCACGGATCAAACCAGCCGTCTGACAACTCCCGCGCCGTGGCGCACGCGGTCAGCACAGCCGACACCTCGGGCGGCGCGTCGACCGCGGCAATCTCGCCCCGCCGCAGACGGCTGACGGGGCTGTCGGGACGCCAGGTGCTGAACACCTCGTCAGCGCGCTGGAGCACGGTTCTCGCGGCCGCGAAATCTAGTGCGCCGCTGCCCGGGAGCGGATAGACGTCGATCGTGACGACAGTGCCCATGACGTGCACCAGATCGCGGACGACCGGTGGCGTCACGACATTCCCAGCGAGTGCAGCGCCGACTGCAGGGACTGGGTGAACCCGGCGCTTGTATAGCTGGCACCGGACACGCCCTGGATGTTGGCGCTCTGCGCATGCAGCGTTTCCTGCTCCAAAAGCGGAATGGACTGCTGATCGATGTACTGCGAGCGCGGATTGCTGCCATCGTCGAGGTACGCGAGCCCGACCTTCGTGATCTTGCCGTGCGACACCGTGACCTTGACCGACAGCACGCCCCAGTTGTAGTTGACCTGCGGGCCGGTCACGGTGCGCGTGCCGGACGTCGCGGAGCCCGCAGCCTGGCCGCCCGTGCTGGAGCCGCCCGTGGTGGAGCGGCCCGTGGAGGCCGACGGCAGCGTCGAGCCCGCCAGGCTCACCTTTGCCGGCGTGCTGTGGAATTCCAGCACGGCGACGAGACCGGCCACGGTTCCGGCGATGACGATTGGCGCGCGCTTCACTGCGATCAGCTTTCTGTCTCGGTCAAGATTGTGCGTCCCCTCGCCTGTGGCTTCTGAGTCGCCTAGAAGCCGAACGCCTCGACATGAATCTGGTCATCGCCCACCCCCAGCCGGGTGGCAGCGCCTACGACCTCGGCGCCAAAGCCCTCGGGACCGCAGATGTAGACGTCCCGCTCGGCGATGTCCGGCACGAGATGCCGGAGCATGCGGGCGTTCAGGCGCACCTTGTGGCGCGACCCGATCAGCTCGTGGAGGCGTCCGTTCCGGTGCTCGACCAGTGCCGCGATCTCGGCGTGGTGAACCAGGTCGGCCGCCGTCGAAGCGCGGACGATGACGACGACGTCGGCGCGGGTCGGCAGATCCTCGAGCAGCGCCCGGAGCGGGGTAATGCCGACGCCGGCGGCGACGAGCAGGACGCCGTCCGACAGCCGGGCGTGGTCGGTGAACGCGCCATAGGGACCCTCGAACGCGACTCGGGTGCCTGGTCGCAGGCTGGCTAGTGCCCGGCTGGAGTCCCCGAGCCCTTTCACCGTGAACCGCAGGAACGGCGGCTGCGGGAGCGCCGACAGCGAGTACGGGTGCGCCTGCCACCAGAGCTGCCTGGTCAGGAACCGCCAGAGGAAGAACTGGCCGCCGGACACGCGGAGCTTGTCCAGGTGTCGTCCCTGGCAGATCACGGAGACGACGCCGGGGGCTTCGTCGCGGACGGCCACGATGCGGAGCTGGTGCCGAAGACTCAGCCAGATGGGCTGGGCGACACGGAACGTCAGCACCAGCCCGGCCGTACAAGCCCAGATGACGATCCAGAGGGCCCGTACAAGCGGATGGCCGATGAAGCTGACCCCGGTCAGGATCTGGTGGGCGAAGGCAAGGGCGAGTCCGATGTACAGGTAGAGATGGACGACCCACCAGGTCTCGTACCGCATCCGCCGCCGGACCGCCCGGTAGGAAGTGATCCCGGCCAGTATCAGCAGGCCGAAGCCGACGGCGGCGGCGAGGATGTCGCGGTAGGACCGAAGCAGGAGCCAGGCCTCGCCGAGCGCCGACGACTTAGCAGCCTCCGCGTACCCGATGGTGATCAGCAGAACGTGGGCCGAGATCAGGCCGATAGCCCACGGGCTCACCCGACGGTGCCAGCGGATTAGCTGGTCCTGCCCGACGGTGCGCTCCAGCCACGGCACGCGGGCGATGAGCACGACCATGATGAGGATCAGGTACGTGCCAGTGAACCCGGCGAGCCTGCCGAGGGCGGTCAGCGGCCCGCCGGCAGCCGCGAGTGACCCGCGCGATTCGCTCAGGACCACCGAGGCGACGACGGCTCCGAAGCCGACGCCCGCCAGCGCGGCGAGCACGTCGACGAACCTGGGCCGCGGCGCGGGCGCCGGCTTGCGTGGCGCCCGCCCGTGCGGCAGGGGCCGCCCCTCTGCCGTTCCTGGGCGTCGCGCGGCGTGCACCGAGCCAGCATCGCTGACGGAGGCGTCTTGCGTCACGTCAGGATGCTCGGTCACGAGCCTGAACGTAAGCTGAACGCCGTCCGTGCCCGGCCTCTGCGGCCGCAGACCGGCCCTGGCCCGGCCCGGCCCGGGCCGGCCCGGCCCGGCGTCATCCTGCGGGCCGCTCCTTAGAGCTGCCCGACAGCGGTGACGGTGATGACGGCCACGCCGGCCTCGTCCGACGCCGCGAGGTCGACGGTCGCCGAGAATCCCCAGTCGTGATCGCCGGCCGGGTCGTCGAAGATCTGGCGCGCCATCCAAATGCCGGGCTGCTCGTCGAGTATCAGGAGACCGGGGCCGCGGGCGTCAGCGCCGGTTCCGATCTCGTCATAGGTGCCAAAGTACGGTGCGAGCGCGGTGGCCCACGCCTCGGCGTCGAAGCCGGCGTCCTCGTCCAGCGCCCCGAGCTCCTCCCAGCGCCGCAGCGCGGCCAGCTCGACGCGGCGGAACAGCGCGTTTCGCACCAGAACGCGGAACGCCCGCCGATTGCCCGTCACCGCGGGCGGCCGGTCGGCGGCCAGATGCGCGGCCTCCTCGACCGGGTTGCGCAGCCGTTCCCACTCGTCGATGAGGCTGGAGTCGATCTGCCGCACCATCTCGCCCAGCCACTCGATGAGGTCGGTGAGTTCCTCAGTTCGCGCTTCCTCCGGCACGGTCTGGCGCATGGCCTTGTATGCGTCGGCGAGGTAGCGGAGAACCAAGCCCTCCGACCGAGCCAGCCCGTAGAAGCTGATGTACTCGGCGAACGTCATCGCCCGCTCGTACATGTCCCGCGCCACCGACTTCGGCGACAGCTCGTGGTCGGCGACCCATGGGTGGCCCTGCTTGTAGATGTTGTAGGCCGCCTCGAGTAGATCCGCCTGCGGTCGCGGATACGTGACGGCGTCGAGCAACTCCATCCGTTCCTCATACTCGACGCCCTCGGCCTTCATGGCGGCGACCGCCTCGCCGCGGGCCTTGAATAGCTGCGCCGACAGCACCTGGCGCGGGTCGTCGAGCGTCGACTCGATCACGGACAGGACGTCGAGCGGGTAGTCCGGCGACGATCGGTCGAGCAGCCCGATGGCCGCCAGCGCCAGCGGCGAGAGCGGCTGGTTGAGCGCGAAATCCTCTTGCAGGTCTACCGTCAGCCGAACCCAGCGGCCCTCGTCGTCGGGCATCGCCAGCCGTTCGACCACGCCGCCGGCAAGCAGCGCGCGATAGATGGCGATGGCGCGGCTGATATGCCGGCGCTGCGCCGCCGTGTCCTCGTGGTTGTCGGTGAGCAGGTGCTTCATCGAGGTAAACGCGTTGCCCGGCCGGCTGATCATGTTCAGCAGCATGGCGTGGCTCACGGCGAAGCTGGACCGAAGCGGCTCGGGCTCGGCCGCGACAAGCCGGTCGAACGTTGGCTCGCCCCACGACACCATGCCTTCGGGCGGCTTGCGCCGCACCACCTTGCGCCGCTTCTTCGGGTCGTCACCGGCCTTGGCCAGGCTTCGCTCGTTGTCGATGACGTGCTCGGGTGCTTGCACCACGACCCGGCCCATCGTGTCGAACCCGGCGCGCCCGGCGCGCCCGGCGATCTGGTGGAACTCGCGCGCCATCAGCAGCCGCGTCTTGCTCCCGTCGTACTTCGACAGGGCCGTGAATAGCACAGTCCTGATCGGCACGTTGATCCCCACGCCGAGCGTGTCGGTACCACAGATCACCTTCAGCAGACCGGCCTGCGCCAGCGTTTCGACCAGCCGCCGGTACTTGGGCAGCATGCCGGCGTGGTGCACGCCGATGCCGTGCCGGACTAGCCGGGACAGCGTCTTGCCGAAGCCCGGCGCGAACCGGAAATTCCCGATTAGCTCCGCGATCGCGTCCTTTTCGGCCCGGCTGCACACGTTGACGCTCATGAGTGCCTGGGCCTGCTCGATGGCGGCGGCCTGCGTGAAATGCACGATATAGATCGGCGCCTCGTGCGTCGCGAGCAGTTCCGACACGGTCTCGTGCAGCGGCGTCATCGCGAACGAGAACGACAGCGGCACCGGGCGTTCAGCGGACTTGACCACCGCTGTGGGCCTGCCGGTACGCCGGGTCAGGTCCTTCTCGAACCTGCTGACGTCGCCGAGCGTGGCGGACATGAGAATGAACTGCGCCTGCGGCAGCTCGATGAGGGGTACCTGCCAGGCCCAGCCGCGATCGGGGTCAGCGTAGAAGTGGAACTCGTCCATCACGACCTGGCCGATATCGGCGGCGGCGCCGTCGCGAAGTGCAATGTTGGCCAGCACTTCGGCGGTGCAGCAGATGATCTGCGCGCCCGAGTTCACGCTGCCGTCGCCGGTCATCATCCCGACCTCGTCCGGGCCGAATGTGTCGCACAGCGCGAAGAACTTCTCCGACACCAGCGCCTTGATGGGCGCGGTGTAGAACGTCCGGTCGTCCCGCGCCAGGGCGGTGAAGTGCGCACCGGTCGCGACCAGGCTCTTGCCGGATCCGGTCGGCGCCGACAAGATCACGTTGGCGCCGGAGACGATCTCGATCAGCGCCTCTTCCTGGTGCGGGTACAAGGCGAGGCCCTGTTCCGCGGCCCAGTCCGCGAAGGCGGAGAAGACGTCGTCCGGCTCCGCCCCCTCGGGCAGCCGATCAGTCAGCGTCATATCTCAGGGAACGGGGTCCGATGCCCCGGTCATTCCCGCAGGTGCGCGGCGAAGAAGGCGAACACCTGCTCCCAGCCGTCCATCGCGGCCTCAGGCCGGTACGCCGGCGTCATGTAGTAGAAGAACCCATGCGACGCGCCGTCGTACCGGTGAAACTCGTGCTCCTTGCCGAGGCGCTTGAGTTCCGCCTCGAGATGGTCGACCTGCTCGGGGGTCGGGTAGCGGTCCTCGTTGCCAAAGATCCCGAGTAGCGGCGCGCCCAGCTCTGGCAGGTAGTCGATGGGCGCGACCGGGCGCGCCGGGCTGAGTTCCTCCTGGCTGGCGATGACGCCGCCGCCCCACAGGTCAGCGACCGCGTCCCAGCCGTCGCTGCGGCACGCCGTCAGCAGCGAGTGTCGGCCACCAGAGCACGTGCCGATGATCCCGGTCTTGCCGTTGCTGGTCGGCTGCGTCAGCAGCCACTCGCGCGCGGCCTCCAGGTCGGCTACGACGCTGTCGTCGGGCACGCCGCCCTCGGCGCGGACCTTGGCCGCGATGTCATCGGGACGGCCGTGCCCGTACCGGCAGTACAAGTCCGGGCAGATGACGGTGTAGCCGTGCCGGGCGAGCCGGTCGGAGAACTCGCGGTAGAACTCGTCCCAGCCTGGCATGTGGTGCACGGCCACCACGCCGGGCGTGACTGCGTCGCCGGTCGGTCGCGTCACATACGCGTGAATCGGGTCACCGTTGCCACCGGGATACGTGATGACCTCGGACGTGATGCCCAACGGCGAGTCGGTGGTGAATGAGTTCCAGGCGGTCATGACTGCACGGTACCGCACTAGGCTTCCAGGAAACGGGGGGAGCAAGGGAACGCGATGATCAAGGTAGGCGTGCTGGGCGCCAAGGGGCGTATGGGTTCGCAGGTGTGCAGCACGGTCGAGCAGGCGAGCGACCTGCTACTGACCGCGCAACTGGACATCGGCGATTCGCTGGACCAGCTCGCTGGTGCCGACGTAGTCGTCGATTTCACGCATCCCGCCGCCGTCCTGGGCAATCTGCGCTGGTGCGTCGAGCATGGCATCGACGCGGTGGTCGGGACGTCGGGCTTCGACGACGCCAGGCTCAGCGAGGTAGCCGGCTGGCTCACTGGCCGGCCGGGCTCCCGCGTGCTGATCGTCCCGAACTTCTCCGTCGGCGCGGTACTCATGATGCGCTTCGCCGAGCTCGCGGCGCCCTTCTTCGAGTCAGCCGAGGTCATCGAGATGCACCATGCCGGTAAGGTCGATGCGCCGTCGGGCACGGCCGGCCGCACGGCATCGATAATCAGCGCCGCCCGGGCGGCCGCTGACAGCGGTCCGATGCCAGATGCGACGGTGACGGCCGCCCACGGTGCGCGCGGCACCGAGGTCGGGGGCGTGCACGTCCACTCCGTCCGGCTCGCCGGGCTCGTCGCGCATCAGGAAGTGCTGCTCGGTGGTCACGGCGAGATCCTGACGATCCGCCACGACTCGCTAGATCGCGCATCCTTCATGCCTGGCGTACTCGTGGCGGTTCGCGGCGTCGCGAGCCTGTCTCCCGGCCTCACCGTGGGCCTGGACGGACTGCTCGGCTTGACGTGACGCGGGCGCTAGCGGAATTGATCGCCGAGGGCGACGCCGTGCCCGTCGAGGGATGGGACTTCTCGTGGTTCGACGGCCGCGCGACCGAGGAGCGGCCGTCCTGGGGTTACGCACGACTCCTCAGCGGGCGCATCGGCGCGGCGACCGCCATGCTCGACATCCAGACTGGCGGCGGCGAGGTGCTCGCCGAGGCGGTCCGCACCGCGCGCAAGGCGACCGGCACCGCCAGGCCCGACGTGCTCGTGGCGACGGAGTCGTGGCCGCCCAACCTGGCTCTGGCCACCCGCGCGCTGGCGTCGCACGGCGGCGCCGTGGTGGGCGCGGCCGACGACGCTGACCTGCCGTTCGCAGACGCGAGCTTCGATCTGGTGTCCAGCAGACATCCGGTGATCGACCCGTGGCCGGAGATCGCGCGTGTCCTCGCGCCCGGCGGCAGCTACTTCGCCCAGCACGTCGGGCCCGGATCTAATCGCGAGCTCACCGACTTCATGATGGGGCCACAGCCGGTTAGCTGGTCGCGCAGCCCGCGAGTGGCCGCCGCCGCGGCCCGCATGGCCGGCCTCGATGTAGTCGATGTCCGCGAGCAGGCGCTGCGAGTCGAGTTCTTCGACGTAGCGGCCGTGGTTCACTTCCTGAAGAAGGTGCTGTGGACAGTGCCTGGCTTCACGGTCGAGGGATACGCCGAGCCGCTCGCCCGGATGCACGCGCACATCCAGCTGCATGGCTCGTTCGTGAGCCACTCGCAGCGGTTCCTGATCGAGGCGCGCAAGCCTCAGCGAACGGATCCGTCATGAATCACTCCTATGGTTACGCTCGCATGGGACGCTGGTAGCTGACGACCTGAATCTCAGGGGAGACACATATGCCCACCCGCACCGCGCACACGACCTGGACCGGCGGACTTCAGGACGGCACTGGCACCGTCACGCTGGTGAGCTCGGGTCTTGGCAGCTATGAGATCAGCTTCCCCAAGCGGGCAGCCGACGACGCCGGCGGCGCCACCAGCCCAGAGGAATTGATCGCCGCGGCGCATGCTGGCTGCTTTGCGATGCAGTTCTCAGCGCTTCTGGACGCGGCCGGCGGCAGCGGCCAGTCGCTCGACGTGGACGCGGACGTGACCCTTGGGCCGGACCCGGCCGGCGGGTTCCGGATCAGCGGCATCAAGCTGACGGTCAGCGGCTCGGCAGCGGGCGTCAGCGCGGAGGACTTCGGCAGGATCGCGGCGGACGCGAAGGCCAACTGTCCGGTGAGCAAAGCACTCGCGGGCACCACTATCACGATGGACGTGAACCCCGGCTGATCCTGCGGGCGGTTCGCCGCGCCGCTAGCCGAGCTCGCGCGCTTCTTCCACCGTCAGCTCGGCGGCTGGATCGGCGTCTAGCCGGTCGTCTGGGATAGGCACTCCGCTGCGCACCGAGGTGCCGTACGTCCCGTCATCAAGGCGTTTCAGCGCACGGTCGATGGCCACGATGCGGTCCCGGAAGCCCTCGGCAAGGGCGTCGTCCATGCCCTGCGCGGTGAGGGGCTGAGCCGCGTCGGCGTAGTCGCCCGTAGCACCCTCGTCCTCGGCGTCGCGGTCCTGCGTGCCGGCAAACTCGGCACCCTTGAGCAGGTGCACGACCTCGGCGCGCTCGGCCAGCAGCCGTTGCCTCGCCACGCTCTCGTCCATGTGCCCCCCACGACATAACCTAAGTCGATAAGCCTCTGCCACATTACGGCGCGGCTGGCTCGTGCTGCCGCCGGGGTCATACCCATCGCACCGGATCGGACGTTATTCCTGGCAGCTGTCGCTCGTCCAGACGGCGCATCAGGCCGAACTCGAGGTACTGACCTGGTCGGCGGCGTGCGAGACTGCGGCCATGGGGACTGCGCAACGCTCGCCGCTATCGCTGGGCTCGTCGGGCTCCATTTTGTCCATCGGGTCTAGCGGGTCCATCTTGTCGATCGGGTCAAGCGGTTCGATCCTGTCGATCGGCTCAGCCGGATCTATATTGTCGGCCGGGTCGATCGGCTCCTTCGGCTGCTTGTTCTCGGTGTTCTCCGCCTTCAGCGACCGGTCGATCCTGTCCGTGCTGTCGCGTCAGTCCATTCGCAGCTGGCGGGCGGCGTCTGTCAAGCAGTCCTGGTCTGGCTTGCTGCCGCCAGGCCGAGCTCATCGATCGACGTCTCGCGCATCTTGAACTTCTGCACCTTGCCGGTCACCGTCATCGGGAAATCCGCCGTGACGCGGATATACCTGGGCACCTTGTAGTGCGCGATCTTGCCGACGCAGAACTCCCTGATCTGCTCGGCATCTAGGTCGCTGCCGGGCCGTAGCTTCACCCACGCGCACAGCTCCTCGCCGTACTTGCCGTCGGGCACGCCAATCACTTGCACGTCCTCGATATCAGGATGGGTGTACAGGAACTCCTCCACCTCGCGGGGATAGATGTTCTCGCCGCCGCGGATGACCATGTCCTTGATACGGCCGACGATGTTGAGGTAGCCGGCGTCATCCATGACCGCGAGGTCGCCGGTGTGCATCCAGCGGCCGGCGTCGATCGCGTCGGCTGTCTTGGCCGGCTCGTTCCAGTAGCCGAGCATGACCGAGTAGCCGCGCGTGCACAGCTCGCCGTGACCGCCCCGGGGCAGCACGAGACCGGTCTCGGCGTCGATGACCTTGATCTCGACGTGCGGGTGGACGCGACCAACTGTCGATACCCGACGTTCCATGTCATCGTCGGCCGTCGTCTGGGTGGACACCGGCGACGTCTCGGTCATCCCGTAGCAGATGGTGACCTCGGTCATGTGCATCTCGCTGACGACGCGCTTCATGACCTCGACGGGGCACGGAGAGCCGGCCATGATGCCAGTCCGCAGGCTGGACACGTCGTAGCTGGCGAAGTCGGGCAGCGCAAGCTCAGCGATGAACATGGTCGGTACGCCGTACAGCGACGTGCATCGCTCGGCCTCGACTGCGGCGAGGGTTGCCGCCGGGTCGAAACCGGGGGCCGGAATCACGATGCACGCACCGTGCGTCGTGGCGCCCAGGTTGCCCATCACCATGCCGAAGCAGTGATAGAACGGCACCGGCACGCAGACCCGGTCGTTGGTCGTGTACCCGCAGCCCTCGGCGACGAAGTAGGCGTTGTTCAGAATGTTGTGATGCGACAGCGTGGCGCCCTTAGGGAATCCGGTCGTGCCGCTGGTGTACTGGATGTTGATCGGGTCGTCGAACGCCAGGCTCGCCGCACGCTCGGCCAGTATCAGCGGATCCGCGACGGCTCCGGTCGCGACGAGCGCGTCCCAGTCCGCCGTGCCGATAAAGATGACCTGGCGGAGTTCCGGGAGGTCGCCGCGGACCTCGTCGATCATGGCTCGGTAGTCGCTTGTCTTGAAGCTCTCGGCGCTGACGAGCAGCTTGGTCCCGGACTGGCGCAGCACGTAGGCGAGCTCGTGGCTGCGGTACGCCGGGTTGATATTGACCAGGATGGCTCCGGCCTTCGCGGCCCCGTACTGGAGCAGCGCCCACTCGGCGCAGTTCGGCGCCCAGATGCCCACTCGGTCGCCCTTGGCGATCCCGGTCGCTATCAGGCCGAGCGCCACCAGATCGCTGTCCGCGTCGAGCTGCGCGTACGTCCAGCGCTTCCCGGTCGGCACGTCCACGAGCGCCTCGTTGGCACCGTTAGCGGCCGCTATCCGGTGCAGGTTAGCGCCGATGGTCTCACCGAGCAGCGGCTCGGCCGAGGCGCCGTGGCTGTAGGACAGATGACTGGCTGCGGGCATGGCTGGCCTCCGGAAGCTGGCTAGCTCCCATAATCCCCGTTCCCGTCATGGTGTGGGAAGCTGCCCCGCTTTGGCAGGAACGCGCCCGCCGCGAGATGCGCAAGGGACGCGACGGGTCTACTGTCTCAAGTGACGGTCATTTCGCCTTCGGAGCGCTGCGATGCACAGCTGGATCATCTGGTTGATCATTGCGGCTGTGCTCGGCACCGTCGAGATCGCCACTACGACGCTCGCCTTCGGCCTCGTCGGCGGTGCTGCGCTCGTCGCCGCCGGCGCTGGGTTCCTCGGCGGCAACGCAGCCGTGCAGTTCGGCGCGTTCGTAGCCGCGTCGGCGGCCGGGCTCGGCATTGCCCGTCCCTTCGCCATGCGCCACCTCCGGCATCCGCCGCTGCTGCGGACCGGAACCGCCGCCCTGGTCGGACGGACGGGCTACGTGCTCGAGGAAGTCAGCGACCACGGCGGCCGGGTCCGGATCGGCGGCGAGGAATGGTCCGCCCGGCCGTACGACGAGACGCTGGTCATCCCGGCCGGCACGAAGGTCGACGTGCTGCAGATTGAGGGCGCCTCCGCGCTCGTATACCCGAGGGAGTAGTCATGTTCGCTGAGGCGGTCGGTATCGCCATCGCCATCATCGGCCTGCTGGTAGTCATGACCGCGCTGCGCACGATCCGGATCGTGCCGCAGGCGCGGGCCAGGAACGTGGAACGATTCGGCCGCTATACCAAGACGATGGAACCCGGCATGAACTTCATCATCCCGTTCATCGACCGGGTGAAGCCGCTGATCGACTTGCGCGAGCAGGTGGTCTCGTTCTTGGGTCAGCCTGTCATCACCGAGGACAACCTCGTCGTGAAGATTGACACGGTGTTGTTCTTCCAGGTCACTGACCCGCGCGCGGCTGACTACGAGATCGTCAACTACATCCAGGCGATCGAGCAGCTCACCGCCACGATGCTGCGGAGCGTGATCGGATCGATGGATCTGGAGGTCACGCTCACGTCACGCGACAAGATCAACACCATGCTGCGCGGCGTGCTCGACGACGCATCGGGCAAGTGGGGGATCCGCGTGACGAGGGTGGAGATCAAGGCCATCGACCCGCCGAAGAGCGTGATCGACGCCATGGAGAAGCAGATGCGCGCCGAGCGGGAGAAGCGCGCCGCCATCCTTACCGCTGAGGGCCTGCGGCAGGCGCAGATCCTGACGGCTGACGGCGACAAGCAGGGCATGGTGCTGCGGGCCGAGGGCGAAAAGCAGAGCGCGGTCCTGAAGGCCGAAGGCCAGGCGCAGGCGATCACGTCAGTGTTCCAGTCGATCCACCGCAACGACCCGGATCCGAAGTTGCTCGCCTATCAGTACCTGCAGACGCTGCCGCAGATCGCGAGCGGCCCTGGCAACACGATGTGGATGATTCCGAGCGAGGTGACCAGCGCGCTCAAGGCCCTCAGCACCGCGTTCGACAGCAGCCGGGCCGATACGCAGGCGCCCAGTCCGCCATCGGCCGAAGTCGAGGCCGTCGCAGCAGGCGACCACAGTCCTGAGCTGACGTCCGGACCCGAATCCCGTGCTGCTGACAACGCGTTGGCCGAGGTCGTCCGCAACGAGGCCGTCCTCGCCGGGCACGGCGTGCCCGAGCCATCCCATACGGCGCTGGCGGCCGCCATGGCAGCGCTCCCGGAACCGATGCCACCACCTGAGGTTCCGTTGCCCGACGCCCTCGACAACCTGACAGTGATCGACGTCGACGACGCTCAGGACGGGCCGGGTACCGCCAACGGAGCGGCGGCCTCGACCTAGCGGGCTGGCGCCTAGAGCTTGATGGCCAGGCCGAGCGTTAGCAAGACGCCGTAGGCGAGCTCCAGCCGACCTGTCTGACCCAGGGCGACGATGAGACTGCGGCCGGAGGCGCCGTCGCGCACGTGCCGGACGGGCGCGAGTGCCAGCGGCAGCGCGGCCAGGGCCAACAGGCTGAGCGGTCTGGCCGGCGCCAGCAACACCGCGACGCAGAACGGCACCAGGATGCAGCCGGCGTAGAGCAATCGCGTCCGGCCGTCGCCGAGGACGACGGCCAGGGTCCGCTTGCCCGTCTGGCTGTCGGTCGGGATGTCGCGCAGATTGTTGATGACCAGCAGTGCGCAGGCGAGCAGGCCGATCGCGGCCGACGCCGCGAACGGCAGCCATGTCAGCGTCTGCATCTGCACATACGCGGTGCCAGCGACGGCGGCGAGGCCGAAGAACACGAAGACCGACAGCTCACCGAGGGCGCGATAGCCGTACGGTCGGCTGCCGCCTGTGTAGAACCAGGCTGCCGCCACGGCGGCCGCACCGAGTAGCAGCAGCCACCAGGAGGTAACGGCGGCCAGGACCAGCCCGGCCGCACACGCGACGGCGAAGCTGCCGACGGCGGCGGCCAGCACGTGCCGCGGCTTGACCAGGCCCGAACCCACGAGCCTTATCGGGCCCACGCGGACCTCGTCCGTGCCGCGGATGCCGTCGCTGTAGTCGTTGGCGTAGTTGACGCCGATCTGCAGGGCGAGCGCGACAACCAGCGCCAGCACCGCCCGCCAGGCCGAGAACTTGCCGTAGCCGAACGCGACGCCTGAGCCGACGACGACTGGCACGATGGCGGCGGGCAGGGTTCGCGGGCGCGCGCCGGCCACCCAGGTCCGCAGATCGGCCACTGTCGCTGTCTGCTCCTTCAGGTTTCGCGGAGGGATGTCACAGACTAGCCTGCGGAGCGCGATCAGTCCTTCGGCAGGACCCGCTCGGCGGCCGCGTAGATATCCCCCGCCTCCTGCCAGCCGAGCGTGCCCGACTGGCTGGCCCGCTTCCGGGTGCGAAAGTACTTGCCGACCCGCCGGCCTGCGAACACATCGACGCCGCGCAGGGACGTCACCACCCACGGCACTGTCGGACCATAGATGACCATGACCGGCTGGACAGTGATCTGTTCGCCGAGGTCTTCGCTGAGCAGCCGGGCCGCCTCCCCGGCTTCCCAACGGGCATGGGCAAGCCTCTCCTTCTGGCTGTACGGGCCGTGATACATCAGGGGCACGGAGGCCGAGCCGCCTGCGACGGTGCGGACCGGCAGCCGCCTATCCCAGCGCTCGGAGTCCACGGCGAAGACGCCGCCAGGGCCGATCACCAGGTGATCGATGACGGAGTCGCTACCGGGGATCCGGCGAGTATGAATCGCCATGTACCCGAAGGGTCGCAGCAGGTACAACCGCCGCGTTGTCCGTCGCTGGGCTGACGACACCCGGGCTGCGGCCGGGATCAAGGCGATCGTCTTCGACTGGTAGACGGTGTCAACGATCGCGACGATGGCAGCCGCCGTGAGCCCGACCCGCCAGCTCTTCCAGAGCGTGAACGCGAGCGCGACGATGACTGCGATGATCGCCCGCCGGATCCAGATCGGCACCCGGGGATCAGCGGCGAGCCCGGCCACGATCGCACGCGAGGGGACCGGGATGTTCGGCATGGTGTCAGCCGGGTCCGCAGATCCACTCGTTGTCGGCTCAGGCCCGGTCTCCCGGTCCATATGGCACAGCGTAACTGAGTAGCTACGGCTGCGGGCATTCGCCCGGCTTGGAGTACGCCGGAATGCTCGTCTACTGTTCGATACCGTGACCCAGATTCATGACCTCACAGCGATAGAGCAGGCGACCGCGATCCGGACCGGCGAGGCGTCGTCCGCCGAGATCACCGACCACTACCTCGACCGTATCGACCGGCTGAACGACCAGGTGGGCGCGTTCTACACGGTCACGCACGACCTCGCGCGCGAGCAGGCCGCCGCGGCCGACAAGGCCGTGCTGGCGAGCCGCAGGGATGGCCGAGAGCTGCCGCCGCTGACCGGCGTCCCGGTGCCGATCAAGGACCTGAATATGGTCGCGGGCGTCAGGCTCACGTATGGCAGCGTCATTCTCGCCGACAACGTCGCCACCGAGGATGACTACGTCGTCGAGCATCTCCGCTCGGCGGGCATCGTGATTACAGGCAAGACCGCGACGCCGGAGTTCGGCCTGCCCTGCTACACCGAGACGAAGATCGGCCCGCCGGCGCGGACGCCCTGGGACCTGAGCCGGTCGGCCGGCGGCTCGAGCGGCGGCGCGGCGGCCGCGGTTTCCTCGGGGCTCGCCCCGGCCGCCCAGGGCAGCGACGGCGGTGGCTCGATCCGGATTCCCGCCAGCGTCTGCGGGCTGTTCGGGATCAAGCCGACGCGCGGCCGGATCTCGCAGGGTCCGATGATGCCCGACCTGGTTGGGCTGTCCACCGACGGCCCGCTCGCGCGCACGGTGGCCGACGCCGCTCTGCTGCTGGACGCGATGACGGGAAACCACCCGGGTGACATGTACACGCTGCCGCCCCTGGCCGCGGGCGAGTCCTTCCTCGGCCACGCGAGCCGGGATCCCGGCAAGCTCCGGATCGGCAGGTCGCTCGCGACGGTCGTCGACGGCGCCGACGTGCACCCCGACTGCCTCGCCGCGTACGAGGCGGCTAGCGCGCTGCTGACGTCCCTTGGGCACGAGGTCGAGGACCTGGAGCTGCCGTTCCCGGCCGAGGCCGTCCCGTCGTTCCTGGCGCTGTGGTACGCGATGGCGACGCTGGCGCCCATCGCGCCCGAGCAGGAAGCCGACCTGCTGCCACTGACTCGGTACCTGCGCACCAAGGGCATGGCGCTGTCCGCCGCTGACCTCCTCTTCCACCAGGCCATCCTGCAGGGCAGCGTGCGGCCCGCGATGCGAGCGCTCGGCGGCTACGACGCGATTCTGAGCCCGACGGTAGCGCTGCCGCCGCGGCCCGTGGGCTGGTTCGACGAGGTCGAACCCGCCGAGAACTTCATCCGGCAGACCCAGTTCACCCCGTGGACCGCGCTGTACAACCTCTCTGGCCAGCCAGCGGTCAGCGTGCCCCTGCACTGGACGGACGCAGGGCTGCCCATCGGCGTCATGCTGGCCGGGCGGATGGGCGACGAGGCCACCCTGATCTCGCTGTCGGCACAGCTCGAAGCCGCCCGGCCGTGGGCACATCGGCACCCGCCTATGTGGTGACCTGGCTTATCCCCGCCCGCGAGGGGGGATAGGTCTCTCACAGCAGACGGGGACGCCAACCTGCGGGGGCGCTGGTTGAATGCATGGCTGGAGTCGCTGGGCGGGTTCTCCGTCCGGCGGCACTGGGTGGTAATCGTCGCCTGGGTGATCATCCTGGGCGGCCTGCTGGCGGCCAACCAGCAGTGGGGCGGCAGCTACGTCAACAACTACAACATCCCTGGGACGCAGTCCGATGACGGACTGAACCGACTGAACTCAACGTTCAGCTCGCAGGGCGGCTACTCCGGCCAGATCGTCTTCCACGCGACCAAGGGCACCGTCACCGCGGACGCCGCACAGGTCAACCAGGCCACCGCCAACATCGGCAAGCTGCCGGACGTGATCAAGGCGGCCAGCCCGTTCGGCTCGCCGCCCGGCGGCGCGGTGTCCAAGGACGGCACGATCGCGTACTCGAGCGTGTCCTGGAGCGTGAATCCGTACTCGCTGGACACGAGCTACCTGAACCGGCTGAACAACGCCGTCGCGCCGGCGCGTAAGGCCGGCTTGCAGGTCGAGTACGGCGCGGGCGCGGGTCAGATCGGTCAGAAGACCAGCGACACGACCTCCGAGCTCATCGGCCTCGGCTTCGCGCTGGTCCTGCTGTTGCTCATGTTCGGCTCGCTGATCGCGGCCGCGATCCCACTGGTTTCGGCCATCTTCAGCGTCGGGTCCGGCCTTGCCCTGCTCGGCCTGCTCGCGTCCGTCATCACGTTTCCGACGACCGCGCCGACGATTGCTACGCTGCTCGGGCTCGGCGTAGCCATCGACTACGGGCTGTTCCTGGTTGCCCGACACCGCGAGCAGCTCGACAGCGGTATGGACGTGGCCGCATCGGCTCGCCGCGCGGAGGGTACGTCCGGCGCGGCGATTGTCATAGCTGGCAGCACGGTAGTCGTCTCGATCCTCGGCTTGTACATCTCCGACGTAGCGTTCGTCGGTGCGCTCGGCCTCGCCGCGGCGATAACCGTCGCGATCACCATGCTGGCGGCGCTCACGCTCGTGCCCGCGTTCATGGGTGTCGCCCGCGAGAACATCAGATCGCTGTCGGCGCGGCTCAAGGCGCATCGGGCCGGGGAGACCGCCCGCGAACAAGCACGCCAGACGGCGGCCGCCACCCAGCAGCAGCACGAAAACTCCGGCTTCGCCCGGTGGGGCCGACGGGTCAGCACGCACCCCTGGCCGTGGGCAGTGCTGAGCGTCGCGGTGCTCTTGGTGCTGGCGATCCCGTTCTTCTCGATCACGCTAGGCCAGCCGGACAACGGCACGAACCCCACCAGCGACTCGAATCGGCGCGCGTACGACCTCATCACCGAGGGCTTCGGCGTCGGCACGAACGGACCGCTGGCGATCGTGGTGGTGCTGCCGAAGCAGTCGAGCTCGGCCGATAGCACGCTGCTCAGCAACATACAGAAGGCCGTGGCGGGCACCAAGGGCGTCGCCTCGGTCGGCCCGGTCGCCGTCAACTCCGCCGCCACGACCGCGGTCTTTACCGCGATCCCGGCGACGCGACCGCAGGCCCCGGCGACGAGCAACCTCGTCACCACTTTGCGCTCCGACGTGCTGCCGAAGCAGAAGGCGACCACGTTCGTCACCGGCACGACCGCGGGGCAGGTGGACTTCACGAACCGGATCACGTCTCGGCTCGTCTGGCTGATCCTCGCCGTGATCGCGATTGCGTTCGTGTTGCTGACTGCCGCGTTCCGGTCGATCGTGATCGCGACCAAGGCCGCCATCTTGAACCTGTTGTCGATCGGTGCTGCCTACGGCGTCATCGTCGCGGTGTTCGAGTGGGGCTGGCTGAAGACGGTCATCGGGCTGCACACCACGCTGCCCATCCCGGCCTACGTGCCGATGCTCGTGTTCGCGATCGTGTTCGGCCTCTCCATGGATTACGAGGTCTTCCTGCTGTCGCGTGTCCACGAGGCTTGGATCGCCACCAGGGACGCTCATCGGGCGGTGGCCATCGGGATCGGCAGCACGGCCAGGGTGATCACGACCGCCGCGGCCATCATGGTCGTCGTCTTCACCAGCTTCGTGATCAATTCTGATCCGACGGTGAAGATGCTCGCCATCGGCATGGCGTTCGCCGTGCTGATCGACGCCTCGCTGGTCCGGATGATCCTCGTTCCCGCCGTCATGACGCTGCTGGGCAAGAACGCCTGGTGGATGCCGAGGTGGATGGAGCCGATCGTGCCGCATCTCCAGCTCGAAGGCGGGCCGGAAGGTGAGCCGAGTCCGTCCGACGCCGCGGTTGCATCGGACGCGGCGCCTGGCCACGCGCCCGCCGAACGGCCCGAGCGCGAGCCGACGGAGCCTACGAGCAAGGATCAGCGCAAGCGGCAATGACGCGATGGACTATTCGTCGATACGAGGATGCGGGGGGCACGAGATGACCTTGGGCGATGGCGAAGGGCGCCCGGCCCAGGTTCGCCACGCGCTGCTGATAGCCAACGCGGTCGCAGCGCTGGTGGTCTCTATCGGCCTGCTCGCGGTGCTCGGCCGCGGCGCACTCGGCGTGCCCGCCCTGGGTCCGTTGCTCGTGCCGGGCCACGGCGCCTGGGCGTTGCAGTTCCTTCTGACACCGCTTGGCCCGCTTGGAGTGCCGCCGTGACCGCCGAGTTCAGGCGCCTCGGCAAGCGCGGGTCATACCGGCTCGGACAGCTGCGCGCTCAGGGCGTCGGCGAGACCGTGCGGCCCGCTCCATTCCAGCCTCATTTCATCCGGACGGATCACCGCTGGCCGGCCTCCGTGTGGCTGGTCGCGCTGCTGGCCGGAGCCGCCTTGATTGCCGGCGCGGCCAAGGCGGGCTGGTGGTTCGCCCCGTTCGTCGTCGGCGCGCTGGCCGGCCTCGCGAACTGGATCGGCGCCTGGCGCGCGCGGACCGCCGTGCCTGCGATCGCCGTCATGGCCGCGGTCGGCTGGGGCGTACCCCTCGCGTGGGCGGAGGTGCACGGCCAGCGGTATGGCGCCATGGCGCGGCTGATCTCGGCGATACTCGGATTCCCGGCGTCAGCGGTGAACGGGTTCGCCGTGACGGTAGCCGTGGCGGTGGTACAGGCCGTGGTCGGGTACTGGCTCGGACGCGCGCTGACGCCGCACCGCGCACACGACGGACGCCGGCCGGATTAGGTAGCGGCGCACCGGTCAATCATGGAGTTGTGACGGACCCTGAGCTCGTGCAGCGCGCCCGGAATGCGGGTGTATCGGCGGACTACGTCAACTGGCGAGGCGAGCGCGTGGCCGTGCCGGAGGAGACGCTCGCCGCGATTCTCGCGGTCCTCGGGCAAGCGCCTGAGAACCCGCAGCCGGACTTCGAGGCCAGCGCGGTCCGGAGTCCGGATTCGCTCGAGCCTGGCGCGCGCGGCCCGACGCGACTCAGCGTCCTCCGCGAGCGGCAGTGGGGCTTCACCGTGCAGCTGTACTCGATTCGCTCGAAGGAGTCGTGGGGCCACGGTGATTTCCACGACCTGGCGAGGCTCGCTCGCTGGAGCGCTGTAGAACTGGGCGCCGGGTTCGTCCTGATCAACCCGCTCCATGCTGTCGAGCCGCTGCCGCCCATCAGCCCATCGCCGTATCTGCCGATGACGCGGCTGTTCACGAGCCCGCTGTACCTGCGGGTCGAGGACGTGCCAGAGTACGGCGCGCTGCCCGCCGCGGACAAGCGCACGATCCACGAGATCGCGGCTCCCCTGCGCGCGACGAACGCAACCTCCGACCTCATCGACAGGGACGCCGTATGGCGAGGCAAGCGCGCGGCCCTCGAGCTGATCGCCAGGGTTCCGCTCACCGAACCTCGCCAGCGCGCCTACGCCGAATACCGGGCCGACCGCGGCCCGGCGCTCCAGCAGTGGTGCACGTGGTGCGCGCTGGCTGAAGCACACGGAGCCGACTGGCGCGAGTGGCCGGCCGAGCTGGCCGACCCGGCCCATGCCGCCGAGGTGGTGGCCGGGGACGAGAAGCTGACCGAAGCAGCCGAGTTCCACGCCTGGCTGCAGTGGCAGGCTGACGAGCAGCTAGCGGCCGCACAGGACGCGGCCAAGGCCGCCGGAATGGCCCACGGCGTCATTCGCGACCTGGCGGTTGGGACGCATCCGGGCGGCTCCGATGCATGGGCGAACCAGCGGCTGCTCGCGTCGGGGTTCAGCGTCGGCGCGCCGCCGGACGGCTTCAACCAGCTCGGGCAGGACTGGTCTCAGCCACCATGGAATCCGCGTGGGCTCGCGGACGTGGACTACCGGCCGATGGCGGAACTGTTCGCCGCCACGCTCAGGCACGCTGGTGGTATCCGGGTCGACCACGTGATGGGGCTGATGCGGTTGTGGTGGGTGCCGCCGGCTCAGCAGCCGGATCGCGGTGCGTACGTTAGCTACGATCACCGCGCATCAGTCGGGACGCTCGTCCGCGCTGCTGTGCAAGCCGGCGCCCTTGCTGTTGGGGAAGATCTCGGTACGGTCGACGCATGGATTCGCGACTACGTAGCTGATCACGGGATTCTCGGAACGACGATGTTGTGGTTCGCTCGCGGCCGCGACGGCACGCCGTTGCGGCCGGCCGACTGGCGCCGCGACTGCATGGCGACCGTCGGCACACACGATGTCCCGCCCGTTTTCGGCTTCGTCAGCGGCGACCAGGTGACGGTTCGAGCCAGGCTAGGACTGCTGAAGACCCCGGAGAAGCAGGAACGGGCTGAGTCGGAGGCGATGCTCGCCCGCTGGCAGGCGGCCCTTATCGCGGCGGGCCTCCTGCCGCCCGATCACCAGCCCAGCCCGGCCGAGTTCACTGTCGCCCTGTACGGCTATCTGCACAAGACGCCTGCCGTACTCCTCGGCGTGTCGCTCGCGGATGCCGTCGGCGATCGACGCACGCAAAACATCCCCGGGACCGTCGATGAGTACCCGAACTGGCGCATCCCGCTGTGCGACGACACCGGCCGTCCAGTCCTGCTGGATGACCTGCCCGCCGTCGACCTGCTGCGCGCTGTCTGCCAGGCGGTCAGCCCTGCCGCCGCCAGCTAGCACTAGCGCCGTGCTAACCCTGCGCGTCACGCTCCTGGCAGCGGAGGGCGCGGGCCACGTCGTCGCGGCGCTCGAGAAGCAGCCGGCGCAGGGCCGGGATCGGGTCGGCAGCCGCGATGTAGGCGTCTGTCGCGTCGATCGTCTCCTGGCCGGCACCGTCGGGATAACCGACCTCGGTGAAGAACTGCGACATGTCCGAGACTCCATCTCGCCACATCTCGGCGAGCGCGTCATAGAACTTCGGCGCATAGGGAGCGAGGAGCTCGTCCTGATCCGGATCGCGGAAACCGCGCAGGACGGCGCGGAACGTCGCGTTCGGCAGTGAGCCCCCGGTGATCTTTGCCCACGCCGCCTCCTTGGCCTCGGGCGTCGGCATCGCGGCCAGGCAGCTCTCAGCGTGCCGCTCGCCGGCATCTGTCCGGTCTTTGTCGAGCTCGGCCTCGATCCCAGCCGGTCCGGCTGCGCCGCGGCTCACCAGGCGGTGCAGCAGCTCCCAGCGCAGGTCGGTGTCGACCGCGAGCCCGTCAATCGACTGGGTGCCCGCCAGGAGCCGGGCGAGCAGCTCCAGGCTGGCTGGCGACGTGGCGACGCCAGCCAGCGCCTTCGCGTACGCCACCTGATGATCGGAGCCAGGCTCGGCCGCGAGCAACCAGCCCCGGAGCGCGTGTTCGAACTGGCCGACCGCGGCTGCCCGACGCGCCGGAACGCTGTAACGGCGGACGGCGAGGCTGGTCATTCGCAGCACGCGCCCGAGGACTGTGAGCTCGGTAATTGACGGGGCGCCCGACGTGACCAGATCGAGGAAGTCGCGCGTCCGCATCTCAGCGTCCCTGGTCATGTCCCAGGCGGAGGACCAGCACAGCGCCGCAGCCAGCGGATCGTCGATCTCGCTGATCGACGTCACAACGGTCCGCAGCGACTGGTCGTCCAGGCGCACCTTGGCGTACGTGAGGTCGTCGTCGTTGACGAGGATCAGCGCGGCTGACGCTCGCCGATCAGGTCGGGCACTTCGGTGACGGCGCCCGCGATATCCAGCTCGACCCGACGGCGCCGCGTGAGGCGCGACCCGTCCTGACCCTGGTCCGCGTAGTCGTAGAGGCCGATCGCGATGCGATGCGTCCGGAGCTCGGGGTGCTCTGCTGGCGCCTCTTGGAGCACGGCGAAGGAGGTGAACCGGCCCGCGCTGTCGACGCCGAACAGCGGCCGTAGCGTGTTGACCCCGGCCGTCTCCAGCCAGGACTTCGACCACGCGGCGAGATCCCGGCCAGATGCCTGCTCTAGCGAGCTCAGCAGGTCACTCAGTGTCGCGTTGCCCCACGCGTGCTTGGCGAAGTAGTCCCGAACGCCTGCCAGGAAGTTATCCCGGCCGACATACGCGACGAGCTGCTTGAGCACCGCCGCACCCTTGGCGTACGTGATGCCGTCGAAGTTGACCTCCACGGCGTCGATGTCCGGGATGTCGGCTGCGATCGGGTGCGTCGACGGCAGCTGGTCTTGCCGGTAGGCCCACGTCTTGTAGTCCTGCGCGAAGCTCGTCCAGGCGTTCCGCCATCGAGTCGCCTCGGTCCCGGAGACTAGCTCGGCCCAGGTCGCGAACGACTCGTTCAGCCACAAGTCGTCCCACCATCGCATGGTGACCAAATCGCCGAACCACATGTGGGCCATTTCGTGGAGGATGGTCAGCGCCCGCGTTTCCCGCTCGCTGTCAGTGACCCTCGAGCGGAAGATGTAGGACTCCAGGAACGTCACGCAGCCGGCGTTCTCCATCGCCCCGGCCTTGAACTCAGGCACAAAGAGCTGGTCGTACTTTCCGAACGGATACCGGATCCCGAACTGGGCGTGGTAGAAGTCGAAGCCCTGGCGCGTGACCTCGAATATCTCCTCTGGATCCAGGTACTCGGCCAGGGACTGGCGGCAGTAGATGCCGAGCGGGATCCCGTCGTGCTCCCGGGTCACCGCGAAGTACGGACCGGCTGCGATGGCGGTGATGTACGTCGACATCACGGGCGTCGGCGGAAAATGCCAGCGGGCGACGCCGGGACCCGCCGGCTCAGCTGCCACGTCGGGCGCTCTGTTGGAGACGACGGTCCAGTCGGACTGGCCGGTGACGGAGAACTCGAACGTCGCCTTCAGGTCCGGCTGGTCGAAGCAGGCATAGATCCGGTGGGCGTCATACGTCTCGAGGTCGCTATAGAGGTACACGCCGGAGTCAGCGGGATCGGTGAAACGGTGCAGGCCCTCGCCGCTGCGTGAGTACGCGCACGTTGCCACCACGTGGAGCTCGTTCTCCGACTCGAGGCCCGAGAGGGCGATCCGGTCGCCGTCGAAAGCGGCCAGGTCGATGGGGGCGCCGTTCAGCGTGATCTGGGTCACGGTCGGCGCGGTTAGCTCGATGAACGTGTCCGCGCCCGGTCTCGCGCACGTGAAGCGGACTGTGGTCGCTGAGTCGAATGTCGTCTCCGAGCCCGTCAGGTTGAGCTCAACCTGGTAGGAGTCGACGTTCAGGAGTTCAGCGCGATCCCGCGCCTCTTCGCGCGTGAGATTGCTCGCCACGACCCCGTTCCCTTCATCTGGCTTGTTCTAGCGGTCACCGGCATGCTCCTGCCCAGTGCCCGGAATGTGCAACGGACTTTCTCGGTTGCTCCTAGCAATCCCGTCCCCCTCCTTGAGGAGTTCGCATGCCCGCGCAGGAGCCTACCCATCTGGACTTCTGGTTCGATCCGCTGTGCCCATGGGCCTGGATCACCAGCCGGTGGGTGCTCGAAGTCGAGAAGGTCCGTCCGGTGCAGGCGCGCTGGCACGTCATGAGCCTGGCGGTGCTGAACGAGGGCAGGGACGTGCCCGAGCGCTACAAGGACTTTCTGCGCGAGGCGTGGGGCCCGGTGCGGGTGTGTATCGCGGCTGAGCAGAAGCTCGGGCCAGAGGTCCTACTGCCGCTGTACACGGCCCTCGGCACGCGGTTCCACCACGATCGGGCTGCCCGGAACCGGGCCACCATCGAGGCCGCTCTCGCTGACGCTGGGCTGCCGGTCGAGCTAGCCGACGCCATGGACGACGAGTCCTATGACGAAGCGCTGAGGGCGTCGCACGCCGACGGCATGGACCGGGTGGGCTATGAGGTCGGCACCCCGGTCATCTCGGTGAACGGCACGTCATTCTTCGGGCCTGTAGTCTCGCCGATCCCGCGGGGCGAGGACGCCGGCCGGCTCTGGGACGGCGTGCTGCTGGTCGCGGGCACGGATGGCTTCTACGAACTCAAGCGCAGCCGCACCAGGGACCCGATCTTCGACTAACGCGAAGGCCGCTGCGGTTCTGGCGGGTGGACCGGGCGTCTCCGGCGGGCCGTGCCAGACTTGGCGCTGTGCGCGTATATCTGGGATCTGATCACGCCGGGCTCGAGCTAAAGGCCAGGCTCATGGAGTGGCTCACGCCAAGCCGGACATGAGGCGGTCGACTGCGGTCCGTCGAGCTATGACCCCAGCGACGATTACCCGGTCTACGTGATGCGAGCAGCCACCGCTACCGTCGCCGATCCGGGCAGTCTCGGCATCGTGATCGGCGGATCGGGTAACGGCGAGCAGATCGCCTCGAACAAGGTGCACGGCGTCCGGGCCGCGCTCGCGTGGACTGACGAGACGGCGCGGCTGGCCCGGCTGCACAACAACGCGAACGTGCTCAGCCTGGGGGCGCGCGAGTACCCGATCGACGACGCGGTTGGATTCGCGAAGGTATTCGTCGAGACGGCATTCTCCGAAGCGCCGCGGCACGTCCGTCGGCTCGAGATGATCGCGACGTACGAGGACACCGGCGAGCTGCCCCCGCTGCCGTCATAACCCTCGCGCGACCCGCGCCCATGCGCCAAGGAACGCCTCGTGTGTGGCGTTAGTGCGGAAAAAGCGCCGAGTCTTGGCACCAACGCCACACACGTTGGCAGCCGCAAGCGGCGAAGGGCGCTAACGTCAGGTGGGACGACCGCGCCGTAACCGTCTGCGTCGGTGCCGTCGCGGATGGTCGGCTCGGCGCCTCTGATCGTCGCCCGTTGCCTGCCCGGCGGCCGGGTTGTGCGCAGTGGTCTCGCTCACCGATGGCTCGCTGGCGTTGTATTCGGTGGCGCCGACGTCGCTGGCTTCGCTCGCCGCCAGGCCGGCCTGAGTGGTGTCGCCGACAGTGGCGGGCCTATCAGCCTCGTCGCTAGCTGGCGGCTCGTCATCCTGCCAGCCGGACGGCGAGACGTCGCGTGCTCGCATCGCGGCGTCGAGCGAGATCTTCATGCCGGACATGTTCAGCCATCCCGTCAGCGTGCGGTCAGAACATCATGCTGCACCACGGCCGAGGATCCCACGACATCGCGGCCGCGAGGCGCGCTAGGGCGCCAGGCGTTTGCTCGCTGACGTGTCCGGCGGCCGCGAGCTGGCCGAAGCTGGCGCCGCCCAGATAACCGGCGCCGAGCGCCTGGACGGACATGAGCAGATTCGCAGGCGCCGCGCTGCGTACACATCGCGCATCCCCGCCATGATCAAGGCCGCCGGAGGTGAGCTGCCAGCGGCCTGAATTCTCCGGCATGAACGCGTCCTGGACGTCAATCACGATGTCGACGGCGCTCGCGTACTTCCGCTGGACCAGCGCGGCCGGCACGTCGATGAGCCGTACCCACAGCGCATCGCTCACAAGCGGCAGTGCCCGGCGCGGGTCGGCGAGCATCGCGAGCAGCGGATCGTCGATGGGGCGGTGCAGGGCGGAGACCTCGCCGACGAGATCCCGGCCGAAAAGGTCGGTCCACAGCGCAGCCGTCGCCGCCGGGTCGACGGCCGTCAGCTCGCGCACCCGGATAGCGCCGTCGGGCAGTCCGTCTGTCCACGAGCCCTTCGTCCGGTAGAGCGCGTAACCGCGCGCCCCCGACACGTCCGCAGCGAGCAGGCAGTGCAGCGGTGACATACCGTCCCTGCGCGTCGGCCCGTCCGACAGCAGTAGATCCCACCACGCGTCGCTCCTGGCCAGCATGCCGGGCCTGGTGGGTAGCACAGTCGCAAAGATCTTGGCCAGATCGGACCGAACCTCGGCGGGCTCGACGAGGCGCAGTGATAGCTGCGCCGACGCTGGAGCGGCGGTACCGACCGTCAGCCGTCCGTCACCGCGGCGGATCTGAACGCGCTGATGCCACGTCGCGGGGCCGAAACCGAACCGGCCGTAGATGCCGGACTCGGAGGCATACAAGATGGCGACCGTTTCGCCTCGCCGCGCAGCATCCGTGATCTCGTACCGCATCATATCCGTGAGGATGCCCCGGCGGCGGTGGCTCGGCAGCACGCTCACGAGCGAGACGCCGGCCGCGTCGACCGCGCCGCCCGGCACAGTGAGGCGGAACGAATACGCGCTCGCCGTGCCTACCATCTGATTGCCGTCGAAGGCGGCGATAGTGCGATCGAACTCGGTAACCGGGCGCTCTAGCTCTCTGTCCTCGGCCGGCCACTCGTCTAGAAAGGCGTGACCAGGCACGGCACTAAACGTGTCGAACTCGGCAGGCGTAATTGTCCGGATCGGGTAGCTCGGACTCATGGTGGCCTTTCTACCCCGTTCGCCGACAGGGGAGCCACTAATTTCCGCCCCTCAGCGCTCGGCCGGTACAGTGCCGCCAAGATGCTTTCCCACCTCTGGCGCCGACTCTGGTCCGCGGCCCGCTCCGCTGCGGCACGTCAGCGCGGATGGATAAGCCGCCAGCTCATCACCCGCAACAGGCGCGTAGCGCTAGGCCTCGCGGTGGCCGTCGTCGCGATCGGCATCGGCGCCGTGCGAGTGTCCGGCCAGTGGCTGTCGCCTGGCGTGATGATCTTGCCGATCCTGGCTGGTGGCCTGCTGCTCTGGCCGCGCGCCTTGCGCATCCTGTTCGTCTTCGTCGCCGCGATGCTCGCCTACGACATCGCGAGCGACCGGGCCGGCCTCGGAATCGCACTGACAATCGGAATCACCGCGTTCTTCGCGGACCTGCAGGCCAGGACGCGCAAGAAGCTCGGCATGCAGGGCCTGCGCGGGGATCAGATGCTGATCGAGCTGCGCGACAGGATCCGGGCGCAGGGAAAGATGCCCGCGCTGCCCGAGCCCTGGCACGCCGTGTCGGTGCTCCGTCCGGCCGGCGGCTCGTCGTTTGGGGGCGACTTCATCGTCTCGGCTTTTGACGGGAAAATACTCGAGTTGGCGCTCGTCGACGTCGCCGGGAAGGGGCTCGAGGCGGGCACCAGGGCGCTGCTGCTGTCGGGTGCCTTCGGCGGTCTGCTCGGGTCGGTGCCGCACGCGGATTACCTGCAAGCGTGCAATGCATACCTGCGGCGCGGCGGGCCGCCCGAGGGCTTCGTCACCGCCGTCTACCTCACGATCGACCTGGTTACCGGCGACTACCTGATCTCATCGGCCGGCCATCCGCCCGCGGCGCAGTTCGAGGCTGGCAGCGGGCGCTGGCGGCTGACCAAGGCGCGCGGCATCGTGCTGGGCGTCGTACCGGACCTGCGCAGCCGACCAGAGAGCGGGAGTCTGCGGCCTGGTGACGCCCTGCTGCTCTATACGGACGGACTCGTCGAAGTGCCTGGTCGCGACATCGACGCGGGCATCGACAGGTTGCTCGGCGAGGCCGACCGGCTGGTAACCGGCGGGTTCGAGGACGGCGCTGTGCGGCTCGTGCAGACGATGCAAGGGGCGGGCCCTAACTCCGACGACTGCGCGCTGGCCCTTGTCTGGCGGACGTGACGCGCTAGCGAGGGCTCAGAACCTCGCTCTCGCTGATGAGCCTGATGGCGTACTCGACGAGCGTGACAAGAACGTCGCGGCTTGACGATCGGACGCGCGCGTCGCAGAGCACCACGGGAACCTCGGAGTTGAGGTCCAGCGCGGTCCTCACAACGCCTGGACTGAATCGCTTCGCGCCATCGAAGCAGTTCACCGCCACGACGAACGGCAAGCCCCGCCGCTCGAAGTAGTCCACCGACGGAAAGCTGTCCGCCAGCCGGCGCGTGTCGGCCATCACGACGGCGCCGAGCGCGCCGAGCGCAAGCTCGTCCCACATGAACCAGAACCTGTGCTGTCCCGGAGTGCCGAACAGGTAGACGACAAGGTCGTCGCGGACTGTGATCCGGCCGAAATCCATGGCCACGGTCGTTGTGGACTTCTGCTCGACGCCATCCAGCGCATCGACCAGGACGCTCGGCTCGCTCAGGGTTTCCTCGGTACGCAGCGGCTTGATCTCGCTGACGGAGCTAACCAGCGTCGTCTTGCCGGCGCCGAAGCCGCCGGCGATGAGGATCTTGATGGACACCGGGCTGTCGGTGTCGACCTCCTGGTCAGAGCCTGCGGAGAGCATCAGCAACATCCTTGAGCAGTTGGGGATCGGCGACCCGGGTCCGTGCCGGTTGACGAATACTTATCAGTCCGTTCTCGCGCATGTCCGACAGGAGTATCCGGACTACGCCGAGCGGGAGGTCAAGGTCTGAGGCAAGGTCAGCAACCGACTTGGGCCGACGGCAATGCCGGACCACGGCCTGGTACTCGGGCTCGAGCTGAAGGTCACTGTATGTGCCAGCGCGGGTCGATAGCACGGTAGCCAGCAAATCGATGCTCTCTCCTCGAGGGCGGGTGCGACCGCCAGTGAGCGCATACGGCCGGACCACGGGACCCGCGTCTCGGTCGAGCCACTGATCGTCTCGCACCTCAGGTCACACAGCTTCGGCAGTGCTAGTTGGCGGCCGCGCGTTCACCGCCATGTGCTCGCCGACACGCCGCACGAGAACGGCCATCTCGTAAGCGATGTGACCGGCCGCGTCTGCGTCAGCGGCAGCCAGCACGGCGAGGCAGCTGCCTTCGCCGGCCGCGGTGACGAACAGGAACGCGGTCTCCATCTCGACGATCGTCTGCCGGGGCAGCCCGACGCCGAAGTGATGACCCACGCCCCGGGCCAGACTCTGAAAGCCGGCCGCGACCGCGGACAGATGCTCGGCGTCCTCGCGGCTCAGGCCGGCTGATGCGCCAATGGCTAGCCCGTCCCGGGAAAGAATCACAGCTTTATCGATCTGGGCGACGCGCGTCACCAGGTCATCAAGCAGCCAGTCCAGCGCGCCTGTGCGGCTCATGTGTGGGTCCCTCCCGTTGCCGTGGGGTACGGCAGTCACTACTCGTTCTCGTGCTGGTCAGCGCTGTCGGCTGGATCCGGGTCTGTCGCGCCAGTAGCTGCCGGATCTGAGCCGCGTGCAGAACCCGGCGTTGCTGGTGATGTCGGTGTTAGGTGCGGCCCGGACCCGCCCGGCGGGAATCCGCTGGGTGAGTAGCCGCTGGGCGACTGGCCGGGAAGGGTGACGTCCCCACTCTCCGACCGGCCGAGCTGCCAGCCGCGCTGGAGCGCGCTCATAGTGCTTCGCGCGGCTTCCGGGGATGCGAGATGACTGTCTGATTCCGCTGCGGCGCGGGCGGCAGAGCGGCGCGGGGCGAAGGGGTCGATGTCTGAATCCCCAGGCCGCCTGGCGCCCGATCCCGCTGTCGACCCGCTGTAGAAGCCGGAGCCAAGGCTGTCGGTCGGCGAGGCCGGGGCGGACTGGCGCAGTTGGGGCGCGAGGCTGGCCTGCCTGACTCGGACCGGCAGCCCAAGCTCTGACACGTCAGTCTTGCTCACCGCTCCGTCGGACCCGGCAGCGGAGGCGGGGGAGTCGGACCCGGCAGCGGAGGCGGGGGACGAGGCCGAGCCGGGGGACGAGGCAGATCCGGCCGCGCCCGGGGATCCGGCACTGCCCGATCCGGCACTGCCCGATCCGGCCGTCGGCCAACCCGTTGCCGACTCTTTCTGACGCCCGCTGGAGCCGTCGTCCGACCACGTGGGCCGGTCCAGCTCGCCGTCGGTCTGGCTAGAACTCACGTCGGGCCAGGAGAGCTTGACCGGCTCGTGCTCGCCGGTCGCGACGGTCTGGTCGGACCACGTCAGCTTCACCGGCTCCCGTTCGCCGGTCCCGATGCTCTCATCGGACCATGTCAGCTTCACTGGCTCCCGTTCGCCCGGCATCTGGCCAGGGCTCGAGCTGACACTCGGGCTCGCTTGCTCGCTCGACCAGGAGAGCCGGACCGGCTCGTGCGGGCTCGTGCGCACGGTGTCGTCGGACCAGGTGAGGCGTACCGGCTCGGGCTCGCCGGCGCTCGGCGCGAGGGACCAGCCGCCGAGTCGGCGTGCGAGCTCGCGACCGACCCGACGGAGGCCGGTGCCTCGGAGCCGACGGGCAGCCCGGGCCGGTCGCTGTCGGCGTCTGACTCGCTGCCGACCTGGGTGATCGCGTAGCCGTTGCTGCCGTTCGGCGCTCCAGCCAACCTCGAGCCTGGGTCTGCGAGCGCCGAGTGGCGGCCGCCGACTCGGTCAGGCAGCGCGCTGCCTTCGCGGCCGGCCGGCAGCGCGGGGTCGCGCTCGTAGGTGTCGGCCTCCACCACCAGGCCGGTAGGAATCAGGACGATCGCCGTCGTGCCACCGTAGACGGACGGTCGCAACGTGATCTTGATGTCGTGCCGCAGCGCCAGCTGGCCGGCGATGAACAGACCCAGCCGGTCACTGCCGGACAGGTCGAACTGCGGCGGGTTGGCGAGACTCACGTTGATCTCGTCCATCCGAGACTGCGAGATGCCGAGGCCGCGGTCCTCGATCTCCACGGCGAAGCCGCGCCCAACGATGTCGCCCTGGATACGCACCGGCGTGTTTGGTGGCGAGAAGACAGTCGCATTCTCGGCAAGCTCGGCGATCAGGTGAATGACGTCGGCGACTGCGTGGCCGGCCACCGCGGCATTGGTGCGGCACAGCACCCGGATCCTGGTGTAGTCCTCAACCTCTGCGACCGCCGCTCGCAGCACGTCGACCAGCGGAACCGGCTGCCGCCAGCCGCGCGCTGGCGTCTCGCCGGAGAGGATGATCAGGCCTTCAGCGTGCCGCCGCATGCGGGTGGTGAGGTGGTCGATCCGGAACAGGTCTTCGAGCTCGTCAGGCTCGGTTGCGCGCCGCTCCATTCCGTCGAGCAGAGTCAGCTGGCGGTGCAGCAGCGACTGGCTGCGGCCGGCCAGGTTGCGGAACACATCACTGATTCCCCGGCGCAGCCTGGCCTCGTCGATGGCGGTCTTGACCGCGGTGTGCTGCACGAGGTCGAAGGCGTGCTGAACCTGCTCGATCTCGTTGCCGCTGGCGGATTCGCCGGGCTCGTACTCGCTCGGATCGATCTGCTCGCCCGCCCGCAGCTGGGTGATGATGGTCGGCAGCTTGTCGTGCGCCAGCGTCAGCGCCGACTCCCTCAGCTCGCGAAGCTGCCGGACGAGACCGCGGCCGATGATCAGCGACAATGCGATCGATGCGATGGTGCCGAGCAGGCCGAGCCCGGCAGCAAGGAGCAGCTCGACGAACACGACGTTGGCCTGGTGGGTGGTGTCGTCCTGGAGCTTGCTGCCCGCCTCGGTAAGGCCGGTCGAGATGCCCTTTGCATAGGGGGCGAACGCCGCCGTGCTGGCGACGAGTGCCGCCGGCGGCGGGCCCTTTCGCCATGTCGTCCCTACGACCCTGGCCTCGGCCGCGGTCAGCGCCGCGGCGACTGCCGGGCTGACGTTCTTGTCGATCAGGGCGCGATAGTTCGGCTCGAGCTCGGCAGTAGCGGTGCTGGTTAGCTGCTGGCGCATGCTCGCGAGTTCCGCGAACGCGATCTTGTCGCCGTCCGGGAACTTGCGCTGCGCTAGGTCCGCGCCGAGCAGATCGCTCTCGGCCAGCGTCGCCTGCAGACCGCGGGCCAGCGTGATGATGTTGAGCGCCTGGGTGACGATCGGGACGTTTGTCTGCGCCCCGCTCGCCTCGTCGAGCACGTCGTAGCCGGCGTTGATGATGGCGTCGTAGTCGGCGAGCGCGGTTGTCGTGGTGATGGCATCGCCTGCGACATTGCTCCGCAGAGAAGGCAGCGTCCCGGTGGCGGTGACCAGGTTCTTGATGGCTTGGTGTTCACCAGTAGTCGCGTTGTCGGTCACGGACGGGGACTGGATCGCGGCGGTCAGCGCGTCCAGCGCCTTGCGGGTGTTGTTTTCCTGCATGCCGACTTCGGAGGCGAACTGTGTGCTGCCGGGGGCCGCGAGGCTGAGCAGCGCCAGGTGTCGCTCCTGTGCCAGCGCGGCCTGGAAGCTACTGACCGGGGTGAGCAGATCGTTGCGAAGGGTCTTAGTGTGTGCCTGCGTCAGGGCGCTACCGAGAGTAATGCTGGCGGCAAATGCGTAGAGCCCGATTAGGCAGAGCACCGGCACGACGATGAGGATGCCAACCCTCAGTCGTATGGACCTTTGACGCAATCCCATGGCTGAGGCCCCAGTGTGTTAGGTGATCGCCAACCTCGCCGACAGGGTAAAAGCCCTGGCAGACGATATCGGAGCGTAACATCCGAATGCGCTGGAGCAATATAAAACCGGATTAGCAGTCCGATTTCTACAGATGCGCCCGGCGGCCCGGCACATTTCATCGGCATCGCGGAGGCGCGATGTCCGGTCCGTCAAAGTACAACCAGAAAATTCCATTCACCCCAGATAGGGAACGGGGTGTCACGCCACTCGGCCGGTGGTCCGGCCGCGGTCACCGAGCGCTCCACCGTCTTAGGTCGCCGTATGGCGTTTGATCACGCTGAGTCACTGACCAGTAGTCACGCGAACGGTGAGCCGACGGCTGAGATTCGCTAGAATCCGCGTGCTTGCAGCAATGCTGACAGGGTCACCGACGGGGGTCGGGCGTGACGGGGGATGGGGCATGACGCCGACCAGAAGTAGCCGGAGCGTCGTCGTCATCGGCGGAGGCTTAGCCGGAATCAGCGCGGCCATCGGGCTCGCGGATGCCGGAGCAGATGTGACGCTCCTGGAAGCCAGGCCGTGGCTGGGCGGCGCTACGTGCTCGTTCAGCAGGCGCGGCCTGACCATCGACAACGGCCAGCACGTATTCATGCGGTGCTGCGTGTCGTACCGAGACCTACTGGCGCGGCTTGGGGTGACTGCATCCAGCCCGCTCCAGGACGAGCTCGGCGTGACGGTCCTTGGGCCGACTGTGCTCGGTCCGGGCGGCGCCGCGAGAGTGCGCAGGTCCGGGCTGCCAGCGCCGTTGCACTTGCTGCGGTCTATGGCCGGCTACCGGTTGCTGCCGGTGAAAGCGCGCGCGACGGCAGCGGCCGCCGCGGTCGCCTTGCAGTTCGTTGACGCTGACCGCGACGATCGCAGCCTGGGCGACTGGCTCGCCCGGCACGGCCAGCACGAGTGGAGCCGCCTCGCGTTCTGGGATCTGCTGTCGCTGTCGGCGCTGAACGTCGAACCAGACCGCGCCGATCTGCCGCTCGCCGCGGCAGCGATCAGCACCGCCTTGCTGGCGGGGCGCGGCAACGCCGATCTCGGAGTGCCCGCCGTGCCGCTCAGCGAGCTGCACGGCAATCCGGCTGCTGCGCTGCTGAGGCAGCTCAAGGTCGCGGTCCGCCTTGGCGTACGGGCAGACGCGCTGCGTATCAGCCCGCGGGGCGGATACGACGTCCACCTCGCGCACGCGACGTCGGCAGGCGAGTCAGAACCGGCGGCCGCGCGCGAATCCGTGTACGAGCACGCGCCGACGCAGATCAACGCGGCCGGAATCGTGCTGGCCGTGCCAGCGTGGGACGCAGCCACGCTGGTGCCGGACGAACTCGCGGCCGACGCTGCGAACTTCGCCCGGCTCAGCCCGTCGCCGATTGTCAGCGTCCACGTTATCTACGGCAAGCGGGTCACGAAGCTCCCGTTCGCCGCCGCCGTGGACTCACCGATGCACTGGGTCGTGGACAAGACAGCGTCGGCGGGACTGCATTCCGGGCAGTATCTGGCCGCCTCGATCCGCGCGGCCGACAGCTACGTGGACGCCTCGGTTGCGGACCTTCGGCGAGAGATGCTGCCGGCCCTGGAACGGCTGTTCCCAGCTGCGATCGACGCCAGCGTTACTGACTTCTTCGTTACGAAGGAACGCCGTGCAACCATCGCTCACGTTCCGGGTTCGGGGCGACTGCGCGGAACGAGCTGCGCGCCGCTACCTGGTTTCGCGATCGCAGGCGCCTGGACCGATACCGGCTGGCCCGACACGATGGAGGGCGCCGTCCGCAGCGGCAGGTCCGCGGCTCGGAAAGTCATCGCTGAGCTGCTTGGCCGCGGCACCGATCAGTCAGCACGGGCGGCAGCTCTCGCATCAGCGGGCCAGCGCGAAATGACAAGTACTTCGTGACCGCCTCTGATCCGGGCGTCGGCGGGACGAAGGCCGCGGCGGCTGCCGCGGTCGCGCGGGCGGGCCAGATCTTGCTGCCTCGCCAAGATAGCCAGGGTTGGTGGTCTGTGGCGCTCAGCCGGCGACGTGACCCTCGAGGCAGAGGCGCTCCTCGTCGCTGAGGTGCTCGGGATCAGGACTGCCGAGATTACTAATGCGGCTGCGCAGCAGATTAGGTCGCTGCAGCACGCCGACGGCCGGTGGTCCGGGATCGGCGAGTCGGCCGCTGAAGGTGACGGGCCTGCCGCTGTCGGCGACTTGTCCGCGTCGGTGCTCGCGTATGTGGCGTTGCGCCTCGCGGGCGACTCGGCCGATGCCTACCACATGGCTGTCGCGGCCGGCTGGATCAGGGACGCTGGTGGGATCGCCGCCGCCGGTGTCCTAGCCCGGATGTGGCTCGCGCTGTTCGGGCTGACCGCGTGGTCGGACGTCCCCGTTCCCGCTCCTGAACTTTGCTACCTGCCTCGTCGATATGGGGCGAGCGGGCCCGCGGCCGTCGCGCTCGCCATCATCGGCACGCTCAGGCCGGCGCGGGCCCTGCCGATCAATGTCGATGAACTGCGGTCCAGCGACCTGCGTGATGCGTCTGCAGCCGGGAATCGCCGGCGAGGGCAGGCCCCGAACGCAGCCCATGCGGCGGCAGTCCGCGGGCTCGGCCAGTGGCTCATCGCCTGGCAGCACCGCTCTGGGCTGTCGGCGGCCCGGCGGCCGACATGGCCGAGCTCGGTCATCGCCCTGCACCTGCTCGGGTACCCGCTGGATCATCCCGTGCTGGCCAAGGGGCTGTCGTGGCTCACCGCGGCGACGTCCCGGCCGCGGCAGGCACCAGGCTCGCCACGGCCGGCGCCGCTGCGCCAGCCGCCCGTGCTTGAGACGACGCTGGCCATGGAGGCGCTGGCGGACGCTGGAGTCGCGGCTGATCACGCCGCGCTCGTCGCCGCCGGCCGCTGGCTGCTACTGCAGCGGATCGAGGGCCCGGCCGGTCCCGGCGTGACGGCAGGCGTCGAGCCATCCGGCTGGTCCTTCGGCCGGGACGGGTACCCGGCTGTGGCCGACACCGCCCGCGTGCTGCTCTCCCTGAGCCGGGTCAGGCTCCCCGGCTTGACTGGCAAGCCCGCGATCCGCAACGCGACCCGGTGGCTGACCAGCATGCAGGGACGGGACGGCAGCTGGGGCGGCTCGCCTGTGGTGACCGCGTACGTCGTGCGCGCGCTCGCGATGCACTGCCCGTCGGAGGTTCGCGCGATCCGCCGCGGCGTGGTCTGGTTGCTGCGCCAGCAGCAGCCAGCGGGGTCCTGGCCACGTCGCGGCGGGGACGCCGATCTGACGGTGACGGCGGCAGTGGTGCAGGCCCTGATCACGGCTGGCGTGCTGCCAGCGAAGGCGTCAATTAGGTCGGCGGTCGCGTGGCTGCTGCACCGTCAGAACGAAGATGGCGGCTGGGCCCAGGTGACATGCGCGGCCGGGTCGGCGGCCCAGGCAACTGCCTGCGCGCTCGCTGCCCTCGTCGCGGCTGGTGGCGCCGAGGCCGAATCCGCCGCCGACCTCGCGGCTGACTGGCTGATCCGAGCGCAGCAGCCCGATGGCGGCTGGCGCGACGATCTGGGGGCAACTCGAGGCCGGATCGGCGGGCGCAGTTCCCCGCGGCGGCGCGGCTCGCTCCTGCCAGGACTGCTCATGCCCCTCGCTGCGCTCGGCCGGTACGTCGCGGCTGGCGACGGCGATATGACAACGCCGGCCGGCGTCGCGCTTGGCGTGGGATTGCCCGTCGGCTGAAGCGCCCTGAAAGCTCGCAGACCGCGCACAGCGCGCATTCAGGTACCGGGCCCATGATCTTTACGGCCGCTGGCTTACTGCGTGCGGCCAGGGCCCGGCGGAGCCGCGTCGAGGCGGCCGTCCTCGGCGCTGGGTCTGCCGATAATCACTGCTTGGCAGGAGTGCGGATGTTCCTTACCTACCTAACACGTGAGCTGCGCCGGCGAGCCCGGCAGGCCAGCATCATCGCCCTGGGTCTCGCCCTCGGCATCGGGCTCGTCATTACCGTGACGGCCCTGTCCAGCGGCGTCAAGAACGCGCAGGGTGAGGTGCTTCACTCGCTCTACGGCCAGGACACCGACATCACCGTTACGAAGGCTCCGACCGCGGGCTCGTTCAACCCCGGTTCGTTCGGATTCCGTGGCGCTTTCGGTACCGGCCAGCGCCCTGCCGCTGGAACCAAGATCAACGTCGACACGCTCCGCGGCGCTGGCCTCGGCACCATGACCGCCGGCAATGTGGCCTCCGTGGCGAAGCTCCAGCACGTCGCGGCCGCCGCGGGCGGCCTGACGCTTACCGACACCAAGATCACCGGGACGATCCCGGCGATCAACTTCAACGGCGGGAGCGGGAGCTCCGCCGGCGGAAGCGGGGGCTCCGCCGGCAGCGGTGGCGGTGGCTTCGGTGGCGGCAGCTTCCGGGGATCGTTCACGCCGACGTCGTTCAGCGTCGACGGTGTCGACCTCGCCAACAGCGCCGTCGGGCTTGGCCCTCTGAGCCTCGGCAAACTGGCTTCCGGCCGCACACTCGCTGCCTCGGATAACAAGGCGAACGTCGCGCTTGTCGACGCGAACTACGCGAAGTCCAACAAGATCTCGGTTGGCGGGGCGGTGACGATCGCCAAGACAAGGTTCAAGGTGGTCGGCATCGTCAGCGTCCCGGCCAGTGCCAGCTCCTACGACTTCTACATTCCACTCGCCCGGGCGCAGGCCCTCGCCGGCCTGAAGAACGACGTCAACACGATCTACGTGGCGGCCGACAGTGCGGCCAATATCACCACCGTGTCGAAGTCGATCTCGACCGCCGTGCCCCACTCGACGGTGGAGAACTCGTCAAGTCTGGCCAGTCAGCTGACCGGGTCGGTCGCAAACGCGTCGAGCCTGGCCAACAATCTCGGGCGGTGGCTTGCCATCGCCGTCCTGGCCGCGGCCTTCCTGCTGGCGAGCCTGCTGACCATGTCGGCGGTATCGCGCCGGGTTCGTGAGTTCGGCACGCTGAAGGCACTCGGCTGGAACAGCCGCCGGATCGTCGGCCAGGTGGTCGGTGAGGCCATCACCATCGGCATCGTCGGTGGCGTCGTCGGGGTCGGGCTCGGTTTCCTGGGCTCGGCGCTGGTTAGCCACTTTGCGCCGGCCCTCACGGCTTCGCTCGGGTCGACCACGGGTAGCGCGACGCCCGGCGGGGCCAGGTTCTTTGGCGGCGCGGGCGGGTTCCCCGGCGGGGCGGGCGGCGGTGGCGGTTTCGCCGGTGGTGGCGGCGGGTTCACTGCCAACCCGAACCGGTTCAGCGCGCTCGCTCAGGGCGGGTCCCATACGGCTCTAGTTCATCTCACCGCGCCCGTCACTTTCGGCGCGATCGTGGCCGCCGTCGTGCTGGCCATCGCCGGTGGATTGATCGCCGGCGGATTTGGTGGCTGGCGCGCGGCGCGGCTGCGGCCAGCCGCGGCGCTCGCGAGGGTCGAATAGCACGCGTGGTTCCGACACAGGGAGAGTCGTGATGTACAAGCTGACAGCGGTCACGAAGGACTACTACAAGAACGGCGGTGTGGTCAAAGCCCTCCAGGGTGTTGACGTCGATATCGCCGACGGCGAATGGCTCGCCATCCAGGGTCCCACCGGGCACGGGAAGTCGACCCTGCTGCAGATGCTCGGCGGCCTGGACCGGCCGACATCGGGCAGCATCGAATTCGGCGACGATCCGGGCGTCGACCTGGCCATGCTGAGGGAGAGCCAGGTGACGAAGGTCCGGGCTGAGTCGATCGGGTTCATCTTCCAGACATTCAACCTGGTGCCGACGTTGAGCGCGCAGGAGAACGTCGAGACCGCGCTGGTGCCGCTCGGGATCCCGACGCACGAGCGACAGCAGCGCGCCGCGAGCGCCCTCGCTGATGTCGGCCTTTCTGATCGCGCCAGGCACTTGCCGTCCGAGCTGTCCGGTGGCCAGCAACAGCGAGTGGCTATCGCCCGTGCCCTTGTCAAGCAGCCCCGGGTGCTCCTGGCTGACGAGCCGACCGGGAACCTGGATGAAGATACGAGGGACGACATCATCGGCCTGCTCGAGAAGCTCTGGCGCGAGCAGGAACTGACGATGGTGTTCGTGACGCACGACAGCAGCGTGGCGCGTCGGGCACAGCGGCTTGGCGTCATGCGAAACGGGCGGATTTCCATCAAGCAGGACACGCGCGCGCGGGGAACGAGCGCACAGCCGACGGCCACCGCGTAACAGCTGCGATCACGACCTGACGCTGTCAGGAGACGGGCGGCACGGGCAGTTCGCACCACACGACCTTGCCCGCGGCCGTCCGCCTTGCGCCCCAGCGCTGGGCGAGCTGGCTCACGACCTGCAGCCCACGGCCACGCTCATCGGAGTCGTCGGGATGCCGCAGCCGCGGTAGGGCCGCGGACTCGTCCAGGACCTCGCATACGAGGCCCCGCTCAAGTATGAGCCGCAGTCCGATCTTGCCCTGCGCGTAGCGGACGGCGTTGGTAACCAGCTCGGAGACCAGGAGCTCGGCGGTCGGCACGAGCTCGGCCAGTCCCCAGCGGCGCAGGGGCCGGCGGATCAGCGACCTGGCCCGGCTCGCCGACGTCAGCTCCGACGGCAGCGTCCAGGTCACGACCTTGTCGGACGGGATCCGGCGCAGCCTGGCCATGAGCACGGCGATGTCGTCGCGACGCTCATCTGCGTACACGCCGGCCAGCGTCGCCCGGCACAAGTCCTCGAGCGGCTCGTCGGCCGAGCCCGGGCCGAAGATCTCCCTGAGCCGTCCGAGACCCTCGTCGATGTCCCGGCCGCGCTTCTCCACCAGCCCGTCGGTGTAGAGCACGAGCAGACTGCCGTCCTCCACTGTCATGGTCCGGCTCTGGATCAGGCCTGACCCGACGCCGAGCGGCGGCGCCTGATTGACCTCGAGCAGCTCGTTGGTGCCGTTCGGCCGGACCAAGAGCGGGGGCAGGTGACCTGCGGAAGCGATTTCGCACGTGCCTGTCACCGCGTCGTAGATCGCATACACGCACGTCGCGAAGTGTGGTTCGCGCACGCCAAGCTCCTGCATCAGCTCGTTGAGCTGCTGGAGAGTCTCAGCCGGCGGCAGCTCGAGCATGGCCAGCGTGTGAATAGCCGTGCGGAGCCGTCCCATCGTCACCGCGGCCCGTACGCCGTGACCGGCGACGTCACCGACGACGAGCGCGACACGCCCGCCGGGCAGCCTGATCGACTCGTACCAGTCGCCGCCAACCTCGATCAGCTTGCTGCCCGGCAGGTAGCGACGATTGACCTCGACTGACGACGGCGCCGGGAGTTCAGTCGGCAGCATGCTGCGCTGGAGCGTCAGCGCAGTTGCGCGCTCTCTGCTGTAGCGCTGGGCGGTGTCCATGAAGATTGCTGCGCGGGATGCGAACTCCATGCCGATCTCGACGTCGTACGGGTCGAACCGCCGGTAGCCCACCTGGCGGACGCAGATGAAGAAGCCGAGCATCACGTCGCGCGCGATGAGGGGTAGCAGGAGCATCGACACGCCCGACAGCAGGTCGGCGACCGGACGGCGGATCCACGCGGCTGCCATCGCTTCGGCGCTGGGGCGGCTCACAACTTCGCAGACCGGCCGCATTGTCTCCATGCAGCGGGTGTAGGGCGTGTCCGGGGGGTAGTGCAGGATCTCGCCCGTCGGGAACGCGGCGTCCCACGCCGCGTCGCCGTCGTCGTGCGCGACCGCGAGCCGGCGGACGTTCTCAGTTCCGTCGAGCGACGCCGACGGGAACTCATCCTCGCCCACCAGGCTCTCGAGCACCACGAGGCCGGCCGCGTTGCAGAAGTGCGGGACGATGATGTTGATCAGCTCGGGCGCCATCTGGTCGATGTCTAGCGCGCCCCCGATCTTCCGTACCGCGCCATCGACCATGACCTGGCGCATGACCGCCGGGTCCAGGAATCGCTCCTGGACCGGCGGCGCGATGCGCACGATGACCTGCGCCACGAGTTCGGGATCGGCCGAGCGGATCGGCTGGATCGTGACCACGGCATCTGCGGTCGCGCCGTTGGCGGTGCGGAACGACAGGACTGTCGTGCCTTCGCGATCAGAGCAAGCGCCGTCGATGAGCGACTGAAGTACCTTGGCTGATGGCCCGTCCGGCGCGGCGAGCAGGGTTGCCAGATCGGTCCCGATCAGCTCGCTCGGAACGATGGCCAGCACGTCGCCGGCGCCACGATCGTGCTGGCGGATCTGGCCAGTCTTGTCGATCCCGAGGATCAGCGTTCGGGTCGAGGTGTTGGCCAGCACTGCTGAGACCTCTGCCGCGACTGCGGATGCCACCGAAAGCGCTCCCTTCCGGCAGAGGGCCAAACGGCTGGTTTCCAATCATTATGAAGCAGCTTCATGCCGATCGAGAAAGAACAACCGGTTGGCTGGCCATTTGCCAGCGACCGCTTATGGCTCCGCTCGGCGCTAAGCCTGCGCCGCCCCTCACGTGTCCCTGGCTGGTTCGCCGTGTCCGGCGTTCGCTCGGCCGCGGCCCCAGTACGCCTTCGGCGACATCTGATCGGGCGAGAGACCCCGCGCTGCGAGCCGCTCGCGCAGCGCCAGCACGACCGATGCCTCGCCGAGCAGATAGGCGTGCCCGTGGCCGGGCGGCAGCTCCACCTCGGCCGCCTCGGCCACGAGCAACGACGACGCCGCGTCGCCTGCGGGGCGGTCGAGCCTGTGCAGCCAGCTGACCCGGGTGCGAGCTGGCGCCGAAAGGTCCTGCTCGTCGTCGGCCGCCGGGGTCTCCAGGATCAGCGTGGCGTCCGCGTCCCCTGGCAGCGACTCGGTCATAGCGAGGATGGCGGGCATCGCGGCCTCGTCGCCCATGAACAGATGCCAGTCGGCCGACACGTTCGGGAACACCTTGCCACGCGGTCCGATGCCCTCGATGCGGTCGCCCGGCCGGGCCGAGCGCACCCAGCGCTCGCCTGGCCCGTCGCCGTGCAGGACGACGTCGATGGTGAGGACAAGCCGGGCCCGGTCGAGCGAGCGGATCGTGTACCGGCGCCGCACCGGTCGGCGGCCCTCGACGTCAACGAGGAGCATGACGTCTTGCCCAGGCCGGTAGCTGAACCCGTCGAGTTCGGCGGCGGCAAGCTCGATCCGCTGCATGTGCGGCGTGCGCAGCGTGCTGCTCGCCACCCGGAAAGACAGCTTCCTGGTCTCCGCGAGCGCGCCGGTCAGCTGGGCGAACGGGTCGTCGAGCCCGGCGATCACAGCTTGCGGTACCGCGTCAGTCATCCGCCCAGCCTATGCGCGGCCAAAGCAGAGGCTGGTGCCCGCCGGTGAATGCGGCCACAATGGGGGGCGATCAACGGCGATCAGCGGATCGCGTGTCCGGAGGCGCGATGGGCGAGGCGGCAAGCTCAGCCGGCGCTGCGGTGCCGACTGACGACCTCGGCCTCCCGGTCTCGATTCCGCAGGCCGTCAGCCGCGTCGTGTCTCTTGTCCCCTCGCTCACCGAGACCGTCGCGTCGTGCGCACCGGGGCTCCTTGTCGGCGCGACGAACTGGTGTACGCATCCAGGGGATCTCGCGGTCACCCGCATCGGCGGTACGAAGAACCCTGACATCGAAGCGACGCTGGCGCTTCGCCCAGACGTGGTGCTCGCCAACGAAGAGGAAAACCGCAAGCCCGACCTGGATGCGCTGCGCTCGGTCGGCGTGGCGGTCTGGGTCACGAGGATCCGCGACCTGCCCGAGGCGCTGAGCTCGCTCCGGCGGATGATCACGCTGGCGTGCAGGCAGCCGAGCCCAGCCTGGCTGGACGCGGCGGCGTCAGCGTGGCAGGCGCTGCCCGCGCCAGGCAGTCGCCTGCCCGCGACAGGCACTCTGCCCGCGCCTGGCAACCTGCCCGCGCCTTGCGGCCTGCCCGCGCCTGGCGGCCTGCCCGCGCCTGGCGGCCTGCCCGCGCTGAGCAGCCTGGCCGCGGTGGTTCCGATCTGGCGCAGGCCATGGATGGTGCTCGGCCGGGATACCTTCGCTGGCGACCTGCTCGCCAGGCTCGGAGTCCGGAACGTCTACGCCGGGCACGCCGACCGGTACCCGCGCATGGATATCAACGACCTGCGGACGGCTGGGGCTGACCTGGTCGTGCTGCCGGATGAGCCGTACCGCTTCACGGCCTCTGACGGGCCGGAGGCGTTCCCCGGCAGCCGGACGGCGCTTGTCAGCGGTCGGCACCTGACCTGGTACGGACCATCACTGACGGTGGCGCCAGCCGTCTTGTGCCGTCAGCTCGCCGCGGCCAGGATCCGCTGACAATGACGAGGGCGCACATGACGACGCCCCCGGGAGCGTCTGCTCACGAGGGCGTGCCGCGTCGGTGCGAGGTCGCCTCTCGGCGAGTGGCGCTACGCGGCTCCAGCCGTACGGTATTCCGCGAAGGCGGTAGATGCGGCCCGGGGGACACTGGCGCACCGACGGTACGTAGAACGGGAGCGGGGTGCGGACTATTCCTGACGAAGACCTGATCGGGTGCATCGGGAAGATGATCGTCGCCAGCCGTGGAACCGCAGGCCCCGGGGAGGTCCTGGTGCGGGTCCGGGGCGGCTCCGAGGCGTTCATCGCCTGGTCAGCTGAGCCGCTCCCGAGGGGAGCTTCGGTCCTCGTGATCGAGTCCCGTGGGCATCGCGCTGTCGACGTCAGCCCCTGGACGGACCCGCTCGCGGAATTCGACGAAGGCGATGCGCACTAGCGCGGCATCGGGAACATACTGGGATAAGCCGGCACCGCAGCCGGGCACGGGGTCGAAAGTGGAGATGAGACATGTTTGGTTACCGGGTGCCTGCACCTGACGCGGCAATGCTGATTTCCGGTGGCCGCTCTGGCAAAGGCGGTGCGCCGTTCAAGGTGATCGTAGGCCACGGCACGTTCGTCGCCCCGTTCTTTCGCAAGGCGAGGTACCTGACCTTGTCCATGTGCGAGTCCGAGGTATCCGAGACGTGCGTGACCAAGCAGGGCATCTCGCTCAACGTCCGGGCCGTCATCGCCTTCAAGGTCGGCAACGACGCCGAGAGCATCGTCAACGCGGGCCAGCGGTTCTTGTCCGACCAGGATCAGATGTCCACCCTGACCGGCCGGATCTTCGCCGGCCACCTCCGCTCCATCATCGGCTCGATGACGGTCGAGGAGATCGTAACCGAGCGCCAGAAGCTGGCGACCGAGGTGCTGGACGGCTCGAAAGCGGAGATGGCCAAGATCGGTCTCACCGTGGACTCGCTGCAGATCCAGTCGATCGACGACATGAACAGCGGCTACATCGACGCTATGGCTGCGCCGCACAACGCCGCCATCCAGCGCCAAGCGCAGATAGCGCAGGCGCAGGCCAACCAGGCCGCGGCCGAGGCGCAGCAGGAGTCGCAGCGCAAGCAGGCCGAGTATCAGCGGCAGACCATGGTGGTGCAGGCGCAGTACAAGGCGGAGATCGATAAGGCGCAGGCCGAGGCGGCCCAGGCTGGCCCGCTCGCGCAGGCGCAGGCCCAGATGAGCGTGCTGGCGGCGCAGACCGACCTGGCACACCGCCAGGCCGAGTTGCGGCAGCGCCAGCTCGTCTCCGAGGTGGTCAAGCCCGCCGAGGCCGAGGCCGAGAAGGTACGGGTGCTGGCCGAGGCGGACGCGGCGCGGACGCGGCTGCAGGCGGCTGCCGCCGCCTCAAACAACCGCGTCGCGCTCGATCGCATGCTCATCGAGCAGCTGCCGTTGATCGTCAAGGAGGCGGCGGCTGGCCTTGCCGGCGCTAACGTCAGCGTGCTTAACGGCGCGGATGGGCTCAGCGAGATCGCGGCTGGGCTCGTCGCCCAGGGCCTGACGATCCTGGAGTCAGTGAAGAAGAGCCTGCTCGTTCCGTTGGCCGACTCTGTCACGCCGTTCGACTCGCCGAACGGCGCTCAGTCTCCCGAGCTTGAAGGCGGCCAGCCGACGGCTCCGTAACGGAGGCACCGCTGGCCGGCCGCGGATCACCCGGCAGGAGGGACTGACAGCAGGCATGGTCGTCAGAGTGCTCCGCCCCGAGGGCAAGGGCTTCATCTTCCTCGACTCTCACCCAGCCGGGTGCGCAGCGACTGTCGACGCGATGATCAGCGAGGCCGCCCGCGAGCGAGGAGGCGCGGGCGGAGTGGCACGTGGCGCCAGGCCGCGCGCCCTGGTCGTCGGCTGCAGCGCGGGTTACGGGCTGGCGGCCGCTGTCGGCCGGCCTCTTCGGGTACGACGCGAACGTCATCGGAGTGTGCTTGGAGCGGACGGCGACGTTGCGCAGATCAGCGTCGCCGGGCTGGTATCGCACGGCGACGCTGGCCGCCCGGGCCGCCGATTCCGGGCTCGTGTTCGAGGCTGTGAACGGCGACTGCTTCGATCCGGCGGTGCGGGCCGATGTCCTCAGCCGAGTCGCCGCCCTCTTCGGTCAGGTTGACGTCCTGATCTACAGCGTCGCGGCGCCGCGCCGGACTGACTCCCGCACGGGCACTGTCCATCGCTCGGCGGTCAAGCCGATCGGCGCCGCGTATCACAGCAGGAACGTTGCGTTCGCCGACGGCGTCGTGCTCCGTGATTCCACAGCGGAACCGGCGAGCGACGACGAGGTCGAGGCGACGGTAAAGGTCATGGGCGGCGAAGACTGGGAGACCTGGATCGCCGACCTGGCTCAGCGGGACATGCTCGCGCCTGGCTTCCACACCGCGGCGCTCACCTACGTCGGCTCCGAGCTGACCGCGCCGATCTACCGGCTGGGCACCATCGGCCGCGCCAAGGATCACCTCGAAGCGACCGCGGCCAGACTCACTGGCGGCGTTCTCTCGCAGGTCGACGGCGCGGCGCTGACGTGTGCGCACAGCGCAGCCGTCACCATGTCATCGCTCGCGATTCCCGGCATCTCGCTGTACCTGAGTTTGCTGCACAACGTCGCAGGTGACGCTGCCGAGTCGCCGGTCCGCCAGTCAGCGCGGCTCTGGGAGCACCTGACCGGCCGCGATGCCGGGCCGACCGATGCGCTGGGTCGGCTGCGGCTCGACGACTGGGAACTCGCCGCACTCGTTCAGGGCGAGCTGCGCCGACGGTGGCAGTCGGGCACCGGCGAGCTGGTCGGCGGTCTAGCCGACCTGGACTGGTTCCGACGGCAGATCTGGCAGCTCTACGGCTTCGACGTGCCTGGCGTCGACTACGACAAGCCGGTCGAGGTCGACGTGCCCTGGCCGAGCCGCGGATGGCCCGCTAACTAGCCGCCGTTGCCTGGCCGGACTGACGTGACGCTCAGCAGCTTGACCGTCAACCCCTTGCAGGCCGTCGAGGTGTAGTGGACGTACAGCGGGACGTACTGGTTCGGCGGGATGACCGCGAGCCACTGCGCGCTGACCGGCTTACAGACCGACGTCGGGTAGTTGAGCCCCTGGACGATCCGGAGGGTCGCGTTGGCGTAACCGCCGGGCTGGAGTGTCACCAGCTCGCGGGCCGTCGACGGGTCCTCCGTCGAGGGGTTGCCGACATCGGTGACCGGTGTGCCGGCCGCCTGGGCGACGCCGGGGAAGCCATACAGGGTGCACGGCACGTTGTTGAGATTCTTGAAGACGATCGCGATGTAGGTCGAGCCGGCGGCACCCTGGCTGAGTCCGACCGTGCCGTTCAGGTACCTGGTCAGGCAGCCGGCTGCGGCGGTGCCGCCGGTTGACGTGGACGACGTGCTGGTCGCTGGCTGCGTTGTGCCCCCGGCCGGAGTTGAGGACGAAGCCGCCGCTGGCGTCGTCGAAGCGGGGGCGGTGACGGTCACCGTGTTTGTTGGCTGAGTCGGCCCGCCGGATGATCCGCAGGCGCAGGTGGTGAGGCCGGCGGTGGCGAGGACAGCGACGACAAATGGCTTTAGCACTGCTGGATCCCTTCGGGTCAATGGCGGGGCGCTAATAGGAGTCGCCAGAACCCTGGGGACCAACAGTTATCTTCGGGGAAAGTCCCAGCACAAAGAGAGTTTTCCTAGTTTTTTCCTGTGTGTCGCATCAGCCAGCCTTCGCGATGACGTCGTCGGCGTACCGGCGCAGCTTGTCGAGCTTGGGCTGCAGAGGCTCGGTGTCCGGCCCGACGTGGTACGGCCAGCGGAACCCGACGATGACGTCGGTCACGCCCGCCTCCTCGAGCCGCCGGACGCCGTCCGGTGAATAGGCGTCCATCGAGATCACATGCACCTCGAACTCTCGGTCCGTGGTTCCGTACTCCGCCCGCAATTCCGCGAGCCGGGCGAGTAGACCGGGGAGGTCGGCCGCGTTCCCGCCGCCGTGCAGCCAGCCATCCCCAGCCGATGCGGCCCGCCGTAGCGCCGCCTCGCCGTGACCGCCAATCAGAACGGGCAGTGGCCGCGTCGGGACTGGCGCGATCTTGATAGGCGGCACGTCGAAGATCTCGCCGTGGAATTCGAAGTAGCCGTCGCCCGCGGACAGGCCGCGGACGATGGCGAGCGCCTCGTCCATCCGCTGCCCGCGCCGCTGCCACGGCACACCGAGCACGTCGTAGTCCTCATGCCATGGGCTGGTGCCGACCCCGAGGACGAGCCGGTTGTCCGTCAGGACGGCGGTCGACGTCGCTTGCTTGGCGACGAGAACGGGGTGGCGCACCGGCAGCTTGAGCACGAACGTGATGAACCGCAGCCGCTGCGTGACGCCGCCGAGAAACGGGATCAGCGAGAATGGCTCCAGGAACGGCTTGTCTTCCAGGAATTCGCGCGTGCCATCGGGATTGAACGGATAGACGCTCGCGGACTCGGCCGGATAGCAGATGCTGTCCGGGATCACCATCGAGTCGTACCCGGCTTCCTCGGCCGCGCGGGCCAGCGGCGAGTAGAAGGCGGGGTTCGTCATGGACTCGGCGTAGGTGAAGCGCACGGTTCCTCCAGCTGAGCGGGTTGACCTGTTGGAGTAGCACTGGCCTTTGTGCTGCTCATGGCATGTCCGGGCCGTGAGCGAGCGTTCCTGGGCCGTGGGCGTCCAGGATGCGAATGATGGTGGTCTTGGCCAGGCCGGTCAACTGCTAGATCCGATAGCGCGCGACGCCAGCGTCGGCCGCGGCCCGCACCCGGTTGTCCCGGTCACGCGTTGTGTGCGGCCGGCGATGGACCGGGAGGGGGCGTGCCGTCGAGCTCCAAGGCCGTCAGCCGTGGATAACCGGGGATTCCCGTTGGTTTCGCCGACATATCTCCCGTAGCCGATGCCGGCAGGGCTGACCCCGGTGACGACACGCCTAACCCCGTGCCCTACCTGATCTTTCCGTGCGCCCGTTGCTGGCCCTGGTACGCGGAGGTAGTCGTTTATGGCGATCCCCGGCATACGTGGGTGCGCGAATGGCACGCGGTGGACAGTGCGAGGTGGAAAGACCTTCTGACCCCTGCCGAGCCGGCGAAGGCCAGCGGATCGATATTCAACCCCGGCCCGCGCTGCTAAATCCCCGCCGGGGCCGTGCTGAATCTCGCACCGTCAGTCAGCATGGACGCGAAGCCCACCGGCACCATTGACTGTGACAATCCCGGGCACGGCGTTGGCGAACCGCCGCCGCCGGGCCTTAGCCGGGACGAGCGAGTCAGGTGGATTGTCGACCACGCGCCGCCACTAACGCCCGCGCAGCGCGACCGGATAGCGACCCTGCTGGCCCTCCAGTGATCGGGTGCGGAGTCAGGCCGCCTCAGCATGGGGGCCGGCCTCGATCGGCAAACAAACCATAGGCCGAAATGATCAACGTTCGGTGGGGGCACGCAGGTCAAAGGGTCGGGCAGCCGGGGCTGGATGGCTAGTGAATATGCCGAAGCTAGTTCGCCGAACGGCCGGTCACGCCGCAGCCCGGCCGCCTGAGGCCGACGTCCGTTCGTTGTGCGCGGTTTCTTGGCACGAGGCTGGAGTTCCGGGATACTCTCGCGGCCATGCCACGTTTTCGCCGCTCGGAGACCGATCCGGATGATGCCCCCGGCATGTCTGGTGCGCCTGCTGAGTCCGCCCAAATGGGAACCTCCCTTGAGTATTCAGCGGGCTCTCCGTACCGCAGCGTGCAGCGGAAATCCTTGAGAAGGTGACAGCGCCAATCGATCAGGACGCTCTAGCCATGGACCAGATCCTGGCCCCCTGGCTGCCCGAGTCCGACTGGATGGCGCTTTCGGTTGAACAACGAAAGGGCTGGCTCTCGCTGGCGGTGATTCTCCGGGAAGCATTTCAGGCTTTGGTCCTGACGCGCATGGTGATCCGGCAGGAGCAGACGTACAAGGGGGCCACATGGGTTACATACGTGAACAGCCCTGACGGTCGCGCGGCATTGGAGCGAGGCGACGTGGCCGACGTGGTGGCGCGCAGGCTGCCCGACTGAGGCGCCCATAAGCGTCCCACAGCGTTCTGCCCTGAAGTCGATTGCTTCTTCCGCCTGTAAGCATTCGATGGCGGTTGGCTCACGCTTGGCTCGGTGCCAGCGTCACTGCCAGTGCGGGTCACTAGCCCCGGCGGTCAGGGCCTGCTCGCGGGTGCGGTAATTCGCGGCAGCGGATGACCTTCCCGCCGGTGGGGGTGAACACGCTGTCATTATGCGAGCGCCGTGTGGCTCTTGCGGGGATCTTGGTCCTGATGTTGGCCTAGTGCCCTTGCCGCACTCAAGGCCTCGGTCGGTGACGGTCAAATGAGGCTGTGAGGCAGTCGCCAAATATGCGCTGGCTAGTTCGCCACGCTTGTAAGCGTCGCGGCATAGAAACACGTTCTGCGTGTCGGTTCGTGACGTAGGAACGTCCCCCTGATGCGCTTCGGGCTTGGTGTCCCACGCAGCAGGAGGACGTTCCTGGGTAACGGTAGTGGCGTGTCCCGCGGTGACCGCAACCGCAACGCTCGGCTGGAGCGGGATTCTCTGTGGTGTTGCGGGCGCTGGCCGGCTGTGCGGCGCTTGTGCGTAATGCGGGCGGGCGGCGGGACTGTGCGCGGCAACGGGTCGACACCGAGTCGTGATCGGTTCGTCGTGGGCCGTCGCGTGATGAATTCCGCGCGAGTCGTTACCCGCGATAACGTGTTATCTCCCCGGAGCTGCCGCGGCCGGCGGCCGGAGAGGTGTCTGTCCTGCGGCGGCCCGCCGGGCCGTCTGCTCGCAGCCGGGCTGGGCAGGAGGGCTGGTCTGAATGGGACGCGCGATGTCGTTCGATCGGGCGTGGATATTCGTGGTGCTGGCGGCGGATGCGATCTGGCTGGCGGCGCTGGTGGGGCGGCAGTTCGGTCTTGGCGGTTTCGTGTACTTGTCGGCGGAACTGGTGACCGGGGTGCTGCTTGCCGCGCTGCTCTGCGCCCTGGCCAGCAGGCTGGTGTGGGGACGAGTGCGCCGGCATCGCGCGACAGAAGGCCGGGCGCGCGACTGCCGGAGCGGAGAAGGCACGCACTGGCGGTGGACATGCTGGCGGAACCGTGGCCTCGCAGGCCATAGCGGCAGCCGGTTCGGTCGGCTGCACCGCCGTGCTTCGTCTCCGCTGACCGGGGCTCGCCGGTGCTACGGTCGGCGTATTCTGCGGCCGGGCGCAGCGGACGGCGCGGGCACGCGATCGGGCCCGGCACCCGTTTCGAGATCGGCTCTGTCACCAAGATTTTTACCGGCCTCATCCTGGCGGACATGGCCGTCAGGAAGGAGGTCGACCTGGACACGCCGCTGGGCTCCCTGCTCGAGATCCCGGCGGCGGCTGCGGTGACGCTCCGGTCTCTGGCAATCCACACCTCCGGCCTGCCGCGGACCTGCCCCGGACCGCGCTTAGCGCCGCTGCTCACTGCCCATCCCAACCCCTACCGCGGCACGGGCCTGGATCGTGTCGCCGCCGCCCTGGCCGGGAAGCCGTCCCTGGTGCCGGGCACATTCCGCTACTCCAACGTTGGTTACCAGCTGCTTGCCGCCGCGCTGGCTGCGGCCGCGGGCACGACCTGGCCATGTCTGTTGCAGCAGCGCATCTGCGGGCCACTGGGCATGACAGCCACGGGCATGGACCCGGACGAGAACACAGCACGCGGGCACGACAAGGCTGGCTTCCCGTTTCCGTACTCGGACTACGCATTGCTGCCGGGCGCGATCGGGTTGCTGTCCACCACCGCCGACCTGGACAGGTTCTTGCAGGCCCAGCTTGACCCAGGGAGAACCCCGCTCGGGCCGGCGATCCGGCTGAGCCGTACGCCTCAGGCCGGATCCCCGCGAGCGGCCGGATTGGGCTGGCGGCTCAAGGTCTCCGGAGCCGTCACCCTGGCCTGGCACGGGGGCCTCACCAGCGGGTTCAGTGCGCTACTGGCGGTGCTCGATACCGCACGGGCACCCCGCGGCCTGGCCATCCTCACCAACAGCCCATACAACGACGGCCTGCTGGAAGTCGGCCTCAAGACGCTCTCAAGCGCCCAGCTACGGCTATCGATAGCGTCAACGCGCAAAAAGAGGCATCGCAGGACGCGGATGCCCGGCTCGATAACGGTCAAGCCTCTGGCGCCGAGATCAGACCATCTGCGTGCAGATAAACGAAGCATCGATGCGGTTGGCGCAGCCAAATATCGGCGTTCGGCGACGCCGCTGCACATATCGCATAACCGGACGGCGGCAAATGCGGATGACCTCGGCGTCGGGGGTGGCAGCCTGTAGCCATGACCACCCGCCTGAGTCACTCGTTCAGCGCAGCACTGCGCACCTTTTCCTATTGGGTGGCGAACGGGACGCTTGGCCAGCCCGTCCTTGACGGGATCGACTACACGTTCGTTTTGTCCGAGGAACCCAGTGCGCTAGAACAGGTTTACGCGATTTTCGCTAACGTGATCGAGATCGATGACGTCGGCAACGTGCTGAATGCGAAGTACGCGGAACGGCGGGCCGCGCATTGGCTGCGCTCGTACATCGAGCCTGCATACAGCGTTGTCCCCCCATTCGAAGACTGGGAAGTGCACCTGTACAACCCCCCGCCGCGAGAAGATCAAGCTACCTCCTAGCGGCGGAACCGGATGTTCGCCGAGTGCAGCTGCAATGAATACTTATACGGAGTCGTCGGGGCGCGGGCGACGGAGTCTCTGGCCTAGTTCTGTGCGCATCTGCCAGGTCCGAACTAACGCACAGATCCCGAATCCCAGAGTGAGAATGCGAGCGGCTCGCGAGGACCGAACGAGAAGCCGACCTCATCACCGCTCAACGTCGGATCCGATCCGCCGGCGGACGTGCGCGAGCGTGGTGCGGTACCGGCGGAGCCGGGCGCGCACTGCACCGTCGGTGTCCGGCCTGATCGCCAGCCCAGCCGATCGGGCGATGGCGTCAGCTACCTGTGGTACGGACAAGCCGTCGGTCTGCACGTGTTCGGCGAACAGCGGGTCCTGCAGCCGCGTAAGGCATTCGTCGAGCCTGGCCACGGCCCAGTGCTCATGTCGCAGGCCGAGGCCGAAGGTGCGCCCGCGCAGCCGTCGCAGCACGGGTAGCGCGGCTGGCAAGCAGGCTGAAGTGCCGAACGTCGTGGCCGTCGGCCCGGAGGCGGCCGACCACCTCCTCGAAGTACCCAGGATTGATCAGCGTCATCGGCACGATTACCGGCCCGTCCCACTCGCGCGCAACCAGGTGCAGCGCCTCATGCACGCCGTGCCGCCAGGCCGCCAGGTGTATGGAAGTCGGTCCTGAGCTCGGGTGGCAGCATGCCGTGCAATCCGTAACCGACCCGCTCGGGATCGCAGACGACGCCGCGGTCAACCCGGCGCTGCAGCTCGCCGGCAGCCGCGGTCTTGCCGCCGCCGAACGGGCCGTTGATCCACACCAGCACGGCACCTAACATAACGGGGTGCCCGGCCCTTCCGGCCCCGCAGCGCGGTTCAGGCCCGCGACCATCTGCGGTATGTTCCGGCTAGCTAATCAGCGCGACCACTGCGTATGTCTGCAATCACCGCCTCGACTTCCCCATACGAGCGCGGATTCCTCGCGGCAAGAGCGCGTTGCCGTTTGGCTAGTTGGGCTCGTCGACGTGGTCGATCCGGTATTTGAGCAGTTCCTCAGCCTGGCCGCGCGAAGTGTTGAAGTCGATCCACGTACGGTCTTTGCGCTGGCCGGGCTGGTCCAGGCCGACCGTGGCCCAAGTAAACGCGCCGGTGAGTATTTCTGGCTCGCGCCGTGGTGCGCGGGCGCCGAGGGCGAAAACGACGGCCAGGCCGACGCGGCGGACAATCAGCTGCTGCGGATCAGCGGGCGCCGGACGCCGATGGTCAGGAATGCCGGTTCATCTGTGATCTTGACCCAGTCCAGCACCGATCCTGTGACCTGCGAGGCCAGCAGATCGTGGAGTTCGCTACGGATCGCGCGGGCCGGTGTATCGGGCAGCCAGCCGAGCCATTGATCGGGCTGCTCCAGCCGGGTGAAGTCGTCGCGCACTGGGCCGTATCCGGGGTTGCGGACGTATTCGCCGGTTGCGCGCCCGTCGGGACCGACGACGTAGCAGCCGATGATCGCTTCCGGTGGCACGTACCCGTCGGGATTGGTCACGATTGTGCCGTCGATCTCGGCGATCGATCCTCCCGGGTTGGCAGCTGCCTCCGCGGCGAGATGGGCGGGCAGCTGCTTGCGCTCATTCGGCCAGTCCGGCATCTGATCTGTCACGACCGGGCAGCTTTCGGCGATCTCATCCGCCAAACACCAGACGCCGCATACTGCTGCGTAACGCGCGGCCGCTGGGACACCGGGTCGCCGCCCAACAGCTAGTCGCCGCCAGCGGCAAGAGAGTGCGTCGCCCGTCGCGGCTCCGACGGCGCGTGGCAGACGGCCCGTTAGTCCGGCAGTCCGAGTGCGAGGTCGGCGTTATGTTCTTGGGTTGTCGTCTGGCAGGCCGCGAATACGTCGGTACTCGTCACGGTGTAATGGCGGATCCCGACGTGATAGTGAACCACGATGGCGGTGGCCGTCCAGCAGCCGCCGCGGCTGCCGGGCGGGGCGACCTTGATGACCATGTCGACGCCCGGATCATCACTGGGCAGCGGCGTTCCGACGAGGCGATGGACGCCGCCGATCGCGCATGTGCTGAGAATGCTATGCGGACCTTGCCACGGCCATGTTCCGCCGCACCCTCCGGCTCTGCTGGCGGACTTCGAGAACCGACAACACGCGAGGCCCGCCGTAGCCAGCGCCGCCCACGACCACCACGCTGTCGATGACCGCCCCGGAGTTCCCTGCCTGCAGCGGGACCATCATGCCCCAGGCCTGGCTGCGTAGCCCCGAGAAGCTGCCCGCCGCTGGGCGCGTAGACCATGAGTGGCCCGCTCCCCAAGCCGATCGGTCCCCACATCAGGAACGCACCCGCTGCCAGGCTCCCGATAGCCACACCCGTGATCCGCCGCCGCCACCGCTCGCGACGGCCTCGCTGCGCGCCGACGCCGCCGTGAACGCTGTCTGGTGTGGATGCCACGGTCATGGTGCCTGTCAGTCGGCCCTTGCTATTGGGTCCAGATCATGCCAGAGCCGACGGGACCACGACAGCGACAGAGGCGCCCCGGCCGGGCATCTGCCGAGGGAAGGCTCAGGCAATGAACAGGGGCGACAGCGCCGTTACACCGAGAAATCCCGGCACCCGCGGTGTCAGCGCGGCAAAGCCGAGGTCCCTGTCAGCGGCACGAGCGGACGTCCTCTAGGGACTGGCGCGCGTTGCAGTTCAGAGGCGACGGATTCGGTCGGCGCGTCTGATTCAGGTGTCGGGGCGGCGTCTGCAAACGCCCGCGACCGGTGCCGAACCTCGCTGCGCTCCCCGGCGTCTTGCCGCAGGGTTGGGCTCTAGTCACACCAGGACCGGGTCCGAGTGGTCGCAGGAAAGGCGGTCAGGCTGGCAGCGCGAGTTGCGCCGGACCATCGAGCTGACCGATCACGGCAAAGCGCGGCTTGAGGA
>CAVSQI010000006.1:0-293486 GCA_963730085.1 uncultured Actinomycetota bacterium | reverse complement strand
ACGATTGTCTGCCTGTCCTACCGGAGTGGGGATCAGGAATCGAATCAGGAAGAGCAGTACTGAGGTCCCGAAAATCGACAGCCAGAGCCAGCTTGGCTTGGCCAGACGACGAGACCCTGACCGGACAAGCCGGTTCGGCTCGTCGTGTTCCTCCGCGCCGCCAGACACAGGCTGACCTTTCCGCTGCTCCAGGTTGCCCCGTGACGTTCCCTGACGACGCGAACGATATAGCTACGTGCCTGCTGGCCGCGCATGACCCGTCGAAATAGTGCTAGTCCTGGTCATCGGGGGCACGCGTGCGGGCATGTCGGGCTGGTCAGGCTGGAGCACGCGCTCGGAGTCAATCGGAGCTGGCGGTAGCGGCACCTAGCTCGCGTAGCCAGGAAATCACGTTCTCCTGTCTTGTGCCCTGCCCGCTGGCCGCGTCGAGTGGCGTGCCTTGCGCGTACTCCGGTTCCCAGTTGAGATCGGCGCCGCGCGACAGCAGATACTCAGCAGCCCGGCGCTGCCCGGCGCCGCAGGCATGCCAGAACGCTTGCGACACATCCTCCGCTGACGGGCTGCTTCCAAGGATCGCTTCGAGGCGGCCGAGCATGCCCAGCGCAGCCGCGTGCCACGCCTTCTCAACTGCCGCGCCACGCGCTACGAGCAAGCGGGCGACGTGCCAGCAGCCATAGCCAACGGCGTTATCGAGAGGAGTGCCGATCGAGCCGCCAGGCGCCTCGACGTCTGCTCCGCCGTCGATGAGGGCTTCGGCCACGTCGACGTCGTCGCTGCTGGCCGCGTAGTGCAACGGCGTCTCGGAGCCCGGGCCGGGCCGTGAGCTACCTCGGCTGGTGGTGCGGGCGTTGGGATCGGCGCCCGCTTCGATCAAGAGCTTGACGATCTGCGGGCCGTTGGGGAAGTAGCCAGGCCAGTCGGTAGGCAGGTGCAAGACCGTCCCGCTGCCGGCAGCCTCGCTGCCAATCCTGGCCGACGCCAGCGTCGGGTCACTAGCGAGCAGCCTCTGGATCACCTCGATGTCCCCGGCGCGCACCGCGAGGAGCAGTTCGACCGCCGTCTGGTCGTCGCTCGGAATCCATGTGCCCGTCTCGCTCTCACTCATCGTTGCTCATCATGCCACCACGCCCGGGCCACATGTTGGGGCTCGCGTCGCGCCCAGTTCCCCAGCATCGCTGTGTCTGCATTAGCGACACCTGATACGCCGACCACGGAGGTAACCATGGGAAAGATCATCGTCAGTACAAACTGCTCGCTCGACGGCGTCGTCCAGGACCCAGACGGACAGGAGGGCTTCAAGCTCGGTGGCTGGTTCGACACGTTCGGAGGCACGGACCTCGCCGAGTGGGCAAAGGTCGAGACCGAGGAGGCGCAGAGCGCCGAGGCCCTGCTGCTGGGACGGAGGAGCGATGAGTGGTTCGCCGCGCGGTGGCTATCGCGGACCGGCGACTGGGCGGACAGGCTCAACAGCCTGCCCAAGTACGTCGTGTCCGGCGCGCTGACGGAGCCCAGGTGGTCCAACGCCACGGTGCTCGGCGGCGACGTAGTCAGTGCGGTCGGGAAGCTCAGGCGAGGACGTCAACGGCGAGATCCTGATCTATGCGAGCTACCAGCTCGTGCGCACCCTGATGGAGCACGACCTCGTCGACGAACTGCGCCTAACGATCTTTCCGGTCGTGCTCGGGGCAGGCGAGCGCCTGTTCGGTGAGACCACTGACAGCAAGCCAATGCGCCTTGTCAGCGCCCGGACAGTCGGGCACAACCTGGCCCTGCTTACTTATGAGCTCGCCCGAGACCCGCGGATGGGCTGACCTCGATCCAGAGCTCTTTGAGGGTGCGCGTGAAGTAGCCGGGCGCGAACTCGGGCTCGTAGCCCGGCACCAGCGCGAAGTGGGGGAGTCTGCTGAGCAGTTCCTCGAACATCACCCGAAGCTCCAGTCTCGCCAGGTTGGCGCCTAGGCAGAAGTGAGTGCCGAAGCCGAACGCCACGTGACTACCGCGACGCCGGGTCACGTTGAAGCGCTCCGGCTCTTCGAATTCCCGCTCGTCGCTGTTGGCTGCCCCGTACATCACCAGCACCTGATCGCCTGCGCACAGCCGCTGACCGTGCACATCGTGATCGACGGTGACGGTACGCCGCATGTTGAGTATGGGCGTCGCGTACCTGATGAACTCCTCTACTGCGGTGCTAGCGAGGATGGACGGATCGGCGCGCAGAATCTCGCGCTGGTCAGGAAAGCGCGCCAGGTTCCACACTGTCTGGCCGATGACCGAGCGGGTGGTCTCCGCGCCGCCGTCCAGGAGGAGCAAGCCTTCCTGAATGATCTCCGCCGTGTCCAGCGGCCGGCCGTCAACGGTCCCGTGGACCCACGCAGAGACCAGATCGTCTTGCGGGTCGCGTCGGCGCGTGTCGATCAGCTCGGAAAAGGCGGCCGCAAACTCGCCGATGGCTTCCAGCGAACCGGGGGGCTGACGCTGGTCGTCGTTGCGGAAGCCCGCAGAGCTCATCGTCCGCTCCGACCACTCCTGGCACTTCGGCCATAGCGCGCGGTCGAAACCCAGCAGTTCGGCGATGACCATCGCAGGCAAAGGCGCCGCGATGGCGGCGACGACATCAACGGTCCCGTGTGCGTGCGCCGCGGTCAGCAACTCAGCCGTCAGCGCCCGCACGCGCTCCTCGTGTCTGCCGACGGCGCGCGGGGAGAAGCGCCCGGACACGAGCTTGCGTTGCTGCTTGTGCCGGGGGTCATCCCGGTTGATCATCGACGCGCTCATCTCGATGAGCGGCCTGCTGCCGCTGGCCGAGCTGTAGCGATCTGTGTCGCGTTCGACGGACAGCACGTCGTGGTGCCGGGAGATGCACCAGATCTTGTTGACCGGGTCCCAGTAGGCCGGCGCCTCGTCTCGTAGCCACTGGTAGGCCGGATACGGATCTCCGGCATACAAGAACGGATCGAGGACATTGAGCGGCGCGGCCGACGTTCGCGCAGTAGTGCTCGCCCGAGTGCCCACCCGACCGACCCCTTTCAGCTTTTCCGCCTGAGGTGTCGCAAGCGTACGCAAATCCCGTCCCGAAAGCGCTGCGACGTTTTGCTCGAGGTCCTGTACGACGTTCTCTACGCATTCGCAGTCGTGGTCGGCATCTCGGCCGCGGTGGCACTCGCCTTCGTGGCGGCGGGCGCCATGCACCGGCGCGGCGAGGTAAGCGCGGCCCAGGTCGGCTCGCCCACCGCGATTCCGGCGCGTGCAGCCGACGCGTCACGAAGACCGTGAGCTCGTGCTGCGGTAATACCAGCCCACAGGCTGCTGCAAGAGGGACGACGCCATGGCGCGGCGTCCCTCTTAGTGTCCCGGGCGGCACTGCCGCATCCTTGAAACGCCGCTCCGTTGGTTCTGGGGTTTGTCCATTGGGCCCGTCCCGGTTCGTCGTCGCATCGGAGACCCCTGAGTAGCTGGGCCGAGATAATGGGCCTGACCGAGACGAGAGCGAAGGAATGCGAGATGGACACGGCGCCTGCGCACCCACGCATCCTGGGCACCCTGCGATCGGCGGACGGCAAGGGCGTCGTGCGCATGGAAGATCGCATTGACACCAACGTCGGCGACCTGTGGTCGGCGCTCACCGATCGCTCGCGCCTCGCGCAGTGGTATGGCGAGTTGACGGGCGAGCTGGGACTCGGCGGCGAGTACCGGGCACGCCTTCATGCCAGCGGATGGGAAGGCACCGGGCGCGTGGACGGATGCGAGCCGCGGCGGCGGCTGCTGGTTACGGTCCGACATCTAGACGACCCGGATGAGGGCACCGTCGAAGTTACTCTGGCTGCCGATGGTGACCAGAGCGTGGTGGTCTGGGAGGAACGGGGCATGCCCGTGAACCTGCTCGCTGCCTACGGGGCCGGGATACAGGTCCACGTCGAAGACCTCGCCGCCCACATCGCTGGCCGCGACCGGTGCGACAGCATGGCGCGGTGGCAGGAGCTCTTCCCGGCCTATCAGGAGCTGGCCGCGACCGTCGGTTGATGTGATGCATGCCGGGCAACGCTTGCGTGCCAATGGGTAACTGTCATCAGTCAGATTGTCAGCAGCTCCGCTTACGCTTGGGCTTGTGGCGGATGCGAGCTTGTCTGTACGCGATCGCGAGCTCTTCTTGGCCGAGCCGCACATCGCGGCGTTGTCGGTCTCGGCCGGTCCAGGCCGTGGCCCGTTTACCGTACCGATCTGGTACCAGTACACGCCGGGCGCGCAGGCGTGGGTGCTGACTGAGGCCCGATCGCGGAAGGCGCGCCTCATCGAAGCAGCCGGACGCTTCACGCTGATGGTTCGAACGGCTCATGCCCACTACCAGGTACGTATCGGTCGAGGGACCGGTCACTCGCACGGTTCCGGAGACCGAAGAGCTGTTGTGGGAGATAACCACGCGGTATCTGCCGCCGGACAAGGTCTCGGCCTACATCGAGTTTGCGCACCGGGAATTGGGCGAGCAGGTCGCGATCTACCTGCAGCCGGAGCGGTGGCTGACCGCAGATCTTGGCCCAGGAGCCATCCCGCCCGGAATCAGTTGATCGCCAGTCACCATATGAAGGGTCGGCACGAGTGGCCTGTTTGGACCAGAGCTGCCGGACGATCCGTCGGGCGAGCAGGTGAAGGCAGGGGTCGAGTCTGAATTCAGTCGGTGTGGAGCGCGATGCCGTAGTCAGCGAGCCAGGCCAGCACGTCATCGCGCCGAGCGCTGACGAGGCTGCCGCCAGTGAACCGTGAATCATCGGTGACCTCAGCCACCGCCGCCGGAGGTGGGAGGAACGACAAGGCTTCCTCGTCTGCGCCGAACTCGACGTCAGCCATGACCAGTCCGTGCAACGGCGGTTCGAAGACGTCGACACTGAGCGGCGGCACGCTCAGGCGGGTCTTGGACAGCACTGCGGCCGGGAGAGAGGCGAGCAGGTCGTACTCGGCGGCGGACAGATAGGTGTTGGTAATCAGTCCCTGGACGTGGCCCGGCCGATTGGCGGGCACCTTCTGGGTGAACTTAAACTCGCAGCCTCCACTGTCCAGGTCATCGATACGCCGCAAGCGCAGGTGCGTGTGCGGCAGGTACCGGTCGGTGATGCGGCGGCGAGCCGCGACGGCCTGCCGCGGCGGCGGTCCCGCTAGCAGGAAGCGTCTCTCCCGCTCGATCCGGGAGTACTTGCCCTCGCGGATGGGCTCTTCTGACCTAACGCCGTCCTGCCCGGTCATGCCTGGCGGACCTCCGTTCTACGGTTGTGTCGTGATCACAGTTGTGCTCGCGCGCTCCCGGGTCCGGCAAATCGGCGGTCGTTGAGGCGCTGGCTGCATTGCTGCGAGGCTATGTGGTGCTGGATTGGGATGAATTCATGGATCCGGCTGGTTCTCGCCTGAGAGCAGAGCGAGCGGCCGGCCGCGGGTGTTGGCGCCCCTTGACGTGCGCTCAGCAGTCGAACACCGACCAGCAGATCTCGTTGCGCAACCGCTGGTCGTCAAGCACGAGCTCGCGAATCGCCTCCGGAAGCTGGTCACGCTGCCACTGGCACTCGAGTCTCCCTGCGGCCTCGCCCTGGCCTGTCGGCGCGGCAGCGCGTACTGCCTTGATCGCATAGGCGGCCGCACCGAGTTCGTGTGCGGCGACGTGCGCGACGGCCCCGGCCTGACCCGCAGCGTACGCGGCATGCCGGGCAGCTCCGCGCAGGTGTCTAGCGGCGCCCATGGCATGCCCGCCCGCCGCCCGAGCCTGGGTCATTTTGACCTCGCCGCGCACCCATGCGCGGGCATGCTCGATCGCCTGACGCGGCCGTGCGTCCTTTGGCTGAGCCGACTCGAAGAGCTGCAGGACGTGCTCGGCGCAAGATGCCGCCCAAAGAGCGAGTAGACGGTGATCCGGATCGGTGAGGGTCCCACCACGGCGGATCGTCACCAAGCGAGGGTCCCGGACCTTCGGCAGGATCATGGTTGGCGCACGTTCCTCTGCTAGCCCGTCGACTATAGATCGTCTTCGTCGTCTGGTGCGTAGGGACCGAGTCGACGTATCAATGTCCAGCGCTTGTACGCCTTGATCGGATGTTTGAGTGACCGGAGCCAAACCCCGTCGACTGGGCCATACCAGTCCACCGCGAAGCCGAGGACATGCTGCGTTTCTTCGTCTTGTCGGGCATGCGGACCTAGTTCCGCGGCGAACCATTCCGAGGACCCTGTTGGATTCCTCGCCGTCATGTGACACTGGCATGCTCCTGCTCATCCATGACGAGACCGCCGGAGGCCATGTTAAAACCGCGGCGGCTTGCTCGACCAGTGGGCAGAGGCCCAACAAACCGGATGTGGTGTGTAAGGAGTGGTCGGGTTCGCTGGATGATGATGGCCTTATGGCCGAGGTGGAGATGCCCGGGGGGTATGTGACAGCTCCGGTGCGACTGGGGAACACGGTGCGGCGTCGGCCTAGCGGCAGTTCGGAGTTTGTGCATCGGCTGCTCCAGCTCCTGGAGGAGGCCGGCTGGGCTGGCGCGCCGCGGTTCCTCGGAATCGATGAAGCCGGGCGGGAAATGCTCAGCTACGTCGACGGCCACGCGGCATGGGAGGCGCGGCAACCAGCTGGAGTGACGTCTCGAGCTAGCCTTCGCCGCGTTGGCGAGCTGGTGCGAGAATTCCATGAAATCACCGCGGGCACGGATCTAGCCGGCACTCACGAGGTGGTCTGTCACAACGACCTCTCGCCGAGGAACACCATCTACCGCGACCGCGGGTCGGGGATGCGCCCGGTGGCTTTCATCGACTGGGACCTGGCGGCGCCGGGCAGGCGCATCCATGACGTAGCACTCACGTGCTGGCAGTACCTGGCACTTGGGCCGGACGTCGAAGTCGTAGCCACGACTGCGTCGCTCATTCAGGTCATCTGCGATGGCTACGGCCTGGCCGACCGGACCGAGCTGATTTCCACGATCTTGTGGTGGCAAGACAGGTGCTGGCGCGGCATCAGCGACGGTGCGGACAACGGCGTTCCCGCCATGGTCAGCCTTCGAGACATCGGCGCTGTCTCGGACGTTCAGGCTGCCTACCGCTGGACGCAACACCACCGCGCGGCCCTGGAACAGACTGGGACCAGTTAGCGCCGGGCCGAAGCCGCAGGGCTCGCTGACTTTCGCCCACGGATACGGTTGCTTTTGTGCCGGGCGCTGAGAATGAGATCACCGCGGATCTCGTTGCAGACTTGCTCCGTGAACAGCACCCTGACCTGGTCGACTTGCCGCTGACGTTTGGTGCTCGTGGCTGGGACAATCAGTTGTGGCGTCTTGGCGACGACCTTGCGGTCCGGCTGCCGTGGGCCACTCGAGACGCAGACGAGCTGCTCCTCAAGGAGCACACGTTGCTACCAGCAATAGCGCCGAGACTCCCATTGCCGATACCTGTTCCACAGCGTCTAGGCAAGCCTTCCGAGCGGTTCCCGCGCCCGTGGCTTGTCACTACCTGGGTCGCAGGTGCACCTGCTGACCGCGCCCCTGCGACTCGCGCTGTGGAGGCAGCCGATACCTTGGCCACTTTCCTAGCCGCCCTACATCAGCCCGCGCCTGACGACGCGCCTGCCAGCCGGAACCGCCGCGGTCGTCCGCTAGCCGAGATCGGCGACGGCTTCGCACACTTGTTGAAAGAGGCGACCGAACGTGGGTTGATCTCCGACCCAGACGCCGTACGCGAGGTCTTCGATGATGCGCTAGCAGCGCCTGACTGGACAGGTCCGGCTCTGTGGCTGCACGCGGACTTGCACCCGGCGAATCTTCTGACAAGGGGCGGCAACTTCTGCGGCGTGGTCGACTTTGGCGACATGTGCGCGGGGGATCCGGCCTGTGACCTGGCTGCCTGCTGGATGCTTCTGCCCGAAGATGTCATCGACCGCTTCCATCAGAGCTACTCATCGGCCGCTGACCCGGCGACCCTGCTCCGCGCACGCGGCTGGGCCGTAACTAAGGCACTCGTCTGCATGCTCATCGGCGATGCCGGAGTCCACGGCCGCCCTGGTGGAAAAGCCACATGGGGACCGCCAGGACGCGCCGCGCTGCAACGCCTCACCGCGACTCGGTGGCGGTTCGGGCACGCCTCGGCAAGATAGCCGCCGATGCCCGATAGGGTGCGTTGTGGTGGGCCACTATGACAACTTCTTCATCGCAAGCGCGGGCGCGTCCGCTGCCATCTTGGGGTTGCTGGTCGTCGCCGTATCCGTCGTCAACGCGGATGACGCGAACCCCACGACCCGGGAGCTGCGAACTGTGCTGGCCGGGAGCGCGTTTGTTGCCCTGGTAGACATCTTCATCGTCTCGATCGTGACCTTGACCGGGGGCTCAGTCGTCTTCGGGCTATCAAGCCTCGCAATGGCGATCGTCGGCCTGCTGGCCACCAGACGGCTGATACCGAGGGCAAAGCGGGCTGGAAACTTCGCCCGGGACTCTCGATCCAGAACGCTGAACATCGCCTTCGCGTCGATCTCAGTTGCGGCCTACTTAGTGCAGCTCGGCCTCGCCGTGGCGCTCCTGGCGAACACCCAGAGTGGTGCGCTGCAACGTGCTTTGGTCCTCGTCATCGTGGCTTTGTATGGCAGCGCCCTCGGTCGGGCATGGGTGGTCACCGGGATAAGCCGACGCGGATAAGGAGTGGTCCCAAACGCCTTGACAAGGTCCATGGTCCGCGGGTTAGCCGCGGGCAGTCGCTCAAGGTGCTGGGCGTGATGCAAAAGGGATGGCAACATCGCAGATGTGCGCGTCGGCGGCGGCGAATAGGGGTTCTACACCGGGGGTGTAGACCTCTCTCGGCGGCCCGATCTGCTCGTGGCCCGCGCCTGAGACCCAGCGTGCCAGCTGGTCGTAGACGGACAAGATCGCTGGAACCTCGAAATGGACCGTCGTGACCTGGATGAATGCTTCATGATGCGCGGGTTCGACGCGCCAGGCCAGCTCGGCGGGATCATCCGGCAGGCGAGCGACTGGCACGCACACCTCGACCGGTCCGTCGCTGTCTGCTGAGACCAGGCCGTGGAAGATGACAAAACGCTGGCCCGCGACACCGCCGCAGCGGCTGGCGCATGCCACTAGGCGGCCGGTGGCTTCCTGCGTCCAGGTCAGCTGACCGAGATAGACATGACGTTGCTCGGTCAGAACTAGCTGCTCAGGCACGTATCGCTCGTGGACTGGGAGCTGGCCGCTTGGCGGATCCGAGGTGGCGATGCCTGGCCTCAGCGTGGCGGCGATCTGCCGCTGCGCAGCAAACCGCCGTTCTTGCGAAGCCCAATATGACTCGATCAGATCCTTGGCTTCGGGCCCGGCCGCGGCCACTACCTGTGCGACTTCCTGCAGAGGCATATCTAGGCTGCGCAACAAGACGATCAGACGTGCGGTGAACAGCTGGCTCTCGTCATACTCCCGATAGCCGTTGCGCCGATCGACAGCTGCGGGCGGCAGCAAACCGAGCCGGTCATACAGGCGCAGCGCCTTGATCGACAGCTGCGACCGGCGAGAGAACTCCCCTGTCGTCATCCGCCCGGCCTGGCCTGTCATCGACACTGTCTACCGCACCGGGAAGGCGACATCAAAGACGACATCGCTCCCGTCGGCTGCATAGAAGTCGGTCCAGTATGTCTCGCGTGGAGCAGCCGCGATGTCCAGGCCGTTGCTGCCTATCCACTGCTCAATCGCCACATACACGTCGCCGATGCGACCCGACTCCACCAAACTCTTCTTCACGCGGATGTATGCCTCCCGGTGCGCAGGAATGACGCGGCTGGCCGCGTCAGCACGGGTTAGGACTCCTGCCCGCAGGGGGGTGCAGCACTCGACGGCGGTCTCGCCCTCGTTCGGGTTCCCTTCATAGATCACGATGAACACCGGCTCGCGGGGAAGGTGCTCGCGCTCCAGATAAGGCTGGTCGATCGTTTCGGCTGCCGCTTCGCCAGCAGCCTTGAGTACCCGGGACATCGCTCCCGGCAGCCAGCTTTCCAGGGCGGCCTGATCCACCATCCGCTGCTCAGTTATCACCACTTGCTCAGGCACGTCACGCACTAGAACATCCATCTCCCCGTATCTCCTAATAAGAGTTGTCGGGTCATACCGCAGCGACGCGCGGATCAGGTGCACCACGCACAGCTGCACACCGCCGGCGGCCAGACCACGCCGATCGCGTCAGGCAGGCCGGTGAGCCCGTCGCAGCACACGATGCACACGTCCGCGACGCCCCGGGACCTGATCTCCGACAGGACCGACAGCCAGAACTTCGCCGACTCGCCGGTGGTGGGGCCGACCCGCAGGCCCAGGACCTGCTTGGCGCCGTCGCAGTCGATCCCGATGGCCAGGTAGACCGCCCGGTTGGTGACCACACCGTCGCGGATCTTCACCATTAACGCGTCAATGAAGATCACCGGGAAGACCGGATCGAGCGGCCGGGACTGCCAGTCGGCGAGCTCGTCCAGCACGGCGTCGGTGACCCGGCTGATCAGGTCGGGCGAGACGTCGACGTCATACATCTCGCGCAGGTGCGCCCGGATGTCGCGGGTCGTCATGCCCCGCGCATACAACGCGATGATCCGCTCGTTGAAGCCTTCCAGCCGGGTCTGGCCCTTCCGCACGATCTTCGGGTCGAAGCTGCCGTTGCGGTCCCGCGGCACCGCCAGGTCGACCGCGCCGACATCGGTCAGCAGCGTCTTGCCCGTCGAACCGTTGCGGCTGTTCCCGCTGCCGCGGCCGGCCGGGTCGTGTTTCTCATAGCCCAGATGCGCGGTCATCTCCTCGGCCAGGGCCCGCTCCAGCACGGCCTTGGTCACTTGCGAGAGCAGGCCGTCGGGGCCAAGCAGCTCCACGCCGCCCGCCTCAGCCCGGGCCAGCAGCTGGTCGGCCAGCTCCGGGCCGATCACCACCGGCGGAGCCGGTTCCCGATCACCAGGATTACGGGCCACCGTTGCAGTGTCTGTCATCGCGCGTCCTTCCGCGAGCCGCCTTTCCTGCGGCTCATCGTCAGGCCACGTCCGCCGTCCGGCAGACTTGGCTGAAGGTGGCCGCCGGCAGGTGAGCACTTTGTGCTCCTGGGTTTTTGAGCCCTGGCGAAAGATCGTGCCCCTGCCGGTGACCGGGAGAGTTGATCGCTGCTGGGATGTCGTGCCCGCCGATGGCGTGAGCACTGTTTTTATTAGGTCGCTGATAGTTCTCCCGCTGGCTGCTGACATGTTCCGACAGAGCTGGCGGGAGTGCGCATGCGGCTGTTCGTGGGTGATGACTGGGCTGAAGACCATCACGACGTCGAGGTGATGGACGGGGCCGGGAAGGTGCTGGCGAAGAAGCGCGTGCCCGAGGGCGTGACCGGGATGGCCCAGCTGCACGGCCTGATCGGCGCTCGCCTGGGCGAGGACTTGGACGAGGCGGAGGTGCTGGTCGGGATCGAGACTGACCGCGGTCCCTGGGTCACGGCGCTGATCGCGGCCGGGTACCGGGTCTACCCGGTGAACCCGCTGCTGGCGTCCCGGTACCGGGAGCGGCACGGCGTGTCCGGGGCCAAGAGCGACGCCGGCGACGCGCACATGCTGGCGGACATGGTGCGGACCGACTCCCACCAGCTCCGCGAGGCAGCCGGGGACTCCCCGGAGGCCGAGGCGGTCAAGGTGACCGCCCGGATGCACAAGACGATGATCTGGGAGCGGACCAGGGCGGTGCAGCGGCTGCGGCACCAGTTGCGGGAGTACTTCCCTGCGGCGCTGGAGGCGTTCGAGGACCTGGACGCCTGCGACACCCTGGAGCTGCTGGGCAAGGCGCCGGAGCCCGCGCGCGCGGCACGGCTGACCCGCGCGCAGGTCAGCGCCGCCCTCAAACGGGCCCGCCGCCGCAACATCCCGGACAAGGCCACCGCGATCCTCGCGGCGCTGCGCGGGGACCACCTCGGCCAGCCGGCCGTTCTGACGGCCGCCTACGCCGGCACCGTCCGGTCCCTGATCGCGCTGGTCACCACGCTGAACGAGCAGGTCAAGGCCCTCGAAGAGCAGGTGAGGGACCATTTTGGCCGGCACCCGGACGCTGAGGTCTACCTGTCCCAGCCCGGCATGGGAGCCGTTCTCGGCGCCCGGGTGCTCGCAGAGTTCGGCGATGACCCCCGCCGCTACGCCGACGGCAAGGCCCGCAGGAACTACGCCGCCACCAGCCCGATCACCCGCGCGTCGGGCAAGAAGAGGGTCGTCGCGGCTCGGTTCGTTCACAACGGCTGGCTCGTCGATGCTCTCAACGCCCAGGCCTTCGCCGCCCTGAACGCCTCGCCCGGCGCCCGTGCCTTCTACGACCAGCAGCGCGCCAAGGGACACCAGCACAACGATGCCCTCAGAAGGCTGGCCAACCGGCTCGTCGGCATCCTCCACGGATGCCTCAAGACCGGCACCGTCTACGACGAGGCCACCGCCTGGGGCCACCGGGAAAACCTCCCTCAATCCTCGCTCGTGGCTTGACATTTAAGCTCCTGGGATGTCTTTCGCGAGCCATGACACCCGACGATCCGCCCCGCCCCAAGGGCCGAGTCAAGCAACCCGAAGGTTTGGTCCTGACGGATCGCTTTCGCGGTTAGCAAAGGACTTCCGAATGAAACGACGACATCGGGTCGTCGACCGGCCATGGCGCGGCGTCGGCAACGCCGGCGCGGACAACCGGGACCAGCCGCTCCAGCCGAAAGTCAGGCCATCAAAGTCAGACCGGCAACTAACTAAGGCCGCGCGGTTCTAGCGACTCCACTCTTGCCTGAGCAGCCCGTACAGCACGATGTCGGAGAAGCCGTCGCCGTCGTAGGCCCGCTCGCGCTGGATGCCTTCGAGCACGAAGCCGCAGCTTTCGGCAAGTTTGCGCATCGCGGCGTTGGTTGCGAGCGTCTCCAGCTCAATCCGATGCAGGTTGCGGAAGCGGAAGCCGTAGTGGCAGAGCAGCCGCACCATCTCCCGACCGTATCCCTGGGTGCGTGCGGCCGGGAGCAGTGAGATGCCGAGATGGCCGAGCTGGTTGAAAGCGTCGAGACCCCACAGGTTGCACGTTCCGATCACGGTGCCGTCGGCGATCGTCTCGGCGGTGAACCGGGCGGTACAGACATCCGGTTCGGCCTGCGACTTCTCCAGCCTGGCCCGTCTTGCCGCGAGCGATTCAACCAGCATCGGGCTCTCGTTGGTGATCAGGTGGTGTTCGGGGTCGGACCACATTTCGTACAGCACGGTGGCATCGTCCGGGACCATGGGCCGCAGGCGTACCCGCTCGGAGGCAAACATCCCGCGAATCTAGCTCACCCGCCGAACGCCCGCCTTCCAATAAGCGCGCGGCCAACCTCCGGCCAGAGATCATCCGGTCGATTCGCTGCTGCTCAGACCGCTCGAACTTCGGCGAGGCGCTTGACTGCGAACTGGTCGGTCCCGCTGGGGTCCCAGCAGACGGCGGCTTCCCATGCGGCCCGCGCTTGCTCGGCGATGTCGTACGCGTCGTCGTCGAGACCGGCGGCGTTGTGCGGCAGTGCCAGGTCGATGTCGGGGACGTCGACGTGCGACTCGTCCCAGTCGATCATCGCGACGCGGTCCGCGGTCATGCGGATGTTGCCCGGGTTGGGGTCGCCGTGGACGACGCACGTCGTGCGCCCGGTGAGTCGCGCCCACGCTGCCCGGCATCGAACGACACCCTCAGGTGGCATCTCGCCGAGGTCGACCCTCGTCCCGGTCTCGGCGTGCAGAAGGTCGATCGACGATCGCCAGCCCGGGCGTTGGGGCCAGCCGCGCGTGCACCGATGCAGCTGGCGGAGTGTGTCGGCGACGCGACCCCAGTCGGTTTCGGTCTCGGGAGATCCGCCCTCCACGTAGGTCATCACCACCAGACCGTCGGCGAAGTGCCGACCGTCCGTGGTTGGGATCGGCACCGGCACCGGCATCCCTTCACGGTCGAGGTGTCGCAACAGGTCGGTCTCCCACGCGAGATCAGCGTCGCTGCGTTGGCCGAGACGACCGACCGCGAGGTGCCCGTTGACGCGCACGCTCCACACCTCGTTGACGCCAACTCCGCCAGTGAGCGGTTCGATGCGAACGACGTCGTCACCCCACTGCTCGAGTGCCTCCCACCCCACCGGCCGCATCTTCGCAGAGGTTCATCAAGCGCTCAACGAAATTACGCATTACCCGTGTTCTAGGCCCGTCCCAACCCTGTGCCGCCGGGCTGGGACCTTCCGCACTGAGTCCGCACAACGAAGGGGCGTGCTCGGGCATCGCGCCGATCGGCTGGCACGGTCAGGATGGCCCTCCTGCGATCGCGTCTGCATAGTGTTTCGCGAGTCCTAGCCTCCCGGAGCGAGACGCATCGTTGACGATGGCAACGACATCGAGGTCGTGCCCGGAGGGCATTCGGACTACCGGGTGACCGTTGCGCCAGACCTGCCAGCAAGCGCGGTCATCGCGCCGGACGAGCACCGTTCCGAGGTAGCGGCCTGCCTCGTTGGCGATCCCGCTTGTGGTCTGCTGGTCAGCGAAACGATCCAGCGCTTCGTCCAGCGCGGATAGCGACTCCGGACTGCCGTCGAGATGGACGCCATGTTCCTTGGCCCATGCTCGCAGCTTCCGGCACTCTGCAAGAAGGTCGGCCAGCCGTTGCGGATCCGCTTGAAGCCGGGACTGCCGTAGACCGCAACGCCACGTGCTATGCCGTGCTTAGCGCCGGGCAACCACGAGCGCCAGAACTGAGTGATCTTGGTCAAGCGAGCTCCTAGGCTGTTCAGCGCACTGCCGTTCAGCGCACTGCCAAACGAGGCGCCTCCCGTCGTGTTCGCGGATGATCACTGAGAGCCGTGGGACAGGTCTGCTGAGCTGGGGTTTCTGGTTGGAGCGGGCGAAGGGAATCGAACCCTCATGACCAGCTTGGAAGGTAGAGCACCTGAGTGCAAATCGCCTTCTCGTCCTGCCGGGATGCGGCTGACCTCGGACTGGGCCTGCGGTAGATGTACCGCGACGGACCGCCGTTGACCCTGGATAATGGCACGCTAATGGCACGGTGGTCTTGGTCAAACAGGTCATTACGACGAGGCCAGCTCGGCCCGCGCGCGGCGTCGCCTGCGAAGGTTGGGACTGCTGTCCGATCCGGCGACTACGCCGTGAGGCGGTCCGCTTCGGCCAGCAACAGATCGCCAAAGGGCTGAAAGCCAATACTGCAGGCGTAGATGCCGCTGACGACTCGGTGGATGGTTCCCCATTCCCAAATGGGGGTGGCATCCACACCCGTGCGAGAAGCCAGCTGCTCAGTCCGCGCCCAGAGGTCATCGCCGAGGTCCGGGTTGCAACGCACGATGGTGCCGAGATCGCATGCCGGTTCGGCCCGCAGCCCGGCTGGATCGATGAGCTTGTAGCTGCCGTCACTCGTCTGCAGGGCGTTCATCTCGTGGATATCACCGTGGACCAGAACCGCGGACCGATCGTCGTGGGCAAGGCGACGACGATTCATGCAATCCAGCGCGTCGGCCACAGTGGCCGGCGAACACGGTCGCCCCGCCTGCTCCCATAGTCTTGGCAGCCGATCGGCGTACTGCTCAGCCAACTTCGCGCCGGTTGGAAGGTCAATGTCGGGACCGATCGGACGCCACAGGCGAACCGCCAGTTCGCACAACAGGTTGTGGCGGCTGACAGGGTCGGCCACGATGTCGTACATCGGAGCCCCAAGGCGCTCCAGCAGAAGGGCCTGCCGACCCACGTCTTCGCCCAACAGCCTGACGCATCCCCCTCCGTTCGCCAGGCGCAACACCGTGGCCTCATGCCCGACGTCCCGACCTGGCACACCGACCTTGAGGACCGCCGGAGTTCCGTCAACCAGCGTCACCTCGACGACCAGGGCGACGTGACCGCCCGCGAAGCTGGACCCGATCATCAAAGACCACTCCTGGGCCAGCGAGTCGACCACTCCTGGCAGCTCGTCCAGCCAGGATTCGTTCCCGTCGGCTATGACCGTCTTGCGGACCCGGTCAGGAATGTCGGGGCTCAAACCACCAGCCTAAATCGAGCGAACACGAAGCCGCTCGTGATCACGACAGCGAGGGGTCCACGTGAGCCCGGCTAATGGCACGCGGGGACTTCGGCCGGTACTCAAAGCCAGTCGGCTGCATCTCAATCTTGGCTCTGAGCTGGGGTTTCGGGTTGGAGCGGGCGAAGGGAATCGAACCCTCATGACCAGCTTGGAAGGCTGGGGCTCTGCCATTGAGCTACGCCCGCGCGGCGGAGTAGTCCGAATTCCGCCATCGGTAGAGTACCGGGTCCGCGTCGGCGAGCGAACCAGCACGCCAACGCTTAATGCAGCGGCGGCAGGTCCTGACCCGGCCCCTGGACCGGCCGGAACAGGTCGCCTTTATGTGCCACCCGCTCGAGCATCGTCCGGATCGTAAAGCCATCCGGCCGCAACGCCGGATCATCGAGCTCGTCCCACTCGATCGGCGCCGACACCGGCGCGCCTGGCGCCGCCCGTGGGCTGTACGGCGCCACGAGGGTCTTGTTGCTGACGTTCTGCGTGTAATCGAGGCGCGCGAGACCGTGCCGCTCGCTGACATCCCACTTCCAGCTGATCAGCTCGGGCACGACTGAGCCGATCTCTTTGGACAGCTGTTCCACCCATGTTCGGGTGTCCTGATAGGTGAGGCCACCGCGCACCGGAATCCAGATCTGGATCCCGCGCCGGCCCGTCACCTTCGGTTGCGCTCGGACGCCCAGGTGCTGGAGTGCCGTTCGGTGCAGCCGCGTCAGGACCAGGATGTCGTCCCACGTGGTGGCGGCGCCTGGGTCGATGTCGATCAGCGCGTACGTGGGACTGGACGGGTCGGCGGCCAGCGACGTCCAGGCGTGCCATTCCAGCGCACCATAGTTGGCGACCCAGACTAGGGCGGCAGGCTCGTCCACCACGAGGTATGTGGTCGTCCGGCCCTCTTTGGCGTCGGGGTTGTGCCAGCGCGGCAGCCATGCGGGCGCGTGGTCCGGCAGCTGCTTGTTCCAGAACCCAGGCTTCCCGGCTCCGCCCGGGAACCTGTTCATGTTCAGCGGCCGCCCGGTCAGGTACGGCAAGATGACGGGGGCGATCTGGGCCGCGTAGCTGACAAGCTCGCGCTTCGTCACTGGCGGCTCGCCCGAACGAGCCGGGAACAGCTCCTTGTCCAAGTTGGTCAGCCGCAGCTCGCGCCCGAAGACACGCCACGTCCCGTTGTCCCCAAGCTCGCTCAGTGCGGCCAGTTCGGCCTCGTCCGGCCCAGGAACCGGCCTCGGTCGCAACTCAACCGACGCTTCCGCTGGGGGCCGGTCAGAAATCCAGAGCCGGTCCGGATCCGCCTTCACCTCGTCGTTGGTCCGGCCGGTCAACACGGAGCGCGGGTAGTCCTCGGGGTCCCAGCCCGCCACGGCGTACTCGTCGTGCTTGTGCAAGAGCAGCCATTGGTTCGAGTCCTCGCGGCCGCGTCCACTCTGAATCAGGATCAGCCGACCTTTTAGCTTGTTCCCGGTTACGTCAGCATGCAGCTCGCCCGCAGCCACGGCAGCCACCGGATCGTCGGTCTCGTGGGGTTCCCATGTGCCGGTGTCCCAGACGATCACGTCGCCGCCCCCGTATTCGCCGGCGGGGATCACGCCCTCGAAGTCGATGTACTCGATGGGGTGATCTTCGACGTGGACGGCAAGCCGCTTGACCGTCGGGTCGAGTGTCGGCCCGTTCGGCACGGCCCAGCTCGCGAGTACGCCATTCATCTCGAATCGAAGGTCATAGTGGCGCCGCCGGGCCCGGTGTCGCTGCACCACGAACCGAAGCGCCCCGTCCGCCCCGGCTGGGGTCTCGCCGGCTGGCTCCGGCGTTCGCGCGAAGTCACGCTTGGCGTGGTAGGGCGCGAGCAGCTCGCTGGGCGGCTTGGCCTGCGACGGTCCTCGCGGCCGCTGCTTCCCCGTGCCGGTGCGCTTTACCACACCGTCGATTTTCCCACGGCTTCCGGGATTGCCCCCTACTGCAATGGATGGGAACGGGGCCGCCTCCGGCAGCACTGGGCTCGCGGGCCGCGGCCGCCGGCGGCGACCAGGGTCAGCCGGACTTTCCCGTACACTTGCGCAGTGCCGCGATCGCTGCCCGCGCAGTGTCTGCGCGGCGCCGGGATGTAGCGCAGCTTGGTTAGCGCGCCTGCTTTGGGAGCAGGAGGCCGCGGGTTCGAATCCCGCCATCCCGACAGCTAGACCTCGACCCCATTTGGTGGACGGCGTGTTAAGACAACGTGGCCTGGGGTTGGGGTGAGTGCATGCGTTCATATTCGCTTGGCGTGAGGTAGCCGAGTGAGGTGTGCCGTCGGCTCGGGTTGTAGAAGTGCTCGATGTAGTCGGCGATGGCGACGGCCAGTTCGAGGTTTGTCCGCCAGCGCTGGCGGTTGAGCAGTTCGACTTGCATGGAGCCCCAGAACGATTCCACGGGAGCGTTGTCGTAGCAGTCGCCGACGGTGCCCATCGAGCTGACGAGGCCGAGGTGGCGGACGTTCTCAGGGCGTCGTTGGAAGATGTCACCCGTTTAAGGGAAGGGTCGACGACGCAGCAACCTACATGTCCAGGACGATGTCGGTTGCGGGCTGGGCGCAGCAGATGAGCACTTCGCCGTCGCCCGGGAGTTCCAGCGGGTCCGGGCTGTAGGTGATGTCGCCGGACAGCAGCGGCGTGACGCACGTGTGGCAGACCCCGGTTCGGCAGCTCCACCGGGTGGGAACGTCGCAGGCGTCGGCGAGGTCGAGCACGCTGCGCCGGTCGTCGCCGAAGGGCGTGGCTATCCCGCTGCGGGCGAAGGTAACAAGGGGCCCGGTTGCCGGCGGACCGGTTGGCAGGTGGGGCGGCGGGCGGGTCTGCCCGGTGAGCCCGGGGTTGATGGCGTCCAGCGTCCCGAACAGCTCGGCATGGATCGAGGCCGGGTCGACGCCAAGTTCGGTCAGGGCGGCGCGGATATCCGCCATGAACGACGTCGGCCCGCAGATGTAGGCAGTCCCGCCGGCCGGGATGCCGAGGCTGGCCAGCGCCTCTTTGGTGATACGCCCGGAAGCGGCGTGGGCGCGCTGGCGTTCGTCGGGCGTCGCGGCGCTGTAGAAAACGCGCTCGCGGGCGTGTGGCAGGGACCCCAGCAGGTCGTGTGCTTCGGTCGCGAAGGCATGTTCGCGCGGGCTGCGAGCGCCGTGCAGCCACCAGATGTCGCGGTCGCTGTGGGACGCTGCGAGCTGATGCAGCATGGATAGAACCGGCGTGACCCCGATGCCGGCGGAGATGAGCAGGATGGGGTTGGCGCCGTCGGCGAGGACGAAGTCGCCGCGGGGTGCGGCGACGTCGAGGACCGCCCCTTGTCGCAGCTTGCGATTCAGGTAGCTGCTGACGACGCCGTGAGGCTCCTGCTTGACGCTGATCCGGTAAGTGCCGGCATCGGGCGCCGAGGACAGCGAGTAGCTGCGCACCGGGGCGGGCGTGCCGGCGTTAGCGAGACGCAGCGTCAGGTATTGGCCAGCCCGCGCAGTCGGTAGCTGGCTGCCGTCAGCAGCGACAAGGTAGATCGAGCAAACCCCCGCGCTTTCCCTGACGACCTGGGCAACCCGCAACTCGCGGAAGGCTGGCCAGGCGGGCCCGGCGCCTTGGGATAGGCCGCCGGCCGTGCCGTCACCGTCGGCCAGCAGGTCCCGGAATGATTGCTGCCAGCCTGGGCTGAGTGCCGGGATCTGCACCGCGAGCTGCAGCTTGGCCTGGTCTCGGCCGGGGAGGTAGAGCAGCGCATCGATGTCGGCGACGCTTAGCTCGTGCGTGCCGGCCTGAGTCTTCTTGATCTGATCGCCGGTCTGGACGTGGCCCTCGGTGATGACCCGCATGTAAAAGCCGGGACGATGGTGGCTAACCAGTAGCGCGGCCATCTGCGGCTGGCCGAGGCGCAGGCCGACCCGGTAGCACGTGACGCGCGGCTGGGTGACCTCGAACTCCGCCTCACCGATCCGGTACCGGTCGCCGATACACACCTGATCGTCCGCCATGCCATCGACGGTGAGATTCTCGCCGAACTGTCCGTAGCTGAAGTCGTCCCAGCCGAAGTGCTCCTGCCAGTGCCGGTAGGAGTCGAGCTGGTAGACGAGTACGGCGCGCTGCTCGCCGCCATGCCCGGCCAGGTCGCCTTGGCCGTCACCGTCGACGTTCAGTTGTCGCACCATACGCCGCCCAGACACTGGCTGTTTCCAGACGCCCGTGTGGACGGTCTTGCCCTGCCAGGACACGTCCTTCGGCATGCCGACGTTCACCGAAACCAGCACCGGCACAGTGGATCCTCGCTCGGTACCTTCGGCTGCTGACGCGGCCGCACCCATCGTCCTGTTCCTTTCGTCACCGTTGCTCCAGTTCCGCCACGGGCGGCTGGACGCGGCTTTCTCGTAGCCTGTGTCCGCAAGGGTTCTGATCGAATCCCCCGGTGGCTAGCCGTCAATCTGGCACTGGCTGATCAGGTGAACTGAGCGACTGGCGCGCGGGTTAGGCCGATCTCCGCGCTAGATGCACCACGATGTCGGCGACAATCTCCACCGTCTCAGGGAGGACGTGCGTGATCCGGCTGTACACCTGCTGCTGCGCCGAGGTTGGCAATTCAAGGTAAGCCGAGATGGTCGACAGATGGCCAACGTAGTCGCGGGCGGTCATCGTCAAGCGCCGCTCGATCACGGACTGCTGAACATCGGCAAACCACTCCGACCGTCGGAGTTCTGTACCCGGCCATTGCATGTCCTCGTCGGGCGGCGTCCCGTCTGGAGACGGAATCTCATCGCTGTCCAGGAACGGTGACCGGGCCGCGCGAACCGCTTGCTCCACTGCCGTGTCAGCGAGCCGGGCTGGTCCACCGAAGGACGCAAACACGCCGCCCGGCTCCAGCAGTGCTGCCACACGCGACCACCGGCCCTCCGGGTTCGTCCAGTGCAACGCCGCTGCCGCATACACCAGCCCATAGCTCTGCCCCGGTCGCAAGTCCTCGAACGCGGCTTCTACAGTCCTGACGTTGGCTGGCACGTGCTTACGCAGTTCGGCGAGCATCGCGCCGTCAGGCTCGGTCGCGGTGACCGCGACCCCCCGCTCAGCGAACAGACGGGTTGCCTTGCCGGTCCCGGCGCCGATCTCCAGGGCAGTTCGGACCGGCTGGCCCGCATACCTCATCACCAGGTCGAAAAGCTCCACCGGATACCCCGGCCGGAACCGCTCGTACGCTTGAGCCGCTGCTCCGAAGCTCAGCGCGCGATCAGACACGCCGAGCATCCTGACACGATCCGCGCCGACAATGCTCGGCGTTTCTGCCCAAGCCGTCTGGGCCGCGCGTCAGTTCGCCGTGGTTGGCTGGCGGGCCTGCGCCGCGAAAGCGTCGAGGTTCATGATGGCTCGTTCAGTGTTTGCGAAATAGCGGTCGAGCGCTGATGTCATTCGTGGCTCGGTCAGGTGGTCGCGGATTCCGCAGGCGGCGTTGAGCCGCGACCGGTCGAGCCACCCTGTCATGTCGCGGTCGCGGAGCCATAGGTCCTGGGCCCGCATGCTGATGCAGGTATTCGGGATCCAGTCGGCGGCCGCGTCGGGGTAAGGGTTGGGCGGGCTGAGCCGGTTCTTCTCGGCGTCGTCATGGCGAGAGGCTTCTAGGTACCCGGCGAGAGCCGCGCTGAAGGTCGGCTGGCAGGACCGGACCGCCTGCAACGTGATCACGTCGGGCTCGAAAATCGGCTTGCCGGGCGTCAGCCGCAGGCCTGCGGCCGAACAGTCCACATAGACATGCCCGGCCCGTGAGGGGACAGACCCCTTCGCCAGCACGACCCGGTCGGAGCCGATACGCAACACCCGCCCCCGACGCACGACGTCGTCGATTCTCCGCATGTTCGTCAGCTCGGAGTCGCTCACGGTGGCGCATCGGTACATCTCGGGCTCAACGGCTGGATCGATCCGGCGGAGCTGCCCGACGGCTTCGAGCCTGCGGAACAGATCCCCAACGTCCTCGGCTTCGGCTGCCGCCTCGACGTTGAGCGACTGGCCGTCAATCAGCCACGCGACCAGGTCGAGCGGCTGCTGGTACGCCCGGTCGAGCAGCCAGGCGTCCCTGGGTCTGATCCAGCGGATCATTTCGGGCGGCACGCCGCTGTCGAGGAGCCAGGTGCACGCGTCCATGGCGGTCTTACCGCCGCCGATGACCGTGTAGCCGCCCGGCGGCTCGGTCAGCGTAACGAGATCGTTGATAGGGATGAGCCGAACTCCGGGCTCGACCTCGAACGATGGAGTGTGGGTCGCCGGGATCGATGTCTCCAGGTACCTGGCGTCAACCACCTTGCGCCGTACTCGCACCGTGGTCGTGTCGCCGGTCAGGCGGGAGGTGAACTGGCGGCCGCCTGCCTCATCAATAGGGCAGTCAGACATGCCGAAGAAGCGGACCTGACCCGAAGGCAGCAGGTGCTCGTCGAGCACGCGCTGGTAGTAATCGCAGATCTGCGCCGCGGTTGCTCGTTCGTACAGACCGGTGTTCGGTCCGGCCTGGTCGATGGCGTCGGTGCCCAGGATCCGCGAGTTCACGCCGTAGAACGCCGAGGGCTGGTGAAGGCGCACAAAGGGATACGCGTCGTTCCAATGACCCCCGGGGCGATGTCGTCGGTCCACCAGCACCACGTCAGCGTCTGAGTCGGCGATAAGCGCGTCCGCGAACGCCAGGCCGGCCGCGCCCGCCCCGACGACTAGGTAGTCGGTCTCAATCCTGCTCACTCGCAACCTCCGCCTGGGTTAGTCCCGGCCGCCACTGAAGATGCGCAGGAAGAACAGGAACACGTTCAGCGCATCCAGGAATATCGAGGCGGCTAGCAGCGGGGCGGATGCGATGCCCTGGCCGCGGCGTAGCCGCTGGAAGTCGAACATCACGAGCCCGGCGAAGATGATCAGCCCAAGGATCGAGTAGAGCATCTCGCCGCCGGGGATGTGCACGAAGATCAACACGATGCCGAACACGATCAGCGCGAACAGCGCGAAGAACGAGATACGGCCAAGGGCGGAGAGGTCTCGGCGGGTGAAATAACCCGCGGCGCCGAACCCTGCCATAAACAACGCGGTCGCCCCCGCGGCGCTCCAGACCGCCTGCGGGCTTGTCGCCGAGTAGTAAGCCACGGCTGGGCCGATGCCCAGGCCCAGCAACACGCCGAAAACAACCAGGAGACCGACTCCGGCGCCGCTGTTGCCCGACCGGCGGACCGTGAAGTTCATTGCCATCAGGCAGCCAAAGGCGGCGATGAAGAATACGAACGCCCAGCCCGGCGACATGTCCCGGCCGAGGTAGCACCCGAGGGTGAAGCATCCAGCAGTCAATGCCACAAGCCACATGGTCTGGCCGAACAGCGTCGCCGTCAGATCCCTGCTAGCGGTAGGCGCATATCCGGTCGAATAGTTCACGCGAAACTCCTTGTCGAGTGGCCGCCGGGCAGCCGAGTGACGGTTGCTCGGGCTGACCGGCGTGTTGATTTCCGTGGCGTCCGCATTGTCCTAGTCGCCAGCGCATTTGTGCAACACCGCGGACAGGTGCGGCTGGCATGTCGACGACGACTGCTACCGCGATCCACTGGGCCTGCGTACCGTGATCTTCATGGAAGGCGACATGCAGGGCCGTGGAACCGCCACCAAGCACCTTGTCGTCCACGTGGTGCCAGCTGCTTCGCTCCCGGCGCCGGCTCCATGACAATCCGTTCCCTGACCCCGTTCCCGCCTGCGGCTGCTGGTACCGGCAGCGGTGAGTTCGTCGCCGACGCGATGGTCACCTGCCCCACGACGCATGGACTCGACACCGCAGTGGACGAGATCCGCGCCTTCTTCGTGGATGACCACGTCCACATGGCGCTGATTGTCGCGGCCGGCCGGCGGCTCGTCACGACGATCGAAAGGCCCGACCTGCCCGCGAGTTCATCGGGCCTATCGCGCGCAGCCGAACTTGGCACGCTCACCGGACGCACCGTGGGTCCGTCGTCGGCACTTGATGCAGTGACGGCGGCGCTGCTTCGAGATCGGCGCCGTCGCCTGGCTGTCGTCGACGATCGCGGCCGCCTGCTCGGTCTGCTCTGCTTGAAGAAGAGCGGCACTGGCTACTGCTCAGACGGCGATGTGCGCGAGCGGGCAGAAGAGGCCGGACGCTTGCGTGGTTGAGCGCCCGGCCGATACGGCCGCAGGCCTGTTGGGTAACTCCGCCGTGGGCTAGTGCGTAAGCCGTCGCGAACAGGCGCCTTACGTGAGCCTCACGTCAGAGGGCCGCTAGCGCTTCGGGCTTCGTGACGACTCGGCCGAGCCCGCCGAATTCGTGCAGGTCGCCGAACATCTCGATGCGGATGGACTGATCCAGGCCGCCCACGCGGACCGGCTCGTACCCGTCTGCGCGGATCAGCTCGGCCACCAGATTGCCTGCGGCGTCGTCGTCTGCGGCATAGAACTGCACCGCCCGCTCGGGCTCCCGCCAGGCGGCCGCCGACAACGTCGGGGCCGACAGTGTGCCGAACGCCTTGACTAGCCGCGCTCCGGCCGGCAACAGCCCGGCGAGGATCTGACCTGACGATTCCTGCTCGCCGATGGTCTTGCGGTAGCCGCCGGCGCCGTCAGGCCCGACCGCGTTGCTCGGGTCGATGATCACCTTGTCGGCTAGCTTGTCGCCGTACTGGGCGATGAGCTCCTTGAAGCTATCGATCCAGACGGCGAACACGAGCGCGTCGGCCCGCTCGACTGCATCGTCGACGCTGACCACCTCCGCGTGGCCGTCCAGGTCGCCGGCGAGTTTCTTGGCAGTCTCCAGATCCCGGCTGGCCAGCAAGAAATCCTGACCTCCGGTGGCGAAGTTCGCCGCGAGCCTGCTGCCGATGTTTCCGGTGCCGATGATCGCCACCGTGATGTCGGACAAACTCATCTTGATCAACCTCCTGTGAACGATGGATCCGCAATCATGTGGATTTGGTGACTGCCTGCGCGGCCGTCGCGCGGCCGTCGGCCTGAGACCGTGTGCGCTGCTGGGCCAGAGGGCCCGGACGGAGCAGCAGGCCGCCGACTACCGCGCCGACGGCGAAGATGCCGGCGGTCCACCAGAACGCGGTGTCGTAGCCGTGCGCCAGTGCCAGCCCGGTCAGGGCCGGGCGGCCGAGCAGCCGGGCCGCGGCGAGATGAGCAGCGATGTAGGACGTGATGGCGCCGGCGAAGATCGTGTTCAGCAGCGACGTGCCGACCGACGCACCGAGCTGCTGGCCTACGGTGACCGTCGCGGATGCCACGCCGGCGTCCTGCGGTCCAACGCCAAAGGTGCCGGTGTTGATCGCCGGTGCAATCACAAGGCCGAGCCCGACGCCGCTCAGGATGAGCGGGCCGAGGACTCCCGCGCCGTAGCCGGTGTGCGGGCCCAACTGCGCCAGCCAGGCTGCGCCGCCCGCTGCCGCCGTCATGCCGACCGCGACCAGCGGCTTGGGCCCGATCCTCGGCATGAGCACGATGGTGGACAGATTGGCGGCGAGAATGAGGCCGCCGCTGATGGGCAGGAACGCAACGCCGGTAACGAGCGGCGAGTAGCCCAGCCCTTGCTGCAGGTAGTACGTGAGAAACAAGAAGGTCCCGAACAGCCCAGCCGCAGCGATGAACATGGAGAGGTACGCGCCGCCGCGGTTGCGATCGAGCACGACGCGAGGCGGGAGCAACGGGTGGGCTGCCCGGCCCTGCCACAGCGCGAACGCCGCGGCAAGCACCACCCCCGCGGCCAGGAAGCCCCAGGTGGACGGCGCACGCCAGTTGTGCGCCGCCGCGTTGGAGAAGCCGTAGACCAGGCAGAACACCGCACCGGAGACAAGGATCACGCCGGGCACGTCGAGCCGTGGCTTAACCGGAGAGGGCTGGCGCTTCAGCAGCAACGCGCCACCGATAAAGGCGATCGCGGCGAAGATCAGATTGACGTACAGCGTCCACCGCCACGACAGGTACTCGGTGAGTGCTCCGCCCAGCAGCAGGCCAAGCGCGCCGCCGGCGCCGGCGATCGCCCCGTAGATGCCAAACGCCTTGCCGCGTTCCTTCTGCTCGGTGAACGTCGTTGTCAGCAGCGACAGCGCCGACGGCACGAGCAGCGCCGCGAACGCGCCCTGGCAGGCCCGCGCGATGAGCAGCATCGCGAAGTTGACCGACGCGCCGCCGATCGCCGAGACTCCGGCAAAGCCGACGAGGCCGGTCAGGAACGTGGTCTTCCGGCCTAGCAGGTCGGCCAGCCTGCCGCCCAGCAGCAGCAGACTGCCGAAGGCCAGGGTGTAGGCCGTGACGACCCACTGGCGGTCCACGGTCGTGAAGTGCAGCGCCCGCTGCGCGGACGGCAGCGCGATATTCATGACGGTCAGATCCAGGATCACCATGAGCTGCGCCAGGGCGATCACGCCCAAGACAAGCCAGCGGCGGTCTGGCGGGCGGCTGACGGAGATGGCGTCGGTCATTACATATTCCCTTTTCGTGGCCTTTGCTCGCGCCGAGCGCCCGGCATTGCCTCTAACGCAGCTGACGCTAGGCGCTCTTCAGGTGAGTCACCGTCACCCGATTTTGATGATTTCGATGAGCAGCGCTGGTCGGCGTCCCATGAGGTCTGGCTCAACCCGTCGGTACGGTTTGCGCGCGGCGCGGCTGGGACACCTATGCGGGAACGGGGAGAGCGTCGGCGCGTCGCCGTCGAGGCGGTCGCGGCCGAGGGCTGCTTCCGGGACCACGAATACATCGAGGACGGGAGGCTGACCGGCCATGAACGTGGCTCTTACCGGCGCGACCGGTTTCATCGGATCTCACATCCTGGCCGAACTTCAAGGACACGGCCACCAGGTGACGGCGCTTGTCCGCGACGACGGCCAGGCGAGGAAGGCCGCGGCCGGCGGCGCAACCCCCGCAGTGGTGGACCTGTACGACACGGCGACGGTCACGGGCATGCTCAACAGCGCTGACGCCGCCATTCACACTGCCAGTCCGGGTGATGCCACCAGCGCGAACCTCGACTCGGCGATGGTCGACGCGGCGACCGGCGCGTTCGCGGGCACCGGCAAGCCCTACCTGCACATCAGCGGGGATTGGATCTACGGGAACAACACCGCGATCACCGAACGGTCCCCGATCAACGCACCGCCGATGGTGGCCTGGAAGGAGCCGATCGAAGAGCGGGTGCTCGGCGCGCCAGGCATGCGGGGCGTCGTGGTCGTCTCCAGCGTCGTCTACGGTGACGGCGGCGGCGGGATGCCGGGAATCCTCATGGGCTCGCCAAAAGATGACGAGGGCAACCTGATCATGCTCGGCACGGGACAGCAGCACTGGTCCACGGTCCACGCGGCGGACCTGGCCGACTTCTTCTGCCGCGCCCTGGACGACGACTCTGCCCGCGGCCGCTACGTGGTTGGGAACGGACTGAACGAGACGGTCTCCGAACTGACCGAGGCGGCCGCCGTCGCGGTTGACGCTCCCGGTGCGGTCCCAGGTTCCGACGATGAGGCCAAGGCACGGCTGGGCGACTACTTCGCCGAGGTCTTGCTCCTCGATCAAGGCACCGAGGCGGCCAAGGCCCGAGACGAACTCGGCTGGCAGCCGTCCCACCCATCGCTGGTCGACGACTTCCGGACTGGCAGCTACCGCCACTGACAGGCCCGCCGCCGCAGCGCGCGAGCTCAGCCCGGCAGCCGGGCGCTGACGCCGTCTAGTTCGCTGACGGCCTGGTCATCGAGAGTCACAGCCTCTGCGGCCAGGTTCTCCTGCAAGTGGGCGACACTGGCGGTCCCGGGTATCAGCAGGACGTTCGGGGCGAGTCGGTACAGCCACCGGAGTGCGACCTGAGCCGGTGTAGCTCTCAGCCGTGCGGCGGTCCGGATAACGACTGGGCTTGTCAGCACGGGGTTGTCCCGGCCGCGCGGCCAGCCGAGCGGGCAGAACGGTACGAACGCGATGCCACGGCTGAGGCAGTCCTCGAGCACCGGCTCCGATCGGCGGTCGGCGACGTGGAACAGGTTCTGCACGCAGACGATGTCGGTAGCGGCCGCCCCGTGTCGAAGCTGCTCGAGGCTGACATTACTCAGGCCTATCCCGGCGATGAGGCCGTCGTCGCGCGCAGCGACCATCGCCGCCAGCTGGTCGTCGAAGCGGGCGTCGACGCGCCCGTCACCCGGGAGGCGGAGGTTAACGGCAGCTAGCTGGCCGACCCGCAGGCTGCGCAGATTGTCTTCGATGCCCGCGCGCAGTTGGTGTCGATTGAGCCCGTCGCTAACCTCCGCTGCGGCCGCGACCTTACTGACGACGGCAAGCCCGTCCGGGTAGGGGTAGAGAGCCTCCCGGATCAGGCCGTTGACATCGCCGTAGTACTGGGCAGTGTCGATGTGATCGATTCCGGCGTCTACCGCAGCCCGGAGTACGCCGATGGCCGCGGCCCGATCAGGCGGCGGCCCGGCGGCGAACGGGCCGGAGAGTTGCATAGCGCCGTACCCGGACCGCCTGACCCGCATGGGGCCTAGTGCGTACGTTGACATGATCCTCACTCAGGGGTGAACGTCCATGCGGTAGCCGAGGTCGAGGCGGATCGACTCCAGAATCGAAAAGCGGCGTGGGCACCGTGAACCCATCCACGGCCCGAGCACATCGGTCCTGTTCTCTCGAACGCTAGCGGTCGGCCCGGTGAGTGGATGTCACCAGATCTTGGTGATTCGCAGTCGCAGCCGCCTTAGCCGGTGGCGCCGCCAGCTTGAGCGATCCTCCTGCTCGTCCGCCCGCAGCCACCGGTCGGCACCTTGGACGCTCGCCTACTAACACGGATAGGAGTGCTTCAGTATTCATGCCGGGACTGCGTGCCGGCACCAGCGCGGGCTGACCTTCGGCCACGACACTGACTGGCTGCCCGGCGTCGAGAGAGGCGAGGAACGCGCTTATCGCGTCCGCCACCGCGTTGGGCGCCCGCCTGGGCAAGTGATGGCCGACCCCGCTGATCAGCCGGAGGCGAGCATCCGGCAGGGTCGCCGCCAGTGCGCGAGCGGTCTTGGCGGGGACTATCGCGTCCAGCGGGTCGGCGATGATGAGTACCGGCACAGCGATCGAAGGAAGGGCGCGCTCTAGCTCAACGAGCTCGCGCAGGAGGGCTCGCTGCTCGATGAGGAACGTACGCCAGAGCGTGGCACTGGCGTTATCTGCGTGGCCCCAGACCTGCCAGTTCACGAGGTGGTTCGGACGCAGGCTGCGCGCGCAGAACCGGCGGGCCGCCGCGAGCCGCGCGCGGGCGATCCACGGCGTGAGCTTCCAGGCTATGAACGCGCACGCTGGCCCCGTCGCGGGCGCGGCCAGCATCTTGTCCAGGAAGCCGATGCACCCTGGTCCGACGCTCGCGAGCAAGACGATCGCTTCCACCCTGTCCGGAGCGGCCTTCGCCGCCGACAGGGCGATTCCGCCACCGTAGGAGTGCCCGACCAGCACGGCCCGGTCGATGCGGCGTGCGTTGAGTCCGTCGATGACGGCGTGGGCGTTGGCAGCCAATCCTCCCGCAGGCAGGGCATTCGTGCCGTACCCCGGCCGGTCTACCGCGATCACGTGGTGCTGCGCGGGCAGCCGTTCCGCAACCTGTTCCCAGTCGGCAGGAGAGCCTGGTTGGCCGTGCAGCAGCACGAGCTCGTGAGCACGAAGCACAGGCCACCTGTCAGTGCCGTGAGTGGCGACCATCGCGTCGGTTGCCGGCGCCTGCGCGGTTGGCTTCTCGCGCAGACCAACAACGGCCTGCCGGGGGCGCCGCAGGAACGGGAATGCTAGCCACCCGGCTGCCGCGACCAGCCAGAAGCTGGTCAGGCGATAGAGGAGTACCGCGGCCAGCGCGTTGCTGGCGTGCTGCCCGGTGGCGACGAGGGCCAGGCTCATGGCTCCCTCGGCCACGCCAAGACCACCCGGCGTGATGCTGAGGCTCTGCGCCGCAACGCCGGCGCCGTAGACGAGCAGGAAAGCGTTCCAGGGAACGGGGCCGCCCGCGGCGCGGATGCTTACGGCCAGCACGGCCGCGTCGGCGAGCCAGTTGACCATGCCGAGGCCGGTAACAGTCATCCAGCCGGATGGCCCGAGCCGGAGCGAACCGAGCCGGCGAACCCAGCCGCTGATGATCTCTGCAGGGCTAGCGGGCAGGCGCAGGAGCCACGCCGCCGGCTTGAGCGCCCAGCTCATTCGCTGTGCGATCGCGGCTGAGACGCGTGGTCTGCGCGCGGCCGCGCCGACCACGAGGAGTCCCGAGACAGCGAGCACTCCACCGGGCACGGCGAGGCCGGTGGCCAGTACATTGCCCGACGCCAGACCGCCGGCGAGAACGACCAGAGCGCCGGTTGCGGCAGAGACGACTCCGCCGGCTAGCAGCGACCACCCGGCCAGTGGGGCGTCGATTCCGCGCTGGGTATAGCGCCGGAACGCAAAAGTCGCCGGCTAGTTCGGGCCCGGCCAATGGAATCGACACTGACAGCGCGTTGGCCGCCAGAGAAGTGGCCAGCATGGTAGCGACGCCGACGCTGGCTCCACCAGTCGCGAGCAGCCTGCGCTGCACGCAGGCAAAAGCGGCCATCGACATTGCCTCGAGCGCGACGGCCACAGGTATCCAGAGCCAGTGCAGATGAGCTAGGACCAGGAACGACGCACCAATGTTGTTCCGCTCGCGAACCACCACAGCGCCCAGGACCGCCGCCGCGACGGCGGCAGCGGCGGCCCTGGTGGCGCGTCTGCGGCTCTTGCGAGCCGCTGCGCTGGTGGTGACCGTCAGGCTCATCGGCAAGACCGGCTAGCTCATCAGTAACCGAAGCCGCCGGCTGGAGCGCGCGGCGCGGCCGGCGCTCCGGAGCCGGCCGCTGCTCCAATCGAGGTGATGCCGGGTGTTGCCACGAAGAAGTTCTGGACGCCCTGGCCTGTCACCTGACCTGCGCGGTCGTCGACGAACGTGTAGAGCGGGTGACCGTTGTAGGTGACCTGCTGGCCGTTGACGTCCCTGAGCGCGCCGACCTTGCCGGTCGCCCCTGGGCCTCCGGTAACCGGTGCCGTCGCCGAGATCAGCGGCGGCCACAGCCTGGCCAGGCCGCCGCCGACGAATGACATCGACGCCGTGTCGGGCCGATAGGTGTATAGCGGCAGGCCCTGGGTGTTCACCAGGATGGTTTCTGTCTTGCCGCCGACGGTCGCCTGCGCGGTGCGCACGACGGCCGGGCCTGAGGAATTCGGCATGTGCGAGCTGCTCGCCGAGGCCGCGGTCAGACCACCGGCGGTAGCGAGCGGCGGCGACGGCGACGCCGGCCAGGACGATTCTCGGACGTTTCATTGGTGCCTCCTGTAGACGTGGACTATCTACTAATACGGTTAGTAGACACGTCTGGTTCAGCCGCTGCCGCTGTGATCGCGCGCACCTCGTCGCCGGTGATGGTTTCCCTGGCGAGCAACGCGGCCGTGAGTTGGGCGAGGACGTCGCGGTGCCGAGTGAGCAGCGTGCGAGCGCGCGCCTCCGCCTTCCGGAGGAGCGCCGAGACCTCCTGATCGAGTAGCCACTGCGTGCGTTCGGAGTAATCCCGGCCGAGTGCCCCACCGGGCTGGCCATCGGATGTGCCAGGCGTAGCTGACCGGCCCGACCTTGTCGCTCAGGCCGAAATCGCGCACCATCTGGGTAGCCAGGGCAGTCGCAGCCGCCAGGTCGTCGGCGGCACCGGTAGATGCCTCACCGCGAACCAGCCGTTCGGCGGCTTGTCCACCCAGCCGGACGGCGAGTGTCTCGCTCAGGTAGCTCTCGCCGTAGAGGCGCCGGTCCTCGGTGGGCAGCATCTCGGTCAGCCCGAGGGCATGCCCGGCACCGAGCACGGTCACCCGGCTGACCGGGTCGGCATGCGGTGACAAGACGGCCACCAGGGCGTGTCCAGCCTCGTGGACAGCTACGGTGGCGAGCTCGTCCGGCGCGAGCGCGCTTGTGTGGCGAGTGCCGAGCAGCACGCGATCGCGCGCACTGGCAAAGTCTGCTGCCGTCAGGCTGACTCGGCCGGCCCGGACCGCGCTGACGGCGGCCTCGTTGAGGAGATTGGCCAGATCAGCGCCGGAGAAACCGGCGGTGGCAGCGGCAACCTGATCCAGGTCGGCGTCGCCGCCGAGGACCTTGCCACGTGCGTGGGCAGCCAGGATTGCTCGCCTCTCGGCCCGGTCGGGCAGCGGGACGATAACCTCCCGGTCGAACCGTCCTGGTCGGCGCAACGCCGAGTCCAAGGCGTCGGGCCGGTTGGTGGCGGCGAGCACGACCACACCGCTGGACTGGTCGAATCCGTCCATTTCGGCGAGCAGTTGGTTCAGGGTCTGCTCGCGCTCGTCGCTGCCCGCGTAGCCCCCATGGTCACGGCGCGTGCCAAGGGCGTCGATCTCGTCGACGAAGATGATGGCCGGGGCGAGCGCGCGTGCCTGTTCAAAGAGATCCCGCACCCTAGCCGCGCCGACGCCGACGAACATCTCCACGAAGCTCGAGCCGGAGACGTACAGGAAGGGGACGTGCGCTTCGCCAGCGACCGCGCGCGCGAGCAAGGTCTTGCCGGTCCCGGGTGGCCCAGCCATCAGCACGCCGCGCGGACCCCGCGCTCCGGCCCGGTGGTATTTGTCCGGGTACCGCAAGTACTCGACGACGTCCAGCACCTCGGTCTTCACGGCCGGATAGCCCGCCACGTCAGCGAAGCGGGTGGTAGGGCGCTCGTCGTCGATGACGCGCGCCTTAGCCTTCGCGATGGCGCCGCCCGCTCCGAGGCCGGTCAGACCGCCTGCGTGCCGGCGGGTGGTACGCACGAACAGGTAGAGCAGGCCGCCGATGAGCAGCAACGGCAGCAGTCCGATGAGCACCGAGATCAGCGGCGACGAGCCGCCGGTGGTGGCGCTGACCTGGACGTGGTGGGCCGCTAGATCGCTGGTGAGACTATTGCCACCGAGGGCGACCGGGATGGTAGTGGTGAACGGCCGTCCGCCGGCGAGGCTTCCGGCGACCTGGCCTGCCGGGCCAATGGTGACGGCCCGGACGGTTCCGGCGCCGACGTCACTGACGAACTGTGTGTAGGTCAGCGGAATGCCTCGCTGGGCATTACCCGAGATAAACAGCAGCGTCACCAGACTGCCACTGAGCGCCAGCGGGAATAGCCACCGCCGCCACGAGGCGATGCTGGCCTGGCCCTGCGGGCCGGGGCGGGGCATAGGCATGACGTGCTCCTTCTGGCGGCCACGGACGGCCACCCGCATCACAAGGGCTGGTAGCTGGTGGCTCAGCCGGAACGGCGCTGGCTGAATTCGGGGATGCGCGGCTGCACCGAGCGGGGCGTCAGCTGCGGCGCTACGCGCCGAGCGCGCCCCCGCGACTGCCAGGCGGCGAGCACGACAAGCAGGATGAGTATGGCCTCGACGCTGAGGGCGGCTAGGCCAAGCGGGCAGCGCCAGTTGCCGACGTCGGCGTGGTCACCGAGGAAGCCGCCAGGGACGGCCCGCGTCAGGATGTATCCGCCCATCGCCATGATGGCCACACCACAGGCCGCTGCCCAGGCCAGCCAGTGCGTCCGGGTGATCATCACGCCCGCCGTCACGACGGCAGCGGCGATGATGCCGAAGTATCCGGCGCCCACTAGCGGCGTCGGGCCGAGCGTGGCGGGCAGATCGACCACGTGAATGACCGCTAGCGCGGCGAGGCCCAGCGCGGCTACAGCGCGCGCGACGATGTCGCCGCCCTGCGCCTGAGGCGCTGGGCCAAGTCCATTAACCATGGGGTGTGTCCTCCTTGTGCAGATCGGCAGCGGTAGCGCTGCCCTCATCTACTAACACGCATAGGAGATGGGTCCGGGTTCAGGAAGCGAGCCGTCGCCGCGTGTGGCGTGCGTCACGCTGCACTAGACAGCGCTTCACATGTCCGGGTCGAGGCGGAATGAGCACGTCATCTCGATGCGGCGATCGAGGGCCGGGATCCGCTGGCTGGCGACCCACGCTGAATCGATCACCCAGCGGCACGTGACAAGTGGCCGCGGCACGTCGCCCAGCCCTGGATGGCCGAACTGCACCCCGAACTCGCAGGCCAGCTCGTGCTCCCTGTCCTTGACCCGAAGGCGACCGATAGCCCGCCAGCCCGACGGCACCCAGGTCAGCAGGTCAGAGTCAAAGCTGATGTCCGGGTAAGCGCGCGCGTCGAGGAACGCAGGCCCAGCGAGCGCCCGGTCCAGGACGGTTGAGCCGGTACGGACGGCGCTCGTTCTGGCAGTGAGCCGTGCCCTCGAGCACTCCACCGGATCGGCGATGAGTACCTGGCCCGTCAGGGGTAGCTGGCCGCGTACTCGGCGCCACGGCAGCCGGGCGGTGAACGACACGAACGAATTCGCTGGCGCGAGCCGCCAGCTTCCGGTCGTGAGACGCGGTGACTCGCCCGGCTTGAGCCGGATATCGGGTGTCGTGGTCATGGCCGCTCCCTCTCGTTGCCCTTGGTTGTCTACTAACACGGTTAGTAGGCCATGGGCGTTCAGGAGTAGCGCGATGCAGCTCCACCCGAGGCGAGCTGACGTCGGATGCGCCGCGACCCGCGCCTCAGCCGGTCGAAGGCAGGCCGCGCCGCCGTTCGGCCATGATCGCGAGGCGCTGGAGGATCACTTCTGGCGGCTCTCCGGTCGCTTGATGCAGCTGGCGAATCACAAGCATGGATATAAGGTGCAAGCCGGCCATGAGATTACCGAGGCCGTCGGCGTCTGGTGGCACCAGCGCAGGCAGCGCCCACGCTTCCAGCTCCGGCGAATCTAGGCTCGCGGTGAGGAGCCCGACAGCTAGTTGCATGGCTGCAGCAACGGGGTCCCCGGATGCGGTATCCCCGGGTCCATCGCTCCGGGCCTGGCCGTGAACCGGAGGTGCTGGGGCCTCCTGGGCGCCAGCGTGCTTGCCGAGCTTGCGTGATCGCCAGCAGCGGAACTGCCCGCGTGCGTGGTTTGTCATGTCTCCTCGTCTCCTCCGGTCCATCGCCCCGATACCTGGCTACACGGACTCAGCACGCTGGAGCGTTCAACCAGGGCCGTGACTAGGCGACCTGGCCGAGCGCGAGGGCGAGCAGGGCGGGGGCAATGGCCAGCACGATCGGCGTCAGCACGAGCGACGCCGCCGTGGCCCGGAGCACCCGCCGACGGGCCGTGCCCAGCGGTTCGGCAGGTCGCAGCAGGCGCTGAATCCGCTGGACGGCATCGGTGGCAGCGGCAGCGAGAACCGGACCGGGGCTGGCGTTTGTCGCGAGGACGACGAGCGCCGTAGCAAGGGAACGAGGATCACTGGTTCGCGCCGCGGCGTCGTCGGCGTGCATTTCCACGAGCCGCGCTACCTGCGTGTCCACGTCACGCATCAACGGCAGGAACGGCAGAACCAGTCGCCCGACACGCGCCAGGGCCAGCAACCGGTGATGACGGTCGGCCAGGTGGGCTCGTTCGTGGGCCAAGACGGCCTGAAGCTGAGCTGCATCGAGTGCGTCCACGGCGCCGGTGCTCAAGATCACCGTCGGGTGCCGGCCCGCGACACAGTAGGCGACGGGATCGGAGTGCTCCACCAGCACAGCGCCCAGGACCGGGTCTGGCCGGCCGACGAGGCGCGCGGTCTGCGCGTGCTGCAGCGCATGCCGCCAGGTAGCGCGGTACTGAGTTGCGGCCGTTAGCGCGATGCGGGCCACGACTGTGCCAGCCAAGGTGAGGCCCAGCGCGGCAACGGCGGCGCCACCCGGCGTCCCGTACGTCTCACGCAGCCGCAAGACGCAAGCTCCGATCAGGTGGCTAAGGCCGACGCTCAGGGCGGTGCCGTGCACAGCGAGCGTCACGCCCGCCAGACCGACCGCGGCGACGACGGACCATCCTGCGGACAGATATGTAGCTATCGCCAGAAACGGGGCCCGCGCGGTCCACCTGGCCCGCCTGAGCAGGCTGCTGCCGAGTGTCCCGACACAAACGGCGTAGGCGGCCAGGACGGCGGCGACCGTCACGGTGCCTCACCTGCGTCGGGTTCGCGCAGGGCCTGGTCAAGCGCGTCGCGCAAGGCTGCGGCGTCGTTGGGGCTCATCTGGAGAGCGAAGTGCGCGAGGGCCCGGCGCCGGTCACCGCTGCTCTCCAGCGCATCCTTCATCAGCGCTGCCGTGTATCCGGACCGGGATCCCGTCGGCTCGTAGCGCCAGGCCCGGCCATCCAGCTCGCGCCGCAGCCATCCTTTACGGTGCAGGTTCTCCATGACCGTCATGACGGTGGTGTAGGCAATGGTGCGGTCACCGCGCAGATCATCCAGGATCTCGCGGACCAGGGTCGGGCGGCCCCGTTCCCATAGCCGGTCCATGATCACCGCTTCCAGCTCGCCGAATCGTCGCATTCCGCACTCCAGGACATAGGCAGCCGACGGCTTCCGCCGCTGTCTACTAACACGTATAGAGCAAGAACCCGGTTCAACTATCGGTCCCGGATTTCTCATCGTCCGTGACCTGAACGAACCGCAGCTACTAATCGTGATAGTAGACATGTCTGCCATCACAACTGACCGTGATTGTCAGCTCTCCGCCGATCCCGACGCCGCGATTCGGCGGCTCTACTGCCACCACGCGGACGCGCTGCACGGCTACGTGGAGCGGTTCTGCCCGGACCACGCCAACGCGGATGACATTGTGCAGGAAACGTTCATCAGGGCTTGGCGTCACCTGCCGAGGCTGGCCGCTGACGACCGGCCTATCCGGCCGTGGCTGTTCCGGGTTGCGCGCAATCTGCTCATCGATGCCGACCGGGCCGCGCGGGCTCGGCCAGCCGTGAGCGCGGTCCAGCCCGATGAGGACGGCCAGACCGACGCAGGGCTCAACCAGGTGCTAGACCGGGAACTCGTGTCGGGCGCGCTTCAGCGTTTGTCGCCCGCGCACCAGGCCGTACTGGTTGAGACCTTCTACAACGACGCGAGTTTGGTGGGGGTCGCCCGCAAGCTCGGCATTCCGCCCGGGACGGCGAGATCCCGCCTCCACTATGCCCTGCAGGCTTTGCGTCAGCAGCTCGCCGAGAGCGACGAGATAGCGTGCTGACGCGCCCGCCGCCCCGCGCCGCCCCGCCGCCCCGCGCACCTCGTCGGCCAGCCTCCTCGGCCGCGCGCGCTGGTGTCGGCCGGCGTCTGATCTGGGCCTTGCTTATCACCGCCGCCGTCCTCGATCTCACCCGCTGCAGCCTGGTGCTGGTGACATTCAGGCACCAGGCCACGGCCGCAGGGCTAATCCTGGCGGGGATCGCTGCTGCCGCCGTCAGCGTCACGGCTGCCCGAGGTTACCGGGCGGGCCGCCGATGGGCGAGCCTGGCTGCGGTTGTGGTTGGCGTCGGGTCTCCGCCCCTGGCGTCGGCATCGGGGTTCACGACACCGTTCACGATTCTGGACGTCGCCACCTCGATCGTCGGGATCGTGCTGGCCGTGGCCGTCCTGGCCGCTATCGGCCCGCGCACGCCACCGGAGCACCCCGCACGCCTGTGTGGCGCGTCACCACCAGATCAGCTCGCCGCCGGGGGCGAGTCGGCAAGCCTGGGCGCAGGTCACGCCCCGGACGAGTGACCGAATGGTGCGTGGTTACGCGTCGGCGGCCAGAAGTTCACGTGCTTCGGCGTCCAGCTCGATGTTCGCAACGGCCATGTTCTCCTCCAGGTGACGCAGCGAGGACGTGCCGGGAATCAGGAGCACATTGGGCCGCAGGCGGAGCAGCCACGCGAGGGCAATCTGGGCGCGCGAGTAACCGAGCCGGGCAGCGGTCGCGATGACACCGGGGTTACCGAGGACCCGATTGTCTCGGGCGAAGGCCGAGCCAAGCGGAAAGAACGGCACGAAGGCGATTCCGCGCTTGTGGCACTCCTCGAGTACGGGCATTGACGTCAGGTCGCCCAGATTCAGCGGATTCTGGACGCACGCGATGTCGGTTCGGGTGAGCGCGTGCAGCAAGTGCTCGCGGGTGACGTTGCTGAGGCCGATGCCGGCGATCAGGCCATCGTCCCGCGCTTGCATCATGGCGCCCAGCTGGTCGTCAAACCGCTGGTCGGGCTCCGCGTTGTCGATCAAGCGCAAGTTGACGGCGGCTAGGTGATCGACCACCAGGGTGCGCAGGTTGTCTTCGATGCCGGCCCTGAGCTCGGCTGGAGCGTCGTATCGCAGGATTCCGCCAGCCGCGTTCCGTCGGGCGCCGACCTTGCTCACGATGGCCAGATCCGGCGGGTACGGGTGGAGCGCGGCGTGGATGAGCTCGTTCGCGACGGCTGGCCCGTAGTACTGCGCCGTATCGATGTGATCGGCGCCAAGCTCGGTCGCGCGGCGCAGCACGGCGATGGCCTCATCGCGGTCACGCGGCGGTCCGAACACGCCCGGACCTGGCAGTTGCATGGCCCCGAAGCCGACGCGCGATACGGCCAGAGTGCCCAGGCGGTAGCGCTGCGTGCCAGTGCTGCTCATCTGCATGACGCTACGGGACACTCAGGCGATCGGCCGTCACCAGGTTCAGGTGATTCGCGGGCACGGCTAGCCGATGGGCGCGTCGTCCTCGCGGACAAGTCGACGTGCCACCGCGAATCCCCAGGGAACGCTGAGCACGAGAACGAGCACCAGGCCGAGCACGAGTGGCGGCGGCCGCAGCGCACCGAGCGCGAGACACGCCACGGCTGCCCCGCTGCACGTTCGGGCCAGGGGCATGTAAAAACCGCGCTCGCTGTCCCAGACCTGCAAGCTAGCCGATACCAGCATCGTGGCACACAGCACGACGGCGGCGCCCGCGCACAGTACCCACGCCGCGGCCGCCGGCGCGCGGCCGTCGTGAGCATGGTCGATGAGGCTGACCATCGCGGCGCCCATCGCGGCGACGGCAGCGGTGAGCGGCAGGTGACTGAGCATCCACTGCAGGCCGGCCTTTGTGGTTTCCCGAGGCGGGCGGTGTCCGGCGAAGTCAAAGTAGGTCCACCAGGCGCCGAATCCGACGACGACGGCCACCAGGCCGACGCTGAGCGTCAGCGGGTTGATGGGCTGGCTTGCCAATCCCGCGACCACGCCCGTCAGGATTTCGCCGAGCACGATGATGATCAGCAAGCCGAAGCGCTCAATGAGCGCGTCGGTGATGGTCAGCGCGGCCGTCACCGACTGGCTGGCGGTTAGCAGCACGATGGCGAATCCGGCCAGGTAAGCGGCGTCGAGTACGCCCCAGGCCAGCACCCGCGCGCTAGCCGGCAAGAACGCAGTACCGACCAGCAAGATCGCGCTCGCAGCGGTCCCGGAGACGTAGAGCCGGCTGGAGCGGCGGTACTCGGGACGGTCGCCGCGCGAGGCTAGTAGCCACAACATGGTGAGGATCGTGAACAGCACTCCCGCGGCAATGGCGAACGCGCCGCCGCGGCGGCCATCCGCCTCGGGGATGAAGGCGCCCATCGCGGCGAGCACGAGGATCTGCAACAGGAACGTGCTGCGAGCGCGGGCGTCCTCACGCCCGTGCAGCTCGTGGTGGAGGCTGCCGTTGACCCAGGCGATCCAGACCAGCGTGAAGATCACTGCAAAATCGGCGAGGCCGCGCCACGTCAGGTGCAGGGCCAGGTGGCGCGCGTCCTGCGCGACGAGCACGACGACGGCGAGGTCGTAGAAGAGCTCGAGCGGGCCGACTACGCGCTCGCGCGGTTGCTGGCCATGTGCCCGTGGCGGCTGCCACAGCAAGCGGCGTAGCCGAGACCAGGCCAGTCGGCGCGAGGCCGCATCGCGCAGCCAGCTCGACGGTCCCCGTTCCCTGTTCAATGCTTCACGAGCGGGTAAGCCCGGCCGAGAGCAGGCGCAGCTCGCGTGCGCGCTGCACTGCCGACGACCGGTCCTGGGCGCCGAGCTTGGCGTAGATGTTGCGGACGTGCGTATTGACGGTGTTGACCGAGACCGACAGCTCGTTGGCGATCTCCAGCCTGGATAGGTTCGTCGGCAGGTACCGCAGCACCCGCAGCTCGCTGGGGCTGAGCTGCTCGATTTCTGACCGTGACGGCTCACTACGCGGCCTTACGGAGGACCCGCGCAGTGCGTCGAGGATGTCCGTAAGCAGCGACGCGTGAGCAGTCTGATGCCGTGGCATGCCCTCGAGCAGTTCAAGCGAGCCTGTCATCGCGAACGGCAGGACGATCCTGTCGTTCTCCGACAGGGCGAGTGCGCTCTCGACGCCGCTATAGGCAGCACGCTGGTCGCCGGCGTCGCGGTGCGCGAGCGCGGCCAGCAGCCACGACTCAACGACCGTCACATATCCGATGACCGGCGCAGTGCCGTCAAGAACGGGTTTCAGATGATCGAGTGCCTGGCCCGGCGCGCCGTCCATCAAGTAGACGACCGCCTGGGCATTACGGATCTCGCCTGCGTTCGCCCGCGCCCTATCGAGCGCTCCGAGCGACGACCTGGCTTCGTCGCGCAGCCCGAGGCGAGCCTGGGTCGCTATCTTCCACCCGATGGCGTGATTCTCAAGTGCATGCGGGCCGTCCAACCTCGCCTGAAGCTGCTCGGCCTCGGTAAATTCGGCGAGTGCCTCCGGCAGCCTGGGACGGCATGACCACAGCATGCCGGTCCCGATGTGCAGCAGCAGCCTGATGCCGGGCGCGGTGTCCGTCTCTAGCGCACGGGAGGCGCGCTGCAGGTAGCGTTCGCACTCGTCAAATTCGCCAGTCCAGACCAGAACGCCGGCGAGGTTTACCAGGGCTGGCGCGATGATCGGCTCCGCGCCCCAGCCATAGTGCTCGGCGAGCGCGATGGCTTCCTGACACCTCCGCCGGGCTGTCGCGAACGTCTCGATCTTCGATGCGAAGGCGAGCTGAGCCAGGCAGGCTACTTCGAGGTAGGGGCGTCCTATCGCGCGCGCAAGATCGGCACCTTCCTGGAGATGCCGCTCGCTGTCGGTATTCGCCAGGGCCCACGCTTCGGCGATTCCAAGATTCATCAGGGCTACGGCGCGCAGGTCGCTATCGAGCGCGATGTCCTTGTCGGATTGGCCGCTGATGGGGGCGGCAAGGAATGCGACCTGGTCGATGACTTCGCCGAGGTGACCACGCTGACGCGCGAGCGACAGTTTCAGCGCCGCGACTGCCACTTCGAGGCGGTGCTTGCGGTCTGCTGGGATCGACGTCATCGAGGTTTCGGCCACGGTCAAGTGGGCGGCCGCCTCGTCCAGGCGCCCCTGGGCAAGGTCGGCGGTTGCGCGCGCGAGAGACAGATCCGAATCCTCGGTGACGGCGCCTGGCGGGAAGGCGCTCAGCAGCGTCTGGATGGTCTGAGCCTGCCCGTCTAGCGTCAGGCTGAAGGAATGGTCGGCGAGCAGTCGTGCCGCAGCTGACCAGTCACCCGCCGCCTGCGTATGCCTGATGGCGTCGATCACGTCGCCATGCTGTGCGAACCAGTCGGCAGCGAGCCGGTGCAGGGCGGGAACCTGCCCGGGCCGGGTCCGGCGCAGCTCCAGCCGGAGGAGATCCGCGAACAGATGGTGGTATCGGAACCACGTGCGATCAGGATCGAGCGACACAACGAACGCGTTCGCGTCCTCGAGTTCAAGCAAGATCCGCTCGGATCCAGGGCGGCCCGTGAGCAGGTCGCCAAGCTCGCCATTGACGCGATCGAGCAAAGACGTGCACACCAGAAGCTGCTGCACCTCCGGCGGCTCGCGTTCCAGCATCTCGGCGATCAGGTACTCAGAGACTGTCCGGTTGCTGCCGGAAAACTCGCTGACGAACGTTTCCGGATCGGCGCGCCCGGCGAGCGAGATAGCCGCGAGTCGCAGACCTGCTGCCCAGCCTTCGGTGCGCTGGTGCAAGAGGGCTAGCCCGCCGTCCGACAGCGCGACTCCGGACGCGTTCAGTAGCTCGCGCGTCTCGCGCTCGGTGAAGCGCAGATCGGCCGATCGTATCTCCGCCAGCTCGCCGGCCAGGCGAAGCTTGTGCAGCTGGAGCGGGAGATCGCGACGGGTGGCCACGATCGCGTGCGTGTTCGCGGGCAGGTTCCCCAGCAGTCGTGCTAGCTGGGCGAGTGCCGCTTGCGAGGTCAGCTCGTGGAGATCGTCGATAACAAGGAACGTGGCGTCGTGAAGCTCGGCCAGCTCGCCGAGTACGCGGTCGACCATTGCCTGGCCGTCGAAGCCCGGAGTCGCGGCAGGTGGCTCCGGGCTCTGCGCTCCGTGAGCCTTGCGAACCGCGCCGAGGACGGCGAGCCAGAACTGCTGAGCGTCCTGCTGATCGCGCGAAACCTGCAGGTCGGCAATCCGGTACGGCTGACCTCGGCCTGCTGTCCACGCGCGCAATAGGCAGGTCTTCCCGCTGCCGGCGGGAGCCGAGATGACCGTCACCTTGCGAGCCGCGGCGCGATCAAGGCCAGCGAGCAGGTCGCGCCTGTCCACGAGGGGCAGCGCTGGCGGCGCTAGTTGGGGAGGTCTTGCCTCTTCCCGCTGCTCGCCGGCGCTCAGCACGATGTCAGCGTAGTTGTTCTGGCACCGGCCAGTGAACGCCAGGTTGCCACAATGTGCCTTCCGGACAATACGTGACATAGGCCGAGCGGGCGATCACCAGATCCTGGCGATGCCGACTCACCCGTCCGCGATCGAGCATGAGGTCATGGACCCAGCGCTGTACGCCATCCGGATCGACGGGCACCTGGGTGCCATGTTGCTATCCGCGTTCCCGGCGATGGTGCCCGAGCGGCAGGGCTCGATCACCGTGCTGACGGGCGTGCTGGACCAGTCAGCGCTGCACGGGGTCCTGGCCGAGATCGAATCGCTTGGCCTTGACCTGCTGGAGGTTCGCCAGCTCCCACATCGAAATGAGGCTCCATGACCAGCGCGCCCGTCCGCGACCAGCTCTCTGACCACCTCCTGACGCCGCAGAACGCGGCGCTTGTGCTCATCGACTACCAGCCCGCGCAGATCTCCGCTGTTCACTCGATGGACCGCGACCTGCTGCTGAAGAACGCTGTCTCCGTCGTCCGCACCGTGAAGACGTTCGGAATCCCTGTTGTGCACTCGACGGTCAACGTCGCCTCCGGGCGGGGCAAGCCAACTCTTCCTGAGCTCGGCGACCTGCTGACCGACGACAAGCCGATCGACCGGACGACAGTCAACTCCTGGGAAGACCTCGACTTTGTCGAGGCTGTCCACGCGACTGGTCGCCGCAAGCTCATCTTCTGCGCCCTGTGGACCGAGATCTGTCTGGCTTTCACCGCGCTCGATGCGCTCCGCGAAGGGTATGAGGTCTACCCAGTGGTCGATGCTGTCGGCGGCACCTCACCTGAGGCGCACCGGGCCGGACTTGACCGCATCATGCAGGCTGGCGCCCAGCCGATCGGCTGGGTTTCGCTGGCATGCGAGCTGCAACGCGACTGGGCTCGGCCGGAGACGGTGGCAGAGATCATCGAGATCGTCCTCACCGACCGCCTGCTGAAGGAGCAATAAGGCGGCGACCTCCTAACCGGCGTTCGCCCGCGGGAGTTCACGATTCCAGAAAAGGGGTCCGACCATGACCGACTATCCGATGAGCGCCAAGGTAGCGATCGTGACCGGGGGCGCCGGTGCGCTCGGCCGAGCAACCGCGATCAACCTCGCTTCCCGTGGTCTGACCGTGGTCGCGGTTGACCGGAACGAGCAGGCGCTGCGCGAACTCCCCGACGGCATCGTCCGGGAGGCTGTCGACGCCACTGACCCGAGCGCCGCGAGGAGCGCCGTCGACAGGATCGCTGCCGACGTCGGCCCGCCCGACATACTCGTGAACACCATCGGGACGTTCCACCCCGGAGATGCCGTCAGTACTACACCCGAAGAGCTGCATCTCATGGTCGACGTCAACCTGGGCCCTGCCCTGTGGCTCAGCCAGGCCGTCGCGCCGCACATGCAGCGACAAGGTTCTGGCGCGATCGTGCACGTCTCCGCGCGGCCGGGGATAGAGCCCACGGCCGGGATGGCTGCATACGGCCTCAGCAAGGCGGCCCTCGTGCACTTGACGCGGATTCTCGACCTCGAGCTGCGCCCGCAGGGGATTCGGGTGAACGCTGTCGCTCCGCAGCTACTCAACACACCCGCAAACAAGGGTTTCCCGCCGGACTTGCTGGCACATGCGGTCGCGCCCGAAGCAATCGCCGACGTGATTGCGTTCTTGGTCAGCGACGCCGCAGCGCCAGTGAGCGGGGCAATCCTGCCCGCGTACGGCGCCTGACGTGAGTGTGGCCAGTGGCCGCGGTGCTTCAGGAAGCGCCAATCACCTTGATCCGGCGACGACCATTCACCTGACCGGCGACGAGCCTCGATCTCGTAGCACCGTGCACGACCACGACGGGCGTGCCCAGATTCCAGGGAGATACCGTGACATCACCAGCCTCCGGGGCCAGCCTCGCTGATCTGCCCGAATACGCGCCGATTCCCAAGTCCGCCCTGGGCGTGGCCCCGAACGAGCAGGGGTACTACGTCGGCCGCGTCGAGCGGAACCTGTACTGGGTCACCGACGGCGTGTACCAGGCGGCGTTCCTGACTACCGCCGAAGGCGTCGTGCTGTTCGATGCGCCGCCGTCCATCGGGCACAACCTGCAGCGAGCCATCGACGAGATCGCTGCCGAGGACGGCGTCAGCAACAGGGTGACGCACTTCGTCTACTCGCACCACCACCACGACCACGGGGGCGCGGCGTCGATTTTCGACGGCAATGTTGTCCGCATCGGGCACGAGGAGACCCGTCGGCTGCTGCTGCGCGACGGCGATCCGGGCAGGCCGGTGCCGGACGTGACGTTCGCCGACACCTACACCCTCGAGGTCGGCGGCGAGCGCGTCGAGCTGGCCTGGCACGGCCCCAACCACTCGCCGGACAACATCTACATCCACTTCCCCGGCCACGACACGCTGATGTTCATCGACGTCGTCAACGCCGGCTGGGTGCCCATCTACAACGTCAACCTCAGCGAGGACGTCATCGGGTACATGGGCGCGCCGGCGATTGCGCTCGATTACCCGTGGACGCACCTCATCAGCGGGCACCTCGGCAGGCTTGCTACCCGCGATGACGTCGCGCTGCATCAGCAGTACATCGCCGACATCGAGGCGAGCGCCCGAGAGGCACTGGCCGCGGTGAACCCCGTTCCCTTCTATATGCATTACGGGGAGAACTTCTGGGCCGGCGTTAAGGCCCACCTCGACACCGTCACCGAACGCGCGGCGGCGCCTGTCATCGCGAAGTACACCGGCGTGCTGGCGGCTGCGGACATCGAAGAGTTCACCAGGACTACCACGTTCCAGATCATGCAGTCGCTGCGCCTCGACCGGGGGCCCAGCGGGCCGGTCCACCCGTAACCAGCGCACGCGGGGGCCGGTGCTCGCTGGCCCCCGCGCGAGCCGGTCGGCTTATCGCGATGCGAACCCAGCAGCGCGTATTCCGACCGAGAAAGGGGCAGTAGCCTTGCCCAGAGCCACTATGCCCAGCGCAGACAAAGACCAGCATCAAGGCCGGCGCAAGCCGGGCAGCCGGGCGCGCGACGCCCACGCACGCGCGGGCGACTCGAACCGCGACGCCTGGCTGCGGGAAGCCCGCTCGAAGCTGCGTAAGGCCGACCCGGTGATGGCGCGACTGATCGACGAACGGCCGACCTTCGACCCGCGGGCCTGGATGGATCAACTGCCGCCGATGGACCTGTACGGAGCCTTGCTGTTCCAGGTCACTGGTCAGCAGCTGTCAGTCCCGGCGACGCGCCGGACACTGGGCCGGATTGAGGATCTGTTCGGCGGCCGTCTGCCTGCCCCCGCCGAGCTGCTAGCGCTGCCGCCCGAGACGCTCCGCGCGGCCGGGCTGTCGTGGCGGAAGATCGGCACGCTCCGCGACGTCGCTGAGCGGCTAACAGATGGACGCCTCGACGCGAGTGTCCTCAGCGACCTGCCGGACGACGAGCTGATGGCGCAGCTCACCGCCATTCCGGGCATCGGCCCGTGGACTGTGCAAGGGGCGATGCTCATCGCGCTTGGCCGGGAGGACGTCGTCCTTCCGGGGGATCTGGCGCTCCGCAAGGCGACCAGGGCAGCGTATGGGCTCGACCACGTCCCGACCGAGCAGGAAGTGCTCGACATCGCTGAGAAGTGGCGGCCGTACCGCAGCCTGGCGACCAGCTACCTGTTCTCCGCCGCCTTCGAAGCCTCCGCGCCGACACGGATTTCCCCACCCGAAACCTAGCGACGCCCGGGCGCGGCGGGGTATGAGGCCTGAATGTCTTCTGCCACGCCCCAGCCCCAGATAGCTCCTCCCGACCGGCGGTGGCTGGTGCTGGTCATCGTCGCGATCGCACAGCTGATGGTCGTCCTGGATGCAACGATTGTGAACATTGCGCTACCTTCTGCCCAGCGCGCCCTGGGTTTCCCCAACAGCGACCGGCAGTGGGTGGTAACTGCCTACGCGCTCGCCTTCGGCAGCCTGCTGCTGGTAGGCGGCCGCCTTGGCGACATGTTCAACCGCAAGTGGATTTTCATCACTGGGCTGATCGGATTCGCCGTAGCCTCGGCCATCGGCGGGGCGGCCGGGTCGTTCGTCATCCTGGTAACAGCCCGGGCGCTGCAGGGCGTGTTCGGCGCGCTGCTCGCGCCGTCGGCCCTCGGCACCCTCGTCAGCACGTTCCGGGATCCAGAGGAGCGGGGGAGGGCCTTCGGCGTATTTGGCTCCGTCGCAGCGGGCGGCGGTGGGATAGGGCTAATCCTGGGCGGGTTGCTGACCCAGTACTTGTCGTGGCGATATTGCCTGTACGTGAACCTCATTTTTGCCGCGATTGCGGTGGCAGGCGCCCTGATCTATATCCGCTCAGACGTCCCGGCTGTCCGGCCGCGGATGGACTGGCCGGGCACTGTGCTGGCCTGCGCCGGGCTGTTCCTCATCGTGTTCGGGTTCTCGCGTGCCGAGACCGCCGGCTGGACAGACCCCCTGACCCTCGGTTCGCTGATCCTCGGCCCGGTGCTCCTCGTCGGGTTTGTTCTCGCCGAGCAGCGGTCCAGTCACCCGCTGCTGCCGTTGCGGGTGATCGTGGACCGGACCAGGGGCGGCTCCTATGTCGCCGTCTTCATCTCCGGGATTGCGATTTTCGGAACGTTCCTGTTCCTGACCTATTACCTGCAGCTCGTTAAGCGCGAGAGCCCGCTGACCACCGGATTGCTGTTCCTGCCGATGATCGGGTGCATCCTGATCACCTCGAACCTGTCGAGTGTCGTGCTCCTGCCCAGGGTAGGGCCGCGGGCACTCATCGCGTCCGGCATGTTGCTGGGCGCTGGCGGAATGGTTCTCCTGACCCAGGTCAGCGTTACCACCAGCTACGTCAGCGGCGTGCTGCCGGCGCTGCTGATCTTGGGTCTGGGCTTCGGTCTGATCTTCGCCCCGGCTATCAACACCGCCACAACGGGAGTTCGCCGTGCTGACTCCGGCGTGGCATCCGCATTGGTCAATACGATGCAGCAGGTCGGGGGCTCTATCGGGACGTCCGCACTCAGCACCATCGCGCTGACCGCGACCGCCAGCTACCTGGTCGCCCACCACGCCAGCCCGCTGGCGCCAGCGATCGCTGCCACCCACGGCTACACCGTGGCCTTCGCGGTCTCGGCGGGGCTTCTCGGACTCGGGGTGATCCTCGCGGTCGGCCTGCTGCCCTCCAGGCACCGGCTGGACCAACTCAGAGAGACCGCAGCGCGCGTCGCTGCCGCGCCGACCGCGCCACCGCCCCTGCCAGCGCGAGCACGGCCTGGGTATGCGCACCCGGCGTCCGCGCAAGCCGCCACGCTGCAAGAAGGGTTCGAGGCGATCCCCGCGGCTTTGTGCAGTTGCTCGCCAGTGGTAAGCCGGGTAGATCCGAGCGCCACCAGGGAGGATATTCTCCCTCGATGAGCACTGGTATGCCGCCTGCAGCGGACGTGCGCCTGGTGGTCGGCTATGACGGATCCCCGCCGGCCCGCAGGGCACTCGACGGCGCGGTCAACCTGCTGCGGGGCCGGGCAGGCAGCATCGAAGTCGTCTACGTAGCTCACGTGCCGAGCATCGCCGCGCTGTCGGCCAGCGCCGTGAGCGAAATCGAGATCGGCTTCAACGACGTCGAGCGCGAGCTTCGCACCCTTGTCGGCGAGCAGTTGCGTGGCCACGAGGAGCGCTGGGGCTTCGAGCGGCGCCAGGGGCCAGTCGTGGAGGAACTGCTAGCGGCTGCAAAAGACACCGGCGCCGCCCATCCCGATGCCACCGTGGTCATCGTGGTCGGGAGCTCCTCCCAGGCGGCGCACCGCATTGTGGGCGCGGTCGCCGTTGGCTTGGCGCGACACTCGCCAGTACCACTGGTGGTGGTTCCCTAGCCCGGTCCGGACCTGGCGCTGCCGGGGCAGCCTTAACTGCCCCGGCAGCGCTGTGCTTGTCGGGCCTGGCTGCGCGCCAGGCCGCACCGGCTAGTCGGCTTCGGCGGCCGCCTTGATGACCGAGGCCACAGCGGCGGGCTGGGACACGTAGATGGCGTGGCTGCCGGGGACCTCGGTGACGGTTGAACCTGTGCGCTCGGACATGGCGCGCTGCGCGGTCGGCGGAATCATCCGGTCGTCGGTGACGACCAGGTACCAGCTCGGCTTCAGCCGCCAGGCTGGCTCTGTAATCGCCCCGCCGAGTGCGTTCACGCCCCACGGGACCTGTGAGTCGGCCATGAACTGTGCCTGCTCGGTGGACAGATCGCCGGCGAAGGCGTCGTGAAACTTTTCACGATCCAGGAACAACAACCCGTCCTTGGGCGCGAGGATCGGCGGCTGCGGCCCGTCGGCCGGGAAGCCAGCGATCAGTGTGTTGACCGATTCGCCCTTGTCTGGCGCGAATGCCGTGATGTACACGACGGCTGCGACCTTCTCGTGCTGTCCCGCTTCGGTGATCACCGCATCGCCGAACGAGTGGCCTACCAGGACGGCTGGACCATCCAGATCGTCGAGGACGCGTCGCGTCACGGCGGCGTCGTCCTCCAGCGACAGGGTCGGGTTCTGCACGACTGCTACCCGGTAACCGTCCTTCGTCAGCAGGTCGTGCACGCCCTGCCAGCCCGATCCGTCGACGAACCCGCCGTGCACCAGCACGACGTCCTTGGTGTTCATGATGATCTCCTTCGATCCGATGTGGAACTGCTGGCCAGCCACGCTATGGAGGCGCTGGCCGCATCGCTTCGATCAAATGACGTAGATCGCTACTGCTCTTTGGAGCTGACCGCCAAGAGCGTCGCGAAGCGCGGCACGAGTGGTTACGCCCAGTTTGGGGAACAATTGATGCAGATGGGTGGCCACTGTTCTGGGGGAGAGGTAGAGGCGCTCGCCGATCTGCTAGTTGGTCAGCCCGGACGCCGCGAGTTCTGCGATCTGCCGTTGCTGCGGGGTCAGTGATGCGGGCCCTTGTGCCGGTGTTTGGCCAACGGTCAGGCCGGTGGCCCGCAGCTCGCTGCTGGCACGCGTGGACCAAGGGTCGGCGCCGAGCCGGGTGAAGGTTTGGCGTGCGGCGCCCAGATGTGCGCGCGCTTCGGCGGCCGACTTGACGCGTCGCAGCCTCTCTCCGTACGAGAGCTGGATTCTGGCGTGGTCGAACGGCCAGCGATCGGCGCCGGGGGTGGCAAGCGCCGTGTCAAACAGGGCGCGGCATTCCTCGTCGGAGGCAGCCATGGCAGCGGCACCTGCGGCGACCATGGCCAGACGTGGCGAGACGGCCGCAATGCCTGCCTCGGCTACGGCGCGGACGTGCGCGTCTGCCTCAGCCTGACGGCCAGAACGCGAGGCTGCCTCCACCAAGTCCAGGATGAGCCAGAGCGCGTGCGGCACATAAGGGGCGAGGACACCAGCGGGGCTGATTGCCGAGGCGTGCTGGAAGGCGGTCTCGAAGTCGGCCCGGCTGAGCGCTACAAGTGTCCGGGCGTGCGAAGCGTAGAGGTGGACCACGCGGACTCCACGGGGCGCCGCCCACGCAGCCATCTGATCCGCCAGGGACGAGGCGACCTCATCTTCGCCGCGGGCCGCCGCCAGGAGCGCCTGCAGGAATACTCCCGGCCAGGCGAGCAGCGGGTAGCCATGGGCCTCGCACAGCATCAGCCCTTCTTGGATCACCTGGTCCGCCTGCTGCCACTGACCGCTGAAGTATGCGTCGTTTGCCAGCAGGAACAGGGCTTCGATGGCCGAGGTGATCGCTCCACCCTCGCGGCCGTCTGCCACGACTCGCCACAGGGCGGCCCGGCAGGCCGCCAGCCTGTCGAGGTACGCACCGGCGATGCCGATCCGGACGATGCGCGCGGGTATCGTCTCCTGGCTCAGCCCGATCGATCGCCGCATCCAGCCGACCCAGCACGGCCTGGGCGCGGCGAGCCGGATCGGAGACGCTCTCACCGAGGATGGCCAGCAGTTCCGGCGGCCGGGGCGCCAGCCTGCTCACCACCTCATCGAGCGGCTGCCACATGTTGGCGCGGCCGCCGAAGAAGCACGCGAGCAGCAGCGTGTACAGCGCTTCGATCAGCACCTTGTTGCGTGCGTTCCGGCTATCGGGCAGGGTCCCGATCGCGCCCACGATCAGGCGGTGCGCGGTGTCGACGTCGCCATCAGCGTTCAACAGGTAGTAGGCGCCAGCCACCGCGGCAGCGAGCGAACCGCCTGCCCGCGGATCCGCCTGGCGCGCGGCCTCGAGCAAGCGGGGCGCGTCGCGCAAGTCGCCGGTCACGATAGAGCCTAGGTAAGCAGCCTCACCGAGCCGGCTGGCGCGATCAGCGCCAGCCGGGCTCAGCTCGGCGGCGCGGAGGAGCGCGCTGATCGCTCCGACTCCCCAGCCGCGACGCAAGTTCGCGTGCGCCACGTCTTGCAGCAGCGCAGCAAGCTCTTCATCAGGCTCGACGGCCGCCTCGGCCAGATGCCACGCGCGACGCTCCGGCTGGTCCGCCAGCCGGCCAGCCAGCACGCGATGAGCCTGCCGACGCTTATCGGCGGTCGCAATCTCGACCACGGCGGATCGGATGAGCGGATGGCGGAACACGACCCTGCCAGTCGCGGACTCAATGCGCACCAGCCGCGCTTTTTCGGCCGGCGCCAGATTGTCGATGTCCGCTGCCCCAGACCCAGGCTCCCGTAGGAGCCGCAGGTCCGCGGTTCCGCCCAGAACCGCTAGCAGGAGAACATCAAAGGTCGCCGGCGGCAGGTTCATGATCCGTGCCGCGAATACGCCCTGCAGGCGCCGGCTGAGCGGGAGCACCGACGGCACGATGCCTGACGGAGTACGGCCGGCATCCTCCAAAGCCACCGGCAGCTCGAGGAGCGCGAGCGGATTGCCCTGCGCGGCGGTCAGCAAGCGCTGCCGAACCCGCGGAGCCAGCGCAGGGAACCGCTCCTGAAGCAACGCTGCCGCTGCTCCTTGGTCCAGCGGCCGCGGCTCATAGCGCGCAAGTCCACCGCCCTCGAAGAAGCTCCCTTCGTCTGGCCTCGAGGCGGCGAGCAGCCCCACGCGGCTGCCAGCGACGCGGCGTGCCACGAACCCGAGGATGACGGCGCTGGAACGGTCCAGCCAGGGCACGTCATCGACGATTACCAGGACAGGACCTGCGGCGGCCGCACGACGGAGCAGCGTCAGCGCCGCGTTGGCTATCAGCAGCTGGCTCGACACCGAACCCTCACCGAGGCCCAGGGCTACCGTCAACGCGTTACGGTGCGGGGGGTCGAGCTCAGAGAGTGAATCGAACAGCGGATTCAACAGCTGATGAAGCGCGGCGAACATCACGTCGGCCTCGAACTCCGCACCCGCAGCGGGCAGCAGCCTGATGCCTGAAGCCGCCGCGCGAGCAGCCGCGACTTCGAGTAGTGCGGTCTTGCCAACGCCGGCTTCTCCCTCGAGCAGCAGCGCGCCGCCCTCGGATGCGGCGCGGTCGACGAAAGAGCCGATGTATTCCGCCTCACGGCCGCGGCCAATCAGCAACCCGGCGGGTGCGACAACGGGAGGACCGCCAACACTCACGTGCAGGCCTCCTCGCTCGACGATGGACTTCACCCGACATTACGCCGGGCCGCACCACTGCCAGCGATCACGGCCTGACCTGCCGGAATGCATCACGTGCAGCGCGCTCGCCAGGCGCGCGTTCCTCGAGCAGGTCGGCCTGGCGCGAGATGGTCCCGCAGCTTTAGCCGTAGATGGCCTTCTGGCCGACCTGCAGGCCGAGGAGCAGCATCGCCACGAGCACGCGCATGAGTTCTGGGTAGTCCTGCGTCGTGAACTCCACACCGCGGGATCCGTTGAGCCGAACTCCCGGGATGAGGGCGCACGTCGCCGCGATCGTCGTGGAGTTCCACTCAATGCCGAGCGTGTACGGCGCGCTGAGCCGATACGGGGTGAAGCGTCCTGGCTCCCGCACTGCCTGGGCGGTCGCCTCCCTGATGCGCGCTTGCGCGACCTGCGGATGCAAGCAGTTGGCGGTGAACTTATCGATCCCGTCCTTGACGGCGACGGTCTGTACACCGGGCAAGAACCGCTGCGCCTCCGCGCATACCGCGGCGTCACCCGCAACTACCATCACGGGCACTCCGAAGTGGCCAGCGAAGGCGGCATTGAGCCGGGTCTCGCCGGTGACGTCGCCGTTCAGATAGACGTTCTGGATCTCCTTGCCGAGCATCGTGTGATTGAGCACGCCGCCTTCGGTCCCCGCGCACGAGTGGTAGCCGACAAAGACCGCACCGTCATACGACGGATCGAGGCCCTGCACCATACAGAGGGACTTGTGGAAGCCCTTGATCGTGCGTGCGCGGGGATCGAGGCGCTCCAGCAACAAGTTGCGCATGATCCAGTGCGAGTCGTTGACGAGCACTTCGTCGGCGCCGCCGTCGTAGGCACCCAGGATCGCGGCATTTGCATCGCCCGTCATGAACTCTCGGCCGCGCTGGTAATCGGCTCCATCGGGCAGCACATCCTCGGGGTCGGTGATTCCCGATATGCCCTCCATGTCAACCGAGATGAATACTTTCACCGGCGCCTCCCGCGAACCATTGACCGACAAAGGTCGTAGCGGTACCTTACGCCCAATTAGCTCTATTGTTCGATATGCGCATCGAGGAGCTGCTGTGACGGGTGCAGACCAGATCGCCACCGGAGAATCCCAGTCTCAGCTAGCTCTCGAGGGGCTGGGATACCGCCAGGAGCTGCGGAGGGCGGTCAACGCACTCGGGCACCTCGCCCTGATTCTCTCCGATATCACGCCGACGGCGTCGCTGCTCGTGGTCGGCACCGCGGTGGTCGCCGTCGCGGGCACCGGCTCGATCTGGGCCTATCTCATCGGGTGCTTCATCGCCATTAACGTGGCATTCTGCATGGGCGAGCTCGGGTCGATGTTCCCGGTCGCAGGCGGCCTCTTCTCGATAGTGACCAGGGTGCTCGGCAAAGCCACCGGCTTTGTCGCCATGGTCGACTACATCGGCCAGGCGGTTTTCCTGCCCGCCAGCGTGGCGATTGGCATCGGCACCTACGCGCACGCACTCAACCCGGCGCTGTCGACCAGGCTGTTCTCTGGCTTCGGCATGATCGTCGTCACGCTTGTCGCGCTGCTGCAGATCAAGTTCAACGCCTGGTTCACCGGGATCTGCCTGGCCCTCGAGTTGATCGTGGTCGGCGCGCTCGGATTTGCTGGCTTCACGCACCTGCACCAGCCGCTGTCGATCCTGTCCCATCCGGTCGGGCCGACAGGGACGAACGGGGTGGCAGCCATCGGGGTTGGACTCATCGTGACGGCCCTGGCTACGGCGCTGTTCTCGGTGAACGGCTACGACAGCGGGATCAACTTCGCCGAGGAAGTACTGGGCTCGCGTAAGGAAGTCGGCCGCGCCGTGGTCACAGCCGCAGCCTTGGGGATCGTCTTCGAGCTAGTCCCGTTCATCGGGATCGTATTCGGGGCTCACAACCTGCCGGCGTTCCTGCACTCGGCCACGCCCGTCACCGAGGTGGGCGGTGAGGCATTCGGAAGCACGTTCATCACCATCGTGACCTATGGCGCGCTGCTAGCCATCTTCAATGCATCGGTAGCCATCACGCTCCAGTTCGCCCGGATCGTGTGGGCGAGCGGCCGGGACTTTGCCTGGCCCGAGCCGATCAGTTCCTGGGTCGCGAAGGTCGACGGCAGGCGCGGAGCGCCGTGGGTGGCAACACTCATCGTCGGAGCCCTGGCAGCCATCTTGTGCTTCCAGTCTTCGTTGATCTCGGTGGTCACGTTCACCGCCGTGCTCATCGTCGTGCTGTACGCACTCATCGCGCTGTCTGCGCTCGTCAGTCGCATTCGGCAGCGGCACCTGGAACGGCCGTCGCGAATGCCGCTCTGGCCAGTGCCGCCTGTCATCGCGCTCGTTGGGTGCGTCGTGGTGCTGACCAAGCAAAAGGGTTCTGACCTGTGGCTCTGTGCCGCGATCTTTGCTGCCGCCCTGCTCTACTACTTCTTGTGGGTCCGGCCCAGGTCGCAGCGGTACTGGACGGTCTCCGGTGCGGTGCCCGACAGTCAAGCCGAAGCATCAGGCCTCGCCGAGGGTGCGTCCCAGTAGGGCCATTGCCTCGGCGACCCGGGCGCGGGGCAAGGCCGGCGTTCGGTGGCCATCTCGGCCGACCATCTCCTCGTTGGCCGTGAGGGCGTTCGCGACTGCTTCCTCCACCGACTGCGCGACGGCCTTGTAGAACGGGTCCAGGTGGCCCCAGGGCACGAACGAGAGACGATCGTAATGATCTTCACCCGGGAACAGGGTCGCTAGCGGTGGCGTGAACGCGCGCTGGTTTCCCGTCGAGAAGGCGAGGAACAGATCACCGGAGAAGTGGGATCCGCTCGTCCCCGTCCGGGCTAGGCCCACGGTGACGCGCCGCGCAAGCGCCTTGCACTGGTGCGGGAACAGCGGCGCATCCGTGGCGATGATCGCGATCACCGAGCCGGCGCCCGGCGGCGCAGCGAAATACTCCGCCATGGGGTTGTCGTCGGCCAGCGCATCGCCGAGCGGAACGCCAGCCAGCGTCAGCTCGCTGCGGGAGCCGAAGTTGGCCTGCACGAAGGCGCCCACCGTGTAGGTAGTGTCCGCGTACCCGACCAGCCGTGACGCCGTCCCCGAACCGCCTTTGAACTCGTAGCAGTTCATTCCGGTGCCGCCGCCGACCGATCCTTCTTCGAGTGGCCCCTGGCTCGCCGCCTCCAGCGCGCTGATGACGGTCTGCTCGGTTACGTGATGGCCGTTTATGTCATTGAGGTAGCCATCCCAGGTCTCGGCGGCGACCGGCAGGAGCCACGCCTGCGCTAGCTGTGGATGTCGTTGCACGGTCCAGAGAACGATTCCCGCGTGGGCGATTCCCACGGCGTGGGTGTTGGTGATCGCGATAGGTCCCGCAAATGTGCCCGACTCCTCGATCCACGAGACGCCGGTCATCTCGCCATTGCCGTTCTGGCTGTGGAACCCGGCCGCGACCGGGTCGGCCGGGTTCTCCTTACCACGAGGGTGGATGGCGGTGACGCCAGTCCGCACGTCCGCGCCTTCGATGAGAGTCGCATAGCCGACCTCGACGCCTGGCACGTCAGTGATCGCATTCAAGCGACCAGGAGTCCCGCCGAATGGGATGCCAAGTGAGCGAGCCCGCGGCTTGCCGCCCGGCGTCTGCAGTCGTGGGTCGAGGCCTTGCGTGGGCTGCCTGCTTCGCTTCGTCGGAATCTGGCTGAGTGGCAGATTACTGGTTGCGCCGGCGGGGGCGGTACTTGATCCACACCAAGAGGCCGATGATCACCAGCAGCCACGGCGAGAGGATCAGGTGCAGGGCGAAGCCGAGGACGGTCAGAGCCACGAAGGCTACGACGGCGATGGCGATGATCCAGAACAACATGGTGATGTGTCTCTCTCAGTCGTGACGCACCGATCGTTTGCAGTGCGTGTGTTCACGTCTCCACTGTGCCGCCGGAGAGGACATCACGTCGATCCGGATCAGCCCTAGCCGAACCCTGATCTGCGTCCAGGTTGGGATCCGGGTCAGCCCGGATCCGGGCTCGGCGCCCGGGCGGTCAACGACGGTGCTGAGTCCGGCACCCTTGCGGCGAAGCCCGTGGCGGACTCGAAGGCGCGAGCCACCGCAAGCAGGTCCCAGTCGCCGCGGCGTTTGCCGACAAGCTGCAGCCCCACTGGCAGCCCAGACGAGGTGAAGCCGGCCGGCACGCTGATGGCAGGCAGTCCCGTCGCCGAGATGAGGTAGCACGACGCCATCCAGTCGAGGTACGCGGCTAGCGGACGGCCATTGATCTCATGTACCCAGTCGAGGGTCACGTCGAACGGCACGACCTGGCTCACCGGGCAGGCGAGGACGTCGACATCCAGGAAGAACGCGCTGATCTGCTCGGCTAGCTCTGCGCGAATGACGGTAGCCCGGCTGAGGTCGGCGGTCGTGAGCTCTAGACCACGCTGGATGTTCCACGTAACGTTCGGGCCGACCAGGTCCGGGTTCTGCGTCAGCAATTCGCGCCGGAAGGTGGCGAAGGCGAACGCCCGGAACGTGCGGAACACCTCGTCCGCACCTGATAGGTCCGGCGCGGCGTCGGTGACGCGGGCACCGAGTCCGGCTAGAACCTGCCGGGCAGGAGCGAGTACGTGAAGGACGTCCGGCTCGACGGGCAAGCCGAGGTCGGGGCTCCATGCGATCCGCAGACCGGTCAGGTCGCCGTCGAGTAGCGTGCCGATCTGGGCCGGGTTGGCGATGACGGGGGGTGGCTGATCCAGGGCCAGCGGCACCCGCGGGTCGGGCCCCGCCAACACGGCCAGCAGCAGGGCAGTATCTCCGACGGTGCGCCCCATGGGCCCGGCGACAGAGAACTGGTCGGCTACATCGGCGAGTGGCCAGTTCGGCACCCGGCCTGGGCTGGGCCGCAGCCCGACCACGTTGCAGAAGCTGGCGGGGTTGCGGAGTGAACCGCCCAGGTCACTGCCATCGGCGAGAGCTATGAAGCGAGCAGCCAGGGCAGCGGCGGCCCCGCCGCTGCTGCCGCCTGCGCTCCGGCTCAGGTCATAAGGGTTGCGGGTCGCGCCGAATACCGGGTTGACAGTATGCGAGCCTGCGCCGAACTCGGGCACGTTCGTCTTGCCCAGGCTGATCGCTCCCGCCTGCGCGATCCGCTGCACGACGAGCGCGTCGCGTTGTGGCACGTTGGTGGCGAACAGCGGCGAACCGTACGTGGTCCGGACGCCCGCAGTTTCAGCGAGGTCCTTGTGCGCCACCGGCAGGCCGTGCAGCAGGCCCAGCGGGTGCCCGCGGGCCGCTGCTTCGTCGGCGCGGGCTGCCCGGGACATGGCCCGCTCGAACGTTCGGGTGACGACAGCGTTGATGTCCTGGTCGAATGCCTCGATCCTCGCTATATGCGCGGACACGACTTCGCGGGCCGACACCTCGCGGCTGTGCAGCATTCCGGCGAGCGTGGCGGCATCGTGCATGCATAGGTCGGGCACGCGGACTCCGTAGTTAAGCGAGCAGGTAGCGGCGGGACATCGGAACGGTGCCGACCGGCGGTGCGGCCAGTATCCGCCCGCCAAGGCTGACGGCACCGTCGGCTGCGTCGACGTCGACCGGTGGGCAGGCGCGCCCGGCGATGAGGTCGTCACGTCGGATTGAACGCGTCCCCCGGACCGGCACGAAGCGACGCCTGCTGCCGATCTTCTGCGCGATGCTGTCCTCCAACGCGGCATGCGAGACGAAGGTAACCGACAACGAGGCCGGCGTGTTGCCGAGGCCGCCCCAGTGCGGACCGTAACGGCGCGGCTCGGCGGCCTCGACGCTCGCGTTTCCCTCGCCGATCGCACCCCAGGCAAAGTGGCCAGACTTGAGGACCAGCTCGGGCCGCACGCCGAAGTAAGCGGGCTTCCACAGCACGATGTCGGCCAGCCGGCCCGGCGCCAGCGTGCCCGCTTCGGCCGCGATGCCGTGAGTGAGCGCCGGCTCGATCGTGTATTTGGCCAGGTACCGCAGCGCGCGCTCGTTGTCGTCCGCGCCGAAGCCGTCGTCGCGGAGTGATTCCGCATCGCGCGGGGCGAGCCGACGGACTACTGGGCTGTCCGGCCAGTGCTCGCCAGCCTCGGTGGCCCGCCACGCTTTCATGACGTGCGCGAGTTGCCAGGTGCGGCGGACGGTCTCGCCGATGCGGCCCATGCCCTGGGAGTCGCTGTTGATGATGCTGATTGCGCCCAGTTCATGCAGGGGACCCTCAGCCGCCATCGTCCTGCTGTGCACGCGCTCCGACGCCAGCTCGCGGTCGCCTGGGTCGATGCCGGACCCACCGTGCACGGCGATGATCATCTCGGGATGCTCAGCGGCAGCGTGAATGCCGTACGGAATAGTCGGGGTCGTCGACGAGCAGATGATGTTGGCCTCGCGGACGAGGCCAATCAGGTCCGGAATGTGACCCCCGCCCGAGCCCTCGACGTGGTAGGCGTGGACCGCGCGGCCCGCTATAGCGGCGACAGTGTCTTCCAGCTCGCACGACTCATTGAGGCCGTCAGTGTGCAGCGCGACGGCGACGTCGTAGGAGTCGGCGAGACTCAGCACGGCGTCGACGATTTCTGGATACGCACCCCAGTCTTCGTGGATCTTGAGGCCCACAGCGCCGGCGGCAAGCACTCGCTCGACCGCGCCCGGGGCCTCGGTGCGGGCACTAGCCTGCAACCCGACGTTGACGGGGAGCTGCTCGAAGGCGCGAAGCGTGGCGGCCATCGCGCTGGGTGGTTCCTCAAAGCCCGCCGTAATCAACGTGGTGACCCCGGCACTCAGCGCAACCGGGACCAGGCGCGGCGTGATGAGGTGCACGTGCGAGTCGACCGCGCCCGCCGTCGCGATCAGTCCATAACCCATGATCGGCAACGTGTTCGGCCCGATCGTCATGTCCACGCCGGCGGTGATGTCGGGATTGCCGGCTCGGCCGATCCCGACGATGCGGCCGCCGGAGATGCCGATGTTCGTCTTCACGACGCCGAGCAGCGGATCGACGACCAGCACCCCGGCGATCAAGACATCGAGCTCGCTCGCGGACGTTGCCTGGTCTTGCTGCGTCATCCGGGATCGGATGTTCTTGGCGTATCCCCACAGCGGCTCGTCGCCGTACCCGACGTGATCGGCTTCGACCCGGAGCCACAGATCGGTGTCCGCCAACCTGACCCGATCGCCGGTCGTGGGACCGAACCTTCGGACGTAATCTTCCTGGCGCATGCCGACCTTCCTCAGGACGCCTCAGGTGGCGGAACGGCCGCCCGCCCGCTGGCGCGCAGCGCCACCAGGTCGACGTCCCTGACCTCGCCGGGCGCCCAGCGAATCGACGCACCGGCGGGTATGTCCAGCCGGTAGCCCTCGGCGGCTTCGCGGTCGAATTCGAGCCGTGAGTTCGCCCGCCAGAACGGGTAGTGCGACGACACCCGGATCGGCCTGCTGGATCTGCTGGTGACCCGGATGCGCCGCCTGCCATGACCGACAGCGAGCTGGATGTCGCCGCGCCGCACTCGGATCTCGCCCGGCGATTCAGCCCCGTGGACGGACAGCGGATCGCGCAGCACCACCAGGCGCATCCCGTCCTCGAGCAGCACTTCGAGGCGGATCTCCGACACGAGGGCCGGCACGCCGTCGATGACGTCATCGGCGGCGACCGCTGCCCGGCCGGTCGCCAGCACTGCTTCGAGCGAGCCGCCGGCTCGTGCGGCGCGGTGCATCTCGTCGCAGATCAGGGCCGTGGCCTCCGGGGCATTGAGCTTGATGCCGTCGGCTCGGGTGCGTCTGGCCAACTCGGCGGCCACGAAGATGCGCAGCCGGTCCTCTTCGGTTGGGCCGAGGTACATGCCTGTCCTTCGTGGTCGTCCCTGGCAAGCTGGCCACGAGTGTAGGGCGGCCGGACGGCACAATGACGGCATGCACGTGATGTCGGTTAGCGGCCCGGTGGAAGCGTCCGAGCTGGGTGTCGTCCTGCCGCATGAGCACGTCTTCGCCGACCTGGTCCGCGAGTATCGCGGGACGGGGCTGCTGAACGACGAGCACCTCGCGCGTCTGGAGCTTGCGCTGCTGCGCGACGCCGGCGGGCATACCCTGGTCGATCTCACCCTCGACGAGATTGGCCGCGACCCGGCCGCGCTTCGGCGCGTCGCGGAGGCAACCGGAGTCACGATCATCATGGGCTGCGGCCATTACCGGGATCCGTACCTGAATCGCGACTGGTTTGACCGCCACGCTGTGGACGCGGTCGCCGACGAAATCGTCGCTGAGATCGAGGAAGGAGCGAACGGCACCGGAATCCGGCCCGGCATCATCGGCGAGATCGGGGCCGATAAGTGGTATATCTCGGCCGCGGAGGAACGGTCGTTCAGGGCAGCGGCACGCGCGCACGTGCGCACGGGGCTCACGATTAGCACGCACGCGGCCCGATGGCCGGTCGGACTCGAGCAGGCGCGGTTGCTCGCCGAGGAGGGCGTCGACCCGCGCCGGGTGATCATCGGCCACGCGGACACGGTGCCGATCCCTGAGTACCACCTGAGCCTGGCGCGCCTCGGCTGCTACGTCTGCTTCGACTCCATTGGCACCGGGACTGACTACGACCTGAGCCGAGCCGTGGACTACGTGATGGCCCTCGTGCGGGCGGGATTCTCCGGCCAGGTGCTGCTGTCGCACGATGTCTTCCTCCGCGGCCACCTGCGCGCCGACGGCGGCCCCGGCTACGGCTACTTGCTGACCGATTTCCTGCCATTGCTGATCGACGCCGGGCTCGATGCCGAAGAGGTGCGGAGCTTTGTAACGAACAACCCGGCGCAGGCGCTCACTGGCGCGGGCGGGGTCAGCAATGGCTGAGCCAAGAAACGACCATTGCGACGCCTGAGTCGCGCTGTTAGCTTGGAGCCCAATCTCACGATCGCGACCGGGGGGAAACCCGCGGCAGGGCCATTCCCGTGCCGCCCGATCCTCACCTGGCGTCACACCGGGAAGGGGCAGAACGTGGCCGAGAGCGCCATTCCCAGCGGGCCAGCGGCGCCGCCAGCGCCGAGCGGATCGAGCCTGTTCGTGCGCCAGTCTTCTGGATTGGTGCGCGAGGTCAGCGTCCTGAATGCCCTGTTCTATAACACGGCCGCGTTCATCGGAACCGGCGTCGGCTGGTACACGGCCTTCTACGGGCTCGCATTCCTGCCGGTCGGTCTGCTCGGCCCGTTCTCGACGTATGGCTGGGCGGCCATCATCACCGCCTGCTTCGGCGTCCTGCTCGCGCTGATCTTCTCCTCGCTGGCCACGGTGATGCCGCGCTCCGGCGGTGACTACGTGTTCACCAGCAGGTTCATCCCGAAGGCCGGGCCCTTCCTTGGCTGGCTCGAGGGCTTCACCCTGTGCTTCGCCTCACTCGCCGTCATCGCGTTCGAGGTTCCGGTGGTGCTGCGTAACCTGCAGATCGACGGTCTCATCGTGTGGGTCGGCACCGGCTCGTCGTTCTTCAAGAACGCCGACAACTGGTTTAGCACGGGTGGGCTCCATCACCGAGTGGCCAGGTTTCATCGCCAGCCTCGTGGTGCTCGCACTTGTGCTCTTCGTCGTCATCCAGCCGACCCGCAGGCTGCACCGCATCGTCACGGTGCTGGCGGCGGCGGGCGTCGGCGCGGCCATCCTGATGTTCTTCGTCGGCCTGCCATTGATCAGCCGGGCTCACCTGGTACGCGAACCTGCCGCACTACACCGGCATGACGGCGGCCCAGATCACGAAGGCAGGCGCTGCGTCCGGGGTCATCGGACACGGGGTCAGCTTCGCGCCCGTCGACACTGTCGATCTTCGTCTTCCTGGTGCTGTTTAACTACATCGGCTTCCAGTACAGCGCCTACATCGCCGGCGAGGTGCGGGGAAACATCAAGCGCGGCATCATGATCGCCGTGCTCGGCGCACTCAGCATCGGTGTGCTGCTCAACTCGGTCTACGTCGATCTACTGTCCCGGCGGCTCGGCTTCCAGCTGCAGGTCGGCTGGAGTGAGCTGTTCTGGTCGGGCAGCCCGAAGACGCCGCTCGGTCAGCCGAATGCGACGCCGATGCTGGCTGCGATGTCCAGGCCCGGCGGCTGGTTCCTGTTCCTGGTGATCAACTTCTTCGGCGGCATCCTGCCGTTCGTGCTCATCCCGGTCTACATCAACTTCATGAGCCGGATAATGCTCGCGTGGGGCCTGGACCGGCAGGTGCCCAGCTGGTTCTGCGCGATCAACGAGCGGGTCCGCGCGCCGCTGAACGCGATCCTGACCCTGGTCGGTATCTCCGTCGTGCTAGTGATCTTCGAGAACTTCGCGTTCCTCCCGAGCAGCGTCGCGCCAGGCGGCAAGCTGAATCTCGCGGGCTCGGCCTGGTTCAGCGGGCTGTGCGCGCTGCTGGCCTGGCTGATGCCTGGCGTGAACGCGATCCTCGCCCCGTACACCAGGCCTGACCTGCTGCGGAACGCGCCGTGGCGACGATGGCTACCCATCATGGGTACGCTGTGGCTGGCGTTCGGCGCAGTCGTGTACTGGTTCGCCGGCATCGACCCGATCGTCCAGGCGATCAAGAGTGCGCTGAAGCCGCATGCGACACAGACTGCACTGAACTACCTCAACAACACCGGCGTCACGTTCATGCTCGCGGTGGTCGTCATCGGCATCGTCATCTACTGGGTCCGGAACATCCAGAACCGGATGAACGGGATTGACCTGGCCCTGCTTTACAAGACTGTTCCGCCAGACTGAGCGGGCCCGCTGAATGGCTGACGATTCCGGCGCTGCCCGGACGGCTGATGTTGTGTTCGTCGGGGGTGCCGTCTATCGGGTGAACGCCGCCCGAAGCTGGGCCCAGGCGGTCGCGATCAGCGGGGACGCGATCGTGGCCGTCGGCGCCGACGAGGACGTGCGACCGCTCATCGGCGGCAGCACGACAGTCATCGACCTGCACGGCCGCATGCTCGTGCCCGGATTCCAGGATGCACACGTGCACGCTTCCGGGGGCGGCCTGGACCGGCTCCGCTGCGATCTGACGGAGGTACACGGACGCGCGGCGTACCAACAGCACATCGCCGCGTACGCACGCTCGCACCCGCACGAGGAGTGGATCACCGGCGCGGGCTGGTACATGGACGCCTTCCCGGGTGGCATTCCGACGAGTGCTGACCTCGACGAAGCCACCGGGAATCGGCCTGCGTTCCTGATCAACCGCGATCACCACGGCGGCTGGGCAAACTCAGCGGCGTTGCGACGGGCAGGCATCGACGCTGACACCCCGGACCCGGTAGACGGCCGGATCGAGCGCGACCGCGCCGGCCGTCCAGTTGGCGCGCTGCAAGAAGGGGCCATGCGGCTGGTACAAGCCGTCATCCCGGCGCCTACGTTGCAGCAGCGCATCGACGGCGTGCTGGAAGGACAACGGTTCCTGCATGAGCTCGGCATCACCGCGTGGCAGGAGGCCATCGTCGGCGATTACCCCGGTGTGCCCGACTGCTATGCCGCATACCAGCAGGTCGCGGGTGACGGTCGACTGACCGGCCGCGTTGTCGGCGCACTGTGGTGGGACCGGACGCGCGGCGAAGATGAGGTCGACGACCAGATCGCCGCACTGTCCGAACGCCGAGCCGCCGCCGCCGCACGACGCGTTCCGGGCCGGCACGGTGAAGATCATGCAGGATGGCGTCTGCGAGAACTTCACCGCGGCCCTGCTGACGCCGTATCTAGGGTCCAGGGCGCCGGCGAGCCACAGCGCCGGACTCAGCTATCTCGAGCCTGAGTTGCTCCGCCGGGTAGTGACGCGGCTGGACGCGATTGGCTTTCAGGTGCACGTCCACGCGATCGGCGACCGCGCCGTGCGCGACGCGCTGGACGCCTTCGAGGCGGCACGCGCTGCTAACGGGCGCCATGATCTGCGGCACCACATCGCGCATCTGCAAGTCGTTCACCCGAGCCGACCATGCCAGGTTCCGCCAGCTTGACGTCACCGTCAACGCACAGCCGCTCTGGGCCTGCTATGACAAGCAGATGACGGAGCTCACCCTGCCGTTCCTCGGCCCGGAGCGATCGGTGCTGCAGTACCCGTTCGGCTCGCTCGCCCGGAGCGGGGCACCGCTCGCGTTCGGCAGTGACTGGCCGGTGTCGAGCCCCAACCCGTTGTGGCTGCTGCACGTGGCCGTCAACCGGATGGCACCGTGGGATACCGCCGCGGAGCCGGATCCCCGCAGCGGCGAGCCGTTCCTGCCTGCCGAGCGGCTTGACCTGCCCACCGCGATCGCGGCGGCCACGGCCGGCTCGGCGCGGGTGAACCACTTCGATGACAGCGGCACCATCGAGGCTGGCTATCGCGCCGACCTGACGGTCCTGGACAGGAACCTGTTCGACCACCCGGCCGCGGAGATCGGCCACGCGCAAGTGGACTTCACGATGGCGGGCGGCCGTATCGTGTATGCCAGGCCAGGCACCAGCGGATGAGCGCGCCGCGAAGGCCGAGATAGGGAAGAGGCCTCATGCCGTTTCTAGGCAGGAAACCGAAGAAGGACGTCGTCCGGCTGTATGTCGTCTCAGACTTCCATGCTTCGGCTCCGGCGTGGCGGAAGATGCTGAACGCCATCCGGATGAATGTCTACAAGGCCGACGCAGTCCTGTACGCGGGAGATCTCACGGGCAAGGCCATAGTGCCGGTGGTGCAAGACGGCGATGGCTGGGAGGCTGAGCTGCTCGGCCAGAAGCGGCGACCCAGGAATGAGCACGAGCTGCAGGACCTGGATCGGGACATCGCAGCGCTGGGCTACTACCCGTACCACACCACCCGGGCCGAGGTGGAATCCCTGCACGGCGACGCGGGCGAGCTTGACAAGCTGTTCGCCCGCCAGATCCGCGCTCAGGTTGCGGACTGGATGACGGTGGCGGCCGACCGGCTCGAGGGGTCCGACGTCCCGGTGTTCCTCATACCGGGCAACGACGATCCGTACGAGATCGATGAGCCCCTCGCAGCCAGCGAACGCGTCATCAACGTCGATCGCAGGGTCGCCGAGCTCCCGGGTGGCCTGGAGGTGATAGGTCTCGGCCTGTCGAGCCCGACGCCGTGGTCAACGCCGCGGGAGGTGTCCGAGCACGACTTCCGCGAAGCGATCTTCCGACTCGGCGACCAGGTGAAAGACCCACGCCGGACGATCCTGCTGACGCACTGCCCGCCCTATGACTCGGGCCTGGACACGGCCCCGTTGCTTGGTGACGACATGCGGCCTGTCGTGTCGGCCGGCGACTTGCTCCGTGGCCCGGTCGGCTCTACCGGCGTACGCGAGGCGATCAGCGAACTGCAGCCGCTGCTCAGCCTGCACGGTCACATCCACGAGTCGGCCGGGGACGCGAAGATCGGCCCGACGCTGTGCCTGAACCCGGGCAGCGAGGCTGCATACGGCATCGTCCGCGGTTACTTGATCGACGTAAGCGCTGATGGGATCGAGCGCTTCTTCAGAGTGGAAGGCTGACGATGTCCACGACCGACTCGCGCGGGGTGCCAGCCGCGCCGCCGGACGCCATGGCTGAAGCCATGGACCTGATCAGCGCCGCCCAGAAGCAGGGGATCACGGTCCGGCTACTCGGCGGCATGGCCGTCCGGGTGCTGTGCCCCGACTTCCCGCCCCGCCCCTCAACTGGGCTGCAAGACATCGACCTGGCGTCAGTCACGTCGTCGCGCAAGTCGCTGCAGAACTTCCTCATCGAGCAGGGTCACCAGCCGGACAAGAACTTCAATGCCCTCTACGGACACAAGCAGCTGTACTTCGTCTCCGCGCTGAGCGGCCGGCCGATCGACGTGCTGATCGACAAGCTGTCCATGTGCCACGAGCTGGAATTCAAGGGCCGCATCACCCGCATGCCCTACACGCTCGATCCGCTTGACGTGCTGCTGTCGAAGCTCCAGATCGTCAAGCTGAACGAGAAGGACGTCCGCGACATCGTCTACCTGCTGTCCGGCTATCCGGTTCTAGAGGGCACGGAGACGGGCACGATCTCACTTGACTTGTACCGGCCCATCGTCGGCGAAGACTGGGGCTGGTGGCGAACGGTCACCACGAACCTCGAGAAGCTTGGCGCGCTCATCGCCGAGAAGCCAGACCTGGTGCCGGCAGGCGCGACCTACGATCCCGCCGCCCAGGCAGCAGTCCTGGCCGCAGCGGCGGAGGACGCCCCGAAATCCCGGCGCTGGAAGATGCGAGCACGGCTCGGCGAACGGGTCCGCTGGTACCAGGACCCAGAGGAGAGCACGCACCACTAAGCTCCCGGCCCGTCTACTTTTCCTCGGGTTTGCCCCAGAGTTTACGACGGCAGGCGAACTTGCCCCCGGCTTCAAGACGGGACAGTCTGTCGTGATGGGAACTGACCGGCTGACCCAGTTCAACGAGCTGGCTGCCCCGGCCGCACGGCGCGCGTTGCTGGAGTGCTGCGCCGCACCGAGGTGGGCGGAGCAGATGACAGCCGCGCGACCCTACGGCCGTGCTCAAGATGCAATCCGGCGGTCGGACGCCATCATCGGGGACCTGGTCGACGCCGAGCTGGCTGAGGCACTGGCTGGCCATCCGCGGATCGGGGAGCGGGCGGACAGCGATCTTGCCGCCGATGGGAATACCGACGGGGCGACCGCCAGCCCGGCCGATTGGTCCCGACGCGAACAGGCCGGCGTTGACGCCGACGATGCACAGACCAGGCGGGAACTGGCCGACGCAAACGCGGAGTACGAGCAGCGGTTCGGGCATATCTACCTGGTGTGCGCTTCCGGCCGAACCGGGACTGAACTGCTCGCGCTGCTGCGCGGCAGGCTGCACAACGAGCCGGAGGAGGAGTGGCAGGTCGTGCGAACTGAATTGCAGAAGATCAATGCGCTCCGGCTGGAGCGGCTCCTGGCGGACTCGCCATGAGCGCTATCACCACCCACGTGCTAGATATCGCCGCCGGCGCCGGCCGCTGGCCTCCAGGTCCGGCTGGAGCACGTCGCGGCGGCCGCGAACGCAGAGATAGCGAGGGCCACGACCGACTCGGGCGGTCGGGTCACCAGCCTGGGGCCGGATGTCATCGAGCCCGGCACCTACCGACTGGTTTTCGACACCGGCGACTATCACCGGCGGCACGTCGGCACCGGCGGGAGCGACACGGATAACGAGGGCTTCTTCCCCGAAGTCGCAGTGACCTTCGCGGTTGCTGACGGTGGCGAGCACTACCACGTTCCCCTGCTGCTCAGTTCGTTCGGCTACTCCACCTATCGCGGGAGCTGACGTGGAGTACGTGCTGGCGGACCACCAATACGGCAAGGCCGAGACGCGGCTTGTCCGTATCTATCGGGATGCGGCCCAGCATCAGATCCGCGACCTGAACGTGTCGACCTGCCTGCGCGGCCAGTTCGCCGACGCCTACCTCCGCGGCGATCAGGCGAACGTGCTGCCCACCGACACCCAGAAGAACACGGTGTACGCGTTCGCGCTCGAGCGAGGCGTGTCCGACATCGAGACCTATGCGCTGGCGCTAGCCAGGCATTTTGTCGACGACGTCGAGCCAGTCCAGGCGGCGCGCGTTGAGGTCGACGAGTATGCCTGGGATCGGGTACCGCTCGCCGACGGTCACCACCCGCACACGTTCGTTCGGGCCAGCCAGGAGGTTACGACCACGACGGCGACAGTTGTCGGCCGCAGTCGCGAACAGCGTGTCTGGGTCCTGTCTGGAGTACGGGATCTGGTCCTGCTCAAGTCCACTGGATCGGAGTTCGCCGGATTCCTGCGCGACAGCTACACCACCCTCGCCGAGACAGACGACCGAGTGCTGGCCACGTCGCTGACCGCTCGCTGGCGCCATCTGCTTGCGGATGCCGACTGGAATGCGGTCAATACCAGCGTTCGCCAGATACTGATCGAGCAATTCGCGACGGTGCACAGCCTCGCGCTCCAGCAAAGCCTCTGGGAGATGGGCAAAGCTGTGCTTGCAGCCCATGAGGAAATCGCGGAGATAAGGCTGTCCGCGCCGAACAAGCACCACTTCCTGGTCGATCTGACTCCATTCGGGCTGGACAACCGCGGGGAGGTGTTTCACGCGGACGACCGTCCGTACGGTCTGATCCAGTGCGCGGTGCAGCGAGACGATGCGCCGCCTGCCGGTCCGGCCTGGGACGTACCAAGCACGTTCGCCGGATGACCAGGTAATCGAACGATGCAGGCACGGCGCGGCGTCGCGCCAAGGAGGCCGTAAGCGTGGAGTTCATTCAGCCGAGAAGGTGGGCCGAGGCTCTGGCCATTCAGGCGGAGATGCCTGGGGCCGTACCGCTGGCAGGCGGCACCGACCTTATGGTTGAGCTGAACTTTGCCGCCCGGCGGCCGCCGGTCCTGCTCGATCTCACCAGAATCTCGGAGCTTGGGCAGTGGGACATCGACGGTGACCAGGTTCGGCTCGGTGCTGGTGTCACCTACGCCCAGGTGATCACGCAGCTCGGCGACAAGCTGCCAGGGCTCGCGCTGGCCGCCCGGACGGTCGGATCACCGCAGATCCGCAACCGTGGGACCGTCGGCGGCAACCTGGGCACGGCCTCCCCGGCTGGGGACGCGCATCCACCGCTGCTAGCTGCGGGAGCCGCGGTCGAGATTCATTCCATAGCGGGTACGCGCTCGCTCCCTGTCGATCAGTTCTTTGTTGGCGCGAAGCGAAATGCGCTCGAACCGGGCGAGCTCATCGCGGCCGTGCGCATTCCGCTACCGTCCGGCCCGGAGCACTTCAGCAAGATCGGCACCCGGAATGCGATGGTGATCGCGGTCGCGGCGTTCAGCCTGGCGCTTCACCCGGACCGACAAGAGGTCGGTACTGGCATCGGCTCCGCCGGGCCGACGCCGAGGCGTGCGCCGCAGGCCGAGAAGTTCCTGGCCGAGGCGCTCGCCGAGGCTGGTCTGTGGCGGTCCCGCGGCCGGCTGCCCGACGCGATGGCGGCCGAATTCGGCCAGCTCGTCGCGGCCGCGGCCGAGCCGATCGACGATGTCCGGGGCACCGCTGCGTACCGGCGACACGGCCTATCGGTAATGGCGCGCCGGACGCTGGCCTGGGCCTGGCAGGACTATGAGAATGCACCTCCGATGAGCCGAAGGGGGTAACTGACAAGTGCGAGTTACAGCGACGGTCAACGGCCAGATCAGACACGCCGACGACGTCTGGGAAGGCGAAAGCCTGCTCTATGTGCTGCGTGAGCGGCTCGGCCTGCCAGGCTCGAAGAACGCCTGCGAACAGGGTGAATGCGGGTCCTGCACGGTCTACCTCGATGGCGTGCCGGTCTGCGCCTGCCTCGTCGCCGCCGGGCAGGCCGAGGGACGGAGCATCGTCACGGTCGAGGGGCTGGCCGCGGACGACTTGCATCCGGTGCAGCGGGCATTCCTGCGCAGCGGCGCGGTTCAATGCGGTTTCTGCACTCCGGGCCTGATCGTCGCGGCCCACGATCTGCTCACCCGCATTCCGCGTCCAACGGACTCGCAGATCCGTGAGGCACTGGCGGGCAATCTGTGCCGGTGCACCGGTTACGAGAAGATCCTGGACGCGGTTCGCCTGGCAGCACGGGAGATGGCTGGAGACGCGCCATGAATACCCTGCTCATAGAGGGCTGCGCGGTCGTCACCATGGACGGTCGTGGCACTGAATACGGACTGGGCCACGTCGTCGTCACGGGCAACGTGATCACTTCGGTCGGCGCAGGCAGCGCACCGGCTGCGGGCATCGCCGACTTGTCCGACGGCGGCACGATCAGGCGCATCGACGGGAGCGGTTGCCTCGCCACCCCCGGGCTGATCAACACTCACCACCATCTGTATCAGTGGGGCACCAGGGGTATGGCGGCCGACGCGACGCTCTTCGAGTGGCTTACTGAGCTGTACCCGGTGTGGGCCAGGATGGACGCCGACATTGTGCAGGCGCTCGCCACCGCCGCGCTCGCGTGGCTAGCCAGGTCCGGGTGCGCCACCACGATGGATCATCACTACGTCTTCCCGAGATCGGGGGGCGACGTGCTCGGTGCGACCATCGCCGCGGCGCGGCAAGTCGGTCTGCGCTTCCACCCGACGCGCGGTTCCATGGATCTCGGCGCGAGTTCCGGCGGGCTGCCGCCCGACGAGGTGGTGGAAGATCGCGATGCCATCCTCGTCGCTAGCAAGGCCGCCATCGAGGAGTTCCACGACCCTTCGCCGCAGTCGATGCTCCGCATGGGGCTGGCCCCCTGCTCGCCCTTCTCGGTGACAAGTGATCTTCTCGCCGAGGCGGCCGGCCTGGCCCGAGAAGCCAAGGTGCGCCTGCACACGCATCTAGCCGAGACGGCGGAGGAGGACGAGTACTGCGCTGAGCGCTTCGGCTGCACGCCGGTTGAGTATCTGGACTCACTCGGCTGGCTGGGCGAGGACGTCTGGCTCGCGCACGGGGTGTACCTGGACGACGCGGCCATCACCAGACTGGCCAAGACGGGCACCGGAGTCGCGCACTGCCCGTCCTCCAATGGTCGGCTGGGCGCCGGGATCTGCCGGACGCATGACCTGCTCGCCGCCGGGGTCCCGGTGGGCCTCGGCGTGGACGGCGCCGCGTCTAACGAGGAGAGCTCGCTCATCGGGGAAGTCAGGCAAGCCACGCTGATCGCAAGATCGGCTGGCGGACCCCGCGCGATCTCGGTACGCCAGGCGCTCGAGCTGGCCACCATGGGTGGTGCACGGCTACTCGGCCGAGACCGGGAGATCGGATCGCTGGAGGCTGGCAAGCTAGCGGACATCGCGCTGTGGCGACTCGACACGCTGGGCCACGCCGGCATCGCGGACCCGGTGGCCGCGCTCGTGCTCGGCTCTCGCCCGCCGCTAGAACTGCTCCTGGTCAACGGCCAGCCGATCGTTGAGCGGGACCACCTGCTCACCGCCGACGAGGGGCAGCTGGCTGCGAACTCGCGGCGCGCCTCGGCGGTCCTGGCGCGGGGGTTCTAGACGGGGGCGGCCCGGTCGGCCGTATTGTCAGATAATGACGAGCCCACCAGGCAGAACCCTGCCGCGGGGAAGCGCCCCGGCGCAGATCTCGCCGCCGTCGGCTGACCGCATCGGCGACAGTGCTCTCCGGCCGGACGGAATCCTGAAAGTAACCGGCCAGTTCGCCTTCGGCAGCGACTTGTGGATGGACGACATGCTGTGGGGAGCCACCCTGCGCAGCCCTTATCCGTCCGCCCGGATCAAGTCGGTCAACATCGGCGCGGCGCTGGCCACGTCCGGTGTGCACGCGGTACTCACCCACGATGACGTCCCCGGTACGAACCGGTACGGGCTAGAGCATGCGGATCAGCCGGTGCTCGCCGACGATGTCGTGCGGTACCAGGGTGAGCCCGTGGCCATCGTCGCGGCCGATCACCCGGAGATCGCGCTGCAAGCCGCCAGGAAGATCCGAGTCGAGTACGACGTGCTGGAGCCGATAACCGACGCGGTCGCGGCCCTGTCGCCGGGTGCGCCGGGCGTGCATACCGGTGGCAACCTTGTCCGCCACCTCAAGCTGCGGAAGGGCAGTGCAGACGCCAGTGCGCCGGTGGTAGTCACCGGTGACTACCGCGTGGGGATGCAGGACCAGGCGTTCCTCGGTCCAGAGGCAGGGCTGGCCGTGCCCGATGGCGTTGGCGGCGTCGACCTGTACGTGGCGACCCAGTGGCTGCATGTCGATCAGCGCCAGGTCTGCGCGGCACTCGGCCTGCCGACGGAGCGAGTCAGGCTAACCCTGGCTGGCGTTGGCGGTGCATTTGGTGGCCGCGAAGACCTGTCCATGCACGTGCACGCCTGCCTCCTCGCGCTGCATACCGGTAAGCCGGTGAAGATGAGCTATAACCGCGAGGAGTCGTTCTTCGGCCACGTGCACCGGCATCCGGCGACGATGCACTACGAGCACGGCGCGGCGCTGGACGGCCGGCTGGTATACGTCAAGGCGACGATTTACCTTGACGGCGGCGCGTACGCCTCGAGCACCCCGGCCGTCGTGGGGAACGCGGGCACGATGGGCGTCGGCCCGTACGTCGTGCCAAACGTGCACGTCGACGCGTACGGCGCCTACACCAACAACCCGCCATGCGGCGCGATGCGTGGCTTCGGCTCGGTCCAAGCCGCCTTCGGCTACGAAGCGCAGATGGACAAGCTGGCGGCCGCACTCGGCATGGACGCCGTCGAGCTGCGCTGCCGAAACGGGATGAGCATGGGCGCGCAGGCGCCGACGGGTCAGATCATCGACAGCCCGGCGCCGGTGGCTGAGCTGCTCCGGCTGGTGCAGGGTCGGCCGATGCCGCCGGAGCAGTCCCCGGGCAGCCAGCCCGAGTTGCTCGATCTGCCGGGCGGCGCCGCGAATACCACTCATGGCGAAGGCGTCAGGCGCGGCGTGGGCTACGCGGTGGCGTACAAGAACGTTGGCTTCTCCGAAGGCTTCGACGACTACTCCGTCGCCAGGGTTCGGCTGGAGGTGGCCGGCGGCGAGCCGACCGTGACCGTGCACACCGCCGCGGCCGAGGTGGGGCAGGGCCTCGTAACCATCGAGCAGCAGATCTGCCGCACTGAACTGGGCGTGCGGCATGTCGTGACACATCCGAAGGACACCTCGGTCGGTTCTGGCGGATCCACCTCAGCGTCCCGGCAGACGTACGTCACCGGCGGCGCGGTCCAGGCCGCCTGTCAGCGGGTACGCGACCGGGTATTTGCGCTCGCCTATCAACGGCTGGGCAGCACCGTGGCCGATCTGCTCCTCGCTGACGAGCAGGTCGTGTCGCCGAGCCTCGGCCCGGTTGCGTCGCTCGCCGAGGTAGTGGGGAACCAGGTGATCGAGGAGACCGTGCAATGGCGGCATCGGCCGACCTATCCGATCGATCCCGAGACCGGCCAGGGCTTCGCGCACGTCCAGTACGCGTTCGCCGCGCATCGCGCGGTCGTCGACGTCGACACCGAGCTCGGCCTCGTCAAGGTGGTCGAGCTGGCCTGCGCTCAGGACGTCGGCAAGGCGATGAACCCGGACGCGGTGCTCGGCCAGATCCACGGCGGCAGTGCCCAGGGACTTGGCCTCGCGGTGATGGAGGAGATCCAGCTGTCCGGCGGGCGGATCAGGAACCCGTCGTTTACCGACTACCTGATCCCCACGATCCTGGACATGCCGCCAATGCACGTCGACGTGCTCGAGTACGCCGACCCGCACGCCCCCTACGGCCTGCGCGGTGTCGGCGAGCCGCCGACGATCTCGTCGGGTCCGGCCATAGCGGCCGCCATCCGCGCGGCCACCGGGCTAGACCTCGGCCGGATCCCGATCAAGCCTGAGCATCTGACCGGCACCGGGTGACTGGGCCCGTGGTGAATGGGCACGGGGTGACAAGCGCGGCCCCGGCGCACCGCCCCGACCTGCTGCTGGCCGGACCGGCAGTCACGCCAGACGGCCCTGTTCCCGTCCTTATCGCGGTGACCGGCGGCAAGATCAGCGGTGTACACGACCTTGCGAACGTGTCCGCGTTTCCTGGTGTTCCCGTGCATCGGCTGGCCGGCGACGAGGTGCTCCTGCCCGGCCTGGTGGACACGCACGTGCACGTCAACGAGCCGGGCCGGACGCACTGGGAGGGATTCGCGACCGCGACGAAGGCTGCCGCCGCCGGCGGCGTGACGACCATCGTTGACATGCCGCTGAACAGCCTGCCGCCCACGATCGACGCCGCTGCCCTAGAGCTGAAGCGGCTAGCGGCGGACCGGCAATGCTCCGTGGACGTTGCATTCTGGGGCGGCGCCGTGCCGGGCAACGAGCCCGATCGAGCTCGCTTGCAGCAGGCTGGCGTGCGCGGCTTCAAGTGCTTCCTGGCCGACTCGGGCGTGCCGGAGTTCCCGCCGCTCGACCGCGCCGGCCTCCGCCGAGCCGCGGCCCAGATCGCGGGGCTCGGCAGCCTGCTGCTGGTGCACGCCGAAGACCCTGCCTATCTCGGTGACGCCTGCGGGCCGGGCGGCGCCGACTACGCGGCGTTCTTGCGGTCGCGACCGCCCGCGGGCGGAGACGTCTGCCATCGAGGCGGTGATCGAGGCCGCCCGTGAGACGGGCGTTCGCGTCCACATCCTGCACGTGTCCAGCGCCGACGCGATCGACCTGCTCGCCGCCGCACGCGCCGAAGGGCTCGCGATCACCAGCGAGACCTGCCCGCACTACTTGACGCTAGCCGCCGAAGATGTGCCTGCCGGAGCCACCGAGTACAAGTGCTGCCCGCCTATCCGGGAACGCGCCAACGCCGACCGGCTCTGGGCTGGCCTGCAGGCGGGCGTGATCGATTGCGTCGTCTCTGACCACTCGCCCTGCCCGCCGGAGATGAAGCTGCCCGGTACCGGCGATTTCGCGAAAGCGTGGGGTGGCATTGCGTCGCTGCAGCTCAGCCTTTCCGTCGTCTGGACGCGCGCGATGGAGCGGGGATGCGGGCTGACCGACCTGGCCCGCTGGATGGCGGCCCGTCCAGCACAGCTGGCTGGCCTAGCGCACAAAGGCCGCATCGCCGTCGGCTGTGACGCTGATCTGGTCGCGTTCGCCCCCGACGCCAGCTTCGTGGTCGAGCCCGGGCGTTTGGAACACCGGCACAAACTGACGCCCTACGCCGGTCGCCGGCTGACCGGCGTCGTGCGCCGGACCTGGCTGCGTGGACGAGAGATATATGGCGACGACGCGGCCGGAGCCGGGCCGGCGGGGGAGCTCCGATGACTGGTCCTACCGCGGCGGCGGCCGGTACGGGCGGTCCCGACGTCGCTGGCCTGCCTGATCTTGCATCTCGCAGGCTCGGCGGCAGCGTCATGTACGCCACGGATGAGCTGTTCGCCGCGAAGGAAAACTTGATCAGGCCCGAGCCACCAGTCTTTGCGGCCGAAGAGTTCGGGGCGAAAGGCAAGACCTACGACGGGTGGGAGAGCCGACGGCGCCGTGAACCGGGAAACGATCACGCGATCATCCGGCTCGGCGTGCCTGGCGTCGTCCACGGGGTCACCGTCGACACCTCCTTTTTCCGCGGCAACTATCCGCCGCAGGTGTCCGTCGAGTCGGTCAGCGTCGATGGCTATCCGTCGGCGGCCGAGCTTGGTCAGCTGAGTTGGCGAACGCTCGTCGAGCGGTCGTCCGCGACCGGTGACGCCAGCAACTGGTACCCGGTTCTGGCGCCACGGCACTGCACGCACGTGCGGCTGTCGATCTACCCCGACGGTGGCGTGGCCCGTTTCCGGGTGCACGGCCAGCCTCTCCCAGATCCGCGGTTCCTGACCGGGACGATCGATCTGGCCGCGATCGAGAATGGCGGCCAGCTCGTCGAGTGCTCGAACGACTTCTACTCATCAGCCGTCAACCTGATCATGCCGGGCCGGCCAGCGAGCATGGCCGACGGCTGGGAGAACTCAAGGCGTCGCGACGGTGGTTTCGACTACGCGACGTTCGGCCTGGCCGCAGCGAGCGCGGTGGCGCAGGTCGAGATCGACACCTCGTATTTCGTGGGGAACGCGCCCGCGATCGGCCCGGCTACTCGCGGCAGTCCTTGGCCGATCTGAGAGCGTGAGTGCGGCTCACTGGATCGAATTGCTGCCGCGAGTCCAGGTCCAGCCCGACACCAGGCACCGGTTCCTCGTCGCGCCGACCGAGCCGGTGACGCATGTCCGGCTCGAGGTGTTTCCGGACGGTGGCCTGGCCCGGCTGCGGGTGCTGGGCGAGATCACGCCGGATGCCGCGGCCTCGTTGCGTGCGCGTTACCAGGCGGTACGTCACAGAGGAGGATTAATGAGCAAGACACCGACGAGCAACCCACTAACGGTCAAGTCACCGATGACATGGCTCAAGGACGTCGCGAGTCACGACTATCAGGCTGCGCACAACTACCTGTCGCTGAAGCTCGACGATGATCAAGCTGGCGACATGGTGGCGCGCCTGAAGAAGGCGAAAGCTGACCTGGCGGCGCGCCAATGACATCCTGCGGGCCACCGGCCTGCCGGCGCTGCCGCTGACCGATCCTGGCGTCCAGCGCGACCTGCTCAAGCTCCTGCACGGAGAGAGGCTGTCGCCGGTGCTCGTGGTCGATCAGAAGGAGGGCGCTGACATCGCCGACGGATATCACCGCGTCAGCCTCGCCTACAACATCGACCCGTTCCTGATGGTGCCATTGCGGCTGGGCTAGCGTAACGGTGCGACCGGTGAAATGATCGGCGCACAAGTCCCTCCTCTTGCCCCCAGGAGCGGTAAATGGCTGATGCCGGGCTCAGACGTGACGCCATCGGACTGCGTGAGGTTCTGTTCCAGAGCATCACCGACATGGCACCCGGCGCCGCGATCGCGGCGTCAATCCCGGCCGGTGTCGCGTTTGCCGGAGGCGCGCTTCCGCTCGCCGTTGTCTTCGCCCTCGTGGCGTCGTTGTTCACGGCCTGGACGATCAGTCAGCTCGCCAAGGAAATACCCGCGGCGGGATCCCTCGCGACATACGCCGCCCGCGGCATCCATCCCTCCGCCGGATTCCTCGTCGCCTGGGCCTATGTCATGGTCGGCTGGCTGGTGGCGCCGTTGGTGCTGCTGCAGCTCGGGTTCACGACCGCTGCCACCCTGAACACCGAGTTCGGCTGGTCGGCCAAGCCTATGGTGGCCATGGTCCATCCTCGGGATGCTGATCGTATTCGCAGTCGGCTACTTCGGCGTCCGAGCTTCCACCCGGCTGGGCACGATCCTCGGCATCTTCGAGATCGCCGTGTTCGCCATCATGGGCGTGCTCCTGGTGATCCACGCAGGCGGGCACAACACCTTGTCGGTGTTCACGACGAAGTACACTCCGGCCGGCCAGTACCACGGCCTGTCCGGTGTCATCGCTGGCTCAGTCTTCACGGTCCTGGCGTTCCTCGGGTTCGAGAGCGCGGCCCCACTCGCCGAGGAAGCGCGCAACCCGCGGCGCACTGTGCAGCTAGCGGTGCTGTTGTCCACATTGCTGATTGGCGCCCTGTACGTGTTCACCACGTACGCGATCGACGTCGCATTCGGGCCGGCAGGCTTCTCGAAGTTCACCACCGGCACCGGAAGCGCGTCCTGGGAGGGTGTGGCCCGGGCGCTGTATGGCCTGTTCTGGATCCTGGTCTTCTTCGCGATCATTAACTCGACCCTGGCTAACTCCAACGCGGGCGTGAACGTATTCAGCCGCACCTCGTTCGCCATGGGCCGGATCCACGCGTTCCCATCGCAGCTCGCCCGGGTCAGCGAGCGGCACCGGTCGCCGGTGGTCGCGGTCGCCACAGGCAGCGTCATCAGCCTCGGGGTGATGCTCGGGCTCGGCTTCGCCTACGACCCTGGGACTGCGTTCGGCATGATCGGCACCGCACTTGTCATCCTGCTGGTCGGCATCTACCTGGTCGTGAACGTGGCTTGTATCGGCTACTTCGCCCGGCGGGCCCACGGTTTCAGCCTGGTCTCGCACCTGATCGTCCCGGTGATCGGGATCGTGGCCTTCATTCCCGCCTGGCTTGCTGGTGCGGGCATCAAAGCCCCGGGCCTCAGCTTCATCACGCCGCTGAGCGCACCATATTCATACATGGGTCCGGCCGCGGCGGCCTGGATGGTACTCGGCGTCGTGTACCTCATCTACCTGTACCTGCGGGATCCGCAGCGGGTCGTCGACGTCGGCCTCATCCACCTCGACGAAGCGCCGGTGGAGCAGGTCGCACATAGGTGACGCAGGGGCGCAGCCTCGACGCGTAAACCTTGGTGACCGCACAGTCGTCTATACAAGGCGACGAAGAGTCCGCTGTCGCATATCTCAGCCCAAACACTGAGACGTGCGGCGACGGGGCAGGAACGCGGTCCAGTGCGGATATCCGACAGCTCGGCTGAGAATGCTCGGCTTCGGGTCGGCCGATTACATCAGGTCCGTTATAAACCTGTTAACGGTCTTCTCATGATCCGGCGGGCAAATGCCCTTGCGGGCCGTGCGGCCTTTACGGTTTGATGAAGCACGAATCGTTAAGGAATCATTAAGACGCTCGCCTATATGTCCGATTTCATTCCGATTTCACGACTGTATGGCGGCATATCGGTTTTCGGGAGGCGGGGGGTCCACGTGCTGACCTGGCTTACTGTCGCGAGCGTGCGGTTCCGCTATCTCGTGGTCGCGCTTGCGGCCGGGCTAATGGTCGTGGCTGTCGCGAAACTGCCGGACATGTCGGTCAACGTGCTGCCGGAGACGGCACCGGTCGTCGTCGAGGTACAGACCGAGGCGCTCGGATTGTCGGCCCCGGAGGTCGAGTCCCTGGTCACCGTGCCGCTCGAGAAGAACCTGCTCGAAGGCGTTCTCGGCGTAACCGACGTGACGTCCGACTCGATCCCCGGGCTTGTCCGCCATCGACCTGCACTTCGCGTCGGGGACAAACCTCTACCAGGCTCGTCAGCTCGTGCAGGAGCGGCTCACCTCTGCCTTCATCCTGCCGAACGTGTCCAAGCCGCCAGTCATGCTGCAGCCCGTTTCGTCCTCGGCCGACGTCATGGTGATCGGCCTGACGTCCAGCACGCTCAGCCAGGTCGAGCTATCCGTGCTGTCGCGCTGGACTATCGTCCCGCGGCTGCTCGGAGTGTCCGGGGTGGCCAACGTCTCGCACCTTCGGACAGGCGGATCTTCAGCTCCAGGTACTCGTCGACCCGACGGTCCTGGTTGCTCATCATCTGGCGGTCGATGACATCATCAACGCGGTCGGCAACTCTCAGCTCGTCACGCCGCTGAGCTACCTGCAAGGGTCGACGCCGGGAGCGGACGGCTTCCTAGAGAACTCCAACCAGCGGATCACGATCCGGCACGTGCTGCCGTTCGGTACGCCCGCGAACCTGGCCCAGATCCCGGTGGTGACCCAGAACCTGGGGCCGTTGCCGCCGGGAACGAAGGCCGGCCCTAAGCCGCCCGTACTCGGCAGCGTGGCCACTGTGGTCGACGGCCACCAGCCGTTGATCGGCGACGCGATGATCGGGACGAACAGCAACGGGCTGCTGCTCGTCGTGCAGAAGCTGCCGAACGCGAGCGTCACGTCCGTGACCAAGGGACTTGACGCAGCGCTCGCGCAGCTCAGGCCCGCGCTCATCGGCGTGCACGTCGACCCGACGGTATTCCGCCCCGCGACGTACCTCAGCACCGCGGGTCATAACGATCGCGTCGCCGTGATCGTGGCAGCAGCGCTCGCGGTCCTGGCCTTGCTCTTGCTGCTCCTCAGCCTTCGATTCGCCTTCGTCTGCGTCGTCTCGATAGCGGTATCCCTGATCGCCGCGACGGCCGTGCTGCAAGGGCTCGGCTATACGTTCAGCTCGATCGTGCTGCTCGGTCTGCTGCTCGCTCTGGCCGTCGTCGTGCAGGACGCCGTCAGCTCCACGGCCGCCGTCATGGCCGCGTTCGCGAAGGGCACAGGAGGACGAGCCGGTCCCGCCGATCATCGACCGGGTCGCCTTGGCCTATCGCGAGTTCGGCCGGACGTTCGTCGGCGGATCGGTAGTGGCGGTGATATGCGTGGCGCCGCTGTTCGTCGCGACCGGACTGACGGCCACCTTCCTGCGACCCATGGTGCTGGCATTTGGCTTCGCGGTGATCGCTTCGATGCTCGTCGCGCTGATCATCAGCCCGGCGCTCGCCGCGATTCTGCTGAGCGTCGGGACGAAGCGGGAGCCCCGCGGGCTGGTCGTCGCTCGCTGGCTCGGCTCGATGTACTCCGAGTCCTTCGGCAGCTGCTAGCGGTGGGCGTGTGGGGCCTGGCGGCCGTGTGCATCCTCGGCGCGGTGGGCCTGGCGATCACCCTGCCGATGCTGCACCCAGGTCCGCCCGTCTTCCAGGATCGCGACCTCGACGTCACCTGGACCGGGGCGCCAGGGATGTCGCTCCTAGAGCTGAACCGCATCACCGCACTCGCCGACACCGAGCTGCGTGGCGATACCCGGCGTGCAGCAGGTCAGCGCCACGCTTGGCCGGGCCGTAACGTCCGACCAGATCGACAACACGAACACCGGCCACATCTGGGTACGAGCTCAAGCCAACCGCGGACTATGCCAAGACCGTCGCGGCCGTTCGACGGGTCGTCGGCGGCACGCCGGGCATGGTGGGCACCGTCAGCACCTATGAGAGCGACTCGATGGCCGGCGTCCTATCGCAGGACGCCGAGTGACGCCGACGTCCGCGTGTACGGCTCGAGTTACCCGGAAGTCGTCAGACTCGCCGAGAACATTCGCAGGATGATGTCGAGCGTTCCTGGGCTGGGGGAGCCGCATATCCAGGCTCCGCCGTCGCAGCCGACGATCAATATCGAGGTCAAGACCGACGCGGCGCAAGGTTTACGGGCTGACGCCCGGCGACGTCCGGCGCGAGGCCGGCACGCTCCTGCTGGGGCTCACGGTCGGGAACTTCTTCGAGTCGGACAAGGTCTTCGACGTCGTCGTCATGGCTCAGCGCGAATCTGGTCAGTAACCTGACCGGCATCCAGAACCTGCTCATCGACGACGGCAGTGGCGGCGAGGTGAAGCTGGGAACCGTCGCGACGGTCAGCGTCGAGCTCTGAGCCCGAGGACATCAAGCACGACCAGTTCTCGCCGTTCCTGGATATCACGGCGCCCGTGACAGCACGGCGACGCCGGGTCGGTGGACGCCGCCATCAACCACGGCCTGAGCCAGATGAGCTTCCCGCTGGAATACCACGCTCAGCTGCAAGCACCGCCGTCCCCAGCGGGACGTCGCGGACGCAGTTCGTCAGCTTCTCCTCGCGGCCCTGCTCGGCATCGTGCTGATCGTCCAGGCGGCGGTCGGTAGCTGGCGCCTGGTGCTGCTGGCGATCGCCGCCGTGCGCTGCCGCCGTCGCGGTCGCGGCCGCGGTCGCGCTCGGCATCGGATCAACGTCGCTGAGCGCGCCGCCGGGCGTCCTCGCGGTCGTGGTGATAGCGCTGCGCCAGTCGATCGCAGTAGCTGGACGGATCCGGCGCCGCCATGTCGGCCGACGGTGGCGAACTCACCAGCGACTTGCTGGTGACGGGTGCCGGTGAGAGCGCGGGATCGGTCATCATGTCCGCGCTGGTCACGATTCTCGTGCTGGCTGCCGTTCATCGTCCTTGGGCGAGACCGCCGGCACCGAGACCGTTCATGGCGCAGCCGTCGTCATCGTGTGCGGCGTTGTCGTCGCGACGCTGGTCAACCTGCTGCTGCTGCCCAGCGCGGTGCTCAAGGCCGGGCCCACGGCGCCCGTGCCAGCCCGAGATAGAAGAGCAATCCACCGGTGACCTGGCCTGGGTCACTGCGTCGCAAAGCCCAGCCGTCTAGAGGCCCCGCCATAGAGAAGGAGGTGTCCGGTTCCGTGCGCACGAAGAACAGACGACCAGGAGCGACACCGTTCATCGTGGTCGCCGCTGTGGCGATGCTGGCTGGCTGCGGCCCGAGTTCAACGACGGCGGGAGCGGTGAGCCAGCCCGCTGGAGCAATCGTGGTAACCTCGGGAGCGTCGTGCTGACGCCGCTCGGGCGTGCAGCGACTGGGCCTGCGAGACCGCGACAGCGACGGCGGCGGGCAAGCAGACGATCGTCCCGGTCCAGGCCCTGCTGTACGAGTCGAACGGGCAGACCGCGGTCTACACCGCAGACCGGACCGCGCTCAGCTTCACCATTCAGTTCATCACCGTCGCCACCATCAACGGCAATCAGGTCTTCGTCAGCAGGGCCTGGCGCCTGGCACGGTGGTCGTCACCCAGGGCGCCGAGGAACTGCTCGGCGTGCAGAACGGCGTCGGCGTTGAGACGTGACCAGGCTCGGGTGACGTCGACCCGGCCAAGCGCTCGCGCTGCCGGGGGAAGGTGAACAGTGCGCTGGATCGTCGCCACGAGCCTGAAGTTCCGGTACCTGGTCATGGGCCTCGCTGTCGTGCTCATGTACTTCGGTATCCAGACCATCGGTCATCAGAAGCTCGACGTGTTCCCGGAGTTCGCGCCGGTGTCGGTGGAGATCCAGACGGGTGCCTCGGCCTGTCGCCGTCCGAGGTCGAGCAGCTCACCACGGTCCCGCTCGAGGCCGCGCTCCAAGGCGTCCCCGGCGTGAACGACATCCGGTCCGACTCCGAGCCGCAGCTCTCAGCGATCTTCCTGTACTTCAACGCCGGCACCAACGAACTGCACGCCCGGCAGCTGGTCGAGGAGCGGCTGCAGACCACTGCGCCGTCGCTGCCCACCTGGTGCGACCCGCCGCAGGTGTACCCGATCGTGTCGGCGACGAGCCGGATCATGCAGATCGGCCTGACCTCCACGAAGATCTCGCCGATGGATCTGTCGATGATCTCGCAGTGCGCTGATCAGGCCACGGCTGATGGCCGTGCCCGGCGTTGCCAACGTGGCGATCTGGGGTCAGCGCAACAAAGCAGATCATGATCGAGGGCGATCCGGCGGAGCTGGCGAAGTATCACGTCAGCCTCGACGAGGTCATGGCCGTCGCCGCCAATGCCGTCGACACCACCGAGGTCAAGTACGTCACGGGCGCGGCGGTTGGCGCGCTGGGTTACCTCGACACCCCGAACCAGCGCGTCTACCTGCGCGACATCCAGCCGATCAAGACTCCTGCGCAGATGGCCGCGTTCCGGTCGTCCAGCGCGGTACGGCGGATTCGTGCGGATCGGCCAGCTGGCCAAGGTGGTCTGGGGATACCCGCCGCTGACCGGCGACGCCGTCATCAACGGCAAGCCGGGGGAGATGATCGTCGTCGAGAAGTTCCCCGGCGCGAACACCCTGCAGGTCACCAACGGCGTGCTCGCGGCGCTCAAGCAGCTCGCGCCGGGGCTCAAGGGAATCAACGTCGACCCGAACATCTTCCGGCAGGCGTCTTTCATCCAGCTTGCCATTCACAATCTCAGCCTGTCGGTCCTGCTGGGCTGCATCCTCGTGGTATTCGTGCTGTTCGCGTTCTTGTTCCAGTGGCGCGGCGCGCTGATCAGCCTGCTGGCGATCCCGCTGTCGCTGGCCGCCGCCGCGATCGTGTTCGAGGCGACCGGCGCGACCATTAACACGATGATTCTCGCCGGCTTCGCGGTCGCGGTCGGCGTGGTGGTCGATGACGCGATCATCGACATGGAGAACATCATCCGTCGGCTACGGGCGTGGCGGGCTAGCGGCAAGCGAATCACGCCGTTGCACCTGGTGCTCGCTGCCTCGCTGGAGGTCCGGGTGGCGATCTTCTACGCCACCCTGATCAACATCGTCGCAGTGATTCCGGTCATGCTGGTCGGCGGCCTGACCGGGGCATTCTTCCGGCCGCTCGGCCCTCGCGTACGGCATCGCCGTGCTCGCGTCGATGCTGGTCGCCCTGACCGTGACGCCCGCGCTGGGCCTTGTCCTGCTGCCGAGCGCGCCGCTCAAGGCGGCCGATCCGCCGCTGATGCGGGTCCTGAAGAAGCTGGTATGCCAGCGGCTCTGAAGCCGCTGCTCAAGGTACCGACGGCCGCGCTTGCTGTCGCGCTGGCTGCGGTCATCTTCGGCCTGGTGCTGTATCCGAAGCTCGGTTCGGACCTGTTCCCGTCGTTCAAAGAGCCTGACTTCCTCATGCACTTCGTGACGAAATCGGAGACATCCGTCGGGGAAATGGACCGGCAGGTGACGCAGGTGCAGCGAGAGGTGCTGAAGATCAAGGGTGTCAGCCCAGGTCGGCGCGCACATCGGGACAGCGCCACTCGGTGAGGAAGTCAACGGCGTAAACTTCTCCGAGAACTGGATCGCCCTCACGCACAACGCCAACTACGACAAGGTGATGAACGAGATCAGGGCAGTGGCTGCCAGCCATCCGGGCGCGTACAGCGACGTCCTGACCTACCTGCACGAACGCATCGATGAGGTACTGACCAACGGAACAACCGAGGACCTCGCGGTCCGATCTACGGACCGAACCTGGCCACGCTGACGCACATAGCTGGTCAGATCAAGCATGCGTTCGACCAGATCCCGGGACTCGTCGATGTGCAGCCGGCCCCGCTGGAGTTCATTCCCGAGATCGATATCACGGTCAACACTGCCGTCGCGGAGAAGTACGGACTGACGCCTGGGGGGATCCGGCGTGAGGCCGCGATCATGATCTCCAGCGAGCCGGTCGCCGAGATCCCGACCAACGGTGAGATCTACACGGTTGCGATGTGGAGCACGCCACCAGACCCGCGCGAATCTGAGCAGCCTGTATCAGCTCCCGCTCGACACGCCCAGCGGCGGCCACGTCGCCCTGGGCAAGGTCGCATCCATCGTCATCAAGCCCGGCCCGAGCGTGATCTACCGCGAGAACGGCACGCGGACCGATGAGGTCGACGCCGATATCAGCGGTCGCTCTCTCGGTACCGTCATATCGGCGCCGTCCACGCCGCCCTGGCGAAGATCAAGCTGCCGCGCGGCTACAGCACCGCCGTCCTGGGTGAGGCGACCGAGCGGGCGGCAGCGCAGAAGACCCTGGTGGAGTACGGGATCGGCGCGCTGCTGCTGATTCTGCTGTTGCTTCAGGCCGCGTTCAAGAGCTGGCGGATATCGATCCTGGAGTTCCTCACCCTGCCGATGGCCCTCGTCGGCGGCGTGATCGCCGCCTGGGCCGACCTCGGCACGATCACCCTCGGCGCGCTGGTGGGCTTCTTCACCGTGCTCGGCATCGCCGCCCGCAACGGAATCTTGATGATCAGCCATTTCCAGCACCTGGAGAATCGAGGAGAACGTGCCATTCGGGCCGGAGCTCGTCATGCGTGGCGCCGAGCGAGCGCCTGTCGCCGATCCTGATGACAGCCCTCGCGACGGCGCTCGCCCTGGCGCCGCTGGTCTTCTACGGCGACCGGCCAGGCCAGGAGATCGAGTACCCGATGGCGGTCGTGATCCTCGGCGGCCTCGCCACGTCGACGCTGCTGAACCTGTTCGTGCTGCCGTCGCTGTACCTGCGGTTCGCGCGTCCGAAGGTACCGCCGCCGAGCGAGCCGGAAGCCCAGCCGCGAGTCGTGGAGGTATCGGCCTAGCGGGGAGTCGCAGACGTGCCGGCCTAGCGCGGCGGGGGCTGTCAGTCGGTGATCGCCGGGTATACGAGCGTCTTGAGCTGCCCGCGGAAGTTGAACGTGCCCGAGGGAATCAGCTGGGTCATGAAGACCACGGTCAGGTCTTCGGCCGGATCGACCCAGAAGATCGTCGACGCCGCGCCGCCCCACATGAACTCACCCGGAGAGCCGATGACCTGCGTCAGCGCGGGCGCCTTGGCGACGGCGACGGTCAGGCCGAATCCCATGCCCGCGAAACCCACCTCGCCGTACCCGCCGGGCATGGCTACTGATTGCAGGTCGCCGTCGCCAGGCAGGTGGTTCGAGGCCATGAGCTCGACGGTCTTGCGCCCGAGGATGCGTACGCCGTCCACCTCGCCGCCACCGAGCAGCATCTGACAGAAGCGCAGGTAATCGGTGGTGGTGGAAACGAGGCCGCCTCCGCCCGAGAAGAACGATGGCTGCTTCCGGGCTTGGCTGCGCTCCGGATCGTCGATCAGGACAAGCCGCTTGCTCGAGTCGCGGCGGTAGGACGCGGCGAACCGGTGCACCTTCTCATCGGGCACGAAGAATCCGGTGTCGCCCATGCCCAGCGGCTCGAAGATCGACTGGCGCAGATAGTCGTCGAAGCGCTGCCCCGACATGATCTCGACCAGCCGACCGCAGATGTCGGTCGAGACAGAGTAGAGCCACTGCGTGCCGGGTTGGAACTCGAGCGGGTAGCCAGCAAAGTGGTCCACCATCGTCTCCAGGGTCGCGCCCGGGCTCGACCGATGGTCGGCGCCAAGCCCGCCACCCCGACCGAGATTGTCAGCAGAGAACAGCTCCTGCAGGGACCGGCCGCCCCCGTAGCCCAGGCCTGAGGTGTGCATCATGAGGTCGCGGACCGTCATCGGCCGCCGGCAGTCGACGAGCCGCTCCGTGCCGTCCGCATCTCGCTCGCGAACCTTGAGGTCCCGCCACTGCGGGATGAATCGTGTCACGGGGTCGTTCAGCTGGAACATGCCGCGCTCATAGAGCGTGAGCAGCGCGACGCCGGTGATCGGCTTCGTCATCGAGTAGAGGCGCCAGATGGTGTCCTCTTCGACGGGCAGCGACCGCTCGAGGTCCCGGAAGCCGAACGACCGGAAGTAGCCCACTTGACCATGACGAGCGACGACCACCTGGCAGCCGGCGATTCGGCCGGCGTCGACGTACCGGTTCTGGAGGTGCTCGGTGATGCGTTCGAGCTGACGTTCGTTGAGAGCCGCACCGAACGGGTTGACCTTCATACGCTTGCTCCTGCCGTGGCGCTACGCGAACATTGTTCGGCATGGTTCTGCTTGACCGCAATCCTGTACTCGGGAGGGACAGTGATCAAGCGATGATCGCGGAGTGGACTGCGTCCAGCCGCCAGCCAGGCTCGCTGCCGTATCCCGACCTGCCAAAAGGCTCCGACACCATCCCGAACATCGAGCACATCGTCGTTCTGATGATGGAGAACCATTCCTACGACAACAAGCTCGGCATGCTGGGCCGCGCGGGCGCCGACGGATTCCGGCTTGGCGTCGACGGGAAGCCCACGGCCACGAATCCGTACGCCAACGGAAACGTCCAGCACGCGTTCGCGATGCCGACAACCTGCCAGTTACTCGGCAAGCCGAGCCAGACCTGGCAGGACAGTCACGCCCAGTTCGCAGGCGGGCGGAACTCTGGTTTCGTCGAATCGGGCAGCGGACCTGTCGCTATGGGCTACTGGCAGGAGGCCGATCAGCCGTTCTATTACTCTGTCGCGCGTCAGTTCCCGATCGCCGACAGGTACTTCTGCTCGGTCCTTGGCCCGACGTTCCCGAACCGCCGGTACCTGATCTCAGCCACGTCACTGGGCATGATCAGCGATGCAATCCCGTCCTTTGACGCCTACCCGCCGAACGGAACCATCTTCGACCGGCTGGCGGACGCCGGGATCTCGTGGCGTGACTACTGCTCGACGCTCGGCACGGTGATCTCGACCACGGAACTGTATCCGGAGCTCTACGCGAGGAACGTGGGCACGAACGTCGTCGGCATCGATCGGTTCTTCGACGACGCCGCGGCGGGTCGCCTGCCGGGCTTCGCCCTCGTCGAGCCGAACTATCTGCTCGGATCCGAGGAGGATCCGCAGAACGTCGCCGTGGGGGAGCACTTCGCCGCCAAGGTCATCAACGCGGTCATCGACGGCCCAGGTTGGGAGCGCACGCTCCTGATCTGGAATTACGACGAGCACGGCGGCTACTACGATCACGTGCCACCGCCTGCGGCCATTCCTCCAGACGCCATCCCCCCGCAGACATCGGCCGGCGAACCTGTGTATAACGGCTTCGGTCAGTACGGCTTCCGGGTGCCGTGCGCGGTGATCTCGCCGTGGGCCAGGCCAGCTTATGTCTCACATGAGGTGTTCGATCACGCCAGCGTCTGCGCGCTGGTAGAGGCCAAATGGAACCTGCCGGCGATGACCTATCGTGACGCGAACGCCAACGCGATGCTCGACATGCTTGACCTGCGGCAGCCGGCCTTCCTGGCGGCGCCCGCGCTCGCGCAGCCGTTCCTGTCAGCCGACCCGCTCAAGGCACTGGCCTGCGAGATAACAGGTCCTGGCAACATCCCGCCGACCGGCTCGGTGTCGTCCCCGGGAGCGTAGCTCGAAACCGCGAGCGCGCTTAGTCCTGCAGGCCGGCCCACGACCACTTCGGTATGGCCAAGTCCGCGGGCACGTCGTCGGCGGACTCGTGATACCGGGCCATGGTGGTCGTGGTGGCCCACGCGAAATAATCGTGCAGCACCTGTCGCAGTGGCTCGGTCGCCGCCAGCCCGACATCTTCCATCGCCTGGTCGAAGCAGTCGATGGCCCGCTCGTCCATCTCGTCGTGCGGCCCGTTGCCGCTATGGATCCGCACCACTCCGGACTCATCGCCGTAGTTCTCGGAGTAGCTGGCGGGACCACCGAGGGCTTCGGCCCAGTAGGCGGCTAGCCGCTCGGTGTGATCTGGCTGAAATCCATGGCTGAAGGCATGGCTGACGATCTCGTCGGCCATGACCCGAGCGTGCCAGGCGTCGGCGAGGCGCCACAGGCCCTCGCTGCCTCCGGCGGCGTCATACACGCTTTGCATGCCTCCAGCGTGCCAGGCGGCGTCCTGGGTATGCAGGCGTATCGTGACGGCAGCCGCGCAGCCGCGACGAACCGGCCAGGGGTCAGCCGCGACCAGGAGCCGAGTCGACACCTGGCTGCTCCTGACGGGCGTGGTCACCTTTTGCGCCGCGGTGGGCTGGTACGTGCACCTCACGCAGACATCGCCTGGCATGTGGTCGCTCCCGCTCGACCTGGAGGTCTACCGGGACGCCGGGCTCATAGTCCAGCATGTCCATCCTTACTACGACGCGCACCGCGCCAGCCCGCTCTATGACTGGCCGGGGCCACCCGGTTTCCCGGGGATCAAGTTCATCTATCCGCCGTTCGCCGCGCTGCCGTTCGCCGTGATTCCGTCGCACCTCCGGCTGCTGCGGGTCGAGCAGATATCGATCGCCATCAATATGATCGCGGTCGTGGTAGCGGCGGCGGCCACCGTGGGGGCGCTCGGCCGCGAGCGCGGGATGACGGTCAAGCGCGGCGCCGGAATGGTGCTGCTCGTCACCGCGCTAGCGCTGATGACCGAGCCTGTGCAGCGGACCTTCTATCTCGGCCAGGTCGAGCTGGTGCTCATGGCGCTCGTCATCTGGGACGTCTGCCAGCCCGACGGGCGCTGGTGGATGGGTGTCGGCGTCGGCATCGCCGCCGGCGTCAAGCTGGTCCCGTTGATCTTCATTCCCTACCTGTTGCTGACCCGCAGGTTCCGGGCCGCCGCCGTTGCCACGGCGACCTTCGCCGCTACGGTCGCACTCGGCTTCATCGTCTTGCCGAAGGACTCGTCGCGATGGTGGCTGCATGGGCTCTTTCTGCGCGGCAGCTATGACCACAACATCCTGTATGGCGGTAACCAGTCGCTTCTCGCCCTGATTGAACGCCTTGGCGGCACCGGCACGCACGGCATATGGCTGGCAGCAGCCGCGATACTCGCGGCAGTTGGCCTCGGCGCCGCCGCCGTGCTCGACCTGGGCGGCCACCGGCTGCTCGGGGTCGCCGCCTGCGCGCTGACTGGCGTACTCATCTCGCCGATCAGCTGGGACCATCACTGGGTGTGGGTGCTGGTCGCGACCGCGGCGTTCCTGTACTACGGCTTGGCAGCCCGGGGCTGGGCACGATGGGCCTGCCTTGCGGCCGGCGCCGCCACCGTGGCCATCTTCGGCGCGTGGGCGACGAACCTGTGGCGGCAGCGCGCAGTCCTGGCCGGCTGGGACAGGGGCGTCATCTGGGCCGCGCCGAGCGGCAACAACCGCGAGCTGGGCTGGCACGGCTGGCAGCTGCTCGTGGGGAACGCCTACGTCCTGACCGGCCTGGCGCTGCTCACCCTGCTCGTCGGGACCGCTGTCCGGGTCAAGCGCAGTGGCGATCGGGCGACCGCCGCGGCGCCAGGCAGCCAGGTACCGCAGTCGCAGCCGACAATGTCCGGCCCTGGCTGAGGTAACTTAATCCAGTGACGGACAGGCCGCCCTCGATCGAAGCGGCGGGACCGCCACTGGCACAGGGGCCCGATAAGGTCTGATTGTCGTGACTCAGATAGGAACAGTGCTAGCAGGCAGGTATCAGCTCGGCGACCGGATCGCGGTTGGCGGCGCCGGTGAGGTCTGGCGGGCGGTCGACGTCGCGCTGGACCGGCCGGTAGCGGTCAAGATACTGCGCGCTGAGTACGCCCAGCATCGGGAGACGCTCACCCGGTTCCGCTCCGAAGCGAGGCACGTTGCGTCGCTGACCCACCCCGGAATCGCCCAGATCTTTGATTACTACGACGGCGGCCCTGACCATCTGCCGTTCCTGGTGATGGAGCTCGTCGACGGACCGTCACTTGCTGACGTGCTGACCGAAGGGCCGCTGGATCCGGCTGAGGCCATGGACATCGTGGCTCAGGCGGCCGCCGGGCTGGACGCTGCGCATCGATCGGGGCTGGTGCACCGGGACATCAAGCCGGCGAACCTGCTGCTGACGCGCGACGGCGCGGTTAAGATCACCGACTTCGGCATCGCGCACGCAGCCGGGTCGGCACCCGTGACCCGCCAGGGAACGCTGATCGGCACGCCCGCCTACCTCGCGCCGGAACGAGTCGCGGGACACGCAGCGACCCCGGCCAGCGATATCTACTCGCTCGGGATACTGGCGCACGAGTGCCTCACCGGGGCCAGGCCGTACGAAGGAACGCCGACCGAGATCGCGCTCGCGCACGGCCAGCGAGAGTTGCCGCCGCTGCCGGCGCACGTACCGCCGGCGGTGCGCGCTTTCGTCGCCGACCTGACCGCGAGAGACCCGGCGGACCGCCCCCCGAGCGCCGGGATGGCATCGGTTCGGGCAAGCAAGCTCCGGGACGGCCTGAGAGCCGATCCTGGTTCATGGCAGGCCGCCACGATGCACCAGGACTCGACACCCGTGGCGGCGGGTGACCATCCGGCCACGATCGCGTACCTGAACCCGCTCTGGCAGGACGAGGCCACTAGCGGCCGGTCGCCATCCGCGCAATCCGGCGATGGCGGCTGGTCTCGCCGCCGGGTAGTGCTGGCGATCGCTGCCGCTTCGGTCGTGGCCGGGCTGATCGGCTGGGGGGTCAGCGCGGCCACCGGTCCGAGCCCAGCGCGGACGCCGATCACGCCGCCCGCCGCGGTCAACAGTCATTCGCCAGCGACGGTAACCGTTGAAGCGGGCGCCCTGAACGGACAGCCGGTCGACGCGGTAGTCCAGCAGCTGAGTAGCTTGGGCCTGCAAACCCGGATCGTGTGGGTTCAGGCCGGTGACCAGTCGAACGGTTACAACCAGACGTCTGCCTACGACCAGTCGTCCGGACGCGGAACCGTCGTATCCGTCTCGCCCACCGGGCCAGTCTCAGTCGGCAGTGTCATCACCATCAAGGCAGTTCCGCGTCACCACGGCGGAGACGGACAGAACTCCGGCGGCGACGGCCACGGGAACGGCGGTAACTGATCGCCGAGGCTCGCAGGCCCAGGCCGACTGTCGCTGCCCGGCCGCCGGCGACGTCGTAGGCTGAACGACAAGCGAGGAGGCCGCGATGGAGTTCGAGCACGTCCTGGTGGACAAGTCCGGCGAGTTCGCCACGATCACGATGAACCGGCCAGCCCGCAGGAACGCACTCTCGCTCGAGCACATGCGTGAGCTGATCGCGGCGTTCACCGAGGTCGGAGACAGCGACGCGCTCGGCATTGTGCTGGCGGGCAATGGTCCGGTTTTCAGCGCGGGCCACGACTTCGCCGACCTGGCCGACGCCGACCTGTCGGCGGTGCGCGACGCTGCTCGCGACGTGCACCGAGTTGATGACGCTGATGCAACGAGTTCCACAGCCGGTGGTCGCCCGGGTGCACGGCCTCGCCACGGCGGCCGGCTGCCAGCTCGTGGCCAGCGCCGATCTGGCGGTCGCGAGCGAGGACGCCGGCTTCGCCGCTCCGGGCGGCAAGGGCGGCTGGTTCTGTCACACCCCGATGGTGGCGATCGCCAGGAACGTTGGTCGCAAGCGAGCAGCGGAGCTGGCGCTGTCCGGCGACGTGATCGACGCGCACACGGCCATGGAGTGGGGGCTAGTCAACCGGGTAGTACCGGCGGCCCAGCTTGACTCGGCCACCGCTGACCTGCTCGAGCGTGTCACCAGGGGATCCGCCGAGAGCAAGGGGATCGGCAAGCAGGCGCTGTACGCACAGATCGACCTAGACCAGCCGAAGGCGTACGCCTACGCGATCGAAGTCATGGCGGCAACAAGTCAGCTTGCCGACGCCCGCGAGGGAATGCGCGCGTTCCTCGAGAAGCGCAAGCCGCGCTGGCGGCGCGGCCGGGATTAGTCCCTGCTTGGCAGCGACGCCGTGGCGTGAAATCACGCCCCAGTGGGCAATTCACCACGGGGACTGTCGCCGATCCGTAAACGGTGCTGACTTAGCCCTGCCGCCTGGGGGAGGCGCAGCTGACTACACCCGCTGATGCTGTGAAGCTGCTGCGCAGCCGCGCCTACGTGCGGCTGCTCGTAGTCGCGGCCGTGCTCGGCGTGCCGATCTCGGCCCTGGCCTGGGGCTACCTCGCGCTGGTCAGCAAGCTCCAGCACTGGCTATTTACCAGTCTGCCGAGTGACGTCGGCTTTCGGTCGGTGCCGGTTTGGTGGCCGTTTCCGGTGCTGGTCGCGGGCGGCATCCTCACGGCCCTGTTCGATCAGATACCTGCCGGGAACGGGCGGGCATTCTCCGGCGGACGGCCTGAAGACTGGCGGCATATTTCCGCCGAACGAGCTTCTCTGGCGTCTTCGCTCGCCGCACTAGCGACGCTGGCCTTCGGGGCCGTCCTTGGCCCGGAGGCTCCGCTCATCGCCCTGGGCGGCGGGCTGGCGGCGCTGGTCATCAGCCGGGCCAAGGCCGCGTCGGCCGCGCCGCGCGTCGAAGACCGTTGTCGGGGCGGCGGGTAGCTTCGCCGCTATCAGCACGCTGCTCGGATCGCCGCTCACCGGCGCCTTCCTGCTGATGGAGGCCACCGGGCTCGGCGGGACGGTGCTTGACCTCATCCTGGTGCCTGGTCTGCTCGCGGCCGGCATCGGAGCGCTGATCTTCGTCGGCCTCGGCGGTTTGTCGGGCCTCGGCACCGTACTCACTCGCCGTGCCCGGGCCTGCCGCACTTCGCCCGGCCCGGACGCCGCCGAATTCGGCTGGGCGCTCGTGATCGGGCTGGCCGCTGCCGTCGTCAGCGTCGCCGTCCGACGGCTTCGCGCTCGTCCTGCGCGCCGTCGTCCAGCGCCAGCCGCTGCTCTGGACACCGATCGCGGGCCTGGCCGTGGCGGGCGCCGCCGTCATCTTCGATCAGGTCACCGGCAAGGGCACGGACCAAGTGCTGTTCTCCGGCCAGACCGAGCTCGGGCCGCTCGTCACCCATGCCGGCGAGCTACGGCGTGGGCGCCCTGGCGCTGCTCCTGCTCATGAAGGGCATCGCGTACAGCGTGTCCATGAGCGGCTTCCGCGGCGGACCGACGTTCCCGGCCATCTTCATCGGCGCGGTCGGCGGCGTGCTGCTGTCGCACCTGCCCGGCCTGGCGCTCGTCCCGGCGGTGGGCATGGGCATGGGCGCCATGATCAGCCGGTGTGCTCCGCCTGCCGCTGACGTCGGTGCTGCTGAGCTACCTGGTGCTGGCCTCCGACGGCATCGCCATCATGCCGGTGGTGATCGTGGCGGTGGTAACGGCCTATGTAGCCGCGACCTGGCTGGATCCACCAGCGACGGCGCCCGTCAGCAGGCGGCTGGCTCACCCGAGTCGCCCGCGACGACGGTCTCGTCGTCTGGTGGGCCAACAGGACGGTCATCGGCGAGCTGATCTTGGACTGGCATGGGAACGCTGACCGGCTGGAGGACAGTCGAGGCCTGCCGAGAGCTGACCCGCCGCCAGGACACCTCGAAAAGGGCGCCACCCAGGTCGGACTCGCCGAGTCGCCACTGCCCGTCCGTCGTCCGGACGATGGAGTCGGCAATGGCCAGCCCCAGCCCAGCGCTGCCGCCCTGCTCGGTCGACCGGTGGAACCTGTCGAACAACCGGTCCCGGTGCTCTGCTGCGACGCCAGGTCCACTGTCCTCCACCGTCATCGTGACCCTGTTGCCGCGCTGGCCGACGCTGACGCGGACGACGCCACCCCGGCCCGCGTACCGGCAGGCGTTATCGATGAGGACGCCGGCCAACCGGTCGATCCACTCGGGCGGGGCAATGATCCAGGCTGGGCCGGGACCGCCGGTCGCCACCTGGATCTCAAAGTCCTGCACGGCGGCCAGCGCCCGGAACCTGTCTGCTCCGGCGGCGGCGATCGTGGCCAGGTCGAGCGGCTCGTCGCCAGGCTCGGGCGGAGCCGAGTCGAACCTCGCGAGCCAGAGCAGATCCTCGACGATCCGCCGCAGCCGGTTGCTCTCGCCCTCGATGCGAGTCAGCACCGCGCGGTATTCCGCCGGCTTGCGCGGCGTGCTGAGCGCGACGCTCGTCTCGGCCCGAATGACGCTCAGCGGCGTGCGCAGCTCGTGTGAGGCGTCGGCCGTCAGCTCGAGTTGCCGGCGTCGGGACTGCTCCACCGGCAGCAGCGACCGAAGCCCGATGGTGAGCGCGCCGCAGAACATGGCGAGCAGCAGGATGGGTGCGGCGAGCGTCTCGCCTTCGCGCAGCAGCGAGGCCAGGTGATCCTCGCTCGCCATGCTCTGGCCGGCGATGAACGTGACGCCGTCGGACGTCGAGGCCAGCAACCGGATCCGACCGCTGGCCAGCCTGACGGTGACCGCCTTGCCCGGCTTGAGCCGGAGCCCGATCGGGAGCTTAGGGTCGGCCATGTCCGGTTGGGCCAACGGACCAGCCGCAGTCAGGCGCCAGAGGAAGACGGGTGTGCTATCGACGTCAACGTCGTCGTCGCTGCTGACGCCGTTGGGCCCGGTCTCCTGCGCATCGGCAAGCCGCTGTTCGAGGCGTTCGTCCACCGATTGCGTCAGCCTGGTGGTGACGACCTGGTCGAGCACTGCCGCACACCCGGCGTAGACGATGCCGACGAACAGGCTAGCGGCCACCGCGACCTTCGCCGCGTGGGCGATCTGAGGCGGGATGCGCCTGCGCAGGCGAGGCATGCCTTACCGCCCGACTAGCCGGTAACCGACGCCGCGAACCGTCTCGATCCGCACCATGCCGCCGGCGAGCTTGGATCGCAGCCGCGCCAGATGGACGTCGATGGTGTTGGAGCCCATCGCGTCGGCCTCGTCGTCCCACACGTTCATGGCGATGGACCGACGCGGAACGACGGCCGGCGACCTGCGCACGAGTAGCTCAAGAATCCCGTATTCCGTTGCCGTCAGGACCGGCTGCTGGCCTGCGACCAGGACGTTGCGAGTAGCAGGATCGAAACGAAGATCGCCGACGACGAGCACGGGCGGCTGGACCGCCTGCGGGCGCCGCTGCAGAGCCCGCAGCCGAGCCAGCAGCTCGGCGAAGTCAAACGGTTTAACCAGGTAGTCGTCGGCGCCTTCGTCGAGGCCCGTGACGCGGTCGGCGTAAGCGTCTCGGGCGGTCAGCACCAGCACCGGCGTCGGGCGCTGATGACGCCGAATCCAGCGCAGGACATCCAGGCCAGACATCCCTGGCATGCGCCAGTCGAGGATGGCGAGCTCATAGTCGTAGCTGCGCAGGAATCTGACGGCTTCCTCCCCGTCGCCGACTGCGTCGACGACATAGTCGTTCTCGCGCAGCCCACGCGCCAGCACGTTCCGCAGCCCGTTGTCGTCCTCTGCGACAAGCACACGCACTGGCTCTTCTCCTGCCTGCTAGCGCTTTGCGCCCCTGGACGCCGCCTAGCGGCGCATCGTTCGCCACAACGGGCGCGGGATGAGGCGCATCGCGATCGCGAGCATACCGACTGACCGAGGCACCCAGACCGATCGCGCGTTGCTCGCCGAGCGCGGCCGCGACCGCGCCGCCCACCTGCGCCGGGGTCGACGCCAGCGGGGCGGGCGCCATTCCCGCGGTCATCCGCCCGGTGACGAACCCAGGCCGGACAATCAGCACCCGGACGCCGGTCCCGTGCAGCGAATCCGCAAGCCCGCGGCCAAATGCGTCGAGTCCAGCCTTTGCGGCCCCGTAGACGAAGTTGGCTTTACGCGGCCTGACTGCCGCTACCGACGAGAGTACGACGATCGTGCCCCGGCCAGCCTGCCGGAGCCGCGCCGCGATCCCGAGCAAGACGGCGACGTGGCTGGTGAAGTTCGTGTCGATCAACACGGCCGCCTTGCGCGGCTCTGCGTCCAGCTCCGTCTGCGGCGTCAGGATCCCGGCCGCCGAGATGACTAGATCGGGCGGCCCGCCAGCAAAGGCTGCGTCCGCCAGGTCCTCTGGACCGGCCGAGTCGGTAGCGTCGTAGCTCATTGTCGTGATGCGCGCGCGGAGGCCGCCTGCCGCAGCCCGCATCCGCTCGGCATCCCGCCCCGCCAGCACAATCTCGGCGTCGGGAGCCAGGTCTAGCGCCGCGAGGATCGCCTGGCCGATTTCACTCGTCCCGCCGATCAGCAGCACCTTGCCGGGCTTCGTGGCCAGCTCCGCGGCCGCGCGGCCGGACGCTTGAGCGGCCCGCGATGACGTCCTCACCATAGCCAGACCCTACTTCAGAGACCCACCGTGAACATCGTGAGCCAGGCGAGCTCGCAGCAGATCATCATCGGATCCCGCACGATGAGGTCCTCGACCGGGCGCCCTTCGGCGAGCCCGGTCAGCCGATCGAACCGGATAAGCGCCAGCGCCAGGGGCACGACGCTGGCGACGTGCCAGCCCCGCATCCAGGCGTCGTGTTCCGACAGCGCCCAGAACAGGTAGGCAGCCAGCATGACGACGCTGGCGGCGCGCTGGGCGGTCCGGAGGATGCCAAGGCTGTACCAGCGCATCACCGGTCGGTGCGCGATCGCCTCGTGCCCGAGGGAGGACAGTTCTGTGTAGCGCTTCCCGATGGCGACCATCAGCGCCCCGAGGCTGCAGACCGTCAGGAACCAGCCCGACGGCGGTACGTGCGTGGCGGCCGCGCCGCCAAGTGCACGCAGCACGAAACCGGACGCGACGACAGTCAGCTCAAGGCCAGGTACGTGCTTGAGGAACAAGCTGTAGACGAACGAAACGCCGATATAGACGCCGATGACGACGCCCAGCGTGGGCTCGCCGACCGCGAACGCCGCCAGCGCGGCGATGCCAAGGCACAGCCCTGTTAGCAGCACCGCCGCTCGGACGGGAAGACGACCAGACGCGATCGGCCGGCGACACTTGGTCGGGTGCTTGCGGTCGCGCTCGACGTCGAGGATGTCGTTGGTGACGTACACGGCCGACGAGGCGGCCGTGAATGCGACAAAGGCCAGCAGCGCATAGCCGAAGCCGTCGTTTCGGCCGAGCGTGGCCCCAGCTAGCGGTGCGGCGAAGACCAGCAGATTCTTGGGCCACTGGCGGGGCCGCACAGCCTGGAGTGCGGCAAGAGGTAGCCCTCTCGCCGTGGGCGCAGTCGGTGCCGTGCGCGTCTCGGGTGAGACGGGTGCTTGCTCACCTGTCTCGTCAGCTTTGGTGGTCATTTAGCGTAGACCGCGGTGAAGTCGCGATTCGATGGGTAGAAGTACCTGTCCGGAGCGTTCGCCTGGGTTGGAAGCAGCGCCACCGGCTTCGGGTTGGCCGACTGGCTGTTCAGATAGTACATAAATGACATCCAGGCTGGGTTGATGTCTAGCTCCATGCCGTTCACGACGCCCGCGTGGCGCATCAACTCGGCGAGCTCGCGCACGTTGAGTGCCGGGCCGTAGACGAAGATCACGCGGCCATCGGCGGTCACCCCGATGCCGGACCGCCAGACGTAGTAGCCACCGCCGAGGGTCGCGCCCCAGCTCGTCTCTACGTTCGAGTCGACAGTCGCGGGTACCTGACCATTCGCGACGATCAAGTGCAGGTTCTGGCGGACGCCGACGACATCTGGCGTCATGCTCAGGCCCTGGCCCCAGGTGCCGATCGCCACGTGGCCGTCGCGGTAGTACACCATCGAGGCGACGCCCGGAGTCAGCACGCCGCGGGTCGCGCCATTGAGGTAGAAGCCGCCACCCGATGAGGCGATCTTGAAGCCGCTGTTGAACGTCGCCAGCAGTCCCTGTCGCGTGCCCGGAGCGATGTAGGAGAGCGCGTGCCAGTTACCGGGGCCAGGATCCTCCACCCCTGGCCTGAGCTCGAACCGCACCAGGTTCTGGTTGATCGACGCGATGCCAGCGACGTACGACGTATAGACGCTGCTAGGCCGCAGGTACGTGCCGTAGATGGCAGGCTGCCCGTTGGCACTGGCGAGCACGCGCCAGACACCCTCGCCAGCCAGCGGCCGTCCGGCCATGGCCGTCAGCTGCTGAGGCGGCGGGTACGTGACGACCTTCGGTACCTTCTTCGGTGCGGCCGCCGACGGCCCGGTCAGCGCGAACGACGGCTTGCCGCCGACCTTGGGCGGCTGATACGTCAGCCACTCACCGAAGGTGACGACCGGCCCTAGGTAGTGATCACGCGCCCACTCGGCTAGCCGCTCAGACACCGAACCGCCGCCCGGCATGGTCAGCGCGTGCCCGACCGACCAGAAGACAGGCAGCAGCAGCACGATGATGACGGCCGATGTTATCCGCGACCACGGTCGCCGCGGCACGTGCGGCATCCAGTTTCGGCGGGGACGTGAGACACGGCGAAGGCGGCGATGGCCGGCCGAATGGCCACCAGGTGGCGAGGCTGCGGGTGTGTACTGCGAGCTTGGCGTGCTCGGGCTTGGCACTAGGTTCCCCAATCGGCACTCGTGCGAAGTCCGCCTTCGGACGGCCAGGCCACAGGTCTACCCAGGCAACGTGAAGACCTCATGACGAGGATATTCCCGGCCATTCGCGAGCTGAAGTCCATCGCGCCGCCGGCATTCCGACCCTAACTCTTGGTGCCCAGGTGGCATCCAGGCTGCCCCCGCCAGACTCAGGCGGCCTCGCGCTCCACGTCGGCTAGGTGCCTGCCCTGCTGGGCCGCCAGTAGCTGGCGCTCGGCCGCCGTGGCCTGGTGCAGCTCGTGGCGGCGCCGTCGGCGGCTCAGAAGGCTGGCCGCCTCGCGCTTGGAGATGGTTCCGGCCGCCACCCGGTCGGCGAGGGCCCAGCGGGCCCGGGCGAGGTAGGTGTTGGTCAGCAGCAGGTAGGCCGTGAGAACTATGGCGAAGTTCAGCCCGACCTTGATCACCTCGGCGAGTTCAGGCGCGTCGAAGATGAGGTGCATCGCCATGGCGGTCAGCAGGCACGCGACCGCCGCCAGCACGGTGCCGTGCTCAGCGCCGCGGCCGCGAGCCGCAAGGTAGCCCACCCCTGCACCGGCGACCGCGGTCATGGTCCAGTGCGACCCGAGAGCGGTCAGGCCCACGCGAACGGCGAAGGACTCAAAGACGGCCTGTGCCGCGTCAGTCGCGCCCGACAGCACGATGTTGTTGAGGCCGAACGTGACGTTTTCTGTCGCCTGGAAGCCCAGCCCGACGAGTGCGCCGATGATCAAGCCGTCGAGCGGCCCCTGGATCACCGCCGGCGCGGCCAGGACGATCAAGACGACTCCGCACAGTTTCAGCAGCTCCTCGTTCAGCGGCGCGGATAGCGAGGCCGACCAGTCGGCGGCGAACCGCGTCCCAGCTCCCTTGGCCCACAGGCCGATCAGGCCCCTATTCGCTAGCAGCGCACACCCGGCGGCGGCCGTGGCGCCCCACACGATTGCCGCGACAGACCAGGGCAGGGGCGGCGGGCGTACCGGACGCAGGCGCCGCGCCACCACGAAGCCGACGAGCAAGAGCGGCAGCTCCAGGACGGCGGCGAGCAGCGCCGCCCCGGGGAACACCACGAGAAAGCGAAAGAACTGCCAGCTCAGTACCGCCGTCCCGAACGCGCAAGCGACGACGGCCGTCACCTCGACCAGGCGGATGCTCTGGATCGAACTGATCCGCGGCCTAGTGCTGGACCTAGCCGAGATCATCGGCTCGGCGTGCCGAACATGAGCGAGACCATGATCCGGTGGGCGGACGCGAGCAGCGCCCGGCTCGTGCGTGGCGGGGCGAGCACGACCATCGCGATGCCGAATTCCCTGGACGGTCCGGGGACGATCGTGGCCGTTCCGATCAGCCGCAGCCCGAGTATTCGGCCGGTGACGGCCGCGAGCTTGTGAGCGATGGTGATGTTGACCGGACGACCCAGTCGGAGCCCGGGATTCGTAATGGAGAGGATCTCCCGCATACCAGTCCACATCCCTGCCGACTGACTGTGGCCGATCAGGGCCACGTGCCGGATGTCGAGCACGACGGCGCCATTCCGCAGCACATACTGCTGAGTCGGGTTGCTCTGGGCCGGCTGGACAGACCAGCCAGGGCCGACGGTCACGGTGCCCGAGCTCGTGGATCCAGGGCCGACAGTGACCTTGGAGCCCGCGGCCAGCGGCTGCCGGTCACTCGCGATCGAGTTGAGCAGCGGCCAGCCGGCGGTGAGCAGCGCCATGATCGCGACGACGATAGCCAGCCAGCGCAGCCTGACCTTCGTCGTGCTGGCGGCGGGACGGCGTCCCGTCTCGTCAGCGACCACGAAGCAGCTGACCCAGGCTGTCGGGGCTGTGGCCAAAGATCGCTACGGCGAGCGCGGCAAGCGCCACGACGACGACCGTGCCAGTTACTAGCCGCAGGCGGCGCCCCGAAGACGCGACAGCAGTGCGGGGGCGGTGGGCCACTAGCCAGATCGGCACGCTGAGCACCAGGACCACGCCACCTGCTACGGGGCTCACCTTGAGCATGGCTCCGCCGATGGCTGCGAAGGCCACGGCGGTTCGCGTCCACGCGAGGCTCGTCCGGTTGGCCGGATCGACGATCGGTGGGTGTTGGTTCTGCGATGGCATCCGACTTACCTCGTCGCGGACAGTAGAACGACTATGGCGGCCACGGTGGCGACGCCCCCGATGGTCGCCGCCAGCAGCCTGGGCAGGACGGACCTCGGCAGTGGCTGGCCACGCCGCAGGGCGCGCTGATTGCGCATCATGTCCGCGTATGCGGCCACCGCGATGACCGCCCCAAGCACGATGAGCGGGATGCCGACCACATGGCGGCCCACCGGCACGCCGGGGAAGGGCGGCAACAGCTGCACGACCCCGAGGCCGGCGGCGACCAACGCGAGCGCCGTCCGGCTCCAGGCCAGGAACGTGCGCTCGTTGGCCAAGGTGAAGCGAGCGTCTGGCTCTGTCTCGGCCGGGTCGGTCTCGGCTGGCCCGGGTCCCGCACCACCTGCTGATGGGCCGGCCCATCCCGCCTGATCGCCCTGCCTGTCATGGGGGGATTCATGCCCATCCCCCGGCCTTGTCATAGCTGCGGACCTCGTCTACCTAGGTCGGATCGTGCCAGGTGTCACCGGGCGGCAGCAGGGCATCAGCCTCGGGCGGTCCCCAGGAGCCGCAGCGATACGGCCTGGCCGGTACGACGTCGCCCAGCACTGGCTGTACCACGCGCCACGCCGCCTCGATAGTCTCCTGGCCGGCGAAGAAGTGACGCTCGCCGCTCATGGCGGCGCCGATAAGCCGGTCGTATGGCCGCATCATCTGTGCCATCGTCGGGCCGACAAAGGTCAGGTCGCGCGCCTCAGGCGTGAGATCCGGGCCCGGCTTCTTGCCGAGCATCGTAAACGACACCTGATCGTCGGGGCTGATGCGCACCCGGAGCTGGTTGCGTTCTGTCGGCTCGCTGGCGCCAAAAACATAGTGTGGCCGCGGCCGGAATCGGATCACCACGTCCGTGGCCGTGACCGGCAGGCACTTGCCGACCCGGATGACGATAGGCACGTCAGCCCAGCGCCAGGACTTGACGTTGAGCCTTACTGACACGAAGGTCTCGGTCGTGCTGTCGACCGCCACGCCGGGGACGTCCAGGTAGCCCTCGTACTGGCCGCGGACTGTTGTCTGCGGGCCCAGCGGTTCGAGCGCGCCAATGATCTGCGACTTCGATTCGCGCCACTGCGCCAGGCCGCGGCTGTCGGGCGGCTCGGCCAGCAATGTTGCCAGAACCTGGAGTATGTGGTTCTGCAGGACATCTCGGATTGCGCCAGCCTTGTCATAAAAGCTTCCGCGAGCCGCGACGCCAAACTCCTCCGCCATCGTGATCTGGATGCTCGCCACATATGTCCGGCAGAGCAGCGGTTCGATGATCGTGTTGGCAAAGCGGACGAACACCAGGTTCTCGACAGGTTCGAGGCCCAGCCAGTGATCGACCCGATAGACAGAGTCTTCCGGGAAGTACCGGTGCATCGTCTCATTCAGCTTGATGGCGCTGGCCAGATCGGTACCGAAAGGCTTTTCCACCATGATTCGAGCGTCCGCGGCGCGGCCGACCGCCGCGATTCCCTCGGCGATCCGGCCGAACAGCGACGGCGGCACTTCCAGGTAGTACAGCGGATGCCGGCCTTCGCCCATCGCCGCCGACATGGCTTGATACGTGGCGGGATCGTCGAGGTCACCATCGACGTACCCGAGCAAGCCGAGCATCCGGGTCGCGGCCGGGCTCGCCGGGTCAATGTTGTTGAGCTTGAGCGACGCCACCGCGTACCGCCGGAATTGGTCAAGATTCCAGCCGCTGTTGGCAACCGCGACCACCGGGACGGTCAGGGCGCCGCGTTCGACCATGCCCACGAGAGCCGGAAAGGTCTCGATCTTGGCCAGGTCGCCGGTGGCGCCGAAGATGACGAGTACGTCTACAGTTCCCGGCTCCGCTTATAGCCGCGGCGTTGCTCGTGCTTGCGCGCGATACCGGTTCCAGGTGCGGTGCCCATCCGCATGCGCCCCGCTCCCTTCCGGCTGACGTATTCAGGCAAAGCCTTGCACGTTAAGCTCGCCTGCGATGATCGTGGTAGTGGCCGGCGTGGCCGGTAGCGGGAAGACGACCGTCGGCCAGTTGCTGGCTGCGCGGCTCGGCTGGCTGTTCGCCGATGGTGACTCGTTCCACCCGCCCGCCAACGTGGCGAAGATGCGGGCCGGCCTGCCGCTGACAGATGCTGACCGGCTTCCGTGGCTAGTCGCGATGACTTCCTGGATGGACGACGTCATCGCCAGCGGCCAGTCAGCCGCGCTGGCAAGTTCCGCGCTCAAGCGTCGCTACCGCGACGAGCTACTTGGCGGCCGCGAGCAGGCACAGATGGTTTTCCTCCAGATCAACATCGCGCAGTGCCACGCGCGGCTCGCGACAAGGACCGGCCACTTCTTCCACGAGCCGTTGCTGGCCAGTCAGTTCGCTGACCTCGAGCTGCCACGCGAGGAGCCCCGCGTGCACGTGATACCTGTGGGCGACCGACCGGCCGGGCAGGTCGTTGCCGAGATCATCAATCTCCTCAAGCTGGCGCCCGCGGGACGACCGCAGGCGTCCTGAAGGAAAAAGGCCATGGACGTACGTCGGCCCGGCGTCAGGTCGGTCGGTGCCAGGTGACCCAGGCAGTCACAGCTCAGGCGCTTGGTCGGCACCGTCGTGGTGATTGCCGCGGCAACCGCCGTCTATTTCGCAGTGCCAGTACCCGGACGGATGCACGAGGACTACTGGGCCATCATGTTCAGCGCCGGCGTCATCGTCCTCGCGCTGCTGATCGTGCTGTCGATCCGACGACTGCTGCAGGCGGGAGAGCAGGCCAGGATTCGCGGCCTCGTCTTGCTGCTGACCGTGACCGTGCTGTTCTTCTCGTGGGCCGACGAGTCCGTCGCAGCGCTGCCCGGTCAGTTCGCTGAGCTGACGAACAAGACTGACGCCCTCTACTTCAACGTCAGCACGCTGGCGACCGTCGGCTTCGGCGACGTGCACCCCGTCGGTCAGCTCGCCCGCGCAGCAGTGACCCTTCAGATCGTCTTTAACCTCGTCTTCCTCGGCGCGGCCGTGAGCGTGATCACCGAATACTTCCGCCGACGGACCCTGGGTCGGGCGCAGACTGGTTCGGGTCCGAAGAACTCTGGCGGACAGGGGTAGCGGGTCATCCATCGCGGGTGAGGCTCGCTTCGCCTGCGCGGGCATGAACCTGGCATGTCCGTTCTTGCGCCGTCGGTGCCGACGGCGAAGGCACTGCAACCGAGCGGGCCGGACGATGGCGCCAAGCACGCAACCTGCCCCGTTGCCGCTGCACGCCGAGGAGATTGGCCCACTGCGCCTTCTTCTCGGACTTCCCGCAGGCGTCACGCGCCTCGCTCTCGTCGACGCGGTACGCAGGTCATCGAAGCGGAGCGCGGATGACCGCGCATGCAGTGAGCCCCGGCCCATTGGGCCGGGGCTCACGATTCCCGATGCGGCCAGGCGAGGCCGGCGGCTGATCGACGGGCTATATCCGTTCGCGAGAATGCTCGGCGTCGTGGAGCAGGCCCCAGATCGCGAACACGCTCAGGGCGACGATGACGACGCCCCAGAATGGCGAGTACACCAGCCATAGGAATCCGGCGACGCCGGTCAGTACCGCAAGGCCCACTCCGACGGGCCTGGCGGCCGCGATGCCCAGCAAGGCCGCGGCTCCAGCGGCGAACAGCAGTGCCCCGAGTACCAGCAGGATGATGCCCCAGGGCCGACCGTTCCAGGCGTACGCGTAACCGTTGATCGTCCGGTAGAAGTGCGGCCGGACGACGACCCCGAGGCCGGCGAGGAACGCCAGCAGGCCGGCCAGGATCGCCAGCGACCCGCCCATGACGCCGCCTTCTCGCGTCTCGTATCCCGCGGGGGCGCGGCCGTACGCGGCGGTCGGCTCTGTCCCGCGCGCGTAGCTCCCGGATGCCGTCTGACCGCGTGATTGTTCCGGCATGCCCGTCGTGCCCGTACCCGAGGTCGGGCCCGTGGCTACTGCTCCGCTTGTCGTGCCGGTACCGCTGGTGCCCGCGGGATACTCCCCACCCTGGCAGCACCCTGAGCACCGGTCTGAGCGCCTGAAGACCTGTCGTGTCCTCTCCTCATCATCGAAGCCACTCCCCTCTGACCTGGCCAGCCAGCACTCTGGAACGGATACGCCGCCGTGCACACAACACCGCGGTGTCGCCCATGGCTAACCGCTTGTCCGGGTAGTTCTCCTAGGGACGCTACGGACGGTCGTGGAACCGGGCATCACCCAGGCCGGGTGATCCGAAGGGAGCACTTCTCGGCGGGACGCGCCCTGCCATACCGGTCATAGCTGGTCGGTCTGATTGGTGGCCGACGCTTACGGGTATGGCGCTTACGAGGCGTTGACCTGCAATTTCGCCGCGGCGGGTGAGGCGGGGGTGAGCGGCGAGCGGTTCGCGCATTCGCTCGGCTTGCGCTCGCTCACGCTGGCCCATCGGATGGACAAGGCGGGCAGAACGCATTTGCCCGGACGTCGGGGGAGGGTGATGACGACCACGGCAAGCGGGCCGCTCCTGGCGGCCCCGCCGCAGGGCGCAGCGGTGCCCGAGGACAAGCTGCGGATCCCGCGGCCAGGTCTCGCCGTGCTGCGCAGACCCCGGATCGGGGAGCTTCTGGACGAAGCCCTCACCCGGCGCGTCACGCTCGTCACCGGGCCGCCTGGAGCCGGCAAGACGGTCGCAGCCGCCCAGTGGGCCGCGGCGCGGCCCGCCAGTCGGCGACCTGGCTGGTTGAGCCTGGACACGGCCGACGCTGATCCCGGCGCGTTCTGGCGCCACCTGGTCGCCGCCCTGGCGAAGGCCGGTGCCCTGCCCGGCGGAAAGACCGAGCTGCCGGCCGACATCGGTCGGCGCGAGCTACCGCAGTGGCTGTCGGCGTCGGTCCGGCCGGCCAGCGATCCGGCGATCGCCGTCCTCGACGACGTGCACGTGCTCGCTGGAAGCCCCGCCCTCGCTAGCCTGAACGAGCTCGTCAGGCACGAACCGCCGGGCTTGCGGCTGGTGCTCGTTGGTCGCTCGGCGGCTGGTCTGGCTGTATCAAGGCTTCGCCTCGAAGGCGAACTGGCGGACATCGGCGCGGCCGACCTGGCGTGCACCGCCGACGAGACGGCCGCGTACTTCGCGATGCTCGGCAGGCCGATCAGTCAGGCTGAGCGCGATCACCTGATGCGCGGGACCGAGGGCTGGCTAGCCGGTCTGCGCCTGACGGCCCTGGCCGGTGATATGGACGAGGTGGCAGCGCAGGCCCTCGTCGCCGACTATCTGCAGGACGAGGTACTCGGCAGGCTGCCACAGCACGTGCGCGAGTTCATGCTGCGGACGAGCCTCAGCCCGACCGTGCCCGCTGAGTTGGCGCAGATCCTGACCGGTGAAGCCGGCGCGGCCGGCCTGCTCGAGCACCTGAGCCGCGAGACCGGCCTGGTGCAGGCGCTGACGCGGGATTCTGGCGAGTACCGCTACCACCCGATGCTGCGAGATGTGCTCGCGGTCTGCCTCCGCCTCGAAATGCCGGACGAAGCGCCCGGACTGCAGCGGCGGGTGGCCCGCTGGCACGCCGCCAGGGGAGAGGTCCTGCCCGCGGTTCAGGCGGCCGCCGAGGTGGGGGAGTGGGAATTCGGCCTCCACGTACTGCGCGACGCCGGACCAGTGGTGATGTTCTCGTCGGCGGCCCCCCGCCTCGAAGCAGCGCTGACGGACATGCCACCCGGCCATCTCGCGGCCGACGAGACGCTCGACGTCGCGTTCGCAGTCGATCTGGCCGCCGCCAGGATCTGGCAGGGTGACGCCGACGGGGCCCTGCCGCATCTGGAGCGCGCCGAGGCCGGATTGCCCGCGCTGGCGGCGCCCGATCGCGACGAGACCGAGCTGTGGATAGCAGCGCTGCGGGTCATGCTGACGACGGCTGTCACGGCGCCAGAACCAGGCTGGCTTGAGCCGTACTGGACGCTGGCGACGGAGGCACACGCCGATCCGCGGGGCGTTGGCGCCCACCGAGCGCTCGGCACGCTGTGGCTGGCCATCGGCTTCGCTGCGCTGCGCGAATGCGACGATCAGCTCGCACGGTCGGCGTTCCTGCATGCGGGCGCGCAGCTTTCGGCCGGCGGCTTGCTCGCACTGCGGGAACGGGGTCGCTGCTGGGAAGCGGTCGCGGCAGCGCGCTACGGCGATCTGGCGACGGCGACCAGGATCGCCGGAAGCGTGGCCGACGGGCCGCACGGCCGAGACGACGACCTGGTCCCCGTGCTGGCGCTCGCCGCCGCTGCGGTCCGGCTGGCACGCGACGAGCCGGAAGCGGCCGGAACGCTGCTCGACGAGGCGGAACTCGCGGCGATGACGCCGCGGCCCGCGGGCGAGCCGTCTATCGCGGTGCTCGCGGGCTTGCTGAGGGCGCAGCTCGCGCTGGCGGACGGCAACCTCGCTGGTGCCCGCGGCCTCACGAGGTGGCTCAGTGATGCTGTCGCGGCGGCGCCGGCCGCGGGCTACGCGGGCACGCCGGTCAGCACCGGCGCGGACCCTGCTGCAGACGCGGCGATGCTCCTTGATGGCGGCGGCTCGGCCCGGCGGGATGGCTTGGCGGCCGCGATCGCCGTGCTCGACGCCGAGATCAGCCTGGCGGCCGGTGAGCTGGAACGGGCCCGGGCGACCCTCGCCAACGCGACCGACGCCGGGAGCGGCATCCGCCCCGACGTGGCCATCTGCCAGGCGAAGCTGCTGATCGCGGGCGAGGACGACAAGGGCGCGATCGCGTTGCTCGGGCCGGTACTCGCTGACGCGTCGAGTGCGTGCTCCCTCGCCGAAAGGATCTCTGCGTTGCTGGTCACGGTCGTGGCCAGGCGCCGCCTTACCCAGGGGCACGAAGCAGCCGAATTGCTGGCCGAGGCGCTTGCCCTGGCTGAGCCCGATGACGCCTGCGGCGCGTTCGTCGCGGCCGGGCCCGCAGTCAGGTCTGCGCTCACGGTCCTGATCTCTCCGTCGAGCCGGTGCGGGGGATTCGCGGGCCGGATCCTGGACAGGTTCGACGGCCGGCTACCGCGGCCAACCTCAGCTCAGCCCGCCGCGCTCCTGACCGACAGCGAGCTGGCGGTGCTCAGGTTCCTGCCCTCGCACATGACCAACCAGGAGATCGCCGAGTCGCTGTTCCTGTCGATCAACACGATCAAGACGCATCTCAGCTCCGTGTACCGGAAGCTAGGCGTCGCGAACCGGCGTCAGGCCATCGCCCAGGGCCGGCGCCTCGAGCTGCTATTACCGCGTGCGCTAGCGACCCTGAGCACGTAGGCGATCGCGGCGCGCGCAAAGCGGCTTCGCCCGGGCGCCGCCGGGCGAAGCCGCTGTCCTGCCGGCCGCCCCGCCGGCGGCCGCTGTCCTCGCGGCTCGCTCGCGAACCGGCGGCTAGCCGCTGCGACGGCATGCTCATCTTCTCGGCGTCCTTGCCAGCCCGCCGGATGCTGAACGACAGCACCGCGAGGACGACGCCGTAGAAAAGCAGCCACGCGGCGACGATCGTGAGCAGCAGGACGAGCGTGATGCCTGGCCAGATCACCATGATGATGCCGGCCGCCAGGCTGAATACACCGAGCACGGCGCGCAGGCCACGATTCGGCGTGCTGGCCGAGATCGCGAGGCCGATGTCTGAGATGCCGTGCGCGATGAAGAACACGCCGGTCACGAACGCGAGCAGGAAGAAGCTGAGCGCGTGGTGCCGGAGAAAGTAGATCCCGACGAACACGGCCAGCAGTCCGATCACCACGTAGGCCGCGCGCATCCCACCGCTCTCAGTTCGGGCGGTGAAGCCCTCCCAGAGCTTGGCCAGTCCGGCTACGAGGATCGACGGCGCCGATGAGGATGGCCACCACGGTCAGCGAGGCGTGGGGCCAGACAAGCAACGCGATGCCCAGCGCCATCAGACCGAGGCCGCACAGCAGCACGACGCCCCACGTACCCTTTGCGGCGGCCGCGACGGCCTCGGGGACATTACTCATGCCGGGCCCGACGTCTTCGCGACCGTAGTACTCCTCCTGGCCGGCCATCCGCTCCTGCTGATGGCCTAGCTGCTGCGGCACATTCGGTTCCGCCGACGTGCGCTGCGCCGTGGCGATGCCGCTGTCGCCAGTGGCGGACTCGCGGCCCTGGCCGCCGCTGCTGGTGGCGCCGCGCTGGGCGCCTTGGCCGGCCGACATGTCGGCCGGCTGCTCACCGGGCCCGGTGCTGGCCGGCGGGCCCGTCTGCGGATCAGTCATTCTCGCCTCCTGGAGAATGAGACCACCGGGATGACAAATCGCCGCCAGGTGCGGCGGCCCCGTTCCCGGCAGCATGCGGTAAACGCCTGTACACCCATCGTTAGGCGGGGAGTTCCCGTGATCATCACCCGTCGCGGGTGAACGCAGTGCGCCTGTCCTAGACTTGGCGCGCAGTAGCCGCTCGTGACTAAATCAAGTTAGGTCGGCGCCCGTGCGCCGCCCGCCAGCGGCATGGACCCTTTCCAGGAAGCGACCCCTAGGTGAAAACCGACGTCGAAGAGCTGAGCCCGACCAGGGTCAAGCTGACCATCGAAGTTCCGTTCGAGGAACTGAAGACGAGCCTGGACAAGGCTTATCGGGAAGTGGCGCGCCAGGTCAGGGTTCCCGGCTTCCGCCCGGGCCGGGTGCCACCGCGCATCATCGATCAGCGATTCGGGCGGGCGACGGTGCTGGAGCAGGCGGTCAACGAGGCCGTGCCCGAGCTATATAGCAGGGCGCTGGCCGAGCGCGACGTAGTACCGCTCAGCCAACCGGACCTGGAAATCACGAAGCTGGAGGACGGGAAGGAGCTGGCGTTCACCGCCGAGGTCGACATCCGGCCGAACTTTGACCTGCCAGACGTGACCACGTTGTCGGCGACGGTGGACAACGCAGAGGTTAGCCCGGACCAGGTCGAGGAGTATATCGGCGCGTTGCGCGAGCGGTTCGCGTCGCTGAAGACCGTGGATCGTCCCGTCGAGTCCGGCGACTTCGTCTCCATCGACCTGGCGGCCACCGTCGACGGCGAGGCGGTCGAGGACGCGCAAGCGACCGGTGTGTCCTACGAGGTCGGCTCGGAGTCCATGCTTGACGGCCTCGACGAGGCGCTCGCGGGCATGACGGCCGCGGAGTCGAAGACGTTCACCGCGGAGCTCGCCGGCGGGGAGAGCGCTGGCCTGGCCGCCGACGTACTGGTCACCGTGAACTCTGTAAAGGTCAAGGAACTGCCGGAGCTAGATGACGAGTTTGCGCAGTCGGCGAGCGAGTTCGACACGATCGGCGAGCTGCGGGCCGCTACTCGCAAGCAGCTGACCGCGGTGCGTCAGGCGGGCCAGGCGGGCCAGGCGAGGGAGCGGGTGCTAGAGGCTCTGATCGAACGTCTCGACATCCCGCTGCCGGAGCGGATCGTCGAGGGCGAGGTCGAGCAGCGCCGCCACAGCTTGCAGGATCAGCTTGATCGGGCCGGCCTGACAATGCAGGCGTACCTCGACGCCAGCGACACGACCGCGGCGAAGATGGACGCGGATTTCGACGCCGACGCCAGGCGATCGCTCAAGGCCGGCTTCATCCTCGACAAGCTGGCGAGCCAGGAGGACCTGACCGTCTCGGCGGAACAGCTCAGCGCGTATGTGACGGAGCAGGCCTACCGGATGGGTGTCGCGCCGGATCGGCTGGCTCAGCAGCTCAGCGACAACGGCCAGCTGCCCGCGGTGGCGGCTGACGTGCTCCGCGGGAACGCGCTGACGTGGCTAGCCGAGCAGGCGACCGTCGTCGACGAGGCCGGTCGGCCGGTCGACATCCGCGCCACCGCGGAGGCCGGCGTGGCCGACGCCGACGAGGGTGGCGACGAGGATGCGGGCGACGACGAGGACGGCGACGAGGAGTAACGGCGCACACGCTCTGCCGATAGGTGATTCCGCTGGCAGCGCACAATGGCCTGCCGGCCTGCGCCGTGAGCGAACAGCGGGGATCGGCGGCTAACCCGCTGGTGCCCGCGGGTTATGGTCACATTCAAACGACCGGCGCGGACCAACTACTAGCGAGGAGAGCACAAGTGACCACGCCTCCTGAGGATCAGCAGATCGCCCAGATACTTGCCAGGGCCGCAGACGCCCAGGTACAGCCGCTGGGTGACATGCTGTTCCAGCGCCTGCTCCGGCACCGGATCATCTTTCTCGGCCAGCAAGTCGACGACGATCTGGCAAACCGGATCTGCGCCGAGCTGATTCTGCTGGCGGCCGAGGACGACAAGAGGGACATCAGCCTCTATATCAACTCGCCCGGCGGCTCTGTTTACGCCGGAATGGCGATTTATGACGTCATGCAGTACGTGCCAAATGACGTGGCGACGTTCGCGATGGGTATGGCGGCCTCGATGGGCCAGTTCCTGCTCTGCGCGGGGGCGCACGGCAAGCGTTATGCGATGCCGCACGCGGCGATCCTGATGCACCAGCCGCACGGTGGCATCGGCGGTACGGCGACAGACATCAGGATCCAGGCCGAGCAGAGCCTGTTTCTGAAGCGGGTGCTCGCGGAGCGCATCGCCACGCACACCGGCCGGCCGGTCGAGCAGATCGAAGAGGACTCCGACCGGGACCGCTGGTTCACCGCGGACGAGGCCAGGGACTACGGGATCGTCGACCACGTCGTCCGGAGCGCCACCGAGGTGCCCTCTGTCGGCCCGGTGTCATGAGCGGCAGCGACCAGGAAGGACATGAAGTGAGCGCTGGATACCAAGGCCCGCAGTACGGCGGGCGTGGCTTGCCCGCGCAGGCGCGGTACGTGCTGCCGTCGTTCGTCGAGCGCACCTCCTACGGCGTCAAGGAGATGAATCCGTACAACAAGCTCTTCGAGGAGCGGATCATCTTCCTCGGCGTGCAGATTGACGATGCCTCGGCCAACGACGTCATGGCGCAGCTGATCACGCTGGAGTCAATCGATCCCAGCCGCGACATCCTGATCTATATCAACTCGCCTGGCGGGTCGATGACCTCGATGATGGCGATCTACGACACGATGCAGTACATCCAGCCGGAGATCCAGACGTACTGCCTCGGCCAGGCGGCCTCGGCCGCGGCCGTGCTCCTGGCTGCCGGGACGAAGGGCAAGCGATTCGCCCTGCCGAACTCCCGCATCCTGATCCACCAGCCGGCGGTCGAGCAGGGCTACGGACAGTCCAGCGACCTGGAGATCCAGGCTAGGGAGATCCTGCGGATGCGGAGCGCCATGGAGACCATCCTGTCCCAGCACACGGGGCAGGACGAGGATCGTGTTCGCAGGGACATCGAGCGAGACAAGTTCTTCACCGCCCAGGACGCCAAGGAGTACGGCATGGTGGATGAAGTTCTGACGATGATTAAGCGCAAGGCCGAGGTAGGGTCGTCCTAAACCGTCCGGACTGCAGGGCGATGATGACCTGCAGAGCCATCCCGGCCAGCGGAGCAAGTCATGCGGCCGACGCGCCGCTCGCTGCTCCTTAGGCACGCGCGATAGGCTGCCGAGGCGGTACCGTCTAAGTTCTAGGCACGTGGTTTTCAGCAGGTGTACGGCGCAGGTTGACTCGTGTGATCGCGGGCCCGGAGTGGTCGGCCAGCATGGCAAGAAGGAGTTACTAGGTGGCACGCATCGGTGATGGCGGTGACCTGCTGAAGTGCTCGTTCTGCGGCAAGAGCCAAAAGCAAGTCAAGAAGCTCATCGCCGGCCCTGGCGTCTACATATGCGACGAGTGCATTGACCTCTGCAACGAGATCATCGAAGAAGAGCTTGCGGAGCCGACCGAGCTCAAGTGGGACAGCCTGCCGAAGCCGCGCGAGATCTATGAGTTCCTCGACTCGTACGTGATCGGCCAGGAGAAAGCCAAGAAGGGCCTCTCGGTCGCCGTCTATAACCACTACAAGCGGATTCAGTCGGGTGGCGAGCGGTCCGGCGAGGACGGCGTCGAGCTGGCCAAGTCCAACATCCTGCTGCTCGGTCCCACCGGTTCGGGCAAGACGCTGCTCGCGCAGACGCTAGCCCGGTTGCTGAACGTGCCGTTCGCCATCGCGGACGCCACGGCCCTGACGGAGGCCGGCTACGTCGGCGAGGACGTCGAGAACATCCTCCTGAAGCTCATCCAGGCTGCTGACTATGACGTCAAGAAGGCCGAGACCGGCATCATCTATATAGACGAGATCGACAAGATCGCTCGCAAGAGCGAGAACCCGTCGATCACCCGCGACGTGTCGGGCGAGGGCGTGCAGCAAGCGCTGCTGAAGATACTCGAGGGCACGACCGCCTCGGTGCCGCCGCAGGGCGGGCGCAAGCATCCGCATCAGGAGTTCATCCAGATCGACACCACGAACGTGCTGTTCATCTGCGGCGGCGCGTTCGCGGGCCTGGAGAAGATCATCGAGCAGCGCGTCGGCAAGAGCGGCATGGGGTTCGGCGCCGTGCTTCGCGTCAAGACTGACAAGACCCAGTCGGATCTGTTCGCGGACGTGATGCCCGAGGATCTGCTCAAGTTCGGGATGATCCCCGAATTCGTCGGTCGCCTTCCGGTCATCACCAGCGTGCACAACCTGGACCGCGAGGCGCTCATCCGGATCCTGACCGAGCCGCGCAACGCGCTCGTCCGGCAGTACCGGCGCCTCTTCGAGCTCGACGGCGTAGACCTCGAGTTCACCGACGACGCGCTCGAGGCAGTCGCCGACCAGGCGATCCTCCGTGGCACCGGCGCTCGCGGCCTGCGGGCGATCCTGGAAGAGGTGCTGCTGTCGGTCATGTACGAGGTGCCGAGCCGCAAGGACGTCGAGAAGGTCGTCATCAGCGCCGAGGTCGTGCTCGAGAACGTGAACCCGACCCTGGTGCCGCGCGACGTCGCCCGCCGCACCCCGCGCGAGAAGTCCGCGTAGTTCATCCGCGCTCGCGAGCGTGCAGCAGCTGCCCGCGATTCCCGCGCGCGTCTGCGTTCGGCCGACCTCGGCCCGCCGAAATCGGGCATTTCCGTAGCCGGTTGAGTCGGCCCGAGACACGCGTGTGCGATAGGTCGAAATGTTCGTACCTACGGCACACGCGATGTCTTGGCGATCTTTTCGGGCATCCGTCCGTATGCCGCCAATCGTGCGTATTGGACGTTGAAGCCTCGGCGGGCGGCGGGAGACCGCGCAGCGGGCGTAAGCGTGGCTCACGTTAGCTGTCATCCCGCGCGTCTCGGGCCGTGGAGGCCCTCGCTGGCCAGCGACGCTGTGCCAAGCCCGCGGAGCAGTCCCGTGCCCGCGCCCTGGGCATCGGCAGTGCTGGTCAGCGCACGGAGGCTCGGGCGGGCGGCACTAGACTCTGCTGACGTGACCTCCGGTACCGAGACGACTCAGCTACCCGCGCAGTACAGCCCCGGCGAGGTCGAGACCCGCCGTTATGAGGGCTGGGTCGAGGCCGGGTACTTCCGGGCGGACGCTGACAGTGCCGCGCCGCCATTCTCGATCGTCATCCCGCCTCCGAACGTGACCGGGTCGCTGCACATCGGCCATGCGCTCGACCACACGCTCATCGACGCCCTGATCCGCCGTCGGCGGATGCAGGGATACAACACCCTGTGGCTGCCAGGCATGGACCACGCGGGCATCGCGACCCAGAACGTGGTCGAGCGCGAGCTCGCCAAGGAGGGTCTCTCCCGGCACGACCTCGGGCGCGAGGCCTTCGTTGAGCGGGTCTGGCAGTGGAAGGCGGAGTCCGGCGGCAAGATCCTCGGGCAGATGCGCAGGCTCGGGGACAGCGTCGACTGGAGCCGCGAACGGTTCACGATGGACGCCGGCCTGTCCCGGGCCGTACAGACGATCTTCAAGCGGCTGTACGAGGACGGGCTGATCTACCGGGCGCAGCGAATCATCAACTGGTGTCCCCGGTGCCTGACCGCGCTGTCGGACATCGAGGTCGACCACCCCGAGGACGAGGGCGAGCTCGTCTCAATCCGGTACGGCGACGGCGACGACCAGATCGTGGTCGCCACCACCCGGGTGGAGACGATGCTCGGCGACACGGGCGTCGCTGTGCACCCCGACGACCCGAGGTACACCCACCTCGTCGGCCGCGAAGTCACGCTGCCGCTGACCGGCCGCAGGATCCCGGTCGTCGCCGACCCGCACGTGGACCCCGAGTTCGGCACGGGCGCGGTGAAGGTGACGCCGGCGCACGACCCGGACGACTTCGAGATCGGCCGGCGACACGACCTGCCCAGCCTGGTGGTCATGGACGAGCGCGCCGTGATCACGGCGCCGGGTCCGTTTGCGGGCCTGGACAGGTTCGAGGCGCGGCCAGCCGTGCTCGCCGCGCTGCGCGCCGAGGGCCGGATCGTGGCCGAGCGCCGCCCGTACGTGCACGCCGTCGGGCACTGCTCGCGCTGCGGCACCACCGTCGAGCCGCGGCTGTCGCTGCAGTGGTTCGTCAAGGTCGGGCCGCTGGCCAAGACGGCCGGTGACGCGGTGCGCGACGGACGCGTCAAGATCTATCCGCAGGAGCTGTCGGCGCGGTACTTCGACTGGGTTGACGACATGCACGACTGGTGCATCAGCCGCCAGTTGTGGTGGGGTCACCGGATCCCCGTCTGGTATGGGCCGGATGGTGAGGTGGTCTGCGTCGGTCCCGACGACGATCCGCCGACGGGTCCGGGCTGGGAGCAGGACTCCGACGTGCTGGACACGTGGTTCTCCTCGGCGCTGTGGCCGTTCTCGACGCTCGGCTGGCCAGACGACACGGCCGACCTGCGCGCGTTCTATCCGACCAGCGTGCTGGTGACTGGCTACGACATCCTGTTCTTCTGGGTCGCCAGGATGATGCTGTTCGGGCTGTACGCGATGGCGGGCGCCGGGCCGGAAGAGTCGGTGCCATTCCGCCAGGTCGCGCTCCATGGCCTGGTGCGTGATCAGTACGGCAAGAAAATGTCCAAGACACGGGGCAACACCGTCGACCCGCTGGACTGGATCGACAGGTTCGGCGCGGACGCGACGAGGTTCACGCTCGCTCGCGGCGCGACACCAGGCGGCGACGTCGCGGTGAGCGAGGACTGGGTCGCCGGGTCTCGCAACTTCTGCAACAAGCTGTGGAACGCGGTCCGGTTTGCCCAGATCAACGGCGCCATCACGGGTCGGGGTCTGCCACCGGCCGACCAGCTCACTGCTCCAGATCGCTGGATCACGTCCCGCCTCGCAGGCCGTCACCAACGAGGTCGACGCGCTCTACGAACAGTTCGAGTTCGCCAAGATCTGCGACGCGCTGTACCACTTCGCCTGGGACGAGGTGTGCGACTGGTACCTCGAGCTGGCCAAGACCTCGTTGTACGGACCGGACGAGGCGGCCGCGAACGCGACGCGACAGGTGCTCGGCGAGGTCCTGGACCGGCTCCTGCGGCTTATCCATCCGCTGTTGCCGTTCGTCAGCGAGGAACTGTGGACGGCGCTGAGCGGTGGTGAGTCGGTGGTAGTCGCGCGCTGGCCGGGGGAGGTGGCAGCCGGTGCTGTCGGCGCGCTGCCAGAGTTGCCTGCCGATCCGGCCGCCGAAACAGAGCTTGAGGCGCTCATGCGTCTGGTCACCGAGGTTCGCAGGTTCCGAGCGGACCAGGGGCTGCGTCCGAGCCAGCAGGTACCGGCCAGGCTCGACGGTATTGCCGGCACGGTGCTGGCCGAGCATGAGGGCCGGATCCGCGCGCTGGTGCGCCTCGCCGAGCCAGGGTCTGACTTCACTCCGACCGCGTCCCTGCACGCCGAGGGCGTGACGATCGACCTGGACACCGCCGTCGGCCTGGACGTGGCGGCCGAGCGCAAGCGGCTCGCCAAGGACCTGGCCGCCGCAGAGGCCGACATCCAGGCGGTCGAGCGCAAACTGGCCAGCCCCGCGTTCGTCGAGCGGGCGCCAGCGGAGATCGTCGCCAAGAACCGTGGCCGGCTGGCCGCGGCGCAAGCCGAGGCGGCCCGGCTGACCGAGCGACTCGGCGCGTTGCCGGCCGCCGATAGGACGGTCGGCGATGGTGCGGCCGCCGATGGGGCGGCGGAAACTGCATGACGGACCCCTACGCCAGCAGGCTGCGCGAGATCGAGCGGGAGATCTTCGCGCGTCGTCCCGAACACGCGATCAACCCGTCGCTGGAGCGCATCACGTCGCTGGTGACGCTGCTCGGTGACCCGCAGCGCGCCTACCCGGTGATCCACATCACCGGGACGAACGGCAAGACGTCGACATCCCGGATGACCGAGACGCTGCTGCGGGCGCGCGGCCTGCGCACCGGCCTCTTCATAAGCCCGCACTTGTCGTCGGTCCGCGAGCGCATCTGCGTGGACGGCGAGCCGCTGAGCGTCGAGCGGTTCGTCGACGCCTACGACGAGATCAAGCCGTACCTCGACGTCGTGGACAAGTCACACGACGTCCGCTTGTCGTTCTTCGAGGTGCTTGTCGGCATGGCTTTCTCGGTGTTCGCCGATGCGCCGGTCGACGTGTGCGTGCTCGAGGTCGGCATGGGCGGTACGTGGGACAACACGAACGTGGCCGACGGTGCCGTGGCGGTGGTCACGCCCATCTCGATCGACCACGCGCGGCACCTGGGTAACACGGTCGAAGAGATCGCGGCGGACAAGGCCGGGATCATCAAGCCGGGCGCGATTGCTGTCTTGGCGCAACAGCAGCCAGCCGCCGCCGAGGTCCTGTTGCGCCGGGTCGCGGACGTTGGCGCCAGCGTCGCGCGTGAAGGCCTCGAGTTCGGCGTCATCGCGCGCGAGCTCGCGGTCGGCGGCCAGCAGGTATCGATTCGCGGCCTGCTGGCCGATTACGAGGATCTCTACCTCCCGCTCTTCGGTGCGCACCAGGCAGGCAACCTGGCCTGCGCGATCGCGGCGACTGAGGCGTTCGCGCGCACGCCGGACGCGGCGGACGGACTCGACGACGGCTCGGCCGGCCTCGATCAGGACATCGTCAGGCGCGCGGTGGCGACCATGACGTCGCCTGGTCGGCTCGAAATAGTCCGCCGCAGTCCGGTGGTGATCCTCGACGCGGCGCACAATCCAGGGGGCATGGCGGCCTCGGTCGAGGCGCTAACCGAGGCGTTCAGCTTTACCGACCTGATTGCCGTCATCGCGGTCAGCGAGGACAAGGACGTTCCGGGCATCCTCGGTGAGCTCGAGCCCGTCGCCGGGCATCTAGTCGTGACCACGAATTCGTCGACGCGCTCGATGCCGGTCGCCACCCTCGCGGCCGTGGCCGAGGCCGTATTCGGACCGGACCGGGTCACTGCCGCTGACCGGCTCGACGAGGCGATCGAGATCGGCGTCGCGCTCGCGGACGAGGCAGACGCCGCCGGCGAGGGCGGCCCTGGGAAAGGCAGGCGTGCTCATCACCGGTTCGGTGATCACCGCGGGCGACGCGCGGGTGCTGCTCACTGACCGGGCCGGGAACGGGGCCGACTGGGCTGACTCGCCCGTAGCCGATCTCGGTATGGGCGCTGACCCCACGTGAAGCGTTTGTGCGCCACGGTGCTGATCTTTGAGGCCATCGTCATTGGCCTATCGATTCCAGTCGCAGTACACATTGACCACCTCGCTCCGCACGCAGCCGGAATGACTGCAGGGATCGCGGCAGTAGCCGCCGTGATGCTCGCCGGGCTCGCTCGCCGTCTGCTGGCCGTGACCCTCTTCGGCGGGAGCCTGCTACAGATCTTCGTCATCGCCTCCGGCGCGATTGTGCCCGCGATGTTCTTTCTGGGCGGCATTTTTGCGGCATTGTGGGCCGTCGGGATCTGGCTCGGCTATCGCGTTGAGCACGCCACCGGTCATTAGAAGCAAAAGCGCTGACAAACCGGCGTCCCCCAGCCTGGGCAGCCAACCGGCGCGCATGTAATCATTCATCCGCGGGCTGTTGCGTGCGCAATCGGCATTGCCGTGCGCTAACAGCCGGTCGCAGTTGGTGGCAATCTCGGGGGAAATGCCGGATCGGCGGGCAGCCAGGTACGGGTCCCTGCGCGTAACCGCAACAGGCCGGGGTAGCGTCGTGTTCACCGCCCGCACGACGTCCGACAAGTACAGAACTACCGGCTGGAAGGTTCTACTTCTCGATGAGCAACGCGATGGCGATTCTTGGCCGCGACATGGCTGTCGACCTCGGCACGGCGAACACACTGGTGTATGTCCGCGGCCGCGGGATCGTGCTGAACGAACCGTCCGTCGTTGCACTGAATACGAACACCGGCCAGATCGTGGCCGTTGGCGTTGAGGCCAAACGGATGATCGGCCGCACGCCTGGAAACATCATCGCCGTCCGCCCCCTGAAGGATGGCGTCATCGCGGACTTCGATGTAACCGAGCGGATGCTGCGCTACTTCATCCAGAAGGTCCACAGGCGCAGCTACCTGGCCAAGCCGCGGATCGTGGTCGCCGTGCCGAGCGGCATCACTGGCGTCGAGCAGAGCGCGGTCAAGGAAGCAGGTCATCAGGCCGGCGCCCGCCGGGTCTACATCATCGAGGAGCCCATGGCGGCCGCGATCGGCGCCGGGCTGCCCGTCAACGAGCCGACCGGCAACATGGTCGTCGACATCGGCGGCGGCACAACCGAGGTTGCCGTGATCTCGCTCGGTGGCATCGTCACGTCGCAGTCCATCCGGGTCGGCGGTGACGAACTCGATCAGGCGATCATCAACTTCGGCAAGAAGGAGTACTCGCTGATGCTCGGCGAGCGCACCGCCGAGGAGATCAAGATCTCGCTCGGCTCGGCGTATCCCGCCGACGACGAGCCGAACGCCGAGATCCGCGGCCGCGACCTGGTGAGTGGGCTGCCCAAGACGATCGTCATCTCGGCCGAGGAGATCAGGCGAGCGATGGAGGAACCGCTCAGCGTGATCATCGACGCGGTCAAGACGACTCTCGACAAGTGCCCGCCCGAGCTGGCCGGTGACGTCATGGACCGCGGTATCGCGCTCACTGGTGGCGGCGCTTTGCTCCGCGGAATCGACGAGCGGCTGCGCGAGGAGACGGGCATGCCTATCCATCTGACGGATAACCCACTGGACTCGGTAGCGCTCGGCACTGGTAAGTGCGTCGAAGACTTCGACACCTTGCAGCAGGTCCTCGTTCCCGAAGCCAGGCGGTAGCTCGGCCGCGGGGCTGCGGTCCCGATCCGGCGACAGGTGACGTGACCGGCGGCGGCAGACGAGGTGATCGGCATGCGGGAGACCCGGCGGACCCGCTTTGTGCTCATTGCGGCGCTGACGGCTGCGCTCGGGCTGATCGCGCTGAGCTACACGGCAGGCACCAACTCCGCGCTGCGTGATGCGCGCTCGGCCGGTAGCACGGTCTTCGGCGGCGCCGAGCACGCTGCCAAGTCAGTCAACGACGTCTTGCGCCCGTCCGGCGCATCGTCGTCCCAGGTGGCGAGCTTGCAGCAGCAGGTACTGCAGCTACGGGCCGATCTGAGCGAGGCTCGGCTGAGCAAGGCCGACTATGCAGAGCTGCGCAAGATGCTGCTCGTGGCGGGCGCCGGTCGGTATCGCGTGCTCGCCGCGAGCGTCATTGCCGTCGGCCTGGGCTACCAGCAGGCAGTGACGCTAGATGTTGGGAGCGACGACGGCATCAGACCGCAGGAAACGGTCATCAACGGCGAGGGACTCGTGGGCTATGTCACCTCGGTGTCCGCGACGACCAGCACCGTGCTGCTCGCCAGCGACGGGTCCGCGGTCGTCGGCGTCGCGGCGGCGCCGAGCGGCCAGCTGGGCTGGGTCACGGGCCCCGGCAAGGTGGCGGGCACGGACGGCCTCATGCACCTCGAGATGCTGAACTCGTCCGCCGTCCTGAAGGTCGGCGACGGGCTCGTCACGGCCGCATCGGTCAATGACAAACCGTACGTGCCGGGCGTGCCGGTGGGCGTCGTCACGAAGCTGACCGTCACGAATGGGTCGCTGACCGCGGCCGCACTCGTCCGGCCTTACGTCGACTTCGGCGCGCTCGGCGTCGTCGGCGTCGTCATCGTGCCGCCCGCGCACGACCCGAGGTTTGCCGCCCTGCCGCCGCTGCCGCGGCCCGGGCCGACGGTAACGGTGACGGTCACGGCCAAGCCGGGAGCGCACCGGCCTGGCGGCACGCCGACTCCCACGCCGACGCCCTGATATGCGCAGGGTATGGCTCGCCCCGGTACTGCTGACGGTCGCGCTTGTCCTCCAGCTCACCGTCATCAACGGCCTGCATCTGCCCCGGGGTGGCATACCCGACCTAGTGCTGGTGTTGGTCGTTGTCCTGGCTCTCGCTGAAGGGCCCCTGCCTGGCACGGTCACCGGGTTCGCTGCTGGCCTTTGCGTCGATATAGCGCCGCCAGGTAGTCCGCTCATCGGGCAGTACGCCCTCGTCTTCTGCCTCGCGGGCTGGGCCGCGGGCAGTCTGGGCCGCTTTACCAGGCGGTCGCCGGTGCGGGCGCTCGCGGCCGCCGCCGTCGTCATCGCAGCCGCCGAGGCATTCGCCGTGGTGCTCGGTAAGGCGCTGGAGCCGGATCAGGTCTCGGTCGCCGAGATCCGCCAGTTCCTGCCGATCACCATTGCGTATGACCTCGTGATCTGTCCGTTCGCCTTGTATCTGGTCATCCTGGCCACGACCACGAGGGTTGGCCGCGGCGTGGCCGATTCGGCCTTGACCGGGACTGGCTTGCTGGGCGTCCAGGCCCGCTCCAAGCGGGCCGGGCACAAGCCTCGGCGCGTGCACTACCCGCGGCTCGACCCGGCGGCGGCCAGGGCTCGCGACGGCTGGGTCGGAGGTGGTCCGGGCCTGCACCCGGGCAGCAAGCGGTCTGCTGGGCGCCCCGTCCGACTGCACCCGGGTGCCGGAGTGGCCGGGTCGGCCTCGGGTTATGCAGCCGAGGCCCGTCCTCCGGCACGTCCGGTGAAGCTCAGGTTCTCCGGCAGGCGACGTGGCGACGCCGCGATCGGCAGAGCCGTCGGCATCGGCCACGGCCGTCACTGGGAGTCTGGCCGGCATCCCGGCATGCTGGTCGGTGCGCGTCATCAGATCAGGTTCGGCGGTGAGCCGGGCGGCTCCGCGGCCCGAAAGTCGGCGCCCGTGGGTTTTCTGCGAAGGCCGCTCCGCATTAACTTCCGCGGCACGCTCGGCGGCTCGGCGGCGCGACAGCACGGCCCAGCGGGTCCCGGCCCGCGGCGGGTCCATATCAACTTCAGCTCCCGGGCCGGCGGCAGCACCCGTGTCGGCAGTGGCAGGCTGACCACGCCTAGCCGAGTCGCTGTCGGCGTTCCCCGACTGCGGATGGGAGGGAGCCGGTCAGCGCTTTGGCCCGCTGCCCGCACCGCCCCGGCGAGATCTGTGCCGACTGTGCACTTCCATACGGCGCCGAGACCCATGGCCCGCCGGCCTACCGCGACGCCCAGGTTCGGGCGCCGTTCAGGCCTGCTGCGCCGGTCAGCGCCGACGACTGGGCTGATGCCTGGTGGAGTGCTTGAGCAGAGCACGTTCCGGGCCCGCCGGAATGCAATCCGCTCGTCCCGGCTCAGGCTGTCGGGCAAGGGGCCTGGCCTCGGAATGCTCGGCGGCTCTGGGCAGAGCACGCTGCGCCGACCGGTATCCAGAATCCGCAAGCAGCCACGGTTCGGGTACGGCCGCCGATCGCCGTTGACATTTCTGACGAGACGCCGCCTGGGTGGCCAGTGGCTCGCGAGACAGCGAGCAGGCCGCCGATCGGGCGCGTGGCTGATTGGTAAGCGGACGGGGGGACTACGGTGATTCCGGCATCGAGACGCCGACTGTACAGCGTCGTGGTGATCATAATCGGTTTGCTGGGGGTGCTCGGCTTCCGACTGTGGAATCTCCAGGTCCAGACGCGCGCCAGCTATGTGTCGCTGGCGCGGCAAGAGCAAGTCCGGGAGATCGTCGAGCCATCAGTCCGGGGGAACATACTCGACGACACCGGCCAGCCGATGGTCTCGAACCAGTCTGCGCTCGTGGTGGCCGTCAACATGGTCACGCTGTCGCAGCAGCCAGCAGGACCCGGTCCCGAGCTCGCGAGGCTCGCCAAGCTGCTGAACATCAGTGACAAGGTGATGCAGGAGCGGGTACGCCTGTGCACGGCGGGGGTGCAGCCGCCGTGCTGGCAGGGCTCGCCGTATCAGCCGATCCCGGTTGCGCAGAACGTGTCGGACGGCGTCGCACTTCAGATCCTGGAGAACAAGAGCTCGTTCCCCGGTGTCACCGCCGACATTCAGCCTGTCATCCAGTACAACCAGCCGGTCGCGACGGCGGCCGCGCAGCTGCTTGGATACCTGCAGCCGATCACCGCGCAGGAGATACAGCGGCTGCACATACCGGTCACCGGGTTCTCCGGTGACGACCTCGTCGGGCAGTCCGGGCTAGAGGCGGAATACGACAATCAGCTACGGGGGACTACCGGCGTCGACGAAGTCGCGGTGAACGCCGCGGGCCAGGTGACCTCGACGATCAAGGACGTCCGGCCGGTGGCTGGCGATGACCTGGTGACGAGCATCAACGGCAAGCTGCAGGTCGCGACGCAGAACATCCTGGCGAATGCGGTCCAGTCGGCGCAGGCGGCAAATCCGGGCGCGACGTCCGGCGCCGCCGTCGTCATGACGACCACCGGGCGCGTGGTCGCCATGGCCAGCTACCCCACGTACAACCCGAGCATCTGGAGCGGCGGGATCACGCAGCGGCAGTTCAACCACCTGTTCGGCACCGGCGACGGCGAGCCGATCCTGGAACGAGCCACACAGGGCGAGTACCCGCCAGGGTCGACGTTCAAGGTCACCACCGCCACCGCCGCCATCAAGTTCGGCGATCCGCTCTACGGCTCGTATAACTGCCCGGCCGCGACGGTCGTCGGCGGCCACACCTTTAACAACGACTTCGGCAACGGCGGACCCATGTCGCTGAACGAAGCGCTGGTGAAGTCCTGCGACACGGTCTTCTACAACATGGGTCTCCAGATGTACAACGCGGACCACCGCAATCTGGACACGGTGACCAACCCGAACTTCCCCGCGCAGTTCGAGCAGAAGATCGAAATGGACTGGGGCTTCGGCAAGGACACCGGTATCGACCTGCCGGAGGAAAGCAACGGCACGATCCCGACCAGGGAGTGGCTGTACTACTTCTGGAAGGACAACGCGCACAGCGGGCAGGACTGGTGCAAGTACGGCCGGGCGAACGGTAACTACATCCAGCAGATCGAGTTCGACGACTGCCTGTACGGCAATGTGTGGACACCGGGACAGGCCATCATCGGCTCCATCGGCCAGGGCTATATCGCGGTCACGCCGCTCCAGCTCGCGACCGGTTACGCGGCCCTGGCGAACGGCGGCACGCTGTATAGCCCGCGCATCGGCGAAGAAGTGCTCAGCCCCTCCGGCCAGGTCGTGCAGAAGATAACCCCACCGGTGGACGGCCATCTCCCGGCGAGCGGGACCACACTGGCCTACATCCGGAACGCGCTCCGGGGAGTGGTGACCTCTGGTACCGCGGCTGGCACTTTCGGCGGCTTCCCGCTGGGCAAGGTGTGCGTGGCGGGCAAGACCGGAACAGCGCAGGTGTTCGGCAAGAACTCCACGTCGGTGTTCGCCTCGTTCGCGCCCTGCGGTCACCCGAAATACGTCGTGGTGGTGATGATCCCCGACTCGGGCTACGGCGCGGACGTGTCCGGGCCCGCCGTGCGACAGATCTGGGACGCGCTCTATGGCCTCCAGGGCGCCAAGGCGGCGCTGCCGGGCGGCAACTTGCCGCCGCCGCCGCACATCACCAGCGGCGGAACCATCGTCCGCACCGCGTCGGCGCAGCTGAGCGCTGGTCAGTCGGGTCCGCTGTCGGCACCCGTTGCGCTCGCCCCGGTCTGGCTCGCCACCGAGACCAGCCCGACGGCCCGAGCAGGGGGGAGGCGCACGTGAGCACTACTCAGGGGCGCAGACCCCCCGCGGTCCCGCCCAAAAAGGGCAGGCGCTTCTTCGAGACGCCGACGGCTGGTCCGCCTAGCGCGGCCACCTATCGGGGCCTGGCGCCGGTACGCCTCGATGGCCGCAGCGCCCGCCAGCTTGGCATCCGCGTCGGCAAGGGCATGGGTCGCGACCCCGGCGGCTGGCTGTCGCGGCTGCTGCGGCGAGTCTTTGGCAAGGGCTCGCCGCTGCGCAAGCTCGACTGGATACTCATCCTCGCGGTCCTGGCGCTGAGCCTGGTCGGGACGCTGCTCGTCTGGGCTGCTACCGACACGACCGGCCCATCCGGGTCCGATCCATTCCTGACCAAGCAGCTGCTGAACGTCGCCATCGGGATCGTGCTGATGGCCGGCGTCAGCATGCTGGACTACCGCCAGCTACGGCTTTACTCGCCGATCGTGCTCGCCGTGTCCTGCCTGGGCTTGCTCGTCGTGCTGACGCCTTTCGGGACCGTCGTCAACGGCGCGCGCTCGTGGATCGCGCTGCCTGGCGGGTTCCAGATCGAGCCGTCTGAGTACGCCAAGCTCTCGCTGATCCTGGTCACGGCCATCATCCTGGGCGACATCCCGCAGGGCCAGACTAGGCCGACCCGCCGGGCGCTCTTCACGGCCATCGGCTGCGCGGCTGTACCGCTCGTGCTCGTCGTGGCCGAGCCCGATCTGGGCGTGGTCATGCTGATGATCGCGATGCTCATCGGCCTCATCGCCCTGTCCGGGGTCAAGCTGCGCTGGTTCATCGGCATCGTGTCGGCGGGAGCGCTCGGCGTCGCGGCTGTGATCAATCTGCACCTGCTCAAGGCGTATCAGGCCAACCGGCTGACCTCATTCCTGCATCCGTCGGCTGATCCGCGTGGCACGGGCTACAGCGCGTACCAGTCCAAGATCGCGATTGCCTCGGGCGGCGTGACGGGTCAGGGCCTGTTTCACGGCCAGCTCGTGGCCGGCGGCTTCGTACCGGAGCAGCACACTGACTTCATCTTCGCGGTCGCCGGAAACGAGCTCGGGCTCGCTGGCGAGCTGGTCATCATCGGCCTTCTCGCCATCGTGCTCTTGCGGGCCTTCCGCATCGCCGCGAAGGCCGACGATCAGTTCGGCATGCTGGTCGCTTCCGGCATCGGCATCTGGTTCGGGGTGCAGTCGTTCATCAACATCGGCATGACGATCGGCATCATGCCCGTCACTGGATTGCCGCTGCCGTTCGTGTCGTACGGCGGCTCGGCGATCTTCGCCGACATGATCGCGATCGGCTGCCTGCAGGCCGTCTACCGGCACCGGAACGTGTTCAGCGACCACTGACCGTGCGTCCGCCAACAGCGTCGTCGGGGATCTGCTGCACAAACAGCAGCAGCGTGGCCGCAACCACGTCGCTTGCTGGCCTCCGATACGTCATGGATGGGGCGCTACTGACGCTGTATCAGCAGCGGCGGCGCATCCATGACGTTAGGAAGGTGCGGGCGCGGCCGGTCCTGGCCGGTCCTGGCTAGCGGGCCCCAGTCGCCGCCAGATCACGCTCGTGCGCAAGCTGAAGCGCGACGTCGATGATCATGTCCTCCTGGCCGCCCACGTACCCGAGCTCGCCGACGCGCTGGAGTATTTCGTGAGCGGGCACGTCGTACCGCTCAGCGGCGCGCTCGGCGTGCAGCAGGAAGCTGCTGTACACGCCCGCCCAGCCCTGCACGATAGCGGGCCGGTCCATCTTCGGCCACCGTGGCAGGAACGGCCTGACCACCTCTTCGGCCGCAGCGAGCACGCCGCCGACGTCGACGCCGGTGCGCACGCCCAGGTGGTCGAACGTCGCCGCCAGCACCTCGGTGGGCGAGTTGCCAGCACCGGCGCCGAGCGCGCAGAGCGCACCATCGATCTGGCGAGCGCCGTGCTGATAGGCCAGAACCGAGTTGGCTACGCCGAGGGACAGGTTCTGATGCCCGTGGAAGCCGACCTCGGCGTCTGGGCCGATCTCGGCCACCATGGCCTGCACCCGTTCCTGCGCGTCACCGAGCACGAGCGCGCCGGCCGAGTCGACGCAGTACACGCACTGCGCGCCAGCGTCGACCATGATCCGGGCCTGCCTGGCTAGCTCCGCCGGCGACGTTCGGTGTGCCATCATCAGGAATCCGACGGTCTCCATGCCGAGGTCCCGCGCGAGCCCGAAATGCTGGACTGACACGTCGGCCTCGGTGCAGTGCGTCGCGATCCTGGCTACGGCGGCCCCGGCTGCTCGCGCGCCGCGCAGGTCATCCATGGTGCCGATACCCGGAACGAGCAGCACCGCGATCGCGGCTTGGGTCGCTTCTTCTACCGCGGCCTCGATCAGCACGAGCTCGTTCTCGCGGGAGAAGCCGTAGTTGAACGACGAGCCGCCGAGGCCGTCGCCGTGCGTGACCTCGATGACGGCGACGCCGGCGGCGTCCAGCGCGTGCACGGTGGCGCGCACCTGCTCCTGCGTGAACTGGTGCGCCATCGCGTGGCTGCCGTCGCGCAGCGTGGTGTCGGTGATCCGAACTTGCCGCCCAGGGCCACTCGACCCAGTGCCGATCAGGCCGCTCATGCCGTCACCGTGCCCGTGGTCGCCGTGCCCATGGCCGCGGCTGCTGCCCTGCGCTGCGCGATGACGTCGCCGACCCGAGCGGCGGCCGCGGTCATGATGTCGAGGTTGCCGGCATACTCCGGCAGATAGTCGCCGGCGCCGCGGACTTCGACGAACACCGCAACCCTGGCGTTGCCGTCCCAGCTGTCCCGTGGCTCGTCGAACTGCGGATCGGCGCGCAGCGTATAGCCAGGCACGTACTGCTGCACGTCGGCGACCCGCGCCATGATCGACTCGGTGACCGCGTCCCGGTCGGCATCCGCGGGTATCGCGCAGAAGATCGTGTCGCGCATGATCATCGGTGGCTCGACCGGATTGAGCACGATGATCGCTTTGCCGCGCTTGGCGCCGCCAACCGATTCCACGGCCCTGGACGTGGTGTGCGTGAACTCATCGATATTGGCCCGCGTGCCAGGTCCCGCCGATTTCGACGCGACCGACGCGACGATCTCCGCGTAGGGAACGGGGACGACGCTGGATACCGCGTGCACGATGGGCACGGTCGCTTGCGCGCCACAGCTGATCATGTTGATGTTGGCGGCGTCGATGTGTTCGAGCAGGTTGACGGGTGGGCAGACGAGTGGGCCCAAGGCCGCGGGCGTGAGATCGATCGCGGTGATGCTGGCCTCGGCGTAGCGCGGCGCGTTCGCCCGGTGTGCCGCCGCCGACGTCGCGTCGAACACGAGGTCTGGCAGCGGATCCTGGCGGACCAGCCAGCCGACGCCCTCCGCCGAGGCGGCGATGCCGAGCTGCCGGGCCCGCGCGAGTCCGTCAGACGGGACGACGCCGACGACGTAGCCGACATCAATGTGCTCGCTACGCCGTAGCTTCGCGAGCAGGTCGGTGCCGATGTTGCCTGGCCCGACGATCGCTGCCAGCGTTCGTGCACCGCTCATGCGAGCTCACTTTCCGGATGTCCGCCTGGTCCTGCCCATCGCTATCCCACGTAGTTTGTCGCACAGCGCTTGAGTAATCGACAGTTCGCCGCCTACGGTTCCAGAGAATGAACGGAGGCTGGTAGATGCCGCTAACGGACGTGGCCGGCAAGGCGCAGGCACTCTATGAGGCGCGCCGGGACCGGCTGCCGATCGAGCCGTTCACGGACGCCGATCCCGACCTTGGCATGGCGGACGGCTACGCCATCGCCAGGAAAGTCACGAGCATGCTGGTCAGCGACGGTGACAGCGTGATCGGGTACAAGGTCGGGCTCACGTCCAGGCCGATGCAGCAGCTGATCGGCGTCGACTCGCCCGATCACGGACCGGTGCTCGGCTCCACTGTCTACAACGACGGCGCCGCGGTGTCGCTGAGCCGCTTCATCCAGCCCAAGATCGAGGCCGAAATAGCCTTCATGCTCGGCACCTCGCTGCACGGTCCGGGCGTGACGGTGCCGGCCGCCCGCCAGGCGATCGCGGGAATGGTCGCCGCCATGGAGATCGTCGACTCGCGATTCGCCGACTGGCGGATCCGCCTCGCCGACACGGTCGCTGACCTCGCGTCCAACGGCGCCGTCGCCCTGTCGAGCCGGGTCGTTCCGCTGGATGGCGTGGATCCGCGCCTCATCGGCATGGTGCTGACGAATCACGGCGAACTCGTCGACACCGCGGCCGGCGCGGCGGCACTCGGCGACCCGGTCGGGGTCGTGGCCTGGCTGGCGAACACCCTCGGCGAGGTCGGTGCTGAGCTCGAGGCCGGCCACCTCGTCATGACCGGGGCGCTGCACGCCGCCGTCGCGATGCGGGCCGGCGACGTCTACCGGGCTGAGTTCGACCGGCTCGGGCCGGTCACCGTCCGCGTCGTCGAATAGGGAGCCGACGTCACGGTGCCAGCGGACGTCGAGCACATCGCGACCCGGCTGGCCGACGGCAAGTGCGACCGGACCGCGATCCGGGCGCTCGCGCCGCAGCATGGTGCGCGGCCGACGTGGTAGCCGACAACGCCTCGGCCGGCCGCTTCGTCGTCGGGCCTGCAATTCTGGCCGCCGGACTTGACCAGCGGCTGATGTGGGTAGTCCTCGAGCACAACGGTGCGGTCATCGACACGGCGGCCGGAGCCGCCCCGCTTGGTCACCCCGCGTCGGCAGCGACCCGGCTTGTCCGGCCCCTGACGGCGGAGGACGAGGGCCTGCGCGCGAGTGACATCGTTTTCACTCGCGGCCTCGCTGCGGCGATGCCGTTGACGGCAGTGCATGCAGTCGTCGCGACGGCCGACCGACTCGGCGGCGTGGAGATCGGCTGCGAATAGCGACAGCGCGCGGGAGGGAGCGAGGGAAAATGGGCGAGCAGCCAGCCGTCACGCTGGTGCCGCTCAGCGTGCCCCGCGGTCGGCGCTCGTGGGTCATCCGGCACAACGGCCGCCGGTATGCGGTCTTCGACGTCGACGGTGCGCTGGAGGTCACCGACGCCGCCTGCCCGCACAACGGCGGCCCGCTAGCGAAGGGACCTGTCCGCGAACGGCGTTGTCACGTGCCCGGTGCACTGGTACAGGTTCGACCTGACCTCCGGGCGGTGCCTGACCTGGGCCGGGTACTGCCTCCGCAAGTACCCGGTGATCAGCCGCGACGGTCGCAGCTACGCCGAGCTGCCAGGCGAGGCGCGGTGGCCTTGGTGGCGACAGTTGCTCGGCACAGCCGCGCGGCCGCGCCCGCCCGCCGCGCCGAGTCGACACGACGGGCGGTCGGTCGGCTAAGGGAATGCCCGGCTAACGGTATGCCGGGCTAGCGGGACGCCGGGTTAGCGGGACGCCCGGGTTAGCGGACGCCCGGGTTAGCGGGACGCCCGGCTGGCGCCAGACCGCGTGTCCGCGCCGTTGCTGCCCACTCCGTCGCGGTGCGCTCCGTCCTGGGGCACTCCGTCCTGGGGCACTCCGTCCTGGGGCGCTGCGTCCGAAGCCGCCGCTTCGCGGTGGCCCGCCACCGGTTGCGGCTGGACGTCTGCGCCCGCACCGTCACCGGCGAGCGCAGGAGCGGCCACTGCGGTGCGGCGGCGGACCAGCATCACCGCCACCAGGGCCAGCGCGGCCGCGACCAGGATGCTGCCGAGCGTCCAGCCGAGGGCCTTCGTCGGAACGCCGACGTACTTGAGCCCGGACGCGAAGATCACAAACCCGATGATCGGACGGAGGTACTTGTCGGGCGCACGAGAGGAGAACAGGGAGCCGATCAGCACCGCGGGCACGCTGCCGATGATGATCGAGACCGTGACGCCGAACTCGACGTGGCCGAAGGCCAGCGCGCCGAGGGCGGCCGCCAGCGTCAGCGGCACGGCCTGGGTGAGGTCGGTGCCGACCAGCCGATTCGCGCCGATCATCGGGTACAGGAACAGCAGCATCACGATCATCAGCGAGCCAGAGCCCACTGAGGTCAGTCCCACGATCACGCCGCCGACCATGCCGACTATCACGGTTGGCACGGGCTTGACGACTAGGTCCTTGAGAGCGGCGCTCCGGGTCTTGCCGCCGCGGACGTCCAGGACCCAGCGAATGACCATTGCCGCGGCGCCGGTCAGCAAAGCGGCGCCGAGCGCCTGTTCGACGTGGGTTGGCGCACCAGAGGTCTTGCCGAGCACATGCAGCAGGTAGGCGCCAAGGAACGCCATCGGCACCGAGCCGAGTGCCAGCCAGCCAACAAGTCGGTAGTTGACCGTCCCCTTGCGCATGTGCACGGACGCGCCGACGGGGCGCATCAAAACTGCCGCCACGAGGTCGCTCGAGATTGCTGCCGGTGCCTTGACACCGAACAGCAGGATGAGCATTGGAGTCATCAGCGCCCCACCGCCGGCTCCGGTCAGACCGACCAAGAGGCCGACGACCGCGCTGCCCAGAACGATGTAAGGGTCGATGTGCACCGCGTACCTCCGATGGGCGAGGAGCCTGGATGTAACCCCGTTCCCTATATGGTTTCCGGGATTCGGGTAGCGACAATACCCGCCGGATCGACAGGTAATGTCGGCATCTCGATGAATCTAGCCGGTGTCTATCGGGCCGGCATGGGCCAGCACGGATGAGTCGATGCGCTCGGTACTCTGTAACGGTGCCTGTGCAGTCGGTGTACCCCCTGCTCGAGCCGCTGCTGCCGCTGGTGCGCAAGCCAATCCAGTACGTCGGCGGCGAGCTGAATTCCGTCGTGAAGGACTGGGATTCCGCCGACGTGCGCTGGGCGCTGATGTACCCAGACGCGTACGAGGTAGGCCTGCCCAATCAGGGCCTGCAGATCCTGTACGAAATCCTGAATGAACAGGACGGGGTGCTGGCCGAGCGCACGTACAGCGTCTGGCAAGACCTCGAGGCGCTGATGCGGGAGCACCAGGTGCCGCAGTTCACCGTGGACGGGCACCGGCCGGTCCGCGAGTTTGACCTGCTCGGGGTCAGCTTCGCCACCGAGCTTGGATACACCAACCTGCTGACCACCCTCGACCTGGCCGGGATCCCGCTGTCCGCGGCCGAACGCGGCGAGAATGATCCGCTGGTGCTGGCCGGCGGGCATGCTGCGTTCAACCCCGAGCCGATCGCCGACTTCATCGACGGAGCCGTGCTCGGCGACGGCGAGCAGGCCGTGCTGGCGATCACCCAGCTCGTCCGCGGCTGGAAGGCGGCTGGGCGGCCAGGCGGCCGCGATGGCCTGCTCGAGCAGCTGGCGGCCCGCGGCGGCGTCTATGTCCCGCGGTTTTACGACGTGTCGTACAACGCGGACAAGACGATCAGCCGGGTGGCGCCGAACCGGCCGGGCGTGCCGAGGTCGATCTCGAAGCACACCGTGACCGACCTGGACTCCTGGCAATATCCGGCCAAGCCCCTTGTTCCGCTGGCGGAGACGGTCCACGAGCGGTTCAGCGTGGAGATCTTCCGCGGCTGCACGCGCGGGTGCCGGTTCTGCCAGGCAGGAATGATCACCCGGCCCGTCCGGGAGCGCTCGATCACCGCGATCGGGTCGATGGTCCAGGCGGGCCTGGCCGCCAGTGGCTTCAGCGAGGTGGGCCTGCTGTCGCTGTCCAGCGCCGACCATAGCGAGATCAACGAGATAGCCGTCGACCTCGCTGACCGTTACGAGGGCACCAACACCGGGCTCTCGCTGCCGTCGACGCGGGTCGACGCGTTCAACGTGACGCTCGCCGACGAGCTGAGCCGCAACGGCCGGCGATCCGGGCTTACGTTCGCGCCCGAGGGCGGCTCGGACCGGATCCGCAAGGTGATCAACAAGATGGTCACCGAGGATGACCTGATCTCGACCGTGACGACGGCGTACGCCAGCGGCTGGCGGCAGGTGAAGTTGTACTTCATGTGCGGCCTGCCGACCGAGACCGACGAGGACGTGCTGGCGATCGCCGCGCTGGCACAGCGGGTGATCCAAGCCGGCCGGTCGGCCACCGGGCGGAACGACATCCGGTGCACGGTGTCCATCGGCGGGTTCGTGCCCAAGCCGCACACGCCATTCCAGTGGGCGGCTCAGTGTGATCACGAGACGGTCGACGCGAGGCTCAGGGCGCTTGGCACCGCGATGCGCGCAGACCGTCGGTACGGCAAGGCGATTGGGTTCCGGTATCACGACGGAAAGCCCTCGATCGTCGAAGGTTTGCTGTCGCGCGGCGACCGCCGGGTCGGGAACGTCATCCGGGCTGTCTGGGAGGACGGCGGCCGGTTCGACGGATGGAGCGAGACGTTCTCCTTCGAGCGGTGGGAGAAGTGCGCGGCCGTCGCGCTCACGCCCGTCGGAGTGGACCTTGACTGGTACACGACCCGGGAACGCGGCTACGACGAGATCCTGCCGTGGGATCACCTCGACGCCGGCCTGGAGCGCGACTGGCTGTGGCAGGACTGGCTCGCGGCCGTCGACCCGGCCGGCGCGGAAGAGGTCGATGACTGTCGCTGGACCCCGTGCTTCGAGTGCGGCGTATGCCCGGCTATGGGCACGGAGATTGAGGCCGGCCCGACCGGGAAGAGGCTGCTGCCTCTCAGCGTTGTGCCTAGTGCAGCGAGCGGTAGCGCAACGCCGCCGGGCAGCGAGGACTGAGGATGGCGCGTAAGCAGCCGCCGCGACCATCGGGACCAGCGCCGCTGCCTGCGGTGCAGCGGCTCTCGGTGAAGTACGCTAAGCGTGGCAGGATGCGATTCGCTAGTCACAGGGACATCGCGCGGGCGGTTGAGCGCGGGGTCAGGCGGGCTGACCTGCCGGTCGCCCAATCGGCCGGATTCTCGCCGCACCCGAAGATTTCCTACGCGGGCGGGGCGCCGACAGGCGCTGCTAGCGAGGCCGAGTTCCTCGAGATCTCGCTTACCGCGGCAGTGGATCCGCTTGCAGTGCAGGCTCGGCTCGACGAGGCCCTGCCGGACGGGATTGACGTGATCGAGGTGGCTGATCTGGCCGAGGCGCAGGCGCCTCGGCTTGAGGCCTCGGTCTGGGAGGTCGTACTGCCAGGGGTCGCGCCACGCGAGGCGGCCGCGGTAGTTGAGGCGTTTCTCGCGGCAGCGCATGCCGAGGTTGAACGCCTCACCAGCAACGGAGTTCGCCGGCTCGACGCCAGGGCCGGGGTGGTATCGCTAGAGGTTGACCGGCGTGCCACAACGGAAGGTCAACCGGGGTGTGCGATACTTCGAATGGTTGTTCGGCACTTGACACCGGCCGTGCGACCCGAAGACATCCTGGCAGCGTTCCGCGCCATGGGCGCCCCAGAGCCGTCGTCGCCAGCACTGGTGACGCGCCTGGCTCAGGGGCCGCTAGGCACTGATTTTGCCGCCGACGGCCACCACGAGGCCGTTACCACGGCGGAGGCACCCTGGCCTGCGGGCCGGGACGCGACACAAGGACAGGTAATGGCAACGCGTCTGGATGCGGACCACGCCACCATGGCGGCGGCCGCGTCTGTGAGCGTGAACGAACAGCTCCCGCGTGGCGCGGAGCGGCCCGATGAGGCTGGCTGCGCCCGGGAGCCTGACGAGAGAGATCGCCCGAATGCTCGAAATCGAGCGACAGAACAGAGAGCCGGCTGATGGATCGGCTGGCATACAGGGTCCTGGCGGGACCGGAGGTTCGACTGGCGCTGGCGCTTCGGCGGCTGGCACCGGATTCGGAGCGCCAGACGCCAGGGCCGGAGCTACAGAGATTGGCAGCTCAGGCGGGGGCCTGCTGCGCCGTGCTCGGCGCGCTGTAACCAGGCCCGCCGGGCCACCTGCCGAGTCGCCGCGTGCGGCGCCGGCGCCGTCGGCTGCCTCGACCGATCCGTCCGCAGCTTCAGCGCCGCGGCCGGCTGGCTTCAGCGTCGCCGCCGGCGAGCACGCCGGAGTCGTCGGCTGCTTCGCCGGCGCCGAGCGCCGCGCAGGAGGCGCCGAGCGCCGCGAACCAATCAGCCGGCCCACCCCGGAAGCGCACGTCAAGATCGCGCGCCGCTTCGAAGCAGACCGAGCAGCCCGCCGCGGCTGCGACCGATGCCGAGAAGCCGGCCGGTGCTCAGGATGATGGCGCTCAGCCTTCGGGCGACAGCCAGAGCGCGGGCGCCAGTGAGACGCCCCGGCGGACAGCGAGCCGACGCGGCGGATCGGCCCGGAGCAGGAGCGCGGGTGCCCAAGCCGCCGCGTCACACGAGGCGGCCGGGACTGACGGCGCGGGGCAGCAGGAGTCGGCCAGTCACGACGCACCCAGCCGAGGCGACGATTCAGCCGAGAATGGGCCGGCGGCGCCGACGGCGGTATTCCAGCCGCCGCTGGTGATCTTCCAGCCGCCAGACATTTCGGCCGTCCGGGCGCCGACGGCGCGGCCCCAGCGCCAGCAGTCGGGCGCGGCCGCCCAGGATGTCGATGAGGACGTCGAGGACGCCGAGGGCCGCGGGGAAGGCGCCCAGACCCCAGCTAGCAGGCGCCGTCGGCGCGGCGGCCGCGGCCGAGGCAAGGGCGTCGGCAACGGCGGAGCCTTCGAAGGCACCGAGGTCGCCGCCACGGTCGACCAGCAGGAGCCGGCTGACGCTGCCGATGAGGCCCGCGAAGGCGACGATCAGGGCGCCGGCGAGACTGGCGCCGCGGGGAAGCGACGTCGGCGCCGTCGCCGCACTGGCGCCGGTGCAGAGGTTGACGTCCAGCCGACCGGCCCTGATGACCCGCCCAACACCGTCACCCACGTCCGGCCACCGCGTGAGAAGACCCAGGACGTCGGAGACGTCAAGGCGATCAAGGGCTCAACCCGACTCGAGGCCAAGCGCCAGCGGCGCCGCGAGGGCCGGGAATCGGGTCGCCGCCGCCCGCCGATCATCACGGAGTCGGAGTTCCTCGCCCGGCGCGAGGCTGTCGAGCGCGTCATGGTCGTCCGTCAGCGGGCCGACCGCACCCAGATCGCGGTCCTGGAAGACAACGTCCTGGTCGAGCACTACGTCGATAAGGCCAGCCACCAGTCCTACGTCGGCAACGTGTACCTCGGGAAGGTGCAGAACGTGCTGCCCTCGATGGAGGCGGCGTTCGTCGACATCGGCAAGGGCCGCAACGCTGTGCTGTACGCCGGCGAGGTCAACTTCGACGCCAGCGGCCTGGAGGGCGAGTCCAAGCGCATCGAATCTGCACTGAAGTCGGGTCAGTCGATCCTGGTGCAGGTCACAAAGGATCCGATCGGGCATAAGGGCGCCCGGCTCACCAGCCAGATCAGCCTGCCCGGTCGCTACCTGGTCTATGTTCCAGGCGCGAACATGACCGGCATCAGCCGCAAGCTGCCCGACACCGAGCGCAGTCGCCTCAAGCAGATCCTGAAGCAGGTCATGCCGGAAAACGCAGGCGTGATCGTCCGCACGGCCGCCGAAGGCGCGTCGGAGGAAGAGCTCGGCCGCGATGTGGCGCGACTCGCCGCCCAGTGGGAGGCGATCGAGAAGAAGGCGAAGACCGCGAGCGCCCCGGACTTGCTGTACAGCGAGCCCGACCTGACGCTCCGCGTGGTCAGGGACATCTTCAATGAGGACTTCACCAGCCTGGTCATCGCCAGCGATAGCGAGTGGGACCTCGTCGACGAGTACGTTCGCTACGTGGCCCCGCACCTGGCCGACCGGCTCCAGCGCTGGGCTGACGACGGGGATGTCTTCGCTGCTTACCGGGTTGACGAGCAGCTAGCTAAGGCGCTGGAACGCAAGGTGTGGCTGCCGAGCGGCGGCTCGCTCGTGATCGACCACACCGAGGCGATGACGGTTATCGACGTCAACACCGGCAAGTTCACCGGCCAAGGCGGCAACCTCGAGCAAACCGTCACCAGGAACAACCTCGAAGCGGCCGAAGAGATCGTCCGGCAGCTTCGGGTGCGCGACGTGGGCGGCATCATCGTGATCGACTTCATCGACATGGTGCTCGAGAGCAACCGGGAGCTGGTTCTGCGCCGACTCCTGGAGTGCCTGGCCAGGGACCGCACGAAGCACCAGGTCGCGGAAGTTACCTCGCTTGGCCTGGTCCAGATGACCCGGAAGCGCGTCGGGTCCGGGCTGCTCGAGGCCTTCTCGGTGCCGTGCGAGCAGTGCAACGGCCGCGGATTGCTGATCTCGCTGGAGCCGGTGGACCACGTGCACGGCCGGGCCGGGGCAGGCAAGGGTGACCACCAGGCCGGAAATGGGGCCGCTCGCGAGGGCGGGACCCGGGAAGGCGCCCGCAGTGGCCGCAGCCGTGGGCGTCGCGACACTGCTGCCAGCGGAGATGCCGAAGCACGACCAGGCGGCGACGGCGCCGGATCCGGTCCGGCAGCCGTTGCGTCAGCCGGATCGGGCGGCCGATCTGGCCCTCGGTCGCGGGCCGCGCGGCCCGCAGGACCGCCGTCGGCTGGCCACCTGGCCGCTGGATCTGAGGCTGACTCAGTAGCAGCGAACGGCTTCGCAGGCGGCCAAGCTGGCGCGGCCGCCACCAGCGGCAGCTCGGGGCCGGAGGCGGTAGGCACCGAAACGCCGCAGGCGGTAGGCACCGAAACGGAGCCAGCCGCGACAGCCGGGTCAGGGCCGAACAGGGCTGGCCGAACGCGGTCGAGCCGCTCGCGGCGGTCCGCGGCCGCCGAGTCGGCAGCCGAATCTGACCAGTCGGGCGGCGACCAGGCAGCCCAGTCGGCCAGCAGCTAAGGACCCAGACGGTCTGATACTCTTTATGGTCGGCGCATGTATAGGATCTGGCGGCCCCGCGGCCCGATGGCGTAGTGCGCAATGGCAAGCAAGCCCGACTTCAGCTGGAATCTCGCGCGGGCTAGCACAAAGAGGAGAGAACTCTCGGTGTACGCGATCGTGCGCTGCGGCGGTAGGCAGGAGAAGGCGTCGGTCGACGACGTCCTGACCGTCGACAAGCTGTCCGGAGAGGTCGGTGCCAGCGTGACCCTGCCGGCTGTGCTGGTCGTCGATGACGGCAAGGTCATCAGCGACCCCGCCGAGCTTGGCGGATATCAGGTCACGGCCGAGATCCTGGGCGCCACGGCCGGTCCCAAGATCCACATGATCCACTACAAGAACAAGACCGGCTATCGCCGCCGCCTGGGCCATCGCCAGAAGTACACGCAGGTCAAGGTGACCGGCATCGGCGCCGCGAAGGCCAGCGCCGGGTCGAAGAAGAAGGGCTGAGCCTCCGATGGCACACAAGAAGGGCGCGTCCTCCAGCCGGAACGGCCGGGACTCTAAAGCGCAGCGACTCGGCGTGAAGCGCTTCGGCGGCCAGTTCGTCGGTGCAGGCGAGATCATTGTTCGCCAGCACGGCACGCACTTTCACCCTGGCGTCGGTGTCGGGCGCGGTGGAGATGACACCCTGTTCGCGCTCGTCAGCGGCAAGGTCGAGTTCGGCAGGCGACGCGGTCGCCGGGCCGTGAGCGTGCTGCCGGTCCAGACTGACCCGGCGGCAAGCTAACCGGACGCGAGCGGTCGGCGCGACTGACCGACGCGACGCGCAGGCTTCAGTCAAACGCTGGAGGGCGGACCGGCTCGGTCCGCCCTCCGCGTTTTGCTGGCCCTCGCGCGTCGCGCCCGCCTTGAGAACCAGGGCGACGTCATGAGCTGTGCTGGGTAAGTAACGCAAATGCTGCGGAGGCGCAGCGCAACCGAGGAGATGGGTCGTGGCGGAGTTTGCCGACCAGGCCGAGGTCAGAGTGCACGCTGGCCACGGAGGTCACGGCTGCGCGTCGGTCCACCGGGAGAAGTTCAAGCCACTCGGCGGCCCAAACGGCGGCAACGGCGGCCGGGGCGGCGACGTGATCATCGAAGTGGATCCGAGCACGGCCACGTTGCTGGACTTCCACCGTAAGCCGGTCCGGCGGGCCGGTGACGGCAGACCGGGCTTGGGATCGGACCGCAATGGAGCCGACGGCGCCGATCTGGTCCTGAAGGTGCCGGACGGCACTGTAGTGAAGACCATGGACGGCGAGCTCCTCGCGGACCTGACCGGTGCTGGCACCCGTTATGTGACCGCCGAAGGAGGCCGGGGCGGGCTGGGCAACGCGGCGCTAGCCTCGGTAAAGCGCAAGGCACCAGGATTCGCGCTCCGCGGCGAGCCGGGCCAGGAGCAGCACCTGGTCCTCGAGCTGAAGACCGTTGCCGACGCGGGTCTTATTGGCTTCCCGAATGCGGGCAAGTCCTCGCTGATCGCTGCCATGTCCGCGGCGCGACCTAAGATCGCCAACTACCCCTTCACGACGCTGACCCCGAACCTCGGCGTCGTCGAGGCGGGGAGCGTCCAGTTTGTGGTCGCCGACGTGCCGGGGCTGATTCCAGGTGCTAGCGCCGGTAAGGGGCTAGGCCTGGACTTTCTTCGTCACATCGAGCGTTGTCTGGTCTTCGTGCACGTCCTGGACTGCGCAACCGAGGAACCTGGCCGGGACCCGATCAGCGATCTCGACGCGCTGGAGGCCGAGCTAAGCGCGTACGAGGCACTGACTGGCGCCAGAATGGGCGACCGGCCGCGGATTGTCGCGCTGAACAAGATCGACATTCCCGCGGCCAGGGAACTCGCCGACCTGGTGGAGCCCGAGCTGAAAGCCCGTGGGCTCAACGTGCACCAGGTGTCGGCCGCTACGACGGAGGGACTGCGGGAGCTAGCGTTCGCCATGGCCGCGGTCATAGCTGACGCCCGGGCAGCTGCGCCGGAGGTCGAGCCGACGCGCCTCGTGATCCGGCCGCAACCAGTCGCCGGGCCCGACTTCGCCGTGGTGTCAACCGGGGAGAACAGCTTCCGCATCATCGGTGACAAGCCGCGACGCTGGATACTCCAGACCGACTTCTCCAATGACGAGGCAGTGGGCTACCTCGCCGACAGGCTGGCCAAGATCGGCGTAGAGCAGGCGCTAGCTGACGCGGGCGCGACGCCGGGCGCCGAGGTGCTGATCGGCGAAGAGAGTAACTCAGTGGTCTTTGACTGGGATCCCGACGTCTCGGCGGAGAGCTCCGCTCTCGGTCCGCGCGGAACGGACCTGCGTCTCGGGTAGTCGACCGCAGGCGTGAAATGTCGGAACTCGGCGGACGACCCGATGCAAGGCAACGGCGAAGCCGGGTTCGCGGAAATAAAAAATAGCGCTACATTCTTGTAGCGCTCAAATGAGGAATTCGGCACAAGGCCATATTCCTCAATTAGATAATAACATTAAGGAGCATGGTTGTCAAAAGCAGAACTGGATCGTGAGCAGGACTACATCACGCTGCTCTACACCAGGCTCGACGACCTGAAGGACCGCGCGACCGCGCGGCTTGGGTCCGTCCTGCGGCAAGGCGGCGGGACGCACCAGGCGAGGGTCGAGCGCGAAACCTTCAGCGCCATGTATCGCCAGCAGATTTCGCAGTTCGACGCCGCCGAGAACGGGCTGTGCTTCGGCCGCCTCGAATTCTCCGATGGTGAGCTGCGCTATATCGGCCGACTCGGAATTCACGCCGACACCGATGAGTATCAGCAACTCCTGATGGACTGGCGCGCCGACGCGGCCCGTCCGTTCTACCTGGCGACCGCCGCGTCACCCGGCGACGTCAAGGTACGCCTGGCACATCAAGACGCGGGCCCGGGATCTCGTCAGCCTCGACGACGAGGTCCTGGATCTGGCTGTAGCCGATCCCTCCAGGCACGAGGGCCTGACGGGTGAGTCGGCGTTGCTCGCGGCGCTGAACGCGAGCCGTACCGGCACCATGGGCGACATCGTCGAAACGATTCAGGCTGAGCAGGACGTCATCATCAGGGCGCCGATGCCAGGAGCACTGGTCGTCCAAGGCGGGCCGGGTACCGGCAAGACCGCGGTGGCCCTGCACCGCGCCGCGTACCTGCTCTACACCTACCGTCGGCAGCTAGAAAAGCGCGGTGTACTGGTCGTGGGGCCGAACGCCACCTTCTTGCGCTACATCGGCCAGGTGCTGCCGTCGCTGGGCGAGACCAGCGTGCTGCTCACCACGATCGGTGACCTGTTCCCCGGCATCAGCGCCACCGGCGTCGACGCGCCCGAAGTCGCCGCGATCAAGGGCCGGATTGTTATGGCCAAGATCATCGCTGCGGCGGTGCGCAACCGCCAGGAGGTGCCGGACGAGCCGCTCGAGATCCGCGCGGATGCAGCCCGGCTGCGCCTCGTGGCGACGTCGGGCCGGGACGAATCGCCGCGCGAGTTCACAGCGGACTCTGGTCGGCTCCGGCTGACTCCGCGCACTGTCGCCCAGGCACGGGAACGGGCTCGTCGCTCCCGGCGCCCGCACAACCAGGCGCGGTCGGTTTTCGCCAGGGAGATCGTCAACGCCCTCACGCGCCAGCTCGCCGCGCGGATCGGCACGGACGTGCGAACCGGCAACAACGTGCTCGATCAGGACGACGTCGCCGACCTTCGGCACGAGCTGCGCACCGACCCAGCCGTGCGGGCCACGATCAGCGCTCTCTGGCCGATCCTCACGCCGCAGCAGATCATCACCGATCTGTTCGCCGATCCTGACCGGCTCGCGGCAGCCGCACCACGCATGTCGGCCGTCGACCGCGCAGCGTTGTACCGCGCGCCGGGCGCTCCGTGGACGCCCGCCGATGTTCCGCTGCTCGACGAGGCCGCGGAGCTGCTCGGCGATGACGATCGGGCAAGCCGGGCCGCGGCGGCGAGGCGCCGGCGTCAGGCCGAGGCCTACGCCGAGGGCGTGCTCGAGATCATCGGCCGGGACGAGGAGGACGACGAGGAGATCCTGATGGCCGCAGACCTGGTCGACGCCAGCAGATTGGCCGCGCGGTTTGAAGACGAGCAGTACCTGACCCCGGCCGAGCGAGCGGCGGCCGACCGAACGTGGGCGTTCGGCCACGTCATCGTCGACGAGGCTCAGGAGCTGTCGCAGCTCGGGTGGCGCATGGTCATGCGGCGCTGCCCGGCCAGGTCGCTCACGATCGTCGGCGACGTCGCGCAGACCGGAGATCTCGCCGGCCTCAACAGCTGGAGCGAGGCACTGGATCCGTACCTGAAGGACCGCTGGCGGCTTGCGAGGCTGACGGTCAACTACCGGGCACCGGCCGAGGTCATGGCCGTCGCGGCCGATGTGCTCGCCGCGATCGACCCGGAGCTGACGACCCCTCACTCGGTTCGCGAGTCAGGTCACGAGCCGTGGCACCTGCAAGCGGCGCCCGAGGAATTCATCGCGACGCTCACGCAGGCGGCAGCGCGGCTAGCCGAGCAGGCAGCCGGTGGCAAGCTCGCCGTCATCGTCCCCGAAGCGCTCTCGGCCGACCTCGGCGCCGCGATCAGCGCTGCGCTGCCGGGCACCGCCATCGGCGCCGATCCAGACCTCACCAGCCCCGTCGTGGTGCTCACGGTCAAGCAGGCGAAGGGCCTCGAGTTCGACTGCGTGCTGATCGCTGACCCGGCTGGACTGCTGGCCGAGTCACCACGCGGACTGAACGATCTGTACGTCGCCCTGACCAGGGCTACCCAGCGGGTCGGCGTCGTGCACACTGGCGCGCTGCCCGACGTCCTGCGCCGACTCAGCCCGGCCGCACTTGCCAGCCAGCCTAGTTAGAACCGCGGGCAGCTACTCGTCGTCTTCGTCGTCACGGCGGTCGTTCCCCGTGAACCGGTTGATCAGCCGGCTCCCGGCCTCGGCCGCGCCGTTCGCGACGCCGCGCACGGCGCCGATCAGCGGGTCGGCGCTGCGGTTCCAGGAGTCCTGGTAGGACTTGGCCGCGGCGCGGAACTCGTCGCCTACCGACGCGTCGGGGTCGTCGTCGCGGCGCGGGTAGTTCCCGGCCAAGATGGCGCGGTAATCGCCGTCGTCCGCCCACCGGTCCAGTTCAGCGAACCGCACGACGGCGAACGGGTGCGTGGTGCCCTGGAGCTGAAGCAGCTTGAGCAGGCCTTCGCGAACGTCCGGGACGGCGTCGTACTCGCGCGCCTGCCGGTGGAACTCGTCGTGGCTCAGCTCGGCCAGCCGCGACCCGCCAGCGGTCTTCATCAGCGCCCGTCGGGCGGCCTCGACGTCCTGGCTGGCCAGCAGGCCCGCGCGGTCGCAGGACAGCTCCGACTTGCGGTACCACTCTTCCAGGCCCCAGATCACGGCCTTGAGCCCGATCCACGCGAACGGCACGAGGGCCAGCCGCTGAGCCAGGTTCACGAGGTGGAAGAGCATGGTGCGGTAGACGGAGTGGCCTGACAGCACGTGGCCGAGCTCGTGCCCGACGATGAAGCGGATCTCCTCTTCATCGAACAGGTCGACCATGCCGGTGGTGATCACGATGAACGGCTTGTCGTTACCCAGCGTCATGGCGTTGACGAGGGGGTTCTGCGAAATGAACAGCTCCGGTACCTTCGGCAGGTCCAGGATGTAACAGCCGTCGAGCATGGCGTTGTACAGGTTGGGGAACTGCTCGGGCGACGCGCGGACGGAGCTGGCCAGGAACATCAGCCGCAGCGACCGGTCGTTGAACAGCCCGGCGAGGTTCCGCAGGATGGTGTCGAAGCCGGTCAGCTTGCGCAGCGCCACGAGCGCTGACCGATCGGCGGGGTGCTCATAGGCACGAGAGCTAATACCAGGCAGACGGATCCGCGAGCGGTCAGGCAGAGTGGTCATACCTGTCATCGTAAACGCCCTTCGGAAGAGGTTAGCCAGATGTCTGCAGGTGAAGTGCCGGCGATGTTCGAGCCAGACGCCGAATCCTTGTCCGCTGAGCAACTGGCGGGCCTGCAGACAGAACGACTGCGTGATCTCGTCGACCGGCTGCTGGCGGCTGGTGGATTGCAGGGCTCGCGCCTCAAGGAATCGGGCGTCCAGGCAGGCGCGGACGTGAACCTCGCGACGCTGCACCGGCTGCCAGCGACCGTCAAGGCCGACCTCTGGGATGCTTACCCGTTCGGGCTGCTCGCGGTGCCGCGAGAGAAAGTCGTTGCTGTGCACGGCTCGAGCGGCACGGGCGGGCGGCCCACGCTCGTCGCCTACACCAGGGGTGACCTCAAGCTGTGGGCCCGAATGTGCGCGCGGGCGCTCGCCGCGGCGGGCGCGACGCCGGCCAGCCTCGTGCACAATGCGTACGGTTACGGGTTGTTCACCGGCGGTCTCGGCATCCACCAGGGCGCTATCGAGCTCGGTGCGACCGTGGTTCCCGTCTCGGGCGGGATGACGGCGCGCCAGGTGACCCTGATCCAGGACCTGCGGCCGGACATCCTCACGTGCACGCCCTCGTACGCGATCAGGCTCGGCGAGGCGCTGGCGGTAGCGGGCGCGGGACCCGGTAGCGGGCTGTCGCTGAAGGCCGGAATCTTCGGCGCCGAGCCGTGGACGGAGGAGATGCGGGTCCGGCTCGAGCAGCTGCTCGGAATCCGCGCCCTGGATATCTATGGCCTGTCCGAGGTCATCGGCCCTGGTGTCGCGTCCGAGTGCATCGTCGCCGCCGATGGCCTGCACGTGAACGAGGACCAGTTCTATGTAGAGGCCCTCGACCCGATCACCGGCTCACCGGTGCCGGACGGTACCCCCGGTGAGCTGACGTTCACCACGATGACGAAGGAAGCCCTCCCGCTGCTGCGATACCGCACCGGCGACATCGCCTCCTTGCGCCGCGGTACCTGCGCGTGCGGCCGCACGCTGGTGAAGATGAGTAAGGTCACCGGGCGCAAGGACGACATGCTGGTGGTCCGCGGCGTGAACGTCTACCCGAGCGAGATCGAGCGCGTCCTGCTAGCGCAGGATGCACTCGCCCCCGACTACCTTCTGGTGGTTGACGAGCGTTCGGCCCAGCACCGCCTCATCGCCATCTGCGAGACGGGAACGGGGTGGTCCGGTCCGCAGCCCGACGTCAGCACGCTCGAGTCCAGGCTTAAGGACGTGCTTGGGCTCTCGGTCGACGTGCGGCTGATGCCGGCCGGCTCAGTGCCGCGGACCGAGGTTGGCAAGGCGGTCCGGGTGGCCCGCTGGCGCGGTGGCGAGCCGCCGCTGCCCGGCATCTGAGGTTCAGGTCAGCGCCCCTCGTCAGTCACGACCGCCCGCGAAGATGCGCAAGAAGAACAGGAATACGTTCAGCGCGTCCAGGAAGATCGAGGCGGCGATGAGCGGCGCCGACGCCATGTCGGATGATCGGCGCAATCGCTGGAAGTCGAACATGGTCAGTCCGGCGAACACCACCAGGCCGATAATCGCGTAGATCCGGTCGCCGCCGGGGATGCGGACAAATATCAAGATGATGCCGAAGACGATGAGGCCAATCAGGGCGAAGAACGAGACCCGGCCGATCGCCGACAGGTCTCGCCTCGTCGCATACCCGTAGGCGCCGAAGCCGAGCATGAACAGAGCGGTAGCACCCGCTGCCTGCCAGAGGGCCTTGGGGCTGGTGGTCGAGTAGTGCACGACGGTCGGGCCCATGGCCAAGCCCAGGAACAGGCCGACACACATGAGCAGCACGACGCTGGCACCGCCCGAAGACCGGCGGGTGAAATTCATGGCGATGAGGCAGCCGAATCCGGCGATGAACCAGGCAATGGACCAGCCTGGGGATAGGTCGCGGCCGGAGAACGTGCCGAGCGCGAAGAAGCCGGTGGCCGCCGCGACGAGCCACATCACGTGACTGAACAGGGTCCGGCTTTGGTCTGTCGTCGCGGTGGCGTAGTTTGCCGAATAATCCGCCATCGCGGATTGATACCCGCTAACGGGAATGATGAGCCTGTGGTCAGGGAGGACGTCAGATGACGCAGCGCGGCGTTGCCGGCCACTGGACGGCGCAGGACGTAGGCGACCAGAGCGGACGGGTCGCGGTCGTGACCGGGGCCAGCTCCGGTCTCGGGCTGGAAACGGCCAGGGTGCTGGCCGCCCACGGCGCGACCGTAGTGCTGGCCGGGCGCGACTCGAGCCGAATCGGGGCAGCCGCCGACGATATCCGCCAGCAGGCGACGGCGCCGGTGCAGACGGCCGAGCTGGACCTGGCGTCCCTGGAGTCAATCCGGGCAGCCGCAGCCGACCTGACGTCGCGGTTCAGCCGGCTCGACTTGCTCATCAACAATGCGGGCGTGATGTTCGCGCCCTATGGCCTCACCAAGGACGGCTACGAGCTCCAGTTCGGCACCAACCATCTTGGTCATTTCGCTTTGACCGGGCTGCTGATGCCGTCTCTGCTCGCCGTCCCCGGCTCGCGGGTCGTGACGCTGAGCAGCAACGGCCACCGGGCCGGCCGGATGAACTTCGCCGACCTGCAATCCGCCCGTCACTACAACAGGTACGCCGCTTACGGCAAGTCCAAGCTCGCCAACCTGCTGTTCACCTACGAGCTGCAGCGTCGGCTGGCCGCCGCCAAGGCCCACACCATCGCGCTCGCTGCGCATCCCGGCACCGCGCGTACCGAGCTGACGCGGCACATGTCTGCGGTGTCCAATGCCGCCATGAGCTCGCGGTTCGCGACCGTCAACTCCTGGTGGGTGCAGGACGCGAAGATGGGCGCGCTGCCAACACTGCGCGCGGCGACCGACCCCGAGGCCATCGGCGGCACGTACTACGGGCCTGGCGGGTTCGTGCAGCTCACCGGGTATCCCGTCGTGGTGACCTCGAGTACTAGGTCGCACAACAACCAGGATCAGCGTCGGCTCTGGGTCGAGTCGGAGCAGCTGACGGGGATCACCTATCCGGTCTGATAACGGCCGTCTAGTCTCACTGGCATGACCGAAGCGGGGCAGGCAGTCCAGCGGATCGGCGTCATGGGCGGCACGTTCGACCCGATCCATCACGGCCACCTGGTGGCCGCGAGCGAGGTCGGGCATTTCTTCAACCTCGACGAGGTCATCTTCGTGCCCACCGGCCAGCCCTGGCAGAAGAACGGCCGGAAGGTATCGCCCGCCGAGGACCGCTACCTGATGACCGTCATCGCGACCGCGTCGAACCCACGCTTTTCCGTCAGCCGCGTGGACATTGATCGACCGGGCGAGACGTATACGATCGACACCCTCCGCGACCTGCGGGCACAACGCGGGCCTGACGCCGAGTTCTACTTCATCACCGGCGCGGACGCGCTCGCGATGATGATCTCGTGGCGGGACGCCGACGAACTGTTCAAGATGGCGCAGTTCGTTGGCTGCACTCGGCCTGGGCATCGCCTGACGATCACAAATCTGCCGTCAGACCGCATCAGCCTGGTGGAGATACCGGCGTTGGCGATCTCCTCAACCGAATGCCGCGAACGGGTCCGCGGCCACCAGCCCATCTGGTACCTCGTTCCGGACGGAGTCGTGCAGTACATCTCGAAGCGTCGGCTCTACCGCGAATAACCGGACGCGGCCGGCCACCACGTCAGGACAACTTCGCGGCCGCATCCTGAACGATGCGGTGAAGTGCGCGCCTGTTCGGGCTGCCGAGGTTGCCGAACAAGATCATCGCCACCGTGTCGGCCTTACGGAACACCACTATGTCGACGCCGAGTGTCTCTTGCACTCCGGAGAAGGTGCCTGACAGGTTCATCTTGTAGGCCGATGACTGATCCGCAACGCCAGGGAAGGACATTTTGCTGACGGTGCCACTGACGATCTGGCCCGCGGTCGTCAATTTGACCGGACCGCAGCCGGCGAGTATCCGCGAGACAACTGTCATGTCGCTTTGCCCCTGGCCAGGCACGTAGGCGAGTGATTCCTCGAGACTGGGGAGGCCGCTGGACCCGTCCACGAAGGCAGCCTCGGCCTTACTAGCGGTCCTCACGGCGGACCTGACGCTATCCAGGCATTTCGGCTCGCCGCTGTCTGAACTGTTTTCCGTTGACCAACCGGGAAGATCGCTCGTGGTGAGCAGCTCGGAATTCACGTCCGGCGGCGGTGTAGTCGTCGGGGTCGAGGCGGGAGCAGCCGACGACGAGTTGCTGCTCTGCGGTGTAGTACTTCCGCTTGGTGTGTTGCCGCCACACGCGGCGAGGAACACGACTAGCGCTCCCGCGATGACTCCGTGCGAAAACTTCACGATCGCTCCATCTTTGCCCCGGTTTCTAGCGGAACGACACTACACCCGGGTATTCGCCGATGTCCTCCGTCTCAGTCGCGGGGCGCCGTACATCTCGAACACAACCTCGTCGACGAATAGGCTGCGGGCATGCGGCTTCAGGCGGTCGGCAAGCGCTACGGCCTGCGTCAGCCCTGGGTCGTACGCGGGGTCAGCCAGGAGCTGGCCGCCGGTCGGCTGATCAAGATCGAGGGACCGAACGGCAGCGGCAAGTCGACGCTGCTGCGCGTCATGGCCGGCGTGACCGCGCCGTCGGCCGGGCGGGTTACCGGACGTCCGCGAGCCGGCTACGTGCCAGAGCGCTTCCCGGGCGGCCTGGCGTTCTCCGCTCGCGAGTACCTGACTCACATGAGTCGGATACACGGCCTCGGCGGCGCCGCCGTGCCGGGTGCCGTCGACGAGTGGCTCGAGCGGCTCGGTGCGACCGAGTACGCCGGCTCGCCGTTGCGGACCCTGTCGAAGGGGATGTGCCAGAAGGTGGCCATCGCCCAGGCATTCCTGGCCCGGCCCGGACTGATGGTCCTGGATGAAGCGTGGACCGGCCTGGATCTGGCCGCGCGCGGCGCGCTGGACTCAGCCGTGGCGGACCGGCTGTCGCAGGGCGCCACCGTGGTTTTCGTCGACCACGATCCGGCGCGGCTGGCCGCCCAGGTCGATGAGCGGTGGCGCCTCGCCAACGGGACCGTGGCGGTAGCGGGCACAGGTGACGTGGCCGGGGGAGTGGACGCGACGGCTAGCCGGTCGCCGACGCCGGCGGGCGGGGCGATGCTCATCGAGGTAGCCGGCCTGGAACCTGCGTCGCTGGCGAACCTCGCCGCCATGCCAGGTGTCGTCGCGGCTCAGCCGATCGGGGACGGCGGAGTCGGCGTCGTCAGGGTGACGGTCCGAGCCATAGCATCCGACGACGTGCTGCGGCTACTGCTGGACTGGGACGGCGTTCACGTGCGCGCAGTGCGGGGCGACCCCGCTGCCTGGCCTGCGTCCACGTTGGAGGCGGGTCAGTGATCGCACTGACGCGCTACCAGACCGCCAACCTGTTCGATCGCATCGGTGGATCTTCCCGCTGATTGTCTACGCCCTCCTGATTTCAGTCGGCGGAGGTGGCTCGGGCGGCCAGACTGGGCCAGCCGCGGCGGCTGCGCGTGCGCATGCGCTGGCCTACGGACTGGACTGGAGCGCGGCCCTCCTGGTTCCGGTGGTGGCGCTGCTCACGAGGTCGATGCTGACCGCGGAACCCGCCGCCGCCCGGGCCTGCGTGGCCGCTGCCCGCGGACCGGCGAGGGCGCAGCTGGCGACGCTCGTCACGGCGTTCGCCGGCGGGGTGGTGCTCGGGCTGGCTGGCGCGATCTATGAGCTGGTGACGATGGGGCGCGGCACTGCGCTGCTCGCGCCCCCTTGCCGCTGGCCTCGGCAAGGCCCTCGTCTGCGCGCTGGTTGGCGCGGCGGTCGGGACGCTGTTCAACCGGCCGCTCATCCGCCACCCGGCGGCCGCGCTGCTCAGCACCATCGCGGCCGTGGTGGTCGCGCTGGTGTCGGATATCTCGCCCGCGAGCGCGGCCCTGCGTGGCAACGGCGCGGCTATTCAATCCGCGGCCTTGCCGGCCGGGGTGCCGCTGCTTGCCGCTTTTGCCCTAGCGCTGGCGTCCTGGACGGTGTCGTGCTGGCTCGCCGGGCGCCGGGCTGACTGAGGCAAGCCGCTTCGCAGGAAACCGGCGGAGACCAAGGCGACTCCGTTCCCGTCCTTATGGGGTTAAAAACGATCATTATGACGGTGCGGACACGCCTACTTGTCGGCGCTGGCGGCTACCCTGGTTGTTAGCCTGATGGACGGGCTAGCCGAGGAGGACTGCCAGCACACGTGACTGCCACCGATAGGGCCGTCGAGCTCGTGGAGATCGCGGCCGTAGCCGCGGCTGACAAGCTCGCCTCCGACATCATCGCCTACGACGTCAGCGAGCAGCTCGTGATCACTGACGCCTTCCTGCTTTGCTCCGCTACCAACGACCGCCAGGTCCGCGCGATCGTTGACGAGATCGAGGATCGGCTCCGCAAGGCGGGGTCGAGGCCGGCTCGCCGCGAGGGGGAGCGCGAGATGCGCTGGGTGCTCCTCGACTACATCGACGTCGTTATTCACGTCCAGCACGCTGAGGAGCGGGTCTACTACTCGCTCGAGCGGCTGTGGAAGGACTGCCCGGTGATCGCGCTGCCCGAGCCGGTAGGCGCCGCGGGCTCGGGCGGACCCGGTGGGCGGTCGGAGCTAGCTTGACCTCTGCTGAAGAGGCCCCCGGACTCAGTCACTGGTCCGGCGGCGGAGATGACGTCGTCACGCTCGTTGTCTGGCGGCACGGCCAGACCACGTACAACCTCGAGCACCGGTTCCAGGGCCAGAGCGACGTGCCGCTCAACGACGTCGGCCTGCGCCAGGCGGCCGAGGCGGCTCCCTATCTGGCCGCGATGCGACCGTCAGCGATCTTTTCCTCCGACCTGAGCCGGGCCACGGCCACGGCGGCCGCTCTGGCCCGGCTGACCGGCCTGCCGGTGCAGCTGGACAAGGACCTGCGGGAGCGGTCCGGTGGCTCGTGGGAAGGCTTGACTGAGGCGGAGATCCGGGCGCGGTTCCCGGTCGAGCGCGCGACCTGGTCGCCGCCGGACGGCGAGCCCGCCCAGGCTGTCGCGGACCGGGCGACCGCGGCGCTGGAACGGATCGCGGCTGGCACACTGCCCGGTTCGACGACGGTCGTGGTGTCGCACGGAGCTGCGCTCGGCATGGCGGTCGCACGCCTGCTCGAGATCTCCTGGCAGCCGCGGGTACTGGGGCCATTCGAGAACTGTCACTGGTCGGTGGTGTCCCGGCGGCGGACCCGGTGGCGGCTGCTGCAGCACAATATCGGCATCCATCCGGACCCGTACAGCGGTGGGGACGCAGGCGACGTGTAGCGGGCTGTTTCTTGTACACTGGCGTGGCGCTGCCGCCGGAAAGCCAGCGCCCGCGGGGCTATAGCTCAGTTGGTAGAGCGCTTGCATGGCATGCAAGAGGTCTGGGGTTCGAATCCCCATAGCTCCACTTTCCAGCTCATGGATGCTAATTCGAACAATCGAACAAGGTGGCGTGAGGCTATTCCGCGGATCATTTCGAGTGATTGCCGAGAGTTATTCAGCGACGAAACCGCTGGTCAGGGGCACTGCAGGCTACTGGTGCCAGGTCCGCGGAGACCGCTTGTGGTGGTGGCAACAGTCCTCCGGCATGGCCGGTCATTTGTGCAGGTCAGGGCGCCATTATCGAGACACCAAGCGCCAAGACACCATGGAGCGACACCAGTTAGCCTGAAGAGCGTGGTCAGCCCGACGTCACACACCTACAAGCGCACGCACGCAAGGGCAATCTACGCACTACTCAGAAGGCGTCGCCCGTAACGGCTATATTGACGAGCTGCTTTCCGTGGGTGATTCCCGATCGTGTCTCCTCTCGGCAACCCGAGCGGCTGCTCGTTTGCTGGAGGAACGCTGGCGAGGGCGTCCGCGAGACTCGTGGGCGTGACTGCCTGTCGTGGACGTGCGCTATGACTGCACACCCAGGCTGCGTCCAACCTCACGATGAAGACGGTCGTTTAGTACTCGTGAGCGATATCGACGACGCATCACTTGCTGCCTGGCCGAAGACCCCCGCGCCTACCTCTCGTCGGCAACCGTGCTGGCCGTGACATCCGAGGCCGCGCCGCACCGGACATGCGCAGGAACCGTGTCCGGCTCGACGAGTGCCGCCAGCGCACGTCGGTAGACAGCCTCGTAAGCAGCGGCCATCAGGTCAGTGGTGAAGTTCTGCTGCACGTGCTTTCGGCAGATCCAGGGGTCAAGGCGCCGGGCTTCGTCGATTGCGCCAGCAAGCTCGCTTGGGTGATCGACAATGACCCCGGTCTGGCCGGGCATGATGAGTTCGTGAACGGCGCCGCGGCGCAACGCTACAACGGGCGTGCCGCAGGCCATTGCCTCGATCACGACGAGGCCAAACGGCTCGTCCCAGCAGATGGGGAACACCAGGCACGCCGCCCGCGCCAGCAGATCGCGCTTGGCGGCCGCATCAGCGACGCCGAACATCGTCGTGTCCGGGCCGAGCCGGGGCGCCACCTCGCGGGTGAAGTACGCGCGCTCGGCCGGCTCTGTACACTTTCCAGCCAGCACGATCGGCAGTCTGGCCGCGCGGGCGGCGTCCACGGCCAGGTGCGGCGCTTTGTCTGGATGAAACCTGCCTAGGAACAAAGCAAACTCGTCCTTCTCTGCCCGGAACGGGAAAGTGTCGGTGCGGATCGCGTTGTGCACGGTCGCGGTCCATGGCAGTCCCGGCGCCTTGGCGCGCTGCGCGTCAGAGATCGCAACCAGGCCGACGGTGCTGCCGAGCGCGCTGTAGTACGTGCCGTATTCACCGGTGGCAGGGCCATGAACGGTGACCACCGTCGGTGCAAGACGACCCCGGGCCAGTAACGGACCGGCGAGGGTATGGTCGTGCACCACGTCGGCGTCGAGATCTTCTAACAGCCGCGCGACCTGAGCTGCGTGGACGACCTCAGGAAGTGGCTCGCCTAAGCGGTCCGCAGGTTGCCGCTGATACGTAGCGAGAAACCGCCGTGCACGTGTGCGGTGTCGGCCTGCGCCGATCAAGGTCACCTCATGGTCCCGGTCGATCAGCGCGTCGACAAGATCCGCCACAACTGCTTCAATTCCGCCGTACGCCGTCGGCGGAATGTCGAAATACGGCGGGGCGATCATTGCCACGTGCAGCTGTTTGTCCGCAGTGGCCAGCGCCGGAATCTTGCTGATAGTCACGTCAGGCGGGTTCACTGGGAATCCCTCCTTCACCCGCTGGTGTCCGGTGCCGATCACCGGCGCGCCCAGGAACCAACCCGCTCCGGGAGGAGGTTATCGCTTGCTCAGGGCGACTGCCGTCACAATGGCGGCAATAGGTCAACCGTGGTCCCAGCGGAATGGTCGGCGCGAATGTATTCGGCGTGTCGTGATTGCCGGTCGTAGTCGTAGAAGCGACGGATGTCAACAGCGACGATGACCATCGCGACATTGTCTGGCGCACCCAGGACGTGATCCCTTCTGCGCAGGTCAGCTCATGCGCCGCGCGTTGGGGGTCGTCAAGCCGAGGGCCGCAAAAATCGAGCTCGGAGCAGGCCGGTCACAACTTCAGGGCTACCGCTATGAGGAAGATGAGCACGATCAGCACGATGATGGCGCGCAGCGCGAACTTCCGGGTCTCGCCCCAAAGGGCGCGGATCTGCGTGCGACGGGACCTGATGGCCAGGCGTGCTTGGTTGGCCCGGGTGGCATGCCACACTAAGAACCCGGCGGCGATCGCGAGAATGAAGGCCAAGGCAAGAAAACCGATCTGGGGGAAAGGACCGGATGCGTCTACAGCGAAGTCTCCACGGACATATCGTGCCACAGGTCGCGGTTCTACGCGGGCTGACGGGCTTCGGCGCGCTGATCCTGTTCCTCGCGGTCTGTTGCGGCCTGGCAGTGGGAGTCCTCACAGCCATAAGCGGAGGGACGTTGGCTGTGGCGCTGCCAGCTGGCCTCTTCGCCGCAGGCGGGAGTGCGGTCCCATTTAGCAACCTGGTCGGACCTTGATGTCAACGAGCCGCTTGTTCGTTGAATTTGCTGACGGATGCGAATCGTGCCTGCTGCCAGGTCCACGTCCTGCCAAGCCCGAGAACCTCACCTCGGTGGATTCGGTACAGCGCAGAAGTAACAGGACAGCGGGATAGAGCGGATCCGGCGGCGCAGCTGCCAGGAACGAGCCCGAAATGACGCGGCCGCAACTGCTCGAGACGAGCGACGATACACAAGGCAGCTACTTGGTCGACGAGCAGGATTTTTCCGCTCGTAGTCAAGCCTCCGAAAGTGGTGTGGTGCCCGGTGCAGGCGATCGCAGCGGCGGCGAACTTGTATCTCCAGGCCACCCAGGTCGTTAAGGCCGACTTCGGGGACCTTCCATATCTGGACAACGAGTGGCAGGACGTATACGCCACGATTCCGTTCGATGTCTTCGATCCCGACGACCAGGTGGTCGATGTATGCCCGTCTTTCCTCATTGGCGCAGTCATGAGGCAGGAGACGCCATTGCTGCAATCGACCAGATCGATCAGCTCACGCAGCTGGTCGAGCTTAACAAGAACAGGACGCTGCTCATATTGCAGTTCCGGATCCGGAACCTAGTGCAATGCCAGATGCCTGACGTCTGTCTCATGATCGACGCGCTCGTCTACCGTCCCCACCTGGCAGACCCCGGGCAGGCAAATTCCTCTGCCCGGCGCTTCGGGCGTATTCACGATCTGCAAAACCGGGCCCGCATCGCCGACGCTCTGCGCGGCTAGGGTGCAGGCCTCTCGTCTTGCTCGGCCGACCTTCCACCTGGCACCCGGCGAGATGAGGTCTGGCGTCACGTGCTGCATCGCGGACTTGCGCTATCGCCGTTGCCGGGCTTGCCGCGCATGTTCAGTGGCAGAGCCGAGCCTGGTGGCCACCAGGAGCTTTGCGTTGCGTTGCGGGCCACAGCGAGGCCGGTGACGGTGATCGTGCCGATGCGGATAATCAGAAACGTAACCGGCGGGCCGGACACGCTCGCCATTTGGATCACGACCAGGATGCGGCCGACCCCAAGTCGGCTGACAACATCCTGATGGGTACGGCCGTGATCGCGTCCCGGCAAGCCGCCCCGCTGATCATTTCTGCGGCTGCGTGCCAACCAGAAGGCCGCCGCACAGCTCGGCGCCGACGCGATGATCGGTATGACCAAGCTGCGTAAACCTACGGGCATGCCCGGCACCGGCAATGCTCGCTCGTACCGCGAACCTCGTGCGTTATCTGTGACCGGCGCAACACGACGCCGACTCGGTGCTGGTTCCTGCCGACCGGGCGCGTGGCCGTGAGTATTCCAGCCGTCCCGACATCAGTGTCGTCCAAAACTAGGAGGGGCAACATGCCAGCCGAATCAACTTATCCCGGCGTGTTTATCGAGGAGGTCCCCGGCGACGTCAGGACGATATCCGGGGTGAGTACGTGCGGCGCCAGTGTCGCCGGCCTCATTCTGAGACATCCAATCAAAGAGGCGGTGCGCGTGTTCAGCTTCGCCGATTACGAGCGCAGCTTCGGCGACATCGCTGCCGCAACTCAACTCGGATCTGCGGTAGAGCACTACTTCCTTCGCGGAGGTTCGGACGCATGGGTAGTGCGCGCGGCACCTCCATCTGGAGAGACGTGCTCGATCGCCGTCCTCCTGCGTGCCGACATGGCCTAGTCGCGCATGCCGCCGCAGGTGGGCCGCCGTGGCCGTTGCCGGGAGCCATGCGCCGTCGGCACAGTCATCCGCCTCTGCCGCCGACGGCGTGCCGGCCGGCAAGCTGATCGGCATGAGAATGGCCGATGTTGATGGTGTCGCAGCGAAGACCGCGGCCGACCACGAGGGCCGCGCCAAACCTGATACCTGAATTTGACACCAACCAGGCCGGGCAAGACCGCTTTGCCGTGGGATAACGGGCATCGTGCCGCCCCAGCTCAAGGACGCGTGCGGATGTCTTGGCCCGAAATGGCATGCAAGAGGTCTGGGGTTCGAATCCCCATAGCGCCACTTCCCAGTTCATAGGCACTAATTCGAACATCGGCAGCAATTGGTGTCAGGTCGTTCCGCCCATCTTTTCCGTTGCTTGCTCTGAGTTATCCATCGACGTAACCGCAGGTCAAGGGCACGGCAGGGGACCGGCGCAAGGGCCGCGACGAGCGCTTGCGCTGAAAGCAAGGGTCCTTCGCCCCGCCCGGTTTGTGTGCAGGTCAGGCGCCATTATCGAGACGGCATGCGCCATGACACCTTGGAGCGACACCGGTTAGCTTCGCGAGAGTGCTCACACGACAACGAGCGATCTACGTACGGCTGAGAAGGCGTCGCCGGTAGCGGCTGCGCTGTGGTCGTGGTCATCCAAGGCAACGTCCGCTCCTGGCCGATTTGAGGGCGTTGGATTTGCGCATACTCATGCGCTAATTCGCGTTCTCTCGCGCGACGCGTGGGCTCGCCGTTGGTCTGTGCCAGCGTGGGCTGGCGATGCCAGCACGCAGGACCTTATGATGCTGATGTGCGTAGCACTAGTCCGATCGTGCTGATCGATCACTCCAGCCCGGTGCCGCTGCACGAGCAGGTCGCCGCCGCGATCCGCCGGGCCATCGCCGACGGCGAGGCTGGCCCGGGTGAGCGGCTTCCGCCGGCGAGGGACCTGGCTGCGGTGCTGGGGGTCAACGCCAACACGCGTGTTCCGGGCGCTCCGGACGCTGCGAGATGAGGGCCTGGTGGAGTTCCGCCGCGGCCGCGGGGTGTCAGTGACCGCGACCGCCGCGCTGCGCAGCCCGGTGGTGACCAAGGCCCGTGAGCTGGTGGTGGTCGCCCGCCGCTACGGGTACCGGCCAGAAGAGCTGGCAGCGATCATCGAGCTAGGTTTCCTAGGAGCTGCCATGCCAGACTGCCCCGCCCGGCTGGCTGCCCGATGTCGAGGAGGGAACCGGAGGCCCTGATCCGTGAGGCGCGCAGGCGCCAGCGTCGCCGCTGGCTGGCGGCCGGGGCGGCCGTGCTCGTGGTGTTCGCGTAGGCGCGGCCGCGGTGATCGCGGGGTTCCGGCGCGGGCAGCCGTCCGCGGTCGCCGGGCCGTCCTGGCGGCGTCAATGTCAACCCGGCACCGTCGGCGTTGAGCGGGCTGCCGATGCCCGCGGGCAGTGGCGTGCGGCTCTTGCTCGACGGGCACGCGCCCGGCCTGGTTCTCGCTGGCGACTGGCCGCGGCGAGCCGATCAAGGGCCTGCCCTGGGATCAGTGTGGATTATGTGTTCACCCGGGTGGTGGGCGGCTGGTCGGCTCAGCCCAGGCACCGCTGGCCCTGCATGCTTCTCACGTGCGCTGGGCCGCCCTTGCCGAACTACTTCATCGCTGACGGCTCCCCGCGCGCGGCGCGCATCGCCCCTGGGTACGAGGTAGCGGCCTCGGATCGCAGTGGCGCGGTCTGGCTGATCACCTTCCAGCGAAGCGGCGCGGACATCACCACCGCACCGGCGCTCGCGCAGGAGGTCACGACCGCCGGGCGGCCGCTCGGCCCGCGGTACCGGCTGCCCGCCGGATACCTGATCCGCCGCGCGCTCGGCGGTGACCTCCTGCTCGCCCCCGTGGTCAGAGGCCCCTCAGGGACCGGTGACCTACAAGCTCTGGGATCCAGCCACCCGACGCGTCGTCCGCACCTTCAGCGACGTCATCGCGGCTGGCCCGCGAGCGATCGCCTGGGGACCCGATCTGCGTGCACTGCCCCGTGCACGTGCTCAGCCTGCTGGCCGGGACGACCGACGACGATCCCGCTTCCTCGATCAGCATGGGCGGCGCCGAACCAGGGCACCTTCAGCGCCGACGACCGGTACCTGGCCTTCCCGCTGTGGGCCGGCACGGCGCCAGACGGAGAGCCGGCCCTCACGCGCATCGCGGTCATCGACCTGGCCAGCCCGCATCTGCTCATCGTGCCCGGAAGCGCCCTCAGCTGGGATGTCAACAAAGGCGTACTCACCTTCGGGTGGCAGCCCGCCGGTCACCGAGCTGATTGCCGTGCTGCCTAGCTCCGGCCAGATGATGCAGGTGGCGTCCTGGCAGCCCGGCCAGGCGCGCCTCCAGGTAGCGGCTGCCCGGATACCGGCCGGTACCTCAGCTGTCCTCGGCGAATACGGCTGATGACCGGTTACGAGACCCAGCCCGCCCCGGCGCCGCAGCCTGATTTCAGCGCCGGGAATCTACCCCACCGCGTGTCCCTAACGCGGCTGACAGTGTGTCCGGCCGCTGATAATCGAGATCGGCAGCGGCAGGGTCACCGCCGCCAAGACGAGCCCTTGGCCGCAGGTTACGGCGGATCCGGCATGCGGATGTCCCGTCCTCCGGGCGGACGCTCGTCGCAAGGGGCCCAACGCGTCGGAACCGGGGCAGCTTCACAAGCCGCGCCACTCTCGGCGGCTCAGGCGGTGATCGCCGAAGCCCGCCGGCGTCAGCGGGACCGGCGGAGGCGCGCCGTGCGGCTGATCCTCGTGGCCGCGCTCGTGGCCGCCGCGTTCGTCGCTCTGGCGAGCGGGCTCACCGGCCGGGGCAGCCGGACGCCCGCAGAGGGTCCTGGGTGGCCCGCGGGCCCAGCCGGGCCGATGCCGTCCCTGGTGGTCGTCTGGACCGGAAGTTTCAAGGTCCAGGTGCTTTCTTCCCGTACCGGGCGCGTTGTCCGTACGCTGGCGAGCAACGTCGGCCTCTACCAGGGGGCACCGGCCATCGCGGTGTCGCCGCCCGGCGTCGTCTACTTCGACACCGCCCGCGGCCCCGAGCAGTGGATCGAGAGCACCCCGCTCACCGGCGGCCCCATCACCACGATCGGCGCAGGCGACACGCCGGCGATCAGCCCGAACGGCCGGTTGCTCGCCTACCTGGCCTACACCGTCAAGATCTACCCGCCGAACACCCCGGCCCGCGACATGACAGCCGCGCCCGAAGCCATCGTGGTCAGGAACCTGGATACAGGCGCCGTCCGAAGATGGGCCTTCACCTCCGACGTTCCCGCCATCACCAGCCTGTCGTGGGCCCCGGACAACCGGTTCCTGGCCTACACGTCTTTGTCCTGGGCCAGCGGGCTGCAGCCTCCGGCGGACACCACCCAGCTGCTTGACACCCGGTCAGCAGGCACGCTGACAAGCGCGACGCGGATCCGGCTCGCACCCGGACTCGGCTGGGCCGGCTTCCTCACCCGGCAGGTCGGCCTGGCCGTCACGCCCTATCCAGCCGCTCAAGGCCGCCAGCAGACCCTCGTCGCGGTGGATACGCGCACCGGCCGGATCCTCCGGCGCCTGATCCAGCTGCCGCGCCAAGGCCTATCTTCTGGCAACGCATTCGACGGCACCGAAGGCTCGATAACCGCCGACCCCAGCGGGCGCTACCTGCTGATCGCGACCAACGGCCCGCGCGGCTACGGCGAAATCCTCCGCTGGGCCGTCGGCGAGCGCCATCTCGCCGACCTAGCAGCAGGCGCGATCCGCGCCGCCTGGGCGTGATCCGGGCATCTTGTACGTAGCTATCCGAGCTACAACACCGTCCGGATCTGCCCAGGCGACAGCGCCCATGCCGACGGAAAGCATGCTCGCCCGTGAGCGAGATGTGAGCCAATGCCCGAGGGTGAAGGAGACGATGTGCGTCACTCAGGCATGGCCCCCGGTCGGGCCGATCGCGGCAAGCCGGAGATCGCCTGGCGGGATTCTGGGTGTCCTTGCTTAGCGGTCGTCTGGGGTCGCGCGCCGGGGCGCGGGTGTGCTGGCGGCCTTGTGGTTCCGCATCGGCGGATTGCTGTTCCGTGCTCTCGGTCCGGTCTGGCTGGTGGCGGGATGCTGCTGGCTGGCGCTGACTTCCTGCCAGTGGGCCGCTACCTTGGCTAGCAGGTCAACCAGCTGACGGCGTTCAGCTAGGTCGAGCGGCGCCAGGAGGGCGTCCGCTGCGCCCGCGAGCGCGGCAGCTGCCCGGTGCTGGGTTTCCCGGCCAGGCCGGCGTCAGGTGAATGAGGAACGCGCGGCGGTCCTGCATGCTGCGCACCCGTTCGACCAGCGCCTGGTGTTCGAGCTCGTCGAGCAGATAGACCATTGCGGTGCGGTCGATCGACATAGTGGTGGCCAGCTCGATCTGGGTGACGGGCCCGGACTCGGCCAGCGTGCTCAGCACCCCCCACGCCCGCGGCGATAGCCCGAGTGGTTCCAACCGCTCGATGGCCAGGGCCTGCGCCGCCTGCTGCGCCACGAAGAGCAGCTGGCCCACCCGCCCGGTCTGCCGTTTCGCCGGAACCGGTTTGCGCACGTGCCGTCTCCCGTCTAGATTGTCTTGTAACAAGATAATCATAGCCTCAGACGGAATCACAGGCAACCCAGAGGGGAGCTACCGTCATGCAACCACCACGGAACGCCATCATCACCGGAGCCTCGCGCGGCATCGGACAGCACATCGCGCGGGCGCTGGCGGCCCAGCCGATGAATCTGCTGCTCGTCGCCCGCTCACAAGCCGAACTCGGCCGCCTCGCCAGAGACCTGGATACCGCAGCCACGAAGGTGACGGCTACAGTAGTCGACCTCGGCGGGCCGGACGCCGCCAGCCAGGTCGCCGACGCAGCCGCGGCTGAGCTAGGGACAGTCGACGTGCTGGTCAACAACGCCGCAACCGAGCCGCAGACCCGCTTCCACGTGCTCACGCCCGCCGAGATCGAGCACGTGCTGCAGGTCGACCTGATCAGCCCGCTGCTGCTCAGCCGCCTCCTGCTACCCGGAATGCTCGCGCGCGGATACGGCCGGATCATCAACATCTCCTCGCTGGCCGGGCACACCAGCTTCCCGCACGCCGAGGCCTACGCCGCGGCCAAAGACGGGCTCACCGCGTTCAGCCGGGTGCTGAACAGTGACTACCGCGGCACCGGGGTGGCGGCCTCCAGCCTCATCCTCGGCCCGGTCAAGAACACCGGGGTCAGCGCCCGCACCCTGGCCGAGACCGGTCTGACCGCCAGCACCGCATTCTCCGTCACACCCGAGAAGGTGGCCGCCGCCACACTGCGCGCCATCGACAAGCCCCGGGCCCGAGATCGTCGTCAGCATCGGCCCCGGGCGGCTCCTCAAAGCACTGATGGACTACTTCCCCGCACTAGGCCCTGCCATCAACCACCTCAGCGGCGCGGACAAGCTCATGGCCTCCGTCGCCGACCATCGCGAAGCCGCCCGCACCGAACCGGCCCGCCCCAGCCACTCCCAGCCCGCATAAGTCGCGCTCGCCTCCGGACTCCGCGGCAAACCTGCGCCGCCAAAACCGGGATCGGTCATTTTCCGGTGCAGCCAGGTGCGCTGCTGGGTGCGTCTGGCCCGTGCGGCAGGAAGAGCAGAGCGTCGGAACCCTGACACCTGAACTCGACACCAACGAGGCGAGGCAATACCGCGCCGTGATGAACACCGAGCACCGTCCTAACCCAGGTCAGGTACGCAGCTGGATGGCTTAGCCGGAAATGGCATGCAAGAGGTCTGGGGTTCGAATCCCCATAGCTCCACTTACCAGCTTATCGGAATTAATTCGAACAAGAAGAGCAAGCTAGCCTTGGCTGTGCCGGTCATGTCTCGACTGCCTTCCGCGCGTTCTCCCGCTCCGAGACCGCAGGTCAGCGGTACGACAAGATGCTGTGCCAGGCAGACCGCGACCGTTTGCGCTGAACGCAAGAGCTGATGGTGGCGGCGAGTCTGGTGCTGCTGGCAGGGCAGACGATCGCTGCGTGTGCACGAAAGATGAGGCGAACGCCCCATGCCGCGACGTGCAGTCCGCCGTAGCTTGAGGTCATGCAATCAAGCCCTCCAACTCGACGCCTGTCCGGCCAGGACTGGGACATCCGGGAGTCCGGGCCGTCCGATGCCAAATCGACGGTGCTGCTGTTCCCGGGCGGCATGTGCACCGCCGTCTTCTTCGAGCCGATCATGGACGCTCTGGTAGCCGCCCCGGTCCACGTCGTGGCCGCAACGCTTCCGGGATTCGGGGGGACTCCGGCCCCGGCCGATTTCTCCATGGAGTACTACGCCTCGCTCGCCTGGCAAGCTGGCCGGCGAGCTTCAAGCTGACATCGTCGGCGGTCACAGCCTGGGCGGCAACGTCGCCCTTGAGATGGCGGCCAGAGGCGAGTTCGACGGCCCGGTGCTGCTACTCTCACCGACCTTTTCCCGCGAGGACGAGGCCAGGGAACTTGGCGTGCTTGACCGCGTCGGCGCCGTCCCCGGCGTCGGGCAGCTGGCGTGGCTGGCGATGCTCAAGGCGATGCCAAAGGCGATGGGAAAGCGGTTCCCCGCGGAACGCCGCGACGCTTTGGTCGCCGGCATGGCTAACAACGATCCGCGGTTCTGCCGTAGGGGCGTGCGCACCTACTTCGAATATCTCGACGCTCACGGCTCGCTCGTGCCGCGCCTGTGTCAGTCGGGGGTCAAGTCATACGTCGTCTTCGGTGACCGCGACGAGATCGGGCTAACCGACCAGGAGCGCAGTGGTCTGGAGGCCTGCCCGGACGTGACGCTGATCACCGTCGCGGATGCCACCCACGGCCTGATCATCGAGCAGCCTGCCCGCATAGCCGAGCTGATCCTCGAACTCGTCGAGAAGAAGACGCCTATCTGAGCCGACTACTTTGTTCTCGGTATGAGCCTGGGCCTATTCATGGCACCTGGAAACGACACCGGTTACCTTCGCGACGGGCAGTCAGCCGGAAGTCCACACAGTAGCCCGGAGAGCGCCTGTTAGCCGCAATCGACGGTTGGCTGGCGGCCCTCCCCGCAACGACGGCCGCCGTTGCCACCTGCTCGCCGCTGCTCCCACGCAAGGCGTTTGCAGTAGCGTCTGGCAATAGGCATTGGACCGTGGGTCCGTGTCGCCGGATGCGGAGGCGACTTCTGTGAGACCTGTCCAAGCGCCGATCGTCGGCCGTGAGGCGGAACTTGCGGTCGTACGAAGTTTCGTAGGTGATCATGCCGACGGCCCGGCGTCGCTGGCCATCGTGGGCGGCCCCGGCATCGGCAAGACGACAATATGGACGCAGGCTCTGCTGGCCGCTGAGACTGCGGGCGCCACCTTGCTGTCGTGCCGATGTAGCCAGTCCGAGGCCCCGTTGTCCTTCGCCGGTCTCGGTGACCTTTTCGATGGGCTTGGCGGCGCGGAGCTGGCGGCGCTGCCCGCCGTGCAGCAAAGCGCGCTGTCCGCGGCCCTGCTTATCTCTGGGAATGGCAACCGTGAGCCGGGTACCAGGGTCGTAGGGGTCGCGGTGCTCGGTGTACTCCGCGCGCTGGCCCGGGCGGGGCCGCTGCTGCTCGCCGTCGATGATGTGCAGTGGCTGGATAGCAGTACCCGAAGCGTGCTGTCCTTCGCGCTCCGGCGGCTGGGCAGAGACCCAGTGCGGCTCGTCACGGCGTGGCGCACGGACCCCTTCGGTCCAATCACATCGGACCTAGGACTACCGGGTGAGCGCCTCATTGTGGGCCCGGTGAGCATCGGTGTGCTGCAGCGGATCATCCAGACCCAGCTAAACCAGACGCTGGGTCGGTCCACGCTCATCAGGCTGCACGGGGCGACGGGCGGCAACCCGATGATGGGCCTGGAGATGGCGCGGGCGCTGCGACGCCGAGGCACCGAGCCTCCGGCGGCCGATCCGCTCCCGTTCCCGGCAGACTTCCGAGTCCTGGTGACTGAGCGGCTCCGCGGTCTGGCTCCGCAGACACGAGCGGCGCTGCTGCTGACAGCCGCGCTCGCGCAGCCGACCGTGTCTGCGGTGGCCGCCGCTGTGGGTGACGCCGATCAGGCTGAGCGATGTCTGGAGGAAGCCATAGTGGCTGGCGTCCTGGAGCTTGACGGTGAGCGGGTCCGCTTCACACATCCGCTGATCGCGTCGATCCCATACGCAGACCTGACCTTGGCGGCACGATGTGCGCTGCACGAGCGCCTGGCGACCACGGTGACAGACCCGGAGGAGCGGGCACGGCATGCGGCGCTGGGCTCGGACGAGCCGTCATCGGTCGTGGCGGCCGCGCTCGATGCCGCGGCTCGGCATGCCCGTATGCGTGGCAGCATCGATGCCGCTGCCGAGCTTGCTCAGCTCGCCTTGAGCCGGACGCCGGCCAGTGAGCCCGACGACCGTTTGCGCCGGGCTGTTGACGCGGCGCAGGTACCTATTTCTTGTTGGTGACCCGCAGCGAGCGCGGGCGCTGCTGTCAGCTGGCCTCGATGCGACGCGACCGGGGCCCGCGCGAGTGGACGCGCTGCTGCTGGTTGCGGCGATCGCGTCCTGGGAGAGCGGAGACGCGACCGTTGCGGGCTGGTGTGAGCAGGCGCTCGGCGAGGCGGGCGAGGACACGCTGCTGCTCGCCCGCTGCCATGCCGCGTTCGCCGAGACTAGCCCGTCCGGGGCGGCCATCGACCTGTTCCATGCTGAATCGGCGGTGGAACTGCTGGAGACGATGACCGCTCCGCCCGGCGGCCTGCTGGCGAACGCGCTGACGAACGTGGCCATGCACCGATTCCGGCTTGGGCAAGGGCTCGCTGTGTCGACCCTCGAGCGTGCTGCGGCTTTGCAGGCGCAGGCGGAACCCGTCCCGGTCAGTGACCGGGCCGGATTGGTCCTTGGCATGTTCCTCAAGGTTGTGGACCGCTTCGAGGAGTCACGGGCCTGGCTGGAGACCATGCGAACCTGCGCCGTCGACGAGGGGGACGACAGCGTGCTGCCCATCACGCTGGGTCATCTGGCCGCCCTGGAGTGCTGGTCGGGTGACTATGACGCGGCCATCGCGCTGGCCACGGAGGGACGTGAGCACGCTGCCCGGATGGGAATCCGTGCTCCCATGCCCGCCTCGGTACACGTGCTTGCCCTGGCTCATCAAGGGCACCTGAGCGAAGCGCGCGCGCTGGGCGAGCGTGACCTCGCCGCGGACGAGGCCGTCGATTATGTCGCTGCCGCGGCGCTGGACCTGCGCAGCCTTGGCTTTGCGGAGCTGCTGGCCGGCGACGTTGCGGTCGCCGCCGGACACATGCTCCGCGCCTGGTCCATCTCATCCGACGAGATCGGCGTCACGGAGCCGGCCATCCTGCGCCTGCACCCGGATGCGGTCGCCGCGCTAGTCGCGCTGGCACGCTTCGACGAGGCAGCGGAGCTGACCCAGCAGCTAGATGCCGCGACCGAGGCCAACCACCACCCGTGGTCGACGGCGATGGCCTCGCGATGCCACGGTCTGCTGAAGGCCTGCCCAGGGCGAGCGCGTCGCTGCTCTCGACCTGCTCGAACGCGCTCTCGCCGAGCATCAGCGGCTGCCCATGCCTTTTGAAGAGGCGCGGACGCGCCTGCTGTTTGGCAGCGTGCTCCGGCGGGCCGGTCATCGATCAGACGCCCGCCGCCAGCTGGAGCTCGCGCGCGCAATGTTCCTGCGGCTCGGGACGCCGATCCAGGAGCGACAGGCGAGCGCAGAGCTGGACAGCATCGGCGGCCGCCGACGTCTGGAGACCCAGCTCACTCCCGTTGAGCAGCGGATCGCGGACCTGGTAGCAGCTGGCCAGACTAATCGAGAGGTCGCGGCCGCGACCTTTACCAGTGTTCGGACCGTTGAGAGCCATCTCGGCCGGATCTACCGCAAGCTCGGGATCCGCTCCCGCACCGAGCTCGCCGCGCGGCCGTCGCCGTGATCGTGCCGGATCAAAGTTGCGTAGTTCCCCCGACGCGGGACGACGACCCGCGCCCGTAGCGTCGGGCCATGACCACAGCGCGCCTCGGCGATCCAGAACGCAGCGGCTCGGTGTTCCTTGTAGAGCGGTACGTGCCGCCTTCGGCAGCCGAGAGCCTCGCGGCCGCGATCCCGCGCGCGGCCCTGCTCGGTACGCTCCGTGCGCGCAGTCCGGCTCGGCCCTCAGCGTGCAGTACCTGCTGTCCGCGTACTTGCCCGCCGAGGACACCTGCTTCTGCCTCGTTCCGGGCGGCGACGGCGGACGCCGTCCGCGCCCTGAACCACGAAGCCGAACTCCCGCTCGACCGAATCACGGCCGCGGTCCTGCTCTACCCGACCAGCCCGTTATCCGACCTCCACAGAAAGAAGGCAAACATGACCGCCACCACTCACACCCCGACCGCGAGCGTGTCCGACCCGCCGGCCCTGACGATCATTCAGCCCGGCGACGGAGACACCGGCTGGCTCGGCACCGTCGGAGTTCAGTTCAAGCTCTCGGGCAGCCAGACCAACGGTGCCGTGTCCGTCGTCGAACACCCGTTCCCCGTCGGTGCGCTGGTGGTGCCGCATCTGCACACGTTGGAGGACGAGTACTCGATCGTCACTGAGGGAGAGATCGGGTTCAGATCTGGTGACCGTGAAGTTGTCCTGGGCGCGGGCGGCTACATCACCAAGCCGCGCGGCGAGATGCACACCATGTGGAACGCCGGCCAGGTACCAGCCCGGATGATCGAGATCATCAGCCCGTCCGGATTCGAGAGCTTCTTCCGGGAGCTATCCGCGGTCCTCGCCGGCGGGCCACCCGATCCCGAGCAGCTGATGCCACTTGCCGCCCGCTATGGCATCCAGCTCGGTCAGCCGAGCTGGCTGCCGGACGTCATCGCCCGCTACAACCTGACGCCGCCGACGTAGCGGGCGCGGGCCCACCGAAGGGCGCAGCGATGGGTCGGCAGGCCTCGCCGGCCCATCCGCTTGAGTCATGCTTGAGTCATGCTTGAGCCCGGCGCTCTAACGTCGGCGTGCGACTGCGCTGACCCGTACGGTCGTTTGTCGCCGATCTAAATGGCCGAAGTCAGGTCCCCTGGTGGTTGGCAGCGATTCCGATCCTTGCGCTCGCCGCAACGGCCTTCAGCAGCGCGAACCCTAGTCACCCTGTCACTGAGCACGCAGCGGGGCGTGGGTTCTCGGCCTGCCCGTAACCGTTGTCTGGGTACACGTAGATGTCGGCGCCTTCCTGCGGTGTCGGTGCAGCCGTTATCCGTGCAGGTCAGGCGCCATAATCGAGACGCGGCGCGAGGGGGCAGCAGGACATGACACCTTTCGCGACAGTCGGCTAGCCAGCGAGGTAACTCCGTTGCGGGAGCGCGTGCTTCTGGGTCGGGCATCGAGGTCCGCGGCTCACGATCCCCGGCTGCCCCCACCTGTCGGCAATTCACGGAACTCGATCACAACATTGTCCCAGCGAGGCAGCCAGGTTCCCGCAGCTGGCCGCTGAGTAGTAACGATCCAGGTCCCGGGCCAGGTAAGCGCACCAAGCGGAGGGCCGTCGACATCGGCTGAGACTACGACAAGGCCAGCCCGGTGGCCGACCTGCCGGGCGTCGACGACCGTCATCCCGACCAGCATGGGCACCATGACCTGGCCGGCCTCGCCGCCGCTGTCATGCGGCATGAATCCACCTCCGCAGACGATGATCTCGCGCACCAGTCATGCGTTTCATCATCGTCAATCGCCGTGGTTCGCTCAGGTCATGGGGCCCGGTCTGGCGGCAGGCGAAGCGCCGAGGCGGTCGACATGGCCACAGCCAGCGCGCGCTGACTCTCAGATGGCTGCATCCAGTTGAATTTCTCACCGCTGCGGGCGCGAATCGGCCCGCTTGCAGCGACGGAAAGCACGGGGTTTAGGGACGAGCCCACGCTGCTTATCAGGTCACCACGCCTGCGCGCGATCGGGCGCGTTGACCAGGAGGTAGGTGGAATCGATGCTGCGCGAAGCCGAAACTGACGTCACAGCGCATCGCTGCTGGCGCGCTTGTGCCGCGACGCACGGTAGATCCCAACGGTGGAAGGGGCTTCTGAGACAATGTGAATCAGCTGAGGGAGAGGAATCATCTGAGGGAGAGGCTGGTGGTGGAAGCGGCCTGGAATGACGGTCATCGGTTCTCGGGGCGGGTCGCGCTGGTGACGGGGGTTCCAGCTTGACGTCACCGATCAGGCCTCGGTGGATCGCTTTGTTGAGCGCGCAGATGCGCTGTACGGACGGGTTGACGTGCTGGTGAACACGGCTGGGCGCCTCGAGAATGCGGACACCGTTCGGTTCGAGCACATGAGTGCTGACGCAGCCATAGCGCTGCTGGCCGTGGACGTAGTCGGCGCGATGCGCATGTGCCAGGCCGTGATCCCGCATATGCGACGCCACGGGCACGGGGTGATCATCAACTTCTCGAGCACCTACGGCAACGGCGTCAACCCGGAGAACGCGATCAACTGGGTTCCGGTCACCTACTGCACTGCGAAGGCCGCGATTCGCGGCCTGACGGCGTCCCTGGCACGCGACGTCACCCCGGAGATTCGCGTGAACGCACTCGCTCCCGGCCCGATCTCCGGTAACTGGGAGCAGGAGTGGGGCGTTGCCCCGGAGCACATCGAAGAGGCAAAGGCGATGAACCCGATGAAACGTTTCGGCGACCCCCGCGAGATCGCCGAGACAGTGCTGTTCCTCGCGGCCGACGGCGCCGGCTACATCAACGGTCAGGTGATCCATGTGGAAGGCGGTTGGGTCCCGAACCGGCTAGCGCTCGCCGTCACTGGCGTCTGCAGGACAGCCAACCTCGCCAGCCTGGCCGAATCATGCGTGGCCGATCCAGATGGTTGTCGCGGGGAAGCCCGCGGCCCCTGGACCGCGAGGGCCACGCGAGACCCTGACGCCCGGATCCGGGCCCCGGGCATCCCGCTTGCTGCGCCGTGCCTTGCACGGCAGGGCTGAAGGGAGAGCCGGTTCGGGAGTGACCTGCACCAGGCTGCCGTCCTGCTCGCGTGCGCAACAGGCACCTGAACTTGACACCAACGAGTTCCCGCTTGCCGCAGCCTTCTACAGCGAATAGTCGTACGGGCCTGAGGGGTGCCGATCGGTGATGCGTGAGCGGGTCGGCCGCCGTGAGCGCTGCCCCTTGCTCGTCAACGCTGTCGCCGTAGATCCGGGCGGTGGCAAGCCGGATAGTGAGGTTGCCAGGACTCCCATGACTGCTGGCGCGGCATCCATCAGCGAAGTCTGATGGCCAGGTGACGCCTGTGACTCGCGTGACAGATTCCAATCGGCATGCAACCTGCGGCCGGCATGCGCGCCTCTAGGTAGCGTGAGCGTGCGCGACTAGGAGGACACCACATCCAATGCCGGCAGAGACCGATGCCGAATTCGCCGAATATGTTGGCGGGCGCCTGCCATCGCTCCGGCGACTCGCGTTCCTGCTGTGCCACGACTGGCATCGCGCTGACGATCTCGTCCAGGCGAGCGTCACGAAACTGTACGTGCACTGGCATCGCGCCCGGCAGGCAGCGAGTGTCGATGCTTACGTGCGCACCATCATCGTGCGCGAGTTCCTGCACGATCGACGCTCGGCCTGGGCCAGGCGGGTCATGCTGGGCAGCCTGCTGCCTGACCAGCCCGCGGCAGACCTTGACGCCGACGCCGCCATCGACCTGCGCGCGGCGATCGCTGCCTTGCCCACTCGTCAGCGCGCCGTGCTGGTGCTGCGTTACTACTGCGACCTGGACGTCGAGCACTCTGCTGAGGCACTCGGGTGCTCTCCGGGAACGGTGAAGAGCCAGACCGCCCGTGCCCTTGCCAGCCTCCGCCGTCAGCTCGAGGCCAGCGCCAATACTGAGCCGCGAGGCAGCGCCTCGATCCGTGCCGAGAACGCTGTTGAGGAGGCGATATGACACCGCTCGAGGACCAGATTCGAGACCTGCACCGGCAGTTGACCGACGCCGAGCAGCCGCCGGCCAGCGTCAACATCGCCGAAGCGCTACGCCGGGGCCGGCTCCTGCGCCGACGGAGACGGTTCTCAGCAGCGGCCGCGCCGGTCGTGGTCGCAGCGGCTGTGGCCGGGATCGCGCTCGGGACCACGCTGCCCGCGCCCGATCACCGCGCGGCGCCAGCTCGGCCCCTGATTGCAAATCCGGCCCCGCTGCCCGGCCAGTTTGATCCGCTGGCGGTCAACATGTCCTTCGGCTGGCTCCCGCCAGGTGAAGCGGCCGTAGCCGGCGCCACTGGCATGGTTAACGGCTGGCTCAGCGTAAACGAGGTTCGCAACCCGAGTAGGTCCCAGAACCCGGACGCCAACACTCGCTGGCGGCTATCGGAATTCGCCCGGGGCATCTGCACGTTCGGTAGCGGGCACCGCCGTCTGTTGTGTAACGGGCAGTTCTTTCTCTCCGGCCCTGCCCCGGATATTAACGGCCACAGCGCTTTCTGGGAGTCCAGCTATGGGCCGCAACATCCCGCTCTGGTCTGGGAATTCGCGCCCGGATACTGGGCCGAACTGGTCGGCGTCGGCTTGCAGCAATCAGATCAGACACTGCTGCGAATCGCCCGCAGCGTCGCCTTTGGCGGCGATGCCATCCAGCCAGTTAAGTTCGCCGTGCAACTGACCGGTGTGCCGTCTGCTTGGCGCATCGGCTCCACCTTCGTCACGCGCACGAGCGGCAGCTGGCTCGTAGAGAACTCCACGGTGACGACCGGCACGAAGGTGCTTTGGGCCGATGCCAGCTGGCCCAGCAACGGTCTGCCCCAAATGACGACCTACGTCGGAGACGCCGCCGTCTCAGCCTCGGGCGTGTTGAGCCAAGGAAGCTGCAGCCAATTCCTCGGCTACCCGGTACAGAACACGATCACGATCAACGGCTATATGGTCGAGACGAGCGCCATCACTGCGCAGCCGATCCTGCAACAAGAAGCCACCCACGGTCGGCTGCAATCTGCTGGTCACCTGCAGCTGCCCGGTCCGCCCGTGACCATGCTCTGCGCCCCGCACGCCAATGGGCTGCTGGTGTTTGAATTGGTGAGTGGCGCGCACGCTCCAGTCTCGGTAACAACACTCTTCCAGCACATGAGGCTGCTCGGCCCCAAGCCGTCAGCATGGACGACGCATCCGATCGGCTGATGCCAGTCGGCCACGCGCATGCCGCCCGTCCGCCTCCGGGTTCATCGTGTCAGCGCGGAGCCTTATGCACCGCTGACTATCTCAGCGAGTGCGGGCAGCTCATCCTCGCCTACGACGAGATAGGACAAGCCGAATCGCTCGCGCCGCGCCCGCAGGTCGCCACGGATCTGATCTAGCGTGCCAATGAAGATCGTCGGCATCTGCCAGACATCCTCGACGCCAATGCCGGTCCAGCCGCGCCGGGCGAGCAGATCCTCCGTTCCCGCACGGCGCTTGCCGGTCACTGATGAACGTGCCGAACGCGCTGATTTCCAGGTCATCGAATCGGTCTCCAGCCGCCTCGCGGACCACGGCGAGCTTTGCGTCGAACGCCGCAGGGAGCCGGTCCCGCGGATCGTCGGTGTCTGCTGAATCACGGATCGGGGCCGGCAGCACCCCGACGATGTCCGCGTGCCGTGCCGCCAGCCGCAGCATGCGGGGTCCGCCCGCGCCCACTAGCAGACGCGGCGAGCCCGGCCCGCGGCACGGGAAGGACGTCCAGATCCAACCCTTCGATCCGGTAGAAGTCGCCTATATGGTGGACCGGCGTGCCGGCAAGCAACCCCTTGATGATCCCCAGCGATTCTTCCAGCCGTGAGATTCGCTGGCCGGCAGCATCGAACGCGATCCCCGCCGCGTCGTATTCGGGCTGGTACCAGCCGGCCCCGATGCCGAGCTCGAACCGCCCGCCCGACACCAGGTGCAGGCTCGCGGCCTCGTGCGCTAGGACGGCGGGATGCCGGAAATCGTTGGACACCACGATCGTGCCCACCCGCAGCCGCGCGGTCACCGCGGCAGCAGCGGCGAGCCCGCTGAATGGCGCCAGCTGCTGCCCGAATGCGCCCGCCGAGAAATGGTCGCGCAACAACAGCACGTCGATCCCAGCGTCTTCTACCTGGCGCGCGAAATCGAGCCACGCCCGGCCTTCCCGCACCGACTCGCTGACGACGCCGAACCGTAGCCCCTGCATGGTCGAGCACGGTATCGCTTGACCGAGAACTTCCGCCAGGTCGAGGCACTCCGGCACCTCGTCGGCGGCGAGCTCGTGTGGCCCGCTGACGTCCCCTCTTTCGGCCGCGGCGACGCGAGACGGCAGTCGCCAATCACCGTGATCCGGTGGCGTCTCCTCACCTGTCTGGCGGCAAGTCTGGTCGTGGCGCGTCCGGGAATTGATATCGGCGCAGCCGCTGTCCGCCTGCTGATTCCGTGAGGCGAAGGAGAAAGATCATGGCAAAGGCAGTCAGGTATGACGAGTTCGGCGGGATCGATGTGCTGCGGGTCGACGAGGTAGAACGCCCGGTGCCCGGTGACGGGCAGGTCCTCGTACGGGTGAAGGCGGCCGGCATCAACATCAGTGAGGCAGTGATCCGTACGGGTGCGGTGGCGCAGCTGTTCCCGTCCACGTTCCCGTCTGGGCAGGGCAGCGACCTCGCCGGAGTCGTCGAGGAGGTCGGCGCCCGGGTCGGCGGATTCTCGCCTGGCGACGAGGTGATCGGGTTCACTAACAAGCGGGCCTCCCAGGCCGAGCTGGTACTGGTGGAGGCCGATGACCTCACGCGCAAACCGGAGAAGGTCTCGTGGGAGGCGGCCGGCGGCCTGTTCGTCGCGGGGGCGACCGCGTGGGGGGCGGTCCACGCCGTCCGGCCCGAGGAGGGCGAGACCGTCGTCATCTCCGGAGCCGCCGGCGGGGTCGGCTCGCTCGCCGTCCAGCTCGCGCGCCGTACCGGCGCCACCGTCATCGGCCTGGCGAGCGTGAGCAACCACCAGTGGCTGACGAGCCACGGCGTGATCCCGGTCGCGTACGGTGACGGCGTCGCGGACCGGATCAGGGCCGCCGCGCCCGGCGGCGTGGACGCCTTCATCGACACCTACGGCGACGGGTACGTCGAGCTGGCCCTCGCCCTGGGCGTCGCGGCCGAGCGGATCGACACCATCGCCGATTACGCGGCCGCCGCGAAGCACGGGGTGAAGACTGACGGAGGCGCAGAGGCGGGGCCGGCAGCAAAGGTGCTCGCCGAGCTGGCCGGCCTGATCGCCGACGGACACCTCGAGGTGCCGATCGCGAACGTCTACCCGCTGGCGCAGGTCCGTGAGGCCTACACCGAGCTCGAGCGCCGCGACACGCACGGCAAGATTGTCCTCAGGCCCTAGCCTGCTCGGTAATGACGAGTTTTCCGGCCAGGTCAAGTTGTCGCGTTGCGCTGGGCCCAGCCCGCCGCCGATGAAGCATCCAGCCGGTCGTACACCACCGACGGAAGAGTTAACCCGTGCCCCGTATCTTCATCACCGGCTCGACCGACGGACTCGGCCGCGCCGCCGCCAGTGTCCTTCTGGGTGAGGGCCATGACGTGGTCCTCCACGCGCGCACTCGCGAGCGGGCCGCGGTGCTCAGCGACCTGGCGCTCGACGCAGCGTGGGTCGTCATCGGGGACCTGGCCAGCGCAGCCGAGACCCGAGCACTCGCCGATCAGGTAAACCAGATCGGCCGGATGGATGCCGTCATCCACAACGCCGGCGTCTTCCTCGAGCCGTCCCGTGCCACTACCGCCGACGGCCGCGCGAAGACCCTCGCTGTCAACACCCTCGCCCCCTACCTGCTCACCGCGTTGATCGACCGCCCGGATCGGCTGATCTACCTCAGCAGCGGACTGCATCACGGGGGTGCCGGGTCCCTGTCGGATATCGACTGGACCGAGCGGCAATGGAACGCGGCACGGGCCTACGCAGAGAGCAAGCTCCACGTCACCGCGCTCGCGTTCGCTCTCGCGCGGGCGTGGCCGGACGTACTCAGCAACGCCGTCGATCCGGGCTGGGTCCCGACCAAGATGGGCGGCCCCGCGGCAACCGACGACCTGGAGATGGGCTACCTCACGCAGACCTGGCTCGCCGTCAGCAAGGATCCAGCCGCAACGGTGAGCGGCGGCTACTGGTACCACCGGCAGCAACAGGCGCCCGCATCACAAGCCCGTGATCCGGCTTTCCAGGACCAACTGATGGACCGGCTGGCTGCGCTCACCGGTGTCGCGCTCTTCTAGCGCCGCAGTAGCCGCTGCTGGTGTGGCCGGCGGTGCCGGTCTACGATCTTTGCACCGCACAGGTCTTCAGTCAGTTGCCGTGCATCCGTCGGCAGAATCCGCTGCGAGTCGCCGACACTGGCTGGTTATCTGTTCGCCTGTTCCCGCCCAAGGGGAAACTCGATGTCGCTCTACATGTACCAGGCCTCCTATACGGCCAAGTCAATGGCGGATCAGCTCAAGGCGCCGCAAGACCCGATGGAAGTGATCCGGCCGACATTGGAGGAGCTTGGAGCCACGATGGTGGTCGCGGGCTTTCCGTTTGGCGAGTACGACGTCGTCGTCGTGTATGAGGCACCCGACGATATGACCGCTGCCAGCGTCGCGATGGCAGTTGCGGCGGCGGGCGAAGTCAGGTCGGGCAAGACCACACGACTGCTCAGCGGCCAGGAATGGCTCGAGTCTCTGCGCAAACGCAGGATTGTTACCGCCCGGAAACCGCGGCAGCCGCACGACAACCGGTCCTGATAGCCGGAACTCTTCAAGCGGCATCTGCGACGTCGCAGACGGTGTCGGGCGCTGGCCGCTCGTCCGTCCAATGAAAGGACTGGCCGAAGGTCAGGGCTGCGGCAGGACGGTCTCCACAAACAGCGCCGAAACCGCGGCCGCTCGCCGTTGCGGATCTTGCTCTGTTGTCCGCTCCGAAAGCCGTCCGCTGATCCAGAGCGCCGAGAGCCCGTGCACGAGAGACCATGCGCTCACGGCTACCACCTCTGGCGACCGCCCATGCAGGCGGCCAGCCGATCGGCAGCGCTCGATGACGGCGGTAAGGAGTGAATAGGCCGCTTCGCTCGCGGCCACGAAGCCGACATTGCCCGGATCAAGCGCGTCCAGCCGGAACATCACCTCAAAATGCGCAGGATGCCCAATCGCGAATCTGACGTAGCCGCGACCGATCGCGGCTAGCTCCGCGCCGGGATCGGCGGTGTCCGATGCCGCTGCTTCCTTGATGACGGTCTCGGCAAGAAGCTGGTAGCCCTCCGTCGCGAAGGCCGTCAGCAGCCCGGCCTTGTTGCCAAAGTGATGAGCCGGCGCGCTGGGTGAGACGCCCGCGCGCCGCGCCACCTCCCGCAGGGAGACGGCGCTTACTCCATAGTCGGCGACCGCGCTCTGGACTGCCTCGAGGAGCGCCGCAGGCAGGTTGCCGTGATGGTAAGCCACGGTCTAATCTTGACATCCACCCAATCTTGACATTGTCTAGTTTCCGGCCGATGGAGAGAACGGCAAGGGAGAGTCTCGATGAACGAAAGGCTGGACGCGGCTTACGCACCGTTCGTGGCATCGCTACGGACGGGGTCGTTCCGCATCCCCGGAACTGGATGGCCCGCCGAACTGATCGCCGCGCACATTGCAATGGTGAATGACAGCATCGCCGACCTCGCCGAGCAGGTCGCATCCGGAGCGAGGCCCAGTTACGACAACGCCGCCGCGGTCGACGTGTCCTGCCTGCGGGCGTTCGCTGACGCCGCAGGGGATCTTGTCGGCCTGGTCGCCGCCGTCGAGCGATCCGCGGCGCGCCTCGCTCCCGCCTATGAGGCCCTCGGCGCCGAGCTCGGGGACACGCCAGTCCCGGTGCTGATCCGGGATGACGGCGAAGTCGCGGCCGACCGGCCCATGCCGATCCGATCGTTCTGTGAGGGGAATGCCAGCCGTCATCTCCGCGCCCACAGTGAGCAACTGAGCGCTCTGCAGATGCCTACGGCCGAGAATCTGCCCGGAAATCCGGAATCGACGAGCGCGGACATCCTCGAACAGGCCTGCGCCTCGACAGCGACGATCCTGAGGGAAGTGCACGCAAGCGACTTCGACCGGCCGACACCATGCGCGTTGTGGACTGTGAAGGACGTGATCAATCACGTCATCGGCGGTGCGGCGTACTTCGCAGAATTGATGGAAGAAGGCCCGGCGTCCGACCGCGACGATGACCCGGACTTTGCCGTCGGCGACTTCAGCGCCGCTTTCGACAGTGCGTCCGCGCGCCTGGTCGCTGCGTTCCGAGCGCAAGGCGCGATGGAAAGACTCTTGAAGATGCCGTTTGGCGAGATCCCCGGATCTGTGTGTGTCTGGATCGCGGCCGGCGACGTCTTCACCCATGGCTGGGACCTGGCGAAGGCGCTTGGCCAGCCCACCAATCTAGATCCGAAGGTCGCCGCGGAGCTATTGGCGCAGATCGAGCCGATGCTGGGCGATGAAATGCGGGGGCAGGGAGAGGCGGCCTTCGGAGCCAGAGTGCAGCCAGCTGAGTCGGCCTCCGCGGCCGATCGGCTGGCGGCGTTCGAGGGTCGACGGCCCTAAGCCATCCAGCTGCTTTCCCCGCCTGGATTTCAAGCAGGAACGCGGACCACCGCGGTTCTAGCGACCCGCCACGGCGGAGACGTGGCGAGATCAGAGCATCGTCAGGAGCATGTAGCCCATCGCGGCGCTCATGACGATCTTGGAACATGCAGCGAGCCTCGGCGCCAGCGCCGGGCTGGCGATCGCGCCCGTCGTCTGGATGCGCGACGTCGCGGTCAGCTCGTCGGTGGTCCACAGCATGTACCCGACCATGAACAGCGCAAGAACGAGCGCCAGTGCCGGGTTGGAGGTCTGACCGCTCATGCCCGGCATGGCCATAGCCGCGCTGTGACCGACCGGTCGGGTCGGCCACAGCATGTACAGCATGGCGGCGGATTCGACGGCGTGTGGAGCCGGATGAGGGCTCTGCCACGTGCGGCGTCGAGGCGTCCTGCGCGTCCGGATGGCATGCCACCCGAACCAGGATGTCGCCACCGTGAAGACGACGACCCAGGCGGCTGGGGACACCAGCGTTAGCTTCAGGTCGAGCATCCCGGCCATGGACGTTCCCATGAGTACGTGCAGCGCATCGGCTTCGGGTTCCGCGTTGTACCCGCGCAGCCGCCACAGGACAAGCCGGATGACGCAGAAGGCCGCGATCGCCAGCATGACGAGGGCGAGGCCAGTCCTAACCCAGTCAGGTCCGATCACGTGCGCATCCCCGCGAGGCTCCGTGCGCGCTCCCGGCCAGAGCTGTACCCCGGGATGTCCAGTTGCGCGTGCACAAGAGGCTGCCGCATGGCTCGAAAGGCTAATTCGTCGTCCGCGGTTACCGCAAGGCGGGTCACGCAATTGGTCTTGGCGCTCTTTCTGCCGCGTGCCGCGAGAAACCGGGGGAGGGTATATGACATAAACCCCTGGCGGGTATTCAGTAATACTCGGGTGGGGTATCTCGATACCTCCGACGGGTATTTTTCAAACCCGGCCGGGGTATCAGAGACCGCTGTTGAGCTTTGAGTTTGTGGCCGGTTCGGTTGCAACGCGAATTCGAGGTTGTGTAAATTCCCGCAGTGGGACGGCGCGACCGTATCCAGCGCGCCGGACACGCTAGGACGGGTTCTCGCATTCCTCAGCAAATACTCAGCGACACTTCAAGACAGGCTGAAAGAAATTGGCCGCTGTCACCGGCAATGCATCGCCGCCTCCGACGCGCGACGTCGAGCTTTCGATTGGCGGCATGACGTGCGCGGCCTGCGCGGCTCGCGTGGAGAAGAGCCTGCGCGCAGTTCCGGGCGTCAGTGCCGCCGTCAATTTCGCTACCGAGCGAGCGACCGTGAGCGCGCCGCCTTCCATCGGGCTGGATCGCCTGGTCGCCGCCGTCACGCAAACCGGCTACACCGCCGAGCCGGCGACGTTGGGGCCAGACGTGTCGGCCGACGATCGGACTGGCGCTGACGCCGACCGCGTCGCATACCTCCGGCGGCGGCTGATCGTCGCCCTCGTCTTCTTCGTCCCGCTGAGCGACTTGTCCGTACAACTGTCGCTGTTCCCGGCTTTCCGCTTCGCAGGCTGGCAATGGGTGCTGGTGGCGCTGGCGGCTCCGGTCGCGGGCTGGGCAGCATGGCCATTCCACTCCGCGGCCCTGCGAGCGGCGCGGCACGGAACCGCGACGATGGACACGCTCGTTTCACTTGGCATCGCGGCAGCCTGCGGCTGGTCGATCTACGCCATGTTCGTCCTGGATGCCAGCAACTCCACGGTCAGCCCGCTGCAGCTCCTGCTGCACGCTTCCGGCGGCGGCATCTACCTCGAGGTCGCCGCGTCGGTTACCACCTTCTTGCTGGCGGGCCGGTGGTATGAGGCGCGCGCCCGCCGCGACGCCGGCGATGCGATGCGACAACTCGCCGCTGCCGGCGCGAAAGAAGCGAGCGTGCTCGACCCCGACGGCACGGAACGGAGGATTCCCGCTGCGCAGCTACGACCCGGCCACCGCTTCGTCGTTCGGCCAGGTGAAGTGATCGCCGCGGATGGCGAGGTCGAGTTTGGCGCGTCAGCGGTCGACATCAGCATGATGACCGGGGAGTCGGTGCCCGCTGAGGCCTCGGTCGGGGCCGCCGTCACGGCCGGCGCCATCGTGGTCAGCGGCAGGCTGGTGATCCGCGCGGTGAAGACCGGCGAGGACACCCAGCTGGCCCACCTGATCCGGCTGACGGCGCAGGCACAGGCGGACAAGTCCGCGGCGCAGCGGCTAGCGGACCGGATCTGCGGGGTGTTCGTGCCCTGCGTGCTCGTGGCGTCCGTCCTGACCCTCGCTGGCTGGCTAGCGAGCGGGGCGCCGACCGAGCGCGCGGTCAGTGCCGCGCTCGCCGTGCTGATCATCGCTTGCCCGTGCGCACTGGGCCTGGCCACCCCGGCGGCGCTGGTCGTGGCGTGCGGGCGAGGCGCACAGCTCGGCATCTTCATCAAGGGCCACCAGGCACTAGAGGCATCCCGGAGCGTCGACACCGTGCTCCTCGACAAGACCGGCACGATCACCACCGGCGTGATGACCGTCACCGGGGTTCTGGCTGCGCCTGGCACCGGCCGCGCGGAACTCCTGCGCAACCTCGGCGCGGTCGAAGACGCGTCCGCGCACCCCATCGCGCAAGCGATAAGCACCCACGCGCGCGGCGAGGTGGGGGCCTTCCCGCAGGTCGCCACCTTCACCGCGCTGGCCGGGATGGGCGTTGACGGCCACGTTGGCGATGCGCACGTGATCGCCGGGCGGCCCGCGCTATTCGAGGACAGCGGCTACATCGTGCCCCGTTCCCTTTCTGATCAGGTTTTGGAATGGGAACGGGCCGGCCGGACGGTGGTCGTCGTCGGATGGGACGGGCAAGCCCGCGGCGTCGTCGCGCTCGGCGACACACCGAAGCCGTCCGCGGCAGCCGCGGTGAGCCAACTCCGTGAGCTAGGCCTGCACACGGTCCTGCTGACCGGCGACAGCCCCGTCGTGGCGACGACCATCGCCGCGGCGGCAGGGATCGACGATGTGATCGCCGGGGCGCTCCCCGCGGACAAGGCCAGAGTCGTCACAGATCTGCAGGCGAAGGGACGCCGGGTGGCCATGGTCGGAGACGGCCAGAACGACGGACCTGCGCTGGCGGCCGCGGACCTCAGCCTGGCGCTCGGCTCGGGCACGGATGTGGCCATCACTGCCGCCGACCTGATCTTGCTGCGCGATGACCTGAACGTCGTGCCGGAAGCCATCGGGCTAGCGCGGGCAACGCTCAAGGTGATCCGGCGCAATCTGGCGTGGGCGTTCGGCTACAACGTCGCAGCGATCCCGATAGCTGCGGCTGGTCTGCTGAACCCGCTGATCGCTGGCGCCGCGATGGCGGCCTCGTCGGCCTTCGTCGTCGCCAACAGCGTGCGGCTTCGGCGGTACGGCGCCGCAGCCACGTCGGTCACCCATGACGGGGCAGCGCCTGACCCAGGCGACCGAGCCGATCTGTCATCGCGCGAGAGTGCTGCTGAGGAGGCTGCTACGTGCCCGGGATGAACTCAGGCATCAATATCAGCGACCCAACCGTGGTTGCTGCGTTCAAGGCCGCGCTGCTGCACCAGGGCCTGATCGCGGTTCTCATCTTCGTCCTCATCGGGCTGGCCTGGCTGAGCCTGCGGATGGTTGTGCAGCGCCCCGCACCGTCCGCGGACGCAGGCCCGCCGGTGGCGGAACCCGCGTGGCGGCAGGTCCTGCGGATCGGGTTCGGCATTGTGTGGCTGTTCGACGGGATCTTGCAAGCCCAGCCGAAAATGGCGATCGGGCTGCCGTCCCAGGTGATCGAGCCCATCGCCGCGAGCTCACCGAGGTGGGTGCAGCAGGTCGTCAACTGGGCTGGCACCGCCTGGTCCTTTCACCCCCTGCAGGCAGGCGCGTCAGCGGTCTGGATCCAGGTCGGGATCGGCCTGTGGCTGCTCGCCGCGTCCCGCGGCTCGCTGTCCCGGCTCGCCGGGCTTGTGAGCATTGGCTGGGGCCTGGTCGTCTGGGTTTTCGGGGAGTCTTTCGGCGGGATCTTCGCGCCCGGGCTGACGTGGCTCTTCGGTGCGCCGGGCGCGGTGCTGCTGTATAGCGTGGCGGGCGCGCTCATCGCGCTCCCAGAACGGGCCTGGCACTCGCCTCGGCTGGGCCGACTGCTGCTCGGTGGACTCGGCGTCTTCTTGCTCGGCATGGCGGTCCTGCAGGCGTGGCCTGGCCGGGGCTTCTGGCAGGGTCAGGTCGGACGGCAACCGGGCACGCTGGCGTCGATGACCTCGTCGATGGCTCCGACTCCGCAGCCGCACGTGCTGTCGTCGTGGGTCAACGCGTTCACCGGCTTCGATGAAGCGCACGGATTCGCTGTCAATCTGTTTGCGGTGGTCGCCCTGGCGGCGATCGGCGCGGCGTTCCTCAGCGGGCGACAGCGGCTGACGCGGCCCGCGGTCATCGGTTTTGCCGTGTTGTGCCTAGCCGACTGGGTGCTGATCGAGGACATCGGGTTTTTTGGAGGGCTCGGCACGGATCCCAACAGCATGATTCCGTTCGTGCTGCTCGCGACCAGCGGTTACCTGGCTCTGGTCCAGAAACCAGAGCAGGCGCCAGCGACAGCGGCAGTTACCAGCGCCGTGGCTGTTTCAGGTGCGAGGTGGCCTCGAGTGCGAGCCGCAGCGGATGTGCGCGCGCTGGCCTCGGCGAGCATCAACTCGGTCGCAGCCGTGGGTGCGATCGGCGTCATCGTCCTGGGCGCGGCGCCAATGGCGGCGGCCCAGGCTAATCACGTCGCCGACCCGATACTGGCGCAGGCGATCGACGGCGACACGGCACCGCTGAACTTCCGCGCCTCGCCGTTCAGCCTGACCGACCAGAACGGCCGGCCGGTCACGCTCGGCAGCCTGCACGGCAAGGTGGTTCTGCTGACGTTCCTCGACCCGGTGTGCACGAGTGACTGCCCGCTCGAGGCACAGGAGTTCAAAGAGGCCGGCCAGCTGCTTGGTGCCGCCGACCGTCATGTGGAGCTTGTCGCTGTCGTCGCCAACCCGGTCGACTACCAGCTCGGCTACACACGCGCGTTTGACCAGCAGGAAGGACTCGCCGGAATCCGGAACTGGCTCTATCTCACCGGCTCCCTCAGCCAGCTGCGACGTGTATGGGCCAATTACGGTGTCGCCGCCGACATCGAGCCGGCGGGCTCGATGATCGGGCACAGCGAGATCGCGCTCGCCATCGACGCGCGCGGAAATGTCCGGCGCGAATTCGACTTCGACCCTGGTCCCGGCACGACGGCCACTAAGTCGTCGTTCGCCGCAGAACTTGCGGACGCCGCGCGTCAGCTACTGGAGCATTCATGACCTGGATACGACGGATGGGCATCGCCGCGACCGTCGCGGCCAGCTTGCTGGCGGCCGGGTGCGGCAGCAGTTCGCCTGGCGGCCAGCGCGATGCGGCCGCGCGCAGCCGCGGCACTTCCGGTACCGCTTGACACCTCTGTTGGCACTGCCACTGGCAGCTGGGCCACGATCGTGATGGGCGGCCCAGCCGCGCAGCGCAACAACTTCTGGCAGCTGTTCGTGCGGCCGTCTGGCAGCGATCGCTGGGCCCTGGTCACCCCGCCTGGCACCGGCGACAACGGCGGGCTGGTGGTCATCCCCGGCGCCGGCCAGTCAGCGGTCACGGCGTTCCGGCCCAGCAACCTCCTCACCTTCACGCCGCTCAGCCAGACCGTGAACAGCGGACAGTCCTGGTCGGCCCTTGGCCCGCTAGACGCTGCGCTCGCGAGCAGCCCAGGAGCCCTGGCCCTGCAGCCGACCACCGGCGAGCTGATCGCGCTCACGACGCACGGGGCCGTCGAGCAGGCATCGGCAGGCGGATCGTGGCGGACGCTGACGAGCGCCCGGGCCCTCGCTGCCACCGCCGCTGGCCGCCAGTGCGGGCTATCAAACCTGACTGCGGCCGCGTACTCGCCATCCGGTGATCTGCTGCTCGCTGGCTCCTGCTCCAAGCCAGGTGAGGTTGCCTTGTTCAGCGGAGGTGCGACAGCGTGGCGCGCCAGTGGCCCTGCGGTTCCCGCTAACCTCAGCCGCGAGCGCGTCACCGTGCTTCGGCTTGCAGTCAGCGGGCGGGATGTGATCGTGCTGCTGCAGGCCGGAACCGGCAGCGCCGCTCGCCTGGTAGCGGCGTGGTCGGACAACGGCGGCCGGTGGAGCCTGTCGCAGCCGCTATCGCTGCGTGGCGCTGCCGTCGCGTCCGCGGCGTTCGGCCTGACTGGAACGGTGGCCGTGACGACGACTGGAGGCTCGGCCGCACTGATCGATAACGGTGGCAGCGCGTGGCGAGCGCTGCCGCGCCCTCCAGCTGGCACCGCGGCACTGGCCAGCCTGGCCGGTAGCGAAGTCGACGCCTTTGCCGTCGACCGCAGCTCGCTCACCGTCTGGCAGCTCAGCCAGGCCGACAGCAGTTGGCAGCGCCTACAGTCGATGACGGTCCCGATCCAGTATGGGTCGGCCGGCTAGTTTGTGGCTCGGATAGAACTGGTCGCTCAGGCCGGAGGCTGCATGTACGGATACACGCACGACAAGGACGCCTACATCACTCGGCTGCGCCGTATCGAAGGCCAGATCCGAGGCCTGCAGCGCATGGTCGAGGACGACAAGTACTGCATAGACATTCTGACTCAGGTCGCAGCTGCGACGAGAGCGCTGCAGTCGGTGGCACTCGGCCTGCTCGAGGAGCACCTTGGGCACTGCGTGGCGGGCGCGGTAGCTGAAGGCGGAGACGCTGCGGAGGCGAAAGTCAAGGAGGCCTCCGACGCCATCGCCCGGCTCGTCAGGTCCTGACCGCAAACCGAACCCGCGAGTCACGGGTCCTCTGGCTCGGTGAAATCGGCCACCGTGGCGTTGAGTGCAGCCAGCGCCTCCTCCGCGCGCACCGCGACGGCGACGCCGTGTTCTCCCGCGCCGAGCGTGATTACACGGCCGAGAACGCGCTCATCGGCGATGACCGGCCATGCGGCCGTAGCACCGAACGGCGTGATCGTGCCGCGCTCGTACCCGGTGACCTCCCTGGCCACGGTGGCGTCGGGCATGGACAGGCGGCTAACGCCGAGAAGGGCACGGAGTTTAGGCCAGGCGATGGCCCGGTCGCCGGGCACAAGGAGGAAGACGTAGTCACCCTGGCCGCGGCGCACCACCATCGTCTTCACCACGTCGGCTGGCTCGACACCGCGGGCCTTCGCGGCGTCGGCCAGGTTGCGCACCGGGCCGTGCCTGATGACCCGGTACGCGATGCCGGATGAGTCGAGCGCAGCGAGAGCAGGCGTGGGCACGGTCGATTATCTCCCGTAGCGACGCTTCGACCGGTGTGCGGTCGACCGGCGCGCGGTGAGCTGAGGGGCCGTGAGCCGAGCGGCGCTGGGCTGAGGGGCGGCCGCAGATGACGGCCGCCCCTCGAGCGGACTAGCTGAAGCCGCGCACCGGGCACGGGTTCGGCATGTCACCGCTGTTGAAGTTGTCGAACGATAGCCTCGGGGTGAAGCCCGCGCCCGGGAAGAGGGTCTGCAGGAGCGGGCCGAACTCGGTTGTCGAGCTACCTCCGAAATCGTTCTTGGTTCCTGGGATGAATGGCCCGCCCTCCTGGAAGGAGCAGGTTCCCTTGTCTATTCTCGTCGAGAAGAATGGGTAGAACTTCGCTCCATTCGGTGGGTTAACGCAATTCGCTCCCGTCGTAGTGTTGCAGAATGGCGGGTTGGCCTGCGAGTCCGAAGCTTCGATTCTCGGCAAGTCGGTTTCGAAGGCTACGGTTGAATAATTTATCGTTCCGTTTCCCGTCAGCGGGCTGGTGAAAAGGACAGGGCTCGGGTGCAGCTTGCTGTCCTGGCCCGGACTCGGGTTTGTTCCTGGCCAGTCCAGTTGATATGACTGCCCGTCCCAGTCGCTGTCGGCGGAGAAGCAGCCATCGATGTGGACCACGGTGGAGTCGGTGCCTGGCACGCACGATCCGTTGCCGTCATCGGCGTCGAGGCCGCCCGAGTCCTGCGCGCCTGGTGACGCGCAGTTGAAGTTGGCGTCGATCTGAAGGCAGTTCTCGAAGTGCCCGATCTCGTCGGAGAACGCGACGTTGTAGGTGTGCGCCGACCACGTGTTCCCGCGCGGGTTCGCCGTGTTGTACGCGGGGTGGAACGCGTAGGGCGCCACCTGACACGTCGAGGAACCCGGCGTGAACAGGATGTGCCCGAAGCCGTTCGCCACCGAGGCAGTCATCGAGCCGCTCTGGCCTGTCGAGAGGTCGGTCAGGTTGGCTTCGAGCCCGGCCGAGGTGTCGTGCAGGTGGACCCGAATGCGATCGCCCGGCTTCATCAGCAGGTCCTCGGACAGGTTCGGGTTCACCGCCGAGAAGTTCGGATTCGAGAACGTGCCGGTGAATAGCGGATTCGCAGGAGCCTGGGATACTCCGTTCTTCGTGATGTACGCCCAGTTGATGGGTTCTTGGCCACCCAGAATGTAGTTGTTGCAGGCAGCAGTGTTGAGGGTGCCGGTGTTCTGATCGAGCGTCCGGCTGTCGATTGTCATTGCGGCGCAGTAGACCGTGGCCGCGCAGCCGAAACCCTCGAACTGCGGGACGTAACCGGGGCCGTAGAACTGCAGCTCCATAAACGCGGTGCCTGGGTGCTTCCCGATGTAGTCAGGTGCCGCCGGATTGTTCCCGACGAGATTATTGGAGTCGGAATCCGCGACGCAGGTCTTGGTGAACTCGGGCGCGGACTCGGTGTCGCAGAGCGTGAGGCCGAACCAGAAGGTCGGGTGCAACTGGAAGTTCCAGGTCGACCCGCCTGCACCGCTCGCGTTGGGTTGCTGCTTGGGGTCGGTCGGCAGCGTCAGGGTGTAGGTCATGTCGTTGCCCGACCCCTGCACGCCCGACTTGAACTCGACCGAGGGCTCGTCGTGACCCGAGTAGTAGGTGTTCGTGTCGTTGGTGTCAGTGCAGAGTGATGAGTTACTCGAGCAGAAGGGTTTCGTGAGGTAGCTGCTCCTGTGACTGCGTCGACTGCGTCGACTGCGCGGCCACGGATGGTGCAACTCCGACTAACAGTGCGAGTGCGGCGAGTAGCGTGAATCCGGCTAACGGTCTCTTCACGAACGTTATCCTTTCGGAGGATAAGGCGAATCCTTCTCAGTCCTGGGCTGCTATACCTCCAATTCACTCCGGCCCCAGGAGAATCGATCAGGACAAAGGTCGACCGCACCGCTAAAGGCCACTCTAGGCACAATATCGTCACGTTGGAATAGAAAACGGCGAGACCGATGGCCTCAGAATGCGGTCAGTGCACGGACAATCGCGGGGAAGACGGAGTCAGCACGCGCCGCTAGCTCGGGCTCGGTCAGCAACTGGACGGGATGCGGGATGTACAGCATTCGGGCTGCGGGCATACCGAGTAGGCGGGCCTGCTCAACGGCTTCGTCGGCAAACGGGGACGTGGCGATGCCGACCGACGGGACGCCGCGGCGTTCCAGGTGAACGAGGTCGCACACACTGCACGACGTGCACGAGCCTCAATCGGCGAGGGCCTCGACCACCGCGTCGGACACGCTGGTGATGCTCTCGATGAGGTCGAGAGCGGCGGGTTTGGAGAAGATCTCCTTGGTCTCGCGGGTCGTGATCGCGCCTGCGGACTCAAGCAGCGTCTCAATCCGGTCGAGGAACTCGCGCGCCGCGGTTCTTTCGAATGTCGAGCAGCGTGATCCGCAGGCCGCTGAGCTGCTGCGGGCGCTCCGCGAGCGGATGCTCCGGCCTGACCCGGTCGTCGAAGGGGCTGACGTACCCGGTCATCGTGGCTGTACCTCCACCGAGACGATCTGCGATCCCATGCCGGTACACGGGCCGAGGACAGCAGAGTAGCGTCCGGCGTCGCCGCCGGCGACGAGCAGGATTATCTCAGCTGGCGATGCCCACTTGTGGATGTCGGCCTCGGGGTCCGATCGATGGACATGCGGAGTTGTCTCGCCGCGGCGGAGGTCTTTCGCCGGCTTGTGCACCGCCTCGAACATGTACTCACGCAGCCGCTGCTTGGTCCAACCGTGGGCTCGGAACATCTCGGCGTGCTCGGGACAGATGATGAACACTGACGGTTCGGCGAGCGGCCACCAGTTTGTGCTCCACGAACTCGCCGCGGCCCAGCCGAGGACGTAGGCAAGATCCTCTGGTGTCCGGCTGCGGTGGTCGGAGATCGAGAGCGGCGCGTCACTGCCAATGAGCGTGACGACAGATTGCTCTGGCGCGAAGCCGCGCTCGACGTGCAGCGGGGTCCACGGGCTGACTTCCTCGTCCTCGGCGATACAGAAGCCAATCTTGCCCATGTGGCCAAGCGTCGACCGGTCGAGCGCGCCAGGCATGCCGCCGCCGGTGAGCTCGATCATCAGCCGGAGAGCCCGGCCGATGGTCAGGTTCGCCCGGTTACCGGGACCGAGCGCGCCCATCCCGCTATTCATGCCGAGCTCGTGGCGGACGGGGCCGTTGACCACGATGAGCTGGCCGGCCGGCTGGGTAGTGACGGCCTGGCCGTGGATGTTGAACCTGCTGTCGAGTGCTGCCTTCGCGGCCGCGACCACGACGGGAAAGTACGCCGGACGGCAGCCGGCCAGGACGGCGCAGGCGGCCAGTCGCTCGAGCGTCGCCTCGCCCATCGCAGGCGGTACCTGCCCGAGCGATGCATCGCGCGTGCGTAATTGCCGAGCATCTTCTCGACCCGCTCTTCCGTGGGCGGGACGACGGGCAGGCCGTCGGTCCAGCCCCGCTCGAACATCTCCTCCATCTCGTCCGCGTCCGGGCGCGCCGCCATCGCGGCCGCGATTTCCGGATCCAGGGCTGCCTTGGAGGAGCAACCTGGCTTGCGTAGGGGTTCAGCTGCCTCGGGGACCGCGAGCGCGGCGCCCGTCATGCTGGCAGCCCGCTCGGAGGAGCACCGCGATCGCCGCGTGGTCCCAGCCGGTGACGCTGTCGGTGATCTGGCCCTGGTCGGTCAATGAGGAACGCGGTCGGCACCGACACGAGGCCGTAAGCGCGCGACGTCTGGTAAGGCGGAGCCTGCGACACGACGCGACCGGTCCAGCCGCACCGGCGCGCAACCCGGATCGCTACCTCGAGCGGATCCTCGAAGATCGCGGTGCAGCTGATGCCAGCCCGTCTCCCAGTCCTGGCACAGCGGCCCCAGCCTGCGCATCGTCAGCGCTGAGGTCGGGCAGTCCTCGTTCACGAACAGCAGCAGCGCGCAGCCGCTCGCGGTGAGGCTTTGCAGCGTCACGGGCTCAGGAGCGATGCCGGTGACCGCGAGCGCGGGCGCCATGCCGGTCTGGACTCTCTGCTCTTGCGCGGCCACGTTCTAGGGCTTACCACAAGTCCACATGACTGTGAATCGTGTCGCGCTAGGTGACAATGGCACTCAGATCGAGACCTCAGTGGCCCCGACGGCCCGTGGCGCCAGCGCTCGAAGCGTCAAGGCAAGCACGTCAGGTTCAAGACGTGACGGCATCGCGCCTGAGCGCAGCCGACGCGTCGAAATCACCGACAGAAAGAACCACGCTGCGGCCTCCGGGTTGACGTCGGCGGCGATGGCGCCGCGAGCTTGGGCGTGCCGGATCAGGTCGGCGAGGTGGGTGGCGACGGCGTCGATGGCGATACGAGCCGCCTCGGTTGCGTCAGGCTGGGCGCTCAACGCCGCGGCGTCGGCGAAGAGCACGCCATAGGCCGCGCCGAAGTGCTTGAGGTTGGGATGCGGACTCGCCAGGTGCCCCGCCGAGCGGCCTGGCTTTGTCAGGTCGGTCGCGCGCAGCACGTGGGCTAGTAGCTCCGAAGCTGACGCTGACTCTGCCACCAGGTCGTCGAGCGATGCCCGGACATCGACCGCCGCCCGCTGGACTACGGCCGCGAACAGCCCAGCCTTGGAGCCGAAGTTCTGGAAGATGACCGGCTCGGTCACCCCGATCCGGGCGGCGACGTCGGAGACTTTCCCAGCCTGATAACCGGCCTCGGCGAACACTTCGGTCGCTGCGCGCACAATGGTTTCCCGCCGCTCAGCCGCCCGCAGGCGGGTTCTGCCAGGTTGCCCATGGCCTGGGCGGCGGCCCATATTCGGTCTCGCTGACATCTAGCCCGTTAACTTAGTCGTCACTAATCTTAGTCACAACTAAGTTAACGCATTACTGGAGGTAGCAATGCATGACACGGCTCGGCGCTTGCACGGCAGTCGCGGCCGCAAGGGCACGGCGCTCGACCGCTTCCGCCTCAACGAGCTGGTGAGCCAGATTGCCTTTGGCGGACGGCGCGGCCGGGTCTACCAGGAGATCGTCTGCCTGAGCGGCGCCAAGCCAGGTGATTCGGTTCTGGACGTGGGGTCGAGCAGCGGATACCTAGCTCGGAAGTTGGCCGTCGCGGCCGGACCGAGCGGATCCGTCACGGGGATTGATCCGGCCGCCACGGCCATCGCGTACGCGCAGCGCCGCGCGTCCCCGACGATGAGGTTCAGCGTGGGTGTCGCGCAGGACCTGGAACTGCCCAACGAGTCGTTCGACGTGTTCCGGGTGACCAAGCCTGGCGGGCGCCCGGCCGCTCCTTGCGGCTGCATCCGCGGCGCCCGGCGAATGCTGCGCGCAGCTGCCACCATCGGCTCGCTGGAACAGCTGGCCAGCGCCGCTGGATTCCGGGTCGAATCGAGCGGTCGACTGCCCTTGCTGCGGTATGTCACAGGAGTTCGCCCCGCATACCATGCAGGGACGTAACCCTAATTGTGGATGTCCCCGGGGAGGCAAGGGTGCTGGGAGCCATAGCGAGCAGCGCGCCGCTGCCGGGCTTTCTGCAGCCAGTGGCCAGCTCCGTCGACCACTACGGCTACCTGGCGATTGCTCTGCTCCTGCTCCTGGAGAACATCGGCGTTCCGGTCGTGCCAGGCGAGCTTGCGCTCATCGCGGGCGCGGTTTTCGCTGGTACGGGCCGGGCTGGCCTGAACATCCTGCTCGTGGGCGTGATCGCCGTCGCATGCTGCTTTGTCGGCGCCGAGATTGGATATGGCATCGGTCGCCTCGGCGGTCGGGCAGTCGTCTTGCGCTATGGCCGGTACGCGTTCGTCCGCGAGCATCATCTCGACCGCGCGGAAGCGGCCGTCACCAGGTACGGGGGCCTCCTGGTGCTGATTGCCCGGTTCATCGTCGTCTTGCGCGAGTTCAACGGGATCATCGCCGGCGTTACTGGCATGCCATGGCGCCGTTTCCTCGTCTATAACGGCGCCGGGGCCGCGATCTGGGTCGCCGTGTGGGTGAGCGTTGGGTATCTGGCCGGGGATCACATCACGACGATCTACCGAGATGTGACGCGGTATTTGATCTACGTTCTCGCGGCCGCCGTAATCCTCGTGGCTGTCTACGTCGGCCGGAGACTGCTGAGCCGTCGGCGCAACCGAGAACTGCAGCCCGCGTCCGAAGCCAAGCCCGGAGCGTCGTCCGGCGCGTGAACACATCCGCCTTCCGGCGCGTGAACATAGATGAGGGCGAGCAGGGCCAAGTGCAGTGCCAACGTGACCAATGGCTTGAGCGCGTGGAGGGACGATGCGGGCTCGGATCGTAGCGTTGCCGGCGGCGGCCGCCCTCGCCGCAGCGGTGGTCCTGAGTGCCTGCTCAACAGCGTCCCCGGCGGGCACGACGTCCCCGCCGCACACGACCACCGGCAAAACGCCCCACCTCCGCCCTGGCGATCACACGGTGATGGCGGTCGAACACGGCAGCGGGCGCAGTGGCTCCTTGACCTTCACGGATCCTTATGCGGCTGGGTCGAAGCTGCAGAAGGCCGAGTATCACCTCCATGACGGCTATTCCAAGCGGGTGATAATCCCTGGTGGCGCGTACGTACTGGCGGAGGACATCGCGATATGCGGCAACGCCGGTGAGCGGTACCCCAACATCGGATTCGTCGGCACTGGCCTGCAATGCCATCCGTTTCTGCATACAACCGAGGTCTTCTATCACCAGCACGTTGGCGACCTGATAGGACGGTTCCGGCCTCATCGTGACGTGGAGGTCACCGAGGTCGCCCATGGCGACGGCCAGTACCTAACCGTCGGGCATATCGATCACGGCGCGCTGATAAGCGTCGAGTACTACTGGGCGAACGGGGAGCACTTGACGGTGAACCTGCCAGGCGACGTTCTGATCGACCACGTCACTTTGATCACCCGAGGCGGGCGCCTCAGCGCGACGGTGACCCGCAACCCGTAGTCCAAACGCCACGAGAAGGGAACGGGGCCCCCATTGGTGCGCCGGCATCGTCCAGAGCGAGCTTTGCGGGTGTTCCCAGCATGTCTTCAGGGTGGCCGCGGTCGTAACGTCATAGGGGCTAAAGCGGACGAAGGGATTGACGCTGGTGTCCAAGGGCAGCAGGAACAGGCAGACGGCCAGGGAAAGGGTCGCGCAGATGAGGGCCGACCAGGCCCGGCGTAGGCGGCGTCGTGTCTGGATCGGAGTCGCGGCGGGTGCTGCTGCCGTGATCGCGGCCGCCGTGGCGATCCCGCTGGCTGTCGCCGGCGGCGGGGGGCAGAACCCGCCTGTCTCGGCGTCCGCCCCGCTCACCACGCCCGGCGTGCTGAAGCCGGCCCCGGCGGCGGGTGCGCTCGGGCCGGAAGGTGTGCCCGTTCCGGTCGCGGCGCCGCTGGCCGGAATCTCCGCGTCGACGACCGGGCAGCCCGTCGACGGGATCAGCTGCCAGACCAGCGAGCAGACGTTGTTCCACATTCACGCCCACCTGGTCATCTTCGTGAACGGGACCCAACGGCAGATCCCGGCGGCCATTGGCATCCCTGGCGCCCAGGCACAGAGCAGCGCGAGCGGCCCGTTCATCGGCTCCGGCACATGCTTCTACTGGCTGCACACGCACGCTGCCGACGGGATCATTCACATAGAGTCGCCCGTCACGCGGACGTACACCCTCGGGAACTTCTTCGACGAGTGGGGCCAGCCCCTCGGCCCTGACCAGGTTGGCCCTGCGGTCGGCCACGTCACCGTCATCTACAACGGGAAGGCATACCGCGGCAACCCACGCGACATTCCGCTCACCGCGCACGCGCAAATCCAGCTGGAGGTAGGAACGCCGCTCATCGCCCCGCAGCCGATCACGTTCCCGGCCGGGCTGTGAGCGTATGCCGGTCGCCGGGTACATAGGCTGACAATGAACGAGCGCACTACCGATTCCGTTGGAGATCGGTAGGTGATTGTGTGCTAGATGAGCGCCAGCTGACGAAACCCCCGCACCGCGGCGCCGAGGAACCGCAGCGGCCGATGCGGTGGGTTCCGCACCGCACGCCGTCGTCCGATCGCGCCGTTCGGGTCTTGGTGAACGTCGCGGGTGCGGCGAGTGCAGCGTGGTTCGCGCGGGCCACCATCGAGTACTTCCTCCAGACTCATCGCCTGATCGGCGCCCTGTTCTGCGTCGAGCAGGCCTGGTTTATCGTCGCATTCCTGATTCGCCGTCCGGCCCGCGCGGTGAGCCCGAACTTGGCGAGCTGGTTGCTCGCGGCCGGCGGCACGTTTGGCGGATTGCTATTGCGGCCGACCGGTATCCACGCCGTATGGGCTGTCCGCGCCGGATTTGTACTCCAGCTCGCAGGCCTCGTTCTCGTCATCGGATCCCTGGTGGTGCTGGGCCGGTCCTTTGGATTCGTCGCGGCCGACAGGGGAGTGGTGACTCGCGGACCGTACGCGGTCGTCCGTCATCCGGTGTACGTGAGCTACCTGCTCATCCAGGTCGGCTATCTGGCGCAGGCCGTGTCCTGGCGGAATGTTGCCGTGGTCCTGTGCGTGACAGCGTGCAACATCGGGCGAATCGTCGCGGAGGAGAAGGTCTTGTCCGGCTCCGCGGCTTATCGGCGCTACCGCGAAGCGGTCAGATTCCGGTTCGTTCCGGGCCTGTGGTAGGGCAACCCGGTGTCGAGTAGTGGCGCCAAGGTCCGCGACGCCCTGCGGCCACGCCAACCCTGTAACCTACCGTTAGTCAAGGCTCGCGAAAGAGGGCGAGGCTGATGGCCGTCCTGATCGGCCGCCGCGAATCATTCAGCGCCGCGCATCAGTTGTACGACCCGGATCTAACTGATGAGGAGAACCGGCGCCTGTTCGGGAAGTGCACGAACCTCCACGGGCATAACTATGCCCTCGAAGTGGTGGTGGCCGGCGAGATAGATGCGGCCAGCGGTTACGTCTTCGACTTGAAAGCGCTGGCAGACGTCATCAGCAGGCAGGTAATTCGCGATGTGGATCACCGCAACCTGAATACCGACGTGGCCTGGCTCAAGGGGTGCATCCCGACCGCCGAAAACCTGGCGCAGGCTTTCTGGGAGCGGTTGAAGCCAGAGCTTCCCGAGCGGCTGCTGCGGTCGGTCCGGGTCTGGGAGACCGATAAGAACTGGGCCGAGGTCGGTGAGCAGGCCTGAGGCCCTTGGCCCGGGCCGGTGCGGCGGTGCAGCAGCGGTACACGGCTGCGGACCTGCGCGTGCTCACCCGCGAGGAGACTAGGCGGTTCGTCCCGTTGGGCAGGGGAGATCCGCAACAGGACGTAACCCTGGCCTGGGAACTGCTGTATCGCCTCGAACCGGAGCTTTATGACCGGTTGGCCACCGCCGAGCGACTCCATCCCGACGTCGTGGGCTGGCTACCACGCGGCGTGAATCGGATCGCCGAGGTTGGCGCCGGCACAGGCAGGCTGACGATCGAGCTCATCGAGCGCGGGCAGCACATCGTGGCGGTGGAGCCCGCGTTGCCGTTGCGCCAGATCTTGCGCCGCAAGCTCGCGGCGACGGATCACGGGAGGCGCGTTCAGGTGGTTCCCGGGTTTTTCGACCGACTCCCGCTACCTGATGACTTTGCCGACTTCGTCGTGGCCTGCTCGGCATTCACGCCCGCCGCGGCGCATGGCGGCGATGCTGGCCTGGCCGAGATGGAGCGCGTATGCAGACCTGGCGGCAGCGTGGCGATTGTGTGGCCTAACCGCCTCGACTGGCTGGCCGACCGCGGCTACCGCTATGTGAGTTTCCCTGGGCCCATGTCGGTGGAGTTCAGCAGCTATGAGGAGGCGGTTGAACTGGCCGAGATCTTCTACCCGACGGCGGTCGACGAGATCCGCCGGCGCGGGTCGCGGAAAGTCGGGTTCGAGGTTCTCGGCATCAACCCGCCGCGCGATCTGGCCGTCAAGGTGCTGACGGGATGAGGATCGCGATCATGGCGCCGCTCGTGACCGCTATCCGGGAACCGCAGCGCGGCGGATCGCAGGCCTTCGTATCCGATCTCGCCTGCGGCCTCGTCGGACGGGGCCACGAAGTTCACGTCTACGCGGCCTCCGGATCTGACATCCCGGGCGTTGACGTGATCGACACCGGGGTTGATCCTGAGTCGCTGGCGGGCACGCTGTACCGGGCCGCCGGGCCCGGGACAGCGGCGGAGGATTCAGAATCCGAGGCAGCGGCTGCGGCCGAGTCAGCTTTCGCCGCCGCCTATTCGACGATGCAGCGCACTCCGTATGACGTGGTCCACAATCATGCTTTTGACGCGCCCGCCGTCCGGCTGGCTACGACGATTCAGGCACCGGTGGTCCACACTGTGCACTTGCCGCCTGACAAGGCCGTATCGGCGGCGCTTCGGCACGCAGTCAGCGGTGGCAGACCGCCATCGGTAGCCGCCGTGTCTGCCTTCCAGGCCAATGCGTGGCGCCAGGTCGTTCCCGTCGACGCGATCCTGCCGCCGTACCCGCCGACGGGTGTCATTCCGTGGTCGGAGGCGGCCGGCGAGGGCGCGCTGTTCGCTGGCCGGCTGAGCCCCGAAAAGGGTGCCGCCGAAGCTATCGACATCGCCAGTGCGGCCGGAGTGCCGATCGACCTCTATGGCGACCCCTACGATCGTGAGTACGCCCGCGAGCAGATCGAGCCGCGGCGTGACTGGCCAGGGGTGACCATCCATCCGGCAGTGCGCCGGACCTCGTTGTGGGAGGCCATGGCCAGGGCGGCTGTGGTGCTGTGCCCTTCGGGCTGGGACGAGCCCTTCGGGATGGTTGCGGCCGAAGCGCAGGCGTGCGGGACTCCGGTGGTCGCGTTCCGCCGCGCCGGACTCAGCGAGGTGATCATGGACGGCGTGACCGGGTTCCTGGTACCACCTAACGACCTCGATGCTGCGTCCGAAGCGGTGTCGAAGGCCCCGGCAATCTCCCGGTTGGCATGCCGGCAGCACGCGGTGGGCGAGCTTGACCTGGAACTGAGCCTGGACGCTCACGAGCGCCTCTACCGGCAGGTCGCTGGTGGCTGAGCTGAGGCAGCGCTCGTGGCTGGCCGGCAAGCTGGTGCTAGTCACTGGAGCGAGCCGGGGGATCGGGGCGGCCACCGCCGCGGCCGTGGCGGCGGCGGGCGGTCACGTCGTGCTGGCCGCCCGGAACGGCCAGGCTCTCCAGACCGTGGCAAGCCAGATCAAGGAAGCGGGCGGCGACGCCACGACCGTGCCGACTGATGTGAGCGACGAGGCGGCGGTCGAGCGCCTTTTTGCGAAGGTCAACGACACCGGCCAGCTTGGTGCGCTGGTCTGCGCGGCCGGCGTGCTGACGCCCGTCGCGTTCCCCGCAACGACGTCGGTCGTGTGGGACGAGACGATCGGCGTCAACCTGACGGGCACGTTCCTGTGCTGCCGCGCGGCGTTCACCGCCATGGTTCCCGCTGGCGAGGGCCGGATCGTCACCATAGGGTCGCTGTCTGGCGTGTACGCCACCGAGAAGTTTGCGGGGCTAGCCGCGTATAACGTGTCCAAATACGGAGTCATCGGTCTCACCGAGGCGGTCGCGGTCGAGGGCAAGGAGCACGGCATCAGCGCTGTCTGCCTGAGCCCGGGCGCCGTCGACACGGACATGCTCCGCCGGGCCAACCCGGCACTGCGGCCGGGGCTGACCGCCGACGACGTCGCGGAGCTGATCACCGCGCTGCTGGAGAGCCCGCTGGCAGCCGTCAGCGGCGCGAATATCCCGCTGTTCTCGAACGCCTAGGGCCGCGGTTCAGCCACCGCCGAGAGACCGCAGGTCGATGCGTTCGTCGGCTAGCTGAGCCGGCGTCGGCCTGGCCTGGCGAGACACCAGGCGGCCGCAGGCGGCCATCTCGCCGTCAAGATCGAGTTCGGGATCGCCGCCGCGATCCAGGCCCGCCGCGGCCAGCACAACCCCGTCCTTGAGGTAGAAACCGATCAGCTTGCTCTCTTGGACGCTGCCGCGGATCACGAACTCATCCCATTTGGTGGCATGGCCGACGTACTCAATCTTGTGCTCAAACTGGTCGGACCAGAAGGTGTACAGGTAGTCGTAAGGCGCCGTCGAGCCGAGCATCGACCTGGCCACGGCTCTGCCCTGTTTCTCGGCGTTGTTGTAGTGCTCGACCCGAACGCGCCCGAACAGCGGGTGGAGAACGTTCGCCACGTCTCCGGCCGCATAGATGTCCGGCGCGCTGGTTCGGCAGAGCTCGTCGACGAGGATCCCGTTTTCGCAGGCGACCGAGACCGGCGGGATCTCAGGCTGAATGCCGACACCCGCTACGGCGAAGTCGCACGCGATCCGGTGACCGGCGGCGGTCACTATCGCCTCGAGGTGCCCGGCGCCCTCGAACGCGGCCACCTGCTCTCCGGCCAGCAGCTGGACCCCGTGCGCGCGGTGGAAGTCGCCGACGAGCGTGGCCATCTGGTCGCCTAGGACCCTTTCCAGTGGGTTGCGGCCCGGGAAGACCGCGGATACCCGAACCCCGAGCTGGGTGAGCGAGGCGGCGACCTCGCAGCCGATGAATCCCATGCCGACGATGACCGCGGTCCGGCCCGGCCTTGCCTCCTGTTTGATCGCGTCGCACTCGGCCAGCGTGCGCAGATAGTGAATCCCGGGCAGATCGGCCCCGGGGATCGTGAGCTTTCGGTTCTGCCCGCCAGTGGCGATCAGGAGCTTGGAGTAGCCGAGTTCTGCACCCGAATCCAGGGTCACGGTGTGTCCCGCCGGGTCGATGGCCACCACGGTGGTTTCGCTGCGGAGATCTATGTCGTGGTCGGCGTACCAGTCGGCTGGCCTCACGTACCAGCCGTCGAGGGATTCTTCCGACCGCAGGTAGGTCTTGGACAGCGGCGGGCGGCCGAAGGGAATGGTCGGCTCCCGGCCGATGACCACAACTGACCCCTCATAGCCCTCGTCCCGCAGCGTGGCTGCGGCGTTGCCGCCGGCGAGTCCAATGCCGAGGATCACCATCGGGTTTCTAGTCGACCGCGTATCCATGCACTGCATCCTGCCCCGGCAGCCCAAGACGATCCAACGCGACCCGGCGCGGAATCACCCCCAAGGGGCGATCAGCGAACGGAGACCGCGGCCCAGCGGCCTGCGTGCTGGTTGATCGTCACCGGATGGCCGAAGCAGGCACTGGCCTGCTCGGTGGTGAGCACGCCGCCCGCCGGCCCGGCGGCCAGTACGCGGCCGCCTCGGAGCAGCAGCGCGTGGGTCGTAGTTGTCGGCAACTCTTCTACGTGATGGGTCACGAGCACGGTCGCGAGGCCCGGCTGCCGGCGACGCAGGTCGTCGACGCTGGCGAGTAGCTGCTCGCGGCCGGCGACGTCCAGCCCGGCGGCGGGCTCGTCCATCAGGAGCAGGCGCGGCTTCGCCATGAGCGCTCGCGCGATGAGCGCCCGGCTGCGTTCCCCCTGAGAGAGGATCTGCCACCGCGCGTCGGTTCGGTCCGCGAGCCCCATCAGCTCCGTCAACGCCGCAGCACGCGACATCTCGGCCGCGCTGGTCTGGCGCCCCTGGACGAGCTGAATCGTGCCGGTCACGCCGGTGAGCACCACCTCGGCGACGGTGCGATGCGGGTCCACCCGGTGGTGCGGGCTGACGTGTCCGATCCATGGCCGGAGCTCGAACACGTTCACCCGCCCGAGGCGATGCCCGAGGACATCGACGTGGCCGCGGGTCGGGTAGGCGTGGGTCGCCATGATCTGCAGGAGCGTGCTCTTGCCGGCGCCGTTCGGACCGAGCAGGGCCCAGTGCTCCCCGGCCCTGATCGCGATGCTCACCTGATCAAGCAGCAGACGGCCATCGCGGACCAGGTCTACAGCGTGGCCGCGAAGACAACGTCGAGGTCGGCTGAGACCGCGGGGGCGGCGGGGCGGGTCATGCGGCCAGATCGTACCCGGCGCACCAGACTAAGCGGCCTGGCTGCTTCTTGCGCTCGCGCCAGGCGACACCGAGGAGCGCACCCAGCGTGATGACGACGCCGATCGCGATCAGCAAGGACATGATCGCGAACACCACGCCGATTGACCCGTACTTCTTGTAGTCGGAGACGATCGCGCTCGACAGCGTGAGCCGGAAGACGATCTCCATCCCGAGAAAGCAGACGCCGGTCGCGAGCGCGGACGGGAAAAGCTCTCCCCAGCTCAGCCTGCCCTTGAGCAATATCCACATCGAGGCCCACCAGAATGCAGTCCCGCCGATCAGCGAGGCCACGTCGACCAAGCCCGTTGCCGCCGACTCGATCGAGCCACGGCTGCACGAGCGCGGTGAGGAAGGAAGCTCCAACCGCGAGCCCGAGCCAGGCGACGCGCTGCGGCGTATTTCGGAACCCGCGTCCCTTGACGTCGAAGACTCGTTCGTAGAGTTCCTGGATCGCGGCCGCTGCGGCGATGCCGCCGACGATAAAGAACACCCAGCTCACTCCGTCGATGGCGCTGGACGTCTGGGACGGCGAGGTGAGCGCCTGCCGAACCGCGTGAGCGGCCTGATCTGTCAAGCCGAATCGCCTGATGAAGCCGGACGCCTGCGTCCGACCGGCCAGGGCCTGGAGAACGATCAGGAACGGAACGAAGCACAAGAGCAGGACGGCAGCGAACAGGAGTCCCCGGTTGATGACGTCCGCCGCCTGGAGCCGACGAGCCAGCGCGGAACTCTGCCACCGGTCGATGCGGGTCCGGGCTCGAACAAACAGTGCGCGCCGCGGCTGCTCCTGATCCCGCCCTGGGTCGCCACTCAAGCGTCCTCCGCTGCTGCGGCCTACTCGTACTGCATGGCCGGGATGTCCGACCCGCTGCCGCGTCCGTCGGGTGTCATGTCGAGCACGTTCCAGATTGGCCAGATCGAGTCGACGTGCCGCGGGTCCTCACCTTCCTCACGCGGGGCGAACATGAGCTCGGTCGCCCACCGGTGACGGAAGGCATCTCCGGCACGGGTGAACACGTTCAGGATCGGAGCTTGCTCACCGTCTGGGCTCTCGGCGTGGTAGTCGCGGTTGTAGCTGTTGTTCCGCGACGACAGCAGCCGTAGCCGGCGCCACCCGCGGTCACGGGCGAAATCGCGGATTCGAGCCGGGTCCGACTTGGCGACGACGACCAGGTTGAGCGGCTGCGCGAGGTGGACAGCGGCGCCGTCGAGCGAGTCAAGGATCGAGGTACAGGACGGGCAGGGTGTCTCGTTTACCGGCAACCGGGCCGTTTCACCCGTCGTCGGACCTGGCCGGGTATCGCCCGAATAGCGCGGGAACATGAAGCTGTAGATCACCAGCGTGTCCTTGCCCGGCGCGAACAACTCGGAGAACTTCACCTCGCCGCCGCCGGCGGCCTCCTCGAAGACGTAGTCCGCCGGGACGGCGCCGCCGAGCGGCATCGCGCGCCGCTGCGCCGCAACGCGCTCTGTCGCGCGCCTCAGCTCGATCTCGGCATCGAGTAGCTGGTCGCGGGCCATCCGGTATTCATCTGACTCGCCCGGGAACCGGGTGGCGGGGTCTGCTGACATGACGGCAACTCTAGTCCCGGCCCGGTCACGCGCCGCGACTCAGACCGCACGCTCCGATGACCACACGGTGTCCACTCGGCGCCGTCGCCGGCACGTCAACCTTTAATGCCAGCTACGCGTCCATTATTAGCATTTGGTTAACGTCTATTTGGGGAGGCATTACGTGCGGAAGCGCGCAATTGGGGCAGGCGTCGTAGCCGTCGGCAGCGGGATCGCCATTACGATGCTGGCCATCACTCCGGCCCTAGCTGGGCCGGTCGTGGTGAAGGGGATTACAACACACGTAGTGAGCACTACCGTGACGGCGCCAGGCATGGAGACCGCCGAAGCCGACGCGACGTGCCCGGCCGGTGAGCTGCTCACGGGCGGCGGCTACACCATCACCGGTTCGGCCACGGACTGGCGGATCTATCTCGACGCGCCGATCAACACCAGCACCTGGACAGTCGAGCCCGTCAACTTCAGCGCCAACCCGCTGACCTTCACGTCGTATGCGATCTGCGCAATGAATGCACCCGGCAGCACCGCGATCAGCAAGTACACCACCAACATCGTGGACGCGAACGTCAACGTACCGGCCAATCAGACTGGCGAGGCCGACGCCACGTGCCCCGCCGGTCAGCTGCGCACCGGCGGCGGCTACGACGTGTACAACGTCAGCCCCAACTGGAGCATCTATACCAACGGACCGCTCAACAACGACGCGTGGAATGTTGAGATCGACAACGAAGTCCCGCTCGCTACGACATTCGACTCGTTCGCCATGTGCCTGGCGAAGAAGAACGGCAATCCCATCACGAAACTGGCAGTTTCTACTGTCGACACCTTTGGAACTGCCCCGGCCAACGGAAGTCAGGCCATTGACGTGTCCTGCCCGGCGAATTCGCTCATGACCGGTGGCGGCCACGTGATCGACAGCATCGGACAGGACTGGAGCATCCAGAAGAGCGCGCCGATCTCTGCCAATGACTGGCGGGTCAAAGCCACTGACACCGACAACTTCTCGCGCGACTTCAACACTCTGGCGGTCTGCCTGGCGAAGGTATAGACCCAATAGCAACAGGAACGGGGCCGACTGCGCGGCCTTCGGCCCCGTTCCCGAAATGATTCGGGGTTAGATCACATCCGTGGCGCCCATACTGTCGTGCGCCTGACGTCGGTTCCTTCGACGGCCTGCAGGCCGGCAACCTCGTAGGCCGCCAGCGGTCGGAGCCGGTCAGCGGGCAGGAACGCGCGGCCGAAGTCCCCGACGAGGACAGCGACTCCGCGCTTGCGGGCCCGTTCCAGGAATCGCGTGACCTTGTCGGCCAGCTCACGTTCGTAGAAGGCGTCAGCAACAAGCGCCACGTGGGTGTCGGCCGTTGGAAGGTCGTCTGTGTCGAGGATGTCGGCTCGACTGGCATGAACTGGGACGCGGTTGGCCTCCGCGTTCACGGCGATAGCTGCGACCGCGATCGGGTCGATGTCGTAGGCGGTGACCGCTGCGGCTCCGGCCATGGCCGCCGCGATCGCGACGAGGCCAGAACCCGACGCGATGTCGATCACGCGCCGGCCCCGGACGGTTTCCGGATTGTCGAGCAGGTAGCGAGCCAGCGCCTGGCCGCCAGTCCACGCCGCGGCCCAGAACGGCGGTTCCAGATCGGTCCGGTCGGCTGACACCTCCAGGCGCTGCCACAGGCTGATCGGGTCGGCGGCTAGGTGCAGCCGGATCTCCGGGACAAGATCCACGGCCACCAGCTCGGTTTCGCTCCGGATGACCACCAGCGGGTCTAGGTCGTGCATGGCGCCGTTGATGCTAGTCGCCGCCTCACTTGCTGCGGTCGGCGACTCGCCCTCGCCACGCGACTGGCAGCGCCGTCAGCATGAGTGCGCCCGTCAGAGCGAAGGCGGCGGGGTAGCCGGTGTGACCGACGACGAGGCCGAATCCCACGGGCCCGGCGCCGTACCCGACGTCGTACCCAAGACTCCACAGGGCGCTCGCCGTGCCCAGCCCGGAAGCCGGCATGCGATCAATCATGAGCGCGAACGTGGCGTTCTCGCTGATCCCGAAGCCCGCGCCGAAGACGCACATCGCTGCGATCACTGCGACCGGAGACCTTAGCCAGATCATGCTCACCATCCCAAGTGACGCAATGGCCAGTCCTGGGACCAGCAGCGTCGAGTAACCGTGCCGGTCGCCGCGACGCCCGGCCCAGAACTGGCTGATCATTGCCGCGACGGCCTGAGCGAACAAGCCGATGGCCACGATGTTGTGGGCTACCCCGGCGGCCAGCGGAAGGAAGGAAACTACAATTCCGGCCGCCATGGTGCTGGCGGCGAAGACGACAAGCGGCCGCAGTTGCCCATAGTTGCGTAGGCCAGTCACCAGCCCGACCGCCGGCGCGCCACCGGCTGGCGCGTCAGTCGCATCGGCGATGCGACGATCAGTCGCACGTGGCAGCCACGGCAGCACTGCCACCGGTATGAGGGCCATCGCGGACGTCATGGCAACAACGGGCACGCTGCCGTAATGGTCCGCCAGCCACACTCCGGCGGGCAGCGCCAGCACCGCGGGCAGCAGGTCTACGACCCCAGTCAAGCTCAGTCCTTCGCCGCGCCGCTCGGGCGGCAGCAACTCAGCGATCACGGCGCCCGTCACGACGGTGCTGAGGCCGAATCCGAACCCGCGGACGACGCTGGCGGCCACGATGATCGTCAGCCCATGGACATACAGCATCGCGAGTACTGGGAGCCCTAGCAGGCACCGCGCCGGCCGCCAGCAAGGTCCGGTATCCGTGTCGCTTCATCAGGATGGAGGCGACGAGCTCTGCTGCTACCGTCCCGGCGAGCAGCGAGCCGGTCACCAGCCCAGCCCCGGCGCTGCCGGCGCCGGCCTCGGCGGCGTATCGAGGCGTCACCGCTAGCAGCAGGTAGAAGCTCATGAGCGTGCCGAAGACGACGACAAACACCAGCGCAAGCTGGCCGGTGACGATCCGTCGACGAGGTGCGCAGCTGGTGTTCGGGCGGGGATCCGCGTGCGTCAAAGTGGTCATGTCTGTGACCGTAGGTGCGAACTGGCACCCTGATAAGGTCCAATTCCATGGCGATTCTCTGGTCCGGTTTGGGTCCGGAACTCTTGCTGCGACTCGATCGCGGCAGTGGCCAACCGCTGCGCTCTCAGCTCGAGGCGAGCCTGCGCGACGCCATCCGCGCTGGTCGGCTGCAAGCCGGCGAGCGCCTGCCGTCCTCCCGGGAGCTGGCCCGCGAGCTGGGCGTTTCCCGCGGCCTCGTCCAGGAGTGCTATAACCAGCTGCTCTCCGAGGGCTACCTGACCAGCCAGGTCGGCTCGGCTACCCGGGTTGCCTCGGCCGCCTCCGGCGCGCCGTCAGAGCCTGCGTTGCGGCCGGAAGCGCCACCAGCGCTGATTGCGGACTTCCGGTCCGGCATCCCTGACCTGGCCAGCTTTCCGCGCGCCGACTGGGTCTGGGCGACTCGGGAGGCGTGCAGCCGGGTAGCCACCCGCGATCTGGACTACGGGGATCCGCGCGGCAGCGCAGTGCTGCGTCACGTGCTCACGGGCTACCTGCGCCGGGTGCGCGCCGCTGATGCCGATCAGGACCGACTCATCGTCAGCACCGGATTCGCGCAGGGGCTCAACCTTGTGCTGCGGGCACTGGTTCAGGTCGGAGCGCGGTGCGTGGCGGTTGAGGACCCTGGGTACGGCAGCACCGAAACCGACGAGACCCTGCGAGGCGTCGCCGCGATGGGTTTGGGCGTCGTGCCCGTTCCCGTGGACGACCAGGGAATTGACGTCACAGCGCTGGGCGCGACCAGAGCCGATGTGGTGGTCGTCACGCCGGCCCACCAGTCGCCCACGGGCGTCGTGCTCGCGGCGTCGCGTCGGCACGCGCTGGTCAAGTGGGCGCGGGATAACGACGCGTTCATCGTCGAGGACGACTACGACTCGGAGTTCCGCTACGACAAAGACCCCGTCGGCGTAATCCAGGGCCTGGCAACCGATCGCACGTTCACCGTTGGCACCGCCAGCAAGGCGCTCGCCCCGGCCGTGCGACTGGGCTGGGTGCTCGCTCCGCGGTCGCTGGCCGATGCGGTCGCGGAGGAGAAGCAGATGAGTGATCGTGGTTCGTCGACCCTTGACCAGCTGGCGCTGGCCGCGCTGCTGGAGTCGGGGCGGTACGACAGGCACCTCCGCCGGATGCGGGGTATCTACGGTCGTCGCCGCGCTGCGCTCGTCGACGCCCTCCGGCGGCACGCGCCTGGCCTGCGGCTGACCGGACTCGCCGCAGGATTCCACGCCGTCGCCCATCTTTCAGACACCGCGGACGAGCGGACCGTGGTCCGGGCTGCGCGCGAGCGCCTCGTCGGTCTCTACGGGATGGGGGAGTACCGGGCGACTGCGGCAGCCGTGCCGCCTCAGCTCGTCCTGGGATTCGGGAACGTCAGCGAGCGCGCCATCGAGCCTGGTATCGCCGCGGTCGCCGACGTGCTCACGTGACCTGGCGCCGCTCGACCCAGCGTTGCCATGCCGCCAGCCACGACTCCTGTGCCGACGAGAGCGATTCGAACGCCGGCGGTTGCTGCCCGTGCAAGTCCCAGTAACGGGACCACGCGCGCTGCGCCTCGGCACTCGGCACTTCCCGGCCGTAGGCGACGTAATCGAGTGTCTCGGCGACCGCCTTGTCCGCCAGATCGGAGTTGCTGAACCACGTGCTCGACTCGACGAGCTGGCAGAGGTGGTTGATTGCCGAGTGGATCGCATCCTCGGCGTCGTCGCGCGACTGGGTGGCCACTGCCACCTGCGCTCTGGTCGCGGCCTCCCAGAGCCGTGCGTAGTCGCTGCCGAGCGAGCCATGAAACGGAAAGCCTGCCGCCATTCTCTCGCGCGTGATGGCGATCATCCTGTCGGCCAGGGCCTGGTGAGCCGACAGGCCGACAGCCGGAGGCAGATCCCAGTCCTCGGGCCCGGGTTGCGAGCCAGCGCGCGCCATTGCAGCCTCGACGCGCTGTCGCCGAGCAGCGAAGAACGGTTCGAGGTCGGTGACGTGGGTCAGCGCGACCTCGGCCAGTGGCCAGTCACGCGCAGCGATCGTGACCAGCAGCGCGACGTCATCGAGGTTCAGCTCGGCAACAGCGGCCCACGCCCGGCCGCTGTCGAGAATGCGAAACCGGTGGGGAACGCCGTCGATGGGGATCTCGGCGGCTTCGGGATCGCGGCGGCCGGGCGGTGATGGGTGATTGACGTCCTCGTCCTCGCTCAGCAGGTTTTGCAGCACATCCGCGACCGGGACCGGCTCGCGATCGGCGGACACTTCCGTGCTGACCGTTACCAGCGGCGTGGGGGTCGGACCGGAGGCGCCGTACTGCAACCCGACGCTCGCAATCTGCCCGTTGACAGCGCCGAATGAGCTCAGGCCGACCGGGTTCGGGAAGGGCGGCGCCAGGCCAAGAATCGGGAAGGGTGCTTGTCTGAGCGCTGCCTCATCGGCCGCCCACCGTTCGCGGATGCGCTGGATAAACGCATCACGCTCGGGCCCTGGACGCACCACCCGCATGAGCCGATCATCCCTCAATCGGCGGCACGCGTGGGGGCAAGGATCGCGTTATCCGCAGTCCGGCTCGTCGAGGACGGCGAGCAGCAGCCCGCCGAGCAAGGCCATGTTCTTGTGGAACTGGATTCGCTGCGCCTTCTGCGCCGCTGGGTCTTCCAGATTCCAGTACGAGTGTCCCGCGATGGTCGTGGGAATCAGCGAGCCGGCCAGGGCCAGCGCCGACAGCCGCGGGGCGATACCCAGCCCCAGCATCGCGCCAGCCACTACCTGCACACCTGCGTTGAAGCGCACGAGCTGCTCGTCGTCCTCGGGCAGCGGAATTACCTTGCGCATTGTCGCGAGCACCGGCCCGGCTAGGTCGACGCGGCCGCCCGGTTCCCGCAGCGCATCGAAGCCGAGGAGGACGTACGTGGAGCCAGTCAGCATGCGTGCGGGCGGGCGCAACGGGGCCAGCATGCGCCGGGTCACGTTCACAGCGCCTCCGCACTAGTCCGGGAATCTTGCACAGCAGGACTGTACGCGCCCCGATCACAGCGCTGCCGGCGGGGCGAAGCCGTTGCCGTCAGGGCTGTCGGGCGATTGCAACCACCGAAAGGTGGTCCGACGTCTAAGGTGCGACTGACGGTGGTCGCGTTGCATGCGGACGGAGGCCGGTCGCGTACGACACAGCAGGAGGCTTGCATGTCGGCACCCGGCGGATGGACGTGGCGGCTCGCGGCCGTCGCGGCGCTTGCAGCGTGCCTAAGCGTGGCGGCGTGCGGGAGCCCGGCAAGGCCGGCTGTTGGTCGGCCGACTCTGCGCCTGATCCACATCAGTGCTGACTCTGTGCAGCCGGTACCGCCCGCCGGGAGCCGCGCCGAGGCTTATGCGCTGGCGACCGAGCTGCTGTCCCGGCTTCGCTTGCCAGCAGGCGCGCGTCGCTTGCCACCGAATCCCGCGCCGTCGTCGGTCGATCCGTCCTTGTGGGGCGGTGCGGCCGCCGCACTCGACGTGCACGAGCTGTTCGAACTTCCCGATTCGATCACCGCCACGGCCGCCGTGCTGGCTGCCGACGTCCCGGCGGGCATGTCACTGACGGTCACCGGTCAGGGAACCGGGCTCCAGGGCCCCGTGGGCGCGGAGGTCGCCTATACAGAGGTCGCGTACGAGCCACGGTCGGTCCCGGCCGGCGTCAACGCCGCCCAGCTAGTTCTCACGATCGCGGCGGATGGATCGGGCGGGTCGCTGGTCCGCGTCGACGCCCAGGTGATCTGGTACCCACGGCGGTCGGCCGCGGAGTACATCGTCCCTGGGCGGTATCACGCGCTCACGGTCGCGGTCACGGTCTTCAATCCAACCCTGCACACGATCACCAAGGTCGTCACGTCGCCGGCCGCCATTGCGCAACTGGCCGACGCGCTGAACCGATCGCAGGTTGAGCCGTTGACATTCGCGGGCTGTCCGGCGATCTTCGTGACGTACCGCCTGGCGTTCGCGGTCTCACCGCGCAGCGCGCCCGTGGTAGTGGTGACGGCAACCCAGCAGCCATGCCTGGGCGTGCAGATCACCGTCGGCGGGCGCAAGCAGCCGCCACTCCAGGACGACGCGAGTGTGGTGGCGATTGCCGACCGGCTGCTCGGCTTTACGCCGCGGCCCTAGAACAGGACGCCGGGGTTGAGCAGGCCGAGCGGATCGAACGCGGCCTTGATCGACCGCATGACGTCGATCTCGGCCGGACTGCGAGACAGCCCGAGCCACGGTGCCTTTGCCCGTCCGACGCCGTGCTCCGAGCTGATCGAGCCGCCAAGGCCGGCGACCAGATGGAGCACAGCCGAAGTCACCGCCTCGGCGTTGTCGCTAGTCCGCAGGACGTTGACGTGCAGGTTAGCTTCGGCTAGATGACCGAAGATCACCAGCTCGGCAGCTGGCTCGATGGCCGTTACCGTGACCGGCAGCTGCGCGACCAGCTCGGCGAGCCGGTCCATCGGCACCGACACGTCGAGCTTCACCGGAACCCCGACCGAGCTAATCGCCTCGGCGTGACCTTCGCGCAGAGCCCACAACCGGGCGCGGTCGGCAACGCTCGTGGCGACGGTGGCGTCGAGCACCTGGTCGGCTGCCTCGAGGGCGGCCAGCAGGTCATCGAGCGGGTCGGCCTGACCCGCGACCTCCACCAAGACGTAGGCGCCGCCCGAATTCTCGAACGGTACGCCGATGCCGAGATGACGGGCCGTCAGCGCCAGGCCGTTGCCGAAACACAGCTCGGCCGCGCTGAGTCCGGTCAGCGCCGCCCGCAGCCCGGCCAGGAGGTCGACCGCGGCCGCCGTGTCCGGCACGGCGACCATCGCGACCACGCGCTCCGGCTCGGCGGCGACAAGCCGAAGCCGCAGCCGGGTGATAACCGCCAGCGTGCCTTCCGAACCGGCCAGCAGGTGCCCGATGTCGTAGCCGGTGCTGTCCTTGGCCAAACCGTCGAGGCGGGAGATGACGCGCCCGTCCATGAGCGCCGCTTCGACGCCCGCGACCTGCTCGCGCATGCTCCCGTGGCGTATTACCCGGATGCCGCCCGCGTTCGTCGCCATCATGCCGCCCACCGTGGCAGAGTCGCGCGCGGCCAGGTCTACGCCGAAGTCGAGCCCGGCCGCGCGCGCATGTGCGGTCAGGGCGGCGAGCGTGACGCCTGCTCCGACCGTGACCTGCGGCGAGGCACGCGACACCGGCCCGAGCTCGGTAAGCCGGGTGGTCAGCAGCACGACGGGCGGACAGCCGGCCTGCTCGCCGGCCGGGACCGAGCCCCCGACGAGGCCGGTGTTGCCGCCTTGAGTCACGACCGGGACGCGTGCTTCGCAACACGTCGCGAGGACGCGGGCGACCTCGGTCGTGGAGGCCGGCCGGACGACCGCGGCCGACGTGCCGGTGAAACGGCCCGTCCAGTCGGTCTCGTGGGAGGCCCGCAGATCGTCGTCGAGCAGGACGTGATCGGACCCAACGACGGTTCGCAGCGATTCGGCCAGCGTCAAGACAAGACCCGCAGCCGGACCGTCGCGGCCATCTCCCGGAGCCGGGCTACGACGGCGTCCGCGTAGTCGATCCCGATGTCGGTCAGGGCGTAGCCCAGGTCGCCGCGCGTGCCGAGGAGCTGAGCTTCGACGTTCACCTGGTGATCGGCGAGCACCGAGTTGATCTCCGCCAGCACGCCCGGCACGTTCTGGTGCAGGTGCGCGAGGCGGTGGGTGCCCGCAGGCGGCGGCAGCGCCACGTGCGGCAGGTTCACCGACAGGGACGTGGTTCCTTCCCTGAGGAAGTCGGCGAGCTTGCCGCCCACGAACGCGCCGATGTCGGCCTGGGCTTCTTCGGTCGACCCGCCGATGTGCGGGGTCAAGATGACATTGGGCAGACCCCGCAGAACCGAACGGAACTCGTCACCGGCCGTCCGCGGCTCGTCGAGGAAGACGTCGACCGCCGCGCCGGCCAGCTGGCCAGACAGCAAATGCTCGCGCAGCGCCTCGTGATCGATAACAAAGCCACGGCACAAGTTCAGGAACAGCGCCCCCGGCCGCATCTGGCTGAATTCCTTCTCGCCGAACAGCGAGCTATTGGATGGCCGGCCATCCACGTGCAGGGAAACGATGTCGGAGATCTCGAGCAGCTCGTCCATGCTGACGCAGCGCCGGGCGTTGCCGAGCGCCAGCTTGTCGGCAGTGTCGTAGAACACGACCCGCAGGCCCAGCGCCTCGGCGACGACGGATAGCTGCGCGCCGATGTTGCCGTAGCCGACGATGCCCAGGGTGCGGCCGCGGACCTCGTGCGCGCCGCGCGCCGATTTGTCCCACACCCCGTCGTGCATCCCCCGGTCCTTCTCCGTAAGGCGCCGGGTCATGGCGATGATCTCGGCCAGGGCGAGTTCTACGACGCTACGGGTGTTGGAGTAAGGGGCGTTGAAGACGGTGATGCCGTTCGCAGACGCCGCCCGCAGGTCGATCTGGTCGGTGCCGATGCAGAACGCCCCGATCGCCAGCAGGTCCGGCGCGGCAGCCAGCGCAGCGGCGGTTACCTGGGTCTTTGACCGGATCCCGAGGACCTGGACGCCGGGCAAAGCCTCGCAAAGGTCGCGCTCGTCGAGCGCAGAACGCTTTTCGATGACCTCCAGGCCGTCCCGTTCGAGCAGCCGACGGGCTTCGGGGTGAACGTTCTCGAGCAGCAGCGCTTTCACCGGCTCTAGGCTAATCGAACCCCGTTCCGCTCCTTTCAGCGTGTAGGCGGCATCGCGGTGCGCCGTGGCGCCTACCCTCGCCTGCTACCAGACTGGTGTGTATGAGCAGATTTGCCAGCAATCGCCGCCGGCTTCTCGGTCGGGCCGCATGAGCGCCGTCGCCCCAGCAACCGCCCGGCGCGTATTCCGCCGCGCGGAGCCGATCCACGGGATGATCTACTTCACGCCGCACCGGCGGGATGCCTACGGAGGCATCGGCATCACCGATGAGCGGATGGGGTACTTCGCCTCGCGCTCGGCCGCGATGGGCCCGGTGCCGGCCGAAATCGTGGTCGCGACGTTTTTCAACTTCAACCCCGTGATCATCCACAAGGCGATCCCCGGTGCGTGGGATATCACAACGCCCGCGCGGGTTCTGGCGGCCCGCCTGGAAGCCGTCGACCTGTCGCTTCGTCAAGCGTGGGGTGCGGCGGTCGGCAGCCCGCAGGTACTCGAGGCGGCTGAGCTGGCCCGCCGGGTCGCTGAGCGAGCATGTGAACGACCGCAGGGCAGGCCGCTATTCGCTGCGCACGCGGCCCTGCCCTGGCCCGATGCGCCGCATCTAGCGCTGTGGCACGCGCAGACGCTGCTGCGCGAGTATCGCGGCGACGGCCACGTCGCGTTGCTGCTGACCGAGGGCCTCGACGGCCTCGGCGCCCTCATTACGCACGCCGCGACCGGCGCAATTCCGGCTGCGGCGCTGCGGACGACGCGGGCCTGGAGCGAGCGGGACTGGGTGGCCGGCGTCGATCGCCTCCGGGCGCAAGGCTGGCTCGCTGGCGGCCCGGAACTTTCCCTGAGCCCCGTCGGTCAGCTTCGTCGGCAGTCGATCGAGAACCGCACCGACGAGCTCGCCTGCTACCCGTACGAGGCCATCGGCGAGATCGGCTGTGCCCGCCTGGCCGAGCTGACCGGCCCGCTGTCGCGCGGTGTTATGGCGGCTGACCTGGGCTTCCCGGCTGCCTTGACCGCTCGCTATTCGAACGCGAGCTGAGGCCCGGCCTGAGGCTTGGGTCCGGCATGAGGCGCTGGCCGGCTGGGAAGGTATTGGGGACCGGCCGAGGGGGGATTGGCGTGTCCGCAACGGGAGTGAGCAGCCTCGATCACAGCATTGAGAAGGCCAACGCTTGGCTGGCGGAGGTCGGCCGTGAATTCGGCACCGAGGACCGGTCGTTTGCCTACCGTGTGACCCGGGCCTGGATGCACGCGCTGCGGGACCGGCTTCCGGTCTCGGTAGCGGCGCACCTCGCAGCGCAGTTGCCGGAGCTCCTCCGCGGCGTCTTCTACGACGGCTGGAGTCCGAGTCACGTGCCGGACAAGTTTGACGACGAGGAGTACGTGCGCCGGTTCGCTCGCGATGCCAACATCCACAACACCGAGGTCAAGCGCGCAGCCTCGCTCGTAACGAAGGTAATGCGCAACCACATCTCGGCCGGAGCCGTCGACGAGGCGATGGGCGCGCTGCCGGCGGACATCCGCAAGATCGCGGCGTAGTTGCTACGGCTTGTAGTCCCTGTTGTCGGGTCGTCACGCTGTTTGGGTAGCTTCACCGCCGTCGGCTGGCCGTACGCCGCCCGGAAGCCCTCGCGCCAGCTCGGATAGCGCGGCGTCCAGCCGAGTTCGGCCTTGGCCTTCGCGTTCGACGCACCGCGCGACTGGGTCGCCATGACCACCATGCCCTGGCCGGCGATCAGCCCGGCAATCCACTCCGGCAGATGGCGGGGCGGTCTGGCGCCGACGATGCGTGCGACCTCGGGCAGCCATTCACGCATCGGCGAAGGCTCGTCGTCCACGATGTTGTAGAGGCCAGGCCCCTCGTGCTCAAGCGCAAGCACGGTGGCGGCCGCGGCGTCGTCGAGATGAATGAACGAGGAGACCCCGGCGCCGTCGCCGACGACCGGGTAGAACCGCCTGCGCACGAGCGCGACAAGTCCGTCGTCTGACGCGCCGTAGAAGCCGCCGTATCGAAGCGCGATCCCGCCCGCTCTGGTGACCGCGTCGTCGAGGTACCTCATCGCCGCATTGGTCGCGCGGGCGGCTGCGGGCGGGGCCGGGTCGAGCGGATCGTCCTCGGTCTTGACGGGACCGCCGGCGCGTTCGTATCGGTAGCTCGCGAAGCTCTGAGCCACGAACCGCCGGACGCCTGCCTGCTTCGCCGCGGCCAGCAGGGCGTCGGTTCCCTCGGTCCGGAGCCGGTTGGTCGCCGCGAAGGTCCGGTCGAGGCTTCGCGAGAAGCGCACGTTCGCTAGGGCAGTCGCCTGGTGGATGATCGCCTCCGGTTTGACTTCCAGTACCAGGGTGCGCACCGCGTCGGCGTCGAGCGCGTCGAGCGCTAGCGGTGTGGCGCCGAGCGCCCGCACCTTTTCTGCGCTCGCAGCTGACCTGAAGGTGCCGGTCACCTCGTGACCGTGATCGATGAGCTGCGGGACGAGGCGGTTCCCGATGGCACCGCTCGCTCCGACGACCAGGACTCGCATCGCCTGCCTCCTTGCCCGTCTTGCCCGTCTTGCTCGCTTTGCCGCAACCGAGGTCAGTCACGTCAAGTCCACCATGCGGGTCATCTCTACTGACACGTCGCGGCGAGAGGATGTGACAGATGGAAGACACCGACTGGCTGGCGGCACGGTTCGAGGAGCATCGGACGCATCTGCGGGCGGTCGCCTACCGCATGCTCGGGTCGCTCGCTGACGCCGACGACGCAGTTCAGGACACGTGGCTGCGGCTTAGCCGGGCTGGCGCAGACGACGTAGAGAACCTTGGCGGCTGGCTCACGACGATCGTCGCGCGCGTGAGCCTGAACATGCTGCGGTCACGCCGGACGCGCCGTGAAGAGCCCCTCGAAGCACGGTTGCCCGACCCCGTCGTGAGCCCGGGCGAGGGCCTTCAACCTGAGGACGAAGCGCTGCTGGCCGACTCGGTCGGCCTGGCCCTCCAGGTTGTCCTCGATACCCTGCCGCCGGCCGAGCGGCTGGCGTTCGTGCTCCACGACATGTTCGACCTGCCGTTTGAGGAGATCGCGGCGGTTGTCGACCGGACCCCAGCGGCGACCAGGCAATTGGCTAGCCGGGCGCGCCGGCGCGTGCGCGGCGCCGACGACGGACGTGCACCGGATCGGGATACCGCCCGCCAGCGGGAAGTGGTCGATGCCTTCTTCCTCGCCGCCCGCAACGGCGACTTCGACGCCCTGGTCGCCGTGCTCGATCCCGCCGTGGTGGTCCGGATCGACGGAGGCGAGCGCCTCGCCACTGCGTCGATGACCGTCACGGGCGCGCCGGCGGTGGCCCGTCAGGCACTCACCGGGCTCACATCGATGCTGCGGGTCGCTGTCGTGCATCCAGCTCTCGTGAACGGCGCGGCGGGGGTGGTTGTCACCATGCGCGGACGGCCTGTCACCGTGATGGCCTTCACCGTCTCGGACGGCAAGATCGTGGCGATCGACTCGATAGCCGATCCGGACCGCGTTCCCTTGATCGCCGGGGAGTTCGGAGAGTCGCGGGACCGCGGATCGCCGTGACTTGGATCGCCGTGACCGCGGATCGCCGTGACCGCGGATCGCCGTGACCGCGGATCGCCGTGACTACCAGGAGCCCCAGCGCAGGCTCGGAGCCGGCAGCTCGGGTGGCTTGAGAAAGGCCGGCGGTGAGTCGAGGTCCAGCGCCGCGAGCGGCGCCGTCGCGGCCGCGTCGCGGCGTGTCAGCGCTGGCAGGTTCCACTTTTCTTCGACGAGCTTCAGCACCGAGGTGTGATCGAACAACTCCGACAGCACGCAGTTTGGCCGGGCGTACGGCGACACGAACACGGCCGGGACGCGGAAGCCGTAGTTGTCGTACCTAAGCGGCTCGCACACGAGGTTCTCGGCGTGCTTGACGTAGCCGGGGAACACCGGCTTCAGGACGCTGCGCAGCCAGGAAGGGTGCGCGACCAGGCTGCGGCCGTCAACGTCGTCGGGCCGCTCGGCGGCTGGCGGCGCGACGTGATCGTAATAGCCGCCGTTCTCGTCATAGGTCCAGATGAGCAGCGTGTGCTCCCAGCCTTTGCCGTGCATGACCCGCTTGATGACCTCGGCGGCGAAGCTCTCGCCCCTGCGGATGTCCTGCGGGTTCTCCTCGGAGTAGTGGGCAAAGTCCGGGTCGACGATGCAGAAGTCCGGCAGTCTGCCCGCTTCCGCATCGTCGAAGAAGTCATCGATACCCCGGATGTGCAGCATGAACTTGGCCATGCCGAGCGGGAACAGGCTCGACGTGCACATCAGGTCGCGAGTGACGCCGGTTCTTATGCGCTTGAACGGCCGGCCGAGCACCCGTACGTGATGCCCGGAGCGCCGCCGCCGGTAGTGCCAGTAACGCCTGAACTGGGACTGGTCGCCGGCGTCCGGCCGGTAGTTCACCCAGGTCTTGCCGTACTTCGTCAGCATGTCCAGGATGGTGCCGGCCGGCGGGTAGTCGAGCATGTTGATAGCCAGGTCATCCATCAGCCCCCGCGCGGTGCCGGCCAGCAGGAATCTGCGGTTCGGGAAGGTCGGCCCGAGGCACGAGCTGAACCAGCGATCCGCGAGTGGGAACGTGCTGGCGAGCCCGTGGTAGAACGGCAGGTCCGCGGCGGTCCAGTAGCCCATGGGTGCGGCCTTGTCGGCTTTCGGGGCTTCCTCCTGGGTAGCCGTGACGAAGCCCGTCATCTTGCCACTCGCGAACTGGGTGTGCGCAGCTCGCCAGCTCTGAGACGGGACGCCCTCTTGTTGCACAGTGGATCGCATGTGGTGCGCGTGCACAGGCTGGCCCGAAGCGTCCGGGTTCGCGGCGTCGGGCTGTCCGTCGGCGCCGAGCGAGAAGCCATCGCCTCGCCCGAGCGTGCCGAGGTAGTTGTCGAAGGAGTGGTTCTCCATCATCAGGACCACGATGTGCTTGATCTGCGGTAGCCGGTCGGTCCCCGGTGGTTGAGACGGATCGGGTCGCTGGCCGGGCTGAGCGCGGTCCATGCTGTGGCTCCGGCGCCGGAGCTGCTCTCGCTCGACTCCTTCCCACACGGCGTCTGGAGCGCATACCTACCTGCCTTTCGATGCCACCGCGTACCTGGGTGTAGTGCGCACGCACTTGGGTGGTGCCCGCACTCACGTCGTGCCCGCACTCCTGTTGCCTGCGGGATAAGCCGATGATCGGCGATCACCAGTATGACCATGAGCGCGGCGGCCACCTATCTCGCCATCTCGCTGCTGGCCGGCCACACTCCGCCATCTGTCTGGCAAATGGCTGACCGCGGCACACGTAGGTGCCCGGCAACCCCGCTCGCAAACGCCGTCTTGGCTCGCCTGTTCGCAGCGGCGGCGGACCAATGAGCGTTGCGGTCTCGACCTCCGATCCGGCGGTCGAAGCCTTCGAAAATGTCAGAGGCGTTCGATAATATGAGCGAAAGTCAGTCGGTGTGCAGGGATCGGATCAGCGGTGAGGCGGTGAGGCGGGTGGCGGAGTCGCAGGAGTTCGGGGTGACCGGGGAGTTCGGGGTGACCGGGGAGGGTGAGCTGGACCTGGGCCTGGACGACCGCGCCGCCGCCGATGCCGCTGGGCTGGCCGGCGACCCGTGGTGGGACGACGTGCCTGTTCTTGACCCGGTGTACGAGGACCTGGTTGACCGGGGCTGGGACCCCGGCGATGACGGCGACCCGGAAACCGACCCCGACGACTTCGAGGCGTGGCTGGCGGGCCTGCCCGCCGAGGTGCGGGAGGACTTCCTGGCGGGGCCGTTTACCGGGGAGGGCGGGCCGGTCCCGGCCGGGTTCCTGCACCACGAGCGGACCGGCCCCAGCGGCGTCGGCTTCGCGTCCGGCGGAGTGCTGGACACGGCGGAGCCGGACTGGTGGCTGGCGCGGGCGCTGGACCGCGTCACCGCCGGCGGCTACGCCGGGCTGGGGGAGTCGGAGCTGATCGGCGTGCTGTGCGCCAGCCGGCGGATGGCGTCGTGGGCCGCGGCCGGGGAGGCCGCCGCGGTGATCACCCTCGCCCGCCGCCGCGCCGCCCAGTCGGCCGCGCCGGGCAGCTCCCGGCTGGCCGACCACGTGACTGATGAGATCGCCGCCGCGCTGACGCTGACCGGCCGGTCGGCGGCCCGGCTGCTGGACGCCGCCGCCGGGCTGGCCCGGCTGCCCGCCGTCCACGCCGCACTGCAGCGGCGGCGGGATTGACTGGCCGAAGGCGTGCGTGTTCGCCGACGAGCTCGCCGCCCTGGGCGATGACGGCCTGGCGGCGGGGATCGCGGCCCGGTTCCTGGGCCGGGCCGGGGCGGGCGGGTGGACGACCGGGCAGCTGCGGGCCGCGCTGCGCCGCGCCGTGCTGGCCGCCGACCCCGGCGCCGCGCGCCGCCGCCAGGAAGACGCGCGGCAGGACGCCTGCGTGCAGGCGTTCGGCGAGGCGTCGGGCAACGCGGGCCTGGCCGGCCGGGAACTACCCCCCGCCGACGTCTTAGCGGCTGACGCCCGGCTCACCGCCCTGGCGAAGTGGCTGCAGCGCCGCGGCGCGACCGGGACGGTCAGCCAGCTGCGCGCCGCCGTGTACGTGTCATACCCGGTCAGCTCCACCGGCAGGCCGGCGTTCTCAGTGCGCAGCCGTCGTGCCATGATCCGCCCTCCGTGCCTTCTCGTCGTTCCACCGCTTCCGCTGCGCCGCTACCTGCTGCGGCGACCTGCGGCGGCCCTCGTCCTCGTCGCTCATCGGAAGCGCCAGCGCCCGCAGCTGGAGTTCCAGGACGCGCTCAGTCTCGTTCGCCAGCGCATACAAGGGCGAGGAACGCACCGAGCCGGTCCGCGTGTTCACCACGACCGGCTGCGTGCGCCCGATCAGGCTGTCAATCCTGGCCAGCCGGTCGCTGGTCTTGCACGCCCGGATCAGCAACTCTTCCTCGGCGGCGTTCAACTCGAACGAGGACATGACGCTGCGCCACAACCGGTTGCCAGCGTCGCCGAGACCGGGCGGAACGCGCTTCATGCAGTCAGGCTAAGCGGCGCAGCTCGCGGTAACGCCGCAGGCTGCGTCCCCCGTACTGGGCGAACAGGAGCGCCGACAGGAGCGCGGCGCCGCCGAACGCGTAGTGGCCGGTTGCCAGGAGCACGATGGCTGCGACGCCGAGGATGGCGAATAGGGCGAGGCAGCCGACGGCGGTCCGCCGGGCGTCGGTGGCGGTGGTCTGCTTACCGGGGGAACTCGACATGGCCGGAGGCTAGCGACTTCGGCGTAGACGCGCCATCGAACGAGTGTTTCTTGGTGGTGCTCGTGTTCGCGTCCGGCAGGAGGCCCGCTGCCTGCAGAACTGACCAGGGCACGAATAGGGGTCTGCGCATCACTGGGGCTGGGCTGAGCCGACGGTCTGGGTCGGCGGCTTAGGGGCGGGCGGTCAGCCACCCGCGCCCCGGTGTTGCCCGTGGGCGCCGTCGTTCACCGTCTTTGGCTGATGGTGGCGGCAGATGCCTGCCTGCCTGGCTGGCTGGCGGCTGGCTTGCTCGGGGTGGTGCGACTGCGGCACAGGGGTGTGGGTCGGGCTGCTCGGGATGGTGGGTAGTGGGGTGGCGCTTCACTGGGCTGGGTGACGCGATATGACGCTGCAGGGCGCGTCTCTACGATCCACGGTGACGCGGTGACGCGCTGGGGACCTCGGGTGTGCGGGAGCACCGACCGCGACCCGTTAGCGCATCCAGCGCGCTCTCAGACGCGTAGGTGGGGTATCAGGGTCAGCGCGTGGCACACTGTGCGCTGTGCAAGATCGTCTGCGCCTGGTGGAGGTCAACGGCCGTGACGCCACGGCCGAGGAGCTAGCGCTCCTTGACCACGAGGGCTGGGGGCACTTCACGGCGATGCAGGTTCGCGCTGGCCGCACGCGCGGTCTTGAGCAGCACCTGGCTCGCCTGGACGCCGCGCATCGCGATATCTACGGGCAGACGCTCGACACTGATCTCGTCCGCCTGAGGATCCGGCACGCGCTAGACGGCCGACCGGATGCGAGCGTCCGCGTGTATGGCTACTGGGCCGGGCTAATGATCACTGTTCGCGCACCGCAGGAGATGAGTCGGCGAGCGCACGCCATGACGGCACAGCACTTCCAGCGGCCATTCGCCCGGCTGAAGCACGTGGGTAGCTGGGGCCAGGGCAGATTTCAGGAGCTGGCTGTTGCGGCTGGATTCGACGACGCGTTGCTGATCGACGAGACGGGCCGCATCTCCGAGGGCGCTATCACCAACGTGGGGTTCTGGCGGGACGGCACAGTAGTCTGGCCAGCCGCTCCCAAGCTCGACGGCATCACGATGCTCGTACTCCAGCGCGAACTCGCGGCTGCTGGCGTCGCGCAGACCGAGGCCGTCGTTCGTATCCAGGATCTAGGGTCCTACCAGGGCATGATCTTGTGCAACGCACGTGGGTGGGCCCGGGTCGGCCGCGTCGACGACATGCAGATACCAGGCGACGACGTGTTCACCGAAGTGATCTCGGCTGCTTACGACCGCTGCCCGCTCGATCTGATCTAAGCAGGCGGCGCACCGTTGGGACGAGCGACCAGCGACCGGGCCGGGCGGCACGATCGCGATGCCCGCCGACAGCCGGGCCTGGATCCGTCAGGTCGTCCGTCGACCGGAACGACAGGTGCCCATTGTGCCGCTGACCTGCGAAAACCTTCTACAGCCGAGTCCGGTGCCTGGAGGAACACCTGACCAGGCTGCGGCTGCTGCGTGACGAGTACCTGTCATGACCGGCCGCGACATTACCCATACCGGTAAAGATCAGGAGCCCGGCACGAAGCGGACATCTCGACATGAGTCATTAAGACCAACACAAGCCCCTCTGCAGAAGGCACCATCAGGCCAAGCAAGCCCCCGGCTGGCACCTCGACCAGTCCGAACCCGGCGAGATGACCTGGCGGCTGCCCAGCGGCCGCGTCTACCAGACCACCGGCGACCCCTACTAACACTCAGCCAGCAACACTCGCATGACCAGAAGAGGCCGAGTACCGCCTCGGCCCGTCTAGCTTGCGTCGGACTAACAGTTGCTCGAGAGCGCCGTGTGGACGCTGGGTGTTACCTCATGCGCCACGTGAACAATCATGCTGACTTGTCCGTCAGCTGCGCAGATGGGCACGTTCGCAATGGCCCAGTAGCGGTGTTCGAACTCACCTGGACGGACCCAATCTTCGACGTCGTACTTGACGGTTTTGAGAAAGTCTGGCTCGCCGCTCGCGAGCACGGTCTCCAGGGAGGCCTTAAGATCGCGCGGACCTGTGTCCTCGGGATCGTTCGGGTTCTCTGGGAACGCCTCAAGGATCTTCCGGCCGATTATCACGTCGAGCCCGCATCCTGCCGCGTCCAGATAGCCATTACTGGCGTCCAGGATGACGAGCTCGGGACTGAGCAGCGCGACGGCACCGGGCAGGTGCTTGAAGGCAGCCTCATAGTCGACTTGTGCTGTCACCGATCTTCCCCCGATTCAGCTGGGTGTTAGAAGGCGTCCGCAGGATGCCGGCCGTCCATCCAGCTATTGCTCGCCTGCAAGCTCACGCCGTGCCCCCACGCATGGCCAGCAGGCATACCTATCTAGTCTCGCTGGCAAGGCCAACAGATCGCGCACAGAGGTTATGCCCGCGCATCGATACGCGCGTCGTTTCCACCGATGGGCACCGCAATCTGGTGCAAAATCGCAACTTCCGTGGCCAACACCCGAATGCGGTCCGAGACCATGGCACGTTGCCACCGCGCCTAACAGGCTGCCACCGGGCCTGACAGGCTTGTGCGCTAGAGCTGCCGCCGCAGTGCGCTGAGCAGCGGAATGGCCGCGATCTTTTCCTCGGTCAGGTCGTCCCAGCGAATGCCAGCCGCGGGGCGCTCGTGCCCCCGGTCCCGGCAATCGATGATGCGCTCAGGAGTGATGACGAAGTCCACGGGCACGTCGTGGTCGGTCAGCGGAATCGCTTCGGCCGGCTGGACCTGAATCTCGTGCACAGTGGTCACGCACACGGTCTGCGTTCCGATCAGCCCAGCAGTGCTCGCCAGCGCGAACTCCAGGTCTGCGAAACCGCCGCCCTTTCCAAGCCGGGCGCCGTCCTCGCCGACTGCGACGGAGCCCATGACCACAAGATCGACGGGTTGGACGTCAGCCAGCGTGACCCGCTTCGCCGATCGCGTCGCGCCACTGATCGAGGCGGCCTTGCGCGGCGACTCGGTCAGCGCGTCTGGGTCCAGTGCGAAGAACGGCTCTGGCCCGGCGAGCCGGGGGACCGCCATGTAGACCGTCTTGCCATCCTCGAGAGCGCGCTGGCGCACCGGAAGTTGGGCGGAGTCCGGGTTGGCCTTCAGCGCGGCCGCCCGCTGCCACTGCGGCATGGCCCGTAGCCGGTCGGCGGCAGCCTCTGCTCCCGTGAAGTTGGGAATGCGGCCCTCCGCGCCGGGGAACCGCGCCACTTTCGCCGCGCGCATCGCGTCCCAGACGTCCTGGCGCAACGCCGCTTTCGCAGCGAGCACATCCGGCGGTCCGCCTGCGTCGCGGTCGTGCCTGGGCGCGGACCAGGGCCGACCGGGTTGCCGGCGCGAAGCGGACACAATCACATCCTGCCGCACGTGGACCGACTCAGCGCGGCGGCCGAGTCACCTCGCCTGCCGATTTACGTCGGTGCCTTGACGGGCCCGCGCAGGTCCCACTTGTTGCCCGCGACGTCCAGGAAGACGGCCACCTGGCCGAACGGCTCAGACGCTGGCGGGCGCACGAACCGGACCCCGGCCTCGGACAACCGCGTGTACGTCGCGTCGAAGTCGTCCACGTCCAGGAAGAAACCGACCCGGCCGCCGGCCTGGTTGCCGACCGCGGCGACCTGCGCGGCTCCGTCCGCGCGCGCGAGCAGCAGTCCGGTCGCCGTCCCAGGCGGCCGGACAACGACCCATCGCTTCGGTCGTCCGCCGGACGACGTCACAGCCGGGTCGTCCGCGGCCAGTTCGAAGCCGAGCACGCCGACGAAGAAGTCGATCGCGGCGTCGTAGTCGTCGACAACGACTGAGACGAGGCTCAGGTGCACGGCATCAGGCTAGCTCTCCGGAGAAGCCGCTTCGCTGCCCCAGAAACGCCAGAAGCCCGTTCCGCACCACTCGCCGCATTCATTGTGCGTTGGGCGATTCCGGCTTACGCTGCGACTCAATAACCAGGAGGGATGCAACAGATGGCGGATATCCAAGGCAGCTGCGACGAGCGCTTCGGGGCAGTACGTGAGGTACTAGCAGAATGCCTCGATTCCGGCGAGGAACTCGGCGCGTCTATCGTGCTCGACCTCGACGGGGACGTCGCGATCGACATGTGGGGCGGTTATCGCGACGAGGCGCGCACGCAGCCGTGGGTGTCCGACACGATCACCAACGTGTGGTCCACGACGAAGACCGTCACGAGCCTCGCGGCGCTCATGCTGGTCGATCGCGGTCAGCTCGACGTAGACGCTCCCGTCGCTAGGTACTGGCCCGAGTTCGCGGCCGCTGGCAAGGAGGGCGTGCTCGTCCGGCACGTGATGTCGCACACGTCCGGTGTCTCCGGCCTCGACCAACCGGCGGCCGTCGATGATCTCTACGACTGGGACAAGTCGACCTCGAGGTTTGCGGCGCAGGCGCCCTGGTGGGAGCCGGGTACCGCCTCTGGCTACCACGCGCTGAACTTTGGGCACCTGATCGGCGAGGTTGTGCGCCGGATCAGTGGCAAGTCGCTCAAGCAGTTCGTCGCGGACGAGATCGCCGGTCCGCTCAGCGCGGACTTCCAGATCGGCGCCGTCGAGAGCGACTGGGACCGAATCGCGCCCGTCGTTCCGCCACCCCCGCTCCCGTTCGACTTCTCGGTGCTGCCTCCAGACAGCCCCACGATAAGGACCTTGACGGGTCCGCCAGCTGACGCCAGCGACGCGAACACGCCGGGGTGGCGGAGGGCCGACATCGGGGCCGCGAACGGGCACGGCAACGCTAGGTCGGTCGCGCGCATTCTGTCGGTCATTTCCCGGGGCGGCGAGGTCGATGGGATCCGCCTGCTGCGTCCGGAGACGATCGAGCTGATCTTCCGCGAGCAGGCAAACGGCATCGACGTGGTGCTCGGCGTTCCCTTGCGGTTCGGGATCGGCTACGGGCTCCCGCAGCTGGACATCCTGCCGTACGTACCCGACGAGAAGATCTGTTTCTGGGGTGGCTGGGGTGGCTCGCTGATCATCATGGACGTCGGCCGCAAGATGACCATCTCCTACATGATGAACAAGATGGGTGCTGGCATCATCGGCTCCGATCGGGGCGAGAAGTACGTCGCGGCGGTGTACGGAGCGCTCGCGAGCTAGGCCTTAGCTAGAACGCTCACGGCGGCCAGGTACCCGGCCAGCATCGCCGCGGCGACCTGGCCGACCGTCTCGTCCGCGGGCAGGAACCGCGGGTGATGCAGGCTCACGGTCGTGCCGCTCCCGACGAACAGCATGACGGTCGGTACCACCGCGGAGTAGTACGAGAAATCGTCGGCGCCGCACGAACGGAACTCGGTGTCGACGCCGAAGCCCGCGGCGCGCAGGAGCGGCTGGCAGGCCGATGTGAGCGCGGGGTCGTTGACCAGCATGGGCTCGCCAGGCGTGATAGCCACAGTTCCTTCGCAGCCGTGGGCGCGGCACGTGTCGGCGACGGTCTGCCGCACAGCGGCGCGCAGGAACTCACGGTCGGCGCTGTCGAGCGTCCGGATGGTGCCCGCAGCCGTCGCCGACGAGGGGATGACGTTCGCTGCGGTTCCGGCGCGCAGCGTTCCGACCGACACGACCGCGGCGTGCGTCGGATCGATGCGCCGGCTGATCAGGTGCTGGAGCGCTGCGACGGACTCGCAGAGGGCGAGGACTGGATCGGCGGCGAGGTGCGGATAGCCCGCGTGCCCGCCCGTTCCGGCGACGGTGATGACGAAGTCGTCGGTCGCGGCGTTGACGGTTCCGGCGGCGGCAGCGACGGTCCCGGCCGGCAGCTGATGCTGGAGGTGGGCGCCGATCATCGCGGCCGGCTGCTGCGCCGCGAAGGCGGCGTCGGCGACGATATCCTCCGCGCCGGACGGGGCGCTCTCTTCGCGCGGCTGCAGCACCGCCAGCATGGCGACCGGCAGGTCGCCCCGCTGCGCGACGGCGGCTGCGGCCCGGCCGACCGCCGTCAGCGCAGCCAGGTGGACGTCATGGCCACACGCGTGCATCGCGCCGGTCGTGGACGACCACGGCGCCCCCGTCTCCTCGGCAATCGGTAGCGCGTCCAGTTCCGCGCGGATCGCTATCACCGGGCCGGCCGCGGGCCCGATCCGGATCAGCCGCCCGGTGCCCGCGACCACCCCGGCATCCGCGACCACCCCGGCATCCGCGACTGCCACACCGCCGTGGACCGCCCCGGCATCCGCGACCGCCCCGGCATCCGATACCCCTAGCGCCGCGGCGACGGTCGCGGCAGTCCCGGCCTCGGCCCCGGACAGCTCCGCGTTCCGGTGGAGGGTATGTCTCAGCTCAACGGCCGCAGGCAGTTCGGCCGCGATCAGCGCCGACAGAGCCGAGCCGACGTCGGCGAACCGCCCGGGCGTGATCGGCCCCGCCGCCGAGCGCGGCGCTCGCGTCACGAAACGCCCAGCTTGTATACGCGCCTGGCGTTAGCCGACCCGATCATGTCCGCGACCCGGCTCGCGTCCGCGGCCGACCACAAGCGGTCCGTCACGAACTCCCCGGTGACGGCCGCGATGTCACGGCGGAACCCGAGGGCCCCGAGGTAGTGCAGTTCCGGCAGGCCGAATGCGTCCGAGGAGTACAGCATTTTGTGGAACGGGGTCAGTTCCAGCGCCTCCGCCAGCACGGCCGCAGATCGTGCACCGACATGATTCAGGGCCTCGCCCACGTCCATGTACACGTGCGGAAAGAGGTTCGCCAGGGCAGCGGCCTGCCGGTGGTAGGGGTAGCAATGCAGCAGCATGATCGGCGTGCCGGTCGGCTGGCTCGCGAGCAGGAAGTCATGCAGGAGCGCCGGGTCGGACCTGGCCAGGCGTGAATCGGTATCGCCAAAGCCGGCGTGAAACTGCAGCGGCAGGCCGGTGTCCACCGCGGCCCAGATGCCGTGTCGGATCAGGACGTGATCCTCAAGCCGCGCTCGTGCTCCGCCGTCGATGTCGCGCAGCCACCGGCCGGCGGCGGTCGCGACGTCTGCGCGTGCCGGCCGACGCGGATCAAGGGCAAGACCGCCGCGGTAGGCGGCCACAGTCTTGAAACCGATCGCCCGGCCATCCGCTCCCGGCGCCGCCCCGAGACCCGCCGCAGCCTGGACGGCCGCCACGATGGCGTCGCCGTAGCCGTCGGCCGTTACCCCGGAGCGGATCACGCGCTCGGCGACAGACTCGAGCCGGACGATCTCGAGCGCCGGTGTGCCGCTCAGCGCCACGAGCTCATCCGGCGTCGTTACGGCGTCGCTCTGATAGCCCGTATCGACCAGCCACACGTCGACCGCTGCCGCCGCCAGGAAGCGGGTGGCCACCTCGGTGCTGCCGAGCTCCAGACGCCGCCGGACGTACTCGTCGGGCGGGACGAAAGTCTCCAGATCCAGGACCGGCGCGCACCAGCGGCGGACGGCGAATCCGAGCTGCGTGTCGAACGCCGATGTCCCGGGCGGCGGCGGTGCCGTCGACTCCATCAGCCCCGCCTCGATGGCGGTCACGTCGAGCTCGCCGGTCAAGATGCCGTGAACGTGATGGTCGACGAGCGAGAGGTCGACGGCGGCGAGATCCGCCGTGCCAGTCACCTCAGATCAGCCAGCGGTAGTGGGCTATGACGTCGTCATCCTTCTTTCCGTCGGACATGGCGATCTCGGCTCGCCGGGACGCCGCGAACGTACTGAGCAGCTCGTCGCCAGCAGCGGCGCGCAGCACCTCGTTGGTGGTCAGCGCGGCGAGAGCCTCGGTAAGGCTGCCAGGCAGCCGGACGGCCGTGTGGGCCTGCGGGTGACCGGGGGCGGCCGGATCGCCGGTGACTTCTGGCGGCAGGGTGTCCTGCCGACCAGCTCCGTCGAGGGCTACCGCCATGAGCGCGCCCGCGAGCAGGTAGGGGTTGGCGCTGAGGTCGAAACACTTGAGCTCGACGTTCGCCGCGGCTGGATTGGCCGCGCTGGCGGCGATGAACCGGATCGCGGCCTCCCGGTTCTCGCGGCCCCACACCTGGAACGCGCCAGCCCAGCGCGACGGCTGCAACCGCAGGTACGAGGACGGCGATGGCGCGCCGATAGCCAGCAAGGCCGGCAGGTTGGCCAGCAGGCTCGCCATCATGGACTCACCGGTTTCGGTCAAGCCGTGCCGGCCGGTGCCGCCCGCCATCAGATTGCGGCCGTCGCGCCAGAAGCTCATGTGCACGTGGCCGCCGTTGCCGACGTTGTCGCTCACGACCGCGGGCGCGAACGACGCCCGGAACCCGTGCCGCGCCGACACGGCCGCGATGACGAGCTTGACCAGGACATTGGTGTCGGCCGCCGAGACCGGATCCTGCGCGGCGACCGACACCTCGAACTGCCCCGGTCCGTACTCCGGATGGATCTGCTCGACGCGCACCCCGGCAGCCTCCAGGCTGTCGAGGACGTCGCGCACGTAATCGGCGCCGTCGAGGAACCGGCTAAGCCCGTAGCCGGTCCCGCCGATGGCGGGCTCGAAGTCATCGGTGTCGAGCCCGACCATCCACTCAACTTCGATCGCCATCAGCGCGCTGATGCCCTGGGTCAGCCCGGCGGCCACCTGGGCTCTGGCGAACGTGCGCTGGTCGTTGGCATAGATGGAGCCGTCCTGCTGGAACCTGTCGCCCGGCGCCCACGCCCAGCCTTCGGGGTCGCGCAGAGCGACGAGCCCGTCGAGGTCCGGCACCATCCGCAGGTCGCCGTCCGGCCGGTCCAGCGGCGACGCCGCGTCGATGCCGCCGTCGCTCATGAACGCGTCGATCACCGGCGAGTATCCGACGCCGAACCGGGCCGCTTTCGCGAGCTGCGCGAGCGGGACGACCTTGATCCGGGCCGCCCCGCTGTGGTCCACGTAGGTGATCGCGACGCCCGAGACCTCGTCAGCGAGTTGCCGCTGCAGAACCTGGGCGCGCTGCTCATCAGCCGTGCGCTCGGTGTCCTCGCGCGTCCGGCTGAACGGTCGTGGCATAGTCAGTCTCCCGTCGCCGCGGCGCCGCCGCCGCCGGGGTCGCGGCTGTTAGCCCGTCGGCCTTGAGCAGCATCTCGCCTGCCTTCTTCGTGGCGGCTGGCCGTGCCAGCACCAGGCCGATGCCGATGACGAGCCAGGCGATGGCGACCGACGGTCCCCACCACGCCGCGCCGTGAGGCAGCGGCCAGACGTTACGGAACAGGGTGTAGCCGAGCACGATGATGCCGAGCACCGGTATCACCAGCTCCCAGCTGCGGACCTGGCTCTGGCCGGTGAAGAACACCAGCCGCACCATGCCGATCGTGGCGAGGATGTAGACCACGAGCAGGATCAGCGTGCCGATCACCCCGGCTTGCACGAACAGGCCGAACGGGTCGCCGCGCAGAACGAACCAGGTGAACGCGATGACCACGTACACCCCGAGCACGACAAGACCCGTCGACACGATCGGGGTCCGGCGCCGCTCCGAGACGCGGGCGACGGGATGCGGCAGCACGCCATCGCGGCCCATCGCGTATGCCAGCCGCGCGGCCCCGACCGTGCACGCGAGTGCGCAGCTGAACGCCGAGACCATGGCGCCGATCGTGATGACGTTGCCGAGCCACGCCGCGATGTAGAGCGTCCCGAGGTCACCGATAAGCGACGAGGAGTTGATGAACGCGGTCACGCCCTTGGCCGACGTGCCGAAGCCCATCACCTCCACGGCCGTCACGAGGAAGAAGTAGATCCCGCCGAAGATCGCGACGCCCAGGATGGCGCGCGGGATGTCGCGGTTGGGCCGCCTGGTCTCTTCCCCGAGAGTCGACGCGGCTTCGAACCCGGCGAACGACAGGAATCCGAACACGATGCCGAGGAACACCGTCGAGAGCCCCGTGCCACTCGGAACGCTGAAGATCTGGTTGGTCACGCCCAGCTTGCCGGGCCCGGAGTGGCCGAGCAGCTTGGCGAACACGATGGCGATCACGATGACGATGAGCAGCACGGTAATCGCCTCGGCCGCCAGTAGGAGCCTGGTCCCGTTGCGGGCCGGAGTGATCGCGAGGTACCAGATCAGCACCATGGCGATGGCGCCGATCAGGAACCCTGACCACGTCGGCGGGTTGTGCCAGATGCCGAGCGCGTTCAGGAAGTTGCTCGCGAACCGGCCGCCGGCCATCGAGGTCACGACGCCGTAGAACGTGTACGTTCCGGCCAGCGCCCAGCCAGAGATCACGCCGGCCGACGGGCCGAGCGTCGCGCCCACGAACCCGTACACCGAGCCTGAGTGATGGAATCGCTGGGTCAGCCGGACAAACGTGTAGGCCACGAGCAGCACGCCGACGAAGGCGAGCGCGAACGCGATGGGCGTGGCCCGTCCGATGGTGGTCGCGGTGCCCTGGGGGTTGATGCTCGCCGCCATCGACGGCGCCATCAGGGCGAGGGAGATCCCGATCGCCTCCCAGACAGTTAGGTTACGGCGGAGCTTCGGCTGCCCCGCGACGAGCTGCTCGGCTGCTGGACTTTCGGTTGCCATGTGAAGCACCTCCTTCGCGTGCTGATCACGCACTGCGACTGTAAGCGCCACGGGGGTGGACACTCAAGAGATGATCTGCGTGCTCGGTGACGCACACCTCGACGTCGTGGTGCGCCTCGCGGGTCCGTTCGAGGAGGAGACCGACACGCTGGCGGCGACGTCGGTCGGCGTCGGCGGCCAGGGTGCGAACGTAGCTGCGTGGGTGGCGGCGCTCGGCGGCCGGAGCCGGCTGATCACCGCGCGCGGCACCGACCTCGCGGCCGACCTTGTCGGCGCCGAACTCGGCCAGCGCGGCGTGGAAGTCGTGGGGCCAATCCTGGTCGGCCGCACGGGCGTGGTCGTGTCGCTATCGGATGGCGGTGACCGGCGCTCCATGCTGACCGACCGCGGCGTGGGCGTCGACCTTGCCGCACCGCACCTAGCGGCCGAATGGCTCACGGGCTGCGACTGGCTGCACGTCAGCGCGTACGCGTTTGCTCGCGAGGCGACGCGCGGCGCGGCCCTCGCGTGCGTCGCCGCAGCCCGCGCCGCGTCGGCGCGCGTGAGCGTCGACCTCGCGTCCACGGCGATGATCGAATCCGTCGGCGTGGCACCGTTTACCGCCATCCTGACCGCTGTCCAACCCGACACAATCTTTGGGAACGGGGCCGAAACCGCTCTCCTGGGCGGCATGGTCGCGGCCGACAGACTGATCGTTAAGCTGGGCCGCGACGGTGTGCGCGCCGGCGGGAAGCACTACCCGGCGCTGCCCACCGTTCCCGTTGACGCGACCGGGGCCGGAGACGCGTTCGCGGCCGGGTACCTGCTCGGCGGCGTGGAGCTCGGCCTGGCCGCGGCGGCACGAGCGGTAGCGAAGATGGGGGCGATGCCGTGACGTTTGCGCCGCAGCTCACCGACGAGATCGCCGCCGCGATCAGCGACGGCCGCCCCGTCGTCGCCCTGGAGACGACGCTGGTGTCACACGGCTTCACCGGCGGCCGCGGCCTGGCCGCCGCGCTGGAGTCGGAAGAGCGCGTCCGCGCGGCCGGCGCCACGCCCGCCACCGTGGGCGTGCTCGACGGCGCCGTCCGGGTCGGCCTCACGGCCGCCGAACTGGAGCGGTTCGCTGCGGCAGGTCAGGCGGCCCGCAAGGTAGGAGCCCGGGACCTGGCCGCGTGCGTCGTGCAGGGTGCGCTCGGCTCCACGACGGTAGGCGGCACGCTGGCCGTCTGCCGCGCCGTCGGGATCCGCTTCGTCGGCACCGGGGGGATCGGCGGGGTCCACCGCGGCTTCGCCGAGACCCTCGACATCTCGGCCGACCTGCCGCAGCTCGCCCGCACGCCGGCGGTTGTGGTCTGTTCCGGGGCAAAGTCGATACTCGACGTCAGCGCCACCGCCGAGCTGCTCGAGACCCTCGCCGTGCCGGTACTCGGCTGGCAGACGGCGACGCTGCCGTTGTTCTACGCCGCCGAGGGCGGCCCGCCCGTGTCCGCGACGGTGACGGAGCCGGTCGAGGCCGCGTCGATCGCGGCGACGCACTGGCAGCTGGCGCCGGGCGGCCTGATACTGGCCCGCCCGCCCGTCGGCGGACTCGACATCGAGGAGCTGATCTCCGCGGCCGTCGAGCGGGTGCGACAGGCGGGCGTCACCGGCCAGGCCGTCACGCCCGCCGTGCTCGCCGCCGTTGAAGAGCTCAGCGACGGCCGCAGCGTCGAGGTCAACCGGCGCCTGATCGCCGACAACGCCGAGCTCGCCGCCCGGGTGGCGGTCGCCTACGCCGGGCTGTGACCGAGGTCGACGATCGCCGCGACCGGACCGCCGCCGTCGGGCCCCTGATGGGCGGCTGACACCGAGACGAACACGGCGGGATCGCTGGTCACCGCCGCGGCGACGCCGCCGACGCAGGCCTTGATCTGCCGATGCCAGTGCACGTCGGAGTCGTCGAGCATGGCGTTGCGCCAGCCCCTGACCTGTCCGTCCTGGCTGGCCTCGCACTTGAGGAACACGTTGACGAGCCGGCCGTCGAGGTCACGCGGGTGCGGCCGCTCCGGCAGGTCGAGCCCGGCGTCCCGGATGGCGGCCCAGATGCCGTCGGCGTCGAGCGCATCGTGCATGACGCTGTGGCCGATGCGGTAGCGGCCGCCGACGCCGCGCACGTTGCCCGCGACGACGACCTGCGCCCGGTCCAGCTCGACACCAGACGAGCAGGACGCGACCGAGGAGTACAGCGAGCGGTCGCGCATCACGTCCGTGTCGGAAGGCATCTCGATCTCGCCGAGCGCGACGGCGATACCCAGCGCCGTCGTCCCGTTGGACACGTCCATCGACTCGCCCGTGTTCTCGGTGAACACGCTGTGCCCGCGGCTCTTGGCGTCCCGGATCGTGTGGATCGTGAGCAGCGGCGTCTTTGTCTGGACGTAGTGCACGTCGGCAGCGTTGTCGATCCCAGCCTTCGCCATCGCTTCGCGGACTGCGGCGGCGACCTTGGTGATCATCGCGGTGCGGCCGATGTCCTCGGGCAGGAGCCGCTCGCTCATCGCGAACCCCACCGACAGCCGTGGCTCGTCCGTGACGTCCGCGGCGCCCGGCGGCACCGTAGCGAAGATCGTGGCGTGCGGGCTGATGACGCCGTCGGTGCCGCCCGACCACACGATCGGGACCTGCGCGACGGCATCAGCGTCGCGACTGCCCTTGGCGACGAGCACTTCGCGAAACGCCCGGTCGGCCAGAATGCGCGTGTAGTCGTTGACGCCGCCGTTGCCCTCGGTCTTGCCGATGACCGCGACGACCCGATCGGCGTCCAGCACGCCGTCGTCGATCAGCTTCGCCAGCTCGCCCGCGTCGGACACGTTGTGCAGCGGGACCTTGCGGACTTCGATCGGCTCAGGCACTGACAGGACCTCCTTGATGCTTCTCTCACTGGGTTGCGATCACTGGCTAACCGCGGTGCCGGTCCTCCCGGCCAGCGCGGCGGAAATGTGGTGCAGCGACGTGATGATCGCCCGGCCACCGCCTTCGGCGAACCGGCACGCCGCCTCTACCTTGGGCCCCATGCTGCCCGCCGGAAACTGCCCGTCGCGGGCAAGTGCCCGCATCCGGGCCACCGAGATCTCGCCGATCGGGCGGGCCGTCGCGGTGCCCCGGCCCTCAACGACGGCCTCGACGTCGGTCGCGATGATCAGCGTGGTAGCGCCGAGCTGGTGCGCGAGCACGGCGGCGGTGAGGTCCTTGTCGATGACCGCTTCCACGCCCCGCAGCACGCCGGCCGCGTCCCTGACGACGGGCACGCCGCCGCCGCCCGCGCAGACCACGACGTAGCCGGCCTTGAGCAGCGCCTCGGCCGCGGCCGCGTCCAGGCACTCGAGCGGCTCGGGGGACGCGACCACTCGTCGCCAGCCCGGCGGCCCGAAGTCGCGCCAGGTCTGGCCGTGCGAGACCAACTCGGCGGCCTCATCCGCCGGCAGGTAGCGGCCGATCGGCTTTGTCGGGTCGGCGAACCCGCGGTCGCCCGAGTCGACGAGCGTTCGCGATACGACGACGGCCGTGCGCGCGGCGACGTCGCGCCTCGCTAGGGCGGCGTCGAGCGCATTGAGTATCAGCACGCCGATCGTGCCCTGCGTCTGTGCCCCGCACCAGTCGAGCGGCACCGGCGGGACTACGGACGCCGCGATCTCGTTCTTGACGAGCAGGTTGCCGACCTGGGGCCCGTTCCCGTGCGTGAGCAGGACAGGGATGCCGCCGGCGACGATGTCGGCGATCGACTCGGCGGCGATCTCGACGGCCGCGCGCTGATCCTCCGGCCGGGCCTGGCCATCTGGCGCAGTCATGGCGTTGCCGCCGAGCGCGATCACGACTGTCATAGCCAGTCCACGTCCGCGGCCGTGCGGCCACCCGCGAGCCGGGCGTAACCGGGTCCCCGGTCGAAAAACGGCTGGTTCGCCGGACGCGCCGCGCGCAAGCGGGCCCGTTCGGCGCGGGTGGCGTCCTCGTCCGGCGTCGGGTCGTCGGCCGGACCGGTCAGCACGACGCCATAGTCGGCCGTAGCGGACTCCAGTGAAACCTTGCCCCATCGCACGTCCCGGGCCACGAGCGCCGGGTCGCGCGCCAGCGGATCGCCCCAGCCGCCACCGCCGGTCGTCCGGATCCGGATCAGCGTCCCGGCCGGCACGAACTCGCCGTCGGCGAGCGCGTCCACGTCGCGCTCGGCGGAGCCGCCAGGGTCGATGGTGACCTGGAACGGCCGCCCAGCCTTGCCGCCGTTCACCCCCCAGCAGGACAGGATGGACCGGTCGGCGATCGACATGAAGTAGCCGTCGGCGCGCATGCGCAGCACCTTCTCGTACCCGAGGCCGCCGCGGAACTCGCCAGGACCGCCGGAGTCCACAGCGAGCCCGAGGCGCTCGACCAGCAGGGGGAATCGCGCCTCGGTGAACTCGGCCGGCAGGTTGCGCGAGTCGGGCACTACGTGAATGGTGTCTTCGCCGTCGGCGCCTGGCCGGCCGCCCGACCCGCCCCCGAGGACCTCCCGCATCAGGTACGGCTCGCCGCTCGCGGAGTTCCCGTAGACGCCGGTGTAGCGGATCGTCTCCTGGTCGGCTGGCATCCGTCCGCCGACGGCCTTCGCCAGCACGCCCGCGAACACGCCGAGCAGGCGCAAGATCACGAACGTGCGCGCGTTGGTGGGCGCTGGGAAGACAGGGGTGAGCAGCGTGCCCGGCGGCGGGAATCGCATCTCGATGAGGTCGATGATGCCCTCGTTGACGTCGAGCTCGGCCGCCCGCTCCGGTGTGTCGGCGAGGTTACGCAGGATGGGCGCCAGCCACTTGGCCAGGAAGTTGCCGCCCGAGTAGTTCGCGGCGTGGTTGATGGGGCCCTTGGCCTGCGGTCCGGTGCCGGTGAAGTCGAGGATCAGGCGCGGCTGCGGCTCGTCGGTCCGGGTCAGGGTGATCCGCTGGGTGTGCAGTCGCGGTTCGTCCACCCCGTCGTGCTCGGCGTAGTCCTCCCACGTCCACGTGCCGATCGGGATCTTCGCCAGGATCTCCTGCCGGTACGTGCGCGTCGTGCTCGCGACGATCTCGTCGAAGCACGCCTCCACGGCGGCCCGGCCGTAGCGCTCGAACAGCTCGGCCAGGCGGCGCGCGCCGGACAAGCACGCGGAGCACTCAGCGTCGAGGTCAGCAGCCAGGGACTCGGGCATCCGCGAGTTGCGGGTCATGATCGTGAGCGCGGCCTGGTTCGGCACGCCGGCGTCCCAGAGGCGGATCGGCGGAACCATGAGGCCCTCGGAGTAGACGCTCGTCGCGTGGCTCGGCATCGAGCCGGGTACGGCGCCGCCGATGTCGTCGTGGTGGCCGAACGCCTGCACGAACGCCACCACGTCGGGGCCGCCATGCCCGGCGGTGAACACCGGCACCGTGACGCACAGGTCGGGTAGGTGGCCGATGCCGCCCTCGGACAGGTACACGTCGTTGTGGAAGTACACGTCACCCGGCCGCATCGTGGACAGCGGGAAGTCGCGGACGATCGGGTGGACGAGCGCGCTGTAGGACCGGCCGGTGAGCTTGCGCAGCCGCCGGTCGTGGATCCCGGCGCGGAAGTCGTGCGCGTCCCGGATCATGGGGGAGCGGGACGTCCGGGCGATCGCGGTCTCGACCTCCTTCTCGATGGCGGCCAGGCTGCCCGCGATGATCTCCAGGAGCACGGGGTCCGGCTGCCCGATCGGCTGCGGAGGCTCAGTCACGCCGCACCGACCCGCAAGTTGCCGAGTTCGTCGACGCGAGCGGTGAAGCCGGGGTGCACCGGCACTGTCGCGCCGAACTCCTCGATGACGGCCGGCCCGGCCACCTCGTCGCCGGCCAGCAGCGACGGCCGCCAGTAGACGGCCGCGTCGCGGGCTTCTTCCCCGCGCCCGAACACCACGGGCCGTCGGCCGGTGCACGCGCGAGCCGGGTCGCCGTCTCCGGCCGGCAGGGTCGGCAACCCCGGCCGCTGGATGGGCCCGATGCCGGTGACGCGCAGGTTGACCCACTCCACGTGCTGGCGTGCGTTGCCGCGGAAGTCGTAGCCGTACAGCGCGCGGTGCGCCGTGTGGAACGCCTCGACCGCCTGCGCGGCCGCGTCCGGGCTCAGCGGCAGAGCGCGCGACCGGCACCCGCACCTCGAACGCCTGCCCGAAGTAGCGCAGGTCCGCCGTGCGAATGAGTCGGTGCTCGGCCGCGGCGAAGCCCTGCGCCGTCAGCGCGGCTGTCGCCGCCGCCGCGAGATCGGCATAGACCGCCTCCATCGCCGCGTGGTCGACCGCTGGCTCGCGGGCCACGAACGTGCGGACGAAGTCGGCTCGGACGTCGACGGTCAGCAGCCCGAACGCCGACACGTTGCCCGGGTTGACGGGGACGAGCGCACCGCGGACGCCGAGGATCTCGATGAGCGGGCAGACCAGGAGCGAGCCAGACCCGCCGAACGTGACCAGCGTGAAGTCACGCACGTCGAGACCGCGCCGGACGGTGATCTGGCGGACTGCGTTGGCCTGGTTCCACGCCGAGATCTCCAGGATCCCGGCGGCGCAGTCCGGCATGGACAAGCCCAGCTTGGCGGCGAGATCGGCGAGCCCCGACGTCGCGGCGGCGGCGTCCAGCGGAATCTCGCCGCCGAGCAGGTGGGGCGGGATGCGGCCGAGGGCCAGGTGCGCGTCGGTGACCGTGACGTCGCGGCCGCCCTTGCCGTAGCACAGCGGTCCCGGATCGGCGCCTGCCGACCGCGGGCCGACCTTGAGCAGTCCCTCGGGCGATATCCACGCCACCGATCCGCCGCCCGCGCCGACGGTCGCGACGTCCACCATCGGGATCTTCGCCGGGTAGGCGCCGACCGTGCCCTCGGTCGTCAGCGCCGGATCGCCGCCCACCACGACCGCGACATCGGTGGACGTGCCGCCGCCGTCGCAGGTGAGGACGGAGCTGACGCCGGCGCGCTGCGCCATCATCGCGGCGCCGACGGCGCCCGCGGCCGGTCCGCTCAGCACGGTCGCGATCGGCCGCCCGATCACCTCGTCGGCCGTCGCGACCCCGCCGCTCGACGTCATCACGTGCAGCGGGACGCCGCCGAGGCGCACGTCGTGGAGGCTGGCCGCGATCGCGGCCAGGTAGCGGGATACGCGCGGCTTGACGGCGGCGTCGACGAGCGTGGTCATCGACCGCTCGTACTCGCGATACTCCGGCAGCACGCGCGAGGACAGCGAGACCACGGCGGCCGGGTGCTCGCGCGCGAGGACGCGCGCCATCGCTTCCTCGTGGCCGGGGTTGGCGTAGGAGTGCAGGAAGCACACGCCGATGGTGTCGATGCCGCGCGCGGCGAACCACCGGGCGACGGCAACAGCCTGCCCCTCGTCAAACGGTCGCAGCTCCGCGCCGGTGTGGTCGATCCGGCCGTCGACGGTCTTGACCCGGTCGGCGGGCACGATCCGGTCCGGCTTGACCCAGAAGTAGGAATTGCCGTAACCGTCGGGCACCGACTGGCGCGCGATCTCCAGCATGAACTCGAAGCCCGTGCTCGTGATGAAGCCGAGATCGCCGACGTCGCCTTCGAGTAGCTGGTTCGTCGCGATCGTGGTCCCGTGGCTCACCGTCGCGATCTGGTCGGCGTCAGACCCGGCCAGATCGAGCACCTTGACCAGTCCCGTCATGAAGCCGACAGCCGGATTCGCTGGAGTTGACGGCGTCTTCGTCACCGTCAGCGCGCCGGTCGCCTCGTCGAGCGCGACGACGTCCGTGAACGTGCCTCCGGTGTCGATGCCGATGCGCAGCATCAGACCGACCCGCGCAGCTCGAACAGGTCCGACGGTGACAGGGGCATCGATCTGATCGGGAAGCCCTCGGCGTCCTCGATGGCGGACGCCAGCACGGCGGCGCCGGGGATGACGCCCGCCTCGCCGGCGCCCTTGATGCCGAGGGGGTTCAGCGGTGAAGGCGTCTCCAGGTGATCGATCTCGATCTGGCGCGGCACCTCGCTGACGTACGGCATGAGGAAGTCCATGAACGATGCGTTGACGAGCTGGCCGGTCTCGTCGTAGGCCATGCGCTCGTACAGCGCACCGCCGACGCCCTGCGCGACGCCGCCGTGGATCTGCCCTTCCACGATCTTGGGGTTGATGAGCGGGCCGCAGTCGTGTACCACGCAGTACCGGAGGATCGTGACCTCGGCCGTCTGCGGGTCCGTCTCGACGATCACGGCGTGCATGCCGCTGGCGAACGTCGACCGCACCGGCGAGAAGAACGCACGGCCCTCGATGCCCGGCTCGTCGTCATCGGCTATCGGCGGCTTGTCCGGGTCCGCGGTGCCGGCGAACTGCGTAGCCGCCGCGGCCGCCGCGTCGAACGCGTAGCGCAACGGGTTCGACAGGACCGCGACGGTGCCGAGGCTGATCCCGCTGTCTGGGTCGCCCTTGACTTGCACCATCCCGTCGATGATTTCCAGGTCGGCGGCCGCCACCTCGAGAGCGTCGGCGGCGACACGCAAGGCCTTGTCTTTCGCCTTGCGGGCGGCCAGCGTGACGGCGGACCCGCTCATCACGGCCGCCCGCGACGCGAACGTCCCGACGGCGTAGCCGAAGCGCCGGGTGTCGCCGGTGACGACGTCGACGTCGCGCAGCGGCACGCCCAGCTCGTCGGCGACGAGCTGGGCGAGCACGGTCTGGTGACCCTGGCCCTGGGTGGTCAGGCCGGTGGCGACCTTGACCTTCCCGGATGTCTCGACCACGATGTGGGCGCCCTCATACGGGCCGACGCCGGTCCCTTCGACGTAGCAGGCCAGGCCGATGCCGATCCGCCGGCCCGCCTTCACGGCGGCGGCCTGCTCGGCCGGGAACGCGTCCCAGCCGACGAGGTCCTTGAGCATGCGCAGCAAGGCCGGGTAGTCGCCGGAGTCGTAGATCAGCGGTCGCCCGTCCTGAAAGATCAGTCCCTGGTCGTAGGGCATCTCCTCGGGCTGAATGAAGTTGCGCTCGCGGACGAGGGCGCGGTCCAGCCCGCGCTCGGCCGCGATCGCGTCCATGGTGCGCTCCATGACGAAGCAGCCGTGCGGCCGACCGGCACCGCGGTACGGCGTTACGAGCACGGTATTCGTGTACAGCGAGTCGAACTCGACGCGGTAGGCCGGCGGCTTGTATGGCCCGAGCAACTGAGTCGACGTGACGATCGGCACGATGAGCCCGTAGGGCACGTAGGCGCCGTTGTCGTGCCAGAACCGGACGTCCAGGCCGAGCAGCCGACCGTCGTCGTCGTACCCGACGGTGACGTGATGCACCTGCCCGCGTTCGTGCGCGCTGGAGATGAAGTGCTCGCGCCTATCCTCGGTGAACTTGACCGGCCTGCCGAGCAGGCGCGACGCCCAGGGAACGAGCACCTCCTCCGGCCACGGGTGCACGATCTTGACGCCGAAGCCGCCGCCGACGTCCGGCGTGATGACGTCCACCTGGCTGAGGTCGAGTCCTAGCTTGGCCGCGACGGCGGCCCGGACACCCGTCGACGTCTGCGTCGACGTCCACAGGCGGAGACTGGCCGCCTGCTCGTCCCAGTCCGCCAGCACGCCGCGGCCCTCCAGCGGCGTGGACGCCGACCGCTCGATTTCCAGGTCGAGCTCGAGCACGTGCGGCGCCCCGGCGATCGCGGCCGCGGTGTCCCCGTGCTCCTGCGTCGCGTTGGCGGCCAGGTTGCCGGGAACGTCGTCATGCACGAGATGCCGGGCCGTCCGCGCCGCTTCGATCCCGACGACCGCGGGCAGCGGGTCGTAGCTGACGTCGATCAGGTCGGCGGCGTCCTCGGCCACGTATCGGTCGGCCGCGACGACCATGACAACCGCCTCGCCGACGTGATTGACCTCATCGCGCGCCAGCGGGTACGGCGTGCGGCCATGGGTCAGCGCCGGATGGGGGATCAGCAGCGGGAGTGGCTCGGCCAGCCGATCGGTCAGGTCCCGGTATGTGTAGATCGCGACGAGGCCTGGCACGTCCAGCGCGGCGCTGACGTCGATGTCAGTGATGCGCGCGTGCGCGTGCGGGCTGCGCACGAACGCGGCCGCCAGCGCTGTGCCGCCGAGGTCGTCCAGATAAGCCCCATGCCCGCGGATCAGGCGGTCGTCTTCGACGCGCTGCACACGGGCGCCGAACAGCGAGCTCATGAGCCAGCTCCGGGTCCGGCCGCGCGTTCGCGCGTAATCTCGGCTGCCCTGTGCACGGCGGCCAGGATGTTCTGGTAGCCGGTGCACCGGCAAAGGTTCCCGCCGATCATGTCGCGCGCCTGCTCGTCGTCGGGATCCGGCGTAGCCGCTAGCCCGGCCGTGATCGTGGTCAGGAAGCCAGGCGTGCAAAAACCGCACTGGAGGCCGTGGCACTCGCGGAAGGCCTGCTGCACGGGCGACAAGGTCCCGTCGGGCCCGGCGAGGCCCTCGACCGTCGTGATGTCCGCGCCGTCGGCGCTGACGGCGAGCAGCAGACAGGACCGCATCGGTACGCCGTCGAGCAGGATGGTGCACGCTCCGCAGACGCCGTGCTCACAGCCCACGTGCGTGCCGGTCAGGCGGAGGTCGTGGCGAAGACAGTCAGACAGCAGGCGGCGAGCCGGCACGTTCGCCGTCCTGGCCGCGCCGTTCACCGTCAGCCGCACCTCGTGGAGTTCCGCCCCGATCCGGTCCATGTCGGGGCTCATGCGGCGACCGTCTCCCGTGCGCCAGCGAGCGCCGCCAGCAGCGCGCGCTCGGTCAGCACGCCAGCGATGTGACGGCGGTAGCTCGCCGTCGCGTGGATGTCGGGCTGCGGCTGGAGCCGGTCTCGAGCAAGACCCGTAACACTTGGGAACGTAGCCGTGTCGGCTGGAGCACCGGCGACGGCCTCGGTCAGGTCGAGCACGACCGGGATTGGCCCCATGGACAAGTAAGCGGCAGTGGCGCCGCCGACGCGGCCGTCGGCATCAAGCCAGGCCAGCACCGCCACGCCACAGATCGCGTAGTCGCCGCGCCGCCTGCTGATCTCCGCGAACCCGGTGCCCGCGGCCCGCGGCGCGAGGGCCGGGAACTCCGCCTCCACGGCCAGTTCCTCCGGCTGCACGGCTGACTCCAGGGTCCCGAGGAAGAAGTCACTAGCCGGGATCGACCGCTCGCCGGCGGCGCTCGCGACGTGCACGGTCCCGCCGAGCAGCGCGAGCACCGCGGGCATCTCGCCCGCCGGGTCGGCGTGCACCAGGCTGCCCACGGTCGTGCCCCGGTTCCTGATGGCCGGATGCGCGACGAAGCGCAGCGCCTGTCGCAGCAACGGCTGCGCGGCCGCCGCCGCGTCGCTCGCCAGCACGTCGGCGTGCCGGGCGAGTGCGCCTACGCGCACCACCCCGTCAGCGGCGTGGACGTAGCTGAGTCCTGTCAGCCGGTTGATGTCCACCAGGTGCTCCGGCGCGGCCAGGCGCATGTTGAGCAGCGGCACCAGCGACTGCCCGCCGGCGAGCACCTTGGCCTCGTCGTCGAGCAAGCCCAGCGCGTCGGTGACGGATTCCGGGCGTGAGTAGCGGAACGGCGGTGGCTTCACGTAGTTAGGTCGGCCATGGTCAGGAAGTCCATAGCGCGACGTTACGCTGCCAGGGTCGGGACGGTAATCATCTCCTGCCTAAGGATGGCCAAGCGTGAGACTCGACGCGGCCGCTAGCAGCTGCCTTCGGTCCGCGCTGGCCGGGCCCGCGCGGCCCGTCACGTGGCTGGGCGCGACGCCCTGGGCGCTCTACCTGCGAATCCCGTCGACCCCTGGGGTGGTCGCACTGCTCGCTCACGACGCCGTCCGGCTGCCGTGCGCGCTGGTGCTGCCGACGACCGCCGCCGAGCTGCCGCTTGCCTCCGTGTCGACGGGGACTCGCGGTGACGCCATGCTGGGTGACGGCCGCCTGGCGTGGACCGGTCCGGCTGGCCCGGTGGTGGTGCGCGCCGTCCGGGAATGGGCGCCGGCGAAGGTCTGCCCTGGCCACACCGCAGCAGCAGTGCTCGCGGCGCTGCGCGGCGCGCTGCCTGGTCCAGCCGCGCTCGGCATCGACGGCGCGCCGCTCGCGGACCTCGTGACCGGATCGGCCGCCGCGGTCGCCTGCCTGCTCGGCCGGGGACCGGGCCTCACGCCGGCCGGCGACGACGTACTGGCGGGGTTCCTCCTGGGCGCGCGGGCCTTCGGACTCGACGCTGCTCGCGTGCGGGCCGCGGTCGCGGCCATGGCTGCGGCCAAGACGACCGCGCTGTCGGCGGCGCTGCTGTGGCACGCCGCCCGCGGCGAGTGCGTGGACGAGGTCGCCGCCGTGGTCGCCAATCCGTCGGGCCCGGCAGTCGGCAGACTGCTCCGGATCGGGCACACCTCGGGCGCCGCGCTGGCAACCGGCCTGGCGACTGCGGCGCTGGCCGTGCACGCCGGAAGGGCGGGCGAGGCGGCGTGAGCGCGGAGCACCTCGAGGCTCGGCCGGGCGCCTACGCGGACTCGGTGACGCTGATGCAGATCAGCGCTGACGTGCAGCGAGCCGACGATGTGCAGGCAGCGCTTATCGCCATGGCGACCGAGCTGAATCTGGGCCTCGCGGCGACGATGGGCTTCCAGCCGCCGCGCGACGCGGGGCCCAACGACCTGCTCGTCGCGATCCGGGCCACCGACCAGTCGGCGCTGGCCAGAGCGAGGGAAGCGGTCGACGTCGCGCTGACGGCCCGGCCGTCTGAACACAGGCACGGCTGCCGAGCAGGCCCCGCGCACGACGGCGGCGGCGGTGCGGGCAAGCGGCCCTGGCCTCGCATTGATCTCGGTGCCCGGCCGTTTCGCGTTCGCCGAGGCGATGGACGCACTCCACGCCGGCTGCGACGTCATGATCTTTTCCGACAACGTTCCCGTTCAGGAGGAGATACTCCTGAAGGACGTCGCAGCAGAGCGCGACCTCCTGGTCATGGGCCCGGACTGCGGCACGGCCGTCGTCGGCGGCGTCGGGCTCGGCTTCGCCAACGCGGTGGCCGCCGGGCCAATCGGCGTCGTCGCCGCGTCGGGCACCGGGGCGCAGCAGGTGCTCTGCCTGCTGGACGACGCCGGCGTGGGAGTCAGCGCCGCGCTCGGCGTCGGCGGCCGGGACCTGTCCGCCGCCGTTGGCGGCCGGTCAGCCAGGGCCGCGCTCGCCGCGCTGGACGCCGACGCACGCACCGAGTTGATCGTCGTGGTGTCGAAGCCGCCGGACCCTGGTGTAGCGGCAGGCCTGCGCGACTTCGCCGCCGGCCTGACGACGCCCGTGCAATTCGCGTTCGTCGGGTCAGGCGCGCCCGACCTCACGGCGGCGGCCGAGACCGCGCTGCGCGCGCTCGACGTGCCGGTCCCGGCCTGGCCGCGGTGGCCTGGCGCGCCGGACCGGCCACGCCCCGGGTTGCTGCGCGGCCTGTTCGCGGGCGGGACGCTCTGCGACGAGGCCATGGTCATCGCGACCGCCTTGCTCGGCCCGATCCAGTCGAACATTCCCCTCGCGCCGGGGCTGCGGCTGGCACCGCTCGCATCGGTCACCGCGCACTCCATGATCGATTTCGGCGACGACGAGCTGACGGTCGGCCGCGCCCATCCGATGATCGATCAGTCGCTCCGGCTCGAGCGCCTGGCGACGGAGGCAGACGATCCGAGCGTGGCTGTTTTCCTGCTCGATGTCGTGCTTGGCCACGGCGCCCATGCAGACCCGGCAGCCGAGCTGGCTCCCGCCATCGCAGCCGCGCGGCAGCGCGGGGGAGCGGCCGTCGTCGTCTCGCTGATCGGGGCCAGGGCCGACCCGCAGGGCCTGGATCGGCAAGCGACCGCGCTCCAGGCGGCCGGGGCGCACGTGTTCGGCTCCAACGCCGCCGCCGCGCGCTTCGCCGGCGAGCTGATCTCATGACTGAGCTGCTGCGACGCGAGCCGCATGTGATCAGCGCCGGGCTCAGCCTCCTGGCTGACGCCGCGGAACTGCAGGCCGCCCGTGTGACGCGCGTCGACTGGGCTCCGCCGATGGCGGGGACGGGCGAGGACCTCGGTCCCGTCCTCCGCGACGAGCGACGAGCGCAAGCGAACGAGCGTGCCGTCCAGCGGATGCTCGGCGTGCGGGCGCAGCTCGTCGACGTCGTGCCCGCGGGCATCGCGCTCGGCCTGCAGCCAGGCGAGTTCTTGCACGCTGGACCGCCCATCGACTGGGACCGGGCGGCCGGGCCGCTGCGGGGTGCGCTCATGGGCGCGGCCGTGTTCGAGGGACTGGCAAAGAACCCGGAGGCGGCCGCCGCGCTAGCCGAAAGCGGCGGCCTTACCCTCGCGCCGTGCCACTCGCGCGGCGCAGTCGGGCCGATGGCGGGCGTCATCTCGCCGTCGATGTGGCTGTTCGTGCTCGAGGATCCCGCGAGCGGCAGGCGGACGTACTGCTCGCTGAACGAGGGGCTCGGCAAGGTGCTGCGGTACGGCGCGTTCTCGCCGGACGTGCTCGAGCGGCTCGCGTGGATGTCGGCGATACTCGGCCCGCTGCTCGGCGCCGCGGTGCGCGATCACGGCGCCGTGGATGTCACCACGATCCTCGCGCAGATGGTGCAGATGGGGGACGAAGCGCACAACCGGAACCGGTCCGGCACCCTCATGCTGCTGCGCGAACTGCTGCCCTCGATGGTCACGTCCGGGTGGAGTTCGGCGGACGTCGCGCGGGCCGCCGCGTTCATCGGGGCCAACGACCACTTCTTCCTGAACCTGGCGATGCCCGCGTGCAAGCTCGCGCTCGACGCCGCGCGCGACATCCCCGGCTCGACCATGGTCGTCGCGATGGCGCGCAACGGCACCGACTTCGGCATCCAGGTCGCCGGGACGGGCGACGAGTGGTTCACCGCGCCCGCGCTGACGCCGCAGGGCCTGTTCCTCGGGAGCTACGGCCCCGCCGACGCGAGCCCGGACATCGGCGACTCGGCGATCACCGAGACAGCCGGTCTCGGCGGCTTCGCGATGGCGGCGGCGCCGGCGATCGCCCGGCTCGTCGGCGGCTCGGCCGCCGACGCCCTCGCCACGACCCGGCGCATGTACGAGATCACCCTGGCCGAGCATCCGCTCTTCCAGGTGCCGGCGCTGGAGTTCCGCGGGACGCCAGCCGGGATCGACGTGACGCTGGTGGCGCGGACCGGCATCCTGCCGCAGATCAACACCGGCATGGCTGGAAAGATCGCTGGAACGGGGCAGGTTGGCGCCGGCCTCGTCACGCCGCCGGCGGCAGTCTTCGCCGATGCCTTGCGCGGCATCGCGATCAGATCCCGGCCGGGTGCCAGACCGTCTTGATCTCGAGCGTGGCCATGAGCCGGCTGAGCGCCGGCGGGTCGGTCCACTGCTCGCCGTCGCGATCTGCGAGCACGCGCTTGAGGTTTCCGGCCGCGGCGCGTTCCAGCGCTGCCCGGTCGGCGCGCGGCGCGCCGGTCAGGTCGATGGCGTTGACGTCCATGTGACCAGCCGCTACCGGGGCCAGCTCGCCTGTGCTACCGGTCAGCACGTTGACGACACCGGCCGGGACGTCGGAGGTCGCGAGCACCTCGGCGAGCACGACTGACGGCAGCGGACGCTGCTCGCTGGCGACCACCACGGCAGTATTTCCGGTGACGATCACCGGGGCCAATACGCTCACGAGACCTAGCAGGCTGGAGTCGGGCGGCGCGAGGGTGACTACCACGCCGGTCGGCTCGGGGACGCTGAAGTTGAAGTACGGGCCGGCGACAGGATTGGCCGCGCCGGCCACCTGGGCGACCTTGTCGCTCCAGCCCGCGTACCACACCCAGCGGTCGATGGCGGCCGACACGACGGCGTCGGCGCGCGCGGCCCGCAGGCCTTCGGCGCTGGCCACCGCGTCGGCGAACTCGGCGGCGCGGCCTTCCATCATCTCGGCCACACGGTAGAGCACCTGCCCACGGTTGTACGCGGTCGCGCCCGACCAGCCCGCGAACGCGCCGCGGGCGGCCTTGACTGCGTCGCGCATGTCCTTGCGCGACGCCTTGGCGGCGTAGGCGAGCAGGTCGCCGCTCTTGCCGTGCACCGGGTAGGAGCGACCGGATTCAGAGCGGGGGAAGGCGCCGCCGACGAACAGCTTGTAGGTCTTGCGTACGTCGAGCCGCGTTGAAGTCTCAGACATCGAGGTACGCGGCCAGGCCGTGCCTGCCGCCCTCCCGCCCGTAGCCGGATTCCTTGTAACCGCCGAACGGACTGGCCGGGTCGAATCTGTTGTACGTATTGGCCCACACCACCCCGGCTCGCATGCGCTGCGCCATCCACAAGATCCGGCTGCCCTTGTCGGTCCAGATGCCGGCCGACAGCCCGTAGGGGGTGTTATTGGCCTTGGCCACGGCTTCGTCCGGGGTGCGGAACGTCAGGACAGACAGCACCGGGCCGAAGATTTCCTCGCGCGCAATCCGGTGCGACTGGCTGACGCCGGTAAACACGGTGGGCGGGAACCAGAAGCCCTTATCGGGCAGCCGGCACGGCGGCGACCAGCGCTCCGCGCCCTCGGCTTCCCCGGCGGCCGTCAGCTCGGTGATCTTGTCGAGCTGCTGGCGTGAGTTGATGGCGCCGACGTCGGTGTTCTTGTCGAGCGGGTCGCCGAGGCGCAGGGTCGCGAGGCGCCGCTTGAGCCGGTCGACGACCGCGTCCGCCACCGACTCCTGGACGAGGAGGCGCGAGCCGGCGCAGCACACGTGGCCCTGGTTGAAGAAGATCCCGTTCACGATGCCCTCGACTGCCTGCTCGACCGGCGCATCGTCGAAGACGATATTGGCCGCCTTGCCGCCCAGTTCCAGCGTCAGCTTCTTGCCTGTGCCGGCGGCCGACCCGGCGATCTGCTTGCCGACCTCGGTCGACCCGGTGAACGCGATCTTGTTCACGTCGGGATGCGTGACGAGCGCCGCGCCCGTCTCCCCGGCGCCGGTCAGTACGCTCACCACCCCGGGCGGCAGCCCGACCTGCTGGCACACGTCGGCGAGCAGGAGCGCGGTCAGCGGCGTGGTCTCGGCCGGCTTGAGCACGCACGTGTTGCCGGCCGCCAGCGCCGGGGCCAGTTTCCACGCCGCCATCAGGAGCGGGAAATTCCAGGGGATGACCTGAGCGGCCACGCCCAGCGGTTGCGGCGCTGGCCCGAACCCCGCGTGGTCGAGCTTGTCGGCCCAGCCCGCGTAGTAGAAGAAGTGCGCGGCCGCAAGCGGGATATCGACGTCGCGCGATTCCTTGATGGGCTTGCCGTTGTCGATGCTCTCGAGGACGGCGAACTCGCGTGATCGCTCCTGGAGCACGCGCGCGATCCGGAACAGGTACTTGGCCCGCTCGCTGCCCGGCATCGGGCCCCAGACGTTGTCGTACGCGGCTCGGGCGGCAGCGACGGCCTGATCGATGTCGGCCGGTCCGGCCTCGGCGACGGCGGCCAGTCGCTCCCCGGTGGCCGGGTTGATCGTCGCGAACGTCGCACCCGACGCGGCCGGCCGGAACTCGCCGCCGATGAACAAGCCGTACTCGGGGGCGATGGTGACGATGTCCCGCGACTCCGGCGCCGGCGCATACTCCCAGGCTGCTCCGAGCGTGTCCACCACGCCCGCGTCCGCCACGCCCGTGCCGGCCTGCTTCTTGCCGGATTTGCCCGACCCCATCGATCGCCTTCCCGTCGCTCTTAGCGCTTCATTCTGGCACGTCCGGGCTGGCGTGCCGTCCGCCCGCTCCCCAGGGGCAGGCCTGCGGGAGACGGGCAGCAATGTGCCGCGACTGGCCTTGGCAGGATGGAGCAACGCACCAGCAATAGGGAAAGGACATCAGCGGCGTGACCGGATGGCTGGCACCAGATCTGGTTGTCCGCAACGCGCGGGTATACACGCTGGATCGATCGCTTCCATGGGCCGAGGCCGTGGCCGTTCGCGACGGCCGGATCACCTGGGTGGGCGCCGATGCCGAGGTACGGGATCAGGCCGGTCCGGCAACCGAGGTAGTCGACCTCGATGGCCGCCTAGTCCTGCCGGGGTTCATCGACAGCCACAACCACGTGCGGCTCGGCTCCGATGCCGACTGCGTGCAGCTGGCCGGGGCGGCGTCGCTGGGGGAGGTACGATCTCGGATCGCAGCTTGGCTGGCCGAGCACCCTGACGCGGAGTGGGTGGAAGGCGAAGGGCTGGACTATCCGGCGCTGCAGCCGGTCCCAGCGGACCTGGATGGGGTGACCGGGGGACGACCGGTGTTCCTGTTCGACTACACCGGTCACGGCGTATGGGTGAATCAGGCTGCGATGCGGCGGCTGGGCATTGGACCGGGCGTGGACCGCGTGCCGTTCGGAATCGTGGAAAAGGACCCAGGTAGCGGGGAGCCGACCGGGTTCTTGTCCGGGTTCGCGATCATGGGGCTCGCCGGTGAAGGGCACCAGGTGCTGGCCGGCCAGCTGCCCTGGGGCAGCGACGAGCGACGGTACCGGCGGCTCGCGCACAGTCTCGAAATGGCGATCCGCTGCGGCATCACCACCGTGGTAGAGCCGCAGAGCGGTCTCGATGACCTTCCGCTGTACCAGCGGGCACGCGAGGATGGCACGCTGGCGGGCCGGCTGATCGTCGCGCTGTTCCTCGCTCCGGGCGCCAGCCTGGACGCGCTGGACGACTTCGCGGATGCCCGGCGCCGATACGACGACGACCAGTTGCGGGTCGGACCGGTCAAGCTCTACATCGACGACGTGATGGAGCAGCACACCGCGGCGCTGTTCGAGCCCTACGCCGACGAGCCTGCCGCCAGCGGTGGCACTTTCTATGACCCGAGGCATTCGCCGAGCTAGTGGCTGAGCTAGACGCCCGCCGACTCCAGCTGCTGATTCACGCAATCGGTGACCGCGGAGTTCACGTGGCCCTGGACGCTATTGCGCACGCCCGCCACGTCAACGGCCCTCGGGATGCCCGCCATCAGCTGGTGCATGTGGAACTGGCCGCGGCGGCGGACCTCGCGCGGTTTGCCGAACTCGGGGTAGTGGCCTGCATGCAGCCGCGTCACGGCGCCGCTGACGTGGGCGGCGCCGAGTGGCGGGCGGCCGTCGGGCCCGCTAGGTGGCCGCTGGCCTGGCCGGTCCGCAGCCTGCACCAGGCCGGAGCGAGGCTGGCCTTCTCGAGCGACTGGAACGTCGTCGAGATGGACCCGCTCACCGAGATCTACACCGCGGTAACCCGGCGAGACCTCGCGGGCGGCGAGCCCTTCGTCCCGGAGCAGGCTGTGGACCTGCCCACCGCGATCAGCGCGTACACAACCGGTGGCGCCTACGCCAACTTCTGCGAACACGACCGCGGCAGCCTCACCCCCGGCAAAGCCGCCGACCTGATCGCACTGTCCGACAACCTCTTCGAGGTGCCTGCCCTCCAGATCAAGGACTGCCGCGTCGAGCTCACGATGGTCGCCGGCCAGATCCGCCATCAGCTGTGGTGAGCTGTACTCGGCCGGGTCTCCTTCGGCCCGGGAGTGCCGCGCGTCAGCTAGCCCGGCACGTGTCGTGCTGGTACAGACCATCAACCCGCAGGCGTACGGGCTGTCCGGCCGCGATCCGGTGATTGCACACCGGGCATACCCCAGCCGTCGGCACGTGCAGGTCGTTCTCGCCCATATCGACCGCAGGATCCTCGGAGTCCTCGGCTCGGGCAGCCCGATCCTCGGCGCCCTGTCTGATCCACCCCACGTTTTCTCTGCCCGCAAACAGCGGTGCGTGTGGGTCTGCCTGTGGCGGCCAGACCGACACCAGGCTGAACCGCACATTGCCGCGCCAACGCCGTCAAGACCCAGGCGCAGACCTGTGGGGAAGCTAGTCGATCGTGAAGTAGTCGGGACCCGCGTACTGACCCGTCCGCTGCTTCCACCGCTGCATCAGCAGGTCGTTGAGCAGGGTCGACGCGCCGATCCGGAAGAGGTCAGGGGTCAGCCAGGCCGGTCCGGCGACCTCGTTCACCAGGACCAGGTACCGGATGGCGTCCTTGGCGGTCCGGATGCCGCCAGCCACCTTGACGCCTATCCGCCGGCCACTGGTCTGTTCGAAGTCCCGCACGGCAGCCAGCATCACCAGCGCCACCGCCGGCGTCGCGGCGGGCGTCACTTTGCCGGTCGAGGTCTTGATGAAGTCGGCGCCGGCCATCATCGCCAGCCAGGAGGCGCGCGCGACGTTGTCGAGCGTGGCCAGCTCGCCCGTCTCGAGGATGACCTTCAGGTGCGCCATCCCGCAGGCCTCGCGGACCGCCTGCATCTCGGCGTACACCTGCCCGTAGTGGCCGGCCAGGAACGCGCCGCGGTCGATCACCATGTCGATCTCGTCGGCCCCGGCGCTGACGGCCTCCCGGACGTCGGCCAGCTTGACCGCGAGCGACGCGCGCCCGGACGGAAACGCGGTGGCGACGGACGCGACTGCGACGCCGCTGCCCGCCACGGCCGGCTTCGCCACCGCGATCAGGTCCGGATAGACGCAGACCGCGGCGACCGACGGCGCGGTGTCGTCCGGATGGATGGCCTTGGCGCACATGGCCCGGACCTTGCCAGGTGTGTCGGCGCCTTCCAGCGTCGTCAGGTCGATCATCCTGATGGCCAGGTCGAGGGCGGTCAGCTTCGCATCCTTCTTGATGGACCTGGTCGCGAGCGCTGCGACGCGCTCGCCGACGCCGACCTGGTCAATGCCAGGCAGACCGTGCAGCACCTGGCGCAAGCCAGCATCCGAGGTAGCGACGTCGGCTACGTCGAACTGCCAGCGGAGCGGCTTGTCGCGTTCGAGTGACTGAATCCCCACGTTCACGACGTTACCGCAGGCCAGCGAATCCCGGCTTGATCACCTGGTTGATGATCGCCAGCCGCTCGTCGAACGGCGCGAACGCGCTCTTCATCGCGTTGATGGTCAGCCACTGCAGGTCCTCCCACCCGTACCCGAACGCCTCCGCCAGCGCGGCCAGCTCCGACGAGAGGGTCACGCCGCTCATGAGCCGGTTGTCGGTGTTCACCGTCACGCGGAAGGACAGGTCACGCAGCAGTCCGATCGGGTGCTCGTGAATCGACCTCGCCGCGCCGGTCTGCACGTTGGAGGTCGGGCACATCTCGAGCGGGATCCGCCGGTCCCTGACGTAGCTGGCCAGGCGGCCGAGCACGGGGCCGCCAGCGGCGTCGAACGTGATGTCGTCGATGATCCGGACGCCATGCCCTAGGCGTTCGGCGCCGCACCACTGGACGGCCTCCCAGATTGACGGGAGGCCGTAGGCCTCGCCCGCATGGATCGTGATGTGGAAGTTCTCGCGCTGCACGTACTCAAAGGCATCGAGGTGACGGCTGGGCCGGTTCCCGGCCTCGGCGCCGGCGATGTCGAAGCCGACCACGCCGTTGTCGCGATACTTGACGGCCAGTTCGGCGATCTCCGACGACCTAGCGGCGGTGCGCATGGCGGTCAGGAGCGCATAGACAGTGACGCCCCGCCCTGCGCTGCCGACGCGGAAGCCCTCGAGTACCGCCTCGACGACCTCCTCGAGGCTCAGCCCGCCGTCGAGGTGGAGCTCGGGGGCAAAGCGGACCTCCGCGTAGACGACGCCGTCGTCGGCCAGGTCGGCTGCACATTCGGCCGCCACGCGCAGCAACGCGTCCCGCGTCTGCATGACGGCGACCGTGTGCTGGAAAGCGTCGAGGTACAGCTCAAGCCGGCCCCGCGGCGCGGCGCCGGTCAGCCAGCCGACGAGGCCGTCAGCGTCCGTAGCAGGCAAGCCGCGATAGCCCTGCGCCGCGGCGAGGTCGATGACGGTCTGCGGTCGCAGACCGCCATCGAGGTGATCGTGCAGCAGCACCTTGGGAGCACGGCGGATATCGGTGAGAGCAATGGCCATGGCCTTAGCCAATCCTGTCGATGACGAGCGGCGCCGGCGCGGGGGGTGCAGGCCCGATCTGCACGGCGCCGGCGAGCACTTCGAGGGCACGGCCAAACCGGGCGGGATCGTCGCTGCGCAACTCCAGCACAGGCTCGCCTGCGTCGACCTTGTCGCCGGGCTTCACCAGGCAGATGATCCCGGCGGCGGCCGATACCGGGTCCTCCTTGCGAGCCCGCCCGGCGCCGAGGCGCCACGCAGCGACGCCCACCGCCCGGGCATCCAGGACGCGGAGCCAGCCACTCTCCTGCGCGTGCACGAACTCGGTGTGCTCCGCCGCTGGCAGTTCCGCCGCCGGGTCGCCGCCCTGGGCCGCGATCATCGCCCGATAGCGCTGGAGGGCGCGCCCGTCGGCGAGGGCGGCGGCCGGGTCGGCGTCGAGGCCGGCCAGCGCGAGCATCTCGGTCGCCAGGGCGAGGGTCACCTCCACCAGATCGGCTGGCCCGTCGCCGCGCAGCGTCGCGACGGACTCGGCTACCTCGACCGCGTTCCCGACGGCGCGGCCGAGCGGGGTGTCCATCCGCGTCAGTAGCGCGCTCGTGCGGACTCCGTGGGCGTTACCGAGCTCCACCATCGTCTCGGCGAGCTCCCGGGCCGAGGCCACGTCCGGCATGAACGCGCCCGTGCCAACCTTGACGTCCAGGACGAGTGACCCCGTTCCCTCAGCGATCTTCTTCGACATGATTGAGCTTGCGATCAGCGGAATCGATTCGACGGTGCCGGTGACGTCCCGGAGCGCGTACAGACGGCGGTCTGCGGGCGCCAGCCCGGCACCGGCGGCGCAGATGACGCAGCCGACATCCGCGAGCACGCGGACTATGTCCGCATTAGAGAGGGACGCGCGCCACCCGGGGATCGACTCCAGCTTGTCGAGCGTGCCGCCGGTGTGGCCGAGCCCGCGCCCGGACAGCTGCGGCACGGCGGCACCGCAGCTCGCTACCAGCGGTGCCAGGATCAGGGACACCTTGTCGCCGACGCCACCTGTCGAGTGCTTGTCGACAGTAGGGGCCGCCAGCCCGCTGAGATCCAGCCGCTCGCCGGAACTGATCATTGCCTGCGTCCAGGCGCGCAGTTCGGCGGGCTCGAGGCCGCGGAAGAAGATCGCCATCAGCAGCGCCGACATCTGCTCGTCGGCGACGGCGCCGGCCGTGTACGCGTCGATGAGCCAGCCGATATCGGCGGAGGACAAGGTGCCGCCGTCGCGCTTGGCCCGGATCAGGTCGACGGCGTCAGGCATCGCTGTCGGTCCCGCTCGTCGGGCTCCGCCGGGTCCGCAAGTCGCTGGCGGTGAACGCGCCAGGCAGCAAGTCGCCGAGGCGCTGCGGTCCGCCGTCGGTGTCGAGCAGCAGGTCAGGGCCCCCGGCTTCTAGCAGGAGCTGCCGGCAGCGGCCGCACGGCTCCAGCGGCGCGCCGTCACCAGCCACCACGCTGACGGCCACGAGCGGGCCAGCTCCGGCCGCGCGCTGCGCGCTGACGAGACCGCACTCGGCGCACAAGGTCAGCCCGTACGACGCGTTCTCCACGTTGCACCCGGTGACCATCGTCCCGTCCGCGTCCACCGCGGCCGCACCGACGGCAAGCCCGGAATACGGCGCATATGCGCGAGCCGCCACCACAGTGGCGGCGGCCCGGAGCGCCGGCCAATCAATGTCCATTTCATCCCGCCTAAAGTTCTGGACCCCCAGCTACGGCATCGGATGGCGGACGCCTGGGTATGGGAAGATCCTGAGCGCACGCTGCCAATCGTCTCAATTTGGCATCAGCATCACTAGAAGATCGCGGTCCGCCTTTCGCGTCTGTGCTGGCAGGGCTAGCCTTCGGGCAATCCCGTTGGGGGGAGTCACGTTAGTCCCCGGGCCGGCTGGGGTGTGAGTGGAGCCGGCGGCCGCTGCGGCAGCATCGGGCTGCCCTTGTCGAGGAGGTCGCTGTTGAAAAGATCGATTATTGCTGTGGCTACGGCCACAGCGGGCGTGCTGCTGGCGGCCGGATGCGGATCCGCTACGCCGTCATCGAGCAGCAGCTCGAGCACGGGGGGGACCACGGCCGGGAAGACCCTTGGCTGCATGGTGACGGACACAGGAGGTATCGACGACAAGTCGTTCAACGCTTCGTCGTGGCAGGGCATGCAGGAGGCTCAGGCTGCTGAGCCCAGCAAGATCACGGTCAAGTTCCTGCAGTCGACAAGCTCCGCCGACTACGCGCCGAACATCAGCGCGTTCCTCGGCCAGAAGTGCGGGATCATCGTCACCGTCGGCTTCTTGATGGCCGGGGCGACGCAGACAGCCGCCAAGGCGAACCCGAGCAGCAAGTTCGCCATCGTCGACTATCCCAAGTTCCCGCAGACCAACATCGATTCGCTGGTCTTCAACACCGTCCAGGACGGCTACCTCGGCGGTTACCTGGCCGCAGGTATGACCAAGACGGGCAAGGTCGCCACATTCGGCGGGCAGAAGCTCCCGACCGTGACGATCTACATGGACGGGTTCTGGGATGGCGTCCAGGCGTACAACACGGCTCACCACAAGAACGTGCAGGTGCTGGGCTGGAACGAGCAGACGCAGTCTGGCGAGTTCACTAACAGCTTCACGAACGTGACGCTGGGCCAGACCATCACCCAGACGTTCATCTCCGAAGGTGCTGACATCATCTTCCCGGTGGCTGGCCTCGTCGGCCTGGGCGCGGCGAAGGCCGTCCAGAACGCCGACACCGCGGCTGGCAACCAGAAGGTGAACATGATGTGGGTGGACACCGACGGCTGCGTGAGCGCCCCGCAGTACTGCAAGTACTTCATCACCAGCATCGAGAAGGGCATCCAGACCGCGGTGAAGACGTCGGTGGTATCGGCTGCCAACGGTACGTTCAAGGGCGGCGCTTACATCGGGACGCTGGCGAACGGCGGCGTCGCGCTGGCGCCGTACCACGACTTCGCCAGCGTCGTCCCAGCCTCGCTGCAGGCCGAGATCACCTCGCTCAAGGCCGACATCATCAGCGGCAAGATCGTGCCCGCCACGAAGAGTCCGGTCTAATCGCCGAGTTCTCGCGGCTGGGCCGGCCATCACCGGGTCGGCCCAGCCGCGAGCCGGGCTTCGGTCCGGCCGCCAGCGACTGACTGTCGGCCGGTACCGGGCTCGCGATATCTTCAGGTGCCACTGTTAGCGCACCCGTGCGGCATCAGCAGAGGAAACGTCGTGGAACTTGAGCTGCGCGGCATCACCAAGCGCTTTGGCAGCCTGGTTGCCAACGATCACATCGACCTCACAGTCGCGCCGGGCGAGATCCGGGGCTTGCTCGGCGAGAACGGCGCCGGCAAGACCACCCTGATGAACGTGTTGTACGGCCTCGTGCAGCCAGATGAGGGCGAGATCCTCGTCGACGGCCAGCCGGTGACGATTCATTCGCCCAGAGATGCACTTAAGAACCGGATCGGCATGGTGCACCAGCACTTCATGCTCGTGCCCGTGTTCACCGTGGCAGAGAATGTCGCACTCGGCGTGGAGCCCGTGCGCAACGGCCTGCTCGACCGCAGGCAGGCCCGGCGGCAGGTGCAGGAGCTGTCCGAGCGCTACGGCCTGCAGGTCAACCCGGATGCGCTGGTCGAGGACCTGCCCGTCGGCGTGCAGCAGCGGGTCGAGATTATCAAGGCGCTCCTGCGCGAAGCGACCATTCTGATCCTGGACGAGCCGACAGCCGTGCTCACACCGCACGAGACCGAGGACCTGTTCCGGGTCATGCGAGAACTACGGGCTGGCGGCCGCTCTATCGTCTTTATCTCGCACAAGCTCAAGGAAATGCAGGCGATCGCCGACGACGTCACCGTGATCCGGCGGGGGAAAGTTGTCGGTGAGCGGCCGCCGACGACCAGTGACGCCGAGCTTGCGGCGCTCATGGTCGGCCGGCCCGTGGAGCTTCGCGTTCATAAGGAGCCGGCCCGGCCCGGAGACGTTGTCCTGTCGGTCAGCGACCTGACGGTGTCCGGCGAGATCGTGGCGACCGATGGTAGTGGCGGCCGGAACGCTGTCGACGGCGTCTCGCTCGACGTCCGCGCGGGAGAGATCCTCGGCATCGCGGGCGTGCAGGGCAACGGGCAGACCGAGCTCTGCCAGGCGATCATGGGCCTGCGGCCGGCGATCGGAGCCGTCCGCCTGGATGACAAGGACATCAGCCACGCCACGCCACGGGACCGGCTCCGGGCTGGGATTGCCTACATTCCCGAGGACAGGCGCGAGGACGGGATCGTGGCCGACTTCTCGGTGGCGGACAACCTCGTGCTCGACACATACGACCGACCGCCCATTGCCCGCGGGATCGCGATGGACCTGTCGGCGGTCCGGGCGAACGCCAGCAATCTGGTATCCGAGTTCGACGTCCGGACGTCGTCGATCGACACGCCGGTCGGCACGCTGTCCGGCGGCAACCAGCAGAAGGTGATCCTCGCCCGCGAGGTCGGTCGGCAGGTCCGATTGCTGCTGGCCAGCCAGCCGACGCGCGGCCTTGACGTGGGGTCGATCGAGTTCGTACACCGCCGGATCGTGGAGGAGCGCGACCAGGGCATCGCCGTGGTCATCGTGTCCTCCGAGCTCGACGAGATCTACGCGCTATCCGACCGGATTGCCGTCATGTATGAGGGCAAGATCACCGGCTTCCGCTCGCCGGACGTGTCGGTGACCGAGCTGGGTCTGCTCATGGCCGGAGCCCACGTCGGCGATCTGGACGGGTCGGACGGCGCAGACGGCGCGGGCAGTACCGGCGGCAGCTCCACAGCCGACGGCGGGACAGGCGGCGGGCCATCAGCCGACGGAGCTCAGGAGCAGGCATGACGAGCGACCCCGGTAACCAGCCAGGCGAGCCCGAGCAGGGCCCGGTCGACACGAACGTCCGCAGCTCGACCGCGACGTCTGGGCCGCCGGTGCGCGACCGGTTTCGCGGCTCCGGCAGCGCCATCATCAACGCGATCACCCAAGGCAGCCCGGCCGTCGTCACCATCCTGGCGATCTTCAGCGCGCTTGTGCTCGGTGCGCTTGTCATCGCGTTCAGTGACTCGACCGTGCTGCACGCCTGGAGCAGCTTCTTCGCGGCGCCCGGCGCCGCGATCTCGGCCACCTGGGATTCCATAGCGGCGGCTTACTCCGCGCTCTTCGAGGGCGCGATCTTCAATCCGAACACCATCTCGGCGGCCTTCCACGGCGGCTCCGTAGGAGCGATCTTCTACCCGCTGTCGCAGGCCGCAGCCCAGGCCACTCCGCTCATCATGACCGGGCTCGCCGTGGCGCTCGCGTTCCGGGCTGGCCTGTTCAACATCGGGGCGGCCGGCCAGTGGATCGGCGGCGCGATCGTCGTGACCTACCTCGGCTTCGCCGTGCACCTGCCGCTGGTCATCCACGCGGTCGTGTGCCTGATCGGCGGCTTCGCTGGCGGCGCCGTCATCGGCTGGCTCGTCGGTGCGCTCAAGGCGCGCACCGGTGCGCACGAGGTCATCGTGACGATCATGCTCAACTACATCATGTACCAGGTGCTGAACCTGGTGCTCGGCACGCCGACGGCGCTCCAGCTGCCAGGTCAGGCGAACCTGACCAGTCCGAACATCGAGCCGAGCGCCCAGTTGCCGCATGTCGGCGGGCCGCCGCCGCAGGTGGGCGTCGGGTTCCTGGTCGCGCTCGCCGCAGCTTTCGGAACCTGGTGGCTCCTGGAGCGCAGCACTGTCGGTTTCGAGTTCCGGACAGTCGGTGCCAACCCGAGCGCCGCGCGGACTGCTGGCATGAGCGTCCCGCAAACGTGGGTCCTGGCCATGCTGCTCGCTGGCGGCCTGGCGGGGCTCAGCGGCGCGGTCGCGATCCAGGGGACGTTCTATAGCCTCAACTTCCAGAGCTATGGCAATTACGGCTTTGCTGGCATCACCGTCGCGCTGCTCGGGCGGGCCCGGCCGGTCGGTGTCGTGCTGGCCGCTCTGCTCTTCGGCGCTCTTCAAGCCGGGGGCACGGTCATGCAAGCGGTGACCTCGGTGCCGGTAGACATCACCAATGTCCTTGAGGGACTCATCGTGCTGTTCGTTGCGGCGCCGCCGCTGATCAGGGCCGTGTACCGGCTCCGCCGGACGGAAGGCGCCAGCCTCGGGGGCGCCGCGAAGGGATGGAACGGGTGACCGCGCTCGCCACGGAAATCCGCGCTCCGGCTGCTACGAACCGCCGGCTGCTCGCCGCTGGCGCGTTCATCGCCTTCGGACTCGTCGACATCCTCATCTTCGGGCTGTTCTCCCACCCAGGGGATGCCGCCTTCGCGCTATCGCTGAGCGGCGCCAGCATCACCGTTCCGACGATCCGGATAGCCAGCTGGGTGGTCTACATCTTCGGTGTGCTGTCCATCTTGATCGGCATCGCGCGCGCCACGGTGATGACGTCGCCTGGTCTGCGGCGGCTGGCCATTGCAGTGGTGCTGTTCTCTTTCGTCATCAGCCTGCTGATCTGGTCCGATACGGGCAGCTGGACGCACGGCATCCCGGTGAACATCGTCACGCTGCTCCAGGCCACCCTGGCCGGATCAATCCCGCTGATCCTCGGCGCGCTGGCCGGATGTATGGGAGAGCGGGCGGGCGTCATCAACATCGCGATCGAGGGTCAGCTCCTGATGGGTGCATTCGTGGCGGCGATCCTCGCCAGCACCGTCGGCCTGTGGGTCGGCCTGATCGGCAGTTCGCTTGCTGGCGGCCTTGTCGGCCTGGTCCTCGCGGCCTTCGCGATCAATTTCTTCGTTGACCAGATCATCCTGGGCGTTGTGCTCAACCTGCTGATCAGCGGCATCACCGGGTTCCTGTACGACCGCCTGATGGTGACCAACGCCCAGACCTACAACACCGGCAACACCTTTAGTGCCGTCAAGATCCCGGGCCTCGGTGACATCCCGATCATCGGGCCGATCTTCTTCGACTCGACGATCATCCTGTACATCACGTACGCGGCGATCATCCTGGTCCAGGTCGGGCTGTTCAGTACCCGATGGGGATTGCGGGTCCGGGCTGTCGGCGAGCATCCCACAGCGGCCGACACCGTGGGAATCAACGTGCTGGCGATCAGGTACCGGAACCTGGTCCTCGGCGGCCTGCTAGCCGGTATCGGCGGGGCGTACCTGACGATCGGCTCGGTCGGCACGTTCGGCAAGGACATCTCCTCTGGCCTCGGGTACATCGCGCTGGCGGCGATGATCTTCGGCCGGTGGACGCCGTTGGGCGCGACGGCGGCGGCGCTGCTGTTCGGCTTCACCACCGCGCTCGGGAATTTCCTTGGCACCATCACGGTGCCGATCTCGCCTGCGCTGCTGGGCATGGCGCCGTATGTGGCCACGATCGTCGCGGTGGCCGGCCTGGTCGGCCGCGTGCGCGCGCCTGCGGCCGACGGTAAACCCTACGTGCGGGCCTGACGTCGTCGACGCCACCACGGTCTGGGCGGCGTCGGCTGCGCCTCGCTGCCGGCCGGCTGTGGCGCAGGTTCCGGCTGCCCCGCGCGCCACGCAGCCACCATCGCGTCCTCGTCGACCAGCGGGACGAAGATGGGCGGCCCGATCGGGATCCGCCGCCACTCCCTGATCCGGTGGTTCAGCTCCGCCACGGCTGCCCGCACGTCCTCCTCTGAGCGGAGAGTCGGGACTGTCTGTGCCAGCACCGCCGCCTCTTTGCGCAGCTTCAGCGGCGGCGGCAGCAGCACGTCGGTGGGAACGCCCTCGCGGCGCAGGTAGTCGAGCGCCCACGCTTGCCCATCCTCGTCCTCGGTGCGCTTCGGCAGTGGCTTACCGGCCCCGGGCAGGTTGTCGAAGGCGCCGCGGTTCGCAGCGTCGTCAATCTGCTGGTCAATCCACGTCCGGAAGCTCATCCCGGTGGGCTTGCGTTCGGTCATCGGCCTGTGGGTCTCCCTGCCCGTGTCCGTTTCTGACCACGTTACCCAGTTGCCGGGAACCTGGCCGACAGCCCCGTCCGGGCGTAGGGGCAGAATGCCGTTGACGGGTTTTCGGCCATCGTTCCGGGCGGCGCCGCGCTGGCGGGGGCCAGCGGCCGACCGGGCAACCAGGCGGGGGTGGGCACGCGATGAGCAATGGTTTCGACGCACCGGAGGGCTCTGGGCCTAGCCCGTTCGACGACTTCATCGCCCGGCTGTATGGCGCAAGCCAGGGGCCGCCGCGGCCTGGCCAGCGCGTCGACATCACCCGGCTAATGAGCGGTCCGGCGCGCGAGCTGCTGGGCGCAGCCGCCACACTCGTAGCCGAGCGCGGCGGCTCTGACCTGGACACCGAGCACCTGCTGTGGGCCGCGGCCCGGCTCGAGCCCACCAGGCAGATGCTGGCCAGGGCGGGCGCGGACCCGGATGGCATTGCCCGCGCGGTCGAGAGCCAGCAGAGTGGCGCCGCGCCGAGCGGCCAGCCGCCGCAGCTCACGCCCGGTGCGAAGCGGGCGCTGCTCGACGCCCACCGAATCTCGAACTCCCTCGGATCGACGTACATCGGCCCGGAGCACATCCTGTTCGCGCTCGCGATCAACCCCGAGTCCGATGCCGGCCGCCTGCTCGCGGCGGGCCGGGTGACGCCCGAAGCGCTCCAGCAGGCCTACCTGTCTGGTCAGGGCGCCGGTGCGCCGCCGGGCTCAAACGCCCCGTCGTCAACCCCGACGCTCGATGAGTTCGGCCGCGACCTGACCGCCATGGCGAGAGAAGGGCGGGTTGACCCGGTTATCGGTCGTGACGTCGAGATCGAGCAGACCATCGAGGTGCTGTCCCGCCGCGGTAAGAACAATCCCGTGCTGATCGGCGAGGCCGGCGTCGGCAAGACAGCCATCGTCGAGGGGATCGCGCAGCGCATCGTCAACGAGGAGGTCCCGCAGACGCTGGCTGGGAGGCGCGTCGTCCAGCTCGAGCTTTCCGGCGTCGTAGCCGGCACCAGGTACCGCGGCGACTTCGAGGAGCGCCTGCGCCGGATCATCGACGAGATCCGCGAGCACGGCGATGAGCTGATCGTCTTCATCGACGAACTCCACACGATCGTCGGCGCTGGTGCTGGTGCCGAAGGCGGCATGGACGCCGCCAACATGGTCAAACCGGCCCTCGCCCGCGGTGAACTGCACGTCGTCGGCGCTACGACGCTCGATGAGTACCGGAAGAACATCGAGCAGGACGCCGCGCTGGCGCGGCGGTTCCAGCCCATCCTGGTGGCCGAGCCGACCGAGGACGACGCTCTGGAGATTCTGCGCGGACTGCGTGACCGGTACGAAGCGCACCATCAGATCCGCTACGACGACGAAGCGCTCGTCGCCGCCGTCGAGCTGTCGGACCGATACATCACCGACCGGTTCCTGCCTGACAAGGCCATCGACCTCATCGACCAGGCTGGCGCCCGGGTCAGGCTGCGGACGAAGACGCCGCGCAGCGAGCTGCGGGACCTCGAGAGGCGGATCGAGGAACTGCACCGCGACAAGGACCAGGCGGTGGCGAGCGAGCAGTACGAGCAGGCGTCCAGACTCCGGGACGAGATGGACAGCGTCCGCGCGCAGATCGATCAGCTCAGCCGGGACGAGAAGGTAGTGCCGCAGGTCACCGTCGAGGACATCGCCCAGGTCGTTTCGCGCGCTACCGGCGTGCCGGTGCAGCAGCTCACCGAGGAGGAGCGGACCCGGCTCCTCGCGCTCGAGGGTCATCTGCATGAGCGCGTCATCGGCCAGGACGAGGCGGTGGCCGCGGTCGCCGAGGCAGTCCGCCGATCCAGGGCGGGCCTTGGCGACCCGCAGCGCCCGGTCGGGAGTTTCCTGTTCCTGGGGCCGACCGGAGTCGGCAAGACGGAGCTGGCTCGTGCGCTGGCTGAGGCGCTATTCGGCGGCGAAAGCAAGCTGATCCGGCTGGACATGAGCGAGTTCTCCGAGCGACACACCGTCAGCCGGCTCGTCGGTGCGCCACCCGGCTACGTGGGATACGAGGAGGCAGGCCAGCTCACTGAGGCCGTCCGGCGGCGTCCGTACTCCGTCGTGCTGCTCGACGAGATCGAGAAGGCTAACCCGGACGTGTTCAACATCCTGCTGCAGATCCTCGACGACGGCAGGCTCACCGACGGGCAAGGCCGGACCGTGGACTTCAAGAACACAATCCTGATCATGACCAGCAACCTGGGATCGGACCTGGTCACGCGCCGCGGCGCGACCCTCGGCTTCGCCGCCGACCAGGCTAGCGCTGGGGACAGCCAGGAGCGCGCGCTGCAGGAACAGCTCATGCGGCGCCTCCGCGAATCGTTCCGGCCCGAGTTCCTCAACCGCATCGACGAGATCATCATCTTCCGCGAGCTGGATCAGACCGAACTTCGGCAGATCACCGAGCTGCTGCTGGAAGAGACACGCCGCCGGCTCCACGCGCAGAACGTCACCGTGCACTTCACGCCGGCCGCGGTGGACTGGATCGCAGAGCACGGCTTCCAGCCCGAGTTCGGCGCCCGGCCCATGCGCCGGACAATCCAGCGGGAAGTTGACAACCAGCTCTCGCGCATGCTGCTCGATGGTCAGGTGACTCCCGGCCAGGAGGTCAGAGTCGACGTCAGCGACGGGCACCTGACGTTCCGCACGCCGCAGTACGCCGGCGTCTGACTGTCGGTCGGGCGCGGCCGGCCCAGGCTAGCCGCGCCCCTCGCTAGCGGCGCACGATCCGGTCGGTGTCGATCCGTCCCCGGCCGAACGCGTCGATGCGCTTCCACCGGCCTGGCAGGTCGAGCAGTTCGAGATTGCCGATCCGCTTCGGCAGCGCCGGGTCGACGATGAGGTTGTCGCCGTTGGGCTCGAGGCCGAGCCCGGCGCGCAGCAGGAGTAGCGGCGCCCCGGTCGACCACGCCTGCGGGCTGCACGCCGTCGGGTACTGCACCGGGTACCGGGTCGAAGTACGGGCGTACCCGCCGAACGCCTCTGGCAGCCGCCCGTTGAACACCTCGGCCGCCTCGAGTATCCCCGCGACGATGGCCGCGGCCTCGGCCTTGAAGCCGTAGCGGCGCAGGCCCCACGCGATGAAGGAGTTGTCGAACGGCCACACCGTGCCCACGTGGTAGCCGATGGGGTTGTAACGGGCCTCGCCTTCGGCCAGCGTGCGCACACCCCAGCCAGAGAACATGGCCGGGCTCATCAGGTGCCGGGCTACCGCCCTCGCCTTGGACGTGTCGACGATGCCACTCCACAGCAAGTGGCCCATGTTCGAGGTGAGCGAGTCGACCTGGCGCCCGTCGGAGTCGAGCGCGACGGCGAAGTACTCTCCGTCTTTGACCCAGAAGTCGCGGTTGAACCGGCGCTTGAGGTCCGCCGCTTCCTTCTCGAGCTGGTCGCCGAATGCCGGGTCCTTCCACACGTGCCGGGCCAGCCGGGCCGCTCGCATCTTGGCGTCATAGGCGTAGCCCTGCAGCTCACACGTGGCGCGCGGGAAGCCGGGCAAGTCACCGTTGCGATACGAGATCGAGTCCCACGAGTCCTTCCAGCACTGGTTCTCCAGGCCGGTCTTGGCGTTCCGCCGCTGGTAGGACACGTATCCGTTGCCCTGAAGGTCGGCGTACTCGTCGATCCAGGCCAAGGCCGCCCTGGCCGCGCGCTCGAGATCGCGGACCAGCTTGGTGTCGCCCGTCCAGCGCTCGTACTCATCGAGCAGGACGACGTACAGCATCGTGGCGTCCGCGTTGCCGTAGTACGGGGAGTGCGGCCGCTCCTCGAAGGCCGTCATCTCGCCATACCGCATCTCGTGCAGGATCCGGCCCGGATCCTCGTCGCGGAAGTCGTCGGTGCGCGTCCCCTGGCGCTCTGCCAAGGCGCGCAGCGTGGTCTCGGCGAGTTCGCTGGTGAACGGCAGCGCCTGGAGGCTAGTGAAGATGCTGTCGCGGCCGAAGATCGTCATAAACCAGGGCAGGCCGGCGGCGGGCAGGGCACGTCCGGGCATCGTGAGCGTCGAGAACCGGAGCGCCGCCAGGTCGGTCATGCAGCGCTGATAGATGTGCTCGAGCGGCTCCCAGTCGCAGTCGAGCGACGGCGCACGCTGGAGCCACTTCTGCAGGCCGCGCGCCATGTCCCGGCGCACCCGGTGCTGGCCCCGGATGCCAACCGGCGCCTCGGCGACGCCGTCCGGCATGCCCTGGGAGACGACGACTTCGAGCTCGGTCGCCCACTCGCCGTGGCCGGGCACCGTCACGTTGAAGGTGAGGCCGGTAGCGTCGACCATCGCGTCGTCCCCGCCGGAGATCCAGGTCTCCCTGACGTACGTATCGCGCTGATAGCGCAGGACGAGGCTGTCCCCGGTGACTTCGTTCCGGTATTGTCCCTTCTTTTTCAGGGCGTCCTTGACCTCGAACAGGTCGGCAAAGTCGCTCGCCGCCTCGACGCGGACCTTGAGCTCGACCGGGTCGTTCTCGTGATTGAGGACCCGCAGCTGCTCACGGAAGCCGTCAGCCACCTCGCGCTCGCGGATCACCGACAGTTTGGAGTCGACGTATACGGTGCCGCTGCCAGGGACCAGGAAGAACCGCGCCTGGAAGTACTGGAGGTCGTCGGTGGACAGCGCGGTTAGCCGCTGGCCGTTGACCGTCAGCACCCACCGGGACAGGAACCGGGTGTCGAACGAGAACAGTCCGGTCGGATCTGTACTCGAGGCCTCGATGTCGCCCTTGTCGTCGCTGACGACGAACGTATTGCCCTCGAGGATCTGTACCAGAGCGTCGCTCACTGTGGCCTCCGCTGCGCCATCACTGCTTGTGAACTCAGGGGTTCGACCGTGCCGGTAGAGCCGGGCGGCCCAGGCAGGCAGCGCTGGAACATCATCAGCGCGGCCATACTGCCCTCGCAGGTCATGAGGCCGCGCAACAAAGCCGCCTGGGCGTTGAGCCGGCCCGTCACGATCGCCTCGAAAGTTGGCCGGGCCACGTGCACGGTGGCGTCAGCCGGCAGTAGCTGGCGGGTCACGGCGACGTCACCGTCGTTGATCGTGACATGCCAGTGTTCGACGGAAGCCGCGTGGGCGAATTGCGCCGGATCGGATACGTCGGCAACGTCGAATCGCAGGGTGGCGGCCTCGCGCTCAAAGGTCGCGATATGCCCGGGCTCGGTAAGGCCGGCGAAGAACTCGTCGATCGGATCGACTGTCATCGCTGACCTGGTCTTTACGTTTGACACGGCCAGTATGTGATCGCGCTTGGTGACGGCCAAACCGGCGCGTGGCCGAAGTTTGCGTGTCGGTGCGGCTTCTTGCCCAGGCGGTTACAAAGCGCGGCTGCGCCGCCGCCTATTACTACTTTTCCAGCGTGGTCAGGCGCGCGCCGGCGACGCTGGTCCGGCGGGCAGCGAGTGATCCCAGTCGGACAGCAGCGTCCGGATCCCGGTGACGAGGGCGACTGGCTGATCGAGCATCACGTGATGACCGGCGGCCGGAATCTCGATGACGGGGGCACGCTGGCCGAGCTTGTCGTACATAAGCTCCGTGGTATCAGGCGGCACGATGCCGTGTTCGGCAAAGAACAGCGCGACACGGCAGTCAAGCTGACGCAGCAGGGTCAGTGCCCCCTGGCTGCGCGCGAAGACTGCCGGGTCGAACTTCCAGCTCCACCCACCCGGAACGGCGCGGATGGACGTGCTCGCCACGTGCTCCAGGACGTAGGGCAGCGTGGGCTGATCGGGCATCGGGTGGAATCGGGCGATTGCCGCCTCGCGCGTCGGATACACCCGCAGCGGCCCGAACGCACGCTCTTCCCTGGCTGCCTGCTGCTCGGGCGTGATGTCCCGGACTGGTGAGTCGATCACCGCGATGCCCTCGAGTGCCGCGCCGAACAGTCCGGCCGCTCGCAAGGCCACGAAACCGCCCATGCTGTGGCCCGCGATGATCGGCGGATCGGTGATGTCCGCGGCGGCCGCGACGGCCATGACCTCCTGCGCCCAGCCGTCGAGGCTGTACCGTTCTCGGCGGCCGCTGTCTCCATGGCCGGACAGATCCAGGGCGACCACCCGCCGATCAAGGCTGAGCAGCGGTCCGATGTGGTCCCACCAGCGCGCGTGCGCGGCGCCGCCGTGCACGAGCACGAGGCCGCTCGGATTCTCGTCGCCCCAGGCGCGATAGCTGATCTCCGCGCCGTCGACCATGACGGCGCCCACGGCGACAGGTGCGGCGAGGGCGGCGCTGTACCACGCTGGTGGATCGCCCAGCTCGGGGGTTACTGACACTGTCATGCGTAGTAGGGAATCAGACGAAGCCGCGCTCGTCACGTCGAGGGCGGGCCCGCCGGCAGTCAACCCTGGTCGTTCGGCTCCGCCTCGCGCCAGGCCCGGTCAAGAACCTGCGTGATCGTGTCGGCCGGCTGCGCGCCGGAGATCCCGTACTTGCGGTCGATGACGAAAAGCGGCACGCCGGTCGCGCCGATCGCGCGGGCCATCGCTTCGTCGGTGTCCACGTGGTCGCCGTAGGCGTCGCTGGCCAGCACGTCGGCGACCTCACCGCGGTCGAGTCCGGCCTCGACGGCGAGTCGCGTCAGCGCCTCGTGATCAAAGACCGAATCCTCGTCGGTGAAGTAGGCCCGGTGTAGCCGCTCGACTAGCTCCGCCTGTCGCCCGCGCTCCTTGGCCAGCTGAATCAGTCGGTGCGCGTCCCTGGTGTTACCGCGGCGCAGGCTCCCCATCCGGAAGGTCAGCCCGTCGCCCGCCGCTCGTTCTTCCATGTCGCGCTGGGCCTGGCTGGCCTCCGCGGGCGTCATTCCGTACTTGTCGGCGAGCACTTCGACGGTTGGCGTCGTCGCGTCCGTCGGAGCGGAGGGGTCCAGCTCAAATGATCGGTAAATTACCTGCACATCGTCGCGGTGCTCGAAGTCCGCCAGCGCCCGCTCGAAGCGCCTTTTGCCCAGGTAGCACCACGGACATACCACGTCTGACCAGATCTCAACTTGCATGTCCCTCCCTAACGCGGTGACGAGCATGAGCCTTCCCTCGGCGCGCGACTACCATGAGGCTTCGCCGACCGGATCCGGGAAGCGGGTGGCCCATGTCAGTCAGCGTCAATGAGACCGAAGCCAAGTACGAGGCCGGCCCGGATACCGTGCTGCCGCCGCTGGACACTGTGCCCCAGGTGGCGGTCACCGCCAATCCGCCGGAGGAGCTGCTCGTTGCCGTCTACTACGACACGTCCGACCTCCGGTTGCTACGCGCCGGGATCACGCTCAGGCGGCGTACCGGCGGCGAGGACGCCGGGTGGCACCTGAAGCTGCCGGTGAGCGGCCGAACCCGCGAGGAGGTACGACTGCCGCTGGACGCCGGGTCGACCCCGGATGAGGTACCGCGCGAGCTCGCCGAGCTCGTTCGAGCCCGCAGCCGCGACGCCAAGCTCGTGCCGGTGGCAACCGTGTCGACCCGTCGGCAGACCGTCAACCTGCTGGATGCGGCCGGTCAGGTACTCGCCGAGGTCGCGGACGACCGGGTGGTCGCCGAGCGCCGGCAGGGCAGCGCGGCTCGCGATAGCTGGCGTGAGGTCGAGGTAGAGCTCGCCGGCGGCGATAGCGACCTGCTGGCGGCCGTCGACGCGGTGCTGCGTCGGCACGGGCTGCACCCGTCCGCACGCTCCGCGAAGCTCGAGCGCGTGCTCGCCAGCGATCTGCCTGCAGAGCGTCAGTCAGCCAGCCCGACGGCGGCCGGACCGGCGCACCAGGCGGTCACTAGTTATCTCGCGGCGCAGGCCGAAGATATGGCTGCGCTCGACCCGCTGGTGCGCAGGTTCCGGCCCGATTCGGTACACAAGATGCGAATCGCCACTAGGCGGCTTCGCAGCACGCTGCGGTCGTTCCGGTCAGTGATCCGGCCCGACCAGACCGAGCACATCGCCGCCGAGCTGAAGTGGCTGGGCGACACGCTGGGCCAGGCGCGCGATGCCGAGGTGCTGGCGCGGCGCATGCGCACTCGGCAGGAGGAGACGGACGCGGCGGAGTTGCTCGGCCCGGTGGTAGCCCGAATCGAGAGCCACTTCGCCGACGCCGACGCGGAGGCCAGGGCGGCCGTGTTGTTGGCGCTGGAGTCAGCACGCTACACGGCGCTACTCGCGGGGCTGGATGTGCTCATCGCCGAGCCGCCACTTGCGCCCGCAGGCGAGGAGCCAGCGGGTTCCGCCATGGCCGCCGCGGTCGAGGCACTCCTTCCGATCAACGCGGCGGCGGATGCGCCGTGCGCTGGCTTGCCCGCCGGGCGGCGACCGCGACGTCGCCTTGCACCAGGCGCGCAAGGCCGCGAAGCGGACCAGGTACGCGGCCGAGGCGGCAACCGCCGTGGCAGGCAGGGATGCCAGCCGGTTCGCCGATCAGATGAAGAACGTCCAGACGATCCTCGGCGACCATCAGGACACCGTCATCGCCCGACAGCTCGACCGCAGCCTCGGCGTGGCCGCTCACCTGGCCGGCGAGAACGCGTTCAGCTACGGCATGTTCTATGAACGCGAAGCCTGCGACGCACGGATGCTCCAGGATCAGGTTGCGGGGATCTGGCAGCGGGCATCGCGTCGGCGCTACCGGCGCTGGCTCTGACAATGTGCACGCGGGTTAGTCGCAGCAGAGCACCGGCCCATTCCACGTCAGGCTCGCGACCCCGGTGATCGCGGGCGCGGGGGCCTGGCTGTGGCTTGCATGCGCCGTCCCGCCAGCGAATCCGGCGGTGAGTAGGAGGGCGGCTGCGATGGCGATGCGGATCCTGTTCATGTGGTCTACCACCAATCTGGTGTCGGAGGCAGTTAACCCGCCTCGGCTCAGCGGTCATGAGACTCGGTCAAACTCCTACTACATTGCACTACAGATGACCTTTGGCGCATAAATAGCGCAGTCAAGCCTTGCCTTGACTGTCCACGAACTTGCCCGATACCGTCCTAGCGGCGGCAAAAGATCCTGGTCGCTCCAGCCAGGCGGCCTACACCTATCAGGGTTTGCGTGTGCACGTCTCACAAGTCAGACAGGCGTCCTTCCGGGGCACGCCGGACTGGTTTCGGCCGAGACTGGCGCCGGCCGGAGACCGGTTCGCCGCCGTCCGGTGGCAAGATGGCGTAGCGGACGTCTGGGTAGGCGCGAGCAGATCGCCGATGCAGCTCGCCTCCGACCTGCGGCCGTGGCGGCTGCGCGACTTCCACTGGGGCGCGAGCGGCGATGGTTTGATCCTTGTGCTCAGTGAAGCCAGAAGCGACAAGCGCGTGCTTGCCTGGCTCGACCTGCGGGCGCGCTCGGTAGCGCCGCTGATGCCCGACCTCACTGGTGAAGCGCAGTACGTGGGCCAGCAGGGCGGCGGGAAGCCGTATGTCCTTATCGCGGCCCGGCAGTCGCCCGCGGAAGCCTCCCGACTCGCAGCGGTGACGCTCACTGGCGCCGTCATCTCTGAGTGGGAACCGCCGACCCTGCACGCCACGCGGTGGCTAGCGACGGGGACGCAGGCTGTGGTCGTGTGCACAGACTCCGACACGTGCACGTGGTGGCATTCCCGGCTCGATCAGCCAGCCTGGTCGCCGATAATCGAGATCCCGGTGGCCGACAGCCAAACCTCGCGTCCGCTGGCGTTCAGCGCCGACGGGCACACGCTGTTCGCGCTCAGCTCGGGCGGGCGGGATACCGTCGCGCTCGTCAGGATGTCCGCGCCGGACTGGTCGCCCGAGGTCGTGTACGAGCGCGAGCGCTTCGACATTACGGCCGTGCTCATGGCACCGGATGGGACCGGACCCGACCTGGTAACGACGACCGACTCCGATCAGCGCCAGTTCGCGCTCACCAGCGACGGCGGTGCGGATCTGGCGAGGCTCGCCGAGGTGGCCGGCGGCGCTCGGGCCACGATCACCGGGAGCAACGCCGACGTCTGCCTGGCCGAGATCTCCTTCCCGGTCGGCGGTCCGGCGTTTGTCACCTTCGGCCGCGGCCCGGGCGCCGTCAGTGCCGCGGGCGGGGCTGGGAGCCGGAGCGCCGCGAGCAGTCGGGGTGCCGTTACTGGCCGGGCCGGAGTCAGCAAGCCAATGCCCAGGTTCACCGGCTTGGCCCGGGTCCGGATGCAGCCGACGCGAGCCGTTCAGCTACCGCGCCCGCGACGGGCTGCTGGTGACCGGCTTCCTGACGCGTCCGAGCACGCCGCCGCCGTGGCCGACGGTGCTCGCGGTCCACGGGGGTCCATGGGCCCGCGACCACGCGCAGTTCGACCCGTGGGCCCAGTTCCTGGCCGCGGCGGGGCTGTGCTGCGTCCAGGTCAACTACCGCGGCTCGCGCGGCTTCGGGAAGCGATTCCGCGATGCGGGTGACCGGCAGTGGGCCCTGGCCATGCAAGACGACCTGGTCGACGCGCTACGGTCGGCCGATATGGCCGATGTCATCGATCGGGACCGCATCGCGGCGATCGGCCACGGCTACGGCGGATATGCCGCGCTCATGCTCGCCACCCAGACTGAGGTCCCGCTGTCCTGCGTCATTTCCGGCTCGGCCCCGACAGACCTGCCGAGTTACGTCACCAGCCTGCTGTCTCTCGGCAACCCGGCGGGTGCCGAGCACGCGGCCCGCATCGGCGATCCGGCCGATGACCGCGCCAAGCTCATCGCGACGTCCCCGCTATACCGCGCCGCCGACATTCGCGTCCCGGTCCTGCTGTTCCACGGCCGTAGGGATGGCCGGGTACCGGTAGCACACGCCGAGGCACTCGCCGCCGCGCTCGACCGGATGGGCCGCCGCTACGAGCTGACCATCTACGCCGATGAAGGCCACTGGTGGGCCCGGCCGCAGAACATCGTCGACTGCCGCGCGCAGTGCCTGGAGTTCCTGCTCACGAACCTGACTAGTGGCGCCGACGCCGCCGGGGCGGACGACGCTAGTCGTGCACAGGTACGGTGAGGCCTGCGCGGATCGTCGACGCCCGCACACCCGCGTAGTCGGCCGCCCGCCGCAGCGCGTCCACAGCCTCAACTGCTCGGTCGCGCTGGATTAGCGCCTCAGCTAGCTCACGCCAGGCCCGCGCCGCCTCGAGCTGCGACCCCATCGTGGCCAGCCGCTCGGCCGCCGCCGCCGCAACCGTCGCGCCCTCCTCGGCTCGGCCAGACAGGACGAGCGCGAGCCCCGTCACCAGCTTGGCGTCCTCGCCTTCCGCCGCCCCGGCCTCTTCGCTCCGCTCGATCGCCTTCGCCGCGATGCGAATAGCTCCGTCGAAGTCGCCCCGCAGCAAGGCTGACCGCGCCATCTCGGTCTCGCAGCTCGCCAGCTTCGGGCTGAACGACAGTTCTGACAGCTGATCATGGGCCCGCGCCAGCAGGGCGTCGGCTTCGTCAAGCCGGGGCGGGTCACACCGCAGGAGCAGCCAGGCGTACGTGATCCGCATCCCGGCGAGGCTGCCGTCAGGAGCGTGCTCGGCGAGCAGCGCGAGCGTCCGTGATGCGAGCTCGAGAGCGTCAGTCAGCTGGCCGCGCGCCGCGGCGACGGCCGAGGCGTTCCAGTACGCCGCGCCCTGCGCCTCGCGCGACCCGAGCTTCTCGGCGCGCTCGATCACGCGGCTCACCAAGTGCTGAGCCGAGAACATGTCGCCCCGCGCGTAGTAGGAAGCGACCAGGGACGATGCGAGACGTATCTCGGCTTCGGTGCCGTCCAGACCCAGCTCTCGCACTTCGCGCACCGCGTCCTCGCCGACCTCGATGCTGCGGGCGAAGTCGCCGGCCAGCCGGTAGATCGCGGCAGCGGGCGTTGAGGAGAGTCAGCAGGCCGGGAGCGCCGGGCTCATCCGCCCTGGCTGGCTCCAGCAGCGCTTCGAGGTGCGTCATCGCTTCGTGCAGGTTGCCGAGTGCTTCCTCGGTCCGGGCTAGGCCCCAGATCGCGCCGTGCCTGATCTCGCTGCTGGCCTGGACCGACAGAGCTCGGAACCGGTCGTGCGCTTCGTCGAGCTCGCCGTTGGCAAGCGCGATCTCCCCGAACTTGAGCTGCAGCCGCTGCTCGCTGATCTCCTCGGGGACCACACCGGTCTCGAGGTAGAGGGCCGAGCAGCCCAGCCGGTGGGCCAGGCCAGTCAGGACCTCACGCTCTGGGCGACCGGCGGTCGGCTTCGATCAGCGACACGTAGCTCGGTGACACCAGATCTCCGGCAAGCTCAGCCTGGCTCAGTCCGCGCTCGACTCTCAGCGCGCGCAGGCGCTGCCCGAGCGACGACGCCATTGGTACCTCCTACCGCAAAGCCACATACTTCGTTCACTCTAGGCCGTCAAGCGGCTGAGTCAACTCCATGGAGAATTCCAGGTAACGAGGCGGTTGGCCGGCCAGCTGTCAGTCGCGAGCGACTGCGACTTTCCAGGTGGTCCCGGCCTGTGGCGTTCGAACGCGCATCAGGAGCCGGTATAGCTGACCGTGACATGAGGGTAACCGAGGGATGCGAGCATGCTGTCCAGCATCGCGGTGGTATTGCGCTGCGCGTCCGTCCGAAGGGCGCTTGTGCGCGCTGCCGTCTGGATCCTTTGCTCGGCAATGACGTAGACCGCCTGCTGGCTGTTGGGATTGCCGGAGAAGAAGTCGGCGACCCTGTTGACGACCCCTTCCTGCTCGGCGAACACGTACGACTGGCTGACATCGAGGACGGCGGGCTCGAGCTGCGCTGGCGGCAGGGAGATCGTCACGGCGCGTCCGGCCGTGACCTTGATGTTGCTGCCCTTGAGCCCCGCGAAGTTCACGTACGCGATGACGGTCCCGTCGCCCACGAACAACGTCTGGCTGCCGGCGATGAACGAGGGCAGGAACGAGGTGTGCTTGGACAGGTCGACCACCACCTGGAACGTGCCGCTGGCCGCCTCATACCGGCTCAGTGAGGTGATCGATTTCAGCAACGGCGGCTGGCTGCGAACCGTCGTCGTGGTGTGGAACGGGTTACGCAGCTGTGGCAGTAGCCGGACGGCGGACAGCACTACCAGCAAGACGGCGACTGCAGCCAACGCTGCGGCCACGACAACAAGCGGACGGATGATCCGGCCAGCACTCGGGATGCGCACGACGGCTCTCCTTCTCCAGGTCGAGGCAGCAACTACCCTCCTCGCGTCCAGAGATTCCTTGCATAATCCGCTACGGCCGGGGCACTTGATGTGGCCGTGAGGTGGCATGCTTCGGATGGTCGGCCGCGGCGGATCAGCAGGCCCGTCGGCTGCTTGCTCTGGCTGATCGCTCTCATCGTTCTGCTGATCGTGCTCGCCTCGCTGTTCGGCGGATTCCAGAAGGGCACGAAGGTCGGCGGAGCCGTCGGCGTTACCGCAGCGGCAGCTCCATGAACGTGCTGTACGGGCTCGGCGCGTAGTCGCCGAACGCCGGGCACTCGGTGAACCCCGCGCTCGCGTACATCGCTCGGGCGGCCTGGAAGCCGGCCATGGAGCCGGTCTCCAGGCTCAGGAGCCGGTAGCCGCGCGTCCGCGCCACGGCGATGAGGTGCGTCAGCATGGCCCGGCCGATGCCGCCGCGACGGGCAGTCGCCGCGGTGTGCATGGACTTGATCTCGCCGTGCCGATTGCCGAGGTCCTTGAGCGCTCCGATCCCGAGCAGCTCGCCGGCCCGGCGGCAGCTGTAGAGCGTCATGCCGGGATCGAGCAGGCCGGTAACGTCGAGCGCGAACACGTTCTCCGGCGGGCTCAGCGACTTCATGTGCGCCAGATGCAAGCCGAGTAGCGCGGTGACGTCCGGCGCCGTCGGGTCATCAATGGAGATCAAGTCCTCGGGCACCCAGACAGGGTATGGACGCGAGATTTCGCCGTTGTTACGCCCGTAGAGTGTGCGTGCCATGCCTACGACAAGCATTCAGGTCCGACTGCGGATCGCGCTGATCGAGGCACTGCGCTCGCGTGACTCGATCGCCGCGTCGGCGCTTCGCTCCGCCCTGGGCGCGATCGCTAACGCCGAGGCGGTGCCCTCGGCGCCTACATCGCGCGTGGTCGGCAGCGAGCACGTCGCTGGTGCGGTGGCCGGGCTCGGCGCGGCCGAGGCGCCGAGGCGTGAGCTCACGGAGCAGGACGTCACCGCGATCGTCGCCGCCGAGATCAGCGATCGCCGATCGGCTGCTGGCGACTACGAGCGCCTCGGCCGGTCCGATCAGTCGGCTCGGCTCCGCCGGGAAGCAGACATTCTGGCCGAGCTGTTGACCGTGCGCGATTAGCGGTGGCGGCTAGCCCTTGTTAGCCCAGTTGTAGCGGGCCGAGCCGCGGCCGAGTATGCGGTCGACCGCGGCGCTGACGCTGCCATCCTCGGACATGAGCTTGCGGATCACGAAGATCATGGTGGGAATGGCCCAGAAGTCGCCGCAGATCCACAAGATCCCGGCGCCGATCTGCTGGTCGGCAAATGCCGGGAGGGTCACGCCGGGCACATGGTTGTACACCACGTACCAAGACGTGCTGCTGAGGAATCCCATGGCCATGGCGAGCACCCACATCACGCAGTTGGTGCCGAGCAGCGAGACGGCCTGAGAAACTGTCGTCATCTTGATACGGAACGGAGGGCGACGCGATGAACTGCAGCCAGAACAGCACGCCCGCGACGAAGAAGCTCCCGTGCATCAGCCAGATGTGGATGGCCGAGTTGCTCTCCCCGACGTCAAACGGACCAGGCAGATGCCAGACCACCATCACGATGTTGAAGATCGCGACGCTCACCCACGGCCGGAGCAGGAAACCGCCGGCCGCACGCAGTGGGTTTGTCCAGCCGGCGGTCATGACCTCCCGGGTGGCGGCCTTTCCCGACCGGCCCGGCAGACCGTCGAGCAGCGGCTGCCACGGCGCCCCGGCCACGATGAGGCTCGGGGCGGCGAACATGAGCAGCAGGTGCTGGATCATGTGCACAAAGAAGTAGTCGTCGGCCCAGTAGTCGATGGGGGACTGGACGGCTATCAGCAACACCGCGAGTCCACAGTAGAACCAGATCGACCGAAACCTGCGCTGCCTAGTACGCTCCGGGCGCGACCGGCGGGCTAGCCGCGCGAGCCCAACCTCGTGCCAGCCGACGAGCACGATGGCGATGATGAGGAACGGGTCAAAGGACCAGTGCTGCGTTAGATAGCTCACGGTGTTCCTCTCAGCCAGACGACCCGGCCGGGACCGGCACGTGAATGGTCTGTATCAGCATCCAGCGGTTCGAGCCAGCCGCGAGCTGCCACGCGGTGAACGCGATGCCGTTGACCGCGAGCGCCTGCGGCTGACCGCCGGGTCCGGCGGCGAGCGTGGTGGTCCGCTCCGGGAGCAGGGGCAGGTTTCGCCATTTCGGTCGACTGCCAGCCGATTGTCGCGCCGCTGGCGGCAGCCGCCGCAGTGCTGCCCGGCAAGACGAGGCCGGCTGAGCCGTCCGCCCATATCGACACCGACAGTCCGGTGCCGGTCCCCGCCGCCAGCTCGGGGGATAGTCGCCAGGACGCGCCGCCGTCCGCTGACCACCCGGCAAGGATCCTTGTCCCGGCGGCCGTCGTGACCGCGAGGACGACTGTCGTCCGCTGGCCATTCGTCGCCAAGCCGATGACATCGACCACGTCATGCGTCAGGTTGACGGGCATCGTCGGCGCAGCCCGGTGCCAGCCGCCGGCGGACAAGACGAAGATTCCGGCCACGCCGGGCTGACCGCATCGCGCCGCGACGAGTGGCGAGCCGGTCGGCGTCCACGCAGCCGCCGTCAGCCCTTGTATGCGGCACGCACGTGCCGCTGGCGACTCAGCCAGCGCCCGCTGCGTCGTTAGCGTTCGCCACGATCCGTCGGCGCTCGTGCTGGCCTCGACACCGCCGACGTCGGTCAGCGCCAGCAGCTGGCCGCGGGCACCGGCACCGAGCGCATCCGGAAGGTCACCGAAACCGGGATCGAGCAGCGCGCTCTGCGACCAGTTCGCCCCGCCGTCCGTGGTCACCGCCAGCGGCGAGAAGGTGAGCTTCTGGCTTGGCAGGAAGCCCGTGACCAGCGACGTGGCGCTGGTCACAGCCATGACGAGGCCGCCGTTGCTTGCCACACCCGCAGGCGTGGCCAGCTTCCAGGAGGCGGTGTCCGCCGGCCGGACGAACAGCTCCCAGAAGTTATCGAGCGGGTCGGCTGACCCGCCCATGCTGACGACCGCCCAGCCCGTCCCGTTGATGCTTGAGGCCGACGTTGCGAGCGTGGCGCCGCCGACGGCAGGCACCGGCGTGAGCGCCGCTGGGCTGCTCGGCGCGGGCTTCGTGCCGCACCCAGCTATCAGCAGTGCTCCGGCTGCCAGCGCAATCGCCGCGGTCTGCCATCGGACGCGGCGTCCGTCCACGTTCACGCCTGCGCCATGGTCTGCTGCGCCTCCGCGGCTAGCTCACCCGCGAAGGACGACTGCGTGCTCTCTGTGCCCGGGCCTGGATCGAAGTCCAGCTCTGCTCTTGTGTGCCCATTCTTGTCGATCACGTAGGTCACGTCGTTGTGCGCGATCATGCCGCCCGCGGCCTCGATCTGGGCGGAGACGCCGTAGCTCCGCCAGGTCTGCTGGAGCTGGGCGGACGAGCCGGTGAGGTACAGCCAGTTCGGCAGTCGGCTGAGGCCCTCCTGTGCGTCGAATGCCCGCGTGTAAGCGACGGAGCGGTAGACGGGGTTGGCGACGACCGCGACGAGCTCGACGTGCCCCGAATCTGCTCCGAGCAGCTGGTCGGCGGCCTTGAATTCCTGCGCGATCAGGGGACAGTCCGACGTGCAGACCGGGTCGAGGAAGGTGAGCAGCACGACCTTTCCGCGCATGCTCCCCAGGCTTACCGTGTTCCCGTTCTGGTCGGTGAGCGTGAAGGCGGGGGCCGCGAAGTCGAGCGGTGCCGCATTGCCGTCGATGGCCTGCGCGATGATAGGCGACGCGCTCCTATTCGCCCCGGCGAAAGCCATCGGTCCCGCGCCGACGACGACAACGGCGGCCGCCCACAGCGCGAGCAGCGCGCGCACCCCCAGCAGCGAGACGAGCCCGGCGCGCCGCGGCGCAGGAGCAGTCGTTGGCTCGGCCGGCGCTTCCACGACGGTGGCCTCCGCCTCCTGCGGTGCCGAGGCCAGCGCCAGGTAGCCGCCGACGGCCAGGAGGGCCACCGGAATCATGCTGTTGGGGTCCGTGCCGAGCCCACCCAGGAACCCGAAATCCTCGATCAGCACCCAGTCGGCGAGGCAGAAGATGAGCAACGCGACGAGCGCCGGCCTGATCAGCACGCGACGCCCGCTGATGAACGCAGCGGCGACCGCTACGAGCGTGATCACGGCGACGAGGTTGACGGCGAATCCGTGGCCGGCGTCGAACGATGAAAAGTCGGCGACGAGGGCCGACAGCGCGTGCGGCTGCGGCGTACCCGACATGGAGTTGACCATGCTCGCCAGGGAGCCCAAGTGTCCGTGTACCCGGCCTTGCCAAAAGCCGCGGCCGGGCCAGGCCTGGAGCACAGCCATGACGGCGAGCAGCACGCCGAGGCCGGCCAGGATTTGCTGGCCCAGATGCCGCGACTTCCAGTGTCGCGCCGGGATCGCGATCAGCAGGCCCGCCGCGCTGTAGAACAGCACCGCGCCGGGCGCACCGAACAGGAACGTCAAACCGGGAGCGAAGATCCCGCCGAACGCCTCGCCGAACGCCCAGACGATGAGCCCCCAGCCCGCGCTCACGAGCCCCGCCAGCGTGGACGTCCAGCCGGCCGACGCGACGATGAGCCAGGCGCCGATCCCGATCTGGATCCACACTGCGGCCGCACCGGCCTGGATCGGGTGGAACGACCAGGAAGTGCCAGCCCAGTTGACGACGTGCTGGACCCAGGCCGGTGAGCTGGCCGCGGCGGGCTCGATCACCTGCGCCGGCAAGCCCGCGGGCATGGCGGCCTGCGCCTGCAGGATGCCGTCAAAGATCCACAGGATGCCGAAGCCGATCCGCAGCACGCGCCGCCAGCGGGGCTCGGTGGGCCCGCCGATCAGCCCGAGTCCAGCCGCCGACCATACGGGCCCGCTGGCTCGCGCGGCTGGCACCCACTCGCGTACTCCGGCCCAGGCCAGCCCGAGCACGAGCAGCAGGGCGAGCACGATGAGGCCCTGGTGGAGGAGCGCAGCCTTGAACGCCGCCACGAGAACCGCGTTCGTGTCGCTGAGGCCTGAGTTCATGCCGGGCATGTGCGTCAGCCTTCGGTCAGCCCGGCAGCCTAGGCGGCGATGCCTTCATGGCCAGTGCGTGAATGGCCTTGGTGATGGGGGCGTCGACCTTGGTCCGCTGCGCGTCGAGCGCGGTCAGGTCGTGGTTCAGCGCCACCCGCGCCGCATCCGTGGCTTGCGCCGTTTTCGCGGACAGAACGTTTGCGATATCCAGCTGGACCCTTTCGGCGTTGGGCGCGGCCCAGGCCACCAGGTTCGTAACTGCTGCTGGGAGCCCGAAGCTGGAGAGCGACTCGGGTACCTGGTAGTTCTCGAGATCGTCGATCAACTCGTTATTGGCCGGGGAGCAGTTGGCCGCACCTTGCTCCGCCAGGCTGATCGCGTCGTGGAGGTCGGTGCTGCTGCGCGGATGCTCCGCCTGGACCTGTCGCATCGCGGTCAGCGATTCGCTCACGCCGCCAGCGCACGACTCGATGTCTGCCGAGAGCTGCTGCAAGACACCGTTCATGTCGCTCGCTCGCTCTGCCTGCGACGGCTTGTGCACAAGCGCGACCGCGACGGCGATGATCAGCAGCCCGGCCAAGACAAGCAAAAGCGAGCGCGGGGTGCGGCGCACCGGCCAGCCCGTGGCCCGAACACGTGGTGGCTGCTGGCGGATGAGCGACGACACCTGTCGATCAGCCTCGTTCCTTGTTCATGAGCGCGACGTCCTTGGCGAGCTGCCGCTGCGTCACCGGGCCCATGACCTTAGCAACGACGTGATGGCTGGCGTTGAGGAAGAACGTCTGCGGCAACGCGTAGACGCCGTAGGACGTGGTAACCCGCGACGGGAAGCCGTCGAATCCCACCGGGTAGCTCACTGCCGCCTTCGCGACGAAGCGCAGCGCCGCTGCCGTCTGATCATTGGCGTCGACGCCGAGGATGAGGACCCGGCCGTGCTCACTGGCGTAGAACCTGGCCAGCAACGGGGTCTCGCGCCGGCACGGCCCGCACCACGACGCGAAGAAGTTCACGATCACGGGTCGGCCCGCATACGAGGCCAGCGACACGGTGGTCGCCGGGTGCCCGAGCTGCGGCAGGGAGAAGGAGCGGGCGAGCGGGGGCCTCGGCGGGGCCGCGACTTTCCTGGCCGGTGCCGCCGCTGCGGTCACGATGAGCGCGGCGACCACTATCACCGCCACGACGCCGCTCCAGTAGATGACCTTGCCGGTCGGGCTCAGCCGACCGGGCCTCGCGAGCATGCCTATTCTGCGAACCCAGCCGCGCGGTGCGCCCTGCGGCGTCGGGTCGCGCTCCTGAGTGATCATCGGCTGCTCCGGCAGGGGTCGACGTGCGGCGTGTCGGTCGTCACGGTGGCGGGCTGGAGCCGCAGGATCAGCTCGAACCGACTGCCCCGACCCAGGGTGCTGGACGCTGCGACATCGCCGCCATGACCCTCGGCTACGGCCCGGACGAGGGCCAGGCCGAGTCCCGTGCCACGCCGTCCGTCTTTCGGACCGCTGGCGAACCGCTCGAAGATATGGGCTAGCTCGGCCGGCCCGATGCCCGTGCCGGTGTCTTCGACAATCAGCCTGGCCCCGTCCGACTCGCTCGCCTCAACGACCGACAGCCTGATGGTGTCACCCTGACGGGTGTGCTGGACTGCGTTTTCGAGCAGAGCGTCGATCGCGAGCGCCAGTCGCTCTCTATCGGCTTGCACAGTCGCGTCGTCCAGCGGGCCAAACTGCCAGCGCCGGTCCGCCGTCGGCCGCCACCGCCACGCTACGTCGGTCACGAACTCGGCTAGCTCGACCGCCTCGGGCTTGAGAAAGTCCGGGTCGGCCGAGGAGGCGATCAGCAGCAGCCGCTCGCTCAGCAGCCGCAGCCGGTTGAGCTCGCCGACCACGATGTCGATATCTCGCTTGTCCCGCTGATCGACGAGGTGCTTGGCGAGCAGCTCGGAGTGCCCAAGCGCGATGGTGATCGGGGTCCTGAGCTGATGCGATGAGTCCTGGAGGAACTGCTGCTGCGCGGTGAGCAGTCGCTGGTTCTTCGCGTTGACGCGGATGTTCTCAGCGCTGGCGGCCTGGCGGCGGTGGCCATGCCAGGTCATGAACCCGATCATGGCCGCGGTGATCAGGAGGATCGTCTCCCACCGGCTGGAGATCAGGATCGCGGCGAGGCCGAGCAGCCAGGCCGCGACCCAGGCCAGGTCCATCCAGGCAAGCCTGATCCAGTCGGACCAGAACCGGACGTGATCAGGGTGGCCGGACGCGATTCCTGGCTGCGGCCGGCGCGAGCGCGCCCCCCGGTGGGCCGACCAGCGCTGCACACCAGCCGTCGGCGGCCCTGCCACAGCCGGGTCAGGAAGCGAGTCGATATCCCGCACCACGCACCGTCTCGATGAGATCGAAGCCAAGCTTGGACCGCAGCCTGCGCACGCATACGTCGACAACGTTCGAGCCGGGATTGAAGTCCAGGCCCCAGACGGAGGCTAGCAGTGAGTCCTTGGGCACGGACTCGCCCATGTGCTCCATGAGTTCACGGAGCAGCATGACCTCAAGCCGGGTCAGGGGCACCGGGCCGAGGCCCGCATTGGCCTGCATCCGGCCGAGGTCCAGTACGAGGTGGCCCGCCCTGATCATGTCGCCGGACTGGTGCTCGCCAGCCTGGTGCTCGCCCCGGAGCTGGACGCGCACACGTGCGAGCAGCTCGTCAATCGAAAACGGCTTGGTCAGGTAGTCCTGCGCGCCCATGTCCAGGCAGGCGACCTTGGTCGTGATGTCCGACAGGCAGGACAACACCATGACGGGCTCGTCCGGCCGCTCGTGCCGCAGGCGACCGATGATGTCGCGTCCGTCGGCGTGGGGCATGACGAGGTCGAGTATGACGAGCTGGTAATCGCCCGCGAGCGCCAGTGCCAGGCCTGCACCGCCGTCACCGGCCGAGTCGATCGCGTAGCCGGCGCCCTCGAGCGCACGGATGACCATGTCGCGGATATGCGGCTCGTCGTCCACAACCAGGATGCGGTGCCCCAATGACCGCGCCGGATCCTGGATGGTCGTCATGAGCCGGTACCACCTCAATCGATTGCAGTTCCGGCGACATCGACCCTGAAGCCGCCTTGTGGAAGCCCTGCAGTGCAGGTCAGAAGCGTACAAGTGACGAGCGCGCGGGTAGGACCGCGCTGGTCAACAGGACAGGATCTACTCCATGAGGGCGGTCCTGGTCAAGTCGCTCTACCAGAATGAAATTGTTGTATTACGGACTAGAGACCGTCATAACCATCGTCGTTGATCGCTACGACGCACGGGTCGGCATCGAGCCAGGGATCAATGACAGTTTCGTCATTCAGCGCTGCCAACCTTGCCCTTGACCAGTGCGTGACCGCGAAGATCAGTCACGTTCATCCGAGGCAAGGGTAGGCCCGATCGCTCTGCCATGCCCCAGGAACTCGGCAGTCGTGCCGACGGCGAAGAAGCGAGGTGATGGCCGGTGTCATTGCCGGCCCGTATCGTTACCCTGCTGGTGGCGTTCCTAGCCGTCGCAGCGGGCGTGGCCTTCCTAGTGGTGCATTACCTCCTGTCCACTCCGGACACTGTGAACTTCGGATCCGGCGTGACTGCCGAACACCGGCGCGACCGTCAACGTGGTCATGCAGGAAGACGCGCAGAACACCGTCAGCTCCCACCCGGACTGGGTGTCGTACTTCATCCAGGATCCGACGACGCACCAGTGGAAGCACACCACGCTGTTCTCGGTCCCGGCCGGCAGCAAGATCGACATGACGATCTACGGCTATGACGGCTGCACGCCGCTCCGCAACCAGTCTCTGGGGCAAGGTCACCGGCACGACCGGCGGCGTTGCCTACGAGAACGGGAAGCCGTTCACGTTCCTCAACTCCTGGTCGGGCTGCAACGTCGGGCACACGTTCTCGATCCCGGCCGTCAACCTCAACGTGCCGATGGGCTCACCGGGGCTAACAGCGAACCTGTGCGGCACGTCGCCGTGCACGTCGGGGCCGCATCAGACCATGACGTTCAGCTTCATGTCGCCGAGCAAGACCGGCACGTACTTCTGGCAGTGCCGCGATCCCGTGCGGCGGCGGCTTCATTGACGGCTTCGGCGGTCCCATGCAGACCTTCGGGTTCATGACCGGCAACATGGAGGTGGTGTCCTGATGGCCGCGTCACCGACCGAGGCCCCGCAGGCAGCTGGGCCGAAGGGCCCCAACCACGGCCTGCGGATCTTCCTGATCTGGCTGCCGATCGCCGTCGCGGCGGACCTCCTGATCTGGATCGTGCTGGGTCCGCACCTGCCGCCGGGCAGCATGACGGACACCGCGCACAGCCAGCAGTGGGACATTCAGGTTCTCGCCGTCCTGGGCGCACCGGTGACGGCGTTCGTGCTGGTGTTCGCTGGCTACGCGCTGGTCGTCTGGCGGCACCGCGAGGGCGACGACGAGGACGGCCCGCCGATCCACGGGCACACCGGCATCCAGGCCACCTGGATCACCGCGACGGCCGTCATCGTGCTCTTCCTGGCTGGCTTCGGGACGTACGAGCTAGCCGCTCCGGGCTTCGCCGGTGCTGGCGGAGGCGAGGGCCCGAGCGCGATCTGGCGGCCGAGCGGCACCCCGCTGCAGATCCAGGTGATCGGCCAGCAGTGGCGCTTTACGTACCGGTACCCGCAGTTCGGTGGCTTCGAGACGACGGCGCTCATGATGCCCGTCAATCAGCCGGTGCAGTTCAACGTGACCTCGCTCGACGTGATCCACAGTTTCTGGGCCTACCAGCTCGGCGTGAAGGCTGACGCGAACCCCGGTGTCAACAACATCGCGTTCACGACCGCCAAGCACATGGGCCAGTTCATCGTGCGGTGCAACGAGCTGTGCGGGTTGTGGCACGGCGCGATGACGAACTACGGCGAAGTCGTCTCGATGTCAGCGTTCCAGGCGTGGGCGACCAAGACGCGAGGCACAGCTCGCCTCCGTCACCGCTGCAGCTGCCGCCGTACTCGACGCGTGTATGACCCGACCGTCGTACCGCAGATCAACAAGGCGATGGCGAAGGCTGGCATCGCCGGTGCCAACGGCTACTACTACCCGCCCAACGACCCGGTGCAGCCGTGACGAACGTCCAAAGCCGACGCAGCGATGAAGAGGTGACCTGATGGCCATCGAGACACAGCCGGAGCGAGCCCAAGGCTCCGGTGGCGGCCAGCCTGTAGGCGCGCTCAGCCCGCGGCCGTGGTGGCGGCGACCTGCCATCCACACAGCGCTCGTCGGGGCGGTGGTCGGCTACCTGCTCGGCCACGTGCTGGGGAACTTCCTGGCCGGCGCCGGCGACTGCCCAGTACCCGAACCTCGCGCTGTCCGACTCGAGCGACTGGCCGATCGTGCTCGGCTACGTGCTGGCGATCGTGGGCTGGCTGGCCGGGCTGGGCGTGTTCAACGACGTGATCCGGCAGATGCTCGGGCGGCCGGTGAACGGGTCGAACACCCAGGAGGCCGAGACACAGCGGCGGACTGGCGAAGTACTTCAGGTACGAGCTCGACCACAAGGTGGTCGGCATCCAGTACCTGGTCGGCATGATCATCTACTTCTGCACGGCTGGCCTGTTCGCGATGGCGATCAGGACCGAGCTGCTCTCGCCGACGCAGCACGTCTTCACGTCGCAGGTCTACGTGGAGATCGTCGGCGAGCACGGCACGATGATGATGATGCTGATGACCTCCGTCATCCTCGGCCCGTTCGGCAACTACCTGGTCCCGCTCATGATCGGCTCCAAGCGGGTCGCGTTCCCGCGGGTCGAGGCGCTGTCGTTCTGGCTAACGCCGGCCGCGTTCCTGATCCTGCTGTCCGGCCTGCTGCTCGGCGGCTTCCCGTTCGGCTGGACCGGGTACGCGCCGCTGTCGATTCAGTCCACGCTCGGCGCTGACTCGTACGCCATGGCCTTCGGGCTCATGGGCCTGTCGATGATCCTGGCGGGCTTCAACATCATCGTGACGGTCATCTGCTATCGCGCGCCCGGCATGCGGTGGAGTCGGCTGCCGATGTTCGTGTGGGCGATGGTGGCGACCGCGTTCCTCATGGTGCTCGCGGCCCCCGTCCTCGTCGCGGCATGTACATGATCCTGAGCGACCGCACAGCGCAGACGGCATTCTTCGAGGACAGCCTGGGCGGCAGCAGTTACCTTTACCAGAACGTGTTCTGGTTCTTCGGTCATCCCGAGGTGTACATCCTGGCGCTGCCCGGTTTCGGAATCGTCTTGGAGATCCTCCCGGTGATGTGCCGCAAGCCGCTGTTCGCCTACAAGATCGCCGCGGCCGGCGTGATCGGCGTGACCCTGCTGAGCTTCTTCGTCTGGCAGCACCACCTGTTCATGAGCGGCATCAACCCCGACATGCGGCCGCTGTTCATGCTGACGACGGAGCTGATCTCGATCCCGACCGGGTTCATCTTCCTCGTGGCGCTCGGCACGTTCTGGAAAGCAAAGATCCGCTACACCGTGCCGATGCTGTTCGCGCTCGGCATGCTCTTCAACTTCCTGATCGGCGGCGTCACCGGCGTGTTCGTGTCCGACGTGCCCGCCGACACCACCCTGCACGGCAGCTTCTTCGTGATGGCGCACTTCCACTACACGATCATGGGCGGCCTGATCTTCGCCTTCATGGCGGGCATCTACTACTGGCTGCCGAAGATGACGGGCATCAAGCTGAACCAGACGCTCGGCAAGTGGCAGTTCTGGATCATGTTCCTGGCGTTCAACTCGACGTTCCTGCCGCTGTTCGCGGTCGGCATGGCCGGCCAGCCACGGCGCGTGTTCGAGTACGCGCGTAACCTCCAGACGCTCAACGACTGGGTTTCGATCTCGTCATTCTTCCTCGGCGGATCGATCCTGATATTCGTGATCAACTTCGTCTACTCGACGGTGATCGTGCGCGAGCGCGAGACCGGCAACCCGTGGCAGTCCCGCGGGCTGGAGTGGCAAGTTGCCTCTCCGCCACCGCCCGGCAACTTCGAGCGGATCCCGGTGGTCATCTCCGGCCCATACGAGTACGGCGTGAAGGACGCGCCGCCCGTTGCCGACCTGAATCCGCCGCCAGGGGTGCTCACCGCGGCGATCGCGCAGTCATCAACAGTCCAAGCGGAGGCGTAGGCATGGCCGAGACAACGGCGCAGCCGCCGGCGGCGATGTCGCCGGGCGAGGAAGAAGCGCTCTTCTACCACGAGTCCGCGCTGAACAGCTCGTGGACCGGCGTCAGGCTGGCGCTGGGCGGGATGTCGTTCCTGTTCGGCGCGTTCGTGTTCGCCTTCTTCTACCTGAAGTCGCTCAACAGCCACCACCTCTGGTACACGGCGACATCGCATCCGCAGTCGTCGTTCGGCGTCACGGTCATGGTGCTGATCGTGGTCAGTGCCGCTGTCCAGACACTGGCCCTGCAGCGAATCAAGGCCGGGACCAAGGCGCCTTGGCTCGCAGGCGCGACGCTCGCCTTGGTACTCGGACTGGTGGCGATCTCGCTTCAGCTCTGGCAGCTGGCCGCCCTGCCCTTCTGGCCCGGCTCGAGCGGGTTCGCCAGCGTATTCGTCGGTTTCCAGCCCGTGTTCGCGGCCGTCGTGTTCTGCGTCATGGTTTGGCTGGAGATCCTCATCGTGCGGTGCCGCGCGATCCCGGAGATCTCGTTCGTGGAGCAGCCGCCGACGTACGCCGAGGCGTTCGCGGTCCAGCGTTTCCAGGCCTCGCTGAGCGCCTTCACCCTGGTCTGGAACTACCTCGCGGTCGTGGCGTTCCTCTTCTGGGTCTTGTTCTACCTGGTCCACTAGGCGCGGCGGCGCGCAAACAACAAGGTAACGGCGACGGGATGAGGGTCACGTGGACGTAGTCTTCCGGCACTGGTCGGCCAGCTGGCCGGTGCTGATTGCCTACGTGCTCCTCGCGGCGGCGCACCTGGTTGGCTTCCGCAAGACGCTGGCCGCCCCGGCGGCGGAGACCACCCGAGCAGTGCTGCTGCGGGAAGCGGCGGTATTCCAGCTTGGTCTGGCGCTGATCGTGGCAGCCATCCTGTCGCCGCTCGGCTACTGGTCGACCGTCTACCTGTCGGCCCGGGCCGGCCAGGAGCTCGCGGTCGCCGTCTTCGGTCCGGGCTTGCTCGTGCTCGGCGCACCCTGGGCGGCGCTTCGGGTCAGCCCGGGGCTGGTCAGCAGACTATCGGCCTGGCCCGTCTTCGCGGTGGTTGCGGCGAACGTGGTCTGGATCGCGTGGCAGCTACCGCTGCTGGCCGACCCCGCCCACGGGAATGCCCTGGTCAGGCTGGCCGAGTACGCGACATACGTGGTGGCCGGGGTCGTGTTCTGGCTCCAGCTCATTTCTTCCCGGCCGTTTGCGCAGCAGGCGCCGCCGTTGCGGCGCTTCACGCTGCTCACCGGCACGGTAGTAACGTTCACCGTGCTCGGCATGGTCCTGGTGTTCGGCGACAACAGGATGTACCCGGCGTGGGGCGGCGCACTACACACCGCGATGAGCGTCGTGGATGATCAGCAGCTTGGTGGCGCCATCCTCTGGATGGGCATGCTGATCCCGCTGGTGGCCGCTGGCGTCGCGCTACTGATGCAGTGGTTTAGTAATGAAGAGTCGGCCGAGCTGGCAGCGGATCTGGACCGCCTGCTGACCCCGCGCCGGCATGACTGGCCGTCCCGGCCTGTGCACAGGTGACTAGCGAATGACTCGTAGCAGGAGGCAGCAGTGCATGGAGTAGTACTGGCGGCCGTTAACCCGGACAACACTCCACACGGGTATAACTGGACGTTCGCGTTTCCGATGCTGCTGTTCATCGTCGTAGCGCTGATCCTGTACGCGCTGTACAGCAGGCCGCATCGGCGCGTTCCCGGCAGGCCGATCCAGGGCCGACGTCGACGGGTCGCCCGCGCCGCCTGGCCAGCGCGAGCTCGGCGGCGGCGGCTACCGCTCCGGGTACCACGCGCGCTCCAGCGCGCAGCCACCCGAGGCACCGAGCCCGGCCGCTGCGCCGCAGTACGGCCGGCGGAGCCCGAGGACGGCACGGGGGCCAGCGAGTGACGCAGGCTATCAGCGTCCCGACGGTCGCGCCTGGTGACGGCGCGGTCGGCAGTGGGCGCCGCTCGGTCACCGTAGTGGCACGAGCGTTGTTCCTCCTGACGAAGCCGCGCATCATCGAGCTGCTGCTGGTGACCACGCTGCCCACGATGCTCCTCGCCCAGCGCGGGCTGCCCAGCCTGGGATTGATCGGCGTCACACTGCTCGGCGGCGCCTTCGCGGCCGGCAGCGCCAACACCCTGAACTGCTATATCGACCGCGATATCGACGCGATCATGCGCCGGACGTCGCGTCGGCCGTTGGTGGCGAAGGGCCCAGGGCCGGCGGCCGTCAAGCCGTGGGAGGCACTGGCATCGGGCATCGTGCTCGGAGCCGCCTCGACGCTGCTACTCGGCCTGCTCGCCAACTGGCTATCGGCCGCGCTGGCCGACAGTGCCATCTTGTTCTACGTCTTCGTCTACACGCTGGGCCTGAAGCGCCGGACCGCGTCGAACATCGTGATCGGCGGCGCTGCCGGGTGCTTCCCGGTGCTCGTCGGCTGGGCGGCCGTCACGGGCACCGTGGCCTGGCCCGCGATCGCCCTGTTCGCCGTCATCTTCTTCTGGACGCCGCCCCACTTCTGGGCGCTGGCGATGAAGTTCAAGGACGACTACGCCGCGGCCGGCGTGCCCATGCTCCCCGTCGTGGCGACCGCGGCTACCGTGGCTCGCAAGATCCTGATCTACTCCTACATCATGGTCGGCGCCACGCTGGCGCTCGCGCCGTATGCCGGCTGGATCTATGGCGCCTGCGCGGGCGGCCTCGGCGTCTGGTTCCTGATCGAGGCCCATCGGCTCCGTTCCCGTGTAGTTGCTGGTGAGACCGCGGCACCGATGCGGCTGTTCCACCTGTCCATCGCCTACCTCACCCTGCTGTTCGCAGCGGTCGCCGTGACCGCGCTGCTGCCCTGGGGGTGACAGTGCACTGGCGGGTACTGCTGCGGCCGCGCTGGCTGGCCTGGCACGTCTTTGCGACCCTCACGATCGCCGGGATGCTCTGGCTCGGCGACTGGCAACTGCACAGGGCGCTGTCTGGCAACGAGTTGAGCTGGGCTTACACGTTCGAGTGGCCGCTATTCGCGATCTTCACGGTGTATTTCTGGGTGAAGTCGCTCCGCGACGAGCTCCGGCTGACGCATGGTGCGGATGAGAACCGATCCGGGAACGAGGCCGATTCCGGCGCGCCCGCGCTGACGGCCGATGAATATGTGGCGCGCCTGAAGGCGGAGGTCAGCGGCCACAGCAGGTGGCACGGCTGGCGGTAGGCCCCGGTTAAGCCTGGCTTGGCGGCCAGGCAGCCTTTTAGAATCGGGTTCTACGATTTGGAGGCCGCCGTGGCGTGGGATTTTTCGACCGAGCCGGAATTCCAGGAGCAGCTGGACTGGGTCGCCGACTTCTGCAAGAACGAGATCGAGCCTCTTGAGCTCGTCTTTCCCGGCGCCGCGTATTCGCGCAACCCGAAGGCCAAGGCCCTCGCCGACCCGCTGAAGCAGCAGGTGAAGGACCGGGGCCTCTGGGCGCTGTTCCTTGACAAGGACCTGGGCGGGCCCGGCTTCGGGCAGCTCAAGCTCGCGCTGCTGAACGAGGTCCTGGGACGGTACCGGTCCGCGCCCGTCGTGTTCGGCACGGCGGCCCCGGACACCGGCAACATGGAGATGCTGGCCGCCTACGGCACGCCGGAGCAGAAGCAGAAGTGGCTGTATCCGCTCATGAACCAGGAGATCTTCTCGGCCTATTCGATGACGGAGCCGCAAGGCGGGTCGGATCCGAACCTGTTCAAGACCAGGGCGGACCGAGACGGCGACGAGTGGGTCATCACTGGCGAGAAGTGGTTCACGAGCGCGGGTGCGCACGCCGACATCATCTTCGTGATGTGCACCAACGGAATGTTCGTGGTGCCGCGAGAAACGCCGGGCCTGCAGATCGCGGAGTATCCGGCGCTGCATAACCACATCCGGTACGACCACGTCCGGGTGCCACTCGGCAACCTGCTTGGTCCCGAGGACGGTGCCAAGGTGCTGGCCCAGCGCCGGCTCGGCGGCGGCCGGATCCACCACGCCATGCGGACTGTCGCCCAGGTGCGGCTTGCCTTCGACATGATGTGCGAGCGCGCGCTCAGCCGGGAATCGCACGGCAAGGTGATCGCCGAGCATCAGATGGTCCAGGAGGCGATCGCCGACTCCTACGCCGAGATCAACATGCTGCGCCTGCTGGTGCTGTGGACCGCGTGGACGATCGACAACTCGAGCACGCAGGCCGCTCGGACGCAGATCGCCGCGTGCAAGTACACCATGGCGAAGGTGCTGCGCGAGGTGAGCTACCGGGCGCTGCACATCATGGGCTCGCTCGGCACCACGAACCTGACCCCGCTGCAGGCCATGTATGCGGGCGCGCCCACGATGGGGATCGCGGACGGCGTCGACGAGGTGCACAAGGTGACGGTCGCTCGTAACGTACTGAAGGGTTACGAACCCCATCCCGGCTTGTGGCCGACCGAGTACATTCCGGCCAAGCGGGACGAGGCACGGAAAAAGTTCGCGAGCCTGCTCGAGGCGGACCCAGAGCTCGCGGCATGGGCTGACGCGGCCGTCCGCGCGACCGCGAGAGGCTGAGGTCATGGACATCAACGGCAAGGTCGCTGTCGTCACGGGCGGCGCTAGCGGCGTCGGGCGGGCGCTCTGCGGAGGACTCGCCGACCGGGGCGCTGGCGGCGTCGTCGTGTGCGACATCGACGGAGACGGCGCGACCACCGTCGCAGCCGAGATCGAGGCGGCTGGGCACCGGGCCGTCGCAGTGCAGGCCGACGTGTCGAAGGAGGCCGACGTCCAGGCGCTCGTGGCGAGCGCCGAGGCACTCGGGCCCGTTGGCTTGTTCTTCTCGAACGCCGGCATCATCGTGGCTGGCGGTCCGGAGGCTTCGGACGAGGCTTGGGCGCGGATCTGGGCCATCAACGTGCAGAGCCACATCTACGTCGCCCGGGCCGTACTGCCGGGCATGGTGGCCAGGGGAGAGGGCTACCTCGAGATCACCGCGTCCGCGGCCGGGCTCCTCACTCAGCTCGGGTCGGCGCCGTACGCGGTCACCAAGCACGCGGCCGTGGCGTTCGCCGAATGGCTGTCTATCACCTACGGCGACCAGGGCATCGTCGTGTCGTGCCTGTGCCCGCAGGCGTTCACCAGCAACCTGCTCGCCACCAGCAGGCGCGAGCTTGGCGCGCGGGAATTGCCGGATGCCGACGGCTGGGCGGGCGGGTCGGCGCAGGCCGCAGTCGACGGCGTGCTGACGTCGGAGCAGGTCGCGGCCGAGGTGCTCGACGCGGTCGGAACTGAGCAGTTCCTGATCTTGCCGCACGCCGATGTGGCGACGTACGAGCGACGGCGGGCCGACGACAGGGAGCGCTGGCTGCGCGGCATGCGCAGAATGCAGGCGCGGCTCAGCGGTCTGCCGCAGGGGTGACCTGGTCGCGCCGCGAGCGCAGGAACCGCTGCTCCGCCGCGTTGCCTGTCGCGGCGATGGCCGCCGTGAACTCGTCGGCGGCCTCGCTGGTCCGACCCAGCCGCGCGAGCAGGTCCGCCCTGGTCGAGTGGAACACGTAGTAGCCGTCGAGCTCGAGGTCGTCCACGATCGCCAGCGCCACCGCGGGCCCCTCAACCTCGGCTATGGCGACCGCGCGGTTCAGGATCACCACTTGGCTGGGGGCGAGCGCGACGAGCTGGTCGTAGAGCGTCAGGATCTGGCGCCAGTCGGTGGCGGCCGCCGTCTTGGCATCGGTGTGTACCGCGTTGATCGCGGCCTGAATCTGGTATGGGCCGGGCTGATTGCGCCGCAAGCACCGGCGGACCAGCGCGTGGCCCTCGTCGACCAGCGCCCGGTCCCACGTGCTGCGGTCCTGGTCGGCCAGCAGCACGAGGTCACCGGCAGCAGTCGTGCGCGCCGGCCGCCGCGCCTCGGTCAGCAGCATCAGCGCCAGGAGGCCAGCTACCTCGGCCTCGTCGGGCATCAGCGCAGCGAGTAGGCGGCCGAGTCGGATCGCCTCGTTGCACAGCTCGGTTCGGATCAGGTCGTCGCCCGAACTGGCTGCGTAGCCTTCATTGAAGATCAGGTACACGACAGCGAGCACTGAGCGGAGCCGTTCGGGCAGATCGGCCTCGGCCGGAACCCGGTACGGGATCCTGGCGTCGCGGATCTTGCCCTTCGCCCGCACGAGCCGCTGCGCCATCGTCGGCTCTGGTACTAGGAATGCCCGCGCTATCTCCGCCGTGGTCAGGCCGCCGAGTAGCCGAAGCGTCAGCGCAACCTGAGCCGCGCTGCCGAGCGCCGGGTGGCAGCACGTGAAGATCAGCCGCAACCGATGGTCTTCCACCGCGTCGCCTCCCAGCGGTTCAGATGCAGCCTGGACGAGCGCCGCCTGCGCGTGCTTGTCCTGGCGGGCTGCGTCGCGGCGGGCTCGGTCGATTCCCTTGCGCCGGGCGGTCGTGATCAGCCAGCCGGCCGGGCTCGACGGCAGCCCCTCGGCAGGCCAGCGCTCAAGCGCCGTAGCAAAGGCGTCCTGGACCGCGTCTTCAGCGAACTCGATGTCGCCGAAGACGCGGACCAGCACCGACACCGTCCGGCCGTACTCCTGTCGGAAGATCTGTTCGATCTCGGCCGGCCGCAGCGAGCTAGCGCCCGGATCAGGCCTAGGCAGCGTCCACCACCGGTCGGACTTCGAGCGGGAGCCCGGTAATCTCGGCGAACTGCCGGCCCCAGTGCAGCGCCTCGTCCAGGTCGGCGGCCGAGATGACGGTGATCCCGCCGAGGTGCTCTTTGCCTTCGGTGTACGGCCCGTCGGTCATGATGACGTCGCCGCTGGATACCCGCAGGACCGTGGCAGTGCTGGACGCCTCCAGCCCGCCACCGAAGACCCAGGCGCCTGACGCCTGGAGCTCGGCGCGCCATTTGCCGAGCTTTTCCATGATCGGACCGAGCACGTCGGGCGGCGGCGCAGCGCCGTCGGGCTGGTACACGCTGAGCAGGTACTGCTTCATCGGAAACCTCCGCGTCTGCGGGCCGGTCCCTCACCGGCCTGTCGCCATCTACACGAACGGCCACCCGCCGGATCGACACCTTGATCGCCCGGACTCGGCCACTTGGGACTCGGCCGCGCGGACTCGCCCGCGTTGATACCAGGGCTCAGCTATCTGCGGCCAGGGCCTTCCGCGGGTGGTGGCCGTCTACGTACCCCAGGAACGGCGGGTAGATGTTGTAGCCCAGCAGTTCTTGGAGCCGTTCGGGCAGTTCACGGGCGGTCTGCCGCGGCACGGACAGATAGTGGTTCTCCTGTTGTCGCACCCAGCCCGCGCAGTACTCCAGGATCACCCCGAGGCGCGGCCGATCGGTCTGGTTCGCGCCGCCGCCGTGCCAGAGGCTGCCCAGGTAGAACATGGCCGAACCAGGCGAGATGACGGCCGTGGCGATCTCGTCGTCGGGGGTCGGGCGCCGGCCGGGCGCCCACTTGTGGCTGCCCGGAATGAACCTAGTGGCGCCGTTCTCCAGGGTGAACTCATCCAGCGGCCACATGGTGTTCACGACCACCGGCGGGTGCGGTTCGGGGATCGGGTAGACCGAGTCATCCCGGTGCAAAATCTGCGCCTGCTCGCCGGGGCCGATCCGGATGCCGACGGGGGCGCTCAGCTGGTAATGCCCGAGCACTTCATCGAGAACGCCGAGCAGGAGCGGATCGATCGCCACCCGGTCGAAGGTTCTCGTCTTAGCGAACAGGGCGTAGATCCGCTGGGTGTCGAAGCCCTCGAAGGAGTTCCGGCCGGCCGGCGTGGACTGCAAGACCCGGTCCAGGTCGTCGCGGGCAGCGTGTACTCCGGCAGCGTCGAGCATGCCGGTGACGACCACGTAACCGTCGTCCAGAAGTCGCTGGGCCACATCCTGGCTCGCGGACGTGGCAGGCATTGTTGCCATCATCAGCCTGAGACTAAGCGAAACGCTTGGTCACGGACAGAGGCAATGCCGCTACCCAGCGCGTGGGCAGCGCGTGTGCGGGGCCACGATGACGAAGCCAAAGCTCTCTGTCACGGTGTAACTGCCCCGGTTGGCGGTGTAAGTGATGACGGAACCACCAGTGTGGCCGTACTTCGGTCCCGTGCGAGTGAGCCCGAAGACGAGGTTGAGAGCCTGACCAGGTTTGATGATCGCGCCGGGTATCGCCTGGCGCTTCGGCGACGTGTGCCAATTGATCGGCGGGTACAGCTGGACGCCGACATAACTCCAGGCGCCATAGGGCGGCTTGTACTGCGGCACTAGCCATGCCTCCGTCACTGCGAGGCCGCGCGGTGACAGTAGCTCGACGCTGGTGACCCTCACCGGCGAGGTGCCGTAGTTGTAGAGCACCGACATGCCGTCGGCCATCGGCTGACCGAGCGCGTCAGGAACACACACAGACCCCCAGGCGCTGTCGGCGCCGAGCGGGCCGGGTCCGGTCGAGCAGGCTGATAAGAGCGCCGTCGTTGCCAGCAGCGCGCCGAGCATCAGGGTGCGTGATTTCATCGGGGCCTCGATGGGGGTGCGCCCAATCGCCGGGTTCACCTCAAGGTTGACACACCCCGCGCTGTTCGCATTGAAGCTTCACCTTTGGCGTGAGGCTCTGCCGTCGAACAGCCCGCACTGTTCGCGTTGAACCTTCACCCTTGGCGTGAAGCTCTGTCGTCGACGCCGGCACGTGTCCCGCTGACGGCGGCGGCGACGTTATAAGGAAGGTGCCGCGGATGGATGAGCAGCGCCCGCGCCGCCTGACGGACTTCAAGCCGTCGCGGGCTGAGGATGCTCTCGCAGTACCGCCAGGCCGCCGCCTCATCGCGCCCGTAGCGCGGGCCGATCGCCTCGCGGAACCGGCGGGCGTCGCCGCCGTCGTGACGCCATGAGGGTAGCCAGCTCTGGAGTTCATCGTCGCTCTCGAGCACGGTCCAGTTCATCAGACGCTCCGCGATCTGGCCGGCCGCGTCGATGACAAACCTGTACTCGTGCGTCGCCGCAATACCGTGGACGCGCCCTTCGTTGCGGTGCCCGTGGTGGATGCTGACCGAGCTGAACCGCGCTCCTACCGCTAGCGAGGCCACTGCGTGGCCCGCTTCGTGCCAGGCCGTCCGCACCGCCGCTTGCCGGGCCGGCCCGTAGCTCGGGTAGCAGCCGCAGTCATAGCGCTGGCGGACCCACCGAGCGTTGACGATTGACTCGTCGTCGTACCGGACAACGCGCCCAAGCTCGGCTTCGATCGCCTCGATTGCCGCCCGCTCGGCCCCTGTCATCACAGTACGGCAGACTACGCGGAGGATCCGATACCGCGCCCGCAGCAGATGGAGGGGCAGCTGATGTCTGACGCGCTGACGAAGACCGGCTTGGACGAGCTGCGCGCGATCGCAGAAGGTCACGTCGCCAGCGGCTTCGTTCCCGGCCTGGTTGTCCTGGTGTCCAGCGCCGGCCAGGCGCATGTGGAAGCGATCGGGACCTTGTCGTTCGATGGCGGCGCGCCGGTGACGCGGGACTCGCTGTTCCGGATCGCGTCGATCACAAAGCCGGTCACGGGCGCTGTGACGATGGCGCTGATCGAGGACGGACTGATCGGGCTCGACGAACCGGTCGACCGGCTGCTGCCCGAGCTTGCGGGCCGACGGGTGCTCCGGGCGATTGACGGGCCGCTGGACGAGACCGTGCCCGCGCATCGGGCGATCACGACGCGCGACCTACTGACGTTCACGTTCGGCTTCGGGTTCGTAGCCGAGATGTTCATGTCGGCCGAGCCGTTCCCGATCGTGGTCGCCTCGGACGAGGCGCGACTAGCTACGATCGGGCCGCCAGACCCGGATGTCCAGCCCGACGCCGACACGTGGATCGCTGGGCTCGGCTCGCTGCCGCTGATCGCCCAGCCAGGTGAGCGGTGGATGTACAACACGGGCGCGTCGGTGCTCGGGGTGCTGGCGTCTCGCGCAGCCGGGCGGCCGTTCGGAGACGTGTTGCGCACGAGGATCTTCGAGCCGCTGGGCATGACACAGAGCGGGTTCTGGACCCGTGAGACCGGCCGGCTCGCCACTGCGTACCGGACGTCTGTGGGTCCTGACGGAGAGCTGGGCGTGGAGGCGTGGGACCCGCCGGATGGCAAGTACAGCCGACCGCCGGCGTTCGAGGACGGCGCCGGCGGTCTGGTGTCCACGGCCGACGACCTGCTGGCGTTCGCCCGCATGTTCCTGCGCGGCGGCGACTCGGTGCTCTGTTCCGATTCGGTGCGAGCGATGACGACGGACCAGCTGACACCCGAGCAGAAGGCCCGAGGTGGCCTCGGCGACGGGTTCTTCAACGGTCAGTCGTGGTCGTTCTGCCAGGCCGTCCACGACGACGGCGTGTTCGGCTGGGACGGCGGCTTCGGCTCGACGTGGCGCGTCGATCCGGTCCGTGACCTGGTGACGATCGTCTTGACCCAGCGCATGTTCGATGGGCCGGAGCTGCCACCGCTGCACGGCGAGATTCAGGACGCCGCGTACGCCGCGCTGGCCTGAACCCCGGCGCCGGGCCGGGGTCAGCTGACCAGCCAGAGCCGGCTACCGGGCCAGGGCCCCCATCGGGTCCCAGGCCGGCAGGACGATCGGCTTGGCGTCGAGCGCCTGCTGTAGCTCGGCTGGAAGGGCACTACGGCGCGCCGCGATCTCGAAGACATACTGATCGAACCAGGAGTCGTTCATCGTGTAGAAGCCGTCCTTGCCGCGGTCGCCGCCCCAGCTGTTCTCGACGCGCCAGCGCCGGATGGCGCCATCGAGCACGTCGACGCCGGTGAATAGCATCGCGTGGGTCATCACTGTCTCGTGGTAGGCGAGCCGCTCCGCCTTGTCGAGTGCGAAATCAGCGTCATATACCGATGACAGGTCGAACAGGTTGGCGTCCCAGATCCCGTACTCGTTGCTCATCATCTTGGCGACGTCGCAACCGAACCAGACGGGCTCGCCGCCCTGAATGGTCTTCGCGGCGATGTCCTTGATCAGGGCCATATCCACGTTGAGGTAGACGACGGGCGGCCCGCCCAGGACGTTACCCAGGTACTCGACCGTGAACGTCCGGCCGACCGGGCTCGACGGGCGCGGGTCATGGACCAGGCACACATAGTCATCGAGCGGGAGGTCGACGTACTTCGCGGCGAACTCCTGCGGGGTCAGCACGCCGTCGCGGTGGAACTGCTTGTCCTTGTCGATCCACTGCCAGTCGAAACGCTCCGGCGGCGTGCCCAGGTGAATGCACAGCGCCCGATGCACGACGCGCAGCACCTCGGCCTTCTCTGCCCGTGCAGCTTCGAGGCCGTCGGCGGCCGCTGCCGCCCGGACGGTCTTGGCGCCCTGGCGTAGCAGGTACTGCAGAACCGAGTTCATCCTCGCCGTGTTCGACGAGCTCTGCGTCTCCGGCATGAAGGCCTTCGGCACCAGGCCATGCTTGGCGACGATGGCGGCGAACATGTTCCACTGCCCACCGTCATTCGCGACAGACTCCAGGAGGAACGCGACGGTCCGGTCGTCGACGTCGCGGTTGGCCGTCTCGATAATGGCCTCGAGGAAGTAGTTGGCTCGCTCGATCTTGTCCCAGAACATGGCGTGGTTCTGGGAGAACTCAAAGTCCTTGAGGCCGGTCTTGCGCATGACGCCGACGCGGAGGAGGTTTAGCCCGGCGAAGAGCCAGCACCGCCCGCTCCGCTCCTGGTTGGTGACCTTCCAGTCGTCGAGGTGAGTCGACAGCGAGTGGTCGATGCTGTTGACGATCTCGCGGTTGATCGCCACGTCATCGACGGTGACGCGGGTAACGGCGTTCTGTGCTAGCCGGTACGTCGGGTTGGCGGAGAAGTCCTTCCGCAGAATCTCAAGGTCGGCGGTGGCCAGCGTTCCATCCATCCCGGGTTCTCCTCATCGTTGAGGGGTTACGTTTCAAGTTACCAGCGGTAACCCCGCATGAGTCGAGCCCGGTTCTCGGCCGGCCCACGCGGCCGCACCGCCGCTTATTGCGGCGGATCTGTCCTCATGGACGCCGTAGGGTCGCGGTACCATCCTTGCGCTTTCACTGGTACCTCCCTGCCCTCATCTTCAGGGTAGAACGGGTGAGGCGCTGATCGCGGAGAACGAAGCGCCGGGCTATGAGCCCGGCGCTTTTCTCTGTCCGTACCGTAGTTGTCAGGCACCAGCATGAGGAATCTGAGCTTCGCCGCCAGCAGAGCCCGCCAGGTTGTCTGACACCCACCAGACCAGTGCGAGCGGCGCAAGCTCAGGTTTGGGCAGGTGCGGAACGAGCGATAGAAATCTCCCAGTAGGCGAACGCGAAGTCTGCCGCCGCTGCGGCCAGGAACACCGCCGCCCACCCGACAGCTAATTTCGCGAAGGAACCCCCGAAGAGCGTAAATGCGCCAAGGCCGGCCAGGACGATGCCAGCGACGATGCGCACGCTTGCGCAGGCGCGGAGGTGGCGGTACTCCCAGGGAATGATGATGCGCCGCATGCCGGATCGCGGAGGAGATGCCCACCACCCGCGCAGGCCTTTCGTAGCGGTGTTGTCATTGGGTGCGTTCATCGGGATGCCTCCTGTGCCCTGCGGCGCCCCGGCTGTAGTGGCCGGTTATCTGGGCCTATGAACAACGTTACGCCGGTTGTAGAAAACTAGCAATATATTTCTAGAATGACAGGCCAACCTTTCTCGGAGGTATGCCTGACAAGGGCGAGTGTCCGCCTGGGCTGATGCGCAACTTGTCTCAGGTACACATGCGCTCCGCCATATGCCCGGTGACATGCGGGAGCGCCTGGCGTCGGAAGTC
>CAVSQI010000005.1:0-134530 GCA_963730085.1 uncultured Actinomycetota bacterium | reverse complement strand
TCGGGCTTTCGCATGGAATAAGCGGCGGCTATCCATATAAAGGAAAAAGTGCCTTTGACCTGGGAGGATAGGGGTCCCATCCGGTTCGAGTCGAAGGCACTTTTCAGGTGAAGAATGGCGCACGCGCCGACGGCATCGTGGTGTCGGCGGACGGCCGGGGCCTGGTCTCGCAGGCCGGGACCGTCTTGCTGTGGGAGACGATGCGGGTGACCGGCCTGGCCCGCGGCTCACGGAAGGCCAGACCGGAGCAACCCACCGGGCGCGACGAGGTATCCAGCATCACGAACGGCAGCGTGTCCGCAAGCGCATCGAGTGGATGCACGTGCATCATCCAAGAGCTCGTGAGCCGACCTCGGCGATGGCTGTCAATGAATCCGGCTTGGGCTCATCTGCCGATGGCGAGGGCGAGGAGGGTATTGACCGCAGTCTCGAACGGACGGGTACTCCGTTGTACCTGGGAGAGCAGAAGCCCTCCCTCGAGCGTGGCGAGCAGAGTAATGGCGAGGTCGTCCGGGTCGATACCGGACGGGAGTTTCCCGTCGGCATGAAGGGATCTGAATCCATCGGCGATGGCGGCAGCCCACTGATCGAACCCCGCCGCGATGAGCGCTCGGGCCTCGGGGTCACTCTCGGCGAGTTGACCAGCAAGCGAGCCAAGTGCGCAGCCCCCCTTAGCCTTGGTGCGCTTCGCTGCGGTGAGCACCATGTTCCGCCAGGTCTCGACGCCGTCTGCGCTGCTGAGTGCGCGCCGATTGCGATTGACGATGGCGTCGGCTTGGTAGTCGATGACCGCCTGTACGAGTTCGTCCTTGTCGGGGAAGTAGTGGTACAGCTGCGAGCCGCTGACTTCCGCTGCCACCTTGACGTCTTCCAAGGTTGTGCCCGCCACCCCGCGCTCATGGATCAGGGCGGCTGCCTTCTCAACTATCCGTGCTCGGGTGCGTTCACCCTTGGGGGTGAGCCTCGGCCGGACGCTGGTGTCGTTGACCATGCCACCCATGCTAGCAACTTTTGAGTTTGACAGCCCAGTCCGGCTGTGCCAGAGTGAGTTGCACAACTCACTTTTACAAGCGAGGGCAAACAGCCAATGACTGACCTAAAGGACCGGACCGCACTTGTCACCGGGTCGACGAGCGGGATCGGCAAGGCAACGGCCATCGCCTTGGCCGCCCGCGGCGCCCGCGTACTGGTAGTCGGGCGCAATGAGCAACGAGCCAGAGACGTGGTCGCCGAGATCGAAGGCAGCGGAGGCAGGGCAACGTACCGGCTCACTACGTTGAGCGACCTCGAATCGGGCCGGGACCTGGTCGAATGGGCCACCGAGGCAGGCGACGGTCACGTCGACATCCTCATCAACAACGCGGGCGTCGCCATGCTCGGACCGAGCAGCGCCGCCACCGAGGCAGAGTTCGACGAGACATTCGCGCTGAACGTCAAGGTTCCGTTCTTCCTCGTCGCGGAGCTCGCGCCAGCCATGGCCGAACGCGGATGGGGTTCGATCGTCAACGTCAGCACGATGGTCGCGAGTTTCGGGCAGGCCGGCATGGCCATGTACGGCGCCAGCCGGGCCGCTCTGGAACTGCTGACCAAGGCCTGGGCCGCCGAATACGGCCCGAGTGGTGTCCGGGTCAACGCCGTTGCCCCCGGCCCGACGCGCACCGCGTTGATGGAAGCCGTCCCCGAGGAGATGGTGAACCAGCTGGCGGCGCTGGCACCGGCAGGCCGCGTGGCCCGGCCCGCGGAACTCGCCGCGGCGATCGTCTTCCTCGCCAGCGACGATGCCAGCTTCGTCCACGGCGTCACCCTCGCGGTCAACGGCGGCCGGGTCGCGACGTAACACCAGCCGCAGCGCAGCGGCGTTCACCGGAGCGGCCCCTGCCGGGCGGCGGGGGGATGACCACCGTACGGGCCGCCCGCGAGACGACGTCCTCTCGAAGTTCTCTGGCATGCAGGACTCACCTGATGGGAGAAGCGTATGAGCAAGTTCGACGCCCAGTTCGCCGGAAGGCTCGACGGTCAGACCGTCCTGGTCACCGGCACCAAGGGCGGTATCGGCCATGAGACAGCCCAAGGCGCCGGCAACAGCGGCGCGACCGTGCTGGTGCACGCACGAAGCGCTGACCAGGCCAGACGAGCAGCGGACCTGCTGGCCGGCAATGGCAACGGCAAGGGCCGGTACGTGGCCGTGGCCGGGGACCTGGGCTCGCTGGCCGGCGTCCGCGAGCTGGTCGAGGCGGTGCGCCAGGCGAACCCGAAGGGCTTGAACGGGCTGGTCAACAACGCAGGCGCGGCCTTCGCCACCAAGGCCCTGTCCCCGGACGGCTACGAGCGAACGATCGCGATCAACCACATCGCCGCCGCAGCGCTGACGGAGGGGCTGCTCGACCTTCTGCGCAAGGGAGCTGATGATGTCGCCGCGCCCTCGCGGGTGGTCATCATGACCGCCCTGATCGAGTCGCGGGGCAAGCCGATCACCGACTGGAGCTACCCGGGTCAGTACAAGCAGATCCAGGCCTACGCCGATGCCAAACTGCTGGCCCTCATGTACACCTACGCCCAAGCTCGCCGCCATGAGGGCGAGGGCCTCACGTTCAACGCAGTCAGCCCGGGCGCGGTCAAAACCAGTCTCGGCAGCAAGGCCGGCGGGCCGTTCAAAACGATTGAGGCGTTGACCAATCCGTTCGTCGGACCGCCGGAGAAGGGGTCACGCGGCTGTGTCCGGCTGCTGGCAGATCCCGATCTTGCCACCGCCACCGGCGGCTACTACAGCTCGGCCAAGCTCAAAAAGTCATCCAAGAAGTCTCGTGATCATGACGCTCAGGACCGGGTGTACGAGCAGACCGAACGCGAACTGCGCATCCACAACTGATGCGGCCCCAGCCGGCTATCGCCAGCACACCCGGTGCGGCGACGCTCGCGCCTTCACTAGCTAGCCTCGGTCCTTCGGTGGATAGTGGCTGAGGCGCGCCGTTCAAGAAAAAGTGCCTTTGAGCTGGGAGGATAGGGCTTGTCTAGGGTCCTGTCCGTACTCAGCGGAAGGCACTTTTCACATGCAGAATACAGTCCGGCGTTCGAAGATCCTGGTGTCTGCTGACGGTGCGGGGATCGTGTCTCACGCGGGCGCGCTGCTGCTGACCGAAACTGCCAGGGTGACCGGTCTGCAGGCAGGACTGCCGGCCGCCCTGGGGCGGTGGCGCGCGCCGAGGGCGATGCATGACCCGGGCAAGATCGTGCTCGACCTGGCCGTCGCGGTGGCGTTAGGCGGCGACTGCCTGGCTGACATCGGCGTGCTGCGCGCCGAGCCTGGCCTGTTCGGGCCGGTGGCTTCCGACCCGGTCGTATCCCGTCTGGTCACGCAGCTCGCAGCGGACGCGCCCGCGGCGATGACAGCGATCGGCAAAGCACGGTCCGCAGCCAGGGAACGCGCCTGGAAACTGGCCGGAGATGCGGCGCCCGGCACCGGCGGCGGGCTGATCCCGGTCGACATCGACGCCACCATCGTCACCGTGCACTCCGATAAGGAGCAGGCCACGCCGACGTGGAAGAAAACCTACGGGTTCCACCCCCTGACTGTGTTTGCTGATCACGGCCCGGAAGGATCCGGGGAGCCGCTGGCCGTCATGCTCCGCCCCGGCAACGCCGGGTCGAACACCGCCGCCGACCACATCACCGCGACCCGCGCTGCTCTCGCCCAGCTCCCCGCAGCCGCGCGGCGGCGGGTGCTGATCCGCGCCGATTCCGGCGGCGGCACCCACGGGTTCCTGGAATGGCTGGCCCGGCGGCGGCTGCAGTACTCGGCCGGGTTCACCATCACCGACGACATGCAGCCCGCCATCATGCGGCTGCCCGCCGCGGCGTGGACCCCGGCTTACGACGGAGCCGGGCGGGTCCGCGACGGCGCCTGGGTCGCCGAGCTCACCGGCCTGCTGAACCTGTCGTCCTGGCCGGAAGGCATGCGGGTCATCGTCCGGAAAGAACGACCGCACCCGGGCGCGCAGCTGCGGTTCACCGACGTCGGCGGCCACCGGTTCACCGCGTTCGCCACCTCTGCCCGGACCGGGCAGCTCGCCGACCTGGAACTACGCCACCGGCGCCGTGCCCGGTGCGAGGACCGGATCCGCTGCGCCAAAGACACCGGCCTGCGGTGCCTGCCGCTGCACGGATATGACCAGAACCAGATCTGGTGCCAGATCGTCGCACTGGCCTGCGAACTCCTGGCCTGGACCGCCATGCTCGCGCTGACCGGCCCCGCCCGCCGCTGGGAACCCAAACGCCTGCGGCTGCGGCTGCTATCGGCAGCCGGCCGGATCGTCCGCGGCAGCCGCCGGCTCCGCCTGCGCCTCGCCGCCCGGTGGCCATGGGTAACCCAGATCACCGACGCCATCACCCGGCTGCAAGCACTCGCACCCGGCTAACCCAGACCCCTCATCCCTGCAGCTCGGAAGGAGAAACCAAGGGCCGTGGAACCCCGCCCACCCGGCACGACAGCCGGGCCGCCAGCCACAGCCGGCAGTCGGAAACCATGACGAGGCCGCCACCTCACGCCACCGACCGAAGATCACGAAAGATCGAGGCTAGGCAGTTCGTTACGAGCATTTAGCCAACTCATTAGGCAGCCGCTCCGTTAATCCAGCAGCCCGGCGGGAATGGCCATGAGCCGAAGCCCACCGACAGGTGCATTCCGGTACGGAGAGGAGCCCTATCCATGAGACCGGCAGTTCCACCTGTCGACGTTGGCCGAGACGAACGCCGCGACGCCATTCCTGAGCGCTACATCACCATTCCATCGCCATTCTCGATGGATGATATGACCTTTCGCAACCTCGGCCATCAGCTCGTGGACATCCTGGCGGCGTACCTAGAAGAGCTGCCCCAGGAGCCGGTTTACCGTCCCTTGCCTGCCGACGTACAGAAAGAACTCGCGACGATGACCATTCCCGCCGAAGGAATGGTTGCGGAGGACGTCATTGCGGGTTTCCTCCGATTGGTGCTGCCTTATGGGCGCGGACAGAATCACCCATGCTTCGCCGCGTTCGTCGATCCAGCGGCTTCCAAGCTCAGCATGCTCGCGGCCTTTGCCTCCGCCGTGACTAATACAAGTGGTGCGGGCGGAAACTACGCGGCGATATATGTCGAGCAGGCTGTTATTCGCTGGCTCGCCGGGATCGTGGGCTTCCCAGCGGACGGCACCGACGGCGTGCTCCTCGGCGGCGGATCCGATGCCAATCGGCATTGCCTGGAGGTCGCGCGGCACTGGGCCGCCAAGGTCGACGGCTGGGACGTCCGCACAGAGGGTCTTCACGGGCATCCACAGCTAGCCATGTATATGTCGGCGGAAGGGCATTCGTGCCTGGAGAAGGCAGCCTTCACCCTCGGCCTGGGCGCTCCTCGCAAGATCACGGTGGACGACGAATTCCGCATGGACGTGGCCGACCTCCAGGCTGCCATCGCCGCCGACCGCCGCGCTGGCCGCCGCCCCTTCCTGATCGCCGCCAACGCCGGCAGCGTCAAGACCGGTGCCATCGACCCGCTCGACGGTCTCGCCGACGTCTGCCAGCAGGAAGGCCTCTGGCTGCACGTCGACGGCGCCTACGGCGGCTTCGGCGTGCTGGACCCCCGTACCGCGCACTGGTACACGGGCCTGGAACGCGCCAACTCCATCGCCCTCGACCCGCACAAGTGGCTGTCGGTTGCCATCGGCTGCAGCTGCGCGCTCGTCCGCGACGGCGCGCTTCTGCAGGACACCTACAAGCTCATCCCCTCCTATCTCAGCCTCCCGCCGGGCCAGGGCTTCGCGGGCGACGTCTGGTATTCGCACCGCAGCGCGGAGCAGACCAGGGACTCCGGACGGGCGCTCAAGACCTTCTGGAACATGCAGCAGGCTGGCAAGGCCGGTCTTGTGGACCACGTGCGTCGACACATTGACCTGGCGCGCTACCTGGAGGACATCATCGAGGCTAGCCCCGATCTGGAGTTGCTGGCGTCCGGGCCGCTGACGGCGGTCTGCTTCCGGTACGTGCCGCCGGGCGAGACGAGCGAGGAGAGCCTGGGTCGGCTGAATCGGGCGATCATGGCCGACCTCCAGGTCGGCGGCCGAGCCTTCCTCGCCGGCACGGACATCCGGGGCAAGTTCGCGCTCCGGTCCTGCGCCCTTCACTATGCGCTCGACGAAGGACACGTTCGCGAGATCGTCGGCGCCGTTCGGGACTCCGGCCGGCGCCGGCGGAGGGCAATGCCGCCGGAACTTGACGGTCACGAGAAACCGGCCGCGAAGCCGTCCGGCGGCACGTTGGCCACCGCCGCGAGCGCGGCGAGCGCGGCGCTTGTGGAGGACACGACATGCGCACCGTGAACCGGACACCGACGACGAGTGGTCACGCGACGCGCTCTCCGGCCACCCATCCCAATGCAGCCGACGCGGCAGTGGGCAGATCGCCTGGTCCCGCGTCAGCGCAAGCGCGCCTGGCGCTCGCGCTGGCAGCAGGCAAGGCTGCCGGCGCCGCTTCCAAGGCCCTGGGCTTCGGCGGCGGGACGAGCTTTCCTGGCCGCCTAGCGCGCTGGGTCGATCCGCGCGTGCTGCAGAAGGTCGCAGCCGCCAGCGACCTCCGCTCGGTCGTCGTGACGGGCAGCAATGGCAAGACCACCACCTGCCGGATACTCGCTGCCCTCGCCGACGCGGGCGGCCTCCGCGTGGTTCAGAACAGGTCGGGATCAAACCTGCTGCAGGGGGTGATCTCGGCGGCCCTGCTCGGCGCCGACCTGCGCGGCCACGTGGATGCGCAGCTCCTCCTGCTCGAGGTCGACGAACTCGTGCTGTCAAAGGTCATCCCAGATCTGCAGCCGGACACGTTCCTTGTCACGAACATCTTCCGCGATCAGCTGGACCGATTCGGTGAGCTGTATTCGATGGCTCGTGACATCGAGGCGGTCATCGAGGAGCTTCCCGCGTCAGCCACCGTCGTGCTGAACGGCGACGACCCGCTGGTCGCCAGCTTCGCGCCTTCCGCGCGCGCGAAGCGCCTCTACTTCGGCATCCGAGACGACCGGGCCGGCTCGCGGCTGCCGGAGCACGCAGCGGACACCATCCGCTGCGTGCAGTGCCAGCACCCGCTGAGTTATCGCGTGGTGCACGTCTCTCACCTTGGCGACTACGAATGTCCCGAATGCGGGAACGCACGGCCGCAACTCGATATCGCGGTGACTGCAATCGAGCCGTCGCAGCGAACCGGATCGGAGATCACGGTCGAAACACCCGGGGGCACGTTCTCGCTCCACGTACCTCTCGCCGGAATGCACAACATCTACAACGCGGCCGCGGCGCTGGCGTGCGCCAGCACGCTCTCACTTGAGCAACCGCTCGCGCCGTCAGATGCGCGGCGTGCCGTGGACGGCGTGCGCCCGGCGTTCGGCCGTCTGGAGGAGATCCGGGCTGGTGATCGGCGCGTGATGCTCGCATTCGTCAAGAACCCAACGTCCTACAACACCACGATGCGGGAGGTCCTGCGGCAGCCCGGCCGCAAGCACATCCTGGCAGCGCACAGCAACACCGTGGTGGACGGCGAGGACTTCGCCTGGCTCTGGGATGTGGACCTCGAGCAGCTAGTACCCCAGATGGCGAGTCTGACCGTCAGCGGGACGAGGGCGGAAGAGGTCGCGCTGCGGTTCAAGTACGCCGGCGCTGACCCAGCGACCATGCAAGTGATACCCGATCGCGCTGCCGCCCTCGACATGGCGCTGGCTGGCACGCCAAGCGCCGAGCCGCTGTGCGTCTTCGCTGGCTACACCCCGATGCGCGAACTCCGCAACGTCATGCAGCACCGTGGATGGGTGCCGCCCTTCTGGAAGGAGTGACGACATGGCGCAGGTCCCGGTAGTTCGCGTCTGCTACCTCTACCCGAGGCTCCTCAGCGTCGCCGGTGATAGGGGCAACCTGTTCGCGCTGTTGCAGCGCTGTGCCTGGCGCGGAATCGAATACGCCGTCACAGAGGCCGATGTCGGCGACGTTCCCGACTTCGCCCAGACCGATATCGTCCTTCTGCACGGCGGGCAGGACCGCGAGATGACCGCGGCCGCTCGCGACATGGCGGCGAAGGCGGGACCGCTTCGGGAGGCCATCGAGGATGACACCGTGGTCCTCGCCGTGTGTGCCGGCTACCAGCTGCTGAGCCACTACTACGCGCCGGTATCGGGACCACCAATTCAGGGAATCGGAGTGCTCGATGCCATCACCGAAGGCGGCCAGAAGCGCTTCATCGGTCACGTCGCCGTTGAATGCAGTCTGAGTCCTGGCCTCCGGCATCAGCTCGCCGGGTTCGAAAATCACAGCGGCCGCACGTGGCTCGGCAAGAGCGCCAGGCCGCTCGGGCGCGTGGTCGCGGGCGGCGGAAACAACGGGGAGGATGGGACCGAGGGCGCGAGGTACCGCGAGGTGTACGCGACCTACCTGCACGGACCGGTGCTGCCGAAGAACCCGTGGCTGGCCGACCACCTGCTCTCCCGTGCACTCGCGCGGCGGTACCCGGACTTCGGCCCGCTCGCTCCGCTGCCGGACTACAGCGAGATACGGGCACAAGCCGCTTCCCTTCGGCTGGCGCGGAATCAAGCCAGCGGCTGGCGCGCGGCGGCCGCCGCGCTATCTCGCATGGCTACTCAGCGTCAGGCTCCGGTCAGTACAGGCGCGCGGCAGTAATCGCCGCTAGCGAATGAGCAGCCTCATTTCGGGCCTTTAAGGAGGCGACCGAGATGGCGAACCCGCGGAGACGGGATCGGGTAGTCATCGTCGGGGCGGGTTTCGCCGGGTTCAACGCCGCTCGAGAGCTATCGCGGCTCGTCGGCACCGCTACCGAGATCGTCGTAATCAACTCGACGGACTACTTCCTCTATCTATCGCTCATGCCGCAGGTGGCGGGCGCGCTGCTGGAGCCGAGGCACCTCTGCGTCTCGCTGCCCGGCCGGCTGCCAAAGGCCGCATTCGTGCTAGCCATGGTGAACCACGTCGACGTCGACAAGAAGGTCGTGAGCTGGGTCCGCCCGGAGGGTTCCGCCGGTCAGACTAGCTACGACCGTCTCATCCTGACCGCCGGCAGCGTCAACAAGCTGCTGCCAATCCCCGGTCTCGCGGACTACGCGCACGGCTTCCGCACCATCAGCGAGGCGGTGTACCTACGGGATAACATCATCCGGCAGCTGGAACTGGCTTCCGTTGCGACTGACCCAGAGGAGCGCCGGTCCCGCTGCACGTTCGTGGTCGTCGGGGGCGGCTACACCGGCACCGAGGTCACAGCGCAAGGTCAGCTGATGACGACGCGGCTGGCCAAGACCATGCCCGGCCTGGCTAGCCAGAAGATCCGCTGGCTGCTGCTCGATACTGCAACGCGGCTGCTCCCTGAGCTGAATGTGCGGCTGTCGAAGACCGCCGAACGGGTACTGCGGCGCCGCGGTGTCGAGGTCCTGACTGGCAAATCGATCGCCGAAGCCAGCGACGGCTTCGTCCAGCTCACGACCGGCGAGAAAGTCCCCACCCACACGCTGATCTGGTGTGTCGGAGTCCGGGCCGTTCCATTGGTGGACGGCCTGGACCTCAAGACGAGCCGGGGTCGTCTCGTGGTCGATGAGTTCATGACCGTTCCCGGCGCCGCGGATATCTACGCATGCGGCGACTGCGCCGCAGTGCCGGATCTGACCCGCCCTGGTCAGGTCTGCGGCATGACCGCCCAGCACGCTGTCCGCCAAGGGAAGCAGGTGGCAGCGAACGTCGCAGCCTCGCTTGGCGTGGGCCACGCGCGCGTCTACAGGCACCACGATGAAGGCTTCCTGGTAGACCTCGGCGGCCTGGCTGCCGCAGCTAATCCGCTGGGCATTCCGCTGTCAGGGCCACTGGCCAACGTTCTGACCAGGGCCTACCACCTAACCGCCATGTCGGGGAATCGGACGCGCGTTTTCACCGACTGGACGATAAACGCGGCGACATCGCCGGAATCAACCTCACTCGCGCTGATCAACGCGCAATCGGTCCCGCTGGACCCGGACAACCCTCGGCCCTGAGACGGCATGCCTTAAGCGCTGGGCAGAACTGTGAATCCTCCGGCACGGCAGGGAAGAATCCTCGTATATCTGCGGCCACGGTGCGAGGCCCGTTGGCTCGCCAGACAACAGACGCCGTGGCGCAGTAGCGCCCACTAGCAAGGCTCGAGTCGAGACCCAAACCGAGACAAAGGAGCCTGCAGATGTCTAATCACTTCAGCGCCGCGAACCTCAAGTCACCCGGCGGCGACCCACGGTTGGACTTCACGGACCTGTTCGCCTTCGAGGCACCGCGCGATCCAGGCAAGACCGTCCTGATCGCCGATTGCTGCCCGTTCCGGGACAACCAGCTCTTCCACCCACAGGCGGTGTACCGGATCAACATCGACAACGACGGTGACGCGCGCGAAGACGTGGCGTTCACGTTCACGTTCTCCCAGCCGGACAACGAAGCCCAGACCGGGACGGCGCACTACGCCACTGGAAGTCAGGCACGCGAATCGGAGCCTGCGGGTGACGTGATCGCCGAGTCAATCCCCGTCGGGCTGTCGTCGTCCGCGCAGCCGATGCAGGTCGGCGACATCCAGATCTTCGCCGGAGTGCGCAGTGACCCGTTCTTCGCCGACGCTGAAGCGCCCTTCCACGACTTCAAGTGGACCGGCAAGGACACCTTCGCAGGCAAGAATGTCCTGTCCATAGCGCTCGAAGTGCCAAACGACATGCTCAGCCAGCAGCCAGTGATCGGGGCGTGGGGCACGATCAGCCTCCACAAGGACGGCGAGCTCGTGCAGATGGACAGGGGCGGCAATCCGACGATCAACCCGTTCATCAACTCCGACGACATGAAGGACGAGTACAACGCCCGGCAGCCCGCAGACGATGTGCCGAACTACCTCGAGCCGTGGTCGAAGTTCCTGGAGGACAAGGGTGGCTACTCGCCGGCCGATGCCAAGACGGTCGCGCTGGAGGTCTTGCCCGACATCCTGCGCTACGACCGCGCCGAGCCGGCCGCCTATCCGAACGGTCGCGTTCCAACCGACGACGTCTATAGCTACCGCTTCGCGTGGATGAGCAAGGGCAAGATCCCGCCGGACGGCCTCGAGCCACACCGCGACCTGATCGACGAGCTGCCCTATCTCGGCGTTCCGATCGAGTAGCTCGCAGCAGGCGCACGCCGGAACGCTGCCGGCCCGGTCCGCGACCGTCGCGGAGCCGGGCCGACAGCTGCGTCCCTGGAGAATTGCATGAATTGCATGAATTACGCCGATTGCTCTAGTTAATGACAAAATATGCCCGCCACAACTGCCCGATCCGGCGATTGTCAGAGGCATAAGTACAATAAGTAGTGCCGGTCGCCAACGAGGGTGACCGGCCAACGGACGGCTTCATTTCAGTCGCCCCGCACCGACCCGCGGCGGACCTGGTCCGCCTGCCGGACCTGGAGGGGAATGATGGCCGTTCTCCGCGCTGCTGTTGAAGCCACCGTTGATGAGGGTGAACCGCTGACAGCGGCAGCGGCCTACGACAGATCTTGTCGAGCCGCGCTGGCTGATACAGACATTGGCGCGGTCGGCCTCGAAGTCGAAACCCATCTCGTTGACCTCGGCGCGGTGGAAGCCGCAGTGCCGTGGAACCGCGTGGAACCAGCACTCGAGCTCATGTGCGCCGCCAGTGAGAAGAGCCCGGTGACGGTCGAGCCGGGCGGCCAGATCGAGCTGTCAGGTTCGCCAGCCGGCGACATCCTGGCGGCGGTCACGGACATGCGGCGCGACGTCACCAGCGCGCGCCTAGCGCTAGCGCCGCTCGGCCTCGGGCTTGCTCACGTTGGCGCCGATCCGCTGCGGCCGCCGCGGCGGGTCAATCCGCGGCCGCGTTACCGGGCCATGGAGCAGCATTTTGCCGCGACCGGCAAGGCGGAAGCCGGCGTCGTCATGATGAACTCCACCGCGGCACTTCAGGTGAACCTGCAAGCGGGGCCGGAGACTGGATGGTCGGAGCGAATCGCGCGCGCACATCGACTCGGGCCCACGCTGCTTGCGCTCTCGGCGAGCTCACCCTGGCTAAGCGGTCGCGACACCGGGTGGAGGTCAGCGCGACAGCGGGCCTGGGCGGGCCTGGACCCTCGCGCTTGCGGTCCCCTGCCTGGCTACCTCACGGGGGCCGGCGTAGCCGACCCCGCGGCCGCCTGGGCTCACTACGCGCTGCGCGCGCCAGTGGTCTTCGTCCGGACCCGCCCTGACGACGTCGCGGCCGTTGGCCGATCTGTCACGTTCGAGCAGTGGGCGACAGGCGCGATCAGGCTCGGCGGCCGGCTGCCGACCGCGGCGGACCTCGACATCCACCTGACGACCCTCTTCCCGCCGGTCCGGCTGCGCGGCTACCTCGAGCTTCGCTACCTGGATATGACCCCGCCGCGGTGGTGGCCCGCGATCGCCGCCGTGATCACCACGTTGATGGACGATCCGGTCGCGGCTGACCTCGCCTCCGAGGCGACCGAGCCGGCAGCGCTGCTGTGGAGGCAGGCGGCTCGGGCCGGCCTCGGCGACCCGATCCTGGCTCGCTGCGCCCGGCGGTGCCTGGAGATCGCCGATGGTCGCGTTCCTGCCGAGCTCGCGACCGCTGTGTCGGATCTGGCTGAGCTGGTCGACGCCAGCCGCTGTCCCGGTGACCTGCTGGCCGAGCGTATCTCCGAGGTCGGACCCCTTGCCGCCTTCGAGGAGCTGGCCCATGCATGAGGACGTTGTCCGCGATCTCACGAGCGCGCGCAATCGGACGCTCCAGCTCACCGACCTTGACGAGCCGACACTACTGGCGCAGCACGACCCGCTCATGAGCCCGCTGATCTGGGATCTGGCGCATGTCGGCCAGCAGGAAGAGCTCTGGCTGCTCCGGGGCGGCAATCCAGGGCGGCCAGGAATGCTGGCCCCCGACGTCGACTCGCTGTATGACGCGTTCAAGCACTCGCGCGCCGAGCGCCCGGCGCTCCCGCTCCTGCCGCCGGTCGAAGCGCGCGCGTTTAACTACGAGGTGCGCGGCCGGGTGCTTGACCTGATTGAGCGGACGCCGGAAGAAGATCTGTTCACCGCCGGAATGGTCGTGCAGCACGAGGAGCAGCACGACGAGACCATGTACGCCACGCTGCAACTACGTAGTGGTCCGCCGGTCCTACTGCAGCGAAGGACCCTGCCGCCCGGTCGCCCGGTCGCCGGCGAGCGGGTCTTCGTGCCCGGCGGGCGCTTCGTGCTCGGGGTCGACGCGTCGACGGAGCCGTTCTCGCTCGACAACGAGCGACCTGCGCACTCGGTCGACGTGTCACCGTTCTGGATCGGCCGCGTGCCGGTCAGCAACCGCCAATGGCTCGATTTCGTCCGCGACGGCGGCTACCACCGCCAGGATCTGTGGTCGGCCCGCGGCTGGGGATATCGGATCGAAGCCGAGCTCGAGCGACCCAAGTTCTGGACAGAGCACGGCACTCGGCGCCGGTTCGGGATAGAAGAGGACGTGCCCCTCGACGAGCCTGTGCAGCACGTCTGCTACTACGAGGCGGAGGCATTCGCAGCCTGGTCGCATGCCCGCCTCCCGACCGAAATCGAGTGGGAGAAGGCGTGCGCGTGGGATCCCGTGCGCGAGTCGAGGCGTGCCTGGCCGTGGGGTTCGCAGGCGCCCACCGAGGCCGTCGCCAACCTCGGCGGCCTGGGGCTGCGTCCGGCGCCTGTCGGCGCGTTCCCGGCCTCGGCGTCGGCGTACGGCGCGGAGCAGATGATCGGCGACGTCTGGGAGTGGACATCGTCAGATTTCGCGCCGTGGCCGGGATTCACGCCGATGATCTACCGCGCCTACAGTGAGCCGTTTTTCGGCGGCGACTTCAAGGTGCTCCGCGGCGGGTCGTGGGCGGTCGCTGCGTCGACGATTCGTCCGTCGTTCCGCAACTGGGACTATCCGATCCGGCGCCAGATTTTCACCGGCGTACGGCTTGCGTGGGACGCCTAGATGTGCCGCCACATCGCCTACCTGGGAACGGAGCCGCGATCGCTGGCGGAACTCGTACTCCAGCCGCCGCACGCCTTGCTCGTCCAGTCCTATGCGCCGCGACGCCAGCGGCACGGGAGCATAAACGCCGACGGCTGGGGCATCGGGTTCTTCACGCCGCAGCGGCCAGAGCCGGCTAGGTGGCGATCAAACCGCCCGCTCTGGGCGGACCACTCGTTTGCCTCGGTGGCGCCCGTCATGTACTCAACGTGCGTCGTCGCGGCGGTCCGGTCCGCCAGCGCCGGGATGCCGCTGGATGAGACCGCGGTGGCACCGTTCCAGTCAGGCCGGTGGCTGCTGTCGCACAATGGCGTCGTCGACCGCGATCTGCTCGGGCCGCAGCCGGCCGCGGAGTCTGTGTGCGACTCAGCGCAGCTCGCCGCCTACCTCTTCGAGCTCGGCCCAGAACAAGCCGGGCCTCTTGTCGTCAAGCTTGGCCACCGCGACCCGAACGCCCGGCTGAATCTTCTGCTGGCAAATGGCGAGCGAATCATCGCGACACGGTGGAACGACACGCTCAGCATCCTTCGCACGGAAGGGGGCGTAGTGGTGGCCAGCGAGCCCTACGACGATGACCCGAGGTGGACCGACGTCCCCGACCACCACCTCGTCGACGTGACAGCCGACGGTGTGTCGATTACCGATCTGGAGGCGTGAAGCATGGCAGGCAACAACCCGGTCCGGGTTCGTCCGAGCCGCTACTACGAGGCGCTGCGCTCGGACGTCCGGGCCGGCCTCACGGCGACGCCGAAAACCCTGCCGCCCAAGTACTTCTACGACGAGCGCGGCAGCGAGCTGTTCGACGAGATCACGCGCTTGCCCGAGTACTACCTGACGAGGACGGAGACCGAGATCCTGCGGCAGCGCGCGGTCGAGATAGCGGACCTGACACGCTGCGAGTCGCTGGTGGAGCTCGGCAGCGGCACCTCGGCGAAGACCCGCCTGCTCATCTCGGGCGCTGCGCGCCGAGGGTTCGCTGCAGCAGTTCGTGCCCTTTGACGTCGATCCGACCGTGCTCGCCGACTCAAGCGAGGCGCTGGCGGTCGACTTTCCGGGGCTGCAGGTCGCGCCCGTCGTCGGCGACTTCGAGTCCGATCTCACGACCATTTCGGCCCGCGGTCGCCGCATGATCGCGTTTCTCGGCTCGACCATCGGCAACCTCGAGCCTGCGGCCCGGGCGAGCTTCCTCAAGCAGCTCGGCGCGATCCTGCGACCTGGTGACACCTTCTTGCTGGGCACGGACCTGGTCAAGGACGTCGGCAGGCTGCTGCGTGCCTACGATGACGCGGCCGGAACGACGGCTGAGTTCAACCGCAACATTCTCGCGGTCGTGAACCGCGAGCTCGGCGCGGACTTCGACATCGACCAGTTCCAGCACGTCGCGATCTGGGACGCTGCCAACGAGTGGATCGAGATGCGACTGCGCTCCATCGGCGACCAGCAGGTGCAGATCCGCGACCTCGATCTGACCGTCTCCTTCGCGGCGGGCGAAGAGATGCGCACTGAGATCTCGGCGAAGTTCCGTCCGAGCGCCCTCGCAGCCGAAATCAGGGCGGCCGGCCTGGAACGGGTCAGCTTCTGGACCGACCCGGCCGGCGACTTCGGCCTCACGCTGGCCCGGCCGGCTGGCGCCTGATTCGGACCTGCGCCGGCGCGATCCGCCGCTAACTGAGCGCCGCTGACGGCGACATCATCGCGTCGAACAGGTTCGCGTATCGCAGCAGGTGCAGGTCCCCGACGTAATGGTCGGCAATGTAGCGCTGGGCCGCCAGCCCCATCCGGCCGGACTCGTCCGGATCGTCAAGCAGTTCGCGCACCGCCACGCCGAACGCCTTAAGATCCCGCGGGTCCGGGAGCAGAATCCCAGTGCCGTGAGCGATCTGGTCGATGATCCCTCCGACGGCCGATCCCACGACCGGCCGCGCCTTCCACATTCCCTCGGCAACCGTAAGCCCGAATCCTTCGGCGAGGCTCTTCTGGGCGATGACCGTAGCGTGCCGCTGCAGCGCGTTGACCATCGCGGCGTTCTCATCGGGATCCTCGAGCGGCAGCGTGACGAGCAGTACTCGGCTGCGAGCCGCTGCCGGCAGTTCTTGCCACTTGAGCAAGCAGTCCGCGAACACCGCGGCGCCTTCCGGGTCGTCGGTAACCCCGGCAACCGCCGGGCCGACGAGCAGCAGATATCCGCTCTGTCCAGGCACAACGTAGTTCGCGAAGCCCTTCATGACACCCGACATGTCCTTCAGCTGATCCCACCGGGACACCTGAATGACCAGCGGATCCTCGGGGCCCGGGCGACTTTCACCGGTGATCTGAGCCGGCCGGGACACGACGCCTGAGGTGCCGTCGCCGCGGATGAAGGAAGCCGAGCTATCTGGCGTTCCGCCGTCGAGGACGCCGATGCGCGCGAGTATGCCAAGGACGGTGGCGCGGTCCAGGTCCTCATTCTTCGGGGAGAAGGGATCAATCGAGGGTGGGATGATCGCGACGTCCCCGATGTGCATCCACGAAGGGGCGTACTCGCGGCGCGAGAACACGAACTTCTGCGCCGAGGCTAGATACGGACGCAGGAAGTTCCACGCCGCCCTGGTGGCGTCATTTTCCCAGTCCACGCCGATATGGCAGCGCCAGGCTACCCGGGCACCCGCGCTTGCCAGCGCCGCTGCCAGCCCGGCCGTCTGCGGATCGTGGAGCAGCACGAGATCTCCGGGCCGTATTCGCTCGAGCAGCTCGACGGCGTTGGCTGCGAGCATGCGGGCATAGTGGCCAGCCTCAGCGCCGCTGATCGGTCCTCCGGCCCACTCGCCGTGGATCTGATTGTGCAGCCGCTTGGTGGTGACGAAGAACTCGGCGTCGCCCGTGATCACGCCCCAGCCGGTCGGAACAGCAAGATCCTCGGTGTAGCCGATGAGGACATGAAGCATCTCGGCGACTCCCCCGCCGACCGCCGTGGAGCTCACATTCCAGATCGTCCGGTCCCCTAGCGACTCCCGGAACCGGTCGCCCGCTGCAACCAGCCGCTCGTGCCGCTTCGCGCCGATCACCGTCTCGAGCTGAGCGACCGGCCGCCTCGGAACGTCCACCCACCTGACCAGACTCACGGTTAGCCCCCCGCCGCCCGTCGATCACGCCCACCCGGTCAGGTCAGCCATACCCCACAAGCGAGGCAAGGGAACGGGGCCATCCGGCCTGCCCTCGTCCTAGGGCGCGACGGTCAGCCCGAACAACTGCCGCCAGCCACCGACCAGCAAGGCGAGCCCGGCAGCCGACAAGATGACGACCGGCCAGTAGACGACCCGCGGCAGCTTAGCGGCGGCGCCGATGAAGATCGGAAACGCGGCCCAGACGAGCCGCGGACGCGGCCCCGCGTTCGTGGACATGAACGCCAGCGCGATGGTCAAGACACCGAAGACGATGACGGGGAGCGGCAGCCGAGCCCGCACCATCAGCACGAGGCCCACCAGGCCGGCGACGAACATGATCCCCAGCAGCACCAGGAAGGCCTTCTCGTGGTGCCGCTCGAAGCGACCGAGCCAGAGGATCGCGCGAACCGTACTGACGCCAAAGTCGAAGTGCTGACCCCAGCCCCTTCGCACGACCTTGAACCAGTAGCCGTAGTCGTGGTGCCGGTGCCCGAGGAAGTCGAAGTAGAGCAGGATGCCTAGCGGGGTCAGCGCGGGCGCGAGCAGCGCGCGCCACTCGCGCCGGTCCCGGATCGCCGCGGCGGCGGCAACGGCAGCGGCGACCACGAGAACGACGAGCGTCGGCCGCTCGGCGGTGGCCAAGGCGCCAACGATCCCCGCGAGCAGCCATCGGCGGTCCACGAGGGCCAGCAGCGTGGCGGCGCCGAGAGCAACGCCGAGCGGCTCGGAGTACAGGATGCCGAACGTCATCGCGCCCGGGAAGACGCAGTAGAGAATCACGGCGCGGTCGGCCACCCGCCGACCGCACAGCCGATCAGCCAGCGCCCACACGGCGACCGCCGAGGCTGCCCCGGAGGCAATGATGGTGATGAGGCCGGCGAGCAGGTAGTCGCCGCCCGTCACGTAGCTGACGAAGTGGATCAGCAGCGGGAACAGCGGGAAGAACGCGGCCTTGGCCGGGTCTCCCGCATAGCCGGAGCTGGCGATGCCACGGTAGAAGCCCGTGTCCATAATCAGGATGTGCCAGCTCCAGGGATGGCTCTGACCCGCAATCGCATCCCCGCCGAACCAGGCCGCCACGATGAGCAGCCAGACGGCAGCGAACACGCAGACCGGGAAGAGCCAAGGGCGCGGCAGAACGTCGCTCAGATGCCGTCGGGGCGGTGCTTCTTCGACCGCGGGGGCGAGGCTCGTCTGCTCCGTAGGTGTTTCCGCCGTCGTCATTCGGCTTGGCCTCTCCGCCTACGCATGCTGGGCACTTACTCTAGGCACGCTGCGGGGGCGCAGATGCCAGATCGCGAAATCGATCTGACCGATAAATATCGGTAAGTGCGATTATAGTCGCTTTATGGCGGGCTTCACTGGCGTTGATCTCCGCGGATCCCGGTCACCGGGAGCGGCAACACGAGCACGTCCGACACGGCCGATCCCGGACCGGCCGCACGCGTGCGCGCGATCTTGCGCCAGCCCCACCTGTGGAGGGCATTCTGGGCCGCAGTAGCCGAGGGCAGCACGGTCAGCGTCGCTCGTTCCTCGCGCCGGTTCTTCAGGATCAGCTGATGCAGACCGCGGCCGACGCCCTGTCGCCGCCATGACGACCGCACGAGCAGATCGATCAGGGCGAAGGTGCGACCCGGATATTCAGCGATCACGTCCTCTGGCAGCGTCGTTGTCAGGTCCCGCCACCAGGACGTAGACGGCCGGAGCGGCATCCCGGCCGCGTACCCAATCAGGTAGCCGCCACGGTGCGCCGCTGCCAGCACGAAGCCGGGCTGGCGGCGCTGGACACGGAAGCGCTCGGCGAACACGTCCGCGTCGTCGCGCCACGCATACGGCGGATCAGCGTAGACCTCGGCGTGCAGCGCCCGCAGATCGACCGCTTGCTCGGCAGCCGCCCGACCGTCCAGCAGGCTGAACGCTATGTCGATCGTGCTCACGAGTAACATTCTCGTCGCCGCGCCCCCCGGCTCGACTGGCCCGAACCCAGCGAGCGCCGCGCGAGCTGTTTCTGCGACCACCGGATGACGCACCACGCGACGCGAGGAGTAGATCATGGCCAACGGCTCTGATACCGGCGAGCCCAGGATTGTCGTCGGTGTCGACGGATCGCAGCAGTCGAACGACGCGCTTCGGTGGGCGGGATACTTCGGGGCGGTCATGAGCGCTCGGCTAGAGGTAGTAACCGCCTGGGAGTACCCACCTTCGTTCGGCTGGGCCGCCATCGCGCCCGAATGGGATCCGGTACGCGAAATGACGAGAGTCCTCGAGCAGAGCGTGGCAGCCGTCTTTGGCGATCGGCCTCCGGAAAACATGGCGCTGCTAGTTCAGGAGGGGGGCGCCGCCAAGGTGCTGCTCGACGCGAGCGATGGAGCGGCCATGCTCGTCGTCGGCAGCCGCGGCCATGGCGGGTTCTCCGGACTGCTCCTCGGGTCCGTTAGCGCGAACGTGGCCGAGCACGCCGGCTGCCCCGTCTTCATCGTGCACGGCGACGAGGCGCCGCCCCCGGTCCTGCGTAGCTAGCCAGCCGGTCAGTCCGGGAGCTCAAGGAAAACCGACAGGCGGCTGGCGAGCTCCGCCGCCTGACTGCGTTCAGCGGTGCTGAACCGTCCGCCGTCGCGGGCGAAGCTCAGCTGCCCGAGGCCGCCAACGCTCCCCGTTCCCGTCTGAATGAGCCGCAGCCTGGCTCCGTTGTCCCACGCCAGCTCGGCGATCGGTGCGCCATCGGGGTCTGCTCGGGCGACAACCTCGCCGTCGAGTGCCTCGGCATACAGCAGCACGGCTCCATCAATGTCGGTCACGTGGTGCTCGATCAAGGTAAACGCAGTTGGCGGGCCGGGCGCCGGGAGCTGGGCCGGGGGTGCGAGCCGCGGCGGCGGCCCGGCCTGCTCGGCGACCTGGATGACCACGCCGTCAACGTCCCTGGGGTGCAGAAATGCTTCCTTCCAGTACGGATTCGCGAGGCTGACGTGGAGTGGCTCGACGCCCGCGGCGCGGACCCGGTCGAGGGTGTCGTTGATATCGGGCACGATGAAGTTCAGGTGGTGCGGGCCGGCGCCGCGAGTGGCGAGAAAGCGCTCGAGGAATTCGGCATCGGGTCCTCCAGTCGGCGTGAGCAGCTCGATCTTGGGCCCGGTCGCGTATCCGAGTTGGCCCCACCAGAACCCTGGCGAGTCGCCCCCGTAGACCCACGAGCCGCCGAGCAGGCCGCCGAACAGATTCCATCCGTCGGCGAGTTCGAGCGCCGCGACGGCGACGTGATCCAGCACGGCCTTGCTCGACATGACCCGTTCCCTCCTGCGCAAGCTCCCCATTATGCCGACAGAGCGAGTCCGCTTGCCTCGCTGCCGGAGGGAAGGTCAGGCGGGGTCGGTCAGCCAGGGATCCTGCCAGCCCTGCCGACCGCGAACGATGGATTCGGCCGCCGCCGGGCCCCACGATCCCGGCGTGTAGGGCTGGACCTCGGGCGGGTTGTCAAGGAGCGGCTGGATGATGCGCCAGGTTTCCTCGACGCTATCTTCCCTGGTGAAGTACTGATGGTCGCCGATGATCGCCGCGTGCAGCAGCCGCTCATAGGGCTCCATCGGCGGGCCGAGCTCGCGGCTGAACAACGTCTCCAGACTTACCGGGCGCCATGAATCGTCGTCCGAGCGCCACGAGCTGGAGCCGCATGCCGGGATCAGGGTCGATGCGCACCACGATCTGATTCGGTTCGCCCCGCATTGGCGCTCGGATCACAGCTAGCCGCGGCGTGCGGCGGAACAGCAGCCGGACTTCGGTGACCCGGTTCGGTAGCAGCTTGCCAGCGCGCACGAAGATCGGCACGTCGGCCCAGCGAAAGCTGTCAATCTCCAGGCGCAGCGCCGCGAACGTCTCGGTGGTCGACCCCGGCGCGACGCCCGGCGTATTCAGATATCCGTTGTACTGGCCGCGCACGTAGTGCTTCGGGTCGGCGGCCGGCATGGCCCGAAACACCTCGACCTTCTTGTCCTGCACGTCGCCGGCGCTGGCGCCGCTCGGGGCGTCCATCGCCACCAGGGCGAGCACCTGGAGCAGGTGGTTCTGGACGACGTCGCGCAGCGCGCCGACCGGGTCATAGAACCGGCCCCGGTCATCGACGCCGAAGTTCTCCGCCATCGTGATCTGAATGGCGGAGATATGTCCGGCGGTCCCACAGCTCGGCGAGCGCGTAGTTGGCAAAGCGCAGGTACGCGATGTCGATCACCGGCTCTTTGGCGAGGAAATGGTCGACGCGCAGGATCTGGTCTTCGCGCAGCCACCGATGAAGCTGGACGTTCAGCTCGCGAGCGGAGGCGAGGTCGTGACCAAACGGCTTCTCCACCGCCACCCGGCCGTCCCGGAGCAGCTTCGCGGCGCCGAGCTGGTCAACGATGGGGGCGAACAGCGACGGGGGAACCTCGAGGTAGTACACCGGCCGCTGGCTGCCGCCCGTCTTCGCAGCTAGGTCACCGTAGACCTCGCCCTGGGTGACGTCGCCGTGCACATAGGAGAGCCGGCGGGCCAGGCGGGCGAACACCGCGTCCTTCATCTTCTCGCCCGAGGCGATGATGGCCTCGCGCGCCTGCGCAACGAGCTGGTCGACGGAGATGTCGTCACCCGCCACCCCGATGATCGGCAGGTCGAGCAGGTCGCGCCCTTCGAGGCGATACAGCGCGCGCCACGTCATCTTCTTGGCGAGATCACCGGTGATACCGAAGATCACCAGCAGGTCCCCGGTTGCGGTGTCGCTCATTGCCGACCAGCCCCCGCGTCCGCGAACATGAGGCGGCCTTCGGCCAGGGCCGTTCTCGACACGTCGTCGAGCGTGGTCACGACGAGATCCGCGTGGGCACCTTCCAGATCCTTCTCGTCGTCGAGGCGCGCGACACCGACGGCCGCCATCTGGCCAGCCTTGGCGGCCTGCACTCCAGACTCCGCATCCTCGACCACGAAGCACCCCTCCGGCTCCACGCCAAGTTCACTGGCCGCGGTCAGGAAGATCAGCGGGTCCGGCTTGCCGCGCGGCAGATCGCGCCCAGACACATCGATATCGAGCACGTCCAACAGCGTGAGTCCCGGCCGGATGATGGGATTGTCCAGGTGGTGCGCCGCAGCGAACGTATCGAGGCGGATCTGCCGCATGATCAGGTCGGCGTTCTTCGACGAGGACGCTGCGGCAATGGGAATGCCGAGGGTCTTGGTGTCCAGGACAAGGCGCAGGGCGTCGTCGAAGGCCCGGAACTTGCCGGCCGTGATCAGTCGCGTCAAATGTTGCTGCTTGGCGTCTCCGTACCGCTGGGCCTTGGCCTCGGCCTCCGGCACGCCGTAGTGCGCAAGCAGGGCTTGGGCACCTGCCAGTCGCGGCCGCCCCGCGGCTATTTCCTGATACACATCCTCGGTAAGCCCAGCTGACGTATAGCTCGTTTGGCCGCGAATGTCGGCCCATTCGGTGTCCATCAGCTCGCCGAGCGCATCGCGCCAGGCCTGGTAGTGCGGCGTATTCACGAGGACGCCGTCCACATCGAAGATCGCGCCCTGAAAGCCCATGATCGTGGATACTCCCGTCACGTAGGACTGCTCCACAAATGTGATGTACCGGCTACACCCCTCATCAAACAAGCGCGAGCGGCGCGGCCTACCGGCATCGAGCGCCGCTACACAGCAAGCTAGCCTTTCGGATGACCGCTCAAACAATGTGCCTGCGTGGAAAGGGCAAGGGCAGCGCCGATGAGTCGCCGGGGTGCCGATGCGAGCCTGCCTGCCTGGGTCGAGCCGCAGCTGGCGACGCTGACGCGGGACCGATTCTCCGATCCCGCGTGGGTGTTCGAGCGCAAGCTAGATGGTGAGCGCTGCCTCACGTTCGCCGACAGCCACGGGGTCAGGCTGATGTCGCGCAATCAGCACGACATCAGCACCACCTACCCCGAGCTCGCCGCCGCGCTGGCGGCCCAGCTCACCGCGCCCGGCCAGATCCTCGACGGCGAGATCGTGGCGTTCCGCGACGGCGCCACCAGCTTCTCGCAGCTGCAACAGCGGCTCGGACTGGCGCATCCGAGCGAGAGCCTGGTCAGCTCCGTGCCGGTGACGTACTACATCTTCGACGTCATGTACTCGGACGGCCAGGATGTGCGGTCGCTCCCCCAGCTTGAGCGCAAGGAAATCCTGCGCCAGGTCCTGCCGTTCGACGGCCCGCTGCGATACACCGAGCATCGCGAGCGCGACGGCGAGACGTACTACGCCCGCGCCTGCCGGGACGGCTGGGAAGGCCTGATCGCCAAGCGCGCGGCCGCGCCCTACCGCGCCGGCCGGACCCGGGACTGGCTGAAGTTCAAGTGCGAGAACGCGCAGGAGTTCGTCGTCGGCGGCTACACCGATCCGCAAGGATCGCGCCAGGGCCTGGGCGCGCTGCTGCTCGGGTACTACGACACCGGCGGTCGGCTGAACTACGCGGGCAAGGTCGGGACCGGGTTCAGCGAGAGCGTGCTGCGCCAGCTGCACTCCACATTGTCACAGCTCGCGCGCGACACCCCGCCGTTTGACATCGGCCGGCTGCCGCGGGCGCACGTGCACTGGGTCGAGCCCCGACTGGTCGCCGAGGTCGGCTTTAGCGAATGGACAACCGACGGCCAGCTCCGGCATCCGCGCTACCAGGGGCTCCGCGACGATAAGGACCCGTCGGAAGTCGTGCGGGAAACCCCCGCCTGAGCGACGCCGCAGGCCGTTGCGGGTCAGGCGCCCGGCGGCGCAGGAGGAACGTACCCGGGTACACCCGGGCTAGCAGCTGAGAACGTCTGCGATGCTGCGCGCAAGAATCTGAGCTCTGTCTCTGCCTGGGCCAGCCGGATTCGCGCACGAATGAGGGCCACTATCAGCGCCACTATTCCCGCGACGAATACGAGAATGACAATCAACCCGACGATGGCGTTGGCAGACGACGCCCCGGAAGAACTAGCTGCGAGCACGCCCCTAACATACTGCCACTATGTCCCCAGCGGCATACATAGCGGCATATAAGGTGGTGGTCGAAGCTGCACCCCTAGCCGTCATCCACGTCGCGAACTCGACTCGACACCCTACCGCCGTCTCGCGGAGTCACGAGGTAGTCATCAACACTCTGACCTGCAGTGCAATCCTCTGACCAGGACCTTCAATGAAGGCCGCGGTGAGCGCTAGCTACGGCCCGCCCGAGGTGGTCCGCATCGAGACCGTCGCAGCGCCTGTTGCCGGCGACGACGAACTGCTGATCAGAGTTCGCGCGACCACGGTGAACAGGACGGACTGCCACTACCGGGCGGCCAAACCTGCGGTCATGCGGCTGCTGTCCGGGCTCACCCGGCCGAGGGCGGCCATTCTCGGTACGGAGTACGCCGGTGATGTGGTCGCCACGGGCGGTGGCGTGACCGCCTTCAGGATCGGCGACAAGGTCTTCGGGTACTGCGAAGGCAAGTTCGGCGCGCACGCGGAGTACCTCGTAGTCCGCGCGGACGGACCGGTGGCCGTGATGCCGTCGAGCGCCTTCTACGACGAGGCCGCGGCGGCCACCGAGGGATCGCACTACGCGCTCTCACACATCCGTCGCGCAAGCATCACGAGCGGGCAAGATGTGCTGGTCTACGGCGCCACCGGCGGAATCGGATCGGCGGCGGTCCAGCTGCTCAAAGTCATCGGCGCGGGCGTCACGGCCGTGTGCGCCACTGAGCACGTGGATCTCGTCCGCGGCTTAGGGGCTGATCGCGTCCTCGACTACACGACGGGTGAGTTTGCCGCCGACGAGCACCGATACGACGTGGTGTTTGATGCCGTCGGCAAGGCGGCGTTCGGTGACTGCCGTCGGCTGTTGAAGCCAGGTGGAATCTACATGTCAACAGGTCCAGGTCCCGGATACCAGAACCTGGTCCTGCCGCTGGTCTCGCCCCTGCTGCGTAGTGCGCGGGTCCTGTTCGCGTACCCGAAGATAGACCAAGCCATGGTCGGCTACGTGCGCGACCTGATGGAGTCCGGCCAGTTCCGGCCCCTCATCGACAGGCAATACCCGCTGACGGACATCGTCGACGCGTACCGCTACGTCGAGACCGGTCGCAAGATAGGGAACGTGGTGATCCGGGTCGACTCACCGTCGTAGCTCCGGGGCAACAAGGCCGCCTATCGACGATGCGAAATCCAGCAGCGGCTTACGGAGTCCGGCCAGCACCGATCTGCGGGACCTGTCTGACCTGCTGATCGCCGCGACCGCGGAGCGCGAGCGGCTCGTCATCCTCTGCGATGATCACGAATACCGGACAGTCGCAGCCGTCACCGGCCAGGCTGTCAGGTTCGTTACGGAGTAACCCGGGAGAGAGTGCACGATGACGAGCGGCGCGACAACCGACGATGCGATGGTCACCACCAAGGTCAGCCCGCGACCGTTCGCGGATACGGTCTCGCGGTTTACCGACATCCTGGCCGCAAAAGGGGTCAAGGTCTTCGCGGTGATCGATCAGCGGGCCGAGGCCCGCAGTGCTGGCCAGGATCTGCGTGACACCACCCTGGTCATCTTCGGGAACCCGGCGGCCGGCACGCCGGTCATGGCAGCCGTGCCGCTGGCGGCGCTCGACCTGCCACTCAAGGTCGTGATCTGGGCCGACGACGGCCAGGTGAAAGTGTCGTACATACCGCCCGCGGAGGTCGGTCGCCGGTATGACATCACCGAAGACCTGACAGCCCGGCTCGCAGCCATCGACGCGCTCACCGACGCGCTCGTCAGCCCGTGATCGCGCCGCATTAAACGAACGGGTCCTCGCGTGCTGATCGATACCGCGACCAGCGTCTCAGCTGATCCGGCCACCGTGGAGGCGGCCGCCGTCGCCGCCGAAGCCGTGGCTACGACGGCTTCGTCGTGGCTGAGACCAGGCACGACGCGTTCGTCTCGCTGACGCTCGCGGCGCGCGCGACTACGTCCATCACGCTTCAGTCCGGCATCGCCGTCGCGTTCGCCCGCAATCCGATGAGCCTGGCCGTGCAGGCAAACGACATGCAGCTCCTTACCGAGGGCCGCTTCCAGCTCGGCATCGGCTCGCAGGTCAGGCCGCACATCGAGCGCCGGTTCTCCATGCCATGGAGTCACCCGGCGGCCCGGATGGAGGAATTCATCGCCGCGGTCCGGGCGATCTGGCATAGCTGGGCTTCGGGCGAGAGGCTCGCGTTTCGCGGCCAGTTCTACCAGCACACGCTCATGACGCCCTTCTTCGATCCCGGCCCGAATCCGCATGGCAATCCGCCGATCTTCCTGGCCGCGGTCGGCGAACGGATGACGGCCGTCGCGGGCCGCGTCGCCGACGGGATGCTCTGCCACAGCTTCACGACCGAGGCATATCTGCGTGAGCGCACGCTGCCAGCACTCCGATCCGTCCGCACCAGCCTCGACGGGTTCACGCTCTGCCTGCCCGTGTTCGCCGCCATCGCCGACGACGCCAAAGCGCTGGCCGCGGCAGAGGCGGCAGTGCGCGCTCAGATCGCGTTCTACGGATCGACGCCTGCGTACCGGCCCGTTCTCGATCTGCACGGCTGGGGCTCGCTCCATGAGGAGCTGAACGCCCTGTCCAGGCGGCAGCAGTGGGCCGAGATGGGCGACCTGATCAGTGACGAGGTGCTGGACGCCTTCGCCGTCAGCGGTACCCCGGCGGAGGTGGCAGCGGCGATCCGGCACCGCTTCGGCGACGTCATCGACCGCATCTCGCTCTACACCCCACAGCCGGCCGGGAGCGCCGCGCTGAGCGCCGTGACGGCCGCACTGCGCGCCGGGAGCTAGCACCGCGACACGCGGCCGTCGACAGCCGTAGCCAAGTGTGCCGAGGAGCTCGGCGCCGACGGGCCAGAGTCAGTCCCACTGCAGAGCCGTCGTGGCTCGAGGTGCGACGATTGAGCCCGAGAACCGCTGAGGTCGCAGGGAGGCGCGCGGCATGACCGCCACAATGCCGAGACAGGTACTGTCGACGACCGACGTCCAGGTTCTTGATCGGTACTGGCGCGCCGCCAACTATCTCTCAGTCGGCCAGATCTACCTAACAGACAACCCGCTGCTAGCCGAGCCGCTTCGGCCCGAGCACATCAAGCCGCGGCTGCTTGGCCACTGGGGCACGACCCCGGGCCTGAACTTCGTCTGGGCGCATCTCAGCCGCGCGATCAAAGTGCACGCAGTCCCGATGCTGATCGTTGTCGGGCCCGGTCACGGCGGCCCCGCCGCGCTCGCCAACACCTGGCTGGAAGGTAGCTACACCGACATCTACTCCGGCATCCCGCGCGACGCGATCGGCATGCGACGACTGTTCCAGCAGTTCTCGTGGCCGGGCGGAGTGCCGAGTCATGTGGCGCCAGAGACGCCGGGATCCATCCACGAGGGTGGCGAGCTCGGCTACTCGCTCTCGCACGCTCACGGCGCCGCTTTCGACAACCCAGACCTCATCGTCGCCTGTGTCGTGGGGGACGGCGAGGCAGAAACCGGCCCGCTGGCCACGAGCTGGCATTCGCATCGGTTCATCGATCCGGCAACCGACGGCGCGGTTCTTCCGATCCTGCACCTGAACGGCTGGAAGATCGCCAACCCGGCCGTGCTGGCGCGGTTGCCCGAGGACGAGCTTGACGCCTTGCTGCGCGGCTACGGCTACGAGCCGGCGTACGTGACCAGCGGAGGCGAGCACGTTCCTCATCTTGAGATGGCAGCGACGCTAGACGCGGCGATTGCCCGGATCCGGACCATTCAAGACCAGGTTCGGGCCGGCCGGCATCGGCCGGGCCAGCTCGAGCCCGGGCGTCCGTACGCCCAGCGCTGGCCGATGATCGTGCTGCGGACGCCGAAAGGCTGGACGGGGCCGAAGGAGGTCGACGGCCTGCCGGTCGAGGGCACCTGGCGCGCGCATCAGGTCCCGCTGTCAGAGGTGCGCACAAACCTGATGCATCTGCGCCAGCTCGAAGACTGGCTGCGCTCGTACCGGCCGGACGAGCTATTCGGCCCGGATGGCAGGCCGCACGACGACCTAGTCGCGCTCGTGCCTGAGGGGGCGCTGCGGCTCGGATCGACACCGCACGCCAACGGCGGCGTGCTCCTCCGCGACCTGGACATGCCCGATTTTCGCGACTACGCCGTCGGAGTCCCCGCGCCCGGCGCGACAGTCTCCGAGCCCACCCGCGTGCTGGGCCTCATGCTGCGCGACGTCTTGAAGCAGAACGCAGAGCAGCGCAACTTCCGCGTCTTCGGCCCCGACGAAACCGAGTCCAACCGGCTCGGCGCGGTGCTCGAGGTGACTGGCAAGACGTGGGAAGAGGCGACAATCCCGCTCGACGTCAACCTGGCGCCCGACGGCCGGGTCATGGAGATCCTGTCCGAGCACACCTGCCAGGGCTGGCTCGAGGGCTATCTGCTCACCGGCCGGCACGGCTTGTTCTCCTGCTATGAGGCCTTCATCCACATCGTGGACTCGATGTTCAACCAGCACGCGAAGTGGCTGAAGGTCTCCAGGCACCTGCCGTGGCGGCGACCCGTCGCGTCGTTGAACATCCTGCTCACCTCGCACGTCTGGCGGCAGGACCACAACGGCTTCAGCCATCAAGACCCTGGGTTCATCGACCATGTCATGAACAAGAAGGCCGAGGTCATCCGCGTCTACCTGCCCCCGGACACCAACACGCTCATGTCGGTCGCCGACCACTGCCTGCGTAGCCGGGATTACGTCAACGTCATCGTCGCCGGGAAGCAGCCAAATCCTGACTGGCTGGACATGGACGCGGCCGTGCTGCACTGCACTCGCGGCGCAGGCATCTGGGAATGGGCGAGTAGCGACGAAGACGGCACCGAGCCGGACGTCGTGCTCGCATGCGCCGGCGACGTCCCCACCACGGAGATTCTCGCCGCCACCGACATACTTCGCCGCGAACTGCCCGACCTGCACGTTCGGGTCGTCAACGTCGTTGATCTCATGCGGCTCCAGCCGGAGACCGAGCACCCGCACGGCATGAGCGACGCAGAGTTCAACGGACTCTTCCCGCCGAGGCGGCCGGTGATCTTCGCCTACCACGGCTACCCGTGGCTGATCCACCGGCTGACCTACCGCCGCGAGGCGCACGACCAGTTCCACGTGCGCGGCTACAAGGAAGAGGGCACGACCACCACACCCTTCGACATGGTCGTGATGAACGACATGGACAGGTTCCACCTGGTCATGGACGTCATCGACCGAGTCCCCGGCCTCGCCGGGCGGGCGGGGCGTCTTCGGCAGCGGATGGAGGATACGCTCGCCCGCCACCACGCCTGGACTCGCGAGTACGGCGAGGACCTCCCGGAGGTCAGCAACTGGAAGTGGGGCCAGTCGCCGCAACCGTCCGCGTCGTGACCGCACTCCGATGACGTTCGTCGCGGTCGTCAACGCGGGGTCGAGCAGTCTGAAGGTGCGCCTGCTCGACGACGATGACGTGGTAACGCAGTCGCTCGACCTCGATGCCTGGGACGGCAGTCCAGATCATCGCGAACTCACCAACTTCCTGAGCACGGCCTGCGCGCGGGCCACCGTAGTCGGACACCGCGTCGTGCACGGTGGCATTAGATTCAGCGAAGCCGTCCTCATCGACGATGACGTCATCGATGCCATCGCCAAGCTGACCGACCTGGCCCCGCTCCACCAGCCGCGCGCTCTCGCTGGCATCACGGCGGCGCGGCGCGCGCTGCCTCGGACCGCGGCCGTTGCGTGCTTTGACACGGCGTTTCACGCAGGCATGCCAGCGGCGGCCGCTCGCTATGCCTTGCCTGCGGCGTGGACACAGCAGTACGCGCTGCGCCGGTATGGCTTTCACGGTCTTTCGCACGCCTACGCCTCGCGGCGCGCCGCCCAGCTACTGCGCGGCGACGTGACGGCGCTGAGACTGGTGACTTGCCATCTCGGTGCCGGTGCTTCGCTGGCTGCCGTCCAGGCCGGACGCAGCGTGGACACGACAATGGGCTTCACCCCGCTCGAAGGCCTGGTGATGGCCACCCGAAGCGGCAGCGTCGATCCCGGGCTGATCGTCTGGCTCCTCCAGCACGGCCGCCTCAGCCTCGACGACGTTGCGGTCGGCCTGGAGAAGTCAGCCGGGCTTTCCGGCCTGTCCGACCAGCCAGGCGGGGATATCCGAGACGTGCAGCGCGCGGCCGCGGCCGGCGATCCGGGCGCCGTGATCGCCATCGATGTGTACGTGCATCGACTGCGCCGCGAGATAGCCGCCATGGCAGCCGCCATGAACGGGCTGGACGCGATCGTATTTACAGGTGGGATCGGCGAGCACAATCCAGCGGTCCGCGCCGCGGCCGCGGTCGGCTTGGGCTTCCTCGGCATCGAGATCGACCCGGACCGCAATCACGCCACCGCCGATGCGATCGTCAGTGGTCCGGACGCCGTGACGCCATGCCTGGTCGTCACCGCCAGGGAGGACGTTGAGATCGCCCGGCAGGCGCGCGACGTGCTCTCGCGGCTGGCCTGATGGCCGCCGCAGTACGTCGAACTACCGACGCGACGACCAGCGCGGCCCGAAGACGGCCCACGCCTTCGTCCAACTGCCCATCCGGCGGCGGTTAGCCGCCGCTCTGGCCGCACACGCGACAACCGCCAGGAGCACTGCGAGCGCGGCCGGGGCGCCGACTGCGGCGATCACCTCGCGCTCGATCAGTCCAGCGCGGCTGAGCCGCTCTCCCGTGGGCTGGCCAGTTTCCGTGACAGTAATCTCCACGGTCTGCCCGGACCTGGCGTTCAGCCCGACGGCGACCAGCCCATGCTGGGTTGCGCCATTTGGCGCCGTCCACCGGGCAGTGACCCAGGACGCGTCCCACTCGCCGTCGAGCCCGATTATCCCGGCTGCGGCGTTCTGCGTCAGCGTGGCTCGCTCCGGCTGCCAGGAACTCTGGGCGGCCACTTCCCTGGCACCGGCCGCGCTGACGATCTGCACGGCAGCAACGGCTAGCAGCGGCGCGGCCACCAGGAAGGCAATGACCAGGCTCGCCATGACCGCCGACTCAAGCTTGTCGATGTTGCGGCGCAGCGGGTTGTCGTCGCCGGCCACGATCCGGCGAACTCGCTGCATTCGCTGCGGCTCCATCGCAGGCACCTCCGGTCCAGGCTCAAGGTTTCCAGCGTGTGCCGCCCGGCGGCGGGCACAGCAGGGCCGATAAGCCTGTATGGCGGCAGACTAAAGGCCTAGACGTGCTTTTCGTTAGTCCTGAATTCAGATTGCCGTCGTCTTGGCGTCGCCAACGCCGAGCTCGCGGGGCCGACCTGCGGCAGCAATCCGCGTACGGGGGCGGTCTAGGATCGGAATCCGGTGCACCCGCCGACGTCGCGGGAGGAACGATGACGCAGGATGTGAGTTCTGGTGGCACGGACGTTGGCCGGCGCATAGCCGAGCAGCGCGGCAAAGCACATCTGACCGTCGCAGACGTCGCCGAGCGGGCCGGCATGTCGCCGCAGTACTTGACCTACCTGGAGTCGAGCCCGACAGCCAACCCGACGGTGGCGACCGTGACGCGGGTCGCGGCCGCCCTGGACGTGACACCCAGCACCCTCGAGGGCGCCGGGCTCAACCTGCCGCCAGGCCAGCGATCGGCCGGCCGCAACCCCACCCTGCACGATCTCACCGAGGCCGAGTGCCTGGCCCTGATCGCGCCGGGGGGCGTCGGCCGGTTCCTGTTCGTTCAGGCTGGTCGCGGACCGGTGGCCTTCCCGGTCAACTTCAAGATGGACGGCGACGACGTCGTATTTCGGGTCAGCAGCGACTCAGTCAGTAGCGAGGGCGTCCATCAGCAACCGGTCTCGTTCGACGTGGACCACCTGGACGAAGCCCTGGGCGAGGGATGGAGCGTGCTACTCACCGGTGCCGCTCAGGTCATCACCGACGAGCGCGAACTGGGCCGGGCACAGGCTCTTGGGATCCAGCCGTGGGCCGACGGCGACCGGGATGTCTACGTGCGCCTCTCGCCAACTCAGATCACCGGGCGCCGCATTCGCGTCACCGGCTAACCGGTGGCCTGGTCTCCGCCTGCGCGAGTAACACGCCGAGTAGCGGACCGCTTGCCTCCGCCACAATGAGCCGGTCGCGGACCGCGACCACGCCTTCGACGTGCCGAACCCGCCCGAGCAGCGCAAGAGCCGTATCGAGATGGGCAAGCGCGCCAACGACGGTGACCACGCCCGAGGCCACAATGACGTCGAACTCCGCCGACTGCAGACCGAACTCGCCCGCGATGATGTCGCGCATCACTTCGGCAAGAATCTCATCGTCAGGTCGCTCGAAGACGCTTAGTAGGTCCGTCCTGCTGACGATGCCGACGAGACCTCCGTCCGGACTAACGACCGGCAGCCTCCGGACGTGACGCTCCTGCATGATGCGAGCTGCGACGGCAACTGGAGCTTCCGGGTCGATCGAGACTGCTGGCGAGGTCATCAGCTGGGCAGCCGTGACGGCGTTCACCTTCGACTCTTCGCTTAGCTTCCAGCGAAGCCTGATCAGACCGGCGGGCAGGCTCGGATCAGCCACCTTGTACAGCAGGTCAGCCTCGGATACAACGCCAACGACTTTCCCGGCATCGTTGATAACCGGGCAGGCGCTGACCCGGTACCGGCGGAGCACGCCGCAGATCTCCTTGTAGTCAGCCGACCGCTTCACCGCGATGACCCTGGTGGTCATCACATCGGCAACCGTGGCTCTCATCTCGTTCGTCCTCCCCCGTCGGCGGGACCGCGTCATCGATCCTTACGTCCACGCACGATGACGACCGGGCACTGTGCGTGGTGGACGCAGTGCTGGCTCACCGAGCCAAGCAGCGCCTCGGTGAAGCCGCCATGCCCACGGCTGCCGACCACCAGGAGGTCAGCACCCCTAGCGGCCTCCAGCAGGATGCGCGCCGGGTTCCCCTCCCGCGCGGTCGCGCTGACCTTGATCTTGCTGGCCTGATCGACGGTCTCGCTGATCGCGGCGCCGAGCATTTGCTCCGCATTCTCGGCGAAATCGGTGTCCAACACCGATCCAATGGGCGCGTACCCTACCCCGGCGAACGAAATCGGGTATTCCCAGGCCATCACAGCCTCGACCGAGGCATCCGTCAGTTCGGCCTGCCCGATCGCCCAGGCGAGAGCCGCCTTCGACGATTGCGAGCCATCCACCCCCACAACGATCCGCTGCTCACTCATCTTCACTCCTCAGCCTCAGGTCTCCACTCCAGCCTTGCGCACCGTGGCACGTGGAGCTCAGGGGCGACTAGCCCAGGGAACGGGGACGTTGGTCCCGTCGACCTCGCTAATCCGCAGCTAGCGGAGCTGGCGCAAGAACGGATCCCGCGGCTCCGCGGGGGCGATCCGGATGCGGACGTCAACCACGTGCGCACCATCTGGCCTCGCGATCACGGGGTTGAGGTCAAGTTCGGCGACCTCCGGCAGATCATCGGCGAGCCGTGACACGCGCAGGAGTAGGTCGGCCAACGCCGCGGTATTGACAGCGGGCGAGCCGCGATGACCCAGCAGCAGCGGCGCCGCGCGTATATCGCTGATCATCTGGACGGCGTCAGTGTCGGTGAGGGGCGCCAGCCTTGCCGCGCGGTCATCGAGTACCTCGGTCGCGACGCCACCCAGCCCGAACACAACCAGCGGACCGAATACCGGCTCGTGCACGACCCCGACGATGGTCTCCACTCCATCGGCCAGCATGGGCTGGACGAGCACACGTTCGAGTCGCGTTCCGAACGCGGCCGTGAGCTGCTCATAGGCGTCGGCGATCTCCGCGTCGGTCCGCAGGTCAAGCTTGACCGCGCCAGCGTCACTCTTGTGCACCAGGCCGGTGACCTCGGCCTTCAAAACGACGTGGCCGCCCAGCTCGGCCGTCGCTACGCGCACCTGGTCCAGGCTGATGGCGGTCTTCGTGACCACCATCGGGATGCCATAACTAGCCAGCAGCGCACTCGCGTCGGCCTCGGCGAGCCAGCCGCCTTCCGGGTTCGCCGTCAGGTACGCGCTGATCAGCGCGCGGGCGCCGGTGCGGTCCAGGGCGTCAAGTTCAGGTACGTGACCGATCTGGGAGTCGCGCCACTCGCGATACCGGACCGCGTGCCCGAGCGCCCTTGCGGCGCTCTCCGGGAACGCGTATACGGGGATGCGACCCTGACTTGCCTCCGTGCCCGGGGCGACCAAATCGACACCGCCCGGCAGCAGGGTGACCGCGGCGGACTGGTCGAGAAGCGTCGCCGCCAGCGGCTTGTGCAGCTGTGCGGTGAGTATGGCGGTTCTCAGGTCCGCCACCGCAGTAGGGACGCCTACTGCGAGAACTGCATCCACCCGATCGTCGGCTGCAACCGCCTCAAGGCAGGAACGGAACGCTTTCACGTCGACCGTCGCGGACGTGTCGACCGGACCGGCGACCGTGGCCCCGAGCGGTAGCAGGTTGCTCAGCCGCCGCTGCGTGGCCGGACTGAGCGTAGCCACGGTCAGCCTGGCGTCGCCGCATGCATCCGCCGCCAGCACTCCCGCCCCGCCGGCGTTCGAGACGATCGCGACGCGGCGCCCAGCCGGGAGCGCCTGGCAGGATATGAACGCTGCCGCCTCGATCAGCTCGCCAAGACTGTGCGTGGCGATGATGCCCGCCTGGCCGAAGAGTGCCTCCTGGGTGACCAGCGGAGTCGCGGCGGCGGCAGTGTGCGAGGCAGCGGCACGCTGGCCAGCCACTGACCGCCCCCCGATGACCGTGAGCACGGGTAGCTTGCGCCCGACCCGGCGCGCCGTACGCGCGAAGCCGCGCGGATTGCCAAAAGACTCGACGTACAGCACCGCGAGCTTGGTCTGCTCGTCTCGCTCCCACCAGGTCAGCATGTCGTTGCTGGAGACGTCGTACTTGTCGCCCACAGATGCAAACGTGGTCACACCGATGCCGAGACGCCGGAGATGCTCCAGCAGCGCGATGCCCACGCCGCCGGATTGCATCACGAGTCCGGCCACGCCGGGCGCTGGGTTGTCGAGCGCGAACGTGGCGTTGAGCCGGGCACGCGTGGACGCGACGCCGAAGCAGTTGGGACCGACCAGGCGCATCCCGTACCGGCGGCAGATGGACAGCAGGTCGGCGCCACCGCCACCGAGGCTGGCGGTAATCACGATGATGACCTGCACGCCGCGTTGCCCGCACGCTGCGGCCACGCCCGGAACCTCGGACGGCGGCACCGCGATGACCGCCAGATCGACACCGAACGGCAAATCCGCGGCTGAAGGGAGGCAGGTCAGGCCTTCCATCGCGCGAGCGCGCGGATTCACCGGGTAGACACGGCCGGGGAAGCCGCCCGCGACGATATTGTGCAGGATCTCCCGGCCAACAGAGCCACGGCGGCGCCCAGCGCCGATCACGGCTACAGACTCGGGAAGCAGAAGGTGACGAAGGCTCGCCACGTCAGCGCGGCTGGCGCGGCCGGCCACCGCGTCCAGGTAGTGATCGAGCTGGCCACCCTCGTGGCCCGGCAGCGGCATCAGCAGCTCGATCACGCCGTCACTGAAGTGGCGTTCTACCGGGAGCCCAGCCGCAGTAAAGACGCGCTGCATTTCTACGTTCTCCGGCAGCGTCTCTGCTGCGAAGGCCGTCAGGCGGCGCTGCCGGGCAATCGACACCAGGTGCTCAAGCAGCAGGGTGGCTATCCCGCGCCCGTGCATCTCGTCCGACACCGCGAAGGCGACCTCGGCGATGCCGGGTCTGCTCGTCGCCTCATAGCTGGCCGCCCCGACCAGCTCCCCGTCGAGCCGGGCGAGCAGCGCAGCGTGGTCGGCGGCCTCCGGCCTGCAGAGCCGTCGCGCCTCCCGCTCAGGAGCCTGCGGACTGAAGCTGAAGAACCTGAAGTAGGAGTTGGCCGGCGACAGCTCTTCGTGCATTTGCCGCACGTCGGCGGCGTCTTCCGGCGTGGCATGCCGGATCTCGACCGTGCTGCCGTCGGCGAGCAGCGCGTAGCTCGGCTGGGAGGTCAACAGCAGCTCCGCGACCTCATGAACGCTCCCGGCTCGTTCCATGTCCGGCCGCCTTCCGCTGCGGGATAGCTGTCCCCGCCAGGATGCGGCCCTGTTACCCGTTCACGCACCAGCCGAAGGTGCCGCCGTCGCGGGACCTTCGGCCTCAGCGCCGCTGGTGCAGCGGCGCGCTACTCGGCGGCTTGCGGAGGTCGGATCATGCTCTGGTACACCGCCAGCAGCGCCGCCTTCTGCGCGTCGTCCAGCGCCTCGTCGGTCCTGATCGCGTGCTCAACGCCGGGCATCTCGTCGGCCGTGCCGCCGTTGGCGTTGCGGTCGATGAGACCCGCCTGCGTAAGCAGGATCTCGGCCGACAAGTTCAGCGCGTCGGAGAGCTGCCTGAGCACGCGCACCGACGGCTGGTGCATGCCACGCTCGAGCTCGCTCAGGTACGGATTCGACAAACTCGTCAAGTCAGCAAGCTGGCGGAGCGTCAGGTTGGCAAGCTTGCGCTGGCTGCGGACGAATGCGCCGAAAGCTTCCATCTGCGCATCCCACTGGCTTGTCATGACGCTCCTTTCTGCTTCTTCAGTATCCCAGCCTTGGACGGCCAACAGCGCGCGGCAGCCCTAACCTGTCGCGCGCTGCGGATCGACATGAGCGGCTCTACTTGCCGCCATTCTTCGTCGCCTGCGGCGTACCGACAGGCAGCAGCGGCGCGGTCGCCTTGAGCAAGTCCTCCGCGAACTTGCGCTGGCTCGCCAGCAGCTGCTCAGCGAAGTCGTACGCGCTTGTTACCACGTCGTGTGGGGTGGGCAGCTTGTCGGCGAACGGCAGGTTCACGTCGGGCAGGTCGGGCTTGATCGACTGCAGGGCGCTGGCCCAGGTCTCGATCGCGTCCACGACGGCCGCCTGGCTCTTGCTGATGGTGTTCAGGACCTCGTTGGTGAGCTCCTGAGCGACGTTGGACTCGGCCATTTGTTCCTCCTCAGGATCGGCTTCGTTAAGTCTTGCTCAGTATAACTAGCAAACCTTCGCTAGGTCAAGCAGCCCCAAATGACCGCCGCGCGCAATCGGCGGGCGCATCCGACGAACCCTCAAGTCCCCTGTCTAGGGCATCAGGAGCCCTTCTTCGGCGCCGGACGGGATGCGGCCCCGATCGCTGGCGCCAGCGTGAGCCACAAGCCGATCGTCACGATCATCGCGGTCAGGTACCCGAACGGCGCGATGCCCAGGTCGCTGTGAGTGATCCCGGCAAAGATCATCAGCAGCCAAGCGCTCACGAAGAACATCGGGCCCGCGGCCAGCAGCTTAAAGAACGCGCTCATCGCACTGATCCCTTCAATTTTCGGACGACGTAGCTGTAGTAGCGCAGCTCGGCCATTCCCGGAAAGTGGCCAACGTCCCGGTCCACCGGGGCCCGCGACTCTCATGACACCGCAGCGACCGGACGATCGTGCGTATGGGCCTTGTGGCAGGCTAGCCGCACGACATCGGAGGGATCTCGAGAGTGACCTGCACCCTGCACGTCTCCTGGGACGAGCGGCTGGTTAGCTACGATTTCGGACCGCAGCATCCGCTGGCGCCGATCAGGGTCAAGCTCACGATGGAACTGGCACAGGCGTTCGGTCTGTTTAACCGCGAGGGCGTCGCCCTGTCGCCAGCGCCGCCCGCGTCCGATGCTGAGCTGGAACTCGTGCACGATCCGGCATACGTCGCCGTCGTCAAGCAGGCCGGAGCGCTCGCCGCGGGCCGGGATGTATCGCGCCTCGACGCCCCGACGCTGCTGACGCACGGGCTCGGCACGGCGGATGACCCGGTCTTCGCCGGCATGCACGAGGCATCTGCCCTCGTCGCCGGCGCGACGCTGGCCGCCGCCCGTGCCGTCTGGTCCGGCTCAACACAGCACGGTGCCAACATCGCCGGCGGTCTGCACCACGCGATGCGCCGCAATGCCAGCGGCTTCTGCATCTACAACGATCCGGCCATCGCCATCGCGTGGCTGCTCCAGCAGGGTGTCGAACGGATCGCGTATGTGGACATCGACGTGCATCACGGCGACGGCGTCCAGGCCGCGTTCTGGAACGATCCGAGGGTGCTGACGATCAGCTTGCATGAGAGTCCCGCCACGCTGTTCCCGGGCACCGGTCGGCCGAGCGAGACCGGCGGTCCGGACGCCGACGGCGCCGCGGTCAACGTCGCCCTGCCGGCCGGGCACGAGAGACGCTGGCTGGCTCCGGGCACTGCACGCCGTCGTTCCGCCGTTGCTGCGACAGTTCCGGCCCCAGATTCTGGTCAGCCAGCACGGCTGCGACACCCACTGGAGTGATCCGCTCGCCGACCTGCAGGTCAGCATCGATGCCCAGCGTGCCGCGCATGCACTGATACATCAGCTCGCCCACGAGACGGCCGACGGCAGCTGGCTGCTGACCGGGGGTGGCGGTTACCAGCTTGTGCAAGTCGTACCCCGGACCTGGACGCACTTGCTCGCCGAGGCCAGCGGTCACCCGATCGACCCGGCGACGCCGACGCCGGCCATCTGGCGCGAGTACGTCGACTGGGTCGCGACCGAGCCTGCCCCGGAGCTGATGACTGAGGGCGCGACCGGTGCGTTCGCCAGCTTCGACGCAGGCTACGACCCGGCAGATCCGGTGGATCAGGCCATCATGGCCACGAGGAACGCCGTCTTCCCCCTGAATGGACTCGTTCCCTAGGCCTTGGTCCTTGTGCCTGCGGACCGCCGCTCAAGACCCGACTGGCCAAAACCGTTGGCTTTCCGTCACCGAGCTCACGAAGAATTCGGTCGTGGAGACGGACGCCTTGGCTGCCCGCGTGGAGGCAGCGCGCGCCGAAGGTTGCATCCGCAGCTTTGGTTACGGCACTCCCGTTCCTCGGTCTGGCCCAGCACGTTCGTCGTCTGCCGTGTCCCGAACGCGCCCCGCGCGTGCTCGAGTTCCACAAGATCGGCGCTGGCCAGCAGCTCGAGGCAGGAGAGTGCGTCCCCGCTCATCCCGTGCGGCAGATGTACCTCGCCATGACTGGGCCGGGCCCTACCCTGTTGCGCAGTACCCGGACGGCTCCAGGTCGACGCCGGCTCCGTCTCGACTCATCTCCGCTTCTGCATAGATTGACCATGTCAGAAAACTGACACGAAAGGAAGGAGCATCTTCATGCCCGCCATCGGCCCCTACATCAGCTCGCTCAGCGCGCGACCTCGACGCTTCCCAGCGTTCTACGAGCAGTACCTCGGCCTCGTCCGCTCGCAGGCCTGACCTCCGCACGTCGTCGTCTTCGAGACGAAGCCGATCGCGTTCGCACTCCACGACGTCGTTCCCAGCACCGATCTCGCATCCGTTGCTCAGCCCGGCATCGGTGCCGCGATCTGGCTCCACGCCACTGACGGTCCAGGCCATTCACGTGCTCCGTCGCCGACGGTCACACCATCGTCTCCGCACCGATCGACGGCCCCTTCGGCCGGACATTCACCTTCGCCGACCCCGACGGCTACCAGGTCACTCTTCACGACCGCGCCTGATCGGCCGAATGCGACCGGACGATCACTGATCCCCGAAGACCGCGGTTGCGCCCTAGGCTCGTGCGTGACGCTACCTTCTGCCCTGCTGACCTGACGACGTTCTGCCAGCTAGATGACCTCGGCTTGGAAGTGGTCGGCCAACAGCTGCATCCCGACCACGCCGTGTTGCTCTGTCGAGTGGTCGAGCCTGATGACTGGTGCCATTCGTGCGGCTGTCTGGGGGTGCCGCGTGACCCCGTGCTGCGCCGATCTTGCGTCAGCTGGGCGCCCCGTTGAAAGTAACCGGCGTCGCCCGGCAAGTCTTCAACCCAACGCCACCGATGCGGCTGGCCGCCGTGTACGACTCTCAACTCGCCCGACGCGTCTTCGCCCGCTACGCGGCTGACTTCGAAACTTTTGGCTACCGCGAGGACAGCTGGCGCTGTGAATGACTGCACCCGGGATGGCGCATCACGTCACCGGGTCGAGTCGCACCAGCGATCCGCCGCCGATCAGCATCGACGTCACGGTGCCGTCCACGCGGCGCTGGAATACCAGGGGCTCTCCCGACTGCCGGAATCCTGGTGCGACTACGAAACTGCCGGACTCGCTGCCTTGCTCCAGCGGCATGATCTCGCCCGGTCCGTCGCCCTCCACGACCGCCAGCTTCCCGTCGCGCCACTCGATCCGGAGCAGGAAGCTCATGTCGGCGGAAGCGTACAGGCCGAGCAGCGGCTTTAGCTCGGCTGGCATCGGCGCCGGCCCGGCTAGCCGCGGCGGCGCGGCCTCGGCGAGCTCGCGGGCCTGCCCACCCAGCGCCATCGCCAGGGCCGAAGCGTCAGCCGCCCCGTTCACCAGCACGATGGCGCCCACACCAGTCGCGCGGTCAAAGCAGGCGTTGGCGGCGAAGCCGGGCAGGCCGCCAGAGTGCTGCACCCAGGTCACGTCGTCCTTGCGCACCGCATACCAGGACACGCCCCACGCGCTCGACCATTCCTCGTCGCTCAGGTAACGCGGCTTGTGCATCTCCCGGCGCGTTGCAGCGGACAGCACCGTCGAGTCAGTTACCTCGCTGTCGCTGCCCGGCAGGCCGGGATGCGCCGCAAGCTGGAACGACAGCCACCGTCCTAGATCGGCCACGCTCGACCACAGCCCGCCCTCGGCCCACACCGGAGGCATGACCGGTGCGACAGCCAGTTCGTCCGAGAACGCCCGCCCGGAGTAGCCGACTGCGCAACGCTCTGCCAGCGCCGGATCAAGGGGCTCGAAGCCGGTCGATGACATCTCCAGCGGCAACAAGATGCGCTCGACGACATACTGCGGATACGGGATCTCGCCGACCCGGCTGACTATCTCGCCGAGCAGCTGGTAGCCGAGGTTGCAGTACTTGAGCTGCGTGTTCGGCGGCACTGCAGTGAAGATCTCGCCGACCCGCTCAAGATTCCGCGCCGCCACGCCCTGGTAGCTCGGCGGCGAAGCCATGAAGTCCGTTCCGGGCGGCTCGCTGACGAGCCCGGACTCGTGCGACAGCAGCCGCCGGATCGTGACGCTCCCGATCGTCGCCGGGCTCGCACTGTCCGCCAGTTCCGGTATCCACTTGACCACCGGGTCGTCGAGGTCGAGCTTGCCCGCGTCGCGCAGCTGGAGGATGGCAGTGCCGGTGAAGGTCTTGGTGATGGAGGCGATCCGGTACAGCACGTCCGGCCCGGACGCGCGCCCGCCGGCGAGATCCGCGAACCCGGCTCCGCCGGACCAGACCAGCTCACCGCCATGGACGATCCCGGCAGCGGCTCCATACAGCCTGTTTTCCCGGACGAACGAACCCAGCTTCGCCTCAAACTGCTCGGCCCCGCCTGCCACTGGTCCCGTCATTGTCTGCTCCCGTCCTTAATCCTGGCATCAGCCGAAGTATCACACCGAACCGGCAGCCACGGTCCTCCGGCCGAGCAGCGCAAAGACATCTCACCGCGAAGCCGGGAGGAGGCAGCGGGCGAGGTCAGGCAAGCTCCCGGCGGACCAGCCAGCGAGGCTTGCCGCCGCTGCGTCCGGACGTCTGACAGACGCGGCTGAACCCGTGTGCCTCAAACAGCGCGACGGTGCCGACATAACCGGCGGTCTGGTCGACGCGCCCGCTGCCAGGGTCGACCGGGTAGCCTTCCAGCTTGGTGGCGCCCATCGCCTGGGCGTGCCCGACCGCGCCCGCCAGCAGCTCGTGCATAAGACCGCGGCGCCGAAACCCTGGCCGCACGACGAAGCACACCACCGACCACGCATCTTCGTCCTGCACGTGCGGGATCGTCCGGGAGTTGACCAGGGCGCGGTAGGTGGACTTCGGAGCCACCGAGCACCACCCGGCCGTCTCGGCATCGACGTACGCAAGCACTCCGGGGCCTGGTTCGTCGGCGCACAAGGCGCGCATATGCGCGATCCGACCGGGCGTGTCGAGGCTGGAATTGCGATACGCCATGCAGACACATCCGGCGCCACTCGGGTTGCGTGACACCATCAACGACGCGAAGTCATCCCATCGCCCCATCGCCGGCAGCACCTGGACACCCATGGCCCGAGGATAGGCGGGCAACGCAACTACTGAGTGATCAGGTTTGACGACCCGCTGGCAATGACGCTGCCGTTCACTGTGTAGGTATCCATGTAGACCTGAACGCGGCCAGTTGTCTCGTAGGCACGGACGTAGACGGTGACTGTGACTCCGTCGGCGCTTATCTGCGTGATGACATCGTGGCTGGTGTCCTGGAAGCCGGCGACCATGGCGGGGTACGAAGCGCTGAAATGCTTGCCACCGAGCCGCCAGACCTTGCGCCAGTCATGGGCATTGATGGCCGCGAAATAAGTCTCGACGACCTGGCGCGGGCTTGGCTTTGCAGGACTTGACGCTCCCGAGCTCCGCCCTCCAGATGTGCTGCTTTTTGCGGCTGGCGGTTCCGACTGCGACGGATTGCGCGCGCCGGAACCGTAGAAGGCGAGGAGGACTCCGCCCCCGGCAGCCAGAGCGATCACGGCGCACAGGAAGACCCACGCCCACCGCCGACGGTGCCGGGTCAAGTCAGCGCCAGGGAGCGGGTCGAGCGTCGCAGTTGCCAGCGCTGCTGGTGCCGGGTCGGCGTGCGGCGCAGCTCCCGAGATAGTCAGTTCTCGTCGCAAGTCACGTACACCGTGCGGCTCGACCGGGCCTGTAATCCCCCTGGCGCCAGCAGGCGGCAGCGTCTGCTCGTCGCTGAGCGAGCTGAGCATAGCCAGCAATGCGGCGGGTGTGGGTCTGTCGGGCGGATTCTTTCGCAGGCAAGCTTCGATGACGCCGCGCAGCTCGGCCGGGACGCCAGTGAGATCCGGGTCGGCGTGGACGACCCGGTACAGCAGAGCTGACGCGGCGCCGCTACCGTACGGCTCGGCCCCCGTGGCAGCGAACGCCAGGACGGCGCCCAGGCTGAACACGTCGCTGGAGGCTCTGACCTCACGGCCGTCAGCCTGCTCAGGCGACATGAAGCCCGGCGATCCCACCACCCGGCCGGTCTGCGTCAGCGATGTCGCCTCGGCTGCGCGCGAGATGCCGAAGTCGATAATCCTCGGGCCGTCGCTGGCCAGCAGGACATTCGACGGCTTGAGATCGCGGTGGACGATGCCAGCGGCATGAATAGCCGAGAGACCTTCGGCCAGGGCCAGGCCCAGCTTGATGACGTCGACTTGCGGCAAGGCACCGTCGTCCCCGACACGGGCGGCGAGGGACGGCCCGTCGACGTAGGCGGTCACCAGCCAGGGCTGCGGGGCCTCGGGATCTGCATCAACCACCGGGGCAGTGAAGATACCGCTCACCCGCCGAGCGGCGGCAACCTCGCGAGCGAACCTGCTGCGGAAATCCGGGCCGTCAGCAAGCTCCGGACGGATCACCTTCACGGCGACCAGCCGCCCGCCCGGCGACTGGCCGAGGAAGACCTCGCCCATGCCGCCGCGGCCCAGCCGGCCGATCAGCCGGTACGAGCCAATCTGCCGCGGGTCACTCCGATGCAGCTCTTCCACGATTCAACCCCAGCAACCCCGCCGTTGGAGATAGGACATTATCGGCCAGAACCGTACCTCGCCACCGAAAGTGCGTGACCCTGGGCCGATCACGCGGCGGTTGACGGACGTCTGCTGCGCCTCGCACGCTTTCGTGTACCGATTGAGGGCGACCCGCCGGGCCGATCAAGTGCGGCTGGAATGGCCCGATCCGACATGCGCCGATGGAGGTTGGTGCCGTGGCCGATCCCGACGAGGGCGTGGCAGCGGACGGGACAATTCGGACGGGAGCGCGTCGTGACCGGGTGCCTGCTCTCTTCGAGCCCGTGCTGACTGATGCGATCGACCTTACCGGCGAGTCCGGGGCGTCGCTGTATGTCTATGGATCGGTCGCTAACGGCACCGCACGTGCCGGATCATCGGACATTGATCTGCTGTCGATCGATCTTGCGGACGCCGCCATCCTCGGGAGGCGCCTCTCCGCGCGCTACGCCGACAGGTGCCGGGGGGTGGAAGTCGCCGCCGCTGGGTCCGCCGACTTCGTCGGCGATACCGACGCGGCCTACGGTTACCGGGTCTTCCTTCGCCACTACTGCGTGCACCTCGCGGGGCCAGACCCTGCCGCCGCGCTTCCCGCATTTCCTGCCGACGCGCGCGCTGCACGCGGCTTCAACGGCGACCTCGGCGAGCACCTTCGCCAATGGCGGAACCAACTGGAATCCGGGACGGTGGCTGCCGACCTGCTTGGCGTCCGCACCGCCCGCAAAACCCTCCTCGCCGTTGCCGGGCTGGTCAGTGTCCACGACTACACCTGGACGACCAGCCGTCCACGTGCTGTCCGGCGCTGGAGTGAACTCGAGCCCGGTCTCGCCACCCGGTTGAGCCGGCTGTACTCGTGGACCAGCCGAGGCGACCATCCCGCGCGCGAGGATGTCGAGCACGCGCTCGCCGACGATGGAATCGTGGCGGCGATCGTAGCGCGATTCGCCAGCATGATCGGGCTCTGGACAGACAGGCCGTCAGGCTAGGCTCGCGGCCGCCACCTCCATCAGCCGATGAGCACCACCTTGATTGCTCCGGTGTCGCCGGCGTGCGAGAACACCTCGTACGCATGGTTGAAGTCGTCGAATCCGAAGCGGTGGGTAACGAGCCTGGCTGCGTCGAGCTGACCGCTGGCCACCAGCCGTAGGAGCGTCGGCGTCGAGTACGTATCGACCAGGCCGGTGGTCACCGTGATGTCGCGGATCCACTGGTCTTCGAGGTGCAGCGCGGCAGGCTTGCCATGAACGCCGATGTTGGCGATCCGCGCGCCCGGCCGGGCCAGGTTCACCGCGAGTTCGAACGTCTCCGGCCGTCCGACCGCCTCGATCGCGACGTCGGCGCCGAGCCGGTCGGTCAGATCAAGGACGACCGGCAGCGGATCGCTGCTGGCGTTGTTCACGACGACGTCCGCGCCGAACTGCTTGGCCGCATCGAGCCGCGTGTCCGCCTGATCGATCGCGATGATGTGGCTAGGGCTGAACAGCCGCGCGCCCATGATGGCGGCGAGCCCGACTGGCCCCGTTCCGACAACCGCTACCACGTCACCGGGACCGACGCCGGCCTTCAGGACGCCGACCTCATAGCCGGTCGGCAGGACGTCAGCGAGCATCAGCGCATCCTCGTCGCTGACGCCTTCGGGCAGCGGGTAGGTGGAGGCGTCCGCGAACGGCACCCGGACGAAGTCCGCCTGCGTCCCGTCGACCGTGTGGCCCAGGACCCAGCCGCCGCCGCCCAGGCACTGCCCGTAGTGGGCTCCGCGGCAAAACCGGCACGCGCCGCACACCGAGATGCACGGCACCAGGACACGATCGCCGGGGCTCATCGTGTGAACCGCGCTGCCGACGTCCTCGACCGTCCCCACCGCTTCATGGCCGAGCACGCGGCCGGGCCGGACAGACGGCACATCGCCCGCCAGGATGTTGAGGTCCGTGCCGCAGATCGTCGTCGCCTCAACCCTGTACGATCACGTCGCCGTCGTCGGTAATCTGCGGGTCCGGTACCTCGGCCAGGCCGCACTGACCCGGGCCTTGATACACCATCGCTCGCATCGTCTTGCACTCCTGCCTCGTCGCGGGGTCTGGTACTAGGTCACGCGCCGGCGCCGCGCCGGACGCGCCGGCCGGTGATCCGAGCCGGAGTTATCCGGATAAAGTGCTCGCGGTCCCCGCCCGCCCACGGCACTACGCCGACGGCCATCGCCTCGGCTTGCTCGGCCTCCGAATCCAGATGATGGGCTGGGCCCTGGACCAGCACGCTCCAGCCTTCCCGCGCCTCGGTGTCGAACTCGTCAACTTCGAAGGCGACCCGGTACTCGGCGTGGTCGATGCCCGTCCGCAGATCCTCGTCAGTGGTGCCCTGCGCGGCGGTCCGGAACGAGAATCGCGCCGTTATGCACCTTGTAGTTGACGGGCAGCACCGTGAGGTCGTAGCGGCCGGCGAACACCAGCCGGCCGATGCCACCCGGCGGCGATCAGACGCATGCACTCGGCCTCGTCCAGCTCCTCGAGCACGACATCAGACACGATGTGATCTCCTCTCACCGCGCAGCCGGGCACCCACCCGCTGTCAGCGGCCGACCGAGCGGTGCTGCGGCCGCTATCATACCTGCCCCGGGACGGTCACGACATCAGCCACGATCGCGGCGAGGCGATCCGAGCAGTAGGGGCGAGAGGCCCGCCGACGCAGGACCCCGGTGGTAGAGCCCGCGAGTGCAGGGCCGGGCGCGCACTCAGGTCAGCCGCGCTCGCCCGGACAGAAGTCCCGCGTAGTGAGGGCGCACGGCCCTGCCGACAGCCTGAACCGGGCGAGATGCTCAGCCCAGCTCACCAAGTCGCCGGCCGGGCGAGGAGCCCGGAGGAACTGCAAGGAGGCAGAGAAAATGCGCAGAAGGACTTTCGACGCGCTGGTGTCGGCGGCAGGACTGCTCCTGGTCGCCGTGCTGCTAGTCGCGGGCGTGCTGCTGACCTGGGGGCACTCGTTCGCCAACAACCAGGTCGCCAGCCAGCTCGTCCGCTCAGAAGATCGTGTTCCCGACCACGAGCAACCCCGAGTTCAAGGCCCTGCCGACGGCCGACCGCGCGGCGATGGCACCCTACGCCGGGCAGCTGATGACCAACGGCGCGCAGGCCGAGGTCTACGCCAACCACTTCATCGCCGTCCACCTGTGCCTGATCGGCGGCGGCAAGACCTACTCGCAGCTGTCCGCCGAGGCGATGGCCCAGCCGAAGAACACCGCGCTGGCCGGCCAGGTCGCGACGCATCTTCAAGGGCACCACGCTGCGCAGCATGCTGCTGGAGGCCTACGGATTCTGGCAGCATCGGCCAGATCGCGCTGATCGCCGCCATCGCGTCCTACATCGCCGCCGGCCTGATGCTGATCCTGTCCATCCTCGGGTTCGTGCACCTGCGGCGCACCGCCCCCGAGAGCCGAGATCCTGCCGACGATCGCCACTCGCGTCGAGGTCAACGCCAGCTGACGCAAGCCACGCTCGGGCTTACGCCCGGCCATCGGCCTCCCGCCGCGACTGACGTGGCGGGAGGCCTTCACCTTGTGATGGGCACGCGCACCGTTCGGGACGAACGTCCCGCCAGCTGGTGACCGTCATCACTGCCGGGGTACGCGTCGCCGGCCAGATGCTCGGTGTGCGGACCTTTGCCGCACCAGGCCTCACTCCGACAAGGAGCTTGACAGATGAGCCCATACGCAGTGGCGGGCGCCGCCTCGGCCATCAACCTGAACGGTCCGGGCACGTACCTGCACTGGTCGTTCATCGAGATCTCGCTGGCGAACCTGATCGTGATCGCGGTGATGATCGTCATCTTCGGTGCGGCGCTGCTGATCCCGTTCCCGCACAAGGCAGGAGGCCGACTGCCGCCAGCCGAGCACCGGCGAGGACCCGACGATCGCCGCGGCGGCGCCGCTGGCCGGCGATCGAGCGACATGTGGACGGCGAGGGTGCGGGCCGCGCGCTGCGCGGCTGCTGCCGCCCGGCAAGCTGCTGCCCGACCGGCAGCCGGCCTACGTCGCGTCGTGGATCTACGTGTTCGGCGTCGCCTCGCTGGTTGCGCTCGGCATCGTGATCGCCTCCGGATTCGCGCTGGCGCTCGGCGGCTCGGACTGGTGGCACACCAACCCGGTCGGGCACTTCTTCAACAGCCTGCACCTGTGGTCGGTCGAGCTGTTCATGGCGTTCATGGTCATCCACCTGTGGGGCAAGTTCTGGATGGCCGCGTGGCGCGGCCGCCGGGCGATGACCTGGATCACCGGCGTGCTGGCGTTCGTGGCCTCGGTGGTGACGTGCTTCACCGGCTACCTGTCGCAGCAGAACTTCGACTCGCAGTGGATCGCCACCAACGGCAAGGACGCGTTCAACGCCGTGGGCATCGGCTCATTCTGGAACGTCCTGAACTTCGGCCAGATGTTCATGTGGCACATCGTGCTGATGCCGCTCATCCTGGTCGCGGTCGTCGGCGCGCACATCCTGCTGGTCCGCGTCCGCGGGGTCAGCCACCCGCTGCCGGCCAAGCCGGCCCGCGGCCGGGCCGCCGCGGAAGGCGGCCGCCGCCGCCGACGCCGCGCCGTGGCGCGGCGCCGAACCGCCGCTACGACATCCTCAAGGAAGGCACCATCGCGGTCGTCATCGTCGAGCGCGCTCGTCGTGATCATGGCCGGGGTGCTCTCGTCACCGGACGTGCCCGTCGCTGTCCATCAAGACGTGGGGCACCGTCGACCCGGTCGGCTTCGTGAACACCGCGGCCACCGAACTGGACGGCGACAGCACGTCCGCCGCGCTACGGGCCGCCCTACAACAACGGCACCGGCTCGGTGCAGCAGGTCGGCCCGGTCAACTGGCAGAAGCTGTTCGGCATCACCCAGCCGGTCGACTCGGCCAAGCTGTTCGTGCTCGACCCGCTGGCGATCCAGGCCACGACCGACCCGGCCGCTGACGGCGGCGCTGGCCACCTACACCGGCGCGCCGGCCGCGCAGCAGCTGAAGTGGGCCACCGCCTACGACACGGCGACCGCGCCCGGCACGACGAAGGTGCCGTTCAACGGCGGCGACCTGAACCTGCCCGCCGCCGGGCCGGTGCCGGTGATGATGGCCGGCGAGCTGACCATGGCCCGCAGCGGCGCCCTGGACTCCGACCTGCTCGCCCAGCGGCAGTTCTACGGCAGCGACTACACCAAGCCGCTGCTGTTCATCGCTGACGGCGGCTACTACAACCAGCTCGCCACGAACATGCACCTCACCGGCGACCAGTGGGGCGTCATGAACGAGACCGGCAGCTACCCCGGCCAGCCGTGGCTGTGGCTGTACCAGATGTGGTACCACGTCTCGCCGTTCCAGAACTCCGCCAGCGTCGACGTCTGGGCCGTCTACCTGACCGGCATCTGCACCATCCTGCTGCTGCTCGTCCCGTTCATCCCCGGCCTGCGCGACATCCCGCGCCTGATCCCGGTGCACCGGCTGATCTGGCGCAGGGAATGGACTCAGCCGGAGGAGCCAGATAAGCCGACACGCCGCTGCGGACCACGGCCACGCCGAGCCACGAGGGCGAAGTCGTGTCCTGACGAACCCTGAGGAGGGACGACTCGCCCGGGCCGCACAGAGCGGCCCGGGCGATCTCGTCGTAGCGCGGATAGGCCCGTGCCCAAGGTCCCCGCTGCTCGGGCCCTCGGCCCGCTGATTCTCGCGGCACGTGCGGGCACCCTGGTGAAGGGACGCGAACGACCAGGCGACGGGCGCGACGACCAAGGAGAGTCGCTATGCACGCGAATGTGGGTGACCGGCTCGTCGTCGAGGGTGACGAGACACGGACGGGCCTCATCATCGACGTTCCGGCCGGCGGACGGCTCCCCGCCGTACATCGTCAAGTGGCTGGCCAGCGGTCACATCGCCATGGTGTCTCCCGGCGACTTCGCCCGAATCATCCCGGCGGCACGGCCCGGCCGACTCACCGCCCGATCCATCACCTGCTCGCCGCTCCCTGCGCGCCGGCGAGAAGCATGCCGACGTGGTCAGGCACGAACGTCTGTGAATCACGCGGTGCCCTCACGTAGCCCGTCGACTTCGGCCGCGGCGGCAGTTCGAGCGGTGGCCGTCGGACATCGTGGTAGGTGAGGGTGCTGAGCAGGTGGGCCATCATGTTGAGCCGGGCCCGGCGCTTGTCAGCGCTGTCCACCACGTACCAGGGCGCTTCCGGAATGTCGGTGTGGACAAACATCTCGTCCTTGGCGCGCGAGTAGTCCTCCCAGCGAGTGATCGACTCCAGATCCATCGGCGACAGCTTCCATTGGCGCATCGGATCATCCAGCCGAGACCGGAACCGCCGCTCCTGCTCCTCATCACTAACCGAGAACCAGTACTTCCGCAGGAAGATGCCGTCTTCGACGAGGAGGCGCTCGAAGATCGGGCACTGATGCAAGAACCGGCTGTACTCCTCCTTCGTGCAGAAGCCCATGACGTGCTCGACGCCAGCTCGGTTGTACCAGCTGCGATCGAACAGCACGATCTCGCCCGCCGCTGGCAGGTATTCGACGTAACGCTGGAAGTACCAGTAACTCCGCTCGCGCTCGCTGGGGACTGGCAACGCTGCGATCCGCGCGACTCGCGGATTGAGGTACTCCGACACCCGCTTGATTGTGCTGCCCTTGCCCGCGGCATCGCGGCCCTCGAAGATGACGACCAGGCGAGCGCCCTCGGCGCGGACCCACTCCTGGAGCTTCACCAGCTCGGCTTGTAGCCGCAGCAGCTCGGACCGGTAGAGCTTCCCCGGGACGCGCTCGGGCGCGGGCTCCGCTGCCCGCTCTGATTCCGGGTGAGCCTTCGGGGTCTTGCGACGCTCTCCTGCCACGCTGTCCTCCGCGGCCCAGCGTAGTTCGCTCGGCGAGACGGATTGAATGTCCCGGGGAAAGCTCGTCGCGCGATCGACCAGCAATCCGAATCTGAGCCGTTCGTCGCTGATCGCCGGGACCAAGGTCCTGCTTTCGCGCAACGTCCCGCGACTATCGTGGAGATGACCGGTGGGCGGGCTCCGAAGAGGGAAAATGATGACGGACGGCGCGCAGGGCAGGGCGGCTATCAAGGTGTTCCTGCTTGATGACCACGAGATCGTCCGGCGTGGCGTCATGGACATGCTCGAGGCCGAGCCCGATATCACCGTGATCGGCGAGGCTGGCACCGCCGAGTCGGCCCTGGCCAGGATCCCCGCGCTGATGCCGGACGTCGCGATCCTGGACGTGCGGCTGCCGGACGGCGACGGGGTCAGTGTCTGCCGCGAGATCCGGTCGAGGCATCCCGAGATCGCCTGCCTGATGCTGACCTCGTTCGGTGATGACGAGGCGCTGTTCGACGCGATCATGGCCGGCGCGGCGGGTTACGTGCTCAAGCAGATCCGCGGGACTGACCTGGTCGGCGCCGTGCGAACCGTCGCGTCCGGCGAGTCGATGCTGGACCCGGAGGCCGCCAGCAAGGTCATGGCCCGGATGCGCGACCAAGCGAACAAGAAGGACCCGCTGGCCGGCCTGACCCCGCAAGAGCGCAAGATCCTCGAGCTGATCGGCGAGGGCCTGACCAACAGGCAGATCGGCGAGCGGATGTACCTGGCGGAAAAGACGGTGAAGAACTACGTCTCGGCGCTGTTCGCCAAGCTGGGCATGGAACGCCGGACCCAGGCCGCCGCGTACGCGGCCCACATCTTCGATAAGGCCGGCCACTAACACCTGATCGGGGCCTTAGGTCGCGAACGGCGTTCGGCCGGGCTGGCAGGGTAGCTGTGGTGACTACGATGCGGCGCATGCCAGCGGATCGGCGCCTGTCGGCGCTCGTTCAGGCTGCGGCTCCGGTGGACGCGCCAGTGCGCCAGCTAGCGCGCATCCTGGCGGCGACGCACGCCGGCGCACCGCGGTCAGCCCTCATCAACGCCGGGGGCAGCATCGAAGCTCTGTTGCGCCGGTGGCAGGACAGCCTCAGCCAGACGGCGGCGAACGCCGGACGGCTGCTCGACACGGACGCGTATAGAGAGATGGACGGGCTGGTCCAGCAGTTCCTGGCGGGCCGCCAGCCGCTGCTGCAAGACCGGATCGATGGTGGACGCATCGTGGACGGTCACGGCGATCTGCTCGCTGACCACATCTACTGCCTCGACGACGGGCCACGCATTCTTGACAGCCCGGACTCCGACGACCGGCTTCGCTGGCTGGACGGCCTCGATGACGCGGCGTGCCTCGTCATGGACCTGGAGCGGCTCGGCGCTCGCGACCTCGGCCGTCGGTTCGCCGACTGGTACGTCGAGTTTGCCGCTGACCCGGCGCCCGCATCGCTGCTGCATCACTACGTCGCCTACCGCGCGTTGGTCCAGGCGAATCTCGCCTGCATCAACGCGAGCGAAGGAGCGGTCGCGGCCCGTCGCGACGCCCGGCAGCTAGCCGATCTCACGCTTCGGCACTTGCGTGCCGGAGTCGTCACGCTGGTTCTGATCGGCGGGCTCCCCGGCACCGGCAAGACAACGCTGGCCGCGGACGTCGGCGCCAATCTCGGCTGGGCCGTGCTCAGCAGCGACCGGATCCGCAAGGAAATCGCCGGCCTTCCGCCCCTTGCCGACGGCCGGTCCGCGTTCGGCACTGGCATCTACACCTTCGAGTGGACCGCCCGGACGTACGGCGAGCTGCTGCGCCGGGCCGGAGAGCTGCTGGCGCGCGGCGAGTCGGCCATACTCGACGCGTCCTGGACGTCAGGCGAGCTGCGATCGGCCGCCGCTGGCGTTGCGCGCGCCCAGCACGCGCACCTGATAGAGGTGCTGTGCGCGGCCGCGCCTGAGGTAGCTGAGCGGCGCCTGCTGACCCGGCCGCGTGGCGCGTCGGACGCCGGTCCGCAGATCCCTGCGAAGCTGGCTGCTGCCGCTGTGCCCTGGCCAACGGCGATCGTGATCGACACGGGTCGGCGCGCTGCTGGCGCCGCTGCTGACGAGGCACTGGCCGCGATCCGGCCGCACGGGCCCGAGCACGTCTGGCGGCGCGCCCGGGTGCTCATGAGCCCGGACTAGGTCCTGGGCGCTCAGCCGATCAGCCGACTGTGGCCTGGCTCGGCCGCGCCGCGAGCGTCAGCGGGACGCGCCACTCCAGCTCAGTCCCCTGGCCAGCCGCGGACTGGATCCGGAGCGATCCGCCGAGCTTGTTCGCCCGCTGCTCCATGTTCGCCAGGCCGCTGCGCCGGGCGGTCTCCGGCATGCCCGAGCCGTTGTCGCGGACCCGCAGCGCCAGTTCCGCGTTGGCGGCCACCTGCACATCTACGGAGGTAGCGCCCGAATGCCGGGCAGCGTTCGACAGCGCCTCGCGTAGCACGCCAAGCACGTGCTCGGCTACGTCCTCCGGAACGCTGTCGTCCAGCCTGCCGTCCAGCCTGAGCGCGGGCGGAAAGCCCAACGACCCGGTCGCATCGTCGGCCACTTGCAGGATCCGGGCGCGGAGCCCGAGCGGCTTCGCCTCGTGCCGCGCCTGCAGCGCGAAGATTGACGAGCGGATCTCCCTGATCGTCTCGTCGAGAGCGTCCACGGCTGAGCTCACCCGCTGAGCTGCCTCAGGCGAGCCGATCATAGGCATCGTGCCCTGCAGCGACATGCCGGTCGCGTAGAGCCGCTGGATCACGAGGTCGTGCAGATCTCGAGCGATCCGGTCACGGTCCTCGAACACGGCCACGCGCTCAGCCTGGCGACGGTGGTCGGCGAGTTCGAGCGCGATGCCCGCCTGGCTGGCGAACGTCACGAGCATGTCTGCAGCCGCCGGCGATAGCGGTAGGGCGCCCGGGTGACGGCCTGCTGTCAGCACACCGTGCACATTGCCGCTCGCGCCGAGCGGGACGAGGATCGCGGGGCCCAGGTTCATATGCTCCCTGGCCGCCGCCGCGACGCGTTCGTCATGGTTGAAGTCGTCCACGATCAGCAGATCGCCGCTTTCGAGGACCAGTCCGCTCGCCGAGCCGGTACCGGGCAGGACGAGTCCCAGTGCCTCGTCGGCGCCCACGCCCGCCGCGTGCTCGATCTGCAGGCGGATCTGGTCGGTGGTGGGCAATGCCAGCACGACCAGATCAGCGCCGGACATCTCGAGCGACTTGGTGGTAATCAGCTCCAGCGCATCGCTCACGTCCGCGCCGGAGAGCAGCGCCCTGGTGACCTCGGCCGTAGCGCTCAGCCACCGCTGCTGTCGACGCGCCTCGTCGTACAGCCTGGCGTTCTCAATCGCCACACCTGCTGCGGCCGCCAGCGCCACCAACACGGACTCGTCTTCCTCGTCGAACTGGGTGCCGTCCCGCTTCTGCGTCAGGTAGAGGTTTCCGTACACCTCGTCCCTGATCCGGATCGGCACGCCCAGGAAGGACGTCATCGGCGGGTGGCCGGCCGGAAAACCGGACGAGAGTTCGTGCTTGCCGAGGTCAGCGATGCGCAGCGGCTTGGGGTCGGTGATCAGTGCGCCCAGGAGCCCGCGCCCTTCCGGCCAGTGATGAATACGGACAATCTCGTCTTCGGTCAGCCCGACCGGGATGAACTCGGTCAGCCGACCCCCATCACCTATCACGCCCATGGCGCCGTACCGGGCATCCACCAGTGTGACGGCGGACTCGACGATTCCGCGCAGCACGACCTCGATGTCGAGATTGGTACCGACGGCGACCACGGCCTCGAACAGGGCATTCACCCGGTCCCGGGTCGCGAGCACGGCCTCGAGCCTGACCTGCAGCTCGGCCAGCAGTTCGTCGAGGCGCAGGTTCGGGAGCAGCGACCTCGGCTTCTCCGACCCCACCCGCGACTCCTGCCGTTAGCACCCTGAAGACGCTGAAAATCATACGCCGGTGCCCAGGCCAGGCCATGGTTCCCACGGTTCCGGCCACCGTGACGTCGGCCTGTTGACCATGGCCGGGCAAGCTTGGCAGTGTCGAGCGAAACGCGTGGTAATTCGGCAGCGCTGGAGGAGACCGGACATGGCATCGGAGAGCCTGACGGCGGCTTACGCGCCGTTTGTTGCCACGCTGCGAGCTGGCGGATTCCGCGATCCCGCCGACGGCGCCTGGCCTGCGGAGCTCGTCGCCGCTCACGTCGTGAAGAACAACGACCTCATCGCGGCCACCGCAGAGCTGGTCGCGGAGGGAGCCGAGGTCTCCTACGACAACGCGGCTACCGTCGACGAGGTCGAGCTGGCGGCGTATGCCACCAGCGTCGGCGGCCTGTCCGAGCTGGCCGCCGAGGTCGAGCGCTCGGCCGCGCGGCTGGAGGCGGCTCGCGACGCGCTCGGCGCGAAGGCTGATACACCCGTCCACGTCGTCATCCACGACAGTGGCACCGTGGTGCGGGATGGGCCGATCTCGATCGGCGCGTTCATCGACGGCAACGCTACGTTCCACCTCCTAATGCACCACGAACAGCTGAAGGGCCTCGAGCCGACCTGGGCGCCGGATGCTCCGCCGCTCGAATTCGACACCTATCAACTGATCCTGCTGATCCGCCCGCCGGATCAGCCGGTACTCGACGACGACGCGACCAGGGCGCTCGGGCTGCAGCACCTCGGCCACTTCCGCAAGATGCACGCGGCCGGCTACCTGAAGGTCGCGGGCCCGATCGAGGGCGACGAGGCGATCGCGGGCATCTGCCTATACCAGGCCGGCTCACTGGAGCAGGCTCAGCGGCTGGCCGAGGATGACCCGGCGGTCCGCGCTGGCCGATTCGTCGTGCGCGCGATGACGTGGCACACGCAGAAGGCCGCGCTGGCCTTCGGCGAAGGGTTGTACCGCAGCACGCCCCCGGTGGGACCGGCAGCCGACTAAGGCGCGGCTCAGAAGCTGAAGCCCCAGTAGCTGGAGGTGTGCATGGTGACGGCCGCCACGCCGAAACCGACGGCGAGCGACACCGCCAGGAGCAACCAGCGCGCGGCCCGACCGGGCACAGGCTTGCCGGGGCTGTATCCGGCGGGAGCGCCACCGCTGCCCTCAGCTCCGGCCGCGGTCCGCGACGTCAGCATCCTGGGCAGGCGCGGTGCGTAGTTGAGCACGTGGACGGTCATCACGGCGAACCAGAGCACGAACGACGCCTTATGCAGGAATAGCCAGGTGGCGTTCCGCCCGACCACGGCCAGCACGGTGCCCGTGCCGATTACGGCTACCGACGTCAGGATCACCAGAGGACCCAGCACCCGCAACGCGAGTGACGGCGGCCCCTTGCGGACGTATGGCAACGAGCCCGCGTAGTAGCGCGCGAACCGGTACATGGTGGAGCCGATCTTGAGCAGCACCGGTCCGATCAGCAGCAGGCCGACGAGGAAGTGCAGGAAGAGGAGCTGGTGTATCGACAGGATCGTGAAACCCTCGACGGCGAACCCGACGAGCAGCAAGGCGCCTGTCATGGCGGTCAGCTTCTCGTTGCCCTCGACTCCGGTGGCGGGAACCGGCCGCCTGTGCTGCGGCGCCATGCGCGCGGGTCCGGTACGACCCAACTAGCTCTGCTCCTTGTGACGTTGCTGACGGGAGAGCCGCAGCGCCAGCGTCGGGCAAGCGTTGACCGCCCGCCGGGCGTGTACGGCGAGATCGTTAGGCACCCGCTCGTGAATCATCGGGTAGCCCCACTCGTCCATCTCGATCAGCTCGGGCGCCAGGTCCGCACAAAGCCCGTGACCCGTGCAGGCGATGGGGTTGATCTCCAGCTTGAAGCTCATCGCCATCCCCCCTCGGCAACGGGCCTTGGCACCGGCATCGCTGGAGCGTTGTGTCGCCCGTGCGCCGACGCGAGGCAGGTGCGCCGCTGGGCGTGCGCGTTGGCGTCCGCGCCGAACGCGCGCAGCGCCGACGCGGCCATTCGCACCGCACCGTCCGGGTGATGGCACGCTCCTCGGCCTTCGATCTGGCCGAAGCGCCGCTGCATGCGGGCGAGCGGGTCACCTTCAAGCCGGGCCGACGCCAGCTGGGCCAGGTCATCGGCGATCGCCGGTAGCCCGAACATGCACGGGCCGCACTGCTGTGCGCCCTGGCTGGCGAGATACCGCAGGATCCGGGCGGCCTCGACAAGGCCGCAGGCGCTGGGCGGCAGCACATAGAGCACGCCGGCGCCGGGCGCACCCCCGACGGCGCGCAACCCGGCCGCGGTGAATGGCAGGGTCGCCACCTCCGGAAGCTCGTGCCACGTGCCGAAGTAGCCGCCGACGAGCACGGCCTCCGCGCCCGGGTCGGCGCCGGCCATCCAGAGCACATCGCCGACGGCAGATCCGGCTTCGATCTCATACACGCCGGGTTGGTCGACCGCCCCTGACACCGTGGTCAGCATCGTGCCAGCGGCGTGACCGCGGCCCGCCTGGCGGAACCACGCCGCTCCATAGCGAGCGATGAGGGCGAAGTGCGCAAGCGTCTCGACATTGTCGATCAGCGTCGGTCGTTTGCCGACGCCGCGCTCGAACGGTCGCGGCGGGGTGTTCGTGGGCTTCGCTTCGCCGCCATTCAGCCACTGCACGAGCGAGGTCTCCTCGCTCGACACGTAGTGCTGCGGCAGGTCATGCACAGAGACGGGAACGGGGTCGATGTCAGCGCGCCGCCGTTCGTCGGCCGCCGCCAGGACAGTGTCGATGAGCCAGCCCCGCGTGTGCGGCAGGCACAGGTGGGCCTCGCGCGCGCCGACCGCCTCAGCAGCCAGGGCGATCCCGTCCAGCACGAGATGAGGGGCGCGCGCCAGCAGCGCCTGATCCTTCTCGCTCGCCGGCTCGCTCTCCATGCCGTTGGCGACCACCACGGCCGGCCCGCGTCTCGTCGCTACCGCGCGCATCTTCACCGCGGTAGGAAAGCCAGCACCGCCGCGCCCGGTGAGCTGGGCCGCCGCCACCTCGGCAAGGAGGGCGTCCGCGCCCAGTCTGCCGACGTCGGGCAGCGGTCCGTAGATCGAGACGTGCTCGCGGAGAGTCGAGGCGCCGCCGGCGTCCTGCCAGCCAACCGTCAGCCGGCTCAGCTGCACTCCGCGCGCCTCCACGTTGCCACGCACCGCCGTCGTGGCGTCGAGGTTCATGCGTCGTCCCTGGCGTGCACCGCCGTCGGTGCCCCTCTGTCGACCCTCGCTGTCTTCGCGTGCATCGCTCCGGCCGCGTGTACCGGCGTGCCGGCTCGCCGAGCCCAGCCTGGCTGCAACGGGCCGATCGCCGCGAACACGACAGTAGCCAGGACGAAGCCCGCCGTCGCCAGGAGGCCGACCTTGCGCAGCTCGGCCCGCTGCGACATTCGGAGCCGCCAGCTCGCAGCCAAGGCGACTACCAGCACACACGCCGCATCCAGGGCGAGAAGCCACGGCAGGCGGCTGTCGGTGCCCGTCCCGAGGCCGTGCCACATCGCTATGGGCCAGCACGCGTACGCGAGCCAGTGCACGGCTCGCCAGGCCCGGTACGGCAGCCGGCTTCGGACGAGGCTGCTGAGGATGACCGCGAGCAGCAAGTCGAACGCGATGGTGCCGAGGCTCAGCCAGAGCGGACGGTAGCTCGAGCTGAACGGGATGACCGCCGAAACGAACCCGATCCCGGCGAACGGGTCGAGCACCGTGGTGACGACGTGCACGGCGACGAAGGCCACCGCCAGCAGCGAGAGGTTGCGGTGCAGCCCGGCGCGCACGATGCCGGGTACGGCTCGTGTCTCAAGGCGCGCGATCCCGGCGATTCCAAGAGCCACGGTGGCCGTCAGCAGGACCAGTGCGACCACGCCCGTGGCCCTGGTCGTGTACCAGAGCGCACTGGGCGGCGAAGTACCAGCGGCCAGCACGTGGCCGGCCAGTGCGGCGCTCGCAACGTGCGCTGGGCCTGGCAGCCCGATCATGATCCGCCCGAGGTCACGACTGGTGGCGCCTGCGTCGCCGCGGGTTGCTGCGAGGGCTGGGCGAGCGCCGAATGGTGGTGGCGATGCCGCGGGCTGGAGCTGCCGCTCGGCGCGGCGGACGGCGCATCGCCTGCCTGGGTACGTCCCTTGCCTGAGCCAGCACCCACGGTCGACTTGTGCGAGCTCGTGGTTGGCGCAGTCGCCGCGTGACCTGGTAGGGCGTGTGCGAAGGCCGTTCCCAGGCCTAGGGAGGCGGCAGCCGCAGCTCCGCCGATCCAGAGCGTCAGCTTGCGGATGCGGGCCAGCCTGTCATCGCGTCGCCCAGACGCAAAATGCACGTGATCACGCATACAGGGGTCACGCTCCTTGCGGTGGTGAGCCAGGCCGGACTAGGCGGCTCTCGATCGCCGCGTAGTCCAGCTTGCCGCGCCGCCTCTCGACGACCGGTTCAGGAAAAGTTCAGAACTGGTTAATCATGATCAGCAGGCCGCTGAATCCGGTCGCAGAACTGACCTTCACGGGCGTAACGTCTCCGCGTTACTAATGCCGCTGGCCTGCCGAATCCGGTGGTGCCGAGAAGCCTGACGACAGATGGATCCCACGCCGCTGACTGCGCTCCCGGCGCGCGATCGGCATATCAATCGTCACCGTCAGGCCACCGCCGGGGGTGTCCGACAGGGCCGCCATGCCACCGCTCGCGACCGTGAGCCGGTCGACGATAGCGAGTCCAAGACCGGTGCCGCCGCCGTTGCTGGTGGCGAACCGGCGGAATGCGGTCCGCTGCTGCCGCGCGCTCATGCCGGGGCCGTCGTCGGCCACGATGATCCTGGCTCGCTCCCCGACCGCCTCGGCTGTGATCCGGATCGCGCCGCCAGCAGGCAGGACATCAAGGGCGTTGGCTATGAGGTTGTCCAGGATCTGTTCCAGATGACCCTCGCCCATTCTGACCGTGACTCGCTCGACGTCCGCCTCAAGCTGGACGTCGCGCTCGTCCGCCGCGGGTAGCCACGCGGCCACGCGGGTCTTGATGACGACATCGAGCTGCAGGCTGACCTGTACTGTGGCGACGTTTTCCGCCCGCGCGACCGCGAGCAGTCCGTTGACGAGGCGCGACAACCTGGCGATCTCCTCCTGGGCCCCGGCCAGCTCATTGGCCGTCATCGGGTCACTGTCCTGCGCGAGCAGGTCAAGACGCAGGCGCAGCGCTGCCAGCGGCGTACGCAACTGGTGGGAGACGTCGGCGACGGTGGCCTGGTTGCCGATCACCACCGCCTCGAGCCGCGCGGCCATAGCGTTGAAGTTCGCCGCGAGCTGGCGCACCTCCAGCGGGCCTGTCTCAGCTGGCGCCCTGGTGCTCAGCCTGCCGTCGCCCAGCTCCTGGGCGGCGACCTCCAGCTTGCTGAGTGGCTTCCTGACCCAGCGCGCCAGGCCGATCGCCACCAGGGCCGCGGCGAGCAGCCCGGCGGTGGAGACGGCGGCGATGACGCCCCATAGCACCGCGGCCTGCCTCTCGATCGCTGACGTCGGACGGGCGAGCACGACAACGCCGGCGGTGCCCGATCCGCTGTCACGGCGGACCGGCGAGACGATCAGGAACGTGTCTTCCTGCTGATAGGTGGCGGCCCTTCCGGTCGTCTGGGCTCTGGCGAGCTGAGCGGCCGTCACCTTCGGGTGGGCGGCGCTGGCCGCCACCGACCCTCCGGCCGAGTTCAGCACGAGCACCCGGTCACCGGCGCCGGCGAGCTGGCTTACCGTCCGGCCGAGTGCCTTGCCATCGACCTTGTCATCGAGTCGCTCCTCAGCCACGTTCGTGAGCGTCGCCGCCGCGACGCGCGCCTCGTTCTGGAACGCGCGTACGTCCTGGCCGGTTGTGATCACGCCGAGCGGTACGGCGACGGATCCGAGTACTGCGGCGACGACGGCCAGGACCGCGAGCACGATCCTGCGGGCCATCTAGGCCTCGCCGAGCCGGAACCCCCGGCCGTAGACCGTCTCGATCAGGCCGGGAACGCCGAGCTTGCGTCGCAACGACGCCATATGCACATCGAGGACCTTCGTCGGCCCGTACCAGTGCGCGTCCCACGCAGTCTCCAGGATCTCCTGGCGGCTGATGACCCGGCCCGGGTCGGCAGTGAGGATCTCGAGGATGTCGAACTCCTTCGGCGTGAGCACGATCTCGGCGCCGCCGACGGTGACACGACGCGTTCGGATGTCCACCACGAGCGGACCATGCTTGACGACATCGCCGCCTGGCCGCATGCGGCGCAGAACGGCCCGGATCCTGGCCTGGAGCTCGGCCAGCCCGAACGGTTTCACCAGGTAGTCATCGGCCCCGGCGTCCAGGGCCATCACCCGGTCAGGCTCCTCACCGTGCGCGGTCACGACGATGATGGCGGCGTCGCTCCGCTCGCGCAGCTTCCGGCATACCTGCACTCCGTCTACGTCCGGAAGCTCGAGGTCAAGCAGGACGACGTCGGCGTCACCCCAGCCAAGCGCGTCCTCGCCGGTCAGCACGTGACTGACGCTGTAGCCGCCCCTGGTAAGCCCCTTGACGAGCTGGGCGGCGATGCTCGCATCGTCCTCGACGACGAGGACGGTGGTCGAGGCGTCGTCAGCCACAATGCCCGCGATCGGGCGGCTGCCAGGCGCTTTCATAGTCCCTACCGTAGGCGACAGCGACGGGCGGGCGCGCACTTGACGCGACTTCACGTTTATACCTAGGCTACCTAGGTATGAAGTCCGAGAAGCTCAAGGGCAACCTGGACATGCTCCTGCTGGCGGTGCTCGCCGCGGGACCAGGACACGGTTACTCGATCATCACCCGGCTGCGCGACCGCAGCTCCGGTGCGTTCGACTTGCCCGAGGGAACCGTATACCCGGCCCTGCACAGACTCGAGACGGCCGGGCTTCTCGACAGCACCTGGGACGTGGTGACCGGCCGACGACGCCGGCTGTACCGGCTGACGGCGGCCGGCGAAACGCACCTGGCCCGCGAGGCCACCGAATGGCGCGCGTTCAGCGGCTCCGTGTCGCTCGTGCTGGGTAGCTGACTCAGACGCAACATCAGGGAGACATGATGACGGATCAGGCACCAGCGCCCGATGCAGGCGGGCCGGTCGAGGACTACCTCGACCGGCTCATGATGAGCCTCAGCGGGCCACCTCGGTACGTGCGCCAGACGCTGGCTGAGGTCGAGGCGCATCTGCACGACGCTGTGGCCGACGAACTGGCCGCCGGCCGCACACAGGTGGAGGCCGAGCGCGCGGCCGTCGCCCGGATCGGCGCCGTCCAGGCGGTGAGCGGGCGCACTGAGCTGTTCTCGCGGCCATCGGTGGCCGTGGTGCGCCGCACCGCCATGGCCGGATCGCTGATCGGCGGCGTGGCGCTCATGGCATATGCCCTTTCCGGGGGCATCAGCTGGGCGCTCTCGGCCATTCGAGGCGGTGAGTTCGTCACGGCCCCGTTCCCGCCCGGAAGCTACACGGCCGCCGACTGCGCACGCTGGCTGGGGGGTGATCCCTCGACCCATAGCTGTGTCGCGGCCATGACCAGCGACCACGTCGGCGACATCATCCTTCAGGGCGCCGCGGCGGGATTTCTGGGCCTGCTCGCTTTGCTCGCGTTCTGGATCATGCGGCAGCGGTGGCAGGACCGCGGCACGCTGATCGCGCTGCCGGTCGGCAGCGCCGAGGCGGTCGGTGTCATCCTCGCGCTGCTGGTCGCCTTCGTGGGCGCAGGCAACGCCGTCGACCTCGAGGCGATCGAGCGCGGCGTAGGTGCGGGCCAGCCCATCGCGATCGCGATCGCTGCCCTGTGCGCCGCCATCTTCTTCGCCGTGCGGCTCTATCGCGGCGTCCGGACTGCCGGCTCGCTCGCCCACGCGTAGCTTCGGCGCCGGCGCGTAGTAACGGAGACCCAGGCTCGGCGAGCAGTCCCGCGCAGTAGCCGGGCGAGCAGGCGGCGCGCAAACCTGTTGCCAGCGCCGCCGCTCGCGTGCAAGCCTGACTGGGCCGGCCGAACCGAGCGCGAGACGTAAGCGCGCCCAGGTGTCCGCGGACGGAAGGGAGGACGCAGATGACGAACGCTCTGAGTTTCATGCTGCCTGCCCTTCCTTCCTGCCTGAGGAGCACCTGTCGTGCCCGACTTTGCCTACCAGCGCCGCGGTAAGCGGCGATTCGACGACGACGAGCCCAGCTTCGCCAAGCGCGACCGGCACCGCCGGCGGCTACGCCCGCTCGACGAGATTGACGTGGCCGATGGCCTGTCCGATGGTCAGCGGTGGTCGACGTGGGACCAGTCGTCGCCGACCGAGCGGGGGCCGCGCCCGCACCCTGACTGGCTCGTCACCGAGCTCGCGGCCACGGATTCCGAGCTCGGGATCCTGAAGACCGGCAAGGAGGCCGACGTCTTCCTTGTCCGCCGTGAAGTTCCGGGCACCGATCGGTCCTGCCTACTCGCGGCCAAGCGATACCGATCCGCCGAGCATCGGCTCTTCCATCGCGACAGCCAGTACCTCGAAGGCAGGCGCGTGCGCGAATCGCGCGCCAGCCGTGCCATGGCAGTCCGCAGCGCGGTCGGACTGCAGATGATCGCTGAGCAGTGGGCCCGCGCGGAGTTCTCCGCGCTGTGCCAGTTCCACCTCGCTGGCGTGCCGGTGCCGTACCCGGTCCAGGTTCTCGGCACCGAGGTGCTGTTGGAGTTCATCGGCACTCCGGGCGGGGCGGCCGCGCCCAGGCTCGCCGAGTGCGGGCTGCGCGGCGGCGAGCTAGCTGAGCCGTGGAAGCAGCTCGTCGGCGCGATGGGCACTCTCGCGCGGCTGGGCCTTGCCCACGGCGACCTGTCGGCCTACAACGTGCTGGTACACGATGGCCAGCTGGTCATTATCGATACCCCGCAAGTGGTCGACGTCATCGCCAATCCGCGCGGGACCGAGTTCCTGGACCGCGACGCGGCGAACGTCGCCAGCTGGTTCTCCGCCCGCCACCTGCCTCGCGTCCGGGGTGGCATACCAGGACCCGATGAACTGGCGGCCTTTCTGCGAACCGAGGCCGGCCTGAGGTGAGCCAGGAGGCCGTCCCGTCGGGTAGCTACGTCAGCCGGCGCTCTGTCGCCCACCTGGTCAGCTGATGCCGGGTCGAGAGCTGGAGCTTGCGTAGCACGGACGAGACGTGGCTCTCCACCGTCTTGACGGAGATGAACAGCTCCTTCGCCACCTCGCGATAGGTATAACCGCGCGCAATGAGGCGCAGCACTTCACGCTCGCGGGCGGTCAGCTGGTCGAGCTCAGGGTCGAAGGATGGCCGGTCTACATCCGGCGCTGTCCCTGCGGCGAAGGCGTCGAGCACGAAGCCGGCCAGCCGCGGGGAGAAGACCGCGTCACCGGCCGCTACCCGGCGGATCGCGTCGACCAGCTCAGCGCCGGAGATGGTCTTGGTGACGTATCCGCGGGCACCGGCCCGGATGACGGCGATGACGTCCTCGGGCGCGTCGGACGCCGAAAGCGCCAGGAACTTCACGTCGGGATGGCCGGCCTTGACGGCCGCCACGACGTCCTGGCCGCCGCCCCCAGGGAGGTGCACGTCCAGCAGCACGACATCCGGCACGCAATCGGCGATCTGCGCGATCGCTGGCGCCACGTCCGCTGCCTCGCCGACGATATTGACGTCGCCGGCCAGCTCGGACCTAACCCCGGACCGGAACATCCCGTGGTCGTCGACGAGGAACACCCGCGGGCGCAGGTCTTCGGCGCGCGTCCCACCGGGGCTCATGCTGACCGCCTCGGCAGCCGGGCGGCGGCGGACCTCGGCATGGTCAGGCCGATCTCGGCGCCATCACCGGGAGCGCTGCGGATAGTGACAGAGCCCCCGCGCCTGGCCATGCGCGCCTGCACCGACTCGGCCAGGCCCTTCCGGTCCGACGGCACGGTCGCCGGGTCGAAGCCGCGCCCGCGATCCCTGACGAACAACGACACCGAGTCTGGCTCGACCTCCGCAAACAGCGAGACCACATCGGCGCCTGACCACTTGGCCGCGTTGACAGTCGCTTCCCGCGCGGCGTCCATCATTGCCGTCAGGTCGTCGTCGAGTTCGCAGTCACCGACGGTCACCGCGTCGACAGGCACTCCGTGGCGGGCCTCGACGTCTTGCTGGATGAGCCGGACCGCGCTGGCCACGGTGTCCGCCTTCCCGTCCATCGAGCCTGGCGCCTGGCCGTCGAACAGCCAGGACCGGAGCTCTCGCTCTTGCGCCCTGGCGAGCTGCACTACCTGGTGCTGATCGCCGGCCCGGCGCTGGATCAAGGCGAGCGTCTGCAGGACCGAGTCGTGGACCTGAGTGGCTATCTCGGCGCGTTCCTCGGCCCGGATTCGCGCCTGCCGCTCGGCGACCAGATCCCTGGCGATACGCATCCACCATGGTCCGAGCGCCGTCGCGATGCCGCCGATGAGCAGGAGGACGCCAGCGAGGGGCCGCAGCAGCTCGCTGGCTGTCGGATTAATGCCGAGCAGTGCGTAGAGGCCGAGCAGCACAAGACCAAGCGCGAGCAGCATCCGGACCAGCCGTCGCGACCGCTTTCTCGGCCCTGTCTTCGCGACCGGGTCGGCGAAACCGCGCAGCACGTCTAGCTCTGCCTCCGGCGCGTTGCGCCAGACGAGCGCGAGGCCGATCCCGCAGACGATCAGCGGAACGGCCAGCGACGTGATCCAGGGTGCGTGCAGCGCGGAGGCGATCACCAGGCCCAGCACGAGGATGGACGTCACGGCCGCGGCCAGGCCAATTCCCCGCTTGTGCCGCAGCGCCCTGGCCCCGATGCTGGAGTCGGCGCCCGCCGCCGGCATGAGCAGCCAGGCCACGACGTAGATGGCGGCGCCGTAGCCGGTCGTGATGAGCGCGGCCACCACGATAACCGCGCGGATCAACCCGACGTCGAATCCGGTGCGCTTGGCTATCCCGGACGCCACGCCCCCGAGCACCGACTCGTCGATATCCCGGCGCAGCGGACCGCTGTCGGCCGGCCCTCGACTCACCCGCACCCCGAGCCCGTCGAGGCGCGCCGCCCAGCCACTGGGCCGGGCCTGGCTGTCCGCATTCGGCCGGGTGTGGGGCTGGCTGACATCGTCGGCGCTGTTAGACGCTCCCTGGGCGTCGGCCCCTGGGGCGCTGAAGCTGGCTGTCCGGCCGGCGCTATCCACCATGCGTCCATCATCGCGCTTGATCGGGAGTGCTTCTATCAGGGCGCGCCCTGGTCATCCCGCCGGCCAGGGCTTACTCCGGTCAGGGTCGGCTCAGGGTTCTTCCCGATGGGCCCGGCAGCTCGCGCCCGGCAGGCTGAGGCCATGAACGCAACCACGACACCTCCGCAGGAGGACCAGAGCGGCCAGCCAGCTGGCCGCCCCGTAACTGATCTGGACGCCAGGACTCGCAGCTTGATACGGCGCCGCGACGACCGGATGCTCGCCGGGGTGGCATCCGGTATCGGTGCATATCTCGGGGTCGACACCCTGCTCGTCCGGATCGCCTTCGCCATCTTGTCGATCGTCGGCGGTGTGGGAATCCCGCTGTACATCGTGTGCTGGCTGCTGATCCCGGACGAGGGCACGACGCAGTCCATCGCGACCGACTTCGCCAGCAGCGTGCACGAGTGGCGGAACTGACCAAGGGGAGCGGGTCAACGATGTCCAATCCAGCGGGCCCGCCGCAGCCCAACAGCTCCGCGGCGGCCCAGCCCGGCAGGCCCGGCGACGATATTCGCATCGGCGACGCCGAGCGGACGGAGATCGCCGATCGCCTCGCCCGGCATTTCAGCGACGGCAGGCTGGACGAGGCCGAGTTCGGCGAGCGCCTAGACCAGGCGATGCAGGCAAAAACCATGGCTGACCTGGTGCGGCTGCTGGCGGATCTGCCCAGCCAGCCGGCCCCGCCACAGCAAGGCGACCGCCGTCATCAGCGCAAGATGGAGCGAACGCAGCTTGAGCGAGAGCGCCTGGCGCTCAAGGCCGAGCGGCGGGCGCACCGGCGAGCGGCGCGCGCGGTGCGGTGGCGGTCACTGCGCCTGCTGATATTGCTCGTCGGGCTCATCATCGGAGCCCTGATCATCGCGCACTGGCTCGCTCACTCGGTTGTCGCCTGGCTCATCATCGGGGTCGTGGCCTTCTTCTGGGTGCGCCGCAATGCCGCCCGCGGCGGTCGCGGCCCCGACAACTCGCGCCGCGACTAGTGCGAGGCTGCATCAGGGAGTGGCGATGGCCTCTAGCCACTCCCTGATGTACCAGTTCCGGACGACCCCGTTCCGCACGAATGGGTCGCCGATGGCGTACTCCTCAGCCGCTGCCCTGGTCGTGAACACCCCCAGCGCGCCGCTGCGGTCGGTGAACGGACCGACGAGCAGCAGCGTGCCGGCGGCCCGGTACTCCGCCCACCACGCTCGGTGCGCGGGGAGAAGCTCGGGCGCCTTGACGTCCAGCACGTCGGGATCGATCTCGTAGAACAGTACGTATTTCATGACGCCTGGAAGCCTAGGGCTGCGACCCGGTCGATCCCGACGCCGCTGATGAGCAGCCGTTCCTTGCCGCTCGCCGCGAGCTGCGCGGTCCAGTCGGTGAAGCCGCCATCACCGACCTCGGCCCACTCCCCCGCTGCGAAAACGTTGATCTTGAAGCACAGCTCCCGGTAATAACCTCGGCCTGCCTCGCGGTCGCGGTCGAAAACCACCTCGACCTCGGCGCGGCGGGCGCCGAGCAGCTCGCTGGCGCTCCTCGCGATTACCTCGCCGGTCGGCGTCAGCGGCGTCAGCGCCACCTGGATCGCGAAGGGAACGGTCTTCAGCCCGGCGGCAATGGCGCTCACGTGCTCGGCGACCGCCTCCCGCTCGAACCGGTGACCACCGTCGTCCCGGCCAGCGGTCACGACGCCGAGCAAGCTGAAATGAGCGAAGTTCCCGGCCCGCGCGATCTGCTGCGCGCGTACTACGCGCTGAAACGCGGCGAGCCGGACTGGCGCGTCGCGTCGCGCGATCCGGCGCGTGGCCGCCTCCAGCGCCAGCGCGTTGGTCGGATCGGCGGCTGTCTCGCACGCCCGCATCGCGGTCACGATCTTGTCCTGGCTCACCGGGCCGAGGGCCGAGTGGGTCCCCAACGGGGCCAGCGGGGCGAGCGTCAGCATCTCGAACTCAGCCGGCAGGCCCGCAGCGAGCAGATCCTCAGCGCGGCGCAGCTGGAGCCAGGGCACGCTTCCTGGCTGGACGAAGCGATCACGGCGATAACGCCGCAGCACGGTCGCGGGCGTCTGCACCTCCGCCCGGCGCCTCGCGACGTCCAGCATCAGCGTCGTGAAGTCGCTACCGCTCAGGCTTGCCAGCCTCGCTACGATCTCGGCCCCGCCGATCGCCCGCTGCACGCGCCCGAGCGCCCCGGCAGGCGCGTCCCGGTCTACCTCAGTCGACATGCCCAGCATTGTCTCGCGAACGACCCCGCTGGTAGCGCCAGCCAGCCCACCCGCGTCGTGCGTCAAGCGCCGCCGAGCGCGTCGAGCGCCGAGCGGATGCGCTTCTCGGAAACCGGCGTGGGCGTGCCCAGCACCTGCGCGAACAGGCTGACGCGCAGCTCCTCGAGCTGCCACCGAATCGCGATGACGTCTGGACTCACCCTGGCTGCCGACGGCAGTTCGCGGCGCACTGCGTCGTACTCCGCAGCGAGCCCCTGCACGATCGCCATCCGCTCGGCGTCCCGCACCGCCTCGCCGCCGACCTTGTCCAGCCGCCGTCCGATCGCGCGCAGATACCGCACTAGGTCCGGCAGCCGGGCTGCCCCGGCCGCCGAGATGAATCCCGGGTAGACCAGGCCCGCGAGCTGGGCACGCATGTCGGTTAGCGCCGCCGCCACGGCCGGCGCGCCGGGGCCAGCGCTGGCCAGCCGCATCTGGACATCGTGCGCCTCGGCCAGTATCTGGGCGACAGTTTCCAGCACGGTCGCCGTGCGCGGCGCGAGGCGATCGCGCGCCGCGTCGACGAGCCGCGCGAAGCCGTCGGCGTCCCAGGCCGGCCCGCCGGCGTCTGCGATGACTTGATCGGCGGCGCACGCTGCACAGTCGTCGAGCAGCGCCTGCGCCCCGGTGTATGGGTGGCTGCTCAGCGCCATCTTGGCGGTCATCGGCAGCCGGCCGGCGATCGAGCGCACGCCGGAGGGCACAGCGAGCAGTATCAACCGCCGCGTGCCAAGCCGCATCGACTCGGCCGCCTCTGCTTCGCTGTCGAACAGCCTGATATCGACCGAGTTACCGGCGTCGGCGAGGGCCGGAAAGCCGCGGAGCTGACCACTGCTGAATTCGCGCGGGAGAGCTCCGAAGTCCCAGCGGGTGATACCCGCCCGGGTGAAGCTCGCGCCCGCCGCGGCCAGCACGGCGGCAAGGCGCGGCCGCAGCCGAGCGCGCAGCTCATCCACATCCTTGCCGGTCCCGAGGATCTCACCGTCGTCGCCGAGCACCCGATACGTGACGCGAAGGTGCGGCGGCAGGGCGGCCACGTCCCACGCCGATCGCGGGACGGGCACGCCGGCCATCCGGCCAAGCGCGCGGCTGAGCGCGTCCAGCAGATCGCCGCGGGGCTCGCCGAGCGTCGCCAGTACCGCTCTGGCGGTGTCTGGGGCCGGGATGAAGTAGCGGCGCAGATCCTTCGGCAGCCCGCGAATGAGCTCAGTGACAAGCTCAAGTCGCAACCCGGGCACCTGCCAGCCAAGGCCAAGTTCGCTGGTGTCATACAGGTCCTTGAGCTGGATGTCGGCCGTCACACCGTCGTCCGCTTCGCCCGGCGCGAACTCGTACGACAGCGGGATGGCGCCCCAGTGCCCCGGGAAGTCGTCGAGCTGGATCTCGTCCGCCACTGGTCCCGTCAGGTCGGCGGCGCTGAGGTCAAGCAGGCCAGGGTTGCTGCGCCGGGTCGTCTTCCACCAGGAATCGAAGTGCCTCGCCGACGTGACGGTCTTCGGTATCCGCGCGTCGTAAAAGTCGAACACCGCAGTGTCGTCGGCGACCAGGCCGCGTCGACGGACCTTGTGCTCAAGCTCCTCGGCCTGCCGCCTGGCATTCTCATTACGAGCCAGGAACGGGTGATGTGTCGGCCAGTCACCCTCGACGAGTGCGTGCTGGATAAACATCTCCCTGGCCGTCACTGGGTCGATGCTGCCGTAGTTGACCTGCCTGGCGGCGACGATGGGCAAGCCGTAGAGGCTGACTTTCTCGGTCGCCATGACGGCACCACGGCGGGCGTCCCAGCGCGGTTCGCTATAGCTGCGCCGGACCAGGTCACCGGCGAGCTCCTCGGCCCACTCCGGTTCGATCCGGGCAATCGTCCGGGCCCACAGCCTCGACGTCTCGACCAGCTCGGCGGCCATTACCCACTGGGGCGGCTTGCGCGCCAGCGGGGAGTCGGGGAAGACCGCGAACCGTGCGCCGCGGGCGCCGGCGAACTCGACCGGACCGCGGCGGCGGCCGCCTGCCGCGGCGCGGTCGCTGGCTGGCCGGCCGGCGGGCTTTCGCTCGGCGTCCTGCATGCCGATGTGCGAGAGCAGCCCGGCGAGCAGCGACTGGTGCACGCGATCGGCCAGCTCAGCCGCGTACCGGCCGTCCTCGTCGGCGGATTTCGAGCCCGCCCGGCTCGGGCGCCGTTGGCGTCCCTGGCCCCGATCGCCGGCCGCCTTGGCCGCGTCCTCGCGACTCTGACGGCCAACGAGAATCCCGAGCTCGCGTGCCGCCTGTTGGAGCTGGCCGTACACGTCCTGCCATTCGCGCACGCGCAAGAAGTGCAGGAACTCACGCCGGCACAGCCGGCGGAACGCCGACGATGACAGCTCGCGCTGCTGCTCGCGCACGTAGTCCCACAGCGTCAGGAACGCTAGGAAGTCCGAGCCAGGCTCGGCGAAGCGCCGATGCATGGCGTCGGCCGCTTCCCTGGCATCGGCGGGGCGTTCGCGCGGATCCTGGATCGCCAGCGCAGCGGTGATGACGAGTACCTCACGGACGCAGCCGTTGCGACCAGCGGCCAGGATCATCCGGCCAAGACGAGGATCGACGGGCAGCTCGGCGAGCTTGCGACCGATATCGGTTAGCCGGGCTGGGCTGCCCGCGCGGTTCCCGGCAGCTGGCGCCACGGCCCCGAGCTCTTCAAGTAGGCGCAGGCCATCGGCCACGTTCCGGGAATCGGGAGGATCAACGAACGGAAAGTCTTCGACGACGCCCAGGTCGAGAGCCGCCATCCGCAGGATGACGGAAGCGAGGTTGGTGCGCAGGATCTCGGGATCAGTGAATTCTGATCGCGACTGGTAGTCGTCCTCGGTATATAGCCGGACGCAGATGCCGTCGGAGGTCCGGCCACAGCGGCCCTTGCGCTGATCGGCCGACGCGCGCGAGACGGGCTCGATGGGGAGGCGCTGTACTTTGGTGCGCTGGCTGTAGCGGGAGATCCGCGCCGTACCGGGGTCTATCACGTACTTGATGCCGGGCACGGTCAGCGACGTCTCGGCCACGTTCGTCGCCAGCACGACGCGGGTGCCCGTGTGTGGCTGGAACGCCCGGTACTGCTCCGCCGCCGACAGCCGCGCGTACAGGGGGAGCACTTCCAGGCCGGGCTCGTTCGTGAGCGCCTCGGCGCTGTCACGGATCTCCCGTTCGCCGGACAGGAACACGAGGATGTCGCCGGGTCCCTCGCGGCGCAGTTCGCGCACCGCATCGGCGATCGCCTGGACCTGGTCTCGCGGCTCGCCCTCGCTGTCGCCGACACCGTCGCCGCCGCCGACACCGTCGCCAAGATCGGTCAGCGGGCGGTAACGCACCTCGACCGGGTACGTGCGGCCGGAGACCTGGAGTACCGGCGCGCCGCTGAAGTGCTGGCTGAACCGCTCGGGGTCGATCGTGGCCGACGTGATGATGACCTTGAGATCCGGTCGGCGCGGCAGGAGCTGCTTGAGGTAGCCGAGAATAAAGTCGATGTTCAGGCTGCGTTCGTGCGCCTCGTCGATGATGAGCGTGTCGTAACGGCGCAGCAGCCGATCACGCTGCATCTCAGTCAGCAGGATCCCGTCCGTCATGACCTTGACGAGCGTGTCGTCACTGCTGGTGTCCGCGAACCGGACCTTGTAACCCACAACCGTGCCCAGCTCGGTACCCAGTTCGGTGGCAATCCTGTCGGCCACGGTTCGGGCCGCGATCCGACGTGGCTGCGTGTGGCCGATCTGGCCGCTGATGCCGCGCCCGATTTCCAGGCAGATCTTGGGGAGCTGGGTCGTCTTCCCCGAGCCGGTCTCCCCCGCGATGATCACGACCTGGTTATCGCGGATCGCCGCGGCCAGGTCATCCCTGCGCTGGCTGACGGGCAGCTCAGCTGGATACGTGATCACCGGGACGGTGCCGCGGCGGTTCTGGACCCGCTCCTCGGCGACCGCGACGTCGGCGGCCAGTTCCGCAGTGGCCTGCTCTCTCGCGGCCGCATCCCGCATGGCCAGGACCTGGTCCGCGCGCCGCGCCAGTCGGTGCTGATCGAGCAGCATCAGCTCAGGCAGGCGAGCCCGCAGCTGAGCGAGCGACGCGGTCACGGGAGACTCTCTTCCGACAAGTTGAGGGGCGCGACACCTGCGTCGTCGGGCAGCTGCCCGACGAGCGGCCGCACGGCGCGGCCGACCAAAGGATGACTGACAGGGGGCCCGGAGTGCTAACGCTTTACCCCACGGTTCCCATCCCGGCTCCCCCGGTCCGCCCCGCCACCAAGGGTTGCCTCGGCCGCTGGCCGCGCTGGCGAATGTCGTCGACCGCACAGATACTGGAACCCTGTGGCGACGCGCTCCTATCAGGAGGTCGTGATGACAGACCAGGATTCGCCGGGCCAGCCGGCGCAGGACGCTGCCGGCGATCTAGCCGGTGCGCTGGATATGTTGCTGGCCGACGGTGCGCTCGGCGTAATGCGGAGATTCCGGCCAAATAGTTCGATTCTGCGCCTTGCTGCGAGCCTGGCCCAGCGACCGCAACTCGTCAGCCAGCAGGCCGGACTTCTGGGCACGGAGCTGGCTCAGATCGTCAGAGGGTCCTCCGAGCTGGCGCCTCATCGCAAGGACCGCCGGTTCGCCGACCCGGCATGGAGCGAGAACCCGCTGCTCAGGCGCGTCCTTCAGGCCTATCTGGCCGCGAGCCAGACCGCTACCAGCCTCGTGGCTGGCGCGGACCTCGACTGGCGCGACGATGAGCGGCTGCGTTTCGTGCTCGGCAACCTCATCGCCGCCGCCGCCCCGAGCAACAACCCCGTGCTCAACCCGGCCGCCATCAAGACCCTTATCGATACCGGCGGCCTGAGCGCGCTGCGCGGTCTGCGCGCGCTGCTGTCCGACGTCGCCGAGTCACCGCGCGTACCGGCGATGGTCGAGCCGGGCGCCTTCGAAGTCGGCCGCGATCTGGCCGTGACTCGCGGCGCAGTGATCTTCCGAACCGAGATGTTCGAGCTGATCCAGTACGCCCCGGTCACTGAGGAAGTGCTCGAGTTCCCGCTGCTGATCGTGCCGCCGATGATCAACAAGTTCTATATCACCGACCTCGCCCCGGGTCGCAGCATGATCGAGTACCTGGTGGGCCAGGGCCACCAGGTCTTCGCGATCAGCTGGCGCAATCCTGACCAGCGGCACCGCGACTGGGACCTGGACTCTTATGGCAGCGCTATCGTCCAGGCCCTGGACGCGACCTTGGCGGTCAGCCGCGCTGATAAGGCGAGCATCTGCGCGCTGTGCTCGGGTGGCATCGTCTCGTCCATGGTCGCCGCCCATCTCAGCGACATCGGACAGCTCGATCGCGTCGCGAGCTCTGTGCCTCGGGGTGACCGTGCTCGATCAGGAGCGCGCCGGGACCGCCGGGGCGATGATCGATGAGGCCACAGCGACCGCTGCTATCGCAGCGTCGCGTGCCCGCGGGTACCTCGATGGCCGCGCGCTCGCCGAGGTGTTCGCCTGGCTGCGGCCCGACGACCTGATCTGGAATTACTGGGTCAACAACTACCTTCAGGGGCGCAAGCCGCCGCCATTCGACATCCTGTACTGGAACGCGGACACGACCCGGCTGCCGGCCGCGCTGCACCGCGACTTCATCACCCTCGCCCTCGGCAACTCGCTGACAAGACCTGGGGCCGCGCGGATGCTCGGCTCGCCAGTTGACCTCGGCAAGGTAGACACCGAGACGTACGTGATCGCCGGCATCGCCGATCACCTGTGCCCTTGGCAGTGTTGCTACCGGTCGACCCAGCTCCTCGGCGGGCCGTCGACGTTCGTGCTGTCGACCAGCGGCCACATCGCGTCCATGGTCAACCCGCCGGGCAATCCCAAGGCGACGTTCCAGACTGCGGACGAGAATCCGCCCGATCCGCGCGAGTGGCTCGCGAACGCGCAGACAATCAGCGGAAGCTGGTGGCCTCACTACTCTGACTGGCTGGCCGCGCGCAGCGGTCGGGACGGCAAGAGCCGATCAAGGCTCGGCCGTAAGGGTTATGAGGTACTCGCCGCTGCGCCCGGTACATATGTCCACGACAGATAGCCTCCGGTCGATCGCCGTCGGCGACCAGGTCGTGCGAACGTCCATCCGGCGCGCCCGGGTGCGGCTCGGCCAGCAGGGACGGACGCCGCTGCTGCTGATCAACGGGATCGGCGCGAGCCTCGAACTGCTCGAGCCGTTCGTCGACGCCCTGGACCCCGCGATCGAGGTCATCAGGTTCGACGTGCCGGGTGTGGGCGGCTCGCCGCTGCCGCCGCGGCCGTACCGGTTCACCGGCCTGTGCGCTCTCATCGCCAGGATGCTGACCGAGCTCGGCTACGACACCGTCGATGTGCTCGGCATCTCCTGGGGTGGCGGCGTCGCGCAGCACTTCGCAGCCGTCCAGCGTCCACGGTGTCGCCGGCTCGTGCTAGTCAGCACCGCGACCGGGGCGCTGATGGTGCCCGCCAAGCCGAGCGTGCTGGCGAAGATGGTCACGCCGCGCCGCTACACCAACCGCGTCGTACCTGGAGCAGGTTGCCGGCAGCCTCTACGGCGGCAGTGCGCGAACCGATCCGGCCAGCGTCACCGCGGCCATGAACGCCCACAACCGCGTCGGGTCGCCGCGCGGCTACCTTTACCAGCTCGCGGCCGGGGCCGGCTGGACGAGCCTGCCGTTTCTGCCGCTGATCGTGCAGCCGACGCTGATCCTGTCCGGCGACGACGATCCGATCATTCCGCTGGCGAACGCCCGGATCATGCACAGGCTGATCCCGAACTCAACGCTGCACGTGTACAACGGCGGGCATCTCGGCCTTGTCACCGAGGCCGCCGAACTTGCGCCGGTGATCGGTCGGTTCCTCGCAGGCGCAGCCCCAACCGAGTCGGCCGCGGCGACCGGGTCAGGCACGCCGGCCAGGTCAGCCGTATCAACGTTAGCCAAGTTCGCATGGCTTGCCTGGCGTGCGCGGTGGCGCGACCGGCGGCCCCGAATCCGAAGGGAAGCCTGACAATGGATCCGGCCATCGACGCTGACTTCTACGCACTCGAGACTCTGCTGGATGCCCACGGCCACGAGAAGCTCATGAAGGTGCGCGACTTCATGGAGAAGTCCGTCGCGCCGGTGATCAATCACTACTGGACGAGGGAAGAGTTCCCGCACGACCTGGTCCCAGGGCTCGCCGAGCTCGGCATCGCGGGCCTGGCCTGCGCCGGCTACGAATGTCCGGGCGGCAGCAGCCTGCTCGACGGCATGATCGCGCTGGAACTGGCCAGGGTCGATCCGTCCATCGCCACCTTCATGGGCGTCCACGGCGGCCTCGCGATGGGCTCGATCTATCTGTGCGGCTCGGAGGAGCAGAAGTGGCGCTGGCTGCCGGCCATGGCGCGGATGGAGAAGATCGGCGCGTTCGCGCTGACCGAGCCTGACGTCGGCTCTGGCGCTGCTGGCGGTCTCACGACGACGGCGCAGCGCGACGGCGACGTCTGGGTGCTCAACGGCCAGAAGAAGTGGATCGGCAACGCCACCTTCGCCGACCTGATCATCGTCTGGGCGCGCGATGTCGCCGACAATCAGGTCAAGGGATTCGTGGTCGAGAAGGGCGCCGAGGGCTTCACGCCCGACGAAGATGCGGCACAAGATCGCGCTGCGCGTCGTCCAGAACGCCGAGATCACCCTGGACAACGTCCGCGTGCTCGAAGAGAACCGGCTGCAGCAGGCGACCACGTTCCGCGACACCGCCAAGGTGCTGCGCCTGACCAGGGCCGGCGTGGCCTGGATGGCGACCGGCTGCGCGCGCGGCGCGTACGAGCACGCCCTCGCCTACGGCAAGCAGCGTGAGCAGTTCGGCCGCCCGATCGGCGGCTTCCAGCTCGTGCAGGACCTGCTCGTGCGCATGCTGTCGAACGTCACAGCGTCGGCGTGCCTGTGCGTTCGGCTGTCCCAGCTGCAGGACTCCGATCAGGCCAAGGATCATCACTCCGCGCTGGCCAAGGCGTTCTACCACGGTGCGCATGCGCGAGACCGTGGGCTGGGCCCGCGAACTGCTCGGCGGCAACGGCATCCTGCTGGAGTATCAAGTCGGCCGCTTCGTCGCCGACGCCGAGGCCATCTACTCCTACGAGGGCACCAGGGAGATCAACACGCTGATCGTCGGCCGCGCGATCACTGGCCTCGGCGCATTCGTCTGATTACGGCCCTGCCGGGGCTGGCAGCCCCGCAGCAGCGCAGATCAGCGCAGCGCGCCACGGCAGGGGCCCGGCTGGCACCTCGATCGGCTCGAATCCCAGCTCGCGATACGTCAGCTCGTGCACGTACTCGAAGGCCAGCGAATCCTCGAAGCTGATCCGCCGGGCCGCGGTCGGCTCGACGTAGCCCAGGTTCCGCACGAAGAAGACGGCGGCGTATGGCTGCTGCGCCACGACGCGATCCACCTCGGTAGCCACCAGCGCGGGCACCGGAACTCCGAGGTGCCGGCACAGCGCCAGGGTGCACACCGGTGACCGGTCGACGAACATCGACGTCGTCGGCCTCGGCGCCCGCGGCAGCACGCTCTTCCCGGCGTCGCTGCAGCGTGACGATCGCGTCGAGCGAATCCCGGTGACATGTGCGGCTCCGGTCGGCCGAGCGCGTGCTCGAGCGCGATCACGTCGGTCGCTGCCTCCTCGACCACCTGATACCCGGCCCGCTCGAGGAGCCGCAGGATCGCGGTCTTACCTGCTCCCGGCGTACCAGTCAGCACGTATCGCGGCACATCTCTCTCCTATCTTCGGATTGCCATGAGAAAGCCGCATCGACGACGTCGACGGGCTAGGCCAGGTGAGTGACAGACGGCCGCCGCAGCGCGCGGCGAGGATCGGCGCCGGTCGGGGACGACGGCTGGCGATGCGGCCGGATCAGGCGGCCGGATCACCGACTCGATCAGCCGGCCGGATCAGCAGGCGGCGTGGTCACAGCGGCGAGCCGGGCCAGCTCTTCGATCACGGAGTTGGCCAGGCGCGCGATCCCCCACAGTGCGGCCATCACGGCCAGCGCCTCCACCGCGATTCGGATGCCGCCGCCGCCTAGGTGCTCGGTATAGATGAAGAGCCCCAGCAGCGCGCCGACGACCGGCTCGAGGACCGCGAACGCAGGGAGCGACGCGGCCAGGCCAGCCGCGCGGAACGCGTTCTGCTGGAGCGTGAACGTCATGAGCCCGACGACGATGAGCAAGTACAGCCGAACGTCGGCGAACAGCCCGAAGCGCTCGACCCCGACCAGCGCCGCCACGGTCTTGGTCAGCGCGTCAGTGACTCCGGCCCCGATACCGCCGCCGATGCTGAACAAGAGGGCCCGGTGCCCGGGCGCCATCTTCACAGCGGCGAGAGAGGCTATCAGCGCGACGATCACCGCTCCGGCTGCCGTCAACGCGAGCGGGCCGGCCGGGCGCGGTGCGATGTCCGCCAGAGGGCATCGCGGCCACAAGGAAGATGGCCAGCCCGCCCACTGCGGCGACGGCCGCCGTCCACTCGGCGTGGCCCAGCCTGCGTCCCTCGGCGCGGGCGGCGAGCAGCAGCGCGAACAGGAGCCCGATCGGAAAGATCGGTTCGACAACGACGAGTCGGCCGAAGTTCAAGGCCAGGGCCTGGCAGCCATATCCGCAGATCACGGCGATGAGGCTGATGAGCCATCGGCGACGCCGCGCGAGCCTGAACAAAAGCGCCGGGTCGAAGGCGGCCCCGGATGGCAGCTGCGACGCGGCCCGCTGCTGGGTAACCGACGCGAGCGCGTAGCTGAACGCGCCAGCGGCCGCGAAGCCGATGGCCAGGACCTGTGCCGGTGCCCCGGTCATCGAGACGGCCACCTGCCCTCCTGGCCGCTCGAGCCGCGATTACGAACCGACGATGATTAACGTGACGGTCCCATATAGATCATCCGGTTCGCTAGATGTGAGCCGTAAAGATTCGCTGCGAGATGATAATCGGTTGACAGCGGTCAGCCGTTACCCACCGGCGGCTTCGTCGCCGAGGACGGAGTCGCGCACCGCCGACCAGCGCAGCGAGTCGGCGATGCCCTCGGCCAGGCTGTGCCGCGGCTCCCAGTCCAGCAGCTGCTTCGCCCGGTCGCTTCGGGTGAACGTGCCAATCACGTCGCCAGGCCGTCGGGGTGCATCCATCGTCGCCACGGGCTTTTCGACGACGGTGTTGAACGCCGCCACGAGCTCGCGCACGGTGGTGCCGGTGCCGGTGCCGAGGTTGATGGCGATCGAGGTGGCCTCGCCGAGAATCGCGTCGAAGGCGGCCAGGGCGCTGACGTGCGCTTCGGCCAGATCCCAGACGTGCACGTAGTCCCTGATGCCGGACCCGTCCCTGGTGGCATAGTCGGTGCCCGTGACCTGGAACGGCTCTCCCGTCTCGTGGGCCTGGATCAGCTTGCCGAGGGCGTGCGTCGGGTAGCGCGTCTGCAAGCCGGTGCGCAGCTTGGGGTCCGCCCCGACCGGATTGAAGTATCGAAGCGACACGACGCGCAGCGGAGTGCCCGCCGCGATGTCGGCGAACATTCCCTCGCACATCGCCTTTGTCCGCGCGTAAGGACTTTCCGGCACGAGGGGCGAATCCTCGTTGACGCTGCCGTCAGGCCCGGGGTGATAGAACGCCGCTGTCGAGCTGAACAGCAGCCGATGGCAATCGTGCCGGAGCAGATGCCGGACGAGCTCCAGGCTCTTGGCGACGTTGGCCTCGTAGTAGCGCACAGGATCGAGCGCAGACTCGGGCACGACGATCAGGGCTGCGCAGTGGACGACGACGGCTATGTCGGGATGCTCGCTGAAGATCTTGTCCAGCACAGCCCCGTCGGCGATGTCACCCTCATAGAACTGCCGGCCGCGGCCAAACTGGCGCTGCCCGGTCACGAGGCTGTCCAGAACCACTGGCGTGATGCCGGCGTCCTCGCACGCCGAGGCCACGGTGCTGCCGATGAACCCGGCACCGCCGGTGATGAGGACCTTCACGCTGCTCCTTATGTTCCTTATGCCCGATTAGCGCATCCCTGGTGTACGGCTCAGGCTAGCAACCCGGCCGGGCGCTGCCGGCTGGCCAGCCACGGCCGCTCGGCGACGCCCATCGGCGTGGTCGGAGGCGCCTGCATGAACGGCCAGATCTCCTCCGCGATGGCCCGCCAGTTGGCCGTCGCCTGCATCTCTCCGAGTAGCGCGAACAGACCCAGGTTGATCCGCTGCAAGATCACATAGGAACGGGGTATCCGGGCATACTGTGCGACCGGACTGCGGACGTCAAAGAACCGGCGGACCACGGCCGAGGCATAATCCCCGGTCACTGTCACCGTCTTGGACTCGCGGATGAGCTGGTAGAACACCGCTAGATGATCGGTGATCTGGTCGTCGGTCAGCGGCGCGCCAGGGACCAGGAAGCCCGCCTCCTCCAGGCTGGCGCGGAACCGGGCAGGGTCGTGATCAACGCACAGGTTGCGCGCCATCTGCATGAGCGGATAGATGTCGGTGTCGGTGAAGTGCTTCACCATGCCGAAGTCCAGAAAGGTGATCTTCCCGTCGCCGTGGAAGATGTAGTTGCCCGGGTGCGGATCGCCGTTGAACGCGTGCACCTCGTACAGACTGCGGAAGACGAAGCGGTACAACGTCTCGCCGGCCAGGTCGCGCTCGTGTTGCGGCCAGCCGACGACGTCGGCGAACCTGGCTCCGGTCACGAGCTCGCTCGTGACCACCCGCCGTGCTGACAGGTCAGCGACGATCGCCGGGACGCTGATCGTCGGGTGGCCGGCGTAGTACTCGTGCAGCGTCTGCTGATTCGTTGCCTCGCGGCGGTAGTCGAGCTCCTCAAGCACCCGCTCCCGCAGCTCAGCGATGAGGCCCTCGACGTCCTGACTCGGGGCCGTCACGCGCAGCATCCGTCGCAGCAGCGAGACGTTGTCCAGGTCGGCCGCCATCATTTCGGCGATGCCCGGGTACTGAACCTTCACGGCGACGGCGAGCCCGTCGGCGGTGATGGCGCGGTGTACCTGTCCGATCGACGCAGCCGCGATGGGCTCGGGGTCCCAGCGGGCGAAGAGCCTGTCGGGCGGCTGGCCCAGTTCCTCTTCGATGACGCCGGCGGCGAGCTCCGGGCTCATCGGCGGCACGCTGTCCTGCAGCCGGCTGAGGGTGCGGCGCACCGACGGAGCCAGACCGTCGTCGACGTAGCTGGCCATCTGGCCGAGCTTGACCATGACTCCCTTCATGGTGCCGAGGGTGGCCGTCACGTCGTCGGCTGTCTGCATGGCCAGGTCGTTGCGCAGCTTCTCGCGGTTCTCACCCGCGGCGATGAACAGACGCGGCGCGCTGCCCGCGTACCGCAGGCCGCCGCGGACGGCGAGCTGGGCGGCCGCGACGCCGCGATCGAAACGCAGCCGTCCGACGCGCCGCCGGACGAGCGCCACGCCGGCGGCGGTTGCGACCGCACCGACCGACACCGCGAGCAGCGCGCGCCACGGACCCCTCATGCGCGTACTGCGGCGCGCATCCGAAGGGTGATGCGCTGCCTAGCCTCCAGGACTCCTGGCTCGCCGAGGAAGACGGCGTCGAGCACGCCGAGCGCCTGGCGGATTTCGTCTCGGCGGGCGCTGGTCAGCTCCGGCGCCGAATAGCCGTACATCTGCCTCGCCCACTCCGGCAGCGAGATCAGCGTCGCGTCCCTGATGTCCTGCCAGATCTCGGCGACCTCCGGGTCGAGTCCCGGCGGATCAAGCAGGTAGGCCATCGACTCCCGCGCAGCCGCCGTGCACAGCAGCGTGGGCCGCACGGCCGTCATGTACCGCTCGAGGGCGGCGACGGCGTCTGGCACAAGGTCGGCGGATACGCCGACGAGCTCGGCTGCGACCACCATCTCCTCGACGTAGCTATCGGCATCGTCTGGGGATGAGCGGACTGCCGAACGTCTGCCTGGCCGCGATGTTCGAATCGACGAGCGCGGCGTGCACCCACAGCAGTAGCGCAGGATCGCTCGCGGCGTAGGGCTCGCCTGTCTCGTTATCGACGCCCGTGACCTGCTTATGAATCCGCCGCACCCGGGCGGCGACTCGCTCGGCCGCACCCCGTTCCCCGAACGTGATCGTTGCGAGGTACGCCGACGTGGCGGCCAGCCGACCCACCGGGTCGGCTCGCCAGTCGCTGTGCTGATCGACGCCGGCCATCGCTAGCGGGTGCAAGGCCTGGATCATGAGCGCCCGCAGGCCGGCGACCGGCGCCGCGACGTCACCGCTGATACGCCAGGAGACGCTCGCCGGGCCGAAGAAACCGTCATCCAGCGGATCTTCCGGGATGCCGCGAATGAAGGCCGCCGCTGATCGCTCGACCAGGCTTGCGGCGTCCGCGTACTGGCTCATGGCATTCACGTTACCCCGCCCCCAAGCGGATGGCCGCAGGCATCAGCGGTCACCGACGTGCTCGCGGCCGGGCGGCATAGTCCAGTCGAGTAGCGGCCCATCCGGGACGATCCGGGTCGGGTTCAGGTTCGGGTGGGTGGTGTAGTAGTGGCGCTTGATCTGGTCAAACTTCGTCGTGTTGCGGAAGGCAGGCAGTGCGTACAGGTCGCGCGCGTAGGCCCACAGGTTCGGATAATCGGTGATCCGGCGGAGGTTGCACTTGAAGTGGGAGTAGTAGACGGCGTCGAACCTGGCCAGGGTCACCCACAGCCGCACGTCGGCCTCCGTGATCGCGTCGCCGAGCAGGTAGCGGTGCCCGGATAGCCGGGCCTCGATTAGGTCCAGCGTCGCGAACAGCCGCGCGACCGCGTCGTGATAGCTCTCCTGCGTCGTAGCGAAGCCGGAGCGGTAGACGCCGTTGTTAACCGTCACGTACACCAGCTCGTTGAGCTCGTCGATCTCCGGCCGCAGATGCTCTGGATACAGGTCGTAAGCCGGGTTGGCCCAGGCGCCGAACTGCGTATCCAGGTCGAGCGTGATGTCTGGGAAGTTGTTGCTGACGATGCGCCGTGTCTGCCGGTCCCACAGCACCGGCACCGAGATGTGCCCGCCATAGCCTGGCTCCGTCGCCTCGTAGGCCTCGCGGAGCAGGGCGAAGCCGTTCACCGGGTCGAGGTCGTAGCCGTCACCCGCCCGGAAGGCCCACCCGCGGCCGTCGCGTACCGGATCGACGGCGGACAGGGAGACAACGTCGGTGAGGCCAAGCAGCTCGCGCACGATGGCGGAGCGATGCGCCCACGGGCACGCCCACGAGATGTACAGGTGGTAGCGGCCGGGCTCGGCCCGGTATCCGCTCGACCCGTCGGCCGTGATCCGGCCCTGGAACGGATACGCAGCGCGGACGAACTCCCCCGCCTTCGTGCCCGGCGGCGGCACCGACTTCTTCGGCCTAAAGTCGCCGTAGTCCCCGAATGTCGCGAAGTCCACCGGACTCGCGCCGCTGGCCTGCGTTGACGTGGTCATCCGACCTCCCTGCTCTGGCTGGCCCGGATTGGACCTGTATGCCGTTCCATCCGCGCGCTGCCCGTGCCTGCCCGCAGCAACCGCGCGCGCCGCGAAGCCATTCCGGCCGGGTCCAGGGAAGTGATGAAATCGCGTGGGGAAAGATGAGCGCGTGAGCACAGACGCGTCGGCCATCGCGGCCGGGCCGACACCGCTGCCGGAACCGGGCGGGAGACTGCCGAGCCGCAAGCGGTTGTCGCGCCGCTGACCAAGGCCGCGATTTTCCTCGTCGCCGTCGTCAAGCCGGACGAGAACAGCGAAGATACCGCCGTCAGCCTGTGCGCGGACGTATCCAGCCTGGTCAAGGCCATCGGCTTTCGCGACCTGAACGGCCGGCTGACGTGCGTGACCGGGTTTGGTGCTTCAGCGTGGGACCGGCTTACCGGGCTGCCGCGGCCGTCCGGACTGCATCCGTTCCGGGAGATCAAGGCCGGAAACCGGCACGCCGTGAGCACGCCAGGCGACTTGCTGTTCCACATCCGGGCCACCCGGATGGACCTGTGCTTCGAACTGGCCAGCCAGATCATGACCAGGCTGGAGGGCACGGCGACGATCGTGGACGAGGTGCACGGCTTCAGCTACTTCGACGAGCGTGACCTGCTGGGGTTCGTCGACGGCACCGAGAACCCGACGGGTCCGGACGCTGTTCGGGCCACCATCATCGGCGACGAGGAGCCCGCCTACGCCGGCGGGAGCTACGTGATCGTGCAGAAATACGTGCACGACCTCGCCAGGTGGAACGCGCTGCCGGTCGAGGAGCAGGAGAAGGTCATCGGGCGAACCAAGCTGTCAGACATCGAGCTCGACGACTCAGTGAAGCCGACTTCCGCGCACAACGCGCTCACCACGATCGTGGTGGACGGCGAGGAAGTGGACATCGTGCGGGACAACATGCCGTTCGGCCGCGTCGGCTCCGGTGAGTACGGCACGTATTTCATCGGCTACGCGCGTTCGCCGGGCACCACCGAGCAGATGCTCACCAACATGTTCGTCGGCTCGCCGCCGGGAAACTACGACAGGATCCTCGACGTCAGCACGGCGGTGACAGGCGGGCTGTTCTTCGTGCCGTCCCAGCCGCTACTCGACGGCCTGGCCGACGACCAGAACGACGCTGACGGGACAGACGTCGACGACGCAGCCCTGACAGCGCAGCCATTCCACCCAGCCGAGCCGGCCCAGCCAGCGGCCGACGGCTCACTCAACATCGGCAGCCTCCGAGGAGATGCATCGACATGAACAACCTGCACCGCGAGCTCGCCCCGATATCGGACGAGGCCTGGGGCGAGATCGAGCAGGAGACGTCGCGCACGCTGAAGCGCTATCTCGCGGGGCGCCGCGTCGTGGACGTCAGCGGCCCGGCCGGGTCGACGCTGTCAGCCGTCGGCACCGGCCACCTGGCAGGCATTGACCCGCCGGGCGATGGCGTGCAAGCCAGGCAGCGGCAAGTGCTGCCGCTGGTCGAGTTCCGCGTGCCGTTCACGCTGAGCCGGCAGCAGATCGACGATGTGGCCCGGGGGGCAGCGGACCCCGACTGGCAGCCGGCCAGAGAAGCCGCGCGCCTCATCGCGGCAGCCGAGGACCAGGCGATCTTTGGCGGGTACGCGGCAGCTGGCATCGGCGGCATCGTGGCGGGCGCCAGCAACGCGCCCCTCATCCTGCCGGCCGCGGTTGCCGACTATCCGATGGCATTCGCGCAGGCTGCGGGCCAGCTGCGAGCCGCGGGCGTGGACGGACCGTACACCGCAGTGCTGTCGGCTGAGGCCTACACAGCAGTCAGCGAGGCGAGCGACCACGGCTACCCGATCATCCGTCACCTGCGTAACGTCCTGGATGGCGAACTGATCTGGGCGCCGGCCATCACCGGGGCGATCGTGCTGACTGCTCGCGGCGGTGACTTCGTCCTCCATCTCGGCCAGGACCTCTCGATCGGCTATCAGTCGCACACTGATGACGACGTCACGCTGTACCTGCAGGAGAGCTTCACGTTCCAGCTCGTGACCGCGGAAGCAGCAGTCCCGCTGGTGACGTCGGCCAGCCATTAGCCGCTGCCGTTGCCGGGGGCTAGTTCTGGCTGTACGGCGAGTACCGCAGGTCTGGCGCGGGCGTCGCGGTGAGCGACCGCAGCATCTGCATCTCGCGGGCGAGCAACCGCCGCTCCGCCTGCAGTCGATGATGCGCGTCAGGAGCCTCGAGTAGCTGCTGCTTGACCGGGAGGTCCACCACGACTGCGGCCGCGACCAGGTAGGACAGCAGCAGGGGCTCGTCCGGCACATCGGGAACAGTGATCTGCGCGCCGCCCCGCTCGGCGAGCAGGTCCAGGTAGGACCGGAACGACTGACGCACGGCCGGCGCGATCAGCGCGGCCTCGCCGGCCTCGTCAGGGTCGTCCGGCAGGAAGTCGATGTCACCGCTGAAGTACGGTGCCTGCTCGCCGAGTTCAACCAGCGTGAACCGCCGCGCGCCGACCGTGATCAGGTCGAAGCGGCCGTCTTCGTAGGCCTCAACCTGCCGCAGCACCGCGGTGCACCCCGTCTGGTACAGCGCGGACACACCGTCGATGCCGGTCTCCCGGCCCTGCCGGATCGCGATGACGCCGAACTCCCGTGGCTCCGGTCCGTCGAGTAGATCGGCCACTAGGCGGCGGTAGCGGTCCTCGAAGATGTGCAGCGGCAGCACCAGGCCCGGGTAGAGCACACTCCCGAGCGGGAACAGCGGCAGCCTGGTGCTCATGATTCGAGACTATGCCGCGGCCGCTCCGATCGAGCCCCGCGACCGTTGCCGGGCCCGGCGCAGGGACGTCTGCGCTGTCAGTGCCGTGCGGCAAGCTGGTCTCGTGGTCACTATCGACGACGTACGGGAGTTCGTCAGCAACCTCCCGCGTGCCTATGAAGCGCTGGTCAGGGACCGCGTCAAGTTCCGAGTCGGGCGGATCGTATTCCTGGCCTTCTCGCGCGACGAGCAGATCATGGGCTTCGGCTTCCCGAAGGAGGAGCGCGAGGCACTTGTCGCCGCGGAACCCGACAAGTTCCTCATGCCCGCCGGGTCGGACCTGCGGTATCACTGGGTGCACGTGCGCCTGGCGGCCATCGATCAGGCCGAGATGCAGGAGCTTGTACTCGACGCGTGGCGCATGTGCGTGCCGAAGGGCGTCGCGGCGACCTATTCCCAGGCGCTGCACCTGGGCGGGGAGCTATGAACCCCGCTTGGCGAGCTCAGGCGGTGCGGCCGACGGCTGGCCCGCCGACCGCCCTGGTGCCCGCCTTATCGCCTGGTAGGCCATCGACGCGGCGAGGCCAACCGCGACGGTGAGCGCCAGCGCCGTGGCCAGATTCGTGCCAACCATGTGCCGCGTGGTCGAAATGCCAGCGAAATACGCGGGCGGGATGAAGGCCGCGATCGCGCAGCCGGTCATGCACAGCACAAGCACCGCGCCGTCGCGATGCCACGGGAGCCGTCGCGACCTGGCGAGCGCCACGATGCCGATGGCCGCCATGACGGTCCACAACGGCATGTACCAGAGCAGTCCGAGTCGGCGGGGCAGGCGCTGCATGAGCGACGTGAACACCACGACCCGAGACTCGGTATGTCCAGGCCGATATCCGGCCGACACCGGGTAATCGCCGAGGACGTTGTCCCGGACGAGCTGTGCTTGCTCCGCGGCGGCCTGGCCGATGCTGATGACGCTGCCCGGATGGGTCACGAGGTACCTGGCGATCGTCCCGTCGCCCAGATGCGATTCGTAGCGGCTGAAGTCGGGGCTCGTGCGTACCGAGCCGACCTCCCAGTAGTAGCGGCCCGCGTACCTGGCCCAGCTCGCAGGCAAGCCGAGGCTTCGCAGCTGGGCCGGAGCGGCAGCCCGGTTCGTCACGATGTCGGTGAAGATCATGTCGACGGCCTGAATGTAGTGCAGCCGCTGGCCGTAATGACTGGTGAAGTCCCAGCCGATGTACCCGACGGTCAGGATCGCGAGGAGCGCGGCGATCATGGCTGAGGCAGCGGCCTCCCTTGTCCTGAACCTGCGCAGGCGGTACCACCGACCGGGCGCCGCGCTGGCCAGCACCAACGTCACGCAGATGGGCCCCGCAAGGATTAGGTACTGCTCCTTGGACAAGATCGCGAGAAACCCGCCGGTACCCGCGAGCGTCAGGCCGATCAGCGTCGAGCGCCAGTCCCGGCGCAGGTAGAGCACTCCGGCAGCGACCAGCACGAGGCCTACTAGGGCGACGGGCTCGCTGAACGGGCCTGCGTAGGTGTCGAAAAGCGCGGCATCCGCCATCACTACCCAGATGACTGCCGCAACGAGGATTCGCGCCCATAGCCGGATCCGCAGGCCGACGGCGAGGCTCGCGATCCCTACCGAGGCCAGCGCGCAGATCAAGATCCCAACCGCGATCATGTTCAGGGCGCCTCGAAGACCGAAGACAGGGGTCAGCACCCTGCCTATCTCCAGCGGGACGAGTTCCGACGAGGGATAAGGCGCGCGACCGGCGCAATAGGGCCGCGTCACGTACTCGAAGTAGGCGTACCGGAAGTACAGCGCGTGACCGCCAGTGACTGGGCCGAGGCCCAGGCCACACAGGAGTCGGGGACCGTCGCGGTTATCCGCCTGGGCGACCGGCGTCGGAACCAGAAGCCTTACCAGGAACAGGCCGAGACTGGCAGCAAAGATCGCGAGCCAGGTCCGCGTCGAGCTCGACGCGGGGCCGCTGAGACGGCTGGCGCCCCGCCTGCGCTCGCCGGCGGGACATCGCCCACCGACGGCGGGCTGTGCCGCCGACCTCGCCCGCACCGCCAACCTCGCCCGCGCCGCCTCGCCCGCCGCCTCGTCTGCGTCCGGCGCCTCATCCGGGCCCGGCGCCTCATCCGGGCCCGGCGGATTGCCCACAGCGCGCGGCGGATTGCCGGAATCGTCTGCGGCCATTGAACGGCCCGTTAGCTCGTCGTCTGGCACCAGGACCCCGCAGCTGCCGTCAACTCAGGACTGCTTGGCTAGCAAGACTTGCCGCCCGCGCGTGACTACGCGACGCAATACCTTATCGCGCAAGGTAATTACATAGCCGAGCGCCTGTGATGGATTTGCCCAGCCGACGGGAATGACATGACCCAATCGTGCCGTCTGCGGCACGGCGAACAGGAGACGGTGAAATGGACGGAAACGCATATCCGGTGACGTTCTCGGTGGACTATCCCGATCGAGAGCTCAACCGCCTGACCACTTTCTTCCGCATCTTCACGGTGATCCCTATCGCGATCGTGCTGGGTGCCGTGTCAGGAGGCTCCTGGCAGTACAGCAACGGCCGAGCCAGCGAGGCCGTCGCCGCCGCCGGCGGGCTGCTGTTCTTCGGCCCGCTGCTCATGATCTTGTTCAGGCAGAAGTACCCGCGGTGGTGGTTCGACTGGAACCTGGAGCTGCAGCGATTCAGCGCCCGGGTCCTGATCTACCTGGCCCTTATGGACGACAGGTACCCATCGACCGATGACCATCAGTCGGTTCACCTTGACTATCTATTCCCCGATGCCGGGCGCGACCTGAATCGGTGGCTGCCGCTCGTCAAGTGGCTACTCGCCATCCCGCATTACATCGTCCTGTTTTTCCTGGACATTGCCGCTCTGGTCGTGGTCATCGTGGCGTGGTTCGCGATCCTGTTCACCGGACGGTACCCGCGCGGCATATTCGACTTCCTGGCGGGCGTAACCCGATGGCACATCCGTGTCATCGGATACGCCCTCACCCTGGTAACCGACGTCTATCCGCCGTTCCGGCTCGCGCCCTAGCTCGCCAGACGCCGGCAGGCGGCCCAAGGCGAGCGGGCAGGTCGTCACGGCCGCTAGACTTGAGCGCACGGCGACGATCCGGCTATCACCGGGGAGCTTCCGGAAGAAAGGGCCCCGTGCAGCTCGCGCACTGCGAGCTAACGCGAGGCCTGACTAGAACCGGGCGGGTCCGGCCCGTCACAGCCGGACAGTTGAGCGGTCGAGAGCTCGACGGCCACAAGCCGCCACGGTTCTCGGCAAGCGAGGTGGTACCGCGGTACGTCCGCGCAGGAGCGGGCGCGTCGTCCTCGCGCTGACGACCCCAGGATCCAGCGCCGCAAGGACGTACCACCAGATGAGCGTTTATCCCCGCGCCGAGACCGCCAAGGCTGCCGGCCAGCCCGGGACCGGAGTGCCGTCTCAGCCCAGCTTCCCGGAGCTGGAAGAAGGCGTGCTCGCTTACTGGGCCGCCAACGACACCTTCCAGCAGAGCGTCGCGCGGCGTCCGCTGGGCGACGAGTTCGTCTTCTACGACGGGCCCCCGTTCGCCAACGGCCTGCCGCACTACGGCCACCTCATCACCGGCTACGTCAAGGACGTGGTGCCGAGGTTCCGCACGATGCAGGGCAAGCGGGTCGAGCGCCGGTTCGGCTGGGACTGCCATGGCCTGCCCGCCGAGGTAGAGGCGGAGCGCCTGCTCGGCATCTCCGGCAAGGCCGAGATCATGGCCATGGGCATCGACAGGTTCAACGCGGCGTGCCGCGATTCGGTGCTCCGGTACTCGCGCGATTGGCGCGACTATGTCACCCGCCAGGCCCGCTGGGTCGACTTCGACAACGACTACAAGACGCTGGACACCTCCTACATGGAGAGCGTCATGTGGGCGTTCAAGCAACTCTGGGACAAAGGCCTGATCTACGAGGGCTTCAAGGTCCTGCCGTACTGCTGGCGGTGCGAGACGCCGTTGTCCAACCACGAGCTGCGGATGGACGATGACGTCTACGCCGAGCGGCAGGATCCGTCGGTGACGGTCCGTTTCAAGCTGGAGACCGGTGAGTGGCTGCTCGCGTGGACTACTACGCCGTGGACGCTGCCTTCGAACGAAGCCGTGGCTGTCGGAGCGGACATCAGCTACACCGTGCTGGCGAAGGATGGCGAACGCTACATCCTGGCCCGTGACCGGCAAGCTGCCTACGAGCGCGAGCTGGAAGGCGCCGCCATCGTCGGCGAACTGACCGGGTCGGAGCTAGCTGGGCGCCGGTACGAGCCGCTGTTCCCGTACCTCACCGACACCGAGCGCTACGGGACGCAGGACGCGTTCCGGGTGATCCTCTCCGACGACGTGACGACCGAGGACGGCACGGGCGTCGTGCACATGTCACCCGCGTACGGCGAGGCAGACGCGCTGGCCTGCAACGCGGCCGGAATCCCCACCGTGCTGACGGTCGATGAGCACGCGGTGTTCACGTCGGTGGTACCCGACTTCGCGGGCCAGCACGTGTTCGACGCCAACCCCGGCATCACGGCCAAGCTGCGCGACCAGGGCAGCCTCGTGCGCTCGCAGTCGCATACCCACTCCTACCCGCACTGCTGGCGCTGCCGCAATCCGCTGATCTACAAGGCGGTGTCGAGCTGGTTCGTCGAGGTGACGAAGTTCCGCGACCGGATGGTCGAGCTGAACCAGCAGATCACGTGGGTGCCCGGCCACGTCAAGGACGGTCAGTTCGGCAAGTGGCTCGAGAACGCGCGGGACTGGTCGATCAGCCGCAACCGGTTCTGGGGCTCGCCAATCCCGGTCTGGCAGAGCGACGATCCGGCGTACCCCCGGACCGACGTGTACGGATCGCTAGACGAGATCGAGCGCGACTTCGGCGTCCGGCCGGACGACCTGCACCGTCCCGGCATCGACGCGCTGACCAGGCCCAACCCGGACGACCCGACCGGTGGCTCGACCATGCGTCGGGTGCCCGAGGTGCTGGACTGCTGGTTCGAGTCCGGTTCCATGCCGTTCGCCCAGGTCCACTACCCGTTCGAGAACGCCGACTGGTTCGACAGTCACTACCCTGGCGATTTCATCGTCGAGTACATCGGTCAGACGCGCGGCTGGTTCTACACGCTGCACGTGCTCGCGACGGCGCTCTTCGACCGGCCTGCGTTCCGAAGCTGCGTGAGCCACGGCATCATCCTCGGCAGCGACGGCCAGAAGATGTCCAAGAGCCTGCGCAACTATCCGGATGTCAGCGAAGTGTTCGACACCTTCGGCTCGGACGCGATGCGCTGGTTCCTGATGTCCAGCTCGATCCTGCGCGGCGGCAACCTGGTCGTCAACGAGCCCAGCATCAGGGATGCCGTGCGCCAGGCGATCCTGCCGCTCTGGCACAGCTACTCCTTCCTGGCGCTGTACGCGAACGCCGAGTCGTACGAAGCGTCCGCCCGCACCGATAGCGACCACGTGCTGGACCGGTACATCCTCGCCAAGACCAGATCGCTGGCCGTCAGCCTCTCTGCGCTGCTCGACGAGTACAACGTGCCGACTGCGTGCCAGGAACTGCGGGAGTACACCGACGTGCTCAACAACTGGTACATCCGCAGGTCGCGGGACCGCTTCTGGGCGGGCGACAAGGCCGCGCTCGACACGCTGTGGACCGTGCTCGAGGCCGTCACGCGGCTAGCCGCGCCGCTGCTGCCGCTTACGACCGAAGCGATCTGGCGCGGCCTGACTGGCGAGCCGAGCGTGCACCTCGCCGACTGGCCCGACCTGACGGACTGGCCGACGGACGACGAGCTGGCGAGCGCGATGGACCTGGTCCGCGCCGTGTGCAGCACGGCGCTCGGCCTGCGCAAGGCCCGCCAGCTGCGGGTCCGCCTGCCGCTCGCCCGCCTGGAGGTCGCGCATCCGGACGCGCTTGCGCTGGCCCCGTACGCCGAGCTGATCCGCGACGAGGTCAACGTCAAGGACGTCGCCTTGTCCCCTGATCCAGCCAGCCTCGGCACGTTCGAGCTGGCGGTCAACCCCCGCGTGCTGGGGCCGCGGATCGGCGCCAAAGTGCAGGAGGTCATCAAGGCCGTCAAGGCAGGGAACTGGGAGCGTCGCGGCGACTCGATCATCGCAGCTGGCATCGAGCTTGAGGACGCCGAGTACGACCTCCGCCTGGTCGCGGCCGAACCGGACTCGGTATCGGCGCTGCCGGGCGGCGTCGGCCTCGTCGCACTCGACACGGCGGTCACGCCCGAGCTGGCCGCCGAGGGCACCGCGCGTGACGTCGTCAGGATCGTCCAGCAAGCCCGCCGCGAGGCGGCGCTGGCTGTGTCCGACCGGATCAGGCTGACCATCGGCGCCGACGGCCAGGTTGCTGACGCGGTCCGTGCGCACGCGGAGTTCCTGGCCGGCGAGACGCTCGCCGTCGACGTAACCGTGGTGCCCGCGGCCGACCTCACCGCGTCTGCACATGCCGTCGGCGACGGCGGCTCGGTGCGCGTGGTCGTCGTCGCAACCTAAAGACGATCGAGGCCGTCTTAGTTTCGGCAGAGGCTCGCATCGGGGGCGTTATGACGGACAGCGACGGTCGCCAGGTAGCCGATTCGCCCGCACTGGCGCGGCGGGAGTTCCTTTATGCGTCCGGCGCCGTTGGCGCTGCGTTAGTCGCGAGTGGCTTCGTCGGGAGCGCCAGGACCGCTGCAGCCACAGCGCGCACGGCTATGCCTGTGTGGCTGGCCGGGCCGCGCGCCGCGCCCACCCAAGCGGACTGGACCGCGCTGCGAGCAAAGCTCTCGACTCATCGGCTGTATCAGCCGGGGCAGACCGGCTACGCCCAGGCGCACGAACTGTTCTCACCGCAATACGACTCGCTGCATCCGTCGGGCGTCGCATACTGCAAGACGGCCGCTGACGTTGCGCTGTGCCTGAGCTTCGTCACGAAGTTCGGCCTCGCAGTCCGGATGCGCTCGGGCGGGCACAGCTATGGCGGCTGGTCGAGCGTCACCAGCGGTCTCATCCTCGACGTGTCCGAGATGAATTCGATGAAGTTCGGGACGGGCACGGTCACGGTGGGAACCGGCATCGACCTCATCAACTTCTATGGTGGGCTGGCTGCGCATGGCAAGGCTGTGCCCGGCGGCTCGTGCCCGACCGTGGGCATCGCCGGCCTGACGCTGGGTGGCGGTATCGGCGTGCTGTCCAGGATCTACGGCCTCACCTGTGACAACCTGCGGTCGCTCGACGTAGTCACGGCCGCCGGCGAGACGCTGACGTGCAGCCCTACCAGCAATGAACCGCTGTACTGGGCGAGCCGCGGTGGTGGCGGCGGGAACTTCGGCGTGGCGACGTCCTTCACGTTCGGCACGCACGACCTGACCGGCTTGGTCCTGTTCTTCCTCAGCTGGCCGTGGGCGCAGGCGAACCGCGTCATCAGCGGCTGGCAGTCCTGGATACCGCACGAGCCAGACACCCTGTGGTCCAACCTGCACCTGTCGGCCAACTTCCGCGGCCTACCGTCAGTGCTCGTCGGCGGCACGTTCGTCGGGTCAGTGGCGGGCGCGCAGGCCGAGCTAGACAAGCTCTATCACCTAGTCGGCACCGCGCCAACGTCCGGCAAGCCCGTCGAGCACACGTTCCTCAGCGCGATGCTGGTCGAGGCCGGCTGCACGGCCGTCAACGGGTGCGCTACTCCGCCAGGCGGCCATCTGCCACGCGTGCCGTTCTACGCCAAGTCCGACTTCTTCAGCCACCCGCTCAGCAAGAGCGGCATCAATGCCCTCATCGTCGGTATCGAGCGGCTGCGGACTATCACGGGTGCCTCGGCAAACGCGGCGGGGAGCATCGCATTCGACGCCCTCGGCGGCGCTGTGAACAAGATGGCACCGGACGCGACGGCGTTCGTGCACCGGGACGCCATATTTGGAGCGCAGTACTACACCGGCTGGACGTGGCCGGGCACCGCAGTCGGCCGGGCCAACCAACTCGCCTGGATCAGGTCGTATTACAAGGCAATCCACCCGAACGCCAACGGCCAGGCTTACCAGAACTATCCCGACCCGGATCTCGTCAACTGGCAGCAGGCCTACTACGGCGCCAACTATCCGCAGCTCCAGGCCGTCAAGGCCACGTACGACCCAAAGGGCCTGTTCAAGTTCCCGCAGGCGATCACCGCCTAGCGCACCACCTCGAGCGCCAGAACCGGATAGCTCGGCAAATCGACCCGACGCAGTAGCAGCAGGGTGCGACCGCCGGGCAAGGATCCGGCGGCAACGACGAACGGCTGCAGGGTCGCGTGACTCGCGCTCGCCGGGCTGATGCCAGTGCTCACCTCGGCGCGCCCGAGCGGCCGAATGCCGCGGACCGGGATCACCTCGACGCTGACACTGCCAACACGGAATGGCGCGACGGTCACGGCTGCGATCGAGCCGCTGATACCGGCCGAGCCATCGCTTCCGTAGGTCGGCACGTCGCCCTGGCCAGTGACCACGACCGGATCGGTGGGGACACCGGTCACGTCGTCTCGGCACTCCATACCGGTGTTGACCGTCTCGCAGACGGCCCCGTCGGCCAGCGTGAAACTGACCATCTGACCGCCAAGTTCGATCCAGCGGGGCCGACCCGTTCGCGCATCCAGCGTGAGAACGACCTGGATGTCGTCTGGCGGCCCCAGGCTGGCCGGCCACGAATACCGCCTTGGCACTGTGCGCGCGAACTGGTACGGGCCGTCCGGCGGCGCGTCCTGCCCGGTCAGCAGCACGACGTCGCCCAGGCTGGCGACGCCGGTGACGGCCAAGCCGGTGTGCGCCGCCACCGATGGCAGCGGCGCCCAACTCCAGAGCATCCTGCCCGTCCTCGGATCGAGCATCTGCACCAGAGCCCGGTAGCCGTCACATGAGAAGGACGCGGCCACCCGCGTCTGGGCGCCGGCGAGCGCGATGGCGCTAGAAAGCGGACCGGGTCCGCGGCGCCAGCAACCCGATGGCGGCTGGCGGCGCCAGAGCACGTGGCCGGTCGCCGCCTGCCGGGCGGTGATCGCACCGGAGAGGTCGGCGGTGAGCACGCGGTTACCGGAGATCGCGATCGCCGGACTCTCGAAGTGATAGGGCGCGCCAGCCGTCCACAGACTGTGGCCAGTACGCAGGTCGACGGCGACATAGTCGGTGACCCCGGGAGCCCCCATTGGCCCATATTGGTGCCCGGCCTCGACAATGACGACTCCACTGCCAGGCACGAGTCCGATGGCCAGCAAGTGCCCAGGCAGTTTCGCAGTCCAGACGTCTGATCCCGTCGAGGCCGAGACCGCGTACACGCGCGCAGACCCCGCGAGGAAGGACGCGCTAAGCACCAGCCCGTCGTCGATGACGAGGCCCGCCCCGAGCGGCCGCTGCCAGAGCGGCCGCAGCAGGTGGCCGGAGACCGCTGGGGTCGGCTCAGCCGAACCGGACCCACGCCGCGCATTAGCGTTCGAGCCGCCACCACAGCCTGCCAGCACCGCCAGCAGGCCGACCAGGCCGACCGCGACCAGTCGGTGCGCGCTTCGAGGGCGAAGGACCCGGCCGATGCGGTACCGCACGCACACCACGCTCCTCTGACGCGGTCGGGCAGGCGGGCGTTGCGCCAAAGGAGATATCGATCCGGTACCGATCCAGGTCACGACCGGCGCACACGGCCTCGAGCGGCGGGCTCAACCCAAGTTGACTCGGCTCCGTTCCCTTATTAAACTTATTAGTTGTACAACTTGTAAGTTGCCAACTATTCGGGGAGCAGCCATGATGGATCTCATCTCGGCACATAGGCGCGCGCTCGCGGGCGCGCTAGACAGCCTGACACCGGAGCAGTGGCACGGCGAATCGCTGTGCGCGGGCTGGACCCCAGCCCACGTGCTGGCGCACCAGACGATGCCATTCCGCATATCGGGCGAGGAGTTCATGGCCGGCCTGTCGCGCTGCGGCGGAGACTTCACGACGTTCTCCGATCAGGTCGCGGCGAGGGACAGCGCGCTGTCACCGAGCGAGCTCATCGGCGCGCTGCGGGACAACGCCGACATGCCGTGGAGTCCGCCCGGCGGCGGGCTGATGGGGGCGCTCAGCCACGACGTGATCCACGGGCTGGACATCTGCTGGCCACTGGGCATCGAGTACGAGATACCGTCGCGGGCGCTGACTGACGTGCTCGACTCGCTGACGAGCCAGGGCAGCCAGTCGTTGTTCGGATTCCCGCTGGCGGGCATCACCGTCGCGGCTACCGACGTGGGCTGGTCGCATGGCGCCGGCGTCCAGCTGGCCGGCCGCGGCCGCGACCTGGTGCCGCTCCTGGCCGGGCGGCGGATACCGCCGGAGTCGTTCAGCGGCGATGGCGTAGCCCGCATCTGGCCCGTGACAGCCCGATGACATCTGTCGCCACGGACGATCTGAGCGCTACGTTCGCGGCACTCGCCGATCCAACGCGGCGTGCGATCCTGACCCGGCTGGCGGCCGGCGAGGCGACTGTCGGGCAGCTCGCGGAGCCATTCGCGCTCACCCAGCAGGCGGTCTCCAAGCACATCAAGGTGCTGGAGCACGCTGGGCTCGTCACGCGTTCACGCGTGGCGCAGGCACGGCCGTGCCGGCTCGAGCCGACGCGGTTCGAGCCGGCTGCCGAGTGGATAGATAGGCACCGTGAGGTCTGGCGCGAACGCTACGACCGGCTCGACGTGCATCTGGAGACCTTGCGCGAGACCGCCGAGGCTGACGAGGAGGAATGATGACCGAGCCGGGCGAGTTCACGTACCGGCGCAAGCACCGGGCGAGCCGTGAGCTCCTGTTTGACTGCATGACGCAGCCTGAGCACCTCACGCACTTCTGGGGACCAGACGGAACCACGACGCCGATCGACGGCATCACCGTGGAGCTGCGGCCGGGCGGCAGATTCGAGACCACGATGGTGAACATCGCCGACGACAGTCAGTACACGATGCGCGCGGTCTTCCTGGCCGTCGAGCGTCCAGGGCTGCTGTCGTGGCGCGAACCGAACGTGGCGGGCGGCATGGTCACGACGATCAGCTTCGCCGATCTCGGCGACGGCTGGACCGAAGTCGTGACGCACCAGACCAACGTGCCGTCGGCGTATGTCGGCGCTGGTTTCGAGACCAGCCTGCGCCGGTTCGGTGAGTACGTGACCACCCTCGCCGCTGGCTGACCGAGTCCGTGGATCAGGCGCCCCCGGTGCTGACTCCCAGCTACAAAGGCTCGCTGAAGTACCAGCGATGGCCCTCGGGATCGTCCACCGTGTAGCTGCGCCGTTGGCCCTGACAGTGACTTCAGACAGCTCGCGCCCGCGGCCCGCGCCCGCTCGCGGTGGGCGTGAATGTCGGTGATGGTGATGCACACCAGCTGGGTTGCCGCGCCGAGTGTGCAGGTCCCCGGAAGTTGGCCCCTGGCGAGCCGAGCATGATGACGCCTCCGCCGCCCAGCACGAGTTCGCCATGCCTAACTGTCCCGTCGCTGTCGATGTCACGCGCACGCTCGGTGAAAGCGAAGATCTTGATCAGCCAGTCCATTGCCGCGCCTGCGTCGGCATAGAGAAGATACGGAACTACCTGCGGGTCTGTCCTGCGATCTGGCATGGCCGTCCTGTCCGGTTGCTGGCACTTATCCGCCCACCTGACGGAGACGATAGGTGCGGCGCACCGGTTCGGCGAAGTCGTGCGCTTCGCCGATGAACCGGCGAGCACCTGCTTATTTCGACTGAATGGGCTGTTCCGGTTGTACGGAAGCGCGTCCTGTGCTCCGCTTTTGAGTTGGGGCCTACGCGCCCTCATCGCAGCCTGGGAGTGCGCCGCATGGCAGAGGACAGCGGTCCGCCGCCCGAAGAGCCGCCGGCGATGCCGCGACGAACTCCGGGAGCAGGCGGGCTGACGCCGGGACAGGTCCGGCGCGGCTTTCTATCGCAGCGCACGACCGCCGCCCCGGCCACCGCGGCGCAGGCGTCGACGCCTGATGGCGTGCGGGCCGGTCAGTCCGAGCGGCGGCAGCAGCCGCGCCCTGCTGGCTCGCTGCCGCGGCGTTCGCCAGGCACGAGCGCGATTCAGACGCCGCCAGCATCGCGGCGTCCGCCGAGACAACCACGCGGTGAACCGCCCAGTCTGTCGCCTGATTCGGACGACGCTGGGTCGGAGTCCGCCGAGCGCTCGCAGCCGCCGTCCCCGACGGCGCTCGCCGCGTCAGCGGCCAGCTTGCTGCGGGCGACCGCGGACGCCGAGATCGCGGCAGCTGCCGCGGCAGAACTCGCCGCCGCCGCAGCGCCGCGGCGGCAGTCCCCGCCGACAAGCGCCGTGAGTCCAGCGTCCCCCGTCGTGCCATCGATCACCACCGCGTCGCTTGCGACCGCGTCCCCCGACCTCGAGGCGCCAGCGGTGGACGAGGCGCCTGCCCGGCTGGAGGAGCCTGTCGCAGCGGTACCGCTGGCAGCGGCTGACATTCCAGCGACGGATGCGTCGCCGACATTGTCCCCGACAGGGATGGTGCCTCCGCCCCTTCCCATCACGCCGCCGGACCCGACCGCCACCGATACCCGGCCCCCAGCAGGCAGGTCCGACAGACGCGGCCAGCGACCCAGAACCAGCCCTCGGCGCTGGCAGCTTGCCGGCCTCATCTTCGTCGTCGTCATCATGATCGGCACGGTCGCGGCGCTCGTTGCCGGACACCGACCGGCAACGACATCCGCCCATGGCGCGTCTGCACAGGCAGGCCGTCAGCGCCTCGCGACCGCCTCGGTCATCCGCGGCCAGGCCGTCGACTGGGTCGCCGGCCAAGTTGGCCATGACGTGTCGGTGGCGTGCGACGCTGCGACATGCTCTGCTCTTGCCGCGCGGGGCTTCGCGAGTAACGTGACAGTGTTGCCGCCGACCGCGCCTGACCCGTATGGCTCGGTACTAGTGATCGCCACCGCGGACATTCGCAGTCAGTTCGGCGGCAAGCTTGCGGCCGTCTATGCGCCGCTGGTGATCGCCAGCTTCGGTACCGGGTCAGCCAGGATCGACGTCCGTGTTGTCGCGCCGCTTGGCCCGGCGGCGTTCCGTACAGCACTCGCCGCGGACCTCGCGGCCAGGAAGTCGTCCGGCGCCCAGCTGCTGCGGAATCCACGCATAGCTGTCTCAGCCAGCGCTCGGCCACTGCTGGCCGCCGGACTCATCGACTCCCGGCTGCTGACGACCATGGCGTTCCTAGCCGGGCAGCACCCGATAGACGTCGTCGGCTTTGGCGCCGCATCGCCAGGCGGCGGGCCCGTGCCGCTGCGCAGTCTCTATCTGGCCGAGTCCGATGCGGCCGCGCACATGACGGGCAACGCATACGTGCAGGCGCTCGAGTCGGTGCTGCGAGCGCAGAGTCCGCCCTACGTCCCGCTCAGCGTGAGGAGCGTGCAGTTCGGCGGCGGAACGCCAGTACTCCAGGTCTTGTTCCCCGCGCCGAGCCCGCTCGGCCTGCTCCGCTCCTGACGTCACTGCGGCCCGAGCCCCGGCAGGCCGGCGGCGCGACCTGCACCGCCACCGACTAAACCGCGCCCCTGCCCGAACTGAGCTGCCGCTTCCTGCAACCCCTGCCGCCATCGCAGCGATAACAAGGCGGGCCGCGACATCGCGAACTCGGCACGCCTGCTCGTGGTCTCCCTGAAGTTGCGGAGGCGACGTTGAGCGATACGGATGGCAGCACCGGCGAGCCGACGCCTGCCGCTGATCCAGTCCGCGGGCAGACCTCCGCCGAGCACATCTCCGCCGAGCGCAGACCTCCGCCGGACAGACCTCCGCCGGGCAAGCGAGCGCCGCGCAGCCGGGCCGGAAAACCCGCCGCGAGTTCCTGATCGGGGCCGCTACCGCGAGTGTCGCCGCCGCGGGTGCCGCCTACATCACGCGCGAGCTGCGCAAGGAGAAGAAGCTGCCAGCGCTCAGCCCATCGCACGCTAGGCGCGCGGCCGCCGTCCAGCCGGTCGTGAGGGTCGTGCCCCGACCGACCCGCGCGGACTGGGCCGCGCTACGCGCTCAGCTGTCGACGCGCCGGCTCCTCCGACCCCGCGAAGACGGCTATGACCAGGCCCGGCATCTGTTCGAGCCCCGATTCGACTCGCTACGACCAGCCGCCATCGCGTACTGCCGCACGGCCGCTGACGTCGCGACGTGTCTCAGCTTCGTCAAGAAGTTCCAGCTCCCGGTCCGGGTCCGGTCGGGTGGTCACAGCTACGCCGGCTGGTCCAGCGTCACCGGCGGCTTCATCGTCGACGTGTCCCCCATGAACTCGGTGAGCTTCGACGGCGACGACGTGACCGTCGGCGCCGGCCTGGACCTGATCCGGTTTTACGCCAGCCTCGGCGCCAGGGGGGTGGCCGTGCCCGGCGCGACCTGCCCCACGATCGGCATTGCGGGCCTCGCGCTCGGCGGCGGCATCGGCCCGCTGACCCGGCTCCTGGGCACGACCAGCGACAACGTGACGGCGATGGAGGTCGTCACAGCCGACGGCAGCGAGCTGACATGCGACGCCGCACAGAACCCGGATCTGCTGTGGGCCTGCCGCGGTGGCGGCGGCGGTAATTTCGGCGTCACCACGTCGCTGACGTTCAGTGCCACGCGCCTGGGCGAGCTCTGCGTTTTCGTCCTCAGCTGGCCGTGGTCACAGGCGGCCCGGGTGATCCGCGCGTGGCAATCCTGGGCTCCGCACGGACCCGATCAGCTGTCGTCAACTGTCCGGTTGTCCGCCCCGTTCGGCGGCAGTCCCACGCTGACAGTCAGCGGTACGTACGCAGGGCCAAGGCGCGACGCGGCCCGGCAACTGGACGCCCTGTTCTCCGAGATCGGCGTCGGGCCCGCCGCGTCCTCGCTCCACGAGCTGCCCTACCTCAGCGCGATGCTGTTCGAGGCCGACTGCGCGACGATTCCCGTCGGCCCCTTGCACGCCGGACCCGGTGGCATGGTGCCGCGAGTACCGTCGTTCGCCAAGTCCGACTTTTTCACCCGGCCGCTGCGCGCTCACGCCAGGCGGGTGCTGCTCGCGGGCATCGAGGACGCGACCACGATCAAGGGCGCTGCGGGCGGCGTCGCAGCCATCACGCTCGACGCGTGCGGCGGCGCGATGAACAGGCCCGGCCCGTCGGCAACGGCTTTCATCCACCGGGACGCACTTTTCCTGGCCCAGTACTCGACGACCTGGACGTCACCCGGCAACCGCAGCGACGTCCTCAGGCAGCACGGCTGGCTCCGCGCCTACTACCAGTCGCTCCACCCGCACGCCAGCGGGCAGGCATACCAGAACTACGTCGATCCTGACCTCACCGACTGGTCCAGCGCCTACTACGGCGCGAACTACCCGTGGCTGACCGTGGTGAAGGCGAGCTTCGACCCGGCGAACGTCTTCCAGTTCCCGCAGTCGATCCTGCCCGGCTGAGTTCGAATCGCCTGCGAAGCGCTAGTCGATCCGGGTCGAGATCGGCGTCGGCAGCTCCACCGTCCGGCCTACTGTGCACAGCCGATCGTGCGACCGCTGGACAGCATCGGGCAGTACGGCCCGCGCCGCGTCGCCCGCCTCCCCGGCCGGAAACCTGAGCCGGTACGTGACCTCGATGTTGGTGAGGCGGTTGCCGCCCTCGTCGCGCACCTTGTCGGCATCGACGTTGATCTCGAAGGACTCCGGCTCCGCTCGGCGTGACGTCAGGATGTCGACGTCGATGGCCGTACAGCCGCCGATCGCGATCAGCAGCAACTCGGTTGGGGTGAAAGACTCGCCGCCGCCAGTGCCGAAGACAATCCGCCCGCCGCGGGAGTTCACGGCCTCGAACTGACCGGGGGCGACCCGCTCGACGGTGAGCGTGCGGTGCGTGGATTCTGTTGCCATAAGCCCACCCTGCCAGACCACGTCGCAGCGCGTGTTCACGAGTAGTTCCGGAAGGCCGGCCAAGCCGTCGCCCACGAGGACCGCAGGCCGGTCGCCAGGAAAATCTGCACGCCCTCCTCGTCATCGCTGACGCCGAGCCCGTTCCAGAACGTAGCGACAAGCCGGACGTGCTGGAATTCTCGCCGCAGGAGCGCCGGATCCGCATTGACCGCGATCGCCGCGGTGTCACGCGAGGGCGGCGGACCCCACAGCCAGAAGTTGTTCGCGCCGCTGTAGGCCTCGGGCAGCCCGTACTCGGCCCCGTATCGCTCGACGGCGCCAGCCTCACCGTAATTGCCAGTAAGGATCGTGGTCTGCCGGCGCTCAGCAGGCGGCAGCGCGTCGTACACGCGGGCCACGAGGGCGACCTGCTTGCGGCCAGGCGATCGACTCGGCCAGATCGTAGTTGATCTTCTGCAGCGGCACCGTACGCAGCGTCGCGGCAGGCAGGATCGGCAGCGCTACCGGGAGCACGACAGCCGCCGACACCAGCATGCCGCCGACCACGACCGCCACCGGCTTGATGCGACCGAGCAACGCGCGCCGCGTCGCGAGCCACCGCTCCACCGGAACGCAGCCGGCGGCCAGCAAGAACGTGTACGCCGCGCCCGGGTAGTACGGCTTACCGCCGAGTACAAACTGGAGCAAGATCGCCAGCCCGCAGGCGACGGCCAGCGGCCTGAACGCACGTGCCTGCTGGCTGCGCAGCGCCCAGATCAGCCCTGCGACCCAGATCGGCGTCAGCGCGAGCCCGGTGAAGAGGACCTGCCCTTGCCAGTACGTGGCCCGGTTGTGCCAGGCCTGCGTATCGAGCGCGCGGAAGACATCGAGCGCGGGCCAGCCATGGGCCGCCTGCCAGATCAGGTCCGGTGCGGCCAGGGCGGCGGCGAGTATCGCCCCGATCGCCAGGTAACGGCTGCGCAGCAGCGACCGCGCGTCGGTAACCACGAAGCCGACGACCAGCGTGCCCGCCAGGAACGCGATGTTCCACTTGGCCTCACTGGCCACGCCGACGCAGCCGCCAATGGCCAGCCACCAACGCGGGTCGCGGCTGTCGACCAGCCGCGCTGCCAGGTACAGCGTCAGCGTCCAGAACAGGAAGTCGGCCGGCGTCGTCGTCAGTTCGTGCGCAGCACCGATGAATTCGGTGCACGTGGCCGCAGCGAGCGCGGCGAGCACCTGGCCGGTTCGACCGGCGCCGAGTATCCGGCTGATCGCGGCCGTGAGCACGATGATCGCGACCAGGCACAGCGCGGGCAGCACTCGCAGTCCGACCACCGTGTTGCCGCCGAGTACCGTGCCGAGCCTCGCCAGCAGCGGCGTCAGCGCCGGCTGGTCGACGTAACCGAAGGCGAGGTGCTGGCCCGCGGCGAGGAAGTACAGCTCGTCCCGCACGTACCCGTAGCGAGCGCTGACGGCCATCTCCAGAACGAACGCGCCGAGCGCGATGAGCGCGATCGCGCGCCACGGCGCACGGGCACCGGCAACAGGCGGGGCGACGGCTGATGCGGGACGCCCAGAGATTCAGTAGACATGGCGTCATCGTGACCGGGAACGGGGTCGCTCCACATCGGCCAGATGGCCGGTTCGCCGTCTACACCGACCGGCGGAGAAAACGGCTGCCAGGCAGCAGACATCCGCCTGTTGGCCGAGCCGGCTGATCCGCCTCGCGACGGATGCCTCCATCGAGTCGCGGACTCTACTATCGGGACGTGACCACGATCACCGCGCGGATGATCGCGGTCCGCCGAGGGCTGGCGGACCGCATCGTCGCGCTGCCGACCCGTCGGCAGGAGCAGCTTCAGGACGCCGGGCTCGCCGTGGCGCTGGCGGCCGTCAACGTGGTCTCGGTGCTGCCATACCGCGCGCAGCTCCACCCGTTGTGGCTGGCGCTGGCACTGCTGGTCGCCCAGGCGCTGCCGCTCATCTGGCGACGATCGGCGGCCGTCGGCACGGGCGTCATCATCGGCGCCGCGCGGATCAGCTACGACAAGATCGGCTTCGGATTCGCGCCGCTGCCCCTTGGCCCCGCGATAGCCATTTACACGGTCTTCGACCGGCGCGGCCCGGCGCTCCGGCTGGTGACCGCGATCCTGGTCGTCGTCGGCGTCAGCATCTCGCTGAACGGGCCCGGCCACAGCGAGCCGTACGAGGCCATATTCCAGGGACTGATCTTCGCCACGGCGATGGCGGCCGGCCTGCTCAGCCGGGCCAAGCGAATCTCCCTGCAAGCCGCCGAGAGCCGGGCCGAGCGCGCCGAAGCCGAGCTTGATCAGGAGACCGCCCGAGCCGGCGCGGCGGAGCGTGCGCGCATCGCGCGCGAGCTGCACGACGTCGTTGCTCACCACGTGAGTCTCATGGCGGTCCAGGCCGAGGCGGCCGCGTCGCTGCTGCCAGCGCAGCCCGAGCGCGCGCAGCAGTCGGTGGACGTCATCGGGACTACAGCGCGCCAGGCGCTGGCCGAGCTTCGCCGATTGCTCGGCGTGCTACGCGGCCCGGCCGACCGCGGCGCGGCCACGTCCCCCGCAGCGTCGCTCACCGACCTTCCTGACGTGCTCACCAAGGTGCGCGAGAGTGGGCTTCCCGTTGAGTTCGAGGTCACCGGCACGCCCGTCGTGCTCGCGCCCGGCATCGAGCTAACCGCGTTCCGGATCGTGCAAGAAGCGCTCACGAACACGCTCCGCCACTCCGACGCGACGCACGCCCGCGTCGCCGTCGCTTATGAACCCGGCTATGTGACGCTGTCTGTCGCAGATTCCGGCCCGCGCCGCGCCGACCCGCCGACCAGCTCAGGGACCGGGTTCGGCCTGGCCGGGATCGCCGAGCGCGTGGCGTCCTGTGGAGGGAGCCTCACCGTCGGGCCCAGCCCTGGGCAAGGCTTCGCCATCGCCGCGCGCCTGCCGGTCCGATGAGCCTGGCTGTCCGATGAGCGCGGATCCAATCAAGGTCGTGGTCGCCGACGACCAGGAGCTGGTCAGGGCCGGATTCTGCGTGATACTCGACACCGCTGACGGCATCACCGTCGTCGGGGAGGCGGCCACCGGCGCGGAGGCCGTCGCTCAGGCCGAACGGCTTCGCCCCGACGTAGTGCTGATGGACGTTCGCATGCCGGAGATGGACGGCCTGGAGGCGACCCGGCTTATCACCGCCACGACGCCCGCGCCGAAAGTGGTCATGCTCACCACGTTCGATCTCGACGACTACGTCTACGCGGCGCTGCGCGCGGGGGCGAGCGGCTTCCTGCTGAAAGACTCGCCGCGCGCCGACCTCATCGCGGCCGTTCGCGCCGCCGCCGGCGGAGACGCGCTGCTCGCTCCGTCGGTAACGCGAAGGCTGATCGAGGCGTTCGCCCGTCGTCCGGCGGAGACGTCGCCGTCGCCCACGCAGCTCGCGTCCGTCACCGCCCGCGAGCGGGACGTGCTGATGCTGATGGCGCGCGGCCGCACCAACGCCGAGATCGCGGCGGCCCTGGTGGTCAGCGAGGCGACGGTGAAGACGCACGTCGGCAGCCTGCTGGCCAAGCTCGGCCTCCGCGATCGCGTCCAAGCCGTGATCCTCGCCTATGAGACCGGCCTGATCGTGCCCGGGGACACGCCCGCCTAGCGGACAGCGAGCGACTGCACGAAGTCGGCGATCTGCCGGAGCGTGCTGCACTCCCTGACCTGGTCGCACAGCGGTGCGTACCGGGCGATCACCGAGTCGCCCTGGTTCCAGTACCGACGCGGCTCCGGATTGAGCCAGTACAGCTTGCCGACGCGGCTAGCGACCTCGGCGAGCGCACCCGGCGCTGGATCCAGGTAGTTCGTGCGCGCGTCGCCCACGATCAGGATCACGGTCCGGCGGGAGAACTGGCCCCCGTAGTCCGCGGCGAAGTCGCGCAGGACGTGGCCGTAATCCGAGCTGCCGCTCCAGCGCACCGCGCCGCGAGCGGCCTCGGCCTGGCTGAGCTGACGGCCGGCCGAACGGGCCTCGCTGACGAGCTCGGTGATCTCCGACAGCCCGTCGACGAACGAGAACGCGCGCAGCCTGCTGAGCCGGCTGTCGAGAGCGATCAGCAGGTTCAGCGTGAACCTGGAGAACGTCGCCACTGACCCCGATACGTCGCACAGCACGACGATCTCCGGCTTCGGCGGCGGTGCCTGCTCGGTCCCGATCCGGAACGGCACGCCGCCGGTACCCATGGCCAGGTGCAGCGTGCGCCGTACGGACAGCCGGCGCTTCCGGAACTCCTGCTGGGCCAGGATCTTGCTGAGGCGGTGAGCAAGGGGCCCGATCGAGGCGAGCAGCGCTTCCTGCTCGGCCGCCGACGCGGTCGCGATGTCGACGTCCTCGGCGAGCCGCACGCGCATGGTCTTGCTGACCGCACGAGCGCCGCGGTCGTCCACGAGGGCGCGGCGGATCGCTGCCTGCAGTTCAGCCCGGAACCTGTCGACCGCCCGGTCGGCCGCGGCTCGGTCGAGTCGGCCACGGAGCGCGGCCGACTCGACCGACTGCCAGCCGCCACCGCCAGCGCCGCCCGCTCCCCCGCCGCTCTCGTCACCGTCCCCGGAACCCCCGCCGACCGCGAGCAGGCTGTCGCGGATGGCGTCGAGGCTGGCGGCGTCGCTGGCCGCGATCATGGCGAACACGCCGGCGACGGGTGCGCCCGGCTCCAGCCCGGCGTAGCGGCGGACGTATTCGTCGGCGAGCTGGCGAAGCTGGACCGGGTCGCCGGATTCGATGGCTGCGCGGAGCGCGGCCGTGAGTTCCTCGCCCGACAGACCTGCGAACGGCCCCGGCTCGGCCAACCCCGTTCCCGAAAAATGAAGGTCAAATAGCAGGTTGAACGCATCAAGGTGCTCCGCCCTCTTAACGAGGGCGCACTGCAGGGTCGAGCGCACCACCGCGATGTCGGCGAGCGGGACTGACGCCAGCGCGCGGGCCGCGTCGAGGTGCTCGCCGACGGAGACGCTGACGCCGATCGTGCGCAGCTCGTCGACCAGCGTGGTCAGCGTGCTCTCGGGCAACGGCGCAGTCCCGGTCGCGGGCATCGGTCAGGCCAGGGACAGCTCGGCGAGCGCAAGCGTGATGTCGCGCTCGTATTTCAGCAGCACGGAGAGAGTCTGCCTGGTCATCTCGTCGGTCAGCTCGGCCGCGCCGAGCGCGAGCAGCGTGCGCGCCCAGTCGACGGTCTCGGAGATGGACGGCGGCTTCTTCAGGTCGGCGCCGCGGAGAACCGCGACGAGCGAGGCGATTTCGGCGGCGAGGTGATCGCTCAGCTCGGGAACGTGCAGCTGCACGATCTCCGCCTCTCGCTGCACGCTCGGGTAGCCCAGGTGCAGGTACAAGCAGCGACGTTTGAGGGCCTCGGACAGATCCCTGGTGTTGTTGGAAGTCAGGAACACCTGCGGCACGTGGCGGGCCGTCACGGTGCCGAGCTCGGGGATCGAGACCTGATACTCCGACAGCACCTCGAGGAGCAGCGCCTCGGCCTCCATGTCCAGCCGGTCGACCTCATCTATCAGCAGGACGACAGGCTGCGCGGAGCGGATCGCGGCCAGCAGCGGGCGGGTCAGCAGGAAGTCCTCGCCGAAGATCCCAGCTTCCGTCAGGTCGTCCCCGCCGCCGCGTTCCTGAAGCTGCAGCTGAAGAAGCTGGCGGCGATAGTCCCACTCGTAGATCGCCTTCGACTCGTCGAGGCCCTCGTAGCACTGCAGCCTGATCAGCGGCTTGCCGGTCATCGTGGCAACGCTCTTGGCGAGCTGAGTCTTGCCAGTCCCGGCCGGGCCCTCGATCAGCACCGGCTTGCTCAGCGCCTGGGCCAGGTGTACGACTGTGCCGGTTGCCGTGTCGGCCAGGTACGCCGGCTCGCCGCAGCCTTTCCTGCACATCGCTTATGAGGGTGAGGGTCTGCGCCATAGGCCCAATAATCGCGGGTGGCACGGTCCGGCGGGAAGACCGGGTTACCCGTCGGTACACGGCAGCTGCTTCATGATCGCGAAGACAACGGACCGCCGGCGGAACACTTGTTTACGTGATCATGGACTCGGCGGTGTCGACGCTGACGGCGGCCGGGCGGATCCGGCGACTGGCCGCCGCGATGCAGGCGGCGGCTGGGCCGAGCGCCGCCGCGCCTGCCAGCAACGCGATCCGGAGCGATGCGAGCGTGCCGATGGCGCCGACCACGGGGCCGCCCAGTATCTGGCCGCCGCTGTCGAACATGTCTCTGGCCGACAGGGCCGTGGCCCGCACGGATGGCTCGATCCGGCCGACCATCCAGCCCGACACGAGCGGGTACATGACCGGGCGCAGCACCTCAACCACCAGGTACATCACGACCACGACCACGAAAGCGTGCGCCGTCGCCAGCCCCACGACCGCGCCAGCTATGGCCAGCGTGACCACGAGCAGAGCGCCGACTACCGAGTCGGCTCCAAGCCGCTGCGTCCGGCGCTTGGCCAGCTCGGTAGCGCCGAGGCCGAGCACGGCTGCCGCGCACGCGAACAGGCTGAACCACATAGCCGGGCGCAGGCCGCCGATGACAGGAAACCTGATGTCGCGAAGCAGGAACGCGCCCCACAGCCGGTCGAAGCTCTCGGACCACATGCCGACGAAGAACGTCATCCCGAACAGCAGCACAAGGCCGGGCACCGCCACGACGGCTCGGTGCGTGTCCTTCGTCTGGGCGGCGAGCACGCTGCCTGCCTGCCGGAGCACGCTGCCGACGCCAGCCGGGCGGGACCGCCGCCGGAAATGGCGCTCGGGCATGACGAACGCCGTCCCTGCAGCGAGCAGGCAGATGAGCAAGCCACCCAGCCGAAGCGGCATGGCGAGGCCAGCCCCCGCGATGACACCCGACAGCAGGCTGCCCGCCACCGTGGCGATGAGCCCGAGCTGGGTGGCGCGCAAGTAGATGCCGGCCATCCGGTCGTCGCCGACCTCGGTCTCCAGCTCGTCGGCGATCCAGGCATCCTGCGCACCATTGTTGAGAGCCGCGCCGAGGCCGAGTACTGCCCAGCCGACCATCAGGCTGACGAACGACGTCGAGAGGCTCTCCACGATCTGCGCGACGCCGATGATGAACAACCCGGCCAGCACGCACAGGCGCCGGCTGACGAGGTCGGCGAGGATGCCGGTCGGCAGCTGGAACACGAAGTAGCTCAGCTCGAGCGAGGTCCCGAGCAGAAGTAGCTGAAGCGGGTTCAGGCGACCAGCGGTCACCCAGTACACCGTGACCGTCGCGTAGCTGATGCCCAGCAGGAAGCTCATGCTGCACTCGAGGCCGAGGTACAGGCGGTACGGGGAGACGTCGCGTCGTCGGAATGCCGTCCGTGACAGCGCGCCCACCCGCCTTCCGGTCTCGACCGGCGAGATCCCCCGAAGCCTTGGCCGGATGCTAGTGCGACGGTTCAGCTGATCGCTAACGGTTTAGTCCTGGGCGAGGACTGTCGACCGCGGGTGGCGTCGAGCCAGGAACAAGTTCCCGCCAGCCTTTGTTAGACTGACGAACTATACGTGTGCCGTACCAAAGGAGCTGCGGTGATCGAATCGGTGACAGGCGACGCAGAGGCGGATGAGACGATCGGCGCTCTGCTTGCCGTGCTCCGTATTACGCGCGTCCTGGAGCGGATCGACGCGGGCATCAGCCCGCAGCAGTACCGGATGCTGAAGCTCATCGGGCTCGGTGGCGAGCGGTCGGCCCGGCTCGCTGAGAGGCTCGCCGTGGCCAAGCCGACCCTGACCGCGACCGCCGACAGCCTGGTGGCGGCCGGACTTGCCTGTCGCGAAGCGGAGCCTGGCGACCGACGAGTCGTTCGGCTTCATCTGACCCAGGCCGGCCGCGCGGCCGCCGCAGCAGGCCGACGCGGCATATGCGTCCTGGTTCGGTTCCCTTCTTGACCACACCGGCCGTCGCGAGCAGATCGTGGCCGACCTGCTGACGCTAGATGACGCTATGACGGAGCGGCGGCTCGCCCGGCTGGCAAGCGACACCGGCGTCGCAGCCGCCGCCGCGATCCAGGCCGCCGAAGGCCAGCGGTGACGCGGATTAGCAGAAGCCAGCGGCCAGCGCCACCAGCGCAGCGGACGCTGGGCTCGGGTTACGGCGAGGGCTGGCTGCGCCGCCTCGCCGCGTACTGCTGGCGGCACAAGACCCTCACGCTGGTGGCCTTCGGTGCGTCGCTGGTCGCGACGCTGGCGACCGCTGTCATCCCGCTGATCCAGCGCGACATCATCGACAACTCGATCGTGGCGCACACCCAGCCCGTCTGGCCGGGCGCCGTCGCGCTGATCGGCGCCGCCGTCGTCAGCTTCGGCGCCGTGTACCTGCGCCGCTACCGCGGCGGCCAGCTCTCCCTCGACGTCCAGCACGACCTGCGCACGGCCTTGTTCGACTCGGTGACCAGGCTCGACGGTGCCCGCCAGGACCAGCTCCACACCGGCCAGATCGTCAGCAGGTCCATCACCGACCTGAACATGATCCAGAGCTTGCTCAGCATGGTGCCCATGCTGATGGGCAACGCGCTGCTGTTCGTGTTGTCGATCGGCATCATGTTCGTCCTGTCGCCGGTGCTCGCGCTCGTCTCGCTCGCCGTCGGGCCGGCGCTGCTCGCACTGTCGATCGCGTCCCGGCGGCGCCTGTTCCCGGCGAGCTGGGACGCCCAGCAGAAGGCCGGCGAGGTCGCCGGCGTGGTCGAGGGCGCGGTCACCGGCGTCCGCGTGGTCAAGGGGTTTGGCCAGGAGAATCAGGAGATCGACCGGCTGGACGGAGTCAGCCGTGTCCTCTACGCCGCCAGGGTGCGCGCGGTCCGGCTGATGGCGCGATTCAGCCCGGCCCTCGGCGCGATCCCGGCCCTGGGCCAAGTCGGAGTGCTGGCCCTCGGCGGCTGGATGGCCATCAAGGGCAACATCACCCTCGGCACCTTCCTCGCGTTCGCTTCCTATCTCGCCCAGATGGTCAACCCGGTGCGCGCGCTGACCAACCTCATCACGATCGGCCAGGAGGCACGCGCCAGCGTCATCCGGGTATTCGAGGTCATCGACTCGCGGCCGGTGATCAAGGAGCGGCCCGACGCCCTCGTGCTGCCCGCCGGCAGCAAAGACGTCGAGCTCGACGACGTCCACTTTGGCTACGTGCCGTCCGAACCCGTCCTGCGGGGCCTGTCACTACGCGTAGAGCCGGGCGAGACGCTCGCGGTTGTTGGCACGTCCGGATCCGGCAAGTCGACGATCTCGCTGCTGATACCGAGGTTCTATGACGTGCGAGCTGGCGCGGTCCGGGTCGGCGGCCACGACGTCCAGGACCTGACGATCGACTCGCTCCGCGCCTCGATCGGGCTGGTGCTGGAGGACAGCTTCCTGTTCTCCGACACCGTGCGCAGCAACATCGCCTACGGCCGGCGAGACGCCACGAAGGAGCAGATCGTCGCGGCCGCCCGCGCGGCCGAGGCCGAGGAGTTCATCGAGGGGCTTCCCGACGGCTACGACACCGTCGTCGGCGAACAGGGCCTGACCCTGTCCGGTGGGCAGCGGCAACGGATCGCGCTGGCCAGGGCCCTCATCACCGATCCGGCCATCCTGATTCTGGACGACGCCACCTCGGCGATCGACGCGCGTGTCGAGGCACAGATCCACGCGACGTTGCGCAAGGTGATGGCGGGCCGCACGACGCTGCTGATCGCACATCGCCGGTCGACCCTCGAGCTCGCCGACCGGATCGCAGTCCTGGACGAAGGTCAGCTGATCGACGAGGGCACGCACGAGGAACTGACCGCGCGATGCCCGCAATACCGGCTGCTGCTGGCTGGGCCAGGCGACGACGCTGAAGGCGTCGACGCCGGGGAGCTTGATTACTACCGGAACGGGGCCGACGGCGACTCCGCCGCTTGCTTGGTCGCGCCCGGCCGGGGCCAGATCACCCCCAGTCTCTGGCCCCGCGTGACGCAAGCCACCCCGGTATCGACTCCAACGCCGGGGGCACCCGACACGGCCGCGGCGAGCATCGGACGCGGCCTGATCTCAGGCGGCGCCGGCGCCGCCCGCGGTGGCGGCGCAGCCCAGCGGGGCGCGGCCCTGACCGGCGGCGCTACTGGCGGCGGCTGGCTCGCCGGGGTACCCGCCTCGCCCGAGCTCCTGGCCAAGATCGACGCGCTGCCCCCGGCAACAGAAGAGCCAGGCGTCGACGAGTCGTTCGCGCGGGCGCCCGATCCGCGCTTCACGCTGCGCAAGCTGCTGCGGCCGTTCGCCATCGCGCTGCTGATCGGGCTCGTACTGGACGGTATAGACGCGATCGCGAATACGGTCATGCCGCTGCTCGTCCGCGGTGGCATCGACAACGGCGTCGAGCGCACCTCGCTCAGTGCGGACGCTCGATTCCACACCATCGCGCTCGTGTCCGTCATCGGCCTCGGGATCGTGGCTGCCGACTGGGCCGTGAACTGGGCCCAGACGATCGTCGTCGGCCGCAATGGCGAGCGCCTGCTCTACACGCTGCGGGTAAAGATCTTCTCCCACCTCCAGCGCCTGGGCCTGGACTTCTACGAGACAGGAACTGACGGGCCGGATCATGACGAGGATGACGACAGACGTCGACGCGCTGTCCTCGTTCTTCCAGACCGGCCTGATCACGATGGTGAACTCGGTTCTGACCTTCGTCGTCGTGCTGGCCCTGATGCTCACGATCAACCTGCGCCTGGGCCTGATCCTGTGCACGGTGCTGCCGATCCTGATCGCCGCCACGATCGTGTTCCGGCGCAAGTCGTCGCGGGCCTACACCGACGCCAGAGAGAAGGTCAGCGCCGTCAACGCCGACCTCCAGGAGAACGTCGCCGGCCTGCGCGTCGCACAGGCCTACCGGCGGGAAGAGGTCAACTCGGGCCGGTTCGCCGGGCTGTCGGGCGCCTACCGGGCGTCCAGGCTGCGCGCGCAGCGCATGATCGCGGTGTACTTCCCGTTCGTGCAGGCCCTGTCCACCATCGGCGGCGCCGTCGTGTTGCTCGCGGCCGCCAGCGAGGTCCACAGCGGCGCGATCACGGTCGGCAGCCTGATCGCGTACCTGCTCTGGGTGGATTCCCTGTTCGCGCCCGTGCAGCAGTTGTCGCAGGTCTTCGACGGGTACCAGCAGGCAAGCGTCGGTTTGCAGCGGATCAAGGGCCTGCTTCAGACGCCGACGAGCACGCCACCAGCTCCGCACCCCGTTCGGCCCGGGCGCCTGCGCGGCGCGATCGAGCTGCGCGACGTGCACTTCAGCTATTCCGGACAACGCGCCGAGGCCATCGCCGGCGTCAGCTTGTCGATCGCCCCCGGCGAGACTGTCGCTCTGGTCGGACAGACGGGCGCAGGCAAGTCGACCCTGGTCAAGCTCATCGCCAGGTTCTACGACGTGACTTCGGGCCACGTGCTGATCGACGGCACCGACGTGCGCGCGTTCGACCTGCCCGCTTACCGCCAGCAGCTCGGCGTCGTGCCTCAGGAGCCGTACTTGTTCGCCGGGACAGTCCGGGACGCCATCGCGTACGGGCGCCCGGGGGCTAGCGACGCCGAGGTCGAGGCCGCGGCCCGAGGCGTCGGCGCCGATCGAGATGATCTCCCGGCTGCCGGGCGGCTTTGGCCACGAAGTCGCCGAGCGTGGCCGCAACCTTTCCGCCGGCCAGCGTCAGCTCATCGCCCTGGCCCGCGCATACCTCGTGGATCCGGCAATTCTTCTGCTCGACGAGGCGACGGCGGCGCTGGACATGGCGGCCGAGGCTGCCGTCAACCAGGCGACCGAGCAGCTCGCAGCGCGCCGCACGACGATCGTGGTCGCGCACCGGCTCACGACGGCGTCCAAGGCCGACCGGATCATCGCCCTGGCCGATGGGCAGATCGCCGAGGTCGGGACGCACGACGATCTGCTGGAACGAGGCGGCGCCTACGCCGCGATGTGGGCCGCATTCACAGGCGACGCCGAGCTCGTGGCCTGACGGCCGATGGCGCGGATAGACGCGACTCTCGGCATGGAATCAGTCAAACTCTGCGAATATTGCCACGGATTCAGTGGGCGCCGACGGCAGCACCCGCCGAAAGCTGCTTGCGCAGGCGATTTCTGGCCCGGTGCAGCCGCGACGTGACGGTGCCGACGGGGACGCCGATCATCTCGGCGACGTCGTAATAGGAGTACCCCTCGACATCCGCCAGGTAGATCGTGGCCTTGAAACACTGTGGCAGCGAGTCCAGTGCCTCCCGAACATCTGAGTGCGCAAATCGCCGCAGCACCTCGTCTTCGGCGGACGGCGTGCCGGCCCGCGATCCGTCAGCCATCGCACCGAATGCCGTCGCCAGGTGCGCGGTCTCGAGTTCGGCGCTGAGCACGTGCAGCGGCTCACGCCGCCTCTTGCGGCAGCCGTTCACGAACGCGTTGGCCATGATGCGATGCAGCCACGCTCTCGCGTTCGAACCCGGAGTGAAACCGCGCAGGCCGCTGTATGCACGGGTGAGCGTCTCCTGGACGAGATCCTCCGCGTCGGCAGGGTTGCCCGTCATGTGCAGCGCCACGGGATAGAGCTGCGGCCGGCAGCACGCGACCTCGCGTTCGAACAGCAGATTGCGCTCGGCTTGATCGCTGGCTTGATCGTGGTCCGCACGTGCGCTGGCCCCGGTACGCATGAGCGCTATCCCCTTGTCCATCTCGGCAGATGACTGCAGTCAAATAGCTACTCAGCGTAATGTCCAAAGGCCCATAGCCGTTCAAATGACTTCGGTGCGACGGATTCCGCAGCGACCCGCGTGAGGTCGGCGAACGATCGCGTCAGGCAACCTTGGCGGCGTTGCGCCACGCGGCCAGCGCCGCCTGGATGCCGGCCGCGTCGATATCCACGTGCGTGAGCATCCGCACCCGGCCGCCGACGATGGTCACCAGCAGCCCTTCGGCGGCAAGCTGGGAGCGCCACCACGTCGAGTCCCGGCCCGTGCCGGAGACGTCGACGAACACGATGTTTGTCTCGATACCGTCCGGGTCGACGCTGTCCGGCAGCAGCTCCGCGATCCCGGCGGCGAGGACCTTCGCGTTCTCGTGATCCTCGGGTAGTCGCTTGGGCCCTTCCTCCAGCGCTATCAGTCCCGCGGCTGCCATGATGCCAGCCTGCCGCCACGCGCCGCCGAAGAGGATCTTCAGCCTGCGTGCCTCGCGGATGAATTCCTGGTCGCCGGCGAGGACGGAGCCGATCGGCGCACCTAGTCCCTTCGACAGGCAGAACATGAGCGACGTGACCGCCTGGGCATAAGTGGCGACCGGAACCTCAGCCACGGCGCAGGCATTGAAGATCCGCGCACCATCGAGGTAGAGCGGCACGCCGGCGTCGGCGCAGACGGCCGCGATGTCGCGAACGCCGGCGACGCCGTGCACCGAACCGCCGCCTACCTGGTGTGTGTTCTCGATCGTCACGAGGTCCACGACCGCCACGTCGTCTGGATCTGGCGCAAGCGCCGCGGCTACCTGCGCGCCCAGCATTAGCCCGCGATCTGGCGCGCTCACATAGTGGAAGCTGACCCCCGACAGCACCGCCGCCGAACTCGCCTCGGTCCGCCCGGCGTGCGCGCTCGCCTCGCAGACCACGAGGTGTCCCGGGCGTACAAAGGCGTGCAGCGCGATCTGATTGCACATGGTGCCGGTCGGCACGTAGAGCGCCGCTTCCTTGCCTGTCAGCTCGGCCGCCCGGTCCTGCAGGCGGTTCACGGTCGGATCGTCGCCGTACCGGTCGTCGCCGACCTCGGCCGCCGCCATTGCCTGCCGCATCCGCTCCGACGGCGTGCTGACGGTGTCCGAGCGAAGGTCGATGCGGGCAGCCATAGGCCGCACAATACGGGATCGGCTCCGGGCTAGCCGGAACGCCCTGCGCCGACCGGGCTGGCTGCCGGCACGCCGGCCGAGAGCACGGCCGGGGCGGCGCTGACAGAGCTAGCCGGGACGGCAGCCTCGGTCGGCAGCGGGACCGTCAGCCAGGCCGGATACGTCCGTCAGCGCGCAGCCTGCGGATGTCGCGCGGGATCAGCGCGAACAAAGAGACCACGACGATCAGCGCGGCGGCCCCGTACTGGGTCGCCGACACGCCTACCCACGCGGCGATCGGCCCGGCGACGACGGCTCCGATCGGCATGGCCATGACCGACCCAAACGCGTCATACGAGGACACCCTGGCCAGCTTGTCCGGCGGGATGTTCCGCGCTAGCGCCACCGTCCACTGCACCATCATGATCTCGAGCGCTATGCCGAGCAGGAATGACACAGCGCAGATCACCGGCAGCGGCCAGAGCATGGCCAGCGCCAGCGGCGAGCCCGCGATGCTGCCGCCGATCAGCACGACGAACAGCATGGGCCGCCGCGGGATGAAGCGCAGCGATATCAGGCCGCCCGCGATCAGGCCGAGCGACTCCGCACCCGTAATCGTGCCCCACGCGGCGGGCCCACCGAGGTGCGCCCGCGCGACGACCGGACCGAGTACGCCGAACGATCCGTACCAGGCCATGAGCACAATCGCGAACTGCGCGACGATGACCCAGAGCCACGTATGCGACCGGAACTCCGACCAGCCGTCGCGCAGCTCGCGCACCATGCTCGTCTGGTGCACGCGCTCGAAGGCGGTGACCCGCAGCGCCAGCATCAGCGGAATGGTGCCGAGCAGACCGGTTCCGCAGATCGCCAGCGCCCAGCCAGGGCCGTTCCGCCCTATCGCGGCGATGCAGAAGCCAGCCAGCACCGCGCCGCCCATCTGGGCGCCGTTCATCGCCAGCCGGGACACGGCGCTGGCTTCCTGAAGCAGGGCAGCGGGGACCAGCCGGGGCAGCAGCGCCTGCGACGCCGGATAGAACACGGCCATGCCGGTCCCGGTCAGGCACTCCAGCGCGATCATCTGCCAGAGCGGCGGATGGCCAGTCAGCACCAGGACGCCGAACGTGCCCTCACCGACGGCCATCATCGCGTTGCCAGCGATGATGACCTTCTGCGGCGCGATCCGGTCGGCGATGACGCCGCCTACCAGCACGAAAATCAGCGACGGAGCGATCTGCGCGGCGAGGACGTACGACAGCTTCGCGGTCGAGCCGTGGGTCTGATTCAGGACGGCGAACGAGACACCGACCAGCGAAAACGCGTACGACATCGGCGCCAGCACGCGATCGGCGAGCAGCAGCCTGAAGTCGCGGATGGCAAGGACAGGCAACCGGTGCCTGGCCATCGCGAACTGGCGCTGCATTGCGCGCGCGGGCATGACTAAATCCGATCTTGGTGCCGGGGCTAGGTAACACGACGGTACCCCTGGGGCCCTGAACTGCGAAAATGATTTTCCAGGCGGCCATATCATGGCCTCACCGCCGTCCAGTACCGTTGGCCCGGCGGTTGACCTGGCCGCTGCCCCCCGGCATCATCGCTCGTGCTGCCGCCCGCCCGAAGTACCCGGTGCACGGAATACCGACCGGTACTGCCGGGTTCGCGACGTGTGCGGCATCGATGGCGCGCAGGGCCGGTGAGAGGAGCTGATGGGCAGTTGAGCATCCTGGGAACGAGAGTCCTGCGGACGGAGGATCCGAAGTTCCTCACTACCGGCGGCGTGTATACCGAGGACGTGACGGACGACCGACTCGAGGGCGCGTACCACGCGTTCTTCGTCCGCTCCCCGATGGCGCACGCACGGATCAACAGCGTCGACGTCTCGGCCGCTCTCGGGGCCCCTGGTGTCGTCGCCGCCTTCACCGGAGCGGACCTGGCCGATCTGCCCGTCATCCCGCCCGCCGCGGCCGGGCTGATGAAGGTCGAGATGACCGAGCACCTATTGGCGACCGACAAGGTGCGCTTCGTCGGTGAGCCGGTGGCTGTTGTCGTCACCGAGCACCCTTACCAGGGCGAGGACGCGATCGAGTTCGTCGAGGTCGACTACGACCCGCTGCCAGCGGTGCTCGGCTATGACCCGGACGACACCACGCTGCTGTTTGAGGACGCCGGGACGAACGTGGCCGGCAACTGGGGCGAAGCCTCGCAGCTCAAGCCCGATCTCTTCGACGGCTGCGAGGTCGTCGTGAGCCACACCATCATGAACCAGCGCGTCGCGCCGGCTCCGATGGAGACGCGGGCCGGCGCTGCCACCTGGGGCGAGGACGGCCGGCTGGTCGCCTGGATCCCGAACCAGGGTGCTCAGGGCACGCGTGACGGCCTCGCCAAGCTGCTGGGTCTTGAGGCCAGTCAGGTCCGCGTCATCACGCCCGACGTCGGCGGTGCGTTCGGGGCGAAGTTCGGCGCCGACCCGGAGCACGCCGTGCTTGCCTGGCTCGCTCGCCAGCTCGGTCACCCCGTGCGCTGGACCGAGACCCGGTACGAGAACCTCATCGCGATGACCCACGGCCGGGCCCAGCAGCAGACTGTGACCATCGGCGGCAGCCGGGACGGGAACGTGGCCGCCTACCGGCTCGAGATCGTCCAGGACGCGGGCGCCTACCCGAGGATCGGCGCCGTCCTTCCGTTCCTGACGATCTTGATGACCACCGGGCCATACGACATTCCCAAGGCAGAAGCCATCGCGAAGGTCGTCGTCACCAACACCACACCCATCGGTGCCTACCGCGGCGCTGGCCGTCCAGAGGCCACGGCGGCGATCGAGCGCGCTATGGATCTGTTCGCCACTGAGATCGGTGTCGACCCGGGCGAGGTCCGGCGCAAGAACCTGCTGCCGCCGTTCACCGAACCGCACCAGACCGCGTTCGGCGCGCTGTACGACACCGGCGACTACGTCGCCGCCCTGGATAAGGCGCTGGTCGCGGCCGGGTACACCGACCTGCGGCGGGAGCAGGCGGAGCGGCGGGCGACCGGTGAGGTCCGCCAGCTCGGCATCGGCGTGGCCAGCTACGTGGAGATCACCGGCATGGGCGACGGCGAAGACTCACCACCGCAGGAGAACGCCACCGTCGAGGTGCACCCCGACGGGACCGCGACGATCCTCACGGGCACGTCACCGCACGGCCAGGGCCACGCAACCGCGTGGGCGATGCTCGCCAGCGACGAGCTCGGCATTCCGGTAGACAAGATCACCCTGAAGTGGGGCGACACTGACCTGATCCCGGAAGGCGGAGGGACGGGCGGTTCCCGCAGCCTTCAGCAAGGTGGCGCCGCCGTGCAGCAGGCGTCGCAGGAGCTAATCGAGGTGGCCCGGCAGCGCGCCGCCGCCCAGCTCGAGGCGAACGCCGCCGACCTCGTTTTCGACAAGAGCCGCAGCGCGTTCGCGGTGGCCGGTGACCCCGACGCCTCCGTTCCGCTGACCGAGCTGGCCGAGAATGAGCGCCTACTGGTCCGCACCGTGTTCTCGGCGCCGGGCGCGACCTTCCCGTTCGGCACGCACGTGGCCGTCGTCGAGGTCGACACCGAGACCGGGAAGGCAACCTTGCGCCGCGTCATCACCGTTGACGATGCCGGGGTTGTCCTCAACCCGCTGCTGGCCGAAGGCCAGCGCCACGGCGGCATCGCACAAGGCGCCGCGCAGGCGTTCCTGGAGGAAGTCGTCTATGACCCGGATGGCAACCCGCTGACAACAAGCTTCGCCGACTACCCGTTCCTGTCAGCGACCGAGGTACCGAGCTTCGAGCTGGTCGACATGGCGACGCCGACCACCTACAACCCGCTCGGCGCCAAGGGCATCGGCGAGGCCGGCTCGATCGGCGCGACGCCAGCGGTGCAGAACGCGATCATCGACGCCGTCGCGCACCTCGGCGTCCGCCACATCGACCTGCCCGCCACGTCCCGCCGGGTCTGGCAGGCCATACAGCAGGCGGCCACGGCCGCGCCCGGATCGGAGCCAGGATGAGTTTCATCGAGCTGACAGTCAACGGCGAGAAGCGGTCCGATGAGGTCGAGCCGCGGCTGCTGCTCGTGCACTACCTGCGCGAAGTACTCGGCTTGCGCGCCGCCAATGTCGGCTGCGACACGACGTCGTGCGGCGCCTGCACTGTGCTGCTCGACGGCAAGTCGGTCAAGTCGTGCACCGTACTGGCGGTGCAGGCGGCCGGGCACGATGTCACGACGGCCGAAGGGCTCGCGCCGGCCGGTGAGCTGCACCCGGTGCAGGCCGCGTTCCGCCAGAACCACGGCTTGCAGTGCGGATTCTGTACGCCCGGGATGGTGATGGCGACAGTCGGACTGCTGTCGGAGAACCCGCATCCGACCGACGAGCAGGCTCGCGAGGCGCTCGAGGGCAACTTGTGCCGGTGTACCGGCTACCACAACATCATCCTGGCGGTGCTCGCGGCCGCCGACGCAGCTGACGCCACGCCCGATCAGGTAGGCACCGAGGTGAGCGCATGATCCCCGCGCAGTTCGACTACGTCGCCGCCGAGTCGGCCGAGCACGCGATCAGTCAGCTGGTCTCCCGCGGCGAAGACGCCAAGCTGCTGGCTGGCGGTCATTCACTGCTGCCGATGATGAAGCTGCGGCTCGCCGCGCCCGAGGTGCTCATCGACATCGGCGGCCTGACCGAGCTCGCGGGCGTCACCACCGACGGGGACGAACTGGTGATCGGCGCTACGACCCGGCACGCCGACCTGGCCGCGTCCGAGTTGGTCCGCGCCGATGCTCCGCTACTCGCGCACGCGGCGGCGCAAGTCGGAGACCCCCAAATCCGTCATCGCGGCACGATCGGCGGGTCCCTGTCGCACGCCGACCCGGCCGCGGACCTGCCGATGGCGCTTGTCGCACTAGGCGGCTCGGTCGTGCTCCAAGGGCCGAACGGGACGCGTACCGTATCTGCCGACGATTTCTTCCTGGGCTACTTTGAGACGGTTGTGCAGCCGGATGAGGTGCTGATCGCCGTCCGGATACGGCGCCGACCAGGCGTCCCGTGGGGCTATCAGAAGTTTGTCCGCCGGGCCAACGACTGGGCGATTGTCGGGGTCGCCGCTGTCGACGGGCGGATCGCGCTGGCGAACATGGGTCCGACGCCGCTGCGCGCCATGGCCGCGGAGCAGGCGCTGGCAGCTGGGGCGAGCCCGGCCGCTGCGGCCGAGCACGCCGCGGACGACACGTCGCCAGGCGAGGACATGCACGCCGACCGGGAATACCGGCGCCACCTGGCCCGCGTGCTGACCCGCCGGGCCTTGGCGCATCAAGCCGGCTAGCTGAGCGATAACCAGCTAGATCGCGGGTAACGACTACATATGAGTCGTCCCAAGCCAACCGGCGATCAGCCCCAGTCGAGCGACCTCGCCCTGCCCGACGGGCAGTTGTCCGAGCGCGTCGCCGAGCTAGCCGGCGAACTGAGCGAGGCCGAGAGCGAGACGCGGCGTAAGCGGCTGGCCCGACAGATTACCGAGCTAGCGACTCGCAGCACGAAGGCCACTAGGCGCGGGGTGCGATCGAGTGCGCGCGCCGCCCGCCAGCGCGCTCAAGCTGGTGGCTCCGTCACCGGGCGCGGCTTGCGAGCCAGCGGTCAGTGGCTGAGCAGCCAGGTCCTGGAGATGGCGCCCAAGGTGCCGATCCGCAGCCTCGCTACGCTGCAGCAGCAGCATCCCGGCCTGGACACCGAGCAGCTGGCCGACTCCCTTATCAAAGGCGCTGCGCGGGCTTCGGGTGGCATTGGCGCCGCTGTAGGCGCGACCGCAGCCGTGCCATTCATCGCCACTGCTCCGGTCGAGCTTGTCGTGGAGACCATGGCGCTGGTCGCCGTGGAGCTCAAACTAATCGCCGAGCTACACGAGGTGTACGGCAGGCGGGCCCCCGGAAGCGCCCCGCAGCGGATGATCGCCTACGTCGGCTCGTGGGCGGATCGTCGCGGCGTGCGGGTCACCACCAGCGGCCTGGCGCTCGCGGTCGGTTCACCCGCTGCGCCGCAAGCTGGAGCGACGGCTGCTGGCGAAGGCGGGGAAGAGCACGCTGGCCCTGGCGCCGCTGCTCACCGGGGCGGCCGCCGGCGCCTTGCTCGACTTCCGTGAGACGCGCAAGCTCGGCCACCTGATCCGCGACGATCTGCGTAAGCAGGCCCTACAGCCGAGCTAGCTCGGCCGCCAGGTCGTCGAGACCCAGGGACCCGAGCGAGAGCGCCGCCATGTGCCATGCCTTGAGGTCGAAGCTCGCGCCGCGCGCGGCCTTGGCGGCGTCGCGACCTTCAAGCCACGCCCGCTCCCCCAGCTTGTAGCTGATGGCCTGGCCCGGCATGCTCAGGTACCGGACGATCTCGCTCTCAGCAAACTCCCGATCCCGCCCGCTGTTCGATGTGAAGAACGCCAGGCCCAGGTCGGGCGTCCACCGCTGGCCGGCTCCTGGCGCCCAGTCCGACGCGACCGGCAGTTCCAGGTGCATGCCGATGTCGACGATCACCCGGATGGCGCGCATGAGCTGGGCGTCGAGGTAGCCCATGCGCGCGCCCGGCTGCTGCAGGAACCCAAGCTCGTCCATCAGCCGCTCGGCGTACAGCGCCCAGCCTTCGGAGCAGGCACTCACGTAGCCCAGCCCCGTCTGGTACTGCGAGAGCCAGGCTCGCCAGGTACTGCCACTGCGCGAGCTGCATGTGATGGCCCGGCACGCCCTCGTGGTACCAGGTGCTGTACAGCTCCCACATCGGAAAGCTGGTCCGCCCGAGCGTAGGCAGCCATGTCCGGCCCGGCCGCGAGAAGTCCTGTGACGGCAGCGTGTAGTACGGCGCCGCCGCGCTGCCCGCTGGCGCGATCCTCGCCTCAACGACCTTGATCGGATCGGCCAGGTCGAAGTGCGTGCCCGACAGGCTGGCCATCACATCGTCCATGAGCCGCTGCAGGCGATCCCGCACCGCGTCCACGCCCTCGATCACCTCACCGTGTGTGTCGAGGTGATGCATGGCCTCTGCTGGCGTCGAGCCGGGCAGGATTCGCTCGGCCTCGATCTTCATCTCGGCCAGGATCTGCCGATACTGGGCCCAGCCCCACTGGTAAACATCACGCCAGATCTGGACTGGCGCCGTTCCAGCGCTGAACGCCGATCTGGTAGCGCTCCAGACCCATCGCATCGGGCGTCCCGGCCGCCCGAGCTAGGTAGTCAGACAACAGCCACGCGCGCAGGTCGGCTACCGCCGCGTCGGCTGCGGCGCAAGCCGCCTCGAGGTCAGCCCGCAGCGACGCCGGCGGGTCGGTCGGCGCACCGGTCGCGAAATCCGTGAACCAGCCGCGGCCGTCACCGGTCGCCTGCCAGTCGGCGTACTGCGCCGCGACCGTTTCTACCTGACGCGGCGCCGCGAACAGGCCAGCGTCAGCCCCCTGAGCCAGCGACGCGCGGTACCCGGCCAGCGCCGCAGGCAGCCGGCCGATCCGCCGTGCGATGACCGCCCAGTCGTCGGCGGTCGCGGCGGGCATGAGCAGGAACGCGCCCCGCATGTCCTCCGGCGGCCCGAATATGTTCGACACCGCTCGCAGGTGCTCGCCGGCGGCGCTCACGGTCAGCTCCGTCTCCAGCCGCTCGCGCAGCAGCCGAGCGCACCGGCGTTCGTCAGCGTCAGCGAAGCCACCAGTGCCAGCGGCTCGCTCCACGTCCGCCAGCTTGACCAGCGTCGCCCGGTGCAGCTCGTCCATCGCCTCGCGGCCGGCCGGCGAGAGGTCCGGCAGCTCGTCCTGGCGGATCGGCAGACCGAAAACCGTGGCGACGACCGGGTCGAGCTCTGCGACCCGGTGCACGTAGTCGTCGGCGAGGGAACGAACCGGACGGGAGTCGGGGCTGGCGTGGGCTGAAGTCTCGGTCATGACGGACATTCTGTTCTATCCCTGCCTCATGCAGTGTGCGTGTTACCCAGCTAGGGTCCAAGGCGTGACGCAACGCAAGGTACTGGTAACGGGGTCGTCGAGGGGCATCGGCCGAGCCGTCGCGCGGGCGTTCGCCGCGGCCGGTGACATCGTCGCTGTTCATCACCGCGATTCGCCCGAGCTGGCCGCCGCCGTGCTCGCTGACCTCCCTGGTTCCGGGCATGTGATCGTCCAGGCCGACATTCTCGACCCGGACGCGGTCCGCGGCATGGTCGACGCCGCCGCCGACCAACTCGGCGGCCTCGACGTTTTGGTCAATAACGCCGCGAGTTACGGCCGTACCTCACACCCGGTTGCCGAGGTGTCGTACGACAGCTGGCAGCGAGCCTGGCACGACACGATCGGGCTCAATCTGACCGGCGCGGCAAACGTGATCTGGTGCGCGATCCAGCACATGATCGCTGCCGGCGGCGGTGCCATCGTGAACGTGTCGTCGCGTGGCGCGTTCCGCGGCGAACCGGGCCAGCCCGCGTACGGCGCCAGCAAGGCGGGCCTGAACGCCCTCGGGCAATCACTGGCGGTCGCGCTGGCCCCGCACAACATCGTGGTCACCGCCGTCGCGCCGGGCTTCGTGGAGACCGACATGGCAGCCCCACACCTGCTGGGTGACAGCGGCGCCGCCATCCGCGCGCAGAGCCCGTTCGGGCGCGTGGCGCAGCCGGAAGAGATCGCGGCCGCCGTGCTGTACCTGGCCTCGCCCGAGGCCGCCTGGGCGTCCGGCGCGATACTCGATCTCAACGGCGCCTCCTACCTGCGGACGTGACGCGATGAAGACGACCACGTTCAACATGCACACCGGGCGCGCCCCGGTTGTTCAGGACATCACGCCGCAGTGCAACAACTTCGCGCGCGAGTCCGCAGGCGGCGGTAATGGCCTGCTGCACGTATTCGTGCCGCACGCAACCGCGGGGCTGGCGATCCTTGAGCTCGGCTCGGGGAGTGACGCTGACCTGCTGGCCGCCCTGGACGAACTCCTGCCCCCCGATGACCGGTGGCGGCACGCACATGGCTCGCGTGGTCACGGCCGTTCGCACGTGCTGCCCGCACTAGTTCCGCCGCAGGTGACCGTTCCGGTAATCGGCGGTCGCCTGGCCCTGGGCACGTGGCAGTCCATCGCCATCGTCGACCTCAACGTGGACAATCCCGATCGCGAAGTGCGACTGTCCTTCGTGGCGTGAGCCGGGGCTTGACGCCCGAGGCCCGCGCAGGCGTAGGCTTTGGTCGGCCTTAACCGACTTAGGGTGAAAATGACGAAGAAACGTCGCTTTGCGATCATCCTGCTAGCTGGTGCCGCCATCATTACCGGCTGTGCGATAGGCGGGAGCGTGCAGCTGGCCGGCGTCATCAGCTCGGCGAGCCCACAGCCAATCCCGGGCCGGTTCCAGGTATCGCTGGGTAGCGGTCAATGGGAGATTTACCAGCTGACGGGCACGCGGTCCGGCGTTTCAGCCGGCGGTGTCTCGGTCAACGTGACGCACTTCCAGGCGCCTTCCCTGACCGCGTCGATGGTGACGATCACGGGCGCCAACGGCGCTCAGGTACCTGTGGAGGCTCAGTCCGGCGACTACGAGGCTGGCAGTGCGCAAGTCAGCACGAGACAGACGCTTCAGAAAGGTTCAGACATCTACACCGGCGTCGCGACCTTCCAAGTACCCGCAGCCGGGAGCTACGTCGTGTCCGTGGTCAACTCCAGTGCTGGCGCGGTCGTCGTGTCGCGGCCAGTCCTCTCCGACTTCGCGGCGCTGCTGCCATGGCTAGGTGGCGGGCTGCTCGGTGCTGTGTGCCTATTGATCGGGCTTGTCGGCGTGATTGTCGCGCACCGTCGCAGTCCGGCGCGGCCAGCAAGGCAGTAGTCGGTTGTTCACCGACCAACCATGAGCCTTGCCATTTCGCTCACGTACGGTCGGTCGTGATGACGAGACAAGAAGCGGCATGATGAACGACCATCATGACGGCACGGACGCGAGCCGACCCGCAGACGCCGAGCAGAGCCGTGCACCCGTCCGGCGCGGACTAAGTCGCCGCGACGCGCTCCAGGTAGGTCTGGCGGCGGCCGGCATCGGGGCGGCGGGCTTGGCCTCGACCAGCGTTGCTGCCTGCAGTTCGCCGGCACCGCGTGGGCGTATACGCCAGCCCGGCTCGCTGCCCTACCCGAATAGGCCCCGGGGCACGGACACCATCCCTCAGGTCGAGCACATCATCGTGCTGATGATGGAGAACCATTCCTACGACAACAAGCTCGGCATGCTTCGCCGACCAGGCGCCGACGGATTCCGGCTCGGTCCGGGCGGACTTCCGCGCGCGACGAATCCGTACGCCAACGGCGACATTCAGCACGCGTTCCGCATGCCGACGACGTGCCAGCTCAGCGGCAAGCCAAGCCAGATCTGGACCGACAGCCACACACAATTCGCCGGCGGCCGGAATGACGGGTTCGTGGTGTCGGGCAGCGGACCGGTGGCGATGGGCTACTGGGAAGGCGCGGACCAGCCTTTCTACTACTCGCTGGCCCGAACGTTCCCGATCGCCGACCGGTACTTCAGCTCCGTGCTCGGCCGGACGTTCCCGAACCGGCGCTACCTCATCTCCGCAACGTCGCTCGGAATGATCAACGACACGCTGCTTGCTGTCACTGACTATCCGCCGAACGGCACGATCTTCGACAAGCTCGATGCCGTCGGCGTGAGCTGGAAGGACTACTTCAGCACGGGGCCGAGCACGAAGCTGTACCCGGAGCTGTATCTCAAGAACGCGGGCACCAAGGTGGTGCCCATCGCAGACTTCTTCGCCGACGCGGCGGCGGGAACGCTGCCCGGGTTCTCGCTCGTGGAGCCAGACTTCGGAAGCCAGTCAGAGGAAGACCCGCAGAGCATCGCGGTTGGTGAGCAGTTCGCCGCGCGGGTGATCAACGCGGTGATGTCCGGGCCCGCATGGCCGACGACGCTGCTCATCTGGACCTACGACGAGCACGGTGGCTACTACGATCACGTGCCGCCGCCCCCAGCGATTGCACCCGACAGCATTCCGCCAGCGATTACGGCGGGCGAGTCCGCCTACAACGGGTTTGCTCAGTACGGCTTCCGGGTTCCGTTCGCGGTCGTCTCGCCGTGGAGCCGTCCGCAGTACGTATCACACGAGGTCATGGACCACACCAGCATCTGCGCGCTCGTCGAGGCGAAATGGAACCTGCCGGCGATGACCTACCGGGACGCTAACGCTCGCACGCCCCTGCACATGCTGGACCTGCACCGGCCCGCGTTCCTGAAACCGCCAGTGCTCGCACAGCCGCTGGCGACTACGGATCCGGGCGCCCTGACCTGCCTCAGCACCGGTCCGGGCACCATCCCGCCGCCGGGATCGATCACGCGGCCTGGCTGAGTCAATTCGCGCCGCCATCGCAGTGCCTCAGTCGGCAGGCGTCATGACCGGCTGATCCGAGCCGCAGTACTTGCACTTCGTCGCCGCGGCCGGCAGGTCAGCCGACAAGCACTCCGGGCACGTCTTGACCGCCGGCGGATCGCCGAAGACCGTCAGGCCGCGTCGCGCGGAGATGAACTTATACGGCATGACGATGACGAAGTAGACGACGGCCATGAAGATCACGAAGTAGATAGCCGCAGAGATGAACGAGCCGATGTTCAGGAACGTGGCCTTGTTACCCGCGGAGCCGAGTTGCCAGCCGAGACCAATGGAGGACTTTCCTTCCGCCCGCGCGATGATCGGGTCGATGACGCTCGTGGTGAACGCGCTGATCAGCGTGCTGAAAGCCAGCGCGACGATCAGGCCGACGGCGATGACGATGACGTCGCCTCTCAACAGGAAATTCTTGAAGCCTCGCATGCTGCTCTCCCAACGGCATTCGGCGATTTAGCCGCCACTGCATCACAAACGTCACTAGCGACGCAATGCCCCGTCTGTGGCATGATCCGGTCAGAAATCAGCCGTGAGGAGAGACCCGATGGACGTCCGCGAGGCGCTGTACACGACCAGGGCGATGCGGCGGGTCAAGCCGGATCCCATCCCAGCCGATGTGCAGGCGCGCATTCTCGACGCGGCCATCCGCGCGCCGAGCGGTGGCAACGCGCAGAGCTGGCGCTTCCTGCTCATTGACGACGCGGACGTCAAAGCCAAGCTGGCCCCGCTGTACCGGGACGCCATCGCCAAGCTATGGGCGCTGGTGTATCGCGATCGGCTGGAGAAGGCGCGGGCCACGCCCGACGACCCCGAGAGCGTGTCGATGCTTCGCGTGCAGTCCTCCGCGCAGCACCTGGCCGACCACTTCGAGTCCGTGCCGCTGTTCCTCGTCGCGTTCGCCGCGGGCGACGCGAGCGGCGGATCCATCTTCCCGGCCGTTTGGAGCGCGCAGCTCGCGGCCAGAGCCGAGGGCGTCGGCAGCGCGCTCACCTCGATCCTCGGCATATTCCATGGCGAGGAAGCCATGCAGATCCTCGCCGTGCCGCCTGACGAGGGCTGGACGATGGCGTGCCTCGTGTCGTTCGGCTACCCGACCGGCCGCTGGGGCGTCGCGCCCAGGCGTCCGGTCCAGGAGGTCGCTTACCGCAACCGCTGGGGAGCCGATATCGGCTTCGAGATCTCCGAGCCCCTGTGGTCGCCACACCCAAGCTGACCGAGCAATAATTCAGTTCGTGGAGGGCTCAAATCCGGGCGCCCACCAGCCGGGCAGCGGCGGCGAGATCGTGGTGTTCGGCGCTGAGCGTCGCCCGCGCCGTCCGTGGTTGGGACGGCTTCTGCTCGCCGGGCTCGTCATCGCTGCCTTAGTCTTTGTCGTCGATCACCCGAGTGGGCAGCGGGCCGAGCACATTGCAACGAAGCTGCCCACCGTCAGCGTCACCCGCCTCGACCTATCGATACTCGGCATCTCGGCAGACTGGGAGCTATTCGGCCTGAGCACGGACAGCCTGGTTTCGATACAGTTCGCGCGCGGCCAGATAACCCGCACCTTCCTATCTCCGGCGCTCCGTGATGCCCCCGTGTCGTTAATCGTCGGACCGCACCAGGTGGTCGTCACTCCGCTCTATGGCGTGCAAGGCTACGTGGTGCCCACTGGCCAGGCGGGCCGATCGCTATCGAGCAGCCTCGCGCGAGGTGGCCTTCTCTTACCGGGGCCCGCTACGGCCGAAGAGTGGCACATCGGCGTTGGTCAGCAGGTCACGCGCAGCTCTGGCCGCCAATACAGCACGACCCCGAGCGGTCCACGCTCGGCCGGGGTGCTGCTCGTCGCAGTCGGACCGACCAACTGGCTCGGCCTGACCTGCCAGCAGGGGCATTGCCGCAACGTCGTGGTGAACGCGACGACTGGTGCGCGGCGGACGCTCCCAGGTGCTGCCCTCAACGTCGTGACATGGCCGACCGAGCCAGGCATCGTGTCGCCCGACGGCTCGCTCGCTGCTGTGATAGTGACAAGCGGCGTCCAGCGATCAGTGCTTGACATGGTGAACCTCAACACCGGACGCACGACGACGATGCCCGTTCCCGTGGATGAGTCGTCGGACAGCCAGGCGCTCGCCTGGTCGCCGGACAGCCGTTGGCTGTTTGCGCTTGCCGCAAACGGCAAGCTCGTCGCGATCCGGGTGAGCGACGGCACCGTGCACTAGCTCGGCGTGCGGCTACCCGTGCTCAGCCAGATCGCGATGCGCGCCACCGCGGGCTAGGCGGGCACGCGGACCTTGAGCACGGCGGGCCGCACCGCCACATTCAGGGAACGGGCCGGCTCGATTACTTCGCCGTCGACCTGGCGCGGCAGCTCAGCCTCGGCGCTTATCTCGACCGTGCGCGCCTGATACCGCTCCAGCCGCGCATCGTCGCGCTGACTCCCGGCCAGCACGCGGTAGCCGACGTCCGCCCAGCCGAGGGGGTCGGCCGGCGCCAGGATCACGACGTCGAGTACGCCGTCATCGAGTCGCGCCGCTGGCAGGATAACGAACCCGCCCGGCAGCGCCCCGGAGTTCCCGACGGTGACCGAGTGGGCCCGCCGGATCAGTCGATCCCGGCCGTCCAACCGGATCGTGAATGTCGTCCGTGGACGCAACACCTGACCGGCTGCCGCCACCGCGTACGCGGTCCAGCCCCCCAGACGCTTCAGCACGCCTGACGTCGCGCCGACGACGGCAGCATCCAGGCCGATGCCCGCCATCGCCGCGAACGTGATCCCGTCGGCGACACCGAGGTCGATCCGCCGATCGCGGCCTTCGAACGCCACCCGCAGCGCCGCCTCCGTGCGCGCGGGCAGGCCGAGGGCGTTCGCTGTCAGGTTCGCCGAACCGACCGGGACGATGGCGAGCGGCACCGCGGTGCCTGCCAGTACTTCGGCGCAAGCGCGGACTGTGCCGTCGCCGCCGCTGGCGATGACGAGATCGGCGCCCGCCGCTACCGCACGCCGCGCCTGAGCCGAGCCAGTTTCGCCGGGCGTCGTCGGGAGCACGAGCGGTGGCCGCCAGCCGCTTATCGTCGCGGCCTGCTCGCAGGCGCGGGATAGCCGCGGCACGTCGTGAGCGCGCGCGACGTTCACGACCAGGGCCGAAAGCCGCGCGTCACCAAGCACTAGCCCAGGATGCCAGCCAGGATCTGCTGGGCCTCGGCTTGAATCCGGGCGAGATGCCCAGGGCCACGGAACGACTCGGCGTACAGCTTGTACACGTCCTCGGTCCCAGACGGCCGGGCGGCGAACCAGCCGGATTCGGTGACCACCTTGATGCCGCCCAGCGGCTCGCCGTTGCCGGGGGCAGTGGTGAGCCTGGCCCGGACAGGCTCGCCGGCCAGTTCCGCGGCGCCGAACTGCTCGGGCGACAACTTGGCGAGGACCGCCTTCTGCTCGCGCGTGGCTGGGGCGTCGATGCGAGCGTAGGCCGGGTCGCCGAGCCGTTCGGTGAGCGACCGGTAGAGCTGGCTGGGGGTGCTGCCGGTGACCGCCATGATCTCCGCGGCCAGCAGATTGAGGATGATCCCGTCCTTGTCCGTGGTCCACACTCGGCCGTCTCGGCGCAGGAATGACGCGCCCGCGCTCTCCTCGCCGCCGAACGCGACGCTGCCGTCGAGCAGGCCCGGCACGAACCACTTGAAGCCAACCGGCACCTCGGTCAGCGTGCGGCCGCAGTCGTCGGCGACCCGGTCGATGATCGAGGAGCTGACCATCGTCTTGCCCACGGCGGCCTGGGCTGGCCAGTCACCGCGATGCCGGTACAGGTAGTCGATGGCGACGGCGAGGTAGTGGTTGGGGTTCATCAGCCCGGCGTCCGGAGTCACGATGCCGTGCCGGTCCGCGTCGGTGTCGTTGCCCGTAGCAATCGCGAAGTCGCTGCGCCGGCCAATCAGCGACGCCATCGCGCTCGGCGACGAGCAGTCCATCCTGATCCGGCCGTCCCAGTCGAGCGTCATGAACCGGAATGTCTTGTCCACAACCGGGTTCACGACCGTCAGCTCGAGTTCGTAGCGCTCGGCGATCTCGCTCCAGTAGGCGACGCTGGCACCGCCGAGTGGGTCGGCGCCGATCCGCACCCGGGCGGCCCGGATTGCCTCGACGTCCACCACGGACGGAAGCGCGGCGACGTACTCCCCGAGGAAGTCGAAGCGGCCGGCCGCAGCACGTGCTTTAGCGAGCTGAACGCGGTTGACCTCAGCCAGGCCTTTAGACAGCAGCTCGTTCGCCCGCTGCTGAATAGCGCCGGTGATCTGCGCGCCCGCCTGCCCGCCGTCGGGCGGGTTGTACTTGAATCCACCGTCTTCCGGCGGGTTGTGCGACGGCGTGACGACGATCCCGTCAGCGAGGCCGGTGCTGCGTCCGTCGTTGTAGGCGAGGATGGCGCGGCTGAGGGCCGGCGTCGGCGTGTAACCGTCGCGGCTGTCGATGAGGATCTCGGCACCGTTCGCGGCCATGACTTCGAGCGCCGTGTCCAGGGCGGGTTCCGACAGCGCGTGCGTGTCGCGGCCCATGAAGATCGGCCCGGTGATTCCGGCGGCGGCCCGGTGCTCGCAGATCGCCTGCGTCGTCGCGAGGATGTGGTCTTCGTTGAAGGACAGTCGCAGCGAGCTGCCCCGGTGACCCGAGGTGCCGAAGGTGACCTGCTGGGAGGGCTCGGCCGGATCCGGGCGCTCGGCGTAGTACGCGGTCACTAGCGAACCGACGTCTACCAGGTCCGCCTCGGCGGCGGGCTGACCTGCCCGGTCGTTCATTGAATCGCGGCCTTCTCCTGTACTGGCATCACATCCGGTAGTTCTAGTGCCCGCGCCGACAGCTCGTAACCCGCCCGGCGCGCCAGGTCGGCGTACACGGCCGCGCAGTCGGCGTGCACGAGCGGCTCCAACTCGGCGTAACGGCCGGTGGCCGACTCGGTGCCCGCCTCAGCCGCCGCCGGGGCCTCTCGGTAGTCGAAGTAGTACTTGAGCTTCGCCTCGGTACCGGACGCCCGCACGACGATCCGGTAGTGCTCGCTGATGATCTCCAGCACGTCGCGAGACGCCCGCTCGCCCTCGGTAAGCGGTCCGGCGGCGGGGTCGACGCCGTCGACAAGGAAGTCGTGGCGGACGAGGACCGGCTCGCTGCCTAGGTTCTGCAGTGGCTGGGCGCGCAGCGACCGCATCACTGACTTGATCTTCTCGGCCCCGTCGGCGCCGAGCAGCACCAGCGACCGCCCGAGCTCGATGTGGACGCCGACCGCCGCGAAGACCCGCACGAGGTAGTCCCACAGCGTGAGTCCGCGGCTGCGCATCATCGCGTGCAGGTGCGCGACGATGTAGCCGCCCGAGGCCGCGTCCTTGTCGCGCAGGCTGGTCGTGGTGAGGTAGCCGTGGCTCTCCTCGGAAGCCAGCACGAGAGCTGCCGTCCCGGCCTCGGCCTCGATCGCGTCCAGTAGCTGCCCGATGAACTTGAACCCGATCATCAGGTCGTCGGTGACGTCGACGCCCGCGCCGAGCGCCGCGATGGCGCGGAGCACCCGACTGGTCGCCACCGTCGTGATCAGCGGCCCGGCCAGCCGCGGCCCGTCCGGGTCGGCGATGAGGAAGTATGCAATCATCGCGCCGATCTGGTTCCCGGTCAGGTGCCGCCACGTCCCGTCGGCGAGCTTCACCTCGACGCCAAGCCGGTCGGCGTCGGGGTCGGTCGACAGCACGACCTCAGCACCGACCGTGGCGGCGAACTCGATGGCCGGGTCGGTCACGCCCGGGATCTCCGGGTTGGGCGACCGGAGCGGGATCGCCGCGAACGAGCCATCGGGGTACTGATCCCGCGGCACGTGCACCTGGTAACCAGACCCGGTCAGCGTCTCGCCGACGTTGGCGAGCCCGGTCCCGCACAGGGGCGTGTACACGATCGGAACGTCTGCCCGGAACCGCTCCGATTCCGCGCAGATGGCCGCGGACCTATCGACGTACATGGAGATGTAGGCGCGGTGCACGTCGGCCGGGATTTCCGCTGCTGCTCCGGTGTACCGCGCTACGAGCCGCTCGATGTCGGGGTCGAGCTCGACGTGCTCGACGGCCCGAGACAGGGTCGCGTCATCGGGCGGGCAGTACTGGCCGCCGGTCGGGGTGTAGACCTTGAAGCCGTTGTCGTCGGGGTGGTTGTGCGACGCCGAGACGTTCAGGCCGCCTGCCGCGCCGAGCTCGCGGATGGCGAACGACAGCTCCGGGGTCGGCATGTACGCGTCGTGGTCCTTCGGCGCCGTCAGGTACGTGTCGAACCCGTAGACGGCGTAGATCTGGCACGCCAGCAGCGCCAGACTGCGCGAGCTGGTGCCCAGCAGCGACCAGTCCTCCCCCATGAACGTGTGTGCGGCGTTGATGTCGGTGAACACCCTCGTGTCGTTCGCCACGACGACCGTCCGGTTGGCGCCAGGCGCGGTCGCGCGGACGAACTCGCAGTGACCCGCCACCGTCAGCGCCAGGGTCCGTGGGTTGATCCGGTTGGGCCCGATCCCGACCCGGCCGCGCCGCCCGCCCGTCCCGAACGGGATGTCGCACCGGAACGAGTCCACGATCAGGCTCACCGGAGCCAGCTCAGCGAACCGCCTCAGCTCGGCCCCGTTGACGAACGACTGCTCAGCCGACAGCCAGCTGCTCAGAGCCGCCGCCGCGGCGGCGCCACCGTTCGGCTGCGCGGCTATCTCGGCGAGTCGGGTGCTCAAATCCGGGCCGGTCATCGCTCTCCAACTAACTCATTGCTGACGGGAGGACTAGCGAACCACCATATGCCGGGAACGGGGCCAGTGTGGCTGGTGCCCTTCGTCGGCTCGCCCTCAGTAGCCAGCCACAGACGGCCATCGGACCCCGAGGATGGTCGAGTCCTCCTCCGCCTCCCAGGAATGGCCGACGCCGGAGAAGACTACGTAGGCTCCCGGTCGGTCCAGCACCACGCTCCGATCCGGCAGATCCACCCGGAACCGGCCGCTGACCAGGAAGATCGCCGCCGTCCGCGACTCCGCGAGCACCCACTGGGCCCGCTTGTCGCCGCTCTTGTGCACGGCCCACTTGATCTCGACGTCCCCAGATTGCCGAGGATCGCCGTCTGGCATGAAGTGGCCGAGGACCCAGCCTCGGTGCGCCGGAGCGTCGTCGCCCGCGTAACCGGAGTAGATGTGCTCGGCCATGGCGGGTGAGGCTAGCAGGCCCGATGGGCTAGCGTTCTCGTCATGCCCGGTCGTGATCTGATCACCTCAGGAGAGAAGGTCTACTTCGCCGAGCACGGCGAGACGAAGGCCGACCTGGCCGACCATTATCTGCGCGTCGCCGAGCCGCTCATGCGGACGATGGGTGGCCGTCCGGTGCTGCTCGAGCGGTACCCGGAGGGGGTCGGCGGGCCGTCGTTCTTCCAGAAGCGGGTGCCGAAGAACAAGCCATCCTGGCTCCAGACCACGATCGTGGCGACTCCCAACGGCACGACGTCCGAGGCGCTGGTCGCTGCTGACATTGATCATGTCCTGTGGGCCGTCAACCTCGGCTGCCTGGGGTTCCACGTCTGGCCGTACCTGGCGAGCGACCCCGACCACACCGACGAGCTGCGCATCGACCTCGATCCGACGCCCGGCGTGAACTTTGGTCACATCCAGCAGGCTGCCGCCGAGCTGCGGACCCTGCTGACAGAGGCTGGGGTGACCGGCTACCCGAAGACGACAGGCAATCGCGGCCTGCACATCTACATCCGGCTTCAGCCGCACTGGGACTCCTATCAGGTGCGTAGCTCAGCGGTCGCGATCGCGCGCGAGCTGGAGCGGAGGCGGCCCGACCTCATCACCGCGGCCTGGTGGAAGGAGGAACGCGGCCAGCGTGTCTTCGTCGACTTCAATCAGAACGCGCCCCACAAGACCGTGTACGGCGCCTGGTCAGTCCGCGCCCGCCCCGGTGCGCAGGTTTCAACGCCGCTGAACTGGGACGAGATCGATGAGATCCACCCGGACCACTTCACGATCTCAACGCTGCCGGCGCGAATCGAAGCCGTGGGTGATCCTTGGCTCCCGATGAACGACGACCCGCAGTCGCTAGCCCCGTTCCTGGAAATGAACGAGCGCGACACGTCGGCCGGCTTGCTCGACGCGCCGTGGCCGCCCGTCTACCCCAAGCAGCCCGGCGAACCGCCGAGAGTCGCGCCCAGCCGCGCCAAGAAGGTCT
>CAVSQI010000004.1:0-58235 GCA_963730085.1 uncultured Actinomycetota bacterium | reverse complement strand
CCCGACCCACGCGCCGGAGCGCGCCGATGGCCCCGCACGGCGTTCGGGCGACTGGGAGGACGGCCCCGTTCCCGGCCCTGTCGAGACGTTCCGGCAACCGTCCGTCCATCAGGCATGGCCTGCTGAGTCGCCGCCCACGAGGCACGACGGAGCGGCGCCACCGGGGCGTCCGACACAACCGGGACGTCCGAAGCAGCCGGGCCGTCCGACGCAGCCGGGTCACGCGCAAGGTGGTCGCCGACAGTCTGGTCAGCACCGGGCCCGCAACGTCGTGATCGGGCTGCTGATCGCCATCGTCGGGCTGTGCGGCCTGGCGGGGATCGCGTACAAGCTGTCGCATCGCAGTGATCGGACGCTGCCGCCGGTCACCGTCACTACGACCGTGCCAGCCGGTGGCGCCTCGAACCCGGCGCTGACGGTGCGCGAGTACTTCGCCGCCATCAACCACCGGCAGTACCGCGCGGCTTGGCGGCTGGGCGGCGCCACGGAGCCCTACACCGTGTTCCGGAAGGGGTACGTCGGAACGGTCCGCGATACCGTGACCATCCTCTCGGTCAACGGCAACATCGTCAGCGCTCGGCTAGCGGCCTTGCAGTCCAACGGGACTGTCAAGACCTATCAGGGGACTTACACCGTCACGAACGGCGTCATCAGCGCGACCAACGTGCAGCAGACCAACTAGCAGCCGGAACAGGCCGCCAGCGCGAGGCGGACGCCACCAGCCGTATATCCATTCCAGGTCATCCCAGATATACTGAGCGCGGGAGGGATCCAGGATGGCCAAGACGCTGATTGACGTGGACGAGGAGCAGCTCGCGGCCGCGCAGAAGGTGCTGAAGACCGAGACGAAGAAGGACACCGTCAACGCTGCCCTCCGCCAGGTCACCGCGCTCGCTGCCCGCCGACGTGATCTGGAGCGCCTGATCTCCGGCGGGCTGGCCGACCTGGCGGACGACGACGTGATGCGCGCCGCATGGCAGCGGTAGCCAGCCATCTCGCCGACACCAGCGCGCTAGCCAGGCTGAACAGGCCACCGGTCGCAGCCGTCTTAGGCCCGCTGATCGAGGCTGGGCTAGTAGCGACGTGCGGCGTCATCGAGTTCGAGCTCGGCTGGGCTGCTCGCAGCGGTGCCGAATTCGACCTGGTCAGAGCAGACCGGGACGAAGGCTACGAATGGCTCGCCACTCATGATGAGGACTGGCATCGTGCCCTTGATGTGCAGGGCGCGCTGTGGCGCAGCGGCCACGTCCGGGCGGTTGGCTTTACCGATCTGCTGGTTGCCGCGGTGGCAGAACGAGAGCACGTGATGCTCCTGCACTACGACAGCGACTATGACCTCATCGCCGAAGTCACCAGACAGCCAATGCAGTGGGTCGTGCCTCGCGGCACAGTGTCCTAGCCTGCGCACACCTCCAGCGTGGTCGGGATGGTGTCGCATTGACCCTGATGTGCATCAGCCCGACCATGGACGCGTGGCCTCCGCTGGCGTCTACGTGTGCCCGACTTCCTGCGACGCTGACTGCACGGCATCGTGTCACGAGCGGCACAAGCCGCAGTATCACCGCAACCACGATCCTGCCGAGTGCGATCAGCTGCAACTCGGGCGCGACGTTACGCCGTTGCCGCCGCCGGTCTATTCGCGGTGGCTAGTTCAACCGCCGCCACCGAAACCGTCTCGCGTTGTCTGGGCCAGAGCGCTTAAGGCCGACCGCGTGAGGTGGTGGCGCAGGGTCGTTTTGGTAGCGCGCGGACCGCGGCCCTAATTGCCTAGCTAAAACGATCTTGTGTGGATGGCTAATCACTGTCGTTATAGCGACAGTAGCTGCACATTCATGACGGCTGAGTGCGAGCCAGCTCAAGCTGACCACGCGGGTTTCTGCGCTACAGATAAAGGCGTCATGTCCTTGGCGCGTACTCGATCGACTCGAAGGGCCAGTCGCGTTCAAGCCACGCCAGGATCACGTGGTACAGGACCGGGTCAAGCGCGGCGCGGTCCGCACGCACCCAGGAATCGACGACTGCGTGGCGCCCGCGCCCGACTTCGGTGCCGTCTGCGTCGCGCTTGGGGTAGATGTACACGCAGCCGATAACCTCGCCGGTCTCGGTACTGAGCACGGAGTAAGTGAAGCCGCGGCGCTCGGCAAAGTCCCGTGCATGGCGCTGGAGGTCGCCCAGGTTGTCCGCGACTGACATCTCGTGCGGCCAGCTGCCCCCGGCGAATCCAGGCGTCGCCCGGATGTGGTCGATACTGCCCGTCCAGGCGGCATAGTCGGCGTCGTTGTGCTGAGGCCCGAGCGGCTCCAGCCGGAAATCCCCGACCACGAGGCCATCTGGCACCGCGAAGTCGACGGGAACGAACGGCTCGTCACTCATCCGGTGATGCTAATGCAGGCCGCGAGCAGACGAGCGCGCCCGGCTGGGAGTTGTCTGCCAATCTGGGCGGCCTATGCGTCCCGTCCGCGGCCGACGGCAGAATGTTCTCGTGCAGACAAGCTACGGCCTTGTGCCGATCGGGTGGGTGCAGTCGGCCCTCAGGGTCCTCGACGATGCGCCGAACCAGCGCGAAGGCGCACCTCGGGCGTGGATCCGTTTCGATGAGCAGGTCGCGGAGGGTGCAAAGGACCTGCGACCGGGCGACGAGATCGTGGTGCTCACCTGGCTCCACCTGTCGCCCCGCGACGAGCTGAGCACGCATCCCGAGGACGACATGAGCCAGCCGCTCACTGGCGTGTTCAGCACCTGTTCGCCCAATCGGCCGAACCCCATCGGCCTGCACCGTGCCCGCATCGTGGCGCGCGACGGGCTTCGGATTGAAATCGATGCTCTGGAGGCCATCGACGGGACGCCCGTGGTAGACGTCAAGCCAGCCATCGACTCGCCGTCATGACAGCACGCTGGCGGTCTCAGGTCACGCCCAGCGGTCAATGCGATGTGGATGGGCAATCCGCGGCCGAAGGTGACCGAGAACCGGGCCACATCGCCGGTCGCGAGATCCCGACCGGGGGCGCCAGGCAGCCGATGTCGCGTCGTACACGCGCCACGCGCAGTCGTCGGCTCGCCCGTCCAGCTCTCCTACGTTGACCTCGCTCGCAGGATGGGCGGGTCTCGACTACACCGACGCCGAGATTGACGGCCAAACCGTCCCTATCATCCTCGGCACGCCCGGTGCCAAGGTCTTCCCGCCGATCCTGTCCGGTCACAGTCTTGACGGCAATGAGCAAATCGTGCTGGGCGCAGCCACCCTGTCTCTATTGCACAAACACGTCGGCGATACCGTCTCCATCAGTTACGAATCTGCCAATGCTGCCCCCGATTACATCCCGCCGACCAAGTTGGTGATCGTCGGAACCGCGACTTTCCCCGCGGTGGGCTATGACAGCTACGTCGCGGAACACACCTCGATGGGCACGGGCGCCCTTGTCTCGACCGGGATCCAGCCATTGGCGATGCAGCGAGCTGCGGTGGGCCCAGACCCGAACCTGAACGGCCCCGAACTTGTCGTGGTACGGCTTCGACCCGGGGTCAGCGCGACGGCAGGCAGAGCCGACATGCAACGGATCGCCCTTGCAGCGAACAAGGTACTTGCCGCGGATCCGCACGGCGTCGGAAATCACGTGGCCGTCCTCGGCACATTGCGCCCTGCGCAGATCGTCAACTACCGCACCACCGGCTCGACCCCCGTAATCCTCGCAGTCGGGCTGGCCGCTGGAGCGATCGTCGCGCTTGGCCTCACGCTCACTGCGTCGGTCCGCCGCCGACGGCGCGATCTGGCCCTGCTGAAGACGCTCGGCTTCACTCAGCGGCAACTGGCCGCCGCGGTCGCATGGCAGGCGACAGTTATTGCGGCCATCGGAGTCATCCTCGGGATCCCGCTCGGCATCGTGCTCGGGCGCCAGCTCTGGATTCTGTTCGCCCGCAACATCAACGCCGTGCCCGATCCTGCAGTGCCGGTTCTCTCAGTGTTCCTCGTCGCGATTGGCGCTCTCGTATTCGCCAACCTTGACGCGGCGCTCCCTGGCTTGGATGCGGCGCACACGCCGGCCGCATTGGCGCTACGGGCGGAGTAAGAGACCGGAGCTTTGAATCGCGGCCCCGCCCTGGTCATTACATCCTGATGCGCTTGTTGGCCGGGTCGTACAGCGGCCGGAGCGACGTCCGCGCCGGGACTATCCGATCGCCGATCTGCACGCTCCACTCGCCAGCATCGAGCCAGGCCTGGTCGATCGGCACGCCGCCGGAATCGACCATCGCAAGTCCAACAGCGCCGCCGAGGGTCCAGCCATAGGAGGCGGCGCGGATGTAGCCGACCTCGCAGCCGTCGCGCCGGACGACCTCCGCGTGGAACATCAGCGGATCGGGATCGCTGAGCAGTACCTGCACCAACCGCCTGGTGAGCGGCCCGGCTTGCTTCTGGGCCACGACAGCGTCGCGGCCGACGAAACCACCCGGCTTGTCGAGCGCGACTGCGAAGCCGAGACCGGCCTCGAGCACAGAGTCGGTGTTGTCAATGTCGTGCCCGTAGTCGCGGTAGCCCTTTTCCATCCGCAGGCTGGACAATGCCTTCAAGCCGGCGTGCCGGAGCCCGAGATCGTGGCCCGCCGCGACGAGCCGGTCGTACACGTGGACGGCCTGCTCGGCCGGGATGTGCAGCTCGTAGCCCAGTTCGCCAAGGTAGGTGATACGGATGCAGAGCACCCGCGCGAACCCGATGTCGATGTGCCGGGCCGTTCGGAAGCCAAACGCGTCGTCGCTGACGTCGGCAGTGGTGACCGCCGCCAGGAGCTCGCGCGACCGCGGTCCCTGGACGTTGAGCTGCGCGTACGCGGACGTCACGTCGGTGGCGAACGCATGCGCACCGGTCTCGCCGAAACGGCGGCGCATCCACGTCAGCGCGTGCCTGTGCGCGGTGTCCGACGCGACCACGTAGAAATCGTCGTCGGCCAGCTTGGTGACGGTCAGGTCAGCCTCAAGCTTGCCGGCGGGATTGAGCCACTGCGTGTACGTGATCATTCCTGGCTCGCCGTTGACGTGGTTCGCCGATAGCTGGTCTAGCTCGCGGCCCGCGTCGCGGCCCTGAACGGCGAACTTGGCCATGAAGGACATGTCCATGAGGATCACGCCCTCGCGGCACGCGTGATGCTCAGCTTCCCAGTTGCCGTACCAGTCGCGGCGACCCCAGGACAGCTCGCCCGCGTCAGGTACCGCACCCGCCGGAACGGAGCCCTCGGGCGCATACCAGTCGGCGCCTTCCCAGCCGCTGACGTCGCGGAAGAAGGCCCGCTGCGCGACCAGCTGGCGATGGACAGGCGAGAGCTTCGCGCCCCGGGCCGTCCGCATCGAGCGGCCAGGGTAGTGCGTGGCGTAGACCATCCCGAGGGACTCGACAGTCCGAGTCGCCCGGTACTCCGGGTTGGCCTGGTAGGGCTGCAGCCTGTCGATGTTCATGCCGGTGATGTCGACGTCCGGACGGCCGGTGGCGATCCAGTGCGCCATGACCCGGCCGATACCGCCGCCGGTCAGGATGCCGATGGAATTGAGGCCTGCCGCGACAAAGTAGTTCCGCAGCTCCGGCGCCTCGCCGATGACAGGTGCGAGGTCCGGCGTGAAGCTCTCCGGCCCGCAGAAGAACTTGCGGATGCCGACCTCCGACGAGACAGGTATCCGCGACATCGTCTTTTCCAGGAACGGGCCCATCCGGTCCCAGTCCGGCGGTAGCTCGCCGAAGCTGAAGTCCGGCGGAATGCCGTCGACCCGCCACGGGGCGCAGACCGGCTCGAACATCCCGAGCATCAGTCCGCCACCCTCTTCACGGAAGTAGCCGTAGTTAGCCGGGTCTTCCAGGACCGGCCAGTCGCGACTCACTTCGGCGATCGGCTCGGTGAGCAGGTAATAGTGCTCGGCTGCCTGGAGCGGAATGCTGACACCGGCCATCTCCCCGAGCTGGCGAGCCCACATCCCGGCGCAGTTGACCACGTACTCGGCTTCGATGTCGCCGCGGGCCGTCCTGACGCCGGTCACCGTTCCGTCCCTCGTCAAGACGTCCGTCACGGGTACGCCCTCGATGATCCTGGCCCCCTGCTGGCGGGCGCCCTTCGCGAGCGACATCGTCACGTCAACCGGATTCACCCGGCCATCCGCCGGGATGTAAAAGCCGGCCAGGATGTCGTCGGTGCGCGCGAGCGGCCACAGGTCGGCCACCTCCGCGGCGGAGATCTCATGGACCTCAACGCCACAGTGCCGGTTGAACGCGGCGACCCGGCGATACTCCTCCAGCCGTCCGGGCTCGATCGCCAGCTCGATGAGACCCACCTGGCGCATCCCGGTCGCCAGGCCGGTCTCGGCCTCCAGTTGCAGATATAGATCGCGCGTGTACTTGCGGAGCTCGGTGGACGTCTCGGACGTCGAACCGAAGGTCGCCATCAGCCCGGCCGCATGCCACGTCGTGCCCGACGTCAGCCGGTCGCGCTCCAGGAGGACGACGTCGGTGATGCCCAAATGCGCGAGGTGATACGTGATCGACGTACCGATGATGCCGCCGCCGATCACGACGACCCGGGCGCGGTCGGGCAGCTCGGATCCGCCGGACCGGTTGGCGCTGGCAGCGGAAGGCTCGCCGATGGACATGTTGCTCCGATACGGGCTCGGGGGGCTGGGCCGACCCGGCTAGCTCGGGGCATCAGCCAGGCGGTTCAGGTGAGCATACGCGCCAGAATGTCCCTGACACGTACGACATGTTGCGGGCGCCAGCGCATGGTGACCGCCGTCTCTAGAGGGGGCCGACGGTGAGCCACGTCGCAGGGACGGCCGACCCAGTACCGGAGCGGCTTTTAGTCCTGGTCAGCTAGTCCCTGGTCAGCTTGCGGTAGGTCACGCGGTGCGGCCGGGCGGCCTCCGCGCCAAGTCGCTCGATCTTGTTCTTCTCGTAGGACTCGAAGTTGCCCTCGAACCAGAACCAGCTGGCCCCGCCCTCCCAGGCGAGGATGTGGGTGGCGATCCGGTCTAGGAACCATCGGTCGTGGCTGGTGATCACGGCGCAGCCGGGGAACTCCAGCAGCGCGTTCTCCAGCGACGACAAGGTCTCGACGTCCAGGTCGTTCGTCGGCTCGTCTAGCAGCAGGAGGTTGCCGCCTTGCTTCAGGGTGAGGGCCAGGTTGACCCGGTTACGCTCGCCGCCGGAGAGCACGCCCGCTGGCTTTTGCTGGTCACTGCCCTTGAACCCGAACGCTGCGACGTAGGCGCGGCTTGGGATCTCCGTCTTGCCTGCCGTGATGAAGCTCTCCCCGTCGGATATGACCTCCCAGACGTTCTTGCCTGGGTCGATACGGCCTCGCGACTGGTCGACGTAGGCGATCTGGACCGTCTCGCCGATCTTGATCGTCCCGGTGTCGGGCTGCTCCTCACCGATGATCATCTTGAACAGCGTGGTCTTGCCGACGCCGTTGGGTCCGATGACGCCGACGATGCCGCCCTGCGGCAGGCTGAAGCTCAGGTCCTCGATGAGAGTGCGGTCGTCGAAGCCCTTCGTCAGGTCGTCTACGTGGACGACCTGGGTGCCAAGACGAGGACCCGGCGGGATCTGGATCTCCTCGAAGTCCAGCTTCCTGTCGCGATCGGCCTCGGCGGCCATCTCTTCGTAGCGCTGCAAGCGCGCGCGGCTTTTAGACTGCCGGGCGCGAGGACTAGAGCGAACCCATTCGAGCTCGTCTTCCAGGCGCTTGCGTCGCTTGGCGTCCTTCTGGCCCTCGATCTTGAGCCGGGCCGCCTTGGTCTCCAGGTACGTCGAGTAGTTGCCCTCATACGGGAAGGCGCGGCCGCGGTCCAGTTCGAGAATCCATCCGGCCACGTTGTCCAGGAAGTACCGGTCGTGGGTAACGGCAACTACGGTGCCGGGGTACTTCTCGAGGTGCTGCTCCAGCCACTGCACGCTCTCCGCGTCGAGGTGGTTGGTCGGCTCGTCCAGCAGCAGCAGGTCCGGCTGGGACAGCAACAGCCTGCACAGTGCGACCCGACGCCGTTCGCCACCAGACAGCACGCTGACGTCGGCGTCTGGTGGCGGGCAGCGCAACGCGTCCATCGCCTGATCCAGCTGGCTCTCCAGGTCCCACGCGTTCTTGTGGTCCAGTTCCTCCTGAAGCCTGCCCATCTCCGCCAGGAGGTCGTCGGAGTAGTCAGTGGCCATCTGCTCGGCGATCTCGTTGTACCGGTCCAGCAGCGCCTTGGTCTCGGCAACGCCCTCCTCGACATTGCCGAGGACGGTCTTCGAATCGTCCAGGTGCGGCTCCTGGTCGAGCATGCCCACCGTGAATCCGGGCATCAGCCGCGCGTCGCCGTTGGAGGGTTGCTCGACGCCGGCCATCATCCGGAGCAGCGTGGACTTGCCCGTGCCGTTGGGGCCGAGGACCCCGATCTTGGCTCCGGGCAGGAACGCGAGCGTGACGTCATCGAGAATGACCTTGTCGCCGTGCGCCTTGCGGACACGGCTCATCTGATAGATGAACTCCGGCATGTCAACAAGCGTAGGGGCTCCGCACCAGGGCTTCGAACGGCGGCCCGCGACGCCACGAAGCCGTCCGGGCCGCATTTCGAAAGCTCCCGAGGCGGGGACCAGGCCGCGTCGGCGGCCGGGCCCGGTGCGCAGGCGGCCGGGTGCTGTCAGCCAATGGCACCGGCTGGGTCGAGCGTGTCGTCGACATTGACCGCCACGCCTCCGGCCGGAGGTTCGTCGTACTCCTCGTCGACCAATAGCTCTCCGTCGTCCGGGTCAAGCTGGTCCATGTCGCCCTCGCCGACGTGCGGTGGCTCCTCGCCGGAACCTCGGCCAGGCTCCCGAGAGTCATCGGGCGCCGTCTGCTCGCGATCACCAGGCAGCGGGTTGCGCTCGGCCCCCAGGGACTGCTCATACTCGTCGGCCGTCGGCTCGGCCCGGGTCGGCAGCTTGCTGTAGGTGGATATGCCACGGGAAATGTCGTGCCCGATCGATTCGGCGGTTATTTCAACCGAGCTTCGACGCTGGCCGTTCTGGTCGGTGTACTCGCGTACTTGCAGCCTGCCGCGCACAACGATCGGCTCACCCCGCCGAATGCAGACCGACGCGTACTCGGCGACCTTCCGGTAGCACCATAGGGTGGCGAACGAACTCGGCAGATCAGACCACTCACCGGTCGTCTTGTCCACCGTCCGGGGCGTCCAGCCGACGCGCATGGACAAGGTCGTTATCCCCGTCTTGGTACGTCCCTTCTTTGGTTGGGTTGCGACGAACCCGATCAGGCTCACGTCCGCTTCATTGGCCATGTCCGGCCTCCTCAACATCCAGGGCGGCGGCAGTCGACCCGCTGACCGTCGCGGATGCCGGCGACCGAATGCCGCCGGCTTGCCGACCAGCATGGGGGCTTTCTGCCGCGGACACCGGGGACCGACGATGACCTGTGCACGAGTGAGCACTGACACCCCCACACTGTGGACCGACAGCGCCTCGATAGCGACGCTCGTGCGACAATCCGGCGGCCCAGACGCGTTGAGCGGCAGCGCCAGAACCTAGAGCGGCGTCGCGCCGCCGGCCGCGATCTGCAGGTCGATGCGGAACTGCTGCAGCTCCGCAAGCTCAAGCTCTGCGGGCGTGACCACGAGGGAGTGCGCCACGACGGTCATCCGCCTGTTGATGTCGTGCTCGAGCTCGTCGACCTCACGAGCGACAGCGCCGCTGACCGCTCGCGTGCAAACCCTGGCCGTCAGCCATCCCGCCAGCAGGGCGAGGATCACGAGCGCGCCGGCCCAGGCCAGGTACCACGTGCCGGTGAACAGCTTCGGCAAGCTGGCCGAGCCAACCCCACCGACGCCGAGGATGAGCAGCGCGACGAACCACGCGCCGCCAACCACGACGCAGCCAAGCAGCAAGCCCTGGAGCACGCCAATAGCGCGCCACCACCCGTCAACGGCTGCATCCACGGGCAACGCGGCGCCGATCTCGGCACCGACTGCCGCCGGGATGTCGTCCGCGTTCGACCTCACGGCGGCCCGGACTGTGCGCGACCACGGCCGCGGCAACGCGGGCACCTGCTCATCGGCGACCTTGGTGAGCGCGTTGTCGATCTCAGCCCGCTGCGTGCCTGATGGGCCCGCCGTCACGCCCCTGAGCTCCGCCCAGATCTTCCCGAGCCGGATCTTCCTGATCGGGTCTGGACTAGTGAGGCGCTCAACGAGCCAGCTCACTGGCCAGCCGACGTAATCTATGGCCCGCAACTCCCGGGCACTGCGCAGCGCGTCACCGATGGCGCCAACCCCGGCAGCGCCGGCGAAGGCTGCCGACAGCTCCTCCGCGACGCCGGCTGGCAGCGTTTCCGGCGCGACATCACCGGAGCCGCTGTCGGCCACCGCGCCGCTGGCGACCTCGACGGCGGCGTAGGGCTCGAACCGGGATACCACCTTGTCCACGTCGGCCGAGATCCGCGCGGCCACGGCCTTCCTGGCCGATACCGCGCCGATAAGCAGCTTGCGCAGTTCCTCGATCCCATCGCCAGTCTTCGCCGACGTAACCAGGATCTGGACGTCCTGCAAGCCCTCGGAGTCGAGCAGCCGGCGCAAGTCGTGGACGCAGTCTTCGATCTGGCCGGGGGTCAGCAGGTCGGCCTGGTTCAGGACCACGGCGACGACCTCGGAATGACCGGCCAAGGGAACGAGGAAGCGCCGGTGCACCGCCGCATCCGCGTACTTCTGCGGGTCAAGCACCCAGATCATCAAGTCCGACAGACCGACCAGCTTGTCGACGAGGTCGGTGGCATGCCCCACGACAGAGTCATGGTCGGGCAGGTCCAGCAGCACCAGTCCCGTCATGGACTGCTCGCCGCGCCCGAGTGCACTCGATCGCGCATAGCGGTACCTGCGAGGAACGCCGAGCCATTCCAGCAACGGACCCGAGCCCGCGACCCCCCAGACGCATGCGTGCGCATCCCTCGTGACTGGCCTCGTCACACCCACGGTGGAGAAATCGGCGCCCGCCAGCTGGTTGAAAAGCGATGACTTCCCGCTCCCGGTCCCGCCGGCCAGTGATACGACTGTGTGATTCGAGGACAGCATCAGGCGCTGGTCAGCCCTTGCGAGCACGTCGCTCGCGTCAGTGAGCAGCTCGGCGCTGAAGCCGCCAGAACCCCTCCGGGCCCAGCCGATCTTCACGAGATTCGCCAGCGCGCTCAGACGAGCAGACAGACCAGCGCGGTCAGCGGAGCTGGAGACTTCTGGCTGCATCGTGACCGTCATCGGGCCGCCTCAAGCGCATCGCCAGCCTGAAGCAGCTCCGCCGCTGCGGTCTCGCCGGGCACCCCAGCCGAGTCGACGATCGCGAAATAGCGCCGAGCTTCCGCATCGAAAAGCGCGCTCACGCGCTCACGCAGGTCTTGCCGTACGCGCGAGCCGATGTCCCGGAGCAGCCCGGCACCGAAGAGCTCCGTCAGCAGCTGGCGCGAAACCACGCTCACGCCATCGACCGCGACGCCATCAGGCGCTTCGTAACTGAGGACGCCGATGCTGAGCACTAGCGCCAGCGACTCCTCGTCAAACGAGACCAGACGTGCGACCGAGCGCTTCGTTACGTTCTCGGCCCGCACGAGTTGCAGCACATGCTGCTGCCAGCTGGCGACGGCCCGCTCGGCCAGCGGGGATAGCCCGGCGGTCGCCCTCGCCAGCGCGGCAGAATCCTGCCGGCTCCCACCCGCTATCGCGGCGGCGATGCCGAGATCAGCCAGCGCTGACGCGACGAAATCTTCGTGGCTCTCCCCGCCGCTACGCTTGTTGGCTGCGTCGATCTCGGCGAGCAGCTGGGCGCCGGCCGGCTGCTGTCGCCAGTCCGTAACGACCAGCTCCGCGGCCCGATCAGCCGTCGCGACGATCAGCGACTGAAGGCTTATGGCTAGCGCGTCCTTCAGCGCGCGAGCCCTGGTCGGCATGCGCTGCTTCTTCTGCTTCCCGCCGCCGCGACCGCGCCGCGCCTGAAGAGTCCGCATCAAGTCGCCGGTGCCCGCGAAGTCCTGCCACCGGGCCAGTACCTCACCGCGCAGCAGCGAGGCATCCTTGCAGGTCTCCTCGAAGTCCTCGAGGCTGGACTCATAGGCAACGTCAATGGACTCGCGGAGGTTGCCCCGGATCACGAGCTGCTCGCCCACGTGATCAGCGAGCGTCGGTACCCGGCTTCGGAACGTGTCGAGGACACCGGACATGGTCTGAGTCAGCACAGCGACGCGACGATCCTCGCGACGTGCGGTGTCGGACAGCCAATCTCGGATCGGCGCCCCGATCTCGGCTGGCAGCCGAGCTTCCACGAGGATCGTCTCGGGCACGATGAACCGGCGAACGTCGCGCAGTCCGTTGGCCTCGAGCATCGCATCGAAGTGCGTGGCCAGTTCGGCCGACGCCGACGGTGGTACGCGCGACAGCGCGAGGGCGAGCGCCGCCCCCCTGTCCCTAGCGTCTTTGAGCATCTCCCAGACGGCCGCGTCCGCGTACCGGCGGGCCGTCGTGACGAAGAACCATAGATCCGAGGCGTCTAGGAACTGATGGGCAAAGTCGCGGTGTTCCTGCACGACCGAGTCGATGTCCGGGGTGTCCAGGAGGGCGACGCCCTTAGGCATGCCCTCGCTGGTGGCGAGCACGAGCAGTCCGTCTCTTCCTGGCATGGCTAGGCCCTGCTGCCGAACGCGTGGCAGCGTCGGCAGGAAGACGTTCTCAGCGAACCATCGGACATCGTCTGGGTGGCACGCCAGGACTGGGCTGTTCGTCGTCGGCCTGCGTATGCCGGTGGCGCTTACCTGCTTGCCGACCAGGCTGTTCATCAGCGTGGACTTGCCGGCGCCGGTCGATCCGACGAGCGCGACGAGAATCGGCGCGCCCGACTGTCGCAGCCTCGGCAGCAGGTAGTCATCGATCTGGCTGAGCAGCTTTACTCGCTCTGCTCGCGCCTCAGCGACGCCGGGAGAATCGAAAGTGAGCGGCACCGTGACGATGGGATGCCGCAGCCCGAGAAGCGCGGCTTCAAGCTTCCTGGCGTTGACGCGGGCGAACGGCTGGTCCGGCTGGTCCGTGTCAGCCTGGCCCTTGCCCTTGGATCGCGCACCCGGAGGCCGGTGACGCCCGCCCGAGACTGTCTCAGCAGGAGCAGACGTTCGGCCAGCCCCGTCGGCTAGCGGCCGTTCCCCCATGCCGGGGGCTGGCTCGGGCCCGGGCCAGCCGGTCCCGCTGGACGTAGCCGCGTGGCGGCCCGGCGCGCTCGTCGCCATAGCGTCCGGTACTGGCGCACCAACGTATCCGGTCGCGGTCTCGCCGGCGTCTGGCACGCGCGTACCGGTGGCGGTACCACTACCACCAGGCTCAGCTGGCTCAGCTTGAGCCCGACCGGGTGCGGCCGACGACCAGGCGCTGGCGCCGGTCCACGGCGCTGGTGCCGCGGTCGCCTCCTGTCGCTCGGTCATACTTGCCGGGTCTCCCGCCCCTGCCGGACTGCTCTTCCTTGACCTGTCCCGATCGGCTGTGCTCCGAGGCCGTGATGAAGCCGCGCACCGTACCCGCTGGCCGCTCGCCAGCCGACCAGAAAATGGATGCTCAGCGCGCCGACCACCCCTCGGGCGCGCTAGGCCGAGCAGGTCACACCTCACCACCACGACTCTCAAACCTTAGGCCGTCATTGTCCAGACCTCGACGGACAGTATCCAGCCTTGAGGTAATTGTGCGCTGCTAGGGCAGATTACCGGCACTAATGCTGCAACTTGTACCCACGTGACCACCAAGCGGCGTCAAACACTCGCCCGGCCGAGTGCCTCACGCGGTAGCCCGCCAGCAGGTCACCGCACGATATCAGCTGCTGAATAGGATTATTCAAATATACGTTCGGATCCCGAACGCAGGCTACTTCTCGGTGACTCCGGCCGAGTCAAACGTGGCGACTTCTCGTAGCGCCCTGACCGCGTTCTGCACAATCGGGAGAGCCAGAAGCGCCCCCGTTCCCTCTCCAAGCCGTAGGTCCAAATCGATCAGCGGTCGCAGACCAAGGTGCTCCAGGGCGATGGTGTGGCCTGGTTCGGCCGACCTGTGCCCGGCAATCAGGCAGGACGTGGCACCGGGCGCCAGCGCGCAAGCTGCGAGCGCCGCGCTGCCCGCGATCACGCCGTCGAGGATGACCGGGACGCGCAACGCCGCCGCACCGATGATGTAGCCAGCCAGCGCCGCGTGCTCGAAGCCGCCGAAGGCGGCCAGGACGCCGATCGGATCGCGCGCCGATCAGGCTGGTGCAGGGTCAGGCCGCGCTGGATCACCGCTACCTTCCTGGCGAGCGTGACGTCGTCAACCCCGGTGCCGCGGCCGGTCACGTCCGCAGCGTCACGGCCGGTGAAAGCGCAGATCAGCGCCGCCGACGCCGTGGTATTCGCGATGCCCATGTCGCCGGTCAGCAGGCATCTGTTGCCAGCCGCGACCAGGTCGCGGGCCACCTCGATGCCGACGCCGATCGCAGCCGTTGCCTGTTCGCGGCTCATCGCCGGGCCGATCGTGAAGTCCGCGGTGCCCTTGCCGATCTTGCGCGGCAGCAGGCCGGGCACCTGATCCAGGTCCGACGCGACTCCCACGTCGACGACGACGACCTCGGCGCCGGCCTGGCGGCGAACGCGTTCACCACGGCTCCGCCGGCCAGGAAGTTGGCCACCATCTGGCCGGTGACCTCTTGCGGCCACGGGGTCACTCCCTGGGCGTGGACGCCGTGATCTGCGGCGAAGATCGCGACAGCGGCCGGTTCGGGCATCGGCGGCGGGCACACGCCTGCCAGGCCCGATAGCTGAACGGACACGTCCTCGAGCACGCCAAGCGAACCGGCCGGCTTGGTCATCTGCGCCTGTCGCTGCCGCGCCGCGGCTACCGCCTCGGCGTCGAGCGGCCGGATCGCCGCCACGACGTCGTCGACAAGGCTCACGGCCTCGCGGCCCGGCAGTTCGCGGCGGCCGTACTCCTCGGCGTGCACGGCCCAGCTCGAGCGGGCGACGACGCGCCCAGCCGGCCTGAGCCAGCTCCGGCTCCGGCGCAAAGCTCGACACGTAGCCGAGGCAGAGATACGCCACGACCTCCAGGTGCGGCGGCAGGCCGAGCTCGGCCGCCAGCTCGCGCTCGCTGAAGAAGCTGACCCAGCCGACGCCGAGGCCCTCGGCCCGCGCCGCAAGCCACAGGTTCGCGACGGCGAGGACGCTGGAGTAGGCGGCCGTCTGCGGCTGGGCGTGCCTGCCGAGTGTGTGCCGCCCGCCGCGGGTGGGATCGCAGGTCACGACGATGTTCACCGGCGTCTGGAGGATCGCCTCGGTCTTCAGCCGGTCGAACGCCCTGGCTCGGGCCGCGGGCAGCGACGCGGCGAAGTCGTCCCTCGACCGCTCGGCCAGTGCCTTGATCCTGGCGCGGCGACTCGCGTCGGTGATGACGATGAAGTCCCAGGGCTGGGAGAACCCGACGGACGGCGCCCGGTGGGCGGCGGCGAGCACGCGCTCAAGCACGTCGGCCGGGATTGGGTCGGGAACGAAGTCGCGTCGTACGTCGCGGCGCTCTTCGATCGACGCGGTAGACGGCTGCGCGCTGGTCTTCAGGAAAGGAGTTCTGCCCGGGCGACCAGATGCCCGTCGATTCCGGTCGGTCGTCGGGCGTCAATCCCGGCCTCCGTCCTGGCGCTACCAGCCTGCGCCGTCGTCGTCTGACATCGCGGCTGCCTGGCCCTCGGGGCTCCCAGCCGGCCCGCGTTCCGGCAGCCTCGAGCGCATGCTGGAGCAGGGCGTTGAAAGCCGCAACGGCGACAGCCGGGCCGCCTTTCTCTGACACGTTACTCACCGCCGGGAGTCCGCTGGCCCTGAGCGCGTCCTTGGCCTCGGCCGCACCGACGAAGCCGGCGGGCAGCCCGACCACGAACGCGGGCTCCACCCGGCGGGCAAGGATCTCGGCCAGCGCGGCCGGGCCGCCGCCGACAACCCAGACCGCGCCCGGCCCGGCTTCACCGAAGGCGAGGCGTACGGCAGCTGCGGCCCTGGTGATCGACGCCGTCCTGGCCAGTCGCTGCGTCAGGGGCTCGTCGATCTTGCAGAACACGGGGCTCGCCGTGATGCCGACCGCCACCATCGGGGTGTCGGCGATGACGGGGGCACCGGCGACCAGGGCGCCGACGCACTCGGCCAGCGCTTCCTCGATCGCAAACCAGATCGGTGAAGTAGTCGAAGTCGGCGCTGGCGTGGATGACGCGCTCGGTGACATCCCGGCTGAACTTCGGCAGACGCGACAGGTCGATGCGGGACCGGAGTATCCGGTACGACTCCTCGATGACCGAACTGGTCATGACGGGCGCCCTTTCGGCCAGGCCACGCCGCCCCCCGCGGCGTCATCGGCTTCTCAGCATGGCATAGGTGGCGTCGAACTGACCGTCCATCGCGGGCCGCCCATTGGTCCGGGCCCGCCCGCGCCGAGGCTACGGGCCGAACGACCAGGCGTGTCTACGCGCGCGGCGGCCCGGGGTCGCCCGAAACGAGCGCCATCGGCCCGGTGTCGCTGCCCTGAGTCGCCTCAGCGGGCGAAAGCTCCGGCTCGGCCAGCGCGCCAAGCGATTCATGTGAGGAGTGTTCGTCATGCGACGACGGCGCGCCTGCTCCGCCCTGCCCAGCCGCGCCAGGCGACCCGACGGCGGACTTGTTGGCGAAGAGCACGTAGTGGAAGAACAGGAACCGCGCAACGAACGTCACGCAGTTCATCAGGAAGTACGCGCCTTGCACCACCAGGTGCTTCTTCAGGTGCGTATAGCCCTCCGCGTGCGCCCAGACGCTAGCAAAGTGCGAGGTAAGCCCGAGGATGGCCCACACGGCAGCCGAGACGAGCCAGAACGGCAGGGTCTCCCGGAGCAGGTCAGGCCTGCCTTTGCGCTCCCATGCCCAGCGGCTGAGCAGGTAGCTGACCAGAGCGGCGGTCATCGACGCGATAACGCCGGCAGCTCCCGCCGAGTTGATGTCGATCGGGCCGGTCAGCAACCCGAGTACCACCTGACTGGTGATCACTCCGGCGACGGCCACCAGCAGGAACCGGCTGAATCGCCTGCCAGTCTCCTTGCGCAGCTTGCGCTCGATCGGCGCGGGTATCAGGCGCCAGGCGGCATCAACGATCTTGTCCGGTGCGGATGTCATAAGAGTCCTAGGTTGGCGGACGGTGGTCGCTGGCCAGCTACCCCGCCTGATCAGCCACTATCTGGTCAGACAGGACTACAGTACGGGAACCTCGCGAAGGCTCACGCTGAAACCCTGAGGCCCTCAGCGTCCTTTCAGCGAAAGCTCCGGGCGCGCTAAGGCCTGGTGGGGCTCATGGCGCTCGGGACGGTGAGGGCGCTTCGGCGGCCAGCTAGGCCAGCCACCGGCCAACCAGCATAGGCCACTGACATCTTTCTACCCGACTAGGGGCGATTGGCTTAGCCGCGCGAAGGCGACCATCAGTCCAGCGAAACGGGACCAGTCAGCCGCGCGATAGCGACCACTGGTCGCTGATCAGGTCGTGACGCAGCTGATACCTCGTCGGCGGCACCGACCGCTCGGGTGTCGCCTCTACCCGCCAGCACTCGCGTCCGCCGGGCGTTGTATCAGCGGCTGCGGAATCAGGCGCCGCTGGATCAGCCGCGAGATCAATCGGCGGCGCTAACGACCGATCCAGCACGAACATGACCGTGTACATGCGACCGCGCCACACGAACCTGGCGGGCCTGCCGTCCCGCAGCCAGACCTCGACTGGCTCGCCGCGGATCACCCGCATCCTGCCGCTCCCTGGCAACGCGCCGCTTCGGCGCCGACTCACCGCCCAGGGGAAGACAGGCAGACTTACTTTTTTCGAACATACATTCGTTTGACTGTCAGGATCAAGACCATCGGAACGCGGAACCGGGCCGTTCTACGTCCACCACGCCCCGTCACGCCGGGACGGCCCAGCCTGGCATCGGAAACCCAGTGAGCAGTTCTCGCACCTCGCCGGCGATGCGCTCGATGGTCTGCTCGTCCTCCTTGGTCGCGGCGAGAATTGCCTCGTCCATCCAGGCCGCGACCTGCGCCATGTGCTGCTCGGCGAGTCCTCTGGTGGTGATCGCCGGTGTTCCGATGCGGATGCCGGACGGATCGAACGGCTTACGCGGATCGAATGGAACGGTGTTGTAGTTCACCTCGATACCAGCCCGGTCGAGCGCCTTGGCGGCTGGCTTGCCCCCGATGCCTTGCGCCGTCAGGTCCATCAGGATCAGGTGATTGTCAGTGCCGCCAGACACCAGTGTGTAACCCCGAGCCTTAAGCGCCTCCGCGAGCGCCCGTGCATTCGCGACGATCTGGTGGGCGTATGTGCGGAACGACGGCTGAGCGGCCTCGCGGAGCGCGACCGCGATCCCGGCGGTGGTCTGATTGTGCGGTCCGCCCTGCAGGCCGGGGAACACCGCCTTGTCGAGCGCGGCCGCATGCTCGGCCGTCGACATGATCATTGCGCCGCGCGGACCGCGGAGGGTCTTGTGCGTCGTCGTCGTGATCACGTCGGCGTATCCCACCGGCGAGGGGTGCGCTCCGCCGACGATGAGACCGGCGATGTGCGCGATGTCGGCGACGAGGATTGCCCCGGCTTCCCGTGCTATCTCGGCGAAGGCGGGGAAGTCGATCGTGCGCGGGATGGCCGTTCCCCCGCAGAAGATGATCTTTGGCCGCTCTTCCAGTGCCTGCTGACGCACCTGGTCGAGATCGACGATGCCGGTGTCTGCGCGGACGCCGTATTGGGCGGACCTGAACCACTTGCCGGTGACCGAGACCGGCCAGCCGTGCGTCAGGTGGCCGCCCATCGGGAGGGCCATGCCCATGACCGTGTCCCCTGGCGAGAGGAAGGCAAGGTAGACGGCCAGGTTCGCGGGCGAGCCCGAGTAAGGCTGAACGTTGGCGTGGTCGACGCCGAACAGCAGCTCGGCGCGTTCGATCGCGATCCGCTCGATCTGATCGATGAACTGCTGGCCCTCGTAATACCGACGGCCGGGATAGCCCTCGGAGTACTTGTTGGTCAGCAAGCTTCCCGTCGCCTCGAGCACGGCGACCGACACGTAGTTCTCAGACGGAATGAGCCTGACCTTGTCGCGCTGCCGTCGGGCCTCGGACTGGATGAGCTCAGCTATCTCCGGGTCGCTGCCTGCGACGTGCGGAATGGGCGGCTGGAGCATGGATTCATCATGCCCAGCCGATGCGGCCGCCCCGCATCGCTCCGACACTTCACAGTTTCGTCGACCACAAACCACCACGAATTAGGACTCAAGATCGTCCAAAACTGTGCAATGTCGTGGGCGTCGCATCGTGCGCACGAGCCCGTGAGCGCGGCTGCGCCCGATGAGGGGCTGAACCGGGCGCCGCCCAGAGGCGGCTGCCCGGTTTCAGCTCATCCCGATACGGCCTCAAGCAGCTTCTTGCGCTGCTGCTCGCCCAGCCCGCCGACGCGACGGTTGTCATCGATGCCGGCCTCCTCCATCACCGCGGCGGCCTTCGCCGGGCCGTAGCCCGGCATCGCCTTGATGACCTGAGCGACCTTGGTCTTCTTGGTGATGTCGTCGGTCTTGGCGAGCACCTGCGCGATGCTCGTCTTCCCGGCCTTCACAGAAGCCAGCAGCTCACTGCGCTTCTTGCGAGCAGCCTGCGCCTTGGCCAGCGCCTCGGCGCGCTGCTCAGGGGTAAGTGTTGGGAGAGCCATGTCACTCCTTCGGTTTGACTCGATCAACTGTCCCACATACCCGATGTCGGAGTTGGTAGGCGCGAACGTGTCGGCTTCTACCTGCGCCTGAATGCATCCTCGCTGGTCAGGGGCATGCCCACGATCTCTGCCTGTTTTCCATGATTTATCCGGACAATCGCGCACGCGGAAAGACGTCAGCCGGGGCCGCTGACGGCTTCGTAGATTTGCGCGATCTTGAGCCTCGCTTTGCCACTTCGGAGGGCCAGAACCGATGACGGGTCCCGTCGGCCAGCTTGGACCCGCGCATTTCTGCCAACCTGAGCCGACGCACATCTGGTGGGTACGGCCCGCCCCGGCGGTCGCTGGCCGTTGAAGTTCGCGGTAGAACCTGTTCTACTTTCGTGCGACGGGCCTACTGAGCCAGTGAGCCGAGGAGACGTTGGCCGATGGCGGACGAGCAGTGCACCGCGCGGGACCTCGCGCGCCGATCGCAAGCGGCAGTGAAGGCAAAGGATCGGGCGGGCTGGCTCAGCCTGTTCGCTCCGGACGCCGTCGTCCAGGACCCAATCGGCCCGTCGCCGCTCGATCCGGTCGGTGCCGGGCATCGTGGCCCCGAGGCCATCGCAGCGTTCTATGACACGGTCATCGCTCCGAACGACTCGATCACTTTCGAGATCGAGGACTCCTACCTGTGCGGACAAGAGGTGGCCGACGTCGGTGTCATTCGCACCGTGCTGCCCGGGGGCAAGCACGTTGCGGTCGTTCATGGCGTCTACACCTACCGGAGCAACGGCGCCGGGCAGCTGCTGGCGTTGCGCGCGTTCTGGGAATTCGATAAGGCCGAGGTGATTCCGGCTTAGCGGCGGGCGCCGTCGGCGCGGCCCCGTCGCTCGCCGGCTCGGGCCGCCGACCGTTGCCGACAAGCAAGTAATCTGCCTACGCGGCCGCTCCGCTGAGCGGGCGCGCGGCTGTGCTCGTCGCCAGGCCGCCCACCCCCGACCTCGGAGCCGGAATGCGCCTCGGGCAGATAGCCATCGACGTCGCTCCGCTTCGCGAGAGCCGGGACTTCCGCCGGCTGTTTACCGGCCGCTTCGTGTCGATGGCTGGCAACGCCGTGGCGACCACCGCGGCCGACTGGCAGATCTACGGGCTGACTCACGACTCCCTCGCCGTCGGATTGCTGACGCTGGCGTCGGGCGTCGGCATGCTCATCGGGCTGCTGGCCGGCGGCGTACTCGCGGACCGGCACGACCGCCGCACGCTACTGATGGCCGTCCGGCTCCCGCAAGCCGTACTCGCCGCCCTGTTGATGGTGAACAGCCTGCTGCCCCACCCGGCCCTTTGGCCGCTCTACGTGATCACGTTCGGGATCGGGCTGCTGGCCGGCCTTAGCTCCCCTGCGTCGACTGCCGCCACTCCTGCGCTGGTGCGGAACGACAAGATACCGGCGGCCGCCGCGCTCAACGCGACGGCTAGCCAGGTCGGCAACCTGGGTGGCCCCGCAATCGCGGGCGTGCTCATCGCGGGTCCGGGGCTGGCGAGTTGCTACGCCATCGATGCTGTCTGCTTCGCAATCTTCGGGCTAGCGATGATTGGCCTGCGCCCGATGCCGCCCATCACCAAGGCGCAACGACCTCTGAAGTCGCTGGCCGAGGGATTCCGGTACGTGCGGCATAACCGTGTCGTCGGCGGCATGCTGCTCGTCGACACCAATGCGATGATCTTCGGAATGCCTTCCGCTCTCTTCCCGGCGCTAGCCAGCACTCATTTCCACGGCGGCTCCGCCACCTTCGGGCTGCTAGTAGCCGCGCCCGGCCTCGGCGCGCTTGTGGGCGCGGCTACCAGCGGCTGGACCGGGCACCTGAAACGGCCGGGTCTCGTGGTGATCGCAGCGGGGATCATCTGGGGGGCGTCTATCGCGGCGTTCGGCCTGGTCCGCAGCCTGCCGCTCGGGCTCTTCTTCCTGGCGATCGCCGGGATGGGTGACCTCATCTCTGAGGTCCTGCGCAACACGCTGCTCCAGATCTACACACCCGACCAGCTTCGCGGTCGGGTCTCGAGCCTGTATCTGGCCCAGGTGACGACTGCCCCGGCCCTCGGAAACGTGGAGGCTGGCGGTGTGGCGCGCCTGGTATCGCCGGGGTTCTCCGTGGTCAGCGGCGGCCTCGCGTGCGTAGCGGGAGCCATCGTGCTCGGCTCGCTAATCCCGGCGCTCCGAAACGCCAACCTCACCGGCGAGCAGACAGTGATCACGAAAGATCCGGCGCCGACGGCGTGCCCGTCACTCGATGAAGCGACGTCGTGACGTTCATCGGGCACAATGTGCGCGTAAGCGCCTGTAGCTCAGACGGATAGAGCAGCTGCCTTCTAAGCAGCCGGCCGGGGGTTCGAGTCCCTCCAGGCGCGCCGCCAACTTCCCGGGCCAAGACGATGCAGTGCCATTACCGGTGAAGTGGCCAGGGCCCGAAATGCCGGCTTCACGCAACAGGCCTGGCTGTCGCAGGACTCCGGAACCGGTTCCGTAAGCGCCGTGGCGGAGCAGCCGGCGGGCGGGACCGGTGAAGAGCAGGCCATTCGGCGCCAGGCAGAGCGTGAGCAGTCAGATTGATGCTCCTCCGCCGGCGGAAGCCGAGTGAACGGATCGGCGCCGGTGGTGAGCTGGCCAACTCAGCGCCATCTGTGGATCGCAGAAACTCCGACTACCGTTCGATGGCACGCAGCTGGCTCGCATTAGCTGATCATGAAGTTGACCCTCTGCGGGCTGATGAGCAAGCACTTGACGAGTCTGGACGCACCAGTCAGTGACTTGATGACGACAGCTTGCTGTGTTCGCGCAAGTAGCGGATCAAGCCGAGGACGTCGCTGGGGACGAGGCGTCCGATGGCGCCACTGGAGTACACGCTGACCACCACCCGGCCGACCGGGTCGAGCACGAAGCCGGTCGACTGCAGGAACTCCGGGTCGTCGTTGACGAAAGCGCCCGTGACAGCCGCGACGGAGCTCGCCCTAGCGCTATGGCCGACGGGATAGCGGAGACCATGCTTGGCGACCAAGTCCCGGCTCGTCGCTTCGTCGTCAACCGACAGCGCGGCCATCATGGCGCCGTTGCCGTTGAGCTCGCCGAGGGCGCGCTGGAAGGCGCTTAACTGAGCGTTGCAGTATAGGCACCAGGACCCGCGATAGAAAAGAATCACGCCGAAGTGGTCGGCAAGATCGTCTGGCAAGCGAAGAGTCCCGTCGCCGACCTTGGCGACGTTAATCGCCGGGAACTGATCACCAGGGCGCAGGAGCGCAGTTTCTGTCATGTCTAGTTCGCGTCGGCCTTTCCGCGTGTCTTACGCGTTCGAGGGATAAGACCAAGCCGATTAGCCTCGCAGCTACGAATGTGGGACGACGAATCACCGCCCACGCGAGAGAGATCTCATGGCTGACCAGGCCCTTGCCGTCGATGCTGCCGGATTGGATGTTGAGTCAGCCGAATGGCTCCAGGCACTAGGCAGCGCGGGCCCGCAGCGGGAGGCCGCGCTGAAGCGGCTGCATATCCGGCTGCTGCGGATCGCGCGCAGTGAGGCGGCCCGGCGCGGGCCACGGCTGGCGATCGCCGGCCCAGAACTGGACGATCTCGCCCACCAGGCTGCAGCCGACGCACTGCTCGCCATCACCGCCAAGATCGGCCAGTTTCGGGGCGAGAGCCGGTTCACGACCTGGGCCTACAAGTTCGTCATCTTCGAGGTGTCGGGAAAGCTCGGGCGGCACTTCTGGCGGCACCCCACCGTGCCGTTGTTCGCAGAAGACTGGGACCAGCTGCCGGCCCGATTCGTCTTCGACCCGGCCCACGAAGCTGAGTGGCGGGACCTGATCGGCGCGCTGCGTCGCGCGGTGGACACCGAGCTCACTCCGCGCCAGCGCGAGGTCTTCGTGGCAATCGTCCTCAACGACGTCCCACTGGATACGCTGGTGGTGTCGTTAGCGTCCAGCCGTAATGCGATCTACAAGATGTTGTTCGACGCGCGGCGTAAGCTTCGCGGCGCCCTGGCCGCTAACGGATACCTGCGTGACGAGTCTGCGAGGCGGTTATGAACGACTGGTCGGCGCTGGACCGGTTCCTGCAGACGGATCCGCGCGACGTCGGCTGCGCTGAGGCGATGGAGATGCTGCACGTCTATGCAGAGATGGTCGCGTCGGGCGCCCACGCTGAGCAGAGCTACCCCGGTATCGCGGCGCACTTGCGCGCGTGCGGCCCATGCGGACAGGATTTCGAGGGCCTGCTCGCGGCCGTGCACGACCAATCGAAGTAATCGGCACGACGCTGCACCTTCGCGTACGCGAGGCCTGATCCCCCAGCGGCGTTGGCGTCGCCAATCGATCGCACATCTGCATGGATTCTTCTGCGCCCATACGTAAGACCTGGCTGCCCCAGGACGCCAACCACAAGGGAACCAAAAAACAAAGGTGACCAATAGCGGCGGCGCCCGGCCGCCGGGCATTCCGGCTTCGCCGGAGAAAGGGCAGCAGATGAACTTCTTGTCACATCGGCGTGAGCGAGAGGACGCTCGCGCCCAGGGTGTCCGATCAGAAGCACGGCACGTCCTCAAGCGCGGCATGTCAGGCGGACTGATCCTCGGCCTAGCGGCGGCCGCAGCCGTCGCAGTCGCCCGCGGTCGCGTCGGCTTCGGTTACTTCGTCGCCCGTGGTGGGCCACGTCTACGTCAACGACAACACCGCCGGGACCAACACCATCGGTGCGTTTGATACGCACGCGGACGGATCGCTGACGCCGTTGGCCGGCTCTCCGTTTGCGGCTGGCGGGGCCGGGACCGGCACCGGGCTGGCATCGCAGGGCGCCATCCAGATCGCGTCCGGCGGGCGGTTCCTGCTCGCAGTCGATGCCGGCAGCAACCAGATCTCCGTCCTGCGGATCCGCAGTGACGGCTCGCTCAGCCCCGTGCCCGGCGGCATCGTGTCCTCCGGAGGTCAGAAGCCAGTCAGCGTCGCCGCGTTCGGCAACTTGGTATACGTGGCCAACTCCGGCGCAGGGGGCAGCAACTACACCGGCTTCCGGCTCACCTTCCTTGGTCGGCTCATCCCGCTCCGCGGGTCGACCGTTCCGCTTGCCGCCAGCGCCCAAGCCGGCGACGTGCTGTTCAACGGCACCGGCACGAAGCTGGTCGGCGCCGAGATCGGGACGTCCTTGATCGACAGCTTCACCGTCGGACTTAATGGACGTCTTACCGCTGCCCCAGGGTCGCCGTTCCCGGCTCAGGGCCTCGGACCGTTCGGCAGTGAGTTCCGGCCGACCAACCCCAGCCAGTTGTTCGTGTCCAACGCGCACAACGTGGGTGCGGGCACTGGAACCATTTCCGCCTTCAACGACGCGTTCAATGCGGTGCTCACCCCGGTTGCTGGCTCTCCGTTCGCCGACGACCAGACCGCGCCGTGTTGGGTGGAGATCACCCACGACGGCAAGTTCCTGTTCACGGTTAACACCGGCAGCGGCGAGATCTCCCGGTATCAGATCGCTGCCGGCGGCGCGCTGACGCTTCTGGGCAGCACTCCCGTCGGCCAGACTGGCGGGGTTGGCGCCGTCGACGCACGACTCAGTCCTGACGGCCGCTTCCTGTACGTCGACGAAAGCAGGATCGGCGCGGTCGGCACATTCGCTGTCAACGGCGGCAACCTGACGGAGGTGAGCACCTCCCCGACCTCGCTGCCCACAGGCGCCACGCCCGCAGGCATCGTTGCCAACTAATCCGTACCCGGACCGAAAGACTGGCCGACGCCGCAGGTGAGAATCCAGCGGCGTCGGCCGCACCTTGTACGCAGGAGAAGGTGCCGAGGACAAGGGAGATGATTCGGCGGCCTGCGGTCAAGGTGCGAGCTGTCTTCGTCGCTTCGGGCATCGCAGAACTCGCTACGCATAGTCGCCTTCGCGAGGTCAGGGTGCTGCCCGGCTAGCCCAGGTGAGGCTGCCGGCTTCGGGGAGCTGGTCGGCGATCGCGTCCGCTGCCTGGCGGCCGAGTAAGTCAACTTCGCGTGCCCGATCGGCCGGTCGGCAGGGGTAACTCCCGGTATCTTCTGCCAGGCGAGCCAGAGGCGCCGAGCTGCGGAAAGCTGGTCGGGATGACGACAGATCACGCGACTGACAGGCCGCTCGCACGAGAACTTGCTCGCGAGAAGACAGGCGGGCACCGAGCTGGTGCCCGCCTGTCATCACTTCTCGTCGGCCCGGTGCCGTCGGGCGACCCGCATCAACGTGGTTTCGGCGAGTGCTCGGTTGCACTCGAGGGTGTGGCATGGCGCTCCTCGGCCACGTTCCATCTCATCTTGAGAGCTCCTTGACTGTCGTCTCGGCCGACGGTGCGGCCGGGATGCTGTCGCCGACGGCAGCTGCTGTCCTGGTCCGGGACCGAAGCGTCGCGATCGCTGGCAGCGCCAGCAGTGCGATCGCTCCGCTGACCCACAGAGCCCACTGGAAGCCGCCGGTGAGGGCGACGTTGGCCGGCTTGCCCTCGCCGAGCAGGTGGCCCAGGTGCGTCGCGGCGATCGTCGATGCGATCGCGACGCCGATCGCGCCGCCGAGTTGCTGGGACGTGTTGATCAGTCCTGAGGCGAGCCCGGCTTCGTGCTCCGCGACTCCGGTGAGGCCGCCGATGGACACCGGTACGAAGGCGAACGCGGTGCCGGCTCCCGTGACGAGAAATGGCCCGGCCAGTGCCGCCCAGAAGTGTCCCTGCACTGGTACCTGGGTCGCCCACAGGATGCCGCCGCCGATCAGTGCCATCCCAAGTGCCAGCACAGGACCGACTGAAAGTCTGGTGACGAGCTTCTGCGCGACCCCGGCGAGGGCGACGGACGTGATCGAGGTGGCGAGCCACGCGATCCCGGCTTGCAGCGCGGAGTAGTGCAGCACCTGCTGCATGTACAGGGTGCCGATGAAGATGAAGGCGAAGAAGCTCCCGCCGAGCAGCAGCCCGGCGACATTGGACACGGCGACCGTCCGGAGCCGGAAGATCCGCAGCGGCATAAGCGGCGCCGCGGCCCGCGATTCGGTCACCACGAAGGCGATGAGCAACGCCACCGAGGCGGCTAGGAGCGACACCGTGCGCGCCGACGTCCAGCCCGCTTGTGGTGCCTTCGAGATCGCGTACACCAGTACCAGCAACGCGCCAGTCACGGTGACTGCACCCAGGGCGTCGAAACGCCGGCGAGCACCGGCCAGCCGGCTTTCTGGTACGACGCGCGGGGTGAGCAGCAGCGCGGCAACTCCTACGGGCACGTTCAGGAAAAAGATGTACTCCCAGCCGAGGTATTTGGTCAGCAGCCCGCCGGCGATCAGGCCAAACGTGGCGCCGAACGCGCCGATGGCCCCCCACAGGCCGAGGGCCTTGTTCCGGTCGGCGCCCTCGGTGAACATGTTCATCACGATGGACAGCGCCGCGGGCAGCACGATCGCCGCGCCGAACCCCTGGAGGCCGCGTAGTCCGATCAAGAGACCGTCGGACCGCGCCAGCCCGGCGCCGAGCGACGCGGCGGTGAAGATTGCCATGCCCAGCGCGAAGATCCGGCGCCGTCCGAGGAGGTCCGCGGCCCGCCCGCCCAGCAGCAGGAAGCCGCCGAACGTGAGCGCGTAGGCGGTCACGACCCATTGCAAGTTCGACTCGGAGAAGTGGAGTGCGCGACCGATCGTCGGCAACGACACGTTCACGATCGTCAGATCGACAATCGTCATGAAGAACGCAACGGCCAGCACCGTGAACGCTCGCCATCGCCGGGCCAGTGTCATCGAATCTGTATTCATCGGTTGATCCCTCGCACTTGATTCGTTTGCGCGGCGCGACTCGGGCTTCAGTCGGGTGTCCCGAGCCTGGCCTAGCGTCGTCGGGCCGCCGACTTGGCGGCTTGCGGATATAGACCAGCGCGGTTGGCAGGAGTCGCCGCGGATTCAGAGTCGATTCGGCTTGGCCGCGCGGCTGGCCTGATTAGGCCGTGCCGGGCCTCGACGTCCAGTGAGGCTGGCGGCCGAGGAAGGCAACAAGCTGGTCGCTGGGCAGAGCCGGGCCAGGCAGCTGAATGGCCTCGGCGAAGAGCCCGGGCCGAGCGCCGGGTGTGACAAGCAGCGGAGCCACCGGCAGCAGAATGCAGGCCAGCAGTGGAGGGATGGGCCGGAAGGCGCCGCATGCGGCCCGGATATCCCAGCCGTGGATGGTGAGCTCGATGGCCCCGGCCAAGGCGACCTTGCGCCGGCTCAGCTCACGGCCGCCGATGGCGGCGATTTCGTCGTCTGCGCCGGCGGCTGAGCAAGTCTCGAGAAGCCTGGCCGCCCGGCCGCGCAGGACAGTCAGCGCGTCAGTTTCAGGCCCGCCACGAGATCGCGGATAACCGAGGTCGATGTGCCCGGTGGCTATCGCCTCGTTCAGAGTTTCGATCGAGTCGCCGACGTGGCGCAGCAACATTTCCACGTCCCAGCCGCGGCACGGCGTAGGTCGCGCCAGCAGCTGGGGGGTGACCAGCCCAGCGCCGTCCAGTCCGTAGCTGACGGCGGACTCAAGCAGGTCCAGTCCCCTGGTCAGCGGCGCCATGAACTGATCGCGGTCTCGCGCGTCCGTGCAGGCCCGAATCAGCCGGCGTCGTATTCGGGCTGCAGGCCGAACTTCTCGACGAGGCGCGGGTCGAGGAAGGCGACTATCCGCGCGACTCCGGTGGGAGTGACGGTGAGCGCCAGCGCGTGGTGCGCGTGGTAGGCGCCGTCAGGTCCGAGCTCGTAGGCCGCGAACGACGACTGCCCGTTGGCCATGACTCCGACCAGCTTGTACTGCCGGTGCGGCTCGAACACGTGCATCGCGAAGAACTGCATCGCAGTCTGCCAGGCCGATGAACCACGTCAGATGCGGCGGCATCTCCAGCACGACGTCCTCGCGCAAGAGGTCAGCTAGCGCGCTGGCGTCGCCGTTCTCGAAGGCCGCGGCGAACCGCTCCAGCACGGCCCGCCGTTCCGGCTCGCCTGGCTCACTGACCTGCTCCTCAGCGGGCATGGCGTCCGCGAGCTGCGCACGGGCCCGCCGAAGGCCGCTGTTCACTGCCGTCGTCGTGGTGTTCAGCAGGTCCGCTACGTCGGCTGCCGGCCATTCGAGCACGTCGCGCAGGATCAGCATGGCTCGCTGCCGGGCCGATAGGTATTGCAGCGCCGCGACAAATGCCAGCCGGACGCCCGCGCGCGACGCGGCTACGGTGGCGGGATCCGCTTTCTCCCCGGCCAGCAGTACATCGGGCATCGGCTGGAGCCACGGCACCTCCGTACCCGCCACCAGCTCGGTCGCGGGATCGTCGGCGGGCGCACCCAGACCGGACGGCAGGGGCCGTCGGTTGCTCCGTTCCAGCGCGGTGAGGCACACATTGGTCGCGATCCGGTACAGCCAGGTACGCATGGACGAACGGCCCTCAAACCCGGCATAGGACCGCCACGCCCGCAGGTATGTCTCCTGCACCAGGTCTTCTGCCTCTTCGGCAGAGCCCAGCATTCGGTAACAATGGGCCAGCAACTCGCCGCGGAACTGGCCCGTCAGGCTCGTGAACTCTTCGCTGACCGTCACCACGACCCCCAAATCGCCCGCGCTGCGCAACGTGGACTTAGCCCTCTACCTATAGACCCGGCGGCCGGCCGAAAGTCGCCGCGGCCTCGCCGACGACATGTCTAGGCAGGACGCGAGCCAGCCCCAAGGTCACTACCCGTGAACCGCCCGGGGATCCCGGAGCATCCGCCGGACTCACCCCATGTGCGCGAGTGGACATGGCCAAACGAGCGGGCTCTGGACGGCTTCGCGTAACAAAAGCCCGGTGACCGCGACGACTTTGACGGTCAGGCGTCGTCTATACAGACGCAGCAATTTCCGAGCGAGGAAGACCGACGGCAGATGATCTCGCAGCTGACGGGCTCGGGGCCCGATCCCCGCGGGGGCCGCTTGCGAGGAGTCATGTCGTCTGGCCCGCCCCGCCGAGAGGCGCTCTACGCGCCGCGGAGGGAGACGAGGCGAAATGAACGGAAGAACACCTCCAGCGCTGATTAAAACGACAGCCGCGGATCGTCGACGCCAGGCACTCTTTGCCTCCGAAGTGCAGCCATCCGATACCCCGACGGGCGACATGATCGCCTGTGCGATCACCTCGGCCATCCGGCGGTTCGGCAGTAGCGGCTGCAGCGAGCGGATGGCCCAAGAGTTCGGCGATCACCCGGACGTGGCGGCCGAGCGGATGCGCTGGGCCAGCAGGGTCGCTGCCTAGCGCAGGTGCCACCAACGACAGCCAGCCCGGTCATCGTCGATGTCCACATGCGCGATCCGGCACACGACGGCGGGGTGCGCCTCATCCCGCGTCACGATCGCGAGCCGCTTCTTTAACCGGGCCTGAGGTAGCGGCTCGCGAGCGGGCGTGGCGGATTAGGTGGTCCCGCTCTGCGACGTCCGTGGCCCGACGAGCGGCCTCGGCATAGCACGCGGCCGCGGCGGGCGGGGCGCCGTTCAGCTCGTGCAGATACACGCGCATGGCATGCCAGCGGTGCGACATTCAGGAGACCCAAAATGTGTCGACACTGATGGTTGATCGGGTTGGGGTCGCCGTACGTGGCCGCTTTGTCTACCTCGTCAGTTGTTAGCTCGATCCGGCATACTCGTCTCGCTGGGTAGAGCCAGGGGAGGCAGGCCGATGGGCCTTTTCAGTCGCAAGCCGCAGGACCCGGCAGTGGGTTCATCGTCAATCGCCGACATGATGGCGTTAGCGCAGCAAATGCAGCAGCAGGCCCTGCAGATGCAGGCCCAGCAGCTTCAGGCGATGCAGAGCGCTACGGAAAATCGGGGCGCCAGTCAGTCAGGGACCGTTCCGGCGACTGGTTCGCCGACCTGGGTTCGCCAGGTCATGGCCATCCTGGCCCCGCCGGGCCCGGGCTTTGTTAAGCGTTGCACATGCGTGACCTGCGGCGCGCCGAAGAAGCTGCCGAACGTCACCGCGTATGTGTACTGCGACTACTGCGCATCATTGATCGATTTCGACCTGCGCCGGGCGGGCGAGGGGGACATAGCGGTCGGCCCCGCCTACGCGGCCGCAGTGAACAGTGCACATGCCGCAAGCCAGGCGGCGGTCGCGGCGGGTGACCGAGCGGAGTACCGAACGCTCCAGCGGCAGATCTATCAGGCCTACGTAGCGAATGTGCCGATGGCTGTCTCGCATAGGGCCAAGAACGATCCGGACTACCGCAGTGCCTACATCGAGTACATGGCTGCCGCCGCCGTGGCACGGGCCTTTGACCCGGAGGCACAGACGCTCGAGGCCGAGATGAAGCAGCGGGTCATGAGCCTGCGGTATGTCGGCAACATGATGTCACCCACGGTTGCGCCGGAGTCCTTCTGGCCCGTCGCCGATACGTTGGACAAGCAGATCCAATCCAGCCGTGCTCTGTACCGCAGCGCCGGCCTCGCGCAGCTCGATCCGGATGCCGCTGAGCACCTCACGGGCAAGCTGGCCTGGTCGGGATTCTGCCAGGGCTGGCTCGGCATGCTCCCGGCGGACGCTGCGGCCCAACTGCTGGATCGGGCGGGACTCATCAACGAATACGTGTCGGTGGAGGCCGACGGCGGGCAGTCTCGCCATTGCGGCGGTTGCGGCGCAGAGTTCAGTGCCCTGCCCGACGCGAGCGCCGTCATCTGCAACGGCTGCGGCCGCAAGATCGAGCTGGGCAGCGCTGAGATCCCGTGCGGTGCGTGCGGCGCGACCATGACCCTGCCAGTTGGAGCCGACGAGGTCGCTTGCCCGTTCTGTCAGTCGCAGGTGCGGCGCGCAGGACTCCGCTAGCTCGATGCAGGCCGGGGCTCAGGCTTCTGGCCGGTCAGGCAGGTAGCCGGGCTTTCTGCGCTGGGCTCGGCCGGATAGCAGCATGCCGGCCGGGCACGTCCGGTCGCAGACCAGTCCGTGCGGGCAGGCGTGTAGCACGCCGCGGCGGCTCAGACGATCGCATGGCGTGACAACGCTGCCCTTGATGCCCGAGCCTTCCTGTCACCCCACAGTCCGGCGCGCGCTGTTCAAGCCCCGCGCCGACGATGCCAGCCGTCACGCGCGGACGCGAGGATCGGCGCGGCGCGGGCGGCGGCAGCTGTGGCCGTCGCCGCGCGGTCGTTGCCACGTGGGCCGCGTGCGCGCGCGGGCGCGGCCGAGGCAATAGCTCCAGACCGCCAGTACGACCGGCCGGGCCGCAATCATGCGCTCGAGCCGGCTGACCTCCGCAGGCTCGAGCGCGACGTGCCGACGGTACCCAGTCGCGACGAGGTCGACTCTGCGGAGATCCTTAGCCGCCTCGGCGAACAGCAGAAATGCCAGCGGCCAGAGTCGCGGACCACGGCCAGCTCCGGTCCAGTCCACGAGCACCATGCCCTGCGCGCGCGACGCGACCACGTTGGCGAGCACGAAGTCCGGGTGCAGCAGCCCCTGCGGTAGGTCCGACCCATCGTCCACGTCGTAGAGTTCGCGGCGCAGCGTCTCGTAATGTCCGCGGTCGCGGCTAGCCACCTTGGGTTCGATTTCCGCCAGGAGTTCCATCGCCGCGCCGATCTCGTCGGCCGGACTCCCGTCTACGAGGTGGTGCCAGCCGCCACCCGGCCTGGACTGAGCGCCGGCCCCGTTACCCATCGCCTGCAGTTCACCCAGCATCGCGCCGAGCCGGCGCAGGCCGCCCTGCTCCCGGATTACCTCGCGGCGCTCGGCCCGTGGCACGCCGTCGACGTACTCAGTGACCAAGACGGCATGACCGTCAGCTTCTGAGATCGGATCGGGTGCGGCGACGCGCTCCGATCCATAGCCGCGTTCCGCGAGAAAGTTCAAGATCTGGGCGTCGCCTGCCGCCGCAGCCTCTGGCCGGTCGGGCGGGAAGACCCTGGCGACCCACGGTGCGCCGTCGGCGCGGTCGACCCGGTAGACGCCAAGGTCTAGCTCGGTCAGCCCGGCGACCGCTAATCCGTAGTGGTCCCGGAGGTGCTGCGTGAGCCGGTTGGGCGCTGGCCGCGGGGCGATCCGCAGCCGGGCGTCGCGCAGGGCGGAGCCGATCATGGCTCGTCCGCCGTGACGTGGAACTCGATGCGGTGCAGCACCGTGTCAGCGTCGATCGGACCGGCGTGGGCGGCCCGCCGTCGCAGGGTCTCCAGGTCCGGTTCACAGGCGCGGCTGACATCGTCGTCCGTGATTGCCGAGAAGGGCACGAGCTCGATCGAGTCGACCTCAATCTGCGCGGGACCGACCGGGTACCTGCCGCCCACGCGCACCTTCGACCGCTGCCACAGCCGGAACGAGACGGTGAGATCTCCCGCGATCACCGCGGCGCGAAGTTCGGGACTGAACATCATGGGGTCGCCCGAACCACGTCGCGATTAGCTGCCAGCCGGGCGTTAAGCTCGCCGGCTGCGTCGTCGACCCAGCTTCGCCGAAGCGGCGTCGCGGGTCGGCAATTCAGCTCGGTCAGCCAGCGAGTCGTGCCATCCGCCTGGCAGATTCCCAGCATGCGGCGCCGGTACTTGATGAAGCCGCCGGTCAGCCGGTATCCACGACGAACCTGTCGATCTGCTCCCAGCGCCACGACCGGGTGCGGATCAGCGACCGCACGACGACTTTGCTGTCGTCAGCCAGGATCGTGCACGACCGGGCGGCACGAACTGCGAGCACAGCCGTGACCGCGAGAAGGCCGAGGTGAACGCCAGCTCGCCGGGCTGCGTCCCGTTGCGGTCGAAGTAAGCGCCCGTCTCCAGAAAGAAGAACAGGCCAAAAGCCGAGGCAGTCACAACGCGCTGCCAGCGCGAGGTAGCCCGGTAGTGCACCGCGTCTCCGATCTGCCGTCCTAGAGCATTCTCGGGTCACAGTGCTGCTGGATGCCAGTTCAGTGGAGCGGCGGGTCCTCAGTGAGCCGCGCCGTGGGCGCGATGGGCCCGCTGCGCGAGCTTGGTTCGAAGGCTCAGGTACGCGGCCACCACGATGGCCAGGTACCCGACGTAGATCACGAGCTGTAGCGGAGTCGGCGTGTCGCTGTAGCCGAAGAAGCTATGCAGCACGTCACCAACGGCGCTGTTCTCGTTCAGCAGCCAGCCTGAGTGCCACATCGGCGAGTTGAGTACCGGCAACCAGCCGAGCTCCTGCAGATTTTGGACCGAATCGGCGAGCAGGCCAGCGGCGAAGACCATCAGCAGTACGCCGATGACCGTGAAGAACTTGCCCAGGTTGAGCTTGTGTCCCGAGCCGGTAGATCACGAAGGCGATCGCCAGGGAGCCGGCCAGGCCGATGACGGCACCGGTGAGCGCACCCGCCGTGGACGTCGAAAAGACGATCGCGAGCGTGAAGACGACGGTCTCGAGGCCCTCGCGGCCAACCGCCTGGAACGACAGCAGGCCCAGTCCCCACCGGGCGCCGCCATCCAGAGCCGCGTCGGTCCGGGCTCGCAACTCCTTGGACAGCGACCGGGCGTGCTTGCGCATCCAGAACGTCATATAGGTGAGGACGCCTGCGGCCAGCAAGTACGTGGCGGTCTCGAAGATCGTCTGGACGCGCGATCCGGCATAGGTGCGGATCGTTTCGTAGGCCACGACTCCGCCCACCGTGGCCAGGATCAGCGCCGCGCCGACGCCGATGAACACGTAGCGGAAGTGATCCCGCCGTCCGATCCGATTGAGGTACGCCAGCAGGATCGCGACGATCATGCTCGCCTCGACGCCCTCTCGCAGGAAGATCACAAGAGTGGCGAGCATAGGCGGGACCTCCAGGGGACAAGCGGGTCAGCGAAGGTTTGACCTGATTAGGTTAGCCTAACCTTACTTGATGCCTGCCCAGGGGGGCCACACCGCCTGGCCGCAGCCTAGCGCAGGGCGGTTAGTGCACCGACAGCGTCTGCCGCACAGGCGAGCATCCGGTTGAAGATCGGGTACTCATCATGTGCCTGCCTCCTCGTTCTCCGGCTCGAACATCTTGTCGACCGTCGATTCGAAGTACCGCGCGATCCGGAACGCGAGAGGCAGAGACGGCAGATAGCGACCGTTCTCGATGGAGCGTCACGAGGCGACGACGACGGTGAGCGTGAAGCTCGTAGCACGGCCCACGCATCTCAGTGCCTCGCCGCAACTCGTCCGGCTGGCGCTGATGACCGCCTTGCCGCCAGCGAGCGCCGTGAAGTCGGTCCGCTCGGGCGTGCAGCCGAGTCCGGGTATATCGGGGCAGGAACTAGGCCTGGGCAGCAGCACCGTGGCGCCGTGTTGCCGCAGCACACGTGTCGCGGAGCTGCCGGCCACGTTCCAGTAGCTGCTCGACAAGATCAGTTCGACCGTATCTCCCGCACGCACCGAGATCGTCCGGCCATTAGCGTTGTCGCGCACGACGATCACCTTGGGAACGGGGTGGCCCGCGCCCGTCGCCGTCGCACAGGCCGCCGCCGGGAGGGCGAACGCCACGACCGCGGCAGCGGCCGCAGCCGGTGTCGTGGACCTCAGACGAAGGAACTTCACGAACCCTGCGAACATCGGTCCTCCCCCGTTGCCCACTTGCTCCGCCCGTTGGACGGAGCAAGTGACCTCCGGGTTCCAATCGCGCTTGTGCGGGTCAGCTGCTACAGGTAGGCGGCGTCGAGCCAGTTCTTCAGTGCCTTCTCGGCCGCCGCCGCGTCGACGTCGTCGCGGAACACGTGGGCGCTCAGGCCGACGACGCCGCCGTAGTGATTGCGTCCGAAGAACCGATACAGGCCGTCGCTCGTTCGGACGCCGATGAACTCCGGCGTGAGGTAGTCGATGACGCCGTCGAGCGCGCCGGCACCGCCGAGGTCGGCGTGCACGGAATCGCCGACGACGGCGGCGGCACCGATGCCGAGCGCTGCGCGCAGCGTGTCCATCGCGTCCGGCGCACCCGCCGCGGCGGGGCCCTCGATGCCCGCGGACGGCTGGCCGACGTAGGTCACCGGGCGGCCGTTGAAGTGCGCAAGGTACTGGCCCAGCGTGTGGAGGTAGAAGTCGGTGTGGCCGTCGATGGCGTCGTACTGGTCCGCCCAGTCGTCGGCGAGGATCCCGCTGTGGACGTAGCGCAGATGGGCGGTGCCGCCGCCGCGCGCCTCGATCGCGTAGTCCAGCGCGTTGAAGGTTCCGTCCGGCGACTCCATGCGGATCACGAGGCGGTGCGGCGGATCCCAGGTCGTGACCGGCGCTCCCTCGGGCGGCGTCGCGCCGGCGGGGATCTCCATCCCCGTCGGGAACTGCCAGGCTGCGGTGTCGGCGGTGATCGCGGTCCAGACGTCCTCCGGGGCGGCGGGCAGGTCGATCTCGCGGGTGATCTCGAATGCGCGGCTCATGAGCTCCTGGTGACTCCTAGTGGCTGGGCCTTGGTGATCGGTCTGGGGTGGAGTGCGACGACGAACCGGTGCGCACGACCGCTGGGCGCGTGCTCGTCGTGGTACCTGGCGACCAGCCCGTTGACGGCTCGGCCAGCTCGACGGCGAACGCCGCCCGGTCCTTCGCCGACGCGAAGCGCACCTCGCTGTCGATGCCGAGTGTCGCCAGCGGCTTGCCGGCGGCGCCGGATCCGGACGATCAGCTCGCCGACCTCGCGGACCAGCCGCCCGGCGAGCGCCAGCAGCCAGCGCGCAGAGCGCTGGTCCGGTGACCGCGACGGATCCGGCGCGACCGCCGACAGCGCGGTCGGCGAGATCACGTAGGACGCGGCCGTGGCCTGGAGCACGCGCTCGGTGCAGTTGCCCTTGCGGCGCTCCTCGACGAGCTCCACCAGGCCGTGGCGCTCAAGCGCGCGCAGGTGGTAGTTGGCCTTCTGGCGAGTGAGCCCGACCCGCGTCGCCGAGGGTGCTGGCCGATCCTGGCTGGGCCAGCTCCGCGAGCAGGCGGGCCCGGATCGGATCCAGCGAGGCCTCGGCGGCGGCCGGGTCGTCGATGACGGTGACGTCGTGCATGACTTCATCTTCGTACCGACAGATTTATTTGTCAAGCCAGTTTTTCCAGTCGGCGCTCAGCGAGGTGTTGCGGCCGGACACAGTGCTGTCAGGCACGCCGTCCGGTGCTCACTGGCGGGGAGCGTCGGGTCCGCGCACGCTCGCCATCGGGCCATCAGTGACCTACGGGGCGTCATTCCCTCATGTCGGCACTGCGGCAGAAAAATGCTTCTTTTCTTTGCCATACGCACTTGCGCCCTGCAACATGCTCCTGAACAATGAGTGATCGTGTAGGCACGTGGAGTATGTCCTGCCAGCTTGATGACGACGAGGGGCCACCAGTCGGCTGATGGCGATCAGGAGGTTCGACGCTGCGTGCCTGACCGAACAGGTGCGGGCAGCATAGGCATACGCAGAAAGGGCTAACGTTTCTCACTGGGGGAAATGTGGCGAGACGAAGACGATTGCCCAACTTGTACGGCGATGCTGGCGATTGCCAGCCGGGTCCCTACCGGCCGCGGCACGCAGCGCCGCCAATGATGACTCGAGTACTGCGCCGGGCCGGCTTAGCCCTGACCAGAGCCGACCGCGTCAGCAGACCGGCCTCGAGCGACGCAGTGCCGACAATGGACGCGCTTCTCAGCGCGCATGTCCGCTGGCTCGAGATGGTCAGCCGCGAGACCACAGCCGTTCCCAGTCGCAGGCCCACCCTGAGCCTGATCCCGGCACCGGTATACGCCCACGCTGGCGGCCGCTACGGATGGTGACCTCCAAGGCCCGGTCGGCGTCACCCGCTAGGACGCCGAAGGTCTCGGAACGCGGCCGGCGCTGTCTAACAACCTCACATGAGCAGGAACGGGGCCGACGGCACTAAGGCCATCGGCAGGCCGCCGTCGGCTTCGTTCCCAACCCGAACACGGACGACGTAGTCGTAGCCGAGATGGGCCGCGAGCGCGAGTACCCAGAGCGCAGCGGTGACAAAGCCGCCCGGAATCCATGGCTGCCCATCCTGCATGCCGATCCTCACAGTTGTGGCCCGTCCCGCGCCGAATACCGCTGCTAGCAGCAGGCTGCCGAGCAGTGCGATCATCCCGAGCGTCTCCGCGTGCGGCTTCTGAACCTGGGCATGACAGATGTCACTCCGGCACATCAACCCGGTCACGAGTTGATTACAACCGGCCTGTTACGTTGTGCCAGGGGAAATCTCGAGGGTCCGGATCGGAGGATTCTATGGGCCTGCCTGTACGGCAACGCAGGGTGCTTGACCGCACCGAAAGTGCGCTGCGGGGGTCAGATCCGAAGCTTGCCGCCTTGTACGCGATCTTTGCTCGGCTGACCAGGGACGAGGAGATGCCCCGGGCGGAGCAATTGCGACATAGAGCGCTTCTGGTGCTGGCCTGGCTGGGGCGGATACCTATGGCGATCGGTGCGAGACTCCATTTCCGGCTCGTGCCTCGGCAGCGTGCGGTGCTGCTCTTCCCGCTCGCCCTCGCGCTGGCCGTCGCCTCGATCGTCTTCGCTGTCCGATCCAGTTCCGGCGCGTGCACGCCGGTGAAGTCCGTAGCCGCGACCAAGACCGTCGGCAAGACCACCGACCTATGCCGAACCCCCGTCCTGCCAGGACTGGTGCCCGGGAAATGAGGCTCGGCCTACCTCGACCTGATCAACACAGCCGCTAGCTCTGGCCGCTTGCAAGGCGGCGCACTTGCGGCCGCGGTTGCCGTCCCGGTCAGCGCGCACGCAGCGAGCAGCGCTACGTCACTACCTCCGCTGGCGCTACCCCCGAGCCCGTATATGTCGGCGAAGAAGTGCGGCCACGGCAGCGCGACCGAGGTCCACGCCACCCGCCGCGCGGTCAGGCTGTATCCCCAGGCTTCGCCGAGTCCGTTCTCGTCGAGCCCAAGCGCGACCCCGTCGCTGATCCAGTAGAGGCTGGCGGCAACCGAGATTGCGACGCTGCCGACCGCCGCTCCGGAGAGTGCGTCGATGCCAGCTAGCTTGGCGCCCTCCGCCACGTACACGACGCCTTGAGGGACGTCAGCCAGCTCCACCACGCCCGCGATCTTCGGCCAGCGCAGCCTGCCGTCCAGGCCGTAGGCGGAGACGCCGCTAGCGCCCGAAAACAACAGAACCGTCGCCGCCGGGCCGGTCACCAACGGAGAATCAACGACCTCTGTCAGCGCGCCGGCGAAGGCGCCGGACTTGGCCCGCACGATCCGCTCTGAACCTGTCATGAGGCTGATCTGGCGCACCGCCGTCACGCCCGTGCCACCGGTGGGATCTGTGACGTAGATGTACTGGCCGGAAGTCCGCCACGTCGCACCGTCGGCGCCGAGGGCCCGCTGCCACCGCACTCGGCCGGTGGCATTGGCGTAGGCGGTGACCGCGGAGTTTCCGACGACCACCGTGGTCGCTGCGTCGGCCCGCACGGCCCCACCGTAAGGCGCGGCCTGGTAGGTCCGGATCTGGCGTCCTGACGCAGCCGCGAGGATGACCTCGTCCCGCGCCGACCCGCCCTGACCGGCGGTCGGCTGAACGCCGACGGCGATGACGCCGCTGAACGCGCGCACGCTGACGATGACCGATCCAGGCTGGAGTCCCCCGAGCGAGACGTGCCACATTGCCTTGCCGGTACTGGCCGCAAAGCCGGAGACCTCCGTACCCGATCCGACGACCGCGACGCCGCCACCGTCGGCTGCGTAGGCGGCATCCGGCTCGGTGACGGTGCCCAAGACGCCTGACTGCGCGATCCACGAGCCCGGCAGCGCCGAGGTCCACAGCACCGAGCCAGCCGCGGTGCAGTGCAGGCCAACACAGTGGGGGGCCTGCTGGCTGGTCGCACGTGCGGGGATGAACACCGCAGCAAGCAGCACGGCGCCGAGCAGCGCAAGCCTTGCCCAAGCGGCGGGCCTGCGCTCGATCTTCACAACCCTTGCCTTCCCGCCTCGGCCAGTCGGATCATGCCGGCGCGCAGGTCGGGTACTCGCGATTCACCGCAGTCCCGACCGCACCTATCGTCACAGACGCTGTGAGGATGGCACGGGCGGACCCCGTGGGCGCGGCCTCAGAGCGACCGCGTACCAGTTCGGCCCCGTTCCCGGCTCGGCGAAGCTTATCTCCCGAGTCCGGGAGATAGCAGAAGTCCCGCCGACAGTTGGCTGGCTGCGCACGTTTTACGCAAACCGTAGCGGCTATTGGCGGCAAGTCAGCCCGAATTATGTCAGTTTCCGCCCCGTCGCGATGGGAGTACCGGGGAGCGCGCCCCGTTTCGGGTGATGCCAGCCCGTGGCCCGGCGGCGTTTCAGTAGCGTTGGCAGCGGCCAGGGTGGCCGGCTCTGACAGGAGGACAGATGACAGATCGAGCCCCGCTCCCGTATGACTTCCTGCCGCACGTACCGAGCTTCACGGTCGAAAGCGACGACGTCGCCGATGGCGAGCAGATGTCGCAGGCGCAGGTCTACAACAGCTTCGGCATGAGCGGCGAGAACATCTCCCCGTCGCTTCGCTGGCATGGCTTTCCCGCGGAGACCAAGGGCTTCGCGGTCACGTGCTACGACCCCGACGCACCCACGGGCTCCGGTTTCTGGCACTGGCTGGTGCTGGACATACCAGCGTCCGTGACCGAGCTGCCCACCGGCGCAGGCGGCAGCGACGGCTCAGGGCTGCCGACTGGGGCGTTCTCGGTGCGCAACGACTATGGCACCAAGGACTTCGGCGGCGCGGCGCCACCACCTGGCGAACTGCATCGGTACGCATTTGCCGTCCACGCGCTCAGCACCGAGCACCTCGGCGTCGATTCCGACGTCTCACCGGCCGTCGCCGGCTTCAACCTGACGTTCGCCACGATCGCCAGGGCGCTGATCGTTCCCATCTTCGGGCACTCCGGGTAGGGAGCCAGCGCCCGCTGGCAAGGCGCCGTGCGGCTGAGCCTGAAGGCCGGCCAGGATGGTCCTCATGCCCCCGGCTCAGCCCACGGCGCGCTCGGTCTTCGACTCAGCCGCCGCCGCGTACGACACTGCTCGGCCGTCGTATCCGGCGGCGCTGTTCGACGAGCTGGCGATGCGCGCCGGGCCGCTGACGGGCAAGCTCGTCCTCGACTGGGGGGCCGGCACCGGTATCGCAAGCCGCCAGCTCGCCGAGCGCGGCGCGACGGTCATCTCGCTCGATATCGGCGAGCAGATGCTGCGCCGGGCGCTAGTCCGCAGCCCCGAGTCAGCGTGCGTGCTCGCCGACGGTAACCAGATGCCGATCCGGTCGGCGTCGGCTGATGTCGTCACGTTCGCGCAGTCGTGGCACTGGTTTGACCACCGTGCCGCCGCCGCCGAGGTAGCCAGGGTGCTCAAGCCGGGCGGGTTGTGGGCCGCCTGGTGGAACCGGGCGAAGGCCGACGGCGAGCGGTGGTTCGAGGAATACCAGCAGCTCGTGACGACGTCGTGCCCTGGCTACATGTGGCAGCGGATGCGCCCCGGGTATCTCGGCCCGGACTGGACCGACGAGCTCGTGCGGGCGCAGGGAGTGGTCGAGTCGGCCGGCTCCGTGGTCGTGCAGTGGACGCGGCAAGTGTCGGCCGCGGACTGGATCACCGACGACCGCAGCAAGTCCTATTTCATCGAGCTGGCGCCAACGGCCAGGCAATCGGTACTCGACGAGGTTGCGGCCATCATCGCGAGCCGGTTCCCGGACGGCCAGATGACCGTGCCGTACATCACGACCCTGTTGCTCGCGCACAAGGCCGGCTAGTCCTGGGTGCCAACCTCACGCGCATCGGCGGAGTCGAGGAAGCCGTCGCGAAGAAACTCGCGCAGATCACGGTGGGCCGCGATCAGATCGGCGCGCTCGGCGGGCCGGAGATCATCGAGTTCGGCGAGGTCTGGACCCATGTCCGCGAGAACCTCGTCCATGGCTGCGAGCAGCCGCCCCGGATCTCTGATCGACATCAGGTCCCGGTCCTGACGGATGACTACCTGCCGCCGGACGAGCTCGTCCGCGACCTGCTCGGAGCAGCCGATGCCGACCTGGAGCAGGTCACTCCAGCGGCGGCCGATCGACCTGATCCCGGCCGTCCCGCGGTAATCGACGAAGATCGTCTCCCAGGCGCCCGAGACAACGCGGTCCCAGCCGAGTTCCTCAACGTCCGTGGCGTCGCCGTAGTACACACGAGGCAGCCTATTGCCGCCGCCCGCGCGGACCCGCACATTCGCCGCTGGCGGCGGGAGCGAAGGTCAGGCTGACCGCAGCGTCGCCACTCGCTCTCCGCACTGACTCACCGCGTAACCGGGCAGACTGGCGAGCTGATCGAGCAGCCAGGGCGACGTCAGGGCCCTGAGCAGGGCCTGGACCTCGCGTGATCCAGCCTGAGCAGTGGGGATGACGAGGTCAAAGCGCTCGGCCGCCAGGGGCACGAATGCCAGTCCGTAAGCCAGCGCCGCGGGTTCGCTCGCGATGCCAACGTCGGCGAGGCCGGCCGCGATAGCGGCCGCTACCTCGAGGTGACCGGTCGCCTGGGTCTCGTAGCCGGCGACCTGGTCGGCGCCGATGCCGTGGTTAGTCAGCTCCCGGTCCAGGACTCGGCGGGCTTCCGCGCCTGGCTCTCGGTTCACCAGGCGGATCCCGGCTTGCGCGACGTCGGCCACGCCAGTGACGCGGCCGGCGAGGTCTGGCCGCAGCACCAGGCCCTCTCGCCACGAGCAAAATCCGACGACCTCACCGCCGCCCCGCAGCGAGTCGCTGGCCGGCTCGGTGTTGTAGCCGCCTGACCGGCCGCGCAGATGAGCCCCGGCGACGTGGACTAGACCTCGGCTGGCGAGGCTCAGCGCCTCCTGACTGGGACACGGCCACCACGCAAAGGAGACCGGCGGATCGAGCAGGCTCAGCGGCAGTTCCAGCAGCGGCAGCGCTGGATCGCAGCCGGCGACCACGAGCGTTGGCCGCGGCGGACCCAGCGGCACGACATGGGCGTCGTCGGTGGCGCGGCCGCCGGCCGGGGCGAACCCAGCCCTCGTCACGGTGGCGCCGACAAGCGGCAGCGCCACCAGCGCGTCGCCCACCGGCGCCAGCGAAAGCCGGGCGCCGGCGGGACCGAGCGGTGCGAGCGGCCTGACGGGCACGACCGGTTCGGGGATCGAGGGCCCGAAGAGCTCTTCGACGGTCAGGCCAAGCGCGCGACTGAGCGCGAGCGCGACTCGCAGCGAGGGATCGGACAGTCCGGATTCGACCGCGGATACGGCCTGCCTGGAGACCGCCGCCATCCCCGCGAGCTGCTGCTGGGAAAACCCCCGGGCTTGCCGGGCCAGCCGCAGCCGGTTGCCCGGCCGCGTCCCACCAGGGTGCAGGTCGGCTTCGTCCGCTTGACCGGTGCGGCCGGGCGACGCGGCGCCCCCGGTCGGGCGCGGCGTGCTGTCGGGCCTATCCGGCCTTCGCTGCTGCGTCATCGTGCCCGCCCTCCGTGCGAATCCCAGCCCCGGACTTCACTGCCGCGCCATCCGAACCGAACAGCGGCGGGTTGAGGGCCGTCACCGCAAACTGGCTGCCGATCGGTCCCGGCCGCGCGGTGAGACGGCAGGTGACGACCGAGCCGGGCAGCTGAAGGTCAGTCTCCCAGCCAGCGCCCGATGGTCGAACCGCGGCGATGGTGCCGACGAGCACCAGGCCGTCGTCGGGTGCTGCGCCGGCCACGACGCGATCGGGGTGGATTCCGGCTACCAGACCTGGCCTCGCCTCTTCCTGGCCGGTGACCGCCGCGAACCCGAGGTAGCCGACGAGCTCGGCCACGCGCGTCGAGGCTGGGCGCAGCACGATCTCTGCTGGATCACCGACCTGAAGGACTACACCGCGGTCGATGACCGCCATCCGGGTAGCGAACGCCTGAGCATCGGCGAGCTCGTGCGCCACGAGCACCGCTGGCACGCTTCTCTCGGTCACCAGCCGCACCACCAGCGCGGTCAGGGTCCGCCGCGCGGTCGCGTCGAGCCCGGAGTAGGGCTCGTCCAGCAGCAGCGCGTCGCAGTGGGCGAGCAGCAGCCGACCGAGGGCAACGCGGTGCTGCTGTCCGCCCGACAGCCGGGCCGGCATCGCCGCCAGCAACTCGCCGATGCCGAGCGCGTCGGCGACCGATATCAGCTCGCTCCGGTGCGCGGCGGCCGTCCTGGCATAGCCGAGATTGCCCGCAACCGACAGATGCGGGAACAGACCTGGGTCCTGCCGCAGCAGACCTACTCCGCGCTGCCACGGCGGCACGGCGACGCGCGGCTTGCTGGTCCGGGTGAGTGTCCGCCCGGCGAGCTCGACTGTTCCGGATGTCGGCCGGACCAACCCGGCGATCGACTCGAGGAGCGTCGTCTTGCCAGCGCCGGACGGCCCGAAAAGCGCGAGGCGCTCCCCCTGCGCCACCTCGATCGCGGCGCGCACGGTGAATTCCCGCCGCTCAACCTCGACGTCGGCCTTGAGCACGCGCGCTCCAGATATAAGCCGCCAGCGGCAGCGGCAGGGCGACCACGAGCAGGACCAGCGCGTACGGCAGAGCGGACGGCAGCCCGGTTTCCTGAAGCGTGGTGAAGATCTGCAAGGGGAGCCCGAACGGGTGGTACGCAATGATAATGACGGCGCCGAAGGCTCCCATCGCCCTTGCCCAGGCCACCGACAGCGCCATGGCCAGGCCGGGCGCCGACAGTGGCAGCGTCACGCGCCGGAACACCCGCCGTGGCCGGTCCCCCAGCGACGCCGCCTGCTGCTCCAGCCTCGGGTTGACGGCGCCGAACGCCGCCTGGGCCCCGACTACGTAGTACGGCGCCGACTCATAGACCTCCGCGACCACGAGGGCAAGGAAGGTGTTGGTCGCGGTCAGGTTGAAGTGGCCGAGTATGTGGCCGATCGGGGTATACGGGCCGACCATGAAGACCAGCAGCAGGCCGATGACCAGCGGCGGCAGCAGGAGGCTGCACAGCACGCCGGCCTCCCAGATGCGCGGGAACGGCAGCGTGCCGCGGGCCATCATGTACGCCAGGGGTGTGCAGATGACGAACAGCACAGCCAGCGTGACGCCACCGGCCTCTAGGGAAGCGATCAGCGGATCGAGTGCGCCTGGGTAGCTCAGTGACTTGACGACCGCGCTCCACGACAAGTGGATGAGCAGCGTAATGACCGGCCCGAGGAGCGCGACCCAGATGACCACGGCGCCGACCAGCGACACGACGCCAGAAACGGACCGAACCCGGTCCGGGAACGCGACGCCAAGACTGGGCCGGCCGGGCCGTCCAGGTGGTTCCTCCGCCCCCCGGGCAGGCCCGGCCGCGGCGGGGCTAGCCGCCCAGCTCACTACTGATGGCCGCTGGCACCCATGACATCGTTCCGGTTGCCGTCGGGGTCAAGATCGTGAACCCGCCAGTCTTGTAAAGGGCGAGGCCTGCCTGGGAGAGCGTGTACTTGACGAACGCGAGCGCGGCCGGCGTCGGCTTGCCGATGATCGTGATGTCGATCACCTGAGGCGAGCCGTGCTTGGTGGTAGCCGCGCCGCCAGCCGGAGTGATCGTCACCGACGCGTTGTGGTACTGCGCCGCCAGGGAGGCATCACCCAGGTTGATCGCGGTCGGCAGCGGGATGTAGTCCAGGTGCAGTTCGATCGCCTGCGTAACGAACGCGCTGGAGGCGTCGAGCTGGCCCGACTGGAGCGTCGAGTCCAGCGCCGATTCGGCGTAGATCTGCGAGGACGTTGAGGACCCGGTGGAACCACCGAGGATCTTCGTCACGGTATCCGAGGGCAGGTGATAGTAGGACTGCGCCAGCTCGAGCATGTAAACGAAGTCGCGACCCTGCGGATCACTCGCAGGATCGGTGCGGCCGAGCTTGAATCCCGGCGTCTCCATGAGCGTGAAGAGGTCCTTTAGCGGCTTGCTGCCGTCAGCGAACGCCTTGAACTGGCTGGCGTACTTGCTCTGCGGGTTATAGGCAACCACCATCGACGTGCCCGCGTACTGGACGTACCACTTCGTGAACTTGGGGAACAGCGGCGTGACGTTGTCCCCGCCGACACTCTCGAAGACGTTCGGGTGGATCTCACCGCTAGCGATCTCGGACTCCAGGGTGCCCGATGCCGCGCCCTGCCCGGAGTACTGGTACCCCTCGGCCTTGGTAAAGGCCGGGCCGACGACCTTCTCATTCAGGTACTGGAGCGAAGCGGCGTACGCCACGTTCACCGTGCCGGACACCTTGGCCGGTGTGCTCGACGAACTGCTGGAGCCGGCGTTACTGCCGGAGGAGCCGCAACCGGCCGCAGCCAGCGCGAGGCAAGGAAGCGCGAGGAGAGCGGCCACTCGAGCGCCGCGACGATTTCGGAGAGCGTCCATTCCAGAGACGATAGCCAGCATAAGTTGCGCACTGCAAGAAACGTGGACATCAGGCGCGGCGCGCGCCGGCCTTCCAGCCACCCGTGGGGACCGTCCGGCCACCCGTGGGGGCCTTCCAGCCACCCGTGGGGGCCATCTCCCAGCCAGGCTCGGCGCTCAGGCGGGCCAGAGCAAGCCTTCAGTTAGTCTTCAGCAGCTTCCGCTTCTATAACAGATGCGGTCGCACCGGCCGAGCCGCCATAGCATTGTCTGCGGTACGTCACTCGCAAGAGGCTGGCCACCGAGAGCGGGACCTGCTCGAACTAACCCCCACAAGCAAGGCGAGGCAGCATGAGCAAGGCTGAGCGCATCCGGCAGACGAACGCCAGGCAGCGAATCGCCGCGCAGCAGGCCGCCGCGCGGCGCGCCGAGGCCCGCCGGCGCATGTACCTCGCGAGCGGCAGCGTCCTGGGCGTTATCGCGATCGTGATCGGCCTGATCGTCTGGAAGAGCGCGAGCTCTAACTCGGCTTCGGCCGCCTCAAATCAGAAGGCGACAGCCGCTGAGGTAAGCCTCGTCACCCGGCAGATCACGACCGTGCCAGGGGCCACGCTAAATGCGGTCGGCAAGGGCAATGTCACCCCGCTGAGCGCGACTCAGGGTAAGCCAGCAATCCTGACTTCTGGCGGCAAGCCGCAGTTTCTGTACATGGGAGCGCTGTACTGCCCCTACTGCGGGGCTGAGCGCTGGGCCATGGTGGTGGCGCTGAGCCGGTTCGGAACCTTCTCGAATCTTGGCCTGACCCACTCTTCGTCGTCAGACGTCTATCCGAACACCCCGACGCTGTCGTTCTACAAGTCGAGCTATACCAGCAAGTACATCGACTTCACGCCCGTCGAGATGTACAGCGCCAAAAAAGTGGGGCAAGGCTATGCAGCCCTAGAGAAGCCGACTTCGGACCAGACGACCCTCATGTCCAAGTACGATGCCCCGCCATATGTGCAGGCCCAGTACGCCGGCAGTTACCCATTCCTTGACATCGGCAACCAGTACGTGCTCAGCGGGTCCCAGTACCTGCCAACCAGTCTCGCGCACCTCTCGTGGACGCAGGTCGCAGCCGACATTCGGAACCCCAATAGCGCGGTCGCCCAGGCTGTCGATGGCGCCGCGAACTCCATAACGGCCGCGATCTGCAAGATCACCAACAACGCTCCCGCCGCGGTGTGCAGCTCGGCGGGCGCCGTGGCCGGGGCAGGGTCGCTGTAATGGCCGCCGCGAAGAAGCCGGCGAGAAGCGGCGGACGTCCGAGTTCGGGCGCGACCCGCCAGGCTCCCGGCGGCAGCCGGTCCGGTGCGAGCGCTACCAGGCAGCGGACGTCCGGCGCCGCAGGCAAAGCATCCGGGAACGGGACCGCACTACCCAAGTCCCGGCCGACCGGCAACGGGGCCGCGAAGGGACGATCGGTCGCCCCACCCGCAGCTCCCCCACCGTCCGGGCCTGTCGGCCGGGTTATCGCTCCGTTCCGCACTATCGGGCCGGTGCCGCTGGTTACCTTCGTCCTCTCGCTCTACGCGCTGGGCGCCTCGGTCTATCTCACGATCGCGCACTTTGACACGCACGTGACACTGGCGTGCTCGGACAAGGGCCTGGTGAACTGCGCGGAGGTCACGACCAGTTCGCAGTCGATGGTCTTCGGCATCATCCCGGTAGCCGTCATCGGCCTGGCGTACTACGTCTTCATGGCGGCGCTGAACTCGCCCTGGCTCTGGCGACTGCAGCAGACCGGGTCAGACCAGGTGGCCAAGATCCTTCGGTATACCCGGCTCGGCGCAATCGTGGCTGGCATGGGATTTGTGCTGTACCTGGTGTTCGCCGAGCTCATCCAGATCGGCGCCATCTGCCTGTGGTGCACCAGTGTGCACGTGGCAACGTTCCTCATCTTTGCGCTGATCGTGTTTTATACCTCTCTATCGCCCAGCAGCCGGACTCGGACCGGCAGGGGCTAAGTCTGCCGGGCCTGCTGGCCGTGACATGATTGGGGCATAGAGCGCAGCGCGAGGTGTCGCTCTCCGCTGGTCGAGCCGCGAGCGTTAGCTTGCCCGCGCGGCTCGCGCCGACCAGCGACGCTCGCACAAATCGAGGGGTTCGACCCACGTCATGAGCAAGGCGCAACGCACAAGGCAGCAGTCCGCCCGAGCGCGTATCGCCGCGCAGCAGGCCGAGCAGCGGGCAGCGGAGAAGCGGCGCCGGATGCTGGCCATCGGCGGCATCACCATTGCGCTGCTGGCGGTGATCGGCATCATCATCGGCGCCGTCGTGGCCAAGCAGCACAAGTCGAATCAGGCCGGCGGCACATCTGGAGCCCTGCCGGCCAGCGTTCAGTCGAATCTCTCGGTGCCAGCCAGCGTCCTCGCGCAGGTCGGTGTCGGCAGTTCCAGCACGACGTACTTCACGAAGGTGACCGGCCCGGCGCTTACCTCGGGCGGGAAGCCCGAGATGCTGTACATAGGCGCTGAATGGTGTCCCTACTGCGCCGCCGAACGGTGGGCATTGGCTGTGGCGCTCAGTCGGTTCGGTACGTTCGCCCCGCTGAAGGGCATCCATTCATCGTCTTCTGACGTGTACCCGAACACCGCGACGCTGACGTTCTACCGCTCGACGTACACAAGCAAGTACCTCGTCTTCACGCCGGTGGAGAACCAGGACGTGAACCACAACCTCCTTCAGTCGCCGACCGCTGCCCAGCAAGCGTTGTGGGCGAAGTACCAGCCGCCCGGCGACACGTATCCATTCATCGATATCGGCAATCGCATCCACGCCTCCGTCACGTACAACCCGCAAGTTCTCCAAGGGCTGACCTGGAGCCAGATAGCTGCGGACCTGCACAACCCGTCATCGCCGGTGGCGAAGGGAGCCGACGGCTCAGCTAACCTTTTCACGGCGGCGATCTGCACCATTACCGGCAATCAGCCGGGCAACGTCTGTAACGCCGCGCCTGTTGCGGCTTTGCGAGGACAGATCTAGTACCTGGTGCTTTGCGCCCTGCCGTTGTGGGTAGCCCCTTTACATCCGGCACGGCGAAGGAGGCACCTGTGACGACGCCATCCAGGCTCCGGGGAGTCTCCGCGCTGCGCGAGTATTTCCGCACCAATCAGCAACCGATTTACTTTGTGTCCCCGACAGCGTTCAATCTCCTCGGGATCAACCGATGGGTCCGCAACTTCCGGTACGTCTGTCACTACGACTCGTTCGAGGGCGAGCACCCGAACGTCTTCGTGCCGGCCGACCGGCGCGCGCCCGAGTTCGACTCGATCGAGGACATCTGCAACTACCTGCTGCGCCACTCCGAGGTGCGCAGCCTGGTGCGCTCGAACGGGCCGGGCGGCCTGGTCACGTTCGTGATGTTTGATGAGCTAACGGAGGCACTGGCAGCGGAGCTCGGCCTGCGGGTCGCGCACCCGCCCGCCGCGCTCCGGCACCGGCTAGATTCCAAGATCGTCACGACGCAGCTGGGGAACGCGGCAGGCGTACCAAGTGTCCCCAATGTCCTCGGCCACGCTGGCAGCTACGCCGAGCTGATCGCGCTGGCGAACACGGCCAGTCTCGGCACCGATCTTGTTGTCCAGATGCCGTACGGCGACTCGGGCAAGACGACGTTCTTCATCGCCAGCGCGGACAGCTGGGCGGCGGCCGCGGCTAAGGAGCCGCTGGCCACCGAAGAGCTGAAGGTCATGCGGCGCATCGACCATCGCGCCATTGCGGTCGAGGCGGTGCTGACCCGGCATGGCACGCTGGTCGGGCCGCTGATGAACGACATCACCGGCCATCCCGAGCTAACCCCGTACCGAGGCGGCTGGGCAGGCAACGACTACCCGGCTACGCTCACCGATTCGCAGAAGCAGCGGGCCAGGGAGCTGACCCGCCGGCTGGGTGACCAGCTGGCGGGCGAGGGTTACGTGGGCTTCTTCGAGGTCGACTACCTCGTCGACACCGGCTCGGGCGATATCTACCTGGGTGAGCTGAACCCCCGGATCAGCGGGATCAGCCCGATGACGAACGTCACGGCCGGCGCGTACGCAGACATGCCACTGTTCCTGTTCCATCTGCTCGAGTACCTCGATCTCGACTACGAAGTCGACATCGACGAGATCAACGAGCGCTGGTCCCACGAAGCCGCCGTGGACGTCTGGAGCCAGCTGATCATGAAGGAGACGGCCGAGGGCGTCGACCTGCTTACCGCCGCACCGCGGACCGGCGTATACAAGATCGCCCCGGATGGCAGCGCCGACTTCCGACGCCACGCCTACGACTGGCACGGCATCATGGATGAGTCCGAGGCCTTCTACCTGCGGATCCTTGCGCCTGGCGACTTCCGGTACAAGGGCGCCGACCTCGGCGCCATCGTCACTCGCGGGCGACTGCAGACCGACGACAACAAACTCGAGCGGCGCTGCAAGCAGTGGATCAGCGGCATCCATGGCCGCTTCGCCGGGTCACCGGTAGTTCCGTTGCAGGCCCAGCCGGTGGTCCACGAGTCCTTCAAGATGGCGTGACGCCCACGGCGTGCAGCGGTCTCGCGCGGCGCAGTCCCGCGACCCACGACCCCGTGCGGCGCGGTCCATGGGGCGCGAGAGTGGATCTGGTGCCCTAAGAGGGGCAGCAGATCCAACCTGGCGCCCAATCAGCGTGGCAGCGAGCTGATCATTCGGGGCTATGACTGACCGCTTCCACGTTGTTGCCGTCTGGATCGCGGACAAATGCGGAGAAATAGTGTTCGTGGTACTCCGGCCACACGCGCGGCATGTGCAAGACCTCCGCCCCGGCGCGCCCAGCGGCGTCGAAGAACGCGTGCACGGCCGCTCGGTCCGCGGCCGCGAACGCGATATGCGACTCGCGGAAGCCCTCGCCCGTGGTCTGCTGGCTGATCCAGAACATTGCCGTCCCTGGCTTGCCGTAGCCGATGGCTTCACCGAAGTCCATGAGCCGCCCGACGCCGAGCGGCGCGAGCACAGCGTCGTAGAAGGCCGCACTCGCTTCCATGTCCGCGCACTGCATCCCCACGTGATCGAGCATGGCGGTCAACCTTTCCCTTTCTGTGTCATCAGGCCCGGACCCATTCCTCGCTGTGCTCCCAGAGGCGCTCGCCGAGCTCAGGCGTCGCGACCGGGCTCGGGTCCCGCTCCGCGCACTTCTCGTAGTAGCGGCCGCTGACGTCTGCCAGCTCGGGCGCTGTTGCGCAGTACAGCGACGTCTTTGCACCCTCGTCAACGCTCAGCATGCGCCTGGTGATCAGCGGCCGGACGGGCCACGGCACCCGGCGCCAGATATCGGACGCCACGACGCCAGGGTGCAGCGCGTAGGCAGTAACCCCGGTACCCGCGAGCCGACGCGCAAGCTCCTGCGTGAAGACGACATTGCACAGCTTCGACACCGCATACTCGTGCGTCGCCGCGATCGTGCGAGCCGGACGACGCAGCCTGTCGAAGTCGATGCCGGAGGCTTGGAGGTGGGCATCGCTGGCGACGTTGACGATCCTGGCCTGGTTCGACGTCAGGTTTTCCAGCAGGGCGGCAGTGAACGCGAAATGACCTAGGTGATTGACGCCGAAGATCAGCTCGAAGCCGTCCTTGGTCAAGCCGCGCCGGCCAGCGACGCCGGCGTTGTTGATCAGTACGTGCAGCGGCTCGCCGAGCGCCAGGAATGTTTGCGCGGCCGCCCGGACAGAGCCCAGGTCGGCGAGATCGAGCTGCAGGAAGGCGACCTGGTCGCTGCCCGTGGTTTCCCTGATCGCGGCGACCGCCGCGTGACCCTTCTCCGGGGACCTGCAGGCGACGTGGATGCGACCGCCGCGCGCGGCCAGCGCACGTGCAGTCGCCAGCCCGATCCCGGTGTTCGCGCCGGTGATCAGGAACGTCCGTCCGGTTAGCTCAGCCATGGCAGGCATTATCCGGCATCGGCCGCCAGCTGCCGTCCAGCCAGCACGACGCCGGCCTGCCGAGCCTGCTCGGCGCCACCTGCAGTCCGAGGCTTCTACCTCGACTGATCCCTATACTTCGGCTGATGCCGTTCGCCAGCACGCCATCAGCCGAGCCGGTCACCAGGCGGGACAAGCGCCGTATCGTCGCCGTGGTGGCCGCCGTGCTGCTAGTCCTGGCGGCCGTCGCCGTCTGGGCCGCGATCCGCCCCGGCAGCTACGGCGGTTCCAAGGAATGGCTGCATCACAGTGACCGTGCCCAGCAGCACGGGCGGCGGCCTGCTCCATCAGTGCGGTCAGTCGGCCAGGGCAACCTGCCAGCGCGCGTACGCCGGGACAGACCGATTGTCCGCGCTGACCCGCCCGCAGTGCCGCCTGGCCGGGATCGCGCCCTCCCACTAGCTAGCTCAGCAGCACGTCGGCGTCGAAGCACGTCCGGTCGCCGGTGTGGCACGCTCCATCGGTCTGGTCGACCCGGACTAGCACTGTGTCGCCGTCGCAGTCGAGCGCGACCGAGACAACTCGCTGCAGGTGCCCGGATGTCTCGCCCTTGACCCAGTACTCCTGCCGGCTCCGCGACCAGTACGTGCACCGTCCGGTTGTGAGGGTCCGGTGCAGGGCCTCGTCGTCCATCCAGCCGAGCATCAGCACCTCGCCCGTGTCGTGCTGCTGCGCGATGGCGGCGATCAGGCCATCGTCGTTCCGCTTCAGCCGCGCGGCGATCTTGGGGTCGAGCCCGGACGCTGCGGCGTCAATTCGCATTCCGAACCTCCATCGCCGTGACCGGGCGGACAAGATGCCCGGCGGCGGCCAGTTCGCGCTTCACGGCCCCGATGCTCAGCTCGCCGAAGTGGAACAGGCTGGCCGCGAGCACGGCATCGGCCCCTGCCTCGACGGCGGGCGCGAAATGACTGGCTGCCCCGGCGCCACCACTCGCAATCACGGGAACGGAGACAGCTTGGCGGACTGCCGCTATCAGCTCGAGGTCGAACCCGGCCTTGGTGCCGTCGGCGTCTACGGAGTTCAGCAGGATCTCTCCGGCGCCGAACTCGGCGGCGAGCGCGGCCCAGCCGATCGCGTCGATGCCGGCACCGCGGCGTCCGCCGTGCGTCGTAACCTCGAAGCCAGACGCCGTGACCGGCGACCGGCGGGCGTCCACGGACAACACGACGCACTGCGCGCCGAACCGCTGCGCGGCCTCGCGGAGCAACTCCGGCCGGGCCACCGCTGCAGTGTTGAGAGCGACTTTGTCGGCACCGGCCCGCAGCAACCGATTGACGTCTTCGGTGCTGCGCACTCCCCCGCCGACTGTGAGCGGGATGAACACCTGGTCAGCGGTGCGCCGGACCACGTCGTACGTGGTCTCGCGGTTGTCACTGGAGGCGGTGATGTCCAGGAACGTGAGCTCGTCAGCGCCCTCGCGATCGTAGGTGGCTGCCAGCTCCACGGGGTCACCCGCATCGCGCAAGTCGGCAAAGTTGACGCCCTTGACTACCCGGCCGCCATCGACGTCGAGGCACGCTATAACCCGGACCGCGACTGTCATAGCACGTCATCCCCCGACGGCGCGCCGCCGGGCGAACCGGAGCCCGCGCCCGGCCTGTACGCCACGGCCTCGACCTCGACCAGCATCCGCGGGTCGACGAGCGCGACTACTCCGATCATGGACGAAGCGGGCATGACACCTCCGAACGCCTCCCCGTGCGCACGGCCGACCTCCTGCCAGCGGCCGATGTCGGTCACGTACACCCGCGTCCGTACCACATCCGCGAGTGAAGCGCCGAGCGCGACTAGCGCGGACTCAACGTTGGCGATCGCCTGCGCGGTCTGTGCGTACGCGTCGTCTGCGTGCACGAACTCCGCCCCGGCGATCGACGTGCAGCCCGACACGAAGATGAAGTCGCCGGCGGCCACCGCCCGGCTATAGCCGACTATTGGCTCCCATACTGCACCGCTGCTCACCCGGCGCGTCGTCGCACCCCTGGTCACCGGGCTACCGCCGCGAGTGCCTCGGGCAGCGTGAACGCGCCTGCGTACAGCGCCTTGCCCACGATCGCGCCCTCGACGCCGACCGACACCAGGCTCGCGATCGCGTGCAGGTCGGCGAGGCTCGCAACGCCGCCGCTCGCGACGACAGGCTTGTCCGTCCGCGCGCAGACGCGCCGCAGCAAGTGCAAGTTGGGTCCGCGCATCATGCCATCCTTGTCGATGTCGGTGACGACGTAGCGGGAGCAGCCTGCGGCTTCCAGCCGGTCGAGGGCGTCGGCTAGTTCGCCGCCGTCGGTGGTCCAGCCTCGCGCAGACAGGCGGGTGCCGCGGACATCGAGGCCGACCGCGATCCGATCCCTGTGCTGGGCGATGACCTCGGCGACCCAGTCTGGGTCCTCAAGGGCCGCCGTGCCGATCACGACCCGTGTGCATCCGGTTTCCAGCGCGGCCTTCAGCGCTGCGTCGTCGCGGATGCCACCCGACAATTCGACCTTGACGTCGAGCCTATCGATCAGGTCAGCGAGCTGGGGGGCGTTCGAGCCGCGACCGAAAGCGGCGTCGAGGTCGACCAGGTGAATCCAGCTCGCACCGGCTTCCTGCCAGGCGAGCGCGGCATCGATCGGGTCGCCGTAGCTCGTCTCGCTCCCGGCAGCGCCCTGCACGAGCCGCACCGCCTGGCCCCCGGCGACGTCTACGGCGGGCAGCAGCTCAAGTGTCGAAGTCAACGCAGGGTCTCCAGCCAGTTGGCCAGCAAGGCAGCACCAGCGTCCGCCGACTTCTCGGGGTGGAACTGGGTCGCCATGAGCGGGCCGTCCTCCACCAGCGCTACGAAATCCTCGCCGTGTGTGGTCCAGCCGATGAAGGGCGGCCGCTCGCCCGGGCGCTCCGGGGGTTGCGTAGCGGCGTAGGAGTGGACGAAGTAGAACATCGCATCCGCCCCGATGCCCGCGAGCAGACAAGACTCAGAGGTTGGAGCGACCACGTTCCAGCCCATGTGTGGCAGGACGGGAGCGGAGAGTTTGCGGACCACGCCCGGCCAGCAGCCGACCCCGGTCGCTGTCTCCCCGTGCTCGGCCCCCGCCTCGAACAGGATCTGCATGCCCACGCAGATGCCGAGCACGGGCCGGGCGCCGACGAGCCGCTTGGCGATGACGTGATCGCCGCCGACCTCTCGCAATCCGGCCATACACGCGGCGAACGCCCCGACGCCGGGGACGACGAGCCCGTCCGCGCGCAGTGCGGCGTCGGAATCGGCGCTGATCTCGGCGTCGGCCCCGGCCCGCTGGAGCGCGCGCTGCGCGGACCGCAGGTTGCCTGAGCCATAGTCGAGCACGACGACGTGCGGCCGGCGGCTAGTCACCGCTGCTCTCCGTCCATGAAGCCAGGCTATCGACCGAGACCTGCGGATTCGGACGGAGCAGCGCTGGAGCGCCGTTCGCTGCGCGGCGCCGGCGGTTTAGGGTGCACCGCCTGCGTGACCCAGCGCCGTCCCGGGTACCGTGCAACTGTCACGAGCCCGCGATGCCAGGAGACGGCATGGACATCACTCAGCTGATCCTGGACGACCATCACGAGCAGCGGCGCCGCTTCGCGATTCTCGAGCAGATCGACTCGGCCGACGTCCGGTCGCTCGACGAGATCTGGCAGCGGCTGGCCGTATTCCTCGAAGTTCACGCGGCCGCCGAAGAAGCGATTTTCTACCCTGAACTGCTCAAACTGGCCATCGGACCGACGCCGGTTGGTACCGCCGAGCCGGAGACCATAGACGCCATTCACGATCACAACGAGATCCGTGACGCCATCGCCGCAGTCGTCGGCCTTCAGGTCGGCAGTCAGGCCTGGCGGGACGCGGTCGCGGACGTGAACCGCGCCAACGGCGACCACATGGCGGAGGAAGAGCGCGAGGGCCTGACCGATTTCCGCCGCAGGGTGAGCCTCGCAGAGCGGCACTCGCTCGCCGTCGCGTTCGCGGCCTTCGAGGCGCGCAACTTCGCGGGCGTCAAGCCGGTCGATCAGGACCCGGAGACCTACGTGCGCGAGCAGGAGGAAGCGGCTAGGGCGCGGTCTGGACCTGGCTCACTCGGCATCGGCGACCTCAAAGGCGGCAGCTGACCAGGCGCGTCCTGAAGGCTCGTCCCCGAAGGCTCGTCCCGAAGCATCGTCCCGTGGGCAGGCCGCGTGATCATTTCCCGAGCACTAGCCGCAACCAAGCGGCTTGACCCTGACGCGGCGTGAGGCTGCACAGTAGGCCGTGTGGAGGACTACACCGTCGGCGAGGTCGCCCGGCTGTCGCGCGTCTCGGTCCGGACCCTGCATCACTACGACGAGATCGGGCTGCTGGTCCCGAGCGGTCGTAGCCCAGGCGGTTACCGGTTGTACTCGGCAGCCGACCTCCGGCGGCTCCAGCAGATCCTGCTCTACCGGGAACTCGAGTTCGGCCTGGACGAGATCGCCGGAATGCTCGCCGATCCGGACGCCGACACCGACGACCACCTGCGCCGTCAGCATCGGCTGATGCGGGCGCGCCGTGACCGCGTCATCGCGCTCCTCGGCGCGATCGAGAAGGAAATGGAGGCAAGGAAGATGGGCATGGCGCTCACCCCGGAGGAGCAGTTCGAGCTCTTCGGCACCGACAACTTGGATGAGGTCACGGCCGAAGCCGAAGAGCGGTGGGGCGACACGGACGCCTGGCGCGAATCACGGCGCCGATCGGCGGCCTACACGAAGGAAGACTGGGTCACGATTAAGGCCGAGGCAGACGCGAACATCGCCGGATTCGCCGACGCCATCCGGGCCGGCGAACCGCCTACGGGGACCACGGCGATGGATCTCGCCGAAGAGCACCGGCGGCACCTCGGCCGCTGGTTCTACGACTGCAGGTATGGCATGCACCGCGGACTCGCCGAGCTATACGTGTCCGATCCGCGATACATGGCCAGCTACGACGAGATCGAGCCAGGCTTCTCGCAGTACGTGCACGACGCGATCATGGCGAACGCCGAGCGGCACGGTTGACGTTCGGCGCGAGCGGTCAGCGTGTTAAGAATGTTCCGGCAGATTCAGGGGGTCGTCGCAACGCGTTGGTCGTCAGCGAGGAGCTTAGCGAAGGCCTCGTTTGGGGTGTAGTAGCCGAGGCGCTTGCGGGGCCGGTCGTTGAGTTCGTCGGCGATGGCCTGGAGGTCGGCGGCGGTGTGCACGCTGAGGTCGGTGCTCTTGGGCAGGTACTCGCGGAGCAGGCCGTTCATGTTCTCGTTGGAGCCGCGCTGCCAGGGTGCGTAGGGGTCGGCGAAGTAGACCTGGATGCCGGTGGCGGCGGTGACGCGCTTGTGCTGGGCAAGCTCCCGGCCGCGGTCCCAGGTCAGGGTCTTTGCGAACCACGGCGGAAGCGCGCTCATCTGCTCGATGATGGCGTCGGCGACGCTGGCGGCGTCGCGCCCGGCGTGCAGGGGCAGCAGGGTGAGGTACCCGGTGACGCGCTCGACGATGGTGCCAACCGCGGAGTTGGAGGCTGTCGACCCCATGATCAGGTCGCCCTCGTGGTGGCCGGGCACGAGCCTGCCCTCGACCTCGGGGGGCCGCTGGCCGATCGGCACCGCGCCGACGATCTGGCCGCGGGCCTGGCGCACGCCGCGGCGGCGGCGGACCGCCCGTCCGGTCCGCAGGCAGGCCTTCAGCTCCCGGCGCAGCTCGCCGCGCGGGTAGACGTAGATGGACTGGTAGATGGTCTCGTGGCTGACCCGCATCGCCGGGTCGCCGGAGCAGGCCACCGTCAGCCGGCCGCTGATCTGCTCCGGCGAGTACCGCCGGTCCAGCATCTGCTGCACCCGGGCGCGTAACACCGGGTGCTGCGACAGCTTCGAGCGCTTGGGCCGCCGCTGCCGCTCCCACGCCAGCCGGTGCGCCCGCTCCGGCTGATAGCCGCCAGCCCGCGGGTCGGCGTTGCGGGCCAGCTCCCGGCTGACCGTCGACGGGCTGCGGCCCAGCCGCGCCGCGATCTGCCGCATCGACAGCCCGCACTCACGCAGCCGGGCCAGCTCATACCGCTCCTCGCGATCCAGGTAACGGTCACAGTAAGTCACTCCAGGCGGCCGGTACACCCCGCCCATCGTGTGATGCAGTGCATAAGCAAAGCCCTGCGACACGCCGGCGGCTACCGCCGCCTTGTATGGCGGCAGCCCCGCTGCCAGATGATCCAGCAGGGCCCGAACCCGCTCTCGCGGTAACGGTGGAGTGGGCACAACGCCTCCCGATCAAGTCAGGCGTTGCGACAATCCCCTGAGCCCA
>CAVSQI010000003.1:0-238168 GCA_963730085.1 uncultured Actinomycetota bacterium | reverse complement strand
GCTGTGCAGACGGCACCATAAAGCTAAGCAGGCCCCCGGCTGGCACCTCGCCCAGCCCGCACCCGGTCGCATGATCTGGCGGTTACCGCACGGCCGCAGTCACCAGACGTCCAGCGAGCCGTATCCCCTTTGAACTCACATCACTGTCGCGGCCGTCGTCGCCGAGAGATCAAGGTCCCGGTTGACCACCGTGAGCCTTGCAGTAGGCCGCGTCCAGGTTGGCCTTCGTCTCGCTGAGGGCGAACTCTGCGGGCAACTGGATAGCCTCGGTTCGCGTGATCCAGCCCACTCGGACGCGGAGGGTTAGCTGGTTGCTTCCGATGCTGCCGCCCGGGACATTGAAAAGGCAATGCCATGACCGCCAGATCACTCGGACCCAGCGATAGGAATGCGGAGGGATCGAGCCACCGATGTCGTAGTGGTCCGTGTACGGGTTGTCGTCAGGCCCCGATGTAGTGGCTACGGCAATCTGCGGCGGCGTCGTCCCCGAGGCGAGAAAACCCAGGAAATACGGAGTACCCGAGATTCGAGGAGTACCCAAGATTCGCTGCGTCACGTCGGAGGGGTTTTCGAGCTGGACTGCGATGCCTTGGAGCTGACCCGGTCGCAGGGGGGCGGTGTCCTGCGTGGCGCCGGCGGCCTCAGTGTTGACGTCGTGGGCCCTGTCGATCGAGTACCACCACATAGATTCACCGCTATAGAAGCTGGGCTGGTCCTCCCAGAAGATGAGAGTTCCGGCAGCCAGGCAAACCGCAAGGACGAAAGGTACGAGGATCAACCAGGTTCGTAGTTGGATGCGCCTGATCCGGATGGCAACCCGGCGCCCCAGCGGCTGCCGGGGACGGTAGCTTTGCGGCCATGGCGGGCCCGCTTCGGCCGCGACTACCGCGGGCGGGCCGAGCGCGGCCAGCACCTCGGCCACCATGTCGTCGGAAGCGTCGGGTGGGAGCGCGTCCACGATGTGGGTTTTGAATTGCTCGGAGAGCTCGGCTGCCACTCCTGGGTCGAGGCTCGCCATGGCGCCATCCAGTGTGCGGAGGTAGTCGGCTACCAGCGGGTGCTCAAGTGCTGTCTTCACGGAGCTTCCCACCCGTCTGCCGGCCCTGATGTCGTCTGCGAGGCTGACCGGCGTCGACACGAAGGACGTTGTCCACCGCTGCGGCAAAGGCCGACCACTCAGCGCGGAAGGAGGCCAGGTGATCGCGTCCCTGGTTGGTTATGGAGTAATAGCGCCGCGGGCGCTGGTCGTCTTCATGCCTCCACCTGCTGGTCACCCAGCCCGAGTCCCGCAGCCGGTTCAGCAACGGATAGACGGTGCCCTCGCTGGTCAGCAACCCGTCGGCAGCTGACAGATCACGCACAAGCTCGAGGCCGAAGCGTGGCCGCTCGGCAAGCAGCGCGAGCACGCAGGGACCGAGCACGCCCCTGCGCAGCTCCGTCGTCTCACCGCCGTACTCCATGCCTCACATGATGCCTTGTCACGCATGACTTCGCAATCCGTGATCTAGCCGGAACGCGTTGACTTCGGCACAGCCCGGCTTGCCGCTACTGACTTGAACAAGTAGACCGCAACACTTGTGTTTGCGCTTCGAGAGATGGCACGCACAAGTCAAGACAACGTTGGCGAGAGCGTGTTGTTCGCCAGTCTCTAGAAGAGCCGTGCCCGCGACTTTTGCCACCCTTGGGCAGGTCAGCATGCAAGACGAGCCGTCAGCACTTTTCCTTCCTGAAAAGGAGGTGCGTCGGCATGCGGATCGCCGGATCCATGCTGGATCCCGAGGGCAACGAGTCCCACGTCAATTGACCTGTATCCGGCCAGGTCTGGTGCACTGGACCGCGTGAGCCTCAACACGGGTGCGTTGTTATGTAATGCACACGCCGCTGTGCCGACGGCACCATCAGGCCAAGCAAGCCCCCGGCTGGCTGCTGGAACAGCGCGAGCCGGGAGAGATGACCTGGCGAACACCCACCGGCCGCGTCTACCAGACCACCGGCGACCCCTACTAACCCACCGTCGGCACCACCACGCCGGACAGGCCGAGCATCACCTCGGCCCGTCCGGCATGCGTCCATGCAACAACTGTGAAGACGGCCGGCGGAAGCTGCTCAACGGGCCTCAGGTGCAGAGTGAACAGTCGGCCGGTCACTACACTCGCCCGCTTCAAGTCCAGCTGCCATATGCCCGGCCAAAAAGCGGCCGGACTCTCACAGTTCCGGGCCTCGGCGGCTAATACCCTGGAGTCGTCAGGACCTCCCGAGCGGCCCTCACCGGCAGGCGGGATCTTTGCCATTCGGGGCCTACTGGCCTGCCGGAGGTGTTACGTCTTCCAACAGGACCAGGCCGTGACAGCCGTAGACGGCATGAATTTGGCCTAGGCCTGCGGGAGCGTCGTCCTGGTTGCGGACAGCCAGCGTTACATCGCCGATCGAGAGTTCGAGAATGTCCGGCGTTAGCTCGTCTTGCCGACGGCACAGGCCGCTGGGCTGCGCGGGGTCGTCACGTTCTGGTCCGTCCAGGGATGCAACTAGATATTCGGTGGGGTCTGCGCCTTCCTTTGGCGGCGGCATATGTGGGGGCAATGTCGCGCTCAGAGGTGGCAAGGGCTGGTGGGCACCGAGGTCCTGTGCCCGGCAGGCCGCTGGCCTGATGGATGGCGTAGCCACAGGGCTTGTTGAGCGTGATAACGCCGAACTACTAGAAGCTGGCAATTCTGATCGACGAGATCCGCTGCTAACTCCTGGGACCGAGGCCATCCCGCAGCCCGCCGTAGCCGTCATGACGAACAAAACAAGCGCTTTGAAGACGAGTGGTGACTTCACGGCGGTGTTACCTCCCTTGCGGGCCTTCATAGGTAATGGACGAAGCACGGACCGAGTTGGTTGATACGAACTGGCCGCCGCTGACCACTTGGTAGTACAGATTCAGGCTTCGACAGCGCTGCCGGTTAGCGCCGGACTAAGAAGGGCAGGGGTCGGCCAATGACTGTCTATGTCCACAAGATGGAGGGCCAGGGCAGGGCATTCCTGGGTGGATTCCGCGGCGCCATGCGGATCAGGCAGCAAGCGCCAACCGATCCCTGGTTTCTCCTCACTGCCGACACTGACCACGAGCTTCATGCCTTCGCGGCGAGGCTCGGCCTCACGCGCATCATGTTTCGGCCCGCCAAACAAGCTTTGCCGAAGCAGCAACCGGAGGCGGCCCGTTATCCGATCACGATGGGCGAGCGTGATCGGGCGATAGCGCTCGGCGCGCAGCTGATAACCGCGCGCAAAGCCCACGAAATGCTGCAGCAGCGCGCGTCCGGAAGGGGCTTCACGTAGGGACCAGCGGGGGTGCCGGGTCGGCACACGCGCTGAGCTGATCTGGTCTTTGCTCACCAGGTGAACAGTTCAGCGGGCCTCGGCACAGGACCGCCAGCCCGGTCATGACAACCAGCCCGCCAACCGTTGCGTCGACCGAACCCGCCACCCGAGCGCCGTAGTCAGCGAGCCAGCGCTCGTGCGGCAGCAGGCGGTGCCGCGCAGGCGCCTGCCCCGGCGTCCTGACGCGCATCTCAGGAATCGTCTCCGCATCTTCGATCGAGCGCTGCTCGCGCGGAATGGCGTTGCCTCGACAGGGTGTGAAGTCGGAGCGTCACTCCCACTCGATCGTGCCGGGAGGCTTGCTCGTGATGTCGAGGACGACGCGATTGACGTCGACGATCTCATTAGTAATCCGCGTCGAGATTCGCGCGAGCACAGCATCCGGCAGCCGCGCCCAGTCGGCAGTCATGGCGTCCTCGCTGGTCACTGGCCGCAGCACGATCGGGTAGCCGTAGCTGCGCCCGTCGCCCTGCACGCCGACCGACTTGACGTCGGCCAGCAGCACGACCGGGCACTGCCAGATCTGCCGGTCGAGACCGGCCGCGGACAGCTCTGCCCGCACGATGGCGTCGGCGGCCGACACGATCCGCAGCCGCTCGGCGGTGACCTCGCCGACGATTCGGATCGCGAGCCCCGGCCCCGGGAACGGCTGGCGCCAGACGATCTGTTCCGGCAGGCCGAGCTCGATGCCGACCTTCCGCACCTCATCCTTGAACAGATCGCGCAAGGGCTCGACGAGTTCGAACTTCAGGTCGTCCGGAAGTCCGCCGACGTTGTGGTGCGACTTGATGTTCGCTGCGCCGGTCCCGCCGCCTGACTCGACCACGTCTGGATACAACGTGCCTTGGACCAGGAACGGGGCCGCCTCAGCCTCCCCTGCTATCTCGCGCGCGGCCTGCTCAAATGCCCGGATGAACTCGCGCCCGATGATCTTGCGCTTCTCCTCCGGATCGCTCACTCCGGCCAGCGCCCCGACGAAGACATCGGCCGCGTCGACGACTTTCAGCGCCACGCCAGTTGCCGCCACGAAGTCCTTCTCGACCTGCTCGGCCTCACCCGCACGCAGCAGCCCGTGGTCCACGAAGACACAGGTCAGCCGGTCACCGATGGCACGTTGCACCAGCGCCGCGGCCACTGCCGAATCCACACCGCCGGATAGGCCACAGATGGCCCGGCCACCGCCGACCTGCGCGGCGATCCGCTCGGTCTGCTCGCCGATGACGCCCCGCATGGTCCAGGTCGGATCGCAGCCCGCGGCAGCGAGGAAGGCCCGGAGCATCGCCATGCCGTGCTCGGTGTGCAGGACCTCGGGGTGGAACTGCATGCCGTACAGCCGCCGATCAGCGGCCTCAGCCACCGCCACAGGCGTCCCGGGCGTGGATGCGGTGATCACGAAACCTGGTGGCGCCGCCGCGCACGTGTCACCGTGCGACATCCAGACCCGCTGCTCGCTCGGCAAGCCGTCCATCAGCACGCCGCCAGCCTCGGCGGTACGAAGCGCGGTAGCCCCGTACTCCCCCGTTCCCGTATTGAGGACTTGCCCGCCGAGGTCGCGGACCATGAGCTGGAAGCCATAGCAGATGCCCAGGATCGGAACGCCCGCCGTCAGCAGGCCGACCGGCGCGGGCGGGGCGCCGGGCGCGTAGACCGACGACGGGCCGCCGGACAAGATGACGGCCGATGGATTCCTCGCCAGGATGTCCTGCACCGGCGTCCCGCTCGGCACGACCTCCGAGTAGACCTGGCACTCGCGCACCCGCCTGGCGATCAGCTGGGCGTACTGGGCGCCGAAATCGATCACCAGAACCGGGCGCGACTCGAGGTCCGGGCCGCTGTGATCGCCGTCCGCCATGCCGCCGATTCTAGTCGGCAGCAGCGTCCTAACCGGCTGACGCGGCCTCGTCCGGCTCGTCCTCGGCGGGAGACGCCTCGGGGCTGACCAGCACGCGGGCGATGCGGCGGCCATCAAGCTGGATCACCGTCAGCCGACGCCCATCGACCTCGGCGGACTCCCCGCTGTCGGGGAGGTGACCGAGCGCCGCGAGCAGATAGCCCGCCACCGTCTCGTACGGCCCCTCCGGCAGCTCCAGTCCGGTCTGCTCGGCGAACTCGTCGAGGTTCAGCAGGCCGTCTACCTCGAGTTCGCCACCGTGCAACTGGCGCGGGTGAGTGGATTCCTCGTCGTACTCGTCCTGGATGTCGCCGATCAGCTCCTCGACCAGGTCCTCGAGCGTCACGATGCCCGCGGTACCGCCGTATTCGTCGACGACGATCGCCAAGTGCGCGCGGTCCTTGCGCATCTCCGAGAGCGCTGACAGCACCATCTTGCTAATCGGCAGGAACTTCACCGGCCGGCACACCTCGCCGACCTTCCGGGAGTCGGCGTCAGGCCGGCTGTCCAGCAGGTCGCGCGAGTGCACGAAGCCGATGACGTCGTCGTAAGACTCCTGGTAGACCGGGAACCGCGAGTACCTGGCTTGCTCGGCCACAGCCGCAGCCTCCGCGAGCGGCATCGAGGCGGGCAGGAACTCCACCTCGGTTCGCGGCACGAGGACCTCACGAATCTGCCGTTTGCCGGCGTCGAAGACCTCACCGACGATGTGCCGCTCATCCGGGCTCAGCGCTTGATGCCCCGCGACCAGGTCGCGAAGCTCCTCGTCGGTCATGACGCCGCGGGCTTGCGCCGGGTCACCGCCGAGCAGCTGCACGACCAGGTTGGTGCACCTGGACAGCAGCCACACCAGGGGCCGGGCGATCATGGCGAGCCGATCGACGATTGGGCCTGCTACCAGCGAAACCCGCTCAGCCCGCTGCAGCGCTAGCCTCTTGGGTGCCAGCTCGCCGAAGATGAGGGTGAAGAATGAGATGATCAACGTCACCACGATCAGCGAAACCGGCACGGCGACGGTATGCGGCATGACCTTGCTGAGCTCGTTATCGAGCCGGTTCGAGAGCAAGGCAGCGCCGAAGGCGCCCGACAGCAGCGTCGCCAATGTGACGCCGATCTGGACCGACGACAGGAACCTGTTCGGGTCCTGGGCCAGGCGCGCGGCTCGCTCGCCTCGCTTGCCGTGTCTAGCCAGCGACCGGATCTGACCTTCGCGCAGCGAGACGAGCGCCATCTCGGCCGCGGCGAAGAACCCGCCGATCAATATCACGGCAAGGACGAGGAGAATATCCCAGCCGACGCCATTCACGTCCGGATCCCCGACCCTCGTCAGTTTCGGCTTGCGGCGACGCGCTGCCGTGTTCGCGTCCCGGGCAGCAGCCGGAACTCGGCCGCGCGGTAGTTTGCAACAGTCTAAGCAGTCTGCCCGCCGAACCAAGCCGTACTCGCCTAGCCTGTCCGAGCGGCGTTCATCGGGCGGGGCCTTATAGCGGCGCTTTTCCGCGTATGGCTGTATCGCGTTGGTTGGCCGAATAATACGGTTCTGGAAGGACAGGTGGCCCGTGGCGGGTGTACACGATGACGCCGTCGCTATCGCGACCGACGTGACGAAGCTTCGCCGGGCGATTCACGCAGAGCCCGAGATCGGTCTCGACCTGCCCCGCACCCAGCGCAAGGTGTTGGACGCGCTCGACGGCCTGCCGCTCGAGATCTCCCTGGGCAGGAGCCTGAGCTCGGTGACTGCTGTCCTGCGCGGGGCGCGGCCAGGCAAGACAGTCCTGCTCCGCGGCGACATGGACGCGCTGCCTGTCACCGAGCGGACGGACCTCCCCTACGCCTCCATGATCGACGGGGCCATGCACGCGTGCGGACACGACCTGCACACGGCCATGCTGGCGGGCGCGGCCAGGCTGCTGTCGGCCCGCCAGGACGAGCTGGCCGGGAACGTGATCTTCATGTTCCAGCCCGGTGAGGAGGGGCCGGGCGGGGCCCGCATCATGATCAGCGAGGGCGTGCTCGAAGCGGCGGGCGAGCGGCCGGTCGCGGCGTACGCGCTGCACGTGGCGTCCGGGCTGCTGCCGTTCGGGCTCGTTGCCAGCCGAGCCGGAACCGTCATGGCCGCCGCGGACACACTGCACGTGACCGTGCACGGCCGGGGCGGCCACGGCTCGCAGCCCCATGCCGCGGCGGACCCGATACCCGTCGCGTGCGAGATCGTGCTCGCGCTGCAGACGATGGTGACGCGTAAGTTCGACGTATTCGACCCGGTGGTCGTGACCGTCGGAACGTTCCACTCGGGCACGGTCGACAACGTGATTCCGGACGACGCCAACTTCGTGGCGACTGTCCGGTCGTTCTCGCCGCAGGCCCGTACAGCCATCCAAGCGGCTGCGCCGCGGGTTGCCTGGGATATCGCGTCGGCGCACGGCCTCACGGCGACCGCCGAGTTCCGCGACGGTTACCCGGTCACCGTGAACGACGGCGCCGAGCTCGTGTTCGCGGAGCAGACTGTCGCACGATTGCTAGGTTCCGGCAAGTACATCGCCGCGCCGAACCCGCTGACGGGCTCGGAGGACTTCTCGTACGTGCTCGAGCAGGTGCCGGGGGCGTTCCTCATGCTCGGCGCCTGCAGGCCCAACGTCGATCCGTTCGCCGCGCCTTTCAACCACTCGGCCGAGGCCGTGTTCGACGACGCAGTCATCCCGGACGGCACCGCACTGTACGCGGAGCTTGCCCTGCGCCGCCTCGCCTCTGGCTAGGCCAGTTCCCCCACCGCGCGGTACCGGCTAGGCCGGTTCCCCCACCGCGCGGCACCGGCTAGGCCGGTACGCTCCCGCGCGGGATACCTGCTGGGCCGGTACGCCCGCGCGGGGTGCCCGGTCCGTCAGAGGCTCGCGACGTCAGCTTGCTTGGCGCGGACCGCGTCGGCTGCCTCGCGCAGGTCGGCCAGCTCGGAGTCGGTCAGGTCGCGCTCGACGACCCGGCGCACGCCGACGGTGCCCAGTTCGGCTTCCACGCCGAGGTACACACCAGAGATGCCGTACTCGCCGTCCACCCAGGCACAGACGGGCATCACAGCGCCAGAGTCCTCAGCAACGGCCCGCGCCATGCGGGCCGCCGCGGCGGACGGAGCGTAATAGGCCGAGCCGGTCTTGAGCAGCGCGACTATCTCGGCGCCGCCGTTCCGGGTGCGGTCGACGAGCTGGTCTATCTCGGCGGCGGACAGGAGGTCCGCTAGCGACTTGCCATCGACGTAGCACGCCGATGGGACCGGCACCATGGTGTCGCCGTGAGAGCCCAGCGTCAGCGTTCGGACGGATCCGACCGGGACGCCGAGGCGGTCGGCCACGAAGTAGCTGAAGCGAGCCGTGTCGAGCATGCCGGCCTGGCCCATCACGCGATGATGCGGGAACCCGGACACCTTGGCCGCGAGGGCGGTCATTTCGTCAAGCGGGTTCGAGACGACGATGAGGACCGCGTCCGGCGCGTGCTTGACGACTTGCTCAGTGACGTTGCGGACGATCTTGGCGTTGACGCCGATCAGGTCCATCCGGCTCATGCCCGGCTTGCGGGGCAGTCCGGCAGTGATGATCACGATATTCGAGCCGCCGATGGCCTCGTAGCCTTCGCCGCCCGGACCGGTGGTCTGCCCGGTGACCTTTGTCTCGAATCCTTCGACCGGCCGCGACTGGCTCATGTCCAGAGCCAGGCCCTCTGGCTTGCCCTCGACGATGTCGGTGAGCACGACCTCGTCGAATATGTCGTACTCAGCCAGGCGCTGGGCCGTCGTCGAACCGTAGAACCCGGCGCCGACTACCGTTACCTTCCCTCTGCGGGCCATCCCGTTGATCTCCTTCGCAGCAGCTAGCAGTCAGGACCCGGCCATGGCGGCGCGCAGGTTGTCGTCTAGCGCTGCCAGGAACTCCTCCGTCGTAAGGTACGGCGTTCCCTCCCCGACCAGGAGCGCCAGGTCCTTCGTCATCTTGCCGCTCAGCACGGTCTCCACACAGACCCGCTCCAGCGTTTCCGCGAACTGGGTGACCTCAGGCGTCCCGTCCAGCTGGCCGCGGTGGGCCAGGCCGCGCGTCCACGCGAAGATCGAGGCGATCGGGTTCGTTGACGTGGGCTTGCCCTGCTGGTGCTGCCGGTAGTGCCTGGTCACGGTGCCGTGGGCGGCCTCGGCCTCGATCGTCTTGCCATCGGGGGTCATCAGCACGCTCGTCATCAGGCCGAGTGAACCGAAGCCCTGAGCCACGATGTCGGACTCGACGTCGCCGTCATAGTTCTTGCAGGCCCAGACGATGCCGCCGTCTCCCTTGATCACCTGCGCCACCATGTCGTCGATGAGCCGGTGCTCGTAGGTGATGCCAGCCGCCTCGAACTCGGCCTTGAACTCGGTCTCGAAGACCTCCGCGAAGATGTCCTTGAATCGCCCGTCGTAGGCCTTCAGGATCGTGTTCTTCGTCGACAGGTACAGCGGGAAGGCCCGGTTTAGCGCGAACCGCATAGTCGCGCGCGCGAAATCGCGGATCGAGTCGTCGAAGTTGTACATGCCCATCGCGATGCCGGGGCCCTCGAACCGGGCAACCTCGAAATCCATCGGCTGAGCGCCGGCCGCGTCCGGCACGAATGAGATGCGCACCGACCCGGCGCCTGGCACCACGAAGTCCGTGGCGCGGTACTGGTCTCCGTGAGCGTGCCGGCCGATCACGATCGGGTGGGTCCAGCCCGGTACGAAGCGAGGAATACTCGAGACAACGATCGGCTCGCGGAAGACGACACCGCCCAGGATGTTCCTGATGGTGCCGTTCGGCGACCGCCACATCTTCTTGAGCCCGAACTCGACGACGCGGTCCTCGTCCGGCGTGATTGTGGCGCACTTCACCCCGACGCCGTGCCGCTTGATCGCGTAAGCAGCATCGACTGTCACCTGGTCGTCCGTCGCGTCGCGATTCTCGATCGACAGGTCGTAGTACTCAAGATCGATATCGAGATACGGCAAGATCAGCTTGTCCTTGATGAACTGCCAGATGATGCGCGTCATCTCGTCGCCGTCGAGCTCCACGACGGGATTGAGCACCCTTATCTTTGCCATCGCTGCAGCGTTCCCTTCATCGCGCCGGCGCCGTTGCCACGGCGATATCAGACCAGGCGGCCACGCGCCTGGCTCCACTCTCAAGGCCTGAATCTGGCCTGTGCCCTCATGCCGGCGGCACCACGACGATCAAGCCCGCGACTAGCAGGCCGACCCCGAGCGCCCCGAGTATCCCGACATCGACTATTCGCCGTCGTGACCCGAGCATCCCGGCCTTACCTTCTGGCAGTACAAGCCTCGCCAGCGATCCCGCTAGCAGCGCGCCGGCTATTACCAACGTACCGCCCCGAACCGCCTGCCCACCGCCACGAATTGTCACGAGTCCGGCCACCATCCCGGCGATCACGAGCCAGTACGGGAGCTGCCTGAGCAGCCGCCGCCCGCCGCCGGACGCGCCGGCGTTACCAGCGGCTCGTTGCTGTGCCTCAGCGCGCTGGGCCTTGGCTTGGCGTGCTAGTGCCTTCGCCGAATGCTTCACCGGGCATCGAGCGGCACCCAGGTCAGGCCGCGATCTCCGATGTACTCGCTATCCGGCCTGATGAGCCGGTTGTCGGCGTGCTGCTCGATCACGTGCGCGGTCCACCCGGCCATCCGGCTCGCCGAAAAGACGGGCGTGAACAGGTCGGTCGGAATACCGAGGTAGTGGTAGACCGTGGCAGCGAAGAAGTCGACGTTCGGGTAGAGGCCCTTCTCAGCCAGGACGACCGCTTCCATCCGCCGGGACATCTGGTAGTACGTGTCGTCACCGGCGGCAGCAGCGAGCTCGGCCGACATCCGGCGCAGGTGCGTCGCCCGGGGGTCCTCGGTCTTATACACCCGGTGCCCGAAGCCCATGATCTTCTCGCCCTGGGCGAGCCGCTTGCCGATTTCACTCGTCACGGCTTCCAGCGGATCGCCGCCAGCCTGCCTGATCGCCTCCAGGCCGAGCATGACCTGCTCATTTGCCCCGCCGTGCAGCGGCCCCGACAGCGTGCCCAGCGCCGCGACGACGGCCGAGTGCATATCGGCCAGGGTCGCAGCGCACACGCGCGCGGCGAATGTCGACGCGTTCATGGTGTGGTCAGCGTGCAGCACCAGGCAGGTGTCGAATATCTCAGCGGCTCGTTCGCCGGTCGGGTGCCGGTGAGTTGCAGCAGGAAATTTGCGGCGAGCCCGAGGCTGGGGTCGGCGGCCGGTAGCTCCCGGCCGTGCCGGGCGGCGTGGTAAGCGGCAATCAGCACGGGCTGCTGCGCCGTCAGGCGGGCAGCCTTGCGCTGATTCGCCGCCGTGGCGTTAGAGGCCGCGTCCGGGATCACCGGCGCTGCCCAGGGACACCAGGCTGCGCAGCGCCTCCATCGGTCGCTGGCTGCGCGCGACGCCCGCCAGGTCATCAGCGGTGAGCGCGCCGAGCTGCCGACCAGTGGCGAGCTCTGCCCGGTAGGCGTCCAGTTCGCGCCGGTCAGGAGCCTTCCCGCGCTGGAGAAGGTACGCGATCTCCTCAAAGCTCGCTCGGCCAGCTAGGTCGTTGATGTCGTAGCCACGGTAGAAGAGCAATCCGGCGCGGCCATCGATATCGCTCAGCGCAGTAGAAGCAGCGACGACATCTGCCAGGCCTCGCGATGGCCCGTCCGCCATGTGACCTCCTCGGCCGTATCCGCTCGGCAGTGTACTTCCGTGCCCTGGCATTTCCCCGACTTGCCATGCTGCCGACCGATTGACCCATGCTCGGACGCTCCGCTTTGCATGGAATTTGCGTAACCCGGGTATCGCTGAGGTGACACCTCACTTGCTGGCCGGACATGCCGGAGGAACGTCATGGAGACCCCCCACATCCGGATCGAGAGCACTGGCGCGATCATCAGACTGCGACCAGACGTGACCACGATCGGCCGCGGTAAGTCGGTTGACGTCCAGCTTGATCACCCGACTGTCTCGAAGCTGCACGCCGAGATCATCCGCCGTGGACCCTACGCCTACGTCAGCGACCTCGGGTTATCGCGGCACGGCACACGTGTCAACGGCAAGGTCGTAGCCCAGCGGCTGCTGGAAGACGGCGACGTGGTGTCCTTCGGCTCACAGCGCTGCCGGTTGGGCGGCCTGCCGAGTGAGGGCGCGATGCCCGAGACCGACCCGCGCCGGTCAGCCGTGCCCGAGCTGACGCGCCGTGAGGTCGACGTCGTGACTTCGCTATGCAAGCCCGCCCTCTGCGATGAGGCCTTCGTCGCCCCGGCGACGGCGCGCGACATCGCCGCTGACCTAGTGGTCACCGAGGCCGCGGTCAAGCAGCACCTGCTGCGCCTGTACCAGAAGCTCAAGATCGCCGAGGGTCCCAACCGGCGCGTCCGGCTCGCCAATGAGGTCGTGGCGCGGGGTCTCGTCCGGCCGCTGCCGGAGGCCGCCACGCTAGACAGCCGGGCTCACGCGGCGGTGCCGACGCTGCCCGCCGTACCCACGGACGTGGCTCAGATGGCACCACAGATAGCGAGCTGAGGCGGTCGGTACTCGGTGCGGGACCGGCGCCTACAGATGGAGCCAGTGCAGGAGCCGCCTGCCGACGTCGGCCACGTTCCCGGATAGGTGGCCAAGTGCGGGATGAGCCAGCGAAGTGGCTTGCAGCTGGGTGCCGAGATGGGCCGCGGGCCAGAAGCCCGGTGCCAGCGTCGTCGCGGCGGCGAAGGCAGCGACAGCAACGCCAGCGACGCCGATGACGCCAACCAAGGCCGCCGGCACGAACCGGGTGACCCCGCCATAGAGCCTGTTGAGCGACCGGCGGCACGGGCTCGAGCCGGGCCCGAAGCAGTACCCGGCGATGAGGCCCCCGGCCGTGTAGCCGGCCACCCGCGGCAGGTGGTCCGGGCCGAGCGCGAGTACCGCGAGAACCGCGGCCGCGGCGGCGAACAGGAGCGCCATCGGTGCCAGCAGAATGCAGGCGAACGCCGACCGGCAGAGGGCCAGCGGATAGAACAGGGCTGTCGAGATCCCGTCGCTCGGCCGAGGTCCGGCACGACCCCGGCGACTGTCGAGCCAACGGGCCGTGCCGTCGCCGGCCCGCAGTAGTACGACGGCGGCCAGCGCTCCGGCCGCGCCAGCGATCGGCAGCAGGATGCTGACCGCGACGAGGCCGACTAGCGTCGCGAAGATCAGCAGGCGGATGGCCGGGACCGACTGCGCGGCGGCGTTCGGCCGCTGGCCGGCGACCGGCGGCGCTGCGCCGTTACCGGCGGCGTTCGCCGCCGGAGGGCGCCCCGACGGGGGTGCGAACTGGGCCGGGACCACCTGACCTGGGACGCCTGGCGCCGCCGGGGCCAGCCCGAAGGCGGCTGGCTGGTCGTAGCGGACCGGCGGCAGCAGGTCGGCGAAGCTGTCTTTCGGCCGGACCGCCATCGGCCGGGTCGACGGCCATCGCGGTGCCGGTGGCCCGGGCGCGGGCGGCGCCGGAAGCTTGAACGCCGGCCCGGCGCCCGGCGGGGCGGCAGCCTTGGCATCGCCGAGCGCCGCGCGCTGCGAGGCGGCCGCAACGTCGTGCGAGGCGGCCGCAACGTCGCCCGCTGCCGCACCAGCCATGTCCAGCGCCGTATGCGTGATCTCATTGGACAGGTCCACTGCGGACTGAGCTACGGCTCCGGCCGCCGCGCCGGTCGGCGAGCGGACCAAGGCCGACTCGTCGAGGGTGGCGGTGAGGTCAGCAAGGTCGGCCGCCGACGGTCGTCGGCTCGGGTCCCGGGCGAGCGCCGACAGCACGATCGGCAGCAGCGGCCCTGGAAGGGTGTCCAGGTCGGGCTGGCCGTGCACGATCTTGTAGAAGATCGCTTCGAACTGGCCGGTCCCGAAAGGCGGTCGCCCGGTCGCTGCGTAGGCGATGGTCGCCGCCCAGGAATGGACATCCGCGGCTGGCCCGCTTGGCTTGCCCTCGATCACCTCGGGCGCCAGGTAACCCGGCGTGCCCATGAACATGCCGGTCATCGTGAGCCGGGTCGAGTCCGGTGTCTGGGCGATGCCGAAGTCGATGACAACCGGCTGCCCATCGACCAGCATCACGTTGCCTGGCTTCAGGTCGCGGTGCACGACGCCCGCCGAGTGAATGGCGACGAGCGCAGCGGCTAGGCCGCGGGCGAGCGAGGCGAGTGCCTCGCCGGTCATCGGCCCTTCTGCCGCGACCAGCTCGTCGAGCGTCCGGCCGCTCACGTAACGGGTCACGATGTAAGGCGGGCTGCCCTCAACGTCGGCATCGATGACCTCGGCCACGAAGGGGCTGTGGACCCGGCGCATGACGTCGACCTCGCGCGCGAGTCGGCGGCGCGCCGTCGCTTCGGCCGGAACGCCCTGGCGCAATACCTTGACCGCGACCGGCTCGTCGCTGGCATCACGCGCGAGATAGACGACGCCCATCCCGCCCTCGCCAAGCTGCTCCCGCAGCCGGTAAGGGCCCAGGCGCTCCTCCCCCGAGTGGGCACTCATGGCTAACAGCCTAAGGCTCAGTGTCTTCGCGGGCTGCGGGCTGTCTTCGCGGGCTGCGCGCCATGTCGCGGCTAGCCGCCGGCCACCAGGCGGCGCAGGGCGTCGGCCGTCGCCGCGTTCTGCTCGGCGTAATCGACCAGCGCTCTGGCCAGCTCCGCTGCCCACTGCCCAATCGGCACCTGCTGGCGGGACAGCACGATGTCCCTGACCTCTTTGCAGATCTCCGCCGTCGGGGCGCCGCGGCTGAGGGCCAGGGTCATGACCCGGTCGCCCAGACGGACGGTGATCTTGGTGACTGTACCGGGACGGCCCTTCATCCGGTCCGACACCGACCTGTCGCGGTCGATAGTCACGCAGTTCGCCGGCAGCGCATCGCCCAGCGACTCGGTCAGCACCCGGGCGTAGATCGCGATATCGCTGCTGTCCGCCCGCAGCGCGGCCGTCACCATGTCCAGCGACGGGCTGTCCGCCGGGTCCGTTGGCTCGATCGTCACTGCCGCTTCCCTCTCCGCCATCTCATCGCCCGCTGAAGGTGGCCTTCCCAGGACCATTCTCCATGAAGCTGCGCATCCCGGCCCGGGCGTCCTCGGTCGCGAACAGGCCGGTGAAGCCGGCGCGCTCGATGTCGAGACCGGTCGCGAGGTCGGTCTCGAGCCCGGCGTCGATCGCGTGCTTGGCGGCCGCGAGCGCGATCGCAGGCCCGCTGGCGTACCCGGCTGCCATCTCGTGCGCGGCTGCGTGCACGCGATCGTCGGGCACAACCCTGTCGGCCAGACCGATCGCCAGCGCCTCGGCCGCCCGCACGAAGCGCCCGGTGAAGATCAGGTCCTTGGCCTTGGCCGGTCCGATCAGGCGGGGCAGGCGCTGCGTGCCGCCCGCGCCCGGGATCAGCCCGAGCAGGATCTCCGGCTGGCCAACCTGCGCGCTCTCGCCGAACACCCTGAAGTCGGCGCAGAGGGCAAGCTCAAGCCCGCCGCCGAGGGCGTACCCGGTGACCGCGGCGATGACGGGCTTGGGGATCGCGGCCACGGCGTTCAGGGCGTCTTGCAGCCGCTTGCTGTCGGAGATCATCTGCGCATAGCTGCGCTCGGACATCTCCTTGATGTCTGCGCCCGCGGCGAAGAGCTTCTCGCCGCCGTAGACCACGACGGCCCGGATGGAGGGGTCGTCGGTCACCTGCGCGGCCGCCGCCGCGAGGTCCGCCTGCACACCTGAGCTCAGGGCGTTCATCGGCGGTCTGTTCAGCCTGATGGTGGCCACTGCCTGGTCGGCCTCGACCGTCACCAGATCACCCACGATGCACCTCCCGTGCCGAGCCACGATCCTACGCAGGGCAGCGGAGCGCGGCTACGCCGAGATCAGCCGCGGACGGCCGGGAGGTAAACGGCAGCGTGGTCCAGCAACCAGCGGCGCTGTGCAGCGAACGGCAGCACGGCGCCGCAAGGCAGCAGCACGGTGGAGCAAACAGCAGCACTGTGCAGCAAACAGCAGCACGGCGGTCGCCAGAGGCGCGCCGTGCTGCTGTAGGAGTGCTGCTGCACCGTTTGCAGTTGTACTGACTGCGGTTGTACTGACTGCGGTTGTACTGACTGCGGTTGCTGACTGCGGTTGTCTGATGTGAGGCTGTCCTGGCTTCGGCTGCGAAGTCACTCTCCGGACGCGCGCTGCAGTGAAACGCCCTGCCAGCCATTCAAGAAACCGCGAACTTCGCTCTCGCTGTACCGACGGTGACCACCCGGCGTACGGATTGACGACAGCTTCCCGCCACGAGCCCAGCGGGTCACGGTCTTGGGGTCCACGCGCAGCATCGCGGCAACCTCGGCGGGAGTGAGCAGGCGGTTGTCCGGCTTGATCTGGGTTCTCACGAGGGGTCCTCTCGTACGTGGTAGTGATGACTAGATCACAGACGGTGACGGTGTATGGCCGTCACCGACCGAAATCGTTGAATCACAGGATGTCACAGTGATCTCGGCTTTGCTGGCGTTCTAATGGTCAGGTAAGGAAAATTCCATTAGCTGACACTCATGTCGGCCAGTATCACGACGTCAACGGGCAGATCAGGCGAGCTCAGCGGAGGTCGCCATTGACCATTCCGGCCGGTCCGCCCGGAAACGTGACGAGGCCGAGCTCAGCCGGCCCGGATAGCAGGCTGTTTTCGGGCAGCACGCGAACCGTATAGCCGAACGGGCCTGGCTCACCGAGCTGGGCCGAGCCGATGTACCTGGCCACACCGCCGGGCGCGACGTCGCCGTCGAGCCGCATCGGCGCCCGGGACGGCTTGATGATCTCGTCGGAGTCACCGGCCCGGCCATAGATGACCTCGACCCACACATCGGAGGGAGCGAGCGACCCGAGCGCGACGCTCGCGTGCACGATCAGCTGCCCGCCAGGGCTGAGATCACCATCGTCGGCCTCCACGTGCTCGATGCGCACCCCGGGCCAGGCCTTCGTGACGCGCTCCTTCCAGGCCGCCAGCTCCCGGGCGCCAGCGAAGGCAACGCCCGCCGCCGAGCCCTCGGCTGCCGGAGCCGAAGCCGCCGGCGCCGGAGCGGCCAGCACGCGCGACGACCGAGCCGCAGGCGCGTACAGCTCCGTTACGTACTCCCTGACCATCCTCGTGGCCACGGCCCGAGGGCCGAGACCCCGCAGCGCGTTGGACACCATCTCCAGCCACCGCGCTGGCCTGCCGTCGGTGCTGGTGTCGTAGAACAGGGGTGCCACCGACTTACCGATCAGGTCGTACAGCGCCGCCGCCTCGATCTCATCCCGGCGGTCCGGATCGGCGACGCCGTCGGCAGACGGGATCGCCCAGCCGTTCTGGCCGTCGAACCACTCGTCCCACCAGCCGTCGAGTATGGACAGATTCAAGCCGCCGTTCAGCGCCGCCTTCATGCCCGAGGTGCCGCACGCCTCGAGCGGCCGAAGCGGATTGTTCAGCCACACGTCGCAGCCCTGCACGAGCGTGCGCGCCATGTTCATGTCGTAGTCGGGCAGGAACACGATGCGGTGCCGCACCTGCCGATGATCGGCGAACTTGACGAGCTGCTGAATGAGGTGCTTGCCGCCGTCGTCTGCGGGATGAGCCTTGCCAGCCACGACGATCTGGACGGGCCGCTCCGGGTCCAGCAGCAGCGACGTCAGCCGGGCCGGGTCGTGCAGCATCATGGTCAGGCGCTTGTAGGACGGCACCCGCCGGGCGAATCCGATCGTCAGGACGTCGTCGTCCAGGGCGCTGTCGATCCAGATCAGCTCGGCCTCGGACGCGCCCCGCTGGCGCCACGACGCCCGGAGCCGCCGCCTGGCCTCGGCCACCAGCCGCGCGCGCAGCACTCGGCGCAGCGCCCAGAGCCGGGCCGGGTCACTGGCGGCCCGGTCCCAGAACGAGGGATCGTCGGCCGGGTCGGCGATCGTCTCGGCGGGAGTGCTGCCGTCGCCGACCATCACGAACTCACGCGCGAGCGTGACCACCTCGGGCGCCACCCAGGTCGGCGCGTGTACCCCGTTAGTGATCGAGGAAATAGGCACCTCGGCGACGTCAAACCCGGGCCACAGACCGCTGAACATCCGCCGCGACACCGACCCGTGCAGCTTGCTCACGCCGTTGACGCGCTGCGCCAGCCGCATGCCCATGACGGCCATGTTGAAGACGTCAGGGTCGCCGCCTTCGAATGTCTCCGCGCCGAGCGCGAGGATCCGGTCGAGCGGGAGCTGCACGCGCCCGTCGTCGCCGCCATCACTGCCATCGGCGAACTGGCGCGCGACCAGGTCACGGGGGAATCTGTCGATACCGGCGGGCACCGGCGTGTGGGTGGTGAAGACCGTGCCTGCCCGGCACATCTCAAGCGCCGCGTCAAAGTCCAGTCCAAGGCGCGTGTACTCGCGAATGCGCTCGATCCCGAGGAAGCCAGCGTGGCCCTCGTTTGTGTGGAACGCCTCGGGCTCGGGGTGCCCGGTGCTCGCGCAGTACGCCCGAACTGCCCGCACGCCGCCGATACCCAGCAGCAGCTCCTGGTGAAGGCGGTGGTCGGAGCCGCCGCCGTACAGCCTGTCGGTGACCTCGCGCAGATCGGGACCGTTCTCCTCTACGTAGGAATCCAGCAGGAGCAGGGGTACGCGGCCCACCTGCGCGACCCAGATCTGGGCTGTTAGCTGGGCTCCGCCGGCCAGGCCGACGCTAACCCGGACTGGAGCGCCGGACGAGTCCCGCAGCAGGGTCAGCGGTAGCCCGTTGGGGTCAGAGGCCGGGTATCGCTCCGTCTGCCAGCCTTCGATCGAGAGGGACTGGGTGAAGTAGCCGTGCCGGTAGAGCAGTCCGACACCGATCAACGGCACGCCGAGGTCGCTGGCCGCCTTCAGGTGATCCCCGGCCAGGATGCCGAGGCCGCCGGAGTACTGCGGAAGCGCGGCCGTGATTCCGAACTCCGGCGAGAAGTACGCCACCGCGGCCGGCAGCCCACCCTGCGCGTCTTTCGGCTGGGCCTGATACCAGCGCGGCCCGGTCAGGTAGTCGCGCAGGTCATCGCTGGCGGCCGCCAGTCGGCTCAGGAAGTCAGGGTCGGTGGCCAGCCTGGCCAGCCGATCCTGCGGCACGCGGCTGAGCAGCGTCACCGGGTCCTGCTCGGCCAGCTCACGGCTGGGCGGATCGATCGAGGCAAACAGCTCGCGCGTCTGCGGGTGCCACGACCAGCGAAGATTCAGCATGAGCGAGCGAAGCGGGTCGAGGCCGGCGGGCAGGACCGGATGGATGGTGAAACGGCGGATAGCTCTCACGCACAGAGACCTTAATGTGTAAACCTGGGTGAACCGCCCTCGCGCTCCCCTTCGGGACCTGGCAGGCGCCAATGGCTGGTTGCATGCCCGCGCAGCCCGGAGTTCATGCGAGGGGCCAGCAGCGGGGGCCGATGCAGGGTTGGCCACGATTAGATGGGTAGCTTTCATCCGTGATCGGCAGGATCCCAATACTCGACGTGCAGCCTGCCGTTCGGGTTGCCAGCGAGCTCGGAGCGAACGCCCCCGCCAAGGCGGTGCCAGACGAGCGCTTCGGCGTCAGCGCCACGATCTTCCGCGAGGGCCATGAAATGCTCGGGGCCGGCGTCGTGCTTACCGACCCGGCCGGGCAGCGACGGCCCATCGCGCTGATGCGCCTGCTGGCCGAGGGCACCGACCGCTACGGCACGGAGGTGGCAGCCACCAGCGAGGGGCTCTGGCACTTCACGGTCGAGGCCTGGGGAGATCCGGTGGCGCGGTGGCGCCATGACGCCGAGATCAAGGTGCCCATCGGCCAGGACGTCGAGCTGATGCTGACCGAGGGTGCGCTGCTGCTCGAGCGCGGGGCGGCCCAGATCCGCAAGACCAAAGAGCTCCCGATGGCGCAAGCGCGCGTCGCCAGGACCGCGAAGGCCACGCTCACGGCCGCGGCTCAGCTGCTCCGAGATCCGGAAAGCCCGCCCCTCGAGCGGCTAGCCGCCGCGCTGTCACCAGAAGTGGTGGGCGCCCAGGCTGCGTTCCCGGTGCGTGACCTGCTCACGACCTCCGACAGCTATCCGCTGATCGTCCAGCGGAAACGCGCCCTGTTCAGCGCCTGGTACGAATTCTTTCCGCGGTCCGAGGGGGCGATCGTCGACCCTACGCACCGCAGCAAGCCGCGGTCGGGCACGCTGCGGACTGCGGCCAAGCGGCTGGACGCGATCGCCGACATGGGCTTCGACGTTGTGTACCTGCCGCCGGTCCACCCGATCGGGACGACAGCTCGCAAGGGCGGGAACAACACGCTGACGGCCGGCCCTGGCGATCCCGGCTCGCCATGGGCGATCGGCTCCCCTGCTGGCGGCCACGACGCGGTCCACCCGGATCTCGGCACGCTGCGCGACTTCGACGCGTTTGTCGCCCACGCCAGCAATCTCGGCCTCGAGGTGGCGATGGACCTGGCGCTGCAGGCCTCGCCCGACCACCCGTGGGTGACCAAGCACCCGGAGTGGTTCACCACCAGGGCCGACGGCTCGATCGCGTACGCCGAGAACCCGCCCAAGAAGTACCAGGACATCTACCCGCTCAACTTCGACAACGATCCCGAGGGCATCTACGCGGAGGTCCACGCCCTCGTCAGGCACTGGATGGATCACGGCGTCCGGATCTTCCGGGTGGACAACCCGCACACCAAGCCGCTCCCGTTCTGGCAGCGGCTGCTCGGCGACATCGCCCAGACCGATCCGGACGTGATCTTTCTAGCGGAGGCGTTCACCAGGCCCGCGATGATGCACGCCCTGGCGGCCATCGGGTTCCAGCAGTCCTACACGTACTTCACGTGGCGAAACACCGCCGCCGAGCTAACCGACTACATGACCGAGCTAGCCGGGCCTGCCGCGGCTTACATGCGGCCGAACCTCTTCGTGAACACGCCCGACATCCTCTGCCACTATCTTCAGCACGCCGGGCCGGCCGCCTTCGCGGTCAGGGCTGTGCTCGCCGCCCTCCTGAGCCCTTCGTGGGGTGTGTACTCCGGGTTCGAGCTCGGGGAGAACGTGCCGCTGGTTCCCGGGAGCGAGGAGTACCTGGACTCGGAGAAGTACGCCTACAGGCCGCGAGACTGGCAGCGGGCCGCCGCGCTGGGCCTGACCATCGCACCGCTGCTAACCAAGCTGAACGCGATCAGGCGCGCGCACCCGGCTCTGCACTTCCTGCGGAACCTGCGCTTCCACTACAGCGATCAGCCCGACGTCATGTGTTTCTCGAAACGAACTGGCCCAGATTTCCCCGACGGTCCCGATCTCGTTCTCGTCGTGGTAAACCTGGACCCCAACAATGCTCGTGAGGCCACCGTCTGGCTCGATAGCGGGGCGCTAGGACTGGATGCCGGAGCGGGATTCCGGGTCACCGACGAGCTGACCGGGCAGCGTTTCCAGTGGGGGCAAGGAAACTACGTCCGGCTTGATCCGGCAATCGCGCCAGCCCACATCCTCACCGTGCGCTAGCAAACCGCAGCGAGGCGGGAATATCTGCGGGCTGTCGTCGCGTACCTACTTATCGAGTAGGGAACGGGGTCGGCTAACGTCGCGGTAGAGCGATAACTCGGGCGGCATGAGTGACGAGCGGGAGACCGGGAGTGGATCAGTCTGCGCACGCGACCGAGCACGCCGACACTGCCCTCGGGCACGAGTTCAAGTCGCCCGCGACCGAGCCGGTGGAGTCGTTCTCCTTCGACGCTCCGCGCGACCCGCAGTGGTACAAGCGCGCCGTGTTCTACGAGGTCCTCATCCGAGGCTTCGGCGACTCCAACGACGATGGCACCGGCGACATCCGCGGCCTCATCGAGCGCCTCGACTATCTCCAGTGGCTGGGCATCGACTGCATCTGGCTGCTGCCGATCTACGCCTCCCCGCTGAAGGATGGCGGCTACGACATCGCCGACTTCACCGCGATCCTGCCGGAGTTCGGCACCATCGGTGACTTCGTCGATCTGGTCGAGAAGGCGCACGAGCGCGGGATCCGGGTCATCGCCGACCTGGTCATGAACCACACCAGCGACCAGCACCCGTGGTTCCAGGCCTCCCGGACCGATCCGGACGGTCAATTTGGCGACTTCTACGTCTGGTCCGACACCGATGACAAGTACGCGGACGCCCGGGTGATCTTCGTCGACACCGAGCGGTCGAACTGGACCTACGACGAGGTTCGCGGCCAGTACTACTGGCACCGGTTCTTCGCCCACCAGCCCGACCTCAACTACGAGAACCCGCTGGTGCAGGACTCGATGCTGGAGGTGCTGCGGTTCTGGCTGGACCTCGGCATCGACGGGTTCCGGCTAGACGCCGTGCCGTACCTGTACGAGCGCGAAGGGACCAACTGCGAGAACCTCAAGGAGACGCACGAGTACCTGAAGCGCGTACGGGCCGAGATCGACAGGCAATACCCGGACCGAGTCCTGCTGGCCGAGGCGAACCAGTGGCCCGCCGACGTCGTCGAGTACTTCGGCGACCCGAACGTGGGCGGGGACGAGTGCCACATGGCGTTCCACTTCCCGCTCATGCCTCGCATCTTCATGGCTGTCCGGCGCGAGCAGCGCTACCCGATCTCAGAAATCCTGGCGCAGACGCCGCAGATCCCATCGGGCGCGCAGTGGGGCATCTTCCTTCGCAATCACGACGAGCTGACGCTCGAGATGGTCACCGACGACGAGCGTGACTACATGTACGCGGAATATGCGCGCGATCCGCGGATGAAGGCGAACATCGGGATCCGGCGCCGCCTCGCTCCCCTGCTGGACAACGACCGGGACCAGCTCGAGCTGTTCACCGCTCTGCTGATGTCGCTGCCCGGCTCGCCCGTGCTCTATTACGGCGACGAGATCGGCATGGGCGACAACATCTGGCTCGGCGACCGCGACGGGGTTCGCACCCCCATGCAGTGGACGCCCGACCGCAATGCTGGCTTTTCCCGGTGCGACCCAGCCCGGCTCTATCTGCCGCTGATCATGGACCCCATCTACGGGTACCAGGGGCTGAACGTCGAGGCTCAGGAGCGCAGCCCCGGGTCTTTGCTGAACTGGACCCGACAGATGATCGACATCCGCAAGCGGCACCCGGTCTTCGCGCTCGGCGAGTACCACGAGCTGAACTCCTCGAACCCGAGCGTGCTCGCGTTCGTGCGGGAGTACCGCAGCTCCGAAGCCGATGAAAGCGGCGGCGGCGGCACCGACCGGATGCTGTGCGTGAACAACCTGTCCCGATACCCCCAGCCGGTCGAGCTCGACCTGAGCCGGTACGTCGGATCGATACCCGTCGAGACGATGGGCGGCGTGGCGTTCCCGCCGATCGGCGAGCTGAGCTACCTGCTGACCCTGCCGGGGTATGCCTTCTACTGGCTGATTCTGAAGCCGCCCGCGAACTACGGGCCGTGATCATTGACTGCGGCTAAAGGCTCGCGCGCACCCCTCCCGCGCGGGACCCACACTGCGATCACCAGTGTCATCAGCTCGCTCAACGCCGAGCTGGCCGCTCGCGTCGACGAGTCTCAGCTCGCCGCGGCCGATGTCGTGCTCCGCGCCGCGATCGTCGGCGAGTCGGGCCAGCGTCGCGCCCAGCGCCTGGTCAGGCCTCCGTCGTGAGGGACATGCCGGTCCCGGTTCGCAAAGCCATCCCGATGCGGAGTAAACAGGTGCAGGTGCGGGCAGTAGGTGACCGTGCCTGACAGCGACGCGGCCCTGACGAGGTTGCTGGCCGAGTGGCTACCGCAGCAGCGCTGGTTCCCCGGCCGCGGCGTTGCCCTGTCCGACATTGTCATCGTTTCCGACGTGCTCCTGCGCGCCGGAGACCCGGCCATGCGGCATCTCATCGTGCAGACCCCCTTCGGGACCGGCGCGACGGCGAGGTTCCAGGTACCTGTCGGCTACCGGACAAGGCTGCCGTCAGAACTGAGTGGCGCGCTGATCGGCTACCAGGACGGAACGGCCTGCTACGACGCGCTGCATGACCCCGAGCTCGCCGACGTGCTGCTGGCCGGCCTGAGCACGCAGCGAAACGTCGGCCCGCTGCGGTTCGTCCGCGAGCCCGATCGGCCAGAGTTCGCGGCGTTCGGCCCCGGTCGCGTGCTCGGCGCTGAGCAGAGCAACACCAGCCTGGTATTCGGCGACGCGGCCATACTCAAGGTGCTGCGTCGGCTGTTCCCTGGGTCGAACCCGGACCTAGAGGTCGCGGACGCGCTCGCTCGGCTCGGCTCGACTCGGGTCGCGGCGCCCTACGGCTGGATCGAGACGGACCTAGACGGCGAGCCGGTGCTGCTTGCCGTGCTGTCCGAGTTCCTCGCCGGTGCTCGCGAAGGCTGGACGCTGGCGCTGGAGCACCTGGGTCGGCTCTACTCCGCTGGCGATCGCACACTGCCGTTCAGCGAAGAGGCCCGGCAACTCGGCCGAGCGACCGCCGAGTTGCACGCCGACATGGCGCGCGCGTTCGGCCATCGGGACATGACCGCGGACGAACTCGCCGGCCTGGCCGCCGACATGAACGCCAAGCTGTCGGAGGCCGTGGCCGTCGTGCCTGACCTGGCCGACTTCGAGACGCGGATCAGGTCCGCGTATGACGCCGTCGGGCGCTTCACCGGTCCGGTCACGGTGCAGCGCATTCACGGTGATTACCATCTCGGACAGGTGATGCTCGGACCGCAGGGCTGGGTCGCCCTGGACTTCGAGGGCGAGCCTGCGGTCCCGCTCGCGGTGCGAAGGGCGCCCGCGCCCGCGCTGCGTGACGTTGCCGGCATGCTCCGCTCGTTCGACTACGCGGCCAGACAGCAGCTAGTCGGCCATCCGGCGGCCGAGGCACTGGCCCCGCTTGCAGACGCCTGGGCACGCCAGTGTCAGGCTGCATTCTGCGCGGGCTACGCGGCGGGCGGCGGCATCGATCCGGACGGCCACGGCACGCTACTGCACGCACTGACTCTGGAGAAGGCGGTGTACGAAGTGGTCTACGAATCCCGGCACCGGCCGGCCTGGCTCTCGATCCCGCTCGAGTTCGTGGCGGCGGCATGACCGCCGACATCCGGCACGTCGACCAGATCAGCCACGCCGAGATCGACGCGCTGGTCGCCGGGACGCACCATGATCCGCACTCGTTGCTCGGCGGCCATCAGGGCCCGGACGGCATCACGATCCGCGCGCTGCGGCCGCTCGCGGAGACCGTGACCGTCGTCCTGCCCGGCGGCAGCCGCGTGCCGATGGCGCACGTCCATCAGGGCGTGTTCTCCGCGACGGTGCCTGGCACGGCGGTGCCCGACTACCGGATCGCGGTCACGTATCCGGGTGCCGCCGAGATTATCTCGGACGACCCGTACCGCCATCTGCCCACGCTCGGCGAGGTTGACCTGCACCTCATCGCCGAGGGCCGGCACGAGGAGCTGTGGACCGTGCTCGGCGCGCGGATCCGGCCCGAGGCCGGCGGGACGTCGTTTGCGGTCTGGGCGCCGAGCGCGCGCGGCGTCCGCGTTATCGGGGACTTCAACCACTGGGATGGCCGAGCGCATCCAATGCGCTCGCTGGGTGGGTCGGGCGTCTGGGAGCTCCTGATTCCTGGCATCGGCGTCGGCAGCGTCTACAAGTACGACATTCTCGGGCCGGACGACGAATGGCACCGAAAAGCTGATCCGCTGGCCCGGTTCGCGGAGCGGCCGCCGGCGACGGCGTCAGTCGTCACGGACTCGCGCTACGAGTGGTCTGACGGCGCGTGGCTAACCGAGCGAGCGGGACGGGACCTGCTGACGAGCCCGATGAGCGTGTACGAGGTCCACATCGGTTCGTGGCGGCCGGGTCTGTCCTATACCGACCTGGCGAGCCAGCTCACGAGCTACGTCACCGAGATGGGCTTCACCCACGTGGAGTTTCTGCCGGTGGCCGAGCACCCGTTCGGCGGTTCCTGGGGTTACCAGGTCACCTCGTACTACGCGCCGTCGTCGCGGTTCGGCTCGCCCGATGAGTTCCGGTACCTCATCGAGAGCCTCCATCAGGCTGGCATCGGCGTATTCGTGGACTGGGTGCCGGCCCACTTCCCGCGGGACACCTGGGCTCTGGCGCTGTTCGACGGAACCCCGCTGTACGAGCACGCTGATCCGCAGCGCGGGCAGCACCCTGACTGGGGCACGCTCATCTTCGACTTTGGCCGACCGGAAGTGCGCAACTTCCTGGTGGCCAACGCGATCTACTGGCTGGAGGAATTCCACGTCGATGGCCTGCGGGTCGACGCCGTGGCGTCGATGCTGTACCTCGACTACTCGCGCAAGGCCGGTGAGTGGTCGCCCAACTCGCTAGGCGGCCGGGAGAACCTCGACGCCGTCTCGTTCCTGCGCGAGGTAAACGCCACCTGCTACAAGCGCGTGCCAGGCATCGCGATGATCGCCGAGGAGTCCACGGCCTGGCCCGGCGTGACGAGGCCCGTGCACCTTGGCGGGCTCGGCTTCGGCCTGAAATGGAACATGGGCTGGATGCACGACACGCTCAGCTACCTGAGCCGCGACCCGATCCACCGCAGCTATCACCACGACGAGATGACGTTCTCGATGATCTACGCCTACAGCGAGCACTACGTGCTGCCGCTGTCGCACGACGAGGTGGTGCACGGCAAGGGCTCGCTGCTGCGGAAGATGGCCGGGGACGAATGGCGCCAGTTCGCCGGGCTGCGCGCCCTGCTGGCGTTCATGTGGGCGCATCCAGGCAAGCAGCTCCTGTTCATGGGCTCGGAATTCGGCCAGGGCGACGAGTGGTCCGAAGAGACCGGGCTGGAGTGGTATGTGCTCGAGTACCCACGACACGCCGGCGTGCAGCAGCTCGTCAAGGACCTCAATCGGACATACACGGCGCGGCCCGCGCTGTGGCAGCAGGACAGCTCGCCGGCCGGCTTCGAGTGGATCGACGCGAACGACGCCACCGGCAACGTGCTGTCGTTCCTGCGGTACAGCGCCGATGGCAGCGTCCTGGCCTGTGTCTGTAACTTCGCCGCGGTGCCGTACCACGATTACCGGATTGGCCTGCCGTCCGCTGGCCCGTGGACCGAGGTGCTCAACACCGACGCCGAGACCTATGGCGGCAGCGGCACCGGCAACTACGGCCGGGTCCACGCCGTCGAGGAGTCCTGGCACGGGCGGCCAGCGTCAGCGTCGATCAGTATCCCGCCACTCGGCGTCCTCTGGCTGACGCCAGAGCAGGCCCCGGCGGCAACGGCTGAGGCCCCGCCAACGCCGAGTTCGTGATCACGTAGACACTGCTTCGCCAGCGACGCCCCGGCGCTGATGTGCCGCTGGCGATTAGGTCACCGCGACGATGCGCGCGTCGGCGAGCTCGCCGTCAGCGATGTCGAGCACGCCGAGCGTGCCATGCGGCTGACGCCGCCGGTCGGTGGGCGACCCAGGATTGAAGATGCGCAGGCCGGCACTACTGTCATCGAGCGGTATGTGCGAGTGACCGAACACCACAAGGTCGACCGCCGGGAACGCGGCCCGCATCCGGCGCAGCCGCCCAGCCGCCGGGCCGCTGTCGTGGATCATCGCTACCCTGAGCCCGGCTAGCTCGATCTGCAGGGTCACCGGAGCTCCCCACTCGTCGACGTCCGGGCCGTCGTTATTGCCGAGCACGGCGTGCACCGGCGCGTAGTCGGCGAGCTCGCGCAGCACGTCCGCCGTGCACACATCTCCCGCGTGCAGGATCACGTCAGCCTGCCGCAGCCAGCCAGCCACCGTCGGCGGACAAGACTTCCACCGGCGAGGTGCGTGGGTGTCGGACAGGACAACGACGCGCATCTGACCATGCTGCCAGTCAACTGTGCGACTCTCGCGCGTCGGACGCCGGCGCAGCCGGGTTACTGTCGCTTCACGCGAGTGACACTTCCAGCAACGGTTGCGACAGGCGCGGAGGACGAGATGGACGAGGAACTGGCCGCCGAGGCTCCAGACCATGAGCCGGTCCCGGATGACGCCGCCGAGGTTGTCGCCGAACGGGCAACTGCCGCGATCGAGCCGGGTCGGATGCCTGCCGTGTACCTCGGCCACGGCGCACCGCCGCTCGTCGACGATCCGTTGTGGGTCGTTCAGCTCGAGGCGTGGGCGCGGGCCCTGCCGAAGCCGAGCGCGATCCTCGTCGTGTCCGCCCACTGGGAGAACGCCCCGCTGGCCGTCGGCGCCACCAGGGACGCGGCGCCGCTCACGTATGACTTTTATGGCTTCCCCGAGCGGTACTACGGCGCGACGTACCCTTCGCCCGGCGCGCCCGACCTGGCGGCCGGTGTCCGCTCGCTGCTCGGTGGTATCGAGCAGGTCGCCGATGTGCCGGACCGCGGACTCGACCACGGGGCATACGTCCCGCTGACCGTCATGTACCCGGCTGCCGACATCCCGGTGCTCCAGATCTCGATGCCCAGTCTGGACCCGAAGCGCCTGCTGCGCGTCGGTGCGGCACTGCGGCCGCTACGCGACGAGGGCGTGCTGATCATGGGCAGCGGCTTCCTGACGCACGGACTCCCGTTCCTGCGCGACTTCCGGTACAACGCGACGCCGCCAGCCTGGTCGACCGAGTTCGATCAGTGGGCTGCCACCGCCCTCGACGGCGGCGATGTCGACACTCTGGCAGCCCTCCGCGGCGCCCCGGCAACGCGGTACGCCCATCCGACGACGGAGCACTACGCACCGCTGTTCGTCGCGCTGGGCGCCGCTGAGGCGCCAGCACCAGCAACCACGATCACGGGCTACTGGCTGGGCCTGGCCAAGCGCTCGATCCAGGTGGCCTGATCGTCAACGTGGTCCGATGTAGGGCGATGTAGGGTACCCTATACGTATGGTAAAGACGTCGGTGTACCTGCCGGAAGAGCTGAAGGAGCGCCTCGCCGAGGCCGCCCGCGCCTCCGGTGAGTCGGAGGCGACGATTATTCGCAGCGCTCTCGAGCAGTGGCTGGCCGGCCTGCTCAGACTGGGAAACTCACCGCACTGGGGCACCGTTGGCTTCGCGGATCCGCAGCTGGCCGACCGGGTCGACGAGATGCTCGCCGAAGGATTCGGCCTGACGTGATCATCTGCGACACGAGCGGCCTGGTTGCTGCATATTCGGCGACCGACAGCCGATCTCGACAAGTCATCGATTTGCTTCGCAGCGAGCCCGGCCAACTCCTCCTGTCGCCGTTTGTGCTCGCCGAGATTGACTACTTGATCCAGACGCGCGCAGGTGTACGCGATGAGCTCAAGGTGCTCGCAGATGTCGCCAACGGTGTCTACACCCTCGCCGAGCTCGACCGCTTCGATGTCGCTCAGGCCGCCGCCGTTGTTGAGCGCTACCGAAAGATGAAAATCGGTCTGGCGGATGCCTCGCTCGTCGTGCTTGCTGCCAAGTACGCAACGACACGGCTGCTGACCTTCGACGAGCGACACTTCCGCGCCATACGCCCGCTGACTTCAGCCGCCTTCACAATCCTCCCAGCCGACGGCTAGGTCGGACCAGGGCCTCACAACTGGCTGAACAGCCAGCTCGGTCCGGCCACAGCGGCCCCGGCGGCAACGCACCGCGCCCGCAGCTCCCGGTCGGCAGTGACGACGATTCGCCGGCCCGTCGTCTGCGCGGCGAGCGCGGCGATCGTGTCGTCCCCAGAACCGTTGGCGGCGACCAACCGCACCGGGCTCTCGGCCTGGTCGGCCGCTGCCGCTCGCGCTGCACCCTCAACGACCATCACGACATCCGGCAGCCAACGCATCTGCGTCAGCCCGTCGGCGGCACGATCGGTCGAGTCGCGGCTGCGACGCGCGCGTCCTCCGTCGCCAGATGTCGCGTCCCGGACTCGATCGCCCGCGAGGCCGTCGCTGACGTCGCCCGGCAGCTCGGTGACGCCGCGCGTGGCGAGCGGCACCAGCTCAGCCCGCAGCCGAGCAGCTGCGCCGACCCGATCGCGCCACCAGCCATCCGGCCGCGAGCCAACCACGTTCGCACCGTCGACGATGATCGTGACCGCCGACAACTCACTGCTGAGCTCGGACCAGTGGGCAGCGAGACCGGGATGCAAATCGATCCGCTTGACGCCCTGACGTGGCACCCAGGCCACCTCGTCGGTTTCGTCGTCGTCGGCCTGAACCGGGAATGGGGTAGCGGCCTCCGCGAGCACGGTCGTGTAAGACCAGCCGCCGTGGTCATCGGTAAAGACACCGCGCGGGTGCACCGCGTCCGGCGGCACCTCGCATTCTTCCGCTGCCTCCCGCAGCGCGGCCGCCAGCGCTGATTCATGACTGTCCCGGGCACCTCCCGGCAACCCCCACGTCCCGCCGTGATGGCTCCACCAGGTGCGGCGCTGAAGCAATACCGGGCCGTTAGTCACGAACGCGAGTAGTCCCGCGGCACCGAACCGGCCCCAGTGCCGGTGGCCGAGCGCGCAGCGCACCCAGCCGTTCCCGTCCCGGCTAGCCATCGTGCCCGGCAGCCGCGCCATAACGGAGGCCATCCATCAGCAAGTCAAGGACACGACGTGCTTGTTCGCGCTGACTCGGCTCCCCCACGGCCATGGACACGCCGCTGATGCTCGCCATCAGGTCCGCCGGATCAACGTCGCTGCGTAGCGTTCGGTCAGCAGCGCCCGCGCTGAGCAACGTCGTGAACGCGGCGAGCAGCCGGGCGCGGCTCTCGGCGAACGGGTTGCCGCCCGACGCGATCACCATCCGGAGCGCATCCGACATCCCGCGCTTGGTCGTCATGTATTCGAGGAACTCCTCCATCCACGTGCGGAGCGCCTTGTCGGGCGGCATGGCCTCGAGCAATCCGGGAACCGAGTCGCACAGTCGCGCGAGTTCGCTCCGGTAGGCCGCGTCAACTAGGGCCTCGCGGCTGGGAAAGTGGCGGTACAGGGTGCCTATGCCTACGCCGGCCGCCTTCGCGATCGACTCCAAGGTCACCTCGGGCTCGCTGCGCGAGAATGCCGCGACCGCGGCGCCGAGCAGCAGGCCGCGGTTACGCTGCGCATCGGCCCGCATGCGCTTATCAGCGCCAGTCACGGCCCCTCCCCGGTGCCAGCTGCCACGATCGTAGCCGGAGGCTCCTCCACTTCCGCATCCTACTCTGGCCGGGCCTAGCCGGGCACCAGCCAACCGCGCGACCGAGCTTAGGCTGTGACCTATGTCGCAATCCCCCATCGCCACCCGGCTGGCCAAGCTCCGTCAGCAGCGGACGGCCCCATTGATCCTCGAGCTTGACCTGACGGACGGGATCCTGGAGACCAGGCCGACGGATCCTGTCTCCGCTCTCGCCGCACGGAACCGCGCGGCGCTGCCAGACATACTCGACGGCCTCCGCCGGGCTCAGGCCGACGATCGAGTCGCGGTTCTCGTAGCGCGCCTCGGTGGCAGGCCTATCGGCCTCGCGGCGGTACAGGAACTGCGTCGCGCCGTCACCGCGTTCGCCGACGCTGGCAAGACAACTGTCGCCTGGGCCGAATCGTTCGGCGAGTTCTCGGCCGGCAACGTTCAGTACTACCTGGCGACCGCGTTCGAGAAGATCTGGATCCAGCCATCTGGCGACCTCGGACTCACCGGCATCGCCGTAGAGCGCTTGTTTCTGCGCGGCCTGCTGGACAAGGTCGGCGCCGATTTCCAGGTCGCCAAGCGGCACGAGTACAAGAGCGCGGCTGAGCAGTTGACCGAGACCCGCTTCTCCGAGCCGGCCCGGCAGGAGACGGAGCGGATGACGGCATCCATCACCGAGCAGCTCGTCCAGGACATCGCTGAGCGACGAGGCATCAGCCGGGACAAGGTCGGCGAGCTGATCAACGCCGGGCCATACCTTGCCGCCCGTGCCCAGGCTGAGGGGCTCATCGACCAGCTCGGCTACCGGGACGAGGTGTACGCGGAGGCGCGCAAGCAAGCCGGGCCCGACGCTGCCCAGCTCTACCTCGCCCGCTACCAGCGCGCCAAGGCGCTCGCAGAGCGTGCTCGCGCCACCGTTACGCAAGTCCCGGGCAGACAGGATCCCGGCGTCGCGCTTATCTACGCCTCCGGTGCGATCCGGCGCGGCCGAAGCGGACGCAGTCCGCTGACAGGTGGCGCGATGGGTTCGGACACCATCGCCAGCGCCATCCGGGCGGCAACCAAAGACGAGCACACCCGGGCCATCCTGTTGCGGGTCAACAGCCCCGGCGGCTCGTATGTGGCCTCCGACACCATCTGGCGCGAGGTCGTCAGGGCCCGCGCCGCCGGGCACACCCGTTGTCGTGTCGATGGGAGACGTGGCTGCATCCGGCGGCTACTTCATCTCAATGGCAGCCGACCAGATCATCGCCCAGCCGGGCACGATAACCGGCTCGATCGGTGTACTCACCGGCAAGCCCGTGCTCGGCGCGGCCCTTGGTCGCGCCGGGATCACCGGCGACCGCATCGTCCAAGGCGCGCACGCGGCGATGTTCTCGTCGCTAGAGCCGTTCTCCGATAGTGAATGGGCGCTGGTCAACGACTGGCTTGATCACATCTACGCCGACTTCACGACGAAGGTCGCGAGTGGCCGGGGCATGACGCCCGAGCAGGTCCACGACGTGGCCAAGGGCCGAGTGTGGACCGGCGCCGACGCGCTCGCTCACGGCCTCGTCGACGAGCTTGGCGGCATCGACAGGGCGACGGCCGTCGCCCGTCAGCGAGCAGGCCTTCCGCCCGCGGCGCCCGTACGCATTTTCCCTCGGGTCAACCCGCTCGATCGGCTGCGACCACCGGGCTCGAGCGAGAGCCGCGGCGCGGCGGCTGCGAGCCTCCTGGCCGACGCGTGGGGACCTGCCGGGCACCTCGTTGCCAGCCTCGGGCTTGCGCCACACGGTCCGCTGATGCTGCCGGGCACCTGGATCTTCGAGTAAGGCGCCGGGTTGTCCGTAGCCAGGTTCGCCAGTGGCCTGAGCAGCTGGGCGGGCTCGGTCACCCTGCTCACCATCGCCGAGGGCCGGGACGACATCGGCACCACAGTAAGCGCGTTCTGCCCCGTATCCGCGAATCCGCCGACCGTGCTTGTGTCACTCCTCGCGTCCGGTTACCCGGCTGAGGTGCTCGGCCGCGTCGACATGTTCGCCGTTACCGTCCTGTCGGCAGCGCAGCGGGCGCTCGCCGGCAGGTTCGCGGCCGCCGGCCGACCTGGCGCGCGGCTGCTCCTCGGGAATGTGGCGCACGAGCGCGGCGAGACGTCGGGCGCACTGATCCCGGCGGGCGGGCTTGCGGCATTTGAGTGCGAGGTGACACAGCGGATCCCGGCAGCCGATCACGTCCTATTTATCGGCCATGTCCTAGCCGTCCCTTACGTCGCAGAGGCGGGCGAGCCGCTAATCCGGTTCCGCGGCGGTTACCTCCGATAATCCGCCGCGGAGCTGGCCAGCCTCGGAGCTTCCGGACTTTCCGCCCCGATCGACACCCGCGCTCCTGACGTGTGCGGCCCGCAGCTTCGGGTAAGCCCGGTAGCCGGGAGCAACGGCACAGGGGGACGGGTGCGCACACGGGTCGAAGCCGTGACTATCACGGCTCTCGCGGCGCAGGCAGGGGTGGTCGGCAAGGGCGTGCTCGCGGCCGCCTCGTCCCTGCCGGGCCTGGGGAAGGTCGCCGTGATCGTGGCGGGCATCGTCGTTCTGCTGGCGGTAGCGACCATGGCGGGGGGACGGTGGGCCGGCCGGGTCCGCCTTGGCGTCCGCCACGCGGATGCCCCGACGACCGGCGGCCCGGATGTAGCCGACCTAGCCACGGAGGCGTCGAGCGCGCTGCGGCAGGCCGACGACGCCGTGCTGACCAGCGAGCAGGAGCTGGGCTTCGCGACCGCGGTATTCGGTGAGCGGGCGATGGGGCCGTTCTCGGCTGCGCTCGACTCAGCGCGCGGAGAGCGTCGCGAGGCCTTCAGGCTCTGGCAGGTCATCGACGATGATCCGGCGGCCAGGAGCGGCGCGCCGCTACTGCTGGCCGAAATCGTCGAGCGCTGCGCCGCCGTCAGCCGACTGCTGGATGACCAGGCGGAAGAATTCGACCAGGCGCACAACGTCGGCGCGCGAGCGCAGCAGCTTGTGGCTGAGGTCGATGCTCACATCGCGCAGCAGTGCGAGCGCATGAGCCAGTCCCGCGAGGTACTCGGCCGCCTCGGGACGAAATACACGCCCAGCGCCATCATCACCGTCGCATCCAACCCCGACTACGCGGGGACGCGGCTGCAGTTCGCCGCCGACTGTCTCGCGAGCGCTGAAGCCGCAGCTGCCGCTGGCGCCGCCGGTAAGGCGGCTGTCCTGCTGCAGGCCGCCGAGGCCGGCGCCGATCAGGCCACTGATCTGCTGACGGGTGTCCTGCACATGGAGGCCGAGCTGACCCAGGCGGCGTCTGCGGTGCCAGCTGCGCTGCGTGAGATCGAGGCTGAAATAGCCGAGGCGACCGCGCACCTGAGGGACAGGCCAGATGAGGAACGCGCCGCACTGGTTGCGGCCGCGCGAGCCGTGAGCGACGACGTGCGCGCCAAGCTGGCTGCTGGCGCGTTCGATGCGCTGGTCGCTTTGCGGGACCTCCAGCAAGCCGATGCTGCGCTCGACTGCGCGCTGGCCGGCGTGCGCACGCAGCAGGCACGACGCCAGCGGGCGATCGCGGTACTGGATGAGGCGATGCTGGTCGCGCGCAGTTCGGTGACAGCGGCCGAGGACTTCATCACGACTCGGCGGGGCGGCGTCGGCACCACCGCTCGATCCGAGCTCGCCGAGGCTTGGCGGCATTTTCAGCAGGCGATCGGCGTGGGCCAGGCAGATCCGGAGGCTGCGCTGGGCGAAGCCCAGAATGCGGATGCGCTGGCGCAACGAGCCCGGGCAGTCGCCGAGCAGGACGTCGCCACGTTTAATGACGGCGAACTGAGCACCGAGAATGTAGCCGCCTGGTCGGGCTGGACAGGCGGTGCCTGCGCCGGTCTCCGGGGCGCGATTCTCGGCGGCATCCTGATCGAGGGCCAGGACGGTGGCATCGGCCCCGGCAGCTTCGGCGGGATCGGCACCCGCGGCAGGCACGCCGTTCGGCGCGGGGCGCCTGGTCGCGCGGGCCAGACCACGATCGCCGAGCAGACCGGTGCCGCCGAGCGGACCGGTGCCGCCGACCAATCCGGTGTCGCCGACCAAACCAGCATCAGCGGCTCGGTCTGAACGAGCTACGTACCAGGGGGGACCATGTCGAAGCGCGGCATCATCGGTCGGGTTGCGCAGCTATCCCACGCGAATGTGAACGCCGTCCTCGACGCGGCCGAGAACCCGCGACAGGCGGTTGACCAGCTCGCTCGTCATTACGCGACCACCATCGCCGAAGCCGAGCACGCAATCGCCGACCTCGAGGGCAACCGGCGCGTCGCCGCGGACGATCAGCGGGAGGATGCCGAGGTAGCCGAGCTATGGGCGGCTGCGGCAGCGACGACTAGCCAGACTGCCGACGAGCTCCGCGCTGGCGGTGACGGCGCGGCGGCTGACAGGTTCGACAACCTCGCTCGCATCGCACTGGCGAGGGAGCTTGCGGCCGAGAACGACGTTGACGTCAGCCAGCACACGATCACGGCCCAGACCGAGTCCGTCGAGACCCTCAGCCGCGGGCTCGGCCAGATGCACGCGAAGCTCTCCGAGCTGACTCGGCGGCGCAACAGCCTGGGCGTGCTGTCCCGCGGCACGCGCGGTCAGCGGCGCGGCAGTGGCCACGAGATCACCAACGTCGATGTCATGGACCCGGCCAGCGAGGTGGCACTCTTCCAGGACGTGGTCCGCCGGGAGGCGTCGTCGCTGCGTGACGGGGAGGCACCCGCGCGGCCGCCAGAAACCGAAGCCGACGAGTTCGGGGACGCCGGCGGCGACCGTGTGCGCGCGAGCGAGATCGAAGAACGGTTGCAGAGCCTGAAGATGGCGCGAGCCATGGCGTCCGCCCTGGCTCGGTCGCAGGATCAACCGTTCAGGTAGGCGAGCACGGCGAGCACCCGGCGGTTGTCGTCATCAGACGGCGCCAGGTCGAGCTTGGTAAAGATGTTCGTGCTGTGCTTGCTGACCGCCTTCTCGGTGACGAAAAGCCGCTGTGCTATGGCGCTGTTGGAGCGGCCCTCGGCCATCAGACCGAGTACCTCGCGTTCCCGCGCTGACAGCCTCGCCAAGGGTTCTTCCTTGGCCCGCCGGCCCAGCAGCTTGGTCACGACCTCGCTGTCCATGACCGTCCCGCCAGCCGCGACCGTCCGGATGGCGTCGACAAACTGATCGTCGTTGAAGACTCGGTCCTTGAGCAGATACCCAACCCCGCCGGCCCGGTCCGCGAGTAGCTCACGGGCATATAGCTGCTCGACGTACTGGGACAGCACGAGCACCGGCAGACCAGGCACGATGCGCCGCGCTTCCAGCGCCGCGCGGAGTCCGTCGTCCGTGAACGTCGGCGGCAGCCGCACGTCCACGATCGCGACGTCCGGCCGCTCGTCGACGAGCGCCGCCAGCAAGGCGGCCGCGTCGCCGACTGCCGCCGCTATCGCGAAGTCGTGCGCCTTGAGCAGGCGCACAAGACCGTCTCTCAGCAGGAAGAGATCTTCGGCGACGACAACGCGCACGGCACCTCCAGCACGACGATCGTCGGCCCGCCGACCGGGCTGCTGATCGCCATGATTCCATCGAACGTCGCGAGCCGCCGCTCCACGCCAGCGAGCCCGCTGCCGGTGGCCGGGTCGGCGCCGCCGAGGCCGAAGTCGGTCACCTCGATCCGCAGCGCGCCGCCAGCGTGCGATATCACGATGCGCGCATCGCGGGCGCCGGAATGCTTGGCGGCGTTCGTCAGCACCTCGGCGACGGCGAAGTAGCACGCAGTCTCCACCGGCGCGGGGAGCCGCCCCGGCAGGTCGATGTCGGTTTCAACGGCCAGCGGGCTGTCCAGCGCGAGCGCACGGACTGCATCGGTGAGACCGCGATCGGCCAATACGGGCGGCAGCACGCCGCGGACCAGCTCGCGCAGATCCGTCAGCGCCCGCGCTGAGGTTTCGCGCGCCTCGACGACAAGAGCGATGGCGGCTTCCGGGCTCGTCGGGATGAGCCGCTCCGCCGCGCGCAAGCTCATGCCGAGCGCCACCAGGCGCGCCTGGGCGCCGTCATGGAGGTCACGCTCCAGCCGACGGAGGTTAGCGGACGCGGTGTCGACCGCGACGGCCCGGCTCTCGGTCAGCCGCTCCACCCGCTGGGTCAGTTCCAGCTCGGCCGACCCGGGAGGAATCGCCGAATCGACGGGAACGCCTGTGGCGTGAGCCAGGCGCCAAAGAACAAAAGCGCCGCGCCCTGCAATCCCGCGGCGTCGGCGGTGTGCGGAGTCGTGACCAGGACGGTCCCGTCTATCGAGAATCCGTAGACGCTGAGCGGGAAGCCGTTCCCGCCTCGAGCAAGAGCGATCCCCGCCACGCCCAGGAAGACGATGCCGACGACGGCAACCCGGCCTGCCAGCTCGGGCCATCTGCGTAGGACGCCCACCGCAGCGCTCGCGATCACTACAGTCCAGATGATCCCGGATCCGCTGCCGAGCCAGAGATACGGCCATAGCAGTGCAGTCGTGATGGCGACCACTGGCAGGAGCAGCAGCGCGCGGAGCTGCCCGAGTGGTTCCAGGGAGGCAACTCTGCTTAGCAACACCCGACTGCGAGCCAGCACGGGGTCGGATGACCGCCAAGTAAGCCAGCCGCCCGCCAGCAGCAGCGCGTAGGCCTGCGGCAGGATGAGGTCCACCTGAAAGCCTGGGCCAGTGATCGTCGTCAGGGCGTAGCTGCGGATCGTGGGGCCCACGTAGTAGTCGCGGGCGAGTACGAAGCCGCCCAGCCCGAGAATAATCAAGACCGGCGGCACGATACGCGCGGAGAGCGCGGGCTTGAGGACGAGTATCAAAGCCACCGCCAGCGGGACGAGGAGCGTCCACCACCACTGCGACATTCGGTACCACGTAATCAATGAGTACAGCGTGCTCGTGACGCTGACCGCGACCAGCAGCAGGGCGGCGCACCATGCCAGCTGGCGATAACGCCCCCGTTGGGCCATCGCCGCGCGGGTGCCTCGGAAGCGCAGGAGTGCCGCCGCTGCACCCACAGCCAGTATCGGCAGAACGAGGTCCTGCATCCTCAGGCCCATGAGACTCCTCTCGCGTCGCCGCAGACTCGCGAGACAAGAGTGCCCGAGTCCGGCAACCACGGCGATAGGCCTGGCCCCACCTTTCGTGGTGGGCCGATACCTACGCGGCGCGCTCGCCGGCCCGCCATACCCCCGCGACGAGAGGCACGCCCGGCCGGTAGGCCAGATAGGAGTGCGACGGCGCGTCGAGCATGATCAGGTCGGCCCTGGCGCCGACGCCGAGGTGCCCGACGTCCGTCCGGCGGAGCGCTCGCGCTCCCCCGGCCGTCGCGGCCCACACCGCCTCCGCCGTCGTCATGTGCATCTCCCGCACGGCGAGGGCCACGCACAGCGGCATGCTGGATGTAAAACACGAGCCAGGATTGCAGTCCGACGCGATCGCGACGGTGACGCCCGCGGCCAGGAGCCGCCGGGCGTCCGGATACGGCTGGCGTGTCGAGAATTCCACCGCCGGCAGCAGCGTCGCGACCGTCCCGCCCGACGCCGCGAGCGCGTCCACATCCGCGTCGGTAAGGAACGTGCAGTGATCAGCCGACGCCGCCTCCGCCTCGACTGCCACTTGTACGCCAGGGCCTGGCCCGAGCTGGTTTGCGTGGACCCGCGCCTGAAGCCCGACACTCTCCCCGGCCAGGAGAACAGCGCGTGCCTCGTCCGCACCAAAGGCGCCACGCTCGCAGAACACGTCAACCCAGCGGGCGTGGGGCGCGCAGGCGGCCAGCATTTGGCCGCAGACCAGGTCGACGTAACCGGCGGAGTCGCCGTCGAAGTCGGGCGGGACGACGTGTGCGCCCAGGTACGTCACTTCCGCGGTGAACTCGGCCGCCAGCGCCACCGACCGCGCCTCGTCCGGGACCGTCAGTCCGTACCCGGATTTGCATTCGAAGGTGGTGGTCCCCTGAGCCAGCATCTCTCTCGCCAGCCGAGCCAGATTCGCCCGCAGCTCATCGTCGCTCGCGGCCCTGGTAGCCGCCACGGTGCTCCGGATGCCGCCAGCGCTGTAAGGCAGCCCCGCCATCCGAGCCGCAAACTCCGCACCCCGCTCCCCCGCGAACACAAGATGGGCGTGCGAGTCGACGAACCCTGGCAGGACGGCGCGACCCCCGGCGTCGACCACCTCATCGGCGGCCGGCGCCTCGCCGGCCGACCCAGTCCAGGCGACCAGTCCGGCATCCAGCACTACAGCCGCGTCGGCGACCACTTCAAACGGGCCCGGCGAGGAGACGCTGACAGCGTCGCGCGGCGCGTTCGTGACAAGCTCGCCGATGTTGGTGATCAGCACGCTCACGTGGGCATCGTGCCACAGCTGCCGAAAGCCCGGTCACCTGCGCAGTCGGCTGGACCGATGCAGCGGGCAGCCGGCGCTGGTCGCTGCATGGTGGCTGGAAGCTAGGTCAAGGACCCGAAACGACACGCCCTCGAGTGCGTATCTGGACGGCAAAAGCGACCGAAACGCTCCTGCCTATGGGTAGCCTTCCTCCCGAACCCTGGCCAGCCGCGCCGCGGGTCCGTCTTTTGCCGGTCTCGCGGGTCAGGACACCTCATTGGCAGGACGGAGACCAAATGCCGCACGGGGCGAGGCGCAGTGATCCCGACTATGTCGATAGGGGTTGGGAACGCCGCGACCGCGCTGCCAGCGGCTCGTACTCCGGCCGGACAGCTGACAGCGGCCCGGCTGACCGTGGCCGAGGTAGCCGTGGCCGAGGTAGCGGCGGCCCTGGTGACCGTGGGCCTGCGGGTCGCCGCCCCGCTCCTCGGGGCCCGCGCGACAGGCGAGGCCTGCGCCAGAGCTGGCGACGGCAGAGCCGCATGGCCAAGGTCGGCTACATCGTCGCCACGCTGGTCGCCGTCATAGCCGTTGCGGCGAGCCTCGGTGGTTTCGCGATCTACCGGCAGCTCACCGGCAACATCACGAAGGTCAGCGTCGCCGGCCTTAGCGGCCGTACCATCTACGGCTCGCTCAACATCCTGGTCCTCGGCTCGCAGACGCGCCTTCACCAGCGAGGCAGTTTCGGCTACGACGCCAATCCCGGCACCAGTAACTCCGACAACCTGCTGGTCATCCACCTGGACGCGACGCACACGCACGCGATCGTCCTGTCGATCCCGCGGGATACCTTCGTCTACGAACCGGCCTGTAAGGAACGGCGGTACGTCGGCACCGGCACCTGGCCGGCCCAGCAGTACCCGCCCGGCGCGATCATCGACGGCGCGCTGAATATCGGCGGTCCTAGCTGCGCGGTCGAGACCGTCGAGGCCCTCACCCATATCAGGCTCGACCATTTCGTCGAGTTCGACTTCAACTCCTTCCGCACCATGGTCGGCCAGCTTGGGGGCGTCCAGGTGTGCGTACCGCCAGGTCCCGGCTATCACGACCCGGCGACGAACACGAACCTCAAGCCCGGCAAGCACTGGCTCAACTACACAGCGGCGCTGCAGTACGTCCGCGACAGGCACGGTGTCGGCAGCGGCGCCGAAGCCGGCACGGACGTCGCCAGGATCGAGCTCCAGCAGGCATTCATCTCCTCGGTGGTCCAGCAGGTCAACTCGAACGGCCTGCTGACCAACCTCCCCAAGATGTTGCACATCGCGGGCACGGCGACCAAGGCCCTGACGATCGACGACAGCCTCGGGTCGACGGTTTCGCTCCTGCGGCTGGCCCAGTCGCTCGCACACCTGAAGTCCAAGAACGTGACGCTCATCACCATGCCGTCGACGATGGACACGTATAGCTACCCGACCTACTCCAGTCACCTAATGACCGTGGAACCGCAGGACGACGTCCTGTTCCAGATGATCAGGACCGGCCAGCGGTGGACCGGCGCCTTGCCTGTCACGCCGTACTCGAGCGTCCAGGTGCGGGTAGTGAACGCAACCGGGCAGACCGGCCTCGCCTACCGGACCCGCACCGCGCTGCGGAAGCTAGGGTTCGACGTCATCAGCGTCGCGGACACGACCAACTCGGCGACCACGACCGTCCAGTACGCGGGTCTGGCTCAGGCCGATGCCGCCTACACCGTCATGAGCGCGCTCAAAGCCGCTTCCACCGGACAGAACACGCTGCCGGAGCCCGCTCCGCAGGCGGGCAGCCCGGGACCGGTGACGCTCGTCCTGGGTGCCGACTTCGCCGGCGTAAACCCGGCCGCGATCCAGAAGGCCTCGGGTACTACCACCGTCGGCAAGCACCACAAGCACAAGTCAGGTACCGCTGGGTCTCCCGCAACGGCGGCGGGCCAGCCGGCGCCGAGCAACTCGGTCGGCGCGATTCAGACGCGCAACGCCGGCGCCAGCATCTGTTCCGGCCTCCCGTCTGCGTACGCACCCGGCGGTTAGGGTCGCGGTTAGCAGTCAGTCCAATACGGCGGCGATAGCCGCCGAGAGTGCCCCAGCGACATCCGGTAGGAGTACGTGCCGGCCACCGGTCACGACGTCCTGGCCGCCGACCACCAGGTTCCGCACATCAGCGGCGGTCGCGCTGAAGACGACCGATTCCAGCGCGGTCGCCTGCGTGGCGCCGGCCGTGCGGGGGGTGTCGAGCGCAACAGTGACGAAGTCGGCCAAGCCGCCCGCTGCAAGCTCGCCAGCGTCTGGCCAGCCGATGCTGGCGTGGCCCGACTCGGTCGCGGCGGTCGCCAGCTCGCCCGCGGTGAAGTGGCCGCGCTCCTGGCTAGCCAGCCGCTCGCCGAGTTCGACTCGGCGCGCGTCCTCGAGCAGGTCGATGACGGCGTGACTGTCGCTGCCGAGAGTCAGCATGGCGCCCGCGTCCGCCAGATCCCGCGCCGGGCCGATCCCGTCGGCGAGGTCGGCCTCCGTCGTCGGGCAGAAGCACACGTGACAGCGGCCGCCTCCGAGCAGCTCGATGTCGCTGCGGGTCACGTGCGTCGCGTGCACCGCGGAGCCGCGCGGCCCGAGCGCCCCGGCTTCCGACAGCACCTCCGTCGGCGTAGCGCGGTACGCGGCCAGGCAGGCGCGGTTCTCGGCGACCTGCTCGGACACGTGCGCGTGAACGGGAGAACCGTAGCGCTGGGCCCAAGCGACGACGCCGTGCATCTGTTCGGCCGGGACCGCACGGACTGAGTGGATGGCGGCCCCGACGCGCGCTCCCGGGCCGAGATGCCCGCCGGCTTCCGGGCTCAGGGCTTCGACTCTGCTCGCCCACTCCTGCACGTCGGCGTCTCCAAAGCGCAGCTGCGGTCCTTCCAAGGGCTGGTACCTTCCGTCAGCCGACAGGCCGCCAGCCAGGTAGCACGTATCAAGCAGGGTGATCCGGATTCCAGCCCGGCGGGCCGCCTCGATCAGCAGCCGACCCATCTCGTTCGGGTCCGCGTAGGGCACCCCGCCGCGGCCGTGATGCAGGTAGTGGAACTCGCCGACGCTGCTGACGCCGGCCAGAGCCATCTCCGCGTACACCGCGGTCGCCAGCGCCAGGTAGCTGTCCGGGTCCAGCCGATCTGCGACTTGGTACATCCGCTCGCGCCAGGTCCAGAACGTCCCCCGGGAAGCCTGCGTGATGCCGCGCAGACAGCGGTGGAATGCGTGCGAATGCGCGTTGGCCAGGCCCGGCATCGTCAGGCCTGGTAGCGGTATCGCTGGCCCGGAGGGCGTACGCACGTCGGGAGTGACGCCCGTCAAGCGGTCGCCTTCGGACTCGATCAGCACGTCGGTGCGTAGCCCGAGCGCAGGTGACCAGGCCAGCTCCGCCAGCCACCGGCGCACGCTCACCTGCTCGGTCACCGGACTGCCAGATCGGCGAGCACGGCCGTGAGCGCCGCCACGCCTGCTTCGCAGTCAGCCATTTCGGCATGCTCGGCCGGTGAGTGGGATACGCCTGTCGGATTGCGAACGAACAGCATCGCCGTTGGGACGCGCGCTGCGAGAACGCCGGCGTCGTGGCCGGCTCCCGTTGCGAGCACCGGGGCCGCGAAGCCTGCGGTCGCGAGCACTCCGACGAGCCGTTCGCGCAGCCCAGCGTCAAAGCTGACGTGCGGGGTGACCGACTCTCGCCGTCTGCTGACAGCGACCCCTTGCTCGCTCGCGGCCGCCTGTGCCGCAGCCCAGATGTCGGTGACAAGTTGCTCAAGGACTTCCTCGTCCGGCGCACGCGCGTCGAGCCACGCATGCACGGACGAGCTGATCGCGTTGGCGGCCCCCGGCTCGGCCTTGACCTTGCCAAAGGTCGCGAGCGCGCCGCAGCGTCCGGCAGCGGCGCGGGCAGCGAGCACGGTCGCGGCATACGGCAGCATCGGGTCGCGGCGATCGACCAGTCTGGTCGTGCCCGCGTGGTCGGCACGGCCGGTGAAGTCGAGGCGCCACCGGCCATGCGGCCAGATGCCCTCGGCGACGCCGACCGGCACGCCGAGCCCGGCCAGCGCACTGCCCTGTTCGATGTGCAGCTCGACGTACACGCCGATCCCTGCCAGCAGTTCGTCATCCGGCCCGATCGCATCCGGATCACCCCCAGCCGCGCGCATGGCCTCAAGGAGGCTGATGCCGTCGGCGTCACGCAGCTCCCTGGCGACCGCCGGCTCGACCGCACCAGTGAGGAGCCGGCTTCCCAGGCAAGCAACGCCGAATCGGGCGCCTTCTTCTTCGGTGAATGCGGCCACCGCGATCGGCCGGGTCGGCTGGAACCCGTCGCTGCGCAACTGCTGCACGGCGGCGAACGCCGACGCGACACCGAGCGGTCCGTCGAACGCGCCGCCGTCCGGTACCGAGTCCAGATGACTCCCGGTGACGACGGCCGGCCCGGCACCACTGCCCCGAGGGTCCCACCACGCCCACAGGTTCCCGTTGCGATCACAGCCCGCCCGCAGCTCGAGGTTGCTCGCCGTCCGGGCGAACCACGCTCGGCAGGCGGCGTCGGCCGGCGTCCAGGAATAGCGGCGATAGCCGCCGTTCTCCGCCCGACCGATGCTGGCCAGCTCGGCCCACATCTCGGCGAACGTCATCGACGCGCTCTCCCTGTCCGGGGCCGCGCTGTCCGGGGCGGCGACGGTGCCTGCGCGTCCGGCCACCCGAACGCGTCGGCTAGTCGTCGCATCGCCTACTGCTGCATCGGAACACGGACGCCTCGCTCGGCGGCGACTTCGTGCGCGCGGTCATAACCAGCGTCGGCATGCCTGATCACGCCCATGCCAGGGTCATTGGTCAGCACGCGCTCCAGCTTCTCTCCGGCCAGCGCGGTACCGTCGGCCACGCACACCTGGCCGGCGTGGATCGACCGGCCGATGCCGACTCCTCCGCCGTGATGAATGCTGACCCAGGAGGCGCCCGAGGAGGTGTTGACCAGCGCGTTCAGCAGGGGCCAGTCAGCAATCGCGTCGCTACCGTCGGCCATCGACTCCGTCTCCCGGTAAGGGGACGCCACCGAGCCGCAATCCAGGTGGTCGCGCCCGAGCACGATCGGCGCCTGCACCTCGCCGCGCGCGACCATGTCGTTGAACCGCAGGCCAGCCAGCTGCCGCTCGCCGTATCCGAGCCAGCAGATCCGGGCCGGCAGACCCTGGAAGTGCACCTTCTCCCTCGCCATCCGCATCCACCGGGCCAGCGCCTCGTTCTGCGGGAAGAGGTCGAGGATCGCCGCATCGGTAGCGGCGATGTCCGCCGGGTCGCCTGACAGCGCGGCCCACCGGAACGGCCCTTTGCCTTCACAGAACAGCGGCCTGATGTAAGCCGGCACGAAGCCGGGAAACGCGAAAGCGCGGTCATACCCGGCCAGCTCGGCCTCACCCCGGATGGAGTTGCCGTAGTCGAACACCTCGGCACCCGCGTCCTGGAAGCCAACCATGGCCCGGACGTGCTCGGCCATCGACTCGCGCGCCCTCGTCGTGAAGCCTGCCGGGTCCTCGGCCCGCAGCGCCGCCATGTCCTCGAACGCGACCCCCCTGGGCAGGTACGTCAGTGGGTCATGCGCGGATGTCTGGTCGGTCACCACGTTGATAGGGGCACCCATCGCGAGAAGCTGGGGCACGATCTCGGCCGCGTTCCCGAGCAGGCCGATCGATAGCGCCGTGCCAGCCCTGGCCGCCTCCGTTGCGAGGCGGAGAGCGTCGTCGACGCCGGCGGCCTCGACGTCGAGATACCCGTGCTCGATGCGCCGGGTGATCCGGGACGGATCGCAATCGACGCACAGCGCCACGCCGCCGTTCATGGTCACCGCGAGGGGCTGGGCGCCACCCATGCCGCCGAGGCCCGCGGTCAGCGTGATCGTGCCCGTCAGCGACCCGCCGAACCGCTTGGCGGCCACTGCGGCGAACGTCTCGTATGTGCCCTGGAGGATGCCCTGGGTGCCGATGTAGATCCACGATCCCGCGGTCATCTGGCCGAACATCGTCAGTCCCGCGGCCTCGAGCCGCCGGAACTCCTCCCACGTCGCCCACTGCGGGACCAGGTTGGAGTTGGCGATGAGCACCCTTGGTGCCCACTCGTGCGTCCGGAAGATCCCAACCGGCTTGCCGGACTGGACTAGCAGCGTCTCGTCCGCTGCCAGGTCTCGCAGCGAAGCAACGATCGCGTCGAACGCGGGCCAGCTGCGGGCGGCCCGTCCGGATCCGCCATAGACGATTAGCTGGTCCGGGTGCTCGGCCACCTCGGGGTCCAGGTTGTTCATCAGCATCCGCATGGCCGCTTCCTGCGGCCAGCCCTTGCAGGTCAGCGCCGTACCACGGGGCGCGCGCACCGGCCTGGCGCCGGTCAGCTGGTCGGTCATGGTGGAGCTCCTCCTCTGGCTGGCACCCTCATCTAACCGCAGCCCGCCGGACAGGCACGACGGCAGGTGCAGCCAGCTGCGGTGAGCGCATCGGCCGCTATCACCGCTTTTCCTGGGCGGCATGGTCACTCCTGCCGGAGCCGGAGACGGGTAGACGTGAGGTCCTCGAGCAGCCTGATCGGCAGCATCTCGCCGCCATGGTCGCCGTACTGCGCCCTGGCCCGGCGGTAGATCTGCTGGCGCGCTCACTCGCACGCCGGTCTGACGGGCAGCGTCGAGCACAGCCACCTGACGAGGACCCGCCAGCGCGCGGACGCGATCCGCGACGTCGGGCACGCTGGTGGACATGTCGGCCCACACGGCGCCTGGTCGCAGGCCTTCGAGTAGCCCGTCCGGGCCGAGCAAGACATCGGCCACGTGTCGCGGCGTGGGCAGACATGGTGATGACGACGTCGCGTCCGGCCCCGGTTTCGCGTGGTGACGGCGCCCAGCCGCGCCGGCGGCGACGCAGTTCCGCGGCCGCGTCCGCGCGGACGTCATGCACAACGAGGTCGTGGCCGGCGGCGAGAAGTTGGCGCTCATCGGCCCGCCCATATGGCCAAGGCCAATGAATCCGACGTTCATGAAGTCACGGTCTCCCCACCGGTCGCCCATCGGGCGACGGCCACTTCATCGATCTCGGCGCCGATGCCCGGCCGATCCGGCACGCGCACGGTCCCGTCCGCTTCGATGCGGACCGGCTCCGTCAGGAAGAAGTCGCGGCGCTCCACCGTCCAGCCCGGCGGATCGAATGGGAACTCCAGGTAGGGTCCGCCGCCGACACCGGCTGCCACGTGCAGGTTCGCCAGCAGGCCGAGGCCGTTGGTCCACGTGTGCGGGGTGAACCACCGACCCTGTTGCAGCGCCACCTCGGCCACCGTTCGGGCGCGCAGCATTCCGACCGCCAGCGCGACGTCCGGCTGCACGACGTCCAGCGCCCCCGCCGCCATGGCACCGAGCAGTTCACTCACGCTTCGCGCCATCTCGCCGCCGGCCACTCTGATGCCGCACTGCTCGCGAAGCTGTCGCATGCCGGCCAGGTCAGCGGCTGGCAGCGGCTCCTCCAGCCACGTCACGTCCAGCTCGGCCAGTTCGGCGGCGATTCGCCGGACGGAGGCGACGTCCAGCGCGGGCGAGATGTCGCCGGCCATCCGCCACCACTGGTTGAGGTCGACCATGATCGCGACGTCGATGCCGACGGCCGCGCGGGCCGCCCGCACGGCGGCCAGGCCCGACTCCACGTCTGCTCGCCCGATCCGGATCTTGACGGCCCGGAACCCGGCGTCGCGTGCCGCCAGCACCGCGTCGGCTCGCGCGGCCGGGCTCTTCAGCTCGCCGAAGGATGCGTAGGCGAGCAGCCGGTCGGTCGCGCCGCCGAACAGCGTGGCAACCGGCTGACCGCAGGCCTTGCCGATAATGTCCCAGAGCGCGGCTTCCAGCGGCCAGTACCGTGCGGCGTGGAATCCGATGGTCTCGAGTACGCGGACGTGATTGGCGATCTGCAGCGGGTCTTTCCCGATGAACAGGCCGGCGAAGGCAGCAAAGCCGTCCATGGTGTCGCCAGACCCGAAGCCAGTGATGCCGTCGTCGGTTTCGACGCGGACGAGGGTGGCATCGAAGTGCCGCCGTGGCACCGGGTCCCACGCGGCCAGGAACGGCGGATCGAGCACCAGCCGCATCCGGTCGAGCCGGATCGCCGTGATCTTCACGCCGGCCGGTAGTACGGATTCGACGGCGCAGCGCGGGCGGCCAGGACATCAGCAATATCAGGATGGGAACGGGCTCCCGCTCGCAGCGCCGCCGTCGTGGCCGCGCGGTTGTTGGCGTACACCAGATCGGGGTCGCGTGCCGACGGATCGACCCACACGGCCGCGATGAGGACCAGGTCGTCGGCGTCCGCCGCACTAATGGTTCCGTCGGCCACCGCATCGGCAACCCCGACCGCAACTCCGGCCTGGGCCGCGCCCCACGTCAGGGTGCCGTGTTCGGCACCGGCGATCGCCGCCTTGTTCACGAACAGAGTCAGCGGCTTCACCGGAACGCCCGGCCGGAGCACCGCGACGAACGGCGTGTGACCAGCGCTCGGGGTCGCCAGCGCCGTGGCCCAGGCCGTCCCGACAGGTCCGCCGCGATGGCCGAGGACCGTGTTGATGTGTGCCGCCTCGGCGCCAGTCCCGATGAAGCTCTCGCCGATCAGCACGGTCGGTGAGTCCGCCACGACAGAGTGTCCTTCCTGCCCGCTTGACCAATATGTGATCCGCTCATCGGGTCCGCAGTCCGTGCGCTTTCGCCCGAAGCTGGCTAAGTTGACTCCATGGCGGTGACAGTCTTCCGCAGCTGCGCACGAAGCGGAAGGAACAGATCCCGGTCGCCGTCGCGTCCAGCAGCCAGCAACACGGTGACAATCTTGTTGCGGCCGCGCACATCGCCACCTAGGCTTCCTGAAATCGGCTTTACCGATCGTTTGAATAGCCTATCTGGCGGGGGTGTCCGTTGGCCATCTACCTGCTGAAGCGCCTCGGGCTCGCGGTCATCACCCTCTTCCTGCTCAGCCTCATCATCTTCTTTGCCGGCCAGGTGCTGCCGGGTGACCCCGGCCCGAGCCATACTCGGCCCGCTGTCCGCCGAGTCCGCCGTGCGCGCGCTCGACCACCAGCTTGGCGTCGACCGACCGCTGCTGACCCAGTACACGAGCTGGATCGCCGGCATGCTGCACGGCAACCTGGGCAAGTCGTACCAGTACCAGTCGCCCGTGGAGCCGCTGCTGCGGTCAGCGCTGGTGAACTCCGCCAAGCTGGCGGCGTTCGCGCTCGTGGTGATCATCCCGCTGGGCATCCTCGGCGGCGTCCTCGCCGCGCTGTACGCAGGGCGCCCGGTCGATCGGATCATCACCCTGACTGGGAGTTCCGGCGCTGCGCTGCCAGAATTCGTCACCGGCATCGTCGTCATCGTCGTGTTCAGCGTCGAGCTCAAGCTGCTGCCGTCGACCGCCCAGGCTCAGGCCGGTGCTTCGTTCGGCAGCCAGCTGAAATCGCTGATCCTGCCGGCGATCCCGCTGGTCTTCGTTCTGTTCGGATATATCGCCCGGATGGCCCGGGCGGGCACCATCGAAGCGCTGGAGTCCGACTACGTCCGTACGGCGACCCTCAAAGGCCTGAAGCGCGTCGCCGTCATCTACCGCCATGTCCTGCGCAACTCGCTGCTGCCAACGATCACCGTCATCGCGACTCAGACCGGCTACCTGATCGGCGGGCTTGTGGTCGTCGAGCGGCTCTTCAACTACCAGGGCATCGGCAACCTCATCTTCCATGCGGCAACAGCCAAAGACTTTCCGATGCTCGAGGCGGCAGTGCTGACGATCGGTGTCGTCTACCTCGTGGCGACGATCGGCTCTGACCTGCTGACGACCGTCCTGAACCCGCGCCAGCGTACCGAGGTAGCCCGGTGACTGAGGCCGTAGCGATGCCGACGGGCGTCGTCGCGAGCGACGCCGAGCGCCATGAGCTGTCAGCGTGGCGGCTGCTGCTCCAGCGGCCGACATTCCTGGTCGGTGGTGTGATTCTGTTGTTCTGGATCGCGTGCGCCGTCTTCGGAACCGCGATAGCGCCCCATGACCCGCTCGCGCAGCAGCTGCTGGCCACTAACCAGCCCCCATCCGCCGCCCACTGGTTCGGCACCGACCAACTCGGCCGGGACGTGTTGTCCCGGACCATCGTCGGCGCGCAATCGATACTGATCGTCGCGCCCCTCGCAACGGTGGTCGGCACCGTGCTGGGCACTGCGCTGGGCCTCGTGCTCGGCTACGTGGGCGGCGTCGTCGACCTTGTGGCGAGCCGCATCGTGGATGCGGTGCTCGCGCTGCCGGCCATCCTGATCATGTTCTTGTTCGTCGTCGCGCTGGGCGTATCGACGATCACGCAGATTCTGATCATCGGCTTCATCTTCACGCCGTTGATCGCCCGCACCGTTCGGTCTGCCGTGCAGGTCGAGAGCCAGCTCGAATACCTGCCAGCCGCGCGTCTCGTGGGCGACCGGCCGATCCGGATCATGTTCGTCGAGATCCTGCCGAATGTGGTGCCAACCGTCGTCGTGGAGTTCACAGTGCGGCTCGGGTACGCGATCTTCGCGGTAGCGACGCTGGCTTTCCTGGGATTTGGACCCCAGCTGTCGACGCCGAACTGGGGCACGGACATCAACGCGAACTACGTGCTCCTCAGCGCCGGCGACTGGTGGGAGACGCTGTTCCCCGCGCTGGCCATCGCCTCCCTGATCATCGGCATCAACCTGGTGGCCGACGCGATTGATCAGGTGCTGGCCGGATGACCGCGACGGAGGAGACAGCAGTCCCGGGGCCTGCGGCCGAGCCGCAGGCCGCGGTCCAGGTCGAGCACCTTGACGTCAGCTACCGTGTCCGCGGGCAGGACCGGCTCGCCCTGCGCGACGTGTCGTTCCAGATCGCCCGCAACGAGTCCTACGGCCTAGTCGGTGAGTCCGGCTCGGGCAAGTCCACGGTGGCGCTAGCGATGACCAGGTACCTGCCGCGCAACGGGAGGGTTAGCGGTGGCTCGATCCGAATCGCAGGCCGCGATCCGCTGGCGCTGAACGCGGCCGAGCTGCGCGAGCTACGGGCCCACTCGGTGTCGATGGTGTATCAGGAGCCGGGCAAGGCACTGAACCCGTCGATCCGGGTCGGCCGGCAGGTCGCCGAGGTCTATGAGATCGCCGGGCTGCACCGGGCCGAAGCTCTCGAGCGCTCCGAGGCCATGCTGCGCAAGGTCCAGATCTCCGACGCCGGCCAGGTCATGCAGCGCTACCCGCACGAGCTGTCAGGCGGCATGGCCCAGCGAGTCGTCGTCGCGATGGCCCTCGCGTCCGAGCCTGAACTACTAATCCTGGACGAGCCGACGACGGCGCTGGACGCGACGGTCGAGGCTGAGGTGCTGGAGCTGATCTCCGGGTTGCGGGAGCAGCTAGATACGTCGCTGCTGTTCATCAGTCACAACCTGGCCGTGATCGCGAAGATGTGCGATCGGGTCGGCGTGCTGTACGCGGGCGAGCTGATCGAGGAGGGCCCGGCCCGGGAGCTTTTCGAGCAGCCCCGGCACCCGTACACGATGGGTTTGCTGCGCTGCATCCCGCGGCAGGGCCAGCGCAAGGATCACGGGAGGCTGGACGCCATTCCCGGCTTCCTGCCCGGGCCCGGCGAGGAAATCACCGGGTGCATCTTCGCGCCGCGCTGCCCGATCGCAGAACAGCGCTGCCGGGAGGCGCCTCCTCCGGCCTTCGATACCGGGCCGGGCCGGACGTCGAGGTGCTACCTGCACGAGGCGACGCCAGATCTGCCGCGGAACACGCCCGTGGACGTGCAGCTGTCCGCGCCGCCGCAGGACGCAGTGCCCGTCATCACGGTGCGGAACCTGGCCAAGACCTTTAACTCCCGCGGCCAGCGGGTGCCTGCCTTGACCGGCGTGAACCTTGACATCGAGCGCGGCGAGACGCTGGGCATCGTCGGGGAGTCCGGCAGCGGCAAGACCACGCTCGCGCGGCTGCTGCTCGGACTTATCACTCCCGACGCCGGGTCGGGCATCGAACTGGATGGTGAGCCGCTCAGCCCCGACCTCGATGGACGGAGTAAGGCCCAGCTCAAGGCGCTCCAGATAGTTTTTCAGAACCCTGACTCGGCGCTGAACCGCAGGCACACCGTGCGGCAGCTGATCAGCAGGCCGCTGGCGACCCTGGCGGGCCTGTCCGGATCGGCGCTCACCGACCGGCTGACGGACCTAGTCCGGTCGGTCCGGATGGAGCCACGCCACCTACCGCTGCGGCCACGACAGCTGTCCGGCGGCCTCAAGCAGCGGGTCGCTATAGCCCGCTCGTTCGGTGGCGGTCCGCGAATCGTGGTGTGTGACGAGCCGACCTCGGCACTTGATGTCTCGGTCCAAGCGGCGATACTCAACCTGCTCGCCGACCTGCAGGCCAAAGAGCAGGTGACCTACCTGTTCATTTCTCATGACCTGGGTCTGGTCCGATACCTCTCCGATCGAATCGCGGTGCTGTACCTCGGCCGCGTGCTCGAGCTGGGCCCGGCTGAGCGCGTTTTCAGCGGTCCGCACCATCCATATACCGAGGCGCTGCTGTCCGCGGTCCCGAGCCTGGACGGCCAGCGCACTGAGCGAATCCGACTGACTGGCGAGATCCCGTCACCAGCCAACCCGCCGAGCGGCTGCGTCTTCCACACTCGTTGCCCACGACGCCTGTCTACCGGAATCTGCGAATCCACCGAGCCACCGCTGGCCGAAGTCGAGCCCGGCCACCTGATGAGTTGTCACATCCCCATCGATCAGCTTGCAACGCTGCAGGGCAACGAGCGCATGTCATGACCAGTTCCGAGGAGGAACCTGTGCAAATTCGAAACGACCGGCTTGACCGGATCCGGGCCGAGCAAAGTGACATCGGCAATCACGTCATCGACGAGTTCGTCGCTGGTCACATCAACCGACGTGGATTCCTGCGCGCAGGCGCCCTGGTCGGGATCTCCGCGCCCGTGCTGGGCGCAGTCCTGGCCGCGTGTGGCTCGTCGGGCGCGCCGAGCTCGCAGTCGTCGTCCGGCGCCGCCGGACCTGGCGCGACGATCAAGGCCGGAATCGTCACCCCCGCCGCGGCGATCAACCCCGTCACCGTGGCCGACCAGGGCGGCCTCGACATGCTCGGCCAGACCGGCGAGTACCTGTGCCTGTCTGACCAGACCCTGACCCTGCAGCCAGTGCTGGCGACGAGCTGGTCGTCCAACTCAACAGCTGACGTCTGGACGTTCAAGATCCGTCAGGGCGTGAAGTTCCACAACGGCGCCGCGCTCACGGCTGACGACGTCGTCTACACCTACAAGCTGCAGACCAACCCTGCGGGCAAAAGTGCCGCGCTGTCGGCCTTCGGCGGTGTGCTGACGCCAGCTGGCGTGCAGAAGGTCGATGACTTCACGGTCGCGTTCCACCTGACGGCGCCGAACGGCAACTTCCCGTACCTCACGTCGTCCGACAACTACAACATGATCATCCTGCCGAAGAACTATGACCCCGCGAAGTGGGAAAGCACGTTCATCGGCACCGGACCATTCAAGTTCCAGAGCTACACCCAGAAGGTCGGCGCGGCCTTCGTCCGTAACGAAGATTACTGGGGCACCAAAGCCATTCCGGCGGCTACTCAGTTCACCTTCTACGACACCGAAACGCCGATGATCCTGGCGCTCACGAGCGGCTCGATCGACGTTGTCGGTCAGTTCACGGTGACCGGCGGGCCTCAGCTGCTGGCCGGCGGGTACAACGTGATCAAGCTCAAGTCCAGCGCGCACCGGGAGCTATCCATGCGCTGCGACCAGGCTCCGTTCACCGATCCCCGAGTCCGGCAGGCCCTGGCGCTGTCGCTGGATCGCCCGGCGATCGTGTCGGCGTTGTTCAAGGGGTACGCGGACGTCGGCAACGACAGCCCCTTCGCGCCGGTCTACCCGTCGACGAACACCAGCATTCCCCAGCGCGCCCTGGACATTGCCAAGGCCAAGGCGCTGCTGTCGGCCGCTGGTCATCCGAGCGGGATCAGTGCGACGCTCACCAGCGAGATCTTCCAGGAGATCCCGCAGTACGCGCAGATCATCCAGCAGTCGGCCAAGGCCGCCGGCATCAACCTGAAGCTCAACGTCGAGACGCAGCCGAAGTACTACGGCAACTATCTGTTCGGCACCTCGGACTGGCTCGACGCCACCATCAGCCTCGTCGACTACGGCCACCGCGGTGTGCCGAATGTATTCCTGACCGCGCCGTTGCAGACGACCAACTCGAAGACGGGTACCGGAGCGTGGAACGCCGCGCACTTTGCCAACGCTGACTACGACCGGCTGGCCAACCAGTACATAGCGACCGGTGACCTGTCCAGCCAGCGGACCATCGCGGGCCAGATCGAGACGCTCCTGCTGGATCAGACTCCGATCATCTACGGCTACTTCTACAACTACCTGACAGCTAGCGCCAAGAACGTCACCGGCGCCTACCCGACTGCGGTTGGGCACATCTTCCTGTACAACTGCCGCAAGAGCTGATCGCCGACGACGTCGGCTGAGTAGTCCGCAGGCCGCCGGGTTCTGTACCCGGCGGCCTGCGGGCTCTCCGCAAAGTCGCAGGTCAGGCGGCCCCTAGCTCGCCCGCGACCCGGTCAGTGGCCGGGACCGGCGATAATGGAGGGTGCCCGGGCGCAGCGCGTCCTGCCAGCTCATCCGCGGCAACCCCACGGCACCCGGCGACACCCGACGACGAGCTAAGGCGATCCGGTATGGCAGCCAGCAACCCCAGAGCCCGGACGGACGACACGTCCGCGGCTCCGATGGCGCCGCCAGCTCCCGGCGGCGACCAGGCCGACACGCATCAGCACCGGGATGTGTCCGGCGGCTGGCTGCGGCCCGCGGTGTTCGGCGCGATGGACGGGCTGGTCACCAACGTCTCGCTGATCTCCGGCGTGGGTGGCGGCGGTCTGACACAACGGACGATCGTGCTAACCGGCCTGGCCGGGCTGGCCGCGGGCGCGTTCTCGATGGCCGCGGGCGAGTTCGTGTCGGTCTCCTCGCAGAACGAGCTGGTCGCTGCCGAGGTCGAAAAGGAGCGGCACGAACTCGAGCACAACCCCCACGGGGAACAGGCCGAGCTCGCGGCGATGTACAAGATGCGCGGCGTCGAACCGGAGCTAGCCGACGAAGTCGCGCGACAGCTATCGCGGCACCCGGAGGAAGCGCTGCGCATTCACGTCCGCGAGGAGCTCGGCGTCGACTACCACGAGCTGCCGTCACCGGTCACCGCGGCCGGCGCGTCGCTGGTCACCTTCGCGGTTGGCGCCCTGATCCCGCTGCTGCCGTATCTGCTCGGCTTCTCATCGCTGGCCGCGGCGGTCATACTCGCGGCAGTCGCGGCGTTCCTGGGCGGCGGCCTGGTGGCGCGGGTCACGGCGCGGCCCTTCTGGCGCGGGGCTCTCCGCCAGCTCGCGCTCGCCGCGCTCGCGGCCGCGCTGACGTATGGCATCGGCAGACTCGCCGGCGGCCACTTCTAAGGTCAGACAGGCCCCGTCTACCAGGACTCGGTCGCGAACTCCTCGCCAGCGCTCTCGCCAGCCGCCAGCAGCTCCATGTCGGCGTCGACCATCATCGCGATCAGCTCCTCGAAGCCGATCTTCGGCTCCCAGCCGAGCTCGTCGCGTGCCTTTCGCCGGATCCGCGCACAGCCTGTCGACCTCGGCCGGCCGGATGAACGCCGCGTCGGTCACGACGTGGTCATGCCAGTCCATGCCCGCCGCCCGGAACGCGTGGTCGACCAGCGTCTCCACCGAGTGCGTGACGCCGGTACCGATGACGTAATCGGCCGGCACGTCCTGGGCGAGCATCAGCTGCATGGCGCGAACGTAGTCGCCCGCGAAGCCCCAGTCTCGGCTCGCGTGCAGGTTGCCAAGACGCAGCTGCCGCTCGTAGCCGTGCTTGATCTTAGCGACACCGAGCGAGACCTTCCTCGTGACGAACTCGGCCCCGCGCCGCGGCGACTCGTGGTTGAACATGATCCCGGACACCGCGAACATGCCGTAGGACTCGCGGTAGTTCTGCGTCAGGAAGTGGCCGTACACCTTGGCCACGCCGTACGGGCTGCGCGGGTGGAACGACGTGTGCTCGTTCTGCGGTGACTCCGTCACCTGGCCGAACATCTCCGACGTCGATGCCTGGTAGAACCGGATCTGCCCGCTGCCCGGCGTGCGCGATGCGCTGATTCCGCTGCACACCCGGATGGCCTCCAGCACCCGCAGCACGCCAAGGCCGGTGACCTCGCCGGTCAGCTCTGCCTGCTGCCAGGACATCGGCACGTACGAAATGGCCGCGAGGTTGTAGACCTCGTCTGGCTGCACTCGCTCGACGGCGTTGATCAGGCTGCCTTGATCGAGCAGGTCACCGCGGATCAGGCGGACGTCGCCGAGCAGGCGGCGCAGGTGGCGAACCCTCGGATGGGCCTGACCGTGGACCAGTCCCCAGACCTCATATCCCATGTCGACCAGGTGCTCGGCCAGGTAAGAACCGTCCTGGCCGGTAATGCCGGTGATCAGCGCACGTCGTGTCAGGGGAGCCTCCGCGTGTAAGAGCTTCGTCGCGGCAGCTTACAGAAACGGCAGCAGGCCGGAAGAGGCGGGCGGCTTAACGAGTGGGGCGAAAGGACATTCAAGTTATCTCCTTGGTATTGTTCGCTGGCTAGGGGGTCACGCGGGTCGCCAGCCGCCCCGGACCAGCGGCGGACGAGGAGGCGCGAACCTGCGTGAGCAACGCACCAGCGTCAGCTGCCGACGGCCCGCTCCGAGTCTGCTTGCTCTCCTATAGAAGTAAGCCCCATTGCGGCGGCCAGGGCATCTATTTGCGTCACGTGTCGCGAGAACTCGCCGCCCTCGGCCATCACGTCGAGGTCTACTCGGGGCAGCCGTACCCCGAGCTTGAGCCAGGACCGCGGCTGATCGAGCTGCCCAGCCTCGATCTCTACCGCGACGACGATCCGTTTCGCACGCCGCACCTACGCGAATACCGCGACTGGATCGACGTGCTCGAGGTCGCAGGCATGTGGACCGCGTATTTCCCGGAGCCGCTGACGTTCAGCTTGCGGGCACTGCGCGCGCTCAAGCAACGACGAGGCGACTTTGACATCGTCCACGACAACCAGGTGCTCGCGTACGGCAACCTCGGCGTCGCGCGGCTCGGGCTACCAGTTGTCACGAGCATCCACCACCCCATCTCGGTCGACCGGCGGATCGAGCTCAAGGCCGCGCGCGGTCTGCGCAAGATCCCCAAGTGGCGCTGGTACTCCTTCGTCGGCATGCAGGGCCGGGTAGCAAGGCGAATCGGGCCGGTCATGACCGGATCAGAGTCGTCGAAGGCCGACATCCTGCGCGACTTCAGGGTCCGGCCAGAGAACGTGAAGGTCGTCCCGCTCGGTGTGGACACGCGGCTCTTCCACCCGCGGCCTGGCCCGCGCGTGCCTGGCCTGATCGTCGCGGTGGCGAGCGCGGACTCGCCGGTCAAGGGCGTGGCGACGCTGCTGCGCGCCTTCGCCAAGCTCTCCACCGAGCGGAACGTCTCGCTGACCCTGGTCAGCAAGCTGGTCCCGGACGGCCCCACGCAGCGGCTCCTCGGCGAGCTGTCCCTCGCCGACAAGGTCCGGTTCGTCAGCGGCATCAGCGATGCCGACCTCGCCGAACTGGTCGCGAGTGCAGAGATCGCTGTCGTTCCCTCGCTCTACGAAGGCTTCTCGCTGCCCGCCGTCGAGCACATGGCGTCGGGCACGCCGCTCGTCGCCAGCCGCACCGGTGCCCTGCCTGAGGTCACCGCGGACGCCGCGGCGCTAGTGACGCCAGGAGACGCCGAGGAGCTGTGCGCGGCCCTCCGCACGCTGCACGACTCCCCGGCCGAGCGCGAGCGGCTCTCGCAGGCCGCGCTGGCGACGGGTCGCCGAGCGCTTCGCCTGGCAGGCCGTGGCGAGGGCGACGGTGGCGGAGTACCGGCTGGCTATCGCGGCCAACGGCGGCCAGGCACCTAGGTCGGCGACGACTGAGATGGTCGCGCCGTGCTGACGGTGGACTTTGGCCGACTGCCAATTCAGCCGGGAACGAGGCTGCTCGACCTCGGGTCCGGAGCCGGCAGGCACGCCTTTGAGGCTGCGCGCCGGGGCGCCGAGGTGGTCGCGCTGGACCTGGACCACGGCGAGCTTCAGCAAGTCGCCGCCATCGCGGCGGCGATGGCCGAGGCGGGCGAGCTTCAGGTCCCGGCCTCGATCATTCCGTCCGTCGGCGACGCGACGAGGATGCCGTTCCCCGACGACACTTTTGACATCGTCATCGCGTCCGAGGTGATGGAGCACATCCCGGCCGACCAGGTCGCGATCGGCGAGGTGACGAGGGTTCTGCGGCCCGGCGGCGTGGTAGCGGTCACCGTGCCCGCGTGGCTGCCCGAGCGGATCTGCTGGCTGCTGTCGGATGACTATCACAACGTCCGCGGCGGGCACATCCGCATCTTCACGCGGTACGAGCTGGAGACGAAACTGGCGAGGGCTGGCCTGGACGTCGCCGATCACCACCACGCGCACGCGCTGCACTCCCCCTACTGGTGGCTGAAGTGCGCAGTCGGCGTGCACGACGACAGCAATCCGCTGGCTGCCGCCTACCACAAGCTGCTGGTCTGGGACATCATGCGCAAGCCCGCGGTCACCCAGTTCGCCGACCGTGCGCTGAACCCGCTGATCGGCAAGAGCCTCGTCGTCTACGCGACGAAGCCGGCCGCGGTCGCCGCCCAGCCCGACCCCGTCGGCGCGGAGAAGGTGCATGCGGCAGCCTGACCGTCTGGCCGCCCCGCTTGCGAGCTCGCCCAGTACAGCTGGCCCAGCCGCCGCCGACCAGGTGCCCGAGGTGCCTGGCATCCTGACCGCAGATCAGCTGGTGGTGACCGGCCGCGCGATCGCGGCCGGCCAGCAGGCGGACGGCTCGATCGGCTGGCCGGACGGGCACGTCGACGCCTGGAATCACGTGGAGTGCGCGATGGCGCTCAGCGTCTGCGGGCTGCGAGAGGCGGCCCGCCGCGCGTACTCGTGGCTGGCGGACACGCAGCGGCCGGACGGCTCCTGGCCGGTCGAAGTGGGCCCCGACGGCACGGCGCAGGAGTGGACGAGGGAGAGCAATCACGCCGCGTACAGCGCGGTCGGCGTCTGGCATGAGCTACTCGTCACCGGCGATGAGGACTTCGCCGAGCGGATGTGGCCCGTGGTACGCGCCGCCATCGAGTTCGCCATCGGCCTCCAGACGCCGCGAGGCGAGATCATCTGGCGCCGGCGCGCCGACGGCAAGCCCGACACGTATGCCTTGCTGACCGGCAGCTCGAGCATGTACCAGAGCCTGCGCTGCGCGATCGCGCTCGCCGAGCATCTCGGCGACCCGCAGCCGGACTGGGAACTGGCCGCCACGCTGCTCGGTCACGCTGTCGCCTGCCACGGCGAGGCGTTCGCCGACAAGAGCCGATTCTCGATGGACTGGTACTACCCGGTGCTCGGGGGCGCGGTGCGCGGCGCTCGGGCCGAGCAGCTGCTGAAGGCCGACTGGGACACGTTCGTCGTGCCCGGTCTAGGCGTGCGCTGCGTCAGCGACGAGCCGTGGGTCACCGGCGCCGAGACGTGCGAGCTGGCGATCGCGCTCGACGCCATCGGCAAGCGCGATCAGGCACTGGAGTTGTTTGAGCGAATCCAGTTCTTGCGGGCCGAGGACGGCAGCTACTGGACCGGCTGGCAGTTCAAGACGGGCAAGCACTTCCCGCACGAGCAGAGCACGTGGACCGCGGCCGCGATCGTCCTGGCGGCCGACGTGCTGGCACGCGGCGTCGGATACGAGCCGACGTTGGCTGCGGCTGGCCACACCCCGGGCGCGAGCATCTTCCGGGAGGTGGCCGCCGGCCCCGAGGTCTGGCAAGCCGCTGACCCAGAGGCGTGCGGCTGCACGCCTCCCACCTCCCGCCACACAGGCGCCTCCGTACACGCCGGCGCCTCCGAACACACAGCTGCTTCCGAACGCACACGGACCGCGAACCAGCACAGCCGGCGGCCGCGAGCCAGCAGCGTCGGCCTGGCGCCAGGACGCCCGAGGCGTAGCCGACCGGGGAGCCCGCCTAGCCGATACCGTCCGCGACGCGTTCCAGGACGCGCAGGGAGCCGGTGACGAGGACCTCTTTAAACGCGCCAGACGCGAGCGCGCGCAGGTAGACGCGGTACGGCGCCTGCCCGCCGTCTGCAGGGTCAGGGAAAATGTCGTGGAAAGCCAGCGCTCCGCCGTGGGCCACCCAAGGCGCCCAGCCTTCGTAGTCGATGACGACATTGACCTCGCTGTGGCCGCCGTCGATGAACAGCATCCCGAGCTCAGTCCGCCATATCCGGGAGACATCGGCGGAGGTGCCGATCACGGCGATCACGTGCTGTTCGAGCCCGGCTTCTTCGATAGTGGCCCGGAAGAACGGCAGCGTGTCCATCCGGCCCGTACGGGGATCGACCACGTCGGGGTCGTGATGCTCCCAGCCAGCCTGGTTCTCTTCCGAACCATGATGATGATCGACGGTGACCACGACCTGGCCGGCCTCGGCCGCCGCGGCGGCCAGGTAGATGGTCGACTTCCCGCAGTAGGTGCCGACCTCGCCGATCGGGCCGACGCCCGCGTATTTCGTAGCCGTCTCGTACAGCGCCAATCCCTTCGGCCGACGGCATGAACCCGCGAGCGGCCTCGGCAGCTAGCCTGAACTTGTCCTGGATTGGCATGGCGTACAGTCTGCGCTACGGCGCGAGACGACGGGAAGTGAGCCAGCGATGAAGGTAATACCCGACTACGACGCGTGCGAGGCCAACGCGGTCTGTGCGGGCCTGGTTCCTGATGTCTTTGAGGTCGACGACGACGACAATCTGAACATTCTCGTGGACGAGATCCCGGCCAACCTCGTCGAGGGCGTCAGGCACGCGGTGCGGTCTTGCCCGAAGGCGGCATTGCGGCTCGTTGAGTAGACTCACGCAAACCGGTGGATGGGGGTTGGCGGGTTGCGCTCGATCAGGCGGGCAGCCGGGCCAGACGCCCCCGGCAGTGAGCCGCGCCGACGCTGGCGGATGCTGGCGGCTGTCGGCATCGCGGCCGCGGTCGTAGTCGCAGCGGTCGTTACCGGAACGCTGGCCGGAACCGGCGTCTTGACCGGCAGCGGGGCCGCAGCCCACACCGCGCGGCGGGTCCACCCCGCCAAGCCCTTGATCGCAGCGCCAGTGAAGGGCCTGACGCCTGCGCAGGTGGCGATCGCGTATGACCTGCCGCCGCTGACCGCCAAGGGCATTACCGGCTCAGGGCAGACCATCGTCGTGGTCGACTCTTTCGGGTCGCCGACCATCACGAGCGACCTCGCGCACTTCGACAGCTATTTCAAGCTTCCCGCGCCGCCATCGTTCCGGGTCATCCAGCCAGGCCCGGTCCCCGCGTTCTACCCGAGCAACAAGAACCGCGTTGGCTGGGCGGAGGAAACAACGCTCGACGTCGAGTGGGCGCACGTCATTGCGCCAGGCGCGAGCATCGTGCTGGTCGAGACGCCCACCTCGGAGAACGAAGGGACAACGGGGTTCCCGCAGATCGTGACCGCCGAGCGGTACGTCCTGCGGCACAAGCTAGGCCAGGTCATCAGCCAGAGCTTCGCGGCCACCGAGCAGACATTCCCGTCGACGTCCGCCCTACTGGCATTTCGCAGTCCGTATGCACTGGCCGCCCGCGATGGCGTGACTGTGGTGGCGGCTACCGGCGACCAGGGCGCGACGAGCTTCGAGTACAACATGAAGGACCTCTACACAGCTCCCGCCGTGTCCTGGCCTGCCACCGATCCCCTGGTCACCGCTGTTGGCGGCACGCAGCTCGACCTGCGAGCCGACGGCACGCGCCGAAAGGCTGACGTGGCCTGGGACGAAAGCGGTGGCGGCAAGTCGCTCGCCTTCGGCCGTCCGGCGTATCAAAACGGAGTGCGGGCGCTCACCGGAAGAGCCCGCGGCGTGCCCGATATCTCGATGGACGCGTCATGCGAGAGCGCGGTCGTGATCTACGGCAGTTTCTCCGGTGGCCCCGGCGCCTGGAAGCCGATCTGTGGCACGAGCCTCTCAGCGCCGCTGTTCGCTGGCATCGTCGCGCTGGCGGATCAGTACGCCGGACACGGAAAGGCCCACGGCCTAGGCGTGATCAACCCGGCGATCTACACGATCGCGGCCAGGCACGAGCCGGGCATCGTCGGGATCAGCGCAGGCGACAACTCGCAGACGTTCAATCAGCACGGGAAGAAGTACACGGTTCAGGGGTTCGCCGCGACCGGCGGTTACAACCTGGTGACCGGTCGTCGGCACCGTCAACGCAGCCTATTTCGTACCCGAGCTGGCGAAGCTTGCGGGCTAGCCGCAGCGTGCCCAATTCGTGCCGCAGCTCGCGAAGCGTGCGGGCTAGCCGCAGCGTGCCCAATTCGTGCCGCAGCTCGCGAAGCGTGCTAGCTAGCCGCAGCGCAGCCGGCTAGCTGAGCGCGCCCGCGGCGATGGCGATGCCGACGGAGATCAGCACCACGCCCGCCAGCTGCTCGCCGCGCTTGCCTGCCCACTTGCCCACCCTGGCGCCGACTTCCAGGCCGACAAGTGACAGCACGACGCTGACGACGCCGATGACGACCGCGCTCGCAACGATCGAGGTGCTATACGTTCCGAGCGCGAAGCCGACCGCGAGGTTGTCCAGGCTCAGCGCCAGTCCGCTGACCAGGAGCCGGCCATAGCCCAGCGACGTGGGCGGTCCGGGCTCGCCAGCCGGTCGGCGAGCGTCCCGAAGGGCCTTCACCACGCCGTACCCGCCCACCGCGATCAGCAGGCCAGCTGCGATCCAGCGCGCCGCGTGGCCCAGCGGATCGGCGACCTGCTCCCCGAGCACCAGGCCCAGCAACGGCATGCCCGACTCGAACGCCCCGAATACGAGGCCGACGCGCAGCCGGGTGCGCGTGTCCACACCGGCTACGCCGATGCCGATGGCCGCGGCGAAGTTGGACATCCCGACGGACGCCGCTACCAGGAGGAGGGCGAGCATGCGGCTACGGTATCCGCTGTCTGGCCTGGTGCGGGCCCCCAAGCCGGGCAGTACGTCAGGGGTGCCGGAAGCTCTCGGGGACCGTGCCCTCCACGTGCAGCAGCCGGACCCTGTCGGCCCGGTAGATGTAGCGGGTCAGCCGGATCGGCCGGTCTGCGCTGTAGGACGTGCGAGTCACGACGAGCACCGGCGTTCCGCTCACCAGCTTGAAGAAATCGAACTCCCGCGCGTTCGGCATGCGGGCGCCGATCTCGTCGACGAAGCCCTGCTGTGGATACCCAAGCTCAGCCAGCAAGCCGATGCTGCCTGCTTCGATCTCGCCTGCCTGCTCCAGAGGAGTGCCCTTGGCGAGGTCGCTCGGGTAATAGGAGTTGATGAGCTGCCAGGGCACCTCACCGATGAAGTACTGCGAACGGCGGACCACGACGGGGTCGCCCGCAGCGATGCCGAACTTTTCGGCGACGCTGGGGCTTGCGGCCGCGCTCTCCACGATCAGCCGGACCATCTCGGCCTCATCGGCGGCCGGGCTTACGACCGGTAGCGAGTGAGATGCGTGCTGCTCGTCGGGGGGTTCCTTGATCCGCGACAGCAGTGCGGTGAACGGCCTGGTCTGTTCGACCACGAACGTGCCGAGGCCCTGGCGGCTGACAACTAGCCCTTGGTTGATCAGCAGCGCCACTGCGAGCCGGACTGTGTTGCGCGATGCGTCGTACCCGGCGGCCAGATCGGGCTCGCTCGGCAACCGCTGACCAGGAGCCAGTGCGCCGCTGTTGATCTGCGCGCGCAGCCGGTCAGCTATGTCCTGGTACTTAGGGTGAGCCAACCGCCAGTCTCCTTCGCCTGCTCCCGCCAGCCTCGCCGGACCCGTAGCGGCCACGTGAAATTACTCAAGGCTTAACCCGTTCCAGTCGTTTCAAACACTGGACTCATTGGTATGAGTCCAGTGTGCTGCGTCTTAGGAAAGGGTAATCCCGGTGAAACAGACGCGGCGACACCGCCACGCCGACACCCGGCGATGCGGTGCAAGGACATTTCGGACCCAAACGAAAGGACGAGGAAATGATCTTTCTGTTAGTCGTGGCGGCAGTGGTAGTCGCAGCACCGCTGGCGGCCGCGGTGCTGGTCACTGTCGCTAGTCTTCGCGAAGACTCCGCTCGGAGCCTCGCCGGCCGCCCACCGGGCTTGCTGACTGCGGTCGCCCGGCGGCTGCTCTGCCTGCGCACACGCCCTGCTGGCAGCCAGGATCGCCCGCCATGGCCGTCGACCAACGGGCTCACGCTTGGCCAGGACGACCTCGAGGTTCCGCCCCCCCGATCGGACTGGGCCGACGGTTCGCTGACTGGGCCGCGGTCCTGACAATGCCTGCCGATCGGAGCTAGCAGATCCCAGCTACGCTGCAAGGCATGCGCGTAGCACTAGGTCAGCTCCCGATCAGTTCAGACCCCCATGTGAACCTCGAGCGTGTGCGGGTGGCGGCGAGCGCAGCCGCCGACCAGGGCGCCGACCTGGTGGTCTTTCCGGAGGGAACGCAGGCGCGCTTCTCCGCCGATCTGGCCGCCGTGGCCGAGCCGGTGGACGGGGAGTTCGGCCGTGGACTAGCCGACATTGCCAAGGCGAACGGCCTGGCGCTCATCGCAGGCATGTTCGAGTCGGCCCCCGGTGGCCGTGTCTACAACACGACAGTCGCCTATGACCGCGACGGCGACCTGGCGGCCGCGTACCGGAAGATCCACATGTTCGACGCGCTCGGCCATCGCGAGTCAGACAGCGTCACGCCCGGCGACCAGGTCGTGATCGCCAGCCTGGCCGGCCTCCGGGTCGGATTCATGACGTGCTACGACGTGAGGTTCCCCGAGCTCGCGCGGGCGCTCGCCGTGGGCGGCGCCGACCTGCTGGTGTTGCCCGCAGCCTGGGCGGCCGGCACGTTTAAGGAAGAGCACTGGGTCACGCTGGTCCGCGCACGCGCGATCGAGAACACGATCTGGCTGGCCGCGGCCGGGCAAGTACCGGATCCGGCTGAGCCGCCGACTAAGGCGGCAACCGGAGTCGGGCGCAGCATGCTCGTCGACCCGATGGGCGTGGTGAAGCTAGACCTCGGCCCGGCCGAAGGCCTCGGTCTGGGTGACGTCGAGGTCGAACAGACCGCTCGGGTGCGCGGCGTTCTGCCGTGCCTCGCGAATCGCCGCGCTGACGTGCTGCGGAGCTAGCCGAATCCGACGTGACCGTGGGTGCTGTCCGGCTTGGCAGCGTGCGCTGAAACCTCGCAAACCGCCTGGTCTTGCGGCCGTAGCCGTGATCTAGTAGGAAATCATGCGTCGCTTACCGAGACACCGGGAAGGGGACGGGCATGCAGGCCGGACCGTCGTTCCCGACCGGCCCGGTCTCGGGCGTCGCCGCCCAGCAGACCGGCCAGCAGAGCAGCTACGTCGGCTATGACGGCGGCGTTACGGGTATCCGCGGAGCGCCAGAGATCACCGGCCGCTTCAGCCGCGATGGATCATCGGGATTCCCCGTCGAGCCTGGTCGTTACCAGCTCTACGCGTCGCTCGCCGACCCGTGGTCGCAGCGGGCGCTGATCGTCCGGCGGCTGCTCGGCCTAGACCGCGTGATCGGGCTCAGCCTGACCGATCCGGTCGTCACCGAGCATGGCTGGCGGTTCCCGGACCAGACCGGGTCCCGTGATCCGCTGACGGGCGCGTACTACGTGTCCGAGCTGTATATGGCCACCGACCCCGGCTACTCAGGGCGCGCGACGCTCCCGCTGCTGTGGGACACCAGGACGCACCGGATCGTGACCAACGACTTCGCGCAGATCACTGTGCAGATGGAGACCGCGTTCAGTCCGTACCACCGGCCGGGAGCGCCCGACCTGTACCCGGCGGCGCAGCGCCGGGAGATAGAGGCGCTGGCCGCACTGATCCATCACGCCGTCAACAACGGGGTCTACAAGGCCGGAATGGCCTCCACGCAAGCCGCGTACGAGGAGGCGTTCGACGCGGCCTTCGCAACGCTCGATGCCCTGGAGGAGCGACTGGCCCGTCGGCGCTTCCTCCTTGGTGGCCAGCTCACCGAGGCCGACGTGCGGCTATTTCCCTCGCTGGCTCGCTTCGACGCCGTGTACTACCTGCTCTATAAGTGCAACCTGCACCGGCTCGTTGACTACCGGCACTTGTGGGACTACGCCCGGGATCTCTACCAGCGACCTGGGTTCAGCGACACTACCGACTTCTTCCAGATCAAGCGCCACTACTACCAGAGCCAGGTGTGGATCAACCCGGCCGGAATTGTGCCCAAAGGTCCGTACGTGAACTGGCTCGAGCCGCACGACCGCGACCGGATGCAGGCCTAGTCGACCCGCGCCGCGACCGGATGCAGGGCCAGTCGACCCGCGCCGCGACCGGATGCAGGCCCGCGCCGCGACCGGATGCAGGGCCAGTCGACCCCCGCCGCGAACGGATGCAGGGCCAGTCGACCATCGCCGCTCCCAGTACACATGCCGGGTAGCCTTGTTAAAGCGCGCAAATACAGCCAAGCAAGCTCCGGAAGAGGGCGATGTCCGCCGTGTCTGCCGAGTCCCCGCGTGGGTCCGCGGATCTCAGTACGTCAGTTAGTTCCCCCCAGGCAGCCGACGAGCGGGCCTCGAACGGCGTCCCCGCCGCGCAAGCGGATTTCGGGCCCAATCAGTGGCTCGTAGACGAGCTCTATCAGCGGTACCAGGCCGACCCTGGGTCGGTGGATCAGGCGTGGTGGAGCTTCTTCGCCGATTACCACCCGCTGCCTGACTCGGCGAGCACCCCGACGGCCGACCGCACAAGCCCGGCTCCGGCGCCGCCCGCCGCAGCTACGGCGCCGGCGCCAGCCCCGCTCGTCGACGGTCAGTCCGCGACTGCCGCGACGCGGACCACTGCCGAGCCCACGACAGGCTCCGACGGGCAACGCGGCCCGGCCGCACCCGCGCAGCCGCAGGCACCGGGCACCGCGGCCGTCGCCGGCAGCGGGCTGGCGGCGGCCGGAACGGTGGCTCCCAGCGCGGCGCGAACGACGCCAGCAGCCGATGCGGCCGAGCACGTGGTGCGGCTGCGCGGCGCGGCGGCTCGCACTGCCGCGAATATGACGGCCAGCCTGACGGTGCCGACCGCGACTAGCGTGCGCCCCGTTCCCGCAAAATTGCTGATCGACAACCGGATAGTCATCAACAATCATCTAGCGCGCGGGCGCGGTGGAAAGATCTCTTTCACGCACCTGATCGGCTACGCGCTGGTGCGAGCGCTCGCCACCGTCCCGGAGATGAACTTCTCCTACGCCGAGGTCGACGGCAAGCCGGTGCTCGTCGAGCCCGAGCACGTCAACCTCGGGCTCGCCATCGATGTGCGCAAGGACGACGGCTCGCGGCAGCTCCTGGTCCCGAGCATCAAGAACGCCGAGACGCTGGACTTCCGCCAGTTCTGGCTCGCCTACGAGGACATCATCAGGAAGGCCAGGACCGGGAAGCTCGCCGTCGACGATTTCGCCGGGACAACGATCAGCCTGACCAATCCCGGCACGATCGGCACCGAGCACTCGGTGCCGCGGCTTGTCGCCGGGCAAGGCTGCATCGTGGGCGTCGGCGCGATGGAATACCCGGCTGCCTACCGGGGCGCTTCGGCCGAGACCATCGCGAGGCAGGCCATCAGCAAGACCGTCGACGCTGACCTCGACCTATGACCACCGCATCATCCAGGGTGCCCAGTCGGGCGAGTTCTTGCGCGTCATCGACGACCTCCTGCTCGGTGGTCAGGGCTTCTACGACGACGTGTTCAAGTCGCTGCGGATCCCGTACGAGCCGGTCCGATGGGTCCAAGACATCCCGGCCGGACACGAGGACGACATTTCCAAGGCCGCTCGCGTACACGAGCTGATCCACGCCTATCGGGTTCGCGGCCACCTGATGGCCGACACCGACCCGCTGGAGTACCGCCAGCGTAAGCATCCCGATCTGGACATCAACCAGCACGGGCTGTCGCTGTGGGATCTGGAGCGCGACTTCGCCACTGGTGGCTTCGGCGGCAAGCCGCGGATGCAGCTGCGCGAGATCCTCGGCGTGCTGCGCGACTCTTACTGCCGCACCGTCGGCGTGGAGTACATGCACATCCAGAATCCCGAGGAGCGAGCCTGGATCCAGGCCAGGGTCGAGCGACCGCACGGCCCGGCCGATCACGAGGAGCAGCTCCGCATCCTGTCCCGCCTGAACGTGGCCGAGGCGTTCGAGATGTTCCTGCAGACGAAGTTCGTCGGACAGCGACGGTTCTCCCTGGAAGGCGCAGAGTCGCTGATCCCCCTGCTCGACGCCGTGCTCACGGCGGCGGCTAAAGAGCACCTGCACGAGGCCGTCATCGGCATGGCCCACCGCGGCAGGCTGAACGTGCTGGCCAACATCGTCGGCAAGTCCTACGCGCAGATCTTCCAGGAGTTCGAGGGCAACCTCGACCCGGCCACGACGCACGGTTCTGGAGACGTCAAGTACCACCTCGGCGCAGAAGGCAAGTACCAGGGCGCTGACGGTTCCGCGATCGCAACCTCGCTGGTGGCCAACCCGAGCCACCTCGAGGCCGTAGACCCCGTCATGGAAGGCGTCGTGCGGGCCAAGCAAGACATCCTCGACATGGGCGAGCCCGGCTTCACAGTGCTGCCGGTGCTGATACACGGCGACGCCGCGTTTGCCGGCCAGGGCGTCGTGGCGGAGACGCTTGAGCTGTCCCAGCTTCGCGGTTACCGCACGGGCGGCACCGTACACATCGTGGTGAACAACCAGGTCGGCTTCACTACCTCGCCCGAGTCCTCGCGGTCGAGCGTGTACTCGACAGACGTAGCCCGGATGATCCAGGCGCCCATCTTCCACGTGAACGGCGACGACCCCGAGGCCGTCGTGCGGGTCGGCAGGCTCGCATTCGCCTACCGGCAGGCGTTTGCGAAGGACGTCGTCATCGACATGGTCTGCTACCGGCGGCGCGGGCATAACGAAGCCGACAACCCGTCGTTCACGCAGCCGCTCATGTACGACCTGATCGACGCCAAGCGCTCGACCCGGAAGCTGTACACCGAGTCGCTGATCGGCCGCGGTGACATCACGATGGAAGAGGCGGAGCAGGCACTCCGCGATTACCAGCAAGAACTCGAGCGCGCCTTCACCGAGACGAAGGACGCGATCGGCCGCCCCGCCGACCTCAGCGCGCTCCGGCCGGAGCCCCGGGGCGCCGGATCGGCTGTCGACGTGAGCGTCGCTACCGCCGTGTCGGTCGAGACGCTGAAGCGGATCATCGACACCCAGCTCGACTTGCCTGCGGGCTTCACGGTGCACCCACGGCTGCTGCCGCAGCTCCAGCGCCGGGCGTCGCTGGTCGAGCAGGATGAGATCGACTGGGCCACCGGTGAGCTGCTGGCGTTCGGCGCCACGCTGCTTGACGGGCACGCTGTGCGGCTCATCGGGCAGGACTCCCGCCGTGGCACCTTCGGACAGCGGCACGCCGTGCTCGTCGACCGCCACACCGGCGAGGAGTTCGTGCCGTTGCGAGCGTTCAACACCCAGACGGCCAGGTTCCATGCCTACGACTCGCTGCTGTCGGAATACGCGGCGGTGGGTTTCGAATACGGCTACTCCGTCGCAAGGCCCGACGCGCTCGTCTGCTGGGAAGCCCAGTTTGGCGACTTCGTCAACGGGGCGCAGACGATCGTGGACGAGTTCATCAGCTCCGGCGAGCAAAAGTGGGGTCAGCAGTCCGGCGTGGTGCTGCTGTTGCCGCACGGCTACGAGGGCCAGGGCCCTGACCACTCCTCCGCACGGGTCGAGCGGTTCCTGTCGCTGTGCGCGCAGGACAACATGACTGTGGCCATGCCGAGCACGCCGGCCAGCTACTTCCACCTGCTGCGCTGGCAGGCACTGTCGAGCCGGGTCAAGCCGCTGATCGTGTTCACGCCCAAGTCGATGCTGCGGCTCAAGGCCGCGTCGTCGGCGATGTCGGACTTCACGACCGGGTCGTTCAAGCCCGTCCTGCCCGATGCGGCTGTTGCCAGCGGAGGTCTTGACCCGGCTGGCGTTCGGCGCGTGGTGCTCTGCTCCGGCAAGATCTACTACGACCTGGCCGAGCGCAGGCGCTCCGGCGGTGCGACAGACGTCGCGCTCGTCCGGGTCGAGCGGCTGTACCCGCGCCCGACGGAGGCGATCGCGGCCGAACTGGCCAAGTACCCAGCGTCGGCCGAGGTCATCTGGGTCCAGGAAGAACCAGCCAACATGGGGAGCTGGCCGTACCTGGCACTGCACTTGCCGAGCGACCTGAACCGCCGCATCGCCGTCATCTCCCGACCGGCTAGCTCGGCGCCCGCCTCAGGCAAGGCCAAGGCCCACGCTGCCGAGCAGGCTGCGATCGTGGACGCGGTGTTCGCATCGAACGGGTGACTGCCCTATGTACTTCACCGACCGCGGGATCGAGGAACTCGAGGAACGTCGGGGCGCCGAGCAGGTGGCGCTCGGCTGGCTGGCGGAGCGCTTGCGCGACTTTGTAGACGAGCATCCGGAAGCAGAAACGACTGTCGACACGCTCGCTAGCTGGCTGGCGCGTCTGGACGAGGACGAATGACGACGGCAGGTCGCTTGCGTGTTGTCGGCCGGAGCCGCCACTATTGACCATCCCCGCTGGTGGCTGAAGGACTCTTGGTGTATCCCGTCGTCACGGCCCAGCATTCGCTGGCCCGTCGCTGGACTGTACGCGGCAGATCCGTGATCGCCCGACCGCGGATCTGCTGACCAGCGCGCGTGATCAGCGTGATCACTGCCTGATCAGAGCGCCTGATCAGAGCGCCGCGCAGACGCGATACATCTTGACATATTGACGACGCGACATATCGTATTTGAAGAGGGACTACGATCTTCTGAAGCGAGGCATGCGCTGCCTTTGCATTCAGGACTGGCGGTGAGGTTCTGTGAGCCCGGTATTCAGGCACGGCAAGCTGAGGCTGTACTTGCTGAAGCTGCTAGACGAGGCTCCGCGGCACGGCTATGAGGTCATCCGGCTGCTGCAGGACCGATTCATGGGCGTCTACGCGCCGTCACCCGGCACCATCTACCCCAGGCTGGCCAGGCTTGAAGAAGAGGGCCTGGTCACCCACGAGGAAGTCGACGGCAAGAAGGTCTACAGCATCACCGACAAGGGCCGCGAGGAGATCAGGTCCCGTCTTGGTGATCTTGCCGACCTAGAGGACGAGCTCACCGAGTCGCTGCGCGACGTGGCGAGGGAAATCTCGGTCGACGTCAGGGACACGGTTCGGACGATCCGCGAGGAGCTGGCATCCGCTGCCCGCGAGTTCCGGATTCCCGACGGCGGCCGGGGCGACCGGGCCAGTAGCCGTGGCGACAAGGCCAGCGGCGGCAAGGCCAGCGGCAGCAAGGCCAGCGGCAGCAAGGCGGCGGCCGACGAGCCCCACAGCGAGCCAGGCGCCGACCGCAACGAAGAGGCACGGCGTATCCGGGAGGACGCTCAGCGGACTCGCGAGCGCATGCGCGCGGACTTCCGTGCTCGGAACCGCGGCAAGGCTGACTGGGCCGGCTGGACGGCCTGGTCCGAATGGACCAGCGCGAAGGACTGGGCGGGCAAGGACTGGCCTCGCGGCAAGGACTGGGGAGCGGCCTGGGGCTCCGCCGGCGACCAGACCAGTGGCGAAGACGAGTCGCACCAGGCCGGGCCCAGATCACGGCGCGGCCGCCAGAACCCGTTCAGCGACCTTGAAGGTCTCGCCATGGCGTTCGCAAATGAACTGCGCGCTGCGGCCAAAGAGACAGGCAATCTCGGCGAGCGCTCGCTCAACGACCTGCGCGACATTCTGACCGACACGCTCGCCAAGGTTCGCGACGAGGTCTTCGGCACTGGCGGTTCGAGTTCCGCCGCAGGTGAAGAGGGCGCCGCCAAGGACGCCTCTGATGGCGCGCCCGGCGAGACAGACGAGACGAAATAAAAGCCGTTCCTAGCCACCGTCGCTAGCCAACACCCGGCCGCACCCAGCCACCGTCGCGGGCGGCACCCGTCGCACCCAGCCACCGTCGCGAGGCGGCACCCGTCGCACCCAGCCACCGTCGCGAGGCGGCACCCGTCGCACCCAGCCAGCTTGCGCCAGCGCGCAAGCAGTCGGTGAGACCAGTGACACGCGAGAGGGGGCGGGAGCATGCCGCCCTCGCGGTCGCTATCGGGAAGGCCTGGTCTCGATGTGCGTCAACGGCCCCGCCGACTGCGCCAGCGTGGACCTGATCTGCTGCGCGACGTCTCGCCTGGCAGTCCGCAGGTACCGCGGCGTGAAATGCAGAACGCGGATCCCCTGCGCGATCATGCGATCGTGCCTGATCTGCGTTCGCTCGTAATCCGCCGGTGACAAGTGCCAGGCGATGGAGTCGACCTCGACGGCGACGCCAGCGTCCGGCCACCAGGCGTCCGGCCTGGCGAGGAACCGGCCGCCGACATAAAGGTCTGGGTTATACAGCGGAGTTGGCAGCCGCATCTCTATGACCAGCTTCCGCAGGTCCGCCTCGGCGACGGACCGGACGCCGTCGGCGACCTCGGCTAACGCCAGCCGAACTCGGGCCGTGCCCGGCCACCGTCCCCGTCTTATCCAGCTCCCGGACGAGATGGCCCACCATCAGCTTCCCCCGCTGGACGGCGGACGCCACGAGGTCCCGGATCTCCGCTAAATCGGCCGACTGCCTGGCCGCATCAATGATCGCTCGATCCAGCGGCGCGTAGACGACGACGCCGTCCTCGCAGATGGCCCCAAGTTCACGGCTTGTGCGGTGCAGCCGAACGAACCCGGCGTCGCAACGTCGCATGCGCTGCGGCACCAGAACATCGACGAGGTCACCACCATTCACCTTGAGACCGTGCCACGCGACAGCAGCTAGGCCAGTCACCGCGATCGCGTGGCCGGCATAAAGGAAGGCGGCCACCGCTCGCTGTCTGTCGCTCAGCGCGCCCTTGCCATCCATGTAGATGCCGGGTAACACCACGTGCCAAGGACCGTCAACGCGGAGGCGGTACCTAATGGCCTTGTCCGTCATCAAGCAAGCGCTGGCTTGCTGCCGAGAGATAATGCCGTGCTGCTTGCGCAGAGTGGCGGCGAGCTTGGCTTGATCAAAATGCGCTAATCGCGGCATGGCGCACAGAATGCCATCGCGGTCCGACAAGACCGGCGGCCTACCAGACTCCCAATGGGCGCGAGATTGGATCTGCTGCCCTAAGAAGGGCACCAGATCCACCTTGACGCCCTATGGGATCCGGTGTGCGGCTCAGACCCGGACGATACTGGGCTACGCGGCGCTGTCGCGGTCCGCGCAGGCCGTGTTCGCTGGTCCGGAGCAGCGCTGCATCATGAGCATCGTCGGTCTACGTCAGCGGGACATCGCGGTCAAGACGGTAAATACGAATGGATATGTCAAAAGGACCGCCACCTGGCCAATGTTGACTGTGCCATACTCATTCAGGGGACGCGGCCTCCTGAGAACTAACGCAGGTTAGGACCGTAGTGAATCTGTCTTCTTACGCAAACCTTGCTGTTCGCCTTGCCAACAGCGTCCAGGCTCCCGGCGAGCCGGACCCTCTGGGCACCGTGACCGCATGTGCAAGCGCCCTCGGCGACTGTCTGAACGGTCCCGCCACGCGGCGCGATCTTGCCGTGCTCCAGCACCTGCGGGCAGAGTTCAACGCCATCTTCACCGCCGCGGCGACCGGTGACGATCAAGAGGCCATGGCCCGGCTCAACGGACTGCTCCTGCTCTTCCCTGTTCAGCCCGAGATGACCAACCACGACGACGGGCGCTGGCACGTCCACCTTGCCTCGCAGGGATCTGTCGGCGACAGGTTCGGAGCGGGCGCCGTCATCGGCCTTGCGATCACCGTGTCTTCCGTCGGCGTGAGCAGGCTGGGGATCTGCGCGATCGCATCGTGCCACCAGGTCTTCATCGACTCGAGCCCTGGACGGTCCCGTCGCTACTGCGCAGACCACACCGCGGCGAGAGGCAACGTCAGCACCCTGACGCGGTCGCAGGAGGCAGCGCCCGCCCGCCGATGATCAGAGGCGCCACTCAGGCACGCGACTCCCGCCGCGAGCTAGCCGCGTTTCGCTGACCGCTTAGTTGGCGTCAATTCGTCCGGTTGACTACACTGCATTAGGCCTCTCGACCTGCGCTTATGGCTGGACAGTCAGCGCTTGCCAGGCGCGTTGTCGGCGCTTGAGCAGTGACGTGCGTTAGCCAAGACTACGCCAAGTGGCTTCGTCTCATTGGTCAAGTCGATCATTACCATGAGGCCTACTCGTTACCCGTTTGCGCCCCGCATAGACTAACGCGAGAGACTCACCGGATCGATCGTGAGCATCGCACTCTGACCTGCCGTGATGCATCTTTCCGACATCGGTGAGCAATGAGGCTGATCGCGACGTTTTAGCGACGCACGATACCGAAATGACGCCAAGTGCCTTCTTCTCCTCGGAGAGGTCGATCATAGCAGAGCACCACCCCCGGGCCGACGCCTGTCGTATGCGGACCGGAAAGGAGGTTCAACCATGGCCACGACTGACTCCTGGCGCTACACGCTAACAGGCCGGAGACGTCACCTTCAACGTAAAGTGGGACTGAGCGGCGCAGACCTCGTCTCGCGCGACGTCGATCATCGGCTCAGGCTGGCTGTTCGGTGCGCTTCGGCGCGGCACGCTCGCCGGGCCGGTGGCGCTCATCGGCTGGATCCTCGGCGGCATCGCCGTCATCATCTCGGACTGCTCGCGCTCGTCCACGCCGAGCTTGGCGCGACGTACCCGGTAGCCGGCGGCACCGCGCGATTCCCGCACCTGGCGTTCGGCGGCGTCGGGGCATCTCCGTTCGGGTTCTTCTCCGGCTGCAGGCCGTCACCGTCGCGCCGATCGAGTGCTTCGCTGAGCAGTTCGAGCTCGTACTCCTGGCCCACGTGTACAACCCAACTCAAGGACGTCACGACCGGCACTGGGTTCGCTGGGACGATCGTCTTCATGGCGCTCTTCACGGTCGTCAACTTCCTCGCGATGCGACGTGTTCAGCCGAGTCAACAGCGCGATCACCTGGTGGAAGGTGGCGATCCCGGTCGCTGGCCATCATCGTGCTGCGCGTTCACCGTTCCACCCGGCCAACTTCACCCGCCGGCGGCGGCTTCGCGCCGAACGGGCTCAAGGCATCCTCGCGGCCCTCCCGAGCGCCGGCATCGTGTTCGCCTACCTCGGGCTTCGAGCAGGCCGACCAGCTCGCCGGCGAGATCAAGGATCCGCAGACGGAACCTGCCGCGCGCGATTATCTACGCGGTCGCCATCGGTACGGCGGTCTATGTCCTGCTGCAGCTCGTCTTTATCGGCGCGACGCCCTCCAGCCTGCTGCACCATGGCTTCGCGGGCATCCCGGCCACGAACCCGATCGCTATCGGTCCGTTCGCCGGCCTCGCTGGCGCCGTCGGCTTGGGCTGGCTGGCCTTCTTCCTGCGGATCGACGCGTTCATCTCCCCGGCTGGAACCGGTCTGATCTATCAGACGTCCACCTCGCGGGTGGGCTACGGCCTGGCCAGGAACCGGTACTACCCGCAGATCTTCGCCCGGACTGACAAGAACGGCGTGCCGTGGTTCAGCCTGATCATGGCGTTCGTCTTCGGGCTGCTGTTCTTCGCTGCCATTCCCGAGCTGGAAGTCCCTGGTCGGCCTCGTTACCGGCGCGAGCGTGCTCATGTACGCGGGCGCACCGCTGTCGCTGGGCGCGTTCCGGAGCCAGGTACCCGACGCCGACCGGCCGTACCGGATGCCCGGCGCGGTCTGGGTGGCGCCGCTCGCCTTCGTCGTCGCGAACCTGATCATCTACTGGTCAGGCATTCAGGTCCTGTGGAAGCTCGGGGTCTGCATCGTCATCGGCTACGTGCTGATCGGCGTCGCGATGGCGTTCGACAGCCAGCGGCCGCCGCTGGACTGGAAGTCCGCCCAGTGGCTGCCGGTGTACCTGATCGGGATGGGCGTCATCACCTGGAACGGCCAGTACAACGGCGCCTCGGACAGCAAGCCGCTCGCGACCGGCCACCTGCACTTCGGCATCGACATGCTGGTGGTCGCCGTGTTCGCTCTGGTCATCTACTACTGGGCACAGGCTGTGAAGCTGCCCAGGGAAGAGATGCTGCTGCTGCTGGAGAAGCAGTCCGCGCACGGTGGGGCAGACGCCGTGGGACACTAACCGTCCGTCTGGCAGCCGGGCCCCGCTCCCCTGGGAGCGGGGCCCGGCTCGCGTTCTAGAGCGTTCGGTGCCGCCTGTACCGCAGCAGCACGCGACCGTAGATACACCGGACGGGAACGGGGCCGAACGACGAACTGTCCGTCGCCCCCGCGCCGGGATTCTCCGCCTCCAGCCACCAGCCGTCGCCGACCTGACGGGTCGCCCGCTTGACGAGCAGCATGACGGGTTCGGACGGGTGCTGCGCGATCACCAGCTGGCCCGGGTGCACGCGGGGCGGCCGCCGAGCTCGTATGCCCCGCCAGACCAGCAGCCAGTCGCCGGGCAGGAGCACCGGCTCCATCGATCGCTCCACGACTGCGATGCGGGACAGCGGCCAGTGCATGCGTGCCTCCCCATGGGCCGTGCGAGCCGACGATGTACTGTCAGAATCCAAGCCAAGGATCTGAGCTGAGAGAGGGCGATCAATGAGGCTGCTCGCACGTCTCCTCGCGCCGAAGGTTATCGCGCACGCGCACTGTGACCTTCCCTGTGGCGTCTACGACCCCGCGCAGGCGCGCATTGAGGCCGAGTCTGTAAAAGCCATCATCGAGAAGTACCACGGCAATTCCGACCCTGAGTTCCGGACGCGCTGCCTGATCATTAAGGAAGAGCGCTCCGAGCTGGTCAAGCACCACCTGTGGGTGCTGTGGACCGACTATTTCAAGCCACCGCACTTTGAGAAGTATCCGCAGCTGAACCAGCTCTTCAACCAGGCGACGAAGCTGGCTGGGGCCGCGGGCACGAAGGGCACCGTCGAGGTCGCCAAGGCCGACGAGCTACTCGGCAAGATCGATGAGATCAGCAAGATCTTTTGGGAGACCAAGCAGGCCTAGACGCACAGTCACTGAGAACGGCGGGCCGGAAGCGGCCCGCCGTTCTCTGTAGATCACCGGCGATGGCACAACAGCCCAGCCGGTGTCAGATGCAGTCGGATGGTCACTGTAAGTTGCGTGGGAAGGCTGATGCTGGGCCGCAGCTGAGTGGCCCTGGCATCGTCCCGATAGATGCAGCGACGGAGGATAGGACGTGACGGAGGAGACCACGACGTCCGCGGTCGCATCACAGCCGCCGGCCGACGCCGACGCCCGCTCGGCGGCGACGGAAAGCGCGGCGGCCGAGACCAGCGCCGAGGCTGGGGCGGTGGTCACCGCCCGCCCGGTAGAGATTGGCGCGGACCAGGTCATCGTCCGAATGCCCGCCGATGGCGCATATCTGTCTGTGTTGCGTACGGCGACGGCGGGCCTGGCCGCCCGCCTCGACTTCACCCTCGACGACATCGAGGACCTGCGCATCGCCGTGGACGAAGCGTGCGCGATGCTCCTGTCGCAGGCGATCCCCGGCAGCAGCCTGGAATGCAGCTTCACTCTCAGCCCGGACGACATGACTATTTCGGTCGCGGTCCCGAGTCTGAACCCACGCCCCCCATCTGGTGACACATTTGCCTGGACTGTCCTCTCAGCTCTGGCTGGCAGCGTCGAAGCGCGAGTCGGACCGGGAGACAGGCTCGCCATCGTGATGCGAAAAAGCCGACCGATGGGGTCGGTGTGACGGGGGAGACAGAGGTCGCTTTGACCGAGGAGTTCGAAATGATGTCGACGGCGCCGGCCAGGGTGGGACCTGCGGCTGAAGACACCGACGGAGTCGCGCCAGCTGTGCTGGAGCTCAGCGACGCGGACGAACTCGCCGAGGTCCCGGAGCTGGCCGAGGCGGGGGAAATCCCCGCACCGCGAGCGCAGCACGGCCCGCGCGAACGGGGTCACGCACGCGACCTGTTCGGGCAGCTATCCGTCCTGCCACCAGGTGACCCGGAGCGGCTGCGGATACGCAGCGAGCTGGTCGAGCTGCACCTGCCGCTCGTGGAGTACCTGGCCCGCCGGTTCCGCAATCGCGGCGAATGGCTCGACGACCTGACCCAGGTCGCGACCATCGGGCTCATCAAGTCCATCGACCGGTTCGACCTCGAGCGCGGCGTCGAATTTTCCACGTACGCGACCCCCACCATCGTTGGAGAGATCAAGCGGCATTTCCGAGACAAGGGCTGGGCAGTACGGGTTCCCCGGCGACTGCAGGAACTGAAGCTGGCGCTGGCCAAGGCGATCGGTGAACTGGCTCAGAACCTCGGGCGCGCCCCGACAGTGGCTGAACTGGCCCAGCACCTCCAGATGAGCGAGGAAGAGGTCCTTGAGGGCCTGGAATCAGCGAACGCCTACTCGACCGTCTCCCTCGACGCGCCTGACTCTGGGGACGACGATGCGCCGGCCGTAGCGGAATCGCTCGGCATGGTGGACGAGGCGCTCGAGGGCGTCGAGTACCGCGAGTCGCTGAAGCCGCTGCTGGAGCAGCTGCCACCGCGCGAGAAGCGAATCCTGCTGCTTCGATTCTTCGGCAACATGACCCAGTCGCAGATCGCCACGGAGCTCGGGATCTCTCAGATGCACGTATCCCGGCTGCTCGCGCGGACGCTGGCTCAGCTCCGCGAAGGCCTCACGAGCGAGGAGTAGCCGAGCTAGGCGTCAACGGGCACAGCGTCAACAGCCACAGCGTCAACGGCTCAGGACTTGCGCACTCGGCCCGGGGTCAGCACGTCGATGCTGGCCGGTGTCAGCAACGCGACGAGCCCGACGATTGCCAGCACAATGGCCGGGATGCCCACATCCAGTCGACCCGACTCGATCAGGTAAAAGGCCACAATCCCGGTAAAAAGCTGGGTCAGCAACGCCGGGGTGCGCGACCAGCGCCGACCTGACCGCACCGCCCGCGCAACCAGTGCCAGGCCTATCGCCGTGGCTACCCCGATAATGGTGATCGCGACACCGCTCGCGAGTTGATAGGAATGGCCGTTCGCGGTCGCGACGCCGGCCGTCACCGAAGCTGCCAGAACGCCCACGGCTTCGAGAGCCTCGATAACGGCAGCCGCGAGAACCGAGCGCGGGAGCGGGGTGGGAGCGGCCGCTACGGCAGTCGCCGCGATGGTCGACGACGAGGGCGCGGCCGACTGCGGCTCACCTTCCCGCCGCCTCGTCGCGGGGCCAATCAGAGCACCAGCGCGCTGGGCCGCTGCTGACGGCGGCGTTGCGGGCTGGCTAGCCTGGGCGCGTGCGCGCGCTCTTGATCGTGAACCCACACGCCACCTCCACAACCCGCGGTCGACGGGATGTTATCGTCCGGGCCCTCGCCTCGGCCGTCGACCTTGAGGTCGTGCAGACACGTTACCGGGGCGACGCCACCAGGCTCGCCGCTACTGCCGCTTCTGACAAGTTCGGCCTGGTCATGACTCTAGGTGGGGACGGAACCGTCAACGAGGCCGTCAATGGCCTGCTGGGCGGCACAACTTGGGCGCACGCGCCCCGAAGCGTCGATCCGGCGCGTATAGCCGAGCCCGGCGGCATCCCGGCGCCGGACGACGGCGACGATACAGCGTTCACGAAGCCCCCGGATGCGGCCGACTTGCCAGCGCTTGCAGCCCTACCCGGCGGGAACGCGAATGTGTTTACCCGCACGCTCCATCTGCCCACGGACCCCGTTGACGCCGCAGGCCGCCTGATCGAGGACCTCACGGTGGGCAACGAGCGCTGTATCGGGCTCGGCACCGCCAACGGCCGTTACTTCACGTTCAACGCCGGCCTCGGATTCGACGCTGAGGTCGTACGAGCTGTCGAAGGGCGTAGGGCGGCCGGACGAACGCTGACTCCGACGCTGTACGCGCGCACCGCGCTGCGCCAGTACTACCAGGTGACCGACCGGCGGCACCCGGCCATCACCATCGCGGAGCCTGCGGGCCTCGTCGCGGGCCCGGTCTACCTCTGTATCGTCTCCAATTCCGCGCCCTGGACCTACCTAGGGCGTCGGCCCGTCAACACCAATCCGAATGCCAGCTTCGATACCGGCCTGGACCTGCTTGCCTTCCGGCACCTGGGGACGATTGGCACGGCACGTACCCTGCGGCAGATGCTGGCAGAGCGGACAAAGCCCCCGCGCGGACGCAGCGTTGTCGCCGGCCACGATCTGCCAGAGATCCGACTGTCCGCTGACCGGCCGTTGGCATTTCAGCTAGACGGGGAATACATGGGTGAAGTTGAGGAAGTACGACTCAGGTCCGTCCCGCACGCTCTCCGGGTTATCGGATGATTCCCCCCTACAATCGGACATGTACGGGGTAGTCGAGAATTCGCTAACTGCTACATATTTCATCAATAGCGTAAAAGGCTCGGCAATGCCTATTGGCCCTCAGACCAGGCACTGCACTCATGCCAGCCATGTGACTGATCTGACACCGAAATCCTGCTGAACCTTTGCACTAGGGTCTTGCGGTTGATAGCCGACCTTGAGAGGGTTGTAACACTCCTGGTGAACGGTGCGCTCGCGCGCCTCATGCCGGGCTGGCGACGCGCACACGCTGCTGGCCGCGGTCCGGCTCGTTGGCCTGAGAGTGACCAGGGCGCAAGCCCTAGGCGCGGTGGATCTGGCTGAAGTAGAGCCGGTGCTCGTCGTGCCGCCGGTAAACCCCAGCGGCGTCGCATAAATGCGACAACACTGGGCAAGCACAAGCATCGCCGATCAGACCGTAAGCCAAGATCAGAAGAGTACTAGTCTGACATAGAACATAGCTCGTGAAATCATTCACAAGCGCGACTGAGCGCCTATGTGCCGACGAGGGACCGGGCGCAAGGAGGAGTGGACTCATGGACTGGCGTCACCATGCCGCCTGCCGTGACGTGGACCCGGAGCTGTTCTTCCCGATCGGGAACACCGGACCTGCGATACTCCAGATCGACGAGGCCAAGCAAGTGTGCAGGCGGTGCAAGGTCATGGAGCCTTGCCTGCAGTGGGCACTCGAGAGTGGCCAGGACGCCGGTGTCTGGGGCGGACTTAGCGAGGATGAGCGGCGCGCGGTCAAGCGCCGCAGCAGGGTCGCCGCTCGCGCGGGAGCCTGACAAGCAGACGCGGCTGCGCCGCCTCCGAACGGGAGACGCGGCGCAGCCTTTGGTATGCGTGTCCCGAATGATCCGGGCTCACAGCGCGCCCGCGCTGGACTCCTCGAGCGCGGTGGCAGCTAGTCCCGACCCGTCGAGCGCGGGCTCTCCGAGTGGCAGCTCCACCAGCACCCTCGTCCCGCCTCCAGGTCGCGGCTCGATCTGGAGGCGGCCATTAAGCTCGGTCAGCACTAGGGTGCGGACGATCTGCAAGCCAAGGCTGGTAGTCGAGTCGGGATCGAAGTCGGCTGGCAGCCCGGTGCCGTTGTCCGAGATCGTCACCGTGAGCCGCCCAGGTCCTCGTACTGCGACTACTTCAAGCAAGCCGACAACGTCGCCGGTTGGACGGCTGAGACCGTGCTGGAGAGCGTTCTGCAAGAGCTCCGTCAGGACTAGCGCTAGCGGGGTTGCGATCAGGGCCGGAAGCAATCCGAACTCGCCAACCAGCAGCGGTGTCACGCGCACCTCGGCGGCCGACACCTCTCCGGCCATCATGGCGACGCGGCCCGCGATGTCGTCAAAGTCCACAATCTCGTCGGGTACGTGCGACAGCGTCTCGTGCACCATGGCGATCGATCCCACCCGGCGCACCGCCTCGTCTAGCGCTGCTTTGGCTTCCGGCGCGTGCAGCCGGCGCGCCTGGAGCCGCAGCAGCGCGGCAACGGTCTGGAGATTGTTCTTGACCCGGTGGTGAATCTCGCGGATGGTGGCGTCCTTCGTGAGCAGCTCGCGTTCCCGGTGCCGCAGTTCGGTGACGTCCCTAAGCAGGATCAGCGCTCCGGCGCGCTCGCCGTCGACCATGAGCGGAATGGTCCGCAACTGCACGACGGACCCGTTGGCATCCACCTCGGTCTCGGCGTGCGACCGGCCGCTCGCTGCGACCATGAGCGAATCGTCCCTGGGCGCGCGCCCGCCTGCGCACAACCTGGCCGTCAGCGGCCCCAACTGCTTGCCGACAATGTCCGCCGTGAGGCCGAGCCGACGGTAAGCGGAGAGCCCGTTCGGACTGGCGTACGTGACCTTTCCTGTCCGGCTGAGTCGCAGCATGCCATCGCCCACGCGCGGCGACCGGACCAGCGCCGGCTCCTCCCCCGGCGCCGGGAAGATACCGGCCGCGATCATCTGGGTCAGGTCGTCGGCTGCGCTCAGGTAGGCCAGGTCCAGCCGGCTCGGAGTGCGGGCCGAGCTCAGGTTCGTGGATCGCTCGATGACGGCGATCACATGGTCGTCGCGGTTGACCGGAATGGTCTCGTGCCGGACCGGAACCCCGCGCGTCCACTCCGGATCGCCTTCACGGCACACGCGTCGTTCTGCGAACGCCGCCGCCAGCAGCGGCTGGTCGCTACTCGGCCGGATCGTGCCGACGATGTCATCGAGCAGCGCCGTCGGCGCCGTCGTCGGCCTCATCTGAGCCAGGGCAATCCAGGTAGCATCTTCCGGCCAGTCCTCCGGATCGTGCTCACTGCCCAGGGGCGCCCACAGGACTAGATCGGCGAACGACAGATCGGCAAGAAGCTGCCAATCCGAAATCAGCGCATGCAGCCACTCCAGGTCCGCGCCGCGGATCCCGGTGCGGCTGGCGAGCTGGGTGAGCGTAGGCATCTAGTCATCATCGCAGGCCAGCGGTGATGATCGGGCCCGGCCGATAGGCAGATCACCCCGTTCCTCGCATTCGGCACCTGATGGTCACGCGCTACCTGCTGGTAACGTGCCGGCATGAGCCAGGACAAACCGCCGAGGCACGGCGGCGCGCAGGCGGTGGCTGCGGCCAGGAAGCACGGCGTGCGGACGATGTTCACGCTGTCCGGCGGTCACGTGTTCCCGCTTTACGACGGCGCCGTGAAGGCGAACCCGCCGATGCCGATTATCGACGTTCGACACGAGCAGACCGCCGTGTTCGCGGCCGAGGCGACCGCGCGGCTGACCCGCACCCCTGGCCTGGCCGTACTGACTGCGGGACCAGGCGTGACCAACGGCATCAGCGCCGTGACGACCGCGCACTTCAACGGCTCCCCGCTGGTCGTGCTTGCTGGCCGCGCACCCGATGGCCGCTGGGGCTCGGGCAGTCTCCAGGAGCTCGACCATCCGCCGCTGCTGGCGCCGGTGACCAAGCGAGCCTGGACCGCGCACAGCCCCGGCGAGGTCGGCGCGGCGGTCGACACTGCGTTCACGCTCGCGGATGCCCGGCATCGTGGGCCCGTATTCGTCGACGCGAGCCTGGAGGCCCTGTTCGGATCGGCAGAGCACCGACCGGCGGAACACGGATCGACGGACGAGGCTGGCGGCGGACGGCGATCGGCCGTGGCGGACGGCGCGGCCGCCATACCCGGCGCGCCCGACGTGTCCGATGCGGACGCCGTGTCCGATGCGGACGCCTTGCCCGATGCGGACGCCGTGAGCCAGATTGCTCGGCTGCTCGCCGCCTCGACCCGGCCCGTGCTCATCCTCGGTTCTGACGTGTGGCTCGACGGCGCGGAAAGCGCGGCCAGGAGTGCGGCTGAGTACTTCCGCCTCCCCGTCATCGCGAACGGCCAGGGGCGCGGCATTCTGCCGGCCGGGCACCCGCTACTCGTGACGCGCGCCCGGGCGACCGCGCTCGGCGAGGCCGACCTCGTGATCGTCGCCGGTACGCCGCTCGACTTCCGGCTCGGGTACGGGCGTTTCGGCGGCAAGAACGGCACTCCTCCGGCCCGCGTCGTCCACCTCGCCGACGCGACCGACCAGCTGGCCCGGCACTGCGAGCTGGCTGGATCGGCAGCCGGCGACCTCAGCGCGGTGTTCAACGCCCTGGTGGACGAGGCGGGCGCAGGCCGTGGCTCTGGCGGTGCCTGGGCCGAGGCTTGGCTCCCCCGGCTGCAGCAGCTTGCCAGGCAAGCGTCCGAGGCAGACGCGGCGCTGTTGCACAGCGACGGGACGCCGATACATCCGCTGCGCATCTACGGCGAGCTCGCCGACCTGCTCGCGCCCGATGCCGTCGTGATCGGCGACGGCGGCGACTTCGTGAGCTACGCGGGCAAGTACGTCGAGCCACGCCAGCCGGGCGGCTGGCTCGATCCGGGACCCTACGGCTGCCTCGGCACCGGCCTCGGTTACGCCATCGCAGCCAGGGTGGCGCGCCCGACCAGCCAGGTCGTGCTGCTGCTTGGCGACGGCGCGGCCGGCTTCTCGCTCATGGACGTCGACACGCTCGTGCGGCACGGCCTGCCGGTGGTGATGATCTGCGGCAACAACGGCATATGGGGCCTGGAGAAGCACCCGATGCAGGCCCTGTACGGCTATGACGTAGCGGCCGACCTCCAGGCCGGCTGCCGGTACGACCAGGTCGTGACCGCGCTAGGCGGCGGCGGCGAGCTAGTGACGCAGCCGGAAGACATTGGCCCTGCGCTGCGGCGCGCATTCGAATCGGGCGTCCCGTACATGGTCAATGTCGTCACCGACGCGAAGGACGCCTACCCGCGATCCACGAGCGGCGTGTGATAGCCGGCTAGTCGATCACGGCGATCAGGTCGCCCTCCTGCACCACGTCGCCCTCGGCTACAGCCAGCGTCGTCAGCGTCCCCGAGTCCTCAGCGAGCACCGGGATCTCCATCTTCATCGACTCCAGGATCACCAGGGTGTCGCCGTCGGCGACCGCGTCGCCCTCGGCGGCCACGACCTTCCAGACGTTGGCCACCATCTCCGCGCGCACTTCGCTCATGTGTATTCCTATCTGTCAACCGCGGTCGGCCGGTTGCGCTTCATCTTCCCCGTCGCCGCGTCATCACGTGCGCAGTCGGCTGATCAGTGACGTGTCGTAGTCACCAGTCCCGAATTCGTCGGATGCCAGCAGGTCCGCGTGGAACGCCAGATTCGTCTTGAGCCCGCTGATCTCGAATGCTTCGACGGCGGACCGCGCACGGGCCAGCGCTTGCGCCCGATCTGCGCCGTACAGGCACAGCTTGGCCAGCAATGGGTCGTAGAACGGCGTCACGGTGTTCCCGGCCGCATAGCCCGCGTCTACCCGCACGCCGGGCCCGGTCGGCTCCGTCCAGGCCGTGATGGTCCCAGGGCTCGGCAGGAACCGCTTGCTGTCTTCCGCGTAGATACGCAGCTCTATCGCGTGCCCGGCAGGAGCTACCGCGTCTGGCGCGAAGCTGATGTCGTCGCCAGACGCGATCAGGAACTGCTGCTCGACCAGGTCGATTCCGGTCACGAGCTCGGTGACCGGGTGCTCCACCTGAAGCCTGGTGTTCATCTCCAGGAACACGAACTCGCCGGCCTCGACGTCGACCAGGAATTCGACGGTTCCGGCGCCTAGATAACCGACCGCCTCGCCCGCCGTCACGGCGGCAGCCAGCATCCTGGTCCGCAGCGTCTGGGCTGACACCAGGGGACGGGGTCTCTTCAGCGACCTTCTGGTGGCGCCGTTGCACGGAGCAGTCCCGCTCGCCGAGCGCGAGGACGCGGCCGTCGGCGAGGCCTAGGATCTGGACTTCGACGTGGCGAGCGCGCGGCACGAAGCGTTCGAGCAAGATCGCCGGACTGCCGAAGAAACGCTCGGCCCGAGACCTTGCCGTCTCGAATCCGGCCGTCAGCTGGGCCGGATCGGCGGCCGCGCTCATGCCGATTCCGCCGCCGCCAGCGGACGCCTTGATCATGACCGGGTAGCCGATCTGATCGGCTGCCGCGAGCGCAGCGGCCAGGTCTGCGACCGGCTGCCGCGTCCCGGCTGATACCGGCACGCCGGCCTGTTCCATCAGATTCCGGGCGTTGATCTTGTCGCCCATCTGAACGATCGAGTCCGGCGCCGGGCCAACCCAGATGAGGCCGGCCGCCTCGACGCTGGCGGCGAACCCCGCGTTCTCCGCGAGGAAGCCGTAACCGGGATGGATCGCCTGGGCGCCGGTCTGCTGCGCGGCGGCCAGCACGGCAGGCCCGTTCAGATAGCTCGCCGCCGGCTGCGCCGGGCCGATCAGAACCGCGGCGTCGGCCTCGGCGACGTACGGCAGGTCGGCGTCGGCCTCCGAGTAGACCGCGATGGAGCGGACGCCACAGCCGCCGAGCGGTCGCGATGACGCGCCTGGCTATCTCGCCACGATTGGCGACAAGGACCGATTCGAGCACGCCCGGCAGCCTACAGCCGGGAAGGAACCCGGCGCCCCACGACCTCGGCCAGCGCTTCCACAACGACGGCATCGTGCTCGACTGGGTGGAGCCGCAGTCGCTCGAGGGCAGCCGCCGACTTATCCCGGTCGATCGACCCGCCCACCATGTCGTCGAAGGCGTTGGCGGCCCTGATGATCATGCTCCCGAGCGGCGGCGGCGGCTCGTGCCCGACGGCCGGCCAGGCCTGGCACCGCACGAGGTCAGCTACCTCATCGAGAACGCCGGCAACGCGGATGACGTCGGCGCCGAGTTCAGCGATCCGGTCCTGGTCGGCGGCCGAGACGAGCACCGTAGCGCCACCGGGGATGGGATCACGCAGTGACAGCTGGCCGATGTCATGCATGAGGGCGGCGTACTCCAGCGCGAGTAGCTCGCGCTCCGGCATTCCGAGGCCGCGGCCGATGGCCATTGCGAGCCTGCTCACCCGGCGGGAATGGCCGGCCTCGACGTAGCCCGCGACCTCGGTGACGCGCGCGAGCGATCTGACGGTCTGCAAGTAGGTGGCGCGGATGCCGGCGTACCGACGGAAGGCGATCTGGGTCACCAGCAGCGGCCCGGCGAACACGGCGAGTACCCCGAGACCCATTTGCTTGACGCTGAAGACCGTGATGATGACCGACGCGGCGACTGCCAGGCCCAGCGGCCATTGCAGCCGTATCTCGTCCAGGATCGCGACCGAGAACTTCGCCCCGACGTCGTCGGCGCGGATGAGCGCGCCAATGACGGCGTCCACCAGCCAGCCGAAGCCGACGAGCAGCGCCATGATCGAGAAGGCGAGCTCCCATGGGCGGTCCACGAATTCCTTCGTGACCAGTGGACGGAAGATGAACGCCACGCAGGCGACCGCCACGATGCGCGCGCAGATGCCGGTTATTCCAGCCGGGCGGCCGGCCGCGATGTGCGGAAGGGCGCCGACGGCCATGCCGACCGCCGCGACGGCGACGACCACGAGCGCGGACTGCCGCGTGGGATCCCGGCTGCGCCATGCTTCGGCAGCGCCAGCAGGAGCGCGTACGACATGGCGCCGACCATGGCGATAGGCGCCGACTCGCGCCCGCCGGGCAAGGCGAGCCTCAGCAGCTCGCCGAACGCGATGAAGCCGCCGAACGCCAGCGCGGGCGTCCAGTAAATCGGATGTGATGAGGGGCGAGCTTGCACGGCCGTGACGGCGAACGCGGCGGTCACCAGCGTCAAGGCCGTCGCCACCAGCAGCAGGCGGCCAGAATCGACCGCCTGCCAGTACGCGATCCGATCCGGGGGCGGACGCCCCGCCATCGTGCTACCGGTCACGGGATCACCACTTGCAGCGGCGCCGTCGGGTCGTCGTGGTCCTGGACCGTCACGATCGCGAGGTCGGCTGGCGCGCGCGCGGGCGCCGGCAGCGGCCACTCCTCGACCTCCAGCGCCGCGATGAACGCCTGGACGACCAGCGGGTCGAACTGCGTGCCCGCGCCCCGGCGAAGCTCCTCGATGGCCATCGGGATGCTCTTGGCCTCGCGGTACGAGCGAGTTGACGTCATCGAGTCGAAGGCGTCAGCCACCGCGATCACGCGCGCGAACTCGGGAATCTCGTGGCCGGCCAGGCCCATCGGGTAACCCCGGCCGTCAATCCGCTCGTGGTGGTGCATGATGCCGTTGAGCGCCTCGTACAGGAACCCGATCTCCCGCACGATCTCCAGACCCCGCATCGGATGCAGCTGGATGGCCGCGTACTCGTCTTCGGTGAGCGGCCCGGTCTTCTGCAGCACTTGCGTCGGAACGCCCAGCTTGCCGATGTCGTGGAGCATGCCGGCGAACCTGATGGCCTCGGTCCGGTCCGAGCTCATCCCGACCTCGCGGGCGATCATGACCGCGCCGCGTGACACCCGATCTCCGTGGCCCCGCGTGTAGTAGTCCTTGGTCTCGACCGCCTGGCAGAGCGCGTTCATGGTCGCCGCGTACGCGCGCTGCTGCTCGGCAAACTGCCCCATCGCCCACCGGGCCACAAACAGCGGAACGAGCACCAGCACGGCCGAGAACCAGCCCATGATCCACCACAGCGAGGCGATGACCAGGCCCAGGCACGCGTACCCGAGAGTCCGAGGCGAGCAGCAGCAGCAGGCTGGACTCCAGCCCCTCGCGCTGGAGCATGCCGGTGCCGCGATTCAGCCGGTACACGCCCCAGATGAGCGTGTGATTGGCCAGCACGTGCACGGCCGCCGCCACCGCGAACGCGACGACGATCTGCCAGAACTGAGGATAGGTCGGGTATGCCGACCGGACCGTTGAGAGCGACGTACGCGGCGCCGGCCGCGAGGCCAGCCAGCGCGTACATCGCGCCGTTGAACAGCCGCTCGGCGAGCAGCAGCTGGCGACGCAGGCTGAGCACCGCGACGGCCCCGACGAGCGCTGCGGCCATGGGTCCGAGCAGGACGACCGCCGCCAGCGTCGCCGCCGAACTCGGCGACCACTTCGTCTGCCGCGATGTCAGCGGTGTCTTGGCCGAATCGCAGACAAGGAACAGGACCTGAAGGACGATCAGGACCATTAATGGGTGCGGAGTGTGGATGGGAGTGCCCGTCGGCGTTCGGTGCGACGACGCTACGAGGATGCCGGTGACGGCCACGACGACGACGATGTAGAGCCATGCGGCCCTCGACACCACGCCATGACCCCCTCGTGACATCGGTGCCGGCGCAATCGACCGGCTTCGCCACTTAGCGTAACGCGAGCGCTCGATTACTGCTGGCTCACGCAGAATGCGAGCGAGGAGTCCTGCGACAATCAGGCGACGGTGCGACGCGCGAGCTGGCCTACTCGGCCAGAATTTCGGTGCTCTCGAGCTCCTGCCTGACGGCCGCGATCCGCGTGAGCACCTTAGCGCGCAGCTCACCGGGTACCGCCTCGTGACCGCAGCACTTGTGCACCAGCTTCTTGACGAGTTCCTCTAGTCCGTATTCCCGCAGGCACGGCCCGCACTCGTCGAGGTGCTCCTTGATCTGCGCGGAGCCGCTCTCCTCCATCTCGCCGTCAATGTAGGAGTACACAAGCGCGAGCACCTCGGTACAGGGCACTTCGTGTGGCTTGCCGCAGCTCATTTCGCGTCCTTCCCTGACGCGTCGCCATTGGAGCGCGCCGTGGTCGGGGCGGGCGGAGTGGTGGCAAGCATGCCCTGATCCGCCGCGTAGTCCTGAAGTAGGTCACGAAGCTGCCTGCGGCCGCGGTGAAGCCGCGACATGACTGTCCCGATCGGAGTGCCCATGATGTCGGCGATCTCCTTGTACGCAAAGCCCTCGACGTCGGCGAGGTAGACGGCCAGCCGGAAGTCCTCAGGGAGTGCCTGAAGAGCGGCCTTGATGTCCGAGTCCGGGAGACGCTCCAGCGCCTCGCTCTCGGCTGACTTCAGGCCAGTCGAGGTGTGCGACGCGGCCCTGGCGAGCTGCCAGTCCTCGATCTCCTCAGTACCCGACCGCTGCGGCTCACGCTGCCGCTTCCGGTAGCTGTTGATGAACGTGTTGGTCAGGATCCTGAAGAGCCACGCCTTCAGATTCGTCCCTGGCTGGAACTGGTGGAAGGACGCATAGGCCTTCGCGAACGTCTCCTGTACCAGATCCTCAGCGTCTGCTGGATTGCGGGTCATCCGCATCCCGGCCGCATACAGCTGATCAAGGTACGGCAGCACGTCCGCCTCAAACCGCTGACTGCGCTGCTCCAGTGTCTCTGTCTCGGGGACCGGACCCACCCCTTCCGGAATCGAGGGCTCCAGCCGACCGGGCTGCAAGCCGCCTCGCCGGGAGGATACAACGCCCACAGTCAGCAGATCGCGCGCGACCGCCCTGGACGGTTCCGGCCGGGTCTGGCAACTGGCGAGAGACACGTGCTGTCAAACACGAGGCCCCGCGGCTTCATTCCGCCGACTGGACGACCCGGCCTCCTGCGATCAAGCCTTTACCAGCGCGGCGGCCGGATTACCGGCGCAGCCGGTCGAACTTGCCCTGGCAGGCGACGCACCTGGCCGCCTCGGGCTTAGCCTCCAGCCGCCCTTCAGGAAGGATGGTGCCGCATTCAACGCACGTTCCGTACGTGCCGAGGTCGATCCGATGGAGTGCGGCCAGGACGTCGGACCGCTGCCTCCGGGCAACGTCCAGCACTGCTTGGGAGCGCTCGTTTTCCGACAAATTGGCGCCAGCGTCGGCCGGATCCTGGGGAAAGTCGCCGATGATGGGATGCTGGCCGCCCGAGCCGTTGAGGACAGTGATCGACCTGTCCAGTTCGCTGCAGATTTCTTCCAGTCGCTGCCGCGCCGCCGTGACGTCCATTTGATCCCGCCTCCTTCTGCAACCTGGCCGACAGCACCAACGGGATTTGCGCTGCCTGGCCGACTATCTGGCCTAGAACAGCAATCCGGTGCCACCGTCTTCGCGGTCCCCGGCACCTTCCTGCGCGCCCGGCCGCGCGAGCGCCCCAATGCCAGCTAACGGGGCCACTGCGCCGCCGCCGATCGGCTCGATCAGCTGAGGTCCGTTGTTTCGGACGGAGTTCACCGCGGTCGAGACGGGGAAGGTCGTCAGGCCACTTGCAGCGGCCGGCGACAGTAGCGCTCGCACGTCGGCAACGTCGCTGTTGGCCGGGTCGAGCCAGTCGGTCCAGCTGCCGGGATCGATGATCATCGGCATCCGGTCGTGGATCATGCCAAGCTCGTCCGGAGCGCTCGTGGTGATGACCGTGGCCGTCCAGAGCCAGGCGTCCGGGTCGTCCCGCTCGATTGCCGGATCGCGCCACAGCTCGTACAGGCCTGCGAACGCGAGCGATCGACCGTCGGCCCGCGTGATGTACATCGGCTGCTTGGGAGCGCCGGCAATGGCTTGCCACTCGTAGTAACCGTCGGCAGGGAGCAGGCAGCGGCGCTTGGCGAAGGCCCGGCGGAAGGCGGGCTTCTCGGCGACCGTTTCCGCCCTCGCGTTGATCATGCGGCTGCCGATCTTCACGTCCTTAGCCCAGAACGGCACGAGACCCCAGCGAACGACGCGCAGCTCGCGCTCGACTTGTGCGGGAGCGCCGCCGCGCGCCAGCGCCCTGCTTTCATCGTCGCGGTTGTCGAAACCGCCGTCGGCCGCATTGCCCGCTGATGCCGATTCGGCCCGGTCCAGCACCGCGTACACGGCTTTGGTGGGTGCGACGTTGTAGTCGGGCTTCAGCGGCTCGGAAACCGCGTCGCGCTGCACGCTGAACTCCTCAAGGAGCTCAATGCGCTTGCGCGTTGATGCATACCGACCGCACATACCCTCACCCGACAAGCCGTCAGCGACGTAGCTCAGCACGGAATGTGGCCATTCATAACCGAGATCCGGCTATGCCAAACCTTGCCGAGATATCCGGACTCGTTCCGGCCTCGCAACATCGCGGTGTCTGATTGTCGCTCCGCACGGCCGACGACGTCTAGACGTGGCGTCAGCCAGTACTCTCAGGAGGCATGCAAAGGCCCGAGCAGACCGATACCAGCGGGATTGACGTCACCTGGGCGCCGCCGCCGGCCCAGGGCGCTGTTTCTGCGACCGTCCGCCTGCCCGGCTCCAAGTCCATAACCAACCGCGCGCTAATCCTCGCTGCGCTCGCCGAAACACCCACGACGATTGTCGGCCCGCTCCAGGCCCGCGACACCGATCTGATGGTCGACGCGATCGTGGGCCTGGGAGCCACCGTCGATGCGGGCGGCGCCGACGCAAGCGGTCCGGCCGACGCGGACCACGTCGCAACCTGGACAATCACCCCGGGCAGCGCTAGTGGCCGAGCAGGCGTCGATGTCGGCAACGCGGGAACGGTTCTGCGCTTCGTCCCGCCGGTGGCCGGCCTGCACAAGGCCGACGTCGAGTTCACCGGTGATCCGCGCGCGTCGGAGCGCCCGGTGAGAGAGCTGCTTTCCGGACTGCGACAGGCCGGCGTGGAGATCGACGACGACGGCCGAGGCGCCGTCCCATTCGTGGTTCGCGGTCGCGGTCAGGTCCCGGGCGGCCCGTGACACTCGACGCCTCGGCGTCATCGCAGCTGATCTCCGGTCTCCTGCTTGCCGCGCCACGGTTCGACGCCGGCGTGGAAGTCACCCATCGCGGGCCTCGTGTCCCATCGGCACCTCACATAGCCATGACCGCAGCCATGCTGACAGCGGCGGGTGCGCACGTGGAGGCCGACAGCCAGGGCGGCCGCGGCGACGTACTCCGACTTCTGGCGGGTTCGGCCTGGCCGACTCGCCCCCGGCACGATCGCTATCGAGCCGGATATGGCGAATTCGGCCCCGTTCCTGGCCGCAGCCCTCGTCACAGGCGGACGTGTCACCTTTCCGGGCTGGCCAGCCACCAGCCTCCAGGCGGCCGGAAAGATCATGGACATACTGGCGGAGATGGGCGCGCGATGGGAGCGCGCCGGGGACGGCGTCCGCATCGAGGGCGGCGGCGCGATCCATGGAATCACGGCTGACGTACGCGACGTCAACGAGCTCGCGCCGGTGCTGACCGCCCTGGCAGCGCTGGCCGACTCGCCATCGGAGCTGACCGGCATCGGGCACATGCGCATGCATGAGACCGACCGGCTCGCCGCGCTCGTCGGTGAGATCGGGCGCCTCGGCGGCCAGGTGAGCGAGCTGCCAGACGGCCTGCGAATCGAGCCTCGGCCGCTGCGAGCGGGCGCTGAGCCCTTCGACAGCCACGACGATCACCGGCTAGTCATGGCCGCGGCCGTACTCGGGCTCGCCGTTCCCGGACTGCGCATCCACAACGCCGCGACCGTCGCCAAGACGTTCCCTGATTTCCAGGTGCGCTGGCAGCAGATGCTCGGGCAGGCACCCTGAGCAGGCCGATCAGCCACGCACGGCTGGACGAAGACGATGTGCGGATAAGGCCGGGGAAGGGGTCGCGGCCCCGCACGCGGCGGAGGCCAGCCCACTCCGACGCGATCGATGCGTTCGTGACCGGCGTAGACCGTGGCCGATACCGTTGCTGGACCGGCGAGCGGATGGTCACCGCGATGAAGGCAAGGGAACTAGGCCGAGGTGGCATCGTGGTCGGTGACCGGGTCAGCCTTATCGGCGACGTTTCCGGTGGTGCTGACTCGCTGGCTCGGGTCGTGCGGGTCCAGCCGAGGACATCGGTGCTCCGGCGGTCGGCCGAAGACGACGACCCCACCGAGCGGATCGTCGTCGCGAACGCCGACCAGCTCGTGATCGTGACGGCCCTTGCCAACCCGACGCCCCGGCCGCGGCTTATCGACAGGTTCCTGGTCGCTGCCTTCGACGCCGGTCTGGACCCGTTGTTGTGCCTGACCAAGGCCGACCTGGCCGCACCGGACGATCTCATCGCCGCCTACGAACCCCTCGGCGTCCGGTGGATCGCGCTGAGCAGGCCTTTCACCGGTCAACTCGACCTGCTCCGCGACTTGATGGCTGGGCGCATCAGCGTGCTGGTCGGTCACTCGGGGGTGGGGAAGTCAACGCTCGTCAACGCCCTGCTGCCGGACGCAGCGCGCGCTGTGGGCGAGGTCAGCCCGGTCACCGGCCGCGGCCGGCATACGTCGTCCTCGGTGGTTGCGTTGCCGCTCGGAGGTGACGGGTGGATCATCGACACCCCTGGGTTGCGAAGCTTCGGCCTGGCGCATGTCGCGGCCGACCGCGTCGTGTCTGCATTCCCTGAGTTCGCCGACGCGATTGCGCAGTGCCCGCCAGGATGCAGCCACCTGGAAGAGGCGTGCGCGCTGGACGACTGGGTGGCCGAACACGGCGGCCCGGCTGAGTCGGCCCGGCTGGACTCGCTGCGGCGGCTGCTGCGCAGTCGCGAGGGCCTAGACCCAGCCGATGCGACCGACGCGGGCGACAGCTAGCGTCGACTCCCCGGCGAGGGCATTTCCAGTGCGCGCTGCTTGCCGCTACCGTTGCCCGGGATGGCAGGCTTTGATGGCGACCTAGGATTCGCGCATGTCCTCGCGGACGCCGCGGACGACATCACGATGCGCCGGTTCCGGGCAATGGACCTGCGGGTTGACTCCAAGCCTGACCTGACTCCCGTCAGCGACGCCGACATCGCGGTCGAGGAGTCCCTGCGCAACGTGCTCAGCCGGTCGCGTCCACGGGACGCGATGCTCGGCGAAGAGACCGGCCACACCGGCTCCAGCCAGCGGTGCTGGGTCATCGATCCGATCGACGGGACGAAGAACTTCGTCCGGGGCGTCCCGGTCTGGGCCAGCCTGATCGGGCTCATGGATGAGGACGACGTGATCGTCGGTGTCGTCAGCGCGCCGGCGCTCGGCCGTCGCTGGTGGGCCGCCCGGGACGGCGGCGCGTGGACGGGCCGGAGCATGACCAAGGCGGCGCCGTGCCGCGTGTCGCACGTGGCGAACCTGTCGGACGCCTCGTTGTCGTACTCGAGCATCGCCTCGTGGGAGGACGATGGTCGGCTGCCCGAGTTCCTGGGCCTGACCCGTAAGGTGTGGCGGACCAGGGCTTATGGCGATTTCTGGTCTCATATGCTCGTCGCTGAGGGGGCCGTGGACGTCTCGGCTGAGACAGGCGTCAACTTGTGGGACCTGGCCGCGCTTCAGATCGTGGTGACCGAGGCTGGCGGTGCCTTCACCGACCTGGCGGGCGTCCCGCGGCCGGACCGAGGCAGCGCGGTGTGCACCAATGGGCTCTTGCACTCCGAAGTGCTCAGCCTGCTGTCGGCCCCGAATCGGGGGTTGTCTTAACCGCCGATCGGGCGGATGCTGGACAGCACTGGCAATCACAAACGCACAAGCGAGCCAGGCAGTTTCGCTGCGGCATGCGTCGCCACGGCCTTCCGGGCCGCCACCCAGGCTCCCGGCGCGCGGTCCGACGCGACGATGCACTGCGGCAGCTCACGCGAAGGGAGCACCACATGAATGTTCGGGACGGCATGACCAAGGTTGTCCTCAGCGTCGGGCCAGCACACACGCTTCGCGAAGCTGCCCGGCGGATGTCCGCACGCCGGGTGGGGGCGGCCGTCGTCGTCGACCCAGAGCACCCAGGAATAGGAATCCTGACGGAACGCGACATTCTCGACTCGATCGGCGCAGGACAGGACCCGGACTCCGAGATGGTGGCTAACCACCGCACCTCGGATGTGGTCTTTGCGTCGCCAGACTGGACTCTCGAGCAGGCGGCGACCGCGATGTCCGCCGGCAATTTCCGGCACCTGATCGTCCTGGAAGAGGGTGACGTGACCGGCCTGCTGTCGATGCGTGACATCGTTCGCTGCTGGGCGGGTGCTGGCATCACTGCGTCTGCGACGGTGTAGGCGGCACGCTGGTTGTCATCCCGCTGTCTCGGCTATCACGCCGGGGGACCTGAACTCGTGGGGTCTCCTGTCCATGAACGCCGCTCGCGTCGCCGACCAATCCCGGCAAGCTACCCGGCCACCTGCGCGGACGAGTGCTACTGCCGCTGCGGTCGGTCATGGCATCCGCGCCCCAAGGGAGTGGCGCGGCCGAAGCTGGCGATCACGCCGAAGATACTGTGAGCGCGTGGCGGAGAACCGGCGTCCATGCGACTAGATGGCGCGATTGCGCTCATCACTGGTGCCTCATCGGGCATCGGCGCGGCCACCGCCGTGGCGCTTGCGCGCGTGGGCGCACAGCTGATCCTGACCGGCCGCGACAAGGAACGGCTGCGATCGGTCGCGGAGAGCACGCAGGCCCGGGCGGTTCCGGCCGACCTGGCCGAGCCCGACGGGCCCGACCGGCTCATCGAATCGGTCCTGGCGGAGGAAGGCCGCATCGACGTACTCGTCTGCAACGCGGGCGCGGGCTGGGCCGGGCCGATTGGTGATCTGCCTGCCACCAAGGCGGCCGAGCTTCTCACAGTCAACCTGCTGGCGCCGATCCAGCTCGCCCGGCTCGTCGCACCCGGCATGGCCGAGCGCGGCCGGGGCCGCCTCATGTTCGTCTCGTCCATTGCTGGCGTGACCGGCGTGCGACACGAGGCCGTGTACGCAGCCACCAAGGCCGGACTCAACTACCTAGCCGAGAGCCTCGGTTACGAGCTGGCCGGTACTGGTGTCGGCGTCTCGCTCGTGTTGCCTGGTGTAGTCGACACGCCGTTCTTCCGCCGCCGCGGTCGGCCATACGACCGGCGGTTGCCCGCACCAATCCCGGCAGAGCAGGTCGCCCGCGCGATCGTCACGGCGGCGCAGCGCGACCTGGACGTCGTGTTCGTGCCCCGCTGGCTACGGATACCGGCTTGGCTGCACGGCACATCGCCGCGGACCTTCCGCCGACTCGCGAGCAGGTTCGGCTGAAGCGCTGCTGGCCGGTCGCGAGTGGCGCCGCTGTGGCGCGCAGCCTCAGCCAGTCGCAAGTGGGGCCGCTGTGGCGCGCAGCCTCAGCCGGTAGCGAGCGCCGCCACCGTCTCGGCGAGTCGCATGGAGTAACCGGCCTCGTTGTCGTACCAAGCCGCGACCGTCACCAGATCGCCCTCGCTCACCGACGTCAGGGGCAAGTCGACGATCGAGGACATGGACTCGCCGACGATCCGGGCCGACGCCCAGCCCTCGTGCAGGACACCCACGATGCCAGCCAGCGATCCGGCGCCGGCCGCAGCTACGAACGCCTCGTTCACGTCGGCGACGCTGGTCGGTTTCGTGGTCCGGACTGTCAGCTCCACAATGCTGCCCGTTCGTACCGGAACCCGGTACGCCTTGCCCGTTACCTGCAGGTCGGGCCAGATGAACTTCAGCGCCTTCGCTGCTCCGGATGACGACGGGATGATGTTCTCCGCCGCCGCCCACGAGTCGCGGCGCTCCTTCATCGGCTGATCGGTCAGCGACTGGGTGTTCGTGTACGCGTGGACGGTGGTGAAGAAGCCGTCGCGGATCCCAACGGTGTCGCGAAGCACCTTCACAACGGGCGCGATGGCGTTAGTCGTGCAGCTCGCCATGCTCACTATGCGGTGCTTACTCGGATCGTAGGACTCCATGTTGATACCGGGCAGCAGCACTGCGTCGCAGTCATCGAGTGTCTTGCTCGGCGCGCTGACGAGAACCCGGTTGGCGCCCGCATCGAGGTGCGCCTGCGCCCCCGCTCGGGTCGTGGCCCGGCCAGTGCAGTCGAGCACGAGATCGACGCCAAGAGCCTTCCAGTCCGGCGCCGTTTCGCGTGCGTCGATCCAGTCGATCGTTGCGTCGCCGATCACTAGGCCGTCGGACTCCGCGCTGACCGGATCGCGCCAGCGACCGTAGTTCGTATCAAACTCGAACAAGGGCGCCATCGCGGTGGCCGGGACGATGTCCACGATCACCGACGGGGTAAACAGCTTGGCGCTGAGCCCGGCCTTCACTGTTGATCTGCCGATCCGGCCAAATCCGACGACAGCAACCCTCGACATCGGGTTCCCCTCCCTAGCGCGCAACCATCGCCGCGCCCGGAAGCGCGACCTCATTCGTCCTGATAACACCCATCGTAGCGAGCAGCGCCGACCGGATCGCGCTGCCCGGTCGGCGCTGCGGCCGCCAACGCGGCCGCGGTCGGCCGGTAGGCGCTGCGGTCGGCCAACGCGCCCGGTCGGCTGTCAGACCCGCCGGTACCGCAGGACCGCGATAGGCGTGCAGACCAGGAGCAGCAGGCCCGACCAGGCGAGCGCGAGGCCGACGTCGCTGGTAGAGCCCGTCAGCAAAGCGCGGACCGCGTTCACCATGGGCGTGATCGGCTGGTACTTCGAGAAGGGCTGAAGCCAGCCCGGCATCGAAGTGGCCGGCACGTACGCGCTCGAGATGAACGCGAAGATGAAGGCGATTAGCGACATCCCCTGCGCGGCCTGGGCGTTAGGTGCGAAGAGTCCCATCACGATGAAGACGACCGTGAAGACGACCGCGTACACGACGCACAGACCCAGCGCAGCCAGCCCCTGCTCCCACGTCCCCGGCAGGCGGAACCCGAACAGGAAGCCGAACGCTGCCGTCGAGACGATCGACCAGACGTTCGTCGTCGAGTCGGCCAGCGTGCGCCCAAGCACCAGCGAGTAGCGCGGCACCGGCAACGAGAGCAGCCGGTCGGTGAACCCCTGCACCTTGTCTTCGGCCACGGCCACGGCCACGCCACCGCCGGTGAACAGCACGATGCTGGCAACGTACGAGGGCACGAGGAAATCGACGTAGCTGGTCGCTCCCGCGTGGATGGCGCCGCCAAACACGTAGCGGAAACAGAACAGGAAGAGCGCCGACTGCACGATGCCCATAAGGATGAGGCCCGGCGTCCTGACGTATTTCCGCAGCGCTCGGAGCGCGACTTGGCCGGAGGCGCTCGCGACGCCCGGCGTGCGGCCCGGTCGGCTGAGCACCTGCGGTACTTGTAGCTGTGTTGCGGTCATCGCATGCTCCCGTTCACAAGGCCGACCTCGGTCGGCGTTGGTGCTTCGTCACCGGTGAAGGTCACGAAGACCTCATCAAGCGTGGGCCGTCGCAGGCCGATCTCGTCCACGGCGATGCCTGCGTCCTCGAGGCAGCCGATGACAGCCGCCAGTGCGGCCGGGCCGCCCCTCGCTAGCGCGCTTACTCGTCGTCCACCGGCGTCGATCCGGGGCGGGCTCGCCGTAACGCGGGTCAGGACGTGCCCGACGGCGGCGGCCTTGGCGTCGTCCGAAACTGCGACCTCGATAACGTCCTGGCCGATGCCTGCCTTCAGCTCGCTGACCGTGCCGGAGGCGACCGCCCGGCCGTGGTCGATCACGACAGCGTGATCAGCGAGCTCGTCTGCCTCGTCGAGGTAGTGCGTGGTGAGCAGGATGTCGGTGCCCGCGGCTGCGAGGCCGCGGACGGCATCCCAGACTTCTCGCCGACTGACTGGATCCAGTCCGGTCGTCGGCTCGTCGAGTAGCAGGAGCCGTGGCCCGCCGACGAGGCTCGCGCCGAGGTCGAGGCGACGGCGCTGGCCGCCCGAGTAGGTGCCGCTTCGGCGATCGGCGACCTCCGCGAGGCTGAGCTGGTCGATCACGGCTTCGGCCGACCGCCGGGCCGTAACCCGGTCGTGGCCGAACAGCCGCGCCGTCATTTCCAGATTCTCGCGACCGGTCATGGTGGGCTCGACGGCCGCGAACTGACCGGCCAGGCCGATGTCACGGCGAACCCTGACGGCGTCCCGCACGACGTCCTGGCCACGCACCAGCAGGGCCCCTGCCGTCGGGCGGACGAGCGTGGCGATGGTCCGGACAAAGGTCGTCTTGCCCGCACCGTTGGGGCCGAGTATGGCGAGCACCTGACCGGGCGGAGCGGTGAGCTCGAGCCCGTCAAGCGCGGTCACTTTGCCGAATCGCACGGTGAGGCCGCGGGCCTCGAGTAGCGGCACGCCGGCTGACTGTGTCGCGGCGCTCATCGGCTTGGGTCATCGATAGTCGGGTACCGAGCCGCCACTTGTGGATCGGCACGGTATATGTCCGTCGTCCTGCCGCCCAGGACCGTTGGCGTGGCGCTCATCGCCAGTGCTCCTCACCTGTTCACGCTCGTCGGCCAGCCCGACGAGTAATATCGTGAGTGTGATAGTAGCTTAGCGACTAGTCTTAAGGCAACCTGATTTTAGTATACTAGTCTCGTGAAGCCTATTAACGTCCACGACGGGGTAGCGGATCGGCCTACCAGTGCCCGGCGACTCGCGGCGGCGTGGCGAACACGGCTCGCGGCGGTGTGACGGGGACCGATACTAGTGCGCATGGAACTAGTAGACTGGAAGCGTGGATAACGAGTTCCGGCCATCGCCGCTAGCTCTGGCGGTGCTGAGCCTGCTGCACGCGGCGCCCCTGCACCCCTATGGAATGCAGCGGCTGCTCAAACAATGGGGTAAGGACCACGTGATCAACGTCGGTCAGCGCGCCAACCTCTACAAGACGATCCGCAGGCTGGACCAGGCGGGCCTCATCGCAGTCCGGCAGACCGAGCGCGACCAGCAGTACCCGGAGCGGACGGTCTACGAACTGACCGAAGCCGGCCGACAGGCTACCCAGCGCTGGCTAGCCGACATGCTCGCTCGACCGCGGAACGAGTATCCGCAGTTCCCAGCCGCCCTGTCGGTCATCATGCTGCTGAGCCCCGCGGAGGCAGCGGCAGTACTTCAAGACCGCGCTACCGCGCTCCGTAGCGAGCTGGCCGGCCTCGAGGCCGAACTCGCCGGAATCGCGTTTCTGCCGCGCGTCGTGCTGATGGACGACAACTACCAGCGCGCCATGCTGACCGCGGAGCTGGCCTGGCTCGAATCGGTCATCGCCGAATTGCACAGTGGATCACTGACATGGAGCTACGAGGAGTTCGCCGACCTACTCGGTCATATCCAGCCGAGCGGCGAGCAGGACCCGAACGCCGTGGCCACGCCGTCCACCTAATGGCGCAGCCGCCGAACGTAAATCCAGCTCGAGAGGCGTCCGCGCTGTTGCCCTATGCTGGGCCGACGTGACCGCCGAGCTCCAGTGTGTCGTGTTGGATTGCGCCGATGTCCTGGAGCTGGCGCGGTTTTATCAGGCGCTTCTCGGCGGCGTGCTGAATCGGCCGGATCCGCGGTGGTCGCTCGGCGACGGCTGGGCGACGCTCCACCTCGACGGCGGGATGGTGCTGGCCTTCCAGCGGGTGGAGAACCATCAGCCGCCGCAGTGGCCCGACCCTGCCCGCCCTCAGCAGTTCCACCTTGACGTCGGGGTCGCGGACCTGGACCAAACCCAGGACGATGTCCTCCGGCGCGGCGCGGCTCTGCTTGATGCCGGTGCCGGTAACCGAAGTTGGCGTATCTTCGCGGATCCCGCTGGACATCCGTTCTGCCTCGTTCGAGAACAGTGACCACGCGGCCCGCAGGTCATCACGGCGCTCCGACGTCACCAGCGGTCAGATAGGCGACCGCGCGGCGCTCAGTGCCCTGACCTCCTTCCACGAGCGGACGCAGGTGAGCGCGAACGTCGTCAGTTCGGCGGGCGTGAGCACCTCGTTGAGCAACACGCCCAGCGGCGGCAGATTCGGGTTCCCCGCCGACCGGAGGAACGTGCCCCACGCGAGCGCCTGACGAGTGCGGCGCACCGTGACTTCCAGGTCGAGCCGCACGTCGCCGCGCCGTCGAGCACCTTGTCCCGCACCGGGTAGAGCGCCTGACGCACTCGCTCCAGCTGGGCGGGATCGCCACCGTGGCGGACCTCACACAGCCAGCGATACCAACGATCGCGAGTTTGTGTCATCGGCACTCACTCCTCGCCGCCCGGAGGCCAGCGGTCGCCCCAGGCGACGTTTCTGGCCTGGCGGTACGCGTCGCCCTTGCTCTTGCTTACTAGCTGACGTTGGCTGCTGCCATCACGCAAGCACAGATCCAGGAGCACCAGTCCTTTGCGCTGCTGCGGTCGGCGCACGACCCGGCCGAGTGCTGCGTCTACTGCGAGATCGCCCGCCACCCTGACCGCGGCCACATAGCTGTACTTCTCGTCTTCATACGACAGCTCCACGCCTTTAGCCTGCCGGTGGACCGCCGAGCGCTGGAGGCGAGCGCCGAAGTGGCACCAGTCGCCGTCAACCGCGAGCGGGCAATCGAGCTGATGCGGACACGGCGCCGCCACCACATATCCGGCGGCCATTAGCTGCGCTCGGGCGGTCAGGATCCGCCGGTGCCCGGCGGGCGTCCCAGGCTCCACGAAGAGAACAACCGGTGCGGCCGACGTTGCGAGCGCGACGAGCGCCGATTGCTGGGCCGGCGCCAGCTCCCCCAGCACGTACGCGGCCGTAGCCAGGTCCGCCGTCGGCAGTCCCCCGGCCGACTGAACCCCGGCATTGACGTGACCCCCGGGCCGATTCCTGGTCGGCCCGGCGATGGTCACACCTCCGGCCGGCGGCTTGGCGTCCGCCGCGAGCCGCCACGACCGCCAGGCAGCGCTGCGCAGGCTCGGCGCATCGCCTGCGGCGAGGATCGCCTTGCCGAGGCTGATGGCCTCGGCTGACTGCTCCAGCAGCGTTATTGACGTGACGGATGGCAGCTCGTCAGCGACCGCCCACGCCGCGGCGCCAGTGCCCGCCCCGAAGTCCAGCTGGGTGGCAGGCGCCCAGTCTGGCAGCGACGTGCGAAGCTCCTGGACCGCATGGCCGGTCGCCGCCGCGGTCGCTGGCATCCGGTAGGCCGCGTACGCGGCGGCGTCGGACTTGGCCGCCATGACTGGCGCGTCAGGCACCTCGCCGGACCGATACGCGGTCATCAGCCGCTGGACACCAGCGGACAAACTAGTGCTGCCAGATCCGGCGAGGCCAGCACGAATGGCAGCCGACAGCGAGCCCGCGCCTGAACCAGTCACGTGCCAAACGTAGCCGCCTGCTCCGTCGAGCGGCTGCGCCCGCGACGGCCGACCACGGCTTACCGTTGCTGGTATGGGATCTGACGCACCCGGCCCGCAGGTCAGCCGGATAACGCATGAAGAATCGCCGCAGGAGTTGGGGCCGCAAGAGTGCACGCTGTCGCCAGCCGGACGGCAGGCAAGGGCAGCGGAGTTCAGCGAGACGTTCGCGGAGACTGTCATTCGGGTCGAGCGACCCGAGCAGACCAGGCTGCGGCTTGAGCTTCAGCCTGGACCGGTCAGCGCCGCCCGCGTAGCCGCGCTGGCTGCGGCGGAGACGTCGTGCTGCTCGTTCTTCACGTTCACGCTGACAGCATCGGCTGGCAGCCTGAGCCTCGACGTCGTCGTCCCGCCTGCCCAGCTACCGGTGCTCGACGCGCTAGCCGAGCGTGCCTCCGCGAACCTGGCTACTGATCTCCGCTAGTTCTGTTCCGGCGCCGATCGCCAACGGCCCGGGCCCGAGCCGGCTCAGGACGTCAGCCGACCTACGCGCTCGCGTCGATGCGTCCGTACGAGACCAGCGCGCGCAGCGCCTGGAGGGTGACGATCCCGCGCCATTCCAGGGCGGCGGCCTCGCTAGGCGGCTCCCAGGTGATGGGCCAGCCGCCGTCGTCCTGCTGGCTCTTGACCAACCGGTCGAGGTGACCGCTGATCTGGGCGTCACTGAACAGGCTCCGCCACCGCGAGCCCGGCTCGGGCGCCAGGTTGAGAGGCGTCAGGCCATACCCCTGCGCGTCGGGGTCGAGGTGGAACATGGCGATGTCGTCGAAGCCCGCGGCGATCTTGCGCGCCTGTCGGTCGGCTCGGTCACGATCTGGTACGTGCGCGAGGAAGATCATCACCTCCGACAGCGTGTGGGCATCCCCCACGGTGCCGTCGACCGCGAGCTGGTCCCAGCAGTACTCGGTGGCTTCCGCTCGCCACGGATGGTCGAACCCGAACCGGTACAGCAGTCCGGCCAGGCCCGCCGTCGGGTTGAGGGCGGGCTTGTACGTCCATTCGGTCCAGTGCGCGGCGCGCGGAAAGTGCTCGATGACATCGAACGCCGGTGGCACCGCGCCGCCCGCGCCGACCCGCTTGGCCGTCGCCGCGAGGAAGTCACACGCCCGTGTGATCATGATCTCATCGGTAGTGCCCGCCGTGACGATCGCCTGAAACGCGGTCTCTACGTCGATCGGGAGGCTAGCCGGGCAGCGCACGTCCGGCTCAAGAGCGTGGCCGAAGCCGCCGTCGTCGTTTTGGTAGCCGCGCAGGGCGTCGATCACGTGGATCCCGGGCTGGCCGAGGAAAACGGTTGCGAAGAGGCGCCGCTCGAGTAGCCGCGCCTGGCTGATCAAGAAGCGGTCTCCGGCCGCGAATACGTTGTCCATTGTCCGAGGCTACGGGTCGGGCCCGAGTCCGGTCTTGAAGAAAACGGCCATCCTGGCCGGGCCAACCATGACCCCGCGTGGCTTTCGGGCGGCCCCACAAGGCGGCCGATCGGAGCCGGCCGTCACCGTTAGCCGGCCAGAGGCGGCATTATGTACGCGTGCTAGTGCCGTGGGATCTCGCCGTCGCCGTGCGCGGTCCCAGCCCACTATGGGGGCGGGCCGCGTGAAGACGATCCTGCTCGCGGCCAGCATCGCGCTGCTGCTCTCGCTATTTGGTACTCCGCTGGCGATCCGGCTGTTCCGGCGGCGCGGGTACGGCCAGCTCATCCGCGACGACGGCCCCGAAGCCCACCACACCAAGCGCGGAACGCCCACCATGGGCGGCACCGTCATCGTCATCGCCTCGGTACTGGGTTATTTTGCCGGCCACATGCTCACCGGCGACCCGCCGTCACCAGCGGGACTGCTGGTACTCGGCCTGATGGCCGGACTCGGGCTGGTCGGCTTCCTCGACGACTTCATCAAGATCTACAAGCAGCGCAGCCTTGGCCTGCGCAGCCGCGCCAAGCTCACCGGCCAGGTGGTGGTCAGCGGCCTGTTCGCGGTGCTGGTTCTGCACTTCCCAGACAGGTATGACCTCACCCCGGCGGACGCACGGATATCGCTGCTTCGCGACGTCGGACCAGCCCTCGCCGTGCTGCCGTTCGTGATCTGGATAGTGCTGCTGATCGCCGCCGCGTCGAACAGCGTCAACCTCACCGACGGGCTCGACGGGCTCGCGGCCGGTTCGGCCGTGCTCGTCCTGGCGTCCTACGTCCTGATCGCCAACTGGCAGCTGCGCAACGACTGCATCAGCGGGCCGATCAGCCCGCACTGCTACTCGATCGCGAGCCCGCTCGATCTGGCGGTCGTAGCAGCGGCAGCGCTAGGGGGCTGCCTTGGCTTCCTGTGGTGGAACGCGCCCCCAGCACGGATCTTTATGGGGGACACAGGGTCGCTCGCGATCGGCGGCGTGATCGCTGGCCTCGCGGTCTGTACCAAGACGCAACTGCTCCTCTTCGTGCTGGGCGGGCTCTTCGTGATCATCACCGCGTCGGTGATCATCCAGGTCGGGTTCTTCAAGATGACCCGCCGCCGCGTGTTCCGGATGGCGCCGCTCCAGCATCATTTTGAACTGATTGGGTGGGCAGAGACCACGATCGTGATCCGCTTCTGGCTGATCGCCGGGCTGTGCGTCGCGCTAGGGCTTGGGATCTTCTACGTGGAGTGGCTCCCGAGCTGATGCCGACGGCGTCTTCGCCTGCTCGGCAGCTAAGGCGTCTCAAGGGCTTGCCCAGGCCAGCCCGCCGCCTCCGCTGGCGCGGCTAGTTCAGGCGTAGGAACTGCCGACGCCGCCGGGTCAATGATCGCGTCCGCGATCCGACCGATGAAATTCGCGATGGTCGCCATCGCGACCCGGTGGAGCAGAGCCCGGTCTAGCCCGGCGCCGATGCCGCCGAGCGGAGGCCGGTACGCCCCGTCGAGCCGCAGCACTGAGGCGTGCTCGCCAGATGGAGAGAGCGTGATGTCGGCGTCGAGCGCCGGAAACAGCCCGCCCCGGGCCCCGCTGGCCTCCCATCTGAGCGTCAGCAGAGCACTGTCAGCACGCGTTACTAGGTCGCGGAACTGTACGTCGACGAGTTTCGACAGTCCGGGCGCGTCACCCACCGGGCCGACCCGAACTGCCGCCTGACCCTCGCCGTAGGCGTGCCTCGAGGCCGCCAGGAGCGTGTTCTCGTGAATCAAGTTGGCTAGCCGAACGCGCGCGACGTCGAAGCCCACATCAAGTCGCACCGAGTCGCTGACGATCATCTACCAATCGAACCGCCGGCCGCCAGCCACTGCACAGAGGACCAAGGTCCTGTTGCTGTCGCCCAACGGCCCGTCGTTGCCGCTTCGGTTCCGGACGGACCGACCACAACCGCGTAGCCGCGAGCGAAGGCGATGTCGGACGGCTCCGTCCCCGAAAGTAAATCTGGCGAGCGGCATGCTTCTCGAATCCTGCTCGGTTCGAGTGCTAACTTCCGGGCGGCATCAACAGGCCCGCTGCTCGATGGCTGGTGGACCTGCTCGAGGGGTGGTGCCGCCCGGTCGATTCGCCCGCGGCTGTCCGCCATGGCGTTCGTCTCGGCGCACAGCGCGCACCTGGGCTGCGAGCAGAGCCATCGAGACGATACCGCTCAAGATCCCCACGAGCGCCAGCAGTCCCGACACCGCGCCGCCGTTCAGGAGAAAGGCCGCCACGGTCATGAGACCCGAGAACAAGGCCGTCGCCACGAAAGCCCGGTCGCCGATGGAGGCGTCGCGTGGCCCGACGCCCGCGGCGGCGGAAGCTTGGATCCGTGCCGGTGCGAGTCTCGGTCGGGGGGCAGCAAGGTCGCGCGGGATGTCCGCGGTCAGGGAGTCGAGGTCGATATATGTCCGCGCCGCGAGCGCTCGGCCCACGCGCTCGGCAAGCTCGTCTTTAGTCAGTCGGCCTTGCATGAACGCCGCTTTGAGCACATCGATCGTCAGCTCGCGGTCGACGTCCGCCGCGCGCATGTGACCGCGACCGCGCCTGTGCGCACCCTCGTGTCCTGGACCGACGCTCAACGGCACCTCCCGCGGACTCAGCTACCGGCAGTGTAGTGCCGCGCGATGTCGCGGCGCGGAGCGTGGGAGCTGCCGTGGCTGGCGCTGGTTTCGTACGGCCCCAGCAGCGCCGCGTTACCCTTGATGCGGGTTAGTGGCGATCACGGAGGCGAGTCCGCTCCTGGCCGATCGCGTACGCTTCCTACCACGGTGGCTCTGGGCGTTTGCTTGCCTGTTTCTGATTCCGTTCGGCGGCATCCTGTTCGCGGCACTTGGCAGGGTTTGGGGCCAGGCCGCGCCGAACTGACTCGCGGGTCACTCCCCTCCACTTTCAACCTATAGCGCACTGGGGGGCTTGCGGCAAGACCCGGGTCATGGCGCACAATCGCTGGTCTGGGCCCGAAGGCCCCGGACGCGGCGCCGTTACCGACCGCTGGGCAAGACGCCTTCCGCGCGGCCGATGCAGCCTGCGCCAGAACGGAGCTGATGACGTGAACCCGCTGCCCCCCAGCGCGTTTGACCTTCCGGACCGCCTCAGGGCCAAGGCCGATCCGAGGCTGATCGCCGACGACGAGCGGCACTTCGCGGCCCTCGCGGCGACCCTCGCGCAGACGATCGCTGACCTGTCCGACCGCCTCGACTCTGAGCGCAGGGCGCCTGGCGGCATCGGCCAGAAAGCGCTAGAGCGAGACCTGGAGATCCACCGGCTGACGGCCCGCCTGCGGCTGCTGCACCGCTTCGGACTCGACCTATGCCTCGGGCGCATGGTTCGCGCGGACGACCCGTCTCAGCCCGTCTACGTCGGACGGCTTGGCCTCCGGGACAGCGCGGGTCGACAGTTGCTGGTCGACTGGCGCTCCCCGGTCGCTGAGCCGTTCTTCGGCGCGACCCACGCCAACCCGATGGGTCTGGCCAGCCGCCGCAGATATCGCTGGAAACGGGGCCGGGTCAGCGACTACTGGGACGAGGTGTTCACCCCGGACGGGCTTGAGGATCACGTCGCGCTCGACGACCAGTCAGCGTTCATCGCCAGCCTGGGCGGCAGCCGGTCGGCCCGGATGCGTGACGTGCTCGGCACCATCCAGGCCGACCAGGACGCCATCATCCGTGCCGGATCCCGAGGCGCTCTGGTCGTCGACGGCGGTCCGGGCACGGGCAAGACGGTCGTCGCCCTGCATCGCGCCGCGTACCTGCTCTACGCCGACCCTCGCCTCGGCCACCGCCGAGGCGGCGTGCTGTTCGTCGGTCCGCACCAGCCCTATCTGGCCTACGTCTCCGACGTCCTGCCGAGCCTGGGCGAGGAGGGCGTTCAGACCTGCACCCTGCGCGACCTCGTCACAGAGGGAGCCACGGTCGGAGTCGAACCCGACCCGAACGTGGCGCGCCTGAAATCGTCCGCGGATCTGGTGAAGGCAATCGAGCCGGCCGTCAGGTTCTACGAAGCTCCGCCCGCTAGCGGAATGACGGTGGAGACCCCCTGGTCGAACATTCGGTTGAGCCCAGACGATTGGGCCGAGGCGTTCGACGCACCTGAACCCGGTACTCCGCACAACGAGGCACGCGATCTGATCTTCGACGAACTGGTCGCGATCCTGATGGACAAGGTCGACAGCGACGTCCCGGCTGACCTGTTTCGCAAGTCGCTGCGGCAGAACAGGGAGCTGCTGACGGCGCTGTACCGCGCTTGGCCGGTGCTCGAGGCGACTGACGTAGTCGGCGATCTGTGGTCGGTACCCGCCTACCTGCGGATGTGCGCACCCTGGCTGAACCCCGATGACGTTCAGAAGCTGCAGCGCCGGGACGCCCACGCCTGGACGGTGTCCGACCTGCCGCTGCTGGACGCGGCACGGCTACGCCTCGGCGATCCGGACGCGTCACGACGAAACCGCCGACATGAAGCCGCTGTCGCCGCCGAACGCGAACACATGGGCCGGGTTGTTGACAACCTCATCGAGGCGGCCGACGACGAGTACGGCTTCGGCCTGGTTACCATGCTGCGCGGCGAGGACTTCCAGGATGCTCTCCTCGACCAGGCGGCGCTGCCCAGCACCGACCCGGACAGGCTGGCGGGCCCGTTCGCGCACATCGTTGTGGACGAGGCTCAGGAACTGACCGATGCAGAGTGGCAGATGCTCCTGCTCCGGTGCCCGTCCAAGAGCTTCACCATCGTCGGGGACCGAGCTCAGGCCAGGCACGGGTTCACGGAGTCATGGCAGGAACGGCTCGAGCGGATCGGCCTCGACCGGATCAACCAGGCTTCCCTGAGCATCAACTACCGAACGCCGCAAGAGGTGATGGCGGTGGCTGAGCCTGTCATCCGGGCTGTTCTCCCGGATGCCAACGTGCCGACGTCCATCCGCAGCAGCGGACTCCCGGTCGTGCACGGTTCTGTCTCCGAGCGCGAGGCCATTCTCGACGCATGGCTCGCCTCGCATGCCGAAGGTGTCGCGTGTGTCATCGGCGATCCCTCGTTCCGCGCGACGGCGCGCGTCCAGTCGCTGACTCCGGAATTGTCCAAGGGGCTTGAGTTCGACCTGGTCATCCTCGTCGACCCGGAGTCGTTCGGCACCGGCGTCGAAGGAGCCGTCGACCGTTACGTCGCGATGACCCGGCCGACCCAGCAACTCGCTATCCTGACGAGCTCTTGACATCGGCCTGGGCGCCTCTTAGGCCCTTTTCGCGCAGCGCAACCTCCAAGGCATCGCCTGCCTGCTTGATCTGGCGCGCTTTCGCTTGCGGAGCGATCTGGAAGAACACCGTCACTACGACACCAGTCCACAGCGCCCAACCCAGGGTGTACAACAGGTCCGCCAGCAGTTCGAGCGGCTCCGTCGTCGTCGACGTCTTGAGCAGGAAGCCGCTGACGTGCGCGACGAGGCCGACGAGGAAGCCAGCCCCCAGGCTCCAGCGCAGGGTCCGCTGCTCGGATACCGACCGCCGCAATTCCGGTAGGTGCTCAGTTGCCCAGGCAAGGACGTGGGGATCGTGCACCCACGGGCCGAGTTCCGCCTCCGCGGACGCAGCCGACGCGTCCTTGGCTTCCGGTTCTCCGGCCATGTTCCAATCTCCCTGCCAGCTAGTTCCGGTGTCCGGGGTCCGCGGCGAGGCCGCCGGAGCCCGGGTAACAGGTGCAATTCTGTCCCATTTCAGCTGAGACCACTTCGCGCGTCAGCCGATCGGGTTGGTCACCCAGTCGGCAGGGTTGGTCCCGAGCAAGCGCATGTGCGCGAACAGCTCGGCCGGGGTGCGCCCCGAGTCGTCGCCCGTCGTGATGTCGACCGCGGTGGCTGTTACATCCGGTGCGATGCCGTGCACGTCTGGCGCGCACAGCTCGGAGGCCTCAGATGGGCTGTTCGGCGGCACCGGATTCGTTGTGGTCTGGACGTCATAGCCGCGGAGGACTGTGTGCTTCGTCGGGCTCGCCGCGGAACTCCAGCAGGGATCTGCATTCCCGACGCCTCCCTTCATGATGTCGAAACTCGTTCCCGTGCGGGGTCCGTGGTCACCAGTGAGATCTGCGCTGATGCCCAGCAGGGACCCGTCCTTCGCGCCGTAGCCGACGTCACTGACCTTCCAAGCGCTGGGTACGTCCGTGAGCTGGACGTCAAAGCGAATCGGCTGGCCGCTGGCGGGACCGAAGCTGATCCCGCGGGCGACCCGCAGCAGCGCCGCGACCGGCTGGCGGTTTGCCACGGCCGAGCAGCACCGCGGCGACTCGAGCTGTGCCCAGGCACCGGGTGCATATTCCCAGGTGATCTCCTGCCGCAAGTTGCGATCGCTGATCCAGAACGCCTCGCGCCCGTGCATCGACGGCGCGCGGCCGTCCAGGCGATAGTTCGCGGGCGCGACGCCGCCGCCAAACTGACAGAGAAGCTCCTCGTTGACGCTGCCGCGCAGAGCGCACAAGTTGGGTGCCCAGATCGTCAGTGTCCACTCCAGCACCCTGTTGCCCTTGCCCGCGGTGATGTTCATAAGGGCGTACTTGCCGCTCTCGCTTCCCGAGGTGAGATGCTCACCGGCGGGCAGCCAGCCGAAGCTGGCGTCCGTGCGCAGCACTGGCAGCGATCCGGTCTGTGCCGGCGGCCCGGACGCGGCAGCCTGGTGCGCGGTGCCGGAATTCCGCGCGGCCAGGTGGCCCCCAAATGGCACGGCGCCACCCAGCGCGATGGAAATAGCGGCGGCTCCTGTCAGCGCGGCGGCGCATACTAGGCCGCCGCGTTGCCAGCGCAGCCGGGAGTTGCCGCGCCGGATGGCTGCACTGACAGTGACCCTGGCCGGGGGCTGTTCGCGGGTGGCCTGTTCATTGAGCAGCTCGGCGAGACGTGTTTCGAATCTGGTTGTCACGATGCCTCCTTGCCAGCGGGCCGCGCCTCCGTGGCGATGGCCGACGCCAGCAGCTGCTGTTCCGGCGCGAGAGTGCGACGCAGGGCGCTGAGGGCCTTGGCGGTCTGGCTTTTGACAGTGCCGCGTGTGCAGCCGAGCAGTTGCGCGGTCTGGTCGACGTTCAGGTCGAGATAGAAGCGGAGCACGACGGTCGCACGCTGCCGGGCAGTCAGCGCTGACATCGCTACCTGTAGGTCGACGGCCGAGTCGGTGTCGGGCGGGTTGGCTTGCCGGTCGGGCGGCTGGTCGCTCAGCGTCACCCTGGTAAGCCAGCTGGACCGCCGCTCGTCGAGGAACTCCCGCACGACGATGGCTCGGGCGTAGGCGTCGATGTTGTCGGCGGCTACGGCCCTCGGCCACTTGACGTACAGCTTGATGAGCGCGGCCTGGACGAGATCATCGGCCCGCTGCCAGTCCTGGCTTAGCAGCATCGCGAGCCTGCGCAGTGACGCCAGCCTGGCGCTGGCGAAGTCGGCGAACTCTACCTCGCGCGCTGTCATAGGCATTGCTCGCTCTGCTCAGTATTCACACTGTCAAGACGGGACCAGCAGCCCTTCCGGTTGCCGTGGCACGGGATACCCGCGGCCTGAAGCCCGCCGGGCTTCCCGACTCAGCCAGAGCCAGCTGGTGACGGGTAGCTGGGAACCCGTTCTGCAGGTGGAACTGTCTCGTAGATGGTCACCGCACCCTTGGTTGTGAATACATCGGGGGCAACGTCAGGCCACTGGCCCGGCAGATAGCGCTTGCCGCCGTGGACATACTCATACAAGCCCTTGCCCGGGTGGTTGAGCTCGTCGGGCCCGACCGCGTTCGGGTTCCACCAGATCTCGGTCGCGTCGTCGATCCCTAGGTAGTCAGTCTGCGGCCAGATCCCGTGGTTGCCGTAGGTGATCATGGGCTGGGTGAGTGCCTCGGCCGGCTTCGGCGCGGCGAACAGGGCGGCCAGGAAGTTGGCCGGCGTGAGGTCCGGGCCAGTGCCCTGAAGCCCGACGAAGAGCAACGTCACGTCCGGAGTAGTTGTGGCCGCCCCAGTGGCTGCGGGCGGGTTCTTGCCGTAGTACCAGTGGTACAGGTAGATCGATCCGCTGACCGACGGATCTGTGCGTGCGCCCAGGAAGCTGATTCCGAAGGCGTGCGCCCACTGCTTCTGGTCATAGGTTCGGGCGAAGATTGCCGTATCGGTCAGCACGGATCCCGAGATGATCCACTCGGGATAATAGTTCTGACTGGTCGCCGCCCTGGTGAGAGATCCAGGGGCAACCGGATCGCCGCTGAAGATGACCGACGTTACTCCGGCAGCCTTGAGCTTCGCGATCAGCCCGACCGAGTCGATGGTGACGGGCGAGGCGTAGGCGAGCCGGGCCGCTAGCTTCACGCCGATCTTCGCCAGACTCTGGACAAAGTGATCTGTCTGAATCTCGGAATCCTGTCCGGTCGAGATGTAGACAAGCCCGAATTTGCGGGTCTCATGGTGCATGGCCGGGTCGCCGGCAAAGGCTGCGGGCCGACCCTTGAGCTGCGCGCCGATGTAATCGGCCAGCTGGATCTGCGCTTCATCGGCATTCATGTCCAGGCCGATCACATAGGGGGAGTGCTGGGCGTAGTAGCTGTCGGGCTGACTCGGGATGCAGTCGACGCAGAAGATCTTGTTGGCCACGATCTCCTGGCCGAAGGCCGCCGTCAGCGCGGGGCCGCCAATAACCGCGAAGGGCTTTATGGTCTGCACGATCGTCGTGGCGTCGGCGCGCGCCGCCACGTCGTCGAGAGCTGAGCCGGTCGCGACGAATGGGATCAGGTCGACCTTGCGGCCATAGGTTTCGTAGTACGACTGCAGGAACTTTGCATAACCTTGCACGGTCGCGATGGTCTGCTGGTTGGTATCGGTATCGGCGATGGCGCCTTCGATGTAACTGAGGACCGGGTCGTTGGCTTCGGGCAGGTACAACACCACCTTGATCGACCGGGCCGTGACTCCCTGATACGTGGCGCCGCCGTTGTTGCCCGAGAACGGCGCGTAGCACTGACCGGCGAAGTAATAGGGGATCTTGAGCTTGCCTGTGCTCGTGTCGCAGCGACTCCCCCAGTCGATCGACTTCGTCTTGCCTTCTGCCTCCGCTTGCGTCCAGGACAGAGCCTTCGTCGCCTGCGATTTGCCAGCCGGTCGCGGCGGCGTTCGAACTGGCCTTCGGGCTACCGCCCCTCGTCGCAAATACCACGCCAGCCACGAGAGCGAGCGCAGCCAGGATGGCGATCATCGGTCCGTAACGTCGCAGGAACGTACTACGCGGCGGCGGGGCTGAGGGTTGCATCGGCGAGTTCCTCCTGGGTGGTCTGAATCGCGGCGGACATCAGGTTTGGAGCGCTCCTGAGCGACCGACGGCGGCCGCGTTGTCGCCGAGGTAAGAGCTGATCACCACCGGGTCGTTGAGTACGGCAGTTGGCGGCCCGGCAGAGATGACGAGGCCACGGTCGAGGGCCACAAGGCGGTCGGCCACGGCAGTGAGCAGCGGCATGTCGTGCTCGATGACGATCAAGGTTGCGCCCAGCTCGTCGCGCAGACGCTGCAGCAGCGGAGCCAGCGCCTCTGACTCGCGCTGAGCGATGCCGCTCGAGGGCTCGTCGAGCAGAACGACGCTCGGTCTGTGCGCTATGACGCAGGCGAGGTCGACCACTCGGCGCATGCCCGTGGACAGCTCATGCACGAACTTCGTGCGGGCGGCTTCGAGGCTCAGCATTTCGATTAGCTCGGTCACCCGCTTGCGCACTGCCTGCTCCGAATCGAACGCAGCGGGCAGATGCAGGGCCGGGTTGACCGGGTCCTTCACTGCGACCCATCGCTCCATCGCCACGGCGATGGTCTCCTCGACCGTCAGGGCCGGGAACAGCAACGCGTCCTGGAACGATCGCCCTAGTCCGAGCCGGGCTCGCCGGTCGGGGCCGAGTCCAGTGAGGTCACGACCGCCGAGCAGGACCCGACCAGCGTCCGCCGGCACGAAGCCCGAGATGACATCCAGCAAGGTGGTCTTGCCAGCGCCGTTGGGCCCGATGATGCCGACGATCTCGCCGGGGGCGGCGCGCAGCGACACGCCGCCTACGGCCTCGATCCCGCCGAACCGGACCCGGACGTCGACCACCTCGATGGCGGCCGTCACGTTCTCGGCCTCGGGGCGGTGCTCAGCAGCCTGGAGCGCGCCACGCCGGGCCCGAACCCTCGGCGGGCGAACTCGCGTCGCTCAGAGGAGTGTGAGCTGCGGTCGGCTCCCGCGCCTCCGCCGGTGTTGGCGGTGCTAGTGCGGGCACCCACGCCTTCCAGGAAGACAGACCGCAGGATGTCTGGCCGTGCCAGCAGCTCTGCGGTTGGACCATGGAAGCGAATCTCACCCTTCTCCATGAAGTAGGCAGTCTCGGCGATAGTCAGCGCCAGGTTGACTGACTGCTCGACGATGATGACCGTAGTGCCGTGGTCGCGAATCCTTGAGATCATCGGGAGCAGTTCCGCCACGACCGTCGGTGCGAGGCCCAGCGAGAGCTCGTCGATCAGCAGCAGCCGCGGGCGGCCGAGGAATGCCATGCCGAGCGCGAGCATCTGCTGCTCGCCGCCCGACAAATTGCTGGCGGGTTCCATCAGACGGGTCCGCAGTATTGGGAACTGGTCAAGCACCTGGGCAACGCGCGCGCCGAGCTCGTCGGCGCTATTACGTAGCAGCCAGCCGGCCACGCGGAGGTTTTCCTCCACCGTCAGCGACGGGAACACCCGCTGGCCACCCGGTAGGAGTCCGACTCCCAGCGCGGCGATTTCATTGGGCGGGGCGTGAGTTATGTCGCGCCCATCGAAGATCACCGCGCCCTTGTCAGCCTCGACGACTCCGCAGATGGCTTTCAGCAGAGTCGACTTGCCCGCGCCGTTGGTGCCGAGTAGCGCGACGATCTCGCCCTCGTCGACTTCGAAGTCGACGTCGAACAGCACCTGCACGTTGCCGTAGAACACCTGCAAACCGCGGCACAGGACGAGCTTGACCCGTCCAAGGCGGCGTTCATGGAATACCTCAGAGCGGGCTGCGGCCATCGTCCATACCTGGAGGATGTCCTGATTGAGCACTCGGCCCGAACCTGCCAGGATCACGCCGCCAATCACAAAGACCGGCGTCATGATGAGCATTCCTGGGCGGATGCCGACGCTATCCGACACCGCGCCGACGATCGGAAGCACCAGCAGGCCAGGGATGACCCAGATAGCTCCCATGGAGAAACCCATTGAGCGAGTTCTGGGCGGGATGCCCAGCGAGAGGGCGGCGAACACGCCCGGGCCGACAATGGCCAAGCTGGCCGCGATTGCCATGTTTGCGACGATCGTGAGCCATAGCCACGGCGCTAGCGCGAACACCGCAGCGAGTCCGCCGCAGACGAAGGCGGCGATTGCCAGGAACCGCATGATCAGCGCTGGGTTGCGGGTGATCAGCCTTGATCCGAATCGGGCTCCGACGATGAGCCCGACCAACTGGACCGGTTCCGTCACGGCCGCAATGTAGGCACGATGCACCGTCCCGAGGCCGAACGCATGCTGGTAGAGGAGTGCGGCCAGCGAGGCAAAGCCGATTATCGAGGCAGCAAGGAAGGGCAGCGCGTAGAACACTCGGCGCAGGCTGCCGATCTTCCACACCATGCGCCACGCCTCGGCGAACGATGGAGCCGGCTCCTCGGTCTGCAGAGCGTCCCCAGCCATGCCCATGGCCTGCCGCTCTTGCACGCCCCGCACCGGTTCGACAAGTCGCAGGCCCAGGATGACCAGGATGACTGTGGGAACGGCTAGCACGATGAACGGCACGCGCCAGCCGAGCCAGGCAGCCAGCAAGCCTGCCAGCAGCGGACCCACGAGTGCACCGAGCGCGTTGGCGAGGCGATATAGCGAGAACACGCGCGGGCGCGCTGCGATCGGGAACCAGTCCGAGATCAGCGAGTTGTGAGTCGGCAGAGCCGTAGCCTGACCCAAGCCCGAGCCTGCTCGCATGATGACGAGCAGCCAGACGAAGACGGCGACCCCGGTGCCGAACGAGAACAGGGCGAATACCGATGCGCCAATGAGCATGAGCCGGATGCGGCTGTGCGTGTCCGACCACTGCGCGATGGGCACGGTCAGCGACAGCCCCAGGAGCGCGGCCACCGCCACGAGGGACAGGACCGCGGCGTTGCTCATGTGGAACGACCGCTGGATGTTCGGTATCAGCAAGCCGAAAGAGTCACGGTCCATCTCCTCGACCATGTTGAACCCAAACAGAATGGCGAGGGCATAAGTCGGACCGCCGCCCGACAGGTCGGTGAGCCACCGGCCCGGATGGCGCAACGCAAATCTGACGCGCGCTGCTCGCGCGGCCGGATCCGGCGTGGCCAAGCGGCGCGATGGGGATCATGGCGGGCCTCCCGCGGAGGGCGCGAGATCCGGGCCAGGCGACGTTGGCTGCCGGGTGTCGGCAGCCCGCGTCTCGCGTGGCCTTTCGTCATCACCAGCGCCGGAAGCCGGACTGGCCGCATCGGGCTGACGAGTATCCGCCACCAAGGAAGGCACGATCAGTCCTCGGCGATTGGCAATCCACCGCAGTCCCGCGTCACGCACTCGGAAGACCACCTGCCCCAGGCCACCGGGAATGATCATCAGCACCAGCAGTACGCCGACGGCAGATGCCAGGGTCTGCCACTGTGCGCCGGGTAGCCACCACTGCGCACCCTCGAGGTAAAGCGACCCCAGTGCCGCACCGAGGAGCGAGCCCAAGCCGCCCACCACGGCGGCGGTGAAAATCACGAAGCTCTGGTCGGGCGCGTAGGTATCAGGGCTGAACCCGCCGAGCAGCTCGACCAGAAGACATCCGCCGAGCGCGGCAAGAAATCCGGAGATGGCGAACGCCGTGAGCTTAGCCCGCAAGATGTTGATTCCGAAGGCCTGCGCGGCACGTTCGTTTTCGCGCAGCGCCAGCAGCGCTCGGCCGGTGCGGCTCCGTCGGATGCCCCGCACGGCGAGCACGGCGAGTGCCAGCACAGCGAGGCAGACGTAGTAGTAGGTCCGCTGCGACGCCAGGCTGATGCCGCCGAAGAGATGCGGCCGGATCACCACGGAATTCGGGTCGGGCGCCCAAGAGAAGTACTGGATGTTGAGCAGGTACGCCGAGGCTGCCATGGCGAACGCCAGGGTGGTCACGGCCAGGAAGAAGCCGCGCAAGCGCAATGCAGGCAGGCCCACGATCACCGCGACCGCCGCTCCGACTAGCCCAGCCAGCAGCAACGTAAGACTCAGATCGAGATTCCAGTGGAGGGTGGAATAGACCGCCACGGCGCCGCCGAAGCCGGCGAACGACATCTGGCCCAGAGATACCTGTCCGGCCCAGCCGGTCAGCACTACTACCGACATGGTGATGATCACGAAGACGATTGCTGCGGAAGCCTTCAACTGGTCGCCCACTTGCAGCCAATACGGCAACGCCAGCGCCAGGCCCACCAGAACCGCCGCGCCGGCCCATCGCACTGCTCGCACCTCGGGCAGGGAGCGCAGTTCGTTCGGCACCGGGCGTATCTCGTCGGACATGTTCCAGCTCGACGATCGATCTTGGTCAGCGCGGCTCGCGCCCACCTTGCGAACCAGCAGCGAGATCACGATGACGACGCCGAGGATCGGTTCCACGAGCTCAGGGCTGCTCGGGTTGTGCCAGCTGACGCCCACTTGCAGCAAGCCGAGCGCCACCGCCGAGACGGCGACCGCAGGCAAGTCAACCAAGTTGCCCATCACGAGCGCGGCAAGCGCGGCCAGCAGCACCGTCAGATTCAGCGAGGAGATGACCGGCAGGCCCTGAATCCCGGCCTGAAGAAAGATCCCCGTAAACGACAGCAACGCCGCCACTGACCAGACCACGGTCTGGAGGCGCTTGACCGGGACTCCCAGCATGCTGGCCCGATCCGCGCTCTCGGCGCTCGCGCGGACGGCCACTCCGATGCTGGTGAAGCGGAGCAACGCAGCCACGCCCAGCATGGCCAGCGGCGCGACGATGAGCGCGACCACGTAATCGGCCGAGAACACGATCGGCTGGATAGTGAAATGCAGGCTGAGCGGAAAGTGGACCTGATTGGCTGTCGGTTGCTTTCCCCAGATCATTGGAATGAAGACGGCACCGAGCGACAGCAACTGGGCGAGGCCCAGGGTCGCGACGGTCAGTATGAGGCGCGGCGAACGAGAGAAGCGCCGAATAACAGCCAGCTCAACCAGCGCACCGACGAGCAGTGAGCCCACGAGGCCGACCGACAGTGCGAGCAGGTAGTTCCACCCGGCGTAGACCACAAGGGACACCGCGAGAACCGTTGGCGCCGTGCCCAGCTCGCCCTGCGCGAAGTTCAGTATGCGATTGGCGCGGTAGATAAGGGCCATCCCAACCGCCAGCATCGCGCCGAGCAGGCCAAGGATCAGCCCTTCAACGGCTACTCCCACTGGCATCGGGAACAAAGCCAGACTGACCGCTGAGATCACAACCGCTGGCACGAACGGCCTGAGGATCGACGGCAGCCGCGGCGATGTAACGCTGAGAGCCAACCGACCCGACCTCCACAGCTCTCGTAGGCCGCCCGTGTTGGCCGATGGCTCTTCCTTTTGCAACGGCTGTACGGATATCGGAACAATAAGCTGACGGGTCGACAACGGCTAGATTCCTGCTATTTCTATTGCATTACGTGTAGCTGGGTCAGCGGAGATACTCTTCACGCAAGGCGCGTCCCGGTGCTGGAGGTGGTGCGGTCGTCATGGTCCGAGTGATCATGCTGTCGCCGCCGGGCGCCGGGAAGGGCACGCACAGCCGATGGCTGACCCGGCAGACGGGAGCCGCGCACATCTCCTCGGGTGACGTACTGCGGGCAGAGGCAGAGCGCGGGTCCGACCTTGGTCGGCAGGTCGCGGCGTACACCGAGCGCGGCGATCTTGTGCCGGACGAGCTGATCTTCCGCATCTTGGCGCCAGCCGTCGTCGCCGCGGCCCACCACACCGGTGGTTATGTGCTGGACGGGTTCCCGCGAACGATGCCGCAAGCCCTGCGCGCGGCGCAGTTCGGCGCTGACCTGGCGCTGACTAGCAACGCCGTGATCTACCTAACCGCGCCGGAGGAAGAGCTCGTCAGCCGACTGCTCGACCGGGCGGGACGCGACGGCCGGGCCGATGACACGCTCGATATCATCCGACACCGGCTCGCCGTCTTCGCCAAGGAAACCGCGCCGCTGGTCGACTACTACCGTGGTCGCGGCATCCTGATAGAACTGAGCACTGACCGCTCCGAGGCGCAGGTGCAAGCTGACCTGTTGGACAGGCTCCAGGACCGCGGGCTGATGCCGCCCGTGGCGGGGGAAGCTAAGCCGGACGGTGCAGAACCGGCAGAAGCGACCGCGGCTGAGGACCTGTGACCTAACCCGCGACGCCCGGCCTGTAACACTCACCGTGACGTAGCTGGGTTCCATATGCAGCGATGCGAGTTCCGAGCGGGACTCGAACCTCAGGCCTACCTGCTCAGCAGGACTCCTCGCGCCCGACTGCGGCGATCCCTTCGCCGAAGTACGCGGTGTCGTAGTAGTGGATGACAAACGGCCGAGTCAGCATGGCCTCGAACGTGTCAGTGAAGCCGTGCTCCGTGCGCCAGGCGATGTAGTCCTCGAAGTTGCGGCGCTCGGTCCATTGCGTCAGTCCGGCGACGTGATCCGGGTCGTCTTGATCGCGCAGGATCCGGATGGTCTCGCAGCCATCGCGCTGGAGGCTTTCGCCGAGGATCTCGAGCAGCAGGGCGGCGACATCATTCCCCCGGCCAGGCTGGGCAAAGAACTCGTTGGTGACCAGGGTGCTCATCAGTGCATTCCTTTTTATCGCCAGTCTCAATAGGCGACGGGGGTGTTACGGATGACCATCAGAGTGACGATCTCGCCGTCGCGGACGGTGAAGTAGTTGGTCAGGATGAGTTCGTCCGGCAGGTTTGTCTTGTCGTAGTCGCCGTCGTAGCGGCCGCGGACGATGGTGTCGCCGTGGTGGTCGAGGACCTCGGTCACCGCAATGGTCACGCGGTCGCCGACCATCTCTCTTGCCACCCAGCGACGGATGGCGTCGATCCCCCAGAATTCGCGGTGCGCGTCGTTGACCAGGGCGTCGTCGGCAAACGTGGCCACGATCGCGTCCTCGTCGAACGCGTTGACAGCGGCGATGTGCTCGGCCAGTACGGGGGCGAGGGTGGTGGTGTCGGTCATGTCGGTCCTCCCTGACGTCATAGCCCCACCCTCGGTGCTCCCTTTACCAGAGGGTCAAGAGCCGATCCCGTGTTTGACTCTCCGGTAACAGGAGGGTTGACAATGGCCACATGGCAGCCGCGCTTACCGTAGGCGACTTCTCCCGTGCCACTCACCTCAGCATCAAGACGCTGCGTCACTATCACCAGGTCGGGCTGCTTGAGCCGGGGGCGGTGAACCCGGACACGGGCTACCGGTATTACTCGGTCGGGCAGATCCCAACCGCGCAGGTCATCCGGCGGCTGCGTGATCTGGAGATGCCGGTCGCCGACGTGAAGGCCGTGCTGGCGGCACCGGACGCGACTGCCCGCAACGCTCTCATAGCCGCGCACCTGAACCGGCTCGAAGCTGAGCTGGCCCAGACCCGGACCGTGGTCGAGTCGCTGCGCAACCTGCTTCAGCCGCCGGACGGCCCGACTGCAATCGAGCACCGCAGCGTGCCTGCCACCGCGGCGGCGGCCATCGGGGCGGTGGTCGACCGGGCGGACCTACTGGCCTGGTGGCAGGGTGCCCTGGGCGAACTGCGGGCCACCGTCCTGGCCCAAGGCCAGCACGCTACCGGGCCCAGCGGCGGGATGTTCGCCGGCGAACTGTTGCAGCAGGACCGTGGCCAGGCCACCGTGTTCATCCCGGTGGAAGGTGGCGTGCGCCCCATCGGGCGCGTCGCGTCGCAGGTAATCCCCGCGGCCGAACTCGCCATCATCAACCATCACGGTTCACTCGCCGACGCGGATCTCACCTACGCCAAGCTCGGCTCGTACGCCATCGCGCACGAGATCAGCATCGACGGGCCGCTGCGGGAGTACTACCTGCGCGGCGCCGGGGACACGCCCGACGAGGCGGAGTGGCGCACCGAGATTGGCTGGCCCATCTTCCGCGCCGACCCGGCCCTGCTCGTTCTTGACGATGATCTTGGTCGGCCCAGGACTTGACTGCGCCTAGGGAGAGGGGTGGCGGCGCGCGGAGCGGCCCATTCCAGGGTGCGCCATGCGGTCCATGCGAGCAGGGCGGCGAGGGGCACCTCGGCGAAGCAGGCCATCGCCAGCGACTCGGCGTAGGGCAACTTCGGTGCGGCCGACATCGTGTCGAACCAAGCGTCCATGCACAGGATCGCGGCCGTCGCCGCCGAGACCGGACTCGTCGCCCGATGTCTTCGGGAGAGCAGGCGCGAGACGACGAGCAGGCTGACCGCCTCGAGGACGTCGAGCCACACCCAGGAAGAGGCGAAGCTGCGCTTGCCAGCCCGTCCATGCAGCTGCTCGATCAGCACCCCGATCCACGGCACGAGTAGTACTCCGCACACGGCGAAAAGCCTTGCGAGCAGGCGCGATCGCTGATCCATTCCCGCAATGATGCCTGAGCCAATCAGACCGCCGCCAACGGATAACGGCCTGCCTCACAGTCAGGTCACTGGCGTCGGATCACCGGGGGCTGCGATGCTGACCGGAGGGGCCGGATCGTGCGGCGCGTTGCGGGCCCCGCACGGGAGGGAGAGCGCAGTGCCCGGACAGATTCCGACTGGTGACATCCATCATCTGCGGCTTACGGTCACCGACGTGGACCGTAGCCGTCAGTTCTACACCGGCCTGCTCGGTTTCGAGGTCGCCGTCGAGTCGCCGCCGCCAGATGACCCGTCGGCGGACGAGGTCTTTAAGGTCCTGTTCGGCGGCGTGGTCATGATCCGCGGGAATCTGCTGATGGGCCTGCGGCCGATGGCACCATCGGGTGACCGGTTCAACCCCGACAGGGTGGGCCTTGACCATCTCAGCTTCGGCGTCGCCAGCCATGAGGACCTCGAGCACGCGGTGCGGTTGTTCGACGAGCACGGCGTACGGCACGGCGGGATCGCTAGCCTGCCGGCATTCGGCATCGACGTGCTGTCCTTCGAAGATCCTGACGGCGTTCAGCTCGAGCTGACCGCGCCAGCCCATTCCGTCTGAGGCGCCGACCCGCCGTCTTGCGTGAGCACGCCGAGGGTGCTGTGGGTCGACGACGCCAGGCGTGGCGGTTCGTCGCAAGAGTGGCTGCGTGCGAGCAGTAGATCCTCTAGCGATCGAATACCGAAGAAGGCCGGCAGACGACGCTCACCGCTGCCCAACATGCCCTGACCTGCAACGGCAATCGGCTGACGACGCCAGATGGCGCCTGGCTCCTGCTGACGATGACTCCCACTTTGGCTCCCAGACCGGCACGGCGCTCGTGCGCCAACGCCCGCCGACTGCTCAAGGCGCACGAGAACGCCCTGAACGTGGCGCGGCCTGTGGGAGCGAGCGAATGACTACGGTGCCGGGCGCTGGCGCGAGGAGAGGTGTGAGTGAGTTGCGATCAGCTCGGCCGAGCGTTGGGCGTCCACGAGCCAGGGGGCGTGTCCGCCGGGCACCTCATAGAGCCTGGCGCCGTGAATCTGATCGATCGACGGCCGTGCGTCCTCGATGGAGAGGTATGGGTCGTCGGATCCGAGGATGAAGATCGTGGGTGTCATGATGGCTGCGAGCTCTGCGCTTGTGAGGACACTCTCGGGACGTGCGCGGCGGAACAGGTCGATCGCGTGCATTAGCGACGCGACGGTTCTCGCGTTCTCGGGCCGGCGTGCGGACAGGCGTAGCGCCTCGATCAGCGAGCCGGGCGCGGCCGCTACTTCGGCGGAGCCAAGGCCTTGGGCAAGCAGGGTGCGATAGACACGACGCGGGCTGGGTGAGCGCAAGACAGCGGTGCCCAGTCCACGGACGGTCAGCAGCGACAGGGGCATGCGCACGCGTACTCCCGGGAGCGCGACTGCGGGCTCTCCGATCGCGACCACCTCAGAAATCCGCCCGGAACCGGCGGCCACGTGCCACAGGGCGAACATGCCACCAAGCGAGTGGCCGATCACCGGCACCTCGTCGAGCCCGAGTGCGTCCAGGATGTCCTCGATCAACAGGCGGGCGTGTTGGCGCACCTGCCCGCGCCGGAAGGCGATCGGGTCGGACAAGCCGTGACCGGGAAGGTCGACGGCGAGCAGCCGGAAATGACGGAGCTTCGTAAACAACGGCGCCCAGATGGCGGCGCTCTCCGACACACCATGGAGCAGGACAACCGCCGGGCCGCGTCCATGCGAGAGCACTCGTACCCGCAGGCCCGTCTGCGCGAGTTCGAGGAAGAACTCGTCGACGTCTGCGCCGACGGCGTCAAAGAGGTTCCTCTCCGCGTCGTGGATGCGCCGCTCGAGAGTCCCGGTCGCCCTGGCCCGATGGCTCATGACTTCTCCTCTCGCATAACTTCGGTCTTCTTGGGGCTTGTGGTCATGGCCGCCAGGTTGGCGAGCCACGCTCGTATAGTTCGCTCGTCCTCGCGGCTAAAACCTGCGAGCGCAGCGTGCTCCACCCCGCGCACTCGGCGCGTTGCCGCCTCCATGCACTCTCGGCCTCGGGTCGTCGGGCGCACAAGGACGACCCTTTGATTCCTCGCGCTGCGCTCAACCAGCCCCGCCGCCTCGAGGCTGAGGATTGACGTGTGCATCGTCTGCCTCGTGACCTGCGAGATGTAAGCAAGCTCGGAGGTGGAGAGCTCGGGTCTAGTCTCGAATACGCTCAGGATCCCGTACTCCTGCGCGGACAGGCCGAGATCTTCCAGTTCGCTGTCCAGCAGCGCCCGGAAGCGCTGGTGCGCGAGCCGGAACAGGTAGCCGAGATCCGCATCTGGCTGGGGAAGCGGTCGCGCTGAAGTTGTCAGTCTATCTGACATCGTGCCAGTGTATTGAGTTGTCAGTGCATCTGTCAACTAGGGAGGGCGGTTGCCCTCGCGCTGAACCCGCGCTCCGGCAGCCTGCAGCGCGGGGCCGTCATTTGCCGCGATCGCGGCCAGGGTCCGCCCGCTGGTGCTGGCTCCGGCCGTGGCTTGACCGGAACTTGATTGGCCTCCCAGTTTGGCTCGGAGAGGCATTCATGATCGACCAAACATACCTCTGACCTGCGCCCCGAGCAGGACTCGAACCTGCGGCCCATTGCTTAGGAGGCAGTGAGCAGCGAGCTAACGGCCCTAGCACTGTCACTGGCCCCGGAGGACAAGTCTTCGGCCAGCCGGTCGCCGTCTTCAAGGCGTGCGGGTTCCAGACTCCCGGCAAGCAGGTAACGGCGCTAATCGTAGGTGAGTGGTCGCGGCGGATACTGGAGGCATGGATGACAGCGAGCGGCAGAGCGTCAGGACAGCTGCGGAAGCCGTGGAGGGCGCGCACTTCCGAGTGGTCGAACTGATGGGCACGGCTGACGTGACCCTCAAGCGAGCCGAGTGCCACATTGAGCCGACCGAGATGGCGGCGCTCAAGGAGATCGACGCCAACCTACGCGAGGCGTGTTACCGCCTCTGGAAGATGTCCGAGGCCGCCAGCGGAAGCTAGCTTTTGCGTTTCAGGCTGTCGAACTACGGTTGTGTTTTGGACGCTACGGTTGTGTATTCAGGCAAGAGTACAACTCCCCAGAGATTTTTTTATTGGATGTGTAAGCTCGACCAGAAGCTTCTGGTCGGACCTGTCATTCTTTAAATGGCCATCTGACCACGCGGCACCCAGCGCAGCTGCACCGCCCAGCATCGCCCCAGCTAGGAGCCTTAGCGGGTGGTAAGACGTCGGCGGTTCAATCGCTGCTCCCAGGCCCAGGAACGCCGAAAGCCCGATAGCGCACGCCATTACTCGGCGGCGTATCGGACTCGGCTTGCGCATGGGCAGATTATATCGCTGGACCGTTTGCTACTGATTGTGTCGCGGCTGATGCTCTTAGCGGATGTCGATTGGCAGCTTCCACATACCGGCCCAAGGGCGGGTCGCCGAAGACGACATTGCCTGCCTTGATCCCGCCCATGCGGTCGTTGGCAGCCTTTACGGCCTTCTCGGCAGCTGTGCGCCGATAGAAGGTCTCCGCGTAGACGATCTGCTCACTATTGCCTTTGGCTTGGTCTGCAAGACCAGGTATTCGGCCTAAGCGGGGCGACCACCTTAAGCGCGAATGAAAGCCACTCGATGTGCATAGAGTCAACGCTAGCGGCGTTAGCCGACAACAAGGGGCTGACCGGACGAGCGACACAGGCCGCTCTAAGTCGAGACCCGGTCAGCCACCTTCCACGCTACGCCTCGTGCCGGGGCTGATACCAGATCGAACTACAGCCGAGCGTCCGGCAGTGATAGGCGTCTCAAGAACGTTTACGCTGGTAGCGCCCCGAGCAGGACTCGAACCTGCGGCCTACTGCTTAGGAGGCAGTCGCTCTATCCGCCTGAGCTATCGGGGCCTTCGGCTGCCGCTGGCCCTACCCCGATCGCCCAGGACCGGGAACTCTGCCGCGAAAGCCGCCCCAAGCCTAACGGGTTGTTGCCTTCTTAACAGCACGGTGTCAGCGCACACCTGGCCGCGGCCGACGGCACGCGACACCCGGACCATAGGCTTGAGCGCAGAGCAGAACGGCCCGGACGGGGAGTTGCACGGTGCAGGTACGAGACGTCATGACGCAAGCGACGATCACCGAGTCGCCGCAAGACAGCCTGCGCTCAGCCGCTGAGCGGATGTGGCGACAGCAGACCGGCTCGCTACTGGTCACGGACAGTGGCAACCTCATCGGCATCATTACCGAACGAGACCTGCTGCGCGCCGTCGCCTTTGGCGCCGACCCCGATAAGACCACCGTGGACGACGCCATGACCGTGGACGTCTACACCGTCGGCCCGGACATGCCGCTCCAGGATGCGGCGCGGGAGATGGCAGGCCGCTGGATCCGGCATCTGCCCGTGGTCGAAGGCGATCGGATTCTCGGCGTGGTCAGCATGCGGGACGTCACGGGCGTCTTTGCCGCCATGGCGACAGGCAACGTGCGGGTGGAGCATGAGTTCGATCAGCTCGTCCGCGAACGGCGGCTTGCCCGCATCGAGCACGGCGACCTCGACTAGCGGCTGGGCCGCCACAAATCACGCGCCGCCCGATGCGGAGCCTGGCGACACTTCACACTTTTCTCGACCACAAACCGGGCGAACCAGGACTCAAGATCGCGCAAACCTGTGCAGTGTCGCAGCCAGACCACGAGTCGTACCCAAACCACGAACTGATAGCAGCGGCGCTTAGCTCCTAACCCGGACCGAGGCACCCGTGGTGCCTACGGCAAGGCGAAGGGCAGCGAAAGGCCATCCAGCGCGTGCGGGCAAGGGCAGTCGCGATCTAGCGGCAGATCCTGGATCGCCTGGAGGACTACCTGGCGCACGCGCGTCACGTTCTCCGCAAAGACGCGGAACACCTCGTCATGCGTGACGCCCTCGCCTTCCTCAACGCCGGCGTCGGTGTCGGTGACCAGCGTGATCGTGGTGTAGCAGAGCGCCATCTCGCGCGCCAGAACGGCTTCCGGATGTCCCGTCATGCCGATCAGCGTCCAGCCTTGCCGCGCGTACCAGCGGGACTCGGCCCGGGTCGAGAAGCGCGGTCCCTCGATCACGACCAGCGTCCCCGACGTAGCGGGCTCCCAGCCCATCGAGCGCGCTGCATCAATTGCGACGGCGCGTCCCACCGGGCAGTAAGGGTCGGCGAAAGAGACATGGACGGCGCCGCCCTCGTTATAGAAGGTCTGCGAGCGGCCGGATGTCCGGTCGACTAGCTGGTCCGGCACGGCAAGCGTGCCCGGGCCCAATTCGACGGTCAGGGAGCCCACCGCGCTCGGGGCGAGGATCTGCCGGACGCCGACGGACCGAAGCGCCCAGATGTTGGCCTGGTAGGGGATCCGGTGTGGCGGGAACCGGTGATCACGGCCGTGCCGTGGCAGGAATGCGATTCTCTTGCCTGCCGAACTCGCCGATTACCAGCGGATCGCTCGGCCGCCCGTACGGCGTCTCGATCGACACCTCGTCGGCCGAGTCCAAGAACTCGTAGAACCCAGAGCCGCCGATGACGCCGATCTCTGCCAGGTCAGTCACGCGGCAAATCTATCGGCCAGACTCATCCGATCCCGATCAGCCCACCCAGCCCTGGGCCATCAAACGCGCCCACGCCGACCGGCCGCTGCTCGACGTGACCGCCGCGTCAGACACGAGCCGATGGGCAGATCCGTCGAAATCGATACAAGAAGGTTGATAAAGCCCTGTCACTTCGCCGACGACGCGGCGACCGAGGACTTCTTATCACCCGAGCCGCCCGAACCACTCGAACCACTCGAACCACCCGAGCCGCCCGAACCACCGGAGCCCGAGTCCGAGCCAGACCCGTTCGACGAACCCGAAGATTCCGAAGACTTGCCGCTGTCCGACTTTGCCGACGAACCCTCGGCGGATGAGCCGTCGGAGGATGAGCCATTCGGTCCGCCGTCCTTACCAGCCGCGACGGTGCTCGACCCGCGGCTGTCGGTGCGGTAGAACCCTGAGCCCTTGAAGACGATGCCGACCGGCGAGAAGACCTTGCGGAGCTTGCCGCCACAGGCGCTGCAGACGGTCAGCGGGTCGTCCGTGAACCGCTGCACGACCTCGGAGCGCTCTCCGCAATCGGTGCAGGCGTACTGATACGTCGGCACGTATTCCTCCCTCTGCGGCTTAGCACTCGCCGCCGTCAACTGCCAAATGTTAGCAACGGCTAGCGGAGCCTGAAGATTCCTTCCCGCGGTAGCGCTGCGGCCCGGACGGGCTGATCGTGCCCGGTCACAGGCACCTCCCACACCAGCTCGCCGTCATACAAGAGCGCGACGGTCAAGATGGCCGGGCCGACCCTGGCCAGGGCCCGGTCGTAGCTGCCGCCGCCGCGGCCTAGCCGGTGCCCCTCACGATCAACCGCCAGGGCGGGCACGATCACGAGGTCTGCGGAAGTGATCGCGGCCACGCCTCGGCGTGGTTCGGTCGGCTCGAGCAGTCCGCGCGGGCCTGGCGCCAGCGAGTCTGGCCCCTCGTACGACGCCCAGTCCAGCTCACCGTCCGGCTGAAGCACTGGTAGCAGCACATAAGTACCGCGCTTCCACAGCGCGAAGATCAGCCCATGCGAATCCGGCTCAGTGCCCACCGACGCATAAGCCGCTACGGTTCCAGCCATCTGCATTTCGGGCAACTCCAAGACGACATCCCTGAGCTGTCGTCCCACGTCCGCGCGTTCATCAGCGTCCTGCAAGCGGCGGAGGGCCAGCGTGCGGGCCCGCAGCGCAGCCTTCGCTTCAGCCACAGGATCGGGCGCAGCATCGGGCGCAGCTGAGTCACCCTGGTTTGTGCGCCCAGACCTGGGCATATCTAGCCGGGCCGACCGGGACCCGCAGGCCGGCGAGGACGCGCCTGGGCGCTGAGGCGAACCAGCTACCTCAGGGTCCTGGGCGGACCCAGGGTCTTCAGGGCCTGTTCCGTGCACCCGTCCTCCACCTCGCTAGCTAAGGTTCTCAGCATGGCTCATTCACAGCCCGTCACCAAAGCGGTCATCCCGGCGGCTGGCCTTGGCACCAGGTTCGTACCTGCGACCAAGGCGATGCCTAAGGAAATGCTGCCCGTCATCGACACCCCGGCCATCCAGTATGTAGTCGAGGAAGCGGCCGCCGCGGGCCTTACGGACGTGCTGATGGTGACCGCACGCAGCAAGACCAATATCGAGGACCACTTCGACCGGAACGTCGAGCTTGAGGAGGTCCTTACGGCAAAAGGCGACGACGTCGGGCTCGCCAGCATCCGGGCCTCGAATGAAATAGCCACCATGCACTACGTGCGGCAGGGCCAGGCACTGGGTCTCGGGCACGCCGTGTTGTGCGCGGCCGACCACGTTGGCCGCGAGCCGTTCGCGGTCCTGCTCGGCGATGACTTCATCGACTCCAGGGACCGGCTGCTCGAGCGCATGATCCAGGTCCGCCAGCAATACGGCGGCAGCATCGTCGCCTTGTTGGAGGTCGAGCCGGAGGAGGTGTCGTCGTACGGCGTCGCATCTATCAAGCCGACCGACTCTGACGATGTCGTTGCCGTCACTGACCTGGTCGAGAAGCCGCCGATCGGCGAGGCGCCGTCGAACTGGATCGTGGTCGGGCGCTACATCTGCGACCCGGCGATCTTTGACGTGCTGCGCAACACTCCGCCGGGACGCGGCGGCGAGATCCAGCTCACCGACGCGCTGCGGACGCTCGCGCGGACGGATCGCATCGGCTCTGGCGACGACACCGACATCGCCGATGGCGGCGGCGTCCACGGGGTGCTGTTCCGCGGTCGTCGCTACGATACCGGCAACAAGCTCGACTACCTCCGGACGCAGATCAGGTTCGCCTGCGAGCGTCCGGATATAGCACCGGAGTTCGTACCCTGGCTACGTCATTATCTGGAGACTCTGGGGCCGACCGGCAAGTAATGGACTCCATCGAGACGTACCTCGGCGACATCGCGGCCGCGATCCGGCCGCTACCGCCGCGTGAGCTGACGCTCTCCGATGCGCTCGGCGCCGTTCTGATTGACGACGTAACCGCCCGCTGGCCGCTGCCGTCGTTCGACAACTCGGCGATGGACGGCTACGCGGTTCGCGCCGCGGACGTCGCGACGGCTACTGACGACAGCCCGGTCGTGATCGCCGTGGACGGGGAGATCGCGGCGGGCGACACCGGCGTGCGCGACCTCGTTCCCGGCACCGTAATCCGGATCATGACCGGTGCGCCGATGCCGGCCGGTGCCGACGCTGTCGTTCCGGTGGAGCTGACAGATGGCGGAACCGATCGCGTCACCATCCGGGAGGCGGTTACGGCAGGCGCGTCCGTGCGGGTGGCGGGCGGCGACGCGCGCCCTGGCGACGTGCTGCTGACGGCGGGAACGAGGCTCGGTCCAGTGCATCTCGGCCTCCTGGCCGCCGCCGGTCACGGCGCTGTCACAGCCAGACCGCGGCCACGGGTCACGGTCATCTCGACCGGGAATGAACTCGTCGAGCCGGGCACCGAGCTCGCGCCGGGCCAGATCTGGGAGTCGAATGCGACGATGCTCGCCGCCGCGGCGCGGGAGGCTGGTTGCCCGTCGCGCCGCTACCCGATCGTGCGCGACGACACCGCCGCCGTCCTCGCCGCGGTTCAGGACGCGCTGACCGGCGCCGACCTGCTGATCACTAGTGGCGGCGTGAGCATGGGCGCCGAGCACGACGTCGTGAAGGCAGCGCTGACGACGCTCGGAACTGTCACGTTCCGCCAGGTCGCGATGCAGCCCGGCATGCCCCAGGGGTTCGGCACGGTTGGCCCGGCCGGAACGCCGATCTTCACGCTGCCCGGCAATCCGGTCAGCGCGTACGTCTCGTTCTGGTTGTTCGTCCGGCCCGCCCTCGATGCCCTGCAAGATTCGATAAGGGAACGGGGTGAGCCGGGGCAGGCCGTGCTCACACAGCCGGTCAAGTCTCCGGCGGAAAAGCGCTCATTCCTGCGCGCCGTGCTCGATGCTCCGGCCGGGCTTGTCACGCCCGTATCGGGCCAGGCGTCACACCAGCTCGCATCGCTGGCCAGAGCGAACGCACTGGTCATCGTGCCGGAAAAGGTGACGTCACTGGACGCAGGCGAGACCGTCGACGTACTGGAGCTGCCGTGACGCAGGGTCGCCTCACACATCTTGACGCGGCCGGCCAGGCGCGCATGGTCGACGTGTCGGGCAAGGATGTGACCGCGAGGTCGGCGACGGCGACGGGCACGGTCCGCTTGTCGACCGAGGCGGTGGCCGCGCTGCGAGCAGGCGAGGTGCCCAAGGGCGACGCCCTCGCCGTTGCCAGGATCGCGGGCATCCAGGGTGCGAAGCGAACGCCAGACCTCATTCCCCTGTGTCACCCGATCGGGTTGCACTCTGTCACCGTTGATCTCGAGGTCGCTGACCATGGCGTGCTGATCACGAGCACCGCGCGAACCGCCGACCGGACCGGCGTCGAGATGGAAGCCCTCACGGCCGTGTCGGTTGCCGCGCTCGCGCTGATCGACATGATCAAGGCTGTCGACCCGGCCGCAGTGATCACGGACGTGCGCGTCGAGGAAAAGACCGGCGGCAAGACCGGAAGCTGGCACCGCCAGTGATCCGGGCGCTCGCGGTGACGGTCTCCAACCGGGCGGCGGCCGGGGTGTACGAGGACAAGTCCGGGCCAGTCTTGGTGGAGCTGCTGCGTGATGCTGGTTGCGAGGTCGACGGCCCGGTCGTGATACCGGACGGGGCGACGGTAGAGGTGGCTCTGCGTGACGCGGTCAGGGCTGGCTACGACGTCGTCGTGACCACAGGCGGGACAGGGCTGACGCCCGGCGACCTGACGCCGGAGATGACGCGCCTCGTGCTGGACCGCGAGATTCCTGGCATACCGGAGGCCATTCGCGCGTTCGGCGTCACGACCGGAGTGCCGTCTGCGGCGCTGTCGCGCGGCGTTGCCGGCCTGGCGAGCAGCACGCTGATCGTCAATCTCCCGGGCTCGACCGGCGGGGTGCGGGACGGCATGACTGTTATCGCCGGGCTGCTCGAGCACGCGCTCGACCAGGCGCGCGGCGGTGATCACCCACGGCCTGGCGCCGGCTGATCTGGGCGGTCTGCGCGGGCGTGCTCCGCTGCGCCGCTGCAGGTCTCCGCTGTGCGCCGGTCGCGGAAGCGCCAATCCGAGACATTCGGTATTGAGACGGTTTGGTCTTGCGACCCGATAGCGGATCATGGCGCGCTCACGCGATGATGGAGGGGTGGCACGCGCGCGCGGATGGGTAACGCTGACAGAGCCGACGCTGCTCGACGCCCCGGTCAGCCTGCGGCCGATAAAGATCAAGGACGCCGCGACCTGGCGTGAAACGCGGGTGCGAAACGCCGCCTGGCTGCGCCCGTGGGAGCCGACAAACCCGGAAACGCCGCTCTACCGATCGAGCCTCGGCCCGTACGTCGCCATGGCGCGAACGATGCGACGAGAGGCCAAGCAGGGCCTGGCGTTGCCGTGGGTGGTGACCTACGACGGGAAGTTCGCCGGGCAGCTCACGGTCGGCAGCATCGTGTGGGGCTCGGCCAGGTCGGCTCAGGTCGGCTACTGGATCGACGAGGCGTTCGCAGGCCGCGGCATCATCCCGACGGCCCTGGCGCTCGCCCTAGACCAGTGCTTGTTCGGTATCGGGCTGCACCGCGTTGAGGCGACGATTCGGCCCGAGAATGTGGCAAGCCGCCGCGTCGTCGAGAAACTGGGCTTCCGTGAGGAAGGCCTCCGGCGGCGCTCCCTGCACATCGATGGCGCGTGGCATGACCACATCTGTTACGCGCTGACGACCGAGGACGTGCCGAACGGCCTCATGCCCCGCTGGCGCAGCATGGTGAACTCAGGGCTCCGCGCTGGCTGAGGCGGCACCGCCGCTCGCAGCCCGGTAGCTTGCCGGGCGAATGCCGATCTCGCGACACACCGGGCCGAATGCTCGTCAACTTGGTCGCCGACCTTTACCGTGCGTGACGTGACCACCGGCAATTCGCTACCGCTCGCAACCTGCAGACAGGCGACGCCGCGGTGGGTCACGCACTTCAAAGGACGCGCAGCTCCCGACGGCGTGGTGCGCCGATGAGCAGTTCGTTCCTCTATCTGGCCATCGTCGGGGTCTGGGCCTTCGTCCTGGTTCCGCGGTGGCTTCGCCGGCAGTACGTGCGAGCCCAAGCACCGGTCGACGCAGAGGTCGGTGTTGATGTCGAGTACACGGCCGAATACGACGCGGAGGCGTATTACTACTACGACGACGATCAGGACTCGCAGCCTGCCGCCTACTCCGCCGACATGCAGGAAACGACGTACGCGGCGGGCAGCGGCGCAGGAGCGAGCGGGCCTCCTCGACCCGTTCCGTCGGCATCCGTGCGCGCGCCAGCGTCCCGGTCGCGGATGCTTCGGTCTCGTCGTCGGCTGCTCACCATGCATCTGCTGCTCGTGGCCGTAGCGGCCGCGTGCGTAGTGCTCAAGATCACGTCGTGGCTGGTGCTAATCCCGCCGGCCGCCATGCTCGGCATGTATCTCCTCCTGCTCCGTGAAACCGCAGTCGTGGATGTCGAGCAAGCGCATCGACGCGCGGCGATAGAGGCACGCGTTCAGGCCGCCCGCCAGCGGGCTTACGAGGCGGAGCGGGAGCCCGAGCCGGAGCCATTCGCGGAGATCATCGATATCTCGGCGCGGGTCGGCGACCAGCTCTACGACCAGTACGCCGACGCCACCGTTCGCGCGGTTGGCGACTGACGCCGCGCTGCTGCCTGCCTGCGCGGCGGCCGCTTTAGTCCGACCGGCGCGGCCGCTGGCGCAGTGAGTCGTAGAGGTCGCCAGCGAGCTGTTCGATCTCGGCGGCCGTGAGCGTGGCGACGCCGATGCGAATCCCGGGCGGTGACGCGATGCGGAACCGCTCCCCCGGCGCGACCGCCCAGCCCCGTTCGAGCAACGCCGAGGTTGTACCGGCCTCGTCGGCGACGGGAACCCAGACCGCGAGGCCTGATTTGCCGCGCGCCGGTATTCCGAGGCTGGCAAGCGCGGTAATCAGCATCTGGCGGCGGTTTGCGTACGCCGCCGCCGCTCGCCCTAGCAGTTCTGCCACGGCCGGGTCCTGCCACAGCCCGGCGACGGTGTCTTGCAGCAGGTAGCTCACCCAGCCGGCGCCCAGTGCCTGCCTACCCTCCACCCTGGAGATCGTGACTGCATCCCCCGCGACAACCGCCATTCGCAGATCCGGGCCAAGCGACTTGGATACCGATCTGATCACTGCCCAGCGCGGACGCCCGGAGGCAATGCTGATCGCCGCCGACCCGGCTACCTCGCCAGCGTGATCGTCCTCGATGATCAGGAGATCAGGCGCATTGGCTAGGACATCGGCTAGGTCGTAGGCGCGCTCGCCGTCCCAGGCCGCGCCCGTCGGGCTTTGCGCCCGCGGTACGAAGACCGCCGCGCGGCAGCCAGCAACGATGGCGGCGGCCAGCGCTTCGGGCCGGACGCCCGACTCGTCCACGCTCATCGGCTCGGCCTCGAGGTCCATCGCGGCGAGCAAGTCAAGCAGCGGCGCATACCCGGGGTCCTCGACCGCTACGCGGTCGCCCGGACGTAGCGCAGTGGCCAGGATCCGCTCGACGCCATCGAGGGCGCCACTCACGACAGCGAGGTTGGCTGTGTCGATTCGGTCTGCCTCAAGGCGAACGCTCGCCACGGCGGCCAGCCGAGGTGAGACGGGCGAGTGGCCGTAAAGCCGCGGCGACGCGGCGGCGCCCGCGCTGCGCCAGAGACCAGGAAGCGGCGGAAGCAGCAATGGGTCGGGCGATCCGCTGAGCAAGTTGCGGACACCAGCGGGAACCGCGAGCGGCGGCCGCGGCGCGGTGGGGGGCGAGCCGGTAATCCGGGTGCCAGCTCGTCGGTGTCCGCGTGCGATGCCCTTGACGCGCAGGTCTCGGTACGCGGAGGCGACGGTGGCGGGGCTCACCCCGAGTTCGGTCGCGAGCGCTCGTACCGGCGGCAGGGCCGCGCCGGGAGGCAGTCGCCCGTCGCGGACCGCCGTCTCGACGTCCGCTGCGATCTCGCTCGCGCTCCGGCCGGTGGGCAAGTATTGTAGAGGCATAATCGATCTTTTGTACTGTAACATAAGAGAGGCGATTGGCATGCTCATCCTCGATCCGGAGCTCAGCGGCCGGCATGTGCGACTAGAGCCACTGCACCGGCGCCACCTGCCCGGCCTCGTGGCGGCCTCCGCTGGCGAGCCGGAGCTGTACCAGATGAGCAAGGTCCCGGTCGGAGCCGACGAGGTCGCTCGCTTCATCGACACGGCGACTGCGGCCCGCGACGCCCGCAAGGCGGCGCCATTTGCCGTCGTCCGCCTTGCTGACGAGACGATCATCGGTTCGACGCGGCTGTTCGATCTCGAGTGGTGGCCGTGGCCGGACGGTCATCCCCGGCACGGCCACGACGGCCCCGACACGTGCGAAATCGGCCACACATGGCTGACCAGGTCCGCCATTCGGACGGGCGCTAACACCGACATGAAGCGGCTGATGCTGACGTTCGCCTTCGAAACCTGGGACGCGCAGAGCGTGTGCTTCCACACCGACGCGCGGAACGAGCGGTCGAGGCGCGCTCTCGGCCGGATCGGCGCTCGTTACGAGGGCATTCTGCGGGCGCATCGCCTCGCAGCCGACGATCAGCCACGGGACTCGGCCCGGTTCTCCGTGACGAGCGCCGACTGGCCAGTCGTGCGCGCCCATCTTGCCGAGCTCAGCCAAGACCGGGTACTAGCGAGTTGAGCGGCCGCGGCCCGTCGCAGACGTCGGGTAGATGATCGCAAGAGCGAGGAGTACCCGGCATTTGCTACGCTGACTGGCGATCCAGGGGCTGTAGCGCAGTCCGGTAGCGCACCTCGTTCGCATCGAGGGGGTCAGGGGTTCAAATCCCCTCAGCTCCACCCAGGTCAGGATAGTGAAATCGAACATATAAACGGCCGCCAAAAGGGCATTGGGAGCCAGTCTGGGAGCCAGTCGGACAAGGCGAAATGGCTTAGCAATGGCTGACCGCCGCTCCGAGGACGCCGTCTACTACGACCACATGGGCACGCCGTGCCGTGACACCGAGTACCACCGACGGTGTTCTGGACGGTGGCGTGGCGAGATCAATCTCGGCGAAAGACGGCTCGGGCAAACGCCAGCGCATCAAGGTGTCGGCCAAGAACAAGACCGACGTCTACCAGAAGCTCAAGGACAAGCGCAGCGAGATCGAAGCGGGCATCCGGACGTCAGGCCGGGACACTGTGCAGGCCGCTGTCGACACCTGGCTGGATCAGGCCATGGCCGGTCGCGCGGCCAAGACGGTGCAGACGCAACGCGAGCTGCTGGACCCCCTGCTGGCCGAAATCGGCGGGACAGTGCTCCGCGACCTCACCGCCGACGACGTTCGCGAAGGCTTGACAGTGATCGCCGCGACCAGGACCACCAGGACAGTGCGGGACACCAGGGCCTCGCTCGTGCGCGCGATCACCTACGCCCAGTCGCACGGCAAGGTCGGCCGCAACGTTGCCAGCCTGGTCACTCCCCCACCTGGCCTATCCCCCGGCCGCCCGAGCCGATCGCTGACAGTGACCCAGGCCCGAGCGGTGCTGAAGGCCGCTGAGAAGGACCGGCTGAACGCGTACTTCGTGCTGTCAATGTTCACCGGCATCCGGACCGAGGAAGCTCGGGCGCTGCGGTGGGACCACGTCGACCTGGACGGGCCGACACCCAACGTCGCGGTCTGGCGATCGGTGCGAGCTGGCGGTGAGACCAAGACGCGGAGATCCCGACGGACCCTGTCGCTGCCCGAGCGTGCCGTCGAGGCGCTGCGAGCGCACCGCGAGGCCCAGGCGAAAGAGCGGGCCGAGATGGAGCCGCTGGACCTGTGGACCGAGACCGGCCTGGTGTTCACCACGCATTTCGGCAAGGAGCTGGACGCGGCGAACGTGCGCCGGTCCTTCCGCCGGATCTGCGCGGCGGCCAGGATCGGGCGAGAACTGGAGCCCACGCGAGCTTCGGCACACGTTCGTCTCGATCATGTCGGAGTCGGGCATGCCGATCGAGAAGATCGCGGACCTGGTCGGCCACGCTGGCGGATCTCGGGTCACAGAGCAGATCTACCGCCAGCAGCTCAGGCCTGTGCTTACCGAAGGGGCCGAGATCATGGACCAGGCGCTGCGGGGGCCGACGCGCCAGGTGGTCCGCCCGCCCGGACAAGCCAAGGCCCCCGGCACCGGGTGCCGAGGGGCCTTGAGGAGCTTAGCTACAGCGCGGGCTCAGCAGTTCCCCAGACCGACCGAGTGGACGGCGTACTCGGCCTGGGCGTACGTGAACTGCTCGCCGTACGACGAGTCCAACTGCTGGAGCAGCGACGTGCAGGTGAAGCCCCCCGATGGTCATGTAGCCCTTGGCGCTGAGGACAGCCTGCTCGATCCAGTTGACCGTGACGTGGTTCACCGCGAACAGCGCGTCGGCGTATGAGAAGCCGTTGCCGGCGGACGAGTCGAGCTGCCCGACCAGGCCAGCCTTTGAGAAGCCCTGCGTCGCTCAGTAGCCTCGGCCGCGACGATCGCCTGCTGCTGCGACACGGCCGTAGGATCTCGGACAGGGCAGAGATCCTTCTCCACGTTCATGTACTGTGTCCTGCCTGACTGCCGACGCGCCGATGGCCTGCTGCTGTGACGCCATCCTGGAGGGCCTGGCGGACGTCGTTCCCGGCCGCGACATCGCCTGGACCACCCGGTCTCGGCCGGTGGACTGACATCGTCGGACTGCGTCTCGCCTGCCGTGTACGTAGCCCGTCGACGCCTGGTCGAGGCGGCGGCCTGCGTGTCCCGATGTCCTTGGCTGCCGCCGAGCGCCGCCGCGACCGCGCCGATGATGATGATCAGCACGACTACGCCCATCACGCTCAGGCAGCCGATGCGTGCGCCGCTGCGCTTCCTGGGTGGCCTCGGCCCCGTCGGAATGAAGCCGCCCTGCGGCGGCTGCTGCTGCCACTGCTGTCCTGGCTGCGCTCCGTAGCCCGGTGGCAGATAGCCCTGCGTTGGTGGCCCCTGGGGCGGCGGGAAGTACCCGCCCTGCGGCGGCTGCTGCCGGCTCCTGCTGGGGCGGAACATCGGCGGGAAGTAACCGCCGGCTGCTGCGATGGATCGGTCGGATCAGGCGGGTAAGGCGGCTGCTCTGCCATCTTTGATCTCTCCCCTTTGGAGCTGCACGCTGAGCACATTTTCGGACCGTTTGCAGGAATCGTCCACGATACCAGACGCCCTGCATCGCTGGGCCGTTTACGGGACATGTAGAAGGGCTCCTAGCCCGCCCGTTGTTCAGTCGGACCGGCCAGGAGCCCACCTGCTGGCTACGTGCCGAACCTGCGCCCGAGGGTCGTGATGTGCCCGGCAACCTCGCGCTCGATTCCGGCCCTGTACCGCGCTGCGATACCCAGCGTCTCGGCGAGCCGAGCGATGCCGTCGAGGACCGTGACCGGTGAGTTCGCGGTCAGCAGGATGCGCAGCGAGCTGTCGACCGAGATTGTCAGGTCTCCGACGTCCCACATCGCCAGGTCGGTGGCCGGGCTCGGCTGGTATGGCTCGGGCTCGGTCAGCTCGGCGACCCGGTCCCTGAAGAACTGGCGGCCGTTCGAGGCGGACGTGCCAGATGCGTTCGTCTTGCTCGGTGAGGCTTCGGGTGTCTGCCATGGCGGTCCTTAGTTGTGGCGGTGCGTGAACGATTCGGGCGCGGTGGTCCGGATGCGCCGAGGTTCTTTCGGTGCGCCGATCGAGTACCTGACGGCACCAAAGCTGAGATCGCCACCAGGTACCGGGCACACGGACGCGCGCAGGCGAGCGCTACGCTGGCAATGGCCAATATGAGTCGTACTGTGCCTGGTACGGACCGGTCATCGAGGATCTGGCAGCGTCGTGAGCTGGGAGTGTCGCTGCCGGCGAGGACGAGTTCGCGGGGGGTTCGCGCGGTGGCCGGTCAGGTGGCCAGTAACGGGGACGTTCGGCGTGAGGAGGCTGGCGATGGCAGGCGGTAAAGTCCGGGTGCGCCGGGTTTATGAGGAGCCGGAGCGGGGTGACGGCACCAGGGTGCTGGTCGACCGGATCTGGCCGCGGGGGCTGACCAAGGCCAAGGCGGCCCTTGACGAGTGGTGCAAGGACGTCGCGCCGTCAGGCGAGCTGCGCAAGTGGTACAGCCACGATCCGGATCGCTTCGCGGACTTTGGCCGCCGCTACCAGGCCGAGCTGCGAGATCCCCAGCGGGCAGCAGCACTCAAGCACCTGCGCGAGCTTGCGAAAGGCCGACAGGTGACGCTGCTCACCGCGACCAGGCAACCCGAGATCAGCGAAGCGGCGGTACTGGCTGGCCTGCTGCGCAGCTGAAACTGGACGGCTGCGGTCTCCCGGCGCCGCCAGAACGCTGCCCGGCCGCCATGGCCGGGCTGACTCACCGCCGGCGCTATGAGCCCGTCTTCGCAAGTCCGCGAGGGGCAGGGTTGAGCGGCGCCCGGACACTCGCATCGCCAGGCCCACCGGCCAATGCCAGGTGCCGGCCGGGTAGCTACGGCACGACTGTCACAGGCCAGCGGGCGGCCTTCACCAGCCGGCCCGCGAGCGAGCCCACGAAGCGGTGACCGGCCCGCTCCGAAGCGCCGACCACGAGGGCGTCGGCCCGCACTTCCTGCGCCACTCTCCGCAGCTCGGTGAAGGGATCTCCGCGGACTATCAGGAACTCGGTGTCGACGCCGCGCTCAGCCGCCAGGCGCTCCACCTGCTCGCGCAGGCCTGCGCCTATCTCCTCGCCCACGTCCTCCGCCGCCATCGCCGCGACGGCATCCGCGCTCATCGTGGCCAGGGCACCGGGTGACACGACATAGACAACCGTCACCTGGGAGTGCTGGCGGCGTGCCAGGCCGTTGGCGTACGACGCGGCACGCCACGATGTACGGGAGCCATCCAGTCCGACGACGATCATCTTCGGGCCGTCCGTACCGAGCTCAAAATCCTCATGACCGCTCACCGGCTCAGTATCCGCGCCCCGCCAAGCGACCGCATGTAGCGGCCGCCGCGCCGCACCGGGCGATCCGGGCAGCGCCGCGACGGGTCCCAGTTCTGCAATGCCCCGCCGGGAAGTTACCGCTGCTCAGTGTTACCGTGGTGCCGGTCAGGCTCAGGCGCGGGGGCGCCGGCTGACTGTCGCCGTCGGCGACTCGCACCTCTGACGGGGAATGCGCAATTCCGTTTCCCGGCCTAGGCGATGAGTCATCCGGGAATGGCCTCGGGGATGCGATGCGGGCAGGCGACACAGCGCAGTGGGGAGTGGGGGCATCAGGTGACCACTTATGAGCGGCCGGCACAGCCGGGCCAGATGGCAGCACCGCGCGGCTACCGGAAGGGCTCGATCCTGGCTGACTGGCTGTCGACCACCGACCATAAGGTGATCGGGCACCTGTACCTGATCACCTCATTCTGCTTCTTCCTGATCGCTGGCGCTTATGGCCATGATCATGCGGGCGCAGCTGATGGGCCCCGATAACCACATCGTGTCCGACCAGCAGTACAACGAGCTGTTCACGATGCACGGCGCGATCATGCTGCTGCTGTTCGCGACGCCGCTGTTCGTCGGGCTCGCCAACGAGATCATGCCGTTGCAGATCGGCGCGCCGGACGTGGCGTTCCCGCGGCTGAACCTGCTGTCCTACTACATGTTCGCCTTCGGCGGGCTGATCCTGCTGGCCACCTTCCTCACCCCGGGCGGGGCGCCGGGGTTCGGGTGGTATGCGTACGCGCCGCTGACCAGCGCCACGTACTCGCCCGGCGTCGGCGGCGACATGTGGATCATGGGCCTGGTGCTGTCCGGCCTCGGCACGATCCTGAGCGGTGTCAACTTCGTGACCACGATCGTGTGCATGCGGGCGCCGGGCATGACGATGTTCCGGATGCCGATCTTCACCTGGAACATCCTGCTCACCAGCATCATGGTGCTGATCGCGTTCCCGGTGCTGGCCGCCGCGCTGCTGGTGCTGGAGATCGACCGCAAGCTCGGCGCCCAGGTGTTCGCGGCCAACAGCGGCGGCGCGATCTTGTGGAACCACTTGTTCTGGTTCTTCGGCCATCCCGAGGTCTATATCGTGGCGATCCCGTTCTTCGGGATCGCCACCGAGATCCTGCCGGTGTTCTCGCGCAAGCCGCTGTTCGGCTACAAGGGCATGGTCGCCGCGACCATCGCCATCGCCGGCCTGTCGATGACGGTGTGGGCGCACCACATGTTCACCACCGGCGCGGTGCTGCTGCCGTTCTTCTCGTTCATGACCTTCATGATCGCCGTGCCCACCGGGGTGAAGTTCTTCAACTGGACCGGGACGATGTGGCGCGGGCAGCTGACGTTCGAGGCGCCGATGCTGTTCATCCTCGGGTTCCTGGCGGTGTTCCTGTTCGGCGGCCTGACCGGCGTCATCCTGGCCTCGCCGCCGCTGGACTTCGCGGTCAGCGACTCCTACTTCCTGGTCGCGCACTTCCACTACGTGCTGTTCGGCACCGTGGTGTTCACCATGTTCGGCGGGTTCTACTTCTGGTGGCCCAAGTGGACCGGGAAGAAGCTCGACAACCGGCTCGGTGTCTGGCATTTCTGGAGCGTGTTCCTCGGCTTCAACGGCACGTTCCTGGTGCAGCACTGGCTGGGCCTGATGGGCATGCCGCGGCGGATCGCGAACTACCCGTTCCTGCCGCACCTGGCCACCACGCTGAACGACATCTCCTCGATCAGCTCGTTCATCCTCGGCGCTGGCACGTTCATCTTCCTCTACAACATCTACAAGACCTGGAAGACCGGCGAGACGGTCACCGCCGACGACCCGTGGGGCTTCGCGAACTCGCTCGAATGGGCCACCTCCTGCCCGCCGCCGCGGCACAACTTCACCTCCATCCCGCGGATCCGCTCCGAGCGGCCCGCGTTCGACCTGCACTACCCGCACATCCAGTCAGGCCGGAGCCGCGTCCCCGCCGCCACCGGCCCCACGCCTTATAACTAACGCAACGCAATGCCAGTTGCGGCTGGCGGTCCCGGCGGGCCGGAGCCGGCCTGTCAGCGACCTCGGGATGAGCCGCGGCTGACCGCCTGGCGATCCGCGCTGCCGGGTTCTCAGCCTGCCCGGCCTTCTTCCCGTCCTGTCGCGTAGCGTCGCTCCTGCGGTCGCCGAACCCGGAACCGGCCGGCCGTGCTGCGGCTGGCGACGGCGCGGAATCGTATGCGGCGCCCGGGCGCGGTCACCTTCGGGCATCCGGGGCACGGCGGAGGCGAGACGGAGGCTCGATCCGACTGGGGCGGCTGATCCGGTCGCGCCGAGATGCACAGTTCTTGCCACGGGCGCTTAGTCTTGCCGCGGGTAGCTAGCCGGTCCCTGGCCAGAACCGTATGGCAACAAACCCGACATGGGCAACCAGACTGCCATTACCATCGGCGTGGCCTTCGACAATACCTTCGTCGGCTTCTCCGGCAGCTCGCAGACCAACTACACGACCGCAATGGACCTCGAGTTCTACTACGGGGAAAATGGCTACCTATGCGGAAAGAACCCGCCAGGGAATTTCGGATACCGGTAGCGATTCTGTGAGATCACGCACTCTGCTCCTCGGAGCGCTGTCGGCAACGGCGGCGCTCCTGGCAGCGTGCTCCACCGGACCTGGCCCGCTCGCCTCGTATTTTCCGGCCATGAGTGCGGTCCCAGCACGCTCGGTAAGCCGCTGACTGACGGCAGCTTCATTCTCTACAACGCCGGCTTCGCCGGTCACCGTCTACACGATGCAACGATCCAGTCACCACGCGGCGCCACGATCGACGCAGGCGTGGCTGATGCCGCAGTACAAGTCGCATAGCACCTGGGATGAGGTCGGCGACGGATTCCCGTACCCGCCGGCCACTGGCCGACGTGGCCGGAGCGGCAGGCCAGTACCCGGCGCGGTCATCAAGCCCCACCGTGCAGATCCACCTGTCCGTTGGCGTAGACGCTCACCGCGAACCGAGACCGTAGAGCAGGCGCTCCGGCGTCAGTACACCGCTGGCGGGATCACGTTCATCCTGCGACCACGGGGCTACGTCCTCCAGGCCGCTCCGACCCACGCCCGACCCGCCAGTGAGCAACGCCTACGTCGCGGGCGTCCTCATCGTCGTATCCGTAGCGGCTATTTCCAGGCAGCTCGTCATCCTGCGCCCTATTGGTGGCGGGCTGTCGCACGGTGCAGGTCCGTGCCCGGGGTCATCCTGGTCTGTCCTGCTGGCCGGGATAGATCGCGGTGACCACTCGGGCCGTCCACGGTAGGCGGCGGCTGCTACCGGCCCGAGCGCGCAGTCGCATGGACTCTCGCGGCTTCATGGACGAGGCCGATTCCAGCGCTCTGCCGCCCTCGGAGCCGAGGCCCGAATTTCGGCGGGCGACCCCCTGCTTGACTCCCCCCAAGGAGGCCGCCCTGGGCACGCCCGCTCTCGGGGGGATGCTGCGGCCGACTTCAAGCGGGCGTGCCGTGCCACATCAGCTAACCCAGAGGGATCGAGCTAAACGCGGGCCTCACTTGATGCCCGCCAGGTAGCCGATGGCCGCGAGGAGCAGGATGGCGAGGATCATGATGGCCGCTACGTTCGCGGCGGCGTCTACTGCCCGCTTCCTAGTGCGCCTGCTTAGCAATAGGACGGGTGTCAGGACGATGATCGCGCCCCCGCCAGCGACCCCAGCGGTGTCAACAAGGCCCATGAACCCCTGGTGCTGGTCGCGAGCCAGGCGGATGAGCAGCAGGCCGAGGCCTACGACGACGACCGCCAGGATGGTGGCCGCCAGAGTCCCGGCGAAGGTGACGAGGAAGAGCTTCATGTCGGCCTGATCGAACGAAGCCCAGAACGACTGCTCCTCCTCGGTGCGCTCTTCCGGCGCGACCGGCTCGGTCACTTGACACCGGCCGCGAAGCCCACGAACCCGAGAATCAGGACCGTTACCAGCAGAGAGGCAATGCCGGAAAATATGCGGCTGGCGATGACATCGAACCGGGACAGCAGCCTGGCACGCCTGGGGCGTTCGGAATGCTCGGCGGCCTCAGAGTCGTACCAGATGCTCGGGCAGCCCTCCGTCGCGCACCTGACCCACAGGTGCCGGTTGTTGTTGGCCAGAGCATTAGGGCAGTCGCACGGCGTAGTCCCAACGATCACCCTGCCAGGCATCCACTCCTGGCCATGGTGGCAATGGGTCGGCCACCGCCACCAGTTCGGGAGTTCCACCATGTGATTAGAACACGTGTTCGGGCGTTCGGCTAGACGTGGTGGACGAGACCCCGCCAGTGGGGAGCCTCGGCCGTCAGCTTTACAGACAGCGACTTCCAGCCTGTCCGCAGGTGACGTCGACCCCCAGCTCGCCGCGAGGCTCTGTGGCCGCTGGCGAGGTGATCAAGATTTCGTGCGGGCGACCGCCAGTCCAGGTGATCGTCGCCCGACACCACCGCAGGGGTCAGCTCAGCTCGCGAGCGCGCTCGACCGTCCGTGCGATGGCCCGGACCGTCGCCTCCTCCAGAATCCTCGCCACCGCGTCGAAGCAGCACTCGGGCAGGCCCAGCTCAGCAACCACGGCTTCCGGGATAGCTAGCGCTGCCACCGGCAGACCGGGAGCGATTTCCTGATCCTGACGGCCGCGCCAGGAATGGAGGATGGCGTCGACTACGGGCTGGCAAGAGATCGGGTCGTGCAACATGCCCTCCAGGGTCACGACGTTGTGCGGCCAAGAATTTCCAGTATGCGTACGCTCACCACCTTTGTCCTACAGCGCCCGTAAATCTGGGTGTCGACACAGTGGTACCCCCGGCCGCCCACAAAGGGCCAGGACAGTGGTGGGATCAGTCGAGGGACTGAACCAGCCGGTCGACGTCGAGCCAGCGCGTGCCATTGCGAGTCATCGCGGTGCCTAGCTCGGCCCGGATCTGCTGGCCCTCGCGCATGTTCTCCGCGTACCGGCGGACGAGGGGGCGCAACTCGATCGGCAGCTCGGCGAGCACGACGTCCCAGGCCTGCTCCAGCGTCGGCCGCGCACGCCTCACTACCCGCCGTCGCGGAACGGTGACTGAAACAGTGGTCATACCGATCATGATAACCGGAGGCTGGCTCCGTCTAGCGATCGCTGGGTAGGCAGTCCTCTCCCCCGATAGGCTCGTTGGCCAGTCGGACAGTGACCTCCTCGTGTTCTGGGGGCCTGGGAGCCTAAATGGGAGCCAGCCGGACAGATTCTCGTACCAGCGGCTTCTCGGAACGATCAAGGAAGTGCCAGCTCAGCCAGGACGTGAGCGACTGATAACGACTACATGGGACAGTTCGATCTTCGTTCGCATCGAGGGGGTCAGGGGTTCAAATCCCCTCAGCTCCACCCAGGTCATCAGAACCGCGACGACCCCTGCGTGTCTCAGCGTTCGAGGTTCCGCTCGAACCAGTGGTGCGCGTACTGCTCGGTGCTGAACGCCTCGACTTCTACGAATCCAGCGGTCTCGTAGAGGCGTCTGGCCTCCGCGAGTGTGCGGTTCGTCTCTAGTCGTAGGGTCTCGATCCCGCGGACGGTAGCTTCCTCTGCGAGGCGCTCGAGGATACGGCGACCCAGGCCGAGCCCGCGAACGTCCGGGGATACCCACATCCGCTTCACCTCCGCGATCCGCGTCTCAGGGTGAAGCTTGAGCGCCCCGCACCCCATCGGAGAGCCGTGCGTGCTCGCCACCAGAAGCAACCCGTTCGGCAGCGTCATCTCCTCGTCGCTCGCGGAGATGCTCTGGGCGGGATCGAACCCGGTGTCGAACCGTCGGGCCAGCTCCTCAACGTAGGAGCGCAGGCAGTATCGGGCGTCGGGGGCGCGTGGGTCCGTGATCTCGATCCGCACCTGAGAGGCAAGCAGCAGCCGCTCGACCTCCGTCATCGCCGCGACCAGGCGCGCCCGTTGACCATCGGTCAGCGGATCGAGGATCGACTCCGCCAGGTCATCCGAGGAGCGATCCAGCACCGCCCGCTCCGCAACGCCGGCCCTGGTCAGATGTACCTTCCGCACCCGTCCGTCATCTGAGTCTGGATCCGTGGTCACCAGACCGTCCGACTCCAGCCGACGCAGTTGCCGGCTCAGATACCCCGAGTCCAGACCCAGTCGCGAGCGGAGCACGCGCACCTCTGATCCGTCTGGCTCGACCTCCCACAGCAACCGCGACAGCCCGAGCGACCGGTCCCGCGACAGATACTCGTCGTCCAGGGCTCCAACTCGCTGTGTGACCGCTCGGTTGAACTTGCGCACCACATCGATCCGCTCTCGTTCCATTCTCTGACAATAGTCAGAGAATTCCCTGGCGCTCACGAACCAACTCACAGATCCTTGGCGGCCGCGCGCCCGGCTGATGACGTGGCCGGTAGCCTGGCCTGCCCGCCCCCGCCGCGCCATTCCGGCCGCTCATGCGGCTATACCAGCCGCAAGCCGCCATCCTCGACGGCACCTACCAGCATCCGCGCCGCATCACCAAGGTCGCGGACTAGAGGACCACGAATTGCAACGGCGTCGACGGAGGCCCGGAGCGCAGTCCGCGTTGGCGCCGTGCCTGCGTTTCGCGCGAAGATCGCTTATGCCTGTGACAAACCCGTGGCTGGCCGGGCCGCGCCGACCAAGCGCCTCGACCGTTCGCGGCTCGAAGAGCGGATCTTGAACCTGCTATCGGCGCAGAACATGTGCGTCCTGGCCACTAGCGGCCCAGACGGTCCGTTGGCGACTCCGGTGCGCTATTACCACCTGGACTTCGCCGTGCTGTTCACCGCCGCCGCGGCTTCACCGAAGATGCGGAACATCGCCGCCGATCCGCGGGTGTCCGTCGGCGTGTTCGCCCCGCTGGTCGGCCAGGCGAGCAGCCGCGGCGCTCAGATCTTCGGACGTGCGCGGAGGCTCGTCCGTGGCGATGAGGGCTATGCGCACTACTGGTCCGCGTTCCGGTGGCAGTCGGACCACGTCGAACGGTCCCGCTCCCTGGACGACCCGCCGACCGACCCGCTGATCGTCATCGAGGCCGACCGGATTGTCTACACCGAGCACTGGCTACGCCGCGACGGCTACGCACCCCGCCAGCACTGGCAGCGACTTACCACGTGACTTCAAAGTGGGACGCCACCGAGGAACGGGCTACAGCAGGTCGTCAGTCGGCCACTTTGACGATCAGCTCGATTTCAACGGCGATATCGCCGGGCAGTTCGGCCATGCCCACGGCTGACCGCGCGTGGCGGCCCCGATCGCCGAAGATGTCGACCAGGCGATCCGAGGCACCGTTGATCACCTGCGGTTGCTTATTGAACCCGGCGGCCGAGTTGACCATGCCGAGAAGCTTGACGACCTGCTCGACCTTGTCAAGGTCCCCTATCTCTGCCCGCAGCGTGCTAAGGCAGCTGAGGATCGTGACGCCGGCGGCGCGATAGGCGGTCTCGACATCGACGTCAGAGCCGACCTTGCCCACGAACTCGTTATTCGGGTCGGGCTTCGGGCCGTGGCCGGACACATAGACAAGCTGACCGACTCGGACGGCCGACAGGTAATTCGCCACCGGCCGCGTCGGCTCGGCGAGCTCCAGACCTAGCTCCGAGATGCGTTGCTCGATTCGCGACATCAGACCTCCCATTGCTCGAGCTTCTGCTGGACGGTGCTCAGGAATCGTCCCGCATGGAGACCGTCGAGGATCCGATGGTCGAAAGAAAGGGTCACGTTCATCATGTGACGGATCTCGACGGCGTCGCCTCGCACGACGGGCCGACGGCGTATCGACTCGGTGTTGAGAATGCCTGCCTGCGGATGATTGATGATGGACATCCCCATCACGCCCCCAAGGGCGCCGGTGTTGTTCAGGGTGAACGTGCCGCCGTGCACGTCTTCGGGTCCGAGTTGCTTCAGTCGGGCGCGCGTGCTCAGGTCATGGACGGCCGTCGCGAGTTCGGCACGGCTCAGGGTGTCGGCTCCCTTGATGACAGGGACCACGACAGTCTCTTCGGTCGCGATCGCGATCCCGATATTCAGGTAGTGCTTGACGATGATGGCATCGTCAGTCCAGCTCGAGTTCATCAGTGGATGAGCGTGCAGAGCCTGGCATACGACCTCGAGCATGAACGGCAGGTACGTCAGCGGGACGCCGTGCTCGGCGAGGAATTCATCTTTGTGCTCGCGCCGATACTCGACGAGGCCAGTGACGTCGACCTCCCGCATAGCCCACGCGTGCGGGATCGTGGCGCTCAAAGCTAGGTGGGCAGCCGCCTGGCGGCGCACCGCCGTGAGCGGGATCCTTTCCTCGCCAGGCGCCGGGCGAACCTCGACGACCGCGAGGATGTCCTGGCGGGTCACCCGGCCGTCGGACCCCGTTCCCGCGATTGTGGCCAGGTCCACGCCGTAGTCGGCGGCAAGTTTGCGCACCGCGGGGCTGACCAGACCGCGGCCGTCAACAGTCGCGGCGAGGCCCGGCGCGGACAGCCCGGTGTCGGCCGCGTCGCCCGCGACCACAGGTCCGCTCGACGTCACGCTCGTTGACGGATCAGCTATCGAGACGTCGATTTGCGCAAGCGTCTCGCCGACCAGCGTGGTCTCTCCCTCCTGTACCAGGATCTGCACCAACGTCCCGGCAAATGGTGAGGGTATTTCCGCGGTCACCTTGTCCGTGACGACCTCGACGAGGGGTTCGTCCAGTTGAACCATGTCGCCTTCGGCCTTCAGCCACCGCTCCACCGCGCCCTCGGTGACCGACTCGCCCAGACGCGGCATCGCAAAAGCCATCATCACCATGTCGCGGTCACACCTCCACAGTCCGGCGGACTGCCGCCGCCACGCGCTCCGGGAATGGAAGCCAGGCCATCTCGAACGCCGCTGGCGGGTAGGGCGTGTCGTAAGAGGCGACGCGCGCTACCGGGGCATCCAGCGAGAAGAAGCACTCGTGCTGAATGAGCGCCGCAACTTCGGCGCCAAAGCCGGCCGTGAGGGGCGCCTCGTGCACGACAACCGCTCGCCCGGTCTTCTGCACCGACGCGGTCATCGTCTCGACGTCCAGCGGAACCAGCGTCCGAAGATCGATCAGCTCCACGCTGATGCCATGCTCGGTCAGTTGTTCGCAGGCCCGCTCGCACACCTCAACCGCGGCCGACCAGGCGATGACGGTCACGTCCGTGCCCGACCTGACGATCCTGGCGACTCCGAAATCTACGACGTAGTCGTCGTCAGGAACGTCCATCCTGTCGCCTCGATAGAGGCGCTCCGGCTCGATGAAGAGCACCGGATCGGGGTCGCGGATCGCCGCCAGCAGCATGCCCTTGGCGTCGAGCGCGGTGGCGGGCATGACGATCTTCAATCCGGGCGTCTGCACAAACTGAGCCTCGATGGCATCGGGATGAAACTCCGGCGTGCGGGTGCCTCCACCCATGGGTGCTCGCACCGTGACCTGCATCGGGAACCGGCCCCTTGACCGGTAGCGGAACCGGCCGAGCTGGGCCCCCATCTGGTGGAAGGCCTGATGGGTGAAGCCGAGGAACTGGATTTCCGCGACGGGCACGAGTCCGGAGACAGCGAGCCCTATCGACGAACCGACGATCGCGGCCTCAGCGAGCGGCGTGTCGATCACCCGGTCTGGGCCGAAGCGGCCGAGCAGGCCGTCGCTGGCTCGGAAGACCCCGCCCAGTGTGCCGACGTCAAGTCCAAGCACGACCACCCGCTCGTCGCGCTCCATCTCCGACGTGAGGGCCGAGCGGATTGCCTCGATGATGTTCATGCGCGACACGGCGGGCCTACTCCCTGACCCGGTCTAGTAGCTCTTGGCGCTGCCGCTGCTGCGTGGGCGTGAGCTGCGCGAAGATGTTGTCGAACAACTCTTGCGGCTCCGGTCGCGCGGCCTTCGCAACTGTGGCTACGGCTTGGTCGATCCTGGCCTCGGCAGCTGCCACGGCTTCAGCGTGGCTACCGGCGTCCCAGAGCCCTCGATGGCAGAGATAACTCTGCAGCCGGTCAATAGGATCATTGGCCTTAGCCGCCTCGAGGAGCGCCGGGTCCTGGTAACGACTCGGATCGTCGGTCGTGTTGTGGAAGGACAGGCGGTAGGTGATGGCCTCGATCAGCGTCGGCCCTTGCCCGCTTCTGGCTCGCTGCACCGCTTGCTTCGTGACTTCGTGCACAGCGAGGAAGTCGTTCCCGTCCACGACGTGGCCCGGGAAGCCGTAGCCCGCTGCGCGGTCGGCCAGATAACGGGCCGCGCTCTGGAGCTGGCGCGGCGTCGAGATCGCCCACTGATTGTTCTGCAGGAAGAACACGACGGGGCTTCGCGTGACGCCGGCCAGGTTGCAGGCCTCATGGAAATCGCCCTCGCTGCTAGCGCCGTCGCCGAAATACGTCAGGACAACACCGTCGCGCTTCTGGATCTTCAGTCCCCACGCCAAGCCCGCTGCGTGCGGAAGTTGTGCGGCGATGGCTACCTGTGTAGGCAGCATCTTCACGTGATCTGGGATGCGCCCCAGCAGCGGGCGTCCGGTCAGATTGTGAAAGACGTTCTCAAGCGGAAGGCCCCAGATCAGATATGCCGGCAGTTCGCGGTATTGCGGAACGAGCCAGTCAGTCCGGGGATCGAACGCCAGGGCCGAGGCGACGACGCTCGCCTCCTGGCCCGACGCCGGGCTGACGACGCCCACCCGGCCCTGGCGCTGCAGCGCCGTGGCTCGGACGTCGAAGGCTCGGCTGAGGAGCATCCAGCGCATGCCCTCGAGCAGGACCTCGTCGTCGACCGCTGTGCCGGATGGCTCACGCAGGGTGCCGTCCGGTCGCAGGATCTGATACTCCGCCGGATCAACGAGCGGTTCGGCTGAGGTGCGGCGCATCGACTGTGTCATGCGGGCTCGACTTGCAGCACTTGGGAGCCCAGCCAGGCGAAGGGCGCGTCGCCCGCCACGGTGCCGAGCGCGAGCTGCTCCGGATGCCACTGAACGCACATGATCGGTGCGTCGTCGCCGAGAGCGGCCTCGATGAGATTGTCGGGCGACGTCGCGGCGACGCGAAGGCCGCCGGCGAGGACCCGGATTGCCTGATGGTGCAGGCTGTTGACCGTCAGGCGGTCGCCGAGCAGTGATTTAAGCTCGTCGTCGACGACGGCCACGTCATGGAAGGCCGCCGCGGGGCTACCCGTTCCGTGCCGCAGGTATCCCTCCTCGGGGCCGACGTATTGCAGCAGCGAGCCGCCCATGGCGACGTTCACGACTTGCATTCCCCGGCATATCCCGAGTACTGGAAGGCCCTTGGCGACGGCCGCCTGGGCGATGGCAAGCTCGAATTCGTCCCGCCGACGAATCCCCGCCCGCAGGCGCGGATGCGGTTCGTCGCCGTAAAAGGCTGGATCGACGTCTGCGCCGCCGGTAAAGACAAGCCCATCGACCAGGTCGACGTAGGCGGCCGCCATGGCCGGGGTGACGGCAGGGATTGCCACCGGCAGCATGTCGAAGGCTGCCACCTTGTCGAAATAGTTGAGCGCGAACACCGCGTACTCTCTGTCATCGAGGCCGCGCCGGACTGACTCATCCGGCGGAACCAGGTACCCGAGAATTCCGATGATCGGCTTGCGCACCTTCCGCCGGCCAACCGTCGCGCCGTCCAGAACTTCGATGTCTTCCGCGGCCGTGTTCCTTTCTTGACAGGGTCACGCCCTCAGGCGCGTTCCTCTTCGAGGATGGCGGCCAGGACAGCCGCGTCGATGTTGCCGCCCGAGACCACGCAGCAGATCTTGCCGGCCTCCGGCGGCCGCCGCAAAGCAGCCGCGACCGACAGCGCCCCGGCTCCCTCCGCAACGATGGCGTTGCTCTGCGCCAGGAGCCCTATCGCATACCTGACTTCCTGCAGAGGCACCGTCTCGCTGCCCGCAAGCAATGCTCTGGCTAGCTCCCACATCTCCGGATACAGGCGGCCGGCGCCAGCGCCGTCGACGAATGACGAGGTGTAGGACGACTGGACCGGATGACCCGCCCGCCAGGCGCTCGCGAGCGGTGCGGCCGTTTCCGGCTCGCAGGCGATGACGCTGGCACCCGGTGCTACCGTCCGCAGAGCGGAGGCTATGCCGCAGGTCAAGCCGCCGCCGCCATAGCCCGCGAGCACGATGTCGACATCGGGAAGGTCTTCGGCGATCTCAAGCCCGATCGTTCCGTTGCCGGCCATCACGTCACGATCGCTGAACGGATGGACGAAGGCGCCCGCCATGCCGTCGTGGCTACGGCTGACGAGGATTTCATAGAACTCGGGCCGGGCTACCGGGATGACCTGGGCTCCGAGTCTCTGAACGGCAGCGATTTTCGCCGGTGACCCGTCCTCGGGGATCACGACGGTGCACGGGATACCAAGCTCGCGAGCGCACCAGGCGACCGCCCGCGCCATGTTGCCCGAGCTGGCCGTCCACACTCCGGTTGCCAGTTCCTCGTTGCTCATTCGCAGGATCCGGCTCGCCGCACCCCTCAGCTTGAACGCGCCGATGGGCTGCAGGCTCTCCAGTTTGAGGTAGATCTCCGTCGGCGTGTCGGCTACTTTCAGGCGGATCATCGGGGTTCGCAGCACCCAGCCGCTGATTCGCTCGCGGGCGGCAGTGAGCTCGGCAGCGGTGATCGGCGCGTGGGCGACGGTGGTCATGCCGCCGTGTTCCCGGCCGCCTCGGCTTGCCCCAAGGCGTAGTCGACCGCTGCACGCGCCAGCAAGCGGGTCGAGTCGAGCACCGGCAGCGGCGAGTTGTCGTCATTGAGGATCAGCGGCAATTCAGTGCAGCTGAGCGCGACCGCCTCGCAACCCGCCGCCGCGAGGTCCCGTACCACACCCTGGAGGTAACCGAGCGCGTCCTCGGTCACGACGCCGAAGACCAGCTCGGACGTGATGAAGCCGTGGATGCCGATTCGCTGGTCCTCGGGAGGCACGACGCAGCTGATGCCGAGTGCCTCGAACCTGGGCGGGTAGACGGGACCTTCCATCAGCCATTGCGTGCCGGTGAGCCCGACTTTCCGATATCCGCGGCGTTGTGCCTCGCTGGCGACGACGTCGGCGATGTGCAGGAACGGGAGCGGCAGCCGGTCTCGGATTAGGTCGATGGACTGGTGGACCGTGTTGTCGGGGCAGACGAGGAACTCTGCTCCTATGCTGGCCAGCTTGTCCGCCGACACGCACATCCACTCGGCGACGTCGTCCCATCGGTCCTCGGCGGTCTGATCCATCAGCATGCCGAGATCGTTCGTGTGCATGCTCACCTCTGGGTGGTGATGGCCGCCCAGCCGCCGCGTGCTTTCGGCGCAGAACTCCCGATAGCAAAGGGCAGCGCCCTCGTAGCTGACTGCCATGATGCCCAGGTGCTTGTACGTCACGAGCTTCCTCGTTTCACTGTGGCAGCGCGGCTGTAAGCCGGTGCACGTCGTCTTCGTCTATGAATAGGTGGCAGGAGACACGAAGCCGACCTTCCCGGACAGAGCACGTAACCGCCGCTCTCTTGAGAGCCGCGGCGACGTCGGCGGGTTCGCGACCTCCGCAATCCACGGAAACGATTCCTGAGCGCTCGGCAGGCGTCTGTGAGCTGACGGCGTGATAGCCACGCGCCTCGAGCTGCTCCGCTACGTGAGCGCTCATCGCCAGGACATGCTCGCCGATCAAGTCCATGCCGAGGTCGAGGAACAGGTCGATGCTCGCGCCCATCCCGTACATGCCGGAGATGTTTTGCGAACCAGACTCGTAGCGGCGGGCTCCCCGGGCCAGGGTGAGCTGGTAGTCGAGCTGATGGGTGATGTCAGTCACGTTCTCAATCGATTTCCAGCCCGGAACGGGGACGGCGAGGTTCTCCCGAAGCCTTGGCGCGACGTAGCAGAACGAGATTCCGAAACCCGAGCACAACGACTTGTAGCCGTGCGCCGATACCAGGTCGGCACCGAGCGACTGCACGTCGATTGGCAGGCAGCCAGCTGCCTGCACGGCGTCCACGACAAGCCAGATACCCCTGGACCGGCAGAGCTCAGCGATAGCTTCGACCGGCGCCCGGAAGCCGTTGCTGAAGTTGACCAGGCTCAGGCAGACCACCCGCGTACGCGGGCTGATCAGCTCTTCGACGTCGTCGGCATCGAAGCGAGCGCGTCCGCGATCGCGGATGAACTTCACCACCACTCCGTGCCGCGCCAGACCCAGCCATGGATAGGCGGTGCTCGGGAACTCCTGGTCGTAGGTGATGACTTCATCGCCGGGCGCCCAGTCCAGCCCCGTCACGGCGAGGCCAAGACCTTCGTTGGTGCTCTTGAGGAAGCAGATGTCTTCGGGATCGGCGTTGATGAGCTGGCCAACCTTGGCCCGGACACCGGCCGCGCCTTCCCACCAGTGTCCGATGCCGGATGCCGTCCGCCCGAGTGACATCCCGGTGAGAAACGACTTCTGAGCCTCGACGTTGCACAGCGGCAGCGGGCCGTAGGCGGCTGTATTGAACCAAGCCCACTCGCGCGTGACGGGAAACTGCTCGTCGCGGACCGCGCGGAATCGGGCCGAGTGAGACTGCGGGTTGCCTAATGACTGCGGGCTAATTGTCGCTGACATACACGTTCTTCATTTCGGTGAAATCGAGCAGGCCCTCGAGACCCTGCTCCCTTCCGATGCCACTGGTCTTGCGGCCGCCGAAGGGGGCTTCCAGGTACGAGCTGGAATCGGAGTTGATGCTCAGCAGGCCGGAACGCACCTCCCGCGCGACCCGGATGGCGCGGCCGACATCGCGCGTCCACAGCGAGGCACTGAGGCCGTAATCGGTGCCGTTGGCCAGCGAGATGGCCTCCGCTTCGGAATCGAACGGCAGCACAGTCGCGACCGGGCCGAAGACCTCGCGGCAGGCGATCTCCGAGTTCGGCGCTACTGCCGTCACGACGACCGGAGAGATAGCATTCCCGGCTTCCAGGCCCGGTGCCTCGACGACGTGGCCGCCGCCGTGCAGCTTTGCGCCGCCATCGCGGGCCCGTCCGAGGAAGCCGAGCACCTTGTCGCGCTGCTGAGCGGAGATCAGGCTGCCGATCTCGGTGTTGGGATCGAGCGGGTCGGCGACGATCAGCTGCGAACCTCTCGCCGACAGCCGGTCGACGAACTCGTCGAGGATCGGCCGTTCCACGATGATCCGGCTACGCGCGCAGCAGTCTTGGCCGTCGTTCCAGTAGACGGCCCAGACTGCAGACTCGACGACGCGGTCAAGGTCGGCGTCGGCGAAGATGATGCTGGGTGACTTGCCGCCGAGCTCGAGACTGACGCGCTTGATCCCCTCGGCGGCGTTCCGCAGCACGTCGCGGCCGGTGGCGGTGCTGCCGGTGAAACTTATCTTGTCGACGCCGGGATGGCTGACCAGCGCCTGGCCCAGCTCCCGGCTCTGGCCAGTCAGTACGCCGAAGACGCCCGCGGGCAGGCCGGCCTCCCGTGCGCATCCTTCCAGGGCGAGCGCGGTCAGCGGCGTAGGTGGCGCGGGCTTCAGGATGACCGCGTTCCCGGCCGCTAGCGCTGGGGCCGCCTTCTTGGCGGCAATCGCCAGCGGGCCGTTCCACGGGACGATCAGCGCGCAGACGCCGATCGGCTCTCGTAGCGTGAAGTCCAGCCCGCTGGCGTTGACGGGGATCGTCTGGCCGGTCGCCATCGCGGCGATGCCGGCGTAGAAACGGAAGTACCGCGCCGCCGCGGCGACCTCGGCCTTGCAGTCCCGGATCGCCTTTCCTGAGCACAGCGATTCCTGGAGAGCCAGCTCGTCCTGGCGGTCGAGCAGCAGCTCGGCGATCCGGACAAGCACGGTCGATCGCTCGGCCGCGGTGCGCCGTCGCCATTCGCCGCGATTGAACGCCTCAGCGGCGGTGGCAACCGCCCGCTCGACGTCCTGCCCGCTGGCGTCGGCCACGGTGGCAACGAAGGCGCCGCTCGCCGGGCTGCTTACAACGTACGTGCCAGCGCTAGCGGCCTCCGTCTCCAGGCCGCCGATCCGGAGCCCTAAGGCTCCGGATGCGGCGTGTTGCTGCTCAAGCACCCGGCTGCTCCGGTTCCGCTACCGCCGGGCTATCTGCTTTGACGAGAAGACTGCGGCCAGCCTCGCCGCGCTGGATCTTCGGCCGCAGCCAGGCGAAGTAGTAGATGACCGCGACCGCGATGACGATTCCCACGGTCCTGTCAGCCGCATAGAAGACGTGGGGGAGGGTCAGGATGCAAAGCACGACGACCAGGTAGATCAGGGCGACGGTGAAGACCGGCACTGCCCACTTGCCGAGATCGAAGGCCGTGGGAATATGCGATACGTGCTTACGGCGGATCGCGTAGGAGACCGTGATTGTCAGATAGCCGATGTAGGCGAGGATCGGCGTCGACGCGATGAGAATGGCGTACGTGCTCGGGAAGATAGCCGCGATCAGCATGACCACGATGAACAGGGTTGTGGTAACGACGATCGCGGTGATCGGGGTCTGCGTCTTCTCATTCACCTTGCTGATCGCACGGCTTGCCGGGAGCATGTTGTCGCGGCCTAGTGAGAACAGCAGCCGGGCCATAGCAGCGATCGATACGACGATCAGCGCGAACACCGAGTAGATGATGAAGACGAGGAAGACCTTGCCCACCGCTCCGCCTAGCCAGTAGTCGGTGATGTAGGCGATCGGTGTTGGGCTTGCCGCAGTCGCGTTCAGGTTCGGAATTGCCAGGGCTACGCAGACCAGCGTGATCATTCCGAAGATACCCGAAAGGATCACCGACCCGAGGATCGCGCGGGGCACGCCCATGCGAACTCCCCTTCCTTCCTCACCGAGGTCAGATGCACTTTCCTGACCCTCGAGGGTGAAGACGCTCATCAGCGCCGCCAGGGCGAATCCGTACAGCGCCTTGTTGTGCGCCGGATTTGCCGTGGAGAAGAGGATCGAGGCGTGTACCGGGTGGCTGGACGTCAGGGCGACGATCAGCAGGATCACGCCCAATACGACTGTCCCGAGTATCTCGGTAACGAGCGAGATGTTGTTGACGCGAGCCGTCAGCCGGACGCTGAGGATGTTGATCACGGCGATGAGGATGAAGATGCCCACTGACAGCAGCGCCAACTCGGCCGTACCGGCTCCGGTGAAGCCGAACACGTTGGCCATAAGCGGGGCGATCAGAAGCAACGTCTCCCCGCCGCTGGCGAGCATGAAAGCAGAGAAGATGAGTACCGCCACGATGAATCCCAGGCTGGGAGTCGTCAGGCGGGACGCCCACTGATAGCCGATCCCGGCGATCGGCATTCGGCTGCCGAGCTCAGACAGGATCAGCGAGAGGATCAGAACGCCCACGACGACGATCGGCCACGTCCAGATGGCGGCCGGGCCGAAGTTTGCAAGGCCGAAGCCGAGATTCGTGAAGAGGCCTGTCGTGATGGAGATGACAGAGAACGACACGGTGAAGAGCGACAGGAATCCCAGACTTCGCCTCAGTTGCTGCGGGTAGCCCAGGTGCGCCAGGGTGGCATCGTCATCTGCGTGTTGCGTACTGTGTTTGAAAAGGGTCACGTTCGGCTCCTTGACTGGGGCTGCTTGTTGCCTTCGGTTACCTCATTCACTTGTCCAGCGGGCGATTTCGTATCTAGCTATGCGGTCTTCAGCAACGCTGAATCCGCATCCCAATCCGTCGGGAACGGCGATGGTTCCGTCCGGTCTTATGTCAAACGTCGGTTCCACCAAGTCCTCGGCATAGAAGAGCTTGGCCGGAGACATGTCGGCTGGGAGCGTGAAGTGCGGCAGGGAGGCCAGCGCCAGGTTGAATCCCCTGCCGATGCCGGTCTCGAGCATTCCGCCGCACCAGACCGGGATCGCGCGCTCAGCGCACATGTCGTGGATATCGATGGCTGCGAATATCCCGCCGACGCGAGGCGGCTTGATGTTGACGATGCGGCCGCAGTCGAGGCTTAAAGCAGCCCGGGTAATGCCCGGCGACGTCGCCGATTCGTCCAGGCATATCGGCGTCCTCAACGTCTGCTGCAAGTCGGCGAGGTCGCACAGCGCGTCGCGGGCGAACGGCTGCTCGATCATGAGCAGGTTCAGTTCGTCGAGTTCCCGCCACGGTCCGCCGTCGGCCGCGTCGTAGCCGCAGTTTCCGTCGACGCTCAATGGGAGGCCTGGGAACTGAGCTGCGACGGAACGGACGACGTCGACGTCCCAGCCGGGCTCGATCTTCAGCTTGATCCGGCAGTAGCCCTCGGCGAGCCGCTTCTCAATCTCCTCGTGGAGCTCGGCGATGTGGTCCTTGATGCCGAAGCTCTCGCCCGTGGGAACGCCGTCGCGGACGCCGCCCCATATCTGACTGAGGCTCTGGCCGAGCTTCTGCGAGACGATCGACCACGCGGCGCACTCCATAGCGTGCTTCGCGGTGTGATAGCCGACGATCTCGCGCCACGAGTCGACGACGGCGCGCGGGCCGTCAAATCTGTGCCCCGCGACCTTGGGTCCAAGAATGCCGGTCAGGGCGTACCAGGTGGAGTCGTGGGTGTCTGGGCTGTATGTCGGCAGCTCGGCTCCGGGCGCCTCGCCCCAGCCGACGACGCCGTCGCCATCCTCCAGTCGCACCAGCAGGTTGCGCTTCTGGACGGAAACCCCGTAGGCCGTCCGGAAGTGCCTGACAAGCGGCAGCTGCAGCGACAGCACCTGTACGCGTTCGACGTTGATGGGCACCTGAAGCGCTCGAAGGTCAGCTGCCGAGGCTGACGTCGGCTCGGCTGCCGGGCTGGCTTGTTCAGTGGTCATAGCAGGTCCCGGTACTCTCGGATCTCCCAGTCGGAGACGTGCTCGGCGTATCGCTGCCAGTCGCGTCGGATCACGCTGGTGAAAATCCGAGTGAAGTCAGCGCCCATCAGGTCGGCGAGCTGGTCGTCGGCCGCGTAGTGGTTGACGCCTTCGATGAGGGTGGACGGGAGCTTCTGATAGCGCTCGTCCCTGAACATGTCGCCAGCGCCCGGGGGCCCTGGGTCGGTCTTCTGCTCGATGCCGAGCAACCCGGCGGCCACGCAGACGGCGGCCAGCAGATACGGGTTGGCGTCGGAGCTGCCCAGCCTGTTCTCGATGTGGGTGTTGTGGCCGGCCGGAATGGCCCGCACGACCGCGCTGCGGTTGTCGACGCCCCACCCAACTCGGATGGGTGCCACCGTCCCCGGCACGTACCGCTTGTATGCGGTCACGGTCGGCGCGGCGATGCCCGTCATGGCCATCGCGTGCGCGAGCTGCCCACCGATGTAATGCAGACAGGTGGTCGACAGGCCATCCGGAGCTTCCGGATCGTAGAACGCGTTACCGCCGGCCTCATCTTTGAGCATCTGGTGCAGGTGGTAGCCCGAGGGAGGCGTCTCCCACAAGTTCGTCGGTCTCGCGAGGAACGTGGCCCGTAGCCCCAGGCTCTGCGCCACTTCCTTCGTGGCGATTTTCAGGTTCACCACGTTGTCGATGGCCGCAACGCCGGAGCCCGGTTCGAGGTTGAACTCAAGCTGTCCGGCGCCGTGCTCGCTCATGATCTCGTAGAGCGGAAGGTCCATCTCGCGCGTGACGTCAAACAGCTTGTCGATGAACTCCTGGACCTGGCTCAGTGCGTTCGTCGAGAACCACGACTGCCGGGTGAAGACGGCGTCGAACCCTTGGTCACCAAGCTCCGGCCGGTACACGTAGAACTCCAGCTCGGAGCCGAACACCGGCTCAAAGCCGGCCGCCGCTGCGCGCTGGACGATGGCCGCGAGGACTTGCCGCGCGGCCGGCTGCGGCGCCATGTCGCGGCTGAAGCAGTCCGCCATGACTTGCGCAGTGTCACGGGTCCACGGCAGCCGGGTGAACGTGCGCAGGTCGGGCAGCAGGATCCCGTTTCCCCAGCCAATGTCGGACGTGAGGATCGTCTCCTCGTCCGGTATGCCTTGCCACATGTCGGCCGCCAGCAAGGCCAAGGCATACGGATGACCGTGAGTGATGACGCTGCGGAACTGCCGGGCGGTGACGAGCTTCGACCGGGGAACTCCGTGCAGGTCGAGCGTGACGATGCGGACGTGGCCGATCGAGCCATCCAGCTCCGCGAAGACCCGCTGCTTGATCTCCTCGTCAGTCAGTTCCGGCTTGTTGGCGTCGCCCTCGAAAATGGCGGTCATCGGACCTCCTGCCGCACTGACGGATGCTCTTGTCCTTCCGCCGGATGGGCACCGGGCCGCGGACTCCTGGCGTGGTCGCGCAGCCACCGAAAGGGCCCTTCGCGAGCCTGATCGCCGGGCGGGCAGCTGCCGGGGTCCCAGCGAATCGACAGCGCCGGGCCACCGGCGCCGCCGTCGGCGGCGACCGCGTAAGCCGAGCCGTCGGGGCCGCTGGCCGCCACCCGCATGCCGCTCGGCACGTTCGTCGGCGCCATCAACATCGGCAGTTGGCGGCCGCTAGGGACGCCGAGCAGGTCGGCCAGGTCGGGACCACCGCCAGGGTCAGCGTCGGGCAAGCCGTTCCCGTCGGCCGTGCTGCCCGTGAACGGCGGAGGCGCGTAGCCTGCCAGCGCGGCCGCTACGAGACTCTCCCCAGAGCCGATAGCGAGAACCGGCAGGTGACGCGCGAGTGCTCCGATGACGATGGGCAATCCCGCCTGATCGTGGTCGTCGCCTGTCTGGCTGCTAGCGCCGGCGCCCCTACGGGGGTCGTGCGGAACGACGAGAGCGCTGACGAGATCGCAGACGTCGAGTCCGCTGACAACGTCCGCGGACGCCACTCCGACCGGCAGCATCCCAGCGTCACAGATCGGCTCGATGCAGCTCGTTGGGTACAGGTCGAGCTCGCGGTTGCCGTACCCGATCTTGGCCGCTTCTTGCAAGCCGATTCTCGAGCCGAGCACGCCGACCAGTAGTGGAGGAGTCATACCGCTGTGTAGCCCCCGTCGACGATGAAGAACTGGCCGGTGATCCAGCTTGAGTCGTCGGAAGCGAGGAACAGAGCCATCTTCGCCACATCTTCTGGCTGGCCCCAGCGACCCAGCGGGATGCTCTGGCGGACCGCCTCCTCACCCTCTGGCGTGAACGGACCAGCGAGCGGTGTGTGGATAGCACCGGGGATGATGCAGTTGCACCGAATCTGGAACGGCGCGTGCTCGACCGCTAGCGTTCGAGTGATCGCCATGACGCCGCCCTTTGCCGCGGTGTAGGCGTCGGAGTTGCCGCCCCGGCCCGTCCTGACCGCCGCAATGCTGGACGTGTTGATGATCGATCCAGCGCCGACCTTCTTCATTTCGGGGATGGCGTACTTCGCACCGAGGTAGACGCCCTTGAGATTGACGCCGATCGTCTGCTCCCAGACGTTGTCCTCAACCAGCGGCGAGGGCCCGTCGGTTACGCCCGGCCGGTAGTTGCCCTTGGCTGACAGCCACAGCCCGGCATTGCTGTAGAGGATGTCGACCCGCCCGAAGGTCTCGGTGGACAGCTCGAACATGGCCTTGACCTGCGCCTCGCTCGAGACGTCGCACTGCGCGAATATCGCCGAGTGGCCTGCGCCGACGATTTCCTCGACGGCCTCCTTGCCGGTCTCGGCATTCCATTCGCCGACAACGACGTTGGCGCCTTCACTCGCGAACAGCTTCGCGGCGGCTCGCCCCTGCCCGCTGCCGGCCCCGGTGACGACCGCGACCTTTCCGTCCAGCTTCCCCACTGTGACCTCCCGCCTCTGCCGTGCGCGGTAGTGGCTGGACCGCGCAGCTACCTAGTCCCTGCCATTGATCGCTTTTATCCGGGCCGCTTCGTCGATCGCTTCCTGCTCGTAGCTCTCGGGACCTTGACCCGCAGTGCTTGGCTCGCTGGGGGCGCCGACGTCGAGCCCGTGTTTGACGAGGGCAGCGAGGATGGCGTCCCCTGTCGCCGCGACATGCTGTCCCATCGCGGCTCGTGCCCCCGCCCCGTCGCGGCGAGACAGCGCGTCGACGACCTGGGCGTGGCCAGTCCGCGACTTGCGGGACCGCGTCAGCGTCTGTTCGGTGAGGTCCAGGCCGAGAGCCAGCCGCGTCCGGACATCACGCACCGCCGCAGCGACGTAGTCGTTGCCCGAGGCGTCTGCGATCAGCTGGTGGATCTGGAAGTCCAGAGCGCGCGCCTCCGGCGCGGCTGAGCCCCGGATCCTTCAGATGACGCTGGTGCAGCGCCCGAAGACGTTCGAGCTCGCTGGCCGTAATCCGGGCGGCCGCCAGCTCAGCCGCCATGGGCTCGATGAGAAGCCGGTACTCGAGTAGCTGAACGAAGTCAGCCACGTGTCCGCCGATGCGCTCCAGGGCCAGTTCGAGCGGCGTGCGCAACACGACGGCACCGCCATGCTTGCCCCGCCGGACTTCGACGTATTTCTGGTACTCGAGCCAGCGCAGGCCCTCTCGGACAGCCGTCCGGCTAACTCCGAGCTGCTCGCCCAGTTCGCGCTCGCTCGGGAGTCGGCGACCGGGCAGGTATTCACCCAGCCGGATCCGCCCTAAGAGGACCATGGCCACCTGCTCCCCAAGCCGAACCTGATTCAGGAGCTTCTTATGCGATAAATGTTGGACCATTAGACGCTTAATAGCATCGCCGCCGGGACGCGTCAAGGCCGCGGTCGAGTTACGACGCAGCGGGACCCGCTGAACGCCAGGCCCGGAGTCGGCGCTGCTATATCGGCGGGTTTCGCACGGGTAGTGAACGAAGCCGCGGAATGCGCGGGATCAGCGTCGACTGAATCTTCACACAGCCGCCACATCTACAGCACTGGCAACGCATCGCCAGCGGGTGAACTGTGGTGTTCGTTGGCCCGGAAGGAGGTGATGGAATTGTCAGTAAACGTGTGGTTCGTCGTCGTGCCGTGGCTGGCATTCGCCGTTGGGCTAGTCGGCTTCTGCCTCCGGCTGCGCGGGTCGCCGCGTGCACCGCGCCCGTTCAGATCGCGCCGACGCACGCCCCGTAACAGGCCGGACCAGGCTGAGCGAGGCACGGACCATGACCGTGACCTCAGCCAGTTCGAGACCTCTTCGATATGACCACGGTCCGAGCTTCTCCACGGCTCGATCACATGTTTGAATATTGGCATGGCCCTGGGACAGCAGGCGATCTGGCAGTGCATACCGCTCCAGTGCCGACTGCACCATCCGTGGCGGCCCGGCACAGTGACCATTAGCTGGGATCCATGCGAATGCGCTGCCGCCCAGGCTGCCCGCGGTGGTCACGTGCGAGTGATCTGTGCCGTTCCGCGTTGCTCGGAAGTGTGGTGCGCGCCGCTTCATAAGCCGATTGGCGTAATAGGCCATCACCGGCCGGGCTATCGCTGACCGCAGCGACCGGGCCGGTTACGTTAGGTCTCATGGCGACGTCGAAGCGCAGAGGCGAGCGTGGCTCAGACATCGGCCCGACAGTGTTCGTGCTGTTCGGCGCCACTGGCGACCTGTCGAAGCGGCTCGTGCTTCCGGCGTTCTACCGCCTGGCCCTGGAGCGCCTCTTGCCGGAGCGCTGGGTCCTCGTGGGCAACGGCCGCGGCCACCTCGCGCACGACGAGTTCCGCACGCACGTACGCGACGCGCTGACGGAGTTCGGGCCTAAGCCAGCGGGTGCGGCCTGGCAGTCCTTCTCCGAGCGGCTGTTGTTCGCGGGCGGCGGCTTCAGCACCGACAGCCCCGGCAGCATGCTCGACGTCCTAGCCGAGGCCAGGACGAACGTGGGCGGCGATCCGCAGCTCGTGCACTACCTCGCCGTCCCGCCGGTCGCGTTCGAGGGGCTGACCGAGGCACTCGGCCAGTACAACCTCGCCCAGGGCGCGCGCGTGGTGTACGAGAAGCCGTTCGGCACCTCGCCGGAGGCGTTCGAGGCTCTCGATCGCGCTGTCCACGCTGTGCTGGCGGAGCAACAGGTCTACCGGATCGATCACTTCCTCGGTAAGGAAGCTACCCAGGACCTGCACGTGCTGAGATTCGCCAACGGCTTGTTCAGTGGGATCTGGAACCGCGACCACGTCGAGTCAGTCCAGATCGACGTGCCGGAGAAGCTGGGGATCACCGATCGTGCCGTGTTCTACGACGCGACCGGCGCAGTCCTGGACATGGTCATCACCCACCTGTTCCAGCTGGCAGCCGAAGTCGCCATGGAGCCCCCGGCCAGCCTCGGTGCCGACGACTTGCAGCCGGCCCGCGAGGAGGTCATCAAGAAGTTCCGGACGATTGACCCAGCCGAGGTCGTGCTGGGGCAGTTCGCCGGCTACCGCGATGTCCCCGGCGTCGCGGCGAACTCCCAGCAGAACACGTTCGTCGCCGCCCGGCTGTGGATTGACAACGCCCGGTGGCGGGACGTGCCGTTTTACCTGCGGACGGGCAAGCGGCTGGCCGCGACCAAGCAGCACGTGAGCCTCATCATGCGCAAGCCGGTCAACGGCCCGCTGGCCGGCCAGCTGCCGTCGGACACGAACGTACTGTCCTTCTCGCTCGCGGGCGATGGCGAGATCGGGTTCACAGTGGTTGCCAAGCAGCCTGGTCCCGGCCTGCGCCTCGGGGTCGCCAAGGCGGATATCTTGCTCGCCAAGCTGGCCGGTGCGGATCCCCTGCCTGCATATGTCCGCCTTATTCACGACGTCCTGATCGGGGATCGCTCGCTGTTCACCCGGCCGGACGGACTGGCCGCCGTGTGGCAGGTAGCAGGCCCACTGCTGACTAACCCGCCTAATGTCGCTTCGTACAAGCCCGGCTCGTGGGGACCAGCAGCAGCAAGCCAGCTCGTCGCGCCAGACCGGTGGCTGCTCGGGCAGTAGCCGCGCCGCGCCTGACTAGCGGTCTATGCAGAAGAGCTCGAGCTGAATGTTGTCGGGATCGCGGAGCACGACAACGGAGTACGGCATGGGCACCGTGACGTCGACTACGCCAGAGTTCTCGACGCCGAGCGCGTCGAGCCAGCTCACCCACGCGTCGAGCTCGGCGTGGCTGGGAACCGCAATCGCCATGTGGTCAAGCCCAGTCCGGTACTCCCGGAACGGCTCGCCTTCGTTCTCGTCGTGATGATGTAGCCCGATGGCGATGCCAGACCGCGGTTCGATCAGCAGCACTGCGTAGCCGGCCGCCTCCGCGCCATGATGCGGAAACGTCATCGATAGCCGGCCCATCCCGAAGACGCGTTCGTACCAGTCCGCGCTCGCCTCGATATCCGAGACGGTCGCCGCGAAGTGGTGGAAGCCAGCGATAGCAGGCGCGATGCCGATCTCAGTCATGCCGATCTCCCCCCACCCAGGACGCCCAGGAATCCGCGCGGCGCAGCTACCGAATCCGCACGGTGACGCAGCCCAAATCTACGCTTCCCCCCGATTGCCGACCGACGGTCCCGCGCGAGGGGCGGCGAAGGCGGGCACAGGGCGACAGCCTGCTCACTCGGCGCCGGCAAGCTGGTGCGAGATTTGTGCCTGACTCCACATCACAGGGCGATAAACGAGCATTGCGGCGTTGTGCGGCACCGTGATACAACGAGCCGAAATGATCGCCGACCCAGCCCCCATCCAGTCCGCTCAGGCCACCTCCGAGGTTTCTGCGCGGCCGGCTGTCTACGTCGTTGGTCTCCGCAAGAACTATGGCGACGTAGTAGCGGTGGATGACGTCGAACTGACTGTCCGCGAAGGCGAGTTCTTCACTCTCCTTGGACCGTCCGGGTCAGGGAAGACGAGCCTGCTACGGCTCATCGCGGGCTTCGAGCGTCCCGACGCCGGCCGGATCGAGCTGGGCGGCCGCGACGTCACGCGGACGCCACCCTACGCGCGCGACGTCAACACCGTGTTCCAGGACTACGCGCTCTTCCCGCACATGACGGTTCTTGAGAACATCGAGTACGGCCTGCGGGTGCGACACGTGGATAAGGCGGCCCGCCGTGAGCGGACCAGCCGGGCACTCGACATGGTCCGCCTGACCGGTCTTGGCGAACGGAAGCCCGCCCAGCTATCAGGCGGTCAGCGCCAGCGCGTGGCGCTGGCGCGGGCCATCGTCAACGAGCCCGAGGTCCTGCTGCTCGACGAGCCGCTCGGTGCGCTCGACCTCAAGCTCCGCCAGGAGATGCAGCTGGAACTACTGCGGGTCCAGCGCGAGGTCGGTATCACGTTCATCTACGTCACTCACGACCAGGAAGAAGCCCTGACGATGAGTGACCGCGTCGCCGTCCTCAACAACGGCCGGATCGAGCAGGTGGGCGAGCCGATCGAGGTGTACGAACGGCCGCAGACGTCGTTCGTGGCGGGCTTCATCGGCGTCTCGAACATCATCGAGCGCGACGGCGCCCTCATCACCGTTCGGCCGGAGAAGATCGTGCTGCTCGAGGACGGCAGCGAGGCACCGGACGGCAGCCACGTCGAAGCTGGCGTCATCACGGAGGTCAGCTACGCCGGCGTACTGACCCGCTATGTGGTCGGTCTCGACGGCGGCGGCGAGCTCGTCGTCGCCCGCCAAAACGTCACTGCCCCAGTCAACAGCCATGACGGCCGGGGGCAGCGAGTGCGCATCGCTTGGCGACCTGACCAGGCGGCATCGATTCCTCAGTAGCGATAACTCAGGCCCCATTCAAGGGGACAAGGGGAGGGCATCGTCATGATGACAAGCCGCGCGCGCCTCGGCTCGCGCAGACTAACGGCCGGGCTGGCGGTGGCTGGCCTCGCACTGATCACGGCAGCGTGCGGTAGTTCGGGCGGCACCGGTACCTCTGGGGGATCCGGCTCCGGATCCGGCGGAACCGCCGGGCAGACAGTCCCCACGGCGAACATGCCCGTGCTGACGAAGATCGGCAAGGGCGAGGGCAAGCTGAACCTCATCGCGTGGGAAGGCTACCTGCAGCCGCAGTGGGTGAAGCCGTTCCAGCAGCAGACTGGCTGCCAGGTCAACGCCAAGTACGCCGGCAGCTCCGACGAGATGGTCGCGCTGATGAAGAACGGCGGCGGCGGCCAGTACGACATGGTGTCCTCGTCCGGTGACGCCGACCTGCGGATCCTGTACGCGGGCGATGCGCGGCCGGTGAACATCAACCTGATCCCGAGCTGGAAAGACTTCTTCCCCGCGTTCAAGTCCCCGGCGTTCAACACCATCAACGGCGTGCACTACGGGGTATCACTCCAGTGGGGTCCGAACGTCCTGATGTACAGCAAGAAGGCGTTCCCCACCGCACCGACCTCCTGGAGCACCATCTACGACTCGAAGTACAAGGGCCAGGTGACAGTTCCCGATAACCCGATTCAGATCGCGGACGCCGCCCTGTACCTGCAGAAGCACCAGCCGTCGCTCGGCATCACCGATCCGTACGAGCTGACCCAGCCGCAGTTCCAGGCCTCGGTGACCCTGCTGGCCAGCCAGCGGCCGCTGATCGAGAAGTACTGGGCTCTTGCCTCTCAGGAAATCTTCGACTTCAAGAACGGAAACGCCACCGTCGGCGCTGGCTGGCCATACCAGGTGAGCGCGCTCAAGGCCGACAAGTTCGCGATAGGCGACACGATCCCGAGCGAAGGAGCCACCGGCTGGGCCGACACCTGGATGCTCGCGGCCAAGGCGCCCGACATCAACTGCGCCTACATGTGGATGCGCTACATCAGCACGCCGCAGGTTCAGGCCGAGCAGGCAACCAACTACGGTGAGACGCCCGACAACATGCTTGCCTGCTCGTACATGGACAAGATCCAGGCCGGCTCGTGCGCGGAATACCACGCGAACGCGCCAACGAGCTACTTCAAGTCGATCGCGCTCTGGAAGACGCCCATTGCGAACTGCGACAACGGCAAGCCGGACTGCGTGCCGTACTCCGAGTGGGTCTCGGCGTGGAACACGCAGGTCAAATGACCACTGAGCAGGCGGCGGAGCAGGATCGGATCGGCCTCAAGCTCTCGTCGGCGCTCTGGCGCCGGCCATGGGCGCGGGCCACGATCCTGCTCACGCCGCCGCTCGCCTGGTTCATACTCGCCTACCTGGTCGCGCTCGTCGTCCTCCTGATCACGGCGTTCTGGCAGATCAACCCCTTCACGACCAACATCGAGCGGGTCTGGACGCTCACGTAACTTCACCCAGATCCTGTCCAGCTCGGCCTACCGGGGCGTCATCCTGCGTACCGTCGGCATGGCGGCCGCTGTCACGATCGTCGACGCGATAGTCGCGTTCCCGTTCGCCTACTACATGGCGCGGATCGCGTCGCGCCGCGCCCGGACGGCCCTGTTCGTCGCCATCCTGCTGCCGCTGTGGGCCAGTTACCTCGCGAAGGTCTACTCGTGGCTGCTGATCTTCACCCGCGGTGGCGTGCTGGACTGGACGCTGGGAAAGGTGGGCCTCGGCCAGGTGCACCTGATCTATACGAACTGGGCCGTGTTCACGGTCTTCGCCTACATCTGGCTGCCGTTCATGATCATTCCGGTCTACGCGGCACTGGAACGGATCCCGAGTTCGCAACTCGAGGCCTCGCAGGACCTCGGCGCCAGAACCTGGCACACCGCGCGGCGGGTCATAATCCCGCTCGCGCTGCCAGGCATCGTCGCCGGATCGATCTTCACGTTCTCGCTCACGCTCGGCGACTACATCACCCCGCTGCTGGTGGGCGGCACCAGCGCCAACTTCATGGGCAACATCATCTACACCAACATCGGCATCGCGAACAACGTCCCGTTCGCCGCGGCGATGGCGATGGTGCCCATCGTCATCATGGCCATCTACCTGTTGTGCGCGCGGGCGCTCGGCGCGCTGGAGGCGGTGTAGATGGAGTCCCGCGGAGTGCGCGTAGCGCTGCGCATCTGGGTGGGGATCGTGCTCGCGTTCCTGTTCATCCCCATCGCGCTCATCGTGCTGTACGCGTTCAACAAATCAAACATCGAGAGCTGGCCCATCTCCAACTTCACCCTGCACTGGTTCAATGTTGCGTGGCACGACGCCCAGGTCCGCACCGCGTTCCTGCTGTCCGCCAGGGTCGCGCTCGTCGCCATGGTCCTGGCGCTGATCCTCGGCTCCGCGGTCGCTTACGCGGTCCACCAGTTCAAGTTCTTCGGGCGGGAAGCCATCTCGCTGCTGCTGGTGCTCCCACTCGCGCTGCCCGGCATCATCACGGGCATCGCGCTCAACTCGCTGTTCGCTTTCACCGGCATCCGGCTCGGCACCCTGACCGTCGTCGTCGGCCACACCACGTTCTGCATCGTCGTTGTGTTCAACAACGTGATCGCCCGACTGCGCCGCATGAGCGGGTCGCTGGGCGAGGCGTCGATGGATCTCGGCGCCCGCGGCTGGCAGACCCTGCGGCTGGTCACGCTGCCGATGCTCGCGACCGCGCTGGTCTCTGGCGCTCTGCTGGCGTTCGCCCTGTCGTTCGACGAGGTCATCGTCACCGTGTTCACGGCCGGCGCGCAGAATACGCTCCCACTGTGGATCTTCGGCGCGATCCGGCTGGGCCAGCAGCTGCCGGAGGTCAACGTGGTGGTGACGTTCGTCATCGCCCTGACGATCATCCCGGTCGTCATCGCGGCCAGGATCGCTGGCGCCGGCGCGATCACGAGGTCTGCGCGAAACGTGCCGGTCACCACGGCCGGCGCGGGCTTCTCGGCCTGACCGGACCTGCCCTGGCGATCGTGGGCGGCTCGCGCGAGTTCGGTGCTCGCCGGTCCAGGTGTTAGCGTCGGCAGAGTGCCCGAGGCCGACGTCGAATCGCGGCGAGCGTCGTTCCCGCTCGGCGCTGCGGTGACCGTCGCCGAGCTATCCGGGAACCCGCATCCCGTGCTCCGCCGGCTCCGTGAGTCCGAGCCCGTCTCGTGGCTCCCCGCGCTCGGGGGCTGGCTGATCACGCGGGCTGACGTGGCCGACGCCGTGCTGCGGGACGGCCGCACGTTCACCGTCGATGATCCGCGGTTCACCACTGCTCGCGTCGTCGGTCCGAGCATGCTGTCCCTGGATGGCGAGCCGCACCGGCGTCACCGTGATCCGTTTGCCAGGGCGCTACGGACGGCGTCCACGCGAGCCCGACTCGCCGACGCGGCGTCGGCTCACGCAGCCAGGCTCGTCGCCGACGTCGCAGCGCTGGGCGGCGCCGCCGAATTGCGGCGCGGCCTCGCCGGTCAGCTCGCCGTGGCGGTCATGGCGGAGATGCTCGGCCTCGATGTCGCGCCCAGCCAGCTTCTCCAGTGGTACGACGCGATCGTGGCCGGCGTGTCCTCGCTGGCGGAGGTCGGCGTGCGCACCGGCACGGCGGTGCCGCCACCGGCCGCAGCCGCCTTCGCCGAGCTGAGCGCGTGCGTGGAGACGGCGCTTAGCCGTCGTGACGAGCAATCGGTACTCACCACCGCGGCCAGTGACCTCACGGTGGACCGAGATCGTGTCCAATGCTGCCGTTCTGCTCTTCGGCGGAATCGAGACCACCGAGGGCATGATCTGCAACGCCGTCTGGTACGTGCTGCGCGAGGAGGCCGCGGTCGAGCGCGTCCGCGCCGACCGGACACTGGCGGCAGCCGCCGTCGAGGAAGCCCTGCGGCTGGAACCGGCAGCGGCCGTCGTCGACAGGTATGCGACGGCGGACGTCAGTCTGCGTGACGCCGCGGTGCGGCGCGGCGACCTCGTGACGGTCTCGCTCGCGGGCGCCAACCGTGATCCGAGCGTGTTCGCCGACCCGGACCGCTTCGACCTGCACCGCCCGAACGGCCGGCAGCATCTGGCGTTCGCGATCGGCCCGCACTTTTGCATCGGCGCCCAGCTCGCCCGGCAGGAAGCGAACGCGGCACTGGCGGCGCTCCTCGACACCCTGCCCGGCCTTCGGCTCGATCCCGGGCAGCCGACCGAACCGCGCGGGCTGGTGTTTCGCAAGCCGCCATCGCTGCACGTTCGCTGGGACGGCTGATCCATGCTCGGGCCGCCGGGCGGCGTGGGAAACCCGCGCGAGCTTCGCGCCCGAGCAGAATCAGCCAGGAAAGCGGCGGAGGAGGGCGCGTGCGTGAGCTGACGGTCGTGGAGATCTGCGCGGGCGCGGGCGGCCAGGCGCTCGGCCTAGAGCAGGCCGGCTTCACCCACGCCGCCGCGGTAGAGATCGACGCGGACGCCTGCGAGACGCTGCGCCGCAATCGGGGCGATCACTGGAAGATCATCGAGGATGACGTCGCAAACCTCGACGGTCACGCGTTCACCGGGATCGACCTGCTCGCGGGCGGCGTGCCGTGCCCGCCCTTCTCGGTTGCGGGCAGGCAGCTAGGCCGCGACGACGAGCGCGACCTCTTCCCCGAAGCCCTCCGGCTGGTGCGGGAGATCAAGCCGCGCGCCCTTCTGCTCGAAAACGTTCGAGGGCTGGGAACGGGGACATTTGCCGCCTATCGCGCTCACATCCTCGGGCAGCTCGCGAGCCTCGGATACCGCCCCTGGTGGCAGCTGATTAACGCGAGCGAGCACGGCGTGCCGCAGCTACGGCCACGGTTCGTGCTGGTCGCCATCGCACAACCGTGGACGGTCGCGTTCCAGTGGCCGCGGCCATCACCCGCACCGCCGCCGACCGTCGGGCAGACTCTGGCCGACCTGATGGGGTCGGCGGGCTGGGCAGGCGCCGCCGACTGGGCTGCGCGGGCTGACCAGATCGCGCCCACGATCGTCGGCGGCAGCAAGAAACACGGCGGGCCGGATCTCGGCCCGACGAGAGCGCGCGCTGCATGGCGTGCGCTCGGGGTCGACGGCCTCGGTATCGCGGCCGAGCCGCCGGGCCCGCACTTCCCGGCCGACCAGCCGCCGAAGCTCACCGTGCGCATGGTTGCCAGGCTGCAGGGCTTCCCCGACTCCTGGGAGTTCAGCGGCCGTAAGACGGCCGCTTACCGCCAGGTCGGCAACGCCTTCCCGCCGCCGGTCGCGCGGGCACTCGGGACGGCCATCGCGGCTGCGCTCGCGGCCGGCCGCTAGCCGCCGCCGCTAGCCGCCGGCCATGGCACCGACGATCAGGTACGGCTCGCGGCCGCTTGCCACCTCGTCGGGCAGGGGAGCGTCAGGCTGCTCGTGTGACAGATCCTCCTCGCACGCGAAGAACCTGATGAAAGCCCGCCGTCGACCGCTCGCGTGATCCCGGATGGTGCCGCGGAGCATCGGATACCTGGCTTCGAGCGCGTCGAGGACCGACGCCTGGGTGATCAGGCCAGTGACGTCAAGCCGGACTTCGCCGTCGATGCTGGCGAGCCTGCGCAGGTGCGATGGCAGGACGACCCGGATCATGACAGCGCCATTCTCATGACAGGGTCTGCACCTCGACCGAGAGCACGGCGGGTAGATCGCGGACGATGGGTGCCCACGTGTCGCCGGCGTCGGCCGATCCGTACACCTGGCCGCCAGTCGTGCCGAAGTAGACGCCGCACTCCTCCAGCGAGTCGACGGCCATGGCGTCGCGGTAGACGTTGACGTAGCAGTGGTCTTGCGGCAGGCCGCTGGTCAGCGGTTCCCATTCGTTCCCGCCTGTGCGGCTGCGGTAGACGCGCAGCTTGCCGTCGGGTGGGTAGTGCAGCGCGTCGCTCGTGATCGGGACCACGTAGATCGTCTCGGGCTCGTGCGCATGCACGTCGATCGGAAAACCGAAGTCTGTCGGCAGGTTGCCGCTGATCTCCCGCCACGACTCGCCGGCGTCGTCGCTGCGCATGACATCCCAGTGCTTCTGCATGAACAACACATCCGGCTTGGACGGGTGCATCGCGATGCGGTGAACACAGTGGCCGACCTCGGCGTCGGGATCGGGAATGCCCTCCGACATCAGGCCACGGTTGATGGGCCGCCACGTCTGGCCCGCGTCGTCGGAGCGGAACGCCCCGGCCGCCGAGATCGCCGCGAACATGCGGCTCTGCCGAGTCGGGTCCAGGATGATCGTGTGCAGGCACATCCCGCCGGCGCCTGGCTGCCAGGACGAGCCTGAGCCGTGGCCACGCAGGCCCGGCAGCTCCTGCCAGCTGTCACCTCCGTCGGTCGACTTGAACAGGCCGGCGTCTTCCACTCCTGCGTACACGGTGTCAGGATCGTCTAGCGCTGGCTCCAGGTGCCAGACCCGCTCGAACTCCCACGGGTGCGGCGTGCCGTCGTACCACTGGTGCGTCCCTGGGACGCCGTCGTAGCTGAACTGGTTGCCGACCGGCCGCCAGCTCGTGCCGCCGTCGTCGGACCGCTGGATGACCTGACCGGACCACCCGCTGCACTGGGAGGCGTACAGCCGGTTCGGATCGGCCGGGCGACCCCTTGACGTGGTAGATCTCCCAGCCGGAGAAGTGCGGTCCGGAGATGTCCCAGCTCTTCCGGCTGCCGTCGGCGGTCAGGACGAAAGCGCCCTTGCGGGTGCCCACCAGTACACGTACGCCGCTCACAACGACTCCTTTCCGACTGGGCCGAAGTCCAGGGCCTGCTCAGCCCGCCGGCAATGCTTCTCCATCCTGCCTCGGCCCGCCACCCGGTTTCCGTATCGATGCCTCATAACGTGCGACGAACGGCCGAGGTCAGCATGGACACACGCTGCCGTCAACCTTGGGCAATGCCACCATTACTGCGCGCCGCAACCGGGTAAGACCACCTGGGCCGGGTGATCCAGACCGACCGACGGGAGCGCAGAGCAATGGAGCTGAGCGCGCGCAATCAGCTACGCGGCACGGTGACGACGATCAAGGCGGGCGCCGTGATGGCCGAAGTCACCGTGCACATCGACCCGGGCGACCTGACGGCCGCCATCACCGACACGTCGCGGGATCACCTGAACGTCAAGGCCGGCGACGAGGTGACCGTCGTCATCAAGGCAACCGACGTCATGATCGCAAAGACCTGACCGCCGCTTTACCCTAGTGTGCCGGTGATGGTCTCGGCCGCCCGCAGCGCGCCGCCCTCAGCGACGTACTGAACCGCGTGCGCGATCTCCGGCGCCATGAACCTGTCCTGACCTGGTCCGGGTACGCCGGCGCGCAGCCCGGCGATCACCTCGGCTGTGGCCGGGGCGGCCCGCAACGGCGCCCGTAGCTCGATCCCGCGGGCGGCGGTCAGCAGCTCGATGGCGAGCACCCGGGTTAGCCCGTCGAGCGCGCGGCGCAGCTTGCGCGCCGCCGACCAGCCCATGGAGACGTGGTCTTCCTGCATAGCCGAGCTGGGGATCGAGTCGACGCTGGCCGGTACCGCGAGGCGTTTCAGCTCGGACACGATCGCCGCCTGCGTGTACTGGGCGATCATGTGCCCGGAATCAACCCCGGGGTCATTGGCCAGGAACGCGCTGAGTCCCTGGCTCCTGGCCAGGTCGAGGAAGCGGTCTGTTCGGCGTTCCGACATGCTCGCGACGTCCGCCACCGCGATGGCGAGGAAGTCGAGCACGTAGCCGAGCGGCGCCCCGTGGAAGTTGCCGTTGGACTCGACGCGGCCATCCAGCGTGATCACCGGATTGTCGATCGCCGACGCCAGCTCTCGGCTCGCCACCAGGTCGGCGTGGTCGAGCGTGTCCCGTGCCGCGCCGTTGACCTGGGGAGCGCAGCGCAGCGAGTAGGCGTCCTGTACCCGGGTGCACTCGGGACCGCGATGGCTGGCCATGATCGCGCTACCAGCAACGAGCGCCCGCATGTTGGCCGCCGCGGTCGCCTGGCCGGGATGGGGGCGCAGCGCCTGGAGATCGGCTGCGAACGGCGCGTCGCTGCCGAGCAGGCCCTCGACGCTCATCGCGGCCGTGACGTCGGCCACCTTGAGCAGCCTGCGCAGATCGGCAATCGCGAGTACGAGCATGCCGAGCATTCCGTCGGTGCCGTTGATGAGCGCGAGGCCTTCCTTCTCGCGCAGCTGGACCGGCTGGAGCCCGGCCTCGGCGAGCGCTTCGCCGGCCGGCCGCTGACCGCCCTTCCCGTCGCGAACGACGCCTTCGCCCATGAGCGCTAGCGCGCAGTGCGCGAGCGGGGCGAGGTCGCCCGAGCAGCCAAGGCTGCCGAACTCATGGACGACGGGCGTAATCCCCGCGTTCAGCATGGCCGCGTACGCCAGCACAGTTTCCGCCCTGACGCCGGTCCGCCCAGTCGCCAGCGTGGCGAGCCGCAGCAGCATCAGCGCGCGCACTACCTCGTCCTCGACTTCCGGGCCCGAGCCCGCCGCGTGGCTGCGGATGAGGCTCGCCTGAAGCTGGGCGCGCAGTTCCACCGGGATATGCCGCGTCGCCAGCGCGCCGAACCCCGTAGAGACCCCGTAGTGCGGCTGCGCGTCATTCGCGAGGGCGTCGATGATCGCCCGGCCACGCCGGATCGCCACCAGCCCGTCGGGCGCAACCTCAATGCGAGCACCGCCGCGGGCGACCGCGATGACGTCACTGGCCATCAGCGGACCAGCCCCGACCGTGACTACCTGGTCCGGCTCGATCTGCAGCCCGATCCCGGTCATGGCACAACCCTTCCCTCTGGGGCCCGCGTCCCGCTGCCGTTACTTCACTGCCTCGGACACCATAAGGCCAGCACAGCGGTCCGGGCGGGGGACGCCCGGCCTGCGCGAGCGTCCTAACTGCGGCTGTGATGTACTTGCAACTAATGTGCAGCTTAGGTTACCGTCCGCGAAGTGAGGAGTAGCCGGATGTCAGCCGTGCGCACGGCGCCGAAAGTTCGGCTCGCGGCGATGGTGCGCCAGTCGTTCGCGGCCATGACTCCAGCCGAGCGCCGTCGGGTCTCGCTGATGTACGGCTCGATACTCGGGCTGCACGTGCTTGGCTTCGGCATTTTTCTCGGATTCGTGGTGCCCGCGCACTACCGGGGCCTCGGGATTGGCGTCAGCGTCCTGGCCTACACGCTCGGCCTGCGGCACGCGTTTGACGCCGATCACATCGCGGTCATCGACAACACGACCCGCAAGGAGATGCAGGAGCGGCAGGGCACGGGCCGACCCCGGCCGTTCTGCTTTGGCTACTTCTTCTCGCTCGGTCATTCTTCCGTGGTCGTCGCCATGGGTGTCGCCATCGTGGTCGCCGAGAAGTTTGTCTTCGGCCAGGTCGTGCACGGCAACTCGGGCTTCAAGGAGTTCGGCACCGTCTTCGGCACGCTTGTCTCGGCTGGGTTCCTGTTCCTCATCGGCGGCCTGAACCTGGTGATCTTGTCGGGCATCGTGAAGGTGTTCCGCGCCATGCGCAGGGGCGAGTACGACGAAGCCGAGCTCGAGCGGCAGCTCGATAACCGGGGATTCTTCTACCGGTTCTTCGGCCGATGGATGCGTGCGATCAACAAGGAGTGGCAGCTCTACCCGGTCGGGTTCCTGTTCGGCCTGGGCTTCGACACGACGACCGAGGTGCTACTGCTCGGGACGACCGCGTTCCTGGCCTTGCAGCACATCCCGTGGTACGCGATCTGCTGCCTGCCCGTCTTGTTCACGGCCGGCATGGCGTTGATGGACACGACCGACTGCATCTTCATGAACCTGGCCTACGGGTGGGCGTTCTTCAATCCGGTCCGCAAGGTCTACTACAACCTCGCGATCACCGGCCTGTCGGTCGGCATCTGCTTCCTGGTCGCCGGTATCGAGACCCTCGGGCTCATCTCTAATGAGGTTAAGAGCCTCCACGGAGCCGGCGGCTTCTGGGGCTTCATGCGCGACTTCAACATCAACGCGGCCGGGTTCGCCATCGTCGGCCTTTTCCTCGTGACCTGGATCACTGCGGTCCTGATCTGGCGATTCGGGCACATCGAAGAGCGCTGGGGGTCGCGTCTTGCTCCCAGCTCGCGCCCTGACGAGGTCAGGGAGCTCGGCTGACGGTGCCGGGTTCACCGGCCGGCTGGCGCACCTCTAGGCTCGCTGGGCATGGAATTCCAAGAAGTGGTCCAGCGGCGCCGGATGGTGCGGCGATTCACCGGCGAGCAGGTCACTCAGCAGAGCCTTGACCGAATTCTGGCGAACGCCGTCAAAGGCCCGTCGGCTGGCTTTTCTCAGGGGCAGGCGTTTCTGGTCTTGACCGGCCTGGACCTGGCCGAGTTCTGGAAAGTCACCGGCGAACCGGACAGCCAGACGGCCGAGAATGCGCCGCTGATTATCGTGCCGCTGTCCTGCAAGCGCATCTACCTGGATCGCTATGCACTACCTGACAAGGGCTGGACCGACCGGGACGAGGCGAGATGGCCGGTACCGTTCTGGCACATCGATACCGGCATGGCGGCGCTGCTAATCTTGCAAACCGCTGTCGACGAGGGCCTCGGCGCCGTGTACTTCGGCATCGTGCCGGAAGCTGTCGGCGCCTTCCGAGACCGGTTCGGCGTCCCGGCCGACTTTGAGCCGATCGGCGCCATCGCAATCGGGCACGACGCGGAGGAGCAGCGGCGCGATCTGTCGAGTCGGCGCAGGCCACTGTCCGAGCTGGTGCACTACGGCACCTGGTGAGCTCAAGCCATGAACGCACGCGCGAGCAAAAGATAGGCGATGACACAGGCCAGCATCACCGCGATGCATATGACGGCGTTGGTGAGGCCGTCGCCTGAATGGTCAACGCCAGCAGCCTTCGCTTTCGCGCTGAGGTTGTGCGCGTGACTTAGGCCAATCCCGATAGCCGCAGCACGCTTGTCGCCGAGATTCGGTGCCGTAACGCTTCGCGCGGTGACTATCGTCGCGCCAGAGCCGTTCGTCAACGTCGAGTCCCTTCCGGACAAGAACAGGCGGGCCAGCGCTGGGGCTGGACCGCTGAGCACCACCTGCTCTTCCCCGCAGAACGCGGTCTACGCACGATGAAGCTTCCCGACTTGTCAACGTAATGGTCAGGCTTGGGCTAAGCCGCTGGCGGCCGACCTTGCGCCACAATGGGTCGGGACCGTCCCGCGCGTGCTGGAGAAAGGCCGACCATGACGACCCCGTCCTTAGTCCCCCTCGCCGGAAGCGAGCGCTCTGAACTGCCGGAGGCTGTCGCGGCCGGACCCGTGGACCCAGCCGAGCGCGTGCAGCTGACCATCATCACCCGGCGGGCGGCGGCGCTGCCGCGAACGGCCGATGGATCGCCGGTTCGCCTCTCGCAGCCCGCGTTGCGGCAGCGTTACGGCGGCGTGCCCGCCGACCTCGAGCTGGTCGCAAGCGTGCTGAGGGCCATCGACCCGGCGATCGGTGTCACGTCGCAGGACGCGGGCGCGCGCCGAATGACCGTGGCCGGCCCGGTGGGGGCGTTGGCCAGCGCGTTCGGTGCTGACCTCAGCCTCGTGACTACCGCCGATCCGACTGGCTCCCCCGTTACGCATCGATACCGCACCGGCGGTCTTCAGATACCAGCACAGCTCGATGGCATCGTGATCGCCGTCCTCGGTCTGGACAACCGGCCGCAGGCCACCCCGCACATCCGGTTCGCCGTCGCGGCGCCGCCAGTGTCGTACACGCCGCCACAAGTCGCTAGCTTGTACAACTTCCCGGCGGGCACCGACGGGACTGGGCACACCGTCGCGATCATCGAACTGGGCGGCGGGTTCGCCGCGAGCGACCTGGACAGCTACTTCGGCAGTCTCGGCATCACGACGCCGTCGGTCACCGCGATCGGCGTCGACGGCGGCAGCAACGTGCCGGGCCAGGACCCGCAGGGCGCCGACGGCGAGGTACTCCTGGACATCGAGGTGGTCGGCGCCGTCGCGCCCGGCGCGGCGCAGCTTGTCTACTTCGCGCCGAACACCGATCAAGGGTTCATCGACGCCGTCACCACCGCCGTGCACGCCCTGCCAACACCGGTCGCGGTGAGCATCAGCTGGGGTGGGCCAGAAAACTCCTGGACGGGACAGTCCATGACGGCGCTGGATCAGGCGATCGCTGACGGCGTCGCGCTCGGTGTGACGATCACCGCTGCGGCCGGCGATAACGGTAGCGGCGATGGCGTCACCGATGGCCAGCCGCACGCCGATTTCCCGGCGTCCAGTCCGCACGCGCTCGCCTGCGGGGGTACGAGTCTGCACGGCGATCCGGCAACGGGCGCGATCAGCTCCGAGACAGTGTGGAACGACGGCGCGGGCGGCGGCGCGACGGGCGGCGGGGTCAGCACTTCGTTCGCGCTGCCGGCTTGGCAGGCCACCGTTGGCGTCCCGACGAACCCGGCTGGCGCGCCGGGCCGCGGCGTGCCCGACGTGGCCGGAAATGCCGACCCGGCGACGGGCTACCAGGTCCTGATCGACGGCCAGCAGACCGTGATCGGCGGCACCAGCGCCGTCGCGCCGTTGTGGGCCGCGCTCGTCGCGCGGTTCGCGCAGTCGCTCGGCAAGTCGTTCGGGCTGATTCAGCAAGAGCTCTACGCCGGCGTCCGGCCCGGCCAGCCGACGACCGGACTGCGCGACATCACCAGCGGGAATAACGGCGCCTACTCGGCGGGGCCGGGCTGGGACGCGTGCACCGGACTCGGCGTGCCGGACGGTGCGGCGCTGCTGGCCAGTCTGTCGGCTAGCACTCCCGCCGACGGCGTCACGGCGTCCTAGCCGTCGAGGCTGGCCATTACGAGCTAGCGGGGGGCGTGCCGATCGTCGGCGGCGCGCCGAACCGCTGAAGCACCTCGGGGATGGCCACGGTGCCGCGCTCGTCCTGGAAATTCTCCATGATCGACAGCAAGGCCCTGGCGGTCGCGCCGGTGCCGTTCAACGTGTGCACGTACTCGAGGTCGCCGTCTCGACGGAACCGGATGTTGAGCCGCCGCGCCTGATAGTCCGTGGTGTTCGAGCACGACGTGATCTCCCGGTACCGCTGCTGCACGGGGAACCAGGCTTCGATGTCGTACTTCTTCGCCGCCGGCGCGCCAAGGTCCCCGACGGCGATGTTCATCACCCGGTACGGCAGCCCGAGCTCCTGGGCGATCTCTTCCTCGTAAGAAAGCAGCAGATCGTGGGTCTCGCGCGACTTCTCGGGCGTCGTGTAGACGAACATCTCGACCTTGTCGAACTGGTGGACACGGAACATGCCCCTGGTGTCCTTGCCCGCCGCACCCGCCTCGCGCCTGAAGTTCGTGGTGAACGCCGTGTACATCGCGGGCAGGTCCGTTTCCTCGAGCCGCTCGTCGGCGTGGAGGCCGGCCAGCGCCACCTCCGACGTCCCGGTCAGGTACAGGTCGTCGTGCTCGAGATGGTAGAGGTTCGACGCCTCGGTGGGCAGGAAGCCGGTGCCGTACATGGCCCGTTCGTTCGCCAGGATCGGCGGCAGGACAAGCAGGAAACCACGGCCGGTGAGCTTGTCGATGACGTAGCGGTACAGCGCCATCTCCGCCATCGCCACGTCGCCGACGCGGTACGCAAACCTGGCGCCGGACAGGCGAGCTCCCCGAGCCATGTCGATCCAGCCGCGCGGCGAGGCAATCTCGGTGGTGTCCCGCAGTTCGAAGCCGAACTTGGGCTTCTCGCCCCAGGTCCGGACGACCTCCGCGTCTTCCTCGTCCATCCCGTCGGCGGCTGTCGGGTCGGGCAGGTTGGGAATGCTCGCTAGCAGCCGATCGCGTGCCGATGTCGCCTCGTCAAGCTCCGCCTGCGCTTCATCCAGCTCCTCGCGCAGCGCGCGGAGCTTGTCGATCTGCTCGGCCGTTGGCTTGCCCTTCGACGAACTCTTCTGCGCGGCGCGCAGGGCCTCCGCTCGCGCCGTCAGCGACCGCCAGCGCGCGTCGGCGGCCAGCAGGGCGTCAAAGTCGTCCGCGGCCGCGCGTCTGGCCAGCGCGGCGCGGAAGGTCTCCGGATCTTTCCGGGCAGCCTTGAGGTCGATCACCCGCGGAAGTCTAGTCGGGCGGCCCGTGGCGTGCCGCGGGATAGCTGGCCGCCGCCGCTTCGGCAGAGTCGGCGAGCGCGACGGGGATAGGCTCGACCGCGCGACTAGTCCTGGTCGCCAGTACCGAACCGCCGAGTATGAGGACAAACGCTACGGCCATCGCGACCGTCAAGCGCTCGCCGAGGATCCCGATGCCGAGCGCGACGGCGACCGCGGGGTTGACGTACGTGATGACGGATGCTCGCGCCGGGCCCGCCGCTGCGATCAAGGCGAAGAAGCAGAGGAATGCGATGGCTGTGCAGACGACGCCGAGACTGGCCAGTGCCGCCAGCACGCTGGCCCGTGGCACCGTGGTGGGCCACGTCGCGGCCGCGAGCGGGGCGTAGACGATGGCCGCGAATGCCAGACAGGCCGCGGTCATGCCGAGTGACGGCAGTTCGCTCAGTTTCCGGGCGACGATGAGGGGGCCTATCGCGTAGCAGACCGCCACCAGCAGCACCTCGATGATGGACCCGGCGTCGCCGTGCGTCCCACCGCCAGCTACGAGCAGCGCCACCCCGGCGAGGCCGATGAGCAGGCCCGCCCACCGAACGGCCGTCAGCCGGTCCTGGCCGCCGGTCAGCCGGGAGAAGACCGCGACCAGTATTGGCACGGACGCGATCAGCAGCCCGCTGAGCGAACTCGACAGCCTGGTCTCTGCCTCGGACAGCAGGAACCACGGCGTAATGATCTCGACGAGAGCAAAGAGCGCAAGCCAGCGCCAGTACGGCACGAGGACTGCTAGCTCGCGCCTGCGGATCGCGATCGGCACCAGGAGCGCGGCGCCGATCGTCACCCTGGCCAGCACGAGGACAGGCGGCGCGACGCCACCATCGGCGACCTTGATCAGCAGATACGGGATACCCCAGATCACGCTCATCACCGCGAACAGCAACCAGCCCCGCCGGCTCACCTATGCTCCCTCACTCCGATCCCGCGCACCGGGACGTCGTCACGCTCAGGATGTCGCAGGCCAGCCGGCCAGTCTTGAACGCAATTGCGGGAGATCCTAGCCGTCGGCGCCGACCAACCAGAGTTGCGCGCCCGAAGGCTCAGCGCCGATGAGTCCGTGACCAGCGCTGCCAGCGCCGCTGGCACCGCGTCGTCAGCAGCGAGCTCGAGCGGGACGGGGGCGTCGGCCACGACCATCGGCTCGAGGGTGCCCGCAGCGCCGCGCAGGCTGCCGGAAGCGCCGGCTGCAGGCCCCTCGGGTGCGTGAGCGGCGACGCCGCGGCGGCATGTCGGAGGTGGTGCCCAGGGCTGCCGGACGCGTGACTAGAGGGGCTCACGACGGGCGGGTCGCTGATGCGGAATGCCGGGACGAGGCCAGGGGCGACGTTGCCTCGGGTCGAAAGCGTCAGCGGCTGAATCGACATGAACACGAACGCGACGGCGCTGACCAGCAGGATGATCACTGGAGGCAGGAACAACATCGGATGCCGGCGCGCCGCGGCCGCGCCGATGCGCGCATTCGTGCGGACCCGATCTGCGGCGATCGCCCGGGCCATGGCCGGGCGTGGCAGCGTTGGCCCCTGACCTATGCGGGCGCTGCTACGGACCCGGATGAGCGCTGCACGGCGCTGCGCTGACGTCAGGCCTGGCTGGAGATAGACGACGGTGCAATCACGGTCGGCGGCCGCCGCCACATGTAAGCCGGCTGGCAGTTCCGAATAACGGATCTTGACCATCAGCCGACCCACATCCCACTTCGTCGATCAACTACGTACGTTTCCGCACGGACGGTGACGACGCTATCACGGTGCATAGCTGCAATCTCACGAGTGACCATATTGCAATCTGCTATTTGCACGGAATGGGCCATAGGGTGCAACGGCCCTCATCGAGTCCGGCTGGCCGGTCCCGGCGGCGACGTCGCGTGTCCGGCTACGCTCGCTAGAACCAGTACTTCGATGGAGCCAGCGGAGGCACCTGTTGCGGCTTGCGAGCGGCGCATCGGCCGCCCCGGCGGCGGCGTTCCCGGCGCGCCAAGCGCCGGGACGTCTGATGCAGGCTCCGCTCGCCCTGCTGACGGCGGTAGCAGGCGGGCTAGCCCTGGCCGCTGCTTTCCCGCCGGTAGGCATCTGGCCCCTCGCCGCCGTCGGGCCGGCGATGCTGGTCATCGCGCTGTGGCACCAGCGCGCTAGGACGGCCCTCGTCGCCGGCCTCGTCTTTGGGCTCGCCTTCTTCTTCCCGCTGCTGGCCTGGCTCGGCAACGTGGCCTGGTACGTCTGGACCGCCCTGGCCGTCGCGGAGTCCGTGGTCTTCGGCGTGCTCACCGTCGGGCAGTGGCTGCTACTACGCCTGCGCGCCTGGCCGCTTGCCGTCGCGGGCTGGTGGGTGGCGGCCGAAGCCGTGCGGGACCGGTGGCCCTGGGGTTTCCCGTGGGGACGCCTGGTAATGAGCCAGGCGAGCGCGCCGACGGCTCGCTGGGTCGCCATCGTGGGGCCGCCGGTTCTGACCTTCCTCATCGCCCTGGTCGCCGCGTGCCTGGCGTGGGTCGTGCTCGCGCCGACGCGCGGCGGCGTCACCACCTCGCAGCCGGTCGAGAGTCGGCACCCGTGGCTGGCCGGCGATCGCGCTGGCCGCGATGGTGGCCATCGTGGTGTCCGGCGCCGCCCTCCCGGTCGACGGCGCCGCGGCTGGTCAGCCGACTACAGTCGTGGCGGCCATCCAGGGTGACGTGCCGCACGCGCGGGACCTGCCCAGCCTGCTGCGAGCGACCACGGTGACGGAGAACCACGCGGCGGCGACGAACCGGCTCGCGGCCCTAGTCGCCGCCGGTCGCGCACCGGTTCCTGACCTCGTCATCTGGCCGGAAAATTCGACCGACCAGGATCCGCGCTTCGACCCGTACATCTATGACGTGATTTCTGGCGCCGTCGCCGCCATCAACCGACCGGTCCTGGTCGGCGCCGTCCTGGCGGACCCGGTCCGCAACGCTGGTCAGCTATGGCTGCCAGGTCGTGGCCCGGTTGCGACATACATCAAGCGCCATCTCGTCCCGTTCGGCGAGGTCATCCCGCTGCGCGGCCTGCTCGACAAGGTGACGTCGCTGCCTTCGCTGGTACCGGTCAACTTCACCCCTGGCCATCGGGCGGTCGTGTTCCACGTCGGGAAGATCCGGCTCGGCGACGTCATCTGCTACGAGGTCGGATTCGACGGCCTGGTCACGTCCGACGTCAGCGGCCGGGGCCAACTTGCTGGCCGTGCAGACCAACGACGCCGACTTCGAGCTCGACGGGCAGACCGGCGAGACGCTGCAGCAGCTCGCGATGGCGCGGATCCGGGCCATCGAGCACGACCGGGCTGTCGTGGTCGCCTCCACGACCGGCGTCAGCGCGATCATCGCGCCGGACGGCCAGTTGCGGGCGAGCACCGGGACCTGGCGGCAGGCCGAGATCGAGGCGCGGGTTCCGCTGCGCACGACCATCACGCTGGCCGACAAGATCGGCGGCTGGCCGGAGGCACTGATCACGTTCGCGACGCTCGCGGCCCTGGTTCTGGCGCTGACAGATGCCATTCGCGACCGGCGGCGCAGGCCAGCGCCGACCGCTCTGGCTGGCGCATCGCAGGGCGACCCTGAGCCGGTGCCCGGTCGAGCACCCGAATCCTCCGGCCAGGCAGCAGAATAAGAACGTGTCATTCTGGCGCGGTCTCCGGCAGCCCGCTCGGTATGGGGCTCTTGCTGGCAGGAGCCCTCCTGGCGCTGGCCTTCCCGGCCGCGAACCTGGAGATTCTTGCCTGGTTCGGCCTCGTTCCCGGCCTCGCGCTGATTCGCGCCGCGCCGACCAGGCGCGAGGCCGTCGTTCGCTCCTGGTGGTTTGGCACCGGCTACCTGCTCACGACCATGTACTGGCTCGCGCCCAACCTGGGGCCCGGCCTGCTCCTCGTCTGCATCGTCCTCGGGTTCCTGTGGACCGCGGCCGGGCTGGCCACGTGGTCGCTGCTGCGCCCTCCCGTCACGATCCAGCGCGCTCTCGCCGCGCTCGTGGTGGTGCCGAGCTGCTGGCTCGTCGGTGAATGGATCCGGTCCTGGCAGGGCATCGGCGGTCCGTGGGCCGTACTCGGCGCTAGCCAGTGGCAGCACCCCGCGATCCTGGCGCTGGCCGCGCTCGGCGGCATCTGGCTCGTCAGTTTCGCCCTCGTCATGGCCAACACCGGACTACTGATAGCGCTCGTCGCGAAGTCTGCGGTCGTCCGCATAGTTGGTGTGGCCGGAGCCGTCGTGGCGATCCTGGCCGGCCCGGTCAGCGTTCGCGCTCACCGCGCCGGCCTCGACAGCCCGTCCGCTGACGATCGCGCTCGTCCAGCCTGGCCCGGGCTATGCGCCTGCACCGCGGCTAGCAAGGAACGAGGCGCTTACCGTCGCGCAGGCGGGCCGCGCCGACTTGTTTGTGTGGGGCGAGAGCAGCGTGGGCTATGACCTGGCGAGCCACGGCGGCCTGCTGGCCGGCGTCGAGCTGACGGCCCGGACGGCCGGCGCGGAGATCATGGCCGATCAGGACGCGCTAACCCCGTCCGGGGCCCACTCTAAGCAGGCCACCCTCATCGGGCCTGCTGGCGTCCTCGGCCGATACGTCAAGACCAGGCTCGTCCCCTTCGGCGAGTACATACCGTTCCGTCCGGTGCTTGGCTGGCTCGACAAGATCAGCCGCGCGGCCGGGCAGAACGTCGTGGCGGGCACGGGCGCCCATGTGCTGACGGCGACCTTGCCCGACGGCAGGACGCTGACGTTCGGGCCGCTCATCTGCTTCGAGTCGGCGTTCCCTGACATGTCCAGGGTGGACACCGATAACGGCGCGCAGGTGATCATCTACCAGACGTCCGACTCGACATTCCAGGCGAGCTGGGCTCCGGCCCAGCACGCCGCGCTCGGGGCGCTGCGGGCCGCCGAGACCGGGCGCCCCGCCGTTCAGGCGGCGCTGACTGGCGATTCCGCCGCTTTCGACGCTCGGGGCCGACTGCTGGCATGGGGTGGGATCAGCTACCGCGGCGTGCTCATCGTGCATATGGACCTGCCGGTAGCCTCGGCCCGGACGCCCTACGACGAGCTCGGTGACTACGTCCCGTGGCTGGCTGTCGGCATCTCCTCGTGCGCGGCGCTGATCGGCCTCGCCCGCGGCCAATCGCGGCGCCGCAGCGAGCGCCGGAAGGCGGAAGGCACCCCGGCCGAGGTTCTGACAGACCGCCGCTTATCCGGCTGAGCCGCAGGTCAGGCGCTCGCAGCACGGCCCGCTGCGGGCGCCGTCTTATTCCCGTTACTGGCGAGTAGTGACAAACGTCATAGTGGGATGCACCCCTTGTTACCGCGGCGTTACACATTGAGATCGCACGCGAGACGCCAGCCCGCCCCCGGGTTGGCCGTCGCCGGGCGTCCTGGAGTCCGCTCCCCGAGCCAGGGCCGCCCTGTTCTGAACCGCGACGCATGTGCCCCCGCATGCGCTGAGCCCGTCGGCCCCCCGCCGACGGGCTCATCCCGGTCCGGCTAGCGCCGGACTGGGGCGGCCACCAGATCCAGGAAAGGAACCTGATGTCCCCCCGTACTGACCGCCTGACTAGCGCCGCTCGCGATCGAGGCAAACACCTCATCGCCGCTGGCGCCGACCGGATGGCCAGCACCCTGCGCGGCCGCACGAAGCCCCTTGTGTATGCCGGCACTGCGCTGGCTATGGCCGGGGTCGGATCGTCGATAGCTGCCGGAACCGCCAGCGCCGCGACCACTAGCCCGGCAGCCACCAGCCACGCTCGCGTAGGCCACGCTAGCCAACGCCGTGCTGGCGAAGCGCCCGCCGGCGCGCCATCGCGCGGCGCCTCGGCGGCAGCACTCCCGTCCCTCGCGGCGCTGACGTCGGCGAAGCACGCCCTCCCCCTCACGCCAGCTGTGCCGCCCGCACTCGCGTCGCCCGGCGACGCGCCGGCGCCGAGCCATCCCCGGGTGGTCACCTGGGGACAGGTGCAGGACGCGATCAACCAGCAGACGAATCCGGCCGCGGCGCGGCACGGCCAGCTTCCGGCCGCTGACCGGCTCACGCCGGTCGGGACCAGCGGTCCACAGTCGTGGATGCCAATCTCACCCCCTCAGCTCTCCAACGCGACGGCCATAGTCCAGCAGGCCCTGACCAAGAAGATGGGGCTCCGCTCCGCCGTCATCGCCGTCGCCACGGCCATGCAGGAGTCGGAGCTGCTTAACCTTCACTACGGGGATCAGGACTCGCTCGGCCTGTTCCAGCAGCGCCCGTCCATGGGCTGGGGCACGGCTGCGCAGCTCACCGACCCGTCGTACGCGGCCAACGCGTTCCTGACCGTGCTCCAGCAGCACCAGGCCGGCGACCCAGGCTGGGCGACGCAGCCGCTGTGGGCGAACGCGCAAGGGGTGCAGAAGTCAGGATTCCCGTTCGCGTACGCCAGGTGGGAGGCGCAGGCCGCCGCTCTGGTCAAGCAGATCGCGATGACCCTTCGATAGCCCCAAGGTTCCGGTCGGCGCCTTCTCCTCCCCCTAGGCAACGCCGTCCGGATGCCGGGCGCCGGGCATCCCCCCAGCCCAGGCCGCCGGCTCCGTGCCCCGCCCTCCCCGAGGGGGCGGGGCACAATTTTTACCCGTACTTTGCCGCCAGGCACGCGAACCTCGCGCGCTTATCGCCCTGAACCGAGGCCAATGGCCACCGCATCATCGTGGATGCTGTAGAAACTGTGGCATGACGACCTTCCTGACGGATGCCGGCTACTGGGCGCTGATCGTCTTCGCTTTCGTCCAGGCCTGTTGCATTCCGATCTCGTCCGAGATCACCTTCGGGTTTGCGGGCGTGCTGGCCTATCAAGGCCACCTGAGCCTCGCGCTGGTGATCATCCTCGGGACGCTGGCCGAGCTCGCCGGCTCCTCGACGGCTTACGGCCTTGGCCGGCTGGGCGGGCGTCACACCGTCGAGCGGTACCGCAAGTACCTGCTGATGACGAGGCGGGACGTCGAGCGGGCCGAACGGTTCTTCGCCGGCCGCGGCGCGTGGTCGGTCGCGGTGGCCAGGGTCGTCCCGCTGGTGCGAGCCTTCGTGGGCCTCGCTGCTGGCTTCATGGAGGTGCCGCTCCTGCCCTTCGAGGCCTTCAACCTCCTCGGCACGGCGGTCTGGGCCACGGTTCTGTCGGTCATCGGCTACGAACTAGGCAGCGACTGGACCAAGGTCTCCAAGAACTTCTCGCACGCGAGCGACATTCTCGCCGTGGGCGTCGTGGTGGTGGTGGTCGCGCTCATCGCTTACAAGGCGCGCGAGTTCCGCAAGGAACGGCGGGCTGACGCGGCGGTCAGCGCTTCCGGCGGCACTAGCGCCGAGGCGGATCCGGGCGCCACGGGCCGGCGACAGGGCCGGCGGCTAAGGCCCGCCACCGCGCCCCCTCGGATCGACAGGGTCACTGAGCGGCGCAAGCCCGCGGCTGGCGCGTCAGCCGATCAGCGCCTGATACACGAGCTGCCGAAGCTGGGTTCTGATCGGATACGCGCTCGAGGGCAGCAGTTGCGTGAAGAACGTCGCCGTCACCTGCTCAGCCGGGTCGACCCAGAAGGCCGTCGAAGCAGCGCCACCCCAGTGGAACTCGCCAGCTGAGTAGAGGGACTTCGTCGCTGCGGGGTCGATCACAACCCCGAACCCGAGCCCGAAACCGACTCCGGCGTAGGTCGTCTCGGCAAAGAGCGGCCGCCCGAACGTCTCCAGGTCCGCGTGGCCGGGCAGGTGATTGCTCGCCATGTAGGACACTGTCCGCGGGCTCAGCAGCCGGACGCCGTCAAGTTCGCCCGCGGGGCTGTCCGGGCGATGCAGCAGCATTTGCGTGAACCGGTTGTAGTCGGCCGCGGTGGACACCAGGCCGCCGCCGCCGCTCAGGTATGTCGGCTCGCGGAGCGCGGCCTTGCCCATCGCATCCATCCGCGTCGCCGTACCGTCCTCGGGGCTGCGGGTATAGAGGGCCGCGAGCCTCGGCTGATCCTCCGGCCGCGGCGTAAAACGCCGAGTCGGTCATACCGAGCGGCCCGAAGATCTGCGCAGCGAAGAAGTCGTCGAGGCGCTGACCGGACACGACTTCGACGACCCGGCCGAGCACGTCGGTCGCGACCGAGTAACTCCACTCGCTGCCCGGCTGGAACAGCAGCGGCATGGACGCGAAGTCGTCGCAGCACGCGGCTAGGTCGTAGCCCCGTGGGGAGCCCCATTCGTAGCCGCGCGCCCGGTAGATCGCGTCAACCGGGTGATTGCGCACGAAGCCGTAGGTCAGGCCGGACGTGTGGCTGAGCAGGTGCCAGATCCGCACTGGCTCCGTGGCCGGCACCGTCGTGTAGCTCATGTCGCTGCCGCGGGCGAAGACCCGGACGTCGCGGAAGGACGGGATGTACTTGTAGACCGGGTCGGTCAGCTCGAAGCCGCCCGCCTCGTACAGCATCATCGCCGCCACCGAGGTGATCGGCTTGGTCATCGAGTAGATCCGCCAGATCGTGTCGCTCTCAACCGGCAAGCCCGCCTCGAGGTCACGCTGCCCGTACGTCGAGACGTGCGCGAGCTTGCCATGCCGGGCCACGGTGATGAGCCAGCCGGCTAGCTTCTGCTCGTCGACGTAGCGGGCGAGGTGCCGGTCGATCCGCTCAAGCCGCCCTGGGTCGAAGCCAACCGCCGCCGGGTCCACCTCGATGTGCAATCCGCCCATGGTCTGTCAAGCCTCCAGTTGGTTCGCCCTTGGCAACATTCACGTCGATCCTGCCAACCAGAACGGGGTTCGGTCCAGAGCTGTTTCGCCCTTATCCACGGGGAGGGGCGGGCCGACCGCGCCGTCATGCTTCCCGGCTGGGCAGGCCGGTCCGGCGCCTGACCTCGTACAGCAGCACGCCAGCCGCGACAGCCAGGTTTAGCGAGTCGGCGGTGCCCGTCATGGGAATGGCGACGCGCAGGTCGGCGGCCGCGAGCAGGTCGCCGGGAAGACCCGTCCCCTCACTGCCGAGCAGGACAGCAAGCGGTAGCCGCAGGTCCGCTTCCCAGCACGACACGCTGCCTCGCGCCGACGTCGCAGCGACGTTGACTGCGTGCGTACGGGCCCAGTCCAGGAACTCGGCCGCCGACGACGCGGTGGCCACCGGCAGCGTGAAGATCGCGCCCATGCTCGCCTTGACGGCGGCCGGATCGTACTGATCGGCCGACGGCCCGATGAGGATGACGCCGTCGCAGCCGACGGCGCTGGCGGTCCGGATGATCGTGCCGACGTTGCCGGGGTTGCCGGGGCTGTGCAGCGCGGCGAATAGAGCACCGTCGCCGACGACGAGGTCCGCGAGAGCGACGGATGCGGAACGCACGATCGCAGCCAGTCCCGTCGGGCCGTCGCGATCGGCGATCCGGCCGAACAGCTCCCCTGACATGCGGGCCACCCGCACGCCGGCTGCTTCCTGGGCGGCGACCATGGCAGCGGCGCCAGCGTGACGCAGCAGGTCCGGCGCGACGATGAGCACCTCGATGCGCGCCCCAGCCTCGACGGCCTGCCAGACCGGCTGGATGCCCTGCACGACGAATGCGGATTCGTGCCGTCTGTTCTTCCGGTCCGCAAGCGCCCGCACGCGCTTGACCAGCGGGTTCGCAGCGCTGCTGATCTCATCGGCCATCGCCAGCCGAGCCTACTCGTCCGGCCAGGCTCGTCGGCATCACCGGGCGGACCCGCATGCCTCGGCGGCAAGCCGGCCAGGGTGTGCGGGTCGGCCCCGGTCCACTGGTTACGATTCGGGCGCTCCTAGAGTTGCCAGCGCACGACTCGCAGCGATTCCCCGAGGACGGGCAGATGGGTGCGGAAAGCGAACGCGTAGCCGGATTCGGCCGGCTCGAGGACGGACTGCGCCAAGCCGGCGACTGGTACCGGTGGGGCCCGTATGTCAGCGAGCGGCAGTGGGGCACGGTGCGCGAGGACTACAGCGCCGACGGGGAGGCCTGGGATTACCTGCCGCATGACCACGCTCGGTCGCGGGCGTACCGCTGGGGCGAAGACGGCCTGGCCGGCTTCTGCGACATCGAGCAGCGCCTCTGCCTCGGCCTCGCCCTCTGGAATGGTCAGGACCCGATACTGAAGGAGCGCGCGTTCGGGCTGACGGGCGCGCAGGGCAACCACGGCGAGGACGTCAAGGAGTACTGGTGGTACCTGGACGCGGTGCCGAGCCACGTCTGGAACCGCTGGCGATACCACTACCCGCAGCGACGCTTTCCGTATGAAGATCTCATAGCCCGTAACGGGGAGCGCTCGCGTGCCCAGCCGGAATATGAGCTGATCGACACCGGCGTCTTCGCCGAGAACCGCTACTGGATCGTCGAGGTTCACTACGCGAAGGCCGGGCCCGACGACATTCTCATGACCATCGACGTCACCAACGCCGGACCAGACGAGGCGGAGCTGCACGTCCTGCCCACTGCGTGGTTTCGCAACACGTGGTCATGGGGCGTGGACCCAGCCGGCGCGGGCGGCGACAAGCCCGAGCTGGTCGCTGCCGGGGACGCCCGAGTGACGCTCACGCACCCGTTCGTCGGCCCCATGGAGCTGCTCGCCGCGCTCGGCCCCGACGGCGCGCTGCCTGTGACGCTTTGCTGCGACAACGAAACGAACGTCGCCAGGTTGTTCGGCGGGCAGGCGCTCACCCCGTTCCCAAAGGACGGGATCAACGATCACGTCGTCAGCAACGCGGCCACCGTCAATCCTGCTGGTCGGGGCACGAAGTGCGCCTTCTGGTACCGGCTCACGCTGGCCGGCGGCACGTCGGCACAGCTTCACGTGCGGCTGCGGCAAGCCGCCGCCGGCCCGGTCGATCCGAGTACGGAAGATCCCAGCACGGGCGTTCGCAGCACTGTCGCTCCCACCACGGGCGTTCCCACCATTGGGCCGGCCCATTCGGGCCGGGCTACGCGGCCGTGATGGCGCAGCGGCTGGCGGAGGCTGACGAGTTCTACGCGGAGCTGACGCCGTCAGCCGCGAGCGCCGACGAGGCTGCCGTCATGCGCCAGGGCTTCGCCGGGATGCTGTGGTGCAAGCAGCTGTATTACTACGACGTGAGCCGGTGGCTGGACGGCGATCCCGCGCAGCCAGCACCGCCAGCCAGCCGGCTGGGCGGGCGCAACAGCCGATGGCGCAGCTTCGACGCGTTCGACATCATGTCGATGCCAGACAAGTGGGAGTATCCCTGGTTCGCCGCCTGGGATCTGTCGTTCCACTGCGTCGCGCTTGCGCACCTTGATCCTGCGTTCGCCAAGTACCAGCTCATCCTGCTGTGCCGCGAGTGGTTCCAGCATCCAGGTGGCGCGTTGCCGGCCTACGAGTGGGACTTCGGCGACGTGAACCCGCCCGTTCAGGCGTGGGCTGCGCTCGAGGTATTCGCCGTCGACGGCGGTCGCGACATCCACTTCCTCAGCCGGATCTTCGACAAGCTGCTCGTGAACTTCACGTGGTGGGTGAACCGCGAGGACGCCGAGGGCAACAACCTGTTCGAAGGCGGCTTCCTCGGCCTGGACAACATCGGCCCCATCGACAGGTCGCACCTGCCGGTTGGCGGCATCCTGGAGCAGGCCGACGCCACCGGTTGGATGGCCTTCTACGCGCTCGCGATGATGTCGATCGCGGAGGTCCTGCACCGCACCGGCCAGCGCCCCGGTACGGACGTCGTGCTGAAGTTCGTCGAGCACTTCGCCGCCATCAAGCAGGCACTCGACGATCGCGGGCTGTGGGACGAGACCGACGGCCTGTACTACGACCGGCTCATCACGCCCGGGGGTGACGCCGTGCCGCTGAAGGTCAGGTCGATCGTGGCCATCGTGCCGGCGCTGGCGATGAGCGTTGTCGACCGCGAGACCCTAGACCTGGCCATGGTCGTGGGCAAGCGCTTCGCCACCATGCTCGCCGAGCACGGGGTCAGCATGAGCGACCTCGCCAATGCCGACATGCCCGCCAGCATCGGAGTGCTGCGCGGCACGCCGGGACACGAACGGATGCTGCTCAGCCTGACGGACCCGCAGCGGTTGCGGCGGCTGCTAGGCGTGCTGCTCAACGAGGCGGAGTTCCTGTCGCCGCACGGCCTGCGCGCGCTGTCGGCGTGGCATCGCGACCACCCGTACACGATCGAGGTCGAGGGCTACCAGGCGAGCATCGACTACGAGCCCGCCGAGTCCACGACGCCGCTGTTCGGCGGGAACTCCAACTGGCGCGGACCGGTCTGGTTCCCGGTCAACTACCTGATAGTCAGCGTCCTGGAGCGCTACAGCACGTTTTTCGGCGACGAGCTGTCTGTCGAGTACCCGACCGGGTCCGGCCGAACGGCCACGCTCGGCCAGATCGCGGCCGACGTGTCCGACCGCCTCATCTCGATCTTCACGCTCGGCCCCGACGGCCACCGGCCGTGCTTCGGGGGCGTCGCCATGGTCAGCGACGACCCGGCCTGGCGGGACAACGTGATGTTCAGCGAGTACTTCCACGGCGACACCGGATCAGGGCTCGGCGCCTCGCACCAGACGGGCTGGACCGGCCTGGTGGCCGATCTCATTCGCCGGCGTCACGGCGCCGTGCCGTCGCTCGGTGCCGTGTTGGCCGCCGTCTTCGAGCAGGCATAGGGTCGTCGCATGACTTTCGACGGCGAGTACGAGCCAAGCCCGGCACAGTGGGTGCGCGACCAGGTCGCCGAGTACGAAAAATCAGGCGGCGAGCGCGCTAACACCCTCCGCGACACCGGCCTCCCGGTGGTGATCGTGACGACCCGCGGCAACAAGACAGGCAAGGTCCGCAAGTTTCCGCTGATGCGCGTGGAGCACAACGGCCAGTACGCGCTCGTCGCGTCGAAGGGCGGGGCACCCGCGCATCCGGTCTGGTACTACAACCTCGCCGCCGACCCGAACTCGGTCATGATCCAGGATGGGCCGGCGCCGGTTCAGCGTCACCGTGCGCGAACTCGACGGCGACGAGCGGACCAAGTGGTGGGAGCGCGCCGTAGCCGCGTACCCGCCCTACGCTGAGTACCAGGAAAGGACCGACCGGACGATCCCGGTCTTCCTGGCCACGCGCAGCTAGCGGCTCCCGGTGCCCGGGGCTCCGCCCGCGATCTCGAACGACCACAACTCGCTGCTGACGGCGACGGGTTTGGGGTGGCCGGCCGCAGTCTCGGCGTGCCCAGCCGCCGACGAATCGGGCGCAGCCGATCCGGTCGACTCGGCCGCCTGCCGGTGACCGTGGCCGAAGGCGGGCGATGTGCGCCACGCTTCGAACGCGGCTTCGTCCCGCCATCGGGTCACGACCAGCCACGTCGCTCTGTCGTCGGTCGGCCGGAGCAGTTCGAACCCCTCGAAGCCGTCCTGATTGTCGACAGCCCCGGCCCGCGCGGCGAACCTGCGGGCGAGTTCGTCACCGCCGTCCGGCGGCACCGTAATCGCATTGATCTTTACAACGGTCATCACCTGATAATGGCAGGGCCGTGATACCTCCGAACTGCCGCCGTCCAGGCCGGCGACTCGCGACCAGGGGACGCGTGTACCGATGGGGCGCAAGATCGGCACCGGCTCAGCCCTACGGGTACACATGTTCGCAGCGGGCCGACTCGGGCGCCCGGAATGCCGCTAATGCGCCTGGCGGCGAGCAGTTTTCACGCATCCGGAGGGCCCCTCCAATATCCGGATTAGCCAACCCTTACGGTGGAATAGTGCGGATGCCATGGTGGGGCGTGGTGTCGTCGGTACTGGCGCCCGTGTTCCTGATCGGCGGCTGGACGGTGGCGGCCGCCCTCCAGCCGGTCCCGTTTAACTCGATCTCCAGGTCGATCAGCGCCCTGGCGTCGCAAGGCATGCCGTACCGCTGGCTGATTACGGCCGCGCTGCTCGGTGTCGGCGCCTCCCACGCGATCACCGGGCTCGCGCTGCGACCGGTTGGCGAGGCGGGTCGGCTCATGCTGATCTTCGGGGGACTCAGCGGGATGGTCATCGCCGCCTATCCCCAGCACGCCCACAGCGGATCTCCGGTGCACGAGATCTTCTCCGTGACCGGCGTCGTGCTGATGACACTCTGGCCGGTAGCAGGGATGCGCATGGACCCTGGCGCGCCCGCCGCCTTGCGACCGCTGGCTGCGTGGGCCTATGGCGTCCTGACGCTCGGCTTGCTGCTCTGGTTCACCAGTCAGTTGTTCGGCGGCGGCGATCTCGGCCTGGCCGAGCGGGCCATCACCGCGGATCAATCCCTGTGGCCCCTCGTCGTCGTGCTGTCAGTTCTTGTCATCCAGCGCCGCCCGGTGACGGCGGCCGAGCAAGCGGCGGCCCTCAGGGCGAGATGAGCCCGGCGAAGATCTCCGCCAACTCGGCCGGCTGGAAGTCAAGCGTCGCGTCGCCCACCGACAGTTCCACTCGCTGAACGCCCGGATCTGGGGTCGGCATGCACGTGGGCGGCGTCCAGATACCGCGGTCCTTGGCCAGCCGCTGAGCGGCCGCCGCGAACTGCTCCTTGGTCACGCGGAGGAGCAGGTGCATCATCGAGACCTCGGGAGGGTCCGGGATAACGGTCACGCCGGGCACTTCGGCCAGGGCCCCGACGATCGCCCTGGCGTGCTCGAGGTAGGCAGGGAACTTCGGCAGCCTGATGGCCAGGCACGTGAGCGCCGAGGCGGCGTTCGGCCACAGGCCATACAGCGTGCCGCCCATTCGTCGGCGCCACTCCCGGACCTGCGCGACTATCTCGTCCGGCCCGGCGACGCAGCAGCCGGGTAGCGCGCCGATGCCCTTGTAGAACGACACGTACACGGTGTCGAACATCGCGGCGATCTCGGCCGGCGGCCGACCGTAACCGGCCGCCGACTCCCACAGGCGCGCACCGTCGAGGTGCGCGGCCGCGCCGCGCTCCCTCGCCCAGGCGACGTGCGCGGTCAGGTCGTCGAAGGCAGGTTGCTGACCGCCGATGTCTCGCTGCGGCAATTCGATCAGCAGCGCCGCCGGATCCTCGGCGATTTTCGTCAGATCGTCGATCGTCATCAGCCGGTCCCGGTCGCCGGCCGGGCGGCCGATGAGGCGGTGCAGCCGCTGATAGCCCTGCTCCTCGTGCTGCTCCAGATGGCACATCGGGTGGAAGACCACGGTCCGGCGGCCGCGTGCGTCGGCGTGTACCCGGAGCACCGCCTGCTGCGCCATCGTGCCCGACGGCAGGAACACGGCCGCCGGCTTGCCCAGCAACCGGCAGATCTCGGCCTCCAGCTCGGCCACCGCGCCGCCATCGCCGTACGTGTCCAGCGCCGTCTCGGCCGGAATCGTCGCCAGCATCGTGGCCGCGGTCTGCTTGCCGTGCCCGTGGAAAAACCGGGTGCACTGGTCTTTAAGCGCCGCCAGCTCATCGCGCTCGGTCATCCGCTCGCCTCGCTTCGTCGATTACGTGGCCCTGCCGCTGGACTCAGTGACGCTAGTCCACGACGACGGCGTCCACCTAGATATCAGCGGGAGCCTGGCCTAGCTGCTGCCCGGTGCCGTCACGAAGTCGATGAGTTCCTCGACGCGTCCGAGGAAGGCGGGCTCAAGGTCGGCGTACGAGCGCACGCGGCCGAGGATGCGCCGCCAGGCTGCGCCAGGGTCGGGCGGCCAGCCGATCGCGGCCAGGACGCCTTCTTTCCACGGAACTCCGCGCGGCACGTCCGGCCAGCGTGCGATGCCGACGACGGCGGGCTTCACCGCTGCCCAGACGTCGACATAGGGGTGGCCGACGATGAGCACGTCCGGCGATGTCACCTGCGCCGCGATCCGGCTCTCCTTCGACCCCTCGACGAGATGATCAACGAGGACGCCCAGACGGCGGCCGGAATCGGCAGCGAACTCGGTAGCGATCGCTGGGAGGTCGTCGATGCCACCGAGGAACTCCACGACGACGCCAGCCTGACGCAGGTCGTCGCCCCAGACCTTCTCCACGAGCTCGGCATCCTGCTTGCCCTCGACGTAGATCCGGCTGGCCCGCGCAATCTTCGCGCGCCCGGACGACACCGCGACCGAGCCCGAGGCGGTCCGGGCTGGCTGGGCCGGAGCGCCGCCCGTGCCGTGCGATGGCCGAACGAGGACGACACGCCTGCCCTCGAGCAGGAACGTGCCCGACAGCGGGAACACCCGTCTCCGCCCGCGCCGGTCTTCGAGCGTGACCACGTCCTTCTCGCAGCGCGACCACGGCGCCGCAGAAATCGGCGGCGCCGTCCTCCACGACGAGGCCCGGCTCGGCCTCGACGCGAGGTGGCGAGGCCGACCTGCGGAGTGGCGGCGCCAGGATGTCGTCGGTGTACTGCCTGCTTCGCACCGCCAGCCTCCTCCGCCAGCTCCCGAGCCGAACCGCGTGCACTAAATGCCCGGTCAAGTATCGGCCAGATCAGCCGATAGGCCCGGCCGGCGCGCCGCGAGCCACCATCCGGGCAAGATCAGACGCTCCATCTCAGCTCGATGAAAATCCGACCAAAGATTGGCTCGGAGTTACTTCGCTTCACTAGGGTTCACCGCACTAACTGATTTCGCTGTGCTGAGACGAACGGAGGGCCCTGGTGTTGCGCCGCCTGCTGTACGCCGCCGCCGCTGCGCTCGTACTCTCGGCCGGGCTGCTGCCCGCCACGGCGGCGACGGCCGACAGCGGCAGTATCACGTTCGGTACGGCCTCCGGCGATGGCTCAGGGAACCTGGCCGTGACGGTCACGTCGGATGATCAGCTCGGCAGCGTGACGGTGTACCTGTGGCCAGGCGCGCCCGACACCGGCAGCCCGGCGCTGACCACGTCCGACGTGACCGAGCAGGGCAGCTTCGCCTCGGGTCAGCAGCAGACGTGGGTCCTCGCTGACCCGGCCAGCGATCTGGCGGGCCTGCAGCCGGGTAGCTACGCGGTCACGGCGGACGCCACCGACGCCGACGGCGATCAGTCGGTCACCGACCAGCCGGTGTCTGGCAGCTTCGACTTCTTCGTGCAACCGACAGTGCACCTCAGCCCGCTGAGCACAACCGCGCCCGCGCAGGCGGTCAGCCTTACGGGCCAGCTGGGCTGTGCAACGCTGAGCTGCTACGCACCGGGCAGCTGGCCAGCCTTGCCCGTCACGGTCTCCGACTCCGACGCCAGCCAGACCTGGCAAGGCTCGACCGCGAGCGACGGCTCATTCTCTATCGGGGTGACCGGCACGCCCGGAGATCACTACTCAGCCTCCGTCGCCGCGACCCCGGCCACGCTGCCGGCCGAGTCCGCTGCGGTGCAAGACCTTGCGGTGTACGCGCCCGCCTCGATCAGCGCGGCCGCCACGCCGGCCCCCTACGGCAAGCAGCAGGTGACCGGCACGCTCACGTCTGAGTCCGGCCTGAGTCAGCTCGTGAACCTGAGCGGCGTGGCCATCACCGCCACCGCGAGCGGGGGCCAGCAGGCGACGGCTACAACGAGCGCGAACGGAAGCTTCTCCATGGTGCTGCCGGCTGTCACCGGGACGACAGCATGGACCGTCAGCAGCAAGGCCAGCGACCAGACGACGCCCTTCGTGGCCGCGGCGACGACGTCGGTGAGCGCGACGCAGACGTGGCCTGCCACCATCAGCGCCTTCAAGGCGACGCTGAACAAGTACTACACGCTCACGGTCAGCGGCTGCCTGTCCAGCGCTGTCACCCCGGCCCCGCCTACCGATTATCCGGCGATCCAGATCCAGTACGAGCGGACCACGGCCGGGCCGTGGGTCGGGCTCGGCTGGGTGAGCACCACCCAGATGACGAACTGCCGCGGCGCCGCCTTCCTGGCCCAGGGCGGGGCGCCGGCGGCCGCCGCGTACTACCGCGCATACTTCCCGGGCGACCAGACGTATCAGCCAGCTACCGGAGGTAGCGTCCGGGCCGCCCTCATTCCTACGCGCTTCATCTCGTTCCGGTCCTCTGCGGCCACCGTCCCTGGCCCGAGCAGCAAGGTCACGGTCAGCGGGAGGCTGCAGTATCAGTCAGGGGCCTGGCACGACTACGCCTACCAGCCCGTCCAGCTCATCTACTCGAAGAACGACAAGACCTGGTACTCATACGCGTGGCTCAAGACGAACAGCACGGGCTACTTCGGCAAGACCTTCGCCGACACCGTTGGCACGGCGTACTGGTCGGCAAACTACGACGGCAACGCCACCCACCTGGTCACTGGCGCGCCCGTTGTCAAGGTGACGGTCCGGGCCCGCAACGCCGCGTTGGCTGCGAGCGCGCTGGGGCCGCAAGCTCAGCCCGTCGCCAGGCTGACGTCCCCTGGCGGGGGCGACGGGCCCTGGCGTGCGGGCGCGTGGCCGTTCGTCATGGCGGTCGATCCCCTGCTGATCATCATGGGTGTCCAGCAGTAGCGCGAGGTTAACGGCCGATCGCCGCATCCAGCATCGCCGCCCACTGGCTGATAATGCGGTCGCGGCGGCGCGAATCGTCGGCGAGCGTGTCAGCCAGACCGAGACCGCGGGCCAGGTCGAGCGTTGCCTGGACCGCCTCGTGCACACCCGGACGGGATTCGTCGCCGCCGAGCAACCCGATGGCCACCTTGTGCGCCTCCCGGCCGAGGCGGGCCTCCAGGGGCAGGACGAGCTCGCGAAGCTCGGCGCTGACCGCCGCGGCCGCCCATACCTGGAGCGCGGCCCGGAACAGCGGCCCGGTGTACAGGCCGACAAGCAGCCGCACGACATCCCTCGTGCGGTGCTCTCCACCGCCGGGCAGCCGGGACGCCTCGCGCAGAATCTCCGCGAGCCGCACGTCCGCCATGTGGTCGATCGCGGCCGTGAACAAGTCCTCACGCGTCGGGAAGTAATGCTGCGTCGCGCCGCGCGACACGCCTGCGCGCGCGGCCACCACCGATACCGTCGCGCCACTCCAGCCGAGCTCGGCCAGGCACGTCACGGCGGACTCCAGCAACCGCGATCTCGTGGCCCAGCCGCGGTCTTGCTGCGGCGCGCGCCCGGTGCCGCCGAGCTGGCCAGCGGCGGCGGACGCGAGCGGCCCCGTTCCCCTCGACTTATCCATCTGCCCAGGACGGCCGTCTCTTTTCCAGGAACGCGGCCATCCCCTCCGCCGCCTCCGGCGATGCGAACAGCCGGGCCGACTGCTGCGCCAGGGCCCCGGCCTTGGTATCGAAGCCCTCGAGCACGGCCGGCGTGAGTAGCTGCTTGGTCTCGCGCAGGCCTTGCGGCGACGCAGCGCGCAGCGCATCGAGCACGGCCATCGTGCCGGCATCGATGTCGTCGACCGCTTCGGTGATCAGCCCGATGCGCTCGGCCGTCGGTGCGTCGAACGTCTCGCCGGTCAGGTAGTAGCGGCTCGCGGCCCGCGGGGCCAGCCGTGGCAGCGTGGTCAGCGAGATCACCGCGGGCGCGAGGCCGAGTCTGACCTCGGTGAACGCAAACGTCGACGCCGGCCCGGCGAGCACGATGTCACAGGCGCCGACGAGACCGAGGCCGCCGGCGCGCACGTGCCCGTCAATGCTGCCGACGACCGGCTTGGGTACCGTGACGATGTGCTTCAGGAGCGTCAGCAGGCGCTCGGCGCCTGCCTGCATGCCGCCCTGGCTGGCCTCGCTGAGGTCCGCGCCCGCGCAGAACGTCGACCCGGTATGCGTCAGCTCGACGGCGCGCACGTCGTCGTCGGTGGCCGCGCCCATGAGTGCGCTCGCGAGCTGGTCCACGAGCGCAGCTGACAGCGCGTTGCGGTTGCGCGGCGAGTCGAGCGCGATGCGGGCGATGCCGCGGTCGACTGAGTACTGCACGAGCGGATCGGCCATCGGACGGCCCTCCTTGGCCTTAGTAGGACTTCGGCAGCCCGAGTGAGTACTGGGCCACGAAGTTCAGGATCATCTCCCGGCTGACCGGCGCGATCCGGGTTGTTCGCACGTTCGCCAGCATGGCGGCGAGCCCGAACTCGGCGGTCATGGAGCTGCCGCCCAGCGACTGGATGGCCTGGTCGACGGTCCGGATACTGGCCTCGGCCGCGGCGTACTTGGCCATGTTCGCCGCTTCACCCGCGCCCATGTCGTCGCCCGCGTCGTACACGGTCGCGGCCTTCTGCATCATGAGCTTCGCGAGTTCTAGTTCGATCTTGACCTGGGCCAGCGGGTGAGCGAGGCCCTGGTGCGCCCCGATCGGCACACTCCAGACAGTCCGGTCCTTGGCGTAGCCGACCGCCTTGTCGAGCGCGTAACGGCCGCTCCCGATGGCCATCGCCGAAGCCATGATCCGCTCCGGGTTGAGCCCGGCGAATAGCTGCAGCAGCGCGGCTCCCTCGTCCCCGATCAGCGCCGTGGCCGGCAGCCGCACGTCGTCGAGGAAGAGCAGGTACTGCTTCTCCGGCATCACGATGTCCATCTCGATCGGCTGGAACGAGAAGCCGGGCGTGTCGGTCGGCACAACGAACAGCGCGGGCCGCAGCTTTCCGGTCTTGCTGTCGGCGGTGCGGCCGACGATGAGCACCGCCTCGGCCTCGTCGACGCCGGAGATGTAGATCTTGCGGCCGTTGAGCACCCAGGTGTCGCCGTCCCTCGTCGCTACCGTCGTCAGCTTGTGCGAGTTCGAGCCCGACGTCAGGCTCGGTGATGCCGAACGCCATGATCGAGGACCCGCTGGCGATCTTCGGGAGCCAGTGCTGCTTCTGCTCGTCGGTGCCGAACCTGGCGATGATCGTGCCGCAGATCGCCGGCGACACGACCATCATCAGCAGGCCACAGCCAGCGGCCGCCAGCTCCTCGAGCACGATGGCTAGCTCGTACATGCCGGCGCCGCCGCCGCCATAGTCCGCTGGCAGGTTCACGCCGATGAACCCGAGCTTGGCAGCTTCGTGCCACAGCTCGGTGAGCCTGCCGCCGGTGCGCGCCTGCTTCGTGAAGTAGGCGTAACCGTACTTGCGGCCGAGGTCGGCCACCGCCGCCCGCAGCGCGACCTGCTCCTCGGTCTCAGTGAAGTTCACTGCGGCTCCTCCTCGGGTTTGACGACGGCGAGCACGCTGCCCACCTCCACCTGCTGGCCGCGGGCCACCGGGAGCTCTTCAACCATCCCGGCTGTCGGGGCGGCGATGACGTGCTCCATCTTCATGGCCTCGAGCCAGAGCAGCGGCTGACCCCGACGTACTCGCTCGCCGACGCTGACGCCGACGCGCGCGACCGTGCCCGGCATCGGCGCGAGTAGCGAGCCGACCCCTGCCTGCGCGGCCGCATCCTTGAACCTGGGCACGCGGACGCAGCGATACCGGGCCGAGTGCCGAGTCGACGCAGACCAGGCCGGGATAGGCCGCCACGTGGAAGCCGTGCCGTATCCCCGCGACAGTCAGCTCGACGAGGTCCGGCGCCATGGACTCGAGCGACACGTCGTCGCGTCCGTCAACGATGAGCCCGTTCCGCTCGATCCGGTAGCCGATCTCGATCGTGTGCTCATGCGCAATGCCTGGCGGGCCGCTCGCCTGCTCGAAGGCTTTGCGCTGGAACGCAGAAGGCACGTTGCGCCAGCCGCTCGGAAGGCCGCCGAGCACCCTGGCGCCGGCGCGGCTCGCGGCCGCGTCGGCCAGCGCGGCGGCGAGCGCCGACAGCCGCACCGCGTCGTCGTCTGCCAGCGGCGCCGCGAGGCCGTCGGCGGTGACCAGCGGGTGCCGGCCGAAGAAGCCCGTGTCGGTGTCGCCCGCGATGAACGCCGGGTGCCGCAGCACCCGCACGAGCAGGTCCCGGTTCGTCGTCACGCCGTGGATGCGGGCCCGCGCGAGGGCCGCCGACAGCGACGCGGCCGCCTGCTCCCGGTCGGGCGCCACGGCGACGACCTTGGCCAGCATCGGGTCGTAGAAGACGCCGATCTTGTTGCCGCTGACGACGCCGGAGTCCAGCCGAAGCCCACGGCCGCGGCAGCCCGCCCGTCCCAGCGCGGCCCGCCTGGCATCGTGAACTGCGGCTGGCGTCCCCGGGAACTCGAACGTGTGCAGCGTGCCGCTCTGCGGCTGCCAGCCGGCCGCCGGATCCTCGGCGTACAGCCGTGCCTCGATCGCGTGCCCGGTGGTCTGCGGCGGGCCGCCGGCCGGCAGCGGCCGGCCAGCCGCGATGGACAACTGGAGCGCCACCAGGTCCAGACCCGTCGTGCACTCGGTGACCGGGTGCTCAACCTGGAGCCGGGTGTTCATCTCGAGGAAGTAGAACCGGCCGTCAGAATCGGACAGGAACTCGACGGTGCCAGCGTTGCGGTAACCGACGGCTTCGACCGCCGCCCTCGCCGCCTCGAAGAGCTGATCTCGCATACCGGGTAGCCGTTCCACGAGCGGGGACGGCGCTTCCTCGATGATCTTCTGGTGACGGCGCTGGATCGAGCACTCGCGCTCGCCGACCGTCCAGACGGCGCCGTGCTCGTCGGCGAGTACCTGCACCTCGATGTGCCGTCCGGTCTCGATGTACGGCTCGCAGAACACCGTCGGATCGCCGAACGCCGACGCCGCCTCTGACCTGGCAGCGGCCAGCTCGCCGGGCAGTTCGGCCACCGTGCGGACGACGCGCATGCCGCGGCCGCCACCGCCGGCCGACGCTTTGATCAGCACCGGCAGGTCGGCCTCGGTCAGCGTGTCCGGATCCAGCTCGCGCAGCACCGGGACGCCCGCGGCCGCCATCAGCCGCTTCGACGCCACCTTGCTGCCCATCGCGTCGATGGCCGCCGGCGGCGGACCGATCCACGTCAGGCCGGCGCTCTGTACCGCGCGGGCGAACGCGGCGTTCTCTGACAGGAAGCCGTAGCCGGGATGTACGGCGTCGGCGCCGGCGCGCAGCGCGGCTTCGATCAGCAGGTCCGCGCGCAGGTACGTGTCGGCCGAAGCGCTCACCGGGCAGCCGGACGGCTGCGTCGGCGTCCGCGACGTGCGGCGCCCCGGCGTCGGCGTCGGAGTAGACGGCGACCGTCGCCAGCCCGAGGTCTGCGCAGGTCCGGAAGACGCGGCGGGCGATCTCACCACGGTTGGCGACTAGTACGCGTGTCAGCATCGCGATCACATCCGGAACACGCCGTAGCCCGCGGTGCCGCTGAACCGGCGCGCCGTGGATGACCGACAGGCACAGGCCGAGGACCGTCCGGGTGTCGCGCGGGTCGATGATCCCGTCGTCGTAGATCCGGCCGGACAGGAACATCGGCAGCGACTCGGCCTCGATCTGCGCTTCGACCATGGCTTTCATGGCGGCGTCGGCCTCCTCGTCGAACGGTCGGCCAGCCGCCTGCGCCGCGGCCCTGGACACGATCGAGAGGACGCCCGCGAGCTGCGCCGGGCCCATCACAGCCGACTTCGCGCTCGGCCAGGCGAACAGGAAGCGGGGGTCGTACGCCCGGCCGCACATGCCGTAGTGCCCGGCGCCGTAGGACGCGCCCAGCAAGATCGAGATGTGCGGCACGGCCGAGTTGGACACAGCGTTGATCATCATCGCGCCGTGCTTGATGATGCCGGCCTGCTCGTACTGGCTGCCCACCATGTAGCCGGTGGTGTTGTGCAGGAAGATCAGCGGCGTGTCCACCTGGTTCGCGAGCTGGATGAACTGGGCGGCCTTCTGCGACTCGGCGCTGAACAGCACACCCTGCGCGTTCGCCAGGATGCCGACCGGGTAGCCGTGTACGTTAGCCCAGCCGGTCACCAGGCTGGTGCCGTACGTCGGCTTGAACTCGTCGAAGTCCGAGCTGTCCACGACGCGGGCGATGACCTCGCGCGGATCGAACGGTATCCGCAGATCGGGCGGAACGATGCCGATGAGCTGCTCCGCGTCGAACAGCGGCGGCGCGACGGCTTCGCGCGCGACAACCGGCCCCGGGCCCTGCTTGCGCCAGTTGAGCCGGGCGACGATGCGGCGACCGATCCGGATCGCGTCGTGCTCGTCCGCGGCCAGGTAGTCAGCGAGGCCGGACGTTCGCGCGTGCATGTCGGCGCCGCCGAGCGACTCGTCGTCGGACTCTTCGCCGGTCGCCATCTTCACCAGCGGCGGACCGCCGAGGAACACCTTCGAGCGGCCCGAGATCATCACGACGTGATCGGACATGCCGGGCAGGTAGGCGCCGCCCGCCGTGGAGTTACCGAAGACGATCGCGATCGTCGGGATGCCGGCGGCCGACAGCCGGGTCAGGTCGCGGAACGTCCGCCCGCCCGGGATGAAGATCTCCTTCTGCGTCGGCAGGTCGGCGCCGCCGGACTCGACGAGCGAAATCACCGGCAGCCGGTTGGCGAGCGCGATGTCGTGCGCGCGGAAGCTCTTGCGCACGGTCCACGGGTTGCTCGTGCCGCCGCGCACCGTCGGATCGCTGGCCGAGATCAGGCACTCGGTGCCCTCGACCACGCCGATCCCGGTGACGACGCTGCCGCCGACTGCAAATTCCGTGCCCCACGCGGCAAGCGGCGACAATTCCAGGAACGGGGTATCGGGGTCCAGCAGTAGCTCGATTCGCTCGCGGGCGAGGAGCTTGCCCCGGCCTCGGTGCCGCTCGGTGTACTTCGGTCCGCCACCGGCGATGGCCTTGGCGTGCTCGGCCTCGATCTCGGCGAGCTTTTCGAGCATGGCCTCGCGATTGGCCGCGTAATCGGCCGATGTCTCGTCCAGCGCCGAGCGCAGCGCCGTCACCGCGGTCCATCCCCGAGCAGTTCGACCGGCACGTCGACGTACCGCGACCGCAGCCACTCGCCGAGCGCCTTCGCTTGCGGGTCGAACCGGGCCGCGGCCGCGACGCCGTCGCCGAGCAGGCCCTCGATCACGAAGTTGACGGCGCGCAGGTTCGGCAGCAGGTAGCGCGTGATCGGCAGCGGCGCCGCCTCTGGTAGCAGCTCGCGCACCTTGTCGACCGTCAGCGTGGCGGCCAGCCATGGCCAGGTCCGCGTCGGCGCGCGCCCAGATGCCCACGTTCGCGTCTCCCCCCTTGTCGCCGCTGCGAGCGCCGACGACGGACCCGAGCGGGACGTGCCGCGTCGAGCCGCCGCCAGGCCAGGATGGGACATCGGGTTCCGGCGCCGCCTTCAGCGTGGTGGTCGTGGCCGGCTCGGCCACCAGCTCGGACCGGCCGTCCGGCAGCACGGCGACGTGCTGCACGTCGGCCCTGTCCACGTACGCCGCCGTGAACACGCCGTACGGCTGCGCGTCACCCGGCGGCGCGGTCAGGTGGAAGCCGGGGTAGCTCGCCAGCGCCAGCTCGACGGCGGCGCCGGAGAACGCCCGGCCGATGGCTTTCGGATCGGCGCCGCGGGCCACGCAGCGTAGCGTCGCGCTCGCCTGTTCCTCGGTGCTCGCGTCGGCGTGATCGGTGCGGGCCAGTTCCCACTGCACGTCGGGCGGCAGCGCGTGGGCGAGCTGCCGCTTGACGAGCTCGGCCTTGGCGTCGATGTCCAGCCCCGTGAGCACGAACTCCACCTGGTTCCGGTACCCGCCGAGGGTGTTGAGCGACACCTTCAGCGTCGGTGGCGGCGGCTCGCCGCGCACGCCGGTGATCGCGACGCGGTCCGGGCCGTCGTCGCGGAGCTGCACGGAGTCGAGCCGCAGCGTGGCGTCGGGCCCGGCGTACCGCGGGCCGGCCACCTCGTACAGGAGCTGCGCGGTCACGGTGCCGACGGTGACGGCGCCGCCGGTGCCCGGGTGCTTGGTGATGACGCTGGATCCGTCGGCCGCGATCTCGGCGATCGGGAAGCCCGGATGGCGCAGGTCGGCGACCTCGGTGAAGAACGAGTAGTTGCCGCCCGTAGCCTGTGCGCCGCACTCGATGACGTGACCGGCCGCCATGGCGCCAGCGAGCGCGTCGACGTCATCGAGCGCCCAGCCGAAGTGCGCGGCCGCCGGGCCCACGACCAGCGAGGCGTCGGTGACGCGGCCGGTGACGACTACGTTGGCGCCTGCCTGGAGGCAGGCCGCGATCCCCCAGCCGCCGAGGTAGGCGTTCGCCGCGACCGGTTCGCCGAACCCCAGCTCGCCGGCCCGGGGCAGCAGGTCATCGCCGGTCACGTACGCGATCTTCGGACTCAGGCCGAGCCTGCCAGCGAGATCGCTGACGGCAGCGGCGAGGCCTGCTGGGTTGAGGCCGCCAGCGTTGGCGACGATCGAGACGCCCTGGTCGAGGGCGAGGCCGAGGCAGTCCTCGAGCTGGCGCAAGAAGGTGCGGGCGTACCCGAGACTGCGATCGCGGAGCCGATCGCGGCCGAGGATCAGCATGGTCAGCTCGGCCAGGTAGTCGCCGGTCAGCACGTCGAGCTGGCCGCCGTCGAGCATCTCCCGCATGGCGGCGAGCCGGTCACCGTAAAAACCGGAGGCGTTGCCGATCCTGATGGGCGCCGGGCGCGATGCCTCGGTCACCGACATGAGCAGCTCACCTCTGTTCCGGATACCCGCCGACGCAAACCAAGCATACGTGACTGTTTTCAGGCGCAGCTGGCGACCGGGCTTACTATGCCGGTATGCGCGTACTGGTCAGCGCAGCCGCCGCGGAGCTCGTCATGACCGACGGCGGCCAGGTCTGGGTGTGGGCCGCGCGACCGCGTATGTGCTGCGCCGGAGCGCCGGCCCTGATGCGCGCCGCGACAAGTCCGCCTGACGGCATCAGCGGCTTCGTGGCAGTGCCGCCCGCGGCGACGCCGGGGGGAATCTCTGTGTACTTCCGCCCCTCAGGCGGCACCCAGCCGGACGTGCTCGAGATCGCGCTCGAGGGCAGGCGTCGCCCCCGGGTCGCTGCGTACTGGGACGGCTGCCTGATGGCGATGGTCAGCTGAGGAAAGGCCTGATCATGTCGCCGGCGCCCGGCGCATCCGGTCGACGACGAAGCGGCCGACGTCGGCGCTGGGCTGCTCCATCGGAGCGAGGTAACCGACGTCGAATCGCCGTGATCGCATACCGTCCTGCACCTGCTCGCAAATCGCCCAGTCCTGCTTGTTGACGGTGTCCCAGAACTCCACCGCGTCGGACGGATCGAAGCCGGGCGCTGCGATCTCCGCCGGGTGGAAGAGAAAGTCACAGATGACGGTGGTGACCTGCGCCGAGACTGGCCATACCGTGAACGCGGCGACATGATCGGCCGACAAGCTCAGCATGAGGTTGGGCAGGATCAGCTCACCGCGGTGTCGTTCCCTGTCCTGTTGCGACAGGCCCGGAAACGGGGCGCGGTTCGTGGTGCCGGTCAGCGTGAAGGTATACGCGCCGGTTCGGTGCGGGATGCCAGCATCCCAGTCCAGGTCTCCCCCGCCGCGCCGGAACGCCGGTACCAGGTCGCACAGCTCGGGATGGACGGGCCCGCAGTGGTAGCACTCGTTGTAGTTCTCCAGGATGACTTTCCAGTTTGCGGCCACCTCGTATCGCACTCGCCGGCCGACCCGCAAGTCGGCCAGCGGGTAACGGGCAATCCGGGCCGGAATCTCACCGAGCCAGTCGGCGAGCGGGATGCCGGCTTCGCCCGCGACGCGCTCGAGCCGGACGAACACGAACCCGCCCCAGTCCGCCACGTCGGCCGGATGTAGCGACAGCAGCTTGCGGTACGCACGCACCTCGGGCAGGAACGGCGCTGCCCGCAGCGTGCCGTCCAGGCCGTAGGTCCAGGCGTGGTACGGACAGCGGATCGAGCCGGCGAAGCAGCCGGTGCGACCGGGGGCGGCCGGCTCGCTGGTGACCGGGGGCACCAGCCGCGAGCCGCGATGGCGGCACAGGTTATAGAACGCCGAGAGCGTGCCCTCGCTCTGGCGCACGACGATGATGCTCTCGCCGGCCACGTCGGCGGTCACGTAGTCGCCTGGGCCTGGCATGCTGTCAGCCCGGCCGACGCAGAACCAGCTGGGGAACAGCACCAGCTCCCGCTCCCGGGCGAACTCGGCCTGATCGGTGTAGCTGGCCCTCGGCAGGCTGGGCTCCAGCGGAACGGCATCCATCGCAGCCTTGTCTGCAGGATCGGGTGTCACGTCCGCCTGCCTCGTTGCTTGAGGTCAGCCAGGACTCGGCGGGCTGCATTGAGCCCGGGTGCGCCGGTCACTCCGCCGCCGGGATGGGCGCCCGCGCCGCACAGGTACAGACCGCGTACCGGCGTTGCATATCTGGCCCACCCTGGTACCGGACGCATGTGGAAGAGCTGATCTGGCCGCACGTCGCCGTGGAAGATGTTGCCTTCGGTGAGCGCGTAGGTGCGCTCCAGGTCCAGCGGCGTCAAGACATGGCGAGCGAGCACGGACTGCGCGACGTTGGGCGCGAACGTGCTGATCCGGGCCATGACCTTGTCGCCGAGCTCGTCTCGGCGACTATCCCAGGTGCCGCTGGCCAGCTTGTACGGCACGTACTGCACGAAGCAGGTCATGATGTGGCGGTCGGGCGGGGCGAGCGAGTCATCGACGTTCGACGCAACCACGCAGTCCACGAAAAGCTGCTCCGCATCCGCGATCTCGCCGCGCTTGGCCCGGTCATAGCAGGCATCCGCGACGGCTAGGTCCGGCGGCAAGGTGAACAGCGCCCGCTGGCCCGGGCCAGCGTCAGCTGGCATGCCGACCACGTGCGGCTCGGCGTCCAGAACGAAGTTGACCTTGGCGCACGGGCCGTCCATCTTGATTCCGGCAACCGCCGCCCGGAAGTCCTCCGGCACGTCGCCCTTGTCAAGCAGCCCGATGAACGTCCGCTTCGGATCCGCGCTGGACAGCACGACGCGGGCGGTGAGCTCGGTCCCGTCATCCAGCGCGACGCCGCGCGCCGTGCCGTCCCGGACCATGATCCGCGCGACGCTACCGCCGGCCCTGATTTCCAGGCCGTGGCTGCGGCCGGCTGAGGCAATCGCGTCGCTGATCGCGCCCATGCCACCGAGCACGTGCCCGAAAAACCCGGGAACCGACTCCTCGCCGCCGGTGAGCATGTGGAAGGCAAGACCCATCAGCGTGCCCGGCTGATACGGGCCCCCGTGCTTGCCGTACAGGTTGTTGGCCAGGAGCAGCGACCTGGCCTCGCTCGACTCGAATCTCGTCTCGAGGAACTCGCCGAGGCTGCCGGTCAGCAGCCGGGTGAGGCCGGGTACGTCGTCACCGTGGATGCCGCGCAGCCGCCGGCCGAGCCGCGCTAGCTCACCGAGGCCGCGCAGCCCGCGCGCAGTGGTATCTGGCGGCAGCTCGGTGAGCAGCGGCTGCAGCAGGGCCGCGAGCCGGTGCAGCTCGGCCGTCACGTCAACGTAAGCGCGGGCGTCGGCGGCGGAGTAGCGCGCGATACCGGCAGCGGTCCTGCGCGGGTCGTTCCAGTCCGCTAGCACGCCGCCACCCTCGAAGGCCACTTGCAACGCTGGCTCGCACGCGATCATCCGAAGGCCGTGCCTGCCCAGGTCCAAGTCGCGGATGACCTCTGGTCGCAGCATGCTCGCGATGTAGGACGTCGTCGAAGCCCGGCAGCCAGGCGCGATCTCCTCGGTGACGCAGCACCCGCCGATCACCTCGCGCCGCTCGAGCACCAGCGTGGACAGTCCAGCCCTGGCCAGCAGCGCGCCGGCGGTCAGGCCATTGTGCCCCGCGCCCACCACAATTGCGTCCCACTGACTGGGTGCTCGCATTCAAGATCCTCACTAACTGCCACTAAGCTCACTAGTCTGACCCTGGGTCAAACTGCTGGGCTTGAGGACTGCGGCAAGTATGACTACGGTCCATGAGCATCGTCAATGCGTGGAGTCGACCGATAAATGACCAGTAGTCAGTCACTTGTGCAAGGCCAGACGAGGGCGCCGGCCAGGGCATTGTCACGTCAGGCGGCTCGGCGGCAGCGTGTCGTGCAGGCCGCCATGGAGCAGTTCGCCAGCCGCGGTTACGACGACAGCAGAGCCGAGACGATCGCCGCCGCCGCCGGCGTGTCAAAGGGCGCGGTGTTTGCCTACTTTGGCAGCAAGGCCGGGCTATTCCTGGCGGCGTACAAGGCGGCAGCGGGCTCGTTTAGCAAGTACCTCGACGCGCCGCCAAGCGTCCTCGCCGACGGCTTCTTCGCGGTGCTCGCGCACTGGCTCGAGCACACGCCGGACCTGATCCGCGAGAACTGGGTGCCGTACCGGGTCACGCTGCTCGGCAACTACTGCTCGGACCTCCAGCTGCGGCGATCGATCACGCAGTTCCTCCGCACGGACGACCCGTACGGCACCAGGGCATTCGTGCGGTTCGGCATCGACCACGGCGAGGTGCGGACCGATATCGACGCCGCGATGATCGTGTCCCTGATCGACTGGCTGATGGATCGTTGCCAGGACGCGATCGTCACCGAAGAACTGGACCCCGGTCTGTTCAGCCACAACGCACAGTCGGACGAACTGCGCGAGGCGCGGCTGCGGCAGTTTGTTGAGCTCATCCGCGGCGCGATCGGCGTCAACGGCGGTCACCAGTAACGGGCCCGTTCCGGTGCCTTTCGAGTGAGGAAGCGAGGTCAGCGGGTGGGTCGCGACGATCAGATGGTGGTCAGGCAGCAGATGATCCCGATGCCTGACGGGATCGAGCTGGCAGCAACCCTGTACCTGCCGCCAGACGGCGGCTTGAGCCCGGTGCCCGCGCTCCTTGAGTTCCTGCCCTACCGCAAGGACGATGCGATGCTGGCCCGCGACTACAACCTGTATTCGTACATGACGCAGCACGGCTACGCGGGTGCCCGGGTCGACATCCGCGGGACCGGCCGAAGCGGCGGCGAGCTCCCGACCGGCGAGTACACCGAGCAGGAACAACTCGACGCCGAGGCAGCGATCGCCTGGCTGGCCGATCAGCCGTGGTGCACCGGCGCCGTCGGGATGTGGGGGATCTCCTGGGGCGGGTTCAACGCCATCCAGTTGGCCGTGCGCAGGCCCCCCGCGCTCAAGGCGATCATCGCCGTCGACGCATCGGACGACATGTTCCACGACGACGTGCACTACATCGACGGGCTGCTGCATCTCGATGAGTACGCCCTGATGATCGATCATCTGAACGCGCTGCCGCCGGCGCCGGACTACCCGCTCGATGAGGAAACGCTCGCGGCGCGCTTCGACAGCGAGCCGTGGCTGCTCACCTGGCTCGGCCAGCAGCAGGACGGGCCGTACTGGCGACGTGCGTCGCTGCGGCCGGACTACAGCCGGCTCACGGTGCCGGCGTTCCTCATCGGCGGCTGGTACGACGGCTACCGGGATTCGATCCCGCGCATGCTCGCCTCCTGCCCGGCGCCGGTCAGGGTGCTCATCGGCCCGTGGAATCACACGTTTCCGCACAACGCCGTCCCTGGTCCCGCCATCGAGTGGCGCGCGGACGCAGTTCGCTGGTGGGATCACTGGCTGAAGGGCATCGACACGGGCGTGCTCACCGAGCCGCCAGTGACCGTGTTCGTCCAGCACTGGCACGCACCCGACCCGGACCTGACAGAGCTGCCTGGCCGGTGGCGTTCAGAATCGGCGTTGCCGCCGGAGCGCACGCAGCACCAGACGCTCTACTGCCGATCCGACGGCAAGCTGACCGGTGAGCCATCGCCCGGCGAGGCCGCCGTCAAGCTGCGCTACGTTCCGTCCGCCGGGGTCGAGGCCGGGCACTGGTGGGGCGAGCTCACCGTCGATCAGCGCGGCGCGGACGCGTTCGGGCTCATCTTCGACACCGAGCCGCTGGCCGCGGAGCTGGAGATCCTCGGCTTTCCGCGGGTGGAGATCCACGCCAGCAGCGGCGCCAAGCCGCTGCACTGGTTTGCCAGGCTGTGCGACGTCGCCCCGGATGGCTCGGTCACGCTCGTGACCGGCGGCGGCCACGCGGCTGACCCGGACCCACTGCGGGACGCGCCTCCGGTGTCACCTGGTGGCATAGTGCTCGACCTGCACGTGACGTCGTGGGTGTTCCCGCCCGGCCACAAGGTCCGGCTTTCCCTGTCGAACGCGATGTGGCCGATGATCTGGCCCACACCGCACCTCGACACCGCCGAAGTGCGGCTCGGCCCGGCAGGCAGCCGACTCGTCCTGCCGGTCATCCCACCCGAGGCCCGGCCCGAGCCGGCTTTCCAGGTGCCAGGGCCGGACCAGCGTCCCGATGATGTCAGCGGTTGGGGAGACATGCTGCCAACGCGCTGGACCACGCAGCGTGATGGCGCCGGCCAGGCGACCACCTGGTGGCGCGGCACTTCGGGCAGCGAGTTTCCCTGGGGCCGCGTGGTCGACGAGGAGTACCTGAGGTACGAGGTGAACGACGCCGATCCGGCCCACGCCGCCGCGCGCGGTGAGGCGCGAACCGAGATCCATCTGACCGACCGGCTGCTCGCCTTCAGCTCAGTCCTCGACCTGGACTCCGATGTGACATCGCTGCGCTACCGGTATCGGCGCGAGCTGCGCAAGGATGGCGTGCTGATACGCGAGCGAAGCTGGGAACGCCGGTTTCGCCGGGCCGGGCAATGAACGTTGCCGGAGCGTCTGGCAGCCGGGCGCGTCAGCAGCCGGCGCGTCAGGCAGCCGGGCGCGTCAGCCAGCCAAACCCATAGCGGCCAGGATGAAGGCGTAGACCTCGGCCTCGTAGCGCAGCTGCCCGAACCGTCCCGAGGGCCCGCCATGCGCCCCGGCCCCGAGCTCGACCCGGAACAGGACCCGGCTGTCTGCGCTGTCGGACGCCCGCAAGCGGGCCACCCACTTGGCCGGCTCGTGCACGAGCACGCGCGTGTCGTGGACGGCGCCGGTGACAAGCAGCTCAGGCCTTGAGCCCGCAGGCGGGTTGTCGTAGGGCGAGTACGACCGCAGGACATGAAAGTCAGCCGGGTCGCGCGGGTCGCCCCACTCATCCCACTCGTTGATCGTCAGCGGTATCGACGGATCCAGCATCGTGGTGACGCAGTCCACGAACGGAACCTCGGCCACAACCGCTCGCCACCGGCCGGGCGCGCGGGAGTACACGGCGCCCTGCAGCAGGCCGCCGGCCGATAGTCCGCGGGAGACGATCCGCCGCCCGTCGACGAGAGGGCGGGCACCGGCCGCATCGCCCGCCAGCCAGTCGGCCACGTCGATGAAATCGCTGAAGGTCCGAGGCTTCGCTCGCAGCCTGCCCTGCTGCCACCAGTCGCGGCCGCGCTCGCCGCCGCCGCGGATGTGCGCCACGGCGTACACGACGCCGCGATCGAGCAGCGACGGCAGGCTGCGGTCGAACTCGCCGTCTTCGCAGGACTCATACGCGCCGTACCCGTACAGCAGGCACGGGGCCGTGCCGTCGAGCGGGGTATCCGCCCGATAGGCCAGGGTAACGGGGACGCTCGCGCCATCCCCGGCCTGAGCATCGATGCGCTTCGTGTGGTAGCGCCCCGCGTCGTAACCCGGCACGTCGGCCCGCTTCAGTTCCGTCCGCTCGCCCGTCGCCAGATTCAGGTCGGACCAGCGCGGCGGCTCGATCAGCGACTCCTCCGCGATGATCACCGACGCTGCGTGGTACTCCGCCGCGTGCTGGACCGAGATGGCGCCAGCGGCCAGCGCCGAAGGAAGCTCGCGGACCGCTCCGCCGTCGTGATCGGTGATCGCCAGCATTGGCGCGCCGTGGCGACGCAGCGTCAGCACCAAGTGATCGGCTAGCACGTCGCAGCTGAGCAGCCGGGTATCGGTCCGGGCCGGCGCGACGGCCGCACAGGAGACGGCACTCCAGGTCGCCCGGCCGGGTGCGGTGACCGGCGCGCGCATGAGCGTGAACTCAGGCGTTCCATCGTCGGTCACGATCAGCAGCTCGCCGGGCCCGCCGGCCGGGTCCGCCACGTGGTCGACCCGGTACTCGATGCCGCGTCGGCGCGGCTCGACCACCACCGGCGGGCTAAGGGGCTCGCCGGCCGGAATGAGGCGGACCTCGGTGGTGTCACGAGAGGCCACCGTGATGATGATCAGCTCGCCGCTGCGCGACGCGGCGAGCGTGAGGTCGAACCGCTCGTCGGCCTCCGCGTAGACAAGGACATCTTGAGTCGACGGCGTGCCGATAGCGTGCCGCCACACCTGGTAGGGCCGCCACGCCTTGTCGGGCACGAGGTAGAAGAAGTACGCGCTGTCACTCGACCAGGCACCGCCCGGATACGCTCGCTCGACGACGTCGGGCAGCTCCTGGCCCGTCTCGATCTCGGTGAACCGAAGCTGGTAGATCTCGGCGCCGGAGGTATCCACGAGCCAGCCGAGCAACCGGTCGTCAGGACTCGGCAGCGCGACGTGCACATCGACGTAGCCGGTCGATGCGCCGAGCGCGTTCTCATCCAGCAGCAGGGTCGGCTCCTGGTCGCCCGTCTCAGCCGCGTCCCGCCGCACGCGAAATAGCTGCCGATTCTCGGCCCGCTCCGGTGTCCGGTACCAGTACCGGTACCCTCGCAGCGGCCACGCAACAGAGTCGTCCGCCGCGCTCGGCGTACGGGCCACTGCCTGGGCGAACAGCTCATCGGTCAGCCCGGCCAGGGACGCCGTCTGCGCGTCGTAGTAGGCGCGCTCCGCAGTGAGGTACGCGCCGAATTCCGGCGCCTCATGATCACGCATCCAGGCGTAGTCGTCGACGTCCGTCTGCCCGTGCAGGGTGCGGACCGAAGGGATGCGCGGAGCTGCCGGAGGCTGCATCGTCATCGTCATCTCCTAGGCCAGGTGACAGGCAGCCAGGTGGCCTGGCCCGCTAGCCGCGGGCAGGCGCAGTGCCGGGTCGTCGGTCCAGCACCGGTCCACGGCCACCGGGCAGCGGGGGTGGAACCTGCATCCCGAAGGCACAATAATCGGGTCCGGCGTTTCTCCGGCCAGGATCTGTGGCACCGAGCGGTCTCGTGGATCACGCTTCGGCACCACGGACAGCAAGGCCTTGGTGTATGGGTGCTGCGGGTTATGCACGACCTCGCCCGCGGCGCCTTGCTCCACTATCCGGCCGAGGTACATGACCGCGATCTTGTCAGCGAAGTGCGCGGCTGTGGACAGATCATGGGTGATCATCAGGATGCCCATGTTCGCTGTCCTGCGCAGGCCGTCGAGCAGCGCTAGCACGCCGGCCCGGACCGACACGTCCAGCATTGACACCGGCTCATCGGCCAGCAGCAGGTCCGGCCCTAGCACCAGCGATGCGGCGATCGCGACTCGCTGGCGCTGCCCGCCGGACAGCTCGTGCGGATACCGGTCGAGGTACATGTCGGCTGGTGTCAGGCCGGCCTGCTCCAGTGCCTTGACGATCAGGTCGAGCCGGTCAGCCTGCGATCGGCCGATGCCATGAACCAGCATCGGTTCCTCGACTGTTTGCCGCACACGGAACCGCGGGTCGAGCGACTCGTACGGGTCCTGATAGATCATCTGGACCTTGCGCCGCAGTGGCCGCATCTGCCGCTCCGGCAGACCGGCAATATCCGTGCCGTTCAGGCGGATGGCGCCGCCAGCGGGCTTGACCATGCCGAGGATCGTCTGCACCGTGCTGGTCTTGCCACATCCGGACTCGCCAACCAGGGCCATCATCTCGCCGCGCCCCAGGCTGAAGCTGACGCCGTCGACGGCGTGTACGTGCATGCGCGGCACGCGACGGGCAGCGTCGATCAGCCCGCGCCGCACCGGATACTGGGTCACCAAGTCGGTTACCTCGAGCAGCGGCGCGCCCGCGGCGGGCCGCTCGGGCAGCCCAGCATCGGCGTCAGACGGCTGCGCTGGTATGACGGCGGCGGGGACGCTTGACGCCGTTCCCTCCGTCGCAGGTGCGAATGCCTGCGCGTCGCTCATCTCGCCTCCGCCAGGTCGGCGCTGCCGGCGCCCGCTCGCACGCAGGCGGCGAGATGACCGCCGCCTAGCTGACGCAGCGCGGGATGGTCGCTGGCGCAGCGATCCAGGGACACATCGCAGCGGGGCCGGAATGGGCAGCCGGTCACCTGGCGGTCCAGCCGCGGCGGCGACCCTGGGATCGACGTCACGGCGCCGGTGCCAAACAGGTCGGGAGTCGCGCCGAACAGCAGCCGGGTATACGGGTGCTGCGGGTCGTGGTACAGGGCATCCATTGGGCCGGTCTCGGCGATCTCGCCCGCGTACATGACCGCAGCGCGGCTGCACATCTGTGCGACGACCGCCAGGTCGTGAGTGACCAGCACGATGGCCAGCCCTAGCTCATTCGACAGCCCGGTCAGCAGCTCCAGGATCTGCGCCTGGACCATCACATCCAGCGCAGTTGTGGGCTCGTCCGCGAGCAGCATCCTCGGCTCGCAGGCCAGAGCCATCGCAATCGAGGCTCGCTGGCGCATGCCGCCGGAGAACTCATGCGGATATCGCTGCGCCGATTTGGCCGAGATCCCGACCAACTCAAGCAGCTCACCGGCCCGCTTCAGCGCCGCCTTGCCCTCTGCGATGCCATGGAACGCCATCGGCTCGGCGATCTGCCAGCCCACCGTCTTGACCGGGTTGAGCGCGTTCATCGCTCCCTGGAACACCATCGCGATGTCTTTCCAGCGGTATTGCCGGACCGAGTCCTCCCCGCCCGCCAGGATGTTGCGGCCGTCAACGCGCACCTGTCCGGCCAGCGAAGCGTTCGGCGGCAGCAGGCCCATCAGCGCAAGGATGGTCGTGGTCTTGCCGCAGCCGGACTCGCCGACCAGGCCGAACCGCTCGCCCGGCTGCAATTCGAAGCTCACGCCTTGGACGGCGTGCACCTGGCCGCCGTGGGGTAGGTCGAACCAGACGTGCAGATCATCGACCTCCAGCATGCTGGTCATATCGCGTCCGCTCCCCGCCCGGCCAAGGTTCGGATCTTCCAGCGGCGCATCGACAGGTTCGCCACCTTCAGCCGCGGGTTCAGCGCATCCTCGACCGCCTGGCCGAATAGGAAGCAGCCGACGATCAGTAGCGCGATGCAAATGCCGTCGGGCACGATCGCCCACCAGTACCCCGAGCTGACCGCGGTCCTGTCAAAGGCGTGCTCGAGAATGGTGCCCCAGGTCGTAACGGTGGGGTCTTCGAGACCGAGGAATGCCAGCGCCGTCTCCAGGTAGATAGCGATCGCCACGGTGAGCACGGTGTTGGCGATCAGCAGCGGCCCGACCTGCGGCAGGATGTGCTTCCAGATGATCCTGCGCGTGGCCGGACCCGATCGCCTTGGCGCGCTTGACGTATACGCGCTCCTTGAGGCTCATCACCTGAGCCCGGATCACCCGGGCGGTCGTCGTCCATTCGAGGATGCCGATCACAATGATCACGTGGAGCAAGCTCGCGCCCCACAGGTCGGCGATGACCATGGCGAATACGAAATCGGGGATGACAAGCAGGTAATCGGTCACCCGCATCAGGGAAACGTCCACCCAGCGGCCGAAATAACCGGACAGGACGCCGACTCCGCCACCGATGATCATCGAGATCAGAGTTGCCGCAAAGCCGATCACGAGCGAGACGCGGCCGCCCTGCATCAGTTCGCTGAGCATGTCGATGCCGCCGTCGTCGCAGCCAAGCCGTGATGAATGGACGGCGGGCGTACACGGCGCAGGTCTGAGCGGTAGCGCTGTAGGGGGAAATGTACGGCGCAACGATCGCGAGCACGACGAAGAACACGACTGATCGCTCAGTCCGACACAGCGGCCTTGCGCTCGCGCAGCACGACCGAGGAAGAAGCCACGCCGGCGCGGCGACGGCGCAATGCCCTCGGCGACCGGCAGATCCTGAATCGATGCACTCACTGAGAGATCCTCGGGTCCAGCCGGAAGTAGACGAGGTCAGACAGGAAATTCAGCACGATCACGGCGACCGTGAGGATCAGGAACCCGCCCTGCAGCATCGGGTAGTCCCGCTGGGTGATCGCCGTAAACATCGACTGGCCGATGCCCGGCCAGCTGAAGATGACCTCGATCAGCACGGCGCCACCCACGATGTAGCCGAGGTCGAGCGCGATCAGCGTGACCATCGGCAGCAGCGCGTTTCGTACCGCGTGCCGCCAGACGATCCGCCGTACCGGCAGGCCCTTGGCCCGCGCCGTCAGCACGTAATCCTCGCCGAGCGTCTCCAGCAACGACGACCGGACCACCAGCGTGTAGCTGCCATAGGCCGTCAGCATGAGCGTGGCGGCCGGCAGGATCATGTGCTGCCCCACATCGCCGAGATGCTGCCAGAACGGCTCGGGGCCGAACAGGAACGGGTTGGTCATCCCGGCAGAGGGCAGCACGCCGGCGAACAGGATCAGCAGCATCATGCCGAGCCACTGAGTCGGGAAGGCGTAAGCGAAGATCGCCAGGTTGGTGCTGATGTGATCGGGCGGCGACCCGCGCCGCCAGGCGGACAGCACGCCCGTGAACACGCCGACGACCACAGCGGCCAGCGTGCCGACCGTGACCATCGGGATGGTGTTCTTCAGAGTCAGTCAACAGCAGGTGGCTGACCGGCTGCTGATTGGCGAACGATATGCCCATGTTGCCGTGCAGCAACTGCTTGAGGTAGATGACGTACTGCTCCCACTTGGGCTTGTCCAGGCCGAACTCGACGGTGAGCGCGTGCCGCAGCTGCGGGCTCGACTGCGGCACCCGCGCCAGGTCGGTCACCGCGTTGCCAGGCAGGACGCGGAACAGGAAGAAGTTAATCGTGATCGCGACGAACACCGTCACGAGCGCAAAGAACCCTCGCTTGATCACGAAGTCAGCGCGATACACCGTGCCGAGTCCTCCCGTTCCGCGTCCTTGCTCTAGCTGGTCGCAGCTTGCTCGTCAGCCGGCCAGGTGCACGGTCTCGAACGGGATCTTGGACATCGAGTTCCAGGAGATGCCCGCGACCGGCGGCAGGTCAGCCCACTTGGGGCTGTGCGCCTCGATCGAGTTCGCATAGTCGAGCACCAGGTATGGCTTGGCGGTAGCGATCATCTCCTGCATCTGGTAGACGATCTGCTGCCGCTGCGCAGGGTTGGTGGCAGCGCCCTGGGCCGCGTACAGCTGGTCGTAGGACTTGCTGCAGTACCCGGTGTCGTTCCAGACGGTCCAGGACCCGCAGGTCAGTACCGAGAGCATGAAGTCCGGGTCAGCCAGCGGATACCAGTCCCACATCGACAGCTCAAAGCTCTTGTAGTTGTTCGCGGTAATCGCGTTGTAGGCGGCCGAGGGGTCCAGCACCTTGAGGGTCAGCTTGACGCCGATCTTCGCGAAGTCTGACTGCACGATCAGGAAGGACCGATTGCCGTAGCCGCTAGCGATGTCACTCGACATGACCACGGTGTAGGACATCGGGTGGCCGTTCGCTATCCGGATGTTGTTCGGGCCCATCTTGTAGCCGGCCTGGTCGAGTAGCTGGTTGGCCTTGGTCAGGTCGAACGCCGCCGGCTTGACAGCCGGGTCAGACCAGTGTCCGGTGGCAGGCGGGATGATCGACGTCCCGGCCGTTCCGTGGCCGAGCAGCGACGTGCTAATGATCGCCTGGCGGTCGATCGCAGCGTCAAACGCCTGCCGGAGCAGCGGGTTCAGCAGCTCGGAGTGGCTGGCGTCTTGCTTGGGGTTGGAGTTGATGATGAAGTCGTCGAATTGCACCCCCGGGCTCTCCGAGACGACGAAATGCGCGGCCTTGACCGTGGCCACGGACGTCGGCGGCACGACCTCGACGCCGTCAAGCTGGCCGCTCTTCAGCGCGGTTATCTCCGCATCGGTGGTGCCGAAGAACTGCAGCCCAAGCCCGTCGATGTGCGGCTTGGTGCCATAGAAGTTCGGGTTCCGCTTGAACAGCGCGATCACCTTCGGGGTGTACTTGACCAGCTCGAACGGGCCACCGGACACGATCGGCGCCGGGTTCGTGAAGGTCTTCAGCGCCTTGCCGTTGCCAGTCGCGTACTTGGCCCAGACGTGCTCGGGAAGGATGGCCGTCTGCTGCATCTCCGCGAGCACGTTGCCAACCGGCTGCGAGTAAGTGAGCACGAGGGTGGTCGCATTCGGGGCCGCCGCGGACTTCATGTGCGCGACATAGCCCGCCGAATTGGCGGTCGGGCCCGCCTGGAACTTGATGATGGTGTTGAAGGTCCAGGCGGCGTCGGCAGCGGTGAGTGGCTTTCCGTCCGACCACTTCGCGTTGGGCTGGGTGTGGAAGGTCCACGTCTTACCGTCCGGGGACACCTGCCAGCTCCGGGCGAAGTCGGGCGCCCACTGGAGCTTCGGGTTGTACTGCACCAGCATCGGATAGATGTACTCGAACGTTACGTACGCATCGGCCTGGAACGCGATGAACGGGTTCAGCGAGTCGATGCTGGACGAGCTCCCGAGCCGGAACACCCCGCCTTCCTTGACCGCAGCCCGCTCCGGAGGCGTTGCCGCTGCCGCATCCGGCCGCGGCAAGGACCGCTGCCATCGCCACGACGGCCAGCCCGGAGACCCGCCGTATCCGGCGCGGGGTACCTGCTTCGTTCTTTGGACGTAGTCTCACGCTGCGTCACCTTCGTTCTCGGGGCGACGGCGGCACTCGGCGTGCCGACGCGTCGGCTTGCTGCGAGTCACCCGCCAGAATCCTGGCGAGCTGGGTCCTGCCGATCGGGGTCTTAGCGGTCAGTTCGTCGACTTCCACATCATTGTGGTCCTGAAGCGACTGTGGAATACAGCGATCGGACAGTGGGTACTGACCGCCGCTTTCCGCCTGACCCGGTGTTCAAGTTGCGCGATGCTAACACAAGGTGCCTAGGCGGCAAATCAAACAGAGAGCATGTGAAGGCTACGAATCGGACACGATCTGTTCCGTCGCGCTCGCAAACGTTCGCAGCGAGCGCCCAGCTAGCCGGCGGAGTGCGCCGGCTGGGCGCAGTGCCGGATCCGGCCCCCGTTAGGCCGAGTCGTCGGCGATCCGGCCGGCCGCGACGAGCAGTTCGCGGACACGCGCAGCGGGCAGGCCGGGCGACGTATTGCCGTCACGGCCCGTGACCGTCGGGGCCGCGAGCAGGCTGGTCAGTACCGCTTCCTCGGTGGCTTCCACGGCGGCGTCGAAGAACGGATCCAGCGCCCACCCGCTGACCGGAACCACGCTCGACGGCGCCGCGTGCCCCCCGCGGCGCCCGCAGCCCCGTCGCCAGTGCCACGAAAATCTCTCCGCTGCCGTGATGGGCGGTCGACCCGGTCCGCGCGAGGCCGAGCCCAGCCCGGCGGGCCAGCCGGGCGCACGCGGCGGCAACGAGCGGGGCGTCCGTGACGATCACGTGTGATGCACGATCCCGCCGGCGGCCGGGCAGCTTGCCAGCCACCTGCCGCGTCCTCGGCTGGCGGCAGCAGCCTGCCAACCGGTACTCCGTCTACGGTCAGCCGCTGCCGATCGCCGAAGTTCGTCAGCACCAGCACGCCGACCGTGTGCCCGGACGGCACGACGCGCGACGCCGTGCCGATGCCGCCCTTGAAACCCAGGCAACTCATCCCCGTACCCGCCCCTACCGCGCCCTCGGGCGGCGCTTCGCGCACACTGGCCGCCGCGGCGGCCCGCGCCGCCTCCAGCGCCGCCTTCACGTCGGCGGCGCTGACCTGCATCCGGCGCGCGTCGGAGAGGAAGCTGTCGTCGCACTCAGCCACGATCGGGATGATCACGTCGTTGGTGCCGATGCGCGGGTCGGCGGCCATCAGCAGCTCGCAGGCGGCGTCGTACACCCGGCCGACCTGCATGGTGGAGGTCAGGAACACGGGCGTCTCGGCCAGGCCCCACTCGGCCGCGGCGAGGAACCCAGTGCACTCGCCGGCCCCGTTGAGCACCGCGCCACCGGCCGGCACGGGGCTCCCGAACATGTCGCCGCCGGGGTCGATGACGGTGACGCCGGTCCTGGCCACGCCCCGCCCAGCTGGCGGCGCCGCCTCATCCCGCCAGACCGTCGCGTGCCCGACGCCGAGGCCAGGTACGTCGGCGATCGACGCGGTCGGCCCAGCCGGAAGCACCCCTATGCTGATGCCCAGATCGCGGGCCCGGGTGGTTTGTCCATTCGGTTGCCTCACCCAGCGAGCATGCCACGGAAAGGTTGCGTCGATGACTGTCGAGGGCCGCGTGCTCGATATGCCCGTGGTCTGGGATACCGACTGCCTGCTGCATCGGCCGGACGGAGAGGTCTGGCTGGGCGTGCGTGACGACGGGACCGAGGTTCCCGAGCGCGCGACAGTGATCCTGCGGTCCCTGACCGAGGCCGGCGTCCGCGTCGTGCCCTCGGCGGGACATGACGCCTCGGCGCTGCTGGCCGTGCACGACCGGGAGCTCGTCGAGCATCTGGCAACGATCTGGGCCGCCTGGGAGGCGGCCGGGTACCCGGCCGACTACGGCCGCGATCGCGTCGTACCGTACGTCTTCCCGACGGCGGCCATGCTGGCCGGCCTGCCCGAGCGCATGCCCGCGGCGACGCACGCACAGGTCGGCCGCTACTGCTACGACACCATGACGCTGATCGGGCCGGGAAGCTGGGAAGCGATCCGCGCCGCCACCGACTGCGCGAGAACGGCGGCCCAGCTCGTCTCTTCCGGCATGCCGACGGCGTACGCCCTGTGCCGCCCGCCCGGTCACCACGCAGGTCCGGCGGGATATGGCGGCTCGTGCTACCTCAACAACGCGGCCGTGGCCGCGCAGGCGCTCCGAAGCGCGGGGGCTGAGCGCGTCGCCGTAGTTGACATCGACGCTCACCACGGCAACGGCACGCAGGCGATCTTCTATAACCGGTCGGACGTCTACTACGGAAGCGTGCACGTGGACCCGGGTGCTGGCTGGTTCCCGCACTACATGGGTTTTGCTGACGAGAGAGGGAACGGGGCCGGCACAGGCGCCAACCGCAACGTCCCGCTCGGGCCGGGCGCCGGTGACGACGCCTGGCTCGACGCGGTCGGTCTGCTGTGCGACGAGGTCCGGGCTTACGGGGCGCAGGCGATCGTGCTGTCGCTCGGCGTGGACGCCGCCGCCGCCGACCCCGAAAGCCCGCTTCAGGTCACGGCCGACGGCTACCGCGCGGCGGGCGAGCTGATCGGCTCGCTCGGCCCGGTCGCCGCCGTGCAGGAGGGCGGCTACGACCTGGCATCGGTGGGCGACTACGTGCTCGCGGCCCTAGCTGGCGTCGCCGCCGGCCGCGCGGCTGCTAGTTCGTGAACGCCCTGCTCGCGCGCGCCGCCGGGCGCGGCCGCCACCTCATGAACACCCTGCTCGCGCGCGCCGCCGCCACCTCATGAACACCCTGCTCTCGGTCGCCGCCGGCGCGGCCGCCACCTCATGAACGCCCTGCTCGCGCGCGCCGCCGGACGCGCGACCGCCCGCTCGTGAACGCCCTGCTCGCGCTCGCCGCGTCCGCCTTGTGGGGAACGTCGGACTTCGGCGGCGGCTTGATGTCGCGGCGGCTCGACCCGTCCGCAGCCGTCCTGATCTCGCAGGCGCTCGCGCTAGCTGGACTGCTCGCGCTGCTGCCGATCGCGTCTGTGCCGACGGGTCCGTACCTGCTGACCGGGGCGGCAGCCGGAGTGGTCGCGACGCTGTCGCTGGCCGCCTTCTACCGGGCCATGGCCACGGCGCCGATGTCACTCGTCGCGCCCATTACCGCGGGCGGCACGTGCATTCCCGTGTTCATCGGTCTGCTTCGCGGCGAGCATCTCGGTGCCGCCCGGCTCGCGGGGATCGTCGTGGCGCTCGTCGGGATCGTGCTGGCTTCCGGTCCGGAGGTCCGGTCCGGCGTCGCCGTGCGACGCCAGGCAATCGTCCTGTCGATCGGCGCGGCCGTCGGTTTCGGCACCGCCTATACGCTGCTGGCACTCGCGGCCGGCACGAGCGTCTACGGCACGCTACTCAGTCAGCGCGTCGCCGGCCTCATCGTGCTGGCACCCATCGTGTGGCGGGCTGGCGTGCTGCCTGAACTCCGGCTGTCGGCTCGCCGACTGGTCGCGCTGGCCGCGATCGGCGGATGCGACATCGTGGCCAACGGGTCGTACGCGCTGGCCGCGCGAAGCGGCAACCTGTCCGTCGCGGCCGTCCTCGCGTCGCTGTACCCAGTCGTGACCGCGCTGCTAGCCCGGACGATCCTGGCCGAGCGGCTGCGCCGAGTCCAGACCTTCGGAGTGATCGCCGCCTTGACCGGTGTCTTGCTGCTCAGTGCGTAGGGCCTGTGTCTTGGACGTCGCTTGCGCTTAGCCCTCGCGTCAACCAAAGTTGACAATCGCGGCACGTCAACTTACATTGACGTTATGGGAGACGAAGTAGCGCTCGCCGAGGCGGCGAGCGGACAAGACCCGGTGGCTGGCTTGCGGGCCGCACGCGCGCTGCGGGACCTCGCCGAGCGCCTAGAGGCGCTTCAGGTCGGCAACGCACGGGACCACGGCTGGTCCTGGCAAGAGATCGCGGTGCTCCTCGGGATCAGCAAGCAAGCGGTGCACAAGAAGTACGCCGGCCAGGTCGCGAGCCGATCGGGCGGATCGGAAACCGGTCTCAGCCGAGGCCGTAGGCGCAGGAGAGATGGCAATGTTTGAGCGATTCGAGCCAGCCGCACGACAGGCGTTCGTGGACGCCAGGGAAGAAGCGAGCCGGGCTGGTCAAACCAAGATCAGCAGCGAGCATCTGCTTATCGGCCTGCTGCGGGAACCAGGGCCAGCGGCCGACGCGCTGACAGCGGCCGGGATCGAACTCGGATCGCTGCGAGCGCAGCTGCCGCGCGGCGCTGCCGACGCCGACCTGAATGCTGACGACCTTGCCTCGCTCGGCATCGACCTAGACGCGGTCCGTCGCGCCACCGACGCCGCTTTCGGGCCCGGCGCGCTTGACCGGGTCCGGTTGCCTGGCGGACGCAGGCTGCCATTCACCGACGACGCCAAGCGGTCGCTCGTTGGCGCCGTCCGCCAGGCGCACCAGCTCCACCACCAAACGATCTCGTCCGGGCACATGCTTTTCGGCATTCTCGACCAGGACCGGAACGCAGCGCTGACTGTGCTCGCTGACGTCGGAACGGACATCGCCGCGCTTCGCGCCGACGTGTTGCGGCGCATCGCGACCGCGGCCTAACTGAGGCCACCGGCGAGCGCGACAACGACACCGATGGCCGCAGCGCCGAGCAGCGTGCTGACGACGCCGCGCCGCAGCAGAATGAGCCAGCAGGCGGCACCGGCTAGCACCCCGACCTGCCACAGCTGGGTCAGGCCGAGCCCCAGGGTCACGGCCGCGCCCGCGATTGCGCCGATGGCAGCTGGCCCGGCACCGGACAGGAACGCCTGCGCCGCCGAGCTACGCCGGAACCTGTCGAAGTGCGGGCCGCCCGCTAGTACGAAGATGAACGACGGCGCGAACGCGATCACGACGGCGACGATCCCGCCGACGAGCCCTGCGGCCGCGTAGCCAACCACCCCCACGGTCAGCACCACTGGACCGGGTGTTACCTGTCCGAGCGCGACTGCGCTGAGGAATTGCGCCGTGGTCATCCAGTGATACGTGTGCACCGCGTCGTGCTGCATCAGCGGGATGATGACGAACCCGCCGCCGAACGACAGCGCGCCAACCTTGACGGCCACCCATGCCAGCGACCCGATGACGCCGGCGGTCACGGCCTTGCCGGCCAGCGCAAGAAGGACGGCGCCACGCTCTCTGGGACTACCACCGGGGGAAATCTCCGCGCCGCGGCGGCCGATCAGCCACTCAAGCAGACCGCACGCGAGCAGCACCGCGACGAGGAACTGGCCGGCCACGTTGGCGGCGACAGCACCCGCGAGCGCGTAGGCGATCCAGCGAGCGCGGGCGGCCGTCGCCAAGCCAGCGCGCTGCCAGCTCGCCGGCGCCAGCCCGATCGCGGCGCCGACCGCCACGACCGGCACCGCCGCGCCTGCGCCGGCCGCGGCCCCGCGAACCCACGCGGGCGGCGAGTGGGCAAGGAACAGTACGGACAGCGCGAGGATGATGATCAGGCCCGGAACGATGAAACACGCGCCGCCAACGATGGCACCGACGGGACCCGCTACTCGCCAGGCGCAGAAGATCGCGAGCTGCGTCGAAGCTGGCCCGGGCAGCAACGAGGTAGCCGAGATGCCGTCCTCGAACTCGGCCTCGGACAGCCACGAGTTTTGCTGGACGCACAATCGTCGCAGGAGCGCGATATGCGCGGGCGGGCCGCCGAAGCCGGTGATACCGATCCGGCCCCACTCCCGGGCGATCACGGAGAGCGGCACCAACCGGGATGGCCGCGTCTGCCCCGGTAGCGCGTCATCGCGCGAAGGCACCTGGCCCCCTTCCGTGTCCGGCGTCAACCCACGCTAACGAGCAACAGGCGGGCGCGAAGCCTCGTGCCGGCAGGGTGACCGATGCGATACACGCTCTGACCGGACCACCACCGGCCGCGGGCTCTAGGCGCTGCGCTGCTGCGGGGTTCCGGGCTGGTCGGGCACCACGCGGGCACCCTCGTCGTCAACGCCGAGCGGTACGACGCGCCAGGCTTGCCCTGCCTCGCCGACGATCCGCGCTACCTGCACCGCTGACGGCCCGAAGCCATCGACTGTAAGCGCGAGCACCGCCGGGCCTGCCCCGGAGACCATGGCGGCGACGCCTGCATCGCGCAACCGATCGATCAGGGCCGCCGTCGCCGGCATCGCCGCGGCACGGTACGGCTGGTGCAGGAAGTCCTCGGTGGCGTCGAGCAGCAACTCCGGCCTGCCGGTCAGGCCGGCTACCAGCAGCGCCGCTCGCGCCGAATTAGCTGCGGCGTGCGCGTGCGGGATGTCTGCAGGCAGGACCAGGCGCGCCGACTCGGTAGCAAGCGGCACCGATGGGACGCACAAGACAGGGACGAGCCCTGCTAGCGGAGTGAGCCGGGCCATCTTGACGCTCGTGGCCGTGATCCAGGAGATGGTGAGTCCACCCGCCAGGCACGCGGCCACGTTGTCCGGGTGTCCCTCGAGATCAGTAGCGAGCTTGAGCAGCTTTTCGGGGCCGAGAACCGCGGCACCCGCTGGACCTGCCAGCTCGCGCGCGGCAAGCAATCCAGCGACTATCGCGGCCGCGGACGACCCGAAGCCGAAGCCTTGGGGGACCTCGTTCCGGCAGTCAAGGGCGAGGCCCGGAGGCTGGGCGCCGATGGCCGTGAACGCCGCCCGCATGGCACGGACGACAAGATGCCCTTCACCGCGCCCCACCTCGCCGGCGCCGGACCCGCTGACCTCTACCTCGACGACCGGCGGGCCGCACAGCCGCCCGGACAGTGTCATACATGGTCAGTGCGAGGCCGACTGAGTCGAAGCCTGGCCCGAGGTTCGCGCTGGTGGCGGGCACTCGGACAGCGACCGGCCCGGTGGCCCACGTCAGCATGAGCCCGCCTTCACTGCAGGCCAAGCGCGGCGGCGGCGGCCGCGACGTCGATGCCGATGGTCACCGGCGGCGGCGCGCCCGCCACAGCGGTGTCGGGGTCCTTCAGGCCGTGTCCGGTGATCGTGCACACGACTGTCGTACCGGCTGCGACCTGCCCGGCTGCACGCGCCGCCAGCAGCCCGGCTACGCCGGCCGCCGAAGCGGGCTCGCCGAACACCCCCTCACGGTGTGCGAGGAGCCGGTACGCGGCCAGGATCTGGTCGTCTGTCACCGAGCCGATGAAGCCGCCGGACTCGGCTCGCGCTTGGTCGGCGAGCTGCCAGGACGCCGGATTGCCGACCCGGATGGCGGTGGCGATGGTGGCCGGCTCGAGCACGGGCTCGCCCAGCACGATCGGCGCCGCGCCGGCCGCCTGGAAGCCGAGCATGCGCGGCGTCTTGGTCGACCGGCCGCTAGCCAGGTACTCCTGGTAGCCGCGCCAGTATGCAGATATGTTGCCCGCGTTCCCGACCGGCAGACAGTGCACGTCAGGCGCGTCGCCGAGCGTGTCGACCACCTCGAACGATGCGGTCTTCTGGCCCTGAAGTCGCTCGGGGTTGACCGAGTTGACGAGCGCGACCGGGTAGTCGGCGGCCAGCTTGCGAACCAGCTCGAGACAGTCATCGAAGTTGCCGTCAACCTGAAGGAGCCGGGCACCGTGGGCGAGGGCCTGGGCCAGCTTGCCGACAGCGACGTTGCCCTTCGGCACGAGGACGGCACAATCGAGCCCCGCCCTCGCCGCATAGGCGGCCGCGCTGGCGCTGGTGTTTCCCGTTGATGCGCAGATCACCGTGCGGGCACCGCGGGCGGCTGCCAGCGTCACCGCGACCGTCATGCCCCGGTCCTTGAAGGAACCGGTCGGATTGGCACCTTCGAACTTCAGGTAGACCGAGCAGCCGGTCAGCTCGGACAGCACCGGAGCGGGCAACAGCGGCGTGCCGCCTTCGCCGAGCGTGATCACCGGGACGCCCGCGGGGACCGGCAGGCTCGTGCCGTACTCGGCGATAATGCCGCGCCACAGCGTCGGCGCCGTCGGCCGTGTCATCGCCGAGGTCACTCGTCCTCCAGGGCCTCGACGCGCATGACGCTGTCCACGTTCCGCACGGCCTCCATCGCGTCGAGCGCCGCGACGGTCTTGGCTAGGGAGGCTTCTCTGGCTGCGTGCGTCATGATGATGAGGTCTGCGTCCTCGCCCCGACCTTGCTGCCGAACCGCCTTGATCGACACGCCGTGCTGGGCGAACGCGTCCGCAACCGGGGCAAGCACACCTGGCCGGTCGGCGACGTCTAGCTGTACGTAGTAGCTAGTCCTGGCGTCCCCGATCGGGACGAGCGGAAGCTGAGCGTACGTCGACGAGTCCGGTCCGCGCAGCCCAGCCAGCAAGTTCCTGGCTATGGCCACGGTGTCGCCGAGGACCGCGCTGGCTGTTGGCTGGCCGCCCGCGCCGGCGCCGTAGAACATCAGCCGCCCGGCGGATTCAGCCTCGACGAAGACGGCGTTGTACGCCTCGCGCACGGCGGCGAGCGGGTGGGTCCTCGGGATCATCGCCGGGTGCACCCGAGCCGAGATGCCACCGTTCGAGCGCTCGCAGATCGCTAGCAGCTTCACCACGTAGCCCATGGCGTTCGCGCTGGCGATGTCGGCGGCGGTCACCGACAGGATGCCCTCGCGGTATACGTCGTCCGCAGTCACTTCGGTGTGAAAGGCAATGCTGGCGAGGATCGCTGCCTTCGACGCGGCGTCGAAGCCGGCCACGTCGGCAGTCGGGTCTGCCTCGGCGTAGCCGAGCGCCTGTGCTTCGGCCAGAGCCGCGCTGAAGTCTGCGCCCGAGGAGTCCATCCGGTCGAGGATGAAATTCGTGGTCCCGTTCACGATGCCAAGTACGCGCATGACGTCGTCGCCGGCGAGCGACTCGCGCAGCGCGCGCAAGAGCGGGATGGCCCCGGCCACCGCCGCCTCGTAGTAGAGATCCACGCCTGCCTGGCTGGCGGTCTTGTGCAACATGGCGCGGTCAGCGGCCACGAGTGCCTTGTTGGCGGTGACGACCGACTTGCCTGCGTTCAGCGCCGCGAGGAGCAGGGTCCGGGCCGGCTCGATGCCGCCGATCAGCTCGATGACGATGTCAACCTCGGGACGAGTGACCAGGGCCAGTCCGTCGGTCGTGAGCAGATCCGGATTCACGACGACATCACGCCTGCGGCTCGGGTCCTGCACGGCGACGCCAACGATCTCCAGCGGCGCGCCCGCCCTGGCCGTCAGGTCGGCCGACTGATCGGTCAGCAGGCGATAGACCTGTGACCCGACGGAGCCGCAGCCGAGCAGCGCGACCTTAAGCGGCGGGCGGTCGTTCGCGCTGCGCATCCCTGATTCCCGCATGACTGTGTCTGGCACGACAGATTCCCGCACGACAGGCCAGCTCCCCTCACCACCCCGGCGGGGGAAAGCCGTCAGCGGTGCGCTGACCTCGCTGACTGCCAGGGTCTTTGACCTGTCCAGCTTAGCCAGACTCGTCCGCGCACCGCCCGCGGAGCCGTCGTCCCGCCTTGTCCCCGTTACCTGCGCGACGTAGCGACGTCGCGTCCTTCCTCGCCCGGCAGCTAGGCCCGCGCCAGCAGCCTGCGTCACCGGCCCAAATCAGGATTGAATGGAGCAAGCCACCGCTATCGCGGGCTCACCGCGCCCGGGCGGCGGGCGACAGGCAGGAAGGCGGTTCGCATGAAGCCGATGCCCGAGGACTGGAGCCGTGCTGTCGCCGTGGTGGCGCACCCCGACGACCTGGAATACGGGGCGGCCGCCGCCGTCGCCCGCTGGACGAGACAGGGTAAGCACGTCTCCTACGTGATGGTGAGCAGCGGCGAGGCTGGCATCGCCGGCCAGGACCCCGCAGTGGTCGGCCCGCTCCGCGAAGAAGAGGAGCGCCGTAGCGCCGCCATCGTCGGCGTGTCGGAAGTGCTGTTCCTCGGCCACACCGACGGGCTGATCGAATACGGCATACCGCTGCGCCGGGACCTGGCCAGGGCGCTGCGCCAGCTTCAGCCCGACGTCGTGATCACGATGAGCTTCGACCTGACCTGGGGCGAGGGCGGCCCGGTCAACCACGCAGACCATCGCGCTGTCGGTCTCGCGGTGCTCGACGCGTGCCGGGACGCCGCGAACGAGTGGGTCTTCCCCGAACTCGCGCTGCCGCCCGCTCACATCAAGGATGCCTACGTGGCCAGCCTCCGGCGATCCGAGTCACTTCGTGGACGTCACCGGCAGCATCGACGCAGGCGTCGCCTCGCTGCGGGAGCACCGCGCCTACCTGGCTGGGCTCGGCGGCGATTTCGAGCCGGACGAGTTCCTGCGGAACATCGCGGGTTACGTCGGCATGGCGGCCGGCTGCGAGTACGCGGTCGGGCTCCACCACTACCCGATGGGCTAACTCCCAGCCCCCCGTCGCCACTGCCCGACCACCGGACTACGCCGCGGGCGCAGACTCGAACGTGTGTGCCGCGGTCCAGGCATTCTTGGACGTTCCTGCACGCGTGAACAGCGGCACGAATCGGTCGCCCGAAATACCCGCTCTAGGGCCCAAATTTGCGACCCATCCGAGTGGACATCGGCGTCGCCCGACCATGCCCCGACGATGGGCGTCCGGCGGTGCGCGTCTAGTCCGTTATGCCGAGCCCGACAGGCGTTGCATGGGAACAGACCCGGGGCCTCGATTGCTGTTACTGGCGCGTAACTGCGAGGGTGACGCTCCCCCGTTCAGCGTCGGCCCAGGGGGATTCCGCCCCTCAGGCCCGCGCGGGAGCACCGCGAGCGCGTCCGGATAGGCCATCCCGGACCTATCCCCCAGACCGGCCGCGGCTGTTAGCTCACCGCGAACGCTCTCAGAGGCCAGGAACAAAAAACTTCCAAGCTCGCTTGTAGCCTCGTAATTACGTAAGCAAACGTGACGCCTAACTCTTCGGAGGAAGTGACCTCTGTTATGGCCGAGACTCTCTCGCTGCCGGTACTGCCGCTGGACGACAACGTCGTGCTGCCGACCATGGTGGTACCGCTTGACCTCTCCGCCGCTGAGCCGCGTGCCGCAATCGAGGCGGCGCAGCTCGCCGCGGCGGCCGCTGGCGGCGAAGCCCAGGCCCAGGTCCTCCTGGTGCCAAGGCCCGACAGCGGCTACGCACCCATCGGCACGCTGGCCACGATCGAGCAGGTCGGAAGGCTGCCGAGCGGCGAACGGGCCGCGGTCGTCCGCGGTACCGACCGCGTCCGCATCGGCACCGGCACCGTCGGCCCTGGCCAGGCGCTCTGGGTCGAAGGAACGATCATCGACGAGCCCGAGCCCACGCCCCGAGCCGTCGAGCTGGCTCGCGAGTACCGGAGCCTGGCTGCGACGATCTTGCAGAAGCGCGGTGCCTGGCAGTTCGTGGACGTGATCCAGCGCCTGAGCGATCCGTCAGCCCTGGCTGACAGCGCTGGCTACGCCGGCTACCTCACCACCGACCAGAAGCGTCAGCTCCTGGAGACCGCCGACCCGCAGGCCAGGCTTGAGGTCCTGGTCGGCTGGGCCAAGGACCACCTGGCTGAGCTTGACGTCGCGGAGACGATCAGCAACGACGTCAAGGAAGGCATGGAGCGCCAGCAGCGCGAGTTCCTGCTGCGTCAGCAGCTCGCTGCTATCCGCAAGGAACTGGCCGAGCTGGACGGCAAGCCCGCCTCCGAGGAGGAGGACTACCGTGCCCGGATCGAAGCTGCCGACCTGCCCGAGAAGGTTCGCGAGGCTGCGCTCAAGGAGGCGGCCAAGCTCGAGCGCGGGTCGGACCAGTCGCCTGAGGCCGGCTGGATCCGGACCTGGCTCGACACGCTGCTCGACGTCCCGTGGAACACGACCACGGAGGACGCCTACGACATCACCGGCGCGCGGGCGGTGCTCGATGCCGACCACGCTGGCCTGGATGACGTCAAGGACCGGATCATCGAGTACCTGGCGGTCCGCAAGCGGCGGTCCGACCGCGGCTTGCAGCTCGTCGGCGGGCGCCGCAGCGGTGCTGTGCTGGCGCTGGGCGGCCCGCCTGGCGTCGGTAAGACCAGCCTTGGCGAGTCGGTGGCCCGCGCCATGGGCCGCAAGTTCGCCCGGGTCGCGCTCGGCGGCGTCCGTGACGAGGCCGAGATCCGTGGTCACCGGCGTACCTACGTCGGCGCCCTCCCCGGTCGCGTCGTCCGGGCCATCACCGAGGCCGGTTCCATGAACCCGGTGATCCTCCTCGACGAGGTCGACAAGCTCGGAGCCGACTACCGGGGTGACCCGACGGCGGCGCTGCTCGAGGTGCTCGACCCGGCGCAGAACCACACGTTCCGCGACCACTACCTCGAGGTCGAGCTGGACCTGTCCGACGTGCTGTTCATCGCCACCGCGAACGTGGTCGACGCCATCCCGGCGCCGCTGCTGGACCGGATGGAGCTCATCACGCTGGACGGCTACACCGAGGACGAGAAGGTGACGATCGCGCGCGGCCATCTGCTGCCACGGCAGCTCGAGCGCGCCGGGCTCGACGCGGCCGACGTGACGCTGACCGACGACGCTCTGCACCAGATCGCGAGTGACTACACCCGCGAGGCCGGCGTCCGGGCACTCGAGCGGACTATCGCCAGGGTGCTGCGCAAGATCGCGGCGCAGGCCGAGTCCGGCACCGCGACGACGCCGCTGACGGTGGACGCTGGCGACCTGGTCGGCTACCTCGGTCATCCCCGGCACACGCCGGAGTCGGCCGAGCGGACGGCGGTGCCCGGCGTGGCCACCGGCCTCGCGGTCACCGGAACTGGTGGCGACGTGCTGTTCATCGAGGCGTCGCTGGCAGATCCGGAGACCGGGTCGACGGGCGTGACCCTGACCGGGCAGCTCGGTGACGTCATGAAGGAGTCGGCGCAGATCGCGCTGTCCTACCTTCGGTCTCACGGCGCGGAGCTGGAGCTCCCGGTCGGCGATCTGAAGGACCGTGGCGTGCACGTGCACGTGCCGGCCGGCGCGGTGCCGAAGGACGGCCCGAGCGCGGGTGTCACGATGACGACCGCTCTCGCGTCGCTGCTGTCTGGCCGGCTGGTCCGGTCCGACGTGGCGATGACCGGTGAGGTCTCGCTGACGGGCCGCGTGCTGCCGATCGGCGGGGTCAAGCAGAAGCTGCTGGCCGCGCACCGGGCCGGCATCACCACCGTGCTGATCCCGAAGCGGAACGAGCCGGACCTGGAGGATGTGCCGGAGAACGTCCGCGAGGCGCTCAGCATCCACACGGTCAGCGACGTCCGTGAGGTGATCGGGCTAGCGCTCGAGCCGGCGAACTCGCACGCTGTGGTCGCCGCCTGATAGGTCCAGAACAGGGCGGGAACGGGGCGCGCTGGCGCCAGTGTCGCCGGCGCCGCGCCGTTCTTGACCGGGCAAAGGCCCGGCCGGGTCTCCCGGCCGGGCCTTTGTTTATGCCTTGGGGCAGTGCTTCCGGCGCCCGCCTAACGTGCGCGGCGGCGCAGCGAGAACGGCATCATGCGCGGACTCGAGCTGCACCTTGACGCTCATCTTGCTCTCGCCCTCACGGCGATCGGCGAAGTGGATCGGCAACTCGACGATCTTGAGGCCGTGGTGGACGGTCCGGTAGTTCATCTCGACCTGGAAGCTGTAGCCGTTGCTGCGAACGCTGGCCACGTCGATGGTCTTGAGCGCCGAGCTGCGCCAGAGCTTGAACCCGGCCGTCACGTCCCGGACTCCGAGGCGGAGCAGGACGCGGACGTACATGTTCGCAAAGCCCGACAGCGCCTTCCGGCGCCAGGACCACTCGCTGGCCAGGCTTGCGCCACAGACGTACCGGGAGCCGATGACGACATCGGCGTCGGTGGCAAGAAGCGTCCCGAGCATCTGCGGCAAGTACTGCGGTGAGTGTGACAGGTCGCTGTCCATCTGCACGACGAACTCGGCGCCCGCGTCAATGGCGTGCGTCATGCCGTCGACGTAGGCGCGGCCGAGACCTTGCTTGCCCGGTCGGTGGAGCACGGTCATCCGGTCGGTCCCGTACTTCTCGGCGAGCTCGTCGGCGATGGCGCCGGTGCCGTCAGGAGAGTTGTCGTCCGCCACCAGGATGTGCAGGCCGGTCAGCGGCAGGCTGAAGAGCTCTGCGACGATGACGGGCAAGTTGGCTGCCTCGTTGTAGGTGGGCAGTACCACGGTTAGCGCGGCTGAACGCCACGGCTCGGGCAGCTCGACGGCTCGCCCCATCATCTCGCGGTCCCGAAGGGCCATCCCGTTTCTCTACCTCCGGCGTACATGCAGGTTGCCGGGCACGGCCCGCCTAGCTGCAGTTTGCTTGTCATTTAGCCCCTGTATCAGCCTAGGCAGCCTACCTGGCCGTGTGATCTTCCCGCCGAGGGTCGCCGCAATTTTACCTATTACGGGTGGTATCTAGCCGGACGCCCGGTCCGACCGCTGGCCGAAGGTGGTCCCCACCGCGATGCCCGCGGCGTCCCGTATTCATGCTGGCCGTGGCCGCCGGCCGACCGGACCATGATGTGAGCATAAGCACGTCGTCCGCCTGCTGGAGTCGGACCACCAACTTCGCCGCTGACCCGGCACCCAGCTCGGTGCCGGGCGGGTGCCAGGCTGGTGCTCGCCGCCGGAAGCTAGGAGCAGATGCGTCGCGACGTCTTCCCGTGACGGGACGCGAACGGCACGGCGAAGTCGCATTCAGCAGAGCTGGTCGGCGGTCCACTCATTTGGTAGGTGATCCGAACGCCGAGATCCTCCGGCCTCAGCGACAGCTTGCTTTGGATCCATGCCTTGCTCGTCGGCCCAGGTCCGCAGCGCCTCGTCAGCGAGCTGCCACTGGGCCGCGTCTGATCTGCCCGCCGCGGCCCGAGGTCCACATACGCCTCTCGGTGCGGAGCCTCGACGCGCAGCGTGAGCTCAGGGAACTGCGCTGCAAGAGCCTCGGCTTCGGCGTCGGGAACAGGCTTGCACCATTCGACCGGTCCGTCGCTGTCCGCGTTTACCTCGCCCCAGTAGATGGCGAAAGCCGCGCCCTCTCGGCCCGCCAGCCGGGGCAGCCGCCGGTCGCGGAGGATGCCGACGAACTCCTTGCCGAGCGCCCACCGCGCCGGCTTCGTTGACGTTGCGCTTCAGGCACAGCAGGCTGCGTCGCGGCATCTCCCTGGTCGCGACTTCGTACATGACAGTGCTCCTTCCGGTGAGCCGATCAACGAGGACGCCGACGAGCTGCCGCTGAGCGGCGTGGTGCGCCTCGGCGTCGCGCCAGAACGCACTCACTCGCCCGACTATCTCGGCCGGATCGAGTGCCAGCCACTCCTTGACGGTCGCGAGCGGGACGCCAACGTGGCGAAGCGTCGCGATCAGCCGTGCCTGCTCGAGTTGACCGCTTTCGTAGTAGCGGTAGCCGGACAGGTCATCGACGCGCGCAGGCGATAGCAGACCAAGTCCGTCATACAGCCGGAGCGCCTTCGGTGAGAGGCGGGAACGCCGAGCGAACTCGCCGATGCTCATCTCCACCACGAGCGATCTCCCTCGTTCTCGGACGGGCGTCCGACGACCCCACTGTGCGGCTTGCCCTAAGGGAAAGGTCAAGCCGGGGCTGACTAATGCATATGCGTTGATCGTTGATCAAGCCGCTGACGTCCGTCAGCATGTGGGAATGTCGACACCTGCACCGCAGCAACCACCTGGCCAGTCACCCGCGAATCAACTGCCCCAGATCCAGCACATCGTTCAGCTCATGCTGGAGAACCGCTCGTTCGATCACATGCTGGGTTTCCTTTATCCCGGCCGGACTGGCCCGAACGGACAGCCATTCGAGGGATTGCTCGGTACCGAGTCGAACAACGGCCCAGACGGCAAACCGGTGACGGTATTCCAGATCGACACCGCCGATCCGAACGCGTACTACATGCCGGGCGCCGATCCTGGCGAGGGATATGCGAACACGAACTCTCAGCTATTCAGCAGCGGCAGCCCGCCGAGCCCGCCAATAGCGACCAACAGTGGATTCGTGACCAACTTTGACGCCGCCATCGCCTACGACCAGCGATCCGGTCGCACTGTCGTCGCGGGGACCACCCCGGCGAACATCATGGCCGTCTTCCCGCCGTCGGCCCTACCCGTCCTCTCGGGGCTAGCGAGAGGGTTCGCGGTCTGCGATCACTGGTACAGCTCGGTACCAACGGAGACGTTCCCTAATCGGGGCTTCGCCAACGCGGCCACCAGCCAGGGCCACATGAACGACGCGACGCCGTCCTACACGGTGCAGAGCATCTTCGGCCTGATGACGGCGCACAAGGTCACATGGAAGATCTACGGGTACGATGCCGAGCCGCTGACCCGCGCCAACTATCCGGATACCACCAGCGCCCCCGACTCCTGCTTCGGCAAATTCCGCGACTTCCAGTCCGACGCCGCTGCCGGGAGCCTGCCGGCTTACTCGTATCTAGAACCGAGCTGGGGATCTACTGGCAACAGCCAGCATCCGAACTATGACGTCGCCCTCGGCGAGGTCCTCATCCAGCAGGTGTACGAGGCGCTGCGCAACGGCCCAGGCTGGAACCAGACCTTGTTCATCATCAGCTACGACGAGCACGGCGGCTGCTATGACCACGTGCCACCGCCGCTCGGAGCGACGCCGCCGGACAACAGCGTCGGGGAGTTCGGATTCGACTTCACCCGCTTTGGCGTCCGGGTACCGGCCGTGCTGATCTCGCCGCTCATCCCGGCTGGGACGATCTACCGCGTTCCAGCTGACGCGATGCCCATCGACCACACGTCGGTGCTGAAGACCATCGAACTTCGGTGGGGCCTGCCGGCCCTGACCAGGCGCGACGCCGCCGCGCCAGACCTGGGCGGCGTGCTGACTCTCACGACGCCCCGTACCGATGATCCGATCGCGACGGTCGTCGCTCCGGCCGCAGCCGGGGCGAACCCCGCTGCACACGAGGTGTCGAATCTGCAGCAGCTGCAAGCGCAGCAGATCTCTAACCTCCAGGTCCCGCTCCAGCGGCTGCGCACCGAGCCGCTGCTGGCCAATCAGCACACCCCGGCCGACTTCCAGAACTACATCAACGCGCGGGCGGAAACGTGGAAGCAGGCCCGGGACGACGGCGACGCACCGGTCGGCAGCCACCCGGCTAATCCGCAGTGAATCGAGTCGGCTAGAGCACCTACTTAGCCGCGCGAAGAAACACTCGGCGCCTTCCGAACGAATTCCTAGCACGCAGCCCTTAGCGCTAGGAGCGCCGGAATGTACAAGCTTTTGACCGCGCTCGCGGTTGTGGCGTTGGCGGCGCTCGCGACGACCATCATCGCGACGGTCTTGCTGCACTCGTCGATCTCCAAGCAATCAGGCGAGATCAAGGCGCTGGAAGGTGCCGAGCATTCCGACCACCAGAAGATAGCGACGCTAGAGGGCGAGGTGAGCTCGGCGACCAAACATAAGAAATTGACGACCGCGGAGCAGCGTTGCCCCCAGCCGCTTCAGCCGATGGGACAGCCTGTTTTGGCCTTCGCCGCGCCCGAGTCGCTGTTCACCATCAGGCAGGACTCGTTGACCGCCTGGAACGCGCTAGCCGGGATCCCCTTGAGCAACGACACCAGCGCATCCGGCCACTGCGGGTAGGCGCTGCCCTGGAAGTACCAGTTGCTGCCATTGTCAGCGAGGATCAGTCCGTAGTTTTGCATCTCGACCAGGACAGCCTTTGCGTCCCGGCAGTAAGGCTGCGAATCA
>CAVSQI010000002.1:0-17991 GCA_963730085.1 uncultured Actinomycetota bacterium | reverse complement strand
TCCAGGATTCCGCGAGCTCGTCGTGACTTGACCCGTCGTCCTTCAGCTGGCCAGCGCTCGCCTGGCCAGGATCTCGCGCAGCGCGCCGGTCACGTCTCGGCGAACGCGCAGCTGCGGGTGCACGACCAGCTTGGCCGCGAGACCGTGATTGGCCAGCTCCATCGTCACGGAGTCGACCAGGAACGGCATGTCATCGGTGACGATGTCGATGACGTCCGCCGGCGGGTGGAGGACGGCGTCGCCCCCGCGCCGCACCTGAACCAGGGCGCGCCCTTGTGGACGGTGCGCGGCTAGCCGCGCGTGCCTCGCCGTGCAGCGCCCGACGATCCGGCCCAGCTGCCGTCAGGTCGTCGACCGCGACGTGCCGGTAGTACGCCTTGAGGCAGATGGCTACATCACCGACGCCCGGAAGAAGGCCAGTGCACTCTGCTGCCAGCGCCAGCAGCCTTTGCTTATCGTGACCGGGCTTGCTGTCGGCCGTCGCAACGCTCGCACTGTCCGACATATCTCCCACTCCCTCATCCGGCTACGCTGCCGTTTCTTGCATGGTTGCACCAGTTACAACCGGCTGACCATCACAACGAATCCCGCAGTTCCCAGAGCAGCGGGTAGTAACGCAGTGGCACCCGCCGGTGCAGGTAAGGTGCGCCGGTGGAGCCGCCCGTTCCTGACTTCGTTCCGATCTGCCGCTCGACCATCTGAACGTGACGGGCCCGCCAGAGCCCGGCCAGCTCGTCGTGGGTCAGCAGGTCTTCGGCGAGCTGCCACAGGTCGCTGATGTGGCCGGTCCCGCGCGATGCTGACCAGGGCCGCGAGTACTTGCTTGTCATCATCGACGGCCAGGCCGCGCGCGGCGAGCAGGTCCACGAAGGCGTCCCACAGCGACGGCTCGGCGAGCCTGGCCGCTAGCCGGTCATGCTCCGCTGGCGTCAGCGCCCGGAACCTGCGCACGAAGTCCGGGTCCTTGGCGCCGGACAGGAACTCCAGCTCCCGAAACTGCACGGACTGGAATCCGCTCGCCGGGGCGAGGGCCGACCGGAACTCAAGGAAGTCCTGCGGCGTCATCGTCTCGATCACGTCGATCTGGCTGACCAGCAGGCGCTCGATCACGTGCACGCGGTGGAGCAAGTGCCGGGCTAGCCAGGTCTGCCGGCCGTCGTCAGGTTGTGGGTGACCGCTCGCGGCTTCGGATCGCGGCAGCATGGCGTCGCGAACCGCGATCAGTTCGTGCAGAAGCTGCTTGAACCACAGCTCATACGTCTGGTGGACGATGATGAATAGCAGCTCGTCGTGGACCGGCGGAGTTACCTCGGGCACCTGCTGGGCCAGCAGCTGCGGGACTCGCAGGTAGCTGCCGTACGTGAGCAGGCCGCCTTCCTCGCCGAATCTTCGCCCACTGGTCTCGCTCATGCCGTTCTCGCTCACACCGGGCCCCCCTGTATGAAGTACCTGAGCACCTCCGGGTTGGCCAGCGCATCGGGATCGGCGGCGGCAGCGATAGGGGTGCCGAGGAGGATCTTGCGGACGGGCACCTCGAGCTTCTTGCCAGACAGCGTGCGCGGAATACCAGGCACCTGATGAATCTCGTCCGGCACGTGGCGCGGCGACAGCTCACTGCGCAGCCGGGACTTGATGGTCGCGATCAGCCCGTCATCCACCGAGTGGCCAGCCGTCGGCACTACGTAGAGGATCAGCCGACCCTCCTGACCGAGCTGGCCCGTGTCCACGACGAGGCTGTCGGCGACCTCGGGGAGCCTCTCGACCACCCGGTAGAACTCGCTCGTGCCCATCCGGACGCCGCCGCGGTTCAGTGTCGCGTCGGACCGCCCGTAGATAACGCAGCCGCCATCAGGCAAGATCATGATCCAGTCGCCGTGCCGCCAGACGCCGGGGTAGTCGGCGAAGTAGCTGGCTCGGTACCTGGCGCCGTCCGGGTCCTTCCAGAACCCCACGGGCATCGACGGCATCGGCAGCGTTAGGACAAGCTCTCCCACTTCGCCGATGACGGGCTGGCCGGCGGCATCGAAAGCCTCGACCTTGGCGCCGAGGCACGGACCGGAGATTATGCCCGCGCGGACAGGCAGCAACGGCGACGGCCCGACGAAACCGGTACACAGATCGGTACCGCCAGACAGCGAGCCGAGGATGAGGTCGGATGACCCCGTTCCCAGCTCTTGATAGGTCCACCGGAAGCCTTCGGGAGGCAGCGGGGAGCCGGTAGAGCCGAGGCCGCGCAACGCCGAAAGATCATTCTCGGCGGCCGGCCGCAGGCCCTCCTTCATGCAGGCCAGCAGGTACGGCGCGCCGGTGCCCGCGTACGTCACGGCGGCGTCCGCGACCAGCCGCCACAGCGCGCCGGTGTCCGGGTAGACCGCGCTGCCGTCGTAGAGCACGATCGTGGCGCCCACCAGCAGCCCGCCGACCAGGTAATTCCACATCATCCAGCCGGTGGTCGTGTACCAGAAGAACGCGTCGCGACTGGTCAGATCCTGATGCAGGGCCAAGGCCTTCAGATGCTCCAGGACGATGCCGCCGTGGCTGTGCATGATCGGCTTCGGCAGCCCGGTGGTGCCCGACGAGTACAGGACCCAGAGCGGGTGCCCGAACGGCAATTCGGCGAAGTCCAGCTCATCCGCGCCGTCGGAGCCCTCCGGCCTGTCGGCCGTCTCCTGGAGGTCGGTCCAGTCCAGCAGCGGGACGCCCTTCGGCAGCCGCAGGTCGCCTGCGCCGGTGCCGAGGTAGTCGACGAGGATGACGGCCTCCAGCCCGGGCAGCTTGGCGGCGATCGCGGCCAACTCGGCTCGCCGGTCGAACCTCTTGCCGCCGTACGCGTAGCCGTCGACGCCGAGCATGACCTTGGGCGAGATCTGGGCGAACCTGTCGATGACGCTGTGCGCCCCGAAGTCAGGCGAGCATGACGTCCAGATGGCGCCGAGGCTGGCGGTGGCGAGCATGGCGACGAGAGCCTCAGGCGCGTTGGGGAGGTAAGCGGCGACCCTGTCGCCCAGGCCAACGCCGAGGTCGGCTAGGCCGGCCCGAACGCGGCCGACCTGAGCCCGCAGCTCGCCGTAACTGAGCTGCCCGGACCGCCCGGCCTCCGAGCTGTATCTGACGGCCGTGCTGGCGGAGTCGACGCCGGCTCGGTAGAGGGCGTTCCGCGCATAGTTGAGGGTTGTGCCGGCGAACCAGCTGACGTCGGGAAGCTGCCCGCTGATGATCGGACCAGGCCCGCGCGACCCCACGACGGCGAAGAAATCCCAGATCGAGGACCAGAACGCGGCCGGTTCGTCGACGGACCACCGCCAGAGGTCACGGTAGGCGAGAACACCGTCCGGAGCGGGGATGTCCGGGCCGCCGTGGCCAGCGAGCCAGCGAGCGTACTCGGTGACGACTGCTTTGGACGCTGAGCTCGCTGTTGGCTGCCAGAGGGTCTCGCCGTAATCGCGCCCCGCCGACGCCGGTCCGGCCGCGTCGCCTTGCTCGCGCCCGGTGGTCGGCGCAAGGTCGTTGCCCACGCCTACGCCCCCAACCCAGCTCGCAGTCCGTCCTCATTGACTGGACTGATATCTACCAGCGTCGACCATTATGCCCACGAAGTAGGACGATGGATCTCCGGGCCGAGTCTAGGCCAGTCAGCAGTCACAAAGCGGTCACCGGCTTGCGGCTGAACGCCGTCAGGCCTCATTCAGCCGTATTGCCGTGCTGGCACCAGGGTTAGTCGGTCGATCGCGCCGAGCACCTGGCTGGTGTCGCTCAAGTCGGCCAGGACGACGTCCGCCCCGGCGTCGCGCAGCTCGGCCGGCATGGACCGGCCGGTCGCGACCGCTATACACCGGGCCCCACCGATAGCGGCGGCCTCGACGTCACGAACGCTGTCCGCTACATACACGGTCCGCTCATCGCTGAGCGGTTGCCCGTACTTGTGCCCGGCGTCGCCCTTCACGAGCATGAGGAGCGACCCCCGCGGATAGGCGTCCGACCCGTAACCGCCGATATCGAGGTCAAAGAACCTGTCGAGGCCGAAGGCCCGGAGCTTGGCGACCGCGTTGGGCTTGATCGTGCCGGTCAGTACCGTCTGCACCACGCCCGGCAGGCCTGCAGCCGCCGTCACGGCCGCTCCAGCTCCGGGGAGCAGCCGTCCCTGCTGAAGCAGCTCGTCCTGGCGCAGCGCGAAGGCCGCTTCTAGCTCCCAGCAGTACCGGCTGAGCAGATCGGCGTCGGCCGCCTCATCGGTGCCTGTTGGCACGTCGTTCAGGTACAGCGACTCGAAGAAGATCTCGGTGTCGCTGCGGCTCACGAGCTGGGGCAAGGCGGCCAGCGGACGGCCGGTCACCCGCTGAAAAGCGTCGGCATAAGCGTCGCGGGAGATCCTGCCAACATCGAGCAGAGTGAGATCGATGTTCCAGACGACCAAGCGGTCCATGGCTCACCTCCGGACGAGCTTGCCGTTGATTGCGAGCGTACCCGCCGGATCGGACAATGATGTAACAAACTCAGGATTCGCCCGAATCCCCCCTGGCTACAACGTAGGTCATCGGTATCGGCGCCAGTGCGCGGTCGCCGCCGCTTGGCGACAGCTCCCGTTCTGTCGGCGCCGGGTCCAGCTCAAGGGGCGCGCGGTCCCCGCGGGCGGGAACGGCTGCCAGCTCGGTCCGAGCCGACGATGGCTCGCTAACAGGAGATGCCGGGTCCCGCCGCGCTTGAGGGGCGTCGCTACTGGCTGCGGAGCCCGGTACGCGGGACCCCGACGGCGAGGCTCGGGACGCTGCATCCGGCGCCGCCCCGTCAGGTTGAGACTCCCGCTCTGACGCTGAGACCGCATGGGTGTATGCCTCGCGGACCTTCGCCACCTCGGCGTCCGGATTCCCGAACCAGTTCGTTGACCACAGTCGGTGGTATCGCCAGCCGAGCCGCTGCAAGTGCTCGCCACGGAGGCGATCGCGGTCCCGGACGCTGCCAGACTGCTGGTAGGTGGCACCGTCAGCCTCGATGGCGAGCACCATGCGACCCGGATCCTCAGGGTGCAGGGCAGCGAAGTCGACTCGGTACCCGCCGACGCCGTACTGCGGAACCACGGTGATTCCAGCCGCCGCGAGTCGCGCTCGCACGTCAGCCTCAAAGGCATCAAGGTCGGCACCACCGGACGCTTCCTGGGCTGAGCCGCCAGAGCTCGCGTAGTCGAGGTAGTCGGCGAGCATCCGGGCGCCGGCCTTCGTGACCCGGTCGGGGTCCACGTCGTGACCGGAGAAGGAGCTGACGAGCGTCAGCCGGTGCTTCGCCCTGGTCGCCGCCACGTTGAGCCGCCGCTCGCCCCCGTCACGCAGCAGCGGTCCCCACTGGTACCGCATCCGGCCGTCAGGGTGCTTGCCGTAGCCGATCGACAAGATGATGGCGTCTCGCTCGTCACCCTGGACCCGCTCGAGGTTCTTGACGAAAAATGGCTCCGGCATGTCCTCGGCGAAGAACGCTTCCAGCGTGTCGTAGTCGACAGCGGCGCTGGTCCACTCGCTCCCCCCGCGCCGTCCTGGCGGGGCGGCTCACTGAGGTTCGCGAGTGCGGACCGGAGCGCCGCGTCGATGCGCTCAGCGTGCTTGATGCCGAGGGCGATCACCCCCAGCGACTCGCCCGGGTGGGCACGCGCGTGCTCGAGGATGAGCGCCACTACCTTGGTGACCTCGGCCTCGACGGAGGTCTCCTGGCCGGAGCCCGGACCCTGAGCCACGACCACGTGCCGCAGACAGTCGTCGCGGAGCACGCCTGGGAATGTGGTGAGCGCGCCCCCATAGATCCGGCTGTTCGAGAAGGCCACCAGTCGTTCGTCCCGGCTCCGGTAATGCCAGGTCAGCGGCGCCGTCGGCAGCAGCGGCCGGAGCGCGTCCAACACTGACTCGAATCCGGCGCCGAACGAGACGAACGTCTCGTCATCGTCGCCGCCGTCGTCTTCGCCGTCCGCTACCTGGCGGAAGAAGTTCGTCGGCGGCAGTTGTCTGTCGTCCCCTGCGACCACGATCTGATGGGCGCGCATGATCGCAGGAATGGCATCGGCCGGCACGATCTGGCTTGCTTCGTCGAATATCACCACGTCGAAGAGCGTGGCCGCAGGCAGCACCTGACTGACCATGAGCGGAGACATCGCCCAGCACGGCTTGATCGCGAACAGAATGTCGCTCGCCTGGTCGAGCAGGCGCCGCAGCGGCAGATGACCGCGCCGGAGCGCGGCTTGCTTGCGGACGACCCTCGCTTGCAGCGGATGCCGATCACAAGCCTCGAGAAGCGCCTCGGCCCAGGCCCGTCGCACCCTGGCTCGGTTGGCGATCAGGTGCTCGACGTCGTGCACGCGAAAGTCTCCGGCGATATCGTCGAGCGCGTCCCCGCCATCAGCGGCGTAACGAGGGTCGAGCACGCGCATCTGATCGAGCATCGCGGTGTACCAGGCGTAGTCGAAGGCGCCAGCGGCGAGATTGGGCCCTGCCTCCCGGCGAGCCAGCTCATCGATCAGCGGCCCGAGACACAAGTCGCCGAACCGGGTTGCGAGCTCGTACAACCTCGGCAGCTTCCACGCAGTGTCCTGATCGGCCGCCAGCTTCGCCAGCAGCGGCTGCGGGTCAGCCGGGAGCTGCACGACCTCGCTCAGGCCATCGAGCTGAGCCTGGCAATCCGCCATCAGCGTCGTCAGCTCGGTCATGCGTCCTGGCAGTCGTGGCATGCCATTGTCGGTCCGCAGTTCAAACCACAGGTCTAGCTCGGCGGCGGCTTGCGCCAGCGCCGTCGACAGCTGCTCGTCGGTGAGTTCCACGTGGCCGACTTGGCCGGCCGCGCGGTGTGCGTGTGCGAGGGCCAGGCGATCGAGCCTGCTTGCGTAGTGCTCGTCGCTCGCGGAAGGTCAATCCGGCTCCGTCGCCTGTCGCCGCGGCCATCCTGGCCGGATCGGCGGCGTATACGTCGAGGCCGAGTGCCCGCGCGGTTGCCTGGATGCCGGTGAACAACCGCATCGCCCGGGCGGCGTCGGGATACGCGCGCGGCGGCCGTAGCCCCACTTCCGCAGCCGCGTGCGCGGCTCGATCCAGCAGCAGCGGCACGCTGCGAGTGCTGAGCCGCACCGCTAGCTCGCATGCCCGTCGGGCGTCCTCGCGGTCGCGCAGTCTCGCCCCAAACCACGGTGTGCGTTCTGGCCGAATCGTGAACCCGTCCAGGTGGGCGAACTCGCGGATCTCGTCTCGGATTCGGTCGGCCTGCTCCTTGTCGATCTGCTCAGCAGCAGCGAGTCGTACGTTGACGCGGGCCTCATCGGGCACGCCAAGAAGCGCCGACTGCACCTGGAACGGAGTCAGTCCCCACGGCTGGTGGACCTGGTGCAGCGCGGACACGTGGCGGGCCAGCCGCTTGTGCCGGTCGGCGAGTCGCCGATGCAGGTCGCCGACGTTCGGCTCGGGGGTGCGCTGCGCCTCGTCTAGCGCATCGCCAAGCTCCTTGGCGATGCGCACGCGATCCTTGGTCCCCTCGTGAATGTCGAGCACGACCTCGCCGAGGCTGGCGCCCTTCAGGCGTGATAGCACGGCGTCGATGGCTGCTCGTTTCTCGGCGACGAACAAGACCTTCCGTCCCCTGGCTACGAGCGCTGCGATGAGGTTTGCGATGGTCTGGCTCTTCCCGGTACCGGGCGGACCGTGGATGACCAAGCTGCGGCCGTCCAGTACAGCGTCGATCGCATTGCGCTGTGACGAGTCCGCGTCCAGCACCGAGTAGTCGCGCTCGGGCGAGTCAACTGCCTTCGGTGTGGCTTTCGTCGGCGCGGAGCAACTCCTGAGCATCCGGGTCGCCCGCGATGGCGGCGACCACGTCGCTGTCGCCGAGCAACTCGCCGGCGGCCTGCAGGTCTTGGACCATGGGCAGCTTGGCATACGTAAAAGTGCCGATGACCACCCGGTTCGTGATGTGAAAGCCGGGAACTTCGGCGTCCTCAGCGGCCCTGGACAGCAGCTCGTCGATCTTGTCCGGATCCGTCTTACCCAGGTCTTCAGTGGCGGCTCCGAAGGCGCTAGCCAGCTTGTGCAGCAGCACCGGATTGAGTTCGTAGTCATCGTCAAGCACGAGATCGAAGTCGTCGTGCCGTGCCCGGGTCGGGTTGATCGTCAGGCCGCGGAGCAGTACTGGAGCGCACGGCTCAAGGAAGAGCTCGTCCCAACGCGCCATCCCGACGGCTAGGAAGCCGACTCTGATGCCGCGCTCTTCTAGTAGTTCGCGCGCCTTCCGGTAAATGACCTGGACTCGTCGGATGGCGTCGGCGCGGGCGTCAACATCCTGGAACAGCCGCGTGAGCCGAGCCGATCCGGTTCGCAAGAACCTGTCGACCGCGGTCGGATCGGCCGCGGTGAGGTCGAGCGTGCCAGCCCGCCGATCCTTGTAGTACAGGAGCGTGTTGCGGCCGCCGAGATCGGTCAGCGCGTCGATCCACCCCGCTTGCGCCGTGGCGATCAGCTGCGCTCGCCGGGCGTCGGGACCGGAACCGGCCTGGTCGCACTCGTCGGTCTCAGCGCTATCCGCCGCGTCGGAGGCCTGGTTTAACCCGGAGCCGGGCGTGTAGTCGGTCATCCGTCTCCTTCACTGCGCGCAGGCTGAGCCTGTCAGGGCCGCCGAATGGCCCGCTAAGTGCCCGCGCGCAACGGAACCATGCGCGTCTTGCGCGACCAGCACGCACGTGCGTACCGGCGGTCGGCTAACGCGCTTGGTGTGACGTAAGTTCCTGCTCGCGATTCCTGCCCAGCTCAGGATCTCTTGGCCCTAGCCCATGTGCGGGTAGCGATGATCGACGGGCGGCACGAACGTCTCCTTGATCGTTCTGGCGTTGACCCAGCGGATGAGGTTGAAGATCGAGCCCGCCTTGTCGTTGGTACCGCTCGCCCGGGCTCCGCCGAACGGCTGCTGCCCGACGACAGCCCCGGTCGGCTTGTCATTGATGTAGAAATTGCCGGCCGAAAACCGCAACGCCTCGGTCGCTCGCGCGATAGCCGCGCGGTCCTGGGCGATGATCGAGCCCGTCAGCGCGTACGGCGCGATGTCTGCGGCCTGCGCCACGACGGCGTCGTACTGCGCGTCGTCGAAGACGTGCACGCCAAGGATCGGGCCGAAGTACTCCCGCGTGAAGATCTCGTCGGTCGGGTCGGCCGACGTGAGCACCGTCGGGCGCACGAAATATCCTTCGGAGTCGTCGGTCGTGCCACCGGTCAGCAGAGAAATGGCCGGCCGCGTCGCGGCGCGTGCCAACGCGTCCTGGTGCCGCCCGAACGCCCGCTCGTCGATCACCGCGCCCATGAACAGCGACAGGTCAGCTGCGACGTCACCCATCGTCAGGGCCTCGGCCGTGTCGATGAGCTGGTCCTTCATCCGATCCCACACACTTTTGGCCACGTAGGCGCGCGAGGCTGCCGAGCACTTCTGGCCCTGATACTCAAAGGCCCCGCGGATGAGGGCGGTGACCAGGACGTTCGGATCGGCTGACGGGTGCGCGATGACGAAGTCCTTGCCGCCGGTTTCGCCCACTAGCCGCGGATAGCCGCGGTAGCCCGCGATGTTCTCCCCTACCGTCCGCCAGAGGTGCTGGAACGTCCCGGTCGACCCGGTGAAGTGGACACCCGCAAGGTCGGGATGGCGCAGCGCGACGTTTGACACGGCGGTGCCATCCCCGGTCACCATGTTGATCACGCCGGGTGGCAGGCCCGCAGCCTCCAGCAGCCGCATCAGGTAGTGCGCCGAAAGCTGCTGCGTCGGCGACGGCTTCCAGATCACCACGTTGCCCATCAGGGCCGGGGCCGACGGGATGTTCGCCGCGATCGACGTGAAGTTGAACGGCGTGATGGCGAGCACGAACCCCTCGAGCGGGCGGTACTCCATCCGGTTCCAGGTCCCGGGGGCGTTCGCGGGCTGTTCGGAGAGCAACCGCCGGCCGTAGTGGACGTTGTAGCGCCAGAAGTCGATAAGCTCACAGGCCGCGTCGATCTCGGCCTGGAAGACGGACTTGGACTGGCCGAGGATCGTCGAGCCGTTGATCACTTGCCGCCACGAGCCCGCCAGCAGGTCGGCGGCCTTGAGGAAGATCGCCGCTCGGTCGTCAAACGAGAGCGCCCGCCAGCCCGGCGCCGCCGCCCTAGCCGCCTCGATCGCGGCGGTCACATCGGCGTCCGTCGCATTCCGGAGCTGTCCGAGCACGTGCCGATGATTGTGCGGCTCGACGACGTCGATGGGCTCACCGCCGCCATGCACCTGACGGCCGCCGATCGTCATGGTCAGCTCGGCTCGCTCGCCTGCCAGGTCCTTGATCGTCTGCTCGAGCGTCACCCGCTCAGAGCTGCCAGGCGCGTATCCCTTGACCGGCTCGTTCCCCGGAACCGGGACATTTGTGACAGCATCCATGGCCACGCTCCTTGCTAACCCGACGACAGTGGCGGCACCACCATGGTGCCATGACCGGCCAAATCCGCCACGGCTTGGCCGAGCCCGCTGCTGCGCCGACGCTCTGCCTGCCACAGGCCGTCAGGCGGGGGCGGCCGGCGACCGGAGCCCGCCTCGATATCCTGGAACCGGGCCGAAAGCGCGCCCGGCAGCTCGAGTCACACGCGGCTAACTGGAGGCGCCATGACTCAGCTCGTGCGGCCAGTCCACACGCGCAGCCGGACCGTGGGGGATGGCAGCATCGATGGCTCGGCATCTGCGGCTGCCGAATTGACGGAATTGTCCGCCCGGCACGGGTCGCGGTTCGGATCTTGCCGATAGTTCATCGGTTCCGGGCTGGACGATCGTCTCGGCCGCGCTGTGCCCGGTCCTGCTCGTCGGGGGCTGGCTCGTCGGCGGCGCGTTGCAGCAGACCGCCTATAGCCCCGTGCAGCAGACGATGAGCGTGCTGGCCGGTCAGCCTGGCACCCACCCGTGGATCATGACCGGCGCGCTGTTCCTGGTGGGGGCCACCCAGCTCGTCACGGCGGCGGGCCTGCGGGATGTTGGCACGCCCGCCCGCGTCCTGCTCGTGGTGACCGGGCTGTGCACGTTCGGCGTCGCGAGCTCGCCCGAGCCCGTCGCCGGCCCGTCGCCCATCCATCTCGCCTTCGCCGTGAGCTGCGTGTTTACCACGGCAATCTGGCCCATCTTCGTCGCGCAGCGGCCGCCAGCGCCATCGTGGGCCGTCAGCATCTCGGGCTGCGCGGCCGTTACCGTGTTCTTCGCCGTCTTGTCGGGCTGGGTCCTCTTCGCCAGCTTTGGGGGTGGCGACCTCGGCCTGGCCGAACGAGTTACCTCGACCGCTCTCGGCCTATTTCCGCTGATCGTCGCCCTCAGTCTGCGGCGCGCGGCGAGCAACGGCAGCGCACACAGGGGCAGTCCGGCGCGCCGGACCGGCGAGCTTTCAGGACGCCAGTTCGGCTAGTTCCTGAGTCGCGTACCACTGCAGCTCGTGCCCGTCCGCGCCATCGACCACGAACTGGGCGTCCTCGTCGCCGGCGTCGGCGCTGGCCAGCGCCGCGATCGCCGCGCCAACGTCGGGGACCGCCTCGATGTCGTCGACCAGGCCCGACGCGACCGCGCGGACCGGCACCGGGCCGCTGATTTCCACCAGGCCCGGCTCGTCGAACCCGGCACCGGCCCCGACCTGGTGATCTGGCATTTCTACGGCGAGGACGACCCGTCGCCGCGGCGCGTCGGCGTCAGCGGCGAGCAGCCGCAGCGAGTCCCTGGCGGCGTGCATCATGGCGACGTATTCGAGTTCTTCGATGTCCCCGCTGGAATACCACTCGCGGAGCGAGGGCGTGACGGCATAGCCGCGGACCGGCGGCGCCTGAATCTCCCCAGCGCGCAGCATCCCGGCCACGGCCGACAAAGTAGAGGGCACATAGACGCGCACGACAAGCCCCGAAGCCCTTCGGATTAGACCTACGAGTGTGCCAGGCCAGCACGCTGGGGTGCAGCTAATCGGCCAGCCTGAGCTCGCGAGGTGAGGCCGCCAGGGCCGTCACAACGGCCGCGACGGCAGTCTCCAGCGACTCGTGCTCCCACACGCGTACGACGCTCCAGCCCGCGGCAGCAAGCGCGGTGTCGGCGGCGCGGTCCCGCTCCACGTTCCTGGCCAGCTTCGGCTCCCAGTACCAGGTGTTCGCGGCCGGCTGCGTGCCGTGCTGGGGACAGCAGTGCCAGAAGCAGCCGTCCACGAAGACCGCGACCCGCCGGGCCGTGAACGCGATGTCGGGCCGTACCCGCGCGCCGGTGAGATCGAGCCGGTAGTCCTTGCGATAGCGGTAGCCCTGTTTGTGCAGCGCCCGCCGCAAGGCCAGTTCCGGTTTGGTGTCTTTACGCCGGTTGGCGCGCATATTGGCCGAACGGCCCGGACTGGCCGGGTGCGGGTAATCAGCCACAGCCGCTGAGCCGAACCCCGAGCAGGTCCGCCACCTGCCGGGCCGTGTCCGCGGCGGCGCTGTGCAGCACTCCCGTGAAGCCGAGCTGCTCGGCCGCCGTGATGTTCGCCTGGATGTCGTCGATGAAGACGCACTCGTCCGGCGCCAGGCCGAGCAACTGCGCGGTGTGCAGGAAGATCCGCGGCTCGGGCTTACGCATGCCGACCTCGCCCGAGATCACGACCGCGTCGAACATGTCAGGAAACAGCTCCGTCGGATACCCGCCGCCCCACGAGTTCGACAGCAGTCCGGTCGGCACGCCGCTCGCCTTCAAGCTTCCGGAACAGCCTGAGCATCTCCTCGTCGAGAGTCTGCCCAGCGAACATGCGAGCGAGCAGTCCGGGCCCGGCCACAGGGCCGCCGTTCTCGAGCACGAGCTCACTGGCGAGCGCTAGCTCGAACTCGTCGTTCGTCCACTCGCCCCGCTCGAGAGCGTGGATGGGGTTGCGGTCTTCGCCGTCGGAGTAGGCCTGCTTGACCCACTGCCGCATCACCGTGACGTAGCTGTCCCGGTCGATGCCGTCGGCCGACAGCCACGCATTGACGCTGTCGGCGATGGGACTGGTCATGACGCCGCCCCAGTCGGTGATCACGCCCCGCAACTCCGTCACGGTTTGATCGTAAAGGAGCCAAGGCGCGGTACTGACCGGTCTGCTGACCGAGCTGTGCATGCTACTGGCACAATCGCGGCATGGACCGGGTCGCAGTCGTAACAGGAGCAAGCAGCGGAATCGGAGCAGCCTCGGCCATCGGGCTCGCGGAAGCTGGCTATCACGTCGTGCTGACCGCGCGTCGCGCGGATCGGCTAGCTGAGGTCGCCGCCCAGATCGCCGATCGGGGCGGCACCACCACCGTGCACGAGCTTGACGTGACAGATCGCCCGGCTGTCGACGCGTTCGCCCATTCACTCGACAGCTGCGATGTGCTGGTCGCGAACGCCGGCGGCGCCGTCGGGGCCGACACGATCAAGGACAGCTCCGCGGCGGACTGGCAGGCCATGTTCAGCGTGAACGTCCTCGGCACGCTGAACGTGACCCAGGCGCTGCTGCCCAAACTCATCGCCAGCGGCGCGGGCACTGTCGTCCTGATGGGCTCGACGGCCGGCCTGATCAGCTACGAGGGCGGCGGCGGTTACGTGGTCGCTAAGCACGGTACGCACGCATTCGCCGAGACGCTGCGCCTTGAGATCTTCGACCAACCTGTGCGCGTGATCGAGATCGCGCCCGGCATGGTCAAGACCGCCGAGTTCGCGGTCAACCGATACCGCGGCGATGCCGAGAAAGCCGCGGCCGTCTACGCCGGTGTGGCCGAGCCATTGACCGCTGAAGACGTCGCCGACGCCGTCGTCTGGTCGGTCACCCGACCCGCGCACTTCAACGTCGACTTGATGGTGATCCGGCCACGCGCGCAGGCAGCTCAGCACAAAGTGCACAGAGTCTTCTGAGAACGGCGGATCAAGCGCTCTATGCAGGGACCAGGACGGGAGCCGAAGCCTCCTGCGTCGTGGCCTGGGCATTTATAGACTACGGCGGTGCACACTGGGACGACGGCGGACGAAGCAGCAGCCCGTTCCCGGTTAATCACCGTCGAGTCTTACTCGGTGTTCCTTGACCTGACCCACGGTGGCGACAGCGCGTGGTCGCGGACCGAGATCAGGTTCCGCTGCCGCGCCGTCGGGGCTACGACCTTCGCCGATCTCGATGCCGTCGCCGTCCACGAGGTGATACTCAACGGTCAGCATCTTGACCCCAAAGCTGTCAAGGATTGCCGGATCACCCTCGGCGACCTCGCGGCTGATAACACTCTGGTGGTCGACGCGTGGGTGCCGATGGCCAACAGCGGCAGCGGGCTCACGCAGTACACCGACCCCGTCGACGGTCACGGTTACGTGCTGGCCAACTGCTTCCCGACGGCCGCGCCCACCGTCTTCTGCTGCTTCGACCAGCCGGATCTACGGGCCACGATCACGCTGATCGTGACGCTGCCGGCCGGCTGGACATGCATTTCGAACGGCGAGGTCCTGCATTGCCCGGCCGACGGCGCGGCCGGGGTGTGGCGCTTCGCGACCGTCGTCTCGATGAAGCCGTATGAGTTCACGCTGTGCGCAGGCCCGTACGTGACGGCGACCGCCACTACGAACGCCACCGCAGAAGCGACGCAGCTCGGCCTGCATTGTCGTCCCACCCTCGCAAGCTCGCCGGGCCTCGCCAGGATCGCGGGCATCGTGGCCGCCGCCTTGCGTCACCACGAGCAGACACTAGGCGTGGCGTGTCCGTACCGGAAACTAGACATCGTGGTCGCGCCCGAGCTGACGGTGCAGGCCAGGCAGCTGCCCGCCGTCATGTACGTGAGCGAGTCGCTCCTTCAGCGCGCCGCCGATCCAGGCGATCATTCCGTCGACATGACCCTGGCTCACGAGGCCGCGCACCTGTGGTTCGGCTGCCTGGTCGAGGGCCGATGGTGGGATGACCTGTGGCTAGCCGAGGCGCTGGCCACCTATCTGAGCGTTGGCGCCGTCGGCGCGGCGCAGGGTGCGGACACCGCGTGGGCTCTCGTTCGGCCTGAGCGCCAAGGCCTCGGCGTATCTGGCCGACGGCCTGCCGGATTCCCAGCCAGTTTCCTCGCCGGTCGACTCTGCGGCCGACGCACTCACCAGGCTTCCGGCCATTACGTACGACAAGGGCGCCAGCGTCCTGCGCCAACTCGCGGCGCTCATTGGCCCGGACGCCATGCACCTCGGGCTGCGTGATTACCTGACGACCCATGCGTGGCTGACAGCGTCGTTCCCGGACCTGATCGACTGCTGGTCGCGCGCAAGCGGCCGCGACCTGACCGGCTGGGCGCATCGTGGCTTCAGCGGCCGGGCGTGAACATTCTGCGGCCGGAGATGACCATCGGCCCGGACGCAACGATCACGTCGTTCGCGGTAGTCCAGGATCCGCCGCTTGCCTCGACGGCGGTCCGCTGCGCACCCACACGCTGACGATCGGCCTCTACGACCTAGCAGGAGTCTCGGTTCGCCCGTCGCCGGCGGATCAGCGTGATGCTCGACGACGACTGGACGCATGTACCGGAGCTGTCTGGCGCGCCGATGCCAGCGGCGATCATCCTGAACGACGCCGATCTGACATTCGCCGGGATCAAGTTCGATGCGGGTACGTGGCGCACGCTAGTCGCGGTGGCGATGGACCTCGATGACCCGCTGGCCGAGTCGGTCTGCTGGAACGCGGCGTTCGACATGGTCGAGGCGGCCGAGCTGGGAGCCGCCGAGTTCGCGGCGATCGTGGCCCGCAGGATGACGACGGGTCGCCCGGTCCTCGGTCTCGAGCAGCTGCTGCATCGGGCCGTCGCGGCGGTTGATTTCTTCGCGGATGCGGCCGACCACGCCGCGGCGCGCCGCCAGCTGGCTGCCGCGGCGCTCACGGCCGCCGAGCTGTCCGAGCCTGGCAGCCGCGATCAGCGGATCCTGGCGCGCGGGTTCGCCATGTCCGCCAACAGCCCCGCGCAGCGCGATCTGCTCCGCTTCTGGCTCGATGGTCGCTCGTTGCCGACCGGACTCGGTCGTCGACCTCGAGCTGCGCGCCATGATCTTGACCACGCTGGCGGGTTACGGCCAGGCCGCCGACGCAGACTTCGCCGCGTACGCGGCCGACGACCCAGTGGCGGGTGACACGCTACGCGCGACGTGCAGCGCCCGGCATCCGAGCCCGGCCGCCAAGAAGGCAGCCTGGGCCGCGGCACTCGCGCCTGACCACCCGCCGCGGCTGGCGCTCGCGTACGCCGAGGGATTCTGGGTGCCGGGTCAGGAGGATCTGCTCGAAGGATTCCGGGACCGCTACTTCGCCGAGGCGCTCCCGGCCCTGCGTCGCTCTGGCGCGACTCGAGCATCGGACAATACAACAGCTGGCCAGGGCGCTCTACCCGGTGACCCTGGTCGACAAGGCCACCCTCGCCGCCACGGACGCGGAGCTCGACCAGCTGCCGGCGCGAGACGTGCTCGGCGGTCCTGCGTGAGCAGCGGACCCTGATCAGCCGCGCGATGACCGCCCGCGCGCCGCAGCGGTCCGGAACCTGAGCGGAGCACACTGGCCGCCGGCAATCCGGTCAGTCCGTCTGCGTCACCTTGGACAGGCCGCGCGGCTGGTCCGGATTGATGCCGAGCCGCTGCGCCAGCGCCTCTGTCACCAGCTGCCCGGGCACGATCAGGCCGATAGGCGCCAGCCACTCCGGAAGGCGCGGGCCCGGCAATGCCAAGCGTGCACGCTTCCGCCAGCGCCGCGCCGCCGCCGATCCCGAACGCGCTGGCGCCTGCGCCGGTCACCCGCCGCGCGAGGTCGATGGTGCCCGCCAGCGTCGGCCCGGAGTCCGCGGCGACGACGATCGCCGGCGTCTGCGCGTCGACCACCGCGATGGGACCGTGCAGCAAGTCGGCGTACGACAACCCCATGGCGTGCAGGTAACAGGCTTCCTTGAGCTTGATCGCCAGTTCCAGCGCGGCCGCGTAGGCCAGACCTCGCCCCGACACCACGACGCCGTGCACGTTGGCCAGCACATCAACGATGGAGCCGACGTCGAGCGGCGCGGCGAGCAGCGATGAGATCGCGTCCGGTACCGCCATCAGCTCAGCCGGATCCAGCGGCGCGCCGAGTCCAAGCGCCAGCACGGCCAGCGCGGCAAGCTCTGTCGTGAACGACTTCGTCGCAGGTACCGCCTGCTCGACCCCGGCCTCGGTCACGAACGCGACCTCGGCCGCCTCCGCGAGCGGCGACGCCGCGCCCCCGTTGGTGATCGCCAGCGTTCGCGCGCCACAGGCTCTCGCCCACTCCAAGGTCTCGACAATCTCGGCGGTGCGGCCCGACTGCGAGAGGGCAACGGCCAGAACGCCATCCAGGTCAACACGAGCCCGGTACGTGGTCGCGATCGACGGCGCCGCCAGCGACGCGAGGCGGCCGCGTGCACCTGGATCAGGTAGCTGCCGTAGACCGCCGCGTTATCCGATGTCCCCCGCGCGATGAACAGCACAGCCTTGGTGTCCGCCGCGAGGCTGGTGACCTCGTAACGACGTGGCAGCAGCGCATCGATGGTGGCCCTGAGTGCCTCCGGCTGCTGCGCAATTTCCTGGCGCATCAGCGACGGGCGAACCCCGTTCCCCGCTTGCATATGGTCCTGATCCTTCCGGTCACGGTCGCAGCGACGCCAGCGTGGCGTCGGCGCCATCTGTATACACCAGACGGCCGCTCAGCCACGTCGCTCGGGTGCGCAGCTCGGGGCTGAGCCAGACAAGGTCGGCCTTCGCGCCCCGGGCGAGGCGGCCTACGTCGGACCTGCCGATGAGGTCGGCGGGAATCCGGGTCGCCGCAGCGACCGCGACGGCGAGGGAAACGCCGCAGCGGACAGTGTTCGCGATCGCGATGTTCATCTGCAGCGCCGAACCGGCCAGTGTTCCGTCGCTGCGAACCGGCGGCGCCCCCGCGGGCGGCGGCAGCGTAATCGGCTCGCCCCCGAGGAGGTACTCCCCGGCGGCATGCCGGCTGGTGCCGCGGCGTCGGTGACG
>CAVSQI010000001.1:0-655356 GCA_963730085.1 uncultured Actinomycetota bacterium | reverse complement strand
CGCGTCGGGCTCGGCTCGACCCGGAACACTTCAAGCAGCACTGTGTGGTTCTTGCCCTGCGGCTCCAGCACCAGCGGATGTCCTGCGGCACCGCCCAAGAAGTTCGCCGGTGTGGCGCAGCACCCGCTGGTCGCCTTCGACGCTGATGACGTCGTTGGTCACAAGCGTCGCGACGTAGAAACCGGAGGGGAGAACTTCCACGCGTTTGCTACCGCTCACTCTTGATGTCGCCGAGCGCCAATCGGTACGTCTGCGCTTGACCACCGGCGTCGGAAGTTCAGCCGTCGTCGCGAACCGCACTGCGGAAGCGACGCCGCGTGTAGTTCCGGCGGCTCCGGGCGCGCGTTCCGCCTGCTGCGCAAAGGCGGCGGACGACGCAATGACGATCGATGCAAATCCCAGACATACTTTCATTGTCGCGGCCTCCCCGTTTCAGGGCGACAACATGTAGACGTGTCCGCCCTGCGTCGCGACAAACAGGCGGCCGTTCGAAATAGCGGGCTCGTTGCGCAGTCCCGCAGCGTCAGCGCCGTCGGTCAGCGCCACATCGGCAAGCACCGCCGGCGCATAGACGAGTGAGAAACCGAGCGCCGCGCAGTTCGCGACTGCAGTGAGCACCTGCGAGCATCGAACGCCGGCGGGCGGCGCAACGGCTGGATCGGCGATTGCGACAACATGCCCTTGGTCAGTGGTGACATAGAAGATCCCGTGAGTCGCAGAAGGGGCGCCGAGCGAATATCCGCCGTGTCCGTTATGCGGCACGTCGGCAATCCAGCGAACGCGGTGGCTCGGCGACGCGGCGCAGACGTTGAGACCATGCAGGCGGCCATAACCGTTGAAGACGCTCCCCGCCGCCACGAGCGCCTCGCCGCCAGTCACGATCGCCAGCGTGTTCCGCCAAATGGCGGCTGGACGCTTGTAGTCCGTATCCCCGTGGACGTGCGCGCCGCTCGCCGGGAACAGGCAATGATCGGCGGGCGGCACCGTCGCGGGAAATTGCCAGCGGCACTTGCCATTGTTCGCGTTGAGCGCATACGTCCAGCCATCTTTCATCACTGACGCGGCGATGCGCCCGCAGCTTGTCCGCGCGAGCGCCACGCCCGCGGACCAATCGGGATCGTCGTCGAGCGCGAACGGCACGGGCTGGAATTGCCAGTTGATGGCGCCCGACCTAGCCTCGACACTCATCATGCTCAGCCCGTGATTTGGCACTGGCTCGGACACCACCCCGTCGCTGGTGTTTCCCGTCGTGAACAGGACATCGTCGCCTTCAGCCGCCGGCGCGTTCCAGATCCCGCCCCCTCGGACGCTCGTCGCCTCGAAATTGAACGCCGGCCTAATGTGGCCGGTATCCGCATCGAGCGCGATCAGCTTGCCATTCTGGATCGGATCGTCGCCGGCGTCGTGGATGCCGACATAGACCCTGTCGCCATGTACGAGCGGCGAAGAATAGGCGATGCGCTCGTGTTGCTCCCCGGTCGCGCCGAAGCTGCACCCGTTGACTCGGGCGACGAGGTCGCTCTTCCACACGAGCGCGCCGGTCGCCTGATCGAGCGAATAGAGCCGCGCGCTGCCAAGGCCGCCATCGACGCTGGGGGCCGGATCGGGGGCGCCGAAGATGATTGTGTCCTTGTAAGGGCTCGCGCTCGACAAGATCCCGTATGCGCCAAAGGCCTGCACGTCGCCAACCGAGCCGCAGGAGCCGATCAGCGGCGGCTGCGGCAGGGGCGGGTAACTCCAGACCAAGGCGCCCGTATTGGCGTCGAGCGCATAGAACTTGCCGCTCGTACTGCCGATGAATACGCGACCGTCGATCACGACCGGCGAGGCGTAAAACATTCCGCCCTCGCCTGCAGCCGTGGGTGGCCATTGCCAGCGGATCGCCAGACCCGGCACCTTGGCGGGGTCAGCCAGGTCGCTGAAGTGGCGCTGTTCCCCGCTGCGGGATACATCATGGCGATAGTGCTCCCAGTCGTCGTCTGCCGCCCGCGCAACCGTCGCGCAGCCCACGACCGCCGCTACGCAGGCGGCGACCCCTGCTCTGCTCACCATCACCGCGTCTCCACGATATAGAGCCTCAGCATCAGAAAATCGTCGCCGTCGTTCGTGAGTTCAATCGGAATGCCCGGCTTCACGGAGATCGCCCTGGCGATCTGCAGTTGCTCAGAGCGATCGCCGGCCCGCAAGGTCCCGGCACCGGAACGCAGGTCAACGAGCGCCGGGCCTGGCAGCGCATCGAGGCGCACGTCCGCCCTCGGGCCGATCAGCATTTCGCGGATAACGATCTGAGTGTTGTCGGGGCCTGCTCCCTCGAACAGAACGCGCGAGGCGGCGGCCTGACCGGACATCGCCTCGAAGGGATGGGTTGCCGGTTGCCCGGCGAAGATCGGCAAGTCCGGCGAAGGAGGCGGCAACTCGCCCATTCCCGGCTCTTGATCTTGCCCCCAAGCCGCCGAACAGGCCGCCAACGAGAGGGCGACGACACCCAAATATGCGAACTCGCCGCATGGAAACCCTCGTCGCAAATAACTGTTGCAAAAAGCCGACATTCGCCGGACGCTGCCTCCGACGACGGCCAATATGCCGGCATTGGGGGATTTTCTCAAGCGACCGGTTCCATGGATCCGCCAGTCCGCACGGTGAACAGCATCATCGCCTGCGCGCGACCGGAGCAGGACGGCGACAAGGAGCTTCAACCCTCTAGAACTCGTCTAGCCTTCTACTCCTGATCATCCCGGGTAGGACGCACGCCTGGCACTACAAACTCGACCTGGACTAAGGGCCTCTCGGGCGACGGCTCCGCGATAGGCGGGCTCAGCTTCGCATCGATTGCATTGAGTTTTTCATGCAAAAATGGCGCGGCCGCCTTTGTAGCCTCAAGGCGCCGCGCTATCGGCGTCTGTGGGTCGCGCATTAGGCGCAATAGAAAATCCAATGGCATTTCGCCCCCGGCCTCGGCTGCGGACTTCCGAAGCGGTCCCTACCGGACGGTCGCACTATTGAAGTGCAGCCTGTCAATTTTTCTCGACGAGACAGCTCTCGCCTGCAGCTTTCAGCGAGCTGCATACTCCAGCTGCTGCTTTCCTGGACACGAAGGGGCCAATCGAGGCTTGGTAATAGGTCCCCTCGGGACCGAGATCGGTGCGGCGCACGATTGGTTCGCGCCCGCCAAGCTGGTTGGGGAACTTGGCCTGCAGACTTCGAAAGACCGCGTCGGCATCGGCCACGCTGCGTTCGGAGGCCACTGCAACCACGTAGCCCCCACCGGAGGAAACCTCCGCAGCTGTTCCCGTACCCGCAGGCATACGGGGGCGAGACGGCGGCGACGCCGCTGAATGGACATGCGGGTCAGGAGCGAGCGACAGAGGCCTACCGACCGGAAGCGCGGTCTGGATCTTCTTCGGCGCCGATGAAGGCGGTGCGCGCACCGGAGCCGGCACCGGCGACGGAGATGTTGCCGCGAGCGCCGGAGGAGCGATGGAGGGCGAAGGGGCGGCCGGCGCGATCGCAATCGGGGCGGCCCAAGATCCGGGGGCGCTGGGCGGAGAGGAGCTCGGCTCGGAAGAGATCGGTGCCGTATTTGGTGGCTCCTGAATGTCGGCTGACCATCGTGAGACGAATTCTTCGCTCGAGCCAGCACTCGCCATGGACGTTTGGCTCAAATGGCTCGACCCGTTATCACCATCATTAGGGACGTTCTCGTTGGGCGCGTTTTCGGCTTTGATGATGGGTGGGAGCGCCGGCAAAACAGGCCCGGCGAACACGGCGCGATAAGCAAATGCGCCCACGGCCCCCAATCCCACCAAAGCTATCACAGCGATCACTATGACGAGATGACCCCGCCAGCGTGGGCTCGCGGGATCATCGTAATCATGAGCACCGTAGGCTTCGCCAGTCTCGGCTGTCTGGATATCATCATCGTCGCGGTCATGGGACGCGGTCAGCGACAATGTCGATCCCTCGAGGCTCGGCAAAAACCGATCGCCGATCATCTCGGCCGATCGAAGCCGGCTCGACACAGGGAATGGTTGGGGCGAAGGGGAAACGGAGTGGTCCTCCCCCTGCTGGCGTACGCGAGCTGCTCTGGTAGCCGCGGCGGCTAATATCGCCTCGGGTGGGATTGGCAATGGGGTGTCGCGCGGCGGGCTTGCCGGCCCAAGTGCGCCGTCTAGCGCCGCAATCGCTCGCAATAGCTTAGGGCGATGGCCTAGCCGGACCCCAAGCTTCTTCAGGTCTTGATCCGTCAGATCGCGCAGAACCTCGGCATTAACCGCGTTCGCTTGGAAAGCGGCCTCGTACTGTTCCAAACCCAGGATCCGCAGCCAACCCCCGATGTCCATGATCGTGATTGTGGGCAGGCGTCTAGGCATCTTCCGGGCTATACGGCGGCGTGTCCAAGGCACTTGCCGCATTTATTCAAGCCGGGATTGATTTTTGAGGCGATTTAATGAAACGCGCGTCTTCGCGCTTCGTCTTTTTCACCCACAATGCCGTGCTCCTGCGCCGCCCCCGATCCGACCAAATCGCCGACGACGACCATGCCGGTTGCGATACCGACACGTGTTTGCAATGGAACAGGTGACTTAAGTGCGGTTACCGTTGCGATCAGCCACAGTCCCGCGAGCACCGCCCGCTCCGCATCGTCCTCATGGGCGTGCGGATAGCCAAAGTACACGAGCACTCCGTCGCCCATGTATTTCGCTACGAACCCGCCGTAACGGCCCACCGTCTCGGCGACGCACTTCTGATAGGCGGAAATGACCTCGCGCAGGTCCTCAGGGTCCATCCGCGCCGAGAGTGCAGTCGAGCCGACAAGGTCGGAAAACATACTGTGACCTGTCGGCGTTCGGCAGTGTCCTTCATCCACCCTGACCTATCATCATGGCAATGTAAGGTCCGGCGCTATACCGTGCGCCTGACTCGGGTGGTTAGGAGCCACTTCGCTTTGGCACAAGAACATCCACGGAAGATCATCCACGTTGACATGGATGCCTTCTATGCGTCGGTGGAGCAGCGCGACAATCCGGCCCTTCGGGGCAAGCCTGTCGCCGTCGGCGGCTCGCGAGAACGTGGTGTCGTTGCAGCCGCGAGCTATGAGGCGCGCACATTCGGCATCCGATCGGCGATGCCCTCGGTGACCGCCCGCCGAAAATGTCCAGACTTGATCTTCGTGAAGCCGCGGTTCGACGTTTACAAGGAGGTATCGCTGCAAGTCCGCGCGATATTCGCTGAGCACACTGCTATTGTCGAGCCGCTGTCGCTCGATGAAGCCTACCTTGATGTGACTGAAAATCTTCAAGGCATTGTCTTCGCGACGGAGATTGCCAGGAGGATCAAGGCGAAAATCCGCGCAGATACCCAACTAACAGCGTCAGCCGGTGTCTCATACAACAAATTCCTCGCTAAACTCGCGTCCGACTATCGCAAGCCCGACGGCCTCTTCGTTATCACGTCGGAGATGGGACCAGGTTTTGTCGAGGCGCTTCCGGTGGAGCGATTTCACGGCATCGGACCGGCTACAGCCGCGAAGATGAAGGAGCTCGGGATTTTCACTGCGCTCGACCTAAGGACGAAGGACGAAGCCTTCCTATTGAGGTATTTCGGGAAGGCGGGACCGCATTTCTACTGCATCTGCCGAGGCATCGATCCATCGGCCGGTTCTACCAAATCGGGTCCGCAAGTCGATCGGAGCGGAGAACACCTTTGCGCAAGACCTTATGAGCTTGGACGACATGCGAGCAGAACTTGGTCCGCTAGTCGAGAAAGTCTGGCATTATTGCGACACCACCGGGATGCGGGGACGAACGGTGACGCTCAAGGTCAAATTCGCGGACTTCCAGATCATCACCCGAAGTAGATCGCTCGCCGCGCCACTCTCTGACCGATTAACGTTAGCATCAGTTAGCGCGGAGTTACTCACGGCCCAGTTTCCGATGGCAAAGGGAGTTCGTCTTCTTGGCGTGTCGCTCTCTTCACTCTGCGCCGGTACGGCAGATGTCAGTACACAAATGGCTCTGGGGTTATAAGACACTTCTGGTAAGCGGTGCGCATTCCGGCGATCGTAAGCGGAAACCGTGTGACACAATTGATACGATTACATAGTTTTTCGTCGGAGTGACGCGCTTGAGAATGCGCAGCGGGCGCTGGTAGGCGGGGTGATCTCGCTATTTCTCAGACGGCCTAGACGGTATAAGCCGAAACACCTCACTTGCCGAGTGCTCGACGGCCTCACGAGAATAAAGAAGCGGAACGTAGTCGCCATTTATCCACAGCGGGGCTAGATCGCGGTAGTGTGGGCTGTAAGGATTACCCGATTGTCCCGGCGTATTGATTGCCACGCTCTGATCCCAATGACCTACATCAACCACCATCCTAAAGGACGCGCCAGAAACAACGGAAAAGTCGGAGGGCCGATAGGCCGCTGCGCGGGGGCTAAATACTGAGCCGCCCATTGCGAATCGCCTTACCCTAAAGCGTGCTCGCACTGCATCATCCGCCAAGGATGCAAGAGCATGAACGAACTCGGCATGATGCAGCTTACCCCACGCCCAGGCACTCGGATCAGGCCCGAGAAGTCGGTGAAGCTCGTTCACTGCCGCATTGAGGCTCTCCAAAAGCATGGAATTGCGCGCGGCGCGTGGATCGGTCCCAAGCGATGCGTCGGGATTTTCCATGAGGTCAATCACGGCACCGATATCCGGAGTAGGGATCAAAGCGCGCGCCGCCTCTGGGGTCGCTCTCGCCACAGCGACCTTGCCGAGATGCCTCCACACCCACACCTCAAACAAGGCGGCGGCTGCGCTGTCCGCGGTTTCGCGGTAATCCCAGTTCTTTAGCAGCGTAAGGCCTTGGGAAGTCGCAGGATCATCGGAGCTTAGAGGCAAAACCAGCTTCGTGAGGCGACGCGCATTTACAGCATAATCATCGTTTTGCAACGCCATCGCGTCGGCAAGTGTAAGACGTGGCTTTCCGGCGAGCACCTCCTTGATGCGGGTAGCGCGGGAGGGATCCGTCCATTCGAAGCCGATCTTGCGCTGTGCAACGGGGAAATCTGATGGCAAATTCATCTCATTTGCTGTTGCGATGAACCCCTCTGGCGGGTTGAATCTTTGCGGCAGTTCGTCCTGGCGGAGGAATCCATTCCATTCGTAACGTCCATCACCTGGGACCGGCATAAGACCATCCCAGTTGGGACGAACTGGTGCGCGTCCACCGGCAATCCATCCGATGTTGCCCGATTTGTCGGCGTAAACTTGGTTTTCGGACGGCGTCCCCCAGCTCGCCATCGCAGCGCGGAAGCCTTGCCAATCTTTTGCGGTCATATACTCGGTAGAGCCGAAATAGGCCGATGTGCCTGGTTCAGACCAGACTGAGCGAACGGCGAATGCGCGCTGGTGCTCCGAGTCGGCATACACGATCGGACCATGGCGAGTGAAAAGTAGATCGAATTGGCGCGGGCTCTCGCCCTTGACCTCGATCGTTTCCGGAACGACCGTCATTGATTCGAATGCGTTCTGATAACGATATTGGCGGGGGTTTTTTGGGTTGGTCTCGTATACGTAGAGGTCCTCTTGATCGATTGCGAAGATCGTCAGCCCAAAGGCAATATAGCCATTGTGCCCGATCGAAATGCCTGGGAGAGCAGGCTCGCCGGCCCCGATAACAGACATGCCAGGCGCATTAAGATGCACCAGGTAGCGCAGTGGAGGAACAGTTAGTTCGCGGTGCGGATCGTTAGCGAGGATCGGACGGCCAGTGGCGGTGCGGCTCGGAGCGACTGTCCAATTGTTCGAGCCGACCGCATTAGCGCCCCGATCAACGCCGGCAAAGAAAGTCTCCGAATCGCTGTGTCGCTGGCGACGGCGTGAGAACGTGACGTCGGTCGTCGTAGCGAGGTAATAATCCTGCAAAACGTCCTTCGGAATCGTGCACGGATCGAGTCCTGCTGGAACCTGCGGGGTCCATTCCGGCTCTAACTTGCTACGCAACCTATCGGCAGCAACTCCTGCGGCGCAAGCAACTCGTGCCCGCTGGACCTCCGAGGTGACGTTGCGGGTGAGTGCGTGGCTGCGGATGCGCACAATGTCTTCAGCCTTCCAAAGATCCGGCTTCGTGCCGGCAACTCGGAATTCAATGGGTGGGGACCGAAGCCCGCTATTGATCTCTCCGACAAAGGCATTGATCCCAGCTGCGAAGGCTTCCGCGGACGCTTTCGCATCGGGTCCATATGCCGCCCACTCTCGGCTTAAATCGCCACGATAGAGGAACAACCGCGCCGCACGATCTTGCGCTACATAGCCCGCTCCAAAGTCCTTGGCGAGAAGACCGAGACCCCGTTTCCTCCACAAGTCGATCTGCCACAAACGATCACGAGCGGCATTGTAACCCTGCAAGAAGAACATGTCGCGCTTGCTCGCAGCATAAATGTGGGGGATACCCCAACGGTCGATGATGATTTCGGCGGGCCTTTCGAGGCCGCCAACGGCCCACGAAACCTGCCGGACCGAGGTCGATGTCTCGGACCGCGCCGCGCCGAGAACTATGCAAAATATGGCCACCGAAACGCAGAGCAAGCTTCGGCCGGACACGCAGTTGGGCATGGAGCTCTCCCAATGTTTGCCCTTGCCGTTCATGGCTCATGATCGTGTCAGGGCAGACCCCTTTCCAGATCAACTGCAATTGCCGTCCGAGCAGACAGACTGGGGCAACATGGTCCGATGACTAAGACGAAAATGAGAGGCCGAGCGCAGCAAGGCGTAATCGGTTCGCCTGCCGTTGCGCCGTATGGTTCATGGAAATCTCCGATAACCTCCAACCTGATCACTCGACAATCTATCAAGCTTTCCGAAGTCCGGCTTGACGGTAACGACATCTACTGGCTGGAGGACCGGCCGCAGGAAAACGGCCGGTGTGTCATCGTGCGTGCGCCGAACAGCCCGATCAATTCGGCGCCCTATAGCGCACGAACGGAAGTGCACACTTATGGCGGAGGTGCCTGGATCGTTGACGACGGCAACCTCTATTTCAGCAACTTGCCCGACGGTCGGCTGTATCGGCAAGATCGAAATATTGCGCAGCCGCAGCCGATCACACCCGCGCCTCCTTCGCCGGAAAGAAATTGGCGCTATGCCGACGGCGTCATTGACCGATCCAGGAACCGGTGGGTCGGAGTGCGCGAGGATCATACCGACCCCAATCGAGACTATCCCGACAATGCGATCGTCGCTGTCCCTCTAAGCGGACCCGTTTCGAGCGCCGGGATCGTATTGGCGTCTGGGCATGATTTCTATTCGTCGCCCCGCCTATCGCTGGACTGCAAACAGCTGGCTTGGCTTGCCTGGGACCATCCCAACATGCCGTGGACCGCCTCGACGCTCTACATGGTCGCGCTCGACGACGATGGCACACCTACTGGCAAGCCGGCCGAAATTGCCGGCGGCGACCAGGTTTCGTTGTTCCAACCGGAATGGTCGCCAGACGGTTTGGCGTTATTCTATGTATCGGACGAAAGCGGCTGGTGGAATGTATACCGGTATGACCTTGATACGAGAGCCGCACGATGCATCACACCCATGCAGGCCGAGTTCGCACGGGCGCAATGGAATTTCGGTATGTCGACGTACGCCTTCGCTGGATCCGACCGAATGGTCGCAGCCTATGTGAGGAATGGCCTGACAAGCTTGGCGCGCCTCGACCTCGGCAGCGGACAGTTTATCAAGCTTGATCTACCGTTCACGGAAATTTCTTCGGTGAGGGCTGATGCACAAGATCGAGCTGTGTTCTGCGCCGGTGCCCCAGATACGCCGCCGAGTATTGTACAACTCGACCTTGGAACCGGTGCCCTGCACTTACTGAAACAGGCGACCGACGTTGGTAATAACACAGAGCTGAAAAGATTCTTCACGACCGTCAAGCCGATAAGTTTCCCGACTAAAGGCCGCAAGAAGGCTTATGGTCTATTTTATCCTCCAGCTAACCCGGACTTTGTGGCGCCGAAAAATGAGCTGCCGCCGCTGGTGGTAAAATGTCACGGGGGTCCGACCTCAGCGGCATCCACGATGCTCGATTTGCGCATTCAATACTGGACGAGCCGTGGCATCGCTGTGGTCGACGTTAACTACAGTGGGAGCACCGGCCATGGTCGGGCATATCGGAATGGCTTGCGTCGGGCCTGGGGCATAGTCGACGTGGACGACTGCATCAACGCGGCCAAGTTTCTCGCACGGCGGCGCAGTGTGGATCGGAAACGTTCGGTCATAGCGGGTGGGAGCGCCGGGGGCTATACCACACTGGCGGCATTAACCTTCCGCAACTATTTCGCCGGCGGCGCCAGTTATTACGGAATTAGTGACATTTCCGCGCTCGCGAAAGACACCCACAAATTCGAAGCGCACTATCTTGATTGGCTGATCGGTCCGTATCCACAAGCGCGGAAAGCTTATCGAGCGCGGTCACCGATTTTTCATGTCCAACACCTGTCGAGCCCGGTGATCTTTTTCCAGGGTGATAAGGATCCAGTTGTACCACCCGACCAGGCTGAGAAGATGGTTCGTGCGTTACGGCACCGGAAAATACCCGCTGGTTATCTGTTATTCGCGGGCGAGGGTCACGGTTTCAAGAAAGCCGAAAATATAGAGCGAGCCCTGGATGCTGAACTGTATTTCTATTCTGCGAACGTGTTCCGCACGAGATTGGTATTCTGACATCTCACGCCCCCCTGCGCCCGCCGGAGGGGCCCGCGACGTGCCAGATCATAACAGAGCACATCGCTGGCCGAACCGTCCGCGTCGTGCCAAGCTCGGGGGATTGGCAACGGACTGGAAGGGGTGGGTATGCTGAAGGTCGGTAACAGCGCGTACGTCTACGAGCCGGTCGAAAACTGGGCGAAGCTGCCGCCCGGCTGGTCATTCAAGGAGATCGGCGGCGTCGGTGTGGACAAGAGCGATAACGTCTACGTCTTCAATCGGGGCGCCCATCCGATGGTCGTATTCGATCGCGACGGTAACTTCCTGCGCTCGTTCGGGGAAGGGCTATTCCCGCGCGCGCACGGCGTGTTCATGGCGCCAGACGACACTATCTGGCTCACCGATGACGGCGACCATACAGTCCGCCAGTGCACGCTCGAGGGAAAGGTGCTGCTGACACTTGGCATTTCCGGCAAACCTGCGCCGTTCATGAGCGGCGAGCCGTTTCACCGCTGTACGCACACCGCCATGTCGCCGCAGGGCGACATCTACGTGTCCGACGGCTATGGCAATGCGCGTGTGCACAAATACGCGCCCAACGGCAAGCTGTTGCTCTCCTGGGGCGGGCCCGGCAGCGATCCGGGCGAGTTCAACATCGCCCATAACATCACCTGCGATGCCGACGGTTGGGTCTATGTGGCCGACCGCGAGAACCATCGCGTGCAAGTGTTCGACGGAAACGGCAAATATGAGACGCAGTGGAACAACTTGCACCGACCGTGCGGCCTGTTCATGCCGCCGGGCAAATGCCCCGTGTGCTACGTCGGCGAGCTTGGCGCCACCGAGCCGATCAGCCGCAACGTGCCGAACCTCGGTCCGCGGGTGACAATCGTCGACCACACCGGTAAGCGTATCGCTCGGCTCGGCGGGCTTGGTCCTGGCCTTGGTCCGACCGAGTTCCTGGCGCCGCACGGGCTTGCCGTGGACAGCCGCGGCGACCTCTATGTCGGCGAGGTATCGTGGACGGGCTGGCCGCAAATTTTTGCCGACAGGCCCCGGCCCGACAATCTCCGCTCGTTGCACAAGTTCCGGAAAGTGAGATAGGGCAACCTGCACGCGCCTGCGAACCAGTGAGCCGTGGCTTTAAGAAAAAGGAGGCACGGATGACGGAGAAGCACATTCACTATTACGAGCCGGCCCACGGGCATGGACTAAAGCACGATCCCTTCAATGCCATCGTCGCACCGCGGCCGATCGGCTGGATTTCCTCGCGCGATGCCAAGGGGAATATCAACCTCGCACCGTACAGCTTTTTCAACGCGTTTTGCTACAAGCCGCCGATTGTTGGCTTCTCCTCCACAAGCTGGAAGGACAGCGTTTCGAACATCGAGGAGACTAGGGAGTTCTGCTGGAATCTCGCGATCATGGATCTCGCCAAGCAGATGAACGCGACCTCGGCCCATGTCGCCCATGATGTCAACGAATTCACGATCGCCGGGTTGACGGCAACCCCGAGCAAGATCGTCAGGGTGCCGCGCGTGGCGGAGAGTCCGGTGTCGTTCGAATGCAGGCTTTCGGAGATCATTCAGCTTAAGCGCGCGGACGGCGGAAAAGCTGAGGCTTGGCTAACCCTGGGCGAAGTAGTGGCGGTCCACATCGACAAAGCCTTCATCAAGGAGGGCTTCTACCAGACTGCGCTCCCACGCCCCATCGCTCGCGCGGGGCGCAGAGGGGACTACTTTGAAATTCGTCCCGACGCCATGTTCGAAATACCGCGGCCAGATTGAGAGACCCTTGCCCACGAATTCGGGTGCGGACGCGGAATTCCGGCGGTCGGCAGGTCGGCCGGGCCTCCACAAGGCTCGACCGCACGTCATTCAAGCTGCGGTACGCCGAAGTAGGGCTACGGCGTAAACACCGCCCGTGCGCACACATCTTCCTGGATCTTGAACATCTCATAGACGCGCCGCTCCTCGTCCAACGAAAATGATGCGCAGCGAGGTAAAAGCATTAACTCGCCGCGCTTGGCGTGGTCGAGAGGATGCGGCCTTTGTCCGTGCTGCTGGGCGGCGCGTATGGTCACGGCCTTTTGTTCATCGCTCGCCGGTCTCGATCAGAAGGTTGCCCTAACGAATTCGGCGTCCAGCAAGAATAATTCGTTAACCGACGTCACGTACCAAGGGGCATGATTTCCGTATCTGATCATCAGCTTCGCATAGTCGCTGCGGCCGCCGACCTGTTGCCAGTTGAGGCCCGAGGAACCTTTCTCCGACGGGTCGCGGCCGAGCTGCGCGGGCGTCGGGATTTCAACGACAGCGATATCCAACGGGCAGTCTGCGCTGCGTTGCAGGACCAATCCGCCGCCAACATCGCCAAGCTACCGGAATTGTGCGCCAGTCCGTGAGGATTGTGTAATCTCGGCCACGTAGGCCGCTGTGAGGGCGTAGCACGCTATCGACCTGCGGGCTGAGCGCTTGCTCCATTCCCATCTCAATCCTCCACAGCCTCGGCCACGCGCATGTCGGAGTGCTCCCGTGGTCAAGGCCAGCATGTTCGGTGCTCCCATAGGGTCGCTCTCGTTGGTCAGTCGTCGAAATCAAGATCACAGCATAGCAGAGCGGGTCTGCGGCGATTATCATCGAAAATCCCGCGCCTTTAGCTTCAGTGTGTCGATATGCAGGTTCGGCTCATACATATCGCGCGGACGTGTAATGGGCTTGGGATCGCGGCTGTCGGGTCTATGGGAGCCATGCATCATACTGTGCAAGGCGAAACTGCCATGCCGTTCTACGAAAAAGGTGACGTTCGCATCCGCTACGAGGAAACAGGCTCCGGCTTCCCATTGCTGACCACCCCGGGGGGCGGCCTGAACTCGAAGGTCAGCAACTGGCCGACCGCCGTGTTCAACGCGATGGAGGCCTTTAAGAACGACTTCCATTGCATCACGATGGACAGCGCAACGCCAATGGCGGCGAGTTGACGGGCCCGGTGCCGGTTGACGATCCGTGGAACGCCTTCGCAGACGATCAGCTCGGGCTGATGGACCATCTGGGCATCCGAACGTGTTGTCAATGTCCTTGGCATGGTCAATTCGCCCGAAGGTTTTGGAGACCGGCCGCGCGTCGTGAATGGCTTTTCCGATTTGATGGTGGAAGTTTTTGGAGAGCAGATCGGCAAGCACGCACGCTCGGCCGTAGGAATGCAGGCACTCCCATCAAACAGCGCCGTAGAGGTGGAAATGATCGTCGAGATCGAATGAGCCAATAAATGCGGTCCCCCCAATTGAATGGTATGAGTGGCAGCGTGATTGGAAACTGAATCATGAGCAAAGTGCCGACACTGTTCATTCCCCATCGAAGCGCTGCGACCCGGCGTCTGGTGCATGGGATCTGGCGTTGCCACGCATGTTGGCCATCAGCGTCTGCATGTTGTGATAGCTCATCCCGCTGCCGACGATCAGCACCCCTTCACCGCGCAAGGGTGCGAGGCTTGGCCAAGCCGGATATGAATGGCTGGAAGAGGTTGTCACCCGAGACACACCCGAGGAGCGTATCGCCGCCCTGAACTGCATGGGACAAGGCACCCTCTGCCCGCGACGCTCACACGCGAGGAACACCTACTGCGCTTCACGTGGTGGTCGGCGCCGCCGGTTCAGACTCAGGACGTAGGATGCTGAAGGACATAGTCATGGGAGCAGTCGAGTCGGCGTTTCAATTCGGTTGAGACTTGCTCGTCAAGCTCCTGCCGCTGTCTGGGGTAACCTACCGCGCCAGGGTCAACACGAGCGCCTCAACTACAGCGGCCAGGCGCTAACCCATCCCCCGTCTTGGCGCGCAGAGCACGTGCCATCAAAACTCCACGACGAGGTCGGCGGCGCGCTTGGAAGTCGAATATGAATTTGACATGGATTCGTCGGTTTAATGGCTTTGAGTTTGTCGACGGTCGAGCCTTGTGGAGGCCCGGCCGACCTGCCGACCGGTGTTCCTCGCGTGTGAGCGTCGCGGGCAGAGGGTGCCTTGTCCCATGCAGTTCAGGGCGGCGATACGCTCCTCGGGTGTGTCTCGGGTGACAACCTCGCCGGAATTCCGCGTCCGCACCCGAATTCGTGGGCAAGGGTCTCTCAATCTGGCCGCGGTATTTCGAACATGGCGGTTCCACGGATCGTCAACCGGCACCGGGCCCGTCGACTCGCCGCCATTGGCGTTGCGGCGTGTTTGTGGGACTTGCCTCGGCCATCGGCATAGGTCTGCCACGCCGCTTAGTTTCCTCGGTTGCGGCCCGGAGCAGCCAGTCTAGTTCTTGGTCCTCTAGACACCGAATCGCTGCGACGTTTTCCAATCGTCCGAAGATAGGCCCCGAACATGCAAGAAAGAGACCCTCATCCTGAACAGAGGCGGCAACGTGAGCTTTACATGATGCTCATGGAGGAGCTTAAGAGACGCCGGAACGTCATCGCTGATGTGCTTCAGGGCAAACCCTGCCTCAGGGCATAGGCATAGAGCTGTGCTATCTGCAACTGCGAATGATCTGCAAGCTTATAGCTCTTGGATGCCTCGCGGCCCATGGCGATATTCCGGGAACAAAAACGGGTAAGTTACATAAAGCGTTCGCGCCTGGAGTGATTTTGTCAGAACTGGAGCGGCTTCATCCAACAAGGAACCTCGCCAAGCTGAACGCCATCGCGTCCCGGCTTCCCGATGCCGTAGTGGTCATTTCGGTTCTTCGCGATCACTTCACGCCAGCGGAAAAGAAAATTCTAACCAAATTAACCCATCGAAATCCGCCGCCCGAATCTCCCCGTAGGAGATCGGCCGCCGGAAACCCGCATCACTTTGCTCCATCTCCAGATAGGCGCTCCGCCCGTTGGTATCAGCCTTCAGAAGCGGCGAAAGCATGCCCAGCCCCTCGCCGGTCACCATTTTCGGATCGGCGCGTGCCGTCCGGCCGGACGGTGTCGCGAACACGACGCGATGTCCGTGATCTCGCATCGTGCGCCATGGGACGCCGCTTTCCGTCGGATCGAAATCGTTGTCGAGCAGCGGCATGAGCAAGGTCGCCATACATTTTGTCCGGGTTGAGTGCGGAAATCATAGAGAAGCACATCGTACACTTTCCAGTCTACCGGCAGCGGGCTTATCGGAATAGCGGCCGCTTTTCCTTATCGAATGAGACAACAACATTGCCGACATAAAACGACTGGTTGAGGAGTTCGTAAAGCACGATGCAGGTCTTGCCCACTCACAGCTGATCGCCCGTCTTAGGCTGGTCATGTCCTCGAGCGACCTGACTCGCACCTAAACGCTTGCTGTGAACCGCCGTTGGCGGGGCGGCTCCTGAGGTCCATCGAACTTGGCGCTGCGCCCCTGACAGTCTGCGCTACATCGGCGGTGTTATCCCATCGCGACCGACAACGACGACCGTTGCCTGCCATGTACCGTCGCCTTGCTTCTCCCAGCGCGGAATGAACACATGCGCGCCGGTCTTCAGATCGGCCTTGCTGCCCGCGACAAGGTTTACCACTTCGGCTTCCTTTGGGACGACAATCGTCTTCTCGCCGTCCTTGTATTTAACCTGTAGGGCATTTCCCTCCACTTTCTCTACCTGTTGGGCGACAGCGCCGTTGGTCATGGTGCCATTCGGCATCAAGTCCCACGGATAGTGTCCTTCACCGGTCCCTCGGAGCGACTCTTCAAAGACGTGAACTTCAACCGCCTTTTGAGTGCCATCCGGTTGCGGCATGGCGGTGATGCCGACGAACGTATTGCTCTTTATGTCCGACATCGCGCCCTTGGTGACGGCGATGACGGGAGCGCCGTCCTTGAGCGGAACGTTGGTTTCCTTGCCGCTCTTCGTCGCAATGGTCAGATTGTTGCCGTCCATTTTTTGAAACGTACCGCGCACGCGAGCAGGTGTGTCTTCCGCAAACGCGCTGATGCTGGTGGCAACGCACGCAGCTAAAACGAAAGCCACTGTCGAAAGTTTTATCTTGGGCGACATGTATCTTCTCCCTTTCCTGGCACAGAGTGCTGGCGCGCTATGGAACACCAGACGCCGCCCTCAGTCCGTTCACAACCCCTTGATCACGTCGCCTCAACGTCGGCTGCTTGGATCGGAGACAGCCGTGAAATGCGACGCTGTTTCTCGGATCCAACTTGGGCGTCAGGCGGTTTCCGCGATGCACCCGCGGAAGCCAAGTATTTTCAGCAGTACTCCGCGCTTACCTATCAGCCGGAGAAGGTGTTGTAGCACGCTGAGGGGCTGATGCCGCGTATCCTGCTCGTGCCTGCTCCGCCTGGTCTTTGCGCACGAGAGCGTAGCCTTTTTTCGCCATACAATCTTGCCCCCCTTGGTCCACTACACCAGCATCAAGGTTGGCGTTGCAAACGGCTATATCTGTGTGGCCCTGCTTAAGCAGATCTGCGTCATCGCCGATCCTTCTGCCATCAGTCCTTACCCAGGCCATTTCTGGTTTGTTCGTCGCGCAGCCCACCGGCATACCGAGCGCGACGACCATAACGCAGACTGAGGTTCGCCGTCGTTTCATGCGCTACCCTCAACTGCAAGCATTCGTCGTTTCCGTTACGGCGCCTGGAAAGGCTACCGAATACGCATGGAGATAGCGATCCATGGCGGTGGCCAAGGTATCGTTACGCACACGACGCCATCGCGGGCGAACCGGCCACCGTTGCCCTCCCATTTCAACATTCAGCGGGGCAATCCCGATTTAGCCGTGCCACGCATGAAATCTAGCATCTCCTCCTGGCTGACGGTGCCATCTTTATCGGGGTCCATCGCTTTGAAGATTCGTTCGTGAGCCGCTTGAAACTCCTCCAATGAGACGGTCCCGTCAGAGTCGCGATCCATCAGGGCGAAGATAATGCGCATGGCAAGAGGGCCCATCATGCCGCCGTGGTGCATCATGCCGTGCTTCCTCCACCCCTCGCCCATCCTGCCATCCTGCGCCATGCATTGCCGCATACAATGTCGCATCATGCCGTGGCCCGTCATGCCGGTGTCTTCTTCGTCGCCCTGGTTCTGCTGCGCTTCCTCCCAATGTCGCGTGATTGCGGGGTGGTCATCGGATTCCTCCTGAGCCCTCGCCGGTATCCCGCCGCAGACCAGAGCGAATGTGACGGTCGTCAGCATGAAAATGTGTTTTGTCATGGGAATCTCCCGTTGGGTGACTACGTCCCCTTGCTTGAACTCAGCAGGCGCGAGATTGATCCCAATGAGTACCAGCAATGGCGCAGAGGCATCATCACCGCCGCAGTCACCCAGTGTGTCTTGCTTTGGGCTGACCGGCCCCTCTGACCGACCGCACTCGACACTTTATCCTCTGATGGCGCGCGCTATGATCGGGCCATGCCTGAGCGCAACTTCCCGCCGCCCTGGTCAGTCGGGGAACTGGATAGCTGCTTTGTGGTGAAGGACGCCAACGGGCAGGCCCTTGCCTACATGTATTTCGAGAAGGAGCCTCGTCGCCGGTTTCGGCGCGACGAGCTGCTCACGCGCGACGAGGCGCAGCGGATCGCCGCTATTTTTGCCAAGCTGCCGGAGCTTTTGGGCGAGCCGGAAGAGTAAGGGACCTTTCATTCAGTTCCAGCTTCCACTTATACGCGAAAGCCTGTGCGTAAGTCTCTAGTCGGTCCAATATCGCTGAAGCCAACATAACACCTTGCCCAAGTATGTTCCTGCTTGACGCCTTCCCATTTTGGACTTTTCCGGTTCAAGGCCGTATCGTTTCGTGGTTATAGGGATGGAGCAGATGCGATTTGCTGCGCACCCGCGAAATGCCTGAGAATGCGAGAATGATGCGATCAGAGTAATTTGATAGCACCGTGGCTGAGAAAGGTTATCCAGCAGACGATGGTTGCCAACGCGAGGGCTAGACCGACCAGCGGCCAAACGCGATCAAACGCTGTAAACACGACACCTCATCCCTGTTTTTGTCGCTCCCCTTCGGGGGATGCTTGTAATTACGCCGCTTGTCCGATGGGCGGCGGTTTTAGTCCTTAACGCGCTTTAATCCTGACCCGGACGGCTTTCCTGGATCTGAGCGGGCAACGAAATTTTTAATCCTGCAGTTACCTTGAGCACGGAGTAAGGGCCACATCAGGGTAGGTTGCTCCGTTTGACGCCTCACCACTTTTTGTTTTCCCCATCACGTGGCCCCGCATCGGTTTTGAGCCATAGGGTTGAAAGGAGTCCGAACAAGAAAGGCAAAGAATTCGTGAAGTTCGTTGATGGTTTAGCGAATGTTGCCGGGAAATACGCCCCGCGCGCCAACAGCCACTGAGCTGGTGGTACCAGCTTTAGTTGATCCTTACGATCTGCTTGCCGAAGTTCTTGCCGTGCAACAGCCGCAGAAAAGCTTCCGGCATTCGTTCGATCCCCTCAAGTACATCCTCTTTGAAACGAATTTTTCCCGCAAGTTGCCATTCGGCAAGGCGTCTGAGCGCCTCATCTCGTCTGTGCCACCAGTCAAGCACCAGAAACCCGTAAATGCTGGCGCGTGACACGATGAGCTGACCCATAAACCGCTCGCCAATGTCAGGCTTGCCGAACTGAGCGGCAAGAGCAATACGACCACATATTATTACTCGCGCTCCAATACTGAGGTTTCTCATCACCGCGTCGTGGATAGGGCCGCCCGTGTTGTCAAAGAAGACATCGACCCCTTTGGGGCACGCTTCCTTCACCGCCGCGGTAAGGTCAGGCGCTTTCTTGTAATTTATTCCCGCATCGAACCCGATCTCGCGGCACCACCCAAGCTTTGCTTCGTCTCCAGCAATGGCCACGGCACGACAGCTTGCCAGCTTCGCGATTTGGCCAACAAGCTGGCCAACCGCGCCTGACGCGGCTGAAACGGCGACCGTCTCGCCGGGCCGTGGGCGGCCTACGTCAAGCAGCCCAAAGTAAGCGGTGAGCCCAGGCATCCCGAGCCAGGAAAGTGAGCTTTCAATCGGGGCGAGATTCGGATCTATCTTGTTCACCCCCGGGGGACCAAGCTCGGCGTCAACACCGACCATTCTTGCCAGCCGAAGCCCATCGACTCCGCGATCTCTCCTACTTTCCACGCAGGATGATTGGAAGCCACGACTTCACCAACGCCGCCGCCTTGCATGACCTCACCGATGGCGACGCCTTTTGTATAGTTGGCCGAGGGGCTCATGCGGCCACGCATATAGGGATCGACGGAAAGCCATTTGGCTTTGACCAGGATCTGACCCGGCCCCGGATCGGGTACCGGCTGCCTGTCCAAGGTCCAGTTTTCGAGGGTCGGCATACCTTCTGGGTATCCCGCGAGAAGCCATCGGCGGTTCATGACGTTCTGCATCATCTTCTCCGCTTACCCTAAGCCCGCGCGTCGGAGGCCAACTCTACCTAAATCCATCGACCCTCATCCGTGGTAATGCGCGGCCACTCCTCAGGCGTTACCACCGAACGTGCTCATATCCCACCCCGCAACGCAGCGGACGGCAGGGATCGCTACCCTCAGACTTTGGAACAGGAAGGTCGGGCGCGTCGATTGATGTTGCTATAAAAAAGCGAGCCCCGCAGTCCGCGCAAGATGAGCGCGATCACCGGGGCTCGCTGAGGAGCGCAACTAACAAAGTTTCTCTAGGTCTTTCCCGACACTCCCATTCCCCATGTGAATTGTGAGCGCCCGAATACGGCACCAACAGGGCTCGGCTGGGGAAATGCTGCGGCGTGAATTTCGCCCGATCCGGTCACATCCGGGGGGATGCGGGGAGCAACGGGGGATGCAATCCGGATCGGGCGTTGAGTTAGGCCTGGGTCGTGCGACAGGGGTGTCGGGGGGACGGGGTGCCGCACGGCGTACCTAACGTGCCAAAGCTAGCGTGGGTCCATGTCGCGCGCCATTGCCAGTTCGCTTACCCAAGGTATACGTCGGTATAATCGGAGGCGGCCCGCACTAGTCGCAAAGTTCACGAAATCTGCGGCAATTACCCATTCCTTGCTCACCTAGTTCTTCTTTGTGCATGCAAACTGCTCGCAATTCTCTGCACCGTCCGCTTTCGTAGGTAGTGCGAGCGGCCCTTCAACGAACTGCGCAACTAACCCAAACTAACTTCGCTCATCGAACAGACGCTGTGAGAGTTCATAAAGACCCCCAAGCAAGAGCAACAGAAGCACAACAGTCGAACCCCACGCTTTGGCATTGAGCCAGCCCTGCAACGTCGCCCACACATTTATCACGATGTTGACTGCAAGGCCTAAAACGCTGGCTATTAAAACGCTGCGCACCGCGTACCGACCCTCGAAGTTCCGTGCGAACCAAACGATCAGCCCCCACGCCAATATCGCTGCACCGCAGAACCGCAGATATAAGATGGCACGCGGTTCCGCAAAGTCGCTGAAGAATAAAGAGGCTTGTACCGGGATCACCAGAAAGGCCAGCGCGTAAAGGATCGCAACCACCGCAGCTGTCGTCAGATAGAGCTTGGTATCCATGGCTCCCTCCCTCTGCGACTATCTTGCCTTCTCCTCAAGCGGCTGATGCTCACCAACGGCGCGCTTTTGGGAGAACGGCTTTCGTTCTGCAAATTAGACCATTCTTTTCACAAGTCGCCTTCAAAGTCCTCCGCCGTCAGGCCCGAAACCGTCTCGTCGATCTCGTTCTCGCAGAAGGCCGCTTCATACCTTTCGAGGCCAAGGCTCCGCAGCCAACCCCCGATATCCATCATGGGCATCCTAATCCCTCGGGCGAGCACAATTAAGGGCTGAAGGAGCAACGGTCATTGCGCCGTCAGGGCATCCGCTGGGCAAGGGCGACCGGAGAGCCTGAGAAAGCGCACGATACCGTTAGCCGGGCGGCGCGAGAGGCGGGTTTAGATGCTGAACACTGCGCCTTCGCGGCCAGCAGCCGCCAAACAGGGCGACTTGTAGCGTCGGATCGAATCTTCCAGCAACCGGTCTAGCATGTCGTCATCATGAGACGGATCGTGATGGAACGGAACGAGTTGCTTCGCACCTACTTGGGCCGCAAACTCGAAAGCGTGCCGGTAGGTGCTGTGCCCCCATCCAACGCAGCTTGCATATTCCTCGTCCGTGTACTGAGCGTCGTGAATCAACAAATCGGCATTGAAAGCCAAATCATAACCAGAAATCCAATCCGGGGCAGGCCACCGTCCGTTCGGTAAGCCAAGGGCAGGCTCATGGTCGGGGAGATACACCATTGAGGCTCCAGCTGCCTCGATCCGATAGCCCACAGTGGGACCTGGGTGACAAACCAGCGCGGTTCGGATGCGGAACGGACCTATGTCAAATGGGGGACGTGGTACCTCGTGACAGACAACCTTAGGCAAGTCACGAAGGTGCACCGGAAACAAGGGCGGAGATAGGTATCGCGAAAGCCGAGCCTCGAGTTGGAGCATACTGCTGGCTGGCCCCCAAATGTGAACATCAACACCCGGGTCATAGAGCGGGCCAAAGAAGCCCAGGCCCTGTATGTGATCCATATGGAGATGTGTAAGAAGAATGTCGATCCGCGTGGTTGCCAGCGGCATCTGCTTTGCCAATCTGCGGATGCCAGTGCCAGCGTCCAAGACCAGTAGAGTGCCGTCGTCGGCACAGACTTCAACGGTGGACGTATTGCCACCGTATTGGTTCGTCTCCGCTCCCGGTGCAGCGAGTGATCCGCGAGTGCCGAAAAGGGTGACACGCATCAATCCGAAACTTCCCAAAATAGAGCCGCCCCACCTAAGAAGTCGCCGTCGAGCCCAGCAATCGGAATTGACGCGACCTCGACATGTCTGCGAACACCATCGAACCCTCGGATGAAGAAACGCTGGTAGGCGGGCCGTTTTTTAGTGATCGTGATCATCAGCGGCACGTCATCCGGCGGGACCGCGTGTCCCTCGGAATCCTCGGGCGTGAAAGCCGAGGACCACTCCTTTGCAGACATAGCTCCTGTTTCATCGAACCTCCGGCCAAGAAGGACCTCAGCCGGTTCATTGTAAAAGAGTAGGTCTCCGCTAGGGCCAACCAAAAACAGCGGAACGCTAAGGTATTCGGCGAGCCGCCTCATCAAGATGATCTGGATGGGCTGGGCCATCTTTCCTCCTTCCCAAAGCCTTTTGTCGAACTCCGCCATGATTGCAAGCGCAGCTTTCGCCTTCGCGTCAGTGCGCACTAGGCCGATGGCATCACCCTAACCTGGGTCCTTCAAGTGCTCCGCCGTCAGATTCGGTAGGACCTTTTCGATGATTCCATAGCGCAAAAGGCGGCTTCGTTTGTTCGAGGCCAAGGCTCCGCAGCCAATCCCTCGTGCGAGCGATGATTGTCCAGGAGAAACAACCTGTCCAGGCCAATGACTAATCGTGCTAATCTGGCGTGTGGTGAAGGGCCTGATATGACAGAGACTCGGAAACTTGCAGCCATTCTTGCGGCAGATGTAGCCGGGCACAGCAAACTTGCTAGTGCAGACGAGGAGCGGACGCTTGCGAGGCTGCATGCCCTCCGCAGCGACCTCATCGACCCTGCTATTGCCCTCCATCACGGGCGCGCGGTGAAGCGCACCGGCGACGGGAGCATCATTGAGTTTCGTAGCGTAGTTGACGTCGTGCGTTGCGCCATCGAGGTGCAGAACGGCATGGTCGAGCGCAACGACGGTTTTAGGCCAGATGCCGGGCGAGCTCAGGGCGGGCCTTGAGCGCATCTCCCTGGCGGCGCAAAATTTTGACGATGCGCTCGGGGGCGAAATTCATATCGGCGAAGCCGGGGCCAGTATTGGCGACCTCGCGATAGTCGGCAATGCGGCCATCGCGCAGTCGCATAATTGCAACCCCCTCGAACATGGCACGCCTGCCGCTCGCTTCCGGCAGTAGCGACGTGTAGCTGAAAATGTAGCGAGCATAGAGGATTTTTCCGTCGCAGACCGGATCGTGCATATCCCAGCGCATATCCGTGGCGGACTTGAAGAACCAATCGTTGATCATCTCGGCAATTTTTTTCTGCCCGGCAAACTCACCGTAGAACGCGTCGTGATAAACCCCGTCCTCGCAAAACAAGTCGGCAAAGCGCCTGCCGTCCCGGCGCTCGACAGCATCGCAGAATTCTCGCAGCATCGCGGTGGCGTCCATCGAGCCCTCTAGTATCCTTCAAAAATGGCGGAGCGGTTGCGGCGTCCATTTATGGCGACGGCCGCTGCCCGTCAACTTGCAGACATCGCAGTATCTTCCAACAGGCCTTTTACCGGGAAGTTGCCATGTCAACGCTACGATGTGAGTGTGTCAAGCAGCGCCTTGGCCGCCTTCAGATCGAGCGTGTCGAAGCCTTCGGTGAACCAGCCGTAGACCGGAGCAAGAAGATCGCGGGCCCATCCCGTTTGCCCTGATCGCGCCAGAGCCGCGCCATGCTCATGGCCGCGCGGACCCGCCGCCATCCTAGTGGGTTCATGGACGCCAGTGAAAGGTCATTGACATTTTTACCTGGCAGCGAACCAGTTGGGGCACGAAAACGGGCCCAATATCGTGATTAAGCACTGGCCATCCGACCGGCCACAAGGCGCACTTTGCGGGGTGCTGCTATCCAGATTGACGCCGCGGGTAAGGTGCAACACCCGATGGCCAACACAAAAGCCAGGCTGGTAGCTGCCGGTCGCGTCCCGAACGATGCCCGTACCGACCGCGTGGTTCTTGCGGATGGTTGCACGGAGCGGCAGAGCCGCAGGGCTGCCGTTCAGCGTGCACCCGCACATGCTGCGGCACGCCTTCGGCTATAAGCTGGCGAACGATGGCCACGATACCCGATCTCTGGCGCACCATCTCGGCCATCGGAATTTGCGGTCGACCGCGCGATACACTGCGCTGGCACCGGGGAGGTTTGCGCGGTTTTGGCAGGACTAGCGCTGCGCGACGTTAGCCCCGTCTCCCAGCGTCAGCCCTCTTGCGCTGGCGCCGGGCGGGGCTCTTCATACCTCATGCTACGTTAGAATAAACTCAACGAGCTGCCCCGAGATCGGGGCACTTTTGTTCTCCGCGCTGGACACAGGCTGCTTCTCCGCCGCGGGTAACTGCAAAACGGTTGCCTGCTGGCCCTCTTGCAGAAACGTAAGCAGAACGATTTCGCCGTCCGGAAATTCGAGGGCATCGTGATGGCGCCACTTCTTCTCTTGATTGATCTGGCGGAAGATCGCTGTCTTGTGGCTGATTACACTCTCACTAAAACCGAACGCGCCGCACTCGCATTCCACCTCGCGTGCAAATGACAGTTCCGTTCCGGGTAACACGCACACCGCGACGTTCTCATCTTCCGGTGCTGCAAACCCTCGAGTGCCGAGGCCAAAGTCGCGGGTGGTTAGCTTGTCGCCTACTTTCGCGGGCCGCGAATTAACGTGGTGAAGGCTATAGTCGCACATCGGGGCGTACTCCTTATCGCCCCAGCCCGAGGCCAAGGCTACTCTCTGGCGAGAGGAACTCAATAGGACCCGGAAGCTGCTTAAGCGCGGCGCTTGCGCTGATCCTGCGCTGCGGTCGCCTGGGTAATTCGTTTTGCCATCACGCTACCACTGCCGCATTTGCTGCAGCGCAGGCGTTTAACAAAGGTGCTGATCGGCGCATCGGGATTGAGGCCGAAACGAAGTGCGGGCTGGGACAAGTTCGCTTCATGCCTACACCGCAGGCAACGAACAACGATTACGTCATTTAACGCACGCGACGCGGACATACCTCTAAGATAGGCCGCAGGGCCGCAGAATTGAGAATAGCTGCGTAGCCCACAAGGGAACCTCGCTATTTCTCCCTCAACCGCCCCCAGGCATTGCGCTCGGGCACGCCGGGCGAGTGCCTCCTTACAATTTCGAGCAAGCGCCTTGTTTAACCTGCCGTACCCAGCTTTACATTGCCAAAAGATGCACCGTGCGAGAGACCGTGTTATGCGGTTACGGTCATGCTCGTGCGCTTTCGCCAGACAGCCGCCGGACTGCAATGCAGCTTGGTAGAGACCCGTCGCATCGACGGCAAGGTCCGTTACGAGCACGTCACCAGCCTCGGCTTGGTTCCTGCATCGCCCTCGGTTGGAGACCGCCTCGCCTTCTGGCGGCGGGTTTATGAACAACTGGCCGAGCTTGCGGACCGGATCGACGCCGAAACGCAGGGCCAGATCATAAGTTCGGTGCATTCCCGTGTCCCGATAGTCACCCCCAACGAGCAACGGGCGCTGCGTGTACGCCCACGCCCTCATGGGCTAGAAAAAGCTCCTCGCCACCAACGAGCGGAAGAGCGCCCCCAGAACGAAGCGCCGACACCCGATAGCGGCGGCATCGTTGCGGATAGTGCACTCCCGTTTCCGCTCAACCCGGACTTACCCACGCCAGAAAACGATGGGGAGCAACCCGCAGAGCACGTTGAGCTAGCCAACGAACAAAAGATGCAAGCCGAACGCGGCGAGAATGTTAAGGGCGGCGTCGGCAGCCCATCGACAGCCGAGGAATTCAGGACCATCCTCATTCACTTACTTCACCACACTCCTTTCCGTTAAGGTCGACTATTTTGCTCACGCCAAGCTAACATAATTCTTAGCCACTTTGGAGTAGATTTCGAGACGTAGAGGTCGACACAACGGACGCTGGCACCGGAGCAGTCGCGGCTTCTCATTGCTCGCCGGGCTTGTTGAAGACAAGCCGTTGTTCGGTCTCATTGCACTCCGAGCACATATAAGCGCGGCGCTGGAACCCAGGGACCGGCATGGTCACGTCCTCAATAACCTTCACTAGGATCATCTCCGCACCGCATGCCATACAGCGCATCCAGTTACCCCGTTAGCAGCAAAGACGCCCCAAGATCCGAGCACTTGGCATGCATCCCGTACCTAGCTCGGCTCGTTACAAAGGCCGCGTTTTGCCGTTACCCTTGCGGGAAGCGTTTTAACTTCGCCGCCTGCCCCGCAGGGCTTTCTCATTGCCTCCACCCATTGGCCGGAATTGAGACACCGTAGCTGGTTCAACGAGCACCCGCCATGGCCTCCGGCGCGGTGGTGCAGGGGACCTGAGCACGATCAGGCGCGGCGCTTCCGGCGCTCTTGTTCAGCAATTTGATTAAGGTCAAAACCGTCTCCTGCGCGGTTTATCGAGTGCCGAGTGGGTCTCCATCTCACGCGAGATTTGCTGTAGGAGAGCAATAACGATGATCGGAGGCAGCACCCGGTGTCCGCTCCTCGTTCGCGGGCGATCATTCGTTGAGCGGAACGGGCGCTGTCGGCCCGTTTGGCTCGTTGGGTGCGGGGGCAACTTCTACCGACGTCTGATCTGGCTCACCGGAGGCTGGAGGACGCTCTGCCGAGGCCGGACTTGGCTCCGCGGGTGTGGGCGTAAGTTCCGCAGGCCGAGGACGCGGCAGCGGTGGTGGGGATGCCGCCCGCGACTGGCGGCGCCGACTGGGTGCGAACTGGCGGAACCAGCCGAGAAAACCCTGCGCAATTCCCGGTCGCGCCGTTTCGCGCACTGCCGGTGGTTGCGGTTGTGGCGTCTGCGCTTGGAGTGCCGGAGCTATCAGGAACAGCAAGAGCAAAGACAAAGTAGCGATCTGCAACTTGCGAGATTTGGCAAAAATCACGCCATGACGCTGAAAATGCAGCGGACGGGTGCGTGACGCCGCGACCTTGGGATTCATCAGATCGCTCCTATGCCTAGCGCAAGGCTCCGGTCTGCAGACGACACGCCGCGAGGCCTTTCTGCTTGCCCGATGCTCGGGCCGCGGCATCTTCTGCCGCTCGCTTCCCCTTGCCGATTCCGCTTGTACGCTTTAGCAGAGTGCGACCACATTTGACCGCGGGCCGCTCAGCAGGCGGCGCCAAATGACGGAACACGGTATGGCCGGAAACCGCCGACATTCTGCAAATCCGTCTCTACTCACTCGGCCGATCTTAACAACCAGATTAAGATCCCTATTGACAGGCAAGGAAGCACCACGTTCATCGCAATGATTACAGGCGCTAAAAGCCTCTGGTCCCCGAAATCTTCTGTGGCTATGGGAACCTGAGTCGTTGGGGATGGCTGAAGCGGTGAAGTTCGCGCAGTCGCTGGTGGCTGTGCCGACACCCACATCGCTCAATGGTACCTCAGGCTTGAGCTCTTCGACGTTCGGCGCCTGCGCTGTTTTGGACGGCTGTGGTGGTTGTTCTACTTCAGTTGATTTCAACAGTCTGAACTCTAGAGTACTCGTATAGTAACCAGAAGCCTGGCAATTTCGTCCAACGTGCGGAGCCTGGCCCGTCAACGCAACCCTTCCGCCATTATCGAGAACGGGTCCTTTGACTTCGAACGGAACTTGTCCGCAGTGGGCGTTAAAGAGATATGCCGTCCCGGAGAATTGTCCGTTATCGATTTGACCTCTAAATAGCAGAGAGTCTGGGTGAGCTCCGGCCTCTAGCATTCCTGGACGCGGCTTCTGATAGTAGAACTCTCGTGACGAGCCGTTTGCGACCAGATACATCACTGAGCCATTATGATCCCAAAATGTCCGCTCAGCGGTGGTTGCAGCTGGAGTCGTAGATTGAGCAAATGCGCTCGTGCATATAAGAAGCTGTGGAATGAGACAAAATGTGAGGCGTCCCTGCATTGCAAGCCTCAAATTCAACGAGCGGGATCAAAACAGGCGCAATTGGCATCGCCAATTGGGAGCCGTGCATACCTTGCGGCCCAGTCATAGCGTTAGCGGCGGGATGATAAAAGACCTAGCCCGCAGTCCCCACCACGTTCCACGGTCCGGCATAGAAAGCCCCAAAAGCAGCATTGTGCCGAGCTTAGCAGAGGTCGCCCTTGGGGGTCTCGTTAGGCTATATTCCTTCAATAATGTGGCAGCTAACCGGATCGCGCAAGTCGAGCGAATCAAAAAAGCAAGTGGCTGGTGTTCTCGACGCTCCGAGACAAGCTACCGCGTGACGAACCTTCTGGAGCAAACTGACCGTCGCGAAAAGAACTGGCTTGGCGACGTGTGTAGAAATCAACGTAGGTTACGGCGCAATGCGCTGGAGATAACAGATGAAATTCGGTATCTTTTATGAACACCAAATACCACGGCCCTGGGACGCCAATGCCGAGCACCGAATTTACCGCGAGGCGCTCGAACAAGTCGAACTCGCCGACCGGATCGGCATCGACTACGCATGGGAGGTCGAGCACCATTTCCTGGAGGAGTATTCCCACTCCTCCGCGCCTGAGGTGTTTTTGGCAGCGTGCTCGCAACGCACAAAACGCATACGTCTCGGCCATGGCATCGTGCTCATGCCGCCAAGCTACAATCATCCGGCTCGCGTGGCTGAACGCATCGCGGCGCTCGACCTTGTTTCGGACGGGCGGGTCGAATTCGGCACCGGTGAATCAGCTTCGATCCTCGAATTGGGCGGCTATCGTGTCGACATCGCCGAGAAGCGCGCAGCGTGGCAGGAGGCGGTCGAGCAATGCCTCAACATGATGGTGATGACGCCCTATCCGGGGCACGAGGGTAAGTATTTCTCCATGCCTTGCCGGAATGTCATACCGAAGCCACTGCAGAAGCCGCACCCTCCGGTCTGGGTCGCCTGTTCCAGTCGCGAGACGATTAAGCTCGCGGCGCGGCTAGGTATTGGGGCCTTAACCTTCGCCTTTGTCGACCCGGTTGAGGCGAAGCAATGGGTAGAGGACTACTATCGCATCCTCAAGACAGAGTGCGTGCCAATTGGTCATACGGTGAATGCCAATATTGCCATGGTAACTGGGTTCTCGGTACATGCAGACGCTGAGGAGGCGAAGCGCCGGGGCGAGGACGGTTTCAAGTTCTTTGGCTATGCGTTGGCGCACCATTACATCTTTGGGGAGCACAAGCCAGGCCGCACCGATATTTGGGCGGCCTACGAGAAGGCTCGCGCCAAGCTTCCAGAGGCTGGTGCGGCGCGCGGCATTGGTACGCCCGAGCAGCTGCGGGCGCATCTCAAGAGCTTCGAGGATTCCGGCGTCGATCAGGTTGCCTTTATTCAGCAAGGGGGTAAGAACCGGCACGATCATATTTGCCAGTCGCTCGAACTTTTCGCACACGACGTGTTGCCCGAATTCGATGCGCGCGAGGAGGACAGAGCCAAGCGAAAGCAGGAAGAGCTTGCGCCTTTTATTGAACAGGCGATGATGCGGAAGGAGAAAGTGGTGCCGTTAACCGACGACACCATTCCGAGCTTCGTCGCGCTTGGCCGCCAAGTGGCGGCAAATGAACCGCAGCTCACGCCGGAGCAGGAAGCGGCGCGGCGCCGCATGTTGGCCGCGGCACAAATACCGCTCGAAAATCCGGAGAAAGCGTCAGCGGCGGAATAGGCTGGCGGCTCGCTGTTCCTCTCCAGTCTCCAAGGCGAACCGATCAACCCCGAAGAGCCTTCGTGATCGAGTAACCCAAAATTACAATATCCGTGAATTACCATGTCGCGCGATGGCTATCGCTAACGCGCACATTCGGCTGCTGGCAGTGAGTCATTCAACGGCGCTCTAAGGCTCAAACTTAAGCGATTAGAAAGCCAATGTGTTGATAGGTCCATCGTCAGCGGATGCTCGACTGACTAAGAAACTGGCCTTTCTTAACGAAAGGTGGGAGCGACGATAATAAATCGCGGGAAAATCTTGAATCACCTCTTGCGAAAAAATCCGCGTCACCACCGACCAAAAAACAATTCAATAGTTGGTTGACCCGCAGCAAATCGGCGCGATTAAACTATTTGTCGCCTCAGCACTCCCGATCTAATCACACACGTAGATTTTTGGTTACGGCGATAGCTGCGGAGGCTTTTCTACAACCGGGCTCCCGAGGTACGATTTCTCTTGGCCAGTCACACTAATTTCGCGCCGAGCATGACATCAACTTGCGTTATGCGAATATGTAAATAATGCATACAAATAGCATCACGTGCAGACCGGATTTCCGACCGATGAAGCGTCATAATGGATACCTCTCTCTTGCTCTACTGGCATTTCTGGCTCACCGAACACGGCGCCAGCCCTTCCACGCGTCGACGCAAAGCTTTACCGTCGGCGGCCCAAGTAGGTTGAGCACCGCGTCAGATAGGCTTGGACTTCTTCACTCAGCCCAGCGAGTGTGGCGCTCTGCTGAGTTTACCTATCTCAAGCATGCGCCGGGTCCAGCAAGCCAGCGTCCAATTGTTCGGAAAAGGGACGGAAACTACATGATTTAACGGACCTGCCAAAACGGTCTTACGGCTCCCGGCAGAGTGTTAGTTTCAACTGATGTTCCAGCACGTCTGATCGTCGGAGAAAATCACATGACTCCTAGACGCACGTCGCGCCGACCGAGACGACGGCAACAAATAGAAAAGAACTTGGTTGACAAAGTACGTCTTGCAGAGTTCAAAGCCGATTTTGCACATGAGATAACGCAGATCTGCAATCTGGCGCCCTTAAAGGCCAGGCCGGATCTTATCGATGATTTCCTCCTAACGTTGGACGAGATCGTCGGCTTAGCTCGACGCAGACTGGACGTGGATCAAAAAGAACGGGTCATCGAATTGATCCGAGCCAGCAAAGACGCGGCAGATAAAATACCTGCAATGGCTGCCGCGCTCGGGAAGATGGATGCTCAGCAGCTCGAAAATATCTTGTCCATCGCCATCGAAGTCTGTCCACGGCCGTTTCTCAAGAACAAGGGTCCACTCCAAATCTTTCACCTGCTACGAGACGTCACGACGCTTCTGCTGACACTGCACGTAGCCATTCAGTTGGGAACTGGTAAAATTGATCAGCCAACGGGTCGTGGAAGGCCGTCCTCGCCTTACGTGCAGCCGACTCTCGAACTCATAAAGGCTTGGGAGGTTCTCACAGCCGAGCAGTCTTGGACGGACTCGCCACTTTGGGTCGTAAAGCGCGTCCCGACGCCGAAAAGGCTGGAAGTCAAGGACAAAAAAATCGTTACGAAGCAGCCCTCAACCGAATTTATTCACATTGCTTTACGGATGATCGACCAGAATATCGAAGATTCACAAGTGTTCACAGCCATAAAGAATGCACTCAGCCTGAGAGATGAAATTTATGAATTTATCAAGACCAAGCCGCCTAAGACAATCGTGGGGAAACTAAACGCGCTCGGACGCTTCAAGACACGACATTCGCCGGGTCGGAAAAAGACAAGCCAGACCATTATTTAACGGACGATATTTTTCTTCGTTAGCGCGCTGCCTACAGGCAAACTGTGGGATGATGCGCTCGACAAAACTGCCGCCTCGCCACGGCGCTCGCATTTCCGGATGGCTCCATGACAGCGTCCGGTCTGCGGCGGGAAGGCGCGCGCGGTCGGCTTGTAATCGAGCGTATCGCCGGAAAAGACTATACTACGCTGGCTAACATCGAGCGAATGAGGGAGCTATGCTGCGTCGAAGCAAAGGCCCTAGATTATGGCTGCGCCCCGAAGAGCGAAACTCAGACGGCACACTCCGGAAGCGGGCCGTGTGGGTCATCTGAGACGGACCGCGCAAGATTAGCACGGGCTGCGCTGCGGGAGATCGCGCGGGCGCCGAGCGCGCGCTTGGGGAACACCTCGCCCAAAAGTACCGGCCCAGTCGAACCCGCGGTCGCCACCCGTCAGAAATCCTGATTGCAGATGTCCTCTCGATCTATCTTACTGATGTTGCGCCCATCCACGCGCGCGAGCAGGAGACTAAGCAGCGTGTTCTGACGCTCGATTGTTGGTGGGGTGACCGAACGCTGGCGGACGTGAATGGTGCGACCTGCCGCGCCTACGTCGAGTACCGGACCCGCCAGGCGTGGAGGTCGGCCAGGCCGGAGAAAACCGGAAGAACGCCCCGGAACGTGAGCCGGGCCGCTGCGCGGCGGGAACTTGAGGACTTGCGCGCGGCGATCAATCATCACCGCAGGGAGGGGCTTTGCTCTGAAATCGTCTCGGTCGTCCTTCCCGAAAAGGCGCCGGGTCGGGAGCGGTGGCTTACCCGCTCTGAGGCTGCGCGGCTTCTTTGGGCAGCGTGGCGGGCCAAGCAGATCATAGGGGGTAGGGATACCCAGCGGCCTGTAGGGCGGCACATCGCACGTTTCATCCTGGTCGGCCTCTACACCGGCACGAGATCATCGGCAATTTGCGGCGCTGCTATGATACCAATCGTTGGGCGGGGACACGTCGACCTCAACCAGGGGGTGTTTTATCGAGGCGCAATCGGTCGTCGGCAAACAAAGAAGCGTCAGCCGCCGGTAAAGCTGCCGCCCCGACTTCTCGCGCACATGCGCCGTTGGGCACGTCTTGGTTTTGCACGACGGGCGGTGGTCGAGTGGAACGGCAAGCCGGTCCGAAGCGTGCGCAAAGGCTTCGAGGCGGCTGTGCGAGCCGCTAAGCTAGACGCCGACGTAACCCCACACGTTCTGCGGCACACCTGCGCGACGTGGCTGATGCAAGGGGGGGTAAACCTCTGGGACGCGGCGGGGTTCCTGGGTATGACGGTGCAGCAGCTTGAGCCAGGGGTACGGTCACCACCATCCCGAGTATCAGGAACAAGCGGTCAGTGCCCTAGGGGGCCAGTCGGGGGCACGAAACGCCGTGAACAAAGCGCGACGAACGGGCGCGAATGTCACAAAAAACAACGTAGTTCCAAAGGGTCCCCAGTAGCGCACCTCGTTCGGGACGAGGGGGTCGCAGGTTCAAATCCTGCCACTCCGACCAACAAATCTCCCGACAGATCAATGTCTTTCCGTACCAGCGCGCGAACCGCAAAGGGTGCGTTGGGACAGTTATTGGGACAGAAACGACGATCCAGACTACCGCCGCCGCCCGATCCTGAAAATGGAAGCCCCGGCGCCGTGGGGACGGCAACCGGGGCGGAAGTCCAAAGTGTTCTGCGACGAACAACTGCAAGCTACCCCGAGATCGTCGCGCACGCCAGTCCCACAACGCCGGTAAAGCCACCCGCACCATTACGGATCGTGATCGAGCCGACGGCGAGCGGCCGAAAGTGGACCGCGCGTCTCGGCGACCGCGTGCTGTGCGTGAGCGCGTCGCCCTTCGTCAGGTCAGCGCGCCTGCTGTTAGATGAAGGTTATCCGGCCGACGCCGTGATCGAGATGTGGCGCCCCGACACCGAAGAATGGGCGCTACGAGGTCGTCTCGGGGCAGTGGCTGCCGCTGTCATCGACGGCAAGCCCGCCTCGCGCCGTGCCAAGAACGGCTCTCCGGCTCGCGATTCCGAGCGGAGTGGAAGCAGAAGCCCGCCGCCGGTTTGCGCTCGTCCGCGGGTTGCTTCTGGGGGTGGACGATGACGCCCTCAAACGAAGCAGCACGCCGAAACTGGGGCGCACAAAAGAAGTCGCGTAAGGTGGCTGATGGCGTCGAGGCCGCCGCTACTACGGCAGGCGACCTTCCGGATACCGAGCATTCTGGCGAACCGCTCGATCACAGCCTTACACCCGCTGCCGCACGCCACGAAGCCGATCGGCTGAACGCCGAGCTGCTTCCGGTACACCCCCTTGGGGAGCTGTTTCCACTAGTCGAGGGCGATGACTTCGAGGAGCTCGTCGCCTCGATCAAGGCCCACGGTCTTCGCGATCCTATCACCGTCCAGGACGGTATGGTTCTCGATGGGCGCAATCGTCAGCGGGCATGCCAAGCAGCCGGCGTTCGTTGCGACTATCAGCCATTGCCGGCAGGACAAGATCCGCTCACTTTTGTGATCGACAAAAACCTGACCCGACGGCACCTGACGAATAGTCAGCGCGCCATGGTCGCGGCGAAGCTGGCAAATCTCAAGGACGGGCAAACAAAAGCAGGTGCGCCAATTGGCGCACCCGTTTCCCAACAGGATGCCGCCGAAAAGCTGAAAGTCAGCCGGCGCAGCGTTCAGAGAGCGACGAAGGTCACAAATGATGCGATCCCGGAGGTAATCCACGCCGTTGAACGCGGTAACGTTCCTGTGTCGACCGCGGCCGAGATAGCCGAGCTACCACAAGTGGAGCAGCGCAAAGTGGTCGCCAAGGGCAAGCCGGCCATCAACACCAAAACAAAAGAACTCCGGGCGAAGAAAAGACTCGTCGGCCAGAAGAACGAGGCTAAACCCGAACTTTCGACCTTGGCATGGTCAGAAGCGACGCTGGATCAGCGCCGACACTTTCTTGATGGGGTCGGCCTTCAGCCCTTGCGCGAAGCTATACCCCCGTCGTGGCGCGCCCAATTTGATGATCTCCCTTCCGATGACAAGCCAAAGCTCGCCGAGCGCGACTTTCTGGAGTTTGCGCGTGAGACTACTCTTCGCGCGCGCCGATATGGCGTTAGAGGCGTTGTCGCTGACAAAGAGGTGATTAATGCCGCATCGGGTGCGGCCAATGCGTGGGCTGAGGTCCTTGCGCAATTGAAACTGAGTTATGACGACGTTGAGGCGCAGGTGAGCGCTCTGGTCAAGTCCATCCCGGACGACCTATCGATCCCCGACTTTCTGATGCGGGTACCGACGTCGAGCGACGAGCAGTCCCACTGAAGGAGCTTTCAAAAAAGACCATCGGCCAAGACTACCGCCGACGGAAAGTTATGTTGAATCCCTGGCGCACGAAATCCTCGCTGCGGCGCAGCCGGGGTGAATTGTCGCCGGCCGAACGAGCGCTCGTCGGGCGCCTGATTACAGGGCCGGATTTTCCGCGAGTCCGTCGCAACTCACCAAATGGGGGTCTTACGTGACAAATAAGACGAGGCCCGGCGCCGCCAGCGCCGATGCTTCATTGAAAGGAGGTCTCGCAAGTCGCCCAAGTAGCAAAGGCGCCGCCGGGAGTAAAGTCCGCGTCGAGATCACGGTCTTCGCCAAGTCAGGCGGGCCGCTCACCAAGCGGATTTCGCTTTCTGCGGACGGTTCAATCAAGAGCGACGGCAGCGCGTGCCTGATGTCCAGGGGCACTGCGCGGCGCGTCGAGGTCGCCGATATCCAGCAGTTCGCCGCATTGATCGGGGAGCTTCCTCCAAATGAGGCCCTCGCGCTCGGCGCGCTCCGACCCGGCCTGCTGGACCAAGTTGAAGTCGTCACCAAAGCCAAGCTACTGAAAGGTGTTGCTCAGCCAGACATAATCGCCCGCACCGGCGCCAACATCATCTACCGGGAAGGCCAACCAGCGCTCGCGTTGCTTGACTTCGACACAAAGGGCATGCCGCCCCATGTCGTGGCCGAGCTGAAGCGCCTCGACGGCCTCTGGGGGGCGCTGCTGTCGGTACTACCGGCCTTGAGAGGCGTGGCCCGGGTTACGCGCCTCTCGACGAGTGCAGGGCTGTTCCGCTCCGACACCGGCGAACGGCTGCCGGGGTCCGATGGCTCCATCTGTATCTGTTGGTGCAGGACGGCGCCGACGTCGAACGGTTCCTGAGGGCCCTGCACGATCGCTGTTGGCTCGCTGGTTTGGGCTGGATGAGGGTCAGCAAATCCGGGCAGCTGCTCGAGCGCTCGATCGTCGACCGCCTGGTCGGCTCTCCTGAGCGCCTTGTGTTCGAGGGCGGACCAATGCTGGAGCCGCCGCTTCAGCAAGATGTGGAAAGCCGTCGGGCTGTGGCTGTCGGCGGCGACGCCCTGGACACCATTGCGGCATGCCCGTCGCTCTCGACCGTCGAGATCACCAAGCTCAACGAGCTGAGGGCGAAGGAGAGGCAGCGGCTCAAGCCAGAGGCAGCGAGGGCGCGCGCCGCCTTCATCGTCCGACAGGCAACGCGCATCGTCCAGCGAATGGGGGTCTCGATGGCCTCCGCTAAGCGGACAGTCGCGCGGCAGTGCGATGGCATTCTCCTCCCCGACACGGAGCTGGTCTTCGATGACGATGAGTTCGCCGGCTGCACCGTTGCCGACGTCCTGGCCGATCCAGCTCGCTTCGAAGGCGCCACCTTGGCCGATCCGCTGGAGGGCGTCGAAGATGGTCCCTGTAAGGCAAAAGTGTTCATCCAGCGGGACGGCACCCTATGGATCAACTCCTTCGCCCACGGGGGTGTCACTTATCAGTTGAAATACGACGCCGCCGCGGTGCGCAGGGCGATTGAGCGGGGTGACGCGGATTTCATCGAAGTGGCCAGCGCTGCGGATCTCACCAAGAAAGAAGAGAAGGAGTTGTGCAACTTCGCAGCGGATCGCAGCGGCACCAGCAGACAAGCAGTCGCGGCCAAGCTCAAGGATGCGCGCGACAATGGATGGCTGCGGCCGGCGGAGCCAACGTACGCCACAGAGGGAACCTACTCGAGCGCCGATGAGGCGCGCAACAGGACGCGACAACTCATTCAAGACTTTCTCGAGAAAAACGTCGCGTGCCCCAAAGCAAAGCGCGATCCGTTTCGCGAATTCGCAATATCCATCTTCAGGAAATTGCCGATCGCCAAGGCGATGCGCGTCTCAACGGGCATCGGCAAGACCAAGATCGCGATCCAGGAAATTGCCAGGTGGATGGGCGAAGTGACGGTCGGACCGATCATCTACGCAATGCCGCGGCACAAGCTCGGTCGCGAGATCGAGGCACAATTCGCCGATCACGGCATCGACGCCAGGGTGTTCCGCGGTCGCGGCGCCACCGACCCCGAAAATCCAGAGAAGAAGATGTGCCTAAACCCGGCCGCCGTCGAACTGGCGATGAAGTGCCACGAGGACATTCCCACGACCTGCTGCAAGAGCAAGAAGATAAAGTGCCGCTTCTTCGACGAGTGCGGTTATCAACGACAGATGCCAGACGAGCCGGTCGATGTGTGGATTGTCGCTGCCGACATGCTGTTCCACACGCAAGAGGTGTTCGGCGAGCCCAGCGCCGTGATCATTGACGAGGCGATATGGAAGAAGGGAATTCGCGGGATCGAAGGGCAGGAGTGGGTCGTCGCGATCGATAGCCTGCGCGGACCGAAGCCCAAATCCTATCACGACATCGACATGCGCAACTTCGACCGCAACAGGCTGGGCAAGGCGCTGCAGAAGCAGCAGAACGGCGGCGTGAAACGGCGGCCCCTCGCCATCGTTTTTCTAGTTGGTAAGCCGCCGGACGCTCGCGTGCTGAGCGCCATCATAAGACGCGAATGGAAGTGCTGCCCAGAGATCGACCTGCGGCCGGGAATGTCCGACGCCGAAATCAAGAGGCTCGCGACGGACAGCGACCTGATCGACGCCATTCAGCACTCGCGCCGCATCATCAAGATCTGGCAGGCAGTGCGAGAAATGGCCCGGGATCCGGACATCGAAGTGTCTGGCAGATTGACGATCAAGCAGCGCAATGGGCAGCGCGTCATCGAGTGGAAAGGCGTCGAGCAAATCAGCAAGCAGTTCCAGGTGCCGACGCTACTGCTCGATGCGACCCTGCCCGAGGCCTCGATCCTGCAGGTGTACCACCCTGACGTCGAGGTCGTCGCCGACATCCAAGTCGAGATGCCTCCCCATGTTCGCATCAGGCAAGTTCTGAGGGCACCAACGTCCTCGAGCAAGCTCGAGAAGGAGGTGCACCGCGAGGACGTGCGACGCTACATCCTGCGCCGTTGGATGGAGACCGGCCGCGGGCGAGCGCTCGTAATCTGCCAGGAGAAGTTCGAGCGATGGCTGAAACTCCCAGATGACATCGAGGTCAAGCACTTCAATGACGTCTCCGGGCTCGATGTCTACAAGGACATCAGGCTGCTGATCATCGTTGGCCGCACTGCTCCCGGCCCGGGAGTGATGGAGGCCCAGGCGGCGGCTCTGAGTGGAAGGCAGCCGACATTGGTCCAGGGCGAGGGCTTCATTTGGTACCAGTCCGTCAAGCGCGGCATCAGGCTGCTGGACGGCCGAGGCATCGAGACCACTGGCGATCAGCACCCTGATGATCTCGTCGAGTCCGTCAGGTGGCTCGTGCACGAGGGCGAACTCATTCAGGCCCTCGGCCGCGGACGCGGTATCAACAGGACGGAACAAACGCCGCTCGACGTCGATCTGCTGTTCGACACGTGCCTGCCGATCAAAGTGAGCGACGTCTCGATCTGGAGGAGGCCGAGCCCACTCGTCGAGACTGCAGCGGAGGGCGTCATGCTCACCGCGCAAAGCGACATGGTGAAGGTGTACCCCGAAATTTGGTCAAACAACTCAGCGGCGGACAGGACAATAGAACAGGGGGTGCCCGATCTGCCGGGGTTTGCGCCGGTGACGTACCAACCCGCGGGGAGGAAGCGGAGGCTTGCCTACTTCGACCTCACCATCATCCCCGAGCCCATGGTGTGGCTTCGAGAGCGGCTTCCCCTCTAAGACTTTTGAGCCCGTGACCCGGGGTCACGGGCTCAAAACCCTTATCAAACTCCTATAAGAAAAATGAGCCCGTGACCCCTCCCTTTGCCCCTTCGCCATGTCCTCATGAGCGGCGCGGCGCCGCTTTTGCACATACGTTCGGACCAAATCTCAGGTGCTCCGCACTGTTTTATGTTAGGACGAATCTCCGACGTGGAGATACTGGCAACAACGGTTCTCATTGGATTTAACCAAAGATGGCACCCCCACCCCACGTTGCACGGGCAAACGGGATGAAGGGCGGCCGGCCGCGGATGGCGCCGAACCGCCTGTCGCGCAAGAGGGCGATGCAACTATGCGCGGACAAGGAGTCGCCGCTCGACGTCATGTTCGACAACATGTTGTTCTGGCACCGGCAGTCCAGGGACTTGGGCGCCAAGCTCGACGCGATCTGCGGCAAGATCAAGAACGACGACGACCGGCGCGAGGCGATGAGCGTGGCGCGCACGTTCCTCTCAGCTCGTGAGAACGCGCAGCGGTGTGCGGCGGACTGCGCACCCTACGTGCACGCGAAGCTGCAGGCCGTCCATCACGAGCACGGCCCCACCGGTCGCTATGTCATCGCCGACCGGCCGATGACCGAGGAGGAGTGGATCCGCGAGCGGGCCACGGTGATCGACCTCACCCCCGAAAGGTGAGGACGCGCGATCACGAGGCGCTGCGGTGTTGCCGGTCGGAGATCAGCGCCGGCGGGTCTCAAAGCAGATCGCGCTGTGAATCTCGCCGGCTACGTTGCCCGCCGGAGAACAAGGCCAACCTGCACATGGGTCCACTCCTTGCCGCGTGCGGTCCTAATCCCGCGCTTGTTCAAGGCGTCGGCAATGGCGTTCAGGCTGCTCGCTCCGGCCTTTTGGATTTCTCGGACCAGCGGTACCAGATTTGCGGCAAATTGATCGGCGCGGCTCTTGCCGGCGGCCGTGCCGCGCGCCGCGGCTTCCGACAGCCGAGGGTTGCCCAAAACCGTTCCCTGAGCCTTTGCTGCCCGTAGCGCCGCCTTGGTGCGCTCGGAGATCAACGCGCGCTCCTTCTGCGCCAGCGCCGCATAGATGTGCAGCATGAAAGGATCGATATTGGCGCCAAGCTCGGCAACAATGAACGGTATGCGATGTACCATGAGGCCGCTGATGAAGTGGACGTCCCGCGAAAGCCTGTCGAGCTTCGCAACCGCGATCGAGCATTTGCGTTTGCGGGCCGTGTTGAGCGCGCTAGACAATTGCGGCCGGAGCTCGAGCGCGTCCGCCCCCTTGCCGGTCTCGATTTCGGTAAATTCAGCGATGATCTGGAGCCCGTTCGCTTGCGCGAACCGCTCCAGCGCCTCACGCTGGGCTTCAAGCCCGAGGCCCAATCCCTTCTTGCCTGATTGGGCTTGCTTCTGGGTGCTAACTCGATAGTAGGCGACGATCGGTTTCATGTAGGAGCCTCAGCAAGCCGGTCCAGAAATATACTAAACGACCGTATGGACTATTTCAAGTCCCCGTTACCGTATCATCAGACGGGGCAAGGACGGACGCCTCAAGGGAGTGGATTGGTATCGTCGGCCCCCTTGCCCGTCCTGACGATCACAGCCCCGGCGAGGGAGCCAGGCGGCAAACGAGCGCGCCAGCGAGCCGCGTGGCGTGTTTGAGACCGTGTCTGCGCTGTCGGTACGGGCGGCCGCCGAGGAGCTGACGCGGCGTGCCGGCGCCGAGCGGTGGGCGGTGGCACCCAACGCAGGTGGCGCGGGTCAGGCGGAGGTTGGAATGCTCGAGCATCTGAGGATCTGCAGCCCGGCGTGCCAACTGCTCGAACCGGGCGATCGCCGGCAGCGCACGAGCCGGTCGACCGGGTCCGTTCGACCCCGCCGGCAGGGCCACCCCAGCTCCCCTTTTTCCGAAGTAGGACCCAGGAGGACCCGATCAAGCGTTGGGCCGCAACGCACGCCGAGTTTCGGGCCGCCTTAAAGGTCGGCAAAGAAGCCGCGGATCAACGCGTCGAGCGCTCGCTCTACCAGCGCGCCGTCGGCTACCACTACGACGCTGTCAAGACCTTCATGCCGGCGGGCGCCAAGAAGCCGGTGTACGCGCCGTACGTCGAGCACGTGCCGCCCGACGTCACGGCTCAGATCTTCTGGCTGAAGAACAGAGACCCGGAGCGCTGGCGCGACGCCTGGCAGGTCGAGCACGTCACCGGTAAGTACGTCATAAGCGACAAGCCGCTCACCGAGGCCGAATGGATAAAGCAAACAGGCGCGATTGTGATCGATGGCGAGGTGACCGACGCCCCGCCGACGCCGGCGATCGAGGACAAATCCGATGACAGTTGCTGACCCCGTGTTGACCCGAACCTAAATCACATGAGGCCCGGCGGAACTCCCCGGGCGTGGTGCGACGGCCATCGATGTCACGCCGGGCGATTGTGATTTTAGCAGCTACGGCGCGGTGCTCGGCCTGGTGATGCGGCTGCGTGGTGGCGAGGACACCTACGCCTACGTCTATACCGCAGCGCACGACGCGCTGCGGCGCCTGGGCGCGTGCTGGAGCGACGACGCGGCCAGACGCGCGGTCGAGCGGGCGGTCGGCACCGAGGAGGTCGTGTAGTGGCTCGAGTCGCGGCCAGGGCGGACCTGATCGACGTCATGCCGGAGAAGGAGCACGTACCGATACCTCAGGTGTGATTTACTTGTGCAAAATCAAAACGCTCGTATAAATATTGCACAAGGGAGATTGACCACTATGGCGCGCAATCTTATCGGCTACGTTCGGGTTTCGACCGACAAGCAAGGTAAATCTGGCCTTGGAATCGAGGCGCAGAAGCAAGCATTGGAGCGGTTCGCCGCTGCCGAAGGCTTTGAGCTGGGTCGCGTATACGTCGAGGTCGAGACCGGCAAAGGGTCCGATGCCATCGACCGGCGACCGCAGCTTGCCGCCGCGCTTAAAGAAGCGCGCCGGCAGCGTTGTTCGATCGCCGTCGCCAAGTTGGACCGGCTGTCCCGTGATGTTCATTTCATCTCTGGCCTGATGGTTCATCGGGTGCCGTTCTTGGTCGCTGATCTCGGCCCTGACGTTGATCCTTTCATCCTGCACTTGTTCGCTGCGCTGGCGCAGAAAGAACGCGCGCTTATCAGCAAGCGCACTACGGAAGCCTTGGCAGCTGCCAAGGCGCGTGGCGTTGCGCTCGGCAACCCAAAGATTGACGAGGCGCGCGAGAAGGCGCTAGCTGAAATTGTTGACCGCGCAGACCAGCGCGCGGCCAATGTGATCCCGATCATGCGGCAAATTCAACGTAGTGGGGCAACGTCCCTGCGGCAGATCGCCGAGGTCCTGAACGCGCGCGGGATCAATGCGCCGCGCGGCGGGCAGTGGCATGCGACCTCAGTTCGCAACGTGATGGCGCGCGCTTAGCTTGAGCCGAAGGAGGCGGGTCCGTTCGACCCAGCGGGACTCCCGGGGTAGGACCCCTTTTCGGCAAGTGGGTCCTCTGGAGGGTCTGCAGCTCGCGCTCGAGCGGGTAACTAGGCCCCCGGGACTCCCGGGGGTAGGACCCCTTTCGAGGCTGGGGCCCCTGGGTCCTGGGCGCATCTGAGGGCGCTTCGTGGCGTGAGGCGGGCTAACATCAGGAGGTGAGCGGTGCGGGCGTTGACTTGGCGAGGGGACCGGACAGAATGAAGTTGCCTGCCGCTCGCACCGCACATTTGCATCACACAGCCCCTGGTGACCCGTGGACATCGTCATTCCGGTAGTCCTCAATGCTGTGACGTTGATCAGCATTCTGATGCTCGTCGCGCTCGGTCTGGCGATCATCTTCGGGCTGATGAACGTCATCAACATGGCGCACGGCGAGTTCGTTACGATCGGTGCCTTCACGCTCGCTTTGGTCGAGCGACATGGTGGCAGCTTCTGGCTGGCGTTGGCGTTGGCTCCCATGATCGGCGCGGCCGCCGGCTACCTCCTCGAGCGGGCGATCGTCCAGCATCTTTACCGACGGCCTCTCGACACGATCCTGGCGACCTGGGGAGTGAGCCTTGTCTTGCAGCAGCTTCTTCAGATCGCGTTTGGCGCGGCGCCCCAATATGTGGCGGCACCGGTCGTGGGCTCGGTGATGTTTGCCGGCACGAGCTATCCGGCCTACCGGCTGATCCTCATTGCCTTTGCGGTCTCGGTGTTCGTGGCGGCGCTGTTGGTCTTTCACCGCACTAGATTCGGTCTCGATTTGCGCACTGTGATCGAAAATCGCGACATGGCCGAGGCGCTCGGCGTCGATACGCGCCGCATCTACGCCCTCGCCTTCGCGGCCGGCGCCGCGCTGGCGGCATTTGCCGGCGTGCTCATAGCCCCTCTGACCAACGTCCTGGCGCAGATGGGTGGAAACTACCTGGCGCGCTCCTTCTTCGTGGTCATCGTCGGCGGCGCAGGCAGCATCGCCGGCGTCGCCGCCGGAAGCACGCTGGTCGGCGGCCTGGAGACATTGCTCAACTATCGGGTCCCGGGGACGGTCGCGCAGGCGCTGGTGCTGGTAGGCGCCGTGATCGTCGTGCGCTTCCGGCCACGCGGCCTAGTGCCGTCGTGACGGTAGCGGTGACGGAGACTGAAGCGCGCGGACACTTGAGCCGCCTTCCCGCCGTCGTCGTCGCGATTGTCGTGGCGCTGCTCGCGCTCTATCCGTTTGCCGCGGATGTTTACAGCGTCTCCGTTCTTCGCGACATACTCATTTTCGGCTTGTTTGCGCTCAGCCTGGATTTTCTCTGGGGCAAAGCTGGCATGCTGAGCTTCGGCCACGCCGCATTCTTCGGGTTGGGGGCTTATGGCACAGCGATCATCGCGCAGCTTCTGAGCGACAATCATTTGAGCAGCGTAATCGGAGCCGCCGGCGGCGTCGCGCTCGCCGCAGCCGTCGCTCTCTGCATCGGCTATTTCCTGATATTCGGCGGCGTGCGCGGCGCCTATCTGACCATCGTCACGCTCGCCGTTTCACTGGTCGCGCAGCAAATCGCCGTTGGATGGGCCTCGGTAACCGGCGGCGACGCCGGGCTTATCGGGACGCCGCCGCCCGGATTTGCATTGGCAGGCATGTCCTATGCCTTCGTCGATCCCGCAGCGCAGTACTGGCTGGTCCTCGGCGCGTCCGCGCTTGCGCTGGCGGGGCTGTGGCTGGCGTGCCGTGGGCAATTCGGCCGCGTGCTCGCTGCCATTCGGGATAACGAGCTGCGGGCGCGCACATTAGGATACAACACCTCCTTGCGGCTGCTTCTGGTGCTCGTGATATCCGCCGGCCTTGCGGCCTTCGCAGGCGCTCTCTACGCCTCGCTGTCAGGTTTTGTCGCGCCGGATTTAACCGGCCTCTTCCTGTCGACCGAAGTGATTGTGTGGGTCGCCGTCGGCGGACGCGGCACTCTGGTCGGACCGTTTGTCGGTGCGTTCGTGGTGATCCGGCTGCAGCAGGTGGTGAGCAGCTACAGCACCAAGCTCTGGCCGCTGCTCATTGGCCTCTTCTTCGTAGCCATGGTCTTTCTTTTTCCAAACGGCCTGTTGGATCTGTTCGGCCGGCTGCGCAGCATCGCTCGCCGCCAACAAAAGGCAAGGCCGTGAGCGTTCCGCTCCTTTACGCAGACGATCTGCAAATTCGCTTCGGCGGCGTCGTCGTGCTACAAGGCGTTAGCCTCGCCATCGAACGCGGCGAACTGTGCTGCATCATTGGGCCGAACGGCGCCGGCAAGAGTACGCTGTTCAACATGCTGGCGGGAACGCTGCGGCCGGCAGAGGGACGCATCTGCTTTGAAGGCAGCGATATTGTCGGACTTCCCGTTCACCGCTTCGCGCGTCTCGGTATTGTGCGCAAATTCCAGGTACCGAGCCTCTTCGACAGTCTGACCGTCAGGGGCAACCTGGATGTCGCAGGTCGCGGCATGGAGGCGGCTCAGCGAAGCGCCCGCATCGGCGAGCTGATCGGCCTGCTCGGACTAGGACAGTTGTCGGACATCCGCGCCGGCGAACTGGCCCATGGACACAAACAATGGCTCGAAATTGGCATGGCGCTTGTAGGAGGGCCAAAGCTTCTGCTTCTGGACGAGCCGACCGCCGGAATGACGGCTGAAGAGACGCGGGCGACGGCCGATCTTCTCCTCGGACTGCGTGGACGCATGGCTGTCATCGTCATCGAGCATGATATGCGTTTCGTTCGCGCAGTCGATTCGCGAACCATGGTGCTGCATCAGGGCCGTATCATCGCCGATGGCCCGTTCAGCGAGATCGAGCGCGACGCCACGGTGCGCGACATCTATCTCGGACGACAGTGATGCTGAACCTTGCAGACGTCCGCGCGGGGTATGGATCGAGCATGGTCTTGGGCGGAGTCAGTTTGCAGCTACGCGCGGGCGAGGTGCTGGCACTCCTCGGCAGGAACGGCGCCGGCAAGACGACGCTGATGCGAACGGTCATGGGCCTGCTTCCGCCCAGCACCGGCAGCATCGAACTCGAGGGTGCCTCGATTTGCGGTTTGCCGCCCCATCGGATCGCGCAAAAGGGTGTGGCCTTCGTTCCACAGGGACGCGGCATTTTCGCCAAGTTGACCGTGCGGGAAAACCTCATGATCGGCACACGCGCACTCGGCCGCCCCGTCGCGCAGATACCCGACACCGTCTTCGACTACTTTCCGATTCTTGCCGAACGCATGGAGCAGCGTGGCGGTACGCTGTCCGGCGGGCAACAGCAGATCCTAGCGATTGCGCGCGCGCTGTGCGGGCGCCCTCGCGTACTCCTTCTGGACGAGCCGTCGGAGGGAATTCAACCGAGCATCGTGCAAGACCTCGGTCGAATGTTGCGCCGAATCGTCGACGACGCCGGCGTTGCCATTCTGCTGGTCGAGCAGAATCTCGATCTGGCGCTACAGCTGGCGAACCGCGGGATGATCATGGAGAAAGGGCGCATCGTCCGCGAAGGGACCGCAGACGATCTTCGCGATGAGTTTGTCTTGCACGTGAAGGAATTTCTGGCAATATGAGAATAACAGGTTTCCCGCAACTTCGCACCTTCGATGAGAGCAAAGACAATGCATAGCGCGACGACAGCAACCAGGCTCGACAAAGGCGGAGTCACCAGACGCTCAACGCTCAAGACGATCGGAGGTGTGGCGGCCGGCGCCGCCGCTGAATTGGGCTTTCCGGCCATTTTGAAGGCGGCTGACAAAGTCAAGCTCGGCTTCATGACGGCGCTTACCGGCCTGGAAACGATCCTCGGCGAGACGCAGCTCAATTGCTTCAAGCTTGCCGTCGATGACGTGAACGCTGCGGGCGGCGCCGGGGGGCGCCAGATCGAATACCTCGTCGAGGACGACCAGACGACGACGAAGGGCGCGATCGACAAGGCGCGCAAGCTCGTATTTCAAGACAAGGTCGACGCCGTCATCGGTATGATCGCGAGCCTTGAGCGCGTAGCGGCCTTGAGCGTCACGGGACCGGCGAAAAAGTTGCTGATTTACACGACATATTATGAAGGCGGCGAGTGCAACAAATATCTCGTATGCACCGGCCAAGTCCCGAACCAGCAGATCGATCCCATGATGCCGTGGCTCGTCAAGAATCTCGGCAAGTCGGTGTATGTCATGGGCTCGGATTACATCTGGCCGCGTAAGAGTACGGCGGCGGTGAAGGCCGCCCTCGAAGCCAACGGCGGCCGGCTCGTCGGGGCCGAATTCTTTCCATTCGGTACGCAGGACCTGGGGCCTGCCTTCGGCAAGATGAAAGACGCTAATCCCGACGTGCTGTGGCTGATGTTCGCCGGATCGGATGCGATAACGTCAGTCAAGCAATACAGCAGTTTTTCGCTCAAGCCGAAGCTCGTCTATCATGGGTGGGATGAGACGTTCCTTGGCGCCGTCTCGCCCGCCGAGCAGGCCGGCATCGTCGCGAGCCAAGCCTATTTCAAGAACCTGGACAATTCGGTTAACAAGGATTTTGTCGCGCGGTACCATCAGAAATTTGGCACAAACAAACCAATCAACGCCATTGGCGAAGCGACCTATGATGCTGTTTGGCTTTACGCCAAGGCGGTAGCGAAGGCGGGATCGACCGAGGACGACAAGGTCGTTGCCGCCATAAGCAAAGTGGACTTTGAGGCGCCGCAGGGGCATGTCAACATATCGGCGCGGAACAATCACATGCTGTGCAACAGCATCCTTGCACGGGTGACCGACCACGCCAGCTTCGAAACCGTAGCAAATTACGGTCAGATCGAGCCCGACGTGCCGGGCTGTAATCTTGGCTAAACGGCGAACCGCGACGGACACTCCCCCCGGCGGCTTGAAGGACGCGAAGCTCGACGACCTTCGAGCCGCGATCCGGCTGTCGCGCGAGCCGGGTTGGAATCAAGTAGCAGCCGACTGGCGACTGATGCTGGAAGCCGGCGACAGCTTCGGTCTCGCGACCCCGAATGGCCGCCTGGTCGCGTCCGGACTGACGGTGCCGTTCGGAGGCCCCTTCGGATGGATCAGCATGATCCTCGTGACGGAGCCGTTTCGGCGGCGCGGCTTGGCGACCTACCTTATGGGACGCTGCATTCGCGCGTTGAAAGCCCGGCGGCTTGTGCCTGCACTGGACGCCACGCCCGCCGGCCGCGAGGTGTACCACTCGCTGGGGTTCAAAGACATCTATCGGATAACGCGATTCGGAGCCGCCGCGCCGGATTTCGGCGACGAGGCGATGCCACCCGGTGTAGCCGTGCGCAGGCTAGGCAGGAAAGACATACCAACAGTGGCAGCCTATGACCGCCCGATCTTTGGCGCCGACCGGGCTTTTCTGATCGAACATCTTCGCGCCCGCAGGCCTGCGCAAGCCTTTATTGCTGTACGCGGCACCAAGGTCTGCGGCTACGTGCTTGCGCGCGAAGGACAGTCATCGTCGCAAATCGGTCCCTTGGTCGCAGACGACACCGCGACGGCTGCTTCGCTGCTGGCTCGCTCGCTCAAGGCGGGCAAAGGCGCCGTCTGCATCGACGTCCTGGATCGGCATCGTGCAATGCGTAAGCGATTGACCGCATCCGGGTTCGTTGCACAATTCCCATTCATTCGCATGATTTACAAGCATGATCGGCCGTTCGACGACGTGCGCCGCGTGGTCGCGATCGCCGGTCCGGAACTTGCGTGAGCGCGTTCTCCGGACACGGGATGAGCAAAACAGCTATCGGAAGCGGACAGCAAGCGACGAGAATGTCCTCCGGCGGCCCAGAACTCCCGTACCAGACGCTTCGCGGCGCCGCGCGGGCGCTCGCCGCGCGCCGAATATCCGCGCGCGAACTGACCGACGTAGTGCTCACGCGGATCGAAGCCCTCAATCCCGCGCTCGGTGCATTCAGCGATTTGGTAGCCGACCGCGCCCGGGAGGATGCCGCGCGCATCGACCGGCAGCGCGCAGCGAAGAAAAAGTTGGGACCGCTCGCAGGCATTCCCGTCGCGGTCAAGGACTTGATCGACACCGTACCGGCGCGATGTTCCGGGGGCCTGCCGTTTCGCGCCAACAACCGGCCGACGCAAGATGCTGTTGCGGTTCGCCGGTTGCGCCGCGCGGGGGCAATCGTCGTCGGGGTGACGGCGACGGATCCCGGTGCATTTAACGTGCGCACGCCGGCAGTCTTGCATCCGCTCGCGCCTGACCGGACCGTTGGCGGATCGAGTGGCGGCTCCGGCGCCGCGCTTGCCGCAGGCCTGGCCTACGGCGCATTGGGTACGGACACCGGAGGCAGCATACGCATTCCCGCCGCATGCTGTGGCGTCGCGGGCTTAAAGCCCACGCTTGGTCGCGTGAGTACCGCCGGTGTGCTGCCGCTCGCCCAATCGCTGGACCATGTGGGGCCCATGGCGCGGTTTGCGAGCGATCTGGGCCCGCTGGCGCGGGCACTCGATCCGCGCTACGGCGAAGGCGGCCGGCGCGCGAAGCGTCGCCGGATCATCGTTGGCACCGACCCGCATTATGCAGCGGATGCCGAACCCCTCGCTGCCGCCGGACTGGAACGCGCGCTCGCGCTCTGCGAAAACCTTGGCGCCGAGATTCGATCGGTCTCACTCCCCGATCCGGGGATCGCCGCCGAGACTCATCTTTCGATCTTTTGCGCTGATTCTGCCGATTTTCATTTCTCCACGTTTCCCGACGACATCGCCGGCTACCCGGCCTCCGCGCGTGACCTCCTGGAGCTGGCGAGAACCCTTCCCGGTTACCGCTACCGCCGCGCGCTCAGGCACCGCGAGCAGATGCGCGCCGTGCTCAAGGCCGTGTTTTCGGAGGTGGATATCGTCCTTGTTCCCACGCTCCCGGTCTTGCCGCCGGCGCGAGACGCAGAAACGATCACGGTCGGCGGAAGGCAGCTCGATTTCACCCTGGCTCTCATTCGCTACACATTCGTTTTCGATCACACCGGAAATCCTGTCGTCTCGCTGCCTGTGACGGAGACCGCTCCCGGCATCGGCAGCAGCGTTCAGGTCGTCGCCGACAAGAACGGCGACGCCGACGCGGTGGACTTCGCTAGCAACCTGGAAGCCCTTTTGGGACGAGCAGAAGAGAACCACCGCTAGACTTCATCCCAGCGCGCGCCAAGGACCTCACTTCATCGCTCGGCGGTGAGGCTCAGTCTCTGGAAAGGGCCCACTGACTCCAAACGGCATTCCAGGCGCTTTGTCTCTTGCCTCAAAATGCGGCGTTCAAATCCGCGTTCCTATGCGGTCGTCTTGACAGCCGCCCACGTCGTCCGCATCAGCCGGATCGTACGCGCAGGGTGGTTGTTGCCACTTCGTGGTGCCGCAACGTTCGCGTCACCCGTTTAAGATCGCTGAACGGCGCCGGTGCTGGGTCGCTTATCGTTTGGAGGCACCAGTGCTGCGGCTGCTATGGAGGCGGTCGAGGGCCGTCATTGATCGGCGATGAACTGTTTCGCGGCCGCCACCGCGTCGTGATCTGCGACGTCGGTTAGGCTCGATTGGCGGATGGCACGCGTGCCTCTGAGAGGCCGCGCAGACGCGCCGGATCAAGCGGCGGCAAGCGCCCCGGCGCGAATGGCGCGAGGTCGACGTGCCGCGCCGCACCGTGAAGGATCAGTTCGCTCATCGCCTCGCCGGTCGCGGGCGCATTGAGCATGCCCCAGACACTGTGGCCGGTCGCCACGTAGGCACCGTCAACACCCGGCACGGCGCCGATGAAGGGAAGGCCGTCTTCGGTGACCGGCCGGAAGCACGCCTGCCACGCTTTGATCGGCGCCGCGGCGAGCGCCGGCGAGATGTTCCGACACAGCGCTTCGAGCCGCGCGTGCGCACCCTCATCAGTTGCAACGTCGGCAGGATCGACCGGCAGCGGCCCGATGGTCGAGATCGCACACACCCACGTGGTGCCATCGGCCCGCGGAAATAACTCGGGGGTCAGGATTTCGCCGCTCGCCTCGCGGTACTCGAGGAACAGTGCCTCGGCCGGAATGGCGCCACCCGTTTCAAACACCAGGCTATGGCCCTTGTAGCCAAGCACCGCCGGCAGCGGGAGCCAGTGCGCGGCGAGGATCGACCACGGTCCCATCGCGATCACGACGGCGTCGCCTTCGATGATCTCGCCGCTCGCGAGCGCGACACCGCGCAGTGCGCCGCTCGGGCCGCGCACCACGTCGACGACCGTACCATGCCGCAGCACCGCGCCATGCACCTGAGCGGCGCGCATCAAACCTGTCGTGAACGCGCGGGGCTCGACCACCGCCGTAGACCTCGGTTGAGCCGAGCCGACCCGTGATCGTAACCCCGGCGGCAAGCCACGGTCGCCCACCCTGACCGCGCGCGGTACCGTCCTCGGCGGCGTAACCGCCGTAGGTCGTCAACCGCCGATATCCCCAAGGATCGCGGAGCTCGGAGGAAAGTTGGGCGTGGAGCTCGAAGCTACGCCGCGCCAATCGATCGAGCGGGCTGCTGCGGCACCAGTCGAGCGCCAGGAAGCCGCCCGATTTGCCGGATGCCGAGCCGGCGACCTCATGACGCTCGATGACGATCGGCCGTGCGCCGCGCCGGCTTATGAAGTAGGCTATCGCGGCGCCGATCGCGCCACCACCGCAGATCACCACGCACTTGCGCGAGCCCATACCGCTACTGTGTCAAGCTCGGTTTCCCAGTGCTAGGGCCGCGCTCATCGCGCGGCAAGTTCGCGCGCTACGGACGCCCAGGGCCGGTGGGACTCCCAGGGGTAGGACCCCTTTTGGCCGACCACCCCGGGTCCTCCGCCAGTCTTTCGGATATCGTTCGCTCCGTGAGTTCATTGCAGCTCACGAAAGGCCGTGACCGTGCCCGGTTCGTTCGGGGGCTACAACACGGTGAAGCCATCGCACAATCTCGTCCACACACTGGGGATGGTTGTAGATCATGTGCCGCAGTTGCAAAGGCGATTTATGCACCTTTGCTTCTGCCTGCGTTTGCGCCCACCAAGACCGCCAACCTCGCAGACTAAAAGGCCGTTCTGGGAACAGTGAAATCTGAGACTCAAAGCCGACCGGCATGAGGGTAATTGCCTCCACCTGGCCCGAGGTATCCGGTACTGAGTTAACCGCAATGTCGCAGATCAGCCCGCTGACCAGAAATTCTTGCCCATAAAAAACCGACTTAAACACGCCGGGGAGGACGAAAAACATCATGCCGGAAAGGAGAGTACCGAAGAATACTACAAGAAATATTTTCGATGAGAGCGTTCCGGCCAAAGCGGGCACTAGACCGAAGAATGAGAAATTCAATATTGTAGTAAGGATGTACGGGATCACTCCGACTAGGAGAGCATAGCTCAAACGCGAGCCGATTGAGCCTGCCGCGAGCGACAGCGAGGCTTCGTCATCCACGCCACGACTGACGAGCATGGGCGGCGCTGCCGCACCTTTAGTATCGTAGCTCGCCTCTTCTTCGATGGCGAGCGCTGCGTGCCGATTGGTGAAGATTGCGGTAAACCATCGCGTAATGAAAATACCCATTACTGCTGCCGGCAATAATACGGGAACCAGCAACCAGCCGGTGAGGTGTACTGCTGCAAAATAAAATACGGGAAACTGCAGCCAGGCGAAGAGACCCTCCCCCATGTTTGCACCTACTTTTGGTGGGAACATGATCCAAAGGATAGCTGCCTCGGCGTTGACAGCGATTATTGTCCACAGATACCAAAAAACGTTCGTAACCAATAATGGCAGTTGAAAGGGCCTGCGCGCGACCACCCTAAGACACGGTGTCGCCAAGGTGACGACCCGGATCTGACCTGCCGTGGAGTCGAGATGTTGCAGGGCACGCAACGCCACGTTTCCTCCGTGACTATGGGCGATAATGAAGGCTGTACCGTTAGGATCATCCAGGTCTATCTCTCAGACAGCTGGGCGACCAGGCCGCTGATCCACGGATGACGCGCCGCCTCCGCGCGCACCCGGGAGATCTCGCGATCCGCTTGGCCGGGTACGACGCCGCCCTCGACGACGATCGCCGCCGTGACCTGGAGGGCCTCGGCGGCAATCGCGGAGGGTGCCACTTCCGTGTCCAGGTCGTCCCCGGGCTTGATCCACGAGTAGTCAAGGCGGTACGGGTCGATCAGGTGCAGGTGGCTGTCCATGACCTGCCCGTCATGACGCGCGCCCGGGATCCTGGTTCTCTGGCCGACCGTTGATCCAGCCGATGTCGCGGACCGGCGCGAGGATGGCCTCGACCTCGGCGAGCAGGTCGGCGTCGAGCGGCTCGCCGATCCACTCGACGTCGCGCTTCATGTTGGCTGGGCTGGCGCTGCCGACGACCGTCGTCACGCACGGACTGGTGATGACCGAGAATTGCAGCGCGAGCTTTGCCAGGCTGGACCCGCGCTCCCGGCATAGGGCGGCCGCCTTCGCGCACCAGTTGAGCACCTGCGCCGGGGCCGGATGCCACGGCGGCGCTCCCTGGTCGGTCAGCGCGCCCATGGCGAGCGGGGAGGCGTTGATCAGCGCCACGCCGGCCGCGGCGAACTCTGCCGCCTCGGCCGCGAGCCGCCGGTCCTGCACGGTGTACTGGCAGTACGACATGACCGTGTCCACTGGCACTTGCCGCGCGACGTGCAGCAGCGCCGGCAGCGGGTAGCCGGTCACTCCGACCCAGCGGACGAGCCCGGTGTCCTGCAGGGCGCGCAGCGCGGGGATCGCCTCGCTCGGCGACCTGCTCCAGTGACCCGAACTCGACGTCGTGGCACTGGATCAGGTCGATGTGACCGACGCCGAGCCGGCTCATGCTCTCGCGCACGCTGCGCGTGACCCGGGCGGCGGAGAAGTCGAACTCGTCGTCGCCGTACCGGCCGACCTTGGTAGCCAGCACGTACCGGTCGCGGTCGATGCCGCGCAGCGCCTTGCCGAGTACGGTCTCGGCGACGGTGAGCCCGTAGTACGGGGAGACGTCGAGGAAGTTGATTCCCGCGTCGAGCGCGGCATGGACGGCGGCAATGCCGTCCTGCTCGGCGAAGGTGCCGTAGATGCCGCCGAGCGGCGAGGCGCCGAAGCCGAGTTCGGAGACCGTCGGGCCGCTGCTGCCCAGCCTCCGGTACCTCATTGCACCGCCGGCCTCCGCACCGGGTCCCGCGGCCGTGTCGTCCGTCGCGTCGCCGCCGCGGCGCCGCTGCGGCTGATCGCCGGGGCCAGCCGGTCGCGACGGTCGAACGGCGTCGCGTAGGACGGGGGCCGTGTCCGCAGGCCAAGCCGGAGGGTCAGCCGGATCCGGGTCGAGGCGGGGAGCCGCACGGTTCAGCCAGGGCCCGCCGACATCGGCCCGCTTGTCGGCGACGACGGGCTCGCCGTGGCCGTAGTCATACAAGCCGCCGATCCAGGAGCCGTCCGGGCACGCGGTGTACCGCACCTCGTCGATGGTGTGCTCGGCGAATGCACCCGCCTGCACGATCACCGAGCGGTCCTGCTCGGGGTCGAGATTGACCAGGTCGACGACGGTCGCGTGCGGATCGATGGCCGAGACCAGCGCGGCCACCGAGCCAGGCAGCCCAGGACGGCGCCGTTCGGCGTCGTAGTAGCGGACTCGCGCCTGCTGCAGCCCTCCGTTGTAGAGCACCTGCGGGCCACCCCAGGTGAGCTGCACCAGCGCCTCGGTCACGACCGGGTTGCACTGCTGCCAGACATGGATGTCGGCCTCGGCGACGTCGACGTCCCGGTACGCCCGGCCGCGCGCGAGCCGGTGCCGGACCTGCGCCTGGGCAGCCGCGAGGATCTGCTCCGGATACCCGGGATGCTCCCCCGCCAGGAACATGAACCAGGGCTCCTCGTGGCCTGCCTCTTCCTTGCTGCGGAACGGCCTGACCGTGCGCCAGTCGTATCCGGCACGCGCGCGCAGGTCCGCGAGCCGGCTGAGGTCCGCGGGGTCGCCGCTGTGGTGCCAGAGCGCCACCGGCACCGCAGGCATCAGCGGGTTGTAGTCGAACCAGCCGCGGTCGGAGTGCCGGTACGGCACGAGGAAGGTCGGCACCGCGACGTCCTCGCGGAGCTGCGGGTACCACTTCGACCGCAGCGACGAGTCCGACTCGGCGTAGGCCTTGACCACGCCCTGGCCGATGATCGCGTCGAGGGCGGGCCGCACCAGGTCGAGGAAGGTCTGGTCGCCGGTCGCGGTGGCAGCCGCCAGCCCGGCGACCATGGCCGCCTGGCCGACGCTGTACCAGCCGTGCGGCCAGCTCCAGCCGTAGTGGCCGCCGTACCAGCGGCCGTCGAGCCGGCTGCCGACCACGCCGTCCGGGCCGACGTTGTCCGGAATCACGCCGCCGTTCGCGGCCGCCCGCTCCCGCCAGGCTCCGACATACTGCGCGATCCAGTCCTGGTAGCGCTGCTCGCCGGTCAGGATCCAGGCGTTCAGCACCAGGCCGGCCGACGCGAGGTTCACGGCGGTGTCCCCGGCGCCGAGCCTGGCGGTCATCTCGCCGGCGAGTCGCGGGTCAGCCTCGCGCGGCGGCGACGGCGTCCCGTCGGGTAGCAGCCAGTCCAGCGGGAAGCCGTAGAGCCGTTCCTCGTGCTCCAGCCACGGATAGTGGGTCCCGTCGAACAGGCCGGTGCGGCCCGGGTCGGATCCGTTGTGCGGGCGGCGGATGATCCGGTGCTCGGGGTCGTAGTTGCCGTGCGCCGGGTCGACGTAGAGCTCGGCGAACCTGACCGCCCGGTCGCGCCACCGTCCCGGCGCCGCCATGCACAGGAAGTACAGCAGCAGCAGGCTCTCGCTCTGGTGGAACCAGTCGTACCCGCGCTCGTACTCGTCCTTCAGCAGCCCGAGCTCGGTGAGCTGCGCCGTGACGCCTTCCCAGTGCCGCTCGGCCTGCGGCAGCAGGTCGTCGGCGCCGCCGAGCAGGTACAGCTGCGGCCAGTTGAAGAACGTCTCGTAGAAGTCGTCGGCGCCGTCCCGGGAGGTGAGCTGGTGCCGGTAGTTCAGCCGTCCGTCCGGCCCGGTGAAGTCGGCGGCGAACCGCCGCCACGCGTAGTCGAGCAGGTCGAACAGCTGCGCGCTCGGCCAGCGCCCAGCCCGGCGGCTCAAGCAGCGGCACCGAGGCGGTCACGACCGGGAGTGTCATCTCATTCCTTCGTGGCCCCGGAGAGCAGGCCGGTGACGAGGAACCGCTGCGCGAACAGGAACACGAGCAGCACCGGGCTGATCGCCAGCAGGGTGGCCAGCGCGAGTTCGGGCCGCAGCACCGCCGCGGTGCCCGCGGTCGGGTTGAACTGCGGCACGTCGGTGATCAGCAGCCCGAGGCCGACCTGGACCGGGTACTGGTTGCTCTCCGGCAGCATCACGTAGGGCAGGAAGTAGTTCGTCCAGTTCGCGACGAAGCTGAAGAAGCCGACGAGCGCGACGACCGGCGTCGCGAGCGGCAGCGCCACACGCCGGAACGCCCCGAACTCCGAGCAGCCGTCGATCTTGGCGGCGGCGAGCAGGTCACGCGGCAGCGCGGTGCTGAAGTAGATGTAGGTCAGGTAGACGCCGAACGGGTAGAACGAGTACGGCAGCACGACCGACCACACGGTCCCGATCAGGTGCACCGCGTTGAGCTCGAGGAACAGCGGGATGACCAGCGTCGTGGCCGGCATGAGCATCACCACGAGGGTGACGATCAGCAGGGCGCGCCGGCCGCGGAACTCGATCATCGCCAGCGCGTAGCCGGCCGGGATGCCGACCAGCAGCGTGATCACCAGCGCGAGCGAACGCCTGGATCGCCGAGTTGCGCAGCCAGAGCAGGATCGTGTCGCCCTGGAACCTGGTCAGCGCGTCCCAGTTCTCCCGCAGCGCATGCCAGGACCCGAACGAGAACGGGCTGCGGTAGACCAGCTGGGGGTCGGTCTTGGTCGCGGCGAGCAGCAGCCACAGCACCGGCAGGATGAAGAAGAACAGGAAGGCGGCGAGCAGCACCGCGGCTGCCAGGTAGCCGGGCAACGCTGGCGGGGCGCGGCAGCCTGCGAACCGCCGGGCGCGCCTGCCGGCCGGCGGATGCCCTCGGTGCAGCCGGTGCGACTGTGTCAGCTCGCATCGAAGAACCTCGACCGGGTCACGAACAGCGCCGCGACGACCAGGCAGACCAGGAGCAGCTCGACCGAGATCGCCGCGGCGTAGTTGACGTTGTTGTTCTGGAACGCGAAGTCGTAGGAGAGCTGGGTGAGCGAGTAGTCGCGGCCGGCCACGCCGAGGCTCGCCTCGGAGATGAGCTGGGGCTCCACGAACAGCTGGGTGCCGCCGGCGAACGCCAGGATCACCATGTAGACGATCCACTTGCGCAGCATCGGGATCTGGATCCGGCGGGCGATGCTCCAGCCGCCGGCGCCGTCGATGCGCGCTGCCTCGATGATCTCGTGCGGGATGTTGTTCAGTGCCCCGGACATCACCACGATCCAGCCGCCCGCGCCGGTCCAGAACGCGATCATCGCGAACAGGATCGTCAGGTGCCCGGGCTCGATGACCTGCCCGAAGGTGTCGTAGCCGAGCAGCCGCAGCAGCGGGGCGGCCGGGCTGACGGTCGGGTCGAGCATGAACAGCCACACCATGACGCTGGCCGCGCCGGCCAGCGCGCCCGGGATGTAGTAGAGGAAGCGGATCATCCTGCTCAGCCGCCGGGCGGGCAGCTGCTGGAGCACGATCGCCAGGCCGGTCACCAAGACGACCAGGAAGACCAGCCAGATCAGGAGGTAGAGCCCGACGTGCCCGACCGCAGGCAGGAACCGGAAGTCCCGGTAGGCGCCGGTGAAGTTGGACAGCCCGGCGAACGTGTTCCCGGCGTTGGTGAACGCGAAGTAGATGCCGTAGGCGGTCGGCACGATGCCGAACGCGATCGAGCAGCAGCACGTAGCCGGCGACGAAGAGGTGGCCGGCCGAGACCGAGCCGGGGCGCGCCGCGCGAGGCGCGCCCCGGCCTGGTCGGTCGCCGGTGGCGTGCTCAATGACTGACCGTGTAGCCGTCGGATGTGGCGTAGTTGGTGATCGCGGTCTGCCAGGCGGGCAGCATCGAGACGATCGTCTTGCCGCCGGTCAGGCCTGGATCGATCGTGGCGGCCCAGATCGCCTCGTTGCTCCACTTGCCGTAGTTCCAGCCGGGCCAGACCTGGCCGGCCGCCTGCTCGAGCACGGGGGTGATGTCGTCGGCGAAGTAGCCGGAGCTGGCCTGGTGCGCCAGCCACACCTTGGCGGCCGGTGCGTAGGCGGGGTAGCCCGGAGCCAGGTCGCCCTGGTAGGCGTCGTTCGTGGTCACCCAGGTGATGAAGTCGACCGCCTCCTTGCAGGTGCGTGGTGTGCGCCGACAGCAGCCAGGTGCCGCCGCCGACGTTGCCGGTGCTAGGCGCGGAGGTCCCCGGCCACTGCGGGATGGGCGCGGCCGCGATCTGGCCCTTCGGCACGTTCAGGCCCGACGTGCTGTCGAAGACCGCGCCGCCGAACCAGGACGGGCCCGGGCAGCATCAGCACCTTGCCCTGCTCGTTCTTGTCGAAGGCCGTGCTGAACACGCTCAGCTTCGACATCGAGCCGGCCTTGATCAGCGTGTCCAGCAGGGAAGCCATGCGCGTGCAGTCCGGGCTGGTCACGTTGACCGTCACCGAGCGCGGGCCGGTGATGTCGCTGCCCTGGCACTGGCTGGCCCACATGTAGATCTCGGGGGTGAAGGTGTCCCCGGCGTTGCCGACCAGGTAGCCGGGATGCTGCGCTGGCGACCTTCTGGCCGAGTGCCTCGTACTGCGGCCAGGTGGTCGGCACCTGGTAGCCCCACTTCTTCATCAGCGCGGCGTTGTACCACAGCACCACCTGGGCGAGGTCGTTGCGCAGGCAGTAGACCTTGCCGTTCACCGTGCACACGTTCAGGGATCCGGTCGCGAAGTTGCTCAGCGTGGACTGCGGGATGAGGCCCTCGTTCAGCGGAGCGGCAAACCCGGCGGTGACGGCCCAGGTCGTCTCGTTCTGCTGCGTGCTGAACACGACGTCGGGCCAGCCGCTGCCGGTCCGGTTGAACAGGTCGACCTTGGTCTGCAGGAAGTTCGAGCCGTTAGCATCGCCGTCGTAGGTGACGATGTTCAGCTTCACATTCGGATGCGCCTTCTGGTAGGCCTGCGCGGCCGGGACCCGGGTGGAGTCCACCCAGACAGTCAGGGCGCCCGAGGAGGACTGCGGCGCCTGGCTGAAGCCGTCCTTCATCGGGCTGCCTGAAGAGGATGAGGATCCGCCGCCGCACGCCGCGACCGCGACGGCGACCACGGCGGCCAGGCCCGCGGCCGCGAAGGCGCGCCGGCGGGTTGGGCCTGTCGGACTGAGCACCCGGATGGTGCCGTTCATCGGAGGCATTGGCAGCTCCATTGCTCGTGTCGTCAAGACGGCTGCCATTCGGGTGGGAGCCGATGGACCGTCTGAATGTGTACTACTTATTCGGCTCGCATTTCGGCCCTTTAACGGGCCACCGTGAGGCTGGCCCGAGCGTTCCTCGGGCCAGCGATTGAACCTGGCACGTGCTTGCCCATAATTAGCAGACCGGACTTACCAAGTCGTCAAGACCTTCATAGATCCTATTTTCTGACTGTGCCTTCACCCTCCTACTGCTTCACTGTGGTCATATCAACCTATTTAGCCAACTATGGATTGACCTCCGTGACCGAAGTGCAACAATTATTTCATACTTATATTGACGATCGCATGGAGCAATAGATACGATCAACGCCGCTGCCACGTTTCAGTCATAATGGCGGCTATAGCCGACGGACGGGAGGCAGGCCGGTGGATGCGGAGCTGTCGAGCGTCGATGCAAGCGCAGCTCCCGCGATGCCGCCGACGTCGCGCGACGCCGAGGCCGCCAGGCGCGGCAGTCGGAGCGGTTACCGCCCGGGCTATGAGGTCGTGGCCGAGCAGATCCTGCAGCTCATCACCGACCTCGGGCTCGCACCCGGCGATCGCCTGCTCACCGAGAACGAACTCGCAGCTCAGCTCGGCGCCAGTCGCACCGTCGTGCGCGAGGCAGTCAAGATCCTCTCGGCGACCGGCAGGGTCAGCGCTCAGAAGGGCCGCGGCCTGTATGTCGCCGACGGCGAGAACGTGCTCGGAGCGACCCGGTTCGGCGGCTTCTTCCAGCCCACGAACCTGGACCACATCTTCATGCTGTTCGAGTTCCGGCGCGTCCAGGAGGCCGAAGCCAGCAGGCTCGCCGCGACCCGCGCCAGTCCGTCCGAGCTGCGGGTCATCGAGACCGCCGTGCAGACCTGCCGGCACGGCTACCTCAGCCGCGACAACTCAGAATTCGAGGCGGGCGACGACGACTTCCACCTCGGCGTGGCGGCGCCTCGCACAACTTCTTCCTTGTCGCGGCAGTGCGGGAGGCGCGCCGACTACAGCGCCAGTCGAGCGTCATCGGAATCCGGGGCGTCGGCGGTCACGCGGCCGAAGCGGTCGAGGAGCACGAGGCCATCTACCGTGCCATCCAGACCGGGAAGCCGGATGCTGCCGTCGAGGCCACCTACCTGCATCTGGACAACACGCTCAAGGACTACCGCCGCGAGATCCAGCGTCGCGTGTTCGGCGAGGACGTGCCGTGAGCCCGGTCACTGGAGGAGCGGCTCGGACCGGGCACGGTTCAGCCGATGACGGGCCGGCCGACGCGAATACGACTCGTGGCGGTCCCAGCGGCCTTGACCAGTGCAGCGGTGACCCGGCCGAATCCAGACCGCTCGGGGGGATTAGCGGCTTGGGCATCATCCCGGTCGTGGTGATCGACGACGTCGGTCAGGCGGCTCCGCTCGCGGAGGCCTTAATAGCTGGCGGCATCGGCGGTGCTGAGATCACGCTCCGTACGTCTGCTGCTCTCGGCGCACTGGCCGTGATGGCCCGTTATCCAGGGTTCGTCGCCGGGGCGGGCACCGTGCTCGACGCCTGGCAGGTCGCGGCCGCCGCGGACGCGGGCGCGCAGTTTGCTGTCTCACCCGGCTTTGATCCCGATGTCGTGGACGCGTGCCAGGACCGCTCACTGCCGGTACTGCCCGGTGCCGTGACTGCCACAGAGATCCAGCGGGTCCGCCGCGCGGGTCTTGCGGCGTGCAAGTTCTTCCCGGCCGAGGCCAGCGGCGGCCTGCGAACTCTCTCAGCGCTGGCCGGCCCGTTCCCGGAGATGCGGTTTATCCCGACCGGCGGGATCAGCCCGGCAAATGCGACGCCAGTACCTCGCAGCCCCGTTTGTTATCGCCATCGGCGGCACCTGGATGGTGGCCAGCGAGCTGATCGCGAGCAGCCGCTGGGATCGCATCCGCGAGCTCGTCTCGCAGGCTGCGGCGCTGGCAGCCGGCCGGGAGTCACCCCGATGACAAGCTACGACGCGGCCTGCCTCCCCAACACACTCGGTCGACTGGTCACCTTCGGCGAATCGATGGGCCTTATCAGCACGTCGGACATCGGGCCGATCGACTTCGCTCGCACATTCCGGTACGGCATCGGCGGAGCCGAGAGCAACGTCGCGATCGGAGCGGCCCGGCTTGGCGCACCCGTGACCTGGGTCGGTCGGCTTGGCTGCGACTCCACCGGCGACATGATCGTGCGTCGGCTACGCGCCGAGGGGGTTCGCGTGCATGTCGTCAGGGACGGCTATACCGGGCTCATGCTGCGGCACCAGTGGGTCGCCGGGCACTTCAGCGTCGACTACCACCGTGCCGGCAGCGCCGGCTCCAGGTCTTGTGCCACTGACATCCCCGACGAACTGCTCGCCGGAGCGGCAATCCTGCATCTGACCGGTATCACCCCAGCGCTGTCGGAGTCAGCCCGGCGGGCAGTCTTTGATGCCACCGAGCGCGCGCGGGCGCTCGGCCTGACCATCTGCTTCGACGTAAACTACCGGGCCAAGCTATGGGACCCGGCCACAGCACGGACCGGTGCTGCGAGCGCTGGCCGGAAGCTCGGACATCCTGATGACGAGTCGCGGCGAGGCTCGCCTGCTGCTCGGAGATGCGGATGCCGAAGACGCGCACACGCTGCTACGCCGCCTGGCCGCGCTCGGACCGTCCGAGGTCATCGTCAGAGATGGACCTCGCGGGTGCTCAGCGCTGATCGACGGCGCTGACTTCAGGTTTCCCGCGCCCAGCGTCCTCGTGGTAGACCCGGTGGGAGCCGGCGACGCATTCGCCGCCGGATACCTAGCCGACCGCCTGGCAGAGAAGCTCCCCGAAGCTCGGCTGCGCACGGCGATCATGGCCGGAGCCTTCGCCGTCGGTGTGCCAGGCGACTGCGAGGGACTGCCGCGCCGCGACGAACTGGCAGCTCTCGGCGGGCAGCTGGAGGACGCGATCCGATAGCCACCCGCCATGCCTGTCTTACGCCCGAGCACGCCTGAGAGGAACTCTCCATGACCCGCTTCGTACCAACACCGGCGGATCGTTTCTCGTTCGGTATCTCGATGGTCGGCTCGCAGGGTGTGGATGTCTTCGGCCCGGCCGTACGACCGCCCACGGCCGCGGATCGGCCTGTCCGCAAGCTCGCCGAGCTCGGCGCCTACAGCGTCAACTTCCAGCTTTGCGCTGGAGCACCTTACGGGGTCCGGTGAACAGCGGGTCGCAGCCCGACGGTTTGCGCAGCCGCGCGTGGTTCGGGGCCGGCGGCCGCAAGGGCATGATCTACCGCTCCTGGGTGCAGGCCGAGGGCCTGCCGACCGAAGTGTTCGACGGCCTGCCCGTGATCGGGATCGCGAACAGCTGGTCGGAGCTGACGCCGTGCAACTCCCACCTGCGAAGTGTCGCCGATGCCGTGAAGCGCGGGGTCTGGCAAGCCGGCGGCTTCCCGCTCGAGTTCCCCACGATGTCTCTCGGGGAATCGCTCATGCGCCCGACCGCGATGCTGTTCCGCAACCTCATGGCCATGGAAGTCGAGGAAGTTTTGCGGGCCAACCCGCTCGACGCTGTCGTCCTGCTGTCCGGTTGCGACAAAACCACCCCGGCGATGCTGATGGCCGCGGCAAGCGTCGATCTCCCCGCGATCATGGTGACAGGCGGCCCGATGCTGACCGGGAAGTTCCGCGGCATGGACGTGGGCTCCGGCACGCACGTGTGGCGGTTCGAGCAAGAGCACGCCGCTGGGCGAATGACGCAGGACGACCTCCTGGAAGCCGAGAGCGGCATGGCCCGCTCGTGCGGGCACTGCATGACGATGGGAACGGCCTCGACGATGGCCTGTCTGGCCGAAGCGATCGGCATGCAGCTGCCAGGGTCGGCGGCGTGGCCGGCTGCGGACTCGCGCCGCCTTCGGACGGCGCAGCAGGCGGGTCAGCGGATCGTTGACATGGCGCGCGAGGACCTGCGGCCCTCGCAGATTCTCACCCGTCAGGCGTTCGAGAACGCCATCGTCGTCAACGCCGCGATCGGGGGCTCCACCAACGCGGTCATCCACCTTCTCGCTATCGCTGGCGCGAGCCGGAGTGCCGCTGTCTTTGGAGGACTTCGACGTACTCGCCCGGCCCGTGCCCACGATCGTCGACCTCATGCCGTCAGGCCGTTCCTGATGGAAGACTTCTGCTACGCCGGCGGCCTGCCGGCGGTCTTGCGCGAACTCGGCGGCCTGCTGCACACCGATCACGTAGGAGTCACTGGCCGGACGCTGGCGGAGAACGTCGCCGCCGCCGAATGCTGGAACACGGAGGTAATCCGCCCGCTCTCGGACCCGCTGCAGCCGCCTGGGAGCGCAACAGCCGTCCTGCGCGGCAATCTGTGCCCTGACGGCGCGGTCATCAAGCAGTCGGCCGCCTCCCCGCACTTGCTGCGCCACCGCGGCCGAGCACTGGTCTTCGACTCGATCGAGGAATACCACGCAGCAGCGCCCGACCCAGATCTCGCCGTTGATGAGTCCACCGTCCTAGTCGTGCGTGGGGCCGGGCCGAAGGGCTATCCCGGCATGCCGGAGATCGGCAACTTTGTCCTGCCGACCAAGCTCCTCGAGCGCGGAGTAACCGACATGGTCAGGATTTCCGACGCCAGGATGAGCGGCACCGGGTTCGGCACGGTCGTGCTGCACGTCGCGCCAGAGGCGGCCGTCGGCGGTCCGCTGGCCCTTGTGCGAACCGGAGACTGGATCGAGCTGGACGTGCCGGCCAGGAGCCTTGCCCTACTGGTGAGTGACGACGAGCCTGGCGCGCCGGCGCGCCGGATGGTCGCCACCTGAGATGCCGGTCACACGGGGCTACCAGCGGCTGTACCTCGACCACGTCCAGCAAGCAAATCTCGGCGCCGACCTGGACTTCCTCGTCGGCGCGAGCGGCCACGATGTACCGCGAGACAATCACTAGCGAAACGAGACTGTCGCTACAAATGATGTGTCTCAGCCCGGGGCCTGAAGTGCTGCGGCCTGCGGTGGGTCACTCGGGCTTGACTTGCCGACTTCCCGTCGACTGGCTCGCCGCTCGAAACCAGGGACTACCGACTGGCGCCACAGAGTAAATGCTCCGGGAACCATAGCGGCCGATGACGCTGACAGGCGGCAGGCCGTGGCAAAGAGGAAAGACACCCGGAATCCTGTCAAGAGAACCAAGGACATCCGCGAAATGGTCGAGAAGGAGTTCGACTTCGATCCACTAGTCGACCCGATTAGCATCACGGTCAAGAACATGAACGGCGACGTAGTGCTGAACGGCGCCGTTCCCAACTAGCCACCACGCCGCAGGACTTCGCCCTGTGGGGAGCGGGCAAGCCGGTAGGTGCCGGTCTAAGCCTGCGCTCACAGCGATCAATAGCCCGCGATGACATGACGACCCGACTCGCCACCGGCGGCCAGTTCGAGGAGCCGGGCAAGGCCCGGAATACACGCGACTCTTGCGCTTGGGTATCAGGCCGCTCCGCCCAACGGTCCGGCATGCCAGCGCCCAAACCCCCGCGTGCTGCCCCAGGCCCGGGACCGCACGTTCATCGGCATTACGCGAGTTAGCGGCTGGTCTGGTGAGGCGGTGCGGCCGAAGAGCTGGTCCATCGCCTGGGCGCCTTTCTCGATGACGGGCCGGAGCTGTGGCGGTGGACGATCTCGGTGGTTCGCGAGGTGGCGTGGCTGGCGAGGCGGGCGATTTCCTCGACCGCGACGCCGGAGTCGGACATGAGGCTCACGAAGGTGTGCCGCACCTCGCGCGGTGACCACCTGCCGTCTACCCGGCCGCACGCACGACCGCCCGGAAGTTCTCGCGCCAGTTCCGCCGTCCCATAAGCGACATTCGAGAGAGGATGGCAGCCATTTAGGGCAGCCATCATCCCCACACGGGGAGGCAGTCACAGGCACACGCATGCACAGGAACCGCAGCTAGGCCCGGGATCGGATGCCATTGACCTGGTAGTTAACCTGGCCTTCTGCCCATGGTAAGGAGAAGGTCTACGGTTCGATTCCGTAAGGGGGCTCTGCTCAGGGCAATAAAATCGAACTTTTGTCCATCACCACTATTTCTGCATAGCAGCCATTCTGGCTGGCGCTCGCGCGGCCTACGGCCGCGGGTGGTGACACACGGAGATGCGCGGGACAGGTGATTCGGCTGAGCAGGGCTACCGCGCGGCTGGGCGAACCCGAACGGGGTGTCGGGAGAATTCAAAAGTCAGTACCCCGCGTAGTTCGCGATCCGTTCTCGCTGCAGCTGATGGGTGTCGCCGGAGTCTGCGGTGGTCCTTTCGGGCGCAGGGTCGGAGTTAGCGAGATCCAGCCGCGCGGGCAGTCAATGCGAGCGCGACCGGGGCTAAGCGATCAGGCTGTCATCATCACCTTGATCGCGCCCGTGTCAGCGGCTCGGCCGAACACGTCGTAAGCCGTCAGGATGTCGTCGAGCGCGAACCTGTGGGTGACGAACCGCGCCGCGTCGATCTGGTGCGACTCGATCAGTCGCAGCAAGGTGGCGGTCGACGTCGCGTCCACCAGCCCGGTCGTGACCGTGATGTCGCGGATCCAGAGGGATTCCAGGTGCAACGTGGCTGGCTTGCCATGCACGCCGATGTTCGCGACGTGCCCACCCGGCCGGACAAGGCTCGTGCACAGCTCGAAGCTGGCTGGGACTCCTACGGCCTCGATGGCGACGTCGGCGCCGCGGCCGCCGGTGACGCTCTGCACGTAGGCGACGGCGTCCTCGCGGCCGTTATTCACGGTCAGGTCGGCGCCGAACTCGAGGGCGGCCTTCAGCCTGGCGTCAGCCAGGTCGATCGCGATCACGTGACTCGGGCGTGTACATCCGAGCGCCGATAATGGCCGCCAGGCCGATCGGCCCCGTGCCGACAACTGCGACCGTGTCACCTGGCCCCACACAGCCGTTCAGCACGCCGACCTCGTATCCGGTGGGCAGGATGTCGGCCAGCATGAGAACTTCATCGTCGGTGGTGCTCTCTGGTACGCGGTAAATGGACGTGTCAGCGAAGGGCACCCGGACATACTCGGCCTGCGTGCCGTCGATCAGGTGCCCGAAGATCCAGCCGCCGCCGCCCGTGCACTGGCCGGGGTGACCCTCACGGCAGTACTGGCACCGACCGCAGGCAGATATGCAGGAGACCAGAACCCGGTCGCCGGGCTTGACGCTGGTCACGCCCGGCCCAACCGCCTCGACCGTGCCGATGGCCTCGTGGCCGAGGATCCGGCCGCTGGTGACCTCAGGCACGTCGCCCTTGAGGATGTGCAGGTCGGTGCCGCAGATCGTGGTGGCCTCCACCCGCACGATCGCGTCTGTTGCGTCCTGAATCGTCGGGTCTGGCACGGCCTCCCATGCCTTCTCGCCCGGACCGTGATAAACGAGCGCCTTCATCGTTGCCTCCTGAGTCGCGCCATCGTGTTCTCATGCTCGTTGGGCGCTGCTCAGCCGGTCAGGGGCCAAGGCCCGCGGTTGGAGTACAAAGGTCCCGCCGAGTGCTCGCTCGCTCGCACAACCGGTGGCCGGGCAGTGGGCGTGATGTCGCAAGGCCACCGTCACCAAGCTGAGCGTTGCGATCGAGCGGCACCATGTCGCCGGGCGACACCGTGGCGCGCATCGCAAACGCGGTGGCCTAGATCGCAGTTGTGGCCTGCGCGGGAGACGATGAAGCTGTGCCGGACGTCTCGGAGCGCATGATGCTTCTGTGCATCAGGAGCGCGCAGAGCGACTGGCGCGCAGGCGAGTTCTGCCTCCTGCTGTCCCGACGACGCCGAGCACGCTGTGCATCTCGTGAACTCCTCGGCGGACGGATAGCTGCCTCGGCAGCAAGCGCTCCCTCGATCCGCGCCTGAACGGCATGAGGCAGTTCAGGATACTGATGGTTTGCCAAAATTCGTGCTAGTTCCGCTAGGTTGTCGGCTCGCTGTCGAATACCCACGGAGCCGCTCCCATCCGGCAACGCGGATGGCGGGAGGGAAGTAGATGGCGTCGCACCTGGTGTCCATGCGGAGGTCAGGGCGGTCCTGTCAAACGGACGGTCCGATGGGCGTTCACCTTGGGCTGGTCGTTTCTGCGCGCACATAACGGCTCTTCCCCCCACGTCCACTTGACCTGTGTACTCAAGATCTATGGTGCCCGGATAACCCGCGGCGAGCAGCGTACAGACGGCCCGTCACCGCGGGACCTTCGGCACGACCTGGCGTGCGGCCACGCTCCTGGATGAACGTTCCAGATTGCAGGGTCAGTCCATGCCTGTTGTGCGTGTGATGGCGTCGGCAGCGACGTCTACGGCTAGGTCGTGGCCGGCGCCGTTAAGGGTCCGGCCCACCTTGCGGAGCCGCTTCCGCTGCTTCGGGTCAGTCTCGTGCGCCGCCGCGGCCGCGAAACCGTCAGCAAGCCGCGCTATGAGATTCTCCGGTACCCACTGCCCGACGGTGCGCTGCCCTGCTGCCGCAGCTTCGCGTATCTGACGGACCCCGCCTTCATGATCACTGACCAGAGCGTCGACTGCCTCCTGTACCGTCGGGAACAGGCTGTCCGCGCCGAGGTTCTGGAGAAGCCCGCTGCGCTCGAGCTCGCGATAGATGAGGTGCGATGACCGGGCGATGGCGATTGTCACATTCCGCTGCTTAAGCTCGGCCAGGAGCTCGCCGAGCATCCGGACCGCCGTGTAGTCAATGTCGGACATGCCGTTGGCGTCAAGCACGAGCGCGTTCACGGGCTGGGTGGCCAAGTCGAGCATCTGGAGAAGCCGCAACTTGATGTACTCGGCGTTCCCATACCAGAGTGGTGCATAGATCAGGTAGACGAGCACGCCAGGAACCTGCTCCGTCGGCTGGCCGATGTCCGGCGGGATCCAGTGATCCGTGTGAGGCTGCCGCCCGAGAATGACCCCGCTGGGCCGCGCGGCTCGGCGGGTCCGGTCGGCCAGCGAGAGCAACAGGGCGATAACGACGCCTGTCTCGATTCCGAGCAGCGATACGGCCAGCAAGGTGGCGACCGCCAGACCGAACTCCAGCCGGTCGAAGTGCAGTATCGACTTCAGATCACCTGCACGGAACAGTCGCGTGGCGATGAAGAGCAGGATGGCCCCGAGTGTCGCATCCGGTAGATCCTTGAGCAGGCCGGTGGCGACAATTACGACCGCGGATACCAGGGCGGCAGCTATCAGGCTTGCAAGCTGCGACCGGCCTCCGGCAGCGGTCACCACATGCGTGCGGGGCGGACTCGAGTTGACCGCAAACGATCCGCTCAGGCCAGCAGCCAGGCTCGCGGTCCCAACGGCCACCAGATCCCGGTTCAGCTCCGGGGCGCCGAAGGAGCTCGCTCCGGCGGCCCGTACGACCGCGGACGTCTGTGCCAGGCAGACAAACGCAACGGTCAGCGCCGGGCCGATGAGCTGCCTGGCGTCGGCCAATGACGCCGAAGGGACTGCAAATGCAGGCAGGCCGCCGCGGATCGGACCGAGCACCGCCACGCCATGAGAGGTAAGGCCGAGCGCAGCGACTGCCAGTATCGACAGCACGAATCCGACGAGCGCGCCGGGACTCTCCGATCTACGCGTTCGGCTAGAACGAGCAAGACGAAGACAGCGGCGGCGATCGCTATCGACCAGCCGTTGGCGTGGCCGATCTGATCAGTAATCTTCCGCACCCGGCCGGGCAGCGTGGTGCCGCCGCCTGGCAATCCAAGGATGGCAGGAATTTGGCGAACAGCTATCTCAACAGCGATCCCGGCCAGGACTCCGGTGATCACCGGAGTCGAGAGGAAGTCGGAGATCCATCCAAGACGCAATAGGCCGCTGGCGATCACAACCGCGCCGACCATGAGGGTGAGGAAGGAAAGGAGGTGGATGTAGCGAGCCGTACCTGCCACAGCGAGGCCCGCGACGCCAGCGGCCAGGATCGGCGCGATGGTGGAATCGGCGCCGACTGACATATGAGCGCTGCGCCCGAGAATGGCGAAGAGCAGCGACCCGGCGATGAACGCGTACAGGCCAGCAGCAGCCGGCATGGACGCCAGCTTGGCCGTGGCAATCTGCTCGGGCACGGCGATGGCTACCAGCGTCAGGCCGGCCACCATGTCGGGCCATAGCCAAGAGGACTGGTAACCCCGCAGGCTCGGAAGAATCAGCGGCGCTGTTCTCGATCGCATCCTCCACCCCGTCAGATGCGGCTAGGACTTGGGCCGACTATCTCACCTCGACAGTGCCGCCTCGCTCGAGCAACCCGTGATGACGCGGCCGCGGGCGGCGCACACGTCACGCTCGCCCTCGATAAAGCCGCGAGCTTCGGGTTCTGTTGTCAGCATTACGGCGCCTTGTACCGTCAGGCCGGCAGCGAAGACACGCTGTACGACTCGGCCGGGGATGGCACCTCGCGGCCGATCGGTGCGTCGGCAACGCCCGCTGCTCTGCGCCTCGCAGACCAGCGCTAGGAAATCGGTCCGACTGTCGGCGTTGTCAGACGTCGATACTCCTCCGTTACCCCTCTGCCTGCCTGGTAGCGTCAAGGGCTCTGCCAATGTGAGTAATTGACCATTTCGCATGGCGGGGAAATGTCCGTCCAGTTACACGATGCTGTCCAGGAACTCAGGCGGAATATGCTTGCGTGCCTCTATCAGGCGCGCTCTTGTTGCCTGGAGCCGATGGGCTGCAACCGCCATGAAGCGTGTGACCAATGCGTAGCCGAATGCCGGGTCCAGGTTGCACGCCGCCCGAATTGCCTGCCCGTCGAACTCGATTGCCTGCATCGGCTGAGTTGTGATCGCGCCGTATCGCCACTGGTAGGGCTGCTGCAGCCAGGACAGGCCGATGACATCCGCGCGCCCGAGCATCTCGAGAATCATTCTGCCCTGGCCAGGCACGAACACGTCGAGGGCTGCTTGGCCCGCCTCAATGAGCCAGAACCTGTCCGCGATCCCTCCTTCTTCGAAAAGCCTATGCCGCGCCGGCAGGCTGACATGGCAAGCGACGTCTGCCAGCCGGGCAACATACCTGGGCGGTAGGCCGCGCAGGAATGGTTGCGCGCCAACCAGTGATGTCTGTTCGCCCATGACGCACCTCCTCACTGTCAACTGGCTCGATCTCCAGCAACCAGGACTCAAGTAGTCCTGCGCTCTTCGGCACGCGGGATGCAGCGCACAAACCGCTCCGTTCGTGGCCCGCCGACGGCGCCTCTAGAAGCCCGCCGGCAAATGTCGAGGCCGACGCTGTCTGCTGCTTCTTCGCCCTTACACCGTCACCATCGCTTGGAACGGCAGCAGCGACTATGGCCGTCCGACCCTTCAGGGCAGGTCTTAAGCCGGTCCTTCTGCTAGGCCTTCCGACCCAACCGACGGCGTCCTCGAGCTGATGAGATTGCAGACTGCGGCGATGCCCAGCGACCTGGGGTAATCAGGTGCCGGTTTCGCGCTTGCTCAGCCCGGCCGGGCTGGGCCCGGCCTTATCGAAGATGTGGGCCGCGTACGCGGCGGCCTGGGTCCGGCGTTCCATGCCCAGCTTGACGAACAGCGCTGAGACGTAGTTCTTCACCGTCTTTTCCGCCAGGTACATCCGCTCGCCGATCTGCCTGTTGGTCAGGCCCTCGCCGATCAGCTCGAGGATCTTGCGCTCTTGCGGGGTCAGGCCGGCCAGCGGGTCCTTCTTGTTCGCTTGTTCGCGCATCCGGGCCATGACCTTGCTGGCGGCCTCCGGGTCCAGCATCGACTCGCCGGACGCGACGGTTCGGACGGCGCCGACCAGGTCAGTGCCGCGGATCTGCTTGAGCACGTAACCCGCCGCGCCGGCCATGATCGCGTCGAACAGCGCCTCGTCATCACCGAACGAGGTCAGCATGAGGCAGGCGATCTGGGGGTGCCTCGACCGGATCTCGCGGCAGACACTGACCCCGTCGCCGTCCGGCAGCCGCACGTCCAGGATCGCGACGTCCGGCATCAGCGCGGGGATCCTGGCCAGGGCCGACTCGGCGGTGCCAGCCTCGCCGATCACGGTGATGTCGGGCTCGGCCTCGAGCATGTCCATGACGCCACGCCGGACGATTTCGTGGTCATCAAGCAGGAACACCTTGATGGCCGCCCTGCCATGCGCGCCGTCCGTCATCTTTTCCCCTTCGGAGCCCGCCCACCGGTTACCTCCACGATAGTGGCGGGACGTTGCGCCGAAAGCAGGACCTTGGTCCCGGCGATCAGCGACGAACGCCTCAGATGTCGGTCTGGCGGCCGGGCCCGGCTCAACATGATGGCCCACCCGCTCAGCACCCTCGCCAATCACGATGTCCGACCGCCACCGCTCGAACTGCCGCCGCGACTGAGGTCGACGGGCTACGTGAGAGCGCCACAAGATTCACATACGTTCGTGCCGGACCACGTCGGTGCGCTTCTCGTCGGCGCGCTGGGAGCGGCGAGCAGGTGATGGATCGGGAGGTGAGTCAGCTTGGCCTGCCGTCGAGATGATTCGGGCAAAGTCGCCGGGAGACACCATGGCGATGTGACCGCTGGCAAGCCATCTCACGACGTATGGGGGCGTTCCGTCAGTGTGGGGAACCTCGATAATGAGGCCGGTGCGTGTCTCGTCGCCCTCGATGATGAGCCGGTCACCCACGTGTGCGCGCATAACGGCTCTCCTTCGCATTGGTCGGTATCGCCTGTTCGGGGCCTGAAGCCTCAGGCTGCCCGCAGACAACACGAGAATCAGCGGGCAGACGGCCTCAGAAGCTGGGACCTTTGCCAGCTATGAAGGCAAGGTGATCCGGCCAGTTTGCATGCCTAGAGAAGAGATCGCCCGGGCCGCTACGAAGCAGCCCGGACGATTCGCCCCCTGCTGGCTTAGGACACGATCTCGCCTGCTGGGCTCGGCGTGGCGTGTGCGGCCGGGGCGGCTGGCTGGCCAGGCTCGTCCGGCTAGCTCCAGTCACGACGCCAGATCAGCCTGTGGACGGGGATGACCCGCGGGATGTCCCGCATGCCCGGGATGAACGGGACGAGCAGCAGCAAGATGGTGGCGACGCCGGTCAAGTAGACCGCCCAGACGTCCACGCTGCTGGAGTTCTGGAAAGGCGAGACGTGGTACCAGAGCTGATACAGCCAGAGCCACGGCTGGCCAGGGTAGCTGCCAGTCTCGTTCATGACGCCCCACTGGCCGCCGGTGAGATGCAGCGACGTAGCGAGGTTGGCGTAGTAGCCGCCGTCGGCGATGAACAGCAACGGCTTAGTGAAGTTGGTGCCGTAGAACTTCGCCTGCGCCAACAGGTCCGCGTCCACGGTGCCGGCCTGTGCCGCCTTGAGCTCGTAGTACATCATCACCGGAACCGGCCCGGCGGCTGGCACCTTCAGGAGCCCGCCATTGAACGGGACCTTGTTGCTGGTGACGGCCTTGTCGAAGGCGGAGGCCCAGGCCAGCTGCTGCGACCGCGAAGCGCTGGTGTAGGTGCCGAGAGCAGTCGCGAGCGCAGGCGTGGTCGGGGCCACCTTCGATAGCGGCGCGAGGACGAACGTCTGGGCTGCGTTGATCGGCTGAGTTACGCCGGCAAGCTTCTGCCAGTTAACGGGCCCGACCTGCTGCACGGCGCTGCTGCCGTTGTTGTAGGGCGGCCCGTAGGACGCCGCGAGCGCGGTGCCATCCAGCTCGGCAGCAGCCGTGCCGACGAAGTCGGCGGCGCTGGCCCTGGCCCACGTCTGCACGCTGAGCGGCGGCAAGTCGGGAGAGGATAGCAGCCCTGCCATGAGGAGCACCAGGACGCCGGTGATCGTGACCGCGACGGTACCTTCCTTGAGAATGTCGTAGCGGCGGGTCGCGCCGCGCCACGGCGCAGCGTCCGCGGCGGCAGCAGCCTTGCGGTCAGCGCGGCTCCGGCGAACCGAGGTCTGCGCGGGCAGCGGGTGCGCGACACCCCGCACCCGCACCATGAGGATGTGGGCGCCGACGATCGCTACGAGCACGATCGGGATCAGCACGATGTGCCACATCAGCATCTGGCCGAAGTTCAAGACGTTCCAGAAGGAACCCGCGCCCACGGCGTTGAACGCGTCCTTACCATTGGTAGCGATCCACTGCGAGTCGAAGTTCGACTGCGACAGGTAACCGGTGAAGCACTCCACCACTGAGGCCATGAACGCGATCACACCGGTGATCCACGTCATCGCCCGGCGGCCGCGCCACGCGGCCATCCAGAACTTGCCCCACAGGTGGATCACCAGGAACGCCATGAACAGCTCGACGCTCCACAGATGGATGCTGTTGAAGAAGTGGCCGACCGAGTTGTAGTGGTACCAGTCTGGGCCGCCGAGCGCGAGCGCGAACCCGGAGACGATCGCGAGGCCGAGGGTCGCCAGCGTGGCGACACCGAAGGTGTAGATCCAGGACGAGACGTAGGCCGGCTGCCTGTCCGGCAGGAGCTTGCCGGGCGGCAGCAGGCGCAACGCCAGGCGCCGGACGCGGTTAGTCCACATATCGGCATCCGGATCGTCGGCCCTGTTCCGTTCCCCGGCATCCGTGCCACCCGCTAGCGTGCCCGTACCTGGCTCCGCGAACTTGGCGTTGTGCCGCGACGGGAACGGCAGCAGCAGCGCCAGCCCGAAGATCACCACCATCACGCCGATGACAATCAAGTTCGCGACCGAGATCTCGACGAACGACCAGTGCAGAAACGAACCTGGATGATTCAGGTCGATGGCCGAGGCGGAGACCGCCACTGCGTGTGGGCTCATTGGTTTAGCTCCTAGCGAGAAGTTAAGCCTGATGCGGCAAAGGTCCGCAGGAAGAGCATTGCCTCCACGAGCCCGGCCAGGTAATGGAGGACCGTCACCAGCCGACGGGACGTTCGTCCCGAACGGTACGCCGCACATCGGACATAGAAAGGGCCCCTCGCCGAGAGCCTAGAAGGCCCCCCACCGCTGGTTGCAGCGGAGGACCAGAGTGAGCCTTTGGTGACGTCGCGTCAGCTGGCGTTGACGCATCAGTCGGGCCACACGCTGGCACGAGTGGCGGTTCCATCCGCGGCGCCGGCTCGGCGTGCGCTCGTCGTGGGCACGCTTAGAGTCGCCCACCCACCAGTGCTGCCAGGTCGACGAGCCTACAGGTGTAACCCCACTCGTTGTCGTACCAGCCGAATGCCTTGATCAGGCGGCCGCCGGTCTGGGTCAGGCCTGAGTCGAAGATGCATGAAGCCGGATCGCCGATGATGTCGCGCGAGACCAGCGGGTCCGTACTGTAGCGGAGCACGCCTGCCAGCTCGCCGGCGGCGGCCGCCCGGAAGGCGTTGTTTACCAGCTCGACCGTCACGTCCTGGCCCACGATAGCGGTCAGGTCGGTCAGCGAGCCGTCCTCGACCGGTACGCGGACCGCTACGCCGTCCAGGCGGCCGAACAGCTCTGGGATAACAACTCCAGTCGTACGCGCGGCGCCGGTCGAGGTTGGCACGATGCTGATAGAGGCGCTGCGAGCGCGCCGCAAGTCCTTGTGCGGTCCGTCGAGCAGCATCTGATCGCCGGTGTAAGCGTGAACCGTCGTCATGAGTGCGTGTTCGAGCCCGAACGCTTCGTGCAGCACCTTCGCCATCGGCGCGACGCAGTTAGTGGTGCACGACGCGCACGAGATCACGTCATGATGCTGCGGGTCGTAGCCGGCATCGTTCACACCCATCACTATCGTCGCGTCGGCGTTCTTACCGGGCGCCGAGATGACGACCTTGCGAGCGCCGCCCTTGAGGTGCAGCGCAGCGTCGTCACGCGCACGGAACTTTCCGGTGGACTCGATCACGATGTCGACGCCGATGCTGCCCCAGTCGATCGCAGCTGGGTCCTTGGTGCTCAACACCTTGATCGGCTTGCCGTTGACGATGATGGCGTCGTCGGCGTACTCAATCCGGGCGCCGAGCCGACCATACGTTGAGTCGAATTCCAGTAGGTGGCCAAGCGTGCGCGCGTCGGTGATGTCGTTGACGGCCACCACGTCTAGCTCGGGCTGATCGAGGCAGCGCCGGACGAACGCCCGACCAACTCGGCCGAAGCCGTTAATGCCTGCGCGGATAGTCATGGGCGGATAGTCATGGTCCGCGTCCTCCTCTTTCAATGTGCGGGCTCGGGCTGACCGCGGTCAACCCGAGCCCGCACCTGTTCTGGCATCCGGCTGATTACCGGCCTGCGGGAACCACCACGACCGGGCACTTCGAGTGGTGCACGACCTGGCTGCTGATCGAGCCGAGGAATAGCGAGCCGAACCCGCCTCCGCCGCGGCTGCCAACGACCATCAAGTCGGCCCCCTCAGACGTGTCGATGAGTGTCTTGGCGGGGAAGCCGCTGGTCGCGACCACCTTGACTGACTTCGGCTGCTTGTCGCCGAGCTCGGCCGCTGCCTTCTCGACGGCCTCCTGCGCCGCCTGGCGGATCTCTTCGACCCGGCCCGCGTCGCCGGCCAGCTCGACGGGCTGACCCGACCAGTAGCTGGCTGGGACCGAGTTGACGGTGATTACGATCAGGTCCGCGTTCCGTAGTGCGGCCTCCGACATTGCCCATCCCAGGGCATGACTGGAGTTGTGTGACCCGTCGATGCCAACGACGATGCCTGACATCTGAGCCTCTCCTTCCGGGCCGCTGACTCGGCCCACTGGGTACTTCACCGTGGCATGAGCGCGTGATCCGAATGACCTCGCAGCGCGCGGTCGCGGCGTCGTGTGATGCTCAAGCCGCGCGACTCGCTGTGGCTCAGCAGCCTGGCGGCTAACGGTGTCAGCATCTGACTCGCCCTTCCCGCGACACCTGATGGAGGCGCCTCAATTCAGCTCTCCTGCTCTTTAAAGCTTCCTGTAGGAAAGGACCGTTGACATAGAGGCCTATGGCTGCAGGGCGCGGGCCAATCGGCACTTATTCCGGGACTAATGGCCTTTGTCTCGAGTGGATCGCCTGCGTTTTACTTCCATCACGTCCGAGCGCGGGAAGGTCTTTTGCCCCTACTGGCCCCTAAGGCCTCGCTGGCAGGCTGACGAGCGTACCGGCGAGGAGATGACGAGAAATGACGAGCCAGGTTGCCGACTTGATTACGCGGAATGTGGTGTCTCTTTGCGATCACGCGCAGTTCAGGACTACGAGTGCCCGCTGGATAGCACGGCATTCACGATGACGGTGATCGGAGGCGCGGTGATCCCGCGCAGTTAGTCGACAGCGAACCTATGGGCCTCGATTCGACCTCACTGTGCTCCCCATCACCTGGATGCGGAGGCCAGCGTGCCGACGCCAATGGCCGCTGGCGTGATGCCCTGGCCCTGACGGAGTTCGCGATCATTTCATCCGCATAACCCCGGCCCGGATCACAGGTCGGCGCGTCAGGCGCTTGCGACGGCGCATGACCCACCGAACCTGGCCCGACGACGACGGCAGGAGCAGAAAACGATGCGAGCGATGGTGTACCAAGGGCCGGGCGAGAGGACATTCACCGAGGTCCGTGACCCAGAGATTACCGATGACGCCGACGTGATTGTGCGGGTCGACGTCGACCACGATCTGCGGCGTAGACCTGCACATCCTGGCTGGTGACGTGCCCACGGTTCGACCCGGCCGTATCCTCGGGCATGAAGCGGTCGGGACCGTCGAAGACGTCGGCAGTGCAGTGCACACGATGGGCCCCGGTGATCGCGTCCTCGTGTCCTGCATCTCCGTCTGCGGCGCGTGCCGCTACTGCCGGGAAGGCCACTATGGCCAGTGCCGGGGCGGCGGTGGCTGGGTCCTTGGCCACACCTTCGACGGCACGCAGGCGGAGTTCGTCCGGGTACCGTTCGCCGACACATCGACGTACCGGCTGCCGGCCGGCGTCAGCGATGAAGACGCCCTGATGCTGGCCGACATCCTGCCGACCGGCTACGAGGTGGGCGTCCTGAAGGCGCGCGTCAGCCCCGGTGACGTAGTGGCCGTGGTGGGAACGGGGCCGGTCGGGCTCGCCGCCATCATGGGCGCGCGGCTATTCAGCCCGAGCCACATCATCGCGATCGATCACGCTGAAACACGGCTCGACGCCGCCAAGCAGTTCGGCGCGGATATCACCGTCAACAACGCGGTCACCGACCCGCTCGCCGTGGTCCGGTCACTGACCGACGGCCTTGGCGCGGACGTGGCGATCGAAGCAGTTGGCCAGCCAGAGACGTTCGAGCTCGCGGTGAACCTGGCCCGGCCTGGCGCCCGGATCGCCAACATAGGCGTTCACGGCAAGCCGGCCGCGCTGCATCTAGAGGATCAGTGGATCAGGGATATCACCGTAACCACGGGCCTCGTGGACACATATTCGACGCCGACGCTGCTGCGGTTGGTAGCCAGTGGCCAGCTCGACCCAAGCAAACTCATCACGCATCGCTTCGGCTTCGACGATTTCGACGAGGCGTACGAGGTGTTCTCCCGTGCCGGTGACACCGGGGCACTCAAGGTGGTGCTCAGCAGCTAAGGAAGGCGGTGGCCGGAGCCTAATGTGGCAAAGAGCGCACCGGCGGTTGCTTCCGTCAGCCTGGCCAGCGCGACGGGCGACCTGATCGTCGTCGGCAAGGGCGGCGGCCGATTCGCGCTCCGCCGAAGGTCCTCTCGCATGGGACCATCGGCCGTGTTGGCGGAGGCCCCGGCTGCCTACCTTGAGACTGTGCTACTCGACGTGCGGTTGCAGCTCGTCGAACAAGTATGGCGCAGTCTGGGGACTGGTCATGGAGCAGCTGAACTCGCTGGATGCCTCCTTCGTCGATGCGGAAGACCAGGACCACAACGCCTCCTTCGCGATTGCCTCGATCGCGGTTTTCGAAGGCCCGGCGCCCTCCTATGAGGAGTTCCTCGCGTCCATCGCGAGGCGCCTGCCGCTTGTACCGCTCTACCGCAGGAAGCTGCGCAAGGTGCCGTTCAGCCTCGGCCCGCCGGTCTGGGTCGATGACCCGAACTTCGACCTCCGGTACCACGTCCGGCAGACGGCATTGCCCGTCGCCGGGCGGGGACGAGCAGCTCCGGCGGCTGATGGCGCGCGTGATGGCCCAGCGGCTGGACCGCGACTACCCGCTGTGGGAGTACTGGCTGGTCGAAGGGCTCGCTCAGGGTCGCTGGGCGCTGATCTCCAAGGTGCACCACTGCATGGTCGACGGCGTGTCGGGCACCGACCTCTACCGCGTGATCTTCGATACCTCTCCCGAGCCGCCGCAGCTGCCAGCGGTGGAAGACAAGCCTGTGCCACCCGAGCCGTCAGGAGCTCGAGCTGGCCGCGCGGGCGGCACTGAACGCGGCCCTGATCCCCGTGCATGAGGGCAGTGCGATCCAGCGGCTGCTGGCGAACCCGGAGCTTCGCCGTCCGGAAGGCAGCCGACGCAGTGCGCGGCCTGGCTCGGTACGCCAGGACGCTGCCGCCTGCGGCTCGGTCGTCCCTGAGCGGTCCCATTGGCCGGCAGCGCCGGTACACCTGGGCGAGGGCATCGCTCGACGACGTCAAGACGATCAAGAACGAGCTCGGTGGCACGGTCAACGACGTCTTCCTGGCCGCTATCAGCAGCGGGTTCCGCGCTCTGCTGCTGGCCCGCGGCGAAGAACCCGTACCGTCTATGGTTCCGTCGCTGGTCCCGGTCTCGGTCCGCAACGCCGGGCGAGGAGAACATCTACGAGAACCGGGTCTCGGCACTCGTGGCCAGCCTCCCGGTCGATATCGCCGACCCGGAGAACGCCTCGCTGCCATCACAGACCAGATGGCAGCGCTCAAGGCAAGCAGCGAATCCCTGGCTGGTGAGGCGTTCATCTCCCTCGGCCGGTACGCGCCATTCGCGCTGGCCTCGATGTTCGTCCGGATGGCCTTTAGCATCCCGCAGCGAGAGATCGTCACCGTCACCACGAACGTCCCGGGCCCGCAGTTCCCGCTCTACGGTCTCGGCCGTCGGCTGCTCGAGATCATCCCTTACGTGCCCATCGCCACGACGCTCCGCACAGGTGTCTCGATCTTCACCTACTGCGGTCAGGTCACCTTCGGTATTACCGGCGACTACGCCACCACGCCGGATCTAGATGTACTGGCAAGCGGGTATCGAAGATGGCATTGCCGAACTCCTGGCGGCCGTGTCGAGCCGTAGCGAGGCGCAGCCCGCAAGCATGGACATTCGGAAGTGCATGACGGCTGCGGAGGCTCATGAGTCGAATGCGGCTAAGCCGCTGAACGGTTCGAAGGCTCGCCGGAGGTAGTCAAGAGCTTGAGGGCGGCCCAACGGTGGTAAATCAGAAGGGCCACGCGACACGGAATCGGAGCCCGGCCACGTAGCGACTAGCTGCACTCGCGCTATGTCGGCAAGCCCGTCCCCGCGTCGGTCGGGTACGAGCCTGACCTTGCAAGTGGCGAACTCAAGTTCAGGCGGGCTCCCGCCGCTGACAAATGCGAGCCCCGGCGGGACCTTCGGCCCTTGGCGGGCGCCTTCAGCCACGCGCACGCTGGTGTTGGACGGAATCCCGGACAGGCATTTGCCGTTCGCAACCCATGCTGGAGTCTGTCGTGAAGGTCCTTCCCACAGTCGGCATAGCCATGCTGATCATGACCGTGCTTGTTACTGGATTACAGCAGTGACGGTCATTTCACAGCGTCCGGCCGCGTCCTTGGCTGGGATCGTGTCCGCGGCGGAGGCCACGGCGCCGGATCTGCTGAAGCAGATCGGTGTGACCGCCGATGCCGGCCTATCTAGTCCCGAGGCTGCGCGGCGGCTGGCTCAGTGGGGCCCGAATGCGGTGGCCTCGCACCGCGCCCGACTGTTGCCGGTGCTGTGGCACCAGCTGCGCTCCCCGCTTCTGGCGCTGCTACTGGCCGCTGCCGTGGTGTCGTACTTTACCGGCGAGCGCAGCGACGCGGTCATTATCGGCGCGATCGTCGGCCTGTCTGTCGGACTCGGCTTCGTCAACGAGTACCGGGCCGAGAAAGCCGCCGAGGCGCTGCATTCTCAGATTCGCCACCAAACGGTCGTGGTCCGCGACGGCCGATCTGACCACTGTCGACGTCACCGCCCTCGTGCCCGGCGACCTGATCGAGTTGCGGCTAGGCGATATCGTGCCCGCCGACATCCGGCTGCTGGACGCCACCGGCTTGGAATGCGAGGAGTCGGTCCTCACCGGCGAGTCGCTGCCTGCAGAGAAGGACACCTCAGCGGTACCTGCGGGGACGCCCCTGGCCGAGCTGTCGAGCTGTGCGCTAATGGGGACGGTGGTCAGCGCCGGCAGCGGCAGAGGTGTGGTAGTCGCCACCGGGGCACGGACGGAGTTCGGCAAGATCGCTGTCGGACTGGACACGCACCCGCTTGATACTGAATTCCAGGTCGGCCTGCGCCGCTTCTCCATGCTTCTGGTCTATGTCGCAGGCGCACTGACCACGTCGATCTTCGTGATCAACGTGGCGCTGCACAAGCCGGTCATTGATGCACTGCTGTTCTCATTGGCCATCGCGGTGGGCATCACTCCTCAGCTGTTGCCTGCGGTCGTGTCAAGCAGCCTGGCCGCCGGCTCGCAGCAAATGAGACGCCGCAAGGTCCTGGTCAAGCGGCTGGTCTGCATTGAGGACCTCGGTGACGTCAACGTGCTGTTCACCGACAAGACCGGCACCCTTACCCGGGGTCGCATCGACTACATCCGCGCAGTGCCCGCAGCATCTGCCGATCCCGCCGAAGTACTGCGGTGGGGACTGCTGTGCACCGAGAACGCGTTGCAGGACGGCCAGGCGGTTGGCGGAAACCCACTCGATCAGGCGCTCTGGCAGTCCCCGGCCGCCGAAGCCGAGCGGACGGGGCTGGCAGGGTACGAACGGCTCGCGGTGCTGCCCTTCGATCACGAGCGGCGCATGGTCTCCGTCCTCGTCCAGGACCTCGCAGGCGAGCACATTCTCATTACGAAAGGCGCGCCGGAGTCTGTCCTCGACCGCTGTACCGCCGTGCCGAGCGCAATCTCGCACGCTCTCGCCGGGGAATTCGCGGCCGGCATACCGCGTAGTCGCGGTGGCCACCCGGCCTGCCGCCGACATGCGCCAGCTCAGCGCCGGTGATGAGCATGGCCTGCAACTGGCCGGGTTGCTGGTGTTCCTCGACCCGCCCAAACAGGATGCTGCCGATTCGCTGCGGCGTCTCGCCAACCTAGGCATCGCCGTCAAGGTCGTGACCGGCGACAACGCTGCCGTCGCCGTCAAGGTCTGCCATGATCTCGGGCTCGGTCCCGGCGGTGCGCTGACCGGCGTCGACCTGGACGCGCTCGACGACGCCGAGCTTGCCGCGGCCATCCCCGACACGATGGTCTTTGCGAGAGTCAGCCCTGAGCACAAGGCCAGGATCGTCCGGGTCCAGCGGCGCAGCGACGGCGGAGTCGCTTTCCTCGGCGACGGCGTCAACGACGCGCTCGCGCTGCACGCTGCCGACGTCGGTATCTCTGTTGACTCAGCCACCGACGTCGCTAAGGACGCAGCCGACGTGATCCTGCTAAGAAAGGACCTTTCAGTGCTCGCCGACGGCGTCGCTGAGGGCCGCCGGATCTTTGCCAACACCATCAAATACGTACTGATGGGCACGTCGAGCAACTTCGGCAACATGTTTTCCGCCGCAGGTGCGTCTATCTTCCTGAAGTTCCTGCCGATGCTGCCGTCCCAGATTTTGCTCAACAACCTGCTCTATGACACCAGCCAGCTGGCCATTCCCACCGACAACGTCGACGAGGAGCAGCTGCGCCGACCCTCGCACTGGGACATTCGCTTCATCCGGCGGTTCATGATCTTCTTCGGGCCGCTCAGCTCGGTGTTCGACTTCATGACATTCGGCATCATGCTATGGGTCTTCCACTCGGGTCCTGCGCAGTTCCGGTCCGGCTGGTTCGTCGAGTCCCTGGCCACCCAGACTCTGGTCATCTTCGCGATCCGGACCCGTCGCGTGCCCTTCTTCCGGAGTCACCCCAGCCTGCCGCTGACTCTCGCCGCCATCGGCATCGTCACCATCGGCACCCTGCTCCCGGCTACGCCGCTGGCCCATACTCTTGGCTTCCAGCCACTGCCTGGGCCGTTTTTCGCCGCACTAGCCGGCATGGTCGCCGCGTACCTCGCCCTTATCGAGTTTGGCAAGCGAGTCTTCTACCGCGCTTCAGTTGCGGCGGTGGCAACGTCCCGTCGGCACGTCACGGTGCGCCACCTGCGCCGCCGGGCCGCCCGCTTCAGTACTGGTAACCGCGCATAACGAGCGGTCGGCGGCAGATGTCAACCGTGGTGAGGCCGGAGCGACTCGTTTCTCCGCCAGCTCGGATAGCTACCAGCTAACCGCCTCGATCAGGACGAACGTCCCCGGTCTCTGGGCTTGACGCCCCTGCTCCACCGTGCACGGATGACCGATCCTGGGCGTGCGGTACGGAATCTAGGAGCTGAAGATGGGCGATCAACTGATACCGCTTAACCACCGGATCGTGGTGGGTGTCGACGGCACGGCGTCGTCTAAGGCCGCCCTGGCATGGGCAGTCCAGCGGGCCAAGCTGACCGACGCCACGGTCGAGGCGGTCATCGCCTGGCATTACCCGACCGCGTTCGGCGGAGCACCGTTCGGGCCGATCGGATCGGTGATGGACCCCGGCTTCGCCGGGACGGCGGCGGGCGTGCTCAGCGAGGCAATCAGTGACACGGTTGACCCGGCTAACCCGGTCAAGGTCAGCTCGGCTGTCCGCGAGGGTATCGCCTTGCAGATCCTCCTCGACGCTGCCGATGGTGCCGAAATGCTAGTCGTCGGCAGCCGCGGACATGGCGGCTTCACCGAGGCCCTGCTGGGCTCGGTGAGCCAGGTGTGCGTGCATCACGCGCGATGCCCCGTTGTCGTCGTCCGAGGGCCCAAGGATCAGTGATGCCTGGCTGCGGACAACGAGTCACGAACGCGGTCTGGCGACGGAAGAGGAGAGTCCCATGAAAGCCACGGTCGGCGATGTGATGACCACCAGGGTCATCGCGGTCAAGCGGTCTGCGGATTACAAAGAGATCTGCTGGGTTCTTCGCCAGCATCGGGTAAGCGCATGCCCGGTCATCAACGACGCGGGCAAGGTTGTCGGCGTGGTGTCCGAGGCCGACCTGCTGTACAAGGTGGCCGATGCTGACCCACCTGAGGGGCTCATCAGACTGAGGTGGAAGCTCGGCGAAGAGTCCAAGGTCAACGCCGTCACCGCTGGCCAGCTGATGACCTCGCCCGCGATCTCCATCGCCCCGGACGCACCCATACGAGTCGCGGCCCGCGTCATGCAGGACCGCCGGGTCCGGCGGCTGCCAGTCGTTGATCCGGACGGGAAGCTCGTCGGTATCGTGAGCCGGACGGACCTGCTCAGCATTTATGGACGTCCCGATTCCGACATCCGCGACGAAATCGTTAGCAGCATCATCGCGGGGGAGTTCCAACTAGACCCGGCGCCTTTCGAAGTGACGGTCGCGGCCGGCGTCGTCACCCTGGCCGGCCCGCTGGCACGGATGAACACCGCCCTGGCGCTGCTAGCGCGCGTGCGATACGCCGGGGGTGTGGTCGCCGTCCGCGACCGGCTCACTGTGGCCGAAACCAGCGGTCACCTGATGGAAGCGTAGCCGCGCGCTGCCAGTTTCCAGGCCACCGAGCAAGGCCCGCGGCCATTGACGACTGGCGCCAATCCCGAGGCGGATGCAGTATCTGCTTATCCGGCGGCGGACAGGCACGGGCACTGTGCTGGTCAGACGTGCTGTGGCGTCTTCACGTGGCTGATGATGTCCGCGACGCCGTCGAGGTTCCAGGCCATGACAACCGCCCTGGTCAGACCGTTGCGCCGGGCTGGGGTGCCGAGCTGTCCGGTGAGTGTCACGATGCCGCCGTGGACAGCGACCTGGATCGAGTCCGAGTCGCCGGGAAGTGCCTCGGCGAGCACTTCCCGGACCTGCCCGGCGATCTCGGTGTCTGGGATGCAGAACACGTCGAGCAGATCGCGGCGCCTCACGATCCCGATGAGAAAGCCATCCAGATCAATCACCGGCAGCCGCTTGATGTGCTGGTTGGTCATCAGTCGTGCCGCCGCGCCGATACCGGCTTCCGGGTGAATCGTGACGGCCGGCTTCGTCATGAGCTGCTCCGCCGTCAGCCGGAGGTACCGGGCGTGGTCGGAGTCGTAACGAGGCAGGCCAGTCCACCGCCTGCGCTCGCCAGCCCGTGGATCGCGGGCGGCGATCAGGTCGTCCTCGGTAACGAGGCCCAGGATCAGGTGAGATCGATCTCAGGGCTCGTGACATGATCGATGAGGTCCACTACGCCGTCGAGGTCCCAGGCAAGATCGATGGCTTTGGCGATGGAGTTGCGCTCGGCGACTGTTTCGGCGTGGCCGCTCAGCGTCACGATGCCGCCACGCACCGCCGCCTTGATCGAGCGCGATTCGCCGGGCACGATCTCGTCGAGCACTTCCCGCACCTGCAGGGCGACGTCGCTATCCGGAATGCAGAACACATTCAGCAAGTCGCGTCGGCTGACCAGCCCCACGAGCGTGCCATCAGGGTCGACGACGGGCAGCAATTCGACGTTGTGGCTGCTCATCATCCGGGCCGCGGCGTCGATGCTGGCGTCCGGATGAATCGAAATGGTCGGAGACGTCATGAGTTGCTCGGCAGTGAGCCGGAGATACCGGGCGCGATCAGTGTCGTATCGAAGCATGCCCATCCGGTTCCGGCGTCTGCTCACTCGCCTGTCTCGCGCCCTTAAGAGATCACCTTCGGTGACGACACCGACAAGGTGCTGGCCAAGCCTGACCACCGGCACGCCGCTGATCTTGTGCTCGACAAGCAGTTCCACAATCTCTTTGAAGGGCGTGATCCGGTCGACCGTTACGGCCTCGGTGGTCATCACGTCACGGATGCGGCTGTGCAGTCGGCCGTGATGTCGAGGGACCCGGTGATATGCCTGATCGAGCGACGACCGGGGAACCTGGGCATGCGGTGCAGACCTTTCGCCAGCTTGCTCGGCGATCTGGTCGACGGCCATGGTCACGTCGGACTTCGTCGCCCGCCCGTGCAGCGAGTCGTAATACGCCCTACCGAGGTGGCGCAGTATCGCGTCGATATGGATCTTTTCGCGTCTCATGGTGACCTCCCGTTATATTCGCTGGCCCGTCAGCTGGAGTCCGCGCTCGACCGCGCTATCTGTCGTCTGCGGGTCTGCGCTGCCAGAGTGCTGGCCGATGGTCTGGCTCTCAGAGCCGACGACGACCACGGGGCAATGCCCCCGGTTGAGGGCCGCCCTAATCACTGCGCCGATCGACCGTCCGGTCAGGGCCGCGGATGCCGAACCGAGCACGAGCAGGTCAGCACCAGTTGACTCCTCAACCAGGACTCGCTCAGGAATGCCCTGGAGCACCTGGATCGTCGTGTCCAGCGCGCCGGGCCCGAGCGCGGCCCGCACGGTTGCCGCCAGTCCGGAGGCGGCGCGCTCCAGGTGCCGGTCATATTCCTCCTGGCTACCGGCGGGCGCATAGTACGCGCGAGGATCTATCCGCCAGACCAGGACGATCTTGAGCCGCGCGTCGAGCCGAGCTGCCGCACTCGCAGCCCAGCGCAATGCGCGGGCCGATGCCTGGGAGCCGCTGACTCCGACGACGATCATCGGCTTCGCCGGAGCGTCCATGCCGGGGTCCGTGCTCATTTCAGCCCTCCTCTGCGCACCTTCCACTTAATCGCTGGAGTTACGGCGGGATCAGGGCCGAAGGTAAGTTGCTGAGGGTACGTGCGTCCCTGGTGACATCGAGATCCAGGTAGATCACGAGAAGCGCGGGCGAGTGGCCGCGGAAGCGACGAGCGTCATCGGAGTGCGGTCACGACGCTGACGGCTCGGGTGACTGGCCCCATTTCTAGTTGCTGACCTCTGGGAGGTCCTCGCCGTGCTCGCGAGTCCAGCCGTGGTGGCAGGCGAGCGTATCTTCCATCCGCTGCCGAAGATGCCCCACCCGCCCGGCGAGGCCAGGGACACGGTCGATGAGGTCCATGACCAGGTGGACCTGTCCATGTCGTTCATCACGACCATGTCGAAGGGTGTAGTTGTGGTGCCCCCGCAGATGTACCGAGTTTGTGCGCATCTGCGACAGCGGTACCTGATGCGCGCGCCAGGTGCCCTCGACCGGCAGGCCGTCAACCTCCTTCGGCCCCGTCCAGCCTTTCGGCGTGCGCAGCACGATCATCGGCCAGCGCTGGCCGTACGCACGCGCGGGCTCGAGCTGGCCCGGCCGACGACGGCCGGTCCTCGCCTCGTCCTGAATGCTCCGGATCTGCGCAATCGCGGCGTCCAGCGTCGCTGCCATCTCCAGATGAGGAACGTGGTCGCCTTCGCTCGTCACGTACACCGGCTCGTGGCCGTAGCCGCGCAAAAACGCGTCAAGCTCGTCCTCGGACAACGGCGCCAGCACGGTTGGGTTGACGAGACTCCGATTAAGACACCGCTACGGAGAGTTGACGCCTTACGAGGCCGCGCGAAAGTCGAGTCACCCAAGTAAGCAGGCCGGGCGGCGCCGACAACGCCGTAACCCCGGCCCTGGCCGCTATCGAGGTCCGGCTATCGCGGGCGTCTGCGCCAGACAGTGCGCGTCACGAGGCGTGGTTGGACTGACGCAGCCCTCGGACCTGTCAGGGTCCGGCACCAGCTCGATCATGCCGAGGCTGAGTACCCGGTCCACGTCGTCCTGCGGCACGTCATCGGGAGCACCGTGCCGCCGTAGAACTGCGCGGCGGGATCGCTGCTGAACCGCGAGGAACTGACCAAGCTGGGGCACTGGGCACGCTGCTGCGTAGCACTCAGATCGAGAGGTGGATGAACGGCACGCTGACTAGGCCACCGGATGGATGGCGGCGGGTGAGAAGGACCTCCATCCCGTGTGCTTGTCATGGAATCCGTTTCTAGCGCCGGCCGGTCTCGGGGCGACTCCGGCGGGACCACGAAAACGGGACCATCGGCCCTGTCGCGGCTCGTAGGTACCGGCGAACCTGAACATGGGACGGTGATGCAATGGGCCGTCCCCGGCTCCAGGAGACGCAATGGTTACTAGACGTCTGGCAATCTTGCCGATTGCTGCCTGCCTGACCGTGCTCACGTCTGGCTGCGCAATCCATAACGTGACGTCCCCGTCCGGCGCCCAAAGTCCGCAAGATTCAGCTCCCGTAAGCGTGGTGACAACACCACCGGCTGCCGCCACGCCACCATCGCCCGGCACGCCTGTATCAGCATCGCGCTGCCATACCAGCGAACTGACTGCATCCTTTACCGGCTTGAACTCCGCTATGGGCGGGCAGCGCGGGATGACACTTGTGCTGACCAACCGGTCGTCCCTCACCTGTTATGTATACGGGCACGTCGGGCTGGGGTTCGCTGATAGCCACGGCAACCCGCTGCCGACTAGGCATACCTGGATGAACGAAATGCATGCCCAGGTCGTACTGCACCCAGGTGACAGCGCGCAGGCGCTGGTGACCTGGAAAATCAGCATGGACATGCCATCGCCGTTCCACCCTGACATGGTGGAGATCACGCCGCCCGATGAGTATTCGCACCTTCTGGTCATCTGGCCAGGCGGATCGGTGCTGGGCGCCGCCGTGGTCTCCTGGCCGCTCCGCGGAGCGTAATCCGGTGCCTCTGCCGGCCAGCACCTGACTGGCGCAGCCCGCTCAGCCAATTCCGCAGGACGTTTGCCGCTGCATTGGGGCCCATTGTCATCTGCCGCGTCCCCCCGCCTGATGCCACGCTGGCCTTCGGCTATCACAGCAAGGGACTCGTCATGAAAGTCACCATCACACGGGCCGCTGGAGCGCTACTGGCGTGCCCAATCCTGCTGGCAGCGTTCGCCGGCTGCGGCCAGCATTCGTCCAAGAACGGGGCCACGGTGACGCGGACACCCTCGGCGGCTGTACCGAGACCGACGACGTCTGGCTCAACGGCAACGCCGGGCCACGGCGTTTCCTCACAACGCGGGTCTGCCCGGGTCGTATCGTCACGCGTCTCCTACCCGTGGCGATGGCCGAACGACGTTGAGCGTCCTGGCCGCGTGCTGCACGACTCCGTCGCGTCAGTACCCGACCTGGTCAAGATCAGCGTCGGCGAGCATCCGACCGAGCCCGGCCAGCCGCCGTTCGACCGCATGTCATTCACATTCACCTCCGCCTTTTCCCAGCTATCAGTTCGCATTTGCCGACAAGCTGACCGGCGACCCCAGCGGACAGACGATCCCGGTCAACGGCCTCGGCATCCTGAAGATCGTATTCACCAGGGCACAGGCACATGCCTCGGGCGAAGCACGATCAACGATCGTCTCGCAGCCAGCCAGGAACGTCGGCTTCCAGCGCATAGTCGATTACGCCCAGAGCGGTGACTTCGAGGGCGTGCTCAGCTACGGCGTCGGCGTCACCTATCCCGTGGTCCGCTCAAACCCACAGATTCTGGTACGTGCCTACGAGGTCGAGACAGTGGCGCCGAACGGGCAGTACCTGTATGTCGTCGCCATCGACATCGACACCGCCAACCATGGGTAGCCACAAGTCTGATGCGGCTGCTGCGCACCCGCGTTCTTGGCGATCGCCGGTCACGGGCTGCCGCGCCGAGAAGCCCCGGGCTGAGCGGATCAGGCACGTGCTCATCCCGGCCAGGCAGGGATTGTCTATCAGGTAGATCTCCGACCGACAGATAGTTGGCGGCGCGCCAGTACCGATCAAGAACCTGGGCGTGGGCCGTCGACAGCCCCTCGGTCCGCATCATGCGGTCACGTCGGCCCGCGCACGACGACCACAGGGCAATGCGCGTTGTTCACGCAGTGCATGCTGACCGAGCCAGTCAGCATTCCGGCAAACGCACCATGACCGCGGTTACCGACGACGAGGAGATCCGCGTTCGCCGACTCGCCGGCTAGCACTACGGCGGGGTGGCCGTAGGCGATCTTCGCATGCACCGTCGGCGGCGGCGTCGTGCCGAACACGTCCTTCACCGCCGTGTCCAGCGCCTCCTGCATCATCGCGCGAGTCTCATCCGTGAACAGTTTCGGCGCGGTACCAGGCTGGACAATCCCGGCCGCAGTCGGATAGTGCCAGGACAGCACGGCGCTAATGGTCCCTCCGGTCGCTGCCGCGTACCCAGCTGCCCAGCGCAGCGCCTCGACGGACTCGGCCGAGCCGTCGACGCCGACGACGATCTGAGGTCCTGAATCGTCCTCGATGGCCATGGAGCTGCCTCGCTTTCCGTTAGTGCTGAGCCCGCGCTATCACCAGACTCTGACGACGCATACATCCGCTGGCAATCCAACCGAGCGCGAAGTCATCCGGGTAGGGCCGATGGTCCTGACCAAGATCGGTTCCCATGGTCCCACCTGGATGCTGAGGCCATGACCCTACGTTCGGCTGCGCAAACCCTGCAGCGTGGCGCTGCCGATGACACAGCTGGCTAACCGAGCCGCTTTAGAAGACGACGGGTTCTGGCAGGATGGCGCGATGCGAGTGGTAAGCGACGCCAAGCTGGCAGCGGTGTTTGGCGCGCTGCCGGCCGTGCCGAGAGTAGTGGTAAGCGGTAACTTCGCGACACCCTGGCAAAGCCTTGCTGTGCTGGACAAGGCCGTCCCGGAGTACCGGCTGTTCGCACTCAACGCGCAGTTGGGCGTCCCGGACCGGGACGGAGTGACACTGGAGTCGCCGTTTGTAGGCGCTGGCATGCGGCACAGCGTACGGCTGCGCTACCTGCCGTGTCGGCTCTCGCTGGTGCCAAGCCTGCTCAAGTCCGCGATGCCGCCCGATGTCGTACTGCTGCATACCTCCGTGCCGGCGGACGGAACCGTCTCGCTCGGCACCGAGGTCAACATCCTTCCGGCCGCCATCGAGACCGTTCGAGCCCGTGGCGGCCTGATAGTGGCGCAACTGAACCCGCAAATGCCCTACTGCTTCGGCGACGCTGTGCTGCCGATCGTTGACATCGATCTCGCGATCGAGGTGGATCTGCCGTTGTCATCGCCGCCGCCTCGGCCAAATTCTGGCGCGGAAGCGCATGAGTCGATCGGTGAGAGGGTCGCCGGGCTTGTGCCAGATGCTGCGACTCTTCAGCTCGGGATCGGCGCTGTCCCGGATGCTGTGCTGGCCGCGCTCAAGAGTCGCCGCAGGTTGAGCGTGTGGTCTGAGATGTTCAGTGACGGAGTGCTCGCCCTCGAGCGGGCGGGAGCGCTGGACGCGAGCGTCCCGGTGACGGCGTCGTTCGCGTTCGGCAGCGCCGAGCTCTACACCTGGATCGACCGCAACCCGCGGATCCGCATGCTGCGCACCGAGAAAACCAACGACCCGGCGCTGATTGCCGCCCAGCAAGCCATGGTGTCGGTCAACGGCGCGCTGCAGGTCGACCTGTTCGCCCAGGCGAACGCGGCTCGAGTGCACGGGGTGATTTACTCCGGGTTCGGTGGGCACACGGACTTCGTCGTCGGCGCGCTGCACTCGCCCGGCGGCCGGGCAATCATCGCGTTGCCGTCCTGGCACCCCAAGGCGGACGTGTCGACCGTCGTGCCACGGCTAGCTGGCCCGGTCACTTCGTTTCAGCACAGCTGTATCGTCAGCGAGCAGGGCACCGCAGCTATCTGGGGCAACGACGCGAGCACTCAGGCCGCCGACATCATCGATCACGTCGCGCATCCGTCCGCTCGTGACGAGCTCCGCGACGCTGCCCGCGGCCTGGGCTTCCGTTTTTTGGACAAGGCTTGAAGCCTAGGGGCGCAGGGCTCAGCGCTTGAGGATGAGGCGTCAGGGCCACTGGCCCGTGCGGCGGTGACACGGCTGCGGCGGTTCGGACGGTCGTCTATCCAAACCGGGACCTTCGCCTCCGGCGTTTGTACTCGGCCGCTGATTGAATCGGCGGCATGACGTCGGGAAGTAATTGCACGCGGTCGGCAGTGACGACTGCTATCGGCGCCGCCAGTCTCGTGGTTTCGGCGCACGTGGCCTCTTATGGTCTATGGCGGCGCTGGTGCCTTAACTGGGGCGCCAGGACTTCGGAGGCGGAAGCAGCGCTTCCTGGCGACGACTTGCTCCCATACCCGGACATCGTGACCACCCGGGTGGTCGGGATCGAAGCGCCAGTCGATCTTGTCTGGCCGTGGCTCGTGCAAATGGGCCCCGGCCGGGCTGGGGCGTACACCTACGACTGGATTGAGAACATCCTCGGGCTCAACATGCACAGCGCAGACGCGATCATCCCTGAATTGCAGCAGATGTCGATAGGCGATGCGTGGCAGCTCGGTTCGCGCGGGCCTGTGCTACGCGTGGAGCTCCTCGAACCAGATCACTCCTTGGTCGTCCGTTCGGACGACGGAAACTGGGTCTGGGCCCTTGTTGTGGAACGCGATGGCAACCAGACACGCATGATCAGCCGGAACCGCATCGCGATGCGAGGTGCACCCTGGTTGGCCCGAGCGTTCGCGCGGTACGCGATGGAGCCCGGAAGCCTCATCATGGAGCGGAAAATGCTGCTTGGCATCAAGGCCCGCTCCGAACGGCTGGCTGCTGCCAATCTCCCCAGCCTCTCGTCGTAGGCAACGGGTCGCCCGGCCTGGGGCCGGTGGTCTTGCGGATGGGACCTAAGGTCCGCCATGAGCCGGCCATGGTCCCTGCCGCTGCGGGCGCCGTCGCGGCAGTGTTGCAGATTGGCATGTCCCTCCGGACCGAATGGCGGCCGAGATGACCGAACACCTGTACCCACACAGCGTGGCCGATCTGGAACTCGCTCCGGTTCTGATCTCCATCGAGCGCAATCTCGCCGTGCTGCGGGACGCCAGCGATCTGGAGTTCACGCTTGTTCTCGAGCTCAACGACGACCACAGCTTCTATCACTCACCGCCGGAGCGTGCACTTCGCGTCCAGCGGTTTGCCACTCGCGGCGTCAGCCTGCATGGCTGGAACGTCTACCCGACGACGGATTCGCACGGGCTCGCCGTCTGTCACGGTGACTTCACCGTAACGCTTGCGTTCGGCAAGTCGGTCGCCGACTACGTTGTATACGGGCGCGTGGCCTGACCCTCTGGCTCGCGATCTGCCCCGCTCGGGGACCATGTCGATCGCGCCGCAGGGGCACTCAGCTGCGCGGATCGCAACCGTTGCAGCAATCGAGGTCGACCTCGTGTCGATGACCAGGACGAGCTCTTCGGCAGCGGACTGAGCGGGTCTCGCGGATGGGGCCGAACGACCCGGCCAGGTAGGACCTCGGCCCGCAGCGCACGCTGATGCTGCAAGACAGGCTGAACGAGACAGCCCGCAAATGGCGGAGGTGAACGTATATGGCAACAGGGAAGCCGGCGAACAGCCGGGATGCGCTGAAAGTCATACCCGGTCGGGGCCCCGTCGGCCCGGGACCCCGTGCCCACGAGGACACGCTGCGGACGCTCAACCCAGCCGAGTGCTTTGACCTGCTGGAATCGGGCGGCGTCGGCCGTGTCGGGTTCGCATCCGCAGACGGGATCATGATGCTGCCGGTCAATTTCGCGGTGACTGGAGCGACCATCATCGTCCGCACCGCGCCCGATTCGCTGCTGGCCTTGTACGCGGATGCCCACGTCAGCTTCGAAGTCGACCACATCGACGAGGCGCTCCATGACGGCTGGAGCGTCCTAGTGCAAGGACGCGCGCACATGGTCACTGACGAGCGTGAAGTGACGGACCTTGAGCACCGAACGCATCTCGAGCCCTGGGTTGGCGGCGCCCGCGACGTCTATGTGCGCATCGCTCCGACCCGGATCAGCGGGCGGCGCATCCAGCCATGCTGAGGCAGCTATTCAGCGCTCGACCAAATACGCAAGCCCTACCCGAGCGACGGGCCGAAGGGCTGCTGCTTGCCAGCTAGCAGAGCCGGTGACGCAGGCGGGTGCTGGCTGGCACCGTTGAAGTGGCGCAGTTTCTCGCCGACGAAGATCGGCCACGGGTCGGTCCGTTGCCGCCTCAGGCATTGCCCGCTACGGCTCGACGCGCATGGCACGCGATCCGCGCCGACGTGCTCGGTCCTGCCATCATGCGCGGTCGTTTTCAACGTGCAGACCGATCGTTCAGCAACTCGCCAAATGCGGGTGAACCTGCGATCCGGGCTGCTATGTCGTAGCCACAGGCCAGGAAGGATCTTGGTGCCGATGATCACGAGCCGAACGGCTCAGATCCGCTCGGGGACCATGTCGATGGCGCCGCACGGACACTCGGAGGCACAGATGCCGCAGCCTTTGCAGTAATCAAGGTCGATCTCGTACCGGCGGCCAGGGCCGAGCTTGATTACCGCGTTGTCCGGGCACACGCCGTAACAGTTGTCGCACTCGAAGCAGTTGCCGCATGACAGGCACCGGCGGGCCTCGAACTGCGCCGTGGACTCGTCCAGCCCGCCGGTGACCTCGTCGAACGTGGTGATTCGCCGAGCCGCGTCAAGCTGCGGCCGGACCGAAGCCGGAGCGTCGGCGTAGTACCAGCTGTTCAGCCGGTCGGCGGTGGCCAGGCGCGGCCCGGTGACCGCGGCCGTCCCGTTGGCGGCGGCCAAGGCGGCCCCGTTCCCGTCCTGGCTCCGCGTTAGCCACGCGTCGATGCTGCGCGCTGCGCGCTTCCCGTGCCCGATCCCGACGGTCACGGTCCGCTCGGCGGGCACCATGTCGCCGCCGGCGAAGATGCCGGGTCGGCCGGTCATCAAGTCAGGCCCGACCTGGACGACGCCGTCGGCGATCGTTACGCCGGGTACGCCGTCCAGCAGCGATAGCTCAGCCTCCTGGCCGAGTGCCAGGACGACGGTGTCGGCGTCGAGCTCGATGAACTCCCCAGTGGGCTGCGGGAAGCCAGTGGCGTCCAGCTGCATCTTCTCGATGACGAGCTTGCCCTCGTCCGCCCTGGCGATCGTCGACAGCCACATCATGCGCACGCCCTCGTCGGTCGCCTCTTCGACCTCGATGTCGTGGGCCGGCATCTTGTCCCTGGTGCGCCGGTACACGACGACCGCGTCGGTGGCGCCGAGGCGACGGGCGGTCCGGGCAGCGTCCATGGCGGTGTTGCCGCCGCCGTAGATCGCGACCCGGCGGCCAAGCATGGGCGGGTGCGCATCCTCCATGTTGTGCAGCAGCGTCACCGCGTCGAGGATCCTGGCCGAGTCACCAGCCGGGATGTAGGCCCGCTTGCCCTTCTGAGCGCCCACCGCAAGAAACGCTGCGTCGAATCCGCCATCGGCCATGGCCGCCTCGATATCGGTAACCTGCTTGCCACCCTCCCAGGTCACCCCCATGGCTAGAATGCGGCCGACCTCGGCCTCCAGGACGTCGCGGGGCAGCCGGTAGGCAGGGATGCCATAGCGCATCATTCCGCCGGCCCAGACAGCGGTATCGCGGAGCGTAACCTGGTGGCCGAGCAGGCGCAGGTGGTAGGCGGCGGATAGGCCCGATGGCCCGGCTCCCACGATCAGCACCCGCTTGCCGGTGTCTTGAGCTGTAACGGGAACGGTCCAACCCTGTCGGATCGCCTCGTCACCGAGAAAGCGCTCCACCGAATTGATGCCCACGGGCGCGTCGAGCTGAGCGCGGTTGCACGCGGTCTCGCACGCCCGGTAGCAGACCCGTCCCATGATCGCGGGCAGCGGATTGTCCCGCATGATCTGCCGCCACGCCGCCTCGTAGCCGCCGTCCTCGGCGTCGTAGAGCCACTGCTGGATGTTCTCGCCGGCGGGACACGCGTGATTGCACGGCGGCATGAGGTCGACGTATTGAGGTCGGTCGGTGCGCCACGAGCCGGTCTTGTTGGCCAGGCTGGAGCCGGGGTTCAGCGTGATGGCGAATGGCTTGTCCCTCATCGGATCTCCCAGGCTGGCACGGCGTGGTCGGCTGACTGGTCGGCGTCGACCAGGCCGAATCTTGCTATGTTCCGGTCGGCTGCCTGCTGGAGGCGCGCGATCGTAGCGGCGCCTTCGGGCGTCTTGAACAGATGGGCGTACCTGGTCTGGAGGCGCAGATAGTCCTCGACGGGGGCGCGCCGCCTGATCTTGGAGACGGCTGTGATCTCGCCGCCCTCGGCCTCGAACACCGGGAACAGCCCGGTCTGCTCCGCTAGCCGCGCGATCTTGATGGTGTCCCCGGGCGCACTGCCCCACCCCAGAGGGCACGGCACCAGCACGTGCAGGTAACGGGCGCCGCGGAACTCCATCGCCCGCTGAACCTTGTACTCCAGGTCGCGCAGACCGGCGACGGTCGCGGTCGCGACGTACGGGATCTCGTGCGCCATCGCGATCAGCGGCGCGTTCTTGCCCTGCCCGAAGGCGTTTCCGGGTTCGGGGCCGACGGTGGGAGTTGTGGCGGTTCGCGCCGCCGGCGGAGTGGCGCCCGACCGCTGCACGCCCGTGTTCATGTACGCCTCGTTGTCGTAGCAGATGAACAGCACGTCGTCGTTGCGCTCGAACATGCCGGACAGGCACGCGAAGCCGATGTCGACGGTGCCGCCGTCGCCGCCTTGCCCGACGACGCGGACGTCCTCGCGCCCCTTGGCCCGCAGGGCGGCGGCGATGCCTGTCGCGACCGCGGGCGCATTGCCGAACAGCGAGTGGATCCACGGGATCTGCCACGACGTCTCGGGGTATGGGGTCGAGAACACTTCGAGGCAGCCGGTCGAGTTCACGGCAACCATCTGCCTGTTCGTGGCTCGCATGGCCGCGTCCAGTGCGTAGCGGGCGCCGAGCGCCTCGCCGCAGCCCTGGCATGCGCGATGGCCGCAATTCAGCGAGTTCGTGCGCCCGGGCTCGGACTGCACCGAGAGCTGGTCCGAGCTCAGCAGCCTGTTGCCGACGGCGAAGCTGCCGACCTGGTAGAACTTGACGGGCTGGACTGGCATGGTGTGCTCTCCTATCCGATCCGGCTCGCGACGGCGCCGAGGTCGCGCAGCATGTTCTCTGCCGCTGGCCCGGACCGGCGCTGGGCGGCGGTGCGCCGCAGCTCCCGCTCCACCAGCTCGGTGTTGAGATCGAGGAAGGTCAGCGGCTCCAACCCGTCGGCAATTGCCCGAGTGAACAAGTCACGAAGCGAGGCCTTGGTAATGGCCCGGCCGCCAAGGCCCGCGATCACCGTGTAGCCACGCAGCTGGATATGCGTCAGAGCCATCCGCACATTGGCTGAGACGATGCCGCCGATCCCGACGGCCAGCGCCCGCTCGAGCACGATCACGCGCTCAGCGTCCATGAGAGCCGCTCGCACTGCCTCGAGCGGGAACGGCCGGAACGACGTGATGCCGAGCGTGCCGATCTTGATGCCAGCCGCGCGCAGCTCGTCGATCGTGTCCTTGATGGTTCCGAGCACCGAGCCGAGCGCGACCACGATCGTCTCCGCGTCGTCAGTCCGATAGGAGCGCACCAGCCCGCCGGAGTCGCGTCCGAATTCGATCGCGAACTTCGCGGCGACGTCTGGGATCAGCTCTAGTGCTTGCGTCTGCCGGGCGTGCGCTAGGTAGCGGACCTCGGTGAACGCCTCCGGGCCGACCATGGCCCCGATGGACACCGGGTCGCCTGGGTCGAGCACCTGCCGTGGCTCGTACGGCGGAAGGAACCGGTCAACTTGCTCCTGGCTCGGGATCTCCAGCCGCTCGTGCGCGTGCGTAAGCACGAACCCGTCCATGCAGACCATCACCGGCAGGCTGACTGCTTCGGCGATGGAGAATGCCTGGAGGTGCAAGTCGAGCGCCTCCTGATTGGTCTCCGCGTAAAGCTGGATCCAGCCGCAGTCGCGCTGGGACATCGCGTCGCTGTGGTCGTTCCAGATATTGATCGGGGCACCGATGGCCCGGTTGGCCACCGTCATCACAATCGGCAGTCCAAGGCCGGACGCGTTGTACAGCGCCTCGGTCATGTACAGCAGCCCTTGGCTGGCCGTCGCGGTATAGGCCCGCGCGCCGGCGGCGGACGCGCCAATCGCGACTGACATGGCAGCGAACTCCGACTCCACGTTGATGAACTCACACGGCCGCAGATCGCCAGCCTTGACCAGTGCGGCAAGCGCCTCAGCGATGTGGGTCTGCGGCGAGATCGGATACGCGCACACCACCTCGGGACGGCACAGCGCCACCGCTTCAGCCACGCCGCGGGAACCTTCAATTTGCCCGGTTCGCGCCGGCCCCGAACGTCGCGGTGGCCAGCCGAGAATCTGTTGGATGACCATTCGTGGAGCCGTCGCCGTCCTGGGCCGCTGAGCCGTTGGGGCCGGCCAATGGGCGGCCGAGCTGGATCATCGCGCCGTCGTAGGCTGCACGGGCAGCCGCGACGTTGCCTTCGCCGACAGTGCCTGTGAACCTGCCCCCGATGGCCGCGCCAACCGACTCGATCGACACCGCGCCGGTCAGCGCCGCGAACCCGCCGAGTAGCGCAGCATTGGGAACGGGGCGTCCCACGTGGCACTGCGCCAGCTCGGTCGCCGGCACCGTCAGGACAGCGTGAGGCCCAAGCCGGCTCGTGAATTCCGCGATGCCGAGGTCGGCGGGCGGCCGCTCGGAATTGATCACTAGCAGAGTGGCTTGGTCCGCTCCCTCGAACACGTCGACCTGGTGCAGCAGCGTCGGATCCTGTATGACGATCACGTCCGGATGCATGACTGGTTCACGCACCCGGATCGGGTTGTCGTCGATCCGGCAGAACGACACCACAGGCGCGCCGGTCCGCTCAGAGCCGAAGCTCGGAAACGCCTGGGCATACTTGCCCTCGGTGAAGGCCGCTGCGGACAGCAACTCCGCGGCTGTCACCACGCCCTGACCACCTCGGCCATGGATCCGAATCTGGAGCATCTGCGAGACCTCCTCGGCCGCGCGCGGCCAGTCAACGTGTCCCATGCAGCGTCGCAGCTGAACTGTGCTGCGGCCTGAGGCCAGCGTCCCGCACGGACGGGACCAAAGACCCTGACCGTCCTTGCCACCCGCCAGCGCTGGTGACGCCCAGAATCGGCGGGCGGTGGGAAATGCGGCAGGGGCGGTCTCGGCCAAGCCGACACCGCCCCTGTCCTATCCACCGGCCGGCATTTCTGGCCTTGCCGGAGCTGTAGCGTCAGGCCGCCTTAACGTGCTGATTCACTGCGTTGCCACCCGCTGCAAACCATGGTGGTCCACTCGACCACAGAACAGGGGAGCACTACGTCACCCCGAAGACGGACCTAAGTCACTACTATCCTTTGGAGTTTTGCGGTGGTGTGGCAGTGGCGGGAGGGATCGCAAAACCGTCGCGGAGATACGAGCCAGGAACAGCTAGCACACCGCGAAATCCGGATCCGCGAGAAGCGGGTGGTCCCTCCCCGCCCGGACTAAGCTACCTCTCGCTTGAGAGGAGGCCTCATCGTGTCTGATGCGGTGCTCGAGGAGCTGGACGAGGCTGAATGCATGCGGCTGATTGCGCCGGGTGGCATCGGCCGACTGGTGTTTGCCGGGCGCTATGACCTCACGGTGCTGCCCGTCAATTACAAGATGCACAATGGCGCGATTCTCTTCCGGACCGCCGCGCAGGGCACTACCGACGAAGACCTGCGGACAGGCATCGACCATGCCGAGTACCGGGTCGCCTTCGAAGTTGACCAGTTCGACAGCGACGCGCGCGAAGGCTGGAGCGTCTTGGTCCAGGGTCCGGCCCATCACCTGGATTCGGAGTCCGAGCAAGCCGAGGCGATGACCGTCGGTGTGGTGCCGTGGGCGGGCGGCGATCGCGAGCACTTTATCCGCATAACTCCGGCTCGGATCACCGGCCGCCGGATCCGGCGCAGCGCTGGCGCCTGAGGAACTGATCAGACGGACACCCGGCTCAAGCAGCGGGCCGTACGCACCCGGCCAGAAACGATTGCCGGCTCAGCAGCGACATGAAGGTCGGCGGACCCCCTGGTTCAGGGACGTTGGTCACTGCCAGATCTGCCTGTAGCGAGGAACGATCCCGTCAGGCATTTCTTCAGTGAGGAGTCATGGTGACCAACCCAGGAACGGCTTTAGCTGCCGCACGCAACGAAGAGACCCTGGCCGGCCGGGGAGCGCTGGTAACGGGCGGCACGCGCGGTATTGGCGCGGCTATATCGCGACGGCTGGCCGCAGATGGCGCCGCGATCGCGGCGGGCTATTGGCGCGGCGCCGAGAGCGCAGACAAGCTCCAGGCGAGCCTGGCTACCGAGTACCCGGATCAGCTGGTCACAATCCACGAAGGCAACATCGGTGACGCTGCGGACTGCCGGCGCGTGCTGAGCGAGGTCATCGACCACCACGGCCGGCTCGACATCCTGGTGAACAACGCCGGCATCACGATCGACAGGACCGTCGCGAAGATGTCCGACGAGGACTGGCAGCGGGTCATCGCGGTGAACCTGTCCGGTGCGTTCTTCATGGCGCAGGCTGCGCTCGACCACATGCTTGCCCGTGGTACCGGTCGAATCATAAACGTCTCGTCGGTCATCGGCGAGACCGGCAACATCGGCCAGGCGAACTATGCGGCATCTAAGTCCGGGCTATTCGGCCTCACCAAGTCCATCGCTAAGGAAGGGCTATTCCAGCTCAGCCGGGCCCACCTCCCGGTGGGCGACGGCGTCGGACTGACAGTGAACGCGGTCACGCCCGGCTTCATCGCCACGGACATGCTGGCCACGATCCCTGACAACGTGCTCGAGCGAATCCGCGGTCAGATCCCGGTTGGCAGGCTTGGCACCGCCGAAGAGATAGCGCGCGTCGTCGCGTTCTTGGCGGCCGATGAGTCCGCTTATATCACCGGCCAGATCTGGGCCGTCAACGGCGGACTGGACATGTGAGGGCTGACGCGATGAACACGACTTCTCGCTCAGCTCAGGACGTCCTTGTGACTGTCGGCGGTGCGAACGCCCATCGGTAGATACGGCGGCGGGCAATGCATTGCCGCGATATTCGAACGGTGCTGAGCTGGTCCTGCACCACAACGACGGGAGACGCTGATGAGCAGCGCGCAGACTGGGCCGGATGTCGAGGCGAGCGCGGCGGCAGTCGGCCCGGAGTCCGCGCTCTTCGGCGGCCTCGATATGGCGGGGCTCAGCGCCGCTCTGCTTGGAAGTGCGCGGCGGGCGGCGTCTCGGCCGGTCGAGGTTGCGGCCGCGGTGGCCAGGTTCTGGCGAAACACAGCCAGGATCGGTCCGGCAGCCGTTGCGAAGTGGGTCGGTGTGCCGGGCGATCCGCCGGTCGCCATTCCGGCAGATCGCCGGTTCGCGGATCCGGCCTGGGCGGCCAATCCGTTCTACTTCGCGCTACTGCAGTGGTACCTGGGCGCCGGTCAGCTTGGCGCGGATCTACGGCGCGTCGGCCAATCCGGCGATCCCGTGACTGACGCCAAGGCCGACCTGGCCGCCGACTTCGTGCTCGACGCGCTCGCGCCTACCAACTTCCTTCTGACGAATCCGGCCGCGATCAAGCGCGCCTTCGAGACTGGCGGGGCGAGCGTCGTGCGCGGAGCCCGTAACGTCGTCGCCGACGTGCTGACCAACCGCGCCATGCCCCGTCAGGTGGACACCAGCCCGTTCGAGCTCGGCGTGAACCTGGCGGCGACGCCGGGCAAGGTGGTGTTCGCGAACGACTTGATGGAACTCATCCAGTACGCGCCGCAGACAGCCAAGGTGCGCGCGGTGCCGGTCCTGGCGAGCCCGCCCTGGATCAACAAGTACTACGTCATTGGACCTCGCCCCGGGTCGCAGCTTCCTGGAGTGGGCGGTCAAGCACGAACGTACCGTTTTTGCCATTTCCTACCGGAACCCCGACGGCTCAATGCGCGGCGTGACCCTGGAGGACTATCTCCTGCACGGTCCGTTGCAGGCACTCGACGTCATAGGCAACATCACTGGCGCGCCCAAGATCGATATCGTCGGGCTTTGCCTTGGCGGTGCCCTCACCGGCATGCTCGCCGCTTATCTCGCCGGCACCGGCGACGACAGGCTTGGCTCGCTGACGCTGCTCAATACGATGCTCGATTACGCCGAGCCGGGCGTTCTCGGGGCGTTCACCGACGAGCGCACCGTGGCAAACCTCGAGCGGCAGATGGCCGCTACCGGCTATCTCGAAGGCCGTCAGATGGCAACGACGTTCGACGTCGTCCGTGCCAATGACCTGATCTTCAGCTACGTCGTATCCGGCTGGCTGATGGGTGAGGATCCGCCGGCTTTCGACATTCTCGCCTGGAACGCCGACAGCACGCGGATGCCCGCCGCGATGCACTCCTTCTACCTGCGCCACCTTTATCTAGGGAACGAGCTTGCCCGTGGCGAGCTGATGCTTGCCGGCCGGCAGCTGTCGCTGGCCGATGTGAAGAACGACGCGTATGTGGTCGGGGCCGTCAACGATCACATCGTGCCGTGGCATGCCTCCTACCAGGCGACGAAGCTGCTCTACGGCGAGGTCCGCTATGTGCTGTCGAGCGGCGGCCATATCGCTGGCATCGTGAACCCGCCAGGACCGAAGGCGTGGCATGAAGTCGGCACCGCATATCCGGCTGACGCGGTTGCGTGGCACGCCGGTGCGGAACGGGTAGCTGGATCGTGGTGGGAGGACTGGATCGACTGGGCCCGGGAGCGAGCCGGCCCGCTGGTGCCGCCGCCGCCCATGGGCAGCGACCGATTCCCGCCTGTTCGGGACGCTCCCGGCGACTACGTGCGGCGGTAAGGCCGCCGGTCAAGGCCCGGCTCTCGCTGACGAGGTGCACTACGTTCACGTACATCCGTCCGCCGAGTAAGGCCGTTGGTCCCTGGCGCGTCGAGCCGCGGCAGAAGACGCTGAGGCGAGGCAGGTGATGACCATGTCTGCAACATCGCGCGCGGCGCGCGGCAAGTCAGCGCCGCGGCCACGACAGCGCGTAGTTACCGACCAAGGCGGCCTTGTCGTAAGCCACCAGATCCGGGCTGGGTCAGCGGCCCCTGGACTAGGCGGGAGTCGCGACTTGCCGCGGGTCGGCTCGGTCTTGACGTCAGCTGCCGTTGCCACCATGGTCGGAACGGCAGGGCGAGCACCGTCGGTACACAACACCCAGCCGTGGATATTCCGTGTTGCGGGTGATGTCGTGGAGCTGCACGGCGATCCTGACCGCCTCCTGGCGCACGTAGATCCCACGGGCCGCGAGCTGGTGATCAGCTGCGGTGCCGCGCTTTTCGGGCTGAGACTGGGCATGCGACAGCTAGGCCGGATCCCAGCTTTGGAGCTGTGGCCAGATCCTTCGCAGCCTTGGCTTCTGGCCCGAGCTTGGCCGGGCGCTCACGCACCGATGAACACCGACGAGTCCGACCTCCTGGCCGCGGTTCCGCACCGGCATACGCACCGCGGACCGTTTACGCCCGGCGAGGTATCGGCTCGGCTGCTCTCCGCCTTTGCCATCGACGCGGCCGCAGAAGGTGCGGAGCTGAGGTTCGTAGAGTCCGGCGGCATGGTCGCCGAGCTTGCCACGCTGGTTGATAAGGCGGCGGCCGATCAGGACGCGAGCGCCGACATCAGGGACGAGATAAGCCGCTGGCTTCGTCCACATGGCAGTCAAGCTAAGGACGGCGTGCCTGCCTGGGCCGCGGTTACCAGCGATCAGCCGTCGACGCAGCGCTTCCGGCAACGCGAGTTCGCTGCGCGGGGAGGCTCCTCCGACCGGATCGGCCGCGATCTGACCGCCCGTGACAGCGCCGGCGAACCGCCGGCCGCAACGGCCGTCCTTGTCACGGCCGCCGATGAGGCCGATGACTGGCTGCGTGCCGGACAGGCGCTGAACCGGCTGCTGCTGCGGGCCGCAAGCAGGTGGGTCTTCGCGAGCCTGCAGTCACAACCGATGGAGTCGACTGGATACCGCGAGGAAGTACGGGATCTGCTCGGGCTGCAGGGCTACCCGCAGATGCTGCTTCAGTTCGGCCGTGCCAATACCGCTCTCGCAACGCCACGACGGCCCCAAGCTGAATACAGGACTGACGTTCACGACCAGTAGATCGGTGATTCCACGATTCGTCCCACCAGCATGATCGCTGGCTGGCGTGGGTGACTCGCACCCGTGTCACGACATCACCGCGCCGACGGTGGCCCCCTGACGCCGGGTACGAGGCCGCCCAGGCCAGCGCCTCGATCGATTCGCCAGAGCCGTCGACCCCCGTAACGACACGCCCGGTCGGCCTGGACCGGCAGGCCACCGCAAGCATGACGTCGACTAGGGCTCGAGCACGATGCGTGCTTTGGCCCGGCCGTGCAGCACGTCGTCGATTGAGTCGTTGACCTCGGCTAGGTTCCGAGCCTCGTAGATCACGCGAGTGCGGCCCAGTGCGTGCAGCGCGAAAACGTCAACGAGGTCGGCGCGTGTGCCGACGATCGAGCCGATCACCGAGATTCCACCCAGTACGGTGTCGAAAACTGGGATGCTGAGCTTCCCCGCGGCTGGCAGCGCGACGAGGACAAGCCTGCCGCCCCGCCGAAGGCCTGCATAAGCCGTCGCGAAGGACTTGTCGTCAACCGCTAGCCCGATTGCGACGTCGGCGCCGCCGTGTGCTTGCAGCACCTCGGCCGGGTTCTCGGTCCGGGCGTCGATAACGAAGTCGGCGCCGAGCTCCTTGGCGAGTTGTAGCTTTTCGTCGGTCACGTCGATCGCGGCCACGGTGCCGCCGAAGATCTTTGCGTACTGCAGAGCAAGGTGACCAAGGCCTCCAACGCCGGAGATGGCGACCAGGTCGGCCGGCCGGACGTTGCCAACCTTGACGGCCTTGTACGTTGTCACACCGGCGCAGGTGAGGGGCGCGGCGTCGAACGGGCTGATGCCCGCTGGCACGGGCGCGGCGAACGCGGCGTCGGCGAGGAAGTACTCGGCGAATCCGCCGTCGACCGAATAGCCGGTGTTCTGCTGTCGCAGGCACAACGTCTCCCAGCCGGTGCGGCAGTGCTTGCACTCACCGCAGGCATAGCCGAGCCACGGGACTGCGACCAGGTCGCCGACAGTGGGGTTCGTCACACCGGTGCCCACCGAGTGCACTGTGCCGACTCCTTCATGGCCTGGGACAAACGGCGGCGTCGGCTTGACCGGCCAGTCCCCGCTTGCGGCGTGGATGTCGGTGTGGCACAGCCCGGACGCAATCATGCGGACGCATACTTGGCCTGGCGCGGGCTCGGGTACTGGCCTGTCTTCGAGCACGAGCGGCTCGCCAAACTCCCGGACTACTGCGGCTTTCATTGCTTCCTACCTCCTGAGGCAGACGATTTTCGTCAGATCACATCCACAGTCCGCTGCCCGTGCGCGCGCGGACAGGGCCGGTTGTCCGTCGCGGCGCGGACCTAAGGCCCTAGGACCGCCGATCACCGGAGTGCACGATCGGAGACGCAAGGGAGCCACCGACGAAAATGGGAGGTGTGCAATGAAGCGAATCGTGCTCGTGCTTGGCGTCGCGGCCGCAATCGCTGCTCTGCTCGCGGGCCGGGATGACATCCGCCGGTTCCGCGAGATGCACAACATATGAGGGTCTGCTGCCGTCAAGATTCGGCAGGCAGACACCGACAGCTGCAAGGTTGAGGTCCCGGCGGCTATCAAGCCGTGCAGATCCTGGTGCAGCTAGGGGCTGTAGGCCGTTAACGGCCGGTTCTGGGAGACATGATGAGCAGGGCATCTTACGAGCGATTGCGCTCAATGTATCCGGGCGGACGGCCGGACGACCGAGCCCGCCGTTACGGGCGATTTTGGTCAGCCGTCATCAGCTGGGGCGTACTGCCACGACGCTGGGTGACGCTGCACATGAATGGCCGCACGTCCGGGCGGCCGATTAGCCTGCCGCTCGGCATGGCGGACCTGCGCGGTAGCTGGTACTTAGTGCCGATGCTGGGACAGCGCTGCAACTGGGTGCGTAACGTCCGTGCCGCTGATGGCCTGGCGACACTGTCCCGCCGCGGTGTTCATCGCTGCAGGCTTGTTGAGGTGCCCGAGCCTGAGCGCGCGCGAGTCCTCAAGCGCTACCTGCAAAAGGTGCCGGGCGCCCGGCCGCATATTCCGATCGACCGGCATGCGCCACTCGCCGATTTCGCCGCGATCGCTGCGGAATACCCGGTATTCAGGGTTGAATTCGCTGGCGCATCGGTTTGGCGCTAGCGCTGCTCGCGACGGCCGGGGTTGCGACTCGCCAGCCAGCTAGCCGACCCGCATCAGCACCATGGCAGTTGGCCTGGTACCTGCAATCTCCCGCGCACGCTGAGCCGCCGAGCCACGGAGGCGGGAGCCAAAGGACCACCGAATGCGGATGTCGCCGGCTAGCTTCGTTTGAGGGCCTCGCGCCGGATTACCTGCCATAGCGTCGGTACATGCTCGCAGGTTGTAATCTCGATCGTCTTCCTGATGAATTGAGCGTCTCCGACCTGCGCCAGCAGGCAAGCTGCGAGATCAGCGCGGCTGGTGAACAGGCCGTCGAGCGGAAGTTCACTCACCCGGTATGAAGACACCTGCCTTGCGTCAAACAACCCGGAAGCGCGGATAATTGCCCAGGCAAGATCGCTGGCCTTGAAGATGTCTTCCATGGCTCGCAGGTCGGCATAGGTGGACTTGCCCATCGTGTGGACCATCAAGGGCTGCACGACGCGGTTGAGCATAAAGCCGCCGGCGGCATGGTGGTGTGGCGCGACCGCGCTTGAACTGACAACCACGACGCTGAGCTGGGCAAGCCCCTCGTAACAGTGGAATCCTCGATGGAATGGAAGCCGACTCGCGTATCGTGCTGCACCGCACCGGTGGAAGTGACGACCTGATCGTTGATCACCCTGGCCAGCCTGCGGACTACCTGCACACCGACGGCACCCTCTGGACATGGCGAGAAAGGTGGCGGCCAACGGGTGGAGTCCTAGACGAGAGGGGCGGAAGACGCGGCGGCACACTTCTGCGTGTATACGACCCCGTGATCCCACGCGCTGGATTCACGCTGACGCGTGCCGTCGGCCCGCACCCAAAGCAAAGACCTCCGAGCCGTTATCTCGGAGGTCTTGCTTGCTCGAGGAAGAGCTGGACTTAGGCAGAAGTGGAGAGGGCAAGCCTTCTTGGTGGGCGGATCCGACTCAGGGCCACCACGGCCACCCGTGGGGACCAGCCTGGTCACGCTCGGGTGGATGCCCTGCGAGTGCGCTGAAGGGCGCTGGAGGCGGTGCAGGCCGAGGCCGGGCACAGGTTGATCGAGTCGACCAGGGTCTACCTGCACCTCACTAACGATTGGTCGTCCGGGGAGTACTGGCGGGCTGCCGCGCTGATCGACGCCGATACCGCCGCCGCCAACCAGATGCCGGCCGCACACGAGCTGGCTGTCCGGTGAGCGGTATCGCCGCTCCGCGCCCGCAGGCCGGCTGTCACACCGAGTACCGAACTAGGACCTACGATTCTTCCGTGTTTCGTTCCAGCAGCACGAGAGGGATCACGCGTGTGGTGTGCCGCTGGTACACGTCGTATCGGCCTCGTGCGCCGGGGTGGATGATCGGAGCGAGACCCATGTTGTGGCGGTTGACGCGCGGCCACAGCCGTGCGCGCTCCTCGGCTGAGGCCACCGAGGCTCGCGCTGAGAATTTTTTCGGGCCTATCTGGACCCCGACCCCGGGATGGGCTTGGAGATTCAGCAGCCAGGACGGCGTATGGTCGCTCCCTCCGTTGGAGGCCACCACGACCAGCCGTTGGCCATCTTTGATGTAGATGAGGGCGCAGGTATGTGGTTCACCGCTTCTTCGCCCTGTCGTGGTCAGGAGCAAGTTCCGGCCGGCGACGATCCGCGAGCCGATGAGTCCTCCCGAGTGACGGTAGACGAACTGATGGAGCTTGAGGTAGGGCCATTGCAGCGTGGCCGCGGGGGTGTAGCGCACGAATCTCACTCTCTCTGTCGGTGTCGGCAATTACCTTTCGCTGACGGCGGCGATAATCAAGCGACGCACACTGCTGGGTCCGGATGTCTTCGCACACCAGCGAGCCTGCCGTCCGGTCCATGCGGTGTCGGTGCCTCATCGCTTCCGATCGTGTAGGTCTCCTGGGCAGGCCGGTCAAGGGTGCGAGCTGACTGAATCGGCGTTGATGAAGTACGTACAGACCGGGAACGAGCTGGGGCACCCGGGAAGACCACGATCCACTGGCTGATCCCGCTGAGCAGCGTGGCCCCGAGCAGCCCGGTGTAGGACGGTGTAGATCGGGTGCCGTGTCACCGCATACGGCCCGCGAGTGCGGAGCTGGCGGTCACCCGTGACCCTGGGCGCCACGCAAGCGCAGTGGGTGAGCTGGGTCTTCCCGGGACGCTGCCTGAAGGCCAGCCGACTGGATGCCGGGCAACGAGGTGCAGATCATCGCGAATCATCGGTTCCCCGAAAAGCGGAACGTCGCTGCCGGGGTCCGGAGCAGCACCAACATTCACAGCATTACAGCCGGATCATATTTAAACAAACTCCTGGGGCGGCAATCGGAGTGATCTGCCAAGACCCGCTCTTCTCCTCCTCGGTCCTGGGCCGCGGTCCGCGGCGTGGCTTGTCCGGCCGGGCCGACCCGTAGTGCTCGTCGGCGATGCTGGCCTCGCCCGGCGCGACCAGCTGATGCTCGGCGGCGATGTCGCCGGTGAACGGCTCGAGGATCCGGATCTTCATGTCGTGCACGGTAATGAGCACGGTGCTGCCGATGAGTCGGCTGGGCACCGAGTAACGGGCCGATCCGAACCGCACGCACGACAGCTTGTCGACCTTCCGGCTGGCCGGCCGGGCGCCGACCTCGGGCCGCAGCGACGGCAGCCCGCCGAGCAGCTCGCGTTCTTGCTCCAGCCGCTGCGCCGGGACCGCGCAGACCTCCGAGTGCACCGCGGCATTCACCTCGGCGCACCATCCGGCCGCTGCCGCGTTCGCCGCGGCCAGGTCGGTCACGCTCGGGCTCCGCCGGCACCACGAGGTCGCGCTTGGCATAACCGACCAGGTTCTCCACAATGCCCTTGGACTCCGGGTCGGCCGCTTCGCAGAAGTCGGGCCGGAACCCGTAGTGCGTGGCGAACCGCACGTAGTCCGCCGTGGGGACGACCACGTTGGCGACCACGCCGGCTTTCAGGCAGCCCATCCGGTCAGCCAGCACCGTCCTCGGCACCCCGCCGAGCATCTCGAAGCACTCGGCCAGCATTCCCAGCGTGGTGGCGGCCTTCTCGTCGGCGGCGAACCGCACGAACCGCACCCGCGACCACGCCAGCACCGCGCAGAACACGTGCAGCCCGCCCTGCGAGCCCCAGTCGATGACCAGCGCGTCACCCGGCGTCCACACCGCCGGGCGGCGGCCGCGGTGATGACCGGCCCGCCACTGCGCTTTCGCCTCGGCGACCAGCCGGCGGAAGTTCCGCGCCGACCCCCCGTATCCCGCGGCCCGCGCCGCCGGCAGCAGCCGCTTCGCGCTGATACGGCCCTGGCTCTTGCGCACCCGCTCGGCGACTAAGCCGCGGACATCCTCATAGTTATGGCCCCGCTCCCTGCGCGGCCGAGCCGCGCCACCGTCATGACGCTCCACCACCCGGCGGACCGTCTTGTGCGTCGTGCCGCACATCGCGGCAGCACCCCGGTAGCTGCCCACCTCGCGGTAGGCGGCCAGTATGTCCATCCGTTCCCTCGCGTTCTTCAATAGAAGCCCCTGTGCGGTGATCTGGTATCTGGCTGACACCGACACCGTCACCGCACAGGGCCCGCAGGCCCTGACAAGACACGCGAGGAACGGGGACTTCTAACTGGCCAAAAACGGGGACCTAGACCTGGCCACCAGTGGGGACTTTCTCATGGCCACGGACACCCGCTCGGCATAACGCACCGCAGCTGCCAGGAAATACGCCCACCTGGCCGTTCCAAGGCACGACCTCGAACGACGCCGCCGCGCGCGAGCGGAGATTAACCACCAAGCGATGAAGGCATGACGGCGTCGTCAGCCCGGACACGATCGTCAGCCGAAGCGCGGCAGCGCGCCGGCGCTAACGGTCACTTGCGGGTTCAACGTGCGGCGTCCCGTGGCAATGGTTTTTGATCGCTGCCGGGCTTGCCCTATCTCCGGGCGCGGCCGCAGCGTACTGTCGAGGTGTTGCTCCGGACCCCGGCAGCGACAGCAGCGACAACTCGCGGCTGTAGCACGGGCCCGGAGTTTCTTGCCTTACCGCGTGCACGCGCGGGCCAATGTTTTCGGGCGGGAGCCCAATGACAGACGTCGCCTACCTGCGCCGTAACTGCGGCGGAGTGCATGAGGTGGAATCGATCCGGCAGAATCTCATGCTGGTCCTGGTCAAGAGTGCGCCCGTAGCTGATCGCCACTTCCCTTGCTGGCAACCGACTAGCGGCACTGATGCGGGCGCAGCACCCGAGCAGCGCGCCCGAAGAGCGCCTCCCCGTCTGGCCAGACTCTTGCTCACGCTTCTGGTCATCCGCGGGCCGCTGCGCAGCGCCACCCGGATCCAGCACGGCTCCGCCCTCCGGTGCCACTGATGATCTACCTGATCAGCGTGGCTCATCAGGATGCTGCGGCGCCCCACGGACCCGGTCGAGCCGTCGGCTGCATATCCGGTCGAAGCGCCTGCGGCAGTGCCTGGGCTGGACGAGACTGCAGCCCGCACCGTGGACCACTTCGTGAGCGCAGAGAGATAGGCGCGCCACCGCACCCAACACAGGGCGCCCCAGCGCTGTCCGTCCATAACCTGGGCAAGCGCTTCGGCGACCGGATCGCGTTCCAGGACGTCTCCTTGGAGGTCGGCTACGGCGAGGTCTTCGGTTTCCTCGGGCCCAATGGCGCCGGCAAGACGACGACCGTGCGGACGCTCGGCACCCTCATCGCGCCGACCTCGGGATCGGCGACCGTCGCCGGAATCCCGCTCGTGCCGGAGAACGGCGTGGAGATCCGCCGCCGGATCTCGATCATGCCCGAGTCGCCGGGCCTGTACCTGCGGCTGAGCGTGGCCGAGAATCTGGCCTGCTTCGCTGATCTGTACGAGGTTCCCGAGCCAACCGGTCGCATTGACCGTGCGCTGCGGGCCGTCAGCCTGGCCGACCGGGCCAACGATGCCTGCGGCACCTTGTCCAAGGGCCTGCGCCAGCGGGTCGCGCTCGCCAGGGCGCTGCTGAGCGACCCTCAGGTGCTGTTCCTGGACGAGCCGACATCCGGCCTGGACCCGGTCGCCGCCCGCGATGTTCACGACCTGATCGATGACCTTCGCCGGGACGGCGTGACGATCTTCCTGACGACGCACCGCCTTGAGGAGGCCGAGCGGCTCTGCGACCGCGTCGCGATCCTGAACACGACCCTGCGCAGCATCGGCCGGCCATCCGAGCTGCGCGATCAGCTGTTTGCTAAGACCCTCATGGTCAGGACACTGGTACCGCTCGGCGACCCGGCCGCCGTCTTCGCCGGGCTGCCGGCCGTGAACGGCTGGCAATCCGATGGCCAGGTGGGCTACATCCTCGCCGTGTCCGACCCGGCAGTCGCCGCGCCGGCCGCCGCGCGCGCTCTGGTGGCAGCCGGCGCCGACGTGCTGTCGATTGGCGAGTCGCGCCACTCGCTCGAGGACGTCTACCTCGAGCTGGTCAACCAGGACCAGCAGGCGAGCCGCAGATGAACGTGAGCATGAGGCGCGTCCGGGCCATCTTCCGCAAGGAGCTCCGCGAATACCGGCACAACGGCAACATCATCGTTGCCATGGTCATATTCCCGCTGATCTTCCTCATCCAGCCGCTGCTCACAGTCCTGACTGAGGCCGCATCGGCATCGAATGGACTCGCGCACGAGCATGTTCTGCTGTACATGCTGGCCATCCCGGCGCTAGTGCCCGCAGCGCTCGCCTCCTACTCCGTGGTCGGCGAACGCCAGCAGGGCACCCTCGAGCCCGTGCTCGCGACGCCGATCCGCCGCGAGGAGTTCCTGCTGGGCAAGGCGCTGGCGGCTTTCGTCCCGTCGGTCGCGATCTCGTATGCAGTCCTCGCGTTCTTCGTCGCCTGCGTGGAGCTCTTCGCGCACCCGGGCATTGCGCCGGCACTCCTGCGGGCCCCGGACCTGCTCGCGCAGCTGCTCTTCACGCCGCTCCTGGCCGCGTGGTCGATCTGGGTCGGCATCGCGATCTCGGCCAGATCGAGCGACGTACGCGTGGCCGGGCAGCTCAGCTTGCTCGCGAGTCTCCCGTCGGTCGCAGTGACAACGCTCATCGCGCTCAACGTGATCCCTGCCACGCTCGGCCTTGCCCTCGGCGGAGCCGCGCTACTCCTGGTCCTGGACGGACTCGGCTGGCGGATCACCTCGGCGGCGTTCGACCGCGAACGTCTCATCACCGGCACCCGCTGACAAGGAGCGATCAGCGGCGGCATCGTGACCACGCCAACCCGCTGACCCACGACTGGTCCACTTGGATCCGCTATCGCTTGCTGAAGTCGAGCGGATAGTGCTTTCGGCCATGTTGGCCGCGTGCCGGTGTTGTCGACGCTGACCTAGTCGGTCCCCGTTCCGTGCCGCCGAAGCTGGGATCGATCACCGCCTGATATGCCGACGCAGGCAGTCCGGCCAGTCAGGATGTCGACACTGACACCCGCACCACATCACTGGCGGCGACACCGACCCGCTCTCCAGCTGCCGCGCTCGCATCCTTCGTGCCACCCGCCGCAGTCGACGCCTGGAGCTCGGTCGCTGCCTTGGGAGGCGCGGTCGGCGCGTCGGCTCCACGCCATAGCATCGCGTTGGATCGGTCAGGCTTCACCCGTCACGCAGCCCGGCTGCCCGGGGCCGTCGTCCTTTCGGTCGCAGCTCGCGGCCCGGGACTCAGGGCGCCCCCTCAGGGCCATTGCCAGCGCGATCAGCTACGCCGACTCCTGGACCCGTTGCGTGCGCGTCACCTTCTACCGCGGCGATGAAGCCGTCGGGGTCGACCAGGCTCACGATGATTGAAGTCACCTTCTGGTTCAAGAACATGGTGTTGAGCGTGCGGCCGGTGTAGCGAGGAGGGTCGAGAGCGAGTTCCACCAGGCCATCTGCGGAGCCGTTCACCCACAACTGCCCTCGCCTGGCATGGTGCACACCGGTCGTTCCCCCGAGCCGGGCCTGGGACCGGCCCACCGACCGGACGGAACTGCGCGGGACGCTCAGCTTGTAGTCGTCCATCCGGACCAGGATCTCGTCGGGGCCAACTTCCACGCCCGATCGCGCTGGACTCCCGCCGAAAAGGATGCCCAGCGCGGCGGTGAGTCTGCTTGTCAGCGCATCGCTGTAGCTAATCGCGAACCACTGTGTGCCCGGCGCCGCGTTCTTGCCCGCGGCCTCCTGGTGCTCCCTGATGACCGCGCGGCGGGCAGCGGCGTAAGGCTCACCGGTCTCTGCCATGCGCTTTCGAGCGGCTGCGCTGATCTTGTCATGCGACATCGTGTCCTCAAACCCGGTGGCCCTGTCCCGGCGCCTGGCCACCGCACGAGAGATCACGATGCAAAGAGAGCCAGACCACGCGAGGGCTGCGCCGCTCTTGTCCTCGAGCACTACTCCAGCGCCGGGCTGAGAGTAGCTCGGATCAGGCAGGCGTGACTGCCGCCAACAGCTTACGCGGGCCAGCTTGCCGGTACCAGTCAGTGGTCCGCATCAATCGGCGGTGGCGGCGGCCTTCACCCGGCGCGGCCCACCGCCGCAGCCAGGCAGATGAGGAAAGCCGACGGCATGACCCAGCCGGGGCTTAGGGACGCATTCGCAGGTGTGGGCTTGGTCAGTGCTAGCCAGAAGCCGAGCGGCACCAGCACAGCTCCCACGACCAAGTCGAAGACCCGCGGCCCCGGCAGCAGTTCCACCCGGATGACTGATCCGCCGATCACGCCAGGCAGGGTGCCGGAGATGAGTACCAGGGCGAGACGGCCGCCGGTCTGGCCCTGCCTCCAGTAGCGGTAGAGCGCTCCGGGAGTGGCGACCACGTTGTAGAGCAGGTTGGTCGGGGTGACGGCCGGGCTGGGCGTGCCGAGGACGCTGACCTGAAAAGGCAGCAGCAGCACGGCACCGGAGATCCCCGCAGGCGTGGCCAGTACCGAGATGGCAAACGCGGCAATCAGCGCGACGATCTCCGTCCAGCCAGGGCCGAGCATCCGGCCACGGTATCCGGCCGCGCCGCTGGGACTAGCGGCGAGTGCTCAGCAGTACGCGCCTGGCCCGGGTGCGCAGCCGCAGGATTTCCCGGCCCAGGCACGCCGTCCTTCCGTGGGCCAGGAAGTCCGCCGACCGACGCTGCAGCTTTGCCCCAACGAGGTGTGCTAATTCACGATACGGCCGAGGCGAAGGTCATCGGGAGTGACTACGTTTGACTGCTGTGGCGCGCGTTACTGGGTAGCGAGATTGGAAGTGAAGACAATGCACTCGCAGCCAGTACGGGGAGAGGCCATGAGTAGCAAGCCGGTACTGTGCGACGTCTGCCATGAGCCGATCACAGCGCTTGGCGGAGTCGCCATCACTATCAAGACTGAGCCAGTACGGGACGTAACGCCCTACAGCGAGGGCTTTAGCAGCACAGATTTCATAGTCCTGTGCCGGATGGGTCGTCACACCGACGACGAATTTCTGAGCGCCGGGTATCTGCCGCCTGAGTGGGTCCCCAGCATGCTTCGAGGGTCAGCCTTGCCCCCGAACCTTCAGGAAGCATCTGCTCCGAGCCTCAGCCTTGCCCCCCAGCATTGTGGAAGCATCTGATCGGAATCAGGCCCCGCCCACGTGCTGCTGCTCACGGGCAACCTCTGGCGAGTCGCGCGCGACGAGCACGGCATCACGCAGGGCGCAGCCTCACCCAGATTGTCGTCGACGGAAACTGAAGCTGCGCGAGGTTCGCCTCAAGGCTGAGGCCGGCGAGAGCAGCCTCCACTGTGGCTTCTTGGGCGCTGTTGGCGTCGGACATGGACGATCTCCCCTGTACCTGCTGGCTGGGATCTGACGCCGTACTCGCGTTATTGCTGCAATCCCATAGTCCTTGTCCGGCAGTGCTCAGGGCAGGTGCGCACCGGGCAGCCGCAGTTGCACCACGGCGCCGCCTGCTGGCCGGTTGCTGGCAGTCGCTGTGCCGCCGTGCGCGCGGGCGATTGCCTCGACGATCGCGAGGCCGAGCCCGGCTCCGCCATCGCGCGCGAGCCCGTCCGCCGTCTGGCCGCTGGAACCGCTCGAACGCGTAGGGCAGGAAGTCGACGGGGAATCCGGGCCCCGAGTCAGCGACAGTCGATGGTGACGTCTCGACCGCTGGCTGCCGCGGAGATCTCGATCTGGCTGCCGGGCGGCGCGAACCTGAGGGCGTTGTCGATGAGATTGTCGACGGCCTGCCGGATGCGGTCGGGGTCGACGAGCGCCATGACACCGGGCATGGCGCTGATCTGGAACGTCACGTTGCGTCCGCGGCCCGGCGGGCGGCCTGGTCGGCACTGCGGGCCAGCAGCCTGGCCAGGTCTGTCGGCTCAGCCCTGATCGTAAGCTGCCGCTCGTCGCTGCTGGCCAGGGTGAGCAGGTCGTCGGTGATGCGCGACAGGCGCGCGGCCTCGTCCGCTGCGCTGGCGACAGCGTCAGCTAGCTCCGCGCGGGTGCGGCCGGGCCGGGCGGCGAGCTCGAGCTCGCCGCTGAGCACAGCGAACGGGGTACGCAGCTCATGACTGGCGTCCGCGACGAAGGAACGCTGCCGTGCGAGCGCGCCGTGCAGGCGTGCGAGCAGGTCGTTCATGGTGCCCGCGAGCGCCGCGATCTCATCTCGGGTCCTCGGGACGGGCAGCCGCGCGGCCGGGTCCTGCTCGGAGAGCGCGGCGGCCTCGCGTCGCAGGCGCTCGGCCGGCGCCAGCGCTGCGCGCGCCAGCAGGTAAGCGCCGCCGCCGCAGATGAGGACGAAGATGGAGCCGCCGATCGCCAGCCTGGTGACGAGCGCCGAGACAGTGCCGTCAGCGGCTTCCAGCGAGGCGCCGGCGACGGCGATCCAGCCGGGCCGCGCCCGGACGGGCTCCGCCATCACGCGCTCGGCATCGCCGTCGATGGTCGTCGTCACCGTGATCCGGCCCGTGCCGGGCGGCTTGCTGCTGCGACGGCGTCAGCAGCGGCATCCCGGCGTCCTCCGGCCCGGCGGCACGGACATGCCCGGCTGGGTCGATGAGCTGGAGTATGTAGTCGCCCGGCACCAATGCGGGCAGCGCCGCTGGGCGAGCCGAGGGCGCCGCCGACGGCGCCAGCCGGCTGGCCGTCGTGAGCTGGGCCGTCAGTCCGGCGTCGACCGACCGCAGCACCACGGCTGCGCAGCTGACTGGCCAGCAGCCAGCTGCCCAGAGCAAACGCGACCGCGAGGGCTAGCGTGAATACGGCCGCTACCCGGAGGCGGATCGACACTCTGGCCTCAGACCCGCTCGGCCTGGCGCAGCCGGTAGCCCATCCCGCGGACCGTCTCGATGTCGTGCCGGCCGAACGGCATGTCGACCTTGCGACGCAGGTACGCGACGTACTGGTCGACCACATTCGACCCGGCGTCGTAAGCGAAATCCCACACCGACTCGATGATCTGCGATCGGGTCAGCACGCTGCCCGCGTGCCGCAGGAAGAGCTCGAGCAGCGAAAACTCCTTCGGTGAGAGCTGGAGCTCGGTCGCGCCGCGCCAGGCCTGCTTCGTCGCCGGGTCCAGGCTCAGGTCGCCAACCGCCAGGACCGCGGGCCTGGCGCGGTCATCCCGGCGCGCGAGCGCACGCAGTCGGGCCGCGAGTTCGAGCAGGCTGAACGGCTTGACCAGGTAGTCGTCGGCGCCGGCGTCCAGCCCGCGGACCCGGTCGCCGACCGCGTCCCTGGCCGTCAGCATGAGGACCGGTACCCAGATGCCCTCGGCCCGGAGCCGGCGACACAGCTCGACGCCGTCGAAGCCGGGCAGCATCAGATCCAGGACGATCGCCGCGTAGCCGTTCTCGGTCGCCATCCAGAGCCCGTCCGGCCCATCCAGCTGCGACGTCGACCGCATGGCCCTCCTCTTCGAGGCCGCGCTTCAGCAGCCGGGCCATCCTGGCCTCGTCCTCGACTACCAGCACGCGCATACCACGAGGCTACGCAGCGTCAGATGTCGAAGGCGTGTGAGGAGTATGTGAGCCGCTCACATGTCGCCTACACGGTCCTCTCATGACGCTTGTCGCATCGTGGCAGAGCAGGACAGCCACGAGAGGACGAGACGATGCAGGACTACGACGCAAGAGGCCGCCGGCGGCTGGACCCGCCGGCCGAGGACGACTGGGCCGCGGGCAGCGCCACCCGCCGGCGCGCCGTCGAGCGACGGGACACTGGCGTGCGGCAGACCCGGCGAATCTCAAGCTGGACGGCGGCTGCGCTTGTCGCGGGCGTCGCGGCGAGCGCCGGTTACTTCGCGCACGCCGCGATGCCGGCCGGCACGACGAGTGGCACGTCAGCCACCGGCACGGCATCCGGGACCGGCACCGGCACGACCGGGCCAGAAGCCGAGCGTGACCCACCCGGTCGTCACCTCCGGCGGATCAGGCGTGGCGGTTGGCACCGTTGGCGGAGCGGCCGGCGGGTCGGCAGGATCCGGCAGCGCGGTGCACTGGCGGGATAACTAATGGCGAGCCCGGCCGAAGTGCTCGGCGGCCCGCGCTGGCAGGTCATGGCTTCTGGCCCGATGGCCAGTGGCGGAACGCGACGCACTCGGCACGACGGCCCGGCTGGCGGTCTGGCCGCCCAGCGCGCTGCGCGCCGCAGTCGGCGCCGTCGACCGCGAGCTGGACCGGCTCGACCATGGCCGCGAGCAGATTCCGGTCCGACTCCGGAATCTCCTTCGTCCACGCACAGCACGGCGCGCCGGTCAGACATCAGCGCCGCGCTCGCCGAGGCCATCGGTGTTGCGCTGGCCGCCGCGCGGTGGTCCGGCGGCCTGGTCGACCCGGCCATCGGCGCCTCCCTGATCGCGCTCGGCTACGACCGCGACTTCGTCGAGCTGCAGAGCCGGGCCGGAGCGGAAGCTGTCACTCCGGTGCTGCCGCCGGCGACCTGGCAGTCGGTGCGGCTGGACGGCCTGCGCGTGCAGGTGCCCGAAGGCGTGCTGCTCGACCTTGGCGCGACGGCTAAGGGCCTCGGCGCCGACTGGTCTGCCACCGCGGCGCTCGCGGCCAGCGGCTCAGGCGGCGTCGTGGTCAGCCTGGGCGGTGACGTAGCTGCAGCCGGCGACAGCCCTCGCGGCGGCTGGCCGGTCCTCGTCGCCGACGACCACCGCCAGTCGGAGCCCGGGCCGGCTACCCAGGTGGTGCGGCTGACCAGCGGCGGCCTGGCCACGTCGTCCACAGCATGCCGGCAGTGGCGGCGATCCGGCCGCACGTTCCACCACATCCTCGATCCGCGGACCGGGCTCCCGGCGGCTGGCCCGTGGCGCACTGTAAGCGTGGCCGCGGCGACCTGCGCCGACGCCAACGCCGCCTCGACAGCCGCCATCATCCGCGGGGACTCCGCGCCACAGTGGCTGGCCGCGCAGGGCATCCCCGCTCGGCTGGTGGGCCGTGACGGCACTGTCGTCCGCGTCGGCGGCTGGCCAGCCGCCGACGGCGGCCAGCTCACGCCGCCGGATCACGGCTGGCTGCGGCTGCCAGCTGCGCAGGCGCAACGATGAGCGCGCTCGCGGCCGGCGCGGCCGGCAGCCAGTACCTGTGGTTCCTGTCGCGTGGCAGCGGCATCGCGCTCCTCGTGCTCTTCAGCGTCGTCTTCGTGCTCGGCGTGGCGACCCGGCTGGGTTCGGCGCCGCGCTGGCTGCCCAGGTTCGCTGTCGCGCGAGCTGCACCGCACGCTGTCGCTGTTCGCCGTGCTGCTGCTCGTGCTGCACGTCGTGACCGCGATCCTGGATCCGTTTGTCAGCATCGGCTGGGCATCGACCGCGCTGCCGTTCCTGTCCCATTACCGGACGCTGGCGATCGGCTTCGGCACGCTGGCGGTCGACCTCGGCGGCGCGGTCCTGCTGACGAGCCTGATCCGCACCCGGCTCAGCTTCCGTGCGTGGCGGGCCGTCCACTGGCTGGCTTACCTGGCGTGGCCGGTCGCGTTCGTCCACTCACTGACAGCCGGTAACGATCTGCATATCTGGTGGGTCGCGCTCGCCGAATGCGCGTCGGCCGGGATGGTCGCGACTGCCGTCATCGCGCGGCTGCTCAACCGCCGCGACCCGGACGTGCCGCCAGCGTCGCGCGAGCTGACAGCCACCGAGAGGACGACGCACCGATGAGCGCACCCGAGAAACTCGACATACGGTGAACGCGCGCGGGGAATCGGCACGACCCACGACGGACTGCCGCGGCTGCTGCCGCTATCCCTGGACGGGCAGCCGGCCAGCCTGGCCCGGCACCTAGCTCGGCACGGCAGCCTGCGGATCCCGCGCGCGATGATGGCCGAGATCGAGCAAGGCCGGCCTCACCGGCCGCGGTGGCGCGGCGTTCCCGACAGCGCGCAAGCTCGCGGCGGTCGCGGCCGCGGCGGGCCGCCCGGTCGTGGTCGTCAACGGCACCGAGGGCGAGCCGGCCAGCGCCAAGGACAAGGTGCTCCTGGCGACCGAGCCGCACCTGGTCCTCGACGGGGCGATCATAGCCGCGCACCTGGCCGGAGCCTGCGAGGTGATCGTCGCGGCGCATCGGGCGGTCGCGGACACCATCGAGGATGCGATCTTCGCGCGTCGGGACGATGTGGACATCCGAGTGGTCGAAGCTGCCGACGGGTTCGTGGCAGGCGAGGCGAGCGCTGTCGTGAACTGGCTGGCCGGCGGTCCGCCCGTGCCGACCCAGGTCCCGCCGCGACTTGCACAGCATGGTCTGCACGGCAGGCCCACGCTTGTTCAGAACGCAGAGACGCTGGCGCATGTGGCACTCATCGCGCGCTACGGGGCGCGCTGGTTCCGCGAGCTCGGCACCGTCGCCGAGCCAGGCTCGATGCTGATCACCGTCATCGGCGCGGTTCGCGAGCCTGGCGTCCGCGAGATCGAGATCGGCATACCGGTGGACGACGTGCTGGCGGCGGCAGGTGGTCCAGATCGGCCGCTGCGCGCGCTGCTGATCGGCGGCTACTTCGGGACCTGGGTGCCGTGGCCGGACGCAGCGCACCTGCCGTTCTCCGCTGCGGGCCTGGCCGCCGTCGGCGCGGCACCGGCCGCCGGCTTGATCGCGGCTCTGCCAGGCGGCGCATGCGGCCTTGCGGAGACAGCCCGCGTCGCACGCTACCTGGCCGACGAGTCGGCCGGCCAGTGCGGGCCGTGTATGTTCGGCCTGGATTCGATCGCGCGTGAACTGGGGCGGGCTGCGGCCGGACAGGGCGCCAGCGTGCCGCTGCTGCGCCGCTGGCTCGGCCAGGTTGCCGGCCGGGGTGCATGCCGTCATCCCGACGGTGCAGTGCGTCTGATCCGCAGCGGGCTGGACGTGTTCGCGCCCGAGCTTGACCTGCACGCACAGGGCTGGTGCAGCGCCACAGACCTGGACCCGGTGCTGCCTGTACCTCGACGGAGCGCTTCGTGACTGGCGAGCGCGTCCTGCACGTCAATCCCATCGCCTGCGACGGCCGCGGCCTGTGCGCCGAGATCGCGCCCGAACTCATATCCCTCGATGACTGGGGGTTCCCGATCGTCAAGCCCAGCCCGGTCCCGCATGGCCTACTGGCCGAGGCGGAGGCAGCTGTCCGGATCTGCCCGCTGCTGGCGTTGCGGCTCTCAGACCGGCTGCGCTAGGGACAATCCCCTGGCGGTGTCGTGCCCGCCCTGCGCAGCCTGGACTGCATGAGCGTCACCGCGCTCCGTCGCGCCCGAGGCAGTCGCTTCCGGGATCCGGGTGAGGACTTCAGACCCGATCGCCCGGCCTCGGTCAGGGATACCTCTCTCAGGGTGGGTGAGTCTCAAGTGGGCGAGCCGCTCAGCCGGGCCAGCGCCAGCCTTCAGGGAGTAGCGGCCTCCTGCTGCTGGCTGGCGGCACCGGTCAGCCTGCTACCCGGCCCGCGCTGGACGCGCCGGCCCTGCCGGACATGGTGATGAAGTCACGGGACCACCAGGATTGGAAATACCTGGCCGGCGTGCCGAACATGCCAGGCAGCAAGTCGGTCCCGTTGGCCGCGGTGGCCGCGCCGTTTACCGGCCGCGGATCGTATGTGGCAAAGTTCACCCAGTCCGTGTTGATGTCGAGTTCCATGGCCCGGACCGCGCCCGCCCGGGCTAGGATCTCGGCGAGGGTGGTGATGTTCAGGCCAGGGCCGCCGACGTAGACTACGGCGCCGTCCGCGGTGATTCCCACGCCGGATCTCCATACGTAGACGGCGTTGCCGAGGGTTGAGCCCCATTGGGTCGTGTCGTTGGGGTTGAGCCCAGGCACCGGCTTCCCGTGGTCGACGAGCAGGTCGAGGTTCTGCCGGACCGCTACTACATCCGGGGTCATGGTCGTATCCCGGCCCCACTTGGCGATATTCGCGGTCCCGTTGCGGTAGACCACGAATGAGGCGGCCCCGGTGCGCAGCGGGATGAGCGTCTTGCCGTCGGTGTAGTAGCCGCCCTGCGCGTTATCCATCAGGAAGCCGGCGTTGAAGGCTGCCACGAGACTCTTCGCGGCGCTCGGCGAGACGGGCGCGGTATGCCGGTACGGGCCGCCGCCGGGAATGGTGCTGCCCGCGTAGAGGGTCGCCCGCAGCAGCCGGGTATCCATCCAGGCCACGCCGACAACCAGGCTGGTGTGGACCGCGTCCGGCCGTACCCAGGTCTCGTACACCGCCGGGTCGCCGCCGACCCGCCGACCCACCGGGTGCCAGACTCCCTCGCCGGGCAGCCAACTACCCGTCGGCGAGGTCAGGCGCGCCGGGGCAGGAAGGCGGGCAATCGCGCCAGGGGCGCGGCCGCTCCGCTGCCGGCCTGTGCCCAGGTCAGGGATCGAGGACTTCGGCGGCGTGCCGCCGACGGGGGGCGGATGGTGGGAGTACCACTGGTTCTCCGTCCAGTTAACTATGGAACTGCCGCCATGAGTGCGGAACCACTCGGCAGCGCGCGCCCCGGCGGACGAGCCCATGCCGGGGTTGCCGAGCGCCGATCCTAGCGAGATCCACACCGGAGTGAGCAGCAGCACGATCGCCAGCGCCCCGGCGCTGAATGGGTGCCGGCCGGCGACGGTCCGGCGGGCAGCCCGCAATTGCCGCCGCCTGTCGCGACGGCGCGGCCGGCGCTCCAAGAACGTGGCAGGCCAACGGGCCGGCTTCAGTCGCGGCGACGTGCGGTGGCCCCGCGGCCAGTCGGTAGCGTGTGCGCGGTGCGCGCCGCGATCATGCGCGGGGCGCTGCGGCGTTTGCGCTTGAGGCGACACGGCGGACGCCCTATCCGTCCTGCTGCGGGGCTCTTGCCAACGCGGTGGCCAAGACTCCGAATCCTCGAACCCTCGGCCGGCATCGGCGGCCAGGCCTGTCCTGTGCCAGTAGTCCCGCTGCCCAGGGCCAGGACGCTGACTCAACTGCCATCACCGCGCATAGGCATTCCCATCACTGTACGAAGGCCAGAAACCGACAATCAGGGACCAGTGGAGGCCGGATCGAATCCCTGGAAGGAGCACTTACCTGGTTCGCCGGCACGGCGACGGCTCGTCCGCGCTGACCAGCCCGCCATGCTGGGCTCCACGCTCGTCCGCCACATCGCGCCAGGACAGACCCGTTTCCGAGCAAGTAATGCTCGGAAAAGTCGATGGCCGCTCTCGCCACGATTCGGCTCCGGCATACCGCCGCCTTCGTACCTGCCGCGTCGCTCAGCGCGTCCTCTTCCTGCCCTGCGTCTGTCAGACCCGGTAGCAACATCCTTGGAGCATTGCCAAAGTCTTAACGAACTCTTCGCGAAGAAGGCGGTCTTAACTATCTCTGAACGAGATTCTCGTCGGTTCTGAATTCCGCTCGGTCGCAGGCCACATGACTGCCGATTAGCCGCGCAAGAATGGCATACCGGAAACTGGGCAGATCACCTCTGTCGGCCCGTCTGATCTGACGCCCCGCCACGTCAGTGTTCTCGGCCTAGCCATCATGCTGACCGGCTTGAGCCGACAGCGCCTCGCGCTGGGTTAGCGCGACGAATCGTTCAGTGAGCTCTGCTTGCCATGCCCGCGCGTGCCTTCTCACTGGCATCCCCGGAGGGCCCGCAGAGGTGGACGGTCACGGTGAGGCCTCCGCCAGGCGTCTGGCTCAGTTCGGCGCCACCACCGCCGACCGCGGCGAGCCGGTACACGATGGCCAGGCCAAGACCTGAGCCGCGCGGGCTCGTACTGGCAAAGCGGAGGAAGGCCCTGTCCATGGCGGCCTCGCTCATACCAGGCCCGTTATCAGCGACGATGACACGCGCCCCGCGGGCGGTCGGCGCGGCAGTCACCGTGATCCGCCCACTCGCGGCGGTGGCTTCGATCGCATTGGCAATCAGGTTGTCCAGGATCTGCTCGAGATACCCTTCACCCAGACCCACCCGGGCCGGGAGCGGGATGTCGGCCCTCAGCGTGATTCCCTGCTCATCCGCTACCGGACTCCAGGCAGCCGCCCGCTCGGCAACGACCTCAGATACGGATACCAGGACGATGTCCGGCGTTGCGTTCTCTGCCCTCGCGACGGCGCGGAGACCGTCGACCATCCGGCCGAGCCTGGCAACCTCGCTCAGCGAGGGGGAGAATTCCGCGGAACCGTCACCGGCCTCGGCGGCGAGCGCCTCAAGCTGCAGCCGCAGCGCAGCAAGCGGGGTACGGAGCTGGTGTGACACGTCAGCGAGCATGACCCTGTGCCCGTGGATCAGGGTTTCCAGTCGACCGGCCATCGCATTAAAGGTCTCCGCGAGATCTCGGACCTCCGCGGGGCCGTCTGCAGGCGCGCGAGCACCCAGGTCACCTTCGCCGAAGCTGCGCGCTGTGGCACCCAACCGGGCCAGTGGCTTGGCCGCCCATCTGGACAGGCCGAGGCCAATGATGATCGCGGCCGTCAGGGCAGCAACGGCGATCAGCGCCAGCGTCAGCCAGAATGCCCGCAGGCTGAACTCCAGCTGCTGCGTCGGCCGCCTGAGGGCAGTCAAGCCCACAATCTCGCCGTTACTGTTAACAGGGGCCACGACAAGCACCTGATCGTTACTGACATCCGTGACCAGGTCACCTGTCGACCTGGCTCGGCTGAGCATGCCCGCCGGCACCACGAAACTGGGGCCAGTCTTCCTGATGATGTTGCCGCTGACCGACATGACCACGATGCTGTCGCCCTGACGCGCGGCTGTCGCCAGGTCGCGGCTCAGTTCCGTGCCTGCCACCTTGTCCGCCAGCAGTTCCTCCGCCGCAGCGGTAGCCGCCCTCACCCTCGACCTGGCCTCATCGAGGAAGGTGGCGTAGTCGTGAGCTGAGGCCAAGTAACCGAGCGGGATCACCGCGCCGACCAGGATCGCTACCGTCAGCCCTAGCAGAGCGATCAGGATGCGCTTCCTCATCAGCGGTCAGCGAGCCGGAAGCCGCGCCCATAGACGGTCTCGATCAGGCCGGGAACGGCTAGTTTCCGGCGCAGGGCGGCCATGTGCACATCGAGAACCTTCATCGGTCCGTACCAGTGCGCGTCCCATGCGTGCTCAAGGATCTGCTCGCGGCTCATCACCCGGCCGGGATCGGCCATTAGGCAGGCCAGGATGTCGAACTCCTTGCGCGTCACCTCTATCTCCCGGCCGGCCAGCGTGACCCTGCACGTCCTGACGTCCACCTCAAGATCACCGTGCCGCAGCAGCAGCTCGCCTTCCGGCGCCCGTATCCGGCGCAGCACCGCCCGTATCCTGGCCAACAGCTCCGCGCGCCCGAACGGCTTTACCATGTAGTCGTCTGCGCCGCGGTCTAGCGCGAGCACCCGGTCAGGCTCCTCGTCGCGGGCGGTCACCACGATGATGGCGGCCCGGGACGCGGCCCGCAGCTGACTACATACCTCGATGCCGTCCATGTCCGGGAGACCGAGGTCCAGCACCACCACGTCGGCGAGCTCCGCGCGCAGTGCGTCGCGTCCGGTGGATACCGCATTTGTCACGTAGCCGGCCAGGGTCAGCCCGCGCACCATCTGAGCCAAGATCGCCTGATCGTCCTCGACTATCAGCACCCGGGCCGGGCTGTCCTCGGGCTGAAGCAACTCGGGTGCGTGCTGAGCAGTCACTGACCAGACCTCTCGCTTATGACCACACCGGCATGCTGTCCTCATAACCGTAAGGTCGATTCCGCCGCACGATTCCGCAGCGAACGTTCTTATCCAGATCTGAATGAGAACCGGACAGATTCTTAACCATGCCGAGCGGGCAACAGGCAGGATCCGGCGTTTCGTGAGCGCCGCAGGGCTTCCTGGTGGTCGACGTCGGCTTGGCTGCGACCGAGAACGCGATCAGTCGGCGGACAGCGACAGCGGAGGCACGTGTGCGGTAGCTGATCAGTTCCTTTGGTGAACCACCGCGAATAGCTCGGTGAGCCGACCTGCGCCGAGCGAGGCGAGTTGGCGCGGCTGTGCCAGCCTCGCACTGCTGCAGGCCGTCGCGGTGGGGCTCACGCTGCTGCCTGCCCGTTGCCGGGGCGCTACCTGATGATCATCGAGATCCTTGCAGTCGGCAGCCCGTCCTAGCTGTTTGCAGCAAGGTGGCCGCCGGAGACAGCGACCACGCGAGTAGTCAGGCAGTCCGGCCGGCCAGCGCCCCGGCTCGCTGATCGCCGTCGCGGGTGTCACCGGCCAGGGACAGGTAGTTCTCGTCTTCCTGGGCGGTGTGCAGCCGCAGGACGGCGTGCAGCCCATAAAGCAAGGCGCGCAAGTCGGCGATATCTGCGTCGTCGGGCGAGCCGGCGCCGATGTCATCGATGAGCTGGCCGAAGCGCCTGGCCTGGCGGGTGATTTCCGCGTGGCCGCGGCTCATCGTGGCGGTCGCCTCCGCCGAGCCGAGCATCCGGGCGAGCGCCGGGTACAGTTCGCGTTCTTCGGCCTGCTCGTGTGGCACGATCTGTTCCGCCGAGTATCTGTTGCGCATGCCGGACGCTGGCCATCGCCTCGTCGGGCGTGGTCAAGCCGAGGGCGTCGGCCACAGCGCGGAGCTCTTCGATGTCCGCCCGGATCACCTGGTGCTCGCCCCGGAACCGACGGGTCAGCGCGGCGTCGGCGGGCCCGAGTTGGCTGGCCTGCCCGCCTGGCCGCAGCGCGCGCAGGGCGTTAAGGATGACAGCGACGTCGATGCCTTCCTGCAGCAGCGCGCCCCATACAGCGGGCAGCAGGCCCGCGGCGGCGGCGCCCATTGCGATCAGGGACATAGCCATCCCGGCGAGCACGCTCTGCAGGGCGATACGCCGTGTCCTGCGGGCGACAGTCATGACCTCGCCGAGCCGGTCGATGCGGTCGACGGTGAGCACGGCGTCGGCTGCCTGCGAGGAGGCGGTGGCGCCTCGCGCTCCCATGGCGACGCCGACATCGGCCAGGGCCAGCGCCGGAGCGTCGTTGATGCCGTCGCCGACCATGACGACGGGGCCGCGGACCTGCTCGGCGCGGACGGCGTCCAGTTTCTCGCCGGGGGTCCGCTCTGCGAGCACGCCATCGACGCCGATGATGGCGCCGACTGTCTCGGCGACCTCGGCTCGGTCTCCCGTCACCATGACGATGCGGTCGATGCCGCCGGCCCGCAGCCCGCGGACAGTCCTGGCAGCGTCTGCCCGCACTGGGTCGTCGAGGACCAGGACACCGGCCGGCTCGCCGTCGACGCCGACGAACACCGTCAGCGCCCCGTCCAGCCGCGCGCGGCGCCGCGCTGCCTTCACCCACCGGGGCATCCCGGCGGTCCCGTTGATGCCGCACCAGGCGGCCTTGCCGACCGTCACCAGCTGGCCGTCCACGACGCCGCGGATCCCCTGACCTGCAACCTCCTCGGCGTGCTGCGGCATGCTCAGAACGCACCCCTGCTGCCTGGCCGCGGTCAGGACCGCGCCGGCCAGGACATGACCGGACACCTGATCCAGCGACGCCGCCAGCCGCAGGACGTCGCCAGCACGCCAGCCGCCCGCTACCACGGTCGCGGCGACGGCGGGGTGGCCGCTAGTCAGAGTCCCGGTCTTGTCTAGCAGCAGGGTGGTGCATCTGGACAGCTGCTCCAGTACTCCGCCTCCCTTCACCACCACGCCGCGCCGGGCAGCGACCGACATCCCCGACACCAGCGCGACCGGCGCGGCCAGGATAAGGGGGCACGGAGTCGCCACCACCAGGACGGCCACGGCCCGGCCCGCGCCCGCAGCCATCCACGCGATCCCGGCTGCTGCCAGGGCCACCAGCAGGAACCACACCGCGTAGCGGTCGGCCAGGCGCACGAACGGGGCCTGCGATTGCTCCGCCTCCGAGACCAGCCGCACGATCCCTGCATAAGTGCTGTCATCCGCCTTCGCGGTCGCGAGCAGGTCGAACGGGCCGCCGGCGTTCATCACACCGCTGCGGAGAACATCACCATCGGGTCGCTCGACCGGAACCGGTTCGCCCGTCAGAGCCGACTCGTCCAGGACCGCGCTTCCGCCCGTCACCGTGCCGTCCACGGGAACTAGGTCGCCGTGCGCGACCAGGATCACGTCGCCGGGAACGATGTCGGCGAGCGGCACGGTCTCCAGCTGGCCGTCGCGGTAGCGCCGAGCTGTCCTTGGCACCCGCCGTAGCAGCCCAGTCAGGTCACGGCGTGCCCGGCCGGCAGCCCAGCTTTCCAGCGCCCGCCCGCTGGCCAGCATCACGGTGATCACCGCCGCCGCCAGCAGCTCTCCCACCGCGACGGCACCCGCCAGCGCCAGCAGGGCGATCACGTCCACCCCGGCGCGCCGCCTGCGCAGGCTGTCGGCCATCGCCCACGCTGCGTAACTGAGTCCGCAGGCACTCACTGCCAGCCAGGCAGTATCGCCTGCACCGGGAGCATCGGCCAGGTGCAGGCCGCCGCCGACGGCCAGGCCGGCCACCGTTACGGCCAACACGCCGGTAGCCGCATACCGGCCCATCCATGTAGGCGCTTGCCGGAAACGCAAGAAACTCACCACGCTAGCCAGGATCTAGCCCGTTAGTCCGCCGCCACAGGGCCGAACGCCCCCAATCGGCAGGTCCTTGGGCATGGAAAGCCCTTTTGCGGCCTTCGCGCATTACCCGGGCATCTCACCGGACCCTGGACCAAGAGCTCCCCGTTCCCGCCATCGTTCGCGTGGCCATGGCCACCATGCGAGCCGTAGTCGGGCGTGTCCTACCGGCTGTGTAAGTGACGTGGCCGTCCTGGGGTTGGGATCCGTCCGTCGAAGGAGATCGTGAACGCCTGCAGTGCCTGCTTCCAGCCGGAGCTGCGGCCTCCGACGGTGCGGTTCCGCAAGTCCTCGAGGTGCCGGACCGCGAGGTAGAGCACTTTGAGGGCGGCCGCGGCAGCGGGAACAGCCGCAACGGTTCGACGGGCAAGACGCTGCTGACCGATGTCGGCGCAGTCGACCTGGCGGTGCCGCGGGACCGCAACGGCAGCTTCGACCCGAAGATCGTGCGGATAGGTCCAGACCCGCCTGGAAGGCTTCAACGAGCGGATCATCGCGTTGAATGCCCGGGGCATGACGTCCCGCGACATCCGTGCGCACCTGCGCGAGATGTTGACGTCGACGTCTCGCCCGACCTGATCAGCCGGTCACCGACGCCGTGCTGGACGAGCTCGCCGACTGGCAGTCCCGGCCGCTCGATCCGGTCTTCCCGGTGATCTTCATTGACGCGTTAATGGTGAAGATCCGCGACGGTGTGGTCACCAACCGGGCGGTCTACCTGGCCATCGGGATCGACTGCGACGGCGCCAAGCAGGTCCTTGGCCTGTGGGTCGGCCCCACCACCTGCGAGTCGGCGAAGTTCCGGCTGTCGGTCCTGTCGGAGATCAGGTCCCGGGGCGTCACGCACGTGTGCATCGTGTGCTGCGACGGGCTCACCGGCCTGCCTACGCGATCGGCGTGGTCAGGCCGGCCGCGGTCGTGCAGCTGTCGTGGTGCACCTGATCCGCGCGTCGCTGCGGTACGCCTCCGGCAAGTACTGGGTGCCGCCGGCCAAGGACCTGCGGCCCGTCTTCGCCGCTCCCGATGAGCAGGCCGCCGCGGCCGCGCTGGAGGACTTCGCCGCAGCCTGGGGTGACCGCTACCCGGCGTCGCAGTCGATCCCGATGGCCAGGTAGACCGCCCGGTTGGTGACCACCGTCGCGGATCTTCACCATTAACGCGTCAATGAAGATCACCGGGAAGACCGGATCGAGCGGCCGGGACTGCCAGTCGGCGAGCTCGTCCAGCACGGCGTCGGTGACCCGGCTGATCAGGTCGGGCGAGACGTCGACGTCATACATCTCGCGCAGGTGCGCCCGGATGTCGCGGGTCGTCATGCCCCGCGCATACAACGCGATGATCCGCTCGTTGAAGCCTTCCAGCCGGGTCTGGCCCTTCCGCACGATCTTCGGGTCGAAGCTGCCGTTGCGGTCCCGCGGCACCGCCAGGTCGACCGCGCCGACATCGGTCAGCAGCGTCTTGCCCGTCGAACCGTTGCGGCTGTTCCCGCTGCCGCGGCCGGCCGGGTCGTGTTTCTCATAGCCCAGATGCGCGGTCATCTCCTCGGCCAGGGCCCGCTCCAGCACGGCCTTGGTCACTTGCGAGAGCAGGCCGTCGGGGCCAAGCAGCTCCACGCCGCCCGCCTCAGCCCGGGCCAGCAGCTGGTCGGCCAGCTCCGGGCCGATCACCACCGGCGGAGCCGGTTCCCGATCACCAGGATTACGGGCCACCGTTGCAGTGTCTGTCATCGCGTGTCCTTCCGCGAGCCGCCTTTCCTGCGGCTCATCGTCAGGCCACGTCACTTACACAGCCGGTAGGACACGCCCCCGTAGTCAGTGCCTTACGGCGAAGCGTTCGTCCGATAGTCCTGCGGCGCGAGCGCTGGGATGGTCAGTCGCACTGCGGCGGGTGACCTCAGCCGGCGCGAGCATGGCGTAGGGCGCGAGCAGCGATGGTGATTCGGGCCAGGCTTGCTGCCATGGCCAGCAGCACGGGCAGGGTCATGGCCGGGATTACGAGCGGGACGGTGGTAAGCGCGGCGGCGTCAACAGCGGCGATGCCTGCGCACCCGGCGGCTCCAGCCCTGCTCACAGAGCGGTACCGCCGCCCGAGCGCGGCGGCGACCAGCGCTCCTATGATCGTCAGCAGCGCTAGGCCAAGCAGGACGCGCGCTGCGGCAGGGACGGGCCATGACCACGCCCGGCTGGTGATCAGCGCTATGCCCCAGCATCCGCCGACAATGGGTCCGGTGGCTAGCAGCTTGCGGGCGGCGTACCGAGCCGGGTTCAGGCGGGTGAACTCGGCCAGCACGACGTGCGGATCGCCGAAGTCGGCGAGCGCTGCGTCGTATGCCGCATCCGGCTCGAGGCCCTGGTCCAGGTGGTGCTGGCATGTCTGGTCCAGCCCGTCGGCCAGCTCCTCGACGATGGGCGCGGGCAGCTGTGCAGCCAGCACGGCGAGGTAGTTGTCGACTACGCCGGGCTTGGCCATGGCCTGCCGTCCAGTGCGCCGCCGATCATGGCAGCGAAGTCGCGCCACTCCGACCGCCTGCCCGCCAGCGCGTCAGCTCCGGCCGGGGTCAGCCGGTACTCACGCCGGCGCCGACCGGCCACCACCGACCACGACCCGGTAATCAGCCCAGCTGTCTCCAGGCGGCGGAGGGCCGGATATACGGTGCCGGTCGCCATGTCGAGGCGGCCGCCGGTCGCCTGCCGTAGTGCCTCGATCACCGCGTAGCCGTGCTTGGGCCCGTCTTCCAGTGTGGCCAGCAGCAGGGCGTCGAGATGACCCTTCAGCTCCTCCGCTCGCATAAGTAGTAACGCTACGCTAGGGCTTCCTACCAGGCAATCCGCGGCGTAAGGTAACAGTCATAGGTAGCGTTACTACCTATGGCCAGGTGTCCACCGCACCGCCGGCGAAGGAGGCGACATGCCGACAGCGGCCCGCATCCTCGGCGACCACGTGGGCTCGACCGCCCCGCTGTTCCTGGCCTTCCTGGCCGTCCACGTCATCGCCGGGCTCACCGCGGTCGTCACAGGCGCCATCGCCGCGCTGACGCGCAAGGGCAGCCGACGGCACATACGGACGGGCCGCTGGTACTACACGGCCATCAGCGTCGTGTTCACCACCGCGACAGCCCTGGCAGTCATGCGGTGGCGGCAGGACTACGACCTGTTCATCATCGGCTGCGTCGCGTTCGCTGCCGCGACCATCGGCTACTTGCGCCGCTGGCTCCACCGGCCCGGGGATACCGGCCACATCGCCGGGATGGGCGCGTCCTACGTGGCCATGCTCACCGCGTTCTACGTCGACAATGGCCCCCACCTACCGCTCTGGGATCACCTGCCCACATTCGCGTTCTGGCTGCTTCCATCCGCGATCGGAACGCCGATCATCGCCAGGGCCGTCGTCCGCGCCAGGCGCGCAGCACATGCCCGAGCTCGCACAGGTCGCCTGACGTCCTAGCGGGCGTCGCGGCGCAATCATCGCCTTCGCATCGCCCACCCCGCACTCGCGCCTGTCTGCTGAGCGCCATCAGGCAACAGGTTCGGCATCGTTCAACGCGGTGTCGCCGCTTAATACAGCGCAAGAGTACGCCGTGCAGTACATATGCATGCTTCTGTGGAAGGTACTCAATCTACGAGCGGACGTGCTTGGGGCACCTGACTCCGTTGCGATCCTGGCTACGCTCAGCTGCCTACTGCGCCGTGCTTGCCCCGTAGACTCCCGCTGTGGCTGTTCAGCCAGAGGAAGGCAGCGTCAGGATCGCTGAGCTGGTGGCGACTCTGTCCTATGCCGCTGACTTGGGCCTGGGGCAGCCGATGGCGCACTGCATGCGGCAGACGGTGGTCGCGCTGCGGCTGGCCAGGCTCGCTGGCGCGAGCGACAGCGAGCTGGAGGCTACCTACTACCTCGGGCTGATGATGAGCGTGTACTGCCATGCCGATGCGGCTGAGCAGTCGAAGTGGTTCGGCGACGAAATCAGCCTCAAGGGCGACGGGTTCGAGATGCTCGATATGAGCACGGCGCGGATGGTCTTCTTCATGTTGCGGCGGGTCGGCTCGCATGGGAGCGGCCTGGCCCGGGCCAGGCGGCTGGCGGCGTTCCCGGTGGCCGGGCCGAAGCATATGGCGGCCTTCATGACGACACACGCCACGCTGGGCGCGCAGTTCGCCGGGCGGATCAGCCTGGGCGACGCGGTCTGTGTCGCGATCAGACAGGCCTACGAGCAATGGGACGGCAAGGGGTACCCCAACCATCTGCGCGGGGAGCAGATCTGCCTGCCCGCGCGGCTGGTGCAGCTCGCCAGCCCGGTCGAGGTGTTCAGCCGCCGCCGCGGCGTCGCGGCGGCGGTGACGATGGCACGCAAGCACCGGGGTGCCCAGTACGACCCGACGGTCGTGGACATATTCTGCGCGCACGCGCCTGCAGTGCTGGCCGGCCTGGACGAGGCTTCGGACTGGGATGCCGTCCTGGATACCGAGCCGCAGCTCTCGCGCCGGGTCAGCGGCGCCGACTTGGACCTGGTCCTTGAAGCGATGGCCGATCTAGTCGACCTGAAGAGCCCGTATCTAGCCGGCCACTCCCGCGGGGTAGCCAACCTGGTCAGCACGGCGGCGCGCGCCGCTGGCTACCCCGAGGATGACGTGCGGGCCCTGCGGCGCGCGGCCCTCATCCACGACCTGGGCCGGCTCGGGGTTTCCAACGCGATCTGGGACAAGCCCGGCCCGATCACTGAAGCCGAGTGCGAGCGCGTCCGGCTGCACCCCTACCTGACCGACCGCATGCTGGCCCGCGTGAGCGCGCTCGGCCACAGCCGCGAGATCGCTGCCCGCCACCACGAGCGCCTGGACGGCTCGGGTTACCCGCGGGGACTGACAGCGGCCTCGCTGACGCCGCAGGACCGGCTGCTGGCCGCGGCGGACGCGTATCATGCGATGACCGAGCCGCGCCCGCACCGGGGCCCGCTCGACCCCGGTCAGGCGTCAGGCGACCTGCGGGCCGAGGTCGTCGCCGGCCGGCTAGACAGCGAGGCGGTCGACGCTGTCCTGGCGGCCGCAGGCAATCGCGCGCCCGCCCGGAGGACATGGCCCGGCGGGCTTACCGCACGCGAGGTTGAGGTACTCGGGCTGCTGGCCCGCGGCCACTCGAACAGGGAAATTGGCCAACGGCTCGTGGTCACACCGAAGACGGCGGCCAACCACGTCGAGCACATCTACGCCAAGCTCGGTGTATCCAGCCGCGCCGCCGCGACGTTGTACGCCACCCAGCACGGCCTGATGGGTACCTTCGAATCCGCTGGCTGATGACCAAGCCTGGAGGTCGGCCGGTGAGCCACTCATGGAATCCAGGGTCGTCACCGGCGAAACGCCACGCCGCCGCGATAGCAGACAACCGAAGCCGCACGCGAGCCCGGCCTACCCGCATGCATCTGGGCGAGACTTTCCGCCCAGCCTGACAGCTGTGCTGCTGACCCCAATAGGCAGGTCTCGCGGCTGGCGCCCGATCGGGACGTAAATCGTTAGCTCCTGAAGGCCCGAAGATGGGGTAATCGCCTCATGCGCCAGTACAAGGCGCCTGGTTACGTTCGTTGCATCAGCATTCTTGGCACGACGAAATGAGGCAGCCATGACCCTCCGAAGCAGATTCTTCGCCATGACGTACGACCGTCAGATTGCTAGGGCCGAGAAGGCCGGGTTGCGCGCCTTCCGGGAGGGAGTGCTCGCCGGGGCGAGCGGCCGGGTGCTCGAGATCGGCGGCGGGACGGGTGCCAACCTGCGCTTCTACGGCCCGGCTGTCGAATCCCTGACCCTGACCGAGCCCGAGACCCCGATGCTGCACCGCCTGGAACGCAAGGCCCGCATGCAGGCGCCGGCAGCCACGGTGTTGCGCGCACCAGCGGAGGATCTGCCCTTCGATGACGACACCTTCGACGTAGCGGTCTCGACGCTCGTCCTGTGCGGGGTGGACGACCAGCCGCGGGCTTTGCGGGAGCTGCGCCGGGTGCTGCGTCCCGGCGGCCAGCTGCTGTTCATCGAGCACGTGCGTTCCACCGATCCCGAGCTGGCTCGGTTCCAGGATCGCATGAACGGGATCAACCGGTTCGTCGTCGGCTGTGACTGCAACCGCCCGACGCTCGACTCCCTCCAGCAAGCGGGCTTCACCATCGCACAGGTCGAGCACACCACGTTGCCGAAGGCCCCGAAATTCGCGCGCCCAGCCATTGTGGGCAGCGCCATCGCCCCGACAAGTGTGCCATCCCGGGACGCCCAGCTAGCCAGAGGAAACCAGCCATAAGCCACACCTGCCATTCGAGCGTTCGGCCACATGGTCCTGCGCAATGCGGCGCGAATTGGCAATCTGCGATGCGCAGATGCGAGCTCTGACCGGGAGAAGGTCCTTGCTGGCAATGATGCAAGAAGCCACCCCAGCCACGCCGCGCTACCTCGGTATCAACCCGGCCGCGATCAACCCCATCCACCGACTTCCTCACGCCGAGGCCGGGCTCGTGGTCACCACACCCTCCACCTTTGCGACCATCACCCACGTGCAGCGGATCCAGGCCCTGCCCGATTCATCCCGGCCAACCTCGCTCATGACCCTGGGTGGCCTGCACCGGCGACGCCGGACAAACATTCAGTCGGGCTGGCTCGTCCAGTCCGGCGAGCCCTTCACAGCCGCGCAGCTCGCCGACAGCACGGGACGTGGGGGCCGGGCGGGCGGGAACGGGCGGCGGGAGAAAGTCAAAGTCAGCAGCCAGGCGTGGTTCGCGATCCCGTCGCCGAGGGTGCCGGGGCTCTGCGGAACAACGCGTCCGCCACTGGCTGCCACGGCACCTCTATTCCTGACGTACACACTCGCTAGGCGTTGCAGTCAATACGCCGCGTTGCTGTCACAACGAAGTCTCTGTCGCATACCGCAGGCGCGAGGCGCGAGCGCTTGGTAGCCCTGACGAGCTGTAGCGCTCAAGCCGGGCAAGATCTTCCTCGGTAGCCACCTTCTGCTTGCTTGGTATTGCTAGAGACACTCGGGATAAAGCGCCCGCGATCGTCAGAGCCGGGTACGACAACTCTATGCTCGCGGCGAGCGGTCCGCTCATTCGCAGTACGGCCGTCACGTTCATCTCCTGCGCGTGCGAGCTCAGGGCGGCGAGAGCCTGTCGGCCGATGTACGCGGCCGAGCGCGCGTCAATCACCAGCTCGGATCCGGTCGGCTTTCCAAGACGGCGCAGCGCCGTCAAGAACAAGGGCACAGAGCCGTCGCTGAGCGTGCCGGCCAGACCGAAGGCTGCGTCGTGTTCGGCGTACAGCTGGAATGGCGTCGCCCAAGGACTGGCGCAGGGATGCATGCACGCCAGCTCGGCAGCTGCAACGAGACCAAGAGCACGCACGTTGTATGCGCACAGAGCGGCTATCGGCTCTTGGATGATTTGCCGGTCGAGCAGGTGCTCGTAGCGGGCAACTGCGTCACGCTGCTGTCGGGTCCGAGCAGCGGCCGTGCAGTCGACAACGATGCGATAGCCGTTAAGGCCAGCCGCACGCGCATCTGCCGACGAAGCGACCCGGCGTGCTACTGATGCCTCGGCATCCACAACCTCTCCAGCAAGTTGGTAAAAGCCAGCCGCGTCGCGTATTCCGGCCTGGCCAGACTCGAGCGCCCGGCGCACAGTACTGCTCCCGGTCACTCGTCTGAACCGTCCATGAAGCTCTTCCGTGCTGCCAAGTCCAACCAGGTCTACGTACTGGCCCGCCGCGATGCCGTCTTCGGCATATTCGAGAGCACGTGCGGCGAGCTCTTCGTTGTGGTGATAAGCCCAGGCCAGATGCGTGAACTGAACGAATCCTGCGCCAGGCTGGGCGACGCCGTGGCTTCGCTCCCGCTCGAACCCGTGCCAGGATGCAGAATGCGGAAGACGGCGCTGGGCCGTCTCGATCGCAATGGAGAGCCCGATTTCGGAACCCACCAGGTCAGGCATCGGCGGGTACCTAGCGGCGGCCAGCGCCCGTTTCACTGCCGCGATGCGCTCCCTGGCCTTGCGGCACCGCGGACAGCCATCGACGTGCGTACCAACCTTGGCGGCCTGCCGCTGAACAAGCGCGCCTCCGCCGAGTCGTGCGATCTCGTCCGCTTTTGGGTGGTGAGTCATGTAGATCAGTCCCGAGAGGCAGCCCGCGGCGCGCGACTCGAGGGCGAGGTTAGAGCGGCCTCACACCAGTGCTAGCCATTGAGGGCGTTCTACCCATGGAGGCTGGCAATCCCGCACGCCGCGGCGAAGGGTTGGCGCCGTGCTCGATGACCATGGCTTGGTCCTGGAAGGCCTGGTGGCGGGCCGTCGGTGTGCCCGGCCCTGAAACGATCTTCCTATCAGCACGCGCTAGTGATCTGTCCACGGGGGGTGACAGCCCGATCCGATCATCTCGACAGTCCCCGTTGCCGCGAGAAGGGGTCGAATGCCAGCTGATGGGTCGTGGCTGGCCTGCGGGCGGGCCGCCCGCGACAGCCGGTGCTGTTTGTCAATCCCTGGTCTGGCGGGGGTTGCGGCCGCGCGCTTGATCGCCACTCCGAAGACGTCGACTAGGCAATCGTCGGCGTTACGACTGGCGGCTGATGGCCGTGGGTAAATCCCAGGGACAGCAACAGAGAAGAGGAGAACAGCAGCCTGAATGCAGGGAGGGGACCTGCCGTGGCAGCCAAAAGCCCACGTCAAGCAGCTCAGAAAGCCAAGGACATCCGCGAGGCAGTGCAGAAGGAGCTGGAGTTTGATCCTCTGGTCGACGCCTCGGATATCAGCGTGAAGAACATGAGCGGGGACGTGGCCCTGAACGGCACCGTGCCCGCCTACCTGCAGTACCTGCAGGCGGCCGCAGCGGCCAAGCGGGTGCAAGGGGTCACCAGGGTGCATAACCACCTGATGGTGGACGTGCCGTACGCCAGCTACCGGGACGATGTGCTGCTGACCACCGACGCCAACAACGCGCTGGCGATGAATGTCAGCGTGCCGCCGGGCAGCGTGGAGGCCAGCGCCAGCGAAGGCAACGTCTGGCTGACCGGCATGGTGGGGAACAGGTTCCAGCGGGATGCGGCCGAGCAGGCCGTCGCCGGGCTGGCCGGCGTGCGCGGCATCGCCGACGACATCGAGATCTACAGCGACATCGAGGCCGCCGACGTGATCGACCTCGTGCAAGAAGCCCTGATCCGTTACGGGCTGCTGCCGGGTGACACCGACATCCAGGTAGGCGCCAGCGATGGCACGATCACCGTCACCGGCCACATCGAAACCTGGGGCGAGCATGACGCGGCGATCGACGCCGCATGGAGGGGCACCGGGGTCAGGAACGTCCGCGATGACCTGGTAGTCACCGGCTGACCCGACCGCCTCGCCCGCACTACTCATGGCAGGGGAACGTCGGGTGAATCCATCGGCAGGCCAGCGGCCCGTCGATGGTGGCGCGGCCCTCCGGGGTTCAGGCAGTTACCGCCGAGCTACCGACGAGCTAACAGTCAGCCCGCCTGACCGCCCGATCGCGTGTTCCGTGACAACCCGGCCAGGGCTAGGTACCAGGCCCTGGTCCGGGATGCCGGAGTCCGGGGAAATGGCGGGGCTGCTGTCCGACATCGAGGCCGCTTGGCTGAGCCGCATGCCCCGTTAGCGCACCTCCTCGCCGCGGCCGGGCACTTGCGCGACGACATCACCGTCGAGCAGGCCGGCGAGGTGATGTATGCCTACAGCTCACCAGAGCTCTATAGCTGCTGGTCAAGCGCGGCTGGCCGGCAGGGCGCTACGGCGCCTTCATCGCCGAAGCGATGATCGCCGCGTTGCTTCCGTCCAACCCGGCGGCGGCGAGGCACGCGGGGCCGCGGAGCTGCCCGCGGCGGCGAGGCACGCAGCGAAACGGCCGGGATGAGCGATGTGCGGGAAGTGCCCGCTTCCTGGGAACACCGTGACTTTCGCATGCGGGAGCATCTCGGTCAGCCAGTTCCGGTAGCCGGCCTCCAGGTCGTCTCCGGCGACGAGGAGGTACGGCACTCCGGCGGCGCGTACCGCGGCAAGCGTGGCCTCGACCAGGTCGGCGAGCTCGCTGGCGGGCCGGTCGAGGACCTCGCGCCAGTAGCCGAGGACGAGGTCCTGCCGCGGCTGGGAACTTGACCGCACAAGCTCCTGCCCAGCGGCGGGCAGCCGCTCGATGTGCATGCTGGCCGCGAACATCTGCCAGACGGCGGGGAAGGCGGGCCCGCGAAGCTTGTCGGCGAGAGACTGCACCAGGCCGGCGAAGGGCGCTACCTGCAGCGGCTGGTCGACGTTGATGACACCCCGGGTCGGGTAGTGGGCGGCGTAGACGGTTGCGATGACGCCGCCTATGGAGTGCCCGACGACCACGGGCGATTGCAGCCGCGCTTCCTCGACGGCGCGGTGGACGCCGCGAGCGACGCTTTCGACGTCATACGACGGCCATCGCCGGGGACTCGCCGTGACCGGGAAGGTCCAGCGCAAGAACCCGGCGGCCGGGGTCAATACCCCGCAACTCTGTCAGCGACGGTCGCCACAAGCTGCGATCGAAGGTCAGGCCATGGAGGAGCACCAGCGGCGGCCGGGCATCGGACTCGCCGGAGTCGTCGGCAGCGAGCCCAGCGAGGGTCCTGATGACGGCCTCGCCGTGCGCGTCTGCCTGCACTCTGCCGATCTCCATGTCGTGCCTTTCGTTTTTTGAAACGACGTTACGATACTGGTAACGTAACGGTGTTGCGATAAGGTGTCAAGTGTGGGAAGGCCCAGGGAGCACAACGAGCGAACCGCGGCCGCGCTGCTTGAAGCAGCCGAGCAGATCGTCGAGGTGGATGGCCTGGAGGGCCTGTCGGTTCGGGGGCTGGCAGACAGCGTTGGAACCACCACGCGCGCGGTATACAGCTTGTTCGGCTCTAAGGACGGCCTGCTGGTCGCCCTCGGAGCCCGCGCGTTCACTATGCTCGGCGCCGCGATCGCCGGGCTGCCGGCAACCGAGGATCCAGCCGCCGACCTCGTCGACGCTGGGGTCGCGGTGTTCCGGCGTTTCGCCATCGGACACCCGTCCCTGTTCAGGATCGGCGTACAGCAGACGATCGGCTCGCCAGAGCTGGCAAGGGACTTCGCTAACGCCGCTGCGGAGGCCTTCGGCGGCCTCCAGGCGAGGGTGACCCGGGTCGAGGCGGCCGGCCTGCTCGGCGGTCGCTCGGTGCGGGACGCCGCGTGCGAGTTTCATGCGCTCTGCGAGGGGCTCGCAGCGGTCGAACTGCGCGGGCAGATGACGCCCGGCGAGGAAACGCGGATCTGGCGCGACGCCCTCACCGCGCTCGTGGCTGGCTTCGCCCTTGCGGCCGGCGAGGTGGCGGCCGCCCGTTGACCGGCCTGCCCAGGACAGCTACAAGGATTGGAAGCGGATGAGGCACCGTCACCGGCCTGGACCGCACGGCAGGCCTCGCTGCTGTACGGAGACATCCGGATCGAGAAAGGCGCGTCGGTCGTGCATCGAAACGGTCGGCGAAAAGGTAACCGCCGCACATTGACCGGCACCGCAACCCGATCCGCTGACCAGACTTCCAGCGCGCCGGCCGCTCAGCTCGCACCGCCGCGTGCGCACACCACAGTCGCGGCGTCCGGCGGATCACCGACCACCAGCCGCGAGCCGCCCCGCCTCTCGGCAGCGGCCACCGGCGCCGTGCACGCAGCCTCGAACGGCAAGCCCGCAGGCCCACGCAACCCAGCGGCCGCCAAGGCCGCAAGGTTCGCCGCAGTGAGCATGGCAACCCGAATACCCGAACTGGCCAAGTGGATCGCCGCTCGCCCGACCTTCACCTTCGCTGACGCAGCAGCGGCGAACGCTCCGTCCCCGTGCAGCCTGACAGTGATGGCCTACACGCTCCCGGACGCCAGACTCACCTCAGCCCTGGCCGAGCTGGGTTACGTGGTGACAGCCGGCGGCAAGAACGGCCACACCGTAACCGCGATCAAAGCCCCGGCAAACCCGACCGCAACCCGCGCTGCCATGACGCCAGCGGTCCCCTGATGGCTCCGACATAAGCCAGCACGCGTTCGTGCGCATGCCAGCCTGCGATCGGTTCGCCCAGTGCGTGATGTCGGCTGACACGGTGCTCGCGCTATCGTGGCGGCGGCAGATATGTGCATGTATATCGTCAACGTTCGGACCGGAGCACCCGACAAAATCATCAGCGCACCGCGCTGCGCCAGCTCTTTCAGCATCCCGTCAGTCGCAGCATCGAGTCGCATGCGCTGGTGTCGCTGCTAGAAGCGGTCGGCTCGACAGTAGAGCAGTACGGTGGCAAGGTTGCCGTTACGATCCGCTCCGAGACCGAATTCTTCGACTCTCCCGCACAAAGGACATTGACACCCAGCCGGGTTGTTGACCCTGCGCTGGATGCCAAGCACGGCCGGTTATGCGGCCGACGCTAGGTGGGCCCGTTTCGAGACAGTGTCCAACCGGCTGTCGGCTGCGTTCGCGCTCGGGCACCGTATCGCCCTTCAGTCCGCGGACGCGGACGTGGGCGCAGCGCAGTGAACGGGTCGTACGACTGTCGTTCGTGAAGCTGGAGACGGGAACCGTCTCGACGGCTCTCCGGAGGAACCTCCTCAGCCGACCGCTCCTTCCATCTGAAGCTCGATCAGCCGGTTGAGCTCGAGTGCGTACTCCATCGGCAGTTCTCGCGCGATGGGCTCGACGAAGCCGCGGACGATGGTGCCCGCGGCCTCGTCCTCGGTCATGCCACGGCTCATGAGATAGAAGAGCTGGTCCTCGGAGATCTTGGAGACGCTGGCCTCGTGGCCCATCTCAACGTCGTCCTCGCGCACGTCGACGTAGGGGTAGGTGTCTGACCGGCTGACGGTGTCGATGAGCAGGGCGTCGCACTTCACGGTGGACTTGGAGTGCTCGGCGCCCTCCTGGACCTGGACCAGGCCGCGGTAGGAGGTGCGGCCGCCGCCCCTGGCGACCGACTTGGAGATGATCTGGGATGAGGTGTTGGGCGCGCAGTGCACCATCTTGGCCGCCGGCGTCCTGGTGCTGGCCGGCGCCGGCGAACGCGACCGACAGGGTCTCGCCGCGCGCGTGCTCGCCCATCAGGTAGACGGCCGGGTATTTCATCGTGACCTTGGAGCCGATATTGCCGTCGACCCACTCCATGCTTGCGCCCGCGTAGGCGACGGCGCGCTTGGTGACGAGGTTGTAGACGTTGTTCGACCAGTTCTGGATGGTCGTGTACCGGCAGTGCGCGTCTTTCTTGACGATGATCTCGACCACGGCGGAGTGCAGCGAGTCGGACGAGTAGACCGGCGCGGTGCAGCCCTCGACATAGTGCACGCTGGCGCCTTCGTCGACGATGATCAGGGTCCGCTCGAACTGGCCCATGTTCTCGGTGTTGATCCGGAAGTAGGCCTGCAGCGGGATATCTACCTTGACGCCCTTCGGCACGTAGATGAAGCTGCCGCCGGACCAGACGGCGGTGTTCAGCGCGGCGAACTTGTTGTCGCCGACCGGGATGATCGTGGCGAAGTACTCCTGGAACAGCTCCGGGTGCTCGCGCAGCGCGGTGTCGGTGTCCTGGAAGATGACGCCCTTCTCTTCCAGGTCCTCGCGGATCTTGTGGTAGACCACCTCCGACTCGTACTGCGCCGCGACGCCGGCGATGAGACGCTGCCTCTCGGCTTCGGGTATGCCGAGCCTGTCGTAGGTGCTCTTGATGTCGGCGGGCAGGTCGTCCCAGCTGGCCGCCTGCTTCTCGGTCGACCGGACGAAGTACTTGATGTTTTCGAAGTCGATGCCGGTCAGGTCCGCGCCCCAGGTGGGCATCGGCTTGCGCCCGAACAGCTTCAGGCCTTTCAGACGCAGGTCCAGCATCCACTCCGGCTCGTTCTTCTTAGCCGAGATATCGCGGACGACGTCCTCATTCAGGCCCCGGCGCGCGGACTCGCCCGCCACGTCCGAGTCGGCCCAGCCGAACTTATAACGCTCCAGCCCGTCAAGCCCTGGGCGGGCGACTGTCGTCATGCGGAGATGCCTCCGGACTCAGTTGATGTCGTGTTGGCGGCGGCGCTGATCGTGGCATTGCGTATGTGCACGAGCGAGGGCGTAGTGACACGAGTGGTGCCGATCCCGTCACCGTGCGCGATCGTCGCCAGGCGCTGCGCGGGAGTGCCGAGCAGGCGGCCGTGCTCGGCCTCGCTCCTGCCGGAATTCGGTCAAGATGCTCCACCCCTCTCCATTTAAAGACTACCAGTAATTCTAGAAATCTATTGCTAGTTTCTCACTACCTGCGTGCGGTGAGGAGCAGACGCTGGAAGCCCTCCGGCTCCTGCGGCCTGGGCATGTTCCTCCGCGGCCACGACCGCTTGAGCCGCTCGGCGGAGCGGCCTCGTTCTTGGTCGGCGCTCACGCGTCCGTGGATGACTGCAGAGGCGCCGTAGTCATTGACGGCCCCGTTCCCAGAATTCATGCCATTGTCGCCATCGGTCCCGATGCCCGCAGCCGCTTCCGCTGCGGCTCTCGGGCCTGTCTCGGGCGCGCGGCCAACACGGCCGCTAGTGCCGGCGGGCCAGCCGAGCAGGCCCCTGCACGGGAACCTACGGTAACGTAAGCTACGGCTACGTAAGTTCAATCGCGTTGGTCCTGGACCCTGGTCGATGCGGAGCAAATGTCCGTGTGAAGTACCGCGACCGGCAAGCGAGGACCGCATGACGACAACTACTGACGCGACGGCGGCACGAACCGGCGAACCCACCTCACGAACTGCGGCCAGGCCGGAGATCATGCCGGAGCGGACCAGCGTCTTCGACCGCGTCCTGGTCGGCGTGTTCGTGGCCGTCCCGCTGCTCGCGCTGATCGCCGCGGTGCCGCTGGCCTGGGGCTGGGGCCTTGGCTGGCACGACATCGTGCTGGCAATCGCGTTCTACTACATCTCCGGGCTCGGTGTCAGCGTGGGCCTGCACCGCTACTTCACCCACGGATCCTTCAAGGCGGTGCGCGGGTTCAAGATCGCGCTGGCGATCGCCGGGAGCCTGGCCATCGAGAAGCCGGTGATCACCTGGGTCGCCGATCACCGCAGGCACCACAAGTACAGCGACAAGGACGGCGACCCGCACTCGCCGTGGCGGTTCGGGAACGACTGCGAAGGCTCTGGCCAAGGGACTGGTCTACGCCCACGTCGGCTGGATGTTCGACGGCGACATTACCTCGGAGGAGAAGTTCTGCCCCGACTGGCTCGCGGACTCCGACGTCGTCAAGATCTCCCGGTGGTTCCCCGGACTGGTCGCCGTCTCCCTTCTCGCGCCCGCCCTCATCGGCGGACTGTGGTCCATGTCGTGGCAGGGCGCGGTGACGGCGTTCTTCTGGGCCACCCTGGTGCGGATCGCGTTCCTGCATCACATCACCTGGTCGATCAACTCGATCTGCCACACCTTCGGCAAGGAGGAGTTCGAGGTGCGCGACAAGTCCAGGAACGTCTCCTGGCTGGCGATCCTGTCCTTCGGCGAGTCCTGGCACAACCTCCACCACGCCGACCCGACCTGCGCACGCCACGGCGTCCTGAAGGGCCAGATCGACATTGCCGCCAGGACAATCTGGCTGGCCGAGACACTCGGCTGGGTCTACGACGTCAGGTGGCCCGATGCCGCCAGGCTGACCGGTAAGCAGACCAGTGAAGCCAGGAAGTTCGGCTCCATGACCAGGCGGGAGACTAGCCAGGCCGACGGCCGACTGACGCGCGCATCCACCTACGCAAAGGCACGCCTCGATCTCGCGGCAGGAGATCTCCGTGCCTCGCATGCGAATCGGGATGCCAGGATCGCGCTCGTCACGAACAGGTCGTCCCGGTTTGCTGTGCCCGACTTAGGGGTGTCGTCCCAGCGCCGCCAGATGAGCCGGTGTTCGGGGATCAGCCGGGGCCTCCGCTGCGGCATTCCCGACCGAGGCAGGCAATGCCGCGCCGGGCCCCATTTGGTAGCGCAGCCAATCGCACAGCCGCCGTCCGGCCGGAGCTTAAGATTGTCGCTGCGTTATCGGCGGTTCTGGACTGGTAGGTCCCCATAGGATCCTGGTGTGGATGAGCGGCTATATAACCCGGTTCGGCTTCCGGCCGAGCCCGATCAGCTTGGCCGCGGGGCGTTGGGTGAGCGCCGGGAAGTCCTGGCCGGGCCGCACGCCGGGACGGCAGGACCGGTGAGGGTTGTCCGCGTCCTGGGGACGCTGGAACCCGGCGGCGCGCAGCTATCCGCCCTGCGGCTCTCGGTGGCCCTGCGCCGCCACGGCATCACGACGACGCTGCTCGCCGGAGACGCCACCCCGGCGGGGCTGGACCTCGCCGCCCGGCACGGCCTGCCCGCGGACGCCTACCGGGTCAGCGCCGTGATGCCCGCCGGCAGCCTGCAATGGACGCCCTCGCCTGAGTTCTCCGGCTGGCTCCGCCCCCGGCTAGCCCAGGCCAGCCTGGTGCACGGCCACATGATCGGTGCCTGGTGGGCCGCCGCACAGATCCTCCCGCCAGACGTCCCGCTGGTAGCCAGCGAGCACAACCAGATGTCCTGGCCGGGCGCCGACTACACCCCGCAAGCCCGGGAGGCCGCGCGGCGGGTCGACCTGTTCTTCGCCCACGGCCCGTCGGCCCGCGCCTGGGCGACTCGGATCGGCGTGGACGACAGCCGATTGCGCGACGGGCGCTCCTCGGTGCACGGCCTGCTCCGCCCGGCCACTGCCGGGACTGCCCAGGCCACGGCTGACCTTCGCCGGGCGGCTCCGCGGCGACAAGGCACCCGATCTGCTCATCGAGGCACTCGGCGTGATGGACGCGCCGCCGCAGGCTTACCTGATCGGCGAAGGCCCGATGCGCGGCCTGCTGACCCAGCTGGTCGCCGCCCGCGGGCTGGACGCCGTCGTGCACCTGCCCGGATGGTCATTCGAGCCGGCCCGCTACATCGCCGGCGCCAGCGTGCATGTCGTGCCCTCACGGGAGGAGTCATGGTCGCAAAGCGCCGTGCTGGCCCTCGGGCTCGGGGTCCCGGTCGTCGGCACGGCGGTCGACGGCCTCGCGCATACCCTGGGCGACGGCCGCGGCATCCTGGTCACGCCGCAGGACCCTAATGCTCTCGCCGCGGCACTGACCTTGGTCCTGGCCGCGAGCGCCCCGATCCTCTCCCCGGGCAGGCCTACGCCCGGCAGTTCACCCCCACCGCGGCAGCCGCCATTTACGCCCGCGCCTACCACCAGCTGCTCGCCAGACCCACAACATCCGGGCAAGCGGTGCTGTAGTCGCGGGGCAATGGTGTTGAGCGGGTGTCCACCGCGGCGGCGTCCAGGTCACGGGGCTTCACGGTGCCGATGACGGCCAGGATCGGCTCGAGTACGTTCTTGCTCTTCCGGATGGGCTTGGCTGAAAGGCCTGGCAGCCCGCTGCCTTGGTCGCACCCGACACGCGGCGGCGCAGCCGCCGGCGCATCCGGCGCAATCCAGGCGCACCTCGCCGCGCCGCCGGCCGGGGGCGGTTCCGGTGCCTGCCAGCGTCGCCGCAGGCACCTGCGCGCTCGAAACAGATGGAGTCCTTGCCTCGGCGCGCCGATCCATCAGGCGCCAATCGAAGCGCCGTCGGGGGACTATCCGGGACCATTGCAGGGCACCCGCAGGACACAGAAACTGCAGCTAGAGTCCACGGAATGCCGTTAATGACCTGGCCAGATAGGCCTTGAGAGTTCCATGGTAAAGAGAAGGTCTACGGTTCGATTCCGCAAAGGGCTCTGTTCAGCGCCATAAACTCGAACGTTTTGTCCACTTCCCCTTTTCGGTTTGGCAGCCATTCTGGCTGGGTGTCAGGCGCAGCCGGCGACCGCGGGCAGTGACACACGGTATCCGCGTTGCAGCTGTCGGAGGATGGTACAGCGGCCGCGGCGACTGTCCTATCCGTAGGACCACGGAGACCAGGGAACGGGGTCATCCCTGCCGAGGTCGCACATCCAACGCGGCCGCCTCGGCGTCGGCTTCTCCCGCTCAAGCGGCGGCTGTGGTGAGATGTCGCTATGGCTGCCGTGCGCGCCATCGTGCGCCAGGCCGAGTGGGGTCGGGTGCGCGAGTTCACCGCCCCTGACCGGACATCTCCTGCTGTGCTTGCCATTACGGGCGAAGCCGGCGCCGGTAAGTCCACCTCGTGGCGCAGCGGCGTCGCGGCCGCGCGCGAAGCTGGCCACCTGGTGTTGCGGACCGAGCCTTCAGCGAGCGAAACGGACATGTCCTTTGCCGGGCTGTCGGATCTGCTCGCCGGGGTACTACCGGAGGTGTCGGCCGGCATCCCGGCTCCGCAGCTGGAAGGGCTAGAGGTGGCCCTGCTGCTCCGTGCCGCCGGGGCGGAGCCGCCGACCGCACATGCTGTTGGCCTGGCGGCGCTGGCGACGCTGCGGGCGTGCGCGTCACGTCAGCCGGTTCTGCTGGCCATCGACGACGTTCAATGGCTCGACGACGCCAGCATGGAAACGCTGACCTTCGCATTCCGCCGTATGACGGGGGACAAAGTGTCGCTCTTGATCGCGGCACGCACAGCCGCCTCACCCGATCCGCTGACTGCCGGGGAGCCATCCCCACCACAGGGTTGGCGCAGTCTCCTGACAGCACTGTCCGACAGCGCGGTCATCGACCTGGCGCCGCTGGACATATCTCAGGTGCGGCACTACTTCCTGATCGCGTCACCGCCGCCCAGGCGCGGTTCATCGCTGAGGAGTCCCGGGGCAACCCGTTCTGGGCCAGGGCAATCCTGGCGAGCCTGGACTCCGGTGAGTCGACAGTGCCACCGGTCGCCCGAAGCCTGCCCGGGCGCCTGTCGCGCGCGCTCAGCCCAGCAGCCGCGGAGGCGCTCACGGTAGTGGCGGCCGCCGGGCGGGTTCGGCTAACGGAGGCGCTCACGCTGCTCGCGCACCTGGAGGATCCGGCGGCTGCCGTGGATGCCGCCGGTGCTAGCGGGCGTCTTGCTCGACGGGGACCGGCTGACGGTAGCCCATCCGCTGATCGCTGCGGCCGCGGTGGATGCGCTGCCGCCCGGCCGCCGGGCGCAGCTATACCGGCGGCTCGCGGACGCCTCGGCTGATCCAGAACGCCGCGGCCACTTCGCCGCGGTCGCCGCCGGGACCGAGCCAGACGCCGCGGTCGCCGCGGACTTGGACGCGGCCGCCGCCGCAGCGCACGCCCGAGCGGGCAATGGCGCAGCGGCGCAGTTCGCCAGTCAGGCAGTCGCGTTCACACCGGCGTCGGATGGCGCGGCATTGGTACGCCGCCGGATCCGAGCCGGTGAGCTGCTATTCCTGGCTGGCGAGGTCGAGCCGTCGCTGCGACAGCTCGAACCCGTCGATATCCACCAGCTGGCCACGCCCGACCTGGAGCGAGCGCTGCCGCTGCTGCTCGACATGGCCGACCTGGTCCACGGCTCGGCAGCGGCCACGGCAATCGTCGCGCGAGCGGTGGATAACGTCGGTGACGATCCCCGTCGGCGTGCCCTCGTGCTCGCCCTGGCCTCCGATTATTCCTACGGGATGCCCGGACGTCGGCAGGCTGCGGCTACCGAGGCAATCAGCTGTGCCGAGCGGGCCGACCCGCACGCGCGGCCTGCCATACGGGCGCTGATCAACCTCGCCGTCGCGAAGGTGTACGCGGCCGAAGGGCTTGACGCGACGCTGCTCGGCCGCGCTGAGACGCTGGAGGCCGCGCTGCCCGCAGTGCGGCTGCACGACACAGCTGACCTGCATCGCGGCATCTGGTCCGCGTACGTCGATGAACTGGACACGGCGAGGGCCGCGTTGAACCGGTGCGCAGACCTGGCCAGAGCTTCCGGCGACGATTATCCGTTGTCGGTCTTCCTGTCCTACCTGGCAATCGTCGAGGAACTGGCGGGGAACTTCGCCGGGGCGGCTACCTTGCTCGAAGCAGAGCACACGGTCGCGCGGTGGCACGACTGGCCGGACCAGGCGTGGCATGTCAAGCCGCGATGCGAGCTGCTGATCGCAGCCGGTGACCTCGACGAAGCGATCCGCCTTGCCGACGAGTGCCTACCGGACGACGAGCGAGCGACAGCCGCGACCAGGTTCGCCTGGCGGAGCCGTGCGCGGCAGGGCCAGCGTCTGGCGCGGTGCCCGCGAGGTTGCCGTGCACCATCTGGAGCGGGCCGCCGCGTGCGCCGATGAGATGGAGTGGCGCGACCCCGGCCTGCGCGACCGGATCGACGCAGAGCGCGCTGAGGCCTACGTCGCCATTGGCCGGCTGGAAGACGCTCGCGAGATCGCGTCCTGGCTGCGGGAGATGGGCGGCCCGCTGGGCCGTCCGGTACTGGCGGGCGACGCTCACCGGATTGACGCTCTGGTACAGGCCAGCGGTGGTGAGCTGGATACCGCCGCCGCCTCGGCGCGCGCGGCGGTGGTAGCGCACGGCGCTTCGCCGCTGCGCGTAGAACTCGCCCGCAGCCTGCTCCTGCTCGGCCGGATCGAGCGGCGCCGCAAGGCGAGGAGAGAATCGCGCAGCGCGCTGCATCGCGCCCTGCAGATAGCGACCGAGTGCGGCCACCGTCCACTGGCGGCGCAGGTCGAACACGAGCTGCCACGAGTGGCAGCCGTCCGGTCGGGGACGGAGCTCACTGCTACCGAAGAACGGGTCGCGCACCTGATCAGCGAAGGCGCCACGAACCGGGAAGTAGCCGCGGCGATGTTCGTGAGCGTGCGGACAGTCGAGACGCACGTCGCGTCGATCTATCGCAAGCTCGGGGTACGTACCCGGATCGAACTGAGTCGGCACTTTTCCGGCATATCAGACCGATAACGTCCTACGGCCTCCGTAACGCCACGGATACGGTTGCGAATCCGCGGAATCGGCTCCCGAAAACGTCCGTGTGCGCGCCGGATTCGCGAGGAACACGTCGCCCGTAGCGTCGAGTGCACGGGTGTCGCAGGGCTCGCCATCCCACGTCGGCGAACTGATGCGACCCCGTTCCCTTAATCAATTGACAAGATAGGAAGCCCCATGCCTGCCGCCACGGCCACCCGCGGCGAGCTGACCTGGTCTGGCAGATTGCTGTCGCAGGTCGCTGCCCTCCCGTTCGCCACGGTCCGGGTTAGCCCGCCGCCGCTTCGGACCGCGAATGGACATGACCGAGACGAGCGGCGGGCGAGCTGGCTCGAGTTGTTCCTGGACCTCGTATTCGCGGGCGCCGTCGGCCAGCTCGCCGGGACATTGCAGCACAATCCCGGGCTGGGCGTGCTGGCGCGATTCGCGCTGCTGTTCACGGCGATCTGGTGGCTGTGGGTTCAGCTGACCTTCTATGCAGACCGGCATGAATCGGAGGACACTGCGCACCGGGCGGCGTTCCTGATCGCGATCTTGATGTGCGTCGGGCTGGCGGCGAGCGCGCCGCGTGCGCTGGCGGGGAATGCGGCAGGCTTTGTTGTCTGCTTTGCCGGGATCCGGGCCGTGCAGCTGGTGCTGTACGCGCGAGCCCGTCGGCATCTTTCGGCCACCAGGGCGCTCTACACGCGATACCTGATCTTCTTCGGGCTCGGCGGCGCCCTGTGGCTGAGCTCGCTCGGCGTCCCCGGGTCGGCGCGGTACGCGTTCTGGGCGGCCGGGCTCCTCACCGACGCCATCGGAGCTTTGGACATGACGTCCGGGCGGCGTCGGGTGCCGGTCAACACGGCGCACCTCGCCGACCGGTTCCAGATCTTCGTGCTTATCGTGCTCGGCGAGTCGGTCGCCCGGCTGATCAGTGCTGCGACCGAACGACCGTGGAGCCTGCGGCTCGCCGTGGTTCTGGGCGCGGCGCTGCTAACGCTCGCGGCGCTCTGGCGGGCGTGGCTGACCGCGGCCGACCGGAAGGCGCTCGACGGCCCGCGGCCGATCGCGCGGTTCACGGCCCTCAACCTGCCGATCGTGGCCGGAATCGCAGCCGGAAGCGCTGGCCTGCACATCGCGATACTGGCCGCCGACGGCGCGTCGACCATCGGGATAGGGCCAAGGGCAGCGCTGTACGGCGGCGTCAGCGTCGCCATGCTGGCTAGCGCATGGCTCCCCTCAAGCAGGCTATCCCGGTCAGCTCGCGGGACCCGCGTCGTGACCGCCATGGCGGCGTTCGGCCTCGTGTTCATGGGCGCGATCGTGCTGCCGGTCTACCTGGTGCCGGCACTCACTGCCGTCCTGGTCGCGGGTCTCGGGGTCGAGTCTCATCCGGAATGGCTGGCTTGGGCGTCGGCGCTAGCGACCGGTTCGGCAACCCACGCTCGCAAGTGAGGGACGACCGCGCCGTCCAGGTCGGCATTCGCCGACAAAGCCACGTCGATGATGCAATCGACGCCGTGCGGCGCAAGCGCCGCATGGCGCGGCGGGTTAGATATGCGGCGTTGCGTCTCCCAGAACGGGGACGAGCTCGCCGCCTTCGCGAATACCCGTCACATCAGTAGCGCCGCCTGCCCCCGGCTGCCAACGATTACACGGATGTGCACAGCCAGGATCAGGGAGCGGCTTCAGTTTGCGGGGATGTCGGGAGCCAGCAGTGGCGTGATCGTCGCGATATTGGTGAGCATGGCGTCACCGCTGAACCGGAAGTCGTCAAGCACGCGCTGCATGGCCGTGTGGTCCCGGCCGCCGCACGCGTCGGTCACGACCACCGGGATCAGTCCGAGATCGACGGCATGCCAGACCGTGGGCGCGATTCCGACTTCCAAGGCGACGCCCGCGATCGCGAAGGCTTGGATGCCCAGATCGCGCAGCGCCATCTCCAGGGGCGTGCCAGCGAACGCGGACATGGCGAGCTTGTCGAACACTGCCTCTTCGCTGCGCGGAGACAGCTGCGGAACGATCTGGAAGCCGGGCGTGTCGCGGAGGAACCAGGATTCGACCTCCCCCGGATCATCCGCCTGCTGCCAGCGCATCGCTGTCCGCAGCTGCGAGGTGCCCATCAGCCTCACCGGCAGGGACATATGCCGGGTGAAGAACACCGGATAACCGCCGTCCCGCGCCGCCACCAGCACCTGGGACACCCGCTGGGTCGCCTCCGCCCCGCCGTCTGGAAGCTGCCGAAGCACGCCCATCTGCATGTCGTAAACGATGATGGCCATCTTCGCCGGATCGCACGCATCCTCTAGCGTCTCGGGAATGTCCAGGCCCCGGCCCACGAATCACCTCCGCGCCGATTAAACAGTCGCCCACGCCGAGTAAGTCGAGCTGGCACAACTAGCTCTAGTCTGCCCAGCGTGACGGCCGCCACAGCGCGATGACACCGTCGCGGGCCGTGACGCAGGGAGATCACCCGGACAGCTGATGCACCTGAGCAGGCCTGACCACGCGTATACACATTGGCCAGGAACAATGGTGGCGTGCAGCCAGCATCCGCTCAAGGTCAGGGCAGTGACCAAGTAGCCGAGGTTCCGGACAGCATTCGCTGTCCACTCCATCATCTCGGTAACCCGGCTCTCGCGCAGTTCCCGGCCCGCCGCCGCGCAGGTCCAGCGCTGTTGGAAACCCTGACCGATCACTACGCCAAGCTGTCGGCGTACTGACGCCGACCGACTCGTGCCTGTCGGCTGTGAGGAACTGAACCTATTGCGACTTTCGACATAAGTCGCGAGAATCAGCGCGGCAACCCGTGCCTATTAGATGGAGCCTGTCATGAACCTGGCCTTTCGGGCGGTCGCCTCGCTCGGCGCGGCGTTGACGGCTGTTGCGCTGCCGCTTGCCTTTGCGTTGCCGGCGCAGGCGTCGACTCCTGGCTGGCGGGTGGTGTTCGGCACCCATTACGGTGCGGCGACGGACTACTCGGGCTACCTGACGGCCGTCGCGCCGAGCAAGCTCGACCTTTGGGCGCTCGGCGGGAGCGATCTTTCGGGAGGCACTCCCGCGGTGCCGGTCGCAGAGCATTGGAACGGCAAGGTATGGAGCGCCGGGGTCCTCCCCGCCGGGGTCACCAGTTCCGCGAAGTCCGCGATCGAGGCTGCAAGCGCAGTCTCGCCCAGTAACATCTGGGCGGTCACACAGTTCGGCGGTTTCGTCCTGCACTACAACGGCGCCTGGTCGGTGGCCAAGCAGCTGGCAGGTTCCGGCCAGCTGACAGGCATTACTGCCATCAGCAGCACAAATGTGTGGGTCTTCGGCGCTGGCGGGTTCACGGGCGGCCTCGGGACCTGGCACTACAACGGCAGTACCTGGACGCAGCACACAGGCAACGCTAGCGGGATCGCGTCGGCTAGCGCCGTGTCGGCTAGCAACATCTGGGCTATCGGTTCGAGCGGCTCAGCGCCGCAGGATGCCATCGTGCATTACAACGGCACGGCGTGGCAGCGCGTGAAGGCCACGGCGCTGACCGGTCGGCAGTTCAACCGCATCCTCGCCATCTCGGCCACTAACGTCTGGGTTTCGGCTGAGAACCCGTCCAACGGCACGGCCGGTTTCCTCGTACATTTCAACGGGAGCCAGTGGTCGAAGGTCACGCTGCCCTGGACTGTTGCTACGGGTGATCCCGCCTCCGATGGCAAGGGCGGGATCTGGCTGGCGGTCCAGGACGGTTCCCGTCGCTTTTGGGTGGCGCATAGGTCCGCCGCCGGTACGTGGACCCGCACCCTCATCGGGTCGACGCCGACGTTCGTGCCCTCGCTGGCACTTATCCCGGGCACCACAGCGGTGTGGGGGGCTGGGTCTTTCGCCAAGGGTTCTGCCGCCAATGCCGGGGTCTGGGCGTATGGCGTGATTCCGTAGGTTCGATCGAGACGACTGGCGCAACCGCTTGGCGGTCAATTGCCCTAGTGGTATTCCGGTGCGCATAATCGGTCATGGCCGCGTAAGACGGGCCGGCGGAGGTGACCGATTGCGCTGACCTCGACGGCTGTTTGTCTGCCGACGACCTGGGCCTGACGATCCGCAACGGCTGGCAACGTACCGGCCGCGTTGCATTGTCCGAGATCACTTCGCCGACGGATCTTGGTTGAGACGGAGCCCTGAACACTGGGTGCTGGACATCGTGAGGGGAGGTGCCAGCCTGATCGCTGTGGTCGTGCCCGCCTTTAATGAGGCAGACAAGCTCCGCGTGCTTCTTCCGCGTATCCCGGCGCGCATGTTCGGCCTGCCGGTTCAGGTCATCGTGGTGAGCGACGGCTGCACTGACGAGACGGATGCGGTCGCGGTCGGCCACGGCTCGATCCTCGTCCGTCTTCCAAGGCACCGGGGCAAGGGGGCCGCGCTCCGGGCGGGCTTCGGCCGGGCGATGGAGCTGGATCTGTCCCAGCTGGTGACGCTGGACGCCGATGGCCAGCACAATCCGGCCGACCTCGAGCGGCTGGTTCAGCCCGTGATAGCGGGGGAGTGCGACCTGGCGGTCGGTAGCCGGTTCCTGTCGGATCCCGCCCGCGGGCCCGCGCCGCTAAACCGCTTTCTGGTGCGGAAGGCTCTCGTCGCGGCGTTGCGAGCCACCCTCGGTCGCACCTACACCGATCCGTGCTGCGGCTACCGGTGCTTCTCCCCCCGGGCCCTGCAGGCCATCCGGTTGCAGGGGGACCACTATCAGAGCGAGCTGGAGACGCTCTTCGAGGCGGCCAGCCACGGCCTGAAAGTGGTGGAGGTGTCCGTGCGCGGGGACTATCCTCCAGGCTCCTCGAAGATGGGTGCCCAGTGCGGCCGCTTGGCGGGACGAGCATGGGTCATTGGCCAATATGCCTCGACGATCGCGAGGAAGACCTGGGAGCTCCGAAGGGTCGGCGCTATTCCGTGACAAGGGACGCGCCTGCCGGTCCGGGGCATGACTGGATGAGGGAAGATGAGCCAGAAGGCGCAAGATGAGCTGCTCGCGGAGTTCGAAGAGCTGGTCACGACCGACCGCCTGCCGCGGAAAGGGTCTTCTTTCTTCGGCAGCGTCTCCAAATTGGCCGACGACTTCCTAGATACAGGCAATTTCGAGCTGCCGGCCGACCCGATGCGGGGACGAGACCGTGAGATGGCGCTGGAGTCCGACCTGTACTACGTCCTATTCTGGCGGATGTTCGACCGGACACCCGCCGCGATGTTGCAGGACTTCGCCATCAAGCTCCGTCGTATCCTGGCCAAGCGTGTTTTCAAGAGGTGCGGCGAGGATGTGGTAATTCACCACAACGTCCTGTTCAACTCGGGCCGCAACATCGAGCTGGGCGACGGGGTGTTCCTGAACCGAGACGTGATGCTGGACGACCGGGCGCCGCTCGTCATCGGTGATTACGCGGGGCTTTCGGCCGGCGTGGTCGTCGAGACCCACAGCCACGTCTACGACGACTTCTCGGTTCCCCTCCTGCATGGCGGGCGGATCTCCGCCCCGGTCCACATCGGGTCGAACACCCTCCTCGGGTACAAGGTCGCCGTGATGGCGGGCGTCAACATCGGCGATCGCTGCATAGTCGCTTCCAACTCGGTCGTGACCAAGGACGTGCCCGACCGAACCATCGTGGGCGGTGTGCCAGCGAAGGTCATCAAGAAGATCGTGCCGCGCGACGAATACTCAGCGCCCGACACGTCGTCTTGATCAGTCCTGGCTGTTTCGTTGCCGCGATGCACCGCGCCACGCCTGGTGCCCGAACACAGTCTGTTCGTCCCGGTCGGGTGGCGGCACCCGCCCCTCTCGGTCGCGATCGCCCGCATCGCGATCGCCGGATCCCGAGCACTTAACATTTCCCGGCACTCGCGTGCCGCCGCCTCTTCGGCGGCCTTGTTGCCCTCCGTAGTCGGGTCAGACGCGCGGCTCCTGGCCTTGACTTCGCTCCGGCCGGAGTAGCTGTCACTCATCGCCCGTCTTCTTCCTCTGCTTCTAACTCAGCCAGGTGCCGGGCAAGCCGCGCCGCTTTCGGATAGTCCCTTCACTCGCCATGCTTAGAACCTGTTTGGAAACCTCGCCGTGAGCCGAAGACCCCGCACGGCTGGCGCTTGCCAGGTGGGCGCGAGGCGGGGTCTGGTGGCAGGCGGTTCCAGCTATTGGCTGCGGAATCTCTTGATGGCTTCTTCGGTGACGGGGGTGAAGAGATTGACGAGGTTGCCGTCGGGATCGCGGAACAGGATGGACCGATTTCCCCAGGGCATCGCCGAGTTCCTTGATCTCCGTGGCGACGTCCTCAAGCCGCGACGCCGTGCGCGCCGCGAGCACCGATCCCCCGGCAGCCGACCGCAACGCCATCGCCGCCGCCCTGCTCGGGCCGCTGTTCTACCGCCGGTGGTTCTCACGGGAACAGATCGACGCCGAGTTCCTGGAAATGATCATTCAGAACGCCATCGCGGGCCTGCACCGGGACCCTCGCAACCCGGAGCGAGAGCAGGCCGCCGCTAAGCGCCGGCCTTGACCATCGCAAGGCCTGCCTAGCCCGAGGCGCCGGCCGGCTGAGCCGCTGACCGTCGGGCAAGTCGGCGGGTCATGGCGTTGGCGAAAGCGGTGACAAGGAGACCGGGCCTGCGTGCGCACGCATCGGGGTGTTCAGGCATTCGGCTGATGCGCGCACGGCTACGACCCCTGTCGGACGGACTCTGCCGTGGTCACGCCTAGCTTGGTCAGGAAGCTGCGGTAGTCGGTCTGCACCCACTCCTCGGCCAGCCGACCCTCGTCGTCGTACCGGAAGGTACCGATCACTTCCCACTCCAGGTGCTGACCGGTGGGCCTTACCGGACCGATGGGGGAGTAGGTAAAGGCTCCGGTGAAGTCACCGGAGAACGTGGTGCGCGCCGCAAGGAACCTGCTGTCCACGATGATCTGCTCACGGACGAGTCGCAGGCCGGCGAAAGCGGCGCGCAAGGACCCGAAGTACGCGCGCAGCTGATCGAAGCTCAGGTCGCCGCCGGGCCCGTGGAAGACGTAGTCCTCAGCGAAGTAGGCGCGGAGCGCGGCGTCGTCCGCGCGGGCGATCGCTTCGTCGCCGATGCGGATCAGATCGCGGGCGAGCCGGCTGTCGGAGATGAAGCCTGGCATGAGTGCCTCCGTATTGCTAGAACAGTGCCGAACTTTTCGAGCTCGTGGACGGGGATTCGCTTCGTCCAAGCCGGCCTCGAAGGAGGCGAACGACCGCCGCCCTGATCGACTCCCTCTGCGCAGCCGTCCACTGTTGACGCCCGCACCGCGCGTCGGCGGTCGGCCGCAGAATCCCAGCCGCAATCGACGGCGATCACGGATCCGCGGCCGCGCCGACACCTGGACTCTCAGAAGCGGGGTCGGCTGAATGCGGCCACCGCGCATGCTCGCACGACCTGGTTGCCATCGGAGCACGGTACCTAGCCAGCAGCCCTGAACGCCGCGAATTCTGGTCGTGACGCGATTCGTTGGTGGAAGTCGTCGCGGCGGCGCGATCCAAGTGTTCGCCGTCGGCGACGGGGCTCCAACTCGAAGGCGAGGCATAGGCAAGCAATCCGTCTGAGCTCCGGGGGCGCAGCAACTCCTCGTCCGTGAGGATCGTCTTCCGATCACATTGAACGTCCGACCGGCCTGATGGAGCCGCGCCAGCGGATTAGCTAGTCGCGCAGGCGGCGGCTAGGACGTCGTCGCACACGGAAGGCATTCCGGTTTCGTCGGCTGAACGCTGGGTGAGAACCACGACGGTGAGATCTTGCGACGGCATGTTCGACCATGCCGTCCCGAGTCCGCCCTCCCAGGTGTAGCGGCCATCGTCGAGCACGGATAGGCCGTAGCCCCAGCCGCGATTCTCGAGGAAACTGAAGCCAGGCCAGATGTTCGCCCGCTGCGAAGCGGTTAGCTGGTCGCGCGTCATCTCGGCGGCCGTTCGCCGCTTGAGCACCGGGCTACCCCCGCGCATTAGCATGCGGCCGAACGCGACCAAGTCGTCGACCGTGGACACCAGTCCGCCGCTGCCGTCGGCGAACAGCGGCGGATGTGCCCATTGGCCATCCGGAGGGTCGGTCACCATGAACTGGCCGTCCCGGTTCTCGTACGCAGTCGCCAGCCGGCCGACATCAGCGGCGTGAAATCCGGTATCGGTCATTCCTAGCGGGCCGAGTAGCCGCTCCCGCATGACGTGCTCAAACGGCGTGCCCGCCGCGCGAGCTGCCAAGACTCCTAGCACCTGCGACCCGGACTGGTAGAGCCACCGCTCGCCTGGCTGGGCCAGCAGCGGCAACTCACCGAGCCGTGCCATCCAGGTATCCGGGTCCGGCATCGCGCCAGGCTGTGGCGGCCCGAATGTGCACAGCTCACGCTCCGCCGCGGCGGTGAGGATCGGCCACGGCTTTGGTGCCATGAACATCGCACCCTGCATTCCGAATCCCCAGGTGAAGGTGAGAAGGTCGCGCACAGTGATGGAGCGCTGGGCCGGCACCGTCTGTCCGAGCGGGCCATCAGGGCTGCGCAGCACGCGGCGGTCAGCCAATTCGGGCAGTAGCTCATCCACCGCCGCGTTCAGCTCGAGCAGACCGTCATCAACGAGCGAGAGCACGACCCCCGCCGTGATGGGCTTGGTCGTTGACGAAATCCGGAACAGCGTGTCCCGCCGCATCGGCGCCCCGCCCACCGCCATCACGCCGGACGTCGCGACATGCACAGAATCGCCCCGGGCCACGGCCGCAACGACGCCAGGCACCTGGCCGTGCACCACGGCACGCTCGACGACCTCATCGATCCGGCCGAGCACAGTCGCGTCGAGACCATCACGGTTGCGCACGCAGCCACCTTATTGGCGGGACCCGCGCCGGGGGCCGCGCGCCGCTCGACCAATAGTTCGGCGGTGCTGTGGCCAACTTCCTTCTGCAGTGGACGTTTTTCGGAGCGGCATGAGTCGCACCTGGAAAGTGCACTCATCTGCGGTTTCAACTTGTCGGTTGACACCGGTCGCTCAGCGACTATAGGGTTACTTTCAACTAGAAGGTTGAAAGTTGGGAGAAGTGCCGATGCCAGCAGACACGCTGTCGCGGGTCTTCGCGGCACTCGCGGATCCGACCAGGCGCGACATGGTGGCTCGGCTCGCGTTGGGCGACGCGACCGCGACCGAGCTCGCCGAGCCTTACCCGATGACGCTCCAGGCGGTCTACAAGCACCTCAAGGTACTAGAGAACGCCGGGGTGGTGAGCCGGCCGGTAGGGCCGCAGCCTCGGTCGGTACGGCTGGAAGCCGAGGTCTTCGACCTGATGGACAAATGGATCGAGCGTTACCGGCGCGAGGCCGAGGAGCGGTACCGCCGTCTCGACGCCGTACTGGCGCAGATGAACCACGACACGACGACCGACCAGACCGACAGGGGAAGCGCGGCATGAGCACTATCGCCGAGACCACGATCGAGGCCGACCCGAAGGTGCCGATCATCCGGATGCGCAGGGAGTTCAATGCCACGCCCGATCAACTGTTCCGGGCGCACACCGATCCGCGGCTGTTCGCGCAGTGGGCCGGTCCCAACGGGATGCACACCCGCATCGAGGAGTGGGACGCGCGCTCAGGCGGCAGCTGGCGCTACGTGTCCACCCGCGACGGCCAGCAGTACGCGTTTCGTGGCTGCTTCCACGACGTGCGGCCGGACCGGATCGTCCAGACGTTCACCTTCGAGGGGCAACCCGACGGTGTGGCGCTGGAGACACTATGGTTCGAGAGCCTCGACGACGGGCGGACGCTTGTGCGGACACAGTCCCTTGTGGACAGTTTTGAGGCCCGAGACGCATGGCTCGCCAGCGGCATGGAGGTCGGGGTCAACGAGGGCTACGCCAAGCTCGAGGAGATGCTCGCCGATGGCACTGTCTAACCGGCCCGCCGAGCGGCACCGACAGGTCAGCCGCGGGTTCACAGAGCAGGTCCGGGGCGCCCGGTCGTGGGACGGGCCCGCGCCGGTCGCCGGGTGGACCGCCCGCGACGTTGTGCGCCACCTGACCGAATGGCTGCCGCCGTTCTTGGTCACCGGCTCCGGTATCCGACTGCCAGCCGGGCCATCGGTCGACGACGACCCGACTGCCTGCTGGCAGACCCACTGCGACGCGGTGCAGTCCCTGCTCGATGACCCGGCAACTGCCGGCCGCCTCTTGTCGAATCCGCATATCGGCGAACTGCCGCTGGCCCGCGCGATCGACCAGTTCTACACAGCCGACGTATTCATGCACACCTGGGACCTAGCCCGGGCCACAGGCCAGAACGACCGCCTCGACCAGGACTTCTGTGCGCAGCTGCTGGCCGGGATGGAGCCGATGGAGGAGATCATCCGCTCGTCCGGGCAATACGGCCCCCGCGTGCCGGTGAAGGAACACGCCGACCCACAAACCAAACTGCTCGGCTTCATCGGCCGCGATCCGGAGTGGACAGCCTGACATGAGGAGCCCGGTCGGACGCGCCCACCGGGCTCCAGGAACGTGCCAAGGCTGAGGGCGATGTAGGCGCCGATCCGGGTACCTGCACTTGCGCGCAGCAGCGCGGCGGCCTGGTCGAGGGAGAGGGACTTGCTCCGCCGACCAGGCTGGCCCTTGGGCGTGTCTCCGAGCGACGTCCGTCTGACAACCAGTCAGCCATCGAGCCCGAGTTGAGTCGGCGATTTCGCCCCTGCCGTGCGTCACGGACCCGCGCCAACCCGGGATCTGCCAGTCAAGGTCGGCGTTCGAAGTTGTGAGAGCAAAAGTCGGCAGCCGCGACCGCCGAGAGGTGTGCAGATCGGCGCGCTAGCGAGTTAATGGGTTGTGAGTGACGAGCAGGCCGAGTTCGCTGCTTTCTTCCGGGCCAGCTGGGCGCCGTGCCTACGGGCGTCCCGGCCAGCGTCACGTTCGTCGGGCGGAACCCGGCGTGCCTGCCCTACCCAGGAGGAACACCCCAGCAGCAAGCCACACCCCTGCTGAATCGAGTCTTCCCAGAGCCCTACAGGGATGATTCCTCTCTGGCTCCGCCCGAATCTCTTAACACCATCGTCGTAGTGATCGACCCCTCGGCCGTTCCCGGCAACGCCGGCGTGCAGCTCGGCGCGACGCCCGACGGCGTCGCTTTTCTCCTGCCGCGGGTCGTATACGCCAGCAGGCAGTGCACCGGCAGCTGAGCTGTCAGGCCCCGGATCCACGAACCTGATGGCGGCCCCGCAGGTGGAGCGGGCCGGGTCGGTCGTGCAAGGCAGCATCGCGTCCAAGGTCCGGTCGCTGCTGCCCGCTGCTGCCTGGAGCCCACGATGCAATCAAACCCACTGCCATCAGATACCGACTCCCGTCACGGGGGTAAGGGCCTCGGAGCAGGTCGGTTAGTCGTGGGATCAAGTGACGATTACTAACCAGCCCGGCCATAAGGCTGCAAAGGGTGACAGTTCGTGGCCATACCTAGGCCCCTACCAGGAAGGAGCTGCCATGCCCAACGCGGTTGTGATGACCAGATACGGACCGCCTGAGGTGCTGAAGTGGGCCGAGGTCCCGCTGCGGGAACCGGGTGAGGGACAGATCAGGATCAAGGTCAAGGCCGCTAGCGTTGGCCCGACCGATCTCGACGTGCGCGCCGGTTATCTCAAAGACGAATACCCGCTGCCCCCAAGCGCCGTGCTGGGCTTCGAGGCTGCAGGCACCGTCGACGCAGTCGGGCCCGGCGTGACCGGCACGTCGAGCGGCGACGCCGTCACGGCGCTGTTGTTCGGCCTGGGCGGTTACGCCGAGTACACGCTGGCGTCGATCTGGACCCGCAAGCCAGACACCGTTTCGTGGATCGATGCCGCCGCGCTGCCCACCTCGGGCGAGGTGGCCGTCCGTGCGCTCCGGCAACTGAACGTCAAAAGCGGTGAGACGCTTCTTATAGTCGGCGGCGGCGGATCTGTCGGCATGATCGCGACGCAGCTCGCGGTCGCCCAGAGGGTCAAGGTGATCAGCGCGGTTGGCGAGCACGACGACGCGCTCGCCCGCGAGCTAGGGGCTACGCCGGTACGGTACGGCGCGGGACTGGCCGACCGGGTCCGCGCGCTAGGCCCGGTGGACGCCGTGCTCGACGCGGCCGGCAAGGGCGTCCTGGCCGACGCGATCGCCCTGGTTGGCGGACCCAAGCGGGTCATCACCTTGTCCGACCCAGCCGCCGCTGACTTCGGCATCACGATCTCCGAGCCCGACAACGACCGTGCTCCCGGTGCCCTGGATGAGACGATGTCATTGCTGGCCGATGGCCGGCTGCGGCTGCGCGCGCACACATCCATGCCGATCCAGCACGCCGCCGAGGCGCACCGCGAGCTGGAAAGCGGCGACGTCCACGAGCGCATCATCCTCACCGTCGACTAGCGCGAATACATCCGCCGCGGCTTGCGGCCGGCTTAATGGAACGTGTTCTAGTAACGGCTCAGGAGGGCGGCAGCTGGCCCGGACACAACACCTGGCCTTACCCGTGCCGGGAAGACGCAGGTCTGCCGGGATAGAGATGTCCGTGATCGAAAGACCCACGGCGTTAGCGACGCCGCCGCCCTTCGCCTCGAACCGGCGGCCATCAGGTCCCAGCAGCGATGCCGGGGGCCCAGTACGCGGCAACGTGTCCGGAAGTCAGCTTGCTGTCCTCGCCCCCGGTCGAATACGGCGAAGTACGAGCCAGACCCTCGGGCAGACAACCCGTTCACCACCGATGAGGCCGTCTGCGCGCGAACCTGTCCGGGGCAATCTAAGCGCTCAATGCTCGGCTGCCTTCCCTGGATCGCGCGATCTTGGTCGCGAGCACGCGCTGGAACATCGGCGCGGCATCAGCGGTGGCGCCTACACCGCGGTGGCGCGGCCGGGCCTACATTGTGATGACGGTTTTCCCTTCCGTGTGGCGGCTCAGGAAGGCCGGGACGTCGTCCAGGCTGACCCGGGTGATCGGCGCCGGGACGATGGACCCGGTAGCGACCCGTGCCGCCAGCCGGTCCAGCAGCGGCGCCATCATGGACAGAGCGAAGTTCACGCCGGTCACGCCGGCCCGTGCCAGCGTCTCCGGATCGGCGACGTAGCGGGTGGTGAGAGCGGTTCCGCCGGGGCGCACGTGGCCCGCCAGCGCGGCGAACTGATCAGCGTCGCTGGCCACGTCGACCAGCACGTCGATGCCGTCCGGGTGCGTGCGTGCGACGGCCTCGGGCAGCGGCATCGCCGCCCGGTCGATTGTCTCGGCGGCTCCGTAGCCCGTCATGCGATCTCTCTCGGCCGGCGGAGCGACGGCATCCACGTGTGCTCCGGCCTGCGCGGCGAACTGGGTCAGAAGCGAGCCGACTCCGCCGGCCGCGCCGACGATCAGCACGATTTTGCCGTCTAGCGGCGCCAGCGACTCCGCAATCTGCATCGCGGTGACGCCCACAGTGGGCAGCGCGGCGGCAGTGACCGGGTCGAGGCCGACGGGTATCCGCGCCAGCGGTGCATCCTCGCCGCATGCCACGTACTGTGCGTAGGTCCCGGTCGATCCCAGCGGTGGCATCAGCAACTGCCCGAAGACCTCATCCCCCGGCGCGAACCGGGCCGCGCCCGGCCCATCCTCACGCACCGTGCCGGCGAGGTCGGCACCGAGCACCATCGGGAACTGGGCGGGCATCTGGTTCTGCCATCCGCCGTTCGCGATCTGCATATCCATCGGGTTCATCCCGGCGGCCTGGGTCGCGATAAGCACCTGGCCGGGTCCGGCCTGCGGGGCTGGAAGCTCCGTTACCGACGGGCTGGCGCCGTAACTGCTGACGGTGATCGCGCGCATGACAGCCTCCTTGCTGTATCTGTGCTTGGTCGCGGGACCCGCATGGCCTCATCGGCCCTGGCACTGTCCACGCCAGGGCCGGCCAGTCGTGGCGAAAATGCCGGACCGGTCGCCGCCTGGCCGCGGCGAACACCTGCGTCTTCGTGGTTCCCGTAACTCCTTCGAAGGCGTGGCTCCGCCGGCGGCCGCAGTACGGCTCTGAGGCGCGGTGATCACAGCACCTGAGCCGCGGGCCATCACGCCCGCTGTGGTCGGGAAGCGAAACTGACAGGAACATCGTCAGTGGACAATCCCCGTTCGCCGGCTACTCAAGCCTTAGATGAGCATCTCTGGACGGATGGCAGGTCGCGGATCCGACGTCCGCTCCTAGCCGTTGCGCAGAATCCCAGCTAGCACCGAATGCCTGTTCTCAGCCGGTGAGCACGGCCATCCACCGAACCGGCACATTCATGGATATCTACGGTTCGCCGGGTGCCACGCGCAAACTGCGTTAGCCGGCGGCCGGCACCCGCATTCCTTCGATAGCGTCTCAGCCACCTTGGCGACTTCGCACCTCAGCTCGGCCTTGCCCATGTCCGACGCCGCGACCCGCGCGACGATCGGCTCGTCATAAGGCGCCTCGGTCAGCATCGTTGCCTCCTCACCCCGATCCACGCGCGGCCGAGGAACCGAGCACGGCACGTTCGGCCCTTCCGACAGTGGGTATGGCCAGCCCCGTTGCCCGAGCCCTGTAGGGAGAGGAGCTGGCCATGCTCACCATCACTGACAACGCCGTCTCGGCGATCCGCAGTCTGACGTCGCAGCCGGACCTGCCCGTTGACACAGGCCTGCGCATCATGAAGCAGGGTGCAGGAGCACCCGCTTTCGGGCTCGCCCTGAGCGAAGGCCCGGCGGCTGGTGATCAGGTGGTCGAAGAGGGCGGAGCACGCGTCTTCGTCGAAGCCGCCGCTGCGGCCGTACTCGAGGACAAGGCCCTCGACGCACAGATGAACGAGCAAGGCGATGTGGCCTTCCACATCTTTGACCAGGGGCGGCCCGCCTGACAGCGGTCACCACTGCGCGGCCGCCTGGTCAAGATAAGTAGATGACGTGCCAGGTAGAAGCTGGGTTCATCAGTTACCGCTAAGCCGTCGACGAGGAACGGGCCCGACTTGTGGCTAGGTTTCGCGTGCTCAGACGCATGGACAGCTAATGCCACTCGCAACGGTCTCTTCCAGTGATGTTGGCGTACGGCTCAAGGAAGCACAGCAGGCGATGCAGCTGTCTGTCCGATCCGTCTCGGATGCCGGACTCGAAACTCGTCATGTTTGGGAAGCCGGCTGTGGGCGCGGCGGTGATGCTCGCGGCGCCGCTTGCTGCGTTGGATATCCCGCTCAAGGTGTTGGTCTGGGAGGACAGGAACGGAGCGGTATCAGTGAGTTACAACTCACCAGGGTTTCTCGCCGAGCGGCATCACCTCGAGGGTGCATTGCGTGCGCCCTTCGACGCAGTTGAGTCGACCGTTGAGGCACTACGTGGTGCATAACTTGTGCTGATCCGAGCGGGCGGCAACCGCTCTCGCAGCCGGGATTGCCGTCACGATCCGCGCGGCGCGGTGCTGGCCAAGCGCCGTCAGCCCATCGACCACCTCGGCTCTTTGCACTGCCAGGGGCACGTCGTGATCTTCACCGGATCTCCAGGGCTCCTTTATCAGGTCTGCACGCCGTCGCGATTTGATCTTGTGAGCGAACGGGGTTGAGTTTCACCTGACCCGAAGGGACTTGGGCATGGCGTCAATTTCGGAGCGGGAGAACCATGAGATCGAGGCGGCCAACTCCGTTGGCAACACCCCGGTCGTCTTCATCCACGGCATCTGGCTGCTGCCGAGCAGCTGGGCCAACTGGGCGGACTTCTTCAAGCGAGCCAGTTACGCACCGCTGGCGCCGGACTGGCCAGACGATCCGGAGACAGTTGAACAGGCCCGGGCGAACCCGGGCGTTCTTGCCAAGAAGACCTTGGAGCAGGTCGCCGGTCACACCACCGAGATCATCACTGCCTTGGACAAGAAACCAGTGCTAATGGGGCACTCGACCGAGGGGTTGCTGGCGCAGATGCTCGCAGGGAGGGGACTGTCGGCGGCCACGGTAGCGATCGACCCTGGCGTCTTCCGCGGCGTTCTGCCTCTGCCGGCCTCGGTGCTCAGAGGAGTTGGCCCGTTCCTGGTCAGCCCGCTCACGCGAGGCCGCGCGATCACGCTAACGTTCGGCCAGTTCGCCTGCGGCTGGGCAAACGCGCTGGGCGAGAAGGAAGCGAAGGAGCCCTACCACAACTTCCATGTCGCCGCCTCTGGGATCTCTCTCGCGCAGATGGGCAACGCGAACCTCAACCCGTGGACCGAGGCGAAGGTGAACACGAAGAACCCCGACCGTGGTCCCCTGCTGATCATCGACGGAGAGAAAGACCACACCGAGCCGTGGGCGATCGCGAACGCCGCTTACAACCGGCAAAGGCGCAACCCTTGCGTGACGGAGATCCTGAAGATGCCGAACCGGGGCCATTCCCTCACGATCGACCACGGCTGGCCCGAGGTCGCCCAGACGGCGCTCGATTTCGTCAAGCGGTTCGCCTAATGAAGCCGCGGATCTTTCTCTGGTCGTCCCCGCAGGTTGAGAAGCTGCTGCAGAAGTTCACCCGGGCTTCAAAACCTCGCCGACGGCGACGCGCGGACGACGGTCGTTTTCGAAGCGGTGCCCTCCGATGGAGGCAGCCACCGATGGGGGAACTTCCATGAGCGAAGCCAGCCTTGAGCAGAACATTGCAGCGGCTCGCCGCGAACACCTGGTTCCTGGCAGGCAGATCCATATGCAGGACATGCGTGGATACCCGTTTTGCGAAGTGGGCCTGATCACCGGCACAACGTCGGACAACGCCATCGCCAATGTCTGGAACACGACCGGCGCGTGCGAGCCGACGCCCGTCCAGTTTGATGCGCTCGACGCCGGAACCATCGCACGCGAAAACGAAGCCCAGCACGCCTGGCTTAACCCAGTCAGACACTGGATGTTCGACCGGCTCGATGTACGCGAAGCCGGAGAGGACAAGACCTTCAGGGGCATCACAGGCACATGGATGGGCGTGGCACCGGCAACGCTGACGGCGGACGCCGTACAGGGCAGCTACGAGCCGACCTACATTCACCGCAATGGCGCCTTCACCTTTACCTTTAACAAGGGCGGCGAGGTCTACGTGCTCGACGCACCCGACGGTGAGATGTTCGTGCTGCAATCCATCACTCGGCGCCAGGACGCGACTATGAGCGAAAGGGACCTCGCCCATCTCTACCGTCGGCTTGAGCTGCCCGACGGCTGGGGATTCCGGGCCGTAATGCTCGAGCAGGATATGGAGGTGACACCCAACGCCGACAGCCTCGCACACGTCTTGCAGGACGACCTGCAAAACGTCTACCAGGGCTCGGATGTAGGCCGGGCGTTCAGCGGCATATGGCCAGCCAATCCGCCGGGCTATGCCGTTTAACGCTGTGAGTCCACCCCCACATATAGGCCGGACGCATACAGAGCTTCCCCGCCCCGCTCGCTCGGCGTGGCATGACGACAAAGCGAGCGGCAATACCTCACTGGCCTTGGCCCACGAAGCCTTTGGAACCAGCGTTGACGGCTCCGGAGTTGCTCCTGCGGATAACCGGCGCAGGAGCTTCGTTGGCTCGAGAACGCGTACCCCACCGTCACCGATTCAGGGACCAACTCTGCAAGCCGAGACGGGTAAGCCGAACTACTGACGTGTCTTCTGCGCTCCGTCGGCGGCAACGAGTGTGCGTGCCATCGTGCGGCACTGTGGCGGCAAGGTCGGCTGCTCGTGTCGTCGCCGGGTGGGCTGCAAGTCGGCCGTGGTGGGTACCATGCTCATGTCAGCGCCCTCCGGTTGAGTCTGCTCTGTCCGTCTGGGCACGCGGTGCCACACAGGATCAAACGTGCTTAATCGCTCGATCGGTCCTCGAGGCTCCAGCCGTGCTGATGCGCATTGCATGCCGGATGCCTTGACTTGAAGGCTCTCCGCAAGGGAAGAGGGACGTGATGAGCACGGCGAAGAACGCGATCCTCATTCGTGGCGGCTGGCTGGACGGATTCGGCTCGCACGAGGGCTATGACAGCGTGACCAGCGACTTCTACGATGGCTGAGCCTGGTCTCATCCTGGTGACCGGCGCCGGCGGGGGAATCGGCGGCGTCGGCGGCAGGGTTGTCTCGTTGCTGCGTCAGCGCGGCCAGGCCGTGCGCGCGATGGTCCACCACGACGACGACCGCGCCGATGCCCTCCGTGCGCTCGGCGCCGACGTCGTCGTTGGTGACCTCACGCGGCCAGCCGATGTCGCGACGGCTCTCGACTCGGTCCAGCGGATGTTCTTCAGCATGAGCCTGGCGCCGACCTACCTCGAGGCTGCCGCCACAGTTGCGACGGTCGCCCGTGCCGTCGGCCACCTGGATGCACTCGTCTCCCTGTCCCAGCTGACCGTGTCCCAGATGGACGCGCTCAGCATGAGCGAGTCACACCACCAGAGGATGCACTGGCTGTCGGAGCAGGTACTCAACTGGTCCGGGCTGCCGGTCGTTCACGTTCGCCCGACTCTCTTCCTGGACAATCCGTTGTTCACGACCGTGGCCGCGCGCACCATCGCCGACAGTGGCACCATCCGACTCCCCTTCGGGACTGGCCGCACCTCGCCGATCACGACCGACGACGTCGCGCGGGTCGTCGCTACTATCCTGACCGACCCGGGGCCGTACACCGGCCGTGTCGTGGAGCTGACCGGCGCCCGGTCGCAGGACATGAATGGGGTTGCCGAAGAGTACGCTCGCGCGCTGGGCAGACCGGTTACCTACGTCGACATCCCGCCGGAGGTATGGGCCGAGCAAGTGCTCGCGCGCGCCGGGCTCGGACCGTACGTCGACGAGCATCTCGCCACCGTGGCGCGGCTGCATCGCGAGAATCGGTATGACCGGATGACCACTGCGGTCGAGGACATCACCGGCCGACCCGCCGAATCCGTCGAGGAGTTCGTCGCACGGCGAAGCGACCTGTTCGCAGAGTGACCTACGGCAGACAAGCACCGCCGCCAGCCAGGGCGAACCCACGGCCGGCGCGAATCTCACCGGGGTCAACGTCGCCAGCGCGAACCTCGAAAGCGCGAATCTCGTCCGCGCGAGACTGGACAGGACCAGCCTTGCCGGCGCGGAGCTCCAATCGGTTCAGCCCGAAAGCTTGACCGCGATCAGGCCCAACCCGGCTGCGGAGCGGACGCGGGACCTATCTGCAGAGCGGTGCAGCTGTCAGGTTCCTTGGACGGCGTTCGCGGCGGTGCGGATCACGTCGAGCACGAGGCCGGGGTTGGAGAGCATGACGACGTGGCTGCTGTCGCTGTGGGTGAAGCCGTTCGGCCGCTGCTGGCGCTGCCACGGCAAGCGCATCGTCATGAAGGGCGGCAACAAGCCGAAGCCCGGCAGCAAACGCAAGCCGAAGCCGGCGAAGCCCGTGACGTGCCGGGTGTGCAAGGGCGTCGGCCGTCGGCAGCGGACCGGATCCCGCACCGTGCACCGCACCGTCCGCCGGGTTCCGCCGCGAGCTCGACCGCCAGCGTCGGCAGCGGCAGGCCGCCACGGCCGGCGAGGAGCGGTGACATGCCCGGCTACCACAAGCCGAAGTTCGCCTATGTCGAGCCGCGCGGCAGCGGCATGGGCGCCATCGTCGCCGTCGCCGTCCTGGCCGTCGAGGGCTACGCCACGTATGAGGTCGCGCAGTGGCTAGCGTCGATAGCCGTCATCATCGTTTCCGTCGTCGCGGTCATCACAGCCGCCTCGGTAATCACGCTGGTGGCCGTGCTCAGGCGCCAGCGCGGTCGGCAGCACCTAGACGCTTCCCAGTGGATCGTGGAGCGTCTCGGCGCACCGCGTATCCCATCACACGGCGCGGTGCCTGTTCGCCCATCAGCGGCCATCGAGGCGCGACCGCAGCCAGCGATCGGGCCACCGTCCGTCCATTACCACCTGCACCTGCACGCGACGCGCGCCGCAGAGCCCATCCCTATCAAGGAGGAGAGCTAGATGCTGCTCACCATCGTCATTGTCGCCGTCGTCGACGCCGCGTTCCACGTCGGCGCCGGGCACACTCACCACAGGTATCGCAAGGCCCACGGCCTCGCGCCGAACTTCTACTGGTCGTCCGTTCGTGGCCCTTACGCCTCAGTCCGCCTGCCCACCGGTTTCCGGGTCAGACACAACCTCTAACTCTCCGGAGGCACACGGCCAGCACGGCTGGCCGGGGCGTCTCGCTGTCGCGCGCCGGGTTGCTCATCGGCTGGCACTCAGGCCACGGCCACCCGAACTACCAGCACGCCCCGCCGCTGGGCACGGACGCAAGCCATCGCTGTTACCTGGGTGCCGGGGGCGCATGCATAAGCATCCCGGGTCCGTTCGGCACCAGAATCGGCCACCACCCCTGGAAGTCCTGCCGTTGAATCGACAAGCGCCGTCGTGCCCAGCTGCAGACCTTCCAATCACCTGATGTAAACAGCAAAGCGCCGCAGAGCGTCGATTTCGCAGCGGTCACCGCCGGCCTCCCCCGACGCCGGCGGGGCCGCCATTTTCAGGCCTGGGCGGCCGGGCGCACCGCGTCCCTGAAGCACGGCACCGCCCTAACCTGCTTAGCGATCAAGGCAGAAACTCGTGCTGACCGCGGCGTAGCGATGTCCCGGTGGCTAAGAGTGCGGGCCCTTAAAGAGGCGTGCAGCTGTTTTCCCGGACTCGTAACAGTGTGCAATGCCCCGTGGATTACCAGGCAGCAGACCGGAGGGAGTCGTGTTGGCGACCGGGCCCAGCCAGATCGCAGAACGCGTCCTCCATGCGCTGGAGGCCGCCGACGCTTCGGTGGCCGGGCTGCCGGCCAAGGTCGCGGGCGTTGTACTGATGGCGCTGGGGTCGAGCGCCGCGGAGCAGGAGGAGTTGACACGGCAGATTGCCCGGCTGTTTCGTGACGACATGCTCAGCGCCGTCGAGGCGACGGTGCATCTCGCGCTTCTACGTCTTGGCGAGAGCCGTGACAAGTAGGCCAGCGTAGCGAGGGTCTCGGCAGGCCGAATCGCCCTAGCGGCATGGCCCGCGGGGTTTAGATCCGCGGCGACACGCGCTCAGCACCCACCTCAAGCAGCGGGCCACAGCCGGCTTCCTGGAGCAAGTCAGCTTGATCACGGCACGGGGCGCCCACGCGGCGTCGCAGATCTTGCGCGACGATTGCCCGCTGCGGACCGCGCAAGGCGAGGGCTCCTTCGTCCTGGCCCGCCCCGAGGCGGCTCCAATTGACGTGCTCGGCAAGCTCCGCTCCGCGCAGGCAGCCATCGCAGTTGCGATCGAAGCGCTTGAGAACGACCGCTAGTGCCGGCTCCGGCGTGACCGCGAGCAGCAGCGGGTAGGCCCTGACCGAGGGAGGCTGCGGCATGGCACGCGCTGTCTGGTCCGGGGTGCTGTCGTTCGGCCTGGTGTCGGTTCCGGTGCGCCTGTATCCGGCGACCGCGCTGCACCAGCCGTCATTCCACCAATTCGAGAAGGGCACCACCGACCGCGTCCGCTACCAGCGCGTCAACGAGCGTACCGGGCACGAGGTGGAATACTCCGACGTCATCAAGGGGGCAGGCACCGGCGGTGGCAACTACGTCCTGCTCAGCCGCGACGAACTCGACGAGATCGCGCCCGGCCGGTCCCGTTCGCTGGACATCCACCAATTCGTCGACGCCGACGATATCGACTCCATCTACTACGACAAGGCCTACTTCCTCGGCCCCGGCGACGACCCGGCCATGAAGACATACGCCCTGCTGCGGGACGCGATGGGACGCACCGGAAAGGCCGCAATCGCCAGCTTCGTGATGCGCGCCAGGGAGCACCTGGCCGCGCTACGCGCCGACGGGGACGCGCTGGCGCTGGAAACCCTATTCTTCGCCGATGAGATCCGCGACCCGCACCAGGAGATCAGCAACCTGCCAGGACGGGTGGACCTGTCTCCGCAGGAGCTGCAGGTGGCCAGCCAACTGATCGAGGCGATGAGCGGACCATGGAACCCTGGGGACTACCGGGACACCTACGCCGACCAGGTCAACGAGCTCATCGAGGCGAAGAAGAACGTGATGGAAATCCAGCCCGCGCCGCCTGCCCCGGCCACGACCAACGTGACCGACCTGACGCGAGCGCTGCAGGCCAGCCTGGACGCCGCCAAGAAGCCGCGAGGCAAGAGGACAGCAGCTAATAAACCGCCGGGCAAGGGAGCAGCGTAGGTTCGTGCGGCGCGGGAGCAGCCGTGCACACCACGATGCACAGTCGAGTCCCGCGAGGATCGTCGTCGGGGCGCATAACTCGCACGTCGGTGACGCCCGCGCGACGGAGATCGCCGCGCGCGGTGAGGTGAACATAGGCCAGCTGGTCCGCGAGCGCCACCCCGGCGACTGCCGCCTGCTAGGTTTCACCACCTATGCCGGCACGGTGACGGCCGCCAGCGACTGGGACGGGCCGGCCGAGCGTAAATGGGTGCGGCCGGCGCTGCCAGACAGCATCGAGGAGCTGCTGCACGAGGCGGGGGAGAGGGAGTTCTTGCTCCCCATCGGCGCGGCGCCGCGGTCTGCTGACGCGCTCCGCTCGGCGCGCCTGGAGCGGGCGATCGGCGTCATCAACCGGCCCCAGACCGAGCGCCAGAGCCACTATTTCCGGGCCTGCGTAGCCGACCAGCACGACGCGGTGATCCACGTCGATGAGACCCAGGCGGTCGAGCCCCTGGAGCGCACGGCCCCGGTGGGTCCAGGGCGAGGCACCAGAGGCTTACCCGTTCGCGGTCTGATGATGGCCGTGCCCGAGCCGGCGATTCGCCATCGGAGCGAGGAAGCCATGAAACTTGCCGAGCGGAGCCTTCAGGTGTCCGCGGGCGATGCCATGCTGGATGCCGACCTGGTCAAACCCGGGCAGCCAGGCCGGCGTGGTGCTGTTCGCGCACGGCAGCGGCAGCAGCCGCCACAGCCCGCGCAGCGGCTACGTGGCCGCCGAACTGCAGCGCGCAGGGCTGACCACAGTCCTGGCCGACCTGCTCACCCCGGCAGATGAGCAACTCGACGCATGGACGGGCCAGTTCCGGTTCGACATCGGCCTGCTCGCGTCCCGGGTCATCGTGATGAGCGACTGGCTGGCCGGGCACCCGCCAATCGGCTCCATCCATCCGGCGAGTTCGCTTCCCGGCGGCCCTGCGGCTAAACGTTCCATTCGCTCGCTGCCTGGACGGCGCACTGGGACTGCCGCTTCGGACGGGGGCAGATCTGAGCGCCACATCCGCTCCGGGTCGGCTTTGACCTCGTCGTTGGTGCGCCCGCTCAGTACCGATCTCGGGTAATCCTCAGGATCCCAGCCCTGAACTGCGTGCGCATCGTGCTTGTGCATCAGCAGCCACTGCTCGGATCGGCCGCTGCCCGGGCGGTTGTTGTCGCGGCGGACCAGTATCAGCCGCCCGCGCAGCTTCTGCCCGTGCACGTCCGCGTGCAGTTCGCCCGCCTCGACCGCTGCGGCCGGGTCGTCTGTGCCGTACGGGTCCCAGGTGCCGCGATCCCAGACGATCACGTCACCAGCGCCGTACTCGCCCGGCGGAATGACCCCCTCGAAGTCGAGGTACTCAATCGGGTGGTCCTCAACGCGGACCGCGATCCGCTTCACGTCCGGATCCAGCGTCGGCCCCCTGGGCACCGCCCAGCTGACCAGCACGCCGTTGATCTCCAACCGGAGGTCGTAGTGCAGCCGCCGGGCGCCGTGCCTGTGCACCACGAACCGCCGAGGGCCGCCCGCCGCAGGGCTGGCGTCAATCGCAGCGACAGCGGTTTCGCGCCGGCGCCTGCCCGGACGGCTCTGGCGTGCGCGTGAAATCCCGCCTGCGCCGATATGGCCCGAGCTTCCCGGACTTCGCTACCCCCACTTGTCTCAGCGTTTCCCGCACCACGCGCTGGCACACCCCGGGCCGCCGACCCTGGAGCCACCATCCCTGGCGGCCTGGACATCGTGCCCCAGCACCCGCCGCTGCGGCGTGGCGTATCGACCGCGCCTGGCGCACGACGGATGCCCCTGGAGGAGTTCCTGCAGCGGGTGGCCAGGCGGGAAGGCGTCGACGTGCACGAGACAGAGCTCTTCGAGCACGTACTCAGGCGTGCCCGCGCTGTCTTCGCGACGCTGGCTGAGGCAGTCAGCGCCAATGAATGGTTCGACGCAATAGTCCGGGCCGGGCCTTCAACACGACTGCTCCCCGTCTGCTGTGCAGCTTGAACGCCGGCGCTGATCAGCAGGCCCTGCGCGCCCGCCGTGGACAGCACAAGCACCAGCCACGCTGCCCCGCCGTAACGCAGAGGTCAACCCGCATGATCGGGTAACTCTCGTTCTGCCTGGCCGCTCCGCGCGCTCCCGGCCTGCCGCACCACCCCGCAACCACACGCTTTGAGGATGTGCAACGCCGGCCAACGGGCCAGCCTTGAAGGCTGTGAGCGCGCAATTCCGGGCCGCCTCGCTTGCACCGGCCCGCCGGCTGCCATGAAGACGAGCGAGGGGCCAGCGAGTCAGTCCCGTCCAGGTGTGAAAGGCGCTATCGCGGCCCTGGATCGCGCTGCCCTGCAGCGCGTCGCCGAGAACGATTCCCGGCTGCTTGACCTGGTGATGCCCAGGCTGAGCCGCCTCGCCAACCACGGCCTGCTGTGGACCGGGCTGGCCACCGGGCTGTGGGTGACTGGGGACAGGTGGGCGCGCCGGGCTGCCTGGCGCGGCATTGGCGGCCTGGCTGCCGCCAGCGCGGCGGCCAACATCGCGGTCAAGGGCGTGGCGGCCCGTGACCGGCCTTACGCCCATGTTCCTGCATTCCGGCAGCTCCAGCGGGTTCCGCGGACCACCTCGTTCCCGTCCGGTCACGCGGCGTCCGCGGCTGCCTTCGCGACCGGGGTGGCGCTGGAGAAGCCGAGCCTCGCCGCGCCCGTGATCGTGCTGGCCCTGGCGGTGGGAGCGTCCCGGGTGGTCACCGGCGTGCATTATCCGTCCGATGTACTCGCCGGGTTCGCGATCGGCGCCTCGGCGGGCGCGGCGACACTGCGCTGGTGGCCGCGGCGCCCCCCGGTCCCGGCGGCCGCCGTTAGGCCGCTGCGTGCGGCCCCCTCAGCGCCCTTCGGCGAAGGCCTCGTCCTGGCGATCAACACATCAGCCGGGACAGCGTCGGCCGGGCTGGTCCGGCAGCTGCGTGCCGAGCTCCCGCAGGCGGTGATCATCGAGACAGACGCGGGCCAGGACCTCGCCGGCCAGCTGCGCCGGGCAGCAGGCCGGGCACGGATCCTCGGGGTGGCCGGCGGCGATGGCACGGTCAGCACGGCCTGCGCCGTAGCGCTGGAGACGGGCCTGCCGCTGCTGGTGATCCCGGCAGGCACGTTCAACCATTTCGCCGCCGACCTGGGCGTGTGGTCCGTCGAGGACGCGCTAGCGGCACTGCGGGCCGGCGAGGCCGTCCTGGTGGACGTCGGCATAGCCGGCCACAGGTCGTTCATCAACACCTCGAGCACGGGCATCTACGTCGACCTGGTGCGGGCCAGGGAACGGCTGGAGAGCGCGCTGGGCCGGCGGGCCGCAGTGATCATCGCCCTGGCCCAGGTGCTGCGGCGCGGCCTGCCGCATGAGCTGATCCTGAACGGCCGACGCCGGCGGCTGTGGCTGTACTTCGCGGGCAACTGCCGGTATGAGCCGGCGGGGACGGCACCCGCCTACCGTCCATGCCTGTCCGACGGGCATCTCGACATCCGCGTGATCGACGCCAGGCCGTTCGCCAGGTCGCGCTTGGTCGCCGCCGTCCTCACTGGCACGCTCGGCCGCAGCCGGGTCTACCACGCGTGGCAGGCCACAGCGGTGGATATCTCGTCCGCCGACGGCGCGCCGGTCTGGCTTTCCGTGGACGGTGAGGTCGCGAGCGCCGAGACGGGCCTCAGGCAGGGCAAACGCCCGCGCCGGCTGCTGGTCTACCGCAGCGCCGGCAGCGCGATCGGGGCAATGCCAGCAGCAGCGCCCCGCTGGCTCCGCGGAAAAGGCGCAGCTCTCCGTCACGGTGTATCAGGACCTGGGGGGCGGGGCGATGACATGCCCTACTGGCCGTAGGCGGGGAGAAGCCAGTCCCGGGCCGGGCGCGCTACCTGCCGCCGTACAGCGGTGTCCCTCGGGCCACGGCCGCGACGCCGGTCCCCTCAGGCAGTTCCCGCACCACGTCGGCGGGGTCCTTGCCTTGCCGCAGGCTCCGGAATCTGGGATGGCGCAGCTGCCCGTCCGCCGTCCATTCGGTGAACGCCACCTGAGCGACGAGCCGGGGTTCCACCCAGTGCACCCCGGACCTGGGCAGGCCGCGGCTTCGGTTCGAAGGGCGGCTCCGGTCTTTCGTCAGCGGCCAGGCCCGCCCGCAGGCCGACGTGTCGTCGTCGACCCCGGCGAAGTACGGACGGAACTCGGCGCTGAACCCCGTTTGGACGGCGATTCGCAGTGAACCCGTGGCTGGATCCAGGACCTGCACGGTGCCGCGATCGGCCTGCATCAGCGAGAGTACGGTTTCGAGGCCTTTGTCGAGTACGGAATACAGGCCGATGGCCTCCGGGGTGCCATTCGCGCCTGCCCGGCAGCAGGACAGAATCCATAATGGGAAGGTCGGCGTGGACCCCGTCTGCGCGCAGTCTCGACCGTCGCGCCAGGTCCGCGCTGATCGGCGCCGGCACGTCACTGCCGCCCGTCGCTGCCCCGCGTTCGTGATCAGGCGGAGCGGCTCGCCGCTTCTGTCCGCTTAGCCATGGAAGCTCCCCGGGCTAGTGATCCTCCCCAGCGGCATCATGTCTGCGTGGAACGTCGCGCCGCTGGGCGCGGATGCTGCGCCGCGGCGCCCGCCGCAGGATGGCCGGCAGGTGTTGCCAGGACCTCAGATGAGTATCCGGACGACGCTGAATGCGCGATCCCATTCCTCGGTGTGCACCGCTGTGAGCTCTGCGTCGAGAACGTGGAACGTCCGGGCCAGGGCAACGCTGATCCCGCCGAAGAGCAGCGGCAGCCGGGCCTGGGGTTTCCTCGCTGAGAGCGGACGCTAGCGGCGGCCTGGCGGCTAGCGAGTCGAGGATGGGGCGCAGTTCGATGTCCTCGTCGATGCGCTCGAACTGGTGCATGCACTCCTGCAGGCCGGCCGTGATGGGCGGATCCCAGGGCTCGATGATGTCCCTGGCGTTTGCCTTCGCCGTGGCCTGACCGATGAGCAGCACGTCGTAGATGACGTCGTTGACGAAGTCCAGGTAGCGCTTTACGTCGTCGCGATCAACGCGGACCTGGGCGGCTTCCCGGAAGAACCGCTCGAACTTGGTAAATCCCATTACCGCCATGACAGTTCCTCCTGCTAATGAATTAAGCGCAACCTGTCGAAGGCGAGCCGGATAGCCATGGCGCCCTCGCCGACGGCGGCAGCGACGCGCTTGGTCGAGCCACTGCGAACGTCCCCGACCGCGAACACCCCGGGCTCGCTTGTCTCGAGCACCGATGGCTGCCACGTGCCCGAAGCAGGCGGCTCGCTGCGGGCTCGCATTGCGTCATCGCCGGTACGGACGAAGCCGTGCTGGTCCAGCGCGACGATGTCGCCGAGCCAGGGGGTATACGGCGCAGCCCCGATGAAGATGAACAGCGCCCGGGCCTGGATGACCTGCCTCCTACCTGCCTGGTCCTCGACTGCTACTGCCTCCAGGGTGTCGGTGCCGATGAGCTCGCGTACCTGTGACTTCACTAGTACCCGGATATTGGCGGTCCGGTCGAGCTGGTCGATGAGGTACCGCGACATGCGACTCGGCGAGGTCGCCGTCCCTGGCGACCACCGTGACTTCGGCCGCGTGCCGGGACAGGAAGACCGCCGCCTGGCCGGCGGAGTTGCCGCCGCCGATGATGACCACGGGATCATCCCGGCAGAGGAGTGCCTCCGCCTGAGACGCCGCGTAGTAGACGCTCGTCGGCTCGAAATGCTCCAGCCGGGGAATGTCCGGCCGCCGGTACCGGGCGCCGGTCGCGATAACGAGGAGTCTGCCGGTCACTGAGCTTTCGTCGGCCAGCCGGACCGTGCACTGGCCGTCCGTCAGCTCGGCGCCAGTAGCCTCGGCCGGGATGGCGAACTGTGCGCCGAACTTCTCCGCCTGCAGCATGGCCCGGACGGCGAGCTCGTCCCCCGATATGCCGGAAGGGAAGCCGAGGTAGTTCTCGATGCGCGATGAGGTGCCTGCCTGGCCGCCGCTTGCAGTCCCTTCGATGACCAGTGTCTGCATGCCATCTGCGGCCCCGTATACCGCGGCGGACAGGCCCGCCGGCCCGGCGCCGACGACGAGTAGCTCGCAGGTAGCGTGCCGTCGCATCGGCGCGGGCAGGCCGATGGCCGCGGCCAGTTCCGCGTTGCCCGGATTGCGGAGCACGCGCTGACCGTACAAGATCACGATCGGCGTGTCCTCCGGACGGATGCCGAGCTGCTTGAGCAGCGATTCCGCGTCAACGTCGTCCTCGAGGTCCAGCCACTGGGCGGGCAGCCGGTTGCGTGCCGCGAAGTCGCGCAGCCGGCGCGCGTCCGGCGAGTACCGCGAGCCAATGATCCTCAGCCCGACGCCCAGCCCGACCAGCAGCGAGCGACGGATAAGGTAAGCGCGCAGGATCAGGTCCCCGAGCGCAGGGTCGCGGGCTACGAGTTCGCGAAGCCGGTCAACCGGTACGGCCAGCACGGCCGCCTCGGCGAGCGCCACGGCACCGTAATAGGCAGCCTCGCCAGTCAGCAAGCCCAGCTCGCCAAGGAACCGGCCAGGGCCGTGCACGCTGAGGACCCGGTTGCCGGCCATGCTGTCGGCCTCGACGACCGCCACCGTTCCGCTTAGAACCACGTAAAAATCGCAGTTGCGGTCACCAGCATGAAACAGGTGCTCGTGCGCGGGCACGATGCGCTGCTGGCCAAGCGCGGTCAGCCGGGTGATCTGGTCCGCTGTCAGCCGCGGGTAGGCGCCGTAGCTGTCCGGTGTCTCGGCTGGCATCTGACCATGCTTGTCCGCGCCCGCAGGAGGGCCGGCGTGCCCTGGGCTGACCTGGTGATCGCTCATGCCGTCAGAGGTAAGACTCGTCGACGTAGCACCAGCGCCAGTCCTCACCCGGCTCGGACGACTTCACGATCGGGTGCCCGATCGCGTACGCATGGCCCCTGGCGTGCCGCATCGGAGATGAGTCGCAGCAGCCGACGTGCCCGCACGTCAGGCACAGTCGCAAATGTACCCAGGCCGTTCCCCGCCTCAGGCACTCCTCGCACCCCTGCGGCGTGCGGGGCGTGACCGGGCGCACCAGGATCAGGTGCGGATCGCTGAGTGTGGTCACGGCTGCTCCCGCGGCTGAGGTGAATATTCAGCCATGCTCGTCTGCCCGCGCCACCTGCACATCATCAACCCGGCTAGTTCAGCGGAGGCGGACGCCGGTCCGCTCGGCGGGTGATCGCCGAGCCCAGGGTCCTAGCTGATCTGGGGATACGGCGCGGCTGACCGGCCGCCACGCTGTCTAGCGGAGGCTCGGCACTGCGACCGCCGGCAGCGATACGGCAGGGGAGAACCATGTCGGCACGAAGGCACACCGCAGCTGAGCCTCGATTGCCGCCCGCATGCCATCGCCGCTGTCCAGTTAGCGGCGACATTCCGGCAGGCCCCAGAGGACGCTCCCGCGCTTCAGCGGTCGTCAGGTGAACCGGCTCGGTGCGACCGCTCGCACCGTCGCCCAGCGCGCGCCGGAGACGCTGACCGTCGTCCGTTCTCGAGCCCAGCCGACGGCGGCGACGATAGCCCGGCTCGCCACCACGGCCATCGTGGCCTACCTGCTCGCGCTGTTGCTCCCGGTGACCTCACGGCCGGTTCTGGCACCGCTGACCGCGATGCTGGTCGCTCAGGCGACGCTGTATCAGACGGTACGCAATGCGGTGCGCCGGGTGGCCAGCGTGCTGGCCGGCGTCCTGGTCGCGGTGGCCTTCTCGGCCCTGATCGGATTCACCTGGTGGAGCCTCGGGATCACGATCGTCGCAGGACTTAGCCTGGGCTACGCGCTGCGGCTCGGCGACCACATCCTCGAGGTTCCGATCAGCGCGATGCTGATCCTCTCGGTGGGAACCGGGACAGCCGCGGAGAGCCGGATCATCGAGACGTTGCTGGGCGCGGCGGCCGGCCTGCTGACCGGGCTGGTTTTCGCCCGGCCGACGGTGCAGCCAGCCGAGGAGGCCATGAGCGAGCTCTGCGAGCGTATGGCAGCGCTCCTGGAGAGGATGGCCGCGGGCCTGCTGGCCGGGTCGGTGCGCGAGCCGTCAGCCGACTGGCTAGCCGAATCGCGTGACCTGGCCAGGGAGATCAGGGGCGTGGACGAGGCGCTGCGGCGGGCTGAGGAGAGTATCCGGCTCAACCCGCGCCGGGTCATGCTGGCGCGGACGGAGTTCAATCTGCGGCACGTGCTGGAGACGCTGGAGCACGCCGCGATCACTGTCCGGGGGATCGCGCGCTCACTTGCAGACAGCGCCGGCCTTGCCGAGGACGACAGCCCGGTCCGCGATCAGGACATCCGAGACCGGCTGGCTGCAGTACTGGAGGAACTGGCCGGGGCAGTCCGCGCGTATGGCAAGCTCGCCAAGACGCACAGCCCGGGCATCCACAATCTGGTGGCACCCGAGATGCGTGAGCACCTGGCCAAGGCGCGCGATCGGCAGGCCTCGCTCAGTGAGCTGCTTGGCTCGGATCCGGCAGTCCGGCCGGTCGGCTGGCCGCTGCGCGGAGAGCTGGTCAGCCACCTCGATCGGCTGCGCGCCGAGCTTGAGGCGGCCGGCCCCGGTGAGGAGCACCCGCCGCGGCGGGAGCGCAGCAGCCGGCCGTGGCGATCGGCCTGGCAGCAGCGACGGCGACGGCTAGGCGCGGGACGCTGACAGGACGCCGCTCACGCGTGCGCGCCAGCGGACTGCGGGCTGCGCTCCCAGTTCCCCGCGGCCGCGTCGTCGCCATGCAGAGCCTTCATGAGCTCCTGCTCGGCGTCATGCGTCAGCGAGGTCCGCAGGACGGTGCCGCCGTACGGCTTGAGGCCCTCCAGGAACTTGTCTGGCGTGGCCTTGCGAACGACGACGAAGATCGCCGACGTTCCCGGCTGCACCAGGTGCTGCACTCGCTGCTTGAATTCGTCCTTTATCCCGAGGTCTCCGGCAGCTCCGAGGGCAGCGCCCATGAGACCACCCGCGGCGCCCACGATCGGAGCCAGCGGGAACAGGAACACCAGTCCGATGAGCGTCCCCCAGAACAGCCCGCTCAGCGTGCCCCACGCGACGGCATGGTGCGCGGGCGTCGTCACGTGCAGCTTGCCGTTGGAGTCTCTGCGGATGATGGCAGCGTCCTCGAGATCGACGAGGTAGTCCTGCTGCAGCTTGACCAGTTCCTGCCAGACGTTGTCGGCTGTCTTCTCGTCCGGATAGCCGATGACGATGAGGTCGCTCATGCCAGATCCTCCATGTCGGAAATGAGGCCGGCCCGTCGCGCGTCGTTCCGGGCCGGTTGGCTGCGGCCCGGCATGACAAGCCGGCATCCCAGGCGTGGCGTGTACGGCAGCAACCCTTCTCGCCCGGATCGGCCCGCACATCGTCAGACCGTGCAGTTCTGCCGCCTGGGCCGGGAGTTACAATTACTGGGCTTACGGGAGCGGCCCCTGAAGAAGTGTGACCTGCGGTTTTGTGTTCCTTCAGGGCAGTTGGCACCCTACGGCCCGCTCACTGGCGCAACGGGGAGAGGGCGATGACGGGGCGTTACTCGGTGCACGCGTCGTCGGCTACGTAGCGATGGCAAACGATGGCGAATGCCCACCGTTCGGTGCCTGACGGGCACTTACTACCGAGCGAGGTGAGCCGCGATGGGGCTAGACGGGGGCACCCAGACCTACATCCGTGACCTGGAGGAACACCTCATGCGCGCCGTGTTCGACGGCGTCAGCCCGATCCGTTCGGACGCCGCTGTCCTGCTTGTCCGCGGTGCGCTGGCAGGCGGTGACCGCTCCCGAGCCGCCAGCCTTGTCCTGGCGACCCAGGGCCTGGCTGACGATAAGCGGGATATCTCCGACATGGTGGCCGCGGCAGTGCACGCCCGCGGCCTCGTCGAGCGGGATTCGGCCACGCTGGAGCACGCGGCCAGCCAGTACTCCTCGCCAATGGCTCGGGCCAGTGCGACCGAGGATGCCGGCCAGGCCTCGTCCGCGCAGGGCGATCACGGCTGCGCGGCGGCCAGGCTACGGGAGGCCTATGACCAGTACGAGCAGCTGGGCTGCGCCGACGGCATGGCGCGCGTTCGGTCTCAGCTACGCGCCTGCGGGGTAAGGGTGCACCACTGGAAGCGAGCTGACCGGCCGGCTTTCGGCTGGGCGAGCCTGACAGATACCGAGCGGCGAATTGCCGATCTGGTATCACAGGGGCTCAGCAACCGCCAGGTAGCGGGACAGGTGTTCCTCAGCACCCACACGGTAGCGTTTCACCTGCGTCATATCTTCTGGAAGCTTGACGTCAGCTCGCGCGTGCAGCTTGCCCGGCTGGTAGCAGAACACCGGCCGGAGCGAGCAAGCGATGAGGCCGAGTCTGACCGAGGTTCGGCCGGCGATCGCCGGCTGAACACCGAGGTGAGGGCAGGCATGAAAGCTGGTGCGGACGTCAGGCAAGACGACATTCGCGAGCTGCAGTGGGATCCGCAGGTATCGGATCCGGACGCGATGAGCGTGGCAGTCCAGGACGGCGCGGTGACCCGGGTGTGCACGCGCCGACCTACGCCGAAAAGCTCGCAGCGGTCCTGCGGGTCAGCGCGACCAGGTAGTGGCGAAGCTCGAGGAAGCCTTCAGGCGTGACGCCGAGGTCGACTCGCGGCTTATCACGATCGAGATATCCGATCACACCGCGAAGGTCTACAGAAATGTCGGCTCATTGCCTGAAGCCACCGACCGCCGGCGCCCTGCCGCTGCTGCTGGCGTGTCCGCGTGCAGAGCCATCCAGTCGTCTCGTCGCGACCGTGAGCATGCGCACGGCAAGTGCGAGCTGCAGGTCAGCGCGAGCTTGGGCCGGACTAGCCGGGTTGAGGATGTGGGTGCCAGCAGGGTCGCGCCAGTGTGTTGTTAACGACCGCTCCTAGGTAGGAGGTTGTTATGACAATGCTCCCCGCCCGTCGCAGAGGACGGACATTTGCCGTTGCCGACCCGTCCAGCAAGCTCGAGGCCATCTATGAGCGCATGGGCCAGCTGGTCAACGCGGCGTTCACCGACCTTGGCATCAGCCAGATGACAGATTTGCCGTGGTCGCCGCCGGCCGACCTGACCGAGACCGACGACACGTACCTGGTGCACGTCGAAGTACCGGGCATGCACAAGGACCAGCTGAACGTGGAGGCCGGCGATCGCGAGCTTGTCATTACCGGGGAGATCCCCGAGGAGTCTGGCGGCAAGAGGCACCGCAGCTCACGCCGGACCGGGCAATTCGAGTACCGTGCCATCTTGCCTGGTGACATCGAGACCGACCAGGTCAAGGCGGAGCTAGCTGAGGGAGTCCTCACGGTGACGGCACCGAAGTCGGAGGCGGCCAAGCCGAGCCACGTCGAGGTAACAGGCTAACGCGCAGCCGACAGCCGACCATCACAGCCCGAGCAGGAGATAGGGAGCTACGGCCAGACGCAGTCACTAGCGAGCAGAAAGCCAGGGATTTCGTACAACGAGTGCCGCACGGTACGGGCCCGCTCGCTGTCTGCGTGCAGCCAGGCCGTGCTGGTGGCCGAGACCGGGACCTCGGTGGCCTACGACTACCCGGGCGAGGCCGCGATGATGGACCTGGCAGACCTGCAGCACAGCAAGCGAGAAGGTTGCTCATGGCCGCGCTAGCCGGATCCTGGACTGCCGTGGCACTGGGCTTGGGTGAAATGGGCTTGTGCCATGGCGTGCTGGGATTCGCGCCGCCGCAGTCCCTGGCGCTGACCCGGCTGGCCTTCACCGTCGTGTCCGGGGGACGACGGCTGCGGTTGAAGCAGCCGGTCAGGCCGTCACCTGCACGCTCGCGGGCGGCGGGCCTGCGCTCGAGATCAGGCACCGCGGCGAGCGTGTCTTGGTGTCCGCTGGCGGCGTAGCGCAAACGCGCGCGATGCCCGTGCTGCCCGAGGGGCCGGAGCTAGCCCAGCCGCCACGACGCGAACCCGTCCGGCGGGTTCTGCAAGCGCCGGCGGACCCCAGCCGGACGCCGGGTGGCACGTAACTGCGCGGCCAGCCGCAGGCCTTGCCGCAAACACGGGCTCCGGGGGGGATCAAATGGTCCAGGGACAGACATATGACGAGCGCAGGCGCGCAGGACGCGCCCAGCGCCCCGAGGTGCCGCGCTCCTCGCACGCCATCTGGAGCTCGCCTGCCGGCCGCGCCGACCCGATCGCGTTGCTGGAGGAGAACAACCGCACAAGGCTGCCCGACCTGGTCCCCGTCCGCTACGGCCGGATGCTCGCGTCGCCGTTTGCCTTCCTGCGCGGTTCCGCGGTGATCATGGCACATGACCTGTCGACGACTCCGCGCACTGGACTGACGGTCCAGGCCTGCGGCGACGCGCACCTGGGCAACTTCGGCGTATTCGGTACGCCGGAGCGGAATCTGGTTTTCGACGTGAACGACTTTGACGAGACTCTGCCCGGTCCATGGGAGTGGGACGTCAAGCGACTCAGCACGAGCACGATCCTCGCGGCCAGGAACCTGGGCTTGGGCAGACCGGACGCCGCCGCGATCGCGCGGTCCGCCGTGCGCTCCTATCGCCTGCGGATGGGCGAGCTGGCGTCAGCCGGGCCACTCGACGTCTGGTATGACCGCATCGACGTCGCAGCCGTGCTCGCCATCGCACGGCAGGACCGAGCCAAGGACCTCAGCCAGCAGTTGCGCGTCGCCAAAGTCCGGCAGCGCACAAGCCTGCGCACGCTGCCGAAGCTGACCAGGGCAGTCAACGGCCCGCGGAAGATCATCGATGATCCGCCCCTGATCGGTCACCTCGACCCGGAGACGCTCGACGGAGCGGCGATGATCGAGGGATACGTCCAGTCGCTGCCACCGGACCGGCGGCCGCTGCTTGAGCGCTACAAGGTGCTGGACTGCGCCCGCAAGGTCGTCGGGGTCGGCAGCGTCGGCACTCGCTGCTACCTGAGCTTGCTCGCCGACGCAGATGCCCGCTCGCCGATCTTCCTCCAGCTCAAGGAAGCTCTGGACGCGGTACTCGCGCCGCACGTCGGCCATTCTGAATTCGACCATCAAGGGCAGCGCGTCGTGGTCGGCCAGCGGCTCATGCAGGCCGCGAGCGACATCTTCCTCGGCTGGACCAGCTACCGGGAACACGAGTACTACGTGCGTCAGTACCGGGACATGAGGGGGTCGGTCAACCTCGATGCCATGACGCTGCGCGGGCTCGCGGGCTACGCGCAGGTATGCGGCCGGACGCTGTCCCGCGCCCACGCACGATCGGGCGATGCCGCGATGATCTCGGGCTACATGGGACGCGGAACGCGGTTCGAGGACTCGGTAACCGCGTTCGCCGCGTCGTATGCCGATCAGGTGGCTGAGGATCACCGCACGCTGGTTGAAGCCGCCAAGTCCGGGCGGGTGACCGCGACGCCAGGCTTGTGAGGGGCCGCCGTCAGATGTGCCGGACGGGGGCTGACCGGCCCGATGGGACTCAGGAACGAGGAGGTCAGACTGTGCCGGCTCCCGGGAGGACCTGGCCAGTCCTGCAGGGGGTCTTGCCGGTCCGATGGTCCTGGGTGCCGGCAGACCTCCTGGCCGGCGTGACGCTGGCGGCGCTTGCCGTTCCGCAGGCCATGGGATACGCGAAGATCGCCGGAATGCCGGTGGTCGCCGGCCTGTACACACTGCTGCTGCCGATGGCGGCTTTCGCTCTCCTCGGGTCCTCACGCCATCTCGTCGTCGCCGCTGACTCGGCGACCGCCGCCATCCTGGCCGCCGCGCTGGCCGGGATGGCGGCGCCCGGGTCACCGGACTACGTGCGCCTGGCCGGACTTACCACCCTTCTCACCGGCGGCCTGCTGCTGCTGGCCTGGGTAGCCCGGCTCGGATTCCTCGCCAACTTCTTGTCCAGGACGGTCCTGGTCGGCTTCCTGGCGGGCCTCGGCATTCAGGTCGCCGCCTACCAGGTCCCCGAGATGATTGGGGTGCCCAGCACGGGGCGCAGGCCCATCGGCGGGCTCGTGCCCGCTGCCGCCGACGCACTGCCACATGCTCATCCGCAGGACCTCGCGGTGTCCGCGGCTGTCATCCTCGTTGTCCTAATCGCAGCCCGGATCACGCGCAGAATCCCCGGTCCGCTGATCGCGGTGATCGGGGCGATCGTCCTCAGCCGCCTGGCCGATATCCACCAGCATGGGGTGGCGGTGATTGGCCCTGTCCCCAGCGGACTGCCGCAGGTGGCACTCCCCGCACTCGGCCTGCACGACGTCACCTCGCTGCTCGGCACTGCCGCGTCCCTGTTCGTGGTCGTCCTGGCTCAGAGCGCCGCTACCTCGCGCGCCTACGCAGCGAGGCACAACGAGACGACCAGCCCCGGCAGCGACCTGGTTGGCCTGGGAGCCGCCAACGTGGCCGCGGCGTTCACCAGCGCGTTCGTCGTCAACGGCGGTGCGACACAGACGCAGATGGTCGACAGCGCTGGCGCGCGCAGCCAGCTAGCCCAGCTCACCGCCAGTGCGGTGGTCGTCTGCGTCCTGCTGTTTGCCACCGGGCCGCTTGCGTACCTGCCGATCGCTGCACTGGCGGCTGTGGTCTTCCTGATCGGTCTTCGGCTCGTTGACCTCGGCGCGCTGCGGCGCCTTGCCGCCGCCCGCCGGGATGAGTTCGCGCTCGCCGTGCTGACCGCGGTCGCGGTCGTTGTCCTGGGCGTCACGTACGGCATCGTGATCGCCGTGGTCGCCTCGGTGATCGACCATCTGCGCCACACCTATCACCCCCGCAACAGCGTTCTGGTGAAGTCGCCCGCCGGGCACTGGCACCCGGTCCCGGTGCGGCCGGGGGCGCGCACCGAGGAGGCGCTAGTGATCTACCGGTTTGGCACCGACCTTTACTACGCCAACGCGCCGCGGCTGGCGGAAGATGTCAAGGCGCTTACCGGCCGCGGCGGCCCGCTGCAGTGGCTGGTCCTGGACAGCGCTGGCATCGGCGACGTCGACTTCACCGCCGGGTCCGTCCTCCTGGAGGTGATCGAGCGGCTGCACCAGCGGCATGTCCGGTTTGTTGTCACAAGCATGCTAGGTCCGGTTCGCCGCCAGCTTGACCGCTACGGCATCAGGGGAGTAGAGGGCCCGGACGCCTACTACGACACTCCCGGCGAGGCCCTCGAGGCCTACCACGTCGCCAGCCAGCGCTGATGCTCTGGCCATGCCGCGGCGTGCCGCTTGAGGCCCGAGAGCGCGACGGGCCGGGTGTATCTGCTGGTCATGCGGGGGATGTGCCGCAAGGTCGGCCAGACAAGCGTGGTCGGCATGGCGAATAACGGCGGCGATGGCGCCGATGCGCTGGTGATCTTCGGCATTACCGGGGATCTCGCCAGGAAGATGACTCTCCGCGCGCTCTACCGGCTCGAGGAGCGCAAGCTGCTCGACTGCCCGATCATCGGGGTGGCCAGCGACGAGATTACAGCCGAGCAGCTCGCAGAGCGTACGCGCGCGGCAATCCTGAGTGCCGGGGAAGGATTCGACGACCGCGGTATTCGGCCGTCTGGCCAGCCGGATGTCGTACATCGGCGGGGACGTGACCGACGCAGCGCTGTACCGGAAGCTCGCCGCGGCGATCGGCCCGCGCCAGACGCCGGTGTACTACCTCGAGGTGCCGCCGTCGCTGTTCGGGCCCATCGTCGAGCAACTGGCGGCGGCGAAGCTGCTGCGCGACGGCCGAGTCGCCGTCGAGAAGCCATTCGGCTCAGACTTGCACTCGGCACGAGAGCTGAACGGGCGGCTGCACCGGGTGCTGCGAGAGGATCAGATCCTGCGCGTCGACCATTTCCTCGGCAAGGAACCGGTCATCGGCATGGAGTACCTGCGCTTCGCCAATTACGCGCTTGCCGAGCTGTGGGATCGCAAGAGCGTCTCGTGCATGCAGATCACGATGGCCGAGGACTTCGGCGTGGAGGGCCGCGGCAGGTTCTACGACGCCGTCGGCGCGCTCCGGGACGTTGTGCAGAATCACCTGCTGCAGGTGCTTGCGCTCATTGCCATGGACCCGCCGGCCGGCGGCAGCGCGGATGACTTGCAGGACAAGAAGGCGGAGGTGTTCCGCGCGATGCCGGCCGCGGACCCGCGGCATTTCGTGCGGGGCCAGTACGAGGGCTATGCCGAGACCCCGGGCGTCGCACCCGATTCTGCTACCGAGACGTTCGTCGCGCTGCGGCTGGAGATCGATAACTGGCGATGGGCGGAAGTGCCCGTATTCCTGCGGGCCGGTAAGGCCATGCCGCATCGCGCTACCGAGGTACGACTGCTGCTTCGTCGCACCCCGCGGCTGGCGTTCCTGCCGACGTCGGGTCGGGCGGATTCCAATCAGATCGTCTTGCGCATCGATCCTTCGCCCGGCATGCGGCTGCACCTCGCGGCCCTTGCCCGCGAGTCATGGCGTGCGGTTCACCTGGACTCGTCATTCGTCCGCGACCTAGGCGAGCCGATGGAGCCCTACGAGCGGCTGCTGCACGCGGCGGTCACCGGCGATCACCAGCTCTTCGCCCGGCAGGACAGCGTTGAGGAGACGTGGCGCATAGTGCAGCCCCTGCTCGACGATCCGCCGGAAGTCCGCTCCTACCAGCGCCTGTCCTGGGGACCGGCGGCGGCGGATTCCCTGATTCGCGGCCATCCGCGCTGGCAGGAGCCGTGGCTTGCCCAAGACTGAGAGCCGCACTGCCGGCTGCTTAGTCGTAACGCGTAACCCGGCGGGCGCAGCGCCAGGGCCAGCCCGCGGATGTTTCTCAGCTGGCTCGGTCGACCTCGGTCATCGGGGTGGCGATCTGCTCCAGTTGCTTTCGCAACGGTTCGGCTTCGTCGGCTCAGCTGGTTCCGTAACACGGGGTGGGGTGGCCTGATCCTGCATACCCGCCTGAGGCTGGCCCCTACCGGAGAATGGCTCACGGGGCATGCCTGCCGCCGACGTTCCGGCCGCCATGCGTCCCAGGACTCGGCCGGCTGTCGGCCCCGAAGGTCACGAGCCGTTGCTGGCCTTATCGCCTGTGTCCTGGCTCGGCACGATTGTGACAGGGCACGGGGCCTTGAGAAGGACGTAGTGGCTGACCGTTCCGGGCACCGTGGGCTTGCCTGGTCGAGCTGCGAGCACAACGAGCTGGGCATGCGTCTGGCGGGCCGCCTCGACGATTACGCGCCCGGCAATTCCCTCGGAGATACGCAGATCAGCCTGCGTCGCTCGGTCACCTAGTTCATCATCTACGGTGGCCCGAAGGGCTGCCTCGGCGTTGGCCCGTTCCTCCGCTGGGCTGTGCTTGGCGGCAGCCGGATAGCCGCCGACCGGGGCGAGTGGCGGCTCATAGGCTGTCACAGCCACGAGGGGAGATTGCCGCCACCTAGCCTCCTGAGCGGCTAGCCGCAGAGCGGCCTTGGAACGCGGAGTGTTGTCCACCCCTACGACAACTGTCAAGTTCATCCCTCCCCGCCGAGCGTCCTAGGGCGTTAGCTTCGGGGTGGCCGCACAGTGTGGACACCATCCATGCGCCGAGGTTTGCACCCGACTTCGCTGGGCGCGTCGTCAGCCCGCGGATCGCGATCCGGCCAGGCGTCTGGCTTCCTGCGCCTGAGTTGCGCACCGATTTGCTGTAGCCGTTCGTTTCCGGCTCTCATGAAGTTTGAACCGCAGCCGCCTGCAACGACATCCCCCGGATGGTCAGCCTTGAGGCTGCCGACAACACGCAAGAAGACGTGACACAGGGCACGCCGTTGCGAGCCCGCAGCCGCCCAAGTGGGCTCCGGGAGTGCTCACCGCTGCTAGGCCGTGGGCGCCGCACCTGGCGGGTTTGCCCCTCCAGCACGCCCAGCCTGGTGGCACGTGCCGGGGTGGTGGCGGGCGAGTCCGGCACCCTGTCGATGCTTCGCCACCTTTGTACCCGTGAGGCCCAGGCCAGGAGCCGCGTAATAGGCGTGTGGCCGCGACGTCCGGGGTTCGCGCTCGGTGCCGGCCGGCCTCAAGAGGGCCGTGAACTTCTCCGTCGCGAGCAGGCCTACCGTGAGCGTCGGCCTTTCCCGGAAATAACCGGCAAGGTCGTGATCATCGTCGATGATGGCCTCGCCACGGGCTCGAGCCTGCGCGCCGTGATCGAGGCGCTCGGAAGGCTGCAGCCCGCGTGCCTGCGGGGGATTCGGCAGCACCAAGCATCCGGGCTGTGGCAGCGGGAGCCGACAGCCTCCGATCAGCCGGCCAACGATACGGGCGAAGCAACTCGGAACCCGTATGACGACCGACCCGGCACCCTGACAATCGTGTGGGCTGCCGCGCCGGGGGCACGCGCAGTATCGGATGCAATATAACTCGGGGCCAGCACAGCGTGGCGCTTGCCGATCGGGGGAGACTACCCGTTCTGACGGTGTGCCGCGTGATCAGAGTGATGACCGTAGATACGTAGGCCAGGAGGGGGTGCCCCGGCCATGTCAAGTACTACTCGTACCGCGGGCGGCGCGATCCGCAGCGTCATCCCGGCGAGGGTGGATCGCCTGCGGTGGACACCGTTCCATACCCGGATGGTCGTCGCCCTCGGGGTCGCCTGGATCCTGGACGGCCTGGAGATCACGATCGCCAGCTCAATCGCGGGCGACCTGACCTCCAAATCGACCCTCGGCCTGTCGTCAACCGCCGTCGGCGCCATCGCGACGGTCTATCTCGCCGGCGAGGTCGTCGGTGCCCTCGGATTCGGTCGGCTGTCGGACCGGCTAGGCCGCAAGAAGCTCTTCATGGTGACGCTGGGCGTCTACCTCGTCGGCAGTGCCCTCACCGCGGCCACCGCTGGCCACACGGCGGGCTGGGTGGCCTACATGTACCTGACCCGGTTTGTCGCCGGGACCGGCATCGGCGGTGAGTACGCGGCCATCAACTCGGCGATCGACGAGCTGATCCCCGCCCGGTACCGGGGCAGAGTGGACATCGCGGTCAACGGAACCTACTGGGCCGGAGCGATCATCGGCACTCTCGTGACGTCCCTCCTGCTCAACCAGCTTGCCCCAGGCCTCGGGTGGCGGCTGGGCTTCCTGCTGGGTCCCGTGCTGGCCGTCGTCATCATCTTTGTCAGGAGGAACCTCCCGGAGAGCCCGCGATGGCTGCTCATGCACGGCAGGCCCGCAGAAGCGGAGGAAGCGATTCGCCGCATTGAGGCGGAAGCCGAGGCCGCCGGTCAGCAGCTAGCCCCGGTGGACCCTAGCAAGGCGATCGAGGTCAAGCCGACCGAGCGGACCAGCTATGTGACGCTGGCCTACGTTCTGTTCAGGAGGTACTGGCCCAGGTCCGTTCTCGGCGCCACGCTGATGATCACTCAGTCGTTCCTTTACAACGCGATCTTCTTCACCTACACCCTGGTGCTGACGAAGTTTTACCATGTGAGCGCCGCCAACGCGCCCCTGTATCTGATCTTGTTTGCGGTCGGGAACCTGCTCGGGCCGCTCACTATCGGGCGGTTCTTCGACACCATCGGCCGGAAGCCGATGATCGCCGCGACCTACATCGGCTCAGGCGCGATGCTCGCGGTTACTGCTGCCCTGTTCGACCAGCACTTGCTCACCGCCACGACCCAAACCATCGCGTGGTGCGTGATCTTCTTCTTCGCCTCCGCGGGTGCCAGCTCCGGGTACCTGACCGTCAGCGAGGTCTTCCCGCTCGAGGTGCGCGCTCAGGCGATCGCCGTGTTCTTCGCCATCGCGCAATGCTTCGGCGCACTAGGGCCAGTCCTGTACGGCCATCTGATCGGGAACGGCACCAAGACCACCAACCTGTTCATCGGCTACCTGATCGGCGCGGGCGCGATGGTCCTCGGCGGCATCGTCGAGATCTTCCTAGGCATCGCGGCGGAGGGCAAGTCGCTGGAAGACGTCGCCAATCCGCTGTCCATGGTCCGTCGGCCGGTCCAGTCCGACTCCGGCATGACCTCAGGAAGCGCAGGCCAGGTCTGGCGCCCGAACCAGACTGACTGGGCGCCTGACTGGTCAACCAGGTTAGGCGCAGCGCCATCGATAATGCTGTTGAGCTGCCCCTTGAGAACCGCGGATACGTGTTCCAAGCCTTGGCGTGGCGCCGCCGGCCTTCTTGAGGCACGCAACGCGCTACGTATCCACTGTCAGATTCAGTCTACCTGGGACTACCGCCGACAGAAGGCGTTTGCGCAGGTCAGATGTGGTTTGATTAGTGCTTGCACCGCCGGCCGTAAGGGGGCGACCAGCGAGGCCGTTGCAAAAAATGACCCGCATGCGAGGTTCAGAGTTTACGGGACCGAGCGTAAGCGATCGCTGATCCGAACTGCGCGCCGAACGCCGAGTATGCGCCGCATGTCAATGGCGAGTTCGACGTGGCCGGGCGGCGCAGAACGGCCAGTTCTGGCACCGGCCTTCCTGCGCTGTGGTTCTCGTGCAGTAGTTTCGCCCTTTCTACGGCACCTCCGGTAAGGACGCAGATTCGTTCCCTGACAGTTCCCCCGCGGAAGCCGATAAGGAGCGCTCCTAAGGGCACCGTCAGCAGCCGCGCCGGGAGATATACAGCGCGCGGCCGCGATGCGCACGCTGATCTGGTCAGGGGCTGATCGTAAGAGCTGTGATGCGCCCGTTAGGCGCGAACTGGAAATGGAACGTCAGAGTCACGGGGCTGCCGGGGAAGTCGCCTGCGATTTCGACCGCCGCGTCGTGGCCGGTGCTTGCCGTTTTGACTTCGTGGAGGGTGTAGGCCACGCGGGGGACCTTGGTGCGCCATGCGCGGATGGCGGCGAGGCCGCGATAGGTCTGGTTCTCATCCTCGACTATTGCGTCGTCAGTGAACTGGGTGAAGTAGGCGTCGGCATCGGGCTGCGGCGCGAGGTCAAAGTAGTGGTCGATGAGTTCCCTGGCGCTGCTCATGGCTTTTCGTCCTCCTTGTGCGATATGGCGGTCAGGTGGTGGGGATGGTGCCGCCATCGATGACGTACTCGGCGCCGTTGATAGCCCTGGCACGGTCGGATACCAGGAATGCGACGAGTTCGGCGGCTTCGGCGGGTTGCGCGGGCCGCCCGATCGGGATGCCGCCGAGGGAATCCATTACTCGCTGCAGTGCCGCATCCCTGCCTATACCTGCGCCCTCGGCTATGCGGTCGACCAGCCCATCAGCGCCCTCGGTCTGCACGAAACCGGGTGCCACAGTGTTAACCCGCACGCCTTTCGGGCCCGCCTCGTTGGCAAGCCCTTTGCTATAGGTGGCAAGGGCAGCCTTCGCTGCGGCATAGCCCAGCGTTGCCTCATACAGCGGCATGCGCCGCTGGATGGACGACACGTGCACAATGACGCCGGACCCGGCCTCGATCATCGCGGGCAGCAGTCCCCGGTCGAGCCGGACCGCGGCGAGCAGATTCAGGTTCAGCTCGTCCTGCCAGTGAGCGTCGCTCAGTGCGGCAAAGCCGCCCGAGCCTGCGTGCGAGCCGCCGACGGTGTGGACCAGGATGTCCAGCACGCCGAAGCGTTCCTGGACGCGGTTGATGACCTGCTGGGCGCCGGCGGGCTTGCTGATGTCAGCGACCACAAACAGGCCAGGGTCGGGATAGCTGCCGGGCATGGTGCGGGCGGTGGTCATGACGGTCGCCCCGGCTTCGGCCAGGCGGTGCACAATGGCGGCGCCTGTGCCCTTAGTCCCGCCTGTTACGAGTGCTCGCCGGCCGGCGAGCGAGTCGCTGATTGTCACCGGCATTGCCCGTCCTTCCCGCCCGGCATGTCCCTCAGTGCGGGGGCCCATGCAAGCGTCGGCTCGTTGTGGATGATGATCAACCGCACCACGCGGCCGTCGCGGGCCGTGAAGCAGCAGGTCAGGGCGAGCGGATCCGGCAGCCTGGTCGGGTCGCACTCGGCATCGCTAACGGCGCCCGCGTTCAGCAGGCCGTAGTGCCCGGTGGTGAAATCGGGATCCGCTGCCGCCTTGTCGGCGCTGATCTTGAGGTGCAGCCAGGACCGCGTCGCCTTCTCCTCCCAGAACTCGCCCCACTTGCCGTTGCCCAGTAAGTGTCAGCGAGCCAGCCGCTCAGCGCGTCGCCGTCAAAGCCGTTGCTCGCACCGCTGTGGCCCTGGACCGGTACCGGCAGGGCAATGCTCACTGTGCCGTCCTGCTCCTCGGTAGCTGCCAACACCACTGTCGGGCCTCCCTCTGGGGGAGAGTCAAGTGCCAACGCTGGGTGGCTGGCAGCGCGGGTCCCGCCCAGGTTGACTCTGCCCCCAGCGGAGGGTCCAGTGTGGAGTCATGCGCACCGGCCTGAGCATCGGTGACTTCTCCCAGATCACCCACCTGAGCGTGAAGACGCTGCGCCGCTACCATGAAGCCGGCCTCCTCGACCCGGCCGAGGTCGACCCTCACACGGGCTACCGCTACTACGCGCTGACGCAGGTGCCCACCGCTCAGGTGATACGCCACTTCCGCGATCTCGGCATGCCGGTCCGGGAGGTCGCCGACGTGCTGTCCGCCGCAGACCCGCACGAAAGGAGAGCCCTGATCGCCGGGCATCTTGAGCGGCTGGAACACCAGCTCGAGCAGACCCAGGCGGCGGTGACGTCACTGCGCCGCCTGCTCCGCCCCGCCACCCCGCCGATACAGGTCGAGATCCGGGCAGCGAAAGCGCTAACCACGGCCGCGATCTGCGCAACTGTCGACCACAGCGAGATCCTCACCTGGTACGGCGATGCCATGACCGAACTGGACCAGGCACTAGCAAGTGCACGCGCAGCGCCGGCGGGGCCGTGCGGCGGGCTGTACGACAACGAGCTGTTCACCAACGAACGCGGCAACGCTGCCGTCTACGTCCCGGTCGCCGACCCGCCGAGCAGCGGACGTGTCCAGCCCTTCACTGTGCCGGCTGCAGAGCTGGCGCTCACCGTGCATCACGGCCCGCACGACGACATCGACGTGTCCTACGGCCAACTCGGCACCTATGTCACCGAGCACGCCCTGGCCGTTGCCGGGCCGGTACGCGAGACCTACCTCACCGGGCCGCGGGACACCGACGACCCCGCCGCCTGGCGCACCGAAATCGGCTGGCCAGTCTTCCGCACCTCCGCCACCTGACCAACTCCCTCACCGACCGCGCTCCACGGCCTGCCAAGATCAACCGCAACTGCCGCATCCTGGCACAGGCAGAATGCCCACATCTGTACTGCCAAAGTCCTGATCGGTGTGACATCGTTCCCAAACAGATCGGCGGGTTCCCGCACGTCAAGGCCTGTCGGCGGTCGGCGCGGCCGCGATACTGGCCGAGACCGGCGACCTGACGCGATTCGCCGCCGCCCGCGCAGTGGTCAAGCATGCCGGCCTCGCGCCTAGGGAGAACCTCTCCGGCGCGTTCGCCGGCCGGACCAAGCTCACCGGCCAGGGACGTCCCGGGCTGCGGCTGGCGGCGTGGCGCGCGGTCTGGGCCGCGCAGCGCGCCAACCCGGTCTACCGCGCCCGCTACCAGTACCTGACGAGCCGGGAGCACAACAAGCTGACGCCGACCCAGGCGCAGACCGTCATCGCCGCCGCGATCCTGCGGCAACTGCACGCCGTCATTACAACCGGCCAGGCCTGGGACCCGGTCACCGCGACCCACGGAAACCGGCGGCACAACACGGCACTCGCCGCCTGAGCCCCGTCCGCGGCATTCAAGCTGGCGGCCGGCGCGAGCCCTCCGCGGCATTGAGACACCCCGGTGATCTCGGCGCTCATCATGGGCAGCCCCGTCCGTCGTCTCCTCATCCCGATCACGCGCTGCAGGGACCAACCCCATAACCGCTATGCAGGGACAGACGACGGACCGGGCACCGGCCAACGGCTTGACGCAAAACGACTCACGCTGATGAGCGCGCGTTGCCATGGCCGGGCGATCATCGATAAGCATGCATACGTCTGCGAAATCGGGCTCTTCCCGGTCTGCCGGGCAGATGAGGACTGCATGAGCCGCGTCCGGCACGCGCCTGCGGGCCGGACGCCTGCTAGCCTCGTCTGCTGTGCCCGGAGGCATTCATCACTCGGTGGTGGTCATCGGCGACCTAGAGGCCAGCCTGCGCTTCTACCGGGACGGGCTTGGCCTCGACCTGCTGGCTGACCGGCAGATCGACGGTGACTGGCCGGACCTGTTCGACGCGCCGAGCCGCCGCGTGCGCGCGGTCTTCCTCGGCGACGCGGCAGTGCCCGACGACCAGGCCGGTGTCTTGGAGCTCAATGTATTCGACGGTGACCTCCCGGAGGGGCCGCCGCCCTCGCCGCCGAGGACCGGGTTCTTCCTGCTGTCGTTCTTCGTCGACGTCGAGGCCACACTGAACCGGCTTGCGGCTCTGGGCCTGGGTGGCCCGCCCCGGCGCGTCACGCAATCGACACCACGCGGCACGATAACCCTCGCGACGGTGCGCGACCCCGACGGGCTGCTTGTCTTGCTCACTCCCGGCTCGATTACCAGGAGTGCGTAACGGTCTGACTGCCGCGCGCCAGGTTCGTTATGGCGGATTTCATCCCAGTCCGCGTGGCCGTTGGGATCTCAGGCAGCGGCCAATCTATGAAACCAGTACAGAACCGCGACCGCTAATGCAGACGATCTGCGGCCAGAAGAGTGCGACAGGCGTCCGTCGGCACAGGCCTGGTGAGCGCGAGACCATAGGTTCGGTCGCCACCGCGCGCTGACCTAGGACTCGGTCGAGATGCAGTTCCTGACCGACGACCCGGTGGCGCAGGCCGTCACCTACCAGCGAGTGACGTTCGACGCGCGTGCACCACGCTACGGCTGCGCTACTGCTGGGCGAGTGAGCTGGACCTGATGGTCCGGCTGGCCGGCCTGCGGCTACGGGAGCGCCACCAGGACTGGGACCGCGGCCCGTTCACCGGGGAGAGCCAGGACCACGTCTCGGTCTACGAGGTCACAGCAGCGCCTGGCCGATGAACGTGGCCACGGCGACCGGCTTCGCGATGAACGCGGTGTGCGAGCCGTCAATGGTGTCGGTCGTGGCGCCCATCCGCTGCGCCATGAACCGTTCCGCGTCCGGCGAGATCGCGTTGTCGTGCTCGGAGACCAGGAACCAGGACGGCTTGGTCTTCCAGCCCGCCGCGGTGGCGTTCTCGCTGAGCGCGGCGGCCGCGAGCGGGCGCTGGGTCGCGAACATGACATCGGCCATGTCCACCGGCACGTCGGCGCAGAACGTCTCCCGGAAGCCGTCCTTCTGGATGTACAGGTCGGGACCGCCCGCGGCGCCGGGCGCGTCGTAAGGGGTCGGGGCGGCCGTCTTGGCGAGCAGGGGCGGCGGGAACGGCTGCTGCACGCTCGCGCAGCTTTCGCCCACCTCCAGCCCGAACGCCGCGAGAAAGACCAGGCCGGCCACGTTCCCCAGGCCGGCGGACGCCTGGCCGATCACGGCGCCTCCATAGGAATGCCCGACCAGCACGACCGGGCCGTCGATGGCCTTGACCACATCGCTGACGACGCTGGCGTCGAAGGCGACGCCTCGCAACGGGTTCGGCGGGGCGAGCGCCGTGTGGCCGGCGCTCTCGAGCTCGCGGATCACTCCCGCGAACCCGGACGCGTCGGCGAAAGCACCGTGGACGAGGACGACAGTGGGACCAGGCACGGGGTTCTCCTCAGGGCTGGAGAGGCGGCCCCAACGACGTTACGTCACCGGACCCGAGCGAGTCGGCCCAGGGGGGCGCCGCCCGGCACGTGACCGGTTGTTCCGCGCCGCTCAACCGCCATGCGGTCACCACCTGCAAGAGGTACCGAGTCGGCAGGGAGGCCGCCTCTGGATTGGGCCAAGCGCTTGGCCCGCCACCTCCGACGAGATTGCCGATGGCGAATGTGCATGCCGATCGGCGCATAAGCATGTGCAAGAGCGACGTCCGCTATTCGGCATGACCGGGCGCGGCGCAGGCAAGCGAGAGCCCATTAGCCGTAGCGCGCGTTGGCGTCAATTGCCTATGGCGTCCGACGGGCCGAACGGCATCGACGCATGCGCTCTTGCAGAAGCTGGGCTCCAGGTAATGGCACCTTTCCGCCGTTAACACCGGAGGTCTTTCTGTTAGTTGGGAACTCTGGGGACGAAGACGCTCGCCCAGCGTTGCATCTCTGACACGGAAGAGGTCACTGGTTCAATCTCCAGTACCGCCCTCCAGATCGCGAGCGGCCATATCAACCAGTTCTGGTGTCCTTGCCCTGGCAGTGCGGGCCTGTCTGCCGGGTCGGCTGGGTGCCGGGGGCGGAACTGTGGTCGCATGCTGGAGCAGTGCCTGCGCGGACCAGCGCGTGAGCGCGACGGCGTCGTTCCGAGGCAGGCCGGCGACGTCGACGAGCCAGACGATCGCCTCAATGCCGATGGTGGCGCGGATGCTGAGGACCAGCTGGCGGAACTGCTCGTCGGTGAGGTCACCGCGGACGCCGTCGAGCGCCTCGGCGATCCACGCGATCGCGCGTCCCTGGCGGAGGGGGAGCTCGTCTCGTTCGGCGGCGTCGGCCTCGAGGGACAGGCGCAGCATTGTTCGCTGCTGGGCCTCGGTCTCCAGGATCATGGCGCTGAAGTTGGCGACGACGGCGTCGAGCCGGGCCGCGGGGTCCTGCGGCGGGTCCGCCGGGAGCATCGACGTGGCGGCGGTCTCCGGGTGCGCCGCCACCAGCAGCGCGCGCTTGTTCGGGAAGTAGCGGTACGCGGTGCTGCGTGAGATGGACGCGGCGGCGGCGGCGTCCTCGACCGTCGGCGTGACGCCGCCGGTGGTGACGAGGTCGCGGGCGGCAGCGACGAGGGCGTCTCGGGTCCGGGCCTTCTGGGCCGAGCGCCCGCCGGTCTCATAGGGCATTGACATAACCTTCATGGTATGCCAGTCTCGTCATGGGACAACAGTCCCATGAACGAGAGGCGGAACCATGACCGCGAGCACGGCCCGAAAATCGCTGGTGCGGGCAGCCGAGGACGGCGAGCGCCGCTGGTTCCTCGGCGGCGGCCTGCACATCTGGAAGGCGACGGCCGACGACACCGGCGGCGCGTTCCTCCTCTTCGAGGACCGGATGGACCGCGGCAAGGTCACGCCGCTGCATCTGCACCCCGACTCCGACGAGACGATGGTCGTGCTAGCTGGCGAGATCCTCATGCACCTCGACGGAGACGAGCACACGGTCCGGGCCGGCGGCGTCGCCAGCGCCCCGCGCGGCATCCCGCACGCCTTCAAGGTCACCGGCGCCGACGGCGCCCGGCTGCTGTGCCTGCACACGCCCGGCTGCTGCCAGGCGTTCTACTGGGACGCCAGCGAGCCCGTCCCGAGCGGTGACCGCCGGGGCGTCGACACCGGGCCGGTGGACATGAGCCGCGTACAGGCTTCGGCCACCAAGAACGGCGGCATCCAGATCCTCGGCCCGCCCCCGTTCAGCCAGCACGCTCAGGGCTGAACAGGAACGGATCCCGACCTGACCAGCTGGGCCCAGTGTCGGCCCAGCTGGTCATGCGGGCGTCGGCGGCCTTGCCAGCGCCGTCAGGAACTGGACGATCTTGGCCGCGGTCTGGGGCGCCCCGCGGCGGGGCAGATGGTGGCCGATGCCGGACAGGAGCTCAACGCGGGCATCGGGCAGTGCTGCCGCGAGCTGATGAGTGGTCTCGACCGGGATGAGAGTGTCGTGCGGGTCGGCCAGGAGCAGCACCGGCTGACCGATATACGGGAGCGAGGCGGCGAGGCCGGGCAGCTCGGCCACCAGAGCGCGCTGCTCAGTGAGGAAGCTGCGCCACAGCGGCCCGTGATCGTGGTGCGCGTTGCCCCAGATGTGCCAGTTCACATACTCGCTGGCGGCAGCGGGCCGCCGCCGGAACCGGCCGATGGCAGCAAGCCGAGCACGGGCCAGCCACGGAGTCAGCCACCATGCCGCCAGCGCGCACACATCTCCGGCGACCGGCGCGGCCAGCAGCCGGTCCCAACCCGTCAGGCAGCCCGGCCCGACGCTAGCCAGCAATACCAGCGCCTCGACCCGCTCAGGCGCCAGCGCGGCTACCGACAGCGCGACGCCGGCGCCATAAGAGTGGCCGACCATTACTGCCCGCTCGACGCCGCGGGTATCCAGCTCCGCCACCACGGCACGAGCGTTGACCGCGAACCCGCCCGCCGCCAGGGGGTTAGCCCCATAGCCAGGCCGGTCCAGCGCCACAACCCGCAGGCCTGGCGGCAGCTGGTCAGCAAGCTGCGACCAGTCCGAGGCCGAACCCGGCTGGCCGTGGAGCATCACAATCACGCGCCCGCGCATACCACGTGAGCCTAGGCGCCGCGCGGAACAAGCCGGGCCAGCACAGGTCGCCGCTGCGGCTCTTCAGGGCGCCAGCTTGCCTTGTTGTGGCTTTCTGGCTCCGACCGGCGTGCATCAGCCTGCTGCCGGATGAACGTCGACGTCTGGGACGCGGTCGAGCCTAGACATGCGCCCCTCGAGTTTCCGCCTCGGGCGGCTGGGCCGAAAAGATGCGCTATGGCTTGAGTGTGCCCACGAGGGCCCGATTCTGATCATCGGCGGCGGGATGGCGGACGGTAACGCCGTGTGGTCTGCGGCAGGAAGGCTACAGAGGCCGACTCACGCTGATCAGCGCCGAACCGGGAATGCCGTTTCGGCGGCCCCGCTGTCCAAGACGTATCCGCGGTCGGAGGAAAGTGTCGACGGATGGTACGTGAAGCCGCCAGCTGGTAGGAGGACAACGAGGTCGAGCGCCCCGGGCGTCATCAGTCTTGCCGCCCACAACGACGTCCAGAACATAGTTGTGCCCGTGCAGATTCACGCACTTACCGAAGAGGCGCCGGCTCTCATCGTCAGACAGACCAGGGTCCGCAGTTGGTGTGCGGCGTTAAAAGAATTCGCGGCGGCTGACCAAACGGTGGCGGGCTGCTCATGAGGCGCAGCCCCCTCAAGTTGCGATGCCTCTGCAGAGATGCCGCATGTCCGCAATCACGCCAAGCTCGCTATCGACGGGCCAGTGCACGAGACCTGGACGCTCGGCTACCTCATCGACACCATCTACCTACGCGACCTATGGATGCACCGCGCCGAGACGGCCCGAGCCCTGCACCAGCAAACGAACTCACCGGCGACCACGACGGCCGCATCGGCGCCGAATGGGCCCGCCGCCACGGCAAGCCTTTCTCCCTCGACCTGACGGGACCCGCCGGCGGCACCTACGCCCACCGCGCGGACCACCCCCATACTGAGCACCTGTCGCTCGACGCAGTCGACTTCTGCCGCACCCTCGCAGGACGCGGACACCCAGTCGGCCTACTCACCGCCATCGTCCCATTCTGACAATCACGCCCTCCCGTGACTCCAGCACTCACCGGCCCCAGCGCTAACTCGGCCGGCCCAACAACGGGGCTGGATCTAGCGCAGCCGCGCTGCGCAATCAGCTAGAACTCCCGTCCACTCGGCGCTGCCCAGCGCCCGACGCGCACGCAGCTGATGACCCGCCGGCTCTGTCGGCGTTCAAGTACCAGACCCGCTTATGGTCATGCGACGCTGGCAGTTCAACGACCAACCGAAGCGTGGCCTGCCGTGGCCACGGGCGGCAAGGAGGTGGCCAAGCATGCGCATCGCTGTCTATGGGACGGGCGGTGTCGGAGGGTACTTCGGCGGCCGGCTCGCCCAGGCCGGAGTCGACGTGCACTTCATCGCGCGGGGCGCCCAGCTGCAGGCCCTTCGCCAGCGCGGACTGACAGTGCGCAGCGTCCACGGCGACTTCCGCGTGCGGGCGCCAGCCACCGATGACCCAGCCGACGTCGGCCGGTGCGACTTTGTGCTGTTTTGCGTCAAGACCTTCGACACCGACGGCGCCGCTGCCCGACTGGGGCCGCTGGTGGGTAACGGCACGGCCGTGATATCGCTGCAAAACGGAATCGAAAACGAGGAGAAGCTCGCCCAAGCGGTCGGGGACGGCCATGTGATGGGCGGGGCTGCGTTCATCTTCGCCCGGAGCGCCGAAGCGGGCGTGATCGTGCACACCGGCGGGCCGGCCAGCATCACTTTCGGAGAGCTGGACGGCCGCGCCAGCTCGCGGGCCCAACGTCTGCTGGACTGCTGCGAGCAGGCCGGTGTCGCGGCGGAGCTGTCGGCGAGCATCAAGACCGTGCTGTGGGGCAAGCTCGCCTTCATCTGCGCACAGGCCGGCATGACCGCGGCGGTGCGGCTGCCGATCGGGGACATCCGCGCCGTCGATGCTGCCTGGGCAGCCTTCCACCACCTGTTCGCCGAAGCCTGCGCGGTGGCCAAGGCGGACGGCAACCCCGTGCCACAGGCCGACCAGCAGCGCGCTCTGACCCTGGCGCAGACCATCGAGCCGGGCAGCTTCTCCTCCCTGCATGACGACCTGGTTGCGGGGCGCCCCATGGAGCTAGAGGCCCTGCACGGCTTCATCGTGCGACGGGCCGCCCAGCACGGCCTGCCCGTGCCCATCTCGCAGGCGGTGTACGCCGTCCTTAAGCCGTGGGCCGTCCGCAACCAGCACGCTGGCGCATAGGCCACCCGCCGCTGCCACACCGGCGGGGTGCCGACGAACCAGCCGGCACCTACCCACCCGCGCGCCTCGTCCTGCGTCCGTCAACGTGGGCGGGACTTGATGCACGGATATCGCGCGGCACCGCCAGCCAGCCGACTGCTGCTGGAGGGTCTCGCGGGCCCGGTCGGCTCGGGCGGAGGGGGAAGCCCGGCGGCCCGGCAGCCGATTTGCGCGGCACTCATGACGTGCGATGCTGTCTTTGGCCCTTTGCTGCGCCGTTCCGGCAAGCCATTATGCTACCCCCCGTGGCGGACTACCTTTGGGACAACCGCGAGCGACTGCGGGCGACGGGCAGCGACAGGCACCGTAAGTTTCCGCAGCTAGAACGGCTGATGGAGGTGTTCGGCAGCTGGTCTGCGGATTCCCTGGCTTCGCTGACACGGAAAAGTCACTGGTCCAATCCCAGTATCGCCCACGAATCTACCCGGGAGGACGCGCGAACTGCCGGACCTGCGGCGCACTCTGGCCGGGGGACGTTTCTCTCGCTTACGCGGCACCAGAAGCAGGCGTGAAGCGGCGTCCGCGGTCAGCAGCACTGAGGCGCAAGCGGCTCACGCATGCGCACGCCGCACGACGGAACGGGGAGTGCCATCCTGGGCGCCGTGGATTGAATACGCGCACTCGCGATCGGCCTAGGCCGGACCATAGATAGGGGTCTTAAGCGCTTCTGCGTGCCTGTGTCGAGGGGGCAGCAAGATCATGGGTCTCGACGTGCTCCAGGACGGTGCCTTGGCTTGTGCGTCTGGCGGCAAGGCAGCGCAACGACACGCGAACCGATCGGCGCTACCTGTCCGAAGGGCACAGAGTTGAGTTCCAGCGGAAGATTCCTGGTCGGGCGACGGGAACACTGGAGAGCTGCGGAGGCAAAGAAAGGTGTCCTATCCAAGGCTTGCGGAAGGCCGCCCATGAGAGTTGAGAGTGCCTTGAGCAGTCCGGGCGTGGAAACCGGCCGCGTCGATGATGCCACCGTCATCGCTCAGTCGATCGATGAGCCTGAGTGTTTCGCCGTCATATTCCAGCGGCATGCCGCGCAGATCCAGCGGTACGTGACGCGCCGGATCGGGACCGACGCCGCCGAGGACGTCGCCGCCGAGACATTCCTCGTCGCGTTCCGCCAGCGCAGGGGGTACCTGAGCGACCGGGCTGACGCACTGCCCTGGCTGTACGGGATCGCGACGAACCTGATCGGCCGCCGCCGCCGCACGGAGCTCAGCCAACTGCGGCTGCTCGCCCGAACTGGCGCGGATCCGGTGATCGAGCCCTTCACCGAGCGAGTCGACGCTGCCGTCAGCGCGAGTGCCGCCAAAGCACGGCTCGGCTCCGCGCTGGCCGGGCTCCCTGCCGGGCACCGCGACGCACTGCTGCTTGTGGCTTGGGGCGGCTTGTCATATGAGCAGGTGGCGGCCGCGACAGGCACGCCACTCGGCACCGTCCAGTCACGGATCAGCAGAGCCAGGCGCAAGCTCCGCCAGGCGCTGAGTGATCTCGATCCAGCCGTGTGGGATGCGCGGCCCGCAGGTCGGCCACACATCATGCCCGGTCTTCCGCAGGTGACGAGTAACGAGGAGACGTGTAGTGAATGAGATGGATCTCTTGACTCGGCTGCGGGACGAGGTGCCCTTGGCCGAGCCGTCGTCCGCCTTCGAGCAGGCCATCCGGGCGGCGATCCGGACCGAAGTGATGCCGAGTCCTGGCCCGGGCGCTGGCCGTCCAGGCGCGGTAGGCCCCAGGCGCCACTACCAAGCCTGGCACCTTCGGCTGGCGGTGGCCGGCGTTGCCGCCATGGCTGTCGCAGGCGCTGCATTCCTGGCAGGCGGGCTGTCGGGCCACAGTGGCCGACCAGTTTCTGGCCGTTCCTCGGCCGGTCCGATCGGTTCAGGCGTGGGACCCAAGCAGCCCGCTCAGCGCAGTCTCGGGCAGGCCCGGACCGAGGCACAACTGGTGGACTACGCCACCCGTTCTGCCGCCGTTGCGCCGCCATTCGTCCCCGGCCCGCACGAGTGGGTTTATACCAAGACCGAGGTAGCGAGCTCGTCAGCTGGCGGTGGGGGCTTCCTGTTCGGTCCACCCAACGAGCGGGTGATCGGGCAGGAGTGGACCAGGGTCGACCAGTTGATGTTTGCGAACTACTTGCACGGCCATCTCCAGTTCAGCCCTGGCGGCCCCGGCGCCACGCTCGGTGGCTGGAAGAGCATCAGTCCCAAGTACCTGAACTCACTTCCGACGAACGAGGCGCAGCTCAAGGCCATCATCCTGGCCAACAACAGGGATCCGCACATGCCCTGGTATGTCGGCCCCGATAAGAACTACGCGATCTTCAACGGGATCTTCATGCTGATGGCGGATGGCCAGTCAGAAGGCACCTGGATCCCGCCGAAGCTGCAGGCCGCTATGTACCGGATCCTCGCCCGCTTGCCCGGCGTGCGCTTCGACGCGACCACCGACCTCGCGGGCCGACACGGGATGGGTTTCTACATGCTGCCGGGCGGCTGGGAGAAGCAGGAAATCGTGATTGACCCGGTCACCTACGCCTGCATGGGCGACGAGTGGGTCGCCATCAAGGCCCACACCAGCGTGGCGACTGACGGTACCCGCTACATCAAGAAGGGCCAGGTACTTGGCTGGGAGGCACTGCTCAAGATCGCCGTTGTGCAGAAGGCCGGACAGCTGCCCTGACCTGGGTATGGGTGGTGTTCCTTCGCTGCGGCCGCTGGGGCTAGGCAGCGAGTCAGCCCAATCCGATGCAGGCGCCCAGGGGAATGACAGGGCCGGTACCGAAGGAATCGCCGGGACCAGGGGCAGGCCTCGGGCAGTGCCGGCCCTGTCCGTGGGGGGCTTACCGGCTTACAGCGCCGCCAGGGCGGCCAAGCATGCCCGCGCCTCCGTCGTTAAGGTCGAGGTCAGCGTGGCGGGAGACGCGCTGCGCATCGTCGTCAGCGACGACGGGCTCGGCGGAGCAGACCCGTCCTGCGGGTCAGGGCTTGTCGGCCTGAGCGATCGCATCGAGGCGGCCGGCGGCTGGTTCGAAATCACCAGCCCGAAAGGCGGAGGCACCTCGCTCGTGGCCACGATCCCGCTCCGGTAGGCGGCGCATCGCCAGGAAGCAGGCGACGTTGCCGTGCAGTTGGAGCTCGGACCCGCCACCACGCCGGAGGCGGCGGCGGCCCGAGTACCGTGGCAGGTATTGGATATCCGGCCGCCTACGAAAGGTGCCCGGTCATGGCTGTCAAGGTCTACTTGGGCGGAGCCCCGGCGGCGCTCAGCGACATGACCTATGAGGAAGCGGACGCCTTCAGTGTCACCGCGGGTGGCTTCTTGCTCATTCAGCGGCAGCACTCGGGAGAGCAGAAGGACCTGGCGGTGTTCGCGCCCTCCGCGTGGCTCCACGCGGAAGTCGTGCGGGAGCCGGCGTCAAGGTCTCGGTGACCTGTCCGGCGGCCGGCCCGTCACGCGCAGTGCCGCCGCGCGCGCTTTCGGCTGCGCCCGGTCAACTGCCGCGCGATCGCGCTTGCACGGCCTGGGCCGCGTGTTGCGAGCCCATGCTCATCGCTCCCATCCCTACCCGGGCGGTGCAGGTGGCCCAGCCTGCAAGGAGGTAGCCGACGTGCGCTACCGGCTAGCGGTCCGGATCACCTCCGCCGATGTCGGCCAGCGGGTCGTGATTCGGTGGCGTCGGCCCGCACGAGATGGCGGCGAGGTGGTCGCCGACGTCCTCGGCATTCTTGAGGAGGCTGACGCTGGTTCCTTCGCAGTGCGCACTCGCGATGGGAAGCTGGTAGTTGTCCCGGCTGGGCGCGCCCTCGCCGGTAAGGTCGTGCCAGCGCCGCCAGCCCGCCACAGCGGTGCAGGACCAGCGCCTCGCTGACACGGCGCAGTCAACTGGTGGGACCTCGAGCGGTAAGAACCAGCTCAGCGTGCCGTCCTTCTGCAAGATCACGATCCAGGCGTAGACCCAGGCGATGTAGCTCGCCCACAGCGGCAGCAGTACTGGAGTGAACAGCAGCTGCCTGCCGCGTCTAGTTCGAGGAGAACCCGTGAATGTGGAAGTCGTCATCGAGATCCCTCAGGGGTCACGAAACAAGTACGAGATGGATCACCAGAGCGGCCGGATCCGGCTGGACAGGATGCTGTTCACGGCTACCCGGTATCCGCTCGACTACGGCTTCATCCCCGACACGTTGGCCGACGACGGCGATCCGCTGGACGCGATGGTGCTGCTAAGTGATCCGACATTTCCGGGTTGCTTGATCACGGCACGGCCCGTAGGCGTGTTCTGGGTGTCTGACGAGAATGGCCCCGATGCGAAGATCCTCACTGTGCCATCGGGTGATCCGCGCTATGGCGAGCTACGTGACCTGCCTGATGTGCCAGTTCACTTGCGAGATGAGATCAGCCATTTCTTCGACATCTACAAGGAGCTAGAGCCGGGCAAGTCGACGGACATCCGGGGCTGGCAGGATCGCTCTGCGGCAGAGCGAGCCATCGTTGAGGCTACTGCGCGCGCAGCAGCTGCGAATCAATGACCCCGCGCCACCGTGCGCATCGCGGCCGGGGTGACGGGCCGCTCGCGTCAGCGCTGCTACGGTGCCGCTATGGGTATCGCGCTCAGCGAACGAACGCTCCGGCTGGTCGATGGGAGGAACTACGCGGTTCTAGCGACGGTGAATCCGGACGGCAGCCCGCAGAGTTCTGTCGTCTGGGTCGGCCGTGACGGCGACGACGTGTTCTTCACTACGGTGGAGGGGCGCGTTAAGCACCGCAACATGCTGCGCGACCCGCGTGTCAGCCTCACAGTGATCGACTGGTCGGATCCGGAGAACTACGTCGAGTTGCGTGGCCGGGTGTCTGTAACACCGGACGTCGGGCGTCAGGTCGACACTCAGCTGTCCTGGAAGTACGACGGTAAGGACCCTGTCCAGGACCGTCCAGGCGCAGTCCGCGTTGTTGTCCGGATTGCTGTGGAGAGAGTCGCGGGGCGTGCCATCTAGCCCGAAGTAGCGCGCTGGTTACCGCTCGAGCGCCTTACTCGACCTGGCTAGCGGACTTGCCCGCACCGATCAGTACGGCTCACCACCGCGAGTGGACATACTGACGGACGTCGCGATCGTAAATGTCCCGCAGTTCCGTCTGCAGAGTGTCGGTCAGTTCGGGCAGAGATGCGGCCTGGGCGTTGTCGATCGCCTGCTCCGCAGTGCGCGCACCTGGAATGACGGTCGTTACTCCGGGCTGGTCGACGATCCACCTGAGCGCTAGCTGTGCCGTCGTCGCGCCTGAGGGTGCCAGCTTCGCGACGTCTTGGGCAGCGCGCAACCCCACCTCGTACGGGACTCCGCTGAATGTCTCGCCTACATCGAACTCTTCGCCGTGCAGGTTGTAGTTTCGGTGGTCGGCAGGACTAAAGGTTGTGCTCTCGGTGTACTTACCTGAGAGCATGCCGCTGGCAAGCGGGACTCTCGCAATGATTGCCACTCCTGCTGCTGCAGCTGCGGGAATAACCTGCTCAAGCGGCTTTTGACGGAAGACATTCAGGATCAGCTGAACGCTGGCGACTCGCGGATGCGCGATGGCCGCCAGTGCTTCGTCGCACGTCTCGACCGAGACACCATAGGAACCGATGGATCCTTCGGAGACCAGCTGGTCTAGTTCGTCGTATACCCGATCATCAGAAAAGACGCTGGACGGTGGGCAGTGCAGCTGCATGAGGTCGATGACATCGATTCCGAGGTTCCGCCTGCTCCGATCGATCCACGACCGGAAGTTTTGAAGGTTGTACGCTTCGGCAACGTGGGGCTCGGCGCGCTGACCCATCTTGGTCGCTACCGTCAGCCCATCCCGGCCCCGCTCAGCCAGGAGTCGGCCGATCCTTTTCTCGCTCTCACCATCCCCGTACACGTCTGCGGTGTCGAGGAAAGTTACGCCGGCATCGATGGCGCCGTTGAGCACGGCAAGCGCCTGGGCCTCGCTCATCTGCTCGGCACCCCAGTCAGAGCCCAGCTGCCAGCATCCGAGGCCAATGATCGAGACGTCGCGGCCGGTTCTACCCAGTGGTCGCTGCTCCATTTGAATGCTCCTTTCGTGTGGCCCAGATCTCTGGCGCGAAATTGACCGGGTGCCTAGCGGCCACGTTTCCCTGACACTACGCCCGATATCGGAAGCGCCTCGCCAACTACGCCGACGCCTGCACAGCTTCTCCAGCAGGTCCGCCTCGCCAGCGGGCTTGGCAAGTGGCCGCCGCGCGGTAGCTCGAGGCAGGGAATCCAGGAGGCTGTCGGCTGATGTCGATCGGCGTCTTCAAGCCGACAGAATCGGCAGCAAGGCTCTTGCCAACGCCCGGCCACAGGCTGATACTCCGAGGGAGCGGATGGCCAGTGCTTGAGCGAATGCTCTCAGCTCGCGGGCCGTGCGAGGTCAGCCACAGTGTCGCTCGTTATGACCGACGGCTAGAGGACTAGCAGCATGCCGCAGGAGGCCCATGAGCAGCGGCCGCGGCCGATAGCTGGTGATGAAAGGGGAACCAGATGAAGTTCGGCATCAACCTCTACCTGTGGGCAGATGAAATGCACGACGGCCTCATGCCAGTCCTCGAGAGATTGAAGCAGATCGGCTTCGACGGCGTCGAGGTGCCGATCTTCGACCTCGACCAGGCCAAGTGGGCCGTCTGGGGACAGCGCCTTGACGACCTCGGACTGCAGCGGACAGCGAACACCGTAATCGCTGCCGAGCACAACCCGCTCAGCGACGACCCTGGAGTCCGCGAAGCCGCCTACCAGCACCTGAAGGAGGTGATCGACTGTTGTGCCGCTGTCGGTTCCGGTCTTCTGTGCGGTCCGCACCAGGTGGCACTTGGCGTGTTCACCGGTAAGGGCGCCACTGATGAGGAGTGGAAGCGAAGTGTCGATCACTTGCGCCGAGCGGCTCAGTATGCGGAGGGAGCTGGTGTCGTGCTCGCAGAGGAGGTCGTCAACCGCTTCGAGCTGTATCACCTGAATACCCTTGACCAGGCGATCCGCTGCATCGACGAGGTCGACCATCCCAACTGCCGCATCCACCTGGATACGTTCCACGCTCACATCGAGGAGAAAGACCCGGCAGATGCCATCCGCCGCGCGGGCCCGAGGATCGCGCACGTGCACATATCCGAGAACGATCGAGGTGTGCCAGGTACTGGCAGCGTTCAATGGGATGCCTCGTTCGCGGCACTGCGGGACATCGGCTACGACGGCTGGCTTACTGTCGAGGCGTTCGGCAACCTTCTCCCGAACCTTGCCGCTGCCACGAGGATCTGGCGAAAGCTCTTCGACAGTGAGGACGAACTCGCCGCCGACGCGTACAAATTCTTGGTTCGCAACTGGAACCGCGAGGCTAACGCTGCCTGATTTCGATGAGAAGGTCGAGCTCGCAAGAAGAAGGAGCTGACGAAGTGGGCAGCGGCACGACGAGTTTCAAGGACGACGCCCTTGCGGGCTTCCTAACTGCCTACACCCGTTATGTTGAGCTGGTCCCGGGCGCGTCCGCCGTCATGAGATCCGGCGGGCCGGTGCCAGGCCGAGTCTCAGTGATAGGAGGCGGAGGTTCAGGTCACTACCCGGCGTTTATGGGTCTCGTCGGGTCGGGATTGCTTGATGGCGCCGTGGTCGGCGAGGTCTTTACTTCCCCTTCGGCCGAACAGGCCTACCGCACCGGCCGGGCGCTCGAAGCCGGTGCCGGCGTGCTCTTTAGCTACGGCAACTATGCCGGTGACCGGCTGAATTTCGACATGGCCCAGGAGCGCCTACGCTCCGAGGGCATCGACTGCCGGACGGTCGTCATTACCGATGACATCGCGTCCGCTGCACCTTCTGATGCGCAGTTGCGCCGCGGCGTAGCGGGAGATCTGGTGGTCTACAAGGTTGCAGGCGCAGCAGCCCAGGCCGGCATGTCGCTGGACGAAGTCGAGCGACTGGCTCAGCTTGCCAATGAGCGGACACGCACGATCGGCGTGGCGTGGGGAGGTTGCACCCTGCCCGGTGCCGCCGAGCCACTCTTTTCTGTGGCGGACGGGCTCATGGAACTGGGGCTCGGCATTCACGGCGAGCCAGGCGTACGCGCTATGCCAAGCCCCGGCCCAGCTGAGCTAGCAATGCTCATGGTCGAGAGTCTCCTTGCTGAGCGGCCGGCAGGCTCCCAGCGAGCGGCTGTCCTGCTCAACGGCCTAGGCGCGGTGAAATACGAAGAGCTATTCGGCCTCTGGGGCCGAATTCATCCCCTCCTGGTACACGCCGGCGTCGAGCTAGTCGCTCCGGAAGTCGGCGAGCTCGTCACTAGCCTGGACATGCGTGGCTGCTCGCTCACCGTGGCGTGGCTCAATCCTGAGCTAGAGGACCTGTGGCTGGCCCCATGCGATGCGCCAGCCTTCCGCAGGCCGCAGCCTGACCAACTCCGAGACGGTCGAAATGCAAAGCCGGTGGCCACCGCCGCCCCGATCACGGCCGCCGCAACCAAACCCGCTGCCGTCATGAGAGCACGCTCGGCCACCCCGGCCTGGGCCCGACGCCCGACGGACCTGGACGATGTCGCGCAGACCGCCCAGGATGCGCTCGAAGCAATGCTGGTGGCGATGCGCTTGGCTGAAGCCGAGCTTGGTCGGCTCGACGCAGTGGCTGGCGATGGTGATCATGGCTCCGGCATGGTGCGCGGCCTGACCGCCGCCGTCGCGGCCGCTCAGGAAGCAGCCGGATCGGGCCAGGGACTCGGTTCAGTTCTCCGACATGCCGGTGCAGCCTGGGCCGACCATGCCGGTGGAACGAGCGGTGCTCTATGGGGTGTACTCCTCGTCGAGCTGGGCACACAGCTGCGGCGATACGGTCCGCCCGGACCCCACGTCGGTCGCCGCGGCGATAAGGCACGCCACCGCCGCCATTGCGGAGCGTGGCGGTGCCAGGCTGGGGGACAAGACGCTGCTGGACGCGCTCAGTCCCTTTGCCGAGGTTCTGAGCAAGAGTGCCAGCGAGGGGCTGCCCCTCGCTCCGGCTTGGCAGGCGGCCGCCTCGGCAGCGGAGCAGGCAGCCCGGGAAACGGCCGGGCTCGCAGCGAGGATCGGGCGCGCTCGGGCACTGGGAGCACGGGGCGTGGGCAGCCCTGATCCCGGTGCGATTTCCATGAGCCTGTGCATCGCTGCGGTCGGTACTGTGCTGAGCGCCCGGTGCGCTGAGCCAGCGAGCCGTACGCAAGAGCTGGAGCGCGCGTGAAAGCCACCCGTCATGGCAGCAGCAACGACAACATCGAGCAGGGCGCCCGCAGCGGAATGACAGTCGGGTTCGGCGCCGATGATGCGGGCTACGAGCTGAAGAGCATGCTGCTGGCTGAGACCAAGAGGCTGTCCGGGATGACGGTGATCGATTTCGGCGTATCGAGTCCTGATGCCACGGAGCCTTACCCGCAGGTCGGTGTTCGGGTTGCGGAGGCAGTGGCTCGCGGCGAGATCGACCGCGCCATCCTCATCTGCGGTACTGGCATCGGGATGGCTATCAGCGCGAACAAGGTGCCGGGCGTGCGCGCAGCAGTCGCCTACGACGCCTACTCGGTGGAACGCTCGATCCTCTCGAACAACTGCCAGGTCCTCGCGCTCGGCGCCCGTGTCATCGGGGGCCACCTGGCCGCGACGATTGTGAGGCAGTGGCTCGCCCTCAGATTCGACGAGGCCTCACCGTCTTCGACGAAGCTGGCAATGCTGGAGGCGTACGAGAACACCGGGCATCCGGTCGGCGGTCACCAGCTTGAGGACGCGCCGGCATGCTGAATGAAGTGACGCTTGGCGTCAGCCTAAAAGCCTATCTGGGGCCTTCCGACACCGAACGATGGCTGACAGGAGTCGGGCAGCTGACCGTGCCTGCGAACCTGCGGCTCTTCGTGCTGCCGTCCTATCTCGCAATCGGCGTCGCGCTCCGGGTGCTCGCAGGCACCCGAATAGACGTAGGCGGACAGGACGTGTCAACTGAAGGGCCGGGGCCCTGGACCGGAGAGATCACAGCCGCCGCTCTCGCGGAAGCAGGCGCTACTCATGCAGAGATCGGCCACAGTGAGCGTCGTCGGCTGCATGGCGAGACCGATGCGCAGGTCGCGGCCAAGGTCAGCAGGAGCCTGGCGGCAGGGCTGACCCCCGTCCTATGTGTAGGTGAAGCGACACGCGGAACTGTCAACGACGCCGCCGGGACCGTTCGGCACCAACTGTGCTGTCGGCTAGCGCAGGTCCGACCGGGATCGCAGTTGCTGGTGGCCTATGAGCCGGAATGGGCCATCGGCGCCACCGATCCCGCGCCGTCGGGCTGGATCGCAGCCATCACCGGCGTGATCAGGATGGTCGCGGACGATGCCGGGCTCGCGGTAAGGGTCCTTTATGGCGGATCGGCCGACGGGGGCCTATTCAGTGAGCTTCGGCGGGTTGCCGCGCCAGGCCAGTGCCCTGACGGGCTCTTCCTCGGCCGCGCAGGGCTTGACATCGCCAACCTGACGGCGATCGTCGGCGAGTTGTCGCAGGCGCCGCGCCCAGAGGCTGCGTGATCATGACAGATGCGCTGCCCGCTTGAGATCCGTAGCGGTGCGTTCAGTTGCCACGCAGCGTCGGCTTCACGAACTCCTCGTAGGCGTCCTCCGGCTTGGCAGACTCGTGTACCACGGCCCGGATGGCGCGCATCATCGCGACCGGTTGTTCGCTCTGGAAGATGTTGCGGCCCATGTCGACGCCGGCTGCCCCGGCTTCGATGGCGTTGTAGGCCATCGTCAGTGCCTCTAGCTCGGGCAGCTTCTTGCCGCCCGCCATCACGACAGGCACGGGGCATGCCGACGTGACGGTGTCGAAGTCCTCGGCGCAGTAGTAGGTCTTCACGAAGTGCGCGCCGAGCTCAGCGCAGATCCTGACGGCGAGCCGCAGGTAGCGCGCGTCGCGAGTAAGCTCGCGGCCCACCGCCGTAACAGCGAGGACCGGGACGCCTGCTCGCTGGCCTTCGTCAACGAGTCGGGTCATGTTGTGGACGGACTGGGTCTCGTTTTCGCCGCCGATGAATACCTGGACCGCGACTGCCGCAGCGTTCAGCCGGACCGCGTCCTCCATCGCTACCGCGATCTGCTCGTTGGACAGATCCTTGAGGATGCTGGGTCCGCCGCTGGCGCGAAGCACGATCGGCACCCCGGAAGTCGGCGGGACCGTCGAGCGCACCATTCCCCGCGTGGTCATCAGCGCATCGGCGTACCCGAGCAGCGGCACGATCGACAGATCAACCCGCTCTAGCCCGGTAGTCGGTCCTTGGAAGTAGCCATGGTCGATGGCGAGCATGACCGTGCGGTTGGTACCAGGCACGAAGACCCTCGCCAGCCTGCTCTGCATGCCCCAGTCCAGCGCTCCGGCGCCTTTGAGCTGATTCATGTGCGGCCGCGCCGGCACATGCGTCTGAAATCGCTCGCCCTCGGTGAGGTCGTCGTTGTCGGGCATAGTCAGTGCCTCCGGAGTTATGCCAGGGTCGCCGGCGCGGGTTCTGCCTCAGCGCCTGCCGCCCGCCATAGCGGGCTAAGCAGGCCGTCGTCACACATGGCGAGCATTCGCCGATAGACCTGCAGCCACGTCGCATATGCGTCGTCATAGACGGCGACCGCTGCCGCGCCAGGCTCGAATGTCGCCGAGCGGGCACGCAGATGGGGCTCGAGATCCGTGAGACTTCCGTAGATTCCGGCGCCGACGCCCGCGCAGATGGCTGCGCCGAGCGCGCTGCTCTCCTTCACGACCGGAACGTGCACCGGGAGGTCGGTGACATCAGCGATGATCTGCGGCCAGAGTGTTCCCTTGGCTGCGCCGCCTGTGAAGACCAGTTCGGTGAACGTAATCCCGGTCAGCTCGCTGATGATGTCTCGGTGCCCCCGGGCAACATAGGCCGCTGCTTCCTCGATCGCCCGGACGCAAGCACCACGACCTGATCCGGCTGGATCCGACAGGTCGAATCCGACGAAGGACGGGGTTGCGTGCGTCCACCGGCGCGCGTTCATCAGATTCGACATGATCGCGATCACGCCGCCGGACCCTGGTCGCACACTGGCCGCGCTCTCTTCCATGACCGCGTACGGATCGATACCCCGTTCCCTTGCGAATGTGGTCTCGGTCTGACAGAACGCGTCACGGAACCAGCGCATGCTCATCCCGCAGTAGAAGCCGATGCCCTCGAGCATCCACTGTCCGGGGATCGCGTGGCACAGCGTGCGCAGTCGGGTCTTCGGGTCGATCAGCGGGCGGTCGAGCAGGATCGTGTTCTGCCAGAACGTGCCGGCGACGACCGTGTACTCGTTCGGCCGAACGCCGGCGCCGAGGAGCGCGAGCTGGGTGTCGGCACCGCCAGCCACGACCGGGGTGCCTTCGCGCAGCCCGGTTTCTTCGGCGGCACGGCGGGTAACGGTGCCGATGACAGTGCCGGGATCGATGACTGCCGGAAGGACCGCCGCGCCAATGCCGCAGACCTGCGCGATCTCGTCTGACCAGGTCCGATCAGCGAGCGAGAACATCCCGGAACTCGAGCCGCAGGACGGTTCGGTTGCGAGTACGCCGCACAGCCTCGTCCCAATCCAGTCGCTGAGCATACCCATGCCGCACGCAGCGGTGAGGATCTCCGGCCGGTGCCTGGCGAGCCACCGCAGCCGGGCGGGCGCCGTGATGGACACCCAGTCACCGCTGATCTTGTAGATGCGGTCGGCAGCGCCTTCCGCGATGAGCTCGGTCGCTTCGGTGGCAGACCTGCTGTCGACGTTAGGACAAGCCCAGATCTCCTGGCCCGCCTTGTCATACAGCACGATGCCTTCGCGCATGCTGGTAGCGGCGACCGCGGCTACGTCAGCGCCAGTCACGCCGACGGCGCGCAGCGCGTCCTGCACGCAGGCCGCGATCAACAGCCAGTTCTCGGCGACGTCGAAATCTTGTCCGCCCGGCGCGTCCGGTGGCTCGCGGTGCGTCCATTCCCGCAGGCTCGAAGCTACCTCCTCGCCCTTCTCGGTGAAGAGCAGCGCCCGGCAGCTTCCGGTGCCCGCGTCGATTGCTAGTAGGTAGCTCATGCGGCACCGCCTCGTTCCGTCAGGGCGACCCGGTCGAAGACCTCGGGGTTGACTACGGCGTCCGGGCGCTGTCCGGCCAGGATGGCCGCCACCGCAGCTGTCGCCTGGCGCGCGCCGCGGTCGAGCGTTTCCTGCGTAGCGCCGCCGATGTGGGGGGTGATGAACACCTGTGGCAGGTCGAGCAGCGGATGCCGCGCGCCGTCTGGGGGCCGTTCCATGACGTCCAATGCCGCCCCCGCCAGTGCCCCGGAGCGTACTGCCTCGGAGAGCGCGTCCTCGTCCACCAGCGATTCCCGGGCGGTATTGATGAAGCACGCACCCGGTTTCATCTGGGCAAAAACGGGTGCAGAGAACATATGGCGGTTACCCGGCGTGGCCCGGGCATGCACCGACACGATGTCTGCGTCGGCGATCAGGCGGTCCAAGCTGACCAGCCGGACGCCGCCGGGCACGATGGCGGGTGGGACCGGGTCGTGCGCTATCACGTCAAAGCCGAGCGCGAGCGCGCGCGTTGCGACGTTCCGCCCCACGTGTCCGAGACCGACGAGCCCGAGCACCGTGCCGGGCGCCTCGCGGCCGAAGAACTCGCGCCCATCGAAAACCGACTCGCTGAACGTGCCGCGGTCAGAGAGATACCGGTTGGCGCGCGGCACACCACGGATCAGCATCAGCGCGAACGCCATGGTCAGGTCCGCGACTGCCTCCGCGTTCTTGCCCGGGGTGTTGGCCACTGGAATGCCGTGCTCGGTGGCGGCGGCGACGTCGACGTTGACCGGGCCGCCCCGAGCACAGCAGACCAGCCGTAGGCCTGCCACCCCCAGCGCTTCGGCGCTGACCGGGGCGCCGTGCACGACGATTGCGTCGTGGCCGACGGCGGCTCGCGCGACTTCGGCGGGGTCGCCGGCATACTCTCGCAGTCGGTGCTCGGACTCGGTTCTGGGCGGCTCGCCGTCGATCCGGTCGATCTGCATCTGGGTGACGGTCACCGCCTCGCCGAGGCTGGCGAGAGCCTCGGCGAAGCAGGTCACCGGCATGTACGGATCACCTATGGCAAGGACTCGCACTAGTTGGTCCCGCCGTTACGGGTAGAGGTACGTCGGCTTGAGGTCGATCGCGTGACCGCTGCCGGACTCCAGGACCCACTTGAGCATGGGGCCGGTGTTCAGGTAGTAGAACTCGATCGAGTCGCCGATCCGGCCGCTCATCAGCACCTCGGCATTGCGCTCGTGCCAGTGCTCCTTCACCAGGTCGCTGTCGCTGATGGAGTGCTTCATGCAGGCGATGTGCTGCACGCCCTCGCCGTAGGTGTCGAGGTACTCCTGATAGATGCTCGGTCCGCTGACCGGCTGGATGAGCTCGAAGCCGAGGTCGCCGACGTGTGTCTCGGCTCCGATCATCCGGAATTCGACCGGCTCGCCTCGCACATAGGTGTCATGCAACAGGGGCGGCTTGTAGTCGAAGACGCTCCATGGGCCCCAGCCGAGGTTCTCGGTGTAGTCCCTGAGCGCCTTTTCCATGTCCCGGACGACAACGGCGATCTGGCTGATCGCAAACGGTGTCCGGGGGGTGACGATGCCAGTCGTGCTTTCAGTCATGCGGAACCTCCTGGGATGCGAGCGGTGATGGACTTGGTGTCGGTTGCTGGCGACGCACCCAGCGCAGCGAGCACGGCGGCGAGATTGCCGACCGCGTCCTTGCCGTCGAAGATCGCGCTGCCGCTGACGACTATGTCCGCGCCCCAGCTGGCGACCTCAGCGGCGTTCGCCAGGGTGACACCGCCGTCGACGCCAACCAGGACGGGATGGTCGGCTGCCCGGGAGATCTCCCGCACCGCGGCGACCCGGCGGGCGGTATTCGCGGCGGGTGCCTGGCCGGACCAGCCAGGATTGACCGCGAGCACGAGCACGAGGTCGACAAGGTCGAGCACCGGCTCTATTGCCTGCACGGGAGTCCCGGGATTGATGGCGTAACCGCGGATCACCGGGCCGAATCTCGGCGGACAGCTGGGTAAGCTCCTGCAGCGCCCGGTGCGGGTGGTGGCCCGACTCTGCATGCACGGTCACGATTCCGGCGCCGGCACGGACCACCTCTGGCAGCATGCGCAGCGGGTCCTCGACCATCAGGTGGGCGTCCACCGGCACACCTGTAGACGCCACGGCCTTGATGAATGACGGGCCGACAGTGAGTTGCGGGCAGAAGGTCCCATCCATGACGTCGACGTGCGCCCAGTGCGCCCGTCCGCGAATTACCTCCATCTCGGCGCCAAGCCGGGTGAGGTCAGCTGTGATCACCCCGACGCTCAGCTGGGGACCGGTGTCCGCCATATCCGGCAACGCCGGGTCCCGCCCGGTCACGCCGGAGCTCCACACACCAGCTCGCGCCGGGACCAGGGCGGTTCCCACAAGCAGGTCACGCGGCAAGCCTCCGGAAGCTGAGGACGAGCGGGCGCTCATGACAGGATCATTTGCTCAGATTATGGAGACACCAGATCCGACTGACAAGGGTTCGGCGCGCGGATTCGATCCCAGGGAACGCCGCTGACGTCCTGCCGTCGGGCGGTTGGGGTGGTGAACGAGTCGCCTCGCCGGTAACGTCCAGGCCGCAGGGACCGGCCCGCGTCGGCGTCGGCGTCGGCGACAGCTCACACACGATGGATTACCTGGCCCCCGTCCACCGGGATCACTGCGCCAGTTATGAACGAGGAGAACGGGCTTAGTAGGAACGTGACGCACCGGGCTACCTCATCGGCGACGCCAATCCGGCCGAGCGGGACCTGCTCGGCCAGCCACCGATAGGCCGCCTCGAGGTCGTCTGCCCAAGTCTGGTGGATCGGCGTGTCGATAGGCCCGGGACCGATGCTGTTGACCCGGACGCCGGCCGGCGCTAGTTCCCCGGCAAGGCTCATCGTGAGGTAGTTCAGCGCAGCCTTGGTCATGCCGTAAACGGACTGGCCGGATAGGTGCATAGTGCCGGAGGAGGAGCTGATGTTCACAACGGACCTGATCGGAGAGGCGGTGAGGTCCGGCAGCGCGGCTTGGATAAGAAAGTAGGGGCCGCGGACATTGGTCGCGACATGCTCGTCGAAGTCGCCTGCCTTCCAGTCCTGTAGCGGCCTGTGCCGGACCACGGCGGCGTTGTTAACGACGCCGTCGATCCGGCCAAACCGCTCCCGGCACGCGGCGGCGATCTGCGCCGGGCTGTCTGCCTCCGCCATGTCCGCCACCGTGCACAGCGCCTGTCCACCGGCCTGAACGACGACGTCGGCCTGTGCTATGAGAGCTTCTTTGCGGCGGCCGACGAGCACCACGCTTGCTCCGGCCGCGCCGAGTTGGGTGGTGGTGGCCGCACCGATCCCGCTGCTCGCGCCCGTGACTATGATGGCCGCGTTGCGCAGGCCCAGGTCCCCCGCTGAGGCGGGGGTAGCCGCTGCTCCTGTCATCGGACCTCCGGCTCATTCGGCCAGGCCATAGCGGCCTTTCGGGCAATATGCAGGATGTGTATGATCTTGCCTCAGGGGACTGGGCATATGTCAAGACCATGAGCGAGTGCTCAGCCTCATCTTGTGGTGCGCAGGACCCGGGTCAAGGCGCTGGCAGCATCCGGAGCGAGGCGATGGGGTGAGAAGCACCGGCATGGACGAAGTCGGTCGCTGGAGCTCGGAAGAGCTCTTGCTGCGCGCCGCCTGGTTCTACTACAAGGACGAGCTCACTCAGGACGAGATTGCCAAACGACTCTCGCTGTCGCGTGCCTCGGTCGGTCGGTTGCTTGACCGTGCCCGCCGGGTCGGGCTGGTGTCAATCCAGCTCAGTGCGGAGTATCTCGATGCGTTCGAGCTCAGCGCCGAGCTGCGTCGTGTGTTCCACCTCGCCGAGGCGTTGGTGGTGCCGGATCACCACAAGGAACCCGGTGACCGCCGCGTGCTCAACGGCCGTATCGGGCTCGGCGGGGCGCAGTTCCTCAGCACCCACCTGCGCCCAGGCGGAAGCCTGGGTGTCGGCTGGGGCGAGACGGTCTCGCGGGTGATCGCAGCGACCAACTTCGGCGCCGTCGGGCCAATTCACATGGTCACGCTGACCGGCGGGGTCGATGGCTACTTGCCGACGATCCTCTCGTCTCAAGGGGATGCGGCGGACGGCAACCAGGCCACTACGGCCGCGGTGATCCCGGCGCCGATCCATGCGTCATCGAAGGCGCTCGCTGCTGCGCTGCGCGAAGAACCAACCATCCAGCAGGTGCTCAGGAACGCATGTGAGGTCGATCAGGCGGTTGTCGGCGTTGGCACGCCGTCGCTGGACGCCACGATCGCGCAGCTGGGCTATCTGAGCGAGGATGACCTGGGGGTGCTCGCGGAGTGCAACTCGGTCGGCGACATCCTGGGGCAGTTCTTCGACGCCAACGGCGTGGTGGTCGATATCCCCCTGCACGCACGAAGGATCGGCATCGAGCTCGCCGACCTGAAGAAGATCCCGAAGGTGGTAGGAGTCGCGGGCGGCGTGCACAAGGCCGAGGCGATCCTTGGCGCACTCCGCGGTGGCTACCTCAACGTTCTTGTCACCAACGAGATCGCAGCTATCCGCCTGCTTGAACTCGAGGCGAGCTAGGGCGGGTCGATCGCGGAGTCGTCACGTCTCGCGTGCCGCCTAAACGGCGCGCCGTCGCGAAGCAGGGGCCGGGAAGACTCTGCTAGGACAGCCGCGAGATCCGAGTCTCAAATGCTGTAATGGCGGCGCTCTCCAGCAAGCGCGCCCACTTCGAGGTCATACTGGCGTTCTTCGCCAGGGTCAAGCCATTGCAGTTCACCACGTTCCCGCGCATCCCAGCGACCTGCGTCGCGGTTGGTGCTCGGCTCCATCGCGAGTGCGTAGGTACCTTCGCCCATCATGCGCCACACGGTGTGATGCGGGAGCTGACCGATGCGGAAGACCTGGTACACCCCGAGGGACAGTCTCCTGTTGACGAGCGCTACCGGAACGGTTCCCGCGGGCTCGGCGATGAGGTCGTGCTCAAAGCATGCCTCAGTGAAATTCTTGATTGGTGAGGACATTGTCTGGTATCCCTCAACCGGAACGCCGTAATCGGTGGTCGTATCGCGGCTGGGCACGAGAAGCTCCGACGATTCGTCGACCACAGGAAATCCTATGTTGCAATGGTAGAGAAACATATGTGACGTACGTGTGTGCCCGGCGTTCTCGACCCTGTCATGAATTGTGAAGTGGGATTCGCCTACCTTCGCCTCGATGCGTCGGCGCAGTACCAGGTGCTCACCGAAGATCGCGGTTTGCACGACCTCTCCTTCAGCCCAGAGCAGGCACTCATCGCCATCCCATTGTTCGCCATATCCGATTAGGCGGGCCGGCAGGCCGCCGATACGCCCATGGAGCCCGTACTGGACAGTCTTCATGATGTGCGGCTGATTGAAGTGCTCGGCGGTGTCCTCGCCCGGGGCTAGGGTGTGGTCGAGCCCGCAGGTGACAACCATGCCGCCGCCCCACGACCGGAACCAGCCCCAGCCATCGGGCTCGTAGTACCACGGCGCAACGACGCCGCAACCCGATTGCCAGCTCAGCGGCAGCCCGTTGTGTTCGCAGCGCCCGATGTCGAAGCTCCGGTCAACCAGTACGTCAAACGCGAACCCGGATCCCGTACGGAATTCCAGGACGCGAACACCTCTAGCCTGAGCGTCGCCGAGCGTGACAAGCCGGACTCCTGCGACCTGTTCTAGCCGCCCTACGTGCCGCAAGAGGTCCGACTTGGTGTAACGGACGCCAAACAGCTCAGACATTTGTGATCCATCCTTCTCACGTGGGACTTCGGCGATGCCTGCCACCGTCACCGGGCATGTGCGGCGTCACGGTGCTCGCTGCGAGTCCGCACCAGGTCCGCGAGCCTGCCCGATCCGTGACCCTCCCGACACCACAAGGCTGAAGTAGTCCCTTGTCAGGAGAGGCGCACGAGCAGCGCGGGAACCTTGACAACGCTTGTTACGCGGCCTGATCATCAGCTAATCAGACCACTGGAGGCTGAGTTATGACAACACCTAACACACGCCAGGATGACGCTGTCGAGGCCTCTGGCGTCTGGGTCGCGGAGACCAAACTGAAGGCGGGCTCCCTGCGCCTAAGCGGCGCGGTGATGCAGAACATCACGCACATCGCCCCTGCCATCGCCGCGTTCTTCTTCACGCCATTCGTGGTAAGCCTGGCCGGCGCGCACTCAGTCCTGGCGTACGCCGTCGGAGTGGTGGTCGTCTTCGGCCTGGGCGTCTGCCTTACCCAGCTGGCCAAGAACTTCCCGTCGGCCGGAGGATACTTCACATATATCAGCCGGACAATCGGGCCGCGCTTCGGTTTTCTCAGTGCCTGGACGTTCATTTTCTATGCGCCGATCATCTCAGGACCTGTCGCGGCATTCTTCGGGTTCATCTTGCAGAATCAGCTCAAGTCGGCTTACGGCTTCGACTTCCCCTGGTGGGCGACCACGCTCATTCTCGTACCGCTGGTCTCGCTGCTGATGTACCTGGGCATCGTCGTCTCGGTGCGCCTGCTCATCCTGCTGGGATCGCTGGAGATCCTCATCGTCCTGGCGCTGGCCATCTCCGGCCTTGCTAACCCCGGAGTGGGCGGATCGGATCTCAAGGTCTTGAACCCAAGCTTCAATCCCGGACACATCGCGACAGCCAGCGGGGTCGCTCTCGCCGTCGTCTTCAGCGTTCAAGGTCTAACAGGCTGGGAAGGAGCCGTACCTCTCGCGGAAGAGACGCAGAACCCGCGAAAGAACGTTAAGCGGTCGATTCTTATCTCGATTGTTCTCGTGGGCGTGGTTCTCGTCGTGGCCTACTGGGGCCAGGTTGTCGGGTGGGGCGTCAACAATCTGAAGAGCCTGGTAAGCTCGCCGACCCTTCCCGCGCTCGTGCTCGGAACCAAGTACTGGGGACACTTCTGGCCGGTCGTTATGTTCGCCTTGTTCACGTCGGTCGTGGCCAACCTCATCGCCTGCCAGAATGTCGCCACGCGCATGTGGTGGAACATGGCGGATAAGGGCGCCTTGCCGAAGGCAGTGGCAACTCTCCACCCGACGAGGAAAACGCCCGTCGTGGCGATCCTCATCCAGTTCATCATGGCCATGGGCCTCGGGCTTGGCGTCGGTTTCGCGATCGGCCCTGACGTTTCCTTCAACCTGCTTGTCGGGCTCACGCTCGTGCTCGCCATTATCTTCATTTACATCGTCTCGAACATCGGGATGGGGCTGTACTACTGGCGTGAGCGCCGCTCAGAATTCAACTGGTTCCTGCACTTCCTGCTCCCGCTGGTGACGAGCGTGGTGCTGGCATATTCGGTCGTCAAGTCGTTCACGCCATTCCCGGCCGCACCTTATGCGTATGCACCGGAGATCGTGGGTGGCTGGATGCTTGTCGGCGTCGGCGTGCTCTTCTGGCTGCACCGCACCGGTCGGGAGGCCTGGCTCACGCGAGCGGGCGAGATCGTCTCCGAGCGTCCGGAGACCGGCGAGGAGCTCGCGGAGACCCCCACCGCCTGACCATAGAGCGGCCAGACGATGACATCTCAGGACCCGTGCCCTCTCCGTGATGGAGGGGGCACGGGTCGGCGGTGCGTGGCCGACATGATGCGCGCAGGCGCCAGCCGCGGCGAGCTAACCGCAGGGCTGGCGCAGCAGCATCGGTCGGCCTCGGCGCAGCCGCCGACAGGGAGGACGCAAGCAGGATGCCGTCACTGTGGCGCCGTTCAGGCTTCCCCGGCCTTGCGATAATGTCCTGCCATCGCGGCCACATGGGCAGCCATTCGCCTCGCTGCAAGTCCCGCGTTCTGGTCCCGAATGGCGAGGTAGATGCCGGTGTGCTGGCGGAGTTCCCACTCGCTAAAGCCCTCGAGGTCCTCATAGAGGCTCGGGCCGCGCTCGAACATCGGCTTCCTCAGGGTCCGCATCACTGCAGCAAGAACCTCATTATGAGCGGCGTAGCCGACGGCCAGGTGGAATCGCATGCCCTCTGCGGCTGGAGATTGACCCCTGTCCATGCACGATTCATGCGCCTTCAGAATCGCCTCGAGATCGCTAATCTCAGCATCCGTGCGCCGCTGACCAGCGAGACGAGCAACCTCGACCTCGACGACCTTCCGCGCCTCGAGCAGATCGTGAGTCACGCCCTGATTGATCGCAGCGGTCAGGGCCGCCATGCCCCGCTTGTCCGACGACGGCTTCGAAACGAACACGCCCTGTCCATGCCGGATCTCGATTTCGCCGAGCAATTCGAGGCCGTGCAAGGCCTCACGAAGAGTGGAACGTCCGACTCCCAGTTCAGACGTCAGCTCACGCTCAGAAGGAACACGCGCCCCTTCCGGCAGGCCGCGAATGACATCTAGAAGCTGCTGGGCGACAACCTCTGTGAGCTTTGGGCGCACGGCCTTGGCGACGCTGAAGGAATCACTGGAATGGTCAGACATTTCACTACCAGATTAGCATCACGATCACAGGCCGGGCAAGGAAGGGTCAGCGAGGATGGCGAATGTAGATAACGGTTCGGTATTGGTTCTGGGCGGGACAGGCTTTATCGGCGGGTACGTCTCGCGTGCCCTCGCAGCCGACGGTCGCGAAGTTACCGCATATGCCCGGCAGCGGACCTTCTCCGGAGATGCAGTGGGTTTTGGCGGAAGAATCCGAGCGGATAACGATTGCGCACGGTTCTATCGGCAATCTGCCTGACCTGCTTGCGAAGGTACAATCAATCAGGCCATCGGCTATCGTGCATGTCGCAGCCAATGTCGACGTGCCAGCCCTGCTCAGGGACCCGTACCTGGCGTTCGTTGAGAATGTGACAGGGACCATAAACGTTTTTGAGGCGGCCCGGCTGCTCGGTGTCCGCAAGGTAATCTTCTTCTCCTCGATTGGGGTCCTGCCACCTCGTCGCTATGAGCCAATCGACGTTGACCATCCGATTATTCTGGCGCGCAGCGGACCAGGAACCGGCTCGTACGGCGCTGCGAAGGCATCAGGCGAACTGTTCGCCTACGCTTACAACCAGGCTTACGACTTGGATGTTCGCATCATCCGACCTTCTGCCGTTTACGGCTTTGGCATGCCGTGGCATTCCGCCAACAACATTAAGGAGCTGGTTGAGCCCGCGGTGCGCGGCGAGCCGGCCGTGCTTGCCTCCGGAGGGACGCTGCCGAGAGACTATACGCATGTCCAGGACGTGGCAGATCTGACAGTCGCTATCCTCAACGCGGGCGACGATACAGATAGAGTCTTCTATGCGGCGACCGGTGAGGCACTGGCTGACGCCAATGACGTCGCGAAAATTATAATGGACCTCATTCCTGGCGCTAATATTAGCGTCTCCGATGTATCGACGCCGCTCGATGATATGGAGGCGTCGTTCCGGGGGATATTGTCGATCGCAAACGCTCGCGAGCAACTGGGCTGGGCGCCGAAGTTTACGCCGCTGCGAGAAGGAATCAGCGAATACATATCCCGGTATCGTGATTTCCTGGCGGTCGAATAGTAGAAAGTGCGGGTACGCCGTACTCAAGTTAGCCATCAGCACAGCAGCAACGCTAGGAGTCGCACATGTCTCAGTTCGGTGGGAAGGGCGTCGTTGTAACTGGAGCAGCCCAAGGGATCGGCCTGGCGATCGTACGGCGCTTCCTTGATGAAGGAGCGTCTGTAGTTGCCTTTGATCGGAACGCTGAACAGCTGCAGTCGGCCGCCAGTAGCCTGGGAGGACAGGTGCATCCAGTTTGTTGGCGACATATCCATCCACGACGACTGCCGCCGGGCAGTGGAGATGTGCGTGACCGAGTTCGGCCGTATCGACGTGATGTGCGCGCACGCAGGGATCGCCGATCCGCTCGCACTTCTTGACATGACCGACGAGCACTGGCGACGCCATATGGCCGTTAACGTCGACGGCACCATGTACTGCCTGGTGGAAGCCGCTCGCGCAATGGCGAAGTCTCATGGCGGCGCCATTATCTGTACGTCGTCAATTAACGCGTGGTACGTCGAGGAGACCCACGCCGTCTACAACGTCACAAAGGCCGCAGTTTGGGCCCTGGTCCGGTCCGCTGCGATCGATCTCGCCTCGCACGGCATCCGCGTGAATGGAGTAGCCCCCGGAGTGGCGGATACCCCGCTAGCCGAGCTTGTGGTGCACAATGCTGAGCTCGCTCCGCAATACCTGAAGTCGATACCGCTCGGACGGTTCGCTCAGCCAGTCCGATATTGCCGACTGTGTCGCGTTCCTCGCATCCGATCAGGCGTCGTATATCACCGGTCAGACGATCGTCATTGACGGAGGGCAGACGCTCGGAATTCCCGGCAGCCTTGAATAGGAGAGCGAGAGCCATGAGTGTGGTCGCCGGAGCCAGGAAGCGACGCACTGGCGCAGTCCGCAGTGGAGGCCAGCCGTCGCGATGTCTGCGCGCTGCATGCTGAGCTTGTCCGCTGGGGCCTGGTTGCGTGGACGTCGGGCAACGTCTCGGCGCGCGTGCCCGGGACCAGCCTCATGGTGATCAAGCCGAGCGGGGTCGGGTACGACGAGCTGGTCGAGCGGTCGATGGTGGTCTGTGACCTTGATGGTGTCCCGGTGGCCGGCTGGAACGACGGCGCGCTGCGCCCGTCCAGCGATACTGCATCGCACGCGTATGTTTACCGGCACATGCCAGGGGTCGGCGGGGTGGTGCACACGCATTCGGCGTACGCGACGGCTTGGGCGGCGTGCGGGATGCCCATACCGTGCGTGCTTACCGCGATGGCCGATGAATTCGGTGGCGATATACCGGTCGGGCCGTTCGCGCGTGATCGGTGGCGACGAGATCGGCAAGGCTGTCGTGGAGACCTTGTCGCAGCACCGCTCCCGGGCCGTCCTGATGGCCAGCCACGGGGTCTTCGCGATCGGACCGACTGCCCGCGACGCGGTGAAGGCCGCGGTGATGTGCGAGGACGCGGCCCAAACCGCGTATCTAGCCCGCCAGCTCGGCGATCCCCCTCGCCTGACCGGCGACTCAGGTCGACGCGTTGCACAATCGCTACGTGCAGGAGTACGGCCAGGTCCCACGCGCGCAGATCGCTCATCGGGTGTCCGAGATCGGTGCACCCTCGAAGCCCGGATCCGGGTCCCACTGAGCGCCGAGGTGGTCGCACTTGCTCACCCCGAAGAGGTAGGCCAGCGACGCCGCTTGAGAATGAGAACGGCCAGGTGAGGGTGTCTTGCCAAGACCTGCTGGCTGGTTGATACTCCCATATGGAGCGGATGGCCAGCCCTTGAGCGAATGCTCTCGACGGCGGCCTGCCGCGTGAGGAGGCGCCAGCGTGGCCAAGAGCTGGGAGCGCGCAGCTCCGGTCTGGGCCACGGGCTGATGTGCCTCAGCTGCTACGAGACGAGCGCGGTCGCTTCCGCGCCTGTGGCGCATGGAGACCCCCGACGTCGGCGCGCTTGCAGGCACCGAGGCGATCGGCGCGTTCGAGGCGACGGTGCGCGAGCTAGTTGGCTCGTAAGTTTCGACCGAAAGGTGAGCACAACGGTGGCCACGCTGACTAGACCCGCTCGGGTTTCGCTGCGCGAGTTCGACGAGATCTTCGAGGCCGTGAAGAACTGGGGTCGCTGGGGTGACGACGACGAACTCGGCACGCTGAACTACATCACGCCCGACATGGTGCGGGCGGCAGCCGGGCTCGTCCGGTCCGGGCGTCAGGTCACGATGGCGATCGCGCTGAACAAGACTGCCGGACCGGATAACCCGAACCCGGTCATCCACCACGTGGTGCAGGGCCATGACATCGACCTTCAATCGAGCACGCTGACGTACGCGTTGGATTTCGTCGGCCTGGCCTTTCACGGCGACTGCCATACACACATGGACGCGCTGTGCCACATCGCCTACAAGGGCCTGGTCTATAACGGCAGGCCAGCCCAGGAGGTTATGACCTCCCGCGGCGCCACCGCGCTGGATGTCACCACCTACAGCAACGGGCTGGTCGGCAAGGGCGTGCTGCTGGACGTGCCGCGCTACCGGGGTGTCGGCTGGCTCGAGCCGGGCGAGGCAGTCACCCGTGCAGAACTTGAGGCGGTCGAGGTGGCTCAGGGCGTGCGGCTCGGCGAAGGTGACATTCTTGTCTTCCGCACGGGCCACCACCGGCGCCGCCTTGAGCTCGGCGCCTGGGACAACAGCTACCCGCCGACCGGCCAGGGCAAGGCCGGCCTGCACGTCGACACGATCCGCTGGCTGCACGAGCGGAAGATCGCCGCGTTCCTTCCCGACGGTGACGGTGAAACGGTGCCCAGCAACGTCGAGGGCATGCTCTACCCCATTCACCCGCTGCAGGTCACCGCGATGGGAATGTTTGCGGCCGACAGCCTCCAGCTCGAAGACCTCTCACGGGCCTGCGCGGAGGAAGGGCGGTTCGACTTCATGGTCGTTGGCCTGCCTCTCCGTCTGCCCGGTGGCACCGGGTCGCCGTGGAACCCCATTGCCATCTTCTGAACCCCGCAGGAGAGCTCCATGGAGCGACGTTTCGAAGGCAAGGTAGCGCTGGTGACCGGCGCGGCCACCGGCATGGGGCAGGCGACGGCGGCGCGGCTCGCCGCAGATGGCGCGACTGTGGCGGTAAACCACCTCCCGGGCCAGGATCCAAGCGAGACGCTTGCTCGAATCCAGAAAAACGAATGGCGAGGGTTTCGCATTCTCCGCGGACATGCGAGACCCTGATCAGGTCACAGGCCATGGTGCGCGGCGTGGCCGAACGGGCTGGCCGTCTCGACTATGTGGTGTCGAACGCCGGCATCAACCCGACCTTGACGTGGGACGAGACGAGCGTCGAGGACTTCAACCGGCTTTTCGAGACAAACGTCCGCGGCACCTGGGTGGTTGCGACGGAAGCAGCCAAGCAGATGATCCGCGAGGAACACGGCGGCGCGATTTGCTTCGTCAGCTCAATTTCAGCGCACGTCGGCGCCCCGTATCAGACCGCATACTGCGGAACGAAGGGTGCGATCAGCATGCTGGCGAAGGCCCTCGCCTGCAATCTCGGCGAGCACGGTATTCGGGTCAACGCGGTCGAGCCCGGATGGACGGTGACTCCGATGAGCGCGCCGATCCTGGACGACCCGGCGGTGCGAAAGTATTACGAGGAGCGGATCCCGCTACACCGCGGCGCACAGCCCGAGGAGCTCGCGGCCGCTATTACATTCCTCCTCTCCGGCGATGCCAGCTACGTGACAGCCGCGACACTGCTCGTGGACGGTGGCTTCATCGTCAACGCCGAACTCTAGGTGCACGCGATGACCGACAGGCTTAACCAACTGCGCGAGGCGATCAGGCGGCCGCTGCCGCTCGCTTATCATCCGCTCTATCGCTTCTACGAGGGCGGCTCACTGACCCGGCAGTTCCGCGGGCTCCCTGACCGGCCGGACGACTGGTGGTCTGAGGACTGGGTCGGCTCATGCACGGCCGCCAACAACTGCGATCCCGACGGCCAGGAGCAAGGCGTGAGCTCTGTGGAGCTGCCCGGCATCGGGAACGTCGCGCTCAAAGACATAGTCGAGGCGCTGCCCGAGCAGATGGTTGGAGCCGCCTTCGCGCACCACTGGGGACCGATCACCGGTGTGCTGGTCAAGCTGCTCTCGCCCGCCGGCCCGGTGCCGGTGCATGCCCACCCGAGCCGGGACTGGGCGCGCCGTCACCTGGGGTCGCCGTTCGGGAAGACCGAGGCCTGGATACTGCTCGACGCGCCCGGCGACGGCGCCGAGCCGGCGCATGCCGGGATCGGCTTCGTCGGCGGCGTCGACCGCGACTGGTTCGCGGACGCGGTCCGCGCTCGCGACAGCAAGGGCATCCGCGGATCGCTACACCGCACCGACGTGCATCCGGGCGAGGTGTACGTGGCGCATGCGGGCGTTCCGCACTATCTAGGCCCGCGGATCTCGTTCATCGAAGTCCAGGAGCCGAGTGACCACATCGTCATCCCGGAGACGTCCGGCGACGACGACGCAGGGGCGACGATGGGGCTGGGCTGGGACCTCGCCCTCGACATGATCGATTACACCGGCAACGATGCGAACCAGACCTTCGGCCGTGCCCGCCAGCAGCCGCGAGAATTGCGCGCCAGCCGCGGCTCTCGCGAAGTTCGGCTGTTCCAGGACGACGTGCTCCCGTTCTTCGACGCCACCGCGCTGGAGGTGGCGGACGAGATTGAGACCGACGACGGACGATTCAGCGTCGCGATTGTCGTGTCGGGCGATGGCTCCATTGAGGGTGACTTCGGCAGCCAGCCAGTGCGCCAGGGCGAGACGTACGCGCTGCCCGCCAGCGTGCCATTCCGTGTCCGCGCCGGGCGCGAGCCGCTTCGCGTCATCCGCTGCCTCGGCCCGACGACCGAACCTTAACCAGAGGAGATCCTCGAATGTTGGACGCATCGTCGTTGCTTGCCGAGTCGCGTCATCGTGTGCAGCGCCAGTACGGGAACGCTGTCGGGCAGCGGCGCGACGAACTGGTCACGCCAGCGCTTGTGCTCGACATCGACGCTGCACAGCGGAACATCGACCGCATGGCCAGCGAGCTGCGACGAATTGGCCCGGCGACGATTCGGCCGCATTACAAGACGCACAAGAGCCCGGATCTCGCCCGTCGGCAGGTGCAGGCGGGCGCGGTCGGTCTGTCGATGGCGACAGTATGGGAAGCAGCGGTCCTCGCCGGCGACGGTTTTGATGACCTTTTCGTCGTCAACACCGTCGCCCACCCGGACAAGATCCGGGTGCTTGCTGAGCTCGCCAGGGACCGTCGGATCCTTGTCGCGGTGGACGAAGCGTCGAACGCAGCCGCGCATTCCGCCGCTGCAGTCCGGGCGGGATCAACGGTCGGCATCTTCGTCGAGGTCGACACGGGGATGAACCGATGCGGCATTGACACGGCCGAGGAGGCGCTGGAACTGGCGCGGCAGGTCAGCGACTTGCCCGGCCTGAGGTTCGAGGGGATCACAGGCTATGAAGGCCACTGCACGCTCACACCTGAGGAAAACCAGCGGCACGCGAAGCAGGAGGATGCGATGAAGCATTTCACCGGCGTCGCTGACTTCCTCGAGGCGAACGGCATCCCTTGCGCGATCCGGTCAGCAGGCGGTATTGCGACATGGCACTGGACTGCGGCCTATCCGGGAATCACCGAGATCCAGGCAGGCTCGTACGTTGTGATGGACAACTTCCACGGGAAGATGGTGCCGGGCTTCGAGCACTCGCTGACGATCCAGGGTTCAGTGATCAGCAGGCAAAGCAAGCAGGTCATCGTGGACGTCGGCAACAAGTCTGTCGCCGATCCTTACAACGTGACCATCGTCGGCCACGATCTGAAGGTCCTCAGATCTGACGAGGAGCACGGCATCTTCTCCGCTCCTGACGGCTCATCGCTCAAGGTAGGCGAATGCGTCACGCTAGTGCCTGGCTACTCTCCGAGCACGGTCAACTTCTACGACGCGTTCCACGTCGTGCAGGACGACATAGTCGTGGACATCTGGCCGGTTATCCCGAGGGGTCCTGGCCACCACGGCCTCGCACCCGCGGCTGCGGGTGCGCAGGCAGCTGCCTAGCCGGGTCGACGGCGATCAGCAGCGAGGAAGCCAGCGGATCCAAGCGAACAGCAGGTCGTTTCTAGAGCGCTTGCAGTATTACTGCGCGTAGGTCGCTCAGGCTCAAAGCCACGGGATTGCCGCGCATGCTGCTTGAATTGATTGCCTTGGCGGCTATCTCGTCCGCCTGCTGGGATGTGATACCGAACGCGGCAAGGCCGGGAATCTCGAGCAGGGCTAGTGTGTCGCGAATCCAGGCGACGCCTTCCTCGATTGAGGCCCCGGTCCTGCCCGCGAGCAGCTCGGCCACCTGGGCGTATCGGCCGAGTGCCGGATGGCCCGGCTGGCTGGCGGTTAGCGCGCGGAAGTTGGCCTCGATGACGGGTGCGAGAAGTGCGGCGCAAGCGACGCCATGCGGGACGTGAGCCGTGCCGCCGATGACGCCCGCCAACCCATGCACGGCACCGAGCTTGGCGTTGGCCAGTGCGATCCCGCCGAGCAAGCTGCACATGGCCATGTCGGTCCGTGCGTCAATGTCATGGCCTTCGGCGTAGGCGACCCGCAGTCCGCTAGCACCGCGACGAAGCCCTTCGACGGAGAGACCGTCGGTGAGCGCGTTTGCCTGGCAGGACACGAAGGGTTCGAGACATTGGGTGAGGGCGTCCAGGCCGCTGGAGGCAGTGACCGGCGGCGGGCAGGAGACTGTGAGCTCAGGATCGACCAACGCGATCCTTGGGATCATCATCGGGCTCCGCAGGCTCGCCTTGACACCGTGGGCTGGTGAGGCGAGCACGGCGTTGGCGGTCACCTCCGTGCCGGTGCCCGCAGTAGTTGGCACAGCGACGCACGGAGCCGCCTGCTGAGTGATCTTGCGTCCCGCGCCGATGACCTCGATGTAGTCGAGTGGGTCGCCGCCGTTTGCAAGCAGCATTGCCACGCATTTGCCGACGTCGATCACGCTGCCGCCCCCGATGGCGATGACAACGTCAGCGCCGTGGTCGCCCGCAACTGCGGTAGCGGCCCGCGCCGTCGCAATTGTTGGCTCGCCGGCAACGGCGAAAACCTCAGTCGGCATGTCGAGAGCGGCCAGCAGCCGTTTGTGGCGACTGGGGTTGGCCCCTGTGCACACCAGCGCGCGGCTGCCCAGCCCGGAGAGCACATTGGGCAGTTCCGCAACCCGGCCCGCACCGACCATGATGCGGCCTGCCGTGGCGAAGTCGAAGGCCGCCGTCACGGCCCACCGCTCTTCCAGCGCTCGCTCATGGCCAAGAACGCCGCTTGGTGCCATTCCGACGCGCGCGGTCCGGCCATCATGTCCCGCGACCGCGCTGCGTCAGCGCCATAGTGCTCGGTTGGCTTGTGCGCGTCGGCGATCTCATCATCTCGGCAGACTTCCACCAGCACCGCTGCCCGACTCGTTGGACTGATTCTGAATCATATCGAAACGCAACCTCCTCGGCCCGGTCAGCGAAGCCAGCGCATTTACCAGCGTGCCCCGCACGCACCGCCGCCGGCCCCGAGGCGATCACAGGCCCAGCACGAAGCGCCTCCAAGCCCATACCGTCGGCCCTGGTCATCTGGCGGTCCGGAATGGCGTCTCTGATAAATCGTCTGGGGGTGACTGGCGCTACCTTCATCGTCGATGGAATACACATCTCCTAAACGCGATGGCCGCGTCAAGCTTCGTGACGACCACTTGTCTGCGCGGCAATCAGATGACAAGCTGCTGGTTGGTGTGAGCATACCGACAGCCGAGCAAACGTGGACTTGTGCCGATCCCGGTGGGACGAGGCTTCTGTCGCGCCTGCCAATTCACGGTGGAGTGAAAGGCCAATCGGATTGATGCGGCATTCACGCAGTTTTCGCCGGGCGGAGTTTGGCGAGTCTGGATTGAACGGCCGCTGGAATGATTGACGATAAGCCCATGGCGCCGCCAGAAGCCGATATCGGCCTGGCAATCGCTCCAGGCAAATCAGTAGTGGTGGTCGGCGCCGGGCTTATGGGAGCACATATCGGCCTTGAGTACGCCCTCGCAGGTCACCCGACAACGCTCGTGAACCGGACACCCGAGTCTGCGGAGCGTGCAATCAATCGAGCGGCCGAAGCAGCCGGGGTCCTGCACACCGCTGACCTCATTAGCGCGCAAGATGCGGGTAATGCGCTCGTGCTTCTGTCCTCGTCTTGTGACATAGAAGGCTCAATCGGAAACGCTGCGCTTATAGTTGAGTCGATCGTCGAGGACTTCAACGCCAAGGCTGCAGTGCTGCGCAAAGTGGCAGCGCAGAATGCAGCATCGATCATCGCAACAAACACCTCATCCATCCCGGTGACGACCCTAGGGGATGCCAGCGGCACATCGCGGCGGCTGGTCGGGACCCACTACTGGAACCCGCCTACGCTTATGCCGCTCGTCGAGTTGATCCCAGGCCATGACACCGATCCGATGGTTGTGAGCACCATGCGGGCCACGCTCGAACAGGCGGGCAAGAGACCGATCATTGCACCCGATATTCCTGGCTTTATCTGGAACAGGTTGCAATTCGCTTTGTTGCGGGAGGCTGTGGGGCTCGTGACCAGATACGGTATCGCCCCTGAGGCAATTGACAAGATTGTCCGGGATGGCCTGGGGCGGCGTTGGAATGCAGTTGGGCCATTCGAGACAATGGCACTAGGCGGACCAGAAACCTTCGCCGTTGTTGCCCGATGGCTGCTTCCGCATCTGATCAGCGATCTCGATCCGGAGGAGTTCACCTCCGGCGGGTTGCGCGAAATTATCGGCTTGGACGATGTCCGCAAGGCCAGGGACCGTCAACTTGCCGATCAACTCCGCCGGGAGCGGCGCGAAGATAGTTAGTTCAACTGCCTGCGGTCGGTCAGTCCACGGCTGTCCGATATCGTCTAGCACGAGATGGTGACTGGTGCCGCGCCGCGCCCGCTCGCAGTCGCTCGCTACTGCCAGGCTTCCAGTTCATTCGGTGACGGGTGCGGTCTGGTGATCGGAGGTGGCTGATTGTCGGCTCACCCCAGATGGATCTTTATGGTTGCCAGCAAGCCCGCATCCGACATGGCGATGCGTACGTGAACTACGCTGCGATCGTGTCGATCACGAGCTCCGAGACAATGGGATGGCTCCGAACCGCAGTCGGTCTTGCTCTCATTGCGGCACCGGGAGCGCCGATGCGGCTCGCCGGTCAGCAGGAGCCGTCCGGCACCGATTTGCTGCTCATGCGAACGATCGGCATTCGAGACCTTGTCCTGGGCCTGGGCACGGTTGCCGCAGCAAGATCAGACGACATGGCAGATCTCCGCCGCTGGACTGCAACAGCATTGGCGAGTGATTCGCTCGACGTCGCCACCAGCCTTGCCAGCTTTCGTTCCATCGGAAAGCGGGACTCCTGGAGCGCGGCCATACTGGCGCTCACCTTCGTCTGCGGAGACCTGCAGGCACGCCGGAGTATTCCACCCGCGCCTGAGCGAGGCTGAGGCCAAGGCATGTATCACCGGCCGACCGTCCTAGGCATGCCAGTTGCCGCAGTCGGCCTCCGCTTAAGGATCATGCGTCGGCAGGCACGGTCCCAAGCCCACTGCGTCTTTGTTGCTGGCCTTGATGCTCCCGGCCCTCGACGGGGATGCTAGCGAGCGGGCCGGGCGGTGGATTGCAGCAGGTCGCAGAAGCGGCGAGCGAACAGGTAGGCGTCGCCGGGCCAGCGCGCCGACAGGTAGTTGCGGTCGGCCAGGGCGAAGGCAGCGGTGTCGTCGTTCGCGGTGCCGCGTCCAGTGAGGGTGAGCGGGCCGCGCCGGAACTGACGGCCCGGGTCATCCAGGGCGGCTTCGACCTCGTCCTGGACGTAGGCCGGATAGGTCCGGTAGTACCGGCCGAGCCGCCACGCTGACGCTAGGTAGGCAGCGCGTTCCATGTACTTGGGCAGGCAGGTTGTCGTGCGGTCGGCCAGGACGCTGCGGTTGGTGGAAGGGTCGCGGGTGCGGGCCAGCACCAGCACGCCGTGGCAGATCGCGCCGACCGGCCTGCCCAGGGCCCAGAACCGGGCCACCTGCTCGCGCAGCAGCGACGAACCGAGGTACTGGCGCATCCCCGGGGCGTGCCCGCCGGGCAGCAGCAGGCCGTCGAAGGCAGCCGGGTCCAGCCCGGCCCAGGCCACCGTCGACGTGAACTCCGCGGCCCTGATGAGTTCGGAGTAGAAGACCTTGGCCTCGGGAGCGGCGCCAAGCTGCCCGAAGATCACGCCGTCCAGCAGCCGCGGGTCAGCGGCCGGCAGCGTGCCAGCCCGCTCGGTGGCGAAGACCAGCTGATGGCCGGCATTACGCAGCACCCGCCATGGCACGGCGACCTCTGTGACGTCGAAGTCGCGGTCTGGAAGCGGAATCAGCACACGCACCCGGCCATCATCGCAGCCCCCGCCACTGCGGGCGCAACCGTGAACGCTCGTCGCCGCCGGCCTCGGCATTGCCCTGGTGCCCGGCATCGCCGCCCGCCCTGATTAGGTAACCCGCCACCAGGACGTGCCCGTGTCCGGTGAGCAGAGTCCTTGTCTCGTACCCGTGCCGCCGACGCGTCAGCGAGCCGGTTGGCTGGGCTGGGCGCGCTCGGTCCACGGCATTGTGCCGACGACGTTGGCGGCGATCAGCGTGCGGTCGGCAGGATCCCAGGCCAGGACGGTGCCTGCCTGCGTCAACGCGATCAGGGCGGTCATGGCTGCGGGGCTGGGGACCACGATATGCGGCTCGTCGTCGTCGGTCACGATCATGACTTCGAACCGGCCGTGATCGCCGTCCGGTCCAGCGGCCCAGTTAGCGTTGACGACCTTCACTCGCCGCGTTTGTTCGCTTGCACCTGGCATGCCATCCAGTAATCCAGCGTCACGCTGCCGCCGCAATTGATTCGCTCTTGCGCGTATGTTGGGCGTCGATGACACTGTTCGCGCTGCGATCCGGCGACGATTTGTTAGCCGTGCGCTTTGCCGTCTCGCCGGTCTGGGAGACGCAGGCGGCGGTGCAAACGCTGGCTGATGGGCGCGGGCGTGCCTATCACGAGCCCTGGCTGCTGGCCGCGCAGGCGAAGGCGGCCGGGCTCGACCTGACGCCGCTGCTGGCCGCGCTACCACGCCGCGGCTATGTGCCGGACTTCCTCACCCCTCCACCGCGGGTCCGCATGCCAGGTTTCCAGAGCCAGCTGGCGGAGGTCCGCGCGACCGATCCGGTGCAGGTTGCACGTGAGCTCGCGCTGTGCCGCGAAACCGTGAACGACGGCCACTACCGCCGTGTCCTCACCGATCTGCTCACCGACCCCGAACGCGCACGAGACCAGCTTGCAGCCCGACTCCACGACGCGTGGACCAGCCTGGTCGCCCCGTTTTGGGTTCGCATCCGCGCGTTCCTTGACCGCGACATCGAGGAACGCTCCCGGGTGCTGGCACAGCATGGCCTGCGCCACGTGCTCGATGAGCTCCACCCGAAGATCCGCTGGACGAAGCGCGGCCTCTCGCTCGGCGACCGCAGCGGCCGCACTGTCCGCGTCGGCGAGCGCGGATTCCTGCTCATGCCGAGCGCCTACCTATGGCCTCACGTCGCCGCGATCGTCGAGGAGCCGTGGCTGCCCACGATCATCTATCCCGCCACCGGCATAGCGAAGCTGTGGCAGGCCCCCGCGCCGCCGCCCGGCGCGCTCGGTCGGCTGCTCGGCCGCACCCGCGCCGACGTCCTGACCGCTCTGGACCAGCCCGTCTCCACGACTGCGCTCGCCGCGATGACGGGGCTCAGCCCGGCCGGCATCTCGCGTCACCTGCTCGCGCTCCGCGACGCCGGGCTCGTAGCCACCGCGCGTCATGGGCACGAAGTCCGCTACCACCGCACCGAACTTGGGTCCGCGCTCCTGCGCGCCCGCCGCGCTTAGTCGCTCCACCCGCTCGGACGCACGACACCAGTCCCGGGCTGCAACCATGTGACGCCGATATCTGCGACGTGGCCGCACACGCTGCGCGTGCCGGTGGTCGTGATGGTTCAGGCAGCCGGACCATGAGCGTGCCGTGATCGACTCTCGACTCGTCGCGGTCGCCGTACCTCTCGCGGAGCGCTCGCCGACCGCCAACTTCTCCGGGCGCTCTGCTGGCCGTCATACACGATCGCGCTCGAAGCAGTGGAGGATCGCGTCCCCGCCCGGCCCAGGAACTGCACGGTCCGGACCTCCTGGCCGGGAAAGCCTGAGAACGGGTAGGGTTCCCGCACGAAACGGACCCCGGTGATCTCATCGACCCGTACGGACATAACCCATTTCGCTGCGTCGTCTCCGAGTTCGACGTGCCACCACCGCCGGTCTGCCGGTCCGCGGAACATCGGCACTGTCACTCCCGTCAGGTGCGCGGTGCACCAGCCGTCGCCGAATACGAAGATCAGCAGCCCGGACGCCGACAGGTCCGCGATCAGATGTTCCAGTTCGCTGGCAGGCTCGGATATATCTGCGACTTTGCTCATGTCAAGTTCCTCACCCGCGCTGGTGGTCAGTAGTTGGCAACACGGCGCCGCGCAGAATCGATACCTGACTGTCGCCGAGGCCAGGGGCGGTCTGATGCTCGCGGTCGGCAGCAGCAGACGCGCGGGGGGTTGCCCGTGGCGCAGCATCTAGGCCGCTCAGTCCAGGAACGCGGTGCGAGCTCACGCTCGGATGGCAGCTCATCGCCAGCCGCGATTTCTCCGGACAAGATCGCGTCGCGGATCTGGCCAACCGCGACGGCGGCCAGGTCGACTTTGGCGATCGGGGCGAATCCCGCCATGTCAGCTCAGCCCGAAGTGCTCGGCTCCGTTGCGCCAGAAGAAGCGGTCGTGCGCGGCGTCGCCGAAGCCCGCGAGCGCGGCGCCGAAGATCTCAAAGGGCCGCCGCCCGCCCTCGGGGTGCGGGTAGTCGGTCGAGAACATGAACAGCTCGGGCCCACACTGCTCGATGAGCCAGGGGACGTCCTCGAACGGGAACGGGGTAAACCGCACCTGGCGTCGGATGTACTCCGACGGTTTGAGCTCGAGCTCCTGCAGCAGTGGCTCAAATTTCGAGAACGATCGGTGCGCGTGATCGAGGTTTCGGAGCATTCCCGGGACCCAGCTCGCGCCTAGCTCGATCGCCGCGCCCCGCAGCTGCGGGTGACGTTGGAAGACGCCGTCGAGAACCAGGCATGCAAGGAACCGCTCCGGCGAGTGGTGCAGCACCGGGAAGTCCTTGCCCCGGAGGTTTTCGCCGCCACCGAGCCAGTCGACAGGACGCGGACGGCCGTTGGCGTGGAACTCCTTGGGCAGCAGCTTGCCGCCTCCGACATGCAGCACGAACGGCACGCGAGCCCCAGCGAGACGGGCCCATACCGGCTCGAGGTCGACGTGTGCGGGCGAGAAATCTCCGGGCGCCTCAGACGACAACCAGACGGCCGTCACGCCGAACTCGAGGGCGGCGTCAAGCTCCTCGATTGCGCGGCCCGGAACGTTCAGGGGAAGGTAGCCGACCGCGAGCAGCCGGTCATCATTCGCGCAGAACTCCGCCATTGCCCGGTTCAGGGCCCGAGTGCCGCCGTATCGAACATCTGGATCGGCGGAACGGGCAAACTGCCCCAGCGCGAACGTCGGAAACACGAGCTGCGCGTCGATTCCAAGGGCGTCAAGCACTCGCGAGGTTCATTGGTCCGACCACGGCGGGTCCAAGCCGAGGATGCAGCGGGGCTGTCTGACAGGTGGTCACGTAAGGGAGAACCACCTGCATCGCGTCCGGTTCCCACCGACTCCACGGTCGTCCGCACCGGCCATGCGTAACAGGGAACCGTCGCCAACCCAAACGGTCAAAAGCGTTGTGACAATGCGAATAGCCATCTCGATGGGTAACGGCGGCGGCTGATCAGGCGTCCGATTCGGGTGCGATCAGAGTGAGTACAGCGCTCACGCGGCCGTCACGGATCGTAAGGACATCGAGCCCGCGAGCGATTGGCTTGCCGGGCGGCCCGACACGCCACGCCATCGCGGCACTGTCAGCGACGACGTACCTGGGGCCGTCCTCTTCGAAGACGTAGCCCGCCAACAGGCCATCGAGCAGCTTCTGAGCCTGGTCGCTCAGCGCTTGCCACCCCACGAATTCTCCGTCTGGATCGATGAACGTGACGTCTTCCGTATAAGTTCTCCCGATGGCCGCCCACCGGCGCTCAGGGTCTCGCTCGGAAAAGACCTCGTGCAGGTTGCTGTGAAGCAACTCCGTCGATCCCGGCATGGGAAATCCTCTCTGCTGTCAGGCCAGGGCAGATCCACAACTTGCTTCCTGCCCGCTGCGCCGGTCCGCTATCTACGTCCACCTGCCAGAGTCAGGCGTGTATGCACGGACCGCACGGCATCGTCCCTTCTGGTTACGGCGGCTTCCGCGATGATGCCAGGAAGCGCGATGGCACGACTGGTACACTCGGGTGATATGTCACGTAACGAAACGAGCGGCACGCCTGCTGGCGGATGGCTCGAAGGGGACCAGCAGCGGGCGTGGCTGGCCTATATCCGGGTGCAGCTGCGCCTGTCGTATGAGATGAACCGCCAGCTGCTGGCCGACAGCGGCATGTCGCTGCCGGATTACGACGTGCTGACGGCACTGAGCGTCGCCGACCGGGGGCGGATGCAGATCACGGTACTCGCGGCCCAGATCGGGTGGGAGCGCAGCCGGGTATCCCACCATGTGCGGCGGATGGCCGACAGGGACTTGGTGTCGCTCGGCCTGTCGGCTGCTGACCGGCGGGTGACCGAGGTGACTCTGACCGCGCGCGGTCGGCAGATCCTGCAGAAGGCCGCGCCGGGCCACGTCGACCTTGTGCGGCGTCTGTTCTTCGGTGGGCTGCCGGACGGCCTGGTGGGGCCGCTCGGCGAGGCGCTGGAAAGCGTTTACGCCAACATCATCAGGCAGGGCTCACTGCCGCCGCCCGTGGACTGGCACCCGGCGGAGGACTGACAAAGCCTGGTCTGCCGCGCTGGGCGGGAACCGCCGTGCCTGGGTCCGGCACGTGACGGGCCAGCCCGCGCTATCACCGCCGTCCGCTCGTTGACCCCCCTCTCGCTTGCCGCGCTCACGCCAGCCGTCTGCTCGTTGACCCCCCTCTCGCCTGCCGCGCTCACGCCAGCCGTCTGCACGCCGGAATCCGGCAGCACGGCGCTCTGGTCGAGATCGCCGGGGTCTCGCGGGCGCATGGTTCCGCCAGGCCATCCGCCGCCGGGCGCCAGGCCGTCTTGTATTTACGTGATACGTCACGTATATTGGCTTGGAAACCGGCGTCCCGGCCCCGGGCCGGGGCACGTAACAACCGGCATCGGGGGTGTCTGCACATGAGAAAGCGCGACCGCCGTCTTGCGCAGCGGGGGACCAGCGACTCCAGCGCCGGCAACAGCCACGTGACCGGGCCGCAGGTGGCGGCTGCCGCGAAGTGGAAAATGGCAATCGCGACCTTCGTCGGCGCGTACATCGTGACCGCGATCGCCATCCCGCGGGAGATCAGCTGGCTACCTCATTCCTGGTCGTTCTACGAGATCAACATCATCACCAACATCATCATGGCGACGGCGATGACATGGGCGATCTTGCCTGGCATGAGCCGTATGCTCCGCCGCTGGCTTTATGGCAGTCACGACGGCACGCCAGTCCCGGTTCCGGCCAGGCGACTCGGCCCGGCTTCCCTGGCGATCCCGCGGCGACCGGGCATATTGACCGTTCAAGTCGCAGCCGCTCGTGCAGCTTCGGAAGACCGGTGACCGGCCCGTTGGGGGCGGGCAGGTGATTACGGGCATCGGGACCCGACCTGGAGGCAGCAAAGCGCAACCGCGAGCTGGCGAGGCGAGGACCGGCGCCAAGACCGCCAGCCGCGGCCGCGTTGCCGGCCGCCTGCGGGCGGCCGGCCTGGCCGCGCTATTCCGCCGGAGTTACTCGAGGGTGAGGATGATGCGCTGGTGGACATTGCCGCTTTCGAGCTGGCGGTGAGCGTCAGCGGCCTGCTGCATGGGCATGGTTTTGCGGGCGCGCAGGCGCAGCCGCCCATCGGCGAGCAGCGGCATCGTGTCATCCAGGGCGGCGGGAGCGCGGTCGGGTGTGGGCTGCGAGAGCGTGACACCGAAGTCAGCCGCGGCCGGGTCAGACAAGGTGATGACCCGCTTGGGTCCGCCAGCCAGGGCGATCGCGTCGGCTAGGACGCCCTTGCCAGCCGCGTCGAACACTGCGTCTACCGGGCCGAGTGCACGCACTTGGCCGGCCATGCCTGAGCCGTACCGTACCGGAGTAGCTCCTAGCTCGCGGGCGAGCGTGTCGTCGTGCTCGCCGACCGCGCTGATCACATTGATCCCCTGGGCCACTGCGAACTGAGTCGCGATGATGCCGACTGATCCGCCGCCTCCGAATAGCAGCAGTGTCTCGCCGCTCTTCACGTCCAGCTGCCGCAGGACGCCAACGGCCGCCTCGGCCGAGGCCGGCAATGCGGCGGCGTCGATCCACGAAACGGTGTCCGGCTTGCGGGTCCAGATCGACGCGATCGCGTATTCGGCGTAACCGCCGATGCTGAAGAGCAGTGCCGCGACGGCGTCGCCGGCGGAGATTCCGGTGACGCCGGGCCCGACCGCGTCGACCGTGCCTGCAGCCTCGAAGCCGAGCACGGCGTCAGCGGGCAGCGGGATGGCGTCTTTGAGATAGCCCGCTCGCAAGGCCAGATCGGTCGGGCTGATGCCGGCGGCCTTGACCTTGATCCTTATCTGCCCCTCACCAGGTTCCGGCAGCCGAACCCCGGCCCACGTCAGCACGTCCGGCGGTCCGTATCCCTTCATCACAATCGCGTTGGGCATGACAGTTCTCCTTCCTGGCGGCGGCCCGGCTGGGCCGCAAACGGCACCTCAGCGTGTTCCTTCTGCTCTGGCCGATGCTGGAGGTCACGTGTCCGACCACAGCGGGCCGGACACCTGGTCTCCGTACGAATATACGTGACGTATCACGTAACTGGCAAACCCGCGGAGGCGCGCGGCGTGCGCTGGATCCCGATCCATGACGACTCCGCGATGGCAGGTGCATTTAGATGTTGATCCTTGGGGGTGCCCGGCCAGGGCGCACCGGCCGGTACCGTGACGTTGGAGCGGTGACTCGCCGCACTGGTCATGCGGGCTCACGATCAGGTACTGGACTGCCTGGCCGTGAGCCGAGCAATCTGCAGATGCCGGAGATGGAGCCAAGATGGCGCGAGTTCTTTACACGGCGGAGGCAACAGTCGCAGGCGGCCGGGCAGCAGGCCACGGGCGCACGAGTGACGGAGCCCTGGATGTGCAGCTCCGGTCGCCGACGGAGATGGGCGGCGAGGGCGGTGGCACGAACCCTGAACAGCTGTTCGCCGTGGGCTACGCGGCCTGCTTCGAGAGTGCCCTGGGCGTGGTCGGCCGTCGTGAACGCGCCGAGGTTGGCGATGTCTCGATCGACAGCCGGGTGAGCCTGCTGCCCACCGAGGATCGTGGTTTCACGCTCGCCGTGGAGCTCGACGTGACCCTGCCGCAGGTTCAGGACCCTGAGCAGGCGGCGCGGATCGTTGCTGCCGCCCATCAGGTGTGTCCGTACTCAAATGCCACCCGGGGCAACATCGACGTGACGCTGACTGCGAACGGGCGCGACGTTAGCTGACCGCTCACCGGTGGCGGTGCTCTCACCGCCCGCCACCTCGGCGGCAACATTCTCCGCAGGGCAGGCGCCAGGGAAGCGCATGCCCTAATGACAGGTCCGCTGACCGACCCGCGTCGAGGAGCCCAGCACTGCGAGTCCGGAGGCCGACGCGGCGAGGATGTCCGGCCCGGACACGGCCCTGATGCTCGCCCAGTGGCTCGGCTTGGATGCGACAATGTCGGCCGATGGTAGCGGCGCCTCAAAGTGGCTGAAGCCGGTTCGCTGACCGCCATTCAGCGTGGCCGACAGACGCGCTGGACCAGGTCCTCCCAGCCCCGGCCGAGGCGTTCGGAAACTTGCTGGGCTTCCTCGTTGACTGTTGCGGCCGACAGGTAGAGCAGCAGTGGGCCGTCAAGGGCGGCGGTGAGCTGGGTGGACAAGATGTCCAGGTCGACGGCGCCGAGGCGGATCTCCCCGAGGAGGAACCGGATGTGTGCCCATGACATGGGCGTCTGTGATCCGGCTGGCACCGACTCCCTACCATCCAGCGTGGCCCGCGCGATCTCGCGGTGCCCGATCAGGAAGTCGATCCTGGCGTGGCCGTAGGCCATTAGCCGATCCAGCGGCGGGGCGCCCGGACCTAGGGGCGGGGGGCCGGCAAGGACATGCTGCTGGAAGTCCCGCTCGTCGTCGTCCAGCAGGGCCTGGAAAATCCCCGCGCGGGTGCCGAACCGGCGGAAGACGGTTCCCTTGCCTAGGCCCGCGCGCTGGGCCAGCGCGTCCATGGTCAGCGTCTCCGTTCCCTGCGAGGCGATGATTTCGCGTGCGGTGGTCAGCAGGTGTCGCCGGTTTCGCGCTGCGTCGGCACGCTCAGCACGCGGCGGTCCCCAGGTCACGGGCTGGTTCACGGCCTCACTCTATGGCCGGAATATAACCGGGGTAAAGTCCGCTTGCGTCTGCAGGTGCTTCACCGCTGCTAAGGAGGAAAATCCGATGAGCACGACCGACACCACTGCCCGATTCACCACCCTGCCTGACGAGCACGCGCTCCAAGCGACCGTCGTCGCCCTGGAAGAGCACGGGTTCAGCGTCGAGGTCGTCGATGACCTCGACGCCGCCCGGGAGGCTGTGCTTACCCGTATCCCGCAGGGCTCTGTCGGTGATGACCAACACGTCGGTGACCTTGGCCGAGACCGGCATCGCGGATGCGATCAATAACGGCGGGCCGTACGACTCCGCGCGCAACAAGATGTTCGCGCTCGATTTCGCGACCCAGGCACAGCAGATGAAGGCGATCGGCGGTCAGCCCGAGTACGCCCTCGGCAGCGTCCACGCCATCACGCGGGACGGGACGCTGGTCATCGCCTCGGCGTCGGGCAGCCAACTGGCTTCTTACGCCTGGGGCGCGGCCAACGTCATCTTCGTTGCCGGCGCGCACAAGCTCGTCCCCGACCTGGTAGCTGCGCATGAGCGGATCTACACCCACAGCCTGCAGCTGGAGGACGCCCGCGCGCAGGCGGCCTACGGGCAGCACAGCCAGGTCGGGAAGCTGCTGGAGATCCATCAGGAGCTGCCCGGCCGCATCCACGTCGTTCTCATCCGGCAGGTGGTCGGGTTCTGATGGACTGGTCATGCAGGCTTGCCGTGCTTGGCGCGGGCCATGTCGGGCCGGTCATCGCACGGCTGGCCATCAAGGCCGGGTACCCGGTGGCCATCGCCACGTCGGGCAATCCGGACGACATCGCGCTGATCACCGAGTTGGTCATTCCCGGCGCGCAGCCGCAGTGGGCAGCCGACGCGGTGGCGGCCGCGGACATCGTGGTGCTTGCGATGCCGCTGCACCGCTTTCTTGATATTGGTCCCGGACTGCTCGACGGAAAGCTCGTGGTCGACGCTATGAACTACTGGCCGGCCAGCGACGGGGTCCTGAAAGCGTTCGAAGGCGGCGCGAGCAGCGAGATCGTCGCCCGGCGGCTCGCCGGCTCAACAGTGGTCAAGGCACTCAATCACATCGGCTACCAGGATCTTGAGGACCGTGCGCGACCTGCGGGCGCTCCGGACCGGCAGGCCGCCGGCGTTGCGGGCGACGACCCCGTGGCCGTCGCCACGATTGCGAGACTGATCGACCGGCTGGGCTACGATCCGGTTCGCTTGGACAGCCTGCAGGCGGGCCGGGTGCTGCAGCCCGGCGGGCCGGTGTTTGGCCTCCTGCTGACGCGGCCTGAATTCGAGCGGGCCGTCCGCGACGACGCCAGGAGCCTGACATGACCTACTCCTTCGGGCTCGACACCTTCGGCGACCGCAACGGCGACGCCGACGGCAATCCGGTCTCGCACGCCCAGACAATCCGCAACGTGGTCGAGCAGGGCGTCTTCGCCGAGCGAGCTGGGGTGGACTTCTTCGGGATCGGAGAGCATCACACCGGGTATTTTCCGATGCCGGCCGGCGATGTGGTGCTGGCCGCGATCGCAGCCCGCACTGAACGGATCCGCCTCGGCTCCGCCGTCACGGTCCTGAGTTCCGACGATCCGGTCCGGGTGTTCCAGCGTTACTCCACGCTCAATGCGACCTCTGGCGGCCGGGCCGAGGTCATCCTCGGCCGCGGCTCGAGCATCGAGTCGTTCCCGCTGTTCGGGTACGACCTCGCCGACTACGAGCAGCTCTTTGATGAGAAGGCCACTCTCTTCGCCAAGCTGCTCGAGGGCGGCCCGGTGACGTGGGAGGGCAAGACCCGCGCGCCCCTGCTGAACCAGGACGTGGTGCCACACACCGAATCCGGCCCGTTCCCGGCGTGGATCGGCGTCGGCGGCAGCCCGCAGTCCGTGCTCCGCGCCGCCCGCCTCGGGTTCTCGCTCATGCTGGCCATCATCGGCGGGCCGCCGGCCAGGTTCGCCGCGTACTCGGAGCTGTTCCGCCGCGCCTTGGAGCAGTTTGGCCGCCCGCAACTTCCGGTAGGCGTCCACTCGCCGGGCCACGTCGCGGCCACCGACGACCAGGCGAAGGCCGAGTTCTGGCCGCGCTGGCGGGACATGATCGCCCTGGTCGCCGAAGAGCGCGGGTTTGCCATCCCCACCGAGGAGTCGTTCGAGCGGGAAACCGGGCCACACGGAGCGCTCTACGTCGGCTCATCCGAAACCGTCGCCCGCAAGATCGCCACTAACCTCCGCGCCCTGGGCGCCACCCGGTTCGACCTGAAGTACGGCATGCCAGGCCTGACCCACGACCAGCTCATCAGCAACATCGAGCTATACGGCCTCCAGGTCATCCCCCGCGTCCGTGAGCTACTCGGCTCACCTCCGGAGTGAGCGATGCACTCAGTATCGATACTTGAAGTCTCAAGTCGACTCCTGAGGAGGCGAGCGCGGTGGGCTCTGTGTCAGCGCAGTGGCCAGCACTTCCGTACGATCCGTGGCGTGCCACGTGCGACACCCTGCACTGTCATGCCCAGCTGCTCGGCAAGCTGGCCGTCGCGCTGGCCCCGCCCGAGCCGCAGTTGCAGCATGCCGCGCTGCGCCTGACCGCCCGCGGGTGGGACACGTCGCCTCTGCCAGCTCCAGACCGGTCGGGATCGCTGGTTGTTGCGTTGGATTTGCACCGCCACGAGGCGGTCGCCGAGCACAGCGACGGACGGGCCATACGGATCCCTCTCGCTCCGGACAGGGCAGTGCGCGAGGTTACGCGCGACCTTCTGGCCGGCATGGCCCAGCTGGCCGGCCCGATCCGCATCGATATGCGGCCACAGGAAGTCCCGTGGCATACGCCGCTGGATGAGGATGATGAGCATGCGACCTACAACGCCGAGCAGGTCGAGACGTACTTCGCGGCCGCGACTCAGGCCGCTTTGGTGCTCGCAGCGCTCCGCGCTCCGTACCGGGGCAGAGTCTCGCCGGTCAACGCCTGGTGGGGAACATTCGATCTGGCTGTCAGCCTGTTTTCCGGCAGCGCCGTCGACCCGCCCTCTGACGACTTCATCATGCGCAACTCGGCCAATGCCCAGCAGATCGAAATCGGCTGGTGGCCAGGCGACCATCGCTACCCGCGCGCCGCATTCTTCGGCTTCGCGTTCCCGCCACCGGATGGGATCGAAACCGCGGTGCTGTCGCCGCTGCCTGGCCGGTGGGACAGCGAACTCGGAGAATACCTGCTGGACTGGGACGACGTTCGGGCCACCGCCGACCCGCGCCGCACTGCAATCAGCTTCGGCCTCTCGGTCATCGGACACGCGTGCGAAGTGTGCGGGTGGGATCCGACCCTGGCCGCAAGCGCCCAGGGCAGGCCGTCGCCAGTTATCTGACGCAGGCCCCAACGGCAGCGGCTGTGGCAGCTGATCCGTCGGCGCCGCCGCCGGCTGCTCGATTCCGTAAGGTCGCTCCAGCTCAAAGCACTTTTTCGATTTGAAGTCGGAGACGTTTACCTGCTGTCATAGGTCGACGACCATGCCGTCGTAGGCTGCGGGCAATTCGGCGTCCGCGAGTCGGCTGAGCATGGCGGCGGACATGTGAGTGAGCACGACCCGCTCCGCGTGGATCTCGGCGAGGTGGGAGCGCAGCGTGTGGTAGTCGAGGTGGTAGCGGATAGGCCGGTCGAAGGTGTACGCCTCCACGGCGAATAGGTCCGCTCCGCGGGCTGCGTCGGCCAGTGCCGGAGTCCACTGACTGTCGCCGGAGTAGGCGAATTTCACGCCGCCGAGGTCGACCTGCAGTGCGAGCGGCGGCGCGCCGCAGGCATGATCGACTTCCCACCCGCGCACAGTAGCGGTGCCAAGCGCGGCAGGCGTGCCGTCGGTTGCCAGTTCGGTTACCTGTACTGGGAAGCGTTTGCGCGCACTGGCTGCGCCGGGGAACAGGATCTCCATCGCCTCAGCCAGCCGGTCTCTGATGCCTGGCGGTCCGGCGACCAGCAGCGGCGCGGACCGGCGGGAGAACTGGCCGTCCAGGATCAGGAACGGCAGCCCGCCGAAATGGTCCCCGTGCAAGTGGGTGATCGCCACCGCGCCGACCATGTTCGGGTCCAGTCCCTGGGCTTTGAGCGCGACCAAGCTGGTGGCCCCGCAGTCGACCAGCAGGACATGCCCGTCGTTGGCAAGGTGGATGCACGTCTGCCAGCGCCCGCCGCTGCCGAAGGCGTCTCCGCTGCCGACGAACTGGACCCTCATGACATCATCCTGGACCACCCCGCCTGACAAAGCCGTAGTCAATCACGCGGCAAGAGCGGGCCTCGGCGGGCGGTTGATGTGATCTTGCACGGCCTGAGCCAATCAGCTGGGGGGCCGGTAGATCCAGGACGCGAATACGACTTCACGCCCGTCTGGGTCGCGGTAGGTAACGCCGCCGTTGTCTCGCCAGTACTCGATCTGAGCCACCGGTTCCACCCCCGCTGCCGCCAGCCGGGCCATGATGTGCTCCTGGGCGGCGAGATCTGGCAGGTAGAACACCAGCTGATCAAGCCCGCGTGGCACGGACTGCCCTTCCGGCAAGCGGACGATTTCCAGGTGAACTGGGCTGCCGGGAAGACCCAAGATGGTTCCGTCCAGCCCGTAACTATCCTCGAAGGTCTCCAGGACCGGTAGCCCGATGATGTCCCGGTAGAAGATGACCGTCCTGTCGAACCGCGGGCTCCATCGCACCACCCGCAGCGCACCTGCAGGCAGATGCTGCGGCCAGCGCGCACCTGCCGGGTCGGGGCATCCCATGGCGACAGTCTTCACCAGCCAGGCCACGCGCCGGCAACCAAGCCCGCAACAACGTGCAGCACCACCGGCAGCACACCGTGCTGCCCGCACTCAGTCCGAGGTGTGGTGGTCCGGTGCGCGTCCGCCGCGTAACCGGACACCGCACGTTCAGCGTCGCGTCGCCGTTGGCCAGCAAAAGAAGCCGGAGATGCGGTGTTACTAGGAAGGCTGTCTCGTTATTCTCGGGGGCCGATCCCGGTCGTGCCGGAGGGGACGATGGTTCTGGTTCAGCGGGTGAAGGTCACGTGGATCGTTCCGCTGGGGGCGACCTCGCTGGTGACCTTGTAGCCCCGTTCCAGCTCGCGGAGGTCCTCCCACAGCCGCTCGCCGCGGCTGAGCAGGATCGGTGCGATCGCGACGTGAAGTCGGTCGACGAGGCGGGCCGCCAGGTAATCCCGCACCACCGAGACACCGCCGCCGATGCGGACGTCGAGATCGCCCGCGACCTCCTTCGCGCGGGCAAGGATCTCCTCGGGGGAGGTCTGGACGAAGTGGAACGTGGTGCCACCCTCCATCTCCAGCGTCGACCGCTGCTCGTGGGTGAGCACGAAGACTGGGACGCCGAAGGGTGGGTTCGGTCCCCACCAGCCCCGCCAGTCCAGGTCACCGGGGTGCGCGTGCAGTCCGAACATGCCCGCACCCATGATCTCGGCGCCGACGCCTTCGAAGTACGCCGCGGCGTAGTCGTTATCGAGACCCGTGGTGCCCTTGCCGGACTGGCCGAGCACCCGCTCGCGGAAGGTCCGGGTCGCGACGTATGCCGCGACCAGGCGGTTCCAGTCCTTGCCGATCGGGTCCTCCGGGGTCTGGTCCGTGGTGGTCGCGTAGCCGTCGAGGGAGACGTTCAGATCGACGCGCACCTGGCCCATTGCCGCTCCTTCAAAGTGATTGTAAAATGAAATCACTACCGTAGCTCGGGATGCCGAGCGGCGTCAACGAGGGGCCATGGAACCGAGGTCGGGATGCGCGATCAACGCAGCTGTAGAGGCGTTGGGCGACCACTGGTCGTTCCTGGTACTGCGGGACGTGATCTTCGGCGACCGCCGGTACTTCCGCGAGCTGCTGAACAAGTCGATCGAGGGCATCGCGTCGAACATCCTCAGCGATCGCCTGAAGAAGCTCGTCGCCGCCGGCGTCCTGACCAAGGCCGATGCCGTACGGGGCCAGCGCGCCCGCTACAGCCTGACCGAGGCCGGCATCCAGACGCTGCCGATCATCTTCGCGCTGGGTAACTGGGGCCTCGACTGGCGCACGGGAACACCAGAGCTGCGCGCCCGGCAGGAACTCATGCGAGCTCAGGGAATGCCGTTCATCACCGAACTCATGGACGACCTGCGCGTGCGACACCTCGGGGCCGCGCCGGTCAAACGGAAAGGCCCTGGGCCCTTCGAACAGCTCGAAGCGGCGTATGAGGCGATAGCCCGCGCGGGAGCGGCGGGCAGCCGGGCCGGACCATAGCGACCTCTACTGGCGCCTGTTAGCCGGGATGGCGCATTGTGCGCCAGCCCTCCCGGAGCAGGAACAACGCGATCAGCGAAGCGGCCGCCGGGCCGGCCTGCCACCAGCCCATTGACCGGTCCAACGCCAGGCCGGCGAGCGCCGCCGCGGCCAGGGCGGCACCGGCCACGCTGAGGACCCCATCCCCGCGCAGCGCGCGGCTGCCCAGCTGTACCGCGAGCCGCAGCTTGATGTATCCGAGAACCGGCAGCACAGGCAGGGATACGGCGAGCAGCACGATCCCGGTAACGCTCTGGCCCGGATGCACCCTGATGATCAGCGACCGTGCTGCCTGCGCCGCCACGTAGACCGCGGCCGCCAGCATCGCTGCCGCCACGACACGTGCTGCCGTACGCTCGGCACCGACCGGCTCGCTGGCCCGGCGCAGCTCCAGCCTGAATCGCCAGACCAGGACCGCCGAGGCAGATCCGTCGATGACCGAGTCCAGGCCAAAGGCCAGCAGTGCCACCGAGCCGGTGACCGTCCCGGCAGTCACCAAGGCGACCCCGGCCAGCGCTGCCCACGCCACTGAGCACGCGCAGGCCACTAGTGCGGACCGGAGGAGCGGACGCCGGGCGGCATCGCTGCCGAGCCCGGCAAGCAGCTGCACTGGCCGGGTCAGCGGCTGCCCAGGGTTCACGGCCTGATCCTAGGCCCGGCCGCCGTGGCGCCCCTCTCGGTGTCGAAGTACGAGTCGATCTCGTCCAACCATGCGGCTCGGCGCTTCGGGCCGCGGTCTTCCTGACAGTCGCGGGATTCGGGCATGCTGGACAGCGGATGTCTGCCCCGATTGCCCGCAAAGGGGGTCCCCGAGATGATCATTGATTGTGCTCACTACCAGGACGGCCGAAGGCAAGGTGAAGACGCGGTACCGCTCGAGGAGGCCGCGGCCCGGTGCGGGCGGGGCGGATTCGTGTGGCTGGGACTGTTCGAGCCAGGAACGGAGGAGCTGGCCCAAGTCCGCGACACCTTCGGCCTGCACGAACTGGCGGTGGAGGACGCGCAGACCTTTCATATGCGGCCGAAGGTCGAGAGCTACGACGGTGACGTGCGGCTGGTAATCCTGCGGACGGCCCGTTACGACGACGAGGCCGAAGAGGTCGAGTTCGGTGAGATCAGCGTCTTCCTCGCGCCGACATTCGTGATCACGGTGCGGCAGGGCGTGGCGAGCGAGCTGCGCGGGGCGCGGCAGCGGCTGGAGCAGCGTCCAGAGTTGCTCGCGGCGGGCAGCGCATCCGCGCTCTGGGCGATCTTGGATCAGGTAGTAGACGGGTACTCGCCTGTCGTGGCCGGGCTCGAACGTGACATCGACCAGATCGAGGCCACCGTGTTTTCGGGCGCCGTGGCGCCGACCGAGCGGATCTACTCACTGCGACGCGAGGCAACCGACTTCTACCGAGCCGTCCACCCGCTGCTCGGCGTTGTCGCCACCGTCGAGCGCGCCGCCGCTCCGGAACTGCAGCCGTATCTGCGTGACGTCCAGGATCACCTGCTGCTGGTCAACGAGGAGGTCGCCGCACAGCGTGACCTGCTCGGCACGGTTCTGGAGGCCAACATGGCGGTCATCTCGGTCGAGCAGACGAAGGTCAGTGTCCGCCAAAACGCCACCATCGAGCAGCTCACGATCCTGGCTACCGTCTTCCTGCCGCTGACGTTCGTGACCGGTTTCTTCGGCCAGAACTTTGCGTGGCTCGTTGGCCGCATCCATGGCCTCGGCGCGTTCCTCGTCTACGGCATCGGCGGTCTCGCAGTGCCCCTAGTGCTGCTGTTCCTGTGGCTGAGAGTCCGCAGGCAGCACACCAGTGCCGATCCAACGCCCCACGAGGGCTGAGCCGGAATCAGTCTCCTGGGTAGCCTGGGAGGGCGAAACTGCGGAGGACTTCCGATATAGACGCCGGCGGCCGGGTAAGCGGGTGTCAGACCCAACAAGTGGAGGTGCCGGATGGCCGAGCTGCCACTACCGCCGGAGGGAATCGTGCTGGCGCACTTCATCGTGTCCGATGATGTCCAGCGCTCTCGCCGTTTCTACACCGAAGTACTCGGCGGCCGAGTGGTGTTCTCCGGAGACGTGACCTATGTCGCACTGGCCAATAGCTGGATCATCATCAATGTCGGCGGAGGCCCGACCGACGACAAGCCGACGGTCACGCTGGAGACGCCGCGCGATCCCGACCGGGTCAGCAGCTTCCTCAATATCCGGGTCAAAGACATTCACGCTGTGTACGCCGAGTGGAGCGCCCGGGGCGCTCAGTTCCTGACGCCGCCGAAACAGCACCAGTACGAGATCCGTTGCTATATCCGTGATCCCGACGGTTATGTCATCGAAGTTGGGCAGACCACCGACCCAGAGGGTGACTGGTCGCCCGCGCACTGGCCACCGAGCATGCGCTCCGGCGATTCCGAGTGAATGCCGAGGTCACCGGCAGCACACGCAAGGCCGTGGCTGACGTCGCTACGCAGGCGCGCCGTGCAGGCTGATTACCTCTGCCACGGGACGGGACGGCACTAGCGCGGCGTGGTAGGCCGGTGCATTTCGGCGATTTGGAGCGCGGTTTTCCTGACGAGGTCGCGCAGTTCGGCGGGCTCGACGACTTCGGCTTCAGCGCCGAATGCGAGTATCTCTGCGACTGCGGAGCCCTGAGAATTGACAGGCAGCCATGCTTCCAGCCACCCAGCCCGTCCAGCCACCGGTCGTCTGCCCGGGCGTCGTACCCGCAAGCCTTCCGGTCGGCCGTTCAAAGCCGCGAGTTGCCTGCCGTGCGGGGAGAGGCGAATCCGCGCCCGCTCTCCGGCAGCGTGGCCCGGCCGAGCCGGGTGCTTCGAACTGACGATCGGCAGATCCAGGCTGAATCCTTCCACCAGCTCGAATCCGCCGACGCTGCCGCGAATGGCGTAAACCGGGAAACCAGCGGCGCTGAGCTCCGCGATGTCGCGCAGGATAGTGCGCTGCGACACCTCGAGCTCGGCGGCGAGCTGAGCCGCGGTCATCCGGCCCCGTGCCTGTAGCAGGCTCAGGAGCTCGACCAGCCGCCCGGCACGCACGAACTCAAGATTAGACGGAATCATGACACGAGATGTCATGGATGGCCTGTCATAATCGCTTGATTCGCTGCGCGAGAGGGGAGGGCTGCGCGATGAGAGCTGCTGCCGCCGGCTCCGGAACGGCCACCGATCCGTGGATCCTGACCACGCCACCCGGAAAGTCCGAGTTCGAGGCGTGGCGCGACGAGGCGAGTGATCCGCCGACTCTCGTGGTGCAGGTCGGTACGACGCAGTTGCGCTACCAGCTGCGCTGCATCGACGACCTGCACGCGATGCTGGAGAAGCAGGGTGACTGGATTCCGCTGGGCAATGCCGACGAACAGAAGGAAGCTCAGGACGGCACAGTCGAGGCGTGGGGAAGGTCGCCTGACAACCCGGTCGGGGGCTGGTACGGCATGAAGAAGGGACTGCGCGGCCGCTTCGGCAACTACGTGCCGCCCGTGCTTGAGGTACTGGGCTTGGCTGAAGTCGAGCACAACGCTCGCAATAACGCCATGCGCGCGCTGTAGCGCAGATCTGCGACTGCGATCATGACGCAGCTCTGCTGCGAGCATGTCACCTGCGGGGCAGTTTGAGGCGTCGTGCCGCCCAAACTGTGCCGTGGCATACCGAAGTCGGCGCGACAGGCGATGCGCCTGGGAGGGTGCGCTCGCGTCGAGGCCAAGCAGACATGCTGGCCGTGAGGACGCTGGGGACCGGGCGACGGATACTGATCGCCTCCTGAATGACGGTTCCCAGTCGCAGGACTAGCTGCGGGTAGCTGCTGTCGCCGAGCTGGGCGCGGATCGCCTCCCGGAGCCAGCTGATCTCGACGGGCTGGCTGTGCAGCGCGGCAGCCACGCCATATGCCGCTGATGTGAGGAGGATCCGCTGAAGCGCCTGGCCCGCGCTCACCCAGGAATCGGGTTCGTCGGCGAGCGTTGTCAGCAGGCATACGACGCCGGTGTACCTGGCGGCTGAGATACGCGTCGAGAGTGGCAGGCCCCAGCCGTGACCCCGGGCGAAGTCACGACCAGGGAAGTAAGGCCTTGAGAGCTCCGGGCGGGCCGGGTAGGCCGAGGCGGGCACGCCATCGAGCCGTCGACTGCCGGGTGGCGGTGCCCATGCCGCAAGCTCGCTCGCGTACGCGCTGTCCAGATGCTCGACCCGCTCGGCCATCTCCGTTATTGCCGCAAGCGCCGCCTGGGCCTCGTCGGTGATGGCTATGCGCAGCGCGGCATCGTAGCCTGCAGCGTCCCGGCGCAGGGCTTCGATGAGGCCAGGTGGTGGTGGCAGCGGTTCGAATCCTCCCCGGTGCGTGCGCCGGCGCGTTACCTGGCCGTACAGCTGCTCCTCTGCCGCGGTGGGCGCAGCCTGCCTGCGCCAGCGCAGCCGAGCGACCAGCAGCGGGTCGGCAGGATTGGGCAGCACGCGGGTCTCGGGGATGTACCCGAGCGAACGGAGGGCTAGCTTGGCGTTGAGCAGGGCTGCGCCGCAGCTCATCATCATCTCGCGGCCACTGGGATCCGCCACGGCCAGCCGTCGGCCAGCGTCAGCCCGGAGGGTGATCTCACTGCCCTCGGCGGTGAACCGCCATGGCTGGGTGTTGTGGACTGACGGAGCCCATATCGCGGCTTCGACAACGTATGCAGTCACCTCTTCCGCCGTGTGCGGCGGACTCAGGCCCGGCTCTACGGCGGCGCTCATCGTTCTCTCCCCATGTGCGAGCCGATACGGATGCACGTCTACTCCACGCTTGCCGCGGGCAGCCGTGCAGGAACTAAGGTCCCCGGTCGGCGTGACCTCCGCCCTGCGCTTAGCCCGACGGTCCTCGGCGTGCGGCCTGGTCGTCGCCGGTCATGCCGCGTCTGCTCAGCACCAGGCTTAGAAGACCGCTCGCCGACGGGGAACAACTCCACTGGCGCTGGGTAGTGGGCCTACGATCACGCGAGTACCTTGCCCGCCGCAGCCTTGGATGCCGGCTGAAGGATTCCGCGAGGTCAGTGATCGACAGAGCCGCCAGCCCGAGCGGCTCTTCGAGGCGGTCGACGTGAAAGGAATGGCACCCATGCCTAATGAGGGAGTAGGCAACCCTGGCAACCGAGGAAGCACGGTCCCCGAATTCGCCGAAAACGCCGCAAGTCCCGGCTCTGTCGATGGCCGCCACCTTCTACTGGTCGGCGCGGGGCCTGGCCTTGGAATAGCCGTGGCACGTCGCTTCGCCGTGGGCGGCTACCGGGTAACCCTGGTGGCGCGTAGCACGGACGGCCTCCGCGACCTCGCGGGTACCTTGGCCGATACCGGTACCAGCATCAACACCATCGCGGCCGACGCGAGCGATCCCGATGCCCTGGGCGCCCGAATGAGGGAGCTCTATCTGGGCAAGGGCGCGCCGGGCGTCATCGTCTATAACGCCGTCATGGGAGCTCCGGACCGGCTGCTGAGCTCAAGTGTCGCCCACCTCCAGGCGGCGTATTCCGTAGATGTCATCAGCGCCATCGTCGTCGCGCAGGTGGCAGCTCCGGCCATGCGGGCCGCTGGCCTCGGGACCATCCTCGTCACCGGCGGCGGATTCGCCGACCACCCGATCCCGGCCCTTGCGACCGCTTCCCTTGGCAAGGCGGCTCTCCGGTCGGCTGCGACAATCCTCGGCGCTGACCTGGAACCGGACGGCATCCGTGTGGCCACGCTGACAATCGCAGGGACGATACGTGCAGGCACTTCCTTTGACCCGGAGCGCATCGCCGAACGCTACTGGGAGGTTGTCCACGTGGACGGTCCATGGCAGGCAGAATTCCGCTTTACCGGCGACTAGGCGACGTCCTACGGATGCAGCCAGGGAACGCTGGACTCCGGCGGTTGCCGGGCCCGTCATGGCAGCGGGACGTTGGACGCTAGGCGGTGCGAACTCTTACATTGTGACAGCCATCTTGTCGCCCCACGTCAACGACCGCGCTGGCATATGAATCCTTCTGCCGATGTGCTCGACAGCCTGAGATGGGCAGTGGAGGTGAGAGGAGCCTCATGCACAGGCCACCACCCAGCCTGCAGATCAGAGGACTGAGATGGCTGTCGGCGCCTATAGCGGCGGTGACGGCGTTCATAGCGGCGATCGCCGTCTCCGGATGCACGGCTGGTACGTCCGCGGGGACCCATGCGGGAGCACAGGCGGCGAAGGCGGGTTCGACGCCCGCTGGCGGCCTAGCCAGTTACGTCAACCCGTTAATCGGCACGAATCCCACGCCGAACTCGAACTACGGGTTCGGCTTCGACACCGGGGACGTGTACCCGGGCGCCGTCGCTCCGCACGGCATGTTGGCCTGGTCACCGGATACCACCAGCGGGATTCCGGGGGGCTACTGGTATCCAGACAACACAATCAAGGGTTTCAGCCTGAACCACTTCAGCGGGCGGGGCTGCCCCTACGAGGGCGATATCCCGTTCATGCCGGTTCCCGGGCCGGTCTCGTCTTCCCCGGTCACCAACCCGTCGGCGTTCCAGTCCACCTTCTCCCACTCCAACGAGTCCGCGTCGCCCGGCTACTACCAGGTGCGCCTGAATTCCGGGGTGAAGGTCGCCCTCAGCGCCACTACCCGCACGGGAATCGGCCAGTTCACCTACCCCTCAGGCGCATCGGCCGCCAGCATGATCATCAACGCCGGCGCCAGCGCCCGCGGCGTCCAGAACGCGATCGTCGCCATTGACCCGGCCACCTCGACCGTCACCGGGTCAGCCACCACCAGCGTCGGCTGCGAAAACGAAACGTACACGGTCTACTTCACCGTCCATTTCGACCATTCCTTCACCAGGTACGGCACCTGGAAGGGCGGGACGCTGACGGACGGCTCCACCTCGGCCTCCGGCCCCTACTCAGGTGCCTTCCTTTCGTTCAATACCTCCAATGGCAAGCCCGTCATCGCACGGACGGCGCTGTCATATGTGAGCGTCGCCAACGCGGAGCTGAACCTGAGCACCGAGGACCCGGGCTGGAGCTTGAACTCCGCAGTGGAACACACACCGCGCAGCCTGGAACAAGGCACTGTCGGTGATCCAGGCCTCCGGCGGTGACATGGCCGACGAGACCATGTTCTACACCGAGCTGTACCACTTCCTGATCGAGCCCGCCGATTTCAACGACGTCAACGGCCAGTACATCGGCTTCGACAACAAGATCCACACCGTCCCGGCCGGCCACACCCAGTACGACAACATCACCACCTGGGACGGGTACCGGTCGTTCATCGGCCTGCTGGCACTCCTGGAACCCGGCGAAGCAAACGACGTCATCACCTCGATGCTCAATGACGCCGCACAGGGTGGACCGGGGCTGCCCCGCTGGGAGCAGGCCAACGACAACTCGGGCGGTATGGTCGCCGACGATCCCGACCCTTACATCGCCACGGCCTATGCCTTCGGCGCGCACGGCTTCGACACCGGCGCCGCGCTGCACGCGATGGATCTCGGTGGCTCGGTGCCGACTACCACCTCCGGAGGCCACCTCGTCCGGGCGAACGACAAGCAGTGGATGTCCGACCATTACGACCCAGGCACGGCTTCAATCAGCCTTGAGTACGGCGTCGACGACTTCTCCATCGCCGCCTTCGCCAAGGCACTTGGCAACACCGCCCTCTACAACAAGTACATGCCGCGCGCGCAAAACTGGGAGTACACGTTCAACCCGGCTACCAATTTCGCCGAGCCGAAGAACTCCGCCGGAGCGTTCCCGGCGACATTCAGCCCGTCGAGCGACACCGGAATGATCGAGGGCGACTCCTACCAGTACACGCCGATGGTCCCGTTCAACGTGGCCGGGCTGACTGCCGCCTTCGGCGGGTCCGCCGCCTACACGAAGTACCTCGAACATCTCTACGCCACCCCCAACGTCGCCAACTCCGGGCCGAACGGCACCGGCGCTTACGTCGGCAACGAGCCCAGCGCGGAGATCCCCTGGGAGCTCGACTACACCGGCGCGCCTGAGCAGGCTCAGGGCGCGATCAGAAGCGTGATCACCAACAACTACACGCCCACCCCAGGCGGCCTGCCCGGTAACGACGACGGCGGGGCGATGTCATCCTGGTACGTGTGGGCCGCCATCGGCATGTACCCGGAGACTCCCGGCGTCGGGACCCTTGCACTGGGTAGTCCACTGTTCCCGTACACCAAGATCACCCTCGGCGACGGGAAGGTTCTCACGCTGAACGCCAACGGCAACACGGATAGCACGCCCTACATCCACAGCATGACGGTCAACGGCGTTTCGTGGAACCGTGCCTATCTGCCGCTGTCGGCGATCAACGGCGGCGGCACGATCGGCTACACGCTGAGGTCCACCCCGGACAACGGCTGGGCCAGCGGGCCGCACGCCGCTCCGCCGTCCTTCACCAGCGACGAGACACCTGCGATCGGCTTCACGACGCCGACGAGCCAGGCAACCGTCCAGCCGGGCGGCGCCGCCAACGTTAGCCTGGCGGCGCGGAACATCACCGGCTCGGCGCAGGTGGTTAACTGGAAGGCGTCGTCCGCCTCCGGGGTAAGGCTGTCCTCGAGGTCAGGCAGCTTCCAGGTTCCCGCGTCAAGCGACGGCCATCAGCAGGTGATGGTCATGGCTGGGACCACCCCGGGAACGTACCGGGTGATCTTTCACCTCACTATGGCGGACGGTACCGCCCTGCCCAACGTCGTACTCAAGGTAGTCGTATCGCGCTAGCCGGCCGCGCAGGCGACAATGAGACCACTTGCTCAAGGCGAACTTTGCTGGAACGCGCGTCATGGAGGCTGCCAACATGAGCTATAAGGTCACCAACCCGGCCACTGGGAAGGTCGAGAGCGAGTACCCGACAGCGAGCCCCGCTGAAATCAGCGACCTGCTAGCCAGGGCAGCGAGTGGCTACGCGTCCTGGAAGGCCACCGGCATCTCCCGCCGGTCGGAGATTGTGGCCCGCGTCGGTCAGCTGCATGCGGAGCGGGCTGACGAGCTTGGCGCGATCATCACCAGGGAGATGGGAAAGCCGACCCGGCAGGCCAAGGGCGAGGTGCTGTTCACCGCGTCGATCTACAAGTACTACGCCGATAACGCGGCCGAGTTGCTGAGGGATCAGCCGCTGCAATCCAACACGCCGGGCAGCGCGGTGGTGCGCAGGTCCTCGATCGGCCCGATCCTCGGCATCATGCCGTGGAATTACCCGTATTACCAGGTGGCCAGGTTCGCGGCGCCCAACCTGATGATCGGCAACACCGTGGTGCTCAAGCACGCGCCGCAGTGTCCGGAATCGGCCCTGGCCATGGAGCAGATCTTCCGCGACGCCGGGCTGCCTGCCGACGCCTATATCAATGTCTTTGCCACGAACGAGCAGGTTGCCACGATGGTGGCCGACCCGCGGATCGCCGGCGTGTCGGTGACCGGGAGCGAGCGGGCCGGTTCGGCAGTGGCCGCTGCAGCTGGGCAGAACCTCAAGAAGGTAGTGCTGGAGATGGGCGGCTCGGACCCGTTCATCGTGCTGGACGCGCCGGACATCGCCGCGGTGGCGAAGGCCGCAGTCGGCGCCCGGATGTCCAACGCGGGTCAGGCCTGCAACGCGGCCAAGCGGATGATCGTGGCGGACTCGGTCTACGACGACTTCATGAAGGAGTTCGTACCGCTGATGGCCGCCCAGGTGACTGGCGACCCAACGGACCCCGGTATCACCTACGGGCCGTTGTCCTCCGAGCAGGCCGCGGTCACCCTGATGGGCCAGATCGAGGACGCGGTGAGCAAGGGCGCGACCGTGCACACCGGCGGGCACCGTGTCGACCGGCCGGGCGCATTCGTAGAGGCGACGGTGCTGTCGGCCGTAACCCCGGAGATGCGGGCGTTCAGCGAAGAGTTGTTCGGCCCGGCGGCCGTGGTGTACCGCGTCAAGGATGCCGACGAGGCCGTGGCCCTGGCCAACGCCAGTTCCTTCGGTCTCGGCGGCTCCGTCTGGACGGCGGACGAGACGCTGGCAACGGACATAGCCGACAAGCTAGAGGTCGGCATGGTCTGGATCAACCGGATCGAGGGCGGCGGTGCCGAGTTGCCGTTCGGCGGTACCAAGCGCTCCGGCGTGGGCCGCGAACTCGGCCCGCTGGGCATCGACGAGTTCGTGAACAAGAAGCTCATCCACACCAAGCCTGCCGATGCCTAGCCGGGACCTCCTCGTCCTGGACCAAGGCAGCCGAAGCGACCACGCGACCACGAGGTGCGGTGCATTGGCGGCTTAGGCCAGCGCGAGCCTGAGATCAGCCGAAGGTGAAGTCGGGGCGGCATCAGGATCACTGGTGTGGTCTGTCGTACCGCGGGGCCGGGTAGGTCACGAGCTTGGGCTCGGTGAATGTCACCATCGGGTAGCGTCCGCCGACCCGGCCGGTTCCGCTGACGCTGCCTGCCCGACCGCCGAACGGCAAGTGGGACTCCCACAGGTTGGTCGATGCGTTGATGTTGACCCAGCCCGCTCTTGCACGTTCAGCGAACGCAAGGCCGCGCTCAAGATCCTCGGTGAAGACGGCTGCGGTCAGGCCGAACGGCGACGCGTTGGTGAGTTCCAGTGCCTGAGCAGATGAGCGCACTTCGACCACCGGAATAACCGGGCCGAACGTCTCCTCCTCCTCGATCGCCATCCCGACGGTAACGCCGTCGAGCACCGTGGGCTCGGCGTAAAGACGGGTCGGGAACCCCCCGGCGCGCCTGCCGCCGCAGCAGACTCTTGCACCTCCGGCGAGGGCATCGGCGATATGGCGATCAAACTTCTCCGCAGTCGGCTCGTTGTTGAGCGGGCCCATCGTCGTTGTCGCGTCGAAGGGATCTCCGAGACGCACTCGCTCCTTGGTCGCGGCGACGACACGTTCAACAAAGTCGGCGCGCACGTCCGCGTGAACCAAGAAGCGCTCGCCGGCAGTGCAGCTCTGGCCCGCGCACAGGTAGGCGGCCTCCAGTGCAGCATCCACGGCCAGATCCAGGTCTGCGTCCTCCAGCACCACCATTGGGCCGTTACCACCGAGTTCGAGCAGTTGTGTTTTGCCCGCAGCCCTAGCAGCAACGCTCGCACCGGTCGCGACTGAGCCGACGAAACCCACCCCGGCGACTCCACGGTGGCCGGCCAGGGCATCACCCACGACAGCGCCCGGCCCGGAAACAAAGTTGAAAACGCCAGCCGGCAGGCCTGACTCGTCGATGATTCGCGCCAGCACTGCGCAGCAGGCGCTAGTTGTGGGCGCTGGCACCCAGACGACTACGTTCCCGGCCGCCATGGCAGGCGCGATCAGCTCCGCGCCCATCGTGTAGGGCCAGTTCCAGGGGCTGATCACGCCGACCACACCAAGTGGGACCCTGGTGGTCAGGATCCTGCGACCAGCTGAGACGGAAGCTGGCAGCGCCCCGTCGAGACGCTTGGCATCCTCGCCGGCCATCAGGAAATACGAAGCAAGCTCGTCCACCTCGTCATAGGCCTCAGCCGCTAGCGGCTTACCCTGGTCGAGGGTTAGCACCCTGGCCAGCTCATCGCGGTGCTGCCGGATGCCGGCCACGATCCGCTCGCACCACGCCGCCCGGTCGAAGGCCGACGTGCTGGCCCACGCGGGCCAGGCAGCGGAAGCGGCAGCGACTGCAGCATCAATATCACCGGCGTCGCCAACCGCCACCGACGCGAACACCTCGCCCGACGACGGGCTCTCCGCCCGGGACGTCCCAGCACCACCAGGACGCCACCCGCCACCGATATAGAGCAGGTACTCCTGCATGTCCACGCTGCCTCCACGACTGGCTTGAATCTGCCGCCTCTGGCGAAGCGGCCCGCCGTCATAATTTCATTCGTGCGGCTGGTATAGCGGTGAGGATTGCTTGAGCTGGCGCAGCATCATTCGCATATCAGCCACCAGTTCACCGCTGGTGTCGTGTGCCCGGCTGTCGAACCACAACACCTCGGTCTTCGGCGTCTGGCTGACCGCGACAACCTCACCGGTGACGCGATAGCGGTTGTCCAGCAACATCGGGCCGGACCGGAATCGGATCTCGATCGCTCCGAACAGCCCGACATGCTCCCCCATTGATGCCCTCGCGCTGTTGAGCAGATGTGCGTAGAGCAGATCAACGACGGCTGACGGTGCGGCGATGGGACCTCCCCACGGCGATGGCCCGGTGTACCAGTCCAGCGGCTCGGTCATGCCATGCCGGGCGATGCGCTCTCGCTGCCGTTCGCCATCAGGGTGCAGCGTCACGTCCCCGAGCACGGCGCCGGGCTTGAAGTCCGCCAGGATGCGCAACTGCGCCGGGTCCACCGGACGCAGGTCACGTGCACGCAGGGCGGACGGCTCGGCGGGATGCCCGCGACCAGCCGTTCCCTCCGCGACAACAACGTCGTCAGTGGTCGTCGCCCAGGCTCTCGTCTGGATATCGCGCTGCCGCGGCGGCCGCTCGATGAAGGCGCGAACCTGCTCGCCGTCGGTCGTCGCGTGCCGAAAGTACAGCGACAGGCTCCCGTCCTCGAACCAGCCGCTGCCGAAGGCGCGAAGCGCCAGTGGCGGGAACTGATCCATGTGGATGCTGCCCGCCACCGTCCCGCCGCGGAAGCCGAGTGCCAGTGGCGGTTGCGTCGTCATGAATGCTGCCGACCACACCGGCGGCGAGGTTACGCGGCATGCGCACTGGTCCTGCGAGCACGTCGACCGTCATTAGTGTCTCCCGCGAACAACCGAACGCTCTGTCGAACCTGTCTGCATACCGTGTTATCACTGCGTTGCCGTCAGTGCGACCGCCGCAGCGTGGGTAGATAACCGTGTAGCCGGCGGTTAAGCAGGCACGGAGCAGTCTGAGTGCCGAGCACAAGGGGGGATTTAAGTGCATTTCGTCGTTCTCGCAACCCACTCGCCCGACATATGCCCTACGAGCAACGCCAAGACGAAAGGACTGTTGCTGGAGCTGGCCCCGCAGATACCCGGCATCGCCCAGAAGCACGGCGTGAACATCGTGGCCGGGCCTTTCGTCAACCGCGAGCACATGGCCGTCACGATCGTCGAGACCGACCACGCCGAGAGCCTGGATGACTTCCTGGTTGATTCCCGGCTCGCCCACTGGAATCAGGTTCACATCCTGCCCTCGCGTTCCTTGCAAGAGGGCCTGACAGAGATTCAGGAAGGCACCTCGCTGTTCTGAGGCTGAACAGGGCGAATGCTCGTTGTCAGCCGCTCGTCGTCGGTCAGTTCAGGTGAGATGCCGGTTATTTCTCACCCTGCCGCGCTAGCGGCTGACAGCACCGCCCTGACCTGGCCGGCTATGTCAGGACCGCCTGGCAGCAGCGCTTCGAAGATGGCGCCGCCGATCGTAAACCCCCACGCACCGGACGCCGCGATATCCCGTATCTGCTGGACTGAGGCGACCGATCCGGCCACAATCACAGGTCCCGATGCGGCCGCGACGACGGCTCGGACCAGCGCGACCGGGTCGGCCGAGACGTGCCGGTACGCGAGCAGGTCGACACCTTCAATGCCCGCTGTCGCGGTGAGCATGCGAGCGTGTTCGGCAATGTCCGGGATCTCGCCCTTCAGGATGCTCGGATGATCAACCACAATGCCAGGGAACGGGCAGTATCGAGTGGCCCTGCCTGCCAGGATCGCGCGGCCCCGCTCAGGGTGAGTGCCGCCCAGCACCCAATCCACGCCGATGTTTTCGGCCGCTGAAATGCTCTGGATCTCGGCTTCCTCACTGGTCGAAACCACCTCGAGCATGACCTCGAGGCCGTCGTCGTGGGCGGCCCTGGTGACCTCGGCGAGCTCATCCGGGGTTGCGCCGATGTCCTTGAAGCCCACATACCGCAGCCCCGTGCCGCGTACCTGGTCGTAGACCCGCCGCGCGTTGGTGACCGTCGCGTCGTGGTGCGTAAGCATGAAGACGAACTCAGGCACGTTCCAGATTCCTCCGTTCCCGCGCAGTCGCGGCATTGTGCTGGATCGGCGCGCCGACCAGCAACTGGGGCAGTGTCTGGATCACGTAGTCGGGTAGCACGGATGCCTCGGCGGCAGCGAGGTCGGACGGACTGGTGGCGCCCGTGAGCACAAGCACGCCGGCCATTCCGGCGCTCCTGGCCATCACCATGTCGGTACTGAGACGATCACCCACCATCGCAGCGCCAGTTGCCGGCACTCCCAGCCGGTCGAGCACAGCCGCGGCCATGTGCGTGCTCGGCTTCCCGACGACCGCCTCTGCCATGACGCCGCTGCAGGCCTGGACGGCTGCCAGCATGGCAGCGCAGTCGGGCAAGCCACCGTCCGGGGTTGGGCAGTACGGGTCGGGATTGGTCGCCACCAGCCGGGCGCCATGCAGTCGGAGTGCCCGGTAGGCGGCAAGTAGCTTCCCGTAGTCGAAAGTACGGTCGAACGACACGACGACCACGTCTGCGGCAGCCGGTTCCGTTGTGAGGGCGAACCCGGCAGCCGAGAGTGTCTCCAGCAGGAATGTCTCGCCGAGCACCAGCAACCGATCCCGGGGACAGGCTGCCGTCAAATACGCCACAAGAGCATGGGTGGCGGTCACGACGTCGTTGGTGGTCGCCTCGACGCCAAAGCTCCGCAGCTTGCTCGCATAGTCCTCGGCGCTATGCAGCGGGTTGTTGGTGACGAAAACGACGGCCCGGCCGGCGTGCCGGATGCGCCCGATCGTCTCGCTCGCGCCGGGCAAAGGTACGTCGCCCAGGTAGACGGTTCCGTCCAGGTCGAAGGCGTAGCCGTCGAACAGCGTCGGCGGCGGTCCGCGGTGCCCGCTCGCCGCAGTCACAGCCCCGCCCCCTCGATGTCGGCCGCCGCAAGCACGGTGTCAACGTCCGCCGGTTGCCAGACCCCGAGGAAGCAAGCAAGATCGACGACGGTGAACCGCTCGCGCATCAGGTGGCAGTTCGCGAGCGCCCATCTCGTCATCTCCGCATCGACGGGCGGGTCGAGCTCCGCCATCCGAGTCGGCGCCCCGCTGCTGTACAGGGCGGTTCGCAGCACCGCCGGGTCCTCGAGCAGGCGAGCCGCATCTTCGAGGTGCGCCGTATCGAGCTCGTCCTCATCACCATGCAGCTCCCGCCATCTGGCGAGCTTGCGCCGGTAGTCACGCCAGCATTCGTCGGCCATGGCACCCGACGAGTCGAGGGAGCTGAATGCCCGCAGCACTGCGGGCCGCGTCTGCTCCTCTGACGGGCACCGCATGACCCGCACGCCGGCCCGTACCCGCTGTCTGACGTGCTGCCAGACCTGAGCGGCTAGCACCGTGGCCGCGCCGACCTGAGCACCGTGATAAGCGCTGCGGCGGCTCTGGCTGGCCCCAGCCATCTCGAGCAGATGGCTGACCGTGTGCTCGGCACCGGACGCCGGCGCAGTGGTCCCCGCGAGGCCCATACAGACGCCACTGAGCGTGAGTACCTTCGCCGTGAGTTCGATCGCGTCGTCGTCTGCCTCCCGCAGCAGCGGCGCGGCTTGCAAGAGCGCTGGACCGTTCTCTCGCACCATGGCAACGACTTCCCCGGCGTACTGGTCGTCCATGCCGAGCAGGCTCGCGATCCGCCAGTCCGCAGGCGCAGTGAACATCGCCAGGAGATCACCAACCCCAGCCAGATTCAGCTCTATCGGCGCTTCGGCCAGCAGTTGAGTATCTGCGATAAGCGCGTCAGGCCAGCATGTCGGCGTGGTCCGCTTTACGCCGTCGACCAGCAGCACCGACTGATCATCGGCGTATCCGTTGACACTCAAGGCGGTCTGGACGATGACATGCGAGGGACCGCGCAGCCGGGCTGCGGCAGCCTTTCCGATGTCGGCGACGGTTCCTGACCCGACAGTGACAAGCACGCGCGCACCGCTCGCAGCCGCGGCTGCCGCCGCCACTGTGCGCTCGTCAGCGTGCACGCCCGCGGCGCCCTCGAGGACCCGCACTCGTTGCACGTCGGCGAGCCCGGAGAGCAGCGACGCCACCAGCGCAGTCGCATCTTCGCCGCGCCGATACTTCGGGACAGCATCCGACAGCACGACGATGCGGCCGACCCCGAGGTCCGATCCGATGGCCCGGATCACGGAGGGCAGCCGGAGCAGCGCATCGGACCCGATGTGCACTTCGCGCAGACCGACCGGCCGGGCGGGGGTCGCGTAGCGCTGCACATCAAACGCCGTGCTCGCAATGTCAGCCATCAGGTGATCGCTTCCACGGCATCGAACAGCCGACGGTAGCGGTGGTAGCCCTCGTCGTAACGCGCACGCGCGTCCGAGTGCGGCTCGTATAGCTCCTCGCCGATCAGCGCCATGTGCATCGCGGCCGCACCCGCGTCGGGGTACATGCCCGCTCCCACGGCAGCCAACATGGCGCCGCCGAGCGCGGTGGGTTCCGGTCCCAGTATCGGACGCACCGGCAGCCCGCACACGTCGGCCTTCGTCTGCAGCCACAATGCGCTGCGCGCGCCGCCGCCTACAACTCGGATCTCGGTCCCGGGCAGTCCCATGGCATGCAGTCGCGCCGTAATATCGCGCAGCGCGTAGACGCAGCCCTCGACGACCGCACGACTGAGATGGCGGCGGTCGTGGTTCACCGACAGGCCGTGGAAGGTACCGCGCATCCGGTCGTTCCAGCGCGGAGCCGTCGCACCGGAAAGGGTGGGCAGGAACGTGACGCCGTCGGCACCTGCGGGCGCCTCAGCCGCCCACGAGAGGATTTCAGCCTGCGATGCGCCGAGGACGTTGGCGAGCCACAGGATGCTACCGCCAGAGACAAACCCGGGATTCTCCACGAAGATTGCCCCGTCAACCGCATGCGCGTGCGTCTCCAGCAGCCGCTCGCTATCCAGGACGAGGTGCAGAGCCACCGTTCCGACCGGCTCAGCAGTCCCAGTCACGTCCGCGATCGGTCCGGGCTCAACCACGCCTGCGCCAAGGGCCGCTCCGTGGTCGTCCCCGGTGCCCACGACCGCCATGCAACTGGTGGTGAGCCCAAGCTCGGCCGCCGCCTCAGCGAGCAGCGGTCCGGCGATCTCGTGTGAAGCGGCAATGGGCGCCAGAAGCGTGGGGTCTAGGTTGGCCGCCTCGAGCAACGGCTCGGACCAGCTTCGCCTGGCCACGTCGTAGAGGAGACTCGACGAAGCGTTAGCGTGATCTTGCAGCGGCCGCCCGGTCAGCCGGCCGAGAAGGTAGGCCGCAGGAGGCAGCAACAGCGCCGACTCGCCGAAAACATCAGGCTCCTCGTCGCGCAGCCACATCATCTTGGGAGCGGTGTGGGAGGCATCGGCCACGAGTCCCGTGGTCTGGAATACTGTGTCCGCGCCGATCGCGCTGACCAGGCGGCCCGCCTGAGTGACAGCCCGCTTGTCCAGCCAGATGATCGCCGGTCGAAGCGGCCTCAGTTTGCTGTCCACAGCCACCACGCCGTCGACCTGACATGCAAGGCCGATATGCGAGACCTCCGCCGGCGCGACCGCCGCGGTGGTGAGCATTGCGCGGACCACCGCGCGGATCCCGGCGAGCCAGTCGGCCGGGTCTTGCTCGGCCCAGCCACTGGCTGCGTGCGTCATGCCGCATGGATGCGCGGCGGTAGCAACCGGCTTGCCATCCGGTCGGCACAGCACGCCCTTGACGCTCTGCGACCCGACGTCAATCCCGATCAGATGCGAGCCAGACACCGTGCTCAGACCCGTCCCTGCACTGGCATATGGCGGTCATACATGACAGAGCAGCCCGCCGTCGACCACCAGTGTTTGACCTGTGATGTAAGACGCATCCGCGGAAGCCAGGAACGCAACCGCGGCGGCTATCTCCGCTGGCTCGCCTTGCCGACGCATCGGCACCGTTCGATCGATCAGCGCCGTGATGTCATCGGCTGTCATCTTGTCGTGCTCGAACTGCGGATCGTTGAAGCCTGTGTCGACCCAGCCGGGGCAAACGCAGTTCACCCGGATGCCGTCGGCGGCAAGGTCGATCGCTAGCGACCGCGTCATGTTCACTACCGCCGCTTTGGACGCCGTGTAAGCGGTGAGCGCTGGCTCGCCGAACAGCCCGCTGATCGAGCCCGTGGTGATGATGGCGGCATCGCCGTGCCGCATCACCGGTACTGCTGCCCGGATGACCAGGTACATGCCCGTGACATTGACCGCGAGGATGCGCGACCACTCGTCGAGGTCGGTCTCCAGCACGGTTCCGGCCCGCAGACGTCCGGCGTTCGCGTGCAGCACGTCGATCATTCCGAGGTCCGTTGCCACGCGCTGAATGACTGTCGTCACCCCCTTTGGATCAGTCACGTCGCAGTGGTAGTAGAGGCTCTCGTGGCCAGCGCCGCTGCATTCGAGGGCGACTTGTTCCCCTTGGTCGTCGCGCACGTCGATGACGGCGACGTGTGCGCCTTCAGCGGCAAACCGCAACGCGGTCGCGCGGCCGATGCCATGCGCGCTGCCCGTGACCACCGCCACCTTGTCCTGGAACCTGTTCACTGTCCTCCCCAGCGCGGCCGAGCCGCCAAGAGCGTTGTTTGACTTCCAGTCGTCTGACCACTCATACTCTGGCAATAGCGTAAGACGCACCGGAAGGCGCCGTCACGTGAGCAGCTCCGAATTCCTCGAAGCGCTGTCAGACGTGAAGAGCGGCCGCGTCTCGCTTACTCAATCTTGTGCGGACGCGATCGCATCGGCGATCGCCGACGGGGCGTATGCACCCGGAGCTCAACTGCCAGCCGAGGCGCAGATGGCGAACAACCTCGGCGTCTCGCGCGCGACGCTGCGGGACGGGCTGCGCCAACTTCAAGACCGTGGGCTCATAATCCGGCGTCACGGCCGTGGCACGTTCGTCGCGAAGCGTCCGATCCACAAGGACCTGAACCGCAACTTCGGCATCACGGCGATGATCCGCTCCGGCGGATACCGGCCAGGCACCCGCGGGCTGGAGCTTCGTACAGAGGCAGCCGACCGGGAGCTCGCGCAAAGCCTCGAGATGGCGCCGGGCGATCCGGTGACGGTTCTGGAACGGGTTCGGCTCGCCGACGACCGCCCGGTCGTGTGGTCGAAAGACGCCGTGCCGCGCCGGTTGCTTGACGTTGCGGACGCCGAGGCCATGGCGGGCGATGACGCCTCGCTCTACGAGCTGCTCTACAAGCTGCATCAGGTCACGGTGCACCAGGGCGTCGCCGAGCTCAGCCCGAAATCAGCCACCGCATCCCTAGCAGAACGGCTGCAGATCAGGCGCGGTGCACCCCTTCTGTACATCAAGCAGGTGGACTACGACGGCAGCGGGACGCCTGTCCTCTGTTCGGTCGAATACCACGTATCTGACTGGATCTCATTCACGCTCGAACGGGTCGGGCCCGGCGCCGAAGTGGAGTCGTTACCCACGAGCGACGCATAGTCCTGAAGCAGTTACAGAGAGGAAGTGGTTCCGTTGGCCGCAGGCACTGCGACCGCGCCGCATGTCGGTCTGAAGGAGAACGCGGTCAGCTTGTGGGGCGACTTCGTCGTCTCGATCGCGAACGTCGCGCCGTCCAGCAGCGTCGCCTACACGTTAGCCCTGCTCGTCGCTTTCGCTGGCCACGTCTCACCGCTCGCGGTGCTCGTGACCGGCATCGCTATGTTCTTGTGCGCGACGGGTTATGCGAGTCTCAACCGATGGCGGGCACATGCCGGCGCCCCTTACGTCTGGGTCAGCGAGGCGGTGTCACCGAAGGTCGGTGTCGGCGCAGGCATACTCAACGTTTTTGTATCGACGTTTGCCAACGTCGGCAACATCACGCTGGCTGGCGCCTACCTGCTCTTTGTGCTGGTTCCTACGGGCACGTTCTCCAGTCCGCTCGTCTGGGTGGTGGCCACAGCCATCATGGGAGTGCTGGTCTGGCTCGCGATCCGCGGCATCAGGCCGACCGTATGGTTGCAAACGGCATTTATCGTCATCGAATACTCCGCCATGATCTCGTTCGTCGTGCTCGCCCTGATCCACGAAGCGTCCGGGGCTGGCGGTGCCACGCTCCCGTCGATATCCGACTTCAAGATCGGGCACGCGGTCGCGGGCGTCGGAGGATTCAAGGGGCTCGCCGAGGCGGCTGTGCCGTGCGGGTTCCTCTATCTCGGCTGGGAAGCGACGGCGGTGCTCGGGGAGGAGTCGACGCGCCGGCATATCAACCCCGGCCGGGCGATGCTCCTCGGGACCGCGTTCCTGACGCTCTGGTACACGTTCCTCATCGTGGTCTTCCAAGGTGTATCCAGCACGGCCAAGGTGCTGTCGCTCAAAACTGACGTACTCGCGTACGCGGGTCCGCTGCTTGTGCCTGGCTTCCTCGGGCGCGCGCTCCCGCTCGCGGTGCTCATCGCCGTGATCGGCACCTGCCAGATCCAGATGGTCGAGCCGAGCCGGATCCTGTACGCGTTGGCCAGGGACAAGGTCATCCCACGTCTGTTCAGCTTCATCAACAGGGCACACCAGACGCCGTGGGCTGGGCTGCTGATACTGGCCGCGATACCGCCAATCCTGCTCATTCCCTACCTGGCGAATAATTCGGCGAAGAACGCCATCGGCTACATCATCAGCGCGGACGGCATGTTCGGCCTGTTCATGTACTTCACGATCGCCCTCGCCAGCGTCTGGTTCTACCGGGCGTACCTGCGCAGGAGCGTCTGGACGTTCCTCGTCATGGGCGTTCTGCCGCTACTCGGCGGCCTCTACATGGGCGCGGTATTTTTCTACGGGCTGACAACGCAGACGGCGTCCGTGAGGTGGGTGGCAGTTGCTGGCGTCGCGCTGGCCTTCCTCATCGGCGCGCTCGTTGTGTGGCGCGCCGCGCCGACGTCGCCATTCTTTACCGAGATCGCGGAGCGGCGACGGGTCGACCGCATGGGCGGCTCGGACGGCGCTACCGACGCCGAGGATGAGAAGGCCTAGTCGAACAGCTCGTCGCAAACTCCGGCCGCGCTCCGGCTGGGAGAGCCGCGCGGGCCGCGGCTCTCCCAGCGTCTCCCGCACACCCCCAGCTAGTATCAGGCGATATGAACCGCTCGCCGACCGGTCACGTGTCGCCGGTGAGATGGGGCATCCTGGCAACCGGCGGCATTGCCCGAACCTTCACCGAGGATCTGCTCCGGCTCGATGATCATGAAGTCGTCGCCGTCGGATCGCGCGCGATGTCAAGCGCACGCGCCTTCGCTGACAGGTACGGAATCGAACGGGCTTACGGCTCCTACGAAGCCCTTGCTGCTGACGATGAAGTCGACGTCGTTTACGTGGCCACGCCACACTCCGGACATTTCCCGGCCGCGCGAACTTGTTTGCTCGCCGGGCGAGCCGTGCTCGTCGAGAAGCCGCTTACCGTCACGGCGGCTGAGGCGCTAGAGATCGCTGAGCTTGCGAAGCGGCGTGGGCTATTCGCCATGGAGGCGATGTGGACGAGGTTCAATCCGCTGATTCGACAGATCTGCGAGCTGGTCAAGACTGGTGATCTCGGTGACATCGTCCTAGTTCAGGCAGATTTCAGCGAACGGGTCAGGTTCGACGCAGACGACCGCATGTGGAATCCCAGCCTCGCCGGGGGTGCGCTCCTTGACCTCGGCGTGTACCCAATCTCGTTTGGATCGATGCTGCTGGGTGAGCCCACCGAAATCCGGGCACTGACGAGTCACGCTGCCACCGGCGTTGACGCCAACACGGCCATTATCGGGCGCTATGCTCGCGGCGCGCTCGGCGTCTATCACTGCGGCCTTTGGGCAGACTCACCGCTTACTGCCGCCATTACGGGCACCGAGGGCACCATCATGATCGCGGCGCCGTTCTACCGGCCGCACAGCTTCACGCTTCAGAAGCGCTCCGCCGCCCCTCAGACATTCTCGATAACGCTCGAAGGGCACGGCTACACCTACCAGGCGGCCGAGGTTGCTCGGTGCCTGCGCGCCGGGCTCACCGAATCACCAACGATGCCGCTGGCCGAGACTGTCTCGATCATGCGCACCCTCGATGCTGTGCGCGCGGCGCTGGCGGCTGAGGCTCCGGAACACCTGCCCGGGTAGCTGAAGCGCCGTCAGTGGTAGGTACCGTCTAACGCGGTCTGACTGACCGGGGACGATGATGCAGGCAACACCACGCCAAGCGACACGACCAAGCAGAGTGGATCGGGGACGCAGGCCCACGGTGGCCTAGGTGTTGGCGTTCGGGTTCCCTGAGGCCGGCTGGTACAGCGGCGCGTCTCCGGTCGCTGCCGGCAGCGATGTCGGGCTGACTAGTGAGCTTCCAGCTGGCCCGGCAACGACAGCATCGCCGGTGGCGCTGCCGTGGAGCCACTGTGACCACGGAATGAACCACTCGGTCCAGCCATTGCCCGGGATGCCGGCGCGCGGGCTGCCGCTGACGGTGGCAGGATCGCCGGGCTCCTCCATGTTGTAGTAAGTCTGGGCGTGCTCGGGTGAGGTGTTGATACAGCCGTGGCTGACGTTGGCGGCGCCCTGCACACCAACCGACCAGTAGGCGTCGTGAATGAAGTCACCGCTGTAGGTGATGTCGACCGACCAGGGCACCTCCAGCCGGTACCCGGGACCGACCATGAGCTGCGGGTTGTTCTTGAACGTCGTCAGGTACGTGCCGTCCGGGGTGTCATCGCCCGGCCTTCCGGTGCTGATGGCCCACCGGGCGAAGAACTTGTCCTTGTAATAGACGTCCATGTAGTGCTTGCTGGCGCTGGCGACGACGATCAGCGAAGGCCCGATCGAGAACGTCAGGTTCACATTGCGGTTGCCGTAGACGCCGGGCGCCGTCTCGACGCCGTCGAAATTGCCGTCAACCGTCACCGTGGTGTACTGCGGCCAGTACTGCCGCGGGCGGAAGATCACAGTCTTGTCATCCTGCCAGTACCAGGCACCTACCACTGGCCTGGAGGTGCGGAGCTGGATGGCCCGCTCCACCGCTGCCCTGTTGGTAACCGGGCGGCTGAACATGATGGTGATCGGGATACCGACCCCGTATTGGTGACCGTCGACTATCTCGCCGCTGATATTGGGATCAGTGCCAAGCGCGGTGATCGCAGCCTGCTGAGTTTGATGCGGGGTAAGCGTCTGGAACGTGCTTGAATCGGTGACTTTCTTGTGGTTCGCGCCGATCGCGGTCGCCGTCACCGTGTAGTTCGTCCCTACCGCGAGCGGCGCCGCACTTTGCCAGAGGCCGTTGGCGCCGAGAGTACCGCTAACTGGGCCGGCAGCTGTCGCTACGACGACGTTCCGCAGCTTTCCGTGCTTTGCAGCGACCATGATGGCCGCTCCAGGCGGGACGCCCCGCGCCCCGTCGGCCGGTGTGATGATCAACGACGCGGCCGGAGCCGCCTTGGCTGCTGTGCAACTCGCCGCGCCGAGCGCGGTCACTGACAGCCCGATCGCTAGCGCGGTAACCCTGCGCCAGCCAGAAAATCTGAATTCTCCCCGCGGCACTGCGGCACGCCTCCGTTCCCCCGATTGCCTCCCGCCGCGCCGGTAGTTACCCGAATAGGCCCGCTGGCATGCGGCCCATGACTCAGCCTTTACCAGCCGTGGCCGTGACGATGAGGCTCGTGTGCTGGCGCTTCGCGCCGATACGGAGGGAACGGGGTCAACTCTCCCCGCCGCCATCGCTGGTTCGCCGGCGCATGGGATGCGGTCGGTCCTAACCCTCCGCCGGTGCTAATGCGTGCGCCGCGCTGCTTCTGGGGTAAACCCCAGCCGATACAGCTCATCCGCAGTCGGCCTATCAGGGGGAGGTTTGGTCATGCGCTTGTGGCGGATCGGTAACGCGATGCTCATTCTGCTGGTGCTGCCCTTGGTGATCTACCTACTCAACCGCGTGCTGACCGCGCTGGAACGGATCCGCCACGCGAGCGACGAGATTCTGGCCGACGGCGGCGAGCTCGTTGACGACCTGAACGGCGTGCCGGAGGCCCTCGCGACCACCGACCAGACCGTCAGGGATGTATCAGCCGGAGCGACCAGGTACGGGGCCTCGGTCGCCAAGCTTCTCGGGTAAGCGAAGGAGGTGGCGTTCATGCATGCAACCGCCCAGACGACGCTCGTCGCCTCGGCGCTCATCGTCGGCATCACGGCGGTGGGCCTCGTGCGCGTGCTCTTTCACCTGCAGGCGATTCAAGCGAACCTGGCCGCCACGACAAGCGCGGCGCTGACCGTCGCGGAGCTGACCAGCACAGTGCCGGCCCGCCTCACATCGGTCAACGCGAGCCTGAAGCCGGTGCGCGACTTTTGCGACACGGTTTGAGACTGTCGGAAGGGGTGGACGGGGTGCAACAACGCGCCAAGATCCGGCGGGCGGGCGCTGGCACACACCAGTCTGGTTGGCATGCTGGCTACGCGATCGGCGCTGCCGTCGTCGCCGCGGTCGCGACGCTGGTCTCAGCGATTCTGGCCTATGCGTGGTCGATAGCCGACGAGGCGCCGAAGATAAACGCAGCGCTTCGGGACGCCGAACGCAACACCGCGCCGCTGGGGGCGCTGCGTACGACCATCGAGGACGCGTCGGCAATAACGAGCGGGCTCCAGCGTGGCCGCGCCCGGCTAGGGGGGTAGCGCGATGTCTCCCTATGACCGCTCAGCGTGGCGGCGTGCGATTGCCGCTGGCTTCGCCGTCGATGTGGCAGTTGCAGCGCTGCTCAGCCTTCTCGTCTACCGGGTGATGACCATTGACCAGCGCGTGATCGAGGTGCGAGATACCCTGCGGGGCGCGGAGGCGAATACCGCGGATGCGGCGCTCATACCGCAGGTCGCCGACGGCGTCGATGCCGTGCTGGCTGAGGGCCTGCAGCACCATCTATTCCTCGGCCGGGTGCTCGGGACGGTGCAGCGATGAGGCGCTTGGTCGTGCTGACGGTCGGCGTTATCGCCGTATTCACCGGCGGCCTGGCCCTCTATCTGTTCTGGATCGGGACTCTGCTGAACCGGATCGCGGGGAACCTGGAGGATTCCGCCGACCTCGTCCACCAGATCGACGACCATGCGAAGGAGATCCGCCCCGGCGTTGCGCACATAAACCGGATCGGCGGCGTCGTGGCCGGTGCATTGCCGCTGCTGTACGGGATGGCAGAACAGATCGTCCGCGGCGTCGCCGCGCCGCCGACGCGCGATGGGCGCGAGCCAGCTGACGAATCCGCCAGCCGCCGTTCCCGGCTGCACGACGGGGTTGGCTTCGAGCCGCCCAGCTAGCCGCGCTGGCTGAATACCGGCGGCCTGCGATGGGTCGGACATTCCGCCAAATCCGGCGGACTCTGCCCAGCGGGATGCCCCGGCGGGAGTACCTCCGCAGCGGCCGGCAACCCTGATCAAATGGCCCGAGCGCGAGTATCGCCAACTCCGCCTGCAGCCGAGCCGGCACCTCTGCGCGGAGAGCGGTTCCTGGATGGCCCGCTCGCTGGCCGCTACGGGCCGACGGCGGGGATGGTCGTCCTCTTCCTCGTTCCCTACCTGGGGTTGTCGGCGGCTCTGCTGCCGCTCACGCCGATCATCGCCGCGCAGCTCCACACGACCCTGCAGACTGTCGCCCTGGCCGCTGGCCTTGCCAACGCCGGATACGCCGTCGGCACGGTGCTGGCGGTTCAGTTCGCGCAGCTGTTGCCCCAGCGTCGGCTGCTCGTGGTGTATGCCAGCGGGCTGGTCATCGGCTCGGTCCTGGCAGCGGCTGCCACTGGCCCGGGCATGTTCATCGCTGGGCACATCCTGCAGGGCCTGTGCACGAGCATGCTGCTGATCGCCGCGGCGCCGCCACTGTTCCTGGGTTATCCGACCGCGAAATTGCGCTACACCGCGGTGATATTCAACATATGCATCTTCGGGGCCGTCGCCGCGGGTCCGCTGGTCGGAGGCGCCCAGGCGTCCTTCCACGCTTGGCGTCCGCTGTTCTGGATCGTGGCCGGCATTGCCGCTGCCGGGCTGGTGATGTCGCTACTGACGTTCCAGGACGCTCCTGCGGCTGACCCCACGGCCCCGCGCGATGGCCTGGCTATCGGCCTGGCTGCTGGGGGATCGGTTGCGGCATTCTGGGGCGCGTCGGAGCTGTTTACCCATCGCTTCCTCGACCCTGTCGCGATCATCCCGCTGCTAGCTGGGCTCACCCTGATCATGATTTTGTGGATCTACCAGTACCGAGCCCGGCGGCCCCTGCTGACGGTGCGGGCGCTGGCTAGCACCATTCCCGTGGGCGGGATCGTGATCGCGATCTGCGCGGCCGCCGCAGCAACCTCAGTGGTAGGCCTGACCGCGACCATTCTGGCTACCCACTACGCGCCCTTGCATCTGGGCCTGCTCTTCGTGCCCGAACTGGTGGCGGCCATCCTGACCGCGTTCGTCTTGGGAGCGGTCTTCAGCACGCGACTGATTCATTACTACGCCCTGACGGGACTCGGATTCCTGGCGGCCGGGATTCTCGTCCTCCGGGCCGCCACCCCGCCCACCACGACGCTCACGCTGGTCGGCTCCGGTCTTTCCGGCATCGGCATCGGCGCCTCGGTGACACCGGCGCTGTTCTTGGCCGGCTTCTCTCTCCGCTCGGCTTCCATACAGCGCGTGTTCGCCATCCTCGAGCTACTGCGAGCGGTGGCCGCGTTCATGATCTTGCCGATCTTGCTGCACTTCGCCACCACCCTGGCCGGCCTGCCGACTCCGCAGCTGAGCACCGCACTGTGGATCTGCTTCGGCCTCGCCGCTGGCGGAGCTGTGGTGTTCGCGCTGCTCTACGCGCTTGGCGGGGTTCGGCCGACTGCCCCTGCGCTGCAGCGCTGGATGGGTGGCCAGGAACCGGCATGGGATTCGCCGCCGCTCCTCGCCGTCCTCCGTCACCGCACTGTCGCGCAAGGGCCCGCGGTTACCCCGATCCCGGCCGGCGGGCAGGGCGGACAGCTGCCCGTGGCAGCAGAAGGCCATCCCCATCACCACTACGCACTGCACCGCCACGCCGATCATGAAGGGCCCGTCCTCTTCGCCTACGATGGCTCTGACCTGGCCGACGCGGCGATCGCCGAGGCCGCTCGGCAGCTGCCGGCCAGACGCGACGCACTCGTCCTCACCGTCTGGCGTACGTTCGGCGTCGGGTTTATCCCGGAGCCAAACGCGCACTTCGATGCGGCGTCCGCCGATGATGTCCGAGCAGCAGCCGAACAGACGGCAGCGCGCGGAGCCCAGCTGGCTGACGCGGCCGGATTCCGGGCTAACGCCGTAGCGGTCCAGGGGACTCCCGCCTGGAAGTCCGTCATCGACATAGCCAACGAGCATGACGTCAGCCTCATCGTCGTCGGATCCCATCGGCACGCCGGGCTGGGTGGTCGAGTGTCCGGAAGCGTCGCTGCGGACCTCGTGGACAGGTCACAGCGCCCCGTCCTGATCGTCCACCCGCACCCCGACGGAGAAGGCCATGCGTCGCACTCAGGCGAGGCGGCCGCCCACGTCGCTTCCCGGGATTAGCCCGCATGTCCGTGCAGGTCCGCAGGGTCTACGAGGAGCCGAGGTCCGAGGATGGAGCCAGGATCCTCGTCGACCGGCTCTGGCCGCGAGGGCTGACGAAGGCCAAAGCCGCACTCGATGAGTGGTGTAAGGATGTCGCGCCATCTGACGAACTGCGCCGATGGTACGGGCATGACCCAGACCGGTTTGCGGAGTTCAGCCGCCGCTACCGCCGGGAGCTGAAGGACCCGGCGCACGTAGCGGCCGTGGCGCATCTGCGCGACCTCGCCAATTCTGAACCGCTGACGCTGTTGACAGCCACCAAGGAGCCGGACATCAGCGAGGCGGCGGTGCTGGCCAGCGTGCTCCGGCGGTGATCAAGCAGCTCGTCCGGGGCAGGCTCGTCACCCAGAGTGCCGGGAGCGCTTACTAGACTTCGGATAGCTGAAGGTTGGCCACCGCAAAGCCGGAAGGAGCCTTCGATGACTGACGCACTGGCAGCTCTGAGCAATGCCGGGGTTTCGATCTGGCTCGATGACCTGAGCCGGGAACGCCTGGTCGGCGGTAGTCTCGCTGACCTCGTCGGGCACGACCACGTGACCGGTGTGACTACTAACCCGAGCATCTTCGAAAAGGCGATAACCAGCGGCGACGCCTACCGTGATCAGCTCGCTCAGCTCTCGGCCCGTCGAGTGAGCACAGGGGAAGCGCTTCGGGCGCTCACGACCTTCGACGTGCGGTGGGCATGCGATGTGTTGCGGCCGGTATTCGACGCCACCGGCGGCATCGACGGCCGCGTGTCAATTGAAGTAGATCCACGACTAGCTCGGGACACGCAGGTCACGATCGCCGAAGCGCGGGCCCTGTGGTGGCTGGTCGACCGGCCCAACCTCTTCGTCAAGATCCCGGCCGCTCGGCAAGGACTGCCGGCGATCGCAGACTGTCTGGCGGAGGGCATCAACATCAACATCACGCTGATCTTCTCGCTCAGCCGCTACGAGGAGGTCATCGGCGCGTTCATGGACGGTATGGAGCGCGCCCATCGCGCCGGCCGCGACCTGACGTCCATCACTTCTGTCGCGTCGTTCTTCGTGTCAAGGGTCGACACCGAGGTAGACGCGCGGCTTGACAAGATCGGCACGCCGGAGGCGATGAAACTGCGGGGCCGCGCTGCGATCGCGAACGCTCGTCTTGCCTATCAGCACTATGAGCAGGCCTTTGCCGGCCCGCGATGGGATGCACTCGCTGCTGCCGGTGCACGCACGCAACGGCCGTTGTGGGCTTCGACGTCGACGAAGGACCCGGCTTACGCCGACACACGGTACGTGACCAGCCTCGTTGCCCCGGATGTGGTCAACACCATGCCAGAGGCCACGCTGCGGGCGGTCGCCGACCACGGTCAGGTGCCTGCGGACTCGATTCACGGCACGTACGACGAGTCGCAGCAGATACTCGACCAGCTGCGAGCGATTGGCATCGACTACGACGACGTGATGCACGTCCTTGAGGACCAGGGCGTTGCCAAGTTCGACGCCGCGTGGGAAGAACTTGGCGAGCATTTGAATACAGAGCTCAACCCGCCGCCGCCAGGTGCGCAGCGTTAAGCGCGTCCATCATCCGGTCGGTCGCTTGTGGGCCGGAAGCTACGCAGCCGCAGGCTGTTGGTCACGACGAACACAGAGCTGAACGCCATCGCAGCGGCGGCGATCAGCGGATTGAGGAAGCCGAGGGCGGCCAGGGGTACCGCGGTCGCGTTGTAGCCAAACGCCCAGAACAAGTTGCCCTTGATTGTGCGCAGTGTTCGTCCCGACAGTTCGATCGCGTCAGCGACCGCTAGCAGTCCGGGGCGTGCGCTACGAGCGAAGCGTTCATCGGCCCGGATCGTGACAGGCTGAGAACATGGACTACGCCAATCTCGGCCGATCCGGCCTTCGAGTCAGCCGCTTGTGCCTCGGCACGATGAACTTCGGGCCCCTCACCCCGCCGCCGGACGCGCACGCGATCATGGACCGGGCCCACGAACTCGGCATCAACTTCTTCGACACTGCCAACAGATATGGCGGGGCTGCGAGCCCGCCTGGCCAGGTCGCGAACTCTGATCAGGCGCATACAGGCTGGACAGAAGAGATCATCGGCGACTGGTTCGCGAGCGGCGGCGGACGCCGCGAGCGTACGGTGCTCGCGACCAAGCTGTACGGCGCGATGGCTGACTGGCCCAACGAGGACCGGCTGTCCGCCCTGAACATCAGGCGCTCGTGCGACGCGTCGCTGCGTCGACTGCGGACCGAGTACATCGATCTGTACCAGATGCATCACGTTGACAGGACCACGCCGTGGGGGGAGATCTGGCAGGCGATGGAGGTCCTGGTTGCCCAGGGCAAGATCCTCTACGTCGGCTCGTCCAACTTCGCGGGCTGGCATATCGCGCAGGCCAACCACGCCGCGACGGCGCGCAACTTCCTTGGGCTAGTCAGCGAGCAGTCGATCTACAACCTCATGACGCGTGAGATCGAGCTTGAGGTCCTGCCCGCTGCGATCGGCTACGGCGTCGGCGTCATACCGTGGTCTCCACTCCAGGGAGGCCTGCTCGGCGGCGTGCTGAAGCAGGAGCGCGAAGGACGCCGTCGCTTGGCCGGTCGCGCCCAGGAGACGGTCGCGCGGATGCGCGACAAGATCGAGGCTTATGAAGATTTGTGCGACGAGATCGGCGAGGAACCGGGTGCTGTGGGGCTGGCGTGGCTGTTGCACCAGAAGGGCGTGACCGGGCCCATCATCGGCCCGCGAACGATCGGGCAGCTCGAGGACGCACAGCGCGCCGTGACGCTCAGTCTCGACGACAAGGTGCTGCAGCGTCTCGACGCGATCTTCCCCGGCTACCGGCCGGCCCCGGAGCACTATGCCTGGTAAATGACGTCGCGATGAGAGGGTCCGGAGTCAGCCGGACCGGAGCGGCATCAGTCCGCGGTAGTCGGCTGGCAAGTCCGTAGCGACGTCGTGCCATTCCTCGTCACTGACCGCTTCGGCGAGCGTTTCGAGCACCGCGTGAGCGTGCTCGAACACGTCCACGACTAGGGCTGCGTCGTCTACTGCGAGGCCTTCCAGGCGACCGACGCGCCTCAGGAATACCGCCAGCGGCATCTGCCGAGCCTCGGGAGCTGCCGACGACAAGCCCTGCCGAAGCGGCAGTTGCAAGAGCGGATCAAGCTGCGCCATCAGATCGCGAACGTGGTCGGCGGCGATGCGTTCCGCCAGCGTCTCAAGGACGGCGGTAGTGATTGGGCGCGCAGTCGCGGCATCCACGCCGAGGCGCGCAGCGACGCGAGTCCAGAACTCATCTGCCCGCATCACCTTCACGCTGCGATGCTGCGCCTCGGCCATCAGCGGCTCGAAGGTCCGCGGGAGCGCGGCTGCGACGCGGCCCACTGTCTCGGGCCCAACGGCGTCGCGCAGTGCAAGGAACACCGTCCGTGCGTGGTCAAACGCCGTTTCGACGTCCACGCCTTCCCGGCGCGCGACCCGGCCGAGGAACTCGTCGATATCAAACGCGCCAGCATCGGATTCGCCGCGCAGCCAAGGTCTGGTTTCGTCCGGCAGTTCCAGGAATAGGTGCCGTGCCTCCGAACGCGGAAGCCGTTCGGCCAGGGTCTGCAGCGTCGCCTGAGCGGCCAGCTGCGCCGAACCGATGTCTGGCTCGCCGGACTCCCGCCGGATTTCGTCAATGAATTCCGCGTACTCCATCGCGCCCCCGCAATGAACTCCGCAACGGGCTGTGACCGAATCCGCCTCGGCCAGCACTCTGTGTTAGCCAGCTTCTGGCCACAGGCCCGGCCGCGCATCCCCCGTCCAGCTAGCAAGGGCAGCGGCTGGCAGTGCCGCGCACATCTCTCGTCGGCCGGCCGAAAAATCACCAGGTTCCATGCTTGTCATGGGTTGCGTAGGTTCCCCGGTGGACCGACCGCACGTGCCAATGTAGGGTGCCTCGTGGTGGAGCAACGCCAGCCACGACGACGGCTGGCGCCGGGAGCCATGTCCTAGCCGGGCGCGCGGCGATGGCCGCGTCAGCCAACTGGAGGTAATGGCGTATGCGACACCTAGTCGGACTGATCCTTGCGCTCGTCATGTCGGCGGCGATCTTCCTCGGCGCGGGGTGGAGCAGCGCGCGGATCCTGGCGGCCCATGCGGCCAGTACGAGCCTGACCACGACGTCGGGTGCGCCGGTGCTGGCGGCTCTGCTTGGCGTCGGGCTGTTCCTTGGCATCCTCGTCGCCGCGCCGTTGGCGTCGCCGCTCGGCGCTGGCCTGCCGGGCCTGATCCTGCTCGCCTGGTCTGCCATCCACGTCGTCAACGCGCATCTGGCGCTGCGCCTGATTCCGCTGTCAGGGACGATCGCCGCCAGCGGTTTTCGGACGATGCTGACCGGCGGCGTCCTGGCCCTCCTGGGCGCCATCATGATCGCGCCCATGCTCGTTCCGTCCAGGTGGCGCAGTCGTGAGCTAGTCGACGACTTCGCACCGCAAGCTGCTGCCGAACTCGTGCACTAGGACGGCGGCAGCGGCGTCCGCTGCTCCAGGGCGGCCAGCCGGAGCTCGAGCTGGTCGACGCGGTGCCGGAGGATCTCTACCTGGGCTTCCGCGGCGAGCCGCTGCTCCGCGGTCCGGCGCAGCCTGGGCGAGGCTTCCGCGCGCGCCGCGACCACGGCGAGTGGTACCAGACGCTGGGGGCCGTGCGGCCCATCGACGAGCCGCGACGGGATCTGGCCCGTTCGATACCAGCTGCGAATGGCCGCGCGAGACGCGCCGGTCTCGGTCGCCGCCCGGTCGAGCGTCAGCCAGTCCGAGCCCTCGAGCTGAGCTGCCAGATCGAGCTCGAGTTCCCAATCATCTAGCCGGTCTTCCCAATCCATAGCTTGTTCCGATCCGGGCCGTCCACACGATCCCTGTTATTAGCATGGTATTGACTAGGTCCTGGCAGTGCTACAACCTGGTTCCATGTTCGAGCGATTCACAAACAGTGCTCGGCACGTAGTCGTGCTGGCCCAAGAGGAAGCCCGACTACTGCAGCACAACTACATCGGTACCGAGCACTTGCTGCTGGGGCTGCTCGGTGAGCAGGGGAAGGCGTCGGAGGCGCTCGAGCGCTTCGGCATGTCACTGGCCGGGGCGCGCGAGGATGTGACGGCCGCCATCGGCCTCGGCAAGGCACCGGTCAGCGGGCATATCCCGTTCACGCCGCGGGCCAAGAAGACGCTGGAGCTCGCGCTCCGCGAAGCGCTCCAACTGCACCACAACTTCATCGGTACCGAGCACATACTCCTCGGCGTGCTGCGGGAGGGCGAGGGGGTCGGCGCGCAGGTCCTACGGCGGTACGCCCCCGACCTGCTTGCGATCCGCATGGCTGTCCTCGATCTCGTCGCTTCGGCGCCAGTCGAAACCACGGCCGGAAGCCGTCGCTGGTTCCGCCGCCGATCAGCGGTGGCCCTGCAAGTTCCGGCCGAGGTGCGCGAGCCCAGCGACCATGCTGAGCTCAACACCACGCCGGCCGCGGACAAGAGCCTGACCGAAGCGGCTCGCCTCGCGGGTTCTCGGCCAGTGGCGTCACACCATCTTCTCCTCGCCGCTATTGGCGACCCGAACAGCTCGGCGGCACGCGCGCTTGCTGCACACGGCCTCGACGTCGATCGGGTTAAGGCGGCGGCGCGGGCCGCCGATATAGCCGGAACCAGCGATGAGCAGCCCGCGGATGCCGGCCGTCGCCAGCTGCGGATCCGCTTTAGTGAGCAACAGCTCATCGTTGAGGTGACAGATCCCGTCCTCATCGACCTCGGCCGCAACGTGGTCCGGGGTATCGGCGACAAGGCCAGCCCGGCTGGAACCATTCCTGGCGACATTCCGGGCGGTAGCAGCCTGAGCGCCGTCTGGCAGGCCCTGCACGACAGCCTGACGGCTATCGATCGGCAGGCAACGGCGCGCGAGACAGGCGTCCGGCGCCAAGGACTCGGGCACCGAGGACTCAGGCGAGACAGGGTCCGGCGCCAGCCAGTAACGCGCCGGCGGCGCACCTGGCCGAACGTGCCCTTTATCGGGCCGAATTTATCCCGCTCCTTGCGCGACAGCCCGGATTGACTTTCGCGAGGACGCGCGGCAACGCCGTCCCCGCATCGAAGTTCCCGTATTCTGGCTGGAAGTTCACGAGGATTAGGATTACTTGCAGCGCAAACTCGGGGCGGTCTTCGCGAGTCAGCTGACGGCCGACAAGGTGTGCGTGACCAGCGTCGTTCGACGGCAGGCTCGGCGCGTGCGTTCGGGGACTCGGCAGCTGAAACGCGGAATCACTTGCGTTCGATAGCGCCCGCTGGGGAATTCAGTTACGTCGGCGCAGCAGCCGATCGGTACGGTGCACAGATGCAGCGGCACAGCGGTGTCAGAAGGAGCTCACCGTCGTGAGGGAGGTCAAAATGGCGACAAAGATCGCGGTCGCGCTAGAAGACGATCTTGACGGGGGAGTGGCCGATGAGACGGTTCGGTTCCGCGTCGGCGGCGTCGAGTACGAGATCGACCTGAGCAAGAAGAACGCCCAGACGTTCCGCGCCGGTGTTGGGCAGTTCATCGAGCATGCTCGCAAGCCTGGGCGGGGAAATCGGCGCGCATCTGGTCGCCCGTCGTCGGCTCGCGAGCGAAGTGGCGACATCCGAGCGTGGGCGAAGGCGGCCGGCATCGCGATCAGCGACCGCGGGCGTATCCCCGCGAGCGTCGTTGAGCAGTACGAGGCGGCCACCCGCTAGCGAAACGCTCAGTCCTGGCAGCCACCGGCGGCGGCTGCGCCGAACGGAATCAGTGCCGCAGAGGAGGACATTGTGGCCATCGCGACGGTAAATCCCTCGACCGGGGAAACACTGCAGACGTTCGAGGAGATGAGCGACGCAGACGTCGACCTCCGACTGACCGCGGCCGCCGTTACTCACGCGAGCTATCGGCTGACCAGCTTCGACGAGCGCTCAGCGTGGATGCGCGCGACGGCTGACATTCTCGACGCCGAACTCGAGCAGACCGCCGCGATGATGACAACCGAGATGGGCAAGACCCTGGCGTCCGCCCGGCAAGAAGTAGCCAAGTGCGCGCTTGCCTGCCGCTATTACGCCGAACACGCCGCCAGCTTCCTGGCCGACGAACCGGCGGATGCGGCCGCGGTCGGTGCCGCGCGCGCTTACGCGACCTACCAGCCGCTCGGCCCGGTCCTCGCCATCATGCCGTGGAACTTTCCGCTCTGGCAGGTCATGCGGTTCGCCGCGCCTGCCCTGATGGCCGGGAACTGCGGGCTGCTTAAGCACGCCTCCAACGTGCCGCAGACGGCCTTGTTCCTCGGCGAACTATTCGCCAGGGCCGGTTTCCCTGACGCCGCATTCCAGACGCTGCTAGTTGGCTCCGCCCGGGTCGAGCCCATCTTGCGCGACGAGCGAGTTGTGGCGGCCACGCTGACCGGATCCGGCCCCGCCGGACAGTCGGTTGCATCGATCGCTGGCAGCGAAGTCAAGAAGGTCGTGCTCGAGCTGGGTGGCAGCGATCCGTTCGTGGTGATGCCGTCCGCGGACCTTGCGGCGGCCGCGAAGGTTGCCGCGTTCGCGCGCTGCCTCAACAACGGCCAGTCGTGCATCGCAGCCAAGCGCTTCGTGGTCCACGACGCTGTGTATCACGACTTTCAGCAGCTATTCGTGAAGGAAATGTCCGGCAAGGTCGTGGGCGACCCGATGCGCGATGACACCGAAGTCGGCCCCCTCGCTACCGAGCAGCAGCGTGATGACATCGAGGACCTAGTCGCTGATGCGGCCGCCAAGGGAGCGCGCGTCCTGTGCGGCGGGGCGGCTCCGGACCGGCCAGGGTTCTACTACCAGCCGACGGTGCTGGCTGAGGTCACTTCGGAGATGCGGGTGTTCAGCGAGGAAGTATTCGGCCCCGTGGCAACCCTCTTCCGGGTTGACGACGCCAGTGAGGCCATCGACCTGGCCAACGCGACCGAGTTCGGGCTCGGCGCGAACGTATGGACGAACGATGAAGCCGAGCGGCGCCTGTTCATTCGGGACCTGGCTGCCGGCATGGTCTTCATCAACGGGAACGTGACGTCGTATCCTCAGCTGCCGTTCGGGGGCGTCAGGCAGTCGGGTCACGGGCGGGAGTTGTCCAGCCACGGGATCCGGGAGTTCTGCAACATCAAGACGGTCTGGGTCGGCTAGCGGGCGGGCGTCACGACCGATACGTCATTAAGTTGCGGGCCCGCGACCGCCGGTCGGCCGCGGGCCCGCAGCCAAAGTTGTGCCTAGGCCGTGACCACGACCGTCTTCACGATCTTGTCGGCGAGGGTCTGGCGCTTGGAGTCCCACAGCGGGAAGAGGAATCCGATGTAGCAGATGATGGCGTCGACGATGTGGCAGATGTCGCGCACGAATGCCATCAGAGGGCCGATGGGCTCGCCGGTCTGCTCGCTCACCAGACGGAGGTTGAGCACCTTCTTGCCCAGTGACTGGCCGGTCGTGCCGGCCTGGTACCACCGGTTGTAGATGGTCCAGCCGAGGCCGGCGAGGGAGACGACCCAGAACAGGGCGGTCACCCTGAAGAAGATCGCATCGAGGATCCAGATGGGCGCGATGTCGACGAGGTACGCGCCGACGCGCTGGATCCAGCTCGCGTACTGGCTGGCAGTCGTGACGCCGCCCTGGTACGGGCCGGATGGATAGGGCTGGGACTGGAACTGATCAGACACGGCTGACCTTTCTGGTGAGGGCTGCTGCTTCGTTCGTGCCAGTGATTACAGGAAGCCGTAGCGATGAAGCTGGAACACCCAGCTCATCGCCACGATGGCGAGCACGGCGTAGCCGGCGCGCTTGCGCGCTTGCACCGACCACGGGCGCGGCGGCCTGGCAGCTCCCGCGAACCGCGACGCCAGGACTGGGGTCGTGCCGACCACGAGGCCGGCCACGAGATACGCAAGCGGGCTGGTTGCGGCCGCAGTCGCCCAGTGACCATGGACGAGCGCGACCGTCGCGGTCGTCAGCCCGCAGAACGGGCACGGCACTCCGGTCAGCGTGCGGAGGGGACACGGAATCCCGCGGTCGCCGGTGTGCGCCATGATCATTGGGTAGACCGAGCCGACCAGGCCTGCGCTCAGCCCGAACATGGTGATGCGCTCGGGTACCGAGTACACCCTCCGGATGATCACTGCCTCCCCTTACAGCTCTGACCGCGTATGCGGCTGGAGGGAATCGTATGGGGGAAAGATCTCCTGATGGATGGCTTTTGATATCCGGAGGCATATTCCGCCTGTACCGGGAGGATGTGGTTTCGTGCCGGTAACCCCGCAGAGTGCCGCTGCCGTCACCGACGGGCTGTTGGCCCGATATGGACACATGAATTCGCGCAGGTAAAAAGCCCTGGTGCGGGCCCGGAGACGACGCCGAAGATGCCCCTGACCAGCGGATGCTGATGATCATCGAGGTAGCCGCGGCACGTTTGCCACGCCTTTCCGGCGGGAAGATTGCATTCGGTTAACGGCTCCGAACGCACAGTAATTGGTGCGTCGCCTATTTGCTCTGGCACTTCCCCGCGGGTGCGCAGCGTATGGGGAGCCGGAAGTGGTCGATACGACCGGGCACTACCGGACGCATTCCCCGTGCCGCCGTGTGCATGCGCCGACGCGCGGAGGGCCAAGCCAGGCCTTCTCGGGTAACGGCTCGGCACTCCGGCACGCGCCCATCGCCAGCTCTGGCGCTCGCCGCCAGGCCTGGCGGAGCGTGATGGTCACGCGCTTGACACGAGGAGGCAGTGCAGATGCGAATCGGCCTGATTGCCCCGCCCTGGGTGCCGGTACCACCACCCGCTTACGGCGGCACAGAGGTCGTTATCGACAACCTCGCCCGGGGCCTGCAGGAGCTCGGCAACGAGGTCCGGCTGTTCACGGTGGGCGAATCGGAGTGCCCGGTTCCGACGGACTTCCTGTACCCGAAGGCCATCGAGCCGATCGGCGTCACCGTACCGGAGACTGCACACGTCCTAGCGGCCTACGAGTCGCTGGCCGACATGGATATCATCCACGACCACACCTTCCTCGGGCCGCTGATCTCGGGCCTGCGCGGCATGCGGCGGCCGCCGGTCGTGCACACCAACCACGGACCTTTCACGGGAGAGACGCAGCCCGTGCTCGGCGAGATCGCGAAGCATGCCTCGATCGTCGCGATCTCCGCGTCCCAGGCGGCTCAGGCGAACATCTACGGCGGTGCGAACATCGCCGGGATTATCCATCACGGCATCGACCTGAATGTCTACACCGCCGGGCCCTGGGGGCGGCGGCTACGTCATGTTCGTGGGCCGCATGTCGCCGGACAAGGGTGTCCACCACGCAGTCCGGATCGCGAAGAAGGCCGGCCGAAAGCTGATCTTGTCGACGAAGATGCGCGAGGACAATGAGATCGCCTACTTCGAGGCGGAGATCAAACCGCTGCTCGATCCCGGCGACGAGATGCCGGCGGAGATCCCGCAGGACCACCGGATCGAGCTGCTACGTCATGCCGACGCGATGCTCAACCCGATCACCTGGCGCGAGCCGTTCGGCCTCGTGATGGCGGAGGCCCTCGCCTGCGGCACGCCTGTACTCGCCTTCCCGAACGGAGCCGCTCCGGAGATCATTGAGTCAGGCAGGACTGGGTTCCTCTGCCGCGACGAAGGGGAGATGATCAGCGCAATTGACCGCGTGGGCGACATCGACCGCACTCAGTGCCGCCGCGCTGCCGAGCAGCGGTTCTCGCTCCAGCGCATGGCGCGGGAGCACGAGCGGCTGTACCGCAGGCTGCTGGAGCGCGAGTCCAGTCTCATCCGGCGCATCCCGGCGGCTGGACGCCGCCTCATCAACGCCTAGTACTCACACCGTGGCTGCGCGCGGCCGGAAGGCCGCGCGCAGCGGCGCGTCGGGGCCAGTCACCCTTGGCGTGCGCAGCCGCGACCACGGGGGCCGGAGGGCAGCCAGATGAGCGAACCGTGGTCCTCCGGCGAGCTGCCGCCAGGCGAGGGTGCCGCGTGCAGCCCGATAACGCTGATCGAGGGATCGACGTTCTGCATCAGCGAGCCGGGCGGGGATATCGTTCCTGATCGCTCCCAGGGCTTGTTCGTGCGCGACACCCGGATGCTGTCTCGGTGGGAGCTGACAGTTGACGGCATCGAGCCGCAGCCACTGACGGTGCAGCACGGTGAGCCGTATGCGGCTACATTCCTCGGCCGGATGCCGCCGCGGGCCGGGAAAGCCGACAGCACGCTCCTCGTGATCCGACGCCGCTACGTCGGTGACGGCATGCGCGAGGACGTCACGCTGCGCAACACCTCAGCCCGGGCCAAGCGTTTCCAGGTAACCCTCGTCGCCGAGGCGGACTTCGCTGACCTGTTCGAGGTCAAGGGACGATCGAAGCCAAGGGCGGCTGCCACGACCGCGCTGGCCGACGCGGGGCTGGTCATCACCAGTGGCAGACGGGAAAGACGGCAGGAGCTGCGCATCACCGGCGACCAGAATCCGTCCGTTACCGACGCTGGCGCACTCCAGTGGCGGTTGTCGGTCCCAGGTCATTCCGAGCGCACCGTGACCATCGAGGCCGTACCGGTCGACGACGGGGTGGTCCTGCAGCTGCGCCACCCGCGCGGGCACGCCGTCGAGCGGACGCTGCCGGCCAAGCGCATGCGCAAGTGGCGGCAGCGAGGGCCCCAGGTGCGCACTCCGGATCGCAATCTGGCCGGGGTGCTGGGCCGAAGCGTCGAAGATCTCGGCGCGCTACGCATCTTCGACCCCGAGCATCCGCGCTGGCCTGTCGTGGCGGCAGGCGCCCCGTGGTTCATGGCGCTGTTCGGCCGGGATTCGCTGCTCACGGCCTCGATGCTGTTGCCGTGGGACCCGAATCTCGCCCTTGGCACGCTGCGCACGCTGGCCGCATGGCAAGGGAGCGACTTTGACGACGCCTCGGAGGAAGAGCCGGGCAAGATTCTCCACGAGGTCCGGTTCGGGCCAGCCGCCTCGTTCGCGCTCGGCGGCCGCAGCGCCTACTACGGGAGCGTCGATGCGACTCCGCTGTTCGTCATGCTGCTCGCGGAGCTCCAGCGCTGGGGTGGCAAAGACAATGCGGTCGCGGCCCTGCTGCCGCACGCCGACCGGGCGCTCGACTGGATGGAGTCGTACGGCGATGCTGACGGCGACGGCTTCGTCGAGTACCGCCGCAAGACCAGTCACGGTCTGGTCAACCAGGGCTGGAAGGACTCCTGGGACGGCATTAACTTCGCGGACGGGACCATCGCCGAACCTCCGATCGCGCTGGCCGAGGTGCAGGCCTACTGTTACGCGGCCTACCGCGCCCGGGCGCAGCTCGCCCGTCACTCCGGCGATGACCGGGCCGCGAGCATGTGGCGCAAGAAGGCTAAGCAGCTCAAGCGCGACTTTAACGACCGGTTCTGGCTGCCCGACAAGGGCTGGTACGCGGTTGGCCTCGATGCCGACAAGCGCCCGATTGACGCGCTGGCGTCCAACATGGGGCACTGCCTGTGGACCGGGATCGCGGACAAGGACAAGGCTGCGGTGGTGGCGAGGCTGCTGATGTCGCCCGAGATGTTCAGTGGCTGGGGCATCCGCACGCTGGCGTCATCGATGGCCTCCTACAACCCGATGAGCTATCACAACGGCTCGGTCTGGCCGCACGACAATGCCATCTGCGCGGCGGGGCTGATGCGGTACGGCTACGTCGAGCAAGCTCAGCGGGTCACGAATGCCATCGTGGACGCGGCCGCCGCGTTCGCGTATCGGCTGCCCGAGCTGTTCTGCGGATTCGACCGGGACGAGTTCGGTACGCCGGTGCCATATCCGACCTCCTGCTCACCCCAGGCGTGGGCAGCGGCCGCGCCACTATTCCTGCTGCACAGTCTGCTTCGGTTTACGCCGGACATGGACAGCCACCAGCTGTGGTGCGCTCCTGAGGTACCCGACAGATTTCTGCCGCTGCGGGTGAGCGGACTGCGGGTCGGCAAGTCCAGGCTCGCCGTCGACGTTGGCGAGGACAGCTGGGAGATTACCGGGCTTGAGCCCGTCAGCATCGAGATCATTCCGACAGCGAGACCGGCCCGGTCAAGCTGACCAGCCTGGCGCGCCGCTGAAGCTGGCGGGGCCGCTCAGTCGACCACGTGGATCAGCATTCGCGACCCGGGTGGCGCGATCTGCCCGTAGTCCGCGGCGGTCTCAGCGCCCTCGGCCGAGCCGAACGCGGCGTTCATCGCGTCCTGGTCGGCGAAGTAGAGCTCGGTTATCCGGTAGTACGTCTGCTCGCCGCCGTCGAGCGCCGCGGTGACCTTGCCGGTCTCAGTCCGCTGTAGCCCTGGCAGCTTCGCGACGAGCGGCATGTGCACGCCCAGATAGTGCTCGTCGAACGCGGCTCGATCCTCAGGCTGCGTGTACATAACCACAAGTTTGATCGTCATGCCCGGACGCTACCGCCCGGTCGCGGGCCGTGTCACGAGGTCAGTTCCGACGTCCAGACCACGACCTTGGTCCGGTCGCCGCGGAACAGGTCCCGCGCGTACTCAAGCGGCTGTCCGGTTCGGGAGTAGGCAGTCCGCTCCACCAGCATCAGCGGCGCGCCTTCCTCGACCTCCAGCGCCTCGGCCTCCCGGACCCCGGCGACGACCGGCTCCAGGGACTCGCGCGCACGATGCGGCCGCTGCCCGTAGTTCTCGGCGAGCAGTTCGTACAGGGAGCCATCGAGGCGGCACTCGAGGAGGCCGGGGAACAGGTCAGCCGGGAACTGGGAGTGCTCGATAACGATCGGCCTGCCGTCGGCCAGGCGGATGCGCCGCACGTCGTGCACTGCGGCGCCGTCGGGCAGGTCGAGGGCGGCCGTCGCGGCTGGACTTGCCGTAATGCGCGCCGCCGCGAGTACGCGGGCGCCCGCCACCTTGCCGTGCCTGCGCAGCTGTTCGGAAAATCCGGCCAGCGTGGTCAGGTCCTGCTCCAGCTTGGGCTCGGCGACGAACGTACCGCCTGAGCGGCCTACCGTCCTCGTCACGAGTCCGCGCTGGGCCAGCTCGCTGAGCGCGTGGCGCAGCGTCATGCGGCTCACGCCGAGCCAGGTGGCGAGGTCTTGCTCTGTCGGCAGCCTGTCGCCCGGCGATAGCTGCCCAGCGGCGATGGCATCGGCCAGCCAGTCCTCAATCTGCGCGTGCGCGGTGATGCCTGGCTGCCTGATGATCACCGGCGGTTTCCTGGGCAGTGCCGGGACAGCTGGCGTCGCACCGCGCCAGGAGTGTTGCCGACGCGCCATGCTCCCTAGTGTCCCTTCCGCGCACCGCGCCAGACGGCCGGGCGGCGGATCGCAGCTGCTCGTCGCGTCTGCGATTCGCCGCCCGGGGGAGGCGCGCCCCCCTCAGTCTCCAGCCGAGCCCCTCCTGCGTCCCGGCTGGCGACGAAGCGCGCCATCCGGCTCCGCGTGTCCTAGGCCGCTCCGCGCGTCGGCAGTGGCTCGTCGGCCGGCGCGGTCACCGGCGCGAAGTCCTTGCTGCGCCCGACGGCGAGGTAGTAGATCGCACCAACCACCAGGAGGAACACGAAGACGGTCCACAGGATCGGGATCTTGTTGAGGAATCCGATGTGGAAGTTGAGCTGCTGCACCTTGGCGATCACCGTCTGGTTGGGCTCCGGGTTGCTGGCGGCCCGCGGCCACGCGAAGTTGACGATCATCGCGCCGCCGTAGACCAGGCCGAGCAGGTTGATGGCCACGCCCCACTTACCCAGCTTGAACGGTGCCGTCGGTCCGCGGCCAGCCGCGCAGCCGGTCCCGGAGGATCGCCAGGTTGCCAAGGAAGTAGCTGAAGTAGATCAGTGCCGTCGCCGCGATCGCGATGATGCCGGCCCCGGAGAACTGAATGAACGGGATAGCGGCAATCACCGCGACGGTGATGCAGGTCCACACCGGCGTGTGCAGCGACGGCGAGACCTTCGACAGGTGCCGTGAGAACGGCAGATTGTTGTCGCGGGCCATGCCGAAGCCCAGCCGGATGGTAGCCGCCATGATCGACAGGCAGCAGACGAAGATCGCGGCAGAGACCACCAGCAGGTAGATGGTCGCGAAGCGGGTGCGAGAAGTTTGCCTCGATGATGTTCGCCGGGCCGTAGGCACCGGTAATCGCGGCATGGAGGTTCGGGATCGCCATCAGGGTGGCGAGCAGGAAGACCCCGCCAATGATGAAGGCTCCGATCACCGAGAACAGCACCGCCTTAGGCGCAGAGCGGCGTGGGTCTCTTGTCTCTTCGGCCAGGGTCGAAGCGGTGTCGAACCCGTAGATGACGAACAGGCTCATGAACATAGCCGCGAGGAACGTGTTCGCTCCGACGTGGAAACCGGCGCTGTTTGTCACGACATGGAAGCCCTGGTGGTTGTGGAACGCTATCAAGCACGATCGCGAACACGAACATGCCGAGGATCTCAAACAGCACGCCAGTGTTGTTGATGATCGCGACGAGCCGCACGCCGTAGATGTTGAGCACGGTGATCACGACGAGCGTGATCAGGGCCACGATCAGCTCGGTGTGCAGGTACGTGCTTGAGCCGCCGACGCCGAGGCCGTGCCAGCCGAGCCCGTTCAGCGCGGGAATCAGCGCAAGGGGCAATGTGGCGACCACCGAAGTGACGGTCAGGATGCCGGCGAACAGGTATATCCAGCCGGTGAACCAGGAGTACGTCCGGTTGGCCATGTACTTCGACCACTGGAAGACCGAGCCCGCAAGCGGGAAGTGACTGGTCACCTCCGCGAAGTTCAGCGCGATGATGAACTGGCCCGAGCGCGACGACCGGCCAGGTCCAGATGAAGACGCCGCCGATGCGTCGTAAGACCGAGCGCGAACAGCGTGAAGATTCCGGTCGACGGCGAGATGTAGCTGAAGGCGACCGCGAACGAGCTGAACGTGCCGAGCGAACGCCTGAGTTCTTGCTTATAACCGAATTTAGCCAGGTCGGCAGCGTCGCGCTCGTGGCTGCTGACGTCGGGACTTGCGCTCACTGCAACTCCTCCTCGCCACGTGGCGGGTGACCTGAGTGACCTCAGTTGGCAGGAGCGTAGGGCGTGGCCAGTTAACTGTCCAGACCCTAACTCGTTTCGTCTAGACCTTTTCGGTTAAGGCTCGTAGCCTGCGATCGTGACTGATCTCCGCGCAGGCCGACCCGCTCGCTGCACTCGCCCGGGTGCCGAGCCTGGCCCGCACGCCCCGGCAGATCACTGCGCTGCCTGGCGGACTCACGAACCAGAACTTCAAGGTGGCCACGCCGGACGGCGTCTTCGTAGCGCGGGTCTTCTCTGATGGTGGCGAGTTGCTGGCCATCAACCGCGATCACGAGTACCAGAACTCGCTGATCGCGGCCGCCGCCGGTGTCGGAGCGCCCGTTATCGAGTACCGCCCGGCCGATCGCGTCCTGGTGCTTGGCTTCGTCCAGGGCAGGACGCTCACGAACGCAGACGTCGCCGAACCCGCCACGCTGGTCAGAATCGCCGCGGCCTGCCGTCAGCTGCACGGCGCCGGACGGTTCGCTTCTGACTTCGACATGTTCGAGATTCAGCCTCGCTACCACGCGACCGCGACCGCCGCCGGAATGCGGATCCCGGCTGGTTACGCCGAGCTCAGGCCGGCTTTCGACGCCGCGCGCCGTGCCCTTGCCGTCGGCAGCGAGGGCACCGTGCCGTGCAACAACGATCTGCTGGCCGCCAACTTCATCGACGACGGCGACCGGATCTGGCTCATCGACTACGAGTACTCGGGAAACAACGACCCCTGTTTTGAGCTTGGCAACGTCGCCGGTGAGTGCGGCCTGGACGATGACGCGCTCGCAGCGCTCGTGACCGCCTACTACGGCAGGCCCCGGCCGAACCGGATTGCCCGCGCCAAGCTCTACGGCTTGGTGGCGCGGTACGGCTGGACCTTGTGGGGCGCGATCCAGCACGCCAGCAGCGAGCTCGACTTCGACTTCTGGTCGTGGGCCACGGAGCGCTACGAAGCGGCGGCGGCGGGCTTCACCAGTCCGGAGTTTGACCGTCTGCTGACGGACGCGCAGGCGTCGGAATAAGCAAGGGGCCGCGAGGAATGGGACAGGCACTGCCAGATCGTGCCCAGGTCGTGATCATCGGTGGCGGGGTGATCGGCACCAGCGTCGCGTATCACCTGACGGCGCTCGGCTGGACCGATGTGCTGCTCGTGGAACAAGGCGAGCTGTCCTGCGGTACAACATGGCACGCGGCTGGGCTGGTGGGCCAGTTGCGAGCCTCCGAAGCTGGCACCAGGCTTGTGCAGTACTCCGCCGCGCTCTATGAGCGGCTAGAAGCAGAGACTGGGCAGGCGACCGGTTTCCGTCGCTGCGGCGGCCTGACCGTGGCGAGGACGCCGGAGCGGATGATGGCGCTGCGTCGCACGGCCGCAACGGCGCAGGCCTATGACATCGAGTGTGAGCTGATCAGCGCCGCTGAGGCTGCGGATCGCTACCCGCTGGTCAATGTCTCCGACTTGCAGGGAGCGATCTGGCTGCCGGGCGACGGTCGCGCTAACCCGGTCGACTTGACCGTCGCGCTGGCCCGCGGCGCCCGGCTGCGCGGTGCCACAATCCGCGAGCGAATCCGGGTGACGGCGATCGTGACCGGCGACGGGCGGGTACGCGGCGTCCGCACTGACGAAGGTGACATCGAGGCCGACGTCGTCGTCAACTGCGCTGGGCAGTGGGCCAAGCAGGTTGGCAACCTGGCCGGCGTCACCGTGCCGCTGCACTCCGCCGAGCACTTCTACGTGGTGACCGACCAGATCGCCGGTGTGCACCCGGACTTGCCGGTGCTCCGTGATCCCGACGGCTACACGTATTTCAAAGAGGAGGTGGGCGGCTTGGTGGTCGGCGGCTTCGAGCCGACGGCCAAGCCGTGGGTGTCGCCGGACGCACTGCCGTACCCGTTCGAATTCCAGTTGCTCGAGGAGGACTGGGACCACTTCTCCGTGCTGATGGACAGCGCTCTGCACCGTCTTCCGGTGCTGGAGCAGACCGGGATCCGCAAGTTCTACAACGGGCCGGAGAGCTTCACGCCAGATAATCAGTTCATCTTGGGGGAGGCGCCTGAGCTGGCCGGCTTCTACGTCGGCGCCGGGTTCAACTCGGTCGGCATCGCCTCAGCGGGCGGCGCCGGCCTCGCGCTGGCGCAGTGGATCGTGAACGGCGAGCCCGACACGGACCTCACGACGGTGGACATCCGCAGGTTCGCCCCGTTCAACGGCAACACGCGCTGGCTGCGCGACCGAGTTGGCGAGGTTCTGGGCCTGCACTACGCGATCGCCTGGCCGAACCGGGAGCTAGAGACCGCGCGCCCGTTTCGTCGGTCGCCTGCTCACCAGCTCTTGCAGGACGCGAACGCTTGCTTTGGTTCGAAGATGGGCTGGGAACGGGCCAACTTCTTCGCTCCGGCTGGGCACCGCCCGGTGATCGAGTACTCCTGGGACAAGCAAAACTGGCAGCCGTGGTCGTCGGCTGAGCAGCTCGCGACCCGACAGCGGGTGGCGGTGTTCGACCAGACATCGTTCTCCAAGTACCTCGTTACCGGTACGGACGCTGAGGCCGCGCTCCAGTGGCTGTGCACCAACGACGTTGCCGTGGCGCCTGGCCGGACCGTCTACACCGGCATGCTCAACGGACGTGGCACGTACGAGTCCGACATCACGGTCACGAGGGTGTCGACGACTGAGTTCCTGCTCGTGGCTAGCGCCGCCACCACCGAGCGCGACGCCGACCACATCAGGCGGCATATCCCGCCTGGCTGCCAGGCCAGCCTGGTGGACGTGACATCGGCCTACGCCGTATATGGAGTCATGGGCCCGGCGTCGCGGCAGCTTCTGTGCCGTCTGACTACGGCCGACCTGAGCGACGCAGGCTTTCCGTTCGGCACCAGCCGACTGATCGACCTCGGCTACTCGACGGTCCGCGCCACCCGGATGACCTACGTCGGCGAGCTGGGCTGGGAGCTGTACGTCCCGGCCGAGTTCGCCGTCGGGGTCTACGCGGACCTGATGGCCGCGGGCGCCGACCTCGGCGTCGCGAACGCGGGCTACTACGCGATCGAAGCGCTCCGGCTGGAGAAGGCCTACCGCGCGTTCGGCCGCGAGCTCACGCCCGACTACAACCCGGTCGAGGCCGGGCTGACCTTCACGTGCAAGCTGTCGAGCAGGACCGCGTTCCTCGGTCGCGAAGCGGTGGAGAAGGCGAAGGCGGATGGTCCGCGCCGACGGCTGGTGTCGGTCGTTCTCGCTGACCCGGCCGTCATGATGTGGGGCAGCGAGCTGCTGCTGCGCGACGACGAGCCGGCCGGTCAGGTCATGTCGGCGGCCTGGGGCGAGACGGTCGGCGCCGCCGTCGGCCTGGCGTATCTGCGCGACCCGGACGGCGCCGCGGTGACAGCCGACTTCGCCCGGGCCGGCACGTACGCGGTGAACGTGGGCGGCACGCTGGTGAGCGCCACCGTCGGACTCCGGCCGCCGTATGACCCTGCTGGTACAAAGGTTAGAGACGAGGGCGGGAACCGGCCGGGCTTGGCCGCAACCTCATCTACGGGGACAACGTAGTCCTTAGCACAGGGAGTAACCATGACGGTCAGTGTCTTCGACCTTTTCAAGATCGGCATAGGACCGTCGAGCTCGCACACAGTCGGTCCGATGCGCGCCGCCCTCATGTTCGCCACCTCGCTCGATGAGGCCGGCCTGCTTGGTGGCGTCGCGGCGGTCAGGGCCGAGCTGTTCGGCTCGCTCGGCGCCACAGGTCACGGGCACGGCAGCCTCAAGGCCGTCGTGCTCGGGCTGTCAGGCGAGGAGCCCAGAGACCGTCGATCCGGCGGCGGCCGAGTCGATCGTGGCCGAAACGCGAACGTCCGGCATTCTGCCGCTGCTGGGCCGCGTTCCCGTTCCCTTCAATGTGGACGAGGACGTGATCTTGCACAGGCGCAAGCGGCTCGAATTCCATTCAAACGGGATGCGCTTCGCGGCGCTCGACGCCGCTGGCGCCGAGCTGTCAGCGCGCACGTACTACTCCGTCGGCGGCGGCTTCGTGCTCGGTGAGGACGAGACAGGTCGCCCCGCGATCGTGGCTGATCCGACGCCGGTGCCCTACCCGTTTACCAGCGGCGCCGACCTGCTTGCGATCACGCACCGGACAAGCTTGCCGGTCAGCGGCGTCATGCTCGCCAACGAGCTCGTGCGGCGCGACAAGGCCGACGTAGAGTCTGGCCTGCTGCGTATCTGGGCCGTCATGCAGGAGTGCGTCCGCAATGGCTGCTCAGTTGGCGGGGTCCTACCAGGCGGCCTCAAGGTCCGGCGCCGAGCCAGGGCGCTCCTGCAGAAGCTAGAGGAGAGCGGTGACCCGGCGGACCCGCTGTACGCGATGGAGTGGGTGACGCTGTATGCGCTCGCTGTCAACGAGGAGAATGCCGCTGGCGGGCGGGTGGTGACGGCGCCGACGAACGGGGCCGCCGGCATCATCCCGGCCGTGCTCCACTACTACACGAGGTTCGTGCCCGGTGCCGATGACGACGGCGTCATCAAGTTCCTGCTCACGGCCGGGGCGGTTGGGTCGCTATTCAAGGAGAATGCGTCGATCTCCGGGGCCGAGGTCGGCTGCCAGGGCGAAGTCGGCTCGGCCTGCTCGATGGCGGCCGCCGGCCTCGCCGAAGTGATCGGTGGCACGCCTGAGCAGGTGGAGAACGCGGCGGAGATCGGAGTAGAGCACAACCTGGGTCTGACGTGCGATCCTGTCGGCGGTCTAGTTCAGATTCCCTGCATCGAGCGGAACGCCATCGGAGCAGTCAAGGCCATTACCGCGGCGCGGATGGCTGTACGCGGCGACGGCGAGCACAAGGTGTCGCTCGACAAGGCGATCAAGACCATGCGCGAGACCGGCGCAGATATGAAGATCAAGTACAAGGAGACGGCGCGCGGCGGCCTAGCCGTCAACGTCATCGAGTGCTAGACGCGCGCTCCGTCTGGCCCGGCTTAGGCGCGGCCGGTGCGACACGGCGCTCCCGCAGGTAGGTGTGCATAATCACGCGGGCATAGCGCAGGCCGTAGGCGAGGTTGCGGCCCTTCTTGCTCTCGCCAGACATCCGCTGCCGCATGACTGTCGGAACCTCGGCGACCCGGTAGCCCTGAAGGAGGGCGCCTATCAGCAGCTCCGAGGTCTGATACTGAGGTTGCGTCTGGGTCACGGTGCCGGTCAGGCCGGCCCGCATCAGCCGCAATCCGCTCGAGGTATCGGTGATGTGCGTTCGAGTCAGGGCGCTGATGACCTTCGCGAAGAACTTGACCCCGAGGTTACGGAAGGCGTCGGTGTTCTCGGTCTTGCCGAGCTGACGAGACCCGAGGACGAAATCTGCGTCGCCGCTCCGCATGATCCTGACCATCGCCGGCAGGTCGGCCGGGTCCCACTGGCCGTCGCCGTCAAGAGTCGCGACATACTCCGCGCCGCCTTCTCGAGCGATCCGGTAGCCGAGCCGCAGCGCGACGCCGTGACCGCGGTTCGCCGACAGCGTGCAGACGAGCGCGCCGTGCCGCTCGGCGACCTTGGTGGTGGCGTCGTTGCTGCCGTCGTCGATCACGAGGAGCGATACTGGCACGTCGGCGATCTGCTGCGGGATCTCATCGAGCACAGCGCCTATGTTGTCAGCCTCGTTGTAAGCGGCGATGACCACGACCAGGGGCTGCAGCTTCAGGTCGGGGTAGGCGGCCGCGAAGACCTGCAATGCCGAACTCGTGACGGCTGACGTGTCCGGTGCCTCGCGCAGCCCGTGATAGGTGAGGTCACCTGGATGCTCTCGCCTCGGCATTTGCGTCGTCTCTCCCAGTCCGGCCGAACGGATGACGGTCCACAATAGCCGCGAAATTTGGACTCGCCGACATCATTCACCTACCAGGCCCGCCCTGGCGGCGGGGCGGCTGACTGGCCGGACAAGATCTTAGCGGCCGATTCTGAGCCGAATGTACCGGGTGGCGATCTAACAAAGGGCGACGCGCCGGATCTGATGACACATTGGTAACGTCGTGGCTCACTGCCGTGTCAGGGCCTCTTTGGCTGGCCACTACTATGGAGCTGTGGTTTGCCGTCGGCTCCGGGAGCCGGTAGCAGCCGTAGGTGCCCAAATCGAAGGCGCGGCAATTTCCGGTAAGCTAGGTCAGCCCCAGGCTGTGGCGGGGCCAGACGGTTGCCTTGCCGGATCTGGACTGAGCCTGGCGGGCGGGGCGGCGGAGTAGCTCAGTCAGGCAGAGCAAGCGGCTCATAATCGCTGTGTCGCCGGTTCAAGTCCGGCCTCCGCTACATGACAGACGCGAGGCATCGGGGGCTCACGGACCGCTACCCAGGCGGACTTTGAGATTGATTGGACGAGTAGAAAGGCGCGCACGTGGCTGCGACTGACGTCAGGCCCAAGATCACCCTGGCCTGCCAGGAGTGCAAGCACCGCAACTACATCACGCGCAAGAACCGGCGCAATGACCCTGACCGGCTTGAGCTGAGCAAGTACTGCCCGTTCTGCCGTAAGCACCAGCCGCATCGCGAGACGCGCTAGCTGGCCGCCGGCGAGTCCGGCTGGATTCTTCGTAAGGCTGGAGTCGGATGGCCATCAACCGCGCGTACGTCGGCCGTGTGTTCCCGCCGTCGGAGCCCTACGAGCTGACCAGGGTCAAGATCGCTGAGTTCGCTGAGGCTGTCGGCGACCCTAATCCGCTGTACCGGAACCGGGCAGCCGCAGCGGCTGCCGGACACGCCGACGTCATCGCGCCGCCGACCTTCCCGATCGTGATCACGCTGGCCAGCTCGGGCGCGGCGCTTGCCGACCCCAACCTCGGCCTCAACTACGCCATGGTTGTACACGGAGAGCAACGCTTCAGCTACACGCGACCGCTGACTGCCGGGGACGTCGTGACCGCTCAGGTCACCATCACCGACATTCGGGAGGCGGGCCGCAACACCATGCTGACGACCAGCACGGATATCGCGACCGTGACTGGTGAACTGGTCTGCACTGCAGTCTCCACCATTGTCGAGCGCGGCGCGTGAGGTCGGAAGAGAGGGGCCACGCCGTGGCTGAGCAGGTCACCTATGACGGTGTCGAGGCGGGGGCGGAGATCGGCATCGTCAGCTATCCCGTAACCAGGCTCAGCCTCGTCAAGTACTGCGGCGCTTCGGGTGACTTCAACGTCATCCACTGGAACGAGCGGATCGCCAAGTCGGTTGGATTGCCCGACGTGATCGCGCACGGGATGTTCACGATGGCGCAGGCAGGCCGCTTCGTCACCGACTGGGCGGGCCCGTGCGCGGTCGTGACCGAGTTCGGCGTCCGGTTTTCCTCGATCGTCGTAGTCCCTGACGACGACGCAGGTGCGTCGATCGAGGTGAGCGGCCAGGTCGAGAAGAAGCTCGACGACAATCGGGTCGTGGTCGCGCTCACAGCCAGGTCCAGCGACACCAAGGTGCTGACTCGTGCACGCGCCGTAGTCAGGCTGCCCTGACCGGCTCGTTGGCCGTGCGGCAGATCGCCCTATTTATCCGATCTGCCGTCGCGCCCAGGTTTGAACGGTGGCCCAGTGGTGAGTTAGCAGTCGGCCGCAACGCGTGCGGCCGGAGAGCGAGTAACTCACATGACCACGGCCCCGATTCCGAATGAGCCACCGCCAGAGCGCCCTGGCGCTTTCCGACCGCGTACGCCGCGACCGCAGGTCGACGCCGGCAGGCTCTGGTCAGGCGGCATCGCGACAGCGGTCGTAGCGGGTCTGATAGCCCTCGTCGGCGTCCTTGTCTGCCGTTGGCTATTCGGGATTCCGTTGCTGGCGCCCAAGCAGGACGGCGCCTACGGCGACGCCCACACCACGGCCTTGGTGCTGCTGGCCGCCGCAGCGGCCCTGATTGCCACCGCCCTCGTGCACCTGCTCTTGCTGGGCACGCCGCGGCCGCTGACGTTCTTTGGCTGGATCATCGGGCTTGCGACAGTGCTCGCGGTCCTGGTGCCATTCAGCACCACGGCCCCGCTCACGGCTAAGGTCGCGACGGGGGTAGTCGATCTCGTGCTCGGCGTCGCCATCGGCTCGCTCCTGTCCGGCGTTGCCGCCCGGTCGGTGCGGCTGCCGGCCGCGGGCACTCCTTACCCGGCAGGCGATCCGTTCTATGGTGAGCGCAGTAGCGCGTCCGACTTCAGCTGAACGAGTAGGGAAGCCTGACCAGGTTCAGGAAGAAGTCGTCGATCTGCCCGATCGCGTCGACGAATTCATCAAAGTCCGCCGGCTTGCTGATGTAGGCGTTCGCGTGCAGTGAGTAGCTGCGCAGGACGTCCTCGGGTGCCTGGGACGTGGTCAGCACCACGACGGGGATCGTCAGCAACTCGGTGTCGGACTTGAGCTCGGCGAGCACCTCGAGCCCGTTGCGCCGGGGCAGATTCAGGTCGAGCAGGATGAGCCCGGGCGTCGGAACGTCGGCGTAGGCGCCAGTCTTGCGGAGGAAGTTCATGGCCTGCTCGCCGTCGCCGACGACGTGCAGGTTGTTGCGAATCTGGTGGTGCTCGAAAGCTTCGCGCGTGATGAGCACGTCGCCCGGGTCGTCCTCGACGAGCAGCACGTCGACGAGCTTCAGCCCGACGCGCTCACTCATTCGTTTGCTCCTCAGACGTCGGGGGCGGGCCGGGCAACGTGAACACGAATTTTGCCCCGTCCTGGTAGTCGGTGTCTAGCCAGATGCGGCCTCCGTAATGCTCGACTATCCGGCGGCACATGGCCAGGCCGATGCCCGTTCCGGGGTATGCCTTGCGGTCGTGCAGCCGCTGGAAGATGCCGAAGATGTGGTCTGCGTATTCCGGCTCGACGCCGATGCCGTTGTCGGCGACCGAGAACCGCCAGAAGTCCTCGCCGGTGTAGTCGGCCGAGATCTGGATGAACGGCGGGCGGTCGCTGCGGAACCTGATGGCGTTGCTGAGGAGGTTCTGGAACAGGGACGTCAGCAGCGACGGGTCGGCTCGGACTGCCGGCAGCTCGGCGGTTTCGATGACGACGCCTGCGCTGCGGATCTCACTGCCGAGGTCGCCCCGGGCCTGGGACAGGGCGCGGGCGCACGACACCGGGCTGACGTCGCGGTCGTGCCGCCCCACGCGGCTGAGCGCCAGCAGGCCGTTGATCCGGTCCTGCCCCCGCCGGGCCGCGTCGACGGCGTAGTCGATGTACTGGTTCGCCCGCGAGTCGAGCTGGCCGCTGTACCGGTTCTGCAGCAGCTGGCAGAAGCTCGCCACCTGGCGCAGCGGCTCCTGCAGGTCGTGCGAGGCGACGTAGGCGAACTGCTCGAGCTCGGCGTTGGACTGCTCAAACTCCCGGGCCCGAGCCTCGAGGGCCACGTTGGCATCCCGGATCGCCGACAGCTCGCGCAGGATGCGCTCGCGCATCCGGTCGACGTCGACGGCCAGCGTGTGCACTTCGCGGGGGCCGCTGGGGTCGACCTCGTGGCCGAAGTCGCCGTCGGATACCCGGCGGGCATCGCCGGCCAGCCGGGCCAGCGGCGTGATCGCCGCGGCCCGCAGGCTGACGCCGAGCGCGATCATCACCAGCAGCAGGGCCACGGCGCTGGCGATCTCGATGGAATCCAGCGCCCGCGCCGACGACTGGAGCTCAGCCACGGCCGCCGTGCGCTGCCCGGCCAGGGCCCGCTGGAACTCGGCCAGCGGAGCGCGCACGCTGTCAAACTCGGCCTTGCCGACCGTCACGCTGGCCCCGGGCATCGGCTTGCCAGTCGCCGCCACGGTGGCGATGGCCGGCTCGGCGTACCTGGCCCGCCAGACGGCGATCCGGGTCAGCGCGGTCGACAAGTCGCGCTCCGCGCCTGGCATCCCGGCGATCAGCGGCCGCAGCGCCGCGACCTGCGCCCGCTCCCCGGCGACGCCCGTGCGTACGGCGCGAGGAACGGTCGCTGCCCGCTGAGCAGGTACCCGCGGAGGCCGGTCTCCTGGTTGAGCATCGCGGCGTACAACTGGGAGCCGTGCAGAGCTGCCGGGTCGATCTTGTTCACGACCTGATCGCGGCTGGTGTTGAGGGCTGCGGAGCGTGACGGCGCCCAGCGCGATGGCGACAACCAGCACCAGCACCACGGTCAGCATCGCGACGCCGATGATCCGGGCAAGTGGCCACCGACTAGCCGCGTCCTCCACAACGGCGCGGCGGGACGCGCGCCTTGGCGACCCCGTTACCAGTGGCGCGTCCCGTTCGCTAATCATGGACCGGGCGGCGCGCAGCTGACAGCCAGCACGGCCAGATCGTCATCAAGATCGCCGCCGTTAAGCTCGCGGGCCATGGTGATGATCGAATCAATGAGCTGCTCATCGGCAGTGGTGTCGGGTCGGTCGGTCACGCGCAGCCTGGGCCAGCTCCTTCTCGATGAGCCTGATCAGGCCTTCGCTTCCGAGTCGCTCGGCCCCGCTGCCGATCTTGCCCTCGGTGAGGCCGTCCGTGTACATCAGCACCGACCACGTCTCCCCGAGATCGATCTGCGCGCTCGGCCACTCCGTCGTGTGCGTGATTCCTGGCGGCAGGCTGACGGGGGCTTCCAGCTCGCGGACGGTGTCCGCAGTAATCAGCAGCGGCCGGGGATGCCCAGCCAGGCGCAGATGTCCCATCGTCCGGCCTGGGGCAATCGACAGCATGCAGATGGTGGCGAATAGCCGATCGTGCTGCCGCTCGTGCTCGAGCACCTGCTGGAGCGCGGACAGCGTCTCGGGAACCGGTCGGCCAGCAAGGATCATGGTCCGCCATGCGACTCGCAGGCAGACGCCGAGCGCGGCCTCATCTGGCCCGCGCCCGCAGACGTCACCGACCATCGCGTGCACCCATCCGTCAGGCGCCTCCACGACATCGTAGAAATCTCCGCCCAGCAGCAGCTGCTGGCCGCCCGCGCGGTATCGCGAGGTTACTGCCAGGCGACGATCGGTTAGCACTGGCGACGGGAGCAGCCCGCGCTCGAGTCGTGCGTTCTCCGCCGCGTACAGGCGCGCTTCGCGCAGCTGCCGTTGTGTCTCCTCAGCGCGCTGGCGCTCTACGGCGTACCGCACGACACGCTGCAGCAGGAAGCCGTCAACCTGACCCTTGACGAGGTAATCCTGTGCGCCGGCCGCGACCGCCTCCTCGCCCATATGCTCATCGGCAAGTCCGGTCAGCACAACGACGGCCAGATCGGGCCACGTTTCCTGCAGCAACCGGACGCCCTCGAGCCCGCGCGAATCTGGCAGCTTCAGGTCGAGGAGAACGCAGCCGACGTCGCGGGCCACGCGGCCCGCCTCGCTGAGGGTGCGCGCTCTGGTCATCAGGAACGGCTCCCCGGCGTCCAGCATGAGTTCTTCGACGAGCAGGGCGTCCGCGTCGTCGTCCTCAATGAGGAGCACGCGCATCCGCTCAGGCGCCCCGTACTTGGGCAGTGCCGCGCTGGCCGGCCCAACTGGACTGATGCCTTCTGCCACCATCTTGACCCGCTCGTTCTCTTGGGCATTGGTTGCCCTAGCCGTGACCTGGGCGTGAGCCAGCATAAGGCGGGCCGCCGCCCGCTTCGCGGCTCACCGTCAAAAGTACTCAGCCAGGCCGACTTATCCGACCGCTCCTGCTCGTCAGCGATCCTGCTCCACTGGAGCAGGACACGCCGCCGGTTACGGCGTAGGTGTAGCTCCCGGAGTGGTGGGACTCGGGCTGGTGGTCGGTGACGGCGCTGGCGACGACGTTGCCGGGGACGGGCTCACGGTGGGTGTGGAACTCGGGCCGGGTGACGACGAGGTCGCGGCGGGGGAGGGCCGCCGGGAGCGCTGATGCGCCGGCGCTGGCTGATGATTGGGTGGCCCGACGAGGCTCGGCGTCTGGACCGGGTGATTGCTTGGCGTCAGCATCAGGGCGATGGCAGCCACGATGACCGCACCTACCGTGAGGACTCCGCCGGTGGCGGCGCCCCGGACGAGGGCACGGCGGTCTGCCGTTCGCTTCCACTCTGACGTCCGCCAGGCACGCATGTCAGCTGGCAGCGCGGCTCGCTGCGCGGCCCAGCTGTTGACCGGCGCCGCGGCCAGGCCGAGCGTCGGGAACAACAGCAGTCCAGCCAGCAGCGGGCCAGCGAGTTCCGTTGGCCTCGACAGCGCGCAGCCGATTCCGAGGACGCCGAGCAGGGCGAGGGCAGATTCGGCCCAGTTCGCTCGGAGCGCCTCCCACCACCTCGCCTTCTCGCTGGTCTTGGGCGTGCGCAGAAACGCAGCCTTGCTCGCGAACAGGGCGACGACGGAGGCGCGCGCCACCACCAGCGAGGTGGACTGCCAGATGAAGAACGCGCCGAGTGCGTCGCGCCAGGACGCACCGGTCCCGCGACGCAGCAGCGCCACGGCGCGGACGAGGCCGAGCAGCACAAGCACTGGCACGGTGGCGACCAGGAACGCGGTCAGCTTCCGGAACAGCTCGCCGCCGCCAGTTGCCAGGTTCGCGGCACCAGCGAGGAGGAACACCAGGAACAACAACCCGAGGAGGTCGCCGTACCACTGAACGGCTCCGGCGAGGTAGGACCAGCGCTGTCCGGTGCTCATCCGGTTTTGCCGGGACATTCGGCCGGGCAACATCGATCGCCAGTGCATACGCAGAATCTGGATACCGCCGAAGCACCACCGGTACCGTTGCCCCTTGAGCGCCTCGAAGGTCAGCGGCATGATGCCTTTGCCCCACGACTCGTCTACGTGCAAGCCAGACCATCCGGCGCGCAGCAGCCGCAGCGAGAGTTCCGCGTCTTCGGTGATGCACCACTCATCCCAGCCGCCGAGCTGCTCCAGGGCGACGCGGCGGATGAGGCCCATGGTGCCCGCGAATATCGCACCGTCTCGCTCATTGCGTGAGGGCTGCGAGACGGCGAAGAAGTACTGGTAGGAGTAGAACAGCCGGCGGTAGTACCGTGACCGGGTCCAGCCCCGGTAATCCTGCGGAGCCTGCGTGAAGCCCACCCAGGCGTCGGCAAAGAGCGGCGCGCACCGCCGGAGGAATCCAGGCTTGAGCTGATAGTCGGAGTCGACCACGCCGATGATCTCGGCCCGTGGATCTGTCAGCTCCCGCAACGCGTAGTTGAGCGCGCCGGATTTGTAGCCGGGCCAGTTCTCCAGGTGCGCGAACTTCGCCCCGTGCCGGCGGCACCAGGCCTCAACCGGACGCCACAGCGCCTCGTCGTCGGTGTTGTCATCGATCACGACGATCTCGTAGCTCGGGTAGTCCAGGCGTGCCAGCGACCGGAGCGTGTCCATCACCATGTCCGGCGGTTCATTATGGGCAGGCACGTGCAGGCTGACGAAGGGCAGCTCGCTGTCGGCCACGCGACCCGGTTCCGGCCGGTTCAAGCGCCGGCGCCAGTGCTCAGAGCCGAGCGCGTCGCAGATCTCCCAGAGATACGCGCAGCCGAGGATGGCAGCGAACAGCTCGAATAGCCAGAGCAAGAGGCCGCCCGCGGTGCCGGCAAATCCTAGGTGGCTGTCGAACGTCCATCTGAGTACGAACGCCAGGTACACGGCGAACAGGAAGATCGTCGACGACCAGCACAGGTGCCCGCGCGCGTTCCAGCGCCTCGTCACCGGCAGCCACACGAGGCTGGCGACGATTACGCCAGTGGCTCCGTCTACGGCAAGGTGCTCTGAGTCACCGAGCAGCCGAAGTGCGCCGACGACGGCCGCGGCCAGCACGGCGGTTCCGCAGATCGCGAATCCGAGCCGGCGGATCGTCGGCCACGCGCCGGACGTGCGAGCCCGTCGGCGCGACTGGACAAGCAGCGCGGCTGTGCCGACAGGAGCGGCGACGATTCCGGCGAGCACGAGCGCAGCGAGCACGTTGAGTACCTCTCCGCCATCTGGATGGGCGCTATCTCGAATGGCGCCTCTTTCGGGACGCCGTCGAAGCGCATTCCCCGAATCTGGTGGTCCTGGCGAGTGTCGTGCGGCGAACGTGATGGTGGCGCCGGGGAGCGGGGTCCCGGCGCCAGTTTCCGCCTACTGCCCCGCAGCGCCGAGAATATTCACACTGGTGGCAATGAACTCCCGCTCAACTTCATGCTGGAATGCTGCTCATACCTGCCGCCAGCGTGCCTCGCAGCAGGAGTACACGCCGAAGAGCACCAGACCGATCGCGACAAGCCCGAGCAGCCACGGTCCGAACGGCGTGCGGGCCAGCGCGCGCAGGGCGGAGTCGATGCCCTTGGCCTGGCCTGGCTGCGCCTCGACAGCAGCCACGACCAGGAAGATGCCGACCGTTACGAATACGACGCCGCGGGCGATGCCACCAATCTGGCCCAACCGCGTCACCACCTTGCGCGTGGTGGTTGAGGCGGATCGGAACCGCATGTCTCGCAAGAACCGGCGGCGATAGGCCTCCACAGCGAGGTACACGCCCGCCCCTACGATGACGACGCCGGCAATGGCGACGACCGCCTGCCCGCCCGGGTGCCTGAGCGCGGCCGCCGTCAGGTCCTGGGATTGCTGGTTCGTGGATGATGGCGCCCCGAGTCCGAGCGCGTACCTTGCGATGCTGTAGGTGAGCGCGGCGTAGATCACGGCCTTGACGAGGCAGAGCAGCCGCGCGCTCGGCTTGTTCGCGTCAGATCCGGGTCCGCCTAACGCAGCCTCGGATAGGCGCCACAGCGTGAGGCCCGCGAATCCGATGACGAGCAGCCACAGGATCACCTCGCCAACGGGCGTGGCGGCGACGAGCCGGAGTGCGCCGCTGCGGTCTGCCTGCTGGCGCGAGTCGCCGAGGGCGATCTGGACGGCGATGATGCCAATGAGCCCGTACATCACGCCGCGAGCCACGAGGCCTGCGCGCGCGAGGCCGGACATGAACTGGCTGTTAGCTGCCTGGCGACGTCCAGAACGCGAGCGGACTGATCTTCGGCGGGCCGAGCGTACGGCCATGGTTACCTCCAACGTGGCCATCGCATTCGCGCGGCCGTGTTCATGGGCTGCAAGGACCTGCCCAGGGCGTAGCCCGACAAACGAGACGCTGGCGCGCCCCGTGTTTAGTGCTCGTCGGCAGCAGTGCCGGCCAGCGGTGGCTCTGGCACCGCGGCGACGGCGGTAGGCCGCACCCTGGCTGCCTTCCTCGCGTCGATCCAGGAGTCGACGAGTGCCCACTGGAGCCTGAGCCAATCACGTCGGCCGTCTTGCGTGCGGGGCAGGCTGCGAGCTGACTGGAACCACCAGCGGACGATCATCGGACGGGCGGCAACGGGCAGCGCTCGCCAGATGAGGGCAGGACTGACGAGGTCTTCGAGGCCGGTGTGGGCGGCTACCGCGATCGTCAGATCTGGCCGTCCCGCAAGGCAGGCGAGCATGCCGGTCGGCTGCGGCGGCAGGACGTTGCGGTTCTCAGCGGCATCCGCCGCCGCCTGGCGCCGGCCGGCGTGCAGCAACCGGGCGATCGCCTTGCTGTGCCTGACCGGGGTCCAGTTGCCGCCCTCGGGAAACAACAGGATGGCGTCGTCGCTGCGCATCGTCCGGGCAAGGGCGGCGAGGCGCTCCGGCGCCTTGGTCCGGTCGCGGCGGCCGATGAAGCAGGACGGCAGCCGTCCGAGCACCACATCGAGGCCGGGGTCCCAGCGCAGCGTCTCTTTCAGCACGATCGCTGGCCGACGGCGGTACCGCGAGATCAGGAGCTCCACGAGCGCGAACGAGTCGCCGGGTCCGCCGTGCCTGGCGAGCAGCAGCAGTGGCTTGCCAATAATGCGGTGGCTGTCGGGGGGCTCCTGCACTTCGACGCGGAAGCCGAGCAGTTTCCTGGCCGCGGTGACTACGAGAGACAGCGCCCGGCCGAGCAGGACCACGTGCACCGCGGACCAGCGCGTCTGATCGCGACGGCTGGCGAGCGGGTAGCGCAGCCAGGTCGCGGCGCAGCAGAGCACCAAGCTCGCGTCCACTGACAAGTACCAAGCCGCCGAACAGGCACAGCCGCGGCAGTCGTCGCCTGCGGCTCAGCGGCGCGACGAGCGCGGTGACGGCCGCGCGACGGCCAGGACGCATCGCGAGGATCAACGCGAGCGGCACCCAGACGCGGATCTAGCACAGCGCGGCGCACTACCGCCGGCGGGGGCCTCATGCGGTGTCTGCCTGGCTGGACAGGTACTCGGTCGCTGCCTCGTAACCACGCTGCATGCGGGCGGCAGCCGCCCTGGCGTGGCGGTAGCGCATGGATACCAGCGGCATCTTTTCCTCGCCGCTCGGCAGCACGTGGACCCGCACGTCGGGGGGGAGGCTGGCCATCTCCTCAACGAACCGGTGCCGGCGGGCGACCTCGAAGGAGATCAGGCAGACGTCCCACAGCGAGCGTGGCGCGGCGAGCGGCTGCTCGATCCTGCCGACATGCAGAACGTAGATCTCTGTTGCCCCGAGGGCGAGCGCGCGGCCGACCGGGATGGAGTGCACGAGTCCGCCATCGAGGAAGTGTTCGCCATCGATGACAACCGGCGGCAGCAGTCCGGGCACGGCGCACGAGGCCATGACGGCGTCGATCAGGTTTCCTGCGCTGAACCAGTGCGCCACTGACCGCTCGATACTGGCCGCTACGCACTGGAACGGGATCGTCAGGTCGGCGAACGTCGCCGGCAAGTGGCTCGTCAGCAGCCTGCGGAGCGGTGCCGGCGAGTACAGGTGAGTGCGGTAGCGGGCAAGCGTGCCGGCTCGGGCTAGGACGTTCTCCGTGAACATCCCTGTCTGGCCGAGAGAAGACCACAGATCAGCGAGTACGTCGACTCCGGCCGTGGTCGGGTTCGCCGCGATGGCCGCGCCATTCAGGGCGCCGACGCTCGTTCCGATCACCATGTCCGGGGTGAAGCCGGACTCCAGGAGCGCCCGAAGCATCCCAACCTGAGTCGCGCCGAATACGCCGCCGCCGCCAAGGACGATTGCCGAGCGTCCGCCGGGCGGCGCGGCACCGGCTGGCGCCGCGTCAGCCAGCATGATCCTCTCCATCGCGGTCCGGTCTTGTAGTTTCCCGGGTCGGCTAGGCGTAAACCGTGGCCAGGCGGGCGCGCGACCGCACGGGTGGGTTAGCTAGGCGCCGGCCCAACACGTAGCACGAGCATGGTCAGGTCGTCGTGGAGGACGTTGTCGGCGAAGTCGAGCACAACCTTTCGCATGTCGGACACGATGTCCGCAGCGGGTCGCCCGGCGAGCGGGCTGAGGCTGTCAGCAAGGCTATCTTCGAAATACGTCCCCTGCGGGCTGCGCGCATCAGCCAGGCCGTCGGTGTAGCAAAAGAGCACGTCGCCGTCCGACAGCTCAAGCTCGATAGTGGCGGGCTCGGGGTCGGGGAAGATGCCGAGCGGGACGCCGCCACCGGGCACTCGCTCGGTCTGGCCGTCTGGCCTGAGGAGGACCGGTGCCGGGTGACCTGCGCTCGAAAGCACGATGCGCAAGTGCTCGTCTCGCCAGCTCAGGTGCGCCGCATTCGCGGTCACGAACCGGCCACCGAATTCCTCAGCGAGCATGATCTCGTTCGCGCCCCGAAGCACGTCGGCCGGGTCGGCCGTCGAGTGCGCCAGCACTCTGATGGCGTGGCGCGCCGCCGCCGTCGCGGCGGCAGCATCCTCGCCCTTCCCGCAGACGTCGCCGATGGCGACGCCCCAGCCACCGGGCGTCGGATAGACGTCATAGAAGTCGCCGCCCACCTCTCGACCGCGAGTGGGCGCGAGGTGGGCATACGCCATCTCTACCCCGGGCACCGTCTTGAGTACCGGCGGAAGCAGGCTGGCCCGCAGTGCCTCAGCGGCGTCCGTTCGCTGGCGCAGCGTGCGCTGGCGCAGCGTGCGCCGCGACGCGATAGCCAGCCCAAGCAGCGCGCCGATTTCTTCTACCAGCGCGGCGTCGGCCATGCTGAACTGGCCGTCGTCAGCACGCCTGATCAGGGTCAGAACGCCTTCGTCGGACACCGGGACCGCCAGCACACTCGACCCGGAGAGGCGGGCAAGCAGCGGCGGCCCGCCGTCGGGCACACCGAGCGCCATGTCGTCGTCGACATGAGTGCTGACCATTGTCTGGCCGGACTCGTAGACCCGGTGCGGGACGGAGCCAGGGCCGGGTTCAGCAGCTGCAACCGCGTGCGTGAGGCCCGCCGAGGCCGGATCATCGGGCTCAGCCACGTAGTGTCGGCGCAGCTCACCACGTCGGCGGACGTCGACGACCACCCACGCGGCCAGCGGGCCGCTGAGCAGCCGGGCTGCCCGCTGAAGCAGGACGGACTCGCTGACCGTTCTGGCTGCCAGCAGCTGCCGCGCTGCGGCCGCGAGCAGGTCGAAGCGGCGCGCTGCGCTCGCGACGGCCGCGTCGGCATCGATTCCCGCCCCGTAGGCACCGGCGCCGGCCTGCGCGTTCCCAGCACGCAGACTGGCACTGCCCTTGGCCGTCGCGCTGACGGTCACGAGCAGCCGGTCAGCGTCGCCCCGGACGACGAGCGGCCGAATCTCGAGTTCGCAGGGGACCACGCCCGCGTCGGCGAGCATGCCACAACGCAGGCGGACAACGCCGCCAGTGCGGTCTGCCGCCGCGAGTTGCGACCGCAGCGCCGCGCGGACTGGCGGTTCGACAAGCGCTGCCAGCGACTTACCCGTCGCGTAGCCGGGGCCGACGCCCAGCAGCTCACAGGCGGCCAGGTTCGCCCGAAGCACCGTCCCCTCGCGATCGACGACATACATGGGCACCGGCGTGCCGCTGAACACAGCGTGCAGAAGGCGACGCTCAGAGTGCAGCCCGCTCAGGGCGCGGCCATCACCACCGGGCCCGGCGGTACCGTTGGTGTCGTCCAAGGCGGCGATCGCACCGTCCAGCTCGGCTAGCGCCGCCTCCAGCAGCACCGGAGTTTGCGCCTGTGGCAGCGCTGCTGCGTGCCGGAGCGCCGCGGCCCTGGACCTGAGCCCGTCCAGGTCGTCCGGCGACGGTGTCATGTCAGGCGCTGGCTGCCGGCGCCCCGCGCGATCGCTGGTCATCGTAATGACAGCGTAATGGGCTGTCGCGAATCGTTAGCCGCCCGCAGCGATCTGCCGGAGGCTCACGCTGGCCTTCGCCGTGTCCGGTTGGCCAGGTCGGCAAGCTCGCTGAGGCCGTCGCGTGCCGACGCGACCAGACCGGCCCGTGTGGGCGTCGATAATCCGCCTGGCAACCTCGGTGGCCCGGATGCTGCTGCGCTGCGACACCTCGCGCATTCGTTCCAGCGCTTCGTCGGCGCTGCAGCCAAGCGCATGCATCAAGATTCCCTTCGCCTGGTCCACTATCGCCCGCGAACTCGCGGCGTCTCGCAGCTGATCGGCAGCCCGCCGGCTGTCGCCGTAATCGGCGACGGCACCGACGAGCGCGCCGCCGTAGGCAACGAGAAGCTCAGCGACCTGGAGACGATCGGGGTCCAGGGCGCGCGGCCGCAGGCCAAGGAGCGTCAGCGCGACGGTGGCGTGCCCTCGATAGCCAAGGCAGGCGCTACTGCGAACGCCCATCCGCAGCGCCGCCGTTGTGAACTCGGGCCACCGCGTCTCGATGAGGGTGTCGGCGCAGACGACTGTCTGGCCATCAGCGACCACGTCCATGAGGGGCCCACGACCGGCCGCGACTTGGACGGCGACGAGCCAGGACGGTTCCGGGTGGCTGGCGGCCTGAGTCGTCAGCTCGCCGTCACGCCACACGGTCACGTTCGCGGCCGCGCAGCCTCGGACCTGGACAGCGGCCAGCTCGGTGAGCTGGCTCAGCGACTTTTCCTCAGTGGCCGCGGCCAGGCTCAACAACGCGGCCGTGCGATCGGCGAGATCGGAACTCGGCACCTGCCTCCTTCCGCTACGTGGCAGTCGGATCGGCAAGTCCTGGCCTGGGCGCCCAGCGCCTCAGCCACCGTCTCGTACATCGTTAGCTTGTCCGCCAAGCCGGTGATCCACAGCGTCTTGGTGTACCGGTACCTGGCCCCGGCGAGTGCAAGCATCCCGCCAGTCGCCTCGAGTTTCTTCCAGTGGCCGACGATGACCGCAAGGGCGCTGGTGTCCAGGAAGTCGACGTCAGCGAGATCGAGAATCACACGCTGGTGCGTGCTCTGCGCGCTGGCGAGGCTTTCATCAAGCCTGGGGCTCGTGACGATGTCCAGGTCGCCGTGGATCGTGATGACGATGCTGTCACCACGGCTCTCGGTGGAGAGCACGGTATCTTCCACGCAACCCCCGGATCGTGATCCGCGCATTGACCTAATACGTGCCCATAGTAGAAGGGCGCGCCCACCGGACCCATTGCATATACCGTAATCCGGCGGGAAGGTACGCGCTCGGCGAGATTCCACGGGGCACGGCCAGGCGCGGATCTGACGGGCCTCAGCCGCCTGTGACTCGCCGACACTGCCCGCAGTGGCGGGCGGCTGGCGAGGCGTGGGGGTTGGGTGTGAGTTACCAGGCGACGGACGTCCGACTCCGCCACATCGCCTGGCTGTATCGCACCCGGGATGAGTATCTGGCCGGCGTCAAAGAGTTCGTCCGAGCCGCTGTCAGCGCTGGCGAGCCTGCGTTCGTCGCGGTCCCCGCCGCGCAGATCCCGACTGACTGGCTGCCCGCTGGCCCCGACCTTGCGGTGGCCGATATGCACGAGCTGGGGGCTAATCCAGCGCGGCTCATTCCGGCAGTCCGGGCGTTCGCCGATCGATACGGAGGACGACGGGTCCACTACTTGGGCGAACCTGCCTGGGCCGCGCGGTCGTTCGCGGAGCTACTGGAGTGCGCCAAGTACGAGGCCCTGCTGAACCAGGCCTTCGCCGACGCCGAGATCACCGCGCTATGCCCCTACAACGCAGCCGAACTGCCGCCCGCTGTCATTGCCGACACCCGCGCTACGCATCCGACGCTATGCGTCGACGGGATCGAATGGGCCAGCGCTGACTACCGCGGGCCAGCGGCATGGCCCGAGAGCCTGATCAATCCGCTGATGGCCCCCGCTACAGCACAGGTGCTGTCCTACGACCGCGACCTTCGACCGGTCCGCGCACTCGTCGCCGCCGTCACCGGTCAGGCCGGGCTGCCCCCTGGCCGGTGTACCGATCTGGTGATCGCCGCCAGCGAGGTCGCTGCTAACACGCTCCGGCACACCAGCGGTGGTGGCGTCCTCAGACTGTGGGCCACGGACGCGGAGGTGGTCTGCCAGTTCGAGGACACCGGTCACATCACCGACCCGCTGGCCGGGCACTGGCGCCCCGGGGGAGACCTTGTCGGCGGTCAGGGGTTGTGGCTCGTCAACCAGGTATGCGACCTGGCGGAGATCCGGTCGAGCGAGCTCGGAACGACGATCCGCCTGCACATGTACCGGCGATAGCTACGCTGCCTTGCCTCGTCTTTACTCTCGACGGCGTTTGGGCAGCAGGGTCCGGGTAGCTGCGCATAGGCAAGCACGACACCTTGGAGTACACGATGAGCTTGTCGACGGCCCAGCAGCGCGTCCTCGACGGGATGGCTGACGGATTGAGGCGCACTGAGCCGAAGCTCGCCGCCATGTACGCCATGTTCACGCGCCTATGCGGAAGTGAAGGACTGCCGATCCGCGAACAGGTGACCCGACGCCGGGCATGGCCATTCCTCACCGCGTTCGTCGCGGTGGTAACTGGCAGGCTGACGCAGCGGGGCCGCCGCGTGCGGCGACTCGTACTCATCGCTAGCCAGATCGCCATCGCGATCGTGCTGCTGTCCGTGCTCGCAGGCCTGAGCTGGCGGTCGTCGAATGGCTGCGGCCACCCGGCCCGGCAGCGGAACGCCGTGCCGGCGCGCCTGTGGTGCCCGGCCCCTGCGGCCGCGTTCGGGATGGTCAGCAAGTAAGTCGTCAGGCTCGGCGCAGCACCCGCACAGACCGGCTGGTCAGGGTCAGCGCGTCGCCAGGCTTGACGGATATCCCGTCGCCGGGACCCGGGTGCGGATCGGCGGTATCGATCACGCTCAGCCATTGCTCGCCGAAATCCGCCGCCGGGATGGTGAAGTCGACGTCGTGCTCGGCCGCGTTGAACATCAGCAGGAACGATTCGTCGGTGATCCGCTGGCCGCGCTGATCCGGCTCACTGATCGCGTCACCGTTGAGGAACACGGTCAGTGATTTCGCGAACCCGGCGGTCCAGTCGCCGTCGGTCATCTCGTCCGCAGCCGGTGTAAGCCAGCGAATGTCCCCGAGATGATCTGGCCGGCTGCGGCCGACCTCGCCGGTGAAGAATCGGCGTCGTCTGAAGACGGGGTGTTTCGCCCTTAGCCGGATCAGCGTGCGAACGAAGGAATGCAGCGACGACCCCGTTCCCAGCCTATCGATCTCAGTCCCGGACGCCCCGGATGGCTCGGCGGGCCAGTGCACCCAGGACGTGTCGTTGTCCTGGCAGTAGGCGTTGTTGTTGCCGCCCTGCGTGCGCCCGAATTCGTCGCCGGCCAGCATCATCGGGACGCCCTGGGACAACAGCAGTGTCGCCAGGAAGTTGCGCTCCTGCCGCGCGCGCAGGGCGAGCACGGCGGGATCGTCCGTCTGGCCCTCGACGCCGCAGTTCCAGGATCGGTTGTCGTCTGTTCCGTCGGCGTTGCGCTCGCCGTTGGCCTCATTGTGCTTGTGGTCGTAGCTCACGAGGTCGGCCAGCGTGAAGCCGTCGTGGCAGGTCACAAAGTTGACGGACGCTACGGGGTGCCGGTTGTCGCTGGCGTACAGATCCGCCGAGCCGGTCAGGCGCGAAGCGAACTCCGGCAGCGACGCTGGCTCACCCCGCCAGAAGTCGCGAACCGAATCGCGGTACTTGCCGTTCCACTCGGTCCACAGCGGCGGGAAGTTCCCGACCTGGTAACCACCGTCGCCGACATCCCAGGGCTCGGCGATGAGCTTGGCTTGCGACACCACGGGATCCTGCTGCACGAGGTCGAAGAACGCAGAGAGCCGGTCCACTTCGTGGAACTGCCTTGCGAGCGCCGAGGCCAGGTCGAAACGGAACCCGTCGACGTGCATCTCAAGGACCCAGTACCGCAGTGAATCCATGATCAGCTGGAGCACATGCGGGCTGCTCATCAGCAGGCTGTTGCCGGTTCCGGTGGTGTCGAAGTAGTGGCTGCGATCGGGCCGCTTGGTCAGCCGGTAATAGTTGGCGTTGTCGATGCCGCGGAATGACAGTGTCGGGCCGAGCTGGTTGCCCTCGGCCGTGTGGTTGTAGACGACGTCGAGTATGACTTCGAGGCCAGCCTCGTGCAGTGCTCGCACCATGGACTTGAACTCGGGCACCTGCCCGCCCACCTGGCCCGCCGATGAGTAAGCGTTGTGGGGGGCAAAGAAGCCGATGGTGTTGTAGCCCCAGTAGTTGGACAAGCCGCGTTCGGCCAGGAAGCCATAGCTGACGAACTGATGGACGGGCATGAGTTCGACGGCGGTGACACCGAGGTCAAGCAGGTGCTCGATGACGGCTGGGTGGGCGAGGCCCGCGTACGTCCCTCGCTGATCTGGCGGCACGGCTGGATGCCGCATCGTGAGGCCGCGAACGTGGGCTTCGTAGATGACGCTCTGGTGATACGGAGTCCGCGGCTGCCGATCGTTGCCCCAGTCGAAGTACGGATTCGCGACGACGCAGCGCGGCACGAAGAGCGCCGAGTCGGAATGATCAGCCTCGTCGTCCTGGCCGAATTTGTAGCCGAACACCGGCTGGCCCCACTCGACATCGCCCTCGATCGCCTTCGCATACGGGTCGAGCAGGAGCTTGGCATCATTGCAGCGCTGCCCCGCGGGCGGGTCGTAGTCGCCGTACACGCGGAAGCCGTAGCGCTGACCGGGTCCCACGCCGTGCAGGTAGCCGTGCCATATGTAGCCGTCGACCTCGGTTAGGGCCACGCGATCCTCGGTTGTGGCGCCGGGAGATGCGGCTGGCCCGGCGACGTCGAACAGGCACAGCTCGACTCGGTGCGCGGCCTCCGAGTACAGCGCGAAGTTGGTGCCTACTCCGTCGTACGTTGCGCCGAGCGGATAGCTAACCCCCGGCCACGCAGTTGTGCCTGTCATGAGCTCCCTCACGAGTTTCCCTCAGACTGATGCCCGCCGGACACCAGAGGCTGGCTGCCGGCCGATGTCGAGTTGTCAGTCGGCGCGGAACGGTTGGTCGCCAGCGCACCGTCGGCCGGCGAGCCCCCGGCTAGCGGAGGCACGCCACCCGCGAGTAGCCGCTGGCCCGATCGATCGCCCGGCCCTTCGTCGCCGGGGTCACCGGGATCACGGCCGGGGCCGCGGCTGCCGAGCGAGTGCTGGCCGGGGTGGAGCCCAGGGTGCGGGAGCCGCTCCAGGGCAGCTTGCGGCAGCTGGCGCAGGTTCAGTTCGCTGAACACGGGGGCCCTGGCGACAAGAACGGCGCCGCCGATAACGGCAGCGAGACCCGCGGCCTGAGCAGCGAGCAGCCACGGGGACACGTGGACGACGTCGCCGAAGACCACGACGCCGAGCACGATGCCGGCTAGCGGTTCAGTAGCGGTGACGGCCGGAAGCGAGGCGTGCAACGGCGCGGCATTGAAGGCGTTCTGCATTAGCCATAGTCCGACGACGCTAGTGGCCACCGTGAGATAGCCCGGCCACGTCATGAGCAGATGCGCGGGGCTGCGTCCGTCAAGCGTTTGCACGCTCGTCCGGGTCAGCGCGTCGGCGATACCGAAGACGAGCCCGCTCGCAGCGCCTGTCAGAGTGGCGCGCACGGTACCTGATCGGCGGCGACCGATATAGACCAGAATGGCAGCGATAAGCGCGATTACGCCGGCAACGGGCCAGTGCGAAACCGATCCAAACGACTCGCCAGCCGCCTTCACCGACCTCGTCGCCGACAGGGCTCCGACACCAGCAGTGAGCAGGAGCGCGCCGACTATCTCCGTCCGGCGTAGCGCCTGGCCGCTCAGCGGCACGGCCAGCAACAGCGCGAAGATCAAATTGGTCGTCAGCAGGGGCTCGGTGATCGACAGCGTGAGGTGGCCCAGCGCCCAGGCGCCGAGCAGGTCCCCGGTGGCCAGCGCCGCGATGCCACCTAGCCAGCGGCGGTTGCGGACTAGCTTGGCGATCAGCCCCGGGCGGAGGAACTCCGCAGTCCGCACCTGCATGGCCGCGTGCTGCTGGAGCACGAACCCGAACCCGATGAGCATCGCCGCAACCAGGGTTGCACCGACGTAGAACCAGCTCACGGCCCGGGCTCAATGATCTCGTAGGTCACAACGGCGTCACCGGCAATACAGTACGTGCCGCCAGCCACAAGCACTACAACCGCATGCGCTCTGCAGCCAAGGCTCGATACGTAACAGGGCAAGTGTTGAACGAATGGTCCGGTGGTGACGTGCCAGTCGGGGGCTAAAACGTACCAGGTCCGGGCGTCATCCGGGTGCTTGCTGGCAACCGCCGCCAGCCTGGATCAGCGCGACGTCACTGACTCGGCTGCGGGACGCGGCAGCGGATGGTCGGGTTGGCGCCTACATAGTTCAGTGGTCCGGCGGCGATCGTGGCCACGACCGTGCCGGCCTTCGCGCAGCTGACCGTTCCGGTGTAGTAATGCCGCTGCAAGCCGGCGAGCAAGCCAATGACAAGCCAGACAGCTAGCAGTATCCCGATGATCCGCATCTATCCCTCCGGGTACCACCGCGATCGCCATGATCGCCCTGGGCCAGTTCGCCTCGGGCTGATGCCCGGGCGGAGTGCCGGGGGAGCCGGCGTGTCTGGCGGCGAGCAAGCTACCCGCGCGTACCCGTCTAAACACTGCGGAAGTTTGTACTCAGCCCGAGAAGTCCGCAATCGGGCCCGAGGTCAACTAAGGCTTGGCCGACGGGCTCGGGGCGGATTTGCCTGCGGCCTGATGACCGACAGTGTGGCTCTGGCCCTTGCCCACCGAGTGCTTGCGTGCCGCCGCAATCGCCTGGAGCGCCGCGATGCGCTTATCGTTGACCACGGCTGCGGCGAGGCCCTTGGTCATCCACATCAGCATTGGTGGTACCTCTGCGTGCCAGGTCCCCATCGTGTGCCCGCCGCCTGGCGTAATGTCTACCGGCACGCTGGCCTGATGGAGTTGCAGCAGCTGTGCGAAGTACTCGGCGCTGCTGACGTCGGCTGGATCACCCTGGCCGGCGCCGAGCCAGAACATGGGTGTGTGAGCGCCGGCTGACAGCGCCCGCACCTCGTCTGTGGGCGTGTTCTGAACCTGGAGCTGCTGGTTACCGCCGAAGGGGTCGACGAGCCGGTTCGGGTTGGTCAGCTTGTTTCGCTCGGGGACGAAGTAACCGCTCATCGACGCGGCAAAGCCGTACCGGTACCGGTATCGCAACGCCATGTTGACCGCGCAGTAGCCGCCCTCCGAGAAGCCAGCGACACCCCAGCCTGGACCGGGGGCCTGCACGCGCAGCAAGTGCGAGATCTGATCGGGCAAGTCCTGCGCCAGGTATGTCAGGTCTTGCGGGCCGCCTGCTTGGTTCAGGCACTGCAGAGATATTCCATTGCCACCGTTTGCGTCTGGCATGACGAGCACGGCGGGCCTTGCCTCACCGTGTTTGATCAGGTAATTCAGCGTCACCTGAATTCCCACCACATTGATCCAGTCTTGCGGCTCGCCTGGCTGTCCGTGGATTAGCTCGATGACCGGGAACCGGTAGTGCGCGTACTGCTTCTCGAAATATGCGGGCGGCAGGTAGACGAACACCGTCCTCGAGATGTGGCTCAGCTTTCCTGGCACGGTGAGGCTCAGCGTGTAGCCCTGCTGGAGGGCCAGCCTCGTATACACCGTGCGCTGGTCAAAGGCCAGGCTCCGGTTGCCGACCAGCAGATTGCGGGAAGCGATCTGGGGCCCGGAGTACGAGCCCTGATTGGACAGGTCAGCGACCGCCGATCCCCACGTCTGGTAGTAGCCGTAGTACTTATTGACCGACAAAACGCCGAACCCCATGGCGATGACGAACGCCACGCACGCCGAAACGACCCGCACGACAATGCGCGCGGGTCCGCACCAGCCAGAATATTAGCCCGCCGAATATTAGAATCAGCAGGACAAAAAGTACATCACTCTGCGGCTCTAGCATTATTCGGTTGCCCCCGGAGTTACGGGACATCCGCCCCGACTCACCAGCTAACGCCGACCTGGCGCTGAGAAGTGCCCCTAGCGCGCAAGCATTGTGAAGTTCATAACCGCTTATTGCCTTCGCTTGCCCTATTCATCGGCGACGCAACGGCCCGGTTCCGCCGCCTGCGCGGCAGTCTAGCGGCGCCGTCTGGCGACGCCATCTGGCAGGGCTGCGGCGGCGCAGCGCGGCCGCGGCGGGCCAGTCATTTGCATTCGGATGTTTGAGCCCCAGACAGAGGGCACGACACATCGTGTGCGGGAAACACCCCCCGACCGCACGAGTGGAGATGTGGACGATGATTACGTCAGCGACAACGTCAGTGACGGCAACCTTAGCGACGACGCGGACGGCAGATCTCGAGGAACTCGATGACGCTGAACTGCTAGCGATGGTGCAGTCCCGGCCGCGCGGCGATAGCTTGCGCGACGCCGCCTGCGAGGTGCTCGTCACCCGGTACCGGCCGCTCGTTCGGTCGTGTGTACTGCGATACAGGAACAGCACCGAGCCGCAAGAGGAACTCATGCAGGTCGGTTACGTAGGTCTGCTGAAGGCGATCAATAACTTTGACCCAAGCCTCGGCGCCAGCCTGGCTGGCTACGCCCAGCCGTGCGTGAGCGGCGAGATCAAGCGTCACTTCCGCGATAAGCGCTGGCAGGTGCACGTGAAGCGGTCGCTACAGGAACTGCGGCTCGAGCTGCGGACGACGGCCGCGGAGCTGACCAACGAGCTCGGCCGCCTACCGTCTGACGCCGAACTCGCACAGCACCTCAACATCAGCGTCGACGACGTGCGCGCTGCCCGGCAGGCAGACCTGGCATTCCAGGTAGCGTCGCTGGACTCTCCGGTCACGACAAGGACGGCTCGGCGAGCCTCGGGGACCTGCTCGGCGCGGAGGATCCGCAGCTTGACCACGTGATCGACATGCAGGCCGTCTGGTCGCACTGGCACGAACTGCCCGTCCGCGAGCAGCAGCTCCTGCTGATGCGGTTCTACGGCAACATGACTCAGGCCGAGATTGGCGCGCATCTCGGCATCTCCCAGATGCACGTATCCAGGCTGCTGACCGAAGCGCTGTCGTTCCTGCGCGGACAACTAGAAGGTTTGTCCTCGACTGGCTCTGGGCATTAAATGGTCTAGCGGTGTCTACGACGAAGGCACGCCCTCGCGCCATTCATGGCGCTAGCACTGATCCCGCTGCAACGCGGTAGGCGATCGGCGCCGGTCACCCGGCGCTGGTGTCCTGCACGGTGATCACAGTGCACCCCGAGGGTGTGCCTTTCCTAACGTCTGGCCCCTTTGGTGATTGCGCTGTGGCGCTGCGTTGCACCCTCACCAGGAGGCACCTCATGAGAGTCGCCCTCATCGCAGCGCACAGCTCGCTGCGGCCGGCCGACCGCTCCGGCGGACAGCCGGGACAGGCGTCCGCGCTCGCACGCTCCCTCGCGGCGAATGGCCACCGCGTCACTTTGTACACCCGCCGCGACAATTCCGGGTGCCCGCGTACTGCCATTCTTGGTAACGGTGCCGTAGCCGAGCACATCACGGCTGGTCCGGCCCGGTCGTTGTCCGCGGAGCACGGCGCCAGGTATCTGCCCGAGTTCGCCGGCAAGCTCGCCGAGCACTGGCGGGTGCGGCGACCAGATGTCGTGCACGCCTTCTCCTGGACGGCCGGGCTGGCTGCCCTCGGCGCAACCCGCGATCTCGACGTACCGGTCCTCCAGACGTTCGAGTCGCTTGGCTCGGCCGAGCGACGCCAACTCTCGGGTGCGGATGTTGCCGCCAGCCGGATCAAGCTCGAGGCGACGATCGGCCGATCCGTCGCGGCGGTGCTGGCCCGCTCTGGCGCCGAAGCGGCGGAGCTGGCCAGACTCGCCGTGCCGAAGTCGGCGGTGCGGATCGTCCCGTGCGGCATCGACACCGACCTGTTCACGCCGGACGGCGAACGCGCCGAGCGCGGGAGCCGCCCGCGGCTCATCGCGTTCGCAGTCGACGGGACGACAAGGGGCCTTGAATCGGTCCTTCGGGCCATGGCTCAGTTGCCCGATGCCGAACTGGTCATCGTCGGTGGTCCCGACGCCAGGCACATGCCGAGGACCGGCCCGTTCCGCGAGCTGGCTCAGCTAGCGTCGGCAATCGGGGTGCGCAGCCGGATCACTTTCGCCGGTGACCTCGAGCAGACGGCGCTTCCAGCGTGGCTCAGGTCCGCCGACCTCATGGTCAGCGCCTCGCCTTACGAGCCCGAGGGCACGGCGGCGATCCAGGCGATGGCGTGCGGGACGCCGACGGTCGTATCGGCAGTCGGCGCCCACGTCGACGCCGTGATCGACGGCATCACTGGGTTGCTCGTCGCGCCCGAGCATCCGGCAATGCTGGCGCACGGTGTCCGCTCACTGCTCTCCAGGCCCGCGCTGCTTCAGGCATACGGCATCGCCGCCGCAGATCGCGCCCGTTCTCGGTACTCGGACGACAGGATTGGGCAGGAGACGGCGGCCGCCTACGAGCGGTGCCTGCGAGCCCGCGCAGAGCCTGTGGTATCCGCTGACGACGAGCTGGCCGAAACGGCAGAAGCCGATCTGACCCTGGTAGCGGCGCTCGCCTGACAGCCGATAGTTCGGGACAGCCCAACGTGGGGAGCGGTCGGAGCCAGCGGTTCCGGCCGCTCCCTAGTGCCTTGTTCACCCTCGCGAGTGCGGCATGCTTGCAGGCGTGAAAGCCACCGAGCGGGCCCGCCTCGCCGACTACACGACGCTGCGCCTGGGCGGCCCCGCGGCCAGCTTCGTCGAAGCGGGCTCGGAGGATGACCTCATCGAGGCGGTCCGTAAAGCCGACGCCGAGCCGGAGCCGGTGCTGGTGCTTGGCGGCGGCAGCAACCTTGTGGTGGCCGACGAAGGCTTCCCGGGCACAGTGGTGCTCGCCGCTTGCGCGGGCGTGGATTTCGGCCGAGGACCGGACGGCGTCGACGTGACGGCGGCGGCTGGCCAGGACTGGGACGAGCTCGTCCAGCAGTGTGTTGCTGCTGGGCTGTCCGGCGTCGAGTGCCTGTCCGGAATACCTGGCCGGGCGGGGGCCACGCCCATCCAGAACGTCGGCGCCTACGGGCAGGAAGTCGCGCAGACCATTACGAGGGTGCGCGCATATGACCGGCTTGCCGACCGGGTGACCCTCCTGACGCCGGCCGACTGCCAATTTGGCTACCGGACCAGCATGTTCAAGCGCCAGGCGAGCGCGGCCGCCGGGTCCGGGCGGGGCCCGCGGGGTGCCGCAATGAACCCAGCCGCGGCGACGGGCAGATATGTGGTGCTCGACGTTACGTTCCGACTCGCGACCAGTCCGCTTTCCGGCCCGGTCCGCTACGGCGAGCTGAGCCGCGTGCTCGGCGTGGCCGACGGTGGCCGGGTGCCGCTCGCGGACGCCCGCGCTGCGGTCCTCGACCTCCGCCGTCGCAAGGGCATGCTGCTTGACGAGGACGATCCCGATACCCGGAGCGCAGGCTCGTTCTTCACGAACCCGATCGTGACTGCGGCCCAGTATGCGGACATAGCCGCTCGCCTCGAGGCCGACTCGGTCGGCGGCGTGAGCGGCCGTGTGTCGCGCGCCGAGGGGTCGCCCGCGGTAGCCGAGGTGGCCATGCCGCACTGGCCAGAATCCGATGGGCGGGTGAAGCTCTCCGCGGCGTGGCTCATCGAGAAGTCGGGCTTCGCACGGGGATTCCGGCTGCCCAGCGACCCGCACGGTGCGCGCATCTCCACCAAGCACACGCTCGCGCTGACAAATCCTGAGGGCGCCGATACGACGAGCCTGATGCGGCTAGCAAGCGAGATTCGCGACGGCGTGCGGGCTGAGTTCGGGATCGAGCTGGTCAACGAGCCGACGCTGGTAGGCGTCCAGCTGTAAGCCCGCCGCTTAGTCCGCCGGGCCGGCGAGCCAGGCGTCGATGCCCGCCATCAGCGCTTTCTGGACCAGCGGCGGCGCGGCCGATCCGGTGACCGACATCCGGGCCAGCTCGGCGAGAGTGGCGTCGGCGAGACCGTGGACCTGGCGCCCCAGCTCGTACTGTGCCGCCAGCCGAGGGCCAAACAGCAGCGGGTCGTCGGCTCCCAGAGCGACTGCGACACCGGCGTCGAGCAGCGTCCTGAGAGGCACGTCGTGGGCCGAGGCCGCGACCCCGAGTGCGACATTCGACGTCGGGCAGACCTCCAGCGTCGTCTCGCTATCCGCCAGACGCCGCAGCAGGACGGGGTCGGCTGCGGCCGACACACCGTGCCCGATCCGGTGAGCGTGCAGGTCGTCGACGCAGGCCCGGACGCTATCGGGCCCAGCAAGCTCGCCGCCGTGCGGGACCAGCAGCAGGTCTGCCCGGCCCGCTATCCGGAAGGCAGGAATGAAGTCGGCGATGGCGCCGCGCCGCTCATCACTGCTGAGACCGAAGCCCACCACGCCATTCCCTGCGTACGCCGCAGCCAGGCGGGCGAGCGTGCGCGCCTCAAGCGGATGCTTGGTGCGGTTGGCCGCTACGACGATGCCGATGCCCACGCCGGTGGCGGCCGCAGCGGCCGCCGCGGATTCGAGGACGAGCTCAAGCGTTGGCGTCAGGCCGCCGAACCGGTGCGCGTAGCCGGACGGATCGATCTGGAGCTCCAGCCAGCCCGAACCGTCCGCCCGCTCATCCTCGGCCGCCTCAGCGATGAGCCGCCGCACGCTGGCCGGCGTGCGGATCACCGACCTGGCGATGTCGTACAGCCGCTGAAACCTGAACCAGCCGCGCTCGTCCGCCGCGCTGAGCCGGGGCGGCCACTCCTGCACCAGGGAGTCCGGTAGGTGCACGCGGTGCTCAGCGGCGAGCTCCACCAGCGTTGCGTGCCGCATGGACCCGGTGAAGTGGAGGTGCAGGTGCGCCTTCGGCAGCGCGGCTATGTGCCGTGGCATCAGCCAAGTCTGCCAGCAGGCACTCGTTAACAGGCCCGCCTCGACCGACCGCGCCGGCTGCCCTCAGCGTGCGGTGCTGAGCAGCTTGGCCAGCCGGGACACGCCCTCCTCGAGGTCGGCGTCGCCGAGGGCGCAGGACATTCGGAAGTAGCCACCAGTCCCGAACGCCTCGCCCGGAACAACTGCAACGTCAGCTTCGTCCAGCAGCAGCTCGGCCAGCTGACCAGACGTCGCCGGTCGCTGCCCGGCGATCTGCTTGCCGAGCACGCCCTTGACCGACGGATAGCAGTAGAAGGCACCCTCGGGCAGCGGGCACACGACCCCGGGAACGTCGTTGAGCATCGACGTCATGACCTGTCGCCGCCGGTCGAACGCCGACCGCATCCGTGCGACCGCGGACAAGTCGCCGGACACGGCCGTCAGGGCCGCCGCCTGCGCGACGTTGCAGACGTTGGACGTTGCGTGCGACTGGAGGTTGGTCGCAGCGCCGATGACGTCGGCTGGCCCGGCCATCCACCCGACCCGCCAGCCGGTCATCGCGTACGTCTTCGCGACGCCGTTCAGAACGACGCAGCGGTCCGCGATCTCCGGCGCGACGACGGGCATGGACACGAAACGCGCATCGCCGTACACCAGGTGCTCGTAGATCTCGTCGGTGACGACCCAGATGCCGCGCTCAGCGGCCCACCTGCCGATCTCGGCGACTTGCTCGGGCGGATACACAGCACCCGTCGGGTTAGACGGGGAAACAAAGAGCAGCACTTTGGTGCGCTCAGTGCGGTGCGCGTCCAGCTGGTCGACGCTAACGAGGTAGCCGGTGGTCTCATCGGTGCGGACGAGCACGGGGACGCCACCGGCCAGCGCGATCGACTCGGGATATGTCGTCCAGTACGGCGTCGGCAGCAAAACCTCGTCGCCCGGGTCGAGCAGCGTCGCGAACGCCTGGAAGACGGCCTGCTTGCCGCCGTTGGTCACGAGGACCTGGTTCGGCGCGACCACCAGGCCGGAGTCGCGGGCGGACTTCGTTGCGATAGCCTCGCGCAGCTCGGGCAGCCCGGCCGCCGGCGTGTACTTGTGGAACCTGGGCTCCGCGCAGGCCCGCTGAGCAGCCTCGACGATGTAGTCCGGGGTGGGGAAGTCCGGTTCGCCCGCCCCGAAGCCGATGACCGGCCGGCCCGCGGCCTTGAGCGCCTTGGCCTTCGCGTCGACGGCGAGCGTGGCGGACTCGGCGATGGCGGCAATCCGGGCGGAGATCCTCGTAGGTGCGTCAGCCATGGCACCTATGATTCCATCTCGGGCGGCGTTCTCGTTCCGGTCGTCGGTCGAATCGCGCTGAGTGTGGCTCAACTGCGCGGTTCGACGACAGGCCCGCAGCCACGTACACTTCTGCATCTGGTGGTGTCCACCAGTGGCCCGTGCATGCCCGCGCGAGTCGTCACAGGGCAGTAGCTCAATTGGCTAGAGTTCCGGTCTCCAAAACCGGCGGTTGGGGGTTCGAGTCCCTCCTGCCCTGCGAGTACGGCCTGTGCGTGCACGGGCATATGGCGGCGCCAGCCGACAGCTAGACCGTTTGCTCAGGTGAGGACATGGCGACTCAGACACGTGGACCGGCCCCCGACAGGGCCGCGAAGCCCAACCGCCCGGCGAAGTCAGACCGGACTACTCCGAGCCAGTTCGTCACTCAGGTGCGCGACGAGCTTCGCAAGGTTGTCTGGCCCACCCGCAAGGAGCTCGTGACTTACACCACGGTCGCGCTCGTCTTCATCCTGATCATGGTTGGCATCGTGACCAGCCTCGACTACGGGTTTACCAGGTTGGTGTTCGCCCTCTTCGGCTGAGGATTGACGGCTGGGTGTCCGGCCGCCTACCGAGCGTGGCAGCATGATCGAGAGGGCTCCGGCCTGCGCCGCCGCACACAGGGCGGTGCGCAGGTCCCGGCAAAAGCAGGGGAGAAAGAGAATCGTGTCCGAGTCCGAACTGCCGCTAGGCGATCCGACGGGCGACCTGTCGGCAGTCAATGAGCCGTCCGGCGGTGACCCGACTGACGGAGAGTCAGGCGGTGCGGCCGACCTTGTGGCTGCCAGCATCGCCCCGGCCGCCGCGGTCGACGGGGAAGCCGAGCCGGCCGAGGAAGCTGACCCGATCCAGGAGTTCAAGGCCGAGCTGCGCATGCTGCCCGGTGACTGGTACGTCGTCCACTCCTATGCGGGCTACGAGAATCGCGTACGCACCAACCTGGAAAGCCGCACCCAGTCGCTGAACATGGAGGACTTCATCTTCCAGATTGAGGTCCCCACCCACGAGGTGATGGAGATCAAGTCCGGCAAGCGGCAGCAGGTGCAGGAGAAGGTGCTGCCCGGCTACATCCTGGTTCGGATGGACTTGACCGACGAGTCTTGGGCCGCGGTCCGGAACACTCCTGGTGTCACGGGCTTTGTCGGCCTGTCGAGTCGACCGTCGCCGCTGAGCCTCGAAGAGGTCGCCAAGCTGCTCGCGCCGGTGCCGGAAGAGAAGGTCGCGGAGACGGCTCAGCAGGCCGCGCCAGGTCGCGGCCGTCGACTTCGAGATCGGGCAGTCGGTTACCGTCATGGACGGGCCGTTTGCGACACTGCCAGCGACGGTCAACGAGATCAACGCCGATACCCAGAAGCTCAAGGTGCTGGTCTCGATCTTCGGCCGGGAGACGCCCGTTGAGCTTTCGTTCGATCAGGTCAGCAAGATCTAGGCCAGGATCGACGTTCACATCGACTATCAAGATCGACTAGACGGACAGTGAGGTAAGGACCCAGAGATGGCTCCGAGGAAGAAGAAGATCGCTGCGATCGTCAAGGTGCAGCTGAACGCGGGCGCTGCCACCCCCGCCCCGCCGGTCGGCACCGCGCTGGGTCCGCACGGCGTCAACATCATGGACTTCGTCAAGCAGTACAACGCTGCGACCGACACCCAGCGCGGCAATGTCATCCCGGTGGAGATCACGATCTACGAGGACAGGTCGTTCACCTTCATCACCAAGACCCCGCCCGCCCCCGAGCTGATCAAGAAGGCTGCGGGCGTGCAGAAGGGCAGCGGCGAGCCGCACAAGACGAAGGTGGGCTCCATGACCCAGGCTCAGGTCAGGGAGATCGCGCAGGTGAAGATGCCCGACCTGAACGCGACCACCATCGAGGCGGCCGAGAAGATCATCGCCGGCACCGCCCGGTCGATGGGCATCAAGGTCGAGGGCTAGATCCAGATCGCCCGTCGGTGCGGGCGACTGCGGAATGGGCGGACCCCGTTCCCGTGCTGATAAGTGAATACGCCCGCGCCAAGTCGGTGCGAGCTGTGGCAGGGCCGCGCGCTGGCCCGCTGACCACGAACTCCGAGTGATTGCAGGAGCAGAGCATGAAGCGCAGCAAGGCATACCGGAAGGCGCTCGAGAACGTCGACGCCAGCCGGCTGTACACGCCGGCCGAGGCGGTAGCCCTGGCCAAGAACACGTCCACCACCAAGTTCGATTCCACGGTCGAGGTCTCGTTCCGGCTCGGAGTCGACCCCCGCAAGGCCGACCAGATGGTCCGCGGCACGGTGAACCTCCCGAATGGCACGGGCAAGACCGCTCGAGTGCTGGTGTTCGCGACCGGCGAGCGAGCCGAGGAGGCCCGCGCGGCAGGCGCCGACTACGTCGGGGCTGACGAGCTGATCGAGCGCGTCCAGGGCGGCTTCCTCGACTTCGACGCCGTTGTGGCCACGCCGGACCTGATGGGCAAGGTTGGTCGTCTCGGCCGCGTCCTCGGTCCGCGGAGCCTGATGCCGAACCCGAAGACGGGCACCGTCACCATGGACGTCGGCAAGGCGGTGACCGACATCAAGGGCGGCAAGATCGAGTTCCGGGTTGACAAGAACAGCAACCTGCACTTGATCATCGGCAAGTCGTCGTTCACCGACCTGGCGCTGGTCGAGAACTACGCGGCCGCGCTCGACGAGGTCATCAGGCTCAAGCCGGCCGCGGCCAAGGGCAGGTACGTCAAGAAGATCGCGATCACCACGACCATGGGTCCTGGCATCCAGGTCGATCCCGGCTTGACGCGGGGCCTGACCGAAGAGCTTGGCGAGCAGCCAGCAGCTGTCTGAGACGTCGGCGCGTCGGCGCGAGGTCGGCCGCTCTAACGACGTGGTTGCGCGCCTACTGTCGCTAAGAGCAGCAGCAGAGCCCAGCGACGTCGTTCGCGGGTCGCGGCGGCTGCTGCGAGTCCCCGCACCATGGGGCGCAATGCCTGATTAGCGCTTATTGCCCGAAGCCAAGATCGCGTGCATGTGGACGTGTGTGGCGCAGGTCCAGAATCTTGCCGAATCCTGTACCTCTGGCGCACACGTTCCGGCGCAAGATCGCCTGCGTGAAGTCCATAGATTTCTGAGCACGCTGATCGGTCGGTTCGTAGGCCCGGCCGGGTCAGGGGCCCGATTTGGCTGGCCGAGCGCCTGCCCGTACCCTAGAAGCTGCCAAAGACCGTCGGCTGTTGTCGCGCGCCGAGCGCGATAACCGAAGGCCCGCAATTTGCGAGCGGCCCACGCAGGCGACCGAGCTCGATCCTGTACGTGGTTCCATGCCACGGCTGCCCAGGACTTGCCCCGTGCGCTTGCGTACGGGGCGTTCGCATATCTACGGGCCTTGTAAGGGCGCAGCCGACGCCTTACATACCCGGGCCCGTCGCGTGACCGACGAGCGCGGATCGAGAAGGGAGGCCCGTGGCGAGGGCAGATAAGGCGGCCGCGGTCGCGGAGCTGACCGAGCGCTTCCAGAGCTCCGCAGGCGCGGTACTGACCGAGTACCGCGGCCTATCGGTGTCTCAACTTGGCGAGCTGCGCAAGTCGCTGGGCGGCAACGCGACATATTCGGTCGTCAAAAACACAATCACCAAGATCGCCGCCAACGAGGCGGGCGTTACGCCCGAGTTGACCAGCCTGCTCACTGGACCGTCAGCTATTGCGTTCGTGCAAGGCGACGTCGTGGAGGCCGCCAAGGGTCTACGGGACTTCGCCCGGGCAAACCCGCTGCTCGTCATCAAGGGCGGCGTCCTAGACGGCAAGCCACTGACACCGGCCGAGATCGTCAGGCTGGCGGACTTGGAGTCGCGCGAGGTACTGCTCGCCAAGCTGGCCGGCGCGATGAAGGCGTCCCTGTCGAACGCGGCGGGCACCTTCGCGGCGCTGCCGGTCCAGATGGCCCGGCTGCTCGCGGCGCTGGAGCAGAAGAAGGCGGAAGGCAACGGCGGAGCCGGAGTACCCGCCGTCGTGAGCCCGGAGCCCGATGGATCGGCCCCGGAAGCGACTGAGGCTGCAGCCGATACCACCGCGGACAGCGCGGAGAGCTAACCAGTCACCCCAGCGTGACGTGACCAGATCGGCCGGGGCTGTGCATGCAGCCACCGGCGATAAGCGGAACAAACTGAACGGAAGAGGAAGCACCACAATGGCAAAGCTCAGCTCTGGCGACCTGCTCGAGGCCTTCAAGGAGATGACGCTGATCGAGCTCTCCGAGTTCGTGAAGCAGTTCGAGGAGACCTTCGACGTTAAGGCTGCCGCGCCGGTGGCCGTCGCGGCCGCCGCTCCAGGCGGTGGCGCGGGCGCCGTCGCCGAAGAGGCCGAGGAGAAGGACGAGTTCGACGTCATCCTCGAGGCCGCTGGCGACAAGAAGATCCAGGTCATCAAGGAGGTCCGGACGCTGACGAGCCTCGGGCTCAAGGAGGCGAAGGACCTCGTGGACGGTGCGCCCAAGCCGCTGCTTGAGCGCGTCAACAAGGAGACCGCGGACAAGGCCAAGGCTCAGCTCGAGGGCGCCGGCGCCACCGTGACCGTCAAGTAAGCACGGCATCAGAGGCTGCAACCTCAAAGGCCCGCTGTCCCGCGCCTGCGGTGGCAGCGGGCCGTCGCGCACCACCCGCGCCTGCGGCGCAGCGGGCCGTCGCGCACCACCCGCGCCGGCGACCAGCGAGCGCACTGCCCGGTAGCCGGGAATTTTTCGGACCCGACGGGACGTTTGAACGCTATGGCAGTGAGGCTCGAAGCCTCGCTGACCGCTGAACAACTAGCCCTACCCAGCTGCTTCGAAACCGAAACGGCCGGGGCGGTGTGATGTTCGTCACATAGAGAAGGGTTGCGACACAAGCCATCCAGGACTTGACGTATCGCTTCGAACGAGCGATGCTCCAATGCAACCGTGAACCTCATAGTGACGTACAGTTGACCAGCGGTGTGCCCTTCGGCTACACTGCCAATTTGCGCTGCACTAACTCGTCCTCGGCTTCCTAAACCCCTCGCGGCGTAGCCGCAGGGCGTTTTGCGTGCGCGCGGTGCACCGTCCGCCACAAGCTCGGAAGGACCCCTGTTGGCAGCCTCGCGCAGCGCCTCAGCTACCGCCCTTGGTCCCCGTCGTGTTTCCTTCGCTCGCATCACCGAGCCCCTAGAAGTGCCCAGCCTCCTTGCCCTGCAAACCGAGTCGTTCGACTGGCTGCTTGGCAACGAGCGCTGGCGTGCCCGGCTGGATGCGGAAAAGAAGGCGGGGCATAAGAACCTGCCGGAGCAGTCCGGCCTCGAAGAGATCTTCGAAGAGATCAGTCCTATCGAGGACTTCACCGGCACCATGTCGCTCTCGTTCCGCGACCACCGGTTCGAGCCGCCCAAGTACTCCTCCGAGGAGTGCAAGGACAAGGACATGACGTTCTCCGCGCCGATGTTCGTCACTGCGGAGTTCATCAACAACTCAACCGGCGAGATCAAGAGCCAGACCGTATTCATGGGCGACTTCCCGCTTATGACGGCCAAGGGCACGTTCATCATCAATGGCACCGAGCGCGTCGTTGTGTCGCAGCTCGTGCGCTCGCCGGGCGTCTACTTCGATCGCCAGGTCGACAAGACGTCGGACAAGGACATCTACAGCTGCAAGGTCATCCCGTCGCGCGGAGCCTGGCTTGAGTTCGAGATCGACAAGCGCGACAGCGTCGGCGTGCGCATCGACCGCAAGCGCAAGCAGAGCGTCACGGTGCTGCTCAAGGCCCTCGGCTGGGACGAAGCCAGGATCCTGGAGCGGTTCGGCCAGTTCGAGTCCATGCGGGCGACGCTGGAGAAGGACCACACCACTGGTCAGGATGACGCGCTGCTCGACATCTACCGCAAGCTGCGGCCAGGTGAGCCGCCGACGCGAGAGTCGGCGCAGGCGCTCCTGGAGAATCTCTACTTCAACCCCAAGCGCTACGACCTGGCCAAGGTCGGCCGCTACAAGGTCAACAAGAAGCTCGGCCTGGCGCAGGCCATCAGCCAGGGCACGCTGACCGAGGAAGACATCGTCTCGACCATCGAGTACCTCGTCCGGCTGCACGTCGGCGAGGAGGAGATGAAGTCCGGCAGCGAGATGATCCCGGTCGAGACCGACGACATCGACCACTTCGGCAACCGTCGGCTGCGCACCGTGGGTGAGCTGATCCAAAACCAGGTCCGGCTTGGCCTGGCCCGGATGGAGCGGGTGGTCAGGGAGCGGATGACGACTCAGGACGTCGAGGCGATCACGCCGCAGACGCTGATCAACATCCGGCCAGTCGTGGCCTCCATCAAGGAGTTCTTCGGCACCAGCCAGCTCTCTCAGTTCATGGACCAGACCAACCCGCTGGCCGGCCTCACGCACAAGCGTCGCCTGTCGGCGCTTGGCCCTGGCGGCCTGTCCCGCGAGCGCGCTGGCTTCGAAGTCCGCGACGTGCACCCCAGCCACTACGGCCGGATGTGCCCCATCGAGACGCCTGAAGGTCCGAACATCGGCCTGATCGGCTCCCTCTCGTCCTACGGACGCGTCAACGCGTTCGGCTTCGTCGAGACGCCGTACCGCAAGGTGAAGGCCGGCAAGGTCACCGACCAGATCGACTACCTGACGGCTGACGAGGAAGACAGGCACGTCATCGCCCAGGCCAACGAGCCGATCGAGTCCGACGGCTCGTTCTCCGGCGACCGTGTGCTGGTCCGGCGCAAGGGCGGCGAGGTCGACCTCATCAAGCCCGATGAGGTCGACTACATGGACGTCTCGCCACGACAGATGGTCTCTGTCGCGACCGCGATGATCCCGTTCCTCGAGCACGACGACGCCAACCGCGCGCTGATGGGCTCGAACATGCAGCGCCAGTCTGTCCCGCTGCTGCGCAGCGAGGCGCCACTGGTCGGCACCGGCATGGAGTACCGCGCTGCCGTGGACGCTGGCGACGTGATCGTGGCCGACAAGCCTGGCGTGGTCGAGCAGGTCAGCGCTGACTACATCACCGTGGCGAACGACGACGGCACCAGGACCGACTACCTGGTGGCCAAGTTCCGTCGGTCCAACCAGGGCACCTGCTTCAACCAGAAGCCGATCGCCATAGAGGGCCAGCGGGTCGAGGTTGGCCAGGTCATCGCCGACGGTCCGTGCACCGACAACGGCGAGATGGCGCTCGGGCGCAACCTGCTCGTCGCGTTCATGCCGTGGGAAGGTCACAACTACGAGGACGCGATCATCCTGTCCCAGCGTCTCGTGCAGGACGACGTCCTCTCCTCGATTCACATCGAAGAGCACGAGGTCGACGCCCGCGACACCAAGCTGGGCCCCGAGGAGATCACCAGGGATATCCCGAACGTCTCCGACGAGGTGCTCGCTGACCTGGACGACCGCGGCATCATCAGGATCGGGGCCGAGGTCGTCACCGGCGACATCCTGGTGGGCAAGGTGACGCCCAAGGGCGAGACCGAGCTCACCCCGGAGGAGCGGCTGCTGCGCGCGATCTTCGGCGAGAAGGCCCGTGAGGTGCGCGACACCTCGCTGAAGGTGCCGCACGGCGAGTCTGGCAAGGTCATCGGCGTCCGGGTATTCAACCGGGACAACGGCGATGAGCTGCCGCCGGGCGTGAATGAGCTGGTCCGCGTCTACGTCGCGGCCAAGCGGAAGATCACCGACGGTGACAAGCTCGCTGGCCGTCACGGCAACAAGGGCGTCATCGCCAAGATCCTGCCGGTCGAGGACATGCCGTTCCTCACGGACGGAACGGCAGTCGACATCGTGCTGAACCCGCTCGGGGTGCCCGGCCGAATGAACGTGGGTCAGGTGCTCGAGACTCACCTCGGCTGGGTCGCGGCCACTGGCTGGGAGGTCGACGGTACCGACGCCGACTGGAAGAAGCGGCTGAAGAAGATCGGCGCCGACGTCGCTGCCGCCGGCAGCAAGCTCGCGACCCCGGTCTTCGACGGTGCCAAGGAAGAGGAGATCACCGGCCTGCTGTCGAGCGCTCGGCCTAACCGAGACGGCGACCGGCTTGTCGGTGGCACCGGCAAGGCAACGCTGTTCGACGGCAGGACGGGTGAGCCATTCAAGGACCCGATCTCGGTCGGCTACATCTACATACTCAAGCTGCTGCACCTCGTGGACGACAAGATCCACGCCAGGTCCACCGGCCCGTACTCGATGATCACCCAGCAGCCGCTCGGCGGTAAGGCCCAGTTCGGTGGCCAGCGCTTCGGTGAGATGGAGGTCTGGGCGCTGGAGGCCTATGGCGCGGCCTACGCGCTGCAGGAGCTGCTGACCATCAAGTCCGACGACATCCTCGGCCGCGTCAAGGTCTACGAGGCGATCGTCAAGGGCGAGAACATCCCCGAGCCCGGCATCCCTGAGTCATTCAAGGTGCTGATCAAGGAGATGCAGTCGCTCTGCCTGAACGTGGAGGTGCTCTCCAGTGACGGCGCGGCCATCGAGATGCGCGACACCGACGAGGACGTCTTCCGTGCTGCGGAGGAACTGGGCATCGACCTGTCCCGGCGCGAGCCGAGCAGTGTCGAAGAGGTCTGATAGCCGCCAGAGTCCAACGAACTACCCCAGGGGATTGCAAACGTGCTAGACGTTAACTTCTTCGACGACCTGCGGATTGGCCTTGCCACGGCGGACGACATCCGGACGTGGTCGCACGGCGAGGTCAAGAAGCCGGAGACGATCAACTACCGGACCCTTAAGCCGGAGAAGGACGGGCTCTTCTGCGAGAAGATCTTCGGTCCGACGAGGGACTGGGAGTGCTACTGCGGTAAGTACAAGCGCGTCCGCTTCAAGGGCATCATCTGCGAGCGCTGCGGCGTAGAGGTTACCCGCGCCAAGGTTCGCCGCGAGCGGATGGGCCACATCGAGCTGGCAGCGCCTGTTACCCATATCTGGTACTTCAAGGGAGTGCCCAGCCGCCTGGGCTATCTGCTTGACCTGGCGCCGAAGGACCTGGAGAAGGTCATCTACTTCGCCGCCTACATGATCACCCGCGTGAACGAGGACGACCGCGCGCGTGACCTGCCCAGCCTCGAGGCCAAGATCACGGTCGAGAAGAGCCAGCTGGAGCAGCGCCGGGACGCCGACATCGAGGCACGCCAGGCGAAGCTCGAGAAGGACCTGGCCGAGCTGGAGGCACAGGGCGCCAAGGGCGACGCGCGCCGCAAGGTCCGCGAGGCCTCTGACCGCGAGTGCAAGCAAATCCGCGATCGCGCCCAGCGCGAGATCGACCGGATCGAGGAAGTCTGGACGAGGTTCCGCAACCTCAAGGTGCAAGACCTCGAGGGCGACGAGCTGCTCTACCGCGAGATGCGGGACCGGTTCGGCCGGTACTTCCAGGGCGGCATGGGCGCCCAGGCCATCCAGGAGCGGGTCGGCAGCTTCGACCTCGAGGCTGAGGCCGCCAACCTCCGCGAGATCATCCGCACGGGCAAGGGCCAGCGGAAGGCTAGGGCGCTCAAGCGGCTCAAGGTCGTGTCGGCGTTCCTCAACACCACCAACAGCCCGCTCGGCATGGTGCTCGACTGCATTCCGGTGATTCCGCCGGACCTGCGGCCGATGGTTCAGCTCGATGGTGGCCGGTTCGCCACGTCGGACCTGAACGACCTGTACCGCCGCGTCATCAACCGGAACAACCGGCTCAAGCGGCTGCTCGACCTCGGCGCGCCCGAGATCATCGTGAACAACGAGAAGCGGATGCTCCAGGAGGCCGTGGACTCGCTGTTCGACAACGGCCGCCGTGGCCGTCCGGTGACCGGACCTGGCAACCGGCCGCTGAAGTCGCTGTCCGACATGCTCAAGGGCAAGCAGGGCCGGTTCCGCCAGAACCTGCTCGGCAAGCGCGTCGACTACTCGGGCCGCTCGGTCATCGTCGTCGGCCCGCAGCTCAAGCTGCATCAGTGCGGGCTGCCCAAGGAGATGGCGGTCGAGCTGTTCAAGCCGTTCGTGATGAAGCGGCTGGTTGAGGTCAACCACGCCCAGAACATCAAGTCGGCCAAGCGAATGGTGGAGCGGGCCCGCCCAGTCGTCTGGGACGTGCTCGAGGAAGTCATCACGGAGCACCCGGTGCTGCTGAACCGTGCGCCGACGCTGCACCGTCTCGGTATCCAGGCCTTCGAGCCCCAGCTGGTCGAAGGAAAGGCCATCCAGATCCACCCGCTGGTCTGCACCGCGTTCAACGCGGACTTCGACGGTGACCAGATGGCGGTCCACGTGCCGCTGTCCGCCGAGGCGCAGGCCGAGGCGCGGATCCTGATGCTGTCAACGAACAACATCCTGAAGCCGGCCGACGGCAAGCCCGTGACCATGCCCACCCAGGACATGGTTATCGGGATCTACTGGCTGACCAGGGAGAAGGCCGACGCCCCCGGCGAGGGTCGGGTGTTCAGCGGCCTCGCTGAGGCGCTGATGGCCTACGACAGGGACGAGCTGGACCTCCAGGCGAAGATCCAGATTCGGCTGTCTGACGTCACGCCGCCGCGCGGCTTCGAGACGCCCGAGGGCTGGGAGCCCGGCAAGCCGCTGCGGCTCGAGACGACCCTCGGTCGCTGCCTGCTGAACGAGACGCTTCCGGCGGACTTCCCGTTCGTCAACTTCGAGGTCGGCAAGAAGCAGCTGTCCACGATCGTCAACGAGCTCGCCGAGACCTATCCCAAGGTCGAGGTGGCCGCGGCTCTTGACGCGCTGAAGGACGCCGGCTTCCACTGGGCGACCAGGTCCGGGGTCACGATCTCAATCGAGGACGTGGCCGCGCCGCCGAACAAGCGGGAGATCCTGGACACCTACGAGAAGCGGGCCGACAAGGTGCAGCGCGAGTACGAGCGCGGCCTGATCACCGACGACGAGCGCCGCCAGGAGCTCATCGAGATCTGGACGCACGCGACCGCTGACGTGGCCCAGGACATGGAGAAGGCCTTCCCCGAGACCAACCCGGTCTGGATGATGGTCAACTCCGGTGCGCGCGGCAACCTGATGCAGATCAGGCAGATCGCTGGCATGCGTGGTCTGGTGTCGAACCCGAAGGGCGAGACGATTCCGCGGCCGATCAAGTCCAGCTTCCGCGAGGGCTTGTCGGTGCTGGAGTACTTCATCTCGACGCACGGTGCCCGCAAGGGACTTGCCGACACCGCGCTGCGTACCGCCGACTCCGGGTACCTGACCCGGCGCCTGGTGGACGTCGCGCAGGACGTCATCGTGCGCGAGGAAGACTGCGCCACTGACCGGTCGCTGCCGATGCGGATCGCGGAGAAGAACTCCGCGGGCGTCGTTGTCAAGCTGCCGAACATCGAGAACACCGGCACTGGTCGGACGCTGTCAGAGGACGTCGTCGCACCCGACGGCACGATCCTGGCGACGGCCGAGCAGGACATGACCGAGTCGATGATCGAGCAGATGGTGAACGCGGGCGTAGAGTCCGTGCGCACCTACAGCGTCCTGGTCTGCCAGGCCAAGGTCGGCGTCTGCGCCAAGTGCTACGGGCGGTCGCTGGCCACTGGCAAGCGCGTGGACGTGGGCGAGGCCGTTGGCATCATCGCCGCGCAGTCCATCGGCGAGCCCGGCACGCAGCTGACGATGCGTACCTTCCACACCGGTGGTGTGGCCGGTCTCGACATCACCCACGGTCTGCCCCGAATCCAGGAGCTGTTCGAGGCCCGGATTCCCAAGGGCATGGCGCCGATCAGCGAGGTCGAGGGCACGGTCAGGATCGACGAGCAGGACAAGGCTCGCAAGATCGTGATCACGCCGGACGACGGCTCGGAGGAAGTGCCCTACCAGGTCTCGATGCGGGCCAGGCTGCTGGTGGGCGATGGCGACCACGTCCGGGTCGGCCAGCAGCTCATTGCCGGCGCCGTCAACCCGCACGAAGTCCTGCGCATCCTCGGTTCACGCGAGGTGCAGCTGCACCTTGTGCACGAGGTCCAGGAGGTCTACCGGTCTCAGGGCGTGTCGATTCACGACAAGCACATCGAGATCATCATCCGGCAGATGCTGAAGCGGGTGAACGTGCTCGAGTCCGGCGACACCGATCTGCTGCCCGGCGAGCTCGTGGAGCGGCCGAAGTTCGAGAAGGTCAACCGCGCCGTGGTCGAGGCGGGCGGCACCTCGGCGGCTGGCCGCCCCGTGCTGATGGGCATCACGAAGGCGTCGCTGGCGACGGAGTCGTGGCTGTCGGCGGCCTCCTTCCAGGAGACCACCAGGGTCCTGACCGACGCGGCTATCCACGCCAGGTCGGACTCGCTGGTGGGCCTGAAGGAGAACGTGATCATCGGCAAGCTGATCCCGGCTGGCACTGGCATGCAGCGCTATCGTGGCCTGCGCGTCGAGCCGACGGAGGAGGCCAAGGCTGCGGTCTACCCGCAGACCTCCTACGACAGCCCGGGCGAGTACGCCTTCGGCCAGGCGTCGGGCCAGGCGATCCCGCTCGAGGAGTACGACTTCGGGGCCTACAACAGATAGGGAACGAAGTCGTTTAGAGACGGCGCCGCGACCTGACGGTCGCGGCGCCGTCTGCCGTCTGTGCCAGCGAGCCGGGTTTGCGAGGCTCCATTCGCGGTAGTGGCTGCTGCCGTGGCGGCGCCGCAGCCGACTCGCCTCCGTTCCCGGTCCGCCGGGCCTCGCCCGCACGCGGCGGCCGGTGCTGTCGCGCGCGCTTACGGGGCGATGGTCGTCGCGCTGCGGGTGGCAGCCGAGCCGCCAGACCCAGCGTTCGCCACCGGCCACCCCGCTTTCTGGGCCAGGTGCATGAGCGCGGCGGCATCAGCAGGCGCGGCGGCGTGTTGGTCGTTATTGAAGTATGCGAACACGTCGGCGTCCGGCGGGAAACAGGCGGAGACGCGGCCGAGCCAGGTGCGGAGCGCCTGCGCGCCGTAGCGTGGCCACGGCTGGGCCGCGCCTTCGTGGAACCGGATGTATCCGAACCCGGCCGTCCGCCAGAGTGGGCGAAGTGCTGTGGAATGCCGGTCTGACCAGCACAACGCGGCGTCGTGCGCCGTCAGGATGTCCCTAATCTCCGGCGATAGCCAGGAGTCGTGCCGGAACTCGACGCAGACTCGAAGCTGACCCGATCCGGGCGAGGTCAGGCTCGCAAATTGGGCCGAGAATTGAGCAAGGGTCTCGTCCAGCGCGCCCGCGTCAACCGGCATCGTCGGTGGTAGCTGCAACAGCACCGGGCCGAGCCTGTCTCCGAGCGCCGTGGCCGCGCGCAACAGGCGGTTGACCGGCTCGGCAGGCTCGCTCAGCCTGCGCACATGGGTCAGGTAGCGGCTCGCCTTGACGGCCATGAGGAAGCCATCGGGCGTCCGCGCTCGCCACGCTGCGAACGTATCGGGTGCGGCCAGGCGGTAAAAGGTGCCGTTGTTTTCAACAGTGGGAAACCGCGTCGCGTACTCCTCGAGCCATCTCGAGACCGGCGCCTTCTCGGGATAGAAGGCGCCGCGCCAATCCCGGTACTGCCAGCCCGACGTGCCGACGAATAGGGGCACCGGCTCCCTCCTCTCGTGCCTCCCGCGCGGTGGTGAGCCTTCAGGTCCTGACCAGAGCGTGCCCCAGGCTTTCGAGTTTGACCACACGGCCGACCGGTAGTTGCGGGGCGCGGGGACTCGGTCGGCGGCGACGCCGAGCTCCTCGCCTAGCCAACCCTCGAAGCGATAGGTAGCGCTATGTCGTGCTCGTTGGTCGGAATAAAACTCCAGAAATCTTCATTGAAGATGGCATCGCGGCCCATGTGCACCCGCTGGTGAGGTACGCAATCGGGCGGCGGTGCTGGTTGGCCTTTGCTAGTCTGTTCTGCGGCGAAGAGCTGGATGCCGCCCCGTTTGACAGCCCGCTTTGACCGGTGAGCCAGGGGTTAGGTATTCTGGTTCTCCGTGCCCATGCCTCGTGGGTACGTGCACGTCTGCGTGACCGTGGTTTCGCGATCTCTGTGTTGGACTAAAACCCAGGGTTGACGAGCCGCGTGGCCAGGCGGGCAGCAAGACTTCCCTTCCGGATTCCAGGTCCGCTTCGGGCCTGGGTGCGTCGTGAATAGCGCGACACGCCCGACCGCGGGGGGCGGACGGGCGCCTGGCGAGGCAGGAACCAGCAGGCCAAGTACGTCCTAGGCCGCGCTCAGAGTGCGGTCGCGAGCGATCGCTGTGTCGCAAGGCACAGCACAGGTTAGGCCGCGCCAGACGGCGCGGCACCGGGTCAGCCAGTGGCCGGCTCGGCGGTACGAGCAGGCGATAGCAGCGCCGCAAGGCGCGGTAGAAGAAGACGGAGACGCGTTGCCCACGATCCAGCAGCTGGTCCGGAAGGGCCGGCAGGACAAGGTAGCCAAGAACACAACTCCGGCGCTGCAGGGCAGCCCCCAGCGCCGCGGGGTATGCACGCGCGTCTACACCACCACGCCCAAAAAGCCGAACTCCGCGCTGCGCAAGGTGGCCCGAGTGCGGCTTACCAGCAAGATCGAGGTCACGGCCTACATCCCCGGCGTTGGGCACAACCTTCAGGAGCACTCGATCGTGCTCGTGCGCGGCGGACGCGTCCGCGACCTGCCCGGTGTCCGCTACAAGATCATCCGCGGCGCGCTGGACACGCAGGGTGTCCGCAACCGCAAGCAGGCACGCAGCCGCTACGGCGCGAAGAAGGAGAAGAGCTGACATGCCGCGCAAGGGCCCCGCGATCAAGCGGCCGCTGGTAACCGACCCGGTCTACGGCTCGCCGCTCGTCACCGCGCTGGTGAACAAGGTTCTGAAGAACGGCAAGCGTTCACTCGCCGAGCGGATTGTCTACGGTGCGCTCGAAGGCTGCCGGGACAAGACCGGCAACGACCCAGTCGTGACGCTCAAGCGCGCTCTCGACAATGTCAAGCCCACCCTTGAGGTTCGCAGTCGGCGGGTCGGCGGTGCCACCTACCAGGTGCCCGTTGAGGTCCGGGCTTCCCGGAGCACCACGCTCGCGTTGCGCTGGCTCATCACGTACTCGCGCCAGCGGCGGGAGAAGACCATGACCGAGCGGCTCATGAATGAGCTGCTTGACGCCAGCAACGGACTCGGGGCGAGCGTCAAGCGCCGCGAGGACATGCACAAGATGGCCGAGTCCAACAAGGCATTCGCTCACTACCGCTGGTAGTGAGCTCCCAATAGACCAAGGATCGAGGATCACCAACCGTGGCCGCGACACAGACCGCTAGCGAACTCGCCAACGTCCGGAACATCGGCGTTATGGCGCATATCGACGCGGGCAAGACCACGACCACCGAGCGGATCCTGTTCTACACCGGCATCAACTACAAGATCGGTGAAGTCCACGAGGGCGCAGCCACGATGGACTGGATGGAGCAGGAGCAGGAGCGCGGCATCACCATCACGTCAGCGGCGACGACCGCAATGTGGCGTGATCACACCATCAACCTCATCGACACGCCTGGGCACGTTGACTTCACCGTCGAGGTGGAGCGGTCGCTTCGCGTTCTCGACGGGGCGGTCGCCGTCTTTGACGGCGTCGCCGGCGTCGAGCCTCAGTCCGAGACCGTCTGGCGGCAGGCCGATCGCTACGGCGTGCCGCGCATCTGCTTCGTCAACAAGATGGACCGGGTCGGGGCCGAGTTCCACCGCTGCGTGGAAATGATCAGCGACCGCCTGGGCGCTACCCCGCTCGTGATTCAGCTTCCGTGGGGGGTCGAGTCCGACTTCCGCGGCGTGATCGACCTGATCCGCATGCGCGGGATGCTCTGGCAGACCGAGGGCAAGGGCGACACCTACGACGTCGTCGCGATCCCTGATGACCACGTCGAGGCGGCCCGTGAGTGGCGGGACAAGCTCGTAGAGACCATCGCCGAGAACGACGACGAGATGATGGAGCTCTACCTGGAAGGCACCGAGCCCGATGTCGACCAGCTGGTCGCCGCGGTTCGGCGCGCCACCATCGCCAGCAGCGTGACGCCGGTGCTATGCGGCAGCGCGTTCAAGAACAAGGGCGTGCAGCCGATGCTGGACGCCATCGTGGACTTCCTGCCGAGCCCGGTCGATATCCCGTCCATCAAGGGTCACGCCGTCGGCAACGAGGAGATCCTCATCGAGCGGCACGCGGATGTGACGGAGCCGTTCTCCGCGCTCGCGTTCAAGATCATGTCCGACCAGCACCTTGGCAAGCTCACGTACATCCGCGTCTACTCCGGCACGCTCGAGGCTGGCACCCAGGTGCTCAACTCGACCAAGGGCCGCAAGGAGCGGATCGGCAAGATCTACCAGATGCACGCGAACAAGCGCGAGGAGCGCCCGTCCGCGGTCGCTGGCCAGATCGTGGCCGTGATGGGGCTTAAGGACACGACCACTGGAGACACGCTAAGCGACCCGTCGCAGCAGGTCATCCTGGAGTCGATGACCTTCCCCGCGCCGGTCATCAACGTCGCGATCGAGCCGAGGACCAAGGGCGACCAGGACAAGCTCGGCACTGCCATCCAGCGTCTGGCCGAGGAGGACCCGACCTTCCAGGTCAGGACCGACGAGGAGACAGGGCAGACGATCATCTCGGGCATGGGCGAGCTGCACCTCGAGGTGCTGGTCGACCGCATGCGCCGCGAGTTCAAGGTCGAGGCCAACATCGGCCGCCCGCAGGTCGCCTACCGCGAGACCATCCGCAGGAAGGTCGAGAAGGTCGAGTACACCCACAAGAAGCAGACTGGCGGTTCTGGCCAGTTTGGCCGGGTGATCATCAACCTGGAGCCCACTGGCGGCGACGGCGGCGGCTACGAGTTCGAGAACAAGGTCACCGGCGGCCGGGTCCCGCGGGAGTACATCCCGTCGGTCGACGCGGGCTGCCAGGAGGCCGCGGAGTTCGGCGTGCTCGCCGGCTACCCGATGGTGGACGTCAAGGTCACGCTGACCGATGGCGCCTACCACGAGGTGGACTCGTCCGAGCTCGCCTTCAAGATCGCCGGCTCGATGGCGTTCAAGAAGGCCGCGAATCAGGCGGATCCAGTCCTGCTCGAGCCCGTCATGGCGGTCGAGGTCAGGACGCCCGATGACTACATGGGCGATGTCATCGGCGACCTCAACAGCCGCCGCGGTCATATTCAGGCCATGGAGGAGAGGTCAGGGATACGGGTCGTCAAGGCCCTTGTCCCGCTGTCTGAGATGTTCGGCTACGTGGGGGACCTGCGCAGCCGGACGCAGGGGCGGGCGGATTACAGCATGCAGTTCGACTCGTATGCCGAAGTACCGCCCAGCATCGCCAAGGAGATCATCGCCAAGGCACGCGGCGAGTAGTCAGAAATAACGACGACACGAATCAAGCAGCGCGCGTCAGCGCCTGGCCCCGCCGCCGGCGGGGAAACGATCGCAACAAGGAGACACCAGTGGCGAAGGCGAAGTTCGAGCGGACCAAGCCGCACGTCAACATCGGCACCATCGGTCATATCGACCACGGCAAGACGACGCTGACCGCGGCAATCACCAAGGTGCTGCACGACAAGTACCCGAACCTGAATTCCTTCTCCGCCTTCGACCAGATCGACAACGCGAAGGAAGAGAAGGAGCGCGGGATCACGATCTCGATCTCGCACGTCGAGTACCAGACCGACAAGCGGCACTACGCACACGTCGACTGCCCCGGTCACGCCGACTACATCAAGAACATGATCACCGGTGCGGCCCAGATGGACGGCGCCATCCTGGTGGTCGCCGCGACGGACGGCCCGATGCCGCAGACCCGCGAGCACGTGCTGCTGGCCCGCCAGGTCGGCGTCCCGTACATCGTTGTCGCGCTCAACAAGGCCGACATGGTCGACGACGAGGAGATCCTCGAGCTCGTCGAGCTTGAGGTGCGGGAGTTGCTCAGCACCTACGAGTTCCCGGGCGATGACGTGCCGGTGGTGCGAGTATCGGCGCTCAAGGCCCTCGAGGGCGACGCCGAGTGGGGCGACAAAGTCGCCGAGCTGATGACCGCGTGCGACGACAATATCCCCGAGCCGGTCCGCGACGTGGCGAAGCCGTTCCTGATGCCGGTCGAGGACGTGTTCTCGATCACCGGCCGCGGCACTGTGGTGACCGGCCGGATCGAGCGCGGGGTCATCCACACCAGCGACGAGGTCGAGATCATCGGCATCAAGGAGAAGTCGACCAAGACCGTCGTTACGGGCGTGGAAATGTTCCACAAGATCCTGGACGAGGGCCAGGCGGGCGACAACGCCGGCCTGCTGCTGCGCGGCACCAAGCGCGAAGACGTGGAGCGCGGCCAGGTCATCATCAAGCCGGGTACCAACAACCCGCACACCGAGTTCGACGCGCAGGTCTACATCTTGTCCAAGGACGAGGGCGGCCGGCACACGCCGTTCTTCAACAACTACCGACCACAGTTCTACTTCCGCACCACCGACGTGACCGGCGTGGTGCACCTGCCGGAGGGCACCGAGATGGTGCTGCCTGGTGACAACACCGAGATGAAGGTCGATCTGATCCAGCCGATCGCCATGGAGGAGGGCCTGCGCTTCGCTATTCGCGAGGGCGGCCGTACCGTCGGCGCCGGCCGGGTTACGAAGATCATTAAGTAGCGAGCAACGGGCCCGGGGGAAACCCCGGGCCCGTTACAACGCGGTCGTCACACGACGAGCGCAAACGGCAGCGGACCACCGTTTGGCGGCTCGCGACGGCCGGCCCGCAGGGTCGGCCCGAGCGAACGCCAGCGGGGGATCCCGGGGGTCGCCCCCCGGGGCTAGCACAGTGAGGACAACGAAGCCACATGGCGGGACAGAAGATCCGCATCCGGCTCAAGGCCTATGACCACGAGGTCATCGACAGCTGGGCGCGGAAGATCGTCGATACGGTGATTCGTACCGGCGCCAAGGTCGCCGGCCCGGTGCCGCTGCCGACCGAGAAGAACGTCTACTGCGTCATCCGCTCGCCGCACAAGTACAAGGACTCGCGCGAGCACTTCGAGATGCGCACGCACAAGAGGCTGATCGACATCATCGACCCCACGCCAAGGACAGTCGACTCGCTCATGCGTCTCGACGTCCCGGCTGGCGTCGACATCGAGATCAAGCTGTAGCAGGCCTGCCGGAGACATAGAAAGCACTGTGATGACCAAGCAGATCAAAGGGGTCCTGGGCACCAAGCTCGGCATGACCCAGGTCTTCGCCGATGACGGCAGGATCGTTCCCGTCACGGTGGTCGCGGCCGGCCCTTGCGTCGTCACCGCGGTGCGGACCCCGGCCGCGGATGGCTACGCGGCCGTCCAGCTCGGATTTGGCGAGATCGACCCGCGCAAGGTGACGAAGCCGGTGGCGGGCCACTTCGCTAAGGCTGGCGTCACGCCGCGCCGGTACCTGGTTGAGCTGCGTACCGACAATGCCGCCGAGTACACGCTGGGCCAGGAGGTCACAGCCGAGACGTTCGTAGCCGGCGAGCTGATCGACGTGACGGCCACGAGCAAGGGCAAGGGCTTTGCGGGCGTCGTCAAGCGTCACGGCTTCAAGGGCCTCAGCTCTTCACACGGCACCAAGCGGAAGCACCGGGCGCCCGGCTCGATTGGCGGCTGCGCGTATCCGGGCCGCGTGTTCAAGGGCGTGCGCATGGCTGGCCGGATGGGTGGCGAGCGCACTACTACCGCAAATCTGACCCTGCATGGTGTTGACGCCGACCGTGGCTTGCTGTTGATCAAGGGCGCCGTCCCTGGCCCAGCCGGCTCGCTCGTCCTCGTCCGCAACGCCGTTAAGTCCCCAGCCAAGAGTGAGGCGAGATGAGCCCCGCGCAGACGAACTCCGCGGCTTCCGGAGCTCCGGCCGAGAAGACGGCTGCCAAGTCGGCAGCCGCCAAGCCGAAGACCGCCAGGACAGCTGCCAAGGCTGCCGTGACGCAGCTGCCGCCGGAGATCTTCGACGCCAAGGTCAACGTGCCGCTGATTCATCAGGTGATCGTGGCGCAGGAGGCAGCTGCCCGGCAGGGCACGCATGCCACCAAGACTCGCGGCGAGGTTCGCGGCGGCGGGCGGAAGCCCTATCGGCAGAAGGGCACGGGCCGCGCCCGGCAAGGCTCGACGCGTGCTCCGCAGTTCGCCGGCGGCGGGGTCGTCCACGGCCCGCAGCCACGCTCGTACGAGCAGCGCACTCCGAAGAAGATGAAGGCAGCCGCCCTGCGCGGCGCGCTGTCAGACCGGGCGAGGCACGACCGGGTGCATGTGGTCGCTGGGCTCGTCGAGGGCGATACGCCGAAGACCAAGAGCGCGCTGGCGGCCCTGACCGCCCTTACCGGGCCGACCGCGCACGTGCTCGTCGTCACGGCGGCTGCTGACAGCCTGACACGGCTCAGCCTGCGCAACGTGCCCGGCGTGCACGTGCTTACCGAAGGCCAGCTGAATACCAGGGACGTGCTGGTGAGTGACCGCGTGGTCTTCACTGCCGAAGCCCTCGACGGCTTCGTGGCCAGGACTACCGGGGCGTCCAGCGCGCCGGCGAAGCAGGAGGATGACCAGCAGTGAATAAGACGGTCAACCCGCGCGACATCCTGGTCCGCCCGGTTATCTCCGAGAAGAGCCTCCGCCTCGCCGACGAGGGCAAGTACACGTTCATTGTCGCGCCAGGCACTCACAAGGTGCAGATACGCCAGGCCATCGAGGCCACTTTCAACGTCAGGGTCACGGGCGTGAACACGATCAACAGGCCAGGCAAGCGTCGCCGGACTCGTTTCGGATGGGGCAAGCGGCCAGACACGAAGCGCGCCATCGTCAGCCTCGCCGCTGGCGACCGGATTGAGCATTTCGGCGGACCGGTCAGCTAGCCGGCGATCACGAGGAGCTTTAACAGATGGCTATCAGAAAGTACAAGCCGACCACCGCCGGCAGGCGGGGCGCCAGCGGCTCCGACTTCTCCGATGTCACAAGGAGCGAGCCGGAGAAGAGCCTGGTGCGTCCGTTGCACGGTCATGGTGGCCGGAACGTGTACGGCCGCATCACGACGCGCCACCAAGGTGGCGGCCACAAGCGCGCGTACCGCCTGATCGACTTCCGACGGGCCGACAAGGACGGCGTGCCCGCGAAGGTGGCGCACATCGAGTACGACCCGAACCGGACCGCGCGCATAGCGCTGCTGCACTACGCCGACGGCGAGAAGCGCTACATCATCGCGCCAGTCGGCTTGAAGCAGGGTGACCGCGTCGAGAATGGCGCTGGCGCGGACATTAAGACGGGCAACTGCCTGCCGCTGCGCAACATCCCGACCGGAACGATGGTGCACGCTATCGAGCTTCGGCCGGGCGGCGGCGCGAAGATCGCCCGGTCGGCGGGCTCAGGCGTGCAGTTGCTGGCCCGAGAGGGCAACCGCGCGACGCTGCGGATGCCGTCTGGCGAGATCCGGATGGTCGATGCGGCCTGCCGCGCGACTGTCGGCGAGGTAGGCAACGCGGAGCAGGGCAACATCAAGCTCGGCAAGGCCGGCCGCAGCCGCTGGAAGGGCCGCAGGCCCAGCGTGCGCGGTGTCGCCATGAACCCGGTTGACCACCCAATGGGCGGCGGCGAGGGCAAGACCTCGGGCGGTCGCCACCCAGTGAGCCCGTGGGGCCAGCCAGAAGGCCGGACTCGCGCGGCGCACAAGCCCAGCGACCAGATGATCACCCGTCGGCGTGGCAAGAAGAAGCGGTAGGAGCACCCAGCGATGCCTCGTAGCCTGAAGAAGGGTCCCTTTGTGGACGACCACCTGATGAAGAAGGTGGACGGCCAGAACGACAAGGGCACCAAGAACGTCATCAAGACGTGGTCGCGCCGCTCGATGATCATCCCGGCGATGCTCGGCCACACGATCGCCGTGCACGACGGCCGCAAGCACGTACCTGTGTTCATCACCGAGGCGATGGTCGGGCACAAGCTCGGCGAGTTCGCGCCGACCCGTACTTTCCGAAGCCACGTGAGAGACGACCGGCGTAGCCGGCGCTAGCGATAGCCAGCTGACAACCGACCAGCTAACAAATACGAAGAAGAGCGAGACTGAGATGGAAGCAAGGGCTATGGCGCGGTTCGTACGCGTTACGCCGCGGAAGGCCCGCCGCGTGGTGGACCTCATCCGCGGCATGCCTGCCGACCAGGCGCAGGCGACGCTGACGTTTGCGCCGCAGTCGGCGAGCGAACCCATCGGCAAGGTGCTGGCCAGCGCCATCGCCAACGCCGGCCACAACAGCCATGTCGATGCCAGATCGCTTGTCGTGAGCCGCGCCTGGGTGGATGAAGGCCCGACGCTGAAGCGGTTCCGGCCACGCGCTCAGGGCCGTGGTTACCGGATCAACAAGCGAACCAGCCACATCACGGTCATCGTGTCCGACGACGGCGTCTCGACGAGCGGCGCCTCGAGCGCTGCGGCGCCGAGCCGGCGCTCGTCAGGCAGGGGTACTCCAAGCGGCGGTGCGTCGAGTGGCGGCGCGGCGAGCAGGGGTGCGTCACGGAGCAGGGAGAGGACCCGCTAGTGGGCCAGAAAGTGAACCCGCACGGGTTCCGGCTAGGCATTACCACCGACTTCAAGAGCCGGTGGTACGCGAACAAGCTCTATAAGGACTACGTCGCCGAGGACGTCGCCATCCGGCGGCTGCTACAGCGCGGCATGGAACGGGCCGGCATCTCCAAGGTGGAGATCGAGCGGACGATGGACCGCGTGCGCGTGGACATCCACACTGCGCGACCTGGCATCGTCATCGGCCGCCGCGGTGCCGAGGCTGACCGCATCCGGAGTGACCTGGAGAAGCTGACCGGCAAGCAGGTTCAGCTCAACATCCTCGAGGTCAAGAATCCTGAGGTCGATGCCCAGCTGGTGGCGCAGGGTGTGGCCGAGCAGCTCTCAAGCCGCGTATCGTTCCGGCGCGCCATGCGTAAGGCCATGCAGACCGCCATGAAGAGCGGCGCCAAGGGCATCCGCGTCCAGTGCTCTGGCCGCTTGGGCGGCGCCGAGATGTCCCGCTCAGAGTTCTACCGCGAGGGCCGGGTGCCGCTGCACACGCTCCGCGCCGACATCGACTACGGCTTCTACGAGGCACGCACGACGTTCGGCCGGATCGGGGTCAAGGTCTGGATCTACCGCGGTGAGGCCCCCGCGACGAGGGCCGAGCGCGAGGCCGCGCAAGCAGCCCTGCGCGCTGGCCAGCGTCCGGGCGGCGGGCCAGGCGGTGGCCGCGACCGTGACCGGGACGGTGGCCGAGACCGTCCGCAGCGCCAGCAGCGCCGGCGTCCTGGCTCACCGGACGGTACCGACAGGCCAGCCGCGGGGCGGACGGCCGAAGCGGGCGCGGGTACGCCGGACGGCTCCGCCAATCCGGCGACCGCGCCGGGTGAGGAGGGCTGAGCCATGCTGATCCCGCGGCGGACCAAGCACCGCAAGCAGCACCGGCCAGACCGCTCTGGCGTGGCCAAGGGCGGCACCAGGGTGACGTTCGGCGAATACGGCATCCAGGCGGTAGAGCACTCATACGTCACCAACAGGCAGATTGAGGCCGCTCGTATCGCCATGACCCGGCACATCCGGCGTGGCGGCAAGGTGTGGATCACGATCTACCCAGACCGACCGCTGACCAAGAAGCCGGCCGAGACCCGGATGGGCTCGGGCAAGGGCGCGCCTGAGTGGTGGGTCGCGAACGTGAAGCCGGGCCGGGTGATGTTCGAGCTGTCGGGCGTGCCCGAGCCCGTGGCCAGGGAAGCGCTCAGGCGGGCCATGCACAAGCTCCCGATGAAATGCAAGTTCGTGAAGCGCGAAGTGGGGGAGGCGTGATGGCCAAGGCACTGGCAGCCGCTGACCTGCGGACCTCGACCGAGGAAGAGCTCGACCTGAAGCTGACCGAGGCGAAGATCGAGCTGTTCAACCTCCGCTTCCAGGCGGCGACGGGTCAGCTCGAGAGCCACGGGCGACTGCGTGCCGTCCGCAAGGAGATCGCGCGCATCTACACGGTGAAGCGTGAGCGGGAGCTCGGCATCGTCGTCGTTGAAAGTGAGGAGTCGGCGGATGAGTGAGACGACCGCTACTGCGCAGCCGCGTGGTTACCGCAAGGTCCGGGAGGGCCTCGTGGTGAGCGACAAGATGGACAAGACCGTCGTCGTCGAAGTTGAGGACCGGATCAGGCACCCCAAGTACGACAAGATCATCCGACGGACTAAGAGGTACAAGGCACACGATGGCGCGAACGCGTGCGGCGTCGGTGACCGGGTGCTGCTGATGGAGATCCGGCCGATGTCAGCGACCAAGCGCTGGCGGGTGGCGGAGATCTTGGAGAAGGCCAAGTAGCAGGGCCAGCCGGGACAACCGGACGGGCAGGCGCGTGAAGAAGCAGGAGTTGACGTGATCCAGCAGGAGTCGCGGCTCAAGGTCGCCGACAACACCGGAGCCAAGGAGATCTTGTGCATCCGCGTGCTCGGCGGTTCGGGCAGGCGATACGCGGGCATCGGCGACATCATCGTCGCCACCGTCAAGGATGCCCTCCCCGGTGCCGGGGTGAAGAAGGGCGACGTCGTGAAGGCCGTCGTGGTGCGGACCCGCAAGGAGCGGCGTCGCGGTGACGGTTCCTATATCCGCTTCGACGAGAACGCAGCCGTGCTGATCAGGGATGGCGGGGACCCGCGTGGAACCCGCATATTCGGTCCGGTCGGTCGCGAGCTCCGCGAGAAGCGGTTCATGCGGATCATCTCGCTTGCGCCGGAGGTGCTGTGATGCCGGGGGCCAAGAAGACAGCGCCGGGGAGGGCGCCGCGGATGAAGATCAGGAAGGGCGACAAGGTCCTCGTGATCGCGGGCAAGGACCGCGGCCGTGAGGGCACGGTCATCGCCGTCCGCCCTGAGCGTCAGCAGGTCCTCGTGCAGGGCGTCAACCTCATCCGCAAGAACACCAAGGTCAACTACCAGGGTCAGCGTGGTGCCAAGGAAGGCGGCATCGTGACCCAGGAGGCCCTGATCCACGTCAGCAACGTTCAGCTGATCGATCCGGAGACAAAGGCCCCGACCAGGGCTGGATTCCGGACCGATGGCGACAAGAAGGTCCGGGTCTCGCGGACCAGCGGTAAGGACATCTGATGACTGCCACCACGACCAACGACGCTGCGGCCGCTGACCGCGCGCAGCGTGTTCCGCCGCGCCTGAGGGAGCGGTACCGCAGCGAGATCCACGGAGCGCTGCTGGAAGAGTTTGGTTACCCCAACGTCATGCAGGTGCCGACCGTCACCAAGATCGTCGTGAACATGGGCGTCGGCGAGGCCGCGAGGGACGCCAAGCTCATCGACGGGGCGGTCCGTGACCTGACGATCATTACCGGGCAGAAGCCGGCTGTTGCCAGGGCGCGCAAGTCCATCGCTCAGTTCAAGCTGCGTGAGGGCATGCCGATCGGCGCTCACGTCACGTTGCGGGGCGACCGGATGTGGGAGTTCCTCGACCGGTTGCTGTCGATCGCCCTGCCCCGCATTCGTGACTTCCGCGGTCTGAACGACCGCCAGTTTGACGGCCGCGGTAACTACACCTTCGGCCTCACCGAGCAGCTGATGTTCCACGAGATCAACCCCGATCAGGTGGACCGGCAGCGCGGCATGGACGTGACCGTCGTCACGTCCGCGACCACCGACGCCGAGGGCCGCTCATTGTTGCGGCGACTCGGCTTCCCGTTCAAGGAGAATTAAGCAGTGGCGAAGAAGAGCCTCATCGCCAAGGCCAAGCGCAAGCCCAAGTTCGCGGTTCGCGCCTACACCCGGTGTTCCCGGTGTGGTCGTCCGCGGGCCGTCTACCAGCGGTTCGGTCTGTGCCGGATCTGCTTCCGGTCGATGGCCCATCGCGGCGAGCTCCCCGGTATCACCAAGTCAAGCTGGTAATCGCCGCGCAAGCGGCACATCGGGAGCGTCAGCTCCCAGCAGTAATGATCAACTTGGGCGCCAACCGGGCGCCCACTGACCACGCCGAAGGTCCCGGTGTTGCGAAACACAGGGAAACCACGGCGAGGAGGGCCATCAGGCCATGACCATGACCGACCCGGTCGCAGACATGCTGACCCGGCTGCGCAACGCTAATTCCGCCTACCACGACTCCGTCACGATGCCGCACTCGAAGATCAAGGTGCACATCGCGGAGATCCTCCAGCAGGAGGGCTACATCGCCAGCTGGAAGGTGGAGGACGCCGAAGTTGGCAAGCACCTGGTGATCGCGCTGAAGTTCGGACCGACGAGGGAGCGCTCCATCGCGGGCCTCAAGCGCGTCTCCAAGCCCGGGCTGCGGGTGTACGCGCGCAAAGACAACCTGCCCCGCGTGCTGGGCGGCCTCGGCGTAGCGATCCTCTCGACATCCTCAGGCCTGATGACCGACAAGCAGGCGAAGAAGAAGGGCGTGGGCGGGGAAGTCCTCGCCTACGTCTGGTAGGGGAATCAGCTATGTCGCGAATTGGACGGCTGCCGGTCGTCATCCCAAGCGGTGTCGATGTGCGCATCAACGGCCGCCAGGTGCAGGTCAAGGGCCCGAAGGGCGAGCTGAGCCTCGAGGTGGCGACGCCGATCGAGGTCCATCAGGCCGACGGGGCCATCACTGTGACCAGGCCAAACGACGAGGGCGAGATCCGGGCTCTACACGGCCTGTCTCGGTCGCTGATCGCCAACATGGTGACCGGCGTCACGGAGGGCTACCGCAAGACGATGGAGATCGTCGGCGTTGGATACCGTGTCCAGGCCCGGGGCAAGGATCTCGAATTCGCACTCGGGTTCAGCCACCCGGTGCCAGTAGCGGCGCCGGCCGGGATCACCTTCACCGTCGAGACCCCCACCAGGTTTGTGGTGGAAGGCATCGACAAGCAGCAGGTGGGCGAAGTCGCCGCAAATATCAGGAAGCTTCGCAAGCCAGACCCTTACAAGGGTAAGGGCGTGCGATACCAGGGCGAGCAGGTCCGCCGCAAGGTCGGGAAGGCTGGTAAGTAAGACATGTCTGGCACCAAGACCAGGGCGCACGGCCGGATCACCGGTCGGACCGCGCCGCGCATTTCCTCGCGGCAGCGGCGGCACCTGCGTGTCCGCAAGAAGGTCGACGGCAGCGCCGGCCGGCCCCGGCTGGTTGTTACGCGCTCGGCCAGAAACACGTTTGCCCAGCTCATCGACGACAGCCTGGGCGTTACGGTCGCGTCTGCGTCTACCCTGGATGAGTCGATCCGTGGCGCGGCTGGCGACAAGACGGCCAAGGCTAAGCAGGTCGGAGCGCTGCTGGCGGAGCGAGCTGGCCGGGCTGGCATCGCCGCGGCGATATTTGACCGCGGCGGTTACGCCTATCACGGCAGAGTGGCCGCCCTCGCCGACGGCGCTCGCGAAGGCGGGCTGGCCCTCTGATGACGAGGTATCTGGCGACGAGTCGGCATCCGGCTAGCCAGCGAACGAGCGAAGCAGCGGACGGCGCGACATCTCGCGCCCCACGACAGAAGAGGAAGATCTGATGGCAGCAACACCGCGGCGCGGCGCCGGTGGCGGCGAACGGCGCGAGCGCCGCGACGACCGCCGCGGGGCAGGGCCAGAGAAGGGGACCGCGTACCTCGAGCGCGTGGTCACAATTAACCGCGTGGCCAAGGTCGTGCAGGGTGGCCGGAGGTTCAGCTTCACCGCGCTCGTCGTGGTGGGTGACGGCAACGGCATGGTCGGCGTCGGCTATGGCAAGGCCAAGGAAGTGCCAGCCGCGATCGCGAAGGGTGTCGAGGCCGCCAAGAAGGCGTTCTTCCGCGTCCCGCGGATCGGCGGCACGATCCCGCACACCGTGCAGGGCGAGGAGTCAGCAGGCGTCGTCCTGCTGAAGCCCGCGAGCCCCGGTACCGGCGTCATCGCCGGCGGCCCGGTCCGCGCGGTCCTGGAGTGCGCCGGCATTCACGACGTGCTGTCCCGGTCGCTCGGGTCGTCGAACCCGATCAATGTCGTGCACGCCACTGTGCGGGCGCTCAAGAGCCTGAACCGGCCCGAGGAGATCGCAGCCCGCCGTGGCCTGCCGCTCGAGCACGTTGCGCCCGCCGCCATGCTGCGGGCTCGCGCCGCGGCCGCGACCGCTGGCGCCAACGGCGCCGTTGCCTCGGCCACGGCCGACACGACTAGCTGAGGCGGATCGAGACGATGACTGAGCTGAAGGTCACGCAGATCAAGTCCAAGATCGGCGCAAAGAAGGAGCATCGCGACTCGCTGCGCTCCCTCGGGCTGCACCGGATCGGCGACATGGTCGTTAAGCCAGACCGGCCAGAGATCCGCGGCATGATCAAGGCGGTGCGCCACCTGGTCACCGTGGAGGAGGTTGACTAACGATGGCAGACACCGACAGCAGCAAGGCCGGCGATCCTGGCGGCCGGGCCGGGCTGAAAATTCACCACCTGCGGCCGGCGCCGGGAGCGCGCACCGAGCGCATGAGGGTTGGCCGCGGCGAGGCGTCCAAGGGCAAGACGGCGGGACGCGGCACCAAGGGCAGCAAGGCCCGGGGCCAGATTCCGGAGTACTTCGAAGGCGGGCAGATGCCCCTGGGGCGTCGGCTGCCCAAGCTGAAGGGCTTCTCCAACGCGCAGTTCAAGACGACCTATCAGGTCGTCAACCTGGACCGGCTGGCGTCGCTCTACCCAGACGGCGGCGCGGTGACCCCCGAGAACCTCGTCGCGAATGGCGCCGTTCGGGCCGGCGAGCTGATCAAGATCCTCGGCCAGGGCGATGTCACCGCGACTCTGCAGGTTAGCGCCCACAAGTTCTCGGCGTCGGCCCGGGCCAAGATCACCGCACGGGGCGGAACTGTTACTGAACTGTGAGGTGACCGCCGCCCGAAGTCGCGTACGGGCCAGCTTAGACTCCGCTGGCCCGGACTTGTGTGCGGTCGGCACCATGCACGCTGCATGGCTAGTTGACCCTCGTCGGCACGTTAGACTTCGGCGAGCACTCAGCCGCCCATGCCAGGGCGCGAGCTGGCGACTAGCGGTGCTGTCCCGCGACAGGAGCGGCACATGATGTTGAGCGATCGAGTAGGGGACGGCGCATGCTGACCGCGTTCATCCGGGCATTTCGCACGCCCGACCTGCGCAAGAAACTACTCTTTACCGTCTTCATCCTCGCCGTGTTCCGGCTCGGATGCTCGCTGCCAACGCCTGGTGTCTCCGAGGCCGCGGTCCGGATCTGTGAAGGCGCGGCATCCAAGGTCGGGCCGCTGCAACTGGTGAACCTGTTCAGCGGCGGTTCTCTCACGAAGCTCAGCGTCTTCGCCCTTGGCATCATGCCGTACATCACGGCCAGCATCATCTTGCAGCTCCTCGCCGTCGTGATCCCCCGGCTCGAGGCATTGCGCCAGGAGGGTCAGACCGGGCAGGCGAAGATCACGCAGTACACCCGGTACCTCACAATCGCGCTGGCGATCCTTCAGTCAACCGGCATCATCGCGCTGGCGAGATCCGGCCAGCTGATTCCGGGCTGCACAGCGACGCTGATCCCGAACCCGTCGGTCTTCACGATCACGACGATGGTCATCATCATGACCGCCGGTACCGCCGTGATCATGTGGCTGGGCGAGCTCGTCACCGACCGCGGCGTGGGCAACGGAATGTCGGTGATGATCTTCACGCAGATCATCGCCGTCGTCCCCGGCCAGCTGGGCCTGATCCTTTCGACGAAGGGCACCTTCGTCTTCTCGATCGTGATCATTATGGGCGTGGCCATCATCGCCTTCGTGGCGCTGATGGAACAGGCGCAGCGGCGGATCCCGATCCAGTACGCCAAGCGGATGGTCGGTCGACGGATGTACGGCGGTACGTCGACGTACATTCCGCTGAAGGTCAACCAGGCGGGTGTCATCCCGGTCATCTTCGCCTCGTCGCTGCTATACATCCCGCAGCTCGCCGCGCAGCTGTTCGGCCACAACGCGACGAGCGGCTGGGCGCAGTGGGTCAACACCAACCTTGTGATCAGCGACAAACCCGTCTACGCGGCCTCGTTCTTCCTCCTCATCGTCTTCTTCACGTACTTCTACGTGTCGATCACCTTCAACCCGACCGAGGTGGCCGACGGCATGAAGAAGAGCGGGGGCTTCATCCCTGGCATCAGGCCGGGCGGCCCGACGGCCGGCTATCTGAGCCACGTGCTCAGCAGACTGACCGCCGCTGGCTCGCTCTACCTGGGCCTCGTCGCGCTGATCCCGGTGATCGCCATTGGGCTCCTCGCCGCGACCGCCCAGTTCCCGCTCGGCGGTACCAGCATCCTGATCATGGTGGGCGTCGGCCTCGACACGGTCAAGCAGATCGAGAGTCAGCTGCAGCAGCGCAATTACGAGGGCTTCCTGCGGTAGTGCGACTCGTCCTCGTCGGGCCCCCCGGTGCGGGCAAGGGGACGCAGGCCCAGTTCATCGCCTCGCACCTGTCGATACCGAAGATCTCGACAGGGGACATCTTTCGGCACAACGTGAGCACCGGCACGGAACTTGGTCGGCAGGCCAAGGCCTACATGGATCGTGGCGATCTGGTCCCCGACGAGGTAACGATCGCCATGGTGATCGCGAGGCTCCAGGAGGATGACGCGCAGAGCGGCTTCCTGCTCGACGGCTTTCCCCGCAATGTTCCCCAGGCCGAGACGCTGCGGAAGCTGCTAGCTGACTGGGATACCAAGCTCGACATCGTGCTCGAGTTGGTCGTCGACGACGACGAGGTAGTCCGGCGCCTGTCTGGTCGCCGGACGTGCCGCGTCTGCGGCCGCATCTGGCACGTGCTGTTCGAGCCGCCCACCCGGGCCGGGTTGTGCGACGACTGTGGCGGCGAGCTCTTTCAGCGCGACGACGACCGCGAGCAGACAATCAGGCACCGGCTCGATGTGTACGCCGAGCAGACGCGGCCGCTGATCAGCTTCTACGCCGACGACGGCATCTTGCTGGGCATCGATGCCACGGGCCCGGTCGAAGAGATCACCGCCCGGGCTATGGCCGCCTTGCGCCGGTTCATCACCTGAAACGCACGCTGCGGCGGCGGGGTACCGTGAAAGTCACTGGGCAGGAGGTGCAATGCGGCTGAGGCGGGACGAGTCGATCGAGGTGAAGACGCCGGACCAGCTCGCGATCATGCGCGAGGCGGGACTGGTCACCGCGGCGGCCCTGCGTGCGGTGCTCGCGGCAGTCGAGCCCGGCATTACAACGGCAGAACTGGACGCCATCGCCGAGCGTGAGATCCGGGCGGCTGGCGCCGTTCCATCCTTTAAGGGCTACTTCGGGTACCCGGCCACTATCTGTACATCCGTGAACGAGCAGATCGTGCACGGGATCCCGAGCACCGAGCAGATACTGCAGGACGGGGATGTGCTGTCCGTCGACTGCGGCGCGATCGTGGCGGGCTGGCACGGCGACTCGGCTCTGACCACTAGCGTTGGCAGCGGCGGTCAGGGCGGGCCCTACAGCGAGGACGAGCTTGCCGGCCTGCTGCAAGCCTGCGAACTCGCCTTGTGGCACGGGCTGGCGCAGGCAGAACCGGGCCACCGCCTGACCGACATCTCGCACGCGGTGGAGCAGTCAGCGCGTCGGTCGGGACAGTACGGAATCATCGAGGAGTACACCGGTCACGGCATCGGTACGCAGATGCACATGGATCCGGCGGTCCCGAATTATGGTCGGCCAGGCCGCGGCCCCGTGCTCGTACCCGGCATGGCGCTGGCGATTGAGCCGATGCTGGTGCTGGGCCGCCCCGAGACGGCCGTACTGGAAGACGAATGGACAGTCGTGACAGTGGACGGGAGCTGGGCCGCTCATTTTGAGCACACGGTCGCGATCACTGAGGATGGGCCGGTAGTGCTCACTGCCGAAGACGGCGGAACTGCCGGCTTCGCGGCGCTGCGGGCCGGGCAGCTCATCCTGCAGCCGCAACACGTGAGCGCCACTGGGGCCGTTGCCACAGCGGAAGGGGCGCGCAATGGCATATGACCCTAATATCCGTGTTTCCGACACTGACCGGGACCGGGCGGCGGCGCTGCTGCGAGAACACCACGCGGCCGGTCGGCTGACCCCAGAGGAGTTCAGCGAGCGGCTGGACCGCGCGTTTGCAGCGAAGACCGTGGGCGAGATTGACGATTTGCTCAAGGACCTGCCTGGCATCGACTTGTACCGGCTGCCTGACGCCGCCCTCACCCGCCAGCCTCGGCAGCGTCAGGCCCGTAGTTCGGGCCGGGGCTCTGGGTCGTGGCGCGCGGCGTGGGGAGTCTGGCTCACCGTAACCGCGGTCTGCTTCGTGATCTGGGGTCTGACCAGTGCGCCCGGCTACGTCTGGCCGCTCTGGGTGGCCGGACCCTGGGGGGCGATCATGGCCTGCAGCTGGCTAACCGTCAACGCAGGCCGGGGTGGTCGAGGCCAACGGGGGATTGGCGGCGAATCGGGCCCTAGGCAGCTGCCACGCGGCGATGAGGACCTGCCAGGCAGGGGTGGCACCTGAGGCTGGTGATCCCGGAATATCCCGGCCCCCGGCCTGGTTATAGTCGCCGATCGCCGGCTGTCGGCCGGGTTCGCGTTGTAAGCGCACCTGAAGTAGACTTTCCAAGGCTCATGAGCTGATGTCAGGGTGCGGGCTTACCGCCGCGCAATGCGACCTCAGTCAGCCGGGCCGTCCGTGGTCCTGTCCCGAGTGCAGCAGCACAGTCCTGGCAGGAGCTGGTACGCCATCCCATATCCGGGACCCGGCTGCCGGTTCCCAGGGCAACCAGGCCTGAGCCCGCGGGCGCAGATCAGTCAACCACCAGCGGCGAGCTTGCTGACGACAGCGGGCTGGCCAGACCAAATAGCGAAGCGCGGAGGGCATGGCCAAAAAAGACGGCGCCATCGAGATCGAGGGAACGGTCGTGGAGTCGCTCCCGAACGCCTTCTTCAGAGTGGAGCTGGACAACGGGCACAAGGTCCTGGCCCACATCAGCGGCAAGATGCGGATGCATTACATCCGGATCCTGCCCGATGACCGGGTCGTCGTGGAGCTAAGCCCCTACGACCTCAGTCGTGGGCGGATTGTCTACCGGTACAAGTAAAACGAGCAAAGGCGCGTTCGGGCTGACCGACACGCCACAGGAAGAGACCAGGCAATGAAGGTCAAGCCGAGTGTGAAGAAGATCTGCAGCAAGTGCAGGATCATCCGCAGGCACGGCCGGGTCATGGTCATCTGCTCTGACCCGCGGCACAAGCAGCGTCAGGGCTGAGGACTGGCCCGGGCGACAACTGGATAACTCACGCACCGCAATCCGCTGCCGGTCAGCCGGCAGCGGATCACCCCCGGACGGAGGCCGGGGCGCGTCCGGGCAGGGACGCGAGGCGGCGCGAAGGACCTCCGCAGAATGAGAAGGAGCACTGCCCACGATGGCACGCCTCGTCGGCGTTGACCTCCCGCGCGACAAGCGGCTCGAGGTCGCACTTACATACGTCTATGGCATTGGCCGTACCCGGGCTTTCGAGACGCTCGGTGCCACCGGCATCAGCGGCGACACCCGGGTGCATCAGCTCTCAGATGACGATGTCATCCGGCTGAGGGACTGGATCGAGGCCAACTACAAGGTCGAGGGTGACCTGCGCCGCGAGGTGCAGGCCGACATCCGCCGCAAGATCGAGATCGGCTGCTACCAGGGCATCCGGCATCGTCGCGGCCTTCCTGTGCATGGTCAGCGGACGCAGACCAACGCACGCACCCGCAAGGGCAAGAAGAAGACAGTGGCTGGCAAGAAGAAGGCCGGCAAGAAGTAGTCCGCTGCCCGCGGCTGGCGTCTTAGCGCCGCCGCTGCGCAGCTGGTCCGACCACCTCAGCAAGCAGAGGAGCAGAATGCCTCCGAAGGGCCGCACCGGCGTCAAGAAGGTTCGCCGGAAGGAACGGAAGAACATCGCGCATGGGCATGCGCACATCAAGAGCACCTTCAACAACACGATCGTCTCGATCACCGATCCCGGTGGCAGCGTGATCTCCTGGGCGTCGTCCGGGCAGGTTGGTTTCAAGGGATCGCGGAAGTCGACTCCGTATGCCGCCCAGATGGCCGCCGAGGCCGCTGCGCGCCGGGCGATGGAGCACGGCATGCGCAAGGTCGACGTCTTCGTGAAGGGTCCTGGCTCGGGGCGCGAGACAGCAATCAGGTCGCTCCAGGCGACCGGGCTGGAAGTTGGCTCGATTCAGGACGTCACCCCGGTCCCGCACAATGGCTGCCGCCCGCCGAAGCGGCGCCGGGTTTGAGGAGTTAGCAACAAGATGGCTCGATACACCGGTGCGGACTGCAAGCGCTGCCGCCGCGAGAAGACCAAGCTGTTCCTGAAGGGTGCCAAGTGCGACAGCCCGAAGTGCCCGATCGAGATCCGGCCGTACCCGCCCGGTGAGCACGGGCGCAACCGGCCTAAGGAGAGCGAGTACCTGCTCCAGGTCCGCGAGAAGCAGAAGGCCAAGCGGATCTACGGCGTGCTGGAGAAGCAGTTCGAGCAACTACTACGAGGAAGCCGCCCGCAAGCGCGGCAATGACCGGCGAGGCGCTGCTCCAGATCCTCGAGACCCGGCTGGACAACATCGTCTACCGGGCCGGCTTCGCCAAGAGCCGGGACATGGCCCGCCAGCTCGTCAGCCATGGGCACATCCTGGTCAACGGCAGGAAGGTGGATATCCCCTCCTACCGGGTCAGCGAGAGCGACATCGTCGAGATCGCGCCGAAGTCCCACGCCCTGACGCCGTTCATCGTGGCCAGGGCCGAGGCGGGCGAGCGCACGCCGCCAGCCTGGATCGAGGTCATCCCGGACAAGATGCGGATCCTCGTGCACACCTTGCCGGTGCGGGCCCAGATCGACACCCTCGTTCAAGAGCAGCTCATCGTCGAGTACTACTCGAAGTGAGCAGGAACCGTCTGGCCGCGACATGGCCGGGCGGGCAACAGTCAGCCGGTCGTGAGGCGATCGGCCGGCACAACCAGGGAGCGACCGCGACCCGGCCGATCCCGAACCGCCGGTGGCCACCCACCGGGGGGAAGGCGCGACTGTCATATAGCGGGCAGCGCGGAAAGGAAAAGTCATGCTCATCGCACAGCGTCCCGGCCTTACCGAAGAGCCGATCGACGAGTTCCGGTCCAGGTTCATCATCGAGCCGCTTGAGCCCGGGTTCGGGTACACAATCGGGAACTCACTCCGTCGTACGCTGCTGTCGTCGATCCCCGGTGCGGCTATCACCAGCATCCGGATCGAGGGCGTCTTGCATGAGTTCTCGACGGTGCCGGGTGTCGTCGAGGACGTCACCGACATCATCTTGAACCTCAAGAACCTGGTCGTCTCCTCCGAGCACGACGAGCCGATGCACATGTACCTGCGCAAGCAGGGTCCAGGGCCAGTCACCGCCAAGGACATCGCGCCGCCCGCCGGTCTCGAAGTCCACAACGAGGACCTGCACATCGCCACGCTGAACGGCAAGGGCAAGCTGGAGATGGAGCTCACCGTCGAGCGCGGGCGCGGCTACGTTTCCGCGGCGCAGAACAAGCAGCCGGGACAGGAGATCGGCCGGATTCCGATCGACTCCATCTACTCGCCGGTGCTGCGCGTCACGTACAAGGTCGAGGCGACGCGTGTCGAGCAGCGGACCGACTTCGACAAGCTCATCCTCGACGTCGAGACAAAGCAGAGCCTGCGGCCCCGCGACGCCGTGGCGAGCGCCGGTAAGACCCTGGTCGAACTGTTCGGCCTGGCCAGGGAGCTCAACCTGGAGGCCGAGGGCATCGACATCGGCCCGTCACCGACGGACGCCGCACTCGCTGCCGATCTCGCGCTGCTGATCGAGGAGCTGAACCTCACCGTTCGGTCCTACAACTGCCTCAAGCGCGAGGGCATCCACACCGTCGGCGAGCTTGTCGCTCGCAGCGAGCAGGACCTGCTCGACATCCGCAACTTCGGCGCCAAGTCGATTGAGGAAGTCAAGCAGAAGCTCAGCCGACATGGGCCTCACTCTGAAGGACTCGCCACCCGGATTCGACCCCGGTTCGGCGGCCGACAGCTACGGGGCCGATGACGAGGACGATTACGTCGAGACCGAGCAGTACTGACAGGTCAAGCCTGCCGGAACTGCGGCAAGCCAGCTGTGATGTATGACAGTCGTGATGCACGACAGTAGTGAACCGGGAGAATCCTTCGATGCCCACGCCCACTAAGGGCCACCGACTTGGCGGCAGCCCTGCCCATCAGCGGCACATGATGGCGAACCTGGCCACAGCGCTGTTCGAGCACGGCAAGATCACGACGACCGAGGCGAGGGCGCGCAGACTCCGGCCGCTGGCCGAGCGCCTGATCACCTTCGCCAAGCGCGGTGACTTGCACGCACGGCGGCAGGTGCTGACCGTCGTCACGGACAAGACGGTCGTGCACAACTTGTTCGCCGAGATCGGGCCGAGCTTCGCCAGTCGTGACGGCGGATACACCCGGATCACGAAGGTCGGCCCGCGCAAGGGCGACAACGCGGCCCTGGCGGTCATCGAGCTGGTGCGCGAGGAGGCGGAGCCGAGAACGCGCCGTCGGCGCGCGCGCCGCGCCCCGGTCACGGCTGGTGCAGGCCGCGCAGGCCGCGCGCCTGCTCCCGCCGAAGCCGAGACCGAGGCGACTGCCGAGGCCGCGGACACCGAGGCTGTCGACACCACGGCTGAGGAGGACACCGCGGCTGACGCAGACACCACGGCCGAGGCCGACGTCGCGGCCGACACCGACACCGACACCGCGGCCGATGACGAGGCCCCTGGCACTGCAACCGCAGACGCTGAGGCCGCGCCTGGTGATGACCAGGCGACCGACGAGTAACCAGACAGTTCTGGGCGAGCCCGGCCGGGTACCACCGGCCGGGCTCGCCTCGCTTCGGCTCCGCATCGACGTGGCGTATGACGGCTCGGCCTTCCACGGCTGGGCTACCCAGCCGGGACTGGCTACGGTTCAGCAAGCGCTAGAAGAGGCCCTCTGGCGCGCTCTGGCGCTGCCAGCGCCCCCTGCCCTGACGGTGGCCGGGCGCACAGACGCAGGCGTACACGCTCGCGGCCAGGTTGCCCACGCCGACGTGCCGGCCGTGAGCTGGGCTGCGGCGGCCGAGTCCGCCAGCCGTCGGCTAGCCAGGATCCTGCCGCCCGAAATCCGCGTGCGGGCCATCGGCCCGGCACCTGACGGCTTCGACGCGAGGTTTTCAGCGCTATGGCGGCGGTATTCCTACCGGGTCTGCGACGTTCCGGCGCTGGCCGATCCGCTGCGGCGGCACGACACGCTCTGGTACCCGCGGCGTCTCGACCTGGAGCGCATGAACGCTGCCGCCGTGGCATGCCTTGGCGAGCACGACTTTGCCGCCTTCTGTCGCGGCCGGGCCGGCGCGACAACCATCCGGGAGATATTCCGGCTGGAATGGGTCCGGGCCGAGCCGGGCCTGGCCGTGACGAGCGTGGTCGCCGATGCCTTCTGCCACAACATGGTCCGGGCCCTGACCGGGGCGATGCTGTCCGTCGGCGACGGCACTAGGCCGCCCGACTGGATCCGCCAGGTTCTCGCGACCGGCGAGCGCGATCCCGCTGTCCAGGTCGCACCGCCGCACCCGCTGTGCCTGGAAGAGGTCGGCTACCCGGAACCGGCTGCGATGGCCAGCCGAGCTCTCGTTACCCGACGAACAAGAACACTTCAGGCTGGGAACGGGGCCGACTGACGATTCCGGCTCAAGGCGTCCCGGTCAGCATCCGATGAGCCAGGCTGACATTCGCGGTGTTCTGGAGCAACTCACCCATGAATTGCTCGACAGTGTTGAGCTGTGCGGTCGTCCGCGGCTTGCGCAGGTTGGTGAACTCGGCCCAGATCAAGATGAGGTAGTGACCCTTGGCCGCGGCCTCCTCGATGCCCGTTCCCTGCCCGATCTTGGTGGTTGCGCCGTGCTTTCCGGGGAGCTGGCTGATGAAGTCGTTGGCGTCGGCCGCATGGGCCAGCGTCGTGGCGGCCTTGGCCGTGCTGAGGTTCAGCACGCCAATCGTGCCCATCACGGCCTGGCCTGATGCCAGGTACGTCGCGCGCACAACCTGCGTGCAGCCCGCCGACCCCACCGCCGACTGGATACGGGACCCCACCAGTTCGGCGGCGCAGTTCGTGCCCTTGCTGTCCGCGGTTCGCACGACAGTCGTGGCACCGGCCGTAAACGTCGCTGGGTACAGCTCGCTCATCGCCAGCGGCGCCGGATCGGACGCACGGGTCGCGATGTGCCCGTACAGGCCAAGGCTTGGCGTGGGCGAGGCGCTCACGCTTGGCCGACTGGTGGGCTTTCGGGTTCCCGAGGCAGCGGAAGCCGGGCTGGCCCGGTGATGCAGCGCTACGTAGGAGAGCCCGCCAGCCGCCGCGAGGACGAGCACGACGGCGGCGGCGATCGCAAGCCTGACGTTGCCCGCGTGCTTACGCCGGGGCCGCGGCTCATCGGGTCCCGCGGATCCCGCAGCTCGCCGCTGCGAGCGCGGGATCTGGTGCGGGCTTGTGTGCGCGCCGCTGTGGCCACGCGAGCCGCGACGGCCCTGCTCGGCCGGCTCGGCCCCGTCGCCCGGCGCGATGTCCGGGGCGACTGCAGTGTGGGCGGCGCCAGCTACCCCCGCCCGGCGTGCGATCGCAGCCGTGTCGGTGCCGTCCGCTGACCGCCATCCGGTTGCGGCTGCTTCATCGCGGTCAGGCCTGGCCGGAGCCGTCCAGACGCCCGTCGCTCGGCCCTCAGCCACTGCCTGCCACGTCTGGGTCGAGGTGACGTCCGCGGCCGGGTCGCTGACGGCCAGGACCGAGTAGGCGGGATCGGCGCCAGCGCCGGGGTCCTGCTCGTAATACCGCGACTTCGAAGCGCCGCCCTGGCCACCAGCGGCGAATGAGCCCGGATAGCCGTTCTCGGGTCGGTCCAGCGCCGGTCGGCTGCCGGCGGTCGCGATAGGACCCGTGTGCGGGCCTGTCGCCCGCGCTGGTTGGCCGGCTGGTGACGGCCCAGGCCCCGAGCTCGTCTCACCGGGTCGGCCCGGCCGCTGGCGGTTCCACGCCGCAAACTGGCCCGGCGGGTACATCGGCGGCGGCTGGCCGGGCATCGGCGGGTATCCGCGCACCGGTCCTCTGCCTGCGACACCGCTCGCCGTCGACCCGTACCAGCTGGCACCTGGGCCGCTCGCACGCGATCCGGCCGAGCCGCCATCTGGCGGTTCAGGGCGGCTGGGGTCATAGCCCGGGGCGAACACCGATCCGGCCGCGGGCGGACGTTCACGCTGGCCATTGCGGTCGGGAGCTTGGTCGCGCCGGCGGGTGCTCCGCTGGTTTGCACCATCGCCGGGCGGGTTACGCATGTCGTTGAGCGTAGCGCTCTACGACGCCACGTTCGGATGGTCTGCGCGTTTCCGCACCGCCCAGGCGCCGCTAAGCTGCTTGGAGGGCTCTCAGAACGTGTCCGGGGCCCTGTCGCTTTGACCGGTGCACCTAGCGGCCGGTATCCTGCTGAGGCGTCCATGCGTACTGGCATGCCCGCCGGGCCACGGTGTTGATGAAACAGTGGCAGGTGAGCTGCGGCCGGTACCTGCGGATTCCCGCGCCAAGGCAGGATATGTCCCCGGTTCGGGCACGATTCAGGACTCACACACGAAGGCTTATGACTGTGCGCACTTTCAGCCCGAAGGCCGCTGACATCCAGCGCCAATGGCACGTCATCGACGCGTCTGACGTCGTCCTTGGGCGGCTCGCCAGCCAGGCGGCGGTTTTGCTGCGCGGCAAGCACAAGCCGATCTTCGCGCCCCACGTGGACACCGGCGACTTTGTCATCATCGTCAACGCCGCCAAGGTGGCCCTGAGCGGCGCCAAGCTGCACGACAAGATGGCCTACCGCCACACCGGCTACCCGGGCGGGCTGCGCTCGATGTCGTACGGCGAGCTGATGGCAAAGAGTCCAGAACGCGCGGTGGAGAAGGCGGTCAGGGGCATGCTGCCGAAGAACACCCTGGGCCGTCAGATGCTGCGCAAGCTCAAGGTGTACGCGGGCCCTGACCATCCGCACGCGGCCCAGCAGCCGGTGCCATTCGAGATCACGCAGGTCGAGCAAGCCGGCGCGGCGAAGTAACGCCACGCCGCCGATTTCAGAGCTAACCAAGAGCCAAGCGGAAGTACGAGGAAGATCACGTGGCCGAGTCCGCCGAGACGCTGGAGACAGGACCCGAGGCCGAGGTGGCCGCGGAGAACCTGTCCGAATACACCACCCAGACGGGTGACAACCAGCAGCCGAAGCCGGCCGCGCGCAAGCCAGTCGTGACCGGCAAGGCGCTGGGCACGGGCCGCCGCAAGGAGGCCATCGCCCGGGTCCGCATTCAGCCGGGCACCGGTCAGTGGAAGATCAATGACCGGTCGCTGAAGGAGTATTTCCCGAACAAGGTGCATCAGCAGATCATCAGCGAGCCGTTCGTGACGCTCGGCGCCGAAGAGCAGTTCGACGTCGTGGCGCGCATCGATGGGGGCGGCGTGAGCGGCCAGGCCGGGGCGCTTCGTCTCGGTATCGCCAGGGCGCTGACGCTCGTCGACCCGGACAGTCGCCCGAGCCTCAAGCGGGCCGGCTTCCTGACCAGGGATGCGAGGGTCACCGAGCGCAAGAAGGCCGGCCTGAAGAAGGCCCGCAAGGCGCCGCAGTACTCCAAGCGCTAATCACGCCCGCCAGCGCGGCACGGAGGATCTTGGCGGGCATGGGTCACCTTTTCGGCACGGACGGAGTCAGGGGCGCCGCAGGGCGCGAGCTGACGGCGGGACTCGCTGTCAATCTGGCCGCCGCCGCAGCTGCGGTCCTGGGCGCCGACGACGTTGACTCCGCGGCCTCTGCCGCTACCCCTGCGGTCGACTCGGGGGCCGCTGCGGCCGCCCAGCGTCGACCGCGGCCGCTGGCCGTGGTCGGCCGCGATCCGCGAGCATCAGGCGAGTTTCTCGAAGCAGCCGTTGTTGCCGGGCTGGCTGCCAGCGGCGTCGACGTCGTCCGGCTGGGCGTGATGCCCACGCCCGGAGTCGCCCACCTGACGGCAGCCCTGGACGCCGAGTTCGGCGTCGTCCTGTCGGCGAGCCACAATCCTGCTCCAGACAACGGGATCAAGTTCTTCGCGCGTGGCGGCGTGAAGCTTCCCGACGCTGTTGAGGACGAGATCGAGGCCAAGCTCGCAAGACTGAACGCGGCCACGGCGGCCGGTTCCGGGCCGACCGGCGTCCCCAGTTCGGGTTTCGGTCGCGTCACCGACGCTGCCGATCAAGGCGAGCGGTATGTCGCGCACTTGCTGAGCACGCTGCCGGTCAGCCCGCATCAGTCGAGCGCGCCGCTCGCGGGGCTCCGCGTCGTAGTCGATTGCGCCCATGGGGCAGCGGCAGCCTTTGCGCCTGAGTTGCTGCGCCGCGCCGGTGCCGACGTCATCGCGATTGGTGCCGAGCCGGACGGATTGAACATCAACGCCGAAGTCGGGTCGACGCACCTCGCAGCGCTGTCGGCGGCCGTCGTAGCGGCCGGCGCGGACGCTGGCATCGCACACGACGGCGACGCCGACCGCTGTCTTGCCGTCGACGCGTCCGGTCAGGTGGTCGACGGGGACCAGATACTGGCGGTGCTGGCGATAGCGCTCAAGGCCGAAGGTCGCCTCGCAGGCGACACCGTCGTCGCCACCGTGATGTCGAACCTCGGGTTCCGGCACGCTATGCGCGGGGCCGGCATCGACGTCGTCGAGACGCCCGTCGGCGACCGGAACCTGATAGCCGCCATGCTGGACGGCAAGTACGTCCTCGGGGGCGAGCAGTCCGGCCACATCATCATGCTGGATCATTCGACGACCGGCGACGGGCTTCTGACCGGCCTGCACCTACTCGCCGAGGTGGCCCGACAGGGTCGGCCGCTTGCCGACGTGGTCAGCGTCATGACCCGGTATCCACAGGTACTGATCAGCGTGCCCGGCGTCGACAAGAAACGGGTGGCCGGGTCGCAGACTCTCGCCGCGGCGGTAGCGGCGGCTGAGGCCGAGCTGGGCGACGCGGGTCGGGTACTCGTCCGGCCGAGCGGCACCGAGCCGGCCGTGCGGGTCATGGTTGAGGCCGCCGGAGCGCCTCAGGCTGAGCGCCTGGCAGGCAGCCTGGCTCAGGTCATCAAGGACGTCGGCTAGTTCAGGACCTGGTGCCGCGCGCCGCCGAGCCTGGTCGGCAGATCACAGCCGGCCGTGGCAGGCTTGGCGCATGATCGTGGGCATCGGCGTGGACGTCGCCGACGTCGCGCGCCTGGAGGCAGCGCTAGAGCGAACGCCCGACCTGGCGATCCGGCTGTTCGCTGATAGCGAACAAAATCAGCCGATCCGCTCGCTCGCCGGATCCTTCGCGACGAAGGAGGCAGTGGCGAAGGCGCTCGGCGGGCCACCAGGGCTGCGCTGGACCGACGTGGTCGTCGGGCACGACGAGGCCGGCAAACCTGTGCTAGATATCTCCGGCACGGTCGCGGCCGCGGCGGCGCGGCTCGGCGTGACCGACTGGCACGTGTCGATCAGCCACGACGCGGGCATCTGCGTGGCCATGGTGGTGGCGGAGCGGATGAGAGCTGAGCGATGAGAACGGCGCACACCGTCGCGGCCGTACGGGCGGGCGAGCACGCGCTCATGGAGAGAGTGCCCGACGGCGAGTTGATGCAGCGGGCCGCGGCGGGGCTCGCGGCCACGTGCGCGCGGCTGCTTGACCACGTCTACGGTGCGCGCGTTGTCGTGCTGGCCGGCAGCGGCGACAACGGCGGCGACGCGCTCTACGCCGGCGCCCGCTTGGCGGCCCGCGGCGCACACGTCACCGCCATCGCGGTCGGCTCACGGCTGCACGCGGCGGCCGCTGCCGAGCTGCGGCGGCGCGGCGGCAGTGTCGTGGCTGCGACCACGGACGTCGACGAGGCATCCGACCCCGGCACCGGCGATCCCATCCGCGCCGGAACCGCACCTGGCGACAGCCGCGTCGAGGCAGCCGACCCCGGCGCCAGTCAGGACGCTCAAGCCGGAACCGCTTCTGGCGACAGCCGCGTCGAGGCAGCCGACCCCGGCGCCAGCCAGGACGCTCAAGCCGGAACCGCGCCTGGCGACGTCCGGGTCGAGACTCAGGCTCGCTCGGCGATCGCCGCGGCCGAGTTGGTCATCGACGGGCTGACCGGCATCGGCGGCCACGGCGGCTTGCGCGAGCCGGCCGCGACGCTGGCCCGGCTGACCGAGACTGCCCGGTGTGACGGCGCCCTGGTCGTCGCCGTCGACCTCCCGAGCGGCATCGATGCCGATACGGGCGCGGTCACGGGCGCCGCCGTCCGCGCCGACGTAACCGTTACGTTCGGGACCCTAAAGCCCGGCCTGCTCATCGATCCCGGTGCCGAACGCGCGGGCCCAACCGAACTCATCGACATCGGCCTCAGCCCCTACCTGCCCGAGCCCGCGGTCATCTCGCTCCAGGCGGAGGACGTCGCCGCGATGCTGCCTCATCCCTCGGCGGAATCGGACAAGTACCGCCGCGGCGTGCTCGGCCTGGTGGCGGGCAGCGAACAGTACACGGGCGCCGCCGTCCTGTCGGCCGGCGGCGCGATCAAGGGCGGCGCGGGCATGGTGCGCCTGGTGTCGGCCGCGCCCGCCGTCTCCGTCGTGCGGCAGCACTGGCCCGAGGCAGTACTCACGACCTACGATCCAGACCGGCCTGGCCAGGCGATCGAGGCCGCCGGGCGCGTCCAGGCGTGGGCCATCGGCCCTGGCATCGGCACCGGCGACACAGCGCATGAGCTGCTCGCCACCGTCCTGGCCAGCGACGTTCCTGTGCTGATCGACGCCGACGGCCTCACGGTACTGGCCGCGAACCGCGAACTGCTGCCGCGGCGCGGACCCACGCTCATCACGCCGCACGCAGGCGAGCTGGCGCGGCTCCTGAAAGCAGACCGCGCCGATATCGAGGCGCAGCGACTGCACTACGCCACCGCTGCGGCTGCCGAGCTAGGCATCACGGTCCTGCTGAAGGGATCCACGACGGTCATCGCCCAGCCCGGCGAGGGCCTTCCCGTCTGGGTTAACTCGACCGGGTCGAGCTTCCTCGCGACCGCCGGCTCGGGTGACGTGCTGTCGGGCCTCGCGGGCTCGCTGCTGGCCCAGGGACTGGCCGCGCCCGAGGCCGCTGCCGTCGCCGCGTACTTGCACGGTCTGGCCGGCCGTCTGGCCGCCCGGGACGCCCCGATCGGGGCGAGCGACCTAATCACCGCCATCTCTGCCGCGATCCGAGCATCGACGGGCGCGGGCCCGGCAAGCGGTACCCACTGATGCTGGAATCTAAGCGAAGGTAGCCCGCTCGCGCTGTATCGGCCGCGGCGGCGCACGACCGGCTAGTACGCCGAGCCTGGCAGACTGTGAGCCATGGACGGACACCCGGAAGCGCTCATCGACCTGGACGCGATCCAGGCCAACGTGGCCGCACTCTGCAACCATGTCGGCGCTGCCCAGGTCATGGCCGTCGTCAAGTCCGATGGCTATGGCCACGGGATGGTGGAGACAGCCGCGGCCTCACTGGCCGGCGGTGCGACGTGGCTCGGCGTCGTGCATGTCGCCGACGCGATCGCGCTGCGCCGGGCCGGTTTCACGGTGCCCGTACTAACTCTGCTGGGTAGCCCGGACGCCCCGCACGCGGACGGCATCCGGAACGACGTCGATTTCACGGTCGGTACGTCCGCGCTGATTGATCAGATCGCGCTGGCCGCGGAAGGGGCCGGCAAGCCAGCGCGCGTCCACCTGGAAGCCGATACCGGCATGAGCCGTGGCGGTGCGACGGCGGACGACTGGGCTGGTCTGGTGCACGCAGCGTTGGCCGCCGAGTCGGCCGGTCTCGTCCGGGTCGTCGGGCTGTGGTCTCATTTCGCCTGCGCCGACATCCCCGGACACCCCTCCATCGACGCCCAGCTAGCCGCGTTCCGCGACGCTGTCGCGTTCGCCGAACGCGCTGGCGCCCGGCCGGAGATTCGCCACATGGCCAACACGCCCGCCACGCTGACGCTGCCGCAGGCGTACTTCGATCTGGTGCGCCCAGGCGGCGCCATCGTCGGGCTCTCCACGCTACCGGGTGGTGCGCCCGACTGGCTGCGACCGGCCATGACGCTGCGCGCTCGGCTGGTCCAGGTCAAGCGCGTGGCCGCGGAAACGGGGGTGTCGTACGCACACCGGTACGTCACCGACCGCGACATGACGCTCGGTCTAGTCCCACTCGGCTACAACGAGGGCATACCGCGGCACGCTACGAACAAGGGCTGGGTTTTCCTGCGCGGCCGCCGGTTCAAGATCGCGGGAACCGTCAACATGAACCAGATCATCCTTGAGCTCGGCGACGAGCCCGCCGAGGCGGGGGATGAGGTCGTGATATTCGGGCCTGGCGACCGTGGCGAGCCGACTGCGCAGGAGTGGGCGGACCTGCTTGGCACCCTGTCTTATGAGATTGTGACCCGGTTTACGGGCAAAGTGCCGAGAACTTACTCTGGAGTAACAGCGGCCGAGGATGACGCGGCGGCCGGCAACAGGGCGATGCTCGGCGTGGACGGGAGAACCGATGGTCAAGTGGCGGCGGCTATCTAGCGTCGCCGGTCTTGCCACCGGGATCGCGGCGGCCTCAGCCGGCGCGGTTATCGCCGCCGAAAAGGTGGCCGTCGGCCGGATCCGACTGCGCCCGGATCCAGCCCGTGACGAGCCCTTTGGTGAGCTGCGTGGCGACGCGGTGCAGGTCGTCGCTAACGACGGCGTACTGCTGCACGCCGAGGTCTGCGGGCCAGCCGATGCGCCGGTCACGATCGTGTTCTGCCACGGCTACACCCTCAGCAGCGAGGTGTGGCATTACCAGTGGCAGGACCTGGTATCCGACTACCGGCTGGTGTTCTGGGACCAGCGCAGCCACGGCAAGTCGGGCCGCAGCGACGCCGCTCACGTCAGCATTGATCAGCTTGGGGCTGACCTCGCGGCCGTGCTGGCCGCGACGGTGCCGGCGAAAAGGCCGATTGTGCTCGTCGGGCACTCCATGGGCGGGATGACGATCATGGCCCTGGCGGCTCAGCAGCCACAGCTGTTCGGGCCGAAGGTCATCGGCGCCGTGCTGGTCTCGACGGCGGCGCACCTGGTGGACGCCACAAGGTGGCTGCCCGTACCGCTACGTCCCGTCGCGCGCTGGGCCGGGCCGTCGCTCCTGCGCGGCTCTGCCCGCGGCCGCCGAGCCGGGCTCACCGAGTGGGTCCGATCGGCCGCTGGCGATCTGGCCTTCCTGTCCACGAGGTTCATCGCGTTCGGAGACGCCGATATCAGTCCGACCATTGTCGATTTCCTCGAGCGCGTGATCCGAGCTACGCCGATAGACGTCGTCGCCGACTTCTACATTGCCCTGCTCGAGCATGACAAACGGCTGTCGCTCACCACGGTGGGGAGGGTGCCGACGCTCGTCATAGCCGGCGAAGAGGACCGGCTGATCCCAGTCGGCGATGCGAGCTGGCTGGCCAGCGCCATTCCGGGAGCAACGTTGCTGCGCGTGCCCGACGCTGGTCACATGGTCATCCTGGAGCGGCCCGAGCTCGTGACCGAGGCCATAGCCGACCTGACCGCGATCGCGCTGGATGAAGCACGGGCCAAGCGGAGGCCGGCTTGAGCGCTCACGTAGGCACGGGCAGCGCAGCGTCGACACTCGACGAGCGCGTCGTCATATCGACCGCTGACCAGATGCGCGCGCTTGGCTCCCGGCTCGCGGGACTGCTGCAGGCTGGCGATCTCATCGTGCTGTCCGGCCCGCTCGGGGCGGGCAAGACTACCTTTGCCCAAGGCATCGGCGCCGGTCTGGGCGTTCGCGGCCACGTGACGTCGCCCACCTTCGTCATCGCCCGGTTGCACCCGAGCCTGCGCGGCGGCCCTGACCTGGTCCACGCTGATGCGTACCGGCTCGGCAGCCGAGCCGAGGTAGACGACCTGGATCTGGACACCGACCTGGCGACCTCGGTCACCGTCGTCGAGTGGGGCGAAGGTCTCGTGGAGGATCTCGCCCCAAGCTTCCTGGCCGTGGGCATTCTTGCCGACGGTGAGATGACCGCCACGGCCGGTGCCTCCGAACCAGGGCAGGTCGAGGCCGACATCGACGTCCCACGGACGGTGCGCGTACGTGGTGTTGGCGAACGCTGGCGCGAGCCGTCGGCGGTGACTGCGATCCAGGCGGCGCTAACCGGTCACTGACCTTGCGTTGGGTTCCGAATTGTCCACCCGGCGCCCGTTGCGCTACTACACTTCGGTCATCCGTCATCGTGCCGTGGTAACCCGCGGTCCCGATCCGCCGACCCCAGGAGGCGCGCCGTGGCCCAGCAGGGCTCCCCGCCCGGTCGCCATTCGCGGGGCCCTCACCCCGGCGACGCGCAGTACGGCGGCGAGAATCCGTACCCGGAGGCGCCGTACGCCGAGGACGCTGCGTACCCCGAGGCGCCCTACCGCGACGACGCTGCCTACCGCGAGGCCCCCGACGTCGACGAAACTGCGTACCGCGAGGCGCCGTACGCCGAGGACGCTGCCTACCGCGAGGCGCCCTACGCCGACGAAGTTGCCCACCGAGACGAAGCGCCTTCGCCCGGCTACGGGTCGCGGCCCGACCGCGGCGCGCGGCCGAACGGCGGCGCGCGTACTGACCGCGGCGCGCGGTCTGCCCGTGGGGAGGGCCACGACCGGGCGCGCCGTGCCGACCGCCACCAGCCGCACCGCGAAGCGTGGCAGCAGGCCGACCCGTTCAGCGCAGCGTCGGATACTGACGCCGACCTTCCGCCGTGGGCAGGCCCGACGGGCTATCCCGGCCGAGCGACGGGCACGCTGCGGCACCCGGCCCCGCCACGTCGGCGCAGCGACATAGACCACCACGAGCCCGTCGACGAGGCTGACCGGAGCGCGGCGCCTGCAGTGGACGGGACCGAAGGTGAAACCCGCACCGGCCGTCGTCGCGGCCGAGCAGCCGCGACCAGGCTGCGCAAGTCGCGCCGCCGGATTTACCGCTGGTGCGGCGTCGCGATCGCGGTCTGCATCGTCGCCGCCGGCATCGTGGCGATCGTCACGCATCACTCACCGAAGCCACTGCCGTATGTGACCTCGCTTCAGGGCGGCGAATTCACCTCCGTGCCGAACGCCTGCACCAGCGTCGGCGTCTCGGTGCTGAATCAGTTCCTGCCGGGGCCTGGCCGGACCACGACAAGCACGATCGCTAGCAGCACCAACAGCCAGTGCAGCTTCACCGTGGACTCGAAGCCCAACTTCCTCGTGATGCAGGTTCAGGCGGAGTCGTACCAGCCGTTCGCCGCCGCAACGGCCGACGGCAGCGCCACCGGGAACGCGCGTGACAACTTCGCAGTGGCACAGCTGACCCTCGCGCATCCGCCGAAGAAGTCGCCGCTGCCGCCGGCTCAGATCACCAAGGTCACTGGCCTCGGCCAGCAGGCGTTCATGGCGTTCCAGAACGAGCACGTGGCTGGCATCGCCACCGACATCGTGACCGTGGTTGTCCGGGAGCGGAACGTGGTCATTACCGCCAGCCTGTCCGGACAGGAGTCGGGCCACGGCTTCGGCCCCGTTCCCGTCTCGACCCTCGAGGCCGGCGCCAGGGCTGCAGCCCAGGCCGTGCTCGCCAAGGTGCTGACCCAGGCGACCGCCTGACGGCAGCGCCGACCACGCGGCAACGCCCGGTCACGAGCACCCGGCCAGCCTCACTAGGCTGGTAAACCGTGTTGCTGCTCGCATTTGACACGGCCACGCCGACGGTGACCGTGGCGCTGCACGACGGTACCGCCGTCATCGCCCAGGAGTCCGCTGTCGACTCACGACGGCATGGCGAGCTGCTCGCTGTCTTCATCGACAAGGTCCTGGGCAACGTAGGCGCGGGGCGCGAAGATCTGACCGGCATCGCTGTCGGCACCGGGCCCGGGCCGTACACGGGCCTGCGCGTCGGCCTCGTCACCGCGCGCGTGCTGGGCAGCGCGCTCCAGATCAGGACCGACGGCATCTGCTCACTCGACGTGATCGCCGCGGACGCCCACGCTGCGGCGGCCGGATCCGAATACCTGGTAGCGACCGATGCGCGCCGCCGCGAGGTCTACTGGGCCCGTTACACGGCGACAGGGGCGCGGGTGGCCGGCCCTCAGGTGGGGCGGCCCGCCGACCTGCCCGCCGGGCTGCCGGTCGCTGGCTCGGCCCTTGAGCTGTACCCGGAACTAGGCGGGGGGACCGCCACGCTGATTCTGCCGCGCTACCCGTCAGCTGCCCGCCTCGCCGCCCTAGCCGCGACCCGGCTCGCGGCTGGCGCAGCGCCCGGACCGGCTGAACCGCTGTACCTGCGCAGGCCGGATGCGCGCGAGCCAGGCAAGCCCAAGCGAGTGACGCCGTGAGCGAGGTCGCATTCCGTGCCATGACGACCACGGACCTAGATGGCGTGCTGGCCCTGGAGCTTGACTTGTTCGGCGAGGAGGCCTGGTCGCGCCAGATGCTGGTCGGCGAGCTCGGCCAGCAGCCGGAGAGCCGCTACTACCTGGTGGCCGAGCAAGACGGCGAGATCGTGGCCTACGCCGGGCTGCTGGCGGCTGGTGGCCAGGGCGACGTGCTGACCATCGCCGTGGCGACCGACCGGTGGGGCAAGGGCATCGGCTCCGCGCTGCTAGAGCGCCTGCTCGCGGAGGCAGATCGACGCGGTTGCAACGAGGTATTCCTTGAGGTCCGGGCCGACAACGACAGAGCTCACGGGCTGTATCGCCGGCGCGGCTTCGCCGACGTGGGCATCCGGCGTGCGTACTACCAGCCGTCCGGAACGGACGCGATCGTGATGCGGCTGGATCTCCAGCAGCCCGCGACTAGCAGAACCGAGGCATTGTGACCGCGCCGCTAATCCTCGGCATCGAGACGTCCTGCGACGAGACAGGCGTCGGGCTCGTCCGCGGGCACGAGCTACTCGCGGACGCGGTGGCCTCGAGCGTCGAAGAGCACGCGCGCTTCGGCGGTGTCGTACCGGAGGTCGCGAGCCGGGCGCACCTCGAGGCGATGGTGCCGACGGTCGACCGCGCTCTGGCCAAGGCCGGCGTTCGCCTGTCTGACGTGGATGCCATCGCGGTCACGGCCGGGCCTGGTCTCGCTGGCGCGCTGCTGGTTGGCGTGTCCGCGGCCAAGGCCTATGCGCTGGCTACCGGCAAGCCTCTCTACGGCGTCAATCACCTGGCTGCACACGTGGCGGTGGACCAGCTCGAGCACGGCCCACTGCCGACGCCGGTCATCGCGCTGCTGGTGTCGGGTGGCCATTCGTCGCTGTTGCTGGTGCCTGATGTCGCCGCGAAGATCGTGCCGCTGGGATCGACGATCGATGATGCCGCGGGCGAGGCCTTCGACAAGGTAGCCAGAGTGCTTGGCCTGCCGTTCCCCGGCGGCCCGCACATCGACAGGGCGGCCAAGGCTGGGAACGGGGCGGTGATCGCCTTTCCCCGCAGCAAGTACGCCGACGGCACGAGTGACTTCTCCTTCTCTGGCCTGAAGACCGCTGTCGCCCGGTGGGTCGAGGCTCGGGAGGCGGCCGGCGAGCCGGTCCCGGTGGCGGACGTGGCCGCGTCGTTCTCGGAGGCGGTCGCTGACGTGCTCACGAAGAAGGCAGTTGACGCCTGTCGCGCTAACGGCGTCGGGCACCTGGTCATTGGCGGCGGCGTCGCGGCGAACTCGCGGCTGCGCGCGCTGGCTCAGGAGCGATGCGATGCGGCCGGGGTGCAACTGCGGGTGCCAAGGCCCGGTTTGTGCACGGACAACGGAGCGATGGTAGCCGCGCTTGGCGCGGAGCTCGTGGCTCGTGGGATGCCGCCATCGCCGCTGGCGTTCCCGGCGGACTCATCGCTGCCGGTGACGGAGATTACGGCGGTCTAACGCAGGGCATTGACCCCGTGTTTGACGTGCCCGCAATGGGCGGGCTACTCTGCGGAACTGGCACTCGGTAAGGTAGAGTGCTAATACGACGACAAGGTTGGTCTGACACCCGCGACGGCAGGCCGACATGGTCGACTCTCTAAATTCAGCTAGCCCTTTCCGGAGGGGGAGGTCAGATCGTGACGACCGCCACCAAGGTTGTTCTGAAGCCGCTCGAAGACAGGATCGTGGTACGTCCGCTCGAGGCAGAGCAGACCACCGCATCCGGCCTGGTTATCCCCGACACCGCCAAGGAGAAGCCCCAAGAGGGCGAAGTCCTGGCCGTCGGTCCGGGCCGTTACGACGACGCCGGCGTCAAGCGCGTCCCGCTGGACGTCAGCGTTGGCGACGTCGTGCTGTACAGCAAGTACGGCGGCACCGAAGTGAAGTATCACGGCGAGGAGTACCTGGTGCTCTCTGCCCGTGACGTGCTCGCGATTATCGAGAAGTAGCGAGCGGAGCTTTACGCGCGGGCCTGGCCCGCGCCGGGCAGGCGGTGCCTGCCCGGCACCGCCCCGGCTCGGCTCGCGGCACTCGGAGGAGACTCCACGGTCCGCGGCCCGGTCCGGGGCGGTGGCGTGAAAGCCAGGATTCACCTATATCCGCAGGGACAGTTCCTGCGCACGAGACACTGGGGTTATCGATGGCCAAGAGCCTGGTATTCGACGAGGACGCACGGCGGGCCCTCGAGCGTGGCGTGAACCGCCTTGCGGACGCCGTGAAGGTGACACTCGGCCCGAGGGGCCGCAACGTCGTCATCGACAAGAAGTGGGGCGCGCCCACTATTACCAATGACGGTGTGACCGTCGCGCGCGAGATCGAGCTGGAGGACCCGACCGAGAACCTGGGCGCCCAGCTCGCCAAGGAAGTGGCCACTAAGACAAACGATGTGGCTGGCGACGGCACGACGACGGCAACGGTGCTCGCGCAGGCCATGGTCGCCGAGGGGCTACGCAGCGTGGCCGCCGGCGCAAACCCGATAGCCCTCAAGCGCGGCATCGACGCGGCCGCGGCTGCGGTCGCCGAGGCTCTGGTCAAGTCGGCCCGCGACGTTGAAGAGCGCAGCGAGGTCGCGAACGTAGCGACGATCTCCGCACAGGACTCGAAGATCGGCGAGGTTATCGCCGAGGCGTTCGACAAGGTCGGCAAGGACGGCGTGATCACCGTCGAGGAAGCGCCGACCATGGGCATCGAGCTTGAGTTCACCGAGGGCATGCAGTTCGACAAGGGCTACATCTCGGCGTACTTCGTCAGCGACCCCGAGCGCATGGAGGCCGTACTCGAGGACGCCTACATCCTGCTCAGCGGCGGCAAGATCTCTTCGATGGCGGACTTCCTCCCGCTGCTCGAGAAGATCGCCCAGAGCAAGAAGCCGCTGCTCGTAATCGCGGAGGACGTTGACGGCGAGGCCCTCTCCACGCTGGTCGTCAACAAGATCCGCGGCCTGCTCAACGTCGTCGCGGTGAAGGCTCCTGGCTTTGGCGACCGGCGCAAGGCAATGCTCGAGGACATGGCGGTGCTCACCGGCGCGCAGGTCGTCAGCGAAGAGGTTGGCCTCAAGCTGGACCAGGTCGGGCTCGACGTGCTCGGCCAGGCCCGTCGCGTGGTGGTCACGAAGGACGACACGACCATCATCGACGGCGGGGGCGAGCAGGCCGCGGTCGAGGACCGGATCCGCCAGCTGCGGACCGAGATCGAGAACACGGACTCTGACTGGGACCGGGAGAAGCTCCAGGAGCGTGTCGCCAAGCTCGCGGGCGGTGTCGCGGTCCTCCGGGCGGGCGCTGCCACCGAGGTTGAGCTCAAGGAGAAGAAGCACCGGCTCGAAGACGCCATCTCGGCGACGAGGGCCGCGATCGAGGAAGGCATCATCCCCGGCGGCGGCGCGGCGCTGGTCCACGTTGCCGTCCAGCTCGGTGACCTCGGCAAGACGGGCGATGAGGCGACCGGCGTTCAGATCGTCCGACGGTCGCTCTACGCCCCGGCCCGGTGGATCGCTGAGAACGCCGGCGTCGAGGGCGGCGTGGTTGTCGCCCACATCGCAGAACTGCCTGTCGGCCATGGCTACAACGCCGCAACGGGTGAGTACGGCGACATGATGGCGCAGGGCGTGATCGACCCGGTGAAGGTGACGCGCTCAGCGGTGCAGAACGCTGCGTCGATCGCGGGCATGCTTCTCACCACCGAGGTGCTCGTCAGCGAGAAGCCGGAGCCGGAGGCCGCCGCGTCCAACGGCCACGGTCACGGTCATCAGCACTGACCTGATCGAAGCTGACCGTCTGAGGGCTGAATTGGGAGCCGTCTCAGGCACATAGCGGACACGAGCCCCGCCACCGCGCCCGTCGGTGGCGGGGCTCTTCCGTAGTCACGTAGCCCCGCCTCCGCGGCCACCGGTGGCGGGGCTCTTCCGTTGTCGCGCAGCCCCGCCTCCGCGCCCCACGGCCTGGTGGTCGGCTCTTCTGTGCTCACATCCGGACATGACAGTTCTTTGGTGCGCTAGTTATCTGATTACTTACCAGCGCACTATATCTGTGCCTACTGCTTAATTTAAAAGGCACACAATAATACCCTGAGTAGTCGTGTAATAACGCATGGTAAATCCTTTACCTGGGTCTCAGGATGACACATCACTGTGACCATTCCGTTGCCTATTTTGAGGTTGCCTTTACTGCTTGTATGGGGAATCACGCCTCCGTACAGACCAAACGGTGAAGCAGTCGCTGACTCAGGGGGCCTGGTGGATTCGCAGGCAGATAGTGCCAGGAACGGCAATATGGGCATGCTGGCCGAGCTGGCCGTTCGGGGTCAGCCCGACGCAATTGATACGTTGCTGCGACAGATCAGGCCAATGGTTGTGCGCTATTGCCGCGCTCGTCTTAGTCGCATTTACGGTCATTACCACGCGGCCGATGACGTCGCTCAGGAAGTCTGTATCGCCGTTCTTTCTGCCTTGCCGCGATACCAGGACATGGGCCGTCCATTCGCTTCATTCGTTTTCGGTATCGCCTCGCACAAGGTGGCCGACGCGATGCGGTCGGCGGCCCGGTTGGCGATTCCCACTGAAGACGTGCCTGACGGCCCCGACGACCGGCCAGGACCCGAGGACACCGTGGTGGCTTACATCGAGGCTGAGCGCGCGCGGGCCCTGTTGGCCAGGCTCCCGGTAAACCAGCGCGAACTTCTCGTGTTGCGCGTCCTGTCTGGCTTCACGGCCGAGGAGACCGGAAAAGCGCTAGGTATGTCGCCCGGGGCAGTGCGGGTCGCACAGCATCGCGCGCTGGCACGACTTCGGGCCATGGCGGTCGAGGAGCTCATCGCATAGTCCTGCGCCTTCGGCGCCCTCAAATCGGTCCGCTGCCCCCAAGCGGACCGCGGCCCGCCAGGGCAGCCGGGATCCCTGCTCCCCCGTCGCAGAAGATCCCGGCCCTGGCGGGACCCGAGCGACCAAGGGGCGCCGCCATAGAGCCAAGCCAGCCGCCGAGATGGGCGTGCCCGCCGCCGCCAGCTGGCCGCACGCACATTGCACGCATCAGGTGCCGTTTGGTGTCCGTTTTGCGCGATTCCAGTGCACCGGAGGGGTGAAATGCCGGTAGGCCACGATCATCAGCGCAGGAGCAGGTGCACAATCGGCGTATTTCCGGCAGCCGACGGCGCAATATGTCCGGGCCGCCGACGAGCCGGTGTTCTGGCGAGGGGTCGAATGCGTTTTCCGGACTCGCGCGACGTCGGCCTGTCCCGGATGGTCGCTCGCGCCGCGACACTAGGATGAAGTCATCCCAGATCCCGGACTCGGAACGTGAGATGAGCGACGAGAAGTTCGGTCCGCCCGCCCTGACCTTCGACGACGTCCTGCTGCTGCCAGCTCACTCGGTGATCATGCCGAGCGAAGCGGACACGACCGCGCGGCTGACGCCGCGGTTGTCGCTGCGGATTCCCTTGCTCTCCTCCGCGATGGATACCGTGACCGAAGCGCGTATGGCGGTGGCCATGGCCCGCCAGGGCGGCGCCGGTGTCCTGCACCGAAATATGTCCGTCGAGGAGCAGGCCCAGCAGGTCGATATGGTCAAGCGCTCCGAGGCAGGCATGATCACCAACCCGGTGACGTGCCGGCCCGACGCAACGGTCGCCGACGTCGAAGAACTCTGCAGGCGCTACCGGATCTCAGGCGTACCGGTCACCGACGAGGACGGAATCCTCGTCGGAATCGTCACCAACCGAGACATCCGGTTCGAGTCCGACCACCGCCGTCCGGTTGCCGCCGTCATGACGCCGATGCCACTCGTCACTGCGCCCGTCGGAGTGACGAGGGCGGCGGCGCTCACGCTGCTGAGCAGCAACAAGGTCGAGAAGCTGCCGCTCGTGGACGACGGCGGTCGCTTGCGCGGGCTGATCACCGTCAAGGACTTCACCAAGAGCGAGCAGTTCCCCAACGCGACGAAGGACGCAGAGGGCCGGCTGGTCGTCGGCGCAGCCGTCGGCGTCGGGGAGGATGCGAAACGCCGAGCGCAGGCGCTGATCGAGGCCGGCGCAGACTTCCTCGTCGTGGATACCGCCCATGGCCACGCCCAGGCCGTGCTCCACATGGTGAGCCAGCTGAAGGCCAACTCTCGCATCGAGGTGATCGGCGGCAACGTGGCCACCCGGGCTGGCGCTCAGGCCCTCGTCGAAGCCGGCGCCGACGCGGTGAAAGTCGGCGTGGGTCCTGGCTCGATCTGCACGACGAGGGTGGTCGCGGGCGTCGGCGTGCCGCAGGTGACGGCCATCTACGCGGCCGCGCAGGCGTGCAAGGCAGCCAATGTGCCGGTCATCGGCGACGGCGGTGTCCAGTACTCAGGCGATATCGCCAAGGCCATCGCCGCTGGCGCTGACACCGTGATGCTCGGCAGCCTGCTCGCGGGCTGCGACGAAGGACCTGGCGAACTCGTCTTCATTCACGGTAAGCAGTTCAAGCTGTACCGGGGGATGGGCTCGCTGGCCGCGATGCGCAATCCCGAGCGCGGTGGTTCGTACTCCAAGGACCGTTACTTCCAAGACGACGTCCTGCGCGAGGACAAGCTCGTCCCCGAGGGCGTCGAGGGTCAGGTGCCATACCGCGGTCCGCTGGCCGGTGTCGCTGACCAGCTGACCGGTGGCCTGCGGGCGGCGATGGGCTATTGCGGCGCGCGGACAATCCCCGAGCTTCAGCAGGCCCAGTTCACGCAGATCACGAGCGCAGGGCTCGTCGAGAGCCATCCGCACGACATTCAGATGGTCGCCGAGGCGCCCAACTATGGCGGCTGGCGAAGCTAGACCTGGCACCGGAGTCCTGGCTGCCAGGCTTATGCGCGCACGCAGGGGTGGGAGAGCAACGTGAGCGTCGTTGAGATAGGGCGCGGCAAGAGCGGGCGGCGGGCATACGCGCTCGACGAGATCGGGATAGTCCCGTCGCGCCGGACCCGGCATCCCGAAGAGGTGTCGATCGCCTGGCAGATCGACGCCTACCGGTTCGAGATGCCGCTGGTAGTCGCGCCCATGGACAGCGTCGTATCGCCGGCCACGGCGATCACGATCGGCAAGCTGGGCGGGCTGGCCGCGCTGGACCTGGAAGGGTTGTGGACGAGGTTCGAAGATCCGGAGCCGCTCTTGGCCGAGGCCGCCGAACTGGACGACGAGGCCGCGACCAGAAGGCTCCAGGAGATCTACGCCGAGCCGATTAAGGAAGAGCTGATCGGCCGGCGGATCGAGGAAATCCGAGCAGCCGGCGTCACTACCGCGGCGCGGCTGTCGCCGCAGCGGACAGTTCGGTACTACAAGACGGTCATCGACGCGGGCGTCGATATCTTCGTGATCCGAGGCACGACCGTGTCCGCCGAGCACGTGTCGGCAACGGCCGAGCCGCTGAACCTCAAGCAGTTCATCTACGAGCTCGACGTCCCCGTCATCGTGGGTGGCTGCGCGACGCACACGGCTGCGCTGCATCTCATGCGGACCGGGGCGGCGGGCGTGCTGGCCGGCTTTGGCGGCGGCTCAGGTCACACCACCGCCGCCGTTCTCGGCGTGGCCGTTCCGATGGCGACGGCGATCGCGGACGTCGCCGCCGCGCGCCGCGACTACCTCGACGAATCTGGCGGCCGTTACGTGCACGTCATCGCTGACGGCGGCATGACGCGCAGCGGCGACATAGCCAAGGCGCTGGCGCTCGGAGCGGACGGAGTCATGGTCGGGTCGCCGTTGGCGCGGGCCAGCCAGGCACCTGGCCGCGGATACCACTGGGGGAGCGAGGCGCACCATGCTGACCTGCCGCGGGGCGCGCGCCTCAAGGTGGGCACGATCGGCACGCTTCAGGAGATCTTGCTCGGGCCTTCGACCGCCGCAGACGGATCCATGAATCTCATGGGTGCACTTCGTCGCACGATGGCGACCTCGGGGTACTCCGACCTCAAGGAGTTCCAGCGGGTAGAGGTCGTGGTGACGCCAAGTGCGACGCCGCGCTGACGTCCGCGTCTGGCCCGGTGCCCGCAGCGGCGGCCAGCAGGCCGGCAACGGTCATCCGGTCAGTAACGACCCGGCCCGCGCGACGACTCGGCTGGGCCCAGCCGAGCGTGCCGCGGCACTCGAGGCGCTGGCCGATACCGAGCTTCAGGTCCTCGTCGTCGGCGGCGGCGTGGTCGGCGCCGGGGTCGCGCTCGACGCAGTGACCAGGGGCTTGACCGTCGGCCTGGTAGAAGCCAGGGACTTCGGCTCCGGCACGTCGTCGCGCTCTAGCAAGCTCATCCACGGCGGTCTGCGCTACCTTGAGCAGCTGAACGTCGGGCTGGTGCGCGAGGCGCTGAGCGAGCGGTCGCTGCTCCTGCAGCGCCTCGCGCCGCACCTCGTGCGGCCGGTGTCATTCTTGTTCCCGTTCACCAACCACTGGGAGCGCGCATACGTCGGCGCGGGCGTGGCCGCCTACGACACACTCGGCTTCTCCATGGGTCAGACGCGCGGCCTCCCCGGTCATCGGCAGCTCACCCGCCGCGGCGCGCTCCGACTGGCGCCCGCGCTGAAGCGATCGGCCCTGACTGGCGCGCTCGTGTACTGGGACGCCCAGGTTGACGACGCCCGTTACGTCACGACGCTGGTGCGGACCGCGGCTGGCTTCGGCGCCCATGTCGCGTCCCGCACCCAGGTCACGGGCTTGCTCCGCGAAGGTGAGCGCGTCACCGGCGTCCGGGCTACCGATCTCGAGACCGGGAACGGGGTCGAAATCCGTGCGCAGCAGGTCGTCAACGCCACGGGCGTCTGGACCGACGAGATCCAGGAAATGGTGGGTGGTCGCGGGTCCATCAATGTCCGCGCTTCCAAGGGCGTCCACCTGGTAGTGCCGCGCGACCGTATCCACTCCACCACCGGCATTATCCTGCGCACGCCCGTGAGCGTGCTGTTCGTCATCCCGTGGGGGCGGCACTGGATCATCGGCACGACCGACACCGACTGGTCGCTCGACAAGGCCCATCCAGCCGCGAGCCGGGCCGATATCGACTATGTGCTTGGCCAGGTGAACAGGATTCTGGCTGTTCCGCTGACGCGTGACGACGTCGAAGGCGTGTACGCCGGCCTGCGCCCGCTGCTGGCCGGCGAATCTGAATCGACCTCGAAGCTGTCGCGTGAGCACACGGTCGCGCACCCCGTTCCCGGCCTCGTCCTCATCGCGGGCGGCAAGTACACCACGTACCGGGTGATGGCGCGTGACGCCGTGGACGCGGTCGCGCACGGCCTGGACGGCAAGGTGGCGCCATCTTGCACCGACAGCGTGCCGCTCGCCGGCGCCGACGGCTTCATCGCGCTGTGGAACTCCAGGCACGCGCTCGCCCGGTCCTCCGGACTCCATGTCGCTCGCATCGAGCACCTCCTGCACAGGTACGGCTCGCTGATCAGCGAGGTGCTGGAGCTGATCGCGGCCGACCCGAGCCTGGGGAAGCCGCTGACCGGCGCAGACGACTACCTGCGCGCGGAAATCGTCTACGCGGCGTCGCACGAAGGAGCTCGGCATCTCGACGACGTGCTGGCCCGGCGAACCCACGTGTCGATCGAGACGTGGGACCGTGGCCTGTCCGCCGCCGAGGAAGCCGCGACCCTCATGGCGGGCCCGATGAAGTGGAAGTCCCGTCAGGTCGCCCGCGAACTGGAGAACTACCGCGTCCGTGTCCTGGCCGAGCGTGCGTCTCAGGAGGCCGATACAGACCAGGACGCTGACGCCATCCGCCTCGGTGCTCCCGACATAGTCCCGGTCGTCCACGGCGACACCGTGACTGCGTAGAGAGCATCACGGCCTTACTGGTACGAATCGCCACGGTGGCGCCTGCCCGGGCCGCCCGGGCCCCCGACTACACTTCGGGCCATGTCCAGACCGCGCGTGTTCTCCGGCATCCAGCCGACCGCCGACTCTTTCCACATCGGCAACTACCTCGGTGCCCTGCGCCAGTGGGTGGCGCTGCAGGAGACCCACGAAACGGTGTACTGCGTGGTCGACCTGCACGCGATCACGCTGCCGCAGGTGCCGGCTGATCTGCGGCGGCGGACGAGGGTGGCAGCGGCCCAGCTGTTCGCGGCCGGGATCGACCAGGACAAGTCGATCCTGTTCGTGCAGAGCCACGTGCCGGAGCATGCCGAGCTTGCCTGGGTGCTGTCGTGCATCACCGGATTCGGCGAGGCCAGCCGGATGGTTCAGTTCAAGGACAAGTCGGCCAAGGGCGGCGCCGACGCCGCCAGCGTGGGCCTGTTCACCTATCCGATCTTGCAGGCCGCCGACATCGTGCTCTACGACGCCGATCAGGTGCCGGTAGGCGAGGACCAGCGGCAGCACCTCGAGCTGACCAGGGACCTGGCGCAGCGGTTCAACACCCGGTTCGGTTCGACGCTCGTCGTGCCTGGCCCCTACATCCTGCCGGACGTCGCCAAGATCGCAGATCTCCAGGATCCTTCGATCAAGATGAGCAAGTCGGCGTCGTCGCCGCAGGGCATCATCGACGTGCTCGAGGATCCGGTGTCGATCCGCCGCAAGATCATGAGAGCGGTGACTGACGTCGATGTCGAGATCCGCGTCGACGACGCGGCGAAGCCCGGCGTAACGAACCTGCTGCGCATCTACTCGGCGCTGACCGGCGAGTCGACGGCGGACCTGGAGAAGCGATACGCGGGCGCCGGCTACGGGAGCTTCAAGAAGGAGCTTGCCGAGGTCGTCGTCGATGCGCTCGCGCCGATCCGAGAGCGCACCGAAAAGCTGCTGGCCGACGAGGTCGAGCTCGACCGCTTGCTCGCGGCCGGCGCCGCTCGGGCGCACGTCATCGCCGTCGCGACCATGGCCCGCGTGCGCGACAAGGTCGGCTTCCTGCCGTCGGCGATCAATTAGCTCGGTTCGGTCGCGGTAGGCCCAGATTGGATTGCACAGCCTCCGGCGACGGCGGCGAGGGCAGTCGGCCCCGTTCCCATCATGTGTAGATGAAGCGCTCGCGGGTAGCTGCGCGCCGGCAGGCACCACAATCCCCCACGCCTGCCCAGGGAGTGATCGTGATGGTTGGGACGCTTCGTGTCCGCCGGAGCCGGGGCGCGCTCAGTGGTGCCCTTCTGGTTCTGCTCGGCATCTGGGGCGCGCTGATCCCGTTCGTGGGCCCGTATTTCCACTTCGCATATACGCCCGACCGGGCCTGGGACGCTACCGCGGGCCGGATGTGGCTTGAGGTCCTTCCCGGTGTCGTGACGCTGATCGGCGGCATCGTGGTGCTCGTCAGCCGATTCAGGCCGGCGGCCGTCTTGGCGGCGTGGCTGGCGACGCTGGCCGGCGCGTGGTTCGCCGTCGGCCACCTGATCGGCGCGGCGTGGACGAGCATCCCCAGCAGCGGCGCGCCGGTTGGCGGCGCGACACGGGCTGCGATCGAACAGCTCGGATTCTTCACTGGCCTCGGCGTCGTGATCTTGTTCGTGGCTGCGCTCGCCCTTGGCCGGTTCACCGTCATCGCGGCTCGAGACAAGTCCACCGGTGTGCGCGGCGCGCCGGCTGACCGTGCCGATGCCCGGACGAGCCCAGCGACGAGTGAGACGGTGCCGGCCGGCAGCGTCGCGGCGACGCAGACATCGCGGCGCGCCACCGCCCTTCGCACGGCTTCGTTGGTGCCGGTGTTCCGCGCCAAGCAGCGCAGCGCGGCGACGAACGCCGCCGCGGGCAGGGCAGCCGCAGAGGCAGACGTCGCCGCAGGCAACGCCCGCTAGAGCCGCCGTGGCTCAGTATCTGTGTCGGCCGCGCGGCCGTGGCTCAGCATCTGTGTCGGCCGCGCGGCCGTGGGTCAGCATCTGTGTCGGCCGCGCGGCCGTGGCCCGGCCGCGACGGCGATGGGTGACCCGACTCGGTGTAATGGACGTCGGCGTCGCGTCCTGGCCACTCCGCTAAGCGCGAGGCCAAGGACGATGACGCCCGCGGCTGCGAGGGCGTAACTAGTCGTGCTGGCTCCCGCGCCGGGCCGGGACGCGGCCAGCGCCACGGTCTGTTGCCGGTGCGCGGCGCGTGCGTGGCGCTTGGTGCTGGCCGCTGGTGCGTGCCGCGCGGCTGTCGCCGTCGCCACCGGTGGCACGAGCACGCCCACGGGGCTGACCTCGCCGTTCATGGCGAATCCCCAGTTGAGCAGCCGCTCGGCTGAGGTGATCTCCTGAAGCGCTGTGCAGTGCAGGACCGTGGCGATGAGCGTGACCCCGTTCCGCCGAGCGAGTCCCACGTACGTGGCCTCCGAGCTGACCGTCCAGCCGATCTTGCCGCCAATTCCGCCCCGGTACTTAGTTAGCAGATAGTTCTGGTTGGTGATCGTCTCGAACTCGTGGGGCTTGATCTCGAACCTGCTCCGTAGCGTCGAGTCGTAGCGCATGAATGCGGGCATCGCCAGCGCCTGCCGGGCGATCAGGGCCTCGTCATAAGCCGACGTGACCTGGCCGGCGGCAGGCAGGCCGTTTGGCAGCTTGGCATCGACGTCATACGCCTGAAGATGGCGTGCTTCGGCGTTGATGAGGGCCATGCCCTTGGCGAACGACCCCGTGGCCTCGGTGAGCGCTACGGCGGCGTCATTGGCTGAAATCAGCAGCAGCGCATCGAAGAGGTCGGAGACTTTGTAAGCGCGCCCCGCGGTGAGACCAATGTCGAACTCCTCCTGCGACGCAGCGAACTTGCTGGCGTTCACCATGGAGTCCGGGTTCAGCAGCGGAATCAAGGTGACGGCGGTGAGCACCTTCAGCGTGCTCGCCGGACCAAACTCCCCGTGGGGATCCTTGGCCGCGAGCACCTGGCCGGTGTCCGCATTCGCGATCACCCAGGCCGAAGCTGGAACGTCAGGCAGGGGCAGAGCGTGCTGGTCTAGCGGTCGCACCACTATGCCCGGGCTGGCCATCAGCTGCGCCGCCCACTTCGCGCGCGGCGAGACTGCCGAGCGTCGGCGTTTCGGGGCTGTCGCCCACGCGGCCGCTCGTGGCGACGAAAGGCGCGGCCGACGACGCGGGCGGGGAGATTGCCGCGGAGGGCGCCGCGGCTGCGTCGCCAGCGGCCGTCGACTGGACGGCGAGGGTCGTCAGGGCCGCAGCCGCGGCAATAGCGATCGCCGCCCGCCCCCCGCAAATCATCCCCGTCCCCGTCTCTCGCCGGCGACCAGATCCGGCCGCACGTGATCGTCAGAGCTCCGACGGCCGGACCGCCACCAGACTGCTGCGTGAGATGGTGCCATCACGTCGTGTGATGTTTCCCACACATTCAGTAATCAGCCCTGGCGAAATTCCGGCCTTTAGGGCTAGAAGTGACGACGGAGCGCTTCTTTGCGAAAGCTTTGATATGCAGAGGGCGCCGGAGTGCAAGGCGGCGCGGCAATTGGCGACGCGAATGCGCTCGAATCAGCGGTCGACATTGACACCTGACCGATCGGCGGATACGGTCCTTGGCGACGACAGCGTGTCCGGGCGTCCGGCCGCTGGCGGGGTGAGGCACTTCACAAGCGTGGCCGGCGCGACGTCGCCGTAGGCTTGGGGCATGAGCCGCATGTCGGAATCCGGCGCGCCGATCGAGGGTGTCTACGGTCCCAAGGATGTCGTGGGCCTCGACCCAGAGACTGATCTTGGCGAGCCGGGCTCGTTCCCGTTCACGCGCGGCGTGTACCCGACCATGTACCTGACGCGGCCGTGGACGATGCGTCAGTACGCCGGGTTTTCCACCGCGGCCGATTCCAACCGGCGGTATCACCAGCTGATCGCGGCGGGCACAACAGGCCTCTCCGTAGCCTTCGACCTGCCGACGCAGATGGGCTTCGACTCCGATGCCGAGCAGGCTCGCGGCGAAGTCGGCAAGGTCGGTGTCGCGATCGACTCGCTCGAAGACATGCGTCTGCTCTTCGACGGCATCCGGCTCGACGAGGTGTCCACCTCAATGACCATCAATGCTCCGGCGGCGCTCCTGCTCTTGCTGTACCAACTCGTCGCCGAGGAACAGGGCGTCAGTCCGGACGCGATCTCCGGCACGATTCAGAACGACATCCTGAAGGAGTACATCGCGCGCGGCACCTATATCTATCCGCCGCACCCGTCGCTTCGCCTCGTGGCCGACACGTTTGCCTATTGTCGGGCCGAGATTCCGCGCTGGAACACCATCTCGATCTCCGGATATCACATGGCCGAGGCGGGTGCTACGCCCGTACAGGAGATCGCGTTCACGCTGGCCAACGCCCGCGAATACGTGCAGACCGCGATCGCATCGGGACTCCCAGTCGACGAATTCGCGCCACGCTTGTCGTTCTTCTTCGTCGCCAGGACGACGCTGCTTGAGGAGGTCGCCAAATTCCGCGCGGCCAGGCGATTGTGGGCCCACATCATGCGTGATGAATTCGGTGCACGCGACCCGCGCTCGCAGATGTTGCGCTTCCACACGCAGACCGCCGGCGTCCAGCTCACCGCGCAACAGCCCGAGGTCAACCTGACGAGGGTCACGCTTCAAGCGCTGGCCGCGGTGCTCGGCGGGACGCAGTCACTGCACACCAATTCGTATGACGAGGCAATCGCGCTGCCCACGCAGAAGGCGGCGACACTCGCGCTCCGTACCCAGCAGGTGCTGGCGAACGAGACCGACCTGACCGCCACCGTCGACCCGCTCGCGGGCTCGTACGCGATTGAGTCGATGACCGATGACATCGAGGCGCGGGCCCGAGAGCTGCTGGACCGGGTCGCCGACCTCGGCGGCGCGGTGGCCGCGATCGAGCAAGGCTTCCAGAAAGCAGAGATCGAACGCTCGGCCTACCGGATCGCTCGCGAGGTCGACTCCGGAGAGCGCAAGATCGTCGGCGTCAACGCGTTCGTCAGCGACCGCGAAGAGCCGTACGAGCCGCTGCGCGTCGATCCCGGCATCGAGCAGGAGCAGGCGGCGCGTCTCGCTGATCTGCGCAATCGCCGCGATTCTGCCGATGTCATGCGCCGCCTGGACGAAGTCAAGCGCGCCGCGAGCACGGATGCGAACCTCCTGTATCCGCTCCGGTCGGCCCTAGCGGCACTCGCGACGATCGGGGAAGTCAGCGATGCGCTTCGCGACGTGTGGGGCGTCTACCAGCCTCCACAGGTCTATTAGCGGTCGATTGGACGCCGCTCGCGGTTGCTGGGCTAGGGCCCTGAGCAGGGCAGAAGACACGGAGCGGAGATCCCGCGACAATCCGGCATCCGCAGCGAACAGGCAACCGGAGCGGTACGATGCTGCCCAGTACAGGGAATCTCGTAGCGATTGTCGAGATGTATCGAGGCGTCAGGCACTTCGATGATCTCGGCGGTCACCTCGAATGACTGCCCGCGAGCAAGACGCGGATTCGCGGGCACGCATGGATGAGCTTGGCGGCGGTCAAGGCTGGTACCTAGTGGCGGGTGTGTCGGCGCCCTGCCTTGTCGCTTATTCCCGGCGTTCGATGCCGGGACAGTTCTGGAGCGGGCATTTTACCGGGCTCGGGCCCGGGGGCTGATGCCAAAACTGGGCATCATTCTCCTGACCCGGCGACGCTTGCTAGCGGGCTGGAGTGAATACGAGGTTCTGATGGAGACGCCGCTTCGCGCCGGCATGTTCTGGCGCACCCAAATGACCCGCCACGCCGAGCCCAGACGTCTCGTTGCCTACGGGGAGGCAGCGCATGGCTGAGCATGATCTCGAGGGGGAACTCGACGCGTTCCTCTCTGGGCATGAGCCCGAACTCATCGAATTCCGGCGCGATTTGCATGCCCACCCCGAGACTGGCTACCACGAATACCGGACGACCCGACGCATCGCGCTGCGGCTTGAAGCGGCCGGCCTGCGTCCGTCGATCCTGCCCAAGGGCACCGGCCTGACCGTCGACATCGGCGAGGGCGCACCGGGGGCGCCCGTCGTCGCGCTGCGCGCTGACATCGACGCCCTGCCCATTAACGACGAGAAGGATGTCCCCTACCGATCGCTCAACCGGGGCGCCTGCCACGCGTGCGGGCACGACGTGCACACCGCCATCTTGCTGGGCACTGGGCTGTTCCTGGCCCGCGCCGCTGCGGCGAGAGCGCTGCCGGGCAAGGTGAGGCTGATCTTCCAGCCGGCCGAGGAAGTGCCGGGTGGCGCGATCGATGTCATGGCCGCGGGCGGCATCGCGTCGGTGGACCGCATCTTCGCGCTGCACTGTGACCCGCGGCTGGACGTGGGCAAGATCGGTACGAGGACAGGTCCGATCACGGCAGCGTGCGACAAGCTGACAGTCAAGGTCACCGGGCCGGGCGGCCACACCGCGCGACCGCACCTGACCGCTGACCTGGTGTACGCGCTCGGCAAGATCATTACCGAACTGCCGGCCGCGCTGTCGCGGCGGGTTGACCCTCGCTCCAGCCTGAGCCTGGTCTGGGGCCGGGTGAGCGCCGGTAGCGCCGCCAACGCGATCCCCGACGATGGCATCGTTGAGGGCACTGTCAGGTGCCTCGACGATGCCGCCTGGCATGAGGCACCCGACCTGGTCAAGGCCCTGCTGGAGTCGGTTGCGAGCGCCTACAACGTGGTGCCGGAGATTAGCTACCAGCGCAACGTGCCGCCGACGGTGAACGACGCGATCAGCACGGCGATGTTCGAGGCAGCGGCCGATCGCGTGCTCGGCCCGGATTCGATCACCGAAGCCCCGCAGAGCCTCGGCGGTGAGGACTTCGCCTGGTACCTCGACTCGATCCCCGGCGCGCTGGCCCGGCTTGGCACCAGAACACCAGGATCGCCCGCAGATTTCGACATCCACCAGGCGATCTTCGACGTCGACGAGCGGGCGATCGGCTTCGGTGTGCGGCTCATGGCCGGGACGGCGCTGACTGCTATGCGCGATGGCGGCGCAGTCACTCCCGGTGCCATACCTGGCGCGACGGCCAGCCGAGGTCGGATCGCCGACGCCGCTGTCGGATGAGTCGCTCGTGTTCGTCGCGCGACCTCCGTGCGGCATGCAGCCTCCGGGCGGCATGTAGCGTCCGGGCATGCAGCCGCCTTGGCAGTAGACCTGGTTGAGCGGCTTACTTTCCGACTGACGCGCACGGACGGCTGCGCAGCCACGCCACGTAGTCCGACGGCGCTCCGGCGGCCTCGGCCGCATCGGCCATGATCCCGAGATAGCGGGCCGACGGCACCCCGCCTTCGTAGTCGTTCAGCACGTAGAGCCAGGCCACTACGTCGCCGTCGAGCGTGCTGACGCGCACCTTCGACTTGCGGTAGTAGCCGAGGGTGGCGCCGTCCCACTCGTCGAGAGCCTCCTCGTCAGCGTCAGAGACCTCGTACAAGACGACGAAGACGCGATTGCCCTCGTCCTCGACGACGGTGGCGAGCGCGCCTTCCCAGCCAAGATCCGCGCCACCGAAGGTGAGCCGCCAGCCTTCTAGCCAGCCTGTGCCTTGCTGCGGTGAATGCGGGCAGCGACGCGCCATCTGCGCCGGATCCATATTGCTGCCATACGCCGCGTATATCGCCACGATTGACAAGGGTACGAGGGACAGGGCGGCGCTGCTGCCCAACTGAGACGCACGGCTGGCTGGACGCCGATGTCGTCACCAGGGCCTGGATGCGACACAATTGGATAACGTGAGTCATCCGCACGCGAGGATCGCGATCATCGGGGGCGGGCCGGGCGGCTACGAGGCCGCGCTGGTCGCGGCCCAGCTCGGGGCCGAGGTCACCGTCGTCGAACGGGACGGCCTCGGTGGGGCTTGTGTGCTCACCGACTGCGTACCGTCGAAGACCTTGATCGCAACGTCCGGCATGATGGCGGGGCTGGAAGGCTCCGCGAGCCTGGGTATCCGCGTCAGCGCAGTCGGCAACGGCGCCGAGCTCCTCGACGCACCGCGCCTCTACGCCAGGGTCCAGTCTCTGGCGCGAGCACAGTCCGCCGACGTCGCCTCCAGGCTGTCGGCCGAGGGCGTCAAGGTCGTCTCCGGGACCGCGCGCCTCGCCGGTCCGCACAAGGTCGTCGCCGGCGACGCCGAGATCGAGGCCGACGCGGTACTGGTAGCCACGGGCGCTCAGCCGCGAGTACTGCGCGGATCTGAGCCCGACGGCGAGCGCATCCTGAACTGGCGCCAGCTCTACGACCTGACCGAACTGCCGCCCGAGCTCATCGTCGTCGGGTCAGGTGTCACCGGCGCGGAATTCGCCAGCGCCTATCAGGCGCTCGGGTCGCAGGTCACACTCGTCTCGTCGCGAGAGCGAGTGCTCCCGCATGAAGACGCTGACGCGGCCATCGTCGTCGAAGACGTCTTCCGCCGCCGCGGCATGATGATTCTCGCGAAGTCGCGGGCCGAGCGGGTTGCTCGCATCGGCGACAGCGTCGCCGTCACGCTCACCGATGGTCGCACTGTGCGCGGCACACACTGTCTCCTGACCGTCGGCATGGTCCCAAACACTGGCGGGCTCGGCCTCGCCGAAGCCGGGGTTGACGTCGATGAGAGCGGTTTCGTACACGTTGACAAGGTCTCGAGGACGTCGGCTCCAGGGGTCTACGCGGCCGGCGACTGCACAGGTGTGCTAATGCTGGCGTCGGTTGCGGCCATGCAGGGTCGCATCGCGATGTGGCACGCGCTAGGCGAGGCCGTCAAGCCGCTCCGGCTCAGCAACGTGGCCGCGACTATCTTCACCGAGCCAGAGATCGCGACCGTCGGCGTGCCGGAGCGGGCGGTCGCTGCTGGCGAGATCCCGGACGCTGTCGTCGTCAAGCAGCCGCTCGCGACGAACGCCAGGGCCAAGATGCAGGGCTTCCGCGACGGGTTCGTCAAGATCATCGCGCGGCGGAGCACCGGCACGGTGCTTGGCGGCGTCATCGTGGCACCCCGGGCCAGCGAGCTGATCCTCGCCCTCTCACTTGCCGTTGAACGTCAGCTGACTGTGGATCACCTCGCGCACACGTTCTCGGTTTACCCGTCGCTCTCGGGCAGCGTCACCGAGGCGGCGCGCAAGCTCATGCAGCCCGCCGAGGACAGTTCCTGAGCTTCAGCGGCCCGAGCTGCCATCCCGAATGGCGTAATTCGGGCATTCAACACCGATTACGAGGCGACGAGCCCGGCTCCCATGAACGTGTGGTGCGTTGGTGCGAAATTCATCCGTACCAACTCAACACACGTCGCAGCACAAGATCACGCTTGAGTCGCCGAGGCGGTTGACGAGCAGTTAGTGGCTGGGGTGGCCGAGGTCGGGATCGTCGGGGACGTCCAGCCCGTGCTGGCGTAGCCGGGTCGTGCGGATGTCGTCGGCATAGGCGGCCACGGTGAACACGCTGCCCACCAGGATGAGCACAACCATCATGATCGCGAACCAGACCGGCGCGGGTGACAGCAGCAGGAGAAGCACCGCGACTATCGCGCAGATCGGGATGATCACGGCCAGATGACGCAACACCGTACGCCAACGCCAGCCAGCGTCGGTCAGCTCGTGCCGTACCCAGTCCAGGTTCTCGGCCGGCAACCGGAACCCGGCGGCGAACTTGAGCCAGGCGAGGATGCCTGGATCGCCTTCCAGCCTGGCCATCAGCGGAGCTGGCAGATCACGGCTCCGGCCGGCACCGTCTGGCCGACACTGATGGACAGGCCAGTGACAGTGCCGGCCTTGTGCGCGGTAAGCGGCTGCTCCATCTTCATCGCCTCCAGCACCACGATGGTGTCGCCGACCTCCACGTGCTCGCCGTCGGCAGCGACGATCTTGACGATCGTCCCCTGCATCGGGCTCACGAGTTCATCGCCAGTGTGCCCGCCGCCGACAGCGCTGCCACCGCGGCGACCCGTTCGAGTCCGCGCGGTCGGCCCGCTGGTGCGGCCTCCGGTTCTCCCGTTGCCCGCGCCCAGGCTGGCCGGGACGGTTACCTCCAGGCGCTTGCCGCCCACCTCTACGGTTATTCGCTCCCGGGGTTCAGCTTCATCGGCGACCCCAGCGGTGCCGGCGTACGGCGGGATCTGGGTCGCGAACTCGGTCTCGATCCATCGGGTGTGCACGCCGAACGGCTCGCTCGTGAACGCCGGATCGCGCACGACGGCGCGATGGAAAGGCAGCACAGTTGGCATGCCGTCGATCTCAAACTCGGCCAGCGCTCTTCTAGCCCGCTCCAGCGCCTGGGTTCTCGTCGCGCCCGTGACGATCAGCTTGGCGATCAGGGAGTCGAACGCCTGCGGGACAGTCATTCCAACGGTGTATCCGGCATCCAGTCGCACGCCCGGGCCTGACGGCTGACGCCAGCCGGTGATGGTGCCCGGCGCGGGCAAAAACCCGCGCCCCGCGTCCTCAGCGTTGATGCGGAACTCGATGGAGTGGCCGCGGACCTCAGGATCGGAGTAGGCCAGCGGCTCACCCTCGGCGATACGGAACATCTCCCGCACCAGGTCGATGCCGCTCACCTCCTCGGTGACCGGGTGCTCGACTTGGAGCCGGGTGTTCACCTCGAGGAACGACACGGTTCCGTCTTGTCCGATCAGGAACTCGCACGTCCCGGCGCCGACGTATCCCGCCGCGCGCAGGATCCCGGCGGAGGCTTCCCGAAGCTGCTTGTCTTGCGATTCGGTGAGGAACGGGGCCGGCGCCTCCTCCACCAGCTTCTGGTGGCGCCGCTGGAGCGAGCAATCCCTCGTCGAGACGATTACTACGTTTCCGTGCGTGTCGGCCAGACACTGCGTCTCGACGTGGCGCGGCTTGTCGAGGTAGCGCTCGACGAAGCACTCGCCGCGGCCAAACGCGGCGACGGCTTCCCGCACGGCGGACTCGAACTGGCTGGCAATCTCTTCGGTCGTCCGGGCCACCTTCAGCCCGCGGCCGCCGCCGCCGAATGCGGCCTTGATCGCGATCGGCAGCCCGTACTCGGCCGCGAACGCGGCAGCCTCCTCCGGCCCGCTGACCGGCCCGTCGGTCCCTGCTGCCAGCGGCGCGCCGACCTGCTTGGCAATGTGGCGCGCCTCCACCTTGTCCCCGAGCGCCTCGATGGCGGCGGGCGGGGGTCCGATCCACGTGAGCCCGGCGCCGATAATGGCCCGCGCGAAGTCGGCGTTCTCGGCCAGAAAGCCGTAGCCGGGGTGCACGGCGTCCGCGCCGCTGTCAGCGGCCGCCTTCAGGATCTTCGCGATGTCCAGGTAGCTGTCGGCCGCCGTCTGCCCACCGAGTGCGTAGGCCTCATCGGCCATGGTGACGTGCAGTGCATCTAGGTCGGCCTCGCCGTACACGGCTACGCTCTGCAGTCCTGCGTCCCGACAGGCCCGGACGATCCGCACGGCGATCTCGCCCCGATTGGCGATCAGGACCTTGTGCACCGCTTGTCTCCTTTCGACTGTGAGGAGTCTAGGTGAGATGCCCGTGGCCACGGTGGTCGCTACGTGGTCTGCTGGCGTCCCGCCCTTTTGTCCGGGATGTGGCCTTGATCGTCAGGTCGCCCTGGCAGCCGTATCTTCAGCGCCCCTTGCCATCGATTTGCGAGGTACGGTCAACTTTCTGTCGTGCCGCGACGTGATAGCAACGTGACCGGTGCTGACGACCGCGCCTCCTTCGAGCAATTCGTGGAAGGCTCGTCATCCCGCCTGCTGACGCTGGCGATGCTGCTGACTGGTCACAGCAGGGTCGATGCTGAGGACCTACTGCAGACCGTGCTCGAGCGTGCCTACCGCCGGTGGCGGCGCATCTGCGCGGCGGGCGATCCGGTTCCATACGTGCGGCGGATGCTGGTAAACGCCGCCGTTGATCGCTGGCGTCTGCTCCGGCGCAGGCCTGAGCTGCCGTTAGCGCTGGACCTCCCGCGGTCGGCAGCGGCCGCACTGGACGCCCCGGATCTGTCGGTGGCCGTGGCTGAGCAGGATCTGCTGTGGCGCGCGCTCGCGTACCTGCCGTCCGGGCAGCGCGCGGTGCTCGTCCTGCGCTATTACGAGGACCTGACCGAGGCGCAAACGGCGGCGGTGCTCGGCTGCACCGTCGGCTCGGTCAAGACCCAGACCTCTCGTGCGCTGAGCAAGCTGCGCGGCATCGTCGGCATCACCAATGGCGAATTCCGGCTCGGGGCACCCGCACCAGCGAGCCAGCGACAGACCGACCGGACATCACCACGGAGCGCTAACGATGGATGATCTCGAACGCTGGCTGCAGGAAGCGATGCACGCAGCAGAGCAGCGTCCGCCGCCCAGCCTCCTGCCCGGAATCTGGCGGCGGCGGCGTACGCATCTGCGCCGAACGGGCGCGTGGAGTGCGGCAGCGGTCGTAGCTATCGCGATCGCCGTGCCGTCAGCCCTGCACGCGACGGCGGCGGGTCGGCGCAGCCGACTCGGCCACAAGCGGGCGCGACCGCGACGCCTCGCGCCGCACCCGGCTCTGAGCTGCTGGAATGCGGAGACTACAGCGACCGGGGCATCTCGGGCGGTGAGCTGGGCGCACACTGGCAGTCGGCGAGCGTTCAGGCCGGCCCAGTGTGGTTCGTGTACGCGGGCAGCGGCGCCTGGCGCTCGAGCGAGCGGTTCCCCGACGGCAAGGTCGGCGCCGTCGCAGGCCCCATCGTCGCGGTCAAGAACGGCGTCACCGTCGACATTACGACCCCGCGGGGCGACTGGTCCCACTTCAGGTTCCTCACCAGCCCGAACCAGTCAGGCAGGTACACGCTGCAGGACGGGGTCCGCGGGCTCACGCTCGTCGGCTGCCCGAGCACCCGGGTGTTTCCCGGCATCCCCCCTGGTGACGCGCCCGGATTCACGCTGTTCTACTTGCCGCTGGGGTACGTCACTGATCTGACTGGCTGCCTGCCACTGCGGGTCGCCGAGCCGCCGTCGTGGCACGTCCGGTGGACTGTCGGCCTGTCGGAACACGGCCGGTGCAACTAATTCCAGCAAGTCGCGGCCGGGCGACCCCGGCCGCCGCGTGCTAGTGGGGAAGGGCGCTGGCCCGCCAGGCGCCCGGTCCGGGCTGCAGCTGTGGCCGCATGAGCTGGCGCTTGGCCGCCCAGCGTGAGCCAGCAGGTCCCTCGGCCGCCGGGCGCTGACTCTCGCGACGCACCAGAGCGTCGACGACCACGGTGAGGGCCGCGAGCTCGGCGTCCGTCGGCTCGCCGCGCACGATAGTCACCAGCGGCCCGGACTCAGCTGGCTCGGGTGCAGCAGCCGGCCCTTCGGCAGCTCGCTCGCCAGGACGCTGCGACATCAAACTCAGCCTTTCGACTTGCCGACGCCAATGCCGAACTGGCGATGGACTCTAGCCCAGAAGGCATCGCGCAGCCATTCCCTGGCCTCCTGGTAGGCGCGCAGCGAGAGACCAAGCTCCTTCTCGGCGTCGACGAGCAGCTCCTTGTCGATCACGGGCGGGAGGATGGGGCCAGGCAGGAGATCGCGGATGTTGTCCTCGCCGCGCGTGAGTATCCACTTCTGGGCGACGTGCTCCCCAGCTTCCTCGACTCGCTCCCGGTCCGGGCCGAGCCGGGCTGGCGGCAGGTGCGGCACGGAAAACGGCCTGGAGAACTGCCTGCTCGAGTGCCGCTCACCGAAGACCTGGGCGGGCGATGGCGCACCCTGCACCGCGTGCGCCGAGACTGACTGGCCGCTTCTAGCCGATCCCGATTCGGTGGCTGCCGCCTGCGCCGATTCGGGTGATAGCTGGCGGGTGAAGTACGGCTCGACGAACGACCGCTCGAGCACGTCGACTGTGTCGGATTCCCATACAAGCCGCTCGGCCTGGTTGGTGCCGTACGGAGGCTCAATGCCCCACAGGTGGACCCGGACGCCGAAGGCCTGAGCTGCCTCAACGGCTGGCACCATGTCCTCATCGCCGGCGACCAGAATCGCCTCGGTGATGGCCCGATGGCGCGCCAGCGCCTCCATGTCGGCCCGGATCTGCGCGTCCACACCCTTCTGCTGGCCTCGTGCGTTCAGGTTCCCCAGCCGTAGCTTGACCCACGGCATCTGGGCGATGACACGCTGGTCGATCGTCGGAACCCGGTCCCTCGCCGCGTCATACCAGTAGACCCGCAGTAGCTCGCCCCGGACGTGGTCTTCGGCGTGCCGGGTCAGCGCCTGAATCAGCTTGTCGGCGTCGACCCGGTACTCGCGCCTGGACGCGGCGCTGAACAGCAGCTCGCCAGCGGACGCATAGATGTACCCGACGTCGACCATGATCGCGTAGCGTGACAACAGCGGCAGCGGCGGGCCAGTCTCGGTCATAGTACTGACGACTCTAATCGCTGTTGCATACCCCGCGCCGTCTCACTGCGGCGGCCGGACCGGCAGCTGCGCAGCGGCCCGGCTCGGAGCTGGCCGCCGCGAACTCTGCTACAGCGGGATATTGCCGTGCTTCTTCGGCGGCAGCGTCTGCCGCTTCGTGCGGAGGGCTCGCAGCGCCCTGGTTACCTGGGACCGGGTCTCAGCCGGCCTGATGACCGCGTCGACGTACCCGCGCTCGGCCGCGATGTAGGGGTTGAACAGCGTGTCCTCGTACTCGGTGATGCGCTGCCTGCGCAGGTCCACCCGGTCTCCCTGATCGGCCACTGCAGCCAGGTCACGCCGGTACAGGATGTCGACGGCGCCGTCCGCGCCCATCACCGCGATCTGCGCTGTGGGCCAGGCCAAATTGATGTCCCCGCCCAGGTGCTTGGAGCCCATGACGTCGTACGCGCCGCCGTAAGCCTTGCGCGTGATCACCGTTATCTTCGGCACGGTGGCCTCGGCGTACGCGTAGATCAGCTTGGCCCCGCGCCGGATGATCCCGCCCCACTCCTGCCCGGTGCCCGGGAGGAAGCCAGGCACGTCGACGAAGGTCAGCACCGGGATTCCAAACGCGTCGCACGTGCGCACGAACCTCGCGGCCTTCTCGGACGCGTCGATGTCCAGGGTGCCCGCCGAGTGCATGGGCTGGTTGGCGACCACCCCGACGGACGCGCCGTCGACCCGGCCGAAGCCCACGAGGATGTTCTGCGCGAACCCGGCGTGGATCTCCAGGAAGCCGCCGTCGTCGAGGACGTGGTGGATGACCTGGTGCATGTCGTAGGGCTGACGTGGTGAGTCGGGAATCAGGGCGTCGAGCTCGGCATCGGACGCGCTGATCTCGAGCGCGGCCTCCCGATCTGCCGCCGCAGGTCCGGCTGGCGGGTCGTCCAGGTTGTTGGACGGCAGGTAGGAGAGCAGCTCTCGGGCGAACTCCAGGCAGTCCTGCTCGTCGGTCGCCTGGTAGTGCGCCACGCCGGACTTGACGTTGTGCGCGTGGGCGCCGCCAAGCTCTTCCTGGCTGACTTCCTCGCCGGTCACAGTCTTGATCACGTCGGGCCCGGTAATGAACATGTACGACGTCTTGTCAACCATGAGGGTGAAGTCGGTGATCGCGGGCGAGTACACAGCGCCCCCCGCGCACGGCCCCATGATCAGCGAGATCTGCGGGATGACACCGGAGGAAATGACATTGCGGTAGAAGATCTCGCCGTACAGGCCCAGCGCGACGACACCTTCCTGGATGCGAGCCCCGCCGCTGTCGTTGATCCCGATCATCGGGCAGCCGGTCTTCAGCGCGTAGTCCATGACCTTGACGATCTTCTCGCCGAATACCTCGCCCAGCGAGCCGCCGTTGACGGTGAAGTCCTGGCTGAATACCGCCACCGGGCGCCCGTCGATGGTGCCGTAGCCCGTGACGACGCCATCCCCGTATGGCCGGTTTGCGGCCATACCGAAGTCAGTAGCGCGGTGCCTGGCCAGCTCGTCAAACTCGGTGAACGACCCGGGATCGAGCAAGGCGTCGATCCGCTCGCGCGCCGTCATCTTGCCCTTGGCGTGCTGGCGCTCGACCTGCCGAGCGGCGCCCGCGTGTACGGCCTCGTATCTGCGCTTTTCCAGGTCCGCCAGCTTGCCAGCCGTGGTGTGCAGGTCTGCCTCCGCCGCGGCGCTGCCTGACGTCCCGGCGCCAGCCGGTTCAGCGGTTCCCAGGGGGGCGGATGCATCGTTGGCCATGCCGGACAGGTTAGGCCAGAACTACCACACCCGCTGCGACGGGGAGTACAGCCTGCGCGAGAGGCTAGCGACGTGAGACCTGACAGTCGGCACCGGCAGCGGACTCCGCTGTCAGCGGCATCGGTGCGGGCCGCGCTGCTGGCCGACTCGCGTCTGTACTCCGCTATTGACGTCGTCGCGCAGACCGGCTCGACCAACGCCGACCTGCTGGCAGCCGCTCGGGCTGGCGCCGCAGCGGGCACGGTCCTGGTCGCCGAGGACCAGACGGCCGGCCGCGGGCGACTCGACCGAAGCTGGCAGAGTCCGGCCGGCGCCGCGCTGCTGTTCTCGGTTCTGTTGCGCCCAGCCGATGTCCCGCCCGCTAGCCGAGGGTGGCTGCCGTTGCTGACCGGCGTCGCTGCGGCATCATCGCTACCGGTGACGACCGGCGTAGATGTGAGCCTGAAATGGCCAAACGATGTACTCGCCGGCTTGGCTGCCCAAGGCAGCCGCGGCAAGCTGGCCGGCATCCTCGCCGAGCAGGCCGGCGACGCGATCGTCGTCGGCATCGGCCTGAACGTGACCGCAGAGCAGGACGAGCTGCCATCTGCGCAGGCCACCTCGCTGTGGCTCGAGGGCGCGGCCGGGACCAGCCGCGAGGAAATCCTCGTCGGCATCCTGCGCCAGCTAGAGCTGTGGTACCTACCGTGGGCGAGCGGAGCGCAACCCGGGAACGCGGAGTCGTCCGGCCTACGCGCGGCGTACCTGCGCTGCTCGTCGACTGTCGGGAGCGACGTTCGCGTAGACCTGCCCGGCGGCGGCTCGCTGACCGGGCGCGCCATCGACGTCGACAATGTCGGGCGGCTACTTGTGCGCGCACACGACGGCGTTCAGGCGATCAGCGCCGGTGACGTCGTGCACGTCCGCCCGCCGCACTGAGTGCACGGGCCTAGGCGAGGCGGCACGCCGCCGACTGCGTTTCGTGTCACGATGGGCCGTATGACCAGCGCGGCCGGCTTCTCCGAAGGAGAGCGCCTCGTCCTCAGATTGCACCCGCACTGGAAGACCGTGCTGCGACCGCTGCTGATCTTGGCCGTGACGGTCGTCGGTCTGCTGTTCCTGCTGTTGCTTGTGCCAGCGGCTCGCAACGCTGTGGCGGCCCGGCTCGGCCTTGCCGCCCTCGCGCTCGTGATCGTCCTGCTCTTCGTCGTCGTGCCGCTCCTGCGCTGGCGTACGACCGCCTATGAGCTGACCACCCGCCGGTTGCGACTGCGGGCCGGGATCCTCACCAGGAGGGGCCGCGACTTTCCGCTCACGCGAATCAGCGACGTGTCGTTCGAGCAAGGTCTACTCGACCGCGTCCTCGGCTGCGGTCGCCTCGTGGTGGAGTCGCCCGGCGAGCACGGCCAACTCGTGCTCACCGAGATCCCGCGCGTTCAGGCTGTACAGGCGACACTGTTCCAGCTCGTGGAGGATGAGCAGGCCAGACTGGCCAGGGAACAGCAGTAGCCCTCGCCGCGGTTAGCCTGGCTGACAGGAATAAGCCTTCGGGAACGAGGCCGCCGGTGTCAGACCTGCCCCGCCAGATCTCGGTGCGAGAAGTCGGCCCGCGAGACGGGCTGCAGAACGAGCAGCCCGTGCCGACGCAGGCCAAGATCGAACTGATCGACCTGCTCTCCACGACGGGTGTGCAGCGGATCGAGGCCGTCTCGTTCGTCCGGCCGGATGCGATTCCGCAGATGGCCGACGCCGACGCCGTCTGGGGCGGCATCGACCGCGCGACGGGCGTTCGGTACTCCGCGCTCGTTCCGAACCTGCGCGGTGCCGTCCGTGCCCTGGACAGCGGGCTGACCGAGATCGAAGCCGTGGTGTCAGCCTCCGAGACCCACAATCGCAAGAACGTCAACCGGAGTACCGCCGAGTCGCTCGACGAGATCGCGGAGATCATCGCCCTCGCTCACGACCGGGACGTGAGCTGTCAGGTCATCGTGTCGACGGCCTGGGGCTGTCCGTATGAGGGTGACGTGCCCGTCGAGCGCGTCGTGGCGACCGCGAGCCGCGCGGTGGCCGACGGGGCCGACACGATCTCGTTCGGGGACACGACCGGGATGGCGACGCCGGGCCGCGTCCGCGCGCTCGTCGTCGAGTTCCGGTCCGCGCACCCCGAGATCGGCCTCAACCTGCACTTCCACAACACCAGGGGGACTGGGCTGGCCAACGTGCTGGCGGCGCTCGACCTTGGCGTCTCCGACTTCGACGCGTCCGTCGGCGGCCTCGGCGGTTGTCCGTACGCCCCCGGCGCTACCGGAAACATCGCAACCGAAGAACTCGTGCACATGGTCGAGGACATGGGCGTGGGAACCGGCGTCGACCTCGAGGCGATGATCGACGCGGCGGCGACCGCGGAGCGGATCATCGGCCGCCAGCTGCCGTCGCAGGTGCTGCGCGCCGGGCCCCGTTCCCGGACCGTTGGGGTCTAACAACGGCGCTGCCCGGGGCCGCGCAGGCCAGATGTTTGACAGAGACGTATCCGGACACTTGGGTGGCTGCTAACCAACGGGTGGCTGGAATGGAGTCAAAACAATGGCAATCTTGGGCGGCCGTAGGTACAGCTGGCTCTTTGTCATCTGGGTGATTGTGGGCCTGGTGGTCGCGTGGACTCACACATACATCACCGTTGCCCTGCTCAAGCTCGTGCTGTCGGCGTTGCTGGCGATCTTCTTGTGGCCACTCGTCCTGCTCGGAGTCAGCCTGCACGTCCACTAGCTCAATCCCCCACCCGTGCCGGGGCGGCTGCCCCTCCACTCCGGCCGCCCCGGCACGGTTTGTCGTACGCTCGCGAGCGTGAGCACTGAGGAAGCAAGCTCGGGCGAAGCCGCAGCGCCTGGCGTGCCCGAGCCCGCGACAGCGCCCGAGCCCGCGACTGCGCCACCGCGACGCGCCCGAACGCTCGACCGCGCCGAGCGCGGCCGGGCACCCGGATCTGGGCGAGATCCGGGCGCGGATTTCACGCGGCGGTGCGCCCCGCTATCACGAGCAGGCGGCCGCCCAGGGCAAGCTGTTCGCGCGCGACCGTATCGAGCTGCTTGTCGACACCGGCAGCTTCACCGAAGACGGAGCATTCGCGAACGTGCTGGCCAGCGGCCTGCCAGCCGACGGCGTGATCACAGGCACCGCGACGATCGACGGTCGGCCGGTCGCGCTGATGGCCAACGACTCCACGGTCAAGGCTGGTTCCTGGGGCGCCCGCACGGTCGAGAAGATCATCCGCGTCATCGAGCAGGCGTACAACGATCGCGTGCCGATGATCTACCTGGTTGACTCGGCCGGAGCCCGCATCACCGACCAGGTGCAGATGTTCCCCGGCCGCCGGGGCGCGGGCAAGATCTTTCACACGCAGGTGCGCGCGTCCGGCTCGATCCCGCAGGTATGCGCGCTGTTTGGGCCCTCGGCGGCGGGCGGCGCGTACATTCCAGCGTTCTGTGACTTCGTCGCCATGGTGGACGGCAACGCCTCCATGTATCTGGGCAGCCCCCGGATGGTCGAGATGGTGGTCAGCGAGCAGACCACGCTGGAGGAGATGGGCGGTGCGCGGATGCACTGCTCGGTGTCGGGTGTCGGCCACTTCCTGGCCGCGACCGAGGCGGAAGCTATCAGCGCCGTCCACTCGTACCTGTCCTATCTGCCGTCGAACTGGGAGCTGCCGCCGCCGCCCGCCGCGCCCCGCGAGCCAAAGCCGATCGACCTGCGGGCGATGGTGCCCGTCAGCGAGCGACAGGCGTTCGACATGCGCCGGTACGTGCGCGGCCTGGTCGACGAAGACTCCTTGTTCGAGATCCACGCGCTGTGGGCGCGCGAGCTTGTCGTCGGATTCGCTCGCCTCGACGGGCAGCCGATCGGGGTGGTGGCCAACAACCCGATGTTCAAGGGCGGTGTCTTGTTCGTCGATTCCGCCGACAAAGGCACCCGCTTCATCCAGCTGTGCGACGCCTTCAACGTGCCGCTGCTTTTCCTCGCCGACGTGCCCGGCTTCATGGTCGGTACCGCAGTCGAACGGCAGGGCATCATCCGGCACGGCGCGAAGATGATCAGCGCGGTGTCCGAGGCCACGGTCCCCAAGATCTCTGTGATCGTGCGGAAGGCGTACGGCGCCGGGCTGTACGCGATGGCCGGGCCTGGCTTCGAGCCCGACGCCACGCTGGCACTCCCGACGGCCAAGATCGCGGTGATGGGTGCCGAGGCAGCCGTCAACGCCGTCTACTTCAACCGGCTGGCGGCCCTGGAGTCGGCGGAAGAGCGGGCGGCCGAGACACAGCGGCTGCGGGACGAGTACGAGGCCGACATCGACGTACTCAGGCTGGCGGGCGAGCTCGTGGTCGATGACGTGGTCGAGCCTGAGGACCTGCGGGCGCAGCTGATCCGCCGGTTCGCCAGCGCGCGAGGCAAGGACCGATCGTTCTCCCGGCGTCGGCATGGGGTGACGCCGGTCTAGCCGCGTGACCGCCTAGGTCTCGTCTCGTGCGGCTCTTTACCCGGCGTGAGCATTTGCCGGCGAAATCTTGGCCAGGAACGAACTCGCGCATATGCGCAACACAAGGTCAAGCGGGAGGCAAGACATGCCTCTGGGCTGCGTGTAGCGGGCTGTGAATTGGTCGATGGGCCCTACCATCGATGACATGACCAGCGTTTTGCTTGCCGAGGACGATCCCGCGATCTCCGAGCCACTCGCCCGCGCCCTTCGGCGTGAAGGCTACGAGGTGGACGTCGCCGCCGACGGCCCCGGCACTCTGGAAGCCGCCAAGAACGGCGGCATTGATCTCATCGTCCTTGATATCGGCCTGCCCAGGATCGACGGGCTGGAGGTATGCCGCCGGATCCGGTCGGCAGGCCAGTCGGTGCCGGTACTGATCCTGACCGCCCGGGCCGACGAAGTCGACACGGTCATCGGTCTGGATGCCGGGGCCGACGACTACGTCACCAAGCCGTTCCGGCTCGCTGAGCTCCTCGCCCGCGTTCGGGCGCTGCTGCGGCGCGGCGCGACCGAGACGAAGACGGTGCAGGGCGTTCGGGTCGACAGCGACGCCAGACGGGCCTGGCTGGGCGACACCGAGATCGAGCTGACCTCGAAGGAGTTCGACCTGCTGGCCCTCATGGTGGCCGAGGCCGGCAAGGTAGTCACCCGCGAGCAGATCATGCGCCAGGTGTGGGACTCGAAGTGGTGGGGCTCCACCAAGACGCTCGACATGCACGTGTCGTGGCTGCGCCGCAAGCTGGGCGACGACGCCCACAACCCGCAGTACATCACCACAGTCCGCGGTGTGGGCTTCCGATTCGAGCGCGGCGACTAAGCTCCCTGCTGGGGTTTTATGGTGGCGGGATCTGACAGCCGGGAGCAGGCGTAATGCGGCGGCAGCTGCTGATCTCGATGCTCGCAGTCGCGGTCGCGGCTGTGCTGGCGCTCGGCATACCGCTGGGCTTTGTGCTGGCCCGCCTTCAGGTCGACGAGGCCAATCAGGCCCTGCACCGTGATGCGCAGTCGGTGGCCTCGGATTTGTACCAGCGCAGCGTGGGCGGCCTGCCGGTCGACCCGCAGTTCGCCACGGAGCTAAGCCGGGCGCTGGCTGGACGCTACGTCGTCATCCGGGAGAGTGGCCAGTCGCTTGCCACGACGGGCGGGCGACCTCCGTCGCACGACTCGCGCTCGGCCACCGTCGTCGAGGGCCAGTTCCAGGTGACGGTCGCGGCCGACGACGGCTATCTGAGTAGCAATCTCGCCAAGGAGCTGCTCCTGATCGGCGGCGTCGCGCTCGCGGCCGTTGGCGTCGCGGTGGTGCTCGGCCTCCTCTACGCCCGGCGGATCACTCGGCCGCTGCAGGAGCTGGCCGGCGCGGCCGACCGCCTCGGATCTGGCGACACGGGTCCGCTGGGTCGGCGGTTCGGGATCCAGGAGCTCGACCGGGTCGCCGAGGGGCTCGACGGTTCGGCGCAGCGAATCAACGACTTGCTCTCGGCCGAGCGTGACTTCGCCGTAGACGCATCCCACCAGCTCCGGACGCCGCTGACCGCGCTATCGATGCGTCTCGAAGAGATGATGGCGGCGGCTGAGTATCCCGACGTGGTACGCGAAGAAGGATCGGCCGCCCTGGCGCAGACCGAGCGGCTCGCTGACGTCGTCGGGCAGCTCCTCGGACGGGCCCGCCGGACCTCCGCCGGGTCGCCGACCGTGGCCAGCGTCGACGAGATCGTCGGTCAGCAAGTCATCGAGTGGGAGCCGGCTTTCCGCCGGGTCGGCCGCCGGCTGGCGGTAGCCGGGGAGAAGGGCCTGTTTGCCTTCGCCACGCCAGGCGGTGCCGCCCAGGTAATCGCCACGCTCCTGGATAACGCCCTGGTACACGGCGCGGGCACGGTGACGATCCGGACCTCGCGCACCCGGCGATCGGTGGTGGTCGAGGTCCGCGACGAAGGCGGCGGCGTGCCGACGGAACTCGCCCCGCGAATCTTCGAGCGAAGCGTGAGCGGATCTCCGAATGGCACCGGCCTGGGGCTCGCCCTCGCGCGCGCCGTCGCGGCCGCCGACGGCGGCCAAGTCGTCCTGGTGCGGCCGCGGCCTGCGGTGTTTGCCCTTTTCCTGCCGCATGCGACCGCCGACACGCCGCCGGAGCAGCCTGCAGTAGCAGGGCCGGCGTAGCGGCGGTAGGCCGAGGTGCCCCACACACGGCTGACGGGCGCGCTTAGCACGCGCGTCAGACTGGCCGTAGGCTACGGCGGGTAATGGATCATCAGGAGACGCAGGCGGCGAACGCGACCACCGCGGTCGGGATCTCGCCTACCGCAAACGACGAGCGTGGCAGCCGGCCGCCCGTTGTCGGCATGGTGGGCGCTGGGCAGCTGGCCCGGATGACGGCCGCCGCAGCCATCGGGCTCGGCATCAGGTTTCGCGTCCTGGCCGCGGATCCCGCCGAGAGCGCCGCCCAGGTGTGCGCCGACACCGTGGTAGGGGACTACCGGTCGATCGACGACCTGCTGGCGTTCGCCGCAGGGTGTGACGTCGTCACATTCGACCACGAGCACGTGCCGCAGCCGCAGCTCCTCGCGCTCGAGCGGGCGGGCTTCGCGGTGCGGCCGAGCGCATCGGCTCTGCGGCTCACCCAGGACAAGCTGGCGATGCGGTCCCGGCTACGCGAGCTCGGCGTTCCGGTTCCGCGGGCCGAGAGGGTACCGAGCCTCGCGGACGTGCAGGACATCGCGGACCGCACCGGCTGGCCGGTCGTGCTGAAGGCCGTCTCCGGTGGCTACGACGGCCGGGGCGTCTGGGTTTGCCGCAGCTCTGCCGACGTCGCCGACGTTCTGTCGCATGGCGTGCCCGTTTTCGCCGAGGAATTCGTGCCGTTCGACCGCGAGCTGGCCGTCCTGATCGCGCGGTCGCCCAGCGGACACGGCGCTGCTTACCCGGTTGTCGAGACCGTTCAGCGCGACGGCATCTGCCACGAAGTGCTGGCGCCCGCGCCAGGCCTCGCAGACCACGTCGCCGAGGACATCATGCAGCTAGGCCTGAAGCTGGCCAGGGACCTGGATGTCGTGGGCCTGCTCGCCGTCGAGCTGTTCGAGACGCGCGGCGGTTTGATGGTCAACGAGCTGGCGATGCGCCCCCACAACAGTGGCCACTGGACGATCGAGGGGGCACGCACGTCGCAGTTCGAACAGCACTTGCGCGCCGTGCTGAACTGGCCACTGGGCGCCCCGACAGCAACGGCCCCCTGCGCAGTGATGGCGAACGTGCTCGGCGGCGACGACCCCGACCTGCACGGCAAGCTGAACCACGTCATGGCGGCAGATCCGGCCCTGAAGGTGCAGCTCTACGGCAAGCCGGTCCGACCCGGCCGCAAGGTCGGCCACGTGACCGCGCTCGGCAGCAACCCGGCGACTGTGGCGGAGCGGGCCCGGCGGGCCGCCAGGTACATCTCCGCCGGAACCGAGGAACCGTGACCAAGGCCGTGACCAGCGAAGGAGCGCCCACGGGGAGCGCACGGCCCCTGGTCGGCGTCGTCATGGGTAGCGACTCGGACTGGCCAGTGATGGCGGCCGCGATGGAGGTGCTCGATGAGTTCGGGGTACCTGCCGAAGCCGACGTGGTCTCCGCGCACCGAATGCCAGCGGACATGATCACCTACGGCCAGGCCGCTGCCGGTCGGGGACTGAAGGTGATCATCGCTGGGGCGGGCGGTGCCGCGCACCTGCCCGGGATGCTGGCGTCGGTGACAACGCTCCCGGTGATCGGTGTGCCGGTGCCGCTCAAGTACCTGGACGGGCTGGACTCGCTCCTGTCCATCGTGCAGATGCCCGCGGGCATCCCGGTCGCCACCGTCGCCGTCGGCGGAGCCAGGAACGCGGGCCTATTGGCCGTCCGGATCCTCGCGGCGGCCGATCCGCAGCTCAGCGCCCGGATGGCCGAGTTCCAGGCCGGCCTGCGATCGACCGCACTGGCGAAGGGCGAGGCGCTCAGGGCCAGGGGCCGGGTCTTGCGCGCAGGCCACGAGCTCAACCCGCCCGAAACGGTCGGCCCTGAGCTGTAGGTGTCTTTGACCTGAGCTGCGACTGCCGCTCGCGCCCTGGTCAGCCGACGGGCTCGCAGATCAGGCTCCACGGCTTGCCGTCGCGGCGGGTAAGCACGATGGTCGCGCTCCGGTTTCCTTGCAGGGCTAGCCGCCGGTGGATCTGGGCTACGTCGCCAGCCAGGCCGCGGCGGCGGATGTCGGCGGACCCGATGCCGAGCGCGCGCAGCTTCCTGGCAACCTGCTTCTCGTGCCAGGGCAGCGAGTCCAGCACGCGCAGCGTCCGAGCAAACGGTGTGCTGACGGGACCGTCGGCCGACAGGAAAGCGATCATCGGGTCGATCTGCCAGGCACCGATCGCTCGGGCCAGTTCCTGCACGAGCCCGGCCCTGGTCACGGCCGGGTTCGGATCCAATAGGTACCGACCCGGTTCGGCGACCGGCACAGGGTCGCCAATCGCATCAACCAGCGTGTCTCCGCCCGGCAAAACCGTCGCCCGCCGCCGCGCGGATGCAAGCGCTGGCGACCACACGAGGGCTTCCTTGAGCCCGCGCCCAAGGGCAACGAACTCGGCCTCCCAGCGGGGCGGGACGGCCTCGCGCGGCAACCCAGGCGCGGTCTTGATGCCGACGGCGTCGACCCAGCTCGTCAGCCCGAGGCACCACTCAAGCGGCGGGCGCGAATCGCCCCCTCGAAGCCGCCGCCCAGGCGTCCGCCGTGCTGGATCGATGAAGACGCCCGAGATTCCGTGCCAAAGTGCGGATGCCACCTGCTGCACGTCCGCGCACACGAAGCAGACGGCGGCTCTGCCGCTGCCGACCACGTTCCGCCGGGCGAATCGCAGCGTGTCCAGGTCGGCGTCAACGGCCAGCACCCGGTCGGCGCCCTGCGCGAGCGCGGCGAGGTCGCCGCCGATCCCGCAGCACAGGTCCGCGACGGCCGCCATGCCGGTGAAGCGGCGGGCGCTGTGCCTGGCGACTACCTCGGCCGAGGCTTGCTCAAGGCCCGCTCGGGTGAAGAACATCTCATCGGCCCGACTGAACTTCTCCCGCGCAGCCACGCGCAAGGACTGCTGGGTCAGCGCCGCAGCCACCAGCTCGGGCGGATAACGGCCGCGTAGTTCGTCCGTCAGCCGCATGGCCCTTTCCGGCGTGATCGTCTCCCCCTGCAGCCGCTTGAGCAGCTCCTCGCCGTCGGGCGTGAGCAGGGCAGCTGCCTGCGTTGGCGCGATCACTAGGACGTCCTACTATCGAAACCATGAGCCACGAGTTTCCTGCCTTCGCCCTGTCGGAAGAGCACGACGCGCTTCGCGAGTCGGTTCGCGGGTTGGCCGAGGAGAAGATCGCGCCGTACGCCGCCAAGGTAGACGAAGCCGCTGAGTTTCCGCAGGAGGCTCATGACGCCCTGGTCAAGGCTGACCTGCACGCGGTCCACATCCCCGAGGAGTACGGCGGCACAGGTGCGGATGCTATCGCCACGGTGATCGTGATCGAGGAAGTCGCGAGGGTCTGCGCCTCATCCTCGCTGATTCCGGCCGTGAACAAGCTCGGCACCGTCCCGCTGCTGCTGTCGGCCTCCGAGGAGCTCAAGCGACAGTTCCTGCCGCCGGTTGCAAGCGGGGCTGCGATGTTCTCCTATGCGCTGTCGGAGCCTGAGGCGGGATCGGACGCGGTGGCCATGCGGACCCGCGCGGTCCGGGACGGCGACAGCTACGTGCTGAACGGGACCAAGCGCTGGATCACCAACGCCGGCGTCTCGAGGTTCTACACCGTCATGGCCGTTACCGATCCGGCGGCGGGTGCGAACGGGATCTCTGCCTTCGTCGTGGACGCCGGCGACGAGGGCTTCACCTTCGGGGCGCCCGAGCACAAGCTCGGCATCAAGGGCTCACCGACCAGAGAACTGTACTTCGACAACTGCCGCATCCCGGCGAGCCGGATCATCGGCGCCGAGGGTTCGGGGTTCAAGACCGCCCTCGCCACCCTCGACCACACGCGCATCACGATCGCCGCGCAGGCGCTCGGCATTGCCCAGGGTGCGCTCGACTACGCGGTCGGCTATGTGAAGGAGCGCAAGCAGTTCGGCAAGCCCATCGCCGAGTTCCAGGGCCTGCAGTTCATGCTGGCGGACATGGCCATGAAGATCGAGGCGGCCCGCCAGCTCACGTACGCGGCGGCGGCCAGGTCCGAGCGGGCCATGCACGGCGAGCGCGCCGCCGACCTCACGTTCATGTCGTCGGCGTGCAAGTGCTTCGCCTCAGACGTTGCGATGGACGTAACCACCGACGCGGTGCAACTGCTCGGCGGGTATGGCTACGTCAGCGACTACCCGGTCGAGCGCATGATGCGCGACGCCAAGATCACGCAGATATACGAGGGCACCAACCAGATTCAGCGCATCGTGATGGCGCGGCAGCTGCTGAAATAACCAGGTCAGGTTCCGCCGGCGGGAACCGTTTCAGCTAGCTTGCCCGTCCAACTGCCGGGCACGGCAGGAGGAGGCGGCCCGTGAAGCTGATGATCTGTATGCCGGCGGCCGCACTGGTGGCGACGCTGACCGCGTGCGGGCCGGGCGCCTCCAGGGCGCAGGCCGAAGCCAAGACGAACGGTGGCACCGTAACCGGCACGTTCATGCGGGTAGGCGGACCGCCCGGGCCAGGTGGCACGCAACCGCATCCAGTTCCCTTGACGGGAACGGTGTTGTTTACCGCCGGTCACCATCGGATGTTCGCCGTCCGGGTTGGCAAGACCGGGCGGTTTACTGTCGGCCTGCCCGCCGGGCACTACGTAGTGTCGGGCACCTCGCCCTCGATGGGGGAGGTGCTGGCATCTGGTGCAACGGTCGATCCGCCGTGCGCCCTGCCGACATCCGTCACCGTCGTGGCCGGCCGTACGGCCGGCGTGTCCGTCGTCTGCACGGTCCCGTAGCTCTCGCTCACCGGCCCAGGTCGTCGAGCTGCCGGTAGAGGTCGCCACGCGGTCCCGAATACATGTCCGTCGTCTTGCCATCGCCGCCCGGCGGGCTTGTGGCCGCGGTGGGCGTACTGATGGCAGGCTTGTCGATGGCTGGGCTTGCCGCCGTTTGCCCGGCGACTGCCTTAGACCGCTTGCGGGCGGCGGCCGCGTTGCGATCCCGGAAGACCCAGCCACCAACGACGCCGGCCACCAGTCCGCCGATATGTGCCTGCCAGCCGATATGGGCCCGCGGGATCAAAACAGTGAACTGGTAAGCGAAGCACAGGGCCATCACGGCGCCGATCATGATGTCGATGCCGTGCCGGTCAAAGAACCCGCGCACGAGGATGTAGCCCAGGTAGCCGAAGACCACGCCGCTCGCGCCGACGCCGATCGTGTCCGGCGATTCGAAGAACCAGGCAGCCAGACCGCTGACGACGATCACCAGCGCCGTCAGGCCGAGGAACCGGACGACGCCTCGATAAGCGGCGAGGAACCCGAAGATGAACAGAGGACCGGAGTTGCTCTCGATGTGGGTCCAGCTGACATGCAGGAACGGCGCCGACAGGATGTCGGGCAGGCTGCCTGCGTCGCGAGGGCGGATGCCGTAGTTGACCCCCAGCTGATAATGATCAGCCACGTTCGCAAGCTGGACTATCCAGAGAATGGCCAAGAAGGCGACCATGACAAACAGCGCCTTGCGCGCTTCGGCCAGGACAGACTCGGCGTCTGAGGTGCCTAGGGCCCAGGCTCGGTGCCGGGGGGTGCTCATGTCTCACGTCCTGCCTGTCTCTGCCGTCAGCGCAGTGGCCCTAGCTGACACTGATCACAAGCTAGCGAGCATTTTGCCTGAAGCGGTAAGCAGCCTGGCCAAGGGTCGCGTGCTTGCGACCGATATATCACGCGAAAGCCTGGCCGGCCTACCGCCTCAAGCGCCTGCAAGCCCAGGGATCGAGCTCGCGTCGTTCGTACAGGTAATGATCGCGGCCGTCAGGTCATTACTGCGAGTAATTATAACACTACGTATTGCCAAACTGTGATCTGCGCGACACCAATTCCCCGTTTCCATGACAGCTTTTTCGGCGGAAACGCTTTGTGAAGGTCGCCAGTTCTGGCAACGTTAACCGGCGACGGTGCCGGGACTGAGGCACGCCGGCCGCGCATAGGTCGCCGGAATGGCACGCTGATGACCCGGCCGTCATGCGACTCGCTGCCCTGTACCGCAGCGGTCCGTGTGCCGGGCGTTCCGCCTGGCGCACATGGCCGACGGAAGGACCGCATTGTCACAGCACCGGAGGCGGCCCAAAGCCAGGCGCCCAAGGCGCAGGCGAGTGGGAGTCTTCATGGTCACCGCTGCCGCGGCGACCGTTGTAGTGGTGGCTATCGCTCTGATGGTGGTCATCGAGCGTCCCGGATCGGTTACAGATCCACTTGGCGCCGCCGTGGCCCAGGTGTCGACCGGTCGGCAGGGGCTTGTGCTGGCGCAGGAGCGTCAGAAGGTCATCCTCCAAGACGCAGCCACGCAGGCGTTCAGCGTGACGAGCGCACCGAAGATCAGCACTGCCCCGCCACCTGCGTCTCAGGGCGGCGGTGGTGGCACGCCGATCGTGAGCGCACCGGCGCCGAACCCTGGCACCGCGCAGTCCATTGCGTACAACATGCTGGCTTCGTTTGGCTTCAGCAAGAGTCAGTTTGGCTGCCTGGACGACCTGTGGAACGCGGAGAGCGGCTGGCGATGGAACGCCGAGAACGCGAGTGGCGCCTACGGGATTCCGCAGGCTCTGCCGGGTTCCAAGATGGCTAGTGCCGGAGCCGACTGGCAGACGAATCCCGCCACGCAGATCAAGTGGGGCCTGGGCTACATCAAGGGCATCTACGGGACCCCCTGTGGCGCCTGGGGACACGAGCAAGCCGACGGCTGGTACTAAAAGGCCGAGGCCGGCTGGCACGCCGGAGGCCGGTATCCGACTGGCCGTCCCTCGGCTGGCTGTGCCCTCGGCTCAGCTAGTGCCCGTCGACCCGTCTTCCTAGCCCGGCAGCGGACGGAACGTCGGCATGGCAGTGAACAAGATGGCGCTGGCTGAGCCGAACGTGGCTGTCGGCGCCGTGAGCGTGAACGCGTACGGCTGCGGTCCTGACTTGGTGGCGAGCGTGACGAGAATGACAAGCTCGGTGACGCTGCCCGCGGGAACCTTGGTCCAGCGGAACTTCAACTCGGCCGCCGGCGCCACCTTGAATCCGCCGACCGCTCTGAATCCGATCGCCTCGAGCGTCACCAGCCGAAAGCCAGGGTCTGCCTTGGAGGCCAGTAGCTCGAGGTGATCCGCTTCGGCTAGCGGGCCGGCGAGCGTCCATGGCGCGAGATTGACGGTGAGGTGGAAGTTGCTGGCCGGCAGGTTCAGGTGAGCGGCCAGCGCCGTGACGGATTGCTGCCACCCGCTCGGCATGCCGATCTCGAGTCCGGCCGCAGTTCCCATCACAGCAGCGGTGAACCGATGCCAGACATACCCAGGCGGCAGCACCGGCCCTGTCGAGCTGGGGCTAGGCGATGGTGACGCAGTCGGGCTCGTCGACGGCGACGCGCTCGTGCCGGGGTCGGTCGACGTAGTGGAGCCCGGCTCGCCGACGCCCGCTGGCCCCCTGTTCGAGGACACGGTAGGCGCAGAGCCGCCGGCGGCGGGTGCGCTGGTCGACGGGTCCCCGCCGGCACCCGGCCTGTTGTTCGGCGGCACGGAACTGCCGCGCACCGTGATGCCGGGCGCGCTGGGGTTCTGCAGCGCCTGCGTTGTCTGATCGCCCCGCAATAGATACCAGCCGCCAATGGCAGCCGCGCCCATCGCGGCGACGCAAACGCCCGCCAGCAGCAGTCGCGAGCGGCCCGGCCCAGGCCTGGCCTGTCGGCCGCGGTGGATTCGGCCGCTGCCGTATCCCGACCCGCCTGCGCCGCTCTCGCCCACGGCGGCGAGCTCTCCGGTCGATGGCCCGCTCCCGGCGGCCGAGCCCGGAGGCGACCTCAGCGGTTGCCACAGCACCGCTCCGTCGTCATCGCGGCCTGCATCCGGTTCAGCGGGGCCCGCGGCGGATCCGCCGTCGCCGATGCTCCCGCCCGCGTTCGGGTCCGCGCCCACATTCAGGGCTGCGACCGCGCTCCCGTCTTGGCTCGCCTCGGGGTCGGGCAGCACGCTGAGATCGTCCGCCAGAGCTGCCCTGGGTATGGACAGTTCGGCGAAGACCGGCGGGTCGAGAATTGCGGAATCGGACGGCACGGTCCCCTCCGAAGCGGCCGCCTCGGAAAGCAGCCGGGCCGTGCTGACCGCATCGGGCCTGGCGTCCGGGTCGCGGCGAAGCAGCGCGTTGATCACGGGGCCGAGCGGACCAGCCGACGGCGCTGTCGGTGCTTCCTCTTTCGCGACGCCGATCGTGATGGCGTCAGCGCCGCCGGCCCGGTCGAACGGTCCGCGGCCCTCGACCGCCGCGTAGAGCGTGGCGCCGAGCGACCACAGGTCCGAAGCCGGCGTCGCTGCCCCGCCGCGGACCCGCTCGGGCGCAGTGAAGCCGGGAGTGCCAACCACCATGCCGGTCTGAGTCTGAGCCGGATCTCCGGCGAACGTCGCAATGCCGAAGTCGGTGAGCACCGCCCGGCCATCGGGCGTGACGAGCACATTGCTGGGCTTGACGTCCCGGTGCAGCACGCCGGCCGAATGCGCGGAGGCGAGCGCGCCAATAAGGCTGCTCCCGAGCTCGGCCGCCGCGCTCGGCGGCAAGCGGTCCGTCCTCGGTGATCACGCGATCCAGCGACGCGTCCGTCGACGAGCTCCATGACGATCCACGGACTGCCGTCCTCCTCGACGACGTCGAAAACCGTCACGGCGCCGGAATGACTGAGTCTGGCCGCAGCTCGCGCTTCGCGCAGCGTCCGCTGATAGATCGCTCAGCGTCGGCGGGCGTCGCCTGAGCCGGAGATCTGAATCTCCTTGACCGCAACGTCTCGAGCCAGTAGTTCGTCGCGGCCATGCCAGACGATTCCCATGGCCCCCCGGCCGATGGGTCCGTCGAGGCGATAACGGCCAGCGATGAGCCGGCCACCGCCCATGACTGCGCGCATGCCCGGACCCTATCTACAGCAAGCACTCAGTGTGCTGTGAGCTAGATGAGAATTTGGCGTCGAGAAGGTAGCGTTCGACCGCCAGATTTGTTACTCCGCTGATCGCAGCTGCGGTCTCGCCATGGCCGCGACGTCGAGCGCGCGATCGAGCTGATCCTGACTGATCTCCCCGTTTGCCACGTGCCCGCGCGCGATGACCACATCCCTGATGGTCGCGCCCGTTTCGAGCGCCTCGTGCGCGACAGCGGCGGCTGCCTCGTAACCGATATACGGGTTCAGCGCGGTAACGATGGCGGGGGACGATTCAGCGTTGCGACGGAGCCTTGCCACGTCCGCCGTGATGCCCGCCACGCACTTGTCGGCGAGCGCCGTCGCGCCCGACGCCAGCAGCCGCAGTGAGGACAGCAGCGCCCGGCCAATGACCGGCATCATGACGTTGAGCTCGAAGTTGCCCGCAGCGCCGCCGAAGGCCACCGTCGCGTCATTACCGATGACTTGCGTGCACACCTGACAGACCGCCTCGCAGATGACCGGGTTAACCTTGCCGGGCATGATCGAGCTGCCGGGCTGGAGGTCAGGGATACGGATCTCGGCCAGCCCGGTTCTGGGTCCCGACCCCATGAGCCGCAGGTCGTTGCAGATCTTGTACAGGCTGACCGCGATGGTCTTCGCGACTCCGCTGGCGGCGACCAGGCCATCGCGAGCGCCAGCCGCCTCGAAGTGATCCGGCGCCTCGGTCAGCGGCAGGCGCATGTCGCCGGCGAGCCAGCCGATGACGCGGCGGGCAAACTCGGGCGGTGCATTGAGGCCGGTACCGACTGCGGTTCCGCCGAGCGGCAACTCGCCGACGTCGGCTAGCACGTCACGCGCCCGCTGGGCGCCGTGCCTGACGGCGGCCGCGTAGCCGCCGAACTCCTGGCCGAGCGTCACCGGTGTCGCGTCCATCAGGTGCGTCCGGCCGCTCTTGACGACGTCGGCGAACTCGGCCGCCTTCGCGTCCAAAACATCAGCGAGATGGGTGAGCGCGGGTAGCAGCGACTGGGCGATCAGCCGCGTCGCCGCCAGGTGGATGGCGGACGGGAAGACGTCGTTTGACGACTGCGACGCGTTCACGTGGTCGTTCGGGTGGACACGCCGCCCGAGCGCGCGGCTGGCAAGCGTCGCGATGACCTCGTTGGCGTTCATGTTCGACGACGTTCCCGAGCCGGTCTGGAACACATCGACCGGGAACTGGTCGTCGTAGCGTCCGCGCGCCACGTCCGCCGACGCAGCACGGATCGCGTGCGCTACGTCGTCGGGCAGCACGCCGAGTTCGGCGTTCACGACAGCCGCCGCGCCCTTGATCGACGCGAGCGCGCCGATCATGTCGCGGGATAGCGGCTCGCCGGAAATCTCGAAATTCTGCACAGCCCGCTGGGTCTGAGCGCCCCACAGGGCGTCGGCAGGCACGGCGACCTCGCCCATCGAGTCGTGCTCGATTCTGAAGCCAGCGGAACGTCGGCCATGACAGCCTCCGATCAGCTTGGTCGCGGGCCGATCGTCAGCAGCGGCTGCGTCGCCGCGGTGACGTCTGCATTGTGCTCACCCGGGGGACGGCCCCCGGAGCCCCCGAAAAAGTCGTTGCCCTTGTCATCTACCACGATGAACGCCGGGAAGTCGCGCACCTCGATCCGCCAGACAGCTTCCATGCCCAGCTCCGGGTACTCCAGAACCTCGACCTTGGTAATGCAGTCCTGCGCGAGCTTAGCGGCGGCGCCACCGATCGAGCCGAGATAGAAGCCGCCGTGCTCCTTGCAGGCGGCGGTGACGGCGGCTGACCTGTTGCCCTTCGCGAGCATGACCAGCGATCCGCCGGCTGCCTGGAACTTATCCACGTATGAGTCCATCCGACCGGCCGTCGTGGGACCGAATGACCCGGACGCGTAGCCCTCCGGGGTCTTGGCCGGGCCCGCGTAATACACGGCATGGTCGCGCAGGTAGGCCGGCATCTGCTGGCCTGCGTCCAGCAGTTCGTTGATCTTGGCGTGGGCGATATCGCGGGCCACCACCATCGGGCCGGTCAGGGCCAGCCGCGTCTTGATCGGGTAGCGGGACAGCTCGGCCCGGATCTCGCTCATCGGTCGCGACAGGTCGATGCGGACGACGTCTCCGGTCAGCTCGGTCTCGCTGGTTTCCGGCAGATACCGCGCCGGGTCGGTCTCGAGGCGCTCGAGAAAGACCCCGTTCCCGGAAATCTTTGCTTTGGCCTGTCGGTCCGCCGAGCAGGACACCGCGATGGCCACCGGACAGGACGCGCCATGGCGCGGCAGCCGGATGACGCGGACGTCGTGGCAGAAGTACTTCCCGCCGAACTGCGCGCCGATCCCGGCCTTGCGGGTGATCTCGAGCACCTGCTCCTCGAGCTCGCGGTCGCGGAAGCCGTGCGCGTCCATCGAGCCCGCGGTCGGCAGCGCGTCCAGGTACTTGGCTGATGCGTACTTGGCTGTCTTCAGCGCGTACTCGGCGCTGGTGCCGCCGACGACGATGGCCAGGTGGTAGGGCGGACACGCGGCGGTGCCCAGCGAGCGGACCTTCTCCTCCAGGAACGTGGCCATTCGAGCGGGGCTCAGGACTGCCTTCGTCTCTTGATAGAGGTAAGACTTGTTGGCCGAGCCGCCGCCCTTCGCCATGAAGAGAAACCTGTACTCGGGACCGTCCGTTGCGTACAGCTCGATCTGGGCCGGCAGGTTACTGCCGGTGTTGCGCTCGTCCCACATCGTGAGAGGCGCGAGCTGCGAGTACCGGAGGTTCAGCTTGGTGTAGGCGTCGTACACGCCGCGCGCAATGTGCTCCTCGTCCCGGCCGTCGGTGAGCACCTGCTGACCGCGCTTACCCATCACGATGGCGGTGCCGGTGTCCTGGCACATGGGCAGCACACCGCCGGCCGCGATGCACGCGTTCTTGAGCAGCTCGCCAGCGACGAACTTGTCGTTCGGCGACGCTTCCGGGTCGTCGAGGATCGAGCGAAGCTGGGCCAGGTGAGCGGGCCGGAGCAAGTGCGCGATGTCGTGCATCGCGGCGCTGGTCAGCTCGGTCAGTACCGCGGGCTCGATCTGGAGGAACTCCCGCCCGAGCGCTCGCTCCACGCTGATCCCGTCGGTACGGAGCAGCCGGTACTCGGTGTCGTCGGCGCCCGTCGGCAGCATGTCGGTGTAAGAGAACTCGGGCATGGAAGGCACATCCTTGTGGCCGGGTGCAGACCTTCTCATCGTATTTCGCGACCCGGGTTGGCCTGCCCCGGCACGTATCCCGGCTAGGAAGTGCTGGGCCGTCGCCGCATGGTCGGCCTGCCGAGCCGAGCCGCGTCCCGGTTGACCAGGCCAAAGGCGGCGAGGAACGCGACGACGGCCGCCGCCAGCGCGATGAAGCCGCCGTAACTGAAGCCGACCGAGAAGTTGAAATTGGGCAGGAACGACGGGACTGTGCCGGTCGGGCTGACGATCGTCGAAGGTGGGCGACGGCTTGATGACTGCTGCCAGGATCGTCAGCAGTAGCGCGAGGCCGGTCGCGACGACAAGCATCTGATCTGGGCTCGGCAGGTTGCCCGGCACGCTCCTGATCCGGTCGCGGGCCACCAGCACGATGAGCACGATGATCGCCAGCGCGAAGACAAACCAGACGTAACCATGCGCGCGTGGCCCGTCAGCACTGCCCAGTACTCGCGTGATTCCGCCGCCGGGACCTTGCCCAGTGCCGCTGAACCACGGCATGAACAAGGCGACCAACAGCACAATCGTGCTGGTCCCGATGACCAGGTCGCTACCGGTCCAGCCGCTAGCGGGGCGCCCTGTCGGCGCGGGTTCTGGATACAGCGATGTCTCACCAGTCACGGAGGCCTCCAGTTGGCTCGCTGCTCCCGCCGCGATTTTAGACCTGCCAGTACCGATTGGCAGCTATACGTACATCACGGATATTTGCGAGCTGACGCACCGCCGCGATCGCGGCGGCGCGCCAGCTCGGGTCTAGCGCCCGCGGGGGACGCCCGTTACGGATGCCCGTGGCCTAGATGACCTCGGATTCCAGGATCTCGGCCTCGAGCGCCTCGGTAGTAAGGACCTCTTCCTCGGCAGCGCGCTCGCGGTGGCTGACCGGGGCGGCGGCGGGCCGCGTCCGGATCGCGACCGCGATCACGATCAGCGCGACGGCGTCGAAGATGGCGGCCGCTGTGAACGAGGCTGCCATGCCGTGCACCCGGACGTGCTGGATCTGGGCTGCCAGGCTGGCGCCGAGGACCGGATGCCGCGCCGCGGCGCGGCTCGCCGTGCCGTAGATCGTGACCAATATGGCCAGCCCGAGCGCGCCGCCGACTTGTTGCATGACGTTCACCATGCTGGCGCCGGCGCCGGATTCCCGAGGCGGGATACCGGCCAGGGACGCCATGGTGAGTGGCACGAAGACCACGCCCATGCCGATCCCGAGCAGGAGCATCGGGATCAGCACACCGGGGAAGTAGCTGGTCCCGGTGCTGAGCTGGCCAAGCCAGGTCATGGCGGCCACGACGGGCAGGAGACCAGTGATCATCAGTGGCTTCGGTCCGAACCTGGCGACGAGCCTTGGCGCCAGCCTCGAGGTCCCGAACAAGGCTGCCGTCATCGGGATGAAGGACAGGCCTGCCTTGAGTGGGCCGAAGCCGAGCACTTCCTGAACGAACTGGGTGAGGAAGAAAAAGGAGCCGAACATGCCCGCCACGAGGAGCAGCCGGGCCACGTACGAAGCTCCCCGGCTGGCGTCGCGCAGCAGCCAGAGTGGCGTGATCGGCTGGCTGCTCCTGGTCTCAACGAGCACGAAGGCCGCGAGCAGGATCGCCGCTGCGGCGAACGAGCCGAGCGCGGACCGGCTGGACCAGCCGTGCGATGCGACGGTGATGAACGCGTACACCAGGGCGGACATGCCAGCGGTGGAGGTAACCGCGCCCGCGAAGTCGAACCGGCCGCGCTGAGGCTGCGAGGCCGGCAGCAGGCGCGGCGCGAGCGCAACGACCGCGATGCCGATCGGCACGTTGACGAAGAAGACCCAGCGCCAGGACGCCAACTGCGTGAGCAGGCCGCCAAGGACGAGACCGAGCGAGGACCCTCCCATCGTCACGGCGGTGAAGATGCTGAGCGCCCTGACTCGCTCCCGGCCCTCGTGGAAGCTCGCGACAATCGTGGCCAGGACGGCGGGCGAGGCGATCGCGCCGCCGACGCCCTGCACGGCGCGCGCCGCTAGCAAGGCAGCGGAGGACGATGCCAGGCCGCCCGCCAGCGAGGCCAGCGTGAAGATGACGAGGCCGGCCATGAATGCCTGTCGCCGGCCGACTATGTCGCCGGCCCGGCCACCGAGTAGCAGCAGGCCGCCGAACGTCAGGGCGTACGCGTTCAGCACCCAGGACAGGCTGGTTGCAGACAGGTGCAGGCCGGCTGCCATCGACGGCAGCGCGACGTTCACCACGGTCATGTCCAGGACGATCATGAGCTGAGCGCACAGGACCACGGCGAGGGTGATGTTCCGCCGGTCGCGGTGCCCGGCGCTCGAGCCGGCGCTCGAGCCGGGGCTCGTGAGCGAGGGGGAGGCGGACGAAGAAGACATGGTTCCTTCCCGGAACGGTGCTAACGGGTGGACCGCCGCGGCCGTGAGGCGCGCCGGGCGGCTGATATCGACCGCCGGGCCGTTTGGATGGCCCTGGCCTGGCCTTGGCCTGGCGGCTGAAGTGAGCTAAGCTCTATTCGGAGGATCCCTCCGGTAACTATACGGAGGATACCTCCGTTTTGCAAGTCGATAAGTGCTGGAGTCGTGATGAGCGCAGCCGAGCCGGCCTGCCAGGCCGGGCCGTCTAAGCGGGCTGACGCGCGCCGGAACTACGAACGACTGCTCGCGGCCGCTGCAGCCGCGTTCGCCGAGCATGGTGCCGATGACGTCTCGCTGGAGGAGATCGCGCGCCGCGCGGGGGTGGGGATCGGAACGCTGTACCGGCATTTCCCGGCCAGGCAGGCGCTGCTGGAGGCCGTCTACAAGGACCAGGTCGACGCCCTCGACGCCCTCGCCGCCAAGCTGCTCGTGGCGGAATCGCCGGGCGAGGCACTCGGCGCCTGGATGCGCGCCTTCCTGGCGTTCGGCCGGACGAAGCGCAGCCTGAGCGCGGCGCTTGTCGAGACCATCGGCAAGAACTCTGAGCTGATGTCGGCCTGCAGCATGATCCTTCGCGGGCGGACTGACGAGCTGCTCAGCCGCGCGCAAAAGGCGGGCGAGGCTCGGCCGGAGGTAAAGCCGATCGACCTCATCCGCCTGACGCACGGGCTGATAATGGCCACCGAGACCGCGCCTGCTGACCCTGACCAGCCTGACCGGCTGATCTCGCTGGTGATCGACAGCGTCGTGACGAGCCCCCGGCCTTAGCCACTCGGCATTTCGCATCCCGGCCGCAACCGGCGAGCCCGCCGCAACTGGCGAGCCCGCCGCAACTGGCGAGCCCGCCGCAACTGGCGAGCCCGCCGCAACTGGCGAGCCCGCCGCAACCAGCGAGCCTGCCGTAACCAGCGAGCCCGCCGGAGATGGCGAGCCCGCCGGACATGGCAGGACGCCTGGGTAGAAGTGCGCCCGCTGCCGGGGATGTGCTGAAAGCCCGCTGTAGATGCGGCTAAACTCTCGCCGAAGGCGCCCGACGCTGTGTATTGCCAGGCCGAGGGTGGCCCTCGTCACCGAGCGTCTGTCCCAAAGGTGACGAAAAGTATCGGTATCTTGGACTACGCTCGACATCTCAGCCTTGAGCTGGTGCAGCCAGCAGCGTCGTGATCCCGGTCCTGCCGGGTGCTGGCGCCCCCAGCTCGATAACTGAGCGAGGTGAAAAGACTGACCCGGCCCCGGATCCGCCGAGCGGCAGCCAGCCCCGAACCTCAGCTTAACCAGAGTTCCAGTTCCAGCTCGGGATCAGGAGATGCGCTGATGACGGAACGCCCCCGCTTGACCGTACTCGGCACCGGCTACCTCGGCCTGACGCACGCGGCGTGCATGGCCTCGGAAGGGTTCGATGTGCTGGGCGTCGACATCGACGCTGCGAAGGTGGCGCGGCTCAACGGCGGAGAAGTCCCGATCTACGAGCCTGGCCTCGAAGAGCTTCTGCATGACGGCCTCAAGTCAGGTCGGCTCACGTTCACGTCGTCTTACGCGGAGGCAGCTGCGTTCGGCGACGTGCATTTCGTATGCGTGGGCACGCCCCAGCGGCGCGACGGCTACAGCGCCGACCTCTCCCAGGTAGAGGCGTGCATCGACGCCCTCGCGGCGGGTCTCACCCGGCCATGCGTGATCGCAGGCAAATCGACTGTCCCAGTCGGCACCGCTGCCGCTCTAGCCGAGCGCGTGGCCAGGCTGGCGCCCGCCGGAAACGCAGTCGAGCTGTGCTGGAACCCGGAGTTCTTGCGTGAGGGCTCGGGCGTGGCGGACACCCTACGGCCGGATCGGATCGTTGTCGGAGCCACGTCTGCCTGGGCGGAGACGATGCTGCGGCGTGTGTACGCGCCGCAGACCGAGGTCGGCGTACCCCTGTTCGTGACCGACCTGGCGACGGCTGAGCTGGCCAAGGTAGCTGCCAATGCGTTCCTGGCCACCAAGATCTCGTTCATCAACGCCGTCGCCGAGGTATGTGACGCGGCGGGCGCGGACGTGACCAAGCTGGCGGCCGTGCTGGGTGCTGACCCGCGGATAGGCACCGCGTTCCTGCGCCCTGGCCTCGGCTTCGGCGGCGGGTGCCTGCCCAAGGACGTGCGTGCGTTCCTTGCCAGGGCGGCGGAGCTGGGCGCCGAGGACGCGCTTGCCTTCCTGCGCGATGTGGACGCGATCAACCTCGGCCGCCGGACTGGAATGGTGAACCTGGCCTGCTCCGTGGTGGGCGGATCGGTCGCCGGCAAGTCTGTATGCGTGCTCGGCGCTGCATTCAAGCCCGGCTCGGACGATGTGCGGGATTCGCCAGCCCTCGATGTGGCGCAGATCCTCCATGGCATGGGCGCCGACGTGACCGTGTACGACCCGGCGGCCAACGAGAACGCGAGGGCAGTGTGCCCCGAACTGCACTACGCCGACTCGGCCGTGGCCGCAGCCAGAGGCGCCGAGGTGGTGCTTGTGCTGACCGACTGGACTGAGTTTGCGGCCATCGACCCGCACGAGCTGGGCGCCGTGGCCGCCGAGAAGCGCATCATCGACGGCCGCTACGTGCTGGACCCGGCCACGTGGCGGGCGGCCGGCTGGCAGTATCGTGCTTCTGGCATCCCGGATCTGACGACTCCTGATCAGCTCAGCCGGCTCTGACCACGTCTTATCCAAGCTTCGTTTATCCAGGCCCAGGAGTTATTCGCCGGCTCGGAATTAGGAATTGAATGCTGCCGGTCAAAACCGGCTCTGGCCGTTTTCCTAATCCCGCCTTCGCGCAATTAGCTTGGGCCCGGAATGAGCGGCGTTTGCTGCGCCTACGCCGCTGTCAGACTGTCCAGGTCCGGCCGGATTGCGCCCCGCACCACGTATAATACTCGGGTGCTTATGGAAGACGCGATTGCGTATGTTGGCCATCAGGTGCACTTTTGCCGTTACCGCGAGGCCGGGACCCTGCTGAAGTGGCTAGGTGACGATCTCACCGGCCTGCGCGTCCTCGACGTGGCCGGCGGCGACGGCTACTGGGCCGCTCAGGCACGCAGGCGCGGCGCGTCGGCCGTGTCAGTTGATCTTGCCCGGTCGAAGATGCTGCGCGGCGCCCGGCTGAGCCAAGCGCCAGCCCTGCTCGAAGCGGACGCACTCCGGCTGCCTTTCGCCGACGCGAGCTTCGACAGGGTGATGTCCATCTGTGCCATCGAGCACTTTGATGACGGACCCGCTTCCCTCGCCGAGATGGCACGAGTCCTCGTTCCCGGCGGCGAGCTTGTGATGTCGGCCGACGCGCTGACGAGGGCGAGCGAGTGGCCGCGTCTGTTTGAGGCTCATTGCCGACGGTATGCGGTGAAGCAGACCTACAGCCACGAGCGACTCGGCGACCTGCTCGCTGAGCGAGGCCTCGACGTGATCGAGCACGATTATCAGTTCCGGGGCCGTCAGTCCGAGCATTTCTACCTCGCGATGTCGTCGGTCAAGGGCAAGGCAGCGCCAAATGCCGCGGTCGTCGCCGCACCGCTGGTGTCGGTGAGCGACAAGCGGCGGCCGAACGACGGGGGCAGCGTGGTCCTCGTCCGGGCCCGCAAGCGCGCGTAGCAAGCCAGGCAGCAAGCAACGGAGGGCGTCCCCCGAGAAGCCGGGGACGCCCTCCGTTTGGCTGGCTGCGAGCCTGCGGCCGCAAGGGTACGGCCTCAGTAGTCTCCTCGAGATCGCACGATGAGGTCGGCCAGCAACGCGAGCGTGGCGATGATGAGTCCGCTGACGATGATCAGGATCGTGTTGATCGCGAAGTAGAACGGGTGGACGACCTGGTCGTAGATGCCCTTGACGACGCCCAGCGCCAGCAAGGACAGCGCGACGGGCATCAGGACCTTCAGCGGGTTGAAGTACATCACCATACGCAGCACCTGCAAGATGTACCGGTAGGCGTCGCGGACGAACTTGAACTTTGACTTGCCCGCCCGCTTCGCGTAGTCGATCGGCACGTACCGGACATCGTGCTGGTTAGACAGGAACGCGATCGTGATCGTCGTCACGCACGAGAATCCCGGCGGCAGCAGCCTCAGGTAGGGGAGCGCGACCTGGCGGCGGAATGCCCGCAGCCCGGAGTTGAGATCGGGGATCTCGGAGTTGGTCAGCACCTCGGCCACCTTGCGGATGAACCACTTGGCGGGTACCCGCAGCAGCTTGTGGGTGCCCTCCTCGGTGGTCCTGGCGCCGACGACCTGATCTATGTACTGATCCTTCTCGAGCAGCCCGACGAGCTCGGGGATGCGCTCGTTGGGATACGTCATGTCCGCATCGGTCCAGACGACGATCTCGCCGCGGGCCTGGTGAGTGCCGATCCGGCGGACTGTGCCAGACCCGCCGTTGCGGCGGAAGTGGACCACCCTCATCTGGGGGAAGCGCGTCGCGGCGTCTTCCAGACTGGCCAGCGTGCCGTCCGTCGACGCGTCGTCGTAGGCCACCAGCTCGTAGGTGTAGCCGCTTGCGTCCATGGCCGCGCAGATCCGCTCGATCTCGGTAGTCACGTGGCCCTGCTCGTTGTGGCACGGCAGGACGATCGTGACGTACGGAGCTTGCTCCGGCTCGGGCGCCTCCAGGCTCGCCGGGGTCGGCGGAATCTCGAGGCGCGGGCGGCGGGGGAGCCATGTCAGTGGCGGGGGCAGAATTCATGCCCGAGAACATACTCAACGTGAAAACTCCGACATCCAGATAACTACCTTGATCTTGGTCGTGTCCACCGGCGCCCATTCCAGCGAGTGCGGGTCGACTTGGGTATGCAGGTCCATTACTCGTTTGGTCGGCGCGCCGTACTCGGCGACGAGGTTCTGCGTAACCGCCAGCACCACAGGGCGTCGGCCGACGCGCTGAATGCTGCGGATCAGCATCTTCACGTAGGCCGGGTCACTGCGCAGCGAGGCCGCCGTCGGTACGCCGCACATACCGCGAACATCCTGGCCGATGTTGCGATAGAGCTGGTAGCTGACGAACACCACCGACGCGTCCTTCGGGATCTGGGCACACAGGTTGTTCATCGCCGGGATTTCGCCCTTGGATGTCGCCTTGCTCGCCAGGCCATTGGCACCGAGCGGCTGCGCCGAGATCCCCCAGCTCGTCTTGATGGCAGGGAGGACGAGGGCGGCGCCGATGATCACGACCGCGCCTGCCCTGAACACCGGGCCGACGCCTTGCCGCCGAAGCCAGCCAACGATCCAGCTGCTCCCCCAGAGGGCCAGCACGATCAGGCCTGGTAGTACGCCGGGGACGAGCCGACGACTGGCCCAGGGCTGGTCTGGGATGATGGATGGCCGCGCGAGCGTCACGACGATGATCCACGCGAAGCACATCAGCGGCAGCGTCCAGGCGGGCGCGTTCCCCCGCAGGCACCTGCGTGCGAGCAGGGCGGCGCCGATCGTCGCGAGAATGACGGCCGGCACGCCTAGGTACCAGAACACCCAGTGCATGCTGAGTTCGTAGTACATGCGGTCGGGCTGAACTGGCAGGCCTTCGGCGCGCTGCCACATAGCCATCGTGGCCGCCTGATGGGCGGGTATGTTCGCGCGCACGGTCTGGACGTACGGCCGGATCACGAAGGCAAGTGTGATCAGGAACGCCAGCGCGGCTGCGGCGTTGGGCAATCGGTCGGTCCGCAGCCGCGGAAGCCCGCGGTCCCAGCGCCACATTACGACGAGCACCGTGACGACGAAGACGGCAGCGCCGATCTCCAGCAGGGGGATCAGCGAGGCCTTGACGGTACCAAGGTACGGTCGGCTGAGGATCACGCCGTCGACGACGCCGTAGAGGGACCCGACGACTGTCCCGCCGATCAGCGGCCAGGCCTGCCGCTGTCGACCGAGCAGAAGCAGCCCAAAGTACGGAATGAGCGGCAGGATGTCGCTCGCCCCGTCGATACGGACGAGGAGCGTAAGACCAATGGCGAGGCCGGCCAGCGCGGCAAGCTTCCTCCTGGCCGCGCCATCTGGCGTGAACGAGTCGATGACCAGGCACAGGCCGCCGAGGAACAGTATCTGCGTGAGCGGCTCGCTGTAGGTGGACCTGGTCGTGAACATCTCGGGCAGGGTGAGCGCCAGGACCAGGGCACCCAGCGGCGCCCAGCGCGGTCCGACCAGGCGGCCGACGAGGCCGCCAAAGGTCAGGACCCCGCAGGCGCCGAGGAGCGCGCCCGTTGCCGACGCCGCTGTGACGCCGCCCAGCCAGAACGCCGGTGCGAGCACCATCGGCAATCCGGCCATGAACTGCGGGATGATGCTGTTGCCGCGCTGGTAGAACGCCGCACTGCCGTACACGACGGCATGGTGGTTGCCGCCGAACGCGGCCATGTCCTGCGGAATTGGCAGTGACCCGTGCTTGGCGATCCAGTTGCCGAACTGAATGTAGGACGCGGGGTCACGGAAGACGATGATCTCCTGCGAGTGGTAGATCAGCTGGTCGACGCCAAACGCGACAGCCACCGCGATCAGCGCAACGATGACCCACCACGGCGTCGACGCCGGCGCTGCGCCGCGGGCGGCCAGCAGGCCCTGCGACCGACCAGAAATCCACCGCGTCCCGGCGGTGACCAGCACGATTGCCAGCGGCAGGGAGACAACGAGCATGAGGACCGGCGTGAATAGCCCGAGCAGCAGCAGCGGCAGGCCGGCCAGCAGCCACGCCATCGCCAGCAGAGTCGGCAGCACGGTGATCTGCCGGAAAATCCGGCCCGCGAGGTCTGACGATTGCTGCTGACTGTCGCCGGCCGCAGGGACAGGGGACCGGGATTCCCCAGTCTCCGCCGTCCCGGTGCTTGCGCTCATTTCACGAGCCTCCACGCCTTCAAAGAGTTCACGCCCGCGAAGTGGCCGCGCACCCGGTGCAGGACGATGTATCCGTCGCGCTGGAACACGATCTTGTATTCACCGCTATGCACGAGCTGGTCTACCCGCCGAACTTGAGCCCTCAAGGTTTCGAACGTCATGACGTGAAGCTGTATATCAGCGACAACCCAGGGGGCTCCGAGAGCCTTGCGCTCGCCATCCCAGAGCAAAACTGTATCGCGCGACGAAAGCTGCGGACCAACGTCGTTGGCGGCCTCTACGACGACGCCGTTCGGCACCTTGTCGAGGGCGGCGGTAGCCGCCCGGGTCCGGGCTGTCTGTTCATAGAAGCTGGGACGGAATACCTGCTCGAGCGGGGACTTGGGCAGGGCGAAGATCGCGATGACGTTGGCGGCGAGAATCGCGGCGCAGAGCGCGAGGCCTACGACGCCGGCGCCCGGCCCGCGCCCGCGGAGGCCGAGTGCGGTACCGCTGGGAGCCGCGACGACAGGCTCCGGAGCAGGACCGGCGTCCTGTCCAGCGGGGGCGACTGCCAGCGCCGGTGATGCTGGGGCGCCTGCCGACTCCGCCACCCCATCTGCCACCGGGTGGGCGCTGGATTCCGGGCCTGCCGACAGGGCGCCGAGTCCCTTAGTCGCCCACCTGTCGATCCGGACCGCGGTATCGACGGCCGCGCAGACAAGGATCATGAGGATGAACGAGTTGTACTGGAATTTGAGCAGCCACCAACTGGGGAACTTGTCATTCAGCATCCGCTCGAGTAGCAGCGGAATTGCGGCGAGCGTAATCGGGGAGAGCAGTGGCAGGAAGGCAAAGGCGGCCAGCAGCCACTTGTAGGTCCGACCCTTAACCCAGGGTTTGAAGAGCGTCTGGAAGGTGCTGATCGGGTGCCTCAGGATATGGCCGACGACCTGCGGCACATTGTTGCCGAGCGTGGAGTAGGCCCAGTAATAGCCTTGCCTGCCCGCCAAACGCTGGAATCAGGACGTAGACGGCGATCATCGTGTAGAAGACGCCGCCGACCATGACGGCGAGCGCAACGAGGCGTTGCCGGGGCAGTGTCGGCGTCATGGATACGAGCAGGTAAACGCCGATACCGGCTACCAGCAGGCCCATGTCTTCCTTGATCAGCAGCAGGGCGCCGAGCGCGATCACGGCGCCACGCAGCTTGCCCGCCTGGATGCGCTCCAGTGCTATCGCGGTCAGGACCGGCGCGAATGCTGCTTCGTGAAAGTCAAAGGCCGCCGCCGCGGCGAGCGGCCAGCTGAGGCCGTAAGCAGCAGAAATGAGATAAGCCGCGATGGTCGCCTTCCGGCCATCGCCAAATGCGCGCCGAGTGAATATCCACAACGGCGGGATGGCCAGCGCGTACAGGCAGGCCTGCGCGACCAAGAGCGTCTGCGGGCCGCTGTATATCCAGTACAGCGGGGCCACGGCCGCCAGGATCGGCGAGAAGTGGTCGCCCAGGACCGAGAAATGCGGGCCGAATCCGTTGTGCACGCCCTTGATGACCGAGATGCCAAGGTGGAAGTGCGAGTAGGACCGGATGGCCTGGTCAAAAATTACGAGGTCATAAGCCGAGGTCCGGAACCTGATGTAGTAAGTCAGCGAAAAGACAGAGTAGAGCGCTGCGATGAACGCTGTTAGGATCGTCACACCAAGCAGGTGCTTGCGGCTGAACCGCTTGAGGATGGCACCTGGCCGAGTGACCGACAGTGGACTCTTGACCGCCGACTGGATACTCATCGCGGCCAACGGTACTTGTGGCTGTCCCATGCTGCGTCCAGATTTACGTTTTTTCGGGTTAAACACCAGGTATAGACTTCACGTCTGACTGAGGGCTGTGGCGATACCGGCTGGCGTGCTGCCACGACGGAACCCTATCGGTCGGATCCGATTGGGTTAGCCCTTACCTGGTAGCCCATACCCGCTGGCAATAAACGGTTCGGACTCAGAACTCCCAGGCGAGCTCGGCAGCCTCTCCGGGCACGGGGCGCAGAGGCTGGCTTCTGGTCGCAACGGTTCGCGAAGATGGCAGGCTGTGCTCATGCAAGACCCGAAGGTTGCCGCTCCTGTCGATGACGGGCGCGGTGATGTCGAGTCACCCGTCGTGCCCCCGGGGCGTGGGCTGGCCGCCATCGGCCGCGTCGTCGGCAGCCGGCCGGTCCGCTGGGCGTTCGTCCTGGCCGCCGTCGGTCTGGCCGCGTACGCGATCGCCAAGCACTGGACGCACATAGAGGCTGCACTGGGCCGACTCGGGTTCTTGTCGGTGGCCGCCGCCCTCGTCAGCGTCGTCATAGCCCAGGTCCTGACCGCTTTGATGTGGCGGACGCTGCTCTCCTCCCTCGGCTCGCCGCTGCCGGTCGGCACGGCCGCGAGGATCCTGTTCATCGGCCAGCTCGGCAAGTACCTGCCAGGGTCCATCTGGCCGGTCCTCGCTCAGATGGAGCTGGGCAAGGCCCATAAGGTGCCGCGCTCTCGGTCAGCCAGCGCGTCCGTGCTTGTCATGTTGCTGACGCTGATCGTCGGGCTGCTCATTGCTCTGGTCACGCTGCCGTTCGCCGCTGGACCGATGCCCTACCGATGGGCCTTGCTGATTACGCCTGTCCTTCTGGTGATGCTGCACCCGAGGGTGCTGAACAGCATCATCGCCCGGCTGCTCAGGCTGGCGCGGCAGGCGCCGCTTGAGGCGCCGCTCACCGGCCGCGCTCTCAGCCGCGCGCTGGGTTGGGCGGTTGGTGTCTGGATCTGCTACGGCTTGCAGATCTGGATCCTCGCGACTCGGCTGGGGGCACCCACGGGCAAGACAGCCCTCATTGCGGTCGGCGGTTTCGCGTTCGCGTGGAGCGTTGGCTTCGTGATCATCTTCGCCCCAGCGGGCGCGGGAGTCCGCGACGTCTTGTTGTTGCTGATGCTCCGCCCGGTGCTGAGCACGGCCGATGCCACGGCGGTCGTCCTGGTGTCCCGCGTCCTGCTCACTGCCGGCGACCTGCTGACGGCTGCTGCCGCGACACGACTCGGCCGACGATCGAATCCGTCCGTCAATACGACGGCCGACTAGCTACGAGATCGCCTTCTCCACCGTCGCGACGTACGCGTCCCAAGCCTCGGCCGTCTCTGGCGGCTGCACACCGCGCCTGAGCCGTTCGAGCACTCCAGGCTCATAGAGCGCGTTGATCGTTTTTGCGAGATCTGCGACGTCGTCAGGAGCACAGAGCAGGCCGTTAACACCATCTATGACCGCGTCCGCGATCGCTCCGGCCCTCGTCGCTATGACGGGTACCCCGAACTGGAGGGCTATCAGCGCGTTCTGGGAGGCCGTTCCTGACCGATATGGGAGCACGAGCGCATCGGACGTACCGAAGACCGCCGACACTTCGTCGGCCGGCACGTAGCCGTCGCGCAGCGTCACCCGGTTGTCGAGGCGCAGGTCGGAGATGAGCTGGACGAGCTCCTCGCGGCCGTCCCAGATCTCGCCCGCGACCGTGAGGCAGACGTCGGGCTTCGTTTCGGCGAGCGCTCGGATGAGTATGTCCAGGCCTTTGTAGTGCCGCACCATGCCGAAGAACAGCAGCTGGTTATGCACGGCCGCGTCCCCGATCGGGCCGGATAGCCCTGCCTCGACATGCGGCAGGTGCAGCGGAAGAGCGGCGATCTGCAGCGGCGTGCTGGAAAGGCTGGCCGCTAGGGCTGCTTCCTCCTTGGAGTGGACAACTACGGCGTCCACGCTCCGCAGCAACGCCCGCATAGCGGGCTCGTCGAACCTTCTGTGCTCGTGCGGCAGCACGTTGTGGACCACCGCGATTATCTTGGCGCCGCGCGCCCGCGCCGCCTTCGCCAGCGTCAGGTACGCCGGCACCTGAAATGGCGTGAAAATCGCCAGCAGCACGGCGTCGCAGCCGCTCGCGGCTATCCGCCGGCCGGTCCGCCACCAGCCGTCAGGCCGGTACCAGCGGAGCGGCCAGTGGGTGTCAGGGAAAAGCTCGACTTCAGGTTCGTCAACCGTAAGCTGCCCGGGATACAGCCGTTTCGGGTACTGGTCTCGCCAGCTCAGGAGCGTGACCTCGTGGCCGGCATCTGACAGCCGGTGCGCGAGCATCGTCGTGTGCTGGGCCGAGCCTCCCTTGTAAGGATGCGCCGGGCCGACGATAGCGATCTTCACAGCGCCGCGGCCAACTTTCGCGAGGGCACGGCTGATCCGATGGCAACCATCGATAGCAATCTCCGATCGCGTTCGCGGCGCGTGCACGAGGGGCAGCTGGGCCGCTCGTCATTCGGCCATCACCGTAGCAGAGGCCGCGACGTCACTCGGCCTTCGTCAGGCAGGCCGGCCAGCGGCCGGATCTGGCCGCCGCGTTAGATCGGGGAAATCGGCAAAAAGCCTTTCTTCGGCCGCTGCGACCGCCCGCTGACTGACGGAAACCGCAGTTCGCGCGCCAGCGAGCCACTGTGTCGCCTGGTCGAGTCGCGCAGTCGTCTCGGCGACCTCCCTGTCAAGGTCGGCGCAGTCCGGGTCGAGGTAGACCGCGCCCGGGTCGAGGTAGGTCACGCCCGTGTCGGCTGGCTTGTCCGCGATCTCAGGCGGCGGGCCGCAAGCCAAGTCAGCATGCTCGCGGGCAGCCGTGAGGCGCGCCAGCTTCTCGGTCAGGCGCTGGACCTTACGCTGTGCGCGATCCATGCTGGCCTGATCTCGGGCTGCCTGCTCAAGGCTGTCGGTCAGCGCCCGATCATCGGCAGACAGCAAGCGCTCCGCCGCCGCGGTACCACGCGGGAAGAACAGCAGCATGAGTGCCGCCCAGCCGACCGCCGCGGGCACCGCGTCGCGTGATGCATCAAGCGCGGCCCCCCAGTGATGCTGCGAGAAGTCTCTGACCAGCGATGCTGCGTACAGTCCAGTGGTCGCCAGGCTGAAAGCCAGTAGCAGGCCGATCAGCGCCCACCGCCACCAGGGTCTGTGCCGGGAGGCGGCGATCCGGGTTGGCCGCGCCTGGACCGCCGCGGGGCCGCCTGCCGTCGGCGACAGCGAGTTCACAACCGACACTGACCGAAGGCCACGCTGCGGCCTGTCCGTCGCCGGCGACCTATCGGTCGCCGGCGGGCCATCATCGCTGGTCATGCACGCCTGCCAATGCTGGGCACTGTCACAGGTTCCGAGCTTCGCTCCGGAATGTAACCGGGAACCGCCTGGCCTACTCGCCGCCGGCCCAGCGAGTTTCGGCGCAGGCAGAGAAGTGCACCAACGATAGGAACGGGAATGATCTAGGCCTATTTCTAGTGAAATATGAGGCCGAAATATCAGCGCACCTGGTTATCGTGATAGGCAGGCAAACCTCCGATGGGCGGACCAAAGGGGCAGCTGTGGCTGACACGATCGCGGGACCCGGGCCGGATAGCGGTAGCGCTCTGCCGGATGACGTCGTGAGCCTGGAGCCAGAGCCCACCCAGGAGGAGCCTGAGGAGCCTGAGGTTCCAGAGGTGCCCGAGCCCGAGGAGCCAGAGCCCGCAGTAGAGCCAGAGGTGCATCCGAGCTTGTGGTAGCCGGATCGCACGCCGTTGCGGCGCCCGAGGGCGAGTTCTGGCGCGAGTTCGCCGCCGCGTACTACGGGCGCGAGCCGTTCGCGACCGACGAACCCCCGCCGGTTTCACAATCAGCCGCTCGGACCTCTTTCGGTTGCTGCTGAGCGCGACCGCGCAGCGCGGCAGGGGCTCGGACGCTCCGCAGGTTCGCTTCCACGCGGGCCAGCGCCAGGTGATCGCCGACCTCGGCGACTACCTGCCCGTGGCGGCTGACGGGTCGGTCGATGGCTACATCGCGCGGCTGGAGCGCCAGCCTCATGGCGAGCCTTACCTACTGGCGGCCGAGCGAGCCCACGTTTCCAGCCGGAAAGTCTGGAAGCAGCTCGCTTCATTTCTGACTGGCCTGTACCACGCGAGCGGCGCTTTTCCGGGCGGGGTAGACGCCGAAGTCTTCGTCGGTCGCTACCCGCACACGATTCCTGGCATTCACCGCGAACGCTCCGGCGTCCAAATCTGAGTTAGTCGGCGCCTCTTTCTCGCCGTTCTCCTCCGGCGCTGCGACGGGCGAGTCGGCTAGCCGGGTCGACGCATCGCGCCGTCCGCACCGGTGCGCTCGCCGCTGGTCGCGTTTGCTTCTCCGGCAGCCACGCCGTTGCTGGCGGCACCGTCTCCGGTCGCCACGCCCGCGGCGGCGGCCTTGCTGGCGGCCCCGTCTCCGGTGGCCCCGTTCCCGGTAGCCCGGTCGCTGGCGTCATCGTCGCCGTCGGTAGGCGCGTCGGCCGCGGCAAGGTCGTCAGAAAAGATGTCCGTGCCGGCGCCCGAAGTGGCCGCGCCGACTGCCAGCGTCGCGGCCTCGGCGCCGTCTTCGTGCACGAACTTGCCACCGCGCAACGCCGAAGCCGCCGCCGCGATCAGCAGTACGGCTATGGCCATGCTGAACACGATCACGAGACCGTGGTGGAACGGCTGCGAGATCAGCTGAGGGAAGAACGTCCGCCCGGTCAGGACGGCCGCGTTCGCCGGCGGCAGGTGGTTGAGCACGCCGGTGGGCCCGAGCAGCTCGTGCACCGGGTTGTAGCCGAGGAAAGCGGCGAACAGGCTGCCGACCGGCGGCAGCGACCCGATCTGGTGAGCGATCGAGTGCGGCACGCCCTGCGCAGTCAGGCCGCGCGTGAGCGTCGTCGGCAGCGTAGCGGCGAGACCGGCGATCATGAGCGAGAAGAAGATACCGATCGACAGCACGAAGCCGGAGTTCTGGAACGTGGCCAGCATGCCCGAAGCCGCACCGCGCTGCCTGGCCGGCACGCTGTTCATGATCGCGGCCGCGTTGGGCGCCGAGAAGAGCCCCATACCGGCCCCCGCGACGAAGATCAGGGCGGCGAACTCGGGATAACTGAAGTCGACCGGAATGAAGAGCAGACCGGCAAACGCCAGCGCCGACACGATCAGCCCACCGGAGGCGAAGGCGCGGGCGCCGTGCTTGTCGGACAGCCAGCCCGAGACCGGCCCCGAGACGACGAAGCCGAAGGTGAGCGCCAGCAGGTAGATGCCCGACCACAGCGGCGTGTCCTGGTATGCGTAGCCATGCAGCGACCAGCCAGATGCCCTGGAGCCAGATGATCAGCATGAACTGGAGACCGCCGCGGGCGATGGAGGCGAGCAGCGTCGCGCCGATACCGGCCGCGAACGCGCGGATCTTCATCAGGTGCAAGTCGAACATCGGCGCTTCGACTTTGGTCTCGATGAAGCAGAAGATGGCCAGCAGGACCGGCCCGCCGATCAGGCCGGTCAGGACCAGCGGATTTGTCCAGCCCATGGAGTGCCCGCCGTACGGCTGGATGCCGTATGTGATGCCGGTCAGCAGCATGATCAGCCCGATGGCGAACGTGACGTTGCCCAGCCAGTCGATCTTGGCTGGCGTGCGGACGCCGATTTCCTTCAGGCTCAGATAGGACCAGATCGTCCCGCCCAGCCCGATCGGCACGGACACGATGAAGACCAGGCGCCAGTCGACGGCCGCCAGCACGCCGCCGAGGATCAGGCCGATGAACTGACCGGAGATGCCGGCCACCTGGTTGATCCCCATCGCGGTGCCGCGCTGGTTGGCGGGGAACGCGTCCGTGAGGATGGCCGGCGAGTTGGCCATCAGCATGGCGCCGCCGACCGCCTGGATGACTCGGAAACCGATCAGCCACAGCGCGCCCTTAGGTCCCGTGAAGGGGTCGAAGGGCAAGGCGAGAGCGCCGAGCCCGAAGATCGCGAAGCCGGCGTTGTACATCCGAACGCGGCCGTAGATGTCGCCGAGACGGCCGAGAGTGACGACGAGCACTGCCGAGACGACGAGGTAGCCCATGAGCATCCACAGCAGGTAACTGACGTTGCCGGGCTGCAGCGGGTCCAGGTGGATGCCGCGGAAGATGGCCGGGAGGGCGATGATGACGATGGAGGCGTTGACGGTGGCGGCGAGCATTCCGACCGTCGTATTCGACAGCGCGATCCACTTGTAGCGGTCGCCGTGCACGTCACGACCGCCCACGCGCAGAATGCCTGTGCCCTCGCTCACTCGTCTGCTCCCGCACGCCGGAATAGTTGTGTCTACCAAAATACTCGGACCGCGCCGTCCTCGGACGGGTGGCGCAGACCCGCGCGCGCGACCACGCACCGCGCGACCACGCACCGCGCGATCACAACACCGCGCGACCACGCACTGCAGCCCTCGCCGGTTCGGCGACGACCGCGTACCGCGCCGTCACCGACCTGGCGGTGACCTGCGGCAGGAGTATCTTCTGAGAGTGACATTCCGCCCGGCGCCGCGCGATCTTCGTGCCTCCGACTTCGACCGCGACCGGGTCATCAAGCTGCTCGCCGAATCAGCCGCTGACGGCAGGCTGACGGCCGACGAACACTCCGAACGCGTCGAACGCGCCTATCAGGCCCGGACCCTCGGGGAGCTCGCGGCCTTGACCACGGACCTCGTCACAGCGGACGCCCAGCCCATCAAGCTGGACGGCCGCCGGGCGGTCACCGGCATCTTCGGCCGGGATAGCCGGGATGGCCGCTGGGTGGTGCCCGACAGCCTGCCGGTCGTTGCGATCTTCGGCGAGGTCGAGCTCGACCTGCGCGAGGCGCTGCTGCAAAGCGGCCGGATCGTCGTCTACGCGACCCTGATCGCCGGCACCATCCACCTGCTCGTCCCCGACGGCGTGTCAGTCGAGACGACCGGCACGGCGGTACTCACCAGAAAGATCAGCCGAACCGTGCGAGAGCCCGGGCCGCGCGGCTTCGCAGCCGGTCCGCTGCGGTCGGGTCAGGGCCAGCCCGGCGGCGCCGAGGGACGCCCGGGCGCTGATCAGCCAGTCGTCGAGGTCCGGACCGTCGGCTTCGGCGGAACGATCAAGGTCACCTCACCCAGGCGGCCCCGTCGTCTCGGCGGCCTGCGCCGCGGCACACTGCCGCCCGGCTAGCTCGGGCAGCGAAGCCCAAGCCCGAAGCCCTAGCAGGGACCGCCCTTGAAGTCGACCGCGCTATATGCGCTCAGCTTCCACAGCTGATGCTCGGCGTAGATGTTGCGAACCGTCCCTGACCGCGCGCGCATGACGAGCGAGTGCGTCGTCGCGCCACCGGACTTGTAACGCACTCCGGCGAGCAGCTCGCCGTCGGTGATCCCGGTGGCGGCGAAGAACGCGTCGTCGGATGTCACCAGGTCATCGGTGGTGAGTACGCGGTCAAGGTCGTGGCCGGCCGCCAGCGCCTTGGCTCGCTCGGCATCGTCGCGCGGGGCGAGTTTGCCGAGGATCACTCCGCCGAGGCACTTGATTGCGCACGCAGCGATGATGCCCTCCGGCGTGCCGCCGATACCCAGGAGCAGATCGACCCCCGTGCCATCGCGCGCGGCCATGATCGCGCCGGCCACGTCCCCGTCTGTTAGCAGCTTGATCCTTGCGCCAGCGGCGCGCACCTCGCTGATCAGCTCGGCGTGCCGCGGCCGGTCGAGTATCACGACCGTGACGTCGGCCGACGAGCAGCTCTTGGCCCTGGCCACGGCGGCGACGTTGACTCGCGGGCGGTGCGTCGATGTCCACAACCGATGCGGCCTCGGGACCGGTGACGAGCTTCGACATGTAGTAAACCGCGGACGGGTCGTACATCGCGCCGCGGGCGCTGACCGCCAGGACCGAGATCGCGTTGGGCATGCCGTTGGCTGTCAGCCGCGTGCCGTCGATGGGATCGACTGCCACGTCGCAGAGTGGTCCGGTGCCGTCGCCAACGTGCTCGCCGTTGTACAGCATCGGCGCGGCGTCTTTCTCACCCTCGCCGATGACTACGATGCCGTTCATCGAGACGGTGTTGATGAGCTGGCGCATGGCGTTGACAGCGGCGCCGTCGGCGCCGTTCTTGTCGCCGCGACCGACCCACCGCGCGGACGCCATGGCGCCTGCCTCGGTTACCCTCGCCAGCTCCATGGCAAGGTTGCGGTCCGGCGCGTGCCTGCCGGGTTCCGGTGTGGCGGCGACGTCGCCGGCTGCCCCCTCAAGGGGCCCAGCCACGCCAGGAGCACCGGCTACGCCGGACAGTGCCCCGGGCAGCGCGGCTGACTGATCGTCGCTCATGGCCAACGCACCTTCCCTGTGAGCACGCCGTGGTGGAATCCTATGTAGCAGGCTCGCCGGTCGGCCTGCCGCCCTGCAGTGGATTGCCTGAGAACGCGGAGCGAATGACTACTGAACAGGTGGATTCTGGGCGAACCGCGGATCGCGGCTCGTCAACGCGGGCAGTATTGCTGGCGGCGGCGCGGCAGGTTTTCATGCACGAGGGCTACGCCGAGGCGGGCATCACCGACATCGTCGCGGTCGCGGGCGCCAGCGTAGGTAGCCTCTACCACCACTTCTCTGGCAAGGCCGATCTGTACTTGGCGCTGTTCGAGCAGCTGCACAACGAATACGACATCGGTACGCGCAAGGCGGTGCGGGACTGCCGCGATGGCGGCGTCACTGATCCCATGCGGCTGCTGCTGGCCGGCGCTCGCGGTTACCTTGACGTGTGCATCGAGCAGCGTGATCTTGCGAGCCTGTTCGTGCGCGGAGACGGCCCGCCGGGCTTTGAGGTGCTCTGGCGGCATCGCGTGCTGGACTGGATCAGCCGAAATACCGAGTTCTTCGCCCGCAGCGGTGAGCCGCTTGACGAGGCGGCGGCGATCGTCATGACCGGCGCGATGATGCTGGCGGTCGCCGAGGTCGCGCTCGCTCCGGACGTCGCGAGAGCCCGGCAGCTCGCTGACAGCGTGCTCGAGGTGCTGTCCCGGCTTGGTGCCACATCTGCCCAGGGACAGGAACGGGGCCGTCCACGGGCCCGCTAACGCGGGCTCCGGCTTAGAAGGGCGCGCCGGGTTCGTGCTGGTCCGGCTGATGCTGAGCCAGGGCGGTAGCCAGTCGCGCTCTGGCTCCCTCGAGCCATTCTTCGCAGATCGCAGCCAGCTCTTCACCCCGTTCCCAGAGCTGGAGTGATTGCTCCAGGGTGAGGCCGCCCGCCTCCAGCCGCTTGACCAGTTCGATCAGCTCATCGCGGGCCTGCTCGTAGGGCGGCCGCTCACCGTCGCCCGAAGTGCCACTTGCCGCTGCCACGATGACCAGCCTAGTGCGGTCGTAACGGCCCAGACCGCGCCGCCGATGCACGTAGCAGTACGTGTCCGGTCAGCCGCCCGGTGGGCGGGAGGGCAACATGAGCAGCCGTGAAGATCCGGATGTCTGGCGGCGCTGCGCGGGGTGCCTGGCTGCACCCTGCAACGCCCGGCCGCTTCGGCGCCAGCCACGGCCAGCGTCGCTGACGTCGGCGATCCCGGTCAGCCCTGGCCACCCGCGCGCTCGTTGCCGACGACTCCGCACTCCGCCGGGCCATGTGGGTGTACTCGGCGGCTGCTGGCGTCTGTGTTATCCGTGGTCCGGCGCAACCTGGCGGCTCGACGATCAGCTCCGTTAGCCGCGTCGGCTAGTGGTTGGTGCCGGATCGCTCGGCGGTAACGCTCAGGTGGTCGGCGGCGAATCGCACGCTGAGCTTCTCACCGTCGACGACCTGGGTGGCGGACAGCACGACAGTGGCGTCGGCCTGCTGAACGATCGCGTAGCCGCGCCGCAACGTGCCCGCCGGGGACAGAGCATCCAGGCGGGCCCTGATGTGTGTCAGGTCATCGGCCGCACGATCCAGGCTGGTCGCGATCGACAACCGCACGCGCTCGGCCAATCCAAGCACTTGCTCCGACCGCCGGTCGACCTCGAGCAGCGGGCTGGCCAGCGCTGGGCGGGAGGTTATCGAGCTGAGCCAGGAGCCTTCTCGGTCCAGCCGCCCCGTCAGCGATCTGCGCGCTCGGCCGCGTAGCTGGCGGATCAGCTCGAGCTGCTCGGCCACGTCAGGCACCGCGCGCCTCGCTGCGTCGGTAGGCGTGGAGGCGCGAACGTCAGCGACGAGGTCGAGCAGCGGCACATCCTGCTCGTGCCCGATGGCGCTGATTACCGGCGTGACGCAGCCCGCGACGGCCCGGATGAGGTCCTCATCCGAGAACGGCAGGAGGTCCTCGATCGAGCCGCCGCCACGAGCGATGATGATGACGTCGACCGCCGGGTCGGCGTCGAGCCGCTGCAGCGCCTGGATGATCTCCTCGCTGGCGTGCGGACCCTGGACTGCGACCTGCTCAACGCGGAACCTGACAGCGGGCCAGCGCCTCGCCGCGTTGCGCAAGACGTCTCGTTCGGCAGCGGAATCTCGGCCGCAGATGAGACCCACGGACCTCGGCAGGAACGGCAGCTTGCGCTTGCGCTCCGTAGCGAACAGCCCCTCGGCCGCCAGCGCTGTGCGCAACCGCTCAAGCCTGGCGAGCAGCTCGCCGATTCCCACGGCCTTGAGCTGGAGCGCGGTCAGCGCGAACGTACCTCGAGCCGCGTTGAATTCTGGTTTGGCCCAGATGACCACTCGCGCCCCGATGTCAGGCGTCGGCGTGGCCGCGTCGAGGACCGCTGCGGTACAGATGACGCGGACCGAGACGGCTGCGACCGGGTCACGCAGGGTCATGAAGACGGTGCCGCCGCGGCGGGTCAGTTCGGCGATCTGTCCTTCGACCCAGATCTTGCCCAGCCGGCCGATCCACTCGCCCACGAGCCGCGTGACCGTGCGGACCGGGACGGGTGACTCTTCTGAGGTCTCTAGCGGCACGGACTCACCAGTTCGGGGCTCGACGGCGTCACGGGCCAGCCTCGAGCTTCTCGATCCGCCGTTCGAACATTCCGAGCACTTCCGTGCGCTCGGCGTTGGCGGCTTCGTAGTCGAGGAGCGCCTTCAGCTGGGCGACATCGAGGCCGCGCAGCCGAGCCCGGATCGAAGCGAGTGACAGCCCGTCGTAGTTGGGCAGCGGCAGGGCGACCGCCCGGCTGGTCTCGGCCACGACAGGGGCCTCGGGTCCCGTGGCATCGCCGCCATTTCTGGGCAGGTCGCGCCCCAGTGGGACGTCCGCCACGACGGCGATGACGGGTGCCGGCCGATCGGCCAGCATCAGCAGCCGGCCGAAGCCAGCAAATACGGCCCGGAGCGCCAGCACCGGCGCCCGCCTTACTTGCGCGGGAACCTGCGGGATGCCCATCAGTAGTTGATCTCCCTCGCCTGACCCGCTGCCAAGTGCACCAAGCTCGCCGCGACGCGCCCGGCAGCGGGCCTCGTTGTGTGACCATTGTCGCTGGCCACGACCCGATGTCAGGCGGGACCTTGTTAGTTTCGACCCGGATTCTGGCCGTCGCGGCGTCCGGCCTGCGTGAATACTGGAATGCAGTGCCTGGGCCGGCCCCAATGATGATCATCTAGACTGGGCGCATGCCAGTTCAGACCCGCCGTGTCCTGCTCGCCAAGCCCCGCGGCTACTGCGCAGGTGTCGACCGGGCGGTTCAGACCGTGGAAAAGGCACTCGAGCGCTTCGGGGCGCCGGTCTATGTCCGCAAGCAGATCGTCCACAACACGCACGTCGTCCGGGCTCTGGAAGACCGTGGCGCGATCTTCGTGGAGGAGACCGAGGCGGTCCCTGAGGGTTCGGTGGTGGTGTTCTCCGCGCACGGCGTGGCTCCCGAGGTCAGAGCCGAGGCCAAGAACCGAGGTCTGCGGACCATCGACGCGACCTGCCCGCTGGTGACAAAGGTCCACAACGAGGCCAAGCGGTTTGCCGCTCAGGATTACGACATCCTGCTGATTGGCCACGAGGGCCACGAGGAGGTCGTCGGCACGACGGGCGAGGCGCCCGCTCACATCCACCTGGTTGATGGCCCCGCGGGCAGCGACTCGGTCGAAATACGCGATCCGGCCAAGGTCGCCTGGCTATCGCAGACCACGCTGTCGGTCGACGAGACAAACGAGACAGTCGCGGCGTTGCGGAAGCGTTTCCCGCTGCTGCTCGATCCGCCTAGTGACGACATCTGCTACGCCACCCAGAATCGGCAGGCTGCGGTCAAGGAGATCGCCGCGGACTCCGACGTCGTGATAGTGGTCGGCTCCACGAACTCCTCGAACTCGGTGCGGCTCGTCGAGGTCGCGCGGGATGCGGGTGCACGTGCTGCCTACCTCGTCGATGACGCCAGCGGCATCGACCCCGCATGGCTCGAAGGAGTAACCACCGTCGGCGTGACGAGTGGCGCCTCGGTCCCGGAGGACCTGGTGGCTGGTGTGCTGACACGGCTCGCTGACAGCGGATTCAACGACGTCGAGGAAGTCGAGGCCGTGCACGAACGCATGGTGTTCGGCCTGCCGCGCGAGTTGCGCAAGGGCCCTTAACCTGCTGCGCTGATGGCGCGGCCGCTGCTGAAGAGCTGGCTCTGCGGCGGCGGCACGACGAGCTCTGGGCCACCGTCGACAACCAGGTCGGGAGCGGACAACACTCGGACTGTGTCCTCGATCGGCTTGGGTTGTTCGAGCTCGGCGTCGACTACTCCCAGCTCGTTCAGCTTGCGGGCGCTCACCAGCACGCGGGTCTCTAGCGAGCCCACAGTTCTGTTGTAGCTCGAGACCGCGTTAGTCAGCGCCTTGCCGAGGCCGTCAACGTGCTTGCCCAGTCCGCTGATCCGGTCATAGAGCTCGCGACCGAGGTCGAAGACCGCTCGCGCGTTGTCGGAGAGCGCCGCCTGCTGCCAGGCGTACTGGGCCGTCCGGAGCATCGTCACCAGCGTCGTCGGCGTTGCGATGTGCACTCTGTGAGCCATCGCGTGCTCGAGGAGGCCCGGGTCGTGCTCCAGCGCCGGAGCAAGGAACGCCTCTCCCGGAATGAACAGCACGACGAACTCAGGCGACGAGCCGAGCGCCGCCCAGTAGGCCTTGGCGGCGAGGCGGTCGACGTGCTCGCGCAGATGCCGGGCGTGCGCATCGAGCCTTGCGGCACGGACGCTCTCTTCCGACGCCTCGGCGGCCTCCAGGTACGCGGCGAGCGACACCTTCGAATCGACGACGATGTTCTTGCCGCCGGCGAGCCGGATCACCATGTCCGGGCGCTGGGCGCCGTCGACGGTCGCGACGCTGACCTGCTCGTCGAAGTCGCACTTACTGCTCATGCCGGCCAGCTCAACGACGCGACGCAGCTGCATCTCGCCCCACCGGCCGCGAGCCTCGGGCCTGCGCAACGCTGTCACCAGCGCCTGTGTCTGGGCCCTGAGCTGGTCGGAGCTCTGTCGCGCGAACGCTACCTGCTCTGCCAGCGCGGCGTGGGAGGACTGGCGCGCGGCCTCTGTCTCGCGCAGCTGGCTCTCGACGCGAGCGAGCGTGTCGCGCAGGGGCTGCACAAGCTGCTCGACCGCCGCCCTGCGGCTGTCAAGGTCGCCGGCGGCCTTGGCGTTCGCCGCCGAGAGGCGGCCTTCCGCCATCTCGACGAACATCCTCGTGCTTCGTTCGAGCGCTTGTGCGGACAAGTCCTGGAATCGCTCCGCGAGCGTACCGTCGAGGAGGGCAGCCCTGTCCGCCGCGGCGCGCTCGATCAGCGCAGCCCGCTCGGCGGCGGCCCTGGCCCGTTCCTCTGCCGCGCGAGCCTGCCCGGTGAGATCGGCGGCCAGGCTCGCCAGCCGCCCGCGGGCGAGCAAGAATCCGATCACGGCCCCAACGGCGGCCCCCAGCAGGAGCCCGATGAGCAGCGAAATCGCGTTCATGTTCGACATGCTTGCAGCCGATCCGGACAGTTCTGAGGTCCGACACGCCCGACCGCGCGCGCCACTTCGGTGATCCGCCGCCGCGTTCGCACCGGCTCGCCGGCCAGAAACGCGGGCGGCGGATGCGCGGGCGGCCCCGTTCCCTCGCCTTAATAGAATTCGGGCGTGAGCCTGTCCATAGGGATCGTCGGCCTGCCCAACGTCGGTAAATCCACGCTTTTCAACGCCCTTACGCGGGCCAACGCGCTGGCGTCCAACTACCCGTTCGCGACGATCGAGCCGAACGTCGGCATTGTCGGCATTCCCGATCCTCGGCTTGAAGCGCTGGCGGCGCTCTACGACTCGGCCAAGATCGTGCCAGCGACCGTCCGGTTCGTGGACATCGCCGGCCTGGTGCGCGGCGCGTCGACGGGCCAGGGTCTCGGCAACCAGTTCCTCTCGCACATCCGTGAGACCGACGCGATCTGCCAGGTCGTGCGCGTCTTCACCGATCCGGACGTGAGTCACGTGGACGGCGACGTCTCGCCCGAGCGGGACATCGAGACCATCGCAACCGAGCTGATGCTCGCTGACCTTCAGACACTGGAAAAGGCGACGCCGCGTCTCGCGAAAGAGGCAAAGTCCGGAAGGGATCCCGAGCGGATCCGGGTCCTTGCCGCGGCCGATAAGGCGCAAGCGGTGCTTGACGGCGGGACGACGCTATTCGCCGGTGCGGCCGCCGCCGGAATCGACGCCCCCGACCTGAGAGAACTGCAGCTGCTCACGGCCAAGCCATTTCTCTATGTCTTCAACGAGGACGATACGGAGCTTGCCGACGACGAGCTGCGCAAGAATCTGGCGGCCATGGTGGCGCCAGCCGAGTCGATATTCCTCGACGCTAAGTCCGAGTCTGAGCTGGCGGAGCTCGAGCCCGCCGAGGCCGCCGAGCTGCTAGCCGAGCTTGGCCTCGGTGAACCCGGCCTAGCGCAACTCGCGCGGGCAGGTTTCGCCGCATTGCGGCTGTCGACGTTCCTCACGGCCGGGCCGAAGGAATCCCGCGCGTGGACGATCCCGGTCGGCGCCACTGCGCCGGAAGCCGCAGGTGTCATCCACTCCGACTTCCAGCGGGGCTTCATCAAGGCCGAGATCGTGTCGTTCGACGATCTCATGGCGGCCGGGTCCATCGCCGCGGCCCGCGCTGCGGGCAAGGCCCGCATCGAGGGCAAGGACTATGTGATGCGCGACGGCGACGTCGTCGAGTTCCGCTTCAACGTCTGAGCGTCAACGCTGCGTGGCCGCTAGGCGGTCAGGCATCGCCCGGTGAGCCCGCGCTGTGTTCGGGCGTTCACGCGCTTCGCCTTGCTGTGGCGGCTCGAGGATCGTGGTAAAGGTCCCGATCCGGAGGCCTGCCAGTGTGTAGGCGGCTACCAGATCGGGAAAGTCGCTCTGATCGTGCCTCGGGTTCGCTGGCTGCTCGATCAGCCGTGGTCTGTGCATCGCCAGACCGTACGGTGAACATCGCAGTCGGAACCTGCATAAACAAGGCATCGAGGCTTTTATGCAATCGAACGGGGGCGATTTGAATGAGTAAGAGATGGCTTGCACCAGCCGGAGTCGCGGTAGCTGGGCTGATAGCAGCGGGATGCGGTAGCTCAGGCAACTCGTCGGCGCCAGCTACCTCGTCCGCGCCAGCTACCTCGTCCGCCCCGGCCACCTCGTCCGCTCCGACCAGCTCGGCGAGCGCGACACATGCGTCGACGGCGAGCACGCTGAAGACCGCGAAGGTCGGCGGGGTGACGGTGGTGACGAATGCCAAGGGCTTGACCTTGTATTCGTTCGTACCGGACACGAGCACGAAATCGAACTGCAACGGCTCCTGCGCCGCGATCTGGCCGCCAGTCAAGGGACCCGCGACCGCAGGTTCGGGCGTCACCGGCAAGCTGACCACGATCACCCGCTCAGACGGCGCGCCGCAGGCCACGTACAACGGGCACCCGGTGTACACCTACACCGGCGACACTGCCCCCGGCCAGAACCACGGCAACGGGCTCAACATCTCCGGTGGCGTCTGGCATGAGGTCACCCCGTCTGGCTCAGCCCCGAAGTCCTCATCAGGCTCCACCGGTGGCGTCCCAGGGTACTGATCTGGTCCGACTCGCCAGCGCCTCGCCAGCGCCGGCCTGAATGACACGGGGACATGGCCGCGCCTGAAACACCGAGTCGTGGCCGCGCTGAAACACCGAGCCGCCGGTCAGCCGCTTTGCGGCTGACCGGCATCGGCGTACTCGCCGCCGCCGTAGTGGCGGCACTGATCGTGATCGGCAGGGTCCACACGGTCAACCCCGCGTTCAGCCTGTTCGGACGCCAGTACGAGGCAGCCGTGACGCTGAAGGCGCTGCTGGCCACCGTGGTCCTCGGCCTGGCCGGGCTGCAGGTGCTCCTTGCCCTGTGGATCTACCGGAAGCTGCCGCTCGCCGGCAGCGCGCCGCGCCGGTGCGGCTGGCCCACCGGGTCGTGGGCTTCGCGCTATTCGCGCTGACGGTGCCGATCGCGTTGCACTGCCTGATCGCCTACGGCGTGCAATTCACCAGCCTGCGAGTGACGGTGCATTCCCTGGCCGGGTGTTTCTTCTACGGCGCGTTCGTCGCGAAGGTGCTGCTGGTCCAGACCAGGCGCCTGCCCGGTTGGGTGCTGCCCGTGGCAGGCGGAACGCTCGCGGTCGTGGTCGTCGTGCTTTGGTACACCTCGGCGCTGTGGTACTACAACGGATTCCAGCTCCCGCACTTCTAAAGCACCGGCACTTCAACGTCTCGGGTCAAGCGTGCGTCCTGATGTCCTCGCCGGCGGAGTCGAATGGCGCGCCGCTGGCGATCGATTCGGTCGGCGCGGCAGGCAGCGGCAGGTATGCGGTGATTGTGGTGCCCTTTCTTGGTACCGATGTGACCTCCACCCGGCCGTCAAGAGCGGCCAGCCTGTCGGCCATGTTGCGCTGGCCTGAACCGATCGGGGTCCGGCGCACGTCGTAGCCGATCCCGTCGTCGGCCACGGTGAAGTGCAGGAAACCGTCTCGCGCCGCTACGCAGATCTGGACGTGGGATGCAGCTGCGTATTTGGCAACGTTCTGCAGCGTCTCGAGGCAGCAGAAGTACACCGCAGCTTCGATGTCCTGGCCGAACCGCCCGACGCCGTCCGCATCGACATCGATCGGAATCGGTGACTTGTCGGCCTGCCCCCGCAGCGCCGCGACCAGGCCGCGGTCCGCAAGCAACGGCGGGTAGATCCCTCTGGCCAGGTCACGGAGATTGCTGAGCGCACCCGCGGCGTCCTGTTGCAGATCGCCCAGGAGCTGCTTCGCTTCCGAGGTATCCTCCTCCACCACCGAGCTGGCGAGGCGGAGCTTGATGGCGAGTGCGACCAGGTCTTGCTGCGCCCCGTCGTGCAGGTTGCGTTCCAGCCGTCGCCGCTCCTCGTCCTGCGCTGCAACCAGACGCTGCCTCGACGCGCGGAGGTCCTCGATCAGGCCGGCGTTGGACAGCGCCAGGCCAGCTTGGGAGGCCACATCCACCACGAGCTGCTCGGCTGCCGGATTCAGCGGCTCGTCTCGCGGCATCCGGATGGAGATGGCGCCGAGAAGCTCGCCTTGATACAGGACCGGAGCGCCGAAGTCGGTATCCGGCAGCGTGGGCAGCTGGTGGCCGTCCACGGGCAGCGGAGCTGCCGCGCTGCCGTCAGAAGCGGCCTCGGCGCGCAGTTCCGCTCCGACCCGCAGCCAGACGACCACACGCTGGGCACCGGTTCCTGCGGCCACGATGGCGGCCATCTGAGCGAGCACGTCGCGTGCGTAGCCGCCGCCGATCGCGCCGCGCGAACTCGGAGAGCACTTGATAGGGGCTGGCCCGGCGGCCGTATACGATCCGGTTCGCCAGCCGCGCTGCTCGCTGCTGGACCGGATGGAAGGCGACCGCCACGACAACAGCCGCGATTGCTGACAGCACCGGGCTGCGTCTGTCGCCAGCCAGCGTGCCGAGGCCGGCCACGAGTCCGGCGTAGACGGCTGAGATGAAGACGGCGAGCGTGCCGTACTGGACTGCCTTGCTGATCACAATGTCGATCTCGTCGAGCTTGTACTTGAGAATGGCCACGGCGATCGCCACCCACAGGCACACCAGGGCCAGGCAGAACAGCACCTTCAGCACAGGCACCGGCAACACATCACTGGATGGCCGCCCGGAGATCTGCGGCGCGATTGCAAGCGGGATGATCGTCACCACGACGAGCGCAGCGGCCGCCGCGAACCACTTCAGTTGCAGCCGCTCATCCCTTGACGAGCCGACAAATCTGGCTATCAGCGCTGTACCGGCGACAACCGTGGCGGTCGGCCACAGCACGAGGAATGCGGAGTGCACGCCGGGATTCCAGCCCTGGCCTGTGGCGCGAACGGATGAAGCCACACCCTGCTCGCTCGCACTACAAAGCCGACGGTCTGCAGCGTGAAGACCGCCGACAGAAACCAGGCGGCCGGGCGCCAGCGTCGGGACGGCAGCAGCCCGGACGGGAACAGGAGCAATATGAACGAGAAGGCCCCGGCCGCAACTATCCAGATCCAGTTCACGAACCACTCGGCGGCCCGGGCGGCTGGCAGCGGCCTCGGCGTGAACAGCCCGTACCACCCGTAGCTCTGACAGAAGAAGCCAAGACCAAGCAGCAGGCCGATGCTCAGGAAGATCCAGCCGATCCTGTTCGCTGGTCGGCGGGATGTCACCAAAAAGCCCACCACTGGGACAGCGATGAATGTCAGGTCCTCGAAGACGTCGGGAAAGTTCCACAGCCCCGGTGTCACGATGTGGCGGCCCAGATAGGTCAGCGGCAGCCCGGCTAACAGCAGCACGATCGACAGCGCAGCCACGCCGCCGGTCACCCAGCGAAGAGTCCGGGGTGTCATCCGCCCTCCAGCGCGATCCGCTCTGCCTGCGTGCTTGCAGCCTGAGCGGCGGAACCGCATGTCAGGTGCAGTGTCGCCCGGCTACTCGGGCCCTGACAAGGAGGACACCCACACCGGGTGACTCGTGCCAGCAGGCATACGAGGGACCTCGAAGGTGCGTCCGCTTTGTCGAATGCCATCGCCTTGCTGTCGTGTCATTGGGGAGAATGGTTGGTGGAACCCCGGGCACCGGGCCGACGTTACGTCGCGAGGACTCCAGATGTGCAATCAGAACGAGTGGATCGTGCGCGAGGCCTTCCTGGCGTACGACCGCGGCGACATCACGCGGATGATGGACTTCGTGCACCCCGACCTGGAATGGACTTACCTCGATCCAGGCCCGGAGGACCCGCAGCCGCAAATCCGTCATGGCCGCGAGGAACTGGAGAAGGCCCTTCGTCGACAGGCGGACCTGGGGTTGCGGGCCCAGTTGGAAGCGGTCGTCGCCGCGGGTGATCGGGTGATACTCGAAATGCGTACGCCGGGGGTCGACGAGCACAGGCACCGGCAGGCAGCCGACCGGACATATGACGTTGTCACGGTCCAGGACGGGCTGATCGTCGGGCTGCGCGCCTGCCGCGATCACGCCGAAGCGCGATCGCTGGCCGGAATCGGTTAGGACGTCCTCGGCACGCTGATTCGCTGACGTTGGTACGCCGACGGGCCCGCCAAGTCCGGAATTATCGGCGGCGTGCCTTCACCCGCCTCGGGTGAATCAGGCAAGCGTCGGCTAGGTTCGGAAGACGTGGCCGCTGCCCGCCATTGCCAGCACTGCCTCGGTAACTGCCCGGGTGACTGCCTGCTGCCCGGCGACGCAGGACGGTGCATACACAACCCGACACCGCCGCTGCCCCGCCGTGACCGGCTGCGGCTTCTCGGCAGCCGGAGGTTCTGGAAGCGGGTGCTCTGGGGGAGAGGGTGAGTCGATCGGGCATTGCGCGAGTCCGGCAGCCGTTACGGGATTGCCGACGTTAAGACGCGCACCCGGAAGTACATGGTTGGATGCCAGAAGGCGTTCATGAGGTGCAACCCGATCAAGGTGCCGGTCTTCTGCGCCCCGAACGTCCATGATCCGGAGTCGTAGAGCTCGACGTGACCGCTGCCGAAGAATGCCAGATCGCCTTGGTGAGCCTGTGACTTGGATATCCGGATGAGACGCGAGCTGCCGAGCATCTCGTATGTCGTACGCGGCAGGACGATGCCCGCCGCCCGGTAGGCCGCATAGACGAGGCCGGAACAGTCGAAGCCAATCGGCCCCGTGCCCCCCCAGATATATGGCTTGCCGCGCTGGGCTAGCGCGTAATGCCAGGCCCGAAGTCGGACCTGAGCGGCTGTCGCGCTGGCCGCTCTCGAGGCCTGCGCAGTCAAGGCGTCCACGCTGACGGATTGGGCGGTCAGGGCCTGCGCGCTCGCAGTTCCGGCGAGGCTCGCAGAAGTAAGGATGACAATGATGGCCGCGAGTGCGGCTCGCAAAAGGCCGCTCAGCCGGGCTGAGACGCCGGCGGTTGCACACGATGGGATGCGTTTGTTCGCATTCAAAAGTGACCTTCTTGACGCAGTTGCGCCCGGTTACCGCACGGGCGCCTGGCAAACGCGCGAGGATTGGCCCGCGCGCCTGCGGAAGAGAATTCGGCCCCGGCGCAAATTACAAACCACTTCGAGAAATAAATTTGCGACCAGATAATGGCGCCGCTATTAGCGCTTTACAATTCTCGTTCTCGAATGCCTCAATACGTAGCTCATCACGTCATGTCGCGTGCATGGGTTGGATGAGAAGTAAATCCAGATTGTGCGACCTCAGGGCCGATATCTGGATACCGAGGGCAAACTTGGCGCGGTGGTTCCGACGATTCGACGCTGGTCGTGGGTATACCTCAGGCACGTCGTGACGTGTACGGACGGTGCCCGGACGCGGACACGCCGCGAGTTGGCGCGGACCCAGAGGAGGTAGGCACATGCAAGCAGTCGTCGGGGACCGGCTTCACGTACATGGCAGCATCGTGGGTCAGCCGGAGCGAATGGGCGAGATCATCGAGGTCCGCGGGGTTGGCGGAGAACCCCCTTACCTTGTGCGATTTGAAGACGGGCACAGCTCACTGGTGTTCCCAGGCCCGGACGCGATCGTCGAGCACCCGAGCAAGAAGGAGAAAAAGGCGTCACGACGCTGAAGCAGCGCCCTAATGGTCGGGGCCGCGGAGCGCGCTAGTTAGCCTGGCCGCGATGTCGTCCATTTCGGCATCGGGCACGTGCCGTTCGGGATCGCCGCCGAGAAGCCCGAAGATCCGGGGACCGCGCAGGTCGGGTGCCAGGTCGCCAGCGCGCGGGATGACGTGGAAGTGCACGTGCGCAAAGCCCTCTGCCTCGGCGAACAGCGCCACGTAGGTCTTGGCGCAGCCCAGCACGCTCCGCATGGCAGCCGTGAGGCTGCGCAGCAGCGGGCCCAGGTCAGCGGCTTCCTCCGCCGTCAGCTCATCGAGCGACGTCACGTGTCGGCGCGGCACCACGACCAGCCAGCCTGGCAGCGCGGTACCGAACGCATGCGCAACTCGCCACCGCTGGTCCTCGCGGACTCTCTCTCGAGGCGGCAGATCTGGATTGTTGTTCTGGGCGCACGTGAGACATTCGGGTTCTGCGGTCACGACTGCATTATGCGCACGCAATGATTCGAGCATGGAACCCGCCGACGCGCCGGCTCGGGCCCGGCAGCGCGACTTGGTCCGACGCGGCTACGACGCCATCTCCCTCGCCTACCGCGGTGACGACGGTGCGCCAGCATCCTCGTCGGCCGCGGACGTCGCGCGATACACCGACTGGGTCGACGAACTGGCACGTCTGCTGTCCGCTGGCGCCCGGGTGCTCGACCTGGGCTGCGGCGCCGGGGTTCCGGCCACCCGCGATCTCGCCGCGCTCGGGTTGAACGTCCTCGGTGTCGACTTCTCGGGCGTCCAGGTGCGCCGGGCGCACCGCTTGGTCCCGGCGGCCGGCTTTGTACAGGCAGACATGACCGAACTGTCAGTGCAGCCCGGCTCCCTCGACGCCGTGGTCTCGTTCTACGCCCTGATCCACGTGCCGCTCGCCGACCAACGGGCGCTGCTCCCGCGCATCCGGGATTGGCTGCGCGCAGGCGGGTACGCGCTGGTCATCGTCGGCGCTGAGCGCTGGACCGGGACGGAGGATTACTTGGGCGCCGCCATGTTCTGGGACCACGCTGACACCGGCACGTACCTGCGTTGGCTCGAATCTGCCGGTCTCGTGCCGGTCTGGCATCGCTTCATCAAAGAGGGCGATGGCGGGCACAGCCTGATCCTGGCCCAGGCGTGCTGATGGTGTCGTCCTGGTCGAGTGGCGTCGCGGACGGTCACCCGACGTCGAGATGCATCCGGACAGCCTGCCCGAATGTGGTGTGAACGTAGTCGTCAGCGACGAAGCCGACCTTGGTATAGAAGGCGCGAGCCTCCTGATTCGCGGTTACCTCCACGCGATTCGCCCCGCGGCTGCTCGCGATCGCAACGACGTCACGCACGAGGGCGCGGCCGACTCCGCGCAGCATCTGGTCGGGATCGACGAACAGGTCCTCAAGCTCCACCGCGCCCGCCGTCGTAGCCCAGGCGGCGAACCCGACGATTGTGTCATCGCTGACCGCGGCTCGGACCCGGCCCTCTGTGACCGGCACGTCAGAAAGCTCCAGGAACTCGGGATGGGCAAGCAGCTTCGCTCGATCGCCCTCATTCGAGAGCGACGACCGGCGGAAGACGTCACGAAGCGTGGCAATGTCGCCCGGCACGGCGGCGCGGATCTGGAATGTGGTCACGAGCTCAGCGTTCCGGGCTTCGGCAGGCTCCGCCAGCGAGTCAGCGCCGCCCGCGACTTCGCGCACCGGCTGCGCAAGCCCGAGGTGCTCAGATCACCTCAGTGACTAGCTCCAGCGACTGAACGTGCTCCTCCTGGACCCGCAGTATGGCGTCGTCGCCGCGAAACAGGACGACCCACCCGTCCTCGTGCTCAATGGAATCAATGTCATCGAGCGTCTCTTCGGCGACGGTGTCCTCATCGCCGTAGATCATCTTGTATGTCGCCACCGGCGCCGCCCTCCGAACGAATCGTGCCGACGAGATCAGCCTCTGTCGAGCATCCCTGCCCGCATGGGTCGGCCTCCTAAACGAGAACCGTAGTGATCGGTAGTCCATCCTGCCAGTCGGCGTTTCATGTGCGGTTTCGGACGCTATAGATCCGAAATGTGCGGCTCGAAGCGGAAGATCAGCTGCGCGCGCGGTAGAGCTCGTCGACCCGCTTGAACCGGGCTACAGCTCTGTTGACCGGCACCTCGTGCGCCTGAAGCACCTTCAGGATGTCCTCGTTCCACTGGCTCAGGAACCCCATCCCGCCGGCTGCGCCACGGAAGCGGAACCAGACGCCGATCCGGCTGAACGGTGAGGACACGAGCTCCGCGATGGCCAGCTCGTCGTACCGAGCCTCCCAGGTCGGCACCACCCAGCGCGTCGGTGCGATGCCGCGGATCCGCACGCCCCAGTCGAACATCTCCAGCCTCACCATGGTTCCGCTGGTCGTCAGGCGCTTGCACATGATGCCGCCCATGAACACCCTTTCGAGGGTGCCATCGGGCGCGTCGATAATCCGGCCACATGATCGTGCCCGCCGAGCCCAGATAGCCAGGCCAGCGGCGATCAAGAGAATGGCCACCCCTACCACAATGATGACGACCACCGAGCCTCCAGCATCTACACGCCCAGAGTCAGCATCCTTGCAGCTAGGACGCCTCAGCGCGATCCGCGGGTCCAGGACCGAGCCGTCCGAGACGAAGCCGACGGTGGGCGGCTCGTCCCAGCCACACCTCCGGCAAAGTCCCGTGTTAGCACGGACGATTCGTGCCGCGCTCGGACCATGATGGGAAGACCGGGTCCGGGCGCCGAACGCACGCCGGGGCGAAGGGGCTCGAACGGCTGACACCTCGTGAGTTCGAGATCCTCGAACTGATATCCGCCGGGATGTCCAATACGGGCATCGCAGAGCGACTGTCGGTGATGGAGCGGACGGTCGAAAGTCACATCGCGCGGATCTTCGTCAAGCTCGGCCTGTGCCCTGGGCCGGACGAGAACCGCAGGGTACTAGCCGCGCTGACATACCTGCGCGACACAGAGCTGTACGCCGGGCCATAGCCAGCGCCGGCGGGCGTGACATGCCCAGGTCGCTGTCTGCGGGGGGCGGCAGCGACCTGGGTGGCACCTCCGACGCGGCCCGCTCGCCCGAGCCAACGGACGCTAGCCGCCGCGGTGTACCGCAGTAAGCTCGGTCCCCATGAGCGACCAGTCAGCCCCGACGCCTCAGCCGCCCGTAGCCAAGCAACTGCCGACCGAGCGCACTAACCACGGCGACACGGTCATCGATGAGTACGCCTGGCTGGCCGAGAAGGACAACCCGGAAACCATCGCATTCCTCGAGGCCGAGAACGCCTACACCAAGGCGATGACGGCGGGTCAGGAAGGCTTGCGGCAGGCGATATTCGGCGAGATCAAGTCGCGGACGAAGGAGACGGACCTGTCCGTGCCGGTTCGCGATCGCGGCTGGTGGTACTACGCACGGACCATCGAGGGCAAGCAGTATGGGGTCAACTGTCGCCGGGCCGTGCGGCCCGACGACGCGGGCCCGCCCATGACTGAAGACGGCGCACCGCTCGATGGTGAAGAAATTCTTTTGGACGGGAACGAGCTTGCTGGCGATAACCCCTTCTTCTCCATCGGGGCCTTTGACGTCAGTCCGGACGGCCAGCTGCTGGCCTACTCGGTCGACCTGGACGGCGACGAGCGCTACGTCATGCGGTTCAAGGATCTGGTCACGGGAGAGATTACGGCGGACGAGATCCCCGACACCTTCTACGGCACTGCCTGGTCGGCGGACGGATCGGCGCTGTTCTATATCACGGTCGACGACGCCTGGCGGCCATACCGCGTGTGGCGCCACACGATCGGAACGCCCGCGGCCGACGATGTGATCGTCTACGAGGAAACCGACGAGAAGTTCGGCGTCGGCGTCGGCCTGTCGCGCAGCGAGCGTTACGTAATGATCGGCTCGTCGAGCCCGCTCACGAGCGAGATACGCCTGCTGGACGCCGCCGATCCGACGGGGGAGCTGACTATTGTCGCCCCGCGCCGGACCGGCGTGGAGTATGACGTCGAGCACCAACTCCTGCCCGACGGCAGCGAGCGGCTCCTCGTCCTCCACAACGACGGCGCCCTGAACTTCGAGCTCGCCGAGGCACGAGTTGACCGGCCGGCCGAGTGGACGCCGCTCATCCCGCAGCGTGCCGACACGCGGCTGATCGGCGTCGACGCGTTCGCGGGTCATCTGGTGGTCTATTTCCGGCGCGACGCGCTAACCGGGCTGCGCATCCTCCCGGCGGCAGGCGGAGCGCGCGAGATCGCGTTCCCTGAGCCGATCTATGACGTCAGTCCAGGCGCCAACCCGGAGTACGAGACGGGCACGTTTAGGCTGCATTACGTCTCGATGGTGACACCGAGCTCGGTCTACGACAGCGACGTCGTAACGGGCGAGCTGACGCTGCTCAAGCGGAGCCCGGTGCTTCCGGCGCCGGATGGATCCGAATACGACGCGGCCGACTATGAGCAGCAGCGTCTCTGGGCCACGGCCGAGGATGGGACCAGTGTCCCACTGTCGCTGGTACGCAGGAAGAACACACCGCAGGATGGTACGGCCCCGTTCCTGCTCTATGGGTATGGCAGTTACGAGATCTCAAGCGATCCGAACTTCTCGATATCGCGGATATCGCTGCTGGACCGCGGGTTCGTGTTCGCGATCGCGCACATCCGGGGCGGCGGCGAGCTCGGACGGCGCTGGTATGACGACGGCAAGATGCTCAACAAGGTCAACACGTTCACGGATTTCATCGCGTGCGCGCGGCACGTGGTCAAGGAGGGCTGGACCACGCCGGAGCGACTGATCGCGCGCGGCGGCTCGGCAGGCGGCCTGCTGATGGGCGCCGTTGCCAACATCGCGCCCGACGCGCTCGGCGGCATTGTCGCGCAGGTGCCGTTCGTAGACGCGCTGACCTCGATCCTGGACCCCACGCTGCCGCTGACCGTTCCCGAATGGGAGGAGTGGGGCGACCCGCTGCACGATGCCGGCGTCTATGCGTACATCAAGGCCTACTCGCCGTACGAGAACGTTAGCCCGGCTCGGGTGTATCCGCCGATCCTGGCCGTGACGAGCCTGAATGACACGCGAGTGCTGTATCGGGAACCCGCCAAGTGGATCGCGAGGCTCCAGGCCAAGGCGAAGGGCGGACCGTTTTTGCTGCGGACCGAGATGACGGCCGGTCATGGTGGCCGCTCAGGACGCTACGACAAGTGGCGTGAGGAAGCTCTCGTCCTCGCGTGGATCGTCAGCACCGCGCGCGCCGCCTGACCTAGAGCGCGGGGCGCCGTCGGCGCGAGCGCAGAAACGGTCGGCTGACAGACCGGATTGCGCAAGTCGGCCCTGGTAGGTCGCGCATTCCAGTGTTCACCCACGCTTTCCTAGCGTGTCGTCCAAGGCCGTCTCGTGCGTGGTTCAGTACTCCCATAGTCAGGTCGGGATTTACCCATGTCCTGGCTATGAGCGGGCGTGCGGTCCCAGGGCCGACTGACAAAGAGGGCGACTGTTTCGTGCGAATCGCTGAGCCGTCCGTAACACAAGGCCGTGTTCCGGCGGTCCCGCGCAGTGTGACTGCGCGGCTGAACCCGTCGGACCGCGTGTTCCGCGCGGTCGCACGCGCGGGCGGCATCGTGGTGCTCGTGCTGCTGGGCCTGGTGGGCACGTTCCTCTTCTACCGGGCATCGCAGGCTCTGCATAAAGCTGGCTTCTCGTTTCTGACGACGCAGACCTGGAACCCCAACGGTGGCGGCTTCGGCATCGCGGCGATCGTCGTCGGGACAATCCTCATCGCGCTCGTGGCCGTAGCGGTTGCTGTGCCGCTTTCCTTTGGCACCGCGCTCTATATCTCCGAATACGCGCCCAGGAGCATCCAGCGCTTCCTCATCGGCATCGTCGACCTGATGGCCGCCGTACCGAGCGTCGTGTTCGGCATCTGGGCTTTCGAGTTCTTTCAATGGCGGGTTGTGTACCTGTCCCGGTGGATCAACGACTGGTTCGGCTGGATCCCGCTGTTCAAGGTCGACGGCGTGGCCCGGAACGCTACGCAGCAGACGGCGACGTTCTACACGTCGTCCACGTTCATCGCCGGCATCGTCGTCGGAGTGATGATCACGCCGATTGCCAGCTCGATCATGCGTGAGGCGTTCAGTCAGGCCCCGCCAGGCGAACGCGAAGGAGCCTATGCGCTCGGGGCCACCCGCTGGGGAATGATCCGAGCGGTCGTGCTTCCATTCGGCGCCGGCGCGATGATCGGCGGCACGATGCTGGGCCTGGGCCGGGCGCTGGGCGAGACAATCGCGGTGGCATTGATCATCTCGCCGGTTTTCGCGATCCAGCCGCACATCTTGCAGCACGGCGCGAGCTCGATCTCGAGCACGATCGCGCTGTTGTACTCCGAGGCGACCCCGTTCGGGGTCAGCGCGCTGATGGCCGCCGGGCTCGCCCTGTTCGCACTGACCCTCTTCGTCAACATAATCGCCGCCGTGATCGTGTCTCGATCCCGGTCCGGCGCGGTTAGCGAGGCCTGAGCCGATGTCCACAGTGCACCAGCCATTCCCGGCAGCACGTGGTCCAGCCGGTAGCGAGACCGGAGTGCCGTCGGATCAGGCTGCTCCGCCCCGGACCTCGGTCCCATGGCGCTCGGCGCCGCGGTCGCCGCAGTCGCGGCGGCAGATCTCCGGGATCCGGCGCGAAGACGTGCTCGCGGTTGGCGGCGCACTGGTTGCGGCGCTGGCCACCACCGGCTTGCTGTGGTTCCAGCTGGCGCCGTTCACCGGGATAGTCGGCTACGTCGTGGTGAGCTGGGGCCTGTTCGTACTCTTCTACGTCGTGCTGGTGGCGTTCGACAACAACCGGCCTGCTGTGCGTGACCGGGTTGCGGCCGTCATCATGCACTCGCTCGCGGCCGTGGTCGTCCTGACGCTGGCGTTCGTCATCGGGTACACGATATTCAGGGCTGCCAAAGCTCTGGACCACCTCAACTTCTACACGCAGGACCTGCACAAGACCAACGCGTTTGCGCCGCTGACGCAGGGCGGCGTGCTGCACGCCATCATCGGGACGATCATCGAGATCGCCATCGCCATGGCCATCGCGGTCCCGCTCGGCCTGCTGGCGGCGGTATTCCTGAACGAGGTGCCCGGCAAGCTGAACCGGCTCGTGCGGACGGTAGTCGACGCGATGACGGCGCTGCCCGACGTGCTCGCGGGCCTTTTCATCTACGCCACCTTGATCCTGATCTTCGGCCTCGAACTGTCCGGGCTGGCCGCCGGGTGCGCACTCGCGGTGACGATCGTGTCCATCATCTGCCGAGCTGCCTACGTCGTGCTGCGCTTGGTACCCGGCGGCCTCACCGAGGCCTCGTACGCGCTTGGTACCGGGCACTTTCGCACCGTATGGCACGTCACGCTGCCGACGGCCCGGTCAGGCCTGGCGACCGCCGTGATCCTCGGCGCTGCGCGTGCGATCGGCGAGACCGCGCCGGTGTTGCTGACGGCCGGCTACACGACCTATGTCAACTTCAGTCCGGTCAACGGGCCGATGATGTCGCTGCCCCTAGCGGCCTTCGAGCTGGTGTCCAGTGGATTGTCGAACTACGTCACTCGCGGTTTCGGTGCTGCTGCTGTCTTGCTGGCCCTTGTCGTCGTGCTGTTCGGCACCGCGCGCCTGATCGGCGGCCGCGGTGCTGGACAGCTGACAAGCCGCCAGCTGGCCCGGCGAATGGCCGCATCCCACCGCGACCTGGCCAGATATACGACGCGCGCCGCTGCGGCGCAAGGACAAGAAGTGCGGAGTTGACGATGAAGTCGGCGAGCAGGATGCGGATGCGCAGGATTGCGGGGGGCGCTGTGGTGGCACTGGCCGCTCTGGCGACCTCGGTCTACCCGGCGGGGCAGTCGGCGTCTGCCGCGACGTATGTGCCCATTAGCGGCGCGGGCTCGACCTGGTCGGCTAACGCCATCAACGACTGGATCACGAACGTCGCCCAGTTCGGCATGAAGGTCAACTATCAGCCCGTCGGTTCTACGTCCGGTCGGCAGGAATTCGCGCAGGGCACCACGGACTGGGGCGCTTCTGAGATCCCCTACGGCGTGCGGGACGGCAACAACTTCGACCCGCCGCCATCGCGGGGCTACGCGTACATGCCGGACACGGCCGGCGGCACGACGTTCATGTACAACCTGAAGATCGGCAACACGCGGGTCACGAACCTGCGACTTTCGGGCAAGGCCATCGCCGGGATCTTCACCGGCGTGATCACGAACTGGAACGACCCGATCATCGCTGCCGACAATCCAGGACTGACGTTGCCCAGCCTCCAGATCGTGCCCGTCGTCCGCTCCGACGGTTCCGGATCGACGGCGGAGTTCACCCAGTGGATGCTCGCGACGCAGCCCTCCTACTGGAACGCGTACTGCGCGAAGGTCGGCCGCAGCCCGTGCACGCAGACCTCGGCCTATCCAGTACTGCCGGGCTCAGCGATGGTCGGCCAATCCGGCGACCTGGGCGTGTCCGGATACGTGAGCCAGCAGCAGGCTGATGGGGCGATCGGCTATGTGGAGTACTCCTACGCGCTGCAGACCGGGTTCCCGGTCGCCAAGGTGCTCAACGCGGCCGGCTACTACACCGAACCAACCGCCGGTCACGTCGCTGTGTCGCTGCTCAAGGCACAGATCAACATGGACCAGAGCAGCCCGCTGTACCTGACGCAGGACCTGTCGCAGGTCTATAGCGATACCGACCCGCGCACGTACGAGCTGTCTAGCTACTCGTACATGATCCTGCCGACCAGCACCGCCGCGCCGATGACCACCGCGAAGGGCTTCACGCTTGGAGCGTTCGGCGCGTATCTGCTGTGCGAAGGTCAGGTGCCCCTCGATGCGCTTGGCTACTCGTCGCTCCCGATCAACCTGGTCGAGGCGGGCTTCCAGCAGTTGCAGAAAATACCCGGCAACCAGGTGCCGACCCAGACAACTGCGCAGATCCAGGGATGCCACAACCCCACCTTCTCAACCAATGGCACCAACACCCTGGCCGCGAATGATCCGCAACCGTCGGCCTGCGACAAGCAGGGCCCGACGCAGTGCAGCACTGCTACTGGTGGCGCCAAGACCCCGACTCCGGTCAATCCGAGCGCGAGCGCGTCCTCCGCCACGACTGCCGGGACATCGGCGAGCGCTAGTTCATCCACGGGAACTGGCACCAGCACCGGCACAGGTACGGGGACTGGAACAGGAACCGGCGCGGGCTCGCTCAGCAACGCCATCGCCCAAGGCTGCAACCCTGACGCTGGCACGTGCGCGGCCACGACGACAGGCGGCGAGGCAACCACGCTCAACGGCATCCCGGTGAGCGCCCCCGCCAGCATCGGCGACGCTCTCCAGGTTGCCCTGATGGGGCTCGCGGGCGCTCTTCTTGTCGGCCTGATACTGGCGCCGCCGCTTATCGCGCAGGCGAGCCGGCGGCGGCGGCCGCCCGGCGGTCCCGGTCTGCCCGGAGGTCCGGGTGGGCACCTGTGAGTCTGAGTTCGAGGGCTGCAGCCATCGCGCGCATCCGGTGGTTCGGGGCGCTGGCCTCTGCCGCGGCGCTGACCGCGCTGATCGCGATCGGGCCGCCCGGCAACGCCCAGGCAGCTACCGGAACGGGGACCGGCTTCAACCAGATCACGGGCGCTGGCCCGACCAACTCGGCGCTCACTGTGCCTTGGACGCAGGGGCTACTGGACAACACCAACAAGCCCATCGCCGCCGCCAATGCCGATCGGAACAGCGCCAATCCGACAGGTTCGCTGGCCTTCATGTACCCGGACTTCAAGAGCCTGCAGGTCACCGTCAGCCAGACGCAGGACATCACCCACCAGGGCATCACTGTCACCTGGAAAGGCGGCGAGCCCACGATCGATAACGTGGGTTCCCCGCAAGGCAACTTCCTGCAGCTGATGGAGTGCTACGGCGACGCCAGTGCCGGCCCGTCACCGCAGGACTGCGAGTTCGGCAGCGCCGGCCTGCTCGGTACGGCGACGACGAACACCACCGTCGGCACCCGCACTGGCGATCTCTGCGCGCCCGGTGGTCCAAGCGTTACCAGCCCGCCGCCAAGCACGAATGGTGACAGCGCGGCACGAGGCTGCGACCCCGAGGAGCCGGGTACTGCAAGTCCAAGCGATATCGCACCCGGAGATCCGCAGCAGTACACCATCCCGTTCGTGCCGGTGAGCGACCCGAGCAGTCCGGCTTACAGCGCGCAGCAAACTGACCAGTACTTCGACGAGTTCACCAGCAACGAGGTGCAAGAGGCGGTCACCGCCAGCGATGGCACCGGCCAGTTGCAGTTCGAGACCCTGACCGGCACCGAGGCACCAGGCCTCGGCTGCGGGGAGCAGGAGACAAGCGGGCAGACCAGGAATTGCTGGCTCGTCATCGTTCCTCGCGGTCAGTTTGAGCCCAATGGCTTCCAGATTGACCAGCAGAGCGCTGGACCAGGTGGGTTCCTCTGGTCTTCGCCGCTGAGCGCCTCGAACTGGGCGATGCGCATTCAGATCCACCTCAGTTATGCCCCCGTCGGCGTGTTCTGCCCGATCGGCACGCAGGAGGTCCAGACAGTCGGCACGCAGATTGTCGCCAGGGCGGTGCAGTCCTGGCAGCTCGCGCTCAACCACGCCGCGAAGTGCAACACGATCTACGGCTACTCCGCGGTGCCGGAAGCGACGAGTACGCAACAGCTGGCCTTGTCAGGTAGCCCCGCTGGACTGGCGTTCACCACCATCCCGATCGGCAGTGAGGCCGCGCGAAGCAGTGGCAGCGGCGGGACTGTCAGCCTGCCGCCGCTGCTTTATGCTCCGGTCGCGGTCTCGGCCGTCGGCTTCGGCTTCAACATCAACGAGTCGACCGGCTACATCAGCACGCCGGTGAAGGTTACGCCGGAACTGCTGGCCAAGGGTCTTACCCAGGTGTACCGGTTTGACTTGCCAGACTTCTATCCGGCCAAGGGCAACAACCCGGGGCCCTCGTGGTCGGTGTCCAACCCGGTGAACCTCTCTAACGACCAGCAGTTCGAGAAGCTCAATCCCGAGGTGCTGCCGTTCAACTCGGCCGGCATCTCGCTGGCGCCACTAATTACCGAGGACCACTCGGCCCTGAATCAGCAGATCTGGCAGTGGATCCAGGCCGACTCGGCTGCCAGCGCGTGGCTCAACCAGGGCACGACCGACACGACGAACTCGGTGACGGCCGACCCGGACTATACGGCACTCAAGCTCGGCACGGCGCCGCCGATCGACTCCTTCCCGCGGGCATATACCGGAACCCTAGATCTCGGCCAGTCTGCAAGCGGCAAGGAAGAATCCAGGCACTCCCTGGACCTGCTGCCGTACGTCAACAGCTACGACATGGCGGCGTCGTCGGTCCTGACCGCGAACAATCCTACGACCGGCAATTGGAGCGACCTCGCTGTTGCCCCGGACGGCACGACCGGCTGGTGGCAGAAGAACGGCGCGGAGCCCCTCGGGCAGATCTTCATCTGGGGTATCTCCGACACTGGCGATCTCGCCGCGTACGGGCTGATCGACGCACAGCTCTGCAGCGACTCTGGCGCGAACTGTGTGGGACCAAGCGTCGCCAGCCTTACGACAGCGCTCGACTCAGCCAAGCCCGACAGCTCCGGCCTGCTCCAGGTGAACCCGGCAAATCCTGGCGCCGGCGGGTATCCCCTGACCCAGGTCACGTACGCGGCCGTAGATACGACGCGACCGGCCGCCGACCTAACCGCGTATGCCAACCTGATCGCCTACGCGGCTGGAGCTGGACAAACGGCCGGTGTCGCGCCGGGCAACCTGCCGCCCGGCTACCTGCCGCTGACGGCGAGCCTGAAGGCGCAGGCGATGGCCGTCGTGGCCAAGCTACGCGCTGCCGCGAAGGCGTCAGGGTCGCCCTCCCCGGCGACGGGCGCTACCTCGGCCGGAAGCGCTTCTGGCACAACCGCTCCGGCGACGTCGAGCACGACCCCGAGCGGCGGGTCGGGCCAGCTAGCCCCCGCGGTGAGCAGCGCCACGCCGACGGTGGGCCTCAGCATCAGTCCGCCCTCGGCACAGCTGGCAGCTACTAGAACCGGGCGACAGCCGATCGGCGCGATCCGGTGGGCGCTGATCGTCGTCATCATGGCCGGAGCGGCGTGCGCGGCCAGCGGGACGCTGCTCCGCTCTGCCAGCCTGGCCCGCTGGCTGAAGCGGCTGCGAACATGAGCGCCGCCGCGTGGGGTGCCGTAGGCGGCTCGGCCGCGACACCACCCGAATACCAACAGCTTGGCCGGCGCCAGATGCCGGTCAGGGGCAGTACGGCTGGGCGTGCCGCACCCGGTACGTCCTCAACCAGAGGAAGGGACTAGATGAACCCCAAACCCCCCAACACCCGGACTGGCAAGTCCGGGTGGCTTCGCCAGCAGACGGTCAGGTTCAAGGGCCTGGCCGTGGTTGGAGCCCTCGCGCTGGGTTGCGCCGGAGCCGCGTTCGCAGCCGCGGCCCCGGCATCGGCTGACCCGGCAACGAACTACGTGGCCGTCGGCTCGGACACGACCGAGAACGTCATGGACGGCTGGGCGCAGGTGGTCAGCAACGGCGTCGTGGCTTCTTACGACGCCGTGAACCCAGTCACCGCCGCCGCCCAGGAGATCATCACGCCGTCCAAGGTCACCAACTCCACGGCCGGGTTTTCGAACTGCAGCTTCACCAGGCCGAACGGCTCGACCGAGGGCTTCAACGCACTCGACTTTTCCTCCACCAATGGGGGCGGCGGCCTGACGCAGGATGCCGTGGCGCCGCAAAACGGCTGCATCGACATCTCCCGGTCGTCGTCCGCACCCGGCATCAACTCGACAGGCGCGGGCAGCCTCGACCCTACCTCCGGCAACCTCATCTACATCCCGTTCGCGCTTGACGCGGTGACCGGCGCGACCGGCCCGACGACGTCGGCCGGAGACGTGTCAACGACGATCGCCTGCGAGAGCACCACGACCGGCTGCACCGGCGGCCAGATAACCTTCACCCCTTCTCTCACCAACATCACGACGGCCGACGACTTCACCATCGCCGACCTCAAGGCCCTGTACGCCAGCTGCACCACGGTCAGCGAGGGCGGCATCACCTACAACCCAGGCACCGCTGCGGCAGGTCAGCAGCAGATCGACCTGTACGTCCCGCAGTCGGGATCGGGAACGCTGAAGTTCTGGGCGAAGACGCTTGGTTTCTCAGCCACGTCCCTGCCAGCCTGCGTCCACCCCACGATCCTTGCTGGGCCCGGCGTTGGCGAAGCGGTCGAGGAGCACGACGGTAGCGCCGTGGCCAGCGACCCGAACGGTTACGCGCCGAACTCAATCGCCAAATGGCTCTCCATGAAGAACGGCCTGGTTCAGGACGTTCGGCACGACAGCGCGCTGCACAACGTCAACGCAACTTCGCCGTTCAGCGGCACGAAGATGAACGCCAGTTTCCCGATCATCCGCGAGATTTTCAACGTCGTGCAGTACGACCGCGTGGTCAACACGAGCGACGGCAACTTCGACTCGGTGCTCTCCGCGTTGCTCACGGGGACCTCGGGCTCGCTGTGCCGGGCGGCCTTCACGATCACCCAGTACGGATTCGCGACGCTGCCGACCACTGGATCGACCTTTGACCAGTGCGGCTCGACTGCTAGCAGCCTGCGCGTCCAGCAGACGACCAGCGGGCCTAGCTAAGCCGACTGGGTGCCTGCCCGGACCCGGAATGCCCGGGCAGGCACCCGGTCATCGTCCCATACCTGGGACGAACCACCCGCGGGTACGCGCTCGGCGTGCCCGCCAATAGAAAGGGAGAACCCTCCTGCAATGAACAGGAAACTCAAATGGGGAACGGCCGGGCGACTTCGCCGTGGGGCCGTCATCCTCGGGGTGGTTGGCCTGGCGGCCGGGGCAGCGGTTTCGACCGCCGGCTCGGCGCTGGCGGCCAACGGAAGCGAGCCAGGCCACCTGGTCCTGAGTCCCGCTTCTGGCGCCGTGGGTACGAAGCCCACGGCGACGACGACCGACGCGTGCCCGACCAACTTCAACGGATCGGCCCAGCTGGCGGAGTTCAACACCGACGGCAGCTTCGCCAGTTCCATCTCGCAGGTCAATAACGCGGTGACGGCGGCGTTCAGCCTGAACCTCCTCGGTAATGTTGGCGCGCTGCTGGGCTCGAGCAACGTCACTAACGGCGGGACGGTGGAGTGGGCGGTCGCCTGCTACCCGTCAGCCAATACGGTCGGCACCCCCGAGTACGTCCAGTCGACGTTCGTCACGCTGGATTCCACCGGGGCGAACTACTCGAGCAGCGGGACGGTGGTTGGGCCTGCGTCCACGACCACGACGCTGACCGCGTCGCCGAACCCGGCGGCCGTCAATGCCACGGTGACGCTGACCGCGACCGAAGTGGCCTCGGACAGCACGCACCCGGCCGGCACTGTTCAGTTCGAGGTCGGCGGGACCAACATCGGCACTCCGGTGGCGGTCAACGCCAGCGGCGTGGCCACGACGACCGACTCGTTCTCGTCCGCGGGCAACGAGGCGCTGTCGGCGGTGTTCGTTCCGACGAACACGTCCGCCTACTCCGGTTCTACCGGCACTTTCGCTGAGGCGGTCGGCTCGCTGCTGGCCGGCGGCACCAACCCGGTGTCGATCAACGTGACCGTGCCGGCGACCGGAACCCTCAGCGTCACGGTGGCTACCGGGTCGGTCACGCTGACCCCGCAATCGACGACGCCCGACGAGACCGCTACCGGGAACCTGAACCAGGTCACCGTGAGCGACTCCCGGAACACCTTCCCGGGCTGGTCAGTCTCGGGACAGGAATCCACCTTCACCGGCAGCGGCACTGCCACCATCCCGGCTAACTCGCTCGGGTGGACCCCGGCGTTCGTCGGGTCTGCAGTGGGCGCCGCGGCGATCGGCGGCGCAGTGGCTCCGGTCGGCGCGAACACCGGTTCATCGGGCCCGGGTCTTGGCACCGCCGCGACCCTCGCCTCGGCGACGCCTGGCAACGGGTTCGGCACGAACATCCTGACCGCCGCTCTGCTGCTGGACATTCCGTCGTCGACCCCGCCCGGGGCGTACGCCGGCAACCTGACAATCACCTATGTGACGGCCGGCCCGTGACGAACGGCACGCAGCGCCGTTGGTCTGGGGCAATGGGCTGACTGAGTTAGCCGGCCCAGGCACAGGCTGGGGAGGGGCGCGGGCAGCGAGGGTGGCTGCCTGTCGCTCCTCCCTCCGCCGTGAGTGCAGCGCCATCCAACCCAGACGCCATGTCGGCGTCACCTAACAAGCGCACAACAGGTCCGGGCTCCCCTTGGGCCCTCGGAATGAACGGTCTCCTCTTATGAACGTCTCAGCCCCCCACCGCACTGCAGGCTTGCTCGGTGCCAGCGGATTCTTGCTCGCCGCCGTCGCTGCGGTTGTAGTTGCCGGCGGGCCCGCGGCTCTCGCGTCCCAGTCGTCCGTTGAGGGCCAGTCGTCCGCAGGAACCGGGTCCGCGCAGACCACGGGCGGGACGGTCACCTGGTCGGTCATTCCGGCCAGTGCCACTCAGCCGGACTACCGCTCGAAGTTCTCCTACACGAACATCCGGCCCGGATCGACGATCACGGACCACGTGGCGGTCCTCAACCGTAGCGCGCAGAGTGTGGCGTTCTCGATCTACGCGACCGACGCCACGGGTACCACGGCGGCTAACGCGCTGATTCTGATGCCGGCGGCGCAGACGCCGCGCGACATCGGGTCGTGGGTGACCTTCCCCAAGGGCATCCGCCGAATCTCCATCATCATCCCCGGCGGCCAGGGGGTCATCGAGACGTTCAAGCTGGCCGTCCCGCGGCACGCCACACCTGGTGACCACACCGGCGGAGTGATCGCATCGGTCAGCTTCAACCGCGTGAATTCCAAGGGACAGATCGTCCGGGAGGACCAGCGGATCGCAGTGCCGATCGAGCTGCGCGTGACAGGGCCGCTCCATTCGGGGCTGGCCGTGGAGTCGATTTCTACCGGCTTCCATAGCCCGCTGAGCCCGTTCGCTGGCGGCACGGCCACGGTCTCCTACACGGTCCACAACACCGGCAACATACGCCTTGCTGGCAGGCAAGCCGTCTCGGTGACGGGTCCGCTTGGCATATCCAGCCAGGTCCAGCTGAAGAACCTGCCGACGATCCTGCCCGGTGACTCGATCCGGTTCACTGCGCAACCACGTGGCCTGTACCCGCTAGGTCCGATGACCGCGCACGTGCGCCTGAGCCCGGCAGTTCCCACGGGCGCGCCGGCGCTGGCCTTGCCTACCGGGTACGTGACCGGGACCGCGTCGCTGTTCGCGGTGCCCTGGTCGCTGATCGGGCTGATCATCTTGCTAATCGCTGCCGCCGTGGCGGGCTGGCGCGGACGCGGGTGGCAGCAGCGCCGGCTCCGCTCCAAGCTCGATGCGGCGGCCGCGTCCGCCCGGGTCGAGACCGAGCGGCGGTTGCTCGGTAACAAGGGCGCCGCGGCCGAGCCACAGCAGCCGGCATGACGGTCCTGCAATCGCCGCCGCCGGGGGCGTCAAGCGCCCCGCGCGGCGGTGCCGGCTCCCTGGGCACACCGCAATCGCCCGGGCAGCCGCAGGCGCCCGGCGGCCGTGCCGCGGCATCGCGGCTTGTCATCTCAACCGCGACCTTGATCCTCGGGGCCGCGCTGCTCGGTTTCGGCGTGTGGATCGCGTTCGGATCGCGCCTGTACTACGACCGGGTCCAGCACGACGCCTACGCGAACTTCCGCGCCGAGCTCGGGCAGGCGACAGCGCCCACCGGACCAACTGAAACGGACACGTCGGGTCAGCAGAAGCTGCTCGCATCCGGCACGCCCGTCGCCGTGCTATCTATCCCGGAGATCGGCCTCAACGCCGTGGTGCTCGAGGGCACGAGCAGTGAGGTACTCGAAGGCGGTCCGGGCCACCTGCGTGACACGCAACTCCCCGGCCAGGTTGGGTACAGCGAAATCTTCGGCCGCCGGACGGCTTACGGCGGGCCGTTCGCGAGTTTGTCCAGTCTCAATCCCGGCCAGGTGTTCACGGTTACGACTGGGCAGGGCGTAACCAGGTACCGGGTGCTTGACGTGCGGCGGGCCGGCGATGTGGTCCCGCCGCTAACACCCGGGGCGGGCCGGTTGGTCCTGGTGACGGCCGACGGGCCGCCGTTCGCGCCGACCGGGGTGCTGCGCGTCGATGCGAACACCATCGGGCCACCCAAGCCCGCTCCCACGATGGTGGTCACCAGCTCCGACATCGGCTCCAGCGAACTTGTGTTTGGCACCGATTCGATCGCGTGGGTGCCGCTGGTGCTGTGGGGCCAGGGCCTAGTGCTGGCTGCCGCCGGGGTTAGCTGGGTCGGATCCCGATGGGGCCGCTGGCAGACGTGGATCGTCGCGGTGCCCCGTCCTCGGCTACTTTGGTCTCGAAGTCGCCGACCAGATTGCCCGGCTGCTGCCCAACCTGATGTGACCGCCCGCAGATGACCCCGATGTCGCAACTGTCGTCGCCCTCGCCGCGACCGGACAAGGATCTACATACCGTGACCGATCAGCCAGAGTACGAGGCAACCGCCATCCGGTCGGGTGGCGGGAAGGCGTCAGTCCTGCCATGGGATGGCTGGATGCGCGGGAACGGATCGGCTGACATCCCGACGCAAGCCTCGGGCGGCGGGCCGTTCCCCGACAATCTGCCGCTGGCCGAGCTGGACGCGCGCGACATCACGGCGTGGTTCGGCGACCACATGGTGCTCGAGCACGTCTCGCTCACGATGCGGGCGGGCGAGGTGACCGCGCTGATCGGTCCGTCAGGCTGCGGCAAGTCAACGTTCCTGCGGATTCTCAACCGGATGCACCAGCTGGTGCCGGGCGCAGCGCTGGCCGGGGAGGTACTACTCGACGGCGTCGACATCTACGACCCGTCCGAGCGCCTGACCGAAGCGCGCCGCCAGATCGGCATGGTGTTCCAGAAGCCGAACCCGTTTCCCGGCCATGAGCATCTATGACAACGTCGTGGCGGGCCTGAAGCTCACCGGCGTCAAGGCCAGCCGCTCCCAGAAGGATGACCTGGTGCAGGAGTGCCTCACCAAGGCTGGGCTCTGGCGCGAGGTTGCTGACCGGCTCCGCCAGCCTGGTGGCGCACTATCCGGCGGGCAGCAGCAGCGCCTGTGCATCGCCCGTTCGCTGGCCGTCCGGCCGAGAGTGCTGCTGATGGACGAGCCCTGCTCGGCCTTGGACCCGACGTCGACTCGCGTGATCGAAGAGACCATGGCCGACCTGGTGCGTGAAGTCACGATCGTGATCGTTACCCACAACATGCAGCAGGCCCAGCGGGTCTCCGACCAGTGCGCGTTCTTCCTCGCCGAGCTGGGCAGCCCCGGCTACATCGTCGAGCACGGTTCCACCGAGGCGATGTTCAATGAGCCGCAGGACCCGCGCACCGCCGACTACGTTCACGGCCGATTCGGGTAACTGGCGGCGCCGAGCGCGCGTGCCGAGCGGTCAGCCCAAGTCGACGCTCGGGTACAGCGGGAAGTCAGCAAGCAAGTCATCGGCCTGCTGCTGGATCCGTCCGCTGAGGCCGGGTTCGAGCTGGTAGGACGCCTTTGACGGCGCTCCGGCAGCGGTGGTACCTGGACGCGTCGCGCTGAGTACCGCGTGGATCAGCCCGGCGATCTGATCCATCTCACCGGTGCCGAGACCACGCGTCGTAAGTGCCGGGGTGCCGAGCCTGACCCCGGAGGTATACCAGGCGCCGTTCGGATCGTGCGGGATGGCGTTGCGGTTGGTCACGATGCCGCAATCCAGCAGCGCGCTCTCCGCCTGACGTCCGGTTAGCCCGTAGCTGCTCACGTCTACCAGGATCAGGTGGTTGTCGGTGCCACCACTGACCAGCCGCGCGCCGCGGTTCAGCAGCCCGGCCGCGAGCGCGCTGGCGTTGTCGACGACCTGCTGCGCGTATTCACGGAACGCTGGCTGCCGCGCCTCGGCCAGCGCGACCGCCTTGGCGGCGATGATGTGCGCCAGCGGACCGCCAAGCACCATCGGGCAGCCGCGGTCGACGGCGTCGGCGTACTCCTGCTGGCAGAGCACCATCCCGCCGCGGGGCCCGCGCAGCGTCTTGTGGGTTGTCGTGGTGACGATATGGGCGTACGGAACGGGGTCGAATTCGCCGGTCAGCACCTTGCCGGCGACGAGGCCGGCGAAGTGCGCCATGTCGACCAGCAGAGTCGCGCCGACCTCGTCGGCGATCTCGCGCATAGTGGCGAAGTTGATCCGGCGCGGATAAGCGGAATAACCGGCGACGAGCACGAGCGGCTTGAATTCCAAGGCGATCTTGCGTAGCGCCGCGTAGTCCAGCATCCCGGTGACCGGGTCGGTTCCGTAGGTGCGCTGGTTGAACATCTTGCCGGAAATGTTCGGCCGGAACCCGTGCGTCAGGTGGCCCCCTGCCTCCAGCGACATGCCGAGCATTCGCTGGTTGCCCAGCTGCTGGCGAAGGTCCTCCCAGTCCTCGGAGGTTAGGTCATTGACGTGCCGGGCCGCAGCCCGCTCGAGAGCGGGTGTCTCGACCCGGTGGGCGAGGATCGCCCAGTACGCCACCAGGTTGGCGTCGATCCCCGAGTGCGGCTGCACGTACGCGTGCTGCGCGCCGAAAAGCTCGCGCGCGTGCATGGCGGCGATCTCCTCAACGCGGTCCACCTGGGCGCAGCCGGCGTAGAACCGGTGGCCGATCGTGCCCTCCGCGTACTTGTCACTCAGCCAGTTCCCCATCGCCAGGAGCACGGCCATGGAGGCGTAGTTCTCACTGGCGATCAGCTTCAGCGAGCCTCGCTGGGCAGCAAGCTCGGCCGTGATCGCGGTGGCCACGTCGGGCTCGACGGCTCCGATAACGCTCAGCGCGCTGCGAACTGCGGTGGACTCTGGGCTCGGCATGCAACCTCCAGCAGCTGCCTCGGCGCGGGCCAGTGACTGGCTCGCCCGCAGCCTACCGTGGAACTATTGGCTGGCGCGGCCGGCGATATGTCATTGACGGCGTGCGACCCGCCACAGCACGCTAACCCCCGTGCCCGTAACTCCAGAACCCGCGATGCCCGCGCCAATGACCCCTGAGCACGTGCTGCGCAACCGGGCGGCATGGGATGTATGGGCGACCGATTACGCGAGGGCCGGCCTGCGGAGCTGGTCGACTGACGAGCCCAGCTGGGGAATCTGGGGGATACCAGAAACCGACGTGCGGCTGCTGCCCGCAAACCTCGCCGGACTGGATACCGTCGAGCTTGGCTGCGGCACCGGCTACGTCTCGGCGTGGCTGGCCCGCCGTGGCGCCAGGCCCGTGGGACTGGACAACTCTGCCGCCCAGCTCGCGACCGCCCGTCGACTTCAGGACCAGTTCGGTCTCCGGTTCCCGCTCGTGCAGGCCAGCGCCGAGATGGTGCCGCTGGCGAGCGGTGCATTCGACCTGGCGATCTCCGAGTACGGCGCCAGCATCTGGTGTGATCCGTACGCGTGGATCCCGGAGGCCGCGCGCGTGCTCCGACCCGAGGGTCGGCTGATATTCCTGGTCAATTCTGTTCTGCTGATGCTCACGATTCCCGACGAGGACGGGCAGCCCGCCACCGAGCACCTGCGGCGGCCGTACTTCGGGATGCACAGATTCGACTGGCCCGACGACGGCTCGGTTGAATTCCACCTCGGCCACGGCGACATGATCAGGCTGCTACGCCGATGTGGCCTGGAAGTCGAGGATCTCGTCGAGCTCCAGCCATCACCTGGCGCTAAGCCATCGCACCCGCTCGCCACGCTGGAATGGGCGCGCAGCTGGCCGAGCGAGGAGGTCTGGATCGCGCGGAAGCGATAGGCGCTCAGCACCGAAGGCTTCGCCGTTACGGGCGGTGCGCGCGCAGGAACAACGAAACGCCTGGTAGCGATCTCACCGGCAGGTAGCGCTCGGTCCTGATGATCGTCGTGAGGGCGGCGTTGATCAGCGGCTGTACGTCGTCAAGATCGCTGCCGGTCGACTTTTTCCGGCGCAGGGCCACTAGCGGTCGCAGCAGCACATTCCAGCTCCAGACCGCATCGACGGTGAGGCCGGCCTTCTGGACTACGTTGATCAGTTCCGGCCGGGTGTAGCGGCGAACGTGACCGACCGCGTCGTCGTGGGCTGACCACAGCGACATATCGCAGGGCACCGCGATCAGGACTGTGCCGCCCGGCTCCAGCACCCGGAAGATCTCGGCGGTCGCGAGGTAGTCCTCCTCGATGTGCTCGAGGATGTCGAACGCGGTCACGAGACCGCACGTCCCCGACCTCAGCGGAAGGTCCCTGGCGTCGGCTCGGATCGCGCTGATCCCGCGCGCCTTGGCGACATCCGCGACCGAGTCGGAGTACTCCAGCGCCAACGCGCGCCAGCCGTGGTCCTGAAGCACGCGGGTATTGCCGCCGCCGGCCGCACCGATATCGAGGGCCTGGCCCGCGACCGGGAGCCTGCGGAGCTCGCGCGCGAGGATGGCTCGGCGCTCCTTGTACCACCAGTGGCGATCCTCGATCGAGGTGAGGAGCTGGAGCTCGGCGGGTTTCATGGCCTCTTTCTTACCGCACCGGGCGGGGTGATGCGGCTGTGGGCCGATTTCCCCCGGGCGGCCACGAGACCGGGCGGAGCGGGCGTCCGGAAGAATGCCGCCATGGACTCGACCCTCCCCGCGTTCCGGACCGAGCCCGAAGCCGGCCGCGTCTACGCCGCCCGCCGGATCGTCCGCAGCACCGACGTCGCGCCTTCGGGTCGGCTCAGGCTCGACGCCCTGGCCCGGTATCTGCAAACTGTCGCCGAGGAGGACGTTGCGGATTCTGGCCTCGCCGAGCCCGTGGTTTGGCTCGTCCGCCGGTGTGAGCTGCGGATCACCGCGCTGCCCGCCATGGCCGAGCGCGTGACGCTCCGGACGTTCTGCTCGGGCACCGGTCCACGATGGGCGGAGCGCACGACGACGCTGGCCAGCGCTGCTGGCCGTCCGCTCGCTCAGGCCACGGCGGTCTGGGCAGCGGTCGGCCACGCCGACGGCCGACCGGTGCCCCTCTCGGCTGACTTCACCGCGATCTACGGGCCGTCAGCCGCCGGGCGGGTGGCGTCCGTCCGTCTCTCGCATCCGCGACCCGACAGTTCTGCATCTGCCGAGACCGGGGCAGCCGGTGGCAGCGCGCCGCCGCGTGACTGGCCGCTGCGAGCTGCGGATTTCGACACGGCCGGGCACGTGAACAACGCTGTGCACTGGGAGGTCGTGGAGGACGAACTGGCCGCCACCGACTGGCTCCCCTCAGTGGCCGAGGTCGAGTATCAGCGAGCCATCATGCCGGGCTGCCTGCCGCGGCTGATCACCGGTCGCGACGCGGACCGGACCACGCTGTGGCTCGTGGAAGGCGACCGCGTCCTCGCCTCGGCGCTGCTGATCAGGTAGGTCGTCCAGCCGCCGTCCCTAGCGCCGAGGGCGCGCGGCCGGAGCCGTCCAGTACTCATCTGGCGGCTCAATCAGAGGTGCCGGACCTCCCGGTCCCAGGCCTGGGTGCCCATCTGGACTGCTTCCCACGGGCTGCCCAGCGGCGGTGTGTACGACAGGTCGAGGTCGCTCATGTCCTCGACCGTCATGTTGTTGAAGATGGCTGTTGCGGCGATGTCGATCCGCTTGGCGATCTCGGCGTGCTTATGACCGAAGAGCTGCATGCCAAGCAGCCGCCCTGATGCCCGGTCGCCGGTGACGCGCATCGTGATGCGGTGGCTTCCGGGGTAGTAGGCCTTGTGATCGTCGGCCTCCGACTGGACGGTGATGGGGTCGAATCCGGCCGCAGCTGCCTCGTCGTGGCGGAGCCCGGTGCGGGCCGCGGCCTGGTCGAAGATTTTGACGACCTGGGTTCCGAGGCTGCCAGCGAACTGCCGGTCGCCGCCGAGCGCGTTCTCGCCGGCGATCCTGCCTTGCTTGTGCGCCGTGGTACCGAGCGGGAGGTAGGTCTCACCGAGCAGCCGGTGATGGGTGACGACGCAGTCGCCCGCGGCAAGAACATCGGGCAGGCCAGTCTGCATGGCGGTATCGACCTGGATCGCGCCGCGGATGCCGAGACGCGCACCTGCCGTCGCGGCGAGCTCGGTGTCGGGACGGACACCGGTGACAACCAGGACCAGGTCTGCGGTCCGCTCGACGGTCTCACCATCAGCGGTCTGCGCCTTGACGTGCAGTTGTCGCTGCGTGCCCGTCGGGAGCCTTGCTGATCTGACGGGCCGTGGTACGGGTCAGAACCTCGACCCCTCGTGCCGCTAGCTCGTCATGGACCAGCGCGCCGAGCTCGGCGTCGACGGTCGCCAGTACTTCGGGTAGCTGCTCGACCTGGGTGACGGCCAGGCCGCGGCCGATCAGGGCGTCGGCCATCTCCAGGCCGACATAGCCAGCGCCGATGATGACGGCGCTGGCCGCCGAGGTTTCCTCGAGCGTGCGCATGACAGCGAACGTGTCGCCCATGGTGTGCAGGACGTGCATGCCGTCATCGGGTCCGAGGGCGTCGGGTCCGGTCAGGCCGGCGATCGGGGGCCGGACCGGGATCGCACCGGTGCCGATGACTAGCTTGTCGTAGGAGATCAGCTCGTCCTGGCCATCGGGCCGGCGACCTGGAGCTTGCGCCCGTCGACGTCGATACGCCGGGCTGTGGTATTCAGCCGCAGGGCCATCCCGGTCGCCTCAAGATCGGCGACGGTCCGGTGAGCGAGGTTCCGCCAGTGGGTAACCTCGCCGGAGACGTAGTACGGGATGCCGCAGATGGAGAAGTTCGGGTAGGCGTCAGCAACGACCACGGTGACCTCGGCGGAAGGGTCAAGCTCCCGGGCGCGCAAGGCGGCGCTGATTCCCGCATCGCTGCCGCCGATCATGACCAGATGCATTTGCTGGCTCCGTCGTGTCGTTAGCCGTGGGCCGGGCCGCTCGGCCGGCCGACAGCATGGGCCGTGCCGTCGCTTGGTGCATTGCTGCGTGGTTGCTGGGCGTTGCCAGAGTGATCGTGAGGCACGGTGACGTCGGCGGCCTCGGCCGGAGTCATGCCCGGATAGAGAAGCCGGACGAGCCCGATCGCGAGGATGCCGCCGACGACCTGGGCCGCGATGAAGACCGGAGCGGACGATGGGGCGATGCCGGCGAAGGTGTTCGAGAACATCCGGCCGATGGTGATCGCCGGGTTGGCGAAGCTGGCCGACGAGGTGAAGAAGTACGCCGCGCCGATGTAGGCGCCGACGGCTGCGGGAGTGACCCGGCTCCTGCCCGAGCGAGCGAGGGCGAAGATCACCAGGATGAGCCCGAGTGTCGCGACGACCTCGGAGAGGAAATGCGCCAGCGGAGGCCCGATGCTTGGCCGAGATGCTCACCGCCGGCAGGGCGAACATCAGGTTGGCGACGATCGCGCCGACGATACATCCGGCAACTTGCGCGGGCAGGTAGGCGGCGGCGTCACGCCATGAGATGCCGCGGAAGGCCGCGTCGACGAACGACACGACCGGGTTGAAGTGACCGCCGGAGACAGGGCCGAACATCAGGATGATCGCGAACAGCCCAGCTGCGGTCGCGGCGGCATTCTCCAGTAGCTCAAGGCCGGTGTCACCGGGCGACAGCCGCTGGGCAGCGATCCCGGAGCCGATGACGAGCGCGGCCAGGAAGGCGCTGCCCAGGAACTCGGCAGTCAGCCGTCGCCACAGCGCAACCTCGCTCACCCCAGTACTCCCAGGCCTGCATCGACAACAATCGATCCAGTCTCCAGCTTGCCAGCCTGCATCGATCACCGTCAACATAGAAGCATGTCAATCCAGCTGGGCCGAGTGAGCTCCCGATTGTCAGCGTGGCTCGGCGCGGACGCTTGCGCGCAGCCCGCCCTGGTCGGCGAGCCGATCGACGAGGCATCGGCGGCTGGACTGGCCCGGGTGTTCAAGGCGCTCGGCGACCCAGTCCGGCTCCGGCTAATGTCGCTGATCGGCGCTCGCGAAGGCGGCGAGGTCTGCGTCTGCGACCTCACCAGCGCGTTCGACCTGAGTCAGCCCACCATCAGCCATCACCTGAAGGTGCTGCGCGAGGCGGGGCTGATCGACAGCGAGCGGCGCGGCACCTGGGTCTACTACCGGCTGGTCCCCGCTGCGCTGGAGCGGATGGCGGGACTGCTGTCCGTCCCGGTCACCTAGCCGTCCTCCCGGGAGCGCGGGCGTACAGGCTGTGAGAAATCCGCGCGGCCGCCAGGGTCCACGTTCCCGGAGGCCGCGCGCTGTGCGAGGTCAGCCGCAGCAAGCACCTGCTGACGCTGACTGGTCGCCAGCCTGCGCACCGCAGCACTGCGCCGGGGCTGAGGTTGAGGCCGCGGATGAACCCGCATCGAGGGAGGCCTCAACGGCCGCCCACCCCTGGCCGGCGTCCTCGCCCCAGAACGTCTGGCTGTCCTCCAGAACGGTGTAGATCTCCCACCGCTCGCCGTCCGGGGTGCCCTCAACCCAGAACTTGTCCTGCCGGGCATAGCAGCAGGTGGTGTCGCGCTCATCGATCGAGGCGAGGCCGACCTCCAGCGAGCCGGCGCTGCTCGGCGTCCACGGCTTCGGTGTCGGCGACCTCGACGCCTAGGTGGTTGAGGCTGCCGCCCTGGCCGGGGTTCTCCATCAGGATCAGCTTGAGCGGCGGGTCGGCGATCGCGAAGTTCGCGTAGCCGGGTCGGATCTTCGCTGGCTCGGTCCCGAACAGCTTGCCGTAGAAGCTGATGGACTCCTCCAGGTCGTCCACGTTGATCGCGAGCTGAATACGACCCGTCATGGGAACCTCCACAGATATTGATGACTGTCTATGTCTCCTGGCCGTGAGCTTGCCACAACACATAGGCGTCTGTCAATATAGACGCATGTCGAAGTCTCTGATCGTCCTGGATCCCGCTGACACCGTGGCGTGCTGCCCGCCCCTCACGTCTCAGCCGCTGTCCCAGGCCCAGGCTGACCAGATCGCGCCGCTGCTCAAGGCCCTCGCCGACCCGGTACGGCTGCGGCTGCTATCCCTCGTCGCGTCGCATGCCGGCGGCGAAGCCTGCGTGTGCGACCTTAATGACGCCTTCGAGCTGTCGCAGCCCACGATCAGCCACCATCTGAAGGTTCTGCACGACGCCGGGCTGGTGGACCGTGAGAAGCGCGGCGTCTGGGCCTACTACCGGATCAGGCCCGCGGCGCTCGCCAGCATCGCTGCCCTGATCGCCCACGCGCCTTCGAGCGACTGACGCTCTCCGCCTGGTTGCACCAGACTTGTCAACCTTGCCTTCATCGTTTATCGTCGATTAACGATGAATAAGCGAGCCTGGAGCGCGGCGCACCGGTTTGTGGCGACCGCCTGCAATCTCATTCTTGGCTGGGTAGCGGTTGCCGCAGTTTCGAGTCGCCCCGCGTATGCAGGTGTCGTTGAGCACTCGGCGTCGAGCCGCGCGATATGAACGGTTCCGAGGAACACCCACTGGACCGCGAGACCGCCGCCGAGTACGCCGGCTGGTTCAAGGCGCTCGCCGATCCGACCCGGATCCAGATCGTGTCCCTCCTGGCCCGCCGCGGCACGCCCATGAGCGTGGGCCAAATCGTCGCAGCGGTCGATGTCGGCCAGTCCACAGTGTCGGCCCACCTCAAGGTGCTGGCTGACGTCAGGTTCCTGCTGGCCGACCACCGCGGCACGGCCACCTACTACCGAATCAACGAGGCATGCGTCAGCTGCTTCCCTACCGCCGCAGACATCGTCATGGGCAAGCCTGCGCCCGAGCCACCGATGTCAACGGCATCGGCATAGGCGGACAACGTGACAGCCGAGGACACCGAGGACCCGATTATCAGCAGGTACTCCCAACTCGCACGTGCTGCGCTCAGCGGTGAAATCATCAGCGACGGCGATCCCGGCACCGTCGACGACGGCTGCTTCGGCGCTGCTGCTTATGACGACCGCAGCCAGGCCCCCGAAGCCGCATTCCGGGCCAGCCTGGGCTGCGGCAACCCGCTCACGGTCGCGGAACTCCAGCCCGGCGAGACCGTCCTCGATCTCGGCTCCGGCGGCGGCCTCGACGTACTGCTCTCAGCCCGCAGAGTCGCACCGAGCGGCATCGCCTACGGCCTGGACGCGAGCAACGACATGCTCACTCTCGCCCGCGCCAACGCGGACCAGGCAGGCATAACCAATGCCCGGTTCCTGCGAGGTCACATCGAGAACATCCCGCTGCCCGATGACCACGTCGATGTCGTCATCTCCAACTGCGTGATCAACCTGTCCGGCGATAAAGCTCGCGTCCTCGCCGAGGCATTCCGCGTGCTCAAGCCCGGCGGACGCCTAGGCATCAGTGACGTAACCGCCGATGACGACACCGAGCCAGCCCAACTCGGCCGCGCCGAAGTGAAGGTCGGCTGTCTGGCTGGCACGCTGACGCAGGCGGAGTATCAGCGTCTGCTGATTGCGGAGGGTTTCTCCGCTGTGACCGTAACCAGCACCAGTCAGGCGGCTGACGGCCTGCATTCGGCCATCATCCAGGCGACGAAGCCAGCAACCGGCGCGTGACGGGGATCACCGGCGCACGGGCACTCGTCCGCCGGGAACTAGCGGCATAGAACGCAGCCGGACGCCGCATGCACGGAAGATCGCATTTGCGATCGCCGGCGCGACGGCGATGATCGGGGCCTCGCCGCCGCCAGCCGAGGGCTGGTCCGGGCTGGTCGAGGAGCACGACGCGCACGTCAGCCGGCACGTCGCCGAGCCTCGGCACGCGATAATCGGTCATGGAGGCGTTGAGTATGCGGCCGCCAGCGAAGTCGATCTGCTCGAATAGGGCCGGGCCGAGGCCCATGGCGACAGCGCCCTCGACCTGATTGATCAGGCCGTCAGGATGCACGATCGCACCGCAGTCGACGGCGGTGACCAGGCTGCGGATCGTCAGCGTCCCGTCTTGGGCGATCTGCACGCGAGCGGCCGTGGCCACCCGGCCACCCTTCTCGAACCCAAGCGCGATGCCCGTCCCGGTCCAACCGGGCTGGGGCTCGGCACCCGCTGCGGCATCCTCAGGCCAGCCGATCGCAGCCGCTGCGGCGTCGAGGACGGCAGCGAGGCGCTTGTCGTCCAGGTTCCGGTGCCGGAACGCGATGGGATCCATGCCGAGAGCGTCGGCCAGCTCGTCCATATGCGACTCGCGGGCGAAGTTGTTGGCGGTAGCGGCGAGGGCGCGGTAGGAGCCCTTCGGCAGCGGTGACGCCGCGGGCTGGTAGCGCAGCGCCTGGTGCGGCACCCGGTACGGAGTTGTGAGGCCCGCGGAGCCGGAGTTGATGTTGGTGAACGACCAGGCGAGCACGTCACCGCCGGTATCGGCGCTGCTCGCGACGTCGATGACGGCCGCAGGGCGTAGATAGGCGGCCCGGAATTCGTCTTCCCGGCTCCACTGCACCTTCACCGGCCGTCCGGTCGCCCGGGCGAGTCGCGCTGCCTCGAGCGCCACGACTGAGCCGTGCTTGCCGCCGAAACCGCCGCCGAAGTCCGGCACGATGACGTGGACCTTGGCCTCGTTGACGTCGAGCTCAGCGGCGAGCTCCTTGCGGGCCCGGAACGGGGTCGACGTGGCGGTCCACACGGTCAGATGGTCGCCATCCCAGCGCGCCAGCGCCGACCTCGGCTCGAGCGGAACGTGAGCCACATAAGCGGCCTGGTACGTCGCCGCGAGCCGCACGGCGCCGGCGCTGAGCGCGGCGTCGGGATCCCCGGTCGTGGAATCGACGGTGCCGCCCGAGCCCTCACCGGGAACAAGATGCGTCCGCAGATAGGTCGCCAGATCCGCCGGACCAGGCGTCGTCTCGGGCTCCGTCCAGTCCGCATCGATCGCTTCGAGTGCCGCCCGGGCCGTCGGCTCGTCCGGGGCGACGATGCCGGTGAAGGCGTCCAGGCTGACTACAGCGACGCCCTGTATCGCGGTGGCGCGCTGCGGTGTCCGCGTGCCGCAGCGTGACCCCGGCGGCCGGTGGATGCAGCACACGCCCGTGCAGCATCCCAGCGATCCGCAGGTCGGACGGGAAGACCTTGCCGCCGGTGACGACCGTGCTCGCCCCGACCGCGCGGGCGGGCTTCCCCGCGCTGTACCGCCAGGCGCTGGCGGGCGTTACCGGTGCGTCGGCGGGCACGCGCTCAACTCGGCGCTGTCCGGCGACGAGGTCGGCGTAGCTGGCACTCGGTGCGCCATCCGGGCCAGCGATCATGCCGTCTCCTGCGGTCAGGTCGGCCGGCGACAGGCCGAACCGCTCGGCGGCCGTCTCGGTCAGCAGCCGGAGGGCCGCGGCCGCGGCGGTTCGCAGTGGCGGGCTCGCGTGTGGCATGCCGCGGCTGCCGAACGTACCGAGATCGAACGGCGATACGTCGGTGTCTGCCATTGCCAGCCGCACGTGCGCAGGCGGAACCGCCAACTCCTCTGCCACCAGCAGCGCGAGCGCTGTCCGCGTGCCCTGGCCAGCCTCGACCTTGCCCGTGAACGCCGTGATCGAGCCGTCGGCGCCCACGTGGACCCACGCGTCGTCAGGCCCGTTGAAGCCTGGCTCGCCGTCGACATCGTCGGCGACGACCGTCAGCAGACCATCAGCCATCGTTTCGGCAAACGACTGCGGTCGCGCGCGTGCCAGGTCCCACGGCTCCGGCGGGGCGAGGCTCGCAGCAGCTGGCGTGACAGGCGGTACCGGCTCGAGCGACTCCGGCTCTTCCATCAGCTCCGCGGCCCGGTGGATGGCTCGCCGGATCCTCGGATACGCGCAACAGCGGCAGACGTGGCCGGCAAGCTCGGCGTCGATCCTCGCATCGTCTGGATGCGGAGCTCGCGCGAGCAGCGCAGCCGTGCCGGTTAGCCAGCCCGGCGTGCAGTAACCGCACTGCATGGCGCCGGTTTCCAGCCATGCCTGCTGCACCGGGTGGAAGACACCGTCCTCGGCCAGCCCCTCGACCGTCGTGATCCGCTGACCCGCGACCCCGGCGGCTTCCACCTGACACGCTTGTACTGGCCGGCTCCCGACCAGAACGGTGCACGCGCCGCAGGCACCCTCCCCGCAGCCGAGCTTCGGCCCCGCAACGCCGAGATCAGCGCGCAGCCAGTCGAGCAGCGTCTGCCCGGGCCGGGGGGTCAGCTCGAACTGATGGCCGTTGACGATGATGGGGTCGGTCACGCCCTCGACCTTAGCTCCGTGACGTCGGCCCGGACGGGGTAGTTCGCGCTAAGTTGTGCCTGATCAGTCACCCCTGGCTGGCCTGCATCCAGCCTGGCGGCACTACGGAGGCTAACGATGACAGCTGTCCAGGAGAACGTCGCTGCCGCCCAGCCGGTCAGCGTCCATTACAGCAAGCCAGCAACCGACGGCGCGGCGCTGCGCGACATCAGCCATGAACTACAGCACCTGCACGAGAAGGCACAGGAGATCAAGCAGGCGCCCGAGCAGTTCCATCCCAAACTCGTGCTGTCGGATCACGTCCGTGGCAGTAGCGTGCTCGACAAGATCGCGGACGGCGTCAACCGCTTCTGCGGCTCCATGTACGTGTTCCTCGCGATCACGATCGGCATCATCGTCTGGCTGATCCTCGGGGAGGCCTTCCGCTTCGACCCGGTGCCGTGGCCGCTGCTGCTGACCATACTTAACCTGCCTCAGCTATCGATCATGATCTCGCTTCAGGTCAGCGCCAACAGGGCTCAGGCGGCGAGCGACAAGCGCGCGATCGCCGATCATGAGACGCTGATCGCCCTGCACACGATGGCGACGCAGCAACTTCAGATCCTGCGAAAGCAGGACAGTGTCCTTGCCATACTCGACAATTTCGCCAGCAGGGACATGCCCGGTCGTCAGCAGGAGATTCAGACCGTCGTCAACCAGATCCTTGCCACCGTAACCGGCACCACCGCCACCGGCACCACCGCCACATCCTGACCAGGCCTGCTACGTGTCGACCGAACTTCTCGTCCTGTCCGCCAGCGACGTGCGCGCTGCGCTCAGCTACGCGCGACTGCGCCGACGCCATGCGCGAGGCGCTGCTCGCGCTCGCCACGGGCCGGGCGCAGATGCCGCTGCGCACGGTGACCAAGCCGGCGGGTGCCGCCGGCCTCGTGGCGCTGATGCCGTCGTATCTGGCCGGCTCCGCCGGTGACAACGCCGGTGCCAGCTATGGACTCAAGGCGATCTGCGTCACACCGTCGAACCCGGACGTAGGCCTCGACACGCACCAGGGCGTCGTCTTGCTCTCGAGAGGAGACACCGGGGAACCGGTCGCACTGCTGAACGCGTCCGCCGTGACCGAGATACGGACCGCGGCCGTGTCCGTGGTCGCAACCGAACTGCTGGCCAGAACCGAGGCGACTGAGCTCGCCGTCATCGGAACCGGAGTGCAAGCGCGGGCGCACGTAATCGCATTGGATGCCGCGCGGCCGCTGACGGCGATCCGGGTAGCGGGCCGCGATCCGGCCCGTGCGGCTGATTTCGCCGCTGGCCTGGCGGGTCGGACCACCGTGACCGTCCAAGCCTGCGATACCGCGCGTGAGGCGGTGGCCGGGGCCGGGATCGTGGTGACGGCGACGAGTTCGGCCGTGCCAGTGCTTGAGCGCGACTGGCTCGAGCCGGGCGCGCACATCAACGCCGTCGGCGCGTGCCTGCCCACCATGCGTGAGCTCGACACGGCCACTATGGCTGGAGCGGCGTTGTTCGCCGACCGTCGCGAGTCCGTGTTGACAGAGTCGGGCGACTACGTGCTGGCGGCTGCCGAGGGTGCCGTCGGTCCCGACCGGATCCGTGCGGAGCTCGGTGAGATCCTCGCGGGAGCCGCGACTGGTCGTGCGACAGCGGCGGAGATAACGGTCTTCGAGTCGCTCGGTCTCGCCATCGAGGATCTGGCCGCCGCGACGCGCGCGTGCGCGGTTGCGGCTCAGACCCGGCGGACCGCCGGGCAGATCGGCAGCTGGCTGGAATTCTGACGGAACCGCCAGCGCGCCGGCTGCGTCGCAGGGACAACACACCGTCCCCGCGGAGCAGGAGCCCTCGTCATGGCCATCACCATCAATCCCGGCTACCGCGCCGCCGCGATCGGCGTCGCGTCCGCTGCGCTCCTCGTGGGCGCCTTCAGTATCGGCGCGGTTAGCAGCGGCGGCTCGACCGCCCAGGCCGCGGCCACGACCGCGACGAAAACCGACCCGGCTCGTATCACCGTCACCGGCACCGGCACCGTGACCGGAACGCCGAACCAGCTCATGCTGTCGATGGGCGTCCAGGTCAACGGTGCTTCCGTCAGCTCGGCGCTGGCCCAGGCGAACCAGGCCGTCACCAGCGTGACCGCGGCGCTTCGCCAGCGTGGCGTGGCAGCAGCCGATATCCAGACGTCTGGCCTGTCCGTCTACCCCAACTACCAGGGCACCTCGCAGGTGCCTGTGGGCTACGGCGTCAGCGAGTCGCTGACCGCCACGCTCAACAACCTCAGCGTGGCAGGCAGCCAGATCGAGGCAGCGGTGCACGCCGGCGGGAACGCGACGACGGTCGACAACGTCTCCCTGAACCTCGCTGATGACGGCTCCCTCCTGGCCAGCGCGCGCACGAACGCCATCCAGGACGCACACGCCAAGGCCGCCCAGTTCGCCAGGGCTCTCGGTGTTCCGCTCGGCCAGGTCATCAGTGTCTCGTCGGCTGATCAGAGCACGCCGCTCGTGCCGATGGCTGCCGCCAGCGCCGCCAAGAGCGCGTCAGTCCCGATCTCACCCGGCAGCCAGCAAGTCAGCGTCTCGGTCACCGTCATCTACGCGGCCTAAAGCCGACCGTCGACCGCAGCGGACGCCCGGTATGTTCGGTAGGTCGGTTTCCTGGTTGCGCACGAATGACGTGGTTGCGGCTCCACTGTCCTAGAGGTACAGCAGAGCCACAGCCACGCTGTTTCCCGGGAGGACGGTGGGCGATTTAGGGCTTTTGTCGCTGATCGGACAGCGGCAAACGGTCGGCCGCCGGGCTGCTATGCTCGCCGCATGCGAATCCGACGACCAGTCCCAGGCTGGTGGCGCCGCCCCTAGGCGGTGCCAGGTTCGCGCGCTCAGCAGACCACCACACAGGCGACCGCCCGGGCACGGCGGCCGCCTTTACTGTTCGGTCGCCGGCCGCAGGGCATAAGACCCCTCGAGGCCGACATGAGTCAGACCAGCTATGACACCGCGGGTGGCGTGCGTGTCCGGCGGACAGCGGAGCCGTTCGACACGGCCGAGCTCGACGAGATCACCAGGCAGGTCGAGGGCCGGCCCGGCGGTGTCCTCAGTTCCGGCATGGAGTATCCGGGCCGTTACAGCCGGTGGCACCTGGCCTACATCGACCCGCCGATCGAGATCGTCGCCCGGGGCCGCTTGATCACTGCGACCGCACTCAACGACCGTGGCACGGTGCTGCTTCCCGCGATCGCCGCGGCCATGCAGCGAGCCGCCGGCCGGGCAGACCAGCCGGCTGTGCGTCGATCCACGTCATGTTGACGTCATGATCCCCGAGAGCGATGAGGTCTTCACCGAGGAGCAGCGCAGCCGCCGCCCCAGCGTGTTCTCGGCGCTGCGCGAGATCATCGCGGCGTTCGCCGGGCCGGACCAGCACCTGGGCCTGTACGGGGCGTTCGGCTATGACCTCGCGTTCCAATTCGAGCCCGTCCGTCAGCGGCACTCCCGAGATGGGGACGACCGCGACCTCGTCCTCCACCTGCCTGACCTGATCTATGTCGTCGACCGCAAGCGGGAGACAGCGACTCGGTACAGCTACGAATTCGAGACCGCGGCCGACAGCACGGTCGGCCGCGCGCGTGCAAACGGCCGTGTCGCCAGCGGCCCCGTTCCCGTCCAGAGCACCATGCCGCCGGACCCGCAGCCTGGCGCCTACGCCCGCGTGGTGGAACTCGCCCGAGCGAAGTTCGCGCGCGGCGACCTCTTCGAAGTGGTGCCGAGTCATCGGTTCTATGCGCCGTGCTCGTCGCCGGCGGCGTTCTTCGAGCGGCTGCGCGAGCGGAACCCGGCGCCTTATGAGTTCTTTTTCAACCTCGGCCAGGACGAGTACCTCGTCGGCGCGTCCCCGGAGATGTACGTGCGCGTCACCGGCGACCGGGTTGAGACGTGCCCGATCGCCGGCACGATCGCCCGGGGAGAAGGCGCGATGGCGGACGCCGAGGCGATCAGGACGCTGCTGACGTCGCCTAAGGAAGAGTCGGAGCTCACGATGTGCACCGACGTGGACCGCAACGACAAGTCGCGGATCTGCGTGCCGGGCAGTGTCAAGGTCATCGGGCGGCGCCAGATCGAGATCTACAGTCGGCTCATCCACACCGTTGACCACGTCGAAGGCATGCTGCGTTCGGGCTTCGACGCGCTCGACGCATTTCTCACGCACATGTGGGCGGTCACCGTCACCGGCGCCCCGAAGAGCTGGGCCATGCAGTTCATCGAGGATCACGAAGACGCGCCGCGCGGCTGGTACGGCGGAGCGGTCGGCATGATCGGCTTTGACGGCGGCATGAACACCGGCCTGACGTTGCGGACGGCGCACATTACCCGCGGTGTCGCTGCCGTCCGGGTCGGCGCGACGCTCCTCTACGACTCCGATCCGGCGGATGAGGAGCGCGAGACCGTGCTCAAGGCGCGAGCGCTGCTTGAGACCCTCGCCGAGGCCGGCGGTCAGACGCTGCCAGCCGATGTCAGCGCCGACCAGGCGCCCGCACCGCCTGGAACCGGGATGCGTGTACTGCTAGTTGACCACCAGGACTCGTTCGTGCACACCCTGGCCGGCTACTTCCGGGAGGAAGGCGCTGACGTGGTCACCATGAGGGCAGGATTCGACCCCGGCTTGCTTGACGAGTTCGCGCCGGACCTCGTCGTACTGTCGCCAGGACCTGGTCGCCCGGCCGACTTCGACTGCGACAAGCTGCTCAGCGCGCTGGACGAGCGCGGGCTGCCAGTTTTCGGAGTATGCCTCGGACTACAGGCGATGGTCGAGCACGCGGGCGGTTCGCTCGGCCTGCTGGACACGCCAGTCCATGGAAAGCCCGGTCGGGTCCGGGTGCTCGGCGGGTCGCTACTCGCCGGCTTGCCGGCCGAGTTCACCGCCGCTCGGTACCACTCGTTGCACGCGCGGCCTGAGCAGGTTACTGGCGTATTCGACGTCACGGCTGTGACGGCCGATGGTGTTGTCATGGCCATCGAGGACGCCGACCGCGCGCGCTGGGGCGTGCAGTTCCACCCCGAGTCGATCCTGACTACCGTCGATGGCGCCGGGCATCAGATCATCGCCAACGTGCTCCGCCTCTGCCGAGAGCGCACGGGAGCGGGGAGCGCCGCCGCGCGTCGCTGATCTGCACGTCGCTCAGCGCGGCTGTCAGCGAGCTGCTCTGTCACGCCAACGTCACACCACACGCGCTGTGCTGGTGCCCGACACCGAGCCGACCCGCCCGGTGAGTCGTGACAAGGACAGCCAATGCGCTATGGCTTGCAGCGGCGCATCCCCGAGCCGTCGTCGGGGCCGCATCGATCGCTCCAGCCCACGCCCGCGCCCGAGCGCAGGCATCGGCCGGGGGCGAGGCTGGCGCCCCGGCCGTCCCGCCGCGCCTTCCCCGCGCCGGGCGGGTCAATTCAGCCCCCGCCAAGGGCGAATTCGCCGGAGCCAGGCGCCGCACCGCGACGCAATCGCAGCGCGACAGCTCGTCGCCCTCCGTCGAGCTGGCGCTGGCCGGCAGAGGAGTCGTACAGGGCCGCCGGCCGCCCCGACGACGGCCTAGGCACGCGGCCCGCGGCCCGCCCACCCGGCCGCTTCGACTGGCTTATCGAAGACATTGACGGCGCGGCAACGCAGCCCGATAACCCATTTTTTCGAAAACTGGACGGCGCGCCGGCCGCGTCAATGCCGGGGTTGCGTGGGCGATTTGCCGCAGAATGGTGCCCGTCAGGAACATCGTCGCGAGAGAGCTCTTTGCTGCGCGAGCGGGGGAGAACGGACGGAGGTGTGATGGTTCGCAGGGCACTCCTCGATCGCGACGATGTGCTCTCGGCCGACGATGAGGCGCTGCCCACTAGCCCGTCGCTTCCAAGCTCCCGACCGACAAAGGCGCACTGGCGCGGCTCTGGCGCTCGATGGCTCATCTGGATTGGGCGCGCCATCGTTTGGGCCGTCATAATCCTGATCGGCTATCGAGGCATTCTCGCGATCATCCAGGGACGGACGTCAGGCACGTCGGCCAGTTCGCCGGCGGCGACCAGCAGCCCTCAGTTCCCGGTGACCATGGCCGAGGCGTATGCCATGCAGTTCGGCGACGTGTACCTGAACTTCAGTCCCGCCGGAGCCGCGAGGCGCAGCCGTGAACTGGCGGGCTTCCTGGGCGCCGGCGCAGACCCTCAGCTCGGGTGGAACGGAGTCGGGACGCAGCGCCTCCAGGCCGAGCAGGTGGCGGCCGTGTCGATCACTGGCAGCCATTCCGCCGTGGTGACGCTGCTCGCGTCCCTGAGCAGCGGGCGCATGATCGAGCTAGGCGTGCCCATCTACGCCGCGAACGGCGGCATGATCGTTTCAGGTAATCCCGCGCTGCTGCCCGCGCCCCTTAGGGCCACGCTGCCCACTCCCGGCCAAAGTGGCGACGACCAGGCCACGGCGGCCGCCCTGCAGAGCCAGCTCCCCGCGTTCTTCGAGGCGTTTGCGAGCGGTGATCGGACGACGCTCGCCAGGTTCACGCTGCCTGGGGCGCGCATCGACGGTCTGAACGGAGCGGTCACGTTCGGCGCTATCGACAGCGTCTACGCTCCAGCCGGCGGCTCGCGCCGAACCATCTCGGTCACCCTGACCTGGCGGCTGCCAGCGCTGCCGAACGCCAGCACATCCGGTTCGGTTGGAGCCGCGAATGCGTCGATTGAAATGACGTACCAGATGACGGTCGTCCGACAGCAAGGCAGCTGGGACGTGGCGTCGATCGGCGCTTCGACCATGCCATTTCAGCAGGGGCCGCCATGACGCGACGGCGCTCCACGGCACTACCCGCCCCTGACGGCCGCGCTCACTCACCACCGGAGATTCGATGTCGGCTCAAATGCTCGTCGCCGCGCAACCCCTCGCGCTTAGCACCACTGGCCTTGTTTCTTATCTGCAGGGACTTTTCGGACCCATCTTCTTGGGGATCGTTGGCATAGTCGCGATCTTCTTTCTCTTCACGCGCGAGATCATTCGCTTTGTGCAATTCATCGTGCTCGCGATCGCCATTGCCGTCGTTTTCTACACGCCAAGCATTGTCCAGACGATCGCGTCGGGCATTGCGAATGCGCTCGGCGTGCACTAGCGCAGTCGAGCTTGAACACGATCCGGCCTAGCTGACGGGAAGGAGGCGGCACGTGGAACTCCCGACGTATACCAACATCTGGAAAATCGAGAAGCGCCTGTACAAGCTCTATGACTTCCGCCTGCCGATGCCCGTGCCCGTTGGCCAGGTGACGGCGTTCCTGGCGATCGCGATCCCGTACATGCTGATCCTGACGATGGCCGGGATGCCGTTCAGCCACACCTGGGTCTGGCTGTACGTCCTGCCGCCAGGAGTACTGGCGTGGCTGGTCACGAGGCCGGTGCTCGAAGGGAAGCGGCTGCCCGAGCTGGTGGCGTCGCAGCTGCGTTACCTGTCCGAGCCGCGCACCTGGTGCCGGATGACGCCGCTGGCTGAGAGAGACCAGATTTTCGTATCGGCGACTGTCTGGCGCGGCCCGGCCGCTCGGACGCGGCTCGCGGCGGCGGCGGTGTTTGACGCGATTGCGTTTGATGAGGCACGCGGCGAACCGGATGCGCAACGGCCCGACCGCGCGCGGCCGGGAGCCGTCAGTGACGATGACCTGACCGACGCTCCGCCATCGGCTAAGCCGCTCGTCGATGCGGACGCGGCGTTGGGCGTGCGCGCGCGTGCTCGTGCTGCGGCGACGTCGCCCGCCCAGGCCCAAGTTGTCGCGCAGACCGCTCTCGGTCCAATCGGCGCAGGCCAACCGGCGAACGTCAACCGTCCGGTGTGGCCGACTCAGCCCGCCATCGCAGTGCGACCGGCAGCTGCCAGGCCGGCCAGCCAGGCTGCGCCTGTCCCGAGTCCGGCGGTCCAGGACGCCGTACCACCGCGCTCGGCCGTCCAGAACGAGGGTGCACCGAGCCCGGCGGTCCAGAACCCGGTCCCACCCAGCCCGGCGACCACGGACGCGGCCGTCCCGAGACTCGCCGCTCCCGCGTCGGCAAGCGCGTCCGCGCGCCCGGTCGTGCGGCCCACCCTGACAGTTCGCGCGGCCGGGCCCGTTTCGCGTCCGCTGCCGCCCGTAGAGCAGGCGCTCCGGCAGGCGCCAGAAGATCGTCCTCGCGGCTGGCACGAGCACGTGGTCGTTGTTCCCGGAGGCCACCGTCCCGGTAGGCCCGATCAACTCCAGCGCGATCAGGCGCGGGCGAGACTGCCGCTATCTGGACCCGCGCGCATCGTCGTACTCGGCTGCTCAGCGGGCGCGGGCCAGACGACGACTACGCTCCTGACCGGCCAGTTGCTGGCGAGCCTGCGCGGCGAGGCCGTCGCGGTGCTGGATATCGGGTCGGGCCCTGGCTCACTCACGGAACAGGCGCGGCAGATCCCCCGACTGTTGCCTGGTCACCGGGATCGCTCGGGCGCGACCCCCGGTTCGGGACGGGAACGCGGCTTGCAAGTCGTCACGGCTGAGGCCCCAGCCGAGGAACCGGCGGACGCCGGGAGGCTAATAGACGCGGTGGTCGCTCGTTACCAGATCACCATCGCCGACCCGGCGGCGCCGCATGTACCGCGCGCGGTGCAGGCAGCTGACCAGCTCGTGCTCGTGGCGCCCGCGAGCGCCGATGCCGCCGGGGCACTCGCGATGACGCTGGAATGGCTGGAGGCGCACGGCAACGCTGACCTCGCCCGCAGCGCTGTCACTGTGCTGAACGGCGTGAGCACGGCAACCGCCGCGCACGTCGACAAGGCCGCCGGGGTTGCCGCCGGGCGGTGCCGCGCGATCGTCCGGGTGCCGTCGGATGACAGCCTGGCCCACGGCAGCGCGGTCGGAATCGCGACCGTCCAGGCGTTCACCGCGCTGAGCGGCGTCCTTATCGCGGGCCTGGCCAGACCCGCCCGTGCGGATATGCGGACAGGGGCCGTTCGGTCATGAGCGCGCGCACAGCCGGGCGCGCCCGGCTCTCCGTCCGGTATTTCGACGACAGGATCGTGCTTACGGAGGCGCACGCGTGGGCGTACTTCCGGGTGCCCACCGTGTCCTATGAGTTCACCACTCCTGTGGAGCGCGAAGCCCTCGCGACGAATATCACCGTCGCCCTCGCCGGGATCCGGATGGCAGATGCCGAGGTGCACCTGCGGATCGCCCACCGCCCGTACCCAGCCGCGGAGTGGGCGACCAAGCTCGACGCGACCTCCGATGGCGGCCCGGGGTGGATCGGCTATCTGGAGGAGATGTACCGCCACGTCTGGGCCAAGGACTTCTGGGCGAAGGAGGTCTACCTGGGCGTGCGCCTCGGCCAGCGAGGCGTGCGCGCGCAGTTGTCAGGCGGCCTGTTCACGCAGCTGACGAGTTCTTATCGAACGGCCGAGCAAGCGCTCGGCATGACCGACGAAGCCGTGCCAGCGGCCGAAATCGGCCGTTGGACCGAGCAGGCCGAGCGGATCGGCCGGGCGCTCGCGGCGAGCGCGCTCGGAGCGACACACGCGACTTCGGATGAGCTGGCGTGGCTGTTCCGGCACGCGCTTGCTGGCACCGTCGGCGAGCCTCCGCCCTCGGCGGCCCGCCGACGCACGTGGGGCGCGGGAGAGATCGAGTCACTGCTCGAGGGCCAGGTCGATAATGGCCGAACACTGCTGCGACTGTCGCAGCCGACCGGCGAATCATGGGCCGCGTTCCTGTCCTTTGCCCGGTTTCCTGACGTGATGTATTTCCCGGAAGGAGAGCCGTGGCTGCACTATGCCGATGCGCTCCCGTTCCCGGTCGAAACCAGCCTTCGCATGAAGCTCATCGCGCCGGCGAGGGCGAGCAAGGACGTCAGCCGGCGCCTCGCGCACGCGCGGGACATGGACGCGCATATCCGGGAGGCCGGCGCCGACCTACCCATCGCCCTCGCCGAACAGATCGAGGCGGCGAGGCTGCTAGAGCACGGCATTACAAAGGAACGGCTCCCATTCGTCTACGGCTGGCACCGACTGATGGTGACCGCGCCAGACCGCGACATGTGCGTGCGCCGGACCGAAGCCGTCATCGAGCACTACCGAGACGTGGGCATCGACGTCGTCAACTCCACTGGCGACCAGTTCTCGCTGCTCTGCGAGTCGCTGCCTGGTGATCGGGTCCGGCTCACGTCGTATCTGCAGCGGCAGCCGCTGTACACGGTCGCGGGTGGGATGCCGACCGCGACCGTTGACCTCGGCGACAGGATCAGCGCGGAGGCTGGCTGGGTCGGCCCCTTTATCGGCGAGACGTTGGGCCGCGCGCGGTCGGTCGTGCACTTCGACCCGCTGGTTGCGGCAGCAAGAAACCGGCCCACCGCTGTGGCCATTACCGGCGAACCAGGCGGCGGCAAGACAACGTTGGCGCTGCTCATCATTCTTCAGCTGGCGCTGCGCGGCGTGACGGTCGCTGTTATTGACCCGAAGGGTGACGCGGAGTCGCTGGCGGGCTGGCTGGCGCAGCGAGGGCGTCAGGCCCGGGTCGTTCCGCTTGGCAGCGCAGCGCCGGGCCTGCTGGATCCGTTCTCATTCGGCGACGATCTGGCCGAGCGCCGCACAATGGCCACCGAGACGCTGCGGCTGCTCCTGCCTCGCATGAGCGAAGAGCGGGAGAGCGCGATGATCCAGGCCGTGGCCGCGGTCGCCGCGGGCGAGTTGCCAAGCCTGGGGAAGGTTGTCAGTCACCTGGAGGAGTCCGGCGACCCCGCTTCTGCCAACCTCGGCGCGGTCCTTCGGTCCATGTCCGAGATGCGCCTCGCGCGGCTGTGCTTCGCGCCGTCGGGCGGCGATCGGATCGACGCGGCCGGCTGGACGACGGTGTTCACGCTGGGCGGGCTTACGTTGCCAGACACTGCGGTCGGGCGGGATGACTACTCATACGAGCAGCGCTTGTCCGTGGCGTTGCTGTACCTCGTGTCGCAGTTCGCACGGCGTCTGCTCAACGGCATGGACCGGCGATTGCCGAAGGCCATTTTCCTGGACGAGGCGTGGGCGATCACGTCTACGCCGCAGGGCGCCAAGCTGATCCCCGAGGTCTCGAGGATGGGCAGATCTCGCAACACCGCACTGATCATGGTGTCGCAGAATGCCGGCGACCTCCTCAACGAGCAGGTCACGAACTGCATTTCCAGCGTGTTCGCGTTCCGCTCCACCGAGCAGACCGAGGTCGCGAACGTTATGGCCTTGCTCGGACTTGAACCGTCGAACGAGCACAAGGCCGTCGCTGCGTGCGCTTGGCAACGGCGAGTGCATCTTCCGGGACCTAGATGGCCGGGCCGGCCGTATCGCTGTCGACCTCATTTCCGACGAACTGCGCCAGAGCCTCGACACCAACCCGACCCGGTCGCGGCCGGGTGACGAGCCAACCGGCCAGCCTGCCCAGCGCGGGACCGACTGAAGGCGGTCTACTGTGCCGCGACAGCTGCGCCCCCGACGGGTATCTGCTCAGCAGGCGCCCCGGCGATCAGTAACTCCTGAATCACCGGCTGGCCGGCCTGAGTCCGGTCGGGCTCGAAGAGCGCGCGCTCCGCGTTTTGCGGCCGTCGTTCTGGCTGCGCTCGCTGCGATCCTCCTCAGCCAGGGATCGGCTCACCAGGCGGGCGCCGCGACGGGATCAGGCAGCACCCATGCGGCCCGCCCGACCGCCCAGGCGCTGCAGACCAGGCGGCAGGCGCACGCCGCGAAGGCCGCAGACACCGCCCATATCCCTCATGCGAACGCCGGGACTAGTGCCGAGCTAACTGCAGCAACTGGCGGGCTCTGCTCGGTTCCCGGAATCGGCGACATCGGCGGGCTACTCGGGTTCTGCGCGGCCGGGAGTTCAGGCGTGCTCGGCGCGCTCAACAACGTCTGCCAGCCCTCGTTGCCCAGCCCCGAGCCCGCAGGCGCCGGCATCAACGCGATGGTGGCGCCGCCATCGACCGGACGGCAGCCAGCCACTCTGTACGACGAGTACGGGGTCGCGGGCGACTACTGGGCGGCGACCAACCTGCAGTGCTCGGACATGACGTCGCTGATCGGCAACAACGTCGCGGGCATGGTGTTCGACGTCGCGAAGTCCATTGACCGGGTCACCATCACGGTCTACGAGGCGGCGGCGGGGGAGGGCATCCTTACCTGGCTCCAGCGCGTCACCGACATGCTCATCACGAGCCTCGGGAAGGCGATCTACTTTCCGTATCTTGGCCGTCGTCGTCATCCTGGCTGCGATCTGGCTTGCGTGGCAGGGCCTGATCCGCAAGCGAGCGACGCGGACGATCGAGGGCACCATCTGGATGATCGCCGCGTGCGCAGCAGCTATCTTCCTGATCGGCAAGCCGGCGGATGTAACCGGTCTCGGCCGCGGAGTCTCTAATGGCGCCTCCCAGGCCCTCAACGCGGCGTTCGCGAAGCTCCCGAGCCCTGGCGTAACGAGCTGCGTGCCGCTGCAGAACGGGGACCCCCAGGTTCGGCCAGCGACGTACAGCTACACGTCGGGGAGCACGGTAGTCGACCAGAACGCCGACGAGCTGTGGACCGTGCTTGTCTGCAAACCGTGGCTCGTTGGCGAGTTCGGCACGTCCGAGTACACAATCGGTGGCGGCAGGCCGACCGCGGTGAATACGTACGGGCGCGCGCTGCTGTGGTCGCAGGCCATCGCCGTGAATGAGCGTGCCACGCCAGCGGTGATTCAGGCCAAGCAGGACGCCTACGCGGGCATCGCCACCAGCATCCAGACCACCGACCCCGCCGATTATCCGCTCTTCCAGGGCAAGCAGTGGACGACGCGCCTGGAGGTAGCGTTCGCCGCGCTGTTCGCTGCCGTGGTGGCCGGCGTGCTGGTGTTGCTGCTGTCAGTGACGCTGATCCTGCTGAAACTCAGCTTCCTGCTGCTGCTGATCGTCGGACCATTCTTCCTGCTCATCGGGGCGCATCCGGGCTTCGGCCGGGTAGTGGCGCTGCGCTGGATCGAGCTGCTCATCGGCGTGCTGCTCAAGCAGGCCGCGCTCGCCCTTGTGCTCAGCGTGCTGCTGTACTGCTACACGCTGATCATGGGCGCGAGCGACGCCGTGCTGCCGTGGGCGCTGAAGATCCTGATGATCGCCCTCGTCACGATCGCCGCGTTCATCTACCGCAAGCCGTTCCAGCATCTGTTCTCGGCTGTCGGCTACGGCGTGATCGGTTCCCAGGACCGCGCTGAACTTGACCTGGCAAGGGCCGGGGCCACCGCGCGCGCGAACACCCTCGCGGCGGCGACGGTCGCGCCCGGGTTTGCCGCCTACCGGGCAGCTCGGTGGGCGCGTCGCAATCCCGGCCGGGCCGCAAGCCTGGCGATGGCGGCTGCATCCGGCGGCACCGGTGCGGCCGTGGCAGCAGGCTTGCAAGCTGGCGAGAGCGTGTCCGGTGCGGCCGGCGACGCTGCTGCGAGCGACGGAGCGTCCGGTGTGCCGGGCGCGCTCCCATCCGGGACCGTTGCGGGAGGAACTCACGGCGGAGACGGAACGGGGCGCCTTGCGGTGGCAGCCCGGGCAAGAGCGGCGGCCACCGCGGCAACGCCAGCAACCGAGCCCCCGCCGCTCAATCTGCCCGCTCGGAACGGCTCTGCCGTCGGCGGCGGCGCTGTCGGCGGGGTCGGCTGGCGGCGTCGGCCGGGGTGCCGCAGGCAGTGGCAGGTCCGCCGCGAACCACGGCGGAGCAGTGGCCGGACCGCCTGGAGCCTGGCCCGCTGGCCGCGGTGTGGGTCCGTCCATTCAGGGATCGCTCCGCGCGCCCGGAACTGCGGCTCCCCCGTCGGCCGCTGGATCCGGTCGCCCGGCCGCAAGCCAGGCGGGCCAGCCGCAGCGAGCGCGAGCGCAGGCGCAGGCGCGGGGCCAGCAGGCGCCGCGGGCCCGCCTCACTTCCGCCCAGCCCCAGCGATCAGAGCCGCAACGATCAGAGCCCCAGCGATCAGAGCCGCAGCGAGCGCAGCGGCAGGACGGGCAGCCGCAGCGGTCACGACCTCAGCCTGCTTCACCGCAGCGGAGGCACCCGGAGAACGCGCACCAGTCAGCACGGGAGCAGCCGCCCGCGCCGGATCAATCGGCGCCGTGGCAAGGTCAGCCGTTGCGCGGGCCGCTGGCGCGTACGCCAGCCGAACCGGCGCGCCAGGTGCCCTTCTGGCTACGCCCGATGCGCCGGAAGTAGACGCCATGGACATCAGCCCGGCGGCGCGACGAGTCATCTTCGGGCTTACTGTCTGCGCCCTGGTCGGCCTTGGCGTATACCTGATCGGGCCGGCCGCGCTAGGGGCCAGGGGAGGTTCAGGCCGCAATCACGGCTCACTCCCGACAGCCGCGGTTCGGCGCGCATCGGGGACTGCAAATTCTGTGACCGTCCGGCCAGCCGGATATCTACCAGTGGCTGCCTTTCACGCCGACGGGACTCGCGGCCGCGGCTGCGGTCGTTCTCAAGTTCGGCGACGCGTACGGCAGTTATTCGTACACCGAGGACGCGGCCGCCTACAGCGCGCCGATGGCGCCGATCACGTCCGCGCAACTGGTTAGCCAGATCGAGGCGGCGTACTCGGCGCCGGGAGTTGCGGGCGCACGCGTCTCCGGAAAGCAAGTTGCCGTCGGAACGGCGGCGATCGACTCGATACGGGCTTTCGGCGCCAGCAGCCTTACCTTCCTTGTCCAGCTGAGCCAGCAACTCACGGATACAACGGGACGCAGTCAGCAGAGCGCCGTCTACGCCATCACGGTCACGGGATCCGGAGCGAGCTGGCAAGTCACCGACCTGGAGTTGGCCTCCGCGGGTAATTCGTGACTGGCTGGCCGGGGCCGCCGTTCGGGCGCGGCCGAGAGCCAGCTACGGGAGGCCGAGTACCCCGCGGTCTGGTCGTCGCGCTGATTGGCGGGGGCGCGCTGCTGCTGTTGGCAGGGCTCCTGACGCCAGTGGCGATGTTCGCCAGCAGCGGCCTACTCGCCGAGAGCGGTACGTCGTGCACGTCTGGCGGGCACAGCTCCCCGAGCACGGCGCAGCCGGTCGCGAGCACGGCGGCGCGGAACTCGATCCCGGCGAACTATCTGGCCCTGTTCCAGTCCATCGGCGCGCAGTACAAGGTGCCGTGGGTGATACTCGCCGGCATCGCCAAGGTCGAGAGCGACGACGGCCAGACCACGCTGCCCGGCGTCCACAGCGGAGCCAACGCGTTCGGCGCCGCCGGCCCTATGCAGATCGGGATTGGGGGCGCGGCCGGCAATCAGTGGGGAGGGGCGCCCGTGCACCCGGCGAGTGAGCAGGTGAACGGCGTCGCCACCGACGCTGACGGCGACGGGACGGCGAGTGTCTATGACCCGGCCGACGCCATCGCCGGCGCCGCGAAGTACCTGCTCGAGCACGGCGTCCTCAGTAGCGTCGACCAGGCGATCTTCGCGTACAACCACCTGGACTCGTACGTGCAGGCAGTGCTGTCCTGGGCCCGCCTGTACGCCAGCTGGCGGTTACACAGTGAGTCAGGCCGCTCTTGCCAGCACCCCGCAATGCGTGGCCGGCGTGACGCTGACGTCTGCGACTCCGAGCTCGGTCGCGACCGCCATCGCGTACGCCGAGCATCAGCTGGGCAAGCCGTACCTGTGGGGCGGCACCGGGCCCGACGCGTTTGACTGCTCGGGCCTGGTGATGATGGCCTATCGCGCGGCGGGTATCGACATCCCGCGAACCTCGCAGGAGCAGTGGCTCTGGGGGCCGCGCGTCAGCCCCAACCAGGTACGAGCCGGCGACCTGGTGTTCTTCGTCGGCTCCGACGGAACGCCAACGGCTCCTGGCCATGTCGGGCTCGTGATCGGCGGCGGCCTCATGATCGAGGCGTACGCGACCGGGTTCCCGATCAGGGTCGCGCCGTACCGGGACCGCAATCCTGTCGGCTTCACCCGGCCGTGGGCGCACGCCGGCGTGGTCGCAGCCGCGGCTGTGCCACCATCGCCGCCGCCGCTGGGCTTGCCGTAGTCACCACCACCGCAGGTTCTCACTAGTGGCGGAACCGCCACGTCGGGCGCCTAAGTGTCGGCACCGCTCGACGTAGGGCGCGATCGGTTCGGCCCGGCCGCGGTTCAGGCCCGCAGGTACTGCTGCAGGTTCTCACCAGGCCCGTCCTCTCTCACTGCGGCTGTCGTATGGGTGCCGTCAGGCCCGCAGGTACTGCAGCACGGCTAGCACCCGCCTGTTGCGCGGGGTCGCGGGCGCGGTGAAAGTTCCGGTGCGCCCGCCGGGATCGGCGGCCATGGCGCGGAGCGCTGCAGCCGAGCAGTGCGCTTGCCGCGACGGCCGCCATGCAGAGGGCGCCTCGCGAAGCTTGCGAGCGGCGACCGGGCTTGCCGTGATCACGATTTCAATATTGCCCTGATGGTGGCTCTGCGGGGCGTCCACCGGGTCCCTCCAATGAGGGATCCGCCCTGCCTCCGGCGCTTGATGTGTCTGTCGCCGTCGGCTGGAAGCCTGGTCGCGACGTGTCCCAGTCGTTGAGAACGCCGCTGCCGAGACAGCGACGGCGCGAAGGAGTACGGGGATGAGCATGCTGGAGCTCCGGCGGGTGTCCAAGGTCTACGGCCAGGGCGCTGCTGAGGTGCACGCCTTGGACCGAGTCACCCTGTCGGTGGAGGAGGGCGCGATGGTCGCGGTGATGGGGCCGAGCGGATCGGGTAAGAGCACGCTGCTGACGATCGCGGGCAGCCTGGAGGCGCCGACCGAAGGCGAGGTGCGAGTCCGCGGTGTCGAACTCGCGGGCATGTCACCCAACGACAGGGCGAGATTGCGGCGCCGCACGATCGGCTACGTGTTTCAGGACTACAACCTGCTGCCCGGGCTGACGGCAGCCGAGAACGTTAGCCTGCCGCTCGAACTCGACGGGTGGCGTGCGCGGAAGGCCCGAGCCGCCGGGCTTGCTGCGCTCGACGAACTGGGTCTGGCCAACCGGGCCGAGCGCTACCCAGACGAGTTGTCGGGTGGCGAACGGCAGCGGGTCGCGATCGCCCGCGCCGTAGTCGGCGAGCGTCGGCTGGTGCTGGCCGACGAGCCCTCGGGTGCGCTCGACTCGGTCAACGCCGAGGCCGTCATGCGGCTGGTGCACGAAGCGTGCAAGAACGCCGGGATGGCCGCTGTCGTGGTCACCCACGACGCGCAGCTCGCATCGTGGGCCGACCGGGTGGTATTTCTGCGCGACGGTCGGGTCACTCACCAGACCGACTCGCCTCCGGATCCTGCCGAGTCCCTGCTCACGCCCGGGGGTACGCAGTGAGCGTCACGGTACGAGAGCGGCCCAGGCACGCGGGGACCGGCAACGGGGGCGTCCCCGCCCGGCGTGCAGTTGTGCGCTGGGCCTGGCGGCTGCTGCGCCGTGAGTGGCGTCAGCAGCTACTGATCCTGGCTCTCATCACCGTGGCGGTCGCGGCTACGTTCGTCGGATCGGCGGTGGCCACCGACACTCCGCCGAAGGCGGGTGCCGGCTTCGGAGCAGCGACAGACATGGCGACGCTCGGGCGGAGTCCCAACCTGTCCGCGCAGATCGCCGTCATCGCACACCGCTTCCGGCGCGTCGACGTGATCGAGAACGAGACGATGTCGATTCCCGGCACGGTCACGACCTACAGTCTGCGCGCGCAGAATCCACACGGTGCGTTCGGTCACCCGATGCTCTCGCTGGTGAGCGGGCAATACCCCAAGGGCACCGGTCAGGTAGCCCTCACCAGCGCGGTGGCAACGGAACTGCACCTCAGGGTTGGTGACACCTGGCACGCCGCTGGTTCAGCCCGACGCGTGGTCGGCATCGTGGCGAACCCGCAGAATCTGCTCGACGAGTTTGCCCTCGTGGCGCCCGGCCAGGTCAGCGCGCCCACGCAGGTCACCGTGCTCTTCGACGCGCCGGGCGTCAATCCTCATTCGCTGGGCGGGAACGTGGAGTCGCGGGCGTCGGCAGCCAACACGAACGTGATCAACCCGGTCACCATCTCACTCGCCGCGGTCACGCTCGGAATGCTGCTGATCGCCCTGGTGGGCATCGGCGGCTTCATGGTGCTGGCGCAGCGGCGGCTGCGTTCGATCGGCATGCTCGGCGCGCAGGGCGCCACGAACGGCAATATCAGACTCGTGGTCAGCGCCAACGGCTTCGTGACCGGGCTTGTCGGCGTGGTGGTCGGGTTCGCGATCGGCCTAGCGGCCTGGCTGGTGTACCGGCCGCGCGTGCAAGCAAGCGCACACCATGTCATCGGCGCCTTCCAGCTGCCATGGCTCGTGATCCTTGCGTCGATGGCACTCGCCATGCTGGCGGCGTTCTTGGCGGCAGTTCGACCCGCCCGGACGATCGCTCGGGTACCGATCGTCGCCGCGCTCGCGGGTCAGCCTCCGGCCCCACGCAAGTCTCGCCGCTGGGCCGGGCCGGTCAGTGTGGCGCTGCTGGCGCTCGCGTTCTTCCTGATTGGGTTCGCGAGTCAGCAGGCGACGTCGACCGCCGCCGAGACCGGAAACAAGTCGACGCTCTTCCTCGCATTGATCGTGGGCCTGATCGTGCTCTGCGTCGGCCTGGTGCTCGTCGCCCCGACGTGCCTGGCACTGCTGGCCCAGGCGGCTCGCCGGGCCCCGATCGCCGTGCGGCTAGCCATGCGGGATCTGGCCAGGTACCGGGCGCGCTCGGGCGCGGCGCTCGGAGCGATCACCATTAGCGTGCTCATCGCGGTCATCATCTGCGTCATCGCCGCTGCGCGGTTCGGCAACGCCCTCGACTACGTCGGCCCCAACCTCGCCTCGAATGAGCTCATCGTCTATCCCGCCCGCTGGTAACGTCGGGGCGTCCGGAGCGCACCCGGGTGCGAAGCCGTCGACAAAGCCATCTGGTGGGCAGGACAGGCAGGCGGCACGCGTTCAGGGTCCGACGGTCCTCCTCCGCACGGCGGACGGATTCATACCGACCCAGGTCACCGCTGCGCGGTTTGCCGCCATGGCAGCACAGGCTCGGGGCATCGCATCCTCGGTGGGGTCCCGGGATATCGTTCAGCTCGAGACGACCGATTCCTCGCTGCTTCGCGCCGCGTCCGGGCGGAACTGGGACGGAGCTGTGTACGTCGCCACTCCCCAGCTGTTGCGCGCGTATGGCATAACCGCCGCGCAGGCACGTCAGGGCACGGACTTCCTCACCATGCGGCGCGGTCTGTCGAGCATGACGGAGATGCAGTTCTACTACGGTGCTTTCAAGAACGGTCCGGCGGGGCCGAACTCCCCTTGCCCGCCGGGCTCCTGCCTGGCGAATCCGAAGATCGAGGAGATCAGCGCGTTGCCGTCCGGCACGTCGGCGCCGAACACCGTGATCACCGAGCACGCCGTCCGCGAGTTCCACCTGATGACTCCCACCGCCGGCTGGCTCATCCAAAGCCCGGAATCGCTGACACCAGGCCAGATCAGCGCGGCTCAGGCAGCGGCAGCGGCGGCCGGGCTGATAGTGGAGACGCGGAACAGCATCCCGTCGTCCGCCGAGATCCTCAACGTGGCTACCGTCTTCGGCATCCTGCTGGCTCTTGCCATTCTCGCTATGTGCGTCGGATTGCTTCGCAGCGAGACAGCTAGCGGCCTCCGTACGCTGACCGCGACCGGTGCAAGCCGCAATGCCAGAAGAACCATCTCGGCTGCAACCGCGGGCGGGCTCGCACTGATCGGAGCCGTCGTCGGCACAGGTGGCGGGTACATCGCTGCGATCGGCTTCTTCCGGGCCAGTCAGCTGGACACGCTGTCGTCGCTGACCAGCATCCCCGTGGCCAATCTGCAACTCATCCTGGTCGGTATGCCGCTCGTGGCGATGATCGGTGGCTGGCTGCTCGCCGGGCGCGAGCCGAGTGTGATCGGGCGCAGCCCTCTCGGGTAGGTGTTTCCCGCCCTCAGACGAAGAGCGGTTCAGCTGCTGACCGGTGCATCAAGTCGGCCATAGCCGCATCGGCTGGGGGCGCGGCGAAGCGGCTAGCCGCGTCGAGCACTCTGGGAAGCAGCGCGACGTCGCCGACGCTGTCCAGGAACACGCCAGGACGGCTGAGCGCCCACCAGACCGCTAGGTCGATGTCGCTCTGGTCTTGCAGGGGCTCATACCAAGTCGACCGCGTAGCCGGTCGTCCCAGCCAGGGGCGGCGCGCAATCGACTTGATCGTCTGAATCGCCACGTTCCGCTCGCGGCAGGCGCGGTAGAGCGCATCGAAGTTGGTGGCGTAGTAGGAGTTCTGCATGGTGATGTAGTTGTAGGGGAGCAACACTGAGTCGAAGTCGAATCGGTCGAGGCTGCGCCGATGGGTGGCCGCGATCTGGGCACCATGGCCGGTCACGCCGATCCAGCGGATCAGGCCCTCGTCCCGCGCTTCGACTGCCGCCTCGATGGCCCCCCCGGGACTGAGCGCGATGTCCCACTCGATCGGATCAGCCAGCCCGTGTAGCTGCCACAGGTCGACGTGGTCGACACCCATCCGCTCTAGAGAACGGTGCAGTTCTTCGCGCGCGCCTTCCTTGGTGCGCTGGTCTGCCTTGGTCGCCAGGAAGAACCGGCCGGGCTCGCGTTGCAGCCATGGCCGGATGCGCACCTCCGCCTCGCCGTAGGACGAGGCCACGTCCAGATGGTTAACCCCGTGCGACAGCAGCACATCCAGGGTCTGGTCCGCGACGCGCTGGGACACCGCGCCTAGGCACGCACCACCGAAGATCACCCGCGTACTCCGATGGCGGGTACGCCCGAACTCCGCTAGCTCGACAGCCATGCAGCCCACGATACGGTCCGCGAATCGGCGGACCTCGCCTGGATAGCCGGGTGCCGCCTGGATAGCCGGGTGCCGCCTGGAACGCCAGCGCCGTCAGCTCGGAGCACCGCGACCGCACACCTCACGCCCGCGCCGACCGTAGCATTAAGGAATGCTCATCTTGCTGATATGGCTGGCGATCGGCGGACTGATCATCGGCGGGCTTGGGCGCCTCCTCGTGCCGGGCCCGAACCCGATCGGCCTGATCCGCACGGCCCTGGTCGGCGTGGCCGGGTCGTTCCTGGGCGGACTTGTCGCCCGTTATGCGATTGGTTTGCACTACCGCTACGCGTTGACGGTGGGATTCATTCTCTCCGTGATCTTCGCGGCGATCATCGTCGCGGCGATTGACCGTCGCCCATCCGCGAGACGATAGAGCGTCGAGCAAGATGGATCTGGCCGGCAAGGCGGTCGTCGTTACGGGGTCGTCGAGCGGTATCGGTGCGGCGATCGCTCGCCGGCTGTCCGGGCTCGGGGCGGGGATCGTCGTCAACTCCGCATCGTCCGCAGAAGCAGGACAACGCATCGCCGCCGAGCTTGGCGACGCGATCTACGTCCAAGGTGACATCGGAGACCCCGCTACGGCAGTTGCCCTGGTCACGGCGGCCGATCAGCGGTGGGGACGCCTCGACGGCCTGATCAACAATGCCGGGGTGACGGTGCCGGTGCCGCTGCACGATCTCGACTCGGTCACCGTCGACCACTGGGAGAAAGTCCTGCGCACAAATGTCATCGGGACTTTCCTCGTCAGCCAGGCTGCGCTCCCGCTGTTGCGCCGCGCTGAGGACGGGTGGATCCTCAACATCACCTCGCTAGCCGGCATCCGTCAGACCGGTAGCTCCCTGCCGTACGCGGTGTCCAAGGCCGCTGCCAATCACCTGACGCAGATCATGGCGAAATACGCCGGTGGCGTGCGCGTTAACGCGGTTGCGCCTGGGCTCGTCGCGACGCCATGGACTGAGGAGTGGCACGACCGCAAGGCTGGGGTCGAACTCGCCGCGCCACTGCACCGGGTGGCGACACCCGAGGACATCGCCGATGCATGCCTCGGACTGATCGCGACTCCCTACGCCACCGGCGTAACGCTCCTGGTCGACGGTGGCCTCGGTCTCGTGATCTGACGCGAGGCGCGCTTGGCCTCAGTAGCCTGGCGCAGTGGCGTACGCAGGCGCTGGCACGATCCTTGAGCTGGGATGTGGAACCGGCAACGACGCGGCACGGCTAGCTCGTGATGGCCATACGGTCACGGCGATAGACCTGTCTAGCGAGGCGATCGCGCAGGCACGCGCCAACTCATTCCAGTCATTTCATGACTCGCGTCAGGGCTGGGCGCGATGTCGGAGGGGTCGGTTACTGTAGCTGGATGCTGGAGTCATTCCATCCGGCTGTTCGTGCCTGGTTCGAGCGGCGGTTTCCCGGTGGGCCGACCGAGCCGCAGGCTCGGGGCTGGGGCGAGATCGCTGCCGGGCAACACACGCTGATCGCCGCGCCGACCGGGTCGGGCAAGACGCTCGCAGCGTTCCTGGTCTGCATCGACCGGATCTACCGCGCCCACGAGGCCAGCGGTCAGTCCGAAGGCGGCCTCAACGTGGTCTACGTGTCCCCGCTGAAGGCACTGGCGGTGGACATCTCGCAGAATCTCGAGCGCCCGCTGGCGGAGATCGCCGAGGTGGCTGCCGAGCTGGGGATCGCCGCTCCCGACATCCGGGTCGCCGTGCGGACGGGCGATACGGCGGCGGCCGAGCGGACCGCGATGCTGAAGCGGCCGCCAGACTTCCTGATCACCACGCCGGAGTCGCTGTACTTGCTGGCGACGGCGCAGCGGAGCCGGGCGATACTGACCGCGGTCACCACGGTGATCGTGGACGAGATCCACGCCGTCGCGGGCAATAAGCGCGGCTCTCACCTGACGCTGACCCTGGAACGCCTCCAGCACCTGTCCGATCGACCCGTCCAGCGCATCGGGCTCTCGGCTACCCAGCGCCCGATCGAGGCGGTGGCGCGCCTGCTCGTGGGCGCAGGCGCGGATCGCTCGCAGGTCGACGGTTCACCGCGTTGCTCGATCGTGGACGCCGGTCACCGGCGTGCACTCGAGCTCGGCCTGGAACTGCCGGGTGACGAACTTGGTGCAGTCGCGACGACGGGGCAGATGGCCGAGATCTGCGATCTGATCGCCGGTCATGTGGCGCAGCACCGCACGACGCTGGTGTTCGTCAATACCCGGCGGATGGCCGAGCAGCTCGCCCACCAGCTCGGCGAGCGACTCGGCGACGGCCAGGTCGCGGCCCACCACGGGAGCCTGTCGAAAGACCGGCGGCAGCGGGTCGAGACCCGGCTGCGTGACGGTGACCTGCGCGCGCTCGTGGCGACCGCTTCGCTGGAGCTCGGCATCGATGTTGGACCGGTTGAGCTGGTGTGCCAGATCGGCTCACCGCGCAGCTTCGCGACGTTCCTGCAGCGAGTTGGGCGATCCAATCACACCCGGAACGGTGTTCCGTCGGGGCTCCTGTATCCGACCACGCGGGACGAATTGGTCGAGTGCGCCGCCCTCATGCGCGGTGCGCTGTCCGGCCGCCTCGATCAGCTGCGGATCCCGTCCTGTCCCCTCGACATCCTCGCGCAGCAGATCGTTGCCGAATGCTCGGCTGAGGAGTGGGCTGCCGATGACCTCTACGCGCTAGCGCGGAATGCCGCTCCCTTCGCTGAGCTCTCCGCTGCGGACTTCGAGGACGTAGCGGAGCTGGTGTCGGAAGGCATCCGGACTGGCCGCGGCCGCCGTGCTGCTTACTTGCACCGTGACCAGGTGAGCGGGCAGCTACGCGGTCGACGGGGTGCCCGGCTGGCAGCGCTGACTTCCGGCGGGGCGATTCCGGAGCTCGGCGACTACCGGGTGCTGGTCGAGCCCGACGATGCCCTGGTCGGCACCGTCAATGAGGACTGGGCCATCGAGAGCATGGCAGGTGATGTCTTCCTCCTGGGCACGACTTCCTGGCGAATCCGGCGGGTGGAGCCTGGTGTAGTCCGCGTCGTTGACGCGCAGGGCGCGCCGCCGTCTGTTCCGTTCTGGCTTGGCGAGGCTCCAGGTCGGACCGTTGAACTGTCCGAGGAGGTCAGCGCGCTCCGGGCCGGAGTCGCCGAGCGCCTGGCCGCAGGCGGCACCGCGGAGGCGGTCGGCTGGCTGGTAGCCGAGTGCGGAATAGGCGACGCGGCCGCGGAGATCATCGTCGCTTATCTGGGTGCTGGGCTGGGTCAGCTCGGCGTGCTGCCCACGATGGACACGATCGTGCTTGAGCGGTTCTTCGACGACGCGGGCGGCATGCAGCTCGTGGGGCATGCGCCGTACGGAGCGCGTCTGAACAGGGCCCTCGGCCTGGCCCTGCGCAAGAGGTTCTGCGTGACGTTCGACTTTGAGCTGCAAGCAGCGGCCAGCGACGACGCGATCTTGCTGTCGCTCGGTCCGCAGCACAGCTTCCCGCTAGACCGAGTGCCGAAGTTCCTGGCGTCAGGCACGGTCGAGGATGTAGTTCGCCAGGCCGTGCTGACCTCACCGATGTTCGCGGCCCGGTGGCGCTGGAACCTGAATACGTCGCTGGCCGTCCTCCGGATGCGCGGCGGCCGGAAGAACCCGCCGGCCATCCAGCGGATGGAAGCGGACGACCTGATGGCAGCTGTTTTCCCGACGCTGGCCGCCTGTCAGGAGAACGTCGCGCCCGGCCCGCTCGAGATCCCTGATCATGTGCTGGTCAGGCAGACGCTGACCGACTGCCTGCGCGACGCGATGGACATCGACGGCCTGAAGGACCTCGTCTCCGGGATCGAGTCGGGCCGCGTCCGCGTTGTCGTCCGGGACACCACCGAGCCTTCCGTGCTCGCGCACGAGATCCTGAACGGGCGACCGTTCACTTATCTGGATGACGCCCCGCTGGAAGAGCGCCGGAGCCGGGCTGTACCGCTGCGCCGCGGCCTGCCGGTCGAACCCCATGAGCTCGACACGCTGGATCAGGCGGCGATCGATCGCGTCGCCGACCAGGTTCGCCCCGATCCGCGCGACGAGCACGAGCTGCACGACGTGCTCATGAATATGGTGGCGACGCGCCCAGCCGACGACTGGCAGGCGTGGTTCGGCGTGCTCGTCGCGGCTCGTCGCGCCATCGAAGTGCCGACTCCGGACGGCGTGCTGTGGGCAGCAGTCGAGCGACTGCCGGCCATCAGGGTGCTGTTCCCCGAATCGCGGCCCGTTCCGGACCATCCATGCCCGGTGGCGACGCAGCTGCCTGATGAGGAAACCGCGGCGGCAGATCTCCTTCGTGGTCACCTCGAGAGTCGCGGTCCGGCCACGGCGGCGCAGCTCGCGGTCGCGTCGGCCCTGCGCGAGTCGCTGATCGTTCGCGCTCTCGCTCAGCTTGAGGCGGAAGGCTTCACCATCCGCGGGCACTTCACCGGGTCGCACGGGCCAGAGGAGTACTGCTCGCGCCGGCTGTTGTCGCGCATCCACGCCTACACCAGGCAGCGGCGCAGGCGCGAGGTCGAGCCCGTCACCGCGCGGGACTTCATGCGCTTCCTGCTGCGCTGGCAGCATCTGGCCGACGGCACCAGGCGCGAGGGCCGGTTCGGTGTGCTGTCTGTCATCGAGCAGCTGCAGGGCTTCGAGATCGCAACCGGGGCCTGGGAACCATCCGTCCTGGCCGGGCGGGTCGAGGGCTACCGCCGGGAGTGGCTCGACGAGCTGTGCATGTCCGGGCAGGTCTGCTGGGGGCGGCTATCGGTGCGCGATGCTGAGCCGGACCGAGCGCCGCGGCGGAGCGGCCTGACGCCGTCCCGCGCCACCCCGATCACCCTGGCGATCCGCGAGGACCTGCCGTGGCTGCTGCGCGCAGCTCGCGGCGGCCTCAGCCCGGCGGAGCCTGCCGACGGCCGGACAAGCGACGTGCTGGCGGCGCTCCGGCAGCACGGAGCCCTCTTCCGGCCTGACCTGGCGACCGTAACCGGACGTCTCCCTTACGAGGTCGACGAGGCGTTGTGGGATGGCGTCGCGCGCGGGCTAGTCACGGCCGACGGGTTCCGCGCAGTCCGGTCACTGCTGCGGCGCGGCAGCGCAGAGCGATACGCCCCGACCCGCGGTCTGCGGCGCGGCCTGCGCAGCGCTGCCGGCGCCTCCGGCCGCTGGTCTTTGCTGCCCGAGCCAGATGTCAGGTCGGACCGCGACGAGCTAGCCGAGGCGGTGGCAGAGCAGCTCGCCGCCCGGTGGGGCGTGGTGTTCCGCGACATTGCCGTCCGGGAGAACCTCGCCGTTCCCTGGCGTGACGTGCTGTGGGCATTCAGGCGGATGGAAGCACGCGGAACCATGCGGGGTGGTCGGTTCGTATCGGGTTTCAGCGGCGAGCAGTACGCCCACCCGGAGGCGATCGACGTGCTGAAGTCGGTCCGTAAGCAGCAGCACCACGGCGATATCGTCCGGATCTCGGCCGCCGATCCGCTGAATCTCACCGGCATCGTGCTGCCTGGCCCGCGAGTGGCCGCCATTGCCGCGAACGCCATCACCTACGTCGACGGTGTCGTTGCCGAGCCGATCAACGGCGTGCTCGCTGGAGCCTGACGAACAGCTAAACCGCTGACCTGATTGTCGAGATTGCCCCGCACGCCCCATAGCTTGCCCGCACCGGTCGAGAGAGATCGTATCGGTCTCGGCGGATCTTGAACCTTCCGCGACTACGGTGCGTATCCCCTTGTATACACACGGCGGCCGCCGGTCCAGGAACAGTCGAACAGCACCAAGGAGGCGCCATGTCGACCCTGAACCGATCCGCGGCCGGCTTCGCCCTGCTTGCGGCGCTGGCTGCAGGCTGCGGCAGCGTCGCCGCGACGCACCCGAGCGGGTCTCATTCCAAGCCCAGCTCATCAGCTCCGGCACCAGAGCACTCGTCGTCCAAGCAAATCGCGCCCGCGTCGCCGTCGGCGATGCCGCCACCACCGCCACCACCACCCGCGACGACATCGCCTGCACCGGCCCAGCCCCCGGTCATGGCGCCCGTGCCGCAGCAGGCGCCACCAGCCCAGCAGGCCAATCCGATCCCACAAGCCAATGGCGGCGATCACGATGGCGACAACAATGGGTCGCCGTCAGACGGGGACGGAGGCGTCTAGCGGATCCGACAGGTCGCGGCCGTCAGGGCCGCTTGCACTGCCGGTCGCAGAATCGCGTCAGCCAAAGCGGTGCGTTCGCCCTCGGGCGTCGTGGCGCCTTTGGCGGTAATGTTCGGGAATGGTCGCAGGACCGCGTCTTCGTCAGGTCGCGCTCGTCGCCTCGGATTGCGCGGGAACGGAGCGACAGCTTCAGAAAGCTTTCGGCTGGCGAGACCCGTTCCACGACCCGGGAATTATCCGGTTCGGGCTCGCCAACGTTGTGTTCGCGGTCGGCGACACGTTCGTCGAAGTGGTTTCCCCGGTTCAGCCCGGTACTACGGCGGGCCGCTACCTGGAGCGCCGCGGTGGCGACAGCGGCTACATGGCGATCTTCCAGCTGCCGGATCTGGCGGAAGCACGTCGCCGCGTCGCCGACGCGGGCATCCGCGTCGTCTGGTCGGCGGATTATGCCGATATCGCGGGAACACACCTGCATCCGAAGGACGTGCCAGGTGCGATCGTGTCGCTGGACTGGGCGCAGCCGCCGGAGTCGTGGCGCTGGGCCGGGCCGGACTGGACGGGGCAGGCGCCACCGCATGCTGCGGGCGGCGTGTCCGGCATCACCGTCGAGGTGAACGATCCGGCAGCGGCAGCCACTCGGTGGGCCGAAGTCCTCGGGCTGACCGTGACCGACGACGGCGGCACGCCGACCGTGCTGCTGGAGCACGCCCGGCAGGACCTGCGATTCGTGCCTGCGGCATCGAGCACTACAGACGGCATCACCGAAGTGAGGCTGATCACCGACGGTGAGATGCCACAAGTCGAGATCGCGGGCGTCAGGTTCACTTCGGTACCCGGAGCACGTGGAGGCGAGTCAGCGTGACGCAACTCGACACCGGCACCGAGGACCTGCTTGCTCACGTCGATGACGGCGTCGCGGTTCTCACCATGAACCGTCCGGACCGCCGGAACGCCATGTCCGAAGCGATGATGGCGGCCATGGATCGGATCCTCGGCCAGGTCGAGGTCGACGACGCGGTCGGGTGCGTCGTGCTCAGCGGTGCTGGTGGCGCGTTCTGCGCCGGCGGTGACGTCAAGGCGATGGCAGAGCGGTCGGCGGGAGAACGGAGACAGTCCATAGATGCCGCCATCCACCGGCAGCGGCTCCGGCAGCGTGCGACGAGCGGTCGGCTGTGGCACATGCCCAAGCCGACGATCGCCGCCATCGGCGGCCCGGCCGCGGGTGCTGGGCTCTCGCTGGCGCTCGCCTGTGACCTTCGCTACGCGGTCGACAGCGCGATCCTCACCACGGCGTTCGCCAAAGTAGCGTTCTCCGGCGATTACGGCGGGACGTGGTTCCTGACCCGGCTGGTCGGCAGCGCCAAGGCGAAGGAGCTGTACTACTTCTCTGACCGGCTGACAGCGGCGGACGCGGAGCGCCTCGGGATCGTCAACGCAGTGTTCCCGGCGACCAGGTTCGATGACGAGGTAATGCACCTTGCCCGTCGTCTCGCGAACGGACCACGGCTGGCATACCGCTACATGAAGGAGAACCTCAACCGCGCCGTCAATGGCGAACTCGGCGACTGCATGGACATCGAGGTGACCCATCACGTCCATACCGGGCTGACCGAGGATCATCGCGAGGCAGCGAAGGCCTTCGTGGAACGGCGGGAGCCGACCTTCACGGGCCGCTAAAGAAGGACACGCCACCGGGAAGGTCATCGTCACGATCTGACGGCGCACTCGGCGACGCGCGGCCAAGGCGGGCCGACCGGCTGCCCGACGTACCCGTTAAGGTGCCGTCATGCGCTTCAGTATCTGGCCGTTTGCGGCCCAGCCGTGGGGCGGCGTTCGTGAGATCGCCGCGCATTGCGAGCAAACCGGATGGGACGGCGTCTACGTCGCCGACCACTTCATGCCGAACTCTGGTGGCCTCGCGGTAGCCGACGGCGACGTACTGGAGTGCTGGTCGGTCATCGCGGCGCTCGCCGCGGTGGTGCCCAGGGTGCGCCTGGCGCCGTTGGTCACGAGCGTGACCTACCGTCATCCCGCGGTCCTGGCGAACATCGCTGCGGCAGTCGACCAGGTCAGTGGCGGTCGCCTGACCTTGGGCGTGGGCGCTGGCTGGCAGGAGAACGAGCACGCCGCCTATGGGCTGGCGCTCGGGACAGTGCGCGAGCGGATGGATCGGTTCGCAGAAGCCATCCAGGTCCTGCGCGCCCTGCTGGGTGAGCCACGGACGACCTTCGCAGGCCGGTATTACGAGCTTCAGGACGCGCCCTGTCAGCCAGCTCCGGTCCAGGCGTCAATGCCCCTGCTGATCGGTGGCGGAGGAGAGCGGCGCACGATCCCGCTCGCGGCCCGCTACGCCGATCAGTGGAACACGTGGACAACCCCGCAGCAGCTCGCGCACAAGGTGTCGGTGCTGCGGGCGCACTGCGAGCAGATCGGGCGCGATCCGAGCGAGATCCATGTGTCCACGCAGGCGCTGCTCTACTTGTCGACCGACAAGAAGTGGCTGGACGAGAAGCGGCAGGCGGCACCCGGCCTGCCCGTCATCGTCGGCACGCCCGCCGAGGTCGCCGACATCATCACTGCGTACCGGGAGGCCGGCGCGGACGAGATCATCATCCCGGACCGGACGCTCGGCCGCGAAATGACCCGCCGGAAGGACACGTGCGACCTGTTCATGCAGGAGGTCGTTCCTGCTTTCCGCTGACCCGGCGACGTTTCCGCGGGCCTCACCCGCGGCAGCTGGAGGCGGCAATCAGGTCTTCGCCAAGGCCATGATTCACTGGTTGGGTGGCGGAGCTGACCTGGTTGATAACGGGTTCCTCGCGCGGCTTCGGCCGGGCTCTGGCCATTGCGGCGCTGGCGGCCGGTGATCATGTCGTGGCCACGGCGCGCAACCCCGAACAGCTGGCCGACCTGGTCGAGCAGGACCCGGATCGCGCTCTGGCCGTGGCGCTGGACGTCACCGACCAGACGACGGTCGGGTCGGCGTTCGACGCGGCGCTTGACCGGTTCGGTCGCGTTGACGTGGTCGTCAACAACGCTGGCTATGCAAACGTCGCCCCGGTGGAGACCGGGCCCGAGGAAGATTTCCGGCGCCAGTTCGAGACGAACTTCTGGGGCGTCTACAACGTGTCCAAGGCAGCGCTGCCGGTGCTGCGCCGCTTTGGCGGGGGCACGATCGTGCAGTTCTCCTCTATCGGCGGGCGGGTCGGCGGATCAGCGGGAATTGGCTCCTACCAGGCGGCCAAGTTCGCCGTGGACGGGCTCACGCGAGTGCTGGCAGCCGAGACCGGGCCGCTAGGCATCAGGTACCTCGTCGTCGAACCGGGCGGGTTCGCGACCGACTGGGCTGGTGCGTCCATGCAGGTTCTGGACGTTCCCGCGGAGTACGAACAGACTGTCGGCGCGATGGTGCGCTATCGCAGCGGTCACGCCGCCGCCGGTGACCCGACGCGCGCCGGAGAAATTCTCGTGCGCGTGGTAAAGCGACAAGACCTGCCGAGCCACCTCATTCTCGGGGCCGGCGCGGTCGAGATGGCGCAAAGCTACTCACGTCGCCAGCTTGCCGAGGCGGATGCGTGGGCGACGGTGAGCGGATCCGCCGACTTTGACCAGCAGTACCCCGTTGAGCTCCCGGCTGACGCGGCTCCTTCCGGACGCTAGAACCGAAGGCAACCCGCACGACCCGAGGCCCGCCTGTTGACGGCGCACTCGGCTCTAACATTCCCGAGCACAACTCTAGAAAGCTGTTTCAAAAACGGCCATAGAAGCCGGACAGGGTGCCGGGTTAGCATTACCGAGCAGTAATGTGCTTGCCCCACGGCGGTCCCCAGGGCGATGCCGGGGTTGCCGGGACCCGGAGGGAGATCACATGACCGTCGAGGCGGAACGACTCGCTCGAATCGAGGCAGTGGACCTGGCCGGCCTGGGCCGAGCCGACATCGACGACGTCATCGAGTACGTCCACGTCCCGACCGCGCGCTTGCCCGAGTGGCTCAGCCTGTATGACCGATACCTGCGACAGCGCTGGAACGTCAACGAACTGGACTTCTCCGTCGACAAGGACGACTGGGCCGAGCGGATGTCGGACGACTCCCGTAACTCGTTCCTGTCCATCGCGTCGGGCTTTCACCACGGCGAGCGCCAGGTTGCCGTTGAACTCGCGCCGCTCCTGTTCGGCGTGCCAGAGGACTACAAGATCTTCCTGACCAGTCACCTCGAAGACGAGGCACGGCACACCGTTTTTTTCGACAGGTTCTACCGCGAGGTCGTCGGGCTCGAGGGTGACGGCATCATGGAGATCCTGGACGCATCCTGGCCGTACATACAGGAGACGTTCGTCGGGCCGTTCGGGCTGCTCGCGTACCTGACCGATGACCTGCGCCGCGACCCCTACAACAAGCACCTGCAGATGAAGTATGCGACGTGCTATGTCATCTGGATCGAGGGCGTGCTCGCCCTGTCCGTCATGAAGATCACCTTGAATTACGCACGCGATTTCAAGGTGCTGCCCGGCTTCTATACCGGCTTTACCGCAACCTGTCGCGACGAGGCCCGCCACGTGCAGGGCGGGCTCCGGTTCGTCCGCGAACTGCTTAATGAGGACCCGGCCTATGTCAAGGACCTGTTCGACACGCTGCGCACGCTGCTGACCATGAGCGCGGCGCGGTCCAGCTACATCTATTACGAGCCGCTGGGCTGGTCGGAGGATCGTGTCACCGAGCTGTTCATGAACCAGCTGCACCGCAAGCTGGGCATGGTCGGCGTCACGCTGCCGCCCGACATGCAGGACATGCTGTCGGCGACGAAGCCGACCCTGGCCGGAGGCTGAGATGACGACGTTCATGACCGACGCCTGGGCGAAGGAGTGCCAGCGCGTTATCAATGCCTCGCCCGACGAGGAGCGCAAGGCCAGCAAGCTCCAGGACTTCTGGGACTGGATCAACATGATCAGCCCATTCGTGACCGGTCGGCTGGCGCTCACCGTCCGCGACCTGCCACCCGGCGGCGACGACACGCTGGTGCTGGATTTCGACGCCGGGTCCGTCACCAACGCATCAGTAAGGGAACGGGCATCGGCGGAGGCTGATGCCGTCTTCCTGCTCGCGGGCGACTACGCGGACTGGCTGGCCATGCTCGATGGCTACGACGTCGGCAAGATGATCATGTATCGCAAGCTCATGCTCGAAAAGGGCGACACGCTGATGTTCTTCACGGCCGCATTCTTCTGGACCGAGCTGCTCGCGGCTATCCAGTCGATCCCGGTGGACGCACCTGAGCCACTTCGCACCTGAACGTCGTCTCCTGCCAGGACGTCACGGTCTGGTCGAGCGCGGCGGGCCGCGTCATCCAGGCGGGATCCGCTCGTCGGCCCTGTTCCGGTCCTGGCTCTGCGTGCCCTGAAAAAGGTCGGCGCGAAATGACGGATCGGTCACGTCGCAATCTTGCCTCCTGTGCGGAGTCGACCGCCGGCTCGACCAAGTCCGGGACATCCCTACGATGGAGCGGTGCCTGAGCAGACCCCCGACGCGCCGCCAGAGCGAATCGAGGCGGGTCCAGTGGTCATCCGGCGCGTCCGGGCGACCGACGCGGGCGCTATCGCCGCGGCGGTGAGTAGCAGCCTGGAGTACCTGCTGCCGTGGATGCCGTGGGCGACTCCGGAGGCGGCCGAGCGAGGCGAGCCAGCTTGCCCGCGTGGCCGAGGCGGACCACAACTGGGAGGCGGGGCTCGGCTACGTCTACTCGGTGCTGACCGCCGACAACGGCAGCCTGGTCGGCGAGATCGCGCTGCACCGGCGGCCCGGCGACGGGAGCGTCGAGATGGGCTACTGGATCGCGGCGACCCAGGCTGGGCAGGGTTATGGAACGTCGGCCGGGAGGGCGCTGACTGCGGTCGCGCTCGCGCTGCCGGGAGTCGACCGGGTGGAGATTCACTGCGACGCGGCCAACGCGCCCAGCGCCGCGATCGCGCGCAAACTCGGTTACCAGCTCGACCGAGTCGAGGAACGGCATCCTGAGGCGCCGGGGGAGAGCGGCCGCCTCATGATCTGGGTGCGCCGCCGGCTAGGCCACTGACAGGCGGATCCGCGGACTAGCCCGCCGCGGTCAGGCGTTGGTCACCTGAGTCAGGCTCACCCGCAGCTTCGCGGGCGGCGTGCCGGCTACAGCTCCTGGCGAGCACCGCAACCGTCGACTCGGCTCCATCGAGGTCGGCATAGCAGCCCTGGAGATGCCGCTCGCCGGTCGCTGCGAGTCCGGTGCCTGCGTGCAGCACGCGCGTGTTGTCGAGGACCACGCAGTCGCCGGGCGCGAGGTCGAGCCTGATCGTCAGGTACGGACGCAGCATGATCGCGGCGAACGCGCGGTAGGCGTTGTAGAACTCGCGCATCTCCTCGGCCGCCTCTGCGGGCGTCGCCCCGGGCCGCGGCCGCATCGGCTGCATCGACCGGCTGTCGTAGCGGACGCCGCGGATGAGCCCGCCCGGGTTGACGTCGATCATCGGCTTGGTAGCCCGCAGATCGGCGATGGCATCGGCATAGGCGAATGTAACCGCGGTGCGGGTCAGGCAGTCGAACGCGGCCGGATCCTCCGCGCGAAGCTGCGCGGCCGCGCGGAACCCGTCAAGGAGCCCCGACTCGCCTCCGGTCGCGGCGTTGGTCAGGCAGTGCAGGAGCTGGATCGTCGGAGCCGGGTCGCGATACGGGCTTGTCGGTGTGCGCACTGATCGGCAGGCCAGCGTTGGCCAGGTCCGCCGGACTGGCCACGACCCGGACGTCGAACAGCCGGCCGTAGTTGGTCTCCCGCACGTAGCCAAACGAGGCGGCGACGTCGAGCACGGCCCCCGCGCACTCCGGCACGCCCGTCAGCAGCATGAACCCGGTGCTAAGCAGGTCGCGGAGGCAGCGGAGCCGTACCGCGTCGCTGCCGATGTAGGACTGCCACGGCGTCTGCGGCGGCCCGGCGGGGAAGTCCCGTGCCGACCAGAGTCGTTTGGCGTCTTCGCTGCGGGCATCCGGTTCGGCCAGGGTCTGACTTGAGAGCCAGCTTCTTGTGAACACAGCCTGGTGCCCGTCGGGTCCGAACGTGACGTGCAGCCCGTCTGCTGAGTCCACTGCTCGGATGACGGTCACGTCCGGCGCCTGGTCCGTGATGGCGGTGAGCCGCTGGCCACTGACAGGATCGCGGCAGAGCTCGCACTGGCAGTTGTCGCGCAGCCAGGCGGGCTGGAGTCTGTACGCGACTGCGGCGTCAATGGCTGCCCCCCGTTCCCGTGACTACTAGTGCGGACCGCTATGTACGTGCAGTCTGCGTACGCCCGGCCGGACCTGGTTTCTACCCAGCGTGACCTGCCGGAACCGGGCGCGCAATGAGCCACGCGCACTGTTCGAAAACATGCCGTCTAGCCGGCAGCAAGTGTTCACCAGACGTGGTCGAAGGTGAGCTTGCGCAGGTCAGGAGCCTGCGAAGGTTAACGGCCGAGGTACGCCAGCACCGCGAGGACTCGCCTATTGTCGTCATCGGAGGGCTAGCTGACCGGTGTACGGCTGAGCCAGATTCGGACGGTTGGGTTAGCGTTCGGAGCGTGTGCCTCCTTATCGCGATGTTCCAGGTCGTGCCCGGCGCCCCGTTGATCGTGGCGGCGAACAGGGACGAGCGGCTCGACCGGCCCGCCGTACCGATGACGGTGCTGCGCGACCGTGACCCGCGCATACTCGGCGGACGCGATGAACTGGCCGGCGGCACGTGGCTGGCCGTCAATGAGCACGGGGTTGTAGCGGGACTGACCAACCAGCCGTCGCCGGACGGACGCGACCCGACCAAGAGGTCGCGGGGTGAGCTACCGCTTGCATTCGCCAGGTATCAGACGGCGGCAAAGGCCGTGCCGGCCGTCAGAGCCGAGCTCGACCCCACCGCGTACAACCCGTGCTGGATGCTGGTCGGGGACCGTGAGTCCCTGTACTTCATCGGGATCTCCGGCGGGTCGTCGACCGACGTCGAGCAGCTGGAGCCGGGACTGCACGTGCTAGAGAACGCGCCGCTGCATCCGGTCTCGGCCAAGGCCGCGTTTGTCCGCGGGCTCGTCATGGACGCGCTGGCACGACTTCCCGGCGATGGCGCTGGGGACCTGGCCACGACGGTTTCAGCGCTGAAGACGGTGCTCGGAGACCACCAGCCGGCCGTCCCGGAGCCACGGACGGACGCCACCGGGCGGGTCTGGCCGGCCTCCTTGTCGGCCGCGTGCGTCCACGCCGACGGCTACGGCACCCGGTCGGCGATGATCGTCAGCGTCCCCGCGGCGACCGGAGTCCCCGCCGTGATGGTCGCCGACGGGCGACCGTGCGAAGAGCCGATGTCCGATGCGACCGCCCTGTGGGCGGAGCCCGTCCGGCCGTAGCCAGTCCACGGGGTCTTGCCGCCAGCGACCTGGCCGGTTGCAAGCCCGCTGCGCGTGGTGGGCGCGCGGAGTCTCAGTCCCGTGTCATCCAGGTGTCTACTCCGCGCGCAGGGCCTGACCAGCGGCCGCACACCTGGTTACGATCCGGGCATGGGTCTGCTCCGAAAGATCACCGCGCCGCAGCAAGCGAGCCAGCCAGCGGCGCCGCCGACCGCAGCCGAGAACCTGCAGCAGCTCATCACCACCGCAGGCAAGGCATCGCTTTTCGCGCACACCGATCTGGTCAAGAAGGTCGACTGCCCGCGGTGCGGGGCGCCCAAGCGGCTGCCGTCCAAGACGGCATACCTGTATTGCGACTACTGCGGCTCGCTTGTCGACTACGACTTCCGGTTGGCGAACCTCGGCACCAACGCCGGATACACCAACACCGTCTACCGGCAGATCGTCGCGCCGGTGCAGGCCGAGATCGACCGAGCCAGGGCGTTCCAGGACAAGGACCGGTATCGCGAGCTCTACAGGGGCGTGTTCCTGGAGTGGCTGCGTCAGTGTCCGCAGGCGGCGTCGCCGCGCGTAGCGTCAGACGACGATTTCCGCCAGCGGATGGCCAGCTATCAGACCGAGTGCTCGCTCGTCCGCGACTTCGACCCTGACCTTGCCACGCTCGACGTGCAGTTCAACATGGCCGTGCGCGGGCTCAAGCGCCGTCCCATGCCGGACGGCCAGCCCTGGCGGGTCAGCGACGAGATCTGGCAGGTCGCCACCCTGTTCAAGCAGCAGATGGAAGCGACGTACAAGTTGCTGGACGAGCGAGGTGTGCTCGCTATGGATCCGGACGAGGCCCCGCAAGGAGTGCCAATCCGGATGGAGTACTCGACCTTCTGCCAGGGCTGGCTACCGCACCTGGAGCAGGCCCAGGCCGATTACCTGCTGGCCATGTTCGGGCTGACCGGCGAGTACGCACGGGTGGACGTCACCGATGCGGAGACCCGCAAGTGCGGCGGATGCGGCGACGAGCTGAAGGTCCTGCCCGACGCGCGAGCGGTCGTGTGCGAGTCATGCGGCCGCAAGCTCGACATCGCCGGCGGCCAGACGCCGTGTCAGAACTGCGGCGCGTCGCTGTCGTTCCCGGTCGGTGTGAGCCGGATTGAGTGCCCGTACTGTCAGGCCGAGACGCACCGGATCTGAGCCCCTGGGGCCGCCCGCTACAGGGGAGCTAGCGGGCGACCCAGGTCTTTCGATCAGGCCAGCGACTGTGCGACCTGCTCCAGCTTGGCCATGGACTCTTGCATGCCGCCTTCCATGCCGGAATTGACGTGCGCGTCGCGGTTCTCCTGGCTCGAGTGCTCGATCAGCATGGACAGAACCGTTCGGCCGTCCTTCTCGGCGAACGTCGTGGTGGTCAGCGCCGCCGCATCCGGCATGCCCTCGAAGATGTCGGTGGTCACGATCCGCTCGGCCGGGATGATCTCCTTGTACTCGCCGTGGAACGCCACCTCGAAGCCAGCGTTGGCGATCATCACGTACCGCCACGTGCCGCCTGGGCGCAGGTCGACTTCGGCGCTCGTGACCTGGCCGCGCTCACCCGCCCACCAGCGCTTGATCAGCTCGGGGGTCGTGTACGCGCGGTAGACCAGGTGCGGGGGCGCGTCGAATTCTCTGGTGATCAAGATCTGCGTCGCACTCGGGAGTGTCACCACGGCGCGGTTACTCGTCGTCATCTGAACCATCTCCGTACTCCGTTTCCTTGAGTTCTGCCAGCACGACGTCCATCCGTGCGAACCGCTCCGACCAGAGCTCCTCGAAGTCCTTCACCCAGTCGTAGATCGGCTTGAGCGCCGTGCCATTGAGCCGATAGAGCCGCTGTCGCCCGTCTTCGCGATGCGGTCACGATGCCGACCTCCCTGAGCACGCGCAGGTGCTTGGAGACCAGCGGCTGCGGCACGTCGAGGACGGCGACAAGCTCGTTCACTGAGCGCTGGCCGTCCGCCAGAGCGGCCAGAATCTGCCGCCGTCGCGGCTCCGCTACCGCATTGAACGCGTCGGTCGTCGTCGCTGCTCGTGCCATGGCTCAATCATATTCCCATATGGGCATACGTCAAGCCGGTCTGCCAAGGCGGCCGCCAGGTCGGTCCGCCCGATTTGCAGCTATCTGTCGGTCAGCGACATGGTGAGCAGCGAACGTGTGTGTCGTTAGTGCGAAAATCGGCCGCGGATTCGTATCTACGGCACACACGTTCGGTGCGGCGCTCCTGGCCTGGGCGACGGCAACGGTCTCAGTGCGCGCGGCGGACTGCGCTGAGGCGTTACCGGCCGTAATCGGCCGAGGCGTCGGCGGCACCTTCGTCCGCCGCCGTACGGGGGCGGACGAGCGCTGCGTCCGCCGCGTCCGTGATGGCCGCGGCGGCGGCGCTGGCCACCACCGCGGCGGCGTCAGCGACCGCGGCCTCGGCGGCTTCCGCGGCACCCGCCACGACGGCAGTCGCGCTGGCGACCGCGGCCTGGGCGGCGTCGGCGGAGTCCGTCGGCCCCGTTCCCCTGGGTTGGTTGCTGATATTCGCCACAGCGGGGCGCCGCTCGTCCGGCCAGGGCTCGGCGCCGACGGCGGCCAGTGCGTCCATGGCCAGCGCGAGCTTCTCGTAGACGAAGAGCACCGGGGCGCCGCCCGCTAGCTCAAGTGCCGCGCGGAGCGCGTCGGCCGGGTTCTCGGCGGTGCGGCAGGTGACGCCGGGCCGGGCGTCCGACAGCGCGGAGCCGATGAGCGAGAGCATCTCACCGGTCTCGCGGCCGCGCTTGTCGCTGTCCTCGTAGAGCACGACGGCCGGGAACCAGCCGCGCGATCGCCGCCGCGGACGCCACCAGCAGGTCGTCGCGGCGGTCGCCGGGCAGCGTCACCGCGGCGACGGCCTGGCCTGGCCAGACGTCGTGAACAAGTCGCCCGGTCGCATCCAGCGCCGCCGCGTTGTGCCCGTAGTCGACGATCACCGGGCTGGTTCCCAGCGCGGAACACGCTGGCCCGGCCCGGGTTGTCAGCGGCGGGCCGAACGCCGATCAGGCCGCGCGCGATGTCCTTGACGCTGACTCCGAGCCGCGCGGCAGGCCGCGATGGCGGCGAGCGCGTTCGCCACGACGTGAGCGGCGCGGCCCGCCGAACGCGCCGGGCAGGTCGGCGACGGCGAGCATCGGTCGCCGCTCGCCATCGCGTGTCTCAGTGAGCTGGCCGTCGCTGACCTCGTAACACGCGCCGCCTGCGGCCTTGTGCCGCCGCAGCACCGGCACTGCTCGGCTCGAGGCTGAACATCCGCGATGACCGGTGCGTGCGCGCGCACGGCCGGCCGGTCAGCCAGCGCCGCAGTCGCCGGATCGTCGGCGTTGAGCACGACCGATGCCGCCGTCGCAGATCTCCTCGGCGACGAGCGCCTTGACGTGCGATCAGCTCGTCGAGATCATCGATGTTGTCGTCGCCGAGGTGATCGGCGGCGATGTTCGTGACGACGGCGACGTCGGCCCGGTCGTAGCCGAGACCGCGTCGGACGATGCCGCCGCGCGCGGTCTCCAGCACGGCCGCCTCGACCGTCGGATCGTCGAGCACCATCTCGGCCGACCTCGGCCCGGATGCGTCGGCGACGTAGACCAGGCGGCCGCCGACGTAGACGCCGTCGGTGCACGTCATTCCGACACGCAGCCCGGCCTGCTGCAGCACCTGGCCGATCATGCGCACGGTCGTGGTCTTGCCGTTCGTGCCGGTCACCGAGATCACCGGGATCCGGGACGGCGCACCGGGCGGGTACAGGCTGTCGACGAGCGCCGCGGCCACGTCGCGCGGCCTGCCCTCGGTGGGGGACAGGTGCATGCGCAGGCCGGGGCAGGCGTTGAGCTCGAGCACCGCGCACGGCTGGGCCGGGCCGTGGCCGGAGGGATCGTGCAGCGGCGCGGAGATGTCGATCAGCCGCAGGTCGATGCCGCAGACGTCCAGGCCGGATACTGCCGCGGCGCGGCGGCACACGTCGGCGACCTCAGGATGAACGAGATCGGTGACGTCCTTGCTCGTGCCGCCCGTCGACAGGTTCGCGTTGCGGCGCAGCGTCACATCCTGTCCGGCGGCGGGCACGGAGTGATCGTCGAGGCCGAGCGAATCCAGATGGCTCAGCGCGTCGGCGTCGATCTTGATCATGGTCAGCTCGCGCGAGTGACCGGCGCCGCGCCGCGGATCGGTGTTCGCGTCCGCGACCAGCTGAGCCGATTGTGTGCATGCCGTCGCCCGTCACCGACGCGGGACGAAGCTGGGCCGCCGCGACGATCTGGCCGTCGATCACGAGCACGCGGTAGTCCGATCCCGGCACCAGCGCCTCGACGAGCACGGCTTCGCTGACGGCGGCGGCCTTGACGTATGCCGCTGCCGCTTCGGTCGCGGTGCGCACGCCGACGGTGAGGTTCGCGCCCTGGCTGCCGCCCAGCGGCTTGACGACGACCGGCCCGCCGATGTCGGCGAGTGCTTCAGCCGCTTCCTGCGCGCTCGTGACCGTGAGACCGGCGGCCACCGGGATGCCCGCGTTGGCAAGTAGCTGCTTGGCCAGTTGCTTGTCGGCCGCAATGTCGACGCCGACTGCCGAGGTCTGGCTGGTCAGCGCCGCCCAGACGTGCTGTCGGTGGCAGCCGTAACCGAGGCGCAGCAGGCTAAGTCCGGCCACGCGGCGAGCCGGGATGCCGCGCAGACGGGCCGCGGCCGCGATGGCGGCGGTACTGATGCCGAGCCGTTCCCGTTCGCAGGTCCCGGCGATCTGCTCTAGGTCGGCCTCGAAGCCTGGCCTCGCGGTCGCCGCCGCTGCGGTGGTCGCCGGCGTCGCGGTCGCTGCGGTCGTCGTCGGCGTCGCGGTCGTCGCGTCGTCGAGCAGTTCGTGCACGATGCGCATCGCGAGCCGCAGCAGGTCGCCCGCGACGGGGGAGTCGGCGGGCTCGTCTTCCGGGCACTCCGTCATCACGTCGTAGCGGCCGTCTGCGCCCGCCCACATGGTTCGGCCGAGGTTCACTGGGCGGCCGGCGAGGCCGGACAGCTCCAGCATGACGTGCTCGGTGACGTGACCGAAGTAGGTGCCCTTCGCCATCGCAGCGAGGAACCCGCCCGGCTGGCCAGCGGCGCAGTGATGCGTCCGCGAGGCCCGGCAGCAGCGCCGTGAGACGGTCGGCGAAACTCGCCGAACTCGGTCGTCTCCTTGCACGTGAGCTCGTCAAGCTCGAGCCTGGCGATCGCCACCGGGCTCTTGCTGAAGACGTTCGGCCCGCCCACATGGCGCAGGTCAATGAGGCGCACGTCCGCTCCCTCGGCTGTGAGTGTGAGAAGTCAGTGTCGAAGGCCAGTCTTGGAATCTCGGTAGGTTTCGGCGCGGTGCGTCAGTACCGGTCGTGCGCAGGCCCGATCGTCGGCGTCCGCGAGCCGAAGTCGAACAGGCAGCCCGTCGGGAGCAGGTGCAGCCGAACGCCGAACAGAGTGATCGGGTCGCAGTCGCCGGCCGGGTGCACGACGGTGGCGTCTTCGGCGTCCACGACGGTCGCAACGCCAGTACCGATGACCTCGAACCGGTTCCCCTCGATCAGCACGCCGGTGTTCTCGTCCAAGCCGATCCCGAGATGCTCAGGAGCCAGCGCGACGGCGCTGAGCAGGCGCGGTAGACGCCCGCGTTCGCCCAAGTGCATGTCGATCAGTGCCTTGGGCACGAAGTCGAGTCCGGGCCCGGTTCTGACGGCGGCCGCCGACACACCTAGCCCGCCGCCGCCGAGGACCATCGTGCGGCCCATGGCAGTGGCGCCCGCGCTTGTGCCGGCTATGACGAGGCCGTGGGCCAGGCGGTCACTGAGGATGTCGTTGGCGCGCGATCCGACGAGCGTGCGCAGCTTCGATTGGTCGCCGCCGGTGAAGAAGACGCCGGTAGCTGTTGAGAGCAAGTCGGCCGCGTCGTCTCCGTCGGCGTCGCTGCGTCCGCGCAGGCGCAACTCGCTCGTCTGCTCCACGCCTAGCTTGCGAAAGACGCGCTCGTAGTCGGCGAGTACCTCTTCAGGCATGTTGCTCGCGGTGGTGACGAGCACGATCCGCGCTTCGTCGCCGCCGGCCAGGTCCACGAACCTCTGAAGCAGTCCCGCGCCGCAGCAGCGGTCCTCGGCTCCGCCGATAATGAGCAGCCGACCTGGCGATCCCCCGCCGTCCACGTCCTTCGCCCTCATCCCGGACCCCTGGCGGTCCACGAACGGCTAGTTACCCGCGGTCAGAACCCATCAACCGCGAGGACATGCGGGAACGGGGCCGACTTGGTGCCTCCGGCCTCGAGGCGCGCGGCCCGGTGCAGCGGCCGGGTTTAGCACGAGTTGTCGATTGTTGCTCAAAGAGCAGGAACAGTAGACAACTGATGACCTATAGCCGTGGGCGCGAAACCCGACAAGGAGAATAAAAGGGGCGGGCCACCCGGGTGCTGGTCGTTGATACCGCCAACCGGATGCTTCTGGGTTTGAAATGGCTAGCCGTGCCGGCGGTTGATGTGGCTAGCCGTGCCGGTGGTTGATGTGGCTACCCGAGCGGGCGGTTGATGTGGTTACCTGCGCCGGTGGTTGATGTGGCAAGCCGTGCCGCTGGTTGATGCGGCTACTGGGCGCCTGAGGGCTGGTGGGCGCCGCGCCGTGGGCCCGACCGGGGCCGAGACAGCTCGTCGGGCAGCTGCAGCAGCGGGTTCGTAGCGCTCGCGACGACATCGCCAGCGATGTCGATGACCTTGCGGCCGCGGCTCCGGGCCGCCTCCCTGAGCTGCTCGAATGCCTGCCGTGGCTTGATGCGGTGGCGCTCGGCGAGTACCCCGATCGCCTGCTCGACTCGGATCCTGGTCGCCAGCGCGTGCTCAAGCTGGCCGACCGTCGCGCGCAGCCGTCCCGTCTCGCTAGCGGTGGCCGCGTCTGACAGCGGCTTGACCGGGTGAGCCTCGGGCAGGCCGCTCTCCGCCGCGAGCAGGTCGGCGAGGATCATCGCGCACGTCAGATCGGGCAGATCGTCGCTGCCCACGCGCCAGCCGTCCTTCGTACGCCTAACGACGGCGTTGTCGGGCACAAACGTCGTAACGGGCGCACCGTCGGCTGCTGCAGCGTTGATAACGCTGCCGGTTACGACGGCGTTGCCATCAGTGCTGAATGCGGCGGCGGTCGCCGCGACATCGCTGGCTTCTGTCGCTCCCGGAGCCGGGATCGCCTCGCCGGTTCGGGCGGGTGAACCCTTCGCTTTGGCCGTCCTCAGCCGACGGCTCCGCTTGCTGCTCATAGCGAACCGGCGAGCTCGCCCAGTCGCTGCTTGACGGCCATAGCCGACGGGTTCGTCAGAGCAGTGCCATCCGGGAACAGAACTGTCGGGACTGTCTGGCAGCCACCGTTCACTGACATGACGTAGTCCGCGGCATCCGGGTCCTCCTCAATGTTCACCTCGGTGATCTCGATCCCCTCGGCTGCCAGCTGGCTTTTGAGTCTCCGGCAAAAGGCGCACCAGGTGGTGGTGTACATGGTCAGCAGCTGCGCCACTCTGGCTCTCTCCCTATCGCAACGTCCTAGACAACCTTACTAACGTCGGCGGCGGCTCGCGCACTTCCCAGCCAGGCCCGCAGACGTCGGTGGCATGCGGAAGTATGTCGTGTTGTGGCAGGGGCCCGATGGGCGGGCGATTTCGAGCGACGAGCGACTGGAGACCGGGTGCACGTGCCAGAACGGCCAGCCACGTCGGCGCCCGATCCACTGGCCGGCCGGGCGTCGGCTGAAAGTGAGCTGGCGGACGGCCCGGAGGTCGTGCTGGCGAGCCTCGATCCGGAGCAGCGGCAGGTGGCCCTCGCGGCCCGCGGGCCCGTATGCGTACTAGCTGGAGCCGGAACCGGCAAGACGCGCGCGGTCGCGCACCGGATCGCCTACCTCGCGGCCTCGGCGCAGGCGGACCCCGGCCGGGTGCTCGCAGTGACGTTCACCACAAGGGCAGCGGGCGAGCTTCGGGGGCGGCTGCGGGAGCTCGGTCGGCTCGCCCCGGACGCAGGCCTGGACAGCGTCCAGGCAAGGACGTTTCACTCGGCCGCACTTCGCCAGCTGACTCACTTCTGGCCGTCCACCGTAGGCGGGCCCGCGCCCCGGGTCCTGGAGTCCAAGATTCCTCTCGTGGCCGAGGCGGCCAGGCGGCTGCGCGTGTCAGCCGGGCTGCCTGAGCTGCGCGACGCGGCGGCGGAGATCGAGTGGGCCAAGGTCACCCAGGTCCGGCCCGACGACTACCCGGTCGCATGCGCGAAGGCTGCCCGGACTCCGCCGCTCGACCCGGCGACGGTGGCGAGGCTCTACGCGAGCTATGAGATCCTGCGGACCGAGCGGCACCTGGTCGACTTCGAGTCGGTTCTGGAGCTAACCGTCGGGATCATCGCCGAGTACCCAGCGGCTGCACGCTCGGTTCGTGACCGCTACACGTGGTTTGTCGTCGACGAGTACCAGGACGTGAATCCGCTCCAGAAGCTCCTGCTTGACGTGTGGCTCGGCGGCCGTGACGAGATCTGCGTGGTGGGTGACCCGCGGCAGACGATCTACTCGTTCACGGGCGCGACGCCGTCGTATCTCACCGGGTTTCCGGCCGAGTTCCCATCCGCACCCGTCATCCGGCTGGTGCGCAACTACAGGTCGACGCCTCAGATCGTGACCCTGGCCAACGAGCTTGTCGCCGGTGCCGCGGATGACCAGGGGCGGCTGGTCGCGCAGCGTCCCGCGGGTCCGGTGCCGCAGCTGACGGAGTACCCGGACGAGCAGGCCGAAGCGGCGGCCATCACCCGGCAGGTGCGCGCGCTAATGAAGGCCGGTACACCGGCCGCGGACATCGCCGTGCTGGTCCGGACAAACGCTCAGACCGAGGGCTTCGAGCAGGCCTTCGCGGCGGCGGGTGTCCCATTCCAGCTGCGCGGCGTCGAGCGCTTCTTCGATCGTGCCGAGGTCAAGCAGGCGGTCGGTCTGCTGCGGGCGGCGGCCCGATCGGCAGGCATTCCGGAGGACGCGGCGGCGGAAGTCAGACCGATACTGGCGAGCATCGGGCTGACGCCGCAACCACCTGTTGGGCGTGGCAACGCGCGCGAACGCTGGGAGTCGCTCGAGGCACTCGCACAGCTCGCGGCTAGCTTCTTCGCGGCGAACTCGGGGGCGGGGCTTGACGCCCTGTCCACTGAGCTCGCGGTCCGCAGCGCGATCGGGCACGCGCCGGCGATGGGTGGCGTCACGCTGGCGTCACTTCATGCGGCGAAGGGACTGGAGTGGCGAGCAGTCTTCCTGCCCGGCCTGACCGACGGGACCGTGCCCATCATCTACGCGCAGACTGACGAGGCAATCGAGGAGGAGCGCCGGCTGCTATACGTCGGAATCACCAGGGCGCGCGAGCGCCTGAACCTGTCCTGGGCGCTGGCGCGATCAGCCGGCGGGCGCCGGACGCGCAAGCCGTCGAGGTTCCTGACCGCGCTTCGACCGAGTCGCGGCGTCGCCGAACCACGAGCCAGAGCAAAGTCGGGTACGAATCGCCGCGGCCAGGAGGCGGGAGGTGGCCAGAAGAGCGCAGATGATCCGCTCTTCCAGCGGCTACGGGACTGGCGGCTGACGGCGTCGAAGGAGCAGTCTGTGCCGGCGTATGTCGTCTTCTCAGACGCAACGCTTCAGGCGATCGCAGACACCCGGCCGGGCACGCGAGCGCAGCTCGCCACCATCCCTGGTATTGGCGCGGTGAAGCTGGACCGATACGGTGCCGCCGTGCTCGAACTGTGCGCAGAAGCCGTCAGCGATAAAGGTGCGGGCCCGACGGATCCTTCCGTCGGCAATGCGGGGCCGACGGCTGTACGTGGACTGCGCCATGAGTAAGGCCCTCGACGAAGTTGTCAGCCTGCTCGACCTCGAGCAGGTAGAGCTGGACATCTTTCGCGGCCGCAGCCCAGCCGGAGAGCGGCGGCAGCGCGTGTTCGGCGGCCAGGTGGCAGGGCAGGCGCTGGTCGCCGCCGGCCGCACCGTGCCGGCTGACCGTCAGGTGCACTCGCTGCACGCCTATTTCATTCGTCCCGGCGATCCGACGGTGCCGCTGGTGTACATCGTTGAGCGGGTCCGGGACGGCCGGTCGTTTTCGACCCGGCGCGTCACGGCGGTCCAGCACGGCAAGACGATCTTCACGCTGTCGGCTTCGTTTCACCTCTCCGAGTCCGGATTCGAGCACTCTGATCCGATGCCGACGGTGCCGCCGCCGGACCAGATCGAGCTGACGGCCGATCGGCTTCGCAGGCTCTATGGACCAGTAGCCGAGGACTACGCACGGGCGAACCCGATAGACATCCGCTACGTAGGCCCGCTCCCGGCCGAAGCGGCGCGGGATCCCTCGCTCATCTCGTCTCGCAGCGTGGTGTGGCTGAAGGCGGACGGCGAGCTGCCGGACGATCCGCTCTTGCATGTGTGCCTGATGACCTACGCCTCGGACATGACGCTGCTCGACACGGTGCTGCTCGCGCACGGGGCCTCCTGGGGCGAGAGCGTCGCCATCGGCGCGAGCCTGGATCACGCCATGTGGTTTCACCGGCCGTTCCGGATCGATCGCTGGCTTCTGTTCGTCCAGGACTCACCGACGGCGAGCGGGGCACGGGGACTGGCGAGGGGCGAGGTCTATACCGAAGCTGGAGAGCTCGTGGTGTCGGTGGTCCAGGAGGGCTTGCTGCGTCGCAACGAGCCCGCCAGGTAACCGCCAAGACCGCGCCGGCAGGGCTGGCAGCACGGTTTGCGGGCAACGAGACAGAAAAAGAGTTGCCCGCGCGCGGCGGCCTACGTAGGCTACTCCGTGTCCGCAGGTCGACCCACTACGCCCGAGAGGAGGTGCCCGAATTGCTGAACACAAGCCCGGCCCCGGCAGAAGCCGCCACGGCACAGACCGCTAACGCTTACGCCATCGAGGCCGCCATGCGACCGCTCGCCGGCTTCGGCGCGGGCGCCTTTGTCGTGTGAGGGCGCCTGGGCTGGCTTCGGGATCAGCGAGATGGCCGCGTTGGCCTTGTCGCGCGTCAGCCGGCTTTCGGTGTCAAGGGCGCGACCGCTATTGGCGCCGGGCAAGCGCAGGCCGGAGCCTTCGGCGCTGCCTACAAGACCAGCAATGCCGACGTCGTCCAGGTGGACTCTGTCCAGCGGGACACCCACAACTTCATCCAGACGGCCCGTCTGAACCCAGTTACCACGGGTGGAGTGGGTCCGCATCCGGCGAGGGAACCGGAACCGGTCTAGCACAGACCGGCCAGATCTCCTCAAGGCCGCGGACCCGACAAAGGGTCCGCGGCCTTAGTTATGCGTCGGCGACCGATTGTCAGAGGCATGAGAGAAGCTCGACAAGGACGTAGAGAGGGGATGGCACCGATGCAGTGGCCCGGCACAACCGACGTGCTGGAGGGACTGACCGGAGTTCCTGACGGTACTGGCCTAGAGAGCCAGGCACTCAGCACCACTGAGCTGCCGTGCAGGGACGACCCGGAGCTGTTCTTCGCGGAGTCACCGGAGGATGTGGAATTCGCGAAGTCGCTCTGCGGGAGCTGCGCCGCCAGGATGGTCTGCCTTGCTGGGGCCCTCGCGCGCGCTGAGCCATGGGGCGTCTGGGGCGGCGAGCTCTTTCTGCGCGGCGAGATCGTGCCGCGCAAGCGCCCACGGGGACGCCCGCGCAAGGACGCGGTGGCGGCCTGACCATCAGGCCGACGTCGCTACGTAATCGATGACCACGAGGGGACAGTGCAATGACGCACGTACTACCGGATCTGGCAAAGGAACGACAACGAGACATGCTCGCCGACGCCGTCGCGCTGCGCGAGGGCCGGCGAGCGGCGATGCACGGCCGAGTCTCCCGGCGGCTACAGCGGCTACAAAGGCTGCAGACCCGCCACGGAGATCAAGTCGCCCTGCTGCGGGCCGAACTCGAGCGACTCGAGTCGGCTCGGTAGGCAGGCCGTCGGGAGGGGCCCGGGAAGCAAGCGGACTTCCCGGGCCCGCCGACGTTTAGATGCCGAGGAGGGGACGGGTTCCGTAAGCGCCTGGTCCGCAGGACCTGATTGCAGGCTCGGGCTCAATCCGCGATGGCCGCGCCGTCGAGGGCCGCCGCGTCGTCCAGGTTGGCCGCAGCAGTGCAGTCTGCCGCACCGCTCCGGCCGCCGTTGTGGTCGGCTCGGGCTTTCTTGGTGGCAGCAGTCGCTGCGCTAGCGGCGCCGGCGCCGTTGTGGGCCGCGCTGGCCATCTTTTTGCCGGCGCTGGCGCGGGTGGTGGCCTTTTTGCCGCCCGCTCGGCTCGTGCTCGCGGCGGCCGCGCGGCGCGGTGCCGCCTCGGCCGAGCCGTTCTTGCTAGCCCCGTTCTCGCTGGGGCAGGTCACGCCAGCAGCGTCCTGGATCAGCGAGATCCGCGGGGTCGCGGCCGGCTCGGTGGTCGCGGCTGGCGTCGGTGGTCGCGGCGACGGATCCGGCAATGCCGTTCGGGGAACCGTAGCCCGGGATCCACTGGAGTACTTCGGCGCGGAACTGTCCGCTGCATTCGAGCTGGCACAGCACTCCGATGCCGGCCGTGGACACCCGGTGAATGAGCACGTAGGACGGCGGCAGGTTCAGCCGCCTGGCCGCATTGGCCGACCGTAGATCAGCGACCCTGGACGCTTCACCGCGCATCCACTCGCGGCTGAATGAGAACGACTCGCCTTTGGACGGCTCGGCGAGCGGAGCGAGGAAGGCGTGGAGTTCGTCGAGCTTCACCGTCACGCCGGGCCGCAGGAATCCGTGCTCCCGCAGATCACTCTCGACCGTCGCGATGTCGCCGTCGTGATGCATCAGCCAGAGCAGCTTGCCGAAGATGGGTGGCAGACCATCCGGCAGCCGGTCTACCGCGCCAAAGTCCAGTACGCCGAGCCGGCCGTCCGAAAGCAGCCTGAAGTTCCCGGGATGCGGGTCGGCGTGCAACAGCCCGGCGCGCGTCGGGCCGGAGAACAGGAACCGGACAAGCTTCATGCCAACGGCATTGCGCTGCTCCTGTGTGCCCGAAGAGATGATCTGAGCCAGCGGCGTGCCGTCCATCCACTCGCTGACCAGAACGTGGTCTGTCGCAGTGACCACGCTTGGCACCGCGATGTCCGGATCCCCGGCGTAGGCCTCGGCGAACGCCTGCTGGGCGGTCGCCTCGAGCCGGTAGTCCAGCTCCTCGACGACTCGCGCCCGCAGCTCGTCAAGCATGGGCTTGACGTCCAGCCCCGGCATAAGAACGGCGAATAGCCTAGCCGCGCGGCTCAGCTGGGCAAAGTCGTTGGTCAGCGCCTTGCCTGCACCGGGATACTGGATCTTGACGGCGACCTTTCTCCCGTCACGCCAGACCGCGCGGTGGACCTGCCCGATCGAAGCGGCCGCTGCCGGCGAGTCGTCGAACTCCAAGAATTCCGATCGCCAGTCCGGGCCGAGATCTGTGTCGAGCACCTTGTGCACGGTCGCCGCGGGCAATGGCGGTGCGGCCTCTTGAAGCATGGTGAGCGTGGCGCGATACGGACCCGCGATCTCGGGCGGCAGCGCCGCCTCAAAGATCGAAAGCGCCTGACCGAGCTTCAGCGCACCGCCCTTGAGCTCACCGAGCACGCGGAAGATCTGCTCCGCGGTCCGCTGCTGCAACTCCTGCGCGACAATCTCAGCGGGTCTGCCACCCAAGCGCTTGCCCAGGCCGAGCGCAGCGCGGCCGGCCAGGCCGACTGGCAGTGTGGCCAGCTTGGCGGTTCTGGTAACCGCAAGGCGCGGGAGGTCACTCATGATCTCCATTGTCGGCTAACCCTGCTAGCGCATGAGACACGACCCGGCTGACTGACCGAGTCATGACGCTTAGAGTCACTGCTCTGAACCTTGCGCACAGCCGTTGCGTTCAAATTCGTGAAGTACGTCACGTGCCGCAGGTGGCCATGCGGAGACTCGTCAGATCAGGCAGCGCCGGCTGAAGCTAGCGAACGACACGACACAGCGGATCACAAAGAGGAGACACCGATGCTGAGCCGACTGCTCATCACCGTGGGCGCGCTGGCGACGATCGCCGGCGTGATCTTCGCGCTCCAGGGCTTCGGGGTGCTCGGCGGGAGCACGATGTCCGGCAGCTCGATGTGGGCAGCGCTCGGTCCGCTCATCGCGATCATCGGCTTGTCCGCTGTCGGGGCTGGGCTGCGACTGCGGTCCTCTTCAGCGGCTCGCAGCTGACTTCCAGCTACCGCACGTGCAGGCCTGGTGCGGTGGCCAGGTCCGGCGCCGCCACTGCCAGGTCGGCAGTGCCAGCTCCAGCGTCGCATTCGCTGTCACCGCATCCGCTTCCGGCCGGTCAGCGAACGCCAGCGCTTGCGCAGCGGCCTGAGCAGCTACGGCGGTCGCGAGCACCGGGTCGCCGGCTGTCGCGTCCATCCGGCTGGCTGGCAACTGGGCCAGAATCAGCGGCCAGGCTGGGTCCCGGTCAGCTCGGGTGTGGTCCAGGCAGCGCAGGCACGCAGTCTGGCCAGGCTGCACCAGCGGTCCCACGACGCCGATCGCCTCGCTAGCGCAGACGGCGAGGTGCGTGAGCCGCTGCTGATGCAGTTGGGCAAGCTCTTCGGGCGGCCGATAGCCGACGAGGACAGTCAGGTCGGGGGCCTGATCACTCACCGGCCGCTGGCCGTCGGCGACGCTCGCAGCCACGCCGGACCTGATCAGCAGGTCGACGACTAAGTCCGCGATCAGCCCGCTGCCGCGGACCTGAATGACGGTCGCCGACCTGCGGGCCAATAACCGCACGCCCCCGTCGGCGTCCTGACTCGACAGCGATGCGGCCGCAAGCACCGGCGCGAGGTGCAGTCTCAGCTCGCGGGACATTGAGCGCAGCGCCTCGGCCGGGAAGTCGATGACGGCACCCGCGACGGCGAGCAGAGTCAGCACTCGCTCGGCGACTGGAATCGGCACGCCTCGTTGGCTGGCTTCCGCCACGATTTGCTCGCGGCTACGGCTGCCGTCAAGCAGCCGGATAACGTCGGCCGCTCCTCGTGCGCCAGAGATAGCGAGCGCCCGGCGTGAGTCCACGCCAATCTGCACGGTCTGTTCGTCGCGCCACAGCGGCCGCAGGCCCGCCCTTAGTGCCGGTCTCACATGCGTGAGCGTCCCACGCCGGACCGACAATCCGAGTCATGAAAGGGAACGGGGTCAGTTGTCCCCGGGTCGCCAGGCCGTTCGCCCCCCTTCCCCAGAAGTGGCGAGCGGCCTGGGCCCGGGGGACCCCTTGGCTGGCGAAGTTAGGCTCGGTGCACCCGCTGGTCAAGCCCTGCCTGTGGACAGACCTGTGAACTTCATGGGGAAAGCGCGGCGTGTCCCTGTGGATAGCTGTGCACGGTGGTGTGAATTGCCCGCCCAGCTGAGGCGCTGCACCCATCTGATCAGGCAGGACTGCGTCCACCAGCTGTGGATGGAGATTGCCTGGCCGCCATTTCGGCCGGACGCCGCCGCGACCTCGATTGCGGCCGGGTTTAGCGCAATCAAGTGTGGTCAGGATCGTCCGGCGCAGCCCCGTCGTCAGCGGATCCCTCGGCCGAAGGCCCCCCGAGATCTGAGATATCCAGCTCCGGACGGCCACGGACATAACCGTCCGGGTCATCGAAGTCGTCGGCGGTTGGCAGCAGGTCGGGATGCGCCCACACGGCGTCTCGGCCGGCGACGCCCCGCTCCTTCGTCAGGCCCTGCCAGATGTCGGCCGCTTCGCGTAGCCGGCGCGGGCGCAACTCCAGGCCGACGAGTGTCGCGAACGTTCGCTCGGCTGGGCCGCCAGTGGCGCGGCGGCGCCTGATGGCCTCCGCGAGGGCGTCCGCCTGGGGCAACCGGTCAGCCGCGGCCGCGGCGACGACTGTGGAGACCCAGCCCTCGACGAGCGCGAGCGCCGTCTCCAGCCTGGCCAGCGCGGCTTTCTGCTCGGGCGTGTCCTCCGGCTGAAACATCGCGGCACCGGACAGAGCCTCGTTCAGCGCTTCGGGGTTCGACGGATCGATCTGCGGTATGGCATCACGTAGCGCCGAGGCGTCCACCGTGATCCCGCGCGCGTAGTCCTCGACAGCGCCGAGCAGGCTGGCGCGTAGCCACGGCACATGGCCGAACAGCCGTTGATGAGCAGCCTCTCGCAGCGCGAGGAAGAGCCGGACCTCGTCCGCGTCGACCGATAGGCCCGCGCCGAACCCGGCAACGCCCGCGGGCAGCAGCGCCGCCGTTCCTGCCGGGCCGAGTGGGAGCCCGACGTCGGTCGAGCTGACAACCTCCTCGGCGAGTGCGCCGACGGCTGCGCCGGTCTGGCCACCCACCATCATCCCGCCGATCCGGCGCATCATCTCGGTCAGGCCGCCCAGGCCACCGAGGCCGCCGAGCATCGCGCTCATCTCAGGCGGGAGGTCACCGCCAAGCTCGGCTGGATTTTCGCTCAGCAGCCCGCTCATCGCGTCTACGGCGCGCGCGGCGATGGGATCACACAGTTTCGACCAGACGGGCAGGGTCGCTTCAACCCACTCGGACCTGCTCCAGGCCTCTGCCGTCCTGATACCGCTCGGGAACTCGGTCGCGTCTTCGAGCCAGAGGTCGGCGAGCCTCAGTGCTTGCACTACTTTGTTGCGGTCGGTCTCCAGGACGCTGGCGTCGCCCTTCTGGGCGACCGTCTGACGGGCGATGTTCTTTGCCAGGTCCCAGTTCACGGGCCCGCCCTGCCACGACATCAGGTCGGCGAACTGGCGCAGCGCATCCGCGAACTGGTTCGGGTCACCCATAGGTCCAAGCGGGCCCATCCCGCCGAATGGGCCGACGGGGCCACCGCCCGCACCGGAGCCGCCCGCACCGGAGCCGCCCGAACCGGAGCCGCCCGACCCGGATCCGCCGGGCACGTCTGGATCGTCGCCGGAGTTTCTGCCGGGGCCGAAGCCGAAAGGAGGCTCAGTCATGTACCCGGCCTCTCGGGGTCATCTGCTCGATCTCTCAGGCAGGATGGAAGGGTCCACACTCGCCAAGCTATCCCAGGAGCGGTCCCCGGTGACCAACCGAGTAGCCCAGGTTCGCGCTGAGCGCAGCCCTGACCCTGGTTCGGGTGCTCCGGCAACGCCGCGCGGCCGACGGAAGCCCGGTGGTGGCGCTGGCCAAGTCTCGACGGACCCGGTCTCGGTCGACGCTGGTGCCAACGGCGCAGACACGGCTGGCCTCAGCGCTGTGGCCGCCCTGGCTGGCCGCGGAGCCGAGGCGGCGCGGCCGGTCGTCGCCGTCACCGGCGCCGCCACCGGACTCGGACTGGCACTAACGGAGCGACTGGCACATTCGCCGCTTGTCGGCCGCGTCGTCGCGATCGACGGCAGTCGCGGCGATGTCAGCGGCGTGACCTGGCGCATCGTTGACGTCCGAGACCCGGCGCTGGCCGGGCGCCTGTCGGACGTCGATGTGGTGGTGCATACCGCCGTCGATTGCTCGCCGGATTCGGACGCCCGGATCAGGCGCGCGTTCAACGTGCGCGGTGCCCAGACGGTGCTCACGGCCGCGGCGGCCGGCGGGGTGGGCCGCGTCGTACTGGTGACCAGTGCCATGGTCTACGGGGCGCGGCCGGATAACCCTGTACCGCTGCCGGAAGACTCGCCCCTTAGCGTTGATTCCGACGACAGCGTGGTGAGTGACCTGCTGGAGATCGAGCACCTCGCTGAGCGATCGGCGCGGGCTCACCTAGGCCTGCAGATCAGCGTCGCCCGACCGGCTGCGCTAGTAGGCGAGGCCATCGACACGCTGTTGACCAGGCACTTCGAAGCGCCACGGCTGCTGGCGGTCAAGGGCTCCGCGGCGCGCTGGCAGTTCTGCCACATCGACGACCTGGTGTCTGCGCTCGAACTCGCCGTAGCGGGGAAGGTGACAGGCCATTTCGCCGTGGGCTGCGACGGATGGCTTGAGCAGGACGAGCTTGAGGAGATCGCCGGCCTGCGACGAATCGAGTTGCCAGCTGGCCTCACCTTCGCTACCGCCCAGCGACTGCACCGAGCCGGAATGACCCCGGCCCCGGTCGCTGACCTGCGTTATGTGGTCTACCCGTGGGTGGTTGAGTGCCAGGCGCTGCGGGAGGCGGGCTGGCAGCCGCATTACGACAACGTCGCGGCGCTCGAGGTACTTCTGGCGCAGCGGGCAGGGCATCACGCCGTAGCCGGGCGCAGGCTGGGCAAGAAGGACGCGACGATTACGGCGGCCGGCGCGACAGTCGCCGTTATCGGGACAGCCGCAGTCGTCCGGCAGGTCCGGCGGCGTCGACGGGGTTCCTGATGTGCGTCCGGGCCAGTCAGCCGATGCCGGGGTCGACGTCCGGCGGCGTCCGCAGGCTCATGATCCTGCATCGGGGCCGGTCAACTCGATGCCGATCGACTCCCCGGTCGGCGCTTGCGGGGTGGTGGGTTGGCCACAGAGTCGTCAGATGCCTGTAATTTGGCATGGTGACCGTCATCAGGATGACCGAGCTCCGCGCTGAGCCGCTGTCAGTCGATGAGATCCGCAGCCTGGCAGCTGACCCGCGAGCTGGCGCCGTCGCTGTCTTCATCGGAGCCGTGCGCGACCACGATCACGGTCGCGGCGTCACGGCCCTGTCCTATACCGCCCACCCGTCGGCGGTGGTGGAGCTAGGCCGGGTGGCGGAGAAGACCGCCGCCAGCTACTCGATCGTCTCGCTAGCGGTCGCCCACCGGATCGGGGATCTCCAGGTAGGAGACCTCGCCGTGGTTGCTGCGGTCGGCGCCGAGCACCGCGACGTCGCATTCACCGCCTGCCATTTCCTCATCGACGAGCTGAAGGCGACCGTGCCGATCTGGAAACATCAGTTCTTCACCGCTGGAGACAGCGAGTGGGTTAGTAGTGCGTAGGCTTCGGCCCGTGCCTCCACAGTTGCCGCGCATGTCGTACCGCCTCGTCACCCTGCTGATCGCCGGCGTCTGCGTGCTGGTCGGGCTCGTGGTCGCTGCGGTCGTGCCGGTGCCCTATGTCGCGCTCACGCCAGGCCCGACGCTGAACACCCTGGGTAGTCCGGGCGGCAAGCCCATCATCCAGATCAGCGGGCATCGCGTCTACTCGACGACCGGCAATCTAAACCTGGTGACCGTGTCATACACCGGCGGCCCCGGCACCGACTTCAATATCTTTAGCGCCCTGCGCGCGTGGCTGACGCCGAATGACGCGGTCGTGCCCGCAAGCGAGATCTACTCTCCGGGCCAGACGCAGCAGCAGGTTGTGCAGCAGGACACGCAGCAGATGCTCGGATCGCAGGAAGACGCCGCCGCCGCGGCGTTGTGCTACCTGAACATCAGCTACAAGACCGTCGACAGTGTCGCGGCGACGGCGAAAGGCACGCCCGCTGCCGGAGTGCTGCAACGTGGCGACGTGATCACCGCTGTCGACGGCCAGCAGATCAGCTGCCATCACGATGTGGTGACCATGATCAGGGGCCGCAAGCCAGGCGCGAACGTCACGCTGACGGTCGTACGCGGATCCGCGACGAAGACGATCACGCTCGCCACCAAGAATGTCGCCGGCGAGGCGGTCGTCGGCATCCAGCTTGCGCCGCCGAAGTACGTGTTCCCGTTCCCAGTGAAGATCAACTTGCCGGGCATCGGGGGCCCCAGCGCCGGACTGATGTTCGCACTCGGCATCATCGACAAGCTGTCGCCGAGCAGCCTCACCGGGGGCCGGTTCATCGCCGGCACGGGCGAGATCTCGCCGACGGGTGCGGTCGAGCCGATCGGCGGCATCCAGCAGAAGATGGCGGGAGCCAGGTCAGCGGGAGCCACGATCTTCCTGACTCCGGCAGCCAACTGTGCGAACACCGCCGGCGCCGTGCCATCAGGGCTGCGGCTGGTGAAGGTCAGCACGCTCGCAAGCGCGATCAGCGAGCTGCGCGCAGTCGAGCACGGGATGCCCGCGCCCACCTGCTAGTACAACCCGAGGCTTGCGGCCAGCGGATCCGGCCTGAACAAATCGCAGGTCAGGGCTAAATTTATGCCGGCCATGACGCGATTGTCCGCATGCCCGGCGTGGACGCGCGGCCACCGCGGCACAGGCACGCCGTCAAGGGCGTACGCTCGGATCTGACGGGACATCCAGGGCGGGGCGTTCGCATATGTCCCCACGTCTCGGCACGAGCACGACCCTGGCAGAGCGGGTCCTGCGGACACAGATCCTGGTTAGGTACGTCCTCTCGCAGCGGAGGGGAAGGGAGCGGTACTGGTCGTGGCGCCTCGTGTATTGGTTGACGCGACCGCGGTGCCCGCGGACCGTGGCGCGCTAGGCCGATATGTCGACGGACTCGTCAGTGCGCTTGATGCCGCCGGTGCCGACCTCGTCGTCGCGTGCCAGCGCGCTGACGAAGAGCGATACGGCCGACTGATACCACACGCCAGGGTGGTCGCCGGACCGCCGGCGATCGCACACCGACCCGCGAGACTGGCCTGGGAGCAGAGTGGCCTGCCGCTGGTGGCGGAGCAGGTGGCCGCGAGCGTGATCCATTCGCCGCACTACTCCATACCCCTGCGGCCCAACACACCCGTCGTCGTGACCATCCACGACCTCACGTTCTTCACCGAGCCGGACGCCCACAGCCCCGTCATCGCGACCTTCTACAAGGCGGCGATCCGTACCTCAGCCCGCCGCGCAACGCGGCTTATCGTGCCGTCCAAGGCAACCAGGGACGAGCTAGTCCGGGTGCTGGCCGCCGATCCCACGAAGATCGACGTCGCCTACCACGGAGTCGACCACAATCTCTTCCACCGGCCAGACGAGCGACAGCGGCGCCAGGTGTCCGACCGGCTGGGCCTGCACGGCAAGCCGTACGTCGCCTACCTTGGCACGCTGGAACCGCGCAAGAACGTGCCCGCCCTCATCACCGGCTGGGCCGCCGCCGTCGCTGACATGGCCGAGCCGCCGGCGCTAGTTCTGGCGGGCGCCAGCGGCTGGAGCGAGGAGGTCGACGAGGCCGTGGCCTCAGTGCCCGCTCACTTGCATCTGGTCCGCCCTGGCTACCTGCACTTCAACGATCTGCCCGGATTCTTTGGCGGTGCGCAGGTTGTGGCGTTCCCGAGCACCGGCGAGGGATTCGGGCTGCCGGCGCTCGAAGCCATGGCCTGCGGAGCTCCGGTCCTGACCACGCACCGGACCGCGCTGCCAGAGGTGGGCGGTGACGCCGTCGCCTACACCGAGCCAGACGCCGCCAGCATCGAGGCGGCGCTTCAGGCGCTGCTCGGGGACCCAGAGCGCCGGACGGCGCTCGGCGTGGCCGGCTACTCCAGGGCGATGGAGTTCAGCTGGGCCGCCTCGGCCGAGGCGCACATGATCAGCTACGAGCGAGCTGCCGCGCAAGGCAGCGAATAGGACTCGGGCTACAGACGCGCGGCTTGCCCGCGATCCCGCAGTTCTTCCACGATCTGCTTGACCTCCTGCGATCGGGACCGTGCGCACACGAGCGTGGCGTCTGCGGTATCGACCACGACGACGTCGTCGAGGCCCACGACCGCAACGACACGGTCAGTCGTGGACACGATCACGGCGTCCTTCACATCGCGCGCGATGATCTCAGCCTGGCCGGCGATCAGCAGGTTGCCCGATTCGTCGGTCGGCAGCGAATCGCCGAGAGAGTCGAAGTCGCCTACGTCGCTCCACGGCATGTCGGCGGGCACGGTTGCGACCTTGCCGACAGCCGCGGCGCCTTCGAGCACGCCGTAATCTACCGAGATCTTCTCGAGGCCTGGCCATATCTCGGCCAGGGTCGCGTCGCGCTCAGGGCCGTCCCAGGCGTCAGCGATGCGAGCGATGCCGTCGCTGAGGCGCGGCCGCTGACGGGCCAGTTCGGCAAGGAATGTCGCAACGGCGAAGACGAAGATGCCGGCATTCCACAGGTACTGCCCGGACTCCACGTAGCTGGCAGCCAGCTCGACCGAGGGCTTCTCCTTGAACTCTGCCACCGTCCGCGCCTTGCCCGACGCTGCCGGGCCGAGCTTCAGGTAGCCGAACCGGACCTCGGCGTGACTGGGCCGGATCCCGACGGTCGTCAGGTAGCCGTCGCGGGCCGCTGCTGCCGCCTGCTCGATGACCTCGACGAACAAGTCCTGATCGCCGATCAGGTGGTCAGCAGAGAACGCGGCCATCAGGGCGCCGGGATCGCGCCTGGCGAGAACGGCGCAGGCCAGGCTCACCGCCGCGCACGAGTCCTTCGGCGAGGGCTCGATCAGGATGTTGGCGGCTGGCACCGCGGGTAGCTGCCGGGAGATAGCGGCCGCGTGGGCGGTACCCGTCACGACGTAGATCTGCTCGGCCGCCGACAACGGGCCGACTCGGTCGACGGTGGCCTGGAGCAACGATCGGTCCGTCCCTGTCAGTGCGTGCAGGAACTTAGGCTCGCTGGCGCGGGACAACGGCCACAGCCGCGTACCGCTGCCACCTGCGAGAATCGTGGAGTACAGCATCTAGCCAACTATGCCCGACGTTCGGGGTGCTTTGTGCACCCAGCCGGGCACGACCAGGCCAGCGAGGCCAGGTGAGAGGGACGCATGCTAGACGGGCGCACGGTCGACCTGAGCACGGGCGACGGCCTCCGGCGCGACTGGCAGGCTCCGTTCCCGCTCAGCGTTCGGCTCACGCTCTCCGTGCATAAGCGCGGATCGGGCGATCCGACTCTCCGCGTCGACGACCGAGGCGCCATGTGGCGCACCTCGCTGACGCCGGACGGCCCGGCGACCCTTCGGCTGACACTGGCCAGGCCAGCCATGGGCTTGAGCGCCGCCCCGGACGGCCCCCTGATCAGCGCCACTGCTTGGGGCAGCGGCGCTTCCTGGCTGCTCGAGACGCTGCCGCAACTGCTCGGCGCCGACGATGATCCGGCCGCATTCAAGCCAGGCCATCCGCGGCTGCTCGACCTGGTCCGGCAGCTAGCAGGTCTGCGGATCAGCCGGACGGCGCGCGTGCTGGAGGCCCTCGTTCCGGCCGTGCTGGAACAGAAGGTCGTCGGGATCGAAGCGCACCGGGCCTGGCGACGACTGGTGTCCTGGCACGGGTCGCATGCGCCAGGGCCGGCTCCGGCGGGGATGCGTGTAGTCCCGGACGCGGCCACCTGGCAGGCCATCCCCTCGTGGGATTGGCACCGGGCCGGCGTCGAGGCAATCCGGGCCCGTACCATCGCCAACGCGGCCACCGTTGCCGACCGGCTCGAGGCCATGTCCGGACTGCCTGTCGTGGACGCCGATCGCATGTTGCGCTCGCTGCCCGGCATCGGGCCATGGACGTCGGCCGAGGTCCGGCAGCGTGCCTTCGGCGACGCCGACGCCGTGAGCGTCGGTGACTATCACATCCCGGCGCTCGTGGGATGGAGCCTGACCGGTCGGATCACCGACGACGCGGGCATGCTCGAACTGCTGGCGCCGTACGCCGGCCAGCGCTACCGCGTCACCCGTCTGATCGAGCTCGGTGGAGACGGGCCGCCGCGGCGGGGACCCAGGATGAGTGTCCGTGACTACCGGGCCATCTGAGCGGGGAAGCACATCGCGCTCGCGCTGGTTATCGCTCGCGATGGCCTTAGGGCGGCGGAACAGCGCTCGCAGCCTAGGGTTGGGGTGAGGCCTATGCCTGGATACGAAAGAGGTACTGCCATCAGCGCCGACCATTCATCTGCGCACGAGCACCACTCCGTCGCGGTCGGCCCGCCCGCCGCGCCGGACGTTGCGAGTCCGAGCGCGATGCGGCGCGCGCTGGCCCGGGCCAGGGACGGCAAGTCCCTGGACCAGGCCGAAGCGACCATCTTGCTGCAAGCGCGCGGCGACGACCTGGCCATCCTGCTGGCGCACGCCGGACGCGTCCGCGACTCCGGGCTGACGGCGGCTGGCCGACCCGGCGTGATCACGTACTCGCGCAAGGTCTTCATACCGCTCACCCGGCTTTGCCGGGATCGCTGTGCCTACTGCACCTTTGTCACGGTGCCGGGCAGGCTTTCGGCCCCGTTCCTGTCTCCTGATGAGGTTCTATCGATCGCCGCCGAAGGTGCCGCGCTCGGCTGCAAGGAGGCCCTCTTCACCCTTGGCGATCGGCCAGAAGCCCGTTGGAAGCAGGCCCGGGAGTGGCTTGACGCGCACGGCTACGACGACACGCTGTCGTACGTGCGGGCGATGGCGATCCGGGTCCTGGAGGAGACCGGCTTGCTGCCGCATCTGAATCCGGGCGTGCTCAGCTGGCAGGATTTCCAGCGGCTGAAGCCGGTCGCGCCGTCGATGGGCATGATGCTCGAGACAACATCGACAAGGCTTTTTACGGAACGGGGCGGCCCGCACTTCGGGAGTCCGGACAAGGACCCGGCCGTTCGAGCTGCGTGTGCTCCAGGACGCCGGACGCAGCAGCGTTCCGTTCACGACCGGAATCCTGATCGGCATCGGCGAGACCCTGGCGGAGCGGGCCGACTCGATCTTCGCGATCCGGCAGGTGGCTCGCGAGTACGGCGGAATCCAGGAAGTGATCGTCCAGAACTTCCGCGCCAAGCCGGACACGAAGATGCGCGGCGTTCCGGACGCCGACCTGGCCGACCTGGCCGCCACTATCGCGGTCAGCAGGCTGGTGCTCGGCCCGTCGGCACGGATCCAGGCGCCGCCGAACCTCATCGGCGACGAGTACCAGCTCATCTTGTCGGCTGGCATCGACGACTGGGGCGGCGTCTCGCCGCTGACGCCCGACCACGTGAACCCTGAGCGACCGTGGCCGCAGATCGACGACCTGGCGGCGCGGACGGCAGCGGGCGGGTTCGAGCTAGCCGAGCGGCTCACGATCTACCCGGGCTACATCCGCGAGCCGTGGCTTGACCCGCGGCTGTCTGCGCCATGTGGCCGCCCTGGCGGACCCGGCGACTGGGCTTGCCCGCCCGGAGCGCGCGGGCCGAGCGGGCTGCCGTGGCAGGAGCCCGACGGCGGCTGGGGGGAGGCGAGCGGGCGAACGGACCTGTTCACGTCGATCGACAGTGCCGGCCGCACGAGCGATCGGCGCGACGACTTCGCCGAGGTCTACGGCGACTGGGACGAGGTCGGTGCCCGGATCGACCCGGCCGCCCGGCGCCAGCCGGCAGCTGCATGTCGGCCGGGCAGCTGCGCCGGGCGCCCGACGAGGTGCTCGCAGCGCTGCGCAGCGCCGAGCGCGATCCGGCCGGGATCAGCGACGCGGAGGCGCTCGCGCTGCTGGACGCCGACGGCCCTGAACTCGACGCGCTCGCCGCGCTCGCCGACGGGCTGCGACGGCAGACTGTGGGGGACGACGTCACGTACGTCGTGACGCGGAACATCAACTTCACCAACGTGTGCTACACCGGCTGCCGGTTCTGCGCGTTCGCGCAGCGGCGCACGGACGCCGACGCCTACACGCTCTCCATGGAGCAGATCGGCGACCGGGCCGCGGAGGCGTGGGAGGCGGGCGCGACCGAGGTGTGCATGCAGGGCGGCATCCATCCGGATCTCCCCGGCACGGCCTACTTCGATATCGCGGCCGAGGTGAAGCGGCGCTGCCCGGATATTCACGTGCACGCGTTCTCGCCCATGGAGGTGATGAACGGCGCTGCTCGCACAGGCCTGCCGGTACGCGAGTGGCTCATCCGGGCGCGCGAGGCCGGTGTGGATTCGCTGCCCGGCACGGCGGCCGAGATCCTCGATGACGACGTCCGCTGGGTGCTGACGAAAGGCAAGCTGCCAGCTTCGGCCTGGATCGAGGTCGTCACGACGGCCCACGAGCTCGGCATCCGGACGACCTCGACGATGATGTACGGGCACGTCGATACGCCCGCGCACTGGGTCGGCCACCTGCGGGTCCTGCGCGCCATCCAGGAGCGCACAGGCGGGTTCACCGAGTTCGTGCTGCTGCCGTTCGTACATGCAAGCTCCCCGATCTATCTCGCCGGGATGGCGCGGCCTGGTCCGACCCGACGCGAGAACAGAGCCGTCCATGCGCTGGCGCGGGTCATGCTGCATGGCTCGGTCGAGAACATCCAGTGTTCGTGGGTCAAGCTCGGCGCCGACGCCTGTCAGGATGTCCTGCGCGGCGGCGTGAACGACCTGGGGGGCACGCTGATGGAGGAGACCATCAGCCGGATGGCGGGCTCGGAGAATGGCTCCTACAAGACCATCAGCCAGCTCGCCGACCTCGTCGCGCCGACCGGCCGGCCGCTGCGGCAGCGGACCACGCTCTACGGCACGCCAGCGGCGGACCGACTAGCGGCGGCCGCTGCGAGCGACGGCGTGTGCGCCTCCGTGCGCGGTCGGCGCACCACGCTGCCCGTGCTCGGTTCCTGATGGCTAGTAGGGCCGAGCTGCAGTGATGAATGCGCCCCAGACGACTTTGCCTTGCTCGTCTGGCGTCGCACAGCTGCCCCAGTGATCGCTGAGGGCCGAGACCACGACCAGCCCGCGCCCCGTCTCGTCCTGCCAGTCGGGCTCGCGCAGCTCAGGCACCTGAGTACTCGGGTCCGCGATCGCGCAGACGACGTGCGAGCCGGGATGCAGCAGGCCGACCTTGATGGGCCACGGCGACAGCGTCCCGCTGGCCTGCTGCGCGTCGGGCAACGCGTGCCGTATGGCGTTGGTCAGCAGTTCGGTGACGACAGCGGCGACGTCGTCAGCGCGATCGGTGACTCCCCACTTGCGCATCGTTGCGAAGGTAAATGTCCGGGCGATCGCTATGGCGTGCGAGGCCGGAACGGGCGTGTGCGTCGCGACTCTGGGCATCGACGTCCAACTGCCGTCCAGGCCGCCCTGCTCGCATGGCCAGTCCCGGCAGGATCGCCACGCGGTGCGGACGGCCGCCTCAAGCCACCGCCAGTCCACGCCGCGTGCGGGCGCTAAGGCGGCTGAGCGCGTCGTCATCGCAGGTCCAAGTGGGTAGCGGGCACATGGAACCGAAAAATGGCCCTAGTGGCCATATCTTGCCCCATGCACAAGGCAGCCGCAACCTTCATCTGCACGTGCATTTGCATTTGTTCGGTCGTCATGTCCGCGCTAAGCTACTGCCGTTCCGTGCAAGTGCACGTGCATTTGCAATCACAGGGGTCGGACGGAGCGACGCGATGCAGATAACGAATGGCATGTTGGCGGGCGAGCTTGGTCCGGTGGAATGGCGCAAGAGCAGCGCGAGCAACCCGAGTGGCAACTGCGTGGAGGTCACTGCGCTGGCCGATGGTGGAGTTGCGATGCGGAACTCGCGCCACCCTGACGGGCCCGCGCTGGTGTATACGCGTAGTGAGGTGGCCGCTTTCCTAGCCGGTGTGCGGAATGGCGAGTTCGACGATCTCGCTTCGTAAGGCGCCTATGTGAAAATGTGAAGCGTCGGTCGCAGCACCGCCGATTGCCCGCGTACCAGGTGATACCGTGCTCTGAGCGCGCAGGTCGCTCCAGCCATTTTTCCTGGCGTGACCGCGGCGTTAGCTGCGCGCTCGGCACAGCGGGAGCAGGGACTAGCAGGTAGGGCGCGGCAGCGTGCCCTGCCGCGTCGCGCGGGAGCAGGTGTGAGCGTCGTCCGGCATCCTGAGGACGAGCCCCAGGATGAGCTGAGCTCCGAAGCGACTGGCGGCCCGACGGTACTGCGAATACTCCTCGGCGGAGAGCTGCGCAGGCTGCGCGAGGCTGCAGGCATCACCCCCGACCGGGCTGGTTACGAGATCAGGGCGTCGCGCTCCAAGATCAGCCGCGTCGAGCACGGACGGGTGAGCTTCAAGGAACGCGATGTCGCCGACCTGCTCACCCTGTACGGCGTCACCGATCAGGATGAGCGACGGCGCATGCTCAACCTGGCGCAGCACGCCAACAGCCAGGGCTGGTGGTCCAGGTACGACGACGTGATGCCCGACTGGTTTGAGACCTACGTAGGTCTTGAGCAGGCGACGTCGCTCATCAGAACCTATGAGCTGCAGTTCGTCCCTGGCCTGTTCCAGACGGAGGAGTACGCGCGCGCTGTCACCGCCCTTGGCCATCGCTCGGCGCCGCCGGCGGAGATCGAGCGTCGCGTGAGCCTCCGGCTGCGGCGCCAGGAGATCCTCACCAGGCCTGACGCAATGCCCAGGGTGTGGGCGGTGATCGACGAGTCGGCCCTTCGGCGGCCGCTTGGGGGCCGGAACGTTATGCGCGCTCAGCTGAGCCGCCTGCTGGAGCTGACGGAATTGCCGCAAGTGACGCTGCAGGTGATGCCGTTCGATCGCGGCGGACATTCGGCGGCGGGTGGTTCGTTTGCCATTCTCCGGTTCGCCGAACCTGAGCTCCCCGACATCGTCTACATCGAGCAGCTAACCGGCGCTCTCTACCTCGACAGACCCGAAGAAACCGATCACTACCGCGAGGTGATGAACAGCCTCAGCGCCGAGGCTGAGACGCCTGCCGAAAGCGAACGACAGCTCAACCGCCTGATCGAGACGATCTAGCCCGGCGGCATCTTGGGCCCGCGTAGCAGATCAGGAGCAGGAACGATAATCTACTGCATAAATACGGCGATAGCCGGTCGCAGCGGACCAATGAAGGGCAACACAAATGGTCAATGAAGGCGCGCCGGTAGCCAGCGACACAGCGCCCGAGCCTCTTGACGCGCCTGCTTTCGACACCAGCGTGGCGCATGTTGCACGTGTCTACAACTATTGGCTGGGTGGCAAGGACAACTTCGCCGCGGACCGGGCAGCAGCGCAGCAAGCCATGGCCGCGTTCCCGGATATCGTGCACTCGGCACGGGCGAACCGCGCGTTCTTGCGCCGCGCCGTGACATACCTGGCCGGTACGGCCGGCATCCGCCAGTTCCTCGACATCGGCACGGGCATTCCGAGCGCCAACAACACGCATGAGGTTGCGCAGTCGGTGGCGGCGGACTGCCGCATCGTCTATGTCGACAACGACCCGGTGGTGCTGGCCCACGCGCGGGCGCTGCTGACCAGCACGCCCGAGGGAGCGACTGACTACATCGACGCCGATCTCCGCAACGCCGACCAGATCCTGGCCAAGGCCGCCGAGACGCTGGACTTGAGCAAACCGGTAGCGGTCATGCTGATGGCGATCTTGCAGCACCTCGGCGATGATCATGATCCTTATGCGGTCGTGGCCCGACTGATGGCAGCCGTTCCCGCCGGCAGCTATCTCGCCCTCTCACACCCGGCCAAGGACATACACGCGGCGGAGATGGCCGAGATGGCCAACCGGCTGAACCAGACGATGGCCGAGAAGGTCACCTTCCGCACTCAGTCCGAGGTGGCGCCCTTCTTCGCGGGGCTGGAGCTCCTCGAGCCGGGCATGACGAATGTGCCGGACTGGCGGCCCGGGACGGCCGAGGAGGCGGGCAGCCCTGCGGCTTTGTGGGCGGGCGTAGCGCGCAAGCCCTAGGGGGTCGTGGCCAGCGAACGTCTCGCCGCGAGCTTTGCCGCCTTCGGCAATAGGAACGAAGCAAGCGCGGCCGCCCCAAGCCCGCCGGACCCAGCCACGATGAGCGTCACGCGCGGGCCGGTGGCATCCAAGAGCAGGCCACCGAAGATGTACGAGAAGCCAGCGGCCACTCCGATCGCGCCGGCGAAGTTGCCAAAGGCCCGGCCCAGCAGGCCCGCTGGGACGACGCGCTGGATCAGCGTGTTCTGTCCGACGTCGATAGCCGCGATGCCAAGTCCGCGGACGGTCTGGAACGCGAGCGCAGCGAGGACGACGGGAGCAGTGCCTGTCAGGAGGTTGCCAAAGCTGGTCACCGCGTATCCCACGACGACCAGCACGGGCAGCGCCATATGCAGGCGATTCCTCGTCAAGAACCAGAAGCCGGCCAGCATGCCGAGTCCGGCGCCGGCATAGACGAGGCTGGCTGCCGAGTTGCTGCCGTGCAGCGCGTGCTTAGCGAGGAAGACCAGCGCGACGTCGTCGACCGCATTGAACAGCACGACAACGCAGAAGATCAGCGTGAGAATTCGCAGCAGCTCGTCACGCCACAGAAACGCGAGACCAGCGCGTGCGTCCGCGAGTGCACGGCCACGTCTGGCCTGGTTCTTATCGGTTGAGGGTGGCCGCAGCGCAGGCAGGGCGACAAGCAGGCCAGCCGAGATCGCGAACGATGCAGTGTCCACCAGCAACAGGTCGCGCACCGACAGCCACGCCAGTAGCGCGGCGCCTGCCAGCGGAGCGAACCCGTCCATGCCGTTCGTGCCGAACCCGATGGCCGCGTTAGCGCGCTCCAGGTCGCTGTCGCCGACGAGATCGGGCACAGCTGATCGCGACGCAGGCTGAAAGATCGCCGCCACGCACGCCTGCACGCCCACCAGGAGTAGCAGCAAGGGCAGTCCTGGCAGGATGAACGCGATCACGCTGACGACAATGCCCTGGACCAACTCGCAGCCGACCATGACCGCGCGTCTGTCGAGGCGATCGCTCACGACCCCGGCGAACGGGCTCAGCAGGCCAGGGACGAAGTCGCCCGCGATGAGCAGCAAGGCCACCGCGAGCCCGGTGCCGAAGCGCTCGGCTGTGTACAGCATGAGCGCGATGAGACCGACGCTGTCGCCGGCGAAAGACAACAGGCGCGCGGTCCACAGGCGTCCGAACACTGGATTCGCCCGCAGCAGACTGGCGACGCCCTGGGAGCCCGCACCCTTCGGCACGCCGGTGTCCGGCACTGGCGCGCTCCTTGCTCACTGACTCGGCGCGGCCTGACCGCTCGCCGCGGAGCTTAGTCGCGCCGAAGGCGAATCAGCGACCGATTTAGCGTTAGCGGCGCTCGGTGAACTCATCAGGATCGCGGGCGGGCCGGTCGGCAGCTGGCGCGGCCGGGTGACCAACGCCGATCGCGCCCATCGGCTCGAAGTCCGGCGGAAGGCCGAGCGCCTGCACGGCGACCTCTCGGCAGAACAGCGCGCTTGATATCCAGCAGGAGCCGAGCCCGTCGACCGCCAGCGAGACGAGCAGATTCTCGATCGCGGCGCCCATGGCAACCAGGAACATTGCGCGCTCAGACGCATTGCGCCGGGCGTCCGGGTAGGTGTGGGCGGCGTCGGCGACCAGGCACGGCACGATGATCAGCGGTGCGTTGCGCAGCGGCTCGCCGCGCCGCACTCGCCTGGTGATCTGGTCGGCCGTGAAGCCGTCCGCCGTGAGGTCGGCCTTCCAGGCGGCCAGCATGTCGTCGAGCAGACGCGTCCTTGCTGCGGCGGATTCGACCACGACGAAGCGCCAGGGCTGGCTGTGATGCGGTGCTGGCGCCGTTATCGCGGCGGCGATGGCACGCCGGATTGCGTCCGCCGATACTGGCGCGTCGGTGAAGTCACGCACCGTCCGCCGGGCCGTCAGGACGTCTGCAGCGCCGAGGCGGAACATGTCCTCAGCGGCTGGCCGGATGATGGCAGCCGCGCCCGGCCCGGCCGAGTCGGTGACCAAGTCGGGCACGCCGCGCACGATAGCGACCGGGACGCCGGTCGTCTTCTGCTTGATAAGGTCAGCGGCGCCCGCGATCTCGTCGGCCACCGCGGCTACTGTGACGTCCAGGATGTTGCCGAACGTGTCGGCCTGGCCGCGATGATCGCGCAGCGGCGTGATCCCGGCTGCTCCGATGGCGGTGTCTGTCTGCCCGGCGCGCCACGGCCTGCCCATCGTGTCAGTGATAATCACGCCGAGTCGGACGCCCGCGCGGTCACCGATGCCCTTGCGCAGGACCTCGGCTGAGGCATCGGGGTCGGCGGGCAGCAACACGAGCGTGCCGGGCTCCGTATTGGACTCGTCGACCCCGGCGGCGGCCATCACCAGGCCATGGCGGGTCTGGCTGATCGTGGTCGGGCCGCGACGCGCGATCACGCGGACCGTCTCAGCCCGGATCGCCTCCTCGCGGTCGCCGCGGACGACACGATCCTCGGCCTTGCTGACAATCTTGGAGGTAATCACCACGACGTCGCCGTCGCGGAGGCCGGGACCGGCCAGCGCGGCATCGGCGATGAGCGCGGCAAGGTCGGCGCCCGGCGTTATCTCAGGCAGGCCGTGAACCGGGAGGATCGTGAGCTGAACAGGACCGCGCGTGAATTGCTGGCTGGTCACCGTCGTGCCTCCAGCGCGAGGTTGACCGCTGCCGCAGCTATCTCGGCTGACGCCGCGACGGTGGTCATATAGAGCGGCCTGCTCCGGACGACGATGCCCGCGAGCTCCGGCGCGTCCAGCGCGTCCTTGTCCTGGTCGTCGACCAGCCAGCCGTTGAGCAGGTCAGCGCCGTAGTGCGCGCCTACCGCAGCCGCGGACGTCTCGACCCCGATCGCGGCGAGGCAGGCATCGGCCATGCCGCGAACCGGAGCGCCGCCGATGATCGGGGACACTCCCACCACCGTCTTCACCCGCACGGCGTCGGCGATACCCGGGACTGCCAGGATCACCCCGGTGCTGACGACTGGGTTCGACGGCGGCAAGATCACGAAGTCGGCGGCCTCGATGGCATCCAGTACGCCGGGAGCGGGCCTCGCCACCGCCGCGCCGACGGCCTCGATCTTGCGCGCCGGCACGGCGGCGTGCAACCTGACCCACCACTCCTGGAAGTGCAGTTCCTGTTCGCGCCCGTCCAGTTCAACGGTGACGTGCGTCCGCACTGGGTCATCCGACATCGGCAGCAGCGTGACGTCCGGCCGCCATCGCTCACAGAGCACTCGGGTTGCGTCCGAGAGCGTCCGGCCCTCCGCGAGCAACTGGGTCCGCAAGATGTGGGTCGCGATGTCCAGGTCGCCGAGGCTGAACCAGTCAGGTCCAGCGCCGTAGGCCGCGAGCTCAGACAGCACGGCGTGGCTTTCTCCGGCTCGGCCCCAGCCCTGTTCTTCGCTGATCCCGCCGCCGAGCGTGTACATGACGGTGTCCAAGTCTGGACAGACGTGCAGGCCGAACGGAGTGAAGTCGTCGCCGGTGTTGCCGATCACGGTGACGTCAGCATCTGGAACCGCCGCGCGCAGGCCACGCAGGAACCTGGCGGCGCCGACCCCGCCGGCCAGAACTGTGATGCGCATGCACGAAGTCTTGCAACCTCGGCAGCCACCGCGTGCGCTACCCCGCTGATTGAGCCGGCTCGGCCTGCGCCCTGACGGTCGGGACCGGGTCCTACGGGCCCCGTTCCCGGAAAATATCGTGCGGACTTTCGCCGCATCCAGGGCATCGGGGTGGCCATTATCACGTATCTCCCTTGACGAGCAGCAAGACACGCGCGTGTAATTTCACTCATGTAATTCTCGCGCCGAGGCAGACGGGGGCGGGATCACGGGGAACTGACGCAGGGAGGTGTGCAGTGGCAGACGTCATCGTCTCGCTGGTGCACGATGCACTCGGCATTGGCGCAGATGATGCCGCCGAGCAGAGCTGGCAGGACCGGGCGCTATGCGCGCAGACGGATCCGGAGGCCTTTTTCCCCGAGAAGGGCGGCTCCACCCGGGAGGCGAAGCGGGTTTGCCGCAGCTGCGAGGTCCGCGCTGAGTGCCTGGAATATGCGCTCGGTCACGACGAGCGCTTCGGAATCTGGGGCGGTCTGTCTGAGCGGGAGCGGCGCAGACTGAAGCGGCAGGCGGTCTAGCCAGCGAGGCTCAGCCCCCCGAGGGCTAGTTGGCGCACTCTGTCTGGCCATCCGGCCGGGACAGATTCGCGTATTGTTCACGGGTACCCCCACCAGGGCGGTCGGCGTCTCATGCCGACGGCTCGGACCCCCCAACAGCAAGCGAATCTCTTGGCGCCTACCGACTCGCACTCCCAGCACGTCGTTACCGCGGTGATCGTCGCCCATGACGGCACCGCGTGGCTCCCGCGCCTCATGGAAGCGCTCAACGAGCAGACCAAGCCAGTCCAGCGCGTGGTTGCTGTTGATACGGGCAGTCGGGACCGCAGCGGGTCCGTACTCGCGGCGCTGCTGGGGCAGAACGCCGTTTTCGGCATGGACCGGAGCGCGGGCTATGCCGCTGCGGTGCGGCGCGCGGTCCAGCACAAGGCCGCGAACTCGCCGGTACCCGGGAGCCCGTCAAGCCGGGGTCGGGACGACCAGGTTGAGTGGCTCTGGCTGCTCCATGATGACTGCGAGCCTGGCCGCCGACGCGCTGGAGCAGCTACTGCGCGGCGCGGCCGAGACGCCGACGGCCGCGGTGCTCGGCCCGAAGCTTATGGACTGGACCGATCGGGACGTCATCGTCGAGGCGGGGGTCACGATCGACACGGCCGGCCGCCGAATAACGGGCATCGAGCCGCGCGAAGTCGACCAGGGCCAGCACGACGGCGACCGCGAAACGCTGGCAGTGTCCAGCGCGGGCATGCTGATTCGCCGAGACGTATGGGAGCAGACTGGCGGTTTCGATCCCGGCATGGCGCTGTTCGGTGAAGACGTCGACTTCTGCTGGCGGGTACACGCCGCCGGCGTACCGGGTGCGGGTCATCACCGACGCCGTCGTCTTCCACGCTCAGGCCGCCGGACGCAGGCGACGCGCCATCTCGGTGGGTCGACGGCCACGCTTGCTCGAACGTCGCAACGGCCTTGTCACGCTATTCGGCAATCTCCCGCTCGGCCCCATGCTCATCTCGATGGCCGGCAACCTCCTGCTGTCGGCTGCACGGATCATCTTCTATCTGGTAGCCAAGAGGCCGACGGCCGCGCTCGATGAGTCCGCTGCCGCGTTCGGCGTCGTCGGGCACCCGCTCAAGCTCGCCAGCGCGCGCCGCCGCCGGGCGCGCGGTCGGCGGGCCGCGTATGCCAGGCTCCGCGCCGACCTGCCCGCAGGCCGGTCGATCCGCCGGTTTGTCGAGTTCGCGTCCATGATGCTCGCCCGCAGCGCCCCGGAAGACCTTCCTGGCGCGCACCACGCCACCGACGACCCGACCGACGACGACTTCCTACTAGTCGACACCGGGCTGCTTCAGCGGGTGCTGACCCGTCCCGGAGTGCTCCTCACGCTCGGCTTGATTGTCATCGCGGCCTTCGCGGAGCGCCGCGTCGTCACGGGCGGCACGCTGGGCGGCGGGTCCCTGTTGCCCGCATGGGAAGGCGCGACGGGACTGTGGTCGGAGTTCGTGCGTGCGTACCACCCGACTGGGACCGGGTCGGCGACCATGGGGCCGCCCTACGTCGGCTTCGTGGCGCTGCTCGCGACAATCCTGCTTGGCAAGGCCTGGCTGGCCGTGGATGTGCTGCTGCTCGGCTGCGTGCCGCTCGCAGGCATCACTGCCTTTCTGGCGCTGCGCCGCGTCACTACATCAGCTGCGGTCCGTGTCTGGGCAGCGGCGTCCTATGCATTGCTGCCCATCGCCTTCGGAGCCATCTCGGCCGGTCGGCTAGGCAGTGCCGTAGCCTTCGTGCTGATTCCGCTGATCGGATTGCTGGCCGGGCGCATGCTGAGCCAGGGGTCACAGCTCGCCCGCCGAGCCGCCTGGGCAACCGGGCTGGTGGTGACCGTCGGCGCAGCCTTTGTTCCGCTGTTGTGGCCGATGGCCGTTGCCGGCGTCGTCGTTGCCGGGCTGGGATTGCGGCGGCAGCGGGCCATGCTGATCAACCTCGCCATCGTCGCGCTTACCCCGCCGGTGCTCTTGTTGCCGTGGCTGGTCCCCCTGCTCGAGCACCCCACCCAGCTACTCCTGGAAGCCGGGATCCAGCAGCCGGGACTAGCGTCCGTGCATCTCCCGGCCCGATCGCTGCTGCTGCTGAGTCCCGGCGGCCCGGGCCTGCCGCCGTACTGGGTAAGCGGTGCGCTGCTGCTGACCGCGCTGGCCGCGCTGCTGGCGTCCCGTCGACTGGTGCTCATCGTGTCCGGCTGGATCGTCTCCATTCTCGGATTCGCCGTCGCGCTGCTGGCCAGCCGCCTAACCGTGACCCCGGTCGGCGGCCAGGCGGTTGTCGCGTGGCCGGGCGTAGCGCTCGCCGTTGCCGCGGCGGGTCTGCTGCTCGCCGCTGCCGCGGGGGCGGACAGCCTCGGCGCAAGGTTGGCGCGCAACGGCCGTACCGGGGTCGGGCGGCTGGCCTCGCCTCGTGGCCTCGCCGCGACCATCCTCGCGCTAGCCGCGTGCTCGGCGCCGGTGCTGGCCGCTGCCTACTGGCTCATGAATGGCATCAGCCAGCCGATCGGCCCAGCCTCCGGCGGCCAGGTCGTGCCGTCGCTGGTGTCCAGTACGGGCGGCGCCGGACGGCAACTTCGCACGCTGGTGCTGACGTCTTCCGGCGGTCACGTGTCGTACCTGCTGCTACGCGGCGGCAGCCCGCTGTTCGCCGACCCGAACCTGGCGCCAGTACCGACGGCCCAGGCCGCGCTCAGCCAGGCTGTCGCTGCGCTGGTGGCGCCAAACGGCGGCGCGGCGGTAAATCAAAGCCAGCTGCTCGCCAGGTTCGATATCGGCTTCGTTCTGATGCGTGCACCACTCGACGGCGAACTGGCCAGCGTGCTCAACGGCGTTCCCGGCCTGACCGGGGTCAGCACGACCCCGCAATTCGACCTGTGGCGGCTCACCACGCTGCCGTCCCGTGTGAGCGTGCTGGAGGCTGATGGCGCCATCGTCCCGGTAGCATCCGGGCCGATCGGCGTCGCGGGGTCGGCTGTGCCCGCGGTCGGTGGCACCGTGTTGCTCGCCGAGCCGGCTGGGAACTGGTCGGCTTCCGTGAACGGCCATGCGCTGACACCCGTCGCGTCGCCGGGGAGCAGTTGGGCCCAGGCGTTCAAGCTGCCGCCCGGCGGTGGCACGCTGACCATCAGCCGAAACGCTCTGGTACACGACCTGGTGATGGCGCTAGAACTGCTCGCGATTGTCGTCGTCGCCGCGCTCGCCCTGCCCGGCATCCGGACCGCGGCCGAGCTGGAGCCAGCAGCGTCGACCGGCCGAGAGGCCCTTTCCGGCGAGCCATCGGACGCTGCTACCGGCGTAACAGGCGGGCGATCTGGCGAGCGCCAGCCGGCCCTTTCGGGGGCGGGTCGCGCCGACGGCGGGGCGGCGGCCGCGAGGTCGGCCGGGCCGCGCCGGGCTGGTTCACCGGCTCCGGCCGGAGGCCCGGTATACGCAGGCGGCCAAGTTTCGGCCGACATGGGAGACGAGCGGGTCGCTCCGAGTCGGTCGAGCCGGCCAGGGCGCGGGGGGACCGGCAGTTCCCGGCGCGCTAAGTTCACTCGCGGCCGGAAGCTCGGCCGCGGCCGCCCGGCCCCGGCGGCTGGTGGCGTGGGTACCAGCCTGCCCGGCCGCGACGATGCTTTTGGGGGACCGGACGCTGGTGCCGGCCGTTCCGGCGAACAACGGCAAGGGGAGCGACGCGGCGGTCTCCCGCAGTCATCACGTGTCGGTGGCAGGCTCTCGTTCGGTCGCGGCCCGACAGCGGCCAGCGACGGCGCGGAGGCGAGCGCTGGCGTTGCCGGTGGCGCGGTCGGCGCAGCGGGTGGCGTGGTCGGCGCGGCCGGCGGCGCTGTCGGCGCCACTGTCGGCGCGGTTACCGGGCGGCGTCGCGCGCGCAGCCAGCCCGAACCGCAGCCCACCGAACGCTCCTACGGCGACGGCCCACGATACGGCGATCAGCCCTACGACGGCCCGCCTGGCTACGCAGATGGCCCGCCGCGCAGGCCGCTGTCGCCTTCCGGCACATTCGAAGAGCCCTATGGCACCGGCGCCCAGCCCGGCGGACAGGACCGCCGCGCGCCGTATGGTCGCGAGCCCGGCTACGGCGAGGGCCGCGGTTACCGCGGCGTCCCCGACCGAGACGGTGGCCGCGAATACGACAGCGGACCTGCCTACGAGAGCCCGCGCGGGTACGACAGCCCGCGTGGCTACGACGGTGGGCGCGGTTACGACGCCGGACCTGGTTACGACACCGGCCGCGGCTATGACGGCGCCAGGTACCAGGACGAGGCTGGCTACGCGGCCAGCGGCGGCTACGCCGACGAGCGCGGTCGTGGCTACGCTGATCCGCCCAGCTACCCAGGCCGGGCCGGTCCCGCCGATCAGCGCGGCTACGGCGATCAGCGCGGCTACGACGATGAGCGGGGCTACGGCGATCAGCGCGGCTACGACAATCAGCGGCGTTACCGCGAGGAAACCAACTACGGCGGCGGACGCGGCGGCGACGAAGCCGGCAGCCGGGAAGCACCTGACCAATCCTCCGGGTGGCCGTCGTCGAATCAGTGGCCGTCGTCCGGCGAGCAGCGCGGGTGGCCGGAGCCAGACCAGCAGCCGTGGCCGGAGGGCGGTGACGCGCTGGAGGCGCTGCCGGGTGAGGTTCACCACGACTGGCCCAGCAGTGAGGACAGAACGCCCCGCGGCTGGCCGGCGCCGAGCCGCGATGGCGAGGAGGAAACATGGTGAGCCGGTCACGGTATGGCCGACCGGTGTTCGCTGCGCTCGTGATCTTGGCGCTCGCCGGGATCTACCTAGTAGCAGGCCGTGGCCACCAAGCGCCGAGCGGTCGGCACGCCGCCCACCAGGCTGCTTCGATCACTCGCGTCCCGGTAACGGGTGCCGTGCGAGTCTGCCCCGCGGTGGGCTCGGTCGGGCCGACGACGTCAAGCGTCGCCGTGACGGCGATCCCGGCATCCGCATCCGCTGGCAGTGCAGTGGTCACACGGCTGACGCCGGGCGGCAGCTCCACGGCCGGTTCGGTCGTTGCGACCGACACACGGCCAGGCGTCCTGCAGATCTCAAGTCCAGGCGCGGCAGCCCCGCTGAGTGCGGCGGAACAGGCTGGACGGCCTGGCTCGAGCCCGAGCGTCATCACCCGGGCCGCCCGCGGCGGCATCCAGGTCGCGGCGACCGGGTGCCATGGCGCAGGGACTCGAGGTGGAGCAGACAGGTCCGGGCGGGCTGGTAACCGCTGAGTGCGGGACGCCGGGGACCAACTTCTGGTTCGTCGGCCCGGGTCAGGCGACGGCGGGCACGATCGAGCTGTACCTGGCGAATACCGGCGACTCGGCAGCGGACGCTCAGGTTTCGGTCATCACGGATGTCACCAAGGGTCCACCGCTGCTCGGGAACGCCGACAACGGCATCACGGTGCCGCCGCACAGCGTGGTCGTCCAGTCGCTCGGCCAGCTCCTCCAGTCATCGAAGATAGTCGCGCTCAACGTGACGACCAGCGTAGGTCAGGTAGTCGCGGCCGTCCGTGAGAGCACTTCGGCCAGTGCCGACGGCAACTGGCTGCCCGCTACTGAGGCGCCGGCTCGGCACCTGGTGATCCCGGGCATGTCGAACACCGCCGGGTCCCGGAATCTCTACATCGCGGTGCCGGGCACGTCGTCGGCGCAGGTGAAGATCACAGCCGTGACCGCCAAGGGTTCATACCAGCCCACTGGCGGGACTGGCATCGACCTGCTCGGCGGCTCGGCGGTGTCGATCCCGCTGCCGTCGCTCGGCGGCGTCGCGGGCGCCATCAGCATCAGTGCCAGCGCGCCCGTCGCCGCCACGCTGATGGCATCGGGCGGCCCTGCCGCAACGCCTGGCGCCCCTGCGGTCAGCGCCGGGCCTGTGCTCGAGCAGGGAGTCGTAGCAGACAGTCCGACCGGGTCCGCCGGGAAGACCGAGCTTGTTCTGTCAGCACCGCGGCATGCGGCCACGGTCCGGGTCGCGACCGCTACCACGACGGTCGCGGCGGCCGCTCAATCCGGTCGCGTGGTGCAGATTGACGCGGGCTCGTCGGTAGTCGTGCCAGTCGCCCCGCCTGGCGGTAAGGGCGCCGACGTCGCGATCGTGGTGACGCCGCTGAGCGGCGGACCGATCTACGCAGGCCGGGTTATCACCTCCGGCGGCGTAGTGCGCTCCATCCTGGCGGTGCCAAGCTCGCCGACGTGGATTCCGTTGCCCGGCGTCACCGACTCCCTGTCGGCCATCCTCGGCTAGCGGGCGCAGCGCCGCGCTGACTCGTACCGGGGGAGTTATTCCTCCGCGGGATAGCCAGGGTCAACCGTCTGCGGATCCACGCCGAGCCAGCGCGCGAACTGCTCGACAATCACATCCAGTACGAGCTCGGCGAGTTCTTCCTGGCCATCGGCGCGCGCGAGCAAAGGCCGACGGTAGAGAACGATCCGCGCAGGCCTGTCCGGCAACTCCGGGAAATCGGGGAATTCCGTCAAGTCGTCGAGGCCAGGGAAGTCCGCCGGAGGGTGGGCGGCCCGTTCCGCGTAACCGGGTGGAATTGATCCGGGCTCGAGGCGTGCCAGCGGTATCGGTTCTGGATCATCGTTGTCGGGGATAACCGGCGGGATTTCCTCGACGCCGAACTCGACCCCGGACAACTCGGTCTCCCATCGGGGCTCTAGCTGGGAGACCGCGAGCAGCACAAGATCGTCGAATCGCTCCGAGCGTGTCCGGTGTAGGGGCACTCCGGGCGGCACGAGCGGCCCGCGCAGCCCACGGCCGTGCCGGTCACGCCGCCGGACCCGGCCCGCTCTCGCCCGGTCCATGCCGTTACCGTCGTGCACAGTAACTGAGCGTATCCCAGCCCTGAACTGCACGTTTTGCCACAGCGATCTGGCAGCCGGAGACACGATCGCGCAGTGTGCCCCAGGTGATGGCGTTACCGTCTGCCGATCGATACCGTCAGCCGTTGTGAGCGACCATCACGACGCCCCCATCCGCGCCGCGAACATGCTGCTCGCTGGCGGGTGCCCGCATCAGGCCGAGGTGGCGGTCGGGTGAGCGCGCGCCAGTGCTCCCGGCCCGCCTGCAAGCAACTGGCCGTGTACACGCTCACCTACGTCTACCGCGACTCGACCGCGGTACTGGGCCCCCTGGCTGCGTCCGTAGAACCGCACTGCTACGACCTGTGCGTCCGGCACGCGGACCGAATGACGGCACCCCGTGGCTGGGATGTCGTAAGGCTGCCGCTTGGTGACCCGCCCGAAGAACCGGTCGAGGCCGACGACCTGGAGGCACTGGCTAACGCCGTCCGCGAAGCCACGTCACCCCGCAGTCCGGCGGAGCCGACCGGTCAGGGAGTGGAAGTTGGCCGCCGCGGCCATCTGCGGGTCCTGCGGTCGGCCCCCACCGACGGCGGGCGGTTTCGTCAGCCCTGACGCCTGCGTTTCCTCCCCCCGGCGGCATCGTCGTTGCGGCCTTGCGTAGTGTGCACCGGTAAGATCCTCATGCTCGGGAGCGAGTAGGAACCGGCAACCACAGCGACTGGAGATAGCAATGAAGATCGATAGCTGGCTGCTCGAGGTCCTGGCCTGTCCAAAGTGCCACTCGCCGCTCCGTGCCGACGACGCCGCCAGCGAACTGGTCTGCACGGGGGCCGATTGCGGCCTGGCGTACCCGGTGCGCGATGACATTCCGGTGCTACTGATCGATGAGGCGCGTGACCCGTCCGGCGGCGCTGTGGTCCGCGACACCGCACCTGGCGACGTCGGCGACGGCGACGACAGCACCGCGGCGACTGACGAAACAGGGGCGTGACGATACATCGCCACTAGCGGGCCGCCGGCCGCCGCGCCTTCGCACGGCGGCGGTAAGCGCGCCGTCCTCGCTGCGCTGACGGCCAATCTCGGCATCGCGGTCACCAAGTTTGTCGCGTTCGTCATCACTGGATCCGCCTCAATGCTGGCGGAGGGCGTTCACTCGGTCGCCGACTCCGGCAATCAGGCGTTGCTCCTCATCGGTCGGAACCGAGCGCGACAGGAGGAGACTGAGGAACACCAATTCGGGTTCGGCGCCGAGCGCTACTTCTACGCCTTCATCGTGGCGCTCGTGCTATTTACCGTCGGGGCCTTGTTCTCCGTCTACGAGGGCATCGAGCGAATCCGGCATCCCGAGCACCTGACGTCGCCAGTAGTAGCGTTCGTCGTCCTCGGCATAGCTATCGGGCTTGAGAGCTTCTCGCTGCGGACAGCGATCAGGGAGTCGAATTCGTCGCGCGGCCAGGCCGGCTGGCACAGCTTCATCCGGCACGCGAAGGCACCCGAGCTTCCGGCTGTCCTGCTCGAGGACGTCGCCGCGCTGGGCGGCTTGACGCTGGCGCTCATCGGCGTGACGCTCGCGACGGTCACCCATAATGACACCTGGGACGGAGCGGGGTCTATCGGCATCGGCGCCCTGCTCGGTGCCGTCGCCTTTGTACTGGCGACCGAGATGAAGAGCCTGCTCATCGGGGAGTCGGCTAGCGTTGACGTCGAGGCGGCGATCGTAGCTGCCATCGAGGCTGGCCCGGACGTGGACCGGGTCATTCATCTGCGCACGCTGCACGTCGGGCCTGAGACGCTGCTCATCGCGGCCAAGATCGGCGTGCGGCATGACGATACTGCGGCGAGCGTCGTTGCCGGCATTGACGCCGCGGAGCGGCGGATACGCGCGGCCGTCCCCATCGCCGAGCACATCTTCCTGGAGCCCGACATCTACCGTGCGGGCCGCGCCGATCCCGCCGATCCGGCCATCAGAGCGGCCAGGCGCCGCTCGCGTCGCGGCCTGCCGTGGCCGACCTCACGGGCCACGCGTCATCGGTCCTCTGGCTGATCGGGGTCTCGCGCCTCCGGCGGCTATTCATCCTCACCGCCGCCGTCAGGCCGCTCATTAATGAAACCGACCATCCAGGTGGGCTGGATCCTGCCGTACATGATGTCCGGGCCCCAGGTTGACGGCGACTGGCCATAGTGCTCGGTCAGGTGCGCCTCCACCCACGCCCGGTCAGGGTGGTCACCCCCGAGAACCTCAGCGGTCCCGTGTGTGAAGACACCAAACGACTCGCCTTCAAGGTAGGCGGCGCTCACGCTTGGACGGTTGCGGATGTCGGCCGCCTTGACAGAGGAACCACTGGTCGTGAATACCCAGCGTCCTCGCAGCAGGTGCCCGTCGACGGCGCTGACGCGGGGTCGGCCGCCTGGACTCACGGTGGCGAGTACTAGCGTGCGCATACCGCTCAGGCGCGAGACGAGGTCGGCGGCCGTCGCCGCCCGGTCGGGCCCGATGATCGACTGCAGGTGCTCGCTAGCCCCAGCCCGCGAGCGGTCTAACAACTGCTGAAGCTGGGCGAGATCCGCTTCGTCTTCCTTCACTCTGCACCTCCTGAGGTACGACTATCAGTCAGTGCCGACAGTGTGCCGCGAGCACGGAGGGCGGCGAGGTCGCTGTCTTTCAGCGCGTTCTCGCGCACGTCCGGATTGAGCATTATCGCTGTCGTGAGGACGGCGGCAGCCTCGTCGAGCCGCCCCGCGCACGCGTTGGCGCAGGCCAGGTTGTACGCGGCCAGGCCGCGTGCGGCGGCAGGCGCACGAAGATAGTCGGCCGTCGCCACGCCACGTTCGGCCAGGGCGACCGCGCGATCGGACTGCCCGTGTCGCACGTAGTACTCACCGAGATGCCCGGTCGGGTGCCAGAAGCCCCGCACGACGACCTGGAGCCACAAGAGCCTGCCTCGCAGCCACGCGTTTCGCTCAGGCTCGACGAGATCCTCGAGGCTGACCAAGCGCATTTCTTCGGCGAGCTCACCGGCGACGCGCCAGCTGTCACGACCGACGGCGTCGGCCGGCTGGGCTGCGAGCTCGGCGTGCAGTGCAGCCGACCGGTGATCGACCTCGCCGAATTCCGGTGGTTCTTGTCGGCAGCGGATGGCCCGGAGCCGCTGTACTTGCTGGCGTCTGAACTCGGTGTTGTGCGCGAGGACTTCCGCGGCGGCCCAGTTCTGCGGGGTGCCCGGCGGCACCGGTACTGCTGATTCCGTTTCGATCAGAAGTACTTGCTCGGCGGCCGCGGCGTCCGCGATCAGTCCGGTCACGGCGGCCCGCAGACCGTCGATCCCGCTCACGTTGCGTCCTTCGCGGCGATCCCGGCTTTCTCCTGCTGAAGCGGCTTCACGGCGACGAATTTGAGGATCTCATCGACGATTACCGTGATGTTCGCGAAGCCGACGGTCTGCAGGCGGCTCAGCAGCGACGCCGGGTCGACAGGGTTGTAAGCGTCGCCAGAGTGGAAGTGATGCAGGTCGCTGCTGGCGAGGCTGTCGGACCCGATGAGCACGCCACCGGGCCGGAGCACGCGGAGCGCCTCGGCGAGGATCTTGTTCTGCGACGCGAGCGTCGGCACATGGTGGAGCATCGTGAAGCAGCCCACGGAATCGAAGCTTTCGGCGGGGTACCTCAGCCCGTCTGCGCTGCCCGTCACGATCTCGACGTTGCTACCGGCGTACCGGTCGACGAGCAGCGCGGCGGCGGCCGAATCAACTTCGATCGCGGTGAGCGCGCCGACCCGGCCGCGCAGCCACTCAGTCGCTGCTCCGGGCCCCGGGCCGATCTCGAGCATGCGGTCGCCGAGGTCAACGTCCCTGGTCAGCGCTGGCAGAACCGCGGTCTGAATGAACTGCGCCCATTCCGGGCTCGTGCATAGCCTCGCGTGGTTTTCGTTCATGTGCCTGACGCTAGGAATTCCGGCGACGCGGGCATAGGGCGTAGGCTGCCAACCTGTGTCGCAGGACGGACATGACGTCGACAGCAGCTGTGCCGCGGATGAGCTGCACCCGACCGCTGCCGTCGTGGTTGCGACCTTTCCAATGCCGGCTGGCCTCGTGTTCGACTGGCACACGCATTCCGATCACCAGCTGGTGTGGGCCGCCAGCGGCGTGCTGACCGTTCGCACGCAGGAGTCGGCGTGGGTGCTCCCGCCCACCCGGGCGTTGTGGATCCCTGCGGGCTTGCGACACGAAACGCTCTCCAAGGGAACGGCGACGATGCGCTCCGCCTACGTCCGGCCTGCGCGCTGTCCAATCGGCTGGACTGAGCCGACTCCGGTCTCGGCCAGCCCGCTGCTGGCTGAGCTGATCGGATATCTCGCTGACCCCGATCTCGAAGCCGACCACCGGGCCAATGCCGAGGCTGTGCTCGTCGACGTGCTGCGGCCGGTCACCATGACGACAATCGATGTCCGCATGCCATCAGACGACCGCGCGAGGGAGGTGGCCGACGCGATCGCGGCAGAACCGGCCGATGGCCGGACACTGGCTGAGTGGGGCCGGGATGTGGGCGCCAGCGAGCGCACGCTGGCCAGGGCGTTCCTCGCCGATACCGGCGTCAGCTTCGGTCGATGGCGCACCCTGGTGCGGGTGCAGATTGCGCTCGCTGCGCTGGCCAAGGGCGAGCCGGTCGGGAACGTTGCCCGGCGGGTCGGCTACGACTCCGACAGCGCCTTCGTGCAGGCGTTCCGGCGCGAGACCGGCGTCACCCCTGCCGCGTACTTCCGCCAGGGCGCCTGACGGGCTGTCGCGTAGCTGGCTGGCCGAGCAGCCGGAGCGCGCGCTCCTGCTCGAAGTCCAGTGCACGCGCGGGCGGCGGCTGGATCCGGCCGATCCGCCGCCCGAACTCGGCGACATCGGCGCGCACCCGGGAGTCGGCGAGCACGCGAATGCCGAACGCCAGCGCGACCGGGCTGATGTCAAAGCGACGCTCGAGCGACAGGCCAAGGGCGACGGCCCCGAGGTCGGCATCGCCGAACTGACGATGCGCGCCCGCCCGGTCCCGCCGTCCTTCGCCGGACCGGCGCCGGGTCGGACGCAACGCCGGAAGCAGGCCCAGCGACTCCCGGTACCTGAGCATTCGAGGGGTCATATCAAGCCGCCGCGCTGCTTCCGTGATCCGCATGGGACTAATCTTACAAGTTATTGTCAGAAATGGGTCGCCGAACGTGTCGCGGGTATGCCATCTGGCGTACCGTCGTCCTGTCGGCTGCGGATCCGGGGCCGGATAGCCTGCAGCGCGAGACCCACTAGACCTAGACACTCAGGAGCCCGCATGCCCGTTGAGACAGTCCCGTTCAAGGTTGCCGATCTGTCGCTAGCCGACTTCGGCCGCCGCGAGATCCGGCTGGCCGAGCACGAGATGCCTGGCCTCATGGCCGTCCGCGCCGAGTGGGCTGATTCGCAGCCGCTGGCGGGCGCGCGGATCACTGGCTCCCTGCACATGACCGTGCAGACGGCGGTGCTGATCGAGACCCTCGTCGCGCTTGGCGCGCGAGTGCGCTGGGCTTCCTGCAACATCTTCTCGACTCAGGACCACGCGGCCGCCGCGGTCGCCGTCGGTCCCGATGGCACGGCTGACGACCCCAAGGGCATTCCCGTCTTCGCCTGGAAGGGCGAGACGCTGGAAGAGTACTGGTGGTGCACCGAGCAAGCGCTGACGTGGCCGGACGAGACAGGGCCGAACATGCTGCTTGATGACGGCGGTGACGCCACCTTGCTCGTGCACAAGGGTGCCGAGTTCGAGGCCGTCGGCGCGGTGCCTGCCGCAAAGGACGACGACGCGGAGGAGTGGCGCGTCATCGTTTCTGTCCTGGCGAACTCGCTGGCGCAGACGCCACGCAAGTGGACCGCCATGGCCGCCGCGATCAAGGGCGTCACCGAGGAGACCACCACCGGCGTACATCGCCTGTACGAAATGGCCAAGGACGGGTCGCTCCGATTCCCGGCGGTCAACGTCAACGACTCGGTGACCAAGTCGAAATTCGACAACAAGTACGGTTGCCGGCACTCCCTCATTGACGGCATCAACCGTGCCACCGATGTCCTGATCGGCGGTAAGGTCGCGGTCGTCTGTGGGTACGGCGACGTGGGCAAGGGCTGTGCCGAGTCGCTGCGCGGCCAGGGCGCGCGCGTGATCGTGACAGAGATCGACCCCATCTGCGCGCTGCAAGCCGCGATGGACGGCTACCAGGTGGCGCGGCTGGAGGATGTTGTGGCCAGCGCCGACATTTTCGTCAGCGCGACCGGCAACTTCCACATCATTACGGCCGAGCACATGAGCCAGATGAAGCATCAGGCGATCGTCGGCAACATCGGCCACTTTGACAACGAGATCGACATGGCCGGACTGGCCCGACTCCCCGGTGTCACCCGCGTCAACATCAAGCCGCAGGTCGACGAGTGGAGGTTCCCTGACGGCCACGCGGTCATCGTCCTGTCCGAAGGCCGGCTGCTGAACCTCGGGAACGCCACCGGGCATCCGAGCTTCGTGATGTCCAACAGCTTCACCAATCAGGTCATCGCACAAGTCGAGCTGTTCACCAAGACCGACGAGTACCCGATTGGCGTGTACGTGCTGCCCAAGCACCTGGATGAGAAGGTGGCGCGCCTGCACCTGGACGCGCTCGGCGTCCGGCTCACCGTGCTGACCAAGGAGCAGGCCGCCTACATCGGTGTTCCGGTCGATGGCCCGTACAAGCCGGACCACTACCGGTACTGACCGGTCGCGGGCTGGGTCTGGCGGGGACCACCGGCCCGGGCCGACGTCCGACGTCGCCGATCCCGGGCTGGCGCTCGCTGGCCAGCCCGGGATCGCCTGGGCCGAGCGGGCGATGCCGGTGCTCGGCATGCTGCGAACGGCATTCGCGAGCCAGCAGCCTTTCGCTGGCCTTACCATCGCCTGCTGCCTGCACGTCACCGCCGAGACTGCGGTGCTGGTCCGGACGCTCACGGCTGGCGGTGCCAGCGTCCACCTGGCCGCATCGAATCCGCTGTCCACGCAGGACGACATCGCGGCCGCGCTGGCCGTCGAGCTGGGCGTAACGGTGCAGGCCCGCTCGGGCGTAGACCGCAGCGCCTACTACGAGCACATTCATCGGGTCCTGGACAGCAGACCGGATCTCGTGATGGATGACGGCGGTGATCTCGTCAACACGCTGCACGTGGATAGGCCCGAGCTCGTCGCTGGCGTGCGCGGCGGCTGCGAGGCAACGTCGACGGGCGCGGCCAGGCTGCGGCGGATGGCCGCCGCCGGATCACTCGGCTTTCCGATGATGGCGGCCGAGTTGTCGGCCATCACACGCTTGATCGATCACAAATACGGCACCGGTCAGTCTGTCCTTGACGGCATCTTGCGGGCAACCAACACCCTGGTGGCGGGCAAGACCGTGGTGGTGGCCGGTTTCGGCCCATGCGGTTCTGGCGTTGCCGAGCGAGCGCGCGGTCTCGGGGCTCAGGTGCTGGTTACCGAGGTGGATCCGGTCCGCGCGCTCGCGGCGATCATGCAGGGTTTCCGCGTCATGCCGATGAGCGCCGCGGCCCGGCTCGGCGAGATCGTCATTACGGCGACCGGCTCGCGAGAGGTAGTCGGGACGGAAGAGCTCGCCGCCTTGCCGGACGGCGCCGTACTGGCGAACGCCGGGCACTTCGACGTGGAGATCGACGTGGCGGCGCTGGCTGACCTCGCGGCCGACGTGCATCAAGCGGTGCGTCCACACGCGGATGAGTACGTGCTGACCGACGGCAGGCGGATCATCCTGCTCGCCGAAGGGCGGGTCGTTAACCTCGTCGCGGCCGAGGGTAATCCGGCGGCCGTCATGGATACATCGTTCGCCGTGCAGGCGCTTGCTCTGGCCTGGCTGGCTCGCGCTGCGTCGAACGAGGCCGGTCCCGCGCCGCTAGTGCTCGACGTGCCCGTGTCCATCGACGCGCAGGTGGCGAGCCTCGCGCTCGCATCGCTCGGGGCTCGCATTGATGAGCTAACCGACGCGCAACGCACTTACCTGGAGAGCTGGCGTCAGGGTTCTTAGGCCGGCGGCGCGAGCCTGTGCTCCGGGGGCTCGGAGCCTGCGGCTGCCGGCGGCGCGACGCCGGATTCAGCGTCGACGGGCCGCGTCGGCGACGGAGCTCGAGGGTCCGGGGCGTAAGACGTCGGCACACCTTGCGCTGGCGCGAACCCAACCTGCTCGCGTGCACGGCGGACGGCGAGCACAGCCGAGAGGTACGCAGCGGGCGGCGTTCCTGGTGGCGGCAGGGGGCTGACCTCCGCGGCCACGGCATTGGCTAGCTGAATTCCCAGCGAATCCCGGGCCTGCGGGCTGAGCTCGGCGAACCGGCGCAGGTAGCTGCTGGCCGCCTCAGCTGTCTGGTCAGAGAGCCTAGCGACCTGAACGACTTGGGCCCAGTCCGCAAGCGGCGGCGGCACGACGGCGAAAACAGGCGGCAGCGCCTGCCGAGCCGGAGCCCGCTCCTGGATGACGTACGTTCCGGCGAAGACGTCGCCGACGCGCTTGCCGCGCGCCGACACGATCGACGTGATCAGCCCGACTGGCGCGAGCAGGAACGTCCAGATCTCGAAGACGCCAACGAGGGCGCGCACCAGTGCCTGCCTGAATCGCTCGGGGCTACCGTCATCACCGATCACGCGCAGGCCAAGGGCCATCTTGCCGAGTGTCTTGCCGCGGCTCAACGTCTCGAACGTCGTCGGGTACGCGACGAGGACCAGGACGTAGGCGGCCAGGAACTCGGCCGCGGCGTAATCGCTGCTGGCCGGTCGCGTCGCCGCCCCTACCGCGATCAGGACGACAAAAAGCAGCACGACCTGAACGAGCATGTCGAGGAGCAGCGCGGCGATTCGGCTCGGGAAGTTCGCCACCGGCAGGTCAAGAGCGACAGCCTCGCCCGTGACGACGTTGGTCATTGTTGCTCCTCGCGGCGCAGATACCGCGCCATTATTGCGCAGTTCGGGCAGTAGTCTCCTGACCGTGGACGTGGATGCCTTCACTGCTGCGCACCGGGCCGACTGGGACCGGCTCGCGGCTCTGGTCAGGCGCCGGCGGCGGCTGACCGGCGCGGAGATCGACGAGCTCGTGGCTAGCTACCAGCGGACCGCGACGCACTTGTCGGTGCTGCGCAGCGCTGGCTACGACCCCGCACTGACAGCACGCCTGTCTGGGCTGCTGGCCCGCGCTCGCGCGGCCGTTACCGGCGCGCACACGCCGGCGTGGCGGGCAGTCGCGGTGTTCTTCGGCGTAGCTTTCCCAGCCGCGGCCTACCGGGCCCGGTGGTGGTGGCTTGCATCCGCGGCCGGATCGATCTTGATCGCGGTTGTCACGGGCCGGTGGATCGCCGCGTCGCCGCCCGTGCAGGCCAGCCTCCTGTCGCATTCGCAGGTGGCGAGCCTGGTGAACCACCAGTTTCGGGCGTACTACTCCCAGGACACGGCTTCGGCGTTTGCGCTCAAGGTGTGGACCAACAACGTCTGGGTAGCCGCGGAGACGCTGATCCTCGGAGCGTTCCTCGGGATCGGCACGATATTCGTCCTGGTCGAGAACGCCCTGAACATTGGCGTGGACGGCGGACTCATGATCGGCCACGGCAAGGCCGTCGAGTTCTTCACGCTGATACTGCCGCACGGCATGCTGGAACTGTCGGCCGTGTTCCTGGCGGCCGCCGCTGGGCTTCGGATGGGGTGGGCCGTGATAGACCCAGGCCCGCGTCGTCGCATCCAGGCGCTGGCCGAAGAAGGCCGCGCAACGGTCACGATCGCCCTCGGGCTCATCGTGGTGCTGGCAACCTCCGGGGCCATCGAGGCTTTCGTCACGCCGTCATCGCTGCCGTCCTGGGCCCGGATCGGCATCGGTGCTGTCGTCGAGATCGGCTTCGTCTTTTACGTGGTCGCCGCTGGCCGACGGGCGCAGCGACTCGGCCTGTCGGCCGACATGGCCGAAGCACCCGAGCACGCGCCCGTCGTCGGCTAGCCGATTTGCCGCTAAGCGGCGGGCAGGGCGTGGCTGTGGAGGGTGCGGTTGCCGAGCCTCGCCGTGGTTGTCCCGTCGGGGTTCAGGTGGAGCTGCCAGCCCCATTTATGAATGGCGATCTGGTGGTGGAACAGGCAGACCAGGCAGCAGTTCTCGAGGCTGGTCGGTCCGTCCTGGGCGATCGGGATCAGGTGATGGGCCTGGCAGTAGGCGGGGAGCTGGTCGCAGCCGGGGAACCGGCAGTGTTTGTCGCGGGCGGTGATGGCGCGGCGCAGGCTCGCCGGGACGGTGTCGGTGGACCGGCCGAGGTCGAGGGGGAGGCTGATGCTGGCGGCGGGCTGGGGGAGCAGCTGACCGCGGAGGTGCGCGGCGAGGCCGCCGGGACCCGACAGCAGCCGGATCGCCCGGCCGAGGATGAGGCCGCGGGCCGCGGTGTGAGCCATCGCGCGGTGGCGGGAGCCGGGTCGCGGCCAGGTGGCCAGCGGGCGCCGCTGGCCGTCTGGTCAGCCGCGGCCGGGCAGCCGGGGCCGCTGAGCGTACCGGTCGCGTGCAGGAAGTCGCGGGTCTGGCCGTCGAGCTCGGCGGGGTCGAGGTGGGCGGTGACGATGGGGGAGATGGCGGCGTCGCAGTCGGCGCCGGGTCCGGCGGCCGGGGCGTGGCCGGCCCAGTCGGCGGTGGCGTCATCGGCGCCGGGCTGGCCGAGGAGCTGGCTGAGGCTCATGTGGAGGTGGATCTGGGTGGGCTGGCCGGCCCGGTCGGGCAGGCCGCCGCTGATGAGGCGGTGGCAGGCGGCGGCGAGGGCGTCGTGCTGGCGCTGGGCGGCGGTGCGGATGTCTTCGGGGCCGGCCTTGGCGGACAGGGAGTCCAGGACGGCGCGCAGCGCGGCGGCGCATTCGGGTGTGAGGTCGCCGTCGAGTTTCCCGGCGCCGCGGAAGTGGGTGGCCAGCCGGACGTTGCGGCGGTCGAAGCCGTCGTCGTTGTCGGTGTCCGGGCCGGCGGTGGCGCGGTGGATCTCCTCGGCGAGGCCGCTGAGGTCGCGCAGCCCGGCGCCGCCGGCGGCGGCGTCCAGGAGGATCTGGTCGGCGTCGCCGCGGGCGTCGGCGGGCAGCCGGTCGGTCCACCAGCAGATCTTCCGGGCCCACGACACCGACACCTGGCCGGCGGCCAGCGCGGTGGTGATGGCGGGGTGGCCGGCCAGGCGCTGGGTCCAGGCGACGGCGTCGCAGGCGGCGGCGGTGGTGATCCTGGTCTGCCAGCGCAGCCATGGCCGCGGGCCGCCGGCGCCGTCGTCCTCGAACCCGCGGGCGGCGGTGAACGCGGTGAGCACGGCGGAGCGGGCGGCGAGCAGCTGGGCGTGCGCGCGCTCCAGGGCGCGCAGGCAGTCAGCCTGCTCCGCCGCCGTCAGCTCGGCCGCGTCCAGCCCGGTCAGCAGCGACAGGCCCGCGGCGACGGACGCTAACGCGTCCGCGGCGCTGCCGGGCTGGGCGGACTGGCTCATCGGGAACCTCGCATGCTGCTCGACGAAGCGTTCGAATCTACGACCAATAGTACCGGCGCCCACCGACATTATTTCGAAATGGCACACCGGCATGTGCCGTATTGGCGGGGCGACTCCTGCAACTTGAGGAGCACGACGTCGGCTAAGACTCGTGACCGCTCTCACAGCCGGCCGGCTGCCTTGAGATTCAGGTAAGCGTCGGCGAGCGCGGGCGCGAGTTCGCCCGGTGGCGCGTCCACGACGTCTACGCCCCGCCGGGTCAGCAGCCCCGCGATCCTGGCGCGATCCGCGCGGGCGCGCTCGGCCGCCGCGGCGTGGTAAACGGCCGCGGCGTCGCCGCGCGCCGATGAGAGCTCGGTCAGTCGCGGATCTGCGGTCGCGGCGACGAGAACGCGGTATCGGCTAGCGAGCAGGCCGATGCTCGGCAGGAGTCCAAGCTCGAGCGCCGCGGAGTTGAGGTCGGTGAGAAGCACGACGAGGCACCGCTGGCGAGCGGTCGTGAGCAGCGTGCTTGCTATCAGGCTGCCGTCAGATTCGGCCAGTTCGGGGTCCAGAAGCGCCATCGCGTCCGTCATCAGCGGTAGCACGTCGCTACGGGTGGCGCCGAGCACCCTGGCGCGAACGGTGCGATCAAGGGCGAGCAGGTCCACGCGATCGCCCGCGCGCGACGCTAGAGCCGCGAGCAGCAGCGCAGCGTCCATCGCGGCGTCGAGCCGTGGCACTCCCGCTACCCGGCCGGCCGATGTGCGGCCAGTGTCCAGGACGAGAACGATGCGCCGGTCGCGCTCAGGACGCCACGTCCGCACCACCACGTCGGAACGCTTTGCCGTCGACCGCCAGTCGATGGAGCGCACATCGTCGCCGATCACATACTCGCGGAGCGAGTCGAACTCGCTGCCCTGGCCGCGCAGCAGACTCCGGTGCTGGCCGTCGAGCGCTCGGAGCCTGGAGAGCTTCTCCGGCAAGTGCTTGCGACTCAGGAACGCGGGCAACACCCGGACCGTCCACGGCACCACGCGGCCGCCCTGGCGCCCCGCGAGCCCAAGCGGTCCGACGGACCGTACCGTGACCTTCCCGGCTATCTTGTCGCCGCGACGCGTCGGCCGCAGCGTCGTCGTGACGACGACCCGGCCGCCACCGGGGATGGTGATCGCGACCCGCCCGCTGGCGCCCGCACTCGGCTGCCAGGCGTCACGGAGTAGCCCGTGGACGGCGCGGCGCCCGGGGTTGGTGACTGTCAGCGACGTCGCACCGACCTCGCCGAGCATGACCCGGGTGTCGCCGGATCGCCCCATCCGGAGCTGGCGGACACTGCCGGCTAGCGCTAGATCGGCGACGATCGCCGCGGCGATCAGGCCATCAACGACGATCAGTCCGGTGACTGTCCGCAGCGCCAGCGCGGCAATCGTGGCGATGAGCGCGACCAGCGCGGCGCGTCCTGTGATCGCCATCGCTACCGCGGTACGGGGACCGACGCGAGGACGCTCTCCAGCACCCCGTCGGCCGTCGCGCCCGCCAACTCCGCCTCCGGGCGGAGCTGGATGCGGTGCCGCAGGGCCGGCCGGGCGAGCGTCTTGACGTCGTCAGGCGTTACGTAGTCGCGACCGGCTAGCCATGCCCACGCCCGGCTCGCCGCTAGCAGCGCGGTGCCGCCACGTGGCGAGACGCCGAGCTGGAGTGCCGCGGACTGCCTGGTACCGCGGCAGATGTCGACAATGTAGCCGGTGACTTCGGCGGCGACCTGGACCTGGCCAACCGCCGCGCGCGCCAAGGCGAGGTCGGCCGCCGTTGCTACCTGACGGACGCCGGCCCCGGCGAGGTCCCGCGGGTCGAAGCCGGCCGCGTGCCGGGTGAGCACGTCGATCTCCGCCGCGCGGTCCGGTATCGGAACCGCGAGTTTCAGCAGGAACCTGTCCAGCTGAGCCTCCGGCAGCGGGTAGGTGCCTTCGTACTCCACCGGGTTCTGCGTCGCCGCCACGAGGAACGGGACCGGCAGTGGCCTCGGAGTTCCCTCCACTGAAACCTGGCGCTCTTCCATGGCCTCAAGAAGTGCAGCTTGCGTCTTTGGCGGGGTCCGGTTGATCTCGTCGGCAAGCAGCAGGTTGGTAAATACCGGGCCCTCGCGGTACTGGAACTCGGCGCTCCGAGCGTCGTAGATCAGCGATCCGGTCACGTCGCCCGGCATCAAGTCCGGAGTGAATTGCACGCGCTTGCTGTCGATAGCCAGCGCTGCGGCGAGCGCACGCACAAGCAGCGTTTTCGCCACCCCTGGCACGCCTTCGAGCAGCACGTGACCCTGGCAGAGGAGCGCGACCAATAGCCCGCTAACGACCGGGTCCTGGCCGACGACCGCCTTCGCGACCTCGTGGCGCACCGCGAGGAGGGCCGTCCGCTCGCCCGCGTCATCGGATGGGGCCGGTGTCACCGCCTGATCGGCGCCGGCTGGCCGCGCGTCTGGCGTAGTGGAACTGCTCACGTGGTGCCTGCCTCTCGCTCCAGTTGATCCAGATCGCGTGCTAGCGACACCAGCGCCGCATCGGTGGGTGGTGCCGGGCCGTACAACAGCTCCGTGATACGTGATGCCGGTACGGCTGAGCGTTGCGCTAGCGCCTCGACCAGGGCGTCTGCGATGCTTCCGGCCGGGAGTCCCGCTACACGCTCGAGCCGAGCGCGTGTGGCGGCGCGGAGTGCCTCCGCGGCCTGCGCTCGCGCGTGCCTCGCCTGGTACAGGCGGCCGTGGCCCTCGGTGGTCTCGGCGGCCCGGATCACTACCGGAAGCGGCTCCGCGACGAGCTGGCCAAGCCTGCGCGCGCGCCAGGCTGCCGCGAGCAGCCCGGCGACGCCTAGCTGGATGATCACGAGGTACGCAGCGAGCGGTATAAGGCTGGGAAAGCTTCTTGGGCCGGCGCTGGCGGCCGCGGTCGCTGTGACAATATCCGGCACCAGCCAGATGATCCGGTGCGTCGTAAGCAGGTTGATGCAGAGGGCCGCGTTCCCTTGGACAGCGAGCCTGCCGTTGGTCATCGGAACGCTGGTCCCAAGCACGGTGACGCTGCGGCCGCGCCGCATCACCTGTACCAGGGTTGGTCCCGATGTTGACATGTAGCACTGCTGTGCGGCTGCCCCTGGATCGCGCACCAGCAGGTTTTCGCCACCCATGTCGGCCGGCCCCGCCACTGTCGCCGCGCGCAGGCGGCACGCTGGCGCGGTCACCACCACAGGCTCCGGACGGCCGGTGAAGGAAATTGGTGGCGCGATCGCCGCCAGCGCGACCGCGTCCGGTTGAACGAGCACGACATTGGCCTGCACCCGGCCGAGCGCATCGAGGTCGGCCTGGGTCAGGTAGTCGGTGTTCGTGATCACCAACGTCGAACCGCGGGTTGCTTCGCGCTCCGCCATGGACGCGGACGTCGTGGTCACGACGTCATGCCCGAGCCCCACCATGATGTCGGCCAGCGCGCGCGCGCCGACGGATGAGACGTCGCGGGGATTCAGGTACGGATTCGCCGGCGGCTGCTGCAAAGCGGCAATTGCAGCGCCGCCGAGCAGCACGACCAACCCGATGACGAGCAACGCGCGCCACCGGCGCCACCCGGTGCGCACTCGTGCGCCGCTGCTCATCATCGCGCTCCCGCAGACGGCTGCCCGGACCGGTGAATCCTTTCCTCGGCCGACGGCGAGGCAGGTAGACCAGCCGTGGTCGCGGCGGGATCGGGCTGCCTAGCCGCAGCCACCGTGAGGCGGACATCGAGATCACGAACGCGGCGATAGGCGCGGTCGGTACCGGCCCGGCCGCCGTAACGGACGTCGTCGAACCGGTGCGCGGCGTCGAAGAGCTCGTCGGCTTCGGCCGGGAACACCGCGCCTGCCTCGGTCGCTAGTTCCATCGCGGTCCGTCCGGGGCGGCGCAACAAGACATCGCGCGTCTCAAGGTCTACGACGATGGCGCGGATCCGCTCGATGATCGCGCCACCGTAGTTTCCGGCTGCAGCCAGCTGGTCGGCCATGTCGCGATGCTCGCTGGCAGTACGCGGCGCGGTGCCCAGGAAGGCAGGATCGCTCGCCCGCTTGTTCACTCTGGTCGGGCCTAGCCAGTAGACGACCATCGCTACGACGCCCGCCAGGGCAACGGCCGTCAGGAGCAGGCCCCACCAGCTCGGCGTGCCCGCGCTCGGGCTCGGCAGTGATCCGAGCCAGTGCGTGATGTCGTGCCAGATCCGGGCGAGCAGCGACGGCCGGTAAATCGAGCGCGCGAGCTCGCGTCGCGCCAGTTCCTGGCCGCGCAGTCTGCTGATCTCAGGACCCCCGGTACCAGCCACGACGGCTACCACCCAGGCTGCCCCTGCCCGCCAGTCACCAGGCGCTCGGCGTGCCCTGGTTCGCGGCGGGCGGCTGCCAGACGCCGGCGAACTCGTCACCAGTCAGTGTCTGGCTCTCCGCTGCGTTCCGCAGCGTCAGGTCGAGGCCCTCGCGCCGCATCCTGAGGTCGACGTACAGCAGCACGTTGACGCCGGCGCTGATCGGCCTCGTTACCGTGGCCGCCAGGATCGATCCGATAGCACTGATGATCAGGGCCGCGGCCGACGTGGTCGTGGCCGCGCCAAACATGCCCAAGGACCCAGCCGCCGCCAGCTACGCCGCCAAGGATCGCGAACGGGATCGTGAGCACGTAGGTGGCGACGAGCACGACGATCCCAGTCAGGCCCAGGATGCCGAACAGACGCCAGAAGCTGCCGTGGCTGAGCTGCCAGGATCGCCTGATCGCCTGCCACGGCGAGAGGCGTTCCAGTACCACGGCCGGCAGGGCGAGGCTCAGGCGGACCCACAGCAGGATCTCGAAGACGAAGGCACCGATCGAGCCCAGGACAGCGAGCAGGACGGCGACGGGCGTCAGGTGCAGGAGCGCCAGCACGACGACGGCGACCGCCAGCGGCACCACGACCCCGATACCGAGCACGAACAGCAGCAGCGTGGCACCGAGGACCGAGCCGATCCGGCCCGCCTGCCACGCGGCACCCAGCCCCGTGGTCCGCCCGAGTACGCCCCGGCCGATAACGGCGCTGAGCATGCCGGTCAGGGCCGCGTTGAGCACGAGCGCCAGGATCACCGTGACAACGAGGATCGGGGCGAGCGACCCGAAGAGCGAGCTGATCGCGTGGTTGACCTGCTGTGACGGCACCGTCGGGCCGTTCCGCAGGATGGCCTCGTCAGCTGCGATCCGCTTGTTGTAGACGTTCTCAACGGCAGTGGTGACGACGCCAGAGATGGTCGCGACGATGGCTGCGAGCCCGAACGTCGCCGCCGGGTTGCGGCGGGCGAGCGTGACGGCGCCGTTGAGGATGTCGCCAAGGGCCAGGGGCCGCAGCGGCACGCCGCCCGGCGCCGGCGCGGCGTTCCAGCCGCCGGGCCCCTGGTAGCCCTGTCCGTATCCGGCCTGCGGGTACGGCGGCAATCCGGGCTGACCGTACGGCGGGTTGCCGCCTGGTGGAGGCGGCTGGCCGTAGGGCGGATAACCCGGCGGGGGCGGCTGGCCGTACGGCGGATAACCACCCGCTGCAGGTGGCTGGCCGAACGGGGGCTGGCCGGGCTGGCCGTAGGCGTCAGGCGGAACCTGATTCTCCCAGCCAGGCGGCATCTGGTCGGTCACGAGTGCTCCTTAGCAACCCAGTTAGACACGGCACGCCCGCGGATCGGGCCAATCGTCGCACGCCGGCCACGGCGCTGCCAGTCATCCCCTGGCAAACACGCCCAATCTGCATGAAACGCGCCCGATACCGAGGTCGTCGAGTCGGGGCCCCGCCTTGGCGGATCGCCGCCCAGTCGGCAGACTCGTGGCATGGCCACGACGGACGCAATCGCTCCGGAGATGACGGCGCTTCGCTGGGTCGAGCCGCCAGCCGGGCCCGCCATCGAACTGCTGGACCAGACCAGGTTGCCCGCCACCGAGACGATGCTGCTGTGCACGAGCGTCGATCAGCTTGTCGACGCCATCAGCCGTCTCGTGGTCCGGGGGGCGCCGCTACTCGGCGTCGCGGGCGCGTTCGGCGTCGCCTTGGCCGCGAAGCGCGGCGACGACGTGCCGGCCGCTGCGGCCGCGATCGCCGGGGCTCGACCGACGGCGGTGAACCTCGGCTGGGGCGTCGGGCAAGCGCTGGCGGCCTATCGAACGGCCGCTGCTCAAGCCGACCCCGTTCCCGGTCAAAACGTGGGAGCTGCCGCCGCCCTGCGTGTCGCCCGGGCCATCGCCTCCGACGACGCCGCGGCGAGCGCGGCGATGGCGCGCCACGGGCTCAGCCTGGTGCCCGCGGGAGCCCGGATCCTCACGCACTGCAACACCGGCTCCCTGGTGTCGGCGGGCGAAGGCACCGCCTTCGCGGTGATCCTCGCCGCGCACCGGGCCGGGCGACTCGCCCGACTGTGGGTCGACGAGACCAGGCCACTGCTGCAGGGTGCACGGCTGACGGCCTGGGAGGCCAGGCGAGCCGGGATTCCGCATGCCTTGCTTCCCGACGGTGCCGCCGCCTCGCTCATGGCCGCGGGCGAGGTCGACCTGGTGCTTACCGGGGCCGACCGAATTGCGGCCGACGGCAGCGTGGCGAACAAGATCGGCACCTACGGCCTCGCCGTGCTGGCCAGGCACCACAACGTGCCGTTCGTCGTGGTAGCACCGGTGTCCACAGTGGACCTGGCCACGCCGGACGGCGCCGCCATTATTGTCGAGCACAGGCCCGCCGAGGAGGTAGCCATTGTGGCCGGTCAGCCGGTCGCGCCACCTGGTACTAGGGCGTACAACCCGGCCTTTGACGTCACCCCACCCGACCTCTTGTCGGCAATCGTCACCGAACAAGGTGTGATTCAGCCCGTCACTGCAGGTAATCTGCGAGAGCTAGGCGTGGCTTACGGCGCCGGAGCGGCTCCCCAAGCCACTTTCTACGTGGAAACATGAGGACTATGAAGGGTCGCGTGCTGGTCGTCGATGACGACGCCGCTCTGGCCGAGATGCTCGGGATCGTTTTGCGGGGCGAGGGCTTCGAGCCCACGTTCGTCTCCGACGGTGACCGTGCAATGGACGCGTTCCGGGACACCAAGCCGGATCTGGTGTTGCTGGACCTGATGCTGCCGGGCGTGGACGGTATTGACGTCTGCCGTCAGATCCGCGCCGAATCTGGCGTGCCGATCGTGATGCTGACGGCCAAGAGCGACACCGTGGACGTCGTGCTTGGTCTCGAGTCGGGTGCTGACGACTACATCGTCAAGCCGTTCCAGTCGAAGGTGCTCATCGCGCGCGTCCGGGCGCGGCTGCGCCGGACCGACGACCCCGCCCCCGAGACGCTGACCATCGGGGACGTCACCATCGACGTGGCCGGGCACTCCGTTCAACGGGCGGGCGAGCCGCTGAACCTGACGCCGCTCGAGTTCGATCTGCTGGTAGCGCTGGCCCGCAAGCCCCGTCAGGTGTTCACTCGAGAAGTGCTGCTCGAACAGGTCTGGGGCTACCGGCATGCGGCCGACACGCGCCTGGTCAACGTCCACGTGCAGCGTCTCCGGGCCAAGATCGAAAAAGATCCCGAGCGACCGGAAATCGTCGTGACCGTCAGGGGCGTTGGATATAAGGCGGGTCCGGGCTGATCAGGCGCTGGCGCCCGCCCGGTCGGCCGTCGGGGACGGCGGCGCCGGGCCGATCGTCACGCGGGAAAGGGTCATGAGCGGAGCAGCCGGCCTCGGCGCGCGCTACCGGAGCTGGCTGGTACGGCCTCGGCTGGTGCTGCTGCCCACCTGGCGCACGAGCCTGCGGCAGATCGGCGACCAGTGGCGGCGTTCCCTGCAACTGCGGGTGATTACCGCGACGATGGTGCTGTCGGTGATCGTCGTCGGTGTCCTTGGCTACGTCCTGATGCAGCACCTAGTCACCGAGCTGTACAACGACAAGGTCCAGTCGTCAGTCAACATCGTCGAGGCCGGCCTGGCCAGCGTCGCCGGCTCGAGCGAGTTCTCGGTCCGGCCGAACCCGCAGTCCCGCACGCAGATGAACTCCCTCGCGCAGCAGCTCGCCTCGACCGGGGAGACGCCGTACGCACTCGAGGTCACGCTTTCACCCGCCTACCAGGGTCCGCAGGTCTACAGCGCTGGCGCGGCGGTTGGGTTCTACGCGTCACCGCCACGGCTGCCCAAGGCGCTTGTTAACGCCGTACGTGCGGAGAAAGTCAATCATCGCGGTCCGCAGCGGGTCTGGACCAGCTTGGCAGTCGCCTCTACCGGCAGCCGACCCGTATCAGGCCTGCTTGTCGGCGCGCCGTTCGGCTACGCCTATCAGCTGTATTACTTCTTCCCGCTGGCGGCCGAGCAGGAGAGCATCGCCAGCATGCAGCGAACGCTGCTCGCGGTCGGGATCGCTGTTGTGTTCCTGCTCGCAGCCATCGCGTGGCTGGTAACGAGGTGGGTCGTGATTCCCGTACGGCTGGCCGCGCAGGGCGCACGGCGGCTGTCGACCGGACGGCTCAGTGAGCGGATGGAAGTTCGCGGCACCGACGAACTGGCTGCGCTGGCTGCCGCGTTCAACGACATGGCCGCCAGCCTGCAGGAGAAGATGGAGGAGCTTGAGGACCTGTCGCAGGTCCAGCGGCAGTTCGTCTCTGACGTCTCGCACGAGCTACGCACGCCGCTGACGACGATCCGGATCGCCTCAGACGTGCTGTACGCCAGCCGGGACGAGATGGGCCCGGCGGCCGGGCGGTCGGCCGAGCTGCTCCAGAGCCAGCTCGAACGGTTCGAATCCCTGCTCACGGACCTCCTGGAGATCAGCAGGTATGACGCCAACGCGGCCACGCTTGACCCTGAGCCAGTTGACGTCTCCACGCTCATCTTGCAGTCGGCCGACGTGGCGCAGCAGCTGGCCGAGCGCCGCGGCACCAAGATCGAGTTCCGGCTGCCAGCCGAGCCCTGCATCGCCGAGGTGGACCGGCGCCGGGTCGAGCGCATCCTGCGGAACCTGCTCCTGAATGCCGTCGAGCACGGGGAGAGCAAGGACACCGTCGTAACCGCCGCGATGGATTCAGCTGCCGTCGCCATCTCGGTGCGCGACTTCGGGGTCGGGCTCGCGCAGGGCGAGGAACTGCTGGCCTTCGACAGGTTCTGGCGTGCGGACCCGGCCAGGGCGCGCACCTCGGGCGGTACCGGGCTCGGGCTCGCGATTGCGCTCGAAGATGCACGGCTCCATGGCGGATGGCTGGAGGCGTGGGGCGAGCCCGGGAAGGGGTCGGTTTTCCGCCTGACGCTGCCTCGCACGGTCGGCGGCGAGCTGCACGGATCTCCGCTTCCGCTCAGTCCATACCCGGCTGACGTCGACGCGCCTGTCTTGCCCGGGGTCGTCGCCGAGATTGGACTGGCCGAGATCCCCGGGCTCGAAGCGGCCCTTCGATCCGGTGGGCGGGGCGCGCTGGCTGACGAAGACTCTGGCGCGGCCGCGAGCGCGAAGCTGACCAGCGCAGGGCCGTCCGATGCTGGTCATGCCGAAGATGCGGTGGCTGACGACGCGGCCGCGGATGTGAGTCAACCGCCTACGAATGAGGTGGCGGCTCGTGGCTAGCTGTCGCGGGCTGAGGCTCTCGGCGACGTTGTCAGTGGTAGCGGTCATTACGGCAGTCGCCGGGTGCGCGAGCGCGCCGTCAGGCGGTCCGCCGCGCCGTGCTACGGGCAGCGGAAACCAGGTACAGGCGTACGTGCAGCCGCTCCCGCCGCCGCCGCCGACCAGCGCGAAGAAATGGACACCGACCGCGGTGGTCCTGGGCTTCCTGCACGCCAGCGCGAGCTACGCGTTCGACGCGGCCGCGGCCGAGCAGTACCTCGTGCCGTCGCTGCGGAAGAGCTGGCACCCGGCCAAGGACCCGGTCGCGGTGGTGGGCGTGCCGGCTGCGAGCCCCCCGCAGCCGTATAACAAGCCTCAGCTTGAGGGCGCATCAGCTGGCCCGCCGCTGAAACAGGTCACCCTCACCGGCCAGGGGCTCGCGACGCTCACCGAGACTGGCCAGTACAAGTACACACCCGGGGCGAACATCAAGTATCAGTTCATCCTCGCCAACATCGGCGGCGTCTGGCTCATCGAGGGGCTGCCGCTAAACCAGCCGGGCCTGCTGCTGACGCAGCCCGATTTCGACTCGGTGTACCAGGCACGGAACCTCTTCTTCTATGCGCAGGCTCCGTGGGCGGCGGTCGGCGTGCTTCTCGTGCCCGACCCCGTGTACGCCCCGCTGGAGAGCTCAAACAGCGCCCTCAACACATACCTGGCGACCCGCCTCGTCAACGGGCTGCTCAAGGGACCAGGTGACTGGCTCCATGGGGCCGCCACGTCGGCATTCCCGCCTGGCACCCGACTGCTCAAGCAGGTCACGATCACGGGTCGGGTGGCCAAGGTCGACCTCGGCGGGGCTGCCGCACACGCTACTGACGCGCGGATACAGCTCATGGAAGCGCAGTTGCGGGCGACGCTCGACGACCGAAGCTATTCGGCGCCACTGGCCAGTCAGGTGCAGCTGTACCTCAACAACGTGCCCCAGTACAGGCAGCCCCTGGCGGACACCAACCTAGTCATGCCGGTCAGCACCGGGCCTGTGCCCTTCCTGGTCGTCACTGGCGCGGGGAGCGTCGGTCAGCTGCTGGACGATCCGCACGGAGGGGCTAAGCCGGCGACTCGCGTCGGCCCGACGCAAGTTGGCCGGGTGCCAATCACGGCTATCGCCGCGGAGCCTGCGCACGGTCATAGGCCCCCGGTCGCCGTCGCCGTGCCAGACCAGACCGGGTGCGCCGTCTTCCTGACGGCCAGCGGCCAGACGTCCTACCACCCCGACGTCCTCAGCACGTCAGGTGGCTCTTGCACGTCTCTGAGCTGGGACAACAGCGGGAACCTGTGGGCAGCCGCCGGGCGGGCCGTCTGGGTACTGCGGGCGCAGAGCCGAAAGCCGGTCCAGGTCGACGTGGGGACGCTGACCGCTAACGGCCAGTCAGGCAGCCAGATCCTGGCCCTCCGGATGGCGCCCGACGGCGTGCGCGCGGCGATACTGCTGCACCCGAGGTCGGGGAACAACAAGCTGCTGCTCGCTGCCGCGCAATTCGACCACGGGTCTGTCTCATTCGGCCCGCCAGTCAGCATTGGCGCTGGTAGCGAGAGCGGCGCCGGTGGCGCCGGTCCCGCCAGTGCTGCGAATCCCATCGCGATCAGCTGGCTGGACGCCTACCACCTGGCTGTTCTGACCGATAAGGGCGTCATCTTCGACTTGCCGCTCACCGGCGGAGCGGGCCTCCAGCCCAATAAGTCACCCCAGCTGCTGGGCGCTGCCCCCGATGGGGCACAGACACTGACGACCGACGGGTCCGAGCTGGTGGTCGGTGCTGCGGGCAAGATCTTCGCCTCGTCACTTGCGTCACTTGCGTTCTATGGGTGGACATCCGTAACGGCCGGCTCCGATCCCGTTTATCCGGGCTAGGGCCGGTCCGTTCCGTCCGCAAGCCGTACTGCTGCATCCCGGGCGACATCCGGTCCTGACATTCGCGCTAGGTGCGGCTAACGTCGTGTCATGGCACCCGTCCGGGTCCGTGGTTGCGCTAGGTCGGCTGCCCTGGTTTCAGGGCTGACGATCTCGCTAGCCGATGCCAGCCGCAGGCGAAGCGGCCCACGTAAGGCGACTTGTTGTCGACCGATCACGGTGCGGCTTAGAAGTAAGTCCTGCCCCGCCGGGGGATCCGATATCCCCTGGGTAGGGAGAAGGGTAGTAGTGGCACAAGCCGCCGCGAGCCCCTCAGCAGGCGAATGTGGGGTAGAAGACCAGGTCGGCCGGACGGGTGCCACTCAAGACCGGACACGAAGGGAGTTCCTACGTGGACATCATCTTCAACGCCCGGCACACCGAGGTGCTGGAAAAGTTCCGGACGCACGCGATTGCCAAGCTGGCGAGGATCGCGAAGCTCGACAGCAAGGCCATCAGGGTCGACGTTGAAGTCCTGGAGGAGCACAATCCCCGGCTGTCAGATCAGAAGGAGCGGGTCGAGCTCACCCTGATCTCGCGCGGGCCCAAGATCCGGGCGGAGGCGGCCGCCGACGACCGACTCGCTGCGCTGGACATGGCCCTCGCGAAACTGGAATCCCGCGTGCGCCGAGCGTGCGACCGGCGCAAGGACCGGCATGGCGCCCATGGTGCAGTCAGGCTCGGCGACGTGCCCGAGGCCGACCTGGCGTCCGACGCAGAACTGCCCGCGATCCGGCTCGGGGCAGGCGGCGGACTCCTGGCGGGCCACGGTGCCGCTGACGCGATGGCCGCCATGGCGGATGCGGCCGACCGCGCCGATGCACTGGCCGCACCGGCCGACCCCGAGGATCTCGTCGAGGTCGCCGAAGGTGAAAGCCCACTCGTAGTTCGGGAAAAGTTCCACTCGGCCACGCCCATGAGCCTCGACCAAGCGCTGTTCGAGATGGAGATGGTCGGCCACGATTTCTTCCTGTTCACCGACATCGCTGTCGGCTTGCCGAGTGTGGTCTATCGGCGGCGTGGCTACCAGTACGGCGTGATCAGGCTCGTTCAGGAGCGCGCGGTGCCGCCGCCCGGCGGCGATCCGTCCAAAAACGGCCAGGTCGTGGCCCGCGATCGAGCGGCTGCCAACCTCACTGCGCCCGCTGCCGATTCCGCGCCGGCGACGAACCAGGCGAGCGCGGATCCAGTCGAGCCAGCATCGCGCTCCGGCCGGGCACCGTCGGGCCGCAAGGTGCGGCGCGGAACACGCGCTGCCCATCACTAAGCTGAGCGGCAGGTGGCGCGCTCCCGGACCGGCGCCGAGTTCCGGGCAGCCAAGCGTGCTTGTCCGTCGTCCGCAGTCCCTGCCCGACGTCGGCGACGGTCGTTGGACTGCAAAGCGCCGTGCCGACTTGAATCCTGAGCCCAGGTCGGCGAGAGTGCAGGCACGAGCGTCGCGGGGTCATGGTCTGGCGGGACCGGCCGGGGGATTGCAGCCGGATCGGCCGCCAGGGGAGGAAGGATGATGGGCCGCAGTGCCGGGGTCAGCCCGGAGGCGCCGGACGAGCAGGCGGATGTGCCCGGCCGCAGCGAGGGGACGGCCAGCAGCCGAGCCGCGGCTGGTGATCTCGGTCGGCCCCACAGTAAGTCGGCGCCCGAGCCCATCCGAACGCTCATCGTCGACGATCACGCGCTGTTCAGGCGCGGCCTTGAGATGGTCCTGGAGTCCGAGGCCGACATCGAACTCGTGGGCGAGGCCAGCGACGGAACGGAGGCGGTCACCAAGGCTGGCGAGTCGCTGCCTGACGTGGTGCTCATGGACATCCGCATGCCCCGCAGCAGCGGCATCGAGGCGTGCCGCGCGATGAAGGCCGTCGCACCCAGTGCGAAGATCGTGATGCTCACGATCAGCGACGAGGAAGAGGACCTGTTCGAGGCCATCAGGGCCGGGGCTAGCGGCTACCTGCTCAAGGACATCCCGCTTGATGAAGTCGCCGACACGGTCCGCGCCGTGCACGGCGGCCAGTCCCTCATCAACCCGTCGATGGCTGGCAAGCTGCTGACCGAGTTCGCGGCGCTGGCCCGCAGAGACGAGGACGAGCCGCCGCAGCAGGTGCCCGCGCCGCGGCTGACAGACCGAGAGATCCAGGTCCTCCGGCTCGTCGCCAGGGGAATGAACAACCGCGACATCGCCAAAGAGCTGTTCATCTCGGAGAACACCGTCAAGAACCACGTGCGCAACATCCTCGAGAAGCTCCAGATTCACTCGCGCATGGAGGCCGTCATGGTCGCCGTGCGGGAGAAAATCATCGAGTTCGGCTGACCCGCCAAGCCCTCGCGAAATCTTGTCAGGCTTTGCCTGACGCCGTAAGGTGATGCCTGACAGTGTGTAAGGCATTACCTGACAGGCGAGGAGCGACCGATGGCCGCGACCGACAAGAGCGCCGAACCCGAGTTGGCGTGTTCGTTCTGCCTGAAGCCGCGCTCCGCTGTGACGACCGTCATCATGGGACCCGGGGCCTACATCTGTAACGAGTGCGTTGATCTTTGCGTGCAGATCATCGCGGCGAAGCCCAAGGCGTCGGGTGAGTCGGCCGCCCCCAAGCTGGAACAGCAGCTGTCTGATGAGGACTTGCTGATACACCTTCCGAAGGTCGCTGCTGCCAGCGGACAGGTCGAACGGCACCTGACCAGCTGTGTACGTCAGGCCCGCGGCCGCGGAATCACGTGGACGCGGATCGGCGAAGCGCTGGGGATGACCCGCCAGTCGGCCTGGGAGCGGTTCTCCGGCGAGGACTAGAACAGGTCGGCGGGTTCAGGCGCCGAGCGCGCTGAGTGCCGACCTCAGGCGCGGCTCGAGGTGCGGCGGCTCGACCTGCAGGAGCTTGACGCTGTCGCACCCGACCCAGGAGGCTGCCTCGATGAGAGCCTGCGCCATGGGCTCGGCGGCTGCGGACCTGTCCATCGACAACTTGCGGGCAATCAGCGTGGTGCCGCTGCGAGCGGGGTCGACCCGGCCGACTAGGCGTCCGCCCGCCAACAGCGGCATGGTGAAATACCCGTGCACCCGCTTGGCGGCCGGGACGTAGGCCTCAAGGCTGTGCTCGAATCCGAACAGACGCAAGGTGCGCTTGCGGTCCCAGATCAGCGAGTCGAACGGGGAGAGAAGCGTGGTCCGGTGCCGGCCGCGCCGGATCACGCCACCAGCCGCCGGTTCCTGCTGACACGCCGCCGGATCGGCCCAGGCTCGCACCGCCGGGCCGCGGCGGTCGGCCGCGATCTGGATCGGCATCAGGCCGGCTGCCTGCGCTGCGGCCGCCGCCGTCAGGACCGGGCCCTCGGCCGGAGATCCGCGCAGCTGTGCGCCGTTGTGCCTGACGCGCTGATAATCCGACAAATCGGCGGCGGTGACCACGCCGAGAGCCTTCGCGGCCACGCCTGCCAGCCGGGTGACGCACTCGCCGTCGGTCAGGTCGATCGCTGCTAGCTCGGGCGGCAGCACCCGCTCCGGCAGATCGTAAACGCGGCGCCAGCCGGCCCGTCGCGCGCAGATCACTTCGCCCGTGTCCAGGAGCCACTCCACCGCGATCTTGGTGTCGGACCAGTCCCACCACGCGCCCCCGTTCTTCGCGCCGCCTAGCTCGGTCGCGGTGAGCGGGCCTTCGTGCCTGATCCTGGCCAGCACGCGGGCGCACACCTCCGGGTGGCTCTGGTGCCAGCGCAGCCCGCGCCGCGCGAACGCCCGCCGGCGGAAGGCGTAGAACGGCCACTCTTCCAAGGGCAGCACGCACGCGGCATGGGACCAGTACTCGAACGAGGCAGGCCGCCGCGGATCCCAGTACGCGCGCTCTACCTGGGCGCGCGGGATAGCGCCGAGGCGCGCGTAGGCGACGAGCTCGTGCGAGCGCGCGAGAACGCTGATGGTGTCGAGCTGGATCGCGCCAAGACGCCTGAGCATCGCGGGCACGCCGCCCTTGCGCGCGTCAGCACCGATAAAGCCCTGAGCGCGCAGCGTGATGACGCGTGCCTCGTCACGGCTCAGCGTGAGCTGAGGCGCAGGCAGGGGAGGAGCGGCCACAAGTCGAACAATACTGGCGCCCTCCGACAGCGGAACGATATGTCGGTTTCGCCGAATAACTCACGACGAAGGGGTCGGCTTAGTACCAGTCGTCGAAGATCCCAGTCCCCATGGCGAGCAGAGCGCCGACCACAGCGACCCCGAGAGAAGCCCAGAACAGCCACCAGATCGGCCCGAATACGAGCCCGAAACCACCCGCCAGGAACGCGGCCATGATGATGCTGACCGCGGTCCAGGACACCGCCCGGCCATGGAACGACGGGAATGACACCGGCGTACCTGGCACCTGCGACACGAAAGGAACAACTTCCGGGCCGCCCAGGCCAGCTCCACCGACGGCGCTGGCGCCGCTGACACCCGTCGCGCCGGCCGCGCGTGACCCAGGAGCAGCCATGGACCCACCACCACTGGCGGGTCCTACCTGGTTCGTCATGCGCGCTGCTCCTCTCCTACGGCCTGTCGTTATACCTATCATTGTGGTCAGCGGCTAGTTGTGGTGCGTACTCGGCCCCATATCTGAGTGCGCCGGGACAGTCTGCGTCGCAGCGGGCTCGGTTTCGCCGGCTATCTCGCCTACCATGACGGTGAGGCAGGAACGCCGGTTAGCGCCGTGGCGTTGAACTGCTACGGGAGTGGCCCCACGGCCCCGCCGCCGCTACTAGCCGCCGGACCGCAGCTAGGCTGCTCGCCGGCGGCTAGCGGGGGATTGGCAAGCCAGGTACCCAGCCAGAAGATCCGCAGGGAGCGCGACGACAAGTGCCAGCAATCATTGACAACATCCTTCGCGCTGGCGAGGGGAAGACGCTGCGCCGGCTCAGGGCCATCGCCAACCAGGTCAACTCGATCGAGGACGACTTCAAGGTGATGACCGACGCGGAGCTGCGGGCCATGACCGATGAGCTCAAGCAGCGGCACGCCGACGGCGAGTCCCTGGACGACCTCCTTCCGGAAGCGTTCGCGACGGTCCGCGAGGCGGCCAGCCGAGTGCTCGGGCAGCGGCACTTCGACGTCCAGATCATGGGTGGAGGGGCACTCCACCTCGGCAACATCGCTGAGATGAAGACCGGTGAGGGCAAGACCCTGACCGCTGTCCTGCCGTCGTATCTGAACGCGCTGGGCGGTCGCGGCGTCCACGTCGTCACTGTCAATGACTACCTGGCCAAATACCACGCCGAGTGGATGGGCCGGGTACACCGGTTCCTCGGCCTCGAGGTCGGCGTGATCCTCGCGAACATGGACCCAGACGAGCGTCGCAAGGCCTACGCCGCCGACATCACGTACGGGACCAACAACGAGTTCGGTTTCGACTACCTGCGCGACAACATGGCGTGGGGCCTAGACGAATGCGTCCAGCGGGGCCACGCGTTCGCCATCGTCGACGAGGTTGACTCCATCCTGATCGATGAGGCCAGGACGCCGCTGATCATCAGTGGCCCGGTCGACCAGAACAGCATGTGGTATCAGGCCTTCGCCAGGATCGTGCCGCGGCTTCGGCGCGGGGAGGACGGCGAGGGCGACTACGAGGTCGACGAGAAGAAGCGAACGGTCGCCATCCTCGAGTCCGGCGTCGAGAAGGTCGAGGACGAACTCGGCATCGACAACCTCTACGAAAGCGTGAACACGCCGCTCATCAGCTTCCTGAATAACGCCCTGAAGGCGAAGGAGCTGTACGCCAAGGACAAGGACTACGTCGTCATGAATGGCGAGGTCCTGATCGTCGACGAGTTCACCGGCCGGATCCTGCACGGGCGGCGCTGGAGCGAGGGCCTGCACCAGGCGGTCGAGGCCAAGGAGGGCGTGCAGATCAAGGACGAGAACCAGACGCTCGCGACGATCACACTGCAGAACTACTTCCGCCTGTACGAGAAGCTGTCGGGGATGACGGGAACTGCCCTCACGGAGGCCAACGAGTTCCACCAGACGTACACCCTCGGCGTGGTGCCGATCCCGACGAACATGCCCATGATCAGGACCGACGAGCCCGACCTGGTCTACCAGACGGAGCAGGCCAAGTACGACGCCTTGGTGGAGGACATCGTCGAGCGCTATACGGCCGGGCAGCCCGTCCTTGTGGGCACCACCAGCGTGGAGAAGTCCGAGCGGGTGTCCCGGCAGCTCAAGAGCAGTGGCGTGCCCCACGAAGTGCTGAACGCGAAGTACCACGAGCGCGAGGCAGCGATCATCGCGCAGGCTGGCCGCAAGGGCGGGGTGACCGTCGCGACGAACATGGCCGGTCGGGGCACCGACATCATGCTCGGCGGCAACCCAGAGTTCATCGCGGACCTTGAGCTGCACCAGCGCGGGCTTTCACCGGTAGACACGCCGGAGGACTACGAGGCCGCCTGGCAGGAAGCCGTGGAGAAGGCGCGTAAGGCCGTGGCCGAGGAGCACGAGGAAGTCGTGTCCTACGGCGGGCTGTACGTGCTCGGCACCGAGCGGCACGAGTCTCGCCGGATTGACAACCAGCTCCGCGGACGATCCGGGCGCCAGGGTGACCCAGGCGAGTCGCGCTTCTACCTGTCGCTCGAGGACGAGCTGATGATCAGGTTCAACGGCGACAAGATCGCCCACCTGATGCAGATCATGAAGACGCCGCCGGACGTGCCGCTTGAGTCCAAGCCAGTGAGCCGGGCCATCCGGTCCGCGCAATCCAATGTCGAGTCGATGAACTTCGAGATCCGCAAGGACGTGCTGAAGTACGACGACGTCATGAACCGCCAGCGCAAGGTGGTGTACGAGGAGCGCCGGTCCGTGCTCGAAGGCGCTGACCTCGAGCCGCAGATCAGCGGCATGATCGACGACGTCGTCGATGGCTATGTCAGCGGCGCGACCAGCGATGGATTCCCGGAGGAATGGGACCTCGACAAGCTGTGGCGAGCGCTCAGGACGCTGTACCCGATCGGCGTCACCATCGACACCGTCATCGACGACGCCGGCGGCGAAAAGTCCCACCTGACCAGCGACGTTCTGCAGCAGGCAATCAGCGAAGACGCCCACTCGGCCTATTCGCGGCGCGAGCAGGAGCTGACGCCGGAGGTCATGCGCGAAGTGGAACGCCGTGTCGTTCTGTCGGTGCTTGACCGGAAGTGGCGCGAGCACCTGTACGAGATGGACTACCTGCGCGAGGGCGTCAGCCTGCGCGGTTACGGTCAGCGCGACCCGCTGATCGAGTACCAGCGCGAGGGCTACGACATGTTCACGGCCATGATGGACGGGATCAAGGAAGACTCGGTTGGCAGCCTGTTCAACCTTCAGGTACAGGTCCAGGAGAACCCGATCATGGCTGAGGACGGCGCCGAGCCAGAGCCTGGCGGTCCGGTCATCAGCCTGACCCAGACGGCGCCGGCCCGGTGGCCGAGCCCCGGCCGCAACCCCAGCCCAGTCAGCAGGGCAGGACCGCGGGCGGTCGGCATGCCCAGCAGCAGCCCGGCCGTCAGCCGCAACAGCCTGCTGCCGCCACTGGTTCAGACCAGGACCTCCCCGCCGGCCTGGCCCGAGGACTCGCGCGGCCGCAGCGCCAGGGGGGCCTGAGCTACAGCGCGCCGAGCGAGGACGCTACGGGTCGGGCCGAGCACACCACGAGCCAGTCGGATGGCGCGCAGTACGCCAACGTCGGCCGGAACGCACCGTGCCCCTGCGGGTCTGGCCGCAAGTTCAAGCAGTGCCACGGCGACCCGCGCAACCGCTAGGAACGGAACGGGGTCGCAGCTCATCGGCCCCGACGATGTCCGTGGACGCTTGGGGTGCTCCGGCTTACGCGGACTCGATCGCCGTGCAACACCAGCGGCTGCCACCTTGTCGGTACGCGCGGGGCTGCTCGAGTTCGAGCCGCAAGGCCAGGACCCGCAGTCGCGGCCCGAAGCGAACAACCGCGGTCACTTCGAGCACGTCGGCTGCGGGTGCCGAGGTCATGACCCGGCGCACCGTGGGTCGCTGATCCGTGGCCAGCATGGGCCCGAGCTGCCTAATGCGCCTGCGGGCTCGCTCGGTCGTCCACGGCGTGAGCTGCCGCGCTGGCCTGGAGCCCGCCAAGGCCTCGGCGACGGCCTGGGCAAACTGGCTCGGCCAGCCCGGTGGTGGCTCGGACCGCTCTCGGTCCGATTGGTCATGAGCGTCAGGCTCTGGGGCACCTGGCTCGGGATCCACTAGATCTACCGCGGACTGGTCCTCGTCGGGCGGCCGCCAGGCCGCGCCGTCGTCGGCCCCGTTCCCTGCTTGGGTGCTTTCGTCGTCAAAGGGCGGCGCCGACGCCGGCACCGCGCAGGCGCGAATGCCCAGGGCATCGGGGAGCGGCGTGGGCTGTCCCGGGTGCTGGAGCTGGCTCGAGGGGGTCGGCGGGGCCGGTACGGCGGCTGAGCGCGCCGGTAACTGCGGGGGCGGTATCTGCTTCATGTGATGAGTTGTACTCGCCGCCGATGACATTTCCGGCGGTGGAATGCCCTGGCCTCCGTGCTCGTTCAAGGAACGTATCGAAGCGAATAAATGGGAGACCCCTGTGTCCACGCTGCCACCCCTGGTTGAACCGGCCGCAGATCTGACAGTCGATGAAGTCAGGCGCTATTCGCGCCATCTGATCATCCCGGAGGTCGGGATGACCGGGCAGAAGCGGCTGAAGAACGCCAAGGTGCTCTGTGTCGGCGCGGGCGGCCTCGGCTCGCCTGCGCTGCTGTACCTGGCCGCCGCGGGTGTTGGCACGCTCGGCGTGATCGACTTTGACGTGGTTGACGAGTCGAACCTGCAGCGCCAGATCATCCACGGGCAGTCCGACATCGGCAAGCTCAAGGCCGAGTCCGCCCGCGAGAGCATCAACGAAGTGAATCCGTACGTCAACGTGCAGGTCCACACCGAGGCACTGACCAACGACAACGTCATGGAGCTCTTCTCCGGCTACGACCTCATCGTGGACGGCACCGACAACTTCGCCACGCGCTACATGGTCAATGACGCGTGCGTGCTGCTGGGCAAGCCGTACGTCTGGGGCTCGATCTTCCGGTTCGACGGGCAGGCGAGCGTGTTCTGGGCTGAATACGGCCCGTGCTACCGGTGCCTCTACCCGGATCCGCCGCCGCCGGGCATGGTGCCGTCCTGCGCCGAGGGAGGCGTGCTCGGGGTGCTGTGCGCATCGATCGGCTCGATCCAGGTCACCGAGGCGATCAAGCTGATCACCGGGATCGGCGACAGCCTGGCCGGGCGGCTGATGATCTACGACGCCCTGGAAATGAGCTACCGTACCGTCCGCGTTCGCAAGGACCCCGAGTGCGCGATCTGCGGCAAGAACCCGACAATTACCAGCCTGATCGACTACGACGCGTTCTGCGGAACCGTGTCGGCCGACGCGGCGGAGGCAGCCTCCGGCTCGACCATCACCGCGACTGACCTCAAGACCATGCTGGACCGGGGCGACAACATTTTCCTGGTCGACGTTCGGGAGCCCAACGAGTACGAGATCGTCTCGATCCCGGGCGCCACGCTGATTCCCAAGGACCAGTTCCTGACCGGGGCGGCATTGGAGAAGCTGCCGCAGGACAAGCGGATCGTCCTGCACTGCAAGAGCGGCGTTCGGAGCGCGGAGGCGCTCGCCGTGGTCAAGAACGCCGGTTTCGCCGACGCCGTCCACGTCGGAGGCGGCGTGATTGCCTGGGTCAACCAGGTCGACCCGAGCCTGCCGACGTACTGATCGAGGCGGGCCGGGCTGCGACTGAACGGCGCAATGGCATTCAGGCCGTAAAATCCGGATGTGACGTGGCAGCCAGAGCCGGCCCAGAACTGGCCGGACGGCCCCGCCAGCGACTCCGGCTCTGGCTCGCCTGATGGACCAAATCAGGTAGCCCGGCGGTCCTCGCGGCGCGGCCCACGGAGAGTGTTGGCGACTGCCGCGCTGCTGGCTGGCCTCTTTGGCCTCGCCGTTTCGGCGCTCGGGATAGCGCACAACTTGCTGCCGCGCCAGTTCACTCCCGTCCAGCGGCGTCAGATCGCGGCCTGGGAACTCGATGCGCGCTGGCGGTCGCTGCCGGCCGGGGCGATCTTTCCAGGCTCGGTCGCCTACACGGTCCCGGGCGCCGACCTGAACTCGGACAGCAACCTGGAGCTTCAGGCCCGGCTGCTGAGCATCGACCCGACGACTGACTGCGGCGCCGCCGTGACCGGTACGGCGGCAGAGCTTCTCAGCAGATACCACTGCGCCGCCGCGATGCGCGCGACCTACGTCGACTCGTCCGGCGCGCTTGTAGCGACCCTCATGGTGGCTGTGCTGCCAGACACCGCGGCACAACGTGCAGTCATCGAGGACCTAGATAGCTCTGGCTCCATCTCGCCCGTACTCGTCCGGCCGCTTCGGGTTCCTAATACCCCGGCGGCTGGTTTTGGCGATGTGCAGCGGCAGCTGACGCAAGCAGCCGGTGCCGGACCATATTTGATCTTGTCGACGGCCGGATTCGCGGACGGGCGGCATCGCGTCCGGCTGTCGGGCGATCCTTATCTCGGGACGGAGATGTCGAGCCTGGCCTCCGGTCTTGTCACCTCGGCCGAGCACCTTCTCGGCAAGCCGCTGCCAGCGCTGGTCTGTCCAGGAGCGCCTGGATGCTGACCGCCGGGAAGCCGTCTCGGTCAAAGCTGACCGCCCGAGCGACGACAGGCGGGAGGTCCGGGCGCGTGCAGCGCTGGGTCGCGAGGCTGACCGTTGCGGCCCTGCTGGGCGCCGTGCCGGCGGCGCTGTTGGCCGCCCGGCCGGCCAGGGCCGATATCGTTCGCAGCAGCGAGAGCTGGGTGCTGGATCAGCTCAACCTTCAGGCGGCGTGGTCAGTATCGGAGGGCAAGGGCGTCGTCGTCGCCGTGATCGACAGCGGCGTCAATCCGAGGGTTTCTGACCTTGTGGGGAGCGTGCGGACGGGGCCGGACCTCAGCGGCGTTCACACGCCGCCATCGAACCCGAACTGGGGAGTCCACGGTACCTGGATGGCGTCCCTGATCGCTGGCCACGGGCATGGCGGCGGCAGCGGCATCATCGGCAGCGCTCCACAGTCGACCGTGCTATCGATCAGAGTGATCACTGATGCCAGCGACCCGAAGAATGGGAAATACACGGCGGAATCGGCTAGCCAGGGTCAGCAGGAACTTGCCGAGGCCATCACGTACGCGGTGAACCACGGTGCTCAAGTCATCAGCATGTCGCTCGGCTACAGCCTGCAGAGCCGTCCGGTCCGCGCCGCGCTTCAGAATGCATACTCCCGCAACGTCGTCGTGGTTGCCTCGGCCGGTAACTCTGGCAACGCGGCCGGGGCCGCTGGTACCGGCCAGGCGCCCTACTCGTTCCCGGCCGACTATCCGGGCGTACTCGCTGTCGGCGCGGTCAACCGCAGCGGGCAGGTGTCGAGCTTCTCCAGCGAGAACCTGTCGGTTCAGGTGGCCGCTCCCGGCGACCACGTCCCGGCCCAGGGCAACACCGGGGGTTACTGGTTTGTCAGCGGCACGAGCCCTGCCTGCGCGCTGACGGCCGGCGTGGTGGCGCTCATCAAGGCCAAGTATCCCACCCTGACGGACGCGCAGGTCATCTCGGCGATTACCAGCAGCACTACCCGCAGCACGCGACCACATGGCGGCTGGGATGAGCAGATCGGCTTTGGCGTCGTGGACGCCGCCGCGGCCTTGAGGGTCGCCGGCCGACTGGCTGCACAACCAGCGCCTGCAGTCAGCGTGGCCCCGGCAGCGCACTTCGGCGGGGGCGTCGCCGCCATCCCGCCGGTTCCGGTCGCACCTCGCGGGTCAACTCAGCTCGTGCTGTACTGCCTGCTCGCCGCCGCGTGCCTGGGCCTCGTCGCCCTGGCGACGAGCAACCTGCTGTCGGTGAATGACCCGCCGTCTGCTGACCAGGTACCGACGGCGGCGGCGGCCGCATCAGGCGACGGGACCGTCTCGTAACGGGGCCGCTGGCTCGGATCCGTCGTCGGCTACGCCGACCTGTCGCCCGGCACGCGGCGCCGCGCGGACGCGGCCACCATCCGGCTGGATCGTGATGGCCGGGCAGCCAGCCCGCGGTAGCCGCCAGCGGCGGCCTGGCATAGACGAGTACGCGAGTCGCGTGCTCGACGTGGTCGACTCGATCGCCCCGGGCACCGTCATGTCGTACGGCGATATCGCGGAGTTCCTCGGCGAAGGCGGCCCTCGCCAGGTCGGCCGTACCCTGGCGCTCTGGGGAGGGGGCGTGGCCTGGTGGCGCGTGGTCCACGCCGACGGTTCGCTGCTGGCTGGGCACGAGCGCGCAGCGATCGCCGCGTACCAGTCGGAAGGAACCCCGCTGCGTTACCCGCCTGACGGCGGTGTGCCGCGGGTCGACATGAAGCGGGCGCGGCGGCGCTCTTGACCTGCCGGGTCTGACCTGCTCTGCCTGCGCGGCCTGACACGCGGGCAGCCGCGAATCACGGCCAATGTCGGCGCCGTCTGCTGGAATGCAAGCGAGATGGAAACTGCCTCGCCTGCTTATCGACTCGTCCGGCGGCCAGCGCCGACGCTACTGCCACCGCGCCTGGATGAAGCTCAGCGTCGTGCCGTCGAGCATTCGGGCGGCCCGCTGCTAGTTCTGGCCGGTCCCGGCACCGGCAAGACGACAACGATCGTCGAAGCAGTCGTCGACAGGGTGACGCGGCGGGGCGTTGACCCTAGCCGTGTGCTTGTCCTTACCTTCAGCCGCAAGGCGGCCGCCGAGCTTCGTGAACGGATAACGCTCCGCCTCGACCGCACAGTCCGTCAGCCGCTGGCGCTGACCTTCCACAGCTACGCGTACGCCCTCGTGCGGCGCGAGTATGCACTCGCTGGGGACGCTCCACCGATCTTGCTTTCCGGACCCGAGCAGCTCCTCGAGGTTCGGCGCTTGCTGCGTGGTGAGGCGAGCGACGGCGCTCAGGGCTGGCCGGAGCACCTGAGGCCGGCCGTTGCAACGCAGGGCTTCGCCGCCGAGCTACGGGACTTCCTGTTGCGCGCGGCCGAGCGCGGCCTGGATGGCACCCGCCTGGCAGCCCTCGGAGGCGATCATGGCCGGGACGACTGGATCGCGGCCGGGCGGTTCCTCGACGCGTATGCGGCGAGGTTTGATCTGGCACCCGTGCCGGCTTACGACTATGCCGAGATCGTCAGGATCGCGAGTGCGCTGCTGCGCACCAGTGCCGTCAGAGTCCGCGAGCGCGAGGCGTACGACGCAGTCCTCGTCGACGAGTATCAGGACACCGATCCGGCGCAGGAAGAGCTCCTTGTACAGCTAGCCGGGGACGGCCGCGAGTTGATCGCTGTCGGTGATCCCGATCAGTCGATCTACGCGTTCCGGGGGGCCGACGTCACGGCGATCGGTCGCTTCACCGACCGCTTCCGGGCGCCTGATGGTCGTCCAGCAGACGTCATCGCCCTGCGTACGTGCCGGCGGAGCGGCGTAGATCCGCTGGCTGCGTCCAGGCGGGTCGCGGCCAAGCTGCCCCGGCCCGTCGGCCGCGCAGATCCGTCCGCAAGCCGACAGCACCGAATGCTCGTACCCCTGGAGGATGGAGTTCCAGGCCGAGTCCAGATCATGACGTCGGCCAGCGCCAGCCAGGAGGCGGCGCTGATCGCCGACACGCTCCGTCGCGCGCACCTGCTTGACGGCATCCCCTGGTCGCAGATGGCGGTCCTGGTCAGGTCTGCGGTCCGACAGGCCCCGGCACTCCAGCGCGCTCTCACAGCGGCCGGGATCCCGGTCAGCGTGGCCGGCGCTGAGGTGCCGCTGACGGTCGAGCCAGGCACGAGGCCATTGTTGCGGCTGCTCACATGTGCGTTCCGGCCCGAGCTGCTGGATGAGCAGGCCGCTGCTGAGCTGCTGACCGGGCCGCTTGGAGGAACAGACGCGCTCGGACTGCGCAGGCTGCGCCGCGGACTGCACGCCGCGGCCAGTGCGGCGGGACAGCCGCCGGCCCCTGAGCCGCTCGCCGAGGCCCTGCGCGATCCGCGCCAGCTGATCCCCGCCGGATGGCCCGACGAGCCGGCCGATTCGAAGGCCGTGCCCGCGCTCGGCCGGGTGGTGGCCGTCGACCCGGCAGTGGCCGTCGACCCGGCAGTGGCCGGGGACCCGCGGTGGCCGGGGACCCTGCGGTGGCTGTGGACCCGGCGGTGGTTGCCGCGCGCAAGGTCGCGCGGCTGCTCGAGATGGCCCGTGCGGCGAACCGGGACGGCACGCCACACGAGGTGCTGTGGGCAGTATGGTCAGCGTCCGGACTCGCGCGTCGCTGGGAGGAGGCGAGCGCCGGCGGTGGCCCGCGCGGTGCACTCGCGGACGCCGACCTCGATGCCGTCGTCGCGCTGTTCGACGCCGCGTCCAGGTTCACTGCCCGACTGCCGCTTGGCTCGACGGAGCTGTTCCTTGACAGTCTGGCTGGCCAGGAGATCGCTGGCGACAGCCTCGCTGAGCGCGCGCCGCGGGGCGACGCCGTCAGTCTGCTGACAGCGCACCGGGCCAAGGGCCTCGAATGGGATCTGGTCGTCGTCGCTGGCGTGCAGGAGGGAACCTGGCCCGACGTCCGCCAGCGTGGGTCCCTCCTCGGCATGGATGAACTCATCGACGTGGTCGGCTGTGACCCGGTGGACGTCAGATCGGGCACCGATGCCGCCGCCGTGGTGAGAGCCGCGCGGCTGCTTGCGGAGGAGCGGCGCCTTTTCTACGTCGCAGTCACCAGAGCACGGCGCGAACTCGTGGTGACCGCCGTCGGCGCCGAGGACAGCGAGGAGCGTCCGTCCAGGTTCCTAGCTGAGCTGGCTGGCGATGAGATCGAGATCGAGCATGTCGCCGGCACCGGCCGCCGCTGGCTCTCGCTCCCGGCCCTTACCGCGGACCTGCGTCGCGCCGCGGCCGACGTCAGCCTCCGTGAGGTTCGTGCGGGAAGCCGCGGCGACACAGCTAGCAAGGCTCGCAGCCGCTGGCGTTCGCGGCGCGAGCCCACAACAGTGGTTCGCGCTGACCGAGCTATCCGCGGCAGGCGAGCGGCTGCCCGGGGCCGTCCACATCTCACCATCGCGCGTCGAGACATTCACCAAATGCGGGCTGCGCTGGCTGCTCGAGGCGGCGGTGGGCGTGCGCACGCCAGGCGCGGCGCAAGGACTCGGCATCGTCATTCACGCGGCCGCGGCGCTAGCAGCAGAGGGCGCGGACGACGGTGAGGTCGCCAAGCGAGTGGACGAGCTCTGGCAGCACCTGGACTTCGGTAGTTCCTGGTACAGCGCTCGGCAGCGCGCGCACGCCGAGATCATGGTTGCCAAGTTCCTGGCCTGGCACCGCAGCAATCCGCGCGAGCTTGTGGCCGTCGAGCAACGACTCCGGGTCACCATGGGCGACGTCACCATTACCGGGCAAGTCGACCGGCTGGAGCGAGACGAGCAGGGCGCGGCGATCGTCGTTGACCTCAAGACCGGAACGTCCAGGCCGAGTGACAGCGACCTGGACCGCAATCCGCAGCTCGGCGTCTACCAACTGGCCGTGCTGCTCGGCGCGTTCGAGCAGCTCGGCCTCACTGAGCCCGGTGGTGCGGAGCTCATTCAGATCGGCAAGGCGGGCCTCACCGCGTCGGTGCGCGTACAGCCGCAGCGGGGTCTGCCCAAAGATCCCAACCCGGATTGGGCGCGCGAGCTAGTCGAGACCGTCGCCGCGGGAATGGCCGGTCCCGTCTTCCGGGCCACCGCCAACCCCGGCTGCCGCGTATGCCCGGTGGCGTCGAGCTGCCCTGTCGACGAGCGCGGCGGGCAGGTGACGCCGTGACGAGCAGCCGTGTGATGTATAGCCCAGCTCAGCTGGCAAGCCTGACCGGCGCGCAAGAGCCCACCCCCGAGCAGGCTGCGGTGATCGGAGCGCCGCTTGCGCCGCTGGCGGTGATCGCCGGAGCTGGCTCAGGCAAGAGCGAGACGATGGCCGCGCGGCTCGTCTGGCTTGTGGCGAATCAGTTGGTGCGACCCGAGCAAGTGCTCGGGCTGACGTTCACCAGGAAGGCCGCGGGCGAACTGGCCGAGCGGGTTCGTACGCGCCTGCGGGGCTTGCGACGAGCTGGCGTGGCCGTGCCATCGGTCGGCTTGTCTGCGTCGGACCAGCCTGACGCGCTTCTTGCTGGCCTCCCCCACGAAGACGACACCCTCGCGGGCGATCCGGTCATATCGACGTATCACGCCTACGCGGGACGCATCCTCGGCGACCACGCGCTGCGCGAGGGTCTCGAGCCGACGTTGCGGCTCATTACGCCTGCTGTCTCGTGGCAGCTAGCAGCCAGGGTGGTCGCCGCCTACGAGGGCGCTATGGACGCGCTCGAGTGGACACCTGCCAACGTGACAGCCGCGATGCTCGCCCTGGCCGGCGACATGGCCGAGCACATGCGCGGCTCGGACGACGTGCTTTCGGTCGGTGAGTGGCTGCAGAGCTGTGCGGCTGGCCTGGCAGGACGGGTGCCGAAGGCAGTCGCGGATGTACTCAAGCATCAGCGAACGAGAGAGCAGCTCCTGCCTTTGGTGTCCGCGTACTCCGCAGCGAAGGCGGCCAGGGAGGTCGTCGACTTCGGCGACCAGATGTCCATCGCGGCCCGAATCGCGTCCCGGCACCCGGTTGTCGGAGCGAGTGAGCGAGCGCGCTACCGGGTGGTACTCCTCGATGAGTATCAAGACACGTCCCATGCCCAGCTGGTGCTGCTCAGATCGCTGTTCGGGGCCGGCCATCCCGTGACAGCGGTCGGCGATCCGTGCCAGTCGATCTATGGCTGGCGTGGCGCCAGCGCCGGCAACCTGCGTAGATTCAGCCGCGACTTCCAGTGCGCCGACGGTCAACCGGCTCCGGTGCGGGTGTTGTCGACCAGCTTCCGCAACTCCGGGAATGTGCTGCTCGCCGCCGGCGCGATTCAAGCTGAGCTGCGCGCCGAGGCACCCGATGTACCGCTTCTGGTGGCGCCGCCTGGTCGCGCCGACCGCGGCGTGGTTCGGTGTGCGCTGCTTGAGTCTGTGCACGACGAGGCGGCTTGGGTGGCCGACGAAGTGGCCAGCATCCTCGGGCTACCTGCTGGGCTGGCGCCCGACGGCATGCCGTGGCCAGACGGCCGAGACTCGAACGTCAGGCCGAGCGACATCGCGGTGCTGTGCCGCAAGCGCGCGCAGTTCGCCGCGTTGCGAGCGGCCCTCGAGGCGCGCGATATCCCCGTCGAGGTCGTGGGCCTTGGTGGCCTCCTAACGGTGCCCGAGGTGGCGGACATCGTGGCGACGCTGCAAGTGATGCACGATCCGGCGGCGTCCGGGGCACTCGCGCGACTCCTTACGTCGCCGCGCTGGCGAATCGGGCCGGCCGACCTAGTCGCGCTTGGCCGGCGAGCCAGGGCGCTGGCCGCTGGACGCGAGGACCGGGACGACCACGGGCGCGACGACCACGGTCGCGACAACGGCGGGCGCCAGGGGCATGGCCGCGAGAGCGACCACGACCACCACCAGAACGAGCAGCCCGAGGGGCGCGACCTGGTGCTTGGCGCGGTCAGCGACCTGACCAGGGATACGGGCAGCCTGGTGGAGGCTCTCGACGACCTCGGCAGCCCAGTCGCTTACTCCGCGGTCGGTTACGCTCGCATGTCCGCGCTCGCCGCCGAGCTGCGTGTCTTGCGCAGCCACGTCGCGAGACCGCTCGCCGAGCTCGTCAGTGAGGTAGAGCGGACGCTCGGCCTCGACATCGAGGTCGCCTCCCGGCCTGGTGCCGATCCGGCGGCCGCGAGAGCGGACCTCGATGCGTTCGCCGACGCGGCCGCGGCGTTTGCAGGTGACTCGCAGGAGCCGACTCTCGGTGCCTTCCTGGCGTATCTCGAGGCCGCCGAGTCCGAGGAGTTCGGCCTGGAGGCTGGGCAAGTCGGCGAGACCGACTCGGTCAAGCTCGCGACCGTACACGCGGCCAAGGGCCTCCAGTGGGCGGCGGTCTTCGTGCCAGGGCTCGCTAGCGGCCCGCAGCGGCACGTGTTCCCGGCAAAGCCGCGCGTCACGACTCGGTGGACCGAGAACGCCAGGCTGCTGCCGTTCAGCCTGCGCGGGGACAAGGCAGACTTGCCGTCCCTGGATGGCCTGACGCCGACTGACCTCACAGCGTTCAGCGCCGCGTGCACGGCCCGCGAGACCGCTGAAGAGCGCAGGCTCGCTTACGTGGCGGCGACCAGGGCCGCGTACCTGCTCGGCTGCTCGGGGTACTGGTGGTCGGACGGCGTCTCGCGACTTGGCCCATCGCAGTTCCTCACCGAGATTCGAGCGGCGTGCGAGGACGGAGCCGGAGAGGTCACATACTGGTACCTCGAACCGGAGCCAGAGGCGGTCAACCCTGCGCTGGCTGAGCCTGCCAGCGCTGTTTGGCCTGCGGCCGCGGCCGCAGGCGCGCGGTATGAAGCAGTACGCGCGGCCGGCGCGTTGGTGGACGCCGCGAGCGATGACGAGGATGGACTCGACGCCGCTTCGCTCCCACCCGACCTAACCGAGCACGACCAGGTCTTGATCGCCGACTGGGTCCGCGATGCCGACTTGCTCCTGGCCGAACGGGCTCGGCGCCACTCGGGGCCCGAAGTCCTCGTCGACCTGCCCCGGCAGCTCCCGGTCTCCTCGCTGGTCACCATCGCGAGGGACCCGCGCGAGCTCGCACAGCAGATCCGGCGTCCGATGCCGCGAAGGCCGACGCCGCAGGCGAACCGCGGCACCACGTTCCACGAGTGGCTAGAACGGCGATTCGGGCAGGCGCAGCTCATCGACACCGGCGACCTGCCGGGTGCGATCGACAACTTCGGCGTAGATGCTAGTGATCCGGACCTCGACGAGCTGAAGGCGCGATATGAGGCGAGCGAATGGGCCGGACGCTGGCCCGCCGAGGTCGAAGTTCCGTTCGAGACGCTGATCGGCGACCGGGTGGTTCGCGGCCGGATGGATGCGGTGTTCGCCGACGCCGACGAAGGCGGATTTGACGTGGTCGACTGGAAGACCGGTAAGCAGCCGGTCACAGCGGCCGACAAGCACGCGGTCGCCGTCCAGCTTGCCGCCTACCGGGTCGCGTGGGCCGCCCTCGCAGACGTGCCAGTGGCAGACGTGCGCGCTGCGTTCTACTACGTGCGCGACGACGTGACGGTCCGGCCGGCCGACCTGCTCGACAAGGCTGGCCTCGCGGCGCTCATCGAGGATGTCGCGCTCGCGACGCCCAGCTCCTGACTGTCACGGACTCGATCTGGGTCGTGACTAGCGCGCGCGAGCAGGCGAAGATTGGGAAGCTGACCTGTCTGCCCGGCTTCGGCCTGCGACCCCGCGGTCGTCAGATTGGTGAGCATGCGCGATTGTTGAAGCGCGGCGCGCGCAGCCGCAGCGGCGACCGAACGGGGCCCGGACCATGTCAGATCGCGTCCGGCGCATCAAGGCCTGCCTGAACGGCCGACGAACTCCCACGGACCATCCTGCGGTACCGATCACGCCTGATCAGCTTGCCGCGGCGGCGGCAGGAGCTGTGGCGGCGGGCGCCGAAGCAGTCCACCTCCATCCCCGCGCACCGGACGGCAGAGAGTCGCTGCGGGCGTCCGACGTCGGTGCTGCGGTCGGCGCCGTCCGGGCCGCGTGCCCAGGAACCCCAGTTGGCGTTACCACCGGCCTGTGGGCAGCCGCGGACGTGTGGACACGACGGGACGAGGTCATCGGGTGGGCCGACTTGGAGCTCTCGCACCGGCCGGACTTTGCCTCGGTGAACCTCAGCGAGGACGGCTGGCAGGAGCTGGTCGTCATCCTGGCCGACGCTGGCATCCTGGCCGAGGCTGGTATCTGGTCCGTCGCCGACGTCGAGGCTGCAGCCGGCTTCATGCCGCCCGGTGGATGGCTGCGGATCATGGTCGAGATCGCCCACGTGACCGCCGAGGCAGCCACGATGCGAGCGGATGAGATTCTGGACATCTTGTACGCGGCCAGGATGACGGCGCCGATCCTGCTGCATGGCGAGAACGAGAGCTGCTGGCCGCTGGTGGCGCACGCGGGACGGCTTGGACTCGCCACCCGGATCGGGCTTGAAGACGTTCTGACCGGCCCCGACGGCCGGGACGTAACGGGCAACGCGGATCTAGTCCGGCTGGGGCTGGTCGAATGGACGGCGGCGCCGAGTGGCTGAGTCGGTGGCCCGCGCGGAGCACCCGGTAGCATTCCGGGATCAGACGCTATGGAGGCGGACACCGTGACCGAACGACGAGTAGCCATGAGCGATGGCATAGCCGAGCGCGTCGTGCGGCGCGCGATCTCTCATCTGGCGAACTCCTACTCGCACGCTCCGGCCAGGGCTACCGCCGCTAAAGAACTGCTGGTACACGCGCTGGAGGGCGCGAATCAGCAGGAAGACGAGGCGGACGGTTACGCGGCCGCGGCAGCCATCGCGGCCCTCGCCCATGGCATAGAGGCTGAGACCGGACGAGGCCTGGACTGGCTCGCCGTCGCCGCGCTTCAGGAATGGGATTTCCACCATCCGGAGAGCCCAATCTAGGCGGATCACTGCAAAATCCGCGCTGATCAGGCCTCGCCCCACGGAACCGAGCGCCGCGCCGAACCGCGCGCCCGCACGCCGAGCCCGTATGGCGGGGCCGGGGGAGACTAGTTATCCCCGGGCTAGGTGCCTCTCAACGGACGCCACCTTCGCTTCAAGAGCCCCGGTCACGCCCGGCCGGATGTCGGCCTTGAGCGTGATACTCACCCGTGGAGCGCGCGCGGCTACCGCGTCGCACGCAGCCTTGACAACGGCCATCACCTCATCCCACTCGCCTTCGATAGAGGTGAACATCGCGTCGGTACGGTTCGGCAGACCGCTGTTGCGGACGACCCGAACGGCGTCCGCGACGTAAGCGCCGACGTCTTCGCCCACTCCAAGAGGCGTGACGGAGAACGCGACGATCATCCGATCCTCCCTGGTTCAAGCCCAGCGGCTCATCCGACATGCCAGCGCGGCGGCACACGCACGCCACGACCGCGAGACAATACCGGAACGGCACCGTGCCCACGGAACACTGCGGCTGCGACGACAGCGCTGCGTGCGCCGACCCGCCGATCCGCCTGCGAAGGAGCAGCATCATGGATGTCCGCCAGTACATCGAAGAGCACGCCGCCGACTTCTTCGGCTCGCTCAGTCAGTGGCTGGCCATTCCGTCCATTTCCGCCGATCCCGGTCGACGTGACGACGTCGCGCGGTCCGCGGCCTGGCTGCAAGCCTATTTGCAAGGAACGGGGTTCCCCGTAGCCGAGGTATGGCCGACGGGCGAAGCCGAATCACCTGGACTCCCGGCGGTATTTGCGGAGTGGCCAGCCGACGACCCGGCGGCGCCTGTCGTGCTGGTCTACGGCCATCACGACGTGCAGCCCATCGAGCCGCTGGCCGAATGGGACAGCCCGCCATTCGAGCCGGTCCAGCGTGACGGGCTGCTCTTCGGCCGCGGGTCGTCGGACGACAAGGGACAAGTGCTGTTCCATGGGCTCGGCTTGCGGGCGTGCCTGGCCGCGTCGGGGTTGTCTGCCCCGCCGGTCACGCTGAAACTCCTGATCGAGGGCGAGGAAGAATCGGGCTCCCCGCATTTCGCGGATCTGCTGCGCGCTCATCGGGACCGCCTCGCATGCGACGTGATCGTGGTGTCTGACACCACGATGTGGTCGGCTGACGTGCCGTCCATGTGCGTCGGGATGCGCGGCGTCGTCGATGCCGAGATCAGCCTGCGCGGCGCGGAGCGCGACCTGCACTCTGGCTCGTTCGGCGGGGCCGTACCGAATCCGCTCCAGGTTATGGCGGACCTGCTGGCAGGCCTGCACGACGGCGACGGCCGGGTGACGCTGCCGGGCTTCTATGACGACGTGCTGCCGCTCTCGCAGGCTGAACGGGATCTCATCGCCAGGCTGCCCTTCGACGAGAAGGCGTGGCTGGCCGAGGCAGGCAACAGCGGCGCGGCGGCGGGCGAGGCTGGCTATGGGACACTCGAGCGAGTCTGGGCCAGGCCTACCGCGGAACTGAACGGCATGTGGGGCGGCCACACCGGCCCGGGCGGCAAGACGATCGTGCCCGCACGAGCGGACGCCAAGCTGTCGTTCCGGCTCGTCGCCAAGCAAGAGCCAGCCGACATCATTTCGGGCCTGCGCCAGTATGTGCGCGACCACACGCCGCCAGGCATTCATGCGACCGTGACGACGCATGGTCCTGGGGTCCGGCCCTGCTTCGCGCCCACAGACTCGGCGGCCGGGCGCGCGGGCAAGGACGCCATGGAGCGTGCGTTCGGCAAAGAGGTCCTGTTCACCCGAGAGGGCGGGAGCGGGCCCGAGGCGGATCTGGCCGACATCCTGGCGGCGCCGCTAGTCTTCGTCGCAGTCGGACTTGACGCGGACAGGATTCACGCACCGAATGAGCGGGTCGATATGGCACTGCTGCTCAAGGGCGCCGAGGCGTCGGCGTACCTGTGGGAAGAGCTCGCCGCCAGGGCAGCTGAGCTGACGGCAGGCAGGTGAGCGCCGCACCTAGCCTCCCGGATGGTGCGCGTCCGACGCTGGCAGGGTCGGCGCGGACCGGGCCGCTGCGGCCGACCCGCGTCAACCGGCACCGCACCAACCGGCCGCGCATCAACCGGACCCGCGTCAACCGGCACCGCACCAACCGGACCCGCGTCAACCGGCCGCGCACCAACCGGCCCCGCGCTGACGGAGCTGGCGTTGGCGCGCGCCGAAGTCGACAGGTCAGCGCATCTGCGCACCGACGAGGCGTGGCTGAGCGCGTCCTGGGCGAATCCGCGCACCAAAGTGCTCGTCGTCGAGCGCGGTCGCGTGCTGTGCGACATGGGCGTCGAACTGGCCCGGCTCGTGTTCGTCCCGCCCGACCGTGCGCCCGATGGCGTGCGCTTCTTGCTCGGCGTCGACCACGAGGGGGTCGTGTACTTCGGCGTGGCCGGACCGCTGCCGGGCCCGCCTCGGGAGACCGTGCGGCCCGTGCCGCTGCGCGAGGCGGGCCCGCTCCTGTCCGACCGCGATGCGGGCCTGATGACGCACGCGATCGCGGTGGGGAACTGGCACGAGACGTTCACGCACTGTCCGCGATGCGGTTCGCTGACCGACCCGATCCTCTCCGGCCACGCGCGCAAGTGCCCAGTCGACGGCAGCGAGCATTTCCCGCGGGTCGATCCGGCCATGATCGTGCTGGTCACTGACGACGAAGATCGGTGCCTGCTGGCTCGTAACGCGATGTGGCCGGAGCGGCGCGTGTCGGTCCTGGCCGGCTTCGTCGAAGCCGGGGAGTCGGCCGAGCAAGCGGTCACTCGCGAAGTTCACGAGGAGACGAGCATTACCGTCGGCAGCGTCACCTACCTGGGCAGCCAGCCGTGGCCAATGCCGCAGAGCCTCATGCTGGGCTTCCGGGCTGAAGCGGCCGGCGACACGGATATCCGCGTCGATGACGACGAAATTGCGGAGGCGCACTGGTTCAGTAGGGACGACCTGCGCTCCGCAGTCGAGAGCGGTGACCTGCTGCTGCCGCCGCCGGTGTCTATCGCGCACCGCATCATCGAGTCCTGGTACGGGGGCCCGCTTCCCGGCAGCTGGTAGCGGGTCCCTCCCTCAGCCCGCCTGGAGCCCAGGTGGTGTCCATGATCGATGTCGGATTGCTGTCGCTATAGCAACAGTCAGCGCGCATTCATGAAAGGCCATGAAGCCCCTTGGTCTACTTCAGCGCCCGTTTCGTTCCATTTGGGCTCGGTCGCACCGGCGAAAGACATGCCGTCGCGCTTGTCGTCCTCTGCTGGATAAGTAGATTGACAATGCATCGGCAATCTACCTATCGTGAGTCGCATGAGACGACCACGTGGGCCAATGCGGGAGCCGACGTACTTCGTGCTCGCGGCGCTGCTTGATGGGCCGCTGCACGGTTACGCGATCATCAAGCGCGCCGAGGAGCTGTCGGACGGCCGAGTGCGCCTGGCCACCGGCACGCTGTACACGGCGCTCGACCGGCTGGCGGATGAGGGTCATGTCCAACTGGTCAGCGAGGAGATCGTGGCTGGCCGCATCCGTCGGTCGTACGGGCTGACCGACGACGGCGCGACCGCGCTGCGTGCCGAGGCGCAGCGGATGGCTGAGGCGGCCCGGATCGTCACCGGCGCGGCGACGAGTCCGCGTACCGGTCGGCTCGGCCGGCGGCCGAGGACTGCGTGATGACGGGAGACGACGCGCGGCGCGCGGGCGACTACCCCGAGCTTGCCAGCGAGCGCGAGCGGCTCGCTGACCAGGACCGCGATCCCGCAGGGGCGGACCGTGATCCCGCAGGGGCGAATTGTGATCCCGCAGGGGCGGACCGCGATCCCGCAGGGGCGGACCGTGATCCCGCAGGCGCGTGATCCCGCAGGCGCGGTTCGCTTGACACCCTTTGAGCGTCACGCTCGCCTCCTGCTGCGCGTGTATCCGGCCGCCTACCGGCGCGAGCGGGGCGGCGAGATCATTGGCACACTGCTCGAGGCTTCGGACGGCCGAACGCGGCCGCGGCTGCGTGACGTGCGTGCGCTAACCGTCGGCGGCCTGCGGGCGCGCCGCGCGCAGAACCGGCAGCGCACCGCCGGCGCCAACCTGCGTGTCGCCGTCATGGCCGGGCTGGCAATTTATACAGCCATCTGGTTCGCCACGTACGTAGCCGGCGTCATACAAGGGTTTGTGTGGTTCGGACCGGGTACACCGCCGCCCATTGGCTGGATGGGCTGGCCAGCCGCTGTGACCGCGCTGCTGGCCGGCGCGACGGTGGTCCTGGCGTGGATATCGCCGCGGGTCGCGCTTCTGGCTGGAGCGCTGGCCGCGGCGGCGGTGGTCGTGTTCGCCGTGGCCAACCACGACGCGCTTCCATCACACTTGGTTCAGGCGCTCGGCATCGCGGGCCTGGCGGCGCTCGCGCCGCGAGCCGGCCGCCCGTCACGGCGCTGGCTCTGGCTGCCCGGCGTGATCGTGCTCTCGGGGCTCGCGGAGCTCGCGACGGGATATGGCTGGCTCGGCTACTCGTGGCGCTTCGCGGGGGAACTGTCGCTACTAGCTGTAGCCGCCGTAGGCATCGTGTGGATCGCCATCGACGCACGCCTGATGGTCGCTGTGCTGACGTTCTTCGCGCTGATCGCTGTGCAAATGGCGGTAACGGAGACCGTGTTCGGCGGCCCGATCCTTCCGGTGCTCCCGTTCCCAGCCGTCGCTGGCGCGCTGACACTCGCGAGTGGCTGGCTGCTGCGACGGCAGTCCGCCCGCGCGATCAGAGCAAGCTAATGGCACCCGACGACAGGCCGCATGGCCCCGAGGACGAGGTCCGGATGACAGCCCTAGAGCGCCACGCGCGGTGGCTGCTCCGTTGCTACCCGGCTGCCTACCGGGACGAGCGGGGTGAGGAAATCATCGGCACGCTGCTCGAAGCCACGCCCGACGGTCGGACATGGCCACGAGCCCGGGACATCCGCGCGCTGTTGTTCTGCGGCCTGAAAGCGCGCGCCGCGCAGAACCGGCAACGCACCATCGGTGCCAACATACGTGTTGCCGTCATGGCTGGTCTCGCCATGTATCTGGCGCTCTGGGTCGGCGTCTTTGTGGCAGGCCTGGTCCAGCAGCTGACGTCTAACTCGGCTCACTACATCGGCTTCACTAGCTGGCCGTGGGCCGCGATCGCGTTGCTGAGCGTCGCGACCATCGTGCTCGCGTGGACCGCGCCACACCGCATTGTGGTGGCCACAGCGCTGGTCAACTCCGCAGCTGTTGTGTCCATCGGGCTAGCGACCAGCAACCTGCTCGGGATCCCCCTCCTCCAGGCGCTGGCTCTTGCTGGTCTCGCGGCGCTTGCGCCGCGGACTGGTCATCCATCGCTGCGCTGGCTGTGGCTGCCCGCAATCTTCGCGGTCTCGTGGGCCCCGCTCCAGCTGGGTGTGAGCTACGCATGGTTCGGCTATACGTGGGGGTTCTTCACGCCAGGACTGTTGCTGCTCGTAATGGTTGCGAGCGGCGTCGCATGGGTCGCCGTTGACGCTCGCCTCATCGTGGCCATGCTCACGTATCTGGCTGTGGCCGCCTTGCAAATTCCAGTGGCCGAGGTGATCCCGGACGGCTTTGGGGTCTTCGCGGCGCTTCCAGCCTTCGGCGTGGTCATTGCCATCGCGACGCCGATGGTGTGGCTGCTGCGGCGGCAGTCTGCGCGCGTGATCAGGACGGATTGATGGCGGGCGACGACAGGCCGCACGGCCCGCAGGGCGAGGCTCGCATGACGCGGCTAGAGCGCCGCGCACAGTGGTTGCTGCGCCTCTACCCGGCTGTTTACCGGCAGGAGCGGGGTGAGGAGATCATCGGCACGCTGCTCGAGGCCTCAGCCGACCGAACGTGGCCCCGAGTCCGGGACGTCCGAGCGTTAATCGTCGGTGGGCTGAAGGCGCGCGCGGCACAGAACCGACTGCGCACTGTCGGCGCCAACTTGCGGGTCGCCGTGATGGGCGGTCTTGCCCTGTACCTCTCGCTGTGGGTCGCCAACTACCTAGTGGGAGTCGTTCAAGCACTCGTATCGAACTTCGCGCCGCCTGTTGGCTCGAGTAGCTGGCCAGCAGCTGTGGCCGCGCTGCTCACAGGAGCGGCTGTCGTGCTCGCCTGGACAGCGCCGCGCGTTGCGGCGCTAACTGTCGCGCTGGCCGCGGCGGCCGGTGTGGTCTACTTCGGCCTGGCGGTTGGCGGTCCGCACGCCCTGCTCGGTGCCCGTCTCCTCGAGTTGCTGGCCCTAGCGGGTCTAGCTGCGCTCGCGCCGCGCGACGGCCACCCGTCACGGCACTGGCTGTGGCTGCCCGGCCTGATCGCCGTCTGGTCGCCCATCGTGGAACTGGGTGTGAGCTACGGATGGCTCGGCTACTCGTGGCAGCGTTGGTGGCAACTGCCGCTATTCGCAGTCATTGTGTGCGGCATCTTCTGGGTAGCTGTTCGACGCGCGCCTGATGATCGCAGCACTGACGGTGTTCGCGCTCATTGAGCTGCAACTGCCAGTCGCGGAGCTTTCGTCTGGCTATCCAGACGGCTTCCTCGCCTCGGTGCCGTTCCTTGGCGTCGGCGTCGCCGTGGCGGCGGCTGCAGTGTGGCTCCTGCGACACCAGTCCGCGCGGGCGGTCCGCTAGCTGCAGGCCGCGAGGACCGCGTCGCTCACGGCGGCCATGTGCGCGGCGCCCATCCGGCGATTGACGAGCCGGGCGGTCAAATACCCGAAAGCAATCTGGCGTTCCGGGTCGGCCCAGCCGAGGCAGACGTAGCTGCCGTTGTGCCCGAACGCGGTCCGGCTGGCGAGCGCCCCCATCGGACCGGGACCGCCGCCCATTCGACTGCTGGCCTTCCGCTCCCCACCGAGCTGAGATCGACCGCGCTGCTTCCAGGCGCGCGGTGCGGTGACCTGGATCGAGCGGCACCGTCAGGCCGGCGCGAGCTTGGCGAGCGTGTCGGGGAGATTGATACCGGGCGTCGGCAGGATCGCGATGACGGGGGTGTCGAGTCCGGTCGCGTGATAGGCCGCCACGCGTTCGCGGCAGTACTCGGCCGGGCCGTGAATGACTAGGTCGTCGACAAGCGAGTCCGGGATCGCCTCGAGCGCGCCCCGCCGATCTCCGGCCTCCCACGCGGTCAGCATGGGTGCGATGACGTCGCCGCGGCCGAGCCACTGATGGAACGCCGCGTAGACCGGAACCGTCAGGTAGGCCGCGAGCACGCGCCGGCCGATCAGGCGAGCCGTGTCCTCGTCGGCCGTCGGGATCACGAAAATGCGCGCGACAAGCTCGCAGTCGACGCCCGCAACCGCACGAACCTTGGTCACGTCGGCGGGCGACAGCCAGTTCGTAATCGCGATGCCGGCTTCCGCGGCCGCGAGCTTGACCATGCCCGGCCGGAGGGCAGCGAGGGCAAGGGCGGGCGGAACCTTGGGCGCAGGGTCGAGGCGGAAGCCTTCTACCGAAAACGTCTCGTACTGCTGCGTCACCTTGCCGCCAGCGAGCGCCTCGCGCAGGAACCGCAGCGTGTCGCGCGACCGCTGATACGGCTTCTCGAACGGGATGCCGTTCCATTGCTCGACGGCAACCTTGGAAGACGTGCCGATCCCCATGACGAACCGACCGGGCGCGAGGTCGGCCATCGTGGCGGCCTGCACGGCGAGCGTTACTGGTGCCCGCCCGTAAACGCCGACGATGGCGGTGCCCAGGCGCAGCTGCGGTGCCCACTGCGAGGTGAACGCGAGCGGAGTGAACGCGTCGACACCGTTGAGCTCAGCGGACCAGGCGTCGGTGTAACCGAGACCGGGCAGGCTGGTCACGAGGTCACGGTGGTCGGCAACCGGCCAGTCCATGCAGCGGCAGAGTCAGGCCCCAGCGCGTTTGCAGCGTCATCGGCGTCCCTTCGCAGCGTTCTGGTGTGGCTGCGAGTATGCCAGCGTTTGCGCGTGTCGCTAAGCCCCGGCCTGCGTGCTAGCTGGCAACGCTGGCTAGCTCGAGCCGTCGGCTCTGTAGTACGCGAAGCTTGGCGTCGGTCTGCTCGTCGGCTGGCGAATAGGTCGTGATCCGGGTACCGAGGCGCTGGCCGAGCCACAGATGGGTGTAGTTCAGCTTGAGCAGGCCGGCTTCGGCGTGCATGTAACGCTTGGTGAGGTTCTCTGGGCTGGCGACCTCATGCCGCTCCCACAGCTCGGTGAACTCCGGTGATGCCTTGGTCAGCCGGGAGACCAGGCACTTCCAGGCCGGCTCGGCGAGGTGCTCGGCCATGGCGGCCCGGTACTCAGCGACCATCCGGCGCGTGCCTTCCTCCCAGTCGAGCATGCGGACACGGCAGTCCGGATTGGTGAACATGCGCCACAGCGAATTCCGCTCGTCGAAAGGCAGGTCAGCGAATGGCCCGATGAGCTCGTCGTAGGCCTCGTTGTACGCGAGCACGTCGTAGCGCGCGTTGCGGGCACAGGCCGGGAACGGCCCAAGCTGATCGAGCAAGACCTGAACGGTCGGCGACAGCGCCGTGCACTCGGTCTGGCCGGAGTTGTCGGCGGTGTCCGCGAGGCGGAAGAGGTGGTCGCGCTCGTGCGGATCGAGCAGCAGCGTACGGGCGACGGCGTCCAGCACCTGCGGGGAAGCGTTGATGTCCCGGCCCTGCTCTAGCCACGTGTACCAGGTGACGCCGACTCCAGCGAGGGTGGCGACCTCCTCGCGGCGCAGGCCAGGCGTGCGCCTACGCGACGCCGGCGGCAGGCCGACCTGCTCGGGCGCGATGCGCTCGCGCCTGCTGCGCAGGAAGCCCGCCAGCTCTCGCCGACGGCCCTCGTCGAGCTGGCCGCGGGCGATGGGCGCGGACGACATCGCCATCTCGGCCGGAACGCTGAGGGTTTGCTCGCTCATAGCTACTAGTATGACTTCGCACCTGTGATGTTGCCAGTTACTGTTGGTACCAGTATAAACAGGCTCTAGTACCTGGTTAGGAATCTCGGCCAGGCTAGGTGCATGCCTCCCACACTGAACGCGCAGGCGCCTGCGCAGACGCACGTCGCGACCCGCGCGGCCGCCAACCGGTCGACCTCCCAGGGGCCGCACTCGCTAACGACGGCTGGCCTCACCGTCATCCTTATCGGCGTGCTGCTGCCCATGATCGACTTCTTCATCGTGAACGTGGCGCTGCCCACCATCGATACCGACCTGCGGGCTAGCCAGCCTCTGCTCGAACTGGTGGTCTCCGGCTACGCCACGGCCTACGCGCTGCTCTTGGTGCTCGGCGGCCGGCTCGGCGACAGCCTCGGCCGCAAGCGGTTGTTCCTGATTGGCATGGCGGCATTCACCGCGACGTCGCTGGCGTGCGGCCTGGCCCCGACGGCCACGTTCCTTGTCATCGGTCGGGTAGCGCAGGGCGCATCGGCCGCGATGATGGTCCCGCAAGTGCTGGCGACCATTCAGGCCGCCACGACCGGGCAGCAGCGAACGAGGGCGCTGGGCCGGTACGGCGCGGCGGGTGGCCTCGCGGCCGTGCTCGGACAGGTCCTCGGCGGCCTGCTGGTCTCGGCGAACATCGCGGGTCTTGGCTGGCGGCCGATTTTCCTTGTCAACGTGCCGATCGGGCTGGCCGGGCTCGCACTGGCCAAGCGGTATGTGCCCGACACGCGGCACGGAGCGCCCGCACCGATTGACGGGCCCGGCACGATCCTGCTCGGGGTCACGCTGCTCGCCGTTCTCCTGCCGCTCACCGAGGGCCGGTCGCTCGGCTGGCCCGCCTGGACCATCGCGCTGCTCGTCTTCGCCCCGGTGGCAGGTACCTGGTTTGGCGCGTTCGAGCGCAAGGCCGAGCTGTCGGGCCGCAGCCCGCTCGTGCCGCCCTCGTTGCTGCGTCACCCGAGCATGCGGCGCGGGCTCGTGCTCGCGCTGCCGTTCTTCGCGGGCTTCGGAGCGTTCATGTTCTGCTATGCGCTGCTGGTACAGCAGGGCCTGCACGCGAGCGCCCTGCGAGCCGGACTCGGGCTGGTGCCGATGGCGGCCACGTTCCTCATCGCGTCGCTGTCTACGTCGCGACTGCTCGCCCGCTTTGGCGCCAAGGTGCTCTGCGCTGGCGGCCTGCTGCAAGCAGCGGGCCTGCTGATCCTCGGCCTCACCGTCTACCTCGGCTGGCCCCAGCTATCGGTCATCGACCTGGCGCCGGGGCTGGCCGTGGCGGGGCTCGGGCAGGGACTCGTCATGAGCCCGCTGTTCGGGATCGTGCTGTCGGAGGTGCCAGCCGCGGTCGCGGGCGCGGGCAGCGGCGTGCTCACCACGACGCAGCAGAGCGCGCTGGCGCTCGGCGTTGCGACGCTAGGCAGCCTCTTCCTGGCCCTCGCCGGTGACGGCGCGGGCGTAAAGACGGCGTTCATCGTGGTCCTCGCCGTCCAGGTCGTGGTTGCGCTTGGCGTGGCTGCCGGCGCCCGCGGGCTGCCGGGCTGGCGTCGGGCGCGCCCGCAACTGGCGACCGACGTAAGGCTCCCGCGACGGGAACGGGCCCGCTGTCGGTCAATGCCGACCGCGGGCTCGCGGCCGCAGGCCGCAGGCGCGGATGCCGTCAGCCCGGCTAGCCCGTGAGGGCCAGCGTGGCGCCAGACTGATCGACGAGACGGTGGCAGCCCTCCGCTGCCTGGAACTTGGCGAGCTGGCCGCGGACCCTGGCGAGCGGTCCGTCGGGACCGGCCAGGACCAACCCGTCGGCGTCGGCGGCGATGAACTCGTCGCCCACCCGCAGCAACACAGCGTCATCGCGGCCGGCAGATATGGCCGTGCGCCCGTCGGCCATAGCCGCGAGCACGGCCGTCCGGGTGGTCGTCCTCAGCCTCGACCCAGGTCGTGGGCGAACCGGGCGGTGCATCCGACCCTGGCCGATGCCAGTCGCTCCCGCCGACTGGGATCGCCGCCGGGTCCCACGCCTGCCACCAGCCGAGCGGCATCGTCCACCGAGTGTCGAGCCAGCTCCAGTGCCATACCTCCAGCAGCGGCGGGCGGCGCTTCATGGGCGCCATCCAGCTGACCTGACCGCCATAGGGATGGTTGACCGATAGCAGCCCGCCGGCTTCCTCGCAGGCGGCAAGCCACTCGTCGGGCGTCTGCCGGAAATCGATCCAGCCGATTGACCCGAACGCGTTGGCGTGGCCGACCTCGGTCGTGACCTCCTGGCCAGGCAGGAGCGTGATGCCATGCGCGGCCGCGGCGACCTGAAGCTCGGCGTGATGGCTGATGGTGTTGTGGTCAGTGACGGCGAGGAATTCCATCCCGCGGCCGACCGCGAACCGCGCGAGCTCTGCCACCGTCATCACGCCGTCCGAATGGACGGTGTGCGTGTGCAAGTCGCCAGCCAGCCAGCGGCGGCCGGGGCTGGCCGGCAAATCCCGGTGCGGCGGTCGGTCAGTCAGCGGCGGCATCTGCTCCGGCGGCTCGTCGGGAAGCAGTTCGCCGGGCTCAGCAGACACTTCAATCGTCATCGTGTAGTCCGCGCCGCCGGGCGGGACCCGATGCAGGCCGATCATGACCTGCCATGTCCCGGGCTCCAGCGCGCCCGGGAGGTAACCGGGCGTGGCCGCATCGTCGGTGATGACGAAGGACCTGCGCGCGCCGCCGGACCAGCCACGGAAACCCTCCGCGTCCATGCAGCCCAGATCCATGATTGCGCCCGAGCGTTCGTACTCAAGTTCCGCTCGGACCGCGCACGATCCACGCGGGACGTCGAACGGCAGGTAGTGCCACGCCGAGCTGAACCGGTCCTCCAAGGTCCAGCGCCCCGTGTGCCGTGTGACGACCATACGTTCATCTTGCCATTCGCCATGATCACCAAGAACTCACCGCGCTTGCGGACCGTAATTCAACGAGCGTAGAATTCAACACCCGTTGATATATGGCCAGCTGTCGTGCCGGAGGCTCACATGTGGGCGATGATCGTGAAGGAGTTCCGGCAGTTGCGCCGTGACCGGCGCACGCTGGCAATGATGATCGCGCTGCCGGTCCTGCTGCTCGTGGTCCTCGGCTACGCCGCCAGCTTCGACGTCACGTCGATTCCGGTCGCAGTTGCCGGACCGGGCGCCGCGACGGTGACGCCCGCGCTTCCCGCGCCCTTCCGCGTAGTGCGGACCGACCCGGCCGCCGACCGTACCTGGGCTCAGGACCAGCTGCGCGACGGCCACGCCGCGGTCGCGGTCGTCACCGGGCAAACGGGCAAGCCATCGGTGCTCATCGACGGGAGCCAGCTGTTCACCGCGCAGGCCACGCTGGCCGCGCTCGCCAAGCTGCCCGCGGCCCGCTCGGTTACAGCCGGGGGGTCACCGGCGCCGTCGGTGACGATCCTGTACAACCCCTCGCTCAAGACGTCGTACGTGATGATCCCCGGTCTGGCCGGCGTCGTTCTGGTCTTCATCGGCACGATCATCACCAGTCTGGGTGTGGTCAGGGAACGACAGTCGGGCACGCTGGAGCAGCTCGCCGTCATGCCGCTGCGGCCGCGGGACGTCATCCTGGGGAAGATCGTTCCGTACTTCGGGGTCGCGTCCGTCGACCTCGCCATCGTGCTCGGCGTCGGCATAGCGATCTTTGGCGTGCCGTTCCGGGGCTCAGCCGCGGTCTTCGCGCTCGGAGCGCTCCTCTTCCTGTTCGTCACGCTGGGGATCGGGGTCTTGATTAGTACCGTCTCCCAGAACCAGGGTCAGGCGATCCAGCTCGCGGTCATGACGATGCTGCCGCAGGTGCTGTTGTCGGGCCTGATCTTCCCGCTGTCCTCGATCGCGGCGGGCGTGCGCTGGCTGGCGTACTTGCTGCCGCTCACGTACTTCAACGAGATCTCGCGCGGCGTCATGCTGCGAGCCGAGCCGATCGGACCGTTGTGGGAACCGTTTGTGTTCCTTGGCCTGCTGGGGCTCGTCGTCGTAACGCTGGCGACGCTCCGGTTCAGGCGATACCTGGCGCCGGCTCAATCAGACGGTACGCGGCGCCGACGCCACATCGCGGCCGTCGACGTCGCGGCGCCGGTTGTGGCGGCACCGATTGTGGAGGCGGTTGTGGCAGCGCCAGTTGTGGTGACGCCAGAAGTCGCGACGCACGATGCCGGGGCGCACGACGCCGGGACGCAGGATGTCGCGGCGGAGCCTGATGTCGCGCGGCCCGGATACGGCCAGCAGCCATGACCGACCCGGAGGGCAGTTTCGGCGCCGACCGCGTATGGGTGCGCTACGGCGACACCGTGGCGCTCGCGGATGTGTCGCTTTCAGTTCCGCGCGGCCAGGTCACCGCCGTCGTCGGCGGCGACGGCGCGGGCAAGACCTCGCTGCTGCGCTGCCTGGCCGGGGCACAGCGACCCGATGCCGGCGAGGTGCGCCGGCCGGCCTCGCAATACGTCGGCTATCTGCCGGCGAGCTCCGGCTTGTACCCGGATCTGACCGTCGCCGAGAACCTCGCGTTCCGCGCGACCGCGTACCGAATGTCCGCCGTCACCGCGGCACAGCGCACGGCCGACCTGACGGCGCGGGCTGGCCTGTCGGGCGCGCGAAACCGGCTAGCCGGACAGCTTTCCGGCGGGATGCGCCAGAAGCTCGGTGTCATCGCGGCGCTCCTGCACCGACCAGAGCTACTGGTGCTCGACGAACCGAGTACCGGCGTCGATCCGGTGAGCCGGTCCAGCCTGTGGTCGCTCATCGCCTCGGCGGCCGCGGATGGGGCGGCCGTGGTCCTCGCGACGACCTACATCGACGACGCGCAGCGCGCCAGCTCGGTGCTGGTCCTCGACGCCGGTCATCAGCTCACCGCCGGCCGGCCAGACGAGATCGTGGCCGCAATGCCGGGCTCGCTCGTCGTGGCAGCGGAACGCCCGGCCGGCGCGGCTGGCATGCGTGCGTGGCGGCGAGGAACGTCGTGGCGCGTCTGGGGCCCGCCGGGAACCGCCATCGCCGGTGAGTCAGTCGAGGCTGATCTCCAGGATGCTGTCACCGTCGCGGCGCTCGTCCGTGAGGTACGCGCGGACAGCGGCGCAGCGGCTAGCTCTGGCGCCGGCTCGGCCGACGGTGACCTGGCCGCCGAACCGCCCGACCCCGCCCGGCCCGGGAGCCACGCCCCCGAACTGCCCGACCCAGCCCGGCCCGGGAGCCACGCCCGACCGGCCGGCGAGACCACGGCTCATGGCAGCACTCGGGTGCCCGCGGCGGCGACCCTCGCGGAGAGCGTGGCCGTCACGTGCGTGTTCGGTCACGTCACGGCCGTCCGCGATGTCAGCATTCAGGTTCGCCGCGGCGAGATCGTCGGTCTCCTTGGCGCGAACGGCGCTGGCAAGACCACCCTGATCCGAATGCTGCTCGGCCTTATCCCGGCGACGACGGGCGAAATCCTGCTCCTCGGGGAACAGCCGAGCCGCGAGATTCGGCGCCGGATCGGCTACGTCCCGCAGGGCCTCGGCCTGTACGACGACTTGACCGTCGCCGAGAACTTGGAGTTCGCCGCTGCCGTGTACGGTGGCCGGGTCGCGCCGGGCGGTAGGCGGCGCAGCGCGCACCGGGCCGCGCTGGGCGGTGCGCGCCGCGCCGCACACCGGGAAGCGGGCCGGATGGCCAGTACTCTCGGCGGGCCGCCGCTTCCTGTGGGTCAGCTGCCGCTGGGCCTTCAGCGTCGCGCCGCCTTCGCTGAGGCGCTCGCCCACGAGCCCGAGTTGCTGATCCTCGACGAGCCCACCTCGGGCGTCGATCCCCTGGGCCGGGCCCGGTTGTGGCAGACCATCTCGGGGGCCGTTCACGCCGGCGCGGGCGCGCTCGTCTCGACGCACTACATGGAAGAGGCGGGCGAGTGTGACCGGCTGATCATCATGGCGGACGGTGCGGTGGTCGCGACCGGAACTTCCGAGCAGATCATCGGTGCGGCACAGGCGACGGTTGTCGAGGCGGCTGACTGGCGCGCCGCGTTCGGCGACCTCGAACTGGCCGGCCTGCCGGTCGCGCTGGCGGGCCGGACGCTGCGAGTGCCGGGAGTCACCACGGAGGCGGTGCGCCAGGTGCTGGCCCGGCGCTCGGCCGAGGGGGCCGCTTACCGCGTCTACGCGGCGCCGGCAACGCTGGAAGAGCGGTTCTTCGACCTCACCCTCGCGGCGAGCCAGCACAAGGAGTCAGGGTGACCTGGCCCGCTGCTCGGCGCGGTAGCGCGCGCACGGGCCGGCGCGCGGGGGAGAGCGGCACGCGCGAGGCGATCCTGAGCGCATCCCGTGCGCAGTTCGCTGAGCACGGATACGAGGGCGCGACGATCCGGTCGATCGCCCGGGCCGCCGGCGTTGATGCCGCGCTGGTGCATCACTACTACGGCAGCAAGGAAAGGCTCTTCGCCGCAGCTATGCAGCTGCCGTTGGTCCCGAGCGAGGTCATCACCGCCGCCCTGACGCAGCGCGATCCGGGCGAGTCTCTCGGCACGCACATGGTGCGGACGGCGTTGTCGGTGTGGGAGAGCGCGGAGATCCGCGACGCGTTCCTGACCATGCTGCGCTCTGCGCTGACGAGCGAGCAGGCGGCGGCCACGCTGCGGGAGTTCATCACCGAGGCGATCCTCAGGCCTCTGGCGAGCGCTGCCGATGGCGGCGTGGCCGAACGGACCCCGTTCCGTGCATCTCTGGTAGCGACGCAAATGCTCGGCCTTGCGCTGGGCCGTTACTTGCTGCGGTTTGAGCCGGTGGCCGGCGCCACCGCGGATGAGCTAGCCGTCGCGGTCGGCCCGACGATCGACAGGTATCTCACCGGCGACATCGATGAAGGAAAACCTTAGGACCACGGGAACGGGGCCAGATCCGGCGCCACCCACTCGTGCCGCGCGGGTGCCGACGCGAGCAAGGCCGAACTGTAGTGGCGGCGAAGCAATCGCTTGTCGAGCAGGGCCGGGTAGCGGTCGGCGAACTCGCCGAAGTCAGCGACGGTCCGATCGGCATCGACGTGATGGCCAACGATCTCGGTCCACGCCTTCGTCATCGTCGCGTTGTACTTTTGCGGCGCTCGCTCGTAGGCGGCGAGATGACGGATCCACCTGGAAATCTTCGTGATCGCCATAGCCGTGCCGTGTTCGCGAACAGTCGAGGAATGCCAGGTGGACATGCTGGCGATGGCCGAAGCCGCCGCCACCCGGGACCACGCGGCCGAGCAGGGCGGCCAGCTCGGCTGGTATCTCGTGGCTGTGCGGCTGCGGGCTGGTCATCGGCGTACCTCCATTACTGCGTCTTCGTGAAGGCTCGGGTGACCGCGCGGAAGCCGGCGATCTGAGCGGGTGTCAACCCGGCTAGCGCGGCCTGCTCTAGTTCGGCCATCACGGCAAGGACGGTGCTCGCGGCCCGGCGCCCGGCCGGCGTGAGCGTCACCAGGAAGGAACGGCGATCGGCGGGGTCAAGCTGACGGTTGAGCAAGCGCCGGCGCTCGAGCCGATCCAGCACGCTGGTGAGCGTCGTCGGGCGGGTGCCGGTCGCGGCGGCGAGGTCTCCTACCGTCGGCCGGATGCTGTCGGCGAGGACGGCCAGCACGTTCTGCTCAGATGGAGTGAGGTCGAGGTGAGCGAGCCGAACGCCGAGGGCGTGCAGGGTCACGTGGGTCGCTTGCTGCAGCGCGGTGATCACGCTCCCCGGAGCATCAAGAGTTATCACGATATCGGATAATACCATATCGGAGTAATCTGGCGGTGCTCGCGGTGGCCAGGCACCAGTACGATCCACATCGTGGATCCGATTCTGGGTGACTGCTCGCTGGCCCGCCTGCGCGCTCGCACCAGTGAAAAGTGGCGCACCCATCCGGATGACGTACTGCCGGCGTTCGTCGCCGAGATGGACTTCGATCCGGCCGAGCCGATCAAAGACGCCGTGCGGGCAGTGCTTGCGGCCGGCGACCTCGGCTATCCCCACAAGGGCCAGCTCGGCGAGGCGTTCGCCGAGTTCGCGGCGGACCGGCTGGGGGGCTGGTCGCCCGACCCGGACTTGATCTTCGCGACCCCCGACGTGATGACGGGTATCACCGAGATAGTCCGGGCAATTACCCCGCCCGGCGGCGGAGTGGTCATCAACCCGCCGGTCTACCCGCCGTTCTTCTTCCGCCTGGAACAGGCTGACCGGCGTGTCGTAGAGGCGCCGCTCGTGCACGCCGAGGACGGCAGCTACGACGTGGACATCGATCGTCTCGACCGCGTGCTCGCAGAGCCCGGAGTCGGCGCCTACCTGCTCTGCAGCCCGCATAACCCGGTCGGCCGGGTCTGGTCACGCGACCAGCTCGGCGCGATCGCCGAAGTGTGCGATCGCCACGGCGTGCCCGTCCTCGTCGACGAGATCCACGCGCCGCTCGTACTGCCCGGTAGCGAGCACATCCCGTTCCACACGCTCGATCACGCGGCGGTCCGTCGCGCGATCGTGTTCACGTCGGCGTCGAAAGGCTGGAACATCCCAGGCCTCAAGTGCGGCGTCGCCATCGCTGGTGATGCTGCGGGCGCGGCGATGCTCGCGGAGCGCGAGGACGCGCTGCTCGCCTCCCTCGTGGGCGTGCACGCAGCCGTCGCGGCCTTCCGCGACGCCCGGCCCTGGCTCGACGCGGTGGTTGCGCAGATCGAAGCGAATACGCGACTGCTGAGCAAGCTGCTGGCTGAGCAGCTGCCCGGAGTTCGGTACCGACGACCGCAAGCTAGCTTCCTGGCCTGGCTCGACTGTCGAGATCTGGAACTCGGGGAAGACCCCGCCGCCGAGTTCCTGGCCCGTGGCCGGATCGCGCTGAGCCCCGGTCGCGACTTCGGCAGCGAGGGGCTCGGGTTCGCCCGGCTGAACATCGGCACGTCCCCTGAGCTGATCACCGAAGCCGTCTCCCGGATGGCGTCCGCCGTTAGCGGCTGAGATCGCCCGCAGTCTGTTGCGATTCCGCACGTGCCAGCCCGTGGCGACACGAACCGTCACGATGTCGCACAACCTCTTGCCGCAGTTGGCCCAGCGCTGTCAAGATCGTCTCCAGTTTTCTGTTGGTAGCGGAGTGGTTGCCCGCTCTAAGACCTGTACCGCTGCTCTCACCCCCATGGAGATCCAGACATGCCTGCAGCCAGATACAGGTCCGTCGCTGTCGCTCTGGCAGGCGGCGCCGCCATCGTCGCCGCACTGTCCGCGTGCGGAAATAGCAACCCGAATCCATCCCCGACGATCACCGTGACGGCGACCGCGTCGTCGTCGGCCTCGTCGTCCGCGAGCGCCGTCGCGGCCACGCCGCCCGCGATGGTGGCCGTCACCCAGGGCGGAGCGCTGGTGACGCTCAACCCCGCCACAGGTGTTGTGTCGTCGACCCTGGTGTCGGCGCATGTCATTGGTGACGAGGTCTCGGTGTCGAGGAGCGGAGTTGTGTACTTCGCCGTCAAGCACGGTTGCAAGGACGAGGTCGAAGCCATCCCCGTTGGCGGCGGAGCCGTCACGACCGTTGCACAAGGCAGCGACCCGGCGGTTAGCCCGGACGGAACCAAGCTGGCCTACGCCGATCAGCCGACCTTGGCCGCCGGCTGCGTCCCGCACGTCTCGGACCTGGTGCCGCTCTACCACCTGGCGATCCGGACGCTGAGCTCCGGCGCCACGGTCAGCCTGGCAATGGTGACGAAGAGCCAGGATGCCGGCCTGCCGTATGCGATCGACCATCTGTCCTGGGCGGCTGACAACGATCACCTGGCCGTCTCGATCGCCTCTCCCGAGGACAACGAGGGCTGGAACCTGAACGTCGTCGACACCGCGCAGGCGCATTACTACTTGTCGGGGACTGGCGTGGTCAGCGTGCCGGTGACTGGCAGCCCCACGCCGCAGCAGAGCTACCTTCGCGAAGGCGTCTTCATGCCGAATGGCGACCTGTTCATCAGCCGGGCCTGCTGCGGCGGGATACCCACCCACAACACGTCGCGGCTGATGTGGGAAGTCAGCAGCAACGGTGCGCTTGTGCATCAGGTCGCCATCGGGTTCCCGAACCTCGACCACGTCAGCCTCGCAGTCAGCTCCGACGGCAGCTGGCTGTTGTACCTGGCGGCCAGTGACCTCTACGTCTCGGACGGCGGCGCGACGCCGCGCAAGATTACCGCCGGTCTGATCGCGGCCGCCTGGGGGTAGATCGTGCCTCACGGCCAGCCGCCGCCCGCCCCGCCCCTGAGCGTCGGTTTAGCGTGAACGCCGCGCGTGCCCGTATTCGCGGTGCTTCCGCCTCAAACCTTCTCAGCCGACCTGTTACGTGCGAATGTGTAATCGAGTCCCACGCCCAGGTGCAGTTGGAGGGGTCAGTAATGGGCAGGGATGTTCCATCCATCACTGTCACACAGCATGACCGCCGCGCGTACCGAGAGAAGGTCCGCCAGTGCCTTGACGTCTTCGCCCGGATGCTGCGCGAATCCAGATTTGACACTGAGCCTCGGCACGTCGGCATCGAGATCGAGCTCAACCTAGTCGACGGCGCTGGCATGCCGTCGATGACAAACGTGTCGGTGCTAGCGGCTATCGCGGATCCGGCCTGGGCCACCGAGCTGGGCCGATTCAATCTTGAGATCAACATTCCGCCCCGGCAGCTGACGGCCGACGCACTGAGCGCGCTCGAGCAGGATCTGCTGGGCAAGCTGGCGCACGCGGCGCCCCGTGCTCAGCGGGCCGACAGCCGCCTAGTGATGGTCGGGATCCTGCCGACGCTGCGGCAGCCCGACGTCACCAGCGAGGCGATGTCGGCTAACCCCCGGTACCACCTGCTCAATGAGCAGATGATCGCGGCCCGTGGCGAGGACATGCGGATAAGCATCGACGGCCCGGAGCGGCTTCTCACGCACGTCGACACGATCATGCCGGAGGCAGCCTGCACGAGCGTGCAGTTCCACCTGCAGGTGAGCCCGGAGGCATTCGGCGATTACTGGAACGCCGCCCAGGCGGTGGCAGGCATCCAGGTCGCGCTGGCCGCCAACTCGCCGTTCCTGTTCGGGCGGGAGCTGTGGCGGGAGACCAGGATTCCGCTCTTCGAGCAGGTCACCGACACAAGGCCGGAGGAGCTTCAGCAGCAAGGCGTGCGGCCCCGGGTGTGGTTCGGGGAACGCTGGATCACGTCGGTCTTCGACCTGTTCGAGGAGAATCTTCGGTATTTTCCGGCGCTGCTGCCACTGCGCGAGGACGAGGATCCAGCCGCGGCCCTGGACAACGGCGAGGCTCCGCAGCTTGCGGAGCTGACGCTGCACAACGGAACTGTGTACCGGTGGAACCGGCCGGTGTACGCCGTCGAAGACGGGCGGCCGCACCTGCGCGTCGAGAACCGGGTACTGCCGGCGGGGCCGACTGTCGCAGACGTGGTAGCGAACGCGGCGTTCTACTTCGGGCTTGTACGCGCGCTGGCCGAGACCGAGCGGCCGGTCTGGACGCAGATGTCCTTCGCGGCAGCGGCGGACAACCTCGTCGAGGGCTCGCGGCACGGCATCGACGCTCGGGTGTACTGGCCCGGAACTGGTGAGGCGCCGGTCACCGAGCTTGCCCTGCGCAGGCTCCTCCCGCAGGCCTGGGAGGGCCTGCGGCAGTGGGGAGTCGACGCCAAGGACGCGGACCGCATGCTCGGCATCATCGAGCAGCGCTGCCTCACCGGGCGCACAGGGGCTACCTGGCAGGTCGAGACCGTCCGCACCCTCGAACGCGGGCAGGTCGACCGGCGCGAGGCCTTGCGCCTGATGACGCAGGGCTATATCGAGCGGATGGAGGCAAATCAGCCCGCTCATAGCTGGCCGGCTCTGTAGGTCGAAGCTGGCCGACCGCCTTGGCCCCGCAGTTGCTTGCCGCAATTCGGTTCTAATCGGGTGCCTGATAGTCGCTAGCCGTGAGGTGCGCCCGTCGTTTGGTCGCTTCGTCTGTCCCGCGAGTGTGGGCGCTGAGCGGGCGGCGTGGCGTCGCTATCACCCGCGGTAGCGTTGCGACTCCAATGAGTGGGCATACCTGACAGACGAAGGCCCGGAAAACGCTCATTGGGGGTGGACAATGGCGCTCAGGTCGAACGCCGGCCAGTCGCAGCCCGGCGGCGAGCAATCTCAGGCTGAGTACGGGCGCACGCAGCCCCAGGTCGCGCCGGGGGCGCCGCACACCGGATCTGTGGTGATCGACGCGAACATGGCGCGCAAGTACACCGCCGAGCTGATCGGCACTGCGCTGCTCGTATTCTTCGGGGCCGGCGTCACGACGATCGCGTTCGGCTTCCACGCCTTCGGCAGCAGCGTGGCCGCCGGCATCCTGCTGACCGGCCTCACGTTCGGGCTCGTCCTCGTGGGGCTAGTCGCGGTGATCGGGCCCATTTCGGGCTGTCACGTGAACCCGGCGGTCACGCTCGGCCAATTCCTGGCTAGGCGCATCACGCCGATCGACGCGGTTGGATACGTCGTCGCCCAGCTGATCGGCGGCCTCCTCGGTGCGCTGCTGCTGCTGTGGGTCTTGCACAGCTCGCCGTTCTACGTACGGCCCAGGATTGGGCTCGGCGCCAACGGCTACGGCGGCCTATCACTGCTGCACGCGTCGGGCGGTGGCGCGTTCCTGATCGAAATCATCGTCACCGCGGTATTCGTCCTGGTTGTGCTCAGCGCTACCCGGGCGGAGGCCAACGTGGCGATTCAGGGCGCTGTCATCGGCGTGGCCTTGGCCTTGGTCATCACGCTGAGCATCCCGATCGACGGCGGCTCCGCCAATCCGGCCCGTAGTTTCGGGCCAGCTATCGTCGCTGGCGGGCCGTGGCTGAGTCAACTCTGGCTGTTCCTGATCGCACCGCTAGTCGGCGCTATCCTCGCCGCCGGTGTCTTCATGCTGTTCCACCCGCGCGAGGGAGTGGAGTTCGGACTGCGCCGGACCGCGCAGCCCGCGATGACGACCTCGGCCGCCGACGAAGGCCGACCGTCAGTGTCGTCGACCGCGCGAACCGCGACCGGTGCGCCGGCCGGCACCCAGCAGCCGTCCGCGGCAGGTCAATCGGCCAGCGGTGGCGCCCGCGGAGCGGGGGGCGCGACCGGGTCCAGCACGCAGCCATCCGGCGGGCCCGAGGATCCAACCCGGCCGGGCAATCCGCCGGGCGGCACGAAGTAGCCACGACCGGCGACGGCGCCGCGCCGATCCGGGACCGCCCGCGAGGTGATGAGCCTCGCGGGCGGTCCCTTTGCGCGAGTGAGTTCGCCCCGCTGAGGCGCGCTGAGAGTGGTCATCGCCGCGGTGACTGGCGAGAGCGGCATTGAGATGTGATGATCGGTTTAATGAGCGCCGAAGACTCTGCTCAGGCACCCCAGTTGCGCATGAGCAGCGCGGCCGGCCGCTGGGTGCTCTTGGCGACGGTGCTCGGGTCGAGCATGGCGCTGCTCGACTCAACCGTGGTCAACGTGGCGCTGCCGACGATCGGCAAGCACCTGAACGCTACGCTCGGCGACCTTCAGTGGACGATCACGGGTTACACGCTGTCGCTGTCCGGGCTCATCTTGCTCGGCGGCTCACTAGCCGACCGGCTCGGTCGTCGCCGCGTCTTTCTCATCGGCGTGGTGTGGTTCGCCCTCGCGTCGGCGCTGTGCGGGCTTGCGCCCACGATCGACGTTCTCATCGGTGCACGCGTGCTGCAAGGCGTTGGCGGTGCGCTGCTCACGCCGGGATCGCTCGCCATCATCCAGGCGACGTTCGCGCACGACGAGCGTCCTCGCGCTGTGGGCGCGTGGTCGGGCCTCGGCGGCGTGGCGGCGGCGATCGGGCCGATCCTCGGCGGCTGGCTTGTGCAAGCTGTCGGCTGGCCCGCCATATTCTTCCTGAACCTCCCGCTTGCGGCCGTCGTTGTCGCCGTGACGATCCGTCACGTTCCCGAGACCAGGGATACATCAGTTCGCGGCAGTTACGACATTGCCGGCGCCGTCCTCGCCGCGGCTGCGCTGGCCGGCATAACGTACGCCCTGATCGAGGCGCCGAATACGTCATCCAAGGTCGCTGTCGTCATAGCCGGGCTGATCGGCATCGTGACCGCGGTTGCCTTCATTGTCGTCGAGCGCCGCCGGACCAGGGCCCCGGACAAGATCACGCCGATGCTGCCGCTCGACGTGTTCGCATCTCGGCAGTTCACCGTCATCAACATCCTCACGTTCCTGGTGTACGGCGCCTTCGGTGGCCTGCTGTTCCTCCTCGTGCTCCAGCTCCAGGTCGTGGCCGGTTTCTCGCCGCTCGCGGCGGGCTCGGCGCTGCTGCCGGTGACGCTGCTGATGCTGACGCTGTCCGCCCGCGCGGGTGCCCTGGCGCAACGAATTGGGCCGCGCTGGCTGCTGACGGCTGGTCTCATCGCGCTCGCGATTGGCATGGCGCTCATGCGGCGCATCGGGCCGCACACTAGCTACGCCACGGACGTGCTGCCCGCCGTCGTGATCTTCGGTCTCGGCTTGTGCGCGGTAGTCGCGCCGCTGACGGCCACGGTGCTGGCGAGTGCGGACGTCCGGCACGCGGGCGTAGCAAGCGGCGTGAACAACGCGGTCGCCAGGGCGGCCGGACTGATCGCCGTCGCCGCGCTACCGGCAGCCGTCGGCCTCACCGCGGCGAGCTACCACGTGCCGGCGGAGTTCAACCACGGGTTTGACACGGCGACGGCCGTGTGCTCGCTCATCCTCCTGGTCGCCGCCGTCCTGGCGGCGACGCTGGTCGACAACAGCGTGCTACGCCCGGAGGGCCAGCCACTGCCAGCGCCGGAGGCCAAGACGACGTGCACGATAAGCGCGCCGCAGCTCCAGCCGAGCCCGCGCAGCTAGCTGCGGTCGCCACCGTCGCCGCCGTCGGCCGACCCGGTCAGGCGTCCAGGCCCAGCGTGAACATCGGCTTGGGCGACGTGTCGGGCAGCCGGTGCTCCTCGGCCAGCCGACGGATAGCGGTCCCGGTAGCCAGGAACTCGGTAGCGTGCTCGCCCCAGACGTGATTCTTGACTTCCACCGTCACTCCGACGATCCCGGAGGCGCGGGCCTGCGCGGCTTCGGCCTGCATCCGCGTCAGCGCCAGCTCACGTGCCTCATAGACGCCCTGAGTGAACTGCATCATTTCCTGGTTCTGGCCGGCCTGTCGCAGCGACTGCATCACGCCCTGGTGCGCGACGTGGTACACGCACGTGCCGAGCACAAACGCGACTGGCACGGCGCCAGCCGCCAGCAGCCGGAAGAAGTCTTGCGCGGACAGGTCGGAGGTGAACGCGCGGCCGTCGGGCGCGCGGTGCGCTCCCTGCCCGGCCAGGTGCCTGACGGCCGTGCCGGTCGCCACGAACTCCAGGCAACCCTGACCCCACGCGTACATCTGCATCTTCAGTTGCACGCCGACGATGCCGTCGGCGCCCAGGTGATCGGCCTCCGCCTGCATCCGTGACATCGCGAGCTCGCGCGCGTTGTACATGGCCTGCGTCAGGACCTGAAGCTCCTGATTCTGGCTCCACCTCCCGACCTGCATGCCGATGTGATAAATCGAGGAGCCGATCACGAAACCGAGCGGCTCGAATCCGGCCTCTTCGATCAGTACGTACTCCGATACCGACAGGTCGGACGTGAACACGCCGGACTCGTTGGCGCCGGCCGTCTGCGCCAGGCGGGTGTTGGCGGCCTGCGGCTCCCACGTGGCGGCACTCTGGTCTGGCTGGTTCGAGAACAACGGCATGTCTGCCTCCCATATGCGGCATTAGGCCACAAGCAGCCTACTGCCGGGTGGCGGGGCCGTCGCCGCTCGCGGTCGCCCCCGGGCGGACCGCAACCTCGAGCTCCGGCCGCAGCAGGCCCGCTTCGGCATACATCTGATAGGCCCGAAGGTCGGCCTGCGTGAGCGGTGGTGGCGCGAGCGACCGCGGCCAGAGCCCGCGCACGCGAACGACGTCGAGTTCCACCATGTACAACGTGATCTGTGCCTGCAGGTAGAGCCAGGCCAGCAGGCCGAGTACAACTCCGAACACGCCGTAGGCGGAATTGGTGGCGTGCCCGATGAACATGCCGCCGATGAGCTGCAGGATCTGCCAGGCGATCGCGGCCAGGATCGCGCCGAGCCGCATGTCCTTGCCGTCGATCTCCCTCGACGTCGCGATGCGGAAGCCGACCCAGAACAAGACGACATTCAGCACGAGCGAGACAGCGAACGCGGCGACCTTGGCCCCGACGCTCCCGAGGTGGCCAGTCCCGCCGGCGATGCTCGACAACGCGATGGTTATGATTTCGCCCGGCCCGAGCAGCGCGATCAGGCCGAAGCTCCGCACCATATTCTTCGGAAAGCCCGGACGTCGGTACATCGGTACGCCCCAGACCGTATTCATGGCGTTCTGCATGGCCATGCCCACGCCGCGGCCGGCGTAGAGCAGGAGCAGGATCCCGATGACGAGAGCGATCCCGGTCTTGTTCAGGCCGTGGCTCGCGGTCTCGCCGAGTTGTGTGCCGACCACCGGATAGTGCTTGAGCGCGGACCTGAGCCGCTCCGCTAGCGTGGCGTTATTCGTGGCGATGATGTCGAGGATGCTGTAGGCAACCAGCAGCAGGGGCAAGAGCGACGCGAACGCGTAGTAAGCAACCAGGGCGGCGAGATTGCCGGCCTGATTGTCGCTGAACTTCTTCCAGGTGGCCACCGGCACGGCGAGCCAAGGCCGACCTCGCTGAAGGTCGTCGGCCTTATCCAGCAAGCGAGTCAGGAAGCTCATGTCGGCGAGGAGTTACCCGCCACCGCCATCCTCATGCTCGCGGGCCGCCTCGACGTTTGCTCTGCCAGCGCGCTACATCGTCTTCCGCAATGCCACGGCGTCTCAGACCAGCTCGCGTGAGTCCCTCACGCGACGGCCCGGCCCGGCAGTCAGCCTCAGCGCCTCGGCCGGGGCCGGGTGGCCGGCCGCACAGCGCAGCTCCGCGTGCACGACCTCGTCGCAGCCGACGTGGCGTAGCTGGACGGGCGGGCCAGGCCTGCAGCCAGCGGTCGCCCCATTGCATGAGCGCCACGAGCACCGGGAGCAATTCAGCTCCCTTGTCGGTCAGCCGGTAAGCCATCCGCGTTCGCTGTCCTGGCTCGCGGTACGGCTCACGCTCAAGCAGGCCTTCGTCGACGAGATCGCGGAGCCTGGCCGCAGCTACGGGCTCGCTGATGCCGACGCGCTCGGCGAATTCGTCGAATCTGGTGGTGCCGTAGAACGCCTCACGCAGGATCAGCAGGGCAGAGCGGCTACTCACGACCTCGAGGGCGCGTGCCATCGAGCACTCGGTCGCCCGCCATCTGTCACGCGGATTCAGCGACCCTGACAGTTGCACGGTGTGAGCTGATGATTCTGAAGACGACACAAGGTCAGCATATCTGACTTGTATATCCCTAAGCCAGCCCGTTACGATCTGGCTATGCATTTGCTAAGCCAGCGTTCGGACGACGACGCCAACCAGTCGGCGGCCACCGGAGCGGGCACCACAAGGCCAACGGCCCGACCTGGTCAGACGCTGATCATCGTGTGCGCCGGGGTGATCATGGCCAGCCTCGACTTGTTCATCGTCAACGTCGCGCTGCCGCAGATCTCAGTGGATCTGCACGATCCCAACCTGGGGACGCTGTCCTGGGTTCTGAACGGGTACGCGATCATCTACGCGGCCTTGCTGGTTCTGGCCGGCCGGCTGGCGGATCAGCACAATCGCAAGAATGGGTTCCTGCTGGGCGTCGCGATCTTCACGGCGGGATCGGCTGCCTGTGGCGTGGCGACCAGCGTGCCCATGCTGATCGCATTTCGGCTCGTACAGGCCGCTGGCGGGGCCTTGCTGACGCCGACCTCGCTCGGACTGGTCCTGGCGAGCTACTCGGCCGAGCGGCGTGGCGGAGCGGTGCGGGCCTGGACGGCGGCGGGCGGCATGGCCGCTGCTCTCGGGCCAGTGATCGGCGGACTGCTCGTGGCCGCGAGCTGGCGGTGGGTGTTCTTCGTGAACGTGCCGATCGGCCTGGCGGCGCTCGCAATCGGCTGGCGCCAGCTGCCAGACGTACCGGGCCACCCTGGTTTGCGGCCGGACGAGCTGTCCGCAGTCCTTATCACGGCCGGCGTAGGCGGCCTGACCGTCGGCCTCGTGCGTGGCGGCCCGTGGGGCTGGGGCTCGGCGGCGACCATCGGCGTGCTGGCGGCATCCGCGATCCTCCTCGCGCTCTTCGTGCTGCGCTGCACGCGCCATCACAATCCGCTCATCGAGCCTGGCCTCTTCCGCGTACGCACGTTCTCCGGAGCCTCGCTCGCCACCTTGCTGTTCTCGGTCTCGTTCGGCGCGATGTTGCTCTCCATCGTCCTGTGGATGCAGCAAGTATGGGGATGGTCTGCGCTGAGGACCGGCCTCGGTGTGGCGCCGGGACCGATCATGGTTCCGGTGTTCACGTTCCTGGTGACCGGTCGCCTGCTGGCAAGGTACGGGCCGGCACTCGTGATCGCCGCTGGCGCCACCTTGTTCGCCGCGGGAATCGCCTGGTGGGCTCTGGTCGTCGGGCTCAGCCAGAACTACCTGGCGATATTGCCTGGCATGCTCGTGACGGGCATGGGCGTCGGCCTGACGCTGCCGTCCCTGATGTCGACCGCGGCGTCATCTTTGCCACCGCATTCCTTCGCGACCGGCTCGGCCGTTGTCAACATGCTGCGCCAGGTGGGATTTGCGGTTGGCGTCGCCATGCTGGTGGCCGTACTCGGCAACGCGCGTGGCTCGGAGGCCGCATTGACTGCATTTCGGCATGGCTGGTACGCGACGGCTTTCGTGGGCGTCGCGGCAGCCGTCGCGGCGGTTGTTATGCGCCGTCAGCCTGCCGAGTCTGCCTCGTTCGGCGCCGTCGCGGTTAGCGGCAGTCGGCCGAGTTAGGGCGCCCGTCGGCAGCTAGCACTGCATTCCCGCCCACTGAGACAGCCATCAGGCGAGGTTGGCCAGTACCGCCCGCGCAGCGTCGCTGCCGGACCTGATTGCGCCATCCATGTAACCGGTCCAAGCAGTCGCTGTCTCGGTGCCGGCCCAGTGAATCGGACCGACCGGAGCGCGCAGCGCGGGTCCGTACCGGGTCCAGACATTGGGACCGAACAGGGTCCCGTAACAGCCCCCGCTCCACTTCTCCTGCTGCCAGTCGCGCTCTAGGTACAGTTCCGGCTTGGCCGCGCGCGGGCCAAAGTAGGCGACGAGCGAGTCGACGACGGCCTGGCGCCTGACGTCCAGCGACTCGCGGCCGAGGCGGCGGGCTTGGTCGCCTTCGAGGAAGGCCAGCAGGACGCCGTGCGAACCGTCCGGTGGCGAGTTGTCGAACACGATTCGCGACCCGGGGCCGTCTCCAGTCGCCTGGCCGCACAGCCCTTCCCCGCGCCAGAACGGCTCGTCGTAGACGACCTGGCGTCTTGATGACCGAGCCCATCGGCGTGCGCTGGGTGAGCTGCTCCCGCCAGGCGGGCAGGGCTGGCTCGTACTCGATGCGGCCGGCCAGGAGCGGTGGCGCCGTGACGATGATCTGGCGACCTTCGAACTGGCCGGCTGGCGTGGTCGCCGCGACCTTGTCGCCGCGCACCTCGATCCGGCTGACCGGCGCTCCGAGCCGGACCACGGTCGCCGAGCGCTCTGCCAGCCGCTCGGCGATCAGGGCCGAGCCGCCGACGAATCTGTCCTGCTGCGCGCCGCCGGTCGTGTCGATCAAGCGCTGGAACGAGCCGCCGGAGTGGCTGTAGAAGAGCACGTGCAGCATCGACAGGTCGCCGGGCTCAGCGGCGAAGACAGCCTCCGCTGCCGAGCGCCAGCAGCGTCCGGGCGCTCCGGGTCGCCGTGTTGCGGCGGGCCCAGGTCTCGAACGTCTGGGCGTCGAGCTTCATGGCCCCCGGCGCGGTCCACGGTGCGTCCGTCGGCACCTTCTTCGCGAGCGCTTCGAGCCGGGCCTGGGCCTGACCGACGTCGGCGAGCACGATCGGGTTGATCCGCGGAATGGCCCCGGTATAGGTGCCGCGCTTGCCGTTGAAGTGCAGCACTTTCTTGCCGGTGTCGTAGGTCGGGAACGTCGCGACGCTCAGCTCCGTGGCGAGCGCATAGAGCTGGTCCTGCGTTGGTCCGGCCCACTGGCCGCCCATCTCGACGATCCTGCCGTCGCCGATTCCTCGTTGACGACGCGGCCGCCCACGCGGTCCCGGGCCTCGAGCAGCAGCACGGACCGCCCGGCCGCGACGAGCTCACGCGCGGCGACAGGCCGGCGAGGCCAGCGCCGACCACCAGGACGTCAGCCGCCTCGGCCATTTGCTACCTCCAGCTCAGACGGTCACTTGCCTGCAGCCACATCCGTCATGCAGCCTAGGACCGGGTCGCGGTCTGCCGTCGCCCCGGGTGCCATGCGGACCGCCGCTGACGTCGCGTGCGCCGCCTACGATGAAGGCGTGACGGACATAAAGCCGCCTCGGCTGAGCGGCAGCGAGCGCGAAACCTTGCTCGCCCTGCTGCAGTTCCAGCGCGAGTCGCTGATCCGCAAGATCACCGGCGTGGACGAGGCGGCCGCGCGGCAGTCCGCCGTCGCCAGCGGCACCACCCTGCTGTGGCTCGTTAAGCACGTCGCTCAGGCCGAGCTTCAGTGGATGGTCCGGCGATTCGCGGGCGTCGCCGCCGAACTGCCGAGACTGAGTGCGGCCGGACGACACGCCGCCGCAGTCATTGAGAACTACCGCGCGGCCAGCGCCGCGGACGACGCCATCGCGCTGGCGGCGAGGAGCCTCGATGAGCTCTGTCGCGCCCAGGACGTGAGCCCGTAGTCAATCTCCGCTGGATACTCGCGCACCTGCTGGGGGAGACCGCCAGGCACGCCGGCCACGCCGACATCCTGCGCGAGCTGATCGACGGCAGCACCGGCCGCTAGCCAGCCAAACGCCGGCCGACCGGGCAACGTCACCGTGAGCTAGGTCAGCCGCAGTGCATCTGCGGGCGGTAGCTGAGCCGCGCGGATAGCGGGATAGAGTCCGGCCAGCCCGCCCACGGCCAGCGCGATGCCGATTGCCGCCGCCAGGCTAGGCAGCGACACGACCGCGTGCCAATGCCTGGCCGACGCGAACGCGGCGGTAGCGATCGCACCGAGCGCGCCCCCGCAGCGCCGCCCGCGCCGGCCAGGACGACGGCCTCGGTGGCAAACTGCAGGCTGATGTGGCGCCGGCTTGCGCCAAGGGCACGGCGAAGTCCGATCTCGTTGCGCCGTTCGAGCACCGCGATCACCATTACGTTGCCGATGCCGATCCCGCCCACGAGGAGGGCCACGGCACCGAGCGCGAGGAACAGTCCCTGGAACGCCGTCGTCGCGTCCGCGCGCGCCGTGAGGACGTTAGCCGGGTCGTTCACCGTGACATCCTGCGGCGCGGCCGGATCGGCCGTGGCCGCGAGCACGCTTTCGACGGCCGGCACACTGGCCGGGTTTGTCCGCACGTAAACCTGCACGGGCCGCACGTCGGCGTGCAGAAGCTGCCGGGCGATGGGCCGGCCAACGAGTGCGGCCCGGTCAAGCTCCGGCGCGAGCGTGAGTTGATCCAAGATGCCCGTGACCGCAAACCAGTGGTTTCCGATCCACACCAGAGCGGACCCGTCGCCTCGGTCGATACCCAGCGCCTGCGCTGCGTACGGCCCAAGCACTACCGCCGGATATCTCGCCGAGGCCGCGGTGAGGAAAGTCCCCTTGGCCATGTGGCCTTGCAGCGTGCGGAGCAAGTCCGGCCCGGTCCAGTACACAGTGATGGCGTTGGTGTTGGCGGCCGGGATCTGGTCATTGCGGTACACGCTGGCCGACGCGTCACCGATCGCTGACGCGCCGATCACGGGGCCAATCCGCGCGATCATGCCCGGTGCCGTCACCAGCAGCGTGGCGTTCGAGCTCGCGAACGACTGCCCCGGCGTCACGGTCAGGAGGTTGGTGCCGAGCGCGTCGATCTCGGCGACGAGCTGCGACCTGCTCGAGGCGGAGATCCCGAGCACCGCGACCATAGTGGCGATGCCGACGGCGATGCCGAGCGCAGACAGCACGCTTCGGGCCGGCCTGATCGCCAGGCCGGCCACGGCGACCGGCCACAGGTCGGCGGACCGCATCCGGCTGCCCGCGGCGGTGCGCCTGCCAGCTGAGCTGCGCCCGCCAGCTCCGGCGGCAATGCCGGCTGCGGCGCCCCCGCCGGCTCCGGCGCGGCCGTCGGCCCGGGCGCTCACGCCGCCTCGCTGTCGTGCTCGATGACGCCATCCCGCAACCTGATCGTCCGACGCGCTGCGGCGGCGATATCGGGGTTATGCGTGACCACAAGCATGGTCACTCCGCGCTCGTTCAGGCGGGCTAGGATCGCGAGGACGCCGGCCCCCGCAGTGGTATCCAGGCTCCCGGTTGGCTCGTCGGCCAGGATGATCGCTGGCTCTCCGACGATCGCGCGTGCGATGGCGACGCGCTGGCGTTCTCCGCCGGACAACTCACCAGGCGTGTGTGTAGCTCGGTGACCGAGGCCGACCTGGTCGAGCGCCGCCGCTGCAGCCGCCCGCCGCTGAGCGGGCTCTACGCCCCGGTACAGCAAGCCGGTCGCTACGTTGTCAAGCGCCGACAGGCCCGGCAACAGGAAGAAGTGCTGGAAGACGAAGCCGATGCGCGCGGCCCTGATACCGGCCACCTGACGGTCGGTGAGTCCATCGACCGCGCGTCCGGCGATCTTGATCGAGCCGGTGGTTGGCCGCTCAAGCGTGCCGGCGAGCGCCAGCAGGGTCGACTTGCCGGAGCCCGAGGGGCCGATGACGGCGACGAAATCGCCCGCCTCAACCATCAGCGTCACCGCGCTGACGGCAGTGACCGGTGGCGCACCCGGATGGACTTTGGTGACGTCGGTCATCGCCAGCGCGGTCACTGTGACACCACCACCTTCGTGCCCGCCGTCAGGCCAGCGCCGCTCACCTGCACGCGCCCGCTGGCAAAGATGCCCGTGTGCACCCCGATGAGACGGTGCGTGCCGGATGGCAGCACAACTTCGACCCCGTATCCGCCGCCCGCGAGCGCGAGCAGCGCGCTGACCGGTGCCGACAGCACGTTGCGGGCGACCTCGATGGTGAGCGAGACCTGCACGGCAACACCGCCACCCGTGGCGGCAGCAGCCGGATTGACCGGCGTAATGAACAGGAACGAGGTCGCGCCTGGCGCCCCCGCGTTTCCTCCGCTGCCGCTCGAGGTGCCACTGCCGCCGCCAGCGCTGCCTGTGCTAGCGGCCATCGGCAACGGCCCGATGCTTGACACGACTCCAGGCGTGGCAGCTTGTGACGGCAGGATGATGCTGACGGACTGACCGAGATGGACCACCGGCATGTCCGGTGTCATAGCGACGGTGACGACCCGGCGGTTCGTCGTGACCAGGTAGGGCTCCTGACCGGGCTGGGCTGCGCTACCCGAGGCGACCTGCCACGCTCCGACCCGGATCGCGCCGGGCAGGAAGATGACCTGACCAAGCGGGAGCTGGCCGGTCTGCGTGAGCCCGTGCGCACCCTGCCAGCGCTCGACGGCGATGGCAACCGCCCAGGTGTACTCGTCGGTGGCCGCGGTCAACAGACCGGCCGCGAAGTGCTCGGCGATGAGCGCGGCCGACAGCTGCCGTACGTCAGGTCCGCTCGTCATGCCAAGCTCGAAGGAACGCCAGGCCGGCACGCTGCCCCGGAGCAGAACGACCGGCTGATTATCGATCCGGTACAGGACTTGGCCGGGCCGGATCGTCGCGGCGGGTGCGGGCAACCAGGTATACGTCCCGGTCAGCGCGTTGACCACGGGAGCGCTGGCACCGTCACCCAGCGTGCCCGCCGCCAGTGCTGACTCGCTCAGCGTGGTCTGGGTCACCGTGGCGGTCGTGAGCCGCGGTAGTGGCGGTGCCGCTGAGCTCGCCTGACCGCCGGCGAGGCTCACTGTTGCGGCCGCGCCGACGGCGGCGGCGCCGACTAGACCAGCCGCCAGGACCGGTCGCCTGACCATCACGGTCCGGTCCCGTTGTCGTTCACGCCGCGTGGCAGGAGGTGTCGGCACGCGGTGTCGGCGGCGCGGAACTGCGGCGAGTACCGGCCGAAGTCACTCGTGATGCCAGGAACTGTGCCCAAATTGAGCTGACCGTAGGACCCCGGATCAAGCATGCCGATGTCATGCGCCCGCATGCACTCGGCGTAGCTAGTAAGCGCCGCAAGCTCGGCCGATGCCAATGGCGGGCCACCTGCCGCCTTGGCCTGGATGATCGGCTGGATGTAGTGCGCGCACGCCGCGTACGCAGGCCGTGTAGCCGCATCTTGTGTCGGCATATCTATGCTCAGCCCGGAGTGGCCGGGGCGGTGGAACGGATCCGACATCGCCACACCGTGGCTGCGCATGCACCGGGCGAAGTGAATCATGTCTAGATCCGACTGCTCCACCGTGAACTGCGCCGTCGGCGCGTGAGTGGTGTGACTACCGGTGGCCAGGCTCGCCACCGGCGAGCTGCCAGAGCCGCTGCCGCTGATGCCGCCAGAGCACGCGGTGACCACGGCGGCTAGCGCTAGGCCAGCAACCGAAGCTGCCTGCCGTTGGTGTCGTGTCACTGTGACCTCCTCAGGGCTCGGCGCGCGCCGAGCCATGCCAGTCCTACCGAGCTGGAGGTCACGCTGGCGTCACGGCCAGCCGGGCATTGGGGTCGGATGCACACTTCGGTCGTCGGCTTTTTGGCATGTCAGCCAGCGCCTCCCGGCGGCGCCGGGCGATGCGCTGTGATGCCGCTGTGACCTGCGGCACGGCAGGATGACAGCATGCGGGTACTCGTAGTGGAAGACCACGTCGAGCTGGCGAACGACATCGCAGACGGACTGCGCGATCAGGGCATTGGCGTGGACGTTGCCCGCGACGGCTCAACCGCGCTAGAGAAAGCCGTCATGACGCAGTACGACGTCGTCGTCTTGGACCGTGACCTGCCGCGGATCCACGGGGACGCGGTCTGCGCCACGCTGGTCGGCGCCGGCGCCCGCCGGGCGCGCATCCTCATGCTCACGGCTGCCGGTACGGTCGCCGACCGGGTCGACGGCCTGATGCTGGGCGCGGATGACTACTTGATCAAGCCGTTCGCCTTCGCAGAGCTGGTGGCTCGGGTGCGGACGCTCGCGCGGCGCGAGCCCGCGCCACCGCCCATAGTCGTCCGCGGCGATATCGTGCTCGACCGAGCCAGGCGGCGGGTCAGCCGGGCCGGGCGACCCGTGCCGCTCAGCCGCAAGGAATGCGCGGTGCTGGAGGAATTGCTGGTCGCCGACGGTGCAGTGGTTAGCGCCGAGGACCTGCTCGAGCGCGTGTGGGACGAGAATGCCGACCCTTTCACGCGGACCGTCACGGTGACGGTTGGGCGGCTGCGCAGCAAGCTCGGCGAACCTGACCCGATCGAGACGGTCGTGGGCAGCGGGTACCGACTGCCGTGACGGGACCAGAAGGCGCACCGAATCCCGGAAAGCCGAGCAGCGCGGGACGGAGCAACAGGAGCCCCTGGCGCAGCCAGCGTGGCGGCGACGGAGTCGGCCGTCTGGCGAGAATGGCCCACAGGTTCGTCCCGCAGCGGGTCGGCCCGCGGTTGACGCTGACATTCGCGGCGCTTTTCTTGATCGCCGGGTCTGCACTGCTCGGCCTCACCTACGGACTTGTCGACGCGAGCTTGCCGCATACGAAGAGCGCCCGCACTTGGACAAGCAGCAGCAACTTAACGTGACGCGGACCTGTGCCGGCAAGGCTCGAGGCGACAAAGCGCTCACCGATCAGTGCGTCCGGGCCTTCGCGGCCGGCCTCGGCGTCGGCTCGCGCGATCAGCGCAGCCGAGCCCTGAGCAGCTTGCTGACCTACTCGCTAGTCGGACTCGGCATCACAACGGTGGCCTCGGGTGGCATGGGTTGGGTCATTGCGCGGCGCGCGCTGTCGCCGGTGCGCTCCATCACGGAGACGGCCAGGCGTGCGTCCGAGGAACACCTCGGCGAGCGTCTCGCCCTGTCCGGGCCTCGCGACGAGCTGCGCGAGCTGGCGGACACCTTCGACGAGATGCTCGACCGCCTGGACCGGGCGTTCGCAGCGCAGCGGCAATTCGTCGCCAACGCATCGCACGAGCTGCGCACGCCGCTGGCGGCGATGCGGACCGCAATCGACGTCACACTGGCAAAGCCAGGCCGCACGCAGCGTCAGCTCGAAGACATGGCGGTGCGCGTGCGCAGGTCGACCGAGCATGCTCAGCGGATGGTCGACGCGCTGCTGACGCTGTCAGTTAGCGACCAGGGGAGGTATAAGGCCGAGGAACTTGATCTGATGGCGCTCGCCGAGGATGCACTCGAGCAGGCGGCTGACGGTATCCGGGATCGCGATCTGAGGTTGACGGCGTACCTGGAGCCGGCCCGGACCTGCGGTGACGAACACCTGGTCGGGCGCCTGGTATGGAACCTGGTAGAAAACGCTGTCCGGCACAACGTCTCGGCCGGGTGGATACGGCTGAGCACTGGCACCGAGGACGGCGAGGCCTTCCTGCGTATCGCCAATAGCGGCGAGTTCATCCCCGATGCGGCGGTCGGAAGGCTGGCAGAGCCGTTTTACCGGCAGGCTGGGCGGACGGGCGATGGCGGCGGGTTCGGTCTCGGCCTGTCGATCGTCAGGTCAGTGAGCGCCGCACATGGCGGGGCACTCAAGGTGACCAATCGCACCGAAGGCGGTCTCGACATTACGGTCCACATGCCGCGCTCGGCTAGCCTCGATCGGCCTTGATCTTGCGCCAGCCGCCTGCCCTGTTGTTCGCGATGATCTGGCGGAGCATGGCCGTGAGCGCTCGACTGTTGATCCGCTCGCCTTGCCGTACCGCCATCGTCCGCGCCGTCTCGTTTGCATGACCACCGGTGATGATCCCGGCCGGGTCAGGCACGATCGCGCCGTCGTACAGGAACAGGTTCACGTGGTCCTTGGCCACGAGCAGGGCGCAGACGTTGCCGTCCAGCACGAAATACGGCTGACGCCCGCGCTTGATCGTCTCTGCAACCGCGGGATCGGCGGCATGTATGAGGTCGCGCAACTCCCGGCACACCGCTTGCTGCCAGTCTGGCAGCGCCTCGATGTACGCATCCACGCGCGGGTCCGTCGCGTACGTCATCACGCCTCGCTTGTCGCGTCGAACTCGGCCATTAGCCGCTTGCTCGCTCTGCGGCGCCACGCATCCGCTATCAGCTCGCGCACTCGGTCCTCGGGGGCCGCCGCGAGCCGGACACGCAGGCCGCGGACTCGCTGGCCCCAGAGCAGCGGCTCGAACGCGCCCGGCCCGGGAGCCCCGGCTGCCTCATCGACCGTCGCGGCGATCTCGCTCTCGTCGACGAAGACGTGCAGCCAGGTCTCGTCGGCGGTTGCGGTCGCGAAGATCTTTCGGCCGACGCGGAACGAGGTCATGTCGAAGTGCGGTTCTTCGCTGGCACCTGGGAGCGACAGCGCGAACGCGCGGGCTTGCGATAGGTCACCCACCGCTCCAGGCTAGCCCCGCCTGGCGGCGGTCGACCTGCCGCGCTACAGCATGAACGCGTGCTCGCTGACGTGTCCGAAAACGCGGAAGCCCAGCCGCCGGTAGACCGGTTCGCCCTGCTCGGAAGCCTGCAAGACGGCCACCCGCGCGCCGAGGTCCCGCGCCATCGCCATCGCCGCGGTAGTCATGGCCGTGCCGAGTCCGCGCCGCTGATGGCTCGCGAGGGTGGAGATGTTGTACAAACCGGCGACGCCGGCCTGCAGGAAGACCTCAGCCGAGCACACAGGGCGCCCGCCGCTGAACCCGACGAGGTAGCGGGCCGGACATACCGTTGCCAGCGCTCGCTCAGCCGTGACTTCGTAGAACCCGACGACCGTCTGCGCTGGCGGATCCCAGTTTGCGGCCAGCAGCCACGACCAGATCCTGAGCTCGGCCGGTGTGCGTACTACGACCACGTCGAGTCCCGCTGGCGGCGTGACCGGCGGGAGCCGGCCCAGGCGAGCCCACATTGCAGGTTCGATGGCCGTGGCCGGCAGGCCGGCGGCAGTCAGAAGCGTAGCGAGGTTAGCTGGCGTTGATGCCGGGCCGACCCGCCAGGTGAACGGCCGCCCGGTGGGCGTTAGCTCGCGCGTTGTCGCGGTGATCCGGCCGGCGGCCGTCGCCGATGTGAACGCCGCCGACCCGACGAAATTGAACGTGTCGTCGTTCAGCCCGCTATCGGCGATCAGCAGGTCGGTCTCTTGCCGCACGGTCATTCCGGGCATTCCATGATGAAGGTAGCTTGCGTGCTCGACCAGGTTGCGCTCCATCTTGAGCGCTAGATCCGGCAGCTGGCTCCGCAACTGCGGCTTCCTCTCGTCCATGCGTAGGTGCTTGTCACGCCGCCTGCCAGCACGTACTGCTCAGGGTGGGCCGTTGCAGCCACGGTAGTCTGGGCCGGGGACTCCCGCGGGGATCCGTGCTTGGAAAGGGCTGCGCATTGCTTTCGCTGGTCGTACCGAAGGGCTCGCTCGAGCGAGCGACCCTCGACTTGTTCGACGCCGCCGACCTGACGGTTCGGCGATCATCGGATCGCGACTACCACGCGAGCATCGACGACCCGCGAATCGAGCGCGTTCGCTTCCTGCGGCCTCAGGAGATCCCGGCGTACGTGGAGCAGGGCCTGTTCGACTTCGGCATCACCGGTCGCGACTGGATTACCGAGACGGGCGCAGACGTGGCGTCCCTCGGCGAACTCCAGTACTCCAAGTCGACATCGGAGCCGGTTCGGGTGGTCCTCGCCGTGCCCGCGACTGTGCCCTGGCAGACGGCCGCGGACATGCCGGAAGGAGTCAGGATCTCGACCGAGTTCCCCGCGCTGACGCGACGGTACCTGGAAGCGCTCGGCGTCAAGGCCGTCGTGATTCCGTCCTACGGCGCGACGGAGGCAAAGGTGCCCGACATCGTGGACGCGATCGTCGACCTCACCGAGACCGGTGCATCGCTGCACCGCAACGGCCTGCGCATCCTCGACACGCTGCTGACCAGCTACACGGAGCTGATCGCCAATCACGGCGCCTACGCCGACGCGGTCAAGCGCGAGGCGATGGAGGACGTGGCCCTGCTGCTTCGTGGTGCGATCCAGGCACGCGGCAGCGTGCTGCTGAAGCTCAACGTCAGCGCCGCCGACCTCGCCGCCGTCACCGGGATCTTGCCGGCCATGTCCTCGCCCACGATCACGTCACTGGCCCGCGGCGACATGCACGCTGTCGAGGCAGTCGTGCCCAAGCGCGGCGTCAATACGCTCATTCCGGCGCTCAAGGCGGCCGGCGGCCGCGACATCCTGGAGATCCCGATCAGCAAGATCGTGGAGTAGCGGCGTGCTGACCCGCATCGATCTGCGCGGCCGCCAGCCAGCCGCGATGGCTCCGGCCGAGCTTGCCGCGTTGCTGCCACGAGCCGCGCTGGATGTCAGCGCGGCGATCGAGGCCGTGCGGCCGATTTGCGCCGACGTCCGGGACCGCGGTGGCGCTGCGGTCCGCGAGTACACGCGCACATTCGACGGCGTCGACCTCGACAGCACGAGGGTGCCGACAGCAGCGCTGACCGACGCGCTCGCCGGGCTGGATCCCGCGGTCAGGTCGGCGCTGACCGAGGCGGCACGGCGGGCCCGGCTCGTGCACCGAGCACAGCTGCCGACGGAGACGTGGACAGCGGTGGCCACCGGCTCGACCGTCACCGAGCGGCATCTGCCCGTTCGCCGGGCCGGCGTCTACGTGCCCGGCGGCCTCGTCGCCTATCCGTCATCGGTCCTCATGAACGTCATCCCGGCCCAGGTCGCGGGCGTCGACGAGATCGTCGTCGCCTCGCCACCGCAGGCCGACCACGGTGGCCTGCCGCACCCAGCCGTCCTGGCTGCGTGCGCGCTGCTGGGCATTACCGAGGTGCACGCGGCGGGTGGCGCGCAGGCCATCGCCATGCTCGGGTACGGCACCGACGAGTGCCCTCCGGTCGACGTCATCTCCGGACCGGGCAACGTCTATGTGGCCGCCGCCAAGCGATTGCTGCGCGAGCGGGTTGCCATTGACGCCGAGGCCGGGCCGACCGAGATCGCCATCATCGCCGACGACGGCGCGAATGTCAGCTTCGTCACTGCTGACCTGGTCGCGCAGGCTGAGCACGACCCGCTGGCCGCATGCCTGCTGATCTCGACCAGCGCCGGGCTCGCCGATCGAGTAGACGCCGAGCTCGCCACCGTGGCGCCAAAGGCGCGACACTCCGAGCGCGTACAGGCAGCGCTGGCCGGGCAGTCGGCCTGTGTCCTGGTCGACGACGCGACCGCGGCGCTCGCGGTCGCCGATGCCTGGGCGCCCGAGCACCTGGAGATACAGGCCAGAGACGCCGCGATCCTGGCTCGGCGAGTGCGCAACGCGGGTGCCATCTTCGTGGGGCCGTGGGCTCCGGTGTCGCTCGGCGACTACCTCGCGGGCTCGAATCACGTGCTGCCAACGGGCGGCACCGCCCGCTATACCGGTGGTCTGTCGGTGCTCACGTTCCTGCGCGGCGTGCACGTCGTGGAGTGCGACGAGGCGGCCCTGACCGCCGTCGCGCCGTTCATCGACGCCCTTGGTGGCGCCGAGGATCTGGACGCGCACGTGCAGGCGGTGCGGGTCCGGGTACCGGCGAACGGGGATCAGCCGTGACGGGCGCGGACGCCGTGGCCGTCGCCCGCGACCTGCCGATCCGCGCCGACCTGGCCGGGCGCCGACCCTATGGTGCACCTCAGCTCGACGTGCCAGTCCGGCTGAACACCAACGAGAATCCGTATCCGCCGTCGCGCCGGTCGTCGCCGACATCGCCAGCGCGGTCGCGGCCGTCGCGGCGGCCTGAACCGTTATCCCGACCGGGACGCCATCGAACTGCGGAGGCGCTGGCGGGCTACCTCGGTCACGGGCTGACAGCGGCGAACACCTGGGCTGCGAACGGGTCGAACGAGATCATCCAGCAGCTGCTGCAGGCGTTCGGCGGCCCTGGTCGCAGCGCGCTGGGCTTCGAGCCGTCGTACTCGATGCACCCGCTGATCGCCCAGACGACCGGAACCCGGTGGATCGCTGCGGAGCGGGACGAGCGACTTCGGCCTCGACGCCGAGCACGCCGCCGCGGAGGTCCGGCGGCACCAGCCAGACGTAGTGTTCCTCACCTCGCCGAACAATCCGACCGGCTCCGCGACACCTCTCGACGTGATCGAGACCGTATGCGGAGCGGCACCTGGCATGGTCGTGGTGGACGAGGCCTACGCGGAGTTCGCCCGCAACCCGGCGGCGACCGCGCTATCGCTGCTGCCGCGGTTTCCGCGGCTGGTCGTCGTCCGCACGATGTCGAAGGCGTTCGCCCTGGCCGGGGCCCGGCTCGGCTACCTGGCCGCGGACCCGGCGGTCGGTGGATGCGCTACTGCTTGTTCGGCTTCCCTATCACCTGTCGGCCATCACCCAGGCCGTCGCGCGCACCGCGCTGCATCACTCCGCTGAGCTGCTGTCCACGGTCGCGACGATTCGCGCCGAGCGCGACCGACTCGTCCGCGACCTGCGCGCGCTCGGGCTGCAGGCCGCGGACTCGGACACGAACTTTGTGCTCTTCGGCCGGTTCGCCGACCGGCACGCTGTCTGGCAGTCGCTGCTCGATCGCGGCGTCCTGATCAGGGAAACTGGCCCGCCCCACTGGCTGCGCGTCACGGTTCGGCACCGCGAGCGAAACGGCCACGTTCCTGCTGGAATTGAAGGCTGCTCGTCGGCGGGGCAGGATGGTGCTGCCATGACCCGCACCGCGCGCATCGGGCGAGTCACCGGGCGAAACGCAGGTCCTGGTCGAGCTGAGCCTGGACGGCGCCGGTGTCGGCCGGGCCGAGACCGGTGTGCCGTTCTTCGATCACATGCTGGCCCAGCTCGGCGGCATGGGCTCGCTCGACCTCACCGTGCAGACGCGCGGCGACATCGAGGTGGACGCCCATCACACGGTAGAGGACACGGCGATCGCGCTCGGGCAGGCGCTGCGCGAGGCCCTGGGCGAGAAGCTCGGGATCAGCCGGTTCGGCGACGCGCTCGTTCCGCTCGACGAGACGCTCGTGCGCGCCGCGGTGGACCTGTCGGGCCGGCCGTACGTCGTGCACATCGAGCCGGACGGCCTGGCGCCGCTGATCGGCACCTACGACACGACGCTGACCAGGCACTTCTTTGAGACGGTCGGCCATGCCGCCGGCATCTGCGTCCATATCGACGTGCTGCGCGGCCGTAATCCGCATCACATTGTGGAAGCCCAGTTCAAGGCGTTCGCGCGGGCGCTGCGAGTGGCGGCCGCCCCCGATCCGCGGTCCGGCGGGGCGGTGCCGAGCACCAAGGGCGTCCTCTAGCTCGCCGCCGGTGTGTTTTAGCCGATGGCGTGTCATTCTTGCTGGTTAAGACCGCCTATGGGACGTTGTGGCAATGATGCACGCTCTGGTAGCGGTCGCGGCTGCCACTCCCCACGGCGCGGCCTCAGCTGTCGGTACCGGGACGTACTGGCTTGCGATAGGCCTTTTGGTCGGAATGGCGGCTAAAGCCTGGGCCCCGGGCTGGCTCTTGGGGTTGATCATCACGTTTGACATCGTGGCGCTCGGCTGGTCGTTTGGAATCCTCCACTACGCCGACACCGGGAACGGGCGTTGGGTCCTTGTCGGCGTTGCGTTCCTGCTGATTGGCTTGTTCCTGGGGCGGGGCCAAGGTCTCAAGATGCTGAGTGTGCACGAGTTTCTGACCCGGCGCACCGGCATGCGCAACCGAGGATGGTGGATCTAGCGCTGCCTATACTGCCGATCGTCAGCCGTGCCGGTCGGCGTTCGCCATGATCGCGTCGTGCACGTACTGCGAGAAGCCTGGCTCGATCTCGTCGTAGCTGGCCATGTATCGCGGATCGGAAATGTACAGCTCGGCGAGTCCGCGGTGCATGTCGTACCCGCAGTCGTAGAACCAGCGGCTGAGGTGCTGTCGGTGCTCTTCGGCGAGATCCATCGCCGCCGGTCCCCGTAGGCGGCTCGCCGGCGCGGATGGCGTCCGCGAATCCGGCGATGTTCGCGTCTGCCTCGGCCTTGATCGTGACCCAGTCTTCCTTCGTGTAGGCCGCCGTCCGGCGCCGCGATTCGCGCCAGGCGTCCGTGTTGCCCCACCGCTCCTCGGCTTCGGCCGTGACCTCATCCATCTTGTCGGTGCCGAAGAGCTCGAACTGCTCCTCCGGCGTGAGCGCCATGCCCATCTTCCTAGCCTCCATTTCCTTCTCGATCGCGCCGAGGAGCGCGATGACGCGGTCACGGCGCGCCCGCATCAGCCGATGCTGACGGCGCAGGTGGTCGTCGGTGTCGGCGTCCGGATCGGCGAGCATTCCGGCGATCTCGTCCAGGCCGAACTCGAGTTCCCGGTAAAGCAGGATCTGCTGGAGCCGCCGCAGGTCGCTTGCCGAGTACAACCGGTAACCGCCCGGGCTGCGACCGCTCGGGACCAGCAGCCCGATCTCGTCGTAGTGATGCAGGGTCCGGACAGAGACGCGCGACAGCCGAGCGACCTCGCCGACGGTGTACTCCTCCACACGGCCTACTGTGCAGCCTCACGCCGCGTGAGGGTCAAGCCGGTTGGTTGCGGTTAGTGCCCGGGGAAATGATCACGCGGCCTGCCCACGGGAGGAGCCTTAGGTAAAGGCCCTCGGGACGCTCAGCTGCCGCCCTTGAGGTCGCCGATGCCGAGTGAGCCAGGCCCGGTCCTCGCCCTGGCTGCTTCCTCCTGCTGGCGCACGTAGGTCTCCGGGTCCTGATCGACCGGCTTGACGCCGGCGAAGTTGCGCGCCTCGAAGGCAGCGAACGCGACGGCGAGCGAGTGCCGCTCCGCGAGGCTCACCCTGCGGCGGAAATCGGTCAAGCCCTCGCGCTCTTCCTCCGCCATGTGGTCGCCGTTGGCGCGGTTCACGCCCGCGACCGCGTCCCGCCAGGGCTGACTGCCCACCTGAAGGCCAACGACTGCGGCGATGGCGTCACGGATCTCGTTGTGATCGTGAATAGCGTCTATGGTTTCCGGTTCGGCGGTACCAACCGGCGTCGGTCCGATGGCCAGCTTGAGCAGTTCAGGGTAGAAAATCGCTTCTTCGGCAGCCGCGTGAACTTCGAGGAATATGGCCAGCCGCTGCCAGATCTCGTCGAGCGACCGGACGTCGGCCGAGTCGATCTGCTCGAGAATCGCGAAGCGGCGCCGCTGCTCGTGATGGTCGTCCAGGATCAGCTGAGTGATGTCCATGCCGTCTCCTGGCATCGCGGGCTCGTCACAGTCGCACGGTACTCGGGACGTCACTAGGTCACGCGAGGGGTGCACCCGAAACCGCTGGAGCGGCCTAGCGAACGGCGCTCCAGCGCTGCTCCGTCCGAATCCACAGGTCTCGGTCGATAGCCTGGCTTCATGGACGGAGAGCAGCCGTGACTAGCCGCCGGCCGCACGTCGTCGTGCTCGACTACGGGTCAGGCAACCTGCGGTCCGCGCAGCGCGCGCTACAGCGGGCCGGGGCCGACGCCGAGATCAGCGCCGACTCCGACGCCGCACTGCGCGCGGACGGGCTCGTCGTCCCCGGCGTCGGGGCGTTCGCCGCGTGTATGGCCGGATTGCGAGATATCGGCGGCGATCACGTGATCGCCAAACGGCTCGTAGGCGCCCGGCCCGTGCTCGGCATCTGCGTCGGCATGCAGATCCTGTTCGAGGCCGGGGCCGAGCACGGGGACACCGCGACCGGGGTCGGCTGCTGGCGGGGCGTGGTCCGTAAACTCTCCGCTCCCGTCCTGCCACACATGGGCTGGAACGTGGTCGCTCCAACCTCTGAGTCTTGTCTGCTCGCGGGCATCGGCGCGGATGCGATGTTCTACTTCGTCCACTCCTACGCCGCTACGCAACCCCCGGAGCGCCCGGGCGAGCGGCCGCCCGTCATCGGCTGGACCACACACGGCGAGGATTTCGTAGCGCTTGTGGAGGACGGCCCGCTCATGGCGACCCAGTTCCACCCCGAGAAGTCGGCGGACGCTGGCGCTGCCTTGCTGGCCAACTGGCTGGAGACCCTGCGTTGACTTCGACACTTGAGCTGCTGCCCGCCGTAGACGTCGCCGGCGGCCAGGCGGTGCGGCTCGTGCAAGGCGCTGCCGGGACCGAGACGAGCTACGGCGACCCGATTGATGCCGCGCTCGCCTGGCAGGAAGCCGGTGCGAGCTGGATTCACCTGGTCGACCTCGACGCCGCCTTCGGCCGCGGCTCGAACTCTCCCCAGCTCGCAGACCTGATCGGCAGGCTCGACGTCAAGGTCGAATTGTCAGGTGGCATCCGCGACGACGCGGCGCTGAAGGCTGCGCTGGAAACCGGATGTACACGGGTCGTGATCGGCACGGCGGCCCTTGAGGACCCAGACTGGGTCGGCCGAGGTCATCGCCCAGCACAGGGATCGGATCGCGGTCGGCCTCGATGTCCGCGGCACCCGGCTGTCTGCGCGAGGCTGGACCACCGACGGCGGCGAACTAGCCGACGCCCTCGACCGGCTGGAAGCCGCAGGCTGCTCGCGCTACGTCGTCACCGACATCGACAAGGATGGCATGATGCGCGGACCCAACTTGCACTTGCTGCGGCGCGTCTGCGCGCGGACGGACAAGCCTGTCGTCGCGAGCGGCGGCGTTGCGAGCCTCGCCGACCTGCACGCGATCGCGAGCCTGGTGTCGGTCGGCGTCGAGGGCGCGATCGTGGGCAAGGCCCTGTACGCGGGCGCGTTCACGCTGCCCGAGGCGCTCGCGGCGGTAGCCCGGTGACGGGGGGTCCGACGACGCGCCGGGGTGAGCAGCGGCGCGGTCTGGGAACCGGTAGTTGGCGATAGCGGGCGGTGGCCGCCGGCGACTTCATCTTCGTGTCGGGCTGCACGCCGGGTCGAAGAGCGCAACGCCTTCTTGCGAGACAACGGTGTCATCGGTAGCGAGTGCGAGCCATTCCTGATGAAGCCAAGGTGGTTTGCTAGGTAGAGCTAGCGGAGCAGACGAACTCAGCAGAAGCTTCCTCAAGCCTCGGGGGCAAGGTTGAAGCTCGGAGCATGCTGGGGACCCACTCAGGCGGCAGATATCCAGCGCTCAGAAATTCGTCGTCGGTGTGATAACCCAGTCCGGCACAGGACTATGAAATCTGTGCTGCAAAAACCCTCGCTGTAGAGCGCTGCGTCCCGTACCGGCTCAGTCTTGATGGTGATGGCGACTCCGCCAAACGGTGTGATCGGCTCATGGCAGACGTCGCATAGTACTGGCTTGCTACTCATGGCCTCTCCCGTACTGGCTGCGAGTGCGTTTATCTTCACACTTACAGTCTCGCTACCAGTAACGCGCGCCACAGCAGTCAAACGTAGTCACTTCTGGTGACCTTTCGCCTCGGCAGTATCGTGAATTAACGCGCATCGTCGGACAAAGCAGCGGCGTTTGTCGACGGCATCGTGGCCCGATCTAGGGGCGAACGCCGAAACTTCCTTGATGAAGCGGCCGAGCGGTGCCATCAAGTGACAAGGAAGGGACAGAAGTACTCAGAGATGCGTTCGCGGGGTCAGACCTTACGCTGGGGCCTATGCCCGAGTACGAGGAAGAACGCCATCAAGACCAAGGCAGACCGACGGAGCAGTATCCCCAACGCGGCGGGTCGGCAGTGGTGCGGTCTGGGAACCGGTAGTCGGCTACAGCCGGGCCGTGGCCGCCGGCGACTTCATCTTCGTGTCGGGCTGCACGTCGATCGCCGGGGCGGAGTTCGTGCACCCAGACGACGCGTACGCACAGACCGCGCAGGCGATCGCCAACGTTGAGTCGGCGCTAGTCGCGCTCGGCGCATCACTCGCGGATGTAGTACGGACGCGGGTGTACGTGACCGACATCGGCCGCTGGCAGGAGGTCGGCCGTGCGCACGGCGAGGCGTTCGGAGGTGTCATGCCCGCTTCGTCCATGATCGGAATAGGCGCGCTCGTCGACCCGCGGATGCTGGTCGAGGTCGAGGCTGTGGCGTACAAGCCGGGCGCGGGCTCCGGTTCGCCCGGCGGCGCGCCGTCGGGGGCTGACGTGCTATGACAGTCGCGGTCCGGGTTATAGCCGTGTCTCGACGTCGATGGCGGCCGGGTAGTCAAGGGCGTCAACTTTGCCGACTTGCGCGATGCGGGTGACCCCGTGGAGCTGGCGGCCACCTACGATCGCGAGGGCGCTGACGAGCTCACGTTCCTGGACATCACCGCCTCCAGTGACAACCGCGAGACCACGTACGACGTGGTCCGGCGCACCGCTGACCAGGTGTTTATCCCGCTCACAGTCGGCGGGGGAGTGCGCAGCACCGAAGACGTCAATCGGTTGCTGCGGGCCGGTGCCGACAAAGTCGCTCTCAACACTGCAGCGGTGGCCCGGCCGGAGTTGCTCCGCGAGGCCGCGCAGCGGTTCGGCGCGCAGTGCGTCGTGTTGTCCGTGGACGCCCGCCGGTCGCCGGTCACGGCGTCTGGCTTCGAGGTTACGACGCACGGCGGACGCCGCGGTACCGGCATCGACGCCGTCGGCTGGGCTGCGCTCGCCGCCGAGTTCGGCGCCGGAGAGATCCTGCTGAACTCCGTCGACGCCGACGGCACCAAGGCCGGATTCGACCTCGCGCTGATAGCGGCAGTCCGCCAAGCTGTCTCCGTTCCCGTGATTGCGAGTGGTGGCGCCGGAGCAGCCAGTCATTTCGCGGCCGCCGTCGAGGCAGGGGCCGATGCCGTGCTCGCGGCCAGCCTGTTCCACTTCGGCGAGCTGAGCATCGGGGCCGTGAAGCGTGAACTGGCCGCCGCCGGGCATCTTGTCCGGCCCGGTCACGGCGATGGAGGTTCGGAATGCGAATTGACGCCGCAGCGTCCGGGCTCGACCCGAAGATCGCCGCGCGGCTGAAGCGGAACGACGATGGCCTGATCGCCGCCATCGCGCAGCAGCACGACACGGCCGAGGTGCTGATGCTCGGCTGGATGGACGACGAGGCCCTGCACCGGACCCTCACAACCGGACGGTGCACGTACTGGTCGCGGACCGGCAGGAGTACTGGGTCAAGGGCGAGACATCCGGGCACCTGCAGCGAGTTGTCTCGGTCGCGCTCGACTGCGACGGCGACACAGTGCTAGTCCGGGTCGACCAGACCGATGGAGCGTGCCACACCGGCGACCGGACGCTGCTTCGACGCCGACGTGCTGCTGAGCTAGCTAACGGGAGGGCGCGATCCCGGCCAGGCGGCACTGCGGGCGAGTCAGCGCGGACAATCTGTCTGTCCCGGCGTACGCGCGCTGGCAGGTCGCCCTGGCCGACTGACCGCACTGATGGAGCAGGCCGCCGCCCGTACTGCTGGGCACCGTCACAGTGATGCAGCCGTCCTTGGAACCGCCGTAGCTGCCGGGGCGCACCGCCGCCCAGACGGCGACGGCCGCCAGGGCTGAGCAGCACCGCGGCCACGACGGCCACGATACGGCGCTCGCTGTTGCTGCCGCCATTTCTTCGCGCGCGCGGCGAGGGAGTATCCGCTGTCGTACTACGCGCTGCAGTCGCTCAATCGGCTGCACGAGAAGTGGCCGGCGCGCGCCGATGCGCTCGTCGTCGAGCTGAAGCGATGCGCCGGCCGGCGACGACGACGCGTGGAAGTTCAGCGCGCGGCCGCTCTTCGGCGAGCCAGGGTTCCGTCGCGGCGTCGAGCTGGCGCGGCTCGGGCTCGGCGCCGAGGCCAAGCGTGAGCTGGCGCTGGCGGGCATCGAGGTGCCGAAGAAGCGCGGCACGATCACGCCCGATCGCCGAGCGCGAGGAGCTGTTGTGGCTGGCGGCGGTGCTCTACGATCGCGCCGGCGAGTACGCGATCTCGCACTTCATCCCGCGCAACCTACTGACCGCGTACGAGCGCGAGTGGCCGGTGGGCGCCAATCGCAAGCGCTGGCTGCTCAGCTATCCGCGCGGCTATCGCGAGCTCATCGAGAAGAACGCGGCGCTCAACGGGCAGCCGGCGGCGCTCGAGTTCGCCATCGTGCGCGAGGAGTCGGGCGTTCGATCCGCTGATGGAGTCGTTCGCCAACGCCATCGGCCTGACGCAGCTGACGGCGCCGCCGGCGGCGCGCTTCGCGCAGGGGCTGCCGCACGACGGCACAGGCGCTGCGCGATCCGGCGATCAACGTGACCATCGGCGCGCGCGAGCTCGGGCAGCTGTGGGGCGCGTACGGCGGGCGCAGCGGCGCTGGCCATCGCCGGCTACAACGCGGGCGAAGGCGCGGTCAACAAGTGGATGCGCGATCCCGAGCGCGCGGGCGCTGACGCTCGACGAGTTCGTCGAGGCCATCCCGTACGACGAGACGCGCGGCTACACCAAGCGCGTGCTGGCGAGCTTCTTCGCCTACAGCTGGCTGTACGACGGCAACGGCGCCGTCCCGCCGCTGCCGCTGCGCGATGCCGCCGCGCCGGTGAAACACAAATAGGCGCCGCCGCTACTTCAGCGGCTGGCCGATGTCGATGCGATTGCCGTCGGGATCGGCGACGACGAAGGTGCGCATGCCCCACGGCGCGTCGCGCAGCGCGTTCACGATCTGGGCGTCGAGCGCCGCCTCGCAGCGCGCGTACAGCTCCTCGATGCCGCTCTCGACGAGGAGATGCATCACGTTGTGCTCCACCGGCGGCTTCCACTCTGCCGGCACGAGCTGCAGGTGCAGCTCGGCGGCGTCGCGCTTGAGCACCACGAAGCTCAGCGGGTCGCCGTTCTCGAACGTGCGCGAGAGCCCGAGCAGCGACTCGTAGAACCCCAGCGCCCGCGCCATGTCGCGCACGCCCACCGTCGGTGCAGCCCGCCCGAGACGCAGCATCGCCCCCTCCTCCACCGTCGCTAAGGCGACGTTCAGTTGCATTGATTCTTCGCCCAGCCGGCTGCGCAACTGAACGCCGCTTTAGCGCTTCTTCTTCTTGCGCCGGAAGAAGCCGAAGCCCGACTCTTCCTCGTCGCTGCGGCGCGCCGCCGTCGCGCTCGGCGGATCGAGCAGCTCGCCGAGCTGCTCGACGAGCGCGCGCTGCTCCGCCGTCAGCTTCTTCGGCACCGCCACCGTCAGCCGCACCGCCAGGTCGCCGACGCCGCGCCCGTGCACGTTGGGCATGCCGCGCCCGCGCAGCACGCGGATCGTCCCCGGCTGCGTGCCCGCCGCCACGTCGAGCTCCACCGGCTCGTCGAGCGTCGGCACCGTGACGCGCGCGCCCAGCGTCGCCTGCGCGAAGCGTCAGCGGCACCTCGGTGTAGAGGTCGTCGCCGTCGCGCTCGAACTGCGGCGTCGCGCTCGACGCTGGAAGGTCACGTAGAGGTGGCCCGGCGGCCCGCCCGTCGGGCCCGGCCATGCCCTTGCCCGGCACGCGCAGCGTCTGCCCGTCGTCGATGCCCGCGCGGCACGTTGACGACCACCGTCTCCTTGCTTGCGCTCGACGCCGCCGCCCTTGCACTCGGCGCACTTGTCCTTGACGACGCGCCCGCGCCCGCGGCAGGTCGGGCAGGTCGTCGCGATCATGAAGATGCCCTGCGTTGTGCGCGACCTGGCCGCGCCCGCCGCAGGTGCCGCACGGCGTCGGCTGCGAGCCCGGCTTGCGCGCCCGAGCCGCTGCACGTCGCGCAGTGCACGAGGCGCGTCAGCTCGAGCGGCTTCTGGCAGCCCTTCGCCGCCTCGCGCAGCGTGATCGTCAGCTGCTCCTTGCAGATCGTCGCCCGGCCTCGACGCGCGGCCGCGCTGCCGCCGCCGCCGCCGAAGCCGCCGAAGCCGCCGCCGAAGAAGTCGGCGAACTGCGACAGGATGTCCTCGATGCCCGAGAAGCCCTGCGAAGCCCGGCGCCGCGCGGCCCGGAGTGGCCGTACTGATCGTAGAGCTCGCGCTTCTCGCGGGTCGGACAGCACCTGGTAGGCCTCGGCCAGCTCCTTGAAGCGCTCCTCGGCGGTGTGGTCACCGGGGTGGCGGTCGGGATGGTACTCCATCGCCAACCGTCGGTAAGCCTTCTTGATTTCGGCGCCTTCGCAGCCGCGCTGCAGGCCGAGAACCTCGTAATAATCGCGCTTTTCGACCTGCATACGGACTCGGGGCATAAGCTAATCTCGGTCGTCGCGTGCGTCAAGGCGGCCGAATGGGCTACGATGCGCGCTATGCGATCGCCGTTTTCGTTCCTGCGCCGCCTGCTGGGTCGCCGGCGCCAACAGCGACGTCATCCAGATCTTCACGCCGATGGTGGCGAGCGAGCGCTCGGCCGGCACGCGGCTGGTGCTGGCCACGCGCGAGCATCTTCGGGCTCGGCATCGCCAGCGCCATCGCGCTGAGCGCGTTCGTCACGCTTGATGCTGGCGCTCGGCGCCATCTACTTCCTGGTGACGCAGGTGCTCGGCATCCGCCTCGACGTCGACCCGCGCATCATCGTCGCAGCGCGCGCAGGAGTACGCGCGCCGCGTCGATGCGCAACTAAGCCGCGCTCGCGCTTCGCCGTCGTCGCGCTCGCTCGCGTCGCCGCTCGCGGCCGCGCGCCGGCGCGGCGCACACCGTCGAGCCTCAGTCTACGTCGAGATCGCCGTCGACGCGCGCACGCGTGCGCGTGACGATGCAGATCGCCAACCGCGACCTCTACGAAGCGATCGGCGTCGACAACGATCGCGCCGGTCGACGCGCGCCGAGGTCGGCGCGCCAGCGACGCGCTGCTCGACTACGTCGCCGAGCCACGTGCACGTCCAGAACGGCGAGGCCGACTGTCCGCCGGCGGCCGCGCGCTCTCGTTCGCCGACAAGTCCGACGGCTTCTTCGCCGTCACGCGCATCGACTACGCTGCAAGCGCACCGCCGCCGACGTCACCGTCGAGTACGACCTCTTCTTCGACCTCGATCCGATGCACCAGGGGCTGGCGCGCGTCACGCTGCCCGGCCAGCCCGAGCGGCAGCACGTCTTTCGCGGCGCCGCGCGCACGCTGCGGCTCGACCGCCCGGTCACGCTCGTCGACCACCTGCGCGACTACCTCGTGCTCGGCATGGAGCACATCTTCACCGGCTACGACCACCTGGCGTTCCTGTTCGGCCTGCTGCTCGTCGCCAGCGGCGCGCGGGCTGCGCGCGCGGGCTGCGCTACATCGCTCGGCGTCGTCACCGCCTTCACCGTCGCGCACTCGGTCACGCTCATCGCCGCCGGGCTCGGCTGGGTGCGGCTGCCGTCGCGCTTCGTCGAGCCGGCGATCGCGCTGTCGATCGCCTACGTCGCCGTCGAGAACCTGGTGGTGCCGCGAGCCGCGAGCACCGCTGGCTGCTGACGTTCTGCTTCGGCCTCATCCACGGCTTCGGCTTCGCCTCGGTGCTGCGCGGAGATCGGGCTGCCGCCGTCGCGGCGTCGTCCCGTCGCTGGTCAGCTTCAACGTCGGCGTCGAGCTCGGGCCAGCTGTGCGTGGTCTGCCGCGGTGGCGCCGATGCTGTTGTGGCTGGTGCCGCGCTACGGCCTGGTCGGCGCGCGTGCGCACCGTCGGCAGCATCGTGCTCCTGCTGCTGTCGACGTATTGGTTCTTCGAGCGGGTGCTGGGGCGGAGCTGGCTCGGCGGGTGCTGGGCTGAGGCGATCGAGCTGCTAGAACTTCGGCTGCAGGAGCTTCATGTCGTCGCCTTCGTCCTTGCCCTTGCCGGCCGGCTTGCCTCGCCGGCTTGCGCCCGCCGCCTTGTCGCCGCGCCTGTGTCGCCCTTGTCCTTCGACGCGTGCCCGACGACGAGTGGTGGTGGTGCTTGTCCTTCGCCGGCTTGTCGACCGACCGGCGTCGCCGTCTCGTCGGCCGGCGTCGGCGTGTTGACCGCCTGCTGCACCGGCGGCGCTTCCGACCTTCTCGAGCGGCACGCAGCACCGCGTAGCTGCGGTCGGTCGTTGATCTGGCGCGTCTGCGTCGTGTAGCCGTCCATCTTGACGAGCACGTCGAACGGTCTCGGCGCCCTTCTTGACCTTCATCTCCCACGGCGTCATGCCGCTCTCGATCGTGTCGCCGCGCGTGACCTTGGCGCCGAGCGGATCGCTGTTGACGGTGACCGTCAGCGACTCGTCCTTCTGCACGACCGCCGGCGGCAGTCGCCACCCTGCGAGCCGTCGCGCTGTCGCCCTTCTTGCTCATCGCCACGACGCCGACGACGCCGCCGATGGCACGACCACGCCGCCGAGTGGCCGCGAACAGCGGCGCCGTGCTCTTGCGCGGGACCTCGCCGTTCATCGTCTCCGACGCGGCGCCCGAGAGCGTCGTCGGCGTCGGGCCGGTCTGCGTCGTCGGCCCGCGCTGGCCGGTGATCGGCGCTGCGCGCCGGTCGGCTGGCGCGCGTAGCCGCGCGCTGCCTTCGGGCAGCATCATGGTGCCGCCCGAGTGCGACGCCGACGCCGACGGCACCGTGCCGCCATCTGGTAGGCCGGTAGTGCGCGTCCGGATTCTCGATCGCGCGCCTGCGAACTCGTCCATCGTCTGGAAGCGGCGGTTGCGATCCTTCTCGATCGCGTGCATCACGATCGCTTCGATCTGCGGCGTGACGTCGGGATTGACCGTCGACGGCGGCTCCGGCTGCTTGGTCAGGTGCGCGACCAGGATCTCGCCGTAGCCCTCGCCGAGGAACGGCACGCGCCCGGTGAGCAGCTCGTACATCACGATGCCGAGCGAGTAGACGTCGGTGCGGTGATCGATGAGCCCCTTGCCCTCGCACTGCTCGGGGGTCATGTACGTCGGCGTGCCGATGACGAGGCCGGTGCGCGTCTTGTGCGACTGCCCGCCGTCGCCGGTCAGCTTGGCGATGCCGAAGTCGAGCAGCTTGACGAAGTTCTTGTCGCGGCCGCGCGGGCAGAGATAGATGTTGTCGGGCTTGAGGTCGCGGTGGACGATGCCCTTGGCGTGCGACGCCGACGAGCGCCGAGCAGCACTGCTCCATGACGTGCATCGTCTCTTTGAACGTGAGGCCGGTGCGGCGGAGCCGCGCGGCGAGCGCTTCGCCGTCGAGGAACTCCATGATGAAGTAGACGATGTCGCTGCCCGAAATCGTTCTTCATCTTGCCGAAGTCGACGATGTCGACGATGTTCGGGTGGCCGATGTCGTTGACCGCCTTCGCCTCGTTGAAGAAGCGCGCGACGATGTCCTCCTTCGACGAGAACTCCTCGAGCAGCACCTTGAGCGCGACCTGCTTGCCGATGAGCGGGTGCTCGCCGAGGTAGACGGTGCCCATGCCGCCCTCGCCCAGCTTCGCCTTGACCAGATAGTTGCCGATGCTCTTGCCGATCAGCGACATCCCGTCACACCCGCGGCATATAAGTCGAGCGCTTTAGTGTAACCCGCAGTGCCAAGTTGTTCAAGGTTAGATGCCTACTGATGCAAGATCCGGCTGAAATGCATTCCGTCCGGCTCCGATGATGCGCTGTCTTCGGTCGACTCGGTCGGCTTGGCCGCGCCGTTTCGGTGTGCCGCGTGGTCGCTTCGGCGACGTGGGCGGCTTCGGCGCGGTCGGCGCCGCCGTGCGGCGTGGGCGGGTCGCCTTGGGCTCGGCCTGCGGGCCGCTTCGGCCTGGCGGCCACCGGTCGCCACCGGCGGCTGACTTCGCCAGCGACACCAGCAGCTTGACCGATTCGTCGCTGGTGATGGTACGCGTCTGCGGCGGCGTAGCCTTCCAGCCGCAGCTGGACGTCGAACGGCGGATCGCCGCGATGGAGCTTGAAGGTGATCGGCGTCGGCTGCGTCTCGGCGTCGGACTTGTCGGCGCGATAGACCTTGGCGCCCGACGGGTCGCTGGTGACCGTGACGATGACCTCGTCGCTCGGCGCCGGCGACGGCGTCGGCGCCATCTCCTCGGGCGGCGTCGCCTGCGGCGCGGCGTCGCTTGCGGCTGCGGCCCGCCCGTCGCCAGCGTCGAGCTCCTGACGACGCCGACTTCTTCGCCAGCCCGAGATAGCCGCCGACACCGGCGAGCGCCAGCAGCGCGCCGACGCCGGCGATGATCGGCGCGCGGCTCGCCGTCGCGCGGCCGCCGCGTCGGCGGCAGCGTCACCTCGGCGGCGGCGCCCTCGAGCGTCGTCGGCCGCGGCTGCCCGGCAGCGTCGCCGGCGCCTGCGTCGAGCGCGAGCGTGCGCCCCTGCTTCGGCGGCGAGCGATAGGCCTGCATCGCCTGCATCGTCGGCGCGCTGCGAGCCGGTCGTCGCCGACGAGTAGTCGGGCAGCCCGCTCCAGCTCGCCGCGTGCGCCTCGGGGTTCTCCACCGCCGCGAGGAACTCCTTCATGTTCTGGAAGCGCCGGTTGCGATCCTTCTCGATCGCGTGCAGCACGATGCTCTCGATCGCCGGCGGCAGGTTCGGATTCACCGTCGACGGCGTGCGCCGGCTGCTTCGTCAGATGCGCGACCAGCACCTCGCCGAAGCCCTCGCCCGGGAACGGCACGCGCGCCGGTGAGCAGCTCGTACATGACGATGCCGAGCGAGTAGACGTCGGAGCGATGGTCGATGAGCCCTTTGCCCTCGCACTGCTCGGGGCTCATGTAGGTGGGCGTGCCGATGACGAGGCCGGTGCGCGTCTTGTGCGACGTCGTGCCGCCGTCGCCGGTCAGCTTGGCGATGCCGAAGTCGAGGATCTTGACGAAGTTCTTGTCGGCGCCGCGCGGCCGACGAGGAAGATGTTCTCGGGCTTGAGGTCGCGGTGAACGATGCCCTTGGCGTGCGACGCGGCGAGCGCCGAGCAGCACTGCGCCATGATGTGCAGCGTGTCCTTGAACGGCAGGCCGGCGCGCCGGATGCGCGACGACAGCGCCTCGCCGTCGAGGAACTCCATGATGAAGTAGACGACCTCTTCGCCGCGCGTCGCCGGTGGTCTTGCCGAAGTCGACGACGTCGACGATGTTGAGGTGGCCGATGTCGTTGACCGCCTTGGCCTCGTTGAAGAAGCGCGTGACGACGTCCTGCTTGGCGACCAGCTCTTCGAGGAGCACCTTGATGGCGACGCGCTTG